>CAWDBM010000001.1:0-25346 GCA_963800565.1 uncultured Acidobacteriaceae bacterium
AGCCCCGGTTAGCGCAATGACTCTTTGACTACCCGGATTTCAGAATCACGGTCAGCTGATAGCGGAAATCGCGGTTGAGCGACGAGAACCAGTCCGGCAGAGACACCGTCGCTAAACCGTCGCCATCCGTGGTGACGTTGCCGTTGTAGATATTCATCATGTCGGGCGACTCGACGAAGGAGTGATAGAGATACTTGTTGGCGGGGTCGAGCGGGTGGTCAATCATGAACGAGCCGCCACCTTTGGAGAGCGTCCCGACCACAGCTACCCCGTTGCTTGTAGCCCGCAAGGCGTCGACGTTGTTGACGCGAAGGTGTACGGTCTTACCGGCCGGGGTGTTGAGGTACGTTTCGCCGTTGCTGCCCCCGGTCAGCGTGTAGTTGTTGCAGTCTGACATCCCGCCAAGGCTGAGCTGGAGGGCTATAAAGCCAGCACCGCATCCCGGGTCTCCAATGACCGCCGCGGCGCCGGTGGTCGCCAGCAGGCCCACGAAAACCTCGCCTCCGGCGGTCGTTGTGAAATTTTCGGCTAAGATCGTCGGGGAGCCGCTGCTGTTGTTGTAGAAAAGGGAAGCCCAGGTATCGTCAGCGGTCCCCGCTATGGCAACGTGATCTTCGATACCCCCAGTGTCACCCCACACAGCTGCACCAGCAGCAAGTCCGATTCCGCTCCCCCCAGCCGAAGCTCCGTAGACGCCGGTATAGGGGCTCGTACCCTCCACGCCGACATTGGCGCTCGTACCCTGCACGCCGACATTGGGGCCTATGCCCTTCACGCCAAAGCCAGCAGCCGACACCGTTTGGCCGAGCACACCAGTCGTAGACCCCGTTGTGGAGGCTTCGTATCCGTAGACGCCGGTGCCCGTAGTGGACGCCGACGTTCCTGTCACACCATATGTATTTCCGGTGGCAGCGGTCGAATTGCCCTCGACGCCGGTGCCACTAGTGGACGCCGCTGATCCGTACACACCGGCGATGTTCCCTGTTGTGGCGGTGTTTACGCCATATACGCCGTAGCCGGCGGGCGATTGGGCGATGCCGACGACGCCGACTGTATTCCCGGACGTAGCGGTGGCAAATCCCTGAACGCCTTCACCGGAAGTCGACTCCGACTCACCGAGTACGCCATACGTGGGCCCGGTCGCGGCCGTCTCGAGTCCATCTACGCCAATGCCGGATGTGGACGACGCAACGCCCAATACACCGTTGCTGTTGCCGCTGCCTTGCACGGCGGCGTTCGTGGTGCCCGTGCTGTTGCCGACGATGGCGCTGCCACTCGAACTGGCAGTAAGTGTGCCGTCCACGGTTTGACTCGTCGTGAACGTGTTGATCCCGCCTAACTGCGCGTACAGGGCATTGGTGGCTGCAGTATTCAGGTTCAGCGTGACGTTGCCGCCCGAGCCGCCGCCGGTCAGATCCGTCCCCGCCGTCACCCCCGTGATCGTCCCCGTGCCTGCGGAAGCGCAGGCCCATGCGCTGCCGCTCCACTGAAGAACCTGTTTCGCCGCGCAGGCATTCGTCAGCGACAAATTCAGCGTGCCGCTGGTTCCTCCGCCGATCAGACCGCTGCCCGCGGCCGTGGTGATCCCGGTGATTCCGCCGCCGCCGGCGAACACGATGTCCAACTCCGCTGGATGGCTGGTGGTTGTGTTTTCCTTTGCGTCGAAGCTCGCGTTCAGTGGGCTGTTGGCCACGAGCGCGACGCCGTCATTGGCGGTTCCGCTCAACCACGCCTGCACCGCCGTGGTGACGTCCACCAGGATGTACTGGTTCTTGTCTTTCGTAGTCAGCGGGATACTCGCGGCAATCGTAGTTCCGAGTGCCGGAGCATTGCTGGCATCGATCGTGCTCTCGGTCCAGGTGCCGTTGACGTAGTCCACGTTGAAGCTGCCGGCGGTGGTCACAGCGTTGACATAGAGTTTGAGCGTGGCCTTGGTGATGTCGGCGCTGGTGTAGCCGGAGGGAATCGACGACAGATCGAACTGAATGAAAGTCGTCTGCGAACTTTCGACATCGAGCAGCGTCTTAGCACCGTAGTTCGTGGTGGAGGCAGCAGTGTTGGTGTAGGAATCGCCGCTCGGAGTAAGTTGGCCGTATGCGCCGGTTAACAAACTTACGATGGACAGCATGAGTATCGCTAACTGTGTTTTCAAGTTTTTCATGGCGCGCTCCAAAGTTTTTCCTACGTCGCAATCTCAAAGCATGGAACTGACTTGCCGGCTGCGCAGAGGGGGCCTTGGTTCTCAGCCTTGGCCACCTCAAACGCAGGTCGAGCGGCGGCTACTTCTGGTTGACCTCCGGCTGGTGAGCCTGGCTAGCCACATGAGGCAATGGAGCTACTTTGGGTAGAATCGGCTTCGGCGGAACGGGAAGAGTGATCGACCGCGCCGGCGAGGCGTTGCCGCGATGCAGGTCGGGCCGCTGATGGTGCACGATCTGCTCGCTTCCCGGCGGCGGCGCTTCGTAGCCAATCCGTGCCGACGTGGGTGCTCCGATGGCTTCGGGATAGAGGTAGCGGCCGCGATCGGCAGGAGCTTTTTCGACCTCGACTGGAATCCGGTTCGCGTTGGCGAAGGCATCCTGGCGAATGCCGGTCACCTGCCAGGAAACTTTCACGTTCGGCTTGTCGGTGCGAATGCCGAATTGGTTGCCGCCGATCTCGGAAGCCACGATGGCCTGCGCGAATTGGCCGATCACGGTCAACTGATACCGGAAATCGCGGTTGAGCGACTCGAACCAGTCCGGCAAGGTGACCGTAGCCAGACCAACGCCATCGGTGGTGATGGTCCCGTCATAAATGTTTTTCATGTCGGGCGACTCGACGAAGGAGTGGTAGAGATACTTGTTGGCGGGGTCGAGCGGGTGGTCAATCTTGAACGAGCCGCCACCTTTGGAAAGTGTGCCGACCACGTTCACTCCGCTGCCGGAAGCTACCAGGGCGTCGACGTTGTTGACGCGGAGGTGTACGGTTTCACCGGGCGCAGCGTTAAGGTACGTTTCGCCGTTAGTACCTCCGGTCAGGGTGTAGTTGTTACAGTTCGACATGCCGGATTGGCTGAGCTGGAGGGCGATACGATCGGTGCCAGCGCTGCATCCCGGATCTCCAAGGATCGCCTCGGCATCGTTCACCTCTATTAAACCTACGAAAACCTCACTTCCGGCGCTGGTTGTTTGGTTCGCGGCAAAGATCGTCGCACTAGCGTTCGTTTCGTTGACGGCAAGTACGCCAACGCCACCACTCGCCGTCCAGGCTACACCGACGCCGACATCCGTGTCACCTTCAACGGCAACACCATCCCCCGTTTCCGTACCGTACACGCCTAGGGTGTTCGGCCCACCCGTGCCGTACACACCCACTCCCCCATTGGACGCCGCGTATCCATACACACCCACGCCAAACCCCGTACTAACGTTATCTATACCCTCCACGCCATAGCCATTAGGCGAATTCGACGATCCGTACACGCCTATGGCGCTGCCGGTACTCGCAACGTTCAGACCCTCCACGCCGTACCCGGAAGGGGAAGCCGCAACGCCGCCCACTCCGTACGTACTTCCCGACGCGGCGTTTGACTCACCCAATACGCCCGCGGAGCTGCTGCTGGACGTGCCTCCAATTACGGTTGCGGTGACAGTCTGATTCCCGGTGAAGGTGTTGGCCGCACCCAACTGCGCGTAGGAAGTCGCCAGCATGGCGTTGGTCACGCCACCCGTGGGGATGCTCAGCGTTCCACTGCCGGTCATCGGACCGCCCGTCAGTCCGGCGCCGCTGCCCACGCTGGTCACCGTTCCCCCGCCCTTAAGATTCGCGCACGCCCATGCTGTGCCATTCCATTCCAGCACCTGATTCGCCGCGCAGGCATTCGTCAGTGACAAATTCAGCGTGCCGCTGGTTCCTCCGCCGATCAGCCCGCTGCCCGCGGCCGTGGTGATCCCGCTGATTCCGCCGCCGCTGCCGCCGGCGAACACAATGTCCAGCTCCGCCGGATGGCTCGTGCTCGTGCTCTCCTTGCTGTCGAAGGTCGCGTTCAGCGGACTGTTGGCCACCAGCGCGATACCGTCATTGGCGGTGCCGCTCAGCCACGCTTGCACCGCCGCAGTGACATCGACCAGGATGTACTGGTTCTTGTCTTTCGTAGTGAGCGGGATACTCGCGGCAATCGTAGTTCCGAGTGCCGGAGCATTGCTGGCATCGATCGTGCTCTCGGTCCAGGTGCCGTTGACGTAGTCCACGTTGAAGCTGCCGGCGGTGGTCACAGCGTTGACATAGAGTTTGAGCGTGGCCTTGGTGATGTCGGCGCTGGTGTAGCCGGAGGGAATCGACGACAGATCGAACTGAATGAAAGTCGTTTGCGAACTTTCGACATCGAGCAGCGTCTTGGCGCCGTAGTTCGTGGTGGAGGTAGCAGTGTTGGTGTAGGAATCCCCGCTGGGAGTGAGTTGACCGTATGCCGCGATACACGGCAGGAGGATCAGAGATAGAAGTGAAGCCAGGCACAGGTGAAGGGTTGATTTTTTCATAATTCTCTCCCAGCGGATCTTGGTTTGCTCATCTACTGCTACAGCGATTTCTCACGAATCTGCATACAACGGCATCGAAGCCGGCGATGCGGCTATCGGCCGTCGAAACAAGCGAAGCCTGACAGGTTCCCCTGGAATCCTTGCCCGTTATCGACAATGGATCCTGATATGAAGAAGGTGTTTGTTTCCGGATTCGCGAAAACACCCGTTCCAGAACTGGGGCGTTCCATCTCGGTGAACGCCAAGTGGGTTGCGTCCAGAACGCCAAGATCATTTGTCACCAGTGTCCCGTCCCGCGTCACGATAGTGAGCTGTCCGGAGTAGGAAAGGTTCGCCGCGGGTTCAACCCCAGGCATGCCGGCCGAGGGAGCCGCGTCCAGAGCCACGAAACTCGTGTTTCCATTGAGCAGGTCCGAACCGGTGATGGTGCCAACGGTGCAGAGCCCGATAGGGCTCGTGCAGTTCTGTGTTGTGAACACGCTCTTAATCGTGCCCCATACGGGCAGGCAGCGGTTGTGGGCCGAGACCTTGAAGGTTGAGTCCGGCTGTTTCGTGGGTAATACGACAGCGGACAGTCCAAAGCCCAGGATTACTAGCAAGACAAACTTACTGACGTGTCTCATTTGTATTTCTCCTCTTTTTAAGTTCCTGAATTTGTGTCTTTTCCATCTCGAACCTATAACTCACGAGGAAGTACCATCCGCCGGAAGGTCGTTCTTCGTACTCGAACTCCCTTGCAGGCGAAGCCTCGTCTGCTCCGCCTGACCTGGGGCAAGCTTCTGTCCGCAGAGAGGACAGTCCTCGAAGCCTGCCGCTGCCCCACCCACCAATACGGTCATGCCTTGCCGCTCGACCGTTACCTCAGTCCGAACCGTGCGGGTAGTGCCCCGGTCGGAGGAACTCGAACCGGAGGCACTCGGACTGAAGATGCTTGCCCGCCGGAACAGCCATTGGTAGAGTCTCTTCGTACGATTCCCCTGCACTGGCCGCGAATGTTGCTGCAGTCGTTCCAAAAAGGCCAGTGAAGCGTTCTGATTACTCCTGAAGACTTCTGAAAAGTCTCTATGTCACTGAGCCCAGGACGGATCTTTCAATTCGGAGAATTCCAGTTGGACGTCCGCGCCCGCAGTCTTCGGCGGGGTAAGACGATCGTCCCGGTTAACTCCCGCGCGTTCGATGTGCTTCTCTATCTGGTCCAGAATTCGGGGAATGTGCTCACCCGTGAAGAACTGCTCAAGAATGTCTGGGCGGAATCTTTTGTAGACGAGAACAGCCTGGCGCAAAGTGTCTCCGCGCTACGTCGGGCACTCGACGAAAAACCGGGTGACAACAACTTCATCGTCACCTTGCCGGGGCGAGGCTATCAGTTTGTGTCGCCGGTGCGCGTTTTGGTCGCACCCGAGGGTGAAACGATTGTCGCGGAGGCAGCCGTAAAACCCGACGTTGGCGCAGCCGGTCTGATTTTCCAGAAACACACGATTCAGACCAGTGTCATAACTACGAATGAAGAGAAAGATCAGCTGAGCCTGCCCGGTTCCCGGAATCGATCAGCGCGCCTGTTCGCGGTTTTGGTCTTATTAGCAATTTCGGTTGCCGGGTTTTACACATGGCGCAAGTTGCACCCAACGCCACTCCCCACGAATCCAGCCGCCATGACGACGCTCGGGGCCCCTGCTCCGGCGCGCCGATCCGTCGCCGTTCTTGGCTTTCGCAATCTGTCTGGCCGTCCCGAAGAAGGATGGATATCCACGGCGCTAGAGGAAATGTTGAGCACCGAACTGGAAGCCGGAGAGAAACTGCGCTTGGTTTCCGGCGAAGACGTCGCTCGCACCAGGCTCGATCTCCCTTGGGCTGACGCTGACAGTCTTTCCCGCACCACCCTGGCACAACTGCACAAGAACCTGGACAGCGATCTGATCGTGCTCGGCTCCTACACCGTGGTCGGCGACAAACCGGTCGCTCGCATCCGTCTCGACCTGCGCCTGCAAGATGCAGTCGCTGGGGAGACGATCGCCGACGTAGCTGTGGTTGGAGGCGAGACGGACCTTTTTGACATGGTGTCGCAGGCTGGTTCGCGTCTGCGCGAAAAGCTTGGCGTGGAAGCGGTCTCTCCGGTCGAGGCGGTAAGCGTCCGCGCCTCCTTACCTTCCAATCGTGACGCCGCGCGTCTTTATTCAGAGGGACTGGCGCGGCTGCGCGTCTTCGACGCGTTGGAAGCTCGGGATCTTCTGCAACAGGCCATCGCCGCTGATCCAAAGTATTCTCTGGCGCACTCCGCCCTGGCCGAAGCCTGGTCCCGGCTGGGCTATGACAAGAAGGCGCAAGCGGAAGCCAAGCAGGCCTTCGACTTGTCGGCCAATCTTTCGCGCGAAGATAGATTTGTAGTGGAAGGCAGTTATCGCGAAATCGATCATCAGCACGAGAAAGCGATTGAAGTATATCGAGCGCTATTCACGTTGTTCCCTGACAACCTCGACTATGGGCTTAAGCTGGCAGAAGTTCATGTTCGCGCCAGCAAGGGTCATGATGCGCTGGCTACGGTCGAGTCACTGCGCAAGCTTGCGCCTCCAGCCTCTGAAGATCCCCGTATTGATTTGGAGGAGGCAGCAGCATTGCAGGGTGACCCTAAGCATCAAGAACAGCCTCTCGCTCGGGCGGCGGAGAAGGCAAGGGGCCAGGGATCCCGGCTAATCCTCGCACAAGCACTGGAAACCCAGTGCGTGGTGTTCAGCTATTTAGGACAAGTGCAGAAGGCAGTCGCGGCCTGCCGCGAATCCAGAGACATTCGCGCCGCAGCCGGAGACCGGAAGGGCGAAGCCAGATCTTTGCGCGCATGGGCGGATGCGACAACCGAAATGGATGCACCCGAGTCCATCCGCCTGTACCAACAGGCACGAACCCTCTTCCGCAGCATTGGGTCGGAAGGGGGTGAGGCCGAAGTGCTGAACAACCTCGGTCTGGTCTACGAAACGCAGGGCGATCTCGCTACCGCTGAAAAAATGCATCGCGAAGCGCTGGCAATCTTTCGACTCCTCGACGACAAGTCACAAGAGATTGCGGCCATCGGGAATGTTGCGGATGAAAGAATGGAACGGGGGGATCTGCGGAGCGCGATTCAGCTGTATGAGGAGCAGCTGCAGCTTGGGGAGCCAGGTCGTACTACTGAGAATCCGTTTCCGGTTTACAACATCGCGCTCCTCCACCAGTTGCAGGGAGATCTTACGGGTGCAAAGCAGGGATTCGAACAATCCCTCGCGACCTGGCAAAAGACAGGCGATCAGGATGAGGCCGCATACGCCATGTGGAGTTTAGGAAGTCTGCTGGTCGTGGAGGCCGATTTTTCGGGGGCCCGAGAGATGTACGAGCAAGCGCTGGCTACCCGTACCGCAGCAGGCGAAAAACTCACCATTGCCGAAACTCAGGTTGCGCTCGCGGATTTGTCACTCGAAGAGGCACGTTCTCCTGCCGAACAGGAAGCCGCGGTCCGTCAGGCCCTCGATATTTTCCGGACACAGAAAGTCCGCGACGACGAAACCGGGGCGTGGTGCGTACTCGCCCGCGCTCTGCTCGCCGAAGGTAAAACAGCGGATGCGAAAGACGCGGTGCAACACGCGCGATCCCTCGCCGCCAAGAGCCAGAATCCGGAAATCCGTTGGCGAGCCGCTATCACCGCGGCGCGTGTCGAGACTGCCGGAAAGAACCTTGCCCGCTCAGCGGTCGTCGAAGCAGCACGCAACGAATTGTCCACCATAATCGCGAAGTCACGAGAACTTGGTTATGTCGGAATCGAACTCGATGCCCGTCTCGCGCTCGGTGAGATTGAAATGAAAGCCGGACAAACGACGGCAGGACGCGCCCACCTGGCCACACTCGAGACCGATGCGAAAGCCAAAGGCTATAACTTAATCGCCCGCAAAGCCGCCCTCGCTCGCAGCTGAGCTAGTACTGCGCGAGGTCGAACAAGACTGGACGGGTCTCCAGCCCAGTGCTGAGATGAAGGAAATCACGGCGTGCCGGCTGCTATTGGTGAACCTACGTGGTCCTTTGATTCTTGTTTCTACCCTTCTGTGAATTCATTGTTCGTTCCAGAAGTGTTTGTGTATTTGGATTTGAGCGAACGCGGACCTCATTTTTGATTGAGGGTCAGTTTACCGATGGATGGATGAGGCATGGTCGTTGGAACTGGAATGTGGAGCGGCGTCCGCTGCGACTCCGCAACGCCATCTCGTTTACTGATAATCGGTCGATTGTTAACGACATGCTCGCTTCCCGGTGCTGGCGCCATGTAGCCGATGCGCGCCGTTTCAGGTGCTCCGACGAGCTCGGGATATAGGTAGTGGCCGCGGTCAGCGGGAGCCTTTTCGGTCTCGACCGGAATCCGGTGCGCGTTGGCGAATGCATCCTGGCGAATGCCGGTCACCTGCCAGGAAACCTCTACGTTCGGTTTGTCAGTCTTGATGACGAAGCGATGATTCGCAACTTTGTCTGCCACGATTGCCTGGGCAAACTGTCCGATTACTGTGAGTTGATAACGGAAATCGCGATTGAGTGTCTCGAACCATTCGGGCAACTCAACCACTGCTTCGCCACTTCCGTCGGTTGTGATGTTTCCGTTGTAGATGTTCATCATGTCGGGCGATTCCACGAAGGAGTGATAGAGATACTTATTCGCCGGGTCGAGCGGATGGTCGATCTTGAACGAGCCGCCTCCTTTGGAGAGTGTTCCGAGAATATCCACATTCCCGCCGGAAGCTATTAATTGATCGACGCTGCTGACGCGGAGATGCACCGCGCTTCCGAACACGGCATTAAGGTAGGTATGGCCGTTAGTACCGCCGGTGAGGGTATAGTTGCTGCAGTTCGACATGCCATCTTGCCCGAGTTGGAGCGCGATAAAGCCGGTATTGCAGCCGGGATCTCCGATGATCGCATAGGTACCGACATCTGCCACGTACGCGCGGAAAGCCTCGTCTCCGACGGCCGTGTTGTCGTTCTCGGCATATAACGTGGGGTGACCTGAGCTGGCGTCAAGGAAAAATCCGGCATAGCCATCGTCGGCCGTCGCAAGCACCCCGGTGGCGCCGGTGACGCCAGTGTCGCCCCAGATGCCCGCGTTGGCGCCCACGCCCCGGTTGCTACCGGCTCCTTGAATCCCCTGCACACCAATGAGCGGACCAGTGCCATACACACCGGCACCAAGATTCGAAGCGTTCTGACCGTAAACACCATACGTCGTGCCCGAGGTGGCAGACGAGGTACCAAGTACGCCATAGCCGGCACTCGACGCACTCTCACCGATAACACCAAACGTAAATCCCGTACTGGCTAACTCACTTCCAAAAACGGCTGCGGCGGAAGTACTGGTGCTGGTGGCGTAGATGGTGAGTGAAGCCGAGGAGGCGGTAAGCGTGCCGTTCAGCGTCTGGTTGTTTGAGAAGGTATTGGCCCCCGCCAGCAGCGGCACCTTGTTGGTGTCCAGACTGAGTGTCGTGCTGCCGCCGAGCGCTACCGAGCCGCCACCAGTCAGCCCGGTCCCCGGCGAGACCGCCAATGACGGATTCGCCAACATGCTGTTGCTCACTCCGGCAGTGGCGATGCTCAACGTTCCGCTTCCTGTGATGGGACCACCCGTCAACCCCGCACTGGTGCCGACGCTGGTCACAGTGCCTGTGCCCGGGGAGGCGCATGCCCAGGCGCTGCCGGTCCACTGTAGAATCTGTTTTGCGGCGCAGGTGTTCGTCAGCGAGAGGTTGAGCGTGCCGCTGTTGCCGCCGCCGATCAACCCGCTGCCAGTTGCCGTAGTGATTCCGGCGATTCCTCCACCGCCTCCGCCGCCTGCGAACACAATATCCAATTCGGCCGCGTGACTCGTGGATGTGCTTTCCTTGCTGTCGAATGTCGCGTTCACTGGACTGTTGCCGACGAGCGCAATGCCGTCATTGGTAGTCCCGCTCAGCCATGCCTGCACCGCCGCGGTGACGTCGATGAGAATGTACTGGTTTTTGTCAGTGACGGTGAGCGGCACGCTGGCGGCGATCGTGCTTCCGAGCGCCGGCGCCAGGTTTGCACTGATCGTGTTCTCCGCCCAAGTGCCGTTGACGTAATCCACGTTAAGGCTGCCTGCGGTCGTCACCGAATTGACGTAGAGCTTCAGAGTCGCCTTCGTGATGTTCGCGCTGCCGTAGTTGGCCGGGATCGACGAGAGATCGAATCGGATGTAAGCCGTCTGCGAAGCGCTCTGGACGTCCAGCAGGGTCTTCGCTCCGAAGTTTGTGGTCGGATCGGCAGTGTTCGTATAGGAATCCGCGCTGGGCGTTAGCTGTGCATCGGCGCTGCCCAACAAACA
This sequence comes from uncultured Acidobacteriaceae bacterium, assembly GCA_963800565.1. Classification (GTDB taxonomy): domain Bacteria; phylum Acidobacteriota; class Terriglobia; order Terriglobales; family Acidobacteriaceae; genus Acidiflorens. The sequence continues at coordinate 10,867 of CAWDBM010000001.1, forward strand.
GGCCAGGCTGAGCAGAAGAACGAGCAGCTGAGACTTTAGGTTTTTCATGGCGCGCTCCCGATTGTTTTTTCAGTGACTCACGAACTCGAACAAATCACTGGCGATCGACCCGAAACTTCGATCGCCATGACTCGTTATGTGTTAATTGACCGCTTGAAAGGAAGTGATTCCCCAACTCGCGGAAAGGCCGTCCTGCACTTGGATAAAGATGTAGTCAATATCACTGGCGTCCGCCTGCGTCAGGCCGCCTGCGGAAAAACTTGAAAACGGAAAACCTACGGAAATAGGATTTTCTTCAGGGGTCAGCTCTACCTCGAGCTGATGAGGGGTCCCGTTGTCGTGCGGCCATACAGTAATAATCGCGAGTAGGGCTTGCTGTGTGGAGATGCCTGCGAAGTTCAGTTGGAAACCCGAATATCCCGCAAGGTTCAAGCCCAACGGAACTTTCATCCCGGAGAGGTTCTCCCCGTAAAAAATCCACAGAGCAGGGGTGACGCCAAAACCAGCGTCCACCAGGCAAATGCCTTTGCCAATGTCAAGTGTGCTCCATTGCGCATACGGATTCGACCCAATCTGAAACGTTGTACGCCGAGCCGTGCCTAAAGAGCTGTTGGGAGGCAACGCCGCATAATGCGTGTCGAGTGCGTTGACGTTATCGAGGCGTTTGACATAGTGTCCCGACGTGCAATCGTCAAGCGTGCGCGTTTGGGCGGATGCCTGAACTGGAATCCACACCAGAGCAATGCATTATGAGAGAGCGCCCCAGTTCAGAAGGTTGAAGCTGGGTATGGCGCCGCCTCCGCTGCGCTACGCTGTGCCGGGGCTTCGCTCCGCTGCGGCGGCGCTAGGGAGTGGTGTGTGCGGAAGGAAACTGCAGGCGGGTCTAGGCAAAATGGCTGGAGAATGGCACTTTACCCTGGGGGGAAAGTAAGCGTTAGCACGAATGACCTTTCCCCCAAGGAGGCAACTCAAATGAGTCACGAGGTCAAATATATCGGAATGGACGTGCACAAGGAAGCCATTGTGATCGCCGTCCTGAATGACAGCGGGAAGCTGATCATGGAAACCATCGTCGAAACCAAAGCCAGCAGCATTCTGCAGTTTATCCACGGACTGCGGGGCGAGTTACATGTGACTTGGGAAGAAGGGACCTGGGCAGCCTGGCTGTACGACTTGCTGCAGCCACAGGTGCAGGAAGTTGTGGTCTGCAATCCGCGGCGGAATGCCTTATTAAAGGAGGGGAGCAAGAGCGACAAGGTGGATGCACGCAAGCTGGCCGATTTGCTGCGCACCGGAATGTTGCGACCGGTCTACCACGGAGAAAATGGACTGCGGACGCTGCGCGAGTTGGCGCGTAGTTATCAGACCATCGGCAAAGATTTAACCAGAGTGATGAATCGGCTGAAGGCGCTGTATCGCGGTTGGGGCATTCCCTGTGGCGGCACCCGGGTCTATGCTCCACGCTATCGGGAGGAATGGTTAAGCAAGATTGTGCAGGCCGGGGTGCGCCGGCGCGCGGAGCTACTCTATCAACAGCTGGATGGATTGCAGGCTTTGCGGCGAAACCTGCGACCCGAGTTTTTGGCGGAGAGCCGGAAACAGAAAGCGGCGAAACTGCTGCGCCAGATTCCCTGCATCGGTCCGATTCGGGCGGCGAGATTGATCGCGCTGATGCAAACTCCGCACCGCTTCCGCAGCAAGCGGCAACTCTGGACCTACAGTGGCCTGGGCGTGGAGACGCACGACAGTGCGCAATACCGCTTTGTGCGCGGACAATTGCAGCGCTCCAAGAAACCCCAGCAGCTCCGTGGTCTGAATCGGAACCACAACCACGAGATGAAAGAGATCTTCAAGAGTACGGCCACCCGGGCTAGTTGTGGTACGGGTCCATTTCATGATTTTTACGCGGCTTTGCTGACCAACGGGATGAAGCCGGAGATGGCTCGTCTGACGCTGGCGCGGAAGATCGCGGCCATTACGTTGACACTTTGGAAAAAGGAGGAACGTTTCGACGCCGAACAACTGAAAACGCAAGCAGCTTGAGTATCGAACAGAACCCAGGTGATCTCCAAGGTTTTCATGCCTCGGTGGTGGCCAAGTCGGTTCGTGCGATGCTCGGGTTCGAGGGAGAGTATCCAAGCACTCATTAGGCGCTCTGTGTGCTGAAGTTTGGCACCGAGTCTCCGGGTCAATCCTATGCCCCCTCGGATAACCCAAAAAAGCTATAGGCCTCGAGCCTCACATAGGATCTTGGTTGGCACTTTTAGCCAACGGTTAGCTTGCGTAGCTTCGTAACCGAATGGCGTCGAGCACCACTGTTTTTATGAAACCGTTAAGTTGGGACAAGCAACTGGGGCTGGCATCGCCGCTGAAATGCGCGGCGATCCAAAGCGGACAAACCAACAACCCCTCTACGGATAAAGATGAGGCGCAGGATGAGGTGGGGCTGGATGTAAGTCACCACATCCACTTGGCCCCGGAGGGGAGGGGGAAGTATTTTTTTCTTGACATCCTCTCTTATAGGATGAGTGCTATGCAGAAGGATAATTGCTTCATAGGGTTCTCCTTTGAAAGTTGTGCTGTTTTCAAATCTCAAGCTCCGTTATTTGTTCTCGGAATACGCCTTTGAGGAGTCGATGCCGTCATGGCCGGATCATTGGTTAACCGCCTGAAGGGAGGTGATTCCGAAACTAGCGCCGAGGCCCCCCGCCTGTACGACAATGAAGCTGATGTTACTCACGTCAGCCTGGGTCAGACCGCCTCCGTCGCCTCCTTTAAAGCCTGAAAACGGAAAAGATACGGAGAAAGTATTGGGGTTAGGCGACGGCAGCACGACCTCGAAGTTATAAACTACGCCGCTCTGTGGCCACACGGTTATAACTACGTTTAGCTCTTCGGACGTGGCGAGACCCTGAAAGCTCAGTTGGAAACCTGAATATCCATCGAGATTCAGTTTCAGTGGAGCTTCGCCCCCTGCGAGAGTAAAACCGTAGCCGGTCGAAATATAGCTGGCGCAACCGAAGCCTGCGTCAACTACAAGACGACCTTTGCCAACGTCAATCGTGCTCCATTGCCCGTCGGGATTCGGTCCAGCCTCAAAAACTGTTTGACGAGCCTGGCCTAAGGGACTGTTTGGCGGCATCGCTGCATAATGGGTATCGTGAACGTTGGGGTTGTTAATTCGTTTGACGTAGGCTCCAGTCGTAAAATCGTCAAGCGTGAGCGTCTGGGCCGATGCCTGAACCGGAATCCACACAAGAGCAATAAGCGCGATGCAAAAGGCGTACTTTGATAGTTGATTCATAGAAGTCTCTCCATTGAAAGTGGTGTTGGTTCAAATCGATCTAAACGAGCGCTACGGGATCACCCGGAACGCCTGATTACTCTCAAGAGTTCCCCCCGGTGTCGTCACCTGGATGAATCCACTGGTCGCTCCGCTCGGTACTATCGCCGTGAGATAAGTCTTCGAGGCAACGTGGAAAGTCGCCGGTGTGCCATTGAAAGAAACGGCAGTGGTGCCAGTGAATCCCTGGCCCAGAATTTCAACGGTCTTTCCAACTTTTGCGGAGGTGGTAACAAGCCGGACGAACGGCGAGAGGCCGGCGCTGAATGAGTAGAAGGTCCCGATATCATCGCTGCCGCCCCATGCGGAGTCACTATAGAAAATTCCGTCCGTATGCTGCGTTAGCGGCGCCCCCGGAGATGTGCCTGTCGTACCGTCGAAGCTGTACAAGGTGTCAGGGTTTCCACCGCTCGAAGAAATGGAGTAAATCGTCCCGACGTTGTAGGTTCCCCCGTATGCCGTAGTCCCGTACAGAAATCCGTTTGTGCCCTCTATCAAAGCAGAGAACGGTTCTCCGCCCTCGGTATTCGGGTCGAAGTCGTGGAGATCGATGTAGGTTCCAGCCGGGCTCATTTCAAAGACGACGCCGTTGCCATACTGGCCGCCGTTGACGGTTGCGCCATAGAAGTTGCCGTTGCTAGCCTGCATCAATGGGGCATATGGTCCACCGCCGTGGGTATCGTCGAAGCTATGCAGGATAGTTATCGCGCCCGTGGGCGTGATCTTGTAGATTGCTCCCAGATTAGGATTGTTTACCCCAGACTGACCCAGAGTTGTGCCATAGAAGTTTCCATCGGTCCCCAGAACCAGCGGTGCGAGGGGTTGGCAGCCGTGGAGTCCGTCGAAGTTATAAAGAGTTTTGAACGTTCCCTCGGCAGTAACGCGGTAGACGGTGCCGCAGTTTGCCGATCCCCCGTCTTCGGTAGTTCCGTAGTACGCGCCGTCCGCGCCCTGGACCGGTGCTCCCCAGGGCCCCGAGCCGTCGGTGTTGTCGAACGCGTGCAGGACGGTGAGTTTCCCGCCAGAAGTGATTTTGAAGACAGTCCCGTAATTCGCTGGGCCGTTTTCAAACGTGCTGCCATAGAAGTTTCCGTCGGAGCCGAGCGTGAGTCCGCCGGACGGAAAGGCGCCTGTTACTCCGTCAAAACTGTAAAGTACGGTGACTTGTCCCGCAGGAGTGACCTTGAAGACCGTACCTGCATTGTCGGTTCCGCCATCGTGGGAAGTGCTGTAGAGGTTGCCGTCCCGACCCTGAACTATGAATCCAGGAAAGTTGGGGTGGGCCGGGTCGCCAGCGTGGGTTCCGAAGTTGTATAGGGGCGTGAATTGTGCGCCCGCGGCCGAAACCAGCGCCACGAGGAAAGCTAGGAGTAAAATGGCCCGAACCCGCGTTTGGTTGGCGACACTCGATGCGATTTTCTTCATTTCTTCTCTTACGGCTGGCAGTAGCTGCAATTCCAGACTTTTCATAGTCACTCCCTCAAAATTCTTCTTCGTGTGGGTACTTGAACCGAGCGGCGATCAGCTTTTGATCTCTGTCGCTTGCATCTATTTAGGCGCTAACCGTGGACGGAAACTATCAGGTCTATTTTGTTTTTTTCCGCGCCCGTTACGAATATTGGCCCAGAAATCGCTGCCACTTTCGCCCATGTACGCGCTTCGGTTAAGAAATTCGCAATAGACCCTGCATGACTTCGTAAAACCAGTGGACATAATGGGTTACGAGGCTTCATGAACTCCTCGTTTGCGATAGAATGATGTCCCCGCTGGAAGCTGCCAATGGATAGCACTCGACCTACTCTCGGCTCGATGCGTACCGGCTTGTTCGAGATCGACCTTGATGCGGGCGAACTCTGCAAGAGCGGCCGAAAAGTCGGGTTGCAGGAGCAGCCATTTCGGGTTCTGAAGTTGTTGATTCAGCGTCAGGGAGAACTGGTAACCCGGCAGGAGCTACAGACACAACTCTGGCCTGCCGATACCTACGTCGGTTTTGACGAAGGTCTGAACACGGCCATCCGCAAATTGCGAACGGCTTTCGGAGATTCGGCCGACAGCCCCCGCTTCATCGAGACGGTCCCGCGCCGCGGATATCGCTTCATCGCTCCAGTGACCCGGTTGGAACCGCCGACGGCAGCCGCAGATCCGCATACACCTCCCGCTCTCCTCGAGTCTCGCAGATTCGCCGTACGGGGACCCGCCGCTTGGTGCTCCTGCTCATACTGCTTTCCCTGGGCGCTATTCCGAAAATAAGGAGGTTTGTCTGGGGAGTCATGTCGCCCCCTACGCGCGCTCCACTCTCAACAACGATCCGTTCCCTGGCCGTTCTGCCTCTTGAAAATCTCTCCAACGAACCGGCTCAGGAGTATTTCGCCGACGGCATGACCGATCAGTTGATCACGGACCTAGGACAGATCAAGGCCCTGCGCGTAATTTCCCGTACTTCGATCATGCAATACAAGGGCGTGCACAAACCTATTGCCGAGATTGCGCGCGAGTTGAATGTGGACGCTGTAGTCGAAGGCACGGTAATGAAGTCGGGAAACCAGGTCCGAATCACCGCGCAATTGATCCAGGCGCCGCTAGATCGACATCTGTGGGCCAAGAGCTACGACGGTGACCTGCACGACATTCTCAGTCTTCAGAAAGATGTTGCCGGCGCAGTCGCCCAGGAAATTCAAGTTGCGCTTACTCCGCAAGAACGAGCGCTGCTGAAATCCGCGCGTCCAGTCAATCCCGAGGCCTACGAAGACTACATGCAAGGCCGCTATTTCTGGAACAAGCGTGACGGCGGTGGCTTGGAAAGAGCGATGGAGTACTTCCAAAAGGCCACGAGCATCGATCCGAATTATGCTCCAGCCTATGCTGGCTTGGCTCAAACCTATGTTCTCCTCGCTGGCAACACCGGTCCGAAAGATGAGTTTGTGGCGGCGGGAGAGAAAGCCGCAAAGCAGGCACTGTTCCTCGATCCCAACCTTTCCGAAGCACACACCGCACTAGCGCTGTTATTCCAGCATGAGTACAACTTCGAGGACGAAGAAAAAGAGTTCAAGCTCGCGGTTGCACTGGATCCGAACTACGCTACCGCCCACCACTGGTACGGTGAGGCTTACTTGGCGCAGATGGGACACTTCGAGGAAGCGAATTCCGAGATGCAGCAAGCTCTGGCCTTGGATCCACGCTCGCGGATCATCGCTACAGATTGGGGTGTAACCCTGTACTTTGAGCGCCACTACGACGAAGCTTATCAGCAGTTAAGCAAAGTTATAGCCATGGATTCTGGGTTCTCCGAAGCTTATCTGTGGCGCGGCAGAGTGCTTTTGCTGCAAGGTAAATATCGAGAAGGCATCGCCGATCTGGAAACCGCGCATCGTATCAACCCTGGCAGCCAAATTATTTCTGCCATTCTGGCGTATGCGTACGGGGTGTCTGGGGATCGCGCCAAAGCAAATGGCCAACTGCGTATATTGCTTGCCGAGTCGCGCCATAGGTATGTCAAGCCGTGGGCGATCGCTTTCGTCTACCTCGGGATTGGGGATAAGCTCCACGCCCTTGATTGGTTCGAAAAAGCAGTGCGCGAACGTTCAAACGATATGCCTGCGGCACGAGTTACACCCGAAGCCGATCCGTTGCTTGGCGAACCCCGATATAAGGCGCTCCTAACAGCGATGAAATTGCCGAACTGATGGCGGGGCGCAAAGCGTCTTTGCGTCCGGTCTCATAACATCATTGAAAAGCAAGCCGACAGAAACAAAGAGGGCAGGAGACTCTCCTGCCCTCTAACCCTCAGTTCGTATTCTTAAACTTTTTAACCATCGGGTACCGGGGTAAGCAATCGCTATTGCGGTCCCATAATTCGGGCCCGCGAGCGGCCGAGCAGCTTGCGGGCCTCGTCGCTCAAAATCCTCCGGCTGACCGCTCCACGCGAAGTAGACTCACCGATCTCGGCGTCGTGTTTTGGAGTTGCGAGATAGGTATGAATTTCGCCGGCGCTGGTCAGGCCCAAGCCAGTGATTTCTCCTCGGGAATTGATGGAGCAGGCAGTGAGCAGATAAAGAGGAGAATCCCCCACAACCAGAGTGTTAAGGTCGGTCATCGCTCCTTTCTCCCAGAGAAACGCCCGGGGGTTGAAGTTCGCGTCCAGAGACACACCGACCACGGAGCCGCCTTCGTTGATGCTGATGCCGTTGCTGGCCAGGTCGCCGGAGAGTGTGCCTAGATCCTGCATCCCGGTCTTCCTGGTCCAGAGAAAAGCGTGAAAGGTTGTGTCGCCCGCCAGGTCCGACCCACCGACGACCTCACCTCGGTTGTTAACGTCATAGGCGGCGTTTCCACCTGCCTGTCCGGTTTGGCCGCCGAGATTGCCGAGGTCCGTCGCTTTGCCGTTTTCCCAGAGCAAGGCATGAACCGCCAGCAGGCTGTTGAGGAAATTCGGATTGAAAGTTGTACAAGTGCCCGACGCGCCGACCACCTCCCTGTTGTCGTTGAGGTTGTAGACGACGCCGTCTGGATCACCCCCAACCGTAGGCAGTCTGTGAATCGCTTCTCTTTCCCAGACGGTGGGCTTAAATTGGAGAATTTGCGGAGCCGGGCAGCCAGAGTCTGGCGTAGAGTTCTCCGCAAATCCGGCTACTTTTCCCCAATTGTTGATCGCATTCGCACCGCCGTTGTTTCCACCGAGCGTCGGCAGTTGAACCATTTTTCCGTCCTGCCACAGAAAAGGTAAACAGGTGAGGTGGGTGCCGAACCCGCAAAAATCTTCACCGTTGGGATCCGGAGTAGAGGTTTCAGCTTCGCCCGCGGACTGGAATTTTTCGTTGTCGCCAAACGCGATGCTGTTCGGTCCTCCGAGTCCGGGCGCACCGATGTCGCCCATCAGTCCGTCAAGCCAGAGAGTTGCATGCTGGCTACCGTCCGCCACGCTCGAGGAGCCACTCACCAGACCATACTTGCTAACGGAGAACGGCTGGCTGAAATTGCCGCCAGGCAAAGTGCCGAGATCGGTCACGGTGTATTGCGTGAGAGTAGGTTGCTGAGTGTCCTGACCGGCAATTGTCAGTGGAAGCGCCAGCGCCGCGAGTAACCACGCCGAAAGCGACAGCAGAGACTGGGATTTCATGTGGCCTCCTAAGTTTTGTCCGCGTTATATGCGGGTGATCTTTGAGCTCATTTCGCTCTTGTCTAGGTAGGCGCAATCTGTAGCGCGGAACTATCATCCGGACTGCTCTTTAATTTTTGAAGGGGTCGCCAGGCGAGGTATGATTCCCGTGCGAGGGGCTGTGAGCGACTCAGAGCAACCGGTGAACCAACCCGCGCCGGATCCTACAAATACGGAAGTGAGCGGGTTGCTTCGAGCCTGGAGCGACGGAGATCGAGCCGCGCTCGACCGGCTGACCCCCATCGTTTATGACGAACTCCACCGCCTCGCCAGCCGCTACATGCGTGGCGAGCGCCCCGGTCACAGCCTGCAAACCACAGCCCTGGTGAACGAAGCCTACATGCGACTCGTCGACTACAAGAGTATGCAGTGGCAGAATCGCGCCCATTTCTTCGCGGTCTCGTCCCAATTGATGCGGCGCATTCTGGTCGAACACGCCCGCCGCCATAACTTAAAACGAGGCGGAGGCATACCGCACGTTTCCTTCGAAGACACGGCTGAAGTGGGCGGCGATCGAGCCGCCGATCTGGTTGCTCTCGATGACGCGCTCGACGCTCTCGCTCGGGTTGATCCACGCAAGGTGCAGGTCGTCGAAATGCGATTCTTCGGCGGACTCAGCGTCGAGGAAACGGCGGAAGTGCTCAAAATTTCTGCCGTTACTGTGATGCGCGACTGGAGCACCGCCAAAACCTGGCTCTACCGCGAACTGACTGGCGGGGCGACCGATGGACCCTGAACGCTGGAAACAGATCGACGGTCTCCTGCAGTCAGTCCTGGAGCACCCACCAGATGATCGCGAAGCTTTTCTGCGTCAGGCATGTGCTGGCGACCAGGCTCTGGAGCGCGAAGTCCGCTCTTTGCTGAAGGCGCAGCTGAAGTCTCGAAATTTCCTCGAAAGTCCTGCCATCGAGGCAGCCGCGATGGCGATCGCCAAACAGAACAAAGATCCGCGGGGGAACGAACAGTTCTCAAGCGGCCTCATCGTTTCCCATTACCGCATTGTGGGAAAGCTCGGCAGTGGCGGGATGGGTGTCGTCTACCAGGCCGAGGACACTGAGTTGGGCCGCTTTGTCGCCCTAAAATTTCTTCCCGAGGGAATGTCCGGTGACCCGCAAGCTCTGGAACGTTTCCGGCGCGAGGCTCGTGCGGCCTCGGCGCTCAATCATCCCAATATCTGCACCATTTACGAAATCAGCAAACAGGACGGGCACTCGTTCATCGCCATGGAGTTCCTGGACGGTGTGACGCTAAAGCACCGCATCGCAGGGCGCCCTATGGAGACCGAGCCGATTCTGTCGCTGGCCGTCGAGATTGCTGACGCACTTGACGCCGCTCACACCGCCGGAATCGTGCACCGCGACATCAAGACCGCGAATATCTTTGTGACCAAGAGCGGACATGCCAAGGTCCTCGATTTTGGGCTGGCCAAGCTTTCGCTCAAAGACGATGGCATGAACATGAGCGACTCGACTTTGGAGGAGTCTCTTACCGATCCGGGCACTGCGGTCGGTACAGTTTCATACATGTCACCGGAGCAAGTGCGGGGTAAGGAACTGGACTCGCGCTCCGATCTCTTCTCCTTCGGCGTCGTGCTTTACGAGACCGCAACCGGAACATTGCCCTTCCGTGGCGAAAGTACAGGACTCGTTTTTGACGCCATTCTGAACCGTGCACCGGTTCCTCCCGTGCGATTGAATGCTGATCTCCCAGCCGAACTCGAGAGGATCATCGGCAAATGTCTGGAGAAAGACCTGAATCTTCGCTATCAGCACGCCTCGGAAATCCGGGCCGATCTGAGACGGTTGAGGCGCGACACGGATTCAGCGCAACCCCCGGTGACAGCCGCCTCTGGAATCTCGGTCCGTAAGAAGAAACGCGGGATAGCGGTTGTTCTTGCAGTTGCGGCGGCGTTGGTCGTCTGTGTTGGCGGATATTTGTATCTCCATCGTCCGCCGCCCAAGCTTACCGATAAAGACACGATCGTTCTCGCGGACTTCGCGAACACAACCGGCGATCCGGTGTTTGACGGAACCTTGCGGCAGGGCCTGGCGGTCCAGCTCGAGCAATCACCGTTTCTAAGTCTTATCTCAGAAGAGCGCATGCAGGCCGAGCTCCGCCTGATGGGTCAGCCAGCGGATGCTCGTCTTACGCCCGCGATTGCGCGCGACGTTTGCGAACGAACCGGCAGCGCTGCAGTTTTGGACGCCACGATCAGCAGCCTTGGAAGCCAGTATGTTGTAGGTTTGCGCGCGAAGGATTGCCGCAGTGGCAACGTCCTGGTGGAAGAACAGGTTCAAGCGGCGAAAAAGGAAGAGGTACTGAACGCCCTCGGTGAGATTGCCAGCAAGTTCAGGAGTCGGGTAGGCGAATCGTTAACCACAGTTCAGAAGTACAACACCCCGCTCGCCGAAGCGACAACCTCTTCCATGGAGGCTCTGAAAGCCTATAGCGCAGGATGGCAAGTCACATGGTCGAAAGGGTCTGGTGCAGCCATCCCGTTTTTCAAGCGCGCCGTTGATCTCGATCCAAAATTCGCCAGCGCCTACGCGGCCTTGGGACTGATGTATGGCGACGGCGGCGAGTCGGCGCTGGGAGCAGAAAACATCAGCAGAGCTTACGAATTACGAGAGCGCGCCAGCGACGCAGAAAAGTTTTTTATTCTCGCTTACTACGACGGGCGCGCCACAGGGAATCTGGAGAAGGCAGAACAGACCTGCAGTTTGTGGGCGCAGACCTATCCCCGGGAGAGACTGCCCCACTCCTTCCTGGCGGGATTTATTTATCTCGCATCCGGCAAGTATGAGAAGTCAATCGAGGAAGCGCAAAAAGTGATGCAGATCGATCCGGACTCGATATTCCCTTATGCCGTTCTGGCCAGCGATTACATTGCGCTGGAACGCATCGACGATGCCGAAAATGCCATCGCGATGGGTACTGCGCGAAAACTGGACAGTCCTCAATTTACGGCCCTGCGATACGACATGGCATTTCTCAAAGGGGATACCGGCGGAATGGAGCACGAAGTCACCGTGGCTAAGTCCGGCGCAGGGGGAGAGGCCCGCATCGCGAACCACGAAGCGTTCGCCTTGGCGTATAGCGGGCATTTGCAACAGGCGAGGCAGTTGTCGCGCATTGCAGTAGACGCAGCTCAGCAGGCGGCGCATCGCGAAAGAGCGGGCCTGTTTGAGGCGGGCGCCGCTCTCCGGGAAGCCTTCTTCGGAAACGCGCTTGCTGAACACGAGCGCGCCAAGGCAGCGCTGTTACTGTCGAATGACCGCGAAGTAGAGTATGGCGCGGGACTGGCGCTCGCGATCACCGGAGATACATCGCAGCCCTCAAACTTGGCCGCCGATCTGGAGAAACGATTTCCCGAAGACACGTCGGTGCGGTTCAGTTACCTGCCTGCCCTTCGAGCCATGATCGCGCTCAACCAGGGTCAGACATCGAAAGCGCTTGAATTGTTGCAGCCCGCGGCTCCTTATGAACTGGGCGCACATCGCACCAGTTTCGCCGGATTGTTTGGAAATCTATATCCGAGCTATGTTCGAGGCGACGCCTATCTTGCGGCGCACCGCGGAGTGGAAGCGGTGGCCGAGTTCCAGAGAATTCTGGATCATCGCGGAATCGTGGTCGGCGACCCGATCGGCGCGGTGGCGCGCCTTCAGTTGGCGCGGGCATACATGATGGCTGGTGATCGGACGCACGCCAAGTTTGCGTACGACGACTTTCTGAAGCTCTGGCAGGATGCTGATCCAGAAATCCCCATCCTGAAACAAGCCAGAGCCGAGTACGAGAAGGTGCATTAACCCCGGCGTGGACACTTGATGCGTGATCGTCGACTAGCTGAGCAAGCGCCCTGCCGAGTGAAAACCACACAAGAAATTATGGTCCAATAAGGGTCCACGAACTGTTTCCGAGGGTAATTAAAACGTTTCCGTAGCGCCATCCGTGCCGCGTGTTTTCAGTTAGTTACGGTTGAAGATTTCGCTGTCACGGCAGAGGCCACGGGTTCGAGTCCCGTCGTCCCCGCCATTCTTTTCAGTAGGTTGGAAGGAATGGCACGCAAGAGTCCAACCCACAATTTCACCCACACCCTCACTGGACGGTCTCCCTTTCAAATCCCACCGCGTCAATGAATTTGTCTTGAGCGGCGATCATCTCGTCGAGGTCTTCGTCCGTGTACAGATCGAGCGTGGTCTGAATACGCGAATGACCCAAGATACCTTGCACTGTCTTCGGGTTCTCTTTTGCCTTGTTCACCAGCCAGTTCGACAGACTGTGTCGAAGGTTGTGCAGACCCCAGCGATGCCCATCGGGGATGGGAACGCCCGCCGCTTTCGCCGCAGGGCGTAAGTAGTCGGAGCAAAATACCGACGAACAAATCGGCACCCTGCCGCTTCTATTCATCGACGGAAACACGAAGTCCGTGGGTTTGGCGTATGGCGTTTGCTTGTGCCATTCGTGCAAGTAGTGAGCTAACACCCTGCCCATTGGTGCGTCGCGTTCCGAAGAAGGAGTCTTGGTGCTTCCGTCTACGCCCGTCTTCTTCCACGACTTGACGATCCTGATCTTCCGCTCTTCCCAAAGGATGTCAGCCCAGCGGAGCGAGAGCACTTCTGAGCTTCGAAGTGCCGTCGCCGCCACAGTGAACACCAGAGTGAAGTGCAGCATGTTCCCCATCACGGACCGCAAGATTAAGAGCGTCTGAGCCGGGGTGATCTTGATCGCTTTGTACGTGGTCTTACTGCTGGTCTTCAGCCCCTCCACCGGATTCTTCGTGACCTTCTTGTGGATGATCCCGATCTTGAAAATTCGGTTCATGATGCCCCGAATCTTGGAGACTGTGGTCCACCCGTACTCTTCCTTGTTGTGCAGGGCATTAAACCACTTCTGGACTTCAAGCGGCTCGATGTCCTCCGCGATCTGGTCGCCCCACTTGGCGATCAGGAAGTCGCGGACGTAGTGGTCAAGAATGGGCTTCGTGTTCTCCGACTTCGGGCTTGGCGGTTACCTCTGGATCGAACTCGACCTTAAGGTAATACTCCGCAAGCTGGTTGAACCTGATCCGCTCGGTCCTCGCGTTGGTGCAATTGATCGTTACTCGAAGCCCGAGGCGGTCAACTTCGACATTTGCTCTATCCTCGGTGGGGAAATCACTGACCAGACCAACAACGAGCGGCGTTTGCTCCTTGCCTTTGGTCCGGTAGCGAAGCACCCAAGTCAAGCCTTCTTTCCTTTCCACTTTCTTCAAACTCCCCCGCTGGTATGCCATTAACGGCCTCCTTTGCGGGGGCTGCCGACCGGCATTGTACGGCTACTGGTTTCGGTTTGGCTAATGGTCGCGATGGTGCTCTGAGCGAGCATCCAAGCCCGAAGCTCGCTGAGTAGATAACGCCATGTCCGACGCTGTGCCGATCCCGGCAATGGATGGGCAGGAATTAGCCCGTGATCCGAGAGCCTAAGGAGATGCTTACGAGAGCAAGAGAGGTACTCGGAAGCGACCTTCGCGTCCACGAAGCGTTCTTCCTGTACACATTGTGAGCAGGGCACCTGCTGGAGGGTGGGTTTATTGCAATTTGACTGCGATTTGATGGTGTCCAAACATGTTGCCTCACACTGTTCAACTGGGCCGCCTGTCGTCCTCGTAGATCGTGACGCACGCGACCCATGCTGTTCGCATCGAGCGTCTTAGGGATCGACACGTGGCCGTGGCTATCAACATCGACGCTCGCTACAGGTACTAATACTAGATTCTGGTGGGAGTTCCCGCCTTTTCTTTGGCCGGGTTCAGGCAAGGTCTTGCCAGTGCATTTGGACCGGGCCTCGGGGGGGGCACGCAAGCCCGATACCGAATATGTTCGCAAATCGCCGGTAAAACCTCGAAAACGCCGTATTAAGTGTCATGGATGTAGCTCTCATGGCACCGAAACCTCACGTCGATACCACGGACGTGACCAAAACTCAGGACATCTGTCCCGAGTT
>CAWDBM010000002.1:0-235263 GCA_963800565.1 uncultured Acidobacteriaceae bacterium
CGTGACAGGGCAGCGTTCTAACCAACTGAACTACGTCCCCAACTTGTTTTCTAACCTTGATCGGAACCCCGCGCCCAACCCGTAACACCAAATTTTGGGGCAAAGCACCAGGATGCCAAATTGCAGCCAATGTAGGCCAAGAAACTAAAGAGCAGCTGTCCCTGCTCGCAGATTGGATTGTAGCAGACCGAATTCGGATGAGTACAGACTGGCAGGAAGCATTCAAGGTCCGGTTAGCGAAACTGCAACGCTGCCATAAAGTCGAAAAGGCGTGATTTATACTGATGCCGGGCCCGGATGGCGGAATTGGCAGACGCGCACGGCTTAGGACCGTGTGCCGCAAGGCGTGCAGGTTCAAGTCCTGTTCCGGGCACCATCAATCCATCGCAAAAGTCCGAGGGCTTTTGAGTTTGGCTCGGAAGGCCTTTCCGAAATGCTCCGCGCGCCGTCTCGAATCACTCTTCCCGAAATAATCCACAAATCTAAGAAAGGGAGACTCGTTGGGCAGATACGGTGATCATCGACAGAGCCTTCTCTCATGCAGAGGAGTGCGGAGTTGACAGTCCACGCCTCTTTCTAACTCGCCCTGGAAAAGCCGGACCAAGAGTATCGCCTACGCGCGCTACCGCGCTTGAGCTCGAATTGCATCATCAAAAACGATGTTGTCTTTCTCCGGCAGTTCGCCGGGCGCACAATCGAGCGACAGCGGGGCTTTGATCCAGTCGGCGCGTCTCGCGACTTCGGTCGAACGCTCCTGCGCCAGATACGCCCCATCCTGCACGATCATGAAGTGGGTGCTCGCACCCACCTTCTTGCCACCAACTCCGCGACAGCCCCCTCCGACACGTTTTCGCTATATTGCAGTATCTGCAGCCCAGAGGCGAGTTGCAGGAGTTCACCCGGATTCAGCAAGTGCTCCGGGTTCTTAGGCCCCCTCGATAGCTTCCCTTGCGGCGAGGTGTAGGTTTTATAGATAAACAGTCCGCCCGGTCGCAACGCCTTCAGGATTTCCGCGAGCATCCTCCGTTCCAGGTAAAAAAACACCATTACGACATCGAATGCGTCTGCAAACTGCGTTTGCGCAGCCTCGAAGCGGGTGAGATCATCTACTACAAAGTGAATGTGGGACGCGAGCGGCCCGGCGTTCTGCCGTGCCTGTTCGACCCCGGCTTCGGAAATGTCAATGATGGTCACTTGCCAGCTCTGTTTTGCCAGCCAGATCGCGTGTCTTCCTGCTCCTCCGGCGACGTCGAGCGCGCTTCCACCGTCCGGAAATGCTGGCAGAATAAATTCAGAAAAGCTGCGCTCCAGGAAGGGATCGGGTGCGGTTCTAGGCTCCGTGCATGCGACAAACTCTCGATATTTGCGGTTCCAGCGCTCACGCTCCTTATCGGCAGAAGAAGTCGTCATGGGCATCGATCTCAACTTCGATTACAACTTCGATCGCGAGCCTGATAGCAGCTCCGATCTTAAACTTGATTTTAGCTCCGGCGGTTTTAACCTCTGTCAGCAAAGCGAGCCCCTAGCATGGCGCGACTGACGCCCTTCACAACCCGCGCATCCGGCCACCATGGAGCGTCGCTCCCGCCAAACCACGGCGGCGGTAACGGCGATGGCCGCGGAGGCGACGATGGCGCGCCCGACTTTGTGCCGAACTCCATGCCCGACTCCATGCCGAACTACGGCGAGCGCCTCCGCCGCGCCCGGTTGGGATTGGCCATCGTGATGACGCCCATCGCCATGCTTTTTATTTCCTTCACCGCTGTCTATCTCATCCGCCGTGGGTTCCTGACTTTCGATCAGAGCCAGATGGCATACATTCGATCATGGCTTCCCGTGCAATTGCCATGGACATTGTTGTTCGTCAATACGGCAGTTCTCATCGCCAGCAGTATCACGATTGACATGGCGCGACGCGGCATCACGCGCGAGGCGGCGCTCGCTCCAGTGCGCTCGATCCCCGGCATCTCGCTCGGCGATGAACGCCGCTTCCCATGGCTCGGCGTGACCACCTTGCTCGGCTTAACCTTCCTTGCGGGCCAACTTTTTGTCTGGGGCAAGCTTTCCTCGGCAGGCTTTCACCTCGCCGGCGGCACCAGCAGTTCCTTTGTCTACATTCTTACCGCGATGCACGGATTGCATCTCGCCGGCGGCATTCTGGCGCTGATCTTCGCCAACATCGCGGCCGCACTGCATCGTCCCGTCGAAACGCGGCGCATCATCGTCGACATCACCTCATGGTACTGGCATTGCATGACCGCACTTTGGATCTACATCCTTATATTGTTCTCATTTGCTGCACAGTGATGTGGTCCATCTGCTACCTTTCCGCCCTACGCGAGCACCTGATCCGATTAACCTCCTGCACTCCGCGGTGATCGGTATAATCTCCCAACGGAGAAAAGCGACCGTGTGTTTTTCAGCGACAGCTAACTTTGTCGGCAGCGGAGTTCTCGGCGCAATCGGCGTCGTCACCTTGACCAAGGTGAAGCACCGGCGCGAACTTCTCTTTGCGGCGCTGCCCACCCTATTCGCCATTCATCAATTTATGGAAGGGTTCGTCTGGCTGGGATTGGATGGAATACTATCCCCGGCAGTGGCGCGCGATATGGGCGCAGCCTTCATGCTCTACGCGCAAGGGTTGCTGCCGTTTCTCCTGCCATTGAGCGTCTTTCTCTTTGAGGCTGATCGTAAGAGCCGCCAGTGTATGCTCCCCTTCCTCGTTCTCGGCCTGGGAACGACCCTCTATATTCTCTGGGCCCTGAGCGCGTTTTCGTTGCAGCTATACATCCGGCAAAATACGATTGTGTATATCAATCAAGCGACCAACAACATGGCGGTCGCGGTGCTCTACGTCATCGCCACTTGTGGCTCTTTGTTTTTTTCGAAGAACAAGATGATGGTCGTTTTCGGAGCGGCCAACCTGGCTATCCTGCTAGCCGTAATGGCATTCAAACGTTATGCTTTTACTTCGCTGTGGTGTGCATACGCGGCGATCGCCAGCATCATCATTCTTGCCTACTTCTGGAGAAGCATGGAAGAGCGCCCGTTCCGCTACGCCTAGCGCGGAGACTGTAGCGCCGCCGTCCCGGCGGCTGTCCGGAGGGCATCCTGCCCGCCGAGCTGTTAATCACCATATCCCCGACACGATTTATAATAGAAAGATTCGATTGCCAGTTTTGATCCGTCTGTAGTGCCACGGAAAAAGTGCCAGGGGAAGATGTCGACAGATAGCATTGTGGTTCGCGGGGCCCGGGTTCACAACCTCAAGAACATTGATTTTGAAATCGAGCACAACACTCTGACCGTTGTTACCGGTGTGTCTGGCTCGGGCAAGTCGTCGCTCGCCTTCGATACGATCTATGCCGAAGGGCAGCGGCGTTACGTCGAATCGCTGTCCGCCTACGCGCGGCAGTTTCTTGAGCGCATCGAGAAGCCGGACGTCGATGTAATCGATGGAATCGCGCCGGCAGTTGCGATCAAGCAGAAAAACTCTACCCGCAACCCTCGTTCGACTGTCGCGACAGCCACTGAAATCTTCGATTATCTGCGCCTGCTCTTCGCCCGCGTTGGCCGCACCTACTGCCTGCTCTGCGGGCAGGAAGTAAAAAAAGATACGGTGGATGAAATCGCCGACCGCATCTTGGCTTTGGGCGAGGGCACGCGGTTGAATGTGTTCTTCCCGATTGAGGTCAAAAGCCCGGCCGCGCCGGCCGAAAAGAAAACAGGCAAGAAAGTTCGCACCAAGAAAAATGCGGCTGAGTCGCGTTTGCCGTCGGACGCGATTAAAGAGCGCCTCTTCGATTTGCGCAAGCGCGGCTTCAACCGGCTTGTTCAGAATGGCCAGGTCTTCGAGTTCTCCACTCCCGAATCACTGCTCGACATCAACTTCTCCGAGCCAGTTTGCGGCCTGGTAGATCGCCTCGTCGTCTCCGCCGATCAGCGCTCGCGCATCGTTGATGCAGTCGAGATCGGCTATCGCGAAGCCGGCGAAGTCATTTTTGAAACTGCGCCTCGAAATGAGGACGGGGGCGGCGAAGCTCCGCAGCGCCTGCGCTTCTCGCAACGCTTCGAGTGCAAGAACGACGGCACCCGTTACGAAGAACCCGAGCCGCGCCTATTTTCATTCAACAATCCTTACGGAGCGTGCCCTCGTTGCCAGGGGTTCGGCAACACCATCGATTTTGATCTCGATCTCGTTATCCCCGACAAAGGCAAAACTCTAAACGAAGGCGCGATCGAGCCTTGGACGAAACCAAAATATCGCCCGCTCTTTACCGAACTCAAGCGCTTCGCGCGCTCCGCAGAAATTTCGCTGGATGTACCCTGGTATGACCTCGACGAGGAACAGCGCCGGCTAATTGTCGACGGAGGCCGCGGATTCCCCGGCGTACGTGGTTTCTTCCAGCATCTAGAGCGCAAGAAATACAAGCTGCATGTGCGCGTCTTTCTCAGCCGCTATCGCGGATACTCACTATGTTCCGATTGCGGCGGAACCCGCCTGCGAGTCGAAGCGCGCCAGGTAAAGATTCAGGGCAAAAATATTTGCCAGGTGTGCAGCATGACCGTCGAAGAGGCTGCCCGCTTCTTCGCTCAACTATCGCTATCGCCGCAACAGGCCGCCATCGCCGACAAGCTGCTGATCGAACTTCGCGAGCGCCTGCGTTTTCTCAACGAAGTGGGCCTCGAATATCTTACCCTCGACCGTCTCGCGTCAACGCTATCAGGTGGAGAAGCGCAACGCATTCAACTCGCGACCTCACTCGGCTCGCGTCTGGTAGGCACACTCTACGTGCTCGATGAGCCGTCGATTGGCCTCCACAGCCGAGACACCCACCGTCTCATCAAAATTTTGCACGACCTTCGCGATCTCGGAAACACCATTCTCGTGGTCGAGCATGATCCCGACATCATGCGCGCCGCCGATCGCATTCTCGATCTCGGCCCAGGTGCGGGAGAAAACGGCGGTAAAGTGGTCGGCGCCGGCACTTACAACGAGATCATCAAGATGCCGCAATCGCTCACCGGACGCTATCTTGGCGACGAATTGCACATTCAGATTCCGACCAAACGCCGCCAGCCCGGGTTGCACAAACTTCGCATCACCGGCGCGCGCGCCCACAACTTGAAGCGCATCGATCTAGAAATTCCACTCGCTATGCTGGTAGCAATCACCGGTGTCTCGGGCTCTGGAAAATCTTCGTTGTTGCACGACGTGCTCTATCAAGCCGTAGCGACGGCGAAGCGGCAGGCCAATGGCAGCGCGCCTTCCGCTGTTTTGTGGGACAGCCTCGAGGGCGAAGATTATCTTGATGAAGTGGTGCTGGTCGATCAATCGCCCATCGGCCGCACGCCGCGGTCAAATCCGGTTACCTACATCAAAGCGTTCGACATCATCCGCGAACTTTTTGCGTCTTTGCCGGAGGCCAGGAAGCGCGGCTTCCCCGCCGGCCATTTTTCCTTCAATGTCCCTGGCGGCCGCTGTGAAAATTGCCAGGGCGACGGAACGGTCACCGTAGAAATGCAATTCCTCGCCGACGTCGAGCTGATCTGCGACGAATGCAAAGGTACCCGCTACAAACCGCAGGTGCTCGAGATTCATTACAAGGGCAAGAACATCCACGAAGTCCTGAACCTCACGATTCGCGAGGCCCTGAAATTCTTCGCCGAAGTTCCCCGCCTCACAGAAAAATTGCGCGTGCTCGATGAAGTCGGCCTCGGCTACCTGCGCCTGGGACAATCCGCTACTACGCTCTCTGGAGGCGAAGCGCAGCGCATGAAGCTGGCCGCACATCTACAGCCCGGAGCTCGCGCGATAAGTCGGCCCTCCGAGAACGGTGATGCGCCCAGACGCAAGCGCCACATGCTTTACATTTTCGATGAGCCCACCACCGGCCTGCATTTTGACGATGTAAGCAAACTACTTTCTGCGTTTCGCCGTCTAATCGATGCAGGCGGATCGATCGTAGTCATCGAGCACAATCTCGAAGTAATTAAGACCGCAGACTGGGTCATCGACCTTGGCCCCGAGGGCGGCGACCGCGGCGGAAATATAGTCGGCTCAGGTCCGCCAGAGGCGATTGCCGAGTTGAAAGGCTCTTATACTGGGCAGTATCTGAAGCAGGTTTTGAATGGCAACGGTGTACGCCATGGTGGCCAGTAACATCGAGAGGGATCGTTGCAGCCGCCGCTCGGCGGCTAGAGCATGGTTCAATCCAGCAGCACTCTTAATCCTCACAATCACTTTTTGCACGTCCCTGCTCGCCCAAACCCACACCACCGTTCGCCACTCCAAAGAGCGCGTCGACGACACTCCACCGGAAATTGCCCAGGCCGAAACTGCCATCCAGAAAAACGATTTCGCGTCTGCCGAAACGCTGCTGAAAAAAGCTCTCGACAAAGATCCTGACACTGAACAGCCCTGGGTCTATCAGGCATGGTTCGACCTCGGATTTGTTCTCAACCGCCTCAATCGCACCGACGAATCCATTGCCGCATATCGCAAATCGGTCGCCGCCAAGCCTGACGTTTTTGAATCGAACCTCAACCTCGGCCTGATGCTTGACCGCGTCAATAATCCAGACGCCGAACAGTTCTTGCTTGCCGCCACAACTCTCAAACCCACCGCACATGTCGAGGAAGGCCAAGCCCGCGCCTGGCTGGCGCTCGCACATATGCTCGAGAATAAAAAGCCGAACGAAGCGCTCGCGGCTTACGTCAAAGCCGAGGAACTCACTCCGAAAGATCCCGAGCCTCATCTCTCCGCCGGATTGCTGCTCGAGCGCCAAAAAGAATTCTCCGACGCGGAAGCAGAATACAAACAAGCTGTGGCACTCGATCCGCACTCGACCGAAGCCGTCGTCGGCCTCGCCAACATTTATATGAAGTCGAATCGCCTCAGCGATGCCGAGCCGCTATTGCGCCGGCTGGCCGCTGCACGTCCCAATGACGCAATCGTTCATTTGCAACTGGGGCGCGTACTCGCCGCCGAGGACAAGAAAGACGATGCGATCGTCGAACTGCAAGCGGCTATGAAGTTCGCTCCGGCAGACGCTGACGCGCAGCGCGAAATCGCTGACCTTTATGCCGCTGTCGGAAAAAATGATTTAGCGGAAGCCGCATATCGCGCACTCCTCACCGCGCACGCCAATGATCCCGAACTGCATCGCTCTCTCGGCCAGGCCTTGCTGCGCGAAAAGAAGTTTCCCGAAGCGCAGCAGGAGTTCCTGACCGCGCTCCGACTTAAGCGCGATTGGCCCGACATCTACGTCGACCTCGCTTTTGCGGCCAGCGAAAATAAGAATTATGAACTGACCGTGCGAGCCCTGAATGGCCGCGAAATGTTAAATGCGGAAATGCCACCTGTTTGCTTTTTTCTTCGTGCTTCAGCTTACGATCACCTCAACGACAAAAAAAATGCCGCCGTCGATTATCATCATTTTCTGAAAGTAGCCGGCGGCAAGTATCCTGATCAGGAGTGGCAGGCTACCCACCGCCTGATCGCCATTGAACCGAAGCGTTGATTGCCATGCGCCGCCTTGTCTATTGCGTGCTTCTTATCGCGGTTGTATCGGTCTGTGGCGCCGCCAAAGAAGAAACGTTGGACCAACTAAAGACAAAGTTCGCCAGCGCGCGCCCCGAAGATCGACCCGACCTCGGCATCCGAATCGCGCGTGCACAACTCCGCAACGCTGACCAGCTTTACAGCAATGGCCACGTGGAGCAGGCCCGCGCCGCCGTCGACGACATCGTCAGCTACTCCGAGAAAGCCCGTGACGCCGCCATGCTAAGCAACAAGCGGCTCAAGAATGTCGAGATCGACGTGCGAAAAATCGCGGATAAATTACGCGACATCAAGCGCACTCTGGCCTTCGAGGACCAGCCGCCGGTAGAACAAGCCATTCACCACCTCGAAGATGTGCGCACTACCCTGCTGCAAGCCATGTTCGCCAAAGATAAAAACAAGAAAGACCAAAAGTAATGAGGCGGAACAACCATTCCGGCACGCGCAGGCGTTGGCACACGGCTCTGAGCTGCGTGCTGTTGCTTGCACCGCTGATTGTGTCGGCTGCTTCTCCGCTCTCAGCGCAGCAGCAGCGCCGCGATCCCCTCAACCCGCTCGAGATCAATCAGCTCCGCGACGCCATGCTCGATCCCGAAGAACGCTTAAAGCTCTTCGTGACGTTTTCCCGCGATCGCATTACGAAACTTGAGCAAATGCGCGCCGACCCCAAGACCACCGAGCGCGGCCAGCAGACCCATGACATGCTCGAGGATTTCCTCGCCGTCTACGACGAACTCAACGACAACGTCGACATGTATTTTGGCCGCAAGGATGACATCCGCAAGCCATTAAGAGTCATCATCGAAGCCGACACCGAATTTCAGGCCAAACTGCGCGCGGTTAAGAATTCTCCGAATAGCAGTGCCTCCGAAATCAGCCAGTACGAATTCATGCTGACCAATGCGCTCGACACCGTCGACTCCAGTACCGACGATCATCGCAAAACCCTGGCCGACGTCGAAGAGTATATGAAGCACAAAAAAAAGAAGTAGGACGTCGCCGTTCTTCGCAATGCTGCCTCGCTCTCGCCACGAAGAACCCGCGAGCGGCCGTACGTTCTTCTCTGTTTCTTTCGGCGGTTACCCTTTCGCGATCTCAGTTAAGATGTTGCGTCATGCAACTCTGGTTCGCGCGCGGCAGCGAAGTTACGATCCGCCAGCAACTGGTCACACAGGTCATTCTCGGAATTTTGAGCGACGACTTGGCTCCCGGCCAGCGCCTCCCCAGCACGCGAGCCCTGGCGCGGCGCTTTCATCTCCATGCCAATACCGTCAGCGCCGGCTATCGGCAGTTGGAAACCGAGCGGTGGGTCGAGTTTCGCCACGGAAGCGGCGTCTATGTCTGCGAGCGAAAGCCTGAATCGGCGAAGTCGTCGGCGATCGCGCTCGATCAACTGATTGCTCAGCTCTTCCGGTCGGCGCGAGAACTCGGCGCTCCTCTCGCCACCGTGCGCTCACGACTCCGGCAGTGGCTGGAGCTGCAACCGCCTGAATATTTTCTTCTGATCGAGCCCGATGCAGAGCTGAGGCGAATCCTGGCCGCGGAGATCGGAGAGGCAGTTACTTTTCCGGTCCAGAGTTGCGGGCCGGACGACTACACGAAGATCCCAGATGGCGCCGTCCCGGTCGTTCTTCCAAATCGTGCGACAACCGTGCGGCAAGCTTTGCCGCAAGGGGCCGACGTCCTAACGCTGCAGATTCGCTCTGTACCAAGCTCCTTGGTGGGATGGCTGCCCGCGCCCTCCGGCGCACTGATCGCAATTGCGTCCGGCTGGCCGAATTTCCTGAACTTGGCACGTACCATGTTGCACGCCTCTGGCTTTCATGCCGACGCCCTCATATTTCGAGACGCGCGCAAAGCGAACTGGTCGCGCGGCCTGCAACAGACCGCGACTGTCGTCTGCGATTCGGTCACCGCGAAGCTGTTGCCAGCACGCTGTCATGCGCTTCCCTTCCCGCTGCTCTCCGAATCCTCCATCGCTGAACTCCGGAACTATGTCGAGTTCGTCCAGAACTCACTCGCCTTGTGACACTTTTGAAAGTGCCACAAACTCAGCCTTACCAATGCTTGCCATCACTCAGACTGCAAATGCTGGAATTTGAGGAGGTACGGCATGAAGAAGCTGGTGATTTTATCTTTACTCCTGGCGCTCGCTTTGCCCGGAGCTGCGGTTGAGGGCGATCAGGTCATGTACTTTGGCGGGACAGCGCCCGGTCTCGCAAATGGCACGGTCGGACGCCTCGACACCACCTCGGAAGCATCGCTAACCTTCGAATATGCGGGCAACAACAAACTGGCAATCCCCTATGGTGCCGTTGAATCCTACCAATATTCGAGGGACGTCGCCCATCACCTCGGCGTCTTGCCCACCATCGCCGTCGGATTGCTTAAGACGCGCGAGCACAGGCATTTCTTCCGCATCTCGTACCGCGACCCCAACAGCGTGTCCCAGGTTGCAGTCTTCGAGGTTCCGAAGCGTATGCCGCGCACGCTTCAGGCAGTCCTCGACGCTCGCGCTCCTGGCAAGGCTGTCTATGGCAACCCCAGTTCACTGAAGAATGCAAATCGCCCTTCAGCGAAAACAACCCAAGTCCCAGTCAAGCCGACAGACAATGCCAACGCCCCGTGCGTTCAAGACGCCGTAGCACCCCCATGTGCCCAGCCATAAGACGCTAGCCGCTGGCAGCGCATCTCGGCCAAATCTGGTAGTGGTACAGTTTGCGAAATCATTAACCACGGAGGTCACGAAGGTTCACGAAGGAAATACGTAAGCCTGCGCCTTCGTGATACTTAGTGTCCTTTGTGGTTCAAGGTTCGGCGGCTGCGGTCTGAAATTGCACCACTACCCCAGACATCCCAAAGCTGACGGCCGAATGCTGTCCCGTGCTACCCTGCATTCAAGGTGTCCCCAAAGCTAACTGAAATCTTCAGCGAGGCGTTTCGCGAACTGCGGCCGCGCACCGACGCACCCCCCATGCATGTGCGCTTTTATGCCTTCGTTTCGATTAACAACACGATCCGCCTGCGCCAGGGAGAACTCTACATACGGCTATCCGATTTGCTTGAGGGCGCTTCCGAAACCGTGTTGCTTTCCATCGCTCATATCCTGCTCGCCAAGCTTTATCGCAAGCCGATCGATCGCGCCCATAGCGCCCGTTATCGGCGCTACATCGCCAGCCACGATATAAGCGCCAAGGCTCGCCTGGTGCGGCAGATGCGCGGACGCAAGCACATCCACTCCGCCCGCGGCCACCACTATCATCTGGAAGAGATTTTCGATGACCTCAATCAGCGTTTCTTTCACGGCCTGATGGGCCGCCCGCAACTTACCTGGAGCCGGAACCACGCCCGCAGCAGTCTCGGCCACTACGATCCCGCCCACAACACCATCGTAATCAGCCGCGTCTTCGACCACCCCCGCGTGCCCCGCTACGCCGTCGAATACATCCTGTTTCACGAGATGCTGCATTTGAAGCACCCAGTAAGATTGCGCGGCAGCAGGAGATGCGTGCATTCGCGAGAATTCCTAGCGGAGGAGAATCTCTTTCCCGAAATCGCGCAGGCGAAGAGATTCTTGAAAGTCCTTTGAGAAAAAGAACTTTCATTAGTTTTAGGTTTATGGTACAAACCAGTTCATGGGAGCCCGTCCCTCAGCCGACGCAGTCTCCGCCCTCACTGCTGAGCGGCTCAAGTACGTCACTGAGCATTTCCATCAACTTCAGGGCCTCACCTACGTCGCGCTAGGAGCCTGGTTTCTTCTAATTGATTCACTAAGGGGTGTATATTTCGATTTCTCGCGTTGGCTGCTACTACTTTACCTACTGTTTCTTTTTGCGATGCTCTACTTGCCAAAATATTACCGGCGTCGATTTGGCTGGATCGATCGGCAGGCGGCGCGCATGACCAATAAGCAATTCGTCTTTCTCCTGTTGGCGCTGTTAATGCTCCTATTTTTCGGCCGGCCAACTGGACGCTATGCCGACTCGATCCTCGCCGATGTTCAGTCCATGATTCCTGCTCACCCCGTGACATTTTTCCCGGCTATCGTGTGGTCCGTTTACTTGTGCCTGAGCTTTCGAAGGAATCCGCATCAGGAAGATTTTTACAGAATGTATTTTCTTGCTTCCGGAGCGCTCGCCTGGGTGTTTACGGCCATCTGTCCGATCTGGCATCCCGATGCTGTCCATCCCGCACTTTGGAGGTTCTTGAATACCGGCTGGGTGGGTCTCAGCTTTATGGCTTTGGGTCTGTACGACCACTTGACCTTGGTCCGGCTAATGCCCCGGAGAATGGGCAACGAGGAGGACGACAGTGACGGAATCAAGATTGGCTGACGAGAACAACGCCATCGTACTCCCCAACCGGCTCATCCACGAACCGGCTCGACTAGCGATCCTGGTGGTGCTCTCTTCTTGCGCTTCCGCCGACTTTGTTTTCGTGCAAACCGCTACCGGCCTAAGCAAGGGAAATCTGTCGGTGCAACTGACCAATCTCGACCAGGCAGGACTGGTGGTTATCACAAAAGAAATCATTGACAAGAAAATGCGAACAACCGTCAGCCTCTCAAAGCGCGGCCGCTCGGAAATTGATGAATACTGGAAGACCATGGATGCGATTCGACAGCGTATGGATGGCGAAAAACGGCGACGATCAACACCAGGGAGGCGGCCCGTTCCGCTTCCAGCGCGTTTATCAATCGCCGCTAACTAGCGCCTGCAAAGCCCCATTCAATGCCCTAAACCCCCATGTGATGCAAATCACAGCGATTCGTGATTCGTTGCGTTGACTGCCCCTGCCTGAAACCGTATCCTATTGATATTGAAATTGAAATTCATTTTCAATTAGAAAGCGCTAATTTTCTATGCTCCAGGCATTCATTATTACCCTCCGCGAAGGCGTCGAAGCCGCTCTGATCGTCGGCATCACGCTCGCCTATCTCGCCAAGATCGGACGCAACGATCTGCGCAAATCGGTCTACGCCGCGCTGGCCGCCGCTTTCGTCGGATCGATCGGCGTCGCCGTAGTGCTCTCCCGTTTCAAGCTAAATGAAGACATCTTCGAAGGCTGGGTCATGCTGGTCGCCGCCGTCTTCGTCGTGACCATGATCGTCTTCATGATGAAGACCGGACGCAAACTCAAAGGCGAAATCGAAAGCAAAGTCGGCCTGTTCGCCCGCGGCGACGCCTGGATCGGCCTCTTCGCCTTCGTCTTTCTCATGGTGCTGCGCGAGGGCGCCGAAACCGTTCTCATTCTCTCGGCCGTAACTCTCAACTCCAGCGAACTGATGAGCTTCATCGGCACCGTCATGGGGATCGCCGTCGCGATCCTGTTTGGCGTGATGTTCGTCAAAGGCAGCGTCAAGATCAATCTCCAGAAATTCTTCAAGGTCACCACTGCGATTCTTTTCCTGGTGGCTGGGCAGCTCGTGATTTCCGGCCTGCACGAACTCTCCGAGAATGGCGTGCTTCCTTCCTCTCGCCAGGAAATGGCCATCATCGGCCCCATCGTGCGTAACGACTTCTTTTTCTTTATCACCATTCTCGCTTTGGCGGCGCTTATGGTGCTTTTTGAGATGAAAAGCCGCCAACCGGTCGCGCTCCCCGAAGCGGGAGCAGCGCGCCGCAAAGCCCTCTGGACGGCCCGCCGCGAGCGTCTCTGGATGGCCTCGGTCTACATCTTCTCCTTCGCCTTCATCGTGATGGTCACCGCTAGCTTCATCTACGAGAAGAGCGCCAGCGCGCTTTCGCCAGCCACCGAAGTGACCTTCGTCGACGGAAAAGTCTCAATCCCGTTGAAAGAGGTTTACGACGGCGAACTTCATCGCTTCGAAGCCAAAGAAGGCGGCGTTGAAGTGCGCTTCTGGCTCTACCAGAAGCCCGACGGAAAAATTGCCACTCTGCTCGATGCCTGCGAAATCTGCGGCGCGGTCGGCTTTTACAAAGGCGCAAACGGAGTCGTTTGCAAAAATTGCGCCGCGCCCATTAATCCACAATCGGTCGGCATGCCCGGCGGATGCAATCCGATTCCGCTAAAAGCGCAGGTCACCGACGATGCGGTCATTGTTTCCGAAGCCGACATCGCAGCCGGTCGGCACTACTTCGAGCAGAAATAATGTTCCCCCGCCTCGTCTACGAATCGTTTCGCCACCAGCCCCGCCGTAAACTTCTCGCTGGCATCGCGATCACTTTGGGCGTGGCCGTCGCGACAGCGATGATTGCTGTCGCGACCGACATCGGTGACAAAATCAATCGCGAACTGCGCAGCTATGGCGCCAATCTGGTGATTACGCCGCAGGAAGACACGCTGGACGTGGAAGTGGGAGGCGTCAACCTCAAACCGCCGAGCGACGGCGCGTTCCTCAACGAAGCAGACCTACCCAAAATCCGCGGCACCTTCTGGCACCACAACATTGTCGGCTTCTCGCCGATGCTGCCCGTCACCGTGAAAATCGCAGGCGACGCGCAAGACGTTACGCTGCTGGGAACTTACTTCAACAGAGCCCTACGATTCGGCAAAGAAGATTTCACCACCGGCGTGCGAATGACGCACCCGTGGTGGAAAGTGGAAGGCTCGTGTAGGGACGGGCGCCTCGCCCGTCCAGGGCGAGTCGAAAACTCGCCAGTTGCCTGCGGATGGCCGGATGACAATTCTCAAGACATCCTGCTGGGCGAGCGCCTAGCGGCCAAACTCGGCAAGAAACCCGGCGACATGCTTAATGTTTCTGGCCACCAACTCAAGATCGCAGGCATTCTTTCGACCGGCGGCGAGGAAGACGATCAGATCGTCGCCCCGCTAGCGTTGGCGCAGCAACTTCTCGGCAAGCCCGGCGCTGTGCGCCGCGTCTACGTCAGCGCGCTGACCAAGCCTCCCGACGCGCTTTCCGCGCGTGATCCCAAAACGATGACGCCCGAAGTTTACGACCGCTGGTACTGCTCACCCTACGTGGAGTCGATCGCCTACCAGTTGCAGGAAGTCATTCCCCATTCCCACGCCGAGCAGATTCGCCAGGTCGCGCAAAACGAAGGCACGGTCCTTGCGCGCATCAAGGGACTGATGTTGCTCATCACATTTGCCGCGCTATTTGCGTCCGCGCTCGCGGTATCGGCCGCCATGGCCACGGCGATTTATGAACGTCGCGTCGAAGTCGGCTTGATGAAAGCCCTGGGCGCCGGCAATCTCGCAGTCTCCGCGATTTTCTTTGCCGAGGCACTACTGCTCGCCCTAGTCGGCGGCATCGCCGGCTTCACAGTCGGCGCGCTGCTGGCACGCCAGATCGGCCGCTCGATTTTCAGTTCGCAAATTTCGATCGAGCCAGTTCTCTTCCCTGTCATTCTCGCCATCGCTGTCTTCGTGACCTTTGCTGGAAGCGCCGCTGCCATCCGCCGCGCCGTGAAATTCGATCCCGTCTTCGCGTTGCGAGGTGAAGGATGAGCTCTACCTCAGAGGTGCTCCTCACGTCGAAGCAGGTTGCTGATCGCCGAAGCTCCGCCCCGCATGTCTCCATGTTCGCTCGCATGTTGCTGCGCGCCGCCGTCCTTCGCCGCAGACGGGCCGCTTCGGCACTGCTCGCCATGATTGTTGCGGCCGCAGTCGCCACCGCAATGATGAACCTGTACGTCGATGTGCAAGCCAAGCTGCGCAGTGAATTCCGAAACTATGGCGCCAACGTAGTCATTGTCGCTAAAGACGGCCAGACGCTCCCCGCCGACGCGCTGAATCAAGTCGAATCTGTCTTAGGCGCAAAAACGCTCGCCGTTCCTTTTTCATACGCCGTAGCGCGCACGAAAGATGGGCAATCCGTTGTCGTAGTCGGCACCGATTTTACCCGAGCTCGCCAGCTCAACCACTGGTGGAAGGTGAGCCATTGGCCGGAGGCACCCGATGACGCGCTGGTTGGAATGCGGGCTGCGACCGTAGTCAGCGCCAATCGTCAGCCGTTCGACCTTACGTTTCAGGGCAAGACCATCCAACTCACTCCCGCCGGCCTGCTCCAAACCGGTGCCGGCGAAGACAGTCGCATCTATCTCGATCAATCGGAATTTCAGAACTGGACCGGCATTAGCCCTTCCACCATCGAAGTCGCTGCTAACGGAACTGCCTCCGAAGTCGATGCATCAATCCGCCAACTGGCTCAGCTTCTGCCCTCGGCCAACGTCCGCCCCGTCCGCCAGATCATGGAGGGCGAAGCCAACGTGCTCAACAAAACGCGGGCGACTTTGTATGCCTCCGCTACACTGGTTGTTCTAACCTCTGCCCTCTGCGTGCTCGCGACGCTGATGGGGTGGGTCTTCGATCGTCGTCGCGACTTCGCTATCATGAAAGCTCTGGGCGCTTCCGAACGCCTGGTCGATGGATTCTTTGCCGCCGAAGCTGCGGCGTTAGGCGCGATCGGCGCAATCTTTGGCTTTTTCATCGGTATCGGCGTCGCCGCCTGGATCGGCCGCGTCAATTTTCATGCACCCGTCGTACCCCGGTTCAGCGTTTTTCCATACATCTTGGCAGGCAGCGTCGCCATCGCTCTGTTCTCGGCGATACTACCAATTGCGCTGCTGCGGCGCGTGCAACCGGCTATCATTTTGAGGGGAGAGTAGAAGGTGGGATTCGAATGATTCGACTCAACAATGTCACCAAGAGTTATCCCGCGAGAGCGGAAGAGAATAACGGCGGCCTGATAAAGGCGCTCGATGACATTTCTCTCGCCATCGCGCCGGGCGAGTGGGTCGCGATGATGGGCCCTTCTGGCTCCGGCAAGAGCACCATGGTCAATCTCATCGGATGCCTCGATCGCCCCACCAGCGGCGAGATCTGGCTCGACGGACAAAACGTCGCCAGCCTCAACGCCTCCGAGCTGAACCATGTTCGCGCAGAAATCATCGGCTTCGTCTTCCAGCAGTTCCACATGATTCCTTATCTCAGCGCTGTGGAGAACGTCATGCTCGCGCAATACTTCCACAGCATGACCGACGAAAAAGAAGCACTCGAAGCACTCGACCGTGTTGGCCTAAAAGATCGCGCTGGACACTTGCCTTCGCAGCTTTCCGGAGGCGAGCAGCAGCGTGTCTGTATCGCTCGCGCGCTCATCAACGATCCGAAGATCGTGCTGGCCGACGAACCCACCGGCAACCTCGATGCTGTCAATGAAGAAATCGTTCTGCGTTTGCTGCGTGAACTTCATCAACAAGGCCGCACCATTGTCATGGTGACACACGATCCAGTGGTAGCTCGTTTGGCCGACCGCCGCGTCGAATTGCATCACGGCAAAATCGCCGCCCAGGAAGTTTTCTCCATGGCCGACGATGAGCAGTTCGACGAAGTGCTCGAAGAATTATTTGCCTTGGAAGAAAACGGCCAACTCGCCGAAATCGGCAGGATGGAAGTTCACGGCGCTTTGCCAGTCTCAATCGCGATAGAAAAAATGGCCTCTATGGGGCTGGTAGTGACGCGCCCGCATCCGCCCGAAACCCACGATCACAAGCCCTTCGTCAATCCCTGTCACGACGCGTTAAAGCCGACAGGCTTTTCCACGGGTGACGGATCTTCAATCGTCGAGCTTACTCCGCGCGGCTACCAGCGCGCCGCCGACATTATCCGTCGCCATCGCCTGGCCGAGCGCCTCTTCACCGATTCCCTCGCCATGGATAGCGAAACTGAAATCGAGCAGCAGGCTTGCAAGTTTGAACACATCCTTTCGCCGGAAGCCACCGACAAAATCTGCGCTTTCCTGAATCATCCGCTCACCTGCCCGCACGGCGCACCGATCCCGCCCGGACCGTGCTGCGGACGCCGTGCCGAACCGCGGCAGTCTTCTGCGGAGTTCTCCCGTCAACGTTAGTTCGTAGGGTTCGCTACAAATCAAGAGGTCAGAGGAGCCTTGTCACGTTGCTACGTACGCAGTTACTTCTTGCCGAAAAATTTCCCAAATCCCAAACGCAACTCCACCGTATTCACGCCGGGGTTCGGCACCGTAAGCCCAGCATTCGAAATGTGCAGATAGCGAACGTCGACTGACCACGCATGATCCCCAAAAACATACATGCCAAACGCCGCGCCGGGTGTGAAATTAATTGTCGAAGTGCCAGTCGGAACATTGTGTGTGGTAAAAAGAACTCCGCCGTTTAGCTCGACAAACGGAGCGACGTGGCCGCGCGTGGCAAAAATCCATTTGAATCCAACGGGGTCCACTCCCGCCCCGTACGCCGTGTTTGCCCGCTGAAAGACAACGAACGCGGGCACAGCATCCACCGCCAGTTCGAAGCGTCCACTGAAAAAACCCGGCAAGTGGGGCTGCGTCAGAATCCATCCATAGCGAACCCCTGCGTTCCATACGTTGGTATCGCTGGTGCCGCCCGGAACCGAGTGCCCGCCGCCCGTCCAAACCTGGAGTTCGTGCCCCCCCTCCTCGGGTCGATCTTGGGCGGACGTTTCAACAACCAGTGAAATTGCCAGCACGAAGGCAAAAAGCAAGACACTCGCATTCCGCATGAATCGTGTCATAGATTGGATCGTGTCCTAGAGATGAGTAGCGTCGAAGAGGAACGATACGCGAAGATTCGCCAGGAAACAAATCGCGGCGCGCCAATATTCAGCGCAGATGCCAGTAACCCTCAGAGTCCCAGCCCGCCATCCACCGCGAGAACCTGACCAGTAATAAAGTGGGGAGCGGAAACAAAGAACATCACTGCCGCGGCGACATCGGATGCCGTTCCATTCCGTCGCATCGCTGTTTGCTTAGACATTCTCTTCATGAAGGCTGCCGCGGCTTTCTCTCCCAAATCGATCATTCCGGGAGCAATCGCATTCACCGCAATCTCCGGCGCGAGCGCCTTGGCCATCACTTTCGTCAGCATGTGGACCGCCGCTTTTGATGAGCAATAGTGCGCATGGGTCGCCCACGGACGCAGGCCGCCGAGCGATCCCATATTAATGATGTGCCCTTTGCGCTTTTTCAAATATGGCACCGCCTCCCGCGACACCAGAAAAGGCCCGCGCGTGTTCGAGGCAAAAATCGCGTCCCACTGCGCCACCGTGATTTTTTCGAAATCCGCCGTCTCGTAGTTCGCGGCATTGTTCACCAAAACGTCGATTCCGCCGAATTCGCCCGCCACTTCCTTTACCATTTCGCGGACGCTCTGCTCATCCGTCACGTCGCAACGCACGGCCAGAGCCTGAACTCCCAATCGCGCCAGGTCTTCGACCACAACTCGCGCCTCGCGCTCTGACTCGCGAAAAGTAATCGCCACGTCGGCGCCATTCTCTGCCGCCGCCAAAGCAATCGCACGTCCAAGGCGCTTCGCCGCCCCCGTAACTAACAATGTCTTGCCAGAGAGTCTGCCTTGGTTCCTTGTCATCCCGAAATTCTACGCGAATTCGCAAAGCCATTAACCACAGAGGTCACCAAGGTTCACGAAGGGCGCCCGCATGCCTTCAGAGTCATGGCGAGACTTCCGGGCGTCTCAACGATCTCAACGATCTTGGAAAGGCCTGCCCCAAGCTGCTACACTGCCTCGCATGACGCAGCCCCGCGAGGTCATCGTCTATTCCCGCAAGGGATGTCATCTCTGCGAGATCGTCAAGGAGAGTCTCGTCAAACTGCACAAGCGCGGCGGTTTCACGTGGCGCGAAATCGATGTCGATTCCGACGCCGAAATCCGCCGTCAATATACCGACGAAGTGCCTGTCGTCTTTATCAACGGCCGCAAAGCTTTCAAATACCGCATGGACGAACAGGAATTCCTCCGCAAATTGAGCGCCTGAACGCTGATCCGCTTTCAACTTCGACCCACTGCCACTACAATCTTCCCCGATGCTTCGCACCCAGCTTTACGCCGATCCGACCGGCCTTTTTGTCCACGATATTGTTCTAGACAGTTGCCGCCGAAATGGCGATAAGACGGCTCTCGTCGATACCTCCTGCGCCCGCCGCCTCACTTTCGCCGAGTATGGCTGCCTCGTCGAATCAGTGGCCCGCGGCCTGATCTCCGCGGGACTCGCTCCCGGAGAAGTAGTCGCCATTTTTCTACCCAACTCCTGGGAGTTCGCCATCACCTACCACGCCGTCACGCTCGCCGGAGGCCTTCCCACGCTGCTGAATCCCTCCTACCGCGAGCGCGAAATTCGTTATCAACTGGAAAACTCCGGCGCAGTTTTTGTCGTCACCGACGCCCCACTCCTCGAAAATGTAAACCTTGCGGGACTCCCCGCCCTGCGCCGCGTCTTCACTACCCGCAGCGAACGCCCTGGCTGTGAAAACTTCACCAGTCTGCTGCGCCCGACCTCGGCCAAATTTCCAGCTGTCGCTCAAAGTCCGCAAGAAACCGTCGCCGCTCTTCCCTATTCCAGCGGCACCACCGGATTGCCCAAGGGCGTCATGCTCTCACACTACAACCTTGTCGCCAATGTCTATCAGACCATCGGCCCAAATGCCGCGCCCCTCACGCCCGATACCGTCATGCTTTGCATCCTCCCTCTCTACCATATTTATGGACTAACCGTAGCATTGACACTTTCACTGGCCCTTGGCTCGACGCTGGTTCTTATGCCGCGCTTCGACGTGCAAAAATTGTGCGCGCTTCTGATCGACGAAGGCGTCACCATGATGCCCCTCGTGCCTCCCGCCATCAACGCCATTTGCCAGGCCGCCGACGCTGGAATTTTTCCTAAGCAGCACAAAGTCGGTTGGGTCAAGTCCGGCGCTGCGCCGCTCGCCCCCGATCTTGCCCGGCGCCTTACCGATCTCACCGGCATCCTCGTCAGTCAGGGATACGGGATGACGGAAGCTTCGCCCGTAACGCACGTCGGCTATATCACCCCCGAAATGTATCGTCCCGCTTCAATTGGACAGCCAGTGGCGCTAACCGATTGCCGCATCCTCGATGTCACCGACAAAAATATCGACGGTCAGGAGGTCGCGCAGGGCGAACCTGGCGAACTCGTTATGCGTGGTCCCCAAATCATGATGGGATACTGGAAGGAGCCGCAAGCGACCGCTGCCGTCCTCCGCGATGGCTGGTATTTTTCCGGCGATGTCGTCCGCCGCGATGCCGAGGGCTTCTATTACGTCCTCGATCGCAGTAAAGAAATGATCAAGTACAAAGGATTCCCAGTCGCCCCGGCCGAGGTCGAATCGGTTCTGCTCGAGCATGCTGCCGTTCGTGACTGCGGTGTCGTCGCCAAACCCGACCTCGCCGCCGGAGAAATTCCCTGCGCCTTTGTCGTGCTCCGCGAAGGCTTCGCGGCCTCAGAAGCGCTCGACCAACAGCTTCGCGGTTATGTCGCCGATCGTCTCGCCCACCACAAGCAACCCCGCGAGATTCACTTTGTAGATGCGGTCCCGCGCACACCGTCGGGAAAGATTCTGCGCCGCGAGTTACGCAAGATTATTTCCTGAACAAATTCCCACTCGCGGCTCTCCGCCCCAGCTACCGACACGGATACGGTGTGCCCGGCGTCCCTGGCGTGCCAGGGATAACCGTGGCGGGCGTGCCAGGGTTATCTCCGATCGGCGGCGTTCCTGGAATAACTGTCGGTGGCGTTCCGGGACTGCCCGGCGTGAAACATATTCCGCGATCATAGTATGGATATGGCAAAGGTCGTGGAGCAGCTGTCGGTGTGGCAACCGGGTGCTCCTGAGCCTGTCGAACCGCATCGGCGACCCGGCTCCCGGACAATGTTAGCGGCTGCGTAAGTGTCATCTCCATGGGCGAGCCCACGTCTACGAAGAAGTGGCGACTGTTCAGCAGAATGGCGAATGACACCGCGCCGCCGACAGCCAATCCAACCATGCTGCCGATCGCTAAACCTTTTGGCGTACTCTGTGTAAGCGTCGTCCCGCCCAGGGTCGTGCTCTGCGTGGTGTGAACGGCGCTGCCAATGAGCGCGCCCAGACCGCCTCCAGCTATCGGCGCAATGATCGCTCCGGTTCTCGCCGCGGTGCTCGGATTTCTCCATGCCGTCCCCTCATCGCTTTCCACGTTCAGCGGCCCAACGAGATCGACAATGTAGCCGCTAGGAAACACCACCGCAGCAGAAGACATCTGCATCTCAGCACGGCTGCCGTTGCGGCTGAGCTTCTCGAGTTTTCCCTGCACAAAAATGCCCGCTGGAATCACGGTGCGGTCGCCGACAATAACCGGCGCGGTAGTTTGCGCATAAACCACATCTCCACGATGCATGGTGTTGGTCGATACTGGATTCGTCAAGACGAGCGCCAATCTCGTGCTCGCGGGGATGGTGATGAACTCAGCTTGAGGTTGCGCCACACCGGCCGAGTCAGCCGGCGGCACCGGGGAGGTAGCTTGATCTTGAGCGAAGCAAGTGAAGGTTAGGATGAAAATCGAGGAGATTGCGATAATTCGCTTCGCCCCAGTGGCGGCCAGAATTTCAACATGGGCTGTGGCCGAAACGTTTCGACGGCAGTGGTCTTGATTCGGCATTGTCGGTCTCCTGCGAGAGCCCCTGGAGCTGACGACTTGTGCGCATTTTGTGTGAAACTCGCTCTCGAACCGTTAGACCTCAATGCTTCAAAAACGATATCGGCTCGCGGGTAAAGGTTTGCATAGAGTCAGTAGGGATTTGTAAAGCGCGTGGCCGGGCAGTCAAGATGACCATCCCAGTTACGTACTCAATCAGCATTACAGATGCTAAACTCGCAACGCATGCGGACGGACATTCTGCCCCTTTGCGACCAGCATTACCGCACCATGGAGCCCGTATTAGCTCCTTACAATGCCGACTATTCCATCGAATTCTTTCGCTGCACTGACAAATTTTGTCATCGCTGCTTCGGCGAGCGCGTGGGTTACACCACACCGAAGCGAGGAGAAGCTCCCCAACTGGCGCCCGATCAGCCCTCGTGCGATCGTCACGGGCGTCCTATGTTCATCATCAGCCTCGACCGCCAGCGTAATCACGTGACCTACGCCTGCCCCGAGCCCGATTGCTCGGAGCGCTTACTCCGGCCATAAGGAAAGTGTTCCCAATTGTCTACTCCCCCGCCAGCCAGCTATATTGCGCCGCCGTCAGCGGGACAACGCTCAGCCGCCCTTGCCGCACCAGCGGAGAATCGGCAAACGCCGCCCGCGCTTTTATTTCCGCCAGCGTCCTCGGCTTCGCGACCGGCTTCCCCACTTTAATCTTTACCAGCGGCGTCTTTGGATCGCTGGCATTCACCGACACCACGGCTGCTGTTCCCACGGCGCTCTTCTCTTCGCCGGTGTGATAGATCACCAGCCGCTCTCCCGGCTTCATCTCGCGCAGATGCCTCACGGCCGCTGGATTGGTCACGCCATCCCAGATCGTCGTCTTATCGCGTTCGAGATCGGCAAACGAATATACGGTCGGTTCAGTTTTCAGAAGGTAGTCCATGGGGAAGCATTGTAAACAAATCGCAAGAGGTCGTCGCGCCAGCCTTTCTCCGAGGCAATCGGCCTCATCTTGTTACCCCCGACACTTCCCTTCCGCGCCAGTTTCGCCAACAATAGGTGTTAGTGACCCAAGCCTCCATCAACGCGAGCGCAATGACCACGTCCAGGGCGATCGAACGCTACTTTACCGTGGCGCTTTATCTCCTGGTGCTCACTGGCTTCGGCGTTCTGGCTTCGACCGGCGGCCTTGATCTGCCGGCAGTGACGCTGGTTGGCTTGGCCCTTATTCTTCGCGGATTTCAACTGGTGACCCAGCGCGAATCTGTCATCTCCGAACAATGGACGAACGTCCTCACACTCCTTTATGTATTCGTTTACCTCATAGACTACTTTTTCGTTTCCCGCGGTTTTCTCGGCGCAACGGTTCACCTTGCACTTTTTGTCATGGTCGTCCGTCTGTTTTCGCTCCGGCGAACGCGCGACCACTACATGCTCGCCGCACTTTCCTTTGGCATGGTGCTGGCCGCAAGCGTGCTTACGGTCGGCAGCGTCTTCCTCTTTTCTTTTGCCATTTTCCTGCTGGTCGCGATCATCACTTTTGTGTTGATGGAGATGCGGCACTCGCTCTCTGAAGAGCCTACCCAGGCCAACGAACCACTCACTGGCGCCCGCGGAGCCGCCGCAGCAGTCAGCGTGGCCTCCTCCAACCAGCGCATGGCCTACGCCCTGCTCTCCATCGCGCCGGCTCTCATGTTGATGGTTCTGGCCGGGAGCTTTCTGATTTTCTTCTTCCTCCCCAGAGTTTCCTCCCGTTATCTCAGCGCCTACGCTCCCACCAGCGACGTATCCACTGGCTTCAGCGATCGCGTGCAACTGGGACGCATCGGCCAGATTCAGCAATCCCGTGCCGTCGTGATGCACATCGAAATTCGGGACGATATGCAGGGCGCTTACGACCTCAAATGGCGCGGAATCGCGCTCAGTAACTTTGACGGCAAAACCTGGACGAATTCTTACGAACAAACCCCGCTCCGCCCCTCGAGCGAGGGCAGCTATCGGCTCG
The DNA here is from genome assembly GCA_963800565.1 of uncultured Acidobacteriaceae bacterium. GTDB lineage: Bacteria > Acidobacteriota > Terriglobia > Terriglobales > Acidobacteriaceae > Acidiflorens. The sequence continues at coordinate 23,990 of CAWDBM010000002.1, forward strand.
CCCCCTTCGTCGCCACGCGTAACGCGCTCCCTCGCCGCACGATTCGCTATCGCGTCTTAATGGAGCCGCTGGGAACCAACGTTTTTTTTCTAGCCGAGAGAGCTCAGAGTCTCACCGGAAATTTCCGCCAGGTGAGCATGGATAGCGGCGGCTCGGTCTATGATCTCGATGCCGATCATCCCATCAGTCGTTACGACGCAGAGTCCCTCCTGACCGAACCTGACAGCGACGACCTTCGCCTCGCCGCCAACCTGCCGCCTCGCGGCATGGAACAATATTTAAAATTGCCAACGCTCGATCCCCGCATCGCGAAGTTGGCGGAGAACATTACCGCGACCGCTCCCAGCAACTACGATAAAGCCGTCGCCATGGAGCGCTACCTCTCCACCCACTTCGGCTACACGCTCGAACTGCCGAGCACTCTCCCATCCGATCCCCTGGCCTATTTCCTGTTCGAGAGAAAGAAAGGTCACTGCGAATATTTCGCCAGTTCCATGGCCGTGATGCTCCGCTCTTTGCGAATTCCGTCACGCATCGTCACCGGATTTCGCGGCGGTGAGTTTAACGACCTCACCGGGCAATACGTGGTACGCGCCAGCGACGCTCATTCGTGGGTTGAGGCTTACTTCCCCGGATCAGGCTGGGTCAGCTTTGACCCTACTCCCGCGGGAAGCGTTCCGACACGAACCGGTTGGTCGCGTATGCAGTTGTATGTCGACGCAGCCGCATCGTTCTGGCGAGAATGGATTGTCAATTACGACGTCAGCCATCAGCGCAGCTTGGGACGGACCGCGGCTACCAACACCCGCCAATTCTTTGAAGGAATTCGCGAATGGCTGGGACGGGAGCATCGCGCCCTTCTGCGATCGGCCCGGCACGTGCATCGGCATATATCCGACTTTCCTTTGCACTGGCTGGGCGGGGCAGTCGCGTTCGCCGGAGTGTTCATAACGCTGCTCAATCTTCGACGCTTGCTTAGGGGCCTGCGCGAGCATCGCCTGCGTACGCACCCCGCAAACGCGCCGCGCGAATCGGCTGCGCTTTGGTATGACCGTATGGTGAGTCGCATGGCGCGAATGGGCTGGCGCAAGTCGCCGTCGCAAACGCCGCTTGATTTTGTCGGAGCGATACAGGAAGCAACACTGCAGAGGAAAGTCGCAAAGTTTACGCGCGCCTACGAATCGGCGCGCTTTGGCCGCTCAACGAATGACGCGGCAACCCTGCCAGATCTTTTCCAGGAGATCACGACCGGCGAAACCACGGAATCGAGCACGCCGACCAACCACGTAGCCGTCGGCTAGAAGCGGTGCATGACTCCGGCACCGACGTAATAATTGTGCTGGCGGCTTCGTCCGGTATCGACATCCAGATTCGGAACCCCCGAATAAAAATCACGCGCTTCGAAGCGTGCTCCCCAACGGTGCCAAAACCAAACATCCAAGCCTGCTCCAGCCTGCACCACGCCCGTGTTGGTGCCGGTGGGTCCGGGATTTGTTCCGTAGTAATAGAGTGACGAAGATTCCCAGAAGCGGCCATATCCGCCGCCGGCGCTAACCCACGGAGTCACCGAGTCGCCGGCAAAAATATTCAACCGAATCGAGGGAGTGGCAAATATCGCGCCGATGTCCTTGGGAATCTTGCCGGGATAATAGTTCAAATCCATCTTCGGAAGAATCGCAACCGGGATCTCAGCGCTTATTCCGAAAATCTTACGGGTGAGGAGAAGGCGGCTGTAATCCACGGTCAAACTCGCCGGGTTTCCAAAGTGAATCGGATCCCCGCTGCTCGGCACCGTTTGGGTGCTGACGAAGAATTTCCCCGCCGTGACGGAAATCTCATTTTTCTGCGCCCACGCACTGGACGCCAAAATTAAAACTGGAACTACCAGAACTGCGAGGCGCTTGGCCAACATCTCTCCTCCGGAGTCTTGAAAGATGTATTTTTGTTTCGATAAGCTTAGCACGGGTCGCCCTGATCGGCAGAAAAACGATCCGTAGAAAACGATCGTCAGAAAACATAGTGTACCCTGCATGGTGCTCGATTCCCCGACCCGGCGGGCAGTGACGAAAGCGGTTGGATGCTAGAATTGACAAGGCCCGTTTCCAGCCGCTACTAACCGCCAATATCGTTATCGCTTTATCCCAATGCCCGTAAAGAAAAGCATTTCCGCGATCTCGGGGCTCGCAGCTCCGGCCAAGGTAGGTTTTGTAAGCCTCGGCTGCCCGAAAAACCTCGTAGACAGCGAGGTGATGATGGGCATGTTGGCGCAGGCCCGTGCCGAACTCACCCCCAATGCCGCGGATGCCGACGTTATCGTCGTCAACACCTGCTCCTTCATAGGAAGCGCGCAACAGGAATCCATCGATACCATCCTCGAAATGGCCCGTCACAAGACGGGAGGCAAGGCAAAGCGGCTGGTGGTAGCCGGTTGCCTGGTCGAGCGCTTTCATGACGAGATTCGAAAGAACATTCCCGAAGTGGACGCGGTAGTCGGCACCGGCGAACTAGACAAGATTCTCGCCGCTGCCGGCCTGGCACAGGCGCCGCCAGCCTCATCACCATTTAATATCCTGACCTCCCGTCCCGAGGGCGATCATCGCCGCGAACAAGGCCGTTTCGCGCGCGATTCATGGCACGGCGCTGTCGCCGATCTGCCCAACTACCTCTATGACGACCACACGCCCCGCATCCTGACCACCCCGCGACATTCGGCTTACATCAAGATTGCCGAGGGTTGCGATCATCCATGCAGCTTCTGCATCATTCCGCAGCTTCGAGGCCAATTTCGCTCGCGCCGCTTCGAATCTGTGATCGCCGAAGCCGAGCGATTGGCGCAATCCGGAGTACGCGAAATTACCCTCATCGGACAGGACACCACCTGTTACGGCGAGGATCTCGGATTGAAAGACGGCTTGGCGCTCCTGCTGGAAAAACTGGCCAGCGTCGAGGGCCTCCGGTGGATTCGCTTCCTCTACGCTTATCCCAACAAAATTACGGGACGCCTGCTAGCGACCATCGCCGCCCATGACAATATTTGTTCCTACATCGACATACCGCTGCAGCACGCGTCCGCGACGGTTTTGAAACGCATGAAGCGGGGCGGTGGAACAGACATATTCCTGCGCTCAATTGAAAAAATGCGCCGCGAAATTCCTGGCGTCACCCTACGGACTTCCTTCATCGTCGGCTTCCCCGGCGAAACTGAGAAAGAATTCGACGAACTTTGCGGCTTCGTCAAAGAGGCAGCTTTCGATTGGATGGGCGCCTTTGGCTACTCCGACCAGGAAGGTGCTGGGGCCTTCGCTCTTGACAACGACAAAAAGCTTTCCGCGCGCGAGATCGAAAGCCGCCGCAAATCGCTAATGTCGCTCCAGAAGAAAATCAGTCGCACGAAAAAGAGGGCCCTGATCGGCCACGAAGTGGATCTGCTGGTGGAAGGTCCTTCCGCCGAGTCCGATCTGCTGCTCGAAGGCCGCACCGCCATGCACGCGCCCGAGATCGACGGAACGGTCTTCGTGAACGATTATCCCGAGGGCGGCGAGCCAAAAGAGGGCGAATTCTATCGTTGCCGCATCACGGCCGCGCACGATTATGATTTGGTAGCGGAAATTCTTTAAGTCAGAGGGCAGAGGTTAGATTGCAGAAGTGAAAACCACCTCGATCAGAAGTGCTCTCACCTCTGCAATCTAACTTCTGACCTCTGCAATCTCTATATGCCACGCAAACGCACAATCAAGCTCCGCTGCCCGATCTGCAAGAAGCCAACGAAGACCTCCGACGCTGACTTCCCTTTCTGCAGCGATCGCTGCCGCCTCATCGATCTAGGCAAATGGGCGAGCGGCGGATACGTGATTTCATCGCCCGTCGACGATGCCGAAGAAGCGATCCGTCAAGACACCGACGAAGAAGAACCATGAATCCCGTTCCCCAACCCGCAACCGATCCGCCACCAAAACGCGCACCGTCCGACTGTAGCGCCGGCGTCCCGCCGGCTGTCGCGGGGGCGTCTCGCCCCCGCTTCGGAGAAGTCACAATCCGCAATCGGGGCCGACTTCCTCACTGGGAAAAAGACAGCGCCACTTACTTCATAACATTCCGGCTAGCCGATTCGCTGCCACAATCTGTTCTCGAACGCGTCGAATCTGAGCGGAAATCAATAATCGCAACGGCGGCGCAACTCGGACGAGAGCTAACCTCAGACGAGCGCCACAAAATCCTGCACCTCTCCACTCCAGTGATCGAAAGTTTTCTCGACAGCGGGGCCGGTGCTTGTCATTTGCGAAATTTCGCCATTGCAGAGGCAGTGGCGAATTCTCTTCTCCACTTTGATGAGACACGCTATCGGCTCTTTGCGTGGTGCATCATGCCCAACCATGTCCATGTCATAGCACGCGTATTCCCAGGAGAGACACTAGCGACGGTGTTACATTCCTGGAAATCATTTAGCGCCAAACGAGCCATGCAGATTCTGGGATCGCACGGCATCTTCTGGCAGCGTGAGTATTACGACCACCTCATTCGAAATGAAGAGGAATTCGAACGGTCCATTCGCTATGTGGCAGACAATCCCGCGAAAGCGAACCTCAAGAACTGGCAGTGGGTGTGGGTGCGCGGGCGGGACGCCCGCGCGACAGCCGCCGAGGACGGCGGCGCTACAATCCCCTAACACATTTATGGACTCGCCCGATCCCCTCACCCGCGCAGCGTCCGATCATGGCGCCGGCGTCCCGCCGGCTGTCGCGGGGGCGTCTCGCCCCCGCGCTCCCCTATGGGCCACTCTGGCCGCCACCTTCTTCGGCATTGGCCGTCTCAAGCCCGGCCCAGGCACATGGGGATCCCTAGCAACCGTGCTCCTATGGGCAGCCGCATGCTCGCGCATCCCAATCACGACCCGCACCTCGGCTACGATCATCGCAGCAGCCGCCGTCACGCTCATCGGCATTCCCGCCGCGACCCTGGTCGCACGCGCCGCTAATTCGAAAGACCCGCAATTTGTCGTCATCGATGAAGTCGCCGGACAGCTCGTTGCGCTCATCGCCGTCCCCCTGGCGTGGAAAACCTTCCTCGCGGGCTTTATACTTTTCCGTGTCTTCGATATGTGGAAGCCGTTTCCCATCCGGCGATTGGAACGGCTGCCCGAAGGCACTGGCATCGTCGTCGACGACCTCGGCGCTGGACTCTACGCCTTGATCGTCATGCATCTCTTGTTGCACTTTGGCCCTCTAATGAAGTAGCACGAACTCGAAGTGGAATAAATTAAATGAGCATTTCTGATCGTCTCCTGGGTAAAAAAAGCGTCGATGGCAAGCCGCACATCGAAGCCGTGGCACCCACTTGCGCTTTGCCTGGAGGCGACATTCGCATCGTTGGAAAAGGCCTGCGTCCCGCCGAGTTGCGGCGCCCCAGCGTGCACTTTGGCGACGTCGAGGGCTCCGTACTCATCAGCTCCGACGATTTCGTAGTCGCCCGAGTGCCTGAAGGAGCGGCGTCGGGCCCAGTATCAGTGAGCACGAATGGAGGCGCGAACGGGCACGTCAGTAATCCTCACTCGATCAAGGTTGCTGTTCCCGTGGCTGACGATCTCCATCCCGTCACCAATCCTGCGATCGACCGCGAAGGCAACATCTACGTAACTTTCTCCGGGTCGCGCGGCCAAAAAGTTCCCGTTTCGATTTTCAAAATCGATACGAACTACAACAAGAAGCCGTTCCTCAGCGACATGATGAACGCCACGTCAATTGCCTTTGATCGGGAAGGGCAAATGTACGTCTCGTCGCGGCACGACGAAGCCGTATACAAAGTCGCGCCCAACGGCACCATGTCCACCTACGCCGAAGGCATGGGCATCGCAACTGGTATTGCCTTCGACGCCGCCGAGAATCTCTACGTCGGCGATCGCAGCGGAACTATCTTTAAGATCGCGCGTGACCGGCAGATTTTTGTCTTCGCGACACTGGAGCCGAGCGTCTCCGCTTACCACATTGCCTTTGGCCCCCACGGCGATATGTTCGTCACCGGACCCAGCACTTCCAGTTTCGACTGCATCTACAAAGTCGATCCCCACGGAACCGTGTCGGTGTTTTACCGTGGCCTCGGTCGTCCACAAGGCTTGGCGCTTGACGTTGACGGAAATATCTATGTCGCCGCTTCTCTCGGCGGCAAACGCGGCATCGTAAAAATCACTCCGCAAGGCAAAGCTAATCTGGAAGTGTCCGGCCAAGGACTGGTCGGACTGGCATTCGGTCCCGGCAAGTCAGCTATCCTCGCCACCAACGGCGCCGTGCATCGCATTTCCTGGAACATTCAAGGGCTGCCGCTTCCCGCAGCATGATTAAGAGTCGCAGCCAAACTTGCTTGTGAACTCATATAGAGCCGGGAATAGCGACTCTTCGTGCCCGTTCATCTCTTTTATCCACTCCTGTATTCCCTGCTGAGCAATCGTAGACAGAGGGTAAAATTCGAATCCCGATTTCGCGTCACTGCTGTGGCGCACTGTCGCGAGAAGTTCCAGCGTGGAATTGCGAATGGGTAGCGCGATCACAACGGTCTCCCCCCATTGTGGCGCGCCACAGACAATCGCCGACATACCTCGGACGCTCACATCAAGAGTGATTGCGCGAGTCGTGAATGGTCCCAAGCGCAAGAAACGTTGCACTTTGACAGGAACACTGGAAACAAAGCGTCGTTCGCGCCGGCGCAAGTTGTACGCCACCGTTCGAGCAGGCGTCCTCTCGCTGTCCAAATACATTGTGCTCTCCCCTGGGTAAGTACGGTGACCAGAAATGGCGAAGGTTGCAACCATCAGGCCGGCAAGGGTCCGCCCCAGCCCCATCCGGCCTGTAGGCTGGCGCGAATCACGCCCAGCAATTCCTCATTGTCGGCAGGCTTTTGAAAGAAAGCGACAGCGCCCGACTCAAGCGTCCGTTTTTCGTTCCCCTCGGGATCGCGAGCTGTAAGTACGATCACCGGAATGCCAGAAAGCGCGGGGTACTGCTGCAAATTTTTCAGCACCGCAAATCCGTCGTCCGCAGGCAAACCAAGATCGAGAATGATCAGATGCGGTTTCTCTTTCTGCGCCATGGCGATGGCGGAGTAGCCGTCGCAGACATTCACGGTGTCGAAGTTATTGGCGCGCAGTCGCAGACTCAGAGCCTGTCTCAGATCGGGATCATCATCCACTACCATAATTTTTGCGCGATTCGTGGGCGGTCCATCGATGAAGGTTTCGCTACGCATTGCCTTGGTGCTCCTTTGCGATTAAGTTGGGGTTGCTTGCCAGACTGTGCTGAATTACCTCTGTGACATAATCGGCGACCCCCCAGACTTGTTGTTCCAGGGTTCGGGGATCGATGGCGGGCGGCCCCGGAATCGCCTCCGCGGTTACACGCAGAGTGCCGTTGGCCTTCAACTTCGGCAGTGATCCAACCTGCTGCCGAATTCGATCCGTCAAAATGTGGACCCGCTTTATGTCGGTGGATGCGACCACGAAAAACGTCTCCACCGGCCCACTCGTTCCCATCGGCGGAAGAACCACATCCTTGTCCACTTGAATGCATTGGCGCAGGCTATCCAGGCATTGTTGGCGAGTCTCCTTCCAACTTCCGCGCAGTGCCTTCACGCGCGGGGCGAGTTCGACCCCCACCAGCACCAGCGATTTCCGCAAGCGTCCCTGCACTGTGATTACCGGCTCCAGCAGCTTGCCCAGAGAATACAGCGGCAAGGTGAATGAAAACGTACTGCCGCTACCGGGTTCGCTTGCCACCCACATCCTCCCGCCGTGGAGATTAACAATTTCTTTGGCAAGGTAGAGTCCAAGGCCGAGGCCGCTGCGGTTCCCATCTACCGCCTCTGGGTCCTGATAAAGACGCTCAAAAACCAGCGGCAGCGAATCCTGCGGAATGCCCCGGCCGGTATCGCAAACCGACAGATACACCGACGTCGGATCGGTTTCAACCAGCGCGGCTTTCACCGTCACCGAGCCATTCGGAGGCGTGAACTTGATGCCATTGTCAATCAGATTAATGAGCACCTGGCAGGTGCGGTCCGGATCCGCATAGACGAGAGGAATAGTTAGATCCAATCCAGTGGCCAAGCCAACGTGTTTTTCTGCGGCCCGAGGTTGCATCATGGCTACCGCCTGCTGCAGCAGGTCGCCAATATCGATGCAGCGCGGTTCGATCCGCGTCTTCCCGCTCTCGACTCGCGCCGCCTCCAGCAGGTCGTGAATCATCGCGTGCAACTGATTCACGCTCTTGAGAACCGTTTTCAAATGGTCGATTTGCTCCGGAGCTACCGGACCCGCCAGCCCATCCAGGAGAAGCGTGATGTACTGGTGAATGCAGGTCAGTGGAGTTCGCAACTCATGCGAAACGTGAGACAAAAACTGATTCTTAAATTCAATCTGCTGCTTGCGGGTGACTTCGAGGGCACGGAGGATGCCTTGGCGTTCGACCGCGTAGCGAAGCGCGTGCTCCAGTTGCTTGCTGGTAATGTCACTTTTGACGAGATAGTCTTGCACGCCATGGTGGACGGCTTTGATCGCCATCGACTGATCATCCTGACCTGACAGGATCACCACCGGCACGTTCGGCGCCTTCTTCATCACCTGGCGAAAAGTATCCGCGCCATGGCTATCGGGAAGATTTAAGTCGAGGAGCACCAGGGTTGGCGCCTCCGCATCCAGGCACGCGAGAGCGTCAGAGAGTCTGGGAACACAGTTCACCTGAACGTCGGAGTGACTTTCCACGAGCCGCAACCGTACTAGGTCGGCGTCCCCGGGATTATCTTCGATCAACAAAACGCGCGTCGGCTCATTTTCCATTATTTATTCTTCCTCTCGTGGCAGGCTCGCGGATCCAAACCAGAAATCGGCGATCGAGTGCATAGCCAGAAAGTAGTCGTTCAGATTTCCTGGCTTGCTGACGTAGCAGTTGGCTCCCAATTCGTAACTCTTCGCTATATCCGACTGTGCGCGCGATGTACTGAATACAACGATGGGAATCGTGCAAAGATTCTTGTCCGCTTTCGCAACAGCTAACACCGCTCGACCATCTTTTTTCGGAAGGTTCAGATCCAGTATGACCAGTTCAGGTCGAAACGCCTCTGCATACTGACCATCGCGATGCAGAAACGCCAGCGCTGCCTCACCATCCGGCACATCGCTGATATCGGTTGGGTGCCTGCCCCCGGTCAATGCCTCACGTGCAAGACCGACGTCGGCCGGGTTGTCATCTACAAGAAGGACCTTAGGCAATCGTTTCACCGTCTGGCTCCCCCCTTCTCATCTTGATGACTGGCAGGCAAAGTGAAGTTCTAATCCGGAGCGTGACGCTCATGAAGCCCGACGTGGCGCCCGGAGATGCCAACGAAAACTAGCGAATCGCTGCGCCGATGCAAGACACATAGCTCTTCATACACATAACTATCGTCTCCTCGATAACAGTCTTGAGACCCTAAAGACAAACGGAAAACTCGCCGAAAAACACTGGGAGGCTGCTATTCGGCCCTGTCCTTATGGACGTACTTGGGAAGAAGCTTGCAGGAAATGACTGGCGGGAACAACTGACAACGTCAGAAGAGAGGATGGCGAAACTTCATTTCGACTTCTGCAAGCGAGAAATTACTTTCTGTATACAGTAGGTTGCGGGCCCTTTTCCAGCGTCTCGCGGTCCCAGATCATGCCTTCGCGCGTGTAGTTCGCGAGCTCGAAATCCTGGGTAAGCTCCAAAGCATCGGTCGGGCAAGCATCTTCGCACAGGCCGCAGAACATGCAACGGCTCAGGTCGTAGGTAAAATTGATGAGCTCTTTGCGGCGAGTTTTCTCGTTGCGCTCGCTGGTAACAACAATCAGATTTTCCGGACACGCCAGCGCGCACAGATCGCAGGAAATGCAGAGCGACTCGTCGGTGTCGGGATTAACATTCAGCCGTGGCGCTCCTCGATAACGCTCAGCGACCTGTGGCCGCTCAAGAGGATACTGCTCGGTATAGATTTCCTTAGGATCCTGATAGCGGAAAGTCACGCCCAGCCCCTGGATCAGATCAAGCAGGAACACTCTCCGCAGGATGTCAGGAATCCGCATCGCCACTAAGAATACCACCGCAACAAAGCGCCAAGCCAGACCAGCATTTAATTCTTCACACCGCGACTGTAGCGCCGCCGTCCCGGCGGCTGTCCGGTGGGCGTCCCCGCCCACCGAGCCCACGCCACATTACCCTCCCTACCTGTTCCGCAACCTGCTCAAAACTACATCGCTCCTCTAGAATGAAGTTCTGTGGCAATCCGCCCTCGGTGACAACCAACTGACCCTCTCTGACGAGCTTTCTTTTGATGAGCTGTGGATGGACGAAGCCCTGCGCTGCGCTCAGCGCGCCCTCGATGCCGGCGAAGTACCGGTGGGAGCGGTCCTAGTGTGCGCCGGACGCATTGTGGGCCGAGGTTGGAATCGCAACATCAGTGAGCACGATCCGACCGCCCATGCGGAAATCATCGCCCTGCGTGAAGCTGGGCGAAACCTCGGAAACCACCGTCTCGTCGGCTGCGATCTGTTTGTCACCATCGAACCCTGCTCCATGTGCGCTGGCGCTGCCGTGCACGCACGCGTTCGACGGTTGGTGTACGGCGCCGATGATCCCAAGGCGGGTGCGGTCCGTTCCCTGTTGCAGGTGGTCAATCACCCCCGTCTAAATCATCAGATGGAAATCCAGAGCGGCGTACTGGCGGGGCGCTCCGCAGAAATCGTTCAGGAATTTTTTCGGCAGCGTCGATAGAGTTGGCAATCGTAGCGCCGCCGTCCCGGCGGCTGTCGGGAGGGCGTCTCGCCCACCGAGCGGATGGCAAAGTCCCCGACCCCCGATACACCTTCCCCGCCTCGACATCGAGATTACCACCAACACGCGGGCGGGGCGCCCGCGTCACACCAGCCTCACTTTACCAGTTTTTGAATCGTGGCAATCAGCTTCTCGGCATCAAAAGGTTTCACGATCCAGCCGGTTGCCCCCGCCTTCCGGCCCTCATCTTTTTTTTCCACCTGCGATTCGGTGGTGAGCATCAGGATCGGCGTAAATGGATATCCAGGCAACTTGCGGATGGCAACGATCATCTGAATGACTTTTTCCAGCTGCACCAGCGCCTTGTTGATCTGCTCTGCGCCTGTGTCCTGTTCCTTGTTCGTGTGAGACGGCCCTCGCGGGACGCGTCGACCAGACGCATGATCTCCTGCGAAACCAGCAGCACCTTACTATCGGCTGCACTTTGCGAACTCTTCGTCTGCGGACTCTGCGAGCGCTCCTGAACGGCATGCCCATTACGACCGTTATCTCCAACCGGACGAGACGACCTTCGGCTTTCCTGCACAACTTTATTCGGCATGACTTCCAGCTCCTTTTCGATTTGAATTCATTGGTTCGATGGTTTAAGAGTTAGCGCCGCCGGTTGCCCTCTAGCGCCGGCAAGATTTCAGAAACTCAAGCCGCCCCGACCGGCACCGCCTCGCTCGAACTACCCGCCGCTTGGGCCCGCGTTCCCCGCCGGGACCTTCCGTCCGACGTCTTCCCACTGCTCGTTCGCCCGCTGATGGTCATCGTCCGGATTGCCTCGCGCACCAGCCGGTGCGGATCGAGAATCAGAGCCACCGTGCCGTTGCCAAGAATGGTCGCGCCCGACACCAGGTCGACGTGGCGATAGAAGCGGCCGAGGTTCTTGATCACCGTCTGGTGATCGCCAAGCACCTGGTCGACGACAAAACCGAAGCGTCCCGACTCGGTTTCCGCCACCAGAATCTGCTCCCGCTCCGGCCGTTCTTCCTTCATGTGGAAATATTCGCGCAGCCGGATATAAGGAATAATCTCGCCGCGCACGTTGGCCACGTGCTTGCCATTGACGCGCTCGATGTCCTGCCCGGTCAGCTCGATGCATTCGAGCGTAGTCGCCAGAGGCAACACAAAATATGCCTGTTCGACGCGCACCAGCAGGCCGTCGATGATGGCGAGGGTCAGCGGCAGGCGCAGCGTCACCCTCGTCCCAGCGGAGGGTTTGCTCGCGATATCGATCGTCCCGCGCAGAGCCTCGACGCCCCGCCGCACCACATCCATGCCCACGCCACGTCCGGAAACATCGGTAACCGTCTGCGCCGTGGAAAAGCCGGGCGCCAGAATCAGGGTGAAGACTTCCGACTCCGTCAGAACCGCATCCGCCGCGATCAGGTTTTTTTCGATGGCCCGGGCGCGCACCGCTCCCGAGTTGATGCCACCGCCATCGTCGGAGACCCCAATCAGAACGCTCGCGCCCGAATGCCGCGCCGATAGTTGAATGGTTGCGCTCGGCCGCTTCCCCGCGGCCACGCGGCTGGCGCGCGGCTCGATGCCATGATCCATGCTGTTGCGGATGAGGTGCATCAGCGGATCGTTGAGCTGGTCGAGCACGCTCTTATCGAGCTCCGTGTCGGCCCCCTCGATGGTCAGGTCCACCTCTTTTTCGAGGTCGCGCGCCAGGTCATGGACAAGCCGGCGAAAGCGCTCAAACGTCGCACGGATGGGCAACATACGAATGCTGATCGAGCTCTCGCGCAAGGCCGATGTCAGGCGCTCGATTTCTTCGGCGACAGCAATCACGTCCGCATCTTCCCGCCGCTGGGCAATCTCGACCAGGCGCGCCTGCACCGTCACCAGTTCGCCCACGATATTGAAGAACTGGTCCAACTTAGCGGCGGGTACGCGAATGCTGGTTGCATTGTCAGGAGTCTCGGAGGCGCGTCGTCCCCAGGGCGGATTCTTCGCCGCCGCCTTCGATTGGCTGTCCGGTGGTGCATCGCCGGCAATTCCAGACTCTGACGCTTTCGCCGGTACCGGCGCTGGGGCTAGGTCTGACGTTGCAGCTGGCCCGAACGACAATTCCGATGCAACGTCCGCTGCCGACTGGACGGCGGGACAGATGGTCAGCTCACAACCATCCGCCACGAAAATGAAGACATCCGAAATCGCCTCTTGCGTCGCAGCCGTTGTCAGAACCATGTCCCAGCTGATGTAGCAGCGTTCCGCGTCCAATTCGCCGATCGGAGGCACGGCCGCCATGCTGGCCGCGAGCCGCAGGCTCCCGAGCTGCCTCAGTTCGCGTAACAGCAGCAGCGGATTGGCGCCGCTGCGCAGGAGATCGGCTCCGGGAGCAAAGTGAATCTGCCAGTCGCGCGTCGGACCCGCGGCGACGGCGGGCGCGATCGGCAAAGTGGCGCATTCAGTCAGCGCCGAAGGTGCCGCGCCCTTCCCCGTCGTCTTCCCCGTCAACTCCCGCACTTTCATCAGAATTTCTTCGCCCGTAGCGCGCTTGGCGCTGCCCGCGCCAGTCACCTCCTCCAGCATGGCTTTGATCTGGTCGAGTGCGGCTAAGGAAAGATTAATCAGCTCGGAGGTCACCGGCAGCCGCCCGTTGCGCACATCGTCGAAGGCATTTTCCAGGTTGTGAACGAAAGCAGCCAGCTCGTCAAAGCCGAACATCGCTCCCGACCCCTTGATGGTGTGCAGGGCGCGAAAGGCTCGTCCCACCAGGTCTTTGTCATGCGGATTCTCGTTCAACGCCAATAGAGCAGACTCCAGTTCCACGAGGACTTCGCGCGCCTCCTCGAGGAAGGTCTGCTTGTATTTATCGATGTTGTTGTCTCCCGCCAAAATCGCGCCTCACTATCGTGTGGTGATCTAGGTCAGACTCCGTTGCCAGCGGGAAATTTCTCCAAGCCCGCTTCGGTCGCCGTCGCCAGAATTTCATCTGGAACAGTTCCCTCCAGCGTGTACGCCCGTCCGCAGGCGCGGGCTTCGCGCTCCGCCGCCCACAACAACTGCAGCGCGGTTATGTCCACTTCGGTCGCCCGCGCCATGTCGAGGCGCAACTCGCCTCCGCTCGCCAGCGCCTCCAACAAAACTTTTTTCAGCTCCGCCGCATACGCAATCGTCACCTCACCCTCCAGCCGGATGAAGCGCACCGCTTCGATCTGCGCAACGGTCACAGGCACACTATTTCTTCCAATCGGCCTTGGTGCAGCGGAACTTTAGTCGGCTGTCGTCAACCGGACAGCATTCACTCTTGTGCGCCCGTCCGATCGGAGAAGCGAATTTTTCTAGCTGGGCTTCGCGGTTTCCCTAGCACGCGGACGACCGCTGCGGCGCGAGAAAATGATTAGCGAGAATTCATGAAAGGGGCATCCGCCATCGCTGCAAACAAAAAGCCCCACCTCTCGCAAAGAAACCACCCATGCGAGAGATGGAGTTTCCCAGCCATCGCCTCCGGCGAATGACCAGAATGTAACGTCGAACCAACCTAGGCCGCAGCAGCCTGTTGATACGCGGGGACGAAGACCTCGGCAACAAAAGTTTCGAAGCGTGTCGGCGTTGTGTTACCCGCGGCGCGCGCTTCGAGCGTGCGCATGTGTCCCCGATTCAGAGCATCTGCCATTTCGAGGATGAGTCGCGCAAAGTTGTCGGACATGCCCATCTGTACCATCGCCGCTCGAATCTGATCCTCCGGCGCCTGCACGTATCCGAGATCAGGGTTGCCGATCGCCTCGCCGATAATGGCGGCCGCTTCGGCGTAGTCGAGATCACGTTGCCCTTGCAATTCGTGCGTCTGCTTGCCGCGGAATTCCAGTCGCAGCAAAGCATCGGCCGCAGCCGCTCCAATGTCGCGCGTCGCAATCATCGGCAGTTTCAGATCGGGGCGAACCGGCCCCACTGCCGACCCGGTCATCCGAATCGCGCCCACCTGAGGCAGCGCGTTCTCCATAAAGTAACCGGCTCGCAGGTGGAGCACATTCGCCCCGTCGATCTCATTCAGCTTCTGCTCAAGGTTATGCAGGCCAACCACCGGACCGGTGCCGCTCGCCTTATCCGCCCCGAAACTGCTGAGTGAAACCACGTTGCTGACGGCCGCGCTTTTCACGGCAGCGGCAATCGCATCGCTGACCGTCTCTTGATAGCCGCGAAAGTCGTTGCTGGTTGGATTCGGCGGAATCATGACATAAGCGGATTCCGCTTGCTGAAAGGCGCGCGTAAGGCTCGCAGAGTCGGTGACGTCGCCGATGAAAATCTCCGCGCCTCCGGCTGCGAGAGGTTGCAGGTGGGTTGCGTTTCTTCCGACGACCCGAACCTTCTTCCCCTGAGCGAGAAGGTTCTTCGCAACGATGTGTCCGGTATTACCGCTGGCTCCAAGAATGACGTACATACATGCCTCCATTTTGAGATTGGATGCCGCGCCAGCTGTTTAAGCTTCGGCACTACCTGGGGCACTGGGGACTTACACCCGTGTACCAAAAAAATACTGGCAGAACCCAAGCATTGAGGGCAAACTTAAGCGATTACAATTTTTTCAGACCAGGGGTCTGCTAGGTCGCTCCGGTTCCCCTCGATCTGAATAGTAGGTGCCGCGCCTTGCGGTGCCGCAGACGAAGTTTCCGGCGCTCCCGGTTTCGCGGCGGGAGGAGAAATAATGCGAGCATCGATCGGCAATAGATAGGCGTTTTGAGCCGCCCACTTCGCCGCCAAACCATTAAGCGGGCTCTTCGTGTTGTACTCCTGATAAGCAATCATTCGGCCGAGACGAACAATCAGATCATCAAGGCGTTCGGACGCAGCCCAGAAATCTCCGGTGCACACCATCGACTCGTCGAAATTCGGATGGAACACCGGCGTCAGCATCCGGCACTGCGGTGCCCGTCGTGGATAACCCAGTGAGAGATTCACTTCCAGTACATGCTGGTCCCGCTCCAGGATTTCCCCCGCCCCCGACACAAACAGTCCGCGGATATTGTAGGTGAACCGGTACACCTCGGGTGGCATGCCCGCCTTGCCCGAAATCTGGATTAACGGCCAGTCGCGTAAACGATCTTCCAGTATCTGTTCATCTAGCAGGAGCCGTCGGATGCGAGGAGAAGGCATAGGAGCAATGACAGCAATCTACGATAGCACTCCCGTCTTCTTCCAGCGGGCGATGCGGTTGATATGGTACTGGATATAAACCGTGCTGAAGAAGAAGGTCATGACGCCACTCATGGCAAGGCTGATATTCTCGGTAGAATTGTAGTACTCCTCCATGGCGCCTTTAATACTGAAAATGCCCACCAGATAGACGATCACTCCGCCGAGTATGAACAGAGAACCTAGTGCGGCAAAAGACTTGCCCATCATGATGGCAAACATTCCCGCCACGATTCCTGCGGGATACATCGCCACCAGCACCATCGGTTTATTGTTATTGATCAACTTGCGAGCCCAGTTGGCCTGGATCAATGCCCAAATCAAATTGAACAGTTCGCGTGTCACTAGCCCGAGGATTAATACCACGCCCCAGTGCAGATTCGGAGGCAGCGGAACAAGTTGTGGCGCCGCTTGCGCCTCCAAAGCCGAATACGTGGTCGTAGGAATGTTTCCTAGAATCTGCGCCACCGGCGCCCAATCAACCATGCCCTCACTCTGCGCGAGATCCTCGGGAGTTATATTGCCCGCTTGCACATAACGCTGCAGGTCCGCCAGCGCATAGGGACCGAACTTTTCTTCACCTCGCTTCACAAAGTATTGCATTTAGTTTTTCCTACGAACTGAATTGGATTCCGTTGTGATCGCGATCTACGGTGCATATGTCGATGATGGCCCAAATCCAACTCATGGGAGTTCCAAAACCAAAAGTAAGTACAGTGATCGCCAGCTGTGCAGCCGCCTTCTTGTAATAGCCCGCATACCAGTTATGCGCCCCTAGGGGACCGAGTAAAGCTCCAAGAATCATGAACCCCATTCGATTCTTGGCCTCGCCCGTCGCTACGGATTGCTCGCGCGTGGTGACGACAGCGGTCGGAGTCGAAGTAGTGTCTGCGGGGCTGGTGTCGTAGTAAGCAGAAAACATAGAAGGCACAACTCTGCTGGCAATCTGCTGCAATTCTTCGACACTCATGGGCCGCGCAGGTGGTGGTGGCGGTGGTGGCGGCGGAGCCGTCATGGCACCAGAGGGCGAAACAACAGTCGCGCCGCCCTCCGCACTTAAACCTGCATTCATCAACTCGGGTGCGGAAACACTGACCTTAGGTTCTTCCGGTGGCGCGCACTTGCATCCGAACACCGTGCACCCGTTGTTCTCTTCGTAACAATCCTTGTGATGAGGAGTTTCACAACCGCGGCAGACGATCGACTCCTCCGTTTCGGCGATCGGTCCCTGACAATACGGGCAAAGTGTGAGTGTGGATGTCATCCCCTGTGTTTCTCCTTGTAGCGGAAGGCATAGCGCCCGACCTGCAACAAGTCTCCATCCTGCAGAACTCGTGTTTGTATCGGGCGCCCGCTATAAAGAACATTCCCAGCAGCGCGAATCTGTACTCGAGCGCCGCTGATCTCGATCACTGCATGCTCGGGGAGAATATTTGGATCTTTGAACAGATAAATGTCAGAGTCCTGACGACTCCCAATCACGGTTCGATTCTTATAGAGAATGAACTGCTTCCCCGCCAGCGGCCCTGCAGTCACATAAAACCAGCGGTCCTTTAGGGCGCTCTCTACCAGTCCCATTCCCACGCCAGTGGCAACCCCGACCAGAGCGAATCCAACTGCCCGGCTGGCCGCGCCGCCATGCGTCAGCATGGCGATCGGGTTAAACACAATCCCGCCAACGCCGGCGCCGATAATGCCTCCCAGCACACCGTACATTCCTTTTTTCGAGGATTGGCCGACGATCCCATATACCAATCCGCCCGCCGCGCCGAAAACCATCCATGCAATTCCCCGTGCGATCCAGAAAGCGGGGTTGTTTCGCGCCTGCGCACCCGCCTCGATGCAGATTCGTATCCCTATGGCGTAGATGATTTCCGCCATAAACGAAAAAACAAAGCCCAGCACAATCCCGAGCGGCAGCGAGAGAATGCCGCGCAGGGCGGCCTTTTTCACCGAACGTTCCACCGTGCTTTCCGCAATGGCGAAACCGAACGACATCAGAGCAATGATTACCGGCACAATCAGCACATTGCCCCACCGCCGCTGCCCCCCATCTACAAATCCTGGTTCGGCGATAGCCCATCCCGCGAGCGCTCCCAGAAGTCCAGCAATTCCCAGGTAGAACCAGCCCTGCAAAAAAATGCTGCCCCGTTCTTCCGGAAACGCCGGGCCCTGCTCGGCGGCCTCACTAACCGTGCCGTAAGATCGAACTCCGGAGGCATCCGTTCGAATCGCCTCGACCGGCGGCTCGGGAACAGCAACGTTCGCCAAATCCTCCAGCGTGATCTTGATGCCCTCTTTGTCACTGCCGCCGGTCATTGTTTCCCTCTATCGTGCCCCTTTCCCCGAATCACTTTTTCCCGGGTTCGATGGAGGCTGTGTGGATGCTCCCTGACCGTCCTGAGCAGGAGCCGCCCCCGAATTGTCGGGTTCGCCTCGGCGAAGTTCCATCGGTTGGCCGGTGATCGGGTTCATCGGGACGACCAGAACCTCGGAGAAGAAGTACCAGCCGATTACAATCCCCAGTATCAATACCGACAAGTAAGAAAGGATGGTCACGGCCCAACGCGTCAACGACGCCATCTCGGAGTTCCCACGTTCCGACTGACGTGCTTCAGCCTGCCACGATTGTCCACCGCGCGGCTCGTTTTCGTTCCGAGATTCCGTTCCTGTGTCAGTGATAATGACGGGCTCAGGCCGCTCTCCGACATCGGCCGCCTCTCCCCCTTGCCGGTCGATGACCCGTATCTCGGTAAGTCGTTCGATTCGGCCGCCCACCCAACCAAAGCATCCTTCTTCATCCGAGTGGGGGTCGCAAACCCATGCGACCTGCCGTGGCGAACTGAAAAAGTTTTGGTGGATAAACGTGTCGTGGTCAGAAAGGAAGATGCCGAAACCGGGATGCGAATGATACCAGCCTACAATTCGTTGGTCAGGATACTGCTCGTCTTTAACCTTATATATGTGCTCCCACGTGTCCTGAGTGAAGGTAACGTGCGCGCCCGCCTGCTCCGCATTCAAGCCGCTGATGCAAGCCTCCACTTCCATACCGTCGCTGTTTTCATGTCCCACTAGAACGCCGCAAACCTCAGTCTTGAGGCTCGAACGAGCATGCTTGCGGATCTCGCGCACCACGTCGCTGCCGATAGCCACCCAGGCGCGCTCGCTCTGTTGCACTCGTTCTTTTTCTCGCGCTCTTGATTGGCGATTCATGCCAAACCGCCCTCTGCTGCCAGTGCGCCCAGCACCTGCCTCGCATCGCCGAATGGAATAAAGCCGACCTCCCGTTTCGCGGAGCGGGCAATAAAAAGGTCAAGCAAAGGCAGACCGAGCTGATCGAGCCGCCGGTAGCCGAAGTCCTCATTCCCAGAGAAACCGTGCAGCGAAACGACGGTACGCAATTGCCCGTCTTTGGCGCATGTCGCCTCCTGCATGCGGATCTTTCCCGCCGGCGCGTACATCTCTTCTTCTTCACCGCAACAAGGACAAACGAGTTTCTGAATTACGTCCCGACTGAATTCGATCACCGTATCATCCGAGTCCGTATCGGCCCGCGCCCTCTCCAGTAACTCAACCAGCGTCACTTCGCTGGAAGCTTCCGGCAGGTGGATGATGTCCGGCACGGTGTAATGACTCATGCAATCGGGATTCTCCGTGTACTCCACCGTGTAAGAAGAATGATTCAGCCCCTCGAAGATGTACCCTTTGCCCGCCAGAGTCGGAAGCCCATGGATCATCTTCACCGCCTCCTGCACCTGAATTCCAGCGATCACCGATGAGATCGTTGGAGTGGTCGGCGTTTTACCTTCTTCATTCTGTTCAAGCGCCAGCAAATTGCACGACATGCGTCTTTGCAGCAGCGCCCAATCGACCGCTCCCAACGTGCACTCGTAGCAAGGCGGCTCGCCGGGAACGAACACTCGCACCACTCCGTTAATGCCTTCAATCGCTCCATCAACCCAGGGCCGGTTCACTTTCCACGCCGAGCGGTTGATCCACAGCCGCGCCTCGCGATTGTCAAGGCCAGCCACAATGACATCGCTCCATTCAAACAAGCCCAGACCACAGCCATGGACGACGTTTTCGATGATTGGTTGCACTAAGGAATCCGACGCGATCTTCTGATAAGCATCCGCCGCAACTCGCGCTTTGTATCGCCCTATGTCGTCATTCCGGTAAAGAATGGTTCGTGACAGGTTTGACTCGTCAATGCGATCCATGTCCACAACCACCACTCTGCGGAAACCAAGTAAGGCTGCGTTCTTGAGTATCTCGTTCCCAAGAGCGCCCGCTCCTACCACCAGCAACCGGCAGTTCGCGATCTTCGCTTGATCCCACCACGGGATAAGACGAAAACGGCTGTACCGGTCTTCCTTCACTTCGCCTTGCATCACCGGTTCCACTGCGCGCCTGCCGTAATCTCGGGCTGGAGCCTGAGAATATCCCCATCCTGCACCTGAGCCTGAGCCAAGGTCTGAGTATCCTGTATCTGCCGTCCAGAATTCTTGTGGTGAAACTTATAACTCAACGGGGCTCCGTCCGGCCCATTTGTAGGTAGTCGTAACTTCTGCACCAGTACGGCGACGATCTTGTTACAGGGCGCGTCGTCGGGAAGCTCCACCGGTACCCGCTTGTTTTCCGTCGAATCATAGACCGTCACATTGATGTTTGCCATATCTTAAATTTGTCCGCGATCAAAGTCCGTACTTAGGGCTGACTTACTCCTCCACTTAGTGAGCTTGCTTCCAGTGCGCCTGAAAGTCTATCAGCCGCTGCTTACCCGCGCCAACGAACTTCCATCCGGAATCTTCGAGCAACGAATCGGCACGCACCGCAAAGTTGATATTCTCGGCATTCGGGTCGTTGTTCTTGTCAACGACCGATGTGACAATAGCGACCAGGTTCCCTTTGTCATCGAAAACCGGACCTCCGCTGTTGCCCGGACTGACCGGTGCAGTCATTTGAATCGTGCTCTGATCGGTGCGCGAAATAACTCCTGTGCTCAGACTGAATCGAAGTCCTTCCGGATGACCAATCACAAAAACGTTCTCACCTTGCGCAACCTCATTCCCAGTTGCCACCGGCTGCGAAAATTCCCCGTGTCCAGACTCCCGCGGTAGCCACAGCAGCAAGAGATCAAGATCCTGATGCTGGGCGACTACTTCCGCGCCCGCCCATGTGCCGGAGGCCATGGCCACCAGAGCATGAAGCTCATTTTTCCCCGCTTCCCGGTAAGACCCCGACATTACATGGCGCGCTGTTACAAATAAGTATCCGGCGGAAGTAACTTGTAACAGGGCACCTGCTCCAAAACTTCCCGATGCGATATCTCGATCGTGAAACCATGACCGGTACGAAGGAGAAATCACCGCCACCAGCGGCTTGAGTTCCTGAGAAATATCCCTTGCCGACATGGCCGCCGCCACCGGCAGGTGCGGGAAATCTGTCTTCTCATCCAGTTCGGGCAAACTTCGACTTACAAAAGAAGGAGGCGGCACTAGTGACACAAACAAAAGCGCAGCGGCACAAGTCAGCAGCCCGCTAGCCGTTAGTAACGTCGCCAGAAATCCCGTCCAAGCGTAGCGCGTGCGCGGGGGCAGCCCTCGCATTGCAAAACGAAGAACAATCGCAATCACGCAGAGCAATGGAAGCGCCAGAGCAAGTGAAGACATCGCCAGTTTCGCCCACCACGCAACCGCAGGAGGAAGCTTTGGCTCCAACCGAGTCGGCCCTTCCGGCAGAGGTGCAGTCTCCGCCACCTCAGCGGGGCTGATAACTATTTTTTCCATTGCACTGGCAGCCGGGGGAAGTCAAAAAGAGACCCAATTCTTGGGTATTTTCGGTGAAATTGCAAGAACTCTTTCTTAAAGGCAGCGGAGAATTACGAACTGCCACTTAGATACCTGATTACACCCGAACTGCAGCGCCTTTCCTGCTTTCATACAAACCAGAAGCGCAGGGCCAGCCCCGATCATCCATAAGCTTGCCGAGAAGAATCGTATCCCGCCTTTCCTTGTAAAAGCGGGCGAGTTACGGGACCATCGCGAAGCCTCCTTGGATTGAATTGCTAACTTACGCCCGACCGCTATTCCTGCCCCGCTTGTTCCAGCCGTGGAAACGCGAGAGGTAACCCGCATTCCATGCCTCGCGGAGTCCAGGTTTGCTCAGATCCCAGTCTGGACGGATTTCACTGGTCACAATGCGAAGATCGTGCCAAAGATCGATAACCGATGGACGCCCCCAGAACCAGTAGCCGTTATAGATGCTGTGGATGACGAGGCCCGGCTTGAGCACCAGCGTATGCGGGATCATCGGATTATTATCGGGATCCGTGTATTCCTGTATGTCGAGGTCCTTCTGAACCGTTCGGCCGGGGTCCGAAAGAAAGGTCCACTGGGCCCCGACTGATGCGCGGAATTCCTGCAGAGTATGGTGATCGTCGGTGGCAATCGTCGCGATCTGGGTGTAAGCCACCGCGATCTTCGGGTAGAACGCGGCGAGTTCGAGATGCTGCTGGTGCTCCTTTGGGCAATAATGGCCGCGCGCGAGCGTAAGGATTAGCGGATCCTCGCCCTGTAGCTCGCTAAGCTTGCGGAGTGCACCCGTGTGATCGGGCAATTCGTAGTCGGGGAAAATGCCTCCCGGCACCATATCAGAACGCATAATTGGACTCCTCCCGTTTTTCTCACAGATCTTCTCTCAACGATCTTC
This sequence comes from uncultured Acidobacteriaceae bacterium, assembly GCA_963800565.1. Lineage (GTDB taxonomy): Bacteria > Acidobacteriota > Terriglobia > Terriglobales > Acidobacteriaceae > Acidiflorens. The sequence goes on from CAWDBM010000002.1 coordinate 46,660, forward strand.
TCTTAAAGATCTTCTCTTAAAGATCCAGAGTGACACCCGCGTTGGGCTGGCAGCAGCATACCAGCACGTTCCCGGGAGCGGGCCTCTCCAGCGGCTCAGGGTTATAAGTGATCGATCCCCCAATCAGACCAGTCATACAGGTATGACAGACTCCAGTCCGGCACGACCATCTGACCGGAACATCGCACGCTTCCGCCAGTTCAAGCAGGCTCGCGAATTTCGGATCCCAAGCAGCGGTAATCCCGCTGCGCGCGAATGAGACTGGAGGGCCAGATCCGGGCGGCCCTGGTGGCAGGTGAGGAGTGTGAACAACCTGCGCCATCCCGGGGGTGATAGCCTCGACCGAACCAAAGATTTCCGTGTGTACATTCCCGGCGAGCACACCCCAGTTTCGCAGCCCATCGCGCATGCTCTGCAAGAATGAAGTGGGACCGCACAGATAAAAGTCGCTATCCGCTGATACGCCAATCTTCTCGAGTAAAGCTGTGTCAATGTGCCCGGCAACATCGAAGTCTGTTCCCACCTGGTCAGTTGCAGCAGGCCTGCTGTACACGATATATTCTCGTCCGCGCGAGAGCTGTTTCAGCAGGGAACGCGATTCTTCCGCAAATGGATGTTCGACGCGATTGCGCGCTCCATAGACCCACCAGACCTCTCGTTGCAATTTTTCAGCGGCAAGTGAGTGCAGCATCGACATGACGGGCGTCGCACCCACTCCAGCGCTTAGCAGAACCACAGGACTCTGGCCGGGACGCAAAGTAAAGCTTCCTCGCGGCGCACTAACATCCAACAGATCGCCTTCTCGCGCACGGTTGCACAGAAATGAACTTCCAATCCCATTCAATTCGTTTTTGACGCTGATGCGGAAATGATCGACTGCGGGTAGATCAGACAATGAATAGCTGCGAAGAACCGGCGTTTTGCCCTCGTCGACGAGCAACCGCAAAACCACAAATTGACCTGCCTGGCAGAGAGGAAGAGCTTGCCCATCGATCGGCGCCAGAATGAAGGAAGTCACACTGGCGCTTTCCTTATGAATACTCGCGACTCGCATCTGTCGGAAGCCCGGCCACGCGGGCGCTTGCTCCTCATATGCGAGTCCGGCATTCCCCGCCACGGTTTTCGGGCTCGAGTCTTGTTGAAGCATTGCCTGGAACGAACTCCGCCAACCCTCGCTAAGTGCAGGAATCCGCAGCGCTCGTTCCAGTTGCTCGCTGGATTGCCCCGGCAAATACAGGAGGGCGTCAACGTCGGCCACACTCATTCGCTCCGGACCGTCAGCAATCTTTACGATATCGTCGCCCGCACCAACTTCTCCCTCCTGCAACACGCGAAAGTAGAATCCCGGTCTGTGTTGTGCAACGAGCAGGGCTGGCATCCGAGGTTCATTCATGCGGATGCCGACGCGGTAGCAGGTCACGCGCGGCTGCGTTACTTCAAATATCGCGTCGCCAATGCGATATCGATCACCAATGCAGACCTCGCTATCAAGAAGTCCCTCGACGGTGAAGTTTTCCCCGAACTGGCCGAAAGTAAAATCGCTCCGGCCCAAGAACCGCTCCCAGTAATGGTACGAGTCCATCTGGTAGACGAATACGGCGCGGTGCTCCCCGCCGTGACCGGCGAGATCGGCTTGCGCATCGCCATCGATATCGAGTTTGCGCACCATTCGCCGTCCCGCAACCGGAGATTTCCAGACTGCGGTTCGGACCGTTTTGCCGTTCCATTTCACGTCAAGCGGAAGGCCGACATTTACTGAAAGCAATCGGGGCATGCGCACCTCGTCGAAAATGCCGCGTCTGACGAGAACCCTCTCTGTGTCCTAATTTCGCGCGCCCGCGATTGTAGTGCCGCCGTCCCGGCGGCTGTCCGGCGGGCATCCCGCCCGCTGCCTCGCAAACCCCTGGCATGAACAACCGATGAATCCTGCACCAACCGAGCGATCTGATCCGCGATGCTGCGCGGCGGCTAGTCGATGCGCCAGTCTCGCCGACGCCGCGATCGTGACCGCCCGCCAATTTCGGCCTGTCGAAAGAGGTGGGCTATCCATTAACTCCGACTCGTCGAGCCAGTCCTCCGCCGAGAGTTTGGCCTCCTCGGAGCCAAACAGTTGCGTCACGGCACGAATGAACGCAGACAACTCACGCTCCGCCATGCGCACCTGGTCATAAGTCGAATTGCAAAACCGCTCCTCAGAGTTCATGGAACCCGTCCCCACTTTATGGTTCATGATTCATCTCTTCTGCTGCATCTGAGCTAACCCGCGAGCCATCAGAACAGAAGCCCGGAAGATGAACAATTGGACGATGGTATCGTCGATACTTTGGTATAGGCTCTCCCGCTGGCTCCCCTGCTAATAAGCGCTCGCGACCTAGGGTTGCAGGGCCCCCAGGGCAAACGAGTAGATCTCTGATAAAATCGCCTGAACAGTGGGGGCAGTCTTCAGTCAATCGCAGGCCAGGAGTGGGGTTGACTCATGTCGGATGTCACACCAATCGTGTTCGTTGTCGACGACGACGTCTCTGTGCGCGAATCACTGGAAGCGCTGATCCGCTGCGAAGGCTGGCAGCCCGAGACATTCGCCTCCGCCCAGGAATTCCTCGACCACCCCCGAGCTCATATTCCCAACTGCCTTGTACTTGACGTTTCTCTTCCCGGTCTCAACGGTCTAGACCTCCAAAGCCTCGTCGCCGACGAACGCACCGAGATGCCGATCATCTTCATCACCGGCCACGGCGATGTGCCCATGACGGTCCAAGCCATGAAGGCGGGGGCTGCCGAATTCTTGACGAAGCCATTCAATGACGACGTTCTGTTGACCGCCATCCGGGCAGCCCTCGAACGCAGCCGAGTTGCCCTTACCCTGGAGGCGGAGATGCGGGTACTCCGGGACCGTTACGCTTCACTATCGCAGCGCGAACGGCAAGTTATGGTGTTGGTAGTCTCCGGCCTGTTGAACAAACAGGTCGCTGGGGAGCTCGGTATCAGTGAGATCACGGTGAAGGCACACCGCGGCAAGGTGATGCAGAAGATGAAGGCCAACTCTCTTGCCGACTTGGTGAAAATGGCCGCGAAGCTCCGTCCCGCACCCGCAGCGATCGCGGCGGCGTAACGGCTAAGTTCGCCGTCGCAGTTTGTGGAGACAGCATGAAGAAGACCACCGCACCGATTTCCCTTGCCGGCTCCCAGCTCGGCGAAGTCCGTCATGTCTGCGCATTTTTCAATAACGACGACGAAGAGTATCGCGTGCTGCTTCCGTTTATTAGGGACGGGTTCGAGTGTGGCGACAAAGCGGTTCACGTCGTGAACCCCCATCAACGTCATGACCATCTGCAACGCTTGACCGGCGCCGGAATCGACCCTGTGGCAGCCGAGCAGAGCGGACAACTCGAGGTTCGAATCAACACCGAAGCTTACATTCGAGACGGCCGTTTCGATCAGGATCGAATGCTGGCAGCGTTCGAGCAGATGGCCAGCGGCAACGCTACGGGAGGATTCCCGCTCAGTCGCATTTGCTGCCGCATGGACTGGGTGCTTGGCGAACGATCCTACGTTGACGACGTGGTTGAATTCGAATCGCGCGTAAACGACGTATGGCGGCGTCACGACGATGCGGTTATCTGCACCTACCACCTCGGCCAATTTGGAGGCGACACGGTGATCGACATTATGCGGACGCATCCCATGATTATCCTCGGTGGACTCCTCCACCGGAACCCCTTCTACGTGCCACCCGAAGAATTTCTGCGCGAGGTCCGCGAACGTCGGGCCATGCGGCCTTCCCCGTCCTCCACGGCTGCTTGATATGGAAGTCCAGCCCGAAATTGCTTCCGGCGAAATCAAGCACCTTCAACGGTGCATTAACGATCTTGTCAGCCTGCTTGCTCTTCCCGCCATCTGGAGTGGCCGCGATCCATCCCAGGTTCTCCATACCTTGCTCGATGCGCTCATGCGCATGCTGCGCTTGGACCTGGCCGCTGTGAAGCTGACAGATCCAGTTGGCGGAGCACCCGTCGAGATCGTGAGGTTCGCCGAGTTGCAAAGCCAAAGCGCGATGCCTTCGGCGCACGAGATCTGCGAAGCGCTCGGCCAGTGTTTGATGACCGACTCACGCAAATGGCCGCCGCCGCTTCGCACCCTTTTGGGTGAGGAGGACGTTTCGATCGTGCTTCTGCCGCTGGGCCTGCAGGGCGAACTGGGCGAAATCGTGGCCGCGGCTGAGCGGACGGATTTTCCGCGGCAAACAGAGGCACTTCTTCTAAGCGTAGCGGCGAATCAGGCATCGATCGGGCTACAAGGGGCTCGGCTTCTGAGCCATCAGAAACGAGTAGCCACCGAACTTGATCAACGGGTCGCGCAACGGACTGCCGAACTCGCCGCCGCCAATGAAGAGCTAAAAAAGGAACTTGCGGAACGCAGACTGATAGAAGAGAGGCTCGGGCAAGAGGAGAGAGAACTGAAGCGCAGTGAAATCCGCAAGGCGGCGATTGTCGACTCGGCACTCGACTGCATTGTGACGATCGATCACGAAGGCTGTATCACTGAGTTCAATCCGGCGGCGGAGCACACCTTCGGGTACCGTCGGGACGAAGTCCTGGGAAACCATCTGGCGGACGTCATCATTCCGCCGTCTCTGCGGGAAAAGCATCGGCAGGGCTTTGCCCGCTACCTGGCCACAGGCGAGGCGCGAGTGCTCGGGAAACGCATCGAGATGACGGCCGCGCGTGCCGACGGAAGCGAATTCCCCGTCGAACTGGCAGTCACACGCATTCCGCTCGAAAGGCCGCCGTCCTTCACCGGCCATCTGCGCGACATTACGGAACGCAAGCAAGCGGAGCAGGAACTACGGCGCAGCGAGGCGTTTCTCGCGGAAGGACAGCATCTCGGTCAAATCGGCAGCTTTTCCTGGCGCGTGGCGACAGGCGAGATCACATGGTCGGCCGAACTCTATCGCATCTACGAGCTTGAGATCGGCTTGCCCGTGACGCTTGAACTGATCCGTAGCCGAGTCCATCCAGAAGACGTCAGTTTGATCGAGAAAATGATGATGGTGGATCAGGCCCGAGAGGGCGGCCCCGACTTTGAATGGCAATTCCGCCTGCTGATGCCGGACCACTCTATCAAGTACATGCATGCGGTCGCTCATGCGACCCGGGATCAGGATGGCCAGCTGGAATACATCGCCTCGGTTCAGGATGTCACTGCGCGCAGGCTGGCGGAAGAAGCGCTCAGCAAGGCGCGGTCGGACCTCGCACACGTGGCAAGGGTCACAAGCCTCGGCGTGTTGACGGCGTCGATCGCGCATGAAGTCAACCAGCCGCTTTCGGGCATCGTCACCAACGCCAGCACCTGTCTACGGATGCTGGCCGCCGATCCTCCCAACGTCGACGGCGCTCGCGAGACAGCTCGGCGCACGATTCGCGATGGCAACCGCGCCTCGGAGGTAATTACTCGCTTGCGCGCACTCTATGGCAAAAAAGACTCGACGATCGAATCTGTAGACCTGAACGAAGCTACGCGAGAGGTGCTCGCGCTCTCCTTGAGCGAACTTCAGAGAAATCGCGTCATCCTGCAGCAGGAACTTGCCGACGGCCTCCCTCTGGTCGCCGGCAATCGTGTGCAGTTGCAGCAGGTCATCTTGAACCTGATCAGAAACGCTTCTGACGCAATGAGTGCAGTCGACGATCGTTCGCGGCAGCTGCTAATCAGAACCGAAGAAGACGGGGAAGGTCGTGTGCGTCTGACCGTGAAGGACGCGGGAGTCGGATTTACCCCTCAGGCCGCCGACAGGCTCTTCGAGTCGTTCTACACCACCAAGAATGACGGTATGGGTATCGGACTCTCCGTCAGTCGCTCGATTATCGAGAGCCACCATGGTCGACTGTGGGCGACCATGAACAATGGTCCGGGGGCAACGTTCTCGTTCTGTATTCCTAACGGATCCAAGAATGCGACCGGCGACGACAATAATCGCGACACTCGAAATTCCGATGTGACGGATGCGGCGTAAAGAATCGCGATCTGCGAACCGTTCCTCGCCTGATTCGCAAACCAATACTAAAGTGCAATAGACAGTGCCTCCCGGAGCGGCGCAACCTTGTGTCGTGGCGTATTGCCGAGAAAAGAGCCCCCGGACGAACTGTCTCGTCGTCAATTTGCCGTCCGGACTGGTATGGACGGCTCTCCCTGACGGGCGCGTCGACCTCCTCACCAACGCGAGCGCGAATACGCTGGGTCTAGCGTCGGCGAAGCCTGCAGTTGTGGGAACGGCATAAAAAATCCATGACCGTCACACTCGTATCCGTGGTCGATGACGACGAATCTGTGCGTGAGTCGCTACCCGACTTGCTAAAAGAGTTCGGCTTTGGAGCCCGCACCTTCTCGTCGCCGGAAGAGTTCCTCGCATCGGATTGCGTCAGCCAAACCAAATGCCTGATCCTCGACATCGCCATGCCGGGGATGAGCGGGCCCGATCTTCAGCGCGAATTGAAGCTTCGCAGGCAGGAGATTCCCATCATCTTCATCACCGCCAGCACCGACAAGGCTGTTCGCCCTCGACTCCTCGAACAGGGTGCAGTGGAGTGCCTGTTCAAGCCCTTCAGTGACACGGCTCTGCTTGAGGCCATTAATTCGGCATTTCACTCGAAGTAAGAGTTCCGCACTCTGTTGCTTGGGGCGCGTACTTTATTCCACGGGGCTCCAATACTTAGATATCGCCAATACCATCGTCCAATTGATTCGCCGGAGCACCTCGGGTGTAATGGCCCCATCGCAGCCGACTCAGTCCGATGAGCGACGTTGAGAAAACGGGCTCGGCCGCGCGGCCAATCTGTAAGGAGGCTAACGGTGCCCGCCCCGTATTCAAATATTCCAAGAAAGGATGGCAAGAACATGCCAGAAGCAACCTGGAAACCTCACGAGAAACACGGAAAGCTAACGACGCAGAGCGACTTACCCGACAGCGTCTACGCGTTTCCGAAGCAGCGTAAAGAACCACTGACCGACGCAGAACACGTGCGTAACGCGGTCGCGCGATTCGATCAAGTCATCGACGTCTCCGATGCCGACCGTGCTTTGGCGCTCGCAAACATCGAGAAAGCTGCGAAATACTATGACGTCAACCTCTCGGAAACGTCATGGCACGACCTGGGCGTTCATCCTCAAAAGAATAGAAAAGAGGCTGCCGCCAAAGGCACTCTGACGCGCGAACGCCGAGTGCAGAGCTAAGAAGATACCTTTGTAGGCCTTCGGAGGACAATTATGTCAACCAACACAGCAGAAATCGCCACCGCAGCACCCCCCACGCCGAATCCTCTTGATGTCATCCCAGAAGAAATACCATTCGACGTGCCTTACGGGCGTCCAATATCGCTATACCAGGCCCGAGCAGTCATCCAAGCCGCTGTCGCAGAGGCCAGGAAGCGGAATTGGAAAATGAACGTAGCCGTAGCCGATTCCGGCGGCAACTTAGTTGCCTTCGAACGTATGGACGGCGCGATGCTCGCCTCCATTCCAATCGCGCAACACAAGGCGCGAGCAGCCGTGACCTTCCGGCGCCCAACCAAGGTCTTCGAGGACGGCGTCAACCTTATGCATCTCAACTATCTGCTCGCGTTCGATGGAATCATTGCGTCTCGAGGCGGCATTCCACTGATCGACCAAGGCGATATTATCGGCGCCATCGGTTGTTCGGGAGGCACCGATTCCCAGGACGAAGTCGTGAGCCAGGCAGGCGCGGCAGTAATCAATCAACCCCCGATGAGGAGCAAATGATAAAGACCTCGATAAAGCGTAGGGTGCGCCGCGAGGGTGCGAGGCGAAAACCTCGCACGTGCGGGTCGATCACAAACACAGGATGTGGATTTACAGCCTCAGCAGAGTACGCCAACCAAACCTTAATCAATGCCAAGCGAATCGCGATGGGCATAGATAAATTCTGAATGTAAGAATAGGAGACAAACAATGAATAACACGCCAAGACAGGACCAAAACTCGGTCGTTGCAGTTTTCAGCCAACATTCCGCGGCAGAAAATGCCATCAAGGAATTGAAGGGTGGTGGTTTTGACATCAAGAAACTGGCCGTCGTCGGCCGCGACTATCAAACGGAATCCGACGTCGTCGGTTTCTATAACACCGGCGACAGGATGAAATACTGGGGTAAATGGGGCGCATTTTGGGGCGGGCTCTGGGGGATGCTCTTCGGTGCCGCGTTTTTAATCGTCCCAGGCGTCGGACCCGTTGTAGCTGCCGGCTCCATTGTCACCTGGATCATCGCGGCCCTGGAGGGAGCAGTCGTCGTAGGAGGCCTCAGCGCCCTGGGTGCAGGACTCTACAGCCTCGGAATTCCCAAAAACAGCGTCGTACAGTACGAGACGTCGATCAAAGCCGGCAAGTTCGTTCTTGTCGCACATGGAACCGCCGAGGAAATAGCGAAAGCCCGCGACATGTTGAAGAGCTCAGGCGCCGAGCAAATCGACACCTACGAGCCCCCGACCGAAGCGGCGCGCGTGGCGTGAACTCTTGGGGTGATTCAAGCACCAACTGGCATTTGCCAAGCCCCGGATGCCCACCGGGGCTCTCTTTTTCTAGGACGAAACTCGGGGGGGAAACTCGGGGGAAACTCGGGGACAGACGGGGAAACTCGGGGACCGGGGAAACTCGGGGACAGACGGGACGTACCCAGGTTTCCTCGGAAAAAATCCCGTAAACGCCCCGTCTGTCCCCGTACTCCCGTCCCCGTATTCCCAACTTCCGGTTTGTCAGTTGATGGTGTACCGTGCTCATTCCGACGGTTGGTTATCAAGCAATGCAGTTGAGAGGAGCGGACGATGCGCGTATTTGTGGCAGGGGCGAGCGGGGCCATTGGCGAACCCTTGATTGCGGAGTTGTTGAAGCAGGGACACTCTGTGATGGGGATGACAACCACCGAGGCGCGGGCGAAGAATCTGCAGAGCCAGGGAGCCGAGACCGCGATCGTGGACGCGTTCGATGCGCCAGCAGTCGAGGCTGTCCTACGGCGGTCGAAAGCGGAAGTGGTAATTGACGAATTGACGTCGCTGCCGAAGGAACAGAGTGATATGCCGAAATATGCTGCGGGCGACAGGAAGCTGCGGATTGAGGGCGGAGGGAATTTGTTTCGTGCGGCGATTGCGGGCGGCGTTCGGCGGTACCTTCAGCAGTCAAGCGGATTCTTCTTGAAGGCGCCGCAAGGGACGCTGGCGGACGAATCGTCCCCGTTGGATGTAAACGCAAGCCCTGGCGTGGCAGCGAGCGCGCGGACCTATACGGAACTGGAGGCGCGGCTGTTCAGTTCGAATGCGATTGAGGGTGTGGCACTGCGCTATGGATTCTTCTATGGTCCGAAGACGTGGTACTACCCCGGCGGGTCGGCGGCGAACATGGTAATGCGGCAGCAGAATGCCGTGGTGGGTAAGGGCGAGGGCGTGTCCTCGTTTGTACACATCAACGACGCGGCGATTGCGACCGTAGCGTTGCTAACGGCGGAGCCCGGCGTCTACAACCTCGTGGATGATGACCCTTCGCCCCAAGCCGTGTGGCTGCTTGCGTTTGCGAAGTTTATCGGTGCTCCATTGCCCCCGCACATGAGCGAGGCGGAAGCGACGGCAACTGCAGGGGAGGATGTGGTCTACTACGCGACGAAGCTGAGTGGGGCCTCGAATGCCAAGACGAAGCGGATTCTCGGGTGGAAACCGCGACGATTGGAGTGGCTGGAGGTGTAGGTCACCGTCGCGAAATGGGCACGATGGCCTTCCGCCCTACTTACCTGGCAGAAACTCAATCGTTACGTCCCGGCTCGCAGGTTTGAAATCGAGGTCCGCAGTCACAAAAATGTGATCTCGCGAGTCGGCCGCCAGCTCGATTCCGAAGGCGTCCACGTAAGGAATCCCCCTTTTGAGTTTGATCGATGACGCCCGAACCGCCCGATCCGCATCGGCGGCAATGATCGGAAGCCCAAACAAGCTCAAGCGCGAGAGCACCAGTTCCATCGCCGGCCTGCCATGCACCTTGCACGTGATGCCGGCCACTTCCCCCCAATGTAGCGCTGAAACGACGGCCGCGCACCCTCCTGCCAAATGAGACTTGATGATCTCCGCCACGCGCACCGCGCCGGCTTCATCGTCCAGGTAGCGCAGAATCGCGCTCGAATCGAGGACGTACGTTACCATTTATCCTTTCGCCGCCGCTGGCGTTTAAGCTCCCCGGAAAGGGACGGCTTGCCGGAAAACATTCCGCGCGTCTTGTCCACCAAGTCTTCCGACACCGGTTCCAGTACGATCCGCGATCCATCCTGCGTGACGGCGATGCGGGTACCCGGTCTGATCCCCAGAGACGTTCTCATCTCCGCAGGAATCACAAACTGTCCTTTTGTGCTTACTGAAGTTATCTGTCGCAGCATCCTTACAGTTTACCATGAGTAAGACGATAATCAAGGCGGGGGCTTGGGGACAGACGAGGCGTTCCGCTTTTTCTGCAGAAAGAAAAATTAGGTAAACGTCCCGCCTGTCCCGTATTCGCAGAGACCGCATGCGCGATCTGGAAGGGGTGAATCGAGGCGAACCCTGAGCGAACGACGAGCGAGCCCGATTTCTCCATTCGAATCCAAACTTGTATAATCGCGCCCTACCAAAATCATCATCGTTTGGACGAACCAGGTCAGGGCGAACCAGTCCCGCCGAACCGACTGTGATTTTGATCCGCAATGTGTGAAGGGGTGCAAATGAACTATTCAAGTCTCGGTCTGGCGGCGCTTGCTGCCACGGTCGCGTATTTTGCCTTTGGTTTTTTAATGTTTTGGCTGGCGCCGGCTCTTATCGAGGAAGCCCACAAATACCCCACCGTATTCCGACCCAAGGAAAAAATCATGGCTCTCATGCCAATTGGAATGGTCGCAACTTTGATAGCCATCCTGGTTGTCGCCATAATTTTCGCAATGATGATGGTGCATCCGAGCGGATCGGGCACTACGCAAGGGGCGCTCCTGGGCGTTCTCATTGGCATCTTCGTGGGTTGCGCATTTGTGCTGCACAACTACGTGAACCTGAACATCGGGCTGAAACTCGCTCTGGGACAGGCTGTCGCTTACTTCGTCCAGTGGACGATCGTCGGCATAGTCATCGGTCTTATTTACAAGCCCCTCGCTACACCATAATCGTGAATAGATCCGTTGTGGTTTGCATCTGAAGCCGCACCACGTTTTTCCGTCGCACCGTTTCACTTACTTGATATCATCTCGTAGCGCAGAAGAGAGATCGCTTTCTTCCCCGGCTCACACACCCCAAGGAGACCCTCATGGCACGAGTTACCGGAATCGGCGGCGTCTTCCTCAAAGCCCGCGACCCCAAAGCCCTCGCCGCCTGGTATGCCCAGCACCTCGGCATCCAACTCGCCGACTACGGAGGTGCCACCCTCCTCTGGTCCGACGAAGTCCCCGCCGGTACCGGTCAAACCGCCTGGATGCTCTTCCCCGACACCACCAAGCACTTCGGCGACCCCACCCAGCGCGCCATGATCAACTACCGCGTCGACGACCTCGAAGCGCTCCTCACTCAACTCCGCGCCGCCAATGTCCCCATCGACCCCAAGCAGGAATCCGCCCCCTACGGCCTCTTCGCCTGGATCACCGACCCCGAGGGCAACCGCGTCGAACTCTGGCAACCTCTCGTCGAGACACCGTAGCTGTTTCGTCGATCACCTCAGTAAATTTCCGGCGAGCCAGTAATCGACACTGAACTTTCCCGGACCGGAGCAGATCAGCCAGGCAAAGAAGAGCACATACAGGACCTCCGGGAGGTAGAGGAAATCGTCGAGCCAGCTAAGAGGTGAAAGTCCTTTAGGCAAAGTGGAAACGGCACTGGTCAGGGTGGCGACAATCATATCGATCATTAAAGCCACCGAGGCTGGGCTCGAAAGAAATCCCACGGTCACCAGGGATCCGCCAACGAACTCGACACCCGCCACAAAATAAGCTGTCTGCCGGGGAAACGGAACTTTGGCCTTAACCAGCGTGTCGTAAACAGGCTTCGTGCCGCCGGCGACAAACAATTTGTTTCCCCCGGAGATGGCGAAGAACAGCCCGATCGAGACCCGCACCAGCAGGATGGCATATTGTTCCAAATCACTGCTACCCAGCAATCCAAACTGGACCAGCCGTTTCCAATCCATCTCTTATCCCTCCGATCGAGGATGTGCTCTAAGCGGCTGCGCCTCAACCGTACGTGAGGGTAGTGCTCTGTCCGACTTCGATGATGTAGCCGTCAGGATCGCGGATATAGCAGCGTATCTCGCCGTACTTGGGGATCGGCGGCGTGATGAACTCGGCTCCTCGACTTTTCCATAATTCATAGCACGCTTGAATATCCGCAACCCGGAAATTCATAAAGCTGTTGATGTGATTCGGGTCGGGGACACTCAGCGTTACCGCAGGCTTGTCCGGAGTCGGCCCGCCCCCAACGTTCAGAATCATCCAGATATTCGCCAGCTGAAGGTACGGAGGCGCGTTGCCGTCACCCATGCTCAGAATGCGAGCGCCGAAGACCTTTTCGTAGTAGCGAGCCGATCGCTCGAGATCGGCGACGGTGAGAAAACACGCGACACTGATCCCCTCTCGCGGGGGCATCTCATAGCTCTTTTGTTCGACTTGTACGGTGTTCGTTGACATCGACGTCTCCAATTCCGATAAGCGGTACTCATCCGCTGATTCTGGTTCCTTCGTGTTCACAGCTGCTCCTGATTAAGCCTGACGAGGAAAGGAAAAACAATTAGACCAAGGTATTGCGCGACACTTTGGCATCGTTTGCGACCAGTTGTCCAACAAGGCCGTTATCCGTCAACTCGCCGGCGGGGAGACCCGGGGGAGACAGAACGTTTCTCAATTTTTCGGCTAATGGAAATTGGTGAACGTCGCGTCTATCCCCAGTTTTTCAGTTGAACTGGGCGCGAAATTGCACTCTACAGTATCTACCGGATAGAAATTGGCAAATGACTCGAATTACAATTTTGAAAACTAAGTCCCATCTTCTTAATCTTGGCCTAACCGCTTTCAGGGGCATTGCGGCTACCAACCAAGATCTGTGGCGGATGGTGCAGGGTCGCGGTTAAGGGATTGAGAAGTCCTGCTGGCCAGACTGTCCTCCCTAAACAAACCGATAATAGTCAACCTTTCGACTTTGCCGCTACTATCGCAGCCTATGCCAAAGGTTGCAAAACATGTCGCTGCGCTGCAGGCAAATAAGGATTCGTTGCGCACGATAAGGAGAAACGGGCATGTATTTAGTCATGGGCATTACTGGAAACGTTGGAGGCGCCACCGCGCGGCATCTGCTGAAGCAAGGCAAGCGGGTGCGAGCACTTGTGCGCCATCGCGAGAAAGCGGCGAAGTGGGCAGAACAAGGTGTGGAGTTGGTGGATGGTGACTGGAACGATGCGACAGCCATAGCGGTGGCGCTCAAAGGTGTTGAGGGCGCGTTTGTTATGTTGCCGGCTGTATGGGTACCCTCGCCTGATTACAGAGAAGCAAAGGGCGTGATTGCGAACTATGTCGAGGCGCTGACCAAGGTAGTGCCCCCGCGGGTGGTAGCGCTCTCGTCGATGGGCGCGAATAGAACCAGCGGCTTGGGGATGATCACGGCCTTATCACTTTTGGAGCAAGGTTTTCGCAGCCTGCCATCTCCGGTCGCATTTGTGCGCGCTGGCGGCTTTTTCGAAAACTTTCTTTTCGGCTTACAGGCCGCACAAGGCGGAACACTACCGGTTTTCTACAATCCTACAAACCGGAAATCAACAATGGTCGCGACAAACGACATCGGCGCAGAGGTAGCAAAGCTTCTGACCGGGCCGGCGTGGTCAGGGCATCGCGTTATCGAGCTCGGTTCGATGGTAAGCGCGGATGAAGTGGCGGAACAATTGGGTGAAGTCCTAAAACGCGACGTAAAAGCCTTTGCCGTCCCGCGTGCGGGGTGGGCGGAAGCGTTCGAACAGTTCGGCGTCCCGAAGGGCCACACTGGGCCTGCTGAAGAAATGTTTGAGAGCGTGAACGCGGGATGGATGGAGCTCGGAATCACGGGTACGGAGCAAGTAGCGGGTACGACGTCCGCACGCGATGTATTCGCGGCTGCTCAGCAGGCAGTCAAGGCGAAAGGCCATTCGGTTTGAACGGCTGGGATGCCGTCAAGTGAGACGATTCGGGAAATGGTTTCTCGTCGCATTAGGTTCGTTGGTCGTCCTGTTGGCTATCGTCATCACGTTGACCATCGGGTGGAGTCCGTTTTTCGGCCCCAAGGCGCGTGCTCTCACGAACCGCACATTCGAGCGTACGCCGCAACGGCTCGAGAGAGGTCGCTATATCGCGACGGGCTTGAGCAGCTGCATCTATTGTCACAGCCCGCATGACTGGACCGACCCGGGCACGCCCATGGTGGCTGGCAAAGAAGCTTCCGGCGAGGTGCTGCCCTACGCTGGTCTGCCCGGACGCGTTGTGGCCCCGAACCTTACGCCCGATCCGGAAACCGGAGCAGGCAGTTGGACCGATGATCAACTAGCCCGCGCCATACGCGAAGGCGCCGGCCATGATGGCCGCGCTCTTTTTCCCATCATGCCCTACCAACACTACCGCAATATGTCAGATGAAGATTTGGCATCCGTTGTGGTCTATCTGCGGTCCCTACCTGCTGTCCACAACCAGCTTCCGGCCACCGAAATCATTTTCCCCGTAAAGTACCTGATCCGCAGCGCTCCCGAGCCGATTGCCGCGCCGGTCGCCGACGTTGTCTCCTCCGACCAGCTCAAATACGGAACCCATCTTGCCGACCAGGCCGGTTGTAGCGACTGCCATACACCTCAAGTACGGGGACAAAACGTTTCGGGTATGGACTTTGCCGGAGGCTTTCCCTTCACGGGCCCTTGGGGCACTGTCGCGAGCGGGAATATCACGCCCGATTCATCCGGAATCCCCTATTACGACGAGGCTCTTTTCTTGAACGTGATGCGCACCGGACAGGTCGGAGCCCGCGAGCTTAGCCCGATCATGCCCGTGATGGTTTATAAGAATCTAACCGATGACGACCTCAAGGCGATCTTCGCCTTTCTCCGCACAACAAAACCTGTGAAGCATCGCGTAGACAACTCGCAGGCGCCGACCGAATGCAAGCTCTGCAAACAGAAACACGGCGGCGGTAGCGAAAACTAGTAAGGCGATCACGAGCGCTAGAAAACCTGAATATAGCGACTTCGACGGAATCCGGGGGGATCCGGGGACGGGGAATACGGGGACGAGGGAATACGGGGACAGACGGGACGTTCACTAAGTTCCGTCGTCGGAGGGAATACGGGGACAGACGGGACGTTCACTAAGTTCCGTCGGAATGGAAAACATCCGCCTGTTCCCGAGCTATCGCGCGCCCTCTAAAAGCGGATATGTCACAAACACAAAGTGCGCGTCATCACAGACATTGCCCCTCGCAAATCGCGACAATATCCTCTCAATCCGGAAACGGCAGCATCGCGTCCGTCCAATGAGACGGCAGCCGAACTCCGCCGAACGATTTCAGACGCTCTTGGGGAATACGGGGACAGACGGGACGTTCACTAAGTTCCGTCGGAATGGAAAACATCCGCCTGTTCCCGAGCTATCGCGCGCCCTCTAAAAGCGGATATGTCACAAACACAAAGTGCGTCCCGTCACTGACATTGCCCCTCACAAACCGCGACAATATCCCCTCAATCCGGAAACGGCAGCATCGCGTCCGTCCAATGAGACGGCAGCCGAACTCCGCCGAACGATTTCAGACGCTCTTGGGGAATACGGGGACAGACGGGACGTTCACTAAGTTCCGTCGGAATGGAAAACATCCGCCTGTTCCCGAGCTATCGCGCGCCCTCTAAAAGCGGATATGTCACAAACACAAAGTGCGCCCCGTCACTGACATTGCCCCTCACAAACCGCGACAATATCCCCTCAATCCGGAAACGGCAGCATCGCGTCCGTCCAATGAGACGGCAGCCGAACTCCGCCGAACGATCTCAGACGATCTTTGACAACTGAACGACTCCAAACGTACACCCCACGAACGAAGCTACGATCTCCATAACTCCATAGCATCCACATCCGGGGAAACCGCTAAGTCCTTATTCCGGAATACTTTGATATAAGTCCTTTCGATTCAAAGACCGAACCGAAAAATTCCCTCTAACTCCATGATTTCAGATACCAGGGGGGAGGTGGGTGGGGTACCTTTCCAGTAATAATCCACATATCCGTGATCCGATCGCCCCACCCGTATTCCTCTAAGCGGCCCGCTTCTTCTTCGCTTCGAGTGCCGGTAGAAGAAGCTTCAGAAGCGCTTCGTCAGAGAACGGGTTCTGACCTGAGATCAGCTCGCGATCTTGAAGGACGTAGCTCGACCATGGAGCGAGCACGCTTACGTCACCACCCGCCGTACGCAACGCGAAGTCCGGGTAAAAGAGAACCTTGCCACCAATCTCAAGCGGTTCCCGCTGCTGCTCTTCCGCCGTCGAAAAGATAGTCATCTTATACCCAGCGTAGATCCAACCTTTTGCCTTGGCCCGCGCTCCAGCGTCATCGCCCGCCGCCAGCGCGGCGACCACCTCCCAGGAATTTGGAAGAGCCGAGAGCAGTGAAATCGGGCCATGGCAGAGCACTGCCGTAGGTTTGGACGTCTCATGAAAGTGTCTCATCACGGTGCCAGCGTCAGGGTCATCGAGAAGATCGATCATCGGGCCGTGACCGCCCGGGACGAAAATAGCGTCATATTGATCCAGGCCCGATGCGATGACATCCGCGATGCGCATTGGATCTCTGAGCCCAGCCAGACCGTCGCGGAATAACATATAGTCCTGTAGCTTGGCCTTGTCCCCGCCGAAGAAATCGGCGACCTCTGAATTCACATCCACTTGCGGCGTGTTGCCTCTGGGGGTGGCGAAGGTGATTTCGTAACCTTCCTTCATCAGGGCGCGAACCGGAACCGTCAGCTCGTTGAGGTAGTAGCCAGCGCCCTTATAAATCTTGCCATCTTTCAAGGGGAAACCACGACCGCTCGAGACGAGTACCAGGATTTTTCCTTGCGTTGCCATTTTGCTTCTCCTTTTTGAAATTCAAATTTGAAATTCTGAAATGTGGGTTATGCGCCCGGGAATCCGAACATCAACCACGACTGATTGGCTACCCAATCCGGATACAACTCCGTCATCTGATCAAACAGCTCCTGGTCAGACTTCGCGGTTTTCTGTAAGCGATCGAAGTCCTCGAGATAATGCTTGGTGGCCTGGATCGCCGAGGGAGAGTCGGGCGCGCCAGTCTTCTTGTGACCGGCGACAACCATCGTCGGATTGAGCGCCGCTAACCTGTCTAGGGCCGCGATCCAGTTCTTTCGGCTCTCAGGAGTGGTGTCGCCGACATACATGCGGCATTGGTTGTAGACAACGTCGCCCGCGACGATCAGGCCGATCGATGGGACATATAAAGACGTCGAATCGGGACTATCGGTGCGCCCATCCTCGATGATGCGCAATTCGTGCCCCTCGAGCGTGAAGGTCTCGCGGTCATAAGGCTGAGGCGCAACCAACTTCGTGGGCACTTGTCCAGGAAACATGCTGCGGGCCAACCGCTCCACCGCAGGAGTGAAAGACGGCTGCATGGCGGCCAGCGCCTTGGGCGTTGTGATGGCCCGAGCGCCCGGGAAACGGTCGAGCAGGATGCCGAGACCGTAGAAGTGGTCGAAATGGGCATGCGTAATATAGATGGTCTGTAGATTGCGGTTATGCAGAGCGACCCAATCCGCGAGAGCTTCAGCCTCAGCGACCGTCAACATTGCGTCCACCAGCACCGCGTCATACTCGCCGAAGATTAAGGTGGACGTGATCGGATCAAAGCCGAGCGGCTCGCCGAAGGGCTTTGGCCGCTCGCCGACCATCGCCTTTCCCGGAGCAGTAAAAACGTTCACGCTAAGTGTGGTCTTTTTCATTTGTGCCATCCATTAGGTACTCCTTCCGATGTCAGAGCGGACCCTCGCGCCCCGAGTTTATGTGTCCATCCGTTCGACCCATTGAGCGCGAAATGCGGGAGCTGGGAATGGATCGGCAAAGTACTGTGTTTCACGCGCGACCTTGTCGCCGCTGAATTCCATGATGCTCACGGTGTGGGACGGCTTGCCGTCATATGTCAGGATCAATTCGGTGACCCAAAGATTACCGCTGCCAATGATTCGTCGGACAGTAAACCGCTTTTTGCTCGGCTGACCGGCGCGTTGGCACTGTATGTTGTGTCGACCGCGGGTTCGTTCACCCGACTGCGGGTAGTCCAGCACCGCGTCCTCGTGATAGATGAGGTGCTCCGTTTCAAAATCGTTAGCGTCGGACGCCGCCCAATGCTGATCCAGCGCCGCACGGATCTCTTGATCTCGCACTCCAGGAGACTGGCTCGTCTTTTGTTGATCGTTTGTCTGCTGATCGTCCATCTTGAGCCCTCACTTCGACAAGAAGCCCAATCCCTTAGCGGAATCGGAGTGTACGACTCGTCTACCCCGCGTGTCGTTCTCGACTAGGGTTGGAAACCGTCCGCCATCCATTTGGCGAATAGTTCAATCCGAGATTGCGGCCAAGGACCTTCCCCTCTTGGTGGAGGTGGCGGCATGACGGCGCCGCCGATTCCACGAATGCGATCGTAGATGGCGCCGGCGTGCTTTTTGACGTCATCGTAACTTCCCAGATTGAACGCCTTGCTCATGCCTTGAATGTCTCGCTCCGTAAAAAGCGGGCGAATGTCTGTTTGGAAGCTCGTCGTTTTCGTCATGGCGCCTCACAGGTATTAGATTTATACAGATGTCGCGGTCTCCTTCTTGATTCCTAGCGCGCAATTTGGCCCAGATAGTATCCAAGCCGGTTTTCGACATTCCCGGGCTTGTGGAAGCCGATCGCCATGAGCGCCTTAATTCCCTCCTGCGCGGCAGGTCGACCGAGCGAAGCAATGCACGCATCCCACCCGGCGCCGAGCTCAACGTCCGGCGGCAGGCTCGTGTTGACGAGGCGCTTGGTCTGGGCGATCGCCCATTTGTCGAACTTGGCGATCCGGGTCGCGAGCGCCTCTACGAAGGCATCCAGATCGGCATCGGGCAAGGCGCGATTAATGTAGCCGTAGGCCTCGGCCTGCTCTGCTCTGATGTCTTCGGAGCTCAAGAGCACCTCGAGCGCCCGGTTCCTGCCGATCAATCTCGGCAGCCGCGCCATGGGACCGCCGCCGGCGACCATCCCTACGCCCACTTCCCATTGCGAAATGATGGCCGTCTCGCGGCTGGCAAAACTCATGTCGCAGGCCAGCGTCATCTCGCTGCCGTTACCGGTCGCGCGGCCGCGGATGAGGGCGATGGAGGCGACGGGCAAGCGGGTCAGACGCACGAGAAAGTCCGGCCATGGCGGCAAGCCCGTGCGACCCTCCGGCAATGAGGTCAGGTCCTCAATCTTGGCCGTGAAATCGGAATGATTCAGGAAGTAGTCGTCGACCGCGCTGTCGAAGACCACCACCCTGACCTGCTCATCGGCCTCGAGAGCGTTCATGACTTCCTGAAACTGCTTGACCATTTCCGGGCCCATCACGTTGATCGGCGGATTGTCGATCGTGACCCGCCAATAAGCGGGCGAGCGCCGGGCCACGCGAATCTGTGCGGGTTTCGTAGGTGCGTTGATCTGCGTGACATTGGCAGGTGCGTTCACAGTTGCCATGGAATTTTCCTCCGTATTTGAGCTGTCGTCATTGAGCCAGAACAAAATAGGCCGCGCAATTGGACGATGGTATTGCCCATACTTTCGTATCGACTGTTCAGCCAGTTCTGAAAATCCGATCAGCTGAGGGAAACTTCCTTCCGCACACCTGATACGAGGGTCTCGTCGATACTAAGGTCCAATTGTTTTACTCCTCTCACGTCAGGCCTAATCGCCATCGTTCCAAATGCACGTTGACGAAGCTTGGAAAAACTTTTTTCTCAGGGAGACCACACATGTCTGAACTTGTGACAAAGTCGGTGGCGCAAGAACAAAAGATAAAAACACGCACCGCCGTGCAGCGTATTGCCGGCTTCACCATCGTTGCGACAGCCGTCGCAGCGCTCGCCGTCCTCGCTGCCGCAGCCCTCTACGGGCAAAGCCAAAACAAAGACAAGTATTCGCTGATATCGCCGGGCGGAATCGCGTTCTCCGACTTCAGGGGGTACGAAGACTGGTCGGTGGCATCTTCCGCCCGGCAAGACGAAATACTCAAAGTAATCGTCGCCAATCCGGCCATGATCAAAGCGTACAAGGCCGGCGTTCCTGGCAAGGGCCAGGCCTTCCCGGATGGCTCCATGATCGTAAAGCTCCAGTGGAAGCAGAAGAAGAGCGCCGAGGCCCAATTCGCCGTCGACGTGCCAGACTTCTTCACCCAGGCTTTCGTCATGGAGAAGGACAGCAAGAGATTTCCGAAAACCGGCGGGTGGGGATACGCGGTGTTCAACTACGATCCCGCATCGGACAAGTTCACGCCCGATCCCAAAAGCCTGGCAGACTGCGGGAACGCCTGCCACACGGTCGTGAAAGCGAAGGACTACATCTTTCATCCCTACGAGAAGCGTTGAACCGCGCCTACCCCCGACGTTAAGTACGCGGTGCAAACGATGTCCCTCCGAGGCTACTGGCGCAAGAAATCCTTCAATTCAGAAGGAACCCGGAATTGCTTTCGATACTCAAATAAATACCGAGCGGAAGGTCGCTATGAGGAGGTTGTCTATCGGCCTCAGTGGATGATCGTTCTAACCAGCGTAGTCGTTGTTGCCGGAATGTCTGTTGCGAGCGAGACTTTTCCTGCCCTCCTCGCGGAGCAGCACCTTGCTCTTGCAGGCCACACGTTGCCTGCCTCGAGTCTTCCCGCGCTCCACAGTATTTTGGATTCAGCTCATAATGCCGATCTTCGCTGGCCCGACTTTTCTGCGTACAAACCAGACGTCGCCAAGCTTTACGATTCGAACGGTTACTCTCTGCTTTGGGTTCAGAACGGCCGCGTCCGTCCCCAGGGGCTGGCCGTGATCGCGCTCTTGGAAAATGCGGACGCTAAGGGCCTCGACCCCGATGATTACGACGGATCGCGATGGCAGGCCCGCCTCCTCAAACTGCAGCAACAGCCGTCGGAACAAGACTTGGCTTCGTTCGATACCGCGCTTACGGTCTCGGCGATGCGCTACATCCGCGCCGTCTACTGTGGCCGGGTAAATCCTAAGGAGTTCAAGTTTCAGCTCGATATGGGATGGGTACAACTCTCATTGGCCGAATTCATTCAGACTCAGGTGCTGAATGAGGCCGATCCAGCCGCCAAAATCCAGAAACTGGAGCCACCCTTCCTGGGCTACCGGAAACTGCTCGCGCTCTTGCCGGTATATGAAGAATACGCGAGGCAAGCTGACGTACCGAAGCTACCAACGGTCACGAAGACTGTGCGACCGGGTCAGCCCTACGCGGGCGTGGTCCGCTTGGGTTGGTTTCTCCAAACCATCGGCGACATTCCCGCGGGCGCACAACTAGATCCGAACGCAACCATCTATGACGGTGCGCTCGTCGCCGGCGTCAAGCATTACCAGGATAGACATGGTGAGTCTCCCACCGGCAACCTCGACACGCGCACGGTCAATGAACTCAATACACCTCCGTGGGTCCGTATTCGTCAGATCAAGTTGACGCTTGAACGCTGGCGGTGGCTTCCGCATTCCTTCCCACAACCGCCCGTGGTGGTGAATCTTCCCGAGTTTCGTGTGCGCGCGATGAACCCGGACGGCACGGTCGCCTTCTACAAAAACGTCATCATTGGAAAAGCCTACGGCCACAAGTCCCCGATCTTTGAGAAAGAAATCCAATATGTGGTCTTCCGTCCCTACTGGGACGTGACTCCCAGCATTCAGCGAGGCGAGATCGTGCCCCACATCCAGAAGGACCCGAACTACATCGCCAAGCATAATTTTGAAGTGGTCACGCCCAAAGGCGAGGTCGTAACCGACAATCAAGTGAGCCCGGAGGTTTTGGAAGGCATACGATCGCTTCACCTGATGGTGCGGCAAAAGCCCGGCGACACGAATTCTCTGGGCCTGGTGAAGATCATCTTTCCCAATCCGGACAACGTCTACCTGCATGGCACAGATGCTCCCGGACTGTTCTCGCAGGACATTCGCGATTTCAGCCACGGATGCATTCGCGTAGAGCAGCCTGCGGAACTGGTTGCCTGGGTATTGCGAAACAATCCCGGCTGGGATTTGGAGCGCGTGAAGGCCACGATGAACGGCGAAAAAAACAATCTTCAGGTGAACCTCGTCACGCGAATTCCGGTCCTGATCGTTTATGGCACCGCTGCTGTAAATGAGGAAAATCAGATTCGGTTTTTAGATGATATCTATGGTTATGACGCAGAACTCGACAAAGCCTTGGCCACAGAACATCCATAGGAGTAGTGGTTCTTTGGACCGGCATTAAGGCACCGAATCTGGTTTAAACCGCATCTAATCGGGGTGCGCATCTACGACTACAGTGGAATCAACCTCTTGCCGGCACGCTGGACATTTTCGGCCGCCTCGCGCAGAGTAAGTCGCAAGTTTTGTTTCTCGCTGCTCCTTTTTTTGCTATTGGCGGCGCTGGGGCACGCCGCAGAATCGGCGCTCCCATCCCCACAAGAGTACCGGCTCCGTTTCTATCACACGCACACGCGCGAGCGGCTCGATATCATCTATCGGCGCGGTGATCAATACATTCCCGATGCGCTAGATCAGCTCGACCATTTTCTGCGCGACCACCGTACCGGAGATGTGCGTCATTTCGATCCTCGCCTCTTCGACCTTCTCCACGACCTGACCGCGTCGCTCGGCTATTCCGATGGCGAAATCAATGTAATTTGCGGCTACCGTACGCCTTGGAGCAACGAATTCCTGCGCACGCGCAACGTGCACACTGGCGTGGCGCAGCACAGCCTGCATATGCAAGCCGAAGCGATCGACATTCGCCTGCCTGGGATTCCGACCTCGGAACTGCGAGACGCGGCCCTGCGCCTGCAGCGCGGAGGAGTGGGCTACTATCGCAGCTCCGACTTCGTCCACGTTGATGTGGGGCGTGTGCGCCGTTGGTAGTTGCTGGTTAGCCATCGCAGGTTAGTCGTCCCACACCGGATGCTCGGCGACACTCTTCTACTGGGGGACGCGGCTCTTCGGGCCCGTGGAAAGCGCGAAGGTTTCCCCACTATTGGACTTGAGGTTTTGCAGGCGACCGTTTGAGTTCGGCGATGAGTTCCTGGAAACGAGGGTCGTGGCGGAGATTCCTCAGATCATCAGTGGCCATCAAGACATCGGCGTCTGCGTATCCGCGATCGATGGATTGCCGGAGATACTGAAGTGCCTCATCGGGATGATTGGTAAGCGCCGCCATGCGGGCGAAGGCATACCACCACCCGGCGTTCGCCTTCCCCGCGGGTTTTGAATCTCGCCCCTTCTCCATCACGTCGTGAAAAAGCTTGCTCGCCTCGGCGGAGCGACCCGTGTAGGCCAGCGCTGTGACGAGTTGCCGCAATGCAAAGAGCGTAGCGAGATGTTGCGGCCCCTGGATGCGAATCTCAACTTCGAAAGTCTCCCGGGCAAGCTTTTCGCCTTCCGTGTAGCGGCCCTCCTTGATCAGTGTTCTGGCGAGAGCGCCCTGACCCGCCAAGGTACGAGGATTTTCCGGTCCGAGGACGCGAAGCCGAGTGGCAAGCGTTTCCCGTTGCAGTTTTTCCGCTTCGCGGACATGCCCTTCTATAAAGAGATCATCTGCCAATTCGGATTTCGAGTTCAATGTGTCCGGATGTTCGGGCCCAAGGGTTCGCAACTGAATCGCCCACACCTCCCGGTACAGTTTTTCGGCATCGGCCAGGCGGCGTTCGGTAAAGAGGAGGCCCGCAAGGTTGAACATAACGTGGGTCGTCGATGGATGTTCGGGCCCAAGTACACGCTGATCGGCGGTCAATGCTTCGCGATACATCTGCTCAGCTTCCTCCCCGCGACCTTGCGCCTGGATGGCTAACGCCAGATTGGACATCGCTCTCAGAGTTTCAGGGTGATCTGGTCCCGAGGTGCGGCGCTCGACATCGAGCAACTGGCGATACACTCGTTCAGCCTCGGCATAGCGGTTTTGGTTCCAAAGTGCGCTGCTCAGAGTGCTCATGGACGCTAGCACTGGGGCACTCTCCGGGCCCAGTCTGCGAGTTGCAACCTCGATCACCTGGCGCGCCAGCTTCTCTCCTTCATCGAAATGGCCCTCGCCCTGCACGATGAGGGCGAGGTTGCCCTTGGTCTCAAGCGTAAGCGGATCCTCGGGTCCGAGAAGGCGACTCTCGCCCGCCAGCGCCTGGCGCTCCAGCTTTTCGGCTTCGGCATAATGTCCTTCACTATTCAGAATCCGGCCCAACTGCGTTATCGACTCCAGCGTCTTTGGGTCATTCGGCCCGAGCAGAGCCATTCGAGCGTCCAAGGCGCGCTTCGCTAGTTCATGAGCGCGCGGGTACAGCCCCAGGTTCATATATGTGCTCGCCATGACTTGCGTCATCTGCGATTGAACCTCAGGATCCTTCGCCAATCCTGTCCCCATATCGTTCGACGCCTTGTCGAGAATCTCGCGGGCGGTGACGCTGTTGCCGCGGGCTGCACTGGGATCGGACACCTTGAACATTCCGGTCATGAAATCAGTGATGCGCGTGGCTCGATCGCGCTCGCGGTTAGCGCGGTCGCGCTCCCGAGTAATCCGGCGCAACTGCACAGCCTGCACAAGGGAGAACGCGGCCAACAACACCACTAATCCAGACGCCACGCCCACAGCGACGCGGTGCCGCCGCGCATATTTTCGCAAACGATATCCGGCACTTGCCGGACGGGCCACGACGGCCTCGTGGTTCAGATAGCGCCGAACATCCGCCGCCAGTTCCGAAGGCGCACCATAGCGCCGAGCCCGGTCTTTCTCCAGCGCCTTCATCGCGATCCAGTCGAGGTCGCCGCGCAACAGGCTGACCAACTGCTTAGGCTCGGTGCCGCGCGCCGCGGCAGTCGCGGCCGATGTGTCCCGATCGGTGCTGACTCTGTGGCTCGGGGACGGCGGCTCCTCTTCGCGCAACTTTCTTAGTAACTCGTCGAGCGGTTGCTTCAGCCGCTGCTTGGTTTCAAACGGCTCCAGTCCGGACAGCAGCACATAGAGGACGACCCCCAGCGAATAGACGTCGGTGCGCGTGTCAATGTCGTGAACACCGTCCTGCACATTGGGATCGGCCTGCTCCGGACTCATGTATCCGGGAGTGCCCAGAAGATGTCCTAATTGGGTGAAGCGGCTCTCGCCCCCAAACTGAGGAGTGGTCGCCTTCGCCAGACCGAAGTCGATGATCCGCGGCACAGCTTTGCCATCCACTTCCACCACCAGAATGTTTGCCGGCTTCAGATCGCGATGGATGATGGCTTTCTGGTGGGCGTGCTGCACGCCTTCGCACGCTTGGATGAAGAGTTCAAGCCGGCCCGCGATCTTAAGTTTCTTTTGATCGCAATATTCGGTAATCGGTAAACCGGGCACATACTCCATCACGAAGTAGGGTTGGCCCTGTGGCGTCGTACCAGCGTCGAATATTTTGGCGATGGCGGGATGATCCATAATCGCCAGTGACTGCCGCTCTGATTCGAAGCGTTGCACGACCGCCTCGTCGTACATGCCAGCTTTGATCAGCTTGATGGCGACTTGCCGCCGCACCGGGGAGGTCTGTTCGGCCAGCCACACCTGGCCCATTCCTCCTTCTCCAAGCTTGCGCACGAGTTGAAAACGTTCGGCAAAAAGCTGCCCCTCCTGAAGCCCGCGACCAGAAAGGATCCCATCCAGATGCGCGATCAATCCTTCGGAGGCCGGTGCGGGTTCAAGGAAGGTGGAGTGGGCATCGTCGCTAGAGGCGAGCAGGACTTCGACTTCTTGCCGTAGGAATTGATCGGACAAACAGGCGCGATCCAGGAACTCGGAACGCTGGGCGGGCTCCAGTTCCTGCGCTTCTTCGAGCACCTCGCGAATCTGTTGCCAACGCTCTGGTGTCATGATCTCTGAGTCACGGCCCGCTCGTTGCGCTGATCTGGTGATGCAGCCAAGCCCGTGCGGAAGCCCAGTGTCGTTTCACAGTTCTAGGCGACAACTTGAGCACCTCCGAGGTTTCTTCAATGGAGAGACCGCCAAAGAATCTCAACTCCACAATGCGGCCCTGTTGTGGGTCGAGTTTAGCCAGTTCCTGCAGCGCGTCGTCGAGAGCGACGATATCCACGCTGCGGCTCTTGAACGCCAACCCATCCAGGGTTACGCGATCTCCCCCATCTCGCTTGGCGGTATTGCGGCTGCGGCCGTACTCTACCAGAATCTGCCGCATCAACCGGGCGCAGATGGCCAGGAAATGCGCGCGGTTCTCGAATTTGGCCGAGCCTTGTTTCTCCAGCCGCAAGTAAGCCTCGTGCACCAGAGCCGTGCTCTGCAAGGTATGGTCGGCGCGTTCCTTACGCAGATATTGGTGCGCGACTCGCCGGAGTTCGGCATAGACGAGCGGAACCAAGGCTTGCAAGGCCTCGTCTTCGCCGGCGTGCCACTCATCCAGCAATTGTTTGACGATCTTGGAATGAACTTGCGACGATTGAACCTGCGACAACGGGCCCCCGGAACCGCCTTCGGAGTTCTTGGGTAGCAAAGTAGCCTCACGGAGGATCGATGTCAACCACTGAAAGCGCACGTGCTTCGTCGAGTAGCAACACGGCTCTTGGATTCTTCGTTCTGTTGAACGCGGCGGTACGTGCCGTCCTCGTTTTGGCAGGCTTCATCAAGAAGTCGGCTTGACGCGGCACGCACTACGGCTTATATACTCTTCTCCTCACCTTACTGGACGCGCATGCTCATTCTTCGCAAACGCGGCTCTACTTGAAGTTAGCTCCCCAAAACTCCGGTCGGTCATCGCGGACTCTGCACAATACTCCGCCCCAACGATCGGCGCTCCTGCGCCTCATCTCCACGGGGGCACTTTCGAAGGACCGTGGACCGCGCTCGCTGCGCTACTTGTACACACGCTGGGATATCTCATCGTAACCGGACTGATCGCGTTGGTCGTCTATGAGAAAGTTGGTCTCGATGTCCTGCGAAAGGCCTGGGTGAATTTAGATCTCATCTGGGCCGTCGCCCTCATCATAACTGCTGGCTTTACACTCCTGATTCCGACATAGGGGCTTAGGGGACACCAATGGCCATCTAGCAGAAACCGACTTCTGGCCCGGAGAATTTTCTGCCGTCGTCACAAAGGAATCTGTGTGACTTTATTCGAGCCGATTTACGCGGGAGATCCTCTCTCCGCGTGGACTCCCGGAATCTCTATGCTTGAAAACAAAAATACTGGCGGAGAGAGAGGGATTCGAACCCCCGATACCCGTTAAGGTATACACGCTTTCGAGGCGCGCGCCTTCAGCCACTCGGCCATCTCTCCGCGCCACCAATTTCGTTTTCATTTTAGCAGGGAAACTCCGCCGCAAATTTTCCCACTCTTTCGCCATGGTTACGCCCGCGTTTCCCCGCGAGGTCCCGCTGCCAGAAACCCCGATCAAAAGTGATACGCTGCTAAAAGGCTGGCGCCAGCGGGCCGGCCGACCCAGATAGCGTCTGAATCCATCGACGAGGAATTTACCAGTGAGAGTGTTGTGGGTGAAGGCAGGCAAACTTCTTCCTGTCGATACAGGGGGCAAGATTCGCTCCTACAACATCCTGCGCCGGCTGGCCCAGAATAAAGATAAACATAAAGATAAAGGCCACCAACTCACCCTCCTTTCCTATTACGGCGGTCGGCGCGATCAGGAATACGAGACGGCGCTTCGGCAGCATTTTCCCCAGGCGCAAGTCGTCCACACCGCCGCCACCGATTCCGAGGGCCTTCGCGGAGTGCTCGACTACCTTTCCAAGCTACCGCGGCTAGCTCCCTATTCGGTGTCGAAATTCACGCATCCAACCGTCCGCAAGCTGGTTGCCAGCCAGCTTTCGAGCGGCCAGTTTGATGTCGCTGTCTGCGATTTTCTCGCCCCATCTCTGAATTTTCCCAAGGAGCTGCCCATACCCTGCCTCCTATTTCAGCACAACGTCGAGAGTGCCCTGTGGCGGCGCATGGCCACGACCGAATCGCATCCGCTTAGAAAGTTGGCGTACACGCTCGAAGCGGCGCGCATGTCGCACTATGAGCGCCGCACTCTCGCCCGCTTCCACCACATCGTCGCCGTTTCAGAAAACGACCGCCAGCAAATGCTCGCCATGGACCCCTCCTGCGAAATCACGGTCAACCCCACCGGAGTCGATACTCACCAGTTCCAGATCGCGCCCCCAAGCTCCGCCGCGCCTCCGCGCATCGTCTTCACCGGCTCCATGGATTGGGAACCAAATATCGATGCCATGGAATATTTCTGCGCTCAAATCTGGCCACGCATTCTCGCGGAGTTCCCCGACGCGATTTTCCAGATCGTCGGTCGCACCCCCTTCGCCCGAGTCCAGCGGCTCGCCTCGAAGTCAGTCGTGGTCACGGGCACCGTCCCGTCGGTGCAAGACTATCTCCGCGACGCAACCGTAGTGGTCGTCCCTTTGCGCATCGGCGGCGGCACGCGCCTCAAGATTTACGAAGCCATGGCCATGGGCAAAGCGCTGGTCTCAACCTCGATCGGAGCCGAAGGCCTCAGCTTCGAAAACGGCCGCGATCTCCTCCTCGCCGACGATGTCTCTTCGTTCGCCGATGCCATCCTGCTCTTACTGCGCGATGATCAGGTGCGGAGGAAATTCGAGCAGGCCGCTGTCAAATTAGCAGCCCAGTTTGACTGGTCAGTTGTCGCCGCCCAGTTTGCCGAGGTGCTCGGACACATGGCTTCGAGAAATTCTGCTGTAGGCAAGCCCGTAGCGGTCGACCGATAAGCCGCAGCGCGGGGCGCGAAAACAAATTTGACTATGACCACACAATTTCTAGCCTACGGACTCGGCGTAATCGTAGTTTGGCTCGTCGCCATGCGGCTGCGCTCCGTCACGGCGCGGCAAGTACTCTACCTCGTCGCCAGCTATCTTTTCTACATCAGTTGGGGATCGTGGCTGATCGTCATCCTGCTCTTCAGTTCGCTGATGAATTACGCACTGGGCGAATGGCTGAAAAAGCGCATCACCGAAGGCCGCCTGTGGACCGGCATCATTCTTAATCTGACGCTGCTCAGCATCTTCAAATATCTGCCTTTGGTAGGCGCGGTCGCGCCCTCCGGTTCTCCGCTAGCCCTGCTCAAGCGAATGATCTTCCCCCTCGGAATCTCCTTCTGGACATTCCAGGCTCTCAGTTATCTCCTCGAACTCTATCGCGAAGAAGAACTGAATCCCACGCCGCTCGAATTTTGCCTCTACATGGCATTCTGGCCGACGGTCTTGCAGGGCCCTATCTGCCGCATGTCAAGCATGCTCCCGCAATTTCGCCAGGACTGGTCCGTCACCAACGACGACCTCAAAACTGGCGTGCGCCGCATCTCGATAGGCGTTCTCATGGTCGTGATCTCAGAGGTCATGAGCGGCGGCCTCTATGCCGGAGCAGGTGTCGATGCCATCTTCGACCAGCCGCATTTAAAAGGCACCGTGCCACTGAGCGGGACCGACGCCTGGTTCATGATCCTCTCCTACGCCTTCCAACTCTACTTCAGCTTTTGCGGATACTCGCACGTAGTCATCGGCGCCGCGCGTCTCTTCGGCATTCAGCTCCACGAAAATTTCGACCGCCCCTATCTCTCCACCACAATCTCCGTTTTCTGGACGCGCTGGCACATGTCGCTCTCCTTCTGGATACGCGACTTCCTCTTTCTGCCGCTAGCGACCATGCGCCGCGAAGTCTGGTGGCGCAACCTGTCGTTAGTAATCGCCATGTTCATGTTCGGAGTCTGGCACGTCAATGCCGGAACCACCGGAAATACTCTGCTCCTGATCTGGGGCATCTACCACGGCGTTTTGCTCGTCCTGCACCGCCAATGGCAGGAATTTCGCAAGCGTGCGGGATTCGAATGGTCGGGCGCGCTGCCAACCGCCGTCTCGTGGTGCGTAACGTTCAGCGCCGTATGCGTGGGCTACATTTTCTTCCGCGCGAATAGCATCCGCCAAGCGCTCGCCATGCTGAAAGCAATGGCCTCGCCACGCAGCTATCGCCACCTGACTCTCGACCACAGCTTCTACGTGATGACTCTTCTCGCCGCTCTAGGCTACTTCGCAGTAATGGGAGCCGGCGCCCTTCTAGACCGCCTGAGCGAACCGGCGCCAGGCCGCCTGCGAACGTTTCTCGCCATCGTGGCCCGCGAACGCTGGGTATGGATCACCCCCGTGGTCATTGTCCTCACACTCTACCTGAGTGTGATCTTTCAGCCCGGCCAGGCCGAAACCGGCCCCGTCATGTATGCCCTTTTCTAGCGTCCATCATCAAAACTCTCTGTGTCATCCTGAGCGAAGCGAAGAGCCTGCCCTGAGCCTGCCGAAGGGACCTATGGATTTTGTTTGCACAATCAATAGCGTTCGCGCCGCAAAAATTACTTCGGCGATTCAGGCGCAACTGCCCACCGAGCGCCCTATGCTAGCATTCAGTCAGGTGTTGCAGCCGACAGCCGAGGTTCAGCATTTGTGCCGATAGCCGAGAGTAATGACCAGACCGTGGAGACCAGCCAAACACCTGCGACGCAATACAAATCCCTACTCAAATCTTTTGCCGTCCGCTTTTGTGTCGCCGTTACTTTAGCCGTGCTTCTGCTCGCCGTCGTCGAATTTTATTCCTATCGCCGTTACCTTCCCGCCGATCGCGACGTCATGGAGCCCGCCGTCAAACTCGATCTAGCCAAAGGCGGGAGCGCCGCAGAACGCGAATACTGGAAGGAATTCGAGCAGGCCAACAAAGTGACCTACCACCAATATGTCCTCTGGCGCCGCGCTCCTTACAACGGGGAAGTGTTAGCCATCGATCAGGATGGCGTCCGCCGCACTCCGCACACGCAATGCAGTAACAATAGAGATGACAAGACTCTCACCATCTGGACCTTTGGCGATTCCGTGATGTGGGGAGCCGGCTCGCCCGACGAAGAAACCATCCCCGCCTTCATCGCCCGCGACTACGAAAAAGCCGGCCGCCCCGTCTGCATCGTCAATTACGCAGAAAAAGGCTGGGCCAACACGCAGGAGACAATCGCCCTGATCCAGCAACTCAAACATGCCGCCCACAAGCCCGACATCGTTCTCTTCTACGACGGAGGCACCGAAGCCTTCGCCGCCTACCAGAGTGGCCGCGCCGACGTCCACAGCAACTACAATTCCTTTAAGAATTTTCTCGATAACTGGGGCGCATCGCAGAAAGCAGGATTTTCCTACCTTCACCAAACCAACACCTATCGCTTCTTAGAAAAGATTGCGATTCGAGCGCCCTTCCACAACCAGAAGAGTGAAGCGTCCAAGCCGACTCGCGATACCGACGCGCTCTCCGCGGCCGTCGTAGAAAATTATTTACAGAATATCGACATCGTAAATCTGCTGGCCAAACAATACGGATTCCGCGCAATTTTCGCCTGGTATCCCAATATGCCGGTTGGCCACAAAGCACTAACGCCTTACGAACAACAGGTCTTAAACATGGAGTATCAGAAATTTCCCGGCCTCGAACAGATGTACCAGGCCACATACCAGCGAGGCCGCAAAATCAATCGCCCGGATTTTCATTACCTCGGAGATCTTCTCGATGATCAGAAAGATTCGCTCTACGTAGGCATCTCGCACTTCAAGCCGGAGGGCAACCAAATCGTCGCCGGCCGGCTCTTCGACATTCTGGAACATCCGACATCTCACTAATTCGCACCGCAACCGGAATCAAGCTTTTTCCTTCGTGTACCTTCGTGACCTTTGTGGTTACCGTTTTTCGGAAACTGAGCCATTAAAGCAATTAGACTTCGATTAACGCCGTACAACTTGACCTAATCTTTGTGAAACTCGGGTGATTTCATGTCCGCGCCGCCACAACCCAGAACCCTCATCAGCGGATTTCTCCGTTCCCTCCTGGCGAATCCCAGCAGCCCGTCGCTCGAGCTAGGCGACCTATCGCTGACCTACGAACAGCTCTGGAATTACGCCGGCCGCATCACCGCGTCCCTTCAAGACAATCTCGCTCCCTCCGAAAAAGTGGTCGCCATTCTGGCCAGTCGAAGTATCGCCGCATACGGTGGAATCTTAGGCGTCCTGGGAAGCGGCCGCGGCTACGTTCCCCTCAATCCCAAATTCCCGCTGGAAAGAACGCTGGTCATGCTCAAGGCCTCAGGCTGCAAGACCTTGGTCGTGGGACAAGAATGCACCGCCATGCTCGAGTCGCTGCTCCCACATCTCGACCAACCTCTAACCCTGCTCCTCCCCGATCCCGACGGAGCGCTCAAAATTCCCGCTCCACACCGAGCCATCTCTGCACGCGAACTGAAGAAAATCGCCGATCCACGCGACCCGACAGTCGACGCAAGCGACACCGCATACCTGCTCTTCACCTCGGGGAGCACTGGAGTGCCGAAAGGCGTAGCCGTCAGCCAATCGAACGCCATCGCCTACATGGACTACGCCGCCAAGCGTTTTGCCATGCACGCCGGCGACCGCTGTTCCCAGAATTTCGATCTCACCTTCGATCTTAGCGTGCACGATCTCTTCACCTGCTGGGATGCAGGCGCTACGCTTTGCCCCTACGCCGAGCAAACGCTCACGCCAGCGACGCTGATTGAAGAAAAAGAGTTGACCTGCTGGTTCTCGGTTCCCTCAGTGGCAATGTTCGCGTCGAAGCTCGGCATGCTCGATCCCGGCGCATTTCCCACTCTGCGCTGGAGTTTGTTCTGCGGAGAAGCGCTTTCTTCAACCCTCGCCGCAGCCTGGCAAGCGGCAGCGAATAATTCCATCCTCGAAAATTTATACGGCCCAACCGAAGCGACTATCGCCATTACCTACTACCGCTGGGATCAGACAACCTCGCCCGCCCAGTGCGTCCGCGGCCTCGTCCCCATCGGCTGGCCATTCGATGGCCAACAAGTCTGCGCGGTCGATGAAAATTTAGCCCCAGTACCGGTAGGCGAAAGCGGCGAGCTATGCTTAGGCGGCTCGCAAGTCACCCGCGGATATCTGAACGACCCGGAAAAAACGGCGAAGAGTTTTGTTCGTCTGAAACACACCGGCGATCAGATCTGGTACCGCACCGGCGATGTGGTGCGGCAAGACGAGCGGGGATGCCTGTTTTATCTAGGCCGCCGCGATTTCCAGGTAAAAGTAAACGGCTATCGCGTGGAATTACAGGAGATCGATCTCGTACTGCGCGAGGCCGCGCGCACAGAATTGGCAGTAGCGATTCCATGGCCCCTATCAGACGGCTCCGCATCCGGCATCGTCGGAGTCCTATCAGGCGCGGACCCGACTAACGACCAAAAAATCATCGCCGCCTGTGAAACCAGGCTACCGCGCTACATGGTGCCCAACCGCATCTACCACTTCCCGCAAATTCCTCTGAACGTAAATGGCAAAATCGATCGCGGCAAAATTACCGAGATGCTCGCCAATTGGAAACAATAACACTAGTCTCCGGGTCGACAATAACGATATGGTCGAATCGCACCTACGCATTGGCCGATTCGAATGCCAGCACCAGATCGAAAATCAGCGCAATCAGCAAATTCCGCGACAGGTGTCTCATGGCCCTATCGATTAGCAACCTCTCTACGACTGACCCTCTCCTGTAAAGTGACCCGAAAAACTCAGGCCTTTACCGGCTTGCCAAACTTCTCTGCGGTACCAAACATCAGCCGCACCGTATCCATGTCTTTCGCCTGCACCTTGCTTGCAGGAACTTTGCGCCCAGCGATCCGCTGTAGCTCCAAAAAAATCTCAATCAGCGCGAATGAATCGACCAAGCCGGAAGAAACCAGCGGCGTATCCTCATTAATTTCGCTCTTGCCCTTGATCACCTTTTCGGTGATATAGCCGACCAATTCCTTCATCATTTCGCTCGCGCCCGCGGCTTGCTCAACTGCCATGATTCATTTCCCCAAGGTTCGGTTTGCTTTCGCTTCTATTGTCTCGTCCAATTCCAATCGACCTCGCCTGCCTCGGCCGCGTTACGGCTTCGGATGAGTGGCGAAAAAGTACCAGCGCGCCACGTCGTACTGATTCTGGTAGGAGTGCGCAATGCCCGGCTCCCAAATGAATTGGACTTCAATATTCTGGCCCCCGGCTGCCGTGCCAAACTCTGTCCCGGTGCCCAGTCCACTCGTCGTGTCGGTGTACTGGAAACTCGTGGGCGTAGACGCCGTGACCAGCCAAGTCCCGTTGTATCCAGATGGGCTCATCCCCGTAATTATGGCCACGCCGGCGACTCCGGGATTCAAAGTGCTGGTGATGGTAACAGTCGTGCCCGATTCGCTAGCGGCTGTGATCGGCGCGCTGGGCCATACCCCCGAGGGAGGCACGGTGCTCACCGCAATGTTACCCGATAGAGTGCGTGGCATTATTGGAACGACTGGATAGGGTGGAGTAGGCGCATCGTTCGCGTTGTTGGGAACTCCGGACGTACTCTCAGTAGGCGTACACAGCGTCGCCGCGGTTTGAAACACAGCGTTCTGATCGGTAAAATCATCGCCCAGCGATCCCGTCCAATAGTTGAAGGTGTCATCGGCCGAGTCCAGAGTGAAAGTAACACCCGAATATAAGGTTGTGCCGTAGTCGCAAGGCGGTAATTCCTCATCGGTCGTGCCGTGCCACTCCTGCACGGAAATGTGCGCCTTCGCGGCCGGTGCCAAGGGGAGCGGCGGAGGCACCGTCCCTTGCGCCGCATAAAGTTGCCCGGAAGCGGGAACGATTGCCGCGACAATGTCCGACAGTTCGACGCCGACACGCTCGGTCATCTCCGCACCCGAGGAGAAACCGCTAACGTAGACCATCTTGGGATTCACGTTGTACTGAGATGTGAGAATGCCAATCAGCGCTCGCAGAAAACCGGCATCGTCTGGACATTCGGAGTCTGCTGATTCACACCCCTCAGCGTAGGCAAATGCTCCTCCGTTCGCTCCGTTCGGAGCGCACAGCGCTGTTCCGTCCATGCAATACGCATTCCAGTTCCACTGGTGTGAATTCTGATCGTAAGTCGAGGCGGGTTTCACCAGAATAAAGCCGTACTGGTCGGCCACCGGCTGCCATCCCCAGTTCAAGCTGATCACCGCTTGCGAGTCCTCGGTCGAAGTAGTTCTGGTTCCATGAAGCATCAGCAGCATCGGCGGGTTCGCGGACAAATTTGACGGCAGATAGACCTCGTAATAGCGCGTGATTCCATTCCAGGCCATCGTGGAATCAATAAAGGTCCCGCCGCCCACTCTCTGGCTTACCGGAGCCGAAGTGCTGCTGGTAAACGAAGTGCTCCCGTTGAAGGTCGCCGTAATCGTGTCGGTGCCGATCGGTAAGTTTGCCGTTATATATGTAGCTACGCCGCCGGAAAGCGCAACCGTCGCTTTCTTCGTGCTGCCGTAGTAAAACGCCACCATGCCGGTGACCGTTCCGCTGTACTCCGCGGCCACGCTAGCCGTAAACGTCACGTTCTGCCCGGAATTCGACGGATTTGGCGAAGAGACTAACTTAGTCGCCGTCGACGCTTGGTCGACAACCTGACTCACCACGTTTGACGTGCTGCTGGCGTAGGTCGAGTCACCGCTGTACGTCGCCTTCACAGTCAACGTACCCGCTGGCAGTGTCGAGGTAGTGAAGCTGGCCGAACCACCGCTCAGAGTCCCCGTTCCCCATGTTGTCGATCCTTTCAGGAAGGTAACCGTCTCTCCATTCGGAGGCGCCGGAGTGACCACTGCCGTAAACGTCACCGACTGCCCATAAGTTGACGGATTCAGCGACGAGGAAAGCGCAGTTTGCGTTGCCGTTCCTTTAGCCAGACTCAAGCTAGAGGCTGTCCCCAACAAAATTGCCAACAAGATCCTAACAACCTTCATGCGGATTTTTGCCTCGCTCAGTTTCGTCAACAGCAGAACTGGGGAATTAAATCGAAGTGGAGAATACCGGATTGGCTCACCAAGAGAATAACGTTCTGGCGCCGAATGTCAAGACCACCGAGTTCCCATTGACGCCACATTCTCTCCTTCAGTTCGATCCTTAAATATCCGATGCAAACTAATGTAAAGAAGTTATTTATTAGCCTATAGCCACTACCACAACGATCCATTTTCCAGCTTGGATCCAGCCAAACCCGACTCTGCGATACCCCAGAAAAATGAAGGCAAGAGGAAGACTGCAGCCAGCCAACAACTGCAGAATGCCATACTTGGTGCACTCTCCACCGCAAGCGATGCATTCGGCTTACCACCAACCTGGCCCACGTTATAGAATTTCCAGGATTCGACAACTTACTGAGCGTGAGCCTCGATAGACGCCAATTTGGAGGAAAAACCCGCGCCACTTCTCACGCCCGTCCCCGCCTGGAAGTGCAAGAGATTGCAACATTCACGTGGAAGTGGCGAAACAACAGGTGGACAGTATTGTAAACGCCATCGTCAGCAGCCAAATTGGCCAAACACCGCAATCATCGTGACGTGGAACCATTGGAGTGGTTGCTACGACGATTTTTGCTTCGCACACGCCCGCCCTACACGTCCTGCTGATAAATCTCTTCCGGGGGCGAAACCGCAAGCTTTTGCGTCTCTATCGAACGCCCTTGCAGCGATGAGTCGTCAACCCGAAGCGCCCGCTTCGACATCACCACCCAAAGCAAGCCGAGGCCGTACACAATCCCGCCAATGAAAAGCTGAACTCCCAGCCCCCGATAATTGTGCGGCACAAACCAACGCTGCATCAGCAGAAGCACAGCGGCCAGCGGCAGGGACAGCAGGAACGGCAAAGTGTAGGATTCGCGGATAAACGTCCTCACATGAAGATCAAGCTTTTTACACAGATGCTGCGGCATAAAAAACAGCATGGTGCAAGTCAGCGGAATCGCCGTCCCCCACGCGTCGCCGACAATTCCGTAAAACCGTACAAGAATAATGCTGAGCACCAGGTTGGCGATGCCCTCGCCCAGTGTCACGAACGCCCAGGTGCGATGCTTGCTGATGCCGAATAACACCCGCCCGCTAGCCGCCTGCGCCCACATCAGTGTCGCGGGAATAATCAGAATCACGAGCACGGAGTAACTGGTCGCGACATATTTCTTGCCGACCCACACCTCGATCACCGACTTACCCAGGATCAGCAGCGTCACCGCAATCGGAAATGCGGTAAAAGCGCACACCCGGTTGCCCGCGAGGAACACCTTGCGCAGCCGATTCGTGTTTCCCGTGGCCTCGGACTGGCTGGCGAGCGGCAGAAAATTCTGCGCCAGCGCCATCACCATCTGTTGCGCATAACTCACAATGCGCGCGCCAATACTGAAATAAGTTACGGCAGCCGCCGAGATCATCGTACCGATCACGAGGTTGTCCGTTTTAAATTTGAGCTGCGTCGCAACCATGATGATCAGCGTGACGCCGCTGTAATTCGCCATGGTGCGAAACGTCGCCCGATCCACATACTTCAACCCAAAAGGAACAGGCAGGATGCGGTAGGCGACGATCCCTCTAATCACGTACAGGACAATCGGTAGAAGGACGGTAATCGCCGCAATCGTGAGCAGTCCCCGTCCACGGCGCACCGCCAAAATGATCAGAACCAGGCGCGCGACATCTCCGGCAATGTTCGCCCAGTTGTTGATGTAAAACCGTTGCAAGCCATCCAGATACCCGCCCACCACGCCCAGCGGAAAACCGATCCCAACCGAAGCGCCCACCATCAGTAGCAACCAGCGTGCGGTCGAATGAAATTCTGGCGGAATCTTGAAAATATGGTCCACGTAAAACGACAGAAAAACCGTGACCAGAAGGCTAAACACCCCTATGCAACTGTAGGTGAAGAGACTGGTATTGATGAGCTTGGCGAGGTCTTCGATGTCATCCGTCGCAGTGAATTTGGAGACGTAGCGAACCACCGAGGAGCGGATTCCCAGGTCGAACAGGCCGTAATACCCTGTGATCGAAAAAATCAGTACCCAAATGCCGAACGCCGTATCGCCCAGCCAGTGCAGTAGGAACGGAGATAAAAACAAGCCAACCAGAACATCGAATCCCAGCGAGAACCAACTGGATCCCACGTTCGTGACAAGTTGTCGCTTGTTTATCTTAGTCATTCACCGGCAGCTCTTCTCTGTTCGGGTGGGCTCGACGTCCATGCTGATTTGCTTAACAATTTGCTGAAAAACTCCAATTCGGCCAGCCTCGGGAAGGGCACGAGGTTTTTACTCGTGCCGTTAAGTCACTGAAAATTTGTCCACGCTTTAGCGCCCGAGCTCAGCCTCTGGCCAATTGCGAGAGTTTTTCAGCAAACTGTTTACCCGCCGCCCACTAAAGCGGCTGCCCGGTCTTCACCCACGCCGGGATCGCCGTGCTGTCTAGATGCGGCCTCTGCAACTCATAACCGAGAAAACTCAACAGCGGAGCCCAAGCCACTTCGATCTCCTCCGCCGACTGCCGAGGCAGAGTCTCTTTCCATCCCCCAGATTTGGCCGCGCGGACAAATGGTATCTCCTTACGCGTACCCTTGGTGCCGGTCCACTGGTCGGCCTGCTGTTTTTCAAGCGTGCGCATACGGTCGGCCGAGCTTCGGTCGACCGCTGCCTGTAGCCGCTCGTTGTCCGCCTGAATGCCAAGAAATTCCGCGATTTTTCGAGTTTCCCCGATGGAATCCTCCAGCAAATCTTCATAGCGAACCAGAAGAAACGAAGGATTATCTTGCCGCGCCGCAATCCAACTCGCCGCATGTTCCCACCACGAACCATACGACGAAGTTTCGCCCGCGATAAAGCGCTTCACGAATCGTTCCAGCGTAACGTCGGGCTCGATGTAGCGTTTCTTCAAATCGAAATGATATTCGGAGACAGCTACGTCTCGCGGATCGCGCACCAGGTAGATAACTTTTCGAAAACGCACATCAAACGGCTCATGGCTCTTCAGCACGCGCGGCCGGGGAAGTGAACGCAGAAAGCGCTTCGACAAAACTCCCGGAGCTGGAAGCAGCCGGTTGATATTCGCAAAGCCAACGGCCTCGTTCGGATACATCAAATTCGCCAGCAAAAACCGCACCCAAGTGTTCCCCGACTTCGGATACGACACCAGAAAAGTATCGTCCGGAAAAACAGTGTAGTGCCGCCCCGCCCGATCCAGCCCGAGGACGTACTTCACAGCGTATTTAAACTGGCCAAGCATTAGGGGTTAACTTCCCAGTATATAAGCCCTTCGGGGGTTGATTGGGCGGGGTTTTGCATAGGCGATCGAGCCGCTTAACGACATTTTACTAGCGCTTTGTTTAGGAACTGTGAAACACCAGCTCCTTTTCCCCGGCAACAATATTGTTCGCCGCTTCCACTCCCATCAGCACGGAGTGATCCATGTTTCCAATCTCATACCGCCACGCCCCAAAACGCCCGCGCGAGTAAATTCCCTTCTCGAGCAACGCCGGCTGCAAAATGCCAAGCGCGCCATCTCGCCCCAGCGTCGGTATGGGATACGAATACGCAATCACCCGATGATAGCGCGACACCACGCGCTGCCGATCCGATTCTTCCAGCATTTTGGCACGGATGAGCCCGTCGATCACCTGATCGAGCACCCGCTCGGGATCTGGCGTCTCCCCGACGCGAAACGACATCTCGCACATCAAAGAACTATATTTCTCGGTATCGCCGCCGGGAACATTGTTCGGCGAATAGTGAGAAAAATATGTCGCACGATAGCAAGGCATCGCCGAGTCAGTGAAATAAATCCAGCACCGCCCGGTCTCAATCTTTTTCTTCAGCCCCAGTCCCAGCACCAGCAAATTATTATGCTCCAGCCCAGCCGCCGCCTCCCGCAACTTCTCATCGACCGGACGAATCATGTGCGCCAGCAAATCAAGCGGTGCCGTCGAGATCAAAACGTCGTAATTATCGCCGCTCCCATCCTCGAAAGAAACGCGCCGCCGCGCGACATCAACCTCAGCCAGCTTTTTGCCATGCTGAATCTTCGCCGGAAACTGCTCCGCCATGCGCCGATAGATCTGCCCCGTTCCCCCATGCAGCGGAAACTTAAACTTGCTGTTCGGTCCCCAACCCACATCGTCCCGCTCATACAGCACATTTTCCAGCAGCCGCTTGAAATCGACCACCGCCACGCGATCCGCAATCCAGGACTTCGACATCTGCTCTAGCGGAGTCGTCCACACCTTCGAGTTATACGGAAACATGAAAGCTTCCGCGATGCCTTCGCCAAAAGTTCCCAGCGTCCAATCGCGAAAATTCTTAGCATCGCGCCCACCGCCATTGGCCGCAGCCTTCGCCGCACCCACCAGGCACTTCACCTGCACATCCTTAGGCAGATACCGCAGATTGCTCTGAAACGGATACGGCACCCAGGAGGCATCCCCCTGCACGATCCAACTCTCGCGAATCCGCTCGTGCACTTCTTTCCCCAGCATCTTGTCGATCAAATTATCGAAGTAAGGATAGTGCGAGAAAATAACGTGCCCGCCCTCATCCCACACAAATCCGTGCCCGTCGACGTGAGAGGTCGAATGCCCGCCCACCTCATCCGACTTTTCATACAGAACCCAGTTGTCGTAGCCCAGTTCGTTCAACCGGTACGCCGCACCAAGTCCAGTCGGTCCTGCTCCGATGATGACAATTTTCTTGCT
The DNA here is from genome assembly GCA_963800565.1 of uncultured Acidobacteriaceae bacterium. Taxonomy (GTDB): domain Bacteria; phylum Acidobacteriota; class Terriglobia; order Terriglobales; family Acidobacteriaceae; genus Acidiflorens. The sequence goes on from CAWDBM010000002.1 coordinate 87,518, forward strand.
CGCCATAATTTTAGTGTGGGATTGTGTATCTCTTATCTTTCGAGCCGGCCGACCCGGCGAACCAGCGGAATTCGCCGAACGGAACGATGTAGCGTCGACTCCATGGGGACCAGCGCTTCAAATTGGATGTTCCACGTACCAGATTCCACAGAATCGCTGGAGGAGTGACTAAATTGTAGCATAGGGATTTTGCCGCTTTTTCGCGCCCGGCAAACAGCTTGGTTCCCGAAGTAACAGCCCCTTCTGGCCTCGCATTCCCCTGTGGGCACGCGTGGCCTCTGTGGTTAAACTTCTGCGCCGACCGGTAGCCGAGCGCTGCACGGCGCTACAATCATTCCTGCCATGGACAACAAAGCCATCGCCGGAATTCTCTACGAGACCGCCGACCTCCTCGAGATCGACGGCCAGGATTCCTTCCGCATCCGCTCCTACCGCAACGCCGCCGAAGCTATCGAAGCCATGCCCCAACAAGTAGCCAGTCTCATCGCCGAGCCTAAGAAGCTGCTAGCCGTCCCCGGCATCGGCAAAGGGATGCTAGCCAATCTCCAGCATCTCTTCGAGGTGGGAACGGTCGAGGTCCACGCTGAACTGCTAAAGAAATATCGCCCTTCAATGCTCGAACTCCTCAGGATCCAAGGCCTTGGTCCAAAGACCATCGCTCTAATATGGAGCGCCTATCAAGTCTGCGATCTCGATGGAGTCGAAGCTCTTGCACGTGAAGGGAAAATCCGCACCCTCCCGCGTATGGGCGAAAAGCACGAACAAAAGCTCCTCAAAGCCATCGAAGACTACCGCCGCATCGGCGGCCGCTTCCTGCTAGATACCGCCGAACAGCTCGCCGAAAAACTGGTAGCCCATCTGCTCGAAGCCCCCGGCGTGGAAAAAGTCACGCCCGCCGGCTCCCTTCGCCGCGGACGCGAAACCGTAGGCGATCTCGACATCCTGGTCACCGGCAAAGCCTGCGCCGATCCAGAAGCACGTCAGAAAATCGCCGAGCACCTGCTCCGCTTTCCCGGCCTCATGGAAGTCATCGGCCAGGGCGAAAACAAAATCAGCTTCCGCCAGCGCAACGGCATTCAAGTCGACGTGCGTCTCCTTCCGCCCGAATCCTTCGGCGCGGCGATGCAATATTTCACCGGCTCGAAAGCCCACAACGTCGCGCTCCGCCAGCGCGCCCTAAAAATGGGCTACACCCTCAACGAATACAGCCTCGCCGATCTCGAAACCGAAAAGCCCGTCGCAGGCAAGAGTGAAGAAGAAATCTACGCCAAGCTTAAGCTAGACTTCATCCCCCCCGAACTCCGCGAGAACCTCGGCGAAATCGACGCCGCCGACAAGCGCACCTTACCTCAACTGATCGAACTCAACGACATTCGCGGCGACGTTCACATGCACACCGTCGAAACCGACGGCCGCAACACCATCGAAGAAATGGCAGAAGCGGCGCGGGCGCGCGGCTACCAGTACATGGCCATCACCGATCACTCCAAGAATCTAGCCTTCGCCAACGGCCTAACCGACGAACGCGCTCTCGCCCACACCGAGAGAATCAGAGCTGCCGAGAAAAGCATCAACGAGAACAGCAAGAAGCCGATCCGCATCTTCGCCGGCATCGAAGTCGACATTCTCGCCGACGGCTCTCTCGATCTGTCCGACTCCGTGCTCGAGCAACTCGATATCGTTATTGCCAGCGTTCACTCCCATTTCAATCAAGATCGCGACACCATGACCGAGCGCCTGCTGCGCGCCGTCGCCAATCCCAACACCTCCCTCATCGGCCATCCCACCGGACGCCTGCTGCTGCGCCGCGACGCCTACGCCTTCGATCTCGACGCCGTCCTCAAAGCCGCGGCCAAACACAAAGTCGCCATGGAATTGAACGCCTATCCCGACCGTCTCGACCTGAGCGACGTCCACCTCCGCTTGGCCGCGCAGCACGGAGTAAAGATCGTCATTAACACCGACTCCCACCACACTTCGCACCTGGAAAAGATCCGCTACGGCGTGACCCAGGCGCGGCGCGCGTGGCTCACAAAAGAAAATGTCCTGAACACACTGCCGCCACAAAAATTCGCCGAGGCAATGAAGCACCGCTGGTAGGCGACTTCCGGTAAGATTGGCCGGAATCGGAACGTGCCCCAGGTTACGAAAGGGGGATGAATCCACCCGTAACCGCTATGAATGAGATACTTAGCGACGGCGGGCATCGGCTCTATTTCAAACTGCCTGCAGTTCACCGAAACCAGCAGAGATTGACATACGCCGGCAAGATGGGTCGATTGCTGCAATTTCTTTCACTTCGCGAGCGCTCCGCCTGATTGGAACCGCCAGTCACTTCAATTACACCCGTTTTTCAATGGCTTACGAACCGAGCGGATCAGCCATTCGGAAGCGCAATTGCTCGTTTATCATCATATTCGGTATTCGATGGAAACTTAATTCTCAGAACTTAAAGTGAACCTGCCTGCCGGACCACCCCCCCTCGCCACGAGCGGGTCCGCGGTAAAAATAAGAAATAAGAAAGGTATACGAGAATGAGCCGCGACGACATTAGTATTAAGCACGACCTTGAAGTAAACCTCGGGAGGATTAAAGACTTGACCGCTTCCACCAGCCATCTGATTGCCCCGCACGGGGGGGAACTAATTCAACTCCAAGTCACACCTGACCGCGCCCTCGAACTAAAGGCCCAGTCCCGCGAATGGCCCTCATGGGATCTTACCGCGCGCCAACTTTGCGATCTCGAACTTCTGCTCAGCGGCGGCTTCTCGCCCCTGACCGGGTTCATGAACCGCGCCGACTACGAAGGCGTCTGTAGCAGCATGCGCCTGGCCAACGGCACTCTCTGGCCCATGCCGATCACTCTCGACGTTAGCGAAGAATTCGCCAAGAAGCTCACCGCCGGCAGCAGCAAGATCGCCCTCCGCGATCCCGAAGGCGTAATGCTCGCCGTCCTCCACGTCGAAGACGTATGGCAGGCCGATCGCAAAGCTGAAGCCCATGCCGTTTTCGGCTCGACCAGCAGCGCCCATCCCGGCTCCGACTACGCCATCAACAAATCGCATCCCTGGTACGTCGGCGGCAAAGTCGAAGGCCTGCAATCGCCCTCGCACTATGATTTTCGCGCCTTGCGTCTCACGCCCGCCGAACTGCGCGCCGAATTCACCCGCCTCGGCTGGACCCGCATCGTCGCCTTCCAAACGCGTAATCCAATGCATCGCGCCCACGTTGAACTCACCATGCGCGCCGCCAAGCAAGTCGAAGCCAATCTGCTCATCCATCCTTCCGTCGGCATGACGAAGCCTGGCGACGTCGACTACTTCGTCCGGACCCGCTGCTATCAGCTGCTGCTCGCCAAATATCCGCACGGCACCGTGAAGCTCTCCATGCTCCCTCTCGCCATGCGCATGGGCGGACCGCGCGAAGCCCTCTGGCACGGCCTGATCCGCAAGAATCACGGCTGCACCCACTTCATCGTCGGTCGCGACCACGCCGGTCCGGGAAAAGATACCGACGGCAAGAATTTCTATGGTCCCTACGATGCTCAAGAGCTCTTCAAGAAACACGAGAGCGAAATGGGCGTCAAAATGGTTCCCTTCCAGATGATGGTCTATCTCCAGAATGAAGACCGCTACGTCCCCGCGGACGAAGTTCCGCAAGGCGCGAAAGTCCTAGACATCTCTGGCACCGAACTCCGTCAGCGCCTCAACGAGGGCCGCGACATTCCGGCGTGGTTCACCTATCCGGAAGTTGTGAAGGAGCTTCGCCTAAGCTATCCGCCACGCGACAAGCAGGGCGTGACGATCTTCTTCACTGGTCTTTCAGGCTCAGGGAAATCAACCATCGCCAATGCCCTGATCACCAAGTTCCTCGAAACCGGCGGCCGTCCGGTCACTCTGCTCGATGGCGACTTGGTGCGCAAGAACCTGTCGTCCGAACTGGGCTTCTCCAAGGAGCATCGCGACATCAACATCCGTCGCATCGGCTACGTCGCCTCCGAGATCACCAAAAACGGCGGCATCGCCATCTGCGCTCCCATCGCTCCTTACGAAGCCACCCGCAAGGCAGTTCGACAGTTGATCGAACCCTTTGGCGGATTCATCCTGGTGCACGTCGCCACTTCGATCGATGTCTGCGAACAACGCGACCGCAAAGGCCTGTACGCCAAGGCCCGCGCCGGCCTCGTCAAGGAGTTCACCGGCATCTCCGATCCCTACGAAGTGCCTGGCGACGCCGAAGTGGTCATCAACACTGCCGAACTTAGCCCGGAGGAAGCGGCGCAGACCATTATTCTGCACCTCGAGCGCGAAGGCTTCATCGGCGCCAACGGCAATAACTGATCGCAGTTATCGGCTCTCAGTTCCCGATTCTCAGCGCTAACCTTTCGCTGAGAACCGGGACTGGGAGCCAGAAGTTCGCAAAATGTTGATGTCGATAAAGTCGATTATTACCATGGGCTTTGTGCGATAATGTTTCGTTTTTCTCGGTTCCTTAACTTGTTTTTGTTTTACTGAGAACTGAGAACCAGCAATTGGGAACTGACAACCGCATGGAATTCCTGGCGCTAAAGATTCTGATCGGTTTCTCCGTCGGAACGCTGATCGGGTTGACCGGGGTGGGCGGAGGAGTATTGCTTCTGCCCCTGCTGATCTTCGGCCTGCACGTGCCCCCGATCATGGCCGTCGGCAGCGACGCACTCTGCAACTTCTTCACCAAGATTCCCGCCAGCTTCCTGCACTTTCGCAAGGGCAGCGTGCGCCTGAAGGTCGTGCTCGCGCTCGCGGTCGGCAGCGTTCCCGGCTCTTACTTCGGAGTGGCCCTTTTAGTGCACATGCGCCACGTCCATGGCGCTGGCGTCAACGATTTCATCAAGTCCGCCGTAGGTTTATTGCTGGTTATCATCCCCGCTCTGCTTCTCTTCCAAAGGCGCATCGAAGACCACCTCGTCGGCCGCCAGCCCACGTTGCAGTCATTCTTCGGCATGAGTGCCATCGGATTAGTCGGCGGATTTCTCGTTGGCATCACCTCGGTTGGCTCTGGCAGCATCATTATGATGTTGCTTCTGTTGTTCTATTCTTTCCCTCCCAAAATCATGGTCGGAACCGACATCGCCCACGCCGTGATTCTCACCGGCGTCACCGGCCTGCTCCACTTCCGTGCCGGCAATGTCGACGGCCATTTGGTTGGAGCCATACTCATAGGCTCCATCCCCGGCGGCATTCTCGGCTCCTATCTAAGCACCCGCGTCCCCGTACTCTGGCTGAGAAGAATCCTGTGCGCGGTTTTGCTGATGACCGGAGCAAGAATGCTGTGGGCGTAAAACAGTACCCGGATGCCAGTACCCAGTTGGCGGGTCTGACTTTGCCGCTGGATACTGGGTACTAGGTACTGAGTACTGAATTCAGGAGCACCAATTGACGTCGCACAAAACCAAAGAAACTCTCGAACGCATCCACTCCGCCCTCGAAGCCGCCCGCGAAGTTCTCAATCGCTTCACTCCCGGCGCCATCGAAACCGAATACAAAGTTGGACACGATCCCGTAACCGAAGCCGACCGCGCCGTCGACGCCATTCTCCGCAAGACTCTGCTCCGCGACGACGAAGGCTGGCTCTCCGAAGAAACCGTCGACGACTTCACCCGCCTCAACAAGCAGCGCGTCTGGGTCGTCGATCCGCTCGACGGCACGCGCGAATTCGTCCAGGGCATTCCCGAATTCTGCGTCTCCATAGCAATGGTCGAGAATGGAATCCCCGTAGCCGGCGGCATCTGCAATCCGGCCACCGACGAACTCATCATTGGATCGCGCGAAACCGGCGTCTCCTACAACGGCCAGCCCGCGCAACCGAGCCAGCGCAAAGATCTCCACGGAGCCCTCGTGCTCGCCAGCCGCAGCGAAGTCAAACGCGGCGAGTGGAAACAATTCGAATCCGCCGAATTCAACATTCGCCCCATGGGCTCGGTCGCCTACAAATTAGGATTAGTCGCCGCCGGCCGCGCCGATCTCACCTTCACCCTCGTCCCCAAAAACGAATGGGACGTCGCCGCCGGAGCCGCCCTGGTCGAAAGCGCCGGAGGATGGACGTTAAAACTCGATAGCTCTCCACTGCGCTGCAATCAGAAAGATCCCCTGATCTCCGGCCTGCTAGCAGGCGGACCATTCCTTCGCGAGCCATTGCTGGCGCTACTCGACCGCCACTCTCAACCCATTACGGCCGACCGCCAGCGCTAGCAGGCAGCAGAGAAAACTCTCTTTTGTCTTTTACGAGATGATTTCCAGAATGTAGCGGCCTATCCGACCGGCGGACGATTTCCCAGCCGATCCAGTTCAATGCGCGAAGGAATCGCGCGCCCATGACGCAGCGCCTGATACAGCCACGCAAACAGCGCTGAGTTAATCATGCAGAAATAATAAGGCAGCCGCAGAACCTTCGGCCGAAGACTGAAGATCGCACCCAACACAGCCAGCCCATAAAAAATCCCCTGCCCAGCCAGCAACCAGTTGTAAGGAAATTGACCGCGCAACATGATATTCGCGACGAGCGCGATGACCATAAAAACAGGCACGATCAGTCGGCCCGTCTTATGCGAGAGCAGGCAGAAGAGAACAAACGGCCGCGGCGGCCAGAGTAGCCCTTCGATCTCCCGCAACTGCTCGATATTCCCGGCGGTAATCCGCACCCGGCGCGAGAAGCCTTCCATCTCATGCGCCTCTTCGTAAGCGACAGCCGCCGGCTCATAAGCTACGCGATGTCCGCGCTCCAGTATCCGCATCGGAATCGTGAAGTCGTCGTTGATCGTATTCTCCGACGGAAACGGATACAGCTCGCGTCGTATGGCATACAGCGATCCGTGCGCTCCAGTAAACGCGCCCAGCTTAGCCTCTTGCACCTTCAGCCAAGTTTCGTACTTCCAATAAAGATCTTCCTGCGCGCCCAGTTGCGCCTGATCTTTCTTCAGCAGCCGATAAACCCCGCTGGCCGCGCCAATCTGAGCATCATTAAAACTCTGCACCAACACGCGAAGTGAATCCGGAGCCAGCATGCTCGACGCATCGGAAAACGCCACGATGTCTCCGCGCAGCTCTTTCACTGCATCATTCAAAACCGCCATTTTGCCGCGATTTTGCTGATAGTTGAGCAGACGAACCTGTCCGCCGGTTTCACTCACGCCAACTCCCGCGAACGACCGCACGATCTCCGCCGTTGTGTCCTTCGATCCATCCGAAGCAATCACAACCTCAAGTTTGTCCGCCGGATAATCGAGCGCAACGCTGTTGCGGATTTTGTCTGCGATGACCGCCGCTTCGTTATAAGCGGCGACCAGCAGCGAAACCGAAGGCTCAATCGGCTGCTGCCGAGGTGCGCTGCGAAACACCGCCTGCAGCGCCCATAGCAGCAAGGGATACCCAAAATAAACGTAGATCGTAAAGCCCGCTGAGATCCAGAACAGGAGCTTAGCCATCGTCTTACGTCGCAACCACTGAAGACTTCACGCAATGCAATTGCCCGAGTATCTCGCGCGAATCCACGCGGAAGCCCGCGCGCTGCAGGTAATCTTCAACCTGCGCCGGATGGAAGAAATACACCGGGCAGCCGTCGGCCTTCAGCCGCACCTTACGAATCGCAGCCCGCAAAGTCGCCGCCCGCGGCCAAGCCGACAAAAAAGTCGTCTGGGTCAGACTTCGAATCACCTGCAATCGCGGCAACGGGTCGGCCACATAATCCCAGAATCCAATCGCAATCACCAGGTCAAACTTCTCACTCGTCTTCCAATCGAGCACATCGCTCAGCACGAATTTGCAGCGATCGGCGACCCCCTCTTTTTCCGCCAGCTGCGCGCCCAGCTTCAGCATCTCCGGCGCGAAATCGACGCCCGTAACCTCCGCGCCCCGTTTAGCGAGGCTGGCGACAAATCTCCCCGATCCGCAGCCAATATCGCAAATCTTCATTCCCCTTAAATCCGGCGGGCCCGCCTGCCGCATCACCCACTCGTAACGCTCATAGATATCGCGCCGCAGCCAGCGATCCAGCCCGCGCGAAATCGGGTTCTTCTTGCCCGTATAAATGGCATCGAAGTCGTAAGCGATGTCGTTCCAATACTTCGCTATCTGCTCGGTTTCGTCAGTTCTTGTGGTTGTTGTTCCATTCATAAAAGTCAAAATCCTTAGCCGTATCGGCGAGTCCGCTTTCGCGGAAACTAGTGTATTTTCCCGCTTGCAGCACGCTCTCTAACCGGTCAAGCGTCTGCGATAAATTCGTATAGTGGCGCAAACGAGAGCTCAGACGCCCCGGCAAGCGCGGCTGCTCCGCGTCAATTTCCCACGGATGTATGTAAACCACAATCGGCAAACCTTCTTTTTCCACCCGCTTCAATCCCAACCGCGTGTAAATCCTCGGCAGCAGCCGAAGATACCCACCGCCCCCCACCGGCATATTGTGCCCCGCCAAGCGAAAGGTGGTGATCGGGAACTCAGTCAGCGGCCCAGAAGGCGTCTGAAAACGAAACGGCGACCGCGGAGCCCCCGGCATGCCATAGCGGTCATGATGGATCGGAAAAATGCTCGAGTCGTAAGTAAATCCCAACTCCGCCAGTATCTCCAACGCCCACACCGAACGATCAATCACAGAATATGTCGGAGCCCGGTACCCATTCACCGCCTGCCCCGCAATCTGTTCAATCACACTCTTGGCGCGCCGCGTATCCTCCCGAAACTCCGCCGGCTCAAGCTTATAAATCAATCGATGCCAATAAGAATGGCAGGCCAACTCGTGACCTCCAGCCGCAATCTCCCGCACCAGCGCCGGAAAGCGCTCCGCCACCCACCCCAACACAAAGAAAGTCCCGTGCACATTCAGCGCAGCCAGCGATTCGAGCAGTCGCTGCGTGTTCGGTACCACCCGGGTCGCGTAGCTATCCCAGCGCCCGCGGTCAACCACATCGGAAAACGACTCCGCGTGGAAATAGTCTTCCACGTCCACCGACACTACATTTCTGGGTATTTTCTCCGACATTCCCCGATGGATCGATCGCGCAGGACTCCCCTCTAAGTATCGCCCACTGAGCGCCATTTGAAAACGTATTTTCGCCCTCGGAGGCAGCGGCTGGTTACAAAAGTAAGCTGTCCAGATATCGAAAAGTCGCATCGCGTCCGAGAGGCTGCTTAATCGCAGGTAACTTTCGTAACCCAACGAGTTTCACCGCTCAATAACCTCCTGATCCCACGCGGTGATAAACTTTTCATTGTTGGCCACCGAGAACCCCAGCCCCGCAAGCCCCGGCAACCGCAGGCGCAGCCCCGTCTTCGTGATGGGCTGCCACCGCTCTGGCACCAACCTCCTCTACGACATGCTCTTGTCAGCCGGAGGCTTCGCCATCTACCGCGGTTCCCTGCCCGTCTTCGAGACCCTGATCCCGCGCTTCGGCTCCATGGAAAATCGCAACAATCGCGAAAAGCTCCTGCAAACCTGGCTCCGCAGCAAAGGGTTTCGCCGCACCGGCCTCGATGCAGAACCCTTATCGTCCCGCATCCTAAGCAACTGCCGCGATGGCGGAGACTTCATCCGCATAGTGATGGATGCCGTTGCCGAAAGCCAAGGAGCAGCCCGCTGGGCCGCCTACGATCCCGACAACGTCCTCCACGTCGAGCGATTAAAGGCCAGCATACCCAACGCGCTTTTCCTCCACATCATCCGCGACGGCCGAGACATCGCTCTCTCGCTGAAAAAAATGGGCGGCTTCAGCCCTCTTCCCTGGGACCGCAGCGAATCCAACAGCCTGGTCGCTACCGCCTTATATTGGGAGTGGATGGTCCGCAACGGCCGCGACCACGGCCGCCGATTCCCCTCCGATTACGTGGAAATCCATTATGAAGAATTGACCACGAATCCACACGAAGTCTTGAAGAAAATCGGCACCTTCCTCGACCACGATCTCGACTACGATCGCATTCAAGCCGCTGGCCTGGGCCGCCTCTCCGAAACCAACTCCTCCTTCCGCGACGAACTTGGCGGAAATAGTAAAAAAGAGAAGCTCAACCCACTTGGCCGCTGGAAAGAGCGTCTTTCGCGATCTGACGTAGCCGCCATCGAAGCCGCCGTGGGAAAATGTCTAGAACAGACTGGCTACTCCTTGTCGCTACCCGAAGACGAACGGCGGCCCGGAATGCGCGAGTTAGCGAAGCGAGCGTTATATCGAAACTATCTGAACACCAAGATGTGGCTAAAGTCGAACACTCCGGCCGGACGCAGAGTCAACTTGTCGGTTCTTGAACTCGAAAATGAGCCGCCCGAGTTGGCTCAACCGGCGCGGTTGTGAGAGTTATAAATCCAGCGTCATGAATCCGACTTCCGCAATCCCGCCGGCAACGCTCGACGATCCGCAAGCCACCACCAACCCGGCTCGCAGTGCGCGCTCCAAGGCGCCAGTCTTCGTCCTGGGGTGCGGACGCTCCGGAACCAAGCTCCTCTACCACACCCTTCTTTCTGCCGGAGGATTCGCCATCTACCACGCCGAAAGCAACGCCTTCAATCTGATCGGCCTCCGCTTCGGCAGCCTTGCTAATCTGAAAAACCGTCGCACCCTGCTCGACCACTGGCTAAAAAGCAAACTCTTCTACCGCTCCGGCCTGACGCGCGAAGAGATCGAACCCAAGATCCTCAACGAATGCCACAACGCCGGCGATTTCCTCCGCATTCTCATGGAGACAATCTCTCGCAAACAAGGCGCGGAACGCTGGGCGGAATCGACGCCGCTCCATCTCCTCTATCTTCCGCTGATCAAGAAACTTTTCCCCGATGCGCTGATCGTCCACATCATCCGTGACGGCCGCGACGTAACCGTTTCCCTCAATCGCATCGGCTGGATCAAACCTCTGCCCTGGGATAAAAAGCGCGCTTTCCTGGCCCCGGCAATTTTCTGGCGTTGGATCGTAAGCAAAGGCCGCAACTACGGCCGCACCATGCCCGGCGATTACATCGAAGTCCACTTCGAAGATGTAGTCCGGAAGCCGCGTGAAACCCTGGCGCGCCTCGGCGAATTCATCGATCACGACCTCAACTACGATCGCATCCAGCAAAACGCCCAGGGAACCCTCCGCGATCCCAACTCTTCCTTCCGCGGCGACGGCCAGGAAAAAGAAGCCAATCCAATCGGGCGCTGGAAGGCGTTACTTTCGCCGGCCGAAGTCGCCCAAGTCGAAAGTCTGATAGGCAATCTGCTGCATGAAACGGAATACGAACTAGCCAGCCCCGAAGCCGCCCGCCATCGCACGCTGCCAATCAGTTTGATGAGCTTTCTATACCCAATTTATTTCGACGTAAAGCTTTGGCTGAAAACCTACACTCCCCTAGCCCGGATCGGAGAGATAAACCGCATGGGCATCTCGGCCCCTCCGACTGCTACCGGCGATGCTCAATCAGGCGATTCAATCGCTTCTCCATCGACTCGCTAGATCGCTCTACCTATTAGCTCCCATCAGGCGCCGATACACGTCGAGCCACTGCCCGCGCACAACATCCCAAATATATTTTCGCGACTCAACGTGCGCATTCTCGGCCAACCGCTGAGCAAGCCTCGGCTCGCGCAGCAACCGAATCACATTCGCCGCCAGCGCCTTCTCATCGCCAACCGGCGAAAGCAACCCCGTGTGCTCATGTTCGACGAGATAAGGCATGCATTCCGGTGAAGTCGTCACCACCGGCGTGCCCGCTCCGAACGCTTCAATAATCGACACCGGCATGTTGTCGAGCCACGACGCGTTGATAAAAATGTCCGCCGCGTCGTAGTACTTTCCAATTTCGTTCCGCGAAGCCACGCCAGTGAAATTCACTCCGTCAATGTTGAGATCACTCACCAGCTTGCGAATCTCTCCCTCCAGCGGTCCGCTGCCAACCAAATCAAGCCGCGCCTCCGGATGTGCCTTTCGCACTTCAGCAAAAGCCCGCACCACCACTTCGACGCTGTAGTAAGGCGAGAATCCCCGCGTACAAACCAGATGCGGGCGAAGCAAATCGCGCCGCCGATAACGGAACTGCGACAGATCGACAAGATTAGGAACGACCGCGGCCTGCAGGCCAAATTCTTGGAACACATCCACTAGATAGCCGGATGGCACAACAATCTCATCGACCCGCGAAAGCACAAACGGCGCCGACCGAAAGCGCTTCATATGATCGCGCGCCTCTCCGCTGTGATAATGAATCAGCATTTTCTTGCCGCGCAACTTCGCAAGAACAACCGCCGGAGCGGGAGCCAGCAAAAACGACCAATACGACGCCGAGAAAATATGGACAACATCCACATCCCGCAGCCCTCGCCACAGGTCGCGAAAGTACACCGGCTCGCGAAGAATCGTCCGCAGACCTCGAATGCGCTCGGCCCAAACAAAGCCCGCCGGCAGCGGCGGATCAACCGCGATGAAACTCATCTCAACGTCAGGATCGTCCTTCCAAAGCCGCATCAGCAGGTCAGCCTGCGCCGACTGCCCGCCAACATAATTCAGACTGGCCGCGACGATAGCGACCTTCAGCCGTTTCTTCGAACTTCGGTTGTCGGCTGCCATTTTTCCCGTGATGTCCTCACGCCTTTCTTTTTCAGCAGCTCCTGGTAACACGCTTCATAACGAGCGCGAACACTCTCCAGGCTGAAATTTTCCTCCGCAAATTTGCGCGCATTGCTGCCGAGTTCGCCGCGCAACAAAGGCCCTCCCAGCAACCGCTCGACCGCCGCCGCAAATCCTGCTTCGTCTCCGGCCGAGACGAGTTCCCCGCGACTCTTGTCGACCAGTTCCACATTCCCGCCGACGCCATACGCCACAACTGGCAGCCCCGCCGCCATAGCCTCAAGAAGCACGTTGGATAGACTTTCTGAATCGGAAGTGAGCACGGCAACGTCAAGCGAAGCCATCACCGCAGGAATATCACGGCGATCTCCGAGGAAAATCACATGATCGCCAAGCCCCAGAGTCGCCGCCTCGCCTTCAAGTTCCGCGCGTAGCGGCCCGTCCCCCCCTAAAACGAATTCAACGTCTGGCATTCGCTGGTTAATTCGCTTGGCGATGCGCAAGAACCCCGAATGATTCTTGTAACGCGCGTTCATCCGCGCCACCATGCCAACGCGCAGCACCCCTTGTCTTCGAGGCAAGGCCGCGGGCGTAAGAGCAAAAACTTCCGCCGGCAATGCATTCCCGATCACGACAAGTCGGTCAGGAGACAACCCTTCCTCCGCCAACCGATCCGCGGCCGCCCGCGAGTTGCAAATCACCGCATCGCACCAGCGAAGTACAGCCGCCTGCGCGCGAAATTGCATGGGAGTCAAAAGATCGCCCAACTGGCGCTGGCTCCCAATCACGACAGGCACCCGCGCAAACCGCGCCGCCGGAATCAAAGTAAGGTTCGTATAAAAATCGAAGGCATGCGCAATTTGAATCCGTTGCCGCCGCAATTCGTTACTAAGCCGCAACCGAGTGCGCCACGACTTCATTCCATACAAATTACGACCCATCCAGAATTCAGGGACTTCCCCAAATTGATTGGCGAACGGACCAATCCTCTGAATGCACCCGAGCTGAACCTGAACCTTCTCGGGACGAAGATTTTCGGCGAGCACGGAAAACTGCCGCTCCGATCCCCCCGTCTCAAAACTATTGGTCATCAGAAATAGCCGGATTCGAGGATCGTCATCTCGAGAGTCCGCGCCAATCGCCGACCCCCGGCCCTCCGTGGCGGACGAGGTCACCGCGTCATTCTCCCGCTGGCGCGGTCGCCATGGTGACGGAGGATGCTGCGACATGCATCCGGGAATCTACCACTGGAAGTGAAAACAGTCCCGCAGGCTTGGTGAATCGTTCCAGAAAATTTCGGTGCCAAAGCTCAAACATCAGCAAGCGCCAGATGCGGCCAGTGAAAACCTTGCCGCCATAAAGATGATCGTTCATCAACTTGCGGATCCCATCGGCCTCAAAATATCCACGCTGCAAGGTGCGGGGTTCGAGCAATATCATGAGCACATCTTTCAACTCATTGCGCATCCAGTGCACCAGCGGCAAGGCAAATCCCTGCTTCGGGCGGTTCAATGCTTCGAGAGGCACGCCCACCCGCTCGGCGAGTTTACGCAAAATATATTTTTGCGTATTGCCCCGCAGCTTCCACTCCGGCGGCAGCCCCGTAACCCATTCGACAAATTCGTGATCAAGCATCGGCACGCGCACTTCCAGCGAATTCAACATGCTCATGCGGTCAACCTTGGTAAGAATGTCGGCGGCCATATAAGTTTTCGTGTCCACGTAAAGTAGTTCGCTCACCGGATCATTCGCCGGAGCCTGCGCGAAATATCGCATCATCACATTCTGCGGATCGTCGCTTCGCCGTAGCACCTGCCGAAAATCATCCGAAAGCAGCGGCCCATCCCGCTCAAACGCCGGCACAAACGACAATCCATCCACATATCGTTCGCGCCACGGCAGCGTAACGTTGTAGCTGAACTTCCGCCCGCTCATCGAACGCGGCAGCAAACGAAATAACTGATCGCGATAAAAGCGCCGCGCCCACCCAGGAATATGTTCAAAAAAACGCCGATTGGAGTGAATGCGGTATCGATCATATCCCGCAAAAAGTTCGTCGCCGCCGTCACCAGAGAGCGCGACCGTGACATGCTGCCGCGCCATCTGCGAAACATAATAAGTCGGCAGCATGGAAGAATCGCCAAAAGGCTCTTCCAGCGAACTGGTCAGATGCTCCACCGTCTCGACCACATTCGGCTCCAGAATCATCTCGTGATGATCGGTGCCAAATTTCTGCGCCACGATGCGCGCATATTGTGCCTCGTTGAAATCGTCTCTAGTAAAGCCGATTGAAAATGTTTTGACTGGCGCAGAACTCGCCCGCGCCATCAGCGCGACGACCGTGGAAGAATCGGTGCCACCGCTGAGAAAAGCGCCCAGTGGTACGTCGGATATTAATCGTATCCGCGTAGCTTCAAGTAGTCGCCCCTCTAGCTCCTCCAGACACTCTTCTTCACTCTTCGGCCGGTGCGTGTTGTATTGGGGCAAGTCCCAGTACTGACGAATCTGAATCCGGCCGTTTTCGAATTCCAGCAAATGCCCCGGCGGCAACTTTTGAATTCCGGTAAACGCCGTGATCGGATCGGGAACATATCCGTAATACAGATACTCCAGCAGCCCCTGCGCATTCACTTCCGCCAGTTCTGGAGCCACCGCTAGAATCGATTTAATTTCCGAAGCGAAATAGAGCTTGTCTTTCAGCAGCGCGTAATGCAACGGCTTCTTGCCCAGCCGATCTCGCGCCAGCACCAGCTTGCGCTTCGTCCGATCGTAAATAGCGAGGCTGAACATGCCGCGCAGTTTCGTGACACAGTCCGCGCCCATTTCTTCATAAAGATGAATGATAACTTCGGTATCCGTCTTCGTGTAGAAATGATGGCCGCGCTTCTCCAACTCCGGACGAAGCTCAGGAAAGTTGTAGACCTCCCCGTTGTAAACAATCCACGCGCTGCGGTCCTCGTTGAACACCGGCTGGTGGCCACCAGAAAGATCGATGATGCTCAGCCGTCGCATTCCCAGCCCGGCCCCATCAGCAACGTAAATTCCCTCGTCGTCCGGACCGCGATAGACGATCTGCTCGCACATGTGGTGCACAAGAGCTTCGGTAATGTCACTCTCGCGAGTTGCACTCGCCACCCCGGCAATTCCACACATGGCTTGCTTCTTAACCTTTCACAGCGATCGGAAGAGAATCAGACTTCTCCGCCGCCGCAGCAGGCAAATCCCGCAACCGTTTAAAGCGATAGTCGCGATACTCACCCGGATTGCCCTCTTTGCCATCGCACGCCGCCAGAATGATGTTCGCCATTTCCCTCGCCGACACAAAATGCAGCGTCTCTTTCCGTTCGCGCGCGCCGCCCACGAGTGTTTCCAGAAAATTCTGCAGTTCCCCGCCAATCACCGCATCCTTCTGTGTCGGATCCATGCCATGGCAATGCAGCTTGATGAACAACCAATCCGGCCGTCCAGCTACCCGAATTCGCGCCTGCTTCCACAGCGCAAGCCGTTCAAGAGTCATCGGATTCGGCGCCGTAATCGCACCCGTTTCAAACATCGGTCGAAACGCGCGCCGGCTGCGCGCAAAGTCTGTAAGCAGCGGGCCCTGCACAATCAGCGGAAAAACACGCGGGGTGCGGCCCACGGTTAAATCGACGCCGGTCTGATGTGGCGCTGCCTGATCGAGCGCCCCGCCACATTGATACACCGAATTCATTTTTGCCGTCTGCGCCGGATGCAGCACCCCGGTCGGCAAGGTAAAATCCGCGTAGCAGCCGGTTTCCGCCAGCACCTGCATCTCCGAATCGACGCCGCAAAAACGCCCACCCGCGGAATTCGCCAGCGCAAAATTTCCATGCACGAAGCAGTAGCGAGGCTGCTCCGAACCTTCTTCAAAAGATAAACAGCGATGGCGAAACGCCAGCCGGTCGCGAAATTCCGCCAGCACCCGCCGCGTGTTCTCCGCTGTATCAGGATGCGGAATTCCATGATGCAGATGGATCTCGGTCTCACCCCATCCCGAATGGCAATGCTCAGCCAGGATTTCGAGCAAGCCCTCGTCATACTGCTCCGCCGGATAAAAATAGGTGTGAATAAACGGACGGCCTTCATGGTCGCGCCAGCGCTCCGCTGCTTTCGGATACTCGCGACTCCACCACTCCAGACGCCGCTCCTGCTCCGACCGCGCAACGCGCTTCTGTCCGTCCGAGGGAACGATAGCCGGCTCGAAGTGGTCGGCCACCGCCATAATCAAGTGCACCGGTTCGCGCACCGGAGCGCTCAGTGCCCGCCACGTTCCGCCGGGCAACACTTTTCTGGCGTAAGCAATTTTCTTTCTGAGATTCATCGGTGACGCCAGCCAGCACTCTCTACCAGCACTCCTCACTATGTGAGGACAAAGTGAGGCACAAGCATGTGAGCATGCGAACGTGAAACATCATTACCACTCAAGCGATGCGCTAAACGCGCCCCACAGGCTTGCGTCCTCGAACCGCAATCGAAGACTCGCCCACCCGCATGTCTTCCATCCCCATCGCCTCATACCAGCGAAACACTTCTTCATATGTGTGCTTCGATTGATACTTCGGAGAATACCAGTCAAAAGTGTCAAGCAGGCGCGCTTCAGGATCCTTCTGCCGATTCACCGGAAACACATGATGGATCGCCCCCGCCGCCGGACGCCCCACCAGAGGCACCTGTCGCAATCCGCGTTCAAGATTGTAAAAAAACGGCACTGCCACTTTCAGCACGCTATGCAACCGCTCGGGTTTCATCTTGTGCGTATACTGCCGCCAGAAATCGCTGAAGCGATACCACTTGTTGTATCCGCTATACAGCCACACCGAAAGAATTCCGCCCGGCTTCAGATATTTGTCGAGAGACTTGACCGCCGCCTGGCAATCCGGCGTGTGGTGCAGAACGCCCACGCTGTAAATAATATCGAAGCTTTCCGGTGCGAATGGCAGCGCGAAAGCGTCCGCCTGGAAAGCCGTAAACTCGCGATCCACGAGATTGATGGCCGCCACTTCCGCCGCTGCGCTCAGGTCAATTCCAACGACGCGAGCTCCCCAACGCGTAGCCACTTCGGCAAAGCGCCCCATCCCGCAGCCCACATCGAGAACGAGCTTGCCTTGCAACTCCTCTGGCCGCAGGCACGTCTTGATGCGAAAGTTACGGTCGGATTCGCGCACCTCACCCTGATCAAGCTGCGTCTTCTGATAACGGTGCCATTGAAAGCCGAAGCTGGCGGCGTAATGCTGCGTGTCGACAAAGCGAGTTATGCCGTTCACGTTCGGATAGACGCGTTTGCATGACGGACACACATAGCCTTGTGACTGGTCGCTCTCAAGCTTCCCGCCGCAGTTCAGGCAACGCAAGATTGCCTGCAAATCAGCGGACAGGGGTGACTGCACCTGTTCTTCCGTAATCGGCATAAACCTCCAGGAAATGTCGCGGCTTCTTCGGGCCCGGCGCTGGCGACGGTCCCGTCTCTCTTTCTTTCAACGTCTGCAACAAGGTCGCCGTAAACGCCACCGCAAAATAGGAGAAAAACTGATAGGCCTCCGGCGCGAAGCACGCCCCCACCACGAAACCGATCAGCGAACTGTGCAGCGCGCCCACGAATAGCACCGTATGCTCGTCAAGATCCGTGGCCTTTCGCATGATTTTGAGATTCTTAAACCCGCAGCGAATAAACAGTAGGTAAACAATCAAAGCCGGGATGCCGCCTTCCACGCCCATCTGCAGGTAGGTCATGTGCACTTCGTGCCAGATCAACGAGTAGGTGAGGAAGTTGTTCGCGCCAAGCCCAAAGAGAGGATAGTGAATGATGCCGTCGACCGCCCGCTCCATCAGGAACATTCGATCCTGATAGGAACCATAGGCCGATTCGTCAGTCGTGCTATCGCCGCCCAAAGCTTGAAAGCGGTCATACAGTTTTCCGCCAGCGAGACCGAGCAGCAGCATGCCCGAAAGCAGTACTGCGATGATCAGTCCCGGACGTTTGCCCTTGATCCCAAAATGATAGAGGGTGACCGTGCCCGAGATCACGAGATTCAGAAACCCTGCGCGCGAAGCGGTAAGAAACAGCGCCGCCAGCATGATCAGCATCCCCAGCGCCCACAGGCATTTCTTAAACACGTTCTTGCTCGTCACCAGGAAGGCGAGCAGAAACGGCAGCGTCAGCACAACCGCAAAGGCCAAATCGTTGGGGTTCGAATAAATGCCGCCGATCACACCCTCCAACCGCGGCTGGTTGTGGCCCTTGATGATCGAGATCAGGCAGATCACGGCAACCGAAGCGGCCTGAATCTCAATGATCGTCCGCAGACGCTCAAACGAAGTAATCAGCAGGAAGGTAAGCATCCAGGCGATCCACACCTTGGAAAAATCGATGGTATGGTTGATCGCGCCGCCCTTCCAGATCGGCGACAAGAAGCCGCTGACAAACATCAAGCCGATTAACAGCAGCAGCAGCTTGCCTTCTTTCGGAACGTCCTTGAAAGTACGCTTGGTCTTACCCAGGGCTGTAAACAAACCCCACATGGCGAGGATGGCGGTAACCTTGGCGCACGGAATG
The DNA here is from genome assembly GCA_963800565.1 of uncultured Acidobacteriaceae bacterium. Classification (GTDB taxonomy): domain Bacteria; phylum Acidobacteriota; class Terriglobia; order Terriglobales; family Acidobacteriaceae; genus Acidiflorens. The sequence continues at coordinate 106,652 of CAWDBM010000002.1, forward strand.
TACTTCAGACCGGGGAACCAGTCTTCCGGCCGCGCGCAATACACGAAAAAGAATGCGCTCAGCCAGAAAAACCCGGACTTCGTCGGGTCCGCGATTTTCGTGACCCGCCGCCAGGCTGGCAGTTCCGCCGCGTCAGTAACGTTATCGCCGATAGCCACCAAAACCTCTTTCGCTAACTCTCAGTAATTCTTATTGCGCGCCGCGTCGCAATAACACCGTCTTCACCGTCTGAAACATGATCAGCAAGTCGAGCCCGATCGAAGCATTCTTGATGTAGAAAAGGTCGTACTGCAGCTTCTCGCGCGCGTCCTCGATCGTGCTCCCGTACTTATATTTAATCTGCGCCCATCCCGTAACGCCCGGCCGCACCATATGCCGCACGCCATAAAAAGGTATTTCTTTCGACAGCAGCGCAATGAACTCCGGCCGCTCCGGCCGCGGCCCGACAAACGCCATATCGCCCTTGAGCACGCACCACATCTGAGGAATCTCATCCAGCCGCGTCTTCCGCAGGATCTTGCCCACCCGTGTCACTCGCGGATCATTGTCCCCTGCCCACTGTGCCCCGCTCGCCGCCTCCGCATCTTGCCGCATCGTGCGAAACTTCACCACCTTGAAAAGCTTCCCCGACTTACCGACTCGGGTTTGCGTATAAAAAACCGGCCCTTCCGAATCGAGACGAACCGCCAGCATAATCAAAGGCAACAAAGGCAGCGTCAGGATGAGGCCAATCAGCGAAATGAAGACCGAGACCAGGCGGCGAACGGCAATAAAAATAGTGCTCCGCCGAAAGCCGTCGCCAAAGATCAGCCAGCTGTGATTAAGATTTTCCACCTCAATCTTGCCCGACATTTTCTCCAGCCACGTCGTTGCTTCCTCGATCTTGACTCCCTCCATGCGCAATTCCAGCAGTTCCTGCATGGGAATCGTCCCGCGACGATCGGGCATTGCCACGATCACGCGATGCACCTTCTGCCGGTGGACAACATCCACCAGGTGCGCCCCCACCGACTCGCGCGTCACCGCGCCTTCCAGTTTGCCCGTCCAACTCGCAACTTCGACCCCGGTTTCTGGATTCTGCCGCAAGCCCTGTACCAGCCGCTGTGCGCGATCTCCCGTGCCGAGCACGTACACGCGCTCCACCAGAATGGGCAACTGCACCAGCCACGAAAAACCAATCCGCCATCCCACCAGCGCCACGGTAAGGATGAGCAAACCTAGCGCCGACGAACTACCGCCGAGCAGATAGTTCGGACGCACATAGCTGACCGCCGCCATCAGAAAGGCCAGTAGTCCCGGCACCATCAACAACCGGAAATAGAGCTCGCCCTTGGTGTTCAGCCGTGCTGTGTCGTAGAGATCGAACCAGTGCGAGCACAGCAAAACCACCCCGGTAAATATGAAGAGCTTGATCCAACCGCCCTCATAGTTGAGCACCAGGTAACTATCTTCCCGAAGCGTGACCCACGCCGCCAGCAGGAACGAAGTCCAAACGATCAGCGCCTCTCCCAACAGCAGGATGAGAGTGCGGATCGGGTAATAAACATGGAACAGCCGAATCAATGGGCCCTCGGTTCCACCTAGGCAGGGCTGCTCACGGCCTCGCCATAGTAGTACTTAGAATGTTGCAGCTTGTCGGCCGGCGCTCCGTTGAGCACCACGCCGAGCAGCAGCTTGTCGGGAAATTCCTCGCGCGCGCGCCGCGCCAGATCAGACGGCGTGACATTCGATCGCACCACCATCAGGATGCCGTCGCACGAGCCCGCCACCAGAGTTGCATCCGATACTGGAATCACGGGCGATGTATCCATGATGATCCAGTCAAATAACGGTTCGACCCGTTGCAGGAAAAGCTTCAGACGGCCGTTGGCCAGAAGTTCGGGAGCGCTGGATACGGTCTTACCCGCGGGCAGGAAGAATAAATTTTCCATCGGGCCGCGTTGCAACGCCGCAAACTCGTCGCATTCGCCGAGTAGATAATCCGACAATCCCGGCGACTGCGGCGCTCCCAGATGGCGATGCATGCCGGGGTTGCGCAGGTCGGCGTCAATCAGCAAAACCCGGCGCCCATGCTGGCGCACCAGAACCTGAGCCAGATTCGCCGCCACAAATGACTTCCCTTCCTTAGGAAGCGCGCTCGTCACCAGCAGACGTTTCAGCGGCATCTTTTCGCGGATCTGGTAGAGGCGCGAACGCAAAGTGCGAAACTCTTCCGCCCCCATGCGGCTGTCGTCGGCCTGGAAGAAGAGCATGGTACGCGGATCCGGACTCCATTCCTTCTGCGGGCAGCGCGCCATCAGCGATTCATAATTGAACGCCGAATTCATCGTCATCGTGGGCATGGCCGGCATGGCGATGGCCCCCGAGGCTTGCAGCGAAGGCATGCTTTCACGCGCTTCGTCTCTTTGCGAGATCGGCTGCTCGAAGGCAGGCTCGACGTGCGTCCCCGTGGATGTGGCTCTTTCTTGCTCGGCGCGTTTTAAAGCGTCATGGATACGGCTCATAGTTTCCTCTCCTTGGGGAGGTCCTGTTGTTCAGATTGGCGCAGCCGGTCGGCCAGGGTTGCCAAAGTGCGCAAGGCGTCGACCAGATCAAACTTTTCCGAAGGCGGCACCGGCGCCGTCATGGATGCGGCGGCATTGCCATCGGCCAAATCAAAATCGTGCGCGACCGAATCCACCACTTCGACCGCGACCGTCTTCTTCTGATCGACAAACGCACTGACCAGACAATGCTCGCAGAGCAGATTGATCACCCGCGGAATGCCCAGCGAATAGCGGAAGATTGCCGTAGTTGCATCATTGTCAAAAATCGGTTCGCCGTTCGATCCCGCAATCCGCAGCCGCTGCGTGATATACGACTTCGTCTCCTCGAGATTAAAAGGATGCGTCTTGGCCCGCAGCGTCAGTCGCTGGCGCAATTGCCGCAGCTGCGGCTGCTTCAAACGCTGTTCCAGCTCCGGCTGCCCCACCAGAACGATCTGCAGCAGCTTCTCGGTGAAGGTCTCAAGATTCGTCATCATCCGAATCTCTTCCAGCACTTCATCCGACAGATTCTGCGCCTCATCAATGACCAGCACCGCCGTCTCCCCGGCCCGGTAACGATCGAGCAGCCAGTTGTAGAGTCGTTGCAGCAGTTCACTCTTCGACTTGCTGTCGCACGGGATGCCGAAGTCCGCCATCATATAGTCAAGCAATTGCGGGACATCCATCCGCGAGTTGAAAATGAAGGCGGTCGCAACCTGTTGCAGCCGCAACCACTCCATCAACTTATTGATCAGCGTCGTCTTGCCCGTGCCCACCTCGCCCGTCAGCAGCACAAAGCCCTTCCGGCTCTGTATGCCATAGGTGAGGCAGGCCAATGCCTCTTCGGTGTGCCGCGTCAAATACAGGTAACGCGGATCCGGATTGACATTGAACGGGTTTGCGCGAAGTCCAAAAAATTCTTTGTACATATGCTTACGCCAGACTTTCCTGAACTAAACCTCTGCGTGTTCGTGATCCTTCGGGGCCGAACCATTTCTGCCCCAGAACCGCCGCCTGCCGTTGCCGTTGCCATGAGCGGCTTCCTCTTCGTCGTCCTCGCCAAGCCAGGGCACGGAAATCAACAGCGGCAGGTCCATAACCGCCGCAGCATCGCGCTCCGTGCGGATCGACTTGTCGCTGAATTCCAGGAAGATCGCAATCAGCGCGCCCAGCGCCAGCCCCACCCCGAATCCGCCCGCCGCCAAAAGTGGGCGAACGGGGAAACTCGGAGATTCAGGCAGTCCGGCGGTAGCGGCTATATGCATCTGCTCGCCTTCCTGCTGGTTTTCCATGCTCGTGCCGAGGCCAGCCGAACTCCGCTTCGCCAGCAGATCCTTGTAAAATGCCTGGGCGTTATCATTGTCGCGAGTCAACAGCTTGTACTGCTCCTCCACCGTCGGGCTCATCGAAGTGCGGCTCTGATAAACCGTAATTGCGCTTTGCAGCTTCTTCTGCTCGATCGTGGCCTGTGCAATCACGTTCTGGTACTGGTGAATCTGCAAACGAAGCTGGCGAATTTCCGGCGGCTCCGAGGCGCTCGCCTTTTCGCTGCTGTCGCTGGCGTCAGCCGACGCGCTTGCCGCGTTGACCTCTTTCAGCTTTTTCTGCACCTCGGCAATGTCAGCCTTGGTCTTGATCACATCCGGATAGTCGTCGGTATAGCGCGCCTGCAACTGCATTAGCTGCCCTTGCAGCTGCGTTAGCTGCGTTTCGAGAGTCTGCGGATTGGTGCTCGACAGCGAATTTTTCCAGCTGGCGATCTGCTGCGCCAGCATACTTTCGGTATAGGCCTTATCCTGCTGCGCCCGGCTCAGCGTCTGCGTAGAAGCATCCAGCTGCGAGTTCAGCGACGCCAGCATCCGCATGTTGTTGTCGACGTCCGTCGGCAGTTGACCCATATACTGCTTCTTAAAGGCGGCGAGTTTCGCATCCTGATCGTCCAGCGCTCGCTTCGCGTCCTCTACCTGTCGAGTCAGGAAATCGGTCGTGCTCTGCGCCACCTCGGAACGGGACTTCAAATTCTGGTCTACGATCAGGGAGGTTAAGGCGTTGCAAACTTTTTGTGCTCGCACGGGATCGCTGTCCGAGTAATTGACCGTAAATCCTGGCAGCGGCTCGTTGCCGGCCGATGGCTTCTTGGTCTTGGCCGTGGGCGAAGCGGCCGCGGCCGCGCTTAATGTCGTGATCACCGGCTCCACCTGCATATTCTGCTGAATCTGTCCGATCAGCTTGCCCTCTTCCTCGGGCTTGACCAGATTGAGGCTGTGAATTACCGGTCGCAGTAGGCTGGGACTCAGCACCTCCTGGCTCAGCGTCTGCACGCGCTGCGCAAAATCGGACGTGATCACCGGCAGAACGTAGTTGTCCGGCACCTTCTGCCCCTCCACCAGCACCGTCGACTGCGAGCTATATTTCGGCGGCAGAAGGTACGAGACGAGGAAGCCCGTCAGCGGAGCCACCAGCGCCGGAATCAAAATAACCTTCAGACGCCGCCGCACCATTGCCAGGTAATCATCCATTTGCAGTTCGCGATTTCCACTCATGCTGTTCACCAATCCGGCCGCTGCAAGCGGCCAAAAAAATTATTCGATGCGCGTCGGCTTGGGATGCCATTCAATGCCAATCGTGCCGACGTTGCGCTGCGCTATCTTGCCCGTACCGCTAATCCCAAGATTCACCGTTTGATTAAATGCCAGTTCGCTGAAGCGGTAAGCCCCAAAAAATTCATACGACCGTCCCAGATGCTTCCTGAGAATGGCGGACGCAAACCCCTCGTTAAAGTCGCCCGCCGTCACTCCAAACAGCGAATTCTGGAGCTTAGTGTTATAGGTGTAGCCAACATCGGTATAGAGGTCCCAGGTCCGTCCGAGTGGGCGCGTATAGCCCAACCGCGCCGCCTGTACATTGGCACCCGCAAAGAACCCTGATCCCGACGACGTAAATTTTTCGTAGGTCGCAACCACCGCCGCATGGCCAATCCGATAACGCAGCGTAACTCGCGCGCTCGGCGACCAATGCTTGTCGTACCCGCCGTTCGTTTCCAGTTCCGTGTATTGCGGACCGACGGAAAGAATCAGGCTCAGCTTGCCAGTAATGCTATGGCTGTAGCGACCATTAATGACATGCACATAAATCTGCCCGCCCGTCTCTTGCGGAAATTGAAAAAGCTGAAAAGCATAAACCAGGCCAATCTGATCGTGGCGATTGATCAGATGGCTGTATCCACCCTCAATCGTGAGCTGGTCGCTGTTGATCAGGCATGAGCTCGGCGAAATCTCGCAATTCGAGGTGTCGAAAAAATGCGAGTTGCTGAACCCTCCCGCCACAGTAAGGGCGGAGCGCGGAGTGATGGCTTGCACCGCATCCAGAATGGCTGTGTTCTGCAACCGCGGAACGGTGCCAACCCCGTCGAACGTCTGGCTGGCGGAACTGTTGATGCCCGGCAACCCGCCCCCCGTCGCTCCGCCGCCCATACCGATCGTGGTGGCCAATCCCAGCCCCGGCGCGCCGCCGAAAGTGCCGATCTGAAAAGAGCCGTCAGGCAGGTAACTGAAGGCGTCGCGCAGCGTGACCTGCCCCGTTCGCCAGCGCGTCACCGCCTCGAGACCGGCCGCTTGCAATTGCCGCACGTCATACGGATCGGCGTAGAACGCTCCCCCTCCGACGTACTCCAGAAGAAAATCGCTCTTCGGCCAGTATTGCTGCAGATCAAGCGCTCCGATCACGCGTGTAATCGATGACACGCCGCTGGTGCTGCCAAGCGTGTTCTGCCCGTTCGAGTCCGCAGACTCGCTCACCTGCAAAGCCGGCGAGATAAAACTCCGGCTCGATGTCTTCAGATCGAGGCTCGGCTCATCCAATCCCGTCACTGGCGGGTTCTCCGGATTCAGCACCGGCGCAGTCTGCCCGAACGCCGGCGCGGGAGCCGGTTCATTCTGGGCCGGAGCCTGCGTTTGCGCCTGAGAAGTCGTCTGCGCCCACGCGCCGACGCTCATCCCCAAAACCAGCAACAGCAATCGAATTGTCCCTATCCTCGTCATCTCTCTTATAGGACCGTAAAACTACGGGACAACAATCGTATCCCCCGCCTGCAATACATAGTTCTGCTGCACATCGCCCTTGATCAGCTTGCGATAGTTCACCGGCAGCTTCTGTTGCTTGCCATTCTCCGTACGCAGAACGTAAATGCCCTTCGTCTTCGCAAACTGGTTAATCCCCGCGCTCGATAAGCGCTTGCAGCACGGTCATATTGGGCAGCATCGGAGTGGCCCCAACATGCGCAACCTCGCCCACCAGATAAATCCGCTTGCTGTTGATCGCGGTCACCACCACCGTGACCCGCGGATCGGCAATATACTTTCTCAGCTTCTCGGTCACCGAATCCGCCAACTGCTGCGGCGTCAAGCCCGAAGCCTGCACATCATTAAGCAACGGCAGCGAGATCTTGCCGTCGGGCCGGACCGGCAACGTAGCCGTAAGATCATTTTCCTTCCACACCGCGATGTGCAGCACATCTTCTGGCCCAATAACATACTCAGGCCCACCCTGGCTCGACAAAGCGGCACTCGTCTGCGCCGGAACACTCTTGTCAGAAGCCGCATTCGCCGAACCGGAATTCACCGCGGCCTGCGCCGGCGGATCTTGTGCTAGCGCCACGCTGCTCATCAAGAGCATCGCCGCAGCCACTTTCCATGCTGATTTCATATCTTCTATTTCCTCTCAAACTCAACTCGCACCCTTTGAAACCTTCAAACTCTGAAACCTTGCAACCTGCCCTATCCCGCCCCGTATTCCTCGTACCCAATCTGTTTCAACTTATAGAGCAGCGCCTTATAGCTGATCTGCAACTCCTGCGCCGCCCGCCGTCGGTTCCAGCGCGTTCGCGTTAAGGCCTGCAAAATGATCTCCCGCTCCGCCTCGCGCGAAGCCGCCCGCGCCGCATCCTTCAGAGAAATTTTCTCGCCATTGCCATTGCGATCGCCGCGTCGCATCAGCGAGCGCAATCCGCCCATGGCCAGCGTTTCATCGCCCAGCGCCACAATCGCCCGGGCCGCGTCTTTCAGCTCGCGAATGTTTCCCGGCCAGCTGTAATCCACAAAGAAATTTTTGGTGTCCGCACTGAGCATCGGAACGGCCCGGCAAAAATCGCGCGCCGCATCCGAAAGAAACCAGTCCCGCAGAATCGGAATGTCCTCTTTGCGCTGCCGCAACGGAGGCAGCCGCAGGCACACGCCACTGATCCCATAATAAAGGTCTTCGCGAAACTTCCCCGCCTTCACCTCAGGCTCCAGTTCGCGCGACGTCCCGCAGATGTAGCGCGGCACCCGCCGCTCGGCCGCCCCATGCAAACCAATCTGCCGAACCATCTCCTTCTGCGCAGCCGCACTCAGATCGCCCACCTCCTGGAGGTAGACCATCCCGCCTTCGCCCTCGCGCGCCGCCAGCGTTTCCGCTGCAACCTCGCGCCCCTGATACACCTCAAACGGCTCCGCCGCCCGGTTCGAAAGCGCATGAATCCGCGCCGCCGCCGCCTTCTTGCCCGAACCATGCTCCGCTACCACCAGCACCGGAACATCATTCTGCGACAACTCCCGGATCACCGCTTCTACCGTGCGCATCCCTGCGCTGACGCTTTCCAGCCACGCGCATGCGCCGCCGGTCACGGGTGTTCCGTTAGTTGCCAGGATTTCTGTATTGTCCAGATTCATTCTGCTTCGATCCCGCTTTTCGCGGCCAGGGCGGGGGGCGTCCCGGATACATCAAGTCTATAGCACACTCAATGCCAATCAAGCCGAAAATGGCACCATCTACGATAACTATATCTATCAGCTTTTCAATAACTTGCGTAGGATCAGCGCAATTCTGACGCGCCCTTCACATTATCACATTGCGAATAAATGGGAAAAACTTTGCCCACATCTCTGGTAATCCCTGGGGATTACTTTCCTCGATTACCGAGCGCCAAGAGGCCGTAACCCTCTGGAATTGTTGAGGGCAATTGCCCTTGCCCGAATTGGCACTCGCCAATGGCACCTAATCCCGCGAGTGGGAAGTGTTTTTCCCTCCCGGACGCGCCTTCCTTCCCATCAGCCATATCCATCCGGTTTGCCGACCTTCCCCGTCGGCAGAGTTTGCTTGGCTTGCAGCCCGACTTCGCTTATCCTCAAATACAAGCGCGCCGTATGAGCAACTCAGTGCAGGTAGCTCCTCTCCTCTCCGCCCGAGAGGGTCGCCTATCGTCAAGCTTGCCCCATTGGCAGGCAGTCGCGCTTCTCCTCTTGCTCGCCTGGCTTTACGCCAAAATTCTCGCCAATCTTTTTCTCCAGTGGGTCGGACCTCACAGCGATCCTAACTTCGCCCACGGCATCTTCGTCCCCTTCTTCGCTCTGTTCGTTCTTTGGCAGAGCCGCAAATCCTTGCAAGAAATTCCGTCGGCTCCGTCCTGGGCCGGATTTCCTCTAGTCGTCTTAAGCATGATCGTGCTCGTTCTGGGCGTTCTCGGCGCAGATATCTTCTTGCCGCGGATTTCGCTGCTCATCCTCCTGGCCGGCCTCATTATCCTCTTTCAGGGTTGGGTTTTCTTTCGCGCCGTCTTCTTTCCATGGTCCATCCTCATTTTAATGATCCCCATCCCCGCTCTCCTTATTAACCGCGTCACCTTCCCTCTTCAGCTATTGGCGGCAAAAGTTGCCACGACTTTGCTGGAACTCGTCAATGTCCCGGTGCTCCGCGAGGGGAATATGATCACTCTCGCCGCCAAGCAATTGGACGTCGCCGAAGCCTGCAGCGGAATCCGCTCGCTTCTAACCCTCGTCACCCTCGCCATCATCTACGGCTATCTCATGGAGTCTCGAAAGTGGGTGCGTGTCGTCCTCGTGTGTGCGGCGATTCCCATTGCAGTTCTCGCTAACAGCTTCCGGGTTTTTGGCACCGGACTTCTGGTTCAGAACGGCCATCCCGAGGCAGCCGAGGGCTTTTACCACGAATTCTCGGGACTCCTTATCTTCGCGGTCGCAATCCTCATGCTGTTCGCTGTGCACCGCCTGCTTTGCCTGATCTGGACACCCGCTCTCGCTTCGCCGGGTAACGCCACGGCTTCAGAAAAGCAACCGGCCCGGGCAATGCCCGCGGCGGCCACCTCTTTTCGCTTTGGCATCGTCGCGGTGCCCATGTTGATCACCGCCATCGGCATGCAAGCCCGTCCGGGCACCGAGATCATTCCGACTCCGCCGCCGCTCAGTTCTCTGCCTTCACAAATTGACGGCTGGACAGGAACCGACGATCCTATTGGCCAGGAAACGCGGGACATCCTCGGTGCCGGCGATTTCCTGGTGCGCGATTTCGAAAATGCTCTACAAGCGCAACCAGAGATCAATCTCTACATCGCCTACTTTCCGTCGCAGCGGGCGGGCGACACCATCCATTCCCCCGATCATTGCCTCCCTGGTGCGGGATATATCCCGGTTTCCCGCGAAGTGATCCATCTTACAAATGCGCAAGGCGCACCCTTCCCCGTCAATCGCTATGTAGTTTCCAACCTGGGAGAACGGTCGCTTGTCTTATATTGGTTCCAGGCGCATGGACGGGCCGTAGCCAGCGAGTGGTCGGCCAAATATCATCTGATCGCCGATTCCATCCGCATGAATCGAAGCGACGGTGGAATGGTCCGCCTCATGACTCCAATTCAGCACGGGGAGTCTCCCGCCGCCGCTCAGGCACGCATGATGAAACTAGGTTCGCAGTTCCTTCCCCTGCTCGATCAATACATCCCACGCTAATCGAGTTCGGGATTTGTTCACGCTGTGTGCCCCACGGGATTCGCCCACCATCAAACCAAAATCTTGTCATGCTGAGCGAAGGGCGAGCTTCGCGAATGCGAAGCTTACCCGCAGTCGAAGCACCCCTACAGCACCCCATACTTTCCCAGGAACGGCAACAGCGCCATGATGTCGACGAGCCAGCTGAATTCCGCAAACTCGCACCAACGCGCACGTCTGCGCTAACCAAATTCTCACGCGTGAATGCGAACTTCAGATTCAGAAATCCGCTGACGCGTCCGCGCGAACGCCGCCGGTAAAAACCTCACCAGATCGGTAGCCACCAGCGAATGTTCGCCAAGTGCTTCGCACGCCAAATCCCCAGCCAGCCCGTGCAGATAAACCGCCAGCGCCGTCGCCGCAAGCGCGCTCCCCGGTCGCTGCGCAATCAATCCCGCGACAATTCCCGTGAGTATGTCTCCCGTGCCGCCCGTTGCCATCCCCGGATTCCCCGTCGGATTAACCCAAACCGTCCCGTCGGGCGCCGCGATCAGCGTTCGATGTCCTTTGAGCACAACGATCACCTCATGCGCGCGCGCGAAGTCTCGCGCAACCTGCAAACGATTCGCCTGAATCTCCGCAATGCTCAACCCTGTCAGCCGTGCCATTTCTCCCGGGTGCGGAGTAATGACCGCGATTCGTCCGGCTCCCGTCAGTTTGTCAGCTGCTCCTTCAAAAGCATTCAACCCATCCGCATCTACAACGATCGCTTTGCAGCGACTCTTCACCACCGTCCGCACAAACTCCGCCGTCTCAGAATTACGCGAGACCCCCGGTCCGATGGCGACCGTCTTGCCCTCGATCAGCGCGTCAAACTTCGCTCCCAGCGCTCCGAGCGAGATCGTTCCATCCTCAGTTTCCGGCAGCGGCTCAGTCATCACTTCCGGATGATAAGCGGCTACCGTCGACAGCACAGATCTCGGCGTCGCGATCGTCGACAACCCCGCTCCCGCCCGCAGGGCAGCGAATCCCGCCATCGCCGCCGCGCCCGCCTTGCCGAACGATCCTCCAATCACCAGCACGTGACCGTAGCTGCCCTTATTCCCTTCCAGCGCCCGCGCCGCGAGCAGCCCAGCAAAATCGGATGGAATACTGAGATGAAGTCCCAGCTGCGAAGCAATCACCTCCGCCGGCGACCCGATCGGTGCAATCACAGTTGGCCCGTCAGTCAACTCCGCAAACACGTGCGCTGGACGTGGCGCCGTAAAAGTAACAATCGCATCTGCACGAGCCCGATCGCCCCCACCGCCCGAACCAGCCGCCCGCATCGCATCAGCCTCGGCCCCCGACGGAATATCGACCGCAACAATCGCCGCCTCGGAAGCATTCATCCTCCCGATCACTGCCGCATAAAGCGCACTCACCGGCGGACGAAATCCCGTCCCCAAAATCGCATCCACAATCAGGTCCGCGGAAAAAATCTCCGCCGCGTCCGCCGCATCCAGCCCGCCTGCTTCGCGCACAACCACCGGCGCGCAACTCTGCGACTGCAGCTTCGGCAGCATCGCCGTAAACATTCCCGCCGCGTCGCCCCTCAATTCTTTGGGATCGAAGAGCAACAGAACCCGCACCGAGCGTCCCGCTTCGACCAACTTTCGCGCCACGACAAATCCATCGCCGCCATTGTTCCCTTTACCGCAAACGACGCCCACGCGCTCCGCTCGCGGATAGTCGGACACAATGAAGCGCGCCACCGCCGAGCCGGCCCTCTCCATCAGAGTGATAGTCGACACACCGAAGCGCTCCGCCGTAGCGCGATCAATCTCGCGCATTTCCGCCGCGCTCACAATTCTCATAAGGTGATTTTCACACGAGGAGGGTTAGCCAGCCAGCAGCAAAGCTCAAGGCGTAGCCCAGGCCTTTGATCTCGCCAGTACAAACAATAAAGAGGGTGCCCCATTCTTGCGCGTCCTCTGCGCAAGAGTGGGACGCCAGGAAACCGACACAACCCAGCGCAGCGTGTCAGTTTAAATCAGCCGAACAATTTCGAAAGAGCGCTGAAATGAGCGCAGTTCGGATGCATGAACACGACACCCGCAACCGTCCTACGTAGTTTCATTCCACACGTACAGAAAATTTTCGTCGCTAGCCGTCGCCACGTTCCGTCTCGTTTTGTGAATCGCGCGATTCAACGCGGACCGCACCTTCTCCTTGCTCTCCGCCAAATCCGCCAGCGGCACCTTGAGCGCCGCCCCGTCCTCCAACTTGTCGAGATCGGCCAGAATGTTAGTCACAATTTGCTTGTGTTTCCCGTTTCTACCCTGCGGAACATCCAACTGCGCCATGGTCTTAAAATTCATCGAAGATTTGTTATTCCGAGTGCTCACGGCAAACCTCCTAAACGACATCTTAACGTTAAACAACCGTGACGCAATATACCATACCGTAAAAATACCGTACAACAAAAAAATATCAAAAAAATAACCTGACCCTGTGAAAATCTGCCGTCATCCTGAAGACGGCCAAAGCTCGCACAAATCCCCGTATTTCAACCCTTTAAATGGCGCTAAACCCCTCCCTATGATTTCCCAAAAGATCTCACCCGTATCCTTTGCCCTCTGCTACTGTTTGAAAATTCGAAGGGAGTACTCGAATGAGAAAAGCGAAGACACTTTTCGACCAGATCCCAGTCGCCGTCGTCAAGCAGGCGGTAGACGAACTCCGGCGAAGGCAGGAGATCAACGATCGAAATCCAGACCATCGACTTTCAAAAGTTGATTCTTCCGAACCAGCATCGCATCCGCGGCGACAGCCTCGATGCAGGACAACAATTCGATAACGCGCCGTACAAAAATTTGAATATGAATTCGCCCAGGCAAACTAACGACGGTTCAAACAAAAGCGAGGAAACCATGCTGCAACTAAACGAGACCACGAAGCTCAACGCAATTCAAGAAACCGTTTTACTCCCCGGCGGAGATTCCACTTCGCCATCCACTAATCGCGCCGAAGACTGGCGAGATCTCGCCCGCCAGATCCAGGAAGAAAAAGACTCCACCAAAATAGTCGATCTGGTGCAAAAACTGATCGCCAAATTCGACGAGGAGACGTCGCGCCCTCTTCGACCCGGCGCGAAATAAAGCCGTCTTTATTTCTAAGGACGGCATACCGCGCGTCGACCGCGCCCACCCTGGTAATGATGCCCGCCAACTGATCCATTCTGTGCCGACGTTTCTCTCACCCTCTTTGCGCATTAGAGAGCGCTAAATTTGTACATTCGCTTTCAGCCGCCCTCGACCCGAATAGTCCGCCGAAAAATATCTCTAAGCGCAAACCAGCGAAACTCCAGTTTCGCCACGATCCCAGTTTTTTTCCACAGCGCGATAAAAATCCCGTACCCAACAACCTCTCCCACCACACTCGAATCAGATATCTGTCACGGAGGTTCCATGGACCAAAATCACGTCGTCATACTTATTGCGGTGATCGCAGCAGTCATAGTGATTGCCGTTCTCAGTTTTTTCCTCGCCCGAAAGCGCCGCAGTGCGCAGTTGCGCGAGCGCTTCGGCCCAGAATATGACCGGGTGTTAAAGAAAGAAGGAGAAGTGCGCCGCGCCGAAGGTGTCTTGGAAATGCGCACCCAACGCCGCGAGAAATTCGAACTTCGCCCACTCACCGCCGCCTCTCGCGCCGATTTCAGCGGCCGCTGGCGAGCCGTGCAATCGCAGTTCGTCGATAATCCCAAGGCCGCCGTCGCTGGAGCCGATCAGCTGGTCACCGAGCTCATGACCGCGCGCGGTTATCCCATGTCCGACTTCGATCAGCGCACCGCCGACATTTCCGTAGATCACCCGGTGGTAGTAGAGAACTATCGTGCTGCCCACGAAATCGCTCTCCGCCACAGCCGCGGCCAGGCCAGCACCGAGGATATGCGGAAAGCTATGGTCCACTATCGCGCCCTCTTCGACGAGTTGTTACAAGATTCACCCGCAAGAGAACTACCAGAAAGAAAGGAGGCACGAGCATGAGCGTGCCATTGAGAAAAAATCAACCCGAGGAAGAATTTCTAAACACGGAAGAGTTAACCACCGCCGATTTGGCTCAAGGCAAGCGTCCAGTCACCTCCCACGAACGTATGCGACCCGTACTTGCCGAACGGCCATCTGATGAGCGCATTCAAGATGAAGCGCCCGATGTTTTATCATGCAATAATTCCGAAGCCGTTACCGATTCCGAAGCCACCGTCGAGGCACGAAGCGGATCCGATAACGCGCCATTATTCCCCAGCAACGAACTGCGAGGCCTTCGCACCCGCTGGAGCGACGTACAGGCAGCTTTCGTCGATGAACCTCGCAAAGCTGTCGAACAGGCGGATGGGCTGGTCGCGTCCGCCATGAAGCGCCTGGCCGAAGTCTTTGCCGAGGAGCGTTCAAAACTCGAGCAACAATGGGATCGCGGCGATAACGTTTCCACCGAGGATCTTCGCCTCGCGCTGCAACGCTATCGCTCGTTTTTTCACCGCCTGCTCTCTATCTAACTAAGAATGCTGGGCCTACGCTACAGTGCAGGTCCAGCATGTCCTCCTGATTAGCACCAAGGTTACTGGCAACCCAAGAGCGTATCTCCCACAATGCATCTAAAGGGAGATGCCTGTGTCTGTGCGGAGAAGGGTGCAGAAACAAGCGATCGCGGTTCTCTGGCGACTGAGCGCGCTTCTGCTGCTCTGCGCCTGTGCCCTGCCCCGCGCCCGCGCCGAGGCCACTCTCTTTCTCGAAGAGCCCTACAGTTACGACGGGGCTCTCGCCGGAACCGGCCACGCCGCCGTCTACCTCGACGGAGTCTGCGCCGAAACCCCCGTCAAATTGCGTCTCTGCCGTCCCGACGAGACCGGAGTCGTCCTCAGCCGCTATCACCGTGTCGCTGGATACGACTGGATCGCAATTCCGCTCGTTCCGTATCTCTACGCCGTCGAAAAAGAGGAAAACGTTCCCCTCTTCGCCGACAAAAAAATGGTCGCGTTTCTCCGCGATCGCTATCGCCGCACTCATCTAGATACGCTCATTCCCGATTTTCCCAATGGCCGCACTCCGCCCGGCGACTGGTACGAATTAGTCGGAGCGTCCTACCTCCGCACCATCTACGCCTATCAGATTGAAACCAACCCCGCGCTCGATGCCGCGCTCATCGACAAGCTCAATCGCGGCCCCAACCACGACCGCTTCAATATCGTGAAGGCAAATTGTGCCGACTTTGTGCGAATGATTATCGATTTCTACCACCCCCACGCCGTTCATCGCAGCATCGTCGGCGATCTGGGCGTCACCACCCCCAAGCAGCTTGCCAGAACTCTTTCCAAATACTGCCGCCATCATCCAGAATTTCAAAGCTCGAGTTTCGCGATTGCGCAAATCCCCGGCACCACTCCGCGCTCCAAGCCCGTCCATGGCGTCACGGAGTGCGCTCTCACCGCCAAGAAATACATGTTGCCCTTATTCGCGTTGCATCCCTACGTTGCCGGCGCCCTCATCGCCGGATATATAGGCCATGGACGATTCGATCCCTCCAAGAACGCGCTGGTCCTTAATGCGAATGACGATCTAGACGTCTCCCCAACCCGCGCCGACCGCCGCAATTATCAGAGCCGCTTCCACGAACTCACGCAGAGCGCCACAAATCTGACTCGCGTCTCATCGAATTTCACCACCAGCGAGCGCCACTGGGAATCCCGGCTCGCTGCAACTGAACCGGCCATCGATGCGACCGGAAAACCGGTCATTCAATTGATCGTCGATGGCGAGAACAAAGCCGTGGGCGCAGCGCGCGCCAACATCCTGGACTCCGCGAGCGATCCCGAGTTTGCTATCGGCCTGATCGAGGCGCGCCTGCGTCAAGAACTGAAGCCGGCAATCGTCCGCAAAACCGCTCGCTCCGATGTCGAGAACGATTTACAGCTTCTGGAACGAGTGCTGACCGAGCAAGCCAGAGAATTGACCAGCGCAACTGCTGCAGCCAGCGCGGCCTCGAACAGCGTTGAGCACCCGCCCAGCAACGACTCCGCAACTCGATCCAATCCACTACCCTGACCGCCAAGGCCACGCAATTCGCCGAGTTTCCGTAAGTCCTGCCCTGCGCTCTTTTGACATCCCCGCAATCTTGTCATGTTGAGCGGAGGTTGAGCTCAGCGAATGCGAAGCTCAACCGCAGTCGAAACACTCCTACACCTGTCCAGACTCTCCCACCCGCAACCGCAGAAAGCAGGATCTCAATAGGCCCTCCCGCCCTTAAGCCTTTCGCTTCCTTAGGAAATTAAATTTTTTCCTGTTCCCAAGTTTTTCCTGCCCTCCTACTTTTCCCAATTCTCCATTTACAATCGTGATGACCTTGAAGGCCCAATGAAACTTTCCGTTGTCATGCCTGTCTATAACGAACGCGCCACCCTACAGGAGGTGGTTTCGAAGGTCCTGGCAGTACCACTCGATATCGAGTTGATCTGCGTCGACGACGGCTCCCAGGACGGCTCGCGCGAAATTCTCTCCCAACTTCAGTCCGAGCATCCCCAAATCCGCGTCGCCCTCCAGCCACAGAATATGGGCAAAGGCGCTGCCTTGCGCCGCGGCATTCAGGAAGCCACCGGCAACTTCGTCATCATTCAGGATGCCGACCTGGAATACGATCCGGCCGAATATCCGCTGATGATCGAGCCCTTGGTTCAGGGCAAGGCCGACGTGGTTTTCGGCTCGCGCTTTCTTGGCGGCGCCCCGCATCGCGTCTTGTATTTCTGGCATTCCGTCGGCAACCGCGCTCTCACTCTGCTCTCCAATTGCCTCACCAACATCAATCTCTCTGACATGGAGACCTGCTACAAAGTCTTCCGCCGCGAAATCATTCAGTCCATTCCGATCGAGGAAGATCGCTTCGGCTTCGAGCCCGAAATCACCGTGAAAGTCGCGCGCCGTAACCTGCGCATCTATGAAGTGGGAATCAGCTACTGGGGCCGCACCTACGAAGAGGGAAAGAAGATCGGATGGAAAGACGGAGTACGAGCCTTGTATTGCCTGCTAAAGTACTCGATCAAAGAGCCCCACACCAGGCCAAATGTCGAAGCAGTCTCCACTCCCGACCGCTCCCCAGTCTCGCACTGACCTAACCACGTTGTCATGCTGAGCGCAGCGAAGGACCTACGTATTTTGCTTCCACTACCGAACGACCGGAGTCCCATTCGGTTTTGTGCGCATCACTCAACCGACGGTGCCCCATTCTTGCGCGTTCTTTGCGCAAGAATGGGAGGCCTAACCGCCCGCACTTTATACCTTGTTCTTGGGTCCGCAGCACATCGGCGCTACGGTAACGCAAGATCCCGCTGAGGGGACTACCGACGACCGAGACCCCTCTGCAAGATGGCGCTAGTCATGCCCGCCTTTTGACCGTACTCGTCCCTTGTATGCGCTCGAACCCGACGTAGACTTTGCGCCGCCTTTAACCCCGCTGGTCGATCCAAAATTCATCGGCGGATTCGGTTTATCCTTAACCGGCTTTAGCGCAGGAGCCTTCTTCTCAGCTGCTTTCGACGACGTAGCCCCCTTGCCGCTTTCATGTTCGATGCTCTGCAGGCTCTTGGCGTTTTCCGACGAAGCCGTTGCCGCGCCCCCCGTTTTGCCCACCGGAGCGCTGCTGCTCTTCGCCGGCTTGTCCTCGTGCGAAGGCTTAACTTTGTACGGCGCTTGCTGCGCAAAACCACTTACGCTGAGACTCGCCGCTAACACCGCTACTGCCAACGAAAATCGCATCTTGATATTGTTCCTCTGCCCGCTCTGCTCGGCTATGATCGGACCAACTTAGGGCTACATGCTTTAGATGCACGCGCCCTGCCATCCGACCCTCCACCCCACTCTTATGTTAAACCCTGATGGCGACAAAGCACTCGCGAGAACCGAAATAACCTCAACGGTTTAACCCAGCCCCGTCACTTGATCGAAATCCAGTCCACATTCTTCGATGCGTCCAGTAGGCAAAATCTTGCACACTGTTGATCTCGTCCCGAGCTTTTTCGACCCCGAATGCCAAATCGCAAAAACGTGACGGCAGTAACTTTAGAGTAACCCGCCTTACCCCTTGGACGCGTCTTACTCGTTTCTTAATAATGGCTTATCGGCGGTGCTCTCCGTATCGCCCACTCGCACTACAGTTCACCTTGCGAAAGAGATTTGGCCCCCGCTGAAACTGGCCGGATGCCGCGCCCAGCTGGCCTTTCGCAATCTATGGCGAACCCCCGCCAGGCGCGACACTGATCTTGCCGGACGTATCTTTGGCGTTCCGGTGACCGAAATCCCCCGCCGTATGCATGCGGGTACCAACCCGAGGTCGCATTGAACGGTTATCGGTTCTATTATCGCTTGGCCACTGCCCTATTGCTAACTGCCGGACTCTTTCTTCTCGCCGGTTGCCAGGCCCTCAAGGGAGATGCCACCCAGGGCACCGTACAGCTCGGCACTGCCACTCTTAACTTCGGAACCGTCATCGTAAATACCACCTCCACCCTTGGCGACACCATCACCAACAACACCACTTCTTCCGTCACCATCGCCTCGATTCAAGGGTTGACCTCCGAATTCCAAGTCAATGGACTTACCTTGCCCGTAACCTTGGCCGCCGGACAAGTCACTTCATTTAGCGTCGTGTTCCAACCGACCGCCGTCGGCGATCCGACCATCACCATCTCCTTTCGACGATCAAAATTCGCAGCCCATTGTTTCCCTGCCCACTTCAGGAGTGGGTGCTACCGTTGGAACGCTTTTACCGAATCCCTCGCAACTCATCTTTGGCAACATCGTCGTCGGGTCCACCCAAAGCAGCACCGTGGCTCTTTCGAATAGCGGCGGAACCGCTCTCAACATTAATCAGGCGACGTTGAGCGGAGCCGGATTTACCATGAGCAATCTCACCGTGCCCATGACCCTCCAGCCCGGAGGATCGACCTCGGCAACCATCACCTTCGCGCCACCCAGCACCGGAAATTTCACCGGCAGTATCACTTTTGCGACCACTGCAGACGGTGTCGTTAACAACGTCGTGTTTAAGCTGGCCGGTGCCGGAGTCGCTCCCGGAATCCTCTCGCCAAGTCCTTCCAGCCTGGCGTTCGGAAGCATTGAGGTCGGCGCCAAGACCAGCTTGTCTGAAACCTTGACCAACACAGGCGCCGTCTCCGTCACCATCACCCAAGTCACGCCCAGCGGAACCGGCTTCTCCATCAGCGGTCTGACACTCCCTGTAACCCTGGCCTCCAATCAGACGGTCAGCTTCACCGCATACTTTTCTCCGACCAGCCCAGGCGCCGCCACTGGATCATTGAGCATCGTCTCGAACGCCTCCAACTCGCCACTATCGATTCCACTCTCCGGAACAGCTCTAGCCGCAGGCGCTCTAACGGCCAGCCCGAGCAGCGAGAATTTCGGCAATGTTAGTGTTGGCACCAACAAGTCCGTAGCCGTTGTCGTCACTAACACCGGCGGAGAAAGCGTTACCATCTCCAGCGCAGTTGCGTCCGGAACCGGATTCAGCTTCACCGGTCCGACTCTTCCAATCACTCTTACCGCCAGCCAGAGCGCCACGTTTAACGCCGTCTTCACGCCCACAGCCGCAGGAGCGGCAACCGGCGCCCTGACTATCAACTCCAATGCCAGTAATCAGCCCCTCTCTGTGCCTCTCTCCGGAACCGGCGTTGCTCAGGGCGATTTAGTCTCCAGCCCAACCAGCTTCAGCTTTGGAAATATTCAGGACGGCACCTCCAAATCATTGCCCGGCACCCTGACCAATACCGGCGGATCAACCATCACCATTTCCGCCGCCAGCGCCAGTGGCACCGGCTTCAGCTTGAGCGGCCTGTCCTTACCCGTAACTTTAACCGCCGGCCAGAGCACATCGTTCTCTGTGTTGTTTAGTCCGACCTCGGCCGGCGCAGCCAGCGGTAGCGTCACCATCACCTCCAACGCCTCAAATCCCAGCCTGAGCATCCCCCTCTCCGGCACCGGAGTCACTCAAGGGACACTGACGGCCAATCCCACTAGCCTGTCGTTCGGCACCGTTCAGGACGGCACCAGCACGACTCTTTCCGAAACGCTGACCAACTCCGGCGGATCGACTCTTACAATTTCGGCTGCAAGTGCAAGCGGCACCGGTTTCAGTCTGAGCGGATTAACCTTGCCCGCAACCTTAACCGCTGGACAAAGCACGTCGTTCTCCGTGAAATTTGCACCCGCCGCCGCTGGTGCAGCCAGCGGCAGCGTCGCCATCACCTCCAACGGATCCAATCCCAGCCTGAGCATTCCGCTCTCCGGCACCGGAGTCACGCAGGGAACGCTGTCGTCGAATCCCACTAGCCTAGCCTTCGGCAACGTCCAAGTCGGCAACAGCAAGAATCTCTCCGAGACCCTCACCAACACCGGCGGATCCACCGTCACCATCTCCGCCGCCACTCCGAGCGGTACCGGATTCTCCATCAGCGGCCTGACCCTCCCCCTCAATCTCACCGCTAATCAAAGCGTCACCTTCACCGCAACCTTCGCGCCAACTACCGCCGGCGCCGCCAGCGGATCGATCTCCGTAGTCTCGAACGCTTCGAATTCCCCGCTAGCCATCCCGCTCTCCGGCACCGGAACCGCTGCCGGAACCTTGGCCGTCTCCCCCACCACCCTCGCCTTCGGCAACGTCAATGTCGGATCCAACTCCGCTCTCGGTGGCAGCCTCACCGCCAGCGGCTCTGCCGTCACCGTCAACTCTGCCAGCAGCACCAGCAGCGAATTCGTACTCTCCGGAATCTCGCTCCCGGTCACCATCCCCGCCAGCCAAACCTCAACCTTCACCGTAACTTTCACCCCACAATCCAGCGGAGCCACCTCCGCTTCGCTCTCCTTCTCCAGCAACGCCTCCAACTCGCCCGCCGTGCAATCCTTGACCGGCACGGGCGTAACCGCAACTCAGCACACCGTCGACCTCACCTGGACCGCATCCTCCGGCGCCGTCGGCTACAACGTCTATCGCGGCACGGTGTCGGGAGGCCCCTACGCCATGATCAACTCTTCCCTCGACGCCACCACCGCCTACACCGACAGCACCGTAGTCTCCGGCACCACTTACTACTACGTGACAACAGCGGTCAATTCCGGCTCCGAAGAAAGCGGCTACTCCAATCAGGCCACCGCCGTCGTCCCAACTCCGTGAGTTGCGCCAGCTTTGCATAATGCGGAAGAACGCGCCTTCTTTGCCGACCACTTTGTCATCCGGCCCAACAAGTCTGCGCTCCCATCTATTTGATTGGCCGTGAACCCATGATGAGGATGTCCACCAGTCTCCTGGCGCTTTGTTGCCAGTCCGGGCCGGACGCCACGTGGGAGACGCCTATCAGCGCGCGAAGCAGATCGAATGGCTCCAGATCTCTCCGAATGTCGCGGCTCTTGATGGCGCGCTTCACCAACGAATCAATCGCTCCCTGGATCTGACTGCGTGAGCCTTCATACAGCTTCGAGGGGCCGCCGACAAGCGTGTTCAGGGCAGGAGCGATGATCTGCTTGGTTGCGATGTAATCCACGAACAAAAGCATCCATGCTCGCAACGCGTCAACCGGAGGCATGGCGTCGGAAAATTTCCGCTCTGCTGCCGCCAGCTTTTCTACTTCAGTCCTGTAAACGGCTTCGATCAGTGCATCGCGCGTAGGAAAGTGGCGATACAAAGTTCCCGCTCCAACGCTTGCCTCTCTGGCGATGTCGTCGAGGCTCGCGTTCGCGCCCGTCCGGGTAAATGCCTCCTTCGCCACCTCCAGAATGCGCTCGCGGTTCCGCGCCGCGTCAGTGCGTGGCTTTCGAAGCGCGATTTTCTGATTTTTGGCTGGCATAAGAAAAATTGCAACCGGAGACATTCTCCGGTTATCATATACTACTGATTCGGAGACACTCTCCGTTTTAGTCAGAACCCGGCAACCTGTCAACAGGCTGTTCCGGCTCGCGAGGTGAGGAATACATGAATCCACTCGTTCGTTACCAACCATCCAAGAAATTCAACCCTCCTTGCCCCGACCTCGTAACCATGGCGGAGCGGGAGTTATCAGCATTCTTCAACGCCGTCACAAAGTTGTTTGGGTCAAAACAGGCGGAGATCTCAGCCGAAGACTGGCTGCAGGAGTTGATCGAGATCGATGATCTACCCGCCTCCACCCGCGAATGGCGATCGATCACGACGAAAATCGCGGCGAAGGTTGCGACTCGCCTGGCACGTCGGGTGAACCCTTCGTCTCTCTCGTCCAGCCTTTCGTCGTCCCTATCAACCGAACCACAAATTGCTTAGGAGATAGAAATATGCGTATTTTTGTTACTGGCGCTACAGGCTTCATTGGTACGGCAGTGGTCCGGGAACTGATTGACGCTGGACACAAAGTCCTCGGCATGGCGCGTTCCGATGCTGGCGAAGGGGCGCTTCGCGCGCAGGGCGCGGAGGTGCATCGCGGCGACCTGCGGGATCTGGAAAGTCTGCGGCAAGGAGCCTCCAAGTCGGATGGCGTGATTCATTTGGCCTTCGACCACAGCGCCTTCGGCCAGGATTTTTCGAAGTTCACCGAGGTCTGCGAAAAGGACAAGCGCGCAATCGAGGCTCTCGGCGCCGCGCTCGTCGGATCGGACCGGCCGTTTATCATTACTTCCGGAACCGGGATGGGCAATGCTGTTCCAGGGCAACCTGCAACCGAAGATCATTTCGATCCCAACCACCCAAATCCTCGTAAGGGTTCCGAAGTCGCAGGAACTTCCGTGGCGGAGCGCGGCGTGAACGTCTCTGTGGTGCGCCTTCCGCAGGTCCACGATACGGTGAAGCAGGGCCTGATCACCTACGCGGTCCAAGTGGCCCGCGAGAAGGGAGTGTCGGCGCACATAGGGGAAGGACTCAATCGCTGGCCGGCGGCGCATGTTCTGGATGTTGCCCATCTCTATCGGCTTGCGTTGGAGAAGCACGAAGCAGGAAGTAGGTACAACGCGGTCGCGGAAGAGGGAGTGCCGATGCGCAAAATTGCTGCGGTAATTGGGAAAGGGTTGAAGGTGCCCGTGGTTAGTCTTTCTCCAGAGAAAGCGCAAGCTCACTTTGGCTGGCTTTCGATGTTCGCGGGCTTCGACATGCCAGCCTCCAGCGCGCTGACGCAGCAACGACTGGGATGGCGGCCCAAAGGCCCGGGGCTCATCGCCGATCTGAATGCGATGAATTATTCGGAATACACTGCGGACGCCGTGCTTTCGCGCGGCTAATGTCCGCGCGATTACGAACCGCTCGAGGAGGAACGAAATGGCTGAGCAAATTGGTCGGGCCGGCAGCTTCACGCTGCCAGGCACGTCGATGACGGTAAACCGCATGGGCTATGGCGCTATGCAACTCGCAGGCCGAGATGGTAACAAGTTGGTATGGGGGCCTCCGCGAGATGTCGACGGAGCGATCGCTGTTCTGCGAGAGGCCGTCGCAAGCGGCGTGAACCACATCGACACATCTGATTTTTATGGTCCGCATGTCACGAATCAGATCATAAAAAAAGCGCTTCATCCCTATCCCGACGATCTCGTAATCGTCACCAAAGTAAGCGTTCGCCGCGGTGAGGATGGATCTTGGATTCCAGCCTATTCGCGCGAAGAGCTGACTGCGGCGGTTCACGACAACCTCCGCTATCTGGGACTGGATGTGCTTGATGTGGTCAACCTGCGCAGCATGCTTAGCATCCACGAACCCGCCGAGGGGTCCATGGAGGCACCGCTGACAGTTCTAGCCGAATTGCAGCAAAAGGGTTTGGTGCGTCATATCGGGCTCAGCAACGTCACGGCCGTGCAAATCGCGGAAGCCCGCGAGATCGTTCCCATCGTCTGCGTGCAAAACCAATACAACCTTGCGCATCGAACCGATGATGCACTCGTAGCCGAGCTTGCCCGCGACGGCATCGCCTACGTGCCATTCTTTCCCCTCGGCGGGTTCACTCCAATCCAGTCAACGATCTTGTCGGATGTTGCCACGCGCCTCGGTGCCACGCCCATGCAGGTGGCGCTCGCTTGGCTTCTGCAGCGGTCGCCCAACATCCTGGTGATCCCGGGAACATCTTCGATCGGGCACCTTCGCGAAAACCTTCGGGCTTCGATGCTTCAAATTCCCCCTGAGTTAATCTCAGATCTCGACGCTATCGGCCGCAATACAAACGGGAGACACTCATCGTAAGGGCTAGTTTGCGATTTTCCGAGAGAGTTCGAACTGCGCGCTCTATCAGCAGTTTGAAAATGAACTGTTCTGTGGGAATCGAAAAGTTCGCTCGGAGAGTCTCAGTTATGTAGTAAAAACAGCCTTGATATCTGCGACCTCGATTACGTCACCTGCTTCAAGTTGTTTTTGGCCGCCATCGACCACGACATCATTCACCCTGATCTCTACCCTGTTTTCGGAAGCGGCGATGAAGTATCCATCCTCCGCTCGGTAAATCAAGGCTGCCACGCGAGGAGCAAACCAGCGCTTTAGCCGAATCCCGGCCATCTTCGATTTTCCGATGAGGGTCAGTTTGCCGGTCAAGACATAGCGCTGCTGGTCAGTTCGGCCTTTAACGATAGTCAGCGTGCCAATGGTCTGATGTACGAGAGGGGTCACTGGCGGCTGGCTTAGAGCACTGCCGACTTTCCGCACCACGACCGAGCCGGCCGAGGATGCCGCTGCGGCTGCTTGAGTCAGCATTTCTTTCGCTTTCGCCGTGTCCAGAACCATAGTGGGATCGAGTTGCGGCAGCCTCGGCAGTTGCCCGCCATCGACGCCATTGACAATTCCATACGGCGCGGCCACCGCACGTACCTCGTCTCGAAATTCGATTGTGTGCTTACCGATTGTGACGTTATCTCCGTGCTTCAATACCACCTTGCTGATGCGTTCTCCATTGACATATGTGCCATTAAAGCTCTCAACGTCTTCGATCACATACTGGTCGCCTTCCGCCGAGACCCTGGCGTGATGTCCGGAGACGGCAGGATTGTCGATGCGAAAGACGTTATCTGGCTGGCGGCCAATGGTGACCGTGCCCCCGGCTAGCAAGAGCTCTTGTAATACCTTGTCTTCAAATTTGAGAAACAGCTCGGCCATGGCGGCTCCAAAGTGTGTGATCTATGAACGCAATTGTGGTAGGGAGAGTGAGCTTTCCTTGCGCTACCACTCGACGATCAGCTTCTATTCTGCACTTGCAAGCACAGAAGGGAAGAGTACCAAGGTACCCGCATTTACCTTTTGCTGAAAAACGCGAATTCGTTCTTGCTTTTGGGTGGCGCAGTGTTCACCCGTCTTTGCACTTGCTTTTGGGGGCGCAGCGGTTGACCGTTGCGATAATAAGCCTGCTTCCAATGGCGGCTTCACAGTTTGCTGGAAAGCTCGATTCCCGGCAGGTTTGGGAAGGGCACGAATTCCACTCGTGCCGCTAAGTCGCTGAAGATGAATTCGCGCTTCAGCGCCTGAGGCTGCCTCTGGCGCGTGCGATGACTTTTTCAGCAATCTGTTCAGCCGCTCAGGGCATCCGCCGCGCTTCCCGTGAGTTTTTCAGCAGTCTGTTTGGCCGCGAAAGGCTCCATCCCGCGCCGGGCGAGACTGATGGGCTCGCGACAGTGATCAGTGGCGGAACAGTTTTCCTAAACTCTCGTTAAGCGTGCGCACGGCCTCGTTGAGTGCCGGAAGGCCTGCGGTGTCGAGATCCACGTCAAGGCTTTCGAGGTCAACCGTGACGTCCTTGATCAGCTGCGTGGTCATTTCAACGCGCTGCTTTACTACCTGCTCCATCAGCTTGTAAGGATCGCTCCCTTTTCCTTGGGCATCGAGCCACTGCTGTACCGCTGCGCTGGCCTGTCGAGCTCGTTCGGTAGCCGTCCGGAAATCCATCAGAACCTTCACATTGATCATCCCGGTCTTTACCGAGCTTTGCAGCTCTTTAAGCTCTTCGTTGGTCTTCTTCAGGCGAGACGAAAGCCCCGGATCTTTCTTAAGAATGTCGACCATAGATTCTGTACTCGTTTCCACCAGCAAAGCCAGTGATCCACGCCCTTTTCGCTAGAAAGTTCTACCAAGCGCCGAATGCGATCAATTCACCGATGCCAGCTTAGTGTCCGCCGACACCGCTAAATTGAACTGATCGCGCAGAAAAGTGACCGCCTCGTCTCGCCCCGAAGTTGCCCCCTGAGGAGTCGCATTCAAATACAACACATACAGTTCGGCCGCTCCGTCCATGTCGCCCTGCTGCGCCAGCGTTTTCGCAGCCTGCAGGACCGCCGCCGGCAGCTCCGCCACTTTTTCTCGCACCGCTTTGACCAGGGCATTCCGCGAATCAATTTCCAGATCGGTCAGAAACTGTGCCTCATCCGGTTCCACACCTTGGTTGGTGATTCCCCCGGTGTCGTCCGCTTTTACGTCTTGCAAAACGACGGTCGTGCTGTGCTTCTCCTTATGCACATCGGCCGGCTGGCCAAAAAAATTACCCGCCCGATCGCGGAACTGAAATTCGATCTCCGCCGACGCCGTCAGATCAATGGTCTTCTTCGTGTAGTGATAAGACTCAACCACGGTCTCCTGGCGGCTCTGCTCGGTCGTGTCCAACTTATGTCGTAAGTCGTCGACGCTCTTCTTTGCCTGTTGCACCGCGTCCGTGGCATCGGCGACCACTTGCTTCTTCTTGTGTTGCGCCTGAGCATCAGCCAGCGCATGTTGCGCCGAGGCGAGTTGCTGTTGGGCGGTTTCATAGTCATTTTCAACCCGGAGCCATGCCGGATTTTTCGTCTCGTGCGCTCCCGTCCGGTATTTCGATTCCGGAGCCTCCAGCCTCGGCGTCTTGACCACGCGGTGTTCCAAAACCTGCCCCACCAGCGTGAAATTCGGCTGTTGCGCCTCCCCCACCTCCGCGGAATTACGCTTGACCACAATCGGCATATCGGAGGAATCGAGCCCGCTCGCGATCGCGTCCGCAAGCTGGTCGGCGAAACCATGGCTGTCACGTCGAGATGTTTGATCGCGAAAAACGATGCCAATCGAAAGTTGGGATTGCCGCTGATACAGTGGCTCGTAACGGGACATCTCATCTTTCAGACTGTCGACATTGGTAATTCCGTAACGCGCTGCTTGTTTCAGATAAAGCCATCCAACACAGGTTCCAGATCCGGGAGCATTCTGCAGATATCGATTGGCTTGGTCGAGGTAGTAAGCGCTGATCTTGGCGGAAAGGAAATCCCGTTTCAGCGTGATCGCCGGGTCATCCGCGATAGAGCTGGCTCGATCCCACAGAACATATGCCTCCAGCGCGGCATTCTCGTCAGCCTGGTTTTTGATCGGAAGGTGCGACTCCTGGATTTTCTGTGCGCGCCGCGCCGCCTCCCCTATATAGTTGTGCGACAACGCTGCCAGCTGCGACGTTACCAGGGCGCGCTGTTTCTCAGGTAGGTCAGCGAGGACGTTATAGGCCTCGACGAATTGCTTCTTGCTCGCGAACTCGTCGCTCTCGGCCACCGCGGCGTTTGCCGCCTGCTGATTACGTTGGGCCTCGAGTTGAGCGGCGGCGTTGTCGGCCGCTGTCTGCACGTCCTTGCGGTCCGGCCGAATGGCCGCCGCTTTGCCAAATTCAACGATCGCCTTTTCCCAGTCCTGGCCAACCGCCAGTTTTTGACCGCGCTCGTAGTGGTGTTGGAACGCCGCGGTGAGCACGGCGTCCACGCGGGGCACCTCGGAAGCGAACGCGACATAAGAACCGAGCGAATTGACGGCCTGATCGTAGTGCGACTCCACCACCAACACCTGCGCGTTCACGATGGTCGCTTCCAGCTTCCTCTGCTCGGCGGCAATCTCGCTGTGCAGACTGAGCAGCGGAGCATAGTCTGCCCGGACTTCCAAAAGCCGTTCTACGTGCGCCTTGGCCGCAGGCAGTTGCGGATACCCAGGCGTATGGTCTTGCAGGGCCTTTCGGTACGCCTGAAGGCGCGTCTGATCCGGTTGCGCCAGGTTGTCCAATTCGTGGCCTATGTCGTCCATTAGCCGCGCGGCGGGTTTGTAGTCGGCAGACGTCCCACTGGCGGCTTGTGCCTCCACGCACGCTCGTCGAAGCAAAGTGAAGTCTTGTTTCTTGGCGCCGCCCGAACTTCGATACTGCGCAAATGCCGCCTCCGCTGCCAGCTGATGAAATCCCGCAATGGCATTTTGAGCGGAAGCTCGCCGTGCGGAAGACGGATAACGCGTTGAGAAATCCTCCCAGCCTTTGAGCGTGTTGGCTCGTTGCGCACGCAGGAAGTCAGCGAGCTCAACGTCCGGAGCGGGGATAAACACCAGCTGCACACCGGGCTTGAATTCTGGGATCGTTGTCGTTGCATCGCGAGACGACGAAGGAACAAGCGTGCCGCGAATCAGGGCTTGTTCCGCGGCTACGGCCGGCGTGAGCTCAACGCCCCGTTCCCATTTCAGATTGCTGGGGACAACACAAACCGACTTGCCATTTGCTGTCAGCGTGAGTACGCCGTCGGCCCCGCGCTGCAGCGAACTAGCCCCCGCCAGCGACGTGCGCGGAAGTCCGTTATAAGTATTCTTATCGAGCTTCGAAACGCCATCACAGCTGCGAACTTCGATCTTTCCATTCAGTGTCGCGTCCGTTATCTGTACATACGCCGTCCCCTGAGGGCCGTCGAATAAAACCACCGCGCTCAGGGACGCATCTTTGGCGTAAGCCGTGATCGATGCTCCAACCATAAGAACAACGGCGAGAACGACCCCGACCGAGCCGCGTTCGAAACGAGAGTTCTCGCTCGTCCGCTTCGAAGGGCCAAAGATACACATGGGCTGCCAAGACTTCATAAAAGTTCGCAAGCATACATTTTCTCGCGGGAAGGAACGGCTGAAAGAAGATAGATAGCCCCAGGCAAAACTAAAGTAAGTGGGAAGCGAAACTGACCGGCGCTATGATTAAAGCTGCCGCACGTAGTCTCGGTAACTCGTGCGTTTGCGCATATTTGCGATGACAGCGCATTAGAGATTTCTCATGGAATCGGCGAAACCACCTAACGACCCGGTTGAGCGGACGATATTTGCTGACGAAGCCGCCTCTGCGCCCTCGCGTCCGGCCGGTCAGGCGCCCCTCACAGCATTGAGCCGCTACCAGATTCAGGAAGAGTTGGGACGCGGCGCCATGGGAGCCGTCTACAAGGCATTCGATCCCGTCATTGCCCGTACCGTCGCGCTGAAGACCATTCTGATCGACAGCAACGCTCCCGATCGCGCGCAAATGATCGAAAGGCTCAAGCAGGAAGCCAAAGCGGCCGGCGGACTCGATCACCCCAATATCATCACCATCTACGACGTGGGCGAGGAAAACGGCGCCATTTATTTAAGCATGCAGTTCGTCAAAGGAACCACCCTCGCCGAACTGTTGGCGGATGCCGGCGTTCCTGCCTTGTCAACACTCATCTGCTGGGCTGAGCAGATTTTAGCGGCGGTCGGTTTTGCGCACGCCCGCGGCGTGATTCACCGTGACCTGAAACCGGCCAACCTTATGGTGACCGAAGAAGGCGCCATCAAAGTTCTCGACTTCGGAATCGCCAAAATCGAGAACACATCGCTCACCATGACCGGCCTCGTCATCGGCACGCCCGGCTACATGGCTCCCGAGCAGATCACCGGCAAGAAAGTCGATCATCGCGCCGACATCTTCTCCCTGGGCGCCGTCTTCTATGAATTGCTGACCCGCCAACGGCCGTTCGCCGGCGATATCGCGACCGTCCTCTACAAAATCGTGAATGAGGATCCCGTCGCCCCGGCGCTCATTAACCCAGCGATTCCCGGCGGCATCGATGCCGTGATTCGGAAAGCCCTCGCCAAAGATCCCAAGGACCGTTTCCAGACTTGCGAGGAAATGCGGCAGGCCTTTGTGGAGCAGTCTGTTCGCGGGCCGCTTACTCCACCGGCAATCGTTCCCGTAGAAAAAGCAGTCGGCAACCGGCCGTCAACTCCTGCAAGCGCTCGGCGTGTCCCTCACCTCGAAGCAGCTCCACGGCGAATCTGGCCAAACCTGATTCTGATTTCGGCCCTCTTTCTCATCGCAGCGGCGGGTTGGGCTCTCTACATTCGTTCGCAGACCGGAGCGTTCCCTCCGTTCGTTGCGAAAATTGAAAGCCAAATCACGCCGGCGCTGACCGCCATTGCTGGAAAGTTCAATGAGTCTTCGGCTCCGGTGCCGAGTCCGGCCGCAAATGCGCACAGCGTCGTGCCCGCGCGTTCTCAGAACCCAGAGACAGCGAGCGCTCCGGCGGCCATGTCACAAACATCCGCGATGCCAGCACCTTCGAATCCTGCAGCCGTACCAACTTTGCAGCCGGTCGTCGCCCAATCGTCAAGCGATCATCCGATCAGTGATAGCGCACCCGTCTCAGGAGCACCGGCATCGTCTCCCCCAGTGGAGACGTCCCAGAAGCCTATTGATTCTCAGACCGCGTCACCGAAACCGGTCGAACCGAGCGACCACACTCAACCTGCAGCCGACAATCACGAATCACTCGCCGCGCATTCTCCCTCCCGCGACAATGATAATGATGACGACAAGCAAACTGTACCGCCAGCCACACCAAAGCCGTCTGCCCGGAAACGCCCTCTGGAATCGCCTTCTTCAGTAGACGGTTTCAGCCGGCAGGACATTCCGGATCTCCTTCGCCAGGCCGATTCCGCAACCGCGCGCGGTAATTATCGTCAGGCGCGCTATGAATACGGACTTGTTCTAAGGCTCGATCGCAACAATGTCCCGGCGCGAGAAGGTCTGCGCCGCTTGCAAGCCGCATGGCAGTCGCGGTGACTCCCGCCAACTTGGAACGTCCCGCTATCGCGGGCGCGCTGCTTCGTCGTTGCTCGCGCCGTCTCGGATCCCGAACTGCCTTTTTTTCACCGATCTCTTCTGACTAAGACAAATCCGGTGGCGATCTGTTCTTACGTTGTCGCGGGACGAACCTGGGACAGTGACGTTCGCGCCCGTACCAGCGCTGGCTCAGCTTCGTAGGACTTTGCGTTTTGCCGCCCGTGAATAAAAAAACCCTCTCCTCGGCGGTCGAAGAGAGGGTCTTTGCAGTCGAAACGTTGTTTTACTCGTCCCCGTCGTCATCACCAGCGGGAGCAGGGTTGTTGAACTCGCTCGGCGGGCGAACCGTGCTCTCCCCAGGATAGGGCCGCGTAAACCCTGTGGACAGATACCAGTTCAGATGGTTAACCGTGTCCGGGTCTTCAGCGTCCGGCTTTGCCAGCTTGCCAGCGAAGATCTCTGTCTTCTTCTTCATCCATGCTGCCCTTAGATCCTGGACCTTACGGCTGTCCTTGGAATGGTCTTCGATCCCACCGCCAACGCCTTGAGTCAGCGGGACCTGGTTCGCCACGTGCGTCCACGGCTCGAAGTTCCCCGCGGGCGGCGTGCCTTTGACGAAGTCCGTCCTCATCGGCGACGCCACGAGGTCGTATTGGTTCATGGGTGTCAGACCGAGGATTTGCTCGATCGTCCGCGTCATATTGACCTGCGAGTAGTAGGTGTTGTCGGTAGGTCCGCCCTGCACGGCGTATGGGCTGACGATATAGCCTGGGCTGCGATGACCATCAACGTGATCGACGCCGTTCTGCGCGTCGTCTTCCTCGATGAAGATCGCCGACGAGGGCCACACGCCACTGTGGCTGATGTAATCGATAATGCGTCCAACCGCCAGGTCGTTATCGGCTTGTTCGGCGTCCGGAGTGGGCGGGCCGCCGGTGTGGTCGTCCATGATCCACAGCATCTCCAACGATGGCACCGTACCCGCCGTGAGGTCATTGTTGAAGTCCTGCATCCACAGATCGACCCGGAACTGGTCGGGAATACCCAGATCGAACTGCGGGAAGTTCTTGATCAGGTGGTTATACACCGCCGGGATAGAAGATTCTGCCTGCACCGTGTTCTGAAAGTAGAGCGTCGTCTCGCCCGGCGTTCCAGGCGGTCCGCAATCAGGCCCTCCCTCGAAGCACTGCGAGTCGGCGTAAAATGCGCTCCAACTCGGCTCCTCGGTCGACCCGTTCGGCTGCAGAAACGTATCGTTCTCCACGTATTCGCCGTAGATCTTCAGCGACAGACCGGCGGCGC
This sequence comes from uncultured Acidobacteriaceae bacterium, assembly GCA_963800565.1. Lineage (GTDB taxonomy): Bacteria > Acidobacteriota > Terriglobia > Terriglobales > Acidobacteriaceae > Acidiflorens. The sequence goes on from CAWDBM010000002.1 coordinate 139,087, forward strand.
TGGCTTCTGAGAACAGGAAGCCCTTGTTCTGATAAGCGAGAGCATCGCCAGCGTTCCCGCCGGGATAGCTGCGGACCCAGTCCGGCGACTGAATGTCGTCGGCGTAGGGTGCCATGGCCTCTTGGATCCATTGGTGACCGTCCGCCGACTGGCGGCTCGGGTTGTAGAAGTTATCGAGGAGCGGGAAGCGCGTTACTAAGTTGTGCGCGTTCGGCGTGTCCAGGTAAGTCGGCGGGCTGAAGCCGAACACTGCCAGGTTGGGGTCGCCATTGCCGGCGGCCACGTCGCCCAGCATCTGATCATAGGTGCGGTTTTCGCGGATGATCAGGAACACATGCTTGATGAGCGAGGGATCGCCAATCTTGGCCGGTAGTGCGACCGGCTTCGTCTTGGGGCTGCCACCGGAGGCGGATGCGATATTTTGCGCCAGATCCCAGTGGTTGTTGTAGATGACCTGCTGCGTCATCGCCTGCAAGGTTCCGCTAAGCGGCACGGGGACGATGCTGACGGTGCCATTGTCCTGGTGGGTGTTGTAGCCGCAGACGCCATGGTCGCACTCGTACGAAAGACGGGTGCCGATGCCCTTGTCATTGGCCACGAGGAGCGTGTTATTGGCTGCGTCCAGCACAACCGAGCTCGGTGCATAGGCTACCGGGATCATTCCTATGACGGGACTCGCAGCGCCTGGGGTGAGGCTGACCACCGCGACTGCGTTGGCATTGTAAAGCGCGACGTAGGCAACACCGTTCTTGTTGTCGACGGCAATCGAGTTTGGCGCGGCGCCATAGGCCGAACTTTGACCGGGCACTCCGATCGGCAGCGCAAGGTTGATGGTTCGCGTTACCACGTTGGTGTTCGTGTTGATCACCGAGATCGTGTCACTGTACGTATTGGCGACCAACAGGTTCGCTCCTTGGAGCGCCATCCCAGTTGGGTGCAGACCGGTCGGGATGGTAGCTGTGACCGTCATCGTAGGCAGATCAACCACCGAAACGGTACCGGTGATCGCGGCGCCAACCACCGGGTCGGCGACGATTTCCGTGCCAGCGGAGTTGATCTGGAAGTCCGCCTCTGTAGCCGCGCGGCCTCCCTCGTTGCTCACGTAAGCGGTCGTGCCCGCGCTGTTGATCACGATGCTATGCGGCGCGTTGCCAACGCGGATCTGCGTACCTTGCTCCATCGTGGTTAAGTCGAGCTGGGTGAGCGTGTCGTTCTGGTTGAGCAGGGCATAGGCACTCTTGCCATCCTTGGAGAACGCCACGCCGCCGGGATAAGAGGTGTACCCGGAATAGAAGGAGCCGCAGGGGTTGTCATAAGCGGCCGGAGGGCTGTTCGGGAAACAGGTAATGAAGGAATTATTCGGCGGCACGCTGATCTGCGCGTCGTCTTCCAGCAGGCCCAGTGGAGTCACCTTGGTGATGGTGACATTGCTGCTGTCTTGGCTGAACACCAGGTACTTGCCGTCCGCCGAATAGGCTATGCCGCTATAGCTGCCGCTCGAGTCCGATCCGAACGTGGCATAGTTCTGCAGGACATTGCCCGTGTTGGTGTCGAATATCTCGACCGCCTGCGTCGCGCCCAGGGTGAGGACGGCAGCGGTGTGACTCTTCGCATTGGGGTTAAGCGCGATCGCCTTCGCGCGGACCCGGATGCCGAGGTCGACTTGAGTGCCAGCTGGCGTGATGACCGCGCCGTCGCTGACGACCCATGAGCCGTTCGACTGCGGGCCAACGACGTAAGTCGGATACTCCTTGGATTGACCAGCGGCGAGCGTCGACAAGCTTAGCCCCGCCGCCACTAGACCGGTGAGCGGACGCAGACGGTTGAGTCGAGACTTATTTCGAGATTTTTTTTGCGGCTTATTTCGAGACGCTTTTCCAGACATACCATTCTTCTCCTTGGATTTCTTCATCAGCAAATCAGGATTGGCAGTGCGACGTCGGGGTGAAATGCGACCAGCGTCGCCTACTATCGCGGTTGTAGTAGCGAATAGTAGCAGCGGCTTATCACCGCATTATGAAGCTCTGGTGAAATTTCCTACACAGGCTCATTTTTTTTCGCGGATTGCAAACGCGCGCAGCTCCGCGTTACGCGTCTGTCGTGGACTTGCCTTCGGGTTGGGCAACTTTGCCGGTTGAGGTGCAAACAAAAAAACCCTCTCCCCGGTAATTGGGGAGAGGGGCTGTTTAGTCTAAGCGTGTTTTAGTCGCCGTCGTCATCTTTGGCCGGTGCCGCCCGGTTGAATTCGCTCGCGGAGCGAACCGTATTCTCGCCGGGGTAGGGGCGAGTAAAGCCGGTCGATTCGTACCAGTTCAGATGGTTAACGGTGTCCGGGTCTTCGGAGTCTGGCTTTTGGTACTTACCAGCGAAGATCTCCGCCTTCTTTGCCATCCAGCCCGCCCGCAGAGCCTGAACCTTCGGGCTCTCTTTCACCGTGGACTGAGCCTTGGACAGAACCTTTGGCGCAGAACACGAGGGCGGGAGGGTCTGAGTTGGAGTCTGGGAAACGCCATAGGTCAGCGGCATTCCCGCTGCTACGGGTGTCCACGGCAGGAAATTGTCTGCCGGTGGGTGATCGAGGAAGAGCGTCGACATGGGCGAGGCCACGAGGTCGTTCTGGTTCATGGGTGAAATGCCGAGAATCTGCTCGATCGTGCGAGTCATGTTCACCTGCGTGTAGAAGGTGCTGTCAACGTAGGTCGAACCACCGGTACTCTGGATGACGTAGGGGCTAATGACATATCCAGGGCTGCGGTGACCGTCAACGTGGTCGACGCCGGTCTGCGCGTCGTCTTCGGTGACGAAGATCGCCGAAGAGGACCAAATCGGGCTCTTGCTGATGGCTTCTACAAAGCGGCCAAGCGCCAGGTCGTTGTCGGCCTGCATTGCTACTGCGTTCGGCGGACCGCCGGTGTGGTCAGAGCTGATCCACATCATCTCCAACTGGGGAACCGTGCCTGCAGCGACGTCGTTCTGGAAGTCCTCATTCCAGATATCGAAGCGGAACTGGTCGGGGATGCCCAAGTCGAATTGCGGGTAGGTCTGGTACGTGGCGTTAATCAGGTTCGGCAGCGGGGAGTGCGATGCCACCGTGTTGTAGTTGTAGAGCTGGGGTTCGTTGCCAGCCTCGTAACAGCTTATGTCGTTATAGAAGTCGATCCAAAGCGGTTCGGCAGTCGAGCCGGTCGGCTGAAGGAACGTGTTGTATTCGATGTACTCGCCGTAGTTCTTAAACGAGACTTTGGCCTTGGCAGCCTGATCCCACAGGTGGCCGGCCTTCTGGTAGGCAAGCGTTTCGCCGCCGTTGGAGGGGTAGTCGCGCAGCCAGTCCGGCGACTGGATGTCGTCGGAGTAAGGTGCCATGGCCTGCACGATCCAGTTGTGACCGTCCGCCGACTGGCGGCTCGGGTTGTAGTAGTTGTCCAGCAGCGGGAAGCGCTGCACGATCGCATGCGCGTTAGGTGTTACGACGGGGTAAGGTGTGTAGGTCGAGTTGATGCCGAAGGTTGCCAGGGTGGCGTCGCCGTTGCCGGCAGTCACGTCGCCCAGGATCTGATCGTAGGTGCGGTTTTCACGGATGATCAGGAAGACGTGCTTGATCAGCGAAGGTGCACCGATGTTAGCCGGGATCGCGACCGGGGGAGTCGTGCTCTTGCCGCCCGAAGCAGACGCGATATTTGTTGTGAGATCCCAGTGGTTGTTGTATAGAACCTGCGTCGTGAACGCCGGCAGGTCCGCGCTGGCAATGGGAATGATGCTCACGGTGCCGAGGTCCTGGTGGGTGTTAAAGGAGTACACGCCAAATTCTTTAGCGTAGGAGTTTTCGAACGTATTCGTAGGAGGCGGTGCTACGCCGTACCCGTCGGTGCCAAGTCCTTTATCGTTGGCAACGAGCAGTTCACCGTCCGTCGAGTCGAACACGACCGAGCTCGGCGCATAGCCGGTCGGGATCAGGCCCAAAACAACTTCGGTGTTCAGGTCGATTACGGCAACCGCATTGGCATTATAGAGCGCCACGTAGGCGTTGTTTGAATTATCGACGGCGATCGCGTTTGGCCCCACGCCAGTGACGAGTTTGCCGGGCACTGTAACCCCCAGCCCAGACAGGAAGGCGTCAAGCTCAATCGTCGACGACACCGTATTGGTGTTCGTGTTGATCACCGAGATCGTGTCGTCATAGGCATTGGTGACCAACAGGTAGGTGGTCGACCCACTGGTCCAGAACGCCATACCCGTCGGGTGCAGACCGACCGTAATGGTCTTCGCGACTTTGAACGTGGACAGGTTCACGACGGAAATTGTGCCCTCGCTTGTCGCGCCAGTCGGATACGCGGCGATGACCGGCGTGCCGTTCGAATATCCCTGGAAGCTGCTCGCGGTAGGAACCTTTCCCGCCTCGTTGGCAACGTAGGCAAAAGTGCCGGCGCTGTTGATCACGATGTTGTTCGGGACCTGACCGACGCGGAGCTCCGGACCCTCCACCGGCGTTCCCGTCAGGTTGATGCTGGTGATCGTGTCATTGTTGTCCAGCACCACGTAAGCAGTGTTGCCATTCGGAGTAACCGCGATGCCCATCGGATAGGAAGTCGGCGCGCCATCCGATACAAGCGAGACCGTCTGGCCGCAGGGGATTTCAGCGCTGCCGGTGGTCCCCGGAGGGCTGCCGGACGGAGGTGCCTTGGCAGTGTTGTACGGAGCGACCCACGGATAGCAGGTGACGTGGGTCAGATAGCCGCCGCCGTTGACGTCGAGCGGAACGCTGACCTCAGCATAATTGGAGAGCAAGCCGGTCGCGTTGACGTTTGCCATGGCAACGTAGGCTGGGCCGTAGCCACCGTCCTGGCTAAAGAGCAAGTACTGGCCATTGGGCGTATAGGTGATACCCATGGAGCTACCGCTGCTGGTCTTGGACGGATTGAAGTTCTGCATGACCTGGCCTTGGACGTAGGTTCCACCATCGCAGCCAGCGGTGGCGACGCAGAAGATCGACACGGATTGCGGAGCGCCCATCTGAAGCACAGCAGCGGTTCCGTTGCCTGTGGGATTGAGTGCGATGGCTTTGGCCCGGGTCGTAGTGCTGAGGTAGACCTGCGTGCCGGCAGGGGTGATGATCGTGCCATCGCTGACGACCCACGGGTCCGACAGGGGTGCGGTGAAGGTCGGGCCGGTGGTCGCGCTCGTGTTCTCGCCGGGTGTGTAGGTTGGGAACTCCTGAGACTGTCCGAGCGCCAAAACGCTCAGAGCCGCTGCCATTGTCAGGACGACGAGCATCCGCAGACAATGGACACCAGTCCTGCTTAGCGAATGATATCGAGACATTTTTCGTGACATAGTTCTCCTCATTGATTTTTACTCACACAACTGGGATTGGCCGTGCGACATGGAGTGGGAAAGGTTGGCATGGAACTACCAGCCGGATAGTAGGTGCCAATCGTTACCGGCTCATTACGGAACTGTGAAGATCGAGTGAAAGTTCTGTTACAGGCGCTAAACTTCTGTCGCGGATTGTGACTTCGCGGAGCGCGTTTGGCCGCGGCCGCCTTGTACCGATACAATCCTCACGGGAACCCGTCGTCATGGCACTACGGGTCGCAACCTTCACATGTCCGGCTGTGTCGAAGCCAGAGTTGCATGAGAGGCAACCATAAAGGAGAACGAAATGAAATCAACGCAAACCAAACCCAGCATCGTCTTCTGCCACGGACTCTGGGCAGACGGCTCGTGCTTTAGCAAGCTGATCGGTCCCCTTCAGGCGGAGGGGTATGAGTGTATTGCAGCTCAATACGGCCTCAATTCAACGGCAGAAGATGTCGCCTTAACAAAAGCAACGATCGGCCGGGTGAGCGGCCCTGTCATCCTCGTCGGCCACTCCTACGGCGGAACCGTCATCACAGGCGCCGGAGTCGACGATCGCGTTGCCGGCCTGGTTTACATCTGCGCGCTTGCACCAGACGCGGACGAAAGTTCGCAGACGCAGCAGTCCAATTTCCCGACGACAGACGTCTTTTCTCAAATTGAAGTCGTGGATGGGCGTATCTGGTTGCGTCGGGACGGCACCAAGTTTTTCTGCGGAGACCTTTCAGAACAGGAGCAGCAACTAGTTTGGGCGACGCAGGGTGTTCCGAAACCAGACCTCTTCGCGGCAAAAGCCGGGGGCACCGCCTGGAAATCTAAGCCAAGCTGGTACATCGTCGGCAAAAAAAAGACCACACCGTGCATCCCGATCTGGAGCGCGCCATGGCCAAGCGCATGGGTGCAACCACCTATGAGCTCGACAGCAGCCACGTGCCGATGCTCTCCCAACCTGATCGGGTGATCGAGGTAATCCGGGCCGCCGCAAAAGCCGTCGAAAGAGAAACGGCAGCAGCGTAGAGCGGATTGGGGACTATTTTTGGGTATTGTGGTTCGGCAGTTTAGGTAACTGTTCAGTGTTGGTTCATTTGTCGACGAGCGCGCGCAGCGGCCCCAGCCATGGTTCGTACCGTCGCCAGCGCTCGACCGACGTGCGATAGATCGGCTGCCGGGCTTGCCACTTGCTAGGCGTGTTCACCGCCCGTGGATTCGATTCGGGCCGAAGGCACGCGTCATCCCACGCCAGACCGCAAGCCGCGATGATCCCCCGAATGACTGGTTCGGGTGCGCGGGTCAGCTCCTCGTAATCTACTTCGACGAAGCGATCCGCCGGCAGCACCTTCCGCCAATGTTCGATGAGCCGCTGATAGTCGCGGAAATACGCGACCAGTTCGTCGCCTCCGGTCGGAAACGCCATACCCGGACGAAAATGAGTTTGATGAATCGATAGCGCCGTGTCGATGGCAGCGCGGCGGCAATGAATGATGGTAGCGTGCGGGAATGCCACGTGAATCAGCCCGGCCCAGAGGAAGTTAAATGGCATCTTGTCGGTCACTCGCGCCGCCGTAGGCGCGATCGCCCGCAGCACGCCGAGGTAGTCTGTCGTCGTCTTGCTTAACAACTCTGCCAAGACGAACGGCGTCTCTTTCTCGGACGCGTTCCCGGACGCAGCGCTCCCGGCAACATCGGAGCGATGCCACTCCGGCCCGCGCTGGTTCCAGAAATGCAACTCGCCGCCCGCCCCAACCTTGGGATGCACGGAGACGATCTGCTCGACCAGAGTTGTTCCGGAGCGCGGCATTCCGATGATCAGCACCGGCGTCGCATCCGAGCTGCCAATCTCTTGCGCGCGCGCGATCCATTCGGACGTACAGTGGGCAATCATGCGGTCGATCTCACTGGAGAACGCCGCCGAGTCGAACGGCGTAGAAGCCCGGCGCACCGCGTCTGCGGCGTCGCAATGCTGCATCGCCAAAGCATAGTCGCCTAGATCTTCCGCCGCCTTGCCGATCGCGAGGTGAACCCGCAGCCGTTGCGCTGCCTCCAGTCCCGGCGTCGACAAAGCGGCTTGCATCTCTTCCAGCAAACCGCCGTCATCGCTCGTGACCGGGCGGCACCGGACCAAATCGTAGTAGTCTCCCGCCAGCAGCGGCGCAATCGCAATCGCGCGCTCGAAGCATGCACGCGCCTCCTCGAAACGGCCTAACTCAGAGAGCAGATTCCCCCGCAACTCATACGCCATCGCATTCGTCGGGTCGGCCGCCAACGCCTCTCGCAATACTTGTTCGGCTTCCTGATTGCGATCCTCTAGCAACAGTGCCCGCGCCATGGCCAGGCGGCCGTAGCTCGTTTTAACTGCGGTCGCTGCCGCACGGCGGAAACAGCCGATCGCCTGGTTGCGATGGCCCAGTGTGTAGACCAGGGCCCCGGCGCGGTACCACGCCTCCGCCAGCGATGGGAGTAACTGAGTGGCGCGGTCGTAGGCGGCGAGTGCCTCGCCAATGCTGCCCAGCTTCTCGAAGGCGATTCCCAGCCGGAAATACGCATCCCCATAGCGCGGGTTGCTGGTCACCGCCCGCTGCAATGCCGCGATGGCGTCCCCTATGAGGCCGACCTCAAGGCAGGCGAGGCCGAGATCGTGCAAGATCGTGGGATTGGACGGCTGCAGCACCGCTGCATCGCGCAACGGCGCGATCGCATCGGCTGGTCGCCCAGCCCTGAGAAATGCCGTGGCCAGCGCAAGCAGGGGCGCCACCTGCTGCGGCCCGGCCGGGTTTGGAGACTGCGACATGGCGAACGCCGGATTGTACCCGAATTCCGTTAATGTCAGGTTTACCCTCCAGACCGCACAACTCCCGATGCGTCACGGGATCACCGCTCGCGCTTCGCCAGAGAACCTGCTCTCGCGCCCGGCCTGATCTACGGACGTCACTACATAATAGTAAGTACGGTCACTGTTCACCAGTCGATCTTCATACCGAGGCTCCGGAACACGCGACGCCAGCTTCACATACGGCCCGCCCGATGTTGTGCTCCGATACACGTTGTAGCCGACAATCACGCTTCCAGCGTCGACACGAGGCGCCTGCCAGCTGAGCGTAACGCTGTGCGGTCGCGCCTTGCATCCGCCGGCCAGGCCGAGGCAAAGCACGGCGACCAACGCCAGCAGACATCGAATCGAACTGCTTCTCATTGATCGTGGTCTACACACCGATGGTTGCTCCACCCTTCTGCCCATCCCGCTACGTCAATATAGTTGCCCCAGCGCGCTAAAGTCTGCTAACTCAAAGACGAAGTTACCGGGCTTAGGCGCCGGGAGAAGGGTTGCATTTTCCTGCAACTGTTGCAAAAAGTATCATTCTTGACAGGAGTGTTAACAGGCCGTCTAATGTGAGAAGTTCCACGAATCTATCGGAAGTCACCATCCCCCGATACTCCCCCTCCCGAGCGCTTCGCCGAATACTGCATCAACAGGGAGTATCATGAGCAATCGTAAGAGTAAGTGGTGGCTGGGAATCATAGTTGCATGTTACCTTGTCCCCGCGGCATTTGCCGATCGAGACAAGTGCGATCCGCATGATCGGGGTCAAGATAAGCACTGTCAGCAGCAGGTTCCAGAGGGCGGTTCTGCCGCCATCTATCTTCTCGGGGCCGGACTTACCTGCTTCGGAGCGATCTACCTCCGCTCAAGAACCGCCAAGCCAGCGCAATCATAAACACTGATACGGCTTCAGCCGGCAAGAAAATGAGCCTACTTTGCGAGCGAACTTGCTCGACAAAGTAGGCTTATTTTTGCCCTTACTCCCCTCGATAACCCGTCACACGCCCATGCCTCACACGCTCATGCCTCACACTCCCACGCCTCACACTCCCAAGGACCGCCCCATCACGATATCCGCTATACGCTCCCCCGTCGCGCCATCCCAAAGCGGTGGCACACTTCCCTTCTTCGCATTGCCAGCTAGCACTCGCCCCAACTCCACCCGCAACTTTTCGCGATCACGTCCCACCAACACATTCGTGCCCATCGACACCGTAATCGGCCGCTCCGTATTCTCCCGCACCGTAAGGCATGGCACGCCAAGATACGTCGTCTCCTCTTGAATCCCGCCGGAATCCGTAATCACCACCGTCGCCCGCGCTTGCATTCCCAGAAAATCAACATATGGAAGCGGATCAAGCACGCGCAGTTGCCCCGCCCGCAATCCAAAATCTGCAATCCGTTTGCGCGTCCGCGGATGCGCCGGAAAAATCACCGCCAGATCCCGGTTCACCTCAATCAGCGACTCCAGTATCCCCTTCAGCGTCTCGCTATCATCGACATTTGCCGGACGATGCAATGTAACCAACGCATAACGCGCCGGCAGATCGTTAGCTTTCGTCTGCAGCGTCTTCTTCGCGGAAGGCAATAGCCGCACCAGCGAATCAATCATCACATTGCCCACGCGAAAAATCTTCTCCTCCGCAATCCCCTCCCGACGAAGGTTCTCGTCCCCATCCTCCGAAGGCGTGAACAGCAGATCCGCCAGCTGATCCGTCACCAGCCGGTTAATCTCCTCCGGCATCGTGCGATCGAACGAGCGGAGCCCCGCCTCAACATGCCCGACTCGAACTCCCAGCTTGGCGCACACCAGCACAGTAGCCACAGTAGAATTCACGTCGCCATACACCAGCACCATGTCCGGCTGTCGTTCGACAACCACCGGTTCCAGCCGCATCATAATCTCCGCCGTCTGCTTAGCATGGCTGCCCGATCCCACCGCCAGATTTATATCCGGTGCCGGTATGCCCAGTTGCTCGAAAAAAATGTCCGACATATTCACGTCGTAGTGCTGCCCCGTATGCACCAGCGTCTGCGCGACATTCTTCCGCCCCCTCAGCGCAGTCAGCACCGGAGCAACCTTCATAAAATTAGGCCGCGCTCCCACAATATGAAATATCTTCACCAAATCTCCAATAACGCAGATTTCCGGCCGGGACCCAGTTTCTCAACAACCGCCAGCCTACTGCAGTGAGTCATCAAAATTACAAATGCTCAAGAAGCCTTTCAGGATCGGAGCTCCCCCCGGGAACCTCTGTGACCTCTGTGGTTAACGCTTTTGCAACCTCAGCCATCCCCTGAAAGATCGTTTTAATCACCGGGGCAAAAGCACAGGATGCCTCCGTCCCGCGTGCATCTCAGTCCGCCGCAAAATCCATAGCACCACCACTACAGCCGCCACCGAAACAGCAAAAAAAATAATTCCCCCATGGTGATGTAACTTGCCATTGAGATAGCCAGGATCCACGCGCGTCCCCAGTTCGCCGATCGTAAAAATGCGCAGCCCATTCTTCGCCACCGACAACGGAATCGCCGCCGCCACCAGCACCACCTTCCGCCACCATGAACGCAGAAACAGATGCGCCAAGACCAGTGTAGTGACGATCAACATCAGACTCGACCGAATACTGCTGCACTCGCGCGCCACTTCAATCTCCAGCCCCGGTATTGTCAGTACGATTCCATCCTGCGTCACAGGAACCCCCGCCGCCCTGAACATCAGCCGCGCCGCCACCGCCGACTGCTGTTGCAAAAATTCGACGATCCCGTTCAAAACAAAATTAGGAATAGGAACCATCAGAAAAAGAAAGCAAAGCGGAAACACAAACTGCCGAAGAGTTCTCACTCCAAAACACAGCACAACGCTGCCGATCCACCATGCCACCAGCGCGAGCATAGAAAGTGTCAGTCGAACATCTTCGCGAGCGCCAGCCATCCCCCATCTCGCATACGAGCCAATCAGCAACGCGCACACCAAAAGAGCCACACCCCAGCCGTAACCAGGCTGCCCATCGATTCGCACTGCCTCAAAGTCCAGGTAAATCAGCGCCGCACTCAGAGGAAGAATCAGAAGAATGTGGGTATAAGCATCATTAGCCAGCGCCAATCCAAACGTCGCAACGACCCCATGCCGCCACAAGAAACTCGAGGCGACGCAAAAAAACGCGAAAGCCAGAATCTGATTTCGTCGTGTCGTGATCATGATTTCCGCGTCCCAGGTCTTAATCTAACATTCGCCGACAGGCCTTCGGCAGCGCGAAGGTAATGCGCCCATGAGGATAGGTCACAACTCCTCGCGGCCTGAAATCACGCGCCCGACTAGACACTACTCCATACCGAAGTCACTTGACTTCACCTCTCTTTCTGGGAGAATCCACCTTAGGTAACCTCAACAAATTTCCCCTCGGAGGGTTGGCGTGCTCAAGTCATTGTTCTCAGTCTTGTTGTCTGTCCTGATGGCGGCCACGCCACTATTCGCCGCTCCCACCGACCAGACTGCCGGAGAAGTCAAAGCCCTCATCCCCGCCGCCTCGCGCAACGCGCAGTCAGTGAAAGTAAAAGACAGCCTCGCCTGGAACGATCTGCTCCAAACCGACGCTCAGGGCCGCCTCCGCGCCGGCCTCACCGACGGCTCCATTCTCAGCCTCGGCTCCAATAGCGAACTCAAAGTGGTGCAGCACGACGCCGTCTCCCAGCAGACCTCCATGGAACTCAACTACGGCAAGCTGCGCAACCAGGTCGTCAAGATCACCAAGCCCGACGGAAAATACGAAGTCAAAACTCCCAACGCAGTCATCGGAGTAATCGGAACCGACTTCTACGTCGGCTACTCCGGCAATCAGACCACGGTGATCTGTTACGTCGGCAAAGTTGCAGTCACCCCCGGCGCTGGAGCCAAAGTGCTTCAGAGCAACAACAACGCCGCCACCGGTTCTACCAACACCGTGACTGTCACCGCAGGCCACATGGTCGTCATCGGCCCCGACGTTCCGCCCGGAGGCTTCCAGCCCAGTTCCACTCCGACCGCCGTCGCCACCGCGAGCATGCAAGATACCAACGTGCCCAACGAGCCCATCACCGTAGGCAAAGTCGCAACCCACACCGTGCGCAACGTCCTCATAGGCGTAGGCGTGGCCGCCGGCGTGGGCATAGGCCTGGGAGTCGCCGAGACGCGAGGCGGCACCGCCCCCAACCAGGGCCCGGCCAAGTGATCCTACAAAATTGTCCGTACATCCATCACTCATTCGCGGGGACATGATTGCGGTTTCGAATCGCGGCCCAATGGCTTTCGCAGCAGTCCCACACCGCCATCGCTATCGTGGTGACGGCCGCCGGCCTGGCCCTCTTCGCCTATTCCGGAATCGGCGGCAGCCAGCGCCCCGGCTTCCTCTTTCTTCAGGATGTCGAGCAGCGCACCCTCGACCTTCGCTTTGCCACCCGAGGCAAGCGCCCCTCCGACCCGCGCATCGTAATCGTTGGCATCGACGATAAGACCCTGCAAACCATCGGCTCCTACCCGCTGCCGCGCAGCAACTATGCCCACCTAGTCCGCCAGCTAAAACAAGCCGGAGCCCGCGTAGTCGCCTTCGACGTTACCTTCCCCACCGCCTCCAGCAGCGAAGCCCTCGACGTCTTAGCGCAGGTCCGCAGCGACATCGCAACCGCGCCCGCGAATAAATCTCTGCAAACCAAACTCCAGCAACTCGAGCAGCAATCCGACGTGGACGCCCAATTCGCCGCCGCCCTCAAAGACGCCGGCAACGTCGTCCTCGGCCATCTGTTCCTGAGCGCCGAGCGCTCAAAATTCACTGACCCCAAACTAGCCGAAGCCTATTTCAACATCGTCTGGGCCAAGGCCTTCCCGCAAGTCTTGAAAGTGAAAGAAGCCAACCACGATTTCGATCTCAGCCAGGCCTGGATCCAAGCCCGCGGCCCCGTCGCCGCCGGAGTCGAAGCCAATCTTCCCAAGCTGGCCGAAGCCGCCGCCTCCTACGGCTTCTTCAACATCGCTCCCGACGCCGACGGCACCATCCGCCGCGCCCTCTTCATCATTCGCTATCAGGATCAGGATTTCTTCCCCTCCCTCGCACTCCAAGCCCTCCGTCAATACGAAACCATCCCTGACCAGCAGATCGCCGCCTATATCGCCTCTGACGGCCTAGAGCGCCTTCAATTCGGCGCCCACGAACTCCATCCCTGGCAAAACGGCAGCGCCCTCATCAACTACGTAGGCCCCTATCACTCCTACAAGCACTACTCCATGGTCGACGTTCTCCGCGGCGCCGTCCCCGCCGACGCCTTCCGCGACAAGATTGTTTTCGTCGGAGGAACGGCCCTAGGCCTAGGCGACCTGCGCAACACTCCCTTCGAGAAGCAGGGCTCCGGCTACATGGGAGTCGAAATCCACGCCAACATCCTAGACAACCTCCTCCACACCGCCGAACCGTCTCGCACCTTCCTGATCCGAGGCTTCCGCGAAGAGATCGTCGACCTCGCAATAATCATTTTCTTCGGCCTGTGCCTGGGCCTCTGGTTCGGCCACACCCGCCCTCTAATCGCAACCATCACCGCGATTGCCGCCCTCGCCGCCTTCTTCGCCTTCATCTATTACGGCTTCGCCCACTGGGGACGGTGGTACAGCTTCGTAGTCCCCGCCGCAACGCTGGTAGCCTCTTACGCGTCCATCACCAGCTTTCGCGTGATCCATGAAGAGCGCGAGAAACGCAAAATCCGCAAAACCTTTTCACAATATCTATCTCCCGGCGTAATCGCCCTCATCGAAAAAGATCCGCAAAAATACATTCGTCCCGGCGGAGAAGTTAAAGACCTGACCGTAATGTTCAGCGATATCCGCGACTTCACTTCGCTCTCCGAAGGCCTAACCCCCGACGAATTAGTTCATCTCCTCAACGAATACCTGGGCGCCATGACCGACATCCTCTTCGCCAACCTCGGCACCCTAGACAAATACATCGGAGACGCGATCATGGCCTTCTGGGGCTCTCCCTACCCGCAGCAGGATCACGCCCAATCCGCCTGCCGCTGCGCCCTGGAAATGGTTAAGAGTCTAGACAAACTCAACCGCAAGTGGGAAGCCGAGGGCCGCCGCCCCATCGCCATCGGCATCGGCCTCAACACCGGTCCCGTAAACGTAGGCAACATGGGCTCCGACAAGCGCCTAGCCTGGACCGTCATGGGAGACAACGTCAACCTAGCCTCCCGCCTCGAAGGCATGACCAAGCAATATCGCGCCCGAGTCATCATAAGCGAAGGCACCTACAACCAAGTCTCTGATCAATTCGTAGCGAGAGAAGTCGACCGCATAAGGGTAAAAGGCAAAAAACAGCCCGTAGTAATCTACGAACTCCTAGCCCCCATCGGCGACCGCGAGGCCTACGCCGATCTGCTAACCAAATTCAACGCCGCCCTCAACGTCTACCGCACCCAGAATTGGCAGGAAGCCGCCGGAATATTCGGCGAAGTCCTCCGCACCTATCCCAACGACGGCCCCACCCAAGTCCTGCTTCAGCGCTGCCTGGAATTCATAGAAGAATCCCCAGAAGCCAACTGGGATGGAGTCTACGTAATGAAGTCAAAATAATCGTGTAGCGCCGCCGTCCGCGGCGGCAGTCCGGAGGGCGCCCTCGCCCGCCGCCCAAAAGTGATGGCAGCCCAAGGACAAACAAGCCAGGCTTTTGGGTGGCGCAGCGGTGGTTTACCGCTGCGATCAGAAACTAATCTCCAACTTGTCATCCGGAGCAGAGCCGAGCCATGAGCGAAGCGAATGGCTCAGCGGAGTCGAAGGATCTCTACCATCCCTCGCTCTCCACCAACCGCCCTAACCCACCCCCGCTTCCCCCCGCGCCCCCCGGATATCCTTAACGTCCCCCATCACAATAATCGCCGCTCCCGCCCGCACCACCAAGCTATCCGGAGGATTCACCCACAACTTGCTCCCTCCCGCGCCCTCGCCATGCTTCAGCGCCAGCACCAGCAGATTATGCTTCGCGTGCATCTTTAAATCGCTGAGGTGCTTCCCCTCCCACGGAGAAGCCGCCTCAATCTCAATCTCCTCCACCCGCAGCGTCTGCGACTGATCTTTCAACATCAGATCGAGAAATCCCACCACCTGCGGTCGTATCAACTCACTCGCCATCCTCAGCCCGCCAATATGGCTAGGCGAGACCGTCGACCGCGCTCCCACACGCAACATCCGCTCCGAAAATTTCTGTTCCGCCGCCCGCGCCACAATCCTCAAATCGGGAAACGCCTGGTGCGCAATCACCGTCACCACCAGATTGTCCTTGTCTTCCGGCAGCGCCGTAATCAGCCCCTTAGCATGCTCAATCCCCGCCTTGCCAAGAACTTCCTCCTCCGTAGCATCGCCGACCACATACAGCATGCCGCGAAAAAGATCAGTATGAGTCTCGCCCAACTTCTTGATCGACTCCGCCCGCACATCGATCACGACATACTGCGTCCCCGTCCGATGCATCTCCTCGGCCACGTATCGCCCCGTGTCGCCCATCCCGCAGACAATGTAGTGCCCTCTCAGTTCGCTGATTCGCTTCTGCATTCTGCGTCTCCAAAACGGATTCGTCGTCTCAATCTCTACCAGGAACGCCGCCACCACCGAAAACACATACACCGTCACCGCAACCCCAAACAGCACCACTCCCATGTTGAAGACGCGCAGCGCCGGATTATGCGCCGTCTCCACAATCTCGCCATAGCCGACGCCCGCCAGCGTGATCACGGCCATGTAGAGCGCTTGCAGGAAAGTGACAGAAGGCCCGCCCAGCAAGCGATATCCCGCTACGCTGATCGTGAGCAGACTCAGGAATAAAATCGCCGCCGAAAGCAGCCGCCGTCGCAGCATCAGCGCCGCCACTCATCAATCAGGTTCGCCACAATTCCCGTCCACCCCGTCTGGTGGCTAGCGCCCAGCCCTTGTCCCGTGTCCCCGTGGTAGTACTCATTGAAGAGCAAACAGTCCCGCCAGTGCGGATCTTCCTGAAACTTGCGATACGGCCCAAAGCAAGGCCGCCGGCCCGCATCATCCCGACGAAACAGTCCAATCATCCGATCCGCAATCTCCCCCGCCATAACCAACGGAGTAATCGCCCGCCCGCCACTCCCCGGAGTCTTCACCGCAAAGTCCGCCCCCAGCCCGCGGCTGAATTTCAAGAGCGATCGAATCAGCAAATACGTAGTCGGAAACCACAACGGTCCGCGCCAGTTCGAATTCCCTCCCTTGATCCGCACGCTCGACTCCCCCGGCTCATACCCAACACACTCCCCTCCAAAACAAAACGGATGCTGCTCATGATATTTCGACAGGCTCCGAATCCCGTGCGGAGCAAGGAATTCAGCCGGGTCCCAAAGATACTGCAAAATCCGCGCAAACTGCTCCGAGTCCGCAATCGACAACACATACCGCTGCCCATCCGCCGAGTAACAAGCATTCCCCACCAGATCCGGCCGATTCTTAATGAACCACTCAACATTGCCAAGAAACTCCGGATGCGGATCCAGATCCGCCCGCTCAATCACCTCCACCGCATAAAGCGGAATCAGCCCCACCATCGACCGCAGCCGAAACTTATTGAAGTCCCCATTCGGCAGCCGCAGCACGTCATAAAAAAATCCGTCCTGCTCATCCCATAGCTGATAATTCCGCCCGCCCATCTTCTTCATCGCCGCGCCAACATAAATGAAGTGCTCAAAAAATTTGGTAGCCAGCAACTCATAAGCCTTGTCGTAATTCGCCAACTCCAGCGCCGCCCGCATCAGGTAAAGACAAAAAAATCCCATCCACCCCGTAGCATCCGATTGCTCAAGAACCGCTCCCCCTGGAAGCTTCTCGCTACGATCGACCACCGTGATGTTGTCGAGCCCAAGAAAGCCGCCCTCAAAAACATTGTTGCCCGTGCTATCCACCCGATTCACCCACCAGGCAAAGTTCATCAGCAACTTGTGCAGACACTTCTCGAGAAAAGCCGTGTCCCCCACGCCCGTGCGCACCTTTTCATTCTGATAAACGCGCCAAACCGCCCAGGCATGGACCGGCGGATTGAGATCAGAAAACTCCCACTCATAAGCCGGAATCTGCCCATTCGGATGCTGGAACTGCTCAAACAACATCGCGAGAAGATTGTCCTTAGCAAACTCCGGATCGACCAGCGAAAGCGTAGTGCACTGAAAAGCCAAGTCCCACGAGGCAAACCACGGAAACTCCCATTTATCGGGAATCGTCAGCACCCGCATCGAGTTGAGATGCCGCCAATGTTTGTTGCGAATACTCTTGTGCCCCTCTGGCGGAGAAACGCTATCGCCCTCCAGCCATCGCTCCACATCAAAGAGATAAATCTGCTTCCCCCACAACATCCCCGCAAAAGCCCGCCGCTGAATCAACTTCTCTTCCTCAGTAGCCTTAGGAGGATGAATCGCTTCATAGAACTCGTCAGCCTCCCGCTTTCGTTTTTCAATAACCGCATCAACGTCGCGCAACGGCTCAGCCATTTGCTTATCCGTCAGTCGCAGCCGCAACACGAAAGACCCGCCCGCTGCCACTTCCGAGCGATAGTGCACGCAAGCCTTCGTCCCCACCAGCCGCGGATTCACGCAAGCCTCGCCGTTCACCACATAGCGATGAAACGCATCCTTCACATAAGGTGACCGGTTGACTGCCGCCGCCCCATAAAGCCGCGAAGCATTCGTCTCATTGTCGGTAAAGAGCAACTCCCCGCCCAGCGCTGCATACAAGTAGCGCTGCCCCAGCGCATATTCCAGTTGGATATTTTGCAGCGGCTTGGCAGTCGAATCGTCGGCCACCAACATCAAATGCTGCTTTCCAGCCGCTCGATCTTCAGGGGTTCGTTCTCCTGGTCGAATGATCGGCTTTCCGCTAGGCGGATCAGTCCAACTCCAGGTATTTCGAAACCAAAGATGCGGCAACACATGAAGCGCGGCCGCATCCGGCCCGCGATTGAACGCCTCCACGCGTATGCAGATATCTTCCGGCGACTCTTTCGTGTACTCGACAAAAATATCGAAGTAGCGATCGTCGTCAAAGATGCCCGTATCAAGCAGCTCAAACTCAGCGCCCGCTCCGCGTCGACGGCTCTCTTCGATCAGCCGCTGATATGGATATTCCCGCTGCGGATATTTGTAGAGCATCCGCATATAGCTGTGCGTGGGAGTGTTATCAAGATGGAACCAATACTCCTTCGCATCTTCGCCATGGTTCCCCTCATTGCACGACAGCCCAAACATGCGCTCCTTAAGAATCGGATCGCGCCCATTCCAAAACGCCAAAGCGAACACGAGTAACTGATAACGATCGCAGATTCCCGCGATGCCATCTTCACCCCACCGATAAGCCTTGCTGCGCGCATGATCGTGCGGCAAGAAATCCCAAGCATTGCCATCCGCGCTGTAGTCCTCGCGCACGCTCCCCCAAGACCGATCGCTCACATAAGGCCCCCACTTGCGCCAAGGCGGCACCGGACCCCTGCCAATTTCGGCGAGCCGCGCATGTTCCTTGGTGGAGGCGGAATGAGGAGGGGAATTCTTAGCGGACATAGCTATCGACCCACGATTTCATCGACCAACAATCTCGCTGACCTTCTGCATCTGCGCCGCAAATCGCGGAGCCGAATAAGCCGACGGATCCTGCAATTGCGCAAACAGCCCGTCGATAGCCGCGCGCAGCTCACCGCCATTAGCCGGCTTCGCGTTGAGATTGTACGCGCGGAAAAGCGAATCCAAAGTCATCGCCGCCTGTTCCGCTGCGCGCTCGTCTTCGATCGAGATGGCCGCGCCGTCGCCCGCAATCCGCCGCATCAATCGCAACGTCATCGCCGAATCATAGCCCTGGGCGTCAACCTGTTTCACCAAAGCGTCCGCCAAAGCAGACGCACGCGCCGCCGACGCCGCAATCAAGTCCCGCTTGCCGTTGAGATCATTCATCAGGCCCGCCAGTTGCGCAATCTCATCATCGAATTGTTTCGCAGCGTTAGGACCAATCTCCTGCACCAGATCGCGAAACACCACCACGCGCGATTCGTTCCATGGAGCATTTCCCGGCCGCCGCCCGGTGTAACCCCGCTTCTGCCGCCAGCTATCCTCCGGACGCGTCAGACTGTGATGGCAGGCAAAACAATCAAGCTCGGCATACTCAGGCCACACCGGACCATTCGCGCGCCGCGCCAGTCGATTCAGCGATTCGCGTAGTTGCACCGCCTGCCCCACCCCCCACGCCTGCACCTGCCGCCAAGGATTCCCTTCCTCCGGCATCTTCCAATGCGCCGGCATTACCGAGGTAAACAGACCGAGCTCAAAAGTAAGATCAGGATGCCCCGCCGCGATCATCTCGTGATCGACAAATTTCTCCGCCGTCCCCAGGTGGCAGGTCAGGCATTTTGCGCTGCGATTTTCCAAATTGCGCGTGTCATACATTCCCAACTGCACTGAACTCTCGTGCGGCCAGTCTTTCGTGGTATGCGGACCCAGCCATCCCGACGCCGGCCCATGGCAGTTTTCACAGCTCACCCCATCGGCAAGTTCAAAGGTTTCCGCCTGCTGCTCGGGAGGCACAAAGAGCGCGTGACAGGCAAGGCACCTCGCCGATTTCGACGGCGCTCCAATATTCAGAATCGCGCCAATACGCTGCGAAACCTCGTTCTGCAAAACACTAAAGGCTCGCGCGTGCTTATCCTGAGCAATCCAGATCGTGTACTCGTTCTGGAAAATCCGTGTCGTCGTCTTCGGCTGCACGCTGCCATGGCAACTGCTCGCCGCACATCCGCCCGGGCCGTTATATTTGCCCGCCGCGACATTTTTCTGCGAATAAAGGCCGGACGCAGCACTCCTAGGAGTCTGCGCGTAGCTCACGGCAAGCATCGCGAGCACAAGCCAGCCAGTCACCGCCACTGCCATTCGCATTTCGTCATTCTCTCACTAGGCGATTGCACTGGACCCGATTTCATCGGCCGATTGTTTACACCACGAATTCCCCCACCCGTAGCCGCGGCCGATCGATCACAACTAGAAGATGCTCTGGCCGCTCCCTCGCAGACGGAATGCACTTTGCTATAGCATTTGCGCCCTCGTCATCTTAAGGTAAACAGGATTCATGTGAATAGCTGCAGCCCACCTCTTGAACGGAGCGTCTGGAGTCGTGTTTGAAGAACTAAGGGCCATACAGCGTGATTTCGGTTACCTCCCCGCCGACCGCCTCACGACGCTCGCCGCGAAAATCGATATCCCCGTCAGTCAGATTCACGCGGTAGCCAGCTTTTATCCACACTTTCATCTCAGCCCTCCGCCGCAAGTCGACGTGCGGGTCTGTGCCGATATGAGCTGCCACCTCCGCGGAGGTGATCAGGTCCGCGCCGCCCTCGACTCCGCTTTTCAAGGAGCCGACGCAAAAGAGATTTGCATTCGCGACGTCTCCTGCCTCGGAAGATGCGATCGAGCGCCGGCAATCATGGTCAACGATAAGATTCACTCGCATGTAGCCGGTCGTGATGCCGTCGCGATAATACAAGACGTGCTCGCGGGCAAGCCTCTTCCCGATCGGGGCGATAGCGCAGAACGCATGGCTGTGGCATCCGACCCTTATAACGGCCAGGGCGAGTATGCCGTGTTGCGCCGCTTCGTTGAAACACGAAACTGGCAGGAGATTATCGCAACGCTGAAAGTCGCCGGCCTGCGCGGCATGGGCGGCGCCGGCTTTCCCACATCGAGTAAGTGGGAGTTAGTGCGCAATGCCCCGAGTTACCCGAAATACATCGTCTGTAATGCCGACGAAAGCGAACCCGGTACCATCAAAGACCGCGGCATCATGGAGAATGTCCCCTATCTCGTAATCGAGGGCATGATCACCGCTGGCATGGTTACAGGAGCGCAAAAAGGGATCTTGTATATCCGCCACGAATACGAAAACCCGAAAGAGATCTTGCAAGCGGAGATCGATCGCTGCTACCACCAAGGATTACTCGGATCGCGAATCCTCGGCAGCGACTTAGCTTTTGATCTGGAAATATTCGTCAGCCCCGGCGGCTACATCTGCGGCGAGGAGAGCGCCCTGTTAGAGGCGATTGAAGGCAAACGCGCCGAACCCCGCAACAAGCCTCCCTTCCCCGTGACCAACGGCTTGTGGAACCAGCCCACCGTCATCAACAACGTAGAGACTTTTTGTTTGGCAATGGTAATCCTCGCGCGCGGCGCGGACTGGTATAAGGCGCAAGGCAAGAATGGCTCAGTCGGAGTGAAATTCGTTGGCATCAGCGGCGATGTCAATCGCCCCGGCATTTTTGAAGTACCGATGGGCACCACTTACGACGAACTGATTCACCAAAATGCTGGCGGCGTATACGGTAAACGCAATTTACTCGCATTCGCCCCCTCCGGACCGTCCTCGGGATATCTCCCAGCCTCCCTAGCTAATCTGCCTCTGGACTGGAACGCAGTCGCCGCCGCAGGCTCTATGGTCGGCTCGGGCGCAATCGTCGTGTGCGCCGAAGGCAGATGCATGTTGGACATGGCGCTCAATGCAACTCGGTTCTATCGCAACGAATCCTGCGGCAAGTGCGTGCCCTGCCGTGTCGGCTCCCAAAAACTGGTCGAGATGCTAAAAGGATGGACCGCCGGAGTGAGTAATACAGGCGACATGCAGCTTCTGGCCGACCTTTCAACCGCGATGAAGCAGACGTCCATCTGCGGACTCGGGCAGGTCGTGCCAGTTCCCGTCGCTTCGGTGATAAAGCATTTTCCCGGTGTCCTGGAAGAACACATTATTCACCAGCGCTGTCCGGGAGGAGTTTGCTTTAACTAACTCTAACCGAGTGAGTTGCCTGGACAATCAGCGATTCATACGCGAGGGGTTGGTAAGTTAGAGAGAGCCATAACAACCGAGTTAGACCATCATGCCGCCCGACGCAACAATAGAGAAACCCGCGCCTCCCAATCACGTCCAACTGACGATCGATGGAATGCCCGTTTCCGTCCCGCAGGGCACCACTATTTTTGATGCCGCCCGTGCCCACGGCATTTCTGTCCCGACTCTTTGTCATCAGCAAAATGAAAATCCCGTAGGAGTATGCCGACTTTGCGTAGTTGACGTCGGCCAAAGAGTTTACGCTGCAGCGTGCATTCGTCAAGCCGAATCAGGAATGACCGTCAAGACCGACACTGAGCCAGTCCTGGGCGTTCGCAAAACTCTAGTCGAACTGTTGATGTCAGATCATCCTTCTCCCTGCGCGCGACAGCAACACTCCGGCGATTGCGAATTGGAGCGCCTTGCCGAACAGATGCAAATCGCGCAACCACGCTTCCCGACCCGCACGACGCCAAGAGGGCATGACGATTCCTCGCTCGCCATCCAGGTCGATCACGAGTCCTGCATTCTCTGCGACCGCTGCATTCGCGGCTGCGATGACGTCCGCAACAACTGGGTGCTGGCGCGCCGCGGCAAGGGATATCAGGCGGGCATCGCCTTCGATAACAACCTGCCGATGGGGGAATCTTCCTGCGTCTCCTGCGGCGAGTGCATGGTCTCCTGTCCCACCGGCGCGTTGACCAATCGGGTCGTCGTCAAGAGTCATCTCGAAGGCGATACCGTCGACCCCATTTTTCTTACCGGCCTTCCCGTTTTCGAAAATGTTTCCGGAACATTTCTCGGCCTCAACCGCAACGCGATCGTCGAGCGGCGGTTTAAGGCGGGAGAAATTATCTGCCGCGAAGGCGAATTCGGCGCAACTGCCTTCTATATTGTCGACGGCACGGCGGAGGTTTATCTCGCCAGTCCGATTGCTCACGTTAAGACCGAGGGCGGCGCTCGAGGTTTCCTGAGTAAACTTACCAGCTTGCTCACATCGCGAGATGAAGACGAGCGCAACGAGGAGAGCACTCGATCTTACATACCTATCGATGCTTCCGTCGATCTCCCTTATCAGAGCCCGATCGCCGAGTTAGGCCCTGGCGAACTGTTCGGGGAGATGACTTGCATGAGTTACTACCCGCGCTCGGCTACAGTGCGCGCGAAGACGGATTGCACCATGCTCGAGATGCTGCGTAACGTTCTTGATATTATGCAGCGCAATAAGACATTCCGCGAGCAACTCGATCGTACTTATAAGAAGCGCGCGCTTGATTCACACTTGCGCAGCGTTCCCGTGCTCGCCCCACTAACAGCGGACTTCATCGACCATCTGCGGGAGCACGTCGAGTTACTGCGGTTTCAACCAGGCCAGATTATCTGCTCCCAGGGTGAAGTGGCCGATAGTTTTTATCTGGTCCGGCTTGGGTTCGTCAAAGTTTCGCAGCATCGTCCGGGCGGGGACATTGTCCTGGCGTATCTGGCACGCGGCTCCTATTTCGGCGAAATGGCATTTCTCACCGGCACGCCGCGCATGGCCACGTGCACGGCACTCGATCACGTCGAAGTGGTTCGCATTCCGGGACACGATTTCCAACTCATGCTCGACCGCTTTCCCGATATCCGCCGGAAATTGGAAACCGAATCAGCCGAGCATGTCGAACAAAACCGGCTACGAGACGCCCAGGTCGCAGATGTCTCCATGGATCAGTTCCTCAGTCAGGGACTCATGGAAGCGCAGAGTTTGCTCATTCTCGACCTGGACCGTTGCACCCGCTGCGATCAGTGCGTGCGCGCCTGCGCCGATGCCCACGACGGAGTAAGTCGGTTGATTCGCGAAGGCCTCCGCTTCGACCGCTATCTCGTCGCGACCTCCTGTCGGCAGTGCCGCGATCCGCTCTGTATGGTGGGTTGTCCCGTAGGATCGATCCGCCGCCGCGATTCTCTTGAGGTGATCATTGAGGACTGGTGCATCGGTTGCGGCCAGTGTGCCAACAACTGTCCCTATGGAAACATCAATATGCATCCCTTCCCTGTCGAGATCGACGACCTGTTGCATCCCGGAAGAACCATTGCCAGCGTCAAGGTGAAAGCGACATCCTGCGATCTTTGTTTGGGTCACGCAGAACCTAGTTGTGTATATGCATGCCCGCATGATGCCGCGCATCGCGTAAATCCGCCCGAGTTTTTCGGCGGCCTGCTCAAGCGACAGAAGATATCGAAGCAGTAGTTAGTAACTCGTATAAACGGACGTAAATCAGTGAGATAGAGACCATTGCGCATCGATCAGACACATCGAACGTGGTTAATAGGCACTCTGGCTGGGAGTGTTAATGGCCACAGCAATCTATGTTCCCTATTCCCGCACTGCACTCCAAGCGACAAATGGCGGCACCGCTGTCGGCCTGGTTTACGGGAGCCTCGCCTTCGCCTGCATGCTCTTCGCAGGGCTGCTGGGAGCGAGGAAGAAGGTTCCTATCTGGCGCATAGGCCGCGCACAGACCTGGATGCGCGCCCATTTATGGCTGGGCCTCATCAGTTTTCCGTTAATCCTCTTCCACTCCGGCTTCCGCTTCGGCGTCGGACTTACTAGGGCTCTGATGTGGCTATTCGTTGTGGTATTCGCTAGCGGGATCGTAGGAGCAATACTGCAACATTTTATGCCACGACTCACGACCGAGCGCATTCCTCTCGAAACTATTTATGAACAAATTGGACGAGTCCGATCGCAACTTCTCGCCGAAGCCCAGACTGTGGTCGACGAAGTTTCTGCTGCGCTAGCCGGAAGTGTCTCACAGGCTACTGCGCAACAACGTGCCGCGTCGGCCAGCGCGGGAACCATCGGCGGCGTAACCGTTGCATCCGGCTTGCAGGCAGATGAAGGGGCCAGCGCTCAGCTTCAGGAGTTTTTTCGCCGTGAGATGCAGCCCTATGTTATGCATGGCGGATCCAAGGGCATGGCGCTCTCCGATCGCAGTCGGTCGCAAAGCATGTTCGAGCAACTGCGTTTGCGCTTGCCGCCAAATTTGCACTCAGCGATCGAGGATCTAGAAAATATCTGCGAAGAGAAACGCGAACTCGACCAACAAGTGCAGTATCACCGCATCCTGCACGGCTGGCTGCTTGTGCATATCCCTGCTTCCTACGCACTCCTATTATTGGGAGGAGTGCACGCTGTGATGGCATTGCGCTACTGAGAGAAGACGATGGCACGGCGCATACGCACAACCAAGAATCTCGCCAAACGGATGGACATGCAGTATTTCAAGCAAGCCCACCCCTTGCGCAGTTGGCGGCTGTGGTTGTCCGTTCTGGTTCCCGCCGTTGCGATCGGATGGTTTGCGGTCCAGCGCGCCAACAGCCAAAAGATCTACAGCAGCGGACCGCTTTCCGCGGCACACGCCGTTTTAGGAAAGCAATGCAACGTCTGCCATGTAACTAGACTCGGTTTCTTTCGCGCGACAGTTAGTGACGATGCCTGTTCTAGATGCCACGACGCGCCCGCGCATCATTCTGACAAAGTTTCTCGTACAGTGAGTTGCGCATCGTGCCACATCGAGCACCGGGGTTCTCCTCGTCTGGCAAGCACAGATGATCCGAGTTGTACGCAGTGTCATGCCAACTTATTAACTCGTAGCGGCAGCTCCCACTTCGCGCGCGTCGTCAAAGATTTCGACAAACAGCATCCTGAGTTCGCAGCGTTACGATCGGACGGTGTGGATCCGGGCCAAATCAAGCTAAATCACTATGCGCACCTGCGCCCTAATCTCGCGGGACCGTCGGGCTCCGTACAAATGGATTGTCAGGATTGCCACCAGTTGACGGCCACGAGCAATAACTGGCCCTACTCACAATCCCAAGCAGAGCCGAAACCCGCGCCTGTTGTTAACAACACGAGCACCGGGCTGAAACACCGTCGCTCCATGGATTACATGTCGCCGATTCTCTACGTCAATCAATGCGGCGGCTGTCACGTGAAAGACCTGCAGTTCGACAAACGCTTCGATCAAGCGACGCCGCATGACAAGCCGGAGGTTGTTCAAGCATTTTTGATTCAGAAATACAGTGACTACTTTGCGACGCATCCGCGCGCGCTCTCTGAAGCAGTGGCGCCGGATCGGATTCTGCCCGGCGCGACTATCTCGCGCAATATGAATCTGCCGGTTCCGCGCACTCGCCAGGAATGGATCGATCAGCAGGTCATGCTGGCCGATCGATTGTTATTCGAGAAAGGCTGCAAACTCTGCCACGTGATGATTGCCGGTAACGGGCCGCTGCCATCGGTTGCGAAGTCTTCCATTCCGTCGCGCTGGTTCCTGCACGCCGAATTCAGTCACGGCTCGCATCGCTTATTAACCTGCACGGCGTGTCACGACCGGACGCCCGAGAGCCGTCAAAACGGCCGACATCCTGATTCCCGGCATTGCATCCTGCCGCAGTTGCCACGAGGACAACGGTCCGCAACACGATGCCGCCAGCGGTCGCTGCTCCGAGTGCCACGCCTATCACGATTGGACTAAGGAGCGACCGACCAAAGGAACATTCACTGTTCCGGAACTGCGAGCAACCGCGTCCAGATAGCTTTCCGATCAGCGCGCCGGGCCCGGCGGACTATCTGTCACCGTGTAGAGGTGCCCGTCGCGCAGATACATGCGCTGGATTTCCTGCTGATTGAATGGGCGCGCGCCGCGGCGTCCGAGCACGGCTATCTGATTGCCACTCTCATCAACCGCGCGATCGCGATCGATGCCCTTCGAAACAGCGAGCACAGGACCACGCGTGTGGTGAGTCGCAATCAGCTTGGGATAGGGCGCGGGCTGAATCCGGAAAAATTGGGATTGTCGGTGGGCGAAAATAACTGAAGAACGCGCAGCCCATTCCTGCCGTCGGCCACGAAGGCGAATAGCTCCGATGAAACCATTCCAAGTTTAGCGTCGTTCACATCATTCATGGCGCCATCGGCATTAAAGATCTGATCGAGCTTTGGTTGCTCGGGGTGTTCAATATCCACGATAGCCAATCCCTGCTTGCCTGCGGAAACGTACGCGTAGGTGCGCGCGACGTATATATTGCGCGCATCGGCCAGTGGCACCTGCGCCTCCGAAACCGGCACCGGCCGGTCGAGATGAGTTATATCCAGGACCTTGAGTCCCTGACTATCCACAACGAAAGCATAACGGAACTGCACAGCGATTCCTCGCGGCTCCACAAGAAAAGGCGCGCCCACTCGCGCGACAAGTTCAGGCTTGAGTGGATTATCGAGACTAACCACGGCCAATCCAGCATCGCAAAGAACGTAGGCATAAGTCCCCGCGATAGCGATCTTGCGTGCTCCCTTCAGCGCACCGTCGGGATTGAAAGCCAAGGCACGTTTAAGAAAATTATTATTCGGGTCGCCATCAAGCAAGGTGCCAACGGCAGGACTCTTCCCCTTAAGATTGGGGTCGCCAATCACGACCAAGCCTTCTTCCTTGTCCGCCACGTAGAGAAAACCATAGATAAGGTGAATCGGCTGTTCTTCATTCTCGGGACGATGCGTGCGTAGCGGATCGACACCGAGGGTCGTCGGAGTCGCCACCGCCATCGCATATTTCGTAGGCACGTAAAAGCGCTGCCCCAACGGCGAAACCGGCGCGGTAATCGTGCGTTGAGAAATGTCTTTGTCGTCGACGTTCGCAATGTCATAAGCGCGTAGACCGCCTTTTCCCATAGCCGCGTAAAGATATTCGCCGCGCGCCTGCACATCCAGAATCTCCGACCCGCCGTGCCCGTATGCCTCTTTCAGTTCACGATTGTTGTTTACGTGCCTGCCGTAGTCGTCTGGATACGCGAGCTTTTGCAGATCGCTTCCGATGACTGCGGGAGGCTCGTCATGTTCGGTGACCGCAACCGCTTCGTATCCGTGACTGCCGGTCGCTACATAAACGTAGCGCCCCATAAAGTTCATAAAGTTTGTGCCGAGTAGCAGTAACTGCGTCAACCAGGCATTGTTATCCCCAGCCTTCGAAACATGACAGTCAGTGCAACCTTTCGTCTCTCGAGCCCGCACCGTATGTGGCACAAAAGTACTGAATGCCTGTCCGCTGAAACCTTCGGCCGAAATAGTTTGTTGCTGATAATAGATCCAGTCGCGATTGTTGTTCTGCGAACTCACCAGCACAGCGCATGCCGAGCGCACCGGAGCGACGCGATGACCTGTAACGGTTCCATCGATCGCCAGACTAAACACATCATCGCGCAGTACCTGAAAATTGTAGGAAGTCCAATTGCGCGTCGTCAGCCCTTCGTTATGCAGCATCGGCATCTTCTGATTCGCCGTCATCGAAAGATGGCAGCCATAACAAGTGGGAGCCCATGAACTGTGACACGAATAACAAGTCATCCGGCTGTTCTGATGTGCCAGGTGCGATGGGTCGCCCGTTGCACTTCCCCACGTGCTTCCATCCTTCTGAATCGTCTTAGCTAACCGCGATTTCTCGCTGTAGTGCGCGTTGCCCGGAGTAATCGAATCGAGGACCTGCACCACTTCCCACCGTTGGTCTTTTTCCAGCATCGACCGCTGAAACAGTCGATCTCCCTCCCAATAGAAACGCCGCGCTCCCCAAGGCGTGCGCAATCGATCAAGCGCAGTTCCACCCGCGGGCGCCGCGATGCCCGAGGTCCGCAGCATCGCTCGTTGCTCGATCGTGCCGTGACAATCCACGCAGTCGACCTCGATGGCGTTACGCGTTTCTCCATACAATTTTCCGTTGCCATGATTGTCCTGCTCAAAGTGGCAATCGATGCAATGCATTCCCTTTTCCAGATGAATATCCTTCAGGTGCACAGCCTTAGTGAATTTGTCCGGATCATCGAAAGAGACGTGCTTGTCGTCCGCATCGAGAAGATTGCCTTGGCGATCATGTTTAAAAACCGCGCGAAATATCCATCCGTGACTGTGGAAGTCGGCAAATTGCGTATTCTTGAGGCCCTTATTAAATTCCGGCGTCCCCGTCTTTTCGAGGAAATCCACATCCGACCACAAACCACGAGTCGCCGCCCGCTCCGGATTGCGCATCTGAATCTCCTGCTGTTCCTTCGCGCTCGGATGCCTCTGCTCCTTCGGATACATCTTCTCGCCATCGATCTCATTGTCCCACCACGTGTAGCCAAAATAAGTCGCCACCATGTTGGTCCCCGGATGAATGTGGCAAACAATGCACTGGCTCGACGGAATCGATCGAGTGAATTCATGTTTGATGGGATGCCCCGATTCGTTCCTAGCGATAGTCGGATCGACGGTTGCGCTCCGCCCTGAATTCCCCGCCACCGAATAATGTCCAGAATGTTCGGCCGAACGGTCATTGGCGTAGATGACATGACAGGCGCTGCAGCCGCTGGCGCGATAATCGCCGGGTTGATCGTTAGTTCCGGGAAAAGATAACAGAGGATCTAGCAAGCGAGTCTTCTGTAACCCGAGAACCGTAGGGTCTGTGCGCAAAAGAGTGCCGAATCCGCGCTCGCCCAGTTTTACATCCGGCTTTCCCGGTTGCTCATCGAGACTCGGAATCCCCACTTCGGGTTTCTTTTCGCCGCCACGCTCAAACACTCGTAACACATTGCCCGGCTGCGAAATCTCCCACCGCTCGATGGGCTCAAGATAAGGCAGAATGCCTTTAGTGCGCGTCTCTTCCGGAGTCGGCGGCGGAAAAGTTTGCAGCCTCTGCGGCTTTCCATCGGCGCCGTAGCTCTCGCCAAAGAACGGATTCTTCAGCGGCACCGCTCCATTGTTATAAAGCGCCGCCCCCCACAACATCGCGCCATGCGTCATCATGCTCGTGCGCACACGCTGCACCTCAGCACTGTGACAACCAGATCGCCCACAAGTTTGCTCGGCCACTCGCAGATCGCCCGGATTTACAAATTTGACGTAATCCGCGTCTTCCTTCAACCACTGCGTATAAGCACGCACGGGATTGGCGGCGGATCGAGCGTTCTCCGCAAACCGAGGCCGCGGATGCGCTTGCCTCTTGATTTCTCCGTATTGCGGCGCCCCGAGCGCAACGCCCGCCGGAAGCACAATCTGCGGATTACCTCCATGGCAGTCGGTGCAACCCAAACGCACCGTTCCAGTAGTGTGCATGGTCACGCTGTCCATTGGATTATGGCAACTAACGCAACCAGCAGATCTCTGCGCCGCTTCGTCGAGCGAGTCGCCGAGGCCGGGCGAGTTTCGCTCAGTGTCGACTTGTGCCGACGATCCCACGGCATTTTCTGACGCTGAAGTTCCGGCCAAAACTTCAAACGCCGCCGATGCCGCGCAAATGATCGCCGTCACCAGCAAGACTTGCGCGAACCGTCGACCCGAGCAAAGCCGCATAACATTAATTCAAAACGTCAGCCGAATGGTGGTGAAGCCGGAGAGTAACACGCGTTTGTTGAAGATTTCCTCAAACCCTGCGCCCGGAAGCAAGTTTGACACTCCCGCCGTAATTACAATGTTCTCGGTCAATGGCGGCCGATACTGCACGCCCATCCCGCTGTCCGTGCCAATGCTGTGGCGAATTCCCGGTTGCGCCAGCACGATTTGCAACGGCTCCGTGCGATCAAATCTCAAGTAGTTTGCATTCACAAAAGCGCGCAGCTTGGGAGTCACATTAAAATCGGCGCCCGCATTAAATACATACACTCCCGGGTTCACAAAATTCGCCTGCCCTTCCTCCTTATTGGTGCGCAGGCTCACCAGCAGACTCCCGGGATTGGTGAGTGCAATTCCCGTCCCGGTCAGTCGAATGCCTTGCTGATCGAAAAAGCTGAACGCTCCTCCGGCGAAATTCGTTTCATCCACAATCGTATCGAAGCCGCGAGCGCTCGAACTGCGGCCGCCTCCAAGCGCATCCGATTGATTGCTGGGATCGCCCGAAGCGTAGAAAAATGACGACCGGAAGCGCACCCAGTCTTTATCCACCGACAATTCTAGCGCTGCCATCCTGCCATTGATGTCCACGCGGCGCCCCGCAACCGGATTGAGCGTGTCATGCCCCAGCGCCTGATAAAACGCATGGCTAACATTCACTCGGCCAATGTGCCCGTTGCTGGCCCAGCCCAGGTAATAAGCGTGAATACCGTGCGGTGCAATCAGCCCGACAGGTTCGGGACGCACCAGAAATCCATTGTCGTCAAAGTGGATTGAGGGATCGTCGCGATTGTAATGAAAACTGAATTCCATGGTGTAGCCCTTGGCAATGAAATCCTGTATGTACACATTCCCGACGTAAACCTGTTGATGGCGCGGCTGAAAAGTATTCAATCCGCTGTTCGTGTTCTTCTCCAGAAAATAAAACCAGGCCAGGTTGTAGTTAATGCGGTTTGAACGCAGGTTACCGAAAATGCGCACGCCAGGCTGTTCCTCGGCAAAAATAAATCCGCGAAAATCGCTGACAAATTGCTGGATGCCGGCCCTCACCGAAACGAAATCAAAATTCGGGCTAAGGTCATGCAGTTTTGCCTCGACAAATCCCTCCTGCAAACCCGTATGCGTATCGAAGCGATTGGTACCGTCGGTGACGTCAACATTTACCAGCCCGCGCTCGCGTGTCTGCAGAAAATTAAGATTGAATTCCGGCGTAAAGCGTATGCGGAAATCGACGGGCCGAAAACTCGTATCGCCCTCGAAGAGATCAAACGACAGCCGAAAACTCTGCGAGGCAAACGCCTGCTCGCCGCGGCCGAAGAAGTTAGAGCTCCCTCCCTGCTCCGCCGACACCCCACTCGGCACCGGCAAGCGGCGCACGTCCAACCCAGTGATGCTCGTCCCCGTGAAATTAAAAAACCATCGCTGCCCCCACTTCGTACCAAAGATCGGCTCGTCTCCCTTGATGCGGCTGCGATTGAAAGGATCGTACCAATGCCCCTTCGTATACGGAAACTCACCACCTTTGCCATAGCGGTCCCACGCTGGCATCGGAACACTCCACCGGTCGGGATCTTTTGCAAAATTTGCGGAGTCCGGCGGGAGTTGCTCAGGTGCGATTCCGAGCGGCCCCGGAGAAGACGCCGCTTCGCCAGTTCGCAGACCAGGGTAGGGGCTGGCGGGAGAAGGTGCCATAGGTGGCGAAACAACAGCACCCGGCACTCCAGATGGCCCCTTAGTCGCTGAGGTCGCACCGGCGATCGGCTCCAGATCCAGATCCTTCACCTCCGCGCCTTTAATTTCGAGACCAGAAAAATCGAGCGCCTGAAATCCTTCTTTCTCCGCCTTAAGCTCATAACTCCCAGGCACCAAATCAGTGAAGCGGAAGATGCCCTCGGCATCCGTAATTTTTACGAGGACCTCGGCACCGTCACGAAGCAGAACAACTTTCACTCCCGGGATACCCAAGTGACTCTGCCGATCTCTCACCGTTCCCTGCAGCGAAGTTGTATTGGTGGCCGCGTGGCCCGGGATTCGTCGCGTTTGACCCCACGCCGCCACTTGAAGCGCGAGCAGACACATAAGCAGATACCGAGAAGTCCACGCCCTCATCGCCCAAGACATTCTCGTCAGGTCAGTCCTCATCGCTAAATGTAGTTGCTATCGAAAGCCCGCATCCGATTGGGCCTAACACCTATCACAACCACAACTCGTGAGCAAGCCTTGCTTGACTTTGCATCGCTCACCGTCATAATGAATCATCGCGAACACATAAAACAATATTATGAACACGAGGTTATGAAGACCAGAACGGAGAATCATCTTCCTTTGAGGCTTTCCGCATTCTCGCTCGTGGTTTTTGCGGTCGCGCTTTCGTGCTTGTCATGCGGCGGAGGCTCATCTACGAGTTCATCTGACCCCCCACCTCCAGCGGCCACCCCGCTCACCATCGCCGACGTAACCAACGTGGTTCAAAACGCGGTGACGTCTGTGAACGCTCCCATGGTAGTCGCGGTTGCCGATCGCGCCGGAAATATTCTCGCCGTTTTCGAAACGCCCGGCGCACCAACCACCTCAATTGGAAATTTCGGCCAGACCGTTCCCGCCGATGAACTAGCCGTCAGCCTCGCCCGCACCGCCGCACTTTTCAGCAACGACCAAGCTCCGATTTCTTCGCGCACGGTTCGCTTCATCAGCGGCGTTCATTTTCCACCCGGAGTCGCTGGCACTCCCAACGGCGATCTCTACGGCATAGAAAACACGAATCGCGGATGCACGCTAAGCACAAACTATCTCCCGGGTCAGGGATTAAATCCGTCGCTGTCGATCGATGGCTCAACGTTTGGCCTCGGCATCATTACCGGCAAAGCCGACGCCGATGACAGCAATCCGCTCGCAGTCAATCCAGGCGGCGTGCCTTTGTTCGATGGCGGAGCAGTCGGCGGCGTAGGTGTAGTCAGCACCTTACCGGCGATTGCGGAATACGCCGCCTATTCCGGCGCGATGAATTCCGGCTTGCTGCCCACCCCCGCCCAACTTCCTCCGCCCGGCGTCGTCATCGTCGGCGGAGTTGCACTGCCTTTCGTCGCCCAAACCACGCAACCCGCGGGCACTTCGCCCGGCACCTTCGCAGGCTCGTACAGCGTCCCCGCAACCGCCGGCACGCTCCCGCCCGAAGGATACTTGGTCGGTCCAAACGCAGGCGCCGCCCTCTCGCAGAATGACGTCACTGAAATCATTGCGAATGCCGTAGCAACCGCAAACATAACGCGCGCCGTCATTCGCCTGCCTCCTGGCTCGCGCGCCAAGATGACAATCGCCGTCTCCGATCTCGACGGCACTCTTCTCGGCCTCTATCGCATGCACGACGGAACCGTCTTCAGCGCCGACGTGGCAGCAACCAAAGCTCGCAATGTGATCTGGTTCAGCACCACCGGAGTACACGATCTGCCCGGCGTTCCAACGGGCACGGCGGTTACGAATCGCACAGTCGGCTTCGGAGCCCAGCCCATGTTTCCCCCCGGCATCGACGGCTCGGGCGATGGCCCATTTTTTCCTCTGTATCTTTACGACGTCGCCAACCCCTGCACGCAGGGATCGGAAGGCGGCTCCGCAAACACCAACAACATGAGCGGAGTCGTTTTTTTCCCCGGCAGCCTGCCTCTCTATCAAAACGGCGTTCTGGTCGGCGGCTTAGGCGTCAGCGGAGACGGCGTCGATGAAGATGACTTCGTCACTGCGGGAGCAGTGAATGCTGCCTGCGGATCCGGCGGCCCGTGCGGCATTCCTGATTTTCAGGCGCCCGCAAGTATCCGCGCCGATCAAGTCGTGATCGACAATGTGCGCCTGCCCTACCAGAAGTTCCCGCGAAATCCAACGGATTGAGCAAAACTAGCGCACGGCGCCGATCATTTTCATCCTCTGTTGCGCGCTAAGTCTAGTGCCCCACACAGATCAACATTGATAAATCACCCGTTTTCCCCTGTGATCCTCTGTGCCCCCTGTGGTGAAAGCCCTCCGGCGCAAGCTACGATCACCATCTTCGATGCGCTGCGCAAGAAACCCGCACGAGCCCTAAATATTCGGCAGATGAACTTCCAATTTTGCTGCCATCGCTCGCTATTCGTGAAGATCAATCCATGCATGCTGCTGTAATTTCAAAGCGACGAACTGATAAAGCAATCGAGCCCGCCGAGCGCTCGCCCTAACGAATGTAATCACTCTGGGTTCCGCTCATCGTTAGTTTGTCCGAAGTTATTCTGGCCCGAAGTTAGCTTGGCCCGAAATGCCAGCGGGCAGCCATATTTGTGATAGTTGGCCCTGCTCAGACTGGTCACTAGCCTGTCGATTACCTGTCCCGATGGACACTCGGTTACTCGCGGCTGGACTGCTTCGTCCTGATCGTTCGTCATCTGCCCAAAACTTTTTGTACGCCGAAGAATGACTCATGCACCGCACCTGCGCGGTCAGTTTAGTCGCAGGACTTTGTGCAGCTGCTCCATATCCCCCGCCGTGCGCACTCCGCACGGAATAGGAGAAGCGAAGTGAAACGTCATAATTTCCCACAGATATTTGTGGGCTGCGGATTCGTCTGCTTGAATGTCTTACTTTTTGCATCCGCCGCCAGCGGACAAGTAGCAGTTACTCCTTCCAGCATCAACTTCGGCAGCGTGCAGGTGGGCAACAGCGTTTCGCAAACCATTCAACTGAGCAATACAAGTGACGGATCTCTGACGATTGATCAGACGACCCTGTCAGGAACCGGATTCAGCGTCAGCGGGCTTATCCTGCCGGCGATTCTACCTCGGGGCCAGAGCGTGACCTTGACCACGACCTTCGCACCGCAGTCTAGCGGCGCCATTTCTGGGACTGTCTCTCTTGAATATTCCCGAACCTTATGGAGACGCCACTCGGGCACGGTCACCATTTCTCTCGCCGGCACGGGAACGGTTGCCGGCCAACTTGTCGCCAGTCCCGCCCGCCCAGCGTTCGGCAACGTGCAGGATGGCAGCAGCACCAGCATGACCGGCACGCTGACCAACACCGGCGGATCAACTCTCACCATCCTCGCCGCCAGCGCCAGCGGCACCGGATTTAGTTTGAGCGGACTGTCCTTGCCCGTGACCTTAACCGCCGGCCAGACCACTTCATTTTCGGTACTCTTTTCTCCGACGGCCAGTGGAGCTGCGAGCGGTAGCGTCAGCATTACCTCGAACGGATCGAATCCCAGCTTGACCATCCCACTGTCTGGCACAGGAGTGGCTCCGGGCACACTGGCTGCGAATCCGATCAGTCTCGCCTTCGGCAATGTTCAAAATGGCAGTAGCGCGGCTCTCTCCGAAACGCTGACTAACACCGGCGGGTCAAGCCTTACCATCTCCGCCGCCTCAGCCAGCGGCACCGGATTCAGCTTAAGTGGCCTGTCCTTACCCGTAACTTTAACCGCTGGTCAAAGCACACCGTTCTCCGTGAAGTTTGCACCCACCTCGGCCGGCGCAGCCAGCGGCAGTGTCAGCATTACCTCCAACGGATCGAATCCCAGCCTGAGCATTCCCCTCTCCGGCTCAGGAGTCACGCAAGGAACACTAACCGCCAATCCCACCAGCCTGGCCTTTGGCAACGTCCAAGTCGGCAACAGCAAGAATCTCTCCGAGACCCTCACCAACACCGGCGGATCCACCGTCACCATCTCCGCCGCCACTCCGAGCGGTACCGGATTCTCCATCAGCGGCCTGACCCTCCCCCTCAATCTCACCGCTAATCAAAGCGTCACCTTCACCGCAACCTTCGCGCCAACTACCGCCGGCGCGGCCAGTGGATCGATCTCCGTAGTCTCGAACGCTTCGAATTCCCCGCTAGCCATCCCGCTCTCCGGCACCGGGACCGCTGCCGGAACCTTGGCTGTTTCACCGGTTACGCTCGCCTTCGGCAACGTCAATGTCGGAGCCAACTCCGCGCTCGGCGGCAGCCTCACCGCCAGCGGCTCCGCCGTCACCGTCAATTCCGCCAGCAGCACCAGCAGCGAATTCGTCCTCTCCGGAATCTCGCTACCCGTCACCATCCCCGCCGGCCAATCCTCAACCTTCACCGTAACCTTCACGCCCCAATCCAGCGGAGCCGCCTCCGCCTCGCTCTCCTTCTCCAGCAACGCCTCCAACTCCCCCGCCGTGCAATCCCTCACCGGCACGGGCGTAACCGCGACTCAGCACACCGTCGACCTCACCTGGACCGCATCCTCCGGCGCCGTCGGCTACAACGTCTATCGCGGCACCGTCTCCGGAGGCCCCTACACCATGATCAACTCCTCCCTCGACGCCACCACCGCCTACACCGACAGCACCGTAGTCTCCGGCACCACCTACTACTACGAAACCACAGCAGTCAACTCCGGCTCCGAAGAAAGCGGCTACTCCAATCAAGCCACCGCGGTCATACCAACACCGTAAAGTTTGCGAAATTTATAAAAGACACGGCTCGCGGTGGGGCGCGCGGAGCGTGCGACCCCGTTCAGATCTGCAAAGTAGCGAGGCGGTGGGAGTCATCCAAAAAAACCTGATGGTGCGGAAGGTCGGTCACAACGAGCTCACCACCCCCTAACCGAATGAGGCTATAGCCTCCTGTTGGTCTCCAAAGACATCGAACAGGTTCAGCAGACCGATCATCTTTAAAGTCTGCACAACAAACTTCGACGGATTGAGCAGCCGGATTGCTCCGCCCATTTGCTTAGCCGTTGTGAGGGTCTTGACCAGCAACCCGATCCCACTGGAATCGATCATCGGAACCTCACTAAGGTCGAGTACAATTCGGGGCTCGCCGTTGCCGATCAGTTCATACAAGTCTCCCCGAAGCCGGTCGACGGATTCGCCGAGACTCAGCTTACCTCGCAACTTGACGACCTTTACTTGGCCCACACCGCGGACTTCAATGTCCACCTCATCACCTCAGTAGTGTCAACTCAATGGTCGGAAAATGCTCTGAATAGAGCAATCATGGGGTGTGTTGACACCCTTCTGACCATCTGGTACATTGCCCGCTCAACTTAGAGGAAGCCTCATGAATTTGCAAGTTTGAAATGCGGCGGCCCTTGGAACAGAAATAGAACTGAGATGTCAGTAGCTTTCCGCGACGAGCATGGCAACTCGGGACCCGATCTGACCCTTGACATCCTTGAAATGTCGACTCGTCTTCTGGAGACGCCAGAGATTGCGCCGCGGGCGGGCATCGTCGCACACACCCTCGCTGCGCTGCTGCCCGATTCTGCCGTCAATGTCTATCTGGTATCCGATAGCGCTGGGGGAGAATGCTGGACTGTGCGCGCGACGGTAGGAGAAGCCGCCCCCGACAGCGCCGTTCCCTTTGATTGCGGGACCCTCGGCATCCTTGCCGCCAAATCCAAACCCTTGCTGCTGGCCAGTGAGTCGCTCGTCCGTGAACAGTACGCTCATCTTAACGTCCGGAAAACCCTCCACTCCCTGGCTTATCTCCCACTCGTCGTCGAGAACGCGTTGATCGGCGCCATCGAGATTCTCAGTTTCGACAAACCTCTGGCGGAAGCCTATTTCAATACCCTGCAAGACATAGCCGAGATTGCGGCACGGGCCCTTCGTGCTGCGCGGGAGTATGAAGTCGAGCGCCATAATTCTCTAACCTCCATCAGCCGCCTTTCGCAATTTTACGACATTGAAAAAGTATTCAGCTCCACTCTGGAGATGGACCAACTTCTCCCCATCATCGGGTCGAAAATCCGCGAGACCCTCGAGGCCCAGGCGGTCAACCTTTGGATGGTACAAGGCGATGGCGATCTTCTGCTGATGCACCAGTCGGGTTTCGATCCCACTACCCGGCAAGGAATGTCGCAAAAAGCAGGCGAAGGAGCCGCGGGTGACGTTTCCGATACCGGGGATCCTTTACTGATTACAGATCCGTCGGATGAACGCCTGGTCCGCCGCAATCTAAACACGGAAAAGGGCCGCGTCGAATGCATGCTGGTTTCCCCGCTACTCGATAAGGGAGCACTCGTCGGCGTGGTGGAAGCCATCAATCGTCCTGATGGGACATCATTTGACGACGACGACCTCTTCGTCCTCGGCAGTCTGAACGAAACAGCCACCATCGCTCTTCACAACGCCAGCCTGCTGATGGCAGAGCGCAAAGTGGAAATCCTCCAGACCCTGGTACAGGTGAGCGGAGAGATCACCTCGACCTTGAACCTTGACCGGGTCTTGCAAGCGGTCGTCAATACGCCCAGCGCCGTGATTCCCTATGAACGAGCTTCAGTTGCGCTGAACGAACGCGGCAAGTTGCGTCTGAAGGCCATCTCCGGCATGGAGCAAATCAATCCCGGAGCTCGCGAGGTTGCGCAACTCGAAGGCGTCATTCCTTTCGTGTCTGGCGCTCATGACGCCATTCTTATCGCCCAGCGCGGCGATGAAAACGAAGCTCGCATCGAGGCTCCCGAAGAGGCAATGAAAGCGCCTTTCCGCAAGTACTTTGCCGAAACCGGGATGCGCGCGTTCTACGTCCTTCCGCTCACTGACGACGAAGGCCGGCTTGGACTTCTATTATTCGAAAGCAGCGTCCCAGACTTTCTCAGCCCGGCTCATCTCGAAATGATTCGCGTTCTTGCCGGACAAGCCACGGTTGCCGTACGCAACGCTTCGCTTTACAAGGAAGTTCCGTTTATCGGGCTGCTGGGGCCGATACTGCAAAAAAAGACCAAATTTCTGGCCCTCGAAAAACGCCGTCGCGCCCTCTTCCTGGCGGGGACTGCTGGGCTCGCCTTATTTCTTGCCGTTTTTCCTATCCCCATGCGGGTGGATGGAACTTCCTCCGTCGCCTCCGCCCACTCCGTGCAAGTGCAACCCGAAATCGACGGTGTGGTGCGTCAGGTCCACGTGCGCGAGGGCGATTATGTTCAGCGCGGCCAGGTGCTTGCCGACCTCGAGGATTGGGATTACCGCGCCGCGCTGGCCGGCGCGCAAGCCAGGTATCAAACCGCGACCTTGGAGATGAACCGGGCGCTTGCCGCCAATGATGGCGCGCAAGCGGGTATCCGGGGCGTGCAAGCGCGCTATTGGGCGTCCGAAGTCGAACGCGCTCGCGAGCGACTGGAGAGAACCCACCTGAGGTCGTTGCTCGATGGCTGGATCGCTACCCCTCACGTCGAAGACTTGACCGGCCGGCATCTGGCGGCTGGAGACACATTTGCCGAAGTCGCAGACAACTCCATGGCCCGGGTTGATGTCGCCATTGACGAGTCCGAGATCTCTCTCCTGCGTGCCGATCAGGCCGCTGCGATCAAAGTCGAAAGCTTCCCGACGCAGACCTTTCGCGGCCATGTCGCCGTCGTGAGTCCTACAAGCCAGGCGGAAGGAGATGCGCGTTTTTTTTACGCCCGCGTGGATGTCTCCAATCCCGACGGACGCTTGCGTCCAGGCATGCAGGGACGCGGGAAAATCTCTGTAGGATGGCATCCCATCGGTATGGTGCTGTTTCGAAGTCCGTTCATGTGGCTCTATTCTAAGTTATGGTGGTGGTTTGGCTGGTAGGGTCCGAAGGCTTCGCCGTGGACGCGGAGCTCGACCGGCAGAGTCGGGGAGCCAGGAATAAGCGATATGGATCTAAAAGCCGTGGCGAGAATTTCGCCGCTACTCACGCTCGTTGTTTTGCTGCTCGGCTGCGGCGATTCGAGACCCGCCGAAGTCAAAGCCGCGCCTCGCGCGGTCACGAACCTGCCTGTCGCAACATCTGCCCCGACTTCCGAACGGGAGCGGTTCTTTGTCGCGTCAGGTCCACTGATTGTCGAGCACCAGGTCGATCTGGCGGCGCAGCGCGACGGCGTTGTCGCCGAAGTTCAGGCGGAACCCGGTCTCATGGTGCGAAACGGTCAGCTTCTAGCGCAACTCGACGACCGCCAGGTTACAGCTGATCTCGATGCGGCGCGAGCCCGCACCCGCAGCACCGCCGACGACCTGAAGAACTGGGAAGCGGAGGCCAAGGTCCTGGATGCTGACGCTGTGCGCGCGCGAAAAATGTGGGAAGCCCAAATCATCCCCCAGGAACAGTACGATCACGCTCGCTACAAGGCCGAATCCGATCAGTGGGACGTCAAGCGCGTGCAGGAGATGCTCGTCAACGCGCAGCAAACCGAGCGCTCGCTCGAGCTTGAATTGGAGAAGACTCGCGTGCGTGCCCCATTTGCCGGAGTTGTGGCGCGCCGGTATATTCGCGCCGGGCAGCAGGTCAACCGCGGCGACCGCATGTTCTGGATCACGGAAACTTCGCCGCTCCGGGTGCAATTTACCCTACCCGAACGCTTTGCCGGCAAAATCCAACGCGGACAATCCCTCCAGGTCACGTCAATCGACACCGGGGACGCCAAATTTACGGCCAAGGTGATGGAGATCAGTCCGGTCATCGATCCTTCCAGCGGCACCATCGAAATTCTTGCCCAACTCGTCGGCCCCACAAAGGATCTGCGTCCCGGCATGACCACCAGTATCCGCGTTCCAGACCAGCCATGAACCTCGCTGAAGCGCTCGACATTCTTCCCGAGCTAACTACTCCCACTAAAAGCAAACGCGTCTTCAAGATGGATCCGTTGCTGGTGGGCCGCGAGCACCTCGAGGAGGAAGGGCCGATGGTGCTTGCGCATGTACCGGGATCAACTAACCTCTTTCGTTTGACCCCCGAGCAATGGAAACTCGCGCACCTGTTTGACGGTCAGCGCTCCTATCAGGAAATCTCGGAGTTGTTCCAAGCCGAGACCGCGATCCCGCTTGGCGCCGAAGACGTGCGCGGCTTCGCCGAGATGATGGAGGACTCGAACTTCTGGTACCTGTCTCCGCAGGAAAAAAATATTGCGCTCATGCAGAAGCTGCGTGAACGCCGCAAGAAACAGAAGAAGGCCAAATCCGGCGACATGGCGCACATCGTGGTTGCCCACTGGGATGCCGACGTGTTGATCGAGATCGCGCATCGCAGACTAAGGTTTATCTTCACGCCATGGTTTACCACCCTTACTCTCATCCTCTTTGCTTTCATGTCGTACATATTCTTTACCCACTGGTCTCAAATCGGCACCGACACGCTGGAGTACTACACATTCACAGATAAATCGGCGGCCGATCTCGCGGAGTTCTGGATTCTGTTCTTTATCATGGCCTTCTTTCACGAAGGGGCGCACGCAGTCACCTGCAAGCACTATGGCGGCGGCGTCCACAAAACCGGTTTTCACCTGATCTATCTGTCACCCGCTTTTTTCGTCGATGTCACCGAGGTTTGGGTTTATGCCAATCGCTTCCAGCGTGTGGTGACCGCGCTCGCTGGCATCTGGACCGAATTAATGATCTGCTCTGTCGCCGCTCTGGTGTGGTGGGGAACGCCACCGGGAGGCCCCATTCACGATCTCGCTTACAAAGTGGTCCTGATTGCCGGCATCGCCGTCGTTCTTATGAACCTCAACCCGCTGATCAAGCTCGATGGCTATTATGTCTTGTCGGAAACGCTTGGCATCGACGAGATCAAGGAACGCTCCACCGCCCTGCTGGTGACCTCGGTTCAGAAATACGTCTTCCGGCTTCCCGTCGAGGTCCGCTATGTGCGGCCCCGGTTGCGCTGGTTTTTCGTGCCCTACGCCATTCTTTCCGGGCTCTACAGCTATCTGCTCCTGTACGCCGTAGCCAGATTTGTCGGGAACGTATTCCGCCACTACAGCCCGGAGTGGGCATTCCTGCCCACGATCTTCGTGGCCTTTCTAATCTTCAAGTCCAGAATCATCAAGCTGGGGAAATTTATGCAAACCTTGTACTTGGATAAACGCGACCGCGTGGTCCACTTCATGACGCCCACGCGTCTCGCAATCTCCGCAACCCTTCTACTTGCGTTGCTCGGCATTCCCTACCTGCGAGATACCGTGCACGCCAGATTTATTTTTGAACCGGTGCGGCGCGCCGTGGTTCGCGCCGAGGTCCCTGGAACTGTGGTCGAAGTGCTGGTGCGCGAGGGGCAGCAGGTAGAGTCCGGCAGTCCACTCCTGCTGCTGCACAACCTTGATCTGGAATCACAACTGGCGCGGGCCGAGGCCGATCTGCAACTGGCTCGCTCTCACAACACCGAGGCCCACCTGCACTACGCCGCCGCCGGGGGAAGCGAGCAGGAATTTCAGCAGGACCGGCAGAAAAGTGAGTTGATCGCCGAAGAAGTCAAGCAATTAGAACTGCGCAGTCCCATCGCGGGAAGTGTGGTCAGTCCACGACCCGGCGATCTGCTTGGGTCGCACCTTAACCCCGGGGCTACCGCGCTTGAGATCGCAGACCTCTCGTCATTGCGAGCGCGTTTGTACGTCCCGGAATCCGAAATGCGCGACGTACGGCCAGGAGAGCCAGTCGCGCTGCGCGCGGATTCTTCCTTTCACTCCATCTCGGGTGTGGTCGGCGAGGTTGGGGTTGCCTCGTCGGAAATCGAGCCGGGACTCGAACCAAAATCCGATTATAAAGGGATGGGCGCACCACGCTACTACGCGGTCATTGTTCAGGTGCCGAACGGGCAAGGCAAATTGGTGTATGGCATGACCGGCACAGCCAAGATCTCCACCGTGCGCCGCAGTCTGGCCGGACGAGCCTGGCAAACCGCCAGCGACTTCGTCAGACGGAAGATCTGGTGAAACTGGAAAGAACTAAAGGCCTCGTGGTATCTGACCACGAGGCCCTCATTTAAGCACCAACACCTGAACCTTTTGAAGCCGCCGAATCCGACTCTTGCCGGATTACTTCTTGC
The DNA here is from genome assembly GCA_963800565.1 of uncultured Acidobacteriaceae bacterium. Lineage (GTDB taxonomy): Bacteria > Acidobacteriota > Terriglobia > Terriglobales > Acidobacteriaceae > Acidiflorens. The sequence continues at coordinate 182,311 of CAWDBM010000002.1, forward strand.
TGAAATTCTTGCTGACTACCTTGCTGAGCGGAGTTATCTTCGCGACTACCTTGCTGGTGACCTTGCTTGTGACCTTGCTGGTAACCTTGCTGGCGACCTTGCTGGAAACGACTGGGCTGGAATTCGTGGTGGCGATGAGAGCCTTCTTGGTGGCCGTCATGTTGTTGATCAGCGATTTCTTTTCGATGCTCATGCTTTAGTCTCCTTAGGAAGATCTCTGGTTTTGACTCTCCGAACGCGGGAACGCATCCAGAGGTGCAAGAACGGTGCCAAACTCGTGGGCGCAAGAATCAGCCGGGTCCACACCCGCTGTTCTAATAATTTCAATCACATACGGAAAAGCATGCGGAAATACCGGTGTCTGGGCTAATCTTTTCGGTCAATAATTAACCAACACACGGTCACTTTTTAACCTTTCACTGTCGTTCCGGCGGTCTCAGCTTTTCTGTAGCCCATACTTGCGGCAGAGATACTTCATTTTTTGTCCGTCCATGCGAAGCAAAGCAGCCGCCGCCGATTTCTTCCCACCCGTCCGCCTAAGCGCCGCCTGCAGGTAGGCCACTTCGATCCGCGCCATTTCCTCATCGAACGAGATCCCCTCCTCCGGAATCAGCAGCGACTCCTGCTTCGCCGAACTGGTGTACAGAATCCCCTGCGGCAGATGTTTTACCGCGATATTCGATCCCGGGACCATCAGCACTAGCCGCTGGCTCAGGTTTTCCAGTTCGCGCACGTTACCTGGCCAGTGGTAGTCCTCCAGCACTTCCAGCGCTTCAAGATCAATGGTCTTCACCGGAAGGCTGTTCGCGGCGCAGTAGTAACGCAAGAAGTGATCCACCAGCAACGCCACATCGCCCTCCCGCTCGCGCAGAGGAGGGAGCGAAATCGGAATCACATTGATCCGGTAATACAGATCTTCGCGAAACCTTCCCGCCTGCACCGCCTGTTCCAGGTTCTCATTGGTCGCGGTGATCAAGCGGAAATCGATCTTTTTCTGTACGTTACCTCCCAGACGCTGGACCGCGTGCTGTTCCAGAACCCGCAACAATTTGCTTTGCAGGGCAAGGCCCACGGCCCCAATCTCGTCGAGAAAAAGTGTTCCCCCGTGGGCCATCTCGATATGTCCTGGATGGGACTGATGCGCTCCCGTAAACGCTCCTTTTTCGTGGCCAAACAACTCCGACTCGATCAGCGTCTCCGGCAGGGCGGCGCAATTCACGCTGATAAATGGCTGTTGGCTGCGCGGACTGTTGGCGACGATAGCTCGCGCCACCAGTTCCTTCCCGGTGCCACTTTCACCTCGGATCATCACCGTCGTGTTGCCGGGTGCTACCCGGCTCACGGTCTCATAGACTCGATGCATGGCCTCGCTGCCACCAATCAGTTCACCAAAGGAGTACCGGCTCAGCGCATCTTCGCGGACCTTTCGCCCTTCTATTTCGCGGCGACGCTGATCGAGCGAGCTTTGCAGGAATGCCTGCACCTCGGCGAAGTCCACCGGAGCTTCAAAACACTTTGCCATGCCCGCCGCCAGCAGTTTGCGCCGCCACGCTTTGCCGATCGATTGGATCAGGCCAATCAGCACCAAGTCTTCATCCAGGGCGCGTAACTGGCCCACTAATTCCGTCATTGCGGCTGCGCCTTCGGCCGCCTGCAAATCCAGGATTACAGCTTCCAGAGGAACTTCATTCCGCAGCGCCAGCACGCCCTCTGCGGCATCCAGCAAGGTGATGTGAAAGTCCGAAGCGAGGTTTCCCTGGGCAGCAAGAATAACGGACTCATCCCTAGTCATTACCGCAATGCGGGCAGCCAGACTGCCCAAGGGAACGTCGACGGGCATGCTCGATACCTCCGCGCGCGCGCGCTTGCCATGAAGCCAGAAGCGAGCGAAAGAAAGCCACAAGACAAGAGGTTAATTTTTAACCTAGCGACGGACAAAAAACAACTAGCGGTAATCGTCCGGATGCGGAGATCGTCGACGTCAACTTGGTACGAATGCCGGGAGCAAACCAGCCTTGACTGGCTTGACGAGCTTAATTACTTGCACTGCACCACAAGAAAGTTCCGGAACCACGGCCGCTAAGGTTACTCAACTCAGAAAAGCGCTCCTCTTCACAGCAAATCCCCTTTCTCAAATCGTAGAGGAGAGTCGAGAACAGGCGCAGTAACTGTAGTCTCCCGGTGGTTAATCGACTGGGCTTTCGCTTCGTCACCTCAGTCCGGTTTGGCTTGGTCCTGTTTCCTGTTCCCGCTCATCGAACCGGACAGGCAGTTTTCCCGCATCCGGCTCTCGGAAAAGACTCACGCTTTCGCCCACGGAAGGTTCGCGGTCCGGTGTGGTAACTGGACCAAGCCATACACAGAGTTCAGAGACGCTTCCGGGAAACGTTTGTATGCCGGCCGCGGCTCTTTGTGTTTGTCGCATAACCACCGACGCAGCCTTCTGTGGGCATGCATATCGACCGCACTGTAGGCTTTGCTGACTGGCCCCAGACAAAAGTAGTTGGCCCAGCCGATCAACATCCGATTGAGCCGTGCCACGATTGTCTTCGAATCCTGCCAGACGGTGTCGCGTCCGGTCTCGTCGCTGATCGCTCGACAAATGCGCTGCACTCGCGTCTTCGAGGGTACCGTGCCCAGATAGACTCGGCCCCTCTTCGTCGAGTAACACCGCCCGAACGTGTATCCCAAAAAGTCAAACTTTTCTTCCGGCAGATAACAGACCCGCGTCTTGTTCTCGTTCACCGTCAGTTTCAGCTTCGACATCATCCTCCGCATCTCGGTCAGAGCTTTGTCCGCTCCAACTCGACAGCAGATGACGAGATCATCGGCATAGTTCACGATGTACGCTTTCCAACGCTCCTCGTGCCCGAGTTTCTTCCACCCCAGCACGAACCGTCGCCTGTACAGATTGCTGAACAGAGGACTGATCGGAGACCCTTGTGGAGTACCTCGACCTTCATCCCGATTGCGCGTACTCCAACGTTTGTTCCCACGCTCGTCCGTCTCTTCGACCGGAGCTTCCAGCCACATCTTGATCAGATGCAGCATCGCTCCGTCGACGACCCTTCGAGCCACCGACCTCATGAGCTCGGCATGGGGAACACTATCAAAGTAGCTGCTGAGATCAGCATCAACGATCTGCCCATGACCCGTATTGATCAGCTTGTGGACGTGTTGTACTGCGTCCAACGCGCTGCGGTTTGCCCGATAAGCATATTGCTCCGTCGGCAGGTCGGCCTCGAAGATTGGTTCGAGTACCAGCATGGCCGAGGTTTGCACAACCCGATCCCGGATTGTCGGTATGCCTAACGGTCTCTGCTTCCCATCCGGCTTGGGTATGTAGACCCGCCGCACAGGCTGCGGTTGATAGGTTCGACTTTTTAGCTCTTGCGTCAGTTCGTCCAGCCACCGTTCCCTGCCGTACGCTTCGATGTTCTCGAATGTCTGGCCGTCCACTCCCGCCGCCCCGCCGTTGGCTTGGCAGCGTTCGTAGGCATAGGCCAGAACATCTTTCCGATACACCTTGTCGTACAGCGCATGGAAACGAAAGTTGGGCGATTCCTTCGCTTTTGCGTGCAACGCCGTCTGCAACTTCTGAACACTGAATGGAGTTGTTAGGCTCATCGCCAATCCCTCGGTCCTTTGTCGCTTCTTGCCTTCGTCTTTAACTAAGGCCCCTTCCCTCCACCGGCATTACCCGGCTTCAGCGGTACTGCGAGCCTCTCCGCCACCCCACACGGCCCGGCCTGTCTCTCGCGAGTTGCCAGTTGATCGATACCACGATCACCGCTGGGGCTTCCCGTGTTGCCTCTGGTCTCCTATGCGTACATGCCGTCGCCATTACCCCGGCAGGTTCAATGGAGCTTGTTCGCTCGTCTATCTCCATTGCCATCGGCCTTCCCCGTGCAAAAGTAAGGTCGGCTCCTGCAATTGTTTTTTCGGGGCCTGCTCAGCGTTCACTCACGTTACGGCCTGCACGCTCGCGGAGTCGCCATGCGACCCTTTCCATCGAAAGCTCCGACAGCTTCGTTGCCTCCGCTGCCGATTCGATTGCTACCGGGTGGAGCGAACCAGTTCCCGGGCGGGAGTTGCACCCGCTGGAGTCCAGCGCCTTTCACGGCGCACTTTTGCCGCAAACTAAACCGCAATGTAGATTAGAAATCGGGGAGCCGATCAGGGGAACCGCGAGTTCCCTGGCCTCCGACTAAGCCTCTTCCTTTACTTCATTCGGCGGGGAGTCGACCTCATCGCTCGCCACCGCCGTGAACCACTCGCCTCCCACCTTAAGAGCGTGGCCCGAAATGAGAGCGCTGGCCCGAAATGCACCTGTGTTAACAGCAAGGAAATTACGGAAATTTTGGCGAACTTCGGATCCGGCGGAGCGGGATGCCGGAATGGCCAGCAAGGTGCCCTGAGCAGATTTGCGACCGAACAATGGCGGCGCCAACGGTCACTCGAGCAACCTTGCCAGCGCAAATGGTGTGACCGTGACAGCTCGACGAGAACGTCCCTGGATCACATTTTATCCCGGAGATAGCGCGCGCTTATTTCGATCGCATCACCCCCTTCGCGCCGTATTCATTCCAGGCGCTCGAACCAATCGAGAACCCAACTGAGACTTCGAAGACTTCAATTCCTGAACGGATTCGCATTGCAAACTTTGCCATCATCTTGCCCCCATCGCCGGTGTACTTCAGTGGCTTCCCGCGTCACCCCGGCGGGGCACCGACGATGAGCAAAGCCTACAGGCCCCGAACAGGCGTGGCGATTCAGCTCAAAAGGAAAATCAGGCAAAATAAGTAAGATGTCTCGGAACGATCTGGCCGGTCACGGTAGATAATATCCTAGTGTGATTAAGGTTGCCTGGCCAGCGCCTAAGGAGTTGGAAATGTTCACACCAAATCTGAGCATTCTTCCAGAGCCTCAGAGGCGACTTTGGGCGGAATTGCGAGACACTCCAACAGCTTTTGTGCTGTATGGAGGCACAGCTCTTGCGTTGCGGCTAGGGCACCGCCAATCAGAGGACTTCGACTTTTTCTCGAATAAGCCCTTCCAGCCCAGTGCGCTGCGGGATAGCATTCCCTATTTGAAACGCGCAGAAATGACTCAGTTCCAAAACGACACACTCACGGCTCTCGTGGATCGTAACGGCCCGGTGAAGCTGTCGTTCTCCGGATCTCTGGGAATCCAACATGTACAGGATCCAGACATCGTCGAGGAGAACGGAATTCAAATCGCTTCTCTGCTTGATCTTCTCGCGTCAAAACTGAAAACCGTTCAGTCAAGGGCCGAGGCGAAAGACTATCGAGATATCGTGGCCTCGTTCGAGGCGGGCTTAAGCCTAGCTGAGGGATTAGCGGCCGCCGCAGCGATCTATGGGAAGGATTTCAATGGATCGCTCAGCCTCAAGGCGTTGACGTTCTTTGAGGATGGTGATCTTCCCAGCCTGACACGCACAGAGCAAAAGCAACTGCTTGAGGCGGCAACCTCGGTAAACCTGAGAGAACTTCCACTGGTTGCAGCTAGACCTGGGCTGATTGCATAAGAAGAAAAGTTATGAACTATTCCGAAGACCTCAAGCGAGTCGCGAAACGTGTGGTTTGGTTTAAAACGCCCGAAGAAACGCTACAAGACGCCAAATTGTTTCTTGCACACCTGATGACCTACGGGACTCTAGACGACATCGTGACTGTGATGAAGTACTACTCTGATGCCGATTTCGATCTGGTCCTGAAAGATCCTCCGACTGGAATTTTCGACCGTCGCTCGTGGAACTATTGGAACCTACGCTTCCACCATGAACCGGTTCCGGCGCTGCCCCAGCGCGCGTTTTCAGGAAGCGATGTCGTCGGAGGATAGCGGTTTAGAAGTGCGAAATCCTGAAGATGGACCCAGCACAGGCTACTTGCTTGCCAAGGTCACGTGAGTCTTCCGGGCTCCATCGTTTTCAGAAGCCGAGCGAGTTCGGAGGACCAATGCCAACGATGAAGGCCGCGTTGGAAATCCTGCCGGGGGTACACCCTTAGCTCCCCACATTGGATTCTTGTCCGAACTGCACGATAGGGTGGAGAATATGCACTGTTGAGTAATCTATAGTAGTAGTTTATATTTCTCATATGCGCTACATTGCAAGACGACTTACCCGCGTGCTTCTGGATGCATCTCGGCACTTTCCGGCGGTGGTCGTGACGGGGCCGCGTCGTGCGGGCAAAACGACCCTTTTGCGCAAGCTGTTTCCAGAGGCCCGTTACGTACTGCTCGAAGACCCTGATATTCAAGCGCGAGTACGCAGTGATCCCCGCTCCTTTCTCGAAGAACTGAGACCTCCCGTTGTATTTGACGAGATTCAAAATGCCCCCGAATTGCTGGACTACGTTCGTACGTTCATCGACACAAAGTCTCGCCGTATGGGTCAGTGGCTGTTCACTGGATCCCAAGAAGCTCCGCTCATGCGCGGCATCACGGAATCGATGGCGGGACGCGCCGCTATTCTCCAGTTGCTGCCTCTTAGCCTCGAAGAGACCGCCAAAGTGGATTTGCTACACGGCGGCTTCCCTGAAGTGCTAGCGCGGCCTCAGGCTCGCCGCCTTTGGTTCGCCTCCTACCTGCAAACGTATCTAGAGCGGGATGTGCGAGCGATCACAAATGTGCGGGATCTTGCGACCTTTCGTCGGTTTCTTTCACTACTGGCGAGTCGCCATGGTCAAGTTCTCAACAAGACCGACCTTGCAGCCCCTCTCGGAGTCTCGGTTCCAACGATCGGCGAGTGGCTGTCCATTCTGGAAGTGACCGGTCAGATCATGCTGGTGTCCCCGTTCTTCGAAAACTTCGGTAAGCGGCTCATCAAGTCGCCGAAAATCTATTGGGCAGACTCCGGGCTGGCTTGCTATCTGCTGGGCGTGACGTCGGTGGCCGAGCTTGAGCGATCCCCTTTTCTGGGAGCCCTGTTCGAGGGCTTCGTGGCGGCCGAGATACTCAAGAGTGAGGCCAATCGAGGAATGCGGAAGGAACTGTACTATTTCCGCGATCAGCAGGGCTTGGAGGTAGACTTCCTCGTGCCCCGGCGAAACTCAAACCTGTGGTTGATTGAAGCCAAAGCCGGAAAGACAGTTCGGCCATCGATGGCCACCCCCTTGCTCTCATTGCGCCGAGCCTTGGCCAAACGTTCCGTACGGTTGACCGTCGTTCATCGAAAGTCCCGCTCACAATTGACGACAGCAGCAATCGCCCGCGGGGTTGAAGCTCTTGACGTCGAACGATTCGTCCAGGAGCTCGGTCGCACCAAATAGCAAGACTGGCGCTGCTACTGTCCCGCGTTCAGATCTTCTGAGAGGATCCGACTGGCACCACTCCTGCGCTGTAAGCGTCAGAGGAAGTACACGATTGACAAACGTCTTGGCTGCGAGTTGCGTGACAGCTTCAATTTCGCCCACAGTCAAAAGATCGTCTTCATTCGTTCTCAGGCGTATAGCCTGTTCGACTTAGCATCTCCGTTGTCCTCCAACAATTTGTGGGAACTGCATTTGGGGCCACTGGGCTCATTGGACGCGCGCGAGCGGTTGCGTGCCAACTGGACCAACTACCCACACTTGGATCGCATACTGCGACAGGCTCATATTGAAACCGGAACGTGGGGGGAGAGAGAAGGCGCACACGCTCTCCTGAAAGGTGACTCTCACCCCAAGTGGAGTCCACTCTGCCTCCCAGCTTCCGAACGATCGCACGGAGGTGGCGACTTCGGGACAGGAGACACTGTAGGTCTGCAGTTGCACGCTCTCGACCACCCATCCTGGATTCAGCTGGCCGAAGTCATAACTGTCTCTGCCAATTCCGAACTGTGCCGGGTCGGAGCGGACAACAAATGCCGACGACGCGCTCGCGTCCTTGGGGACGGCACCGCTTGTTTCAGTCGGGGAGACATATTCCAGCTGCCGGATGGAGCGCGAACCGACACCACTCGGGTACAGGCTGACCCAAGCCGAAGGAATTAGGCTCAACAGTTGCGGGTGACCACGGGCTGCGACAAAACGACAGCCGCGTAACTCAAGGCGCCGGTGTTTTACGGTATATATGACCAGCGTCACGGGGTAATCCGGGACTCCACTAAGTTCCGTGTCAAGTTGGACGTCGATTGCGCGTTCCGACCACGCCCCGGACGAAGTCGAGTCCAATTGCATGGGGATTGGGGGAATGGCATTAGGTTGGCGGGACCCGGAACGCGCTTCCAGTTGAACGATTCCGGGTGCGTTTCCGAAGAAGCACCCCTCGATCCTGTATCGGTTGTCGGCTGCCGTGGGTGTGAAAATCACACTCTTGGTTTTTCCATTGACTGCTTGGATCATCGGCTCACGGCACGGTGGATCTCCCGAGAGCGCCGGTGGCTTTCGTGAGTTGTCGCCGACTAACTCTCGGGCGGAGGCGTTGACCGGAACTCGCGTCAAAGCAACAGCTCCGTGAGCTTCGAGATAATTTCGCTGTTCCAGCAGCACACGGACAACGCCCGGCGGTAGACCGTCACTTGAGATCGCCGGATTCTTGAGCTTTGGACCCGCCGTAACCCTGGCATTGGCGAGAACCTCGGACCGCAGCTTCTGGTTCTCATCAACAAGCGATGGATTGAGCTGTGCCCCTGGCAAGACCGTTGGCAAAGCTTCCGACGCCAGAGTTTGCACGTTCCCCGCTGACAGTGCTGCGCAGAACAGGAAGACAAGGCAAGGAGTGGCGAGGTACCGCAACAGTCTGCGAAAGGTCCTCATATCTTCGCCCTCGGCTGCCTCTTCGCCCTTTGCAAAAGCGAAATCGAACGGACTATGTCGCACGTTGCTTACTTGACCGGTCCGACCGCCGGAGTAGCTCTTAAGGGTAGAACTGGCGTACGCGGGCTCGACGGCCTGGCTGGATGTGCCTCGCGTTTCGCCTTCATTTGTTTCATCATTTCCGGATGGCGCGCCCACTCGATTTGCTTTTCCTGCGGCGCACCATAAAGATCGGGATGAATGTAGAAGCCCTTCAGCCGCGCATCTTTTTCTTCTTCGACCACGAGCGGATGCGCCTTGGCATAGGCATCCTGGCGCACGCCCGTGATCTGCCAGGAAACTTCCACGTTGGGCGCGTTGGTCCGGATCTCAAAGCGGTTGCTTTCGATCTTGCGCGCGATGATCGCTTGGGCGAACTGCCCGATCACGGTCAACTGGTAGCGGAAGTCGGTGTTGAGCACCTCAAACCACTCCGGCAGTTGCACAGTCGCCCCGCCCTGAGCGTCGGTGGTGACGTTGCCGGTGTAGATGTTCATCATCTCGGAGGACTCGACCGAGGCGTGCACCAGGTACTTGTTGGCGGGGTCGAGCGGATGATCGATTTTGAAATCCTTTGTGCTGGCATAGATCGCTCCGTTAACTTGGAGGTTGCCGTCAAGGAGTCCGGCCAAACCGCCGCTGCCGGCGAACACAACTATTCCATCGCCGTAGCTAGAGCTGTTCGCCCCCACGAAGAAGCCGCCATTGCCGTCAACAGACGTTCCGTTGCCGCCGAGGCCGTACACTCCCACACCTCCGTCGGCTCCGCCGCTCCCGCCGGCGCCGTACACTCCGTAACCGCCATTGGTAAAGTTACTCGGGTCGCCGTTGCCCCCTATGGCATCGACCCCAGTCGTACCGCTTTGGTCCGAACCGGACGAAGCGCTAAAACCGTAGAAATCGCCGCCGGTACCGCAGCACACCTCCGATGCTCCGCTTACACCTGTTATTCCGAGTCCTGTGACGCCGGTGTTGGTTGCGCTAGACCCGTAGACACCGACATAACCGGACCCGAGTACTCCAATATTATTTTCGCCTATTCCCACGACCCCCGATCCGCTGCCGCTGGCATTGCCATAAACCGCATAGCCGCCAGAACTCGTGCCGTACACGCCCGTGCCGCCTGTGGCACCGCTGGCACCGTAGACACCGTAGCCAGTACCACTATCTGAAATACCAAGTACTCCAGCCGAAGTACCGGAGGTCGCAGAAGAAAGGCCGAAAACTCCGTTGTAATTGGTTCCACTCGCGAACGCGTCCAACCCGTCGCTGTTGCCGCTAGTGTTGATCTCTTGCCCTATCGTGAACTTGTTGTATGACGCCAATAGAGGCACTGCGGTCGTATCGATACTCAGCGTTCCGCTGGTAGTGATCGGGCCACCGGTTAGGCCGAGTCCGCTGCCTACGCTCGTCACCGTGCCCGTGCCTTTCACCGTGGTGCAGGCCCAGGCCGACCCGCTCCAGGACAGGACCTGACGAGAACTACAAGTGGTGAGCAGGCTGAGATTCAGCGTCCCGCTGGTGCCACCCCCGCTGAGCCCGCTGCCGGCTGCGGTATTGACTCCCGTGATGGTGCCGTTCCCGCTGGCGAAAACAATGTCCAGTTCGGCCGCATGGCTCGTGGTCGTGCTTTCTTTGCTATCGAAGCTGGCATTGATCGGGCTATTGCCGACCAGCGCAATGCCGTTATTGGCCTCGGTTCCGTTCAGCCATGCTTGCAGCGCCGCGGTGATGTCGATGAGGATGTACTGGTTCTTATCCGCCGTGGTCAGCGGGACGCTGGCCGCAATGGTCGATCCCAGCGCCGGGGCGTTGTTGGCGTCGATCGTCGCCTCCGACCACGTGCCGTTGACGAAGTCGACGTTGAAGCTGCCCGCCTTGGTCGTGGCATTGACATAGAGCTTCAGCGTGGCTTTGGTGATGTCGGCTCCGGTGTAGCCGGAGGGAATCGACGACAAATTAAACTGGATGTAAGCGGTCTGCGAGGCGCTCTCGACATCGAGCACCGTCTTGGCGCCGTAGTTGGTGGTTGGATCTGCGGTGTTGGTATAGGAATCGCCGATCGGGGTAAGCTGCGCGCGCGCAGCCGTTGCCACCAGCAGTACGAGCAGCAGAGCTGCTCCCAGATTGCACTTAGACGCAAAGGGAAACCGCACATGCCTATTCGTTTTCATTGTTCGTAGTCCTTGGTAAGCTTGAGTCGACTCGTCTTCCGATCTCGTTTGCAAGAACGTGGTCTTCAAAGTGTCCAATGTCGGCTTCATTCTGGAGGGCCCCCGGTACTGAAATTCAGAAAAACCTTACGGGCACGAAGCGCTCGTCGGCTGGACCGTGTCGATGTTGTAGAGTGAATTACCGCTGATTGGGCTACCAAGCCAGTTCGCGAAGGCGTTGGCTGCGTCGTTCAAGACGTTGCCACTGATCACGCCGGTGCTGGACCCGCTAAAGAAATTAAATCCGCATCCCACATTCATGGCAGTGTTCGACTTAATGGGGGCAATCGCGTTCGGGATGAAAGTGATAGCACTCCCGACAATCGACAGTTTGTTCGATTCCACGATACTGGCAAGCTTGATTTCGATACCCTGATACCAGTTCGCTACGGTATTGCCGGAGACCGTCAGCTCGGCGGCGTCGGCGTAGATACCGACCTCACCGGTGCCACTGGATGTAAGGATGTTCCCCGCAATCTCGCCACTCGTGTCGCCTTGAATTCCAATAAAGCCCGCGTTGCTCAGGAAATTCCCGCTGATCGTGGCTGCGAGAGTCGGCGGAGTTAAGCTCGAGGCGGCAATTGCACCGCCGAGGCCACCCACGTCGTGTACACTGCTGTTCTTGATGGCGATCGTTCGACTGGTAGCGTCGGCGTTTTCGACCCAGATGCCATATCCGCATCCATCATTTACTTGATTCCGTGCTGTTACCTCATCGACCGTCCCTGAGGTGCCGGAAGCATAGAAAATTCCCGCAAGTAAGCTGGATCCTACAGAACATTTTTCGGTGTTGCCGCCGGTTCCGTCAACCGTGATCCCGGTCAGGTTGACCGGGCCCGCCGGATTGATGTTTTGCACCAGTACCTGCGCGTAGAAAGGCTGCCCAGTTGTAAGGCTGGTGACGTTTGGGGCAAGCGGCGCACCCGTGGGGTCGTTGATCGTGATCACAGACCGGTTCGCGTTGTTGAAATTGATGCCTTTCAGAGTCAGTGGCTGCGTAATCGTCACCTGCTCCGAATACACTCCCGGACAGACTTCAATGGTCGAACCCGTCGGCACGCCGATGACGGCCGCCGAGATGGTGGTGAAGTTCACGTAGCCTTTACCCGTCTTACAACCGCCAACCTCATAAGTCAGCGCCTGCAGCGGAACGTTCACAGCCAGCATCACTACTGCCCAGAAAAACCACGCTAGATGTCCCGACATAAATTTGTTCCTCCTTCTTAAATCAAGTGTTCAGCCAGACTCCCAACCCCGCTACCACAATTCACGGGCATGAGCTCGTCTGGACGGTATCGATGTTGTCGATCGTGTTCACGCCCAGGCCGCTGTTTGCGGGAGGAATCTCGAGAAAACCAAATTCTGAATCATTGAACGTGTTCGATTTCACGGTAACGTTAGGAATGCAGTTGTAATTGATCACGTAAGTTGTGTTCTGGGTTGTGTTCCCCGTGACCGTCGGACCCGGGCTTACGCCGCTGCCGCCGAAAAGGAAAGCCGTGTACACGTTGGATAGCTTGTTGGAGGTCACCGTGCTGCCATCGCCAAACGCGATGCCGACGCCAATGGATATATCCGCCAGGTTATTTCCTGAAATCCTGACTGGGCTAGCGTCAGTGCCCGCATTATTGATCCCTACAAACCCCCCTGTGACCACATTGCCGGTGATCGTACCTCTGATGCCGAACACCGTGATGTCACTCGTCTGGTTGTAGACCAGGCCGTTGACAAAATTACCCTTGATGGTGGCGGTTAGAGTCGGGGGTGTCTGATTGCTTTGGGCAAGAATGCCCACCCAGCTTGCGTCGTGAACGCTGTTGTTCTCGACGGTGATCGTTTGATTGGCGCCAGCTCCATTTTCGACCCAGATGCCGTATCCGCAAGAAGGAAGCTGCTGATACCGCGTCGTCATGTCGCTGATCGTGCCTGAGGTGCCGGAGGCATAGAAGATTCCGGCCAGAAACGCCGTTACCGAGCACCCCTGCACTTCGGCGAGGCTTCCATCCACTGTGATCCCAGTCAGGATGACGTTTCCGGGCGGATTGACATTTTCCACCAGGACTTGCGCCGCAACCTGTGCCCCGCTGATGCTGGTTACGTTGATGGCAAGACCATTTGGAGGCGCGGCAATGATCGGCCGGTCCTGATTGTTGACGTCCGCGCCTTTCAACGTGAGGGGCTGTGAAATCATCACTTGCTCAAAATACGTCCCTGGGCAGACCAAAATCGTCGATCCGGGAGGCACAGAGAGCACGGCCACCTGAATGGTCGGAAACTGGGGCAGGGTGGGATTACAACCTCCTACCTCATATTGTTTGGCGTGCGCTGGAGTCGAGGCCGCGATCATCACGGCCGTAAGTAGTGACAAAATCCAATGCTTGTACATAACCTTTCCTCCTTCCATTCCCGGCTCTGAACTCCTGCTTGGAGTGATTTCACTTATCTAGTGAGGCATCCCCAACGCCGACCATGATTGTGCCCACGTTGTAATAGGAGTTAGTTGTTGCGAACCCAGCAGGAACCTGGTCGAGGCCGATTGCCCCGTCCATGATCGTGTTGGAATGCATGTTGCCATCAGCGAAGCCGTTCAACTCAATTCCGATTGGGCAGCCGGTGATGGTATTGCCTCGGATCGCGGGCAGCAGGGCTGAGTCCAACACAATCCCCTCAATGCTGCTCAGGAAGATGTTGTTGGAGGTCACCGATACGCCACCCCCATTGATTGCGATTGCGGTACCGTTGTTCAACAATCTGTTGCCCGAGATTGAGCCGCTGGCGCTGGTTACCGCAATCACCCCCGTCACGCCGCCGGCCAGGTTGTTGCCACTTATCGTGCTAGTAGCTCCCGGTCCCATGGCGATCTCTAGTTTCCCAATCACGCCGCTTCCGAAACCGCCGTTCACGTCATTGTCTTTAATCGTCACGGTCAGTTCGGAGGCGGCGGCGTTGGTCTGCGTCCAAATGCCGATGTCGTCGAAGGAGCGGATGCTGCTGTTCTCCACCGTGACCGCTGGGAGCAACAAACCTCCTTCGATCCACATCCCTACCCCGCCGTTGCCGCCAATCTGATTCCGAGTCGCGACGTGGTTCACGGTTCCAGAGCTGTTCTGGAAGAAGATACCGACAACATAAGCGGGAGACTGGACCTCGTTATTGGCAGCATCCAGCGTGATGTCGCTGATCTGGATGGGGCCTGGATTGTTCTCGACATATACCTGCGCGGCGATCGGGTCGCCGAGATCATCCCTCGCGTTCACCACCAGGCCGTTAGGCGGGGATGCGATGATCACGTCGCCCCCGTTGCCGCTGATCATGCCTTCCAAAATGACAGCATAGGTGATGTTGACCTGCTCGGGGTAGGTGCCCGGGCAAACCTTCACAACGTTTGGTTGCGGTGTGGCCGCGAGGGCAGCCGTAATCGTCGGGAGGGACCCCGCCTTGCAATTCCCCACATATTGATAGACGATCGAGGCCCACAGCTCATTTGGTCCTACGGTCAGCACCAGCAATGCAAGCAATTTGACGAGACCAATTCGCGACATATCTTTCTCCTCTTAGTTGAAGTGAGTGGTTTCCGTTCCCTGTGTTCCCGGATATCCGTGCTTGATTGTCGAAATGTTTGGGGCCGTTGCAGACCACCCAACAATCCCCACGCGGGCCCGAGAGTGCCTGAAGCTGAGCAGGAGGTCAAAGGAACTCGTTGTGACTTATTCCTGACCGGGTAACCGTCCGTTTTCTTAAGTGCTTACGCAATTGGCTGACTAGCTCGAAGCGCCATGCTATGATTTTCGCCACTTTGCGTTGTCCACCGCCATGGAACGGCTGGCTCCCTCTGCGCACATCTTTCGCTTTGGACGGTTCGAGGCCGACGCCGGTCGCGGCACTCTAAGCCGCGGTGGCTCACGCGTCAGGCTCCAAGAACAGCCGTTTCATGTGTTGATCCTGCTACTAGAGCGCGCCGGCGAAATCATTACCCGAGAGGAATTGCGTCAGCAACTTTGGCCGGAAGGGACTTATGTCGATTTCGACGGCAGCCTGAATGCTATTCTGAAAAAGCTCCGTGCCGTTCTCGGCGACGATTCCGGTAATCCACGCTTCATTGAAACCGTTCCCCGGCGTGGCTACCGTTTCATTGCTCCGGTAGCGGTTGAAGGCGTGGCCGTTGAGCTGCCAGCGTCGGCCGATGGTGGAGTGCCGGGCGGTCCGGGAGCTTTGGGCGTCGATGAAAAGGCTTCAGCGCCGAACGTGCGGGACCGTGTGCCGGCGCGCTACCTTATTTATGCCACGTTCTCCGTCGTGATCCTCGTCCTGACTGTTCTCGGATGGTACGTACGTCGTGATTTTTCCCCGGCACGGATCGTCCCGGTTGAACGAACTGCCATTACTGTCCCAATTCCGCGCAAGTCTGTTGCAGTCCTCGGTTTTCACAACCTGTCAGGGAGGGCCGATGATGGCTGGCTCGCCACCGCGTTCTCGGAAATGCTGAGCACCGAACTGGCCTCTGGAGAAAAGCTTCGGCTGGTGTCTGGGGAGGATGTGGCCAACTTGCGCCTTTCCTCGCCGTGGTCCCAGACCGATACGCTGGGGCAGGAGACGACTGCGCGCATCGGAACTTCTCTGAATAGTGATGTTCTGGTTCTGGGCTCGTACACCAATATAGGCAAACCCGAGCGCAGGCAACTGCGGCTCGATGTGCGCTTGCAGGATGCCAGAACCGGAGAAATTCTCGCTGAGGTTGCAGAAATCGGCAGCAGCGAGAACTTCTTTCAGCTGATTTCGCGAGTCGGGGCCAAACTGAGGGACCGGCTCGGCGCGTCCGGTGTTGCGGAGACCGACGAGGCCAGTGCGCTTGCTTCTTTGCCGTCCAAGCCTGACGCGGCGCGGTTCTACACTCTGGGGCTCGTCAAGTTGCGCGATTATGACTACCTGACTGCGAAGGATTTGTTCGAGCAAGCGATCAAGGCTGATCCAAAATTTCCGCTTTCGCATTCCATGCTGGCTCGAACTTGGTCTCAACTGGGATACGAGCAAAAGCGCAGAGAGGAAGCCAAGAGAGCCTTTGATCTTTCTGCCAATTTGCCGCGTGTGAACCGAATGCTGGTCGAAGGGGACTACTACGAAAGCCTGGCGCAGCACGAAAAGGCTGCCTCGACCTATCAGGCGTTGTTCGCCTTGTTTCCCGACAGTGTCGAGTACGGATTGCAACTCGCGACAGTACAGCGTGCTGCGGGTCAGAGAAGCCAGGCCATGGAAACGATTGCTCAGCTTCGTCGACTTCCGCCGCCGGCTTCCGGTGACCCGCGTATCGATTTAGCGGAAGCGTGGGCAATCCCGGACAACAAGCTTGCCATGCTGGTGCTGGTCCGTAATGCTCTTCGCAAAGCCGGAGCGCAAGACAAGAAACTGGTTTATGCACAGGCTCGAAAAGATGAATGCATTGACCTTATCTACGGTGATCATGCCGAGCAAGGGAAGGTATCCTGCGAAGATGCCTCCAAGATCTTTGTTGCTGCCGGCAACCGCCTTGCTGCCGCCGACGCCATGCGCTTGATCGGGGACAGCCAAGGGGCTCAGGGACACTATGAGCAGGCCATTGTGATCTACCAGCAAGCGCTGGCCATCCTCCAGGGACTTGGGGAGGAACACGAGAAAACCGGAGCTATCCTTAATAATATGGCAGGAGCCTACCTCAACGTCGGCCAACTGGACCGTGCCGAGCAGTTATATCGGAAGGCGAAGTACCATTTTGAGCAGGCCGGGGACAAGGGTAATACAGGGGTGGCGCTCGCCAACGTTGCAGACGTTCTCTATCTTCGCGGCAAGCTGCCAGATGCGGCGAGGATCTACCAACAAGCGATCGACGGCGAGACGTTGCTGTCTCCCAGCGCCCCAGCCTATGCGATGTACAGGCTTGCGGATCTGGAATTGGCTCAAGGCCAGACGAAAAAAGCGCACGATCTTGCAGCGCACGCAATAGACCTCATCCGTCCGACCAACGGTGGATCCCAGTCTTTGACCGGTGCGATGGTTGTGCTGGGAGGTGCGCTGATGGCCGAAGGCGACTTGGCCGGAGCCCGACAACAGTACTTGCAAACATTAGAGACTCGACAGAAACTGGACGAACAGGACCTGGCAGCCGAAAGCCAGACTTCGCTGGCTGAACTCTCACTCGAAGAAGGTCATCCCGAGCAAGCTGAGGCTTTGCTGCACTCGGCGATCGCCGAGTTTGAGAAAGAAAAGGAAACCCCCGACGCAACCAGCGCATATACCTTGCTCAGTCGAGCTCTGCTGGCGCAGGGCAGGTTAGAGGAAGCTCGGAAAGCCGTTCAGCGCGCCGTCGAGCTTGGCCGCAACAGCCCCAACCCTGCGTTGGCGTTACCTATTGCCATTCAAAGCGCGCGAATCGCGACGGAAGCTGCGGCTCCAGGTACGACGGGACATCTTGCGCCCGCCGTTGCGCGCCAACAACTGCTTTCCGTAATCGCGAGCGCCAGAAAACTGGGTTATTACCAGATTGAATTCGAGGCCCGGCTGGCCCTGGCTGTATGGGACCTCAAGGCTAATCCTGCGTTGGGTCGTTCACAACTGGAAACGCTAGAAAAGGAAACTCATGAGCGTGGCCTTGAACTCCTTTCTCACAAAGCAGAGCTATTGGCTTCGGTCAACCAGTCTTCGCCAGCCCACCCATGACATTGGGATGGGCGCCATGCAGCGGGTGTAAGTGCCGGAACGCGCTGGATCGGGAGATCGGCAAGGCCAGGAAGAATCGCAGCCAGATAGTCACGCACTAGGAGTTTCAGCCTACGGCTGCTTTCCACCACCGAAAGAATCGCCGCGATCTTCGGTCCCGCCTGTGGGCTTCCTATATGGATCCAGTTCTTCCGACCGAGAGCTACCGGACGCATTGAATTCTCTGCGAGGTTATTGCTCAGCTCAAGTTCTGGATATTCCAGGAATCGGGTAAGTTTCCTCCAAAGTGTGAGCGCGTATTAGCTGGCCTTGCTTAACGCGCTGGAGGGCAATGCGATGGACTGCGCTGCCTCGATCTTGCTGCGGACATCATCCAGAAGAGGTTTGGCTGTCTTATGCCGCAGAGCATGACGCCCTGTGAGACCAATTACTCTACGTCGAGCTTCGGCGTCGATGGCAAACAGTTCGTCCATCCGCGCCACAATCGGAGTTGCAACCGGGTCGCGTGGATTCAGCTGCACCGCCTCAAAGAACTGTCTTCTTGCATGAGCCCAACAAGCGGCATGTACCATTTTCGGCCCGCCGATCTGATCGTAGGCCGTGTAGCCGTCCGTTTGCAGAATGCCTTCGAACTGTCCCAGAAACCGCTTCGGCCCATCGCGTCCACGGCCAAGACGGAAGTCGAACACCACGGTTCCTCCGGGTCGGCCGTACTGCCATAGACAAGCTTGGTGATTCTTCCCTCGGCCCTCGTGCATCTGTACATCAACCGGCGTTTCATCGGCTTGTATGTATGTTCCGCTAATCAACTCCCGCCTCATGGCGGCGACCATCGGAATCAGCAACTCGCCGACTTTCAGGACCCAGCCGTCCAGCGTTGCTCGGCTGATTTCCAAGCCGATGTCTCTTTCGAGAATCACGCTCTGTCGGTGGAGGGGAGTGTGATTGCAATATTTGCTGACGACCGTGTCGATGACGATGCGGTCACTGGCCAAGCACTTCTCAATGATGCGTGGTGGCAGGGGCGCTGAGACGACGCCGAGATCCTCACACGACCGACAAGCCCGCTTCTCTCGTTTCGTGACCAGTACGAAGTATTTCGCCGGCTCCACATCCAACTGGGAACTCTCTTCGTAGCCGATCACCACCGTTTCTTTGCCGCAGCGTTTGCAACGGCGATGATCCGGCGTGCAGGGCAGAACCCGCTCCACGCGCGGAAGATTCGCAGGTAATTCCTGGCGGCCAGGATGCTTGCCGGATGTCCTGGGCGAATGATGCACCCGCGCGTGCTCTCTCTCCGACTGCGCGATCATTTCACTGGCGACGGGCTCAAGTTCGAACAATTCCAGTTGTGCGCGGGAGAGCTTTTCGCCGCCCGCTCCATACTTCTCGATCCGCATCAACCGCAGCCGCTCTTCCAGCACGCGAATCCTCAGTTCCGCATACTGTAACTGGCTCTTCAGTTGTGCGATGAGTTCCAGGTCGGCTGGCGCTGAAGGAATGGGAGGCGCACTCACAATGGGTTACTGATTTACCAGAGTTGAGCGAAACGTTCAAGCAACCAAGCAACTCATGCGGCGGCGTGTCCTTCCGGTGATACTTTTCGGTACCACCCCTTGTGCTTGGTCTTGGCCAGATCGACACCACCGAGTAATAAGGAGAGCTCTTCGTGACTCAGGACGACCTTGCCCTGCGCATCGCCGGATTGCGGCCAGGTGAAGCGCCCTTTCTCCAACCTCTTGGCGCAGACCCAGAGTCCGCTTCCATCCCAGACGAGGACCTTCAACCGATTGCGCTGGGCATTGCAAAACAAGAACAGGTGCCCGCTAAGAGGCTCACACGACAATTGATCCCGGACCAGACCGTACAGTCCCTCGAAACCCTTGCGCATGTCGGTGACTCCGGCGGCCAGATAGACCCGTGTGGCTGGACCCAGTCCAAACACGGTTTACACCCGCTCCAGTAAACCCACCAGGCGCTCGAACGTATTCGTATCAAAATCAGGATGTACCTCGATCCGGCGCCCGCCCGGCAGTACCACGGCCAGCTCGCAACGCTGCATCAGGGATTTCCTGGCGGCCAACTCTACCGGCACCAACCGGCTGGCCGAAGAAACTACTCTGCTCTTTCTCTTCCAGCGTTTCTCCTTCAGGTGCCGATTCAGCGTGCCGAAGCTCAACCGCCGACTGCGGCAAAACTCGCTCCGCCGCATGCCGCTGCTCATGAATGCCGCCACTAACTCCTGAACTTCGGCGCGTGTACGTCGTTTGTGTGCCGAAACCTTCTGTTCTCCGATCATCCGGACACTTCAACACAAACCGTGTCCCTCGAACAGGTGTGTTGGTCAGACGCTTACCCTGCGCTGACGCCAAAGGTGTGCACGCCAGAATCGGATGAAAGCCGGTTGTAACTTATTTTTCCGGCTTTGTATTATTCGGACTCTGCCTAAGGTCCGTCGCATCGCTGCTACGACCCAAAGCCAGCTTGTTGGTCAGAAGGTCATCCAGGGAAATGAAATGCACCGGAACGCCGAAGAAGGTGCTTGCGACCCTCTTTCTCCATGCGTCGGGGAACTGGACGGCTGTGATTTCGGTCAGAATGTCAATGCGGACGGGAGCCACTCCAATTTGATAGACTACCTGCTTTTCGGTGAACGTTTCTGCATTTATTTGATCATGATCAAGAGGAACCCCAAACCGTTTGAGCGCTTCAACTACCCGCACTGAATTCTGCGCAGAATTGTGCACCCACACGTCGAGATCTTTCGTATAACGTGGCTCACCGTACTTCATGACTGCGAAGCCACCGACGATCAAATATTCAACTTTGAATTCGTTTAAGAGTTGTAGTAGTTCTCTGTAGTGTGGGTTTTCTGCCATGGCTGATTTCCTCAGCTATTTCCACCATTTCCCATGCAGCCGCAAAGATCGCTTCATCTCCCTGCTCCTGCCAAAATTCGATGTCGAAAGAACGATCTGGAAACCCGCGCTCGACCAGTCGTGTTTTCCACGGTGAATTCTTAGGAAGGCTCATTTCCCCCTCTGCGCTCGCGCTCCAAAGATCAGCATATCAGTATGAGGACCCGATTTTGCTTAACAATAATGGATTGCCGTCGCGCATCGGTTCTCAATCGCAGACTCAAGGAACAAGTGTCCAGTTTTCGAGACCCAATTTTCGGCACCAGTCCGAATTCTCGCGTATTGTTCGTAACCAGCGTCAAGCCCAAGGCATCAGCGCTGAACCGCGTTCGGTTTGGACGGCCGAGGGGGCCGTACCCACACGAGCGGGACAGCATGGGTGGCTGGAGAACCTAAAGCCATTCGATGGAAACAGAGCCGTCGGAGCTGATGAGCCGCTCGGGATCACACCTGCCCGGCATCGAAGCCGCTGAGTAGGGCAGCATCCCGCAGCTTTTGATCGGCAGTCAGAAAAATGCGGCCCTGAGGAGTGGACTATTACGGTAACCTGAAAGTGGGACGCAAGTTAGGCTCATGGAGCAAGCGGCTTCGCGCTGTTGGGACAAGCATCGAGCGTGACATCGACGGCATTTCGTCTCAGGCTCAGCGTGGCATCGCGACCTAGCCTGCGAGGGATACACGCTTATGGTTCAGGAGGAGCCGTCGGAAGGTAGACGTCTTTCCAGTCTGACGCGCGCCAGTCAGGACGACTACGGGACGAGTCCGCGCCGACCGCAGTAGTCGTGGTTCAATATCACGGGGTATCCACATCTGCTGAATATGCGATGGAAACGCATATTTTGCAAGGCTCTTGCCAAACTCACTGCCGGAGCGCTCCTTTTCCAATGGTTTCCAATGGTTTCCAAAAAAAACCGAACATCCTATCCGTCCTAAGTAGGGCTTTTTCGACAAGCTAGGCAGCCCAGTTCTGAACCTTCAGCCCGCGAACCGCCGAAATTCGGTCTCATCGTTGGTAACTAGCGTCAGCCCCGCAACTAGGGCATGCACTGCGATCCAGAGATTATTATTGCTGACGATCATCTCGCCCTTCAACTCCGGCTCTGCCCGGATCGATCCGTACGCTTCGACCGCCGATTCCGGCGGGGAGAATGCAGGCAGCAACTGCACGAGCTCACGGAGTCGCTCAAGCGCCGCAACCCGCTTTGCATACGTTGCCGCGTCATTGTTGCGCCCAGCCAACGCGCTGCAGCTCGCAACGACACTGGTACAGTGCGAAGATGTAATTTCTAATCGGCGGTCAGTCAGACCGAGACCAACTTAATACCGGCCGTCCGAGCAGCTCGCCGTAGCTTGTCGTCCAGGGTGGCGAAAGGCAGCCCTTTTCGCAGAGCAAGTTCCACGTAAGCCGCATCGTACTCCGTCAGCAGGTGCTGGCGCGCGACAGACAGGACTTCACCAAACGCGCGATCAGGCTCAATCGCTTCAACGGAGACAGGGAGCTGCACAATACGACCAAGCAATGCCGTCACTTGCGCCACCGAAATGCGCTTGCGGCGCTCGGCAACCAACACGGCATTCGCGACCTCCAGTGGCCAAATGCCCGGCGCAACCGCTTCCGCTCCCGCGGAAAGGAGATCCAAGATCCCTTCGGTAAACGTTGTGGATTCGTCGTCAAAACACCACGCGACAGCCACGGAAGCATCGATCACGAACTGCTTAGCGGCGGCCTTCATTAATCAGCTCTCTTATCGAGATTTCTTCCAGCGTTGCACCCTTTCGAACATCCCGAATCCCTCGCGCAACCTCCCGAGGGTCTTCCCGCTCCCCGGTTCCAGCGGGAACCAACTTAGCAATCGGCACACCGCGTAGCGTGATTCGGATCACCTCCCCTTTGGACACCCTCTTTAGCAAGGCGTTAAGGTGCGTCTTAGCGTCAAAAGCTCCAACAGTTGTCATCCGTTCTCCCGTCAGAGCTAGTTTATCAACTAGTAGGTTTGCATACAACTCGGTTCCGATTTCTACATACCACCGATCGAACGCGCGCCCTGCTCGGTAATGCCAATCTCTGATTCGTCCGATCCGGCAACCAAGGCTGAGCGAAATTCGGCTTGTCATCCCTGTGCAACCGGGGTGCACAAAGTCGCGTGCAACCAGGTTGCACAAACATGGACCTCAGTCCCCATGTCTCCGGTCAAGGGCCAATGCAGGCGATGAAGGCTGCATTCGGTGGCCAGCCAGGACCCGGGCGAGCCACATGCGGATCGAGCATGGCAGGCGTTTGAGCACGCACCCATAATAAGCGAATATAGGGCGAATATCAACAGCCGGGATATCCATGTCCTTTCGGAGGTTCGGGAAGAAAGTTGCAGCAAGCGAGGCATCGGCCGTCGCTAGCGATTCGCGAACCTCAGGGCGAGTCAGCTAACTCCTCACTGATGGCCAGCAGAGCCAGAACCCATCATTTTTCCGAAGGTATGGGCCGCCAAGTATCGTTACAAAAAGATCGGGCACGGACGGCTGACCAATGATGCACTGATCGCGATGAGCGCGGGGCGACTGGTATCCGGGTGATCACAGCTAACGAGATTTCAGCAGGCCTGCCGAGTTTCGCGCCTTTCAGGGCTAGTGGCTGCGCTTTAATAAACATCCGGCTACGGCCACCGGTACCGGCAACTGTCAGGTCGTCACCAAGTCTTTCGCAGCGCCGCAAGCCCTTGGAGATAATCCTCATCTTCGATTCGGCTCTTCACCCTGAACTCGGTCAGGATCGTCATCATCTGCCCCACGGGGACTCCGGCAAGCTCGGCGGCTCGGCCCAGCGACGCTTCGCCCTTCTTGTACCTTTCCACCGCGAGTAAGACCCTGCCCCGGCTGACCATATCCCGCACGGCCTTCGAGAGATCACTCCTTTGTTCCTTTGTAAGCTCGTTCAAAAATTCAAAATTCTCACGATCCATTCGAATGCTCATCGTCTTCGTCATGTCGTTGTCCCCAGTTTCCGCCTTGCGTCTTCGAGAATTGACCTTTTGTAACGCCCATGCTTTGCCAGTCCCTCAAGCTTCACGAGCGACTCGTTCGTCGTAAGTTGCTGCTTCTCGCTCATTCGCACCAAGATATCTATCGCCGTCGTAAACGCAACGCCGAGTAACTTGCACGCATTGATCCCGTTCTTGTCATCGACGCCCAAAACTCGAGCTTTCTCCGCTAGCGCCAGGACAATGGCCTCCGCTTCACCCCTGCCGAGGCCAAAGTCGGCTTGCAATTTCGTAACGAGCTTCCTGTCCTTGACAGCGATGACTCTGATTCTCAATTCATCCAGTGCCCTTTGAATCAAGAGCGAATCCAGAGATTTCTTAACCTCGCAGCACTCCTTCTCAACCTCAAGCGGAATCGCAACCTCGAGCTCAACACTACGCAGGAAGGAGTCGAGTATCTCCGTCTTGGCAATTAGAATCAGCGTCGAAGCATCGAAGATAAACATGTATTACAATATGTTACAAACGTAATCTTAGCCTAGACACGGCCCCCCTGCAAGCGCAGCAGTCTTCCATGTCTGGGCTGCCCGGCCCGCTTGCGATTCAGTCGGCGTTATTGTGCAGTTATTGTGGAACCAGGTTGCACAAACTTCTCGGTACCCTGCTCCTCTCAAGAACCAATGCCGTCGATGAAAAGCGCATTGGATGTGGCACGCGCCGGCTTATCCGCAGAGAATCATATAATATGATAATATGATTTTATGCCCAAAACTATCATCACCGTGACAGAGGCGGCGCGCAATTTCGCCGATTGTGTCAACCGCGCCCACTATCAAAACATCACCTTTGTGCTCCTCAAGAACGGAGCCCCTTTTGCCCGCTTGGTGCCGGACCGCCAGCAAGTCTGCGTCGGCCGCGATCTGGCTCAGGTGCTGGTCGAAACCGAATTGTCGAACGACGAGGCCAAAGCGTGGCGCCGTGATGTCCAAGCGGCACGCAAGACTCTCAAGCCGCCGGCGGACAAATGGCGATAATTCTCGATGCCGATGTCATCATTCGCGGGGAAAGGGGTACTTTTGACCTCGCGACCTGGGCGGCGTCACGGCCGAATGATTTATTTGAAGTTGCGGCGATCACAGTAGCGGAGCTCTGGCACGGGGTGGAGCGTGCGGTCGAACCACACAAGTCCAAACGTCGAAATTACCTCGAGACCATTGTGACGGCGCTACCGGTTATTCCCTACACGGAACAAACGGCGTATGAACACGCGCGCATCTGGGCGAACCTGCAGTCGGTCGGCAAAATGATCGGTTCTTATGACTTAATCGTGGCGGCAACCGCCCTGGAACGGGGAAGCCAGGTGGCTACATTCAACAAACGGCACTTTTCTCTGGTTAGAGGATTGCACGTAATCGAACCAAGATAGTTTCGCTGGCGGCGCCTTGTGAGCTCGCTCGAGAATTCGAAATTCTCACGATCCATTCGAATGCTCATCGTCTTCGTCATATCGCCGTTCCCAATTTTCGCCTGGCGTCTTCAAGAAATTGATCTTCTGTAACGCCCCTGCCTTGCCAGTCCCTCAAGTTTCACGAGGGACTCGTTCGTCGTAAGTATGTGTTGTAGCCGACGACAGGATCGAGCGATTGGTATCAGCGCCGCAGGAAATAGATTCTATTCGTCCACCCAATTCCCGGTTTTTCTTGCCAGTTCTGGTCAAGGCCCAGACTAAACCGCCGATCAAGGCAGGTTGATCGAGGTCCTGGGCTGCGGAGTTCGCGAAGGACGACGCGCGCGACGGCGAGGAACGCGAGGACGAGGAGCGGTATGACGACGCGAGAAATGGATCGCGCTCAACTTGGCCAGTGCTTGCCTCGGGCCGAACGCGCCGCTAATGTTCAGACAGCTTGTAAAGGGAAATTTGCTCGATTCCCGAATGCAGCCTGCTCGCGCCAATCCAACACCCGCTGTTCCCATTTGCGCGAGAGCAGTAACAAAGCACATATCTGAATTGGGGGCGGCACGTCATCTAGCCTTCGTCGACTGCCCGGCAGCCACGCGTTGCGAGAAGGTACAAGCAAACTTGCAACTCCAATGAAATCAGCTTGTTCTGGTTGGCCGATTCAGTCCAGATTCGGTGTATATTGTGGCTGAAGGCGCCTCTTGCTCTCTCCCCGAGTTGCTGGCGTGTTCTTCCCCCTTTCTCAATCACGTTGGGATTAGTGGTGATCGAGCGTTGTCGCGCAAGTCCGAGCGAGTGTTCACAAGAATCGGCGGCATCAGCGCACTCGAGAGTTGCCAGTGTCATGCCCGGGCCTCGAAGACGATCCTGCAAGCCCCTAAGAACGGAAGGGACGTGAACTTCAATGGGAACGATTCCCGACGAGGAGAACTATGCAGATCAACGACAATAGCGGCAAGAAGATCGGTCGGCTCGACGTCAGCATGTCGAAAGACCTGGTGGTGACTGTGCATGAGCTTCGGAACATCACCACCATCACCACGCGAGATCGGAACACCGGGAAGGTGACGACTGAGACGCTGGTTGGCGAATCGCCCTTCGGGACAAGCGACTGACCTACGAGCGCTACCTCGAATACCTGACGGACTGCGAAGCGCCAGACGAAGTGGAACTCGACCGAAGGCAGGTGGAGTTGCTGCGCCAGATCGAATTCTGCGTCGAGATGCGGAGGATGTGCGAATGGCGGACCGCCGAGCGAATCGTGAGTTCGAGGAAATCTGCGAGGTCGCCGCTTTCCGAGCCGGAATCGTGTTGCGCACCGTGGAGGCGCTTGTGCCCGGCGCGACGCCTCGGCAGAAGAAGCGGATCGCCCGGACGATTCTTTCTTTGTGCGACGGGCGCGACCGCGGTGTGCGGATCAGTCCAGCCCAGCTTCAGGAGCTTGTGATGCCAAATTGGCAATGCATCGACAAGGGATGCCCGGCGCTATTCTTCTGGGAGCCGATGAGCCGTGCGATCAACGAATTCTTTAATGGGGAGGACTAGCCTGAAAATGTTCGACCAAATTCGGATCGTGCAGAACCCTTTGATCAGCGACGAGCTGCAAATCGAGGAGTTGGACTTCGCCGAGGCGCAAGCGGAGTTTTGCGAGGCGTCTTGTCAGTGGGCTGACACCAAGCAGCAGAGCGCGATGGAGAAGATGACGGAGTGCGAGGTGAAGCTGCTTAACGCCTTTTGTCGGGGCGAGAACAAGCCGATCACGCTCAAAGCGTGGGCCGCATATCGACGAAGGCTGCTGTTCCGTCATCGGCGTGAGAGCTAGTTGCTGATCTGACCATGGTTTTACGCACTTTGTGGTATGCGACGGCGCTGCACCAAATCGCCGCCCGAAAAAGCGTCATCATTCCTTACGGTGGCCGAGATAGCGCAGGAGGTATTTTGCTCCTTCCTTGCTGTAGGTTTCTGTCCCAATCGTCAGCAGAATCTCGCAGATTTGAGAGATGCTCCGCGCCTCTCGATCAGCGATCTGCTGAAGCTTCTTCTTAAGCTCACTTGGGATGCGGAATGCCAGGGGAGCGTCCTTCTTCATAATTCTGTAATTGTATGAAAGAACAGGCTTTTTGTTGTTAGCAAGTTGTTGACTCCCCCCACGACAGTCTAATACAATGTATGTGTTTGTATTTCAGGAGGGCCATGATTACCCAATTGTTGAGGAACAATCTAAAGCTGGCGCGGTCGCGATGGAAGTTCGAGTTGACTCCAATCGCGGTGCAACTGCTGAAATCACTCACCGACCGATATCAATTCTCAATTGCAGAGGGTGATCTAATCTGGTTAGAGCGCGGGTGGTATGTGACTCACCCCGGTCTAGTGAGACTGGCGAATCGAAATCGCTGCGCGGGAATTCACACGAAACCTGCCGCAGGATTTTGCGACCCGCAAACACAACGCTGGTCGTTCGAGGCTACAGTTTACAAGACTAGAACTTGTCGGGGATTCGTCGGCTATGGTGATGCCGATCCCTCCAATGTTTCTGCACTTGTCCGCGGCGCCGAGATGCGGGTGGCCGAGACGCGAGCTGTCAACCGCGCCCTGCGCAAGGCCTACGGCATCGGCATCTGCTCGATCGAGGAGATCGGAACAATTCCAAATCCAGTTGAAAAGCTGCCTCCACAAAAGGTGAATGGAAACAGCAATGGGAATGGGAATGGGAACGGCGGACCAAAAGTCCGTGACCGTCTTTGCCAGCTCATTCGCCGGCACAAGCTCGATCCTGAACTCGTAAAGGCCTACGCCGTCGACTGCTGTGGAACGAAGACGCTCAAAGACGCCACGCGCGAACAGGTTGAGAACTTCGTCCAGCAGCTGGCCGACTGGGCCGAGAAGGATCGCGATGCCCTGCTCTGCCAGCTCAACAGCTACGACCGGCCAAAACAGGAGGTGGTCGCGTGAAACGCCAAATCACTGGTCTCGCCGAAACCGCCCGCGATTCGCGCCCGGAGATTCCGGACGGTGTTTACCTCGTTCGGGTCAATGGCGCACAGTTCCGCTGGCACGCCACAAAACCGTTCTACGTTCTCCGACTCGCCGTTGTTGAACCCCTTAGTATGGCCGGCCACCCCATCGTCGGTCGTCTTTATTGCACGCAAAAAGCGATGTGGAAACTGGGCTGGTTCCTCCGCGATTTTCTCTATGATCCGGAACTTTTGGCCCATGAACAGGTCGACGAGAAGGCTTTGCCAGGATTGCGCGGCGTCGTCAAGATTAGCCACACCGTGCTCAACGGCATTTCTCTCATCAACCTCGACGGCTTCGCTCCAGCCAGTCAGTGGGAAGAACTGTCCGCAGCTCCCCTTCCGAGCGCTCATCGCTCTGACCGGAAGGAGGTCGTCCGATGACCTACTCCTACACGCAAGTCAGCCATTACCTGAGCTGCCCACGCCGCTACCGGCATCGCTACCTAGACGGTTGGCAAGAGAAAGACACCCGCGCACCGATGCTCTTTGGGCGAGCCTTCGAACAGGCCGTCGCTGCACTGTTTCGTCGCGAAGACCCGGCCGCTGTGCTTTTCGAGCAGTGGGGTCTGTGCAAGGACATCGGCCTAACCTACTCGGGCAACGGCACCTGGGACCGCATGCTGCAACAGGGCGTCCAGTTGCTTGAGCGATTCGCTCAAGACAATCGCGTTCGCATTCGACGGCCCCGCTCAAGGCAGCAGGTTCAGTTCAATAAGGCACTCGGCGCCGGCAGGGATTTCGTAGCTTACATTGACGCCATCGGGGAACTGGACGGAACACCATGCGTCTTGGAGTGGAAGACTACTTCCGCCCGATATCCGGATGAGCCATCCGGCATCTCTGCGCTCGATCCGCAGCTCGTTTGCTACTCGTGGATGACCGGGATCGACGAAGTCGCCCAAGTTGTTTTTGTCCGCAAGCGTCTGGTTGAGGTCCAGTATTTGCGCGCCACGATTAGCCAGCAACAGCGCGACGAATTCGCGAACCTGGTCGATGACACGGTGCGACGAATTGAGTCCGGGCTGTTTCCGCAGCACAGTGGCATTCGCTTTCCACAAAACCCGTGTACGACTTGCCCCTTCATCGGGCTCTGCCTCGATCAGCAACCCTTGGTCGAAGTTGCACTCGTGCGCAAGCCAGGAGTGGATCTTGGTCTGTTTGACGAACTTTCGTTTTAGGCCGACGCCGATGCTGCCCAAGCTCAATCGCAAGCGCGCTC
This sequence comes from uncultured Acidobacteriaceae bacterium, assembly GCA_963800565.1. Lineage (GTDB taxonomy): Bacteria > Acidobacteriota > Terriglobia > Terriglobales > Acidobacteriaceae > Acidiflorens. The sequence continues at coordinate 211,600 of CAWDBM010000002.1, forward strand.
TTTTTGTCCTCACCAAGATCGACGAGATCTTGGCGTGGGAGCAACAGAAGGAGGCAGAGCGCGACACTCGTTTTGTCGAGCTTGGACGGTATCTGTGCGAGGTACGGGCGGGACAGTACTGGAGGCTGGAGAATTTGAGATCGTTTGACGAGTTCCTGGCGAGACGATTTCCGGAATCGAGAAGGAAGGCGTACTACCTCATGTCGATCCATGAGCACCTGCCACCTCAGGCGAGGAAGGATCTCAAGGAAATCGGCTGGACGAAAGGGAGGGAGTTGGCGAAAGTGGCGCGCCGCGACGGTCAGGACTTCGATTGTGCACCCTGGGTGCACAAAGCGCGCGAAATGCCGAGAGAGGACTTCAGGCGGGAGGTGGAGAAGGAACTGACGGGAAAAGAAGAGGAACCGTCAGAGCTGATCTATTTCAAGGTCTACAAGAGTCAGACTCCGGTGATCGAGCAGGCAATCGAGACGGCGGCCCTGATGCTGGGCACGGACAAATCACGCGGTTATTGTCTCGAGATGATCTGCGCCGACTTCCTCGCGGGAGCACACTTGGACGACGGGAACCCGGAGATCCTGCTTAACTCGATCTCACGCTACTACAAGTTCTTGCCCGCCGAGCAGCAGCAAACGTTCCTCGAAAACCTGCGTGAGAACGTAGCATGACAATGATTCGCCCCCAAGACAATCCCTCGCGGCTAGACAGCGCGTCTTACGAAAGGTTGCGTCAGGAAATCCTGCGTCGTGATAACTGGCGGTGTCAATGCTGTGGAACGATGACGAATCTCGAGGTCCACCATAAAGAGTTCCGCAGCCATTCGGGAGAGGACGCCGAGGAGAACTTGATTACGTTATGTACGAGATGTCATGCAGGAGTGCATCGCCCGTGAGTTCGTGAACTGCTAGTCAAGGGTTTTAGGGCAATGGGATAAACAATCCGGTCTATTTCCGGCCGCCTCTCTCACGGATAGATACCTCCCAACTGATCTCGCCTCGCGTGCAAGAGGAATCTTACCCACTATCCCGCCCTCTAGTAGAATGTTCTCAAGCGATTCCGAGTCACACTTTTTGTCTGCCCTATGGCGGGCTTTCGCGGCCGTTCAAGATGGGAGTTTGTTCACCAACCCGAAGATGCAAAACCTGATTCTCGTTACCGGCGGAGCGGGCTTCATCGGGTCGAATTTTATTCTGGAGTGGATCCAGCACGAACCTTCGCGCATTGTGAATCTCGACAAGCTGACCTACGCGGGAAACCTTCGCAATTTAGAATCCGTCGCGGCGCATCCGTCGTACCGCTTTGAGCAGGGGGACATCGTCGATCGCGAACTGGTTCGAAGCCTTCTTGAACGTGAGGCTCCACGCGCCATCGTCCATTTTGCCGCCGAAAGCCACGTCGACCGCTCTATTCATGGCCCTGACGACTTCGTCCGTACCAACGTCAATGGTACTTTCAGTTTGTTGGAAGCGGCGCGCGCCTTCTGGTCATCTCTGCCTGAAGACGAGCGCGACGCCTTCCGCTTCCTCCACGTTTCGACGGATGAAGTGTATGGTTCGCTGGGGCCGGATGATGCAGCTTTTCACGAATCTACGGCCTATGCCCCCAACAGCCCGTACTCAGCGTCTAAAGCCGCTTCCGATCATCTAGTTCGGGCCTACCATCACACTTACGGCCTGCCCACTCTGACCACGAACTGTTCCAATAATTACGGACCTTTTCAGTTTCCCGAAAAGCTGATTCCTCTGATCATCTTGAACGCATGCGCCGGCAAATCACTTCCTGTCTACGGAGACGGGCAAAACGTGCGTGACTGGTTATTTGTTGAAGATCACTGCAGTGCAATCCGCACCGTCCTTGCGCAAGGCCGCAAGGGAGAAACCTATAATATCGGCGGATGCAATGAAAAAAAGAACCTTGAAATCGTAAACACAGTCTGCGATCTGCTCGATGAATTGCGTCCCAGCGACCCGATAATTCCACACCGCAACCTGATCACATTCGTTAAGGATCGTCCGGGTCATGATCGCCGCTATGCCATGGACACCCGTAAAATGAAGCGCGAGCTGCATTGGCATCCCAAGGAAACCTTCGATTCCGGAATCCGCAAAACGGTGAACTGGTACCTGCAACATCAGGACTGGGTCGCGGAGATAACCAGTGGCGGATACCGCCAGTGGATCGCAAAGCAATATTCGACCTGAACCAACACAAACTTGCTCATGACTACCTCATCGGCGCCAAAATATAAGGGAATCATTCTCGCTGGCGGATCCGGCACCCGCCTCTATCCAGTCACCCACGCCGTGTGCAAGAGCCTCCTCCCGGTTTACGACAAGCCGATGGTGTACTACCCGCTTTCCATCCTCATGCTGGCTGGCATTCGCGACATCCTGGTTATTTCCACGCCAGAAGATTTGCCCAGATTCCAACACTTGCTCGGGGACGGAAGCGGCTATGGAATTCACATTCAGTACGCGCCGCAACCCAAGCCCGAAGGCATCGCGCAGGCGTTTCTGGTTGGAAAAGATTTCATTGGCGACAGCGCCTGCTCTCTGGTGCTCGGCGACAACATCTTCTACGGTCACGACCTCGCGAAAGATCTGCGGTCCGCTACGCAGCGAACCAGTGGGGCCCGCGTATTCGCGTATGCGGTCCAGGATCCCGAACGTTACGGTGTGGTTGAATTCGATGAAAAAGGTACTGCTCTGAGCATCGAAGAAAAACCGAAGCAACCGAAGTCGCGCTACGCAGTAACCGGCCTATACTTTTACGATAATCAGGTCGTCGAAATCGCGTCGAACTTGAAGCCCTCTGGCCGCGGAGAACTCGAAATTACCGATGTGAACCGCGAATACCTTCGCCGGGGCCAATTGGACGTGTGCGTTATGGGACGAGGTATGGCGTGGCTGGACACTGGCACACACGAAGCCCTCATGGAGGCTTCTTTATTCATTCAAACCATTGAGAAACGCCAGGGCTTAATGGTGGCGTGCCCGGAAGAGATTGCTTACCGCTCGGGCTATATTACCGCTCAACAACTCGAAACCATCGCGCAACCGATGCGGAAAAATTCGTACGGCGCGTACTTGCTCCAACTCCTGAAGGAACAGGTTTTCTGACTCAATCTGCACAAGAAACGCTTCCATGAAAAAAATAGAAACCAGTCTGCCGGGAGTTTTGTTATTGGAACCTCGAGTATTCGGCGACGATCGAGGTTACTTTCTCGAGACCTACAACGAACTCGTTTTCGCGGAAATCGGAATTCGCGAAAAATTCGTTCAGGACAATCAATCGTATTCCAAACGAAACGTGCTGCGAGGGCTCCACTATCAGATTCAGCAGCCCCAGGGAAAACTAGTGAGGGCAATAACGGGCGAGATCGTCGACGTCGTGGTTGATCTGAGGCAAAGTTCTCCAACGCTCGGAAAATGGGAATCGTTCCGCCTTTCAGGCGACAACAAACGCATGCTGTGGGTGCCGGTGGGCTTTGCCCATGGCTTCTGCGTAGTCTCCGAGACAGCCCATGTCAGCTATAAGGCAACAGACTTCTACGCACCGGAACATGAGCGGACCATCTCCTGGAACGATCCCGATCTAGCCATCGACTGGCAGCTCAACGGGGAACCGAATGTTTCTGCCAAGGATCAGCGCGGAACTCCATTCCAGGATTGTCAGAAATTCGCGTAAGGCAGATCCCGTTGGTGCTGCATGTACGTGGGTTTGCATGCCAGAACATTTGCTATGGCTATCAAGCGACGGCACCTATTTCCTCGTTCACGCGCGTATCCGCCAATTCCCTGTGGGGCTCTCGCATGACGACGAAAAACCGCAGTTTCGAACGTCAGTTCCAGGCGTATGTACGCACAACAGAAATTGAAGCATCGCTCGCCACCGTCGCGCGATAGCCGTCTCCTACGAAAAGGCCTCCCATGAACCATTTCTTGCCGGCCTCGACCTCGCCTCGAATCTCTTCAACTTGAGGCGGCAAATCAGGGTGTGTCGAGACCGAAAAATCCGTCAGAGGAAAGGAAAGCCCGTCGCCGGTGGCCTTAAGAAAAGCCTCCTTACGCGTCCAGCAAGCGAAAAAACCGGCCACTCTCAAATCATCAGGCAGCGCGCGAAGTCCGGCGCGCTCGCGGACCGAAAAAAATCGCTCCGCGAGTGCGCCCGTGTCCACGTCCAGACGAATTTTTTCAACGTCCACACCTATCCGTTGCTCACTACCCACCGCGATCAGCGCTATTCTTCCCGAATGAGATAGGTTAAATTCCAGCGCCCGGGGATTCTGGTCGACCGCTAGCTGCGGCTTACCGCCAGTCGAATAGTTGAAACAGATCTCCTCGGCAGGAACTTGAAGATAGCCCGCAAGTAAGCGACGAAGTGCGGAGCGACAACGCGTGAAATAAACGCGGTCCTTTTCAAAATGAAATCGGCTGGCACGAGCGTTCTCATCGGCAGACAGAACACTAGCTTCGGTCCCCGATGCTTCTGGTTCGTCAAGGCGCACTCTCCACACATCCGCACCACCAGCCGGACAGGCCAATATAGAGGGGGCTTGCAGCCACTGCCCCGAATTTCCTTCCGATCGCATCGGAAGCGCTTTGGATTCTCGCATCATCCTCGTCCGGGTCATCGGCCCAGTACGCCGATTCACAAAACTCTGCAACCACATCCTCCTGCAGATGACCAATGTCATCCTAATCGAACTGTGATTTAACGGCTGAATGTGCCATCCTAAATTGCAGTAAGCTTCGAAACGGAACCAGAAATCTTCTGTCGACCTCGACAGATCTAACCTAACGATGCCGCTATTCAGCATTATCATCGCTGTCTACAATGATTGGACGCTGCTGGAAGCCTGCCTCGCTTCGCTTCATGCACAAAAGGATGAAACAGATTTTGAAGTGATCATAGTCGACGATGGCAGCGAAGAGTTTGCACCCGAGAAAATTCGTCAATGGTCACACAGCCTTCCGTTGTCTATTGAGAGACGACCACACCTAGGCATCTCCTCCGCCAGGAATCACGGTATTCAGACTTCGAAAAGCCCCGTGCTGCTTTTCGTCGACGCAGACAGTCGGCTGCAAAGAAATTGTCTGACTGCCCTCAAATCAGCCATCGCTGCCTCGCCACAGGAAAACTATTTTCAACTCCACCTGATCGGCGACTGCTCAAGATTCGTTGGCAGGACTGAGCATCTCCGCCTCACCATGCTTCAAGAACAGTTGCTGCAGCCAAATGGCCGCATTCGATACTTGAATACTGCAGGTTTTGCCATTCGGCGCTCCAGCGTGCCGATCGACGGAGAACTATTTAATCCCGCCGCGATCCGCGCCGAAGATACGCTCTTATTGACAACTCTAATCCAGCGTGGAGAACTGCCCCTCTTTGTCCCCGACTCGGTCATCCAGCATGAAGTTCCTTCTTCTTTACTAGCTTGCATCCGCAAAGATGTCCGCTCCGCTTATCTTGAAGGTGGAACCTATGCCCTCATCGCCTCCAGAGGTATCAAGATTCGAATGAGTCAGCGAGAGCGTTGGAACATGCTATGGTCCACATGGCGAGCATCGAAAGTGCCTTCGATTGGAAGGTTGACTTGCGTGCTGTTAATCATCAGGCAAACGCTGAGTCGGACTACATCCCTTATCTACGGACTGCTTCACGTTCGGTCCGCCCCGCGAAGTACAAACCCTGCCTCTCTAAACGGAGCTTTATGAAAGACTGTCGCCAGTTCTACATCGACGGCAAGTGGGTCAGCCCGGCCAGCGCGCACGATTTTGAAGTGACTAACCCCGCCACTGAGGCGCCCATCGCAACCATCTCGTTGGGAAGTGCAACCGACGTAGATAAGGCCGTAGCTGCCGCGAAGGAGGCGTTCCCCTCTTACTCGGAGACATCTGTTGACGCTCGCCTCGCATTGATTAGCAGAATCATCGAGGTATATCAGTCAAAGGCCGAAGAGATGGCCGAGACAATTTCGCGAGAAATGGGCGCTCCACTCTCACTATCCCGAGCCGCGCAAGTCCCAGCCGGCCTGCGCCATCTAAAAGAAATCGTCAAGGTGCTCGACCATTTCGAATTCGAAGAACTTAAGGGCACGACACTGATGCGCAAAGAGCCCATAGGAGTCTGCGGCCTCATCACTCCCTGGAACTGGCCCATGAATCAAATCGCCTGCAAGGTCGCGCCGGCGCTCGCAGCGGGATGCACCATGGTGCTTAAGCCGAGCGAAATCGCTCCTCTATCCGCCTATCTATTCGCGCAGATACTGCACGAGGCTGGCCTGCCCGCTGGTGTATTCAATTTAGTGAATGGTGACGGGCCCACCGTAGGTTCCGCAATCGCCTCTCACCCTGACGTGGCCATGGTCTCGTTTACCGGATCCACGCGAGCTGGAGTCGCAGTGGCATCAGCCGCCGCTCCCACCGTCAAGCGTGTCACCCAGGAACTTGGCGGCAAATCGGCCAACATCATCTTAGAAGACGCCGATCTTGAAAGTACCGTCAAGGAAGGCGTGCAATCTTGTTTCCGCAACACGGGCCAGTCTTGTGACGCACCCACCCGCATGTTAATTCCGCAGTCGAAAATGGCCGCAGCAGCAGCCATAGCACGCAAGACGGCCGAAGCCACCAAAGTTGGCGATCCCTTCGCCGAATCCACGCACCTCGGCCCCCTAGCCAGCAAGGCTCAGTTCGACAAGGTGCAGCGCCTGATCAACGTGGGAATCGAAGAGGGAGCAACCTTGGTCACCGGAGGTGCTGGCCGTCCCCCTGGCCTGTCGAAGGGCTATTTCGTAAAGCCAACCGTATTCACCGACGTTAGCAACGATATGACTATCGCGCGCGAGGAGGTCTTTGGCCCCGTCCTCTGCATCATTCCTTACCAAGACGAAACCGACGCCATAAGAATTGCCAATGACACCCCCTACGGCCTCTCCGGCTACGTGACATCGTGCGACCTCGAACGCGCGCGCCGCGTTGCCAAACGAATCCGGTCAGGCAACGTTCACATCAATGGCGCAAGGCTCGATTTCGCCGGTTGCTTCGGAGGCTATAAACAATCGGGCAACGGCCGCGAATGGGGCGAAGCAGGCCTCGAGGAATTCCTCGAACTGAAAGCGATTTTTGGCTATACTCCACCAGACCGCTAAGTTCCAAGGCCGTCGCGGCGCAAGCTTTGTCAGCGCACGGGCGTAATTTGACGTCGTAAATTGAAGTGTCGTAACGTTTCTTGTACGACGGTTCCCGGACCCGGGGCGTTTCTAGGTTGTCTCAGCGAACGGCAGCTATCCTCCCCTTTTGCACTGTCGAGCGCTAAGCACGTTTTGTGCGCTCCGCTAAGAATGAGAGGCGTCGATTGGTGGTCGGAAAAGGCTGGTCCAAGACCTGGACATTTTTCGAAGAAGAATGGCATGAAGGCAACATCGGAATCATGGGCCCTCGCACGCACGCCGCCTGGCTGTGCTCGATTGTGTTTGATGGCGCGCGAGCCTTCGAAGGCGTCACTCCAGATATCGAACTCCATTGCGCACGGGTCAATGACTCCGCGAAAAAGCTCTACCTGAAGCCAACCGTTTCGACCGAGACATGGGTTCAGCTCGCACGCGAAGGAGTCAAGCGCTTCGATAAAGACGCCGCTCTCTATATCCGTCCAATGTATTGGGCCGAAAAAGAAGGACCGTGGGTGCAGGCTCACGACCCCGAGTCCACCCAGTCCTGCCTTTGCATCTATGAGGCTCCGATGCGCGTGCCCAAAGGCTTCTCCATCACGCTGTCGCCGTTTCGGCGGCCCACGATCGAGAGCATGCCGGTAGATGCTAAGGCAGGTTGTCTGTACCCCAACAATTCTCGCTCCCTGTTCGAAGCGCAGTCGCGAGGCTTCGATAATGCAATCGTCTGCGACATGCTCGGCAACGTCGCCGAGCTTGCCACATCCAACATTTTTATGGGGAAAGATGGCGTAGTCTTTACGCCAGTAGCGAATGGAACTTTCTTAGCCGGTATCACTCGTCAGCGAGTCATCGCGCTCCTACGCCAGAGCGGCGTGACCGTGGTCGAGAAAACTCTTGGCTACGCCGACTTCGAAACCGCCGACGAGATCTTCGCCACCGGAAACTATTCCAAAGTCGTTCCGGCAACCCGGATCGGCAATCGCACCCTTCCGTTCGGTCCACTCTATACGAAGGCTCGAGAACTATACTGGGCGTTCGCACACTCATGATGATCTCCGAACTAAAATTGCGCCGCGGAAATCTAGCGCGCACGTTCGCGCAACCGGAGTTCGCCCGCCCTGGCTTCGCCCAACCGGATTTTGCGCTCCGAGGTGCGGCGTGAAACCGACCCCCACATCGTCGATGGTTGAGACGTTAACTCCCATCTGGCAGCGCGTCCTGCAAATCTCCACCATTGGAGTCGACGATAACTTCTTCGACCTCGGCGGCGATTCCGCCTTGGCCCTCGATCTCTTTAACGAAATCGCTCTGGCTTGCGGACGCGAATTCCCGCCCGTCATGATCTACCATGCACCGACGATTGCCGCTCTGGCTGCCCTGCTGGAGCAGCCCATCGTCCCGCCGGTGCCGAGCCTGGTTCAGTTGAAGCCAGGCTCAAAGGAACCACCGGTTTTCATCGCGCACGGTCTGGGCGGCAGCGTCATCGACTTTTATCAGGTCGTGAAACACATCAATACCGAACACGCCATTCACGGAATGCAAGCGAAGGGCATCGACGGGATCGAAGAACCGCTAGACCGTATCGAAGATATGGCCGCTTACTCTGTCGATGCCGTAAGGCAATTACAACCTCACGGCCCCTATCTCTTTATCGGCTTCTCTCTCGGCGGGCTAGTCGCGCTGGAGATGGCGCAGCAATTAACTGCCCAGGGGGAAAAGATCGGACTACTCGCTATGCTCGACTCCTACCCGCACGCCAGTAGACTTTCGCGAGGACAGCGTGCGCGTTTGTCGATGCGGCAAACCTGGCGCCGCGCCGCCCGACGGCTAAAATGGCTCGGCGTGCCTCCACCGTTTGAGACCACAGTTGAAGTATCGCCGTCCCCAGCTCTGCGACATTTCCGGGATACTTCCTACCGCGCGCTTGAACGCTACGAGCCCCGGTTTTATCCCGGCAAAATAAACTTCGTCCGCGCTGCTATCCCTACTGACTTCCCTGCCGACCCCGCCGCATTCTGGTCAAATCTGTCGCAACAGCTTGAGCTCACAACCGTGCCGGGCGATCATATTGGAATCATGACAACCCATTTCGAGAGCCTCGCGTCGGCTATCTCTCGTTTCCTGAGAGAAGCGAACTGCACGTAGCCGGCAGCCTGCTCATCTCGATCTCTGCACCCCAGGAGATGCGAAACTCTGCGGTCCAGCCTCTGGCCCTGTTTTGGCCTAGCATGCCCTAATTAGTCTTGACAACCCTCCTGTCACGTAAGAAGCTTGCTACACTTCGGTCAGGTCTCTCCCCGACGAGCCGGCCCTTTACGAGCCCCCAAAACTAAACTCGAAAGGTTACGTTGCGATCATGAAACCTGAGTTGATATCCCCCAGCAAACAACTTGTGCTTGCTTGCATGTTTGGGCTTTGTCTTACTGCTATTGCCCATGCTCAAACCTTCAGCGTTCTTCACAGCTTCACCGGTGGAGACGACGGGGCCTATCCCATGAGCGGCTTCGCTACAAACGGAACAGCTCTCTTCGGCACCGCCAGTTCGGGCGGCGGTTCCGGTCTCGGAGTGGTATTCAAGATAACCGCCAGCGGTGAGCTAACGGTGCTCCATACCTTCACCGGCGGCAATGATGGGGCGACCCCGAACGCAGCCGTCATCAGGGCCAAGTCCGGCCACCTCTACGGCACAACGACCGCTGGAGGCTCGTCCGGGTTAGGAACGGTATTCGAGGTTATTGGCAAAAAAGAAAGCGTGCTTTATAGCTTCGCGGGAGGCACGGACGGAGCCGATCCCATAGCGGGTTTGACATTTGACGCGAGTGGCAATCTCTACGGCACTACCAGCCATGGCGGCGCAAACGGCAATGGTACGGTTTTCGAACTCGTGGTTCCCAAGACGGAGGACGGGGCCTGGGCCGAAAAGGTGCTCTACAGTTTCGGAACCGGCAGCGACGGATCAGATCCGGTCGGCGGCGTCAGCTTCGATTCGGCTGGCAACCTCTACGGCACGACCGCTGCCGGGGGCGCATATGGCTACGGCATAGTATTTGAATTAGTGGCCGCAAACGACTGGACTGAAAATATCCTGCACAATTTCCAGGACGGAAACGACGGAGGTGTTCCCTATGCTGGCCTCATCGCCGACAAGAAAGGAAATTTCTACGGTGCAGCCACCGAGGGCGGATCGAACGGAGGTGGAACGGTTTTTGAACTCACCCCTTCAGACGGCAGTTGGACTTTCAACGCGATCTATAGCGTGCCGGGTTGGGGCATTTCAGGGACTTTCCGCGACCTGGTCCTGGACGCATCCGGCAACCTCTACGCATCGACCCACTGCGACGGTGAGTACAACGCCGGAACGGTTTATGAGTTGTCGCCGTCGGAGGGAACCTGGAACTATAGCCAGCTCTACACCTTTACGGGCAGTACGGACGGCACTTACTCGGTCACTAACCTGATATTGACGCAAGGGAAACTCTACGGCACTACCATATACGGCGGCGCCGACAACAGCGGAGTCGTCTACGAGGTCACACTACCCAAATAATACTGAGCCCGCACAGGCCTACAGCGAACGCAGAAAGTTCAGAACATCCTGAATCTGTGCCGGCGTCAGCATCTTAAAGTTTCGAATTACACCATCGGCCTCCGAACTGCAGCTAATTTTCGGAGGCCGATTATCGTTATGGCCTTGGCAGTTGTCATCCTTCGACCCAGAACTGTGCTCCTCAATCGCTTGCAGCAAATCCGACGTGCGCCCGTCGTGCAGAAAAAACAACCGCTTCCCAATACCCCACAGGGGAGCCGTGCGAAAATCATCCGCTCCAGCTGCGACCTGATAAATGCCGTCCGCCAATCCTTGTCCCATGTGGTGCAAAGCGAAATCCGAGTACGCCCGATACGTCCCTTCGCCTAGCGCCGCGAAGTTTGACGCACCCGTTTTCAGCACTGGCGAGTGACAAAGAGCGCAGCCAACCTGCTCGAACAACGCCGCGCCGTTCTCCGTGGATGGCGTCGCAGGCGCGGGCTTCGGAGGCGCCAACAACCGGATGAAGGCGGCAAAATTTATGATGTCCGACGACATCTCAGAAACGGTCCCCTGCGCCGTTCCAAAGTTCGGGCTCTGCGGATTAGGGTTGAGTAAATTGCTGGAATCTTCGGGCGTTGCGTTAAACACACAGCCGGGCACGGCATCGCGCTCATTCGGAAAAAGATCGTTCGTTACTCCTTCCTCAACATTGGCGGCTTCGGCAACCGACATCAGCAGCGATTTGTTTTGCGCCTTCCAACCGAAGCGCATGATCGAGCCATCGTTCGAACTGACATTAAACCTGCCGCCGATTCCAAGCTTGGACCGCGCGACTGCCGTGGAAGCCAAGTTAGCCCGCAAGGCAGCATCGGACGTGTTCTCGACCAGCCCCAAGCCGAACAACGGTGTTGGGATGCGGAAGACTACATTATTGTCAGCCATTTGCTGGCCAAATTCCGGCTGCGCTAGATTACAGCCCTTGGCGTCGGTGCGGCCAGCAATCGTATATATGGCATGAACGTCGCCATCCGCCGACCCATTTGGCTTTCGCACGAACCGCACAACCAGCACCGGACTACGGACGGCGATGAATGACGGAGCCGAATTGTTGGCTCCATCCAGCTTGGCCAGCGCTACCTGCGGGTTCGGATGCGGTTCGTCCCGCGAAGTCAGCCCCGTGCTGCTCCCGCCGGCCGTTGGCTGCGCATGGCACATGGCGCAAGAGTTGCCGTTGAAAGTTGGCCCCAATCCTTTTCCTTTTTCAATGGTTCCCGAAACCGAGACAGCCTTGGCAAAGCGCAGAAAAGCGTGGCTGAACAATGAAAGCTCGTTAGGATTGAGGGTAAGATAAGGGCCGCCGGCTCCAGGAGCACCCGGACGCGGTCCCGGGTCTTTTTGAGCGCTAGCCGCGCCGCCACAGATCAAGACGCTAAGAAGCAAAACTAGTTTGGTTGCACTGGATTTCATGATCTGAGATCTACTCGGTCGCCTAAAATATCTCCCAACTGAGCCGGCAACACCTGAACGACAGCCGGATAATTCAAATTTTACTCGCCGCAAGCGAGCGTCTCTCTGTCAACCATTGGATATACTCATTCCTTCGCCACTATCGACCGCCTTCTCAAACTATGGACGATCTCCCATGAACGGCGCTGAAAGCCTCATACGCACCCTACTGACCGCAGGCGTCGACAGCTGCTTCTGCAACCCCGGAACATCGGAAATCCATATCGTTGCCGCGCTCGACCGGATTCCCGGAGTGCGTTGCGTTCTCGGCCTCTTCGAAGGCGTCGTCACAGGCGCTGCCGACGGCTATGCTCGCATGGCGGAGAAGCCGGCCTGCACTTTGCTCCACCTGGGCCCCGGCCTCGGCAACGGTCTCGCCAACTTGCACAATGCCAGTCGGGCACACGTGCCAATCGTCAATCTGGTCGGGCAGCATGCCACCGACCACCTGCACTATGACACACCGCTCACCTCCGACATAGAAGGCATAGCGCGCCCCTACTCGAAGTGGTTGCGAACCTCTCGTGTTTCGTCTGAAGTGGGTCATGATGCTGCAGAAGCCGTAGTTGCAGCGCGTACCGCACCCGGCCAGATCGCAACGCTGATCGTCCCCGCCGATGTTGCGTGGAGCGATGGCGCTAACATAGTCGCAATCCCCGCATTGCCGAACCCTTCTCTGCCCGATGTGCGAAACGTCGAGCGTGCCGCCGCGATGCTCCGTTCAGGCACGCGAACCGCAATCCTGATCGCAGGCAATGGTCTCTATGGCAAAGGTCTCATCACCGCAGGCCGGATCGCCGCTGCGACCGGCGCCAAATTGCTGGCTCCCTACCCAATCACGCGTCTGCAACGCGGCTCCGGCCTCCCGAGCGTGGAGCGCGTGCAGTACGTTCTCGAACCAGCAATCGAGCAATTCAAGGAATTTCGGCAACTGATTTTACTGGGCGCAAAAGCACCCGTCGCCTATTTTGCCTATCCGGGAAAGAGCAGCGTCATGACCTCACCCGACTGCCAGATCCACACTCTGGCAAGCCCTGGCGAGGATTACGTCGGGGCCCTCGAAGCTTTAGCGACAGCACTCTCAGTACGCGGCAACGAGATGACCGCAGAAAAAGCAGAACGCCCCGTGATGCCAGCCGGCGAGATCACATTACCGGGAGTCGCCGCCGCCGTCGGAGCCCTGCTGCCCGAAAACGTAATCGTAATCGACGAATCCATGACCTCCGGCCGCGGACTCATGGCCACAACCAAAGGAGCCCCGCCGCATGACTGGCTCACCAATACTGGAGGGTCGATCGGAATCGCCCTGCCCCTCGCAGTGGGCGCAGCTGTGGCTTGTCCCAATCGTCGAGTCCTATGCCTGAGCGCCGATGGCAGTGGCATGTACACAGCGCAAGCCCTCTGGACAATGGCGCGGGAGGGCCTCAACGTAACGACAATTGTCTTCGCCAACCGTAGCTATGCCGTGCTGAAACGAGAGTTTTCCTATTTAGGGGTTGGCACTCCAGGAGAGCGCGCAAACGCTCTCTTCGATATCGGACATCCCGATCTCGACTGGACGCTCTTAGCAAAGGGAATGGGAGTACCCGGCACGCGAGTGACGACGCTGGATGCGTTCGGCAAAGCGCTACGGGCGGGATTGGAAGCGGAAGGACCGACGCTGATTGAGGTGCCCCTGTAGAGCGCCTCGCGAAGCATGGCGACTTAGCGCCGTTTAGCGCGTGCGTGCGACTGGAACCAGCCGGGCGAGTTCGCTCTTGATAACTTTGCCAGTTGGAGTCAGCGGCATTTCGGCAACGAGAAGAATCTGAGATGGCCGCTTGTAGGGCGCGAGATGCCGTGCGGCGTGTTGTGCCAGGTCAGTTTCCGAAGCCGCGGAAGTAGGCGCGAGTTGCACATAAGCAATAATTTCCTCTCCGCCATGCGCTCCCTCGACCGTCCGCCCAACCACTGCGGAACCCACGACCGCAGGGTGCAAGTTCAAAACCGCCTCGACTTCGGCAGGATAGACATTCTCTCCGAAGCGGATTATTAGTTCTTTGGTCCTGCCCATCATAAACAGATACCTATTTTCCAGCCGAGCGAGATCACGAGTATTAAACCATCCCTCGGAATCGATGGCGGCAGCCGTTTCCGCGGGCGCGCGATAATAGCCCTTCATGACGTTAGGCCCGCGCACCCATAATTCGCCAACCTCTCCATCAGGGACCGGTTTCTGATCAGATCCGACCAGCTGAACTTCAACCCCGGGAAGAATCCTACCCACAGACGTGTCGCTTCGGTGCTCTCCCACTACCGCTTGAGAAATATTGGGAGAGCATTCTGTAACGCCGTAGCCGTTGTGAAGCGTCATGCCAAACAGGCGCTCCACTTGCGCCTTGAGCGCGGGCTGCAGCGGAGCGCCCGAAGACGAAATGATACGCAGGTCAGGAAGCTGGAACGATTGCAATCCTCTCAATTTCGCATAGTCGGTGAAAAGCGAGAACATCGACGGCGCGCCCAGAACCACCGTCAGGTGCTGTTTCTCCAATGTTCCAATGGCTGTGACCGGGTCAAAACGGGACGCCAGATACAGCGTCGCACCACTAAGTAAAGAACCTAGAAGGACGACCGAGAGACCCACCGCATGCGAAATCGGCAGGGCGCCATAAAGTCGGTCATCTGGAACGAGCGAGCGGATTTTCGCCGACACCGCAGCAACGAACAGCAGATTGCGGTGGGTTAGCATCACACCCTTGGGTAGTCCAGTTGTGCCCGACGTATAAATCAACGCGGCTACCCGTCGCGCAGGCTCGGCGTCGACTGGCTCAGGCTCAACGTTTTCGCGGAGTGGTCCGACCGTGATTACGCCAACCGGTGTCCCTTCCTGAATGGCCGCACCGTGCCGTTTGGCATGTTCCCGCGCCTGCGCCGACACGCTCGTCGTAAAGACCACCCGGCGAGCGCCGCAGTGCTCCCGAATCTCGTCGACTTCGCGCGCCGCCATGCGCGCACTCACCAACACCGGCCATGCATCGACATGGGATAATGCAAGCAGGATCGCGACGCATGCCCGGCAATTCTCCCCAACGATCATGACCCGATCGCCCGGCCGCACCCCCAATTCAAGAAGCCAGTTCTGCGTCTCGGAAATAACGGACGCGAGCTGCCGATAAGTCCACGTGCCGGATGCTTCGACTAGAGCAGGATGATCCGGAGATTCCTCGGACCAGCGAGTAATCACTTCGCAGGTGCGCTCGGGCAGACCCGTCAGGAGTTCAGCGACGCTATCGGCAGGGCCTTCTGGCATGGGAGGGTATGGCTTCAGACAAGGTGATTGTAGCCATTATTCCTGACGGCGCCGGCCAAAATTCCCGTCCGCTGCTCTTCGACTTCTTTCTCCGTGGAGAACAAGATCAGACTATCCGGTTGTCGGCGCGAACGAGGCATTGGCATCACCGCCGCAAGAAACAGATTCTATTGTTCCAGTCCCAATTCCCAGTTTCTCGTGCCAATCTCGTCAAAGCCCATACCAAACCGCCGATATCCGCGGGCGAAATTGTTTTTTCGTCAACGAAAATCACCCCGCCGTGCCTTCGTTCCACTTCGGCCCAGGTTTTCAGCAGGGGAGGAATCGTCCTCCGGTCATACGTAACCAGCGTTAGTCGCTGGGCAGCGGCTTCTCGCAGACAAATGGAGTCCTCTTGTCCTAGGAACCGCCCATCTTCCCATTCCACCAGACAGTGAACCTCTATCGCGCGATCACGTCGTCGCAGACCCTTCGCCACGTCCGGTGAGATATGCTCATCGAGAAGCAGTTTGAGCATTTGCGTTTTTCGCCGCTTTGTTGGGAACGAATTCGGCGGCCTGAGGCAACATGCGTTTCAGCACTTCGAAATCCGTCGCTCCATTCTCAGCCAGTGCCTCGTTGATTTCTTCGGGAAACGCCGCCGCATAGTTGACCGCCGCCTGGACTTTCATTTCTGGCCACTTGAGATGTCCCGCTACCGCCGACACATCTTTTTTATAGCTCTTGACAAGCAACATGACCTCCCATACCGCGAGCGTGCTCCCTTGCAAGCAGGCTTGCCGGCCCGCCGGCGAATCGCGAAAGTCGATGAATCCGAATTCCGACCGGCGCAAGCCTTCCTCGACCAGGCGTGCACTGGCATCGCTGGCGGTCCAGCCATGCCGATTCGCCATGCGTTTGAGACGCTTTCCGCTTTCCGCCGGCAGGCGCATGCTAATGACCATCGAATGGGTTGATTTCATGGCAATCCTCAAGATGTAACTCTTGTAAGTATTGTAACATATCGAATCCGAAGGGCGGCCTATCCACAGGTTGCTCAGCTTAACATCGGCTTTGAGGGCACGTTTGAGACGGGTTACCGGGGGATCCAAACGTCTGATTAAGCATGTCCTGAGAAATTACCGGCAACTTAAATAATCGTATATACTTCCTGCACTGAGAAGTACCCGCAGGTGCCTCCCCTGCATTCGGCGGGTCTTTGTTCAATATCTCCGAGCGGCTCCTATACGCAACATGGATGATTCTCGATCACGGCCAGACGAAAAACCTCCTGCCAGGAAGCCCGCGGCTCCCGGTGTCAGGACTCCGTTCGCAGGTGAGAGTTCCTCCAGCAATGTTCCCGTTCCTTCTGAGGACGGCGCCACGCTAGCCGGCCCTTTCCCGAAAGCGAGCGATCCTGAAGCCACGCTTGCAGACAGTGACGCTACGATTGCGCCGGGAACTTCGTTTCGCCGGACTCCGCCGCCATCACCAACCAGCCGAATTTCTAGCTCGCCTGCCAGCGCCGCCGTATTGGAAATCGGCGACGTCCTGGGTGGGCGATATGAAATCCTCCAACTGCTCGGCGAGGGCGGCATGGGCGCCGTGTACAAGGCCGCCGACCGAGAACTTGACCGCTTCGTCGCATTGAAAGTCATCCGGCCGGAACTGGCTTCGAACCCGTCGATCCTGGCCCGGTTCAAGCAGGAGTTGCTGCTCGCTCACCAAGTGACGCACCGCAACGTGATCCGCATCTACGATCTCGGCGAAGCCGAGGGCGTGAAGTTCATCACCATGGAGTTCATCGAGGGCAAAGATCTGCGGGCCCTCATCCGCGGGAAAAAGAAATTTACTCCAGAGGAAGCGGTCGACGTCATTCAGCAGGTGTGCCAGGCTCTGGATGCGGCGCACTCCGTCGGAGTGATCCACCGCGACCTTAAGCCACAAAACATCATGCAGGACGGCACCGGCCGAATCCTGGTGATGGATTTCGGCTTGGCCCGCACCCTCGAAGGTGACGGGATGACGCAAACCGGCGCCATCGTCGGCACCATGGAGTACATGTCGCCGGAGCAAGCGCTCGCCAAGGATCTCGATCAGCGTTCAGATATTTTCGCCCTCGGACTGATCTTGTACGAAATGCTGACGGGCAAAGGCCCATTCGCGGCCGAGAGCGCTCTCGCCAGCCTCATCAAACGGACTCAGGAACGCGCCATTCCCGTTTCCGATGTTGACGCTCAGATTCCCGGGGCCTTGAGCGGAATCGTGAGCAAGTGCCTCGAACGCGACTTGAACCTGAGATATCAGAATGTCCGGGACATACAGGCGGACCTCAACACGTGGAAAGATAAGAGAGCAGCCGGCACAATCAAATTCGACGCGAGCGTCAAGCCATGGGGACGGACGCTTCCGTGGCCACTGATTACGGGGATTGTGACTGCTCTTGCGCTGGCGGTCACTGGGTACATGCTTCGCGACCGTCTCGTCAAGTCATTGCCCATCGCAAGATCGGTTCCTGCCGCGCCAGCAATGTCGCTGGCGATTTTACCGTTCCGCAATGCCTCGGGAGATCCGAATCTCGATTGGCTCGGGCCCAGCATGGCCGACATGCTGAGCACAGATGTTGGCCAGTCCGCACGATTGCGAACCGTCAGTCCGAACAATCTGCACCAGATATTCACGGACTTGCAAATTTCGTCCACAACTGTGCTCGACCCGACAACGATCCGCCGTGTGGCTGATTTCAGCAACGCCGATCGCGTAGTTTGGGGGCAGTATGCCAAGTTCGGCGACCAGATCCGGATTGACGCCACGCTTCAGGACATTAAGAACGGCAGCCTGGTTCCGCTCAAAATCGACGTGCAAAGCGAAAAGGAGATTCCCGGCGCGATTGATCGCCTGGCGGAATCCATCCGCCAGAAACTTGCCCTTCCACAGGACGTCCTTAAGGAACTCAGGGCCAGTTCTTTTCAGCCCAGCTCAAAGTCGATTGTTGCGTTGCGCGACTACGATCAGGGTATCGCGTCGCAGCGCGAGGGGAAGAACCTGGAAGCACAGAAGCAATTCGATGCGGCGACTAAGGAAGATCCCACCTTTGCTCTCGCGTTTTCCAGGCTGGCACAGGCCTATGGCAGTTTGGGCTATGACTACGAAGCGGAACAGTCCGCCAAGAAAGCCGTGGATCTGAGCCAGAACCTGCCTGAAGCAGAGAGGTACCTGATTTCTGCCATCGAATTGCAGGTGGTCAATAACTATCCCGAAGCCATAAAGGCTTATGAGAATCTAGCTAAGGTTTCTCCCGGTAACTCTGACGTGCAATCGGCGCTCGCTAGCCTGTACCGGGATTCCGGTGATCTCGTGAAGGCCCGCGACTATTACCAGAAAATCCTGGCCTCCAACCCGAAGGACGTAGCCGCAACTCTGGATCTCGGCGCTGTCGAAATCAAGAGCGGCGATTCCCAAGGCAGTCTTGATCCGCTGAACCGTGCCTACAGTCTGGCTGTGCAAAGGGACAACCAGGAACAAAAGGCCACCAGTCTGCACCTGATGGCGCAAGCTTACAGAAATTTGAGCAAGCCTCAGGAGGTTCTGCGCAACGAGCAGGAGGCGATCACAATCTGGCGCCACCTCGATCACAAGCGTGGTCTTGCCCTCAGCCTGAACACGATCGCCCGGGCCCAGGCTTCTCTCGGCAATAGCAAAGATGCTCTCTCCAACTTCCAGGAGGCGCTGCAGATTCGGCGTGAAATCGGCGACAAGCGCGGCCTCGGCGACACACTGATCGATCTGGGCAATTTCTCCGACGATCGCGGCGACCACGATCAGGCGCTCAAGATGTACAAGGAAGCCCTGGAGTTGGAGCGCGACATCGGCAATGAAAGTTTGCAGGCTACCTGTCTGAACAACATCGGAGCTGTGTACTCCGAAAAGAGTCAATACGACGACGCTCTTACCTATTTCCAGCAGGTGCTCCAGCTGCGCGAAAAATCGAAAGTGCCAGAGGGGATCGTCGAGGCAGTCCAGAACCTAGGTCAGGTTCTGTCGAGTATGGGGCAGTACGATAAGGCTATTCCCTATTACATGCGTGCGCTGGATTTAAGGCGCAGCATGAACGACCCAAAGGGTACGGCTCTCGTGTCCTACGCTTTGGGCGCTTTGTTTGATTATCAGGGACGGTTCGGCGCGGCAATCAACTCCAAGGGAGAAGCTCTCAAAACCCTGCGTGATCTTAAGGAAAAAAGCTTTTGGATGCCTGAAATTCTCGGGAGCTACGGAGAATCGCTCATCCTCGCCGGCCGCGGAGACGAAGCCAAGAGCTCTTTGGACGAAGCGCTCAGCCTGGCCCACGAACTGAAGAACGACGGATTGATTGCGCAGACGTTAGCATTCCAGGGTGACGCGTTCTTCTATCAGGGAGATTTCAAGGCTGCTCATTCCCTCTATGAGCAGTCGTCGCAGGCTGCTGCGCGCAGCAAGGACCCGCAACGGATTTTGCTCGCCGATATAGGCCTCGCCGAAGTTGAGGTTAGCGAAAAGCGCGGGCGCCAGGCCATTCCAGACCTTCGTAAGCTGATCCAGCAGGCGGATGATTTGAGCCTGAAATACTCTTCGGTGGAATGCTCGATTTTCATGGCGGAGGCGATGATGCAGAGCCATGACGATGCCCATGCTCGCCAGGAACTGCAGCGCGCTTTGCTGCTTGCGGACAAATTTGGACAGCAGCCGCTGAGCGCACACGCGCATTACCTGTTAGCCACCATCGCGCGAGATTCCGGCAACAATACCGAAGCCCAGGATCATTACCGCTCGGTGATCCGTACGCTGGATGCGATGAGAAAAGATGCCGGCGCGGAGAAGTTACTGCAGCGCTCTGACCTGAAACTCATGTACGACGACTCCACCCACTGGTCGCAAGCCGGGAAAAGCTAAACGAAATATACGCTGGAGCTGAGGAAAGGCTGGGTGCCCCATTTCTCGCGCTTCTTTGCGAGAAGTGGGGCTTTTGGCTTACAGCCCACGATAACCCGAGGTTAGTTCCAAAATTCGTCCGTCACAGCAGCGTGTCTTCGCATTACCACTCCAATGCTTACAGAGAGGCGGGATTGGTTTGGACCGGCGACTGGGATTGGTGGGAGGAGAAAATTCGACAGAACGCTGGTTGAGGGTCGGGAGGGTGGCGGCGAAAAGCCCACTTCTCGCAAGAGCGCGAGAAATGGGGCACCTGGCCGGGGTTTCGATCAACAAAAAAGAGTGCCGGCATGCACCGGCACTCGTTTCTCAGTTGCCTCTGTTCTAGCGTTCTGGCGTTCTAGCGCGTTCTCACGAAAGCTTCGACCCTCGCCACAAGCTTCTGATACGGTACTGCACCAGAAGCCCGTGGCCGCCCTTATGAGAGCTCAGCGCAATGCGCCCACGCCATCATCCAGGTCGTAAGTTATGTCGTGCCCGACAGCGAGATGGCCTGCGGACTGTTCTGTCCATTGTCCGAGACTTTCAGCGTGCCGGTAAACGTCCCATTTGCGGTTGGAGCAAACGTTACGGTGATCGTGCAGGTGCTGTTGGCCTGGACGGTGTCGCCAGAACAAGTGGTGATCGCCGAGAACGGCGCGCTTACGCCGCTGATCGCTGGATTCGCGAAAATCAGCGGTGTGGTCCCGGTGTTCTTAACCGTGATCGCGACTTGGCTGCTTTTACCTTTTGTCGTCGTTGGGAAAGTGAGCTTGCCTGGGCTCAAGCCTGTCGCGCTAAAGCTTGCCACCGGATTGATCACATAGGTTGTCAGTTGCACGTCTATCGCGCTCCCTCCCTGGGGGGTAATGGCGATATAGGCGGTCGCGATGAAGGGGCTTGCCGAGGTGACTGGGGGCGCAGGAACCAGCCACGCGTCGACGTAAATCGGACAACTCGCCCCCGCAGCCAGTGTGCCCCCCTTTTGCGACCACCCACTACAAAAGAAGCCAAGGTCGCCAAAGTAATTGCTGTTGGTACCGCCGATCGTTATGCTCGAAATCTTGATCGACGAAGACCCCGGGTTCGTCACAGTGATCTGGCAGTAGCCGTTGGCGGATGCGCAAGGGCCAATTTGCCCCGGATACAACGGTGTCGTAGTCGTAGCGAAAGTCAGGCTCATTGGCGTGACCGTCAGGATGTTGTTCACTACCTGGCTCACCGAACCGCGCTTGTTCCGTGGGTAGCGTCGCCATTGTAGTTTGCCGTAACCGTGTCGGTACCCACCGGGCAGGCTGGAGGTGGTGCACGTCGCTATGCCAGCCGACACTGCGGTCGTGCCGCATCCCGTATTCGAACTCCATGCCACTGTCCCGGTCGGAGTTCCCACTCCGGGTGCTACCACCGCCACTGTCGCGGTGAAGGTAACGGACTTGGCCCGAGTTCGAAGGATTCGTGCCGGAGGTGACCTTCGTAGTGGTGCTCGCCAGACTCACCACTTCGCCGCCACTCACCGACCCTGCGCTTACGGCGTGAGTGGTGTCGCCACTGTAGCTTGCGGTAACCGTGTCGGTACCCACTGCCAAGCTCGAGGTGGTGCACGTCGCGATGCCAGCCGACACCGCGGTCGTACCGCATCCCGTATTCGAGGTCCATGCCACTGTCCCGGTCGGAGCCCCCACTCCAGGCGATACCACCGCCACTGTCGCGGTGAAGGTAACAGATTGCCCAGCAAGCGAAGGATTCAGACTGGAACCGACGGCCGTAGTCGTGCTCGCCGGGTTGACCACTTGGCTAACCAGCGTTCCGAGGCTTGCGCTATTGCTGTTGTCGCCAGAGTAGTTCGCCGTAATTGTGTACGTGCCGACCCCGAGGCTGGAGGTGGTGCACGTCGCTATTCCAGCCGATACCGCGGTCATGCCGCATCCCGCGCTCCACGTCACTGTCCCGGTCGGACTCGCTCCCCCTACCGTGGCGGTGAAGGTAACGGATTGGCCATAGACGGACGGATCCGCGCTGGAAGTGATCGTTGTGTTCGAATTCCCTTGCACGTTGTAAGTCACCGTTGACGCAGCAGTGTTCGTTGCGGAGTCCTCCGCGTCTACAGTGAGGTTATGCGCGCCTGTCTCACTCGTGTCGA
Organism: uncultured Acidobacteriaceae bacterium; assembly: GCA_963800565.1. Classification (GTDB taxonomy): domain Bacteria; phylum Acidobacteriota; class Terriglobia; order Terriglobales; family Acidobacteriaceae; genus Acidiflorens. The sequence goes on from CAWDBM010000002.1 coordinate 234,161, forward strand.
GATTGATCGTGCCAGAGCATGAGTTGAGCGCAGGCGGGTAGGCAGCAGTGCAGGAACTGCTTGTGGGCGACCCTCCTCCTGCAGTCAAACCCGAGGTCGCATTGCAGACACCAACCGTCAAATACGGTCCGGCTGCAGGGTAGCCGTTGGGGTCTAGGATGCTGTCGGGGTCGGTGCTCACTGCAGTGCAGGTGTAGTTCGCGGGAACAGTTGAGTTCTGCGGATATTCGGCACCATTCACGGGCGCGCTACCGTTGATTGAGTTGACGGTAGCCGTCGGTATCACACCCGGCGTGTCATACGTTGCCACCCAGCACGAAGTCAAGAGACCGCTGCCGCCCTTAACGGGAGCGGAGCTAGTATCTCCTAAATTGTAAGAGACGACCTGGTTGCTCTGGAACAGCGGTAGCGCGCCAGTGCCCGTAGCCGGGTTGCAGGGGTTATTCGGATCGGGGCCTGCGCCTTGGAGAAAGCCAACCGATGGGTAGCCCGTGGTTGACGTCAGATTTGCGAAGTTGCCGAAACTGGACGGCGAACTTACAGGTGAGCAAGTGGGAGCGACGAGAGGTGGGTTCTCCGTGCAAGTGAAATTAAAATAGGAGGCAAGCGCCGCATAAAATTGATTTTGCGTCGTGTCGCATATCCCGTTCGGAGGGCATGTGACCGCGAACATCAGCGGCGCGTCGACACCCGTGCCGCCGGCGTTCTGATACACGAAACACTGAGCTGTCTGTGGCGGAACGGAATTCGGGCTAACGAACGGTGAAGTGTTGGTGCTGGGGTTGAGTGCATCCACGATGGCATTGCAGGCTGATTGATTTGCTTCAGCATTCGTTCCTGAGCCAGCGATAATTGGGATCGGCGTGAGCACCATATTGTTGATAGTCAGGCTGGATCCAGGATTTTCCCCTACCGTGTTATCGAAGCCGCCGCTTGTGCAACCGCTGCCATTGGAATTGCAACCCCCGTTGAAGGTGTACGTGGCCGGAGTTGTCGGCGTGACCGACGAACTCTGAGACTGGCCCTGCGGTGCGAATGTCCAGCTCAGGATGCTCTGGTAATCGTCCGAGCCGCCGGTTGCACCCGTGAACCCGACCCAGGCA
>CAWDBM010000003.1:0-391316 GCA_963800565.1 uncultured Acidobacteriaceae bacterium
CTGCAGCAGCGCGAATGTAATCATTGCTGTGGCGTATCCGTCACTTCCTTCATATTGGCGCGTTCCGTCAGACCGCCACCGCGTCCGAATGAACGACAACAGCACCGAGTGCTTCGGCCAAGCGAGGGGCGACAACCTCCAACCCCCATCTGCCTGTTGTTCCGCGAATACATCTTCGATGATCTCCTGTCGCCGCGCTGGCTCGACGAGCCCGGGCCATTTCGCCGCTGCCCACAGTAGTGCCACACGATTCATCGTGGACTGATTCGCATATTCTCGGTTTAGATAGTCGCGCAAGAGGGTGAGTTTCTCCTGAATTTCGGGGGTCGAACGATAGCTGTCAGGCGCGATGCCTACGGCGATCGCCGCAAGGCAGGCGCCGTAATATTGCGAGTCCTTCGCTTCAAATGGTTCCTGGCCGAACTGAAGCCACGGCCAAGCACCTCTAACGGCACCTTCGCTCTGCTGGAGTGCCCACATGTTTCGGAATGCCGCCAGCGTCGTGTCGCTCAGGTGCCCACCGTACCCGTCATAACTGGCCAGAATGAGAGCGTTCAGGACGGACTCGGTCCCACGAGATTCGGCAGGCTTGGCGTCGGAGTAGTCTTCTCCACCGTAAAATGGCGCTATCTCTTTCCAGAGTCGCACTCTCTTTGTAACGTTATCGAGCAGTTTCTGTTCTGTGACGGACAGCGTTTTTTCGCCAAGAGAACCCCGGAGCGCCGGCCGCGCTAGCGCGTATGGCACGGCCGTGTGACATGAAATGCAGAAAGTACCATGATCCCGCGCGGCCCCCTGCCAGCCCATCCAGGCGATCTCTCGCTGATCGAGGTAGGCAGCCGCGGCTTTCGGATCCCAGTGACCTGACGCTTTCGTTTCCGAGATCTCTGTTCGCGAACACGACAACATGACCGGGGCGATTAAGAAAACCGCCCAGAATTTCAAGCCGACCTGCACTGATTTCTTCCCCTCAAACGGCGAATTCCCAACTTGCGACATTGAGAATCTCTCACATGTGGAAAGATTGAAGCAACACCCACCACCGCCTGTGCTTTTCAAAACTTACCGAAGAATCCGTGGCGTACAGATCGCGTTGGCACTTGGTCGATCCGCATATTAATTGCTTCAAAAGCCTTGATATCCAGAACACTCATTTCCTGCGTCGCGGTACAGATCACCCTCATATCGATAATTGCATGTTTGTGATTTGGATCGCCGTTGTGTTAGTTTCCGAGCTTATGATCGCTGGTGCTTCTGAACTCAAAAGAGACTCCGAATGATACCTCAGCTTAGCCTGTTCTTCTTCAGCGCGGACTCTGCGGAACTGCAAAACGGTAAGTATCAAATGCTACTTGAGTCCGCGAAGTTCGCAGATGAGCATGGGTTTGCCGCCGTGTGGACGCCGGAAAGACACTTCCAGCGGTTCGGAGGGCTGTATGGAAGTCCCTCCGTTACCGGTGCGGCTCTCGCCGTCTTAACTAAGCGCATCTCCATTCGGGCTGGCAGCGTTGTCCTACCCTTGCAGAACCCGTTACGCGTGGCCGAAGAGTGGGCCATGATCGACAATCTTTCGAACGGTCGCGTGGCTATCGCGGCTGCTTCAGGGTGGCACGCAAACGATTTTGTTCTTTCCCCTGATACGTATCAAAATCGCTACGACGATATGTTTCAGAAGATCGCTATGGTCCGGAAGCTTTGGCGGGGCGAGAAGGTGTTATTGGCGAATGGGGTGGGAGTTAAAACCGAGGTCAAAATCCTACCAGCGCCTATTCAACCGGAACTCCCAATCTGGCTAACTGGTCAATCGGATGATACTTTTCTGAATGCCGGCAGGCTTGGTTTCAGCGTTCTCACGGCAAATTTCTCACTCAATCATGACCTCAAAGAGTTTGTCCGCAAGTCCAAAATCTACCGAGACGCAATTCAGACGCATCATGGGCGTCGAGGCCATATCACTTTAATGGCACATACATTTGTCGCGGAAAATCAGGAGGCTCTAAAAGCGATAGCCGAACCGGCTATGGCTGAGTATCTCAAAGTCAACATCGCGATGCAGAAAAATCATTCCGAAGGAACGAGAGATGATCAAGGCTCTTTGCGGAAAACGAGTTGGGTGAAGCCGGAACTTTCTGGCCTCAGCGAACAAGAAACCGAAAAGCTGATTCAATTTCAAGTGCGTAACAACTTAAATAGCTCTTTGAGCTTTATTGGGACTTTCGATCAATGTGCTCAGCAAGCCGAGCGCCTGCACGGGAATGGAGTTGACGAGATCGCTTGTCTCATCGACTTCGGCGTGGGTTTCAACGACGTGATGGCCGGTCTTCGCCGGTTATCTGTGTTGCTGGCGTAGTGTAAGGAACGGCAGTCACCGTCCGATCGCAGTTCCTGACCTCCTAACCAAACTTCACAGAACTACCGGGAGACTCTTCAAGTCCCCTGAACCCAAATGTGGAAGCCCACGTTGGTCGCGGGCCACTGAGCTTCATTTTCGGAAAACGCTGCACCAGATTGAGAAGGGCAATCTGCCCCTCCAAACGCGCAAGTTGGCTTCCAATGCATGCGTGGGGGCCAGCGCTGAACGCCAAATGTTGATTGTTCAACCTCTTCAGATCCAGTTGATCTGGTTCTTTAAATCTTTTTGGATCCCGATTGGCGGCGCCGAGCATGCATAGCATCGACCATTTCTTCGGTACGCGCTGGCCACAAACCTCCACATCTTCTTTGAGCACGCGAGCCGTGAACTGCACGGGACTCTCATAACGCAGAATCTCTTCGACAGCCGTGCGGATCATCTCCGGTTTTTCGCGCAATTCCCCAGTCTCTTCCGGGTGTCGAAGGAGCGTGTACATTCCATTGCCAATCAGATTTCGAGTCGTCTCGTGCCCAGCAAAAAGCAGCGCGATGCACTGCGCATAAAGCTCTTCTTCAGTTAGCACTTCTCCTTCTTCTTCGATGTCGATAAGAAGGCTAATCAGGTCAGTCCCTTTATTGCGTCTCCGTTCCGCTACGGTCTTTCGGAAAAAGTCTGTCAATGCGATTAAAGCATCTTGCGCGGCGCGTGCTTGCTCCACCGTCCGATCTGGACTGCCACGAAACACCGCGATGGCCCGCGACCAATCGACAAAGGTGTCACGCAGTTCCTGTGGTATGCCAAGCATTTCCAAAATAATGCGCACGGGCATGGGATTTGCGAACTCGCGCATCAGTTCGATTTCAGAACCATGCTGTAGGGGCTTTAGCATTCGGTCAACGATGGCCTCGACTTGCGGACGCAGGCCCTCGACCGCAGCAGGCGAGAATCCCTTATTGAGAAGCTTGCGGAGCCGGGTGTGCTCCGGTGGATCCATGAAAATTAGCCACAATCCCATCATGCGCGCCAGTTCGCTGAATTCAGACTGGCTACTGAGCGGAAGCGACAAGAGCATTTGCTGCGCGCGTTTTGCGGAAAATCTGGGGTCTTTAGCGGCCGCCGAGCACTCGGCATGGCCGACCAGCGACCATAAGGCCCATTTGCCGTCAACATCCAAGTAATGCAACGGACCTTCTTCGTGCAAGCGGGCGTAAGTCGGATACGGATCCTGCAGGACCTCGTCACTGAAAATGATTTTCTTGCGCGGAACAATAACCTTGGACAACCTTCACCTATTCACGGATCGGAGTTTCACACACGAAGAAACCGGCAATTTGCCCGGCTTAGTTTAACATCGAAACCAACCATCTCCACGGTCCTGTGAATCGCTCATCAGGAGACGATCGACAGGCGTCTCCAAATCAATTCAAAGGTTTGGTTTTTCCCGCCCACTGGCGTTGGCGGCGTAACTAAGATGATCCGATCACCTTGAAATTTGACGCTGCGGACCAGATCCCTACCTACATAGTTCTGGATCGATGAGATTTCGACGGAGTGAATAACCTCGTCACCGCTGAGCCTGTAGCGTCCGGCATAGGCGAGAAATGTCTTGAACGCCTCAGCCTGTTCTTCCGGCTTCGCAAGAGTGGAGAGCGATTTTCGCCCGCCGTGGCTGATCATGGCGATCACTCTGCCATCCGCCGTGTAGGTGAGCAGACCTTCTGGACTTGGACCGTAGGGAGTTTCGCTCCGCTCCCCGGCGGAAGTTGTGGTCGATGCGGACACCAGTTTCCAGGTGCCAACTAGCTTGTCGACTTCGTGACCATTTCCCATCCTCAGTTCCCCTATGAATTCGATGTCTGCACGCGTCGAACGGCTCCTCCCTTTACCAGAGGAAGGACAAAAACACACTTGACGCTCGCCCGCCTTCTCATTGAAGGTTGTTTGACAGAAGCTTTACACAAATACTATGTCAACGGAATTGGAAGGCAAAGTCGGGCTCGTAACTGGCGGGACGTCGGGTATTGGCCGCGAAACCGCCGTGCTTTTCGCTAGGGCAGGGGCCAAGGTTGTGGTGGCAGGCCGTCGCGAACTGGAAGGCCTGGAAACCATCGAACTGGTCCGGGCCGCAGGCGCCGATGGTCTCTTCGTGAAAACCGACGTTTCGAAAGCGTCCGAAGTTGATGCGCTCGTTCAGAAAGCAGTCGAGAGATTTGGCCGCTTGGACGTCGCGTTCAACAACGCCGGAGTCGAGGGCGTCTTGGCGCCCATTATCGGACAATCCGAAGACGACTTTGATCGGACCATCGACATCAATCTGAAAGGCGTCTGGCTCTGCCTGAAGTACGAAATCCGTCAGATGCTGAAGCAGGGCGGCAGCGGAGCTATTGTGAACATGTCGTCGATTATGGGCCTGGTCGGTGCTCTAGGCGCAGCAGCATATAGCGCGAGCAAGCATGGTGTGATCGGGCTGACGAAGACCGCTGCGCTGGAAAATGCTAAGAATGGGATTCGGATCAACGCGGTGTGCCCTGGATTTACCGAAACACCGATGACCGATCGGTCCCTTCGCGTTCCTTCGGTTCACAAATACGTTCTTAGTTGCCATCCTGTCGGTCGTCTTGCGGCGCCGACAGAAATCGCCGAGGCCGTGGTATGGATGTGCTCAGACCGCGCATCTTTCATGACGGGCCAGTCCCTGGTTCTAGACGGTGGGTTCCTGGCTGGGTCCAATTCCCCAAGCTAGTTGCGGATTCCTTAGAATTCTTGCAGATTTCCCAGAGAACATTGGTCCATGCACATTTGCGAGGTGGTTGCGATTTGAGATTGCTAAATTTTCTTGTATAATGACCCTAGTCCTGACGATCGAGTGTCGGCGTCTGCCTCTCCCCTTAATAGCTCTAGTCGTTCCTTTTGCCGGACTCAGTTTCGACCGGTTTGCCGGACTCTATTTTGACCGGTTCGAAGGGCGATTTGGCCGTGCGTCCCGACCTGCTCGTGAAATCTTGCTTCGTAAAGCCGACTATGCTCGTTGATGGCGACAAACGACATGCATCGAAATAATTTCTTAACAGGCCCCTTGGATCGCCGGAGGGCGAACGTCAGACTTAGCAGTGAAATCGGAGGTCGGACCAGATGGGTAGTGAGAATCCCTATAAAGACCAGAACGCTAACGCAGAACCCAGCCTTGATTTATTGAAAGAATCAGCCCCTAGCGAGTTGCCTAAGTTGCCCGATGCTCAGGTGGCACCCCAAACCGCCTTGCAAGAGGTATTATCAACAATCTGGGCCGGGAGTTTGGGGGTAGAGAAAGTTGGCATCGAGGACAATTTCTTCGAACTGGGCGGTGCTTCTGTCGTAGCCACTCAGATAGTTTCTCAGCTAAGTCAGATGTTTCAGATTGATCTACCTGCAGTCCTATTGTTCGATACCCCCACCATCGAGAAACTTGCACGTTACTTGATCGAGCACGAGGCACAGCCGGGTCTGACCGAAAAGACCGCTGTCCTGTTGCAGCAGATCGAGGGCATGACCGAAGACGAAGTGGCTCGTAGTTTGCGTACAAAGTGAGATCGGCGTCAGAGGGTCATGAGTAAGGATTCATTCAAGAGCCGCGGTTTCTCCGAGCAGAAGCTCGCCTTATTAGCTAGGCTGCTTGAGAAGGAAGGTGCCTCGAAGGCGCCCCGCCTGAAGCGCATACCTAGCGAAAACGAGCTGCCGCTTTCGTTCGGGCAAATGGGACTGTGGTTGTTCGATCAAGTGGAGCCTGGCAGCGCCGCGTACAACTTCCCCGTCCGCCACGACTTCAAAGGCCATTTTGACGTGGGGGCCTTCGAGTGGAGCATGAGTGAAGTCGTGCGACGCCACGAAGTGTTAAGAAGTTACTATCTCAAAGCCGATGGACGTCCTGTCCAGAGGATCGCTCCGCCGGTACCATTACGGCTCCCGGTGGTCGATTTACAGGCTCTCCCAGAAGCAGCGCGGGAGCATGCTCTTGCGGGCCTGACATCACGTGATGCTCAGCAACCGTTCGACCTCGAAAAGGCGCCTCTGATTCGAGCTCGGCTGTTGAAGTTGGCTCCAGACGAGCATGTGCTTCTGCTCAACTTCCATCACATCGCCTTCGACTGGTGGTCGTACGGAGTGTTCGGCGAAGAGCTGGCGGCGCTGTATGACGCTTTTCTCCAGGGAAGAAAGGCCTCGCCCCTGCCTGAGTTGGCCATTCAGTATGTTGATTTCGCTGCCTGGCAACGACAGTGGCTGCAGGGAGAAATTCTGCAGAAGGAAGTGAACTATTGGCGAGAAAGGTTGACTGGCAGCCTGCCGGTACTAGAACTCCCCGCTGACCGCCCCCGTCCCGCCGTCCAGAGCTATAACGGATCGATTTGTTGTTCCGTGCTATCCAGAAAACTAACAGACGCACTGACGATCCTGAGCCAGCGCGAAGGCGTCACCCTGTTCGCAACATTGCTTGGAGCTTTCCAGTTGCTATTGCACCGATACACGGGACAAGACGACATCTTGGTTGGGACACCTATTGCCGGCCGAAATCGAACTGAGATCGAGGACTTGATCGGATTCTTCGCGAACACGCTAGTCATGCGAACCGATCTCTCCGGTGCTCCGACTTTCCGACAACTCTTGCGCCGGCTAAAGGAAACCACCTTAGGCGCGTTCGCGAACCAAGATCTGCCCTTCGAAGAACTTTTAGAAATATTAAATCCGAAGCGCGATGCCAGTCACAGTCCGATGTTCCAGGTGATGCTGTCGATGCTCAACACGCCAATGCAGTCCTTGAGCCTGCGCGGTCTGCAAAACGACCGAAAAATGATCGACAGCGGGACATCGAAATTCGACCTGACCCTGTTCGCGTTGGAAGAGCCACAAGGACTGAAATTTATCTGTGAATACAACACTGCTTTATTCAACCTTGATCGGATCGAGCGAATGCTCGGTCACTTCCAGATTCTGCTCGAAGGCGTGGTTGCCGATCCTGACTGTCGTATCTCCGAACTCCCGCTCCTGACTGCGGAGGAACGGCGTCTACTAATCGAGTTGAACACAACGAGCGTCGCTGACCCAGGGGACGTTTTACTTCATGAGTTGTTTGAGGCCCAGGTCCAGCGGAACCCTGACGCTGTCGCCGTTGAATATGAAGCCGATCGTCTCAGCTACCGCGAACTAAATCAGCGAGCAAATCAGCTGGCGCATCACCTGCAGTCCCTCGGCGTGGGGCCGGAGGCTATGGTGGGGCTATGTGTGGAGCGCTCGTTGGAGATGGTTGTGGCTCTGTTGGCGATTCTTAAGGCGGGCGGCGCCTACGTCCCGCTGGATCCGGCCTTCCCTCATGCTCGCCTGGCCTACATGATCGAGGATAGTGGCATGCGTGTGCTCGTCACCCATCGCCAGTTGGATCAGAGCCTATCTGTGCGCCCGCCGTCGATCGTGCATCTGGATGCGGACTGGGACGCAATCGCCCTCCAGGACGGAACCGAAACCAATTTACCTCGGCCCAAGCCGGAAAACCTCGCCTACGTACTCTATACTTCCGGGTCCACCGGGAAGCCCAAGGGCGTGGCCATTCCCCACGCGGCTGTCGTTAACTTCCTTCGCTCCATGCAGCGCGAGCCCGGCTTTACCTCAGAGGATAGGATCTTGGCCGTAACCACCTTGTCGTTCGACATCGCCGGCCTGGAGTTATATCTGCCGCTGGTCAGCGGCGGCACTGCCGTGATAGCCAGCCGCGAGGACACCTACGATCCCGGACGGCTGATGCCACGAATCCGCCAATCGAAATGTACGGTGATGCAGGCAACGCCCGCCACCTGGCGGGCGTTAGTCGAAGCTGGATGGGAAGGCTCCAAGAACATGAAACTGCTCTGTGGCGGTGAGGCCCTGTCCGCGGAGCTGGCGCAAGCGCTGCTGCCCCGCTGCGCCCAGTTATGGAACATGTATGGCCCGACCGAGACCACGATCTGGTCCGCCATACACCGGGTGACCACCGCGGATGGGCCAGTTTCCATAGGTCGGCCTATCGCCAACACCCAGTTGTTCATTCTGGACCGTCATCGCCAACTGCAGCCGGTGGGCGTTGTCGGCGAGCTTTATATCGGCGGATCAGGTTTGGCCAGGGGATACTTTGCTCGCCCGGAACTGACAGCGGAACGCTTTGTCGAGAGCCCCTTCGATCCGAACGCGCGGCTGTATCGCACCGGCGACCTCGCGCGCTGGCTTCCGAACGGAACCCTGGAATGTCTGGGCCGCGCGGACAACCAGGTAAAGATTAGGGGATTCCGCATCGAGCCGGGCGAAGTGGAATCATCGCTTGCCCGGCACCCAGCAGTCGGCCACTGTGTGGTGATGGCCCGCGACAACTCCCACGGCGACAGAATCCTGGTAGCCTACGTCGAACCGCAGCCAGCCCAACCCGCGCCTGTGATCAGCGACCTTCGCGCCCACCTGTCCAACGAACTCCCCGCTTACATGGTTCCTTCATCATTCGTAGTCCTGCAGAAACTTCCCCTGACGCCGAACGGCAAAATCGACAGAAACGCCCTGCCTTCGCCAGATCAGGAGCGCGTCGAGTTGTCAGGGGAAATCGCGGCTCCTCGCGATCCAATCGAGCACACGCTCGTCGACATCTGGTCCAAAATCCTGCGAGTCAGAAGTATCGATATTCGCGACAACTTCTTTGATCTGGGCGGGCACTCGCTGTTGGCAGTTGGCATCATCGCCGAGATCGAACGACTCCTCAAGAGACGCTTGCCCCTCGCTACGCTCTATAAAGCCCCTACCATCGAAAAGCTTGCCCAGATTCTCCGTGGTGAAGTCTCTTCCTCCGGATGGTCGCCATTGGTGGCCATCCAACCATCGGGATCGCGGCCTCCGTTATTTTGTATGCATGGGGCTGGAGGAACCGTTCTTATCTATCGCGATCTTTCGCGGCACCTCGGAACGGACCAACCGTTCTATGGTTTGCAGTCTCAGGGACTAGATGGCAGACGGCCGCCGCTTACAACGGTCGAAGAAATGGCCGCGGTTTACATTCGAGACATTCGGAAAATCCAACCTGACGGCCCGTATTTTCTCGGCGGCTACTGCGGTGGAGGCACAATCGCGTACGAAGTGGCGCAACAACTCCAAGCGGATGGAGAGCAAGTCGCCTTGCTTGCTCTGTTCGATACGATGAACTGGTCCAGAATCCCCCTCACGTTTTTGAGTAAAGGCGCCCTCGCTTACGAGCGTTTGGTCTTTCACGCAACCAGCTTCCTGAGTCTTAATTCTAGGGACCGATCCAACTTCCTGCGAGAAAAGGTGGGAATACTGCGCAGCCGAATTCCGGTGTGGCGAGGGAGGCTGCTAGCCAGGTTCACCGACCATCCGAGTAGCGGCGCATCCTTATCGTTTCTACTTGGACGGGTTTGGGAAGCGAACGACCAAGCTTGCTTCCAGTATGTTGCCAAACCTTACCCCGGTAAGGTGACGGACTTTCGCCCATCGAAACAGTATCGGATCTTTCGCAAGCCGGACCTGAAATGGGACCGTTTGGCCGGAGAGGGACAAGATGTCATCGTTCTCCCAGTGAACCCCGCCAGCATGTTGGTCGAACCATTTGTGGGCCATTTGGCCGCCGCTCTGCGGGAATCGATGGATGCAGCTATCGCACGATATGAATCCAGTTTACTGGCGAAGACAAGTGTGGACAAACGGTAGGCCAGGAGGACTTGATGGAAATCAGAACGGGCTCGTTCAGGGCCCTGGACCGGTTTAGAAAGTCTCGGGTTACTGCGCTCGATGATTTCGGGAAGGTGCTATGGGCGGGATTCGATGCAGGCTGGGCGACGCGGAACTAGCGTACAGATGACGTTTGGAGCGTCTTAGTGAGTTCGCCCTTGATGACTTTTCCGGTTGGAGTCAGTGGCATCTCGGGCACAATAAGAATCTGCGACGGCCGTTTGTACGGAACGAGGTATTGAGCGGTGTGTTGCGCCAAGTCGACTTCTGAGGCGGTCGAGGTCGCCGCGAGCTGAACGTAAGCTACGACTTCCTCACCGCCTTTTGTCGCCTCGACCAGTCGTCCAATGACCGCCGAGCGCACTACGGCGGGATGCGAGTTCAGCACCGCTTCGACTTCCCCCGGGTAGACATTTTCTCCGAAGCGAACTATCAATTCCTTGGTCCGGCCAACGATAAACAGATATCCATCTTCCAGACGAGCAAGGTCTCGAGTATTAAACCATCCCTCGGAGTTAATCGCGGCAGCCGTTTCTTCAGGCGCACGATAATAGCCCTTCATGACATTGGGACCGCGCACCCACAATTCGCCGACCTCTCCTTCAGGCACCGGCCTCAGATCGGAACCGACGAGCTGTACTTCCACTCCCGGAAGAATTTTGCCCACCGATGTATCCGTCCGTCGTTCTCCGACCACAGCCTGGGAAACGTTCGGAGAGCACTCCGTAACGCCATAGCCGTTGTACAGAGTCATGCCAAACAGGCTCTCCACCTGCGCTTTGAGTGCAGCCTGCAGCGGCGCGCCAGAAGATGAAATGATGCGAAGCGCGGGAAACTCAGGTGACTGCAAGCCTTTCAACTTCGCGTACTCGGCAAGCAGAGAGAACATCGAGGGCGCGCCCAGTACCACCGTCAGGTGATCTTCTGCCAGCGTAGCGAGGGTTGCTGCAGGTTGGAAACGTGACGCAAGATAAAGCGTCGCGCCGCTCAACAACGAACCCAAGAGAACCACAGAGAGCCCAACCGCGTGGGACATTGGCAGGATGCCATAAAGACGGTCGCCCGGAGTCAGGGATCGAATTTCCGCCGATACTGCTGCGACGAAGAGCAAGTTGCGATGCGTGAGCATGACGCCCTTAGGAAGCCCGGTTGTGCCCGAAGTGTAAATCAGCGCAGCGACGCGCTGCGCCGGCTCGGCGTCCACTGGCTCCTGTTCGACGCCCTCATTTAACGGCCCTATAGCGATGGCACCTAGACCAACGACGTCTTGAATACCGGCACCATGTCGCTTAGCGTGTTCCCCCGCCTGCGGCGAAACACTTGTAGTGAAGATCACTCGACGGGCGCCACAGTGGTCGCGAATCTGATCGACTTCGCGCGCCGACAGGCGGGCAGAGACCAACACAGGCCACGCATCGATACCCGTTAGAGCCAAAAGAATCGCCACGAACGCGCGGCAGTTCTCGAACACAAGCATCACACGGTCCCCGGAGCGGACGCCTGAGTCCTCGAGCCAAGCCTGAGCCTCAGCGACTGCAGCCGCAAGGTGCTGATAAGTCCAAGTTCCGGATGCTTCAACCAAAGCGGGATGATCGGGCGAATGCTCCGACCAAGGTGTGATCACATCGCAAACGCGCTCAGGTAGGTTCGCCAGGTGCTTCTCTACATGGTCGTCGCGGGTGATTTCTTCCATAACGGAATCCGGCGCGGATCTTCAACGTGCAAGACGAACCGAGGACTTTCCATCCCTACCAGCAGATACCCTCGTAGGTTCGCGCGCCCTCGGGCCGGCGCGTCTTATCGAGGTGGATCAGGTCAATCACGATCTGCTCAGGGCGAAGGTGCTTGGCCAGTTGATCTTTGCTCGCCGATTTATTACCAAGGATCACGACTTCGGCGTTACTGAGCACGGCTTCGAGGTCGGCGGAGAGAACGGATCCGATGTGCGGGATGACTTCTTCGATGTACTGGCGATTGGCGCCAGCCAAGCGGCCTAGAGAAACGTCTTCGTCCCAAACTTTAACTTCGAGGCCTTCGCCCAGCAGACGCTTAATCAGTTGCACCTGCGGGCTCTCGCGCAAATCGTCCGTGCCGGCTTTGAAGCTCAGTCCGAGTTGCGCAATTTTCTTTTTGCCCGTGCTCAATATCATTTCGACGGCGCGGTCGACGTGCTCCGCGTTACTCGGCATCAGCGACTCGAGCAGCGGCAGTTTAAGATCAAGTTCCTTGGCCTTATAAGTAATGGCCCGCAAATCCTTGGGAAGACACGAACCGCCAAAGGCAAAGCCAGGCGACAGATAAGCAGGAGAAATATTAAGCTTCGTGTCAGAGGTGAAAATCTTCGTGACCGCGTGCGCGTCGACGCCGAGATGCTTGCACATCGTACCCATCTCATTGGCGAATCCGACTTTCACTGCGTGATAGCAGTTAGAAAAATACTTGACCATTTCCGCGACAGGGATGGTCGTCTCATAGAGCGTGCCCGGGGTCTGCTTATAAAGTTCGCGCAACGGCGCAAGATGCTGCGTATCGCTAGCCCCCAGAATCGTGTAGGGCGGATTGAGAAAATCGGCGACCGCGCTGCCCTCGCGCATAAACTCCGGGTTATAGCAAACCGTAAAATCCTCGCCGCACTTCTTGCCGCTTTCTTTTTCGAGGATCGGCAGCACAACAGTTTCAGTTGTTCCGGCTAGCACCGTGCTCCGCAGAACGAAAACGTGCGGCGAGTTCTTCTTTCGAATCGCGGCGCCAATCTCTTTGCGCCACGTGCTCGATGTGGCTGAGATCGAGCTTGCCATTCTTTAAACTCGGAGTTCCCACGCAGACAAACGAAACATCGGAATTCAGCACCGCCTCGTTCGCGCAAGTGGTCGCCTGCAACAGCCCGGCACGATAGGCTTCGGCAACCATCTCCGACATGCGCGCCTCAATGATCGGAGTGCGCCCCGATCCCATCATTTCAACTTTGGCGCGGCTGACGTCGACCCCGATCACCTTGTGGCCCATGGAGGCAAAGCAGGCGGCCGATACCGAACCGACATATCCCAACCCAAAAACGCTGACCGACGAACCCAATCGAATTCTCCTTTGTAAACGAGCGCAGAGGCCACTACCTAGCTGTGTGAACTATACCAATCCTCATTAGCGGAGAGCAGATCGCTTCCGCTGTACAACTTCACGCAGAGCCGCCACCGCCGAAAACTCCGGCATGTCCGACTTGTGCGATACCACGTAGTGCAGCCAATTGTCATAAATGGCCGTCGCAGATGAGCGCCATGTCTTGTGCAAACCTCCAGCAAGTACGGCTTCAGGAAAGCCTTCCATCAGTTCTTCTCGGCGGTCGCATAGAACAAGGTCGCGAAATTCCGTGACCAGCCTCGCAGAGGCCTCGTCGAAATAGCCCTTCGGCATCGTTGGATACGTCTCACGTTCCGCCGCGCACGAATCTTTTTATATCCCGCCGGTATTCCTTAAGCAGAGTATGCGCGCCGTACTCCGGATGGCCCTGGAAGTGTACGAAGAGACTCCGTTTTTTCTTCTTCGTGAACGAATCGACTCCGCCGTCGGCGGATTGCGTCAATACCGTGTAACCGCACGCCGCGAGATCGTCCGCCCGCACCTCGTTCCATCGGGAATGCGGAAAACGAATCAGTTCCTCGGTGCCGCCGGTAAGTTGATGGTTAGCGATCTTGTTAAAAGCAAAAACACCACACTGCTTATCACTCAGCGGATGCCGGTTGATGCCATCGCTATAAAGAACCCCCGCGTGCGCCGCTAGGCAAGACAGTATCGTCGAGACGGTATGATTCTCCGCCCAATCGAGAACGTTAGCCAATGCTGACCAGTAAGGTTCATTGCGCAGGTTGGCTTGCTTCGGTTCGGTTCCGGTCATAATCATGCCGTCAAACCGGTGACCGAATAAATCATTGGTGCTGGAGTAGAAATTGCTCAGATGCTGTTGTCCCCGCTCGCCGCGGGGAACTCCGGGCAGTGAAAACAGATTGACGCACACAAGAATGTCGCCGGACGCCGCATCCAACAGTTCGAAAAACTGCATTTCCGTATCTTCCAGCGCCGCGTCCGGCATGTTATTGATGAATGCAATTCGGACGCACTCCGTTCCCGCGGCGTAGCTCTCGACCGTCCCCGATGGCCGTCTCTTTCTCTCGGCCCAGCGGGGCGGAACGCGGCCACCCTCGCGACCATCCCCAATGATCAACGGCATGACATTCCCCCTATACTCTCGCCTTGTCGAGTGCCTGGCCTAAGTCCTCAAGAATATCGTCGATATGCTCGATCCCCACACTAAGTCGAATCATCTCCGGAGTAACTCCCACCTTCGCCTGCTCCTCTGGAGTTAGCTGCCGGTGCGTGGTCGAAGCTGGATGACACGACAACGATTTCGCATCGCCCATATTCACCATGCGCTTGAACAATCGAAAAGCATTGAAGCACTTCCTGCCTCCCTCATATCCGCCTTTCACGCCAAAGGTCAGAAGCGAGCAGAAGTTAGAGCCCAGATACCTATGCGCCATCGGATAAAGCGGATTGTCCGGGAAACCGACATAGTTCACCCAATCAACCAAGGGATGAGCGCGCAGAAATTCCGCGACCTTGCGCGCGTTCTGCACATGCCGTTCGACACGAAGAGCAAGCGTCTGAATTCCCTGCAAAAACAAAAAGCCATTAAACGGAGACAACGTAGCTCCGGTATTTCGTTGACAAACAGTTCGGCAGCGCGCGACAAACGCAGCGTCCCCGAAATGGTCAACATACACCACGCCATGGTAAGCAACTTCCGGCACATTCAACATGTAAAATTTTTCCGGGTACTTCCGCCAAGGGAACTTACCGCCATCCACAATCATTCCGCCGATGCTGGTGCCACCTCCCCCAATGAATTTGGTCATGGAGTGAACCACCACGTCAGCGCCGTACTCAATCGGCCGCAGCAGAATTGGCGTGGCCACAGTGTTATCGACCACCAGCGGTACTCCATGCTTGTGCGCAACTCGCGCCAATCCTTCAATGTCCGCGACATTCCCTGCCGGATTCCCAACACTCTCGCAATAAACCGCGCGCGTATTCTCGTCAATCAACTTCTCAATATCTTCAGGCCGGTCGCTAGCCGCAAACCGCGAACTAATTCCGCGCTTCGGGAAAATATGCGCCAGCAGAGTGTAAGTGGCGCCATATAACTGCGGAGTAGAAACAATGTTATTCCCAGCCTCAGCGATGTTAATAAGTGAGTATTCAATCGCCGCCATTCCTGAACTGACGCTAAGCCCGTCGACTCCACCTTCCATGGCCGCAACGCGCTGTTCGAGCACCGTGTTAGTAGGATTGCCGATCCGTGTATAAATATTCCCTTTAACTTCCAGATTAAACAAAGCCGCGCCATGTTCCGCGCTATCAAACTCGAAAGCAACCGTCTGATAGATAGGCACAGCCACAGCTTTGGTTGTAGGATCGCCGTCGTAACCCGCGTGAATCGCGATCGTCTCCAGCTTCATTCGCCCATTAACCTTTCGATCAATCAGCTGCACTCACTTAGCGCTGGTAGCAACGCTGCGAACCGGAACCTGGGCCGGACTATGCCCGAGAGCCTTCACCATCGTCTCCGTGATACGGCATGCCGCAAATCCCGCGCCGAAAGCGAACCGCATAACCGGTCCGAAGCTATTCGCGGCCGCGAGCCCCGCGAAATAAATGCCGGGCACCGACGACTCGAAGGTCGACGATAGTTTGGGAGAGCCCGCGACGGTTTCGATCTTCGACCGAATCTCCGCGCTTAGGAAAGGCAACCGTTTCAAATCCACTTTGTAGCCAGTAGCCGCGATCACATGCTCAGCGAAAACATCGCGCTCGCTGCCATCCGCCGCCCGCAAATGCAGACGAACCTTCCCGCCCTGAACCTCGGCGCTCTGCGGCGTGTAGCCAAGCAAAGACGGTACCCGCGCCATCTTATCTTTAACAAACCATCCCGCCGAAGGCCCCAGTGTTCTATCCACAATCTCCACACGCAAACTCTCAGGCAGATAGTGAAACAGCCCCGGCGCGTCGGAAAAGAAGCGCGACCGCATTCCCGGCCCGAGCCCTGACTGCGGATGCCGCATCTGTTGCCATTTTGAACGCGGCTTTCCCGTAGGCGTGCTGTGAAATTTCAACGCCGACTGCCGGGCGACAAGCTGAACTTCAGCACCGGCCTCCTTGAGCTCCACCGCCAGATCAATCGCGGAAGCGCCCCCGCCGATTATCACCACACTCTGTCCCCTAAAGGCTTCAGGGTTCGCGTGGCGGAAACTATGTGATACGAACTCAGACGGTAATTTCGCCAGAATCTCAGGGACGTATTCAAAATGAGTGATGCCAACTGCCAGTACCACCCGCCGCGTCGTGAGCGTCTCACCATCTTCCAGCCGAACCACAAACCCTTCCGGCGCGCGCTCAAGACCAACAACTAACTTGTCCTCAAGTTCCGGAAGCAACCTGTCGCGGAACGCCAGCCCATAGGCCGAAAACGTATCGAGGCGGACCGGGATCCCAGCGTCGGCGTACTTGATTCCCTGCTCCGAGCAAAACTGTTTCAGCGTGAACTCGCTGTCCGGATCGTAGATGTTCGAGGCGAACCCATCCGACTTCAGCATCATGCCCTTCGGCATGTGATTCCGCCAGCTATCCATCGGACGCCGAAAGATGCGGAACGGAATGCCGCGATGCCGGAAATGTGCGGCAATGGAAAGACCGTACGGACCAGCTCCAATAATGACGTTTTCTAACATGCTCTGAAAGAGGCTCCTTTAAGAGTTTGACCTACGCGATAACAAACTACGGCAGATCGATCGTATGCCTGCGCGAAATTGTTGGGGAGAGCCTAATTCTACCATGCAACCTTCACGCAAGAGTATGGACGTTAACATTATTATTATCAATATTATACAAAGCATCCAAGGCAATCTGTCTGCATCAATTCGTTCTCCGCCGAGAAATCTAATTCAAGTGAATTTTTACTCAAACTTTCCCATCCCTTAGCCGCGATCAGCCCAAGATGAAGAGATGGATAGATGTCTGTGTTGTGCACCAACACCAACACCAGCACCGCCAAGCCGCGAACCGCATCCCGTCGGGGAATCCTATTCATGGCATTCGATCACTTTATCCACCGGTAGCTGCTCGCGGTACTGACACTTTCTAGCTGGCCGGGGAACAAACATCGATATGTGACATACATCACTGAGCGTTGTTTTGCATCGGAGTAGTATTCCGAGAAAGAGGTGGTATGTTCTCTCCGCTTATACTGGGATTGGGGGCGCTGTACGTAGTTCTCGGAGTCATCATATTTCGACGACTGCGCAAGCCCACCTGCCGCGTTTGTCTCCTGCGGCAATTCTGCCCAAATCGCGAGTCGGAGTACGTTAAACTCGCCCCCGGCAAACCCTGCTGGAGTTGCGGCAAGAGCGCTGATTGCGCTATGCCCGCGCAAGATGCTAAGTCTTAAATCTAGGGTTCACCCGACGTCGCAAGCAACCACCAATAAGCTAAGAAATCAGGCAAACATCCTCTTGTGGTTTCTCTGACTCAGGAACGGATGAAATCCGAGCGAGGCCAAACCGGTTACGCTTCATACACCAGCGCCACAAAATCACACCAAGTGCCGTTCCCGACGTATTCGTAATCAGATCGGTCATCCCCGAGTCGCGCGTCGGCAGAAACGATTGCAAAACCTCGATGGTCAGGCTAACAGCGAACCCGAATCCAACCGTGATCCAAGTCGCTCGCCTGACTTTTCCAACCCTGTAGAAAGTAGAGAAATAGGCGTAAAAAAAGAAACCCAGCGGAACAAAGCCCACAATGTTAACCAGCACATCCTTCAAGTAACTCCATGCCGGACGAAACTCATCCCAAGGCCGTTCCAGGAACTGCTCATTTAGAACGAAGAAATGTTCCGGAATAAGAAGGTTGGTCGCCGCATCGACCGCGTTATGAACCACTCTTCCCTTCCGTTCGTCGAAAACATAGCGGGCAACAATACCGGCGTTCTTCGCAACACTCGGCAGACTTCCTGCCCCCCAGTCCGAAGCACTCTGCAATACTTCGGCCGGCGAAAGTTCGTGATCGTAGATGGCAAGCCCTTTGAGCTGCCCCAGCCAGTAATATGACGTCGAAGGAGCATTCCCGACAACCATCTTCCCCGTCAGATCGCGACCGGAAAAACTGAACCACGGAACTGCTCTTTTCAACACCCCATCGACGTACGTAGCCGTACCCGATCCACTCGAGGTAATCGTAATCAGGACCGGTCTCTCCCCGCCAAACACTTCGCCGACATAGATCTCATTTTCCCTGGGCACGGAATGCGGACTTTCGCGTTCCATCACCAGCCCGCCCCGATATTGGCGCACCGAAAACGTCATCAGCTTGCCGGCGGGCGAGTAAAACGCAAGAATCATCCCGACGCCGTCAGCATCAATCCGGTTCGGTTTCAGCCAGATCTCGATGCTGCAAGAATCGCCGGCCTGCGGTTGGTCGGCCAAGAATGGACTCGCACTCACCAGGCTGCCGTGTTTGCCGAAAAAAATCCCATCCCCCTCATTCAACCAATTAACATCATTTCTGGGAGCATGAAACGGCCACAGCCCCGCCACCAGAATACCTGACAAAACGCAGGCACATATCGGTCGTAAGAGCTTGGCTTGTTTGTTCAAACTATAACGACCGAAGACATTCACCCACAAATCCCCATTCTTCGATCAAGGAAAAGGCTATCGAAGGTCTTCAAAAGCACTTTTGTGGAAGACGCGTGTTCGTTGTCATCATTTTTGGCCTCACCGATTTTCAGGAGCACACAGTGCAACTCGCAATAACCGCTGGCTTTTGCCGACCCTGGGAGGGTGTGTTTGTTCTGGTCACGCGTTGCTGGCGAGGCCCGAATTATCGAATCAAGATATTTTATGTCGATGGCCGGATGTCGGACAGCGTCGGCGAAAAAGGCGTCTGGACGTCTACTGCGGGTAGAATGGACAAGAGATCCTGATCGTAGATGTGCTTCTTTGAATCGGCGAGCCGGACAAATTCGTCGTAGATTCGGTTAATCTCCTCAGCGGAAAGTTCATGTCCCATTTCCCTGAGCTTATGGGAGAGAGCGTTACGTCCTGAGTGCTTGCCCAGCACAATGCGATTAGGAGGCACTCCAACCGATTCCGGCGTCATGATTTCGTAGCATAGCGGATTGTTGAGGACGCCATGCTGATGCATGCCGGCTTCGTGCGCAAAAGCATTCCGTCCCACGATGGCCTTGTTCGGTTGCGGTTCAAACCCTAGTATCTTCGCCAGCAAGCAACTGGTCGAGTAAATCTCCTCATGGCGAATGCCAGTTTCAACCGAATAGAGATCACGGCGGACGTGCAACACCATAGCGATCTCCTCCAGCGAAGCGTTTCCGGCTCTCTCCCCAATGCCGTTAACGGTGCACTCGGCCTGCCGCGCCCCCGCCTCAACGGCAGCCAGCGAATTGGCCACGGCCAAGCCGAGATCGTCGTGGCAATGGGCCGACAGGACAACGTGCTCCGCGTTCCGCAGCCGCTTCGAATGAAGCGGATCAACCCCGCATATTCGGTCGGCGTGGAGTAGCCAACCGTATCGCAAATATTGAGCGTGGTCGCTCCGGCTTCCACCACGGCCTGGAGTACGTCGCACAAGTAGCTGGGGTCAGAGCGGGTGGCGTCCTGGGGGGAAAATTCGACATCGGCGCAAAGCGAACGCGCGTAGGCCACCATGATCGCAGCTTTGCGCAGCGCTTCCTCCCGGCCGATCTTCAGATCGAACGTAAGGTGAATGTCCGAAGTCGAAAGACAAGTGTGAATGCGCGGCGCGCGGGGAACGGCTCAGCGCATCCCAAGCCGCCTGAATGTCCTTCTCGGTGCAACGAGCGAACGCTGCAATAATCGGCCCTTCAACCTCGCTGGCGATGAGCCGTACAGCCTCGGCGTCGCCCGGTGAAGCAACCGGAAAACCAGCTTCAATGATGTCCACTCCCAATAGCTGGAGTTTCCGGGCGAGCAGCAGTTTTTCTTCTATGTTCATGCTGCATCCCGGCGCCTGCTCGCCATCGCGAAGCGACGTGTCGAAAATCAGTACTCTTTCGCGCTCCATAATCTCTCCCTATCAAAGAGGTCAACCCAAATTTCAATATAGTTGGTAACCGTCGCGGCATTACCGCGCGCGTAAGGATTCAAAGCAGCAAACGATTTCAGCTGAAGGCGTTGAGTCTCTCAGCGATTAACCAGCCGAGCCAGACGTTCTTGGAGTGCCTGGGAGAGGTGATCGATGTTAGCATCCTCCAACAACGACATATGATCTCCGGGCGTGGTTATTATTTCCAATCCTTCGCTGAACAATCCACCCCATCCCATGTCTGCAAAATGTTCATATCGATCTGTTTCTTGAGCGCGGAACAAAATCCCGACGGATTTGAGTTGTCGGCCTCGGTATGAATGAGAGGCCTTGGCAAGGATCTTATGGAGAATCTCCCAAGGCACGGCAGCGAAGGGTCGGTAGAGCTGCCCACGCACGGAATCAGAAGTCACCGGACCCGGGGTGTGGGGTGATCTTGGAAACAGCGCCCGCGCCCATTCCACCGCCGCGTTCCTTACACGTCCGAGGCGCCAGTTTATGGCCCACCACAAGCGCTTATAGGTTAACTTCTTCAGCCGATCCCACCAAGGCACCCGCATACTCGCATCCAGCAGCACGACAATGTCAACACGTTTGCCCTGTCGCTGAAGTTGATGAGCCACTTCAAAGGCCAGCGCTCCACGGAATGAGTGTCCGATCAGCACGCATGGCCCGGAGGCCTGATGAGTCCCGATCAGCTCAGCATACGGCGCAGCCATAGCCTCGAAGTTGGGCAGATCGGCTGAGCGACCCTCGACGGCCGCCTCAAGGACCGCAGAAGAAATCGGTACAACCGCGGCAAACGACGCTTGGGCTGCATCAAGGCGCTCTGCCAATCGGCACATTCCCATCGAGGCTTCAACAAAATAAAGAGTTCCTTCAGTGTGGGAAGGGCGCAATCGGCACCAATGTTGGAACCGCGTTGAGGTTCTTCTCCTCTTCAAGAGTTCGTGCAATGCCTTGAATGGATGGATTTAAGAAAAATGTTGGAATGGTGAGGTTGACGTCCAACAACTCGTTGATCTCATTAATGATACTGACGGCTAGCAGCGAATGGCCACCTATTTCGAAAAAGTTATCGCGCACACCGATGTTTCGGGAACCAAGAATGCGCTGCCAAATCTGGAGTAACTGCATCTCCAAGAGAGTCTGCGGCAGGACCAAATCCTGCGCCGATTGCCGCTCAGACGGGGTGTAATCCGCACCACTTAAAGCCTTGCGATCCACCTTGCCGTTGGGCGTTAAGGGGATGTTCTCCAGCACGGAAAGTGCTGTTGGAACCATGTAGGCAGGTAGTTTCTGTTTCAGATAATCTCGCAGCTCAGCCGTCGTGCATGACGACTCTCCCGCCAGCACCACATAGGCGACGAGTTGCTTTTCTCGTTCCTCCCGCATCACCACAACCGCTTCGCGCACTCCCGGGTGGCTGCGCAAAACGCTTTCGATCTCCCCTAGTTCGATCCGGAATCCCCGAATCTTGACCTGCTGATCGATGCGACCCAGAAATTCCAGGGTGCCGTCCGCCCGGTAGCGCACCAAGTCACCAGTACGGTACAGCCGCGACCCGGTATCGGTGCGGAAAGGATCGGCAATGAATTTCTCAGCCGTCAAGTCCGGACGATTCAAGTAACCGCGCGCCAGACCCGCGCCCCCGATCAATAACTCTCCCGGCACTCCCACCGGCACCGGCTGCAAGTGCGAATCGACCACATAAAACTCCGTGTTCGCAATGGGATGCCCGATCAAGACAGGCATACCTACCCGGACTTGGTGCACGGCGGACCAAATCGTGGTCTCGGTGGGCCCGTACATGTTCCAAAGCTCAGCGCACATCGGCAGCAATTGCTCGGCCAGTTGGGCCGGCCACGCTTCACCTCCGCACAGGATTTTCAGATGAGGATTGCCTTCCCATCCGGACTCCAGCAGTAACCGCCAAGTGGAGGGAGTGGCTTGCATTACCGTTGCTCCACTCTGCCGCATCAGCGCCGCAAGCTCCTTTCCATCCCTCGCCACTTCCTCCGACGCGATCACAACTTTGGCCCCTGTGGTAAGCGGCAGCCATATTTCCAAACCGAAGATATCAAAGGACAGGGTCGTGACCGACAGCAGAGTATCTTGCTCTTTCATTCCCGGCGCTTCCCGCATGGAGTTGAGAAAATTGATCACCGCGCGATGGCTAATCTCAACGCCCTTGGGCCTGCCGGTGGATCCGGAGGTGAATAGCACGTAAGCCAAGTCCTCCGGATTCACTTGTCCGATCAGGATTTTCTCCGGATTCGCCGGCGATTTTGCCCCAATCCTTATCCAGACAGATGGCTTGTCCAGCGAAGCTCGGCAGCCCATCGACGAGAGACTCCTGGGTGAGGACAACGGAGGCCTTCGAGTCTTCCAAAATGTACTGAAGCCGTTCCTTCGGATAACCTGGATCCATCGGCACATACGCTGCGCCCGCTTTCAAAATGCCGAGCAGGCCGACCACCATCTCCAACGAGCGTTTGACGCACAGCCCCACCAGCACGTTCGGCCCAACCCCCAAACCCTTCAGGTGATGCGCGAGTTGGTTGGCGCGACGGTTGAGTTCGCCGTAGGACAATGTTTGTCGCTCGAATACCACTGCGACCCGATCGGGAGTTTGCGCGGCCTGCACTTCGAACGGTTCTTGGATGCATGCGCACGGCGGGTAATCGACCTTTGTGTCATTCCACTGCACCAAAAGCTGACGCCGCTCAGCGTCTGCGAGCAGAGGAAGCTCGCTCACTCGCTGCTCGGGATCGGCGGCCACTGCTTCCAGAAGGGTCTGATAGTGCCCAAACATCCGCTCGATGCTTGCTGCATCGAACAGGTCTGTGCTGTACTCGATCTCCGCCCAGACTTCCTCACCCATATCGGTCAAGAACAGCGTGAGATCGAACTTGCTGATTTTGCTATCGACCAACACCGATTCGATCTCGAGCCCGTCCAGCCCGATGAAGCATAGGTGTTGATCGCGATCCCGCCAGTTGACCATAACCTGAAACAGCGGCGAGTAACTCAAACTCCGTTCCGGTTGCATCGCACGCACGACCTGATCAAAGGGCACGGAACGATGTTCATACAATTTAAGGGCTCCCTGCTGCACCCGCCCGCCCAATTCCCGAAACGTCAGGTCGCCTTTTACCACGGTTCGCAAAACGTGGGTGTGCAGTAGAAAGCCGATCATCGACTGAATTCCGGCCGGTCCCGCTCGGCGATGGGCACTCCCAGCAGGATGTCTTCCTGCCCCGTATAGCGATAGAGCAGCACGTCGAACGCCGCGGTAAACAGAGCGAATAAACTCTTTTTCTCCCGCCGGCTCAATTGGCGGAATGCTTCCGTCAAAGCGCGGTTGATGCGGAAACGATGGCGGGCGCCGCGATAGGACTGCACTTGCGGGCGGGGGCGATCCGAAGGTAATTCCAGCAGCGGTGGCGCACCACGGAGATTCTCCTTCCAGAAAGCCAGATCGTCGGTGACAGCAGTCTCAGTCAACTGCTGCCGTTGCCAAACCGCATAGTCTCCGTGTTGCAGTGCCAAAGGCGGCAACGCGAACGACTCGTCACGGCGATAGCTGCGGTACAACGCCGACAATTCCCGCCACAACACGCCCTCCGATGACCAATCGCAAATCAGATGGTGCATCATCAGAATGAAGACATGCTCTTGCTCCCCCAGCCGAATCAAGGTGGCGCGGATGGCCGGTTCGTCTTCCAGATGATAGGGAATCCGCGGTTCGGAGATCAGCAGGCTCTCCAATTCTGCGTCGCGCTGAGCGGCACCCCGGCTGGTGAGATCGATCATCTTCAGACGCAGAACATGTGACTCGCGCACTCTCGCCATCGCCAGCCCATCTACGGCTTCGATCGTCGTCCGTAGCATTTCATGTCGCGCGATCACCGCATTCAGCGCCCGCTCCAGCGCCTCAACGTTCAGTTCTCCCCGTAAGCGCACCGCTTCCACTTCGTTGTATACGGGCTGTCCCGGGTTCAACTGCTCCATGAACCAAAGGCGTTCCTGCAAGGGACTAAGCTGATAAGGCACAGAGCGATCGCGCGGTGGAATTTCTCCCGTATCGGCACTGGACAGGACACCAGGAATCTGCCCACTCGTTATCGGAAGCGATTGATCGCTCAGGTGGC
Source organism: uncultured Acidobacteriaceae bacterium (assembly GCA_963800565.1). Classification (GTDB taxonomy): domain Bacteria; phylum Acidobacteriota; class Terriglobia; order Terriglobales; family Acidobacteriaceae; genus Acidiflorens. The sequence continues at coordinate 24,412 of CAWDBM010000003.1, forward strand.
GCCGCCGCATGCCGCTCGCGGATCAGCGCGGCCTGTTCGCCACCGTGCCGTTTTCGAAAAAATCCGTCAGCGTCAACCGAACGGCGATTTTGTCGCGCAGCCGAGAGACGCACTGAATGGCCAGCAGCGAGTCGCCGCCTAAGGCGAAGAAATTTTCATCCACTCCCACTTGCGGGACCTTGAGAAGCTCCGCCCAGATGTCGGCGATGACGCTTTCGATCGAGGCGGGTAGCGACGACGTGACTTCCTCCGCTTTCCGATCACTGCCGCGCGCCAAGGCGAATCCCGTGGGCGCACTGCCGACCCGTTCGCATCCGGCTGCGCCGCTTGCTCCACCAGTCGCAACCGCTGCACCTTCCCGGAAGGCCCTTTCGGCAAATCCTCGGCAAAGTGAATCCGCGTGGGAGTCTTAAAGTGGCCCAGTCGGCTTTCACAAAACCCCAGCAGTTCCCGCTCGTCGCACTCAACTCCCGCCCGCAACACCACAAAGGCGACGATATCTTCGCCCAAATGACGATCCGGAACCCCCACCGCGGCCGCTTCCAGCACCGCCGGATGCGATTCCAACACATCGTCAATCTGCCGTGGAGCAATATTGACTCCCCCTTTGATGATCAGCTCCTTCGATCGGCCAACGACAAAGAAATAGCCGTCAGCGTCGCGGTAGGCCAGATCGCCCGTATGCAGCCAACCTTCGCCGTCAAAAGCGGCGGCCGTCGCTTCCGGCTCTTTGTAATAAGCGCGGCTCAACGCCTCGCCCCGAATCAGCATTTCCCCGGGTTCGCCCGCGGGCAGTTCCCTCCCCTCGCGATCGACAATTTTTACCTCAAAGCCCCAAGGCAGGCCGGGCGATCCGATCTTGTTTTCACCCGGAGGCAGAGGGTTGGAAAATATATTGCCCCCTTCACTTGAACCCATCGCCTGGATCAACAACAGCGGAAACTTGGCCAGAAATTCCCGGTGCAGCGAGGGCGCCAATGGCGCTGAAGACGATCGCAGGAACCGGACCCTTCTGAAACGCCGGGCCACGCTGATCCGCTTTGGGATCATGCCAATCCAGAAGCTGAGAGATAATGGTCGGCACCACGGCCGACCACGTGCAGCGGTTTTCGTCCAGCCAGTCCCAGAAATGGCTGATGCTGAAGCGTGGCACCACCACCGACCCGCCGCTGAGCAGCGTCGGAATCAGCGTCACGCACTCCGCGTTGATGTGATAAAGCGGAAGCACCAACAGTGAGCGGTCTGCAGAGGTGAGTTGGTGCGAGGTCACCGAATTACTTCCCCCGGCAAGATCGTGCGATGCGTATGCACCGCCGCTTTGGGATGACCCGTGCTGCCAGAGGTGTACATCAGCAGCGCCACGTCCTCGGGCGAAGGGGCGACCGGAGAGTTCTCGGAGCTGCCTATCCCGCGTCGCATCCAGGCCATGGACATCGACGGAATAACTCGTACCGGCCGCTGGACCTGGGCCATCATCTCTGTCATCAGCCCCGCATACTCGTCTCCAACAAAAACCACTTTGGCGTCACAATGTTCCACCATGTAGGTCAACTGAGATACGCCCCCGCGTACATTCAATGGGACCGAGACCAACCCCCCGTACATCACTCCCAAGAATAACTGCGCGGTAAACAGGCCGTTGTCCATCAAGAACGCGACCTTGTCGCCCCGCTCTAGTCCCAATTGCTGAAGTCGGGCGGAAAAAAATTCGCTTGCTCCCGTAGCCCCGGAAGGTCAAGTCCTGTCCCGTTTCAGGGCTGATAAGGAAAGAAGCATCAGGTCGCGTCTCTGCCATCCGATCAATCAGTTCCCGGATGGTCGTGACTTCGGCGGCTAGTAAATCAACGCTTGAACTGTGCGCGCCCTCTTCGGAGCGCTCTACTTTGATTGACATCATTTCCGTCACGTGATTCTTTCGTTCTAATGAATAAGTCAGTGAAAAGTGAATTCCAACTCGTCCGAATCTGATTTCTAGGATGATGGAGCGACCCGAGACTTGACGAATCGTTTACGTTTCTGTGGCACCTTCAAGGCAAACTCCCTCCGTTTGTGTAGACTGGAGAAGATGTCGCCGTCCAAGGTCAGGGGTGGCAGACGAATTATTTGTGTTCGTCGTCCCACAGATAGTGTGAAAATCGGTGTAGCAGGAACTCATTCTGAGCGTGTGTCAGAGGTGAAGTTTTGTCGCGCCTTTGGCGCCAGTTCTTTCAACGCGAGCGCTGGGGAAAGGTGCTGCTGATCGTCAATCGAACGGCCCCTGATCGACCTATCGCAGAACGACCAGAACTCTAGCGCTCATGCGCGTGTGACCAGCGGTGGGCGAGAGCAGGCACTGACGAAGGAGAAGGCGATGGATCATCTGCCGCGAAGATCGCCCACTCGGTCGGGCCCCGGACCGATTGAACGTAAGAGCGAAGTGACAATCGGCCCCCCAGCAGTTCCAAAAACGCCGTGTAAACATCCGCTCCTATTCTCGCCCATCGGACTCCGATTTTCGCGTGTGTATCCGGAACAGCTTGACCGCGTATCTGTAGCCATAGAAGATACGGGAAATCAACTCCGGCCCGTCCACATAGGCCGTGCCAACCCCACACGCGTGTATTGACGTCCAGCAGTTTGTAGCGGCCATCTCGCGGATCCAGTTTAAATTCCACTTCGACAAGTCCCGTATAGCGAAGTGCGTTCAGCAGGCGAACCGCGGGAGCAGTGACTCCCGGTTCCTCGACGGTTTCGACGAAGGTGCTGAAGCGGCCGAAATTCATCGGAAACTGTCGAAGGCGTCTCGCTGTTACAGACGCGACCGGATGCCCGTCATCACAAAGCGCAGCATACGAAAACTGCGATTCTCCGCCACCCGGCAGGAACTCCTGGATCATCAGGAGATCTGGCGATAATAGAGTGCAGGCCTCCTCGTAGCGCGCTAGGAGCATTTCCCGATCATCGACCTGCCAAGCTTTGCTAATAGTCAGACGATTGAGTTCGAGCCTCATCGCTGGTTTGATGATGACGGGGAATTGGCACTCGATCGAATGCAACTCATCGCTATTCCGGGGGAAAAATGTTCGCGGTTGGTGAATGCCGATGTTCTGCGCCATTTCATACATCAGTCGCTTGTTACACGCGTAGCGCAAGGCCTCCCATGGTGGTGTGGTCAGGCTAAATTGCCGAGACAAAAGGCTGTGATTTTCTGCGATAAGGATTACGCCCTCATCATTAGTGGGCAAGAGCATTGCGCCGCCGAGCTGATATTTCTCCGCCAAAGAAAGCAGATACTCTGCCTGACTATTGCGATCCCCAGGCGGCCAAGGCAGCGACCGACGTGTGTAACGCGAGAGACGGGCAAGCATGTGAGAGTCTTGGTTTAGAACCCAAACGGGTATGCCCCGCCGTCCCAAGCTCCGAACGATCGCAAGTGCCCGATAGTTAGCACCCATTACCAGCGCACCGGGGCAGGGTCGTTCTTGTCCAGGGCTAGAAGCTTGCGAAAACTCGATGTGAGAACTGGCGGCCATGTCTTATGCGGAGCGGAATGGTCTGCGGGTCGAAACATAACGAGCCAGCCTTCGAGTGGCGAAGTCGGCACCTGCAACAAATCTCATCAGCGGACCAAAGCTCCAAGCAGCTGGCGCACCTAGAAAGTGCAAACCAGGCAAGGAGCACTCGAATCCATGGGAAAGCATTGGATATCCACTAGCCGTACGCACGCGAGCCAATAAGTCTCCGGACAGAAAGTTGTACTTTGTGATGTCTACCCTGTAACCAGTCGCCATGAGCAAATGGTCGACCGATTCTTGACTTCCGTCGTCAAAGCGAACACTAAGTTTGTCACCCATGGCGACCGCTCCGAGAACCGTCCGGCCTCTCGACATCGCGACGTGTTGAAGTCGGGATTTGAGCCATCCCGCCCCAGTCGGCCGCACTGATCGTTTCGCCCACCGATTCTGGAGTTGACGTGGGAGGCGTCGGAACCAGCCTGGAGCGGCGACTACATGGCTGATCCCTGCCGGACCCACATCTGGAGGCGCGTACAAAAGTCGACTAACAGGCCTGAACGTGTGCAGCCATGGTCTTTGCCATGTCCAATGGACTTCAGATTCGCGGATGACAACGCGAACATCCGCACCAACTTCATGCAAGAGTGCTGCTGATTCTAACGCACTCTGCCCACCTCCGACTACAATTACACGTTTCCCTGCAAACTGATGCAGATCACGATGCTCACACGAGTGGGATGCGAGCTCCGACGGCAGTCCCTCCAACTGTGGTGGACGATAAGCGAAGGGCACGATTCCGCCGGCCACAACCACACGCGCAGACGTAACCCTTTCCCCGTCTTCTAATGTTAACCAGAAGTGAGTCCCGTCGTGTTCGACATGGGAAACAGTCCTCCCGTCGATGTCAGACCCTACCTGCTGCTGAAACCAACATCCATAATCCACAAAGCGTACCAACGGCAGTGGTGAAGACAAGCGATTTCCGTTCGTCTGCGCATACGCTTGGAGGGTGAGTTTACAATCAGGGTCCGACAGATTTGATCCCTCTAGCGGGGACCGGAGAAACATTCCACGAGGCATGTGCTGCTTCCAAAACGACATAGGCTGCCCAAAAATCCTGATGTCCGACCCTTTGATTGCCCGCAGATGAGCGATTGCAGACAGTCCGTACGGTCCAGCCCCAATAATCGCCACCCCGCAGTCCGGCAGATTTCCCCTCACAGATGACTCACCTTCCTTTTGAGAATGTTGCGGAATTCGTTCCAAGATCGGTGATTACGAGCAGCGTACCTATATCTTTCATGCAACACAACGACTAAGTCGTAATCCAAGAACAAATCTAGGAAGTTATCTCAGCCGATGTGTTTGTACAAAAGAGTTCCAATGCCTTCCAACACGCAAATCCGGTTAACCCGGTTAAAACACCAAGTTTTATGAAGAATTCCTTGTCAGGTCTTCGTGGAGCTTTCGGTCTCGGTCGGTATGTCCTATAACTGAGTACAGTTGCAGTTGCCCTCCAGTGTTGTCTTGAAATAAATGCCCCTCATCATTGTCACGGTCTCAGCCACCCAGATCGAGTTCTTCTTGATGATTTTCCTAAGCTTCTAAAATCGTCTTCCAAAACAAGAACGCCATTCCTCCGAGCTCATCAAGTGACGCAATGCTGCCACCGTACCTGCGGATAGACTACGCACTGTTCGCCAACAGGGTTACAAGAACTGGCAACTGACACCTTCCTCACGTAGGCGACCCGTATCTTTTGCTCCATCTGACGAATGCGGCGATCAGACCTCCAAACCAGGCCAAAGGTTGAGGTGCTAATCACTGCTGCTGGCTGCTCGTGAGGATAACCCTGGAGAACTTCAAAAGAAACGCTTCCGATTTTCCGTTGTCATAACTGAAACGAGGAGTGAGCCCTTCACGTTCGGCGCGCCGGATCTTTCTCGGAACACAGTCTTTGTGGAAGTCATCGGAGAGCTGTTGAGTGCTCTTACCGAGATCCAAACGACTCAACTCATAACTGAGAATACCTTTCAGTCCACGACGTCGACGTATCCTGCTTGATTTGAAATTGGCCTGATCTCGACTTATACATCACTCCCTTTTGTGTTGATTTGCCCTCTTCATATGCACAAGCATCAGGTCCAGTCTTGCATTATCAAAATCAATGGGTTACGTTTACAGGTCTGGAGAGGGGAGATGAGTACAAAGTGCTGACCCGTCAACCTACTCCTGAATGCGGCAGAAGACAAGGCCATTTGTCAGCCTCCTTGAAGTTCAGCGCCACAACTGGTGACGGCAACGGGCTAATAAATGTATACCGTCCGTAAAGCTCTCAAGGCCAGCTTGTGCTGCGGAACACTGTAGATTCGAGGATGGTCCTCAGAGGAACACAAGAACCGCCCAGCGTGGATCGCGCAGAGGGTCATTTTGACATCCGGCAGGCGCGGTATGATCCATCTTCGACGAATTCTATACGTCCTCCCATGGCGCGGTCACACCGTTCCCCATTGCAACGTATACTTCCATCACAGGCTCATTCTCCATTTTCATTTGTCCAACAAACGTGTTGCCCTCGAGCCTCATCGCTGCACGAAAAAAAGCTTCTGACACAAACCGACTTCGTCTCAAGAGCTGGCACTGTCGGCCTGAAAAGCCTGCTTGCTGCGCATTTTGCTAAAAGCTCTCTCATAGGCGGCGGACGAGGTTCTGCACCTTATATTCCGACGCCAGCTCTTTCTCTATCTGCCGGCGTCTCCTTATTGCCAACCTCATCCGTTCCCTCTCCTCTGGATGGGCCCAGAACCATAAGAAGTTTTTCAGAAAAATCCACCACTCTGACATCTCCCCAAAAAACAAAGACGCTTCCTGGGCACTCAAATCCGCCTCGTAACTCGCACCCCGTCGAATTGTACGATGGGCTTGCCCAAGGCCATGTATTCCATGATTTTGATCATGGTGGACATAACGCTCCCCATCTGGCAGGCCGCGTCCGCATCCACCATATGTCGCGGGTCCCAGGATCTCCAGCAGCTCCGCGTCTGGGACAAACCGGTGAACGTCATCATGTCTTCGAGCTGCTTTTTCTTGAGCCAGTTTCCTCAGGCATAGGCAATGCTCCCGCTCTGTTCCACCACAGGCGCTAAACCGCAATATCTCGACGCTCATAGGCTCTTGACCCGCGATGTCACAGCTCAATCAGAATATCGAAACCACTCCTATGTCATTGACTGACAATTTTTCTAACATACCCCACCAGAGGTAAGGATTTGTCCGGTCGACAACTTCAGAGCAGCCATCTGGCCAAACCGCTTTGAATGTCTTCAAATTCGGGCCGTTTCGCACGAGACACAGTTTTTCTCGTGGCTCTATCCCCTCTGGGTGTTACAGCCAAGCTCTCAAAAGCCAATATTGTTCAGTCCCGATTACAACATCGCCTGCAGGGAAAACTTATTTTGCAGAATCACAGCGCCATTTTGTAAAACAAATCCTTTTTTCCGTACTTGGACAAATACTACTGAGGGTAGAATTCATTGTGGTGATCGAAGCTGCTAGCACCTCACCTCAAGCACGTTGAATGGGGATAAGGAAAAAATGAACAGATATTGTCCGGAGGATCTCAAACTCGGACAGTCACACTAAAGCCTTGCTGAAAATAAATCCACCATGCATAAAGGAATTCCCTTTAATAAGGCATCTTATCCTGGATAACATATCCCCAATAGCCCTTTCCCTCTTTGGCGCTCGAATGCCCATATATGTGATTCGGCTTAGGTATTCATAACCTTCTTGCTCATACTCGTAGGGTTTGGGGCACTATGCAACCACCGCATATCCGGCGTCGCACAGTGTCGGGGCCTCCCTCCACACTCAGACTTCGCAAACCTGGAGGCTCGCCACAAATCAGGATTATCTTCTTCATGTGATCTCTATGGAAAGACTCGTCGTACAGCCCAGCCATGGCGAACAGCATCGTCGCTTGTCCCCAGGGAGGGGCCGCGCTCTGACTCACGAGCCAGGGCGAATACCGCCGAGAATAAACCCCATCCGTCTCGTCCTGAATGCTTCCATCAATCGTCGAGTCATCAATCTTCCGTTGAAAGACATAAACTCTTTCGATCGCCATCTTTGCAAAGAATACCAACCCATCAAGGCTTGCGCAAAACACCGTACGTCAATCGGCAGCGTCTTGTGGTTGACATCCAGGGGAGCTCCCATCCTGCAAAAAAAACGTTGCCTTCCAGTATCCATAGAACCTGCATCCACCGTCGCCACGAAGCTCATCATCTCCATGAATTTCACCATAGCGCTTGAGAGCAATCCAACATATAGCCGGTATACGACCCCATCCACCCAACGGGTGTTTGGATATTCGGCGAGAGCAGTATGATCAGGATCCATCGGACTGCGGATGGTGAACACCAAACACGCAGTCTCCCTCCGCCATAACGGTCATGTATTCATTGCCGGAAAACAAGACCCCGTGCGAACGAGAAAAACTCGCAACCCCAGTGTGTTCCGATTGCGCACCTGATTGATCAGTCATGGAACATAGCCATGAAGGTACAGTCCATTCTCATGATGGTACGTTTGGTTGTCCGAGACACAGATGTTCGCAAGCGCTGACAGCCAGCCGTAACCATTGCTCCCTTCCAAAAGCTTGTATCTGTTAATAAACGCATGACCTATGGTAGATGTCCACACAATGGTCTTAATACCTTCGGCAGGTACCCCATATTCGATACACAGTCGAAGTGGATGCCTCAGTAGGCTCCCGCTATATCCCTTCGATTGGTTATCAATTATGACATTGCAGCGCTCATTTTGCCTTGCTACGTCCATATGCCGGCACTGCTCGTCGTTTCGTGAAAGGCGCGTAAACCCGCGCGTGATAAAGCCCCATCCCTTCGCTCGAGTGTTCCTTGGTAATTCCCTATAGCTGCCACAAGTTTCAAACCATAAATGCCGTACACATCGTTGGAGAACTTGACGCAAGAACTTGCCTTCGAAAGCAAAGGGACTCAGACCAATCGAGCGCTTAGACCATCGAGAGCGCTCAGCCTCGACAACCATTTGCTTCCAGCCATCCCAATAAGCCGCTCAATGCACTTGAATATCCTTGTCTTCGATACATAAATGTTTCGAGCTCCAGTTCACGCGACGCTGGCTCACTGATTCAAGCGCATATAATTGGCATTCTTGTACTCCCACTTGTCAAATCCAACATCTTCCTGTCAGGCGCTGTGATGTCATGTCAATTGATCCAAATTGGTGACGCTAAATCGGTCATAATCAAACCTGCAATCTGGGTATACTTTGAGCGTTTCGAAATGATGCTTAAGTTCCGATTATCTACAGGATGCTAAGAATGATAAGTTGGCCGCCCACCCCGTCGGCAACACAGAAAGGGACCGGGCGCTCGCTCTATGGCTTCTCCCTCGACTCCGCACACCCCGGGCAATCTTTCCCTATCCTCATTTTAGCGTGCGGCCGCCACCACCGGTTCACTTCCCACGGAATAACAAATCCAAATACCTTTGTTCCTCCCTACAACTTGGTCAGATGAGACAAGCAGCGCTTCGTAAACCTTCTTTTCTGTAATTGGTCGTGACATAGTCGGGATGCACAGGACAATGAAGACTGCTGATAGGCTTTTCCATGATCAGCTCAAGCTGCCGTTTTCCACAGGACCAATTAGTGGTCAATGAAGCATGAAAACTAACGTCAAGAGTTCGCCGCGTTGTGGTCACCGGAACTTCCAAAAACAATCCACCGACAAAATACGGCATAACCGTACAGCAGCCGCCGCGTTGCGGATCAGAATGGGCTGAAATATTGAACTCGTGATATCATACGAGAAAGTCCAGTCCCTTGGACCATTCCTGCCGCCGATAAAGAACTGCTGCGCGAAAACCATCGACTCCCCACTCGCGCCGGAAATGATCAATCTCAGCAACCCGCTGCAATAGCAAATTGCTGCCATATTCTTATAGAGTCGGCCATCGTGATTGAGATCCTGCACCGCCACTTCAAAACCACGCTTGTTCAGCGAGTCTAAGTAAGCCGGCGTAACCTCATATCTCCGCTCTGGAACCACCTGGAACGATGACTTCATTCCATAAGCATCGTCAATATCCATGATGGTCCCGCAGAAATCTCTTCCTAGGGCCGTTTCAATGTTGTGATGATGATCGCAGAACTCGGAGCACCCTCAGGCCAGAACCAGATGAAAGGAATTTTCTCCACTTTTTGCGACTTCAGCTCAAAAGCATCACGCGTTCAAACAGATCGTCCACGCTCCGGTCAACCGGCCAATGTGGAAACGAAATCTATTCCGAGCCTCTAATATGCACTCTTTGAAGACATTTCCTGACGTCAACCGAAACCACTGGACGACACTGTAATAAGCAGCCGCCAGAATAGCCTGTGCAACGACTTCTCGTTCCGCGCCGAAGACGGATATAACTCGCATCTAAATTTTCCACTACCTCATCGATGTCGAACGGAAGCTGCACCTCGCCTTCGTCGAACTTAACCTCGTGCAAAGCGTCTGGAGATTGCAATTAGGAGATTCGCTCGACCGACAGCGCCGACCATAACAAACATTGTCAGGCCCAAAACGAAAGAAGCCCTTCGATGCCAGAGCGGCCCCGTCACTCCAAGCCGAACATACTGCTCCGGACACTTAAAATGTTCCAGAAAGGAATCGTTCATTCGACGTTTAGCCCCGTGATCTCGACCGGACCGTTCCGCCCTGACCGGCGAGACTCGGAAACCCCATTCAAGTCCTTTTCGATTGATTTTGGCAGTGTAATTGAGAACGAGCCGGGGAGGCGTAAACAACAAAAATCACATACCGGGGATCATCAAGTCAATGGCACCGTCGGGCCTGTCGAATACACAAGTCCCAACGTATGGATCTCTAACTCGAGACTCCGGTGACCTGCTTGCTCTGCCTTCCTGACCGTAAATCACATTCCGTTCGCTCGCCAGCGACTGGTCATACAATTTCTCTGGCTCGTATAAGACCACATGACTGCCCCTGGTGGAAAACTTGAACGGAATACACAGCAAATTCTTCAATCGTTCTCGCAAAGCCTCTCGCCGTTCCGGCGGCACGAAAAATACCATAAAACCGCCGCCGCCCGCTCCCAGAAGTTTCCCACCCAAAGCTCCCGCACTGAGACCAGCTTCATAGATTTCGTCGATGGCAGGATTCGTGATTCTCTGCGTCAGCGTCCTCTTAATGCTCCAACTCTCATGCAATAAGCGCCCAAAATCGTCGATGGGACGGTTAGGATTCGTAACGATCGCCTCAGCCTCGTCGACCAGGCCGCGCATCGCGTCCAATTCTTTCGTCTTATTAGGCGTCTGACGCAACTGTTCTTGCGCGATTTCCGAAGCGATTCGCGAGAACCCAGTAAAATAAAGCGCCAAGATTGCCTTCCAATTCCGCTAGCCGGTCCCCCGACGTCAGTATCCGATTCACGTCCACCGACCCGTCTGTGCCAAAATCGATTCGGTTGAAACCACCATATGCGGCGCTTACCTGATCCTGTGCTCCGACCTTCTCTTCAAGATTTCCTGTTCTACCTTTATCGCTTCCATCGCGAGCGAATGCTTGTCTCGCATTTGATTTCGAAGAGCGTAGAGGCCATGGAGAAGACCCACCGTAAACGCCGAACTCGTGCCTAATCCCGCCCGCGCCGGAAGATCGGCAATATGATGAATCTCCACCCCTTCATTAATCCCAAGATATTGCAGGCATCCGCGCACCGAAGGATGCTGAATGACAGTATTAGCGCCGACATTCTCGACCTTAGTATAGGAAATACGACTGTGGTACTCAAAAAATGGCGGCAGCCAGCGGCAGGTAATGAAGCAGGACTTGTCAATCGTCGTCGACAACACCGCGCCGCCGTGCTCCCGGTACCACACGGGATAGTCAGTGCCTCCGCCGAAGAATGAAATACGAAGTGGAGTGCTAGTGATCACCATATTCTCTAAACCTTCCCTAACATCGAGATCAGCGGCAGGAACGTCGCTTCAATTTGCAGGATTTTGTGAGCGGCATCGAGTAGCGAGGAAGCCACCACATCAGAGTCACTAACGATGGACTTGCTCGTCCTCTGTCAGTCGAACCGTGCGGCATCCCGCTGCCCTTCCCGCCTCGACATCGTGTCCGGAATCGCCGATCATCCATGACCGGCCAAGTCGATCTCATGTTCCCGCGCAGCATCCAAAAGCATCCCCGGTTGTGGCTTCCGGCAAGCGCACGGCGGCTCATACTCATGCGGGCAGTAATAGATTGCGTCCAGCCTCGCGCCAGCAGCCTCAAACTCGCCACGCATCCGCGCGTGCAGCGAGTCCAACTCATCTGTGGTGATCAGCCCCTTGGCAACACACCGCTGATTGCTCACCACGACGACGAACAATCCAGCCTGGTTAAAGCAACCGGACAGCCTCGCGAACGCCGGGAAGAAACTCCATCTCCTCCCACCGCGTCACATACTGCCCTTCAGGAGCTTTACGGTTGATCACTCCGTCGCGATCGAGAAACACAGCCTTCTTCATGAAATATCGTCTGCTCTACCAATTCAGAAATAATGTGCCCAATCAATATGTGACATTCTTGTATGCGCGGAGTCTCGGTAGACGGCGCGCAAATGCAATAATCGACGACATCTGCCAGCGGGCCTCCGTTCGCCCCCGTCAGCCCAACGGTCTGGAGCCCCATCTTCTTCGCTGTCGACATCCCCCGAATAACGTTCGGCGATTTGCCGCTAGTGGAAATCCCAATGGCCACATCCCCACGACGGCCCAAGGCTTCAATCTGTCGCGAGAATACCAGGTCAAATCCATAGTCATTGCCAATAGCCGTGACACAAGAAGTATTCACAGAGAGCGCCAAAGCAGGCAGAGCCGGACGATCAAACGCAAATCGGCCGACAAATTCTGCAGCAATGTGCTGCGCGTCCGCCGCGCTGCCGCCGTTCCCCATCAGGATAAGCTTGTTCCCCGCCCCAAGGCTATCGACGAGAATTTCCGAAACTTTGCCAACGATCGCAATCAAGCGAGAGTCGGCGAGCAGTTGTTCCTTGACTGCAATCGACGCCTCAATCGATTTTCTGACGTGGCCTTCGAAAGGACCTGCGGTTTCCATCGAATCTCCCTTTACCACTATAAACTTGCCTACAAATAGAAGCGGAAGCAGAACGGATGGATCAAATATTGCGGTCTTTCCTGCCTCGTTAGGCTTGCGATCCTCGAGCGTCGCATGGCATTGCTCGATACAGCCGGTCTAGCAGCACCTGGGCGCGCGCGTAGTCTCCCGGTGTTCCTATGTCGATAAACATTCCTCGCTGTTCTGCAGCATACACTCCCTGGTCAAGTATCCTCGGGAAAACATCCTTCTCCAAGCTAGACGGACCATCCGGAATTTGATCCAGAATCGCACCGCTAAAAACATAAACCCCCGCATTAATCAGCCCCGGAGCATCGTCCCCAGTCTTTTCCCAGAACGCTGTGACCTTATCGCTTGAGTCCGCATGCACCGTCCCGTAACGGCCCGCATTTTCAACCGCCACAACCGCCACGGTCGCTAAGCCACCATGCGCGCGATGAAACTCGAACCAGCTGACTGAAATCAATCTCTAAGAAGGAATCCCCATTCATCACCAGGAATTCCGACACGCTTTGAAGGTGGGGTTGGGCGAGTTTGACAGCGCCCGCGGTCCCGAGCGGCTGCGTTTCCTTGGAGTACTCAATCGCGACCCCAAGATCCCGGCCGTCGCCAAACTCAGCTTCGATTTGATCCGCGAGATACCCGGTGCACATCACCAACTGCCGTATCCCCTGCTCTTGCAGCTGTCGAATAAGCAATTCCAGAAACGGCCGATCTCCCATCGGAGCCAGAGCCTTTGGCGCCGACGACACCAAGCTTCGCAACCGCGTGCCCAGCCCGCCAACCAGCAGAACTGCCTTCGTATCCGTCACCTTACCAAGTTGACTATGAGTTGAAACGCTACACAAGGATAGACGCCTATTGCGAGGGAATGCATTGCCTTTCAACGATCTCAGCCTAGTTTCAGGCGCTCTATCGAGGGCGCCTCGCTTAGTGAACCGTCGCCTGCAGACCCGTCGGTGCCGGAGGAGGAGGATTTCCCGAAGAATCGCTTTCGTACACTCGCTCATCAAACTGGCGCACGTCAGGGAACTTCATCGTGCCGCCAGCGCAACTTCCTGGATTCGATGCCAGAGCGTAGCTGACTGTTGTTAACGTGGACCCAGTCATCACGAATTCGGCACCGGCAGCACTGTTGCACGCTGAGACTCCCGTGATCTGGAAGCCTCCGATGATGTGGGAGGTTGTGGGGAATCCACTGATTGTGAGCGTTTCAGTTCCCCCAGACCAACTCGAACCGGTGATACCGTAGGAATTCTGATAACTAGAGTCGATGGGAAGATTTTTGAACGCAATGGCTGATGGAATGTCGTAAGCCGTGCCGTTGACATATGGCCCCCCGCTCACGTCAGGCCCAGCCGCAGGAAAAGGTTGCAATTCTGTCGTCGCGCAATTGGTTGGAAAGGTAGTCCAACTCGTACAAACCTTCCACCAGCTCAGGCCAGTACCCCCGCTCGGATGAGGTGTGCAAGTCGTCGAGGTATAGCCAGCTAAGAAAAAAGAGCATGGTAACTCGGGATCACTTGCAGTACCACTGGGAACTGCATTCTCAAAAGAAATCGCACTCCCAGTTAGTGTGGTCGGAACTTCCGAACTCTGAAATCGACAGGTATTTGTGGCGGTGTCGCAGTTTCCCCATCGCATCAAGGAAGCACCGGTGAGGGCATCGCTTCCGATTGAATACGCATAATTCCACGGCCCCGTAGAGTAATTGGTGATGAGCGAACTACCAATGGCATTGCCAATAATGTTATAAAATCGCTGAAAAGAGTTTACGGTAAACGCTCGGGGATTGACTGTGGACGTATAGGGAGGGTCGAAGCCGGGGACGTAGTTGCGGAAAAATGTGTTCAGATTGTCCGTACCCCATGTATCATCTCCCACGGTCATTATGCCGATCTGATTGCCCTCATCCAGCCTAAATGCGCTCCCCGCTTCATGCTCGAAATCGGCGTTCTGGTAGTAACTCGTCTCCGAAAAGTTTCCATAATTGTAGGCTAATACATTCCCGGTGTTCGCCCCAGTTCCCTCCCAAGAAATCATCCCAGTTAGGATGTTATTGAGAATCAGGTTGTCAGAACTTGTTCCCGTCTGGAAGGAAACGATGTCGCTGTTCACCAAAGCATTGCTAAACATGTAGTTATTGGCGAACAAGCAGTTTTTCGATACTTCGAAGTAGACCGCCGACCCAGTTCCGATGCCCAGAATCCGCGTGCCCTTGATCCATGAAGCGTAAGTATTATCAACACCTATTGCATTGCCAGACCATGTGCTCGCCGTCATATCCAGCGTTAAATCTTCAATGCCATCTCCATAAGGGTACGGACCAGCCGAGAGATTCCCTTCCCAAGTTATTGTAGGGCTGTTGGAGCTTGACCAGTTCTGCATGTACAAGCCCGGAGAGATGTTAACAGTGTACGGTCCTGAGCCTGTCACGGACGTGACATAGACTGTTTGGCGCTGATGGTTGGGCGTATCTCCCCGGGTTTGTTGCGTGCAATTCCCCAAGGTCGGCCCGCAAATAAACGCACCACCGTTATCTGTTGACGATCCGGTGCCACAAGTGGACCCGCTGTACCCGGTGTCGCATTGAGCGAGAACCGCTAGCGAACCGGCAACTAGGGCAGGTCCGGAATAAGACGACATCGTGAGAGCAGTTGTTCCCTGGGAGTATCCCGCCGACCACACTCCTGAACCGTTGCTATTCACGATACCAAACGCAACCATTGCATTTCCACTAAAGACCAATTTAGTACTCTGCGCTCCACTGCCACGCAATGTTACGCCGCTCACAGCGTAAAACTGGATGCACGTGGCACTGCCGCCAAAACAATTGTTCGCGCCACTTAGCGTGAATGTACCGGGAGGCAGCAACACGTACGTGCCCGTTGGGGCGGATGCGAGTGCTGCGTTGATCGAAGCTACCGTTACGGTTCCTGCCGATACCGCACCACAAGCAGCTGTTACGCATTGCGTTCGAGTGGGTGGTGTCCAAGGATCCGGCGTCGTCTCTCCGTCTGGAAGAGTTGCAGGCAGTCCCGCATTCCCCCAGTTGACCGCCCGACTTGATGCCAATATGCCGGACCACGCCTGACCGTACGAAAATGTTGAAAACAAAAACAATATCGAGGTGGGGGAAAGATACGACTTCTCGCGTCTCATTTACCTCTGGCCTCCGACGAGCACGTTCTGCGTCTTGAGGAAAGTGTAGCGGTGCTACGAGATAAGCGCTGACACAAAGTGTGCCCGGCATCTACCTTTCCAAAGAACAAAACGCGCCCTAACCCGTCGGACATGGCCATCTGAGCCAACCGGGTCGCCAGCCGGCACCCTATTTGTCGGTGAATCAGATTCCTCGGAAGCTTTCGTCGAATTTGCGGCCTTCATTTGAAACAGAATCTTGTCCCAGCGTCGAATCAAGGACCATTTCATGCGCGGCAAAACGATTTGCGCCCGCTTCGCCTGCTGCCGCCCAAACAGTGCAGCGATCCACGAATACTTCCACGAGAGCGGGGAGGCTGCAATTTTCCGCCAAGGCTCGCAGCCATTTCTTCGGCTTGCCTAACCAGGTCCGGCCGTTCGGGAAAAAAGAAAAACAGCCAGTTTTGGAGATAGGTCACGCACGCGTCTCGCACTCTTGGGCTGTCCTCGAGCGAGCGGATGTAATTGATGTGCAATTCCATGGAGTGCCACGCGCAATAGCCTTCTTATCGGAGTGGCCGATGTAGCTCAAACTGCCCGGGCCCGAAGTGCGATAGTACACTCTTGCGCCCGGTACAAATCGGACGCCGCCGCTCGCCAGCAGCACGCGGCAAAAATACTCGCCGTCGTCATCTCCCAAATAATCGAGTGTCCCATGGCCGGCCGCCTCCGCCAGCTCGCGGCTAACCAGCCATGACGCCGTCTGCATATAGAGGTTCAATCGCATCTTGCGCAGCAGCCATTCGACGGAGAAAGATCGCACCACAACGCGCTGGGAATGAATTTAGTCCGATAGTAGCGGTACATAAAGTTTCCCCAGCTGCCCGACAACAATGTCCGTTTGTCCGGGATTGTCCCAGGGCCTCGATCTGCCTGGCGATTTTTTCCGGCCCCATGAGATCGTCCGCGTCGAGAAACTGGATGTAATCTCCTTGCACAACGAGTAGGCCGTGTTCCGGGCTGCGGCTGCGCCTTGATTTTTCTGTGTTACGACGCGGAGATGGTCAGATTCAAATTTTGGCGGCGACAGCCAGCGTGCCATCCGTCGAACCGTCATCGACAACGATGATTTCCTTTGGCTCCCAGCTTTGTGCGACCGCGGAGCGAAGGGTGTCAGAGATCCATGCCTCCGCGGTGTTATACGCGGGAATCAGAATTGATACCAGAGGTTTCATGATGCGTTCCTCCCCAACATTATTGTGTACGCGTTGCAGGTCAACTCGGCTACCGCATGCCACGAGTGGTTGGCATGAGCATAATCCTTTACTTCCTGCCGCCGGCCTCCCAGATTCTTAAAGAGATCGCTGTTGAAATATGTCTCGATGGCTTTGGCCAATTCCGCCGGATCGCCCGGCTGGCACAAAAATCCCGTGTTGCCCTCGACAATTTCTTCCCGAAACGATCCCACGTCCGTCGCAACCACCGGCAAGCCAAAGCTGTATGCCAAAAAGAGCACACCACTCTGGAAGATCTCCTTGTAAGGAAGAACCAAAACGTCCGCCCCCTTTAGATACACTTCCATTTCGTCGTCGGGAATGAATTGGATCCTTAGAATGACCTGCCCCGGTTTGAAATCTCTTTGAACCGATTCTCGGATCTGGTGCAGATAATCTTCCGACCCTTTCTTCGGTTCCCCAGCGACGACTAACCGGTACTTAGCCTGCTGCGGGAACAGACGAAAAGCGTCGAGCAGGTATTCAATGCCCTTGTAGGGCCTAATTCGGCCGAAAAACAGGATCGTCTTTTCATCATCCTTTAGCCCCAGCCTGCGTTTTGCCTCGGCCGGCGTGAGCTCCGTATCCGGGAAGGCATCGTTAACCGGATGCCGGATCACCGTGACCGCCTTCTCAGCCACACCAAAATCCTGGCAAAGCTCCTCTTTCATCTTCTCCGTATGGACAAAAATGTGGTCACAAAGCTGATACTGCATTTTGAGCGTAGCGCGATTGAGCCACGAGTCTTTCGCGTCTCGCCGCGCCTGATTCACATTGTGCGCTGTCAAGGCAATCTTCTTTCCCATTGCCTTGTAGTAGAGCATTAGGATCGTGCGATCGAAGATCTCGATCTTGTTGTTCCACAAAATATGTAGAACCTTCGGTTTGGAACGCGCGGCGTACCGGATCAGCTTTGCATAGTAGTCCAGCAGCTTCCACAACTTCATCGCAGCGTTGCCGTGGTTTGTCTTGTTCCCGCGAAAGTTGAGAAAACACAAGCGCGGAGTAGTGTGCAACTCAGGGCTGTCGATCTCGTCGCCGCCAATGATGTCGAGATCTACACCCTTCGAAATGAGCGCCATAGCCAACCCGAATGCATAAGGCCTGTCCTGGCATCCCGTCAGCAAACCGATCTCGATTCCCAAGGCTGAATCGGGTATTGGCTGCGTTCGAACCTCAACCGCCTTATCGGAGGGCTCCTCGACAACGCTACTTATTTGCACGATCATTTACGTCCGACCTCCGTTGTAGGCCAGGTTGTGGTCAGAGGAACCGTACCAGCTGCCAATATCTTTGGTGGCGGAAGATCTGGCTTCGGACCCCGGTGCACAACCCATTGCAGGACTCGAGTAGTGGCCTGTGCCTTCGCATCCCATGTCAGCCGGTCCCGTGCATAAGCCATTCCCTGTCGCCTCAACTGCTTAAGCCGTTCCCGGTTGTGGGCCAATTTCATCAGAACCTTCTCCATCTGCGCCACAAATTCGTTCTCATTCGTGAGAGGGATTTTGCAACCCACCTCCTGATGGACGATGTCTCCGGGGCCGCCGAAGTCCGCGACCACAGGCACGGCGCCGGTAGCAAGAGCTTCAAAGACTGCGCCTGCCCCGAAGTCTCGAACAGATGGAAATACCATCACATCCGCAGATCGTAACCGCCTGACAACCTCTTCATGGCTAACCCAACCACAGAAGGAAACAGCCTCCTCGACCCCGAGTGATCTCGCAAGCTGTTCGAGGCGGGCTCCGTTCTGGGCCACCCCCCAAGAGCGGTGAAGCGGGCCACTTCGCTTCGCAGGAGGGGGGCGACCGCTCGCAGTGCAAAATCACAAGCTTTGCATGGTATCAGCCCTCCCACGAAGATCAACTCGAACTTGGCGCCGGGTCCGAAATCCGCTCGTCATCGGAACACAGAAATGAACCGACGCCGTTCTCCGGGACAAAAAATAGTTTGTCGCGATAGCCGGAAAACTCAGAATAGGTCTGGGAAGAGGCGGCTATGATCGCTGCCGCGTTGTGATAAGTGGAACGCGCAAAAGGCAAAATCGATATAGGACCCTTAGGCCGGAGTCCGTTCCTTTTGGTTCTCGGCCTGGCTGAAGCCCTTCACAAACGGGAGTCCCCCATTAATCGGTCCGATCACGAACGTTATAGGTCCCTTCCGCAGGAAGAAACAAAAGGGCTCGGCAACACCGCCGTCATCGGGAGGATACGAAGAACGACATCGAACTCGTCGTCAAAGATCCGCTCCCGCAACTGCTACCAGGCACGATGTTCAAAGGCCAGAGAAACGGATAACCGAAAGCGGTCAACGCCTGGCCCGAAAAGTTGATCTGAAAATCCTTCGAAAGCTCCAGGCATAAGTGCGCTCGAGCGATGGCATCCGGACCACCTCAATGGTTCGAAACGGCCCGTTTGCTCGGCGGGCCTTTTGTCTTCAACGGGCGATCTAACAACTAAAGTGACATCATGGACTCGGGCAAGCGCTGCCGCATGAGAATAAGTGACGAGCGGCATGCTAACAGCATCCGGATCACAGAACGGTGCTAACACCAAGATACGCAATCGACTCATTATCCCCTTCTGAAGGACTGCCCATTCCTTCCTGCTCTCATCGTCGCCACTCAATGCCTACATCGCCTCCGGGAGTTTAATGCCGGTTGGTGCGCTCTCGTGGAAATGCCCGCCGTGAAGCACGGCGCGTAGCCGCTAGACGCGCCGCGCGAGGGCCAGGAAATCATGGCAAAGGGCAGGCAGCGGCTGATGGACGGGATCGAACGGCGGCAAGCGCATGGCCACCATCGCGCGCGGGATCGACCGGAAGGTGTAGCCGTAGTCAAGCAGAATCCGAAACACGGGAGCGTCGGAGACGCGGCCGGAAATGGGCTCCATGTGTTCGAACAGGATCGCTTCTGGTCGTACCCTCTCCAGGAACAGCCGTGCCCCGCGAAAGACCGACGCCTCAAAACCCTCAACGTCAATCTTGAGCAGCGAGACGCGCCGGATGGCCTGCTCCCTAGCTACATCGTCCAACGTGCGGACGCGGAGGCTTGCACGGAAAGGCAGTCCTCCGTGTCCCTGTTGCGGCCGAAAGATCCCTCACCAGTATCGCTTTGGGGCACGCGCAGCTCCAACGTGGATCCCGCCGGACCCAAGCCGAACTCGTGAAGCTTGACCTGGGGCAGGCGATTGCGGTGGAGGGCGCGGCGCAGCAAGCCGACTAGCCTCGGATTAGGCTCAAACGCCTGGACCACACCACCGCTGCCGACCAAGCTTGCCATCTGACCGTGACCATGCCCAAGTTCGGCGCCAATCGCGAACCGTGGCTCCGCGAGAAATCAGCTTTCTGCAAACCCCGGTGATCTTGCGGTCGTGCTCCCCAGCGTAATAGGCGGCGCGGCCCATCAGATCGTCCAGTGGAGCGAGAACCTGACCGCCCGGCACGCTCGCCCATGCCTCCTCCCTCACTCGTGCCCGCGAGAGCTGCCGCCCCACGGATGGTTGGCGACGCCTGCCACAGCCGCTATAAAACGATTGTGAGTGCGCCCGCTGAAGAGATAACCCGTTGTCTAATCGTTGGCATTTCTTCCCCCTTTTACGCCGTAGACGATTACGGATTTATGTCCACGGTAACGCTAGCGTCTGCACGCGGCGGACGCCGCCGGCGATTCCCGCGCTCGTTGAATCTGTGCCAGCCGGCCTGCCAAGAAAGCCTTCCGGGGTCGAATGTTTCCCGGAAACTTGCTAATTCGTCGGACGCTTGAAACCACGATCACCGCTGGATTCGGTATCGCCCGAGACCACCACGAAATATCCCTGCGATCGAAGATTCTCCGCCCCAGCAGGAACGGCCACCCGCGCCCATCGTTTCGACAACTGCAGGTGACATACTCCCAACCTTTAGACTCAGGGAGCAGTCGCGAAGTGGGCTAGCGGTCTCGCTGAGGGGCTAAATCCCTCGTGAAGCACAATTACTCCGCCATATAGAGCCCGAAAAATACCGAGGAAAATGAAACCATCCGGCGAGAGCGCCCGAGGTCCCAAAGGCCGTATAAACTGCGGCATGGCCCCGATGATCAGACAGTCCCAAACCCAGCCCCAACCGATGCCGCGAAGAATTCCAGATGACTGCGAAATCGGCCCAATTCCAAGCCCGATCGGCTTTCCCGCGTACCAGAAACCGGGAAACATCAGCAGAAAATAGGAAACCGTCCAGGCAAAAGCAACTGCGGACGGACCCAGCGAAGGCTAGCAGGAACAGGCTGACGGTGCACCCAAACTCAGAAACCCCCAGCGAACCATCTTTCCGGGCGGCCGATCGAAGATGAATCCACCCGTGCGTGCTCTACAGCAGCATGACTCCGATTCCGGACCAATAAGGCAAAGATTCGACCCGCCTCCTCCCAACCTGGCCCCAGAAGGAAGCGAAAAAGGCTACTCCGACTAAGGCGAAATCAGCTCCAATTCCCATCCCTACAAGCGCCAGAACCGATATCGTTCGCAGAAAGTAGCGTTGGAATTGTTCTCCATCCCGGTTTACGCGGCTAAGGGTGCTCACCACCACGGCCGATAATGGTGACAAGAGTTGCGTTTGTGGCAGACGAACAAGTCCCACGCCCTCTTATAAAACCCAAGGTCCTAATCGCCAAACCGCCAGCCCACGAGAAGGTTGTCGGTATTGTGGGTCAGGTAGCTGAAAGCAAAATGGGAATAGACATTCATCGCGAACTTCAGCCCTGAACCGTGCCCGCCACGCGACTTGGCCTGCTCGGTATCCACCGGCAAGCGAGCCAGGCACCCGCTGCCACGAGGACAGTCTGCGTCACACTGCCCCAAACCAGCGCCCAGTAGTGCCAGCCCGCCATCGCCGAGACAACAGCAACAATTACATAGAGCACCTGCCCGGCGAAGTTGATGACTGAGGTCGCTCCTAAAATGCATGGCCCGCTGCAACAGCCCAGTATGAATGTAGCCCAAGCAGCCAATCCCAATCGTCAGCGACATGCCCTGCGTCACTCTGGACCACGTCCGAGTTGTGATAGAAAAGCGCCAGCGGTTGGCCCGAGCCAGCGAACACCAAAGTGAGAATCGTGCCGATGCCGAGATTAATCCAGAACAGGTTACTCACTAGAGACGCCTTAAGTTCCTCGCGTTGCATGATCAATTCCGTGTACCCATTCAGACCGAAGCTGCGAAGCAGGAGGCTGAAGGTGGTAACCATGGTCACGATCCCGAAATCTGCCGGAGTCAGTAGCCGTGCCAGAATCACCACCGACCCGATCCCCCGCAGCGAAGTTACCGGCCGACCTAGCTATCGCCGCTCCGGCGCCGCGCACCGCGTTCCGGCGAAGCCCCTTGCCAGTAGCAACGGGGTGGAAGGTTCCGTCGGTCTGAAAAGGCTTCAACTATTGTTCCTTAGGGTTGAACTGAGGTTTTCGGAACGGAGACCGCTTGCGCCGGCGATTTCAAATTGGATCGATCCAGCGTAAACCGTCTCCCTCTCCGGGGCGGGTTCGTTGGTGGCGGAGGTCTTGGTTTCTGCGCCACCTTGTGCAGTTATATTTCTAGGAGCTTCATCTTGAATATACTGGCTACAACGCTTCTAGCACTGACCACGGCTAACAGCAGAAAAATCCAGATCGGATTCCAGACTTCTAAATCCAGCTTCAGTTATGCTATAGACGGATGCGGCGACGATATACGCCAGCATCAGGCCACCGATCGAAGGATTCACCCTAAACGCTGCCACCGTCCGCCCATAACCACCTATCAGAATAATCGAGATGAGGCACAGGCCGAGCGACCCCAGATTCAAGTAGACCTCTATATAGCCATCGTGCGCTTCGTTTAGACCTTCTGGGTGCCACCAACCCACAAGAGCGCTCGACACCTTCTGCACGCAAGGGCTGATCGAGAAGCTCTCGAATCCGGCGCCGACGACAGAGTTGGGTGCCGCGGAAATCACGGCGGCCCAAATTTCCGTTCGCCCGGAAAAGTTCGATTTCTCAGCCTCCCTCACCCTGTAGCCGCTGACTCGCCGCCAGACAGGAGGATCAGCGCCCCAGCGAGAACAATCCCCCCCCCACAGAGTGCGTGGACCAAGCCTGGCCTGTTTCTGACGCCTCGTATAGCGGTTGCAAGCATGAGCCCGCTGCCGAGCCCAAAGCACGCAGTACTAGTTGCCGAGTCGGCCATCCCTAAGAGTGAGACGCCGAACGCCAGTAATACTCCATGGGCCAACAGATGCCGACGACGATTCGGCGCACCCTTAGCGCGATGATATTTATGCGATGTGCCATAGTGTGCCCAGTGAGACGACAAATACCACTACTCCGAGCATGTTTTTGTTCGTCGATACACCGGTATTCTGATCCCCCGCTCGGGCGTATGCCCCGCCGAGATCTCCGTAGTACTTGATCAATAGCAGCGAGGCGGGCAGAAGAAGGAAGCCTATACGAGAGAAAAGTCGTTCAAAGGCGGCAACCGGCTGTCGATCCGTTACGACAATGAGAACCATCGTCAGATCGCGATGGCTTTAATCCAGCGCTTGAACGAAATATCCGGATGATATGACCAAGCGAGACTGATAAGACAATAGAAGAAGTAAATCAAGATCGGCCAATTTGCAGCTAGTAAAGTGCGCGTCCGGCTGCTGCGATGAATTAAGACACCAATGGCGGCAGCTAAGAGAACCCCGAAGATAGCAGCATCAACTGGGCTGCCGTCAAGTTGCACATTGCCCCCGGTGGGGCTGACACCGAGCCATGAGACACTGGCCTTGATTCGACAATCCCTGTCCAGATGACCGGGAGCATGAGAGCTTTGGAAGTTCGGATCGTATTGCCTCGATCAGGTAAAAGCCCGGCGACGATGCAGGCACAAATAGGCTGGCGAGTGAGGGATTCATTCTAGCTGGGCCAGATGTGGCTAAGGCTGATCGGCAATATCATATGGCGTCCAGGAAAAGCCGGTGGAGCAACTCCAGTGAGAGAAGCCGGTTAATTTCGGTGGTGTAGTTGCGATTGCCTTTGAGATGACCGCGGACAATGGCCTCCACGCCTTTCCGCTCCAGATACGGACGCGACAGTGTGCGCGAATCCAGCAACATTTCCTGGACATAGCTCGCCAGAATATCGCGATACCAGACGCGGTAGTGATACAGCTTGTGCTCCCCAGGAAAAGACGCTCCAACTTCAAGGGCGAAAAGAAATGATCGAGCCCCGCCAGCCATTGCGGCATCCCGTAGTCATAGGCATATTCGGCCTTGAAGGTGAACTCAAGATAGTTGCGCAAGACCCATCCACGAAGACCGGGGTCGCCGGCGAACCCGCGATCGGTCGGAATCCGTTGCAGAACCGTGTTGCCATCGCCAATCAGTCGAACGCGCAGGTCGTTGTTCGCAATTGTCGCCTGCGGTGCGCGAAAGATGGTCTGGAGAATGTCGTTGTCGAGAAACGGAGTTCGCACCGCTACTTGCGTCTGTTCGAGAGACAAAATTCCGAAGTGGTGCCAGGGCGCCTGGCGAAAGGCGGAAAACGAAGTGGGATGGCACTGGATGATTTCCCCATAAGTCTTGCGTGCCGCTCGAATTTGTGTCAAAAAACTTGGACTGAACGGCTCCGGCGTCGGATCGACTGGCTTGAACGCCCGCCTTTTGGGCCGTAGTACTTCGTCTCCGTATAGACCCGTCATCCGAACGGGTGCGATCTCGCGAGCCCTTTCGCTCAAGTACAAATCAGGAGCGCGCGTGACATCAACGCAGGCGTCCGTCAGGTACATGCTACGCTCGGCATAGTAGGGAAAGCGCGCGAGGAATTCATTTCCGATGGGAATTACCTGATGGGATTGCTGACACTCTCGAGCGATCCGCCGCGCTACAACGACGTCTTGACACTCGCGGCCTGCTTCCCCGTAGGTATAGCAAGGAAGCGACCCCGGGGGGAACCTCTGCCACGCCATCACCGTGCGAGTATCGAATCCCCCAGTCAGAGACACCCCGATCTTCTCCTTGCCGTTGAGGTAGAGGGGTAGATTACGCGAAAATGCGTCTCGGAGACTCTGATGGTACGATTCCGGATCAAAGGGTCTTGTTGCTCCCACTCCCGCGGCTGGAAGTATGTGTTCTTGCTCTCGACTGAACCGGCCCGAAACGCCCAAGCTGACCCCGGAGGTAAAACGCGGACATGTTCGAACAGCGTCCGGTTCTCCAGCACGCATCCACAAGCGACAAACTCCCCTAATCCACGCGGGTCCGCGCGCCGAAGTTCGGGTCGGACTTCCAAAATTGCCTTGGCCTCGACGGCGAAGTAAAAACCCTCATTGGACTCGTGGTAATAGAGGCGCTGCATGCCGTAGCGATCGTTGAACAACATCGTGATACCACGAGCCTTGTCGGCTAGTAAGCCGTGAAATCGTCCATTGAGACATTTTGGGAAAGAAGGATCTTCCTCATAGATGTGCACTAGGTACGAAGGTCCGTCGGCAGCGACTTCGTGGCCCTTCTCGCGGAGGTGACGAATCCTGGCTGGGTCCGAGTATTCTTCCCCGGAAAAGACGAGAACGATTTCTCCCCGCTCATTTCGAATGGGCATCCCGGCGCAGAAGGAATTCGCGCGCGCAGTCCACGCGACGTAGAGCCCAGATTGCTCATCGATCCAGGTTCCAGCCTCGTAAAAAGCCTCATGGCGGATAACTTTGAGCATCCGCAACAATCGCGGCTCGGCCCACGCACGAGGCATTTTAGTGATCAGGCCAACAAGTCCAGGCATAACGAATTAGTGCCAATTGGATCGGCGGATCGTCTCTAGGTTACTTTTCCTCATGTGACACCTGCAATTTATGGTTATACCAACCGGCCGGTAATTCCGAAGTTTCTCGATGAGCGGCTCCGGAAGGCGGTCGATGAGCTTGTGGTGCAGACCCATGCGAAAAGCAACTTCACCGATACGCGATATAGGAACATAGTACCGAGGTATATCAACGCGCTGAAATCCGTTGCGCTCTTTGAAGTCACTCAGGCCGTCCCGTCGTTTGTTTCCGTAGGCAAAATTGGAATAAACCAGAAAAGGAATGTGCCGTTCGGCGCAAGATTTCACAGCCTGGGCGATGAGCGCATTGGTGGGGGCCTTGTCTCTATGCTGGATCATCGAAACGATGTGCATCAGGCCCGCCTGGGTTCGGGTTTCGTCGACGGTCAATTTGGCAAAACCGATAAGAACGTCCTCAAAAAATGCTCCGATGAATATGCTGCTATCCAGAAACGTTCCCGCGTACGGCCGTACCTTTTCGATCGCATTCCATAGTGGGGAAAGCGCTTGCCTTGGCGAATCGGACATTCGTTATAGATCCGCCAGATTCCATGGATGAGCGCGTCATCGAAGTGTATCTCGCGGAGTTTGACGCCCTTTTTTTCCGCTTGCTTAGCCTTATTGCGACCCTTAAATCCGAGTACTTTTGTCCACCAGTGATCGAATGTTGTGATCGGCAGTGCCGCAAAGTTGTCCCATTCCATGGGATATTGTATTTCGGGGTTGTCTCCGGCAGGCGCTGCATGAAAGTGAAGAGGTCGATCCTCTTTCCGGAGTTCCGCAAACCCTCCACAATGGATTGCGGATCATCCAAGAAAAGGTACTTGTCGCCCTCGATCGTGGCGACACGGAGCAAACGCCCCCGAATGTTGATGTCTCTTCCACAAACCCGTAACGCCGACCTCATAATCGAAAGAATCCTTTGTGTAAATGAGAACAAATGAGAAGGATACGGAAGATAGAGTGGCGGAGAGGGAAGGGATTCGAACCCTCGGATGGGTTTACCCATCGCAGTCAGTAAGCCGGCTGCTGCCTTAGCCAACGGCGACCTCTCCGCAATCCCGGAAGCCGTTTAATTCTTCAGCCGCGCCTTGGGCCGAAAAACCATTACGGTCGGGCGCCCGGGTTCCTCATATCGGCATCTCTCGAGGACATCGAATTCGGCCTCCATAATGCCAAGCATCGCGGCCGGCCTCTGCTTGTCCTTGCCATCCGCGCGGTCACCGCTCGAGGCGAACAATCTGACGACAAAGACTCCGCCATCTTTCAAGTACACCGAATAGCGGTCCAACGTTGCCTTAACTTTACTCAGCGGGACGTGGTACATCGACTCGCGGAAGAGAATTACGTCGTACTGACCGGTCGGAACATAGGTAAGAAAGTCACCACATTCAAAATGATTCTTGTCCTGTCGGCCGCAGTCCGCGCTCCGTTTCCTCGCCTTCGCCAGCGCCGCCTCGGAGATGTCCACTCCGAGGTAACTCCGATACGAGGCCTCGGCCATTTCCGTCGCGGTGTTGCCGGAGCCGCAACCGATATCCAGGATACTGCCGTTCGCGGAATACCTTGCCAGGTGAGGATAAACGCAGTCCCCAACCGTGTTATAGGCAAACGACCACTTCTCCTCGGTGTATTCCTTGTCCCAAAATCGTCTCTTGATCGTCGTCGGGCCATAGCTCAACAGAAACCCGCGCACGAATCGCAAACTTCGCTCCACAATGTACATTTTCTAATCTCCAGGAATTCTCGCCTACGAATACAATCCGCTCGCTTTTAAGACCGCGCAAAAAACTTCTTCAGCCGCTGCATCTGCTCGCGCCGGGTGAACACGACTAGATCCTCCGACACTGAGATCTCCGCCCGCCGCGCCATCGACCAAAAATACCCCGCGCCCAAGGCCAAACCTCCGAGGACGAACGGTCGATTTCTTGTCTGATAAAAAGTCCGGAACAACTCCCACACCGGATGGTTGCCAAAAGAGTAATCTTTGGCTCCCAGCTTAAATTTGGCCTTCAGAGCGCCTTGTTGCGCCGTATTCATCGTCCGGTGGTGAATGCAAACTTTATCGGTGAAGGTCCTCGTCTTCCAGCCCTTCATTCTTGCGGAAACGACCGCGATATGGTCGATGCCCCCGCCTTTAACAGGCTTATATCCGCCAATCGCTTCGTAGCACTCTCGCCGAAACAGTTGGCAGCCCCCCCACACATTTTCAACGTTCGAAAAGCGGTAGTCGTACTGCAGCGATCCTTCTTTGAAAGGCGATCCGCCGACGCCGAGCCCGGGATTTTCAGCAAAGTTCGTCATCAGGTAAAGAAAGTGATCCGGTTCGATCGACACGTCGGCATCAAGATTGCCGATCACATCCGGGTTCAGCTCCTTGGCACGGGCATACCCGGTGTTGAAAGCGTGAACCTTCCCGCAAAGTGCCGCTCCGCACGCTCCGGCATGCGAAGCAATTCGATCCAAGGATTGTCGGCAGCGTATCTGCGTACGATGTCGTCGGTGCCATCCGTTGACCCGTCGCTGACAATCACCCACTTCAGCGGGAGGTATTTCTGCGCGACCATGGATCGCAGCGTCAACTCGATGTACTGGGCCTCATTTCGCGCCGGTGTGATCAGGACGTAAGTCGGAAGCGCACTGACGCTCACACTGGCGGGCGAAGGCATTTGTAGTATTGAGGCCATGGACTATTTCACGACGATCAAGGCTTAGCTATCGAGCGGTGAGTGCCTGCGCCACCTGCGGCGTGGCCGAAATTCCACCGATCCCGATATAGTGGAACCCATTCGCGAGCACATCTTCTCGCGACAGAGCGTTGCGTCCATCGACGATCAGCGGTCGTCTCGACCAGCGTGGCCAGACGGCTCCAATCGATCTTCCGGAACTCGTCCCACTCGGTAAGAAGCAGAACCGCATCGGCTCCCTTGGCCGCCTCATAGGCATCGCTGCAGTAAGTTATATCCGGAATTTCCTTCTTCGCTTTCTCCATGGCCTCAGGGTCGTAAGCGCGAATCTCCGCTCCCTCCGCCTGCAGCCGGCGAATGATCGAAAGCGCAGGCGCGAAGCGAATGTCGTCGGTATTCGGCTTAAACGCCAGGCCCCATACCGCAATTTTCTTCCCTCGCACCACCCACAGCTCATTTCGCACTTGTTCGACGAATCGCTCAACCCGGCCCTGATTAATCTTCTCGACCTCTTTGAGCAGAGAAAAATCGCACCCGGATTTCTCCGCGATTCGAATGAAGGCCTGCACGTCCTTCGGAAAGCAGAATCCCCCAAACCCAATTCCCGGATTCAGAAACGCCGGCCCGATTCGCGGATCCAAGCCCATCCCGTGCGCGACCTTCGTCACATCCGCTCCCACCACCTCGCACAGATTCGCCACCATATTGATGAACGAAATCTTCATCGCCAGAAACGAATTGGAGGCATGCTTGATCAGCTCCGACGAATTCGTATCCGTCGCCAGGAAGATCGGCTGATCTCGCTTTGGGCAATCCGCATGGATCGGACAAGTGAACTTCTGCGCAACAATCGGTTCGTAGATTTCGCGCAGAAGCTCTGCCGCACGCGCCGAATCGGCTCCGATGACAATTCGATCCGGATGCAGGAAATCCTCGACCGAAGTTCCCTCCCGCAGAAATTCCGGATTGGAGGCAACGTCGTATTTCAGTCCGTTTGTGCTATGCACCGACAAATGCTTGCGCAGTTGCGCGCCGGTCTGAACCGGTACGGTGCTTTTTTCGATGATCAGACGATATCCGGTCGCACGCTTTGCAATCGCCCGCGCGACTCCTTCGATCGCCGACAGATCCGCGTCTCCATTCGGCAGAGGAGGCGTTCCCACGCAAATGAAGATCGCGTCTCCCCAGACAATCGCGTCTTCGGTCGACCCGAACTGCAACCGGCCATTTTTTCGAACCGCAGCGATCACATCCTCAAGATGCGGCTCAAAAAGTGGCATCACTCCACTCTGCAGTTTGGAAAGTTTTTCGAAGTCGCTTTCGCTGCAGAAAACCTCGTGGCCGACTTGCGCCAGGCAAGCCGCCGTTGTTAAACCCACGTAGCCAGCACCAATCACTGAGAGCTTCATTCTGTTGATTCCTTATCTCGAAATTCCGAACAATTGAAAGCGATCTAAGCTGTCCGATCCGCAGTTGCCAAGACATCGACATCGGCCTCGGAGTGCTTGCGCTTGAACTTTGTGTTGAAGGCCGCGACCTCCCGAACCACCCTTCCCTGCTGCTCCTGCGGTCAGGTTCGGAAACATCGGCAGCGATACAATCTCAGCAGCGATCTCTTCGCAGACCGGAAAATCGCCTTCCGCGTAGCCAAGAGCTTCATACGCTCGCTGACGATGCAGCGGAATCGGATAGTGGATCCCACATCCGATGCCAGCCTTCCCTAAATGTGCCATCAAACCTTCGCGATCTTCAGTCCGCACCACATAAAGATGATAAACGGCACGCGACCACGACGGCTCATAAGGCGCCTCTACTCCCGCTTCCGAAGCCGCCAGCAAACGCTCGTACTCCGCCGCCCTTTCGCGTCGCTTTTCATTCCAGCCCGCCGAGGCGCTTCAGCTTCACGCTCAAGATTCCCGTCTGGATCGAATCCAGCCGCCCGTTATATCCCTCGATGTCGTGATAATACTTTTTCGCCTGCCCATGGTCGCGGATCATCTTGCAAGTGTCGGCTAGCTTCGAGTCGTTCGTAGTAATCGCCCCACCCTCGCCGCAAGCTCCCAGATTTTTCCCCGGATAAAAGCTGAATGCAGCAGCGCGCCCCATCGAACCAGCCTGAAACCACCGATTCTCTTTGCGCGAAAAATATTCAGCTCCGTGTGCCTGGCAAGCATCTTCCACCACGATCAGGCCGAATCGCTCCGCCAGTTCGCCGATCGCATCCATGTCCGCCATCTGCCCATAAAGATGAACCGGAACAACGGCCGTAACCGGGCGCCCACTCCTCTTGCTGACCAGTTTGCCGTCCTCCGACACCGTGCACTGCGTCTCCAGATACTCGCGCAGTTTTTCCGGATCCATGTTGTAGGTGCGCTCGTCGATGTCGACAAACTCCGGCAACGCCCCCGCCTGCGAGATCGCTTCGGTCGTGGCGATAAAAGTATGCGGAACCGTGACCACCACGTCGCCCGCCTTCACGCCCGCCGCCATCAGAGCGAACCGCAGAGCGTCCGTGCCGCTGTTCACCGCAACCGCTCGTTCGGCATGGCAGAACGCAGCAAACTCTTTTTCAAAGTTCTCCACCATCGGCCCGCCAATAAAGCCGGCCGTCCGGATTACCTGCTGAAACACCGCCGTCAACTCCTGTTCCAGTTCGACGTGCGGCGTGACCAGATCAAGAAAAGGAATATTTTGCGAATGATTATTTCCCGAATGACTCACTGCGCTACCTCCGTTTCGATTTGACGCAAGATTCGTGCCGGATTGCCGGCCACGATCGTATTGGCCGGAACATCTTTCGTAACCACCGCGCCCGCCCCCACAATCGCGTTTTCGCCAATGCAGGTATTGGCGAGTATGGTCGCGCCGGAGCCGATCGAAGCTCCCTTCTTCACCACCGTCCGCTCCACTCGCCAGTCAGCTTCGGTCTGCAAGCCACCCACCGCCGTCGTCGCCCGCGGATACAAATCGTTAATGAACATCACTCCGTGTCCGATGAAAACGTTGTCTTCGATCGAAACGCCCTCGCAGACAAACGTGTGACTCGATATCTTGCAGCGTTTACCCACGCTTGCGTTCTTCTGGATCTCGACAAAAGCGCCGATCTTCGTCTCGTCGCCAATCTCACAGCCATAAAGGTTAATGAACTTGGAGAGCTTTACATCCCGTCCAAGTTTCACGTCGGGTGCGATACATACGTATGTGTCCATAGATTTCAGCGGAGAGATTAATCTTGGGATTTCAATGCGAAGAATTCAATCGGCCGCGGCGGGTTCAGCCGCGCAATTCCAAATAGCCGCGGAACCGGCGACGGGTGTGACCGCACGCTCATTCGTGGACTCGATACCGAGAGCAAGCTCACGATGCAGACTGGCGAGAGCCTGTTTCACCTGCTCCTGCTGCACAACAAACGACAAGCTGCAATCGGACGAGCGTGGCCCGGTCGCTATTACGTTGACGCCAAACGCGGCAAGAGTACGTGCCGCCACTTCCGAATCAGCTCGCAGGTTCTGGCCCACCAGCGTGATTACCGAAACCGTGGAATCAACAACCGCGTATTCCACTTCCATGTATTTCACTTTATCGTCCGGCGAGTCGGCCCCGAATTCCCGCTTCAGCGCCGCAACCGTACGCTCAGCAAACGCCGCCGTAACCACCAGCGAGATCACATTATGAGAAGAAGACTGCGCGAGTAGCACATCCGCTCGAACCGCTTCTGCCGCTGCAACCGCGCGCGTCAATGCATCGGGAGTGGCTTGATTCGTCGGCCTTTCCACAGTAATCAGCGCCGCGTCGCTGATGGCCGTCAGCGCCAGCACTCCCGGTACGTGCAACGACCGAGCAGGCGTAATCTTTGTGCCCGGCCCGTAGGGATCAAATGTGTTCTTGATCCAGATCGGAATCCCGCTCTGCATCACCGGGCGCAGCGTCTTCGGGTGCAGCACCTTCGCCCCGAAATGCGCTAATTCTGCCGCCTCGCGATAGCAAATCTCGCCGATCGTTCGCGCGTCTTTTACCAGTCTCGGATCGGCGGTCAAAAGCCCCGGCACATCGCTCCAGATCACCACTTCATCCGCGTCGAGCGCCGCCCCCAGTATGGTCGCCGAGTAATCCGACCCTCCGCGCCCCAGCGTCGTCAGCACGCTTTCCTCATTCGCCCCGATAAAGCCAGTCACCACTGGCACAATGCCTTTTTCGAGCAGCGGAGCCACGCGAACCCGGCATCGCGCACGCGTCGGCTCAACCCACGGTTCCGCCCCGCCGTGATAAGAATCGGTCACGATAAGTTCAGTCGCTTCGATCGCCTCGCTCGCTAATCCGCTTTCCACGAGCGCAGCCGCGACCAGCGGCGCGCACAGCCGTTCCCCCAGTCCCGAAATCGCATCCTGAGCACGCGGCGTCAACTCGCGGAGCGAGATGGTGCTCTCGCACAGCCCCTCACCCTCGGCAAAAAATTCATTGAGCTTCTGCCGCAAATCGCGCCGCCGGTCTTCGGAATGAATCAGAGCCCTCACGGCCTCGTCATGCTGCTTTCTCAACTGAGCGAAAACTTCGGCGACCCCGCTCCCATTTCCGGCTTTCGATTCCGTCGCCGCCTCGATCAGCTCGTTGGTCACACCGCTCATCGCCGACACCACTACTGCGACGCTGTGACTCTCGCGTGGCGTTTCGAATGATCTCGACCACTCTTCCAATGCAGGAAGCATCGCCGACAGACGTGCCGCCAAATTTCATCACTTGCACAGGTTTTCTCATCTCGCGGAGATCCTCGCTGCCGCACTGCGCTCAGACGGAGCATTCACTAATGGCGCTGCCGCAACTTCACGATTCGCGTCGCCACGCGAATACCACGCACTCTGCTTCTGGCCCCGAAGCACACAGCTATGAACCAACTTCGGTGTGTCCCAGGGAACGTCGTGATATCCCGTCCGCAGAAATTCGCTCTGCGGATCCCTC
The DNA here is from genome assembly GCA_963800565.1 of uncultured Acidobacteriaceae bacterium. Lineage (GTDB taxonomy): Bacteria > Acidobacteriota > Terriglobia > Terriglobales > Acidobacteriaceae > Acidiflorens. Next base: position 57,951 of record CAWDBM010000003.1, read on the forward strand.
GCCCACTCGTGCGGGAAAAGCGCGATCGTGTCACTCTCCGTAACCGCTGGCGCAACTCGAATGGGATCTCCAGAAACCGCGCTGTATAAGGCTCCCGGTAGGTCGTGGCCGGCGCCGAGTGTGATGTGTCCCACCTGGGTTGCCCGGGGATTCATTTCGATGAGATACGCGTGCCCGGTTCCGCCCTCCAGCATGAAGTCGAATCCGCAAATGCCGGAAAGCCCCATCCTCCGAACCACTTTTTCCACCGCGCTCGACATTTCCGCATTCTCGATCAGCCGCACCACCGTCGCATGTCCCGCAGCCGTGCACTTGCGAAGCACCTCGAAATGCAGGCTCGCAAGAACAGCGCCCTTCCAGCACACGACCGTGCTGGTCGCTTCATGTCCCGCCACAAACGATTGCGCACTGACCACCGGATGCCGCCGCCACAACGACCGCGAAACGAGAGTGCTATCTCGGTCGAGCAGCGCGTGCTTGACAGCCCGCGCCAGGAGCGGTGGAGCATGCAGCTTGCAAAAGGCTCGCCGCGCCTCTTCGACAGTGCGAACCATCCTTACGCCCTCGCCTCCCGAACTGCCATCCGCCTTCAACACTGCCGGAAGACCTATTTTTTCGACGCAGTTACGAATATCTTTAGCGCGCTGAATCACTCCGTTGCTCGGAACCCGTATGCCCTCTTCGCGAGCCAGATCCATGAAGGCCGCCCGCGATTGCGTGATCGCAAAAGATTCCGCCGGACCAAGCGAGCGCTCGATCAAAGCTCCAACCGCAGAGGCATCGCGCGAGTACCGCTCCCGCTTAAAATAAAGCTCGTGCAGATGCCGCGTCGCCAAGTCGTCTCCCGGTAGCACCAGATCGGCCTTCCCAACTGCGATGGCGCGAGCCAGCGACCGCAGCGGCGTCAGCCCCTGATACTTATGTCTGCGGGACGCAGCTTGCGTTTCACCTACCGGATGCTGCCCCGGGCAAAGCATCTCAACTCGAAAACCAGCGCCGGCAAGAGCCACCGCCAACCGTGCCGTCGGCACCCAGTTCGTCGTAGTTACGATTAGGACAGTTGGTTTCACAGGTAGGATTTTCGGTTCCGTTCGCGGCCGATCGGTCGGATGGCCGACGGGATCACCGATCAGATGTAAACCAGCTCGCCGCGTTTGGCGAGCGATTGATTTGCCGCTTCCAGCATGCGAACTACCTTGAGCCCAGCACAGCCATCATTGAACGGCTTGGCGCCGCTCTGTATGCACTCGACGAAGTAAGTCAATTCCAGCTTCAGCGCTTCCACTTGCTCAACTTGTGGCGCCCACATATCGCCCGAGCGGTAACTTACCAGCAGGTTGTACACGCCTTCCTGGCTCTTTACGTCGACGCCCTTGTCATAAATCTTCAGCTTTTCGTCAGCCTCAAGATCGTTCCACACCAGCATCTTCTTCTCGCCGCCAATCAGCGTAGTCCGCACTTTCACCGGCGAAATCCAGTTCACATTGACGTGCGCGATCATCTTGTTCGGATAGTAAGCAGTGATAAAGGCAATGTCCTCGTGACTGTTGAGGTGGGATTGCCCAGTCGCCGAGATAGCTTCCGCATCTCTGTGCAGCAGATGATTCATGATCGAAAGATCATGGGGAGCGAGATCCCAGATCACGTTGCAATCATGCTGGAACAACCCGAGATTGACGCGCGTCGAATCGTAGTAATAAAGATTGCCAAGCGCCCCCTCCGCGAGCAGTTTCTTGATTCTGCGAACCGCTCCCGTAAACAAGAACGTGTGGTCCACCATGATCTGGAGATTTTTTTGCTCGGCAAGGTTAATCAACTCCTCAGCCTGCGTCGCCTTGCTCGTAAACGGCTTCTCCACAAACACGTGCTTGCCATTCTCCAGTGCCGCCTTGGTCAGCTCATAATGCGTCCACACCGGAGTGATCACCGCAATCGCGTCGACCTCCGGCGACTGGATCAGTTCAAGCGCGTCGCTAGAGACGGGAATCCCAGGATTCGCCGCCTGTATGCGCTTGCGTGCCGCCGGAGTCTGATCGCAGATTCCTACGACCTCGCACCCTTCGAGCGCGCGCAGATTGCGCACGATATTCGGCCCCCAGTACCCGTAGCCGATCACTCCAAACCTAATCATAAGATTCCGCCTTCACGAGAATGCCTCGAAAACTGAGAAGAAAAGACTGGTGCTATTTCGCGACCAGCTAACCGGGAGGAGGAATGGAAATACGAAAGATAATGGGTGCATCTAGCAGGCGCCGTTTCCGGCAATAACCGCTCGCGGCGTCTGCACCAGAATTTTCAGATCGAGCCATGGAGAACTATGGCGCGCATAGCGCAGATCAAGCCGCACCATGTCGTCGAATCCCACACGACTCCGCCCCTGAACCTGCCACAATCCCGTGATTCCAGGCTTCGCTTCCAGCAATCTACGGCGATGCCAGGTGGCATAAGCCTCGACCTCATACGGAACCGGCGGCCGCGGCCCCACCAGCGACATATCGCCGCGCAACACATTGATGAATTGCGGCAATTCATCCAGGCTCGATCGCCGCAAAAAGTTTCCTACCGGAGTAATCCGCGGATCATTGGTCAACTTGAAAATGCCTTCGCCCGCATCATTGGTCTGCTTGGCCGCCTGTCCCGCAATCAACTGCCGTACATATTCCTTGTGCTGGCTGGCATCGTTATTCACGTACATCGAGCGAAACTTCAGAAAAGTAAAGGCGGTCCCGTGCTCCCCAATGCGCTTCTGACGGAACAGAATCGGCCCTCGCGAAGTCAACTTCACCGCCGCCGCAATTACGAAAAACACCGGCGACAAAAGAAGCAGCAGAATCAGACTTCCTAAAATATCCATGCCCCGCTTCAACGTCCGGCCCAGTCGATTCGCTCCATCGCGTTTGTGCAGGTCGGGATAGAGCGTCGGATTGCTCTGCCGTTCCGGATTGTTTGCATCCCACTCTTCGGGAAACAAGTGAAACGAGAACTTGATCTGGCTGAACTGTTCCGTCGTAAGCCGCCCGCGCAACACGTCGCTGATGCGACCGAGGATGGTACTGAGGATGAGATTGTTTTCCAGCGTGATCTCCGTAAACATCACGCCCACCGCGGCGTTCGTCTCATACCAGCCCATCACGTCGGTTTCGCGTGTGGCCGCCTGCAGCGCCGAAAGGATGTCGAGCAGAATCCGGCCGTTCTTGGCCGTAGCCTGGCTCCGTCCCGTATCCATCAGCAACAAGACAAACGGACGCTGCGTCCGCTCGCTGCGCTTTCTCTCCAGCGAAATCATCCGCCGGAAGACCTCTTCGCCAAGCACGTCCTTGGACACGACTTCCTTCGAGCCTAACCAGTCCTGGGGTTGCGATTTGCCATCGGCCGATCGCGAATTTGTCGTTGTGGGCGTCACGGATGCATCTCCTCGCAAGCCACGGACGGCGAACGCCACCGCAGCTTCACTGACAAAATTTGGGATTAGGGAAGGGAAATTGAATCTAGAGGTGAGGCAAAACTAGGATTTAATTTTCGGCCAGTGAAGGCTCGTCCTCACTTGCCGTCGAGCCGTACCGTGCATAGTAATACTTCTGCTCGTTGGTGCTGCAACTGTTGACCACCACCCCCAGCATCGTGGCTGGATCGATCACTTCAAGGGCCCGTTCCAACTGCTTCTTCTCGCACACACCTTCTCGCGTCACCAGCAGCACACCATCTGCAAGCTTCATCCAGAGCGGCGTGTCTGCCAGCGGACGAACCGGTGGCGTATCAATAATCACCCAGTCGAACGACGCATCAAGCTGTTCCAGCAACTGCTGTAACCGGCCGGACTGCATCACTTCCAGCGGATTCTCCGGCGTCATCCCCGCCGGCAGAAAACGGAGCCCCGAGCCTTCGAGCTTGTAGACAACCTCTGACAGCTGGCGCTCTCCACGAAGAACTTCGCTCAGCCCCGGCAAATTTCGATGAAAGCCGAACCGGCTCGCCAGTTCCGGCCTTCTCAAATCGCCGTCGATCAGCACCGTGCTGAGCACCTTGCTGCGCGCCTGATTGAGCGCAAGATTCGCGGCGATCAAACTCTTCCCTTCTTCCGGAATGCTGCTCGTAATGACAATGCGTTTCAACTTGCGCTTCTCGCGCAGATGCCGCAGCTTCAATCCCAGCACGCGAAACTTTTCCGCCGCCATCCCACCTTGATCGGTCAAACACACCAGCCGGGCATCGGCCGCCAACGCCGGCAACAACACCTTCGACGCGGCAAATGCTGTCCGCACCGGGGGCGGAGCTTCTGTTCTTACCGCCGCCAGCGTCAACTCGCTCAAAGGCAATTCGGCCGGAGGCAACTCTGAACGAGAAAGCTTGCGATCGATTTCCTGCTCAACTTTTTGCAGCAAGTCCGCGACCGAGTCGGCATCTTTCGGCAACGTTCCACCCGACCGCTCCGCTTCTGCCCGCTGCAATGCCTCAAAGATATAGCTCATAGGAAAGAAAACTGGCCCTACTGCAACCGCCCCTTCGTCTCCGTCTGATGCATACGGTCACGCACTTCGAGCAGCGTCTTTACCGCCTGCAGCAGCTCATTCTGCTGCTCTTCTTCTTTCGATCGCCGGGCCGCCCCGCCGTTCTTCACTTCGGCGACCACCACCCCAATCCGCAAGTCCTGCGCTACGCCATCAATAATTTCCGACGTAATCGTGGACGCGTGTTTGGCATAGCCAGCGAGCAGCGCATTCTCGCAAATAGTATTGATGACCCGCGGAATTCCCCGCGAGTGCGTATATACCGCCTCAATCGCCTGCCCGGAAAAAATCTGCACCGCCCCGTTCGCTCCCGCAATCTGCAGCCGGCGCCGCATATATTCCCGCGTCTCAGTCGCGTTGAGCGGATCAAGATGGCAACGCAGCGCGATACGCTGCTTCAGTTGCCGCAGCTCGTGGGAATCAAGCTTCTGATCCAGTTCCGGCTGCCCCGCCAAGACAATCTGCAGCAACTTCTGTTGCGAGGTTTCGAGGTTGGTCAAAAGCCGTATTTCTTCCAGAACTTCCGACGACAGGTGATGCGCCTCGTCCACCACCAAAATCGTCGTTAATCCCTTCTGATGCCGCTGCAACAAAAATGCGTTCAGCACGTGGATCAGCTCGTCCTTCGCTTTGCCCGTAACCTGTAGCCCGAAATCGAGGGCGATGTAACGCATGAATTCGACCGGTGACAGCGTCGGATTGAAAACCAGCGCAAAAGCCACATCGCGCCGCTGCAACAATCCCAGCAGCGAGCGGAGAATTAACGTCTTCCCGGTGCCCACTTCACCGGTCAAGACCACAAATCCGCGATGCGCCGTCACCCCGTAATACAATGAAGCCAGCGCCTCATTGTGCCGGGTCGTCGGAAACAAAAACGACGGATCGGGCGTAATCTCAAACGGATTGCGCTGCAGGTTGTAAAAGCTTTTATACATTTGATCTCAGTGTCTGATTCTAGCCGTACAGATACGTGACAGCCGATCCCAGCAAGATAAAACCTATAACCACCAGCGCAGCCGCACTCGCGATCCAGAGTCCCCGCCGGTGGGCCGACTGTTCCGTAACAGTTTCGATCGTCGGAATCTCCGCGATCACCTCGAACGGAACCAGCTTCTTAATCTCACGCTCGCTATAAATCTTGCCGCTAAGTTTTTCCTGGCCGAATGCGAAACCACCTCCGAGAACCAGTCCCACGGCCAACCCCGCTGCGCAAAACATCAGGCGATTCGGCTTATAAGGTTTCCCCGGAAGATTCGGCGGATCCAGCATGCGGAAATGTTCGCCCTGTTGTGTTTTCTCCAGGTCAGTCGACATTTCCGACTGGTTTTTCTTCGCCAGCAGCGCTTCGTAATCCGTCTTCGATTGATCGTAATCGCGCGTGATGTCGGCGTACTGCTGTTCCATGACCGGCGCCATATTCAATCGCGCCTGATACTGATTGATCTTGCTCTGCTCGTCCTTGATTTCCGCTTCGCGGTTCGCAATTTCCTGACGATTGGCCTTCAATTGACTTTGCAATTCGAGGATCGGCGCACTCTTCGGATCAAGCGACGCTTCGGCTGCCTGCGGCTCCGGCGTGGCATCCTTCGGCTGGCTATTCATATCGGCGACGATCCGCGCCCGCATCTGCTCGGTCCGCGCGATCTGCTCTTTAGTTTTGCGCACATCCGGATGCTTATCCGTGTAATGCGAAGTTAAGTCCGCCAACTGGGCCTTCAGTTGATCCAGCTCTTTATCAATCTCGGCCAATCCGACCGGGCCGCCAGTGCTGCCCGACTTCGAACTGCCCTCGATCGCGCGATATTGATTGATAAGGGATTCCAGATACGTATTTTGCTGCTTGGCCCGATTCAGCGCATCCTGATTCGCCTGCACCTGGCTCTGCAGCCCCGCCAGAATCTGGAGATTGCTCTGCGTCTGATTTGGCAATTCGCCCAGATGCTGATCCTTGAACACGCGCAACTTCGCTTCCTGTTCCGAAAGTTTCGTCCGCGCCTGGTCCAGCTGGTCTTGCAAGAACTTCGTCGTATTCTCCGAACGCTCCTGCCGCTGCTCAAGGTTTTCTGTGATGAAGAGGTTCGCCAGTTCACTAGTCGCCAACTGCGCCGTCTTCGGATTCCGGCTGGCGTAATAAATATTAAAAGCGGAGAGCTTTTTGTCGTCGCCGTGCGACAGCTCGATTTCGATGTCTTTCCGCATCTTCTCGACCAGATCATCTGGGCTCCGCCGCTTCCGGTCCTCGGCATATAAACCAAGGCTGTCGATGATGCGAAGCAGCCGCGTGCGGCTCAGAATCTGCTGCGTAATACTATCCAGCTGATGCTGAATATCGATATCGATATTCGAAACCACGTATTTCTCCGGCACCGAAGGCTGCTCCACCAGGATCAATGTTCCCGACCGGTAGGTCGACGGAATCACCCAGCTCGCGCCCCACACCAGCAACCAGCCGAAGAAAAACGGCACCAGAAACTGCCATCTCCGGCGGCGGACCATGCCCTTGATCTCGTTAAAATCTATCGGCGTGCCTGATTGTTCGAATTCTTCGTCCATGTCCAATCTCTATACAATTACATTCCCAGCGGTTTCGCCCACTGATAATTCAGCGTCACAAAAACTCGATTCCTGCTCGCACTCTGCGTCGGGTCAGGAGCCGGCAATCCATACTGCTCCTGAAAGTCGTGCGTATAGCCCATTCTAAGCCCAACGCTCTTGCCTACATTGCGCTCGACGGAAACACCAACAGAGGTCAAATCGATGGAGCTCGCACTGCCCGCGAAGGGCACGATTAGCGACTGGTTCGTTCCGTAGTTCGCCATAACCGAAGCCGCCCATCCCGGCGTGAGTTGACGGCGGAAAGTGCCGTGAACCATCTGCAATTGCACCGCACCCAAAACGCCGCCGCCGTTGCTGATCATCCGCGAGTACCCGGCAGCCACGCTCGTATGCTCGTCCTTCCATCCGACTTCAGCGCCGCCCGCGACGGACCAGCTATTCGTATTCACCGTCTGCGAGCCGCCATACACAAGCCCCTGGTTCTGCGCATACTGCGGACCGACAAAGACACTCAGCGTGAATCGATTCGAGAGATTCAGCGTATCCACTGCATAAAAGCTGCTCACGCGCGTTTCCCCGTTGGGATCGAAGGTGATCCGGTCAAAACGATAGCTCACGCCTGCCCAGTCCTCGCGAAAGACGCGATGCAGCCAGAAGCCCGATCCCGTCGCCGTTTGCGTGTTCGCCAACTGCGTTTCACCGGCGACATTGCTGAAGCGCAAATCAGTAAATGATCCGCTAGCCCCGATCAAATCATTCAAGGCAAAATGATAGTTCGTTTCGACGGTTGTTGAGTTCGATTTTTCCGCCGCCAGCGGAGTAATCACGTTCTGTATGCCCGCTCCCGTCACCGCGTCCGCTCCATTCCCGCCATCGAAGAAACCGGTAGTCATCGAAAAATTCTCAGCCACTCGCAGATTCACGTGCGGACTCAACCGGAATAGTGAATCAAAATTCACATTCTGCGAGCCCTGGTTCTGCGCCGTAAATTTCTGATTCACTGTCAGTCCACCCGCATACCCCAGCGTCCAGCGCATCCGCGAAGTCGATTCGTCAATCTTGATATTCGGAAAAACTGACTCACTCGTATTGCTCTCCCCACCGCTCGATAGCAACAGCGGATTCGAATCGTAGGCCGCTCCCACATTGATTCCGCCACGCAAATAATTCGAACGTTCCATCTCCGAAACAAACGCCGCCGAAATTCCCGGGCCGCCCACTATCGCCGGAATCTGCGGACCACTGCTGCCCGCATCGGGCGCGCTCGTGTCTGTTTGCATTCCCGCCAGCGCCGAAAGCGCGGGAGCCGGCGCCGTGCTCGAGCTTGCGTCGCCGCTCGGAGGCTGCGCCGGTGAATTCTGCGATGGCGGATTCTGCCCCACCGCTGCCACCACGCATCCCGCCACAAAACCGACAATCAAACCACGTCGAAGGGTCATTGCAACACGACTAAGCCACGCACAACCACGCTACGGAACCACCAGCGTATCGCCCGCCTGCAGCCGGATATTCTGTTCCGCATCCTTCCCCTTAATCACTTCTTTGTAGTTGAACGGAATGCGCTGCTGCTTCCCGTCCGCCGCCTGCCGCAGCACATAAATCGATTTCTGCTTCGCGAAGTCCTTGAATCCACCCGCCATCGCAATCGCATCCAGCACCGTCGTCGAACTGGTCAGCAAATACGCGCCCGGCCGGCTCACCATGCCCATGATGTTTATTTTCTGGCTCTTGCTGTCGGTGACAATCACCGTCACTTCCGGCTCGGAAATATAATTCTTCAGCCGCGTCGTAATTTCTTCTTCCAGTTGCTGCGGTGTCCGCCCGCTTGCCTGCAGCTCTCCCACCAGCGGCAGCGAAATCTTTCCGTCCGATCGCACCGGAACCGATCGCGAAATATCCGGCTCTTTCCACACGTTGACGGCCAGGACGTCGTTCGCTCCGATAACGTAAGAACTATCCGAATGTTCCGCTCGCGAACCCTGCTCCGCTTTATCAGCCGTCGCTTTATCCGCGGGCGCCGCAGGGCGCGCCGCGGAATCGGATTGCGCCGCTGCTCCGATCGACATCCCCGCCAGCAGCATTAACACCGCCAGCATTCGCAAACTCATCATCGCTTTCGTCATCAGCAAAGCCTCTCGGCTTCTAATTTTTCGTTCGTACAATCGCACGGACAGCCTCATCTTACTCGCCCCGGCAACGACTAAGGCAATGTCCACGTTACTTCGCCCGCAGCCCATCCGCAATAAACAATCGCGCCGGTTCTGCTGGCGGCCTGAGATCGTATTCCTGAATCTTATAAAGCAGCGCGCGATAACTTACATTCAACATCCGAGCCGCCGCTTTCCGGTTCCAGCGAGTCTGCTCGAGCGCATCGGCAATCGCGCCCCGCTCCGTCTCCCCTTTTGCATTTCGCACCAGCAATTTTAAAGACGACTTTTCTTCCGTACTCGGAGGATTCGAGAGATAGCCATTGCCACCGTGTCCGTTCGGGGCGCAACCATTCGAGGCATGGCCGTTCGAAAGTTGCACGCTGACCTTACCTTGCCCGTTGCCATTCTCCCCGTTGCCCACAATCCGGTAGCCGCCGCGTCCGAGCAATTCCTGCAACGCCACCTCTTCATCGCCGCGCGCCAAAAAGCGCTTGGCAAAATTTTCCAACTCCCGCAGATTGCCCGGCCACGCATATTGCTGGCATGCGTCCAGAAGCACGCTCGAAAGGTGCGGAGCCGGCACCCCATAACGCCGCGTCAGCCGGTTCATCAGGTGCCCCAGCAGCAGCGGAATCTCCTCATGCCGCTCGCGCAGCGGCGGCACGCGCAACTCAAAAACACTCAGCCGGTAAAACAATTCTTCCTGAATCTTCTTGTGTACCGCTGCTAACTCCAGGTCGCCACACGTAGTCGCAATAATGCGCACATCGGCGCGGATCGGAGTCCGCCCGCCGCACCGCACAAACTCTCCCGTTTCCAGCAACTTCAAGAGCCGCGATTGCACTGCGTCCGGAATCGCATCGAATTCATCGAGCACAATCGTTCCCTTGGCGCACTGCTCAATCTTTCCCACCGTCGATTCCGGCCGTCCATTCGCCCCCGCGTGCTCGTACCCAAACAGTTCGTTTTCGAGCAGGTCCGACGTCAGCGCCGCGCACTTCACCCGCATGAACTGGAAACTCGATCGAATCGACAGCGAATGGATCAACTGGGCCGCAGTAGCCTTCCCGCTCCCCGCTTCACCCGTGATCAGCACCGGCACGTCGGTCTGAGAAAGCAGTTCCAGTTGGGTCCGCAGCCGGCGTGTCACCGGGCTGGCCGCAATGAAATACAGCTCTTCGCTGATGCGTTCGATTTCTGGATGGTGGATGTTCAAGAGTGGGCCCCGTGAAAGTAAATACGATAATCCTGGATTTCCGTTGTTAGCGTGGCAGGAACCTAAACGAAGAAAAACTCTAAGGAAGGAATGGAATGGTTGATTTTAGCAAGCGCCGATAAGTTCGTATTCAATGTACCGTGCTTTTCCTGAGACCTGTTGCCTGTCACCTAAGGCCTGATCCATCACACCGGCTCAACATCATATCCATCAATGCGCACGGCCATCGACCGCTGAATCGCATCGATCGAAATGATCAGGCTCCGGTCTCCGTTCTCCGAAAGAAAAACGCCTTCAACTCCGTCCATCGCCCCGCCGCGCACCCGCACCCGCTGCCCCACTTTTAAAAAAGGATACGACCGCCACGGCGCAGTCTGCGCCAACACTTTCTGAATGCCCTCGATCTGCTCATCCGGAATCGGCAGGCTCGATCCACGCATCCCCACAAATCCGTGCACGCTCTCCACCTGATATACGCGCGTCCGGTCTTCCGCGCTCAAAGCGCACCGCAAAAATACGTAACAACTGAACAGCGGCACTTCAACTTTCTTCTTGCGATCGCTCCAACGATGCACTTCCATCGTCGTCGGCACAAACGCTTCCATGCCCTGCTCGCGCAAACGCCGCTCGATCACTTTTTCGTGGCGCGCACGCGTATGCAGCGCATACCAGCGCAACTCCGCCGGCGCCGCCCACGGTCCCGCTCCGCCAGCTATTTCAAAACCTTGATTGGAGGTACTCATAGCTTCGCCCTCTGGGTCCCATCGACTGGGTCCGCCTGAATGCCCTCTCGATCGGCAATACTGCTCGATCGCACAAGGCACACGTATGTCTTCAAAACGCCTTTTGGGGGAGGAAATATCAGCTAAAACAGAAGTCCAGAATTAAAGGGGGAAGTTACCGGTTGGACCAACACTAACGTCACGTGCAAGAGCGTGCAAGTGGTACAACGTACTAGGGTGCTCTAGCCCTATCCGCTCACGGCTAACCTTCTCATTGCCCGAGTGATACGACTTAGAGACGTTTATCTTTGGCACACCCGTGGGATAAGATCCACTTGGCCGTGAGTTACCCCCTCCGAGAGTCATGCGTGGGACAAATCTTTACAATCTATATTATTGATAACAGTTATCTTTGTCAGATACCGAGCATCCAGCGACCACATCGGCATCGCTGCCCATTTTGGGCACCTTCCTTTGCATCGTCGTGCAACCATTCGATCTCGTCCTGGCAGCTCTACTATGATGCACTTTCTTGCATAGGTTGCAATCCCTTCGCTTGCCGGTCGTCCAGAATAGTGGTATATTCCCCGTAGTTAGAAGAAGCTCTGGCCGAAAAATCCTTCAGTTCTGTCTCTCCCCCGAGGCTAAAGAGTTTGCTACTTCTGCATCCGTGCTTTTTATTTCCCCCGGTGTCGCTAGTGAGTAAGTCAGGAAAATTCTAGATGTAGGAGACCCGATGCCGTCCCATGAGGATTTAGGCTCGGATTTTGTCAGTATCGTCGTTGCCGACAGCACGCGCATCCACACCCAGCTCCTCGCCGACGCCCTGCGCAACGATCGCGGCTTGCAGGTCGTGGCCGCTGCTTCCAACTCTGAGGAGTTGCTGGCTGCCATCACCCGCGTGCCCATCGATGTCGTCGTAATCAGCCACAATCTGGATAATCGGCCCGGTCACGGTCCCGAAGTATTGCGCAAAATGCGCGCCCTTCGCCCTCAGATTAAAGGTGTCATTCTGCTCGACGCGTCCAAGCCTAACGAAGTAGTGGAATGTTTCAGAGCCGGCGCCAGAGGGATTTTTTCCAAGCAAGAACGCCTCGAGACCCTCTGCCAGTGCATTCGCAGCGTCCATGAAGGACAAATGTGGGCAAGGGGTATCGATCTCGATCACGTGCTCGAAGCGCTCGCGCAATCGCCCCTTTTCCGCGCCACCAATCACAAAGGCATCGAGTTGCTCTCCACCCGCGAACGCCAGGTAATCCAGCACGTCGCTGGTGGCATGTCGAATCGTGAAATTGCCCAGGCTCTTAAGCTTAGCCCACATACCGTGAAGAATTACTTGTTTCGCATTTTTGACAAGCTGGGAGTCTCCAGCCGCACCGAGTTGCTCTACCTCACCATGAATAATTCCGCCGCCGAATCCACCCGCGGCACCCACGCTGAAGCCCATGCGTTCTCGGAGATCATCGAAGCGGCCGAGGCGGGAGACGTTTCAGCGCAATTCCGATTGGCCGAGCATTTCTCTCAGATCAAAGACGTTCCCAGCAACGGCGACTGCCACGCCCCCGGATTCCAACCCGCCTCCGTCTCCGCCTACATGTGGTACTTGCTTGCAGAAAAAACTGCCGCCTTGCTGCTCGAACAGGTCGCAGCCGGCAAGAAAAACGTTGGCCACACTATGTCTCCGCACCAGCAGACCGAAGCCGAAGCCCGAGCCGCCTCCTGGTTGCGAAATACCAAGAAGCAGGCCGATTTCGCTAGACCGGAAGCTTTACAGCCCGCAGAGAAGAAGATGCGCACCGGCGCCCGCTAGCCGTTATCCGGCGAATTCGGTTGTAATCGGCAACCGCGAGACTCGTCGGGGACAACGCTAATATCGAATGCTGCGCGTGTCGATCGTCGTCTTAAATCGCATTGTTGCGCGCATGACGGCGCGGTGACGAATACAGAAGTACGAAAGCGCCAAACATGGAGCGTACGAACATCTGGCTGACGCAGAGCCAGTGTCAGCGGCTCGCGGCGCGGGCGCCCGCTATGAACTCCGCCATCATCAAGAAAGTCATGCGTGAGATGGGGAGGAAGGGCGGAATGATCGGCGGTCGCTCGAAGTCCCCAGCAAGAGTTTCCGCAGCCCGCGAGAACGGCAAGAAGGACGGACACCCGAAGAAATGCCCCAGGAAGTGACGACCACGCCCCACTCGACGCGAGCAGGCGATGGAGCCATTGATATCTAGGCTTGGGTGCCTGAGTCTATCGGCATGCCCCGTTGGTCGAGTGACGGCCGATCATACCTCTTTGCCTTCAATCGATTGATGAATCCTCACTCTGCGTTTTCCGGTTTCTCGGTAATGCGGTGGCGTTATGTTCTGGATCTTCGTGCGCAGTAGATCAGCTCAGTGTTACCAGCGTTTGACGCTGATCTCTTCATGACACCGATTTCTTGACTAACACCTCCTCTTCGGATTGCAATTGCAACTCGCTTCTTTTCAGCAGGCGATTTCCGGATACGTTTGGTGACCCACTTGCATTAAGTGAAGTATCGCGAGCAGCGAAACAAAAACAATATTGAAGAGAGGTTTCCATGGCAAGCCCAGTTAAAGACAGAAAGCCTGTGTCGCTACCGGCACCCAACAGCGATTTTTGCTTCGCAGTGCCTGCTGCGGCGCATGGCCCAGTTGCAGGCGGAAGGCAAGCTGACGGAAGCACATGCGTCACTTGCCAAAGCGTTCACTGCCGATTTGGGGGCGACGCCGTTGCAGATCTTGCAACAATTGATCCGGTTACGGACGTTCTTGCTCCGCCTGCATTATGCCAATCAGAAGGACTCACCATTTGAGATACGCTTCCCATTTCGTGGCGAGAGGATCGACTTCCACGATCTCGCCGGTGATCTTCGAGCCGCCGCCAATCACCTCTTGTACCCGCAACTGGCCGATGTTTCCCGGCAATGAAATAGAGGATGGAGAAGGTCCTTCACCACGATCAAAGCGCAACCTCCAGCCTCGCGCGCCCGTAGGTTCTAATTCCAAATCGATCCTTCCGAAACGTGTCGGAGAATTCCGGAGGATGAAGGGAACCTCTGGCGTCAATTCCGCCGTGGTGATTCCATTGAGCAGTCGAAGCGATTTGCCATCTTCCAAAGCGAGCATGTGCCGCAGGTAGCGAATACATTCAGCGCTCGCCCAGTTATGCGGCATGTCCCCCCAGTCCTGCCCAACCAGCGCATATTGCAGCGGTTGCTCTTCGCGCCAGCAGTACAGCGGCGATGCATGATTGAGGAAACCGGCGAAGGTGCGATGCGCCCAATCGCTCAGGCCAGCCCACAGATAGACATGTGCGGCAAAGGAAGCGTTATACGTCCACAAACTGTCATGCCAGAGCCAACCGGTTTCAGTCGGGACGTCTTCCTGCGTGCACGATTGCAAAAGCGCGATGTGTCCTCGAACGATGGGATCGTTCTTATCGAACACTTCACCAGGATAGATGGCATGGGAAAGCGCCCATTGCGCAGTCTGCGGACGAGGACGGCTCCAGGGATCAGGGTCACTCACGGCGGGGTCGTCGTGCGCGAGCATCGGGAGATAATCGAATCCAAAGGGATGCCGGAGCATTTCTCTCGGCGCCATTTGTTGAAATGCGGTGTAAAGTTCGCGAAAGAATTTTTCGGCCTTGTCGAGCGAGGAGATTTTCAGCTGAGTGGCTGCGTCGGCGACAGCGCGTAGAGCAGCGAGTGTCCAGACAGTATTCGTGAACTCGGAGTGGACGCCGCCAATGCCGCCATCGGCAAAACCGGGGGCGAGCAGCCCGTAATGTCCATTCGTGCTCTGCCCCTCCTTGGCCTGGTCGCGCAGATTGATCAGGAAATCCAGCGCGCGTATGAGGTTCGGCTCGAGGTCGCGGAAAAATGTCCAATCCTGTTTGAGCTCGCATTGGCGCACGAGAGTGAACATGGCGATGGCCGTGTCTTTCCAGTGCTCGCCACCGCTACCCGCGATGATTTGCCCGCTGTCGACCTGCTTGGACCATTCCGAATGCAAACCTTCGTCGGCGGCCTGGTCGTAGCCGAGATAACGCGCCGCTTCAAGAAGGAAGTTGCCATCGACGATCCACAGACCGCGATAGATAGTGGGGCCGACCTGGAAGACGAGTTGACCATTTTTGACTTCGCGCGCTTGTTGAATATTGCGCGCGCAAGCGGTGAGAAACTCTCCGTGGCGGCCGGGATAGCTCCATTCTGTGGTGCCGAAAGGCTTCCACTTGCTCCAGAACTCGCGAGCCTCGGCAAGAAGCATTTCGGTATTGGGCAGATGTTCACGCAAGGTCGCGGCTGATTGATTCTCCTGCGGAAGGCGCACGAAATAACGCGCCTCCACATCTTCATCTTTATCGTGGGTTGCCTGGCCATGCGTGAGATAAAGAGTGAATCCTTCTTCTTCCCACAACATGCAGGTACCGAGATTGCTGTTGAGGTGCGCCGCGACGACCTGCGCGGCCACTAGCAGCGGCGACTTACTCCCCGGCGTGCTGACCGTTGCAGTGGGGGTTGTGTGGCTTTCCAATTCAAGCTTTTCACAGGTGCGGATGTGAAGCTTCGGGACCACGGCTACGCTGCCGTTCTTCGATTTGATCAAGAGGAGCACGTTATCGACGCGGCCTTCGCCAGCGTGCCGGGTTGCGAAAGCGATCAGTTCCAAAGTCGCCGCGGGCCTGTCGATCAACGTGTGAACGATCGGAATGCCGGGAGATTCGATCCATTGGCGTAGAACCCTATCGTCCTGAAAACCAGCGAGAGAGAATTCGATGACGGTGCTGAAGTTTTCCATGCCGGCGGAAAGCGACTTGCCGAATCCGTAGCGCAGGTCGCCGGCCCGGCCAATGATGGTTTTCCTGGGATCGTCGGGAAAACAGATGGTCGACTGCTGGTGGTGCGGAGCATAGCGGAAATCAACGGTCGCGTTTTGCGGATTCGAAAGCGAAACTTGGGGCCGCGAGGCTGAGGGATCGTCCTCAACGCCTCTTGTTGGTGCGGCCGCGGCAGCGCCAGAAAAAACCAGAGCAGTCACAAATTGCCGGCGATCCAAAGTCATGGGTTTCCCTCGCGAAACTGAGCGGCGTAACTTGTGGCTCATGACGAGCCGTAGAGTTGCGACGCACCAGACAGCAGATCAGACATTTTACTGTGTGATTTGGCTGATAAAAATAGCCTATTTGATCGAAAATGGCAAAATACAAACATCACGCCATGTCAGGAGGGTCGGTGCTTACGATACGATCTTCTTGTAATTGCGGTTATTCGGAGTACCATGCTCTGGCAACCGCTTTCGTTTTGACTGAAATCGCAAATGGTGGCGTTGCCAAGAGTTTCGTTTTTCAGACTCGAAGGACCAGGGGAACGACATAACAACGATGAGGCGTCAACGGCCATCGCAGCAGGGCACGGGCCCGAACGGACAAACAGACTCCGGAGGAAGCGTCACTCAGGAAAAGCAGCAGGTTCGGTTTACCGCGATTCTGACGAGCCTCCAGCAAACGGGACGGGTCTCAGTGGATGCGCTCAGTCAGCAACTGGACGTCTCGGTAGTGACGATCCGGCGAGATCTCGATGCTCTTGAGCAGAAGGGATTGTTGCAGCGTACCCATGGCGGAGCGGTGTCGATCGAACCGCTCTTTTACGAGCCATTCCGCCGTGACCGATCTTTCCAGGCGCAAGTCGAACGTGCCGCCGACGAAAAACGCCGAATCGGGCGAGCCGCGGCCGCGCTGATCACTGTTGGAGAGACAATCGCTCTGACACCAGGCACCACGACGACTGAAGTTATCCGGAGACTCCCCATCAACTACGACATTACGGTGGTGACAAACACGGTCAACGTGGCTATGGAGCTTTCGAAACGTAAGGATGTGTACGTTTTCGTTACCGGGGGGCATCTTCACGGAGAATGGTTCTCGCTGGTCGGCTCGGCCGCCTTGCGATCTCTCGATAACATGCTCATTAACACGATGTTCATTGGTGCAGATGGGATGGACGCCGGGTGGGGAGCGAGTTGTTTCAATGCGGATGAGGCGGAACTCAATTCGACAATGATGAAGCTGGCGCGGCGTCGCGTCGCAGTCGTGGACAGCGGCAAATTAGGTGTCGTGGCAAATTGGCGAATCTGCAAAGTGGATGAGTTGAATATCCTGGTGACCGACACGGCGGCAACCGACGAGATGATCGCACCGTTTCAGAAGCTCGGCATTGAGGTCATGCGTGTGTGAGCCGATCAGGTCGTCTGCCGGTGAGCTCCATCTTTCGTGACCGTGTACAAACTGCCCTGATATCGCAGACCCTCTAATCGGGCCGAGAGATCAGAGCTGGCGACATGCGAGTTGACTTTAATTCCATCTGACAGCGTAAGCTCCGCGCCGAAAATCGAGTCGATCACCAGTTCGGTGAAGGCGCCTGCCGCGATGCAACACCAGTCTTCGATGAAGGGCGCATCTTCCGATGACTTGAAAGCTCCGCCGTTAACTGGCGGATAAACCTCCTCCACGAAATGCGCTTGCCCAATCGGACCCTGATTGCCAGCCCTGGCTAGCTCTCGAAGCCAAGGCGCGATCCTTTCCGGCGAATCGATTTTATACAAGCCTTTTGCCGTCATCGGTGGCCATGCCGCGTATGCGCCCAGGCAGCTATGGTCCGGGCGGATGTTCCAGGTTGCGTCGGCATCGCCCTGCGCCAGCGCTCTCATCCATTTCTGGCTGTGCAGTTCGCGCCAGAAAAACTCGCTCATTTCGCGTTTCTGCGAAAGGGTAAGGTCTTCGGCCATGTTGTCGAGAACCGCCAAAAAGTCATAACAGTGCTGTACCTCGTTGAATGTGCCGTCGGGTTGGCCACAACGCCAATATCCCTTTCCATCTACATAGAGCAAGCGACTGATCCGCCCCGCCAGAGCTTTTGCCTCGCCTCGCAGCTCTCGGGCCCGAGCCGAGTTGCCGCGGCGTTCGTGGAGGTCGGCGACGATCCGCATGGAACGTACATTGCCGGCATTCATGCCAGCCACTTCGTGCAGGTAGGTGCTGACAACTTCGAGCAGATTCTCGATCGTCCCGTAGTCGCCGAGGCCGTGTCCGAGGCGGTCGAGTTTTTTCCAATAGACAGCGTGGTCATCGAGGTGGTCCAGAACCGTGCGATCCGCGAGTTTCGTGTCGAGCCAGTCCAAGTCTCCGGTGACGCACAAATAGCGCCAGGCGCAGCGCACAATCGCGCTGTCGTTCGCCGCATACCACGGCCCCACGCCTTCGCCGGTCACGTAATCGGTGGAATGATGTTCGTGCATTCCGGCCACCAGCCAGACCTCGACAAGTTTGCGTAGCGGAATCGGATCAAGCAGCGCCAGCGCCAGAGAGGTGAGCGAGGTATCCCAAGGAAAGCTCAGAGTCGGGAGCACATGGCCACTCAGCGTCAGATAGGTGGGGCCGTAAACCGAATCCGGAGAAAGGCGACGCGCGAATAGCAGATTGGCAAAACCATTGTGGTAGAGCTTCCAGAGCGATTCATCGTTTGTAACCAGACGCGGGAGACTTCCGCTGAATTCGGAATTACTCGGAGTAAAAGCAGCTTGCACGAGGCTGGTGAAAGCTGATTCGTTTTCTTTCGCAAGGCCTACGAAACCAGCCTGGAGGCCATCGTAAAGTTCGAAAGCGGCCCGGCCGTTTTCGGCAATCGCCAAAATAAAGTTAAGTTCCTTTTGTTCGCCTGCGGCAAGGACCATGTCAAAAACCAGCATTCGGGTGTGTTCAACTCGATTGGGCAGCGGGTGAAATCCCTGGGCAGCAGCGATCTTTGAATGTTGTGCCTCAAAGAGGAGACAGCCTCGGGAGACGTCCCATGTGATTTTGTTGTCAGCTTCTCCGGGAGAATTGGCAAACCAAGGGCTGGTTTTTCTGGCGACGGCCCCTCGCATATCGAAACCCAGCGTGAAATGGCGTGGCGCACTATCGAGATTTTTTATGGTGATCGATTGCGCGACGGCGCGGCGCTTGGTTGGAAGAAAGAGGCGCGTGGTAAACCGCAGATGGTCGGCGGTTTGCGTGCGGACCACACAATGCGGAAACCACTGATACTCGACATTACCGTCGGGCGGGGCGGCTATCGCGAGGAAACGACCATTCAGAAACAGTTCGCAGGTCAGGAGAAAGCCGGGACTCCAGGCGGTTTCTGGCACACCGCAGCAGGCGTAGGGCGGAAAGGCGATCGCGGTCATCGCCGAAACCGATTTCGCGGTTTGCACGTAGCCAAACTCATTCATCGCTAAGGGGCAGTTGAACAGATCGCGAAGCCGATAAGTCAGTCGATCGGACGCCATGTCGACGAGAGTCGGCGGAGACGTAAGCATCCCTTTGGCGCGCGCTGAAGCTGGCCGCGCGGGAGGGCTGAGCGCAGCGGCTGCGGTGCTGGCAATTCCTAATTTTAAGAAGGTACGACGATCGAGATTTTCAGAACTCATCGGCATCCTCTAACGATCTCAAACCGGTGAAATAATGAACCATTCGGAAGTTTATACCGCTTTATCGCGCTATTTCGTAGACCAATTATGTTCTTTTCGCTAGTATTCGTTCATTACGGCGAAGGAACTGACTCATGAGCATAAACGGATACGTGGTCAAGAGCACCTTCGTGAGCGCTCTTGGAGGCCTGCTGTTTGGCTTCGACACCGCCGTCATTGCAGGCACCACGCACCAATTGACCCAGGTTTACCACCTCACGCCATCTCTACTGGGATTGACAGTCTCGAGCGCTCTCTGGGGCACCGTCGCGGGGGCCATGACGGCGGGCTATCCGGGACAGCGATTCGGCCGGCGTGACAGTTTACGCATTATGGCTGTGTTCTACCTGGTGTCGGCGCTGGGCTGCGCGCTGGCATGGAGCTGGGGATCGCTGCTCGCCTTCCGCATTCTCGGCGGCGTAGGGATTGGTGGATCGTCGGTGTTAGCGCCGATGTACATCGCCGAATTGTCGCCTCCGGAGTGGCGCGGGCGCCTGGTCGGTTGCTTTCAGATAAGTATTGTCGGGGGCATTCTGGTGGCCTACTTGTCGAACTTTCTGATTGGCCTTATGAACTTCGGCCTGGCGGAATGGCGTTGGCAGTTAGGCATCGCTGCAGTGCCAGCGTTTTTCTTTCTTCTAATGTTGTTTTTCATTCCACGCAGCCCCCGTTGGCTGGCGCTGAAAAACAGGAAGCAGGAAGCACTTGAGGTTCTGCGGCTGACGGGCAATGAAAATCCCGAGCGAGAACTCGACTCCATCATGGCTTCGATACATCTGGAGCGCAGTTCAGTGTCCGAGCCGATTCTGCAACGCAAATACCTGTTGCCGATCGTACTTGCTGTGACGGCCGGCGCTTTCAACCAGTTGACCGGAATCAATGCGTGTCTGTATTACCTGAATGACATTTTTGCGGCTGCCGGCGCGAGTGCATATTCGGCCGGCGTGCAATCTGTGACCATTGGATGCACCAATTTGATTTTTACAGTGCTTGCGATGACCCTTATCGACAAGGTTGGGCGCAAGAAGCTTTTGCTCACTGGAACCGCGGGCGTATGCATCTTCCTCGCCGCGATTGGACAGATCTTCCGCAGCGGCACGCACCAGGGGTGGCTGATCTGGATGGTGATGGCGTTCATGGGTTTCTTCGCCATCTCGCAAGGCGCGGTGATTTGGGTCTATATCAGCGAAGTTTTTCCAACCCGGGTTCGAGCCAAAGGGCAGGCGATTGGGACATCTACACTTTGGGTAATGAATGCACTGATATCAGCTATTTTCCCCGTTCTGGCAAAGAAATCGAGCGCAACGCCGTTCTTTTTCTTTGCGACCATGATGCTGATCGATTTCTTCCTCGTAGCGGCAATTTACCCCGAGACCAAGGGCGTCTCGCTGGAACAACTGGAGCAACGCCTTGGTGTCGCCAACTGAGCCAGACCAATTACATTTCGAATCCGGGCCATAGCGTCTCCATGCGGGCAGGTTCCGACACCCATTGCACACTCTCGGGATCGTTGGCGAACTGCTCATAGATCGGCGTGCCCGGGTCCAGTCTCAGTTCCGGGTAGTTGCGCGCATTTCGGATCAAAAGCTCCGAGGACTGATAAGAAGGATTCGCCTCCCAAGTGAGGTTGCGATCACGGTCAAGAACCGGAAACCAAGCGGGACCGTGGTGCGCCCGGATCGCATCGTAAACAAAACCATACTGACGATCACACCAGGCGCCGAACATCATGCGGGAACCGGGATCTGCATTAATTACGCTATGCACCCAAGCTGGGGGCACGACCACTTTATCTCCCGGCCCTGCCCTTACCGCAAAACAACGTCCCGGATTATCGTCGGCGCTTTCTTGCGCATAGATGATCGCACTGCCCTCCCATATCTCGAACAATTCTGGAGTTGACCAGCCGCAATGGGGAGCGATGGCATGAATATGACCCTGGCTGCGTACCGGCTCATCTCCAAGTTGTCCCGCGGCATAGATGACAACGCCGAATAACAGCATGCGCCGCTGCAACTCGGCGCGGTGTTCGCGACGGCCCACGTCCATCACGATCGAGTACACCGGGTCAGGGCCTTGGCATTCGGGATTTCGCAAACTGCGCCGGATGTCATCGAGACGACGAAATTCTGGCAGAGGGCCGAAAACTTCTTCGTCGTAGACAAATTGGAGATCGCCGGCGCGGCTATGCACACCCAGTTTTGGATCGAACTTGAAAGAAGGCTCCTCGCGGTCGAGTTTCACGAATCAGTCCTCGCTATTAACCTCGGCGTTCATATCGGCGTTAACGAGGACAGGAGCGCCCTGATTTTCGACGATGCGCCCGCCGAATCCACGGCCCTCGCGGATTTCGTAGTCGTGACCCGCATCGCTCGGCCAGCAGGCGATCACCCGAATGGGAACGTCTCCGGTATTTACAATGCGATGAGCGACCTCGCCCGCGACATAATGAAGGCTCCCGGGTGTCATATCTTCAAACCACGTGTGGCCTGCGCGGTCCATGAGCACGAGCTTCCCTGTGCCCGCGACTGTGCCGTAGAATTCGGCGCGATTGCGGATTGCGTGCCAGTGCCCGCGCGTCATGAAATATTCCCCGCCAACGCTGCCAGGTTGGATTTCAGTGAGTCCCCAGAACAAGCCGCCATCGGTGCCGGGTGCTACGGGTTCCCACCACCAGACTCGATAGACTACTGTTTCGGGATCGAGTTGCTCCCAGGCTTGCTGGTCGCGAAAAATTCCTGTAAGTTGTCCAAGCTTCTTTTCTGACATTTTGAGCCCGGGGACCTGCAAAGCACCGTCGGCCCAGTTCACACGCCCGAACACAGGATTCATAATCGTAGAAATTACTGAGAGAATTTCTCGAATGCAACTGAAAAGAACAAACTTTTGATTATTTAGTCGCAAAAACGACTATTATTACGATTTTAGTGCTCTGAAGCGACTTATTTTCTCCCTATGACCCGTCCTGCCATTGGCATTGATTTAGGCGGTAGCCACGTCACGATTGCCGTCGTGAAAGACGACCAGGTTCTGGCTTCCCAGCGGATTTCCCTTGATTCCGCGCAGCCGCTTCGGCCCGCGCTCGATCTGTTCGCCGCCGCCATTCGCAAGCTGCTTAAAGAACTGCAGATGAACGCCAGTGAGGGCGAAGGAGCGGCGCTTGGATTCTGTGGACTCGCCGACGCGCGTATCGGACGAGTGGTATCGACCAATAAGAAGTATGAGGATGCGCCGTCGATCGACTTTAATGCGTGGTGCAAGGAGGAGTTCGGGTTACGCTTTGGCATCGAAAACGATGCGCGGATGGCGCTGCTGGGCGAACGCCACGTGGGCGCCGCTAGAGGTTGCGACAATTTAGTGATGATCACACTGGGCACAGGTATCGGCGGGGCCGCGATGATCGAGGGCAAATTGCTCCGCGGAAAGCACGCTCAAGCCGGTTGCCTCGGTGGGCACTTGCTTGCAAAAGTCGGCGGGAGACCCTGCACTTGCGGCGCGGTTGGCTGCCTCGAGGCCGAGGCCTCGGGATGGGCACTGCCGCTGATGGCTCGGGAATGGAAAGGCTTCGCTGCGAGCAAACTGGCCACGCAGAACATCAATTTCCAGATGCTCTTTGAACTGGCGGATGCTGGCGACCCAGTCGCGGGCGAAATTCGCGAGTATTGTTTGAAGGTCTGGGCAGCGGGAGCGGTGGAATTGATCCACGCATATGATCCGGAGAAGATCGTCATAGGGGGCGGCGTGATGCGCAGCGCCGCCATCATACTTCCCTACATTCAAGCTTATGTGAATGAGCACGCGTGGACACCGTGGGGAAAAGTCGAAGTCGTGGCTGCACAACTGGGAAACGATGCCGGGCTTTTCGGCGCCATCCCGCTGCTTACCGGAAACGTATAAATGCGCGCCATGCCGAAACAATTTCCCAATGCCCAGCTTTCGCGTCCGATCCCGGGGAATGAAAGTCTGCGCTTCTTGAATTTTCGCGGCGAGGCTTTGGAGTGTCGCGGCGATGTTTTGCTGTTCAGCCCGCCCGAAATTGAATCGCTCAATCGCCTGCCGCTGCTTCTGCTGTTGCACGGAGTATACGGCTGCCAGTGGAATTGGTGGCTGAACGGCAACATCGACGCCCTTACCATGAATATGCTGCGGAGCAAAACTACTAGTCCGATGATGATTGCCATGCCGTCGGACGGACTGTGGGGCGACGGAAGTGGATATGTTCCTCACCCACATGCAAACTACGAAAAGTGGATCGTCGATGACATCCCGCACTGCCTGCGGGAATTGTTTCCGCAACTGCACCCTGATAAATTCCTTATCGCGGGACTTTCAATGGGCGGTTACGGCGCTTTGCGGCTAGGCATGAAATATGCCTCGCGAGTGCAGGGAATTTCTGCTCATTCTTCGATCACCCGGGTGGCGCAGTTGTCGCAGTTCATTCCGTTCCCGACTCAGGCATTTCAGTATGCCGGCGAAGTCGATACCGACCTGCTGCACTGGGCAGCAATCAACCGCGATGATCTTCCTCCACTGCGATTTGATTGCGGCACCGAGGACACGCTCATCGAAGCCAATCGAGAGCTGCATCAAACATTGACACGCATGAATATTCCCCACGACTATCAGGAATTCCACGGCGGCCACGATTGGCCGTATTGGTCCGAGCACCTTAGCGAGACGCTGGCTTTCTGTAAAGCCGTTCTTGCGTAGCGCGCTACTTTGCCGGTTCTTTCGCGACGGCCGGCATCGGCATCCGCACCACCTTCGGGTAATAGATGTCCTCATGCTCGAGTTTTTTTGGCTTCATGGTATTGCAGACATAAGTGAAGACCAGCTCCCCTGGCTTCTCGAATTCCGGATGCTCTTTTCCCGCGTAGCAGAATGTGTCGGGATCGTAGCCCGGTGATCCTTTCTGAAGGTCGGGAATCGTGTAGATCACTTCGCCATCCGTCCAAGGACCAGTGAGGCTGGGCGAGGTCCGCAGCAGGACTTTGTCGGAGAACAGCGTGGGATCGACATGCACCGCGATCCATTTCTTCAACTCCGGATGGTAGCGCACGGTCAACTCGGACGGACCGCCTCGCATGACCGCTTTCGCTTTCGCGGGAGTCAAACCCAGATGCCACTCGTCATCGGAACCGAGGTATTGCAGGTTCTTCTTTGGATCGTCGAGCTTCGGCTCGTCGAGCCCAGAGAGCGGAATGCGGGTCAGGATCTCGGGACGGCTGCCATTCTCGTCCTGCGTAAAAATGTACAGGTAGTTGCCATCGATGACGGTCGATGCAGAGGGATTGGAGTGAACGCCTTCCGGCACGAGCGAAAAGTAAGATATCTTCCAATCCTGCGGATTCTTTTTCAGGTCCGTCACATGGGCCAGATCGGCCCCGCAAATCTCGAAGCCAAGCGCAAAGGCATTTGAATTCGGCCTATTGCGCACGCAGAGCAGGGTGACCCAAAGCTCATCGTTATGCTCTACGCCGTCAAGCGCCCAATAGTAGGTGCCACTGTTCTGCTGTGGTTTGAAAAAGCTATCGAGATTGCCGTTGGCGTCTCTTTTGATCGCGTAGTCGATGTTCCATCTACCATTCTCGCACCTGGAGATGCCAAGGCTGTTGTGCACCATCGCGGGCTCTTCACCGGCAACCACACGTTTGTCACCATAGAGCGTGTCACCGAATATCCAGACGTCGCGGCCATCGGGCAACGGGATGGAATAAGCGGCATCTGCTCCGAGCCACGGTGGGCGGAGGGGAAACGATGGGGTGCAGGCAGAGTCGCGACCTTGGGCGAACACCGATACGCCGGAAAGTAATGCGACAACACAACAAACGATCCATTCCACAGCCAATCGCATAGCAATCTTTTCCTTAATGGGCATCGCTTTGAGATTGCATTAATCTTACACTCCGACGAAAGTGATCGGAAGGCGGCGCTCTTGCGCGAGGGTTCTCCCAGTTTTCGTCGCGGGAAGTCGCGAACCCTTTCCAGCGCGGCGTTGGCGCCTTGACCCGTAGACAAAAGCTCTATATATGTTCAAATGTCTTACAAAAATAATTTAGGCTCAGGGTTCTGGGACAGCAAGGCTCGGAATGAGGCCTGTACTTCGCAACTTGAGCCCCTGGCATATCTGCCGCGCCCGGTCGGCATCAGGGGACAACTGCTTGCGAACCAGCGCTAGCTGGGCGGAGACACAATGAAAATTACTGATGTCCGCTGGACTCCTGCTTTTATCCCGATCGAAGCCCCTTTGCGCTATTCGGTCGGATCCCATCCCGGATTCTCGCGCATCATCATCGAGGTTGAAACCGACGAAGGCATCACTGGCCTCGGGGAATGCTACAGCGGCGCCAGCCGCGCCGGTCAACTCGCGGATTTGAAGCCGTTACTGATCGGCGAAGATCCCATGAACCTTGAGCGAATTCGCTGGAAGTTGGCGGCGCCGAGTTCAGAAAAACTTTTCGGCTTCGCCCTTGGGTTCGCCGGACTTGAGTTCGCCATCCTTGATATTCAAGGAAAGGCGTTGAAGCGGCCGGCATGCGATCTGCTTGGCGGGAGAATTCGGGATGAGGTTCCTTTCTCTGCTTATCTTTTCTATCGCTACGCAAATGACGACGGCGTTGGCGAAGTATCGAACATCGGACAGATGGTCGACTTTGCCAAAGAAGTGGTTGGTAAGTATGGCTTCAAAACTCTGAAATACAAAAATGGCGTCCTCCCTCCGGATGAAGAGATTGATACTTTCATTGCGCTGCGGGAGGCGTTCCCGAAGCACCGCATCCGGCTCGATCCGAATGCAGTGTGGACGGTGACCACGGCCATCGATGTTGCCCGCCGTCTGCATGACTTCAACGTCGAGTACCTGGAAGATCCAGTCTGGGGGATGCGCGCGATGAAGCGGGTGAACGCGAAAGCGCCCTGGGTGACCTTGGCATCGAATATGTCGGTATTCGCGTTTGAAGATCTTGCCCCCGCCATCATGTCGGACGTACTCGACGTCGTGCTGCTCGACCCGCACTGGTATGGCGGCATTCACCGCGCCAAGCTTGCGGGACAAATCTGCGAGGCGATGGGGGTGGACGCAGGCATGCACAGCGGCGCGGAGTTCGGCATCTCGCAAGCTGCCATGCTTCACCTCGCCGCATGCCTGCCGAATCTGGTGCTGGCTCCGGACTCCCACTACCACCATCTCACCGATGACATTATTGAAGGCGGCAAGATGCAATACAAGAACGGCGCGATGTCTGTGCCAACCGGACCGGGGCTGGGCGTGGAACTCGACCGCGACAAGCTTGCCCGCTATCACGAACTCTCCAAGCGCCGGGAGATGGGGAACTGGACGGACGACCCGCGGAGGCCGGGTATGGTGATCACGCAGCCGAAATGGTGACATCGTGACGACGAGAAGCATTGCCAAAGCGGCCTTTGCCGCTCTGCTGCTGGCGGCCACGCTGCCCGCGGACGCGAACGCAACTGAGAAAACGCTCTGGGCGATCGGGACTTTCGATGGATCTTCGGGCGAATTTAAAAGCCAGGACATCAACTACGCCGATCCCGATCCGAAGAATGATCCTGTGTTCGTCGTCGGCGAGAGCCGCGATAATGATTGGTATCGCTTTCAGCCTGGCCCTGCCAACGGGATAGCGGGCGGGCGCCTGCACCCCTTCACGGTGAAATTTTGGCTGAAGGATGCGCCGCGCGGCGCGTATCACCTGAAGATCGCCATTCTGTATGAGACGCCGCGTCTGTCATTCTTACAACTGGGGGTTAACGGGCATTCCGGATATTTCTATTTTCATCCCAAGCTCGATTTTCGCGCCGGCGACTGGGAAGGAACGTTTGTCCCGCAAACTTCCACCGACGAAAAAACAATCTCCATTCCGGCGGCCTGGCTCAGGAAAGGCGCGAACACTTTCATCCTCACTGCAATGGATGACCCCGCCACTTCACAGATGTCGCTCGGCGCAATTGCCCCGGGACATACAGGTCTGATCTATGACGCACTCGAGTTCGTTCAGGACGAGGCTGGGCACTATGACCCAAGTGCATTCAGCGCTCAAATTGAGCCGACCATCTTCTATCGCGAAACAGGGGCGGGAGTGGAGGAGTTGGTCGATGTTTTCATAAGTGCCTCCAGGCTCCCCAATAGCGGCTCTGTCGAACTGCGAGTTGCGGGAAATTCTTTCAGTAGGGCTTTTTCAACTAGAAATGAGTTTGGCGAGGCGCGGTTCACCTTTGAAGTTCCGGAATGGAACGGCTCCGCCCAAGCCGCGGTGCGGGTGGGCAAACTTTCAGCCGTTGCCGCGAACATAGAGCCGGCAAAAAAGTGGACGATCGCCCTGATAGCGCACGAACACCTCGACATTGGATTCACCGACTATGCCGCCAAAGTAGCGGAGCTTCACTCACAATCGATCGACCAGGTAATGGACCTGATCAAGACGACGCCAAACTTCCGTTGGACGCTCGACGGGAGCTGGCCTGCCGATCAATATCTGAATGGACGCAGTGCAGAGGCACGACAACAATTTCTCGAACACGTTCGCGACGGCAGCATCGTTATTCCGCCGGAGTTTGCCAATCAACATACCGGGAACGCTTCGTGGGAAGGCCTCGCTCGTTCGCTATATGGGCAGCATCGTCTTGCCAGCGAATACAAATTACCCGTGGCCGACGCGGCGCAAATTGTGGATGTCCCCGCCTACACGTGGGGCTATGCCTCCGTGCTGCATGATGCGGGCATCAAGTATTTCGTGGCCGCCAGCAACAGTTGGCGAGCGCCCGTGATGCTGCTCGGGCGCTGGAATGAAAAATCACCCTTCTACTGGGAAGGTCCGGATGGTGGCCGCGTGCTGATGTGGTACTCGCGCGCTTATCTGCAAGCCCACACATTGTTTGGCGGACCGTGGCGAATCGAATCGATCCGTGATTCGCTTCCGGTTTTTCTGCAAGCTTATACGCGTACTGACTACGCCGCTAGTACCGTGATTGTCTTTGGCACACAGCTCGAAAACACGCCGCTCGCGAAGGAGCAGAGTGAAATCGTTTCGAGTTTCAGCCGTGAATATGCCTGGCCAAAATTTGAATTTGCCACGGTTCACTCCGGGATGCAGAAGATCGAGCGCGAGTGGAAGGGTAGTTTTCCCGTGTTTCGAGGCGATTTCGGCCCTTACTGGGAAGATGGATACGGTTCCGATGCCGCGCACACTGCAATTCACCGGGAAAACCAACATCGCATTGCAACCGCCGAGATCATGGGTGCTGCTGTTTCCTCGATCGACACGCGAGTTCGCCCCGACAAGGCCATGCTCGACGATGCATGGCGCAACGAACTTACCTATGACGAACACACGTGGACATACGTCGGCGCTACAACCCAGCCTGAGGCTCACCAAAGTGAAGACCAAATCGCACTCAAGAGGGCTCGCGTGGCGCGGGCACGCGACGATATCAGCGAATCGATTCAGCGCGAGTGGGCACAGCTGGAGGCGCTGGTAAAAACCAAGGACAATTCCATTGCGGTATTCAACTCTCTGAACTGGCCACGCAGCGGTATCGTAGAGACTGACTTGCCGGAGGGGACTACGCTCGTCGATCTCTCAACCGGCACCGAGATCCCAATCGAAATACTCCGGGAAGGTAAAGGCATTTCGCTGCCAGGATTCGGGCCAGGCAATGTTCGCGTGCGCTTCCTGGCAACTGGTGTGCCCGCTGTGGGATACAAGCTCTACACCATTAAGCCGATCGCGAAAGAGTCCGGGGCTTCGGCGGAAATTCGAGGAAACATCATTGAGAACCAGTTCTATCGCATTGCGCTAGACCCGTTATCGGGCTCGATTGCCAGCGTTTTCGACAAGCAACTGGGACGCGAGCTGGTCGATACGTCGAGCCCATATAAATTTGGCCAGTATCTCTACGTGACAGGCGGTGACAGCTATCCCGAAAACTCGCTGTACCGGTTTGGAGCTGGACTGAAACCCCCATCGTTGACGGTCCACCCGGCGCAGTCGGGAATGCTGCTCTCCGCGAAGAAAACTTCAATCGGGATTGTGGCAACGATGAATTCATCAGGCCCGAACACGCCGTCCATTCGGACCGAGATCTTAATGCCGGACTCCGAAAAAGCCATTCTGATTACTTATAGCGTGCACAAGGAACGCGTACTCACGAGAGAGTCGGCGTACGTAGCGTTTCCTTTTTCCGTTACCAATCCGGAGTTCACTTTCGGTTCTCAGACGGCTTGGGTCAATCCAGCAAAAGACGAGCTTGCCGGAGGAAGCCGCGAATGGTACCTACCCACGACCTGGGCCTCGGTTCACAATCCCCAACTAACCGCAGCGATCGTTCCGCTGGACGCCCCTCTGGTCGCCTTCGGAGACATCGTTCGTGGCAACTGGCCCGCAGAATTCAAGCCGACGAGCAGCGCGATCTTTTCCTGGCTCATGAATAACTATTGGGGAACAAACTTTCCTGCCTGGCAGGGCGGCGATTTCATCTTTCGATACGCCATCACCAGCGACTCGCAGTTTAATCCTCAGTCGCTGACACGGTTCGGATTGGAAGCCTTAACTCCTCTCGAACACGATGATCTTTCTGCTTCAGAGGATGCGTCTTCACTGCCAAATCGACAAGCAAGCTTGTTGGAAGTTGCAAATGCCGGAGTAACATTGCTGACGTGGAAACGCGCGGAAGATGGCAATGGAACGATCCTGCGGCTACAAGACACAATGGGTAAGGCATCTGAGATCAGGATTCACAGCCAGTACCTGACACTTGAACACGCGTGGTTGTGCGATTTGCTGGAAGAGAATCAGTCCGAACTCAAAACCGAGGGTGGCGATCTCAGTGTTCCAATCAGACCATTTCAGGTGCTTACCCTCAGACTCCGCACAGCACCGCAAATTGCATCGAATATTCCTTCTCATACAACACCGGGCGACACCAAATGACCATTGATTTCACAGGTAAAGCCGCCATTGTTACCGGCGGCGCCATGGGTATCGGAGAAGCCACGGCGCGAAAACTGGCTGCCCTCGGAGCGGCGGTCGCCATTCTCGACGTCGACCGTAGCGCCGGGGAAAAAACGGCCGCTTCAATCAAGAAAAGCGGAGCAACCTGCGATTTTTTTCCCTGCAATGTCAGTGTTAGCGCTGAGGTCTCGCAGGCCGTTGGCGCCGCCGCCAGCAAATTTGGGGACATTGACGTACTGGTCAGCAACGCTGGCATTCAACTTTACGGTGACGCGGTAACCACTACCGAGGAAGACTGGGACCGGTTGATGGCAATCAACCTGAAGGGATGTTTTCTGGCCTCGAAGTTTGCCGTCCCACACATGCTTGGTCGCGGTGGCGGCGCCATCGTGATTGTTGGCTCGGTACAAAGCATGACGGCAATCAGCAACTCGCTCGCGTATGTTGCTTCGAAGCACGGCTTGCTGGGGCTAACTCGAGCTATGTCGCTCGATTACGCGCAGAAAGGGATCCGGGTGAATTGCGTCTGCCCCGGCGCGATCGACACCCCCATGCTCCGCTGGGCCGCCAGTTTGTCGAACGATCCCGAGAAGGTGATCGAGACCTGCAATCGCATGCACCCGCTAGGCCGTGTCGGCAAAGCGGAAGAAGTCGCCGACGCCATCGTCTATCTCGCGTCGCCGATGGCTTCCTTTATTACGGGAGCCGCTTTGATGGTGGATGGGGGCATGCTTGTGCCTACCGGCGGTATGGGCTTTCAAGAAGGCGGCACCGGCGCTGCGACCCACAAATGAGCGGAGGCCTCTGCATCTGAATGTCGCGCTGCGTTGCCCATGCCGTCCAGTGGAAGAAGCGCCGCGCCTACCATCTATCGAATGGTCTGGTCGAGGTCACGGCGCTGCTGGGCGGTGGGCACATCGCGGATTTTCGTCTCTGTGGGTCTCCGATCAACGCTCTCTGGGAGTCTCCTTGGCCGACGATCGAACCACAAAACTTTTCTTCGCGTGAACACGGCGCACTCTATGGGGACGGTCCCGCTGGGAGATTCCTAAGCGGCTACACCGGACACGCGCTGGCGCTCGGCTACTTCGGTATGCCGTCGTCGGCCGAGGCCGAGCAAGGACTTGCCCTGCATGGCGAAGCTGCCAGCATGGAATGGAATGTGATTTCTGGGGAATGCGCCGATCATTCCGGCAACCATTCCGCATCACTGGCGATGGAGATTTTACTTCCCGTCTATCGACTGCATTTTCGACGCGAGATTTTTCTGCCGGTTGATGCCTTCACCGTCCGCATCGCAGAAGTTGTTACCAACCGGAGCGACGACGAAGTCGCATTTCAATGGGTGGAACATGCAGCTTTCGGTGAGCCCTTCTTTACAAGCGGCGACGCCAGCTTGTTTGTATCAGGAACTCGCGGCCTTACATGGCCGGCTGGATATGAGGGCCACGAAATTCTCTGCAACGACACTGAGTTTCGCTGGCCGTATGCGCCATCGACTCACGGTGAGCCAGTCGATCTCTCACGGCCATTTGTGCGAGATGGAAGCGGCTTCGTGGCGGCAGTGCTCACTGATGCCAATCGCGAGGATGCCTTTGTCGCGGTCCACAACCGGCGGCACGAACTGGTCGCCGGTTACTCTTTTGATCGCGCGCTTTTCCCCTGGATTGCGCTGTGGGAAGAAAACCGCGCACGAGAGTCCGCTCCGTGGAATGGAAGAACCAGAGTTCGCGGGGTGGAGTTCGGCACCAGTCCCATGCCGTTGGGGCTAGATCACGCGCGCAATATGCGCAATTTGTTTGATACGCCCGTGCTGACATCCATCCCCGGTGAATCCCGCATGGAAACGCAGTACGACTTATTTCTCCACCCTTCGCCGCCTCAGTGGACGCAAATCAAAGATGTTCGGCGATTCGATGACAGTCTTGTCGTGCGCGGTGACGGGAATGAGGAGATCAGAATCGACCGTGGGAATCGACGCCGTTAGTTCTTGCTACTGTAGACCATGAGCGCGCAAGAATGCGCGGATCTTCTCATATGAATCTTCAATTTCTGCTTCTTTAAATCCCCCGTGCCCGCCACCTTTAATAGTCACGAGTTCATTGGGGACACCCGCCACAGTTAGCGCACGGTGCAGCCTCACCGAATCCTCGTAGGGCACAACGGCGTCCGCATCTCCGTGAATACTGATGATCGGGGGTAACCCGGCGCGGACGTAGGTAAGTGGCGAGACCCGCTTTGCCATCGCGACTTGATCCGCCTGACTGCCCATCCACATGGCCGCATAGTCCCTCAGATTGGGACCTTGAATAAGGTCGGCTACGTCGCTGATGCCGTACCAGTTGACGATCGCGGCCACTTCTAATTTTTCATTGCCGTGACAACTGTTATCCAGGTCAGTTCCTCCGGGCAGCATCCCTGTGATCAAGGATAAGTGTCCGCCTGCAGAATGGCCCATCAAAACGATTCGATCGGTGTCGATGTTGTACTCTTTTGAGTTTTTTATGGCCCAGCGAAGAGCGCAGCGGCAGTCCTCGACGGCAGCGGGAGCGAGCGAAACGCTGGCCATGCGATATTCAACGTTGATCACGTTCCAGCCCATCTCGAGATACGGCATTAAAAGGAGGGTTGCGCCGGTCCGATCGCCGATAACCCAGCCGCCTCCGTGGTAATAGATCAAGGTCGGCACCGGTGTTTTGGCGTCGTTCCGCTGCCACACATCAAGCTTCAGGGTGTAATTGTTCGCCACACCATATGTGATATCGGGATGAATCCAATATTGGTCAGCGAGTATGGACGCCCAGCGTGCCGTTGGAGACGGTGGTTTGTTGACCTGAGAAAAAACCTGGAGGGAACCCATTGCACAGAGGAGAAGAATGAAATAGAAACGATGCGTTGATTTCATGAAATTCCTTGAGAGCAGATAAGTGTGCATCTCTCTTTAGGGGTTCGTGCGCACGTAAGCCTTGATCGTCGCGCACCTCTGCCCTTCGGACGGACCGTGTGGGCGAATCACATAATCGCCCACCGCAGCAGGAATAATGAAAGTTTCCGCGTAGTGGACAACGAACCGCGGGAACTGCCCAGTCGGGCTCTCCACCACTGCCTCCCGCCCTTCACACAGATTGAGGACATTCACGCCCCCATTCGTGGAGTGCTGCACCGGTCCGGTGAACCAATGCCGCCGCGTCTCGATAAATTCACGTTCGTGAAGTCCCGTGCGCTCTTCCTGCCATCCGGGGCCCTGGCCGGCTGTTTCAATTACGTTAACAAGATTGTTTTCGACCCAGGGCGTTGTCCGATCCCACTGAATATTTCGAAACCCGTGCTGAAGATGGATCGGGCGTGGGGTGCCATCCAGGCCAAGCCGTCCCCAGTCCCACATTTTGAAGGTGAAAATGTAGGGAGTCGCGCTGATTTCAAGCACCATGCTGTTCTTGCCCGAGCAGTGCGGAGTTCCAGCCGGAATCAGGAAGTGATCATGCTTTTTTGCCGGGAATCGATTGACGTACTTATCAGCGTCAAATTGAATCGTGCCCTCTTGCGCCTCGAGCAGGTCGGCCATCATCTGGTTGGCGTCAATGTTCTCTTTTAGCCCGAGAAACACACAGCCTCCGTCGCCTGCATCCAGCATGTAGTAGCTCTCATCCTGCGTGTAGTTCATGCCAAACTGCTGCTGAATGTATTCGGTCAGCGGGTGCACCTGAAAAGAAAGATTGCCACCATCCATCGTGTCGAGAAAATCGAAGCGTATGGGAAACTCGGTTCCAAAACGCGCATGGACGGCCTCGCCGAGAAGTTCATGGGGATGCTGGAAAACCAGGTTTATCGATGGAATCTCTACCTTTACATCGCCAAAGCCGAGCAGCAGGCTGTTCTCTTCCGGCACACAATCAAAGCACCACGCGTAGTTCTCCGCGTCGCGCGGAAGGTCGCAAACTTCTTTCATCCATTGTCCGCCCCATGGTCCGGGATCGAAGAAAGGCACAACGCGAAAAGGCTGATGCGCAGCCTTCTTCAGGCCTTCGAGATGCTGCGCGCCGGTGATCATTTTGGGAAGGTCGCGCTGATTCGTGTCCAGCAAGAAATCGATTCTTGAAATCAGCGTCCTTTTCAAACGATCGGCGACGCGCCAGTCGACAAAGTATGCGCGCTTATACTTCGCCTGCGGGCGCTCCGTAAAATTCTGCAAACCGAGATTCGAGACTTCGCCAGTCCGCTGGCGCTGCTGGATCTCCCACCTCGCCATGTCGCAGTAGACGAGCAGGTCCCGCTGTTCGGCGACAAGGGTTGCGCCTGTGCCAATTACGAGCGTAAGGCCCGATGCCTGGCTTAAACGACTTCTTTGTTTTGCGAGTTCGCGCTCGTCCAGAAATTCGTGGAGTTCGTACTTGCCCATAAAAGCAAAGACCGGATCGTCGCCGAGATCGCGCGCGCAGAGAGATTGAATCGCGGCTTCGGGCAGGTAACATTCTTCGGCACGCAAAACTAACCGTGGCTTGAGCGCGTCGACCAGATGCTTCTCAATTTCTTTCTCGAAACAGCCGGGATAACACTCGACGCAAACCACGAAGCGGTCTGCCCGTATGCTGGATTGCAAGCGACGGGCAATCGCCAGCCAGCCAGTGTCGCAGTCATGGCTCGAGGCGGAGACAGGGACGACCGGATATTTGTCGTAGTTCGAGATGTATGGCTTTGGCATTTATGCTCGAACTCGTATGCTTCTAAAAATAAAGCGGCAACGATCGATTGTTGCCGCGCTGCATCACGATGGCTGCGAATTAGAAAATTAATTTCAGGGAGAATTGCGTCTGCCGGTTGGTGCCGCCGCCGATCTGAGTAGAGTCCGCGTCGGCGATAGTTTGCCCGGTGACCCCGAACGTGGCATTGGGGGTGCAAACCGGCCCTGCGCTCACTGCTGTGCAGATGCCGCCTCCGGGATTGGGATTTTCGAAGTTGGGATGATTGAAGAGGTTGAAGATGTCGGCCCGGAATTGCATTGTCAGCCACTCAGTAAGGCGAATGTTCTTCATGGCAGAGAAATCAAACTGAAAGTAGGCTGGGCCGCGCAGAGAGTTGCGCCCAACATTTCCGGGGTTCAAACCGGGTGTCCCGTCATATGCCGGATTGGGAGTGAAAGCATTAATGTTGTAACTCGAATTTGGCCAACTGTGGTTGGGAACCCACAATGGCTGACCCGGCACGTAGTCGGGTCGCTCCGGATTCCCAAAGAATCCCCCGACCAGCGTGATGTTTTCGGGAAGACCAGAACGAGTTTGCAGAATACCGGAAGTTTGCCAGCCGCCCAGCACGCCACGAACCAGGGAACTCGATGCCTTTAGATCTGGAAGGCTGTAAACCACGCTGCCCGTCAGATTGTTACGTACGTCCCAGTCTCCGCTAGCGCGATCGAATCTGGGATTCATCGGATTCTCGAAACCGGGGCTGAAGACGTTAACCATATCGTCGAATTCATGGGACCAGGTATAGTTCATCTCCATGGTGAGATTTCCCACGCTCCGGCGCAGTTTTACTTGCAGCGAGTTGTAATTGGAACCGAGGCCGTCGGCATCGATGTTTTCATTCGCAAAACCCGAAAGCGGACGAGCGTCGGTGAAGACATTGGCAGGATTTGCGTTAAGAGGGTAGAAATCGATGCCGGCCTGCATGTGGTGCGTGTTATTGGCGACATAATTCACCGTCAAAATCGTACCGTGCGCGACTTCCTGCTCGATGCCGAACAACCAGTTATTGGAAACCTGGTCCTTAGGATTTTGAGGAAATGCGCTTACGTTCTGTGTGCCAGCGATCAAAGGAGGATTGGGCGAAGGGTAATTGATGGAAAATGGGGGATTAGCAAAAATCGCCTGGAAAACATTGACGTTGTAACTGGAGAGCGCGGGTACGTTAGTGGTAGTGGCGAAGTTAAAGTGCATGGGATTGTAGAATATTCCAGCGTATCCGTGAATTACGGTTTTACCCTTGCCGAAGGGATCCCAGACGAAGCCGACACGAGGCGCTACGTCGCCTTTTGGTGCGCTGTAGGCGGGCTGGTTGAGTGGGAGAAGCGACTGCGTGGCCACATCGAAGTTCTGCCCCTGGCCGGGACCTGTTGCCCAAGTGGTGTTGTAGTCGTATCGCAGTCCAAGGTTCAGAGTAAAAGTCCGGGTCACCCTCCAATCATCCTGCAAATAGAAATCCCAATTGGTATTGCGATTGCCGACAAAGCTCGGGAATCCGTTTTTTGCCAGTACGAAAACGTTATTGTTTAAAAGGTCGCTAATGCTGCCGTAGTCGTAGGTTTGTTGCGGCCGCAACCATTCGTTGTTGCGGTTGATTCGAATCTGCGTGCCGAAATTCAGCGTGTGTCTCCCGACCGTCTTCGATACGTTGTCAAAAATCTCGATGTCAGTGAATGGAGTAATCTGATTGAATGTATTCGGTCCGGGCAGTGAACCTAAGTCAGTGAAGAACCCGGCAAACCCCTCTAGCGGTTGAGGGGTATTTGAATTCGTATTGGAATTGAAGCGGTTGAAGGCCACGCTGAATTCGTTCAGCAACGTCGAGTTAAATGTATGGGTCTCGTCGAATTTCCCTAATTGTGTTGTGAGCGACTGAGGCGCGACCTGGCCCATATTGGGGCCGTAGGTATAGTTGGTTAACGATTCATTGATGTTGTAGCGGAAGAAGACACGGTCCTTTTCCGAGAGGTTGTAATCGATCTTCACAGAACCGGTATTCTCGCTAACAATATTGGGAAGAGCGACCGGGTCATACACCATATCCGATCCCAACGCTGGATTAGCGTCTGGGAACCCCGGGTACACACACGAAGCAGGCGCCGGTGTGGCCGTGCAGCCGGCAGGTAGCGGAGCGAACTGGGCCAATACGGGCTGCATGGATGCGACGAACTGCGCTCGAGCGGCCGCGCTCAAGGTATGGTTTAGAGCGTTGATGTTGGTGACGTGAGTTCGATCACCTTCATAATTCACAAAAAAGAAGAGCTTTCCTTTGACGATGGGGCCGCCTAAATTGCCGCCGAATTGGTTGAGCCTTAAGGGTGCCGGCCCAACCTGGAAGTAATCTTTCGCATCGAGGGCATCATTGCGGAAGAATTCAAAGAGCTCGCCATGGTAGGCATTCGTTCCCGACTTGGTGATGATGTTCATTTGCGGGCCGAGGGAATGGCCAACTTCAGCGGTATACCCGCTGTTGGCGTAGTCAATTTCCTGGATGCTATCAACGCTGGCTCGGGTGATCCGGGCTCCTTCCTGACCCTCGGTATCCAGGAAGCCGTTGATATCGCCGCGCATCGCGCTCTGGCCGTCCAACGTGATATTCAGTCCGGTGAAAATGTTGTCCAGTCCATTGACGCTGCCCTGGAAGTATCCCGTCGAACCCACGGAGCCAGGGGCGATTTCCAGGAACTCGCTTACGTCTCGCCCGTTGATCGGCAAGTTCGCCACCTGGTTCGTGTCCAAAGTGGTGCCGGTTGTGCTCGATGACGTGTCTACCGTCGTGGATGTGCCGTTGACTGTGACAGTCTCCTGCGACGCGGCTACGGCAAGCGCTAAATTGACTTGGACCATGGCGCCCACGCTTAGCTTGATGGGGCTGCTTTTCGTGGTCGCGAAGCCGCTCATATTCACCGTTACCACATAGGTTCCGTAAGGCACGCCCGGAGCCACAAAATTGCCGCTTTGGTCGGTGAGCACACTCTTCTGAAGTCCGGTACCGACATTCGTCACCGTGACTGTAGCGTGTGAAACAGCCGCGCCGGACACGTCAGTCACCGCGCCAGTAATGGTGCCGATGTCGAACTGGGCGAGCAGCGGTAGCGAGCCGAAGCCAAGCAGTACCAGCAAGACGATCCAATGCGAGGCGAGTGTCGCCCAACTAATTCTGAAAAACTGAACGTTTCGCGTCATGGCGAGGGCTCCCGGATCCGTGAAGATCACGTAGAAATAAAGAGTGTCTAAACCATCGGAATGCTAATGCCGCCCGTAAGCAATAGTCAACATTTTTCTTTCTTTTTATGGCATAACGATACCGAGTTTGTTTCTTTACAAGGAAAGCGGTGTATATCTTGGCCTAAAACGGCCTTCGCCTGTCATTTAATTTATTAATTTATTGCTTTTGTGCGCTGCCGCTGCGATTCTCACCGCTGAGAGGGAGTCTGGGGCCATGCTGTTCAGAATTGCCGTCTTCGTCGGGATTAGTCTTGCAATCGCTTTAGAAGGATACGGACTTTCTGACGATCGAGTTTCTGACGCTCAAAGCTCGGCGTTGGCTGGGCATTTCGTTGATGTCACGGAAAAGCTTGGCATTCACTTCCGGCAGCAAGCTTCTCCAACCAGCAAGAAATACCTTCTGGAGACGATGGGCTCAGGCGTGGCCCTGTTCGATTACGATAACGATGGCCGCTTAGATATCTTTTTCACCAACGGTGCGCGGCTCGATGATCCGACACCGAAGGGCTCGATTCCCAAGAAAGACAGCCCGAAGTACTGGAACCGGCTCTATCACCAGAAACCCGATGGAACCTTCGAAGATGTCACGGAGCACGCGGGCCTTACGGGATACGGCTATTCCACAGGCGTTGCGGTTGGCGATTACGACAACGACGGGTTCGAAGACCTCTACGTAGCCGGATACGGACGGAGTACCCTGTACCACAACAATGGTGACGGTACATTCACAGATGTGACCGATGCGGCGGGTGTCGCCGGCTCGGGCTGGATGACGAGTGCCGCCTGGGTGGACTACGACAACGACGGACGGCTTGACCTGGTCGTTGCGCGTTATATGCAGTGGGATTTTGACGATATCTTGTGTGGGCGCCCGGGCAAAGACGGCTTCCGCTCCTATTGCCATCCTGATTTATTCAAACCGGAATCGGTTTTGCTATTTCACAATGACGGCCATGGTAAGTTCACCGAGGTCTCCCATCAGGCGGGGATCGACAAACCCGGCAAGGGGCTGGGGCTAGCCATTGCGGACTACGACCGCGATGGCTTTATGGACATCCTGCTTGCCAATGATTCAATGCCGGAATATTTGTTTCACAATCGTGGCAACGGAACGTTCGAGGAAGTTGGGCTGCCTTCCGGCGCTGGACTCGATAGCAACGGCAACACCTTTGCCGGTATGGGTGTAGATTTTGCGGACTATAACAACGACGGCTGGCCCGATATCGTGATCACTACTCTCGCGCATCAGCGATATGCACTTTACGATAATCTCAAGGACGGGACTTTCGATTATTCCACATCCGTCACGAGCCTCGGAGCAATTTCGGCGCTGCATTCCGGCTGGGGTGTGCGCTTTGTCGACTATGACAACGACGGGTGGAAGGACTTGTTCATCGTCCAGTCGCATGTGATCGATACGATCGAGATGTATGATCCGAATGTGCGTTACCGCGAACCACCCTTGCTCTTGCACAACCAACAGGGGAAGAAATTTGTGGATGTATCAGCGCATTCCGGCGATGTGTTCCTGCACGAATGGGCGGCACGCGGATTGGCGATCGGAGACATTAATAATGATGGCAAGCTGGACGCCGTCGTCACATCCAACGATGGCCCGGCGTGGGTCCTGCTGAACCAAACGGACGTTCCGAACCACTGGATTACGCTTAACCTGGTGGGTGTGAAGAGCAACCGCGACGCCATCGGAGCGCAAGTAAGAATCTCTACTCCGGCGGGCGAACAATTTGCCACCGTGACTACGAGCAGCAGCTACCAG
This sequence comes from uncultured Acidobacteriaceae bacterium, assembly GCA_963800565.1. Taxonomy (GTDB): domain Bacteria; phylum Acidobacteriota; class Terriglobia; order Terriglobales; family Acidobacteriaceae; genus Acidiflorens. Next base: position 98,342 of record CAWDBM010000003.1, read on the forward strand.
TCTTCTAGCGACAAGCGATTGCACTTCGGCTTGGGTGGTGCAACTTCCGTTCGTGAGGTCGAGATCCGCTGGCCGAGCGGTATTCGTCAGGTTTTGCGCGATCAAACGGCGGACCGGATCGTCACCATCACTGAGCCGTCGAAATAAATCAAAAGCCGTGGCCCAACGTGCGAAATAAATTCTTATCCGGCGGCATATTGTTCCTCTCGAGCCTGATATCCGCAGCCCAGGTTTCGCATCAGAATTCGAATCCGTCACTGTTGCAGGATGCGGCTCAGGCCATCACTGTTGGGAAACTGAGTCGCGCTGAAGGCGATCTGCAGTCTGTCTTACGCGCCGCGCCTGATGATTATCGCGCTCTCGATCTTCTGGGGGTCGTCCGCATCCTTCAACGGCGTGAAATATTGGCTGAAGAGCTTTTCCGCCACGCCATTCAGAAAAAGCCCGACTTCGCGCCTGCGCGCGCACACCTCGGCCTGCTCTACGTGCAGGTGGGACGTCCAGAGGAAGCGGTTCCCGAGTTGCGCGAGGCCGTGCGCCTTGACCCCGCTCGCAGCGATGCCTCGGCTGCGCTGGTGCGGATCTTGGAGGATCAGGCGCGCGCTGCATCTGCGGCGGGAGACTCCGAAAAGGCCCTCGCGTTGCTGATGGACGCCCGGAAATACGCGCCTGACAATCCGGATGTTAGCTTCGAGATTGGAACGATTGCGCTTCAAGTGTCCTTGTGGCAAGACGCAGTTGAGGCCTTCCAGCGGACGTTGAAAATGCGCGAAGACGATCCGCTCGCTTTTTACAATCTGGGGCGTGCCTTCATGGGACTATCGCAGTTTGAAGACGCGCGGCTGCAGTTTGCCCGGTACGTCGCGCTGCGCCCGGACGATGCCTCCGGCCATTGTGCGCTCGGGATGACACTCGCCGCTCTGGAGCATGTGCCAGAAGCACGGAAGGAATTTGAGCGATCCATCGCGCTGGCTCCGGCGCAAACCGAATCGTACTTCCGGCTCGGGCTCATCGATCTCGACGCCAAGGATCTGGACGAGGCGGCCGCGAACCTGCACCAAGTATTGGCTCGTGAGCCGAAACGGGGGGACGCTCTGTCGGCTTTGGGGCGAGTGGCTTTCGAACAAAAGCATTACCCCGACGCGATCGATCTGCTGCAGCAGGCGATAGCCGGTGATGAATCCTTGCGTGAGGCTCACTACTATCTTGGCCTGACGTTCGCCCGCGTGGGACGCAAAGAGGAAGCTGCAGCTCAACTCCAGATAGCAACTCGGCTGGAGCACGACGAAGCCGAGCATCGAAGGACTCTGTTCCGAATTCAGGATGGCGCTATCATCGATCCGCACAACTCACAGCCCCAAAAGTGAATCCCGGGTTCTTCCGTGCAAGGGCAAGAGCAATTCGCCCGCGCGCGTAGTATTCGACATTCGCTTGGTTATAGGCCCGGCACGATGGTTTATCTGACCGAGTAAGCGGTTGGAGATGAAGCACTTCTGCGGGCAGTATGCTCGTCGCTCGAATTATTGGGAGGAATCACAACCCGGAAATCATCGCGGGGCTTCACTGGCCAGAAATCGATCTTTCGGTTTGTAAGCCGACGACCTGCCAGCATGCGAGGAAGTGGAATCTCCCTTAACGGATGAGTCCCCGTGAACTTGGTCGTTACTTGCTAGAGGATTTCTTGGAGTGTCGGCCATTCTTGTCCGTGAATGTTTAGTGGAACCCTCACCTACAAATTACCTGGTCTCCTTACCTTCTTATCCATCTTCGCATTCCGCACTCGGCGATGAAAACAGAAGCAGTTACGGTCTTTTCATTGGCTTGGGGAATCACCACTGAAACAGCCCTGGAGTCCCGGAGGGACGGCCCAGACTACCGAAATCCCCCCAGGTAGTGCCCTCGCCTCGTCCTTTCGGTGGATTCCCAAATTCACAACTGCAGCAAATTCCTCTGCAGCTTCGCATACCCCTGCCCCGCCGCCCAAACATCCAGAGGCACAGCCGCCATCTCGTCCACAACCGGCTCCGCCCGCCCCATCTTCGTCATGTCCACCGTCTTGATATACAACCGGCAAGTGTCGCATGCCTCCACCCGCACATGCTTCAACTCTTCCGCCGTATACACCGGAAGCTTCCCATGATTCTCTTCCCCGCATCCCGGACACAAAATCCGTCGAAACTCCCACTCCGCCAGACAAAACGAGCACACCAGCGACCGCAGTCCGCCATCCCCCAGCGGACGCAACACTCCCAGGCCTGGCTTCCGTTTGCAAAATGGACATATATAAGGAGTCGACCCGCTCCACTTCATTCCCCGCCGCAATCCAACCGCATAAGGTTGCAGATAAGCGCGAGCAAAAAAATCGCGCGGCGAAGGCGCTCCGCTCTCATTGCCATTCCAAAAATCTGTCAGCAGCCGCGCATGAGAATCTTCCCCACCCGCTCGCAATTCGCGCGCCGCATCGCGCAGCGCCGTCGTACCGTTCTCTTCAACGATTGTCAGAAATTGCCCAAACCGCAGACTCAAATTGCGCGGCAGCGGCCGGGCAAAAGCCTCGCCGTTGCCGGCGGCACTCTTTGCTCCAGAAAAATTCTCCCCATAGAATTTCTCCTGGAAGCGAGCAACCTCTACATAAAAACGTAAAATCTCCGTCGCAAAGCCATATTGCGTGCTCAATTCCTCCGCCCGAGCAATCCGCTGCTGCCATTCATCCTTAATACCCATTGATCTTCATACTCCGATAACATGGAATGTACATTGATGAAGACTACATTGGAAATTTCCGATTCGCTCTTGCGCCGCGCCAAAGCGCTCGCCGCATCCCGCGGAATTTCGCTGGGCGAGCTAGTTTCCGAAGCGCTGACCGAAAAGTTACCCATCCCCAGCGACAGCGGCAAGAAGCCGTGGATGAAGACGTTCGGCCAACTCCGCCACCTGCACAAGGAGACGATGAGAATTAACCGGATCATCCAGCAAGAATTCGGCCGCATCAACTGACCGACTCCCCCTACCCCCCTCCCCCGATTGACGCCTCCGCCCAACAGGTTTATAGTTCTCCCCGTTAGCGAGTACAAACTGGACGCTGTCGTGGGCGTCTGCAAAAGTTCACCTCCGTAACTTTCTGGAACGCGCAGTACCGGGGGCAACAAAGAATGGAACTCTCTCGCAGGACTTTTCTCAAAGGCACCGTGCTCGGCGGAGCCGCCTTCTCCGCCCTCGGCTTTGATCTCGCTCCCGTCTACGCCCAGACTTCCTCTCTCAAAATAGCCCGCGCCAGCGAAACTCGCAGCACCTGTCCTTATTGTGCCGTCAGCTGCGGCGTAATCATCTACACCATCGGCGACAAGGCGAAAAACGCCATCCCGCAGGTTCTCCACGTCGAGGGCGATCCCGACCACCCCATCAATCGCGGCACCCTCTGCCCTAAAGGCTCCTCGCTCGAGCAGGACATTCTCAACGACCGCCGCCTGCTCAAGCCGCAAGTGCGACGCCCCGGAGGCACCGACTGGGAAGACATCACCTGGGACCAGGCTTACGAAGAAATCGCGCAAAAAGTAAAGAAGACGCGCGACGACACTTTCGTCGAAAAAGACGCCAATGGCCACACCGTCAACCGCTGCGAAGGCATCGCCTTCACCGGCGGCTGCACCGACACTAACGAATTTAATTACCTCGCCGTCAAAAGTATGCGCAGCCTGGGGGTCTGCTACCTGGAAAACCAGGCCCGCGTTTGACACGGCCCAACGGTCTCCAGTTTGGGGCCCACCTTCGGACGCGGCGCAATGACCAACGGTTGGATCGACATCAAGAACACCGACATGATGTTGATCATGGGCGGCAATCCCGCCGAGAACCACCCTTGCGGCTTCAAGTGGGCGGTCGAAGCCAAGATTCACCGCAATGCCAAAACCATCGTCGTCGATCCGCGCCTCACCCGCACTGCCGCCAACGCCGACCTGTACGTACAAATTCGCGCCGGCTCCGACATCGCCTTTCTCGGCGGCGTCATCAACTACGCCATCGCCAACGGCCGCATCGCGAAAGAATATCTCGTCAACTACACCAACGCCGCCTTCATTATCAAAGACGGATTCAATCTGCCCGAAGACGGCCTCTTCTCCGGATTCGATCCCGAGAAAAAGATTTACGACAAGAAAACCTGGAATTACGAAGAAGGCGGAGACCTAGCCGGCAAAGCCGTCGCCGCAACGCCCGCGGATAAGCCAACTCCTCCACTAGCACCGGGCGCAACGCCGCCCGCGCCCGCGCTTCCTCCGAACGTCGCATTCGATCTCACGCTTCAGCATACCCGCTGCGTCTTCCAATTGCTAAAAAAGCAATACGAGCGCTACACGCCTGAGATGGTCGAGCGCATCACCGGCATTCCGCAGGCTCAATTCCTCAAAGCCGCCGACCTCTTCACCTCCATCCGCAAAGACGGCGACATGAAAAAAGTCGCCACCATAATCTATGCAGTCGGCTGGACGCAGCACAGCTTTGGCACGCAGATCATCCGCACCGCTGCCATGCTCCAGTTGCTGATGGGCAACGTCGGCCGCGCCGGTGGCGGAGTCAACGCTCTCCGCGGCCACTCCAACATTCAAGGCGCCACCGACATGGCCGGAATCTTCGACATCCTCCCCGGCTATTTGAAGATGCCGAATCCCGCCGATGTCGATCTGGCCACCTACATCAAGCGCGTCACGCCAATCGCGTCCAAGCCCGATCCGTGGCAGTCCTTTAATTACTATTCGAACACCTCAAAATTCGCCGTCTCTCTGCTGAAAGCGTTTTACGGCCCCGCAGCGACCAAAGAAAACGACTTTGCCTTTCACTATGTTCCTAAGATTGACCGTAACTATTCCTGGGTCAATATCTGGAACGACATGTATGAGGGCAAAGTCAAAGGTCTCTTCGCCTTCGGCATGAACGGAGTCATGATCGGCCCCGACTCCAACAAAAATATCGACGCCCTGAAAAAGGCCGACTGGCTGGTCGTCTGCGAAATCTATCCCGACGAAACCAGTGAATTCTGGCGCGCCCCCGGCATCACCGCGGACGACCAGAAAAAAATCAACACCACCGTCTATCGCCTTCCAGGCGCGGGCTTCGCCGAAAAAGACGGTACCTTCGTCAACTCCGCCCGCTGGCTGCAATGGAAGAACGTAGCCGTGCCCACGCCCGGCCAATGCAGGCTAGATCAGGCAATCCTGGCGACCATCTATCTCAAAGTCCGCGACCTCTATAAAAAAGAAGGCGGCAAGTTCCCCGACCCTGTCCTCAACGCGTCGTTCTCTTACACGACGCCCTACAACCCATCGCTAGCCGAGGTCGCGAAAGAACTCAACGGCAAAGCGCTGGCTGACATCACTGATCCGAAAACGAACATAACCATCAAAGCCGGCCAGCAACTTCCAGGCTTCGCTTGGCTAAAAGATGACGGCACCACCATGTGCGGCAACTGGATCTACTCTGGCTCCTGGACCGAAGCCGGCGCCATGATGCAGCGCCGCGGCACCGAAGATCCTTCCGGCCTAGGCATCTATCCCAATTGGGGATGGTCGTGGCCGGCAAATCGCCGCGTCCTCTACAACCGCGCCTCCTGCGATCTCAACGGCAAGCCCTGGGACCCATCGCGCCGTCAGGTTTGGTGGGACGAAGCCAAGCAAACGTGGCTGGGCGTCGACGTTCCCGACTTCAAACCCGATTCCGCCCCCAAAGATCACATGGGCCCCTTCATCATGAACCCCGACGGCATCGGACGTTTATTTGTGCCGCTGGCCGGCATGCAGGACGGACCATTCCCAGAATTCTACGAGCCCATCGAGAGCCCGCTGGCAAATCTCTTGCATCCCAAGCAGTCCAACAATCCGGTCGTAAAGAAATATAAAACCGACATGGATAAGTACGCCCCCGTCGGCGGCGACTACAACGTAATCTGCACCACCTACCGCCTGACCGAGCACTATCACTACTGGACAAAAAATAATCCCATGAACGTCCAGCTAGTACCCGAACCATTCGTCGAGGTCCCGGCCGAATTAGCCGACCGCATGGGCATCCACGGCGGCGAAAAAATAAAAGTCTCAAGCATTCGTGCCACTTACATCGCGAAGGCGATGGTCACGCGCCGCATCAAGCCCATGAAGATCGACGGCAAAGAAACATTCCAGATCGGCATCCCCATTCACTGGGGCTTCCGAGGCATAGCAGAAGACGAAGGCAAAACGGCGAAGACGCTGGCGAATCAGTTAACGCCAACAGTCATAGATCCAAACGCATTCACTCCAGAGTTCAAAGGCTTCTTAGTAAAGATAGAAAAAGTTTAGAAAGTCGGACGACGTGGTTTTGGGAAGGGCACGGCTTCAGCCGTGCCGACCGAGCTAACAACAAATACGGGCTTTAGCCCCTGAGGGATAGCCGAAACAATTTTAGAGGCTGGTGACCACGATGGCAGACCGCAAGACTCTACAAGCCGTAATGATCTCGGGCCACTCCAATCCCTCGCCCGGATTCGGCATGCAGCGCGACCTCGAAGTCTGCAAGCTGGTCGACACCACCACCTGCATCGGATGCAAAGCCTGCGAAGTCGCCTGCGTCGAGTGGAACGACATGCCCTTCACTCCGACCACCTTCGACAACACCTACCAGACCATGCCCGAGACCAGCTACCACTTCTGGAACCTCATCAAGTTCAATGAGCATCAGAATCCCGACGGCACCATCCAGTGGCTCATGCGCAAGGATCAGTGCATGCACTGCGCCGATCCCGGCTGCCTCCACGCCTGCCCCGCCGAAGGCGCCATCGTCAAATACGCCAACGGCATCGTCGACTTCAATCAGGAAAACTGCATCGGCTGCGAATTCTGCGTCTCCGGATGCCCCTTCAACATCCCGCGCTTCAATCCGGCAACCAAACGCGTCTACAAATGCACCCTCTGCTCCGATCGCGTAGGCGAAGGCCTGGAGCCCGCCTGCATCAAAGCCTGCCCCACCGGCTGCCTCAAATTCGGCACTAAAGACGACATGAAATTCATCGCCGAAGAGCGCGCCAAACAACTCCGCGACAATTTCGGCTGGCAGAACGCCGGAGTCTACGATCCCCAATCCGTCGGCGGAACCCACGTCATCTACGTGCTCCACGACGCCACCGACCCAGAGCGCTACGGCAATCTGCCAAAAAATCCGACGATCCCGTGGAGCTACACCTGGTGGAAGTGGCTAGCCAAGCCCGTGTTCGGCACCTTCGCCCTCTTCGGCCTGCTGGGCGTCCTGGCGCATCACGTGATCAACGGCCCGCGCCTCCCCCAGCCCGAGCCTCCGCAGAAAGATGGTTCTAAGACCGGAGGTCCTAACTAATGTCTAGCCGAGCAATCGACCGTTTCGATGATAAAGCACGCCAGACTTTCGAGCACGCCGGCCGAACCACCGTCTATCGCGGAGAACTACTCCGCCATTCCGTCTACGACCGCATCCTCCACTGGACCATAGCCCTCTTTTTCTTCCTCGCGCTCTTCTCCGGCTTCGGCATCTATCTTCCCTGGCTCTTCCGCTGGTTCACCCCCATCTTCGGTGGCGGACAACTCAGCCGCATCATGCACCCCTACTTCGGAGCAGCCTTCGTCTTCTTCTTCTCCCTGCAAGTCCTCAACTGGTTCCGGCTAATGCTTTGGGCCCCGGGCGACACGCGCTGGATGGGCAAGATAAAAGAGATCACTAGCGGCGAAGAAAAAATAGATCCGCCCGAAACCGGCTTCTTCAACGCCGGACAGAAGGTTATGTTCTGGGAGATCGTCTTCGGCTGCATCGTCTACATCATCACCGGCACCATCCTCTGGGCCGGCGCAAAAACCTTCGGAGGAACCGCCGTAGCCGTCAGCTACGTTTTGCACGACATCTCCGCCCTCATCATGCTAGGCGGCATCTTCATCCACATCTACCAAAGCACGATCGGCGAGCCCGGCACCTTCGAAGCCATGGTCCGCGGCGCCGTAAGTGAAGCCTGGGCCTGGACCTTCCATCCCGCCTGGTACAAACAAGTCACCGGCCGCGACCCGCAACAAGCCTATGAGGAAGCCCGCCGCCAAATGAACGCCAGCAGCAAACAATAAGCTGATTCACTTTCCCCCAAAATGAGGGTGCCCCATTCTTGCGCGTTCTGTGCGCAAGAGTGGGAGCCCACACCGAGCGCACAACGGCTCTTGCCTTTTCTTTTGAGTGGCACAGCGCTTCAGCGCTGCTGCGGTAACACCTTTTTTGATAGCCCCTTTAGGCGCCGAGATGGCACCCTTCTCGCTGAGGTCGATTTCCCGAGTCTGCCCTACCCTTTCGTTCGCGCCGCAGAAGCCTCCGTCTTACCTCGCGTGAAGGCAAACTGCAGCTTCCACTCTCTAGCGCCCGATTCGCCTTGCGCCGGAACAAACTTCCAATCCCGCGCCGCATCCAACGCAACCCGCCTAAAGTATTTGCTCCCCCCGCCGCCTTCGAGTTTCACTACATCAACGTCGCCCGCCGCGTCCACGTTCACCTTCACGCGAATCACAATCCTCCCGTGAATCGACCGCCGCGCTGCCTCCGAAATCTCCGGCACAACCTCATGTATAACGCCGTCCTGACTTCCACCATTGGCGCCAGCAGTGGCCGCAGATTCAGAACCAGCTCTACTAGCCGTTGATTCCGAACCTGGCGCTGACGGCGAGCTCTCCGAGGGCGCATTCCCGCTCTGCTGCGTTTGCGGCCCCTGCGCTGTCGGCGCCAAAACCGGCTTCGGTCGAGCAATCAGAAACACAACAACCGCCAACGCTACCGCTGCGACCACCCAGTAATACCAAGTGACACGTCGCCCCGATTCAACTGCTGCGACCGTCCCCTCGCCCTGAACGTCGCTCACACTCTTCTTATCAGGACTCTGCACCAACGTGAGCGCTGGAGCCGCAGACTCGACAAGCTCCGCCCGCACACTCCCCGGCTCCAGCCCGACAGAAATCTGCGCGATCGTCCACCGCTTCCCCGGATCCACCTGCAAACACCCCCTAGCGATCCCGCGAAACGGCTCCCCCATCGACTGCGTAATCTCCGGCGCTCGCCCGCGCTCCCACGCTGGCAACTGCTGCGTCAGCGCCTCCACCAGCGTCATCCCCAACTGCCATACATCCCCTGCCTTCGACGCCGCAGCCGACAACCCTTCCGGTGCATCGTAAGCATCCGCTACCGTCCGGCGTCGACTCTTCTCGCCTAGAGCCACCGCACCGTCGCTCGACAATTTCACCTGGTTTCCAATGGCCAGAATATTCGAAGGCCGAACCCGCCCATGCGCGAACCCCTTGCCGTGCAAATATCCCAATCCACTCAGTATCGGAGGCAGCATCTCGCGCGCTTCCTCCGCCGTCAGCGCCCGCTCCGGCAAAATCTGGGCAAGATTCTCTTCCGCATACTCCTGCACCACGTAAAGCAACTTCATGCCTTCAATCTCGCACCGTCCCACGTCAAACACCCGAATCACATTCGGATGCTCGATCTCGCGCGCCAACTTCCACCACAGAAGCTGCGTGTCCGCATCCGTCGCGCCCGCAGCCATCAACTTAATTGCCGCGTCGACCAAATCGCCAGCCGCGCCTGGCACAGACGTGAGAAACACCGCGCTCTGCGCCGAACTATGCGCCGATCCGCCCAAATACCTTCGTAGCGGAAATTCTCCGGCAACCGCGCCTTCCCACCGCTTCCACGTCTCGCTCATATCGCCCGGTTCATATCGAAACTGCAATAACCCACCCATCGTATGCGCCTCTCCCTCAAATCAATTTCCACACGCCGCCAAGCCCAAGCAGCTTGCTGAAAAACCCGCCTTTGTCTCTTCTTTTTTTGGGTGGCGCAGCGGTTCAACAGGTTCAACGCTGCGATAACCGGCCTATACAAGTTGTCATCCTGAGCGAAGCAGGCCGATACGCGAAGCGAATCGGCCCGCGAAGTCGAAGGACCCCTACTCCACCGAAGATGCGGTTTTGTTCTTGGCTTTTGACTCGCGCAGCGGTTGACCGCTGCGATAAAGGGCTTGTTTTGAATACTGGCTTTAGCCGCTGAGCGGCACTGCCCCGTACCCAACGAGTTTTTCAGCAGTCTGCTAGACCACATAGCTGTCATTCTCCAACCGCAAAAACCCTTGGCAGCACTTTACAATATCTTCATGGCATCCGTCCCCGCAGAAGTACACGGCCAGCGCTATATCAGCCTCGCCACGTTCCGCAAGAGTGGAGTCCCTGTCTACACTCCCATCTGGTTCGCCGAAGACGCGGGCAAACTCTACGTGATGACCAACAGCAAATTAGGCAAGTGCAAACGCATCCGCAACAACCCGCAAGTCAAAATCGCCCCCTGCACCATCCGCGGAAAAATCACCGGCCCCGAATTCCCCGCAACCGCCCGCATCCTGCCGCAAGAAGAGATGACCCGCGTCCGCCAATTGATCAAGCAAAAATATTGGCTGGCCCGCCTTCCCTTCCTCTGGCGCAACACCGACACCAGCATAGAAATCATCCCCGCCTCAGCCTAGGATCTGCTTTTGGCACAGGATCTGCCCGTAGAAGTTCTCCCTGTGAACCTCTGTGCCCTCCGTGGTTATCGCTCTCGCAAACCGCACCATCAACCAAAGACCCGCACGACATTTACGCTCCCTCCTCTACCCTGTTACCATCAAATGTTGTTTTGAACTTCTGCGTATTCTCTTAGGCAACAAAAAATCCCCTCGGAGGCTCCATGGCCGTAAAAGTTGGCATTAATGGTTTCGGACGCATCGGACGCAACGTTCTTCGCACCGCCCTCACCGACAAAAATCTCGACTTCGTAGCCGTCAACGATCTCACCGATCCCAAGACGCTCGCCCACCTGCTGAAATACGATTCCATCCTGGGCAACCTGCCCAACGAAATCACCGCCGGACCCGACAGCATTTCCATCGACGGCAAAGTCATCAAAGTTTTCAAAGAAAAAGATCCAGCGGCCCTACCCTGGGATTCCGTCGGTGCTCAAGTAGTCGTCGAATCCACCGGCCGTTTCACCGACGCCAACGACGCCAAGAAGCATCTCCGCGGCACCGTAAAAAAAGTAATCATCTCCGCTCCCGCGAAAAATGAAGACCTTACCGTAGTCTTAGGCGTCAACGATGAAAAATACGATCCCGCCAAGCACCACATCGTCTCGAACGCCTCCTGCACCACCAATTGTCTCGCTCCGGTCGCCAAAGTCGTCAACGACAACTTCAAAATCATCAGCGGCACCATGACCACCATCCATTCTTATACGAACGATCAGGTCATCCTCGACTTCCCGCACAAAGATCTGCGCCGCGCCCGTGCCGCCGCCATCAACATGATTCCAACCACCACCGGCGCCGCCAAAGCTCTCAAGCTCGTCCTCCCCGAATTGGGCGGCAAGCTAGACGGCTTTTCGATGCGCGTCCCCACTCCCAACGTCTCCGTAGTCGATCTCGTAGTCTGGGTAGAAAAAAAGACCACTAAAGAAGAAGTAAACGCCGCCCTGAAAAAAGCCAGCGAATCCGGCCCGCTAAAAGGCTATCTAGGCTTCGAAGAGAACGAACTAGTCTCCTCCGATTTCAAAGGCGACTCCCGCTCTTCCATAGTCGACGCGCCCATGACCCTGGTAGTCGGCGGCAACTGCGTCAAAGTAATCTCCTGGTACGACAACGAGTGGGGATACTCCTGCCGCGTCCGCGACCTGATCAACCTGATGTCATCCAAAGGCCTGTAATTGTAGCGCCGGCGTCTCGCCGGCTTTAGTGGCGGGCGTCCCGCCCGCCACACGGAGCGCAGCTCCGCAAGGTTCTGAACGACGAATGACCAACGACCACTGACGGGGTTCCCATGCCAAAGCTTTCCATCCGCGACCTCCCACTCAACGACCACCGCATCCTCATGCGCGTCGACTTCAACGTCCCCCTCGACCAGGGCCGCGTCATGGATGACACTCGCATCCGCGAAACTCTCCCCAGCATCGAGTACGCTCTCCGCCACGGAGCCCGCCTAATCCTGGCCTCCCACCTAGGCCGCCCCAAAGGCAAATCCAATCCCCTATTCAGCCTCAAGCCCGTAGCCGAGCGCCTCCGCATGCTCCTCGACAAAGAACTCTCCCGCGGAGAAAACGTAGGCTTCTGTCCCGATTGCGTAGGCCCGGAAGCCGAAGAAGTAGCCTTCAAACTGGAAAAGGGCCAAGCCCTGCTCCTGGAAAATCTTCGCTTCCACCCCGAAGAAGAAAAAAACGACGAACATTTCTCCAAACAGCTAGCCAAGCTAGCCGAATACTACGTCGACGACGCCTTCGGAGCCGCCCATCGCGCCCACGCCTCCACCGTAGGCGTCACTAAATTCCTGCCCAAATCCGCCGCCGGCCTGCTCTTAGAAAAAGAGCTCCAATATCTAGGCCGAGTCCTGCAAGATCCCGAACGCCCCTTCCTAGCCATCCTCGGCGGCGCCAAAGTCAGCGACAAAATCGGAGTCATCCAAAACCTCCTGACCAAAGTCGACGTCCTCATCATCGGCGGAGGCATGGCCTACACCTTCCTAAAAGCGCAAGGCGAATCCATAGGCAAGAGCCTGGTCGAAGAAGACAAACTCGACCTCGCCCGCAATCTCCTAGAGCAAGCCAAAACGCATAAAGTAAAATTCCTCCTGCCCACCGATCACGTAATCGCCGACCGAGTAGAGGCCAGCGCCACAACCAAAATCGTCGCCCACGGCGAGCCCATTCCGCCCAACATGATGGCCCTCGACATCGGCCCGCAATCGATCGAAGCCTTCTCCGAAGAGGTAGCCCGCGCCCGCACCATCGTCTGGAACGGCCCCATGGGCGTCTTCGAACTCCCGCCCTTCGCCAAAGGCACCTTCAAAATCGCTCAGGCCGTAGCCGAAAATGCCGGAGCCATCACCATCGTAGGCGGAGGCGATTCCGTAGCCGCCGTAAAAGCCGCCGGAGTAGCCGACAAAATCACCCACATCTCCACCGGCGGTGGTGCCTCCCTGGAATTTCTAGAAGGAAAAAAGTTGCCCGGAGTCGAAGCCCTAACCGACAAGAAATAAATGTAGCGCCGGCGTCTCGCCGGCAGGTTCCGTATCACGGCCTGTAGGCTTCGTATCAGGGCATCGCTTTAGCGATGCCAAAAGCACTTCGAGGAATTGCCCCTTTAGGGGGCCGCTATGACGCCGCAAATATTTCCAGACGTAAAGTCGCAATCCTTCAAGGAAGGTCCTTTATGCGCAAAAAAATCCTAGCCGCCAACTGGAAAATGTACAAAACCCCCGACCAGGCCACCGCCTTCTTCCACGACTTTCTCCCTCTCGTCCAAGGTCACGACCGCGACGACATCGTAGTCTGCCCCAATTACATCGCGCTCCAGGCCGCCATCCACGCCGTCAAAGGCTCGCGCGTCGCCATCGGAGCGCAAAATCTCCACTGGGAAAAAGAAGGCGCCTTCACCGGCGAAATCTGCGCCAACATGCTGCTCGCCATCGGCGTCACCCACGTCATCATCGGACACTCCGAACGCCGCCAATATTTCTGCGAGACCGACGACACCGTCAACCTCAAACTAAAATCCGCCCTGGCCGCCGGACTCACGCCTATAGTCTGCGTAGGCGAAGTCCTCGAAGAGCGCGAAGCCAACCTGACCGACGACGTCCTTCGCCGCCAATGTCTCCGCGCCTTCAATAAAGTCTCCGCCAAAAAAGCCGCCAGCTTAGTCGTAGCCTACGAGCCCGTCTGGGCCATCGGCACCGGAAAAACGGCCACTCCCGAAATGGCCGCCGACGCCCACGCCATTATCCGAGCCGAAGCCGCCGACTCCTTCGGCCAGGAATTCGCCGACCATCTCCGCATCCTTTACGGCGGCTCCGTCAAGCAAGAAAACGCTCACGCCCTGATGTCCGAACAAGAAATCGACGGCGCCCTAGTAGGCGGAGCCTCCCTGGATCCCAAATCCTTCGCCGCCATCGTGAAGTATTAGCGAGTCAAACACCGCGCTCGCCAAACACACGTAGGGACGGGCGCCCTCGCCCGTCCAGCCGAGCAAAGCTCGGCACCTGTTCGCACTCATCAAAATGAGGGTGCCCCCATTCTTGCGCGTTCTGTGCGCAAGAGTGGGAGCCACACCGCCCGCACAACGCGCCCTTGCCTTTGGGTGACACCTTCAGGTGACGCCTTCGTGCGGCGCTTCTGGGCGGCGCAGCGCTTCAGGGGACGCGTGATAACTGGATTGTCGACATGAAAAGAACACGACGCTTGCTATACAAAATATGATTGCAATTTCAGTTCATCCCTCTGGGGGCTCACCTTTTGGCCATGCCATATGTGCAATGCAGGCGAAGGCGCGTATTGTAACCGCAGATAAATGAGTAGGTGAATGCAAATGTTCAAAATGACTAAGCGCGTCGATAAATCCCTGCCCTTTTTGGAGAGTCGAGAACAGGCGCAGTAACTGTAGTCTCCCGGTGGTTAATCGACTGGGCTTTCGCTTCGTCACCTCAGTCCGGTTTGGCTTGGTCCTGTTTCCTGTTCCCGCTCATCGAACCGGACAGGCAGTTTTCCCGCATCCGGCTCTCGGAAAAGACTCACGCTTTCGCCCACGGAAGGTTCGCGGTCCGGTGTGGTAACTGGACCAAGCCATACACAGAGTTCAGAGACGCTTCCGGGAAACGTTTGTATGCCGGCCGCGGCTCTTTGTGTTTGTCGCATAACCACCGACGCAGCCTTCTGTGGGCATGCATATCAACCGCACTGTAGGCTTTGCTGACTGGCCCCAGACAAAAGTAGTTGGCCCAGCCGATCAACATCCGATTGAGCCGTGCCACGATTGTCTTCGAATCCTGCCAGACGGTGTCGCGTCCGGTCTCGTCGCTGATCGCTCGACAAATGCGCTGCACTCGCGTCTTCGAGGGTACCGTGCCCAGATAGACTCGGCCCCTCTTCGTCGAGTAACACCGCCCGAACGTGTATCCCAAAAAGTCAAACTTTTCTTCCGGCAGATAACAGACCCGCGTCTTGTTCTCGTTCACCGTCAGTTTCAGCTTCGACATCATCCTCCGCATCTCGGTCAGAGCTTTGTCCGCTCCAACTCGACAGCCAACTCGACAGCAGATGACGAGATCATCGGCATAGTTCACGATGTACGCTTTCCAACGCTCCTCGTGCCCGAGTTTCTTCCACCCCAGCACGAACCGTCGCCTGTACAGATTGCTGAACAGAGGACTGATCGGAGACCCTTGTGGAGTACCTCGACCTTCATCCCGATTGCGCGTACTCCAACGTTTGTTCCCACGCTCGTCCGTCTCTTCGACCGGAGCTTCCAGCCACATCTTGATCAGATGCAGCATCGCTCCGTCGACGACCCTTCGAGCCACCGACCTCATGAGCTCGGCATGGGGAACACTATCAAAGTAGCTGCTGAGATCAGCATCAACGATCTGCCCATGACCCGTATTGATCAGCTTGTGGACGTGTTGTACTGCGTCCAACGCGCTGCGGTTTGCCCGATAAGCATATTGCTCCGTCGGCAGGTCGGCCTCGAAGATTGGTTCGAGTACCAGCATGGCCGAGGTTTGCACAACCCGATCCCGGATTGTCGGTATGCCTAACGGTCTCTGCTTCCCATCCGGCTTGGGTATGTAGACCCGCCGCACAGGCTGCGGTTGATAGGTTCGACTTTTTAGCTCTTGCGTCAGTTCGTCCAGCCACCGTTCCCTGCCGTACGCTTCGATGTTCTCGAATGTCTGGCCGTCCACTCCCGCCGCCCCGCCGTTGGCTTGGCAGCGTTCGTAGGCATAGGCCAGAACATCTTTCCGATACACCTTGTCGTACAGCGCATGGAAACGAAAGTTGGGCGATTCCTTCGCTTTTGCGTGCAACGCCGTCTGCAACTTCTGAACACTGAATGGAGTTGTTAGGCTCATCGCCAATCCCTCGGTCCTTTGTCGCTTCTTGCCTTCGTCTTTAACTAAGGCCCCTTCCCTCCACCGGCATTACCCGGCTTCAGCGGTACTGCGAGCCTCTCCGCCACCCCACACGGCCCGGCCTGTCTCTCGCGAGTTGCCAGTTGATCGATACCACGATCACCGCTGGGGCTTCCCGTGTTGCCTCTGGTCTCCTATGCGTACATGCCGTCGCCATTACCCCGGCAGGTTCAATGGAGCTTGTTCGCTCGTCTATCTCCATTGCCATCGGCCTTCCCCGTGCAAAAGTAAGGTCGGCTCCTGCAATTGTTTTTTCGGGGCCTGCTCAGCGTTCACTCACGTTACGGCCTGCACGCTCGCGGAGTCGCCATGCGACCCTTTCCATCGAAAGCTCCGACAGCTTCGTTGCCTCCGCTGCCGATTCGATTGCTACCGGGTGGAGCGAACCAGTTCCCGGGCGGGAGTTGCACCCGCTGGAGTCCAGCGCCTTTCACGGCGCACTCTTGCGCTAACTATTTTAGGTTTGGCGATAGGATGCCGGTGGTTCCCCGAGTCAACCTTTGAATTAGCGAGTGAGTCGAGGTTGCCAAAATGGATTACCCTTCCACCGGGACTTACACGCGCCGACGTTTCACTTACGATGAACTACTACGTTCTGCCATGGGGTAGAAGCGCAATCACTACTGTCCGGCTAAAAGTTGAACAGAATCAACTGATTGCCGATGTCGACTAAATTGCTATCAGAGTCGCACGCCTGAAGTGCCTGTAAAATGGGCGTTTTCTCGAAAAGAGTAACACTGAGAATCTGTAGAATCTGGTAAAGGCTGACTTGCAGCCCCAGTCGTTTCCGCACGATCGCCACCAGTACATAGATCGACACCGCAATCCAGATTTGCGTCTTCACGGCGTTCTCGCTGGTTCCGTAGAAGGCCTTAATTCGCAGATGCTGCTTGATCCATTTGAAGAATAGCTCCACCTGCCAGCGTTGCTTGTAGATGTCGGCAATCGTCCGCGCCGGAAGCGTAAAGTTGTTAGTCAGAAACTTCAGGCGCTTGCTCCTCTCCGGGTCGAAGTAGCTCACCTTTCGTAGCGGATCTGGATAAGCTGTGGCGGATTCCACGGAGGAAAGAATCACGGTTTGATCCGAAAGCACGCCCGTGCTCTTATCCACCGGATGCGAGTAACGTCGTTCGAGTAACACGTTCGACTTAGTGCGCACAACGAAGAAGGCCGAGCTGAGGGTAAAGACGAAGAGTCGTTGAAAGTCGATGTAGGCCCGGTCCATTACGTAGAAAGATCCAGCCTCGGGCATGATTTCGTCGAGGATGTTCACGTCATGCACGGCCCCGCTGGTGACGCGGATAAACGTGGGAATGTTGCCGTGCAGGTCCAGCAAGGTGTGCATCTTGACGGCGGCCTTGCGCTGGCGAAACTTGGCCCACGGAAACAACGACAAGCACAGGTCGATGGTGGTGGAGTCCAGAGCATACAAACTCTGATGCAAATCGACTCCCATCAAATCGCAGGCGTGCAACGGACGGGCGGTCGCAATTAACCCCTGCGCGAAATCGGCGAAGATACGCCAGTCGTGCGATTCGTTCGCGTCGGCTAAAGTGGAGCGCGACACCTTGCCGCGGAACCCCATGTGATACAGCTTGCTTTGGAGAGCCCGCAGGCAGGACTCGATATCGCGCAAGCTCTCGCGATAGGTGAGTTGCGCGAAGGCCATCGCCAGTAACTGGTCCCAACAGGAAAATCCCCTGAAGTTAGCGTCGCCACGGTAGCGGGCAACACACTTCTGAAATTCTTTTTCGGGTAGATGCTCGATCAGTTGTGAGAAGACGGTGCGGCCAGAATTCACCGATCATTGTTTCACCCAAAAGACAGGCAGAAAGAAGTCAATCCGGCCCTTTTCCAATTCAAATCGTTCCTGATTCAACCATGCGTTATCATGCTTATCTTCAACTGGTTAGAATGACCTCTCGAAACTTTAGCCGGACAGCAGTGAAGCGCAATATTTATGGTAAAAGACTCAAAAGGGAAAGTACGGACAAAGGTACGTGGTAAAACGAGAGGCTTAGGACCTAACTATCTGAAACATCCTCCGCTTGGATTTCCTCCTGGTTATCCAGCCTACGAAGTAATCACTGCAAACGGCATAACTGAAATTATCGAACATATAAAACCGGAGCCGATATTTTATATAATGGATGATCCTGCTGTTTGGAAAGAACTGGCAGTAGGACAAAAGTAAAAGTGGAGTTCGGGCACAAAGCCGCCACTGGGCCGGGGTTTTCTTTTCCCCGAGTCTCTACATAATCGGCAACTGGTTCCCAATCTCCAAGAATTTTGACCACCGCCCAACCTCGCCACGATAAACTATACCCACACGAGGCCCTAAATGAAATTCGGAGTAATCATCTTCCCCGGCTCCAACTGTGACCACGATGCTTTCTGGACCGCCGAGCAAGTAGCCAAACAGAAAGCAACCTTCCTCTGGCACGAATCACACGACCTGGAAAACTCCGACATCATCATCGTCCCCGGAGGCTTCGCCTACGGCGATTACCTCCGCACCGGAGCCATCGCCAAATTCTCGCCCGTCATGGAATCCGTGAGCAAGTTCGCCGCCACAGGCGGCTTGGTCCTGGGCATCTGCAACGGCTTCCAGATTCTCTGCGAGTCCGGACTGCTCCCCGGAGCCCTGATGCGCAATGTAGGCCTGAAATACGTCTGCAAACCCGTCCACGTGAAAGTAGAAAATAACGAAACCCCCTTCACCAGCGCCTGCCGCCAAGGAGAAGTCCTGACCATCCCCATAGGCCACATGGAAGGCAACTATTTCTGCGACGCTTCAACCCTGGCCGAACTAAAGGAAGACAACCGCATAGTCTTCCGCTACACCAACGAAAAAGGCGAGATCACCCAAGAATCCAACCCCAACGGATCGCTAGACAACATAGCCGGAATCTGCAGCCCCGGCCGCAACGTCCTGGGCATGATGCCCCACCCCGAGCGCTCCGCCGAAAAAGAACTAGGCGGCACCGACGGCCTGAAAATCTTCGAATCCCTGGTGGGAGCGATGCAGGTCAAGTAGAACAAGCTTTTTTGTGTGGAGCGGACACTCCTGTCCGCTAAAGCCAAACCCCAAAGAAGTATAACCTCGGCCCAGTTCCCCAAAACAATTGTCATGCTGAGCGAAGCTTGAGCTTCGCGAATGCGAAGCTCAACCGCAGTCGAAGCACCCCTATCCACGCCACCAAGCGAGGTCGCCTCCAGCCCCGCGCGTCATCACCAAAATCAAGGCTGCCCCATTCTTGCGCGTTCTGCGCGCAAGAGTGGGAGCCCAACCGTCCGCACAACGCGCGCCTGCCTTTGGGTTGCGCAGCGCTTCAGCGCCATGTTAACAACTCCACCCTGAGACGCCTTTAGCCGCTGACGCAGACCGCTGTCATAATAAGGTTGAGCCGATGGGATTGAAATGAAGATCGCGATCATGGGCGGCACCGGCCAGGTTGGGACCATCCTGGCGCGCGCGTTCCACAAGAACGGTCACGAAGTCATCGTCTTTGGCCGCCAGTCGCCAAAGCCCGAGCCCTGGCGCACCGAGCAGTGGAATCCTGCGAACCTCAGCGTTTGGTCGAAAAAACTCGAAGACATCGACGTCCTCATCAACCTTGCTGGTCGATCGGTCAACTGCCGCTACACGCCAAAGAATCGGAAGGAAATCATTGACTCTAGAGTCGAATCCGTTCGTGCGATCGGAAGTGCCATCTCGGCCGCCAGCCGCCCACCGAAGCTCTGGCTTCAGGCAAGCACAGCAACAATCTATGCCCACACCTACAGTGCGCCTAACGACGAGGCGTACGGTGTGATTGGAGGCACCGAACCGGACGCTCCCGACACATGGCGATTCAGCATCGAAGTTGCCACCGCTTGGGAAAAGGCCTTCGACGAAATTCCGTTGTCACAAATAAGGAGGGTCAAGCTTCGCTCGGCCATGACCATGAGCGCCGATCCTGACGGAATCTTCGACACTCTCCTGGCTCTGGTGCGAAGAGGCCTCGGCGGCGCCTCGGGTGACGGTCGTCAGTACATCTCGTGGATCCACGAGGCAGATTTTGTCCGCGCCATCAACTTCCTTATCGAACGCGACAACATTAATGATGTTGTTAACCTGTCTTCGCCGAACCCATTGCCCAATCGGGAGTTTATGGCCGACCTGCGACGAGCATGGGGAACAAAAATCGGTCTGCCTTCGGCCAAGTGGATGCTAGATATCGGAGCCGTCTTCCTGCGAACCGAGACCGAACTCATCCTGAAGAGCCGCCGTGTCATCCCCGGTCGTCTACTTAGCGAGGGATTTTCATTCACATACCCCGAGTGGCCCGTCGCAGCTCGCGAACTGTGCGAACGCTGGAAAGCAATACGCCACCAAGGATCGCATCGAGCGCTACAAGAAATCTAAGTAGCACCACCTTCAGCCCCAAGCGTCATAACCAAAATGAGGGTGCCCTATTCTTGCGCGTCCTGTGCGCAAGAGTGGGAGATCACCCCGACCGCACAACGCGCCCTTGCCCTTGCTAAGCTTTCACTTTGAAAACCCTGAAACCGCGAAACTTGGAACGTGGCTAATACGCCCAGCGTAAGAGCGTCGCTCCACTAGTGAACCCCGCCCCCACGGAAGCCAGCAACACCAAACTGCCTTTCGTGAGTTTCCCTTGTTGCCGCGCCGTCTCCATAGCCAGCGGAATCGTTCCTGCCGTAGTATTCCCAAACTCCTCAATATTAATAATCACCGCCTCCGGCCGCATGCTCAACCGTTCAGCCGTAGCCGTAATGATCCGCTTATTCGCCTGGTGCGGAATAAACGCATCAATCTCGCTCCCCTGAATATTGTTGCGCTTGAGAATCTCTTCGCAAAGCACCGCCATCTTCCGCACCGCAAACTTGAACACCGCTCCCCCATCCTGATGCACATAATGCATTTTCTTATCAACCGTCTCATGCGTCGACGGATTCAAACTCCCCCCGCCCGGCATATACAACGAGCAAGCGCCCGCTCCATCTACCTCATGCAGAAAATCAATCAGCCCTATTGAATCGTTTTCGGCCGGCTCCAGCAACACCGCCCCCGCTCCGTCGCCAAAAATCACGCAAGTAGCGCGATCCGTATAGTCGATGATCGAAGACATCACATCCGCCCCAATCACCATCACCTTCTTATGCGACCCGGAAGCCACAAACTGCGCCCCGGTCTGCAACGCATAAACAAACGCCGAACAAGCCGCCGAAATATCGAACCCCCAAACATTCTTTGCGCCGAGTTTGTGCTGCACCAGGCAAGCCGTAGAAGGAAAAAACATGTCGGGAGTAACCGTCCCCACAATGATCGCGTCCAGGTCCGAAGCCTCTATGCCGCGCTCCGCCAGCGCCCGCTTAGCCGCTTCAACCGCAAGGTCGCTGGTAGCCACTCCCTTGTCGACCAGATGCCGTTCCCGAATCCCCACCCGCTCCATGATCCACTGATCATTAGTATCGACGAGCTTTTCGAGATCGGCGTTAGTAAGAAGGCGAGGCGGAACGTAAGTACCAAGAGCGCTAATCTTAACGCGCTGAAGCTGACTCAATGATTTCTCCTGGGAATGCAAAGTGAAATGAATTGCGAAGCACTATTCTAGCAACAGATCAGTTGACAGGTCGCAGGGGACAGGAAAACCAGGAAAAGCAAAAAGCAGGTCCAAGAAAGGATTTACGCCAAAATCGATCTTGCTTTTCCTGTCACCCGTAACTTGTCACCTGCGACCTGCACTAAGGCAGCCGCGCCGCCCACTCGCCCAACAGCGGCAATTCAAAGCGCTCGCCCTGCCACGCCTTCAGCGAAAGAATAAACCACAGAAATATCATCGCCAGCACCGAAAGAATTCCACAGAGCAGCAGCGCCATCGGAGCCGCGACATTAGAAACCGACAGCGCAATCGCCGTCAGCACGAGAAACAATCCCCAAAGCAAAATGCTTTGCCACGCATGAAAGCGAACATAAACGCGATGACGAAACGCCGGCAGCAACAAAATCACCGCCGCCGCCAGCAATGGGATAGGCAAGGGAAAGTAGACGAACGCGGCCAGCGACCGATCGTCCGAAGAGAGCGGCTTCATCGACCATCCGCATCCCGGACAGTACGCCGCCTGAGCCGGCATCTCCGTCTCGCAATGCGGACAACTCACAGACGCTAGCGGAGGCGTCGCAGCGCCCGGCGGAAGATTCGTTGGACTAGACAATGCGACGCCCATTCGCTTTCTTTCGGCATTCTTCGCAAACTCCATAAATCTGGAAGGTGTGCCGGGTGGTGACGTAACGATGCCTGCGTCCAATCTCCTCTTCGATCTCTCCGACCTTCTCCGCGAAGAACTCTACCGAAGCGCCACACTCCGTGCACACCATGTGGTGATGGCTGCGCCGGTTGTACTGATGCTCGTAGCGGGCGATGCCATCATGAAACGCAACTTCGCTGGCGAGGCCGCAGCCCGCCAGCAGCTTCAGCGTGCGATAGACGGTAGTGAAGCCGATGCGCGGATCGGTCTTCTTGACCAGCCGGTGGAGCTCGTCGATCGAGAGGTGTTCGCGGGTTTCGAGGAAGGTCCGCAGGATGGCGTTGCGCTGCCCGGTCTGCTTGAGGCCGACGCGCTTCAAATGCCGGCGGAAGATCTCCTCGGCCTCGCGGATGTTCTCCTGCGAGATGGTCGGCTGATCGTCGATTCGTTTCTGCAGCATGGGGGCCGGCGCCCTGAACGATACGGCGCGCCAGGACTCCAAACATGATACTGGGGGAGCGCGGGTTCCGCCAACCCGCCCTCCCGCCGGCCGGAGGGATTCCTGGAAAACGGTTTCTATGTTCCACGCGGAACATTATGTTGATGATATTGTACGTACGAATGTTCCACGTGGAACATTTGTGGTTGCAGTACTGTACGTATATAAATGTACTAGAATTGACTGCAAGGGTAGGCAGCGAGGCGGGTTAGGGCGCTTTGGAGGGTTGCGCGGGCGAGGAAAGCAAAGCCAGGATTCCACGAAACTCGCGGCCAGACGGGACGCTCACCGTCTTTTTGAGGAAACGTCCCGTCTGTCCCCTGATTCCCCTCCTATTCCCCTGTTCCCTGGACCCCAGTCTATTTCTTCTGCTCGCCTTCATGCTCCTGTTGGATATCTTTCGGCGTAATCCGATGCCGTTGTTCGTGCATGGCGAGAACGGTGTAGATGCCGGTAGTGGAGGCCACTGCGCGAATCCCCTGGTTGTGCCTTCCCAGGGTATAAATCCCAGCGTCGGTCCAGCGTTCGGGCTTTTCGGTTGTGTCCAGCCGCATCACACGTACGAGGTCGCCTGTCTGGATAGCGCGCCGGTCGACAGGAATTCTCAGAATCAACTGCCCCGGTATTCCTTCCCGGGTGAGGCTGCTCAGTGGCGTATTCCGGCGCACAATGGCAATCACTGGGCCGGCATAGCGCGCACCGGTAACGGTCACCGTCGTTTGCACGGCTCGTGTGCGCTCGAAGATGGGATCAAAATCCTTTCGTCCGAGTGCGGACAAGGCCAAACCCCGCGCGATTGACTGTGTGTCCTTCGCACTGGTAGTCCGAAGGACAACGGATATTTGGCTGGTCGTGGTGAACTGCGCCTGCCATGCAGCGTCCTGTCCTCCACATTCCTCGCACACCACCGGGTTGATCAGCACCCCGGTATTGACCAGCGAGGGATCGGGATAATTCCACACGGGGATTTCGGAAATAGGCCAACTCACGAGTGGTATGCACACATTCCAATAGGGTTCGCTTAGATTGAGGGTCGCCGAACCTCCGGGATGCGTCGTGTCTGTGACGGTGAGCGTGACGGGATAGGAGGTGATCCCGCCGATTTCGACATAGACGGACCCATTGAGATCCGACTGCAGAGTAAGGGTGGGTTGCGCGCCCGGAAATATGGGCCGGTTCGCGGTAAATTGAATGAAATCGCCCGCCGCCGGCGATCCATTCGGATCGTACACGACTGCCTGGACGAGCGTTTCGCCCCGGCATTGGGCGTAGGATGACAAAATGGGCTGATAGCTAGTGTAGTACAAGAAAGCATCGCCAGGGTCAAGTGCCGACTCACCCTTGTAGTCAGTGACGCGGACAACTACTTGTGTGCCCGATGTCCCCGGCGGCGACGTTGCCTGGAGGGATGCGCCGGTGTAAGGCGGGGTAGTGACATTGGGCAAGCTCGTAGACAACGGCGGGGTCGAGCCGAAAGTAACGCTAGTAGTCCCGATGGGTGTGAAATTCGCGCCGGAGACGATGACAGGAGTTCCACCCTGGCTGGGACCGTGATCGGGAACGAGGAAAGCGACGTCCGGGGCAAGCACGGGGAATGAATCCATCATTCCACCATTGGTCGTATACCAAGTGGCATATGCAAAACCACCAGTGGCGGCTCCGGCACCGATGTACTCGCCGATGCGTTGCTCCACCTGAGAATTGGGAGAGGAAGGCGTAAAAGGATCGCCGGGGTTGAAATTGTGATCGTCAATCTTGAACGAAGGAACCCAAGTCTGCCCGCCGTCATGACTTAACGTCGCATAAACATCGAGCAGATAGTTTCCCGAAGCATCGGTGTTGCCCGCTCGATCGTCGTACCAATAGAGGACCAGGGTCCCGGAATCATCCACCGCGGCACGAGCAAAGTATTGCCCTGACCCGACTGGTCCAGCGCCAACCTGGGAAAGCGGACCCCAGCTCTGTCCGCCATTCAGGGAAACGGAAAGATAAACCCACGAGGGGCCGTTGCTGTTGGAACCATCGGCGAAGGCGTAGAGTCTTTGCGGATTCGATGGATCCGCGACAACGTAAGCGGAGTTCAGACCCAGCGTCCAAAACGTGATGCCCGGAATCGTCGGCGTCGAGTCGGGGTTTAGATTTCCCCCGATATCGGAAATCGCAAACGAAGTCTTTGCGAACGGGAGCCCACCGGTAGACGAGCTGAGAACGTAGATCGCGTCACCTGGATTTGTGGTACTGCCGTTGGATCCTCGATAGGCAATGTAGAATGAACCGTCTAATCCAACCGAGACCGTAGCCGGCCACGGGTCCTCGGAATCCAGGCTGACCGAGACGACGCTGGACCACGTGCTCCCATGGTCGGTGGAGACCGAAAACATGATGCGCCAGCAATTGCACACTCCCGCCCCGAAATAACGGTCGAACACATAGTAGAGGTAGTCGTATTGCGGATTGTTAGCGCCATTCTTCAGATAGCGGTTATGGTCGGCTGCGATCCACGGCTTGTCGTCATTGACTTCAGTGGGATCTTTCGGAAAAGCAAAAGGATTGATGCTGTTACCAGAGGAAGGATCAACCTGGATGACGGAGGGTGTCCAAGGCACGCCTCCGGCGCCGCCGCAGGAAAGCAGTCCAATAAAGGTTCTACCTTCTCCGTCGGCGGTAATGGATGTGTCGCCGCAGCCCCCGTTCGAAGGCGAAGGATAGATCAGGGCAACGGGTGCCGAAAAAGTCTGGCCCTGGTCCTGGGACACGATGACGCCCCCCGAGTCGGCGATGATAATGTTCTGGCTGTTGGTGGGGTTGATCACAACCGCAGTTTCCCAGGAGGGACCGATTGGGGCGTTGGGATGGGCCGGTCCCCAGGCTTCGACCTTGACGACAGCAATGAGTCCCATCACCATGATGGAGACAACTAAGAAGCTGAGTCGGCCAAACTCTTTGACGCTTCCACGGCGCATCGTCACATGAACCTCCATCGATTCAAACTGTAAGATTTCCAGTCATAGACGGCTCCGAGCAGTCCCCGCTTTCGCAGCAGCGTAGATCCCCATCCACTACAACGAGTTCTGTGGCTTTTCCCCTTCATGATAGAAATCGTGGCCGTTGGTACGGTTGTCAGGGTCGCTGTGCCCCCCTACAATCTTTGAGTAATGTCATCTACTTCTTCCCTGCCTGAGGTTTCATACAGCAAGGTTCGGCGGCGCAGTCCTGCGCTGCGCATCGTTTATTACGCCATCTGTTTTCTTCTGGTGGTGACCATTGCTGCGGTCTGGTGGCTTTATTGGATGGCTCGGCGTCCTCTGCCGCAATTGGATGGGGCGATCTCGGTGCCGGGTATTTCTGCTCGGGTGCGGGTGATTCGGGATGAGCGCGGGGTGCCTACGATTGAGGCCGGGTCGCTTCAGGATTTGTTTTTTGCGCAGGGGTACGTCACGGCGCAGGACCGGCTCTGGCAGATGGATATGATGCGCCGGTCGGCGGCGGGAGAGCTTTCGGAGGTGGTGGGCGCGGCTACGGTGAAGATGGATCGCGAGGAGCGGATTCTGGGGCTGCGGCAGGCAGCGGAGGCGGCGGAGAAGAGTATTTCGGCGCGCGACCGCGTTTTTTTTGGGGCGTACGCTCGCGGGGTGAATGCGTTTATCGAATCGCATCGCGACCGTTTGTCGCTGGAATTTCGGCTGATGAAGTACACGCCCCGGCCTTGGACGGTGACCGACTCCATGCTGATCGGGGCGCGGATGGTGCAGGATCTGAATCACTACAGCTATCGGCGGGCGCTGGAGCGGGAGAAGATTCTGGCGAAGCTGGGGCCGGATCTGGCGACGGACCTTTATGTGAATTCTTCGTGGAGGGATCGGCCTCCGACGGAGATGCGGCGGATCGATGAGGAGGATGGCGCGGATAGCGATGATGATGATGATGACGAAGAGGTCGAGCCGGAGGGCGGGAGCAGCCGAATCACTGATGCGCAACCTCCTCCGCTTGTCATCCTGAGCGCAGCGAAGGACCTCCTGTCTCTCACGTCGATGAAAAAGCAGGTCCTTCGCTTCGCTCAGGATGACAACTTTAATATGCAGGAAGAGGATGGTTCGTTCCGCGCAGGGTCGAATGATTGGGTGGTTTCGGGATCGCATACCGTTTCGGGGAAACCCCTGCTCTCGAACGATATGCACCTAAATCATCAGATGCCTAACTTGTGGTTCGCCGCTCATCTTCGCGTGATTGGCGGCGGTAGTGATGCGACTAACGGCGGCGCTACCAGCGCGATTAACGAGGGCAGTAATGGCACCAACACGAGCAATAAGACCGGCGATAACTCCACCAATAACTCGACTGACTTCGATGTTGCGGGAGTTACTCTGCCGGGGGTTCCGTTTGTGATTGTGGGACACAACCAGCGGATTGGGTGGGGATTCACTAATGTTGGGCCTACGGTGGAAGATAATTTTGTCGAAGAGTTTAATGCGCAGGGGCAGTACAAGACTCCTACGGGATGGATCGCACCGCAGCGTCGTACTGAGACGATTCACGTTAAGGGCGCTCCGGACGTGACTTTTGATGTGGTGACTACGCGGCATGGCCCGATTATTAGTGAGCTGATTCCGGGCGAGACGCGGCAGATTGCTTTGCGCTGGACTTTGCAGGATGGCGAGGGGCTGGTTTTTTTCGACGTCGACTCGGCGCGGAATTGGGATGAGTTTCGCAAGGCATTTTCTAGTTTTGGCGCTCCGGGACAGAATGTGATGTATGCCGACGTCGATGGCCACATTGGATATCAGGCGACCGGGCGGGTGCCGATTCGCGCGGCGGGCGATGGCAGCTTGCCGGTGAGTGGCAGCGATGACGCGCATGAGTGGAAGAGCTGGATTCCTTACGACGAGATGCCGCGGATTTACGATCCGCCGTCGGGGATTCTGGCGACGGCTAATGGGCGGATTACTCCGACGGGATACAAGTATTCGATCAGCACGGAGTGGGATGCGCCTTGGCGGACGGATCGAATTTATCGCGTACTGGAGTCGGGAAAGAAGTTTGCTCCGGCGGACATGCTGGCGTTGGAGATGGATGTGTCGTCGACTTATGATCGCTTCTGCGCAGACAAATTTGTGTATGCCATCGACCATGCGGCGAGCGCTTCGGAGCGAGCGAAGAGGGCAGCAGATATTTTGCGTGACTGGGATGGGAGGATGTCGACGGAGGCGGCGGCTCCGACGATAGAGACCAAGGCGCGGCAGGAGTTGGTACGGCTGATTCTCGAGCCTAAACTGGGCGCGGCATCGGAAGGATCGCATGGCGACGTCCAGCTGAGTTGGAAAACTTATCGCTGGGCGATGTCATCGGTATGGCTGGAGAATGTGTTGACGAAGCAACCGGCACGGTGGCTGCCATCCGGTTACGCGGATTATGGATCGCTGCTGACTGCGGCCGTGGAGAATGTGGTCGCGGAGGCTCGGGTGGCAGCAGACGATCGTTCTCCCGACCATGCGCTCGCTCCGGACGATCTCAATCAGTGGCAGTGGGGAAAGAATTATCCGGTGGAGATCGATCATCTGGTGCTGCGGCAACTGCCGGTGATTGGGCGATTTACGGGGCCGGGGATTCATCCTCTGAGTGGGAGCACTTCGACGGTGAAGCAGGTGGCGCGCGGGTTTGGGCCGTCGGAGCGGCTGACAATGAGCTTCGCGAATTTCGATGAGAGCACGCTTAATCTGGTGACGGGCGAGAGCGGGATATTTCTCAGCCCTTATTACATGGATCAATGGACGGCTTGGTACAAGGGATCGACGTTCGCGTTTCCTTTTTCGCAAAAAGCGGTCGAGGGGCAGCGGGCGCATGAGATGACGCTGGAGCCGGTTCGTCGCTAGTCGTTCGTCGTTCGCTTAATCAAACACCGAGAAGCGCTGCACGAAGAGCGAACGACGAACGGCGCTCTTAGAAATCGACGATCTTGACGTCGATGAACTGGCCTACGAGACCCGCGATCTTTCCGGGATTATTTTGATTATTCGGGTTGTATTCCAACGCATCGGTCGTCACATCATAGACATCGAGCGATCCGCCCTGGACTACATAGATGACTTGCTGAGCCAGATTGGGATTATTGGCGCGCTTGCCGATGGGCTGGAGGCCGGTGACGTCTCCGTTGGCGGGGGGAATTAAGACGCCGCCGGGCGGAGCGCTGCCCACGGCGGTGGTCAGGGTGTTGTAGACGGAAAGACAGCCGCGGGTTTCGGCTCCGGCGGGCGGGGGGACGGGCGGAACGATCTCGGTGCAGGTGCGCGCGCCGATGTAGAGTTGGCCGTTAGCGCCCATCGCCATGCGGGTGTGATATCCGTCGGTGATGATGATGGGTGCACCGACCACGCTCATGGTGCTGAGGTTGAACTGGGCGAGCAGCCCGCAGGTGGTGGCCTGCGTAGTCTGTCCGGTGCAGGGCTGGGAAGGGACCCCGTTGGTATAGGGCGTGCCAGCGAGATAGAGGGTTGAGCCGGAGAGCATTGCCACGGTTGCAGCGGGAACGTTAACGGGCGGACAGGCTCCGCTGGGCAGGCATTGCGTAAGCGTCAAATCCACTTTCTGTATGCTGGCCTGCGTTCCGCCGCATTCGGCGCCGCAGTTCAGGACGTAGGCGGTAGTGTCGTCGGGGCTGAAGAGCCCCCAGATGGGGTGATCGAGACCGGTACCCGTAATGTAGCTTACGGGATTGCTGCCGGGTATTCCGATATCTGACGGCGTGATGACGGCGATCGAGTCGGAGTTGTCGCTGAAGCCGAAAATGCGGTTGCCGGTATTGTTGATGGAAAGATAGCGGACTGAGGGAATGTCGACCTGTCCGATGAAGGCACCGTTGTTGAGCGAGATGGCTTCGACGATGCCGGGCGGTTGCCCCACTACGCTTGCGGTGGGGATGGCAACGTAGGCGGTGGTGCTGTCCGGGGAGACGACGATGCTCTCGGTCAATCCTGGTAAAGAGACATGGCCGACGGCGGATTCGCTGGCGTTGTTGATGACCGTGAATTGATCGTCGGAGGCCTGCGTGCCGATTCCACTGAAGACGAGGGTGAGCGCCAGGTTTGGCGTGAGCACCATCATGCCGGGATTGTTGCCGGCGGGAATGGGGGCGACTGCGGGACGTACATCGCTGAGCGCGTTGACGACAAAGACGCCGGCCGACGAAGTGCCGGAGCTGACGCTATTCGAGAGGAAGGCGCGATAGGGAAGGCCGCTGGTTCTTGTGCTGCTGGGGGTACTGCCGCCGCAACTGAGGCAGATCAAACTCGCGGGCAGCACAAATAACAGAAGGATCGGGATTTTCTTCAAACCTGGGACTCCAGCTTTATGAAACGGATAATTGCTTGGATGCAAGAATAAGGATTATAGCAAAGGGAGTTGAGGAAACTGTTGAGGACGGTCCGGTCTACATC
Organism: uncultured Acidobacteriaceae bacterium; assembly: GCA_963800565.1. GTDB lineage: Bacteria > Acidobacteriota > Terriglobia > Terriglobales > Acidobacteriaceae > Acidiflorens. The sequence continues at coordinate 128,539 of CAWDBM010000003.1, forward strand.
AGGTCGGAGGGCTTGAATCTCTGCCTTGCGCCGTGGCGGATGTGAAGCACTTCAACCTGTTTCTGTAACTCCAGCACGCGATAGATCACAAGGTGCACATAGGGCTTACGACCGTAAAGCAAACGTCTCAACTTGTCCTTCTTGCGAATCAGTAGGCCGCGATTTGGCTGATTTTCGAGGCTGATAATGGCCTCCTTAATGCCACGGTACCATTGCAGCGCCGCGCCCGAATACCCGGCATTGATTTGCCTGTATAGCCGCGCGAGGTCATGCTCGGCGTGATCTTAACGACGTATGCCATGTCTGGCTTCAAACTCCTCAAAAAAATCGCGCGCAGGCCTTGTCTTACCCTTTTTCGCCTCCTCCAAGCCCTGGCGGATACCTTCCTCGGCATCGGCCCGGGCGGCAATGTCGAGGAGGCGCTGGTAGGCTCCGGCGTCCTGCACAACCGCTGCTGGCTTTCCATTTACCGTCAGGATCACGGGCCGTTTGGTCTTCTTCAGTTGCTTGATGAAGTCGCTCGACTGGCGGCGGAATGTGGTGAGCGATTGAATGTCCTTGGTGATGTCTAGCATGGCATCGAACCCCTCCAAAGCACCTTATTAGGTGCTGCCAGCATACTCTATTTCCAGGGAGCGCGAAAGCAGCCCTGGTCGACTCGCTCATCCGGTGAGCGGTCTACGAAATTCCACTACCACAAAGGGCACGAAGGACCACGAAGGGCGGCCCAGAGGCATTCCTTCGTGAACCTTAGTGTCCTTGGTGGCTAACGGTTTTGCTTTTCTGCGGGCCACTGAAAACAGAGGTTGTAGCCATCTGGATCGTGGAGATACAGCTGCTTCATTCCATAATGCGCGATCTTAGGATTTTTCAGGTTGGTGATTCGTGGACGAAGGTATTCGTAGGCCGCGTCCACATCGGGACACCCGAAGTAGATCGCCGTATCGTCGTGAGCGGAGATTCGAACTGGATCGGGTTTGGCGGGACGTGAATCGTCTTCGTAAGCTGTGTTCAGCATCAACTCGACACCATTTAAGCGGAGCAGCGCCCAGGCGAAATGCTCTTCTCCCGGCCGCGAAGTGGTCACCACCTCGAATCCAAGCACACCGCGATAGAAGGCAATCGATGTAGGCATATCGAACACTTGTATTAACGGCGTCATGCCTTTGATTTCAATGCCCATTCAGCGTCCTCATATCTAAGCGAATATCGCTTGGAGATCCCACTCGCTTTTTTTACCACGGAGGCACGGAGAAAATCATGAGCCTGTAAGAACGGGAGTGGAGGTTTTGCCAAGTAGTTGGGTTTCTCCGTGTCTTCGTGCCTCCCTGGTGAGATTGAATCGGAGCACCGCCTTTTGGCGTCTAAGATGCAATTATCTCGCACCTTCTTGTATCCTGAAATGAATGGCGCAAAACCTTATTGAACGCCTGAAGCGAGCGCCCGTGCTCTGCGACGGAGCCATGGGCACGCTGCTTTATGCCAAGGGCATTTTCATCAACCGCTGCTATGACGAGCTGAACGTGTCGCAGCCGGAGCTAATTCGCGGCGTGCATCACGATTATCTGCAGGCTGGCGCCGAGATTATAGAGACCAATACTTTCGGCGGCAACAGCTTTCGCCTGGCGCGGCACAGCATGACCGACCGCGTGCGCGACATCAATATTGCGGGCGCGCACGTGGCTCGCGAGGCCGCGAAGAGTTTTGATGTCTGGGTCGCGGGATCGATGGGGCCGCTCGGCGTCCGCATCGAACCGCTGGGCAAGACTTCGTTTGAAGAGGCACGGACCGCGTTTCGCGAACAGGCTGCCGCCCTCATCGAAGGCGGGGTCGATCTGCTGATGCTCGAAACCTTCGGCTATGTTGAAGAGCTGCATCAGGCCGTGCTCGCCTGCCGCGATGTGGATGCGAAGATTCCGATCATCGCGCAGGTGACGATCGACGAAGACGGCAACTGCCTTGATGGCTCCGACCCGGAGGCTTTCGCCGCACGGTTGACGGAGTGGAACATCGACGTGCTCGGCATTAATTGCAGCGTGGGGCCGGTGGCCATGCTGGATGCGATCGAACGCGTGCGAGCGGTGACTTCCCTGCCCCTGGCGGCGCAACCAAATGCCGGCATGCCGCGCTCAGTCGAAGGACGCAACATCTATCTCTGTTCGCCGGAATACATGGCGAGCTACACGCGCAAGTTTGTCGCCGCGGGCGTGCAACTGATTGGCGGATGCTGCGGTACTACGCCTGACCATATCCGCGCCATGAAGTCGGCGTTGCGCGTCGGCGAAGCGCGCGGCAAATCTGCCGTTACGGAGGCGATTCATTCCGGAACAGCGCCCTTAGCCCCCGCTACCATTCCCATGGCTGAGCGCTCGCGCCTCGGCGCCCGCATTGCCGCCGGCGAGTTTGTCACGATGGTTGAGATCGTGCCGCCGAAGGGTATCGACATACGCAAAGAGATAGAGGGAGCAAAGTTCGTCAAGTCGGTCGGCGTGGACGCGATCAATATTCCGGACAGCCCGCGCGCCTCGGCTCGCATGAGCAATCAAGCGTTGTCGCTATTGATGCAGCAGGAGGTGGGCATCGAAGCGATTCTGCACTACACCTGCCGCGATCGAAATGTGCTCGGCATTCAGTCGGATTTACTGGGAGCGGCGGCCACAGGCATCCGCAATCTGATTTGCATCACCGGCGATCCGCCGAAGATGGGCAACTATCCCGACGCGACGGCGGTGTTTGACGTGGATGCGATCGGACTGGTGAATATCGTGCACAACCTGAACCGCGGGCTCGACCTTGGCGGGAATCCGATCGGGGCGGGAACGAGCTTCGTCATTGGCGTAGGGGCAAACCCTGGGCTTCCCAATCTCGACGAGGAGATTAAGCGCTTCGAATATAAAGTGCAGGCAGGGGCGGAATACGTGGTGACGCAGCCAGTGTTCGACCTCAAGCTGCTGGAGAACTTTTTGCGGCGGATCGAACACTGCCGCATTCCGTTGATTGCCGGAATCTGGCCGCTGGTGAGCGCACGCAACGCTGAATTCATGAAAAACGAGTTGCGGGTGTCGGTACCTGATGAAATTCTCAACAGAATGACGCGGGCGACGAGCCCGCAAGCAGCTCGCGAAGAGGGCGTGGCGATTGCGCGCGAGATGCTGAGCGCGCTCCGCGACCATGTGCAGGGAGCGCAGATCAGCGCTCCGCAGGGGCGATATGCGTCGGCTGTCGACGTGCTTGAGGCACTCGGTTCGAAGCGTCCGGCAGCTGTTTAATTTTGGAACACCCTGCCCAACAAATTATTCGGATTGAAATATTTCACTGGACATTTTTCATCGCAAGCCGCATTACAATAGAGTGTAGGAGCAATTGGATTGGTAAAGTTTGAAGAGTGCCTCGAGCGTCTCGAGAAGATTGTCCAGGAGTTGGAAAAAGGGGAGGTCCCCCTGGAGAAATCGCTGACGCTTTTTGAAGAAGGCATGCAACTTTCCGCCACCTGCCGCAAGCAATTGGAAGACGCGGAAGGCAAGGTCGAGATTCTGCTCAAGCAGAACGGAAAACTTCAAGCCGAACCGTTCGAGCCCCCGGCCGAGAGAGCGGCGCGCAAATAACGCGGTCGTGCCCGGTTCGGAGTTGACAACGCCTGTGCTAGCCGTCTAGCTGTCGCAGCCAAGGCCGCCGCAAACCTGCGGCAAACGTCAGGGGGATCTATGGAACCACTCCGTGTAGTTCTCTATCAGAATGACCCCGGAACTGCTGAAACTCTGGCGGTCAGTCTTTCCCAACACTTTGAATCGGTTTATCTGGCGCGTTCGTCGGCGGAAGCCGGACTCGCCATTTTGCAGCATCGCGCCGAGGCACTGGTCCTTGATCTCGAAGCGGTGGACTGGGCCGAACTTGAACGTTTGCGTCAAGACTTCCCCCGCCTCTGCATCGTCGGCACTCACCGTCTAGCTGATGAAGAACTATGGACCGCAGCGTTGAATCAAGGCGCATCCGACATTTGCGAGCCGCGCCAGGATGACGTAGTGCGCTCGGTGCTGCAAGGGCTCACGCAGCAGGCCGTAGCGTGATGGATCAGGAAAGGAAGAAGGCAGGAAAAAGGAGAACCTAGGAAAAGCAAGAGACAGGAAAGGCAAAAGACAGGAAAAGCAAGGGGCAGGAAAAGCGGAGCTTTGGTTATCTTTTCCTGGTTTCTCTTTTTCCTGATTCCTGCTTTTCCTAGTTGTTGCTTTTCCTAACTCCCGCTTTTGCTGGCTCCTGCCTTTCCTGCCCCTTGTTATACTGCGTCTCGATGCTGAAACGACTTCTGGAGCAGGGACGCGAAGCGGCCGACGTGGCGCTGGAAGAGCTTTTGCCACCCGCCACCCAGCATCCATCTTCTATTCATCAGGCGATGCGGCACAGCGTTTTTGCCGGCGGCAAACGGCTGCGTCCGATCCTCTGCATGGAAGCGGGGCGGATGATTCGAGCCGTGGCGGAGGCTCATGCGCGCGATCGTTCGCATTCTCGGTCGCATACCCAATCACCCCCCGCGGCATCGTCGGAAAAATCATCGCCGGCGCAGTCATCATTCGCAGCATCGCTTCCCCCAGGGATCGATCAGGTCGGCGCGGCGCTCGAAATGCTTCATACCTATTCACTGATTCATGACGATCTGCCCGCGCTTGACAATGATGATCTGCGGCGTGGACGGCCTACATGCCACAAGGCTTTTGGCGAGGCGATCGCTATTCTTGCGGGAGACGCGCTGCAGACGCGAGCTTACGAGGTGCTGGCGCAACTTATTTGCCCGGCTGAAGCGCGCGTCGAGATTATCCGCGAAATCGCACACGCCACCGGCACAGTCGACGGCATGATCGGAGGCCAGGTCGTCGACCTCGAAGCCGAACACAAGAAGCCGGATCTCGCCACGCTCGAATACATTCATCGTTCAAAAACTGCCGCGCTGATCACGGCGAGCGTCGTCAGTGGAGGAATTTACGCGGGCGCGAGCGTCGAAGATATCGCCCGCCTGCGAACCTATGGCGAGTCCATCGGTCTGGCCTTTCAGATTGTGGACGATGTGCTCGACCTGACGCAAACGTCGGAGCAACTGGGAAAAACTGCAGGCAAAGATGCGGCGGCGGAGAAGACGACTTATCCGGCGCTGTTTGGGATTGAGGAATCGATTCGCAGGGCCGACACGCTGGTCGATCGGGCGTGCTCGGAACTCGACGAATATGGCGAGGCTGCGAGCACTCTGAAAGAATTGGCGCGGTATCTTGCGGCAAGAAAAAGCTGAAGTTGTAATCATGAACAATGGAGAAGAATTGCGAAACAGCGATCACCGCAATCGTGCGCGTCAAGATAAAGATCTTGGAATGAACCGCGCCATCTCGCGCCGCGATTTTCTCAATGGAGTCGCACTTACTATTGGCGGCACGTTGCTTCCTCCCGCCGCGCTTGCGTTCGACGGGGATGCTTACGCGCCCGAGAAATCTCCTGGCTACTATCCTCCGGCGCTGACCGGGATGCGCGGCAACCATAATGGCAGCTTCACCTATGCGCACCGGTTGCGCGACGGAGAATCATGGGACGCGGACTCGGCAGCCAAACCTGAGAACACGGGGGAGATGTACGACCTGGTCGTCGTGGGCGCGGGCATCAGCGGACTTTCCGCCGCTTATTTCTATCGCCAGCTCGCGGAGAAAAAGTTGGGCGCAAAAACTTCCACCGCGAAAAGCCCGCGCATTCTCATCCTCGACAATCATGACGACTTCGGAGGCCACGCCAAGCGCAACGAATTTCGCGTGGGCGATCGCACCCTGCTGGCGCACGGCGGCACCATGTCGATTGAGCGGCCCGCCGAATACAGCAAGGTTGCGCGCGGGCTGTTGACCGAACTCGGCATCGATCTGAATCGCTTCTACAAGGCCTACGATCGCAAACTTTACAGCCAACTCGGCACCGCCATGTTTTACGATCGCGCCACTTTTGGCGAAGATCGTCTCGTCACCGGCCTCGGCAAGACGCCTTGGCCCGAATTTCTGGCGAAGTCTCCGCTATCAGAGAATGTCCGCCGCGACATTGCCCGCGTCTACGCCGACAAGAAAGATTATTTCCCCGGCCTCAATCGCGAGCAGAAGATCGAGCGTCTGCGCAAGATCAGCTATGCTGACTTTCTGACTCAGGTCTGCAAGGTTACGCCGGATGCGCTTCCCTTCTTCCAGAGTTATACCAACGATTTATTTACTGTCGGTATTGAGGCTGTTCCCGCGCTTGATTGCTACGTGGCGGGAGACGATTACGGCGCCATCAGTTATCCGGGCTTCGATGGCCTCGGCCTCGAAGCGCCGGAGCGAGAGCCGTATATTTTTCACTTCCCCGACGGCAACGCTTCGATTGCCCGGCTGCTGGTACGGAGTCTCGTGCCCGCCGCAATCCCTGGACTTAACGCCGCCGGGCATTCTGCGCACAGCGATGCGATGGATGACATCGTTACCGCTCGCGTCGACTACAGCCGTCTCGATCAGCCCGAATCGCCCATCCGCATTCGCCTGAACAGCACTGTTGTGCACGTTAATCACGTCGGCTCCGCGCAAACTGCCAGCGAAGTTGCCATCGCCTACGATCGCGGCGACAAACTACAAACTGTGCGTGCGAAACATTGCATCCTCGCCTGCTATAACACGATGATTCCGTATCTCTGCCCCGAGCTGCCGCAGAGCCAGCGGCAGGCGCTCTCGTATCTGGTGAAGATGCCGCTCGTCTATACGCATGTCGCGATTTCCAACTGGACGAGCTTCCACAAGCTCGGCATCCACCAGATCGTCTCTCCCGGCAGCTATCACTGTTTTACTGCGCTCGATTATCCGGTGAGCCTGGGCGATTATCACTTCCCGTCAAATCCAGACGAACCGATGATTCTCTTCATGCTGCGCACGCCATGCGAGCGTGGATTGCCTGCTCGGGACCAGAATCGCGCCGGACGCGCCGAACTCATGGGCACACCCTTCTCCACTTTCGAGCACAACATCCGCGAGCAGCTAGGGCTCATGCTGGGCTCAGCCGGATTCGATCCCGCACGCGACATCCAGGGCATCACGGTCAACCGCTGGGCCCACGGTTACTCTTTCGCTCCCAATTCGCTATTCGATCCCGACTGGAAAAAGGGGGAAGAGCCGTGGGTGGTGGGACGCCAACGCTACGGCCGGATCGCTATAGCAAATTCAGATGCCGGCGCAGAAGCCGAAACCGACGTCGCGATTGATGAGGCGCATCGCGCGGTGCGAGAGATTGTCTAGCGGAGCAGTAAGGAGAGCGGCTAGAGTTACCTGGTTTCTAAGCGAACACGACGGTCTTGTTCTGGTAGACGAGGATGCGATTTTCCAGGTGCCAGCGCACGGCGCGTGAGAGCACTACTCTCTCGAGGTCGCGACCTTTGCGGACCATGTCCTCGACCGTGTCGCGATGGGAAACGCGGACCACATCTTGTTCGATGATCGGCCCTTCGTCCAGCGTGGCGGTGACGTAATGACTGGTGGTTCCGATCAGCTTTACGCCACGCTCGAATGCTTGATGATAGGGTTTCGCTCCGATGAAAGCGGGGAGAAAAGAATGATGAATATTGATCATACGCAACAGGTATTGGGCGACGAAATCCGGTCCGAGGATCTGCATATAGCGCGCGAGCACGATCAGGTCGACGTCCTGCCCGAGTAGCTGAAGCATTTCCTGCTCTGACTCGCGCTTGTCTTTCGGATTGGTCAGCAGATGGAAGGGGACTTGATAAAAATCGGTCAGCGGCTTGGCGGTAGGGTGGTTGCTGATAATCATAACTATGTCGCATACCAGGTCTCCCGTTCTGTGCTGGTACAGCAGATCGGCAAGACAGTGATCATAGGCCGAAACGAGGATGGCGATCTTGGGGCGGTAGCTTGTTAGCGCCAGATGGTAGTGAATACCGTAACGCTCGGCCAGAGGCTCGAAGTGGCGCTCGAAATCGGAGATAGGAATATCGAAGCCGTCCAGATCCCATTCCAGCCGGGAGAGAAACAAGTCGCGGCCGCTGTCGAGGTGATCGTCGCTGTGCAGGACGCTGCCGTGGTGGCTAATCAGGAATTGCGAGATTTCCGCCACCACGCCTTTGCGAGCGAGCGGCATAGGAGTGCTTAGGAGCAAGACGCCGGTGTTCTTCATTTTTGGCCCATCATACTCCAGGCATTCGGGGTAGAAGTGACGGCGCAGGATGATGGTGATGGAGTTGCGGGCTTTCGTTCGGTCGGGTCGTGATTCTGATGCGACGGGCCATGGACCTCGATCGCGGACGGAATCAAGCTGCGGCCTGTCCGAGCAAAATTCTGGCCTCGCGAAGCAGCACCGACGAGCACTCCACTTTCGAAACGATCGCGGCAATACCAACCGCGCGGGTTTCCTGCTCGGGGAACATTCCGCCGTAATCGCTTAAGAGAATAATCACAACTGCGGGCAGGATCTGTCGCAGACGACCCGCCGCCTCTATCCCATTCATGCCCGGCATGGAGAGGTCCATTACAATCAGGCTCGGGTTTAATCTTTGAGCTTTCTCAATCGCTGCCGGGCCGCTTTCTGCCTCGCCGCACACTTCAAACCCGCCGTCGGCAAATAGCCGCTCCAGCGATTCGCGGACCAGTGGACTGTCGTCCACAATCAGGACAGAAGTAGCCATCGATAGGACCTCACCTCAATTCGAGGGCAGTGAGGGCAGAAGCCCCGAACTTGTTGGAACTGAGATGCCGCGCGCCCACAAGAGTTTTCCCACTTTTTTCAAAAATAGACTTATTAACCTCGACCATTGAAGGACGCTATTAGAACGCTGGCATCGCTTAGGGATAAGCAGCGGACAGGAGTGTCCGCTGCACACAACCACCAAATTAAAAAATGGGGCCGGAGGAGGATGCCGGCCCCAAACGAAGTGACTACCAATAATGACTCATCGATGAGCGGTTGTGACTTACTCGCTAACTCTTACGCGGTAATCAGCGATTCTAACGCCACACGGTTCGGGATTACGAGAGTTGAGCCGGTTTGCTGAATCAGGTGTTGTTTCTTGAATCCGGCGAAGAGGCGGCTTACAGTTTCTCGCGAGGAGCCGATCATCTGGCCGATTTCTTCGTGCGTCAAGGCTAGCTTCATATGGCCGGGGTTTTTGGCGCTGGTATTCTCATCCATCCATCCTACTAGCAGGCGAGCAAGCTTTTCGCTGGCGGAGTCAGAGAGAATGAGGTCGCGGATTTCGCGGCAGGTCGAGGCATAATCGCGGCTGATATGTTGCGTGACCCAGAGGGCAAGTTCGCCGTACTGGCGCATGAGGCGGACCAGATCGGATTGGCGGAGGAAACTGATCTCGCAGGGCTCTTGCGTCTCAGCGGTCGCTTCATATTGACGTCCGGAGACGACGGCGGCCACGCCCAGAGGGCAACCTACGTCAGCGATGCGCAGAATGAGCGTTCGGCCGTCACTGCCGCAGACGGAAAGCTTTACGCGCCCGCGACGCACGATGTAGACGCCGCGCGGCGATTGCGCTTCGGCGAAAAGGACGGCGCCGGTGGGGTAGGTGGTGGTGACAGCAGCCTGCTCAAGGGCTTCGACCGCAGCTTGGGGAAGGTCGCCAAATGTCTTGTCGGCTACAGTAAGTTTCTGGGCATGGTTGACTACTTGTGTGGCCATATGTTGCCTCCGCTCACACGTACTTTGGCAAGCGCTTCGCCATTCGTCGCACAGGGCCCAAAATCGATGGAAGTTATGTAAGTGGAACGAAATAATAGCATTGTTTGCGTGCGGTAGCGAACATATATTTTGGACTGCACCCCGATCCGCGCCTGGAACTGGGTGCTTTCCCACAGCGATGTGTGATCTCCATCACCAATTCAATGGTTACATGACCAAAGAGTTGGTCTATCCCAACGTCTTATGGATGGTATTCAAGAGGGCTGTGCGGCTGAAGGGCTTTTCCAGCAGAGTGATGCCACGGCTCAACACTTCGCGTTCGGCGATCAGTTCCCCGGTATAGCCCGACATGTAGATTACTTTAAGGTGGGGACGAGAGCTATTGAGGCGTTGGGCCAATTCGGGGCCGCTCATGCGGCGCATGACGACATCGGTCAATAACAGGTCAATCGGGTCGGAGTGGGTCTCAAGCCATTGCAGCGCCGACTGGCCGTCATCGGTATCGATGACGGTGTAGCCGTGCTCCTCGAGAAGTTGCTTGGTCAAGCCGCGCATGATCTCGTCGTCTTCGACCAGCATGATCGTGCTTCCATGTCGTTTGGAGCTGACGGCCTCCACTTCGGGATTGGCATCCAGCCCAATTTTGTGATCGGCGCTGGGTAGATAAATCTTGAAAGTTGTGCCGTGTCCGGGCTCGCTGTAGACCATGATATGGCCCGCGCTCTGCTTAACGATGCCATAGACCGTGGCTAATCCGAGGCCGGTTCCTTTGCCGATCTCTTTGGTGGTGAAGAATGGTTCGAAGATGCGCGAGACGGTGGCCTCATCCATTCCGCTGCCGGTATCGCTAACCGCCAGAAGGATGTATTTCCCCGCTGGCATATTCTGATGCTGATCGGCGAAAGCCTCGTCGAAGCGCTCGGTGCGAGTTTCGAGAATAAACTTACCGCCGCGAGGCATGGCGTCACGCGCGTTGACGGCAAGGTTGACAACGATCTGGTCGAGTTGGCCGGGATCGGCTTCAACGACGGCCGCGGGGGACTTGGAGACAATAAGAATTTCGACATCGTCACCCATCAGCGGACGCAGCAGCTTGCTGACGTCTTTCAGGCGCTCGTTGAGATCGAGGATTCGAGGCTGGATGGCGGAGGACCGGCTGAAGGTCAGGAGTTGGCGGGTGAGAGCAGAACCGCGCTCCGTGGCCTTTCTGATGTTCTCGACGTATTGCAGGGGGCCGGCCACGGGATCGATTCGATCGCGCAGGAATTCCGCGCAGGCATTAATGATCCCGAGAATGTTGTTGAAGTCGTGTGCAACGCCGCCGGCGAGGCGGCCGATCGCTTCCATCTTTTGCGATTGGTGAAGCTGCCCCTCAGTCTTCTTCTGGGCGGTGATGTCGCGCGCAATCGCGGATGCACCCACGATGTCGCCATTCGCGGAGCGCAGGGGAGATACGGAGATGGATACATTGAGTTGGCGTCCGTCTTTGGCAACACGTACGGATTCGTAATGTTCGGTGCTCTCGCCGCGCGCGATCTTTCGCAGAATCTCGGGAATCTCATCCGGGCGATCGCTCGGCGCCAGAAGCGATATGCTTTTTCCGACGACTTCTTCCGGAGTGTAGCCGTAGATGCGCTCGGCTCCTTTATTCCAGCTGGTGATCGTGCCATCGAGGTCCTTGCCGATGATCGCGTCCTCGGAAGAATCAATAATCGAGGCCAGGCGCGTGCGGTATTCACCGAGTTGCTCGGTAGTTCGACGATGCAATTCTTCGTTGGCGCGGCGCAGTTCTTCGGCAATTCGTTTCCGATCGCTGATGTCGCGGATCGCGCTCAGGACGAACATTCCCTTATCCGTAGAGATCGGGCTAAGGCTGATTTCCACGGGAAATTCGGTGCCATTGCGCCGTCTGCCGTAGAGGTCTAGTTCCGCTCCCATACGGCGCGTTTTCGGCTTTTCCGTGAAGGTTTCGCGGTGCTGGTAGTGCTGGCGGCGATAGCTTTCCGGCACCAGCGTTTCGACTTTCTGGCCGATTAATTCGTCGCGGGTATAGCCGAAGAGCGCCTGGGTTTGAGAATTGATCTGGACGATGGTGCCTTCGCGATCGACGGCGACGATGGCATCGGGAAGAGCCTCCAGCAGATCGCTCGATAGCAGGACTTCTCCCATGGTGCGGTCGGAGAGAAAGGATGCGGTTTGGTCGTCATCGAAGGAAGGTCGGGGCATTAAGAACTCGAACAGTTAAGGGTAAGCCGGTTCCTTAAAATCTAGTGCGAAAGCGACCTATTTGTAAAGGCGAACCTGGATTTGAGCAGCCGCTTGCGACCAGCTTTGACAAATCGATCGCTAATAACGCTGGGCCTTAGGGCGCGTCGGGTCCTCAGTAGGCAATTGCGAGGAGGCGCGTTGCCGGTAATATCGGACTAGCGGAGTTGTTGCTTGAATGGACCAAGCGATCATCTGATAAAAATTCGCGATCTTACGGTTACCTACTGCGCTGATGAGGGCCTGCCGATTCGCGCGGTGGATGGCGTTAGCCTTGAGATCCGTCCGCAAGAGGTCGTCGGAATATTGGGCGAATCCGGTTGCGGAAAGAGCACGCTAGCGAGCGCTTTGCTTCGACTGCTACCGCCGGGGACGAATGCCGAAGGTGGGATTCTATTCCGGGGCCGCGAGCTGATGAATCTGACCGATGTGCAATTGCGCGCCATCCGAGGCCGAGAAATCGCGCTGATCCCGCAGGATCCGGCTCTGTCGCTGAATCCGGTGATGACGGCCGGTGTGCTGATCGGCGAGGTGTTGCGTGCGCATTTGCCGCTCAGTGCTGCAGAACGACGCCAGCGAGTGATGGAGTTGCTGCGTGAGGTTGGCTTCGACCGGACGGAGGAAATCTATACCGCCTACCCGCATCAACTCAGCGGTGGGCAGCGGCAGAGGATCGCGATTGCCCAGGCCGTTGCCTGCAGACCGGCTCTTCTGATCGCCGATGAACCGACCAGCAAACTCGACGCAAGTTTGCAGAACGACATCATCGAGTTGCTGTCGCAGATCAGGCAAGAGCACGGCACAGCAATTCTGATCATCAGTCACGACCCCGCGCTCTTCGCTGGATTTGCCGATCGCATCGCAGTGATGTATGCGGGCCGCATTGTCGAAGTTGGGAAATGCGTCGAAATCCTTGGGCGGCCGCTGCATCCTTACACGCAAGCTCTGGTGCGGATTGCGTCGTCGCTGGTCACCCACACCGGGACAGTCTCGCGGCTTCCGGCGATTGCGGGCGAATCTCCCGATCCTGGCTGCATCCCTGATGGTTGTCGATTTGAGCCACGCTGCTCTGAACGGATGAACGTTTGTTCCGAGCGCTATCCACAAACGTTTCTGCCCGAACCCTCGCGGCCCGTGAACTGTTTCAAGTATGGGGAGTAACTTGGCGACTAACTTACCTGCTAACTTGTCTAATTCTCCGATCAGCTCTTTTCGAGGCGACCTATCAGATGAGGATTTTCTGCAGGTTATCGGACTATCCAAGAACTATGTCCTCGGCGGGCTTTGGAAAAAGCGAGTGCAGGTCGCAGCCGTGGCTTCCGCTGATTTCGGGATTCAGCGCGGACAAACGTTGGCGCTCGTCGGAGAGTCGGGGTCGGGCAAGTCGACTGTCGCTCGATGCGTGGCGCGTATCGAAAGGCCGGACGCCGGTCAAATCCTGTTGCAGGGAACAGATATTGCGCAGCTTACTTCGCGCACGTTGCTACCTTTTCGCAGCCTAATCCAAATGGTCTTCCAGGACGCTGTTACTTCGATGAACCCGCGCTTCTCAGCGCTGGAAGCGATTGAGGAGCCTCTGGTGATTCAGCGGAAGACGATGAGCAATCGGCAGGAACGTCGCGACCGCGTGGCCGGCCTGATGATTGAAGTTGGGCTATCTCCAGATTGGATGGATCGACCGATTTCCAATTTCAGCGGCGGGCAACGGCAGCGACTGGCGCTGGCGCGGGCTTTGGCTTTGCGCCCACTGTTACTAGTTCTGGACGAAGCACTCACCGGTCTTGACCTATCGACCCAAGCGCAAATTGCCAACCTGTTGCTCGACTTGCAAGCCGCGCACCAGTTGACTTATCTGTTGATATCCCACGATCTGGCGTTGGTAGCACGGATGGCGAATGCCATCGGAGTTATGGCTGACGGACGAATCGTAGAAACTGGCTCGGCGCCCCAGATTGTTTTTAATCCCAAGCACGCCGCAACGAAGAAGCTCTTGTCGTCAGCGAAAACAACGGCAGGGAAGCTTGTCGCAATCACCGGAGCGCCTTCGTGAGTTACATCCTCCGCAGGCTGCTGCGCGCAATCCTGTTACTCGTGGGAGTCTCGGCGCTCTGTTTCCTCTTTACAGAGATGGCGCCGGGAAGTTTTTTTGACGAGATGCGGCTCAACCCGCAGATCTCGCCAGAGACAATTACGGCGCTACGTTCCAGTTATGGATTGGATCAACCGCTGGCGGTGAGATACACACGGTGGGTGAAAGCGGCGCTGCGAGCGGATTTAGGCTATTCGATCGCCTATAACACTCCGGTTGCGCCGCTGTTGTGGAGTCGCGCGAAGAATACCTTGCTGCTCACCACCTGCGCGCTCGCGATCACATGGCTAATCTCGGTGCCGCTCGGAGTGTGGGCCGCTAGTCGCCGCGGCGGCTTGGCCGACAGGGCAGTTACTTTCGCCAGTTCGTTGGTTATTTCGATCCCCGAACTTGTCATCGCCGTCGGCCTGCTGGCGCTCGTGGTCCGTTGGGGAACCTTGCCCGTCGGCGGGATGATGTCGGCGGACACCGATGCATTTTCCATGCTGGCGAAATTGCTGGATCTCGCCCGACATCTCGCGCTACCCGCCTTCATCCTCGTACTTTGTGAAACCGCGATCATCGTCAGGCACGTCCGCGCCAGCGTGCTGGAGGTGTTAGGTGCGACCTATATTCAAGCCGCCCGCGGATTGGGGATGAGCCAGGGTAGATTGCTTTGTCGCCACGTGTTACCGGTAGCCGCGAATCCCGCCATTTCTCTGCTGGGCTTTTCACTGGCTGGCCTGCTTAGCGGATCGTTGATCGTTGAAGTAGTTTGCGGATGGCCTGGCTTAGGTCCGCTGATCTTAGAGGCGACGTTGTCGCGCGACTTGTATCTCGTCATAGGAGGAATCATGTTCTCCGCGCTGTTTATGATAGGCGGGAATCTTGTCGCTGACGTAATGCTCATCGCAGTTGATCCACGCATTCGCAAAGAGGGAGCGGATGCGCGCTAAGGCCACGGTTCTGGTTGCTTTGCTGGCTGGATTGCATCTAGTCCTGCTGCTGGCGGGCTTTGTCGCACCCTACGATCCCGCTGCGCAGAACCGGGAGTTATCCTACGCTCCACCGACTCATTTGCATTTTAAGGATGCAGCAGAGATTCACCTCCGCCCGTTTGTTTACGAGTCGGCAATTGTGCCGGACGGTGATCAGCAGGGGAGTTATCGGGAGGACCACATCCATGAGTATCAAGTGCGCTTGTTTGTGACTGGAGCAAGTTACAAGTTACTCGGCATTTTCTCGTCGACAACGCATCTGTTCGGAGTGGACGAACCGGCGAGGCTCTTTCTTTTTGGTACCGATGGCTACGGCCGCGATGAATTTTCCCGCGTGCTCTTTGGCGGACAGATTTCAGTGGCCGCAGGGATCGTTGCAACCGTGATCACCCTTCTTGCCGGAAGCTTCGTCGGCATCATCGCCGGATACTACGGTGGCGGGGGCGACGAGTCGCTGATGGGAGTGAACGAGCTATTTCTATCGCTGCCCTGGCTTTATTTTCTGCTTGGAGTGCGCGCCTTCTTGCCATTGCACCTGAGCACGCTCCGCACATTCTTTCTCTTGACTGGCGTGATCGGGTTGATCGGGTGGGCGCGGCCTGCACGATTAGTCAGGGGAGTGGTACTCAGTGCGCGAAACCGACATTACGTTCTGGCGGGGCGCGGCTTCGGCGCGACTGACTTTTATCTCTTGCGGCATCATATTCTGCCCGAAGTTTTCGGCTTACTGCTTACTCAGGCCGCATTACTGGTTCCACGTTATATTGCCGCCGAAGTTACGCTTTCTTTTTTTGGCTTGGGAGTTAATGAGCCCGTGGCGAGTTGGGGAAACATGCTCAGCACTCTGCAGCAATATAGCGTCCTCGTCTCTTATCGATGGCTGCTTGCTCCGGCCGGCGCTCTGGTAGTTACTTCCGTACTCTATAGTTCTCTCGCTGAGCTGTTTCATTCCCGGTTAAAATCCTCTTAACCTAGAAAACCGTTCTGTGGGGTAAGGGGTCTTGAATGAAGTTGATCCGCCTAGCCCTACACGTGTGCTTGCTTACCGGCGTGTGCTTTGCCGCGGCGCCCGCTCCCGAAGCGGCGAAACCGGGCGAAGAACTCGCACGCTTGCCCGACGTCAGCGGCCGCTATGGCGGGCATCTTACCATCGGTCAACGCTCCGAACCAAAGACGCTCAACCCCGTCACTGCGACCGATGCCGTTTCACGCGAGGTCATCGGGCGGCTGATGGGCGATCTCATTGAGATCAACCGAGCGTCGCAACTGACGGAGTCGGCGCTCGCCAAGTCGTGGAACATATCTCCCGACGGCCGCTCATTCACTCTCCAGTTGCGCAAAGGAATTCGCTTCTCCGACGGTTACCCTTTCGATGCCGACGATGTGATTTTTTCGTTCAATGTTTATATGGATGAGGCCGTCGATTCGCCCCAACGGGATCTTCTGATCATCGACGGCAAGCCCATTGCGGTTACCAAACTTGATCAATACACGGTGCGGTTTGTGTTGCCCCGACCCTACGCGGCCGCCGAAAGATTGTTTGATGGACTGGCTATGCTTCCCAGGCATTTGCTCGAAAAGCCTTACCACGAAGGCCATTTCGCGCAAGCATGGTCGTTGAATGTGTCTGCGGCTGAGATTGCAGGATTAGGCCCGTTCCGGCTCAAACAATATGTGCCGGGGCAGCGCGTAGTTCTCGAGCGCAATCCTTATTATTGGAAAGTAGATCGCGAGAATCAGCGACTGCCTTACCTGGACGAATTGGTCTTTCTATTTGTAGGCACGGAGGACGCACAGGTAATGCGCTTTGAGGCGGGAGAAACCGACATAGTCAGCCGCCTCAGTTCGGAAAACTATAACTTGCTTGCGCGTGAGAAATCGCGCGTTGGGTCGCAGTTAGCAGATATGGGGCCGGGCCTGGAATACAACTTCCTGTTGTTCAATCTGAACGATCTTAACGGCAAGAAACTCGACGAGGTTGCCGCGAAGCTGGCATGGTTCCGCGATCTCAACTTTCGCCAGGCGATCAATACTGCGGTCGATCGCCGGTCTATCGTACGACTCGTCTATGGATCGCGCGGCGCGGCCTTGTGGGGTAATGTCGGCCCCGGAAATAAGTTGTGGGTTAATCAGGCGCTTCCGCATCCGGCACAATCAATCGAAACTGCACGCCAGTTGCTGAAATCGGCGGGGTATTCGTGGAATTCAGCCGGACAGCTGCGGGATTCAACCGGCCAGCTTGTCGAATTTTCGATCATCACCAGTTCGTCGAACGGCCAGCGCATGAAAATGGCGACGTTGCTGCAGGACGATTTGTCGCATTTAGGAATGCAGGTGCATGTGGTTCCACTGGAATTTCGCGCCATGATCGACCGCGTGTTTCAGAGCTTCGATTATGACGCTGCGATCATGGGGCTCGGCGGCGGCGACGCCGATCCCAATCCCGAGATGAACGTATGGACATTTAACGGCACGTCGCACTTGTGGCACATGGGCGAAACGCAGCCCGCAACGGGCTGGGAGCGCGAACTCGATCAACTGATGCAGCAACAAATGATCACCCTCGATTATGCGAAGCGCAAACAACTCTATGATCGCGTGCAGCAATTGATCGCCGACAATCTGCCCTTCATTTTTCTGGGAACGCCCAACATTCTCGCGGGCGCGAATGCGCGCGTCGGCAACTTCCATCCCGCGGTGCTCGATCCTTGCACGTTGTGGAATGCGGACGAACTATATGTTCGCGGTCCGGCGGTGGAGAACGCGGGAGCGCGATGAGCGGAGCCGCAACAGGCCGGCAAAAGGAGAATCCCGATCAGCCTTCGCGGGCCGCGCTGGCTCATGCGTCAGACGAGAAACTGATCGGCCGTTGCTTGAAAGACGATCAGGAGGCTTGGTCGGCCTTGATCGACAAGTATAAAAACCTCATCTATTCCATTCCAATCAAGCTCGGGATGCATCAGGATGCGGGCGATATTTTTCAATCCGTCTGTGTCGATTTGCTTTCGGAGTTGCCACGTCTTCGCGAACATCGCGCCCTGCCGAAGTGGCTGATGCAAACCTGTTATCACACCTGTCTTCGCTACCAGCGAACGGCAGCGAGGTTGGTTGAGCTTCCGGAGGATGCGGACGGCGAAAGCCAACTTCCGGCCACGAGCGTGAACGATTTGCCCGGGCACCTTATGCTGCAACTCGAACAGGAGCAGGTTTTGCGCGATGCTATCACGCAGTTACCAGAAAAGTGCGAGCGCATGGTACGCCTGCTTTTTTTTGAATTCCCACCGCGGCCTTATGAAGATGTTGCCCAGGAGTTGGGTATGGCGACAGGGTCGATCGGCGCGATCCGCAGCCGCTGCCTGGCCTATCTCAAGAAGCTACTTGCAAAGCGGGGCTTCTTCCAATGAGTGTTCAGGCCGTTCAACAAACTGAAGCCGACGGCATGATCGAACGCTTGCTCGCGCTGGACGAGAAAACAGCGCGCGTGGATCTGGTCAAGCAGAATCCCGCGATTGCCTGGAATGAAATCGTAAACACTCTCACGGAAAAAGTGTGGCTGGAAGTTCGCATCGATACCAAGAATGCCAGGCGGATCGCCGATGCCGCCTTGGACGTGGCGCAGACTCTGGCCGATTCGAGCCTCATCGCTCGGAGTTTCCGCGCGAAAGCGAATGCCCTCTACGCGCTCGACGAGCACGTGGAGGCAGTTCATTTTCACCGGCAAGCCATCGCTCTATTCGAGCGAACCGGCGAAGAGACCGAACTGGCGCGGACTTTGAGCGGGTCGATCCAGCCCCTGTTGCTGCTCGGACGTTACGATGAGGCGCTCGCCGCCGGGGAGCGAGCGGGCGCGATCTTTCGGAAGCAAGGAAACACACGCCGATTGGCGCGCGTCGAAATCAATATCGGCAATATCTATCATCGGCAAGATCGCTTCACCGAAGCGCTGGCATTTTACGAGCGGGCGTATGACCAAATGCTGGCACATGACGATGCCGAGGGGTTGGCGGCCGTTCTCAGCAACCTTTCGCTTTGCCACATCAGCCTCAACGATTTTCCCAAGGCACTGGAACTACATCAAGTGGCGAGGCGGCATTGCGAGCAAAAGAACATGCCAATTCTGGTCGCCTACGCTGACTACAACATCGCCTATTTATATTTCTTGCGCGGCGAATACGGGCGTTCGATTCAAATGCTTCGGGATGCGTCGTTGAGTGCCAAGAAAGCAAACGACGCCTATCAAGCCGCTCTCTGTAATCTTGATCTCTCTGAAATTTATCTCGAACTCAATCTAAGCGCCGAGGCCGGCGAACTGGGACGCGCCGCGAACGAAGCCTTCCGCGATCTCGGTTTCGGTTATGAAGCGGCGAAAGCGTTGGGCTTTGCGGCCATCGCCGCTAGCCGCCAGGGGCAGGCGTTTGAAGCGGTCAAGCTTTTCGCGCAAGCAAAAGAAATGTTTGTTCGCGACCAGAATCAAGTGTGGCCGTCACTTCTCGACCTGTACGAGGCGCTTGTACTTTTTACCGAGGGGCGTCTATTTGAGGCGCGTCGGCTTTGCGCGTCTGCTCAGAGATTCTTCAGCACGTCGCCGATGCGCGGGAAAACCGTGCTGGCCGAGTTATTGCTCGCACGGATCGCTATGCGGCTCGCGGATAACGGCTTGGCAAAGCAGCACTGTCTCGCCGCTCTAAAAGACCTGGAGAATCTGGACTCGCCGACTCTGCTGTATCAGTCGGAATTCCTGTTGGGCGAAGTGGAGCGCGCTACCGGAAACGAAGATGCCGCTTACGACTCCTATTGCCGGGCGCGCACCGCCGTCGAACGCCTGCGCAGCAGCCTGCGCGGAGAAGAGTTGAAGATTGCTTTCTTCGAAAACAAACTTGAGGTTTATGAGAGCCTGGTCGATATTTGCCTTCGCCGCCAGAACAGTTTCGAAGAGGCATTCGCCTACATCGAGCAGGCCAAGTCACGCACTCTAATTGACCTTCTGAACCAGCCCGTGCACGTTGCCAGCGCCGCCGATTCTGGACAAAGCGAACTTGTGCGCTCGATCCGTAACCTTCGCGAAGAGCTGAACTGGTACTACAACCTGATTGAACGCGAGCAACTACGGCCGGAAGAGCGTTCGCAAGAACGCGTACAGCAACTCGAACGACAAGCCCGTTCGCGCGAGAGCGACTTGATGCGTGCGATGAAAGAAGCGACTGTTGCGGAAGCAAATGAAGCAGGCCTGCAAGTTCCGACTAGCATGTCACTGGACGAGATCCGCGAGGTGCTTCCCGCGGATACCGCATTAGTTGAATTCTTCTCTACGCACGGACGCAATATCGCCTGCATCGTGACTCGCAACAAACTTCATATCTGTCCTGTAACAGTGCAGTCGCGCATCCAAAAGCTTTTGCAATTGCTACAGTTTCAAATGGATAAATTTCGCCTCGATCCGCAATATGTAGCGACCTTCAGTGACGCTCTGCTGGCGTCGACGGAAGCGCATCTGAAGAGCCTTTATCAGGAGTTAATCGCTCCTATTCGTCACTTACTCGATGCGCGACACTTAGTGCTTGTACCGCACGGACTGCTTCACTATGTTCCGTTCCACGCCCTGCATGATGGTCAGTCGCACTTAATCGATACATTTGCAATTTCCTACGCGCCGAGCGCGAGCATTTACGCACATTGCCTGACGAAAACCGTCAATACGGCCGGTGATTCTCTAATCCTCGGCGTTCCCGATGCCCGTACCCCGGCGATCAGTGCCGAAGTAAATTCCCTCGCGGTGATGTTACCGAATGCCAGGCTTTTTTTGGGAGACGATGCGACCGAATCCGTGCTACGCACTTATGGGCCGCAAAGTAAGTCGGTACACATCGCGACCCACGGATACTTTCGCCAGGATAACCCTATGTTTTCGTCGATCCGCCTGGGAACTTCGCAACTAAGTCTTTACGACATGGCACACCTGCAATTGCCCGTTGACATGGTCGTGTTAAGCGGCTGCGCCACTGGATTGAATGTAGTGACGCCGGGCGACGAACTGATGGGCTTGGTCCGCGGCCTATTGCAGGCGGGAGCTCAGTCGCTCGTTCTCAGCCTGTGGGATGTACACGACGACAGCACAAAAGAATTCATGATCGAGTTCTATAGTCGTCTGCAAACCGGGTTTTCTAAGGCAGAGGCAATGCAAGCTGCCTGCATGAGCCTGCGCGGGCGTCGTCCACACCCCTATCATTGGGCTCCTTTCTTATTGATAGGAAAAGGGTAATAAGTTATTGGGTATTTTTTCGCTCGAGCTGTATTTATTGCGCCGATCGAGTCTCTTTTGTAACAGAGACGAGAGCCAGCTAAGTGAGTTGGATCTGGTGTCGAATCCCCCAAGTGGACAGGACAACGAATGCATTTCTCAAAACAATCCTGGGTTGATTTGGTACGCAGCGTCAATCGCCCTGAGCTAGGCGACAACATCAAGGCACACCTCGCTGCGGGTTGTTCGACCTGTAAGGCAGCTCATAACTCATGGAACTCGATCGCTCGATTTGCAGCGAACGAGGAAAGTTACAGGCCGCCAGATGACTTGGTTCGTCTCGCAAAGCTGGGCATCGCCAGCCAACCGGCACCACGGGCTAGCAAATGGACGCTTGCCAACCTGGTGTTCGATAGCTTTGCTCAACCTCTACCGGCAGGAGTTCGCAGCGGGGCATTGCGCGTTTGGCAGGTCATCTATGAAGCAGAAGGCCTCACGGTCGACTTGCATTTCGGGCGTCGCACCCAGTCAAACGCGATGCACATCGTCGGTCAGGTTTTTGACAAAAAAGCCGCGCACGCCTTGCAAGACGTGGCAACTGTTGAATTGTCGACAGAGCACGAGCAATTGGTCGCAACCGCTCCAGTCACGGGATTGGGAGAGTTTTACGTCGAATTTGAGGTGAAGGATCATTTGTGGCTTTCGGTCAAATCGGCCGGTCGAAATACCGTGCGGATTCCCCTGACCAATCCCAAATAAAGGTAACTGCTTATGGCTTACGAAAGACATCAAGACAGGTTACTGCCGAGAGAGTACCGCTGTAAGTGGCAAGTATCAACGTGGAATTCTAAACTTGCAATCGGGGACGGGGTTCAAATGCGGAAAAGAACGAATGCACTGAAGTCATATTTGCGTGACCGTCGCGCGGGCATTATGGCAAGCCTGCTATTACTGGTAGTTACTACCATCTGCGCACCATCCGCCGAGGCACAAACTCGCCTGATTGTGCGCGATTCGCTGGGCTTGCCAGGGCTCAACCTGACTTGCCTGATCGCCGGTTGTAAGGTTGTAACCGGCCTTGGAGATCCAAACGGCCAGTTATTTCTTGTGACTTTCCCTGCCATCCTGAACCCGGTGACTGACCTTCTCAAACTAAGTCTTGACCTCGGTATCTTGGATGTCGAAGTCGATCAAGTTGTCACGGCGGTGCCGGCGTATGCCAGCAGCGATCCCAATTACTTGACGGATGAAACGCCCACGCCTTATTACGGAGCGATGGTGTGGCATGGCTATCTGGCGCAACCTGGCAATGAATTAGTTCGCACTGCGCAGACCCAGGCTACATTTAACGTAACGGGTGCGGGAACCACCGTTGCGGTTATCGATACTGGCGTCGATCCCAACAGTCCGGTTTTACAAAGCGTCCTTGTCAACGGCTACGACTTCACGCGCAATGTCAGTGGCGGTTCGGAGATGAATGACGTTCAGGCCGACCCTGATCTAAGCCAGGCGCAGAGCGCGATTCTCAGCCAGCGAACCGTAGCGGTGCTGGATCAGCGCACGGTTGCGGTGCTCGATGGCGGCTCCTATTCAGACTTTGGACATGGCACGATGACGGCGGGCATTGTGCATCTGGTCGCGTCCCAGGCGAAGATCATGCCGCTCAAAGCTTTTTCCGCGAATGGATCAGCTTACGATTCTGACATTCTGCGCGCTATCTATTACGCGGTAGGTCATGGCGCGAATGTAGTGAGCATGAGTTTCGATTATCCGAGTTACTCGTCGGAACTTGCGACTGCGATCAAGTATTCTAACAGTAAGGGAATTATTTCGGTCGCCTCGGCGGGAAACAGCGGCGAGAACACGATGGTGTATCCGGGCGGGCTGCCTGGAGTTATCGACGTTGCATCGACGTCCAACACTGACGTTCAGTCCACCTTTACGAACTACGGCGTACCGCCGGTGTTTATGGCTGCGCCCGGAGAGGGAGTTATGACGACTTATCCGTGGGGTACGTGGGCGGCGGGATGGGGAACGTCATTCAGCACTCCGTTCGTTGCTGGGACAGCGGCACTGATGATGGGGTCGAACAGTAACTGCCCGAGTTGGATGGTTCCGTACGGCCTGGAGAACACGGACTATCTCGGCAATTTGAACCTTGGATTCGGACGCCTGGACACTTACAAGGCGGTTCAGGCGTGCAACCTGTTGTAGAGGCGAACACGAGCGAGTCGACGAATGCTATGGCGGCCCCCCCCAACCCGATCGTTGACGTTTCCGCGCTGCTGCTCCGCATCAAGGAACTGGAAGAGCAGCAGCTTGCTTTTCGCAACTCTCTGGTTTGCGCCTTCAACCAGATGCTCGACCTGAAAGACATCAACACAGGAGTGCATAGCACGCGCCTGGCAGAATGGGCGCTGCGCGTGGCACGCAAGATGGAGATGCCGGAAGAGCGGCTCTACCAGGTCGAAGTCGCGGCGTTGCTGCATGACGTCGGCAAGATCGGCGTGCCGGACGCCATACTCAAAAAAGCGGGGCCGCTGACGCTCGAAGAACGGGCACTCATCAATCGCCATCCGGAATACAGTTGGTCGATTCTGCGCCTCTTCCCGGGCCTCGAAGAGGCGAGCCTCTACGCTTTACACCATCATGAGAGCATCGATGGAACGGGGTATCCGGCAGGGTTGAAAGGCAGCGACATCCCGCTGGTCTCGCGAATTATTTGCGTCATCGATGCGTTTGACGCCATGGTTTCGAATCGCTGCTATCGACACGGCCTGCCGCATTCGGAAGCCATCGCGCGCCTGCTGCGCAGCAGTGGAACTCAATTCGACTGCGACGTGTTGCATTCATTCATTCCCATCGCTGAGACGGAAGCGGCGGATGTGTTTGCGGCCGCCGGAACTAGCATGTCAGCGGTGCTTTGAGCGAACGCTATCCTCTGCTTTTCCCTTCATCACTGATCGCTTGTTTTTCCAGATTGCGAACCGGCTGTGGTTCAACTCTTGCCGATTGCTCGCAGTAAGGCTGCAATGAGAGCGGGGCTGCGCGCCCGAAGCTCTTCCTGGTGGTCTAAGGAGAGCTCGCGCAATATTTTTTCGCCTTTCTTCGTTAAAGAAAGCCATACCTCTCTGCGATCCTCTTTCATTCGATGGCGGCGGACGAAACCTCCGGCAGCGAGCCGGTTCACTAGTTCAACCGTACTGTGATGTTGAGTCTGCAGGCGGTCGGCTAATTCTCTAATCCGTGGTCGCGTGTTCACTGGGAGTCCCTTCAACGCGAGCATCAGTTGATGCTGGCGCGGCTCGATGCCCGCCATGTGCGCGGCTTGCTCACTGAAATGAAGAAAGCGTCGGATCTGGTAGCGCAACTCCGCCAACGATTGGTAGTCAGCCAGAGTAACGGATCGTTTCATACGAAAAAGTGTATCCTCTTGTGATCTGTGCGATCCAATATATATATCGTTACACGATACAATAATGTTGAGGAAAACACCAATCCGCAATACCGCGCCAGCCAACGGCGGCTCGCGACCCCACCGTAATCACGAGTTGAGAGACTTCACCACGACGTGGCGAGTAATTCCCATTTCGTTGCTGGCGATGGTCATCGGCGCGATTTGCGCATTTGTCGCGCTTGCCTTGCTTCGCTTGATCGGATTGTTTACCAACCTTTTTTATTTTGGCCGATGGAATACGGCGCTGGTTTCGCCTGCCGGAAATCATCTTGGCGTCTACAGTTTGTTCGTTCCGATTGGGGGCGCGCTGATTGTTGGCGTTATGGCGCGCTACGGGTCGGAGCGCGTACGAGGCCACGGGATTCCCGAGGCAATTGAGTCGATTCTGCTAAACGGCAGTCGCATCGAGCCGAAGGTTGCGCTTCTCAAACCGGTTTCGGCTGCGATTTCGATCGGATCGGGCGGTCCGTTTGGCGCCGAAGGTCCGATTATTATGACGGGCGGGGCGATTGGGTCGATGATTGCGCAGTTGTTCCATCTCACCAGCGCCGAACGCAAAACACTGCTGGTAGCGGGCGCAGCGGGTGGCATGTCCGCAACCTTTGCCGCTCCTGTGGCATCCGTTTTGCTCGCCGTGGAATTGTTGCTTTTCGAGTGGAAGCCGCGCAGCCTTATTCCGGTGGCTTTCGCCAGTGCGGTGGCCGCCGTGCTGCGTCGGTATATCCTCGGTTTCGGCCCGCTGTTTCCGGTGCCGGTTCATCCTTTATTCATTGGACCAAAGGCACTGCTGGCGTGCGTACTGGTGGGCCTTCTGGCCGGCGCTCTTGCGGCGCTGCTGTCTCTTTCGGTGTATGCGGCGGAAGATGCTTTTCAGCGCTTGAAGATTCACTGGATGTGGTGGCCGGCGATCGGAGGTCTCGCCATCGGCGCGGGCGGTTTGATTTTTCCGCAAGCGCTGGGGGTCGGGTATGACACGATTGGCGCGCTGCTTGTGGGCAGTGTCACCACGAAAGTCATCCTTGGAGTACTACTGGTCAAGTGGTTCATCTGGGCGGTGTCGCTCGGCTCGGGAACATCGGGCGGCGTGCTCGCACCACTGTTGATGATGGGAGGCGCGCTCGGCGGGCTGGAAGCCATGTTTCTTCCGCCTGAGGGCGCGGGGTTTTGGCCGCTCATCAGCATGGGCGCTGTTTTGGCGGGTGCGCTGGGTGTTCCTTTCACCAGCATTATTTTTGCCTTTGAATTGACGCATGACGCGAATGTTTTTCTGCCATTGTTGATCAGCAGTCTGGTCGCCTACGGCTTCACTGTACTGACGCTGCGCCGGTCGATTCTAACCGAGAAAGTGGCGCGACGAGGCTATCATCTCAGCCGCGAGTATGCTGTCGATCCACTGGAAATCCTATTTGTACGCGAGGTCATGCGCACCAAAGTTGCGGTTTTGCCGGCTGCAAGTACGCTTGGCGAAATATGGAACTCGTTGCGCGGCGAGCATCGCGGCGTGGAGCTTAGCGAAGAGCAGCGCTTGTTACCTGTCGTTGATGCGGAAGGGCGGCTGGCCGGAGTGGTTACGCGCGGGGATCTCGACCGGCGCGTGGAACAGAGTGGCGCCGTTGCCCTCGACCGCCCGCTCGGCGAACTGGTTCGCGCGAGCATGGTGGAGGCGCATCCGGACGAACCGCTGCGCGTTGTCGTCTATCGCATGGTGGAGAAAAGTTGTACCCGCATGCCGGTCGTCGAACGTGGGACAAAGAAGTTTCTAGGATTGGTATCACTCAACGATTTGCTAAAGGCGCGGTCGAGGCATCTGGAGGAAGAGAGCCGCCGCGAACGGAGTTTGAAATTTAGATGGTTTGTGCCGGAAGGCGGAATAAAACGGGTCGGGTAACGGGTGTGATAGAAATCTGGAGAGAGATTCAGTGGTACTTATCGTTGCAGCGTTCGATTTCGCCGCTGTCATCGGACGCAGCTTCGGCGGGCTCCCAGATCTCTTGTATCGGAGAGGTAATGATTGGCCGGCTGTAATCGGGATGATGAAATTCGAGGTGCATGCCGCGGCCGATGAAGCGCAGCTTCAGCATGGAGCCTCCCCAGGTCGAGCCAGCGATCGTTACCTGAACTGGCTGCGGACAATATTGCGGATGGCCGGAAATCATGGCCGCGCCGTCACCCAAGAATTGAGCAGTGTAATGGTGGTGCTGCGTGCGAATCTGCAGCACAGTGTCAGGTGCCAGAGCTTCCAGAAACACGCCTCCCTCGATCTCAGACTGGACGATGTTCCGATTCACTCCATCGCTGAGGTTGGGATGAGGCGTAAACATTGATTCACTGTATCCGAAGTCTCGCTCCCCGTCACAATGTATTTAGGGCTGGTTCGCCACTCCAAAGGTCGTCCAGGCACCTGCCCTCATGTCACGCTGGAGGCTGCTCTCCCAGGCAAACTCGGGGTGGGCCCGCAGATGGTCGGCGGCCTTGAAATCCATGCCGCAGGCGTGCCCGGCGGCGGCGGCGAGGCTCATTTCGGCGACCATGTGGGCATCGGCGACTTTATTCTGTACCGCCCCGGCCATGCCGTAAGGAGGCTGCCAGGTGCCGCTGCCCCGCGGCGAAAGGTCGATATGGCCGTCCAGCGTGCGCTCGTCTGGATCTTCTTTATTCTCATAAGTATCGACATGGTCGGCTAGAAAACGCTCGGCCGCGGCCACGTCGATTTTCCCCTTATTCTCGGCCATAAGCTGCTCCCAGCGGACGTGCCGCGCGTTCGAGCTCTCGCTCATATTATGGGGATCGAAGTCGGTCTCCTCGCGGATGAGTTTTTCGTTGATCGGGAAGTTGGAGCCAACAAAATAACCGTCCTTTTTGCGTTCCAAAGTGACATTCTTGAGGCCTAGTTCGAGCCGCCCGATTTCATTGCGCGCGATGTCGGCGACGAGCCAAGTATTGGCATAGCCTCCGTTATTGCCATCTTTCATGATGTGGGTAAAATCGTCGATCGAAGTCGAATACTGGGCCGCCTTGCGGGCCCGCACAAATTCAGGAATCGCGGTCTCGTCATATCCAGAGAAGTGGCCAATCGTTGTTTCCGTGATCACGATGCCGGCCGAATTCATGACGAAATCGTCGGCGCTGTGGATGACTCCCGGCAGGCCGTCCATGAGCATGCGCTTGCCCTTGGCGGGAACGATGTCGTAGATGATGGTCCAGCGCTCCCCGTCTAAATACTGCGTCCAATCGTTGTGGGCGATTACGACCTTGCCGTCTTTGGTATAGCTGCCCGTCGCCACGAAGGCGCTGCAATGCTCCGCGACCTGCGCCGACGCCGTCGATTTGTTCCCGTGGACCTGGTCATATTCCTTGACGTAATATTCCCATTCTTCAGCGGCATTCAGCGCAACCACATCCCAGAGATCGATCTTCATGCCGGCGCCATGGGCGTTGTATCCATCGACGATGCCTTGCATCTCGTCGCGATACTCCTGCTCTATGTGCGGCCACATCATGATCTGCGCTGCGTCGCGGAAGAATTGCCAGTCCTTTTTGTTGTCGTGCGTCACTTCGAGAATCGTCACTTTAAGCGTGTCTTCGATCTCGGGGGCCAGCAGATAGCCGTTCTGGAAGCCAATTTCGTGGGGTGTGCCTTCGAGATGAATGAATGTCCAACCGTTCCTGGGGGGACGCCGGAATGCATTCTTTAACTCGGCATCTGGCGTGTTCGCCTGGGGCAAAGCCGCGGGGGAAGAGGATGATGAGAACGAAGTTGCTCCCGTCACAAGCAGAACAACCAGGCTTAGCAGCGGCTGACGCATGAGTGATCCCCGGACTCGGAATCTGGGCATTCTAGCAGAGTTCTCTGCGAATCTAGCTCTGCTCGTGGTGAACGCCGGTCTTAGGCAGATGAGAAACCGTTCACCGCCCAGCGCTGGAAGGTACGCGAAGGAAGAACACGCAGACTCGTCAGCCGGAAATCGAATCCACCGACTGACGCTGTTCGCGCATCTGTTCCAGAAAACTATCGACCGGTATTTGAAACTTATGCCGGAACAAGTCAACCAGCGCATCTTCGCTGCGTGCGGCTCTTGGCGCGGCTTCCTGATTCGGCGAGGCGGGTGGCTCTCCGCTGTATCCTGCTGGGGAACGTGTGACGGCAACCCGGCCCGAAACCGTGGGATCGTCGGAAGACGACCGGTCCATTCCATCTGGTATGACGTGGACCTCGGGAGATTTACCTCCGCCAGCACGCAGGGTGGCGATCATGCGCCGCACTCGATCCCGTTGCTCGCTGGTAATCTGAAAGAATTCCACTCCCATCCCGAACTCCGGATGCGCCACCAGCACCACGCCTTCAGCCCGTATCTCGACGTCCGCCACTTTGGTCGAAAGAGTGACGCGCGTGGCACGCGGAAAAGGTGAATTGGTCGTTAGATAGCAACCGCCCAAGCTAAGATCGGTAAGACGGCAATTAACCGGCGGGTCGTCCTGGTCGGGCTCGGGAAGTTGGCTGCCCAACCACTGCCGAAGGGCGCTTCGCTGCTCGTCGGTAGCATCTTTGAAACGGACGCCGGCATGATCGCCGCTGCCCTCCCAGGCCAACTCGCCATTGATCTCGAGCTTCTGTGTCATACCTGGTAATTGCAGGGAGAAGCGCAGCGCTCCCTCTTTGGGCACGCGTCCCGAAAACTTAATGGCCATTCCGCCTTCGCAGAGGTCGATAGTTTTAGCGGTGTATGTAGAGTTCCCATAGGACTCGACTGGGATCTGAATCGGAACCCGCAACTGTGCACGCCGCTCGCGTTTCATCAGAGCGCGGACCGCGCGAAAACTGGCTTTGGCGCGCTCGACGGCCAGTGGTTTGTGCAGGACGAAATGTGCTCCCATCCCAAACCCGCCTTTTAGTCCGACCTCAGCCTCCACTAGCACAATCGCCAGAGCTTGCTTATTGACCGGGCTGGCTTTCGCGCCGCGGAAAACACTGGTTGCCTCGACGGAATTCGCACCGTCGACGATGATGGCTTCAAAACGCTGGCGGGTGATGCGGCGCATCGCCTCGTCGGGAGCAGCGCAGTGCTCGATTTCGATTTCCAGGTCGCTCAAAACGCGGCGCAGCACGCGCACGGTTTTGTCGTCGGAACTCAGGAGCAAGGTCTTTAAATTCATGGTTCAAATCACGAGGTGCAAATCACGAGGTGCAAATCTTCCAGAGCATGATTCCCAGGTCAGCGCTAGGGTCGCCGTTCTAGACCTTTCCTAGTCGAAGGTTGGCGGACCCCCTGAAACTTTGGACACGGGATTGATGAAGTTCTTCGTTCCAGACACCCGCGCGGAACAGGCCCTATTTGCACTCTAAGTCTAGGCAATTCTGTGGTCAACGCAATGGCCCGATCTCGTGGTTACTGCGGTCACCATGAAGGTCCGCTGCCGGAATGGAACTCGGTTTCGCAGCCGCCGCGGTGCCGATATCACCCCCTGGGCTATCAGATCGTCGAGCTGAGCTAAGAAACGTCGTTGCCGAGCCCACTTCCATCGATCATAGGATTCATCCATTTATTCATATTCGCAGTCGTCGAGGGACGACCTTTCGTGCGGCACTGCAAGTGATTGTGTTTAAACGGGATATTAGAAAGCTGGTTCGACGTCGAACTTTTTTGTTGACTTGAGCAAGGAAACCTATTATTATCAGTAGCTTCCATAGAGGCCGAGGGGCTCGAGTCTGTGGTGCAGGTTTTGTTAGTTGCGTGTGAATCCCCTTCACCCTCCTTGGAATCAAACAAAATAGTGGCTTAACTAGGTGTAAGTCCTTATTCCAATTGAGGGTACATTTTGATGGCAAAGCGACGAGGAAATCCGAACTGGGGCAAGCCTGAACCGATCGGGCCTGTCATCCCCACGGTCACGGAGTTTGAACAGGTCGTACATGAGTACAAGCTCTCTCCCGACCAATATCTGCGGTCTACCCGCCTGCGAGAGTGGGCGCGCCGCAACAAGAATTCCAAGTACATCCCCGAGCCATTGCTCGAGGCCTGGGGCTTTGAGATTGAGTCCACCCTGTAATCTCGGGGAACTGCTTCACGGGAAGGGTCGCCGATGGCGGCCCTTTTCTATTGCGCTGCTAAGTTAGACTTGTGTTGGTTGAAATTCAGCCCCCGGAGAGAGTTGTCGTCCATGACACCTAACTCACCCTTTACCGACGTCCCCGCCGCCATCGAAGAAATCCGCGCTGGCCGCATGATCGTCGTCGTCGACGATGAAGATCGCGAGAACGAAGGCGACCTGACCCTGGCTGCCGAGAAAGTTACTCCCGAAGCCATCAACTTCATGGCCAAGTTCGGCCGCGGCCTGGTCTGCCTCGCCATGACCGAAGAGCGCCTGGAGCACCTCCGCATTGGACCTATGACCAGCGAAAACACCTCGCAATATGGCACTGCGTTTTGCGAGGCGATCGACGCGCGGGTTGGCGTCACTACCGGAATCTCGGCGCATGATCGCGCCCACACGATTAAAGTCGCCATCGATCCGGCAACCCGCCCGTCCGATCTTGCCCGCCCCGGCCACATGTTCCCGCTGCGCGCGCGCAAGGGTGGAGTGCTCGTCCGCGCCGGCCAGACCGAAGCTTCTGTCGATCTGGCGAGGCTCGCCGGCATGATTCCGGCAGGCATCATCTGCGAGATCATGAAAGACGACGGCTCGATGGCCCGCGTGCCCGACCTGATCGAATTCTGCCGCATCCACGAAATGAAGATGCTGACCGTCGCAGAGTTGATCCGCTACCGCATGCAGCACGAGCGCTACGTTCATCGCGTCGGCGAGTCACTGGTAGAAACCAAGCACGGAGAATTTCGCCTGATCGCCTACGAGAGCGAAGTCGAAGGCGGCGAGTCGCACATGGCGCTCATCCGCGGGGATATCAGCGATTCGTCAGAGCCGGTTCTCGTCCGCATGCACGCGCATTGCTTGCTGGGCGACGTCTTTGGGGCGACTGGCTGCGATTGCCACCAGACGCTCGAAGCTTCCCTGAAAGCGATTGCCGAAGAAGATCGCGGCGCGCTGATCTACCTGCACCAGACCTCGAAAGGCTTCACTGCGGAAAAGATCGGCGACCAATCATTTCTGACCTTCCATCGCGAACGCCGCCTGCCGTCGTTGCCGGAAAGCGAGCGAAAGATTCATCGCGAGATTGGACTCGGAGCGCAGATTCTGTCCGATTTGAATTTGAAGCGGATACGGCTGCTAACGAATCACCCGCGCAGGGTCGCGGCGCTGGAAGGGTTTGATATTGAGATTGTCGAGCAGATCCCGATGAAATTGGCGAAGGCTCTGTAAAATTTGGCTGAGCGAAGGCGTTCGCACCATTCACATCACGTACGGGCAGCGCCTGCCCTGAGCTTGTCGAAGGGTGGCCTCACCCGCCCAGCCGAGCAAAGCTCGCTAGAACGGCTTCCGCGGAGTTATCTCTTCATCCTTAATAAAAAATTGTGCCGAACATACTGCCGACCCGCAGATCGTAGGCAGCAATCCCGCCATCTGCTTGCGCGTGATTAAACCCAGCGTCCCGCACGAAGGGCATGAAAGCACCGCCCAATATGGATCTTCCCGCTCCCCGACCTCGCCGGCATTCTCCAGCACAAACACGGTACCGGGTTCCATCTGCTCGGGAATCCACTCATTGATAATGCTCAATTCACCGATCATCATGTGCCTCCCGCCTTTCGTTTATGCTTCGATCTGCGCTCTGACCACGGTCTCGATTCGCTGATTACGCTTTACGACGCCGCCGCAAGAACTGCACACCTTCCGAAGCCGCAGCTTTCTTGCGTGACTCCACTTCCGTTCGAACCCGCCGCACCTCGTCGCTGAGGCAAATATCGAACATCGCTTGCCGCGAGTTCTTCAACAGATCGACCACTTGCCGCGCCGAAGTGCGCAAATAAAGGTGAGTGCCGTCGGTAAGCAGGTGATACTCCGAAGACGCTCCGACCGTAGCCGCCAGGCTGGTGCCAAATTCCTGTTGTAGAAATCGAATCACCTTCCGCATGCGCTGGAGCGAGAAGCCGCGCCGGCGCAACTGGCAGATGACCGCGATGGTTAGCAGATCGTCCCAGTTGTAAATGCGGCGATGTCCCTGACGGGCGGGCGTCACGATGCCGCGTTCATCCCACCACTGCAGCTGACGCGCGGTAATTCCGGTCAGCGCGATCACGTCATTCGATGTGAACTCTCGTTGCATTTTGGGCTGGTTCTGTTTGAATCAAAAAGCAATCGAAATGTTTGAAACATTCTAGGCGGGAACGGCACAGATAAGACCATCTTTAAGCGGCCAGCATAGTAACTACAATGGCACGTGCTGAAATCGAATTTCCGCTGCGATCGCGCCGCTCGCGGTGCCGAGGGTTCGAAGCGCGCCGAATCATCCCGGGCGAGCCGTTCTAATTAAGAAAAGAACTCCGAGAATTTGTATGTTACCGCCTCTGGCATTACCATGAATCCCAGACAAATTCTTCCCCAGGGGCCATGAATTGATGATTGAAAAAGTACATGCGCGCATCGTCCTGCTTGCCTGTTTTCTACTCTTGGCGTCAGCGCTCACCTTCTCGCAACAAAAAGAGGGATCTCGCAAGACAGATGCGGCGCAAAAGAATGCCAGCAACGCGATCGCCGCCGATGAGAAGGACGCCGAGAAAGATAAAGACAAAGAGGACGAAGGCGATCCGCAGTTCCGCGGCATGAAGTACCGTGCCATCGGGCCATATCGTGGCGGCCGTTCTCTCACCGCCGCAGGGATTCCTGGCGATCCCTCCACGTATTATTTCGGCGCTACCGGCGGTGGGGTCTGGAAATCGACGGACGGCGCGAACACTTGGTCTTATGTTTTCGATAAAGCCGGAGCGCCATCGATCGGCAGCATCGCCGTCGCCGCATCCGATTCGAACGTCGTCTATGTGGGCACCGGCGAAGCTTGCATCCGCGGAAATATTGGCCAAGGTGATGGCGTCTGGAAGTCGGTCGACGCCGGCAAGACGTGGAAGAATGTTGGCCTGAAAGATTCGCGCGCAATCGGCAAAGTGATTGTGAATCCGCGTAATCCCGACATCGTTTTCGTCGCCGTGCTGGGCCACCCCTACGGGCCAAGTGCGGAGCGTGGTGTTTTCCGCACGACCGATGGCGGCAAAACCTGGGGCAAGGTTCTCTTCAAAGACGAAAATACGGGGGCGATCGACGTAGCCTTCGATCCCGAAAACGCCAACATTCTCTTTGCCTCGTTGTGGGAGTCGCGTCGCACGCCATGGTCGCTCTCCAGCGGAGGCCCAGGCAGTGGTATCTATCGTTCGAACGATGGTGGCGCTACCTGGAAAAAGCTCGACGAGCACGGGCTTCCCGCTGGTCCGTACGGCCGTATCGGCTTGGCGGTCGGCGCAAATTCTGATCGCGTTTACGCTTTGATCGAGGCCAAAGAGGGCGGACTTTATCGGTCCGACGACGGTGGCGATAGTTGGGATCTGGTCAACGGCAGTCACGGACTCGTGCAGCGCGCATGGTATTACATGCACGTGATTGCCGATCCTCAGGACGCGAATACGGTCTACGTGGCCGATGTGGAATTCTTCAAGTCCACAGACGGCGGCCGCAACTTTAATAAAGTCAAAGTGCCGCACGGCGACAATCATGGTCTGTGGATCGATCCCAAGAATACGAAGCGAATGATTGCCTCAAATGATGGAGGTGTCACCGTCAGCCTGGATGGTGGGAAGTCATGGACGCGCGAAGACAATCAGCCGACGGCGCAGTTTTATCACGTGATCACAGATACGCGAACGCCTTATTACGTTTACGGTTCGCAGCAGGATAATTCGACGATCGCCATCGCCAGCCGCAGTGATGATGGCGCGATCGGCGCTCCCGATTGGTATGCGGTCGGCGGAGGAGAAGCGGGATACATTGCTCCGAATCCGGCCGACCCAAACATCGTCTACGCCGGCGACTATCAAGGCAACATCACGCGCTTCGACCGGCGCACCAATCAGGTCAAGAGTATTGCCGTGTGGCCCGAACTCACCGATGCGCGCGGCGCTGCGGTGCTTGATCACCGCTTTCAATGGACGGCGCCGATCGTTACCTCGCCGTTTGACCCCAACACGATCTACTACGGAGGCGAGCGAATTTTCAAAACTTCTGACGGTGGGACGCATTGGGATGCAATCAGCGGCGACCTGACGCGCAACGATAAATCGAAACAGCAACCGTCGGGCGGCCCGATCACGATTGACGACACTGGCACGGAATATTACGACACAGTTTTTTCGATCGCTCCGTCGCCCGTGGCGAAAGGCCTGATCTGGGCGGGCACCGACGACGGATTGATTCAGGTCACGCGCGACGAAGGCAAGAGTTGGTCGAACGTCACGCCGAAAGATGTGGCGGATTGGAGCCGCATCAGTTTGATCGAAGCCTCTCCGCATGACGCCGGCACAGCCTACGTTGCCATCGATCGGCATCAGAACGATGATCTGGCACCCTATATCTACAAGACCACGAATTACGGATCGACCTGGACTCGCATCACGACCGGCATACCCGATGGGGCGTTTGTGCGCGCGGTGCGCGAAGACCCGAAGAAGAAGGGTCTGCTCTATGCCGGAACCGAGCGCGGCGTATTCGTTTCGTTTGACGATGGCGGCCATTGGCGCTCGCTGCAAAATAATCTTCCGCTCACGCCGGTGCATGACCTCGTCGTTAAGAATGATGATTTGGTGTTGGCGACGCATGGGCGATCCTTCTGGATCCTCGACGACGTTTCGCCGCTTCGGCAGTTCGCCGATTCGGTGGCAGCGGAGGAGGTGCATCTCTACAAACCTGCGACCGCCTATCGCGTACACACTGGCGAGGCTCCGGCGAAATTATCGTTCGACGGAAAGAATCCGCCGAATGGCGCGGTAATTTATTTCTATCTCAAGCAGGCGCCCAAACCGGAAACGAAGCAGGAAGTGAAAGTTGAAATTCTGGATGCAGCGGGCAACGTAGTTCGAAGCTATTCGAGCAACAAATCCGAGCCGCTCGATGAACCGCTCGACCCCGACGACAAGAAGCGCGAGAAAGAGATCAAGCCGGAAGATGGTTTGAATCGCTTCGTCTGGGACCTGCGCTACGAAGAGGCAAATCGCGTCCCTAATTATTACCTGTGGGAGTACGGGGAGGGCGCGAAAGGCCCACTGGCGGTGCCCGGCAACTATCAAGTGCGCCTGACGGCGAAGGGTAAAACCCAAACCGCTTCATTCGAAGTGAAGATCGATCCGCGGGTGACCACATCGCAGGCCGATCTGGAGAAGCAGTTCAAACTGCAGATGGATCTGCGCGAGCAGTTGAAACGCGTCTACGATGCGGTGAACCAGATCCAGGACGTCCGCGAACAACTAGCTGGACTGAAGAAACGCCTCGTACCGGGCGACTCGTCGAAAGCATTGTTCAATGGTGCGAGCGCGCTGGATGCCAAGCTGATTGCGGTTCGCGATCCGCTGATCAATTTCAAAATCACTGCCAGCGAAGATTCCTTGGCTTATGCACCGGGAATCGATGCGAAGCTTGCATTTCTGTCCATGGGAGTGGCGGGCTTCGCCGATTCCGCCCCGACGGAAGCCGAATATCAGGAATTCGACAAACTAAAAAAGCAGACCGATGAATTACTGGCGCATTGGGATGAGGTTAGGAACGCGGATATCACGAACTTCCAGAAACTCGCGGCCGAGCAAAATATTCGCCCTATCTACGTGCCCGATGTGAAGAGCGAAAAAGTGCAGGGAGGCGAAGAAGAATAACGCGAAGAAGGTGATGCAGGTTTAAACTCGGACGGGGTTAAGACCCCGTCCAACCATCTCGACCGCACATCCTTAAATAAACATCTCATCCTGCGGCCCGCCGCTTCCACCGTTTTTCGGATGGCGTCGCTTCTGCCCCAGAAAAACTTCGAGTCCCGTGGTGAGCGCGGTCATCAGCCCGTTGACCTGGCGCAGCGGAGACACCACCGTCTTATGCACGATCTCGGTTGTGTCTTCCACTTTGTCCATCGTCCGATTCAGCAGTTCGTCGGCGCGAATCACTTGCAGCCGCGTACGATCAAGCGCATCGGTGAGCGTAGCGTCGATGCGTGCCAGTTGATTGCGCACCAGATTCGTCGATTCCGCAACATTGACCGAGATCGTCTCAATTCTGGGCCGCAGGTCGACGACGAGACTTTGCACTGAATCGATCGCGGGCAGCGCCTTTCCGCGCACTTCCGTGGCCAGAGCTTCCATCTTGGCCGAGCTCTTGCGTACGGCGAAGTAGAGGGCCACCATAATCAAGGCCTGCAGTATCACCGCAAAGCCGGTCACAAAAATAAAATATCTTAGGAGATTGTCATCCATAATTGCTCCTGCTGCCATTGGGATCGTGGCGGAGAGGCGTTTTCAATTTTCAAGAATGTAGGGTGGCGCCGAAGCGACGCCCCCGCTCAAACCTGTAAATTTCGATCCGACGCTAGATATTCTTGGCGTGATCCGGCGTTGCCGTCGTCGTCTCGTTATAGGCTTGTCGCCCCGCCTCGTAAGCGCTGCGGAATTGCTCCTTCTGCTGGTTGAGCACGTCGCGTCCGCGATCGACCCAGTCGTTCGCCTGTTCGCGCGCCTTGCGCACCTGCTCGCGCGCTTTCTCACCGCCTTCCTGAGCCTTGGACCGAATTACCTCTCTCATCTCATCGCCCGCTCGCGGAGCATACAATACGCCCACCACTGCTCCCACCCCGAGTCCTGCGAGGAACCACAAGAAACTGTTGCTATCGTTATCCGCCATCACACCCTCCTCCAATACTTTCTCAATACTTCTTTCTCAACACTTCGGATGGTAGCACCGCGATATGTGAAAGACAATTCACCGCGCCCCAGATCGCCGAACTCAGGTTAGAGCAGGCTTTCATGGTTAGGGTTGCTGCCCTGTGCGAAAGAAACTCTTGTGCGGGAGGCGCCAAAGGCGGAGAATGAGGCGTTTTCGAGGAGGCACCTTTTGTCCGACCGCAAGTATCGGCAGCGCGGATATCAGGATTCCGGCGGCGCGAAGAAAAAAGATTTCGACAAATCCGCGCCGCCGAAAAAAGAAAATACCTTTGGCCCGCGCCCCATCAACATGCCGGGAACGCGCACCGTCTCCCGCTGCGCCGAATGTGGAGCATTGCTGCAGAATCTAACCGACCCCGTCGGAGTATGTTCGAAATGCGGTTTCGCGCTGCACGCCTGCAAACAGTGCGAACATTTCGATCCCGCGAGCCGCTTCGAATGCAATCAGCCGATCCCGGCACGAATCTCGCCCAAGGATAAGAAGAACGATTGCTCGTTTTTTTCCATCCGCGTGATGGTGGAAAAAGAAACATCGAGCAAGCCCAGTCAGCGTCCGAATGACGCCCGCGCGGCGTTTGACAATTTGTTTAAAGACTGACGCGGACAGAATCGCGCTACGAACTCATCCACAAAGCTAACGACAACTAACGCTACGGCTTCTGCGTCGGCCTGAGCAGCACTTCGCTGGCGAAGGATTGCGGAGCCTGCGTCACCAACATGGCTACCACGTGGGCTACGTCGGTGGCCTGCAGCATTTTCTCCGTGTTCATGCCGGCATGGGGGCTGAACTCGGTGTGGGTTGAGCCGGGGCAGATCGCCGCGACGCGAATGCCATAGCCTCGCAGCTCCTCCGCCACCGAGTAGGTTAGGCCGTTCAATCCCCACTTCGAGGCGGCGTAGGCGGCTCCATTGGGCAGCGCGTTTTTGCCGGCCAGGGAGGAGATGTTGATGATGTGTCCGCCGTGCGTTTTGATCATCAGGGGCGCGAGGCTGCGAATGCAGTAGTAAACGCCGCGCAGGTTCGTGTTCAGCACTGTGTCCCAGTTTTCAGGCGCGAGCTCGTAGAGCGGTCCGTTAAAGCTGCCAATTCCCGCGTTGTTGACGAGAATGTCGAGCCGATCGAAGGTGCGCTCGACTTGCGCGCCAAGAGCATCGACCGAAGCAAGATCGGTGATGTCGCAGAGGATCACGGTGCTTGTTGCTGCGCTTTTCTCGGAATCTGGCTGGCGTCGGTTCTGTTCGATCGCGGCCGCTGTTTCTTCGAGGGGCGAGCGCGAGCGTCCGCAAAGAATCGTGTGGGCGCCGAGATCGGCGAGTTTCATGGCAATAGCCCGGCCGATGCCGCGCCCAGCGCCGGTAATCACCGCGACCTGACCTGATAGCGGTTGCATGGTGGATGCGATTGTAGTCAACGGGGATGACTCCTGGCGAAAGCGATTTAGCGCTATGACTTCGCTATTCTACTGGTGCGGTGGTTTTCATTCGCAGCGTTATTTTGTTTTGCGTTGCGGCCTGATCTTGCATCCAAGAAACCGGTTGGAACGAGTCTAGATGCAGTGGTACTTCCGGCCAATGAACCGGCGGAGTGGGATGAAGTGGGCAAGCCGCTTGCCTTAGCCGGAGGACATCCTTATAATCCGCTCACCGGAATAATGTTGAGCCGCAGGACATCGACAGGCAC
Source organism: uncultured Acidobacteriaceae bacterium (assembly GCA_963800565.1). GTDB lineage: Bacteria > Acidobacteriota > Terriglobia > Terriglobales > Acidobacteriaceae > Acidiflorens. Next base: position 167,787 of record CAWDBM010000003.1, read on the forward strand.
ATGAGTTTCGGGACCCGTCGAGTTAAGCTAGACCAGTAAGCCAGGCGATAGTCTAGACGATGTGCGCACTACAAGTGTGGGCATCGGGTACGTCATGGTGCAAGCCCGGCATCATGATCGTTTCGGCGATTGTGTCGACTAGGGCGCGAGGTCAACTCCAGCTTTCCCGAAGAGTTAAGGAGCCATAGGAATGAAGAAGATCATTCTCGCGATGTTGCTGGTAGCAGCCGTTACCGCCGTCGCACAAACCGCGTCGCAGCCAAATTCCGCGCCCGCGCAGTCGCCACAACCCGCCGCACCTGCTACGCCACCAGCCGCTGCCGCGCCCGCTCAGCAGAAAAAAGAGATTAAGGATCCGGCCGAATATAACGCTTACGTAGGCGCGGTCGAGCAGAAGGATCCGGCTGCAAAGATCAGCGGACTGGAAGCCTTTCTCACCCAGTATCCGAACACGGTGATGAAGGAAGAGTCGCTGGAATATCTGATGATTGCCTATCAGCAAACCGGCAATGCGCCGAAGATGCTGGAGACGGCGGGGAAGGTCCTGGCCGTGAACCCGTGCAACATACGGGCGCTGGCGCTCGTCGCTTACTCGAAACAGGCAATGGCGACGGCGGGCCAGAGTGCGCAACAAAATTTTGCCGATGCCGGCCAGGCTGGTCAGAAAGGATTGCAGTGCCTGCAGACGGCGGCGCGCCCCTATGACACACCACAAGCTGACTGGGACAAACTGAAAACGCAGACCGCCGGAATTTTCAACGGCGCCGCCGGCATCGCAGCCTATCAGGCGAAAGACTACGCCAATGCCGAGAAATATCTACGCGCTGCAGTGCAGGGCGATCCGGCAAATCTTCTCGAGATTTACGACCTGGCGCTCGCCGATCTCGCTCCCGGAGCGGCGGAAAGCGACCCGGAAGGACTCTTCTTTATTGCGCGCGCTTCAAATCTGGCGCAGGGCCAGGGCAAGGATCAGATTGCGAAATTCGGCAAGAGCCGTTACGTCAAATATCACGGCGCTGAGGATGGATGGAGCGATTTGCTGACGCAGACGGCGACAGCGACGGAACCGCCCGCGAATTTCGCGATCACGAAGTATGTGCCGCCCACCCCGGCGCAACAGGCAGCCGACCTCGTCAAAAGCAAGAAGGTCGAGGAGATGAGCTTCGCAGAATGGCAACTGGTTCTCTCCGAAGGAACACCGGAGGACGCCGACAAAGTATGGACCGCTCTTAAGGGCAAGCCGCTCCAGATGCAGGCCCACATCATCAGCATCGAATCTTCGAGCAAGATGCAACTGGCGGGCAGTCAGGACGACATCGACGCCAAAAAGGCCGATATTGATCTAACCATGATGGCCGCGATCCCGAAAAAAGATATGCCCAAGGAAGACTCGGATTTTCAGTTCGAAGGAACGCCCGTCTCCTACGTTGCCAAGCCGTTTGTGATGACGATGGACCAGGGGGCGTTGCTGGTGAAAGCGAAACCGAAGCCAGCCCCTGTTCATCGCAAGCCGGCGCAGTGAAGTAGCTTTCGAGGGTTCGTTATTAGGGCGATCCTTCCCCGGATCGCCCTTTTGTTTTCACCGTGAAAGCTCTGCAATTCCGGTTGTGTTTCTCACGCTTGGCGTCAAACTAGCGAACTTGTTTTCTATCCAGCGAGAGCGGGCGCGCACTGCGAGGCGGGCGTTTGGCCCCGGCGCGCAGCGGTCGAACATCAATCTTAAGTTCCTGCATGGTGCGGCTGAGCGTGTTGCGGTGCATGCCCAGTTGCCGCGCGGCTTTACACTGGTTACCGCGATTTTCTTCCAGCACGGTGATGATGAACCGCTTCTTGAACTCGCGAACCGCTTCCGAGTAGAGGATGTTGCTCTTGTACATCTGCAGAATAAGGGCTTCCAATTGATCTTTCACGCGCCGCCTCGTTTCCACAGGCCGAGAACCGAACAGCCCGTGGCGTAGCTCAAATTTTCAAATCCCGCGCCAAGGCGCGTTGTCACTCATGCGGCAGCAGCACGCCCGAATGCATGCCCTGCTGCCGGTCTTGCGTTCCTTACAAATAATCGAAAGCTGTTTGCGCCGCCTAATGGCTCGGTGCATTTACTGCAACGGCAACGTCGGCCCCATTTGCACCTTCTCGGTCGCCGAATGCACGTGCCGCAACGAATCCAAGCCCTGGTAAAAACGTTGCCGCAATTCCGAGGGTGCCAGCCAGATCGCTGCTCTTCCGCCCACCAGAAAATATGGAGCCAGTTGCGATCCCTCCAGCCACCTGGCCGCCGGCGCAAACGCAGTCATCGCGGTAAGCACGATTGCCACCACCAGCACGCCGCGCAACAAACCAAGAACCGCGCCCAGGACCCGGTCAATCGCGCTTAGACCGGCTTTCTTCATCGCCCATTGCGCAATTCGACCGGCAAAGCCAAACACGATCAGCACAGCAAAAAAAATAATCAGGAACCCGGCAATTTCGCCCAGCCAAGGCGATTTCAAATGAGGCGCGAACCAAGCCGCCAGGCGAGGATACTGCCAGGCAGCCAGCAAATATCCGACAGCCAAGCCGGCCAGATTGAAGGCCTCGCGAAAAAAACCTTCAATCGCCGCCCCAGCGACGGAGAAAACCAGGAAGCCGAGGATAATCCAGTCGGCGATGCTCATGGTTCCATGATCATGATTCGATGATCATACTTTCGATGCTCATGGTTCACCGGATCCGAATTTCCCAAATCGAATTCAATGACACCAGCGCACGCCGCTAAATCTCCAACTCGCGTCCTGTCAACTGGCGATATGCCCCGAGATACTTCTCGCTCGTCCGCAGTGCCACTCCATGGGGGAGGGATGGCGCGGGCGGTTGCTTGTTCCAGCGAATTTCCTCAAGGTAATCCCGCACATACTGCTTGTCGTAAGAATCCTGCGCCTTGCCCGGTTGATAGCTGTCGGCCGGCCAGAAGCGCGAAGAATCCGGGGTAAGAACTTCATCCGCCAGCGTGATGCCCTTGGCGGTTTGTCCAAACTCAAACTTGGTGTCGGCGATGATGATGCCGCGCTGCGCAGCGTAGTCGGCGGCCTTTTTATAAATACGTAAGGTGAGATCGCGCAACTGGCGGCTCAATTCGGGATCGACGAGCTTGCACATTTCCTCAAAAGAAATATTAATGTCATGACCGGTGGTCGCCTTGGTCGCCGGCGTGAACAACGGCTCCGGCAACTGGTCGGATTCTTTCAAACCCGACGGCAGTTTGATGCCGCATACCGAGCCAGACGCCTGATATTCCTTCCAGCCCGAGCCCGAAAGATAGCCGCGCGCCACGCACTCGACAGGAAACATTTCGGCGCGCATCACCATCATCGAGCGCCCACGGAGTTCGTCGGCGTGACTGCGAATCACCGCCGGATACTTGTTTACGTCGGCGGTAACAAAATGGTTGGGGACAATGTCCTTCAGGAACTCGAACCAGAACAGCGAAATCTGCGTGAGCACGCGTCCCTTGTGCGGAATGCCAGTCGCGAGCACGTAATCGAAAGCAGAGATGCGATCGGTAGCCACAAACAGCAAGTGGTCCTGATCAAGGTTGTAGACGTCGCGCACCTTGCCGCTGGCATGCAACTCTAATTCGGGGTAATCGGTGTGGAGCAGAACGGAGTCAAGAATTTCGGGGCTCATCAGTATATTCACCAGTAAAAAACTCTGCGTATTCTAGCCTTCGCCAAGAATTTGTCAACGCTTTCAATCACGCGCGGGTGGTCAAGCGGCGAGCAGCAAAAAGAAAATGGTTGACAGTTCCAGTGTAAGCCAGAAGCCGCGCCTGGTGCAGATTCTCGGAAGATCGTGGTGTGGAAAAACTGAGGAAGGCTCTGGAAAAAAAGGCGGGAGGATTTCGCCGTTTGCAAGCAAGAAAACGTGCGCACGTCAAGAACGAATGACGGAAGGAGATAGCACACTGCAGTGGTTTAAAAATGGCTGGGCCATTTTCGGGCGGCATGAAAGACACGGATCAACTGCACGATGTCGCCGCGCACGCGATAAGGAACTATGTACGGCGTTCCCGAGACAACCAATTCGCGAGTGCCAGATATCCGACCGGGACGACCTGAAGATGGGAACCGCTCGAGATCTTCTACCGCACTCCGAATTGCCGCAACGGTTCTTTCGGCAGCGGCGGGATTGTCGCGCGCGATATACTCCGCCAAAGCATCCAAATTATTGATCGCTGCTCGCAGCCACTCAACGCGCACGACGCGTCCACTTCTTCAGCACCCGCTGCACTTCCTCCTCGGTGGCAAAGTCACCGGCGTCGGCCTCGGCCAGGCCTTTCTTGATTTCGGCGATTTGCCACTCATTCACGGAAACGTATTCCTGGATCGCCTGGGCAGCTACGAAGGAGCGGGTGCGGTTCATAGACTTCGATATACGGTCCAGCTGTTTTTTTAGTTTGGCGTCGAGGCGGAGGGTGAGAACGGCGGACTCAGACATAATGTATACATGATACATCAGTTGTATGCGAACTGTAGAGGGCATCCAAATGTGTGGTTCCTCGCGGAGACTTGGCTACCTGTTTATGCCGGCGGGAGCACATCTTCGGACTCCTACAGAATCAATGCAATCGGAAACCCACGAAGAGAAGAGTCCCGATCGATACGGCACTAACCACATACCAAATTCGGGAACCGCGCTCCGCCACCACAATAGACAATGGAATGGCGCACAAGACTCCTGTCAAAACCATGAAAGGCTTCGCCGGATAACTTGCGAGCCAAGACTCAGGACCTAAATATAAAAGCCAGAAATATAGGGCAGGTAAGATGCATCACGTACCCACGATTTTTGTCCAATGTGGCGTTTTCGTCCCTCTAAGTCGCTGCTCGCCCAAGGATTGGCGTGCTTACGCCGCCCCGAACCGCACCGACACCAGCTTAGACACGCCCGGCTCCTGCATGGTCACGCCATAAAGCACGGGCGCGATGCTCATAGTCCGCTTGCTGTGCGTGATCAGAATGAACTGTGTCTGCACGCTCATCTCGCGCACCAGTTCGGTGAAGCGCGTGATGTTCGATTCGTCGAGCGGAGCATCGACCTCGTCAAGAATGCAGAACGGGCTCGGCGTGTATTGGAAGATGCCAACCAGCAGGGCAAGCGCCGTGAGCGCCTTTTCGCCGCCGGAGAGCAGCAACACGTTCTGCAGCTTCTTCCCGGGAGGCGACGCCACCACGTCAATGCCGCTCTCCGCGCTGTTTTCGAGGTCGGTGAGCCGCATGAATCCATGCCCGCCGCCAAACAGTTTGCGGAAGGTGGCCTGGAAGTTTTCGTTAATCTTGTTGAAGGCCTCCTCAAATTTCTGCCGCGACACTTGATCGATCTCGCGAATAGTCGCTGCCGTATCGGAGATCGCATCGAGCAGATCTTTCCGTTGCGTGGCGAGGAATTCGTGCCGCTCCGCCGTTTCCTTGTACTCTTCGAGCGCCATCATGTTGACCGGCCCCATCCCATCGAGTCGGGCGCGCATTTCGCGGTGCGCCTGATCTTCGGCGGCGAGCTCGTCTCCTGTTACCAACGTTATAGTCGCGTCGGCCATCAGGATCGGCCGCTCGACGCTTAGTTCGTTCAAGCAAGTGTCGGCGAGGTGTTGCAGGTCGGATTGCAGCTTCGCCGCTGCGGCTGATAATTCACCGCGGCGATCGCGCGCCAAATCGAGTTGCTGGCGCGTGGAGTGCAGCAGTTCGTCAATCTCAGCGAGTCGCGTCCGCACTTGCTCTAATTCGAGTTGCAGAAGGCCTTCACGCGCTTCGCCCGCGTTACGCTCAGATTCGAACTCTAGAATTTGCGCGGCCAGTTGCACACTCTCGTTCTGGCGCTGCGTCATTTCGGCGCTCGCCGACTCCATTTGCGTCTGCAGAACGCCCGCCCTTTCGCGCATTTCCGCAACCAGGGTTTCCATGCGCTGCAGCAATGACGTCGCCGAACGGTGGCGTTCTTCGAGGGTAGCCACACGGGCTGCGCGCTGCGAGGTACTTTCTGCAGCGGTGTCGCGGTGGTTGCGTAGAGTGGCAAGGCGGTCATGGCCAGCGGCAAGCAAAGTTTCGAATCGCGCGCGAGTTTCTTCCACGGTCGCGAGTTCTATTTGCCGCGACGCAATCATGCCTTCTTGCTCCTGTCGTTCTGCGGCCAGCCGTTGCAGCTCGCGTTCGCTGACGGCGATCCGATCGCGCACGCGCGACATTTCACCGTCGAGCTGTTTGAGCAAATGTCCGGAGGTCATCGCCTGCTTTTCCGCTTCGCGCTTTTCTTCTTCCAGCCGATCGAGCAAAGAAGCGTGGTCCTTGATTTCGCGCGCCAAGGTGAGCGCCAATATTTCTTTTTCGCGCAGGGCGCGTTCGAGTTCTTCTAAGAGTCGCAGCACATCACGCAACTCGCGCTTCATCGACAGCGGCCCCTCGCTACGCTGCTTGCCGCCAGTGACGGTCACGTTGTGAAAGCATTCTCCAGTCTGCGAAAGAAAGAACGCGTCAGGGCTGGAGAGCGCGAGTTCGCGCGCCACTGCGGGATCAGGCACGATGTATCCATTGCCCAGCTTCGGCAGAATCACTTCGAGCGATTTGCCAAACCCATTCAGCACGCGAATCGAATTTTTCAGCGGCAGGACAGTGTCGTTCAGCGGAGAGTAATGATGGCTCTCATCTGCAAGAAACGAAAACTTCGCTTGCGAGTCTTCCGGATGCACGAGAAAAGTTGCGCGCCCATCGACGTCGGAGCGCAACAGGCGCAGGCCTTCGTTGGCCGCATCCCACGACTTGACCACGACAAAGTTAAGCTCGTCGCGCAGGAAGTCTTCGACGACGCGCTCGTAGCGCGGCTCAACTTCGAGAAAATCGGCAAGCACGCCAGCCGGAGTGTTTCCGCCCTGCATAGCGCCCGATTGAAAAAGCCTCCGCACGGATTCGGTGGAATAGCCGTGCTCCGCGATAACCGCTTCGAGCGAACCTTTTTTCCCAAGCGCCGTCGCGTACTCCGAGCGCAGAGAGTCGAGGTACTTCTTGTCTTCGCTCTCGGCCACGCGTTTGCTTTCGAGCGTCTCGCGCAGGCTCGCGATCTCCACTGCCAAGCCGCTAGCGCGCTGCGACACGCTTTCGAATTCAAGAGCTATCTGGCCGCGCTGTCCGCCAAAAGTTTCAGATTGTGACGAGGCGTTGGCCATCTCGGCGCGCAGACGCTGCTCTTCGCGGCCTACGCCCGCCAGCCGCTCTTCGGATTGCGTGAGCTGATTACGAAGATTGGAAGCTCCGCCGACCGCCTCAAGAATGGCCGCGCGGTGCGACTCCTGCTCGCTTTCGAGCAGCGCAAGATTGATAGCAGCGTGAGCTGTCTCCTTCTGGCTCAGCTCGTACTCTTGCTGGGCTGCGGCGAGATCTGCGACTGCCGAGTCGAGCACTTGCTGATGCCCGTTCCGTTCCTCTTCGAGTGCTGCGAGCCGCGTTTGGGCCTGTGCGAACTCCGCCTCCGCCGATGCCGTGCGCACGATCAGTTCAGCGCAGCGTTCTTCATTGGTGCGAATGCGCGCTTTGCCGCGATCGCTTTCGATCAAGATTTGATTGAGGCGCTCCCGATTTTGCCGCGTTTCGGTTTCGATGGCGTAGCCGCGTTGCGTGCGCTCGGAGTGTTCAGCTTCGGATTGCTGCACGCTTTCCGTCTGCTGGCGAATCTCTTCGGCTAGTTGACTAATCTGCGTTTCGAGCGCGATGCTCTCCTGATCCATCTGGGAGAATTTGCTGGCGAGAACAATCCGCAGCTTGGCGCGCATCTCGTCTCGCAGCTTCGCATAACGCTCGGCCTTGCTGGCCTGGCGTTTGAGCGAATTCATCTGCCGCGTAACTTCTTCAAAAATATCGTTGACGCGGTTGAGATTGGTTTTGGCGTCTTCGAGGCGCGCCTCGGCAAGACGCTTCTTCGTCTTGAATTTCGTAATGCCGGCCGCTTCTTCAATAATGTTGCGGCGATCAGTGGGACGGCTGCTCAGGATCTGGCCAATGCGTCCTTGTTCGATCAGCGCGTAGGATTCCGGTCCCAGGCCGGTACCCATGAATAATTCCTGAATATCGCGCAGGCGGCAGAGTTTTCCATTGAGCAGGTACTCGCTGTCACCGCTGCGAAATAGCCGGCGGGTTACGGAGATTTCTCCAGCATGATGTTGCTGCTGGTTAAACTTGCGGCGGCGGATTTTCAAAACCACTTGCGGACCGGCAACTGCCGCCATCGTGTGAATGGGCGTTTCGCTAGTTGCCATCTCGGCGATTCCTTCAGCGGACGAAATGTCGGTTGCCACTGCCGCGACAGCCCCGCCTTCAACTTCTTCGGTTTTTCCGGGTTGAGCCTCTTCGACGGCGCGCTCGGTCTCTGCGGCGGCGTGGGCGCGCAACTCAGTTTCATCCCAGTCGGATTCCGACGGCAGCTCATCTTGAATCTCAATCTCGGTGGGCGCGTTCGTATCGGGGCCGCCGTAAATTTCAGGGTCGATCAATGTCAGGCACACTTCGGCCATACCTGTGGGGTTGCGGTCGCGCGTGCCGGAGAAGATGACATCCTCCATGCGCGAGCCGCGCAGCGATTTGGCGGACTGCTCGCCAAGCACCCACGAGATCGCGTCGGCGATGTTCGATTTCCCGCAGCCATTCGGGCCGATGATGGCGGCGATGCCTTCGCCGTGAAACTTCAGTTCGGTGCGATCGCAGAACGATTTGAATCCCAGAATTTGCAGCTTCTTGAGCTTGAGCAAAGTAACTCCTTCGTGGGCAGACGTTCAGACGTCGGTCCGCAGACTCGGTTGGCGCTGGCTGGAGTGCGCTGCAAATCGCGGGTTCGACGATTAACGGTTGCTGTTAACTGCCTAGGTTCCCGCTGGTAATAATCGTGCCATCTATCGTTCGATGCCGTCCGGAACCAAGAACGTCACCCACGCTTTTGACCAACTCTAATGGCGAATGCCGGGACGGGTCAAGTAATAAAACACCACATATTGTGGTACCGACCGAAGCACCGCCTTTAGTTGCACTGACACTGCAGCAATTGCGCGCAAACCAATGTGAGGAATGAGGAGGCGGGAGATCGTGAGAGCCTCTCAACTGTACTGCCGACGGCGAACGGATGCAATCGCCGCAAGGGCACACGAGCACGGCTAAGGGAGCGAATAATCGAAGGTCCAAGTGTGTTTGCCCTGGGCGTCGATATGGATCATGAGCGAACCAGTGAGTCCGGTCAGTTCTCCAGTGCCGGAATTCGGTACAACCAACACACTCAGCTCCCCCGCCGAGGGAGCATCGCCCTTCATCATGCTGGCGCGGTGCGCGAAGGTGAAACTACCCTGCCGGCCGTTAAGCTTGCCGGTCATGCGCTCAATCGCAACGTAAGCCATGGAGCCGGTGCTCGCGGTCGAGCCGGTGATCATTTCTCCCCGGCTGACGCCTTCAAAGTCACCGTGCCAAGCCTTGTCGGATGTGAACCGAGTGATGTCGTTCGCCTTCTCGAAGTCGGTTGCTTCGGCTGGAGTCATCTTGACGTCGAAAGAACCTTTGGCATGGACCATGCGCATCTCTTTCTGAGCTGCGACCGTCATCGTTAATGCGAGACTTATCATCGTCCCTGCCGCTGCCACTGCGAATCTCACTCTCATATGGCCCTCGAAATATTTTATCGACTAACGCTATTCTTTCGGAAGGTCGATCATGACGACCTGAGAGTTTTCGCGTAAGCGGTCGAACACGATCTGTTTGCCATCGCTGGTGATGTCGAAGGTCCGCATAGTGGCCCGGTTTTGCAGCCGGCTGAGTGGGCGCGACTTCATGGACGCGAGATCGAGCAGCCAGAAGTCTTGTGACGCGAGCAGTCCCTGCATGTAGATCAGATTCTTGCCATCCGGCGAGAAGCGCACGTGCTCGCCCAAGCGCCGCAAACTGATATGGGGCAATTCGACTCTGGTTCCATCCGGACGCACGGCCAGGAGTGGAGCGAAGGTGCTCACATTCGTACCCGCGTATACGATCAGGCTTCCATCCGGCGACCAGACTGGATTGAGCGCCGGCCCGCTAACCAAGCGAACTGGCGATCCACCCTCCAATGGAATCTTGAAAAGGCCGGCACCGCTGGCGTCGCTGCCACCAGTGACAATCCATTTGCCATCCGGCGACCAACAACTCGAGCCCTGGGCGACAATTCCCTCCGCGATAGGCTGGAGTTCGGCACCGTCTGAAGAGAGAATATGCAGTTGGCGTTTCCCGTTCCGCCGGAGCACGATGGCCACGCGACCTCCATCCGGCGAAACAGCGGGCGTTTCCAGTAGCGCACCATCGGCGCCCTTCCATACCTCAGTCGCCTGTCCATCGCGCAGGCGCCACAGTCCGTCCCCCGTCCCGAGAGAAGATAAATAAAAGAGCGACGAGCCGCTAAAACGAGGCGCCAGAGCGCGCACGGTGGGTACTGCAAACGGTTTCACGTCGCGTTCTTCGGCGGGTCGATTCAGAATCGGAATGCTCCAAAGCCCGGCAACGGGATTGCTGATAGTGGCCACCAGCTTATGGCCGTCCGCGCTGGCTTGTACGGACGTATATTGCTCGAGACCGATGCTCACGCGCCGTGAGTCCTTCCGTTTCAGATCAAACGCCCACAGCCACGGCCCGGAGCCGTCGCCATCATGCGCCACGTAGAACACGGTGTCATTGCCCACCGGCGTGGGATAAGCGATATCTGTATTGCGTTGGGTGAGGCGCTCTGCGTGTCCGCCGTCAGGTTCTATGCGCCATAGATCCATCTCCTTTGTCGATGGAGTGCCATGAACAAAATAGATCCAACGGCCGTCAGGCGACCAAGTTGGATAATGGTTGTGAATCCCGGGCTGGTCCCCGAATATGCGCCGAGCATTCGCACCATCGCGGTCGGCCACGAACATAGGGTCGCCATTAGTGAAGGTGTGATAAACAATCCGCTCGCCGTCCGGTGACCAAGCCAGGTTGGCGGTCTCCTCGCCAAGGAAGAAACGTGGCGCACCTCCCGTCAGGGGCAAGAGCCGCAGCCGCAGCCCCACATCACCGCCGCCCAGCCAAATCTCCGAGCCGTCGCCCGAGAAACCGACACTTCGTAAAGGCCCGGGTAACGGGCCTGCCTTACCTTGCGTCAGATTAATCAAGCGTCCGGTGCCCACCTGGCTGAGCCATACATCGAAGGGGCCGTCATGATCAGAGATAAAAGCGACGAACCTGCCATCCGGGGAGATCGCGGCCTCAACACTCTCGAAGTCGGTCAGGCGCGCGAAATGCGCCTTTTCGAGCGGGTTGAGCGGTGCAGCCGCCGGCCGAACCATTTCCCAGACTGCAGTTCCCACCAGCAGAAGAGCGGTTACGACCCAGGGTAGCCACGGCCGCCATGACTTCGGCTGCGGCACAATCTTCGCCGTCGACGTTCCCGCCGACGTTGCAGTCAACGATTCAATAGCGAACGCCAGATCACTGGCCGACTGGAACCGTCTCTCAACATTCTTTTCCAGGCATCGCACCAGAATCCGTTGCAGTGCGGGCGGACCTTGCCAGTTGGTGCCGTTCAACTCCGGCGGCTCTTCGCGCAAAATTGCGGTCATCGTCTCTGCGGACGTCTCGCGTTTGAAGGCGCGTTTGCCGGTGAGCATCTCGTACAACACTGCACCGAAACTGAAAATGTCCGATCGCCCGTCGCACGGTTCGCCCCGCACCTGCTCCGGCGACATGTAGCCGACAGTGCCCATCACCACGCCCGGCAAAGTCCCCGGACTCGTCAGCGTCACTACAGTTTCGCGGCTTTCCTCCGGTCTCACCAGCTTCGCCAGCCCGAAGTCCAGCACTTTAACCCGCCCATCGCGTGTGACAAACACGTTCTCCGGTTTCAGATCGCGGTGCACGATCCCTTTCTCGTGTGCCGCCGCGAGTCCATGCGCTATGCCGAGCGCGTATTCGATTGCGAGCCGCACCGGCAGCGGCCCCGATCTGAGCTTCTCCCGCAGCGTTTGTCCTTCCAGACATTCGCTGACCAGAAAGGGCGCGCCGTCGTGCGCACCAATGTCATGAATTCCCAGAATGTTCGGATGGTTAAGCGCCGCAATCGTGCGTGCTTCCTGCTCGAAACGCCGCAGTCGGTCGGCGTCTCTAGCCAGCATCTCTGGCAACACTTTGATTGCAACGTCGCGTCCGAGCCGCGTGTCGCGGGCGCGGTACACCTCGCCCATGCCGCCTGCTCCCAGCGGCGCAACAATTTCGTAAGGGCCGAGCCTGGTGCCAGAGGTTAGGCTCATTTCGCGCGCCATTATAGCCCATCCCAACCACGTCCCGTCCGGGCCAATTTACGAGAGCCCTGCTTACGCCAATCGAGTAGCAACGTCTTAAAGGGCGTGGAGGATCGCCTCTTGAAGAAATCTGGTCAGAATGAGTTGCGCCGGTTGCGGACGGGCTTTGTTCTTTCCATTGCCTTGGTATTGCTCTCCGTTTGTTTCGCGCGAGAACGTGGACCGCGGGTTGAGGTGGCATGCCCGTCGCCACCCATTGCGGTGATGATTGGCAAAAATAAAGTCTTCGTCTACGAGCTTCATCTCACGAACTTCGACGTCGTGCCCTTGATGCTGAAGCAGATTTCAATCTTCGGCACGCGGGAAAATGCGACTCTCAAAGGCGAGAAGTTATCGACTGCGATGATCCGTATCGGAGCGCCAACGATAATGATGACACCCGGCGTTACGAGTGCGGGCAGCAGTAATACTCGAACGCTCGATCCCGGCGGTCGAAACGTTGTCTTCCTGTGGATCGAGTTGCCGGCAAACCAATCTGTGCCTGCGAGTCTCAGGCACCAGCTGGTTTTTTCGTCAGCCCCAGCGGGAACTGAAAAAACCAGAGATGCAACGCTGGAAGATTTTCCGGTCCCTGTAGACCACGATCCGGTCCCAGTCCTGAGCCCTCCCTTCGATGGGGGAATCTGGCTCGCTGGGCATGGTCCGGCGAATGATTCGGACCACCGCCGCGGCATTTTCGCGATTGATGGGCACATCTACTCACCGGAACGCTTCGCCATTGACTGGGTCAAGGTGGGACCAAATGGCGACACTCATCACGACGACGCGAGCAAGAACGAGAATTGGTGGGGCTGGCGAGAGCCAGTTCTCGCCGTGGCGGATGGGAAGATCACGGAAGTTGTGGACGAATTTCCCGACAACACTCCCTGCGTTCTACCTCCGGTAACGCTCGACAACATTGACGGAAACCACATTGTCCTCCAGATTGCACGAGACCGTTTCGTCACTTATGCCCATCTGCAAAGAGGAAGCATCAAGGTGCGAAGCGGCGATCATGTTCGCCGGGGAGAAGTACTCGCGCTCCTTGGTAACAGTGGGAACGCGACTGCAGCTCACCTGCACCTGCAAGTGACCGATCAAAATTCGGTGTTGCAGTCGCAGGGAGTTCCCTTCGTATTCGCCGCTTTCACCTATCTCGGGCCAGGATCTGACTATCCTGAAAAGCAGGTTTACGAACCCTGGGGCAACTCCATCCCGCCGGGCGACGGAGTGCTTAAGTTCGAGCCTGGGAAGAAGTGACACAATTCTCGGTGGGTTGGGGTTGACGTAACGTTCCGGAAGTTCCAAGTACGACCTGTCGGGGTCAATGAGCGCAAAACTTGTTTTTGACAGTTGAGGGGCTGCAGTTCCCCACATTGTTCGCTAGTCTCTGACGGGGCCTCCAACAGTTATAATCGGGAGCCCTGACAGGCGCGGTTTGCGAGCGCCCGTGAAGGTCGAACGAAGAGAGGCGTACCAAACCCGTGGAACAAACTTCAAAGAACCAACCGTCAATGACATCTTCACACACCTCAGAACTTACATCACCGGCCGATCGAGAGCTGCGCAGGTTAATCGAGGGCAACCAGCGATTCATGCGGGGCGAGGCTAAGTTCCCCACTGTGTGCAAGGAAACACTTGCCGACCTCGCCAAAGCTCAGCACCCCTGTGCGACGATCTTAGGATGCAGCGATTCACGGGTTGCACCCGAGTTGATCTTTGATGCCGCTTTTGGAGAGTTGTTCATCGTGCGCGTTGCCGGAAACGTGATTTCGCCCGAAGTTAAGGGCAGCCTTGGGTACGCAGAAGCGCATCTCCACACACCCCTGTTTGTCGTGCTCGGTCATGAGGGATGCGGAGCAGTAAAGGCAGCGCTGGAAACCAAGCTGAGCGGCCGTGACCATCGCGGCCACATCCGAACATTGGTCAAGAATATTCTTCCCGGACTGCCGGACGTAAGCTCGCAAGTTTCCGTGGAGGAGCAACTGAGCACGGCCGTCGAAGCCAATGTTCGCTGGTCGATGCATCAACTTCTGGAGACCGAGGAAGCCCAGACCGCAATAAGGGCTGGCGCCAGATTGATGGGAGCTGTTTACGAAATCACTTCCGGCTACGTGCGGTTTTTCTCCTGACATTCCGGGATCCAACTGTGTGCGTGGCACAATGGGCGTAACATCCCGTTGCGATCGGGCCGCCGCACCATAGCGGGAAGATCGTATCATGTTCTCCTTATGTTCGCCACATCCGGAACCACGGCCCTGCACCGACCATTGCACGAGGAACGCGCAAGCATGGATGCCTGCAACTGCATTCGACCAACCCTACCTCTTCGCCATTGGTTCATCGTGCTGCGGCTCGGTTGCTTCGTGTTCCTCATGGGACCCCGCAGACTCGTCCGGATGCTCGATCAGGTGCGCCCGTTCTAATGCCCGGTAATACTCCGGACGCGAATGGCGGTAATGGTCGGCGGGAACTTTCCCATCAATCCATGCCGTATCCATCGGATAGACGAGCGGATCGAAGACGACCATGTAGGAGTGCCAGATCAGAATGGCGAAGGTCGCGAGCAGCGCCTCATAGTAATGAACGGCTGTGGCCGCGTCCGATACCCACTTGGGAAAATAGCGCAGCGTGAAATTGTTGAACCAGAGCAAGAGGCCGGAGACGGTCATCACCAGGGTTCCCCACATGAAGGCGAGGTATTCGAGCTTCTCCGCGTAGTTGATCTTGGGGAAGGTCGGTTCAACTTTGGTGAGCCTAAGGTTGTAGGTGAAGACCTGCACCAGATCGAGCGCGTCCCGGAATTGCGGCATCATCGCCTTCAGGAACATGCGATCGCGTTTGACGATGGCAAGATGAATCATGTGGTAGACAGTCGCGGCAACGAGAAGGACGGCCGCGCTGCGATGCACTCCGCCGCGGAATCCAGCGTGGCGCTCCCACAGCAACAGCGGCTGCGCCCACGCCGCGTCCGGATACTTCAATGCGAAGCCCGTGACGACCAGTGTCGGGAAGCTGAGAATGACTCCCCAGTGCGCGATGCGGAAGTTACGATTCATTCGCGTCACCGTCGCTCCGCTCGAGTGCGGCGGACGCTTGCGAATAAGCTTGGCGACGAAGTCGATCAGGTTGTGCAAAATCATGAAGCCGAGTGTCATCGGGATCAGGATCCAGTACGTCCAGCGGATCCACAGCACGATCGGACTTGCCGCGCCAGTTGAGGTTTGCACGTGCACCGGTCCAATCTTGAACCTGGCTTCGGCCACGCCCTGGTGACATTGTCCGCAGGTCTTGGCCAGGTTCGCGGAGTTGACGGTAGACCGTGGATCGCTCGACCGAAGAATCGAGTGAACTCCGTGGCAGGAAGCGCAATTAGCAGCGGTGAGTTTTCCCTCCTTTAGCGCGAGGCCGTGATAACTGTCGGCATAAGAAGGCAGGCGGTCGGAGGGCAAATCGTAGCGCAGCGCGAGGCGCGGATCGCCATGGCAGCGGCCGCAGGTCTCTTCCGAGACATTCCTGGCATTTACGGCCGAGGCGGGATTCTTCGGGTCCATGATCAAGTGCTCACCATGGCAATCGATGCAAACCGGAGCATCGCGCACTCCCGTCTTGACCGCTTCTCCGTGAACGCTGCCGTTGAATTGCCGGGCGATTTCCGTATGGCATTGCGCGCACGTCTCCGGCACCTTCCAGTGATTGACCCTCGATCGCGAGTCGGTCGCGGGATAGATGTCGTGACTGCCGTGGCAACTGGAACAGGTCGCCGCTTCCTTGCCGAGCGCGACGGCGCGTGCATGAACGCTCTGTTTGTAGGATTCCACCGGGTGCGCGACCGGAATCTTATGCCGCGACAAAAAACCAGCATCGCTGTGACACTTGGCGCACGTGTCCGCCATATTCTTGCGCGCAACGGCTGAGTCAGGCTCGCTGGAACCGGTTACGCCGTGAATGGAGCCGTGACAGGACACGCATCGTGGCGCGTCAGGGTCGCCTTTCTTCGCCGCCTGCCCGTGAATGCTGGAGGCGAGCGCGTTGACCTCGTCGGCGTGGCACTCCACGCATTTTCCGGGCATCAACTTGTCGGCGGTAGTGAGTTCGTGAACGCTGCCATGGCACGAAGCGCATCCGGATTCGCCGAGCGCGGAGTGGGCGCTCATGGGGAAGGCTTTGGCCTCATCTGTATGACAAGTCGCACATTGCACCTGGACCACTTTGGTCGGATGCGGGAACTCTTTGATGGAAGTGTGGCAATCCCTGCAACTCAGGATCGCGTGGGCGCTGGCTGCATGCTTGACTGGATCAATGGAGATGCTCTTGCCCTTGTCGGACTTCATCCCGGCTTGGCCGTGACATGCCAGACAATCCTGATCTGGATTACTGGTTTTGTCTGTGCCTTTGTTTGGGGTGGGCGCGGCAAAGGCTAACGTTGAAGCCACAATGACGACAACAGAAAAAATGGCAACCCGAATCGCATGCATTTTATAAGTCCTTCTACCGCAAAAAATCAACAGCCTATTGGTACGCAAATATGACGGCATAAATAATCCACAGCACGGTACTGAAACCTACTGCCAGCGCCGCCCACGCGAAGGCTCGAATGGTACGGATCACGATCGGAGGGTACGAAACTTCCATGTGATCTTCGAGAGTTCCGTTGGCGACCAGCGCTTCGTACTCTCTGGGCTTGTCTCTTTTCAATTCTTCCAGCGGCATGCGTCCCGTGAAGACAGTGATGTCCATGGGAAATTTTTCGGGACGCAAGTGGGTATTAAAAAAATGAACGGTAAAGATGAATCCTGTAGCGAGCAGAGCCTCGTCGCTGTGAACAATGGTGGCTACGTTCAGGAACGACCCGGGAATAAATTTTGTGAAGAACACCGGAAACCAAAGGGTGAGCCCGGTTGATCCAATGATTGCGATCCCCCAGAAAACGGCGAAATAATCGAACTTTTCCCAATACGTCCAACGGCCATAGGCAGGGCGCGGGCCTAATCCGATGAACCACTTGATGGTGCCGATGAACTCAGAGAGATCCTGACGATTGGGAACCATACTGCCGGGGCCCAGGATCAGGGAGCGCCAAGAAGTGTGTTCCTTTTTCTTAAGGCGGTAGAGAGCCACGAGGTGAGTAATGAATACTCCGAACATTACAACCGCGGCGGTGCGGTGAATGTAGCCGGCGCTCTCGAAACCTCCGAGCAGATGAGAGACGATGGCCGCCCACCTGGTGTAGGAGAACTTCAGCGTTAGCCCGGTCGTGGCCAGGCTGAGAAAGCTGCAAATCATGCAAATGTGGAGGAGCCGCTGCAGGCGTGTGAAGCGGACGAACTGGCGCTCCGGCTCTTTTTCTTCACGCGCCTTATGCGCGGGCTGCGTTTCCACAACCTCAATCGGCATCGGAGTCCTCCTTATGCGGGGGCTTGCCCAGTTCAGCGGCGGCTTGCGCTTCCGCGGCGCGTAGCTCCCGTCGCATCTGAAAGGCTCGGGGCAGCCAGAGCAGCGTGTGAATGCCGCCCACCACAAATGTCCCGACCAGCAGGCCAGTCATGCCCCAGAAGGTATAGAACACGAAGGGATATTTTTTTGGATCATGGTGCGTGGCATGCGTGAGATAACCAGCGAAACGGCGGTTCGCACCAGCATGACACTTCTGGCAGGTGGCCGCCACGTTGGCGCGGCTAAGGTGCGAACGCGGATCGGTCACGCGAAGTACATCGTGCGCCCCGTGGCAGTCATAACACTTAGCCGCTTTCGTGTAGCCCAGCCGCGACACTTTTCCGTGATAGGTTTCAAAGTAGGATTCAGCAATTTTCTCGTGGCAGCGGCCGCATGTCCCCATTACGTTCAGGCGGAAACTGGCCTCATCGGTGCGGTGAATGGAATGCGCGGTGTGGCAATCATTGCAAACCGGAAGAGGCTTGCTGTATCCGCTCACTTTCTTGGAGTGGATGCTGTTCTCGAACTGCTCCTCAATGCCGTGGTGGCACTGGCCGCACGTAGTCGGCACGTTGTTGGCATTCACACTCGATGCGGGATCATTTCTCGGAAGGATGTGATGCGCAGTGTGGCAACTGGTGCAGGTCGCCGTCACCGTCAGCCCATTCTTTAATAATGTCCCGTGAATGCTCTCCGTATAGTTAGCGATAATTTCGTGCTGCGTTCCGGTGTAGCGCACGGCAGCTTTCTGGCCCTCGCGATGGCAGCGCGCGCACAGGTTGGGAACATTGACCGCAAAGGTCGCCGACTGCGGATCCTGTTTGTTGAGGATTCCGTGCGTACCATGGCATTCCTTGCAGCTCGGAGCATTGGGGTCGTTCTTGCCTGTGAGTTGTCCGTGGATGCTGGTTGCATACAGCTTGCCAATCTCGTCGTGGCAAGAAGTGCAATCAACTCCCTTGGTGATCGTCTCGCAGGGCCGCACGCGGGAAGCATTTACCTCTGAATGGCACTGGCTGCAGGCAACTCCCTTTTTGCTGTGGACCGAATGGGAAACCTCGTCCGCGTTGACGAACATGGATTTCCCGTCGCGAGCGCGGCGCAGTTTCTGATCCGCGTGACAACGCATGCAGTCGGCATTGGCCATGCCCATCTCATAGAACACGTTGCGGATCTTATGGGGCTGATGGCAGTCGGGACAGGAAGGCAGGACGTTGGCTTGTTTCTCCCACAACTCGCCGCGAATAATCTTGCGGTGCACACTTTCGATTTGCGAATGGCACTTCGTGCAGGTCGCCGCGATATTCTTACGATTGATCGAAGAAGCAGGGTCGGTATGCGGCAGGATTGAGTGCGCGGTGTGGCAGGTGGCGCAGGTCGGAGCCACTGCCAGACCTTTCTTCAACAGCGCTTCCCCGTGAATGCTCTCGGAGTAGTTCTCAAGAATGTTGTCCTGGCCAATCTGGCGAGTGCGCGAAACCGGCGTACCTTCGGAATGGCACTGCCCGCAAACGAATGGAACTTTCAGCGGCGCCACTGCTGAGCGCGAGTCCTTCACCGGGTAGATGGCATGGTTCCCATGGCAATTCACGCAGCGAGGCGCTAGCGGATCGCCGCGCGCAACCGCCTTCCCGTGGAGCGATTTGGCGTAAAGGTTTTGTTCGTCCCCGTGGCAGGTGCCGCACTTCACTGGCGCCGGTTTATCGTGGGGAAAATCTTTTCCGGCCAGGTCAGCGTGGCAGCCTGTGCAACCGAAGCCGGCATGCACAGAAGTTGCAAATTTCTTGCCGTCGACGAAAAGCGAAACCGGCTTACCGGCCCGCGTCGTCGTCATGCTCTTGTCGCCGTGACACGCGAGACATTCCGCCCCGGGGTCGTCGGCGGCACGGACCGGGCGTTCGGAAAGCCGGAGAACAAAAATTATGCTCAGCAACACAGCAGCGACTATGCCTGCACGCCACTTGCTTCGCGTAATTTTTGTGTCAGTCATCACATACTCTCGAACGGATTCTCCGCTACTTCATACCCAGGTCCGTTAGCACTTTAGGGTTTTCCTCTCCAACCGCGAGCAGGTTATGGCAGGCGCTGCAATCGTTGGTGATGGTTTGGCCATCGGCGCTGGTGTGGCTGCCGTCATGGCAGCGGAAGCAACCCGGCGAATCGTTGTGGCCAAGATTATTGGGGTGCGCGCCCCAGGTCAGGCGCATGTCGGGAAAGACGTTACGAAGATAGATATTCGCCACTTCCTGCCCGGCCTGCTCTACCAGCGTGCGGCGCGTTTGATAGATCTGGGGATAATTCGTCCGATAAAACTTATTGAGCTCTTCCTTGATGCTCTGCTGCGCGACATCGCGGGCGGAGTAATTCACCTTCAAAACTTCGACCGCCTTTTTGCGGATGTAAGGCAGCTGGGTACTGATGCGGCCGTTCGACATCTGTTTGTCGACCGCATTTTCCGGCAGATCGAAGGCGTGCGTGGGCCGGTTGTGGCAATCGACGCAATCCATCACGCGATGCTCGCCTTTATCCAATTGTTCTTTAGTGGGCTTGGTATCCGTCGAAATGAATTCCGTGGTCTTGCCATTTTCGTCGGTGTAGTAGACGGCGGGAATCGTCTCGCGTTCGGCGTCGGTCGAAATGTAGCGGATGCGCGCGTTGCTGGCGAGATGATGGCCGTGGATGCCAACCGAACCGTTCCAGTCTTCCCCGCCAACCTTTAATAGCAGCACATCAGTTTGCGGAGTGTTTTTTTCGTCTTCTTTATAGCTGGTCCTCACCAGGAACTTATCGCCGGTGAAACGCTGCGGCCAGTGGCATTCTTCGCAAGTCTCGCGCGCCGGGCGCAGGTACTTGACCGGCGAAGGGATGGGGCGCGAATAAGTATGAAACGTAACCGCCACCACTTGCCGCAGTCCGGAGAGTTTGGAGCGCACAAACCATCCTGCTCCCGGGCCTATGTGACACTCGACGCAGGCAACGCGCGAGTGCGGAGAATTCTGATAGGCGGTGTATTCCGGATCCATCACGGTATGGCAGGTCTTGCCGCAAAAAGTTGTGGAATCCATGTACTCGACACCGCGGTATGAGGCTGTGCCGACGATGAGAAGGTTAAGGACGGTCGCTACTCCCACATATTCCAGCGTGCGCCGCACCACGGGCAGGTGCAGGTCGATGGCGGGAAACACCGCAGGCAATGCTCCACTGTCGCGCAAGCTTCGTCGACGGATCCAGATGCCGAGGGGAATGAGAAGCAAGCCGAGCACGAATATGCCCGGGAGAATCAGATAGATGAGCAACCCTATATAGGGATGCGGCGGTCCCGGCAGGAAAATGTCGTAGAACCAGAAGGCAATAACAGTGAGCGCCGTGCTCGTGGTGATCACCGCGCCCGTGAGGGTAATGGGATTTTGTCCCAGAAAATAGATTGGCTCCAACCATTCTCGGATGCGTTCTCGCCGATTCATTGGCAACCTCTATTCTCCTTTTTCTGCGCGCAGAATCGCGCAGGCACACTTCACACCTTGCTGCGGATTCTTCACCGCAGCAGACAATTCCCAATCTAAATGGAGCGCGCCGAGACTACTTCTTCAGCGTGCGAATATAAGCCACCAGGCCCTTAACCTCTTCCGGCTTCAACTTATCGCCGTATTTGGGCATCTTGGGAGGCTTGCCGTCCGTGATCACCGCCGTGAGAGCGGCGTCCGATTCGCCCTGCACTGCGGCACCCGACAGGTCGTGTCCGGCCGCCTTCGCTCCATCAGCGCCATGGCACATGGCACATTTTGATTTGTAGGTGGCGGCCGCATCCTGGGCATGCGCCGAAACGGGAATGCTGAGAATCACAGCGAATGCTATTGCGAAAGTAAATACGGGAAGGCCCATTCTCTTCATTGTTACGCTCCGTTCAGAGTTGGTTGTTGAATATCGCAACAACGATACATCAACTCGCAATATTGAGCCTTTAGGGAGGGGAGGTTCTGTGACCGGGGTCACACATGCTTGTAATCTGGTGTTCCAGTTCGGGTAGCAGAGTGATCCGGAAATGGCGAAGATTAACCGTTAGTTTACGTTAAGTGTCGTACCTTCAAAATGCGCTTCGATTTCCTCTAAAGTTTTCCCTTTAGTTTCGGGCAGGAAGAAGGTCGCCGTAATGAAGTAGATTACTGTGCAGGCTGCAAAACCGAAGAACATGGTCGAATAACCATACTTGCCTACGGTCGGCAGAAACATCGCGGCGATGCCTGTCGAAACCGCCTGGTTGATCAACAGAGCGATGCTCATACCGTTGGAGCGAATGCGGGTCGGCATCAACTCAGAAAGCGCTAGCCAGACGCAAACTCCCGGCCCGATGGCGAAAAAAGCCATGAAGATAAAAAGACTGATCGCTACCAGCCAGCCATTGTGCTCGCTCGGCACAGGCGTGATCAGTGCGGCGTCAATCTTGAGCGGAGCACGGCGCGCGGCGTCGAGGTCGGCAAATGGATTGGAGAAAAACGCCACAACTTTATTCGCGGGGACACAGCTGTCGCGGTTGATTTCGACACGCGCGGCACCGTAGTCGTCGGAGCGCGCAACTTTGGCGGCAGCGCGAAAATCTCCGTAGGAATAAATCACGACTAGCGATGTAGCCCCGTTTCCGATTGCCCTGGCGGAGCCGCTGCCGGCCGCGAGCAGCGCGTCCGCAGTCTTTTCGTCATAAGCCAACGTAACTCCCTCGTTTTCGCCGACCTGCTTCGCATCAACCATGGACTGCACCGCGTCCCGGGCATCCACGCGCAGCCTCTCCGTCCGGCGAAATAAGAGGCCTGTGCAGACGAGCGCGACGATGATTCCGGCGCTACCCACCGAGAGCAGAAACTTGCGCCCTTTGCGGTCAACCAGCATGACGCTTCCAATCGTCGTCAGAAAATTGACGAGCGTGAACAGCACGTAGCCCCAGTGCGCTTGAATGTCCGAAAGCCCGCTCTGCAAAAGGATGTTGGTGTTGTAGCCGATGATCGAATTGACGCCGGTCGCCTGATTGCACGCGAGAATGATGCAAGCGAGAAGAAACGGAATCACATACTTTCGCCGTAACAGCGATTCGCGAACAGCTCCGCCGCTACTCGTCTTCGCTTTCTCCGCGGCCGCCGCTTGATCCATTTCGACGAGTTCGATCTTCGCCTGCTCGTTGGTGCGCGAACGGAGAAGTGCAGTAAAGGCTGCGTCTCTCTCGCCGCGGCGAAACAGCCAGCGCGGAGACTCCGACACCATGAAGCTGCCAATCACAAACAAAAGTCCGGGCGGCAGCGATACCCAGAAGATGCTCCGCCATGCCGTGTCCTTGAAAGCGAAGAGGCGCGCGGGATCACCCAGTTTGGCCACTTCCTCGACACGAAAGCTGAAATACATTCCGACGAGGGCCGCGGTCACAATGCCAAGCGTGAGCAACCATTGAAAGATGGCCGTTCCTTTGCCGCGTGTCGTCGCGGCGAGGCACTCGGCGAGATAGAGCGGGACGACCACACCGATCAGGCCGGCGCTGATGCCCTGCAAGAGTCGCCCCAGCACCAGCGAGTCATAGCCGCGCGAGAGCGCAATGATGGGAATGCTGCAGACAAACAGCAGTCCGCTGGCGATCATTAGAGGCTTGCGGCCGATCCAGTCGGCGAGCGCACCCGCAAACAAAGTTGAGATGACGCTGCCCAGCAGAACGGCCGCAACAACGCTTGAAAGTTGACCCGCATTCAGCTTGGAAGTGGCTTCCAGATACGGGTAGGCACCCGCAATGATGCCAACATCGACACCGTAGAGTAAGCCGCCGAGTCCCGCGACCAGCAGCAGAAAGCGGTTGTATACGGCTTTATCGTGGCTCATCGGTTGTTATGGCTCATCTTTCCTTGCCGGCGGCCAGACGCCTTTCAGAAACAATGTGGAGTGTTACGCGCGCCGCTTTTCGAGATGCTTCAGTGTCGGCAGTCCCTTGATGGATGGCCCGATCTTCTTCTCCGCAACGCGCAATTCAAAGAGGCTCTGGAGATTAAGCCAGAATTCAGCTGTTGTGCCGAAAAAGTGGGCGAGACGCAACGCGGTATCTCCCGTGATGGCGCGCTTTCCGTTGAGGATCTCCGTCACGCGATTGGTTGGAACCTTGAGTCTGCGCGCCAGTTCGGCGGCGCTCATTCCCAGTTCCTTCAGTTCTTCAGTAAGATGTTCGCCCGGATGGATAGCCTTTGGCGCCATGATATTTCTCCTAATGGTAGTCGACGATCTCAACATTCGAGGGTCCGGGCTCACCCGCGGACCACGCAAAAACAATTCGCCACTGGTCGTTTATGCGAATGCTATAACTGCCCTTTCGATCACCCTTCAGCGCCTCGAACCGGTTGCCAGGCAATACGGCGAGATCGCTCAAGACAACAGCCGCCTCTAGCCGGTCCAGTTTCAAACGGGCGACGCGTTCGATTGCAGAAAACGACTTTACCCGCTTGCCAGCGGCGAAGTCCCGGGTCCGCTTATCCCGGAAGCTGACAATCATGGCTTAGCTTAGAGGGGGTTACGCGTTACGTCAAGCGTAATGCATTGGAGAGCCAGAAAACTTTCTCCCATCCCTATGCGTCAACTTCCGGTCGAGGACGCGGCGGCGGCGATGACGTGAAGGCCGCACTCCGTTTTCGATGTGCCTGGCCAGCGCCCGGCTCGCGGATCTTCGCCGGGACGCACCGCGCGCGTGCAATGCGTGCAACCGATGCTGGGATAGTTCTGGTCGTGCAGCGAGTTATAGGGCACGCCATTCTCGACGAGATACCGCCAGACCTGTTTTGAACTCCAATCAGCGATTGGGTTCACCTTCACCAACCCAAATTTCTCATCCCACTCGATTTTGCCGGCTCCCTTGCGAAATGCCGTCTGGTCGCGGCGAATACTCGTAATCCACGCCCGCAGTGTGCTCAGCTTGCGGCGGAGTGGCTCGACCTTTCGCAGATTGCAGCATTGATCGGGATCGCGCGCCCACAGCCCCGCGCCGTGAATGCGCTCCTGCTCTTCTGGCGAGTGCAGCGAAAAGACTCGCTCGACCTTGATCTCATATTTTTGTTCGATTCGGTCGATCAGGTTGTACGTCTCGGGAAAAAGGAATTCCGTGTCGACTGTGAACACGCGAAAATCCTTGCGCGCGCGCGATGCTATATCAATCAGCACCATGCCTTCGGCTCCAAACGCCGAGGAGATGGCGACCTCATTTCCGAAGGCCTCAAACGCCCATGACAAAACGCGCTGTGGATTCCAACTCTCGGCATACGACTGCGCGTCTGCCATTTCAATTTTTTCTTGCTTGTTTTGATCTTGCACGGTCAAGGCTCCTTATTGGCCCCCAGAGTCGGCAACGGCGAATGGGATGTCTTGAAAGAGCGTTGCCGGTAACAGTTGCTCGGCTACCTGCGATACGCCATTGGCGAGAGCAACGACTTCGCCCACAACCAGCAATGTGGGCGCTGCGAGGTGCGGCGTCCGATCAAGATTGCGTACCGTCGTGCGATGCGTTTGCTGAAATTTCGTCGAGGCGCGGGACACCACCGCGCATGGCGTCTTACCCGGCAATCCCGCGGCGGTCAAGCGTTTTGCGATCTCGGCGTAGTCTTGTCCGGGCATATAGATCACGAGCGTCGCTCCGCTGGAGACCAGCTTGTTCCAATCGCGCGCGTCCTTTTCGGGATCACTTTTTCCCAAGGGATCTTTTTCGGAGGCATTTTTCCCCGCGGCAAGATGCGCGGTGATGAATACAAGCGCCGAAGACGCGCGGCGGTGCGTCAGCGGAATCTCCGCCGCAGCGGCCGCACCGAAAGCGGATGTAATCCCGGGAACAATCTCGAAAGGAATGGCATTGGCGCGCAAAGCTTCAATCTCTTCCCCGGCGCGTCCGAAGATGAGCGGATCGCCGCCTTTCAGCCGGACCACGCACAATCCGAAATTGGCGAGTGCAACCATCAGGCTGTTGATCTCGTCTTGTCGAATTTTCTTTGTCCCGCAGCGTTTGCCCACGTTATAGATCTGCGCGGTCGGCGGAATCAGCTGCAGAATTTCGGGCGCGACCAGATCGTCGTGCAGAACCGCCTGGGCGGTCCGCAAGAGTCGCAGCGCCTTCAATGTCAGCAACTCGGGATCTCCGGGCCCCGCGCCGACCAGATAGACTTTTCCGTTCATGCTCCCTTTCCTTTCACCATTAGCTCCGGTATTTTAGCGAGCGCCGTTTCGAACGCTTCCCTGCTGGCGAGCGAATGCAGCAACTCCGATTTCGTTTCTTTATCAAGATCGCTCGCTAAGATGAGCCGCCGCGTTTCACCGAGCTGCTTCACCCATGTCGCGTAGCCTTCTCCGAACTGTCGTTCAAGTTGTTGCCGGATTTTTTGCGCCAGCGACGGACTCTGGCCCGCCGTTGAAACCGCAATCTGCAGGTCGCCGCGTCGCACCACGGCCGGGTAGTAGAAATCGCAAAGCTCGGGTACATCCACCACGTTGCAGAGCACGCCGCGCTCTTGCGCCTCGCGGTAGATGAGTTGGTTCAAGCTCGGCGAGGCCGTCGCTGCCACGGCAAGAAATTTGCCGTCAAGATCATTCGCGGAAAAGGCGCGCAGATCGAGGTCGATCTTCCCTGCCCGCTCCCATTCGCGGACTTGCTCGCTCGCTGCAATCGCGACCACGTGGATGCTCGCGCCCGTATCGATGATTCCGCCAATCTTGGGCTCGCCGACTTTACCCGCGCCGACAACGAGGCATGGCCTTCCAGCGAGCTTCATGAACATGGGAAAGAGGTCAGTCACCGTCGCCTCCAGCGGAATGCGCCAGGCCCACACGTACCGGCGGCAAATCGCGGCCTACAGCGCTGACCGGCGCTCCCGCCAGAAACTCGCGCAACTCTGTATCGCTGTGTCGCGCAAAAAACTGGCGAAGATTTTCTTCCGACTGGCGAGCCGCCAGGTAATGCCTGAGCAGCCGCTCGATCGCCTCGGGAACTTCTGTCGCCGGGCAGCGATATCCCGTGAGCCGCGCGGTCGATTGATGCAGACCGAGCGCTCCGCCGAGGCAGAAGTAATAGGCATCGACGAACTGACCATCGACTTTTATTTTTTTGCCATCGATGCCAATGTCGGCGATCCAGTGCTGTCCGCAACTGTTGGGGCATCCGGTGACGTGCAATTTCAGTTGCTGATCGAAACCCGGTAGGCGCTCTTCGAGTTCTTCGACCAGCCAGCGCGAAAAACTCTTGGTCTCGGTGATCGCGAGTTTACAGAATTCCGTGCCACTGCAGGCGATGGTGCCGCGATAGAAGGGTGATCCGCCGACGCGCAACCCAATCGCATCGAGTTCTTTGGCCAGGCTATCGGCGTTCCTCTGCGGAACATTCACGATCAGCAGATTCTGCATGTTGGTGGTGCGCAGTTCGCCGGCTGCGTAGCAATCCGCAAGATCGGCGGCAGCTTGCATTTGCTCGGCGGCAATTCGTCCGCGCAGGACGGCCGCTCCGACGTAGCAGAGGCCAGGCTGCTTTTGCGGATGGATTCCTACGTGGTCGCGATACACATCGACTGGCGCGCGATCGTCGACCGCAAGATCGAATTGAAATCCGACGCGGCGTTGCAGTTCGTCGAAAAAGCTCTCCGCAGTCCAGCCGTGGCGAAGAAAGAGAAATTTCAGCCGCGCGCGTTCGCGATGTTCGCGCAAAACTTCAGAATCGCGAAACAGTTCAGCAATCCCCTTGATCGTGGGCAGCACTTGATTCCAGCGGACAAAAGCATTCAACCGGGCCGCGAGATATGGTTCGGTGGAGAGTCCTCCAGCAACGCGCAGCGAAAAGCCTATTTCGCGCGTGCCGCGCAGAAGGCGAGTGGTCGCGGTCAAGCCCACATCGTTGATCTCGGGATACGGGCACCACACCCGGCATCCGGCAATCGAGATTTTGAACTTGCGGGGAAGATTATAGAAGTCGCTATTCCCCGACAGCATGCGTGCCGCTTCGAGCGCCAGCGGCGAGGCGTCGCAAATCTCATCGGCATCGACGCCCGCGACAGGGCAGCCAGTGACATTGCGGGTCACATCGCCGCAGGCGCTCATCGTATTGAGGCCCACGCGCGCGAGCGCTTCGAGCACATCGGGAAGCTGCTCGATAGTGACCCAGTGCAACTGAATATTTTGGCGGACGGTGATGTCGGCAATTCCATGAGCGTAGCGGCGGGTGAGTTCGGCAATGGCGCGCAACTGGTCGGAGCTGAGCAATCCGTTGGGGATTCGGATTCTCACCATGAAGCATTGCAGCGCCCGGCCTTCCCCGCCCTGGCCACCGGTGACACCGGCTCCGTCGCCTTGGGTGTAGACGCCCCACCAGCGGAAGTAGGTGCCCAGCCACTCCGGCGGAATGGACCCAAAGCCCTCGCGGGAAAAGCGCCGAATTTCCTCCAGACCTTCCCACGGATTCTTGGAGCGCTTCAGGCGCTCGACTCTTTGTGCCTTCGTCTCTGTCACGGTAGTTGTCATCGCCTGCTCCACGTTTCAAAATCCTCGCCGGGAAATATCCGGAAAATAAAAAACCCACCGCCAGAATTGGTCTGGCGGTGGGTTATGAGTGCCGGTATTAGAAAATGATCTTTAGATCGGCAGCCTCCCCGCGCCAGAGCACACGCATGCACAACAACAACAAGCGCACGTACACAACGCGGAAAGATTCTGCCTTACCATACTTGGCATTCTAGGTTGAGCCGCGGATGAGGGTCAAATGACTTCCGTACTTAGCGTGATTGAAAATTTCGATAGCGGCAATCGAAATTGCCACTTCCCGGTCCGATGGCTGGGATGTAGTAACTGGGAAGTAAACAGGCGTGTACCAATGAGACCGTAACCCAACCCTTAAGACGAGCGCCTTTCGGAACCTTCCCGGCCTACGCCCGCTCGCGTAGAACGGAAGGTGGAGGGCTCCATGAGTCGCGTCGCCTTGATCGTTGCCATTTTATGGTCCTCGCTGGCACTCGCCAAAGATTTCGAGTGGAAAAACGCTAAGGTCATCGACATTACCTCCGAAAAGCGCGGGGCTGTGGTCGTTCCCATCGCATCGCTGATTGGAGGCTCTTCCACCAAGACCTTCTATTGGATACAGACTCCCGAGATGATTTACGTTCTTGGCCCGGTCATCAGTAAGCGCCAGTTGTTGAACGTGACGCTACACGAGTCGACCCAAATTGCCATCGACGGCAAAACCGCACATATTGTGGATGACTACGGGCAGGAAAGAAAGATACCGCTCGCCGAGAAAGTTCCGCGCCCGAAATCCGAAGACTCACGGTAGGCGACTACCCACACCGCGTCAGCGATAGCGCTCGGCAGGCACCTCGCGCAACCACTGCGCCGCCGTTTCCGCCGTCAGATCGCGCTGCGGCATCGCCAACATTTCGTAACCCACCATAAACTTCTTAATCGTCGCCGAACGCAGCAACGGCGGATAAAAATGCGCGTGCAGGTGAAATTCAGGATAGTCCCCGCCATCGGTCGGCCGCTGATGAAAACCCATAGTGTAAGGAAATGACGTGCGAAATAGGTTGTCGTAACGAATTGTGACTTGGCAGAGTATGTCGGCCAGGGCCGTGCGCTCTTCGTCATGCAGTTCGTCGAGAGCTGACACAGGCCTACGACTGATCAGCAGCGTCTCAAAGGGCCAGACGGCCCAGAAGGGCACAAGCACGACGAAATGATCATTCGCGCATACCAGGCGCTCCTGCTTCTCCAGTTCCAGTTCAAGGTAATCCTGCAGCAAGGTTTTGCCGCGTGCTTGCCGGTAATCTCGTAACGCCGTGAGCTCTTTCGACATTTCGTTGGGTAGAGTTTGATCAGCCCAGATCTGTCCATGGGGATGAGGATTGCTGCATCCCATGATCGCGCCACGATTCTCGAATATCTGCACCGAATTGATATGGGGGTCGGTCGCCAGCGCGGAGAATTCCCGCGTCCACGCATCGACCACGCGCCGTAGTTCGGTCACGCTCATCCGGGCCATGGTGAGATCGTGCCGCGGAGAAAAACAGACAACGCGGCAGCGTCCGGCTTCGCTGCGAGCCACGAGCAATTCCCTTTCGTGAAATTCAGCGGCAGACGTCTCCGGCTTCAGCGCGGCAAAGTCATTGTCAAAGACAAACGTCTCGGTGTAGGCAGGATTTCTCACTCCTCCCGCGCGAGCGTTGCCGGGGCACAGATAGCAGGTGGGATCGTACGCGAGCGTGGTCTCGGGAGGAACTTCTTCAACTTGCCCCTGCCACGGCCTCTGCGTGCGCTGCGGCGACACCAGCACCCATTCGCGCGTCAGTGGATTGAAGCGGCGATGCGGATTGGATGCGAGGTCAGAAAAGTTCATAAGTCGAAATAAATTCGATGATTGAATAAACGACCAAGTGATCTCGCCATCGGGTGATCGGGTGATCGAAGAACAAAAGCGTGTGACTCAGATCACCCGATCGCACCGTATCCGTCAGGATGCGCACGATGCCATTGCCACGCGCTCTCCACGATTGTCTTTAATTCCGGAAATCTCGGCTGCCACCCGAGCTCGCGGCGAATCTTTTCCGAGCTAGCGATTAATATTGCAGGATCGCCCTCGCGTCGCGGGGACTCGATCACAGGAATCGTATGTCCCGTGATCTGGCGCGCCACATCGACCACTTCGCGGACGCTGAATCCCTGTCCGTTGCCGAGGTTATAGATCAGAGGCTGAAACTTTCCCGACGCGCCTTTTTCCAAAGTCCCCAGAGCATCCAGTGCCAGCAGGTGCGCGTGCGACAGATCGCTGACATGTATGTAATCGCGGACGCAGGTGCCATCCGGCGTGGCATAGTCGGTGCCGAAAATATTCACATTCGTAGCGCGCCCCAGGGCAACATTGAGAATTCGCGGGAGCAGATGCGTCTCCGGCTGATGAGCCTCGCCTTGATCCGGTCGCGACGCGCCCGCAGCATTGAAATAACGCAGGC
The DNA here is from genome assembly GCA_963800565.1 of uncultured Acidobacteriaceae bacterium. GTDB lineage: Bacteria > Acidobacteriota > Terriglobia > Terriglobales > Acidobacteriaceae > Acidiflorens. The sequence goes on from CAWDBM010000003.1 coordinate 198,543, forward strand.
TGGCATAGCGCAGTCCGTGAATGCGATGGAACCACGCGAGCATGCGCTCGACCAGCAGCTTCGATTCGCCGTAGGCGTTGGTTGGATTCAGGAGATCGTCCTCTTCTATCGGAGTGCGTACGGGATTGCCGTAGAGCGCCGCCGTCGATGAAAAGACAAAGCGCTTGACCCCGGCGGCAAGCATCGCTTCGAGCAGAGTCAGCGCATTGGCGGTGTTATTGCGGAAGAATGTTGCGGGAGCCTTCATCGATTCGCCCGCTTCGATCAGGGCGGCAAAATGCATGACGGCCTCAATCGCGCGAGACTTGAATAACCCGTCGACGGCGGCGCGGTCCGCAAGATCGCCGACGATGAGTTCCGCGTTGCGAGGCACCGCCAGGCGATAGCCGCGGCTCAGATTGTCGAACACGACCACCTGATGGCCCGCCTGCAATAGCTCGCCGGCAACCACGCTGCCGATATAACCCGCTCCGCCGGTAACTAGAATCTTCATGAGTTGTCTTTCGCTGATCAGGTAACAGGATAGAGCAGATGACAGGTGACAGGAAAATCTCGCTGCTCGAATTTCTATGCCTTTCCTATGCTTTTCCGGTCACCTGTCACCTGTTCTTTCCGGCCCTTCTCAGCTTACCCTGCCAACGCCGTCGGCGGCGGTGCAGATGTAAATCTCCGGTTGGCGTCCAGTGAGGCGCTCATAGCCTTGCTGCACAACCTGTTGGAATCCGTCGACGCATTCATCCTTTATCAGCGCTATTGTGCAGCCCCCGAAACCGCCGCCGGTCATTCGCGATCCGTAAACCCCTTCTGCTTTCTCGGCCAGTTCGACCATGATATCGAGTTCCGCGCAGCTCACTTCGAAGTCGTCGCGCAGACTGCGATGCGATTCGAGCATGAGCTTGCCGAAGGCTTGCAGGTCTCCGCGATCCAGCGCGTCGGCTGCCTGTTGCACGCGCACATCTTCAGAAGCCACGTGACGGCAGCGGCGCAACACCACGTCGGGCAAGTCGTGACCGTATTTTTCGAGATCCTCGATGGTCACATCGCGCAGGGCGCGAACCTGCGGCAGATATTTCGATAGGGCGCGCATGCCGGCTTCGCATTCCGCGCGGCGCTGGTTGTATTCCCCTTTAGCAATACTGTGTTTGACCATGGTATTGCAGATCGCGAGTGATGTGCCTTCGGGCAACGGCAACAGACGGTATTCAAGTGAGCGGCAATCGAGCAGCAGAGCGTTACCACGCTGGCCATGGCTGACGACAAACTGATCCATGATGCCGCAGCGCGCTCCCACAAACTCGTTTTCCGCCTGCTGGCAGAGTAGAGCCAGCTTGGTTCGGTCGATTGTGGAGTTCGCCAGATCGAGCAGAGCGTATCCAACGGCAACCTCCAGCGACGCCGACGAACTGAGCCCAGCACCTTGTGGCACGCTGCCATCAATCAGCATGTGGGCGCCGCTTAGTGTCTGTCCCGAGCGTTCGAGCATGATCGCAACACCGATTGCATAGTCGCTCCAATGACCGGAACGGGCGGCGGGCAAATGGTCGAGATCGAACTCGATCTGCTCGGCGTAATTTTCAGAATGAATGACTAATTTGCGGCCAGCGCGTGGCACGATGGCAACTTCTGTTGAGAATCCAATTGCCGCCGGCATCACAAATCCGTCGTTGTAATCGGTGTGTTCGCCGATCAGATTGACTCGCGCCGGAGCCTGATAAATCCGCGGAGTCTCACCGAATCGCTGCACGAATTTCTGACCCAGAATCGAGGCGCGAGTTTCGAACCCTGCATTCACCTGATGCGGCAATTTATAACAAGCCTCGATCTTTCAAGCCCGCCTCTTCAAATATTTGGCGGAACCGCAAACGCATTCGTGTTTGTACAGCGCGCATAAAAGGTTGTCAAGAAAACGCTGGCTGCGGGCGCCACAAAGAAAACGTCCCTAGAATTTCTCCCGGGACGTTCTGCTGTTGCTAATTTAGAATTATCGACGATCAGTGCGACACAGCGACGAATAGCGGCGAGTGCATCAACGACTGAAATTTCTGATCGTCCGTCTTGAAATGTACCAGCACGTTGGAGCTGTCGGAGTCGACGGTGGTGGCATCAAGCGCAGTCTTCTCGATCGGGCTGGCATTCATCTTCTTGTAGAGCATGCCCGCCTTGACGATGGTCGATAGAGTGGCTGCGGTCATCGAGTCGGCAGTGAGAACGCTGAGATCAAAATCCACTCCAGTCTGAAAGCTCATGGTGTAGCGCGATGCGAGGATACGTTTCTTGAGCGTGTCATAGTCGGCAACCTTGGCGGCATCGCCGAGCGCGGAGAACATCATGGCCTGCGTTCCCTGTTGATCGAGAATGCTCCAGACCGGCGAGCCATCGACGGCGGCCATCTCGTCGGCCATCACGGGATTCGAATCGAGTGAAGGGCGCTTGCCATCGCGAGTGTCGAGCGCGCTGTGCAACGACGCGGTTGTGCCGAAGGCGAGCGTGTTGTCATCAAGGAAGGTCATCACCATATCGCCCATAGGATAAATATTGGTGGTGCCGTACTTGGTGGGTGTGATGCCCTTGACCTTCATTTTCTTGAGAACGGCCTTGGCGGAGAACGATCCCGCTCCGACGTAGATGGTTTGAATTCCCTTTTTCTCTGTGCGGAAGGCCGCGACGTTGAGCTGGTCAAGGTCGCGATTAACGCTGATGCCGATCGCCTTGAGGTCGGTCTCGGCTTCCTTGATATTGTCGGGGAGAACCTGCTGTTTGAGCGCCATCGCGGTCGGCGAATCTTTAATGGCGCGATAATCAACGCCGATCAACTGCTGAATTTCAGCCGGGACCATAGAACGCGCCGACGAGGCGATCGGCATGGCGAAGCCAGCCGTCGCACACAGAACTACAACTGCACAAAACAATTTCTTCATAGAAATCCTCAAACCAATCTCAGAATGGGTCTGCACCGTTAGATGCAAGCCGAAAACCATACGTTGGCGATCTTTCGCAGGCGATCTTGTCGATGCTTCTAATATTCTAATTCTATTGTAGTCTCGCCGGACACGGCCAGACCGTAACTAAAGTGCGTCCTGTGGCATGGTGTTAGAACGCGCGTAGCGGGGCGGCTTGCGTGGAAAGAAGGGGCTGGCGAGGACAGATGCGTGGGCAGCTACTGATTTGACGAATGGGCAGGGGCACTACCGTTTTCGGGGACTTCCTTTTCTGTATCTTTGATCGCTTGGACTAAATGGAGCACCGCGTCTGCTGCTCTGAGTTGTTCTCCCAGGGACAAAGTCTTCTTGCTCGACTTGCTTTTCACATAGCCATAGTTCTCGAGGGGCGCGCCGGACGCATGCGTGGTGTCGATGTTCACGTAAGGCCCTCCGAGCAACCCATCCTTATCGACCTCCGCAATCGAATCCTTCGGGACCGCTATTTCATAAGTGGTACTCAAAACCATCTCGACTTCGGCCGGACAATTCTTGTTCTGCGGATCGGCTCGAACGTTCCGAACGGTTCCCACAGGTACTCCTGCGATGCGGACTGAAGCGCCCGCCTGAAGCCCCCCAACATCGTCGAAGCAAGACTTGAGATACCGACGGTGGTAACGAAGAGGATTGATAGACAGACTAGCAATGGCGGCGAGCCCGATCAGAATCATCAGCGCGAAAGTCGATTTTCTGAGCATGATCTACACCTTCAGAGTCATGACTTTCTTCCGCGTCTCCGCCACAAAACCCCCATCCTTTAAGGAATCGAGGTTGATCTCGACGTTCGCCAGCGCGCCGTCAAGCGCCGCCTTTGCAAGGGCGATTGCGGTCGTCAAGTCCGACTTCATGTTTGGATTCGTAATCGGCTTAAGATTGGCGGCGATCTTCGCCACCTCGACCACTTTTTCGGCCACGCCGAGAGGCACGCTGGTCGCCTGCTTGAGCGCCGCGCTGATGGCGGCGTCTCCGTCGGACGATTCCTTGGCTGACTTGTACGCTTTCATTACCAAGTTGTAGGACTCGGCATCGGCGTCGATTGCTGACTTGAGCTCTTCGCGAAGCTGACCAAGTCTCGCAATCGCTTCACTGAGCTGGCTCTCATATTGCAGGTAGGCTTTCTTGCCGCGCGACATGGACGCTACCATGGACGCGAGCCCGGCAGCCATGGCTCCCGCGGCAGCCGCGGCGCTGCCTCCTCCCGGAGTCGCGGTCGGAGCGGCTAATTGTTCGATGAAGGGCTCGACTCCGGCGCGCAGACCGCCAACGGCCATCTTACCGCTCATGACGGCGGCGAGGCGATTTTCGAGAATCAGCGACGAATCAAAATTCTCGACTTGCAGAAACCATTCCGCGGCCTGCTCCAAAGCCTTCTTCGGAATCAGCCCCACGATTTCGCTCGACACGGGAATCACGCCATAGCGCGCCGCTTCGCGCTTTACGAATTCGAAGACGCGATGAATCGGCGTCTGCTCGAAGTCGGTGAGGTTCATCGAAACCTGCGCCACACCTCGGACGAGAAAGCCGGCGCCTTTAACGAAGCGCAAGCCTCCGCTGGAAAAGCGCACGGCCTTGGCAATTTTCTTCGCAATGTCGACGTCGGGCGTATTGAGAAAAACGTTGTAGGCGATTAGAGCCTTGCGCGCGCCGACAACCGTAGCGCCCGCTGTCGGATGCACACGACATTCGCCGAAATCCGGCTTACGCGCAGGATTAGTGGCGATCTCGGCGCGGATGCCTTCGAACTGCCCGCGCCGAATGTTCTCCAGGTTCTGGCGCTCGGGCGTAGCGGCGGCGGCCTCATACAGATAGACAGGAATTTGAAAGCGCTTGGTAATCTCCGCTCCCACCTGGCGCGCCATGGCGACGCAGTCTTCGATGCTGACGCCTTCGATGGGGATGAAAGGAATGACGTCGGCAGCGCCCATGCGCGGGTGCGCGCCCTGATGCTTGGTGAGATCGAGCACTTCGGCAGCCTTGCCCACTCCGCGAATGGCCGCTTCCTGGATGGCCTCGCGCTCACCCACAAGAGTGATCACGCAGCGGTTGTGGTCGGAATCCATCTCGCGGTCGAGAAGATAGACGCCAGGAATTTTCATAGCGTCGACGATGGCGTCAACTTTGGCGGGGTCGCGGCCCTCAGAAAAATTCGGGACGCATTCGACTAGCGTGCTCGGCATGAGGAGAAGGATAACGGGGCGCGGTTGGCTGAGGCAAATGGGGATGCTCGGCAACCGCCAAGTGCAATTACCACAAAGGACACGTAGGTCCACGTAGGTTGTCGTCCGTTGATTTCCTCCGTAAAGGTTTTCCTTCGTGGTCCTTCGTGGTCATGCCTCTGCTCTGGATTTGACAGGAGGCCATTTCAAGAGGCAGACTGCGAAACAATGCGGTGCGTCTCGACTCTCCTGCCGCATGCAGCGCTCTTCGCCGAAAGGATGCGTCATGCCTCGTCGCTCCCTGCTAGCATTATTGTTTGTCGTTTCCTCTTTGCCGGCACTCACCGGGACTGGTAATGGCCAGCCTGCTCCGCCCCAGAAAGAGCGCCACTTCACTTTCCATTACGCCTTCACGGTTAAGAATGTCAGCCAGGGCGAGCGCGTGCGGGTGTGGATTCCGTTGGCTCACTCTGACGCCTATCAGGACGTGAAAGTCACTTCCAAGACTGGCGACTTGCCGTTGAAGCAGGTTCGCCAGCCGGACTATGGAAACGAGATTCTATACGCCGAAACTTCAAAGGCGGGCAAGGCTGAGTATAAGTTCTCCGTCGATTACGACGTGATACGCCGTGAGCACGTTGTGCTGGTGAATGGGAAGCCCGTTGCGGAGGCGCGCGCTGCAAACGTACCTCATGTCGAACTGGCTCGTTTTCTCGAGCCCGATCGACTGGTGCCGGTGACAGGACTCCCGGCGCAACTCGCCGCCGAAGAAACAAAGGGCGCGACCACCCAACTCGAAAAAGCGAAAGACATTTACGAATACGTTTTTCGCACCATGAAATATGACAAGAGCGGCACCGGTTGGGGACACGGCGACACGCTCTGGGCGTGCGATTCGAAGCATGGCAACTGCACCGATTTTCACTCGGTGTTTATCTCCATGGCGCGGGCGGAAAAGATTCCGGCGCGCTTTCAGATCGGATTTCCCCTTCCCGCCGATAAACATTCCGCCGAGATTCCCGGCTATCACTGCTGGGCAGAGTTCTATCTCGATTCCACCGGCTGGGTTCCCATAGATATTTCGGAGGCGTGGAAGCATCAGGAGATGCACGATTATTTCTTCGGCGCACACGACGTCAATCGTATGCAGTTCACGCAGGGCCGCGATTTAAAACTTGCGCCCGCCCAAGATGGTCCGCCGCTGAATTATTTTATTTATCCGTATGTAGAGATCGGCGCAAAGGAATATCCGAATGTATCGATCGCGTTCTCCTTTGAAGATGTCGGCGCGACGCAAACTAAAGTCAGCGCGTTGCGGTAGGACGTCTGTGATGTCGGCGGAACTTCGCGCAATGTTAGAATCCGGCGAATAGGTTTCCGCGGTTCGGCCGGTCATCGGGCATCGGTCGTTGATCATTAAGCATCGGGCGTCGGGCATCGGATCAACCATGGCAGAAGGTTTACTCTGGCGATACTTCCTCATTCGGACAACGCGAAATTGAACCGGCCTACAATCGGTGTTTTCGACTCGGGCGTGGGCGGCCTCACAGTTCTTCGCGCCTTACTCGATCGCATCCCTGACGCCAACTATCTTTACTTCGGCGATACGGCGCGCCTTCCCTACGGATCGAAATCGGCGGCCACGGTCGCGCATTACGCGGTCGGGGCAGTGCGCTACTTGCAGGATCAGGGCGCAGAGTTGCTGGTAATTGCCTGCAACACGGCGACGGCGCTGGCGCTCGATGAGATCAAGGCTGCGGCGAACGTAGAGGTGATCGGCGTCGTCGAACCGGGAGCCGAAGCAGCCGCGGCGGCCAGCCACAAAAAGAAAGTTGTCGTCATCGGCACCGAGGCGACGATCAGGAGTCATGCCTACCAGCGTGCGCTCGAAGCCAGGAAGATCGCGGTGCGCGAGAGAGCTTGTCCTCTTTTCGTGCCGCTAGTTGAAGAGGGGTGGGTGGAACATCCGGTGACCGAACAGGTCGCGAAGATCTATTTGTCGGAGGCCTTTGCCAGCGACGCAGGCGATTTTGATGCCGACGTGCTGGTGCTCGGCTGCACACACTATCCGCTAATCAAGCCGCTCCTGCGGCGCGTGGCACCGGCACACGTCACCGTCGTGGACTCAGCCGAGTCGACGGCGCTCGAGGTCGCGAGGGTTTTAGCCAGCCGGAGGCAAGGTGCGGCGACGTCACCTTCAGAAATGTCACTAGGAACAAGCGAGCGCGAACTGGCCGCGGCTTCAACGATCAAGTTCTTTGCTACGGATTCGGCGGAAAAATTCAGGAAAATGGGTTCGCGGTTTCTAGGCCTTCCAGTAGAAGACGTGGCGCACGTGGACTTGAAGGAATAAGGGGCGGGCGCTGCTGAGGGATTCGGATCTCCAATTTCATCCACCAACAAAAACGGCCGCCTGCGCGACCGTTTTACAGGGCTCCAAAATCCTTGTGAACACTGCGCTAGTACAAGCGGAACGTGACCTCAACGTTAATCTGCACCGCGACCGGCTTGTTGTCTTTCAGCGCGGGCTCAAAGCGCCAGTTCTTGACCGCTTCGAGAGCCTTTTCATCCAGACCTAATCCCAGGGTGCGAGCAACGCGTATGTCGCGCGGTTTGCCATCCGGACCCACCACAAGCCACAGCACGCAGGTACCTTGAAATTTGGCCTTGCGCGCTTCCTCTGAATATTCCGGATCGGGCTGATAGATCACTTTCGGCGCGGAAACACCGCCGCCCACGTGGAACACGCCGCCGCCGGTTCCGCCGCCACGACCCGGACCATATCCAGGACCTTCTCCCGAACCAACTCCGCCACCGCTGCCCGAGCCGATGCCGCTCCCCGAGCCAGTTCCGTTCGACGGCACCGAAGGCAGATGCGACATGGGATCGCCGAGGTCAGGCAGGTTCGGCTGCTGCAATTTGATATCAGGCGGCACAACAATCGTCGGCGCAACCGGCAGCTTCGGCGCTTCATTGCGCACCACAGCCGCGGGCGGAGTAATCTGCTGCATCGACTGCTTGGGTAAACGTCCTTGCGAAGCCTGCAACTTGTCGCGATCGCCGCCACCTCCACCGCCGCCGCTAATGCTCTTCGAAGGCGGTAGAGCCGGAAGATCATCAGGTGCAATCAATAAGACGGTTTCTTTCGGCTTGGGTGGTTCAACAATTCTGCGACCCAAATACGTCGCCAGGATAATAACGAGTACAGCGAGAATATGAACTGCAGTCGACCCATAAGCGCCGCGCCGCTTGTAATCGTAGAAGCCCCAGATATCGCGCACCGGCACCGGCTTCGAGGTCAGAACGAGCGGCGGCAGCTTCTTGGGGAAAAAGAATTCATCAATGTTGCGAAAGAGCGATCTCCAGACGGGCTCGTCCAGAGTCTGATTTTGAAGAAGGAGATGCAGCTCCGGCTCCGGGTCTTGCACCGGCGTTTGCGGATTCTGCGGTGTTTCTAGTTCTGCCATATTTTCCCGAGCAGCGGCCCTGAATTAGAGATGCGGGTGGTATTACTTTTAGATGCGTCCGCGCTCCTCAACGCTTGTGAAAATATCAATTGTAATGCTAGCGAACCGGACGTGCGAAACAGGCAAACCTGTTCCCCGCGGCGGCTCATCCGTCTGAATGCCGAGAAGCTCAATCTGCAGAAAATTGTACACGCTTTTCGGCGATTGCAGAGAGTACTTTCTCCAATCCGTCGCCAGTATGGCACCTCATCCCTGCCCCTGCCCAGCTGCCTATATAATGAAAAGATTCAATCAGTTGGGAGAATCTTGCGAGTGCCAATGGACTTGAAGTCCACGATCAATCTGCCCAAAACCGGCTTCCCCATGAAGGCGGGGCTGCCCCAGAACGAGCCGAAAATGCTGGCTCGATGGGAGCAGCAGCGCATCTACGACCGCATCCGCGAGGTGCGCAAAGGGTCGCCCACCTACGTGCTACATGATGGACCTCCGTACGCCAACGGCCCCATCCATCTCGGTACGGCCATGAATAAATGCCTCAAAGATTTCATCGTCAAATCAAAGAACATGGCTGGCTTCGATTCGCCCTACGTCCCAGGATGGGACTGTCACGGCCTGCCGATCGAAATCAAGGTCGACCAGATGCTGGGTGGCAAAAAACTGCAAATGGCGGCGGTCGATGTGCGCGCCGAATGCCGAAAGTATGCCGAAAAATTTCTCGACCTGCAGCGCTCGCAGTTTAAGCGCATCGGCGTTTTCGGGCGCTTCGATAATCCCTATTCCACGATGACGCCGCAGTACGAGGCCGCAGTGCTAGGCATTCTCTACCGCTTTCTAGAAAACGATTTCGTCTACAAGGGATTGCGTTCGGTCTATTGGTGCGTCTTCGACGAGACGGCACTGGCCGAAGCCGAAGTCGAATATGAGAATCACACCAGCCCGACGGTATGGGTGAAGTATCCGTTTGTGGGCGACGCAGCGGCAATCGACCCAGCGCTGGCCGATGCGCAGCGGCGCGGCAAGAAAGTTGCGACCATCATCTGGACGACCACTCCGTGGACGTTGCCTGCGTCGATGGCGGTGGCGTTTCATCCTGATGAAGAATACGTGGCGCTGGAAAATGGCGACGACGTGTTTATCGTTGGCGCTCGGCTGGCCGCAGTGGTGCAAGAAAAGACCGGCTTGCAATCGGCGCGAGAGATTGCACGCTTCCCTGGACGCAAGCTGGAATACGCCGACTTCCAGCATCCATTTCTCGATCGCAAAATCATCGGCGTGCTCGCCGATTACGTCACCATGGATCAGGGCACGGGCGTGGTGCACACCGCTCCCGCGCACGGCGCCGAGGATTTCATCACCGGCCAGAAATACAAGATCGACCCGACGTGCAACGTAGACAAGGCCGGAATCCTGCGCAACGGCCTTCCCGAGTATGAAGGCAAGCGCATCTTCGATGCCAATGCTCCGATCGTCGAATTGTTGAAAGCGCGCGGCGTATTGCTGCACAGCGAAAAGATGGAGCACTCCTATCCCCACTGCTGGCGTTGTCACAACCCCGTAATTTTTCGCGCGACAGAGCAGTGGTTCATCGGCATGGAGACTCCGATGAAAGGAGAACTCGCCGGAGAGACCATGCGCAGCCGCACGCTCGCCGAGATCGCGAGAGTCAAATGGGACCCCGCGTGGGGTCAGGAGCGCATCTCCAACATGATCGCCACGCGTCCCGACTGGTGCATCTCGCGGCAGCGCGTCTGGGGTGTACCGATCGCCGTGTTTTTATGCGATAACTGCGGCAAACCGGTGAACGATCCGCATATCAACCGCAAGGTCGTTCAGTTTGTAGCGCAGCACGGCGCCGATGCGTGGTACACGCCCGAGGCGGACGCAATTCTTTCCTCCGGCCACAAGTGCGCGCATTGCGGCGGTACGAAATTCAAAAAAGAAACCGACATACTCGATGTGTGGTTCGAGTCGGGATCGAGCCACGCCGCAGTCCTCGGCCACGAGCCCAATCTGCCCTGGCCCGCCGATCTTTATCTCGAAGGCGGCGACCAGCACCGCGGATGGTTTCACTCTTCCCTGCTCTGCGCGATTGGTTACGAAGGCAGTGCTCCGTACCGCATGGTCGCGACCAGCGGATGGACGCTCGATGAACAAGGCCGCGCCCAGTCGAAGTCGCTCGGCAATACGGTCGATCCGGTCGAAATCGCCGATACGCTCGGCGGCGAGATCGTGCGCATGTGGGTCGCGTCGGTCGACTTTCGCGAAGATGTCGCCTGCTCTCCGCAGATCATGCAGCGCGTCGCCGGCATCTACCGCGACATTCGCAATACCTTTCGCTACATTCTCGGCAATCTCGACGGCTTCGATCCCGTGCGAGATGCGGTCGCCTTCGAAGAGATGCAGCCCATCGATCAATACATGCTGCGCCAGGCGGTCGAAGTATCGGAGGACGTGCAGCACTCCTATGAAGAGTTCGCGTTTCACAAGATCTATCACCGCATCAATAATTTCTGCGGAGTCGAGCTGAGCGCTTTTTACTTCGACGTCTTGAAAGACCGACTCTACACGTCGGCGCGCAAATCAGTGTCGCGGCGGGCGGCGCAAACTGCGATCTGGCGCATCGGAGAAGCGCTGGTACGCTTGCTCGCTCCCATCATGAGCTTCACCTGCGAAGAAGTCTGGCAATATCTGCCGCCGGTTGCGGACAGATTGGAGAGTGTGCACCTGACAACTTTTCCTGAGCCATCGGATCTTTTGGGCGACGCAGCGGCCGCAGCGAACGCGGCCGACCCGAAACAAACTCATCAGAACAATGACTGGAAGACCATTCGCGCCGTACGCGAGACTGTCCTGAAGGCGCTCGAAGAAGCACGCAACCAGAAACTGATCGGAGCCAACCTCCAGGCCCAGGTTACGTTGACCGCGGCCGATCCGGTGTTCTCGGTGTTGGAGCGCTTTAAGAACGACTTGCGCTACTTTTTTATCGTCTCGGCAGTTGAATTAAAGAAGGGGGCCAGCAATGGCGATGCGCCGGTTTCCGCGCAGGTGAGTAAGGCTCCGGGCCTGAAGTGCGAGCGCTGCTGGAATTTTTCAACCCATGTCGGGGAAGACAAAAATTATCCGACGGTGTGCGAACGCTGTAGCGCCGTGCTCAAAGAACTCGGCGCGGAAGTTAGCGGGACGTGACCGCGACGTATGAGTAAACGCGATAAGCTATATCCGAATGGAATCGATTTGAGATGGTGCTAGATCAGTTTTGGGAAGGGCACAGCTTCAGCCGTGCCACCAGAACCACTAAGGAAGCGGGCTTTAGCCACTGGGGTTGTGTAACTTTTTCGCAATGCGCAAATATCATCTTCTAATCGCGTTGTCGGTCGTCGCTCTCGATCGCGTCACCAAGTGGACGATTGCGCGGCGGCTCTCGCTGCATGACAGTATTCCGGTGATTCCGGGATTTTTTCGCATCATTCACGCTGAGAATCCGGGCGCCGCGTTCGGCATTTTTGCCGATTCTCCTTCAGAGTGGAAAGTCGGTATGCTGATCGGCTTTTCAATCATTGCGCTGCTGATTGTCTCGGCAATGCTCTGGAAAAACAGCCACACCCTGACTTCAACCGGAATTGGCCTGTCGCTGATTCTCGGCGGCGCAATCGGCAATCTATGGGATCGCATGGTCAGCCGCCACGTCGTCGATTTCCTTCTCTTCTATATAGGCCCGCACCAGTGGCCCGCCTTCAATGTCGCCGACAGTGCGATCGTAGTGGGAGCGGGCCTGCTGGTGTTCGAAATCGTCTTTGCCAAGACCCCCAGCCGGCAATCGGCCTAGATCACCGATCGCACGCGCGCTTTCTTGCATGCCCGCCTTAAGTCCTCGTCCAATGTGGCAAGTGGCAAGTCACTATCCAAGGCCAGATCGAGGTAAGCTGCGTCATATGCAGTCAAGCTGTGCTCGCGCGAAAGCTGCTGAATTCTGTCGAAGATAATTCGGGCTGGAAACCGTTCGAGCACGATGGGGAGAGTCGCCAAATCCTCCAGAAAACCTCGGACCAGTTCCTTAGAAATGCGCTTGCGCTTCTCCCCCATTAGCAACGCGTTGAGAACTTCGTGCGGCCAGAAAGATGGAGCTATCGCGGTATCGCCCTGTTTGAACATTTCCGCAACGCGTTCCGCCATGGCGGCGTTCTCGTCGGGGAAACACCATGTGAGAACAATGGAAGCGTCGAGGACAAACCGACTCACCGGCGGCCTTCATTAATCAGGTCTTTGATCTTGATTCCGCGCAGGGAGAGCCGGTGGCGACGGCCGAAGTTCGCCAAGCGCTCCACCGCTTCCGCGGCAGGGCCATTTTGCGCGGAGATACGTTCCTTGAGAAGCTCCCCAAGCAGGCGGGAAACGCTGGTGTCATGGCGCGCAGCTTCGATTCGAGCCCACTGCGCGACGTCTTCTTCCAAGGTTACAGTTACGTTTCGTAGGCGGCGACTAGAGGACACGGGTACAGTGTAACACGAACTTCGTGTCATTGGAACAGAGTTTTGTTAAGGGCCGTGCTCCGGATCAACTGATAACTGAAAACCTGATCTTACGGCGTCCCGTAAAGCTGCCGATACACATTCGCATTGCGCAGGATTGCCTGCACATATTCGCGCGTCTCAGTGAAGGGGATCGACTCGACAAACTCTTGCGGATCGCGATAGTGCCCCTGTCCCAACCAGTCCCCCACGCGATCAGTCCCAGCGTTATAGGCCGCCAGTGCGTATTCAAACTGGCCGTTGTATTTGTCGACCATCTCTTTAAAGTAGCGCGTGCCGAGTTCAAGATTCACGGCGGGCGTGAAAAGCTGCGGAGCGCTATATCCCTTGAGCTTGACTTGTTTGGCCACGGTCTTGCCGACCCTCGGTAGAAGTTGCATCAGGCCAACGGCATTCGCGTGAGAGAGAGCTTGCGCGTTGAATTCCGACTCCTGCCTTATCAGCGACGCGACCATGTAGGGATCGAGGCCGTTAAGCACTGAATATTTACGTAAATCGGACCAATAGGCTTTCGGGAAAAGCGCTTCCCAGTAGGGGCGCGGCAAGTCGGGAAGATCGACCGCGAAATAATTCGGCGTGGTGCGTTTCATGATTTCGATGCCGCGATCGTAGCGGCCGCCGTCTTGGTAGACGCGAGCCATTTCAGGTGGCGCCCAGGTTCCATCTTCCTCCTTCGCAGCGGCTTGCAATTCGCGCACAGCCGCATCGGCCAAGCCTCCGTTCGAGAGCAGGCGCGCGCGTTCTACTCGCAGATTGTCCTCCGGAGGATCGGTAGCGGTAATCCTTCCGGTGGTGGAAAGCGACCCAACGCGATCGAGCAGTGCGTAGTGCAGCGGATCTTCTTTCGGCGCGCTTTCTTTATCCGAACTCTCCTTCACAGTTTCTTTTGCCGCTTCACCGTCGCCTGACAACGTTTTCAAGCGCTGCCGTCCGAACTCAGCGTAATAGTAGTTCCGATAGCGATCGGATAGCTTCTGATAGAACGCCCGCGCCATCGCAGGATTGCCCTCTTCCTCGGCAATACGAGCGCGCCAGTACAATGCATTCGGAACTTCGTTGGAATCGGGATAGAGCGCGATTTGATCTTCAAATCCCTTACGCGCTTCGTCGGTGCGTCCCTGGCGAAAGGCGAGCCATGCGGCTTTCCAGTGAGCGTAGGACGCGCGCGTGCCCTTAGGAAAGCGCTCCTGCAATTCGCGAAAATAATCGATGGCGTGATCGTAGTCGCGCTTCAGCAGATACATGTTGCCGGCGGAAAGCAGCGCCTGTTCGAGCCACGGACTCGTCGGACCATAAAGCCTTAACTCCGTCAGTCGGCGCTGTACGGCATCTTCGTCACTCGCCGAACGCTCTGTCTCGCTGAGCAGGTAAAGGCGTTCGGCTTCGGCGTCACCCTGCTGCACGCCCATCGCAATCAAAATATGGTGGGCCTCTTTGCTGTCATTGCCGCCACTTTTTTGAAGCGCCGCTGCCAGCGCCAACTGGACTTCAGTGCGCTCGGCGGGACTGACCTCCTGCACCAACACGCGATAATCGTGCGCCGCCTCATCGTAATGTTTGGCTTTGAGTAGAAGGTCGGCGCGGGTGCGACGCTCGGCCGCGGTGGCGGCAATTCCGAGCTTGCGCAATTCGGCTCCCGCCACGTCCGCCTCGAAGCTGTTGGGCAGGTTGAAATAAAGATTGCGGAAAGCCGTGCCTGCTTTCTGATTGTCGCCGGCTGCCTCATAAGCGCGCCCGATGGCGAGTTCCAGATCGCTGCGCAGCGGAGCGCGGTCTTTCTCCAGCAACGCCGCCGCCTCTTGCGCTCGCCCCTCTTCGAGCAGGGCATTCGCGTAGACGAGATGAGCATCGCGGATCAGAAGCGAGTCGGGAAAGTTCTTGCTGAAATCAGCCAGCGTGGCCAGAGCCTCGGCATTGTGCGCGGTTTTCAGATAGGCGTCGCCGAGGTAATAGGCGACGTAGTCTCCCAGTTCGCTGGCTCCGGCCTTGGCGCGATTAAGCGGGTCTATGGCTTTGGCGTAATCGTGATCGAGCGTGTGGGCATAGCCGATGACCAGCCAGGCGAGCGCTCCGGCATCTTCTTTGGGATGATGGCGCGCGTAAGCCTCGACTCCGGCATAGGCGGTCGGAGTGCGATCCTGCAGTAGTTGCTGCGCCATAGGACGGAGACTGGCGGAAGCGACAAAAGCGCGCCGCACTCGACGCACCCGCGGCGAGGCGGGCTTGCGCTTTTTCGTACTCGCGGCGGCAGGCTTTTTTCTGGCGGTTGTCGTCTTAGCCGCAGCGGGTGCGGTCGGCTTGGTCTTTGGAGTTGGAGTTGGAGTCGGAGTTGCGGCTGCGGGCGCAGCGGGCGGTGTGCTCCCAGCTGGCGCGGATGATTGCGAATGAGCGCCTACGGTTGGAAGGAGAGACGGCGCGAGAGCGAGCCAAAGTAGAGAAGAAAATCCAGCGAAAACTGCAACTGCTATACGGCGCACTCAAACCCTACCTAGTGCCGAACCTAGTTCCGAAAGTTGGCACCCATAATCGAGAGATCGTCTTCTGCGAGACTTCTTATTATTTCATGTTGAAAGTAGTTGGCGGAAGCGGCCGCTGTGTTCCCGTAACGCTTTTGGTACGTAGAGCGGCTCTTCTCGATGGTCTCTTTCAGACGGTCGTAGAGATCTTTCTTTTTGCGGCCCTCGGAAACTTTGGCCTGATTGTAGAGTTTGATCTCGTCGACCAGCAGGCGCGCAAAGCGCTGGGCCTTGCGATGCACTTCCTGATCCTCGGGCGAGACAGCGGAACCTGTCGCAATCTCTGGGGTCGCGCCAGAAGCGCCAGCACCGTCGCCGCCATGACCGATCGGCAGCGGCTCCGCCAGCGCGGGCTCTATTTCAGCCAGCGCCGACTGCGCACCGTGGGTTCCGGCGGCCATCACTGGAACGTCGACCGCGGCAGTTGCAACGGGTATTGACGCTTCCACGGCAGAGGTTGAGGCTGCCGCCGCCTTGGCGTGCGATGAAAAAGCCGGAGCATGCGAGGCAAACGGATCATTGAATGGCGGGGCTGACACCGTTGCCGGTTGCGAGCCTGTCCCGCCTGCTGACGCGCTGCGACCTTCCGAAGGGTGTGGGTCGGCAGATCCGGCAGCCGAATCTTTCTGTGCCTGCTTGCGCAGCGAATTGACCTCGAGCCATGCACTCGTTGAAAGCACCAGCAGTTCGAGTGAGCCGGCGTCGAGCAGACCCGAGGCGTCGTCGCTTCCGCCATCGGCGTAGATGAGTGCGGCTACTTTGTCTTTCAACAACAAGGGAAGAAGGCGGACCTCCCCACTGGCTGGCGATCCGAAAGTTTGCAGGAAGCGCGAGTCGAAGTCGCTGACCGGCCCATTCGTCACCACGCGATCGCCGATCGCACGGCCGACAGCGGCAGCGCCTTCGTCGAGCGTGAAATCTTTCACCGCGTCGCTGTTCGTGAAACCGCGGGCCTGCCATCCGGTGGCATGGCTGCCCTTAACCACAAACAGGGCGACACGAGCCGCATAGCGTGCGCTGGTGTCGAGCAGCGCGCGCAGGATTTCGCGCTGCGAAGTACCCATCTGGATCTCAGCCACGGATCGAGATAAGTCGGAAGAAGAAGAAGAGGAGTTCGCGGCCGCATCGTTGGTGGAAGCTTCTACGGGCGCAGCGGCGATCTCTTCCATGACGCGCCGGACGATCTCGCCGCGAAGCTGAGCAACGTGGCTCTCCAGGACCTGGCCAACGACGCGTTCTACGATCGGTTCAATCCAACCGCGCTCTTTCATTCCGACATTCCTACCGGCATTCCGAAATTTCCACTCCGAGCCTTCGCACTCCGTAGCATTTCATACTCCGGGCGATGCTGCACCCGAGTAAAGTTCGTGGTAGAGCTTTGGGGGGAAGAAGGGACGTATCCCTTCTAACCATTAATTATAGGGCCGCTGGCGGGTCCTCTCGGGACACCTTGGTACCTGCCCTACCGGGTTACTTAAGGCAGGATCAGACCACGTCCTGGAAAACCGGCCAGCGAAAATCACGGCCACCAAGTACAATAGCACTGGGGTTGCAGCCACGCTTTCGGAAAAATCTGCATCAAGTTACGAATGAGTACCATCCAACCCAACATAGAGCAACCGGTCAGCGAAGAAATGCAGCTGGTCCGGCGTGCCAAGCGCGGAGACGATACCGCGTTTGAAGAACTGGTACGGCGCTATGACCGCAATGTTTTCCGCATTGCGCAGCACATTACGCAGAATCGCGAGGACGCGGAAGACGTAGTTCAGGAAGCGTTCCTCAAGGCGTATAGCAATCTCGAGAAATTCCAGGAACAGTCCAAGTTTTATACCTGGCTGGTGCGGATTGCGGTCAACGAAGCGCTGATGAAGTTGCGCCGCAGGAAACCGGAACGCACGGTTTCTCTGGACGAAGAAGTAAAGACGGAAGATGATTCGCTGCCCCGCGAAGTCGCGGATTGGAGTCCCAATCCGGAGCAGATGTACAACCAGGCGGAGCTGCGTGACATTCTGACGCGAACGATACAAGGATTGCCGCCGGGATTCCGGACGGTGTTCGTGCTCCGGGACGTGGAAGGCCTCTCGACCGAAGAGACGGCTGACGCGCTGGAGTTGAGTATTCCGGCGGTGAAGTCGCGATTGCTGCGGGCGCGCCTGCAGTTGCGCGAGCGGCTTAACCGCTTCTTTCAGAAAAAGAGCAAGGATAACGGCAACGCGGATGGTGACGAGTCCGGTGGAGATGGCAACCAGTGAAGTGTTCTGAGTTTCTCAACGAATTAACTAACTATCTCGATGGAATGCTGGACGCCCGGACCAAGTCCGAACTCGACGACCATCTGGCGTGGTGCCACAACTGCTATGTCGTCTGCGATACGACCCGCAAGACCATTGAGATCTATCGCGACTCGGAGCTCTACGAACTGCCCGACGATCTCCGCACACGGCTACGCTCGGCGATCATGAGCAAGTGCACAGCGAGTAAGAAGTCTCACCCGTCGGGCAGTTAGTCCTCTGGCCCAATCCTGGAGTTTGGGTCCCGGCCCGCCTTTCTTTTTGACTTGGCTGCCTGGCATTTCTTCAAATCCCCGCAAGTATCTGATTCCGGTTGACCTGCGTGACGTACCTCGTCTGCAATCCTGCCCGATAATCGCCGCGAACCTTTTGCCAGCTACGGGAATCTAAGTAGGTATAGTCGATCCCGACCTTAGGGCGAATGGGATGGGCCGGTTTTGTCGCTTTATTCTGTGGAGGCTGTTTCAATGTTGACCAAGTTGATGGATGCTATGTTTGGCTGCCGTCACGCGCGCTACAGTTTTCCCATTACCGTTCGCGCGGGATCGCGTCGCAACCAAACAGGGCAGCGCACCGGAACTTACGTTGCCTGCCTCGATTGCGGACGCGAGTTCCGCTATGACTGGCAGGAAATGAAGATTGTGGGGTCGCAGGCGGTGGGATCGCATCTCCAGGAAACGGCGCCCTCTCTGGTTACGAAGGAAGCCGCGTAGGAGCCGATATCCGCGCTGGTCCCGGCAGCGCCGTGGCGTTCGCGGGGGAAATTGAGCGTCTGTCGGTAGTCGTCGGCGGCCATTGCTCTAAAGGTCCCCAAGAAAATCTACTCAACTCCCCCATAAAGCAATCCATTCCATCGAACAAAACAAACGAAGCCGTTTGATTCTCACTACCCATCCAGTGTGCGCGGAGGGACAGACGGAATGCCGCGTTCGTATTATTGTGCGCCGCATGGAAAGCGATAAACTGGCGCGCTGGCAAGAACTCTGCAAGCAAGTCTCGAGCGAACAAGACCCGGTCAAAGTGCTCGCCCTCAGCGAAGAGATTCTCCGCTTGCTACAGGAGAATGCCGATCGGCTCCCCCGATCGTAAAAATCGCTTTCGCTGTTTGAACACGTGACAGAAGTCTCAGGCCATTCCTGTTATTTCTGTTTTTTTCATACAATCTTCACAAATCGCTGTGTTAGATTGCCCTTCAGGCCAAGAAATCAAAATTGCACACGCAAATCTCTGGAGGAAACTGAATTGGGCAAGGACATGGTCCCCAAGAAGATTTTTTTCACCAAAGGTGTGGGGAAACACCGGGAGCGCCTCACCTCTTTCGAATTGGCCTTGCGCGATGCCGGCATCGCGGCGCAAAACCTGGTTCGAGTGTCATCCATCTTTCCGCCCAACTGTAAGCTTGTCCCGCGCTCGCAGGGACTCACCTATCTCTCGCCCGGAGAAGTCGTGTTTGCGGTCGTGGCCGAAAACTCGACCCACGAACCGCATCGCCTGCTCGCCTCTTCCATCGGCGTCGCCATCCCCGCCGACCGCAACACCTACGGCTATCTCAGCGAGCACCACTCCTTCGGCGAGACCGAAGACTCCGCCGGAGACTACGCCGAAGAACTAGCCGCCGAAATGCTGGCCACAACACTAAACGTCGAATTCGATTCCGACCGCTCCTGGGACGAAAAAAAAGAGATCTACCGCATCTCCAACAAAATCGTGCGCACCGCCAACGTGACGCAGTCGGCAGTCGGCGACAAGCGCGGCTTGTGGACCACGGTGATCGCGTCGGCTGTGCTGATCTTTGACTAACTGCAGCTGATATCCTAAAAATGAGAATGGCCATTCCGACGCCGTGTTATTAGGCGGCGTCGGAATGGGCACCACAGAACGCTTGGGACTCGGCTGAAGACCCGCTTTCCCAACTACTGCACAACAAACTCCTGGCTGCTGGTCAGCGTTCCGCTTTCTGTAACCACCGTGACCCTCCCGCTGGTTGCCCCTATCGGAACCGTCGCCGAAATATAAGTGTCTCCGGTGATCTTGAAGGTAGTCGCCGGAACGCCATTGAACGAAACGCCAGTTGCAGTCTTAAACCCCTGCCCCAGGATTCCCACAACTCCGCCCGGCTTCCCCCACCACGTCACCAGTTTGGCAAACGTCGGCAGCCCAAGATTCATGCTGAAGAACACTCCATCGTTCGAAGTTCCTCCGTTGTGCGTGTCTCCATAAAGAATTCCATTGGTGTGCTGAATCAGCGTTCCCTCCGGATATTGCCCGTGCGTGCCGTCAAAGTTGTAAAGCACGGTGAGCGCCCCGGCTGGCGTCAGCTGGAAAATCACTCCATCGTTGTTCGCGCCACCAACTTGCGTTGTCCCATAAAAGTTTCCATCCGATCCTTGCACCAGGCCGCCATAAGGAATATTCCCATCGGCGCAGCCCGGCTGCGAGCAGAAATTATAGAGAACGCTATAGGAGCCGGTTGAACTGATCTTAAATACGACTCCGCCGGGAGACGAGCCGGCATACGTGCGAGTGCCGCCGTCGCTTGCCGTCCCATAAAAGTCGCCGTCCGCCCCTTGCACCAAGCCGTCCAGCGGGTCAGCTCCATCCAGGCAGCCGGTCAGTGAGCACAAGTTGTAGAGGACGTCGTAGGTTCCAGAAGCAGAAATCTTGAAAATAACCCCGCCGCCTCCGTAACCTCCGCCGAGCGAAGACCCACCCTCAGATGTCGTCCCGTAAAAGTTTCCATCCGTTCCGAAAAGCAGCGGAGTCACGGAATTCGCCCCGTCAGTTTGTTCGAATAACTTGGGCACCAGATAACTCTTCCCCGTGCTCTTGATCTTGTAAATACCGCCGCAACCGCCGTATCCGTAGGTGCATCCCGATGAGCCGTGGTCGTCCGCTGTACCATGAAAGCTGCCGTCCATCCCCAGAACCGGAGGCGCAAACGGGCTGGCGATATTGGGAACTGCGCCGAATACGTCATACACCGTCAGCTTGCCGGCAGCGCTTACCTTAAACACGGCTCCGCTGTAGTCTCCACCGTAAGTGGTGCCGTAGAAATTGCCGTCGGTTCCGAGCGTCACGCCGCTGTAAGGCCCACCCAACGTGTTGTAGGCAGTGTTGTAGAGGCAAGTTACGACCTTGAATTTCGCTGCCGGGCTAATCTTGAAAACCGGTCCAAACAGGTTGTAAGGACCGCAACCAGCCAGCGTCGTGCTGTACAGGTTGCCGTCGCGTCCCTGTGCAATGACACCGGGGTTCGTAGGATTTGCCCCATTGCCCAGGCTGGGAAAGCTATACATAACGGTGTAGGTCTGAGCCTGGACCGCAGCGGCGCTGATCAAGGCAAGAAAAACAATGATGGCCGGGGCGATCGCGAGGACCAGTGCTTTGTTCCCGAAATCCAAGCTAAGCTTATTTCGCAAATTCAACTTCTTCTTCATAGGGTCTCCAATCCCAACGCTTAAGTTTTCCTGGCGGATAGTAGTCCACCCCCCCCCGACCGTTGGTGGCCCGAACGGGGCAAGGTGGTAGGCGAGATTCTGCACACTTTCCGCTATTAAGTCCTGACGCAGTTCTGAAGAACTCTTAAGGTGAGCTATGTCTATGAATGGAACATACTTCAGTGAGAACAGGCCGCTGGGTAAGATTGGACAAGATCAAGGGAAAAAACAGAAATGTTCTCGTCGCGACCTACGTGTCCACACTGAAAAGGCTCAACAACCCCATCGCTATCCGGCCGCCCTCGCCAATACCTTCTTTCCCGCCGGCTTCTTCTTCAACCGCTCCAACACGGCGGCGACAATCAGAGGCAGTCCCACCGTAGCGTCCACAAAAACCTCCCCAAACTTCCCACCTTCCGCCGGAGGCACAAACTTCCCCCACGATACCGCCTCACTATAAGGACTGCCCGAAAGCCCGCCCCAGAACACCGGCTCAGGGCAGATCCGCAGTCCGTAGTGATAGCGCTTAAGAGGCAGGTCTTCCCCGCCCCGGCGATGGCGCAATTCGATGAACGGCCCAAACTGCTGCGACCAGTTGCGCGGAACGCCTCCGCCGATGGTGAAAATTCCAATGCGCTTCTGGGCTAGCAGCGTGGCAGCGAAGTGTTCGAGATCTTCGAAAGGATCGAACCAGAAGCGCGGCTTCCCTTGCTTGTCGCGTTCGCGGTTGGTCAGCGCGTAGTCGAGCCCTAACTCGGAATCGGAAAACGCCGGAACAAACACCGGAACATTTTTTTCGTAGGCCGACTTCAAAATGCCGCGCTGTCCCTTGGCGCTCTTCGCCAGATGCGATCCAATCGCGCGATTCAATTTATATGAGCACATCACTTCGTCCGCGTCCCAGCCGCTGAATACGGCGTGCATCACGCGCTCCACATCGTCGAGATTGGTTTCAGGTTCGAGCGTGTCGTAGACGCGGTTATATCCTGCCTCATAAAGTTCCTCGTCGCTAAGCTCGGGATTGTGCCGAAAATGAGCGCGCCCAGTCGCTTCGACCAGGCCGTGAGCCATGAGCGCTCCGGTCGACACAATGGCATTCACAATACCGCGATCGATCAACTCGGAAATCACCAGCCCTTGCTTCGCCACAGTCATCGCACCGGCCAGCGTCATCACGACAAAACATTCCTGATCGCGCGCCATCGCCTCGAGCACATCGGCCGCTTCGCCGAGCTGGCGGCCGGTGAACGCCGTCTTCGACATCGCCCGCACCAGATCGTCGATCGACCGAATCGCGCCCAGGTCAAGCGGCTCCAGCGGAATCAGCCGATCCGCCACCGGATCGTGCAACTTGCGATCGATGCCCGCGCCTTCATCGCCCGTCTGATGCCCGCTCTTCTGCTGACGGCCGTGCTTCCCGACACCGGCGACATTCTTCTGCTTCAAGGGTGAACCTCCCCAACAAAAATGATTTTGACCGAAGAAACAATTTACTAGAACAAAGAGGCCGCCGCGACTAGGTTTCACACAACCGTAACAATTCACGCTCCAGAGCGCGGTTTGATATCCTAAAGCCCAAATCAAATCCGGCCCTCATACACTGAAACAATGTTTGCTGATTGTCATCAAATAATAATTATCATCCTGAGCGCAGCGAAGGGCCTGCCCTGAGCTTGCCGAAGGGACCTGTGCATTTCTGGCAGCGGCTTAATGCCGAGGCCAATCCGCTATGCTAAGAATGACAACTTGTAACTCCGGAGAATAAGTGCCCGACAAATTCACCGTCGCGTTAATCCAGATGTCGTGCGGCCCCGAGCCCGCCGACAACCTGGCCAGGGCGATTGATCGCATAGCCGAAGCAGCGCGCCTGGGCGCTGACGTAGTCTGCCTGCCCGAACTCTTTCAGACGCAATATTTCTGCCAGCGCGAAGATGCAGCTCTCTTCGATCTAGCCGAGACCATCCCCGGCCCAAGTTCTGTAAAACTCGCTGACGCCGCGGCGAAAAATAAAGTCGTTCTGATCGCATCCCTCTTCGAAAAGCGCGCCCCTGGCCTCTATCACAACACGGCGGCGATCTTTGATAGCAAGAACGGCGATGGCAAAGATGATTCGGCCGGCGCGCTCGTCGGCCTTTATCGCAAAATGCACATCCCCGACGATCCGCTCTATTACGAAAAGTATTATTTCACTCCCGGCGATCTCGGCTTCAAGGCCTTCGACACTTCCGCGGGAAAACTAGGGACGCTCGTCTGCTGGGACCAGTGGTATCCAGAAGGCGCGCGCCTCACCGCCCTGCAAGGCGCAAGCATTCTTTTTTATCCCACCGCCATCGGATGGCATCCCGCAGAGAAGGCGGAGTTTGGCGAAGCGCAACATGACGCCTGGCGCACCATTCAACGCGCGCACGCCATTGCCAATGGCGTTTATGTAGGAGTCGTGAACCGCGTAGGCTTCGAAACCGGCGACATTCGCGGCAATTCCGCACCTGGCAAGGGCCTAGAATTCTGGGGAGGATCGTTTTTTTGCGATCCTTTTGGCCGCGTGCTCGCCGAAGGCTCGCACGACCGCGAAGAAATTCTGCTCGGCGAAGTCGACCTCCATCATCTCGAAGACGTTCGCCGCAACTGGCCCTTCCTCCGCGACCGCCGCATCGATGCCTACGCTCCCATCACCAGCCGCATGTTGGACGGAAAATGACCCTCTCCACCCTTGTCATCCTGTGCGAAGCGAAAACTTCACGAAGTGAAGTTTCCGCGCAGTCGACGGCCCCCTACCCGACCCAACAAACGGAGCCCGCCTCGATCAAGCGAGTGTTGCGATGACCCCGCGACGCACCCCAACCCCCACCGCTCAAGGTTACCGCATGCCCGCCGAGTGGGAACCGCATGACTCCACCTGGCTAGCCTGGCCCCATTTGCGCAGCGACTGGCCGGGCAAGTTCGAGCCCATCCCATGGGTCTACGCCGAGATCATCCGCAACCTGTCGCGGCATGAGCGAGTCGATCTGATCGTCAACGACGCGACTGGAGAAAAGCGTGCTAGCGCCTTGCTCGAAAAAGCCGATGCGCTCAACGACAATATTTCTTTCCACCAGTGGCGCACCGATCGCGTGTGGACGCGCGATTCCGGCTGCATCTTTCTGACTCCGGCCGCAGACAACGCCCATTCCGGCCAACTTGCCCTGCACTTCCAGTTCAATGCTTGGGCAAAATATCCAAATTACAAGTTCGACGAAAAAGTAGGCGAGCGCATTGCGAAAGCCGCCGCCGTTGGCATCGTGCAGCCCTTCAGCAAAAAACACCGCGTCGTGCTCGAAGGCGGATCGATTGACGTCAACGGCCGCGGCACGCTGACCACAACTGAGGAGTGCCTGCTCTCGACCACGCAACAGCGCAATCCCACGATGAACCGCGCCGCGTACGAACAAATGTTTGCCGACTATTTCGGCATCCAATCCGTCATCTGGCTCGGCGACGGCATCGAGGGAGACGACACCCACGGCCACGTCGACGATCTAACCCGCTTCGTCGCGCCTGACACGGTGGTCACGATGATTGAGTCGAACGAGCGAAGCGAGAATTATTCCGCGCTTCATCACAATCTGGGACGCCTCCACGCCGCTCGCGATCAGGATGGTCAGCGACTCAATGTGATCGAAATCCCTATGCCGCGTCCGGCAGTCTTCGAAGGCCGTCGCCTCCCCGCCAGCTACGCCAATTTTTATATCGCGAACGGAGCGGTGCTGGTGCCGGTCTTCAACGATCCCAACGATCGCGTAGCCCTCAACACTCTAGCCGAACTTTTCCCGACCCGCGAAATAGTGCCCATCTATTCTGGCGATCTGATCTGGGGATTCGGCGCGCTGCATTGCATGACGCAACAGCAACCGGCCGTTAGTACCTAGAACTCAGAAAGTTCTGTTGGCAACCGGGTACCGGACACTGGGTACTAGGTACCGGGTACTTCATTTACACTTCTATCCGTGAACGCCGAGATCATCGCGGTCGGCTCTGAGTTGCTGACTCCCCACCGCCAGGACACTAACTCGCTCTACCTCACCGAAAAGTTAAACGAACTGGGCGTTGAAGTGCGCTTCAAATGCATAGTCGGCGATGACGCCGAAGGATTGACCGCAGCCGCGAAACTCGCCATGCGCCGCTCCGACATCATCATTTTCTCCGGCGGCCTCGGCCCCACCGAAGATGACCTGACGCGCGAAGCCGTCGCCGACGCACTGGGACTAAAGCTGCAACGCAATCCCGAAATCATTGCCAAGCTGGAGGAGCGCTTCGCTAAAAGAGGCTACAAATTCTCTGCCAACAATGCCAAGCAGGCGGACGTCATCTTTGGCGCCACAGTTCTGCCGAATCCGCTCGGCACCGCGCCCGGTCAGTGGATCGCCGGCAAGTATGACGGCCAGGAGCGCCTGCTCATGCTGCTTCCCGGCCCACCCTACGAACTCAAAGGGATGTTCGAAGCCGACTGCATACCGCGATTGCGTGCCCGCGTCCCGGAGCAGCACATCGCCATGCGCACATTAAAGATGGCGATGATCCCGGAATCGCAAGTCGACGCGCGCGTCGCTCCCATCTACAAAACTTATACTGATGTCGAAACCACGATTTTGGCCGGCGCAGGCGAGATTCAACTTCACTTGCGCTGCCGGAAGGATTCCTCGACAGAAGCCGAGGCCCGCGTCGAAGAACTAGCCGAAAAAATCGAAGACGAACTCGGCGACGCGATTTTTTCGCGCAAAGGCGAAACCATCGAGCAAATCGTCAGCTATCTGCTGCAAATGCGCGGCATGACGTTGGCCACCGCCGAATCCTGCACCGGCGGAATGCTGGCCGAGCGCATCACCTCTCTCGGCGGCAGCTCGCGCTATTTCCTAGGCGGCGCCGTTGTTTATTCGAACGAATTGAAAACGCAATTCGCCAATGTGCCGAAAGCGCTCATCGATCAGCACGGAGCGGTCAGCCGTGAAGTGGCCGCGGCGATGGCGGAAGGAATCCGCAAACGCTGCCTCGCAAGCTATGGAGTAGGAATCACTGGCGTAGCCGGCCCGAGCGGCGGCACGGAGCAAAAGCCCGTAGGCCTCGTCTACATCGCGCTCGCGGGCGAAGAAGGCACGCAGGTTGTCGAGCGCAACTTTCCCGGCGATCGCAAGCGCGTCCGCCAATTCTCGACGCAACAGGCGCTGGAGATGATCCGGCGAGCGCTCTTATAGCGTGTTGTCGCAACCGAGTTGTCGTAACACTGAGTTGTCGTAACGAAGATGCGAATATTTATCGGCATCGATCTTGACCCTGAAGTGCGCGCCCGCATCGCGCGCTTTCTCGAAGGTATCGAGAGTTTTGCTCCCGAAGCCCGCTGGGTGCGGCCCGAGTCATTGCACCTTACGCTGAAGTTCATCGGCGAACAGACGCCGGGACAAGTCGAGGCCATTGCCGAACGTTTGCGACGCGTTGAGGGCAACGCGTTTGAGATTCGCTTTGCCGGATACGGATACTTCCCCACCGTGAAGTCTGCTCGCGTATTCTGGATCGGGATTCGGGCTCCGGCGCAGTTAGCGAAACTGGCTGCCGACATTGACTCGGCGGTTGCCGAACTCGGCGTTCCACGCGAAGATCGGCCGTACAGTCCGCACCTGACGCTGGCGCGCTGCGGACCGGGAAGAAGATCGGGCTCGCCAAAACGGCAGAAAGGCGACATGGCCAGCACAACCTTTGCGGTCATCGACAAAAGGCTAGCTGCGATGGGCGAGCTCGACTTTGGCGTAACGACGGCGAGCGAGTTTATTCTTTACCAGAGCCAGCTTTCGCCAACAGGATCGAAGTATGCCAAGCTGCACCGCTTTCCACTGCGGCAACCAGCGCGGTTAGATCGATAAACATGATTCCTTACCTCATCGTCGCGCCCGTCAGCTACCTGCTGGGGTCGATCCCGTTCGGCTATCTTCTCGTGCGGATTTTCAAAGGTGAGGATGTACGCGCCGCTGGCAGCGGAAATATCGGCGCAACCAATGTCGCCCGCAAATCGCCGGCGCTCGGCGTTGCCACTCTCGTTCTCGACGCGGCCAAAGGATTGGCAGCGGTTCTACTCGCGCGCGCGCTCTTCGGCGGTCCCCATCAACAGCTCATCATGACCACAGCCGCGTTCTTCGCCGTGATCGGGCACCTCTTCCCTGTCTGGCTAAAATTTCGCGGCGGCAAAGGCGTCGCCACCAGCCTCGGAGCTTTTCTGTTGCTCACGCCCAAATCCATTTTGTGCATGGTGATTCTCTTCTTGTTAGTCGCCGTCGCCTTCCGCTACGTCTCGCTTGGGTCAATCGTCGTGGCCGCAGCCTTTCCGCTTCTGGCCTGGGCTTTCCACGAATACGCCGACTCGCGCCAGCTGATTCTTATCGCCATGGTTTCCGCCTTCGTCATCTGGAAGCACCGGCAAAATATCGGCCGCCTTGCCGAGGGCAGCGAAGCGAAATTAGGAGCCAAGCCGAAAACAAATTCCGAAACCAAGTCCGGAACAAGCTCCGGAGCAAAGCCCGCCGGCTCCCTGGGAGCAACTCGCCCATGAGCCGAATCGCGGTGATCGGCGCGGGTGCGTGGGGAACGGGCTTGGCGATCGTCCTCGGACGCAGAGGGCCAAACGGATTTCGCCACGAAGTCCTCCTCTGGGCCAATGAGCCCGAGGTCGTCGCCAGCATCGAAAATAATCGCATCAACCAACGCTTCCTGCCCGGCTTCGTTCTGCCAGAAACGATCACCGCGACCAATGATCTGAATACCGCGCTCGATGGCGCGGAGATCGTTGTCAGCGTCATGCCTTCGCAACATTGTCGATCGCTCTTCGAACGCATGGCGCCGAAGCTTCGCCCGGAAATACTTTTCGTCAGCTGCACCAAGGGGCTCGAAGACGGTACGCTGCTGCGCATGACGGAAGTGATTAACGACGTTGTGCGCAGCCGCCATTTCACGCCACACGTGGCAGCGCTCAGCGGCCCGTCGTTTGCCAAGGAGGTAGCGCGAGGCGATCCGACGGCTGTAACCGTCGCTTCCATCGATGGCGAGGTTGGCCGTGCCGTGCAGCGAGCATTCAGCGATTCGCGCTTTCGCGTTTATACCAATGACGACGTAATCGGCGTCGAATTAGGCGGCGCGCTAAAAAACATCATCGCCATCGCCGCCGGCGTCTGCGATGGCCTCGGCCTCGGTCACAATTCCGCCGCCGCGCTGATCACCCGCGGACTTGCGGAAATAGCGCGCCTGGTCGTGGCCTGCGGCGGCCGCCTCGACACCATGGCCGGACTCGCCGGCCTCGGCGATCTCGTCCTGACCTGCACCGGCGATCTCTCGCGCAATCGCAGCGTCGGGGTTGAGCTCGGCCGAGGCCGCAAACTGCCCGACATCATCGCCGCCATGCACGGCGCCGTCGCGGAAGGAGTCTTCACCACGAAAGCTGCAGTCGGCCTAGCTCTCAAGCAACATGTCGAGATGCCGATTACAGAACAGATTTTCGCCATCCTAGAAAACGGCAAGCCACCGCAACAAGCGATTGAAGAACTGATGACGCGCGCGACGAAAAGTGAGATGTAGCGGCTTCCTATTTCACGAAAGCCCGCGCCCCCGTCGTTACTGCTTCGGCGACGATTCTTCCAGCAATTCTTTTAAGTACCGCTGCCACGCGGCTGCCCACGTATGCGTGCCATGGCCGTGAGTCTGCTCAGAGGCAGGCAACAACACAAATTTTCCGTTCTTCACTTTCTTAATCTCGCGTTCAGCAACCCCTAACTCGGGAGGATTAATAAAGTCGTCGGCAGAGTTAACGAAGGTTCCTAATAATCCGGCATAGACATTCAGGCGATTGATGCCGAGCGCGTGATCGTGATACCAGAGCATGGCCGCGTCTTGCTGGTTCGGGGCGGGCACAGCGCCGTTGCATTTGCAGGAGGACGTGCCCACGCGGGATGCCACCGGCATAGTTGTATTGCGGAAATCGCGCATGCTTTCTTTATCCTGTTTCGCCCGACCCGCAATCCTCGTGGGTTCCGGAGATCTTCGGCAACGCGATTCTCGTCAACGGAAAGCTCTTTCCCTATCTCGATGTCGAACCGCGAAAATCTCGTTTCCGGGTTCTGAATGCGTCGAACGCCCGGACCTATCACTTGGCGCTGGTCGATAATGCCACCAACAATCATGCCCCCGTTAACTCCGCGCCCGTGCATCAAATCGGAACCGACCAAGGTTTATTACCCGCCCCAGTGCCGTTAGCCAACCTTGAGATAGCCCCGGGGGAACGCGCCGATCTCATTATCGATTTCACCGAGCATCGCGGCGCGCAACTCATTCTCAAGAGCGACGCTTTCGTAGTGATGCAATTCCGCGTCTCGTCGGAGCGAGTCGCTGACTCAAGTTCGCTACCTTCGTCTCTACGGCCGCTGCCGAAAATTCCCGAATCCCAGGCCGTGCAAACGTGCCTCTTAACCCTCGATGAATACGTCAACAAGTCGGGCAATCCCGTAATGTTGCTTCTGAATGGAACCCACTGGAAAGAGCCGATCACAGAAAAGCCGACCCTAGGCTCGACCGAGATATGGACTCTCATCAATCCCACCAACGACACTCACCCCATTCACCTGCACCTGGTCCGCTTCCAGATTCTCGACCGTCAATCCTACGAGCTCTGGCTATTTCAAACCAAGCGCCAATTGCACTTCCTCGGACCGCCCGAGCCTCCCGAACCGAATGAGGCCGGCTGGAAGACATGGTGCAAGCCCACTCTCGCATGGTTACGCGGATCATTGTTCCGTTCGAAGGCTTCACCGGTCGCTATGTTTGGCACTGCCACATCCTCGAACACGAGGACAATGAAATGATGCGCACCTATGAAGTGATTCCCGCAGTCTAGCGCTATTGTTGCTTTAGCTTGTCCGTCGCAAAAAGCCAGTTAGGGGTCGAAAGGCGCCCCCGTAAGGGGCGACGAAGATCGGCCATTCGGCATCGGCAATGAAGGTGCCAGGCGAGTGCAAAATCATGCCTGTACGCACGCTCCCTTGTTGCAGAGATTATGGAATGGCGCCACGCCAAGAGAGGCCCGGCTCACTTGTAGAATGGCTTCACAGCGCGACTTTCGAGCGATTTTCCGATTGACAGTCGCATAGGGCTGGGACTAGGTCTTAACGGCACGCTAATTGCAGCTTCTGTCACAGGGTAAAGATGCAGACGCCTCAAACCATCCCGGCCGTGGGCGAACGGCCTTCCAGGGAAACATCGCGGATTAAGGGGGGCGGAGCACGCTTTGTCTTGATCGTCACGGCGCTGCTGTCGCTTGTGGTCGTGCTCCATTCGCAGGGCGCAGCAGAGCAATCGCAGTACGCTTCGACCGCAAACGGCGCCCCGCCCGCTCTGGTCGTGGGCTTCGTCGGAGGCTTCGTGCATAGCAACGACCTCCGCCATTCGGAAGTGCAGATCACCCGGCAGATCCACGCGACCTATGGCGATCAGGTGCGGGTTCTGATCTATGAGAATCGGCGCAGCGCCGAGGCCCGCCGGGCAATACTCAATTGGTTTAACCAAGAGGCGGAGGCCGCCGCAGCAACCCCTGAAAAGACCGCAGACCGTGAAGCGCGAGGAGCCCGCATAATCTTGTTTGGCCACAGCTGGGGCGCGTCGGCCGTGGTCTCGCTGGCGCGCCGCTTACAGCGCGATGGCATCCCTGTCTCATTGACCATCCAGGTTGACAGCGTCGCGAAAAATGGAGAGAACGATTCCCTGATCCCCGCGAACGTAGTCGAGGCGGCTAACTTTTATCAAACCCATGGCTTTCTTCACGGACGAACCAGGATCAGCGCAGCCGATCCATCGCGCACCAAGATCCTGGGAAATTTTCGTTTTACGTACGAAAAAGAGCCGGCGGAGTGTCGCGCCTATCCCTGGTACGACCGGCTTCTGTTCAAGGGACACACCTCCATCGAATGCGATCCGCACGTCTGGTCCCAGGTCGAGGAGTTGATCCGCACCCGCCTGCCCGCCGCAGCACAACCGGCCCAAAGCGGAATAACGGCGCGCGTCGGAAACTAGCACCATTCCAACCTGTTGCACCTCAACTCGTTCCCCAAACCGCACCCTTCTTAGTCCGGTTCCGTGCCGCACCTCGAGTACGATTAAGAACTGGTGCCCGGAACCGGAATTGAACCGGTACGTCCCGTTAAGGACCCGGGATTTTAAGTCCGCTGCGTCTGCAGGTAAATTATTAATAATACGCAACTTACATTGTTACAAATGTGGAAGTGTGTAATAAACTGTGTAACTTTCTGAGAATTCCCAGGATGGTTGCGCTTGGGCTTCATTCGCCAGTGGTGTGCTTTTGCAACCATCCTCCGGCTCGACACCGATAAGAACACACGAACCTCAATGAGCGCTAAGGCCTTCCATGAGAATGCCGGTCTATGTCAAGTAAAACTTTGACGACTGGATGTTTTGCTGTTGCTGTTGCCCTTCATAACATTCACCTTCCCTCCTAGTTGAGCCATTGTGCAGAGCGGCCCGGAGCGGTCAAGGGCGCGATCTGTGCGGCGACAGCGAACCCTTGACGGCGAGGACCGCTCTGCCACCCTTCCCCTAGGAGGGAAGGTGGGCCGATGATGCGCTGGATCGTCTTGTCCGATCAAGCGCGGTTCCCCAAAGCTTCGCTTGTGCGCTGCTACTACTGTCGCCACCCTTCCATCCGCACTCTCGATGAGCGTTTCTTCGCTCGGTGCAAGTTGGGTGTTCTCGTTTCAGTCGGTGCTGCCACCTGATTTTCGACCTTTCGTCCATCTCTCGATGGAAGTGGGCCAGGCGTTTGACGCAGTCACCGAAACTCGGCGCTTAAACTTTGGGGCTCTCGCATTCTTAAATTTCTTGGATCGAAACTACGCCGCTGCCGGCAACGCGACTCCTCGCTGGTTGCGCAGCGGTTCGTACGCTTCTCCGCTCACCCACAGCCGATGCAGCAACACCGCCAGCTTCCGCGCCACCGCGATCACCGCTCGTTTCTTCCCATTCTTTCCCCCGCGCTCCGCCAGCTTCAGTCCCCACCGTCGCAGATCGCTGTCCGCTCCAAACGGTCCCAGAATATGGTGCGCACCCTGCACCAGCAACGTTCGCAGGTACCGATCTCCCTCCTTACTAATATGTAGTTGCGGTTCGCTCTGCCCCGAGTTCCTCCGTCCTGGTTGCAACCCGACATAGCAGCCCGCATCCCGGCTCTTGCCAAAACGATGCGCATCTTCCAGCGTCAGCACATAGGTCAACGCGATCAGCGTCCCCACTCCCTTCACCTGCGTCAGTCGCGCCACCTCCGGGTAACTCCGCTTCGCGATCTGCTCGATGCGCTCGTTGTATTCCACAATCCGTTCGCTCAGCGACTCGATCGCTCCCAGCAACGGTTCCAGTGCCGTTTTCAGTTCCGGACTCAGTTCCTGCGCCTTCACCGGGTTCATGTTTCGCGGATTGCAGCCGCGCAACCGTTCTCCGTAAGACTTCGTCACTCCCCGCGCCGTATTGATCAACGACGTCCGCGCCCGTACCAAGCCCGCTCGCGCCCGGATCGCCATCAGATCCGCTTGCGCCTGCGCGCTGCGATGTTTCACCGGCGCCAACAACTTAGGATCGATCCGCACCAGTCGCGCCAGCATTCGGGCATCGAGCCGATCATCCTTTTTCCGACTCTCTCCGATCAGGCGCACATTGCGCGCATGCGCCACGATCACTTCGTGCCCCAGTTCACTCAAGACCCGGCTTACCCAGGGCGAGTGCGTCCCCGTTTCCAGCGCCAGCCGGCTGCGCGGCATCCCGCCGAAAACCTCCTTCATCGCCTTCGGTGTGGTCGCCACTTTCTGTTCCAAAACTACTTCTCCCGCCTCATCCAGTACGCAGTACCAACTCCAGCGGTCTCCCAGATCCAGCCCGATCGTTAGTTTTTGATTCGCATTTTTTTCGACCTTCTTTGTCGTTCCAGTGCTAATCTTTTTCATGTCCGGTCTCCTTTATCTCCTTGCGCCTCGAGCGCGTCGATAACTTGGGAGCTTATCGCATCCCGTCGGAGACCGGCATTCTCATCCCATCTGGTTTCGCCGCCTAGCCTTCTCATTAAGATGACATCTTAATGCAACCGACTGATATGTAAACCACTTGGCGGATGACTTACTATTTATCCGTCGTGCATTGCCACCTCCTTTAGGGAATCCCATAATGGCTGCCTTCACAAAATCGCCGCGAGGAGTCAGTTCATGAAGCTTTTCCCAAGGTCCGTTGTCGCAGCGGCACTGACGATCTCGGCGTACGGACAGACGACTCAGCCGAGGGCGAGTGAGTGGTCTGCGAAGTCGAAGAGAGCTGCGGAGGACGCGGTTGCCAGTAAGATCGAGATGATGCGTGCCACAGCCAAGCGTCCCGCACTGAAACGCGTGAATCCCTCGATGAGGGAGTTGGAACTTGTTTGCACCGCCGCGCTTACAGGGCGGACCGCGGGCGACCCAGTTATGGGCGGTCTTGAAACTTACGCGACGGACAACCTCTCAGCCGAGACCGAAACTCTCAAGGAAGTGACGCTGGGACGGTTTTATCCTGCGAAGAAGTGGCCGAGATACTCCGTGATCGTTGAGCTATCGGGATGCATGGCGACACCGTCGAATGTGCGCTGATGGCGCTGGAAAAATGGCTTTACGACGAAATCGAAAATCAACGAAGCATCACGCAATGGGTGCAATACATTTTCGATCACGGCACATCGGCGGCCTTCGCCGGAGTGCTGGTTTCGGTTGGGCTTAGGTATCAGGCGCTTTTTGCTATGGAACTTGAACCGCTGTTGGGGAATTTCTATGTTTACCAGACGCAGATGAGTCTCGCGATGAACGAAAACAGTGAAACCTGGAGGATCTCATTTAGCGGGCAGCCGCAAGAGGCGATGAAGATTGCGGCAGATTGGAATAGGATGCCGCACCGCCGCTATCGATCTTGAAGTCATCCAGAAGGGATTTGGATTTGTGGCGGCAATGGTACGCCAGCATCTACCCGGCGAAGGGCCAACGCTGGAACTCTATATCCGGGAGCTCTTTGATTTGCTCATGCGCACGCTGCCGAAACCCAAGGACGGCGATGAACGCTCGGAGATCCAGGGTACGCCTTACGAGTCTGACAGACGGATCATGGCACGGGTTGCCGAGTTCATTGCTCGCACGAATTCTGTTGAGACGGCTCGCGAGTTTTATCGGCCCATCCTCGACGTGGGTCCGGGCGCAAAATACTGGGTAAGGGACTTTCTGCAATCCTGGATTATGCAGGGGCTCCACGTTAGCGCTGACCTGCATGGCTTCGCGTTAATCTGGCAGGACATGGTGGCGTACACGGAGACTCTGCCTCCATGGCGTCCGGGGGAAGCGAATTACTGGAGCCGAGCCGAATCCCTTGCGACAGAGCTCATGGGTCTGAGCGAAACTGGCGTAGCGGTGTTAGGCGATGCCAAATACAAGGATCTCATCAGCTCAATGGCGGCGACGTTCGAGCGATGGGCCAAACGGTGGCTGAAGTATGCTTCTGCGTCGGCCTGGTTAGCCTATTTTCTGCGCACAGAGTCGGGTCAGGTCCTGCTACCACAGGGAATTAAACATCTCGCGGGCACAGTTGGTTCCCTACCGGATAGCGACTGGCATCGCCACGATCTCGGTCCCTTGTTTACGGAAGTGTTGTCGTTGTGCTGGAAACACCGGCAAAAAGATGTTGAGAAAGATGGCAGCCTGCGCGAGGCGTTCCTGCGGCTTCTGACCGTGCTGTGCGCGCGACAAATTCCGGAAGCCTTACATCTCCGTGCCAAGGTTTCTGAAATTCTTGGCGCTTCCTAGAGGAAGTCCGTTTGTTCCGACCGGAGAAACCAGTTCTGGGTCAGGGTGCTCCCTTGGTACTGGGCACAAGCGAGGCTTGCGATCATTAAGAAAAACTAGTACATTTTTTCTTAATCGTTGAAACAGGGTGCTCCATGCAAACCAAGCATAATAAGATAGTTGCGAGGATCGAACAGCTCGGACCTGGGAAAGTCTTCTCAGCGAAGGATTTCCTCGACATCGCAAGCCGAACCATGATCGATGTCACCCTCGCAAGCCTCGCCCAGAGTGGAAAGATTCGGCGGGTTCGGCGCGGCCTTTATGACATGCCCAAGATCAATCCGGCGCTCGGGGGGGAATTGAGCCCGGACATAGACGAGGCCGCGCGCGCAATAGCCCGAAGGCAACGATGGAAGATCGTACCGGAGGGAGCTTGGGCTGCAAGTCTGCTTGGTCTCTCCGCTCAGGTGCCTGCGAAAATTATCTACCTGACCGACGGCCCGAATAATGAAGTACCGATCGGACGCCGGAGCATCTACTTCAAACACGCTCGTCCTAAGGCGATGGCAGGACTTGAAGGCAAGTTCGCGCTCGTGGTTCAGGCGCTTCGTCATGTGGGCAAGGAGGGGATCGGGCCACGCGAAATTGAGAAGTTACGGTCGGCGCTATCCCCTGCCGAGAAACGCCGACTTGTAAAGGACGCGCGATTCGGCGTGGATTGGATTTATGAAGTGGCGAAAAAGATCGCGGAGAAAACCGCGTGAACAAAGTCGCCCAGATGCCAGCGCGCGAGCGCGCGGACTTGTTCGCCGAAACCGCTGCGCGGAAAGTCTTGCCAGAAGCCATTATTGAAAAAGACTTCTGGGTCTGCTGGATGCTGAAACAGCTTTTCTCAATCGAGGCTCTTTCGGGGCGTCTGCTCTTTAAGGGCGGCACGTCGCTCTCGAAGATATTCCACGCGATCAAGCGGTTCTCCGAGGATATAGACCTCGCCGTGGACTATGAGGCGTTAGGTTTCAAGGGAGAACGTGACCCTCGGCGAGAGGGTATCTCAAAGACGAAACGGGTTGGGATCCTCGACGAGATGATGACGGAATGTCGGCGGTATATTGGTAGTGAATTTCTGGATGTGCTTAAAGTACGTTGCGGAGAGATTCTCGGAGTGACAGACGCATGGAGTCTTCACGTTAGTGAGCAGGACCCGAACGTGGTTCAGTTTCGTTATCCAACTGCACTCACGAAGAATCTTGATTACGTTTCTCCCCAGGTCGTGCTTGAGTTGGGAACGCACGCGGAATTTGTGCCGCATGATCGCTTTATGATCCGTTCGTTCGCTGCTGAAGAATTTCCGAATGTTGTTATCGATGGAGACGTTGCGGTGGTCGCGCTGCTCGCGAAGCGAACCTTTTGGGAGAAGGCAACAATTCTTCATGCGGAATACTACCGCCCGCCGGAGAAACCAATCCCCGACCGCTATTCCCGTCATTACTATGACGTTGCCATGCTGGCCCAAGGGCCGATACGAGCGGACGCTCTGGCCGACCGGAATCTACTAGCGCAAGTTGTGAGACATAAGGAGACGTTCTATCCTTCCGCTTGGGCTCGCTACGATCTCGCGCGTCCGGGAAGCTTCCGGCTTGTGTCGGTTGAGAACCGGGTTTCGGCATTGGAACGGGACTACCGGAATATGGCTGTCATGATATTCGGGGATGCGCCTAAATTCGACTGGATCATGGAAACGCTGAAAGCGCTTGAGCAGGAAATAAACCGATGAACCAACACTCTCTTTCCTCTCTTAATTTGGAGTCCTGACCAACTCCTTCGCCCGAGCGACGCGCTTCTAAGCCATTTCCAAGTTGGCACGGGCTGACTTCAATCTCCACGCCACGGAGAGCAGCGCAGAGTTGGGATCGCGCCCATGATGACAACATTTTGCAGACACCGTCTGCAAGATTGCCTCGCGGCGCTTGCGCGCATGTGAGTTCCGGGCAGGTCACTGCCCGAGCGAAACGTGGTGCGGGCGGAGGGACTTGAACCCTCATGGGCCGTTTAAGCCCTGCGGATTTTCATACCGTCTACGGCTTTCGCCGCCCGGACGTGGAGCTCTTTGAAGGCTCACGCCAAGTTCGCGGTCTGGACTATCCCTTCACCCTCCCCCGGAAGCTCCGGAGCTTAGGTGCTGCCCGTCTAGTCTCTACACCTTCCCGGCTGGTGTCTCTCCGGGCTTGGCTCGGGATTGCCATTTAAGGTTTCCCCGAATTTGAGCAGTTCTGCATCGCCGGTTTCCCAGGCGAGCACTCAAGTTTTCCTTAAGTCCGCTGCGTATGCCATTCCGCCACGCCCGCGCGCGGCTGTCTTACTCATGATAGGGCACGTTGCCCAATTTTACACATCCGTTTCCTGGTCAGCCGGTTCCGCTGGAACGCGCGTTTTTTCACGCTACGTCCGTCAAGCTAGCTTCTTTTGACTTTCTTTTCTTCGGTCGCATCACGTTGATCGCAACGGCGTCGAGCGAAGTTTTAATGTGTGACGCGTAGTACTTCTCGATCATCTCGACGCTAGTGCGGCAGTTCTTTGCGATTTGGTAGATGTCGGCACCTTCCATCAATCGCAGGCATATGTATGTATGCCGTAGGCTGTACGCCGTGCGCGGCTGGCCTTCACGGTCGATGCGGAGCTTTTCCTCGTCGAGGATAGTTTTGAAAAGCTCTCGCTGCCACTTGGGAAAAATCAGATCCGTAGGTTCGGGCGTGCGCCCTTGTCCGCTTGGAACAGCAGATGTCTCGGACGTTCCAGTGGGCGCGTTCGCGCCGTAAATGCGCGCCGGGCGGAGCCGGCTTCGAAGTCGCTTGAAGGGCAACACCGCACCCGGCATACTCTTGCAGTATCCAACTCCACGCTTTCCCCTGACTTCGATCTCCAGGATCGTCTTCTTCAAATCCTCGTCGTAAACGATCGTGACATCGCGGAACTGAAGGCGCCAAGCCTCGTCGGGCCGCAGTCCGATATTCACTGCGAAGAGGACATAATCGTGGA
The DNA here is from genome assembly GCA_963800565.1 of uncultured Acidobacteriaceae bacterium. Lineage (GTDB taxonomy): Bacteria > Acidobacteriota > Terriglobia > Terriglobales > Acidobacteriaceae > Acidiflorens. Next base: position 236,812 of record CAWDBM010000003.1, read on the forward strand.
GTTGTTCCGCTTCCCATTTGAAGCCGCGTCGCTTCGGCTCTTGCGCACGGGTTCGTGTCGCTTTGTAGAGTTGTTTGTATTCTTCTGGTGAGAACCATGCACGGTGCGAGATTTTGGGCGATTTCCGGTATGGCTCGGAGAAGTCGGGTAGACGATCCAGCCATCCATGGCGCAGTGCCGTTTTTAAGGTTTGGCGGAGCGTCACGATTTCCTGGTGCAGCGTGCTATGGCCTGGTGGTTTGCCAAATTCCTTAAGAGCTTCTTGGTATCTGTGAAGCCGATATTCCTGGATCTTCCCAGCGGCAATCTCTGAGATGCCCAGGTTCCCGAAGAAAGGAATTAGGCGTCCTTCAGACCGCCAGTGCTGGCCTTCCACGTATCGTTGGTTGCGTTGTCCCTGCGTCATGATGTCGAACTCGCGCAGGTAGTGCTCAGACACCTCGCGAAAGGTCTTTTCGCTTTTGATCTCGCCAGCGCGGAGTTTTCCGCGCAGCTGCAGGTACCAATCCTCGGCGATCTCCTTGGCTTTGGAGAGGCTCTCTTCTTTCGTGCTGGAGCGACGATTTTTGCCCGCGAAATAGCTTGAGCACTGCCAGAAGCTGCTGTTTGGGCGCTTGTAGACGTGGACCTTGCCGCCCAGAATCGTGTGGTGTTCGGTCATCTTCGTTCCTCGTGGGAAGTGGCGCGAGAACTCGAAAATGTGTAATGAATGTGAAACTATCCCCGCTTTGAAGTCATGTCAATAAAATTATTATTTACAAGGACATAACGTTGGAAAAAAGCATGCCTATGGAATTTTAAGTCCCGTGCGTCTGCCAGTTTCGCCATCCGGGCGTAGTTTCAAGCTATTGCAACATTGTCGCCTACGTCAAACCAGACTGGGGCTGGCTGCACCGTGGTGATCGCGTGCCTCCGTCGCGTGCCTCGAATAATAATAATGAGAACCGCTGGCTGGCGCTGCGGTTCACCCGAAAGTGAAGCTGCACCACGCTCGTTCTCACATCCCTCAAGAACGAGGTCGGCTGGCCAGTTCACAGATAAGATCGGAAATCGTCGCGGCGGAGCTTTCGCCCAACACAATGGTGTAATGCGTTGTGCCCGGAAATTTCCGGTCCTCGATATGGGGCAGATAACTTTTAAATTGCGCGGCGAGCGCATCCGGGAAGAGCGGCGGCTGGCCGGGGACAAAGCCGCTCTCGGCGCGCAGCAACAGCGTTGGCACACGAATGAGCTTCAGGCGTTCGTTGATTGCGCCCGGCTGAAACACTTCCCGCATATCGGCGAGCACCGCCGCTTCTAATGCTTTCGGCTGCACGGGTGAATCGCCGCCGACTTCATAATCCAGAAAAGCTTCGACCCACGGATTCCATTCCCCGGCGGGGAAATGCGGTTGGGTTCGCCAGAAATCCTTATAGGCTTGGCGTGAAGGATAGGTCTCGCGCAACTGCGCGATACGTAGCGCGAGCGCGGCCGCCACGCCCTTGCCGGCATCATCTCCAATCGGCGTGCTCGGCACCAGCCCGCCATCGATGAGAACGAGTCCGGAAACCAAACTCGGCTCCTGCGCGGCGAGCGCCGTCGCCACAAAGGCGCCCATGGAGTGACCGATGATAATGCTCGGCCCCAGTCCCATAGCGCGCATGGCCGCAGCCGCATCGCGCGCGTGCTGCACAAAACCGTAAGGACCTTCGGGTTTACCGGAATCGCCGCGCCCTCTGAGATCGAGCCCAAAGAGCGCGCACCGGCCCGCCAACCGCTCGGCGATGCCGACGAAGTTCATATGCGAAGCAGTCAGGCCATGCAGCCCCACCACCGGCGCACCGCGGCCCGGCCAATAACCGAACGCGAGTTCGACGCCATCACCCGATACGCGGCCCTGGGCGTGGCGAGTCACTCGCAGACCATTCTTCAAAGGCACATTCTCGGAAGTCATAGCCTTAGATTTTAGTTGACTACATGCTAGTTGACTGCGTCCCGCTAAAAATTAACCTTCAGCGCGAACTGAATCACCCGCGGCCCGGTGCTCGGCTCCAGTATCTGTCCGAACGAGGGTGATGCGATGACGTTGTCTGGATTTTGGAATGACACATTATTGAATGCGTTGAAGAATTCCGACCGGAATTCAATCTTCGTCCGCTCCGTGACGGGAAAGAACTTTACCACCGAGATATCCACATTTTTTTGATTGGGGCCGCGCAGAATGTTGCGCCCGGTATTGCCAAAGCCGCCCACGGCATCGGCGGTTGCCGGCGCGAAACACGCCGTGTTGAAGTACATATCCAGCCGCGACCGCACGCTGCCACCCTCCGCCGGATTGCATCCCGGAACATAGTTGGCGCGCGCCTGTACAAAAGCGGTGTCATTCGTCAGCACCGAAAATGGTGTGCCACTTTGCAGTTGGATGACGGTGGATAGTTCCCACCCATTGACTGCCTGCTTCGCGAAACCGTATGTTCCCTTGTAGAACTTCGGCAGATCGTAAATGCCGCTGAACACAAAGCGGTGGCGCCGATCGAAATCAGAACTGGCATAGTTATTCAACATGCCGGGCGCCTGGTTTCCCGGCACCACCGTGACGTCGCTGGTTCCCGTGGGGTCGCCCGAATAGTCATCAAAGGAATGGCTCCACGTGTAAGACGCAAGGAATTGCAGGCCGTAAGAGAAGCGTTTCTTAATGCTTGCTTGCAGAGAGTTGTAGCTCGAGTCGGATGAACTCTGCATGACATGGAGACCGAAGCCCTGCACCGCGAGGGCAGACAGCCCCGGGGAATAGACTCCAGCAGGCCCGAGCGCGGTTTGAGCGACGGCCTGATTCAGGTCCACGAGCCGGTACAACTTGCGCCCCGCAGAGCCCGCATAACTAAGATTCAACATCCAGTTATTCGCGAACTCGTTCTCAATACCAAAACTGTACTGCTGAATGTACGGTGTCCGAAAGTCGTGAAGGTCGGGGTAGATGCCGTTGGCAGGAACGTCCTGAACGGTGGCCGGGAAGACAACGCTCGCAGCTCTCGGCAGGAACGCGGGAGGGCCCCCAAAGGGAAACACTGATGCGTTGTTGAATAGCAGCGGAAACTGGTTCGGCTGGGGAACTTGAACAAATGGAGTTGAAATTGGAGTCAAGAACGCCTGTGCCAGCGTGTAGTAGGGAAAGTCCAAGATTTGATTGTTGAGCAGCCGGGAATTTGCCCGATCGTAGTAAACGCCGTAACCACCCCGTATTACGACGCGGTTGTCGGAGCGCGGCTGCCAGGAAAACCCAACTCGCGGTGCAAAGTTGTTCTTGTCAGCTGAGACCAGCGACGATTGCACCAGCGGTATTCCCGGCAAAGGATTGGTTGCGTTGGCGGCCTGCACGAATCCGCCCGTAACCACCGCCCCAAGGCCGGGAACCTGAACCGTTGTCACGCGATCCGGGTCAAATCCAACGAAGCGCCCCTTCGATTCAACGAATGGGCTGAAGTAATCGTAGCGGACGCCGAGGGTGAGCGTTAACCGGTTTGTTACCCGCCAGTCGTCGTTCACGAAGCCGTTTACATCGTGGGCCAGAACATCGCGGTTGTTTACTCCGGAGCCCATGATCGTAAGCCCGGCGGTATTGAAAAAGCCGCCTAGGAAATCCGTAAACGGATTGCCGGAAAATCCGAGAAAGAACATCTGGCCGCGAGTGTAGAGGTTAAAAGTCTCGTTCAATTCGTGATGCTTATATTCGCCGCCGAACTTCAGACTGTGACGTCCCTTCTGCCAGCTCAACGTGTCATTGGCTGTATAGGTTTTCTCGACGCCACTGTTATCCGCGAACGGGCTTGCTCCCAGGTCGAATTCGTTCGCAACCGAGATCTCTGGCATGCCCGCGAACAAATTGCCAAGCGGCGAGCTGATACCCAACTGGCCCGCCGTGAATGGCTCCTGCGGCTGCGAACCAGTAGTGATAAAACCGAAACCAAAGTGCAGATTATTGACAATCTGCTGGGTCACAAGATACGTGTCATCTACGGACAGTACCCTTTGGTTGAGATTGGCGGTGCCGCCAAAACCGGGAACGGGGAGGGCGTTCGTGAGTCCGAACAAGTTGAACAGGGCCTGCGTAGCGGGATTGTTCGCGCCAAAGAATTTTGCGGACAGGCGGTTCTTGTTCGACAACTGGAAGTCCAGATTCCCATTGAGCTGATCTTCCCGGAACTTGGAAATGCCTACGACGGGTGCGTTACAGAAGCCATCAACCGGAACACAGTTGCTTGGCGCGGACGGGAGCACTAATTGCCCATTAGGCAACGTAGCCATCAGCAGAAAATCCGCCATTGGGTTATTGGCCTGAAGGCATCCCAAATTCGGCAATGTTGCGCAGAACGGCACTCCGTAAGCTTGCGCCAAGTTGTCCAAGGTTTGCTCGGAGCGGTCGTTCGTCAGGATACTGGGAACCACTACTGTGCCGACAGAGTTTAGCAGCGAGGTGCCGTTCCGTTCCCGGCTACCCTGATAGGACACGAAAAAGAATACCCGATCTTTCACCAGGGGTCCGCCCAGCGTGCCTCCAAACTGGTTGCGCTGGTATTGCGGTCGCGGCACCCCTGAACGGTTCAGGAAGTAGTTATTGGCGTTGAGATCGGTGTTGCGCAGAAATTCGTAGGCGTTCCCGTGAAAGCTGTTGGTCCCCGACTTCGTGACCGCGGCCACAACTCCCCCAGCCACGCGCCCCTGAGAAGCGTCAAATTGGCTGGTCTGCACAATAAATTCCTGTAGAGAATCCGTAGCCGGCACGGCCAGATTGGGGGTCGAGCCCGTGCCAATGGAGTTCGCGTCGGTCCCGTTGATGATCACTGAGTTCGAGGTCGAGCGCATGCCATCAACATAGATTGGCGCCGCACCCCGTCCCAACTCCGACGAATTCTGCACCGGCCCCGATGTTCCGGGAGTTAGCGTCAATAGTTGCTGGAAGTTCCTGGTGGGTAACGGCAGTTGACGTATTTGTTGCTCGTTGATGACTGTGCCCTGAGCCGGGCTCTCCGTATCCAATAATGGCGCTTCCGCCGCAACTTCGACCACAGCTTTTTGCGAGGCAACGGTAAGAGGCAAATCGAGGCTGGTTGTCTGGGTGATTTGCACCACCACGCCCTCCGCCGTCGCCTTGCTGAATCCGGCTTTTTCCGCCTCCACACGATATGTTCCCGGAGGCAGCAGGGAAAAAGCGTAATGCCCGCTGGCATCGCTGGCCGTAGCGCGTTCGACTCCCGTCGAACTCGTGAGAGTAATCCTCGCTCCGGCGACGACCGCGCCCGTGGCATCCTTCGCCACTCCCGCGATCTGTCCGGTTGTTGGAGACTGCGCCGAAACAAGCGTGGCCAGGAGGAAAAAACCTGCCCACGAGAACACCGAGATAGCCTTCCGCAGTTGCATACTCTTCTCCTTGATGTTTCGTCGCTAATTTCGTCGATGCGATGTCACCCGTCCTCCGGTGTAGAGAAGAACGAGTTGATCGATGGCCTCGTCGTCGCTCATGCCTAAATGCCGTTTTGCCCCAAACAATTCTTCCGCCAGGAAGTACGTGAAAAAATGCAAGTAAATCGTGGTGTAAGCGAGCGCGGGATCGACGCCCGGCGGGAATGTAACCTTCGACCCGCGAATCACCGCGTTCGCGTAGGTTCGGAGTCCGCCCGCAATTTCGCGAAAGCTGTGAATGAAGTGCTTGTGCCGGAACTCAACCACATCGATATACATGAGGCGCCAGTAGTCCAGATTTTCAGAAACCACCCGCCCAATCGCTTTCGCCAGTTTTCGCAGTGAATCCGGATCGAGCGATGCCATCAGCGGAATCAGTTCTTTCTGGCGGACGGCCTCCATCTTGCGGCCCAGGTGATTGACCAGGTCGATAAAAATATCTTCCTTGGTGTCGTAGTAGATGTAGAGCTTGCCCATGGAAACCCCGGCCTTCTTGGCAATTTCCCGAACCGTGGTGCCGTGGAATCCTTTTCGTGTAAAGAGGTAGAGGGCCGCCCGCTCGATCTTGAGCTTGTTTTTTTCGACAGTGCCATGCAGCAGCTTGGGCATTTAGTTCATAACCTGCATCTGTCTGTGTTATATCAAAGCGAGCGCTCGCTCTCTATAACGAGCCATACAGCTTTTACTCCCGTTCGAGGTATCATGTCAAGAAACTTTTACAAGGCGCGCAAAACTTGTGCCGAAGGAGGCATTCCGTGAAGGGAAAAGTGGCCGTCATTACCGGTGCTGCCAGCGGAATCGGTTACGCGATCGCAAAGCGCTTTGCCCAGGCTGGCGCCAACTGTGTTATCGCTGATATCGAGCCTGCCGCCGGCGAACGCACCCGCGCCGAACTGCAGGCGGCCGGCCCGGCGTGCCACTTTGTCGCCACCAATGTTTCCGATGCCGCGCAAGTTCGCCGCCTGATGGATACGGCCGTCGAGAAATTCGGCCGCCTCGACATTCTGGTCAGTAACGCCGGTCTGCAGTACGTCTCCCCGGTCGTCGACTTCCCCGAGGAGCGCTGGAACTATCTCATCGGAGTCATCCTGACCGGCACATTTCTCGGTTGCAAGTACGCGTTACCTCACATGATCCGGCAAAAGTGGGGCCGCATTGTGAACATCGCGTCGCTGCACGCCAAGGTGGCGTCGCCGTTCAAAGCCGCTTACGTTTCCGCGAAACACGGGGTGCTCGGATTGACGAAAGTGGTGGCGCTTGAAGTCGCCGAACACAACATCACTTCCAACGCGATCTGCCCGGCGTACGTGCGCACTCCTCTGGTCGAAAAACAAATTCAGGAGCAGGCCAAGCGCCATGGAATTTCGCCCGAGGATGTCGTGCGGAAGATCATGACCGAGCCCGCCGCCATCCATCGACTCCTGGAACCCGAAGAAGTTGCCGCCCTGGTGCTCTATGTTTGTTCCGACGAAGCCGCCGGGATCACCGGCGCGGCCATCGACATCGACCTGGGATGGACGGCGCGTTAGCAATCCAGCCTGCCGAGCTATGGTGACTTCAGGTCCCCTGCGTCTGCCCAGTTTCGCCATCCGGGCAACCGGTTGCAACGACTGCACTTTATGGTACCCGCTTCCTCACCCGCGAAGTGCCCCAGATCGTCCTATGTGCAACCCGGTGCATTGCGTTAGAATCTCATCAGTTAGGAGCGCGCTGTGCTCGTACCTGGCCTTCTCGCTCCGAAGTGCGCTCCCGCATTTCGACAGATAGTTACAGGGGAGGTACAGGTTATGAACCGATTCGGTCTTCGTGGGTCTCTCGTCGCATTTACTGCTCTTCTCGGTCTCGTTCTCATACCCGGTTTTGCATTCGCCCAACATGGTGGCGGTGGTGGTCACAGCGGCGGTGGCGGTGGTGGCGGCTTCCATGGTGGCGGCGGATCCTACGGAGGTGGAAGCTTTCACGGTGGTTCGTACGGAGGCGGAAGCTACCGAGGGAGCGAAGGCGGATTTCGCGGCAACGAAGGTGGCTCTCGCGGCAGCGAAGGCAGTTCTCGCGGCAGTTTCGAGGGCGGCAGCCGAGGCGGTTACTCGCGCAGCGGCGGCTCGGAAGCCGGCCGCGGCGTAAATTCTGAAGGAAGTCGCTCGTCAAATATTCGTCCCGCCGTCAATGACGGCCAATGGCATTCGTTCGGCAACGGCGCAAGCGCTGGGCACGCTTCGTCTGCAACCTCGGCGGGTGGAACCCACGCTTCGACGAGCGCGGCAAACTCAAATCTCATGGCTCGCAACGTCGGAACCTCCGATGGCGCGTGGCATTCCTTTGCCGGGTCGAGAGGCACCGCCGGTATCGTCGGCGGAACGCGCGGCGGAGTCTCGGGGTTTAACCGTGGCTATGGCTATGGCTATCGCTATGGCGGCTACGGTTGGTATGGCGGCTACGGCTGGCGAGGTGGCTGGGGCTGCTGCGGTTGGGGTTGGGGAGGATTAGGTTTCGGCTGGGGATTCTGGGGCTTTGGCTTCGGATGGCCTTACTACGGTTGGGGCTGGGGACCCGCCTGGGGTCTTTACGGGTACAACCCGTACTGGTACGCGCCGCTGGCGTACAACTACTACTATCCGGATTACGGCTACGACTGGTCGAACAATCCGCCGCCGTATCGTCCGGACTCCGCGCCCTCTACTCAAGGCTCACAGCAGCAGGATTCCGCCGATGATTGGACAGCGCCCTCGTCAGGCAATTCGTTGGTGCCCGACAGTAGTATGTAACGCTCATAGTATGTGACGCTCGTAGTAAGTAGCGCTCATTGCTGCGTAGAATCCGTCGCGTCTGAAATCGGTGGGTGCCTGAAATCCGCGCCCAGGGCACCACCGAACATTCCGTACAACTTTTCGCATGCTTCCGGGTTCAATATCATGCAGGAGTGTTTAACAGAAGTGTTTAGGAGGAGATCTTGAAAGGTTCGCGCTGTTTTAGCAAGGCATTCGGTTCCCGAGTCCTTTCCCCACTAATGATTAGGATGGTTGTGTTCTCCCTATTACTCGGCGGTGCCGCGTTGGCCTTCGCTCAGAATGGCAGAATGTCTCCCAATCAGGGCGAGCAGGACGGCATTAGCGTTGGCGGAAACTGGCTCGAATTCGACTCTGTCGATAAGATGACCGGCGAGAATAAAGCGCGCTTCGAACTCCAATCCAACAATTACTTTCGCGAAGACAATGACTACAAGCCGCGAGTCAATATCTACTGCAGCAACGGCAAGTACAAGTTTGGAGAGTTCAATCCTGGCATGCGCCTGGTTCCACCAAACCGCCCGGGCTACTGGGGACAGCCTCAGTTAGAAGTGGAAGTCCGCGCCGACGGTACCCACTATTTCAAAGGCTGGAATTGGCTCCGCGGCCGTTTCCTCTCCATGGATAAAGGCACGGTTCGCGCCATGATGAGCGCCCAGGTTTTCAATATCGCACTCCCTACGCGCAGCGGCCGCCAGATCGCCGAGTTTTCTCCCGCTGGCCTCGATTTCGGTCGAGTCAAGAAGGCCTGTGATCTGACGCCGAAGAAGCCAAGCAAAGATTAAGCGTTGTCTCCGGGCCCCTCGCACAGCGCCAAGGAGGCGCGGCGAAGGTGAAACAATCGTTCGCGATCTTCGTAACTCCTTGGACTATTTGCAGCTGCGCGCCCGGCAAACGCCCAGGAGCCAACCTCTAAATTTGAAGCCTACGGCGGCTACTACTACGTGCGCTTCCATGTAAACGCCAGCGCCGCCGGCGGCGCATCCTCGGAAACATTCAACGGGAACGGCGGAGGCGGCCAACTCGAGTACAACGCCAACCGCTGGCTCGGCGTCGTGGGAGGTATGGCTGGCTACGGTGTCACTACCTCCACCAACGGCGCCTTGGTCGGAGGAGCGTTCACCTATCTTTTTGGTCCCAGAGTGAATTTACGGCACGACCGATTCACGCCCTTCGCTCAAGTGCTGTTCGGAGGCATTTGGACCACCGCCGGAATTGCCAACTCGCTTTCCGAAAATAGTTTTGCGATGACGGCTGGCGGTGGCATTGATTTCAAAGTGTCGAGCCGCGTTTCCATTCGCCCCGTGCAGGCCGAATACTTCCTCACCAAAATTCCCGACAATCTCAACAACCGCCAAAACAATTTACGAATCGGCGCCGGAATCGTAGTCCGTCTCGGCAAGTAAAGATCCTCAACTTTCACCGTGTTCGATCTCGAAGATCCACCGCATCTGCATCCCCCACTCTTCCCGCGAATCCAATGATGGTATCTTCTTAATTCGCACCGGGAGACCCATGAAGGTCGGCATCACCTGTTATCCAACCTACGGCGGCAGCGGAGTCGTCGCCACCGAACTCGGCCTCGAGCTTGCGCGCCGCGGCCACGACATTCATTTCATCTCTTATTCGCAGCCCATCCGCCTGACCGGCCCCGAGCCCAACATTCATTATCACGAGGTCGAAGTCACCCGCTATCCTCTCTTCGAATATCCTCCCTACGACCTGGCGCTGGCCACGCGCATGGCGGAAGTCTCGCAGCTCTACGAACTCGATCTGCTGCATGTCCACTACGCGATCCCGCATTCAGTCAGCGCGATGCTCGCCAAGCAGATGCTCGCGGCCACGCCACCTCGGCGCAATCTTCCGTTCGTCACCACTCTCCACGGCACTGACATCACCCTCGTCGGCCTCGATCGCTCCTATCTTCCAATCACACGTTTCTCCATCGAGCAGAGCGACGGCGTAACCGCCATCTCGCAATATCTGCGCAACCGCACCATCAGCATTTTCGACATCAAGAATCACATCGAAGTCATCCCCAACTTCGTCAACTGCGACGACTACTCCCGCAATCCGAAGTGGAGGGAAAACCGCATAGAATATGTCTCCGACGAAGAGCGGCTCCTGGTACACCTGTCCAACTTTCGCCCTGTAAAGCGCGTGCTCGATGTGATCGAAATCTTTGATCGCGTGCGCAAGAAAATCCCTTCCAAGCTCTTACTGATCGGCGACGGCCCCGATCGCTCGCAAGCAGAATGGCTGGCCGTGCAAAAAGGTATTCACGAACATGTGCTCTTTCTCGGCAAGCAGGATCAGATTCGCGAAAAGCTGGCGCTCTCCGACGTAATGCTGATGCCGAGCGAGCTCGAATCGTTTGGATTGGCCGCCCTCGAAGGCATGGCTTGCGAGGTCGTCCCCATCGCAACGCGCACCGGCGGAGTGCCCGAAGTAATCGAACACGGCGTCAGCGGATTTCTCGCCGACGTTGGCGACGTCGAAACCATGGCCCGCTACGCCATCGATCTGCTTGGAGATGAAGCGGCTCTGCGCGCGATGGGGAAGCGCGCCCGCGCCGCCGCCCAGGAAAAATATTGCTCCAGCAAAATCATTCCACTCTACGAAGGCTTTTACCAAAAGGTGCTGGAGCAATCGCTGAAGTCGTCATGAGCTCTTCTGCATCGGGCAGAATCGGCAGCCGGAGCCGGATCAGCGTGCCTCCGCCTTCGCGGTTTTCGATCATCATCTTCGCCGCATCGCCATAAAGCACCTTGAGGCGCTCGGCGACGTTTGCCATGCCGATGCCGCCAGCGCCGAAACCATCGGGTTGCACGAGCAGTTGCGCCGCGCCCATGCCCACGCCGTCGTCTTCCACTTCTATCACCAGCCGCGACTTGATCACCCTGCTGCGCACCGTAATGCTGCCGCCTTCAACCTTCGGAGATAGCCCATGCTTGATGCAGTTTTCAACCAGCGGCTGCAACAGCATGCTCGGCACCATAGTCTCAAGCGACGCCGGCTCGAGATCCTTGATCACTTTCAGTTTGTCCGGCCCAAACCGCACCACTTCGATATCGAGATAATTGTCGATAAACTCCACTTCTTCGCGCAACGCGACAAACGAATCCGTGCTGTGCAGCAATCGCCGAAGAATAGTCGCTAGTTTCAGAATCATCTCCCGCGCCGTGTCAGGATCAAAGCGCACCAGCGATGAAATCGAATTCAGTGTGTTAAACAAAAAATGGGGATTGATCTGATTCTGCAACGCCGCCATGCGCGCCTGCAACAGCAACCGCTCCTGCTCTTCGAGTTTGATCTGTATGCGGACGCTGTTGAAAATTTTCAGTTCGATGCCCACTACCATAACCACCGTCAGGTAGATCGCGCTCTCCACTAAATACCCGTTGAGAGTTCCGGCAACGCCCTTGATCCACAGTTCAGGGCTCTCCAGGCTGAAGATGGAACTTGGCGAGAAGCGCCAGATTGCGGTCTGCAAAAGACGCAAGCCCACGATAGTAGCAAAAAAAATGATCTGCCAATCGAACACGCGCGGCCGCGGCAGATTGCGGCGAATCATGCGATAGACGGTGAGATCGATGAAGGGCGAGAACGACCAGATATCTTCTTGTTCAGGCGCATACTGCCGCAACTGTCCGGCGACGATTCCCGCGAAAACGTTCAACGGCATGCTGGCCCACTCGCCGTAAAATACCGCGGGCAACGATATCAGCGCTCCTCCTAGCCCTCCCGACAAGCGGCCGCCAACCACTCCTAGCAGCAGCGCGGTTTCGAGCGAGAGATCGCCGGCAGAAAAGCTTTTCACAAAGCATCGAATCAATACGCCGAGCCCGATCGGAATCGCCATCCACAACGCCAGATAAATCTTGTAGCGCGTGGCGCGCCGCTCGCGGAAGATCAAGCTCTTGAATTCTTTCGAGCGCACCAGCGCGCTCGACAAGGCCGCGGCCACGCCCAGCTTGATCAGAAGATTGACGAGTATCAGCCGCGGTTCCAGCATTCGATGTCATCCTGAGCGGAGCCCGAAACTTCACGAAGTGAAGTTTCGGCGGAGTCGAAGAGCCTGCCCTGAGCGAAGCCGAAGGGATCCCTCCCGACGAACTGCACACTGCTCCCGCCTCAGCCTTCGATTCTACCCGCAGCCTCGCGCAACAACTGCTCGACGTTAACGTTCGACCCCGCCGGAATTCCGCCCTGCGCAAAATCACGGCTGCCACCGCCGCGCCCGCCAACCGACGACAGCACTTGCTTGAGCAAAGCGCCCATATCGCTCGAACCGGACGTCCCCACAGACGCCATCACCGTTTGCGCAAATATCAAACCGCTAGGATCAATCGTGCTCGCCACAAGCGCGATGGCTGGAGTCGCGGTGCGTGTCGCCTTCTGCGCAAACAATTTCGCAAAGTTGACGTCACGGTCCGCGAACACTCGCGCTACAATCTTGCGTCCGTTCTTCTCCGACTGCTCGTGCAGCGCGGACAAAGCCATCAGCCCGGCCAATTCATCGAGCGCGTCATCTTTCTGTCTCCGCAGCAGCTTACTTTCCACGGCACTTTTGCGAATCTGTTCAGGCACATCCCACAACTGCGCCGAGAAGAGCCCTGCCGCCTCGCTCAGCGCACTAAAATCGCGCCGTGCCATGCGCACCGCACGCTGACCGCAGACGAATTCCACCCGAGTTCCCTGCCGTACCTTCTCAGTTTTGCGCAACAAAATCGACCCGATCTGTCCGCTCGCACTGACATGCGTCCCGCCACAAGCCGAAAGATCGAAATCCTCAACTTCGATGATCCGCAATTCGTCGCGCTCGGCCGGAGGCAATTTTCGCAAGCCCAGCTTCTCCGCGTCCGCCCGCGAAACATAGCGAATTCGCACTGGCCGATTCTCAAACACAATCTCATTCGCGCGCTTCTCGGCCCCAACAATTTGCTCCACCGTGAGCGCAGGCGTCGCCAGATCAATCGAGCAATAATCCTCCGCCATATGAAACGAAACTGTCGGCAGCTGATAAAGCTCAACAAACGCCGCCGAAAGAACATGCTGCCCCGAATGCTGCTGCATGTGATCCTGCCGCCGCTCGCGATCGATGCTGCCGCCTACCCGAGCACCCACTGCCGGCAACTTCGCCGGCGCCTGCAAATAATGCAGCACCCGACCATCCTCCGCATCCGCAACCTCCGCGACCCGCAGCCGCTCGGCCCCTTCTAACGTGAGCCATCCCGTGTCATGCACCTGCCCGCCGCTAGTCGGATAGAAAGCGCTTTCGCGCAGAACGACCGCCGGGCGCGGCTCCTCGGACGAAGCGGGAATTACATCTTCAACGACCGAATCGAATTCGTGCGTATCAGGACTATCGTAGTAAAGGCGTTTGGTCATGATGCCATCTTAGAGTAGCGCCGCCATCTTGCCGGCTGTCCCGAGGGCGTCTCGCCCTCGGAGTCGCGGCCGCGCAATCCCGCCAGCCCAGGTCGAGGATACGGGCAAAACAAAAAAGTCAGGCACCGGCGCTCCACTGCACACGAAAGAGCCCGTTACCGTTGCTTCCTTCCGGACCTGGCGGGGTTGGCGGGAAAACGTCGCGCGGAACCGATGCCTGACTCTACATCTTAGCAAGAGATCGCCGAAAACAGGAAAGGCCGCGCCAGCTTTTCGACGATCTTTTCGACTATTATCGATTCACGATGCAATCCGAATGCGCCAAATACAAAGAGCTGAAAGCTCGCGAAGACCGCGCCCACGCAACATGGACCTCTTTTCTCTACCGCAACGAACACAAGCCGAAATTGTCGGATAAGGCCAAGCGGAAGCACCAGAAAGAAGAAATGGAAGCCTATCAGCAAGCTCACAAGGCACGCTTGGCCCACGCAAAAACTTGCGCAATCTGCAAGCAAAACACCGGAAATGACTCGACTGCTGAGGGCGGGAAGAAAAGTAAGACGTAGATTTGCCCCCTTCGTGGACCTTAGTGCCCTTCGTGGTGAAAGCCCTCTACCGCACCACCAGCACTTCCCGTATCGCATCCCGCGCCAGAAAAAACTTAATCGACGCAAAATCCCTAAAAAGATTTTCAATGTGCCGGTTATTAAACACGCGCTGCAAACGCGGCGCCCGTTTCTCCGACGAAGGACGCCCGGGCGGCGCGAACTTCACCTCCTGCATCTCCAGCATGTCGGTCCCAGTCACGTGATAGCGATAGCAAGTCGAATCCGGCCCCGCATCCCGCGTGTGAAAAAAGGCCAGCAGAAATCCCCCCGGCTTCATCACTGACCACAGCCGATCGATGGTTGGCTTCACCAGGCTCTCTTCCATGTAATCCGGCAGATTCCATACCAATGCCACATCGAAATGAGCCGCGGGATAGACCAGGTTCTCCTCCAAAAATTTCTTGCTGTCGACAACCGAATTCCCCGCGCTGTCCTGCACCCGCAGCGCCGGGTCGAGCGACGAGCACAACAAATCTTCGCTGTAATTCTTGTGCCCATTGCTGGTAAAAAAGCGAATGTTGCTGGCCGAGGTCGCGCCCATGTCCAGCACGCACAGGCCCTCCTGCGAATTCAGCAGCCGCGACACTTCTCCCATGCCGCTCGATCGCCGCGTAAGCTTCTGTGGGGCTGCGGGACTTGCGACCGGGTTAGAACTCCGAAAAAATTTCATTACATTTTCAGAAACAGACGACATAGTTCCTTGTAAAGCCCCGCGTACCGGGAAGCGCAATCAACTCGCCATCCGACCGCTTAACCCTGATCACAAAAAACACCGCACAAACACTGCCAGAACTCCGCCGACAGCGCCTGACAATGGGTCACGAGGCGGCGGCCCGTCCCGCCTCTCTCTGCACATCGACTTTCCCCTTCAGGAGAGCGCCTTCTTCAATAGCAATGCGCTGCGTGGTCACGTCACCCGTCATCACCGCCGACTTTCGCAAATCCACGCGCTCCGAAGCACTAACGTTCCCGTCCAGCTTGCCCTGAATCACCACGGTCTTCGCGCTGATATCCGCCTTAACATTTCCGTTCGGCCCGATCGTCAGACTGTGGCTGCGCAGCTCGATCTTGCCTTCCACATTGCCATCCACGTATAAGTCCTCGGAGCCCGACAGCTCTCCCTTGATCACGACCGACTTGCCAATGTGGGCAAACTCTCCGGTCTTCGGAGCATCCATGCTTTGGCCTCCATCCTCGCTCGCGCTCTGCTCGCCGCGAATGAACCGATTGTAAATCATTCGCGCCATTGCGGCTTAAACTCACCGCCGGAAATCATTCTTGATCAGCGACTTACTATTGTCCGGCCTGAGTGTCGCTACACACTCCCTCGTTTGCTAGGATCGTAGCTGGGCTGCTGTGAAGCCAATGAGGCCATTCTCCATCATGACAGCCGCGAGCTCGACCCCGCGCAAGATTCAGTCAGTCGCCTGCATCGTGCTGTTCGCAGCTTTTAGTTTCGCTGCACAGCCTCCATCCAGTTCCTCCCATCCCGATCCCGCCGAACTCATGCGCAAGTCTGCCGCCAACGAACTCAGCGCGGCCCAGGACAACTCCGCTCATTTCATGTTTCGCGGCGTAAAAACCACCCCCAAGGGTTCAACCACCCGTCTCTACGCCGAGACCAGCGAGGCAACGGCCGGTCTCGTGATCGGCTACAACGGCCAATCGCTGACTCCCGAGCAACGCCGCGACGAAGAGGCTCGCGTCCAACGTTTCATTAACAATCCTGAAGAAATGAAAAAGAAGCGCGAGCAGGAACGCCAGAACGCCGAGCATACCCTGCGCATTATGCGCGCCATGGCCGATGCTTTTATCTTCGAGTACGTCGGAGAAGAGCCGGCTCCCGATGGCGCTGGCCGAGCCGGCGAGTCCCTGGTCAAATTAACCTTTCGTCCCAATCCCGGCTACCAGCCCCCATCACACGTGGAGGAGGTGCTGGCCGGCATGCAGGGTTACGTGCTGATCGACGCCGTACACCATCGCCTTGCCCGTATCGACGGCTGGCTTTTCAAAGAAGTCAGTTTCGGCTGGGGAATTCTCGGCCATCTCGATCGCGGCGGCCGCTTCATCGTTCAACAACAAGAGGTCGGAGACAATCTCTGGGAAATTTCAAGCATGACCTTGACCTTCACCGGAAAAATCCTCCTCTTCAAGAATCTCAATATCAATTCAACGGAGGTCTTTAGTCGCTTCAGGCGCGTTCCCGCAGACCTAACCTTCGCGCAAGCCCTCGAACTGCTAAAGAAAGAAGAAACCACCGCCGCCGCGGAAACAACCGCCAAAACTGCCAACCACAACGTCGATCACGAGTAATTACCCAATCCCGCGAACCGCTCACCCTGCATTTTCCCCTTGATGGGAGCACGCTGTTGACGCCCACCCTCCAGCGAGGGATAATGGCGGCCGTCAAAGTTCCGCCGGCTCGTTCGATCTGGCTACCCCCGCCAGAATGCACGGCGCAACGTCGAGGACCATTGTTTTTGGAGTGTGCCCTCGACCGACATTCCCCGGGATCGCGCTACCAAGAGCTATAAACAGCTTGCAGGGAGGGCACCATGCGCGTAATAAAATCAAACAGCCAACCGACACGTCGTCTGAATATGTCCGATCACTACTGTCCGGCTAAAAGTTGAACAGAATCAACTGATTGCCGATGTCGACTAAATTGCTATCAGAGTCGCACGCCTGAAGTGCCTGTAAAATGGGCGTTTTCTCGAAAAGAGTAACACTGAGAATCTGTAGAATCTGGTAAAGGCTGACTTGCAGCCCCAGTCGTTTCCGCACGATCGCCACCAGTACATAGATCGACACCGCAATCCAGATTTGCGTCTTCACGGCGTTCTCGCTGGTTCCGTAGAAGGCCTTAATTCGCAGATGCTGCTTGATCCATTTGAAGAATAGCTCCACCTGCCAGCGTTGCTTGTAGATGTCGGCAATCGTCCGCGCCGGAAGCGTAAAGTTGTTAGTCAGAAACTTCAGGCGCTTGCTCCTCTCCGGGTCGAAGTAGCTCACCTTTCGTAGCGGATCTGGATAAGCTGTGGCGGATTCCACGGAGGAAAGAATCACGGTTTGATCCGAAAGCACGCCCGTGCTCTTATCCACCGGATGCGAGTAACGTCGTTCGAGTAACACGTTCGACTTAGTGCGCACAACGAAGAAGGCCGAGCTGAGGGTAAAGACGAAGAGTCGTTGAAAGTCGATGTAGGCCCGGTCCATTACGTAGAAAGATCCAGCCTCGGGCATGATTTCGTCGAGGATGTTCACGTCATGCACGGCCCCGCTGGTGACGCGGATAAACGTGGGAATGTTGCCGTGCAGGTCCAGCAAGGTGTGCATCTTGACGGCGGCCTTGCGCTGGCGAAACTTGGCCCACGGAAACAACGACAAGCACAGGTCGATGGTGGTGGAGTCCAGAGCATACAAACTCTGATGCAAATCGACTCCCATCAAATCGCAGGCGTGCAACGGACGGGCGGTCGCAATTAACCCCTGCGCGAAATCGGCGAAGATACGCCAGTCGTGCGATTCGTTCGCGTCGGCTAAAGTGGAGCGCGACACCTTGCCGCGGAACCCCATGTGATACAGCTTGCTTTGGAGAGCCCGCAGGCAGGACTCGATATCGCGCAAGCTCTCGCGATAGGTGAGTTGCGCGAAGGCCATCGCCAGTAACTGGTCCCAACAGGAAAATCCCCTGAAGTTAGCGTCGCCACGGTAGCGGGCAACACACTTCTGAAATTCTTTTTCGGGTAGATGCTCGATCAGTTGTGAGAAGACGGTGCGGCCAGAATTCACCGATCATTGTTTCACCCAAAAGACAGGCAGAAAGAAGTCAATCCGGCCCTTTTCCAATTCAAATCGTTCCTGATTCAACCATGCGTTATCATGCTTATCTTCAACTGGTTAGAATGACCTCTCGAAACTTTAGCCGGACAGCAGTGATGTCCGATCTTTGGCCAAGTTTGCACTGGAAAGTCAGCGCCGCCCCGGCTATCCGGATCCTTCTGACACTACCTGTGCTTTGCACGCTGCTGCTGCTCGCCTCTCACCCAGGGCAAGCCCAGACGCAGACCGTCCTCTACAACTTCTGTTCGGTTGAGTCGTCTGGCAACTGCCTCGACGGCGCGAATCCACTATCCAGCCTAACTTCTTATGGCGGCAACTGGTATGGGACGACCCAGCTTGGCGGGGTGGGATATGAGGGATCAGGATATGGAACCGTATTTCAGCTCTCGCCGAACGGCAGCGGCGGCTGGAACGAATCCGTACTCTACAACTTCTGCACCGAGGGTGGGGAGATCTGCACGGACGGCGCGTATCCCAACGGCGCTGTGGTGTTCGACACCGCTGGGAACCTCTACGGAACAACCCCCCAGGGTGGCAGCAGTTATTGCGGCGGCTGCGGCCTCGCCTTCGAACTTAGTCCCGAGGGAGCAAGTTGGACGGAAACCCTGCTCTACACGTTTTGCTCGCAAGGCACTCCTTGCACCACTGGCACCTTTCCGGGCGGCTTATTCATCGACAGCGCCGGCAACCTCTACGGCTCAGATGACGAAGGCGTTTTCGAGCTGAGCCCCTCAGGGGGTTCATGGACGTGGAAGCTGATTTCCTTGAACGTTATTAATTCCGTCGGATTGGCAATGGATGCCGCCGGAAACTTCTTCACCCTCCTACCGCCAGGTGAAGCTGCAGGATGGACAGTATTCGAGGTATCACCGAACGGAGAAGGCGGATGGAAAACAACCGCGCTCTACTCCTTCCCTTCTACCGCCGTTCCTAGCGGCCAGATTGCGTGGGGCGGGCCAACGCTCGATCAGGCCGGAAACATTTACCTTACCGTGACGGCCCTGATTGGCAAACGCCATGAACCACCCGCATTGCGCGGATTGGTTTATAAATTGACCCTCGGAAAAAGTGGAGAATGGACGAGGACAACGGTGTTCACCTTCACCCCCGCCAATAGCGAAGTGGACGGCACGGTTCCTTGGGGGGGAGTCGTCGTCGACGCGGCGGGGAACATTTACGGCACTACGGTCTACGGTGGCGCTTACGGCATGGGAACCGTTTTCGAGATAGTGCCCCCGGTGGGAAAGAGCAACAAATACCAGGAAAAGGTACTGTGGAATTTCAACGGAACGAACGGAAGTTTTCCGAAGGGGAGCCTCGTCCTGGACAGCGCAGGCAATCTCTATGGCACAACCACGGCGGGCGGATCATACGGAGGACCATACGGAGGCGGCGTTGTGTTCGAAGTGACTCCGTAGGGCGCTCGTCAACTTCTTTAGAGTCAACATCAACGCGAACGTCGAGGCTGGCCTCGAATCAGGTCGGCCTCCTGCGCCTTCCCCGCGCGAAACGTCTCCTCCCGCACCGTAAACTTCCGCACCAGATCCTCGCGCACCTGATAACCCGTGCCCGGCGCGTCACTGATGGCGATCATTCCATCGGAGCGAACCTCGACCGCGGGTTCGATGATGTCCTCCTTCCAATAGCGCTTCGAGGCCGACACATCTCCGGGCAGCCGAAAGTTCTCCAGCGTCGATAACGCAATGTTGTGGCTGCGTCCCACGCCCGATTCCAGCATCCCGCCGCACCAAACCGGCACATCGTGTCGCAACGCGACATCGTGAATTCTCTTCGCCTCGGTGAATCCGCCCACGCGCCCCACTTTAATATTGAGGATGCGGGCAGCGCCAATCTCCAGCGCAAAATCGGCATCGCGCGCATTCAGAATCGATTCATCCAGGCAGATCGCCGTCCCAATAGACTTCTGCAGCCGCGCGTGCAGATAAATCTCGTCATTCCACAGCGGCTGCTCGATCATCAATAACTTGAACGCGTCGAACTTGCGCAGGTGCTCAACCTGGTCAAGCGTGTAGGCGGAATTCGCATCGACACTAAGCACAATATCCGCCCAGCGCGATCGAATCTTCTCCAGCACGTTCAGATCCCACCCCGGCTTCACCTTAACCTTGATCCGCCGATACCCCGCCGCCAACTCGGTTTCGATCTTCTCCAGCAACTGCTCCGGTGAATCCTGAATGCCGATCGACACCCCGCACGCGATCTCGCGTCGCGTTCCTCCCAGCAACTTCCACAGCGGAAGCTGCTTCTGCCGCGCCTCTGCATCCCACACCGCATTTTCAAGCGCGGCCTTCGCCATGCGGTGGCCGCGCACCCGCGCAAACCGTGCTTCACAATCGCGCCCGGCGTCCAACGCGCTAGCCATCAACAGCGGCGCCAGGTAATTCCTGATCGTAGGCCATGCCGTCTCGGTCCATTCCGGACTGTAATAAGGATCTTCTCCCGCGACGCACTCCCCCCACCCCCGCACTCCATCGGCCTCAAGGCTCACCAGCAGGATCCGGCGCCCATAAACCCGCCCAAAGCTCGTTTCAAAAAAATGCACGAGCGGCATGTGAATTTCACGCAGCGTGACAGATTCGATTTTCATAAATTAGCCGTACGAACTTCCGAAACTACGCACACACTTCCAAGACAACGTACGAACTTCCGAGACGACGGGTGCCCCACGGCTCGCGCTTTTCGAGACGTGGGCTGCGAAACTCGATGCACCGGAACCTAATACCGCCAGCTCTCGTCCCACTCGCCCAACAAAAATTGCCCGTCCCCGCGCGCATCGCGCTCATAACCAAGCACGCTTAGCCCGCCGGAGAATGCCGCTAGAAAGTTCTCGCGATTTCGTTTCTGCACTGTGAGCGCCTGCGCGCGCGTGTCCGCCGCAGACTTCCACTCATAAATCTCAGCCGGCACATCAATGCGCGCGCGGCACTCGAAAGTCGCGACCGGAGCATCCGCCAGCACCGCTTCGACCCGCTGCGACGTCATCCACCACTCCGCCACCAGTCGGTCAGACGGCAGTCCACCCTGCAGCGGAGACGATGTAATCCCATACTGATTCACGCTATACCGCCGCGCAATCGCACCCAGCTTTTCAATATTCAAATACGCGTTCTTGATCTCCAGCGGATCAAACGTCCACTCCATCAACTCAAAACCCCGCGCCAGCGCATCTTCCCGCTGATACAGCTTCATCCGCCGCCCCAGCCCGCCGTTGCGATACTGCTCGCGCACCGCCAGCATCTGCGAATGCAAGTAAGCATGTCCGTTTCGCACTCCGGGAATCGCCAGCGCAAAACCGATCAACTCCACAGCGCTATCGTTCTCGCCGTTACTATGAACGAACGCCCCGATCACCTGTCCGCCAATTTTATTAGCCACCACAAACAATCGCACCGGAACCAATTCCGCGTCCGAGAACTCCCACACTTCTTTCTGCAGCGCAAAGCATGCCTGCATCTCCTCCAGCGCTTCGCACTTGCGGATGGTAACCTTCCCGGCCGCCGCGTCGATCACGCCGGTTCTTCCTGGTGCTTCGCCTCTTGCCACAGTGCTTCCAATTCGTCCATCGACGCCTGCTGCGGCCCTCGCCCGCCGGCACGAAGCCGCTCCTCCATCCATTGAAATCGCCGCTTGAACTTGCGGTTCGTCTTGCGCAACGCCGACTCCGGATCAAGCGCCAGAAACCGCGCAATATTCACCAGCACAAAAAACATATCTCCCACTTCATCTTCCAGCCGTGCATGCAGGTCGTCGGAGATCTCCGGCTTCCCCGATCCCGCAATTCCCTTTCCGCTCGGCGCGCCGTTAACCGGAGCCAGAGGCACGCTCTTCAACTCGTCGCGCAATTCCGCCGTTTCTTCGGCCAACTTGGCGAAGAGTCCTTCCATCTCCGGCCAGTCAAATCCCACCCGTGCCGCGCGCGAGCTCAGCTTATAAGCCTCCATCAGCGCCGGCATGTTCGACGACACGCCAGCCAGCACCGATTGCGCATCTTTAGGAGGCGCGTCACCATCCTCGCCCAATCGTTTTTTCCTTTCCTCCGCCTTCAGCGCCTCCCAGTTGCGCAGCACCTCGGCAGAGGTGTCCGCCTTCACCTCGCCAAAGACATGCGGATGCCGATCAACCAACTTCGTCGACAGCCGATCCAGCACATCATCGACCGAGAAGCGCCCTTCCTCGCTCGCCATCTGTGAATAAAAAAGCACCTGCAACAGCAAATCGCCCAACTCGCCCGTCAATTCCGGCCAATCGCGATTGTCGATCGCTTCAAGAACTTCATAAGCTTCTTCCAGCGTGTAAGGTTTGATGGAGTCGAAAGTTTGTCCGCGGTCCCAGGGGCACCCGCCCGGACCCCGCAACCGCGCCATGATCTGAACCGCTCGTTCGAATCGTTCGCCAGTGCTAGACATTCTCTTCAATGTAAATGACCCAGATTCCCAGAGCAACGAAACCCGCGTAGGGATTTCAAGCCGAAGCCCTTCATCAGTGCGTGGGGACGGGCGCCCTCGCAAGCCTGCCCTGAGCGAAGTCGAAGGGTCCAAGCCGAGCGAAGCTCGGCAGCGCTCATTGCTGGCACCAATTTGTCAGTCACTACCGCAGCGAGCGCACCATCAATTCCGTCTCATCCGAAATAATCGCATCCACGCCCCACTCTGCGAATTCCCGCATGCGCGTGGCACGATTCACCGTCCAAACCATGATTTTCTTTCCCGCAGCATGCGCCTGTTCAACAAGTTCTTCGTCCGCCAACTTGAAATGCGGAATCACCCACTCCGCCGTCGTTGCGCGCCAATCTCGGAGCTGATCGCGACGATCGCAAAGCAGCCCCAGCGGAATTGCCGGATCGAGATCACGAACAGCCGCAAGCACATCAGTAAGAAACGAAGAAACTACATATCCCTTACGCGGAGGATGCGCGACTCGCGCCGCAACCGTCTGCCGCTCCAGCCCCGCAACCTTCAACTCAATATCAAGAAACGCACGCCCCGCAAACTGCCGCAACACATCCTCGAGCGTAGGCAGCGCCAAATCGTCAGCAGTCGCGGCCGCAATAGAAATTCCCCCAAATGTCGCATCGTGGCAGATCACCGCCTGCCCATCGCCAGAAAGCCGCACGTCGAACTCGAACCCGTCGCACCCATGCTGCAAACAAAGTTCAAACGACGCCAAACTATTTTCAGGAATATGGCGAGAGGCACGCGCGCCGCGATGCCCCAAGAGAAGAGGAGAAGTCATTGATTGTTTAGCTTTTCTCAGCGAACTCGGCGTCTCGGCGGTGAGCAAGCGCTCAGTCCAAATCGAAATCCCGGATCGGCCGCCCCGTATCCGGCGTCTCCTTGGCCTTCTTCACCGCCTCCTGGAATTTTTTCTCCAGCAACTCCGAGGCATGTTTCTGCGCTTCCATCGACTGCCGGAAAATAGAATCGCGCCGGCTGTCCTGCTCTTTCATAGCACGAGCTGCTTCTTCCATATCGTTGAAGGTTTTCGGCTTGACCGGAGCTGTGTGCGCGATGATGCTGCGCGTCGCTGGATCGATCTTCATGACCGCGCCGCAGCAGGGGCAGGTCACGTCAAAACTAGTCTCGCGAAATTTCGAATCTCGCTTCGCCACACCGCGATCATACCGCAAATCCGAGTCAGCGCGGCGTCAGTTGAATGGGCAAAATGTGGAAGACATAAAGCATCTCCCAACCAAGCAACACAATCGACACCAGCACCACCAGCACCGCTAAAATCTCGCCAAAACTCAGGCCATGTTTTTCCTGCTCGAAGCGTCGTGCGCCCAGGCTCAAAATGTTCAGCGTGGCAAATCCAAACACCAGTCCCCAGAGAATGTTGTAAATTTCCTCGCGCGTCGATCGCAAAAGAAACATCGCAGGCAACACGGCAGCCGCCAGCGCGTGCAGCGCGCGCCCAGGGAATTGCGCCCAGCCGCGCACCTGCCCAATCGCAAAAAATACCGACGCGTAGCTTCGAGATACAGCTCTGAGGGGCCGGAGCAGTCTCATGCGGGAGTATTGATAGTATCGTGTTTGTCGTCCTCAAGTCAGCCGGAACCGGACGACGATCGCCTCATTAGTTCATGCGGTTGCTTTTCTCCGGCCGGTCACGCAGGATAGTACCGACGAAGCATCGGGAACCCACTTGACACAGCAGGCTAGCCGCAAATCATGATCGTCAACTTCGCCGAGCGGGCCCACAATCACAACTGGGAACTCGACCCCGTCACTCGCTCGCTGCTCGATACCGATTTCTACAAACTCCTGATGCTCCAGTTCATCTGGAAGCATTATCCAAAAACTAAGGTCTCTTTCTCGCTCGTCAACCGCAGAAGCTCTGTACGCCTCGCTGACATGTTTCCGCGCGAAGAACTCGTCCACCAGATGGAGCACGTTCGCAAACTTCAGTTTCGCCGGTCGGAACTGGTCTGGCTCGCGGGCAACACTTTTTATGGACGCCGCGGAATTTTCGAGCCCGCGTTTCTCGAATGGCTGGAGCGCGATTTTCGCCTGTCCGATTATGAATTATCCGTTGTGGACGGACAGTTCCAACTCACCTTCGATGGTCTGTGGACCGAAACCACCATGTGGGAGCTTTACCTGCTCTCCATTCTCGACGAACTCAAGACCCGCGCTGGTCTGAAAAAGCTGCGCGAGTTCGGCCTCGACATTCTCTACGCGAGGGCGAAAACAAAACTCTGGGGAAAGATCGAGCGCCTCCGCGGCGTTCCAGGGCTGGCCGTGGCCGATTTCGGCACTCGCCGCCGCCATAGCTTTCTTTGGCAGGAATACGTGGTCAATGCTATGGCTGCAAACCTTGGCGCCGCCTTCACCGGAACATCGAACGCCTTCCTCGCCCACAAGCACGATCTAGAAGCGATCGGCACCAACGCGCACGAGATTCCCATGGTACTCGCCGCACTTGCGCCCGATGATGAAGCCCTCAAGACCTCTCAGTATCTGGTCCTCGAATTATGGCAGCGCACCTACGACGGCGCTCTCCGCATCATGCTGCCCGACACTTTCGGCACCACACAATTTCTGGAAAATGCTCCCGACTGGGTTGCCGACTGGACCGGCCAGCGCGTCGACAGCAAAGATCCATATATCGGCGGCGACGAATATATCGCATGGCTGCAGGCCCGCGGCCGCAATCCCCACGACAAGCGCCTCATTGTTTCCGACTCACTCGACATCGACGAAATCCTCGGTCTTCACGCCTATTTTGGCGGAACCCTCGCCAGCGGCATCGCCGCCAAGGACTTCCGCAGCGCCGCCGATTTTCATGACGCGAAGAAATGGAGCGCCGGACGCCGCATTCGCTTCAGCGCCGGCTGGGGCACCCTGCTGACTAACGATTTTCGCGGATGCGATCCCGCCGGCGGCAGCGATTTCGATCCCGTCAGTTTGATCTGTAAAGTTTCGACCGTCGATGGCAAGCCCGCAGTAAAACTCTCCGATAATTACGCCAAGGCGCTCGGCACGCCCTCAGAAATCGAACGCTATCGCCGCGTCTTCGGCACCAAGGGGATGAGCAACATTCCCGTAATCACATGAGTCGACAGTGGAGAAAAGAGGGTGCCCCATTCATTCGCGCTCTATGCGAATGAGCGGGCCGCGAGACGGCGAACGGTAGAAATTGAAACGATCACAAACATGAAAGAACCTGATTTTCTCTACGGCACCGCCTGGAAAGAAGACCACACCCCAGCCCTGGTCGAACAAGCCCTGCGCGCCGGCTTTCGCGCGATCGACACGGCCAACCAGCGCCGTCATTATTTCGAAGAAGGAGTAGGCCAAGGTTTGGCCGCCTCCTATCGCGCCGGAATAGTCACCCGCAACAATCTCTTTCTGCAAACAAAATTTACCTATCAACGCGGACAGGACCACCGCCTGCCCTACGATCCCGCCGCCACGCGTTCCGTCCAGGTCGCGCAATCAATGGTCAGTTCGCTAGCGCATCTCGGAACCGACCACGTCGACAGCTACGTCCTCCACGGCCCCGCCTCCAACTACGACTGGACCGAAGCCGACGCCGAAGTATGGGAGGCCATGCGCCGCGAGCGCGATGCCGGCCGCACTCGCCTACTAGGCGTGAGCAACGTTTCTCTCGGCCATCTCGAGCAGATGGCGGCCAGCGACGCCGAACTGCCCGCGTACGTACAAAATCGCTGCTACGCACGCCTGGGCTGGGACCACGATGTGCGGCAGTTCTGCCGCAAGAACAAAATAACCTATCAGGGATTTTCGCTTCTAACCGCGAATCAGGAAGTGGTGCACCACCCACTAATAGCGCGTCTCGCCGGGAGTACGAGAGCAACGCCCGCTCAAATCGTCTTCAGCTTTGCCCGCGCCATTGGGATTCTACCGCTAACTGGAACCTCCAGCGCCGAACATATGAATCAAGATCTCGCCAGCCGCGATCTCGCGCTGCCGTCAGAAGTCGTGCACGCAATCGAGTCCATCTAAATCTGCTCGCGTAGGGACGGGCGCCCTCGCGAGCCTGCCCTGAGCGAAGTCGAAGGGTCCAAGTCGAGCGCAGCTCGACAGGCACCGAGTCCGCTGCACTCTCTGATCACTTTGCCTGCCCCACCGCCTCGCGCTCGCCAACCTGCTGCCGCCACATCGCATAGTACAAGCCCTTCTGGTCGAGCAGTTCCGAATGCCGCCCAAATTCGACGATATGCCCACGCTCCAGCACATAGATTCGATCGGCATGCATAACCGTCGATAGCCGATGCGCAATCAGAATCGTAATCGCCTCCTGATTTGTCGCAACCTCGCGAATCGTCCGGCTGATCTCTTCTTCTGTAAGCGAATCGAGCGACGAAGTCGCCTCGTCAAACACCAGCAATTGTGGATGCCGCAACAGCGCCCGCGCAATCGACAGCCGCTGCTTCTCACCGCCCGACACTTTGACGCCGCCTTCGCCGATCAGCGTATCCAATCCGCGATCAGCGCGTGAAAGCAAGCTATGCGCGGCCGCCTGCTGCAACACCTGCATGCATTCCGCGTCCGTCGCCTCCGGATTCACAAACAGCAGGTTCTCTCGGATCGAGCCTGAGAATAGTTGCGTATCCTGCGTAACAAACCCAATCTTTTCGCGCAGCACATCGAGATCCACGCGCTGCGACGGAATCCCGTTGTAAAGAATCTCGCCCGACTTCGGCGCATATAAACCAACCAGCAGTTTCACCAGCGTCGACTTCCCCGCCCCCGACGGCCCAACAAACGCAATCGTGTCGCCCCGTGCCGCGCTGAAGGCAATTTCATCCAGCGCCAGAGCCGTCGAACTGTGATGCTGAAAACTGACGCGATCAAACTGCAGAGTCATCAATTCATCAACCGCCTCAGGATTAGCAGGCTTCGGATCCCGCGGAGTATCGAGAATCTGCTGAAAATTCTGCAGCGAAACTTCCGTCTCGCGATAGATATTGATCACGTTGCCTAACTCCTGCAGTGGCCCGAAAATAAAAAACGAATAAATCCACAAAGAAAAAAACTGCCCGATCGTGATCTCCTGCCGAAAGATCAGATAAAGCATCAAGAATAAAATGCTGGACCGCAGCGCATTGACCGCCGTCCCCTGCACAAAACTCAAGCTGCGCAGGTATTTCACCTTCTTCAGCTCAAGTTTCAGAATCTTGCCGGTGATCCCGTTCAGCCGCCCCACTTCCTGATTGGCCAGCCCCAGGCTCTTCACCAACTCGATATTGCGGAGCGACTCGGTCGTCGAACCCGCCAACGCCGTCGTCTCAGCGACAATCGTTTTCTGCATTTTCTTGATGCGTTTGCTGAGCACCGAACTGATCACTCCCAGCAGTGGCACAGTGAGCAAAAATGCCGGCGCGATCGACCAGTGCACGCGAAACGCATAAATCATTACGAAAACTATGCCGATGAGCGAAATGAAGAGAACGTTGATCGCAGAAGTGATAAACCGCTCCACATCGCTGCGAACTTTTTGCAGTTTGCCCAGCGTCTCGCCGCTGCGCTGATCCTCAAAGACCTGATAGGGCAAATCCAGCGAATGCTGAATTCCATCCGAATACATTTTCGCGCCCAGCCTCTGCACAATCACGTTCACGAAATAGTCCTGAAAATTCTTGGCCACGCGCGAAACGAACGCGACGCCCATCGCCGCCAGCACCAATAGCCCAGCGCCGCGTATAAACTGCGCCTGCGTGTATTGGTGATACTTGGTGGCATAGCTGTCGATCACATGGCGAAAAATCAGCGGATCAAGCAGCGAAAATACCTGATTGATCGTGGCCAGCAAGAGCGCCGCCGCAAATAGCTTCCAGTAATGTTTGGAGTATTGAAAAAGAAGATTCATGGTGTCAGCGCGCGAGCATTCGGGTAATGGCGTTTAGATGGCGCGCCGCTGATTTCGATTCACGCCGTGCCGGTGTTGGCGAGCGCTTCCACGGCTTCCCACGTTGTGCCAAAGGTCACGAAGAATTCCGTAACTTTGGTGATTTCCATAATCCGGCGCACCCGCGGCTTCACTCCCGTCAGCACCAGGCAGCGTCCTTTTTTCTGATGCGAAACATACGCCGCCACCAGCGAACCCAATCCCACCGAGTCGATGTACGGAACATCCGACAGGTCGAGAATCATCGTGTCCGCCTCTTCGTGATGCACTGCCCGGTCAAACTGCGGAGCCGTCTCTACCGTAATCGGGCCGCGCAGCAACAGAATGCGCTGATCCTGCGCCACGCCTTCATAGCGCTCGACCGTTAGCTCTTGTAATGCCATGGCAAAAGATTGTAGGCCACTCGGTCGCCGCTGTCACCTTCGTAACCCTTGCTGGACGCTCGTTTGTTCCTGCCTCCAGACTCTCCAGCAAATTCTGGCGACTCACTGCGGCTTCTTGTCGTCCCCATGATTCTCGTACGTCGAATATTGATCGCCCGGATGCTTCATCTTCACCGTGATTTGCATCTGCGGCTTGTTGATCTCGTAATCTTCTCCGAAGGTCTGAAAATGCGGCGCCATCACCTGCACCCGCAGCGGCCCATACGGAATTCCATCAACATTCGTCTTTCCGTCCGCATCCGTTTTCAAATCCATCTCTCCCTGCGCCTGCTTGCCCTTGCGTTGCACCGGATGCAGCACCACCTGTGCATTCCTGACAGGCTTGCCGTCCGTGTCGCGCACCACCACAAACTGCAAACTCGACATCGGACCCTCGTCGTCCTGGCCCCACGCCGACTTTATCGACGTTACCCCCAGCACTCCGAGCGCAAGCACGGTCACCGCTGCCGCAACTTTTGAAAACCTTATTCTCATCTCACCTCTCCCCGCAGGCGCTTAGGTCACTGCGGCTTCTGGTCCTGCGACTTCTGATCCGCTGGCTTGTCCGCCTTCTTCGGGTCAGCCTCTCCATACGCCGTGTACTGGCCCTTGGGACGCTTCAACTTCACCGTGATCTCCGTTGCCGGTTTGTTGATCTCGTAATCCTCTCCATAAGTCTGAAAGCCTGGCGCCAGCACCTGCACCCGCAACTGACCATAAGGAATCCCATCAATATTCGTTTTCCCGTCGTTGTCCGTCTTCAACTCCAACCCGCCCATTTCCTGCTTCCCATTCTTCTTGACCGGATGCAGCACCACCGCCGCATTCCGCACCGGCTTGCCGTTGTAGTCCTTAAGCACCACAAACCGCAAATCCGACATCGGCCCTTCATAATCGTCCTGAGCCACAGCCCGCCCGACGACGCCCATTGCGATGAAAATAATCAGTGCACTTATCACACGAGCCATCGAAAAACTCTTCTTCATAGCCGTCTATTCTAGAGCCAGTCGCATAAACAAACCACCCCGCGCTGTGCGCGTTTCATTCCACTAGTCGAAGGTTTATTTCGACACTGTCTGAATCTCCCGCGCCCGGCCCACCAATTTTTTCAACTTGCCTTCAATCGACGCATCCCCAATGTGTTGATCTTGCAGCACACCATCGGAGTCAATCGTGAAAGTCTGCGGAATCGCGCGCACGCTAAACAAGGTTGCTATGGGCCCGGTAAATTTGCCGTCGCGATATTGCGACCAGGTCATTCCATTCTTGGCCACAAAGTCCTTCCACTTCTGTTCGTCCTCATCGAGGCTCACGCTCAGTATCACCAGGGGCTGACCATCAAACTTTTTTGCGATCTCCTTCATGTGAGGGAGAGCTTCCCTGCAAGGCTCGCACCAAGTCGCCCAAAAGTCGATGAGCACTACTTTCCCCTTGAGTTCGTCCAACGCCATATGCTGTCCATCTGTCGTCGTTACGGCAAACGCCGGCGCCATTCTCGCCCGGGCCAGTTCCGGGTCGCTGACGTAGCGCAAGGCGCGCTGCCGTACTGGATCGTCTTCTGGCGTCATTTTTATGTAACGCTCAAACTGTTCTTTCGCCGCATTGTCTTGCTTCAAGTGCGCGAGAATCTGTCCATCGGCGAAAATCGCCACTGGAAAATTCGGCGCTGCCAACAGCGCCTTCGTCATTTCCTCGTGTGCGCGAGCAAATGCTTCATCCTTGCCTTTGGCGAGCCCCTCATCCGTTAGTACCGTCCCTAGTTGATAGTGTGCGAGTGCCAGATCTTTAGCGCCCTGAGCCGCTGTCAATCTCTCTTCCGCAGCGAACTCCGCTATTTTCCACTCTCCCAACTCGAGCCCATACGTGATCATCTTTTTCTGGCATGCCGCGCAGTGTCCATCATCTTGTTTATCCGCTTTCTTGAAGCTCTCAAGAGCGGCCCCGGTCATATGTTGACGCAGATACTCCTGAGCTTGCTTGTATGTCTTCTGAGCTTTCTCGTTGGTCGGACCCCCTCCCTCATCTTCTGCAACCATGGGGATAACGACAAATGCCAAAATCAGTAACACTGAGAGAAAAAACATAGTTTTGGTCATTCCTACTTCATCCCCCTCACCACATACACCTGCGACAGCGTTTGCATGTAAGGAAAGGCATACGCGCCCCCGTCGCCCAACATATAAGAACCACCTATGCTCTCAGCACCCGCGGCCAAGCCTTCGCCGATGGTTCTTACTAACTCCATCTTTCCCGTAACCGGGTCCACCCGATAAACGCTTACTGTCTTACCACTCTGCCGGACCGGAATCGCCAGAAGTGAGGCCCCATCCGGCGACCATCGTACGTGGTAGTTCGAGTCCAGACCCGGTACCAACCGTAGACCGTTGCCCTCACCCGAATTGGATGGTTCAATCTGCCATATCCCCCACTTCCCATCCGGACCCATCACGGCCGTACTCCGTCCATCTGGCGACGGTTCCACGCCCACCACTTCCTCCGGAGTAATCGCCCTCGAATCACCATTGCCTACCGCAATCAGGTAATCGCGCGCCCCGTGTCCCGCCTCCACTCCGCTCGCCAGTAGTTCCTTCCCGTCCGCCAGCCATCGCACTTTGTGGTAGGTCACATTGTCGTGCGTCAACTGCCGGCCTTCGCCGACTCCCGTCGGCACCAGTCGAAGCGGCCCACCCTTCGCCGGTTGCGTAACCACCCACTTGCCATCGGGAGAAATCGCCAACCCAACTCCTTCGCCAATTCGCACCGCCGGAGATCCATCGCTGTCGCGGACAAACACCGTGTAATTCGGTCCGCCCCCGTCCCCGGCCTCCTCGAGCAAGATCTTTCGGCCATCCCGGCTGAGATCGCCCAGAATCGACCAGTCGAGCCACCCCAGTTCACGCTCCTCTTTCCCGCCAGGCGGCATGCCGCGAATCCCTATGCGTCGACGATGAGCTACCGTCAGCATCATCTCGTTGCGCCGATCTTGCAGCCACATTCCGCCGGGCACATTGGTGATGGTTCGCACTTTGCCTGACAACGTAACCGCGCGTGGGTTTGCCGCACTTCCCGCGCCGGTGGACGTAAACCAGATTTCGTCACCCGTAGGAGACCATAAAATTCCCTCCAGCGAAGTCCATACCGGCGTAAGTAGCCTCTCTTTATTATTGCTGCTGCCGTCCGCGCCGATTACCGCGACCGCTCCCTCATCATCGCCTACCGCATTCTGATGGTCGGCAAATGCGATCCACTTCCCGTCTGGCGACAACTTCGGATGACTGATCCAGTTCGCGCCATCGACAAGCACCTTCCCGATCGGATATTCCAATCTCCAATGCTGATTTTCCGGCACGTATCGGACCACCGCCATGCTCTCGCCGTCCGCCGCCCAATCTGCGTCCTCAACGTTCTCCAGAATTTCGCGCGGTGCTCCTCCGCTCATCGGAAGCCGCGCCAGAGTTCCAATCGCTTCGAAACCAATGAGAGTTACGGATTTCAGCCGCACCGCCAGCTCTCCACTCTTCGAGATCGACAGCACCTCCGCATCCTTCAATCCCAGTTCGCGCGCCCCAAGGCCATCGGCCCGTCCCATATACAACTGGTTTTCACCGCCGTCCCACGAAGCGCTGTAGACGATGCTGCCGTCCGGCGTAAAGCGCGCATTCCCGATCGATCCCGTACGAAATGTAATGGGTTGATACTCCGGCAATGAAGCCCCGCCACTACCTCGCCCCCACCACCAGCCCACGCCAAGCATCAAGCTCGCCAGCAAGATGGCGCCAACCACTTCCCGCACCACGCGGCGCGATGATGGTCCCTCCCTCTTCGCGGGTGTCTCCGCAACCACCGCCTCTGCCATCCCCGCCGACGCAATTGCCGACTGCGCCCCCGTCTTACCCATCACAGAACTGTCCGTCAGCGCTTCCAGATTGAACGCCAGATCCCCCGCCGACTGAAAGCGCTGCGCTGGATTCTTCTCCAGGCAATGCAACACCATCCGCTCCAGCGCAGGCGGAACATTGCGCGCGGTTTCCGAAAGTTCGGCCGGCTCTTCTTTCAAAATCGCACTCATCTTGTCCGCTGCACTCTCTCCGCGAAACGCCGGCTGCCCTGAAAGCATCTCGTACAGAATCGATCCGAACGCAAAAATATCCGAGCGATGATCGGCTGGCTTGCCGCGCACCTGCTCCGGCGACATATATCCGACCGTCCCCATGATCTGGCCGGGCTCGGTGTTGACCTGCACCGTCGGCGCATCCTCGCTCGCATCACCCTCCGGCCGCGTCAGTTTTGCCAGGCCGAAATCGAGAATCTTCACCCGCTCATCATTAGTAATGAACAAATTTTCCGGCTTCAGATCGCGATGGACGATTCCCTTCTCGTGCGCCGCCGCCAACCCCCGCGCCACCTGCAGCGCATAGTCAATCGCCTTGCGGCTGGACAGCGATCCGCTGCGTATGCGCTCGCGCAGCGTTTGCCCTTCCAGCAATTCGGAGACGATATAAGGCGCGCCGCGCTCCTCCCCAATATCGAAAATCGACAGAATGTTGGGATGATTCAGCGCCGCCGCCGACCGCGCCTCCTGCATGAAACGCTGCAGGCGCGCCGCATCCGCCGAGAACATCGCCGGCAGAACCTTGATCGCGACAATCCGATTCAGGCGAGCATCGCGCGCGCGATATACCTCGCCCATTCCTCCGGCGCCGAGCAACGACTGGAGGTCGTAAGGACCGAGTTTGGTTCCCGGAGCGAGTGCCATCTGAGTTGTGGATTATATCGGAGTTGCTGGCGGGGGTAAGCGCCTAATTCGAGCGGTGCATGTTGCCGAAAAACTCGTGTTTCGTATAAGGGTATCGCTTCCGTATCAGCGCTTCGTATCAGGGTATCGCTTCCGTGTCAGGGCTTCGTATCAGGGTATCGCTTTAGCGATACCGTAAATTCTCTGCTTCCAGATGCCCCTTTAGGGGCTAGGCAGCAATTCGCAGTTTCTTGGGATTCTGTCCAGCTCTTCGATCACCCGATGACCCGATAATTTACGCCCCCACCATATGCTGCAGCGCCGGACGATTATGGATAATCAGCATCGATCCCTTCAATTCCGCCAGTTCGTTGCGCCGGAATTCCGACAGCAAGCGCGTAATGGTCTCCCGGCTGGTGCCGATGAGTTGCGAGATTTCTTCGTGCGTCATCGCCAGTCGGACGCGCACGCTTCCCCGGTTGACGCGCCCCTCCGCCGCTGTCTCCAGCAGAAATTTCGCGAACCGCTCCGTCACCGAGTGCGACAACCCGATCGTCCGCACCACGCCATACGAATCCGAACAGTCGCGCGCCAGATGCTGTAGGGCGTGAAAGCTGGCGTCGACGTGTTCGTCAAGAAAGCGCAGCATGTCCTCACGGCCGACAAAGTCGAGTTGGCAAGGCTGCATGGTCTCGACCGTCAATTGATAGGGATTGCCGGTAACCACTGCGTGCAAGCCCAGAACCTCACCCGCCTCCGCGATTCGAACAATCAACGTCTTGCCGTCGCGCGAAGTGGTCGAAAGTTTGGCGCGCCCCTGGCACAGAACAAAAATCCCCCACGCGCTTTGTCCCTCCACCAGCACCACCGCATGCTCGGGAAATAGAGCTGCATGTTTTATCTTGTCGAAGTCAGCCACGGACTCGCGCGAGAGGTCGCAGAAAAAACTGCACGAACGCAAGCAACAACTGACACAGCTTTCCACACATTTCATGCCGGACGTGCCCATAGGCGCTCCTGATCCCCTTGCATTGCGCAAGATACACGCCTGCGTCGGGTTGAGGAGCAACCACAAGAATCAGCGATGTTTTTGGATCTGTCCCCGATCGCCCGGCGCGGAGGTGATAGCAGTTCCACTGCACGCAAATAGCCGTTCGGCCTTGTAAAGAAACCTATAGTTGCCGCTTCTGGTCGCTCGCGGCCGCCAGAATTTAGCCGGAAAACGGGCAGCTCTGCCGAAAGTTTGGCAGCTTGGCCAAAGTACTCGCGATGACATCCAGTTAGTCTAAGGTTGTAGTGACTATCGAACTTCAAGCTTGACTGCAACCTTGATAGCATTAATAGTCTATAGCCGGCGGTAGTAGCGACCTGATTCATCCAAAAAAGCACCGCATTGAGCCCATGGGAAATTTTTTGATCTTCCACTGAGTCGAGGGTTGAACGTGCGATTGAGATCGTTGCGGATGGCGAAACTGACGGCAGTCCTTCTCGCTTCATCCGGAGTCGCAACAGCGCTGTGGGGACAGGCAGGCGGCTCGCAACAGCTTACCTCACGGGTTACCGATTGGAGCCATCATCATCTTATTTTCTCCGGCCCGATCAGCAACCTGACGGCGACTCACGGCAGTGATCCACGCTTCGGGCAGCAATGGCTGCGACGTAATGGTCCGGACGCGCCGCATACCAGTCTCCTCGCCAATCCGTTGCTCGACGGCGCGGCCCTCTATGATATGTCGGCTAACTCATCGACCTCACGCCAGAAATTCCATCGCGACTGGTCCATGTCGCTCGGCCCCGGAGCCACCGTCGGCGCAGGCCAATTCCCAGCAAAGTTTTCTTTCAGTGTGACGACCGCAAGCTGCGCTGTCGCCGCCCAGCCCGACTTCGTAGTCTTCAACACCAGTGTGCTTGGCTCTTCCACTCAGGCAACCGTCGTCGCCTTCGACAATCTCTATTCCGGATGCAACGGAACCGTTGCTCAAACCTACTGGGCTTATAACACCGGCGGCACCGTTGTCACCTCCGTTACTTTGTCGTATGACGGCTCTCAGGCAGCCTTCGTCCAAAGCAGCGCTGGACAGGCTCAACTCGTGCTTTTGAAGTGGCAGGCCTCCGCAACTGCGACCAGCACCAATCCGGGCACCATCAGCATCGCGACCGCAAGCCAATATCCAACGTGCAGTGCCCCGTGCATGACCACCCTGCCCTTCAGCGGAGGCGCGAACGACACCAACTCCGCAACCTTCTTAGACTACGCAGATGACGCGCTTTACGTGGGCGACGACAATGGAACTCTCCACAAATTCACCCCGGTCTTCACCACCGGGGCGCCCGCCGAAGTAACTACCGGCGGCTGGCCCGTTTCGCTGGCGACGGGTTTGGAGCTGAGCAGCCCCGTCTATGACTCAAGCACCGCCAGAGTTTTTGTTAGCAGCGGATACAGCACCTCAGGCACCCAGCTTTTTGCCGTGCTCGCGGCAACCGGCGCCGTCGCCGGCACGAGCAGCAGCCTGGGCAAAGGCGCAGGCGCCACTACCGGACCGATCGTCGACTCCTCGGCCGGCAAGGTTTATGCCTTCATAGGCAATGACGGCACCACCGCGTGTTATCCCACCAGCCCTTGCAGCGCGGTCTATCAATTCGCCACCAATTTCACCCCTGGAACCGGTATCAAAGCTACTGCGGGCGCCGGCGGATCCTTCCCTCTTTATATAGGAGACTTTGATAATGCCTATTACTCCTCCGCCAACGCCACCGGCAATCTCTACGTCTGCGGCGGAGGATTCCCGCCGCCTGGCCCAACCATATTCCGAATTCCGGTCACCTCCGGCACCATGAGCACCTCCTCCGTAGCCGGTCCGGCAATGGGCCTGTCGAACACCGCCTGCTCTCCATTGACCGAGATATACAACCCCGCCGCGGGAGGCACTGACCGCATCTTCGCCAGCGTCCCCAATGGCAGCGATACAGCCGCCTGCAGCAGTGCAGGCTGCATCAACGATCTCATCATGACTGCATGGCAGCCCTTAACCAATTACGCGCTCGGTCAGCGCGTCATCGATCCCTCCAACGATCTGGAAATTGTGGTCACGCCCGGCGAGTCGGGCACCTCACCTTTTTGGGATGAAACCTGCGGCTTTGAAAGTATCGATAGCGGTGTCACCTGGCTGAACACCGGATTCCTGACAGCTGTTACGCCTCAGACCTGGAAGGCCAACTCGGGTTATTCCGAAGGCTTCCGGATCATCGACGGCAACGGCAACTACGAGTGCGCAATCGTCAGCGGCGGCCAAACTGGAACCAGCCCTCCTACCTGGAAAATAAATATCGGTGGAACCGTCTACGATGCGTCCGAAGAGTGGCGCAACGTTGGCCCTTCGCCGAACTACGCCCTGCCTGAGACCGGCGGCACCAGCGGCATCATCTTCGACAACATCACCCAACCCATCTTCCTGACCGGCACCTCTCAGATCTACTTCTCGACCCTGGGCACCGGAGGTTGCGGAACCGGCAACGGCTGCGCCGTCCAGACCTCGCAATCCGCGCTGAACTAAGGCGTCCTCCTGTGCGAAACGTAGTTCAGGTCTCGGCAGTCAGCATTTAACGCTCTGCATTATTAACGCTTTACATTATTAACGACATACGTTAAACTGTCGATGTGATCAAGACCTTCGCCGACAAGAGTACGAAGGATTTCTGGGACACAGGAAAAAGCCAGCGAATGCCTCCGGCGAATCTACGAAAGGCTTCGAGAAAGAAACTGGCCATGCTCCACTCAGCCACGAGTCTTGACGACTTGCGAATTCCTCCTGGAAACCGCCTAGAAGAGTTGCGCCACGACCGGAAAGGCCAGTACAGTATCGCCGTCAACGACCAGTTTCGCGTGTGCTTCGCGTGGCGGAATGGCGATGCCTACGACGTTGAGATCACGGATTACCACTGAGTCAGTACGCATTATTCACGGTCCGCGGACCGGTAAACAGGAGAGCAATCGTGAGTATCAAGAACGAAGGCGCGGCAGGATGGGCGGTACATCCAGGAGAAATCCTTCGCGAGGAGTTTCTCGAGCCTATGGGTATCTCTGCTTACAAGCTGTCAGTGGAGCTGCGCGTCTCTCCTCCAACCGTGAACGACATTGTTCGCGAGAAGCGTGGAATTACTCCCGAAATGGCCGCTCGGCTTGCCAAGTATTTCGGTACCTCCGAGCAGTTCTGGCTCAACCTGCAGGACGCCTTTGCCGTGCATCAGGTCAAGGAAAAGTACGCCAAGGAACTCAGGGCCATCAAACCGCTGGCCGCTTCCGCCGGATAGAGCGGCGAGTTTCGGGAACTTGCAGCTAACCATCATGTTGATTACAAATAACTTATTTAAATATTTCGACTGCCGCTTGACAACCATTCACTCATATTCCTATAATTAGCACTCGTAGGGTTCAAGTGCTAACAGCCCCAGTTTCAGGTCAAATCAAAAATTCGAATTCAACCTATCTGCATCACCACTCTTGAAAGGAGTACGCAACTATGGCTACTAAATTCACCCCGCTGCATGATCGCATCCTGATCCGTCGGGTCGAAGAAGCCGACACCACCCGCGGCGGTATCATCATCCCCGACTCCGCCAAAGACAAGCCGCAGGAGGGAGAAGTCATCTCCGCCGGCAAAGGCAAGATCAGCGAAGAAGGCAAGGTTCGTCCCCTCGACGTAAAAGAAGGCGACCGCATTCTCTTCGGCAAGTATTCCGGCACCGAAATCAAGATCGATGGAGAAGACTTCATCATCATGCGCGAAGAAGAAGTCCTCGGCATCCTGACCGGATCAACCACCGGCGCCACCAAGAAAGAAACCGTCAGCTCACGCCGCTAAATAAAACCATTTGTCATCCTGAGCGAAGCGAAGGACCTATGCATTTGCCTTCGACAGTCGCAGGATAACGAGTTTCGAACATCCCGCAAGCCGCGCGCTTGCAAAAATTAAATTAGGAGCAAACGAAAATGGCAAAACAAATTGTTCACGGAGAAGAGTCGCGACAGGCGATTCTCCGCGGCGTCAATCTACTCGCTGACGCTGTGAAGGTCACCCTCGGCCCCAAGGGCCGCAACGTAGTTATTGAAAAGAAATTCGGTTCGCCAACCATCACCAAGGACGGCGTCACCGTAGCCAAAGAAATTGAATTGCCCAACGGTATCGAGAACATGGGCGCGCAGATGGTCCGCGAAGTTGCTTCGAAGACCTCCGACGTCGCCGGCGATGGCACCACCACCGCTACCGTTCTTGCCCAAGCAATTTTCCGCGAGGGCGTGAAAACCGTTGCTGCTGGCGCCAATCCAATGGCCATCAAGCGCGGCATCGAGAAGGCGGTTCTGGCTATCACCGGCCGTCTCGACAAGGAAGGCAATCGCGAGAAGGGTGAACTCGACCGCTTCTCCAAGCCCGTCAGCGGCGACATGATTGCCCAGGTCGGCACCATCTCGGCCAACAACGACGAGACCATCGGCAAGATCATTGCCGAAGCCATGAAGAAAGTCGGCAAGGATGGCGTCATCACCGTTGAAGAGTCGAAGACGCTCGAAACCCAGCTGGACGTGGTCGAAGGCATGCAGTTCGACCGCGGCTATCTCTCTCCTTACTTCGTTACCGATCCGGAGCGCATGGAGTCCGTACAAGAAAATGCGTACATCCTGATCCACGAAAAGAAAATCAGCTCGATGAAAGACCTGCTCCCGTTGCTTGAGCAGATCGCCAAGGGCGGCAAGCCGCTCCTGATCATCGCTGAGGACGTCGAAGGCGAAGCACTCGCCACCCTCGTAGTCAACAAACTCCGTGGCACGCTGCAAGTCTCGGCCGTCAAGGCTCCCGGCTTTGGCGATCGTCGCAAGGCCATGTTGCAGGACATCGCAACCCTGACCGGCGGCAAGGCTATCACCGAAGACCTCGGCATCAAGCTGGAGAACGTTCAGCTCGCCGACCTCGGCCAGGCCAAGAAAGTCACCATCGACAAGGACAACACCACCATCGTCGAAGGCAAAGGCAAGCCCGGTGACGTCCAGGGCCGCGTAAAGGAAATTCGCAGCCAGATCGAAAAGACCACCAGCGACTACGACCGCGAGAAGCTGCAGGAGCGGTTGGCCAAGCTGGTCGGTGGCGTAGCCGTAATCAAAGTCGGCGCCGCAACCGAAACCGAAATGAAGGAAACGAAAGCCCGCGTCGAAGATGCTATGCATGCGACCCGTGCGGCCGTTGAAGAAGGCATTGTCCCGGGCGGCGGCGTAGCGCTAGCGCGTTGCGTTGCGGCTCTCGACAAGCTGAAGCTGGAAGGTGACGAGCAGATCGGTGTCAACATCGTGAAGCGCGCCATCACCGAGCCCCTGCGCCAGATCGCCGAGAATGCCGGCGAAGAAGGTGCCATCGTGATCGGTAAGATCCACGATTCCAAGGACAACAACTACGGCTACAACGCCCTGACCGGAGAGTACGAAGATCTGGTTAAGGCCGGCGTACTCGATCCGACGAAGGTAGTGCGCACCGCACTGACCAATGCCGGCTCGATCGCAGCCCTGATGCTAACCACCGAAGCCCTGGTAGCGGACATTCCGGAAGAGAAGAAGAATGCTCCAATGCCGGGCGGCCACGGTGGCGGCGGCATGGGCGACATGTACTAGGACCGGCTGTCAGCTCTCAGTTATCAGCTGTCAGTTAAATCAAAAGCCTCGCTCGCAAGAGCGGGGCTTTTTTTGTTTTGGGGCGGAATGTTCCACGTGGAACACTATGCAGTTTATTTTGTACGTATGTATATGTATGCTGTCGACGGCAAATGAAACGGAAGAAACGAGTTAAGAGGCGCGGGAGAATCGCCCGCCTGAGGGCTTCTGGGGGCGTGGAACCGGAGTCTGCGGTAAGCCTCCGCAGGCAATGGCGGGAGCGGTGGCTGGCGCTTAGTCTCTGGCGCGAGTTGCCCAAGAAGCGGGTCACGCTGAATCTGGACGCCGATGTGCTGGCCTGGTTCCGGGGAATGGGGCGGGGATACCAGTGGGAGATTAACAAGAGGCTGCGGAAGGTGATGGAACGGGAGCGGCGAGCTGGCAGCCGCAGGCTCCTACCTTGAATCGTGCGGCGCGGGCGCCCTCGCCCGCGAAAAGCTGACACCAGAGAGCGGGGCTTTTCACTAGAACACCGTTCTCGTGATCTTCGCGACGCCCGCAATCAGATCAGTCACTGCTCGACGGTCGGCTCGGCCTTTTTATCGTGGTCGCACAGATTTCGGATGTCAGCTAGAAACTGAACGGAGCGCCACTGCGGTACATCAAATACGTTCGCGCTCTTGAGAAGATCATTCAAGTCAGAGATCGAAAGGTCCCTTTTTGTCACCTTAACCCCGTGATTGTCGCACACCTGCTTGAGATGTTTTTCCAGAACCACGCCTGTTAGCGCACCAGCCGCACGTTTGAACTTGTTCTTTAGTAGCTCGCTGGCGGCATCGAGTTCCGAGTCGAATAGGTCGGCCTGAACCAGTTGACGAATGTCAAAAAGGGAACTCTCAAATCGCGCCCGCACCGCTTCCAGAATAGCCATCTGCTGGTCGAACTGCGGGATCGCGGCCTCCGGTCCAACCACCTTCTCCTTCTCGTAGCCGCGAGTCACCGTGAGCCCTTGAAGATAGTCCTCAATTCTGTAGTTCTCGTAGCTGATATTCTTTCTGTTTTTTGGTTTTTGATAGTGGCTAATGAAATCACCGAGCCGGTCCGGTAAGAGTTGCCTAATCAAAGCTGGCCCCTCGGAGTACCAAGCCTGATAGTCTTTCTTAAAAGAGGGCAGTCGTTCATAAAACGTGGCGACCAGTTCCGGTTTCTTAACAATTTTCTTTACCTGCTCCTTGACCTTTGCGGGAAAGCACTCGGCCTGAATCGCATTCTGCAGATTCTTACCCTTGTCAATCAGGGATTCTAGATCCTTCTTGTAGCGGTCTAAATTTGTC
Organism: uncultured Acidobacteriaceae bacterium; assembly: GCA_963800565.1. Classification (GTDB taxonomy): domain Bacteria; phylum Acidobacteriota; class Terriglobia; order Terriglobales; family Acidobacteriaceae; genus Acidiflorens. Next base: position 278,399 of record CAWDBM010000003.1, read on the forward strand.
GGCATCCCCATCTCCAAGCTGTCGTTAGGGTGAGTAACTCCCTAAAAGGATACAACGTGGCCAAGTATCCAGGTTTCGCGCACTCCTTGCGTCGTAACCTGCGAGGTTGCGGAAATTCGTTTGGCGCACGGTAGTCAACCGCAGCAGCTAAAGCCGGTAGCGAAAAGGCCTTTTATCGCGGCGGTGAACCGCTGCGCCACCCAAAGGCAAGAGCAAAGGCGCGGGTAGTGGTTCCGTTTGAGAAGTTCCTCTAGGTGTTTTGGGTGGCGCAGCGCTTTCAGCGCTGCGATTCAAGCTGCCGAATCTGATGGCTTTAGCCGCTGCGGTGCGGCATCCAGCGCCATCGCGGCGATGGCCGAACTATATGAATATTGTTCGGCACTCCCAGCCAACCTTTTCCTCACGGGATTCAAATGAATGTACTGCCGGAAGGCGCAGTACTCTTGCCAGTCCCGCACGCGACGGTCATGGTAGCTTTTCTCCCATGTCTCGCCACCAAAACCTAACTCCCTCTTGGCGCGGAATGAAAATCCGCCCTTGATTAGTTGAAGGGATCTCTCCAGAGTCAGGGTTGGAGTAATCAGGAGATGGAAATGGTCGGGCATGAGCACAAACTCATGGAGTAGATATTTGTGTTGCGATCTGTAGCTCAGAAGAACCTGCACAAATAAGTCAGCCATTCTGGCAGATTGAAACAGGCTGTGTTTCTGAAAGCTTCCAGCGGTAACAAAGTAGGTTCCGGATCCTGTGTTGCCTCGATGGGGTGCGGCCATGCTGACCTCAGCGGCTAAAGCCGTCTCCTGAGAGCGACCTTATCGCAGCGCTGAAGCGCTGCGCCACCCAAAACCACAATCGTCTAAGACAAACTATCTGTAACCGTTCCGTAATGGGAATGTCGACCCAGACGCCAGCACGGCTTACGGCCTGACATCGCGCAAACGCGCCGCAGCGCGGCGGCGCACTTCTTCCTCGGGAATCAGGCGCGCCTTCTCTGAACGAAGGTCGTCGACGCGCCGTTTGATCTCGGCGGCCCAGGCTTCCTCTACGCCTACCTCGTTCGCCGGAGCGACGCCCGGCGCGTCATCGAGGCTGTCAAGGAGACGGGCAATCAGCACACCTCGATCCTCAGTCGAAAGATCGAGCGCCCGTTCCAAAACCTGTGAAGCTTCTGGAGTGATTCCTGACATACTCACCTCACTACGTAATTCTAGCGCAATCCCGGCGCTCACCCGAGCCAACTTAGGTAGTGGTGCAATTTGGAAGATACATTCGCCGGCGGCTAAACAGTTTGCTGAAAAACGCGGCCCCGGCAGCCCCTAAAGAGGCGTCTGATTGCGAAGAACTTACGGTATCGCTAAAGCGATACCCTGATACGAAACACGAGTTTTTCAGCAAACTGTAAAGCTGCTACTGATTTTGCGGAAGTTACGGCACGGCTGAAGCCGTGCCCTTTCAAAACAAATTCGAACTGCACCACTGCCCCAACTTAAATAAATTTTCGCCGCTCCCCACAAATTGGGCTATAATCGCGGCCTTCCCTAAAAATCTAACTACAAGGAGAGCGTCATGGCTAAACGACCTCGCGGGGCATTTCCGTCTCCAAGGTATCGACTTGCAGGAGCAACACCTCACACCATTACCGGGCCGACTCCTCCACAGGTGCTGTATAAGCCGTCAAAACTGTCGTTTTGGCTGAATGACAAAGATGGGGACTGCGTCACAGCCGAAGAGGCATTCGCCAAAGCCACCCACCAACCGGAGATCTTCATCTCCGACGCGGAGGTTCAGAAGTGGGCGAAGGCACACAATGTTCTCAATGGGGCTAACCTTACCGACGTACTCGACGCGATGCAGACTCAGGGATTCCAGCAGGGGGGGCATACGTATGATGATGGCCCGGCCGTCGCAGTGGATTGGACCAACACTGCACTCCTGCAGAATGCAATCGCGCACGGGCCGGTCAAAATCGGAGTTGCAGCCGATCAGCTCGAAGCGGCTGTGCCTAACCCTCCTACCAACGGATGGTTTGCCACAGGCTTCAAACAGGATACAAACGAGGATCACTGCGTCAGTCTTTGCGGGTATGGGTCTTTCTCGTGGCTAGCCGGTCAACTCGGCGTCAAGCTTCCTCAAGGTGTTAATGGAACAACTCCGGGCTATGGCCTGTTTACCTGGGACAGCATTGGAATCATCGACAACCCGTCGATGGTGGCCATTACTCAGGAGGCGTGGCTGAGAAATCCAGTAACTGTCGTCCATTAACTCAGTCAACTGCAGGTGCCCCATCCTAACGCCGCGCCTTTTGCGACGTTAGGATGGGAACCAAAATGGCTGCACAATCTGCACCGTCATTCGCTCTGGACGGGGCTCATCCTATCTTCTGCGCAATGGTGATGGTGTATCCGTCCCCGTCCTCGAACGCGAATTCCTGCATGCCGTAAAACTGCGCCGTCACCGGCATGGAGATTTTCGCTCCCGCTTGCTGCACGCGATCGAGGATCGCGTGCAGGTTGTCCACCTCCATGTAAAGGGTGAAGCTTCCGCCGATGTTTGCGGCGAGGTTAGGAAGTTCCGCGGCCACCGTCTTCTGATCGTTGAAGAAAATCTCAACTGCTCCGTTGGACACCGACGCAAAAACATACGGTGACTCGTCCGGGACGGTAATGGCTTTCTCGAGACCGAGGATCTCGCCATAGAACTTCAAGCTGGCTTCCACGTTGCGGACGACTAGATTGGGCGTGAGTTTCTTGATCTGCATAAGTCTTCCTCTCTGTCTTAGATTGACCGTAAATTCATTCCGGACGGTGTTCGTCATGAAGGACGATGGCGCACACTTCCGGTGTGCTCGCATCTCCTCCATCCACGACCCTTGCGAGGAAGGACGCAGGTAGGGGCCCTCATTGTAGGTGGCGCCGAGTGAACCGGCGCGCGGGTCCCGCGAGGGACGGGGAAAATGATAGCACGAAGAGTCAAGAGGCCTGCGCGGCGAGGCAGCGATTACAATAGCCGCTCTTGGCAGGCTGCTGGGGAGGGTATCCATGGGGCGCGGGATTCTTTCGAGGGTCAATTGGGCGAGGGTCAATTGGGATTCCATTGTGGACTCGGCGCGAACCACGATAGCGGCGGTTGCCTCCATGTGGCTGGCTCGGCTTCTGAAAATGCCTGAATATTATTGGGCGCCGATCTCGGCGATTGTCATCACTCAATCCACCATCCCGCCACGAACCCTGGGCTGGCAGCGCTTTGTGGGAACAGCGTTGGGAGCGGCCCTCGGCGCGGCGATGGCGACATTTTTCCCTGCCAGCGCGCCCGTCTATGCTTTGGGGATCTTCGTGTGCGGATTGCTGTCATGGCTATTAAACATTGGCGCCGCCTACCGGTTTGCGGCGATTACCTTGACCATAGTGTTGCTGATTCCGCATAGTCTTCCAGCCTGGATCATCGGCTGGCACCGCTTTTTGGAGGTATCGTTGGGGATCGCGGTAGCATTGGCGGTAACGCTAGTTTGGCCGTCGGCGAAGAAAACAGTCTGACCCGCGCTCCCCCACTTCCGTGGGATGTTCAAGCAGTCGCTTTCTGGGCTAGGATTTGGTAAGGCTTTCTGCTCAAGTTTTCTGCTCAATAGGTGCAAAAGATTTCTTCTGCCTGGGCAAGAAATGGTGCCAGACGTCTTTAACTCAACGAAAGAGTTGTATAAAGTAGGGCTTGCAGTTCCTTTCCCCGGCACTCTTTCGGCTTGATAACTGCTGTTTCCCTGTCAGGGGCCTGGTGGCCCATTTTTCCCTAGTGGAGTAACTAATGGTAACGTGCTGTGCTCGGTCTTCTGGGATCGGAAGACCCTCTATCTCCCGCGTTCGTCCGCTCGCCTTTATTATCCTCATCAGCATGGGTTTGGTTTCTGTGACTTTTGGACAGGCCACGCTAATAACCGGCCGTTCGGACAACCAGCGCACGGCCGCTAATCTTAACGAAACACTGCTCACGCCGGGCAATGTCAACAAGAACAGTTTTGGCTCTCTATTCAACAACGCGATTGAATATCAGGCGCTGGCGCAACCGCTCTACGTTTCCAGCGTGAACATCAATGGTCAAGGAGTTTTGCATAACGTGGTTTATGTAGCGACGATGGCCGATTCCGTCTACGCCTTCGACGCGGACAACAATACCGGAGCGAATGCATCTCCGCTGTGGTACGTGAATTTCACCGACCCTGACAATGGCATTACTATCGCGAGCGGCGCCAATCTTCCTTGCTCCGGCGGGCAAACCACCGGCTTCACGGAAGAAGGAATTGCAGGCACTCCGACCATCGACAGCAATACTGGCACCATGTATCTGGTGGCCAAGACGGTGGAGAACGGCAAGGTTGTCCATCGCCTGCACGCGCTTGATATCACTTCCGGAGCGGAAAAATATGGTGGCCCGATTGTCATCGCCGCCACGAGCACAAACAATCAAGGGCAGGTCATCACTTTCAACAGCCTGCATCAGTTGAACCGTCCCGGATTGCTGCTGAATAACGGCACCATTTATATCGGCTTTGGCTCGAACTCCTGCAATGACGGCAACTACGGTTGGGTATTGGCCTACGACGAAACCAGTCTCGCGCAGACCGCGGTCTTCAACACTTCTCCCGATCACGGGTTGACCTCGATCTGGCAAACCGGCAACGGCATCGCCGCCGACGAGAACAACAACATCTTTGTAGAAACGGCCGAATCCTGCACCAGTTGTTACAACATTCCGCAAGGCGGGCAAACTTACAGCAACAGCGTGCTGAAACTCGATCCTACCAATCTGACCGTGGGCGATTACTTCACCCCGTGGGATGTGGCCTTCCTCAATGCCAACGATCTCGATTTGAGTTCCACCGGAGTTCTCATTCTTCCCGATCAGGACGGACCGAATCCTCATGAACTCGTGGCTGCAGGAAAGCAGGGCTTCGTCTATGTTCTCGACCGCGACAACATGGGCATGTTCTCGTCATCGGGCAACGACAGCCAGATCATTCAAGAATTTCCGCTGATTCCGGGAGAGACCAGCGGCCAGGCAAAAGACGTGCTATTCAGTTCTCCGGCTTACTGGAACAATACTGTTTACTTCGCTCCGAATGCGTCTCCGCTGCTAGCATTCCCTTTGTCGGGTGGATTGTTGGGCGCCCCCGTTACGACTACCCAGAAATATGTCGGGGCTCATTCTCCTTCCATTTCCGCGAACGGCAACACGAATGGAATTCTGTGGACGATCAGCGGCAATAATCTGTACGCAGTCAATGCCACAACCATGCAGATGCTTTACAACTCCAGCCAGAACAAAGCGCGCGACCAGTTACCCACAGTCGCTCACTTCGCAACCCAGACGGTGGCGAATGGCAAGGTTTATGTAGCCACACGGACAACCCTCCAGGTCTACGGACTCTTCCAGAGTCTCGCATTGGTCGAGGGCAGCGGTCAGAGCGCTCAGATACTCACAGCCCTGCCCGCCCTGCTCCAGTTGCAGGTGATCGATCCTTACAGTGGAGCTGGAATTCCGAATGTGACGGTGAACTTCAGCGATGGCAACAAGGGAGGAGTTTTCAATCCCGCCAGCGTTGTTTCCGATGCCAATGGCAACGGGTCAACCAGTTACACCTTGCCTAAAACTACCGGCATCTACACTCTGACCGCCAGTTCCACCCTGGCCGGAAGCTTGACCTTCACGGAAACGGCGCTGCCGGGACCAGCAACCAAAGTTGTTATCGCAACTGGTAACAAGCAAACGGGACAAGCGGGATCGATTCTCCCCGCCCAGTTAAAGGTCAAGGTCGAGGACGCCTATAGCAACGGTGTGTCCGGCATTTCCGTCACGTTCGTCGATAACAGTCATGTCGGCACGCTGACGCCCAGCACGGCTGTGTCGAATGCCAGCGGATTCGCCCTTGTAAGTTACCAACTCCCGAACACAGCCGGAACATACAAGCTCACTGCTAGCGCAGCCGGAGTTAAGACAACGGCGCTCTTCACGGAATACGCGACTGGCGATGCGCTAGCCGCTCTGGTTGCAGCGTCCGGAAACAACCAGTCAGCGCCCGTAAATACAGCGTTGCCGCAACCTTTAGTAGTGCAGGTCAATGATGCATCAGGCAATCCGGTCACCGGTGTTTCGGTCGTCTTTTCCACGACGTCCGGAACTGTGACCGGTAGCCCCGCAACTTCCAACTCCAGCGGAACCGTCTCCGTGAATTACACAACGGGCAACTCAGTTGGCACATTTACGATTACCGCCGCGGTAAACGCCTTGAATACGCAATTTTCTGTGACCGTGGGCGCCGGCGCGCCCGCCACGGTCACGATCAGTGGCGGAAATAGCCAGTTTGCGAGCGCTGGTTCAATGCTGCCACAGGCATTGAGCGTGCTGGTTGCCGACCAGTACGGCAATCCTGTTTCCGGCGTAGCAGTAAATTTCAGCGATGGCGGCGCTGGAGGATTATTTCTCTACGCCAATCCCGTAACCACCGACAACACCGGAACCGCCAGCCAGGTGTACACGCTTCCGGCAACTCCCGGTACGGTCTATATCAGCGCAACCGCGACCGGCGTGGCGACTCCCGCCGTGTTCACCGAGACCGGTCAGTAAGAAGTCTCTGTGACATAGCTCGGAGGAGGCCTCTTCCCAGGTTGGCTGTTTCTACACTTCAATCTAACGTCTCCGCTACCGGATTGTTCGCAGCCCGTCTACGGCATACGCCGGATGTGCTTGGTTCGCCCTTCTCGCGCACACTGTCGTCTGGATGATTCCTCGTCCTTCGAGGAATCACATAAAAATACGCCGCAGGAGGCTTTTCCATTGTCTGCAAAAATGTCTGCTACAAAACTTACTTTACTTTCGACGATTCTGATGTGCGCGGTTTGGGTTACGGCGCAAAGCGCACCGGCGGGAGGAGCCGCACCGGCTGGAGCGGCGGGATCCGCAGCGGGCCAAGCAGCCCCCGGCGCGACTACAACTCCGTCTGGCAGTACAGCGACGCCGCCGGGAGGCACCTCGACTCCGACTACTCCGAGCACCGTCCCGGGATCGAATTCTCCGAATCCACCGACGCCTGGCAACAACACACAGCCCTCTAGCGTCAATCCGAACACCCCGCAGACCAACCCCAGTGGCGGCCCTTGCGGAAATATGCCCGGAGCAACTCCCGGAACGACGAGCGACACAACGCCGAATTCGGGATCGTCAAACTCCGGTTCGTCGAACTCAGGTTCGTCCACGACTCCCGGCACTTCCACCACGCCCGGAGCATCTTCGAGCGCGTCCTGCCAGCCCGCCAGCGGAGCTGCTGCGCCGCATGCGAATTGATTTTCCAGGAGTAGGAGATAGCTTCGGCTTCTCCTTTTTTCTACGCGGACCCGCCTCTCTCCGGGTCCGCTTTTTTTGTTCCGTAAAAATCGATCGCCTCCACTCAGCGCGTGTTTGAGATTTCGTTCGCACCGTGCCCAAACAGCTCACACATAGATCTGGCCGACCTGGATTAAGGTAATTGTGCAGAATCTCAGGGAATCGGCAATCGGGAATCAGGGGGTTCAATCACGCCCGCAGAGTGCGGCGCAATTTCAGCCTCGCGAACGCGCAGATTTCGAACTGGAGAGCTTCGTCTTCTTGGATGTGCCAACCGCTCGATGCGCGCTCTTCTTGCGACGATGCACGCTTGGTCGCGCGGACACCTTCCCTGCAGAACGCTTTGTCGGGGACGCGCGCCTATTGGTTGCAACAGTCGACGGACGCGCCGAAGAATTTTCGCCAGTCCCGTGAGCAAGTAATCCGTGAGTAAGATTAGTAACTGCGCCCGCCGCCTGCCCCAGTTTGCGCGCAACCGCGCTGAGAAGAGGCTCTTGCCTGAGATGTTCTTTCGCTTTCTTCGCCGCCATGGAGCCGCCTCGCAATCGTTCATTCTTCGTGGGAGAAAAAAATTAGTCCCGGCCCATAATGGGCCGGGACTTCCAAGTGGTCCTTTGCTGAAGAGACTGACTAAGAGGCGCGACGTTGACCAGATTTCTGGTCCTGTTCGTGCTCATCCTCGCCGCCCTGTCCGCTCTTCTTCGAAGGATTCTGACCGGGCTGGCCCGATTGGCCATGCTGGCCTTGCCCGGACTGACCTCCCTGTTGCGGCTGGCCCTGTCCACGCTGGCCGGATTGACCGCCCTGCTGGCCTTGTCCGAATTGATTGCTCTGCTGATTCTTCTTATCCATATCATCTGCCATGAAAATTTCCTCCTCAGAATGTACGGAGCTTTTCGCCCCATCGGAATTGAATAACGTGCTTGTATTTAGTTGTCGCAAATGATTGCAAAGGTTGGGAACAATATCATTTCGCCCTCGGCATTTTTAAGTTTGGAATCAGACACTGTAGGCAGGAGATTCGCCGGATAGTAATCCATACTTTGATGCGGAAACTTAGAAAACCGCATACGCCGAGGACGGATGTGGGTCAGGTTCGGCCGACATCGCGTCCTTCGACGTGCGACTTTAAAAAGCTGCGAAAATCTAGACAGAGGTTCCGCGCCGTGTCAGATGCGCGAAAAGTGAAATCACAAAGAGCACCAGGAAGACGAAGAACAGCAGCTTCGCCACACCCGCGGCGGCAACCGCTACGCCGGTGAAACCCAAGACGCCAGCAATCACCGCGATCACCAGAAACATTAGCGTCCAATAAAGCATATGCCTCCTTCGAACTGCTTCGAATCGAATGCTGAGTCGACTATAGCCGCGAGCCACCGGCGATTACATCCACTCCAACCTGTATTTCGCCGTCCCCTGGGCTGTAATTGCACATTATCCCGCTCCACCCTAGTCTCGGTTGCTAGCCCAAAGTTTTTCTTCCTCATCGGCGGATCAATCGCATCCAAATCGCGGTCGGGGCGTTCTTAAGAATGAAGGGTCGGACTCTCGAAGACGAACAGTGTCAGAGAATCGGCGGAGGATATGCGGTAACGAAGTTCAGATTTTTACTGTTTCTCTGAATGGAGCCAATAACTATTTACGCCGATTCAAGTTCTGATTGCACCCAGAATCCCAATTTCTAAGAACGCCCCGCCGCAGTCTTGAAATCGCGACGTTAGACTTCCGACGCAGCTTCTTCTGGCAACGCTTCCGACAAGCGGGCGGCGATTGCCCCTTTACCCTCATACTTCCCAACCAGGTCACACCAGCGGATGCGCGCCACCTCTTGAAACATGCGCGCGCCATCGATCAGGGGATTGATCCGCGTGCCTTCGCTGTCCGCCCATCGCACAGCTACCTCTGTCGCCTTGAAGCCGAACTTGTCCGCCAGGAAAAGAATTTCAGGATCGAATCCCCAACCCTCAACGCGTTGTAATGGGAGAATCGCTCGCGCAGCCCGCCTGGTGAAAGCTTTGAATCCGCATTGCGTGTCTTTGAAGCGCAAGCCGAGAGTGATCCGCAACAACAAATTAAATACTCTGCCAAACAGTTGGCGAGCCAGCGATTGGCGCTTGCTCTGAAGCTCCGCCTGCATCCAGCGGGAGCCGATAGCAATATCCGCCCCGGCCGCCAGCGCCTCCAGCAACTTCGGCATCTCCTCGATTGGCGAAGACAAGTCGGCATCGCTGAATACGATGACATCTCCGCGCGCTTGCAGCATGCCATGGCGTACGCTGTAACCTTTGCCGCGGTTGCCGGGATTCTCCACCAGTCGCAACCTAGGATCCCGTTCGGCATAGACGCGTACTAACTCCGCGGTGTTATCCCTCGACCCATCATTGACTACGATTACTTCGGTATCCCATCCCCGTTGATTCACATAGGCAAGGATCTTTTCGAGAGTTGTTCCCAGGCGTTCGCCTTCATTGTAGGCCGGAATAACTATGCTGTAAGTAATACCCAATTTGTTGATGCTCCTTTTTGTAGGTCTTAACTTTTCGGTCTTACCCGGTCAGTCTTACCTGGCGTTAAACATCTCGAGATTGAGGCTTCCGCTAAATTCCGCCAACTTCGATCTGGTTTTCAATTCGCCGATTGCCCGCGTAGGCCTTTGCTATCTCGCTTGCGAGTTCGCGCTGCCGGTCGCTCGAAGCCTTGCCCGTTAAAACCACTACGCCGTCGTCAGTCTTGACGTTGATCCTCGTATTCTCAAGCGCCGACTCCGAAGCTAGTCGTTCCTCGATCAACCGTTGAACCTCCGGCGGCGTCAAATCCCAGGACGATTGCATCCGCGAATACGATGATTGCTGGGGTAACGCCTGGGCGGATGGAAACACTGGATCGATTCCGCCGGCAACTGCCGACGCCGACGCTCGGACATTTCCAAAGCACCATCCCGCGATCACGACAACCAATACACAAACTGCACGCTTCATAAAACACCTCCTGATTTTCCCGTCGCCACAGTGGAGGATTGCGTCTGAGCGACCGGCCGATCATGACGATCGCCCTGCGCCGATTTCAGTCCCGACTGTTTCTGCAACTCTTCCGCCGCTTGCGCGAGCGTCAGATTGTCAGGCACCTGCCGAAAATTGCTGCGACTCTCGTCCTGCTGGACGGAAAGCGTTTTGAAAAACAAAACCTTGCCATGCATATTGACGTGCAGCAGGCTGATCTCCCAAAGGCGCGGCGATACCTCTGACTGTTTGACGTGGAACTCTCCACCTTTGTCCAAGTACCCGAGCAGCCCGGCGCCAAATTTAACTTCCCTTATCAGATGGCCTTCGATTTCCGCCAGCCGATCCTCTTTAACGCTGATCCATATCCGCCCTTCCATGGAATGAAAAACTGTTGCCTCCCGAGTGGGTGGGTCAAACTTCGGATTCGGCTCGAAGAGGAGTTCCACCAGGTCGTCCTTGCGCTCTCCATACTTCACCGTCAGCGCATCAGGCAGCATCTGGAATAAATCCTCAGTCTCCCGCGCATCTTTTTGCTGAGCCCGCTGCCTTTTTTTGGCTACATCGGCTTTGCTCAAGAGGCTCGCAATGCGGCGGTCTTCCTGTTTTTGTTGTTCCGCGGAAATCGGTTTCCCGTTTACTAAAAGCAGGCGGTCAAGCTCACCTTCCCTAGTCTGAACCACGCATTTGACTTCTTCTTTGCCGGAATGAGTTTCTTTGACCTGATACATCCAGTGCGTGTGATCGTCGGCCTGTCCCTTCAACTCTCCATCGACCGCGCGACGTAACAGTTCACTGGCCGACAGCTTGTTTTCCGCCGCCGTGCTCTGCCCCAGCACCGGACCGCACAAGCACAGAAAGCAGCAAATCATGCTCGCGGCAGCCGCGAGACTCCATGTTCGACCGCCACACTGCGCGGCCTGTGCATCAGCAAGATGCGTGCCGAACTGATCTCCGCGCGTTGCTGTGAAGCGCTTCACAACTCCCCCGATAGGCTATCGGCAGAGTAATAGAAATTAGTAATGCAATGACATAAAGTGCGTGCTGTAGTTAGATCGAATGTTTACGGGAGTTATTGCAGGGAGTCAGTCGAGTTATTGTGTAGAGTGATTAGCTTGCATGACCGTGGGCGGACACACCTGTGCCCGCCCCCTATCGACCACTATCCAACCTAGCTTGCCTTGCGCTCTCGTTGCAGGTCGCGTTCGCGCCGCGGGTTAGGATCATCGACAACCACCGGAGGATTCCAGTCGTCAACCTGTTTGGTGGCCGCGTCCTTCGCAATGCCGTAACGCTCTTGAATTTTGCCCACGAGAACGTCCTTTTGTCCCGCGATCACGTCCATATCGTCGTCTGTGAGTTTGCCCCATTGTGTTTTCACCGAACCTTTCATCTGCTTCCACTTGCCTTTAGCTTCATCCCAATTCATGGTTCACTCTCCTAAGTTTTAGAAATGTGCAGCATTTGCAAAATCGTCTGGTGAAGCAGCTAGACTCGTCCCAACAAAACCAGGACCAGCACGATAACGACCACCAATCCGAGCCCGCCGCTGGGGTAATATCCCCATCCACTGCTGTAGGGCCAGGTTGGCAATGCACCGATGAGCAGCAAAATCAAGATGATCAACAGAATGGTTCCCATTTTCATTTCTCCTTTGATCTAGATGCCAATTGTGTCAATCGCCAGTCATTCCGCTCAGCTAACCTTGCGGTGCAGAGAGCGGCGCCTACGCGCATTTTTCGCGATTTTTTTCTTAGGCATAATTGACCTGCATTCACATTAGTGAATGCCTGCGACAGAAAGAATCGTAAGAACCTTGTAATCCGAGTCGCTGTTTGCTGTAGACAGCAGCCCTACCTTCCTGCCTCCGCCCGCATCAAATTGATGTTACGGATGAGAGCAGCCGGCGAAGGATGATTCGAAAACTCGAATCCGGCGAGTATCGCTTGTACTCGCGCAAGAAAAACCCCAAGACTGGACGCCGGCGCAATCTCGGTACGTTTTCAACAAGAAAAGCAGCCGAAGCTCATGAGCGCGCGGTCCAATATTTCAAGCGCGCGCGTTGATCGTCTCGGCTGCTCGAAGCGCAAGGTTAGTGGATCAACGCTCCCTGTTCTTGACCGTGCGATTGGGCAGAATATTTTCTGACCGTGGCTAGGAAGGGCTCGCTGCCGGCTGGAGGAGCTATCTGTCCATCGAGAATGTTCCGAAATGATTCCATGCTGCCGTAGAGAACCCGCGTCTCGTCCTTATCCTGCGTGATCGCCGAGCCGCTCAAATCGACGCCGGCGAATAGACCGCGAGCGCGCGAATAGGTCAGCACTTCCGCCTTCATCTTCCAGTCCGTGTCGGCGCCAGCATCACGTCCCACCGGGCCAGCCGCGGCAGAAGCGTCCGCGCCGATCTTAAATTTGCTCGCGAGCAAATGCTGCATTCCGTCCTCGTTGGTAACGATCATCACGAGATCGACAGCCTGGCCACCGAGTTGCAAGCCCCAGCTCCCACCAGTAACCGTAATGGGCGCAGGTGCGCTCCAGCCATGCTCGGTACGGCAAGTGGCTACGCCTTTGCCATGATTGCCCCCAAAGCCCACCGCAATTTTCACCATCGACGGCACGACGGCAATACACTTCGCGTCCGACATTACCTTGTCTGGAATCGCTTTGTCGGGAGTGCCCATAATTTCGTTGAGAACATCTGCGGATTTTTGGATCCGCCTATCGATGTCCGATTTATCTTTGTCTTCGGCCCAACTCGTGCCCGCCATGACCACAACTGACATAGTCAATACGGCCACGCAAGTAGCTAATTTCCTTTGTAATTTCATTGCACAGCCTCCTGAAAACTCTTTAGGTGGTAGAGATTTGTCCACGTCCCAAGCTACCGTCGGAGGCCGCTGCATGCTATCCGGTGCAAGCTGTAAATTCGGCTCTAGGCAAACCGTACTCTACCGCACGCCGATGGAAGGCCGGCTGCTTAATTTTCCCTTCGCCTTAATTTTTCTGATTAATACAGGGATCACCGTACTCCCTATTTCCCCCGCTGGGTGTAGAGTGAACTTAAGATGTGAATGGCAGTCGCGAGGGCGCGGCTCTCGCCCCGTCCAGCCTTATCTCAATCAATCTACGAAATAGACGCGAGAGCTGTTGTCTCTCGCAAGGAGAATTGGAAATGAAACTGGAAAAAAGGGAATTTGAAATGAACAGCAACAGTGTCAACAAAGCACAGCCCCTGCAATCCCTGAAGGCTCCGGCCGATCTGCAAGAGCAGGTTAGGCGCCGCGCCTACGAACTTTACGAAGAGCGCGGCAAGGTCGACGGCTTCGAAGTCGAAGACTGGCTCCAGGCAGAGGCCGAATTTCTCGGTGCCCGTCGCACCGGCAGAGCGGCGTAAACACACGATTCCATAGCGCGGCTGGAGGGCAATATGTCTGGCATAATTCGTCGGCAGCCCTCCAGTGCCCGCGCCCTACTCTCGTCCGCTCCTCCGTTTCACTCATCGGCCCAGGGATATTTTATTTCGAGCCCGTAGCCACCCCATCGCCAAACCTCCGCACAGAGCAATTCGTATCTAATGTATATTTTGCGGAAGGTCCATCACGGCCCTGCACCGAATCGATGGGCATAACATTTACGAAGGCTAAGAATGCGATCGGACGCGCCTGCCAGGACGCGGTTCAAGACCAGACCTTCCAAGCGGCGGCCGCTCTGTCCTACTACACCATCGTGTCTGTATTTCCCGCGCTGATCTTGCTCTCTGCCGTGATGGCCTACATTCCGCTACCCAATTTTTTTGCTGACGTACTTGTCGCGATGACGCGCGTGCTGCCGGCCGACGCCGTGATGCCGACAATTTACTCCGTGCTGATCGGAGTGCTCGGCGCTAACGTGCGCGCTTGGCTTTCGTTCGGGACGCTGGGCACGCTCTGGCTCGTGTCATCCGCTTTCGATGAGATGATTGACGCACTCGACGCCGCCTACAATGTTACTGATCAGCGCCCGTTCTGGAAGACTCGACTCCTGGCGCTCGGCTTGGCCGTCATCACCGGCGCGCTTCTAATGTGCGCAGTGGCCACCATGGTCCTCGGCCCAAGAGTTGGCGAGTGGCTCGCCGGCAGAATGTCGATGTCTGCAGTTTTCACCTTCTTTTGGCCTTTTATTCACAAAAGTCTTGCGATTGCCTTCACCATCGTTGCCGTGCAGACGGTTTATTTTCTTGCTCCCAACCTGAAACAACGCCTTCGCGCGACGCTGCCCGGCGCAATTCTTTCCGTCGTCTGCAGGATGGGTCTCTCGTTTTTGCTCGGAATCTATTTTCGCTATTTTGCCAATTACAACCGCATCTACGGGACTTTGGGCGGCCTCATGGCCTTGATGACCTGGCTTTATTGGGCATACTTTATTTTCGTCGTCGGCGGACAACTCAATGCGCAACTGGAAAAAGAGAATCGCGCCACACCCTCGCGACTGCGAGATACGTCTACCCTTGCGAAGCTCACAGATGCCAATACTGAGAAACGCATAACTCCTCGCTACCAGAAATGAGCACTGCCACTAGGGTGAATCGTGGATTGGACACATCCGCCGCTCAGACTAAAATCAGTTTCGAATCGATAGCGGAAGGACGTTCAATGCCCGACCAGGAAACAATCGACCGTGCGAGAGAGGACGCTCGCGAAGGTAAGTCTCCTTCTACTCAGGCTGGCGAGTTTGTGCGCGAGGAGATCCATCATGTCCGCGAGGGCAAACACGGAGCCAGTTCGCCAGAGCAGGCCATAGCGATTGGCCTTTCGAAAGCGCGACGCGCCGGCGTGAAACTGCCACCTCCGAAGGGCTCTTCAGCGCTAAAGAGAAAAGCGGCACAAGACGAAAAAGCAGGTGAGTACCCGCGGCACAAGGTATCCGCTAAACGTTCCCGCGCGACGGAAAAAGCATTGAGGCGCGAGCCGCGAAATTCAGCCAGCAAGTCAGCCCTGTCACGCCAGGCCAAAAGCGCAGCGGCCAAACGAGGGAAGAAAGCGCGCAGTGCGGCAGCGGCGAAAGCCGCTCGCACTCGAAAGGCTGCTTAGCTAACGGCGCGGGGCGTCATTCTACTTCATGTGCCGCAGCGGAAGCCTAACTAGCGATACTTTTATTCGCACACGCGAACCGATTCTTACAACTGTTGTTAATCAATCTGAATCCGTGAGGATAATGATGAAATTCTTCTCCGCAAACCTGGACAGTCTCCGTAAACTTTATCACGATCAAATTCAACAGCTCTATTCTGCCGAAACACAGATCACAAAAGCCCTCCCAAAAATGATCGACAAGGCCACTGATGAAGACTTGAAGAATGCGTTGCAAACTCATCTCCAGGAGACGGAGGGACACGTCTCGCGCCTGGAGCGTATTCTGAATCAGGCGCAGGGCTCGGTCGATTCCAAAAAGTGCAAGGGCATTGCCGCGCTGATTACTGAAGGTGAGGACGTCATTAAAGATACAGCCGACGAATCTGTCCGCGACGCGGGCATTATCGCCGCCGCGCAGAAAGTCGAGCACTACGAAATGGCTGCCTACGGCACCGTGCGAACCTTCGCCGAAATTCTGGGAAACGAAGAGGACGCAACCCTGCTCGACCAGACGCTGGAGGAAGAAAAACACGCGGACGCTATTCTTACCGGCATCGCCGACACTGCGAACGTCAAGGCTGACAAAGCTGCCTGAAATCGCGGACACGACTGGCCAAACGACGCGACCAGGCACGGATTACCCGCGCTGTCCCGCCGCCTCGCCTGCTTACTTAAGGCGAACGTCATTGGTTGTGATGGCATCTAACAACTTTGGTCGCAACTGTTGACAGAAGCCGAACCTAACTTGCGAGGCGCGCAGAAATCGCGCCACTGGCGTCGCTGGCAATGGATTGGCGCCATCGGCGCAGTGTGCGCCTTCATCATTTTCAGCCTTATTGCCATCGCCGTATCCCGTGCTGAACCTGTCTTGCGGGCCTCCGTCATCGAAACATTGGCGGCACGATTCAAAAGCAAAGTTGAACTCGACGCCTTTCATGTCTCGCTCGTGAAAGGACTTCAGGTCTCCGGCTCGGGCCTCAGAATTTTCGGAGAAACCGATCCCAACAACCACGAACCTGGCTTTCAACCGATTATCAGCGTAAGCGAATTCCGGTTCCACCTCGGGATCCGGCAGTTTCTTCGCACTCCGAAACACGTCGACACGGTATTCGTGAAAGGGCTGCAGTTGAACTTGCCGCCTAGAGAACACCGCGACGAATTGAATAACATGCGGCCCGGTGACGGCAAAATAACGATTATTGTCGATACATTTATCTGCGATCAGGCGCAGCTCATCCTTAACACGCTGCGGCCGGGCAAATTGCCTGTCGAATTTGACATCGAGAGCTTGAGGATGACGCGCATCGGCTCCGACCAGCCGATGCATTTCGATGCGAGCCTCACCAATCCCAAGCCCGTGGGGCGCATCATTTCGAGCGGTCTGTTTGGTCCATGGCAGGCGAGTAACCCGCGCTACACTCCCATCAGTGGCACTTATTCATTCCATGATGCAGACTTAGGAACCATCAACGGTCTGGGCGGAACCCTCTCGTCTACCGGAAGGTATACCGGCATATTAGAAAAGATTGTCGTCGATGGTGCGACCGACACGCCGGATTTTCGCATTGCCACCGGTGATCGTCCCGTGCCTCTGCACACCGATTTTCACGCCATTGTTGACGGAACCACTGGAGACACCTACCTGCAACCGGTAAAGGCGAAACTACTCAACACCTATTTGCTGGCAAACGGCTCGGTGGTGCGAACCGAAGACATCAAAGGCCATCGCGTGCTACTTGATGTTGTGATCGATCGAGGCCAGATAGACGATCTTTTGAAACTGGCCGTCCACAAGGATCCGCCGATGGTGACCGGCTCGGTTCGTTTAAACACTAAGTTCGATCTTCCACCGGGACAACCCGACCTTAGCAACCGCCTGAAGTTATCGGGCACCTTCAAGGTGTCAGAGGCCCATTTCACGGATGAATCCATCCAACAGAAGCTCGATGCACTGAGTAGAAGAAGCCAGGGTAAGATAAAAGCCACTGATGCTCCCGTTGAGGATGTGCACTCCGCGTTGTATGGCACATTCGCTCTCAACGATGGGTTGCTCTCTTTTTCTCAGCTCGAGTTTACAGTTCCTGGAACACGTGTGGATTTGACGGGCACTTATAGCTTAGATGGCAATCAAATCGATTTTCACGGCACGGCGCGCCTGGACGCAAAGCTCTCGCAAATGGTCACAGGATGGAAGTCGGTTTTGTTGAAACCTGTCGACCCGTTTTTTAACAAAAACGGTGCTGGGACCGAGGTCCCGGTCAAGATTACTGGCACAAAGTCAGACGTTCACTTCGGTCCCGACTTTGGACGCAACGATGCTAAAGATCCGCAGAAGACTTCCGCGAAGTAATCTTGCGCACATCACAGGGTAAGATCCTCGAAGGGCAGGAAATCAATTCGTTCGGGAATTTCAAAAAGCGCTCTGGCGGCTGCTGGCAAATTTCCCGATCGTGCTCTGCTTGCGACAAGAACAGTCTCATCAGCAGGCGTTCGCAAGTAAGCGGCAGAGCCGCCGAATATCCGCAAATGCTTGCTCACGACGCGCGAAATCGAGCAAACGGCGGCGGTCCTGTGAAGTGACGAAGTTGCCGTCACTTCACAGAAATAACGCACGCAACCGGTAAAGAACAGCCAGAGGCGGCTGTCTAATAATCTTCCCGGTCGCTCCTCAGCTTATTTGCAAGTTTCCTTATCTCTTTTTCCCGCTCGATATTCACGATTCCTCTCGCATCGTCGTAGAGGCTGTCGTGCAAAAGAGTGAGAAGTCGAGCCTTGAGTTTTGCCCGTTCTAAGAGGGGTCTGGGAACGACGATCACGCTTGCTTGAGAACACGTCAGAGCACTCCCAACATACGGAGTCTTGAGATCGGATCCTGGTCCTCCCGATACCTGGCTAAGTACCTGTGCGCCAGCGAGGGCAGAACCAAGAACGACAGGCAGCAGAATAAAACTCCTTTTGGCCACATCTCTACCTCCCCTTGTACTTCACTGCGCTGCGGGAATTCACATCTTTCCCGCAGGCTGAGCAGAAGATGAGGTGACTTATTGGCGTGGTTGTTCGAGCAATCGTGCGCTAGGGTAATCCAGTGTGTGCCCTACTGCCTCCACAGTAATGGACCCGATTTCGAACCCGATCAGGTAATTAACAGCTGATCTTAGGTATCTGCTGGTATGGCGCGTTCTCGCCCTCGCCTCTCATAGTTACGTCACCCGTACGGCAAGGTCTGGCATTCCTCTGTTAATTGCTGGATGCGCTGCGTGGGCTTACTGTGAGGAGGGTCGTTCAATGCGCCGCGTATCCGTCGATGTTACTGCTCGCAACATCCAGTTGCTACTTGGCATAGTCGCTCTGCTGATGCTGAGCTTCGCGCTCGCAGGTTGCGGCGGCACCAGTTCAGCAGCATCGACCACGCCGACGCAGCCCCCTCCACCTACCTATCCCGCTGTGCCTCCAGTGCCTATTACCTGGTCGCCCAGCACCAGCCCGCTCCCTGCACCACCGGCGCAGGTTCCACCGCCTACGCCATCCACTGATTTCCCGTTGACCGTCTCCAATCCCACGGCGGGAATCAGCCTGACCTCGCCCATCAACGTCGTGGCGACAGCGACACCGAAGAATCCGATCTTCTTCATGCGCGTGTATGTCGATCAGCTCGCCGTCTACTTCACCTTCGACAGTTCGATCAACACGCAGATTTTTGTCGCTCCCGGCCAGCACACCATCGAAGTCATGGCCGAAGACAATCAGGGATACATTTCCGCCACGCCCATCAACATCACGGTCGCCACGCAGGCAGCGCAGACGACGATCTCGAATATTCAAAATCTTCCCGGATGGCAGTCCTGCTCGGCAACCTTCCCCGCCGGATCAGGCCGCGCAGGGCAGATCTGCGCCGCCGGCTTGGGCACCGCCGACTCGACAATGACGCAGAATCAATCCTCGCCCTCCATGGACGGCGAGTCGGCGCATTTCACAATGGGCGGAACCCAACCCTATTCCAACATGCTCTACTTCCACCCCGTAGCGGGCGGCGACAATGTCAGCCATTTCATCTATGACGTCTATTTCTACATCGATCAGCCCGATTACGCGCAGGCCCTGGAGTTCGACACCAATCAGACCTTCGGCGGCCAGCGCTGGGTGTGGGGCTCCGAATGCAATTTCAAAGCTGACGGCGTGTGGGATATCTGGAATGACGTCACGGGCTGGCAGCCGACACCCTTCCCGTGCACGCCCTTTCCCGCGAACACATGGATTCATCTGGTGTGGAACCTCGAACGCGTCGATAACCAAGTCCACTACATAAGCCTCACGGTTGGCGATCAGGTATACAACGTCGACACCTATTACCCCAACCAGCCCGACTGGACCCTCGAAGAAATCGACGTGGCCTTTCAGATGGACGGAGATTACGCCCAGCAACCCTACAACGTCTGGCTCGATGAGATGAAGCTGACCGCCCACTGACACCTACTCAACGAATGGCGGCGGTTAGCGAGCGATGGGAGATTCACAATAGCGTATTGACAGAAGGGTAATGTACTTGTAGCGTACTCGGAGGCCGCCCTTTTTCGGCGTCGCATACTTCCCGAGCCCAGGAGCTCGCGCCTTTGACTAGTCGCCTTCAAACGCCGTTTGACACGGTAGAAAACGCCCACCAGTATGTTCAGTTATTAGTCGAAGCCATCGCCGAAGCTAAGTCCGAGATCACAACCGATCTCGATCTGGCGGCAAAAGCCAAGCTGGAACGCCGCGTTCAGGCAATGCAAATCGTCCAATTCAAGTTAGACAAACTGGAGCAACATCTGAAGACCAGCAGCCGCCTGCTCAACGATCTGCGCAGCCTGCGACGCCTCCTGCTGGAAGAACGCCTGATGGACGACCATTCCGAACCTGCCCCCGCCGCCCCAGGCCGCAATTCCGCAGCTTAGATTCGCTACGGCATCAAAGAAGTCCCACCTTCACGCCTTCAATTTTTCGGCATACTTCTTTTCCAACTTGGCCAGCTTCGGCGAGATTGCGAACATGCAATAGGGCTGGCGCGAATTTTCGTTGTAATAATTCTGGTGATACCCTTCCGCTTTATAAAACACCTCGGCCGACTCAACCGCGGTCACGATTGGTTCAGGAAACACCTTCGCCGCGGTCATCTCTGCAATCACATCCTCGGCAATCCGCTGCTGCTCTTCATCTGCATAGAATATGACGGAGCGATATTGTTCGCCGGTGTCGCTGCCCTGGCGATTCAGCGTCGTCGGATCGTGCATCCCGAAAAATACGTCGAGCAGTTCGCGATAGTTGATCTCGTCAGGGTCGAAAGTCACGCGCACCACTTCGACATGCCCCGTGTCGCCCTCGCACACCTGCTTATAAGTCGCCTGGTCGGCGCGCCCTCCCATGTAACCCGACTCCACATGAGTGACCCCGGTCAACCGTTGAAAAACCGCTTCCATGCACCAGAAGCATCCTCCGCCAAAAACCGCTGTCTGTTCTTTTGCCATAGTGATTGGATGTCCCTGACTGGAGAAGGTTCCAGTTCGCAATCCCGTTGTCAGTTCTTGCTGTCACCGAGTTCTGGTTACCGGGTACTGGGTACTGTCTCTACACCGATACCGTGAACGAAGTCTCTGTCCGCGTAACTGGCCGATACAGCGTGTCACGCTCAACCGGTTCGCGCCCCGCCTCTTTAATCAGCCGCACCAAATCGTGCCGCCGCAGGCCTTGCGGAGTGGTCGCCCCCGCATCGTGATAAATCTTCTCTTCGACGACCGTGCCATCAATATCGTCCGCGCCAAAGCGCAGGGAAATCTGCGCGATCTTAGGGGTCATCATCTGCCAGTAGGACTTGATATGCGGAAAGTTATCCAGCACCAACCGGCTCACCGCGATCTGCTTGATGTCGAGCATCCCGGTCGTTGTAAAAAGATGTTGCAACGGCGTGTTCGCCGGATGAAACGCCAGCGGAATAAATGTCTGGAACCCGCCCGTCTCATCCTGCAAGGCGCGCAGTTTGAGCAGATGATCCACACGGTCCCCATCGTTTTCAATGTGACCGTAGAGCATCGTGGCGTTCGATTTCAACCCGATCTGATGCGCCAGCCGCGCCGTATCGAGCCATTGATCGCCGTCAATCTTGTGATCGCAAATGATGTGCCGCACCCGATCGGCAAAAATTTCCGCGCCGCCGCCGGGCAGCGAATCCACTCCCGCCTCTTTCATCTTCTCCAGCGTCTCGCGGATCGTGAGCTTCGACCGTTTCGCCAGATATGCAACCTCCACCATGGTGAAGGCCTTCATGTGCACTTGCGGAAAGCGCTCCTTCAATCCTGAAACCAGATCCAGAAAATATTGGAAGGGCAGGTCGGGATGGAGCCCGCCAACAATGTGAAACTCCGTGATCGCTTCGGTATAGCCTGAAGACGCCGTCTGAAACGCCTCTTCCAGCGCCATGGTATAAGCGCCCGGAGCATCCTTCTTCCGCCCAAAAGCGCACAACCGGCACGCCGCCACGCAAACATTTGTAGGATTGATATGGCGGTTCACGTTGAAGTAAGCCGTGTCGCCATGCATCCGCTCGCGAACCCAGTTGGCGAGCCAGCCCACGGCAAGAATGTCGCCTGTCCCGTAAAGGACGAGCGCATCGGCCTCATTGAGCCGTTCACCGGCAAGAACTTTATCCTTGATTGGCAGAAGGCGCGAATCGTCGGTCTGAAAAGCGTGTGAAACAGGCATCGCTACTCATGATATCGCAGGAGATGATATAAATCACAGCGGCAACGTGATGTGGCAGATTCGAACGATGAGCGCAGATATCGTAAACATAATTGGTGGGATGCTCGTCCCTGCCGCGGTAATCGGCGTAGTGGGACTGCTGCGCAGGTATTTGCCCACTCCCAAAGCAAACCCGCAGACGCAACTCGATTCAAACGGTGATGTGGAGGATTTCACTAGCGCCAATGTTGCCGTATACGCTTCTATGGTCATTATCGGAATCGCTTTTGCCATTTCATCTCACTGGGCCTTGGTTGCAGGAAATCGCTACTTCGCCAAATCCGATGGACCTGCTGCGTTTTACTTCTACCCAAGTGGGGCAGTGTGGTGGTTCTTTCCCGGCTTTGGAGCTCTCTGTTTGAGCTGGGAAATTACCCTCTTCCTCTGGTCAATCTTACAAGGCCGGGCTAAAGTCAATCGCTTCATAGACTGGACCAGGGAATGCGCCGGGTATGACAGCACTCGAGCTCTGCGGTGGATGACCATGGTCATCGCAGCGCCGATCGGGGTCGCGACCATTCTCGCGCTACCGGTACACTCCACGTTGCGCGAAAATGACATTGTAGTCGGCCATTACGCAACGCTCGTTCGACAGCACCTTCCGTATTCTCAAGCGCGTCGTCTTGTGCTCGTGGACGGCTTTCGCGATCGTTCTGGGAAATTCTCAGTCAGAGTAGGAATGATTGTCGATTTTACCGACGGACACCGATGGAACTCCTCGGACAATGGTGATTTCAAATCGGAAATAGATCCGGAACTGATTGCGTTTCTTCGGCGAAGAACAGGACTCTTCGTGGAGCATGTCGAGAGCGAGGCCGACCTACACTCGCTGTCACACTAACGCCGCAGCAGCAAATCTCCAGCGACAAACAAAAAGAACACCACCGCTATCACTCCGTTCATTGTGAAGAAAGCCGCATTCAGCTTGCTCAAATCGTCGTGTCGCACCAGCGTGTGCTCGTAGAGCAACAGCGCGGCCACAGCAATCACTCCGACAATCGCCAATTTTCCCAAGCCAAAGGTAACGATCAAAGCGACCAACAATCCAAGCATCACCAGGTGAAAAAGACGCGCCACGACAAGCGCGTTCCGGATTCCCAAATACCGCGGCACCGAGTGCAATCCGTGCCCGCGATCATAGTCGTAATCCTGGCAAGCGTAGATCACATCGAAGCCGCCAACCCAGAAGGTCACCGCCGCCGTCAGCAGCAAAATCCGCGGATCAAGCGACCCGCGCACCGCGATCCAAGCGGCCGCCGGAGCAATCCCCAACGCAAATCCGAGAAACAAATGCGACCAGCGCGTGAATCGCTTGCTGTACGAATAAAGTAGAATCACTGCCAGCGCCACCGGCGAAAGCAGAAGTGTCAGCCGGTTCAATTGCGAAGCCGCTAAAATAAAAACCCCGCACCCCCCCAAAACAAACGTACTCACAAACGCCGGCGTCAACTCTCCCACCGGTAAAGCGCGAGTCGCAGTACGCGGATTCGCCGCGTCAATTGAAGCGTCAGCCAGGCGATTGAATGCCATAGCCGCCGACCGCGCCGAAACCATTGCGACCACGATCCACGCAAGTTGCCGCCACGGCGGCAAACCTCCAGCCGCCAGCATCGCTCCGCAAAGCGCAAATGGGAGCGCAAAAATCGAGTGCTCCCACTTGATCATCTCCAGCGTAATTTTAAGATTTCGGAAGACTCCCACGAGTTGATTGTAAAACAGTAGTGATTGCAGGAAGCAGATCAGTGGATACCGTCGACGGCTCCTTTCACCAGCGGCACAAACCGGCAGCCTTCTAATATCTTCACCTCAGCCTCTCCGCCGCTCTTCGTAATCAATTGCAACTCCTGGCTCGACGACGGACCCACCGGCAGGATCATCCGTCCGCCCTCCCGCAATTGCTCAAACAACGCCGGAGGCATCTCTGCCGTTGCCGCCGAAACCAGAATCGCATCGTATGGCGCATACTCTGCCCACCCCAGCCGCCCATCGCCGATGCGAATGCGCACATTCGAATATCCCAGCCGCCGCAGCGTGGCCTCCGCCGCGCTCGCCAGCGCCGCATGGCGTTCCACTGAATAAACCTCGGCACACAAAAACGAAAGCAACGCCGTCACATATCCTGAACCAGTGCCGATTTCGAGAACGCGATCATCGGCCTGCAAAGCAAGCCGTTCCAGCATCGTCGCCACAATGTAAGGCTGCGAAATCGTTTGCTCCTCATCTATGGGCAGCGGACGATCTTCGTAAGCAGCCTCCCGATAAGCCTCGGGAACAAACTCATGACGCGGCACTCGTCTCATGGCATCAAGTACACGAGCATCGCGAATCCCGCGTCCCGCAAGTTGTGTGCGAACCATCTCTTCGCGCTGGAAAGTAGCGTCCATGCGTGCGTAAGCCGGTTTCCTTCGTGGCCCCCAGTGTCCCCTGTGGTAAAGCCCTCTTCGGACTCAGCCTAGAACTCCACAGCAATCCTCACCCCAGAAACCAGCCTTCGATGCAACACCTAATACGGCCCGATGATCCCACCAATGCTGCGCGCGGCGGGCAGTTCGACCCGAGCCTTTCTCTCCCGCGCCTCAATCACATCGAGATACTTATAAGCTGACCCTGTATTGAACAACACAACCGTATCGTCGGCGCTGAAAAATCCGCTGGCCCGCAGCTTCCAATAAGCGACCAGCGACGCCGCTCCCTCGGGAGCGGCAAAAACTCCCTCCACGCTAGCCCAGTGCCGCATCGCCGCCAGAATTTCCTCGTCAGTCGCAGCAACTGCCGTCCCATGACTCTTTTCCAAAATATCGAGAATCAAATAATCGCCATAGGCCTTCGGCACGCGCAGCCCTGCCGCAAACGTTTCAGCGCCAACCCACACCTCGCTCGCCCAAGTTCCCGATCCGCTCGTCTTTTTGGGAGCGCCCGCCTCCCAAGCCTTCACAATCGGCGCGCAGCCTGCCGCCTGCACTGTAATCATCTTCGGACGCGCTTTGCCAGGACTATCTCTGCCGATCCATCCCAACTCCTCCATCTCATCAAACGCCTTCCACATCCCAATCATCCCCACGCCGCCGCCCGTCGGATAAATAATCGCATCCGGCAGCTTCCATCCCATCTGCTCGGCAACCTCATACCCCATCGTCTTTTTGCCCTCGACGCGGAACGGCTCTTTCAGCGTCGACACATCGAACCACCCATCGTTATTTTTCGGCCACCCGTCTTTCTGTATGCGCTCGGCCACCATGCGCCCGCAATCGCTGATCAGCCCATCCACCAGCGTGAGGTGCGCGCCGTAGTAATCGCACTCCATGCGATTCGCCAGAGGCACATCCTTCGGCATGAAGATGTGCGCCTCAATCCCCGCCGCCGCCGCATAAGCCGCCAGCGCCCCTCCAGCATTCCCCGCCGAAGGAGCAGCCAGCTTCTTCAATCCATAATGCTGAGCCATGGTCACGGCAGCCGACATGCCGCGCGCCTTAAACGATCCCGTAGGATTCAGCCCTTCATCCTTGATAAAAACATGCGCAAACTCGCGGCTGGGAAGCAGAGGAGTGAATCCCTCGCCCAGCGTAACCGGCGTAGCATCCGGAAGAACCTCGGCATACCGCCACATGCTAGCCACGCGCCCCGACAAATCTTCGCGCCGCAACTTCCCTTTCAACCCGGCAAGATCGTAGCGGACAAAAAGCACTCCGCCATCGCTAGGGCAGACATTCAGCGGACGATCAGCAGAAAAATGCTCTCCGCAGCGGGTGCATTCAAGGTAAGAAATTCGCATCGAGGGAAGGATAGCATTTTGGCAGTTGGCGGCTTCCTCCTGACATCGGCAAGACGCGCCGGTTGAGCATATCGCGCACGTTAACTAAGATTGAACAGTGAACACCGTAGCCGACAACGCGGAAATCGCCAGCCGCTTCGCCCGAATCGCGAACCAATTTTGTTCGCTCGTGGATTCTGCACTGAACCTGGAGAGAGCCGACCTGCTCCTTCAGATTTACCGGATACTTCCGAAACTAATCGATGAGGCTATCAGCTTGCCAGACTTGGAACTAAGCGACAACGACGAGCCGAATGAAGAAGACGGCCAGCCAGGATCCAGCACAAATGCAAGACAGAGCCTGCAACAATGGGATCAACTCTACCGCCTACTGAAAGAGAAGCTTGGGGACTGGGATCGCTATTCTCAGATGTTCGATCCAACTATGGACGACAAAGCAATCAGCGGAAGTCTAGCCGACGATATTGCCGACATCTACCGTGATGTGAAAGAAGGACTCGTCCTTGCCGAAGCGCGCGCAGCTGCTCCGGAAGATGTCATTTGGGATTGGCGACTCTCGTTCTACTCGCATTGGGGTAAGCACGCGATGGACGCATTGTTGGCCGTCCACTTCCGTCTACAAAATGTCGGATCCTAGCGCTGACGCACCCCTAAGCGGGCATCCTCTTCAGCACCTCATTCGCCCGCCGAAACCACGACCGCTCCCGCCTCTTCAAATACCCTGGCATCGTCGCTTTCTTATCCAGCACCTTCTGCGCCCACTCGCGCGCCTCGGCGTTCTTGCCCTCCGAGGCCAGCAATTCCGCGAAATTCAGATATGTCTCTGACAACGTCGACGTGATCGTCACCTGCCGGAAGAGCGCCTCGGCTTTTTCTTTTTGCCCCGTTTGCGCGTAGGCGTGGGCGAGCAATCCGGCGGCGCGCCCGAAATCATAGTCTGGCTCTTTCGAGACCGTCCTCTCCAGGTCAGGCAACGCAGCCGCCGCGTCGCCTAAAAGAATGGCGCAAACTCCGCGCCGATAAAAAGGATCGAGCGTATCGGCACGCGCGGCGATCGCCTTGTCGAAGGCAGCGCGGGCGGGCGCGTAGTCGCCGTCATCCATATAGAGGTCGCCAAGCTCCTCATAATTTCCCGCCGAAGGATTCTCCCGAATCGCCGCGATCAGCTCAGCAATGCGCCGCCGCCGCGGAAAAACTTTGAACGACTGGCCAACCAACCCGATGTCAGGCAGCGCCTCCACCAGCAAATAAATAATCGCGCCAAGCGGGCCCAG
Source organism: uncultured Acidobacteriaceae bacterium (assembly GCA_963800565.1). Classification (GTDB taxonomy): domain Bacteria; phylum Acidobacteriota; class Terriglobia; order Terriglobales; family Acidobacteriaceae; genus Acidiflorens. Next base: position 305,696 of record CAWDBM010000003.1, read on the forward strand.
AAACAGAATGATAAAAATCCAATAGTTATCCGGCCGCCGCCGTATGAAATGAACGATGGCCAGCCCCTGCAAAATAATGCCCCAGGGAAAGAAGAGATGACTCAGAATTCCCATGCTGCTCTCAAGACTAGCGTGAGATTACACATTTGTGGAAGATGAAGAAAGAGAGTGTGGTTGGCTCAGCCTTCGAGACCGGTAACCACAAAGGCCATGAAGGATCAAGAAGGCTGATGGCCAGTTCTTCCTTCGTGTGACTTAGTGCTCTTAGTGGTTCAGGGTTTAAGTCGGCGAGCGTCGCGAAACCAAGCCAGCATCAAGGAAAGTCGGGGGTAGCAACGCAGATGTCAAATGCGCAGAAAAGACAAAACTATAACGATACTAACGATGACGAAAAGCAAATCCTGGCCCTTCACGAGGCCGGAGACAAAGCCCTGATGACCGCCGATCTAGCCATGCTGTCCCAGATCTTCGCCGATGACTACGTGCAATACAATGAAGCCGGCCACGCTTTCACGAAACAAGACGTACTAAACAATTTTCGAACTGGCGCCATCCGCTATCCGTCGATTATTTCCACCGCGCGCAAGATTCGCCTTTTTGGCGACACCGCCGTAGTCCACGGAGCAGAATCCGATGAAGTGGAAACAAACGGCAAGCGCTCCGCTGTCCGCTACGTTTATCTCGATGTCCTGCGCAAGCGCGATGGCGAGTGGAAGCTGGTCGCGTCGCAATTAGCCCGCACAGTGGAATGAAACCGCTTCTTGAATTAATCGATGCGGATCAAATTCACCACCCAAATCAAGTGTGATCTTGAGCGAAGCGAAAGACCTATGCATCTGATCCCGTCGCCATGCATGGGTCCTTCGCTTCGCTCAGGATGACAGAGTAATTTTATTCCGCGCGGATTGGCGGCGACAAACTAGCTTTCTTCAGCCCGCAGCCGGTGCTGCCAGTGCGACCAGAGAAACCATAGAATCCCCGCCACCAGAAACGCGCCAATGACCGCATCGAACTTGTGGAAGTACTTGCCCAGCGAACGCCAGTTCTCGCCCAGCTTCATCCCAAAGTAAGCCAGGGCCAGACACCACGGCCACGACCCAAGAAATGTGTAGATATGAAATTTGCCGCGCGGCATGCGAGCGATCCCCGCGGGCAGCGCGATAAATGTACGGACTACCGGAAGTAGCCGCCCAAAAAACACCGCCATATATCCCCAGCGGTGAAAGAATCGGTCCGCCCAGTCGAGTTCCCGTCGCCCCATCAAAATCCAGCGCCCATAACGCTCCACCAGCGGACGCCCGCCATAGCAACCAATCTCATATGCAACCAGCGATCCCAGATTGCATCCGATCGCTCCGGCCGTCGCCACCCACAGCAACTTCATCGCGCCCGTATAAACAAGGTAGCCAGCGAAAGGCATGATCAGTTCCGAGGGCAGCGGGATGCACGCCGACTCAATCGCCATGAGCAGCACGATCCCCAGGTAGCCCGTGGCCGCCACCAGAGAACTGATAAAGGCAAAAAGTACAGCGAGGATTTTCTCGGTCATTGCAATTGATAATCGGGTGATCGGGTGATCGAGCCATCGGGCGATCGAAAATCAAGAGCCGGAAAAGTCATGCGTTTGACGTCACGTCGCCCGATGACCCGATCACCCGATGCTCTTCAAAACGCCCCTTCTTGCGTGAAGCTGAAGCCCGGCAAGGTCACGCCATCCGCCAACTTCGTGACCTTCACTTTAACCACCGGTGCATCCGGTGCCGTGACCTCCGCTGGACGCATCACCGCGTATTGCGTGAATACTTCGCTATAAACCTTAGTGACAAGATGATCCTGGCCCGTCGCATCCTGCCGCCAGACCTGCCCGAGTTTGATGCTTTTCACAGCCACAAGTTTTTTCCTTTAGTCCTCAGACTACCCACGCGCCCGCCAACCCGTCAATCGCGGCGCAGTTACCTTTGGCGGACGCCACCGCGCCTTTGTTACCATTAGCACCACCGAGGAGGTCAACCCATGGCTCGCGGAAATACACCGCGCCAACCCAGCCGCAGCGGACGCCAAGAGGGTGCGCGCCGAGCGACCGCTCCAAAGCTGGCTATGCCCGCGCCTCGTAAAAAGAAACCCGTAGCGCCGCCGAAGGCCGCAACCAGCCGCGCTTCTGCTTACAATCCAACGGCCCCCGAGCGCGTGCGCCAGATCATCGCCCGTCTCGACGAACTCTATCCCAACGCGACCTGCGCTCTCAACCACCACAGCGCGTGGGAGCTACTGGTAGCAACAATTCTTTCCGCCCAGTGCACCGACGTGCGGGTCAACATGGTCACTCCCATCATTTTCGAGAAATATCCCACCATCCAGGCCTTCGCCGCGCTTGAGCCCGAACAACTGGAGCCTGACATTCGATCGACTGGCTTCTTTCGCAACAAGGCAAAATCCGTGGTGGGCGCTGCGCGGAAAATCATCGCAGACTTCGGCGGCAACGTTCCCCAAACGATGGACGAGTTACTAACCATCCCCGGCGTCGCCCGCAAGACCGCAAACGTGGTCTTAGGCACGTGGTTTAAAAAAAATGACGGCGTAGTTGTCGACACACACGTCACGCGAATTTCACGCCGATTGGAACTGACCAAACAGGAAAACCCGCGCAAGATCGAAGAAGACCTGATGCGGATTATTCCTCAAAACCGCTGGACAGATTTTTCTCACGAGGTGATCTGGCACGGGCGGAAGCTGTGCATTGCGCGCGCGCCGAAGTGCGCCGATTGCACGCTGGAGAAACTCTGTCACGCGGCGGATAAAACCTGGTCAACGGTTGAGATTCACCGCACCGCGCGGCCCTGAGTCGATTCGCCACTACCGACCAATGCCAGTACTCAAAGTGAATCTTTACGGGGACACAGAGGAAACTAACTAGCAGATTGCCCCTGTGTTCCTTTGTGTCCTCCGTGGTGCGCTTCACTCGCGCGAAAATCTCACTTCCACCGATTCGTGAGATTCCTGACCACGCTCCCATCTCCATTGCCGTACCGCGCTGGCCGCGGCATCTGCAAGAACGGGATGACCACCCTTCACTTCCACCGCCTTCACGCTCCCATCCGGAGAAACAGTAACATCCAGCTTGACCACCCCACTCAGCCCCATGGCGCGCGCCAGCGGCGGATAGGCGGGTTCAGTCTTCTGCAGGACGCGACGCTTACCGGCAGCGCCAGACTGTGATTGCGAGAATGAAGACTGCGTCAAGATCGAGGATAAGAAAACCAAAAGTGTAAAGGAAAATACTGCCCGAAAAGAAGTTCTAGGGGAAAGGGTCATGGCCGTTGTTCTCAACTGAAGTGTGAGTCTAATGGCCCGTGCCCATTCGGCAGAAGATCACCAAGGTAATCGATTTAGTAGGCACTTTTTAGTTGCCGGTATAAAAGAGCTCGACCACTGTGCAGTCATCATTCAGGGGCGTGCCTCCGCAAAAATCGGCGACCGCGCTGAACACATCTTCCATCGACGTGCTTTTGCCCGCCACCTGTTCCAGACGTTCGCTATCGAACATATCTCCGCGGGCATTCTCGGCCTCAGTAACTCCGTCCGTCACCAGAATCAGCCGATCTCCCGGCCGCATCTGGCAGCGATCGCTCGAATAGGTTGCATCCGCCAGCAATCCCACCGGGAGATTTCCATGAGCAGGCCGCAATACATCGTTCCCGCAAATCCAAACCGGCGGCACATGGCCGCAATTTACATATTCGAGATCGCCATCATTCCGAAGACGCGTAATAATCATGGTCGCGTATTTTTCACCAATATGCTTGTAGGTGAAAAAGCGGTTTACAGCGTCGACAATTTCCGTCAGCGGCATTCCTGAAATGAGCTGCGAATAGACCATTCCCTGCAGAATCGAGGCGAGCAGTGCCGCTGACACTCCCTTGCCGCTAACATCGGCGAGCACTACCGCTAGACCTTGCGGCGTATTTACCGCTTCAAAAAAATCGCCGCCGATCTCTTTACAAGACATGTTGCGCCCGTTCACGCGTGCAAAAGGCACTTCCGGCAGAGTCACCGCCAACAGCCGCTGCTGAATCGAGGCCGCGATCGATAACTCCTGCTGATAACGCCGCCCTGCCTCTTCCGCTTGCACCAGGCGCGCATTCTCAATCAACTGCGCCGCTTCTGTCGCGATCGCGCGCAAAATGTCATGGCTTACGCTCGTGATGTCGCGCGAGGCAAACCGCGAATCCACATAGAGCGCGCCCATCACTTCACCGCCGGCCGGCTGATCCGCGCGCGTAGTCTGCACCATCGGCTTGCGCAGCGGCATGCAAATCACCGTGCGCAGATCGAAAGCCACGATGCTCTGCCGCTCCTTCACATCGAGCATCTGGCTGGTATCGGTGACCAGGTACTCGGAGTTCGAAGTCAGCGCGCCTTCCAGCACCGACCGCGAAATCGTCTTGTCATCCAGCAGCGGCTCGCCCTTAGAGTTGCGCCCCGCCGCCAGCGTCAGCGTCCCTTCTATGTCGCGCAGAAAAATATATCCGCGTTCCGCGCGCGTGAGTTTGAGCGTCGCATCGATCAGCGTCACCAGAATCTCATCCAACACGCCGATCGTATTCAGCTTGCGCGCCGCCTCCATGAAGAGCGTCAGCTTTTCCAGATCGCTGGCCTCGGGCGCAATCTGTATACCCGAGATCTGGCTGAGAAATTCCCTCGCAGTGTTCGAAGTCGTGTGCAGCGGATGAAAAATCAGGTAGGCAATATCGCGCGCGCCAAATTCCAGACGGTCGTTGCGCTGCAGTTTGTGGCGATCGACCTTCTCGCCATTAACGAACGTGCCGTGCTTGCTGCCCAGGTCGACAACAAAAAACTCGCCATTTTCCGCCACGATCGAAGCGTGCTCGCGCGACACGCGGGGATCAGCAATCACCAGATCGCGATCAACCTTGCGCCCCACCGTATAAGGAGTGTGATTCAGGGAAAGCGTCTGCTGATCGCTTCCCTGTACAAAAATAGCGATAGGAAAAATGCTGGATATGCCCGAGTGCGACGACGCCGACATGTATGCTGAATTCTCCTGCGCCCGATGAAAAAACGATGCCGGGAGGGGATGCCAGCACCTCACACGAGCCCCCAAGCATTCTACGACGTGCGCGGCTTAGCCGCTGAAGTAAAAATGCTCCGATAATAATGAATCAGCATCAGCCCCAGCACGGCCAGCGGAATTTGAGGCACTGCCCACAGAGGCATTACCCACACGCGCTCAATCGTCTCTCGCGCCAAAACGAACGACAATCCCGCCAGCGCTGCAGCCGAAAGCCATTGCCAGGCCAGCAGTCCGGCAACCAAAATCAATAAAAGGCGGCCGACCAGGCTCCCCGCCCAGACCGCTCGACGATCGCGAGCAATCAGCAAAATCGCCGGGATAAGCAGCACCTGGTTGTAGAGCGAGAAAGTAGGCACCGAAATCACCGTGAGCGTCAGCACCAGACAGGTCGAAGCCTGAAAGGCGCCGCTAGCTTCCGCCAATTTGCGCCGCCGAAAACAAAACAGCGCGGTCATCGCAGCCAGCAAAACCTCAAGCAGCCTGCCCGCGAAGCGGCCCAGCATCGCCTCCAGCATCGGCGTAGCCTGCGTGTACTGCCAATACTCGCCAATCGCCCGCCAGAAACGCGCAATCCAATGCGGTAGAAACGACTCCGATGCCGCGCAGAGAATTATCATCACAACTAAGAACGCAGCCGCCCACCGACACCTCCGCCTCAGGTCACCCAGACTCCAGATGCCCAGCCACAACAAGAGCGGCAGGACGAGTTGAGGCTTAATCGTAGCCAGCGCCAGCACCATTCCCGCCACCAGCGGCCTTCCGCAAACCAGCAACGCCACACCCGCCGCGCACATCGCCGCAACCAGCAAAGTCAGTTGCTGAAGTTTCAGTCCCTGCAACACCGCCAGATTACCCAATGTCAGAGCCACTATGGCGGCCTGCGTCGGATACGATACGCGCGAATCCAACACGCGCAGCCATAGCAGAACACTAGCCGCGGTTACGAAAACCAGAATCCAGAAAAATACTCTCTGGACAATGCCGAAATCCAGGCGAACCGTAGGCGCTAAATAAAAAACAACATAAACCGGATAAGCGAACCCCTGCTGATCGATCGGATCGCCCGCCCGCGAAGCATCCAGCGCACGCCCGTAATATCCCTCTTGAATTTCGCGAGTCACATCCGCCTTATAAGGATCGCGCCCGTGCAACAAAAGTTCCCGCGCCCCAATCCAGCGCGGATAGAGATCGGAAAGATTTCCCCGCGGCCGCCCGCGCGCCGCCGAGTCCGAAATCTGATGTGGAATCAGTACCCGCCCAGCATAGGTCCAAGTCCCGGCCGCACAGAAAATCGCAAGCAACAAAAACATCCAATCACGAAGCTGGAGCCGGGACGGAACTGCCATATTCATTCCGTACCGTCCTGTGCTGTTACTGAACTCGATCGTGCGCCGCGCAGTTTGCGAGCCCACGCCACGCCGAGGGCTAACACTGGAAGCGTCATCAGGCACTCGGCTTTAAGTTGCACTCGGGCGAACCAGTACAAAGGCGTCAACAGCAACAGCAGCCATCCGCCCGCTTCAAGATATCGAGTAATGCGATCGCCCGCGGGCTGGGTCTCTTCCCTTCGAGCCAGCATCGCAACCAGCGGGATCATGAGCAACAGCAGATCATATTCATAGGCGTAATAGCTGGTGGTGATAGCGACAATTATCGACAGCCCAAAACCCTCCGCCAGCCGGCGATCTCCCGCTTTCCGCCAGAGCACTCCCGCATACACGATGGCGGCAAGTGCGACTGGCGCGAGCGCCCAGTGAATGCGGCCCGGATACGGTACGCGCCCCACCACGAAAATAAGCAGCCCGCGCAGATTCATCTGGTTCTCAGGCGTAATCAGCCCGACGCCCGTCGCATGGTTCAAAGCCAGCAAATCGCGAGGATAGCGCAACAGCCCGCTCCAGCCCACGACGCCATACGAAAGCGCGAGCACAGCGACGCCGGAAATCACAAAGCCGAGCCACACACGTTTCCGGCCCGCGATCCACAACGCAAGAGCGCAAGGTATCACCAGCTGAAACTTGAAGAGCGCCAAGCCAAGCGCAAGTCCGGCGCCCGCATCCCGGTTTTTTGCCAGTTGCCAATAAGTAATCGCAAAGAGAAATGCCAGCAGAGGCGCATCCTGCCCCAGCAGCAGATCCATAAACTCGGGAAAAGTGCCGAGCGCTAGAAGCCCGACGGACCAGAGGGGAATAGGTTCCTTCCATGATCCGGACAAAGAGGACCCGGACGAAGATGATTCGCCGGGCGAGGCTCTGCTCTGGGAGGGTCCACCCCACGCCACCAAGATAGGAATCGCCACCAGCAGCGCCAGCTTGAGCCCGGTCCAAAGCCCCAGCGCCGTCACGTAAGGCCACCGGGCAAACACGGCAAAGAGTAGGGCTTCAAACGGAGGCCGGATATACGGCAACGGCCCCTCGCGGATTTCTACTTGGGAGGCAAACTCCTGCTGCACCTTCCACTGCGCTCTGTGATCGTAGAGTTCCGCACCCAACCCCCGCCGAACCAGGGTGCCCGCGGTGTAGAACGACGCAAAATCTCCGTAGCCGTGCCTGATCTGGGTGCGGGTATTCCATAACATAACGCCATTGTTAATCGTCATCCACAGCAGCGCCGCCACCAGCAACCAACAGCGCAGTCGAGTTGCATCATTCCTGGGTTTGCCAGACATAGTTATCAGACACGGTCATCAGGCATGGTTTATCGGGCACGTTCCGAATCGACTACCTAGTCTATCCAGATTCTGCGTGGCCAATTCTGGGAAAGACGCGGACATTCTATAATCGGCACGCGCGATGCGACGAATCCTCCATTCACTCCACAGCACCGAGATCCCTTTCGCCGCCATACTCCTCTTCGGCCTGCTCGCCATGACTGCGCGCAACGCCGTCGATCCCGATCTCTGGTGGCACCTGCGCACGGGCCAGTGGATCGTCGAATCCCATAGCATTCCGCACTCCGACCCTTTTTCCTTCACTCGCGCCGGCCACGCCTGGATCTCTCACGAATGGTTGTCAGAGGTAATCTTTTTCGAGTTGTATAAACACGGCGCGGCCGCGGCACTCATCGTCTTCTCCGCGATCGTCACCACCGTCGGCTTCATGCTGCTCTACCTGCGCTGTCTTCCCGGCGGACAAAGACGGCACTGGGCTGCCGCCGCCGCTGCGCTCGGCGCTCTAGCCTCAGCCCCCTCATGGGGAGTTCGCCCGCAGATGTTCACCTTCGCCCTCGCCAGCCTCCTCCTACTCCTCATCGAGCGTGGCGAGAATCGTCCCAAACTCCTGTTCTGGATCCCGCCTGTATTCCTACTCTGGCTCAACCTGCACGGCGGATTCGCTCTCGGCCCAGCTCTGCTCGCTGCCTACGGCGCTGGCGTGCTCCTCGAAACCGCAACCGGCAACACGCCCTGGCAAGAAGCCCGCCCCATCCTGATTCGGATTCTCTTCGTTCTCATAGCCTGCATGGCGCTTGTGCCCCTCAACCCCAGCGGCACACACCTCTACCGGTATCCGCTCGATACTCTCCGGTCGCCGGGAATGCGCTCCTTCATCGCCGAGTGGCGCTCACCCGATTTTCATGCCAGCCTCTATCGCCCACTTCTATTGCTCTGGCTGCTGCTCCTGATCGCGCTCGCCTCCGCGCGCTCCCGTCTCCAAGGCCGCGTCATCGTGCCCTTGCTCCTCACCGCTTTCGCCGCTCTTGATGCCTCCCGCCATATTCCGATTTTCGTCCTGGTGGCGATCCCAGTTATTGCCGCCGCTCTCCCGTTTTCGAGTCCGTCAGCTTCTCGACGGCGTCCCACTTCGTGGCGCTTCCGCCCAGCTTTCGGCGCCTTAGCCATAATCCTGATGGCGTTGTTCGCTCTGGCAAAATGGACCACTCTCGCCCGTAATCAAAATGCTCGCCTAGCCCAAATCTTTCCCCGGGACGCTGTAGAGTTCCTGCGCACTAACTCCTTCCCCGTCAATGCTCTATCTCAAAACGCAAAACTCTTCGTTTATTACGACTGGGGAGGATACGCGATCTACAATCTCTATCCCCGCTATCGCGTATTTGTAGACGGCCGTGCCGACCTCTACGGCGACGATCTTATGCGCGACTCCATTCGCACTCTCATCGACCTTCGCTCCGGCTGGCAAGGCATCCTTAACCGCTGGCAAATCGAGACTATCCTCGTTCCTCCATCCTGCGCCCTGGCACAAGCACTCCTCTTCGATCGTCATTGGCACCCGACCTTTAGCGACTCACATGCCGTTATCTTCTCTCGAACCCTCGACCCGCCCCAAAATATTGAAATTTCCACAAATACACCCCTCGCCAGATTGGCAAAAAGATGAAAAAATGTTTCCCATTCCCATCCTTAATCTGCGAAACTAGGGCGCATATCGGGAATGGCTTCCAAAAGCTCCCCAGATCGTACATTTCTAAAGTAAGTTAATTTCTCGAAGGAGTCTCTATGACACAGCTGTGCAAGCTCTTGTGGCGCAATGAAGAAGGCCAGGACATCGCGGAATACGCCGTCATGCTAGCAGTAATTCTGGTGATCGTAATCGGCACCGTCCGTCTGATCGGCAGCAACGCCAATACCGTGTTCTCCGGCGTCGCCAGCCAGATCGGCCAGTAAGGAATCGCACGACTGAGTTGAGCTGGCAGAACATAAGCGCTCTGCACCAGTAAATAGGTCCGGATTGTTTCCGCTAGGAGTGGGATGAATCGACGTCGTCTGTTGATGATCGGAGGCTTGGCTTTAGCGGTTGGCCTGCTCGTCAGCTATGCCGTCTACAACCAGCTGCGAAACTTCGCTGGTTCCAGCAGCAACGCCGCCGGCGTCGCGGTGGTCGTCGCTGCCAGCGACATCGACGTTGGAGCCAAGCTGGCCGCCAAGGATGTTCGCGTTGTCAATGTCCCACCCGCCGCGGTTCCTCCTGGCGCATTTTCCAATCCCGCGAAAGTTCTGAACCGCGGGGCTATTCTTCCCATCAGCAAGGGCGAATTTATTCTCAACAACAAGCTGGCGGCGCTCAACGCCGGCGCTGGCCTGCCTTCGCTGATTCCTCCCGGCATGCGCGCCGTTTCCGTCCGCGTCAATGATGTCGTCTCGGTTGCAGGCTTCGTGCAGCCCGGCACTCGCGTAGACGTAATGTCCACCGGCAATCAAGGTAGTGGCGGCGAAGCCCAAACCATCACCGTGCTGCAAAACGTCGCCGTCATCGCAGTCGGCGGGAGTCTCCTCGAACGCCTCACCTCGGGCGAATCGAACGCTCCCGTGATCACGCTGCTCGTTTCCCCCGACGACGCTCAGCGATTGGCGCTCGCTTCTCAGGAGGGCAGAATTCAGCTCGCGCTTCGTAATCCGCTCGACACCAAGAAAGAAGGTATCGGCGCCACCCATGTAAGTGCACTCTACCCCGGTGAGAAAGCGCCGGCCGCCGACGCCAAACCGAAATTCCACAGAGCGACCGCCAAAGTTCCGGCGCCTGTCAATGCGCCCTATCAGGTAGAAATGATTCGTGGCAGCAAACGGGATGAAACCAAGTTTCCAGAAGATAAATCGCAAGAGTCACACTGAAGATCACTTGAGCACATCGCTATTGCGTTCATTCGCACCCGGTCATAATTTTATCGCTGTCTTTATGGCTTTCCATTTGCCTTCGAACTATTTGCTGGTGCCGCCTCCAAGAGGTCTGAATTCATGAAAGCTTTTAAGCTGGTCGCAGCCGTTCTGTTTTTCGGCGCGACAGTCAACTCCGCGCGTCCCGTCGCCTTCCCCGAGTTGGCATTCCATGGGATTCCGTTCCATCGCCTCGCGTTCAATCGCTTGGCCTTTGATCGCGTAACCCTCGATCGGTTAGCTTTCGACAGGTTGCCGCTCGACCGATTGCCGATCTTCCGATTGCCGATCGAAAGTTCCGCGCTCGACAGCACTATCCCCGCGTCCGTTGCCGCTGCTCCAACCGCAGAAACTCAAGACAATCCCGCCGCGCCGCCGCCCGCCGCCACAACTTCTACATCCGCATCGGCAGAAACTTCCGGCGCCGTCCCGCTCCGCGTCATGGTCGGAAAATCTCTGCTCATCAACACCACCGAGCGCCTCAAGCGCGTCTCCGTCACTGATCCGTCCGTGGCCGATGCGATCGTCGTTACCCCCACGCAAGTCCTCGTAAACGGGCTCGCTCCCGGCGAGGTCTCCTTATTAATCTGGGACGAACTCGAGCGCTCGCGTAGCTTCGACCTTCGCGTCGACGTCGACATCACCGCCGCCTCCGAAGAAATTCATCGCCTCTTTCCGACCGAACAGATCAGCGTGACGCCATCGCGCTCCGCCATCGTTCTCTCCGGCCATGTAACCACCGAAGACATCGCCAAACATGCCGGCGCGCTCGCCTCGGCGTATTCGAAGAACGTAGTCAACGTGCTCACCTTCGGCCCCATTGGCGCCGACGAAGTCCTGCTCGAAGTCAAGTTTGCAGAAGTCGACCGCACCGCTTTAACGCAACTCGGCATCAATCTGTTTTCGACTGGTTCAGGCAATACCATCGGGAGCATCACCACCGGCCAGTTCGGAGGGGTTACCGGCCTCGGGAGCATCACCGACCCGGGTTCGAGCGGCGCGGCTCCGTCTTCCACGACGGCGACAGTTTCCAACTTGCTCAACCTTTTCTTCTTTAATCCGCAAGTCCATCTCGGCGCCGTGATCCAGGCGCTCAAGACGCAAAATCTTCTACAGATTCTCGCCGAGCCCAATCTCGTGGCCGTCAATGGTAAAGAAGCCAGCTTCCTCGCCGGAGGTGAATTTCCCTTCCCCGTCGTACAGCCCGGCGCCGGCGGCATCGCCACCGTTACCGTTCAGTTTCGTGAATTCGGTGTGCGCCTCAAATTCACCCCCATAATTCAGCCCAACGGCAACATCCATCTTCACGTGGCGCCCGAAGTAAGTACACTCGACTTCGCCGACGCTGTCACCGTTTCCGGTACCACCATCCCCGCCATCAGCACCCGTAAAGCAGAAACTGAATTCGAACTGCAGGATGGCCAGAGTTTCGTCATTGCCGGACTCATGGACAATCGCGTCACCAACGTTGCCAACAAAATCCCGTGGCTCGGCGACATCCCGATCATCGGCAACTTTTTCAAGAGCAAGAGCGACCAGAAAAACAATTCGGAATTGATGGTTCTATGCACGGTTCACCGCGTTGCGCCCAGCGTCGACACGCCGAAAGGCCCGGCGATGCCCGTGCCCAATTTAGACCTGAAAAAGTTCGACAAAGATAAGTCAGGAGCCACAAAGTAAAATGGTAAGGTATCGGGTAATCGGTAATCGGGTCATCGGGCGATCGATTTTTAGATAACCCGATGGCCCCATGGCCAGATGACCCGATGATGTAACGACCCGATCCGGAATCTGTCATGCCAGAGTTATCAGTAGCCGTATTCGCCACGGACGAAGATCAGCGCGCCGTGTTGCAGGTTTTAGTCGACGGCACCAGCGTGGCCTCCACGGCTTGCAGCAGTGCTACCCTGCCACTGACCGCGAACGACCCAGTCATCCGCAAGACTCAATCCTTTGCCCCTGATGTCCTCTTGGTCGATATCTCCACCAATGCTGTAGCCTCCGCGCTACGCGCCATCGAATTGCTGCACCAGGAGTTTCCCAATTCCGCCGTCTTCGCCGTCGGCCCCATGACGCAGCCCCAATTGATTGTCAGCACGATGCGCGCAGGGGTTCGGGAATACATCGAGCGCCCCACCAGCACCACCGATCTCCTCGAAGCTTTCGTTCGCCTCACCTCCACCCGCCGCAAGCCCGGTCGCGAAAGTTCCCGCGGAAAAGTCTTCACCGTCGTCAACGCCAAAGGCGGCAGCGGCGCCACCACCGTAGCCGTTAATCTCGCCCTCGCCTTGCAGTCGGTTCATCACAGCACCGCTCTGGTCGACCTCGCGCCGCTCGGGCACTGCGCCTTGCATCTCAATCTCAAGCCGTCCTTCACCGTCTCCGACGCCGTCACCAATCTGCATCGCCTCGATTCGTCTCTGCTCGATAGCTTCATGGCCCGTCACGAGCGCGGTTTACAGGTTCTCGCCGGTGCGGCCGCGCCCACATCCATCGAACCTTCCGCCGCCGACTTTGCCCGCCTCTTCGACACCATGGTTGGCGTGTTCCACTACATTGTCGTGGATGCTTCCTCCCGCCTCGACAGCGCCACCCGCCTGGTCAGCAATCTCTCCGAGAAAATTCTGCTCATCGCCCACGCCGACGTCGCCTCCCTCTGGAGCGCCGGACGGGTCGCCCAATATCTCGGCGAGAGCGGCTCCCGCGACCGTTTCGCTCTGGTCTTGAATCGTTATCGCAAAGTCGCCGGCTTCAACGAAACCGAAACTGAAGCTGCCATCGGAGCCCCCGTCCTCTGGCGAATTCCCAATCAATATTTTGCCGTCTCCACCGCCATCGATCGCGGAGTACCATTAATGCAGCAAGGCAACACCGAAATTGCCCGCTCCATTTCCGGGCTCGCTGATTATTTAACAAAAGACGATCTGGATGTGAAACGCAGGGAATGGTCATTATTTAAAACGGTATAGTGACTAAAGGCGTCGTTCGCTGTTCGCGATTTGCGAATGTGGCGAGCCGCAAAACACTCATCAGCGAAGTGCGATAAGCGAACGACGAACAGCGAGGTTTTCCGAACATCTGTCACCTGATTTCCTATGGCCAATCTACAAGCCTTCGAGCGCAGCGAATACCAACAGGTTAAAGCCGATCTGCATCGCAAGATCCTCGATCGTCTCGACCTCGAAAAACTGGGCCGCACCACCGGAGACTCCGCCCGCGACGAAGTCCTCATACTCATCCGCAGCTCCGTCAACAGTGAAGCCGTCCCGCTCAGCTTCGCCGAGCGCGAGCAATTGTCGCGCGAAATCCTTGACGAAATCTTCGGACTCGGCCCGCTCGAGCCGCTGCTAAAAGATCCCACCATCTCCGACATCCTCGTCAACCGCTTCGACCGCGTCTACGTCGAGCGTGCCGGCAAGCTTGAAAAAACCATCTTGTCGTTCAAAGACAATCAGCACCTGATGCAGATCATCGACCGCATCGTCTCCCGCATCGGCCGCCGGGTCGACGAATCATCGCCCATGGTCGATGCCCGACTGCAGGATGGTTCGCGCGTCAACGCCATCATTCCGCCGCTCGCGCTCGATGGAGCCTGTCTCTCCATCCGCCGCTTCGGCCGCGATCCCGTCACCGCGCGCAACATGCTCGACAACAAGACGCTGACCGAGCCCATGCTCGAACTGCTCTCCGCCATGGTCAAAGGCCGCCTCAACCTGATCATCTCCGGAGGAACCGGCGCCGGCAAAACGACCGTCCTCAACGTCCTCTCCGGCTACATCCCAAATTCCGAGCGCATCGTCACCATCGAAGACGCCGCCGAATTACAGCTCAAGCAAGAACACGTAGTCCGCCTCGAGACCCGCCCTCCCAACATCGAGGGCAAAGGCTCCGTCCGCATGCGCCAGCTCGTCATCAACAGCCTCCGCATGCGCCCCGACCGCATCGTGGTCGGCGAGGTGCGCGGCGAAGAAGCCTTCGACATGCTCCAGGCCATGAACACCGGCCACGAAGGCTCGCTCACCACCGTGCACGCCAACTCCCCGCGCGATGCGCTGGCCAGAATCGAAAACATGGTCTCGATGGCCAACTTGAATATTCCCGAACGCGCCATCCGCCATCAGGTCGCCAACGCCGTCCACGCCGTCGTTCAGGTCGCGCGCCTCTCCGACGGATCGCGCAAAGTCATAACCATCTCCGAAATCACCGGCATGGAAGGTGACATGATCACCCTGCGCGACGTTTTCGTTTTCGACCGCAGCGGCATCGACGAAAGCGGCAAAGTCCGCGGCGTATTTCATTCCACCGGCATCCAGCCACAGTTCGCCGAACGCCTCGCTACCGCCGGTTGCCGCCTCAGCCCAGCACTCTTCGAATCCCGGATGGAGGTTTAGCCCATGTTCATCATTGCCTTCCTGGTTTTTATCGTCGTCACCATAGCCGTTTTCGTGGCGATCTCGCTCTTCGACGAGCGCAAGTCCCAGGCTCGCGTGCTTCGCGACCGCCTCTCCACCGTTCAGCAATCGACCGCCGAAGCCGCGCCCAACGTGGCTCTGCTGCGTGATGAAGTGCTCAGCCGCATCCCCGCCTTCGACAGTTTCCTACGCCGCTCCGAGCGCGTCTCCGCCCTGCAGAAAGTGCTCGCCCAGGGCAACGTCGATGTCCGCGCGGGAAACTTCCTGATGCTCTGCGCCGTCTCCGCGATTCTGATCGCCGTCATCGCCTACATCGCCGGAGGCAACATCATCTTCGCCTGGGTCGGCATCGTCCTAGGGTTTTTTCTTCCGTACGCCTATGCCTCGCACATGCGCAAGAAGCGCTTCCAGAAATTTGAAGAAAAATTTCCTGAAGCCATCGACACCCTGGCCCGCGCCGTTCGCGCCGGTCACGCCTTTACCACCGCCCTCGAAATGATCGCCAATGAAGTCTCCGAGCCCGTCGCCGGAGAATTCCGCCAACTCTATGAAGAGCAGAAATTCGGCCTGCCCGTCCGTGACGCCCTGCTCAATCTCGCCGACCGCATCCCTCTGGTCGACGTAAAATTCTTCGTCACCGCCGTGATGTTGCAGCGCGAAACCGGCGGCAACCTCGCCGAGATTCTCGACAACCTCTCCTATGTCATTCGCGAGCGCTTCAAAATCCTGCGTCAGGTCCGCGTCCACACCGCCCAAGGCCGCCTCACCATGGTCTTGCTCATGGCTCTTCCGCCGACGGTGGTGGTCGTCATGTTCGTACTCAACCGCGGCTTCATCATGCCGCTTTTCATCGATCCAATCGGCCACGGACTAATCGTCGCCGGCATCACCATGCAAACCTTAGGCTACTTTTTCATTCGCAGAATTATCAGGATTCAAGTGTGAAAATCAGTTCTCAGTCGTCAGTTATCAGTTGTCAGTTAAACCCGCGAACCGCGAGCTCTAGGTTCTACTGATAACTGAAAACTGACGACTGACAACGAAAAGTTTTTGACTGCTCCGAGCGGAACAAAATGTCGTTACCCTTAATACTCTCGATCGTCGCCTTCTTCACCATCGCCGTCATCGTCTTCGCCTTCGGAGCCGCCACCGTTACGCCTTCCTCCGTCCTCGGCTCCCGCCTCCGCGAAATCGGCTGGCAGCGCACCAAGCCCGAGGTCAGGCCCGCCATCCGCGAGCGCATGCAGCAGGCTCTCGACCCGCTCAGCCGCGCTCTGCCCCTCTCGCCCGCCGATGCCTCCCAAACCCGGCTTTGGCTCATCCAAGCCGGATACCGCAGCCCGCAACACGTCACTATCTATCGCGGCTCCCGCGTCCTCTGCGCCGCCATCGCCTTCCTCTCCGTTTTCGTCTTCACCGGATTCGATTCCCCCTTCCTACTAATCGGCCTGACCGCGTTCGGCTTCTTCCTCCCGCGCTTCATCCTCAAAAAGAAACTAGCCGAGCGCCAGCGCCGCATCCGCCTCGGCCTTCCCGACGGACTCGACCTTACCGTCATCTGCGTCGAAGCCGGACTTTCGCTCGATCAAGCCATGATGCGCGTTGGCAACGACCTCGCCTATGCCCACCCCGAACTGAGCGCAGAATTCCATCTCTTCGATCTGGAAACCCGCGCCGGCAAGCCCCGCGTAGAAGCCCTCCGCAACCTATCCGACCGCACCGGCGTAGACGACATCCGCTCCTTAGTCGGCACACTAATCCAAACCGATCGCTTCGGAACCAGCGTCGCCCAAGCCCTGCGCGTCCACTCCGATTCCCTGCGCACCGAGCGCCGCCAGCGCGCCGAAGAGCAAGCTGCCAAGACCACCGTAAAAATGATCATCCCGCTCGTGCTCTTCGTGATGCCCTCCCTGATCTTCGTAACCGTAGGCCCCGCCGTGATCCAGCTCATGCACATCTTCGTGCCCGTAGTCCCCGGCAAACGATGATCTCCCCAAATCACCGAGTCATTGGAGTCAATTAAAAAGATTTGTCATCCTGAGCGAAGCGAAGGACCTGCTTTTGTCGTCGCCAATCAGGCGTCGGGCTCGCGCTCTTTTCAAACCGTGCCACAGCACTCGATTCAATGATTAAATGATTCCATGGCCCAGCCTAAATCCTACGCCTTCAACCGCACCCGCAACACCTACCTCGCGACCGCCCTCGTCATCGCCAGCACTCACTGGACGCGATTCCGCGGACTCATGGCCACCGCCGCCGACCGCTTCCCCCACGGCCAAGGCCTTTGGATCAACCCCTCGCACGGCATCCACACCTTCGCCATGCGCTTCGCCATCGACGCCGTCTACCTTGACCGCGACCGCAAAGTCATCCACATCGAAGAAGACCTGAAACCCTGGCGCATGGCCGCCATCCGAGTAAAGGCCACCTCCGTCCTGGAAGTCCCCACCGGCACCATACAGGAATCCCAAACCACCCTGGGCGACCAGATCGACATTCTTCAAGAAGAGCCCATCCACACCGAAGCCGCCTGAGATTTACCGCGCCATGTCATCCTGAGCGAAGCAGGCCGATAAGCGAAGCGATCGGCCTGCGGAGTCGAAGGACCCCTATTGCCATGAAAATTCCTATTCCACGCAGCAGGTTTACCGCTTTCACCATCAACGGGCATAACGAGTAAAGACGAGATCCGTCGCCTTGGCCTTCTCGTGGCAGGGAAAGCAGGTTTTCATAAACGCCGCGTCACCGGCTTTGCCGTCCGCGAAGTGACCAAATCCCCAGCCGCCAGTTGCGGCGTACTTCTTTGAGTCCTTGACCATAAACTGAACGTTCGTCGGAGGTCCGGGAACGAAAGATTGAGCCTGGCCGAAGACTTTATTGTTCTCGTCTGACGGGACGTTGCGGTAATGCAATGCAGCAATGACTGAACCGTCCGGGTATGGAAGCTTGCCCGTCCGGAAGGCGTTGAACGCAACATCGTTGCCCAGCACAGCACCTAAACTGTTTAGGTTGCCCGCTTCATGGGCCGACGAAATCCACTTCCAGTCGCGGTACCCCTGTGGGATTTCGGTAACGTACAGGGCGGATGCCCCATCCGCGTGCCCCGGTGCGGGAGCAATAAAGGCGACAAAGCCGGCCACTACCGCAACTGCAACCAAGGAGAATGCGAAGTGTCTCATAAGGGTTCCTCCATCGATATAGGTTGCCTAAACTGATCAGCAGGCGAAACGATTTCGCCGTAGTAGTTTAAAGCCGATGTCAATACGTTTTTGACCGTGAGAAGACCGTCACGGAATTAATGCGCAATCACAATCCATGAGAGCCTGTATTTGCGTAAATGGGCAGTCTGTCGAGCGCGGGCTCTTCGTGAGCTTTCAACTTCGCTTGCCTCATTGACCGGGTTCCTATCGTTCCAATCCAAGGCGCAGCAGCAGATCCTTGAACCGGGGATCGCTGCGCAGCGAGTCAAACATCGGGTCCACTTTTATTTGCACCACCGCATTCGAATGCTCCGAATACGCTTGCTGCAGGAGTTCGATCAGTCGCTCTTTCTCGCCTGTGCCCGAATAGGCGATCAACAAGGCTGCGGTTCGATACGGCAGCGAGCGAGGAATCTGTTCGAGCTTCGCCGACGCCTGGCGGGCCTCCTCCGCATGCCCCTGGCGGCCATTCACAGCCGCCTTCCACGCCATGGCCCATAGACCCCCTCCACGATCTGCCCAGCCATTGATCGAGTCGAGCGCCTCGTCATATCTGCCGAGTTGGAAATAGAAGACAATCATTAAGGCCCGCGCATGATCGAAATTCGGATCCAGATCGAGCACCGAGCGGCATTGCTTCACTGCACTGTCATATTGGCGCGAGTTGTACAGGATCGATGCGTAATCACTCATGATAATGAGCGACAAGGGATCCAGCTGGCGCGCCTGCTCGCTTTCGGCAAACGCCTCATTGAAGCGACCTTGCCAGGAAAGAGACTCGGCATACCACTGGTGCGCGGTCGCATATTGCGGATCGAGCTGAATCGCCCGCTGAAATTCCTTCTCGGCACCCGGCCAGTCGTAATCGTAGTTCTCTTTGATCAGGGCGAGGGAAGCATGCGCCTCAGCGAGGGTGTCATCAAGCTCCAACGCCCGCTTGGCCGCGGTACGCGCCTCTGGCATGAGCTCGTTCTGCGGGCCATCGAACCATGTGCTCATTAAGGTGAAAGTATCGGCCAGGCCGGCGTAGGCGCGACCGTAATTCGGATCCTTATCGATCGCCTGCTGAAAGTAATTGGCTGCTTGTCGAAATCCTTCTCCCGTCCTCTTGTTCCAGAAATAGCGGCCCTTCAGATACAGGTCATACGTTTCATAGGAGTTTGCGCTCGGCGCCCGCGCAGCGAGCCCCCGCGCCGTGTCGATCGGCCGGCGCCCGCTCAGGCTGAATTCGATTTCGTTGGCAACTTCGCGTGCAATCTCCGATTGCAGCTCCAGCAAGTGGCCGAGATCGCGATCGTATTGCCGTGCCCATAGATGGCTCTGGTCCTTTACCTGGATCAGCTGTGCGGTGATTCGCACCCGCTCCGAATCGCGGCGCACGCTGCCCTCGATCACGTACTGCACCCCTAAATCCTTTCCGATCTGGGGAATTGATTCCGGTGAGTGCTTGTAGTGCATCACCGAAGTGCGGGCAATTACGCCGAGATGGGCAGGATCGGAGCTTCGGGGACACTTATTGCATCGGAGACAACCGCAGGCGATTCGACCTCCGGGCTGGTCCTGTCCGCTTCGGTTACGGGAACGAGAAAACGATAGCCCTGGCCTTGCACTGTGAGGATGTAGCGCCGATCGGCCGTCTCTTCCAACGCTTTCCGCACCATGAAAATGGTCTGCGTCAGGTTCGACTCTTCGACGAAACTGTCCGTCCAGACCGCTTTCATCAGTTCGTCTTTGGTCACAATCCTTCCGGCGTTCTGTATCAACAAGAGCAGGACTTCGAATGCCTTCGGGGTTAGGGGCACAGTTGTCCCACCACCCCTTCTCAACACCCGGCTTTGGGCGTCGAGACGGAATTCGTCGAACTCGTACAAGTTGCTGGTCAGACTGGACATAGCAAGTTTTTTAGAAGTTCTGAGAACTTTTGAGGGCTTTCTTTAGGACTTGGCGAGAGCATTTTGGATACGTTCCCCTCTGTCTGGGGGAGACGAGGCACAGAGCTGGACCGCTATTTTAGCACCATCTTCAGCCGAGTCCGCGATTCCCTCCGAAAACCACTAGTCTCACAATTTTGGGGGTTGTGATGAAGATCCGCCGCCGTCTACTCGCTGCCTGTATTGGAGCTTCAATGTTTTGTTCGCACGTGAATGCCCAGCAACAGCCGGACTCTTCGATCGCCAGCAGTCAGGGTCCGGAGTCAGCCGATTCCGGAGGCTCGAAGAATACACTTACGCTGAAAACAGTAAAGACCAGTGGCGGCACCGCTAATTTTCTCCCGTTGTGGACGAACACGACCACACTGGAGAACTCGGCGCTGTTTCAATCCAGCTCCGGCCTGGTTGGATTGGGGACGACCACACCGGCGCAGGCGCTCGACCTTGGCAATAACAACAATATGGTCATCCGCGTGGATCCTGGAAGCGACACCACTCAAGCCATCGGGGGTTACTCTTTAGTGGGGCGGGGCGCGAAAGGAGTTCCCAACACCTGGTGGACATTGAGCGCGGCAGTGGGAGGAGGATTCGGAGTTCCGGTCAACTCCTACAGCATCTGGCAGCATCCGCCGAACTCCATACCCGGTTGTTGTCTCAACCGCTTGACCATTCTGCCGGCGGAAGCGTCTACCGATACCGGCGGCACAGTAACCATCGATCAGGATGCCAACATTTCCCAGCCACGTACCGCAGGAGGTATGGCCAAGGCGATGGTCTTTGTCAGCCCCACACTTGGCATTTTGCAATGCTTCAATTCCGCCCTCTCGGCAGCCGCGGCCGCAAAACCGCCGTGCGGTTTTTCCTTCTTCAATATCCAAGAGGGAATCACTATTCTCGATTTCGGCTTTCGGATTGACGACCGCTTCCTATCAGTCACAGCTAGCGCAGACAAATTGAATGCAACGGCCAGCCTATGTACGGACACCGCCGGCGCTTGTATCTATCCACCTCCAACTCAGAGCCAAGTGCAGGCGTTCACCGCAGATTATAACGGCTACGCGAATATCAGATACTGGTTGATCGTCTACTAACCACCGGTGTGCTGGGCGGAGGAGAGGGATATGTCTGACGAAGTGCGAAAGCAAGGTTCGGTTCGATCGTTGCGGGGTTTGGCCCGGTGGTTCTGGCCGAATGGCCTTCGCAAACGAATTCTGCATTGGGTTGTCACTCTGGGGATCCTTACCAGCGGCACGGCGATCGCCGATGTCTACCTCCGGAATCTTTTCCCGTTCCTCGACTTCACGGGCTTCTCCGCCACCAACAGCACGACGGGCTCTATCGATCTGAGCAGCACCTTTTTCCAGGCCCTCGGAACAAACGGACGTACGTACGGCACTTGTCATGCCCCGAGCGATGGCTTCGGTTTAAGCGCGGTCGACGCCCAGCTCCGCTATTACCTGTCTCGGGGCAAAGATCCGCTGTTCGCGCAGGTAGATGGTTCGACCTGTCCTGCGGGTCCGGTCAATAACAGCCTAGCCGTGAACTTTGGACTAATCCGCATTGGTATTCAACTGCCGCCGAATCAGTTCAGCACAAATCCCCCCCAATACACGATTACCGCCGTCGAGGACCCATACGGCTGCGCCCTGACCACGAACCCACAAGGAGAGACGACGGTCTCCATCTACCGCCGGCCACTTCCTTCGACGAATCTCGGTTTCCTGAGCGCGATGATGTTTGACGGCCGGGAGTCATTCTTTGATCCGCTCAACAATGAACAGACCTTCCAGGCAAACCTGAACGCCGACCTAACCCAGCAGGCGATTGACGCAACGCTGACTCACGCACAGGCTGCTCAGGCCCCGACGGAAGCTCAGCTCGCAGACATTGTCAGCTTCGAGACGGAACTTAATTCGGCCCAGATGATCGATTTTTATGCGGGAAATCTGTACGGACAGAAAGGTGCGTATGGTGGCCCGCAATACTTGCCGTCACAGCAGTATTACCCGGGAATCAACGATTCGCTGGGCGGAGACCCGGAGGGTAAACAGTTCGATCCCAATGTGTTCACCATCTACAGTTCGTGGCAGAATTCGCGAAACGGTCAGCAGGCGTCGATCGCTCGTGGCGAACAGATTTTCAACACTCAACCGCTAACCATCAGCAACGTGCCCGGTCTGGTCACCGGCGGGCAGCAGATTACCGGTACCTGCACCACCTGCCATGACACGCCCAACGTGGGCAATCACTCATTCCCGCTGCCGCTGGATATCGGTAACGGCCGATCGCTCGGGTACGAAACCGATCCCAATATTATCGCCGGGCTGAAACAGTTGACGCCGGCGAACGTGCCCGTCTTTCAGTTGGTCTGCAACCGGGGCCCCCTTGCGGGGCAGACGTTCTATACAACCGACCCGGGGAAGGCCCTGATTACGGGGCAGTGCAGCGATATAGGGCGCGGCAAGGGGCTTATTCTGCGCGGGCTCGCCGCACGCGCTCCGTACTTTCACAATGGCGCCGCCGCCAATCTGTCGCAGGTCGTCAACTTCTACAACCAGCGCTTTCAGATAAATCTCACCTCCCAGCAGATGCAGGATCTGATCAATTTTCTGCAAACGCTGTAGTCCGGCTGTGGCATCTGGGGGGCGGGAGTAAGGAACATCCTCAAAGAACCTTAATAAGGAGCATTAAGGATGAAACGAGTTTGCAAAATCAACAAGACAGTTCTAGTGCTGATGACTCTGGTGGCGGTCGCCATCGCTTTCAAAGCGCCTGCCGCCTGGGCACAAGGGATATCTCCCGTGGTCTGGAGCGCGTCCCCGGTTTCATTTGATAATGGTCAAGCACCGTCGGTGGCAATTTCTGGTGTATTCGCAGTAGAAGTGCATGAGGGTGCCTCAGGCACGCTCTGGTATAGCACGGGACAGATACAAGGCGGCACCGTGGCCTGGAGCGCCTCCACCCAGTATGCCAACGGATATGCTCCCTCGGTCGCCATCAGTGGCAACGCCGTCATTGAAGTGCACCAAGGCGGCAGCGGATTCGGTCCACTCTGGAATGTATGCGCCCAAATAGCGGCCAGCGATGATGGGATCAGCTGGGGCGGTGCTGAGCAGTATGACAATGGCCTGGCACCTTCGGTGGCAGCGGATGGACTGAGTGTTGTGGAGGTGCACCAGGGAGGCACCGGAGTCGGTCCGCTCTGGTATCACACCGGCCAGCTCCGGTCGAACGTTGTCGAGTGGTCTGCGAATCCATCTCAATATGACACCGGAGCGGCACCATCCGTGGCGGTTGCGGGATCGACGATCGTCGAAGTGCATCAGGTAGACGCCGGTGTCGGACCTCTGTGGTACCACGCCGCCGAGATCCGGGCCAATGGTTCGGTGGTGTGGGCCACAGCAGGGTTTCAGTATGACAGTAGTGGCCTCGCTCCCTCCGTATCGGCCTCCGGACCGACCGTGATTGAGGTGCATCAGGTGGCCAGCGGAGATGGTTCGCTGGAGAACCAGACGGCAGCATTGCAGTCGAGTGGGATTGTCAAATTCGCAAAAAAGGTGTCGAAATATGACAGCGGTGAAGCGCCGCGGGTCGCAGTGGCCGGAGCCACGATCGTGGAGGTACACGACACAAACAGCGGCGCGGGACCAATTTTCTATCACACTGCAGCATACTAGCGGCAAGCTGCAGCGGAGTCCCAACATCGAAACAAATTCTTCAGGAGGGTATCGTTATGCCGTGCGATAGGTGTTGAAACCCCGATTTCACAAGCTTGTGTTTTTGCTTCGCCTTTTTGGAGGTCAATGCTAACTGCGATGGTACGACCGTTGATCCGCACGCAGCGATGTGCGATCCGTTAGTGAGAGTCGCGGTGACCTTCAGCAGATCTCAGGTTTTCGGCCTTGGTCGTCACGCCAGCATCGAATCGCGGCTCAGGGCGTCCGCAAGAAACCGTGATACACGCTGCTCGCATCTTGGTAGCTCCCTGTAATGGTCCCCGCTGCGTTGATGTTGGTAGGGAGGGTCCCTTGACGGGCGCCGGTGCCCGCACCCGGAGCATCGAAGGCAGTTATTGTGCCATTGGCAGCGCGCACGAAGCCGTGATACACAAAGTTCGCGTCACTGTAGACCCCTGCGACAACTCCCGCCTGGTTGATGCCGTTGGGGACGGTCCCCTGACCGTCGCCCGCGCCCGGAACGTCGAAAGTAGTTATCGTGCCACTGGCAGCGCGCACGAAGCCGTGATTCACATCGCTCGCGTCAATGTAGTATCCCGTGACATCTCCTGCCGGGCTGGTGCCGTAGTCTGGGAAGGTTCCCTGATACGCGCCTGTGCCTGCGCCCGGAATGTCGAAGGTAGTTATCGTGCCTTCTTTGACACGGACGAAGCCGTGAGACATATTGTTCGCGTCAATGTAGCTTCCTGCGACGGTCCCCGCCGCATCGATGCTGTAGCCGGCAGTTCCCTGATACGCGCCCGCGCCTGCACCCGGAACATCGAATGGGGTTATCGTGCCTTTCTTAACACGCAGGAACCCGTGAGAGACATAGTTCGCGTCCAGGTAGCTTCCTGTAATAATCCCCGCCGCGTTGATGCCGTTGGCCGTAGTTCCCTGAGCGACCCCGGTGCCCGCGCCCACAGCATCGAAGGTGGTGATCGTGCCGTTGCTAACACGCACGAGGCCGTGAGAGACAAAGCTCGCGTCAAGGTAGAATCCCGTGATAACCCCCGCTGGATTGGCGTCGTTGGGGTAGGTTCCGTCATATGCGCCCGCGCCTGCGCCCGGGGCATCGAAGGTGGTAACCGACCCGTCCTTAGCACGCGCGAAGCCGTGATACACGCTGCTCGCATCAGAGTAGCTTCCCGAGATGGCCCCTGCCGCGTCAATTCCGATAGGGTTAGTCCCCTGACCGGGGGCCGTGCCTGCCCCTGGAACATCGAACGTGGTGAAGGTGGGGTTCTTGCTATCCACAACCCCAGTTATTGCCTGCTGCGCGGCTGCTCCCGCTGCGAAAAGCAAGCAGAGGTAGAGAACACCGATTGTGACAAGCTTCCTGCTGCTGGAGCGCGGCTCACTTCCCGGGTCGGGCAGTACTAGCCGCATTACCTTTTTCATTTTCGGCCTCATAAACAATCGCGGTTTCCATCGCCGTGCCATTAAAGCACAGATTTTTCCTTCGGGCTTTGTTTTTCCCCGAATGCGGAGGGACGGGCGAGTATGCGTTGTCCGCCTGTGTGCTGGTCGAGAACATGTACAGTAGTTGCTACCGTATCGGGCGGGCCTCGAGGTAACTGCTGCAATCAGGCGAGAGCACTCAAAACTCCATATGATTTAATCTGCCTAACTCGATGATTTCAATAGACCAGCGGTAAGAGAGGATGGGGCGGCGTCTGGTAAACGTCCCTCCTTGTGAAGCCATCCCCACTGCCTCACAGAAAGAAAGACCAAAAAAACACTGAAGTGACCGCGAAATCAGCCCTCTTTTCTGGCACACTATGACTAATCCCCCGGAAGCAACGCAGCCCAGAATCAATGTCCGCCGTCATCACGACACCCGAGGTCGCCCGCATCGCCGAGCAGTGGCCTGATCCGCCGCGGCTGCTGGTCGAATGGTCGTCTCCATGGGACGAATTCAAATCCGCCTTGCGCCCCGCCCTCACGCGCTCTCCGAAAGCCCTCGCTGGAGAAGCGCCCATTGGCATCTTTCCCTATCGCGGCATCCTCATCTCGTGGCTGCTCGAGTGCCTGCTGCTCATCGCCATCATCGTGCTCCCCGAACGCTTCGTCAGCCTCGAAATCCCGCCTCCACCAACGCGACCGCAATGGGATGTCATCTATTATTCCGGCGACGAACTCCCGCAGACGCAGGATCGCGGCGGCGCGCAGTCGGGCAAATCGGGACGCGCCGGCGGACAGCAAGCCCACCATCGCACGCAAGCCATCCGCGTAGCGCGCGGCGACAAGTCGAGCGAAAAAGTTGTCGACGCTCCGCAAGTCAACCTGCCGCACTCCGATTCTGCCGTAGCCAACTTGCTAGCCTTTAAACCGACGCCCGGACCGCCTCCATCCGAAGGCTTGCGCTCGTCGCTCATCGCGCCCGCTCTGCCGACGGTGGCTCCAGTCGCGCCGACGCCCGAGCTGAATTCGGACCTGAAAACGCGCAACGCCAACAGCCTCACTCCAAGCATCATCCCGCCAGCGCCCGACGTTTCTCGTTCCAGTTCGCGCACGTCTCCAACGTTGAACGCCGCTGTAGTCCCGCCCGCGCCCAACATCGCGCGCGACAAAATGCGAGCCGCAGATCCGCTAACGCCGACCATAATTGCGCCCGCCCCGCGCGACACGCCGCGCGACCTCGCTAGCTCCCGCACTCCCATAACGCAAACTGTCGAAGTAGTTCCGCCGCCGGTCTCTGCGCCGCAGCGCGACGTCTCCTCCACGCACAAGCTCACTTTGCCCGCGCCCGTAGTAGTCGCGCCGCCGCCGTCACAAGTTAGCCGCGATCTCAACAGTTGGGGAGCGACCGCCAACGGGGATCTGCGCGCCAAGCCCGTCCCTCTACCACCCTCCGCATCGGGCGGAGGCGCCTTATCAAGATCAAGCGGAGCAACGCTGACGCCGCAAATCATCCCGCCTCCAGCCGGCATTGAAGCAACCGAAGCAAGCGCGGGAGGCTCGGGAAAGTCTGCTACGCGATCCGCAGGATCGCTTTTGGGCTCCGCCACCGTCGTACCACCTCCGCCCACTCTCGGCGGAGGCAAAGCTCTCTCCGGCAGCGGACGAGGCAATAGAGGCGCCGGCGCGGGAGCGCAACTCGACTTAAGTTCTCCGTCGGCTCCGCCCGCGAACGCAGGCAACGCCGCGGGCAACGGCGTAGTCATCTCCAGCCAGCCCGGAACAAAAGTGGGCTTACCGAATTCATCCGAACCCGGCGCCATCGCCATGTCGCCGAGTGGCACTTCAAAGAGCGGGCTCGGCGGAAGCGGTGGCGGAGCCAGCATCGGCAAAGGCAATGGCCCCGGCAGTGGCCTGCAAGGGGAAGGATCCGGCGCGGGCAGAGAAGGTACTGGACGCGGCTCCGATCCCAACGCCCGCGGGGGGATCTCGCCTTATCCCGGCCAGGGCGGCGCAGGCGCCGGCACTACAGGCACGCCCGCCATGCCCGGAGTCTCCGTCCAGGGAGGCACCACCACCATCACTCTCCCCAGCTTCGGAGCCCCGACTGGCGACGCATCCACAGGCCCTGGCCGTTCCTCAACTAGCAATCACACCGGGTCGGGAATCACCATCGAAGCCACGCCGCGCTCCGGCGGAGTCTTTAACTACTACGGCGTTCTGAAAGGTGATCGCAACTACTCGATTTACATCGAGACGTCGCTAGGCACGGCCGTAATGCAGTATGCCGATCCCTCATCGGCGACCCATCCCTCCGGCCAGGCTCTGAGCGCGCCCGAGCCCATGCACAAAGATCTCCCGCAGGGACTCCGTCCCACCCACGTAGTAATCGCCTGCACCCTCGATCGCTCCGGCGACCTGAAAGACCTCAAAGTTCTCGAACCCGGCGCCGCCGAAACTACCTCCAAAATCCTGGTGGCTCTGCATAGCTGGAAATTCCGGCCCGCCTTCCGGGGCAACGACCCGGTTGAAGTAAATGCCATTATTGGTTTCGGAATCGACACTCGCTAGGGCCAAACGTACATACACCCTGATCAGCACAGAAACGTATGATAATTCGGACAAATATCCGAAACAACCAGTTTCCCGGCTCGCCAAATCACAATCTCTGCCCCTTTTCAAGTTGTAAGCAGTTGCTAACGCGAAGATCAGCGCGATGACATGTGCCGCGACATGTGCTCCGCCGGAGCCATGCTCTTCGCCGTTATCCGGGAAACAAATGCGCCAGTGGCTTGTCCGCGCCTGCCTGTACACAACCGAGACTCGCGACAAGTCGGCGACTGCCCATATGCAGCAGCGCATTTCTCTTCCTCCTCGCCCGAACCCAACTCGCCACCCCGGTCCCTTTCCCCGCATTGCCCGAATCTTCCCTTCTTGGCATAATTATCAAGCTCTGGCCACGTAACGACGCTGTGGGGTGAATCTCGCTCCGGCGGCGCGTCGCTGCCCAATGACATTTTTCTCGAAGATTTTTTCGCCCACCAGGAACCGGCGACTGAACGAGCTCATCGGATTCCTGTTGTGCGTCTCCGCGCTCCTCCTTTTTCTCGCACTCGCGTCGTATTCGCCGCTCGATCCGTCGCTGAACAGCGCCTCCATCCTCACCGGTTCGCACGCTGCCCGCAACTGGATCGGCATCCTCGGAGCCTATCTCTCCGACCTCGTCCTGCAATTCTGGGGTGTTGGCTCGTTTCTGCTGCCCGTCTTGATGGTGATGCTCGGAGCGCGCTGGTTCCGCTCGCGCGCGGTGCAGTCGCCCATCGCCAAAACGCTCGGCGCGATCTGGCTGCTGCTTTTTGTGCCCGCGCTGCTTGCCATTCTTCCCGGCCATCTGCGCTGGATGGGTTCGATCCCCATCGAAGGCCTCGTCGGCCGCATCGTCGGAGACGTCTTAATCCGCTACCTCAATGTCGCGGGCGCCTACATTGTCTGCACGACGGTCCTGGCCGTCGCGCTCTATCTCACCACCGCGTTCTCGTTCTCGGCGATTGAACTCTGGGCGCCTACGCGATTCGCCTTCGTCGTGGCGCTAAAAGAGCGCTTCAAAGACTGGCAGGACGAGCGCGAGCGCAAGCGTCAGCAGAAGGAACTGGAAAAGCGCCGCGCCGAGAAGCCAGTCGTCACTGCGCAACTCGTGCCAGCGCGCCAGCGCGCTGAGAATCAGCGGCAGGAAACTTCGCGGGGCGAGTCGCGGAACAACGAGTCGACGGATAGCGATTCGCCGCAGCATGTAACCGACGCTGAAATTGCGCCGATCGCGGCTCGCGCGGCAGTCGCTCCTCGAACCGGCATCGAGCGCATGAGCGAGGAGGACGAATCTGCCTTCACGCCCGCGCCGTCAGCGCAAGCACAAGCTACTGGCGTCGACGTTGAAGTGAGCGATCGCGCCGATTCCGAGCGCAAGGCGAAGACCACTCTGCCGAAGATCGCTGGCAGCTATAAGCTTCCGCCATCGAGCCTGCTGCATCGTCCTGACGAGCAGCAAGCAGTGCACGAAGAAGAGCTCAAACTCATCGCTCAGGTTCTGACTGCGAAATACGCGGAGTTCGACGTTCTCGGCCAAGTCACGCAGATCAATCCTGGACCAGTCGTCACGACCTTCGAGTTCAAGCCCGAAGCTGGAATCAAGTACAGCCGCATCATCGGACTCACCGACGATCTCTGCTTAGCGCTGCGCGCGGAAAGCATTCTCGTCGAACGCATGCCGGGAAAGAGCACAGTCGGCATTCAGGTGCCGAACCGCGATCGCGAGATTATTTGGCTGCGCGAGAACATAGAGTCGCAGGAGTTCCTCGGCACCAAATCGAAGCTCACCTTGGCGATGGGCAAAGACATCAACGGACGCATCGCGGCCGCCGACTTAGCGGGCATGCCTCACCTTCTTATCGCTGGTTCGACCGGAACGGGCAAGAGCGTGGCCATCAATGCCATGATCATGTCGATTCTCTATAAGTCGACGCCCGATGAAGTAAGACTGGTGTTAGTCGATCCGAAGCGGCTTGAGTTAGGTAATTATGAAGGCGTTCCGCATCTTTATACGCCGATTATCACTGAGCCAAAGCTCGCGGCAAATGCTTTGCGCAATGCGGTTCGCGAGATGGAGCGGCGACTGAAACTGCTGGCTGCCAAGGGCGTTCGCAACATCGATAGTTACAATCGCCTGTTCGACGACACTCCGAGTTTGTTTAGCGACCAGACGAATCCGGAAGATGGTCCGATTCCGAAGATCGTCATCATCATCGACGAGTTAGCCGACTTAATGATGCTTGATGGCAACAATGTAGAAGAGTCGATAACTCGTCTCGCGCAGATGGCGCGAGCTGTTGGCATTCACTTAGTGCTGGCGACGCAGCGTCCATCGGTTGATGTAATCACAGGATTGATCAAAGCCAATTTCCCTGCTCGTGTGTCATTCCGCGTAGCGACTAAGGTTGATTCGCGCACCATTCTCGACGCGAATGGCGCGGAATCGCTTCTCGGCAAGGGCGACATGCTTTATCTCCCTTCGGGATCGGCGCGCGTGCATCGGTTGCATGCTCCTTATGTGACGGAAAAAGAAATTGCTGCGGTTGTCGAATTCTGGAAGGCGCAAGGGCAAGCGCAGTATCAGGAGAAATTCCTGGAGACGCCGAAAGAAGATCGCGAACCCTCTGCTGATGGAGCCGACGATAGCGGAGAAATCTCCGCCGACGATAATGATCCGCTTT
The DNA here is from genome assembly GCA_963800565.1 of uncultured Acidobacteriaceae bacterium. GTDB lineage: Bacteria > Acidobacteriota > Terriglobia > Terriglobales > Acidobacteriaceae > Acidiflorens. The sequence goes on from CAWDBM010000003.1 coordinate 336,323, forward strand.
TCAATGATGCAGTGCGGCTGGTGATTGAATTTGGCAAAGCTTCGACTTCCCTGCTGCAGCGCCGTTTGCGCATTGGCTATGGGCGCGCTGCGCATCTTATCGACCTGATGGAACGCGACGGAATCGTCGGCGCTGCCGATGGACCGAAGCCACGCGAAGTGTTGAAGCGTCCGGATTGGATCTCGGAGATTGAAGAGTCGATGCGGTAGGAAGTTGATTTAGGTTTTATACCCCCCCCCGGCATTTTATATAAACTATTCACAAATATAGACTTAGCTTCAGAATCCTCCCGAATTGGGAATCACAGGGGCGGGATTTAGCGATTTGGGGGTGAGCTAGGAAGGAAGTGGCACGCTGGCGTTGACTTGTTATCAAAGATCGCTGACCTCAGCGCTGTGCGGCGTTGAGGTTGTCTCACCCGACGGAGAGATCTTCATTTTGCGGCATGGCGAACGGCGGGTCTGTGATGGCGCTCACTGGGCGGATGTGATAAATGAGTGAGATGTATTTGGGAGGGGCGACGCGCGAGAGTGACAAGTGACAATTTACACTTTACGGTGTATTCTAATGATCAGGAGTTTCACAGCATCGCGGCCTCAAGCGACTTTACGAGCGCGATGACCGCAGCGGAATACGCCGCGATTTGCTCGATGCGGTTGAAGACATTCTCGGCCGGCTCGACAAGGCTGATACGCCGCAGGCGATGAACCTACCCGGTTATCGTCTGCATCCGTTGAAGGGCGGACTGAAAGGCTTTTGGTCGGTCACGGTGCGAGCGAATTGGCGTATTATCTTTCGCTTCGACGGCGCAGATGCGTTGATGTTGAACTGACCGACTACCACTAGACAAGCAAATCTAAGGAGCAAAACACCATGCCGATGAAAAACCCTCCGCATCCCGGACGCAGCATTCGAGCCGCGTGTCTTGAGCCCTTGGGCCTGTCTGTCACCGAGGGAGCGGAAGTCCTCGGCGTCACCCGGCAAACGCTCAACAACGTCATTCACGGCAAGTCGGGGATCAGCCCCCAGATGGCAATCCGGCTCTCGAAGGCATTTGGCAGCACGCCGGAAACGTGGTTGCGTATGCAGCTCGCGTATGATCTCGCGCAGGCCCGAAAAGACGAGAGCAAGATTAAGGTGCGGCGTCAGCATGGGCTGCGGGAATTGCACGCACAGTGATGGGAGCCGTAAAAGTGGTCCGCCGTTATTAAGAAAGGTAGAGGTTGCGCGCTTGGACTGCGCTTATGGAAGTACATCTGACTGCCCGACAGCAGCATCAACTCGCGAGAACTGGCCTCCGAGAAAAAGCAGCGGGGATCGCGATGCGGATGCTCTGGCCCAGGAAGCGTTCCGCCGGTTTTTCGCCTGAAGAGTCCCGATTAAACGAAGCCGTCCAGTTGAGCGAGGCCGCGCTGGAGCGCGGCGAACATCTCACGCATGATCACGTGGGAGAGCGGATCGACCGGCTGTTCCAGCGTTGACGCAGATGCCGAGCGAAGTCCGTCCAAGCAGAGCTTGGAGGCACGCTCTGGGGTTTGAAATGGAAGACTGACCGCCCGCTGACTGATTGTGCAAGCGAAAGCTCAGCACCCGTCCAACACCTGAACGAAAACAACTTCAGCTGCCGCCAACGCCGTACTTCGCGAAATCCTCTCGGCTTGGAACCAATGACCCGCTCACGTGAAGGATCAACAAGCGGCGGATTTCCGCCCGTCGTGGAGAGATGTCGACCATTCTGGACTTGATTGCCTCAAGACATTCTGCTTGGCTCACGGTTCCCCGGTAGCAACCGTGGCTATAAGTGCCGGCAGCATTTCCATGCTGTTCTCGTAGAGTTTTACGCGAGCGAGAAAGACCTCACATGGAACGTCGGCATTTGGACGGAGAGCGGCGATAGCGCGGCGACCGGTCGCTCAACCTCCCCCGTAACAAGCTCACGATTCAGTCCGAAAATGGTCCTCGACGATAAGTTCTTCAATGAAGCAGTGGCTATCGCGGTGGACAGGGGATGAGGGGCGCTAAATCTCTCAAGCGCATCGACCTGCTCCGCCAGCGAACTTAGGAATCGTTCGATTTCTCGCCTTCGTACGAAACATAGCTTCTGGAGAAGATCTGTAGCCGGTTACCAGTATCTTCGACTCGCCGACCTAGAAGAGCGGACCTCGTGCTGCTCCCATGTCGCAGACCAACCGGAAATGCTTAATCCGTATTCATGAAGTCGATCCAAAGCTGTCTATTTAGGGTCAAGCTGTGAGCTCCTCGGTAGTATTCTGCAGCCGCATGTCCTGTATCCCGTGTACTTTGATGACCGTGCAGAGTGGGCGAGCAGCTCCCCATGGCCATACATAACAGTGGGACTACGATTCCGCTTCAGAGCGCCTGCTCGATTAACCGGTGAGTTTGTCGTGATTATGATTCGGATGTAATATTTGCGAAGCTAATCGAGCAATTGCCTTGTGCGCGAGAGTGGGTATCTTCTTACCGGACTCGCGTTCCTCCACGGTAGCCTCAAAGTATGCACGAAGAGCATTCGTTCGTTCGGCTTGGGTTACCGCCATTTTCTCCAGAAGAGCCGAGTAGTCGGGCTCATGGCCGAACCGCCTCGAATACCATTGCGCAGGATCGGGCTCGCAATCCTCCCGTTCGATGGCGGCCACTTTGCGAATAAGATCGAGGCTGATTTCCCAGCCCGTTGGAATTTCAGCTGCCCGAGAGACGCCGGAGCCAAGCAACAGAGCATAAACACCCCTGCCGGAATAAACGGAAAACGCCAGCGGCGTAAGACCATCTATCATGTCTCAATGTTAACGCGTCTGAGCGCAGCAGACGAGGAGGGACAAGGTGGGCACGGACGCATGTTCCCCAGCTGTTTTCTTCACATTCTCTAAGCTAGGCCTGCGCGAATGCCAAGCCCTTCCGCGGCCTCCCGCAGCTGCTTATCTCGTGTCCACAGAAGCGTCGACGGATTGATGAAGACTGAGGCTATCAGGTGAGCGTCGGTTAGCCCGAGGCCCAGGTTGTAGAGATGGCGAGCCTCGATCATTCTCCGCACTTCGCTTGGTTGGGCTACTTGCACCTGGGGCAAGAGGTCGAGCAACGCTAACGTCTTCTTACGATCGCGCAGAGAGGCTAGCGCCAGTTCGGCGATGATTGCGGGATGGATTACGATTTGGCCTTGGTTCAGAAGCCTTCGCAATTCTTTATTTCCGGAACGGAAGTGGTCGATCCAGATCGAAGTGTCCGCGAGAATCAATTCTTCTTCGTTCCTGTCTTCTTCGTTCCTGTCCCTGGCCGGCGGCGGGGGATGTTTTTCAATTTCGGCATGGTGCCTTCGAGGGACGCCAGGCGGCGGGCGCTCTCGCGCTCGATCAGGGCCTTCAGGGCTTCGCGGATGAGGGCGGTTTTTTCGGCTACTCCGGTGAACTCTTGGCCTTTGCGCAGGAGATCATCATCGAGCGCCACGGTGGTTCTCATGGCACTGATTATAGCATCATATGATGTCGGATATCGTGCCTAAAGAATGGAGCCGGGACTTGGTCCCGAAACTAAGGGAAGAGTTTCGTGATGCGAACGAAGCACATAGGTCCTTCGCTTCGCTCAGGATGACAACTTAGATTGAGGGGAATGGCGCGGGGTAGGAATTCAAAATCCCCGCCCTGTGTCTGCATGGAGCGCAGACACCAGGACGGGGCACCTTGCTTTTATTTAATTCCCGCCGGGTGAGCCTGCGGCTTGCTGCTTGGCATCCGCTTCGGCTTGATCGGCTGCCTGTTGCTGGTCTTGCAGCGTCTTCTCTGCCGTCGTATCGGGCGGCGGAGGCGGTACGTCGGATGCTGTGGTGGTGGTATCCGGCGCTTTGGGCATACCGTCGGTGCCTTGTTTTTTTGCCAGTTCGCCGAGGCCGTTGTTGAGTTGCTCCGCGAAGTGGTTTTGCATTTCCTGTAAGTCGTCCACTTTCACGGCTACGGTTTGGCCGGCGGCACAATCCGACTTCTTGCTTGCCGAGACGCTCGCGCTAACGGTGTCGTCGGCGGCCGGGGTATCGCTCAGTCGGGTGAGGACGTCGCCCCCGGTCAGACCACATTCCTGGCCGTTCGCGACGACGGTGAGATTGTTGTCGACGACAAAGGTCCGCCGCGCCGGATCAAGCGCAGGAGGAACTTCGTCGGTCGATGAAGCGGGAGCCGCCGATGGTGCTGACGACGGTGACGCAGATGCCTGGCCGCCAGAGCCGCCATCCTGATTCGCCTGCGCTTGCTGCGCGGCCAACTGGGCGCTCACTTCGTCGGCGATTGCCTGTTTGACCTCGGGAGTCAGTCCTACGGTGGCCGAACCGGAAGCCGATGATGGAGGATATCCACCGTCGTCTCCGTAGCTCGCCGCCGCTGCATCGGCCGCTGCTGCTTGGCGGGCTGCATAGGCAGACTGCAATTGGGCTGCAATCAGATAATCCGTGAGCCAGAACGCGGGCCCGGCATAGTAGGGGTACGGTGCAAACCAGCCGCCGTAGTAGCCATACCACGGCGCTCCTCCCCAACCCCACAGGCCTACGCCCCAGGCGAGGTGGATGCCCCAAGGATGGTAACCCCAGCCGTAGAATCCGGGGTGATACCAGAAACCGGGATGGTAGCCGTAATACATATGACCGTGCCAGTTGTAGCCGCGATAGACGCCGGAATAGTAGTGGCCGTTGTTGTAGTAGGTGCGCGAATAATAGGCGTGGCCGCCAAAATTGCGGTAGGGACGCTGCACATAGCCGGCGTGGGCGCCGGTGTTCACTACGCGCGCTCCGTTGTGCGTGCCGACTACGGTGCGTCCGCCATGCAGGCCGTTAGTGATGTGCATGCCGTTACGATTGATCGACCGAATCTGTCCGTTGGAGCGGACGCTCGCGGAACCACCACCTCGCAAAGCAACGTTCCTGGTTCCTGCCGGAGTATGACCGGCGGCGCCCGCATGTCCGCCCGCGGCCGTGTGTCCGCCTGCGGCCGTGTGTCCGCCTTGCGGCCCGTGACCAGCTTGTGCGTTATGCCCGCCTTGCGCGTTATGTCCGCCTTGGCCGCCCTGGGCTGTGTGCCCGCCCTGCGCTGTATGCCCGCCCTCGGCGGTGTGTCCACCTTGCGCGGTATGCCCGCCTTGCGCGTTGTGTCCGCCTTCGGTAGCGTGTCCACCTTGCGCGGCGTGCCCGCCTTGCGCTTCGTGTCCGCCCTGCGCGGCGTGCCCACCTTGCGCTTCGTGTCCGCCCTGCGCGTGACCACCGCCGCTTTTCGCCGGAGCGGAGTGGGACGCGGGTTTGCTACCACCGGAATTGTGCTCCTCTTTCGGAGGTCCGCCAGCCGAAGCAACGGCGGTCATGGTGAGAAGAACCAGCAAAAGGGACCACTTCGACAGGACACATGCCTTCAGGTTACGCAGATTCATTCGCTACTCCTCCATGGTTACTTTCGATGTTACTTCCGCGAGAGATACGAAGCTCTTGACTACAACCCAGCGACAGTAAATAAGTTTCGTCCGGTCAGCAGCTTTCGGAGACGGCGGGAAATTCCTGTCCAGGACAACGACTGCCCGTGGTAAATGTTGGAACATGAAATTCCACACAGAATACCTGACTCTGCATACGAAAACCAGGCACGCTTATGTCCACCTGACTCCGCAGGTGGAGAGCGCGCTCAAGAAGTCTGGAATCAAGGACGGCATGATTCTCGTCTCCGCGATGCACATCACTGCCAGAGTCTATGTCAACGACAACGAGAGTGGGCTGATCAAAGACATCGACCAATGGCTGGAGACGCTCGCGCCTTTTCGGCAGAATTACCATCATCACCAAACCGGCGAAGATAATGGCGATGCTTACCTCAAGTCGCTGATCATCCACCACGAGGTCATCGTGCCGGTCACTAACGGCAAACTCGACTTCGGCCCCTGGCAGCAGATTTTCTACGCCGAGTTCGACGGACAGCGGGACCAGCGGGTCATCATTAAAGTAATGGGAGAATAGGCTAATTGATTTATCCTCAAAGGTCACAAGTGGGGCAATCGGGTTTTGGTGCAGTTTGCGAAATCAATAACCACAGAGGTCAGTAAGGTTCACGAAGGAAATCTGTAAGCCAATGCCTCGTGGTCCTTGGTGTCCTTCGTGGTTCGAGGTTCGAACTGTGTCGCATAAAACTGCACCATTGCCCGAAGATTGACTAAACGTGACCCACTAGTCGGAGCCGCATAATATGAGCGAAGAACTCAACGAATTGCAGGAACACGCCGAACGTGCGCGCGAGCATCCGGATATGGCGCCCGTCACGGTGACCATGGCCGTGCTGGCGGTGCTGGTGGCGACGGTATCGCTGCTCGGCCATCGCACTCATACCGAAGAAATCATCCTGCAAAATAAGGTCACGGATCAGTGGGCTTACTATCAGGCCAAGAATATCCGCCTGCACACCGATGAGTTATTCGCCGATCTGGCCAGCGTGGTTGCGTCCAAGGACGCTGAGGGCACAGCCAAGTTTGAGGAGAAATCGCGGGGCGAAGCGGACCGTTATAAAGACGAAAAGAAGGAGCTCGAAGCCAAGGGCCACGAGCTCGAACGCGAGTTCGCGCTCACGCATCGCAAAGCCGACCGCTTCGATCTTTCGGAAGTCTTCATGGAGATCGCCCTGGTTATCACCTCCATTACCCTGCTCTCGGGCCGACGAATTTACTGGCATCTCGGGCTGTTTATGGCGATGGCTGGGGCTCTCATCGCCGCCTCCACATGGATGGTGCGGTAGCGCCTCTCGAAATCCACCGGGGCTTGGCACTCTCGGGAGCATCGCGGCGAGTGACCCCGTTCGCAAACGCCACGATGACGTTCGAGTGATCGCTCGGCGGTTCTTCAAATCGGCGGCGTTGCTTTGACGGGAATGACGGCCCTTCGTCGGCCGTGACTGTTCTCCGGCGGCATAACCTATAGTGGATTATCCGGACGGTCAGATTGCTTCGCTAACTTGCTGCAATGACTGGTTAGTAAATTCTTGTTGCACAACGGCCGTTCGGCCTCGTACGTGCTTCTGTTGGTAGCGCTCTCTGGCTAAAACTCCGACCACAGAAAAGACTGGACCCAGCCCATGTTGCAAAAATGCGCAAACCCAACCTGCGCCGTTCCCTTCCTTTCGCTTCGCTAAGGGAAGCTGTTTCTGGCGGAAACTTATCCCTCTGATCAAGCAGCTTTCGACGGAAGCCGGCGAAAAGTAAGGCGTCGAGAACATTTCTGGCTGTGCGCCGCCTGCGCCACTCATTTCACGCTGCGTTTCGATTCCACCCAAGGGATGATGACGGTCCCGCTCACTGAGCGAGCGAGGCCGAACTTCCTCATCCGCGCTGCGGCCAACGGTTATTAGCGTGATGGGTAAGCTGATGAATTACCCAATCACAAAACGCGCGGCGTGTTGCGTTTGCGGGCTTGATACGTTTCGCCATAAGGGATGGTTCCTGGTGGTGGAAAACCGCTGGCTTGACCGCCTCAAGATTCTCACCTGGCATGCCTCGCTGGCGACGCAGAAAGATATGCGGAGTGTTTGCTGCCGGCCGCATTTGAAAACTCTCATCGGCCACTGGCTGAACCAGGCCAGCCTTCGGCTTCCCCCTACCTACGACCCACCGCTGCCGATCGGCAGTGATCCGAATTTGGCCGACGTCGATCTTGGGCCTGACGCGGTGGGTCGCTTGCTCGGCGAACTGGCCGTCCATCGCGAATCGTTTTCGCGAGTATGGTCAGGTTCCGCCGCTGCTTTGGAATGTATTGTCGATGCCTTGATCACGATCGGGGATGAAAATCAACCGCATGCCCTCGAATTTCATCTTTCCGATCAAACGCGGTCCACGCACGGACTGTCGCTCCAATAAGGCGCTGGCAGAGTCTAGCTCTGCCAGCGCTCCCTCCATACTCGCCAATCTTTTTCCACGGCGTCGGCCATCTTCTCTGCGGCGTTAATCAGCCAATTTGCTTTCCGCCCGCGTACGTCCTTTAAGATTGCCCGCCGCTTTTCTTCCGTACCCACGTGAATATTCCCCGTCTCCCACCCCATCGCCTCCAGCAGACGGCATTCGCCGCGGCTGGTGCCGAGCGCCTCCAGTTCAATGCGCGAACAATGGGGCGACAGGCGGCGCACGATCCAGTGCCCTCGCAACTGCACATAAGGATCGAGACAGCGAACGGCCCGCCGGAGAATAGCCTGATACAAAATCTCGGCCGGCACCCGATCCGGATGAAGCCATTGCAAGGCTGACGCGGTGAGAGCCTTGCCTTCCCGCGCCACCCGTCCGCCCTTCCATTCCGCAATTGCTACCAGCCGCACCCGGCCCAGGCTACCCATGCCCGCCCGGCGCCGTGCGAGCCGATACGGGATTCCACGTTCCGGCAGAAGATGCTCGATCGCCTCGCGGGCGCTTTCCGGGATCTCTCCCTTCACCGTCGGGAGCCGATCCATTTTCGCCCAGAAAACCTCAGGATCCCGCAGCTTGCTCTCGGCGATTGCGCGCAGCCATATGTGTCGCTCGCCGAGAATAAACGGCAAGCCACCCTGCTCCATGCAGCGCTCGTATCCCTCCAGAATGGCCTCGGCCGATTCTTTCGGCTTCAGCGTCAGGTGCTCTTCCCGCGCCGCGAGCAACGCGCTCGTTGCTAGCCGCACCAGATCCATGGTGTAGGGAAATAAGCACGCTTCATCGAAATCGTTAACGCCCCACACTAACCGTCCATCAGTGTCGCGCCAGGTGCCAAAGTTCTCGACGTGAAGATCGCCGACCGAGAGAATATGCGGCACCCGATCCAGGTTCGCACACACCTCTGGCCAGACTTGCGCCCAGCGATAGAAGGTTCCGCGAAAAAACGGAAAAAGAGCCAGCGCCATCTGCTCATGCTTGAAGCGCAGATCAGGTTCCACGATGCGGATGCGCTGCCGCAGCCAATCCTCATACTTCTTCGTAGCCTTAACAATATTCATGATGGGTCAACGATATCGGATAGCAACCATAAGAAGATAGCCACATACTGTCAAGGTTGGGAGTTTACGGGCGAAGCATAGCCAAGACCTGGGGGCTGGCGTGCTAGGATGAGCGGAAAAACAAATTACAAGAGAGGAATAAACTTGTCGGAGCGATCAGAAACCCATGCCCACGATCCGTCCCGTGGCCGACGCCCAACCAGTCACGAACGAATGACGGGACTGCCCTGGGATGCGTCCTACCTCGACGGCCCTGCGCCTTGGGATATTGGCCGGCCGCAGCCAGTGGTCGTGCGTTTGGCATCCGAAGGCGGATTCGCGGGAGCTGTGCTCGATGCAGGCTGCGGGACCGGCGAGAATGCTCTTCACATCGCCTCGTTAGCCGTGTCGGCGGGAGTGCCAGCGGGATTGTCCGTTCTGGGCGTCGACGTGGCTGAGACGGCGGTGGCGATCGCCCGAAAGAAGGCTCGCGAGCGCATAAACGAGGGTGGAATCAAGGTTGAGTTCGCTGTGGCTGACGCGTTCCAATTGGATCGTCTGGGGCGCAAGTTTCAGACGGTGCTGGACTGCGGATTGTTCCACACCTTTAACGGCGAGGAGCGGCCAGCATACGTGGCGAGTCTGGCGTCGGTGACGGAACGCGACGCAATCCTCTATGTGTTGTGCTTCAGTGACGGTGGTCCCGACACTGGCCCACACCCCGTCCGTCAGGAAGAGCTGAGAGGGGCCTTCAAGTCCAGCCATGGATGGAATGTCGTTTCCCTCGAACCGGACCGGGTTCACACGAGATTCCACGGCAACAACGGCGCGCCAGCCTGGTTCGCTAGAATCAAACGTCTCTAGACGGAGGAACTGCCCAAAAGCGTTCACCACAGAGGGCACAAAGGTTCACGAAGGAATCTGAAATCGACTATCTTTAGTGGGGCCGCATGAGTGGTGCCTCATGCTCGTGCTGAGAAATTGCGCCACTAGCACTAGAATGTATCCATGTATCACTACAATCCATCAACCGCCCTCGAAGAGCTTGCCGAAGAAGCGACCCTGCCCAATCCCGTGCACGTGCGCGATATGATGTTGCGGCGAAAGCTTAGTGCCGATCAGTCGCTCGAGCTGAACCGTATTTTTCTGGAATACCAGAAATTTTTTGGCGAAGCGCAGAAACTGGGCAAGACGATTCTCCAGCGTCTGGCGGCCTGACGCCATAGCGAGGCTGCGAAGCTTCGGCGCATTCGAGACATCCCTTGTCTCGAAAACTCTCATCTGATAACGGCCGCAGTGGAAGCAGAAATGTGTAGGCCTTTACGCATTACAATGTGTGGCGCAGTCGTGAACCGTCCTTGGGCCCGCCTGCTAAAATCTCGCCAATGCCTAAACCTTCCGCTGCCGCCCGCGCCCGCAAAATTAAACTGATCATCTTCGACGTCGACGGCGTTCTTACCGACGGCACGATATGGATTTTTCCCGCTCCCGGCGGCCCGCATAGCGCTGAGCCGAGTGCGTTGGAACGCTCCGCGCCCGGCTTCCCGCGAGAAGGTCATACCACCAGCATGATCGAAGCTAAGGGCTTCCACGCACATGATGGCACCGCTATTTCGCTAGCGCGGCAGGCGGGGATTAAAACCGGGATCATCACCAAGCGTGTATCCGAAGCGGTCGCCCTGCGGGCACATGCTCTAAGGATGGATCACATCCACCAGGGCGTGCAGGATAAGGCAGGAGTGTTGGCCGAGATTTTGAAAAAAGACGGAATCACCGCCGCCGAGGCTGCTTTCGTGGGTGATGACGTGATTGACCTGCCGGCGATGCGCATGTGCGGCTTGGCCATCGCAGTGAAGAATGCCCGCGCGGAGGTCAAAGCTGAAGCACATTGCACGACTCGGCACGGTGGAGGTGACGGCGCCGCGCGCGACGCGGTCGAGTACATCCTGAAGGCGCAGGGCAAGTGGAATCAGGCGGTCGAGGACTATATTGCGAAGGGCTGAGCGATCGGCTTAGGGTTAAGATCAGCTCAAATCGCCCGCCGGCTGCCGGTTTGGGGCGTGCTCGGGTTTGGCAGCCGGTGGGCGGTCGTTCTCCTTACTCACCCTGTCGTTTTCAGGAGCAATGCAGCCTCAAACCCACCGGCGCGGGGAAAGTTTCGCGGGTCGCCGGGAAATTTCTAATTTTTTGTAACTCATTCGCCGCCCGCGACTTAATCGGAAATGGCAAGCGTCTTCGCGGACATCAACTCGGTGAAGCGCGGGTCCTTGCGCAGGGTCGAGAACTCGTTATCTTTATAGACCGCCTTGATGCCCGCGTAACCCTCCTCCATGGCCTTCTTCAGATAGTGCAGGGAGCGGTCGGTTTCGCCGGTTCTGGCGAATAACTTGGCGAGAACATAATCATAGTGAGCGCGGTCTTCCGGCGATGGAAGCTTTGCCTGGAGCCCGGCGTGCGAGCTGTGTTCGAAGATCTCGGGATCGAGCTCCAGCGCATTTTCATAGCATCGGATCGCCTTCTCGAACTCCTTCTTGCCGAAATACGCCGTGCCCATATTGCTGTAGAACGAGGCAGCGTCATTCTTTAGCGACACCGCCTTCTCGTATTGCTTGATGGCGGCGTTGTAGTTGTGGACGGCGTAATAAGTGACCCCGAGATTGTTGTAGGCGTCGGCATGGTTGCGATCGGCGTGGATGGCGTGCTCGAAGCTCTTTCGCGCCAGTTTATAGTGCTGCATCATCAACTGGCAGATACCGATCTTATTGATGAGAGTCGCGTTCCCCGACGCGCGTCGCAGCGCGGCCTGGTAGTAGTCGACGGCATCGAGATAGTTCTTCTCGGTGCGCAGTTCGTCGCCACGGGCCTCCAGTTCAGCGGGCGAGGCCTGCGCAGGCGGAGGCTCGACTCTATGAAGCGGCGGAGGGCCAACTTCCAATTGTTCTGAACTTTGAGCGTGAACTGGGACAACGAGAAGACAAGCGAGAGGAACTGCGAGAGAGCTGACGCGGATCCAGGAAAACATATCCCACCCCCGGCCGAACCTACAAATCTACGGAGATTCAGGGCATTTTTAGAGGGGGACGCAGCTTGGCGACCAACCCCTAAAACCTTCAACCACAGAGGGCACGAAGTATCACGAAGGCTTTTGGTCTCATACGTTTCCTTCGTGTACCTTAGTGGCCTTGGTGGTTAACGATCCTGCAAATTGCCCACTACCCACTTAGCGGGCATTGTAACTGTTGCTTGCACTTTTGAGGCCGCGAAATCGGAAGGCTTTTCGCCAACTATTGCCCACCTATTGCGGCGGCTGGCCGCTGTCACCCGGCTTAGATGGCGCGGGTGCCGGTTTGTCGGCCTTATCTTTATCCTTGTCCTTGTCCGAAGAGGCGTTATCTCCCCGGAACACGCCCACAATCTTGCCGAAGAGACTCTTCTTCTTCTGAGCCTCCTCCTCTGTAGATGGTTGGACACCGGAGGCAGGCGCCGGGTTCCCGGGAGTGCCCGGCGGCGGCAGCGCTTTCTCGGAATTTCCGCCAAAGACGCGAGAGAAGAAGCCCTTGACCCCGCTGCTCTGGTCGCAAGTGTCGTGCGGCTCTGTGCCAGCTACGAAGGCGATCGTGTAATCATCGGGACAGGCGGGGGTCGCCAGGCGGTTGGTGATCTTATCGAGTTGCACGTCGATCACACCTTGTGGCTGGGTGAAAACCTTTACGTCGTCATACTGGGGCAGCGCCACGGCCTTCTTCATGAACTCCGCCCAGATGGGAGCCGCGGTTTGCGCGCCGCTCAGGCGAATGTCGCTGTAATCGTCATATCCGACCCAAATGATGCAGAGTAGATTGCTGGTGTAGCCGGCAAACCAGCCATCGTGCGAGGTGCCCGTCTTGCCCGCAGCGGGAGCGGTAAATCCGCGGCCGCGCACGCCATAAGCCGTGCCGAAATTAATTACCCCCTCGAGCATGTTGGTCATGACGAAAGCGACACGCGGATCAAGCACCTGCGCCCTAGTGGTGCCGAAATTCACAATGACGTCGCCCGAGTTATTGCGCACCGAATTGACGAACACGGGCGAAAGCCGCACGCCGCCATTGGCAAAAGTTGTATAAGCGGCGGTCATGTCGACGGGCGTAGCATCGTAGGCGCCGAGGGCCATCGCCGGAGTGGCTTTGACCGAGACGATCCCGGCCGCTTTCGCCAGTTCGGCAACCTTGTCGTAGCCGACTTCTTCGGCCACCTTCACGGTGGCGTTATTCAGGGAAAGCGCCAGCGCGTAGCGCAACGTGACGTCACCGTGGTACTCCTCTTTATAATTGCGCGGCTCATAGATCTGGTCGCCATAAGTGAAGGTCGAGGGCTGATCGGTTACGGTGGATGCCGGAGTCATCACGCTTGTCGAGCCGTCGAGCGCCGTATTTAATGCCGCCGCGTACACAAACGGTTTAAAGATGGAGCCGGTCGGGCGCTTGGCGAGCGCGTGATTTAGCTGGCTCATGCCGTAGTTTCGCCCGCCGACGAGCGCCTTGATTTCGCCGGTATGCGGATCCATTGCGACCAGCGCCACCTGCGCCTGCGGGCCCGGCGTGACCGTTGTTTCAAACTTGTTCTTGCCGATTTTCTTCTTGTGGGTGCGCATCTTCGTCACTTGATCGTCGACCAGCTTCATGCCGGTTTCGACGGCCTGCGCCGCCGCCTGCTGCAGATCAGGATCGAGCGTGGTGTAGATGCGATACTCCTGCTCATTGAGTTCGTGCTCGTTCAGTTTGCCGACGACAGTGTCGCGCACCATGTCGACAAAATACGGCGCATCGCTCGCCTCAACATTGGGCGGAGCCAACTTCAGCGGCGTCGCCTTCGCTTTGTCGGCTTGCTCGCGGGTGATGTCGTGGGTATCGACCATCGCCTCGATCACAGTGTTCCGCCGTTCGAGCGCGCGCTCGGGATGGCGATAGGGCGAAAGATAACTTGGCGCCTGGATCAATCCCGCCAGCAGCGCCGCTTCTGGCAGGGTGACGTCTTTGAGGTCTTTGTTGAAATACGAGCGCGAGCCCTCGGCCAGTCCCGAGATGGTAAACGAGCCGCGCTGCCCCAGATCGACGCGATTCGCGTAGAACTCGAAAATCTGCTGCTTGGAAAATTTCTGCTCCAGCTCGACGGCAATGAGCATTTCGATCATCTTGCGCTTGAAGGTTTTCTCCGGGCTCAAGAAAAATGCCCGCGAAAGCTGCATGGTGATCGTCGAACCGCCCTGCTGGTGGCGCTGGTGGGTGAAATCGATCCAGGCGGCTTCGGCCAGCCGCAGGAAATTGACTCCGTTGTGCTGAAAGAATCGGCGGTCTTCGATGGATGTAACCGCCTCCACCATGACCTTCGGAATCTCGTCGTACTTCACGAGCTGCCGTTTCGAGCGCTGCTCGGCATCGAAGAGCGAGGTGAGCATTTGCGGCTCGAGTTCGTAGGCTGCAAGATCGCCCGAGACGCGGCTGTTGATGCTCGTCACCGCGCCATCGGCAACGGTAATGGTCGCCGGCTCCGGACTGTGATAGGACGCAGGCCCGGGCTGAATCTCAATCGAGCCGGTTTTCAGGTGATAGCTGCCAAGCGGTGAATCGGCCGCCTTTTCCGAATAGCCAGCATGCCTCAACTCGCCCGCAATCTTGGCGACGGTAACTTTCGATCCGACTCTGACCACTTGCGGAGCGGCGAAAATTTTGGCCGAAGCGGCAAACACCGGACTGCGAAAACGCTGCTCGATAATGCGGTCGTACTTCACATACCAGTAGACAAAAACTCCGACCACCAGCATCGATACGCAGAGAAAACTAAGCAGTGCGATGCGCACCAGCGGATCATTGGCCAGCAGGCGGTTCCCGCTGCGGCCTTTTCCGCGCGAGGCGGCGGTTCGAGACGACGGGATTTTCAGCTTAATAGCCATGGACACAACTGTGCTTCATGCATGCAATTCTCAGCCCGTAACGGACGAAGCGGCGTGGTCACTGATTCTAAATTGATTCTAAATCGATTCTAAATCACCGAAAGGACCTTACTGGTATTGGATGCGTGTCAAAGAATGGACGGGGTGTGGGAGGCTATTCACGTGGCCTGCAGGCTTTTGTCACCCTGAAAAAGGTCATCAACCACCAAGGACACGAAGGACCACGAAGGGTGCTCTCGGTTGTCCTTCGTGGACCTTGGTGGCCTTGGTGGTTAGCGATTTCGTTATTCGATCTCGCGCACCGGCTTTGGAAGCGCGGCTCCGGCAGCGGCCACCAACATCAATCCCCCTGCCAGCAGAAACATATACTTCAAACTCCACGCCACCAGGAAACCCGCCACCGCTAGAGAGATCGGCGCGATCCCATACGCGGCCAGCATGAGCACGCTCGCCACGCGTCCGCGAACGGCGGCGTCGATGCGCTGCATGGCCCAGGCGCCAATGTGGACGTTTACCAATCCGGCCGCCGCGCCCATGATCACCAGCACCGTGGCGATGCTCCAAACACTTCCCATCAGGCCGATGGCCGCGAGGCAAACGCCCAATATCACTGAAACCGATAAAATCAGCAAGCCGCGCCGGCGAATCTTCCAAACTCCTGCGAGCACGGCGCCCAGCAAGCTTCCCGCCGCCACTGCCGAAATCACGATGCCATAAGCCGCGGGCGAACCGAACTTTGTTTTCGTCAAGTACGCGAGACCAATCGCCACTGGCCCGGACACGCAGAAGTTCATAATCGTCGCCAACAACATCAGCGAGCGCAGGGGGACGTCTTGTCCCACATACGCGATTCCTTCGGCGATCGAGTGCCACACTGCTTTTCTAGCGGCTTGTGATTTTGGCGGATCGGGCAGTTTCCACAGGGCGCCGATGATAAACAGGAAGCTGATCGCGTCCAAGAAGAAGGCCCATGCTACGCCGAGCATCTTGATCACAAACCCAGCCGGCACCGGGCCGAGAATTGTCGTTAACTGCCCGGTGCTCTGGCCAACCGACGATGCCGCGACCAACTGCTCACGCTTTAAAAGAGAAGGCATGAAGGCAGTTTGCGCGGGAACGGCAAACGCGTCGGCCACTCCGAAGGCCACGGCCAGCGCGTAAAGCTCCCACGTACGCAAGATATGCAGCCAGACTAAAACACCAATGGCGGTGACCAAGATGGTGCGCGCGGTCGCCGTAGCCATCATGACCTTGCGCGCAGACATGCGATCGCTGACCGCTCCACCCATCAGCATGAGAACAGCGCGCGGAATCGCGCCCGCCATCATGATCGCGCCCATGGCTACGGCAGACCCAGTCTGCTGCAAGACGAGCCACGGGAGCGCCACCAGATAGAACTGATCGCCGAGGAGCGAAATCGTCCCACCGATCAACCACAGGCGATAGTTGGGATTGCGCAGCGGATGCTCGATCAGAGCGCTCGAAATAGTGGATGCCGGAACGGTGGCGGTCGCCATAAGATCCTCCCGAGAGAAAATGGCCGGCGGAAGGCCCGGAATTCCGCTCCGGGCACACCGCTGAATTTCTGATTTGTAAATGTATATTTACATTTACATTTATGTCAAGTATTATTTTCCGAGACTGGTATAAAGGGAGCCATGGCCACGAAGACACTCGCTCCGCAGCAGGCGCGCAGCCGCGAATCTACGCGCAAGCTGTTGAAAGCGGCGGCCGAAGTGCTGGGGCAACACGGGGTCGAGGGCGCTACCATTCCGCGCATCGCCGAGCACGCCGGATTGACGCCGGGCGCTATCTATCGCCGCTTTCACGATAAAGAGGCGCTGCTCGAAACCATGATTATCGGCATCCTCGAGCGCCAGGACGAGCGGCTGCGCATGGGGCTCACGCCCGCCATGGCGCGGCAGATTCCGCTGTCCGTGTTTGCCGAACAGCTCATTTCCAGCATGCTGGTAAGTTACCGCGCCAATGCCGGTCTATTGCGCGCTCTGCGCCAGTTCGCGCAAGGACGCGATAACACGGCTTTTCATAAGAGAGTGGTCAAGCAAGAGATGCGCACCTTCGCATACCTGGTTGAGTTGTTTCTGATCCATCGAAAAGAGATTCAGCACCCGGATCCGAAAACAGCGGTGTCATTTGCGGTCATCGTGCTGACCAGTACACTCGTAGAATTAATCCTGGTGGATCACGATCTGAAGAACTGGCAGGCGGTGATTCCCAAGGATGACCAAACCCTCAAGCGCGAACTGCTGCGCTCGTTCTTGAGTTATCTCGGGGTCGAGCCGAAGAGGTAACTGAGTACAACTGACGATCGAAGGAGTCGAATCATGAGCGACGGAACGAATTCGTCAACGCGGGTTAATTTATCCGCGAAGCACGTAATACCCGTCTCAACGCGCCGCCAAGTGCTCCTCCCTATGGCCGCAGTGTTAGGCACTCTGGCCACCAGTTCCGGCATTCGGGCGCAGATAACGCCGATGAAAGAAGCGCCTGCCACGGCAGCCAACAAAGACCGTACCTCTCTTCACCAGGAGATTGACTACAAGGAGACGCCTCAGCGGATTTACGAGGTGCTCCTCGATGCGAAACAGTTCGCGGCCTTTAGTGGTATGCCCGCCGAAATCGACTCTAAAGCGGGCGGGACATTTTCGCTCTTCGGAGGATTGGTGGTTGGCCGCAACGTCGAACTGATTCCCTACCAGCGAATCGTGCAGGCATGGCGTCCCACGCATTGGGACGCGGGAGTCTATTCCATAGTCAAGTTCGAATTGAAAACGCAGCCGTCCGGAGCGGTAGTGGTTCTCGACCACACCGGCTTTCCGCAAGGCGAATTCGACTCTTTAGACCAGGGATGGCACAGCCATTACTGGGATCCGCTCAAGAAATATCTGGCATAGGGCAGAGTGATATAGGGAGGCGTCGAAAAGAGGTGTAGCAAGACGTGCAAAAGAAAAAGTTGTCGAGCATTTACTGAAGGCTGACAACTGAGAGCTGAAAGCTGCTTTTCTAGTACACACCTTTGTTCTTCGTCGAAGGATGAAACTCGAGTGAAGTCGAGTAGCCGGGAAGCTCGATTGGAACGCTGTAATCGGCTTCAATGTTGAGCGTGCCAGTGCCGAAGCCGCCCACCCGCGTAACTTTCACCTGCTTCGGAGTGAGCGGAATATCGTAGTTGCGCGCTTGCTTGATGACCGTTTCGCGAATGTCCTCTTCCGTGCGCGTAGTGTAGGTGGCCTGCAAAGCTTCGGTCTTGATCGAATCCTCAAACTCGTAGTTCGCGAAATACGGCGGAATCACCTTCAACCCCACCAGCGCCAGCGCCACGAAAAGGGCGAAACCGAAGATTAATTTCAGTGTTCCCATAAGAAACGAACGCCCAAATCGCTGGTTGCGACATTGATGGCGAGCTTTCCAGGATGCGCCAAGGGCAGTTTTTCCCAGCTACTGAGCGGTCGAGCGCAATCCATGGAAATATTCGCTTATGGCTGAAATCTTAACGTCCTCCTTGTGCAGAGTCGAGCGCCGAACGACTTCGACGGTATCTTCGGTAACCTTCTTGCCCACATTGATTCTAAAGGGGATACCAACCAAGTCGGCGTCCTTGAACTTGACGCCGGGCCGCTCGTCGCGATCATCCAGCAAAACGTCGTAGCCGGAGCTTTCGAGCTTTTGGGCGATGTCTTCCGAAGCTGCGCGAATCGCCTCGTCTTTTGAGTTCGTCGACACGACTACTATCTCGAACGGTGCAATTGAAGGTGGCAGCCAGAATCCATTTTCGTCGTTACTCTGCTCGATGGCCGCGGTGAGAATGCGCTCGATACCGATTCCATAACTACCCATGATCGGAGCAACTTCCTTGCCGTTGCGGTCGAGCACGCGCGCGCCCATCGACTCCGAATACTTATAGCCGAGCTTGAAAATGTGACCGATCTCGACCGCGGTATCGATGCGCAGCGCCGAGCCGCAATTGGGACAATCTTCGCCCGCCGCCACGCTGCGCAGATCAACGTAAGCGGTCGGATGAAAATTCTTTCCCGGCGTCAGATGCTTGACGTGGTAGCCCTCTTTATTAGCACCGCCGATCAGGTTGGTGCGGCCTTCGAGCGCCGTATCGACCAGCAGAATCGGCTTGCCCGAATCGTTCATGTCGCGAGCCCACTCGGTTCCAAGCGGACCCAAATATCCTGCAGGCGCGCGAAACAATTCGCGAATCTCATCTTCCTGCATGGGACGCGTCGCCTTGCCACCCACCGCCGTCGAGAGCTTCGCCTCATTCATCTGGTGGTCGCCGCGCATCAGCAGGACTACGGGGCGTGTGCGAGTCTTGGCAGTTTTCGCATCTTCTTCTGTGATCACCATCGCCAGAGTCTTAATGGTGTGCTTCGACGACACGCCGAGAAAACGCGCTACATCTTCGATGGTCTTCTGTCCCGGAGTGTGCACTTCCAGCGGAGCGCCATCGCCTTCGGCCGCCAGGTCTTCCACCGAAGCCAGCTTCGACGCGGCCTTCTCCATATTGGCCGCGTAGCTGCATTTTTCGCAGCTCACCACATGGTCCTCGCCCGCTGGAGTGCGCACCATGAACTCTTGCGACTGCGATCCGCCCATCGCGCCCGAGTGCGCGTCGATCACCATATACTTCAAGCCGCAGCGATCGAAGATACGGCAATAGGCGTCGTAGTGCTTGAGATAAGAAACATCGAGCCCCGCCGCGTCGATATCGAACGAATAAGCGTCTTTCATGATGAACTGCCGCACCCGCAGCAGCCCTGATTTAGGACGAGGCTCGTCGCGAAACTTCGTCTGGATCTGATACCAGATCTGCGGCAGCTGCTTGTAGCTGCGCAACTCCTTGCGCGCGATGTCGGTCATGACCTCTTCATGCGTCATGCCGAGACAAAGATCGGCGCCCTTGCGATCCTTGAGGCGAAACATGTTCTCGCCCATGGTCGTCCAGCGTCCGCTGGCTTCCCAGATTTCGCGCGGATTCAGAGCCGGGAGATAAAATTCCTGCCCAATCTTGTTCATCTCTTCGCGGACAATCCCCATGATCTTCTGCGTGGAGCGATTGCCGAGAAAGAGAAACGAATAAATCCCCGCGCCCAGTTGGCGGATGTATCCAGCGCGGACCAGCAGCTTGTGACTAGCGACCTCGGCGTCAGCCGGAGCCTCGCGAAGCGTAGGAATAAAAAGTTGCGACCAACGATGCATGTATGGTTTCCAATCGATGGAGAATGTTTGATTGTAAATGATCACGTAGGGGCAGCTTGGGAGGGTTTTTACACGCGTCCGCTATCCGTGCTATCGTCTACACACATCCGTCTATACAAAGGCCGCCGTGGAATCCGCCTGGGATGAACGAAAGAACCGAGTCAACAAGCGCAAGCACGGTATCAGTTTCGAGACGGCCAGCCTGGTCTTTGACGATCCTTACCATCTGACGCGGCAAGACCGCGAGGTAGACGGTGAGCCTCGTTGGCAGACGATTGGAATCGTGAACGGAGTTCACCTACTGCTGGTAGCTCACGCGGTAAGTGACGACGACGAAGAAATCCGCATTATCTCGGCACGAAAGGCAACTCGTAGCGAACGGAGCTTGTATGCGCGAAGCAACTAAGGATCGGAAGGTGAAGCGAGCCTCTGGGCGAACCCTCACTGCGAAACAAAAGAAAGAGCTGGCGGCTTTGGCCGCGCTGCCCGACGACCAAATCGACACTTCGGATATCCCGGAGCTTCCGCCTGGGGCGTGGAAAGATGCGGTTCGAGGCCGGTTCTATCGTCCGGTGAAGCAGCCCATTTCGATGCGTCTCGATGCCGATGTGGTCGCGTGGCTGAAGAAGCGCGGCAAGGGCTATCAGACGCGGGTGAACAGCATTTTGCGGCAGACCATGCTGACCGACATCAAGCGAACCTGATAACCGCTTCCAGGAACTCTATGAAGAGCGCTCGTAAAACGCGAAAGCCAAAGCCGAAGGAAGCCGAAGTCATTGCACGCCTCGCCGATCGGGGGAGGGACGTGTCACGGTTCTTCACCAACACTGGCCGGGTTATGCCTGGTCCGATATCGATAAAGCGCGAAGGCTCGCGGCAGCCCACTCATCTACCCACTCATCTAAAAGAGCGCGATGAGTGGGCACCTGGCGATCAGAATTTGACCTCCGGGCGGGGAGAGCGAAGGGAGACGTCCTAGGCGAGAGTGGCTCTATACAAGGCGACGAGCTTCGCCCAGGCACGCTCGGCCTGGACCTTATCGTAGATCGGCGCGCCATCGCGCAACGGCATATCAGGGATGCACCATCCGTGCTGGGCTGGATAGACTTCGATTTCTGCGGGCCCCCTCGGGACGGCGAAGGCGTCCCTCAGCTTGTCCTTGGCATCGGGCTGCTTCGCGTCGTCGCTCGACGCGATTCCGAAATACATACGAGCCTTGATTTTCGGCGCGAGCAAATGCGGGCTATCGGGTTTGTCGGTTACCAGGCCTCCGCCGTGGAAAGACGCGCCCGCGCCAACGCGGTCGGGCACGGTCGCGGCCGTCCTCATCACCAGCGCGCCTCCCATGCAGTAGCCTTGGGTTCCAATCTTTTTTGCCGTGTTCACTTCTTTTTGCGCGTCGAGGAATGCGACGTACGCGGCGGCATCTTTTTCCGCGTTGCCGGGCGCGCTCACCGACGCCATCAGCGGCCGCAGTTTCGCCATATCATCGGGATTCTGGAAGTTGAATTTGGAGGCATCGGTGAAAGGCGCTTTGGACACGCGATAAAACGGATTGGGCACGAGGACGGCATATCCCTCGGAGGCAATATTTCTGCCAATGGTGCGGAACGACGGCCGTAAGCCGAATGCGTCAGGCCAGATCAGCACGCCGGGATAGGCTCCAGTTTTCGAAGCCGGATCAGACTTGGGATTAGACTTGGGACGAGCTTTGGGGTAAATGAACGCGGCGTCGCAAGTTCCGTCCGGAGTCTTAATCTCGACGTCGGTTTCGACCATCTCAATGCCAATATCGGCCTTCGCAGTCGATGCTACGGAGGCGGCAATGCCCGCACCCACCAGGAGGGTTGCAAAGTCGCGGCGTGTAATGTCTCCGGGCTGCGAGTCGTTCGTCGTCGGATTTTTCTTGTCGTCGGTCATGGCGTTTGTGCAGAAAGTTTAGCGCATTTCGCCACCAGACCGCATCCACAGGTCACTGCGCATGATGAGAAACGAGCCCCGCGCCCCGTTTCCTCTGCCTGGCCACGACGCGGAAAAACCAGTCTCGTGGCGATAGAGATCTTGACAATTCGTCGTTACTAAGTAATGATGTATTGTCATTAGCAGTGTGAGAAAAATGTTGATCACATATAAAGCGATTCAAACCGAAGTCAGGACTGCGAATGGCTTTGTTCCGAAAACTTGTTGGATTGCCCACGTTCTCGAACAGTTGGGTAACAAGCCTCGTTTTGCACCCAATAGGATCGATACCTGGGCGAGGAAAAATCCGTGTCCGACGGAAAAACGTGGGGCGATCATTGAAGCGCTGCACAAGCTAGGAGGCCATGATGACGACAACAGTCGCTAAGCAAACCACCACTAGGCTGAGCATCAAAGTGGCGGACGAGGTTTGGCTGGCAACGCTCATGCTTCATCAAAGGCACCCCGAGCGTTCAGACTTCTCGATCGAGGAGATTGTGGAGTTCGCAGGTTCAGCGAAGGAACTCAGATTCATAGGGCCACTGCGGCCGGGTTTCTATGTCCATGTTGTGCAGCACTGCGTTGCCAATCGTCCTCCGAACCCCGGACGCTACCGGATGCTCTGCGAAACCTCACAGGGACGCCGTCGCCTGTTCCGCCCGGGCGACCCTTATCACCCCCAGCGAGAGGGCGGAAAGATTTCTCCTGAGGCTGAAGATCTGCCCGAGAACTGGTTCCGTGGAGCCCTCGCGTGGTATCGCGATTGGTGCGCGAAGGCAGCAGAGCGGGCAATCGAAGATGATCCTTTGCTGGCTCTTCGTGGATCAGGAAAGGACATTTGGGCGGACGAACACGCGGACGACTATGTACGTAGGTTGCGTGAGGGCTGGGAATGAGTCGCATTTTTTGGGACACCAACATCTTCATTTATCTCTTCGAGGACTACGGCCCCCTCTCCGAGGCCGTCGGCCAACTTCGTTCCAAGATGCTCGACCGCGGTGATCAACTATTGACTTCGACCCTCACGTTGGGGGAAATCCTGGTGAAACCCCTCGAGCGCAAGGATGCTGCACGTTGCCGAAAGTATGAGCACACAATTTCGACCGTAGCGGTCCTGATTCCCTTCGATGTGAAAGCGGCCAAGCTCTACGCCGGACTGCGATCGGAAAAATCGTTGAAGGCGCCCGATGCGATTCAGTTGGCCTGCGCCGCAAGCGCAAACGTGGACCTTTTCGTCACCAATGACGAACGGCTCCAAGGTAAACACGTTGACGGCATTCAGTTCATCGTGCCGTTGGCGCGAGCGCCGCTCTGAACTCGATCTTCCTCACCGCCGGAATGTACGATGGGATGAGCGCCTCCCTCCCCAACTGGTTGATTTCAAGCAGGATGGTTGAAATCAGCCACCCCGCTCCCCGAAACTTTTTCGCCCCATCCGCGTTTAAGTCGATAGGCGCTTCAGAAAGAACCGAAAGCTGAAGGACCTCCGAATCCGGCGAATTGAGTGTCAATCGCCGGACGGGAATGAAAGGGAGGTTCACAATGAAATACCTGAGATATGCGGTCATGGTCGTCGCATTACTGGCCCTGCCAGTCGCATACGCGAACGCTGGAGTGGTTGTAGGGGTCGGACCGGTAGGAGTCGGCGTTGGCATAGCTGGCCCTCCGGCTTGCGCTTACGGCTACTACCCGGATTATCCATACTCTTGCGCGCCCTACGGTTACTACGGCTCAAGCTACTTTGTTAACGGAGTGTTCATCGGCGCAGGCCCGTGGTTCCACGGCTGGGGCTGGGGACACGGCTACTATGGACGCGGCTATTACGGACGCGGCGGCTACGTAGGTCGCGGATATGTGGGACACGGCTACGCCGCACGCGGTAACGCGGGACGCGGCTTTGAAGGACGCGGTTCGGTGGCGCGCGGTGGATTCCACGGTGGCGGCTCCCGCGGCGGACGCTAAGACGTGCATCGGTCATCTGACCATCGGGTCATCAGGCCATTGAAATTCAAGCCCTTTGATTTCGGATGACCCGATTACCCGATCGCCCTATTACAAAAAACGGCTAGCAGATGAGTCTGCCGGCCGTTTTTCTTTGCTCGTCGTGATATCATCCTCGGCGTGCTGGGCGGACGCACCAACGACGAGTGGATTGCGCAATACGCATCGAGCCATCAGAATCCCGCAAATCGCGTGTGCCACACGCTCGGCATTCCGACCATTCTTCTCTCCCTACCCGTCTTCGTCGCCAGCATCTTCATGCACTGGCTGTGGATTTATGGGGTCGCTCTGTTCCTGATTGGGTGGCTCTTTCAATTCATCGGCCACGCCTTTGAAGGCAAGGCCCCGGAATTTTTTCACGACTGGCGTTTTCTGTTCGTCGGAATGCGCTGGTGGTGGGCAAAGATTCACGGCAAAGCCTGATTAACGCAAGACGGTCCCTAGGCCGGTAATTCTCCTTCCCGTACTTTCTCGATCACTAACGGCGGGGTCGCTGCTTCTTAGAAATCGACCGGATGATAAGTTTTCCGTCGCCGCTCTCCGGCAGGGGCGTTTTCGCCTTGGCAACAGCAGCAGCCAAGACGGCCGCAACCTCAGGGCGCGCCAGCGTCTCAGCTGATTCAAGACGGATAAACCGCGTCTGCTTGCCGGAGCCTTGCAGAATCTTTTTCGGATCGGGAAGACTGGCGCCGTGGAGGAAGCACAGCCCCACTCCATTTGCCGCGGCAGCGATCGAGAGGATCGCGTCCGAGGGCCGCTCAGTCGGAACGTAACCGATAACAAAGAAATTGTAGTTGTCGTATACCAGTTCGTTGGCAGTCGGCAGCCGCTTCCTTAATTCCTTGCGCACGGCGCGAATCAGGGCCTGGTGCTTCGGCTCGAATTTCTCGATGAAGCTATCGAGCTGCTTCTTCGGATCCTCGGCTGTTGTTGAAGCGACCTTCGCTGCTTTCTTCATAAGCCCTCTTCTTCCGCGGTTTATCTCATTGTCTTGAGGCGAATATTTTACGAAACTGCGCGATTTATTTACAATAACTTTTATGCCCCCCGCAGTCTCCTCCTCGCTCGCCTGGGCCCATCCGCTGGTTCAGGAATGGTTCACGGCGCGATTCTCCACGCCGACCGAACCGCAGGAGCAGGGGTGGCCTCACATCCTCGCTGGCCATACTACGCTGATCTCCGCCCCCACCGGATCGGGCAAGACTTTGGCCGCTTTTCTCGCCTGCATCAACCGCCTCGTCTGCAAGGCGCTGGCCGGAGAATTGAGCGATCGCACCGAAGTCCTCTACGTCTCGCCGCTAAAGGCGCTCGGCAATGACATTCAGAAAAATCTCGAAGTGCCGCTGGGCGAGATTTTACAGATGGCGAGCGATCGCGGCCTGCTGATGCCGGAGATTCGAACCGCCGTCCGCACCGGCGATACGCTGATGAAGGATCGCCGCCTGATGCTGAAGCGGCCGCCGCATATTCTCGTCACTACGCCGGAGTCGCTGTACATTCTGCTGACGGCGGAAAAGAGTCGCGCCATCCTGCGCGCTGTCGAGACCGTAATTGTCGATGAAATTCACGCTGTAGCCGACGACAAGCGCGGCGTGCATTTATCGCTGTCGCTCGAACGATTGGAGGCGCTGACACACCGTCCGCCCGTGCGCATCGGCCTTTCTGCAACGCAGAAACCGATTGAAGAGGTTGCGCATTTCTTGGCCGGAAATGGGCGGCCCGATCCGGTGATCGTCAACGTTGGCCATAAGCGCAAACTCGACCTCGGCGTCGAGGTTCCGTCGACCGAACTGGGCCCCGTCGCTTCGAACGAAATGTGGGACGAGATCTACGAGCGCATCGTGCAACTGGTGAACGCGCATCGCTCGACACTGGTCTTCGTGAATACGCGGCGGCTCGCCGAACGCATCTCTCATCAATTGGGCGAGCGCCTTGGCGAAGAAAACGTAGCCGCGCATCACGGCAGCCTCTCGCGCAAGCTGCGGCTGGAGGCGGAGCGCAAGTTAAAAGAAGGCCAGGTGAAAGTGCTGGTCGCGACCGCTTCGCTCGAGCTCGGCATCGACGTTGGGACGGTCGATCTCGTCTGCCATATAAGTTCGCCTCGTTCGATTGCAGTAGCATTGCAGCGCGTCGGCAGGTCGGGCCACTGGCGCGGCGCGGTCCCTAAAGGACGATTCTTCGTCACGACGCGCGACGACTTAGCCGAATGTGCCGTGCTGGTGCGGGCGATTCGCAAAGGAGAACTCGACCGTCTGATTTTTCCTGAAGCGTCGCTTGATGTTCTGGCGCAGCAGATTGTCGCGTGTTGCGCGGCAGCGGGAAGCGCCGCCGTCCCGGCGGCTGTGGTGGGGGCGTCTCGCCCCCACAAGTCCGGAGAAAATGAGCTTGCCTCCGCTAAAGCCGGCGAGGACGCCGGCGCTACCAACGACGGCTGGGATGAAGACGCGTTATTCGCGCTGGTCAAGCGCGCCTATCCGTATCGCAATCTCACGCGCCAGACCTTCGACGAAGTATTAACGATGCTCTCGGAAGGCATCGCCTCACAGCGCGGACGCCACGGCGCTTACCTCCATCACGATCGCATCAATCGCAAGCTGCGTGCCCGACGCGGAGCGCGACTGGCGGCGATTACCAGCGGCGGCGCCATTCCTGACAATGCACTCTTCACCGTGGTCGCCGAGCCCGATGGCGGCACGGTTGGCACGGTCGACGAAGATTTCGCCGTGGAAAGCAATGCTGGCGACATCATGCTCCTTGGGAACACCTCGTGGCGCATACGCCGCGTAGAGGGAAAAACCTCGCGCATGTTAGTCGAAGACGCGCATGGCGCACCGCCGAGTGTGCCTTTCTGGCGTGGTGAAGCTCCGGCGCGCACCGAAGAGCTTTCGCTGCAGCTGGGCGAATTGCGCAAAGAGATCAGCGACCGCCTTCCCGGCGTTTTGCCGGTCGAAGCCTGGAGGAATTTGCCGATCGTCGCCGACACGGTGAGCTGGCTGGGCGAAGAATGCGGGCTTGATTTATCCGGCGCCGCGCAACTGATTCAGTACACGCTCGAAGGCCGCACCGTGCTCGGGGATGTGCCGACGCAGACGACGATTATTGCCGAGCGATTTTTTGACGAGGGCGGCGGGATGCAACTGATCATCCACGCACCCTTTGGCGGCCGTATCAACAAGGCCTGGGGATTGGCGCTGCGCAAGCGTTTCTGCCGCGGCTTCAATTTCGAATTGCAAGCTGCCGCCACTGACAATGGACTCAACATCGCTTTAGCTGAGCAGCATAGTTTTCCGCTGGCCGACGTTTTTCAATTCCTGCATTCGGAAACGATGGCGCCGATTCTAGAGCAAGCCGCGCTGGCCTCTCCAATTTTTCAGACGCGCTGGCGGTGGGATGCTACGCGCGCTCTGGCGCTATTGCGTTTTCAAGGCGGCAAGAAAGTTCCGCCGCAGATTCAGCGCATGCGTTCCGATGATCTTTTGGCATCGGTCTTTCCCGATGTCGCCGCGTGCCAGGAAAATATCGAAGGCGACATCAAAATTCCCGATCATCCGTTGGTGCGCGAGGTGATGAAAGACGTCCTCACCGAAGCGCTCGACATCGACGGCCTCGGCGCGGTGCTGCGCGGAATCGAGCAGGGGCGGATTCGCTGCATCGCCGTCGATACGCCGGTGCCATCGCAGTTTTCGCATGAGATTCTCAATGCGAATCCGTACGCTTACCTCGATGATGCTCCGCTGGAAGAGCGGCGCGCTCGCGCGGTCGAGATGCGGCGCGTGTTGCCGGCGTCGGTGCTCGAAGAAGTCGGAGCACTTGATCCCGCAGCGATTGCGCAGGTGCAGCAAGAGGCGTGGCCGGATGTGCGCGACGCCGACGAATTGCACGATGTGCTGCATACGTTGGTGGCGCTGCCGGTGGAAAGCAGTCAGCAATCAGCACTCAGTATTCAGCTTTCAGCGTTCAGTTCTGGGCAACCAAAACCTGGCATGACCGCGCATTGGGCCTCATTCTTTGATCGCTTGCTCGCCGCGAATCGCGCGGTCTTAGCGGAGGGTGCGGGCAAAGAGTATTGGGTCGCCGCCGAGCGACTCGAATATTTCCAGGCGATACATCGTGTGGGAACGGCTGCCGCGCGCCTCGGACTCGACGATGCTCTGTTGACGGCGGTGCAGGGATGGATGCCGCATCTCGGCCCGACCACCGCTTCGGAAGTTGGCGCGCAGCTTGGCGTCGCGGCGTCTGAGGTCGAAAAAGCTTTACTGCGCATGGAGGCGAGCGGAACCATTCTGCGCGGCAAATTCCGTCCAGGCGATTCGATCTCCGCGAACTCCTCGGGCGACGGACCTGAAATCGAGTGGTGCGACCGGCGTTTACTGGCGCGCATTCATCGGCTGACGGTGGCGACGTTGCGCAAGCAGATCGCTCCCGTCACCGCGGCGCAGTTCATGAGTTGGCTCTTGCGCTGGCAGCACATCGCTCCGGGCACGCAGGTGCGCGGCGAGCATGGGACCCTCGAAGTGATCCGCCAGTTGCAGGGCTTTGAAATTCCGGCGAGCGCATGGGAGCGTTTTATTCTGGCGCGCAGAATCACGGACTACGATCCGGCGAACCTCGATCAGTTGTGCCTGGCGGGAGCGGTCGGATGGGGCCGCCTGTCGCCGCATCCTGCGACTCTTGAGACCACCGGAACCGATGAAAACGGGCGTGAGAATCGGAGGCGCGTGATTCCTACGCGGGTCGCGCCGATTGCATTTTTCGTGCGCGAGGATGCCGACTGGCTGCGCCCGCATCATCCCGGAGCAGACGATTCTGCAACTTCATTCCTAAGTCCAGTTGCGCAAGCTTTGCTCGAACTTTTGAAGCAGCGCGGCGCGCTATTTTTTCCTGACATGGTGCGCGCCACTGGTCGCCTGAAGGCCGAAGTCGAAACCGGTTTGTGGGAACTGGTCGCAGCCGGTTTAGTAACAGCCGATGGCTTCGAGAATCTGCGCGCGCTGGTGACGCCGAAGAGTGCGGGTGGAACCGGGATAGGAAAAGTGCGCCGGCCGCGTCATGCGCCGGGTCGCTGGTCACTCCTGCATACCGAAGGCGCGGATCGCGATCGCAGCGTCGAATCCTGCTGCTGGATGTTGCTGCGGCGTTATGGCGTTGTCTTTCGCGACCTGCTGGTGCGCGAAACCAATCTGCCGCGCTGGCGCGAATTGCAGATTGGCTATCGGAGGCTCGAAGATCGTGGCGAAGTGCGCGGGGGCCGCTTCGTCGACGGATTTCTGGGCGAGCAGTTCGCGCTTCCTGTTGCCGTTGAAAGTCTGCGCGCTCAGCGCAAGCTGCCGCACAACACGAACGCCGAACGCATCGTAATTGCCGCCGCCGATCCGCTAAACCTGGTCGGAATTATTGTTCCGGGCGAGCGCATCCCGGCCATCTCTGGCCGAAGCGTAGCATTTCGCGACGGCGTGTTTGACGCGGATGAAGCGCTGCTCGCCGCGGGCGACTAGCTTCGAGTTACGGCAACTCTAATTTCAGCAGCACTTGCGGATTCAGATAAACGCCTTGCCAGCGCACGGCGAGATGCAGATGGGGCCCGGTGGCGCGACCTGTGCCTCCGCTCAGGCCGATAGGCTGGCCTTTCTTGACCTCATCGCCTTCTTTCACCAGGAACTTCGACAGGTGAAGATAGAGCGTCAGCAATCCCTGGCCGTGATCGATGACTACGCAATTGCCCTCGAAAAATAGCGGGCGGGCGAGAATGACGCGGCCGTCATTCACCGCCGCAAGGGACGTGCCGCTGGGAACGCGGAAATCGAGACCCTGATGCGTGCTCTGAACCGTGCCATTGAAGACACGCTCGACTCCAAAGACATCGGAGATTTCGGCGTCGACCGGAGGCGCGAAAGATCCCTTCCATTCGCGATTTGGACTTACAGTTTTAAAAGCCTCGGCCTTCACTTCCTTGTCCTGCGCGATCTCGTGTTGATCTTCCGGACTGGGCGCGGTGTAACGCGCTGGCACTTTCAACAGCACTCGGGGATAGCGCTGGGCGGTGACGCGAATTTTCTTTTCAAATGTGACCGTCTGTCCGGCGGAGGTTTCGGCGTGGAGTGCGAGAGAATAATCTCCGGGCTTGGTTTCCTGTCCCACACCCGCAAGCGCGAACCACATTTTGTGGGTCGCATCAAAGCTGAAAACAATCTCGTGGCCCAGCCAGTTCCCCGAAAGCGTGCGCACCGGTTGCGGCGTGGTAACGCGGAAGAGAACGGGCGATCCGTTGACCAGGCGAACGGGTTGATTGATAACGGTCCAGTGGGCGGGAGTTGCGGCAAACAAATTTCCACCAAGACCAGCTAGAAGCATTGCGATAAGTCGGACTATGGGGAAGTGGCGTTCATGCATCGCGGTGTTAGGCTAGCACTTGAAGAGCTGAACATACAGACGCCGGCGCTCCTGCGATACCGAAAACTCCGCCGCCACTCATGACATTGGTAACTTGTGAGTGGCCCCTGCCCTCTCTTACCATCTTGATACTATGGATTTGCGCGCCCTAGTGGTGTGTTTGGATCAGGAATCCGCCAATCTGCTGACGCTCAGCTTATCGGAACTGGGAATCGTGGCGGAGCGCGTGTCCTCACCTGCCGAGGGACTCGGACTACTGGAAACCCACCATTTCAACGCTGTGGTGCTCGACTATCGCGCGGATCAGAGTTCTGAAGAATTTCTCACACATTTGCGGCAGTCGCCAAAGAACCGGTCCACTCTTCTGATTGCGATTGTCGACAGCGGGTTTAACGCGCGGCCAGTCTTTGGGCTGGGTGCCAACTTTGTTCTCTATCGCCCGCTCTCTTCCGAGCGAACGCGCATCAGTCTACGAGCCGCGCGCGGCCTTATGCGGCGCGAGCGGCGGCGCGCTTCGCGCACTCCGGTAAATTCGAAGGCGAACGTCGCTTATCCCGGAGCACCCGAACTGAGCGCCGTTTTGACCGACCTCAGCGAGGGTGGAACTTCGCTGCAGACGAACATCCGCATTCCGTCATCGTGCAAGGTTTATTTTGAGTTCGCGCTTCCCAATCAGGAACAGATCGTACGCCTGTCGGGTGAGGTAGCGTGGCAGGACTCCGGCGGCCGGACAGGAATCCGTTTTCTTGACGTGCCGCAGTCTTCGCGGCGGCTGATGCAAACCTGGCTGCAGCAAAATAACCCTCAGGCAACATCGCTCGGGACGACTTCCGCAGCGGTCACGGAATCGGCCGCGAACCAGTCGCTTGCGACCCCGCCGCGCACGAGCAGCGAGTCGCAGCTTGAGTCCAAGGATTCCAGCATTCTTTCCAATGCCAGCAATCGGCGCGGCGAGCACCGCTTCGCCTGCAAGC
This sequence comes from uncultured Acidobacteriaceae bacterium, assembly GCA_963800565.1. GTDB lineage: Bacteria > Acidobacteriota > Terriglobia > Terriglobales > Acidobacteriaceae > Acidiflorens. The sequence goes on from CAWDBM010000003.1 coordinate 367,768, forward strand.
TCGGCGCGGAAGTTTACCGGCTGGGATCGAAGGTGCCCAATCGCTGCGTTCTCTCCGATATCAGCGAGGGTGGCTGCTACGTCGAAATGCCGAGCCCCTTCGCCGGGCAGTCGGGTGTAGAGATTCTGGTGCGCACTGCCGACACCAAGCTGAGAATCTCTGGCCAGGCGATGACCATTCATCCCGGCTTCGGCATGGGCGTGCGTTTTATGTTTCGCGATTCGGTAGAGCGCGAAGAAGTACTGCGGCTGCTGGCGATTCTCGCCGCCGGCCCGGAACTTGACGAACAACTCCGCTAAGACAGAATCCCACGAGCTTCTCGCACATACTTGATTCCAGATTCCTCCGCAGCGCCAATAGCGTTGCATTGTCGAATCTGGACATGTCCTCCGGATACGCCCCGAGGTGATCTGGGCATTGGATCAGCAACGCCCTACCTGAGCCTGGAGATTCCTGAATGAACAGTGCGTTTCAATGGAATGACAGCTACAGCGTGAAGGTCGGCGCGATGGACGATCAACACAAGAAGCTATTTGAAATCGTTAATGAACTCTATACCGCCATGCATCTGGGCAAGGGGAAGCAGGTCGTCGGCGACGTGCTGACTCGGTTGATTGACTATACCGAGCATCACTTTGCCGCGGAAGAAGCAATCATGGAGAAAAATCACTACCCCGACCTGCCCAGGCATCGTGTCGAACATAGGGACCTGGAAAATAAGGTTCGGGCGTTCAAGAAAGAATTTGAAGCGGGCACGGGCGCGGTTACGATTGAACTCATGACTTTTCTGCAAAACTGGCTCACGAACCATATTCAGAACGTCGACCAGAAATATGGCGACTACCTCAACTCGAAGGGTGTGCATTAAGCCGCTGCAGAGGAGCGACGAAACATTGACACTCAATTGATTTCCTTCAATAAGCTAGGCGGGCTGCTCTTTTTCGGCCACTGCGCGGCGAAAATACTCCAGCGAAAACTTAAGCCCAGCCTCCAAGTCAACCTTCGGCTCCCACCCCAACAGTCGCTTGGCCTTCGAAATGTCTGGGCAGCGCTGTTTGGGATCATCCTGCGGCAGTGCCTCGAACCTGACCTGGCTCTTTGACCCGGTCGTGGCAATCACTTTTTGCGCGCACTCCAGGATCGTGAACTCAGATGGATTGCCAATATTCACCGGGCCATGTTCGTCGCAGCGTGACAGGCGCAGGATGCCATCAACCTCGTCGCTTACGTAACAAAAACTGCGCGTCTGGCGGCCTTCGCCATAGACGGTAAGATCCTCTCCGCGCAGCGCCTGCCACATGAAATTGGGAATCACCCGCCCGTCGTTAATCTGCATGCGCGGGCCATAGGTGTTGAAGATGCGTAAAATCCGCGTGTCGACCCGGTGATAGCGGTTATATGCCATGGTCACCGCTTCCGAAAACCGCTTGGCCTCGTCGTAGACCGAGCGCGGGCCTATGGGATTCACATTGCCCCAATAAGTTTCGGTTTGCGGATGCACCATCGGGTCGCCGTAGCACTCCGAGGTCGATGCCATCATGAATTTCGCATTGCAGCGGAGTGCCGTCTCCAGTGCCTCGAATGTCCCATACGATCCCACGCGTAGCGTCGCGATCCCATGCGCGGCATAATCCACCGGGCTCGCTGGGCTGGCGAAGTGAAACACATAATCGAGCGCACCCCATTCGCCAGGCCGGCAGACGTCTTTTTCGACAAACTCAAAACGCGAATCATTTCGCAGATGATCGAGGTTGCTCGTCCGCCCGGTCAGCAGATTGTCGGCCGCGATGACAGAATAACCATCGCCCAGCAGGCCGTCGCAAAGATGCGAGCCGAGAAATCCCGCTCCTCCGGTCACCAGCGCGCGCTTCGTCTTCATCGGTTCAGGCACGCTCCTTTTTCTTGGGAAAGGCGACGGCAGTCGATTCTTCGGTTAACGCCGCGGGTCGCCCCACACTGTAATACGAGAATCCGTGATCGACCATCTCTTGTGGATCATACAGATTCCGCCCATCGAGCACGATGGGATACTTGACGAGCGTGCGCAGTCGATCAAGATCGAGCGCCGCGAATTCCTCCCATTCCGTCAGGATCAAAAGCGCATCGGCTCCGGTAGCGGCCTCATAGGCATCGGCAGCAAAATCGACGCCCGATTTCAGCGCCTCTTTGGCGCGCTCCATCGCCGCCGGATCATAGGCGCAGATATGGCAACCCTCGCGCACCAGATCCTGCACCAGCAAGAGCGCCGGAGACTCGCGAATATCGTCGGTCCCACCCTTGAAAGCGAGACCCAGCACGCCCAGGCGTTTGCCGCGGAAGGTCCAGAGCACGCCCCGCACCTTGCGCAGGAATCGATGCCTCTGCTCTTCATTAATACGGATCACTTCTTCGAGGAGGCGAAAATCGTATCCACTTTCTTTGGCGACGGCGCGAAAGGCCATCAAGTCCTTTGGAAAGCACGAGCCGCCATATCCGATGCCCGGATTCAAGAAGCGCGGCCCAATGCGCGAATCGGTGCCGATGCCGTCGCAGACCTGCTGCACGTTGGCTCCCACGGATTCGCAGATCGATGCCACCGCATTAATAAAAGAAATCTTCATCGCGAGAAATGCGTTGGACGCGTGCTTGATGAGTTCAGCGCTCTTGGTGCTGGTGATGATCAGACGCGGAGGTGCCTTGTCTCTCGCCGATTCCGGCCGCGGAATCGCTTCGCCGCGCCCGTAATACCAACCGCTCGTCAGCGGTCCGTAAAGCGCGCGCATGGTCTCGGCGGCGCGTTCGCTCTCGACGCCGACCACTATGCGGTCGGGATAGAGAAAATCGGTGACTGCGGTGCCTTCGCGCAAAAATTCCGGATTCGAAGCGACATCGACGTGCGCCGGATCGGCGCCGTTGCGGGTGAGCACTGTGCGGATCCACTGGCTGGTATAGACCGGAACCGTGCTCTTTTCGACCACCACCTTATATCCATCGACCCCGCCGGCGATCTCGCGCGCGACCGATTCGACATAGGAGAGATCGGCGTCGCCACTTTCGGTTGGCGGCGTGCCGACCGCAATGAACACAGCATCGCTATCGCGCGTGGCCGCCTGCAGGTCGCCGGAGAACTGTATGCGCTCGCCGCGATGCCGCGCCAGCAGTTCGGGCAGAAAGCGCTCATGAATCGGCACCTCACCGTTTCGGAGCGCGCCCATTTTTTTCTCGTCGTTATCGACCAGCACAACCTGGTGCCCGAGATCGGCGAAACACACGCCCGTCACCAGTCCAACATATCCGGAACCAACTACCGCGATGCGCATAGCGAGCCTGCTCTCCTTGAATTATTTACAAGAATATTCGTCTGCACATCCGGCTCGTCGGTGTGCCAATTCTTACTTTAGCAGTGTTTTTGCCGCGGGCAGACACTCGAACGTAATTGTCGCTTGCCAGCGCTCGGGAATGGGAATTGCAATCTCACAAAACGGAATGAGCGCCGTCACGCGACTAAAGGTAACTATATCTAGGGAAACGCCTGGCTGCCCCGCTCGGGAAAGCAGCTAAACTACACCAAGCTGGCGATTCATGATGAGATTTGCAGCCCTGTTTCTCTTTTGCGCGACGCCGCTCTTCTGCCAGAGCAATAGCGGCGAATTGCGCCTTAGGGTGACCGATCCCGCCGGCCTGGCGGTAAGAACGACAGTTCAAATCGTCAGCGAGGCCAATCAATATCGAAACACTCTTGCGACCAGCGATCAGGGCCGCCTCGACGTACAGCGCCTGCCCTACGGCGTTTATCAACTCGAGATCACTCAGTCTGGTTTTGCGCTCATGTCGGAATCGGTCGATATTCATTCTTCGATCCCAACCGAACACACTATCCAGCTTCTCCTCCCGACGGTGAGTCAGTCGGTCACTGTGAGCACCGACAAAACGCTGATCAATCCCGATCAAGCCGGTTCCGTCAATCAGATAGGGTCTGGACAGATTGAGAACCGGCTGAGTTCGATTCCCGGACGTTCCTTGCAGGATCTGGTGAATTCGCAGCCTGGTTGGCTCTACGAAGGCAATGCTGTTCTGCATCCGCGCGGGTCGGAGTATCAAACACAGTTTGTGGTTGATGGTATCCCGCTGACCGATAACCGCTCGCCCAGCTTCGGACCGGCGATCGATGCCGACGACGTGCAGTCGCTGACCATCTATACCGCAGGCATTCCAGCCGAGTATGGCCGAAAAATGGGAGGCGTGGTCGAGGTCAACACGCTGCAGGATTCACAGCCCGGCTTCCACGGACAGTTGGCGCTTTCCGGCGGCAGCTTCGATACGGCCGGCGCCGCCGCGCAGGGGCAATATGCCTGGGAGAAGAATACGTTTGGCGCCAGCGCCAGCGGCAGCATGACGGATCATTATCTGAATCCCGTGGTGCCGCAAAACTTCAGCAACACCGGTACGCTCGGCGATTTCTCGGTCAATTACGATCGCGAGCTAACCTCGAAGGATCGCCTGCGATTTATCGTTCGCCATGAATTGTCGCGCTACGACATTCCGAACGAGCAGGTGCAGGAAGCCGCGGGCCAACGGCAAACCGCGGATAACATCGAGACCATGGGAGTCGCCTCTTACGAGCACACGTTCTCGTCGACGGCGGATGCCGATTTTCGCACCATGGTCCGCGATAACGCGACTGGTTTTAACTCCAATGCAAATTCAGATCCCATAGAGGTATTCCAGCAGAATTTTTTCCGTGAAGAATACTTCAAAGGAACCGCGACCATCGCTCATGGGCGGAATGAATGGAAGATTGGCTTCGAGTCTGACAATCTTTTTCTCAACGAAAACTTTCGCTATCACATTACAGACGACAGCCAATTCAACCCTGACACTCCGATTGACTTCAGCTTTCTCGCCAACCGCCCCGACCTTGAGCAGTCGTTATTCGTACAGGACCAGATCCGTTTTAAGAATTGGACGATCAATGCGGGCTTGCGCTGGGACCATTACCAGCTTTTGTTAAATCGCCAGGCGGTCGATCCGCGGTTCGCTATTTCGCGTTATTTTCCCTCCGCTGATCTTGTCGTGCATTTTTCCTACGACCGGGTCTTTCAGACTCCGTCATTCGAGAACATTCTGCTTTCGAGTTCTGGCGCTTTTGCCTCCCTTAACCAGAGTTTTCTGCCGCTGCCGGTAGAGCCCTCCGAAGGCAACTACTACGAGGCGGGCTTGACCAAGATCTTCGAGGGCAAGGTAAAGTTGGACGCCAACTATTTCCGGCGCCTGGTGGCCAATTATGCCGACGACGATCAGATCGATAACACAACCATCAGCTTTCCTATCGCATTTCGTAAGGCCGTCATTTATGGTGCAGAGGCAAAGATGGACCTGCCCGACTGGCGCCGCTTCTCTGGTTTCGTGAGTTACTCTTACACAGTGGGGCAGGCGTGGTATCCGGTGACCGGAGGGTTGTTCCTGGGAAACACCTCACAGGGTCTACCTCCCGGAGCCCATTTCCCTGACTCGCAGGATCAGCGTAACACTGTCCGCGGACGCTTGCGTTATCAGGTAACGCCGCGCTTTTGGTTAGCAGGCGGAATTCAATACGACACTGGCCTGCCCTTTGAGTTTGAAGGGACCCAACAACAGGCGCTCGCCGAATACGGCCAGCAGGTGATCGATCGCATCAACTTTGCTCGCGGACGCATCTATCCATCGTTTCAGGTCAACGCCTCGGCGGGCGCCGATCTGTATCAATCCGACCATGTTAAAACCAGGTTTCAAATCGACGGACAGAATCTTACCAACATCCTCGACGTAATCGACTTTGGCGGGCTTTTCTCCGGCAACGCCATCGGGCCATCGCGAAGCGTGGCCTTGCGCCTTACCACCATCTTCTAACCAACTCTCGCCGCGATCTTGCATCAAACGATGGTTGTTGCGACCACGACTGTATTTTACGGAAAATCTGATTAAGTGTCGGCAGAAAGCGTAAACCACAGGGTACACAGGGTACACAGGGGTGCACGGGGGAACCGAGGGCTTAATCAGAATCTCCTTAGAAGGGATAAGTCGACCCATGGCTTCTTCTTAGTTAAAGGAAGCATCGGCTCTGGTGTATCCTTTGGGCTGATCAGTATTTGCGATATCTAAGGTTATGTTGAGTAGAAACTCCATCTGCAGTCTTTGCCTGCCTCTTCTTTTCTGCACAGCATGGCTGTCATCGCTCGCGCAGGTCACCATTCCCACCGGCCGTGTCGATAACGTCCGCGATGGCGCTAACACTCGGGAAACTCTGCTTACTCCCGGCAACGTCAACAAGAACGGATTCGGGTACCTGTTCAGTTTCCCAGTCGACTATGTAGTGATGGCGCAGCCCCTCTATATTCCGAACGTAACCATCTCAGGCGCTGTCCACGACGTTATCTATGTCGTGACGCAGGCGGATTCGGTGTACGCCATCGACGCCAATGCCGGCACTCAGCTCTGGTGGGTCAACTTCACCAATCCCTCCCAAGGAATCTTCACTGCCCAGACAGCGAACAAGACACTCCCCTGCGGCGCCGGATTTGGTTATGACCAGGAAGGAATCATCGGAACTCCAGTTATCGACCCCACTAACAGCACCATGTATCTTGTGGCGAAGACGGTGGTCAACGGCACGGTCGAACATAACCTGCACGCTCTCGACATCACCACCGGCAACGATCGCCCCGGCAGCCCGGTGCGAATCGTCGCGCAAACTACTTATGGGACGAAGGTCACCAACTTCACCAGCCTCCATCAGAAAAACCGGCCAGGGCTGCTGCTCCTGAATGGCGTCATCTACGCGGCGTTTGGCTCCAACGGATGCAACGATGATAACAGCGGCTGGGTGCTCTCCTACGATGAAAACAGCCTGGCGCAACTCGCGGTCTTTAACACTTCGCCAGATCACGGGCTCACTTCGATCTGGCAAACTGGCAATGGCATAGCCGCCGACGAAGATAACAACATCTACGTGGAGACGGCTGAGGCCTGCGATACCTGTTACAACATTCCGCAAGGAGCGACTTACAGCAACAGCGTGATCAAACTTACTCCCGAGCTAACTGTGGCAGATTATTTCACGCCGTTCGACGTGCAATTTCTTAACACCCACGATGAAGACCTGAGTTCCACCGGAGTTCTCATCCTTCCCGATCAAAGCGGCACCTATCCTCACGAATTGGTGGCAGGCGGCAAGCAGGGTTTCGTCTATCTTCTCGATCGCGATGATCTCGGAGAGTTTCACCAAACTTATGATCAAGACATAGAAGAATTTTCTCTGATTCCGGGAGAACAGACCGATCAGGTCAAGGACGTTTTATTCAGCTCGCCCGCCTATTGGAATAATACCGTTTACTTCGCGCCGAATGACTCTCCCATCCTCGCCTATCCTTTATCGAACGGATCGCTCGGCGCTCCGGCGACAAGTGCCGCCAGCTATACCGGATCTCACTCGCCATCGATTTCCGCGAACGGCAACAGCAACGGAATTCTGTGGGACATCACCGGCGGAAATCTCTATGCCTTCAACGCTACGACCTTGCGGATGCTTTATGCCAGCAATCAGATCAAAGCGCGCGATGCGTTGCCAACGCTGGGCCATTTCGTCACGCCAACCATTGCCAATGGCCGGGTTTATGTAGGGACGGAGAGCACCCTCGCCGCCTACGGATTGTTCCAAGTGCTCAACATCACTGGCGGCGTCGGGCAGACGGCTACGGTCGGCACTTCGCTGAGCCATCCCATTCAGGTCCAGGCCGACGACCCATACTCCGGGAAACCGGACGTTGGTGTCACCGTGACCTTCAGCGATGGCTGCGTGAAAAGCGGCAAGAACACCTGCGGCACTTTCAATCCATCGTCCGCGGTGACCGACGCTAACGGCAACGCGTCGACCACTTACACCGTTCCGGAAAAAGCTGGTACTTATACGCTGACAGTTTCGGGCACGAGTTCGAGCGCGACTTTCGCAAATGCCACGACCACGGCAACCGCTGCACCCGGCGCTGCCACGCATATGATCGTCTTCAGCGGATCGCAACAGACTGGCGATGAGGGAACCACTCTCCCCCATCCGCTCGTGGCGCAGGTGCAGGACGCCTACGGTAATGGCGTCCCTGGTGTCATCGTTAATTTTGCGGCCAATAATGGTGCGATTCCAAGTTCGCCATCCGTGGTCAGCGGCGCCAATGGACTGGCGTCCATCAATCTGCAATTACCCGACGCTGCTTGCAAAGTTAATGTCACGGCCAGTTCCTCCGGCCTCAAGAATGTCGTGTTTACCGAATACTCCGTGGCGGGGGCTGCGGTGAATTTAGGGCAATCTGCAAAACCTTGAACCACCAAGGCCACTAAGGTACACGAAGAAAATCCTGAAACCAAAACCTTCGTGATACTTCGTGGCCTTGGTGGTTCAAGGTTTGCGCCCTGCCTTCCGTATTGCCCACTAACCATTCTTTTCGCTGATTGACTTCCCCCTGGTTTCGCGGGAAACTCGCTCTGAGCCTGCGTTCTCCCGCATAGAAGCAGGCGGTCTGAAGCCATGGTGTTCCCGCAGCCTATGCCGAGGTCCGAGTTCGGCCCTGACGATTCGAGAGTTGATGATTCGCCCCCGCAGGATCCTACTCGCACCCTCGAGCATCACCTGCAGGCCGGTTTCCCGCCTGATCTTGCTCTCGATCTAGTGCTCAACGAAGTGGTGGTTCGCGCTGCCGAGGCCACCCATGCCGTAGCCGGAGCACTTGCGCTGATGCGCGACGGACAAATGGTCTGCCGCGCCGCCACCGGGCAGCTCGCGCCCGATCTCGGCATCCCTCTCAATGTGCGCGATGGACTCTCCGGCGCGTGTCTTGAGACGCGCCAGCCGCAGCTATCCGTCGACACCGAATTCGATCCCCGCATCGATCCCGCCGTCTCGCGCCGCCTCGGCATTCGTTCCATCCTCATCGTCCCCGTGTTTGAAAACAGCGAAAAGAATGCTCAATTTGCGGGCGTGCTCGAAGTTTTTTCCCTCTCTCCCGCTGCCTTTTCACACCAGGATCAAGTGTTGCTCGAAGGGTTCGCCGCGGAATGCGCCCGCATTCGCCAGGCTGCGGTCGCACTCAGTCAGCGAAAACCGGCCGCGGCCGCAACCACCACGGCCGAGTTGCTTCCGGCCGATGCCGCCATACCGGCGGCGGGCGCAGCTAATCCTCCCGCTGCGATCCGCTCACGCTACGAAACGTGGACAGTCGCTCTCGGGGGCCTCGCGATCTTCTCCATCATCGCCGTCAGCTTCCTGATGGGCACGCGCATTGGTTGGCTGAGCTCTGCTTCCCGTACCCCAGTCGCGCCACCCATCGCCGCAGACCCGGGTGCAGCCGGCGACGCGAATCCATCCTCCCCTCTATCATCCGCAAAAACGTCTCGGGGAAACGCGCCCGAGACGGCTTCGGAAAAAACGCCCGCCCGTACTGCCAAGCCGCATTCGACCGCCGGGGCTGAGCCATCGGCCGACGAACTCGTCGTCTACGAAAAAGGGAAGGTTATTTTCCGCATGAAGCCCGCTCCCGCCAAGGCGGACTCGGCGAAACCGGGAAAAGCTCCACTCAATACATCGGCGCCTAATCCGCTCACATCCGATTCCACGTCGCCTGACAGCAACACGATCGTGAAAGCATCGTCCACGACTAAGCTGGCGTCATCGAGCATCTGGCTCTCCGCAGCCCAGGCCGAAAAGCTTCTCCGCAACCGCACCGAACCCCTCTATCCGCCAGAAGCGCTCGCCGCGCACCGAGCGGGCAATGTAGTTCTCGAGGTACAGGTCGCGGAAGATGGCACGGTCGCTGGCATCCGAACGTTGAGCGGAGATCCCCTATTGGCAAGCGCCGCCGCAGATGCGGTACGCAACTGGCACTACCAGCCCTATCGCCGTCACGACCACCCGGCGCAATTTCAGACGGATGTAACTCTGACCTTCAATCTTCCTAACTGAATTGTTGGAATAGCGGCCGCCGTTCGCTTGCCATTTCCTGCAGCGACGGGCGAAACTGATGACGATCCCATGAGAGTATTGGCAAGCTTTCTATTGTCGGCCAGCGACACCGCTCACTTCCCTGCACCCACTGTGCCCGAGATCGCGTTTCTCGGCCGGTCGAACGTGGGGAAATCGAGCGTGATTAATTCGCTGCTGGGAACGAAGCTGGCGCGCACCAGCAATACTCCGGGACGCACCCGGAGCATCAATTTTTATGAGGTGCGCAAGGCGGGACAACCTCATCCCGAATTGCGCTTCGCCGACCTGCCTGGCTACGGCTATGCCAAAGTCTCGCGCACGATTTCCGAAGACTGGGCGCGATTTGTCGATCCCTATCTCCACCAGCGCTCGAGTCTGGCGTTGTCTCTGGTGCTGGTCGATTCGAACATTCCTCCCCAGGAAAGCGACGGCCAGTTGCTGGAATTTCTGGCCGCCAAAGAGCGTCCGCATGTGATTGTAGCCACCAAGTGTGACCGTCTGTCTGGTAATCAGGTGCGGCAGGCGATGGACGCGCTCGGCCGAGCCTACAGTGGCATCCCGATCATCGCTTTTTCGGCCAAGACCGGGCTGGGCAAGGATGAACTCTGGCAAAAGATTCGAGCCGCAGCGGAAAAGTTTCAAGCGGCCTAACTATGTACTGTAGCGCCGGCATCTTGCCGGCTGTCGGGGGCCGGCGGCCCATCGACAGGCTCACGACAGACTCTCATCCGCAGCGCGAGGGCGAGACGCCCTCGGGACAGCCGCCGGGACGGCGGCGCTACGTTCGCGCCCTAAAGTTTCCCACCAATATTCCGATCAGGTAGGTGTAGCACTTCGTCGGAGGCGTGGTGGATCCGCACATTCATCCTGAACAATTTGGCGACTCGCCCGACCCGAACAAGGGTGATGAGGCCGTCGGCTATCTTCGCCGCCTGAAAAGCAATCTCGCGCCGCCTCCGCCGCCCGCAGCAGTGGCCGGGGACAACGGACCAACCGCCGCGTCCGCTATCGACTGGAAAGAGCGCCGTCAAAGCCCTCGCCTCCGCTGCTCGGGCAGCGCTGAGTTTCGCCTCGTCGGCAGCGACGTGCGCATGTGGGGAACGCTGACCGACATCAGTCTTCACGGCTGTTATGTCGAAATGAATACGACCTTCCCCGTGGGCACGCGAGTTGACCTGGTGCTGAAGTCCTTCGGCATACGCATCCACTCCCTCGGCACGGTTCGCGCCAACTACCCATTTCTCGGGATGGGGATTAGCTTCGACGACATCGAGATCGAAGAGCATCAGCGCCTGAAGCAGTTGCTCGCGGCGCTGGCTGGGCAAAAGGACTTCACCCCAAGTGTCGCGGCGGAGGAGTCTGCCAAGAGAGAGGCGGTCGCATCGGCGGACCTGCCAGCGTTTTTCAGCGCGATCACGGAGTTCTATCAGAAACAACAACTGCTCTCTCGCGAGGAGTTTTACCAGATCGCCAAACGAGTTCGCCGGCCCGAATCCTAATTCGAAGGGATCTACCGAGCGGCGGGCCGTTTGGCGGGCTCCGGAAGAGGCGAACATCGAAAGTGGCGGGCCACGGAAAAATGATTACTCTGGTGACCGGCTCTAACGCCTCGCCGGCCAATTCATCCTTTATCATTAAAAGCCTATGGCTAAATTTCTGGTCACAGGCGCCGCCGGCTTCATCGGATCCTCGCTGGTGCGCGCTCTGCTCGAACGCGGCGACGAAGTTCGGGGGATCGATAACTTTTCCACCGGACGCCGCGAAAATCTCGCCGAAGTGCTCAAGCAGATCGATTTCCACGAAGCGGACCTGCTCGATCTGAATGCCATGCACAAGGCGTGCGCAGGGGTCGACTACGTGCTGCACGAAGCAGCCATCCCCTCCGTGCCGAAGTCTGTGCTCGATCCCATCGGCAGCAATCGCGCCAATATTGACGGGACGGTCAACCTTCTGGTCGCGGCCCGCGACGCCAAAGTGAAGCGCGTGGTCTATGCGGCGTCATCGTCGGCTTATGGCGATACGCCTACGCTTCCGAAGCGTGAGGAGATGCCGCCCAATCCTATATCTCCCTACGCCGTGGCCAAGCTGGCCAGCGAACTCTACATGATCTCGTTTTTCCGCTGCTATGGCCTGGAGACCGTCTGCCTGCGCTACTTCAATATTTTCGGCCCAAGGCAGGATCCTTCCTCACCCTACTCGGGCGTCCTCGCGAAATTCAGCATGGAGATGTTGCGCGGCGAACAGCCCACAATCTTCGGCGACGGCGAGACCAGCCGCGATTTCACCTACATCGACAATGCCGTGTCCGCCAATCTGCTGGCATGCTCGGCTCCCGCGTTGGAGTGCGCGGGCCGCGTCTTTAACTGTGCCACCGGGCGCCGCATCACCCTCAACGAAACCTTCGCCGCCCTGAAGCCACTGACTGGCTATAAGGGCGAGGTCAAGTATGCTCCGGAGCGCGCCGGCGACATCAAGCACTCTCTCGCCGACATCGCGCAGGCGCAAAAGCATCTGGGATACAAGGTGCTGGTGAACTTCGAAGATGGCCTGCGCCGTACGGTGGAGTGGTACAAGAACCAGCATCAGCCCGTCGGTGCATGATCGCCGCGCATCCGGCTATGCTTCGGCTTCGGACTTCAGCTGCATCGACCTCCGCCAGACCATGAGTTGATTCAGGTCGTCACGAAAGGGCCCGTAGGCGCAGAAAGTCTTCTCGTCGAACAGCCGCTTGGCGCCGCAACTCAAGCACACCTGATAGGAATATCCCTGTTCGCCAACCGGCCAGCTCATCCGGCTGTGCCAGCACCCTCGAAACGCCATAGCGGCTGCCCCCGCCAGGGTTGTCGCTACCACTCCGGGCCACCACCAGCTGGATTTCTTGGTTGTGTGCGGCTTTTCCTGCTCCACTAATTCGATCATCGATTCGAAACCTGATTCCTTCTTACCTGCTTTCTCAAGATAGGACGAATCGAGGCGGAGGGCAAAATCTGAAGGGTCGTAGCTCGCAATGCCGGAGTCCGTTGATTTCGCCCGACAATCCGCAGGACATCCCTTCCCACCCAATCGGACATGTACTACCGGACATTGCGATACCCACCCATTGACTATTACGCTCGAACTTTACAGCCTCCGTCGAACCACGGCCGACAATGAACCATGCGCCGAGCCAGAGCTACGATAGAGAATTCAGAAAAACAGCGTTAAATACAGGTTTCTTAAGTGACCGCACCAGCTGACGCAACTCGATGAGTGCCTACGCGACGACCGCCGAGACAACGACCGCCGATCCGATGTCGACAGATCCAATCACGGCCGATCCCGGCTCCCCGTTGCAACAGGGCAACCTCGTCCTCGAATCGATCGCGCGTCAGGAGGCAATGCGTGCGCTGGTCGCCTTCTCGGAACTCCACGAACAGATCCGCAACCGCCGCGTAGTCACAGGGCGGGAGGCTGATCGCGACTTATTCGAAACCGAGCGTTTCATTCTTGACGAAGTGTTGCAGCTGATCTGCGACCGGGTGCAGACGATCACCCGTGCCGACGCCGTCGTGATCGCGCTGGCGGAAAACTCAGGGGTTTCGCCGCAACAAAGAAATTCGCTCGCGGTCAGCCCGCAGCTAACCTGCCGGGCCGCCGCCGGGCCGCTCGCCGTCATGCGCGGCGTTCACCTGATCGCCGAATCCGAATTCCTGCAAGACGCACTCGAAACGGGACGCATTCACCGCTGCGACGATGGCGAAATCGACGCCCGCGTCGAACTCGACTTCGCCCACGCTTTGGGCGCGCGCTCCACGGTGCTCGTTCCCCTTCGCGGACGCCACGAACAACTCGGCGTTCTGCAAGCGTTTTCGCGCGCTCCCTGGGCCTTTGCCGATCAGGACGTTCGCTGCTTCGACCTCTTCGCCGAGCTAGTCCTTTCAGCCCTCAAGCCCCAGGATGAAAACCGCCGCATTCATTGGCTCTCCGACGTGGCCGACGAAGTCCTGCAAGCGAAGCGTCCGGCAACCGCCCCTGTTGCGGCGGTGGAAGAAGAGGAAGTGGCCGAAATCGAGCCTGTCATCATCACGGAGACGGCTCCCGCGGCGTCACTTCATCCCGCATCACTTGATTCAACGCTCGAAGGTCCCTTCTTTCACGCTCCGCTTCCAGTTCCAGCCGCAGCGACGCTCAAGGAACCGGCGCTTGTTGAACCAACTCTCATCCCCGCTGTGGCGGATGAGACACCGCAAACATCCAACTGGCTACTCGCGTCAGAGATTCCGTCGGAAGACCCTGCGTCGAACGTCGCCTCCGACCTAGGTCCAGAATTTGCGCCCGACATTACCTCCAATATCGCCGACGACTCCTACGCGAGCGCGGACATTACAACACGCGAAGAGCCACGACAAGTTTTCGCATTCCTACATCACCTATCTCTGCCCGGCAGCTCACTTCCCGGACTGAGCGTGGTTCTAGCGCTCATGATGGTCGCCGCGCTGTTCTCTGCCGGCGCTTGGTGGGGCCTGGAGAGTCGCGGCGCGACCGCCGTCAGGGCCGTCGCCGGCAAAGTTGATTCGTTACCGGCGTCAGTAACCGCGCCGCCCGCGCCTTCGAGCGTCCTCTCGCCCGTCGCCGACAATCTGCTGACTCCGGCCAAGCTTGATCCAGATTCATCGACGCTCACCGCCGTTCCCGACAGCAAGCTTGCTGCGCTGCCTAAGATCACCGGGCTGCGTCACTGGTCGTCATCCATGGGCAGCACCGTCGTCATCGACATGGAAGACCAGGTTCCCTACGAAGTGCATCGCCTGATGTCTCCGGAGCGCATATATTTCGACTTGCATGACACGGCGCTCGTGCCCGACCTTGATGGCAAGACTATGGATGTAGGCGATGCTTCTCTGACGCGCGTGCGCGTGGCCCAGCCCGTTGCGGGCGTGACGCGAATCGTGCTCGACACCAAAGATGGATCGAACTTCTCCGTCAGCATGGAGTCGAATCCCTATCGCCTGGTCGTCGAACTGCGTGGCAGCGAAAGAACGCTGATGGCGAAGGAGGCAGCTCCGAAAGCCGCGACGCCGAAATTAACGCCTGTAAACACCAAGCCTGCGCCGGTAAACAGCGCGCCGGCTGCGGCTTTGGCGGTGAAAGCGCCTGAGCAGTCTTCCATCCCAGCAAAGACCGGCAAGTTTCGCATCGTGCTTGATGCCGGGCATGGTGGATGGGATCTCGGCACAGTCGGCCATCAGGGAGTGGTTGAGAAGGATCTCGTGCTCGACGTCGCGCAGCGACTCGGCAAGTTGCTCGAATCGCGGCTTGGATCGGAAGTCGTGTTCACGCGCACCGACGACACGTACCTGCCGCTCGAGCAGCGCGCGGATATCGCGAACCAGGCGCAGGCCGATCTCTTCGTCTCGGTGCATGCCAACTACAGCACATCTGCCGAAGCCCGGGGAGTTGAGACTTACTATTCGAATCTGTTTTCCGCTCCGGGATCGCGCGAAGTCGAAAAGCACGACGACGGAAGCTTCCCGAAACTCACGCCCGTCTCGCTCTCGCCCGGAGCGTTACACGAAAAGATCGCCGAATCGGAGCGTCTAGCGGCCAGCGTGCAGCGGGCGCTCTACTCGACTCTGTCGGCGTCTAGCCCTGGCATTCGCAATCGCGGCATCAAAGAGAAGCCTTTTGTCGTGCTGACAGGGACGACCATGCCAGCGATTCTGTCCGAAATTTCTTTTGTCAGCAGTCCAGCGGACGAGCGCAACCTGCAAAATCCCGCCTACCGCCAGGAAATCGCCGAAGCTCTCTATCAAGGCATATCCCGTTACGAGCAAGCCGCGCCGCACGCCAAGGTAGCGCAATTGAGAACGGCCGCTGCGCGGCAGTAGCTCATCGTCTAGATAAAATTGCCCACCAAAAAAGATTTGTCATCCTGAGCGAAGCGAAGGACCTGCTTTTTCTCCGAGACGCCCAAAATGTTGGGTTGGGTCGGCTCCGAGGAGCGGCTTGGGGCGGGCACACCTCTGCGCTGTCACAGGTCGGCTCTATTGTCGGCGGGCGGGTGGAAGGATGTGATGGGGCTCACTGGGCGGGTGTGATGAAAAGCACCGTGGGCCGCAATGCGCGCGCAAGTCGCACGCGCTCACTCAGAAATTCGGCAATCCCCCCTTTACATGCGGGTGGGTTGCACTATGATGAAATCATAGTGCTTACATTTTTCGACAATTCGATGGCCCCTGTACGCGACGGGTCGAAGGGCTCGTGGGTATACCTCGACGCAAACGTGCTGGTCGATCTCGAGAACTGCAAAACGGGTCTCGAAGACCTGATCATCGAGACTTATGGGCAAGTCGATCAGATTGCGAAAGCCGCATTATCGTTCCCGCGTTTGGATACGCTGTTCATTACCGACGTTGATTACTTTTCGCCGGCAGTGCCGAAAGCGTTCATTGACCAGATGAACGAGTTTGGGCCAAAGGAAGCCGCCGCAAGCCAAATCAATGTCAGCTCGCATTTGTTCACAGCGCAAAGCTGGTTCGTGGCCTCGGGGCCGCTGACGCTCGGAAGTGGTGGTTACGTTGCGTCGGAGTCCAACTACGACGTGATTAATTGTTGTTCGCCGACCGAATTTTTTTCGTCCGCCCCTGGCTACCTCTCACCGTTCGATCTCTATTCGGCAGTCGTGAGCCCATTTGTTTTTCTACCTTGTTTCTTGCTCCTTGGAGAAATCTCCAAGTATGAGGAGTTACGTGCGCTCATAGTCGCCGCCATCGCGACGCTGTTCTTACGACTACGATCAATCGTAGTATCCCGCGCTATTGCGGTCTGCCAGCGGAGTTTTTTTATCCATCACGGTTCGCATCCCCCAGAGGGCCGCTCCGAGGTCTGTTTGGGGACGTTTTCGGGAAGGGTATCTCAGCCCCAAGTTGCCGCCTAACGACCATAAACCCTTCCCGGAAAGGGATGGGGTATGGAGCCCAAGAATACAACAAATCATCCGGCCTGCGTGATGCGTCCGCCACTTCGCGTTAACAATATAGCGCGCCGCCTCGGCAAATCTGAGAGGCGAGTGCGACAACTGGCGGAGTCGGGAAGGCTGCCCGCTTTCAAGATCGACGGTAAGAGCTGGGGTTGCTGGCCAACTGACGTCGACGCCTACAAGCAGCAATCGGAGGCGCGCGATGCCGACCGCTGCTAGGCGCGAGCCACCACCGTTGGTGCAAATTACCTGGACTACAAAAAAGAAGGACCGCACAAGGACCGTAGCGATCACCTTGGGTAGCCCAATTCTGGCGCTCCTACTGCTCCTCGGCGGGTCGCAGCTAGCCTGCGTTCAAAAGGTCACAAGAACGATATGGACGGCGTTATGTGTGGGTCGGTGATGAACGGCCGGCCACTTTCAAGATGCTTATGTATTGGCAATCTTTGCCAACTGCGTTACTATGATCGCTAGAGCCATCCGTGGAAAGGACCAATGCCATGCCGACCCGCAATGTCAATTTGACTGATGCACTTGATCGTTTCGTAGCTACCAAGGTTAAGAGTGGACGATACGAGAACGCCAGCGAGGTTGTGCGTGCCGGACTCCGTACTTTGGAACGCGAGGAGCGGCGCTACGAAGCGAAGCTTGCCGCGCTGCGAGCGGCGATTGATGAAGGTGACGCCAGCGGAGTAGCCGAGGGGAATGTTTTTCGGCGTGTCCGAAAGACGCTGAAGCTTCCCGTGTCACGCTGATTGCATCTTTCCAACCTCGGCAAACAGCAGGTCCTTCGCTCAGGATGACAAATATTTTTGGGGAAATTTTTCTCGCGAAGTTACGGGGCGCTGGGTTGCGCGTTGCGCAAGGCGTCTTCTAGCGGCTGGTTGCTGGGCATATTTTTTTCCAGGACGCGCCAGCCGTCGTCGTAGCTGCGGAAGGCTACGGTGGAGCGGTAGTGGACTCCGCTGTCGTAGAGGGCTGCTCCTACCTGATTGATGGCGACCCAGCGCCAGGTGAATTCTACGTCGGCGAAGTTGCCGGCTTTGCTGATTCCGGCGATGCCGAGGAGTTCGCGGCGGGCGGCCTGGATGCCGATGGGTCCGTTGTTCGGCAGCGCGGTGGCAATCAGCGGGCGAATCGCGTCGACTCCGAGGGGGGTTAGGACTACGTCCCAGCAGGGCGGAGGGTCGACGTCGGCGGGACATTTTTCTTCGGTGGCCTGAATCCATCCGCGGCGCTGGAGGACTAGGGATTCGGGAGAAGAGAAATCCTTGTTGGAGACGATGCCCTGGCGAAGCCAGAACATTTGCGGAGATTTGAATTCGTCGGAGGCGGAGATCAGGTCGGCGGCCAAGCGGCGGGTTAGGAAGTCGCGCGGGGAACAGGCGATGGTCGCGGACAGTAATAGCGCCAGCAGCAGTGTTTTCGTCGTCGGCAAAAAGCAGGTCCTTCGCTTCGCTCAGGATGACAACTTTTATTTTGAGACAAATTTTAGTGGCGATTTTAATGGCGATTATTAGCGCGAGAGGATTTTAACTAATCGCGACTGTTTGCGGGGCAGAAAAGGCGAGCTGGCGATTTGTCCGTCGAAATGGGTTGACCAGCGGCCTGGGACGGGCTTGTGGCAGGACGGGCATGCGCCCTCACCGGTCAGCTTATATTTTTTTATCGAATATCCGTAGCGCTGGATCAGCAATTCTCCGCAGTGGGCGCAATGCGTGTCTTCGAGGCCTTCGACTTGGCCGGGAAGATTGCCGGCGTAGATGTAGCGCAATCCGGCATCGCGGCCGAAAGCGGCGGCGCGGCGCAGATCGGCGGAACTGGTGTCGGCGGGCGAAGTCATCTTGTAATCCTGATGAAAGGCGGTAACGTGCCACGGAATGTCAGGCGAGACGTCGGCTAAAAACGCGGTTAGCTGGCGCAGTTCCTCGTCGCTGTCGTTGAATCCGGGAATGAGGAGCGTGACGATCTCCAGCCAGATGCCCATGCGATGCAGCGCGCGAATCGTATCGAGGATGGGCTGGAGGCGGCCGCCGAGCTGGCGATAGTGACGATCGTCGAAACTCTTGAGATCGACTTTGTAGAGGTCGATCCAGGGATGGAGATAGTCGAGGACCTGCGGCGTGCCGTTGCCGTTGGAGACGAAGGCAGTCAGCAGTCCGGCCTCGCGAGCTTGGCGGAAAACGGCGACGGCCCATTCGCTCGTGATCAGGGGCTCGTTGTAAGTGCTCACCATAACTTTTGCGCCTTGCGCTAACGCGTCTTTGACTAGCTGTTCGGGAGTGGCTTCCAGCGGCGGCGCAACGGCGTTGGAATCGCGCAGCGCTTGCGACGTGACCCAGTTCTGACAGTAAGAGCAATGCAGATCACAACCCAGCATGCCGAAGCTGCAGGCCAGGGCTCCGGGATAAGCGTGGAAAAAGGGCTTCTTCTCGATTGGATCGCATTGCACTCCGGCAATGTAACCCCAGGGAACGTAAAGTCGACCGCCGTGATTGAAGCGGACTTTGCAGACGCCGGGCTGCCCGTCGGGAATGGGGCAGCAGTGGCCGCAGGAATAGCAGCGAATCCGATTGGCGTCGATCTTCTCCCAGAGAGCGGGGTCGGCTTCGCGGACGCGGGCGTCGGAGGTCAGGATGTCTTGCAGTGTCGGCACAAGTCTATTTTACGGCTGATTTAGGGCGGGCGGGCGCCGCTAATGGGTCGCGTTCACTCTGCTGAATCGTTGAACCCGGCTAGTTGCTCTACCACGGGGGACACGGGGTTTCACAGGGGGAAAGCTTTCAGTTTCTTTCTGCCTTCGCGTTGTGCTGATGGATCCACGCTTCTGCTTGCTGCCTTGAGGCGGAGATTTGCGCGCGGGTCATTTGCGAGGCTAGGCCTTCGAGGCGAATCTTGCTGTTCCGGTCTCCACCGGCCAAGGCGATGGCGGACCACATGTAGGCTTTGGAAAGATCGGAGGGAACTCCTCGGCCGGCCCAATAGTACGCACCCAGCGTGGCTTGCGCGGCGACGTAGCCTTGATCGGCGGCGCGCTCGAACCATTCCATCGCCTGCGTGTCATCGGGCGGATAGCTGGCGTGGCAGCGGATGCCCATTTGCCACTGCGCGTCGGCATCGCCCTGATTGGCGAGGTGCTGCAATTCGGCGAGGGACGTGGCTTGCGGACGCTGACCCGAGGAAGATGAGGCGGCCTCGACCACCTCGGCGGAAGTTTGCTGGGCGTGTGGCGACAGAAGCCAATGTTTGCCGATGATGGGTCCGACGAGATAGCCGAGGACGGTTGCCACTACCACCGTCACCAAGCCTAGCAGCGCACGATAAACCAGGCGAGGAGGGGCATCGCGAGTTTCGACGCGATCGTCGACGTCGGGCTCGGCAAGCGGCGTTGGACGCGGGTTTGATCGGGGCGCTGTTTTGATCGGCGTTGATCTGATCGGCGTTGCTTCGCCCGGCGTCAGCACTGGTATTCGACGCTCTTCGGCCCCAAGCTCTGTCAGTTGCGTGGTTTCAGAATTCCTCATCTGCCGATAGGTGTCCGGAATCATCTCGACAAGGCGATCGAGGATTGTCGTGTGCACCTTCGAGAATGCGTGGGGATAAGGAGAGAACACCTCAAGCAGACCGACCACTCGAAAATCGGAGACGATGGGCACCGCGATCAGGGAACCGATGCCGAGTGCGCGACCGACTTCGGGATCGACGCGCGGATCGTTGGCCATATCGTCGCATGAGACGAGTTGTCCGCTGCGAACGCATTCGCCGGACAGACCGTGTCTTATTTCGACCGGAACTCCCAGCGGCGGAGCCGGATCGCCGCATCGGGCACGGCAGAGCATCTGGTCATCATTCGAAATGCGAGTCGAAGGGTGAGCCGAAGAGCGGGTTAGAAATGCGAGCGCAGCGCCGCTTGCTCCGGTGAGATTTTGGGCGCGCTCGGTGAGCACCTGCAGAACTGCATCAACATCGTCGTCGAGTTCGCGGATTTCGTGTCGAACGGATGCGATGGAGAGCGCTTCACTTCGCGGCGGCATTGCGATCACAGAACTGGGTTCAGTTCGGATTTCCGGCGCTGACTCCGCGACCGGCACCGGGTCGATTCTTTCTTCTTCGTGCCTCGCTCGTTGCTCGGATTGACTCGCATGATTATTGCAGGCGATCAGCAGATTAGCGAAGAGCCATTGTCTTAAGACTTGCCGCGAACGGTCGGAGAGCGCGCGGAATCGAATGCCTCCGCGACCGCTCTGGTCGCTCCATATAACCTCGCCGCTGCCGTGAATGTAACTTTGGGTTTCGGGCAGATCGAGGCAAAGCGTAACTGTCCGATTCACTTCGAGGCGTTCTGCCATTTGAACAGCGAAGCCTTCTTCATGCAAGTCAAGCAATTCACTGAGGTCCACGGCGAGTCCGGAATCAGGCCCATCAAAGCTGACATAGACGGGAGAGTGGAGTTTTTGACGAAGGTTGCGGCGCCGATCTTGAGCAGATGCATCGCAGGAGTCCGGCATCCTTCTTTCTGGCAATGCTGGTTCGGGCGATCTTTCTCCAGGCAATTTTTCTTCCGGTAATTTTTGACCGTGCGATCGTAGAGCGCTCGGGTCCATAGTTAGTGTGATATTAACTCAGGGAGCGGGCGGAAGGCACCTCTAGATCAGGAGGGGAAGCCAATTCATAAAGCCCGCTAAAGATTCGCGGCAAGCAATGGGGTGTCGGCTTGAGCAGTGGCCACGAGAACGTCGGGCATCGTGAGCGTACGCTCGACGGCATTGGCGAGGGTGGCGGGAAATTCGGATGTGAGGAGGTTGACATCAAGTTGCAGATCGCGCTGGCTGTAGACGCGATAGACGACGAGCGAGCCGCGATGGCGGTTCGAAGTTGTCACCAAATCGAGCGTTAGTTTCCACAGAGGCTGGTTGGCGAGAGCGGCCAGGTGAGGATACTTGCTCCAGTGGAAATGACGATTGTTATCCGCTGCCGACGCGTGATCGCCGGGAAGAGACTTTAGATGAAGTTCGAAGGCATCGAAATCATTGCTGCGAAAGGCAGCGATAAGGATGCTACGAACCTGATCGAAATCGGCGGCCACTCTTAATTCCGCAATCGCACGGCGGACGGAAAGATTGTTGATCACGATCTGGCGCTGGTCGATGGTGCGCTGCGCCACGCGCCGCAATTCGCCAAACTCAAGATAGTTCAGATGCTGTACGCCCAGCCAGATGCCGGTTCCGACGACGGCCAGCACGAGTCCGAGAGTGCTGCCCGTGGGCCAGAGCAGGAAGAGGCTGAGCATGGCGAAAATGGCGGAGACGGCGTAGAGAACAATAACTACCTGGCGATGCGAAAAACCCATCTGCAATAGCTTGTGATGGATGTGCTCGCTGTCGGCGGTGAAGATCGGACGGCCACTGATGAGGCGACGCAAGATGGAGAGCAGAGTTTCGAGGATCGGCAATCCAAAGGAGACAACTGGAATGGCAACCGCCACGAACGTGGGAGCTTTTTGTGCTCCGGCAAGAGCCAGCGCGCTGAGCAGGAATCCGATAAAGAGGCTGCCTGAATCGCCAAGGAAAATTGTCGCCGGATTGAAGTTGAAGCGGAGAAATCCCAGGATCGCGCCAGCCAAAATCACGCTCATCAACGAACCCAGCCAGGAATGAACGACCAGGGAGACGACGAAAAATACCATCGTCGAAAACAAGGCTGAGCCTGCCGCTAACCCATCGAGCCCATCGATCAGGTTGAAGGCATTCGTAACCGCCACTACCCACAGAACGGTGAGCGGCAATCCGACGAACCAGGGCAGCGAATGAGAAAAAATCAGGGGCAGATCGAGAACGCGCATGCCGCCGGCGAACAGCATCACCGCTGCAACCGCCTGCACGGCAAACTTCAGATAAGGCCCAGCTCCGTGAATATCGTCATAGATACCGAGGCAGAAAATCAGGCAGGCTGGAAGGTAAATACGGAGAAGAGTATCGGGCGCGACCCCGACGGCGAGGCGCGGAAAAACTACGGAAAGCGCCAGCCAGACGGTTAAGCTGACTGAGAAAGCCAGAAAAATTGCAACGCCGCCTAATCGTGGCAGCGGAGTCTGGTGGATATGTCTCGCGTCGCGAGGAACCGAAACCCATCCTCTGCGTGTGGCCAAATCTCGCACCTGGCGAGTAGCGACAAACGACAAAGCCAACGAAAACGCAAATAATCCAAAGAACAGGAACGTCAAAGTCGGTGTTCCCTTCCGGCTGAATGCCCGGCATCTCACACGATGTGCTCTTGCGGCGGGGTTCGACCAAACTTTCTATTGGGCGGAATTACCCCTTTGTTGCGGTCGTGTGATGAATTGGTTGTTTGAAGAAATATACAACCGGCGGTCGTTGCCCGGCAACTGCTCGGCTGATCTTTTGATGACTTTCCAGAGTCGGGAGGGCGAAAGCAAGCGCTGCGCGCCAAAATTGACGTGATTGGTTTTGCCCGCTAGCACACTGTCAATCGTTGGTCGGAGTCAACTCGCGTCATCGCTCGCGTTTACTTCGCAACAACGGATCGGCCAAGCCGACGTATATAAAGCGAACATCGTACGGGGAAGAGGCGACTTCGATCTCG
>CAWDBM010000004.1:0-518726 GCA_963800565.1 uncultured Acidobacteriaceae bacterium
CCGCGCAGCTTCAGGACCACATGAAGAAGTCGAGTCCGTTCGGCTACTTTGAGGCGAGTGGCCTGGGGACCCAGATCCACGACGAGCATCGTGATCGAGATCAGCCAGATGAGAGGACCTTTTACGCCTTGCTTGCGATGATCGACTCGGGACGCCCGCTGGTGTGGGGTGTCGCCAGGATCGTGGACATCGCCCCTTACAGCTACAGCAGCGCGTTCCACTTCCTCGACAAACATCTGCGGCTATGGAAATTAGCGGAGTACGATTATTACGTCAATGCGTTTACGTTGAATCTTTCTGAGGAGTTCAAGTCCGAAGAGCGTGACTCGCGAGAAATCTTCGTATTCAAACTGGGCCCCGCGGTGCGGCTCCAGGCTAAGACGCCCGTGAGCGACGTGATCCGGGGCGCGTCATTTGAACCACTCCAGGCCTGGGGATTAAGCACCGAGTATATCGATATCAACGCAATCGCTAACCTTCGCAGCAAAGAGCCGGATGCATTCAACCGCGCGGATTCGCTGAGCAGTCATTCGGATCTCATGGCCACTGTCCCCGACAAGGGAGTGCCGGTGCTACTGGCGGATATCTAGAGGCCACGAGCGAGATTTCGGCGGAATTCCTGCTTCACGGGGCTCAGCCGAGTGCAGTGGAGAGTGTGGCTTCTCAACTCCGTCGCGATGTTTGGACGCGGGAGCAGAAGCAGCACGAGAAGAAGCCAAGGAGCCAGCCCACTCCGGAGATCCCGTTTCCCACGTACGCTGAAGAGAAAACGCTTTACGCCGATGGACACAGACACTGGGCCGCCTCAGGTCCGGTCACCCGAATAGCACGCCGCAGGGCGTACGGCTAGTGCTTCCTATCGCAATGCATTCGCCGCCTTGCTGGCTGGCCGGAAACTCCTCGACTTCTACAACTCCGCTATCATATCCAAGTCCGGCGCTGCGCATAACCTCGAGGAATTCCCCTGCTCTCCGACAGAGCTTGAACAAGTAGTAAAGATCCGATTGGCGACAGCACTGAGAACGCGATTTGACGAACCGGCTTCGGATTCGGCGCCGCCGCGAATCGGTCGCGAATTCTGGCTGCGGAATTGAAGATCAAGTCGCCGGAGTTTTTGCAGGACATTGTCCGGAGCATTTCTAATACCGACGATTTCCTATTCCAAGCTCTCGGGAAATTGTACGAACGCGATGGTTTGGCGGCTTGGTCGGACCTTTGCACCCAAATCATCCAGATCGATGATGCGGATGACCAGCGACGGACGCGTTATTATCAAGTCAGCGGAGCGTTGAAGGTTCTGAAAGATGCCCAGTGAACCAACGACGGAAGGAGAGAGTGTTGTGGACTCGACGTTGAGAAAACTCGCCATAGACCTCTACCCGCACCTATCGGTCCTCTTTCCAGACGAACACGACCCGGGGGCCAGATATGCGTCGAGGGGCGAGTCATCGATTTGAACGTCACGTCCTTCACATTGGATTCGATCGACCATATTCTCCGGCTCCCCAACAGGCAAGATTTTCTTTACATGCTGACCACCGAGGTCGCGGATCGGTTCGGCGCGGCACCCTTGGTAGAATTGGGTTTGGCGGCGTTGGCACGGAAGTCGTCGCCCACCTTGCGAGACAGGACGGTCGATGACTTGCGAAGGATAGTCGAAGCGCTCAGGGTGTCGAAGCGTGTACCGGGATCAGCCCCACCGCGACTTCGACGTCGGCCACGCGACAGTTTGCTCCACCCGGGGGTCGTGATCGGGATCAGCGAATACCCGCCCGGAATCCCTGCACTTGGGGGCGTAGCCAATGACGTCCGCGAGATCGCCAAGGTTCTTCGGTCCAATGCCGGCAGTTTCTCAGGAGACAAGGTCAAGGAACTCGTCGACGGCTCCGCGATCGCAGCGCGATTCGCGAGGCGATCAAGACGATCTTCAAATCGGCCGCCCCGGATGAGGCGGTTTTTGTGTATATAGCAGGGCACGGGCAGATCGATGGAGACCGCTACTACTTCGTTTCGCGTGACGCGAAGACGACCAAACTGGCGGAGACAGCCGTTTGCCTGGATGACATCAAGTCGTACTTCGACGACTCCCCAAGCCGCCGAGCGTTTCTCTGGCTCGATTTCTGCCATAGCGGAGGCATTTTGCCACTATCGACCAGCAGCGACCGCCGTGAATTGGATCTCATCGAGCACTGGCTGAAAGTTGTCAAGGGCGAGGGAAGCTTCATCGTGGCAGCCTGCGCGCGAACGCAAAAGCACACAAGTCAATAGCCGTAGGTCATGGCCTTTTCACCCACGCGTTGCTTCGGGGCCTCCGGGGTAGGCTGCGACCCCAGGTACGGAGAGATCACGGCGAACTCGCTCTTCGATTTCATCGCGAACAGGTTGAGCACGAAGACCAGCGGCCCGTGATGTTCGGCCATATCGAAGGTCGGTTCGTGCTCGCCCATTTCGCCGTCATGTCGGACAGCGGCGACAGTTCTAGCTGACGAGCCAAAATAGACAATCCGCCGAAGATCAACCTCGCTAAACGGCCCAGACTACCGCGGTAGTAGAGTCGAGGTGTGGCGCGGTGGCTCTGTCTTATCGACCGGGCCCGTTTCCACATCCCGCTCATCAAACCGGATCTGTGAAACAAACTGCTCATCTAGTCACACCTGGCCAGACGCCTTCGACCGTGCCTATCATCGGTTTGCCGGCGCTGCTCCGATTGGTGGAGTGGTATCAGGAGCGCCGGCGGAAAACTCAGCAAGGAGGGTTGTCATGCGCCAATCTCGAACCGCCGTTGTCCCCCCCCGCGCCGCAGGAAGGTAAACGGTCATCCCAATCCTCAGCAGCTTTGGATGACCTTCCCCGTCGAGCAACGAGAACGAATTCTCAGCGCACTGACCCGCGTCGTCGCCCAGCAACTGGCGAAGCCTCCAGACGGCAAGGAGGTGACGCATGAGTGCTCGTGAGACCATCCGCCCGCTCCCCTCCGCAACGCCGCAACCGGTGGCCATGCCCACCGCGAATCCCGGCAGTGCGTCGCGTCCGGCCTGGTCTGATCACGGATTGGCACCTTGGTCTGCTGGCGATCGTCTATATCCGCCAATCCTCTCCGTCAGCAAATCCTCGATCACCGAGAATCGCGCGAACGCCAGTACGCGCTGGTCAACTACGCGGTCGCACTGGGATGGCCCAGCGACCGGATCCTGATCATCGACGACGACCAAGGACTCAGCGGCACGACGGCCGAAAACCGTAGCGGATTTCACCGCATCCTGGCCGAAGTTACCATGGAGCACGTCGGCTTGATCCTCGGGATCGAGATGAGTCGGTTGGCCCGCTCCAACAAGGACTGGCATCATTTATTGCAGATGTGTACTATCTTCGGAACGATCCTGGCGGACGAGGACGGTCTCTACGATCCACGGGACCCCAACGACCGTCTCCTCTTGGGGTTGAAGGGGACCATGAGTGAATATGAGCTGGTTACGATGCACAACCGACTGGAGGGGGGCAAACTTCACAAGGCCCAGCGGTGCGAATTGATCCTCAGCGTACCGTGCGGGTACCTCAAACTACCCACCGGCGAGGCAGTTCTCGATCCCGATGAGGAGGCGAGATCGACCGTCCAATTAGTTTTCGACAAGTTCGACGAGCTGGGCTCCTTCGGGCGGCTCTACCGCTATCTGGTGCGGAACAAGGTCCGCCTGGGGATGCGAGTGCAGCGAGGCGCACGGCGGGGTCAATTGGAGTGGCGCCGGCCCACGCTGGGCACGGTCGCTCGAATGCTCCACCATCCGATCTACGCCGGAGCCTACTCCTATGGGCGTCGCCGCGTGGATCACAAACAATCGGCTTCGGGTGGCACCAAGGTCAAGATGCGCGAGATGCCGATGTCAGAATGGACGGTGCTCCAAACGGATCGACTGCCGGCTTACATCACGTGGGACCATTACTTGGCCAACCAAGAGCGGCTGCTGCAGAATCGCTACCAGCCCGGCTCAGTCGGTGCGCCTCGTGCCGGCAAGGCGCTTCTGGCGGGTATCATGGTTTGCGGTAACTGCGGCCGGCGGATGCACGCGACCTACCGCAGCAAGTCGACCGCATACTATGTGTGCATGCGAAAGCAGCTCGAGGGCTCCGATTGTCGGGGGCTGGCGTCGGCGGCCATTGATGACCTGGTGACAAAGCAGGTCCTTCTGGCGTTGGAACCGGCGGCCCTGGAGTTGAGCCTGAAGGCGATCGAGGACGTGCAGCGGGAACGCCAGCGCCTCAACCGGCACTGGGAGCAACGGCTCGAGCGTGCCTCCTATGAGGTCCAGCGTGCCGAACGCCAGTATCAGGCCGTCGAGCCCGAGAATCGCTTGGTGGCCCGGGGCTTGGAGCAGCAGTGGGAGAAGGCACTGCGTGCACAACGCGAATTGCGGGAAGAATATGATCGATTCTTAAATGAGCAACCGCCTCGGCTCACGGAGGAGGAACGGGGTCGGATCCTGGCGGTTTCCGCCGACATTCCAACACTCTGGCACGCGCCCGAGACGACAGCGAGGGATCGCAAGGAGATCATACGGCTTCTCACCGAGCGCATCGTGGTCGATGTTCGCGCTAACACCGAACGCGCCGGAGTTGCGATCACATGGCGAGGTGGTCAGACCACGCATCACGAGATCGTCAGGTCGGTTTCCCGGTACGAGTCTCTGGGCGAATACGACCGGATGATGGACAGGATCGTGCAACTGCGTCGGGAGGGCCTGACGATCAAGGAGCTGGCGGCCCAGCTCACTCGAGAGGGGTATCGTACGCCAAGAACCCAGAAGGGCTACACCCCACTTCGGTGCGTCAGCTCTTGTGTCGCCGCGGACTGACCGGAGGGGCGGTCGGCCGTGAACAGCTCGAGAGCGGCGAATGGTGGTTGCCAGACCTCGCTCAAAAGTTGGGGATACCCTACGACCGGCTTCGCGACTGGGCACTTCACGGGAAAGTTCGTGCACGACGAATTCAGCCGGGAGGACCGTGGGTTGTTTGGGCCGACGGCCAGGAACGACGGCGGTTGCGGAAGCTCATGGCCGATTCTGAGAAGAATCCACATCAGTGGACTTAGTGATTTGAAACATATGCTTATTTACAAGTTTGCCTAAAACTGCTTCGCCCCGGTCGCCTTGAGCGGTCGGGGCCTTGTGACAATGGAGGTATTATGCCGCGCAAATCCGGATCTGTGGGAGTCCCAGCGAGCAATCCCTGGGACGACCCGGCCCACGCCAACCCAGCGACCGGAGCGAAGCGAAGTCCCGGACAGCCCGGGCCCGAACGGCATCGCCCGGTGGGAGCTTGCGGGTGTCGCTCGAATTCAGGAGACTTGACGGCGACAACCTTCAGGTGCCTCCGGTGACCCGAGCAAGAGGGGTACCGCGAGATGACGTTCGATCGATGGAAACCGACCTCGATACCAGCTCGCCTTCGCGTCTTCTCGGAACATCAAACCGAGATCAACCATATATACTGGTGCGTCGCGGCATTGCACGGGGCTAAGAAGCTTGTGGACGGCAAGCCCCCGACGGACAGGGCAGATGTCTTTTTTCCGAATCCAAACAGGGAGCGAAGCCGAGATATCAAGCTGGAGTACTGGTCGCGAGACTACGAAGCTTTCGACAACTGGACGCGACTTGCGGCAGTTATTGCGATCACCGGATACTTCGAGATCTTCCTCAAGAACCTCGCCGATGCGGCCTGCCAGTCATGCCCATCTGTCCTAGTCGGAGGTTACAAGGAATTTGACGGTCTTAGACTGCTGAAGACCTTGCCGGACTTTGGCTTCCGGAAACAAGCAGAAGCGTGCTGCAATGGCAAATGGTCCGCTCGGGTCAAGGCTTATCGGGACCTCTTTGGGGAATGCCCGCAATTCATAAAGGATCATACAACAGATCTGGACAAGCTCAGAATTCTGCGTAACACCGTGGGTCATTCTTTCGGAAGAACCCTAGATGATGCAAAGGTCGGGCGAAGCCTTGTATCAGAAGCACCGAAGAAGGTCATGCAGACTGAACTTATCTATTACCTCGATCTTGTTAATAAAGTGGCCATGTCCGTCGACGAAAACCTTTCCTGCAAAATCGTCGGTGCCTACGAGATTCTAGCCCATTACCATTTCTGGAGCGGGAAGAACGGCACGGCCAAGAGCAAGCCAAGAAGTTTCGCAAACACGTCCAGTCGCAGGTCCAGGCGGATGCTATCAACGAGTATTATGTTGGAATGATCGAATACTGTCGGTCGGCCTAGCCAACAACAAGGCCACGCCCCGATTGGGATGAGGCCTCCCCCAGTATAGTGCCCCTTGACATCGCCCGGCCCGAAGCTACGATCAAGATACAGCCCCAGCCAACGCCGGGCGGAGGATCACTCTGCCTGGCAACGGCCTAATCGCTAGTCGCGGGGAGCTGCAATCGAAAGGCTCACCTCCATGACGGACGACGTTCTGCGTCCGGGCCTTGACCGCCTCCAAACCCTGGCCAAGAACCTCAACGCCGTCTCGGACGAAATCTCCAAGGTCGTCCAGGGCGTGGAAGCCCACCTGAGCGACACACTTCGCATCGGCGTCACCGCCTCGGTCCTCATCGAGCGGGATGAAGATCCCACCGAGACCATCTGCATCCGGCGTGAGCTGGTCTATGGCCGGCATGGGCCGAATTCCGCTTTTATGTCGCCGAGACCACCGCGGTTGACGGGAACCGGGATCTGCTACGAGCAGACGCCCTGGGCGAACTGCCCGCGCGACATGAAGCTGCTCTCCTTTCAAAAGCTGCCCGAACTCCTGGACGAGCTCGCCAGGCAGGTCGAGGCCCTGCTAGACCAGGTTGACGTCGGCTATGACGCGATCCAGGCGATAATCCCCGCGGAACCCCCTGCGAAGAAGAAGGCGGGAAGCCATGAACGTCGAAATCGAGATCAGCCTCAAAATCCGGGCGAGCGACGATCCGCCAAAGCCCAACGCCCCGGCCGCTGATCGCCATCCTGCTGGACAGAATCGCCTCGCACCCGTGCGTTGTCATGCTCCTGCGAGAGATCGTGCGAGCGTCGCAGCCATAGGGCTGCCCCCAGGCGGGGAAGGGCCGAGTACTTTCCCCGCCCCTCACCTCCCCGCCGCTCGTTCCGGCTCCGTGCCACCGGGACCGTGATGACGTCCTCCCGAAAGTTGCTCCGCTCGGATCACCGTCGAGATGCGAATCGGGCCGAAGCATGGAAGCGAGGCGACTCCCTGGACCGCCTCGGCCGAAGGCAACGCCCAGAGCGTTGTGACGAACTTCGAAATCGTATAAGCTTCTCATCGCTAGGGGGATCTGATCGTTTTGCCTCGATAGAAGTTAAACCTATCTCCGTCCAAATTCCGTCCTGAGATCCCGATAATGTCAAGGCGTTCGAAGCGTAAGCATCGCCGTAATGGAGCCGATTGCTGACGGGTTCCGCAACTATCTTCGCAGCGGACAGGTTCTGTCGGCGGAGGAGTTATTGGTGGATCGGGCGCAGTTGCTGACGCTGACTGCTCCGGAGATGACGGTTCTCGTCGGCGGCATGCGCGCCCTGGGTGCGAACGTCGGGAAGGCGAAACACGGCGTCTTCACCGACCGGCCGGAGACGTTGACGAATGATTTCTTCGTCAACCTGCTCGACATGAAGACGAAGTGGGAACCGGTTCCTGCATCGGAAGGCGTGTATGAGGGACGGGATCGGGCGACGAGCAAACTCAAGTGGACTGCGACGCGCGCCGATCTCGTATTCGGTTCGAACTCCCAGCTCCGAGCACTCGCGGAAGTCTATGCCTCTAACGACGCGAAAGAGGCATTCGTGAAGGACTTCGCGGCGGCGTGGAATAAGGTGATGAACCTGGATCGCTACGACCTGGGCTGAGTTCGGGCGAAAAACGGAGCTTGCAACTTCGCATGAACCTCGGTAGTGGAGCCGCTTTCATCTCGAAGTAGCTCCACTATCCGATCGTGCGATAACTCCGGACTCATGAAAGCGCAGCCGGGGAACAAGCTTACGCTACATTCGTAACCTGCCCCGGATCGACCACACTCGTTACGACGTTGATGTTGCCGTGTGTGGCTTTTGAATACGGGCACTCCATGTGCGCGGCGTCGAGCAATGGCTGGGCAACTGCGCGCTCAACCCCCGGCATATTGACGTTGAGGCGGGCTTGAATCAGGTAGCCGCCGCTGGCGGTGCCCAGGTCGACCTCGGCGTCAACGGCGACATCGGCCGGTAGTTTGACTTTCGCTCGGGCAGCCACGATCTTAAGCGCCGACAGGTAGCAAGCCGACCAACCGACGGCGAACAACTGCTCGGGATTTGTGCCGGTGCCCGGGGTGCCAGGAATCGACAGCTTTACGTCCAGGCGGCCGTCCGAGGTTCGGGATGATCCTCCCTCCCGGCCACCTGTGGTGTGAGCTTTTGCGGTGTAGAGCACTTTCTCAGGTACGGTCATGGTGTGTTCTCCTTGATACTTCTTTGTTTAATGGCCACCGGGTTCAACCCCAGCGCGACGGACCTCTTGGAGGCCTCACCCCACACGCCGCTGCTGCACCTCTCGGCGTGATGAATCTATAAACTCTCGGACCAATGCGGCGATCTCATCCGCCGCAGTATCCAATGCGAAGTGGCCAGCGTCGAGCACGTGAACCTGAGCATTCGGAACATCCTTGCGGTAGCGTTCTGGTTCGCCGGGATCGAAGGAGAGATCGTGCTTGCCCCAGAGAACCAGAAGTTCTGGCTGCGTCTTCTGCATCCAGGCCTGCCATTTTGGATAAGCATCGACATTCGTGCGGTAGTCGTAGAAGAGATCGCTTTGAATCTGCGCCTGCGCCGGCGTGCTCAGAAACGAGTATTCATCCGTCCAGAGATCCGGATCATAGAGCTCAATCTTCGGATCGTCTCCGACGTGGCGCGTTTTTGTCGCCGTAAGCGACAGCAGATTTTGGCGCATTGCTTCTTCTTGGCCAGGGCGATCGGCCCAAAAGGCTCGCCTCGTCTTCCAATTCACGCCAAGGCCCTCGTTGTGCGCGACCGCGTCTTGAACGATGAGAGCCTCGATCCGCTCCGGATGCGCTAAGGCCATGCGAAAACCTACTGGGCCGCCGTAATCCTGCATGTATAGCGTGTACCGCGAAAGCCCGAGCGCTTCGGTGAAATGATTTGTGATCTCGGCGTAGTGATCGAACGTATATGCGAATTGTTTAGGGTCCGGCCAATCGCTGTGTCCGAAGCCGGGGTAATCGGGCGCGACCAAATGATAGCGATCCGAGAGCCGGGAGAAGAGCGGTTCGAACATTCGCGACGAAGAGGGAAGTCCGTGGAGCAGGAGAAGGGTTGGCGCGTTTTTCGGGCCAGCTTCCCGATAGAAGATTGAGAGCCCGTCGACTTTTGCGGTGCGATAAAACGTGCGATCAGAGACAGGTTGCGACATGCGTAGCCCTTTCTCGACAGAGAATTTTTTATTCCGCGGCTCATGCTGCTCTGGCCGCCTCGTTAACTGGGTTTTGCTCAAATAGTCGAGCCAGTTCAGCTGCTGGTGGTTCGGCGCCCTCTCGCGTGCAAGCCACCAGGAGCATCTTTTGTGGTCCTCGGTGGCCCTTCGAAAATGACTTCAATCCGTCCGACCTCGGCGCCGAGGAAGTGTTTGCGATCTAGTTTCCGGCCATAGGCTGTTCCCCGGCCTTCGCCATCAAACGTAAGTGAAGGAGAATGGTCAGGCGATTTCCTACGAGGCTATTGAAATTCTGCTGGACACCGATGTCCTCGGCGTTGGCAGCGTGCGGCGCTTCGGGAAGTCCGGCAGTTTTCATGAATGTTCCCGTGCATTTGGAACCGCTATAGGCTTCACTCACATCAGGCGTTTGACAATTTTCGTCCTGGACCAGCGGCGGCCAGTAAGTATTGACAACCGTCTTCACCAGTTGGGGAAAATCCTCTCGGAACATGCTGGTAGACCCCGAGGCTCGGATATCGCCGTTTTTCTGCCCGTTCCCGGCGTCCTTAAGGTCGATAACAAAAGTTGCTTCGCGCGCAACCCGGTGAATCATAGGAGGGCCATACACCGGCCCCGCATATCCTTCACTCGGAGTTGCGTCGACGTTGCGGTCCACACGGGTGACAGCGAGGTCGCCAGTGGTTTTCAGACGGCCATCGGGTAGGCGCTCGACGCGTTTGGAGTGGAAACACACTAACGTATTGTTAGACAGGTTTTCCAGCCAACGGCTCAGGAATTTCCCGTCTTCATCGATCGGAGGATCCATCGACGTGGCCGGATAGAACCTGAATTCGACACTGGATTTTGTGGGATCGCCATCGTCAATCTTTACTCTTCCGTAGATTCTGGCATAGCCCAGCGTTACGTTTATTTTGGTTTTGCCGTAGTCGGTCGTCGCGTCTGTGATCAGCTTTGCATCGGAATGGCGAATGTCCACTTGCCAGGACCCGGCCGTCGAAACAGGTTTACTGGGAGCGTCGAACCCCAGAAAACCCAGGGAGAGAATTCCAGCCACTGCGAATACAGCGGTGTGCTTAAGCATCGTCTTCTCCTTTTACCTTAATTAGCGCAGCGACCGAAACGCTGCGCCGATTCCTTTTAAGTTTGCAGACAAATTAAGGATTGAATATGGGAGCTAGGTGTAACGATGCCAAGCATCAGGGGCGGGATTCGTAAAAACGAAATTTTCTTAGAAATTCTGCGAAAGCGCGCTGCGGCATCGACCTCGAGACGCGGGTAAAAAACGGAGCGCGCTCAAGATAGAGGGAATCGATACCGGGCTTGCTGAAATCGGCGGCCTGACGTCCCGAAAGTCTCGCGGGTGAGGCGCCGTCACGACGAAGACGGGCCACTCATCAGCCTTCCATGGTAGAGACGTCGCCAGCGTCGACGCCGGCTTCCTGGGCCTTCAGAATGCGTCGCAGTATTTTTCCGGATCGTGTCTTGGGCAATGCCGCCACGAACTCTAACGACGAAGGAGTCGCAATCGGCCCCAATTCTCGGCGAACGTGTTCGATCAAGGCCGCCGACAGTGCGTCAGAAGCGACGTGACCAAGGCGAACTTGAACGAAGACTTTGATGCTCTCGCCCTTCAGCGGATCCGGCACGCCAATCGCCGCCGCCTCTGCCACTGCGGGATGCGACACCAGCGCGCTTTCGACTTCGGCGGTGCCGATGCGGTGTCCGGCGACATTGAGCACGTCATCGTAGCGGCCGAGCACCGCTATGTATCCGTCTTTATCTTTGGTCGCGACGTCGCCGGTCACGTAGCAGCCGGGAATTACCTGCCAGTCGCGTTCATAGCGCGCGGGATCGCGCCAGACCGTGCGCAACATGTGGGGGAACGGGCGCTTCAGCACCAGACGGCCTCCGACTCCAGCGGGCGCGGAATGGCCGTTTTCATCCAGCACATCGGCTTCGGCTCCGGGGACGGCAACGCCGACTCTCCCCGGACGCATCGCCATCGAGGCGGGAGTGCCCAGAGTTGGACCGCCTAATTCCGTTTGCCACCAGTTGTCGATCACGTAGCCCCACTTGCCATCGCCGGCGAGATGAGTCTGCGCCCAGCGCCATGCTTCAGGATTCAACGGCTCGCCGGCGCAGGCGATCACGCGCAAGCTGGTCAGGTCATGCGCGGCTGGGTAGCTCTCACCATAGCGCATGAACATTCGCAAGGCAGTGGGCGCGGTGAACATCTTGGTTACGCCGTAGCGCTCTACGATTTCCCAGGCGATGCCAGGGTTCGGATAATCGACAGCGCCTTCGCGAAACAGCGTGGTCACGCCTGCGCATAGCGGCGCGTAAGTAATGTAGGAGTGGCCGACGACCCAGCCAATGTCGGAGGTGCACCAGAAAATGTCGCGATCGCCGACATCGTAATAACTTTCGAGATGATAAGTAGTGCCGACCATGTAGCCGCCGTGGACGTGCACCACTCCCTTAGGCTTGCCGGTTGAGCCGGAGGTGTAGAGCAGAAAGAGCGGATCTTCCGCGTCCATCTCTTCTGCTTCGCAATGCGGAGAAAATTTGAGCAGATCATTGAAATCGACCTCGCGAGGCCCGGAGACCGCCGTGCCGCCGCGCGAGTACACGACGATTTTCTCGACGCACTCCAGATTGTCGACTGCCTCATCGACGATGGCTTTGAGGGCGACGGTCTTTCCTCGACGGAATCCGACGTCTCCGACGATCACAATTTTTGCTTCGGCGTCGGTGATGCGATCGCGCAGAGCCGTGTGTCCGAGGCCCGCGTACACCACGGAGTGAATCGCGCCCAGACGAGCGCAAGCGAGCATAGCGACTACGCCTTCGATCGTCAGTGGCATATAGATGACCACGCGATCGCCTTTCACTACTCCGAGCGATTTCAGGCCATTGGCAAAGCGGCAGACTAAACGGTGAAGTTGGCCGTAGGTGACGACACGCTCGCTGCCATCTTCGCCCAACCAGATGTAGGCGGCGCGATTGCGGCGATCTGAGTTGGCGTGGCGATCGAGTGCATTAATTGTGATATTGGTCTTGGCGCCGGTAAACCATTTGTGATGCACGCCATCCCACTCCAAGACATGATCCCACTTTCGCGACCACGTAAAGCGCGAAGCGTAATCGGCCCAGAAGCGATCTGGATCTTTTGTGGCGCGATCGCATTCTCCTTGCCAGTCTTTCTCAATTACGTTGCGAGCCACGATGTCTGGCGCGGCGTATTCCTGATCCATGACCAGCAGGTTAGAGATGTCTTCAGGCTTGGAAGTGGTGAGAGCGCTCATGCGAGGACCTCCGAGATTTCGGGCGAGCTTAGGAAGCGGTCGACGTGGATATTGCTTCGTTTATCCCGCGCCGGCAGTGATGTAGATCACAGCATAGCGTGTTTCAGCGACGCGGGGTGCGGGGCTAGGTGTCCAGCCCCCATCGCGGGCTTTTCGCGTGCGCCGATCTCAAGCGAGCGGACGAAAAACCTTGGAAACATAATTGACCGAAATCACTCTCGTCTGTGACCGCCGTCACAGCATGGTTTAAAAAAAACACATAGCGTTGGCCCGCATGTTCTGTGCCTCGGCTTGAGCCGCGCCCGAACAAGGAGGACACCTTCCATGTTGAAGCTGAAGAGTTGGTTGTTTGCCGTGCTGGTGCTGGCCATAGCGGCCACCCCGGTGATGGCGGGAAACAACGCTAAGACGTCCAACGACAACACAGCGAACACTGCGAACGCCGAAACTAGCACTGCGGCGAGCCCCGACCCGAACCCGAGTCCTAATCCGAGCATAAATCCTAGTGTGAGCTTGGCCGCAACCGATGCGAATGTCACGGCACTGCTGGGTGTGCTGGTGATGAAAGGCGTGCTGGCGCCCACCGAGGCCAATGCCATTCAAAATGCCGCTCCGACCGCACAATTTCAAGCCCTCGTCGAAGCGCTCAGCCGCAAGGGTGTGTTGAATGTGGCGGATTTATCTGCCGCCGTCAAGCCGGCGACTTCATCGGGCGCCGTCGAGGCGGTTCCGGTCGCCGTTTCGGGCGGGATGTCAGCTTCCGTTAGTGCAGAGTTGGAGGGGC
This sequence comes from uncultured Acidobacteriaceae bacterium, assembly GCA_963800565.1. GTDB lineage: Bacteria > Acidobacteriota > Terriglobia > Terriglobales > Acidobacteriaceae > Acidiflorens. The sequence continues at coordinate 13,556 of CAWDBM010000004.1, forward strand.
AAAAGGAAGCAGCGCCTATGACGCCCCCGCCACCGGCGGTGATCCCGGCAATTGCGCCAGTTCGCGTATTCCCAGTGGATCCGCCCAAGACGGGCGGATTACTTGGCTTGAAGGTGGGGCCGATCACGCTGGCGCCTTATGGCTTCGTCAAGGCGACGTTCGTGCATGACAGCAGCAGTCCCGATGGCGATGACTTCCCGTTTCCTGGCATATGGCTGAATGCGGGGGGTAACTCGACGTTTAACACCGGACCAACAAACGATCCCGAGGTCCACGTCAAGGCGCGGTCCACCCGCTTTGGGATGAACTTCGAATGGCCGGACATTTCGAAGAACCTGACGCTGACCGGCAAGATCGAAGGCGACTTCGAAGGCAACTTCAGCGAAGTCGATAACCGCGACGTTTCCTCGATTCGCAGCAATATGCCGCAACTTCGGTTGGCCTTTGTCAGACTGGATTACCACGCAGGCGAGAACACCGACATTTTCTTCGTGGGTGGACAGGACTGGACCCTTTTTGGGTCCGGTGCGCTGATGAATATAGTGGAAACGACCTTCAACGGCGCGTTCTGGGGCAACATTTATACCCGTTCGCCACAACTGCGAGGCGGCCTTATCCAGACGCTGGATAAGGAGCACCACGTCAACCTCGAGGGTCAGTTTGGGGTCATGATGCCGAGTACGGGCCAAATTCTGAAGCTCGGGACTGCGGCCGGTAACGGGCTCGCCGCCCAGCTCGGGCAAGGCGAGCGCGAGGGTGCCGACGCTGACCGTCCCGAATACGAAGGCAGATTGGCATTGAGTTATCAGATTGACCCGGCCAAGGGCGTCGCCCCCGCGCAAATTGCCCTGACTGGATTCCATTCCCGGCGCACGTCGATCGTTCCCAACTCGTCCTACTGCACGGATGTGACAACTTGCGGGGCGGGCCTTACTCCAGCGAACTATGTCACTGCCTTTCCGAACGGATTTCAAGCTTCCAGCACCCAGTGGGGCGGCCAAATCATAGCGCAATTGCCCACCCGATGGTTTACCTTGGTAGCGACCGCCTATAAGGGAGGCGACTTGCGCTTCTATTTCGGCGGCCAAATCAACTCCTTCGCCACCGATACGAGCGGGCTGACCAACATTGTAGGATCGGCGAACTCCACCGGCACTGGCTACCTCCCCGGGTTTGTCACTGCCGACGGCGGTCCGCTGGCTGCTGCCGGTGGCGCGGTCCTCGGTACGAACGCGAGTGGGCAGGTCGTGGTTGCCCCGCAGCGGCCCATCCGCGCGTTTGGCGGATTCGTCCAGCTCGGCTTGCCGCTTTCGCGGTGGTTCAATGCTGACCCAAAAGGCCACAACGCAGGCTGGCAGCTTCAGTTCACCTTTGGCAAGGACCAGGTGGTAAATCGTGACCTGAATAACCCTGGCTTTACTGCCGATGCCAACACTGCGGCCCCGTTGCCCCTTTTGATGGGCAAGAGCGCCATCGGCACGCTTTACTACAAACTGAATAATTGGGCCACGTTCGGCTTCGAGCAGTCGATTTATGCTACCCGTGCATACGACCACATTAATCTGTACACAATTGCTGGAATTCCATCCAACGAATGGCAAGATCACCGGACGGAGTTTGGGCCGATCTTTACGTTCTAACCCAGTCCTCTAGCTGAAACGGCCGGTGCAAGTGGAATGCACCGGCTTCCTTGTCAAGGGGACGGGCTACGCTCAGGCGATGGCCTGCGGCTGAGTCTGTCCTCAAGCCTCCTCCAGTAGGGAAAGCAATTGTGCGGAACGGGCCAAGGGAGCACAATGTACGGAATCTGCGAGACCGGCTTCAGAGTTGTTGGAAACCGGGTTTGCGACGTTGCATCGCAGTGTTTGGAGGAGTTGGTTTGATGAATATCCGTAGAATGGCGGCCCTGCAGGCAAGTCTCCTGTTGGTGGCCATGTTGGCAAATGCGGCATCGCTGAAAAACACAGTAAAGATCACGGTTCTGGATTCTGAGACTCGATCGATGCCCCTTAGCAACAATGGTGTCCCCACAAATTGCGACCAACTTACTTTCGACGCCTATTGCCGTTCTACCAGCACCCCGCAGCGGGTGAATATCTTGCTGATACAGATAGGGAACGAGCCGCCGCTTCGCGTGCAATGCACGATGGAATCAAGGTTCTCCAAGTGCGTACATCTGCAGAAGGGCGAGAGTTTCGAGGCTAGGAGAGGGAAAAAGGGAATCACCATCTATTACGTGGACGACAAGGGCAAGGCGCGAACGCAGATGTACACCTTGGTAAATGACGACGGGAAGGGTAGTCCCCCTCCGACGGCCGTGGCAGTCGCAACTGCGCCGAGCCCTGCACCGGCTGATAATGTCGCGCGGCCAATATCAGCGCCCCCGGCTATATCCGCGCCTGTGCGGAGTTCACCAGTGCAGCCACCGGTGGTCTCCGCGCCAGCAGTTCCCGCGGTGAAAGTAAAGTGTGTTTTCACATCGATGCCGCCGGGGGCGGAAATCAGCGTTGATTGGCGGTATGTGGGGAACACTCCGTCTGAGATTGGCCTGAGCGCTGGAACGCATATCGTCGTGATTTCCATGCAGGGCTTTGCCGAGTGGAAGCGGGAGCTTACGGTGGGGTCGGATTCGCAGGTGAACGTGGCGGCTACGTTGGAGAAGGCTCAACCGTAACTGCCGATAATTTTGAGCTTTTGCCGGGGCTGCGACCGGCGTATGATGTCGCGCGAAAGTCCGTTGAATGGGTGACACGCACGTGCCGTACGGGCGCCGCAGGTTATGGAGAAACACCGGCTCCCGGTTTCTCATTTCACCGTCTGTAAAGGAGAAAAAACTGTGGCGAATGCAAATGTTGGATCTACTCCGGATACTACTAGCATAAGTCGCTGGTGGCGCGTGGTGGGCGGGGTTTCTATGAACCTGGCGTTGGGTTCGCTCTATGGATGGAGCGTGTTTGTAGCGCCACTGGAAAAAGAATTCCATTGGAAGCGAGCCGATACCTCTAACGTGTTCATCATCGCGGTGGTGGTATTCGCGCTAACCTTCATTGTTGCTGGAAGGCTGCAGGATAAGCTTGGGCCTTTCAAGATTTCGCTGATTGGCGCCATTCTCGTTAGCTTGGGGTTTTTCCTCTGCTCTCAGGCGGACAGCCTTAACAAATTCTTCATCTTCTTCGGCGTCCTCGGCGGGTTGGGCAACGGCTTCGGCTATGCGACGCCGATTCCCGTCATGTCTAAGTGGTTCCCCGACAAGCGTGGTCTGGCCGTAGGGTTGGCGGTGGGAGGATACGGCGCGGGGTCCGCAATCTTTGGGCCGCTGGCTGCCAACTACCTGCTTCCAAGTTTCGGCTGGCGCACCACCTTTCAAGTTCTGGGCGGGATCTTCTTTGTGATGACGGTATTTGGCGCATTCCTGCTGAAGAACCCACCCGCTGGCTACAAGCCTGCGGGCTGGACGCCGGCTCCTGCCTCTAAAACTGCAGCCTCTACCTACGACTTCACACCCAGCGAGGTATTGCGCACGCCCACTTTTTACTTGATGTGGGTAGCGTATGCGTTTGGCTGCGCGGCCGGTCTCATGGTCATCAGCCAGTTAGTGCCCTTCGCCAAGAGCGTGGGCATCCCGAGCACCACTCTGGCCGCGTATGGCTTGGTGGTGGGAGCCGTGGGGAATGCTTCCGGCCGCATTCTTTCCGGCTGGATGTCGGACCACCTTGGCCGCATTAACGTGTTACGCCTGATGATCGGCATCTCCATGGTGGCCATGCCCATTCTGTATTTTGTGGGCGGTAATGTAGTGGGTTTGTTCGTGATGTTGTTCATCGTTTACTGGTGCTACGGCACGCAACTTTCAGTCAATGCGGCAACAGCAGCAGACTTCTGGGGGACGAAGAATGTTGGTATCAACTACGGAATGTTGTTCACCGCCTGGGGTGTAGCCGGTCTCCTTGGTGGCCGGATCGGCGGTTTGCTCTACGACAAATACAAAAATTACCAGATGGCGTTCTACACGGCGGCCGGTCTGGCGGCAGTTGCGCTGCTTTGCGAACTGATGGCCAAAAAGCCGGCTCTACCAGAAGCAGCGGCGAAGAAGGTGCCAGCCGTCGCCTAGTTTTGAAGCGAGGTAATCCCAGGCGTCCCGTGAGAGCCTGGGAGCACGCAGTAACGGTAGTTTTCATCGAGGTTTGATTGACTCGGCCAACTGACGAAAGCGCTGGCGGAGAGAACGGCTTGGACACATCACAAATTTAGCAATATGAGGGGTAAGCAATATGGCGGAAATACGCATGAAACCACAGGTGCCGAGCGAGGCTACCGAAGCACAGATTGCAGTTCACTGGCGGGAGGAAGAGTATTACTACCCTCCCGCAAAATTTGTCGGCCAAGCGAACCTGACCGATCCCTCTGTCATCGAACGCTTCAGCGAAAAGAATTACCCGGAATGCTTCCGCGAGTACGCTGACCTGCTGGACTGGGATCAGTATTGGCACACCACACTTGACACCAGCGATCCACCGTTCTGGAAGTGGTTCGTGGGAGGTAAGATCAACGCCTCCTACAACTGCGTCGATCGCCACCTCGCCAAGTACAAAAACAAGGCCGCTCTGATCTTTGTTCCGGAACCGGAATCGGAAGCGACCGTCTCCGTCACCTACCGCGAACTTTACGTGAGAGTAAATGAATTTGCGGCACTGCTGCGCGATTTCTGCGGTCTAAAGGCGGGAGATCGCGTCACCATTCATATGCCAATGGTTCCCGAGTTGCCGATCACCATGCTCGCCTGCGCCCGCCTGGGGGTGATTCACTCGGTTGTGTTTGGCGGGTTCAGCGGTGAGGCATGCGGCATGCGTGCCGCCGATTCGCAAAGCCACGTCCTGATCACCATGGACGGTTACTATCGCAATGGCAAGTTGCTCGACCACAAAGCAGGCGCCGATATCGCACTGCAGACGGCTAAGCACGAAGGCCAGACCATAGACAAGGTACTGGTCTGGAGGCGGCATCAGGGTCAGAATGCCTCCGCGACGCCGTTTGTCAAAGGCCGCGACTTCTGGGTCGATGAAGTGCTCGAGAAATTCAAAGGCCAACTCGTGGCTCCCGTTTCCATGGATGCGGAGGCCCCCCTATTTCTCATGTACACAAGCGGCAGCACCGGAAAGCCGAAAGGTTGCCAACATCGTACCGGAGGCTATCTCGCCTATGTGACGGGCACCTCGAAGTACATCCAGGATATTCATCCCGAGGATGTTTACTGGTGCATGGCGGACATCGGCTGGATCACTGGTCACTCCTACATCGTCTATGGTCCGCTGTCATTGGCTGCTACCAGCGTTCTCTATGAAGGTGTGCCCACGTTTCCCGACGCTGGGCGCGTTTGGAGAATCGCCGAGCGTCTCGATGTCAATATCTTCCACACGTCACCGACGGCCATTCGCATGTTGCGTAAGTCCGGTCATGATGAGCCTAGCAAGTACAATTACCACTTTAAGCACATGACCACGGTGGGCGAACCGATCGAGCCCGAAGTGTGGCGCTGGTATCACGAAACGGTAGGCAAAGGAGAGGCCGTGATTGTCGACACTTGGTGGCAGACCGAAAATGGCGGTTTCCTTTGTAGCACCAAGCCGGCGATTGATCCCATGAAGCCAGGCAGCGCCGGGCCAGGGATGCCGGGAATCTATCCGGTGATTATTGACGAAAACGGGCAAGAGGTTGCGGCTGGATCGGGGAAGGCGGGCAACATCTGTATTCGTAATCCCTGGCCCGGGATCATGCAAACCATTTGGGGCGATCGCGATCGGTTCGTCACTCAGTACTTCGCAAAATACTGCAAGAATCGCAGCAGCAAGGATTGGCGTGACTGGCCGTATTTCGCGGCCGACGGAGCCGTGCTCGCAGCCGATGGCTATTTCCGTATCCTTGGACGAGTCGACGACGTCATCAACGTGGCCGGGCACCGTCTGGGCACAAAGGAAATTGAGTCGGCGTGCCTGACTGTGCCCGAGGTGGCGGAAGCGGCAGTGGTGCCGGTGGCGGACGAGATCAAGGGCCGCGTGCCCGAAGTCTATATTGCTTTGAAGCCAGGGGTTCAGGCCAGTCCTGCAATCATTGATGCGGTTAACAAGGTCATTGAAACCATGATTGGCAAGATTGCACGTCCGAGGCACGTCCATATCGTTCCGGACATGCCGAAGACTCGTTCTGGCAAGCTGATGCGCCGGGTGCTAGCTGCCCTCTCAAACAACATGAATACTGGAGATATCACCACCCTGGCAAACCCTGACGTAGTAGAAAAAGTGAGGGAGTTGGTTCAAGGTAAAGCGCCGGTCGCGCTAACCGACGGGCCCGAAGACCTGAAAAGATTTGGAACGGAAGAGTAAGGAAATAGAAATTGGAACGAATCGAGGGCACGAAGTATCACGAAGCGTTTTCACGTCACAGGTTCCCCTTCTTGTACCTTCGTGCCCTTTGTGGTTAGCGCTCTCCGCAAGCCCAGGCCCCGCTGCCGAATTCACTGCAAGCACCACACCAAAATTCCGTGTATCATGCCGCTACTTCGAGTGTAGGCACTTCGCGTCGAATCACTAGCCCAATGCGGAAAGGCAAAAATTGATGGTGTGGTATTTTTTGTTTTTTTTCGTCTCCGGATTTTGCAGTGTTTTGTGCGAACTTATCTGGTTGCGATTATCGATGGCGCAATTTGGCGTCACCACCGCACTTACGTCGATCGTGCTCTCGGTCTTCATGGCGGGACTTGGCGCCGGTTCATGGCTGGCGGGCGCGCTGGTCCGCCGATACGAAGACCGCATACGCTTTTCTCCGCTCCGACTCTATGGCGTGCTCGAATTCATGATTGGACTCTCCGCGCTGGCCGTGCCAGCGGAACTGATCTGGGGGCATCGTCTGCTCGATGCGCTGGCCGATCGTGCTGCCGTATCATCGGCCGCCTACTACTTGCTCTCCGGCTTGTGGCTGTCGCTGACCATGGTGCCGTGGTGCGCCTGCATGGGCGCGACGATTCCAGTGGCAATGTTCGCAATCCGAAAGAGCCAGCCACAAGGCGATGGCCGCTCCTTCAGCTTTCTTTATCTAGCGAATGTGCTGGGAGCGATGCTCGGCTCGTTTCTTCCGCTACTCCTCATCGAGCCCTATGGCTTCCATAAGACGCTTTATATCGGTGCAGCTTTGAATGTGGTCATTGCTGCATCGGCCTTCCTGGTCTCGCTTAAGTCAAATAAAGATCAACCGCACGCGCCAGGCGCCGCTACGAGCGTGCGCGGTGTCAGTGTTGCGATCGCCGCCATCGACAATCACCGAAGCATTTTGCTCCTGCTCTTCACCACCGGCCTTGCCACCATGGGCATGGAGTTGATCTGGATTCGCCTTTTCACGCCGTACATCGGCCCGGTAGTTTATTCCTTCGGGATGATCCTGGTGGCTTATCTGCTCGCCACATTTGTGGGCTCGCGAGTTTACCGGCGCTGGAGTCGCAGACACAGCCACGAGAGCCGACTCACATGGATCTCTCTGGCACTGCTTGGAATGCTTCCGCTCCTGACCGCCGACACGCGCGTCCCCTTGAATCTCGTCGTGAGAGTTTTTCTCGGCGTCATGCCCTTCGCCGCGATGATTGGATTTCTCACTCCCATGCTGGTCGACCGCTGGTCGGGCGGCGATCCCGATCGCGCCGGTCGTGCCTATGCCGTTAACGTCATTGGCTGCATCATTGGTCCGCTGGTTGCCGGATTCCTGCTCCTGCCACTCGTAGGCGAACGCTGGTCGGTGCTCTTACTTTCATTGCCGTGGTTCGCCATGGCCGTCCCTATTCCACGGGCTTCGGGCGTTCGATCTTTTAGCCGCGCGTCAGCCTACGTCATTGTCGTTCTGGCTTTTTCCGTTTTCCTTTCGACCCAAAATTTCGAGAACCAGTTTCCCTCTCGAAGAGTACAGCGCGATTCCACAGCAACCGTGATCGCTTATGGCGAAGGCATGCAGCGGCGCCTTCTGGTGAATGGGATGGGGATGACCTCGCTCACTCCCATTACAAAAATGATGGCCCACCTGACGCTGGCCTCACTCGACCACGAGCCGCGCAGTGCCTTAGTCATTTGCTTTGGAATGGGCACGACGTTTCGTTCAGTCGAGTCGTGGAGTATTTCAGGAACGGCGGTCGAGTTGGTGCCGAGCGTGCCGAAAATGTTCAGCTATTACCATGCCGACGCCGCCGCTGTTCTCACGTCGCCACTGGCGCATGTGGTCATCGACGATGGGCGCCGATTTCTGGAACGCTCCACGGCCAAATACGACGCCATCATTCTCGATCCTCCTCCGCCGGTACAGACGGCGGGTTCCAGCTTGCTCTATTCGCAAGACTTCTACACTGTCGCTAAGACGAGACTGCAGCCGGGCGGAATCCTGCAGCAATGGCTGCCCGAAGCGGACGATGCGACGCAGGCGGCGGTAGCGCGATCGATCAAGAATTCGTTTCCTTATATACGTGTGTTTCAGGGGATGGATGGCTGGGGCTGGCATTTCCTCGCCAGCGAGCGTCCCATTCCTGTTCGGACCGCGGTCGAATTGTTGGCGCGCATGCCGCAGAGCGCAATCGCGGACATGATGGAGTGGGGGCCGGCGAAGTTGCCAGAAGAGGAGATGCAACTGCTCCTCTCGCACGAATCATCGATTGACGAAATCGTTGCCCTATCGCCGTCGACCCCGCCCCTGACTGACGATCGCCCAATCAATGAATACTTTCTTTTGCGCACCCCTTTAGATAAGCTATCGGACCTGGATTAAAAGACGCCAGGGGGCGCAACCGCAACGAAATAAAAGAAAAAGCTTTTAGCGACCGCGTCTCGCAAGCTGTCATCTAAGGAAACACTGGGTCGTGGGGCGTCTCGCTTTGCTTGTTCAATCTCGATTCCAGGCTGGGAGTGCGTATGCTTACTGCGCAAAAAGACGCCGCATCTTCGAGTGAGGTTTCGCGCGAACTTATGGAGCGCTTCTCCGCTGCGAGACGCGAAAGCGACGCGCTCTTCAATTTGGTGCGCGAAGAGTCGTTGTATGACCGACCGATTGCCGAGCGCCATCGCATCATCTTTTATGTGGGACACCTCGAAGCCTTCGATTGGAATCTGCTCAATGAAAATGCATCGGGTTTTGGGTTAAGGCCAGCGAACCCCGCGCTGGATCGCTTGTTTGCTTTTGGCATCGACCCGGTCGGCGGCGGCCTGCCGTCGGACGTGCCCGGGGATTGGCCCACTCTCAATGTTGTCCGCGATTATGTCGGCGGGGTGCGCCGCACTCTTGATGGAGCCCTAGATAAAGCGATTCTCGATATCGACTTGCAAGGGCGCAACGGTTTTCCCCTGGCCACTTTGCTCAACGTAGCCGTCGAGCATCGCCTGATGCATGTCGAAACCTTAGCCTACATGCTCCATCAACTAACGCTCGACATGAAGGTGCGGCCGGCCGCTCTGCAGATCGTAGCCCAACACAAAGCCAGCGGCCCTATCGCTGCACACATGATGCCTGTCCCAGCGGGTGCCGTAACTCTGGGCCTGCCGCGCGAGTCAGCGGCCTTTGGTTGGGACAACGAATATGAAGCCCATACTGTTGACGTTCCTGCCTTCGAGATCGATCAATATAAGGTGACCAATCGGCACTATCTTGAGTTCATGGCGGCCGGCGGATATGATACGTGGCCTCTCTGGACCGAAGATGATTGGAACTGGAAGACGGCTAATCGAATTTCCCATCCAAAGTTTTGGGAGAAACAGGGTGGCACCTGGCTCTATCGAACGATGTTCGACAGAATTCCATTCGCCGATGCCGCCGATGTGCTCGACTGGCCGGTCTACGTTAGCCAGGCTGAGGCCGCCGCGTATGCTCGCTGGGCGGGGAGGTCGCTTCCCACTGAAGCGGAGTGGCAGCGTGCCGCCTATAGCGCGCCAGATGGAAGCGAAAGGCCGTACCCATGGGGCGCTAAACCGCCCAACGCCAGCCTCGGTAATTTCGATCTGCAGGCTTGGGATCCTATGCCGGTGAATTCGTTTCCGCAGAGTCAGAGCGCTTTCGGCCTCCACGATATATTGGGCAACGGATGGGAGTGGACCTCCAGCGCATTCGCACCCTTTCCAGGGTTCGAGCCCTTCCCGTTTTATCGTGGTTACTCCGCAGATTTTTTTGATGGCAAGCATTTTGTTATGAAGGGTGGTTCAGCGCGCACCGCCGCCTGCATGCTGCGACCCACATTTCGCAACTGGTTTCAGCCGCATTATCAGAACGTGTATGTGGGTTTCCGATGCGTCAGACGTTGAGGATCGAGTAAGCGCTCTACGGGTAGTCGAAGAAAAGATCGGCTGAATCTCCCAGCCGCCGATCTAAGGGGATTTAAAGATGCTCGTTCACGCAATCAATAACGCTACATACCAGTTCCCGTCGGGCTTCACCTCCGGCTTCGCTGCCGACGTTCGCGCCGGGCTCACGCGGAATCAGAAAGAACTGCCGTCCAAGTATCTTTACGACGATGTGGGATCGGCGCTCTTTGAGGTGATCAGCCACCTGCCGGAGTACGGCCTTACGCGCGCCGATGAGCGCCTTTTGCAGCGGCATGCGGGCGAGATTGTCGCGCGTCTTGACGCTCCAGTCGCCGTCGCCGAACTCGGTAGCGGCAGCGGCAAGAAGACTCGCTGGATTCTGGAGGCGCTGAGCCATTGGCAGCGGACGTTCTATTATCCGGTTGAAATCTCCCGCTCCGCGCTGGTCATGTGCGAGCGCGAACTCAGCGATATTGATTCCATCAGCATCGTTGGATTCGAGCGCGAATATCTGGACGGTTTAGTGGAAGTGGCGGCGCATCGCCAGCGGCACCAGCATTTGTTCGTGCTTTTTCTTGGCAGCACCATCGGCAATTTCGATCGTCCCGCGGCAGTGAAGTTCATGGCCGAATTGCGGCACATTCTCGAGCCCGGCGACTCGTTACTTCTTGGAACCGATCTCGAGAAATCCAATGCACAATTGTTGAGCGCTTATGATGATCCAGTGGGTGTGACTGCGGCTTTCAATCTCAATCTTCTGGCGCGCATCAACCGGGAACTGGATGCGGATTTCGACCTCAGTCAATTCGGTCACCTCGCCAGAATCAATCGCGAGGCCCGCAGCGTCGAAATGCACCTGCAGTCGAAGCGCCGCCAAACAGTGCATATTCCGGCGGCTGATTTGCGCGTGGATTTCCTGGAAGGAGAAACCATCTGGACGGAGAGCAGCCACAAATACTCGGCAGAGGAAGTCTTGCAGATGGCCAGCACCGCCGGCTTTCGCTGCGATGCTCAGTGGATCGATGATCAGTGGCCCTTTGCTGAGAATCTACTCACTGCGGTGTGAAGCTTATATCGCCCCCGCTGCTACCCCGAGTTGCGGATACTAGAGCTGTCGCGGTCGTGTCCCGCCACGTCCGCAGATTATTGACGCTGAGCACTATGCAGAATATGTTAGCTGGAATAAAACCGAGTTGCCCTGTCTTTAAGCCAATGACGCACATGACAACGCTATTGACCGTTGCCAGCAGCCAGCCTTCCCAGCACCGCCGTCCGACCAGAATTGTAGAAGCGACCGTCAACACGCATGAGAGATAATCGAGACGCAACACAGATGAAATACCCCCGTGTAATCATTGTCAGGGGAGTTGAGGTTATTTTCTGTGATCCTGTTTCATCGGTCAGGTAACGAAAGGCATACAACTGCGGATCGCCACATTTAGGAAAACCACGGGAGGAATCAATGCCCCAAGAATGCACGCACCTCGATCAGATTAAAATAACGGAGACCGACAAGCATGTGTGTGAAGACTGCATTAAGACCGGCGACACATGGGTTCACCTGCGTATGTGCCTCGTCTGCGGTCATGCTGCGTGTTGCGACTCGTCGAAGAACAAGCACGCGACCAAACATTTTCATAAAACGAAGCATCCTCTGATGCGCTCCATTGAATCCGGCGAGGCATGGGTGTGGTGTTATGTCGACGAAATCGTGGCCGACGAACTAGCCGCCTGACGATTCCGCGACCAAAACGCGCTCTCTTGTATCTAACGAGATTGAGTGTTGCCTCGGAATTGCTATCAGCACTGGTCTTTTTCATTCCGACTGATAGTCGAAGCTGAGCACCCAGGCACGACCTACCATGCCGAAACCAATTTTGCTGAGTGTCGATGATGACTCCGATGTTTTGCGGGCGATTGAGCGCGACTTGCGTTCGCAGTATGGAGCGGAATATCGCGTCATCGGCAGCGATTCGCCTGAGGGTGCGTTACAACTGTTGAAGCAACTTAAGGTGCGCAACGACAGCGTTGCCTTGCTTCTGGCCGATCAGCGTATGCCGCGCATGGATGGAGTCGCCTTTCTGCAGGAAGCGACGCAGATTTTTCCCGATGCGAAACGGGCTCTGCTCACCGCCTATGCCGACACGAATGCCGCCATCAGTGCCATCAATCAGGCCAGCATCAACTATTTTTTCCTGAAACCATGGGATCCTCCGACCGAGCATCTCTACCCGCAGCTCAACGACCTTCTCGATGACTGGCAGGCAAGCTATCACCCGGCCTTTCAGGGAATTCGCGTTCTCGGCACTAGATGGTCGCCCCGTTGTTACGAACTGCGCGATTTTCTTGCGCGCAATCGCGTTCCCTATCAGTGGATCGATGTTGAATTTTCCGCCAATGATCCGGAGACGAAGCGTCTTGTCGAGGCTCTGGGCCCCGAGGGCGCCAACCTTCCGGTCGTGCTTTTTCCCGACGGAACGAAATTGTTAGAGAGCCTGCCCGCCGATGTCGCGCAAAAAGTCGGCTTGCGAACCCGCGCCCAAACTGATTTCTACGATTTGGCGATTGTTGGCGGAGGCCCGGCCGGCCTGGCCGCAGCTGTTTACGGCGCGTCGGAAGGCCTGCACACGGTGATGATTGAACGGGAAGCGCCCGGCGGCCAGGCCGGTATGAGTTCGCGGATTGAGAACTATCTTGGATTTCCGTCGGGACTCAGCGGCAACGACCTAGCACGTCGTGCCGTGGCGCAGGCGCAACGATTTGGAGTAGAAATTCTAGCTCCTCAGGAAGCTGTCGGTGTTCGCACCGAAGGTTCGTACCGCATTATCAAACTCCGTGACGGCAGCGAACTCTCATGTCATGCGTTGATGATCGCCAGCGGAGTGCAGTGGCGCAAGCTGGATGCGCCCGGAATCGACCGCCTGCAGGGCGCCGGCGTCTATTACGGCGGAGGAGCGACTGAAGCCTTGTCCTGCAAGGGCGAAATGATCTATGTGATCGGCGGTGCTAATTCCGCGGGGCAGGCGGCCATGAATTTTGCCAAATACGCGGACCGCGTTGTCATGCTCATCCGCGGCGCGTCTCTTGCCAGCACCATGTCGCAATATCTGATCGATCAGATCAAAGAGACGCCCAACATTCAGTTGTGGGCGCAAGCCAGCGTGGTCGAGGCCCACGGAGAAAGTCATCTCGAAGAGATATCTGTTCTCTGCGCTGACACCAACAAAGTGGAACGCGTATCGGCGAGCGCAATGTTTATTTTCATTGGAGCGCTGCCGCGCACGGACTGGCTCGGAGATTTGGTCGAGCGCGACGATCGCGGCTTTCTGCTGACCGGTCCAGATTTGATTCGTGAAGGAAAGCGGCCTAAAGGTTGGGCGCTCGAACGCGATCCCTTTTTGCTCGAAACCAACATTCCGGGCATCTTTGCTGTCGGGGACGTGCGTCATGGATCGGTGAAGCGAGTCGCATCCGGCGTAGGCGAAGGATCGGTGGCGGTGCAATTCATCCATCAGTATTTGAGCAAGGTATAAATGGCCGATAAATCTGAACTGCTTCGCGTTCCCGCGTTTGCGGATCTGCCCGACGATCAGCTGGAATGGTTCCTCAGCCAGTCGGAAGAACTTAACTACAATGCAGGCGATACCTATTTGCGCCAGGGTACGCCTGCGGATTCGATGTTCGTGATTCTCGAGGGACAACTCGAAATCCACGGCGATATGGGCGGCGACACAGTCTCATTTTCCCTGAAGGCTGGCGACGTTACCGGGGCTCTGCCTTTTTCAAGGATGACGCATTTTAAGGTGAACGGGCGCGCATGTACGAATAGCCGCATCCTGCGGTTTCCGGCAGCGCTCTTTCCAGAACTTGTGCAGAAGATGCCGGAGTTGGCGAAACGGCTGGTCGGCCTGATGGCCGACCGAATCCGCGAAACCACTCGGATCGAGCAGCAGCGCGACCGCTTGGCCGCTCTGGGAAAGCTTTCTGCGGGATTGGCTCACGAACTCAACAATCCTGCTTCCGCCGCGAAACGCGCCACCGGCCAATTGCGCGACACCCTGAAGAAAATCAAGAACGCGAGTCTCGAACTCGGGCGGCGCGAACTGACTGCGGTGCAAAGAGCGGAAATCGAAAAGCTGGAAACGTCTTTCATTCAGCGCGACGAGCCTCCTCCTGATCCGCTGACGGCCAGCGATCTTGAAGAACAGGTTGATTCATTGTTGCGCAGTCACGGGCTCACCGACTTGTGGCAACTGGCCGCTGATCTGGCCAAGAAAAACATCAGGCCGGAAGCGCTGGAATCGTTGTTTGCCGCCCTGGACGCCGAAACTGCCCGCGCAGCACTGGTGCGGATTGCCGCTTCCGTCGAGATCGCGAACCTACTGAACGAAATCGAGAACAGCACGTCACGAATCTCGGACCTGGTCTGTGCGATCAAGGAATACACGCACATGGATCAGGCCCCTGTGCAAAATGTCGATATCGTGAAAAGCCTGGAGAGTACGCTGACCATCCTGAACCATAAGCTCAAGCGCGGAGTAACTGTGCAGCGTGATTACCAGCACACGCCTTTTCTCGTGAATTCCTTTGGAAGCGAGCTCAACCAGGTTTGGACCAACATTATCGACAACGCCATCGACGCCATGGGCGGCAAAGGCGAGCTGCGAGTTCGAACCTACCGCGACGATAATTGCGTAGTCGTTGAGATTGGCGACAACGGTCCCGGAATCTCACCCGAGGTCGAGCCCCACATCTTCGAACCATTCTTCACCACGAAAGGAGTGGGCGAGGGAACAGGCCTGGGCCTCGATACGGTGCAGCGCATCGTGAAGAAACACAGAGGCAATATCCAGGTTACTTCGGAACCCGGCGACACGCGCTTTCAAATCTGGCTGCCGCTGTCAGAAGCTTCAAATTAAGAGAGCTAAGGCAACAATCCTAACACTCCCACGCCGTTCGTCGTGCCCACATATACTTTGCCGTTAGCAATCATCGGCGTGACGAATTTATTCCCATCGCCAAAGTCGTCACGGCCGCCCGCCGCCTGATTCGAGTTATATAACTCCACAGAAAGATCGTTACCGCTATAGGCATGCAGCACCGTGGGCGACGTGTTTTCCGTGGCCCACAAAATCAGATTGGCCTCGGAACTCCCCGAGATGCTGGGCGTAGCGCCAGGGTAACCGAATTGCGTTTCAGTCGCCGAAGCTGGAGTTGCGTTGAGCAGCCCACTAGCATTGAACGAAAACGCCTTAATCGCGTCCCCCACAGCGCCGTAATAAATTCGCTTGCCGTCGAATGCCGGCGCCGAAAATACTGATCCCGCCAGTGCTCCCGTTACTTCCTGATAAATCTGGCTATTATTGTTCGGATTAAACTTGCCCATGTTGGCCCGATTCGCGAGATAGATGTTCGAGTCCTTGCCCGCGCCCACAACCAGTTCGTGGAGGACACCGCTTGAATCTTTAAAATTCGGCACAATCATGGCGCCGCCCGAGCCCAGGTCTTCATCCCCATCCGACTCGGTGACAGTGTTATACATGTTGAAATAGTCGGCGACCGCCAACTGTCCCTTCTTGGTTGATAACTTCATAATGGCATTCCCATAATTGCCATTCGCAGGGAATCCGCTACCATTGAGCGACGTATCAAATGTTCCATTGGCATCGAGAAAATAAATGTTTCCGCTAGAGTCCGCGGCCGGACCAGCCCCAGCACCCCATATGGCTCCTTCATTGCCATTCGGAGTTACATTGAGCACCGACCGCTGCACTAGCGTCTCTTCGTTGTAACTTATGACCCATCCCGTATAAGGTCGATCGTCGCAATGCGACGCCCAGGTTGTATAAACGATATGGTTGACGAGTAACAAGGCTGCCCGCTCCTTATACTGCTTGGGGTCGAAAACGACGTAGCCATTCTGGCTGTTATCGCCCGTTCCCGGGTACTGGGCAACGATATCCATGGGGCCGCCAAATTCTTCCGCGCCCGAAGTGATGTCGAGTGCGTGCAGTCGCTGATGATAGTTAGAATTGGAATCCTTGCTCATTGCCACGACGTAGATAGTCCCGTGCGGTCCTTCGCTAAGGTCAATGACAGGAGTGGAAGTAACTCCTATCTCCGGAGTAACCTGGGAGCATCCTCGGTCATCCGAAGGAACTTCGCCACTTGCTAACATAGTTACGTGCCAGAGATTAGTTCCGCTATCTGCATCGAATCCGTACACGGTGTCGTTTTCGGATGCCACAAATAACACGTTGTGTGTGCCATTTCCCGGAATGCTGATATTCGGCGCATAAAGAGGTTCCGCATCCACTAGCCCGTCCGTCGGGATCACAAACAATTTTCCAAACTTGGTGGAATTGACGTTCTTGACCGTCAGCGTGCTTTCGACCGAATTTCGTCCAGTCCGCAGGTTGTCATTGTGATAGGTGAGAACCCCTTTGAATGCCGGTGCGGCTCCCACTAATACTTCGTAGCGAAAGACCACGATCGATACAATCAGCAGGGCTATAGAAAGTAGAGCGAATCGCGCAGGGGGAGTTCGTTTCATCACGCACCTCGGGGATTTATGATCCGGATATTAGTTCCGGATTGTGATCAGCTGTGGCCAGATGACAGCACCGAAGATGCGCTCAGTCAGTTTACTCCAAACTCCGGAGAAAGGATCGGTTGACTTCAACCGGCAGGTCCGGCGCATGGCGCGCGGTGCACGTCGAGGTCAATCAGGTATGCTTGACGTTCGAGAGAAGCGTCCACTACATTCAAGGACCGGGATTATTCCGATCCCTAAGTATTTTCCGAATTCAAACTTATTGTGACGAGGTACTGGTGGCATGACGATCAAGAAAAACGCGGTTCGCAAAACGGCGCTCCGCCAAAAAGCACAGCTGATGTCCGGTTCCGAGATTGAACGCACGCTGGTCCGTCTGGCTCACGAAATCCTGGAGAAAAACGGTGGCGTTGACGGCCTCGGTCTCGTCGGAATCCGCCGCCGCGGGGTCCCCATCGCCGAGCGTCTGGGCAAAATGATTCAGCAGGTGGAGAAGAAAAAAGTTCCCGTGGGTACGCTCGATATCACTTTCTATCGCGATGACCTGTCCACTCTGGGCCCAAAGCCCGTCGTGCAGGAAACTGAAATTGGTTTTTCCATAGAGGGCAAGAAAATCGTCCTGATCGACGACGTCCTTTACACCGGACGCACCACGCGCGCCGCTCTCGACGCTCTTTTTTCCCACGGACGTCCAAGCCTCGTGCAGCTTCTCGTGCTCATCGACCGAGGACATCGCGATTTGCCGGTAGAAGCCACATTTATCGGCCGAACGGTTCAGACAACCGACAATGAAGTGATCGAGGTCAAGCTAGCTGAAATCGACGATGCAGAAAAAGTTCTGTTGATGGAGAAGTAGATCTAGGTTTTGGATCTTGCCGCCCACTCCGCGTCGAAGCGCGCGCGATCATAAAAAGATTTCTGCGTTCCCACGCCGGTAGTCGAAAGTCCAGCGTAAAGATTGGCGCGCTTGACAGCTTCGAGTTCGGGCAAACCTTCGCCAAGGAAAGTCGCGAAGCTGCCGATAAAAGCATCGCCTGCTCCCGTGCTGTCAACGCTTTTCACGCTGAATGCGGCGACATGTTCCATGCCGTCACTTCCCGCCAGCAGGGCGCCGTTTGCTCCGAGCGTGATTAGAACCCGGCGAATTCCGCTAGACAGAAGAGTAGCCGCGCAGCGCTTGGCTTCATTCACGTCACTGACTCGCATCCCGGAAATCGCGAAGGCCTCACTTTCGTTGGGAATAAAATAATCGAGCTCCGCGATTGCTTGGGTGTCGATAGGTTGCGCCGGCGCCGGATTCAAAATGCAGCGAATGCCATTCCGACGCGCGAACTTGATCGTGTAGTACACAGTTTCCAACGGGATCTCGAACTGGAGAACGATGCAGTCGGCGCTTTTTAGCATCTCGGCTGCGGCATCGACGTCGGCTGGCTTCAACTCATCGTTCGCGCCTTTGACAACGATGATCCGATTCTGCCCCGAGGGATCGACGAAGATAGGAGCCACTCCGCTCGATACTCCGCTAACCTGCCGCACATGCATGGCAACTATGCCCAGATTTTCGAAGTTCTTAATCGTCGAGGGACCAAAAAGATCGTCTCCTACTTTGGCAACCATGAAAACCTCGGCCCCGCAAAGTCGCGCCGCAACTGCCTGGTTCGCGCCTTTGCCTCCAAATCCCAAGTCGAATTTCTGGCCAAAAATTGTCTCGCCGGGCTCGGGAAACCGCTCCGAGAACGTAGTTAGATCAACATTGGCGCTGCCCACCACCGCGATGCGAGGACGCTTTCCCATAAGTTTCTCGTGTACAGCCGACTTATTCAAACGACAGGTGAAGGCTTCGGTTGAAGAAATCGGAGTTTAGTCAGTCGACCATAAAGTGTCAACCGCATGACACCGCATGACACCGCATGGCACAAAGTTGATGAACCACGTTAGAAATGTCCTCGGGTTGCAAGCGTTCGCAAGCCTTGTTCATTGTTGTGGCGTCCGGGCCTGCGCTTGAGTATTCTCTTCACCATGGCCACCGTCTCGCTCAGCGAATTGTTGGGCTCGCTCGTCTATGACGCCTCCGGCGCCGTCAGTGGCCGCGTGCGCGAGGTGGCTCTTGCCCCGCAGGAGGACAGGTCTCGCGTTGCCCTGCTCATCGTCAAGACCTCCAGTGGAAATCGCGTCCTGCCGCTCACCGCTGTTTCCGATATCAATGGTGGCATTCGCGCCTCTTCCGCCGCCGCCGAATGGATCTCTGCCGACGGCTCGGAAGGCTTGCTGCTGCTCAGTCGAGACTTGCTCGATCAGCAGGTGATCGACGTGCACGGCCGCAAAGTTGTGCGCGTCAACGACGTGGATTTTAACCACGAAACCGTGGAGAACCGCCCCATCCTAAAAGTGGGTGGCGTGGATGTGGGTGCGCGTGGCGCGGTGCGACGTCTGCTCAAGGGCGTGATTCCGGCAGGGGCGCTTCGCGCTTTGCTGCTTCGCGTCCCTCCCCGCGACATTCCGTGGGATTTCGTGGACATCGTCGAGACCGACCCGGCCCGGCGCGTCAAGCTGAAGATTTCGAACGAACGACTGGGCAAACTCCATCCCGCCGATATTGCAGACATCGTCGAAAATCTAGCTCCCGACGAGCGGGAAGCCGTTTTCGAAACGCTGGATGAGGGCGTTGCCGCCGGGGCGCTGGAGGAACTCGATCCCAGGGTGCAGAGATCTGTCCTCGAATCGCTTGATTCCGAGCGAGCCGCGGAGATTGTCGAGGAGATGCAGCCCGACGCGGCCGCTGATCTCCTTGGCGATCTATCCGACGAGCGCTCGGAAGAAATCCTGGTGCAGATGCAGCCCGAAGAACGCCAGGAAGTTACCGAGTTACTTGAGTTCAAAGAGAACAGCGCCGCCGGGCGGATGACAACCGAATACATCGCGTTGCCCGTGACCGCAACCGCTCAGGACGCGATCGAGGCCATGCGATCCTTCGAAGGCCGAATGGAAAACATGAGCACGATTTACTTGACGGATTCTCATGGAACTTTGGCCGGTGCAGTTCCACTGGTGAAGATCGTCCTCGCTCCTCCGTCGACGGCACTGCTTGGTTTGGCACAAGAGCCTTTGATTTCCTGCCATGAGGGCGCGAAAGAACGAGAATTCGCTGAGCTCTTCGATAAATACAATCTTCTGACCTTGCCGGTCGTCGACGGGCAGAGCCATCTCATTGGCGTGATCACCCCAGATGACGTAATCGCAATGTTGCGGGCCAAGCTCTAAGCGTTCGCCAGCGAGCGCCCGCGGGGTTTTACTCTCGCAAGAAATATTTCTTGCCCACCAGATTCACCTATCCAGACAGCGCTTTCTACGTTTATTCTGGTCGTTCTGTTTTGCCAAATTGACCGTTCCCGTATCCATTGCGCATGAAATTCCTGAGAAGTTGGAAATTCCGCCTTTTGCTCTTCTTTGCTGTCGTAGGGCCGGGGTTCATTACCGCGAATGTCGACAATGATGCAGGCGGCATCTACACCTATTCACTGGCCGGTGCCCAGTTCGGCTATCTACTCTTGTGGTCGATGATTCCAATCACTGTCGCTCTGATCGTGGTGCAGGAGATGTGCGCTCGAATGGGAGCAGTTACAGGCAAGGGATTGAGCGATCTGATCCGCGAAGAGTTCGGCCTGCGTATCACATTTCTCATGATGCTCGGCATTTTGATCACAAATTTCGGCAACGTCATTACCGAATTTATAGGCATAGTTGGTAGCATGGGGCTCTTCGGGGTCTCGAAGTTCATCGCGGTCCCTATCTGCGCTGTAATCGTCTGGCTCATCGCCGTCAAAGGCCAGTACAAGAGTGTTGAGAAAGTTTTCCTGGCCGCTTCCTTTTTCTACATTGCTTACATATTTGCTGGAGTTTTAGCTAAGCCCGCGTGGATGGAAGCCATGAAGGCGACAATTAAGCCTCCGGAGTGGACTGCATTCAGGCAAGGCCCATACCTCTACATGATGATCGGTGTTGTGGGAACCACGATCGCGCCGTGGATGCAGTTCTATCTGCAGTCGTCGATCGTGGAAAAAGGCGTCACCCGCCGCCAATACAAGACCTCGCGGCTGGACGTGATCGTGGGCTGCATCTTTACTGACGTGGTTGCATGGTTCATTATTGTCGCCTGCGCCGCTACGCTCTACTTACATGGGAATCGTGATATTCGCGATGCCGCGGATGCCGCTCAAGCGCTGCGTCCGCTGGCGGGCGACTGGGCTTACATCCTTTTTGCGCTCGGACTGTTCAACGCTTCGCTGTTTGCGGCATCGATTCTGCCGCTCTCTACCGCCTATACCGTTTGTGAAGGATTGGGCCTCGAGTCTGGCGTGGAGCGAAAATTCTCCGAAGCTCCCGCTTTTTACTGGCTCTACACTGTGCTCATCGTTGCCGGAGGAGCAGTGGTGCTGATTCCCGGCCTTCCGCTGATCAAAATCGCTGTATTTTCGCAAGTGGTCAATGGCGCGGTGTTGCCCTTTGTGCTCATTTTCATGTTGTTGCTCATCAACAAGAAGGAACTGATGGGCGAATACGTAAACAAACTGACCTTTAACATTATTGCCTGGGCGACCACCGTAATCATGATTGGACTGACTGTGGCCTATGTGTACGGATTGATGCGCGGCAGCACGTGAGGGGCCGGGAGGAATTGGCGATGAAAATCACGAAGCAATGAAATTTCCGCCTTTATCCCGACTGGCCCTTTGGAAAGCTAGGTTGGCAGCGACCATATCCTCCATGGCCACGCCCATAGCTTTATAGACTGTGATTTCATCGTCGCCTTGACGTCCCCGCTTCCGGCCAAGAATTATCGCTCCCAGAGTTGTACCTTTTGAGAGGTCGAGGTTTGCAAGTTCGCTACATCCGACTGGAGCTGGCTGAAAAGCATCGAGTGTCTCAACAAAGAGGCGATGGTTTCTGGCAAGATCTTTCGGCAGTTCACCATACGGAGGGTGAAAGCCAACCGAAGTGACGTGCGTTCCGGCCTTCACCCATGTAGATTCGATCACGGGCTCAGGCGAGTGAGTTGCCAGACACACAACGTCTGACTCATGTACTGCCTCCTCCATGTTTGCAGCGGCATGCGCGATTTCGCTGTGTGTGGCGAGCTTCTGAGCCTCTTGGAAGCGCAACGAGCAAATATTGATACGCCCGAAATTCCGTACCAGAGGGAGCAGCCGCAAGTGTTGACGTCCCTGAACGCCCGCTCCAATCACTGTGGCGATCTGCGAGTCATTTCGACTCAGCAGACGAACAGAAAGAGCTGCGGCGGCAGCGGTGCGCATCGCTGTAACGTAGGTTCCGTCCATGACGCAGGAGGTTGCCCCTGTGTTGGGATCGAACAGGGTAATCAGCGCCAGATGATTCGGTAGTCCGATTTGCAGATTGCCGTCGAATACGTTGACGATCTTGACAGTCAGCTGCATGCCAGGCCGCCATGCCGGCATAGTCAGCGAGAAACCCTTTCCGGGCACCGATAGTTTTGATCTCGGAGGAGACTGAATTTCTCCCAGTTCGAGTCCTCGGAAACCTTCTTCGAGAGCGTCGAGCAGTTCTCGCGGATCGAGATACTTCTCTACGTCGTTCTCGCCGAGCGTCATCACCGGCCTGGCGCCTTTCTTGATTTCGAAGGCAGCTCGGGTGGGTTGCTTTTCGGTTTCGCCCATACGAAATTGGTTTCCCGATGCCAGTGTCGCGAGGGCGCAAGGTCGCTGCTCAAATGATTTTCCCAGCCGCCAGATCCCTGACTAGAGTTAAGTCTGCCTCCAGAAAATCCAGGCCCAATAACTCTTTCCGCGTGACCCAGCGTATTTCGCGAAAGATTCGATTCTCCACTTCGCCCTGGTAATGCCGTACTTCGAAGAAGCGCAGCTCCACGGAACCGCCGCTGGAATATTCGTGCACGAGGCGTGCTACCTCGACGCCCACGTCCGCTACGATCCCGAGTTCTTCGTCGAGTTCGCGTCGCATGGCATCGCGCGGCTGCTCGCCTTCTTCGATCTTGCCTCCGGGAAATTCCCATTTCAGCGGCATTGGCTGGTGCCGCGTCCTCTGGCAAGCGAGAATCAGGTCGTCTTTCACGATCAACGCCGCGACGACGCGCTTCATGACTTTCCGGCACGCGAGGATGCCGACGCACTTTGCTCCTTCTCCAGGCGCTTGCCCACGAGCTGAGCAATATATTCAATCAGCGCGCGGTCTTCGGCGCCAAAGGCCGCAGGGAAGTGGCTGTCGATATCCAGTTCGCCCGCGACCGCGCCATTGACGAAAACCGGCACAACGATCTCGGACTTCGTCTCCAACGAGCACGCGAGATAGCGCGAATCCTTCTTGACATCATCCACCACCACCGTCTTTCCGGACGATGCAGCCGCGCCGCAGATTCCCTGATTCAGCGGAATTCGTGTATGCGGAGTCATCGCTCCACGATAGTGCCCGAGAACTAGCATCGGCGGATTTGCCTTCGGCTCCAGCATGTAGAAACCGACCCAGTTGTATTTGAGCATCTGTTCGTTCAACAGAGCGGTGATGCCTGCCATGAGTTCATCTGCCGTGTGCGCTTTGTCATTCAGGCCGTCTGCGTCCTTGCGCACTTCGCTTAGCTTGTCCGTTTTCGGAATAGTCGCCATGACAATAATCCTAAATCAAGCTGGCGCAGTTCAGCATCGGTCAGTTTCGCCGCGGTACTGGTCTGCGCGGTACTTCCGTAATCGGCCGAAGTCCTTGCTGCGCGCCGAATTGCGCGGGATGAATCGCGCCCGACAGCGCGCGCAATCCTGCCAGCAGCGTAGGAGCGGGAGTATTCAGGAGTTCGTCAGAGATGCAATAGACCTGCGAGTTTCGCGCGGCAGTGGTTTCAGACCAGCTTCTTTCGGCAACCATCTTCGCCAGCGGGACGCGATCTCCGGCTCCGCACCAAGCGGCAATTATGACCTCGGGATCTAATCGCACAACTTCTTCGGCGGAACACTGCTTGCCTGCTTCGCCCAAGAAGTCGCCTCCTGCCGCATTCACCAGCTCAGCAACCCAAGGTTGAGACGTGATGATCGGTTTTCCCCATTCTTCGGCGAAGACGCGTTTTCTGGGAAGGCTAGCGGTCCGGTTTCGCACCTGTTCGATCGTGGCCTGCATATCGTCAATGACCTGCTCGCCCCGCTCGTTTGCGCCCACTGACGAGGAGATCAGGGCGACGTCGGTGTAAATATCGTCGAGCGTGCGTGGAGCGAGGCCGAGGAAGCTGATTCCGGCTTTGAGGATCTCGACGACCGCTGCTTCCTGATAAGGAACAGAAGCTATTATCAGGTCGGGCTTGGCGGCGAGAATCTCGCTGGCTTTCGATGTCCAGGAATCGGCGATGATCAGGCGCGATCGGTTGCGCGAGTCAGTCTTTAGTTCGGGAACTACGTCGGCACAATATTTCGTGCAAGCTACTACGCGATCCAACTCGCCGACGCTCGCCAGAATGACGGTTGCGCTGGGCTGAAGGCAAGCTATGCGGCGAGGATGATGCGAGTTGGGCATCTCTCTATTGTAGGAGACGAGGTTCTGCGGTGGTCATCAAGTTCGTTTACCACCAAGGACACTAAGGAACACGAAGGAGAACCGAGTCCTGGCCGCGGCGCGAGTTCACCCGCTGCCGCATTACAATTGCTGCTGTGTATTCCGCCGAACTGCTGGACCATTTCGAGCATCCGCGCAACGCGGGTGAAATTCAGTCTCCTGATCGCAGCGCACGGCTCGAGAATCCGGTTTGCGGAGACATTCTTGAACTCACGCTTCGCCTTGAGGGCGGGGAACGAGAAGGCAAGCGCATTGCGGATATTCGGTTTCGCGCCAGAGGTTGCGTTCCAGTGATGGCTTGCGGATCGGCGATCACTGAGTTGGCCAAAGGAAAAAGTGCGGATGAAGCGCGGAAGATCAGCAGGGAAGAGTTGATTCATAAAGTTGGCGGGCTGCCCCGAGCATCGGACCATGCGAGCCATCTGGCGATGGATACGCTCAGCGCGCTCCTGCGGAATATCTGACTATGGTCGAGACGCTACGGTTTTTCCGCTCATCGCAACTTGCACGATGAGCGGAAGTCCGCGCCCATTCGCGACTTAATTTTTATTTCGGCATCACTTCGTGCGCCAGTTTGCCGGCTACGACTTCCCGTAGCTCGTTGCGTTTCTTACCGGCCTCGATCATCGCGTCTCGCGATCCGTAGTGCTTAGCGACGATAGTGGCTGTTTTGGCGTCGCTCTGATCAAATGCCGACCAGTTTGAAAACATCAGGCCGATCGCGACGTCCCAGTCATTCGGTCCATCGGTGGTCACGTTGTTCCAGACTTTATAGTCGCTGAGTATGCCTTCTTTTTTGAGCGCGTTATACGATGGCTTGAGGTGTTCCCGAAAATCTTTCCAGAACGGTTCGGCCTGACCTGGCTTGATGTGATAGTAGATCACGCGCCAGATTGGACCTTGATCATAGTTGGGATTCTGCGCAAGGGCGAGAAGCGTGCAGAGTAGCGTGGCCACGAACAGGGTCGCACAAAAAGCTTTTTTCGTGTTTCTCCTGTTATTTTTTGAAATGGGATCGATACGGCCCGAGCAACGACGCCGAAGCCTATCACCCCGGGCGGTGGTTTACATTTCGTTCTTCGGTTGATACACCTGCCAGCCGTTAGCGAGGGCTATTTCTTTTAGATCGGAATTGGGGTTGATGGCGAAGGGGTTCTTTGACAGGGCTAGCATTTCGCGGTCCCAGATGGCGTTGCCGAAGGCGCAATCGGGGCGGGTTTCGGAGGAGGATTTCAGAGCGGAGAGGATGGCTTCGGGCTTGCCGGGGCCGCTGGGGATGCGGATTAGGCGATCGGTGATGATGCGGCCGGCTGGAGTATTCTCCGCTGCCACTTCGGTTGCTAGGATGCGATTTTCGGGGATGCCGAAGTCGCGCATGCCGCTGCGGATGATCCATTGATTGGAAGAGGAGACGGCCCAGACGTCGCATGGAGTTGGTTGGCTCGGGGTGCGCAGGCGGGCGATTAGTTCGCGCATCTCGGGGAAAATGTTGGAGGCGATTGCCTGGGCGAAATAAATGTCGCAGGCGTGCTGGACTACTTCCTCTAGGAGGCCGCGATGCATGCTGACCATTTCTCCGCACATGACATCTTCGGGGACCTTGCCCGCTTTGTAGTCGGCGTAGCGGGCGCGCATCGAGCGTGCGATGTCGGGCGAGACGAGGCCTTGGTCTAGCTCCCAGGCAAAGAATCCTTCACCGGCGTCACCCGACCAGAGGGTGCCGTCGCAGTCGAAGGTGGCGACTCGCGGGCGATGGCTGAGAACGCTTTCAATGAATTCGGTTTGGCGGGAGGTTAGTTGGGGCATAGTTTCAATATAAATAGTGAGTCCTAAATGATGGCGGTTTCTCGGCTGGCGCGAGGAGATCGCGAACCACCAAGGACACTAAGGATCACGAAGGAGCGCTTGCCGAGACTAACCGACATTTGCGCTCAGCGCGGCGTATTGTTCGGGCGTGTCGACGTTGAGAGCGACCAACGGATCGTCTACGGGGACGTATTCGATTGCAGACTGATTCGCGTGCTCGACATCGCGGGCGTTGGAGATTTCGGGAGCATTCAGGAAAGCGGTGAGCATCTCGCGGCCGAGGAGGATGGGATGGCCGTGCTTGGTTTCGAATTCAGGAATTACAGCCCACTTTCTTTTAGCGATTGCGTTCTCGAAAGCGGCCTGTAACTTTTGGATTGTTTCGGGGCGAACGGGCGGGCGATCGACGAGTGTGACCATGGCGGCATCGCGGCCGCGGTTGAGAATCTCTTGCAGTCCGACTTGGAACGAGCTGAACTGGCCTCGGTCGGGGTCGGGATTGATGACGAGTGCCGCTCCGTTAGCGTAGACGATGGGAGCGAGCGCGGCTTGATTCTTGCCGGCGACAACGAGGACTTCGTCGACGTGGTCGAGAAAGAGGTGGATGGCAGCGGAGAGGAAGGTTTCTGCGGTGATAGAGTTGGTGGGCTGGGGCGGCCAGGGGAGCAGGGCTTTGTCGCGGCCCATGCGCGAGGATTCGCCGGCGGCCAGGATGAGTCCGCAGAATGCAGCAGTGTGGGCCATGTGGGGACGATAGCGCTGGTGGAGCAGGAAAAGCAAGAGTCAGGAAAGACAGAGACAGGAAAAGCAAAGACGGGAAAAGCAAAGACAGGAAAAGCAAAGACGGGAAAAGCAAAGACGGGAAAAGCAAAGACGGGAAAAGCAAAGACGGTATCCGCCGTTGGTTAATTGAAAGTCGGCAACTTGACGAGGTCGTCGTGGGGGACGCGTTCCACGGGATTGCCAGCTTTGCGCCATGCGCGGAGACCTCCGGCGATTACGAAGACTTTGAATCCCAGATCCTGCAGTTGACGCGCCACACGGGCGCTGGTGGCTTCGCGCGCTCAAGTGCAGTAGAGATAAATCTCGCGATCCTTGGGGAGATTCTTGACTTCTTCGATGAGGTTGTTGGGCTCGATGCGGATGGATCCGGCGATGCGTTCGGAATCGGCGTCGTAGTAGCCGTGGCTGCGGACGTCGGCGATGAGCATGTTGTGAGCCGCGTCGGCCATTAAGCGGCGAGCGAGCTCTTCGGCGTGGACGCGAGGAACGATGTCGAGCAGGCGGTATTTGCGATAGATGTAGATGCGGTAGATGACATAAACAGCGAGGCCTACGCTGAAGATGATTTCGGCGACGAAGCCGGCGGAGCGGAGTCCGCGAGTGATGTCGCGGAGCAGGTCGCTGAAAAGATATCCGACGGTGGAGTAGGCGCCTACATAGAAAATTGCGCCGAGAGTGTCGAATTGCAGAAAATCGCCGAGGCCCATTTTCATGCTGCCTGCCAGGGGTGGAGACATGGTGTTGATGCCGGGAATGAACTTGGCGAAGAGCAGGGTCACTTTGCCGCGGCGGTAGAAATACTCGGCGGAGCGCAGAATGCAGGTTTCGGGATTAGCGGAGAGGCGGCAGAGGAAGCCGAGCAAGGCCCATCCGCTGAAGCGCCCCATGAAGTAAAGGACGATGTCGCCAATGAGCATCGACCCGACGGCGATGCCGAAGACGAGATAGAAATGAAGGTGCCCGTAGGCGGCGACGGCTCCGGCGGTGAGGATGGCGAGTGCGGCGGGGAGCGGGAAGCCGATGGCCTCGGCGAGGCACACGATCGCGAGAAAGAGGTAGCCGTGGCGCGAAATTATGGAGAGTAGGTCGGTCATTGGGGAAACGGGTTGCATTAGTATAGCAATCGCTACGCGGGCGCTCGGCTGCAGGATTGCAGCTGGGTTTGATGAGAGCAGGCCGCCGAAGGACTCGGGCGCAGCGTGGGATGCAGCGTCCTCTCGAAAGACAGATTTCTGAAGTCGGGCTTAAATCGATTCACTTTTAAGCATGAGGCTGCCGTTCACGGTGTCGACTACCAGTTCTCTGCCGCCGTTGCCGATACGGCCTTCGATGCGGCGCCCGCTAAATTTGCCGCTCATCGTGAGCGGAAAGTCGGAAGTGAGGCGGCCGTTGACGGAGCTGAAACGGACATCGGCATTGAGTTCGCTCGGCATACGCAGATCGATTGAGCCGTTCACAGTGCTGATTTTCAGAGTGCCGGTCCAGTCGGCACTGCCCATGGAGGCCTCGATGGAGCCGTTGACGGAGGAGAGTTCCGCCCACTGCTTGGTCGAAACGTGCACCGATCCGTTCACGGAATTCGCGCGCACGACGCGGCCAATATTTTCGGCGGTGATGCTGCCGTTGACCGAGGTGGCGGCGAAGCGCAGGTTGGTGGGGATGCGGACTGTGAAGTCGACCCTGGCTTTTTCGTTGCGGCTATCGACATGCCATTTGTCGCCGGGCTCGCAGGGGCCGGTCGCTCCGTGAGGATAGATGGCGCAGATGGCGACTCCGTCGCGGCTGGGGATGACGTCGATTTTGACCTCGTCGGCGTCGCGACCTGACTTCTCGGCGGTGACTTCGACCTGGTCGATGCTGCTGTCTCCACGGGCCTCGATCTTGCCGTTGAGGTTCTTGATCTCGACGATCTGGTCGGGAGAGAGTTTGCCAGTCCAGCGGAAGTCGCGGGTCTGGTCGCCGTTCTGGCCCTGGGCGAGAGCGGCGGTCGCTGCCACTACAAACGCGATGGTGAGTGCGGAGATCGAGCGGTAACGACTCTCGTATGCCATTTGAGTGGGGCTCCTCTTTTTTCTAGACTGTCTCAGTGTCAGACGGGGCTGGACGTTGTCGGTTAGCGAGCTTTTTTTGGGCGGAACTGCCGAGCTTCGCTCGGCTGGGCGGGTGGGGGTACCCTTCGACAAGCTCAGGGCAGGCTCTGCCCCTACGCGATTATCGTGGACACTCTCTTACTTCTCTCTGGCTACTACGTATTCTGGCGCCCAGAGGAGGGCGCGTTTGATTTCGGAGTCGGGAAAGATGCAGATAGCTTTGCGGGCGGATTCGGCGTAGCGGGAGGCTTCCTGCGAGGCGTAGTCGAGGGAACCGTAGCGCTTGAGGATGGTCAGGATATCGGCGTGGGTTACGCCATTGAAGGCGCGGTCGCGGAGAACGGTTTCGATCTGCTTGCGCTCGGCCGCGGTGCAACGTTCCAGCGCGTGAATGACGGCCATGGTGGCTTTGCCTTCACGCAGGTCGCTGGCCACGGGTTTGCCCAGCACGCTTTCTGAGGCGGTGAGGTCGAGCACATCGTCGACGATCTGGAAGGCGATGCCTAGGTCGCGTCCGTATTGGCCTAGCCGGTCTTCTTGATTGGTGGTGGCGCCGCCGAGGATTGCTCCTACGCGCATGCAGACGGAGAAGAGGCATGCGGTCTTACGATAGATGAGATCGAGATGCTCTTGCGGAGAGATGAGCTGGCCGAGCTTCTCCATCTGGAGGAGTTCGCCTTCGACTAATTGCTGCGTGAGTTCGACGAGCACATCGAGAATGCGGAAATTGCGCTCCTGCACGGCGACTTTGAAGGCCTGCATGTAGAGCCAGTCTCCGGCCAGCACGCACATCGAATTGCCCCAGCGCGTGTTGGCAGCGGGGCGGCCACGGCGGGTCTGAGCTTCGTCGATGATGTCATCATGAACGAGCGTCGCGGTGTGAATGATCTCGACGACGGAGGCGAGTTTGACCGCGCCCGTGCCCTGGTAGCCGAGGAGTTTGGCCGAAAGCAGCAACAGCGCGGGACGAATTCGTTTGCCGCCGCCGGCGCGCAGGTATTCGCCAATCTCCGTGATCGCCGCCACATCGGAGACGGTGTCGCGGCCGAACTGTTCTTCGATCGCGACGATATCGTCGCGCAGGAGATCGAAGATTTCTTTCCCGTTGTTGGAGGTGGTCGTACTCAACAGAGATCCAATCCTTACTACAGAATTAACCGCAGAGATCGCGGAGTGCGCAGAGATTTCTAACGTGCTTGTTCTTCAATTATTGATCCCTGCCTCCGCATTCTCTGCGGTTCAACTTCCTTCCTAATTGCTCCGATAATTTGTGAATTGGAGATCGATGCCGAAATCCTGTTGCTTGACCATGGCAATGATCTCCTGAAGCGTGTCGCGATCTTTGCTGCTGACGCGGACTACATCGGCCTGTATGGAGGCCTGTGCTTTTTTCTTTGAATTCTTGATCAGCTTTACGATCTCTCGCGCCTTTTCGATCGGAATACCCTGCTGAATGGTGATCTTCTGCTTTACCGTACTTCCAGCGGATGGCTCTAATGCGGCGTAGGTCAAGCCTTTTAGCGGGACTCCTCGTTTTACGAGTTTGGCTTGGAAAACGTCATTGACCGCCTTCATTTTGAATTCGTCGGCGGAATGCAGCATGATGGCGTCGGTGCCTTCCAGCACGATCTGCGACTTCGAGTCTTTGAGGTCGAAGCGGGTGCTGACTTCTTTCATCGCCTGCTGGATGGCGTTGTTGACTTCCGCGAGGTCGATTTTGCTGACGATATCGAAACTGTTATCGGGCATGGTTGATCACCGTCAAAGTTGCTGTCGAGAAACATGACGGACTGCAAGTCTCCAGATTATCGGTTGGGGAAGGATTGCTCGAAAGCTCAGAGCCGCACGCACCGCCCGCCCCAATGTGTACTCCTGAGGGTAACAGAAGAGACATGGTCTGCGAAGGTGGGATGAAGGAAGAGAGGTGGCATCCCAAGTGACATCAGGTCCTTCGCTCCGCTCAGGATGACAAATTTCTTTTGTTATTGGAGGTCGGCGAGAGTTTGAAAAAATCGTAAAAATTTTGCGTGGTGCCGGCGCCAATCTCTTCCGGGGACGAGTTGCGCAGTTCGCCGATCTGGCGGGCTACTTCTGCGACGAATGCGGGTTCGTTGCGCTGGCCGCGATGTGGAATGGGCGCCAGGTAGGGAGAATCGGTTTCGATCAACATGCGATCGAGGGGAACGATTTGCGCGGCGTCGCGTATCGGCTGCGCTTTCGGGAAAGTGATGTTGCCGGCAAAGGAAATCAGGAAGCCCATCTCGAGCGCGCGCTGGGCGTGGGCGACGCTTCCGGTGAAGCAGTGGAGGATGCCGCCGAGGCCGGGCTTCCAATGAACTGCGATCATCTGCAGGCACTCGTCCCAGGCGTTCTCGCTGTTGTTGGAGGGGCGGCAATGGATGATGATAGGGAGCTTCGCTTCTTTTGCCAGTTCCATCTGCTTTAGAAAAACTTCTTTCTGTATTTCACGCGGCGAGTGGTCGTAGAAGTAGTCGAGGCCGATTTCTCCCCAGGCGATAACCTTGGGATGGCGCGCCCACTGCGTTAGTTGGGCGTATGCGGCTTCGGTCGCGAGGTGGGCTTCGTGGGGATGAATTCCTACGCTGGCCCAGATTCTAGGATACTGCGGATCGCCGTCGTATTTCTCGGCCAGCTTAATTCCGCAGTCGGCGGTGTCGGGGCCTTCGCCGATTCCAATGGCGAGATAGGCTTCGATTCCGTTCTGTTTTGCGCGCGCCAGAACTTCGTCGCGATCAGCGTCGTAGCGGTCGCCTTCGAGATGGGCGTGAGAGTCGATGAACACAGTTTTTGGTCGTTGGTCGTTGGCAGATCGCGGGAGTAGACCCATTGAATGCCGCGGGAACTGGGTCGTCCCTCCGGGACTTGCATCGATTGGTGCACTTTCCCAGCGCTGAAGCGCTGGGCTAAGCTAGGTCGCCCCTTCGGGGCTGGATTCAAGCATTTCGATCTGCCAGGTTGCCTGCAAACCTCATGCGGGCAGACCAATGTACTCACGCGAGGCGCTACTTTAGCCGCGTGCCTATGGGGACATCTTCTAGAAAACCAGCTAATACGGCTTTGCCGCCTTCGGGTGAAGCGGCTACGATCATGCCGTTAGATTCGAGGCCGCGCAGTTTGCGGGGAGCGAGATTGGCCACGATTACCACCTTGCGGCCGATCAGCGTTTCCGGTTCGTAGGATTCGGCGATGCCGGCCACCAGTTGGCGGATCTCGGTTCCGAGATCGACTTCGAGTCGCAGCAGTTTGTCGGCGCCTTTTACACGCTCAGCGGTTTTCACTTGCGCCACGCGCAATTCGACTTTGGCGAAATCGTCGATGCTGATTTTGCCGTCGGGGATCGCGGCGGCGGGCTTCGCCGGCAACTTCGTCTCTGTCGGTGCTGCCGCAGGCTGCGTCGCTTCGCTCGGCTGGACGGGCACCGCGCCCGTCGCTGTGCTTTCTTCCATTTTCTGCATCCTCTCTACTGCGGATTTATCGGCGCGCGGAAAGACGGCTTGCACCTCGCCTAACTTTGTTCCGGGGCGGAGTTGACCCCACTGTAGTTGCGTCAGGTCGAATTTCGTGATGTCTCCAAGGCCGAGCTGTGCCCAAATCTTGGCCGTTGACTCCGGCATTATGGGGTACGCGAGAGCCGTGACGATGCGGAGCGCCTCTGCGCTGGAGTACAAGACCTCTGCTAACCACAAGCGGCTGCTCTCCGAGTCTTCTGCGGCTAGTTTCCAAGGTTCAGTTTTTACGATATATACGTCAACCACCCCAAGCAGATACCAAAGGTCCTTAAGAGCTTGGGAGAAGTCGAACGCGTCAAAGTTCTTCGAAAAGTCGGCGATCACTCGGGGAGACTTCTGCTGTGGCAGGTTATTGACGTAGTCAATTTGGTTTCGAAGATGTGGAGGCGGGTCCGCGGGTGGCGTTGGAACCACGCCGTCAAAGTACTTGTTGATCATGGTCAGGGTGCGGCTGGCTAGATTGCCCAGGCCGTTTGCCAAGTCTGAGTTGTAGCGCTGGACCAGCGCATCGAAACTGAACGAGCCATCCTGGCCGAAGACGACTTCGCGCAGCAGAAAATATCGGAGAGCGTCGGTGCCGAGGGTGTCGACTATGGTTTCAGCGCGCACGATGTTGCCGCGCGACTTCGACATTTTGCTTTCTTCGAAGAGCAGCCAGCCATGGGCGGTGATGCCTTTGGGCAGCGGCAACCCGGCGGCGAGCAGAAAGGCAGGCCAGTAGACGCAATGGAAGCGCACGATCTCTTTGCCGATCATGTGCACGTCGGCAGGCCAGTATTTTTCGTATTTGGTGGTGTCGGCTGATCCATACCCAAGAGCGGTGATGTAGTTGGCCAGCGCGTCGAGCCAGACGTAGACGACGTGCTTCGGGTCGTCGGGTACGGGAATGCCCCAGGAAAAAGTCGAGCGGCTGATGGAAAGATCGCGCAGGCCTCCGCGTACGAAAGAGAGCACCTCGTTGCGGCGGGTCTCGGGGCGGATGAAATCGGGATGCTCCGTGTAGAGACGGATGAGTTGATCCTGGAATGCCGAGAGCTTGAAATAATAATTTTCTTCGTGGACGGTTTCGGTGGGGCGGCCGCAATCGGGACAGGGAGCGCCAGCTTCGGCATCGACGTAGAGTTCGTCGAAAACGCAATATTGGCCGGTGTAGGTTCCTTTGTAGATGTAGCCGTTGTCGCGAATTTTGCGCCACAGAGCCTGCACACCTTTTTTGTGGCGGTCGGAGGTGGTGCGGATGAAATCGTCTGGCGTCAGGCCCATGTGCTGCCAGAGGGCGCGGAATTGGGAGGAGACTTCGTCGGCGAATTGCTGCGGAGTTTTGCCGGCCGCCTGGGCGGCGCGTTCGATTTTTTGTCCGTGCTCGTCGGTGCCGGTGAGGAACCAGGTGTCGTCTCCCAGCATGCGGTGACGGCGCGCGATGGTGTCGCAGGCGATCGTGGTGTAGGCGTGCCCGATGTGAGGGCGCGCATTGACGTAGTAGATAGGGGTCGTAATGTAAAACTTCTTGGGCATTATGTCCTTGGAGTGAAATCTTACCTCAGCGGCTTAAAGCCGCGGGCCAAATAGGCTGCTTAAGGCAGCGGTGAACCACGGTAAGCCAAAAGCGAAGGCGGCGACCCGAACAGCCTAATAGAAAAGAATATCCGAAGCTGTCGATTTAGGCGGCGTTAGTGGCACCTGATTTGATGTCGCTTACATCGATTCCGATGTGTTGCAGATGGTGCAACATGTGGCTGACGTAGTCGTCGAACACGAATTCGAGCGTCATCGGTTGGGAAGCGGCTATGGTAAGCGTATGGGACCATACAGCTTCGGGGACTGACTCGGCCGCCGCCAGTAGCTGGCAATGGAGCGCCTGCCACACTTCGATCAACTCTTTCCAGTCGCGGCGCTGATAGCCATTGATTGCTACCCAGCGATTCTGTTCGTAGCCGGGGAAGGCTAGCTTGTCTTCGGATTGCGCGCGGACTATTCGCTGATGATTGTTGGCGGCGGAGTCGAGCAGGTGGCCTAGTTCTTCTTTCGGAGACCATGCCGAAGGGGATGACTTGCTCTCGACCTTAGACTGCGAAAGCTGTTCGAGGCGCGCGGGCACGCGCTCGATGAGGTCGCGTAACAGATTGAGGGACGGCATGGGACGTTTGCTCCTGCTTTTGCGAAATGAAGACTTTCGAGGTCAGAGGTTAGAGGTCAGATTGCAGATTTAAAAACGGAGTAGCGCGCACTTAAGCTTTGCAATCCAACCTCTGACTTCTAACCTTGCTTCCTGGCGCTGGCAAAGGCTTGCATGGCTTCCTGAAGAACGGTTTTCAGCGGCACATGATTGGCTTCCGCCAGCTTGCGGCAGTCTTCGTATTCGGGCGCATAGTTAGAGATGCTGCCATTCATGTTTGCGATCTTAATTCGCACGGGACCCCAGGTTGTAGCGACGGTTTCCCAGCGGCGGGAGAGGGTCTGGCGCTGCTCTTCGCAGCGGCGGACGCCCAGGGTCGTGGTCTCGGCGAAAATTAAATTGGTCAGGCGGCTTGCGTCTTCTGTTTTCGCTAGCACGGTTAGCAATGCGCCGGGACGGCTCTTCTTCATCTGGATGGGCACGCTGAATACGTCGAGCGCGCCTTCGGTAAGCAGGCGCTCCATGGCATAGGCGAGGACTTGCGGGCTCAGGTCATCGAGGTTGGCTTCGAGGACGGCGATGGTTTCGCTCGCTGTGCCCGCCAATTTGCTGGCTTCCTCGGCCTGCGCGGTTTCGCCGATCGTGAGGCGCAGCAAGTTGGGATGATCGGGGAAGTTTCTGGTTCCGGCGCCGTATCCTGCCTTCTCGATTTTCATGGCGGGAAAGGGCGTGAAGCGACTCGCCAGCGTTTTTACGATCGCGGCACCAGTGGGGGTTACGAGTTCGACTTGCGGGCCTGACGAATAGACGGGCGCGTTGCTTAGTAATTTCAGGGTGGCGGGGGCGGGGACGGGGAGGGTTCCGTGGGCACATTTGACGGTGCCGCCTCCTACGTTTAGCGGGGAGCAGATCCATTCGTCGATGGCCAGAGATTCGGCGCCGACGGCAGCGCAGACGATGTCTACCATGGCGTCGACGGCGCCTACTTCGTGGAAGTGGACCTGGTCGATGGACGTGTTATGAATTTCGGCTTCGGCCTGGCCCAGGGCTTCGAAGATTTTGATGGCCGTTTGCCTGGCGGTAGCGCTGATGGATGCGTGGTCGATGATGCGGCGAATTTCGGGCAGGGTGCGGCCATGGGAGTGATCGACCTCGTGGTGATGGTCGTGGGTGTGACTGTGAGCAGGGCCGTGACTGTGGGTGTCTGCGTGTGAATGGGTTTGCTGCCGCTCTTGCTTCTCCCAGAAAATTTCGCGGGGGAGATCTTTTTCGCCGTTGGTATAGACGTCGACTTTGGTGGCGGAAATTCCGGACCGCGTCACACGCGAGATTTTCAGGCGGGCGCCGATGTCTAGCGTGGCTACGGTATCCTCCAGAAGCTTTGCCGAGACTCCGGCGTCTACGAGGGCGCCGAGAAACATATCGCCGCTGATGCCTGAAAAACAGTCGAGGTAGGCTATGCGCATGGAAAACCGCTGTTGGCTATTAGCCTTTGGCTTCTAGCTAAAGACCAACGGCTTCAAGCCAAACGGTGATCACTTTCCGAATTTTCATCATAGGGTGCCCCTCGCGATACCGTCAAACTCGCTGTCTCATCCGAGTTTGTTAGAATCACTTCTTCTTCAATCATTTAGAGGGCATCCTTGTATCGATTTCTGGAACGCCGACTAGTCGAGCATTTGCGCGAGTTTCTAAGGCGCGCTTACGGGCTGGACATCTCGAATATTGTCGTTGAACAGCCCCCGAAAATTGAGTTTGGGGAGTATGCGCTGCCGCTGGCTTTTGAGTTGGCGCGCAAGCTGCGGAAGGCTCCGCGCAAGATAGCGGAGGAGATTGTCGCGGGGGTTGGCGCGATTCCCGGCTTTGAAAAACTCGAAGTCGCTGGGGCTGGATACATTAATGTCCGCGTCAACCGCGCAGAGGTGGCAGCGTCGCTCGTGGCGGATGAAACGCCGGTTGAGGAGATTCCTGCGGGTCAAGTTCTGGTTGAACATTCCAGTATTAATCCCAACAAGGCGGCCCATATCGGACACCTGCGAAATGCCATTCTTGGCGACACGTTTGTGCGGCTGCTGCGCTTTGCGGGCAGGGAAGTCGATGTGCAGAACTATATCGACAACACCGGAGTGCAGGTTGCAGACGTGGTGGTTGGCTTCATGCATATCGAGAAGACGTCGCGGGCCGAGATTGAGGCGCTGGCGGCGGCTCCGCGATTCGATTATGTGTGCTGGGGTCTTTATGCGCGGGTGTCGCACTGGTATGACGAGGACAAGGTCAACTTGAAAGCGCGGGCGGATACGCTGCGTGCGATCGAGGAAGGGAATAATGAGACGGCGGCGATTGCGGACTTGATTTCGGTCGCGGTGCTGCGGCGGCACCTGGAAACGATGGATCGGTTGGATATTGAGTATGACTTCCTGCCGAGGGAGAGCGAGATTCTGCATCTGCATTTTTGGGATGCGGCGTTTGGCAAGCTAAAGGAAGCTGGCGTTCTGACTTACGAGTCGGAAGGGAAGAACGCGGGGTGCTGGGTTATGCGGCGGGCAGGGACTTCAAAAGCTTTAACCACGGGGGGCACAGAGAGCACGGGGGAAAACGGCACAGGCGAAGTCATTGCTGAAGAAGATCAGAAAGTTATTGTCCGGTCGAACGGGACGGTCGGTTATGTCGGCAAGGACATTGCTTATCACATGTGGAAGTTTGGGCTGCTGGGGCGGGACTTTGGGTATCGGAAATTTTATCGGTATCCGAATGCACACGAGTGTTGGATCTCGACTGCTCATGGAGAAAAAGATCATCCGCACTTTGGCGATGTGGCGGAGATTTATAACGTGATCGATGCGCGGCAATCGGAGGCGCAGAACACGGTGATTGAGGCGCTGCGCGGGTTGGGGCATGACGAGGCGGCGGATCGGTATACGCATTTTTCTTATGAGATGGTGGCGCTCACTCCGCGCTGCGCGGCTGAGCTGGGATATACGCTGAGTGATGAAGATAAGGGGCGGGCGTGGATCGAGGTATCGGGGCGCAAGGGATTTGGCGTGAAGGCGGATGATCTTTTGGATGCGCTGATCGGCGCGGCTCGCAAGGAAGTGGATTCGCGGCACGCGGAGTTGAGCGATGCGGAGCGCGGCGGGATCGCTACGCAGATTGCGATTGGCGCGCTGCGCTATTTTATGCTGAAGTTTACGAAGCCTTCGGTGATCGCGTTCGATTTCAAAGAGGCGCTGAGTTTTGAGGGTGACACGGGACCTTACGCGCAGTATGCGGTGGTGCGGGCTTCGAATATTTTTCGCAAGGGTGGATTGGATGTGGAAAGTTTTTGCCGGGAGGGGACGGTTGGCGTCTCGGCGGAAGATTTTGATAAGTATCTTGGCGGCGCGGCGGAGAATGATATATGGGAGTTGTGGCTGGCAGCGGCTAAGACTTCCTACGTTGTCGGCGAGTGTATCGCTACGACGGAGCCTGCTTATCTTGCGAAACATACGTTTCAACTGGCGCAGCTTTTCAATACTTTTTATCACCGCTATCCGATTTTGAGCGAGACGGATGAGGGGCGGAAGAAGTTTTTGTTGACTACGGCCGCGGTGGTTCGGCGAGAACTGATTCGCGCTCTTGGAGTGATGGGAATCACGGTTCCTCCCGTGATGTAACGCTCGGTAACGTGACGCTGGTTACTATTCTCCCGGTCTTTTCCTGGTTTTTATCCACGTAGCGGGTAACAACTGCTGCAACTTCCGATATCTGGTGCGCATCGGTCTTAGTAGGGATACTCGGATATGGTGGTGGTGCATGAAAAAGGCAAACGGCATTTTGGTGGTGGCACTTTTAATTCTGTCGCTCGCTGGTTTGGGTGCGGCTGCGGCGAGTTCGCAGCCTATGCCGCGCACGCTGGCAAATTCCCGCTTTTATGTCACTGCTTATGATGGGGACCAGTTCGATCCTAATTTGCTGCCGGAGGACCGGGCTGCTATCGGGCGAGTTCAGGATGCAATTCAGAAGTGGGGCAAACTGATCATCGTTTATCGGCCGCAGGAGGCCGATGTGATTTTGGCGGTGCAGTCTCGTGCGTCGGAAGACGTGCTGGCGGTTTATGAGGCGCATAGTGGGGATTGGCGTAGCGGGCCTTCGTCGAGCTATCTCTGGCGGGTGATGGCGCGGGGAGGGTTGCAGAAGGGCGAAGCGCCGCTGGTTTCGCAATTTGAAAAGGCATGGGATGGGATTTTGCGGCCTCGCTAACGGGAAAAGCGCTAACCACCAAGGACACTAAGGACCACGAAGGTGGGTGCTTCGGCTTTGCGACCGGCCTTTTATTTGCGCAGGTCGACCGGCGGCCAATGTAGGGTTACTGAAATAATGGCGCAGGCTATAATTCTTCCACCCTTCGCACCGTATAATTTTTTTACGATTCATAGCGCGATTGCTATATAAGCGGCGATCTCATTTCCCACAGTGATCGCCGAACCGATTGATATTGCAAGGTTTACAGGTTTAATTCTGAAAGTTGGATTGGCATCTGCCGTGCTTTAGTAAGGCCGGATCCTATTCATAGACTTTTACCTGGATCTGAAAACAGATTTCAAACGAAAAGCATCTATTTGGCCTAGGAGCCACGAAAAGCTTATGAATCGCAGAATACTGACGTTGAGAGTGAGTTCGACCCTGCTGCTGGCCGCCGTAGCGGCCGCGTCTATCGGATGCACAACCAAGAATTATGTGCGGCAGCAAACCACGCCGCTGATCAATAAGACGAACGAACTGGATGACATGACGGCGCAGAATTCCAAAGCGATTAAAGACGTTGACCAGCGCGCGCAAGCCGGAATTCAAGACGTGCAGACTCGGGCGGCAGCGGCCGATCAAAAGGCGTTGGCGGCGGGTAGCGATGCCGACAAGGCGCAGATGTCGGCGAACACCGCGACGCAGCGCGTCGATATGCTGACCAACACGGTCATCAATCTGGATAATTATCGGCCGGTGGTAGAGACGGCGGTGCATTTTGGCTTCGACAAAGACAATCTGACAAAAGAGGCGCGCGAGGCTATCGACCAACTGGCTGCGAGCGTGGCCACCACCAAGGGATACATCATCACGGTAGAGGGCGCGACTGATTCGGTGGGCAGCTCGGAATATAACTATGAGCTGAGCCAGCGGCGAGCCAATGCGGTGATTCAGTATCTGGCGTCGGAGAAAAGCGTTCCGGCCTATAAGATTTATCTCATCGGGCTGGGCAAGGATAAGCCGGTCGATTCGAATAAGACGCCCGATGGGCGCGCGAAGAACCGCCGCGTGGATATACGCCTGATGACGAATACAGGTGCGGATAACAGTACGCCGGCGCAGGTCCCGAGCAGCGGGAATACGACTCCGACGGCTAGCGCGGCTCCGCCATCGCTGTGATTTAAGTTTCCCTCCTCCCCGGAGGATTTGCCAAATCAGGCCGTCCCGCTCGTGGGCGGCCTGAATTTTTTGTGTGGTGGTACGGGTTCTACACGCGCTGCTTTTGACAACGATCGGATCAATGAACGTGGTCGCGATTTTTCGCCAGCTAGTCGGATATAATTCCACCGCATGACGCGCCCGAATGGTCTGATTTGGACAGCCGGTCTAATGGCAATCTTGAACACGATTGGCTGGAGCCTGATTGTCGCGCATACCAAATTGCAAATGCGAAGCGGCCTCCTTATCCTGCTCATCGTAATATTCGGTGCTGGCTACTGTATTGTCTGGTTTTACTGGAAGGGTAGAAATTGGGCCAGAATCATTGTCCTTCTGACCTCAATTTTGTCAGTGGTGGACCTGATTTCTTTGGCTAGTCCCCGCACGAAGAATCCGATGATCGTTGCTATCTGGGGAATGTTTGGTGTTTTCCTTTTGTACTGGCTGAATACGCGACCCGTTCGCAGCTTCTTTGCGCAAGGCAAAGAGCGGTCACCCAACTAAGGGAGATAGCCGACTGCAACTTCGTTATTGGTGACAATGCGAGTTGCAGCAGTTAGCGCTTAGAGGCTGGCAGTAAGTTCTTGGCGAAGTCTATCTACAGGTTCTTTGTAACCCCGCTTCCAATCCTTGAACGCCGACCAGAAACGAGAAATTCTCGCTGCGCGAAGCGGCTGAAACAAAACGACGAAGGGGTTAAAGTCGCCCGCACCGCCGAAGTGATGAAATACAGCGACGCCTAGTGACCATCGCGACCATTTCTTTCGCTCTGACCAATTCAGAACAACACAGCGGTCCCGCACCAGTGGCAAAACCTGTGTCGCCATATATTCATGCCATATCGGGCTATCGGAATACACGAACAGGATGTCTTTTCCTTTCGGCAGCCACAATGCCCAGACAAGCAGGTACAACAGCGCTCGGTAGACAAGATGATTGGCAATGGCAAATAAGGCAAGCGGCAGAACGAACGGTAGAAGGGCAACGATGAGAATTGCCTGCCCTAGCCTTCGCAAGACCGGATGCTTTTGCCGGGTCATGACTCGAACGAACCTCAGATAGCTGGTATACCTGCAGGAGATAATACACGTCGAAGGAGCACAACTGTTGTTAACAGAGCGATAGCCCTAACTGAGGAATTGCTGAGCTATGCTCCACTGACATTTCCGCTTATCGACCGCAATCTGAAGCGGTACAATAGTAGCGTGCGGATTCGATCCCTCCTGATTTTGTTGGCGTTGCTGACGGTTTTCTCGTTGGCACAAAACTCTCCGGATAAAACGTCCCCCGCACAAACCCCGCCCGATAAACCTGCTGCTGAGAAACCTTCCGCGGACCAGGCAGTCAAACCTAGCGACGATTCTGAGGAGAGCTCGAGCCGAGCGACGCGAAGTGATATCAGTCCGCCTCCAGACGATGAGAAAAACCATCCTGGCAGCAAGACTGAGCTACAGGAACTCGGGCTTCCTGATATTCCCGACAATCCCGAGCCGTCGGACGTGCAGGAGTTCCATCCCTGGAACCCGATGAAGGCGCGGAAGGATATTGACGTGGGGAATTATTACTTCAACCGCAAGAACTACAAAGCTGCGCTCGATCGTTATAAGGAAGCTCTCTATTACAAGGATGGCGATGCCGTCGCCAACTATCGTCTTGCCGTGTGCGAGGAAAAAGTTGGAGACAAGGAAGAAGCGAAGAAGTATTACGCGCAATATTTGAAGATTTTGCCGGAAGGGCCGCTGGCGAAGGATGCGCAGGCATCGCTGGATCGGCTGGCGAAGGCGCGATAAGACAGTCGTTCGTCAGTAGTCGATGGTCGTTCTTCGTTCGCGAAGTAGAGTGGTGCGGTCGTTTTTCCTATCGACTAACGACTGGCGACCATCGACGGCCTTCTACTTTTCTACCCGCGTAAATTCTCCTGTGGTTGCGTTGACGGCTACGCGTAGTTTCGCGGTCTCGCGGTCCGATCCGTAGATTACGTGCCAGAGGAGCGCGTTATCCTGCCGGTTCCATTCCAGCACATACAGCATGGGAGTGTCGGGTTCTTTTTCGAGCAGTTTGTCTCCTCCATGCTCCTGGGCGATCGAGAAGGCTTTGTCGGTATCGGTTTTTAGAAACTGGACGTTGAAAATCTGGGTGCTGGAATTCGTCGGACTATACGTGTCGTCGACGCTATGAGAGATATCGCCGTTCGACCAGGTGAAGAACTTTG
Source organism: uncultured Acidobacteriaceae bacterium (assembly GCA_963800565.1). GTDB lineage: Bacteria > Acidobacteriota > Terriglobia > Terriglobales > Acidobacteriaceae > Acidiflorens. The sequence goes on from CAWDBM010000004.1 coordinate 55,991, forward strand.
TCGTATGAAGTGACGGGGAGGCGAATCCGACGCGCCATTCAGTCCCCTTGCCATCATGACTCTTGCTGCCGGCGGACTCGGCACTATAGGGTTGGACGTCCGGCGCCCAGCCACGGGCGGAGATATAGCACTTGTAGAAGGCGCTGCTGCCGGTGACGGCTTCGGGAGCTTTAGGCTGCGCGGATTCTGATGCGGCCGGCTTGGTTGGCTCGGAAGAGCAACCGGTCGTTAGTATTAGTATTAGTGTTAGTGCCAGCGTTAATAGAGTGAATCCGGCTACTGGAATTGCGAGTCCAACGAATAGTTTTTTCGTCATAAGTTTGTCGACGATTTGTGCTTAGTTTTTCGGTTCGCGAATCAATTGTACTGAACGGAAGCTATGGATTCCTATCTCGAACGCTTGCGGCAGGAACTCGAAGATGCAACAGGCGGCGCGAGTGCGAGTGCTCTGGCGCAGGGTCCGGCGGGAAAGTGGAACTCGTCGCAGATCATAGAGCATCTGCTTCTCACCTATAAGAATACCAACCGTGGAATTGCGAAATGCCTGGAACAGGGCGCGCCGCTGGGCACGCGGGCGACGTTGAGGGATCGCTTTGCCAAGCTGGTGGTGGTGAGTCTGGGATATATGCCGCCGGGCCGCAAAGGGCCGGAGCGGGTTATGCCGCGAGGAATGCCGCCGGAAGAGGTGCGAAGAACCATCTTTTCGGAGCTGCAGCAAATGTGGTTGGGACTGGATGAATGCGAGCGCAAGTTTGGCGCGGCGGCGAAGGTTATGGATCATCCGTTTCTGGGGCCGTTGACAGCGGGCCAGTGGCGCAAATTCCACTGGGTGCATGGGAGGCATCACGCGCGGCAGATTCGCGCGCGGATGGCGAAATCGTAAGGGCGTTCCGCGGCGGCGAAACGCCCCAACGTTCTACTGTTTGTCTTTGTTTTTGTCGTTGTTTTTACCGTTGTCGCTAGCCGTTTCGCTCTCTGCTACTCCGGCTTTGTGGGCCTGGTCTTGCAGTTCGTCGAGTTGCTGGCGGGCAGCTTCGAGTTCTTTCTGCTTGGCGTCCATGTCGGATCTGTACTGCACTTCTTCCTTGACGAATTGGACGTTGCGCGCGGTGACGCCCGGATCTGCAGTCTGGGTGGCGGCGCGCAGGCGGAGTTCTCGCTGGTCGAGATCGACCTCATGGTTCAGGGCAGCGATCCTTTCCTTTTGCTTATCGATTTTCTGGTTCCAGTCGTCGGCCGCCTTCTGCCGATCAGCGGCAGAGGTGTCGGGCGCGGCGGCGGCGGGGGAGTTCGCACTGGCTGCATCCACGGGCGGCCCGACCACGCTGAGCGCTTGGCCGGTGGGCAGATTATCGTTGTCGAAATGGCGGCTGGCTGGAGTGGAGTCGGGTTTGTTCTTGCGAACGGAGCGCGCGTAGTCGCCGAGAGACTGCGCATTTGCGCCGCTGCAACTCAGGAGAACCAGAGTGCCGATGGCTATGAAATTCGCTTTCTTCATTTGATATTCCTTTCGAAAACAGTTGCCCATATCTTCAACCTGCAACCGGCAATTCAAGAGCTGGTGGTGGCGGCGCGCGCGCCTCCAAGAAAACTTCCTATGGTGCGATCCAACTGTGCTGCTTCTTGCGCGATGCTATTCGCCAACTGGCGGCCCAGGTCGGCATCGCGGCTACACGCGAGTTGCTGCGCGTATCCGGCAATCGTGGTCAGGGAATCGCGCAGGCCGCGCGCGAGTTCGGAAGAAATTTCCTGGCGCAACTTTTGCTCGTGCCGGATACGTTCGATGTCGGTTTTGTCGGTGAGGACGAGCGTGGTGCCCATGAGGCTCGCATCCTCGGCCAGCACGGGCGAAGCGGTCAGTTCGATGACGTGGTTTTCGCCATCGCGGGTGATGTAGTTGAGGAGCAGGCCTCGAACCGCGGATTTACCGGCGAGGGCGGGAGCCAGCGCCTGTTCGACGGTAATTTCTGACGTCGCCGCTTCTGATGTCGTTTTTTCTGAGATGGCGGGCAAAATACCATTTTCAGGGCGCAGTCTGGCGCTGCGGAAAAGATCCGAAGAATGGAGGCCGACGGGCGAGGCGAATCCGAGCAGCTTGCGCGCGGCTGCATTGGTCTGGCGCACCAGGCCGCTGGTATTCAAGAAGAGTACGCCGCAGGAAAGATTGGAAAGGATGGTTGAGCTCAAGGTGTCGGAAGCTTTCGCTTTGCGGCGTTCGGCGAGTTGCTGGGCGCTGAGCTCATGTTTCTGCTGCTTGAGCTGCTGAATGACGGCGTGATAGGCGTGGACGGGTAATCCCTCGGCAGCGAGCGGAGCCTGATTGAGCTCATCGGGTTCGGCGACGAGATTCTTGCGCAGGCGGCGAATGATGAACAGGCCCAGGCCGAATGCGGCCAGAGCGGCGAAGAGAAGCGCGGCCATGCGCAGCACCATAGGGCTAACGACGGGATTGATGAGCGGACTCATAGCGCCCTCCAATACCAATGCAGCAGCCAGTTGCCGAAGACGAAGGAGAGAAGCGCCATGCCACCGAGAAATACGCCGAAGGGCATCTCGTAGAAGCGAAGGGCGAGGCGTGCGGATTGCCAGGCGCGGCGTCGCGGCGAAAGACGGACTGCAAGCGGAGTTGCGAGCGGAGCAAGGATCGGATCGGCAGGCGATGCGGTTTCTGATGACGCGGCGTTTGGCAGAGCAATGGCTTGCGAAGCAATGGCTGGTGAAGCAATTTCTGGAGGGGCTGCCGTGGCAGGGTGCGCGGCGGCGTGTGCCTGGATTCGGCGAAGGCGTTTGAGCCAAACGGCGAGAATCGTCGTCAGTCCGAAGAGCGAGCCGGCGAGCGAGGCGGTAAAGATGGTCAGGACGGTCAGCTTGGTGCCGAGGAATGCGCCGATCATCGCCATTAATTTGACGTCGCCGAAGCCCATACCTTCGACGCCGCGGGCGCGCAGATAAATCGCGGCGGCGCCGTAGAGGAATGAAGCGCCTACAGCCGCGCCGAGCAGGGAATCTGACAGCGACCAGATGCGCCACGAAATCTCTCCGCGCAGCGCGGGTGAGACCATCCCAGGAATGATGCGAGAGGCGAGATCGTTGACGGGGACGACGAGGCTGAACAAAATTCCGAGCGCGAGGCCAGGCAGCGTCAGGGCGTCGGGCAGGAGCTTTGTTTCGGCATCGGTGAAGATGAGTCCGAGCAGCAGGTAGCCGAGGACGATGCACTTCAGCGTCGCGAGCGTTAAACCGAAATGCGAGTAGCAACCGAGAAAGAGGAGGCCGGTGAGAAGTTCGATGACCAGATAGCGAGGTGATATCGGCTGTTTGCAGGCGCGGCATTTTCCGCGCAGAATCAGCCAGCTGAGCACGGGGATGTTGTGGTAGAGCGGGATGAGATCGCCGCAGTTCGGGCAGGCTGATCTCGGCGTAACCACGGACTGGGCGCGCGGGAGCCGGTAGATGCAGACGTTCAGGAAGCTGCCAAAGGACAGCCCCAGAGCGAAGATCGCAGGTGCAAGAATCGGTTCGATATCTACCGGTTGCATGTCAGCTAAGTGCCCAGTCTGCTTGAGTTTAGTTGATTATAAGCTGCGGCGGTGAGAGCTTTCCAAGCACGAAGGTGACTGTCCTTCCGGAATTGGTAAGTTATTGCAGGGACGGGAGAAACCAGGCGGGGTCAGGCGACGCGAGTGATCCCGTGACGCTGGGGAAGGAAGATCCAAAATACGGTTCCGGTGCGTCGAACGGACGTGAGCCCATTCATATGTTCTGACCGGCTACGGACGCGGATTGAGCCTCCATGCTTTTGCACGATGCCACGCGAGACCCACAGGCCGAGGCCGGTGCCAGTGTCTTTTTTTGTGGTGTAGAAGGGCTCGAAAATCTGGCGCAGACTTTCGCGGGGAATGCCGCTGCCGTTGTCGGCTACGGTAATGCGGACCCCCTCACGGCCATCCGACCAGTTGCGCGCGGCGGTGACGCCTACTTGCAGGGTGCCTCCATCTTCCATCGCATCGACCGCATTGACGAGAAGATTCGCCAGTAACTGGCGCAGTTCTCCAGAATAACCGTCGACCGGATAGTAGCTACGATAGCGGCGGGTCACGAGAATGTGGCGGCTTTCCAGCTTGCGGGAATAGAGGAGCAGAATCTCATCCATAATTACGGCGGGATCCATTGAAGCTGGAACGCTGGTATCGCGAACAAATCCGAGCGTTTGCTGGGTGAGGCGGGCGACGCGGCCAACCTCTTGCTCGGCTTGGGTCAGGTACTCCAGGGCGTTGGGGGAATCATGCCGCGCCAGGTAGAGCAGGTTGATGACGGCCTCGAGCGGATTGTTGATCTCGTGCGCCATGGAAGCGGCGAGACGGCCGGCGGTGGCGAGCTTTTCGCTGCGGCGGATGGCCTCCTCGGAGGTCTTCTCGGCGGAAAGATCGTGCGCGATGGCTGATGCTCCGACGAGCTTGGCGCGAGGGTTTAGCAGAGGCGACACGGAGAGCAGCACTGGGCAACGAGTGCCGTCCTTGCGCAAGCGTTCGGTTCGATAAGAGGCAACGGGTTCGCGGCGGTTGAGCATCTCGCGGTTGCGTTCCAACTCTTCGCGGCGTTCTGGCGGAACAAGCTGAGTCAGTTGAAGGCCGACTGCTTCTTCGGCGGTGTAGCCATAGAGAGCTTCGGCGGCGCGATTCCAACTGGTGATGGTGCCCTGTATGTCGGTGCTGTAGATCGCGTCGCAGGAATATTCGACGATGGCGGCCATCTCCGTGACGGTGCGATCGGCGCGCGATTCAGCCAAAGTTTTCTGGCGCGCCAGGCTGCTGGCAAACATCGAGATCGCGAGAAAAGCCACCAGGCGCTCGAGATCGGCAGCGGTGGCGATACGAAAACTGAAGTGCGGCGGAAGCAGAAAGAAATCCAGGCAAGCGGTCGATAGCAAAGAGCAGAAAACGGCAGGGCCAAAGCCGAGGAAACGGGCGCTGAAAAGGACTGCGGCAAGCAACAGCACAAAAAGATGGCGGTGCAGCACAGGAGCGAAAGTCCAGAGGCTGAGAGTTACCCACACCGAGAGAGCGGCAGCTCCATATAGCGCCAGCGCCGAATGACGATTCCGCGCGATCCAATTCTTCAGATTGATCCCAGTTCCAGACATTTCTAGAGCGATGCCAGCCTCGATTTGTAGAGACGGCGGTGTGTGAGCCCGAGGTGGCGAAACTACGTTTGACGTCCCCAGAAGACTAGCACTGAGAGAACTGTAACAGCAGCGAGGGTTGGGGGCAACTTGGTGCGGAGTCCGTCGGATTCAGCTATCGCCAGCCACAGAAGCTTGAACCACTAAGGGTACCAAGTATCACGAAGGCAGCGAAGCTTCCGAACGTATCCACCGATCAGTTCTTGTGAAGAAACTTGTAATCGAGAATCGAGGCGGCCAAGGCGAACGTGTCTTCCGTCTGCTCCTTGGTCTTATCGATCGCACCCTTGGCGCGAATCAGCCGGCCCTGGCAAAGTACGTTGCTGTTTTTCTGGCCAGAGATGTCTTCGGGCATTTCAAAGATCAGCTCGACCAGCGCATTGGCCGGCAGTTGTTGCGGGCCGTGAAACAGCACGCCGGACTGGCTGATATTCTGGATCATGCCCTCGTACCACGTGGCGAGATTTTTTCCGCGGTAGCGCAGCGGGAGGCTCGACTTGAGGCGGCGGGCGCGGGGCATCCAGGTTGCCTGCTTTTGGCCGGAGCGGCGGCGAACGGTGGTCGTCTCTGCCATGGGCTCGTCAACCTTGTTTCCGCGACGCATGGTCTTCCAATCGTACTGATAGGCGGTCGCGCAAACCATGCAGACTTGATAGTACTCTCCATTGGCAGCGCGGCGCGGCCAGGAAAATTCGTGGGAACAGCGACCGAGCATAAGAACGTCCATGAGTTTTTGCGGCATGATAGCGAGTAAGGCTCCCGTGGGAATCGGACATCTCCATCTTGCGATGGGTTCGTGATTCTGAATAGGTTACTTTCGTGTATCGTGGCTTACGTCTTTTGCTTTTTCATATGGCGACTGGTGAACAGACACGAGCGGGCTTTGTTCTTGCGGGAGGCAAGAGTTCGCGCATGGGCTCTGATAAAGCGTTTTTGGAATATGGCGGGCAAACGTTGCTTGGACGCGCGCTGGCTGTGTTGGCGAAAACCTGCGAGCAGGTGACGATCGTGGGCGATCCTTCTAAGTTTGGCAGCTATGGGACGGTTATCGCAGATGTTTTTCCCGGCTGCGGACCGCTCGGCGGAATTCACGCCGCGCTCGCGAACTCCACTGCCGAGTTGAATTTGATGGTCGCGGTGGATATGCCGTTTGTGTCCGCTGCGCTGCTGGCGTTTCTTTTCGCTCGGGCCGAGGCCAACGACGCCGTCGTTATCGTGCCGCGCGTTGGCAAGGGATTGCAGCCGCTGTGCGCTGTGTATCGCCGTGAGTTTGGCTCCGTCGCCGAGCGGACGCTGCGGGCGGGGAAGTACAAGATTGATGCGGCGTTTGCTGGCGTGTCGACGTATGTGATCGAGGCAAGCGGGCTGGCGGCGGCGGGATTTTCTGAGCGGAGCTTTTTCAATGTGAATACGCCGCGGGATTGGATGGCGGCCGAGGGTGGAGATCGGCCAGTTTCTCAATGAGCGCCTGTTAACAGCAGTTGACTATTTGGCGAGCAGTAGCTTTTCGTCCTCGCCTGAAAACAAAGCGAGCCTGCCGGGTAGACACGACAGGATAGTTCCCCTGTCGTTGTCAAATACATCTTCAGGTACAGATTCCAATTCCAGTTCCTTCCCGTCGAAGTCAGCGTCCGCCGACATTACCCAGCAAGTCTTCCCCGCTCCCTTTGATTTCAGCAGGCGATAAACATTATCGATACCCTGAAGATGCCGTTGCCACAGGCCAAGATTGGGGTCAACTTTCCACGGAATTGCGGTTGCAAATCGTGGATCAAACCATCTGAAATTTGCTAGGTCCTGAGTGAGCTTCTTGCGAGTCTTTGGCTTCGACAGAAAAGTCAAGAATCTCTCCTGCTTGTCGCGTGAGACGAATGCCTTGATCGTTGCTTGTTCATGCTCGATTTGGGATCCAGCGCTCATTTATCCTCTATCGTAATGAACGTCGGTGGAGAGAAGCGGTTGGCACTATAGCACGTAGACTCGCAGCAACCACCAGACAAGGAATATGGCAACAATTGCGCCTGCAATATGAACGATCCAATCGCCAGCGGTTTTCGGTTTACCAAAATTGAACACCCCGGAATGGTAGCACGCTGCTCCAGCATGGCTTAATCGTCAGTTGAGGTAAATATCCCCCGATCACACTCACCACCCCCGAAGTCGGCTCGTTACAGAGTCGTTTGCCGGATGCTCTGACGCATAGTGCTTGAGTCGCGCTGGCATCTCATGCCATGCTGATAGGCATGGCTGCTGCGGAAACGCTGTCTCCTTACATTCAGTTCAAGGACGTCAACAAGGCGTTTGGCGACCGGGTCGTTCTCAAGGATGTCAATTTTGACGTGCTGCCCGGGGAGATGGTGTGCATTCTCGGTCGCAGCGGCGTAGGGAAATCGGTGGCGCTGCACAACATCATGGGTTTTCTGAAGCCGGATTCAGGACGGGTTATTGTCGCTGGCCAGGACATTACCGACTATAACGAAGTGCAGCTCGAAGAAATTCGCAAGAAAGTCACGATGGTGTTTCAGAATGGGGCGCTCTTCGATTCGTTGAGTGTCGGCGAGAATGTTGCGTTTCCGTTGCGCGAAAAACGGCAGCTTTCTGAAGACCAGATTCTGCAAGTGGTGGATGGGCTGCTTGAAATGGTGGGAGTGAAGGAGATGCGCGATCTGCTGCCCTCCGACCTTTCAACGGGGATGAAGCGCTCGGTTGCTATCGCTCGGGCTCTCGCCGCTCAGCCGGAGTGCGTGCTCTATGACGAGCCGACGACCATGGTTGATCCGATGATGGGGAATTTGCTCGGCGATTTAATTGCTCGTCTTAAATTGCAATTGCACCTGACTTCGGTTGTGGTTACGCACGACATGCGTCTTGCCAAGAAACTGGCCGATCGGATCGTGTTCCTCTATGAAGGGCGCGCGATATTTTTTGGCCCTTATAAAGACATGGAGAAGTCGCCGGAGCCGATCATTCGGGAATTCCTGGAACTCGACGAATTGAAGCTGGAAGTAACAGGTGGGTGCGACCCGCGTCGCGGTTTTTAGTCCATTGGTTCCTACGGAGAAACTTATGCCGCTGGTCAGAATTGATTTATTCGCAGGAAAGACGTCCGAGTTTCACGCGCAGATCGGGCAGGTTGTTTATCGTGCGATGATCGAGACGCTGAACGTACCGAAGGATGATCGCTTTCAAATTATCGCCGAACATTCTAGGGGCAGTCTGATTTTCGATCGCGATTATCTGGGCATTCAGCGCTCGGACGATTGCGTTTTTCTGCAGATCACGCTCAACGCCGGGCGGAGTGTCGAAATGAAACAGCGTTTCTACAAGGCCGTTGCGGACGGATTGCACGAGGCTCTGAAGCTGCGAAGGGAAGACGTCTTCATCAATCTGGTCGAGGTGCAGAAAGAGAACTGGTCGTTTGGCAACGGCGAGGCCCAGTATGCGGACGCGGCCTCTAAAAACCCTGCTGCACGAGTTCCTCCACGGTGAACGCAGTCTGCGCGGGCGCGCCCTTCATCATTTTCTCGACGTACTTTGCGATCAGATCGGCTTCGAGGTTTACGGGATCGCCCGGCTTTAGCGATCCGAGGTTGGTCATCTCGACGGTGTGCGGAATGATGGCGATGGTGCAGCGCTTGCCTTCGAGCCTGGCGACGGTCAGGCTGATGCCTTCAATGCAAATCGATCCTTTGAAGACGGTGTACTTTTCAATTTCAGCGGGGATTTCGATGTGCAGCCACCAGTTGTCGGAATCTTTGATTCGCTCGAGCTCGATCAGCTTGCCTACTCCATCGACGTGGCCCTGAACAAGGTGTCCGCCGAAACGGCCATCGGCCTTCATGGGCAATTCGAGGTTGACGAGGGCGCCTTCGTGTATGCGTGAGAATGAGGTTCGCGTCCAGGTTTCGGGGGCGAGATCGGCGCAGAACGATTTCGATTTGATGTCGAGCGCGGTCAGGCACACGCCACTTACAGCGACACTGTGGCCGGTCGCCAATTCTCTTGGCGCTTGCACGGCCTCGACGGTGATGCGGCGATTCTCGCCGCGCTGCTCGATCTTTGCGACTCTGCCTACTTCTTCGATGATTCCGGTGAACATAAATGGACTCCTAAATCCACCATTGTCATCTTGAGCGAAGCGAAAGACCTATGCATCTACGTCCGCCTCAATACATAGGTCCTTCGCTTCGCTCAGGATGACAAACTATTTTGTGGTGATTTCAAAAAAAGCGCAACTCATCCTCATACCGTATACGGATCGCGCAGATAACCTTCCAGCGCAAAATCTTCGCCGAAGCGGTGCAACTCGTAGCGCTGCACGCACTGTGCTTTGCCGCGCAGCGCTTCATCGGCGATGAAGGGGACCGCGCCCTGGCCAAAGATCTTCGGCGCGTAATAGAGAAAGACTTTGTCGACCTCGCCCGAAGCCAGCGCCGCGCCATTGACGAGCGCTCCGCCTTCGATCAGCAGGCTGGTGATTTCGAGTTCTCCGAGGGTCTGGATGATAGCCGCAAAGTCGGGACGCCCGTCGGCGGTCGCGGCGATTTGTCTTATGGGGATGCCTTTTTCTTCAAGCGCCTGCTTCGCCGACTCTTCCGCGGTTGAATAGAGTACCAGAAGGTCGTTGTCGGCGGTTTGAATCAGGCGCGAGGTTGGCGGAATGCGCAGGTAGGAATCGAGTATCACGCGGAGCAGTTTGCGGCGGCGGGGTAGTCCGCTGCGGTCGGTGAGCAGCGGATCATCGGCCATTACCGTGCCTACTCCTGCGAGAATTGCGTCGCTCTGATGGCGGAGTTGCTGGACGTGGGCGCGGGCGACTTCTCCGGTGATCCAGTGGTAGCCGCTGCGCGAACCTTCGGATGAAGGCGTGGCTGCGCCGGGCTCGGTGCCGGGTTTGGTGGCGTCGGCGATTTTGCCGTCGAGCGTCATCGCCGATTTCAGGGTGACCAGCGGTTTGCCGCGGCGAATGTATTTGGCGAAACTTTCATTCAGCTTTTTGGCTTCCGCTGCGAACAGGCCAACCTCTACTTTGATTCCGGCGGCGCGCAGTTTGGCAAAACCTTGACCAGCAACTTTGGGATTGGGATCTTCTATGGAGCAGACAACACGGCTGATTCCGGCGGTGATCACGGCATCTGCGCACGGTGGAGTGCGGCCCTGGTGGGAGCATGGTTCAAGATTGAGGTAGAGAGTTCCGCCCCGTGCGTGATTGCCCGCTAGCTCCAGCGCGATCACTTCGGCGTGCTTTATGCCGTCGTAGGTGTGGGTGCCGGCTCCGACTTCGCGCCCTGACGCGTCGAGCACGATGGCGCCCACGGCTGGATTGGGCGACGCCAGGCCAACACCTGCTCGCGCCAAGTCCAGCGCCCGCCGCATATGTTGTTCGTCGATGGTCATTTGGCAGAGCTTTTGGCTATTAGCCGTTAGCCTTTAGCTCGGAGCCAAAAGCTAATAGCGGCATTTCAGGCAAACAGCGACTCTACGAAATCCTTGGCATCGAAAGGCAGCAGGTCGCCCGCTTTTTCCCCGACGCCTACGTAGCGAACGGGCAAGCCCAACTCGCGAGAAATTGCTACGACTACTCCGCCTTTGGCGGTGCCATCCAGTTTGGTCAGCACTATACCTGTCACTCCTGAGGATTGCGTGAACTGGCGGGCCTGTTGCAATCCATTTTGGCCGGTGGTGGCGTCCATCACCAGCAAGGTTTCGTGCGGAGCGCCGGGGACGATGCGCTGGGCGGTGCGTTTCATCTTTTCGAGTTCGAGCATTAGGTTTTGTTTGGTGTGCAGGCGGCCGGCGGTATCGACGATTACGTAGTCGGTTTTGCGCGAGGTTGCGGATTGCAGCGCATCGAAGAGAACCGCGGAGGGGTCGCCTCCTGGCTTTGTCTTGATGACTTCCGTCCCTGTGCGTTGTCCCCAGATTTCGAGTTGCTCGATGGCTGCGGCGCGGAAGGTGTCTGCCGCGCACATGAGAACGGTTTTGCCCTGGGCGCGAAAGACCTGCGCTAATTTTCCTATCGTGGTTGTTTTGCCGGCGCCGTTGACGCCGACCACCATGATGACTTCGGGCGTGCCATCCACTTTGGTTACGGGCTGGGACGCGGTTGCTGTCAGGATTGCCAACAGCTCTTCTTTGAGCAGCCGCTTGAGTTCGTTCACGTCTTTGATTTGCTTGCGGTCGGCCTTGTCGCGGAGTTTCTCCAGGACTTCATGAGTCGTGGTGGTGCCGAGGTCGGCTCCGATCAGAGTGGCTTCGAGATCGTCGAGGGTAGAGCGGTCGATTTCCTTGCCGATGGAAACAACGTCTTCAATGCGCTCGGCCAGATTCTCGCGGGTGCGCGAGACGGCCTCTTTCATGCGTTCTATAAAGCTGGGCTTTTTTACTTCGTCCAGGCTGCCAAACAGAGTTTGAATCATTCCCAACGATTATAGGAGAAGCAAGAGAGAAGATTTGGTAATTGTGCAATTTTGTCAGACTTTTATACGACCTGATTCAAATTACAAAATTATTCGAATACCAAATTACAAAATCGTCTTTTACGTCCGGCTGATTTCGATGGTGAGAGGATCGACCGGTTGATGGGGCGCAGGAACGGATGCCGCGCGTAGATCGACGGGGATGGTTTGCGTCGCCTGCTTTTGAATGACGATGTCTCCGCGATAAAAGACGGCCATGAGGGCGGTGACCGCCTTGGGGTCGAGGCGCGAGCCGGAAAGATTTTCGATGATGCGAAGGGCATCGACGGGATCGTGCGCCTTCTGGTAAGGGCGGTTGGTGGTTAAAGCGTCGAACGTGTCACCGACGGCGATGACCCGCGCCAGGAGCGGGATCTGGTCGCCTTTGAGACCATAAGGATATCCGCGGCCGTTGAGGGCTTCGTGGTGCAGTTCGATGCCGGGGAGCATTTCGCGCAGTTGCGGCACGGGACGAAGAATGTTGGCGCCCTTGGTGGTATGGGTCTTCATGATCTCGAATTCTTCGGGAGTGAGAGCGCCGGGTTTTTTCAGGATGCGATCTTCGATGCCGATTTTGCCGACGTCGTGCAGTTGCGCGGAGATTCGGAGGACCTCGAGGAAATCGGGAGCGAGGCCCATCTCGGTGGCGATCATCATCGAATATTTGGTGACGCGGTCGGAATGGCCTTTCGTATAAGGATCCTTTTCGTCGACTGCGCCGGCCAACATTTGAATCGACCCCATGAAGAGGTTTTTGTTTTCGTCGGCGGCGCGCTTTAAGTCTTCAACGAACTGTTCGAGTTCGTCGGACATGGTGTTGAAAGTATCGGCGAGTTCGCCAATCTCAGTGCGGGTTTTGATATGTACACGTTGGGAAAAATCGCCGCGCGCGATGGCCCGGCTGGAATGCGCCAGCACCTGCAGAGGACTGGTGATGCGCCGCGCCGAAAGAATGCTGAGACCAACGCTCACAAACACCGCAAGCCAGGCCAGCAAACGCCCTTTGCTCTGCATCTCGGTGATGTCGCGATAGGCATCTTCGCGCGGCTTCTGCACCACCACTGCCCAATCGAGCGAGGTTACAGGGCTGTACGTTCCCAGCATTTCGATTTTGACTTTTCCATCTGTGATGGCGAATTCGCGGGTCGCGGCCAACTGGGCCTTCGAGCCTTCATCGACAAAGCTGCGGACAATGTCGAAGTGGCTCATATCCTGTCCGGTTGCGTATTGCGTTGTCGCGGCTGCAACCAGCCGGCCCTGGCTGTCCACGACGTAGGGCGTCAATCCGTTGGTGCTAACTTGTTGCAGTCGGTGGATCAGGTAGTCCATATCCATGACCGACCCGATCATCCCAAGGAAGCGTTTGTCGTACATGATCGGTGAACTGACCAACATGACTGTGCGGGCAGATTTGCCGCTGCCGACCATCAGGGGCTGCCCGCTATAGGCGCGTCCTTCCTGGGCGGCTTGGTAGGCCCGTTCCAGTTCACGCTGCAGAAATGCATCCGGCTCGATGCGACCAGCGGAAACGCCTTTGGCATCCGCATTCAGCAGAGTGGCATAGTCAATGTCGTTGGAGGATGAAACAAAATTCTCGAGCATGGCCCGCAGCTCTGGCGTCAGCAAGTTGTCGGCACTAAAGTCGACCCCGCTGGAATTGGAAAGCATCATGACCTGGATCGACGACGACAAATTGGCCAGCATCATGTGCAGCGCTTCCTGGTGCTGGGAAATATCGTCGGCCAGAGAACGCGTGACCGTGTTCTGCAACAGCTTTTCGTTGGTCTTGAGCCGTTCCCGGTTGAGGGCTTCGATCTGCGCCGAGTAGAAGTACATGGGCAAGACACTGATCGCCAGCAGCACGCCTAGGATGACGTACAGGAGCGGAATGCGCGCGGGAATCGGAAGCTTCAAGGGCAAAAGACAGTCCTGCTCGGCCAAGCTGGGCGGGCCAACTGCGGGGATAGTCTGGTCCGTCTCAGTCATCATTTTAAGTTGCTTCCGAGGGCTGGCCTCAGGTGCTTAAAGTACAGTTGACCGTTACCGAAGTACCCCAGGTAAGTAACCGATGCGGCGTCGGTCGGATTAGGATGGCCAGTAAAAAGAATAGCCTACAGGTTTCCGGGTTAGGCGCATCGAATAAAAGCGGTCTATAATACGCCAATCGGTACGGGGTGCGGCATGTGGTCCCTCAAGATTCGCTCCGATTCTCTCAGGCTCCTTACGTTCCTCTTCGCCTTCTCCTCGCTGGCGCTTGCGGGGAATGCTCCTGCTGCCAGGATTACGCCGAGGACACGCCAGGAAATTATCCATGCTTTTAGCGATGAACTGGTATTCATACGCACGAATTTCCCGATGGGGAAATCAGGGCTGAGGCTCAAGGACGGTACAACCACGCCTAACGGGCAGGAATTGCAGCAATTGATGGCGCTCTGGGGGCCGGCGGCGAAGCCGGGCGATCGCGCCCGCATCAGCGGCATAGTCATCAAAGACGATCACATCCATTTTGAGATCAATGGCGGTCCAGTGAAGTTTAAGTGGTATCAGCATGTTCATCTGGATGCGGGCGTGAGTGCGACGCCAATTACGCCCGGCGATCCTTCCGCCAACGCGCGCGGGTCCTACGTCGATCTTTATTTCGACAAGTATGTACCCGAAATAACGGGGCCAGAGCTGAAGCAGTTGCTGCGGCCGGTGTTTGATTTCGATTCAAAAAGTGGGGCTGAGGCGTATCTGGAAACAGTTTCACCGCAGATCAGGGATGCGATCAAGAGTCACCATGTGCTGGTGGGGATGAATCATGACATGGTGCTCTACGCCAAGGGGCGCGCCCCGCGGAAAGTGCGCGAGCGTGCCGACGATGTGGATTACGAGGAATGGATCTATGGCGAGCCGCCACAGGACGTGGATTTTGTGCGCTTTGTGGGCGACGAGGTAGTGCGCGTCGAGACCATGAAAGTGGACGGGCAGAAAATCGTGCGCGTTGACAAGGAAATAGATCTTGGAACTACGGTAGCGAAGCAAACCGAGCGTCCGGCGAATGCGCCTACATTGAGACGTCCGGGCGAGGATATGCCGGAGTCGAATCCCGCGAATCCGTCGACCATGCCGCCGACGGCACCGCCCGCTCCGCCGTCGGGGCCGGGATCGGATCCGGGGCCGCAACTTGAAGTGGCGGCCGCGCCTGTGACCAACTAACGTCGGGCGAAACTTTTACAACCACGACGGAGTATTTCACGAACGAGGTGAAGCTTCTGCTATCGACCTTCTGCGCCTCGACCTTTTAAACTATAAGAGTGAAGATTGCCCTGGGCCAGATCAACCCCACGGTTGGGGACTTCTCTGGCAATGCTGCCAAGATCATTCAGTTTGCGGTGCAGGCGCGCGGCGCTGGCGCTGGGCTGATTCTCTTTCCCGAACTCTCCGTCTGCGGATATCCGCCGCGCGATCTGGTCGAGAGGCCGTCGTTTGTGGCGCGCTGCCGCGCGACGGTCGAAAAGATAGCGGCCGAAATCCAGGGCATCGCGGTGATCTGCGGGACGGTCACGCCGGCCCATGCCGAGTCAGGCAAGAAGGTGATGAATTCCGCTGCG
Source organism: uncultured Acidobacteriaceae bacterium (assembly GCA_963800565.1). Taxonomy (GTDB): domain Bacteria; phylum Acidobacteriota; class Terriglobia; order Terriglobales; family Acidobacteriaceae; genus Acidiflorens. The sequence continues at coordinate 71,224 of CAWDBM010000004.1, forward strand.
CTGCTGCGCGACGGGCGCGTCGAATTTATTCAGTCGAAGATGCTGTTGCCGACTTACGACGTTTTTGACGAGATGCGCAACTTTGCTCCCGCGAAGAGCCAGCAACTCTTTAGCTTTTGCGGTAAGCAGATGGCTCTGACCATCTGCGAGGACGCATGGAACGATAAGCGTTTTTGGAACCGCCGAATGTATGGCGTCGATCCCGTAGAAGAGTTGGTGCGCGTCGGCGGAAATTTCGTGCTTAACATTTCCGCGTCGCCGTTTTGGCTGGGCAAGCGCGAGTTGCGGCGCGACATGCTGTCTGCGATTGCGCGCAATCAGAAGGTTCCGGTCGCCATGGTCAATCAGGTGGGTGGCAACGACAGCCTGGTCTTTGACGGGTCGAGCCTGGTGATCGCGCCGGACGGGACGGTGATTGCGCAGGGAAAGTCGTTTGAGGAAGACCTGATTTATTTCGACTCGCAGCAACTGCGCGGCGACATGCACGCACAGATTGAAGGCGAGGAGGCGAGCGCGTATGAGGCGCTAGTGCTGGGCACGCGCGATTATGTTCGCAAGTGTGGTTTCAAGCGGGCGATCATAGGGCTCAGCGGAGGCATCGACTCGGCGCTTACGGCTTCAATTGCGGCGGATGCGCTGGGGCCGGAGAACATTGTCGGAGTGGGCATGCCGGGGCCGTATTCCTCGCGCGGATCAATTGATGACGCGCGCGAATTGGCGGAGAACCTTAAGATTCGCTTCGAAGTGCTTTCGATCGACGAAATCTACGGCGTTACGCAGAAGACACTGGCGCCTGTGTTTGCCGGAATGCCGGAAGACGTCACCGAAGAAAATATACAGTCGAGAGCGCGCGGATTGTTGTTGATGGCTTTGTCGAACAAATTCGGTGGGCTGGTGCTCTCGACCGGTAACAAGAGCGAATTGGCGGTGGGGTATTGCACGCTGTATGGCGATATGGTGGGCGGGCTGGCGGTGATTTCGGACGTGCCGAAGACGATGGTCTACCGCCTGTGCGCGTATGTCAACTCGCGGCGCAGAGTGATTCCGGAGGCGACGATTGAGAAGCCTCCGTCGGCGGAGCTTCGCGCGGACCAAAAGGATTCCGACTCGCTGCCACTGTATGATGTGCTCGATACGATTCTGGAAGATTTCGTGGAGGATATGGCGTCGGCCGAGCAGATTGCGCGCACGCATAACTTTGATCTGGAGTTGGTGCGGCGTGTGATTCGGATGATCGAGCGCAGCGAATACAAGCGGCAGCAGGCAGCTCCGGGGATCAAGATCTCGGCGAAGGCGTTCGGGTATGGGAGGAGATTTCCGATTGCGGCGAAGTCGGAGGTATAGGCGCGGTGCGGTTCGCGGCAAAGTGCGGATCCCTCCTCTTTGCGAGGGATGGCAAATTCGAGATCCGCCTGTCCAGCGAATGACAACCGTACCCGATTTTGTAACAATCGAACTTCGATCGAAGCCAAAATTATGACGCGTGTTCATTGCACTCTGCTTGCTGTTGTTTTCCTATCCATTAGTGCCATAGGTCAAACCGCTCCCACTCTTCAGACCAGACCTGCGGCTAAACCGGCGGCTGCTTCGGCGGTTGCGACCGTCCTGCCCAGCGAGGACACGGTCAACTCCTTCTTGTTTCAGATGTTTGGTTATGACGCGACCGTTACTTGGAAGATCGGTGACATTCGTCCCTCGGAGGTTCCCGGGCTAGCGGAGGTTACGATCACGGTTAACAACGCGCAGGGCGCGAATCAGAATCGGCTGCTGATCAGCTCTGACGGCAAGCATGCGATTACGGGGGACGTGCTGCCTTTCGGGGCGAAGCCGTTTGACGAGGCTCGCGCGAAGCTGGAAAAGGGCGTGAATGGGCCCGCCAAAGGACCGGAAAAGGCGACAGTGACCATTGTCGAGTTCAGCGACATGCAATGCCCGCACTGTGCCAAGGCCGCGCCCGGGATTGAACAACTGCTGGCGCAGGAGCCGGAAGCCCGTTTTATTTTCCAGAATTTTCCCCTGCCGATGCATGACTGGGCTGAAAAGGCGGCGGACTATGTTGATTGCGTGGGGCGAGCTTCGAATGATGCAGTCTGGAAATTCATTCAAAAAACATTCGACGACCAAGCCAATATCACGGCATCGAACGCGGATGAAAAGCTGAAAGCCATCGCGACCGCATCGGGTGCGAATGCGGACGAGATCGCGGCATGCGCCGCCAAGGGGGATACGATAGCGAGAGTTCAAACTTCTCTCGCCCTCGGAAAATCGGTAGGAGTTTCCGGCACACCGACACTATTCATCAATGGACGCAATGTGCCGGGCGGCGCACCAGTCGAAGTGTTGAAGAAAATTGTGGACTTCGAAGCAAGCCAGAAGTAGGGCATCGGGCGATCGGTTCATCGGGTGATCGGCCACCGGATCATCTGGTGATGGAAAACCCTAAAGCTAAAGTCCTTGACGTTCAGATCACCCGATGGCCCGATGGCGAGATCACCCGATGTTTTACTTGAGCCAGATTTCCGGGGCTTCGGGGCGGTCGGGGCTGCGAACTACGTGGGGCGTGATCAGGATCAGGAGTTCGTCATGCTCTTCCTGTTTGGTTCGCTGCGAGGTCAAATAGCCCAAGCCGGGTACGGTGGAGATTGCGGGAAGCCCGGCCAACGTGCGCGCGTCGGTGTCGGTGATCATACCCGCGACAACCGCGGGCTCGCCATCCTTCACCAGAATTCCACCTTTATATTCGCGATTAAGAATGTCGGGGATGCCATTGGACGACACGGTGCCGAGAGTGCGGAATTGAATATCTAACTCGAGCGCAATGTCGGAATTACTGTGAATCAGCGGCTTTGCTTTGAGCGTGAGTCCGATGTCTTCATAGCTGATCGACGGGAACGGCGCGGCATAGGACTGATTGCCGACGACGGACGCGATCGCCGGGCTGTTGGAGATCGGCGCGAAACTGGCGTTGAGGATGGGATAGCGCTGTCCGAGTTTGAAAGTTGCGTCCTTCTCCTGCGAAGCACGCAACTGGACATGATCAATCTGGCGGACGGAGCTTTCGTTCATGCTGAGCGCAGCGGACAATTGATCGAGGCTCAGGCCCATGAAGGTGAGCCCGCCGCCGAAGGTTGCTAGCGGCTGGCTGAAAATCGAATTCTGCTGGCCTTGCAATTGTGCGAGTAGAGCGGAGATGGTCGAATTGCCGGCCTGATTGATTCCGCCCGATGCGATCAGTTGGTTGATCAGGCTCTGAATGTTTTGGCCGGCCAGACCGGCGAGGGCGGCCGCTGGAATGTTATACAGATTGAAAGTGCTGGGAACATGGATGCCGATGTTGCTCATGTAGGAGTGGTCGACCTGAAAGACTTGCAGGTCGAGCATCACTTCCGGACGTTCGCCGTTGAGTTGTCCGAGGAACTCGGTCGCGGCTTCGAGCGCGGCTTTTGGTCCGCGGAGCGTGATGGTGCTGGCGGCAGAGTTGAGACTTACAAGTTTGAATTCGAAAAGCGTCCGCAGTGAATTCAGCAGCTCGTTGAGATCTTGCGGAGAGTTGTTGCCCGGAATATAAAACGATCGCAGGCCCATGCGGTCGTAAACGCGATGATTCTCGGGATTGTCGACGGCTGCGAAGAGAACCTTGTCGTCGAGCGCTACGCTGAAACTCTTGGTGACGGCTGATGCAGCGCGGAGGGCGGTCGCAAAATCGGCGTTCTGAAGTTCGAAATTTACATGGCGGGTGGGAAAACCGTCGTCGAAAATCACCGTGAGTCCATAGCTGGTTGCGACGGCAGTGATCAGTCCGCGCGAATCACCGCGGTAGTGGAAATCATGAAGGGCATCAATCGGCTGGATGCTAATCGAGTTAGAACTGGCGACGACCTGCGGCGCCTCTGCACTGTGGACGGGAACTGGTCCGAGGGCATCGTGGATGCGTTGCTGGGCGAATTCATTTTGCGGATCGAGGTTGAGCGCGGCGCGGAATTCGGCCAGCGCTTCGACGGGCTGGCCGCCGAATAAGTCTTTATTGCCGCGATCGAGATGGATGCCGGCGAGATGCTGGCGCATGAATTCGCGCGCCGTCAGATAGTCAATATTTTGCGGAACAAGCCGAGCGGCTTCCTGAAATTCGTAGAAAGCCTGGTCGAGATTTTGCGGATCATCGTTCTGCGATTTTTCCAGTTTGACGCCGCGGGCGAAAGCCTGGCGAGCGGCCTTCAGGTCTTTCGACGGACCATGGCAGCGGGGCGCGCTACCGGAGTTGGAGCAGAGCGGCGGGGCGGAGGCTGGTGGTAGTGCGGATGGCGGTGCGGGCGCCGTTGGAGTATCCGCGGCGAAGCAGACTGCGGCCAGCAACCAAACCGTTCCTGCTAACAACCATCGCATGGTAACTACTATAGAATGCCTGGCTGCGGCTGTCTTGCAAGCGAAATACTCGGAAGGGAACTACGGTCGTAACGGGTTGGTCGACAAGTGGGGGCGAGACGCCCCCATGACAGCCGCCGAGACGGCGGCGCTACTCATATCAGCGCAACATCAGGCGTTCGATGCGCTTGGCGCGGCCAGTCTGATCGTCGCAATCAACGACTACTGCACAGAGTCGAACGTCGCCGTTGGCCGCCTCGAAGCGCGCTGGCATACCGGTTAAGAAGCGCTCGATGACTAATTCTTTTTTTACTCCAATGACGCTGTCATAAGGGCCGGTCATGCCGGCGTCGGTCAAATAGGCAGTGCCCTTCGGCAGGATGTTTTCGTCGGCGGTGGGAATGTGGGTGTGGGTGCCGACGACGGCGGTGACTCGGCCGTCGAGATACCATCCGAAGGCAACTTTTTCGGAGCTGGCCTCGGCGTGGAAATCGACAAAGACGATCTTAGCCTTGATCTGTTCAAGAAGGCGATCGGCATAGCGAAAGGGATCATCGCACGAGCCCATGAAGACGCGGCCTTGAAGATTTACGACGGCGTAGGGGACGTTGTTTTTCTGGCCTTCGTAGACTCCCCAGCCGGGCAAGCCTTGCGAAAAGTTAGCCGGGCGTAACAGGCGGCGGGCGGGGCTATGCGGGTTGCCATCGGCCATCTGAAAATATTCGATGATCTCGCGTTTATCCCAGACATGATTGCCGGTCGTCATGACGTCGATGCCGAGATCGAAAAGTTCTTCGGCGAGCGAGGGAGTGATTCCGAAGCCAGCCGCGGCGTTTTCGCAGTTGGCAATGACGAGGTCGATGGCGTGCTGCCGGCGCAATTCGGGGAGACGGTCTTTTACGATGGTTCGTCCGGGACGGCCGAAGATATCGCCGATAAAAAGAATTTTCAAGGTTTGATGGTATCACGGCAAAAAGCGCGCTGGTCGGGGCTTGGCGAAGAGAAAAGCAGCGATCAGTTACTGGCTGATTTCAGCCGTCTTCAGAAAATCATAATTTCCCGCAGGATTCAAAGTTAAGTTCTTCACGCGGCGCGTGTGGACGAGCACGTTGTCGTAATACCAGAGGTCGATATAGGGCTCGTCCTGCGCGAGGATTTGTTGAACTTCAGCATAGAGCGGCGTGCGGGCATTCTGATCTGGCTGGCGGCGGGCCTCGTCGATTAAGCTGTCGATTCGTGGATTGGAATAGAAGCCGCGATTGGCGCCTTTGGGCGGGAATCGATTGGAGTGGAAGCACAGCTCAAAAATGTCGGGATCTTGATTGCCGCCGATCCAGCGCAGCGAATAAAGCTGAAAGGCTCCGCTCGTGACGTCTGCAAAAAAAGTGGCAAACTCGAAGGTGCGAATGTCGAGCGCAATGCCGACATCGCGCAATTGCTGCTGCAGGACCGCGGCCAAAAGGCGAGTTGACTCTTCCGTGGAAGTCTTCATCGTCAAGTGAAAACGCACTCCGTTGAGGAGCGGGTAACCGGCGGCGTCGAGCATCTGGCGAGCTTTCTCGGGATCGTGCGGGTAAGCGGCTACGTCCGGGTCATAAGCCCAGCTTTGCGGCGGAAGGATGCTGAGAGCGGGTTGCGCGAAGCCGCGCCAGATGTATTGCAAGATAGGACGCCGGTCGATAGCGAAAGCGATTGCTTGGCGAACGCGAGCATCGCGCAGAATCGGATCGCGCATGTTGAATGCGAGATAAGAGAGCACAGTGCCCGGTGCGCGCTCGACTTGCAAATTCGGCTCACGCTCGAGGGCGACAATAGTGTCGGAAGTAATCGCGTTGATCTCCGCGTCAGCGCTTCCTTTGCGCAATTCAAGTGCTCGTGTGGTGGGGTCGGGGACGACGGCGAAGCGCACGCGCGCGAGGCGCGGCTTCGCTCCCCAGTAATTGTCGTTGCGTTCGACGATCACTTCTTTGTCCTGTTCGGCGCTGACGAATCTGAACGGGCCTGAGCCGATCGGGTTGCGCGTAATCTCGTCGAGCGACCCATAGGGCACAATTCCTATCGCGCCCTCGGAGAGATTCCACAACAAGGTTGCGTTGGGCTCCTTCAGGTGAAATATGACCGTGCCATCTTCAGGCGCATCGATGTGATCGACGAAACGATAGGCGGCCGATTTCGTGCTGCGAATCTTACCAGCGAGTAGCGAATCGAAGGTCCATTTGACATCGCGTGCAGTGAGTGGATGTCCGTTGTGAAAAGTTACGTTGGGATGCAGGTGAAAGATATAAGTCAGCGGATCAGGAACTTCCCATCGATCAGCCAGGCCGGGCTGAACGTTGAAGTGTTCATCACGAGTCAGCAGCGCGTCGAAGAGGAGTTCTCCGATGCGCTCGGATTGGGCATCGATCCCCACGCGCGGATCGAGATTCGTGGGGCTGCTCTCGATAATCATAACCAGCGTGTTGCGATCCGGAGGCTGTGAGCAGGAAAGCAACGGCAGCAGAACTGCGCCGAACATCAAGAAAGTAGTTGTCATCCTGACCCTGAGCGAGCCGAAGGGGAAGGGCCTGCTTTTTGCCCGTGCCGCAAACAATTTTGCGTTACGCATACGAGATTTTCCCGAGAATTGCCGGGCGCTTTGCTCCTGTCGCGGACGGCACATTGCTGGGTCGGCGGTGCCAGGTCTCGTGCGCGAGCACGGCAAAAGCGACGGCCTCTTTCGCTCCCGTTGGAACTCCGAACTCATCGGAGAAATGCACGCTGATGCTTAGCCGAGCGACCGCGTCTTGCAGCATCGCCATCAGCGTCGAATTTTTCGCGCCTCCGCCGGAGACGATCATCTGGTGGGCATTTCGTTCGCCGCGGCTCGCCTTGGAGGGAGAGGCGAACTTCGGAGCGACGAACCGCTTAACAGAATCGGCGATGGAGCGGGCCGTGAGCGCCGTGGCGGTCGCAACGACGTCGGGCTTGCTGGCTCCGCGGCAAAGGCGGAGGAATTGCGCGACATACTCGCGGCCGAATTCCTCGCGGCCTGCAGTGCGCGGAGGTCTCTGCCGAAAAAACGGGGCGCGCAACAGTCGGGCGATTACGTGATCGAGGACGCGTCCCGACGCGGCCACTTTGCCGTTGCGGTCGTAGCGCTTTCTGAACAGCTCTTCCATTACGGCGTCGATGACCATGTTGCCGGGGCCGGTGTCGAAGGCGATTAGGTGGTCGAGCGATGCTCCGGCGGGGATCGCGGTGAGATTCGCAATACCGCCGATATTCTGGGCGATGCGGCTGATGCTCGGATCGCGATAAAGAAGATAGTCGAGGAAGGGAACCAGAGGCGCGCCTTTTCCTCCGGCAGCCATGTCGGCGGGACGGAAGTCAGAGACCGCGGGCACGCCGAGCCTCGAGGCGATGATGGCGGCTTCGCCGGTCTGCCATGTGACGGCCAACTTGCGGCCGAGAAAACGCTGCGGCGTTCCTTGATGATAGAGCGTCTGGCCGTGACAACCGACCAGGTCGAGTTTTACACGATGCTGGCGCGCGGTTTTTGCGATCGCTTCGGCGTAGAGTTCGCCGAGAAGAGAATTCAGGCGAGCCAGATCGGCGACGCGGGCTAATTCCGCATTCATCATTGCCAGGATTGCGCGGCGCACTGAGGCGGGGAAGGGATATTCCTGGTGAGCTAGTAATTCGAAATTTAAGCGGTGCCTCTGGTGAGGAGATGAACTTTTGGCTCGCCGCCAAGCGGGCTCGGTGGCGAAGCGCACCAGCGCGACATTAATTCCGTCGGCGGAGGTGCCGCTCATGACGCCGGCAACGATCATCGTCATGCGCGGCCCTGCTTCTTCCCGGAAGTCTTGCCAGTTCGTGCGAGTGTGGCCAGGCGGATTTCTTCGCCGAATGCCCAGAGTTGACGCGCCAGTTTCTCGACTCGCACGGGGTTGGACGCGGGAGTGCGGTGTCTTATCAGCGCTCTCTTATCTGATTTCATCCAGCGCTTCTTGAAGGCAACGGCGCGATGTGCTGATTCCTTCACGCGGCGAGCAAACTTTTGGTCTCGCTGCGCTTCACGAATCAGAGCTTCGTAGGCGCGCAGGACCGTCTCTTCTTTATGGCAGACCAAAACGAGATCTCCGCCGGCGCCGATATGCTGTACGACGGACTGCTCGATGGGAGCAAAATCTTGGACCGCTCCCATCTCCATGTCGTCGGAAACGATGAGGCCGGTGTAGCCGATCTTCTTGCGCAGAATGTCGTTGATCCACTTTTTCGAGAGCGATGCTGGGGTTGCTTCTTTTGTTACGGATGGAAAGGCGGCGTGCGAAACCATGACCATTGGCAACTCGCGGCGAAGTACGCGATAGGGGGCAAGATCCTGCTCCCACAATTTGCGCAGCGGTTTTTCGACGCTGGGGAGTTTGTGGTGCGTGTCGAGGGTGGCCTCGCCGAGTCCGGGGAAATGCTTGCCGCAGCCCAGCACACCTTCCTCGCGCAATCCATGCAGGAACTCGCGCGCGTAAATGACTACCTGCTTCGGATCGTCGGATACCGCGCGCGAACTCATGAGCGATCGCGACGCCTCGAAGGCCAGGTCGAGGACTGGGGCGAAATCCACGTTGAATCCTAGGGCGCGGCAGGTTTCGCCGATTACGCGCCCATGCTTGCGAAAGACTGCGCGGCTGCCGGTGGCAAAAACTTCTGCTGCGGATGGCGAGGGGCCGATGGCGCTGCGGAAACGGTCTACGGTGCCGCCTTCGAGGTCGACGCAGGTGAAGAGCGGCGTGGATACCTGCCTCTGGCATTCGCGGAGAAGAGTGTGGGTCTGCTCGGCTGTTTTGATGTTGCGGGCAAAGAGGATTATTCCTCCCGGCTGAATCTTCGTGAGCAAGGAAGCTAGACGTGGAGACATCTCGGTTCCATCGAAGCCGATGATTAGGAGTTGGCCGATGCTTGGTTTTAAGTCGCGCATCTTTCCAGGAGTTCCGAAAACTTCTTTCGCATAAAGGTGCTGTTCGGGTCTGGCTTGCGGCCTAAATAGCCGATAGCTAAGGTTCGCGATGGGCCGAAAACCTGCTGGTTTGCGACAAATGCCGTTGCACGCCCGCTGCCGTCCTCGATGTACCAGCTGGCGGGGAACTCTCCGCTCACCGCTGGCCGGAGCAGCATTGGGGCGGCCTCACCGAGGGTCTCGCCCCTAGCGATGCCTTCGTACCACGGTTTGTCGCACTCCAGCTTCCAGCGAAGAAGCTCCCCGGCACCGACAAGCCCAAGCTTCCGAGATCGCCCCGGAAAGATTTCGACATGTACTGCACATTCGCGGAGAATCGACATTGTGACTTCGATCTCGTCCCATTGCAGGTAGCCTGCGGGAACCCCAGTCTTGAGTTGTGAGCGGCACATTTCCTTATCAATTGCGTCGGCCTGTGACCAATCCCAAGTCGCGAAGGCCGGCAAAGGGCGGTTCTTCTTAGGACAGTCGTACTTCGCATACACCTCAATGACAGTTCTGCGTTCGATATCCTGTTTCCTAATTCTCGGGGAAGACGGGAAATTTCCTGTTGCTTGCATACTTGATGATCCGTCTGTTTACAGGGCGCACTCCGCGTCTCGGCGGTTAGATTTCTTTTTTCAACTCCGCCAACAAGTTTAGCGCCTCAAGCGGCGTCAGCCGGTTCAAATCTACCTCGCGAAGCTTTTCGAGCACTGGCTGCGAGAGCGGGGTGAAGATGGTTAGCTGGGCTGGACGCTCGGGTTCTGTAGATGCTCCGGGCGTCAGGTGGTCGGAAAGGCGGCGCTCGGAAGATTCGTGCTCGGCCAGGACCTCGCGCGCGCGAATCACGACTTCGTTGGGCAGGCCGGCCAGCTTGGCTACTTCGATTCCGTAGCTGCGGTCGGCGGCGCCTGGTTCTACTCGGCGCAGGAAAACCACGCTTCCTCCGGCCTCTTTGACGGAGACGTGGTAGTTTTTTACGCCGCTTAATTGCTCGGCCAAGTCGGTTAGCTCGAAATAGTGGGTGGCGAATAAAGTCTTGGCGCGAACTTTCGCGTGCAGATATTCGACGGCGGCCCAGGCGATTGCCAGGCCGTCGTAAGTCGAAGTGCCGCGGCCGACTTCATCTAACAAGATCAGCGAGCGAGCCGTCGCCGTGTGCAGAATCGCGGCTGTCTCCGTCATTTCGACCATGAAGGTGGAACGGCCACGGGCCACGTTGTCGCTGGCGCCTATGCGGGTGAAGACGCGGTCAACGATTCCGAGGCGCGCGGCGCGCGCGGGGACGAAAGAGCCCATCTGCGCCATGATTACGATCAGCGCGGCCTGGCGGAGATAGGTACTCTTGCCGCCCATGTTGGGGCCGGTGAGGACGATGATGTTGTGCGAGGCATTCAGCGGTTTGTTTTGCGGAGACGAATTCAGGAAGAGATCGTTGGGAACGAAGCGCTCGCTGCCGGCAGCCATTTCTTGGAGTTCGATCACGGGATGACGGCCTTCGACTATTTCCAGGTCGCCGGCGTTGTCGGCGTTATCGGCTTCGAAGCGCGGGCGGCAGTAATTTCGTAACGCGGCGATGTGGGCGAGGCAGCCGAGGACGTCGACTTCGGCCAGTGCCAGCGCGGTTTGGCGGATGCGCTTGGCTTCGGCGGCAATGGCGGAACGTAGCTCGGCAAAGAGGCGGCGCTCAATTTCGACAATTTTTTCCTGGGCGTCAAGAATCTTGGATTCGTATTCCTTCAGCTCGGGAGTGGTGAAGCGTTCGGCATTTACCAGCGTTTGCTTGCGCTCGTAGTCGGCGGGCGAGAGGTGAAGGTTCGACTTCGAAATTTCAATGTAGTAGCCGAAGATGGAATTGAATTTGACCTTGAGCGATCCGATGCCGGTGCGCTCGCGCTCGCGGGTTTCAACTTGGGCGAGATATTGTTTCGAGTTGCGGCTCAGGTCGCGGAGTTCGTCGAGATCTTTGTCTACTGTGGTGGCGATCACTCCGCCATCGCTTAGAGTGAGGGGGGGCTCGGGGACGAGGGTGCGGTCGATTCTTTCTCGCAGGTCGGTTAGTTCGTCGATTGCGGCGTGGAGGGCCGCCAGGCGCTGCGCCGGCAATCCGGCTAACACGGTTCGCACTTTGGGCATTCGCGCTAGCGATGCTGACAGCGCTAGCACGTCGCGTGGATTCGCTGTCTCCAGGGTGACGCGGCTGAGCAGGCGTTCCAGATCGAGAATTCCATCGAGGGAGCGGCGCAGGTCTTCGCGGCGCAGCGTGTCTTTGACTTGAGTTTCGACGGCATCCTGGCGGCCGTTGATCTCGATTTGATCCAATGACGGACGCAGCAGCCATGTGCGCAGCAGGCGCTTGCCCATCGGTGTCACGGTTGCGTCGAGGCAGCGAAAAAGGGTCACGCCGGAATCGGTCCCGGCGAAGAGGGGCTCGATTAATTCGAGGTTGCGGACGGTTACGGCGTCCAAGACAAGGCAATTCTGGCGCTCGTAGAAGCCGATGCGGTCGACGTGATCGAGCTTGCCGCGTTGGGTGGAGCGGATGTAATAGAGGATGGCTCCGGCGGCCGATGCAGCCGCCTGTTTGCCTGCCAGACCGAAACCCTCCAGCGAGAGGACGCCGAAATGATTTTCCAGGAGAGGGATGGCGTGGTCGGGAGCGAAGATCCAATCGTCGAGGGGAGTCTCGGCCAAGCCGTTGGCCGATAGAATGGGCGCTGGGCCGGTCGAGGGGATGGTCGGCAATGGCGGTTGGGAGGAAGCGATGTCGGGAATCTCTGCGTGCGCTCTCTTTTCGAATAGCGGGGCGGATGATCCATAGAGCACTTCTTTTGGGCGCAATTGTTCAAGTTCTTCTTGAATGCGGCGCGCGGCCGATTCGCCGGCGAATTCGGTGGCGCGAAACTCTCCGGTGGAAAGATCGAGCGCGGCGAAGCCGGCGCGATCTCCGACGCTTGCCACGGCCGCCAGGAAGTTATTTTCCTCGGCATTTAATGACGAGTCGGCGGCGGTGCCCGGCGTGACCACGCGGGTTACCTCGCGGCGGACGAGTTTCTTGGCAAGGCGCGGGTCTTCTACCTGTTCACAGACAGCAACTTTGAACCCGCGGCGGATGAGCTTTGCGATATAACCTTCAGCGGCGTGGTAGGGCACGCCACACATGGGAATGATGGTGCCTTTTTCTTTGTTTCTGGAGGTGAGCGTGATCTGCAATTCGCGGGCAGCCAGGATGGCATCGTCGAAAAAGAGCTCGTAGAAATCGCCTAGCCGAAAAAACAGAAGAGCGTTGGGATGCTCTTTCTTGATGGCGGCATACTGCCGCATCAGCGGCGTGGAGAACTCGGACATGGAGGATTGGGTAATTTTGTAGTCTCTAATTTTGTAATTTGCAAAGCTGCCGCTGCTCACTACTCTAGCCTGCCGGGGCGGCTTTCAGATTACTAAATTACAATATTGCTGAATTACAAAATTCTCCATTTGACTCCCTTCGTCGATTTTGCTCTTCTTAGCGCATGGAACTCCGCAAAGATCCGATCACTCGTTCGTGGGTGATTACCGGCGACGATGTTGCCGATCCTGCTCCGCGTTCGCAAGCATGCCGATTTTGCGGAGCTGCCGCCGATTCCGCGCAGGTCGTGGCCACGCTGCCGGGGCTGGATGGCAGCGGTTGGTCGGCGCGCTCGGTCGTGCATCCGCAGGCGCTTTACCATATCGAAGGCGAAGCGGCGCGCCGTGGCGACGGACTCTACGACCGCATGGGGTCGGTAGGCGCTCATGAAGTTCTGCTGGAGAATCCGCGCCACGACGGACATCTGTGGAACGCAAGCGATAATGAAGTCGAGCAATTTCTGCGTCTGGCCGCCTCGCGCATACAGGATTTGAAACGCGACAGCCGCTTCAAGTACATCAGCATTTTCAAGAATCATGGTGCGGGAGCGGGGCAGGAGTTTGACCATCCGACTTCGCAGCTGACGGCGACGACTTTTGTGCCGCGCCGCGTTCTCTACGAGCTGCGGGCCGGGCGCGATTATTATGAGAGCAAAGAACGGTGCGTTTTCTGCGACATTCTGGCGCAGGAGGAGCGGCAGGGGCTGCGCATCGTCGAGACTCGCGGAGATTATGTGGCGTTCTGTCCGTTTGCACCGCGCGTGCCGTATGAAACGTGGATCATGCCGCGCAGCCATGAAGCTTCGTTCGAGCGCACAGGCTTGCTGCGCGTGGGCACGCTCAACGATCTCGCGGCCCTGCTGCGCCACACCTTGCAACGTATTCGCAGCGTGACCGAGGGGTTTCATCTGGTGCTCCACACTTCGCCGAACGCCCAGCATCCTTCGGCGACGCTCGGGTACTGGAAGACGCTGGATGAGGATTATCACTGGCACATCGAGATTCTGCCGATTCTCGAGGCCAAGGCGCGGTCTTATACGTTCAAAGAAACTTATTATTCGCCCGTAGCGTCGGAGACGGCGGTGAAACGATTGCGCGACGCGAAGATCTGATGTAAGTCAGAACGTCTATGCCACGAATATTTCTGTCAGGTAAAAGACAGCCACAAAAGACAATTATTTTATTACTCATTTTGGCCAGTGCGTTTCTCGCCTTGCCGACGTTCGCGCAAACTCGCCCTCCGCTTCCTACCGAAAAGCAGGAAGTTCTGTGGATGAAGCTGGAGGAATCAATTCTTGGGATTGATCGTGGTCTAGACGGAGTGATGGGTGTGGCCATCATCGATCTCACGGATGGCCACAAATACTTGCTGCACGCGAACGATATTTTTCCCCAGGCAAGCTCGATCAAGATTTGCGTGCTCGCCGAACTTTATCGGCAGGCGCAGCACGGAAAACTAAAACTCACTGACCTTTACACCGTCAACGCCGCGGATCTGGTGCCGGACAGCGACATCATGAACGGGCTGACGCCGGGGGTCACCCGTGTCACGCTGCGCGATCTTGCGACCATGACGGTCGCGGTTAGCGACAACTCCGCGACGAATGTCCTCATCGATCGCGTTGGCATGGACAACGTGAATGCCTTTCTGAGCGCGCAGGGCCTGCGCGACACACGCCTTCGACGCAAGATGATGGACCTTAAAGCGGCCGCCGAGGGTCGCGAAAATATTTCTTCGCCTGGCGAAATGGCGGCACTGCTGCAAGCGCTCTATCGCGGCGAGATTCTTAACAATGAGATGACGGATGACTTTTTCAAGATGCTCTCTACGCACAAAGAGAGTTTTATTCCGCGCAATCTGCCGGAGGACTTGAAGATTGCTAACAAGCCCGGCGAACTTGAGGGTGTGCGTAACGATTCGGGTGTGATCTTTGTCGACAAGCGGCCGTTCATTCTTTGCGTGATGACGACCTATCTGCGCCGCGAGCGTGATGGAGAAGAGGCGATCAGCAATATCTCGCTGGCAGCGTGGCGAATGTTTGACCGGCTGGCGCGGGGCAGCGATTATGGGAGGGTGATTTCGCCGGGGAATAGCAGTCGGTAGAAGATCCGTCGTTCGCTGATCGCTTTCCGCAAATCGCGGGTAACATATGGCGAATAGCGAACAACGAATAGCGAGCGTATGACTCTCCGCCGCCTCAAGACTTATGCCGGGTCGCAGGGCTATGTTTATCAGTATTACTTCGTTGGTAAGCGTCCGGCTGCGGCTTCGGAGGGTGATGAATACATTTTTGACGTTACCTCTGACCGCAAACTGACGTATGCTGTGACTGTTTTATTTCCTCATCAGGTGAAGGCGGAGTGGGCGGCCTCTCACGGACGCTCACTGTCGGACTCTGAGCAATATGCTGCGGTTAAGCTGCGGCTGTTCCGCGCCTTCGACGAGATCGAAGATATGCGGGCTCAGGGGCGACTGCTGCAGATCGAGTTGCAATCGCTGGAAGAATCGCTGGCCTCGCTGGGCGTGGAGTGATTCTCGGGATAGCCCGAGCCCTTGAAAAAGAATCGGCGGGAGTTGGTTGCTTCGCTCCCGCCGTATTTGCGTTGAATAGTAACTAGCTGCCCGGCGTGAAAGAAACTCCACGCAGGACTTCTCCGAAGCCAGCCTGACGAATGCCGTAGAAGCTCTCCTGAGCGGCAACGGCGGGGTTTGTGTTCGATAGAGAATCGAAAATTACCACGAGTTGGTCCGGGTCCGCGCCGGTATCACCGTTTCCGCTGACGGTGGACGTGATCGCCCAGATGGCAACGTAGTTGCCGATGACCGCTCCTGTGATGTTGCGCAGGCCGTCGGTTGCGGGTGCCCAGGGAAGGCCGGTGGCCGCGTTATTGCCTGTCGGATATCCCCAGACGGTGTAGGGTACGCCGAGACCGAGACCGGTCTGCAGGGTGTAGGCCAGGTTCCAGGTTTGAGTCGTGGAATCGAAAACCCACTTCTGCAATCCGGCGGTGATTTGAGCAGCGGCGTGGGTGTAGAGATCGGTGCCGCCCGTGTAGCCGTCGCCTTCGTCGGCAACATAAAGGGTAGTGTCGTTCGCGAACCAGATGCCGAAGGGATAAGCCGTGACCGTAGCGTCCTTGTTCGGAATGGCGGGGAAGCCGGCAAGGATGCACATATTGCTAGGCAGGCCGTCGGTCTGGAGATTTTGAATATTATAGGCGAGGGGAGAAGTGGGCAGCGTTGCCGTGGCCGACGGCAGGCCGACGCCGTTCGGGCATGCGCTGCCGGTGGTGTCGAGAAAGTAGACGGTGTTGACGCCGTTGCTGCCGCTTCCTTTGGAGTAGTAAAGAACGTTGTTGAAGATGGTCAGGCCGCGGAAGTTGTCGTCCTTGCCGATTTTGTCGGCCTTGTAGCCCAGTTGAGTGACGTTGAAGCTGCCCACGGGAGTCGGCGTTCCAGGATTCTGCGCGCTTTCGGGCTCATTTGCTGGGCTGATGATTTGCGTGCCCGCGCCGAGGATGATGCCGTCGGGTTGCGGGTTGCTGCCGTTGCCAGCGTTGCCTGAGGTGTAGAAGAAGTCAGCTCCGTTGCTGTTGTTCCAGATTACGGCGCGACCGTTGTTGCCGCTGTAGGCGTTGGTTTCGGTGAATTGGAAATTTCCGAAGGCGTCAACCTGCGCTTCGGCGCGGTAGACGTTCTCGCCGACCGGATTAGTGGGATCGACAGCGCCGGGTGTGTTGGCATTCGATACATCGAGGGCGTCGATGGGCGAGACGTAACCGGAGAAGGTTAAATATTTGTGGTCGGTGGAGAGATTGAGCGCCAGTTCTGACTTCGAGCTGAAGCTGGTGACAAGCTGATCGCTGGTCGGTTTGATTCCGCGCTGGGAGCTGTTGGGGACCTCCAGGCTGTTGAGCACGAAGCCGAAGGGAAACATCTGATCCAGATAAATCTTAGAGGTGATGCCGAAGCTGCCGTCGTAGAGGTTGTCATTCCAGACGGAGGGGTAAGTGCCGTTGTCGGGGGCGCCCCCGCTGCCCGCACATCCACCTTGGGTCTGCGCGCAATTGGGAGGCAGGATTTCGCCGACCTGGACGTTGTTGGGATTGGTGTCATACACGCTGCGGCTGACGACCAGGTTGCCGGGAAAGAAGAAAGGGAAACGGAAACGGCCGTGATCGTCTTTCTTAGGGTTTTGCGCAGCGGCGGGAATTGCGGCTGCGAATGCGCCGATGGTGATGGCTGCGATGGTTTTCTTCAGCGAACTGCGTAGTCCGCCTCTTCGTGGAACTTCTGCTTGCATAAGATTCTCCTGGAAATAGAGTGGAAATTTCACGCCCGAAAAACCCCGTATATCGAAGAATCTAGCATCGTAAAATTACGGCTTTGTTAAATCCCGCGCTGGGCGCTGTGGATCGCCTCGCCGGCAGGTGCGCATGGCGGGCTCTTTGCCCGGTGTGACCCGCATCACAAACCGCTGTGACAGCTTACGTTTCGCTGCGCAGGCTTCGCCCGGCAAACTATAATCACCAAGGCGGGGTGGGGAGACTTTCAACCGTCCTCTGGAAACTGGAAATGATGAGCTTGATCTGGCTGCGGGTGGCGCTGGTTTGTTACGCTGCAGGATTGCTGTATGCGCTGGTCGCACTGACGCGCACCTCGGAAATCCTGAGCAAGGTTGCACTGCATGCCTCTTATCTGGGGATGGTGTTTCATCTGGTTTCGCTGACCGAAGCGGTGGTGCAAACCGGGCAACTGGCTTCGGCTTCGGTTCATAACGCGGAGTCGCTGCTGGCCTTCCTTATCATGGTCGGCTTCATGCTTGCCTATTTGGTCTATAAAACGACGACACCAGGCATTGTGATCTTTCCGCTGGTCTTTTTGTTGACCTTTGTGGCCGCGAGCGGACAGCAACCTTTTGTATTTACTTCGGTTGCGGTGAAGCACGGTTGGCTGGCGGTACACGTTCTGATGATTTTCACCGGATACGCGGCTCTCTTCTTAAGCTTTGGCGCCAGCATTCTTTACCTGCTGCAGGAGCGCGCGCTGAAGTCGAAAAGTAAGAGTGGAATGTTCTCGCGGCTGCCGTCTTTACAAGTGATTGACGACATCGGCTATCGCTCGCTCATGCTTGGATTTCCTTTCATGACGCTGGGATTGATCGCGGGAACCGTGGTTGCGGTGGCGACTTACGGGCACGTCGACTATTTCGACCCGAAGATTCTGCTTTCATTGCTGATGTGGGCGGTCTACCTGCTGATGGTATTCACCCGCCTGAATGCTGGTTGGCGCGGGCGCCGCGCGGCCATGCTGGCGAGTGCAGCGTTTGCTACGGCGATCGTGGCGTGGGTGGCCAACTATTTCAGCGGAATGCACAGGTTTATTTCGTCATGAGATTTCAGCTCATCGGCGTCAATCACAAGACCGCGCCGGTCGAAGTGCGCGAGCGATTGGCGATTCCGGAATCGCGTTTGCCGGAGGCGTGCAAGCGACTGGCCGAGCATCCTGCCGTGGCTGAGGGCATGATCGTCTCGACCTGCAACCGCGTCGAGTTCATCGCCAACATGAAGAACGGGACGGGCGATCTGCGCGAATTCTTGCGCGAGTATTTCGAGACGGATCTTGCTCCGTTTGAGACTCATCTCTACGAATTCCGCGAAGACGAGGCGGTTCGCCACATCTTTCGCGTCGCCGCGAGCCTGGACTCCATGGTTGTGGGCGAACCGCAGATTCTAGGCCAGGTTAAGGAAGCTTACGCGACGGCGCGCGCAGTAGGGGCAGTTCGCGCTCAACTCGATCAGTTGCTCACGCGGGCCTTTGCCGTGGCCAAACGGGTTCGTACGGAGACTGCCGTGGGATCGTCGTCGGTGTCGATTGCTTCGGTGGCAGTCGAGCTGTCGGAAAAAATATTTGGCAGCCTCAACGGCAAAAGCGTTTACCTGGTGGGCGCGGGCAAGATGTGCGAACTGGCGGCGCGGCACTTGATGGCCCATGGCGCTGCGTCTCTCTTTGTGGCGAATCGAACCTATGACCGGGCGATTCGCCTGGCGCAGAAATTTGATGGGCAGGCGATTGAATTCAGCCGGCTTTATGACACCTGCGAGCGTGCCGACATCGTGATTACTTCGACCGGCTCGCCGAACTTTATTTTCAAGCGTGAACACGGCGAAAAGCTCATGGCGCTGCGCAAGAACAAGCCCATGTTCTTTATCGATATTGCGGTGCCGCGCGACGTCGATCCGGAGATGAATAAAATCGACGGCCTGTTCGTCTATGACATTGACGATCTGCAACAGGCGGTGAGTTCGCACGTTTCCGACCGCAAGAAGGAAGCGGAAAGGGCGGAGGCGATTGTCAACAATGAGGTGACAAAATTTCACGTTCGCCTGCAGACGCTCGACGTGGTTCCTACTATCGTGAGCCTGCAGGATCATCTCGAAACCATTCGCCAGGCCGAGATTGATCGCGTGCGCGGACGCCTTGGTTCGATGAGTACCGATCAGGAAATGGCGGTCGAAGCGCTGACGCGGGGCATCATCAATAAAATTATGCACACTCCTATAAGCACGCTGAAAACGGCGGCGCGCGACCCTGAATCGACGACGGTCATTGACCTGGTGCGGCGCCTCTTCAACCTGCATGAAGACGAAAAAGATAAACAAGCTGTAGTGGCGAAGGCCGGGCGCGGCGCGGGATCTGACAGCGGGGTCCGAAACTGATGGCCCGTCTGCGCATAGGCTCTCGCGGATCCCAACTCGCTCTCTGGCAAGCGCATCACATTTCCGATTTACTGCGCGCGCAAGGCCACACGGTTGAACTTGAGATCATTAAAACAACAGGCGACAAAATTACCGACGTGGCGCTGGCGAAGGTCGGCACCAAGGGCATGTTCACCAAGGAGATCGAAGAGGCGTTGCTTGAAAATCGTGTCGATCTGGCGGTACACAGCTTGAAAGACTTGCCGACGGAGCTCGCGCGCGATTTCGAAATTGCGGCGATTACGACGCGGGAAAATCCACGTGACGTTTTTTGTTCGGTGAAATATGCGAACATCGATGCGTTGCCGCAAGGCGCGAATGTTGGCACCAGCAGCCTGCGGCGGCAGGCGCAGTTGATGGCGCTTCGACCCGATCTCAAGATTCATGCACTGCGCGGGAATGTGGACACGCGGTTGCGCAAGCTCGAATCCGGGGACTATGACGCAATTATTCTGGCTGCGGCCGGCCTCAACCGCCTGGGCAAAACGCAACTGGTGCGGCAGGTGATACCGGTGGAGGTAATGACTCCCGCGGCCGGACAGGGCGCGCTGGGGATTGAGATTCGCAACGGCGATAAGGCGACGCGAGGGCTGCTAGCATTTCTCGACGATCACCCTGCTCGCGCCACGACTACCTGCGAGCGCGCACTGCTCAACAAACTCGGCGGCGGTTGCCAGGT
Source organism: uncultured Acidobacteriaceae bacterium (assembly GCA_963800565.1). Classification (GTDB taxonomy): domain Bacteria; phylum Acidobacteriota; class Terriglobia; order Terriglobales; family Acidobacteriaceae; genus Acidiflorens. Next base: position 91,389 of record CAWDBM010000004.1, read on the forward strand.
TCCGATCGGAGCGTTCGCCGAGATGAAGAGCGGTCGTATCCGGCTGAACGGGCTGGTCGCGCATCCTGACGGCACGAAGGTCTTGCGTGAAACTCGCGAGGGTGATGACCCAATCAGACTGGGCGAAGAGGTTGGCGAAACGCTGCTCAGCCGTGGCGGCGATGTTATTCTCGAAGAAGTTTACGGCGAAGGATTCGCGTTGCCGCAACAACCGTAAGGGCAGGTCTTAGGTGTCCGGTGTTGGGTCCAAGGAAAAGCTAGCACGTCACACCTGTTACCCGTCGCCTGTTACTAATCCATGAAGCCTAACGAAAATCATCCTCTTGCTGGAACCCGCATTTTGGTTGGACGCGCCCGTCATCAGGCAGGCAGTCTTTCGGCGAGCCTGCGAAGTTTGGGCGCGTCTGTGATCGAAATCCCCTTCATCGAGATTCGCAAACCGCAATCGTATGCGCCCCTCGACGATGCATTGAAAAATATCAAATCATATGATTGGCTCATCCTCACCAGCGCCAATGGCGTCGAGGCGATGTGGGAGCGCCTGCGCAAACTTCGTGTCACACGGCGGATGCTGAAGCATCTCCAGATCGCGGCGATTGGGCCGGCGACCAAGAAGGCAATCGTCAAGCATGGCCTGAAGGTGAAGATGGTTCCCGACGAGTACGTTGCCGAGGCTGTGGTCAAGAAGCTGCGCGACAAGATCAGCGGCAAGCGGGTTGTGCTGATACGGGCGAAGGTTGCTCGAGATGTGATTCCTGAAGAATTGCGCACGGCCGGAGCGACGGTGGACGTGGTGGAAGCTTACGAGACGGTGGTGCCAGAAAAATCGCGGGCTCGGCTGCGTGCGTTGATGAAAAGCGCTCGCCGTCCGCACGTAGTGATTTTTACCAGTTCTTCTACGGCGAAGAATTTTGCGGAGCTGCTTGGCAACGGCAACGCCGGGTCCGCCGGTTCGGTCGCGCTGAAGGATGTGCAGTTCGCTTCGATTGGACCGGTTACATCAGCGACACTAAGAGAACTGCAGATGCCGCCGGCGATCGAGGCTCGGGAATTTACCATGGGCGGGCTGATTCGCGCGATCGTCCTGGCGCGCTACGCGGAAAACGCCAAATATTGACTCTATTCGGCCTTGGCTGCCGCGACACCCATCTGGGGATCAATCGCGTCCAGGTACTCCTGCATGCGTTTCTTGGTGTCGGTGGGCATGCCGGTGAATTCGATTCCGTTGCCTACTCCGGGATCGCAGGTGCGGACGACGGCAGTGATCTTGATGTGTTCCGAATCCAGCCAAAAATCTACTCGTAGAACGCTGCCGAGCGGTAGGGGCATCATGCTCTCAACGTAGCATCCGTTACCGCTCACGTCGGTGGCATTGATGCGGAGCGGCGCGTTGACGCGTTCATCGCGCAGTTCGATGGGAAGCGAGATTTTGTGCCGGTAATAGCGACGGCGGTTGGAGGGATCGATCGAAACGGTCGCGCCATCCATGGCAAGGTAGTTTCTCCAAGGACACTCTTGCGCGGCGATTAATTTCACTCCCACTTGATTTTTCTTGATCGCACCCGTGTTCATGGCCCAGACCACGGTGCAGCGTGTTTTCTTTTCGTCGCATTGCACGCCGATGGTATCGCCGACCTTCAGTTCGGTCTCGACCCCCGAGATGAGCGCGCCGTCCGAGCTTATATTCTGTGCGCGGGCCGACTGCGAAAAGGGACGGCCCTCGGCACTCATTCCCCAGACGCGGACCGGCAGGTCGACGCTCAGTCGAGGTTCGGTTTGATGATTAGACATGCCTTATCCTCGGATCGGTCTAAGACGATTGATCTTAGTACGTTGGGTCGATGATACCGCCGTTCAGTGGCGGGCGATATTAGAAAGTTCCCAGGCTCTGGTAACGAGCGGAGCACCACTTTCGGAACTTCGCGGGCGAGATTGTCTGCGCTCAGCTGAGAGGGGCTTTCCTTGGGGAGATTCTGATTAACTGTCCGACGAAGCTCGAACCACAGGGGACACGGGGTTTCACGGAGGACCACATGGCACTTAACCAGAGTTTTCTTAGATTCAGGAGGGGCTTTCGGCGGGCTGCTGGGCAAATTCTCGATACCCTATGAGTTGGATCTTCTGCTCGTCCAGGAACTTCCGTAACTCGGCTGAAGTCAGCAGGCGGCGCTCTTCGTCGCGCGAATCGCGCAATCGCGTGTTGACGCCGGCTAGCTCGGCGTCGTTATACCCGGGATGGCAGACCAGTTCCCAGGTTCCGTCGGGCAGCGCGGCGAGGGTTTGCCGCAGCAAGGAACTGAAGCCGCCGCTCTCGCTCGCTCCGGTTTCGATCACGCCCAGCACGCCGTCAGGCGTGAGCAGGCCGGCGCGTTCTGTTTGCTTAAGGAAGCGCCGGGCGAAAGTATGCAATACGCGCACCTGGCTGTAGCGCTTCCAGAGATGAGGCTTGTCCTTGAAGAGACGCGCTGGCAGCGCTTTGACAGGGACGATGGGATTACGAATAGCGCGCACTCCGCAAATTCGGGCCGCCCGAAGCAGCGCGTTAAGAATCTCGGGGAAAATGTGAGCGTGCTTGTGAGTGTCGAGGTGAGTAACCTGCAATCCGGTGGCTTGAATCTTTCTGATTTGCGCGACGACTTCATCGACCAGTTGGTCGCGGTCGAAGCCTCCGAGCGTGGCGCGAGCGGCGAAGGCGGAGAGGCTAGCGAAGAAGTTATCCGGCTCGGCCGAGCGAATCGCCCGCAAGGTGTCGACGGTATGGGTGGGCGATACCGGCGTTCCATCGACCAGCACAACGTGGCAGCCCACGGAAAGGCTCGGCGTGGCACGGGCCAGAGTGACGGCATCGTCGAACTGCGGACCGTTCGCCATGAGCGTAGTCGACGAGACGACGCCGGCGGTGTGAGTTTCCACAATGGCGCGATTGATGCCCCTGGTCAGACCAAAATCATCGGCGTTGACGATCAGCTTGCGCACTCAGAAAGTGTAGCAGTGAAATTGCAGCAGCCGGGTGGAGGCCATGAACGACTGAACCATCAAGGGCACCAAGTATTGGGCGGAGACTCGTTAACTCAGTCGCCTTCACGTGCGACGGGCTGCTCCGCCGGTTTGACATGCTTGCTCAGGATTTCATCCAGCAGAAACAAGTCCGTCAGCAGTGAGCGGAGATGAATGGAAGCATTCAGATTATCAATCAACTGCGAACTGATGACGGGTTGGGCCAGAACCAGTTCAATGGCGGCAAGAGAGTCGCGGGAGTCGCGATCGAGAACCGCAAGAAACGCCGCGTATTTGTCGGCTGGCTCAAGACCCTCCTCTCGGACCGCGAGCGTACAACCTTCCGCCAGTCCCGTTAAAGCTTTAACAGCGCGTTGCAGGAACTCGCGAACTTGCCCGCCCGATTTGCTGCCTTCATCCGTGCGGAGACCCTGGGCCGCGTAGGCCAGCATGAACTCGTAGCACTCTTCGACGGCCTCGCAACGGCTGCCAATTTCAGCCAGCATCGGTTAGCCCTCGCCCTCTTAATGGGTTGGACGCCGGCGATGATGAAGACGATGGCGACGACGAAGGCGTCTCCACTACCCACCGCTTGGGATCATGCTCTCTCAAATAAAAGTCGCGGCTCATCCAGCCGAAGATCATCGATTTCGTAATGGGCCGCTTTTCCGGCCGCAGTCCGAAGTAGACGTGGACCATGATCAGTGCGATCAGTCCGACGCCTGCCAGGCCGTGCAGCACATACATCATGCCCCAGGTCATGTCGCTGAAGAGATATGGATTGCGTGGAAAGAAGACGGTGCGCACGCGAGACATCATGAACACGCCGGTGATGATCGCAGACAATCCAGCGGCGAGAATCGCGAGGTGGTAGAGCTTGTTCTCCAAAGGATATTTGGCGAATCTGTCTGGTGGTGGCTCGGGCTTACCGGCAGCCCGCAACATTCTTCGACCTGCGTCCCGCAGGTCGATGCGATCTGGCCAGATCGACCAGAAGTCCATAAAGAAGGAGGCGTGGATGACGTGAAAAATGATCGAAACCGTCAAGACCGCGCCGGCGATCCAGTGATAGGTCACCCAATTGAACTGGACGCCAACCTTCGGAAGAAAGGCGGTGAACAGCAACGTGAACATGGCGGCGGCCATGCTCCAGTGAAACAGCCGCGCTGTCAGCGAGTGCCGGGGCACGTGCTCAGGGATACGCGCCGCTTCGGCCGGCGAAATCGTGCCGGCAAACTCTTTTGGCTTGGCGAAATATCGCAGGTAGGTGGCATGAACAATAAAGAAGAGGAACCCCGCGATCACCGCAACCCAGATCAGGAACCAGGCGATATGGATCGGGACAAGTTGTCCCCATGGACTTGTCGCCCATTCTAAGAAGCCCACGTTGCCTCCTCTGTTCCTGATCCTGATCCAATTCCCGCCCCGACGATGGCGCGCTTCACCAGATTTCTCATCAGCGGGATTTTGTAGGCGTTAAATTGCAATGGGACTGCTCCCTGCACGGCCAGTTTTCCGGCCATCTCACCGGTCGCAGCGTTCCGCGGCTTGCCACGCACTGCATCTTCAACCGCCTTCAAACGCAAGGGGCGTGCGGCGGCTGCGTTCACGGAAATTCGAAGGCGGTCGATTGTCTGGCTCGAATTCTCACCTGACGTCACCAGAGCTGAGGCAATATTCATCAGTGGGAAGTCCCAAACGTTACGGTCGCGAATTTTCTCAAAATAAAATTGCGCACCGGCCCACGTCGAGGGAATACGAATGGCCGTCAGCAAATCGCCGGGCTGCAAGATGTGCAGCCTTGTGATGTCGATGTCAGGACCGATGAAATAATCTTCCGCGTCCACGATGCGCTCGCCTTTCCGCGTGCGGATGACGAACTTGGCGTCGAGCGCAATCAAGGCTGGCGCGGAGTCGGAGGGATTCACTGCTACGCAGCGATCCGCATACAGAATCGCATGTTCGCGGTTGCGGCCCTCCGGCGTGTCGGCATAACAAATATTGCCGCCTGCGCGATAACACGGCCAACCGCTGCGGTAATACCAGCAGCGTGTATCCTGCGAAACATTTCCGCCAATCGTTCCCTGATTGCGGATCTGCGGCGACGCCACTAACTCCGCAGCCTGCGCCAGCAGATCATACTTCTGCTTGATGATGGGGTGATTTACGACCTCGGTGAGCGTCGTCATGGCGCCAATTTCGACGCCGTCGTTACCGTTGCTGCCGAGAGCGCGCACTCCGCGTAATTCGCCGATTCCGCTCAGATCGACTACAACCTTTGGCTTTTTGATTCGATCCTTCAGCCAGTCGAAGCTGTCGAGCCCTCCGGCGAGCACCCAGGCGTCGGGTCCGTGCTGTTCGAGAAGGTTCTGCGCGTCGGCGACGGAAGTCGGCTGCAACAATTCGAAAGCGGCCATTACGTCTCGTACGACAGCCATAACTCTCCTTCAAATCGCGATCAAATATCAGCCATCAAATGTGGGCCATCAGCGGATGCTGCATCGGCCGGCCCGCTTCAAGCGAGGTCAGAATCGTGTCGGCGTTCACCGGAGCGCGCTGAAAAATCTCGTCTCCCAATGCATCGGATAGAGCGTTCAGGATCGAAGCGCATCCGCCTCCCACCGGAGGCTCGCCGACACCGCGAGCGCCGACGGGCGTCTCCGGGTCGGGAATGTCGAGCGCCGTCCACTGCATATCGACGGGGACATCGAGAATCGTCGGCGGTTTGCTTTGGTAAAACCGCTTGGAGAGCATCTCGCCGTAACGGGGATCGAACACCCATTTCTGGCCGATCGCATGTCCGATGCCGAGGACCGAACGGCCGAGCACTTGTCCGCCGAGCGCCCTGGGATGAATCACTGTTCCGACATCGGCGGACGCGAGGAAGTCGACGATGTGGTACTTGCCGGTTTCGACATCGACCTCAACCTCGGCGAAACTGGCGACGTACGAATACGTCGAGCCGTCGCGCGGGTAGTTATCTTTGGCGGCGACGACTAATCCTTGTCCGGCTAACGCCGCGACCGACGCCTTCGTCAATTTGTGGACATCGGCCGGGGCCTGGTGGCCATCGTAGATGCCGCCTAATTCGATCGCGTGCTGCGCGGCCTGCGCCAGAGTCATACCGGCACCTCCGCCTTTGCGGAAAACACGTTCGTTCGCTACCACGTATTGCTCCGGCTTGCCGCCAAGTTTCTTCGCTGCGATTTCCTGAAGCCGCTGCTTGGCGGCCATTGCAGTGGCGTATGCGGCCCGCGTCATGGCGTGCGTCGTCTGGCTTCCGCCGGAGACGCAGGTGAAGGGAAGATCTCGTGAAGTGTTGCCCCAGACTACATTGCATTTTTCCCAGGGCACGCCGAGAACTTCTGCGCCGGCGCGATGTACATCCATCACCGACTCGGTTCCGAGGTTGCCGATTCCAGACTGGAAAGTAGTGTGGCCATCCGGTTTGATGACCAGAAGCCCGTCGAATCCAATCGTGCCGCCCACGTAACAACTCAGCGAAACGCCGACACCGCGCACTTTCGTGCCTATTTTTTTCGGAGTGCGCGCCACCCGCTCGCTCCATTTAAACTGCTCCGCGCCACGGTCGAGCGCTTCTTTCAGGAACGCGCTGGTGGCATATTGGCGTTTCCCCTGGACTACCGGTCCGAGCGGCGCCTTGCCCTCCGGGCAGTTGATGCGGCGGATCGCTACCTGGTCGATTCCAAGTTTGCGCGCGCCTTTCGCGATGATGGGCTCGATAATGACAATCCCCTGCAACCCGCCCGGGGAACTCTGCGCACTGCGCGGCGGCGTGTTAGTCAGCACGGTCAAACCGCGCCAGCGCATGGCCTGCGGCTGGTAGAGCAGCGAGACGATGCGTCCCGAGGAAGGAGCATCGCCGACTGAGTCGTAGGGACCGTTGTCGCAAATGACGAACATATCGAGGGCCGTGATCCGGCCCTCGTTTGAGAAGCCGACTTTCATGCGCCCCTGAAAGCTGGGACGGGCGCGCCCGATGAAAGTTTCTTCCTCGCGGCTGATGCGCATCATCACGGGGGCATTCGTTTTCTTCGCCAGCAGCGCGGGGATGATCATGGTCACACCACCCGTAATCTTGCTGCCGAATCCGCCGCCGGTGTATTCGCTGATGAAAACCACATTGTCGGGACTGATGTTTAACCAGCGCGCGATCGCCGGCAGTGTCTGCGCGGTGCTTTGCGTTCCTGTGTAAATGTAAACTTTGCCGTTTTGCCAATAGGCCATTGCGCTGCGGGTTTCAAGGGTCTGATGGCTCGTGTCAGGCGTCACGAAGGTCTCGTCGAGAACGAGGGCCGCGTTCTTGAATGCCGAATCGAGGTCGCCATAGGTCCATTCGTCGGGACTCTTGCCTATGGGAAGGCGGCCGTGCTTTTCTTCCTCAAAGTCAGCCTTGGTCCATTTGAGTTCCGTGACGGCGGGCGTGCCCGGACCCTGTGAACCGGCTGCTGGTGGCCGGGTCCAGACGTTGCCATCGGTTCGCGGGTTGGGACCGCCCGGCCGCAAAGTTTCGAGCGGATCGATCGCGAAGGGAAGCGGTTCAAAATCAATCTGAATTTTCTCGATCGCTTCCGCGGCGGTGAGTTCGTCGACTGCGGCCACGGCGAGCACCGGCTCGCCCTGATATACAGGCTCCATGGTAAGACCGCGCTCGCCCCATTTGCTGGCTTTGATCACAGTGCCATTATCGGTAAGCGTATCGGCGGGCGCCGGAAGATCGTTGGCTGTGAGAATGGCTTTGACACCGGGCATGGCGAGCGCAGCTTTCGCGTCGATGCGCTTCACGCGCGCATGTGGCATCGGGCTGAGCAACAGTTTGCAGAACAACATGCCTTCCGCGCGAAAGTCTTCAGCATACTTCGCATTGCCGGTGACCTTGGCATAGAGGTCAGGTGTCTCGTAGTTCTTGCCAATCAGTTTGTACCCGGGGCCGTAGACGCGGTCGGCAGGCTTAGTGGGCTCAGCAGGTTTCTTGCTGTCTTGTTTGTTATTGGCGACTTGATTAGCGTTTTCGTTATCGTTAGCCAAGCGACGACCTCCGCATATTCTCCGCGCCGCGCATCAACGCTGTCAGAATTTTGTCGTAATCCTGGCAGCGGCAGAGATTTCCCGAGACGCCGTGCGCCAGTTGCAAGCGCGTGGGATTGGGATTCGTTTTCAAAAATCCGACCGCCGTCATGATGAAGCCGGGCATGCAGAAAGCGCACTGAAATCCCTGCTCGTCGATGACACCCTGCTGCACAGGATGCAGGGTTCCGTCTTCGGCGGCCAGACCTTCGATCGTCAAAACCTTTCGTCCGCGCACCGTGTGCGTGAGCACCGAACAGGAATAGTGTGGGATGTCATCAATGAGCACGCTGCAGGATCCGCATTCGGCGCGGTCGCAGCCCAGCTTGGTGCCGGTCAGCCCCAGCTTGTAACGCAGCGTCCATGCCAGCGTCTCTTGCTTCATCACATCGACGCGCCGCTGCTGACCGTTAACGTTGAGAGTGAGGAGACGCTCGCCTATTCCGGCAGCCGGCTGCTGGCCATGCAATAGAGACGACGCGCGAAAAAGATAGCTGGCGGAGGAGACAGCGACACCGCTGCTGATGACGCCTTTAATGAAGGTGCGCCTGGAAACAGATTTCAACGGGCCTTCCAGCGGAGCGTTTTGGATTGCCTCTAAAACTAGCTTCTCTGTCATACGCGGTCGCTTTTATCTGGCCGCCGTTGTTCGAGTCTTGCGGCTCAAACATCGGTGTCAAGGCAATATTTAACCACTTCGATTATCAGAAACAATACGCGGATTCGGAAATTTTCGATGCCGGAGCGCGGGTTGTCGTCGAGGCTTTCGAGTGACTGGGCACACCCGCTGGCAAGAACGAGAAAAACCGCTTAATATGTCCACTCCGTCTGTTCCCGTCGCAGTGTCACGGCATCCTTTGGATACGAGGTCTACGATGATGGCGACCGCAAATCCCACGCAAAATATGGCCAACCAACCGTCCGCAGCAAATGGACTGGCAATCGTTCGCGTAACGATCGGCGCGATGTTGGTTTGGGTCTTCTTCGAAAACCTGGGAAAGGGTCTCTACACTCCAGGCGGCTATGCAGGCCTGATCAACTATTACATCAAAGCAAGTCACTCGCCGGCTGCATGGAAGGACGTTATGAGGCTGGCAGCAAGTCATGCCGCGATGGCGGCTCCCATGCAGGCGGTGACCGAGATCGGGCTCGGGATCCTGCTGATCATCGGCCTGCTGACGCGCCCGGCCGCGTTCATAGCATTTTTGTACCTTGGGAGCCTCTGGGTATCGGAGTGGGGCACATCGTGGATTTGGGAGTTGCTAGTGTCGGTGATGGCGGCGCTGGGTGTCGCAGTGGGGCGGGGCGGTCGAGCGTGGGGCGTCGACGCGTGGCTGGCGCGGCGCTGGCCGTCCTCTCCGTGGTTTTGACTTGTGAGTCAGGATCGCGTGCGCGTGTCGGTCGTCATTCCAACTCACAACGAGGCGCAATCCATCGGCCTCGTCTTAGCTGATCTTCAATCTGTGGGCGATATTGTCACTGAAGTCTTGGTCGTCGATAGCAACTCCACCGACGGGACTCCCGAGATCGCCGCAAAGATGGGAGTCCTCGTTCTCCACGAGCCTCGGCGCGGATACGGTCGCGCCTGTTTGACTGGGCTCGCGAATGCGAATGCTCCTGATGTGGTCGTTTTTCTCGACGGCGATTACAGCGATCGACCGGCGGAGTTGCCGACTCTTCTGGCTCCCATTGTTGAGGGCCGTGCCGATATCACGATTGGCTCGCGTCTGGGCAAGCAGAGCGCTCGTGGGGCGTTGCCCTGGCATCAGGCGTTTGGTAACCATCTGGCCGCCTTTTTGATCAGAGTTTTGTATGGTCTGAGGCTAAGCGATCTTGGACCGTTCCGCGCTGTGCGAGCCGAAGTCCTGCGCCAACTTGACCTGCAAGAGGCGACATACGGCTGGGCGGTCGAAATAATTCTGAAAGGTACGCTGGGAGGATTCCGTATTGTTGAAGTGCCGGTGAGCTATTATCCACGAATTGGGAAATCGAAAATTAGCGGTACGCTGAGGGGCACAATCGGAGCGGCGTGGTTCATCCTCTCTCTGATCGTGCGCTATTATTTTCGGCGGCGAAGGGCCGGAATGCCGCGGCCCGCGTGAGCTGGGCGGGAGGCCCACTCGAGCCAAAACCGGGCTTGGGGCACCCGTCGTATATTATTGCCCCAACCATTTATGAAATCTTCAAGGGAGACGGGGGCGCCTTCCTCAGACGGTGATCGTGTACTGGTCATCATGGCGAAGGCACCGAGGCCGGGCGCGGTCAAGACTCGCCTGACTTCCAGCCTTTCTCCCGAGTCCGTTACGGCCTTCTATTCCTGTCTTCTCGACGACACGCTGGCGCTGGCGCGGTCATTGAACGATGTGGAAGTAGCCATCATGTGCCCGAACTCGGACGTAAACGAGCTAGCACAATTGGCAGGAAGCGAAGTGAGAGTAGTTGCCCAGAAAGGCGATGGTCTTGCGGCGGGCCTCACCTCTGTGTTTACGTACTTCGCGGCGACTGGCGGCAAAGGCGTGGTGGCCTTCAACAGCGACAGCCCGCATCTGCCGGCGTCGGTTCTTGAGAGCGCGTTTGACGTACTCTCCGCACACGATCTGGTGGTGGGACCGACTGAGGATGGCGGCTACTACCTCGTGGGCGCGAAGGTTGCTCATCCAGCGCTATTCGATAACGACGGCATGGGCACGAAGAGCGCGCTTGAGGCGCTGCTGGCGCGCGCCCGCGAATTGCGGCTTTCCGTGGGCTTCACGGATCCGTTCTACGACATCGACGTGGAGGGTGATTTAACCCGGCTTGCTTCGGAATTGCAGCTTGCGCCGGCTCGGGCGCCACGAACGGCGGCGTGGCTGAAAGAGTGGGGAGTGGCGGTCTCACAGTTACGAACGGGTGCCGGAGATTTGTGAAGCTCACGCCAGAGCGCAGGCTGTATCTTCTTGGCATCGTCATGCTTGCGGCGCTGACGATCTGCTCACGCAACTTCGGCGATCGGGGCGGGCCGCCCTTCATGTACTCTTTGGCGATTGCCGGCATCGCGTACCTCTTCGCCATCCGCGAGTTGTTCGCGGCCGCGAGATTTCCAAGGCGCCTTATCTTCCTAGGGCTTACGTTCGCCGCGGTGTGGCATCTTGCTTTCTTGGTGATGCCGCCCGGCACAGATGATGACATTCATCGCTACCTTTGGGATGGCCGCGTGCAGCGCCTCGGATATAACCCGTATATTGTGATTCCCAGTGACCCCGCAGCGGCTGGATTGCATACAGCCGAGACCCGTACGCTTAACAATGCGTACTTAGCCAGTCCCTACCCGCCGGGCGCCGAGCTTTTCTTCCGTGGCGTCACGGCGATTCATGAATCGATCTTCACGCTGAAAGCGGCATTTGTAGTTTGCGATCTCGCGATCGTTTTGGTTTTGCTCGATATTCTGCGTCGCGGTGGGCAAGCAGTTCACTGGGTTCTGGCCTATGCCTGGAACCCGCTGCTGGCGATAGAAGTGGCAGGCAGCGGTCACATCGATATCATTGGCGCGCTGCTGCTGTTGGTGTCTTTTGCCGCGCTCGGACGGCGCTGGCGTGCGCTCGCAGCTCTGGCGTTTGGGTTGGCGGTTGCGGTGAAATTTCTGCCGATTGTGTTGCTGCCTCTTTATTGGAAGCGAGTTCGTCTGCGCGACGGCGCCTTGGCGGTTTGTATGGTTGGGTTGTTATACGTTCCATTTCTCAATCACGGGCGGATTCCGATCGGTTCGCTTGGTACTTTTGTACGGAGTTTCCGCTTTAATGATCTGGTGTTTGCCGCGATCGAGCGAGTGGCGCCTCCGCAGTTAGCGGCTGGAATCGCAGCGCTCGTCGGCTTTCTCATTGCGATTTGGCTGAGGCGGAAGGATTCGGAATTGTCCTCGGCCGCATTTGCCTGGCCCATGGCAGCATCGCTTTTGTGTGCCCCGGTCGTATATCCGTGGTACCTGCTCTGGCTGTTGCCGTTCCTAAGATCGACGTCGACTGTGCCGATCATCGTCTGGACAGTCAGCATTATTCCAACGTACTATGTTTGGCATTTGCGCACGCTCGGTCGTCCGTGGCTGGTGCCTGGCTGGATCATGATGCTGGAATACCTGTGCTTTGTGATCGCTGCTGTGATCGTCCTGCTGCGCCGAATCACTCGACCCGCCGCGCCGCTTGCTCAACCGACTGGCTAAGTCGAGCCTGGTTACGCAACTGATTCGATTGTGGAGGAGGAACCATCATGCGACGGATCACTTTGTTCCTGCTTGCAGTCACAACCCTGGCCGGTATTGTCTTCTACACGGCCCACGCATCGGAACCGTCCAATGAAAACTCTTCCCCGATCTACGGAGTCAGAATTCCGGCCGGATACCGCGATTGGAAGTTGATTGCAGTGGACCAACTCCTGATACCAGGCATGGCCGACCAATTGCGCGCTCAATTCGGGAACGATATAGCGATCAAGGCGTTTAAGGAACGGAAGGTCCCGTTCCCAGACGGCGCGATGATTGCCGCGATTCATTGGACTCGTGTCCCCTCGGAGAACAACGACAAGGTCCTGGCCGGTCCATTCCCCGGCGCTCAATCTTTCGTTGTCGGCTCCGGCGTGAACGTTCAGTTCATGGTCAAGGACTCAAAGAAGTACGCCGCGACGGGCGGCTGGGGTTTCGCTGATTTTACGGACGGAAAGCCGGGCGACAAGGCGCTGCACGAAACCTGCTTCCCTTGCCACACGCCTGCGAGAGATCACGACTATGTTTTCAACCATTACGCACCTTGATAGCGGGAGCGAGCGCAGGTATTCGACTTTCGGCAGGGGCAAACGAAGGTCAACTTCTGCATCCGGAAGCCGTGGCCCGTCATCCTAACCCAACATCCGTTCAATTCACCGAGGAGCGAACTCCATGACAAATTTGAGCCGTGCAACGATGATCCGTTTTTTGGCTTTTGGGGTAGTGGTCCTTGCCGCAGCCGCGTGGGCGCAGAATCGCCCGCCCATTCTCGAAAAGATTGCCAAGACCTATGGCCTGGATTCCTACGATCAAGTCGAGGCCATCCGCTATACGTGGAACGGGGAAATTACCGGACTCTTTAAAGCTTCTCACGCGTGGGAGTGGGAGCCCAAAACCGGAAAGGTCTCCTATGAGGGGACAGATAAAGACGGCAAGCCGGTAAAGGTTACTTACATGCGCTCCGAGCTCAGCAGCCAGCCCGACAATGTGAAAAACCAAGTCGAACCGGCTTTCGTCAACGACAACTATTGGCTGCTATTTCCCCTCCATGCTTACTGGGACACCAGCGCCACCGTGACCGATGGGGGCATGCAAAAAGTGCCATCGGGTAGCGGGACTGCCGAGAAGGTCGTGGTGAAGTACGCTCCCGAGCTTGGCGGCTTCACGCCCGGCGATACCTGGGAACTCTACGTCGGCAAAGATAACCGCGTCGAGTATCTCGTCTTCCACCATGGCGGGGACAAGAAGCCGAGTGTCGTTAAAGCGACATGGGTGGCCTACAAAAAGGCAGGTCCACTGGATATCTCGACCGACCACCGCGGCAGCGCCGATGGCAAGCCGCTGCACATCTCCATTTCTAACCTGGCAGTCAAAGTGACCGGATCAGACAAATGGATCGACGCGAAATAAGACGAACGCGCGCATAGACGGCGAGTCGGCTGGTTTCGGCAGTTGATATCGTTGCCACGAATCGGCCTCTCTGCTATCAACTCGGCAATAATCCCATAAACGAGTTGGAGGGAGGACATCGCATGAGACGGATCGCTTTCTTAGCAGTTGCAGCGGTGGCCGTCGTTGTCGCCGTCGTTGTCGCCGTCGTTGTGGTCAGTTCGGCCCGCGCGTCTGGAGATGCCGATGAAGCGGCCGACCCGATCTTCGCAATCAAAATTCCACCCGGATACCGCGACTGGCGTCTAATCTCCGTGGCCCACGAGGCCGGCAACAACAACGATTTGCGCGCCGTTCTGGGCAACGACGTAGCGATCAAAGCTTACCGGGAAGGGAAGCTCCCGTTCCCGGATGGCACCATTATCGCCCGGCTAGCCTGGAGCTACGATTCGTCTGAGGAAAACAACAAAGTTTTTGGCCGTCCCCAATCTTTCGTTGCCGGGCCCCCAGTTAACGTTCAGTTTATGGTCAAGGACTCAAGAAAATACGCCGCGACGGGTGGCTGGGGGTTTGCTCAATTCAAAGACGGCAAACCTGACAGCGAGGCGAAGCTCAATACCTGCTTCCCCTGCCACGTGCCAGTCAAAGCCCGAGATTTTGTATACACGCGTTACGCACCTTGATGTCGAGATTACGAACCATCGTCCCTGGCAATCACTACCGTGGTGCAAGAACTGCTCATCTTGGGCAGATCGCGGGTAGCAGCCAAGTGAATCGGCAGGCTAATGCGCTCCCCGCGAATAATCGGACAATAATAATCAGGCTCCGGCAGCGCACCTTGCAGGCGCCGACGCCCGGCACAGCCACCATGGCATGAATCGCGAAACTCGCAAGGCCGGCATGCCTCGGGAAGCATGCGGGCTTGCTCGAACGGCGGCGAGTCTAGAATGTCGAGCCCCATTGAGATCAAATCTGACAGCGGCTCGCCCGCTCCTGGCCAATAAACGCAGGGCTGCGTGGTGGCGCGCGGTGTAACCCTCACGGTGCTCACGCCGCATCCTCCTGGGAGCCGCGGCAGGCCCGCCATCGCTCGCACCAGTGGCTCGCCGATGGCTATCACGTCAGTCTCCGCAAAGAGCCGCCGGAACCCTTCCCAATACTCTGCGTAGGAAAGCGCGTAGATGTCGGATCGTACGGCCTGGTAGACATTCACTCGCAGGGGAGCGTCAAACTGTTTCGCGACTCGCGCGACCTCGGCCAGACACAAGTAATTCGACTTCATCATGACAGCAATGATCGTGACCGGGACCCCGAGGTTTACACAACGGCCTGCTTGCTGGTGGATCAAATCCCAGTTGCCGTTTCCGCGCTGTGCATCCTGTTCTGCTTGCGTCGGGTAATCGAGAGAAAACTCTATGTCGTGAAAGGCGATTAGTTCGTCGTCTTCCAGCACAGCAACGCTGTGGCCGTTGGAGGTGATGGTGAGTTTGACGGGTTGTGTCCGCAGATACGAGAGCATCGCCTTAAATTCCGGATGCATGCCGTTCTCGCCGGTGCCCAGATTCACCGAGCGCACGGGCAGTCGTTCCATGACGGACTTCACTTGATCAAGAGAAAGGCGGTCGGTGCGAGCTGGATCGCGGTAGCAAAAAGCACAGGAGAGGTTGCACTCATTGGTGAGCCCGAGTCCTAGCGAAATCGTGGTGTCCGGCGCTCTCGATGATGGGATGGATGAAGATTTGCCGGCGGCGTGATTCATTGGAACATTCTCCATCAATCCATCAAGCCAAACGCGCGACGCCTTGTCTCACTAAGAACTGGGTGTAGCGCGCGACGGCGGCATAGTCTGGGCGGCTGCCGAGCTTGCGCTCCAGTGCAAAAATGCGCTCATATTCGGCGGTGCGAGAAATCTGCGTCGGCAGGTAATCGGCAAGGACGCGTACACCCCGCTCGGCAATCACTGCGAGCGACGCCACTGTCAGCATGGCTCGCAGGCCATCCGGAGTAAATAGTCGCACCCGGTCTCCGTACAACGACTCTTGTCCCCACTCGGCGGTGAGGTTGTTTTCCGCCGCCGCCAGATCACCTGCCTGGATGGCGGCCTTGAATACTTCGCCGGCCTGGTTGCGCACAAGGACTGACAGTATCGCCGATGAGCCCCGCAGGAGGCGAGCCGCGCCACGCAAAAAAGCGATGGGGTCGTCGACGAATTCGAGGACGTTATGGCACAGAATTACGTCGAACGAAGCAGCGGGGAATGAGCTCGTCACGCTCGCTGCGTCTCGATGTTGTAGTACAACCTTGTCCGCAACGTTTGCTTCCTGCGCTGCGCGTTTCGCTATATCCAGCATCGCAGAAGACGAATCCAGCAGCGTAACGTGCATGCCCAAACGCGCCAGGCGAACCGCAGCCGCGCCCGTGCCGCACCCGACGTCCAGCGCGCACAACGAATGTTTCGCGGCGGGAAGGGCAATAAAATCCTGCACGTTGGCAAAGGCCAAGTCGGAGCGCAACCGGCCCTCGGGCGTCTCGAGGTAGGCGGCATACTTTTCCGCGCCGCTCTCGAAGCGGTCGCTTTCGGTGTGGGATGTCATCTTCATGCGACGATCTTCATGCGGCGATCTTCATTCGGCGATCGTTGACCTGAACCACGACCAAAGACTCTTTCAGTGGCTCTGGTCTACCCGTTTACGGGCGGTCGCTACGCGTGAGCAGGATAGCATCTCGCCCCGAGCGCGGTCGTTGGATTAAGCGATTTCCTTCATCGGGTACAACCATTGCCACTCGCCAGCCAAGCGTTTGTTAGACTGAATGAGAGAGCGGGTCGGGGGTACTGCGGGTACGGCGAGTTTCGGTAGGGACTACGTGGGCTTGAACCCATCACAGAGTTTGTGGCAATCGTATCGATGATCGCGAAGCGCCCCAAGCGCTCCGCGTAATATGCTGAATTAAAAAAGTGGGCGGTTAGCTCAGTTGGTTAGAGCGCCTGCCTTACAAGCAGGAGGTCGCAGGTTCGAGTCCTGCACTGCCCACCATATTGTTCAATCACTTACCGAGGTTACTGTTTAGTTACTGCGCCGTAGAATGTGCCATCCAAATCCTGCTCCGGATTGTAGTTGCTGTTTGTCCAGTTCAAGACGCGTCGAACCTGCTCAAGTTCGGGATGTTGATACTTCATTGCGGTGGATGGACTCCCGTGCCCCATCGTGCGCATGACGACCGCAAGATTGCCAGTGCCCTGCAGGAGCCTGGTTCCGTAATCGTGGCGGCCACAATACAGGACCAGTTTTTCCGGAAGCCCGGCCTCAAGCCTTGCTTGCCGAAAACGTCTATGCGATCACATCATTTATCTTCGGTATGGACAACGACACTACCGGCGTGGCCGAGCGCACACTGGCGCAGGTCCGTACTTGGCCACCGGGTC
This sequence comes from uncultured Acidobacteriaceae bacterium, assembly GCA_963800565.1. GTDB lineage: Bacteria > Acidobacteriota > Terriglobia > Terriglobales > Acidobacteriaceae > Acidiflorens. The sequence continues at coordinate 108,521 of CAWDBM010000004.1, forward strand.
TGCCCATTTTCGGCCTGCTGACGCCCTTGCCCGCAACCCCGCTCTACAAGCGCCTGGAAACCTCGGGCCGGCTCACGCGGCCCAAACATTGGCAGGAGTTCATCCCTTTTGCGATGGCTCACAGGCCGCTCAAGATGACCATTGGAGAAGCTCATGCCGAAGTGAAATATGGCTGGGAGCAAGCCTACAGCCCGGATGCACTGGCCCAAGCGGTCGATGCGCTCACTGACCAGCCTCTAGGTTATCGTATGAGCGTCTTCCTCGCGCGACTATGCTTCCACGGCATATATTTCCCCATGATGGGGAAAATGGCATGGCTCAAGGTTGTAGCCCAAAACCGACAAACCGTTCTTAAACTTGCGAGAGACGCCTTCTTTAGCCGTCGGACGCGACCAACGAATCCGGGCGCGAAAGATGTGTACGAACCTGTGGCGATACCGGATGTCACCAGCGAAGTGAGTGCATAACTCTCTCAGGACAGTTCTCACCGGTAGTTTCTTGATTGAGGGATTCTCGAAGGCCGCGAGAACGTGGTGCTTATGCCGCTTGGAGCACGCTCGCTGGCAGCGACAAAGTTATGACAGCGCCGCCTCCCGGCCGGTCGGAGACCCGTGCACTGCCCCCATGCGCCTGGACAACTGCTTCCACAAAGGCAAGTCCGAGACCATGACCGGGAGAATTCTTTCCCTTCACGAATCGTTTGAAAACCTGGCTGCCGATATCGGGCGAGAATCCCGGGCCATTATCTTCAATCACTAGTTCTGCCGACCCTTGCCGAGAGCGAAGCCGGATGTTCACTCTGCATCCCGCAGGTAAATGAGTCAATTCGTTTTCAAGCAAATTACTGACTACACGATTCAGCAGGGTTACGTCTGCATCCACGACCACGTGCTCTTCAAGGTCAGTGGTCACTTCGTGATGATGCTCAGACATCGCCGGTTGGTAAATATCGACCAGTTGTCGCACGACATCGGAGAAGTCAACTGGGCGGCGATCGATGTGAAGCGCACCCGCATCCGCTTCAGCAAGGTCCAGCGTGGTGTTCAGCAACTGCAAGAGCCTATCAAGATCTTCGATCGCCCCACCAACCGAGTCGCGCCAGGTATCATTTCCTTCATTACATAATGCCGATTCCAGCGTTCCACGAATCAAGGTCACCGGACTTTTGAGGTCGTGCGCGATACTGCCAGTGACAGTACGAAGCTGATTCACCGAAGCCTGGAGCCGATCCAGCATGTTGTTAAAAGTCTTAGCCAATCGCGAAATCTCATCTGAATTTACAGGCTCCGGCAATCGTTCCTTTAAGTCTTCGGTTCCAATTCGCGCCACGGTTTCCGTAATTCGCTCCACACGGTGCAGGGTACGGCGAGCGCTCCAGTAGGAGATTACAAAGCCGAGCAGAAACATGCCGCACCAAAGTGCGAGAAAACGCCGGGCCAATGTGTGCAACACATGTTGGGCGCCATGATCTGATAGTCCGAGATAAACGATTCTTCCGTTTTGTGCCTTCTCAACTACGCGAAAAGTTTGTCGATATCCTTCCACCGTTATCGACTTCGGGGGCCCCGGAACCAAATTCGTCCGCTGAATCGCTGCTACAAAAGCATCCTTTGAGCTTGGGCCTACCCACAATGGGCCTTCACTGCTATTGGGACTTGTGGCCAAGAAAAAGACGGAATTCAGCCTTTCGCCGCGGGCATTGCGCTCATCCGGTACTTCCTGAGTAGCAAGCTCGGCCACCTCTCGAACAACCCTCTTGTATAGGCGATCGCTTGGTGTGTCGGCCGAGACCTGAGCCAGAACCTCTGCTTCGCCGCTAAGCCAGGTGTCACTGCGCTCCCGAATGCCTTGAGCGACAAGGTAATAAACTATGGAGAAAGCCAAAGCGGTGCCGAGCGCGAACGCCAGAGTTGTCCAAATCGAAATCCGCCAAGCGGCGGTAGATCGCAAATTCCTAGGCATGTTTGAGAACGTAGCCAACGCCGCGAATTGTGTGAATCAGTGGGCGCGGGGTGTCATGATCCACTTTGCTCCGCAGACGATAAATGTGAACATCGACGACATTGGTTGCGGGATCAATCCTCATCTTCCAGACATGATCCAGAATCATAGTCCGGGTCACCACTCGACCTTCGTTGCGGCAAAGATATTCCAGCAAAGAAAACTCCTGCGGAGTCAGTTGCAGCAGGTGATCACCACGTCGTGCTTCGCGACGTACCAAATCAAGCTGCAAGTCAGCAGCTTGAAGACGCATCGATTCAGTCGGTGCAACCGCCGACCTGCGTAGCAGATTTCTTAATCTTGCCAAAAGTTCCGGCAGGGCAAACGGTTTTGTGAGGTAATCGTCTCCGCCTCGCTCCAGTCCTCGAACACGTTCGTCTATGGAACGCCGGGCAGACAGAATTAAAACTGGTGCCAAACTACCTTGAGCTCGGCAACGCGCAATCAAGTCCAATCCATCCAAATCGGGAAGCCCAAGATCGATGATGAAGGCATCGTGAATACCTTCCAATGCCATGGCCTCCGCAGCTTTCGCTGTACTGGCCGCATCCACTTGGTATCCCTCCTCTCCCAGTGCCCGTTTTAGGAACTGCTGAATGGATACGTCGTCTTCTACCAACAGCAATCGCATAGGAGTTTTCCGCCAATCCGAGACTTTACACCTATTTTGTGGGATGCGGGAAACTTCGTAAACGTCATCTCTCTCATCGAGCTATCTTCCGAATGGAGCTGGCTTAAATCTTCGGCCGCGAAATCGAGGACGCGGTTTATTCTCTCGGCCCGGCGAACTAAAACCGGTATCACTATCAAAACCGGAATTGCCAAAGCCGGAAGCGTTGCCAAGATAAACGTTCTCCGGAGGAAAGGATTCGTGGAAGCCGGCGTTTTGGATCCAATGAGATATCGTCTTGCCCAGGTATCAGCATGAGTTATGCAGCAAAGGAGATTTTCTACACGCTGTAGGGCGAAGACGCCAAACAGGGCGTCCCGTTGTCTTTTGCAGATTCGCTGATTGCAAGCTCTGCTGAGATCGTGAGGAGGATCGTGCGAGAACTGTCTGCCAGTCTGCGATACCGACTTTGTGGGAACCGATGGAGTAGGCGGCAGGCGCTTCGAAACAGCAGACGCACTAACTGCGGCAGTGGCCAACTCCTAGCTATTCGGGAACTCTTTGACTTGTTCAGCGCCATCGCGATAAAGAAGCTTTTCAAGTTCGGAACGACAATCACTACCCAGTTCCGATACGCCCACGAGAATCTTCCCGTTCGTGACCTCCGGGTCATAGAGTCGCTTTTTGTAGTTGGGCAATCCCGTCGCGATCACGAATGCCACAATTGTCGTTAAGATCGCTCCCAGCATCGTCAGTTCATACATGATGATTCCCGTCGGCCACATGGCCACAATTGGCATGCCTCCAGTGGGCAGGGGATAGCTGCGTTGCGTAAAGGCGGAAAGCGCGTACCCGGCTGCGCCTCCAACGAGAGCACCCAGAGGGGCAAGCCACGGCATCAGTGTCCGCTCCTGTTCCCATCCGAAGCCCTCTTCTTCCAGCGGTTCGGAAGACATGATGACGATCGCTTTCGGGTTGAGATGAAAGCGAGAACTCGCTGCACGAAGGGCCTTCAACGCTCGCCCCGCGGAGTCAGCATCGGGAAAGAGTCCGTAGATAGCATTCATAAATTCCTCCACTCAACTATTGGTCGAAGGTAATGTGTTGTCCAAACGTATGGCCGCCGGGCTGATAGTGGCGTTCGCCGTTACCGCAATGGGTTTCGCGTGCTGCGGGCCTTTCAATTCCCAAATCGAAATGATCGGGACAAATTTTGCGAACAGAACGTAAAGGAGAATCATCCCCATACACGTTCCGACGGTAATCGTGATTTCTACCCACGTCGGGCTGTAGTGTCCCCAGTCATAAGGCAAATATTTGTGCTCCAGGGGTGGCACAACGATCAGGAACCGCTCCAGCCACATTCCGACGACGATGGTGGACGAGGCGATCACTGTGCCGGCGATGGTTCGCAGTTTCTTGATTGCAAGTATGGGGAACGGAATGAGGAAATTGCAGCAGACCATGGTCCAGAAGAGCACGGCAAATCTCCCGCGCTGGATAGACCAGAACGCAGCCATCTCGGCAGGTTCGTTGCCGTACCATACGGTGAGGCGCTCCGCGATAATGAAGTAAATCCAGAGCAGGCTCATCACCAATAGCAGCTTGCCAAGATTGTCGAAGTGAAGTGGTTTCAGGTACTCCTCAAGATGCAGTGCCTTGCGCACCAGCGCCATCACAATAATTAGCGCGGCGATGCCGCTGAAAATCGCCCCGGCCACAAAGTACGGCCCGAACACAGTGGAATGCCACATGGGTACCGGCGCCATGGCAAAGTCCCACGACACAATCGTGTGGACGGAGATGGCAACCGGTAGGATGGTGACCGCCATGATGCGCATCGCTACTTCCAGACGATGCCATTCCCGTGGCGTTCCGCGCCATCCTAGAGCGAGCACCGTGTAGATGCGTTTGCGCAACCCAGTCGCCCGGTCCCGCACCATCGCCCAATCGGGAATGATCGGAAGAAGAAGAAAAGTGAGGCTGCCGGTGAGGTAGGTGCTGATGGCGAAAAAGTCCCATACCAGCGGAGAACGGAAATTCGGCCAGATGCCACGTTCGCTGGGATACGGAATCAGCCAGAAAAACAGCCACGCGCGGCCCAAGTGAATGATCGGATACTGCGCGCCTATGGCCAGGGCGAAAACGGTGATCGCTTCGGCGCATCGTGTCACTGGACGGCGCCAGGTGGCATTGACCAGGCGGAGAATCGCCGAAATCAGCGTGCCGGCATGACTGATTCCAATCCAGAACACGAAGTTCGTGATATAGAAGCCCCAGAAAACCGGCCGGGTGATTCCGGCTACGCCCATCCCCTCCGACATCTGGTAAAGGTAAACGAACATACCGGGAAGCCCGATGGCCACCAGCGCGATTACAAGTGCGTAGTACCGCCGCGACGTATGGAATACCGGCAGCAGCAGATCCTTACGAATTTTCTCTGGCGCGAAATCGATCACATTCACGTTGGCCTGCGCGGCATTATTCATTGCCATGCGATGACTCTCTTTCGAGATAGATAACTTTCGGCAGTGTCCCAACTTCTTCCAGCAGTATCGTGGCTCGCACGGAACCTGCCATCCGCGAGACCTGGCTGTTTGGATCGTTCAGATCTCCAAAAACCATCGCCGTCGGCGGGCAAGACTGTACGCAGGCCGGCTTGACCTCGCCGTCCTGCAGTTCACGGTTCTCTGCTTTGGCTTTGATCTCCGCTGCGAGAATGCGCTGGTTGCAAAACGTACATTTTTCCATCACCCCTACTTCGCGCACCGAAACGTCCGGGTTCAGTTGCAGTTGTAGCGGCTTATCCCACGCTGGATTGAACCAGTTGAAGTAACGAACTGAGTACGGGCAGGCATTGGCACAATAACGCGTGCCAATGCAGCGGTTATAAACTTGGGCGTTGAGACCTTCCGGGTTGTGATAGCTGGCATAGGTGGGACAGACAGGTTCGCAGGGAGCCGCATCGCACTGTTGGCATAGAACGGGCTGAAATCGTGCGCGGATATTGGGAAATTCGCCCTCCCAATAGCGTTCCACATGGATCCAGTGCATGGTTCGGCCCTTGGCGGCTTGCTCGTCGTTTACCGTTGCGATGTTGTTTTCGGCGTGACATGCCGCAACGCAGGCCTCGCAGCCGGTGCAGCGGTCGAGGTCGATTACCATTCCCCATTTGTGGGCCATCCGCGCTCCCTCCCAATCGCCGCTCTCACTCTGTCGTTTATCGGGTTACTTTTTCCCGGCTCCATTGGGTAGGGCCGCCCGACAACAGAATCAGTTCGCCCTTGCCTACTTTTGTGATACTCACCCGCGTTCCTGCCCATGCCAGCGCTCCGGTCGTCGGTTCATCCTGCGGCGCGAGTATCTTGATCGGGTTCGCACCGCGGCCGCTGGCGTAGCGTCCGTAGTCTTCATGCCCTTGTCCCACCGGAATCGCAACCATGTCGGGCGCGATTCCCGGCGATAACAGAGCCGGAGCACGAAGCTTGCCTTGCGGCGACGTTATCTCCACTAGGTCGCCTTGTTCGATTTGTAGAGTGGCTGCCGCACGCGGATTTATTTCTACCCAGGTACCCCACATTCCCGTCGACAAGACCTCGGGAATTTCTTGCATCCAGGGAAGATTGGCATGTCGTCCGTCATAAAACTGCTGCGAAGGGTAGGGGAGAAAATGGAACGGATACTCTCCGGCCGATCCTGCAAATTCCGCGTCCTGGTATTTCATCGCGCTGATAGAACCTGCCGGCGCTTTTGCTTTCTGAGCAGGAGTCGAATCTGCCCTCCACCAGCCGCCCTGCTCCTGAATTTTGCTCCAGAATTCGTCACCGTCTTTTGCGTTGATAGAGCCTGGAAGGTGCGCAAGTGGCGCGAGTACCGCTTGCAGCATTTCTTCGTAACTTTTCCAGGGTAGGACTTGGCTCATCTTTCCGCCCAGGCGATGGCCCAGGTCAATCAGCACATCGGGCAGCGCACGCGTGTCGTGCAGCGGCCGCATGGCCGGCGGGGCAACGCTTACCACCGACTGAGTTGTTCCCGACTCCGGAACATCGTCGATCCACGATTCGAGAAATGAGTGGTCGGGAAGAATCAGGTCCGCAAGGCCGCTCGTCTCGTCGAGAAAGCTGCTGAAGCTCGCGATGAACGGGACTTTTTCAAATGCCTCTTTTACGCGCCATCCCAGTGGCGTGGCAAAAACCGGGTTCGCTTCGTATAGAAGGAGCACTTCGACTGGCCGCGGCTGGCCCGAAAGGATCTCTTGTGCAAGGTCGCGGACCGAGTCGGCCTTGGCCTCTCCAGACTTTTCCCGGGCCGTTTCCCCGGGCACTCGGGATGCGGCGGGCAATGGCGCTTTTGGCGTGAACTGAAGTCCGCCCGGTTTCCCGACGCTTCCCAGAAGCGCATTCAGAGCGTTGACCGCAAGAGCCGTGAACAATCCGTTGGTTTGAGCTAGGGGCGCTCCGCCCACCATTGCCACGGCGGGTGATCGTGCCGCCATCTCGCGCGCTAATCTCGTGCTCGTCTCGGGAGGGACGCCGGTTTTCCACGCGATTGCCTCCGGTGAGTATGCTGGTAGTCCCTCGCGCCACCCATCGATCAGCCTGCCGGCGGCGCCTGCGGTTTCCGCACGCCCAAGCTTCTCCTGCAAAATGACGTGGGCAATTCCGAGAGCCAACAGGCCTTCCGTACCCGGGTGCGCTGCCACCCACTCATCCGCATTCGCTCCCGTTTGCGATACGCGGGACTCAACCTGGACAAATTTTCCGCGAACGCCCGAACGGTTCTGGCGCATTTTTCCGTAACCCACGCTTTGCGCCACCGGGGAATTCCATGTGCCGAGGAAGTCAGAGCCAAACGAGATGACATAACCCGAGCGAGCCAGGTCTACTGTCGGCAATTGGTCGTAGCCGAAGCTCAGCCGGTTCGCTCTGCGCAACACCGCATCGTCAAAGAGCTCGAACGGCACCCACTGTGATCCGTCGAAGCCGGACAGAAATCGCTCGATCAATACTCCGCGCTGCCCGCGCTGTGGGCTGGTGAGGAAAGCAAGCGATTTGGATCCAGATTGAGAGACAGATTCAGAAGCTAGCGGCTGGAGATGCGTTAGTAGTTCCTGGATCGCTTCGTCCCAGCTCACTTGCGTAAATTTCCCCGAACCGCGTTGCCCCGTGCGTCTCAGAGGATGCTGGATGCGATCCGGATTATAAGTGACCTGCAGGCCAGCTTCGCCCCGCGCGCACAACTTTCCGTGGTTCACGGGGTGTTCAGGATTGCCAGCCAGTTTCTTCGCCAATCCCATTTTGAGGATGCCGAACTGCCCGTTCCGCACAACCTCCGCATCGCCCTCCATGACACGAACCTGGATGCCACAGCCGGCGGAGCACATCGCACAAACGCCGGACTTCCAGATGGCTGCACCGGGCACCAGATCTTCCTCGGGTATGAAGCGAACTAACTGCGCTGCTCGATCTCCGCACCCCTCGAGCGCCAATGTCGCGCCGCTTAGGATTGTGAAATTCAAGAACGTTCGGCGTTCCATTAGTCTGAAAACTCCTCTAACCACCGCAAAGAGTCAGTAATGACAGGTTATGCAATCGGCCGAGGCGCCCTTCGCCCTATGGCAACTAATGCAGAAATTCATGTTCAGATTTTTCGACCGCACGGCAACCGTCTGCTGAGTCATATCCCCGTGGCACTGCTGGCAATCCACTGCCGCACGAATATGCGGACTATGCCGGAATCGAACGTGTTCCGAAGGGTAAAACCAATACACCGGTTTCCAGGGGACGTCCTGTCCTTTGGCCGCGTATGCGGCAAGTTTCTTGATCTCCGGATTGTTCGTGGCAATCTCTTGATGACATGCCATGCAGAAGCTGGCGTCGGGAATTCCCGCGTCCGGCCCCTGCGTTACCCCCGCATGGCAACTCTTGCACTCGTAACCATGCTGAACGTGAACCCGATGATTAAACGCTACGGGCTGCGCCGGAGTGGATTGCCATTGGAAGTATTCTCCGACGGCATCCATGAAAGGTTCACGACCCGGCTTGAAGACAGCAGAGTAATTTGCGGGCATGGAGGCAGCCGCTGTTTCCTTAGCTGAAGTGACGGTTGAGCTTGCTTCTACCCGTCTCTCATGGAGACTTACCCAAAAGAGTCCAACTGCTCCGGATGTCACTGCCAGCAAAACCGCGAGGCGTTGGAATCTGGACCGACGACGCTTGTCGCGCTGAACGTCTTCGTCGCTATCCGCGGCATCCCTGGCTCTCGATTTTGCTCCTGTGTCCATTCGCTGGTTGCCGATCGATACTCGCGGTTTAGAGCTACTTCTTCGTTTCTGAAGACTTCTTGCCAAATTGCCTGACATACGCAATCAAATCATTAATTTGATTCTTGTCGAGGCTGGCTCCAAAGGGTGGCATAGCCTTTTTGCCCTTTTCAATTTGCGTGTAGAAATCTGCATCGGTCTTCTTTTGAACATCTGCGGAGCGGAGATCGGCAGCATTAAAAGCCCTTCCTTGACTAGTGTCACCACTGCCATCTTTGCCGTGACACCTTTCGCATTTCTCATGGAAGAGTTTTTGACCGTTCGCTGCATTTCCTGTCTGCGCCATGGCCGGATTTGCTATTGCAAACGGGAATGTCAGTAACAGAACGAAACCAACTTTGTGCCATTTCCTCACGATTGAGATTCGCTGCATGCTCTCTCCTCGATTTTTCCGGTGGGAATGGGGTTAATCTCGACGGAGCCTATGTCTGTTTGGCACACCTTGCTGTGACCCTGGACACACGGCATTGTGCTTGTTGTCACTAGATTCCTGCGGCGGAAGGTAGGTACCAGCGACCGTCTCTATTTGTATCCCAGTTCCGTGCCGATTCGCCGCATGCCGATAGTGTGACGGTCCAGTACGACACGGCGCACACGATTACGGTCGAGTCCGCGAACATTACGGTTCTCTTTCTAGAAGATGACAATTTGTTCATTTATGAACTAATTGCCGCGTTCCTCCGTGAAATAGGCGTATGCTTGCGCCCGTTCGATCGCCGAAGGCAAGACATTGGAAGTGGAAACGCATGCTTCTGTAGTTCAGGCAATTTCCCGAGGCTTATTAGCATCTCTCATGGCCAGGTTCTGTTTGCGAGGCTGGAACGCTGGAAGTTCCACGACACAGACGGAGAAGGTGACGGGCCTTCGACCGTCGCACAACATTCACCCGCAGCCGAAGTCAACACCGAGTGGAACAAATCGCAGCCGCCCGGAACCCCGCCGATCAAGGAGAGATACGATAAGCCGGAGTTCATCCCGGTAAAGTGCAACATTCATCCCTGGATGCACGGCTGGTTCGTAGTGCTAAAGACCTCGCATTACGACGTAAGTAAAGAGGGCGGCGATTTCAAGCTGCCGAACCTGCCTCCGGGCAAGTACACCATCACCGCGTGGCATGGAGGATTGTGGCACGCAGACGGCTGACAGTCACCATCACCGGCAACGAGACGAAGGATGTGAATTTCACCTTCAAGGCGAAAGCGTACCAATGAACAGATTGAGTGTGACGGCGGTTTCGCTTGTCCCGCCGCCATATTCTGTGTAGAGTGCGGCGGCAGCAACAACCGGAGGGTAAGCAACATGGCGAAATTGTTTGCGGTCACCATCATCGTAATCGCGATTCTCTCCGCGATTCCCATCCTGCGGCACACTTGGGACGCTCCGGAGGACATTTCGACGCATGGCGCTCTGATTGATGAACAGATGTCGGAGACGATGGCCGAAGCGGGAATCGCTTTTCTCGCCGCCCAGTTCGTTTTGGCCATTTTCATCTGGATGTTTTCGAACCCTGGCCCCGATGCGAAGATCAAGAAGTTTCCTGGCGGCGCCAAGGCGTTGGTGATCGCCGCGCTGTTGGTGGTTGGCATAGAGGTGCTGGCTCTAGGCGTTTTCGGCGTGAAGGCATGGGCTAATGTGTATTTGACGCCACCTGCGGCTGATGCCATTCCGATTCAGGTGCAGGCCGGACAATTTGCCTTCTATTTCCGGTATCCCGGTCCCGATGGCAAGTTCGGACCGCTTCACCCGGAACTCATCAATGAGAGCACGCAGAACTACTTTGGCCTGGACACGGACCACGATCCGGATTCCAAGGACGACATCGTGACCGCAGAGATGGCGATTCCGGTGAACAAGGAAGTCCATCTGCTCATGCATTCGAAAGATGTCGGACATTCCTTTTTTGTACGCGAGCTGCGGGTGCAGCAGGATTTTGTCCCCGGCCTGGATGTGAGCCTGCACTTCACCGCCACCAAGACTGGTAAGTACGAAATTGTCTGCACCCAGCTTTGCGGCTTAGGCCACTACAACATGAAAGCGTACTTGAACGTGCTGTCGCAGCAGGATTACGACGACTGGATTAAAAAAGAAGCGGCAATGCAGTAAATCTCTGCCCGTCCGCTCTGAGCGCGGGCGGATCTCATTGAGGTGAGGCCATGCACGACGTGTCAGCGCCAGCGGTGCACCACCATGCTCCTCCGACGAGTTTCATCCGGAAGCACGTTTTCAGTCTCGACCATAAGGTGATCGGCAAACAGTACTATGCGCTCGCTTTGGTCGCCGCGCTGTGTGGAATGGCTCTTTCGTGGATCATGCGTATCCACCTGGCCTGGACCAATGCCGCAATTCCCGGCCTGCAGTTGCTTTCGCCCAACGGCGCGCCTGGCGGGGTGCTGACGCCGGAATACTATTTGCAATTGATGACCATGCACGGCACGATCATGGTCTTCTTTGTGCTCACGACAGCGCCGTTCGCGGCCTTCGGCAATTTCTTTCTGCCCATTCAAGTGGGCGCCGAAGACATGCCTTTCCCGCGCTTTAATATGATGTCGTTCTGGGTGACCTTCACGGCTTTCATCGTCCTGATGGCGTCGTTTTTCGTGGGCGACGGCCCGACGCTTGGCGGGTGGACGCAATATGCGCCGCTCAATTCGGTGGGATCGGTTGGGGGGCCTGGTCAGGGGATGGGCGTTATCCTCTGGATGGCTTCGATTGGTCTGTTTTGTGTTGGCCAGTTGCTGGGTTCGTTGAACTTCATCACCACCACGCTTGATCTGCGCGTTAAAGGCATGAGCCTGATGCGCCTTCCGATGAGCGCATGGGCATGGTTCATTACCTCTTGCATGGGATTGACTGCATTCGCCGTACTCATGCCGGCGTGCATATTGGTGATTCTCGATCACGTGGCGGGCACCAGTTTCTTTGTGCCGTCGGGCACGGTAATGAATGACCAACTGCTGCCGCACTCTGGAGGGTCAACGCTCCTCTGGCAGCATCTTTTCTGGTTCTTCGGGCATCCCGAGGTTTACATTGCGATCGTGCCCGGCATTGGCATCGTGTCGCACATCCTGGTCACCAACATGCGACGGCCGCTGCTCAGTCAAAGAGTGATCATCTATTCCATGGGAGCGCTGGCCATTCTGAGTTACATGGTCTACGGCCATCACATGTTTGTCAGTGGGATGAATCCGATCTCCTCGCTGGCGTTCTCTTTCCCGACGCTGGTAATCACGATTCCGGCCACCATTATCGTGCTCATACAAGTCTTCAGCCTGTACGGCTCGAAGCTGCGGATCAACTCAGCATCCCTGTTCGCATTGGGCTTTATTTCCATGTTTGTCAGCGGCGGCGTCAGCGGATTCTTCCTGGCTCAGCCCTCGATCGACATCATGCTGCATGGCACGTATTTCGTGGTTGGCCATTTCCACATGGTGATGGGCGTCGCGGCGATGTTTGGCATCTTTGCGGGAACTTATTTCTGGTTCCCGAAGATGGCCGGGCGAATGATGAATGAGACTTTGGGGAAAATTCACTTCTGGCTAAGCTTCGTCGGCGCGTATTGCATCTTTATGCCATTCCATTACTTAGGGATGGCCGGGAATGTGCGCCGTTACTCGACATTTGTAGATGACTACCTGCAACCGCTGCTTCCGGTGCATAAGTGGATCACGGTGGCTGCTCTGATAACTGGCGCGGCCCAGCTGATCTTTGTCTATAACCTGATTTACAGCCGGTTTAAGGGCGCGCCGGCGCCGGACAATCCATGGGAGGCCACGTCGCTCGAGTGGAGCACGGCCACGCCGCCGCCGTTCGATAACTTTGGCGGCAAGCATCCTGTTGTCTACCACGATCCTTATCAGTATGGAGTGAAGAGTTCGGTCGGTGATTACGTCATGCAGACTTCGCCCGAGCAGGTTGCGACGGAACACGAAGAGAAGTAACTCGATAGATGACTGGCCGGCAGCAGGAGCGAATGCGGGAGTAAGTTTGTAGATAGGAAGTTAGGGGAAGTCAGGAGTAGTTATGGCGACGACAGTACATGAGCCACCGCGAATCGATCCGGACCGTTTGCCTGCAAAAGGGCATACGGGGAACGGGGGTTGGGGGAACTTTGTCCCGACCGACGGTGACTTGCGTGTAACGCTGGAGTATTCGCCGCCGCCATCCTCTACCGCCATTTGGGTGGTTCTCTTCGCGGTTACGATGATGTTTGCCGCGTTTTCCAGCGCTCTGATCGTGCGCAAAGGCTCATCGCAAGATTGGCAGAGCTTTACCTTGCCGCCAATCCTGTATCTGAACACGCTCATACTTTTGGCCAGCAGTGTGACGCTCGAAGTCGCGCGTCGCCGCGTCTCCGGTTTTATGCGCGGGATGACGAGTCGCGCTGAAAGCCCGGCGCGCTGGCTGTATATCACTTTGGCTCTCGGTCTGGTGTTTGTGGCTGGTCAATATGTTGCGTGGACGCAGTTGCGGGCGCAGGGATTGTATCTTGCCACTAACCCGAGCAGTTCGTTTTTCTATGTGCTTACGGTGACGCATGTAGTGCACGTGCTGGGGGGGCTGGGCGGCCTTCTCTATGTTATTCGCAAGCTGAGTAAGTCGTCGTTGCGAAGAAACGCGATGGTTGCGACGGCGCGCTACTGGCATTTCATGGGCGGCCTTTGGGTGTATTTGATTCTGCTGCTCTGGTTCAAAGTTTAAACGATCGATGTTGTTCCAAGCCGTGAACGATGCGGTTGTAAACCTAAACTTTAAGCGACAAGATTGATCTTACTCGACCATTAGGAGGCGCCGTGAGCCAAGCGGACTTGACCATGGGAGCACACTCGACAGACCTTATCGTCGAGCCGCCCTTTTCGATCCCCACCAAGAAGTTAGCGATGTGGTTGTTCATTATCGCGGACACCATGACGTTCGCCGCCTGCCTGGTGGCTTATGGATTCCTTCGTAACGGAACTGCCAACTGGCCGCGCCCCTTCCACAGCATCGTCAATGTCGCCACGATGACTGTCGTTCTTCTCACCAGCAGTTTGACCATGCTGATTGCACTGCGCGATGCGCGCGCCGGAAATAAAGACAAGGCCTTCCGCTGGATCATGATCACTGCAGTCCTGGGCATCCTTTTCGCTCTGTTGCATATTCGCGAGTGGCTCGGGCTTATCGGCGAAGGCATGACGTTGTTTAAGAACCCGTGGGGAACGGGGCTGTTTGGGGCATCGTTCTTCAGCATCACGGGCTTGCACCTGACCCACGTGACCTCGGGCATCATCGCTTTAATCGCCGTGGGCTTGCGCTATCGAACCGGCCGCTACAATGCCGATGACATCGAGGTTTTAGGGCTGTACTGGCACTTTGTGGATCTGGTTTGGATGTTTGTCGTTCCGTTAGTCTATCTTTTGAATCTCACCCACTAGATAGAGGAAGATCGAGGAGCAGAAATCCTATGACAACGACACCAGCGGCAAAACACGAGAGCGGCGGCATTGGGAAAGACTTGATTGTGTACGTCTGCCTGCTCATCCTCGCAGGCCTGCAATTTGTTATCGCCTATCAGAACATTGACCCGGCGCAAATGTTCACGCGTATGCTGGTGGTAGCGTGTGTCGAGGCCGGGCTGGCTCAGTTGTTCTTTATGCATCTCTGGTCAGAGAAGCGAATCTTTCTTTGGTTTGTCGTGATCTTCACAGTTTCGGTTCTGCTTGGAATGCAGTATGGCTGGACGGACAGCTTCCGCATGCTGGTGGGCGCGGCGCCGTATTCCAGATAGTCTGTCTGGGTAGGACCCGAGTGGAGGAATGATGTTAAGAGTTAAATCGAAGACCAAAAGCGCGAGATCGTTGCCGCTTATGGCGATTGCACTGGTCGTGCTCTTGACGGTCGCCGCTCCGCTTCCAGCCTTCTCCCAGAGTTGCGCCCTCTGCTATACGCAGGCCGCCTCCGCTGGGGCGCGCATGATTGATGCCTTGCGCAGCGGAATTCTGATGCTCATCGTTCCACCGACACTTATGTCAGTGTGCATGGTTTTTATCATGCGTCACAAGAGCAATCAAGTGCGGCGGGAGCCGGGTGATGACTGGTAATGTGGCGACCATAAACGTGATGGCAAACACAACCGCTGTGCAGACATTGCGGTCAAAACTCGGAGACTACTACTCGCTCACCAAGCCAGAGGTGAACCTGCTCATCCTGATGACTACGTCAGCAGGCTATTACCTCGCGAGTCGTGGCCCTCTGCGGATCGGCGGTCTGGTCAACACGCTCCTCGGCACACTGCTGGCTGCCAGCGGCACGGCGACGCTGAACCAGTGGATGGAACGACTGTGGGACGGTCAGATGCGACGCACTGCTTCTCGTCCGCTACCTTCGGGCAGGGTCTCAAGCCGCGAGGCGCTGAAGTTCGGGATTCTCCTGAGCGCGGCAGGAGGACTTTATTTGCTGCTGGCAGTCAATGCCTTGTCGGCGTTGCTGGTCGTTTCGACTTTACTCTCTTATCTACTCGTCTATACCCCGCTCAAGCGCAAGACGCCGCTCTGTACCTTGCTGGGCGCTTTTCCAGGCGCCATGCCGACGCTAATCGGCTGGGCAGGAGCTTCGGGGACCATCGACCGCCGGGCTTGGTTCCTATTTGCCATTCTCTTTCTTTGGCAGTTTCCGCACTTTCTGGCAATCGCCCTGATGTATCGCGACGACTACAGCCGGGCGGGCTATTACATGCTCCCCGATTTCGATCGGGACGGGCACTTTACCCGGATGGAGATTGCGGGCTTTACCGTGATCCTGGTACTAGCTACGATGTTGCCGGTCGTAGATCGTGCTGGCTGGTCCTATTGGGCTGGCATGGGCGTGGCGGGGACGTTCCTGATTTATCATGTGGCTAAACTGACGGCATCAAAGTCGAACCTCCTCGCCAGCCGTCTCCTGCACGCATCCGTTCTGTATCTGCCTGCTGTTCTTGGTGTCATGATTGCCGGGAAATCGTGAAGATCGGTGCCATCTGCCCATTCAGTGTGTGTCTCGCTGCAAATCGTCGTTCGCCGTTTCGTCAGCGCTCAGCGAATGCGTACCCCGAGTAGCATTAGTTGTTGGCACAACGACGACAATACTGTTCGCGCCGGGAACGACTTTTGCGCCAGCCCAAACCACCTGTATTAGTGCGACCTTCACAGAGCCCGCGCACGTTACCCTCCCAATTTTCTATTACGCTCCTCGCCCATTGACCGCCGGTAGCCCAGCACTGCTGATCCGCTCGGGAGTGTTCGACGAATATACACTCCTGCTCGAAGAGTCTACTGTTGTCGTCCGCTAGCACTCGGCTTACTGCTGATGCCAAGTCATGTCCACGCGCACTGGAATGTCGTTCTTGACCGGCATCGTCAAGAGAGATGGTGGATCGATCTTGAAATCAGCGAGAGTGGCCGGAATGGTCCCCGTGATGTGAGTCTCGCCGCCTTTCGTCTCTACTTTGAAAGGAACCTGCTTATACTGGGCCGTCTGACCGGCGAACTGAATCTCCAGATCGGCATTGATCGTGGCCGATGTGGCCGCCGATTCGGGCAACCGAGTGCGTACGGTCACTAGAGGAAACTCCGCACCGCGCGTGACCTGCAACATGTGGAGATCGCGGTTGCTGTCTCCGGAATCAAACGACTTTACGGGTACCGCGATCAGGAAGTCGCATTGACCAGCGTGGCAAACGCCCTTTCCCTTCGCTGCGTGGCTCACACCTTCAGTCTGGTGCAATGGGTGCGATACGTGGTATGTCAGAGTGCTCTGTTGCAGAACCCATTGGCTGTCGGTCCCAGCAAAGGCGGGGATTGTCACAAGCAACAACGCAATCACTATTCTCTTATTCATAAAACTGTGCTTAGAACTTGACCGATACGGAGAGCAGAGCTGCACCAAAAGCCCCAGCCGTCACAATGGCGACAGGACCGTGCGCGGAGGCGATCCCGTGAACTTTTTCGCCATTGCTCTTTTGGTTGAACGCCATTGCTCCCAGGATGGGAGTCAGAATCATGCCCGGGCCATGTATCCACGCCATCGCTTCGTGAAATTTTATCGGACCGCGCTTTTTCGTTCCGGGAATTCTGGGGGCGCGAATGGCGTAATAGGCCGTGATCCCGTACAAATCTCCCGTTAAGCTGCCAAGGGCCACATGAAGATCGCGCGAGGCAGTGCTGGTGCTCTTGCCCCCCGCCCCCACAGAAGCAATCACCGTGGCGATTAGAGGGCCCGTCGTGATCAAACCCATCCTTTGATGGATCTTCAGCATATGTGTCCGCTTATCCAGCAACGCTTGTTCACGGGCGTTGCCCTGCGTTTGCTCCGGAGAAAGGCCTAGATCCGCAAGCGAAGGCTCTGTCTTGCTGCTGGATGGCGCATTCGGCAAATCGTCTTGTCGCGTGGGCGCTGGCGTTGAAGAGACTGACTGGCCCGCCTCCAGTTTTTCGTCGGGAACCGTCATCTCGGTCCCATCGACTGTTGTCGAAGGAATCTCCGACGTCTTCAAACCGGTGGCTTCGAACTTCAGCCGGTAATTGCCTTGCTGCAGACCTTCGAACCTATAAGAGCCATCCGTACCCGAGGTCGCGCTTCGCACCTCACTGTTGTCGTTACCTGTCGCCGTCACGGTGACGTTGGCAACTGCATTGCCGGACGCATCAATGACCCTGCCGGTCAAGGCTCCCAATCCAGCCATCTGAGCCATCAGAGACGGAGCGGACACAACACATAGACACGCAAAAAAGGCAACGCCAGGAACACCATTGCGCCGCTTGCGAAAGATCTGTCTCAACATCCTCCACCTCACCCTTTCCCATAGCGTGATGACATCGCGGCGGATACAGGGTTACCAAAACACGATATGCAAGCAACATTACGGCGCCTTTTCGGGAAGATGACGATTTGTTCATTCACCAGGTTAATTGCCACATTCCCCTCTACACACGGGTAAGATTTCCTCTACGTCAATGCAATCATGGTTTGAGATGCAGTCCATGTTCTGCACTTCACAGTAAGCACGACTTCTTTCATTTTCTTGGGGCATCCGTTATTCGCTACCGCCTCCTGCTGCAGTTCGCGCGGCGTTCAAGAGAGGCTTTGCAGGCGAAGAACAATATCGGAGTTATGGCAATGCGAAGAATTGTATTAGGACGAGCAGTATTGGTGATCTGCATCTTGTGCGGAACGAGTATTGCGCAGACCCCGAGGACACGACCTCCGGTGAGGATGCAGGAGGAGAGTGAGGATGCTTCTGCCTCGCATAGTGCGGCGGAAAACACCCAAGTGGCGCCTGTGACCTTGCCCATGAGTGTGGAGGCGGGAACTCCTATCAAAGTGATGCTGGATTCGGAAGTGCGCATTCGCAGCGTCGGGCAGGCGATACACGGTAAAACCGTCGAGCCGGTATATGCCTTCGACAAGTTGTTGATTCCGGTAGGGACAGTGGTGAATGGGAGAGTGTCGGCGATCGATGCGGTCCCGAAGATGGTACGAACGATGCAGGCAACGAATGGGAATTTTTCTCCGGTACACAAGGTGCACGTACAGTTTGACGAATTGAAGATGGCCAATGGGCGAACCGTGACTCTGCACACCGTGGCTTCTCCTGCTCCGGATGGAGTTCTGCAGTTCGTCTCGGCGAATGAAGCAGAGAAGAAAAATAAAGTGCAGGAGGCGGCGTCGAACAAAGTGAGCACGACCCGGCAAGCGATTCACCAGAAGTGGAGCGAGTTGCAGAAGAATATCCACGAACCGGGAAAGATACACAAGGTAAAGCGGATCGTGCTGGCGCAGTTACCAGTGCATCCGCAATACATCGACGCGGGGACGAGCTTCGATGCCAATCTTTCGCAGCCTTTGGATTTTGGAACTGAGACGGTCAAGCCGGAAGCGTTGACCGAAATTGGAACTCCGCCGCCGACGGGAAGTGTGGTCCATGCGCGGCTGGAGACTGGCTTAACCTCGGCAACAGCGAAGAAGGGAGATCCGGTGGAGGCGGTGATCACGGAGCCGCTGGTGGCGTCCGATCATCTGATTCTGCCGGAAGGCAGCGTGATCAAAGGGTCGGTGATACAGGTTGCGCCAGCACGTCGGCTGGGTCGTAATGGGCAGTTACGAATTCTATTTCGCGAGGTTGCGCCGCCGAATGGAATCGAGCAAAAAGTTGAGACGAACCTGGAAGGCGTGGCCGTGGCCAAGGGCGAACACTTAAAGCTCGACAATGAAGGGGGAGCGGAGGTTACAACTCCACGCACACGATATCTGATAACCGGGATTCAAGTAATGCTGGCGGCTTCGCAGGCATCTCCCGATCGCGATGCGGGACAGGGGGGACAGAGTGTGGGCGAAGCGGGAGGCGGCGCGGCGAGTGGCGCATCGGGATTTAAGTTGGTGGGCATGGTTGTGGGGATCGCTGCGCATTCCCGCTTGGTGTCGGCCGGTTTCGGATCGTATGGAGCCGCGATGTCCATCTATTATCATTTTCTGGCACGCGGACGCGATGTGGTCTATCCGAAAGACATGGCCATGGTGATCGGGCTAGGAGCTCGCGAAGACAAATCAAGTAATTTAGCAGGGCCATCTGCGCAGGTAGCGCCTCATTGAGCGATCCTGTAAACCGCCTCTCTACATCCTGGTTTAGAGTTTGCGGGAGCCAGAACTCGCAATATGCTGGTCGTCCAAGCAAAAGAACACAGAGCGGGTGGCGAAGTTTGCCGAATGCTTTCTGCCATGGGCACCAAGCACGGCTTCGAATCGTGCAATTGCTGCTGTCAGTCCATCCCGATGACCTGGTCGTGGGCGATATCCAGTCGAAGCTGGAGATTCCAGAAATTTCTATTTCCCGCCGCTTTGGGTGTGGGACGATTCGCCAAGATATCGGCATCCCCGCCCCTGAGTTCTTCGGCCCGTTCGTGGGAGTCGTAGAAATTGCCAGCGGAGGATTGTTGATTGTGGGGCTGCTCGCGCGCCTTGCTTCGATTCCGCTGCTTATTGCCATTCTGGTCGCAATTGCCACAACGAAGATTCCCATGCTGTCGAAAGCCGGATTCTGGGGGACGATGCACGAAGCTCGCACTGATTTGTGCATGTTGCTGGGTGTGATATTCCTCCTGATCGTCGGTTCCGGTACCCTGTCTTTCGATGACCGTCTCTCGCGCCAGGCAGACCGCCGCGTCGAAAGAGCAGGTGTCACTGGCTGAACTCGCGCTCGTCTTCTTGAAGCCGGTACAACGGCATTTTGGCGGGCCTGCTGCTCACATGGCCATGATGGAAGAGGAGTTTGTTCGGAAGCGGCACTGGATTACTGAAGCAGAGTTCCTTGATCGTCTTGCGGCAGCCAGCCTGATCCCTGGCCCAAGTTCAACCGAAGTTGCCATTTTCATTGGGCAGTCCAAGCGCGGCTGGGCGGGGCTCATCGTTGGAGGAAAAAATGCCCTAGCCTGCGGTTTTCCATGCCACCGAAACAGGTTCGGTCGCGGTGAAAAAGCCATGTCGTTTTTCAACGCAAAATATTATAATTTGTTTTTCGTGTGTGTATGAGGTAATCAGTATATGCGTGTGTCACTGTCAAGTTAACATTGCCCCTGTTTCCCAAAAGGACCCACATTCGAAAAGGCGGGCGTTCAGGATATGAATGTTGCAACACTCAATCAGACAAAACGTCTACTAGAAGAAATCAATGTGGCAATCTCTAGGTACGATCCCGTGTTGAGGGAAAAAGCTAGGGATATCTTGCTTGCGAAAGCGTTTGGTTTCGCTGCCGCGGCGGCGACCTCAAGGACGAATGGGCATGACCATCTGTTTCTGCGGGAGAATGGAGCCTCGAAGATCGAACTGAAGAGTTTGATTGACTATTGGACTCCGCGAACTCAAAACGAACGCGCGCTTCTTTGTGCTTATTACTTGCAACACCTCCGAGGATACAGAGGCATGAGCGGGAGGCAAATTCAGGACAGCCTGAAGAGATACGGTCTGCGTCTCACCAACGTTACGGTTGCGATTAACGAGAACGTAAAGTTAGAACCACCGCGGATGAAAAAAAAGAAACTCGATGGCACGCGCGGGAATCACTACGAAGTAACCACCGCCGGCGTTGAGTATGTGGAAAGCATGCTGGACGCTTCTGGACTGAGCGAAGGCATTCAGAAGGTCGTTCCCGGAAATCGAGCTGAACTCGATTCGTCGACGGCACCGAAACGATAACCTACGCCGTCACCAGTCCCAGCTCGCCCAAGGCTTCACTGTTGAACGCGTTCTCTTCCACGCCGATACGACCATCCTCCCGGGCCTGCTTAACTCTCGTTTCGACTATGTTGGAATCACCGGTGCCGGCCACGAGGCCAAGCTCTTCAAGGACGACATGGCAAAACTCTGCGTCCAATTAGTAGCCGACATCTCGAAGACATCCAGTCTGGAAATTAATCAAGCCCCATACATCTCGCGGGGGGATTGCGCACTGCGGTTGGGCAAAGTGGCAGCGGTCTCCAACGACCGAGTCAATTTTGCCGAAGGAACAACTTTGGTGGCGCCAGCATTCTACACGATCCACCCCGCGCCAGCGTCAGCGTTGACCTGGTTTCTAAAACTATTGCGTCCACATGGGGCGCAACGCCACGCGCAGGCAGAGAATTTCCAATCAACCCAGCGATAGTCTTAATTGAGTTTATTAACTGCAATAGCCTCTGATTGCTCAAACCAACGCATCGCAGAGAGCTTGAATTTCAGCCCGAAGTCTATCTTCTGGGCGCCGCGTGATATTAAGGTTATGTGACAATGTTGTGAACATTCTGTTAAGAATCAGCGCACAAGGTAGCTTGAGTCAGCACTTTCGGAGGAGACATCTGGCGGAATTTCACACTCTATTAACTTTCGCCTCTTGACCAGTCATATAGAATCCGGGTTTGCCATTTTACCCTTGATCACCCTTTTTTCTTCCGGAGCGATTAGTGTGCCGTCCCCAGCGTCTTGTTTTTTTTGCCGTGTCACCGGCGTTTTGATAATGGTGTTCATCGGGTTTTCACTGAGTGCCGCTCAGGAACAACCGAACACGGAAATCGACAAGGCCAGCCTTAGCGGGACGGTGACGCAAAGAAACGGAGCTGTTGTGCGCGACGCGAGAGCGGTGATCAAGAGCGCTTCGGGCGCGAGACTCGCACTTCCAGTCAATGAAAAGGGTATTTATTCCGTTACCGGACTGTATCCAGGGTTTTACACGGTGACAATATCAGCGGATAACTTCGCCGACGTCGTGTACGAAAATGTCAACCTCACGCCCGGTCGGAAGATGACGCTAGACGCCACTCTGGAGTCGGCGAATTCCCAAGCCGCGGTCGGAGCTGAAATTTCGGGGCAAGTAGGACAAGGTGCCCCGGCTCCGGCTCAAGCAACTCGCAAGATTGCGGGTGATAAAGGCGCAATCAGCGGCATAGCGACCGACCAGACGGGCGCCGTCGTGACCGATGCGAAGGCTGTCCTGACCAGTACCGCCGGAGCAAGGTTGGAGACGCCGGTCAACGAAAAGGGAGCGTATTCGTTTACGGGCCTGGATCCCGGTACATACAAGCTGGTAGTAACGGCTCCGAACTTCGCCGACATGCCCTTTGATAACATCGCGCTGACGGCAGGCCTCGAGTTGAGCCTCGACGCAGCCCTCGTGCCCGCCAAGGCCAAGGCGGAACAAGTGAACGTTGAGTCAGGCGAGTTGGGTAAAGTGGAGACGGAGAGTTCGACCGTTTCCGGCACGATCACGCAAAAGGAAGTGATCTCCATCGGCCTAAACGGCCGCAATTTCACACAACTCATTGCACTTGCGCCCGGCGTCAGCAATCAAACCGGACAAGACGAAGCCAAGGTTGGTGTGACAGGCAGCGTTAAGTACAGCGTAAACGGCGGGCGCGTTGAATACAACACATTTGAAGTTGATGGCAGCGACGTGCTCAACACCGGCCTCAATGGCGCCTCCAGCACTCTGATGGTGTATCCCAGTCTGGATGCAATTCAGGAAGTGAAGGTGCTGACTTCGAACTACGGCGCCCAGTATGGGCGCACGGCCTCCGGGACAGTGCAGGTGACTACGAAGTCGGGAACCGCCAAATTCCACGGGAACCTCTACGACTTTATTCGTAACGAAGCGTTTAATTCGCGCAATTACTTCGACATCGTGTATACGTCTCCGCCGCCTCCCGGGCAGCTTACCGGCGGACAGACATTCGGAACCAAAGCGCCGCTCTATCGGCGCCGGGATTTCGGCGGAACGATTGGTGGTCCGCTATTCATTCCGGGTGTTTTTAACAAGCGAAAAGATAAGACCTTTTTCTTTTATTCCGAAGAATTTCGCCTGGAGAAAACTCCTACTCCTTATAACCAGGCGGTGCCGGGGTTAAAGGAGCGTGGTCTAATCCTGCAATCGGGGAGTATCAAGCAGAACCTCCAGATAAATCCGTTCACAGGAAAGACCTATCAGGACTTCGATTTTAGCGACGTTTGCCCCTTGAACTCGGCGACGGGGACGTTTCTGCGCTCGCAGTATCCGGACTGTCCATCGGTGGAACCAGGAGCGACGGCCGGGACACTGGTCCCCCTGGCACACCTGCAAGGGGTGGTGGGCAGCGTCAGCGTGGATAAAAACGCGCTGGCGATCCTAAACGCAAACCTGATTCCGCTTCCAAACGCGCCCTATGGCTGTAACTTCTCCATCGCCAATTTCAATGCAGCCAGTCCTGACCCCACCGATCCCAACCGGTGTTACAACGCCTCCATATCTCCTTCCACTTACTGGCGCGAGGAGTTATTCCGCATCGATCAAGTAGTCACGGACAAGTTCAAGGTGTCGTTTCGCTACATTCACGATGCCTGGGATACGAGCGTGCTGACGCCGCAGTGGAGCTACCTGAGCACCACCCACCCCTCGGCGGCGACGTTTCCAACCATACAGAACCGATTCCTTGGGCCGGGCGTCAGCCTCGTAGCTCGATTCACGCACACCATTTCGCCGACGCTTTTGAACGATATCGTCGTCAGCTACTCCAATTCAGGCATCACGTTGACTGATCAGAATGGGCCGGGTGGCGCACAGTTTCAACGTAATCCTTCGATTGATCAGCCGCTCGTCACCGATCCGTCCGGACAGTGTAACCCAGCGCTCAGCGTCGATCCCGTGACTGGATTTCCACAGTGTGCCATCGGTTACATCTTTAATAACGGCTTTGGCGGAAAGATGCCGGGAGTAGCTCTTCTGGGCACGAACGCCGCTTATGGCGGCCGCGGCTTTGCGGCTGACCCCGCCTACATGCCTTGGGGGCACACTAATCCCACTTACTCCGTCCGTGACGATGTTGGCAAGTCGATTGGCAAACACACCTTCCAGTTTGGCGCACAATATGTCTATTCCCAACGGAACCAGGATAACAACGCTATAGGAGCCGCTTCCGGCGAGTTACAGGGCCTTCTCACTTTCAGTAACCTGACGCATAGCACGGGAAATGCTTTCGCTGACTTTCTGGTTGAATCGGATGGGAATCCGCGCGGCGTCCCGCAGGGCTTCATTCAGAGCTTCACTCAGGATTCAGCGCAGCACCGCTACTATCAGCGCTTTCAGATCGGCGAGCCCTATTTCCAGGATGACTGGAAGATAACTCCTCGACTTACCGTCAACCTCGGCCTGCGAATCAGCTTATTTGGTAATTTCAGCGAAAAAAATCGCAACGCCTGGAACTGGGTGGCTTCTCGATTTAACAACTCACGATTTGCAGTTGATCCAATCTACGGCGAACTGCTCGACAAAACTATGGGATCGATCCCGGTAACCTTCAATCCCACGACTTTCCAATTGGATCCTGGGGTTGTGACCGACTTGGGTTTGGTGCAGTGCGGATTCAACGGTACACCGGCAAGTTGTATGCAAGGTCATTTGTTCAACCCCGCGCCCCGCGTCGGTTTTGCATGGGATCCCTGGGGCGATGGCAAAACATCGGTTCGCGCGGGGTACGGCATCTTTTTCGAACATGGCACGGGCAATGAGTCCAACACAGGTTCGCTGGAAGCCAGCGCGCCGGTCGTGCTCAGCATGACGCAGCAGCTTCCCGTCAGCTATCCATGCATCGGCAACGTCGGATATGGACCGGCGTTTGATCCGACTAATAGTGCCTGCGCGAGCCTGGTAGGCGGAACTCCACCGGCGGCAGCATCTGTCTTTCCTATCGACGTTACATCGATTCCGACGAGTGTAACTTGGCCTTACGCTCAACAATGGAGTTTCGGTGTGCAACGCGAGTTGCCTCGCTCCACGGTGCTTAATGTCGCCTATGTTGGAAGCCGAGGAACACATCTGACGGTGGAGCGTCAACTGAATCAACTGGTGCCGCTACCCGCAAATCAAAACCCCTTCGGCCCCAATGAACCCTTGACGATCAACGATTGCACTATTCTTCCCAACGGCCAATCAGGCGCGCCCGGCAGCGCACCCGGGGATGGAACTCATTCCTTTTTACTAATGGATGGCACCCAGGTGACGCCACAGAACCCCGCCTACATGTATTTGCAGGCAGCCTGTACCAATCCATATATCCCAAACGTCAACTCACTTCTCGGGCGGCCTTACCCAGGTCTTGGACGCGTTCTCTCATTGCAGAACGTTGCCAATTCAAGTTATCACGCGCTGCAATCCACTATACGGCACAGCAGCGGGCCACTTACACTTGGATTTGCGTATTCCTACAGCCACTCGCTTGACGATGCTTCCGATCGAAGCGAACCATTTCTGGTTAATTCCTACGATCTGCGCGAGAACAAGGCCAGCTCGAGTTTCGACGAACGTCATCTGGCTACCCTTAGCTATGTTTATCAACTTCCGCTCAAGGATTTCCCACGCCGCTTTAGCGACTGGGCCAATGAAAAGCCAAAGGATGACAGCAGGCCCAAGTCAACATGTTGCTCGACTCTTGTAAATGAGCTGGCCGAGGGTTGGGAGCTTTCTGGAGTGACGCTTTTTCAGTCGGGAATACCCTTCACCGTCATCAACAGCGCAGGCAACACCGGCATTTCTTTGACCGACAATGCTGGGGTTTCGAGCGGCCTCGGCCTCGCAGCTTCTTATCCCGATGTGATCAAGGGCCAGCCGTCGCCTGGCAACAATTCACAAAGCTTTGGCCCGCTTATCGGCAATCCTTCTCAATTTGTCGCGCCCAGGGGGCTCACCTTCGGAGATGCGGGTAGAAACTTCCTGAATAATCCGCATCGCCTCAACTTCGATCTGGCGCTGCTGAAACATTTCAAAATTCGCGAGTCTGGCCAGCTTGAGTTCCGCGCCGAGGCTTTCAACATTTTTAATCACACGCAGTTTCGTATCTACGATGTTGATAACCCGGGCAGCACCGGCAATAACGTCGTCAGTTGTTATGCCGGACCCATATATTCCGCCGGCTTCAAGGGAAGCGGAGGCGATTGCGTCACCGGAGCTTCTTTCCTGCATCCGTTGGATGCGCATCGACCCCGCACCATACAGCTTGGGCTCAAGTTAGGTTTCTAGGATGTGGAATCGCATGCGCTTAGTCAAAACAAATCGGACGCGACGCTATGCGCGCTATCTAGTTTCATCGCGTCGGTTTCGCCGAGCGCGAGAGAAGACTCTGCTGCCAGCGTCGCTTACGTTTGCGTTGTTAGTCGCTACGATATTGCTTTCGTCATGCGGAAGCAGCGGCAACTCCGGCAATACGCAAGTTAACGATAATTCGCTCGAAGGCAACTGGCAGTTCACGATGGGGCCGCCTCCTGATGGCTCATTTCTCGGTGGTCTCCAGGGCGGCTTTCTGCTGCAGACAAATAGCACGGTAACCGGATCCACGGCCTACGCCGTCTCGTTGCCATTGCTTCCTTATCCCTGCAACAGCGGATCAAGTCAAGTCACGGGGACAATCAACAATCAAACCGTTTCCCTCACGGCTGTTGCTGGCTCGCAGACATTTACACTGGCAGGAACATTGAGTTTCGATGGCACGACAATAGTCGGAACGTACTCGTCAACCGCGGGCACTGCCGGGGATGGTTCAGCCTGCGGAACGGCCCAGTCGGGATTGCAATGGAGCGCGGCTCTCGTGCCCACGATCACCGGGCCAATTCAGGGCAATTTTCACAGTACGGGAGGCCCCGCCGCTCTGGCCGAGCAGGATTTTCTGGTTTCGGGCGGCCTCTTCCAAGCGGCGAATACCGGAGCCAGCAGTGCAGCCGTCACGGGCGATTTGACTTTTCTGAATCCGACGACCAACCTTAGCGACTACCCGTGCTTCACATCGGCTTCTCTTAGTGGCCAGGTGAGCGGCAACGTCATCAATTTGCAAATCGTCGGCGCCGACGGATCGATATTAGGAGAGATTGGGGAGTTACCTGGCTCGAATGGAGTTACAGGGGTGAATCCTGTCACCATCGGTTCGCTGGCGGGTGGGGCCATTCTCAACGGTGGCGGGCCGACTTACATTGTTGGTACTAACTCCTGTCCGCAAAGCGCAGGCGGCACACTTACTGTCGGTAACGCAGGAGATTATGGAAGTATCTGCCTGGCGTTCGGAAGCGCGAGCGCTTGCCAGCAGCCAATCACCCTGACTCCATCGGCTCTAACCTTCCCGACGCAAGTGCTGGGCACACCGCCGACCATGCTGACGATCACGCTGGCGGATGCATCGAGCGCGGTACTCAGCAGTCTTACACTTACGTTGGCCAACAACAGCGGCGCGGCTAACTTTGCGGAGACGGACACCTGCGGCGTCAACGGCAACCCATCGATGGGGCAGCCTTTCGATCTGATAACGGGACAACCCTGCGTTATTACGATCACCTTTGCTCCCTTGCAAACCTGCGCTGTGGGAACTCCGCCGGACGATTGTCCATCGCCACTCATTGCGACGCTGGCGGTTACCAGTTCAAGCACCGACACGATCTTTACGGTGCCCATTACCGGCACTGGAGTCAGCGCAGAGGGAGCGGCACCCGATTTTATGGAGCGCGGTTCAGCGGGTATTACGTCGAGTTCGGTCGAGTTCGAGTGAGCGCAATTTCTGGGATGTGGAGCACTATGCAGAGATCGAGTAACCATCGGATAGCTTTTCGGGCGGACCGAGAACTGCGGCAGAGTTGCCGGCCGGCGGCGAATGGTTCGCACGTCCTATTCCTGATCATCGCAATAATAATAATGATGGCGACTCTTTCGGCATGCGGGGGAGGATCGTCCAACAACCCACAGAATTCCGCAACGCTTTCGGGTAACTGGCAATTCACGGTCTTCGAAAATCCGGCCTCCACCACAACCAACCCACCGGAATATCCTCCCGGTCAACTGTATGGCCTCCAAGGCGGGTTCCTGCTGCAGACCAACGGCTCGGTGACGGGGCAAGCGGTTTACTCCGTCGCCAACTTTAACCAGAATAACGCGCCACAGGTGTGCAACGCTGGATCGGCTACCCTCACCGCTACGACCCTGAGCGGCAACACGGTAAAGCTGACTTACGTTGCCGGTTCTCAAACCTTCGACCTAACGGGCATGCTGTCGAACGGCACGATGTCGGGCACTTACACGGCTACGCAAGGTACTGGGTCCGACGGTGCGACGGTTTGCGGAATCGGAACCAGCCAATCGGGGCCGCAGCAGTGGACGGCCGTTTTCGTGCCGCCACTTGCCGGAACGATAACAGGGAGCTTTCACAGCCAACCGGGAACGAGCCTGGCCAATCAAGATTTCGCCGTGTCAGGGGTACTTACTCAGGGCGAGAACATCGGAGCGAGTAATGCGACCGTCACGGGCACTCTAAGTTTCATCGACCCGACAACCGAGCTCAGCGTCTATCCTTGTTTCTCGGTTGCTTCAGTCAATGGCCAGATCAGCGGTAATTCCGTCATTCTCCAAATCATCGCAACCAATGGAGCGAATATCGGTCAGATCGGCGAACCGGCCGGATCGCCGACCGGCGTCAATCCCGTCACCTTCGACTCGGCGCAGGGCGGTTACATTTTGCACGGGGTTGGACCATCCTACATAGTGGCAACGAGCGCCTGCCCTGGCAATCTAGGCTCCCCCACTACTGCGGGAGACTCTGGGGACATTTGCCTGGCACTGAACAGCACGACCGCTTGCCAGCAGCCGATCACTCTGACTCCGGCCGTCATAACCTTCCCCGCGCAAACCCTGGCCTCGGCCGCGATGACGCAGACGATAACACTGGCAAACAATTCCAGCTCTGCTCTGAGCGGACTAATGTTGAGTTTTGCCAATGATGGCAGTAACTCGTTCGGAGGGCAGAGCGATTTCAACGGCCTTCCCAGTTTCGCCGAGACGGACGCTTGTGGGGCAAACGGGGCGCCGTCGCTTGGTCAAGCATTCTCGCTCACTCCCGGGCAATCCTGTTCTATAACGGTGACTTTCTCTCCGCAGGAGAGTTGCCCATGGCTTCCGTTCGGGGCTCCACCATCGATTACCGGGGCGGCTCCGGAATGGTGCCCATTGCCGCAGAGCGCGAAAGTAACGGTTACGAGTCCGTCCACCGCCGACGTCGACAATGCGTTTGCCGTGCCCATCACCGGCACGGGCGTGAGCGCCATTCAACCTTCGACTCCCGAGCTCGATTTCGGCGCGGAGGAGCAGTTTAATCCTCCGGAAGCTAGTCTTCCTCAACTGCTGTCGTTCACCAACGTGAGCACTTATCCGGTTCAGATCCTCGGTCGATCTTCTTGCTTGAACCCGCCTAAAGGACCGAAGACGCTTCCGCATCCATTGCTCGACAGCAGCCCTGTGGCTGGCCTGCAAGTGGTGGCCAACGGATCGAGCGTCCTTGTTCCCATAGCTGCGAACGGCGACACCATCAACTACAACTGCGACAGCGATTCCGGAACGTCGTCGCCCAACTTCCAGATTTCCCAGGATACCTGTACTGGGACCTTGCTTGCTTCTCAGGCGAGTTGCAGCCTGGAGGTCGGGTACGTGCCGCAGCCGAACACCAACGTCAACAGTGGACTGGATTATTTTCTCGAACTGAATACGGTCCAATGTTCCAGCAACGTAACCACTGATTGTGAAATCGATAGCGGTCGCTTTCCGGTGGAACTCAAAGCAAACGCTCCAAGCCCACTGCGAATGTCGCCAGCTGCGGGATTGGACTTCGGCAACCAGGCCACGGGCAAGACCAGCGCGCCGATGACGATTACTTTGCTCAACGATCCGAACCTGACTTATCCGCAGTGCACGACGCAAGATTGTTCAACCGTGACGTTCGTCGGCAAGATTCTGGTGAGCGGTAGCTACTCTGAGAGCGACGACTGCCCCGCTACTTTGGCGCAGGGCAGCAGTTGCGCTGTTACCGTAACTTTCAAACCCGGCGGTGTAGGACTTAACACTGGCCTGATAACTATCAATTACTCCCAGGTTTCAAGCTCCGGGGTGGTGACTCTGGCCAATCCGCAGTTTATATATCTGCGCGGGACAGGACAGTGACTCGAGGCACCAACTTCGCGCAGGTACGTTCAGGAGCAGACAGTTAGATATCGCTGCTGAGTAACTACGAACTAGATCGGGCAGTTAATCCCAGGAGGTCGGCAGTGGCAACTCAACGATGGATTCTCTTTCTTCCGCTGGCGGCGATGATTTCGGCGCTTGCCGGGTGCAACAGCGGCAGCACCGCCAATGTGCAGAATCCTCCACCGCCGCCGCCATCGCAGGTATCCATTGCTTACCAACCCGAGCCCGCGCCATCGCTCAATGTCGGCTTCTCCGAAAATCTCATCGCAGTGGTTAGCAATGACCCCAATAATTACGGGGTCGATTGGACATTGACCTGCCAGAACCCTCCTAACTGTGGTACGCTCAGCGCGCTGCACACGGCCAGCGGCTCGCCCACGACTTATACGGCTCCTTCCACGATTTCTGGCAATACCATGGGCGTCGAAGTTGTAGCCTTAGCGACCGCGGATCATACTAAGAATGTTATAGCTTCATTAACGGTTTCCACCTTTAACAGCAGCCTGCCCGCCGGTACCTATATTCTCCAGGCCCAGGGAGTCGATTCTTCCCTTAATCCTTATCAACTCGCGGGCGCGATTATGTTAGATGGCAATGGCAATATCACAAACGGCGAGCAAACCACAAATTACTTTACGTCGTTATCTGTGTTGGATACCAGTCTTACGGGCAATTATTTCCTCGGCAATGATGGCCGCGGCACAATCACCATCAACACCAACGACAATAATATTGGTGGCAACGGCATTGAAACATTTGCCCTCGTCTTCCTTAACAACAATCAGCCACAGAATCCACGAGCGTTGATTTCGCAATTGGACTTAGGTTCCGCCGCCACCGGCGCGTCTGCCACCGGAACTCTGGATTTGCAGACTAGCCAAGTTGCGTTTTCTTCTGGCAGCAGCTATGCCTTCGTAATGAACGGCGCTGCTGTTCAGCCAAAGCTCGGCAAGCTTTCGCCCTATCCAATCGCCTTCGGCGGCATCTTCAATATTTCGGCAGGCAACGTTTCCGGCTTGGGCGATGAGATATACGGAAAAGAACTGACCGAAACCAGCGCGCCGATTTCCTCGACCTCGCCGGTTGGCACTCCCGATTCCTTCGGCCGGGTCATATTGAATCTGACCGCCGGTTTCGGCTTCCACCAAAATCTAGTCAGCCTTCAGCTCACCGGCTATATCGTCGACGCCACCCGCATCAAGCTGATTGAAAGCGACTACACTGCCAGTAACGCGAATCCGTTCGGACTAACCGGCGGGGTCGCCATCGCTCAGACAGTACCGCAGGGTGGCTTTAGCAACTTATCATTGTCCGGCGCGCCTTACATCTTCGGTATCACCGGAGTGGATCTGTGCTGCAGCAATGCGAACCCGTCGACGTTGACCGCGGCGGGCCTGTTTACCGCCGACGGCATGGGCGATTTTACGAGCGGATTCTCCGATACCTTTCTGCAACTGAACTGCGCCCAACCGAGTTGTAAACAGGACGGAATCACCGGCGCTCAGGTCAGCCAATCATTCACGGGAGGATATTCCGTCGATTCGACCGGTCGCGCCGTCTCGACCGCGATCACCTACAGTATCGAGCCGAAGCCTGCGTATAATCCCACATATTATTTCTATCTCACCGGCCTCACGCCCGGCGCAGGTGATCCCGCGGCGCTCGTGCTCGCTGATGGAGGTGTTAACTACGCGTCTTTTGCAACCGGAGTCACTTACCAGCAGTCCGGCACTCTGGCCTTCAGCGGCGATTACGGCATGAGTTTCACACAGGAGAATGGCGGCGAAACCGATGGCACTGCCCAGATGACTGCGAACTTCGCTAACACTCCACCTCTATCGGGTTTTGCAGACGCAAGCAATGGCTTGGGTCAGGACAACGGTTTCCTCGGCACCTTCCAGAGTCCGTCATCCAATGTTCCCTTTGCAGGCACTCTATATGCCGATCCCAACGCTACGTTCAATGCCGTATTCCCATTTGTCGGTTCCGGCGTTCCGATGGCGGTTAATTATTACTTCATTGACCCGGCTCACCTGTTTTGGATTGAAACGGACTTGATAACTGAATCGACGGACCAAGTATCATTCGGATACGATGTCGCGCGGACGGCCGTGTGTGCGAGTTGTCCGTAGGCTCGTTCCTTCGGATCTGCTTTCAGGCTAAGTAGCGCTAGGGGCTCGTTACGTCGCTGCGAGCGGCATCGTTCACAATCCGTGGCCAGGTCTCATCGGTTTCACCGGGGCGACTGCATCGGCGCGGCGCGGACCGCCATCGCGGCCGAGAGCTTCGCCGGCCAGTTTCGTCACGGTCTGAGCGAAAGCATTGAGAAAGTTGTTCCCGGAATTCGAGCAGAGTCCGACTTGTCGTCGGCATCGAAACGATAACCTATTCCTCGCACCGGTTTTCAAATAAACCAGACTATCGGGATGACGTTCTATGTTTTTCCACGAACATAGACATCGGCGGAACGCGAAGTTACATAACTACGAGTGTGCCAGACGAAATCCAGGATTTGATGCCCGAGTAAAGACGTGACCAACGTTACGAAGAGGTCCAGCATCCGAAACTTTGTTGCTGTAGTGGCCTGGGTGTCTCCTCGAACTTTGACTGTCATGGCCGAAGGGTCAATGTCGGTTTCGCCCGCGCGAATCGGACTAGCCATAGGAGGGATCTCGAAGCGGCGAAGCAGGGCCTTGACCCGCGCTACCAACTCGCCGGAGCTGAAAGGCTTCGAAACGCAGTCACCAGCACCCAGATTCAGGCCCCGAATCCGATCGGCTTCGCCGTTCCTCGCCGTAAGAAAGATAACTGCGGTCGCGGCCAACGATGGCAGCTGACGAAAGGTGCGGGAAAGTTCGAGCCCGTCTTAGCCAGGGACCCTGAAATCGAGAATAAGGAGCGATGGCTGTAACCGTTCCGGTTCTTGGATTACGGCACAACCGCATGAGAAAATCGTGGCAAAACCGGCTGCTACCAAATCATGCTGGACGAGGCGGGAGATATGCGGATCATCTTCGACGATAAAAACGGTCGGTTGACCATAGGCTTCAACAAGTGGCGCGTACGTTCAGACAGCTCGTGACTCGACTGTGCAAAACGGATCTGGGCATCAATTGCTTTCACCGCCGATTCACATCGCCGCCATTTTTCGGCGCCAAAACTAGCGCGCCACAACGTCAAACGGCCGCATCATCTCGTTATCCTCGTGCTCCAGGATGTGACAGTGCCATACATATCGTCCCGTGAAACCCTCGAATCGAATGATGATGCGCGTAACCATTCCAGGATCGGCGCGCACGGTATCCTTCCACCCTGCCTCGCTCGGATCTGGGGGAATGGCCGGGCCGGTATATTTGATCTCGCCAGTGGCCCAGTAGACTCCGCTGTTGAAGGCCTTGCGGTCGAGAACCTGAAACCTGACCAGGTGCAGATGAATGGGATGAGAATCGTCCGTCAGGTTGATGAGGTTCCAGATTTCAACCGAGTCAAGAACCGGATTCTCTGTCACCGGCATGCTCCAGTGCGCGTTATTCAATAACATCTTCACCGGCCGTTGGACAAGGTCGTCGATCTCCACCAGGGAGAGACTGCGGATTTTCACAGCGGCGGACTCCGGAATTCTGGGAACCGGCCTGAGGGCTGGCGGCAGCACGCTCCGATCGGGCGCTCCCTTCTGAGCCACGCGAAATTGCATCAGGTTCAGATTGTCATTCTTGAGAACAACTCTGTTTCCAGCGCTGCTGGAAAAATCAACGATCAGATCGGCGCGCTCGCCGGGCGCGATGGACAAGAGCTTCAGCGACACCGGTGCCGGCAGCAGTCCCTGATCGGTGCCGATTTGATGAAAGCTTTGACCGCTCAACAGTGGTGTGTTGGGGGTCTGTTCGTTCGACAGGGTCAGATGAAAGAACCTGCCGTTCGCGCCGTTGAGCACGCGGAAGCGATACTTGCGCGGTTCCACTTCTAAATAAGGAAACAGTTTGCCGTTGACCAGGACGGCATCACCAAAAACTTCCGGCACCCAGACGGCCTTCGGATCGTCCGACACTGGATAGTTCAGTTGTCCATCGAGATCGAAAATCCGGTCGTAGAGCACCAGCGGAATTTCGTATTTGCCACGCGGCAGATTGAGGGCGTCCTCAAAATCGTCTCGGACGAAAAATGCACCAAAGAGTCCAGCGAAAACATTGAGCCGATTAATGCCCAAGGCATGGTCGTGGTACCACAGCATGGTCCCGTCCTGGCGATTGGGATAATGGCAGATTGCCGACTTGCCCCGCACATACCAATTCTCAGGATAGCCATCGCTTTCCGGCGGAGCCTTCGCGCCATGAAGGTGGACAACCGTGCGCACTTCGGGCTTGTCCGCTTCCGCGCCGTGAACGCTGTGGTCGATAGGCAGGAAATGATTCTCCGGGAGCTCATTGATCCACTCCACCAGCAGGCCTTGACCACTGCGCGTTTCAAAACTTGGTCCGGGGGAACTGGATGCGTATCCCCAAAAGCGAGTTGGTTTCAAATCGCGGTGCACTTTGTTTTCAAACTGCCGCATCGCGACCTGGTAATACGGGATCTGGACTGCGGGATTATCCGGGCTGGGCCGATGGCCGCTCGGCGAAACGATCTCCGGCAGCGGCAACTGGTCCACGAATTGCGCCAGGGAACTCGTATTTAGCTGCGTGCGGAACTTCGGTGGTGCCGGGTGAGGGGTCGCGTGACACATGCCCCGATGCATTGCCATCGCCATGCTCACGCTTGCGCCTTGGGCCAGAAACACTCTTCGTGTAATCGCCAAACCGAATTCCTCTCCTGTTCTTGCTCGCAGAAACATTACTGTGGAGACGGAGCTTCCGTCTTCGGAGATGCGGCAAGCGCGTCTCTACACGAAAGCAGACCAACTAGGCACGGGAATCAACCTTCGCATGCCCGCCACGGCCTAAATCTAACACAACTGGATGCGCTATTCTTTTTCCCCGGTAATCGGATTCAGGGACAGCACTCCGTTGTCTCTGATCTTGCTGAAGTTGAAAAACTGATTGAGCAAACTGGCGAGTGCATCATAAGAGTCCTGGCCAATCCATTGTCCGCCCGGCCGGTTGTCTTCGATGAAGTGGATGACCGAAGTCTGGTCAGTCACCACGTGGTCCACGAAGTGTGGTTCCATTCCGATTCACGATTGACAGATTGAATCCGCCCATGAATCCTCCGCAAATCACTCCCGCGGCACTAGGAAGATCTTCGATGGTCCTGCTGCCCATGGTGACTTCGTTGCGGCTGGGGACGGAGCAAACATCGCCGAGCGGATCGGTGGACGCCGATCACGGTCAGGGAACCGTCGCTACCGCCGCTGACTTCGTCCCCGTTCCCATTCAGAGTCGCGGTCACGCCCTTTGTCTGGCTCGACATGATATCGAACCTTTTCAAAACTAAAACATCGTCAGAATTAAAGAAAAACTCCCGGCTGTCCCCCGTTTCATGGAGGGACAACCAGAAGTGGTCATCGGGGGCTAGAAATCAACCGCATGTAACTGTCAAAGCCGATTCTACTTAAACAACAGTGTCCGCCGACATCCTAATTTAAAGACAAGAGCGGGCATGCGAATCATTCTCGGATGCCCGCCGTGAATCGACCTGATCTGTTGGGTTACAGCCCACACTTCAAGGGGCTTTGTTTTTCCCCTGTGAGCGGGCTCAAGCAGAGCGTTCCATTGGTTCTGATTTTGTTGAAGTCGAACATTTGGCTAATGGAGTTCGCGATGGCGTCGAAAGAACCATTGCCAATGCGTTGTCCGCCCAGCCAATTGTCTTCGATGAAGTGGATGACTGACGACTGGTCGGTCACAGTGTGGTCCACGAAATTGTCTTTTGCCCACGGTGAAATCACCAGCATCGGCAATCTTGGGCCATAACCGCAACGACCCTGAGCGGCCGGAGCCGAAATGCCCGCCATCGCCGGTGCTGCGGAGCCGCACAGACCAGAACCCGTCAGCTCATCAACTCCGGCAACCTGTGAGTTGTTGAAGATCGGGCTCATCTGATGGTCGTACCAGCCGTCGGAGTCGTCATACATGATGACCACGGCGGTGCTGTCCCAGTTCGGATTGTTGGCTGGATTTTCCAGGAAGTTGATCGTGTTCACGATGAAATCCTGCTCATCGATCGGGTCGGAATAACCGGCGTGGCCGTCCTGATAAGACGGTGCCTTCAGGAAGCTTACTGCCGGCTGGTTTCCGGCGCTAACCGCGGCGTAGAAATCCAGAACGTCGTAATCATGGTTAGCGGGACCTGGATTCCCGATTTCAGCGATCGAAGCGGGCCGCACGTGAGTCGGGTTGGCGATCGACGACCAATACGAAGACATCGAGTGATGCACGTAGTAGTCGATTTCCGTCACGCCAGTGATATTCGACTTTGTGCTGCGGTTGCAGCCGGTGGTTCCGTTCGGATTCACGATCCCAAGATTGAACCCGCCCATGAACGTGCCCCAGGTTACCCCAGCATTGTTCAGAAGGTCGCCGATGGTTAGGCCTCCCATTTGCACCTGGTTGCGAGTTGGAGAGGAGCAAACGTCTCCGAGCGGATCAGCGTCGCCGATCACAGTTAATCCACCATTGCCATCGCTCACTTCATACGCAGTGCCGTTCAGAGTAGCAACCGCTCCATTGGTTTGACCTGACATGAGGTTGAGTACACCGGGTGTCGAGGGACCAAAATTTGTTCCGTAGGAGTTGTCGCTCAGAGCAAAATTTTGGGCGTAGTTCCAGAGAGCCGTCACCGTGTTTCCGTCGAAATACCCCATGACCAAAGCATTGGTGCTTTGTCCGGCCGGCGGCGGTCCGGCGGTTCCGGTATACAGCGGGAACAAGTCCATCAAGCCAGCGTCAAACGCCTGTTCCTCGGGCGTGTAGGCATGGTCCTGGTCCGCCGTGGCGGCCTGCGTAACATCGAGCCGGAACGGATTAGATGCGCCGGCGCCGTTGGCAGGGTTCAGATTGGGGTTGCTGGTAAGAAGAGCGGGTGTAAGCCCGTTGACGTTCGGAGTATTAACTTTCGCAGTGAACTTGC
Organism: uncultured Acidobacteriaceae bacterium; assembly: GCA_963800565.1. Classification (GTDB taxonomy): domain Bacteria; phylum Acidobacteriota; class Terriglobia; order Terriglobales; family Acidobacteriaceae; genus Acidiflorens. The sequence continues at coordinate 146,015 of CAWDBM010000004.1, forward strand.
TTTCAAATGGCGGATTCAACGCGTTTGGATAGGTTCCAAAGTAGTGGTCGAAGGAAACATTCTCATTGAAAATCACGACCAGATATTGAATTGGTGTTGCAGCGGCGCGATGAGCGATAACCGCGTGTTGTGTTTCAAGTTTCGCGGAAGAGGCGAATGCGGGAGCAACGGTCGGTCCTAGGGCTATGACTATCGTCAATAACGAGGCCATTACCCGCCTAAGGTTGACAAGCGGCTGCTGTTGTTCAGACATGCTGTGTTCTCCATCCTGGAATTGCCTAGCGCAAGGTATTGGCCTCCCGCGTGGCGAGAAACAGGGAGAACAGTACAAAGCAAATATTGCCGCACCATTACTACAATGTTAAAGAATCATTAAACATCTGTATGCAATTGAGTGCATACACTTGTGAATTAAATTGGGAATCGCCCGCTCCCTGTTGGCTTTTGTCGAACTGCCAGGCCGACACAAGAGCGCCCAATTTGAACGAGGTTTCAACGCAACTGAGACTGCTCACGTGAAGCCGCGGCCGTTCGTACTCCCGGCTCCGGAAGAGACTGAAGCTCGTGCTGGATCCACTCCAGGTTCTTGCCGCCCTCGAAAGCTGCCTTGAACTCGTCGAAGTTTTTGTAGAGCACAACGCTTGAGCCGGCAGGCACTGCCGCCTCTAACTTTTCTTTGGCGGCTTTTGGCGTGTTGGTTTCAAAAAGCTCAGTATCGAGGCGAAATTTCTTCGCCTGAATCTTGGGCAGCCAATCGACCGGCTCGAGCCCGGCCACTTTCTTCAGGAAGTCAGGCTTAACATAGTTGGGCCGTTCGTCTTGCGGGATAAAGGGGGAGGTTGCCATCCAAGTTGGCCAATCTCCCCAAGGGTCGAGCGCTTCCAGCACCTTAATGCGTGGATCAACCGCCGAAGCGAGGATGGCGATACTGGCTCCCGACCCTTGCGTGAACATTCCTACCCGGTTCATATCGAGGTCGCCGCGCGAATCGAGATAATTCAGGACCATCTGCACGTCGTGCGCCGAGGTTGCCAAACATTCCTGCAGTTCGCTGATAAACCACTCTTTCATCGGACGGTCGTGGTAGCGGTGTCCGGTGAGCGCGGAAACGAAGCCAACGGCGGCAAAGCCGTCCTTCGTGACTAGCTCCTGGTAGGCATCATTTTTGAAAACGTCGGTGTCGGTCGGAAAGCCATTAAGATATAAGATCACCGGCGGCTTTTTGACGCCCTTGGGCCTCATGACATAAAGGTCGATAGGATCGCCCCAACGCCACTGCACCCGCAGGAGCTCCATCGTGTAGTGAGGATAATCATTGATAAATTCGAGCGGCCGGGCGGGCATGAGGTGGCTGCTTGTAAGCGCGGGCGTGGTCCAATCCTCGTGCACACCCTCGAAGCGATGGTCGTTTGGATCGGCGAGGGGCTGAGGCGCGGATGCAACTTGAGCCGGGCTGGACCCGGCCAGGAACAGCAGTGCGCTTCCAAACGCAACTGCCCTGACAGATTTGAACGCGAAGAAATTCGACATCACTCTTTCTTTCCCAGACTTGCTTTTGCGAATTCGGAATGCTCGTCGTGTGAAGAAACGAAGCAAGCAAGCCTCATGATAATGATAAGGATACGTCGTCAACGTTAATATTCTGTGACTTTAGACGACGCCTTTAATAAATAAAAGGCGGACCGATTAACGGCCCGCCTGGTTTTTCTGCAAAACGTTTTCCGCAGAAGGAATTACATCCAGTTACGGTTTGACCTGAACGCCTTGAAAGCCTTGCAGATCCTGCGTGGTCGTGGGGCAGGTCGCGGTCGTCGGACACTGGAGAATTAAGCCACCCGTGTCGGCACCCTCGTCGGTTTTGTTAACCGGAGCAACACCGAGGAGATTGCCGGCGCCGTCGATCTGTTGGAAGTGCGAACGCAGAAGGAGCGTCAGACCAGGATCGGTTGTGGTCGCCCCAACAGTTTTTGCCGCCGGAATCATGTCCGGTACGTCGTCAACAAACGAGACCTGAGCGCCTTTGACAAGGGCCTTCGCATTCGTCAGGGTCGTTGTTCCTGTGTATGCTGCGACGCGGGCCACGGTCCAAGCCTTGTAGCTGCCATCGCGGACGTGCGGGAACGACAGGCCGCCAGCCCAGATAGCCTTTTCCGAGCAGGGGAAGGTTCCCGAGCAGGAGGCCGGAAGCGTATTTGCGCCGGGCATGGTACCGGCAGTGGCGGGCTGACCCGGATCGTAGGCAGTCCCGTTATACTGCGGTCCGTAACTGGCGAAAATCGGGTCGACCCCGTTCACAGTCGCGTAGCCATAGGCGGAGTTACCGGAAAACTTGCTGACGTTACCGAAGCTGAAGAACTGGTAGCCGATGCCGTCGGTCCCGAGGTCCTTACCGGAGTTCAGAACCCAGTTGTCGATTTCGCCGGCGCCGACTCCGCGGTACCGTCCGCCAGCACCTGTCAGGCAGGTTCCAGATTGTGCGTTGAGCGGGTTGTTCGAACCCACGTTGGCTTCCTGGCTGACGCCAAGAACTCCTCCGTGACCCGCGCCGTCGTAGGTAGTTTGCCCGCGGAGTGTAGTGAGCTCGGTTCCGGTCATGGTACCGGACAGGGCTTCACGCAGGAAGATGCCAATGCCGCCAGCAGGCAGGCCGAATGCGCTAGCGTCGCAGTTGTTCCCGGAGAACGCCTGTTGCAGTTGGAAGGGGTTCACGTCTTTGAGGTTGGTGAGCTGACCCTTGTCGCGCTCGAAGAAAAACATAATAGCTTGCGCGCCCAACTCCACCACCGTGTAGCTGGGAATCTTCGTTCCGCTGATGGGGTCCACTCCGGTAACGTTGAAGGACAAGGGGTTCGCCGTCGCTGTGCTACCGGGATAGGCGCTCTTGATCGGGGTTCCGACATAGTTCGCCTGCGGCAAGCCAGTACCTGGGCAGACGCCCGGTTGGTTATTGGGGTTGTATCCCATACCGTCAAGCCCGTCCTGCTTGGCGCCGGCACCGTAGGGACCGTTGCCGAGGGCGGAGTTGACACGGCAATCTTCAAACGCTGCATCTTCTGGACGCGTGTCCGAGAGCAGGGTGTTGTCGGGTGTCCCGGCTTCGAAGATGGCCTGGATCGTCGATGGGAGATTCGTGTCCGCGCCCCAAATAGAGGAAGCGATCTGCCCCGCGCCAGCGGCCGTGAGGACCGCCGCGGTAGAGTCAACCGTGCACTGCGGTTGAGCAAAGAAACAGCGGTTCCCAATGGTGGAATCGATCTTATTGTCGGACCACACTTTGGCGACGTTACCGCTGGCAACTTCCCAAACCACCCACAACGTGCCAGCGTCGTTGTTGACGGGAGTCACGCGAGTGTCGGTGAGGAAGACGCCGTTGGAAGCGCTGGTCCAGTGGAAGCAGTTGCCTGAACCGTAGGTCTTGACGCAATAGTTATACGTGCCCACACCGAAGGCCTGCCAGGCGCCGGAGGAGCCCGCCGCAGTTACTTCAATCGTAAGCGCAGCGTGTGCCTGAGGCACAATGCACACCACCGCAGCCAATAAAAGCACCGCGAAAATCGATTTTATCCGAGACATAATATTGAACCCTCTCTGATTGGTTTTGAAAGCTATTTCGACGCACATGGGGCGTAGCGCCACACGCAGGGAAACAGCGAGAACATTAGGCGGAAAATATTTCTAGGCCATGACTGCAATGTTAAAGAAATATGAAAATACACTGCCGCACGCATAGACAGGTAACGTCATTGCAATCTGGAGCTTATTCGAAACTCGCATGACTGTTGTCGTCGCAATCCTGGTTCCACAGCGCAACTCTGGCTTGCAATTTCTTAAGAAAATCTTTGGCTTCAGGGGTGAGTGTAGTAGTAGCAGGGAAGTAGTGTAAGCGCTTATTTTTCCTTAAGAGGCTGCATCGGTTGCAGGCAAGTGGGGCGGGCCAGCGCCCGCACGCAGGCGCATCCAGGTTGAAACAAACATATAACATGGCGCCCCAAACTCTATGGCATGAAATAAACCATCTCCTCTATGATTGCGACAGGCTACTGGGTAGACATTTCGACTTGGTCTCACACGGCATGTCGCTCGGCACGATGTCTAACGTCTTTTCCCTTTACCCAGAAGATTACGTCTTCGGCGAAGGGCCGCGATCCTATCTGGTTCACTTCAGCGGCTGACCGTTCGCTGTCAGTTGGCTCAGCAGCCGTTCCCCTTCTTTTTCGATTGGTTCAGGCAAATCATTCAGGGTGCCCGACATCCGGATTCAACGGATTCAACGCGCTTGTGCAATCATTACAGCGTTGATCCTCGTCCTTAGAGCTTGGGGCAGTGGCGAATAGTACAGATCCTCCGCAAACCGTTGCCCGTCAGAAATGGCCCACTTCAGAAAATCCATTAAGATCTTCCCCGTGGCGGCATCCTTTGGGCGATTTGGCACTAGAACCCAGGAAAAACTTGCAATTGGGTAGGCGTTTTTGCCCTCGGGATTGCTGATCGAAACGCGAAAATCGGACGGAATTCCCTTTAGGGAACTCGCCGCCTCTTCTATGCCGCTAACGCTCGCTGATACGAAAACTCCATCTGCATTTTGTACGCTACCGAAAGCGATCTGTTTCTTCTCCGCGTACGACAATTCGATATACCCGAGAGCTCCCTGGGTATTGCGTATTGACTCGGATACACCCTCATTTCCAGTGGCTTCGGTGCCTACCGGCCATTTGACCGAAGTTCCTTTGCCAACTCTGCTTTTCCATTCGGGACTCACCTTTGACAGATAGTCCGCCCAAATGTATGTCGTGCCACTACCGTCCCGGCGATGCACTACCACAATTGTCTTGGTGGGGAAGCGAACTCCCGGATTGCTTGCCGCAATCGCGGGATCATTCCAGTTCGTGATTTTGCCCAAGAAAATATCTGCCAACACGGAACCTGTAAATCTGAGTTGGGTTTGTACTTCTGGCAGATTGTAAGCAGGGACATCGGCCCCAAGGATGACCGGGAAGTGAATCACCTTTACTGCCGCTTTGGCGAGCTGAGCGTCGCTGACTGGGGCATCAGTGCCGCCAAAGTCGAGCATCCCGCTAAGTGTCAGCGCGATTCCAGCACCGCTCCCGTTTGGTAAATAGCTGATCTGAATCTCGGGATGAGTCTTGTGGTATTCTGCCGCCCACTTCGCCATAATGGGGTAAACGAATGTTGATCCGGCTCCATGAATAGTTGTCTGTCCTTGAGAAGACGAGCAAAGCAACCCAAGGAGGAGAGATGCTGAGACGGTCCAACGATGTATCATCGGGGTTCTCCTCGGAAGAAATCTGACCGGCTAACAATTATACCAGTCTATGCATGTAGGCGAATAAGCTGGTCGGCTATTATAATAAGGGGATGACGAGACGCATGAAAAATCTTTGGGATGCCGAAAGCGCAAGAGGCATTGAGGCCTTTTTCAAGGGCTTGGCCGACACGAGTCGGCTTCGAATTCTGAACTTGCTATTTCAGGGAGAACTTTGCGGCTGTGATATCCAGCACGTCCTTGAGGCCTCGCAATCAAACATATCGAGGCATTTGACCTACCTTAAGAATTCTGGATTGGTGCTTGATCGTCGTTCTGGATACCGGGTGTACTATCGCCTCACCGCCAATTCGTCGCTCGACCACAAACTGCTATTCAAATATCTGCAGAGTGCCTTCAAACGCGACAAGCTTTTCGTCGCAGATCTGAAACAGTTGAAGGACGCGATCAAGGAAGGCGGGTGCACTGTGAGCGAATTGAGGCCCGACTCGCTTTCCGCACGATCTGGACAACAAACCCACCTGACGAGATAGAGAACAAGATGAATGCAGAGGTAGGTTACACCAGCAGTTCTAACCGGTGCATACCAGGAAGCCCCAAGCGCCTGGGATTTCTTGACCGTTATCTCACGCTGTGGATTTTCCTGGCGATGATTCTGGGAGTTGGGCTTGGCCACTTTGTCCCTAGCACAACGTCTTTCATCGGGCAATTTCGCAGAGGCACGACCAACATTCCGATTGCGTTGGGTTTGATTCTGATGATGTACCCTCCGCTCGCCAAAGTGCAGTATGAACGGTTAGGAGAAGTCTTTCGCAATCGAAAAGTCCTCGAGTTGTCCCTCCTGCAAAACTGGGTGATCGGGCCAATACTGATGTTTCTCCTGGCGGTGACGTTTCTGCGCGGCTATCCCGAGTACATGACAGGCCTGATACTAATCGGCTTGGCTCGTTGCATCGCGATGGTCATTGTTTGGAATGAATTAGCCAAAGGCGATTCTGACTATGCCGCTGGTCTGGTAGCCTTCAATAGCGTTTTTCAGGTCCTTTTTTACAGCCTGTATTCATGGCTGTTCATTACTGTTTTGCCACCGCTGATCGGACTGAAGGGGAGCGTCGTTGAAGTTAGCATCGGACAGATTGCCAAAAGCGTTTTCATATATCTCGGGATTCCTTTTCTTGCCGGCATGCTTACCCGCATCGTCCTGTTGAGGGCAAAAGGCCGGGACTGGTACCGAGCTCGTTTCATCCCCACGATAAGTCCGCTAACCCTGGCAGCACTCTTGTTCACTATAGTCGTCATGTTCAGTCTGAAAGGCGATCTGATCATCGAGTTGCCATTTGACGTCGTGCGAATCGCGATTCCTCTACTGATCTACTTTGTAGTGATGTTCCTGGTGAGCTTTTGGATGGGCCGGAAAGTTGGCGCGGATTACGGCAAAACCACGACTCTGGCGTTCACAGCCGCCAGCAACAATTTTGAACTTGCAATCGCCGTTGCGGTCGCCGTATTTGGAGTGAATTCGGGCGTTGCTTTCGCCGCAGTCATCGGACCGCTGGTTGAAGTGCCGGTAATGATCGGACTAGTCAGCGTAGCCTTTTGGTTCCAGCGTCGTTATTTCGCAGCGGAATTGGACAGGGTCACGACTCCTTTACAGGAATTGGGGAGGTGAATGAATTGCTCCGATTGCTCCTTGGAATCGGTAGACCACCCAGTGGTCGCGGTTTGTCACCTGTGCTCAGCAGGAATCTGTCGCAAACATCTGGTGGAAACTGACCGAGCGGTCACCGTAATGCGACTGATTAACCGGGAGGAAGAACTGCCCTTGAGGGCCAGGAAGCTCCTGTGTCACAGATGCAGCCATGCACTTCAACAGCATTAGTAGTGCAGAAGACGGATTTACGAAGGAGCGACAGGTGAAAACAAGATGAAAACCGTAATCTTTGCGTGCGTCCATAACGCCGGCCGGTCGCAAATGTCTGCCGCATTTTTCAACCAGATCGTTAATCCGCAGAAAGCAAGAGCGATTTCTGCAGGAACTCAGCCTGGTGATCGTGTGCATCCTGAGGTTGTTGAGGTGATGAAAGAGGTGGGCCTTGATCTGAGCTCCGAGAAGCCGAAACAATTATCCGAAAGCCTTGCTTCCTGCGCGAATCTGCTCATTACGATGGGTTGCGGCGACGCGTGTCCATACGTTCCAGGGCTTGAGATTCGCGATTGGCAACTGGTAGACCCGAAGGGCTTGGAACGTGAGCGTGTACGCGAGATACGGGATCAGATTCGAGACAGGGTAGCGGAGCTGGCCGACGAGCATGGATGGAGATAGGATTCTCTGGTACTCGTCACTTTGTTCCCACTAACTTGCTTGCACTCGTCCCCACTAGTCCTCTTCAGAATCTGACAGTCCCGTGAGCTGTTGCCTCGGGGGGCGTTCAATTCGTTTCGTCGCGTCTACCCGTCCACCGCACTATCATCCTCTAGTCTCAGCGCAACACGTCGGGCCGCAGCACGCCTCTAGCGGTTTGGCCGAGGGTTTGACGGCCCTGACAAAGGCGCTCATGAATTTGCCGTCCACTTGCGGTGCAATCGCATCCACGTCAATGTTCTGGCCGGAAAGAAACTCTCGAGCATCTTCAATGCGATAAATTCTGGTCGGCTCGATCTCGATTTTTTCGAATCCGGCGAACGAGAGCTTGGCGCGGTATTCATTCTCTTCGAGGGCACCCGCAATACACCCAACCCAGAGAAGCACACTTTGGCGAATTTCAGGAAGCATCTCTCCACGAGTGACAACATCGGATACGGCGAATCTCCCTCCAGGCTTCAACACTCGAAGGGCTTCCTTGAGCACCGCGTCTTTGTCCGCTGAAAGATTAATAACGCAATTGGAGATGATCACATCCACCGAGGCGTCGGGTAACGGGATGTGCTCAATTTCACCTTTCAAGAACTCGACATTTTCCACTCCGGCTTTACGCTTATTCTCGTTAGCTAGCGCAAGCATCTCGTCGGTCATGTCTAGGCCGTAGGCCTTGCCGGTTGGCCCGACTCGTTTCGCCGACAGCAACACATCGATGCCTCCCCCGGAGCCGAGGTCCAAAACAACCTCGCCCGGACTCAGCTTTGCGAGGGCGGTCGGATTACCACAGCCCAGCGATGCCAGGAGAGCTTCTTCAGGGATCTGCTGTGCTTGGGATGGATCATAAAGATTCGACGTGATCGGATCAACACACCCGATGCTGGGACTCGCCCCACAACACGAACTGCCGCCGCTGCTCACTCGCAAGGCCGCTTGTCCATATTTCTCTTTAACAACTTCTCTAATACCGGTGCTCATGACAATCCCTCCTACCTGCCGATTTGAATGACCTCTTCGGGTTTCACGACTTTATTGCGAGTACAACACTCCGCGTACAGGAACTGAAGCAGTTCCTGAAGTGCATCAGTGTTTGCGGTATAGCGGAGAAAGTTGCTTTCTCTGTGAACATGAACAAGGTCTTCTGCCTTCAGCTTGTCGAGATGATGCGACAGAGTCGAATTGGGAATATCGAGCCCTTCCTGAATCTCCCCTACAACAAGCCCGTCTGGATGGGCGGACAGCAACAATTGCATGATCCGAAGTCGCGGCTCTGTTCCCATGGCAGAGAACATATCGGCACACCTGGTGACTTGCGCCGCTGATTTCTTGGATTGGACTGCCATCACGATTCGATACTTGCAGAAATATAGATCATTGTCAAGTTGATTGTGCTTGGCTAGAACAGTTTCGTGTCTGAAGGTTGGAAACGCCGTCGCGGCTCAAGGGCAATTACAACATTAGTAGCGACGGTCTGGGCCATCGAAACGAGCCAACAGCGGCACTACAACTCTGGTTTGCTGCAAAGCGAAGGTACTGCGATTGCCGTTATCCCAGTGGATCCGAAGGTTTAACATCGGCTTAACAGAGTTTGGGCTAAAGTGATCGCGTGGTGATAAGTTGCCGCAACCGGGCCGAGCACACCGAATGTGTTTACTCGGGGGAGGGCACATTCAGCGTAACTGCTCGGCCAGCCTTTGCTGAATGGCCTCGGGACAAATCTCAATCGTGGTGTCCGACCTGAAAAACCTAGTTGATGACCAGATCCAGCGTGGCCGCATTCCCGTCGATAGGACACCCCAAACCCCCGGACGCCACCGAGATCCGCACACTGTTGCCTGCTGTGCCACCGAAGTTGGCAAAGGTCTCCTGTGTAATTGTGGTCTGAAGGTGGCGTGAATCGATGAACACGGTTTCCACTGTGCTTCCGTTCCACATGATCTGCGATTGCGGAGTGAAGCCGCTTCCGTTCACCGTTAATGGAACTGCCGTTGCATCGCTCGGAATATCCTCTGGTGAAAGCGAGTTGATCTGCGCTTGAGACACGCCTTGACAGCTTAAAAATAAGCCGCTGCAAGTCCAGCCAGAGGAAAGCAGCGTCAGAGCTGCGATGAGGGCAACGCGAATCGGAGAGAGACGCTTACAGAGCTCGATAAGGGGAGAACGCATAACAGCCTCCCTTTGACGACCGAATTGTACACCCGAAGTGGCAATGCGGAATGTCTCACTCGGTTAAGACGCCCTTCTCAATCGTTCCACAACCCGCCTCGTACCGATCCGATCCAACTCCTCGCCAAGTGTTCTGATCTTCTGCGCACGGCGATGATGTTCTTGAAGCTGGAAAGAATCGAGCGGAACAGATTGTCTGAAAGTCTCGATTTGAAATTGAATTAGCCGATGGATTTCTTGTTCGATGGCATGCTGGATTGTCATCACGGCCTCCTGGTACAGGGCAGTATTTTCTTCAAACATTGATCACGAAACATTCATCGCGTCAACACATCCGCCCCACTTTTAACCTTGCTATAACAAAACTCTTAGTCTTTCCTCCATTCGATCCTTTTATGCTAGGGTAATGGCAGGCCCATCTGGATTTTGTTTTTGTTCTTCCCCCGAGGTTGCGATATGTCCATCCGTCCCTGTTTCCCGCTTTGCCCCGTTTGCAATAAGCATGTTGTGCTGAGCGCCGCAAGGATCAATGAAAGCGCCCAGGCGTTTCATGAGGACTGCTACGTTCGGACACTCAAGAAACGTCCGAGCAAAATTAACACAACACACCTCAGACCATCCCCTGATTTTTTACGTTTTATCGCAATGAACTAAGCGCGGTCACCGTATGCGGGTCAATCTGGGCTTTGATGAGGCTCAGAACGGGTTGACCTGGGGAAAATGAATTTTCAGCTTATAGCAAATGAAGAGAATCAGGATCGCGCCCAGCGTGGAAAAAATGAGGCCAGCAGGATGATACCGCTCGTTTGTCGGGCGCGAAAACATGTGGCTAACGCCGCCGCCGGCGATCGAGCCGATAATGCCGAGCAAGACAGTCCAGAAGATCGTCATGTGAACGTGCATCACCGATTTCGCGATCACCCCCGAGATGAGCCCTATGAGCACATACCAAATTAAATGAAACATACTTTACCTTCCGTGTTTGCTTTCAGAACGTCGTGCGGACCCGCCGCCTGCAACGCCGGATGGAGGTGTGGTGCTTTCTGGGCAAGAACGAGGTTCATTTCGTGTGCGAGTTCCGTCAACTTCGCAGGATCTTGCTCTGTGGAGGTGAGCGCGGCTAATTGTTTCCATCGTTCAAAGCTTTTCGACATAGTCCTCATTTCAGCGAAGCGCCGGGCAGTTCGAATTGCGCCTCTAGAGCATGGACTCTGAGGCGAAGAACTTCTGTGCAATATCGATCACATCTGCGGTTCCCGGACTGTTATTTCGCGGGGGTTATTTTCTTGCGCTATCGGGGCCAATTTCTTTTTCAGTGCCTCAATCCAAGCATCGATTTCTTTCTGAAGGCCCTGATCCGTGCAAACGATGCGATCCTCTCCGAGCTTCTTGATCCCAGCCTCAATGGTCGCTATTTGCCTTGGCGAGAGGTTTTTAATACCCGACTAATATGATAGGGTATTTTACCGCCCCGCTTCAATAAACTCTTGACGAGGATTAGATTCGGTCCGGTCGATGAACGCAATCAGGGATGTTTCGCCAACAGCTAACTGAGAGAACCGGGTAGAATGATTTCCCTGAATGGCTTTCCGATTCGAGTTCGATCCGGTCAATAAGATCCTGCTGGCCCGATTCGAGGGGCAGCTTACCAATGACTCTGCGACGGAATATCACGACGCCCTCGGCAAACACTGGAGGGCGAAAAATCCCTCCGCAGGCATCTGGGATCTTTCAGCCGTCACCGAATTTGCGTTGGCTTCTGATTTCTTGCGCACCCTAGCCAGGCGCAAACCAGTCACTCCCGGCTTGACCGACCATCCCCGCTTCATTGTTGTGCCGGAGAAGGTGGGCTACGGTTTGATGCGCATGTTTCAGATCGTGGGAGAATCGGCACGACCTCTGCTGCATGTCGTACACACCCTTGACGAAGCACTCGGGGCGCTCGGCGCTCAATCTCCACATTTCGAACCGATAGAGAACTGACTCCCAATCTCCCGAGCGGGATTATTATCTACTTCGTAAAAATACCTCGCTCTTCCTCATTCCGTTTCTGGACGTTCTGCGCCTCTTCCGCCATTTCATCTGCATCTTTTTCTAGCTGCTCATTCATGGCATCTTCAGAGCGACGTTTTTTTGATGGCTCTTGCGGCGAGTCCTTCTTACCCGGCATAGTCACCTCCCGCATTACAGGTAGCAGTCGCGGCCAATACAGTCACTACGGTGTTCACTGTAGGAGCGCAACCTTGGGCCAGGCTCGTTTTCAGTTTCAAAAAGATTTTTCCTTACGTGTCGTTTTCCGCCTGCCATTTCCGATCTCATGATTAGGAAGAATTTCGTTCGATCCGAACTTTGGGGTGAGTGCTGTAAACAGGTTCGCCTGGGCTGATGCCAGCAACAGCACATGCTATCCTGAACCCCAAACTGGGAGCCAGAATATGAGTATGGAATCGATAGCGGAACAGGTGCGAGCTGACATCGCGAAGCTGCAACAGAATACTGAGATTGCTGGAGAGCACCGGCGAGGTGGAGACCAAATCGGTGAAGCAGGCAGGAGCGCGGACGGTGAAACCGAGGCGCACAATGTCGGCGGCAGCAAGAAAAAAGATTGCGATCGCTCAGCGATTACGGTGGAAAAAAATTAGGGCAGGGAAGACGAAGTAATCGCGAAATTCGCCTCCGAATTTTGTACCCATTTTTGTACCTACCCGCAAAGCCGACAGAGTGAGACAGATTTTCCAAAGCGCTACGAAACAGCGTTTCGGGATCACTGAAACGCCTTGCAAGGATAAGGGTTTCGTAGCAGTCCATCGCCACGAGTCGCGCACTAAACTAAATCATCATCATCTGTATTTAAATTACTGATAATAAGTAACTTAGCTTCCTTGCAAGCACGAGGCCGCAGGTTCGAGTCCTGCACTTCCCACCATCAATTCAATAACTTAGCGGTTGGATCTTCCGGGAATTTAGTGCCGCCCACAAAGTTCCCCATATATCCCGGCTGGTCGAGCAATTTCAGTGCGCGTGTTGTGCGGCCTCTTCAATCAGGGCTGCAACCTCTTTCGGATGCGAGATGTAGACCGAGTGGCTGGCACCGGAGACTTCGACTTTGTGGCTATTGGCCCGCGTGGCATACCAACGCTCGAGATCGGGGTTGATGGTTCTGTCGCTTCCGGCTACCAACATCCAACTTGGTTTGCTTCTCCACGCCGGCGTGGTGATGACGCCTTTGAAATTCTCAGCCTTGTTCATCACCTGCGACCGCGCCATGAAAGCGGCTTGCTCCTCCGAAAGGTCAGCCGCGAAGTATTCGTGAAACTGCGCCGGATCCAGGTAAGTGAAACCGTCTGCCGTCTTCTTGATCGCGTTCGACTTGCTAAGGTCACTGGGGAAGCGCTTTCCGTCGTCAGACTCATTCTCTCCCGCATCCGGCATGTGGGCGGCTATGTAGACCAAGCCGGCGACCGAGGGATCCGTGCCTGCTTCGGTGATTACCGCTCCGCCGTAGCTGTGAGCGCCGAGAATGCAGGGTCCATCTTGCAGGGCAAGGACGCGTTTCGTTGCTGCGACATCTTCCTGGAAGGTGGTCTCCGGTTCCTGCACAATGCTGACGTTGTATCCGTCTTTGACGAGAATGTCGTAGACGCCTCTCCAGCCAGAGCCGTCTGCCCATGCACCATGAACCAGCACTATGTTCTTTAGGGGACTGTTCTGCGCCTGCACAGTTGCTACATTCAGAGCTGCAATCAGTACAACGTGAAAAAAGCCGATTTTGAGTCTGCTTGGAAACATACGAACTCTCCTCTCGCATTGGATATAGAGCTATTGGAAACACCTTGAGTAATCGTCATTGCCGCTGCGCATGTGCCCTCCACTTAAAGATTGTTGCTACCTCCCCAGATGATGCTACGTAGCGTGCATGGGATTTAGATTTTCAACCACGCGAAGTTCCTATAATGCGTGCGATAATTTCTTCCGCACTTTGAAGCCCCGTCCCGGCTAACCAGGGCGGAGGGGACTAAAATGCCTGACAACATGAATCGCGGGATAATTGCAGTCGGCGTGGTGTTGATCGCCCTTCTCTGCGGGCCCCCGATGACCGCGCAACAGACGCTCTCGGCGCCCACGTCTCCAGCCATCGAATTTCCTGTGGTCATGCGACAAAACGTGACCGCTGGCAAAACACCCATCGGAAGCAAGATCGAGGCGAGGCTTGTGATCGCTACGCTGGAGAACGGCACCGTAATCCCAAAGGATGCCATCCTGTCGGGAGAAGTAACGGAGTCAGTAGCGAAGTCTGGGAGTGCGCCGTCTCGCCTCGCTGTGCGCATGGACAACGCGCAGTGGAAAAATGGGTCGGTTCCGCTCAAAGTTTACTTGACTGCGTGGTACTACCCCGCCCCGGCGATGCCGCCTCCGAGTCTTGCAAACGGACCGACGGATGCGGAACATACTCCAAGAAAGTGGAATGGGGACGGCCCATATTACGATCCAAACTCGCCGGCTTACCAGCCTTTACCGGGCAGCGATCCAAACAAGAATGCGAGCCGGGTGCCTGGCACTTCAGACCATCGCATTTTGCTAAAGAATGTGGAGTGCCAGCGTTCCAGTGACGGGACCCCTGTTCTCAGTTCCGCGCAATCGAATATCAAGATCGATAAGTCGACTACCTATGTCCTCTCTGCTGGCGACCTCTTGCCCATAAAGTAAACAACGGAATTCGCTGACGAGAGGCAATGAGAGGTTCCGGGTTGCCCCCGCATCGTGTTTCTCGTGAGCGTGCCCGAAATAGTATGTCCCCCCATTTCCCGGGCGATCGCGGGATGGGTCGGTGGCTATGACCCAAACGTTCTTCAAAGTCGCAAAACAGCCAAATGCCCTGAAAAAATGTTCACGTACCGCCTCCAAGCGACGCGTTCCGGGCTCATGGACATAGGGCCAAATCGGAGATTATGTCCCTGGCGCATCCGTATCGAACAAAATAAACAAGGGGGGCCCCCCCGAGGGAACGAATGGCGGTTGGCGTTTGTAATCCTTCGTATGCGTGGTAATATACGTTTCGTTAACGTACACGTAATTCACCGTCGAATCGTGATTTTGCTGCCTCGAAGGCAAGCGGGTGGGAATGTATCTCCTCGGAATCGATGTGGGTACTGGAGGCACGCGGGCGCTTATCGTCGACGCGGCCGGACATGTCGTGGCTTCTGCTACTGAGGATCATAAAGCTTTTGCGTCCCCGCAAATTGGCTGGGCCGAGCAGGATCCGAATGATTGGTGGCGAGCGTGCGGCCTAGCGGTCAGAAAAGCATTGGTACTCAGCCAATTGCGCGACGATGAGATTGCCTGCGTCGGTTTGTCGGGACAAATGCACGGCGCTGTTCTACTGGACGAGCAAGATTGCGTAGTGCGACCTGCACTAATCTGGTGCGACGTCAGGACCGAAGAACAGGGCCGCGAACTGACGGCGCAAGTTGGGGCCGATCGCTTAATTCGACTTACCTGCAATCCGGCACTCGCCAATTTCACGATCACGAAATGCATGTGGGTCCGGGAGAACGAACCGGAGAACTGGCAGAAGGTCCGTTCTTTAATGTTGCCGAAGGACTATGTTCGACTCCGGTTAACCGGCGAACGCGCTACCGACGTCGCCGATGCTTCAGGCACGTTGCTGCTCGACGTGGCCCACCGCCAATGGTCAAAGGAGATTTTAGAGCTCGCTCAAATCGACGAGTCGCTCTTGCCGTCCTTATATGAGTCGCCCGAAATCTGCGGCCAGGTTTCGGCTGCGGGCGCGACTGCTACAGGGTTGCGCCCCGGAACACCGGTCGTAGCGGGCGCAGGAGATCAGGCCGCAGGCGCGATCGGTATGGGCGTAGTCTTACCCGGGGCGGTCAGTGCGACCATTGGGAGTTCGGGCGTAGTTCTCGCCGCAACCGATTCTCCGGCGCTTGACCCGAAAGGGCGCCTGCATACATTCTGCCATGCTGTGCCCGGACGCTGGATCGTCATGGGTGTGACCCAGGCAGCCGGGCTTTCTCTACGTTGGTTCCGCGATCAGTTTGCGATTGCGAACAATGGGTGCGGTGAATCCCGTGGTCAATTCCGAGGTGAATCCAGACTTCAATCTTATGAAGAGCTCACGGCCGAGGCGGCCAAGGCTCCTCCCGGATGCCGTGGTCTGCTGTGGGCTCCTTACCTGATGGGCGAACGCACTCCGCACGTCGACCCGGCAGCACGGGCGATGCTGGTGGGCCTGACAGCATCGCACACGCGAGCTTATGTCATTCGAGCAATCCTCGAAGGTGTTGCTTTCAGCTTGCGCGATACGTTCACCATTTTTCACGAAATCGGAATCCC
The DNA here is from genome assembly GCA_963800565.1 of uncultured Acidobacteriaceae bacterium. Taxonomy (GTDB): domain Bacteria; phylum Acidobacteriota; class Terriglobia; order Terriglobales; family Acidobacteriaceae; genus Acidiflorens. Next base: position 162,175 of record CAWDBM010000004.1, read on the forward strand.
AGTCGGAGTCATTCGCCTCGGCGGAGGCGGCGCCCGGTCGGCGTTGTGGCGGCAGATTCAAGCCGACGTGTATGGACAGCGAGTGCAAACGGTAGAAGCCGAGGAAGGGGCTGCCTATGGTGCGGCGATCCTGGCCGGAGTCGGCGCAAAGGCGTGGCCATCGGTCGATGAAGCCTGCGCTGCCGTGGTGCGGGTTGCTGGAACCACGGGCGCAAATCCAGAAGACTCGCGGGTTATGGAAAAGGCTTATGCCGAGTATCGAAGAATCTATCCCGCGATGAAGTCGATCCTGGCAAATTAGTAGTTACCGCGGGTCGATGAGCCCCGCTGTTCGCTTTGTTACACCTTGAGTTAGTTGGACCACTAATCACGCCGTGATTCATCACCTCGTAATTAACGCGCCATGGAGAAATAACGAATGACCAGCACGAACGACTACCAGCCGCGTCCCCAACATAAGTTCTCTTTCGGGCTCTGGACGGTCGGCAATCTAGGACGTGATGCGTTTGGCGATGCGGTGCGAGCTCGGATTTCGCCCTCCGAAATTGTCTCGATGCTGGCCGAAGTTGGGGCCTGGGGAGTTAATCTGCACGATAACGATCTGGTTCCCATCGACGCCACCGGCGCTGAACGCGATTGTCTCGTCCGTTCTTTTAAGAGAGCTTGCGAGATCAATGGGATCGTCGTTCCCATGGCAACCGTATCGTTGTTCTTCCACCCGGTGTTCCGTGACGGAGCTTTCACTGCCAACGATCCTGAAGTACGCGCCTATGCTTTGCAGAAAACCATGCGGGCAATGGACATTGGTGCGGAACTGGGCGCAAAGATTTTTGTTTTATGGGGAGGCCGGGAAGGAGTCGAGACCGACGCTTGTCGCCGCGCGGACGAAGCAATCAAACGTCTGCGCGCCGCCATTAACTACCTCTGCGAATACAACCTCGAGCGGGGCTATGCGATGAAATTTGCTTTGGAAGCCAAGCCCAACGAGCCCCGTGCCGACATCTATATGGCGACCACCGGGCAGTATCTCGGTTTTATTCCCACGCTTGATCATCCTGAAATGGTCGGCGTAAACCCTGAATTCGCGCATGAACAGATGTCCGGCCTCAACTTCATGCATGCGGTTGCGCAAGCGTGGGAAGCGGGCAAGCTTTTTCACGTCGATCTCAACGATCAGATGCCGGGGCGCTTTGACCAGGATCTTCGGTTTGGGTCATCCAACCTTAAGTCGGCGTTTTGGCTGGTAAAGTTTCTTGAGGACGTCGGCTACGAAGGGCCCCGTCACTTCGATGCACACGCTTACCGGACGGAGGATTATGAAGGAGTAAAAGACTTCGCTCGTGGCTGTATGCGAACTTACTTGATCCTTAAAGAGAAGGCCGAGCGTTGGGGTAGCGATCGAGAAATCCAGTCGATCATTAGTGAGATTTCGGACGATGGAAAGGGAACTCCCCATACTGATCGTTACTCGAAAGAGAGCGCGTCGCAATTACTGAGCCACGTTTTTGACAAAAATGAAATTCTGAAGAAGCGCTTACCGTACGAGCGCCTCGATCAACTGACGGTTGACATGTTACTGGGTGTAAGATAGCCCGGCATCGAGTTCGAATCACGAACCACGATCTCACTGCCTACTTCAGGGTTACCGATTCTCTCAGCTGCAGACTCTGTGATGAGCTGCCTACCATAAAAGTATAAATTCCGGGCATTAACTGCCAGGCATTGCGTTCAACGTTGAAAACGGAGAGATATTTAGGGTCAACTGCGACGGTTACCGTTCTTCTTTCTCCCGCATTTAGAGTGATGTTATTCCAACCTACTAGCCGCTTTGGGGGTTCATTGGTGCTTTCTGGTAATGCAGCATAGATTTCCGCGATCTCAGAACCTGTTCGACTGCCCGTGTTAGTAACTGTGAATTGGATACTAATGTTATTGCCCGGAGTTACTCTAAGGTCCGAATAACTATAGGTTGTATAGGCTAGCCCAAAACCAAAAGGGAACAACACATCTTTGCGTTCCGAGTCATACCACTTATACCCAACCTTAACCCCTTCATCATATGTGGTTTGGAACGCGGGCAGCCCCGCCACAATTATTTTCCAATCATCCGGTTCTCCGTTGGTGGTGGAAGCCGGAGGCGGCTTGACGATGGTGGCATGGGGCATGTCCGCTTCGTTCTTCGGAAACGTTATGGGCAATTTTCCGCTTGGGTTGACTTCGCCAAAAAGTACGCGGGCGACCGCCTCTGCTCCCCGTGTGCCCCCGTACCACGCTTCCAGAATGCCGCTCACTTGATCGGCCCAAGGCATGGTCACCGGACCGCCGGTTTCGAGGACGACGATCGTGTGTGGATTTACAGCTGCGACCGTGGCGACGAGAGCGTCCTGATTTTCGGGAAGCGAGAGGCTATCGAGATCCAATCCCTCGCTCTCCCATTGATATGCGAAAACGATGGCGACGTCGGCCGTCTTCGCCAAAGCGGCGGCAGCGGCGGGATCCGTGCCCGAATCATATTGGACACTGGCTCGAGGGGCCGCGGTTCGGATGGCTTTTAGCGGTGACGTCGGAAACCATATCTGGGTCTGCCAGGTTGTTGCGCCCTTCCCCGGTGGCATGATTGCGTTTCCGCCGGGAGGATCAACCTGTGCGGATCCTCCGCCTGAAATCATTCCGACGTCGGCGTGTGCCCCGATAACTGCAATTTTGGAAATCTTGGAAGCATCGAGTGGGAGCACCGACTGCTCGTTCCTCAACAGTACTATGCTTTGTTCTTCGATCTTCTGCGCCACCTCGAAACCTTTCACAACATCCACTACGCTTTTTTGTGGCGGGTCGTCTACGATGCCGCTGGCAAACATCGATCGCAATATGCGCTGAACATGATCATTTAATTCGCTCATCGGAACCTTGCCCGAGAGCACCGCTTTCTTCATCGCGTCGCCGTAAAAGATTTCGCCGGGTTCCTCGTGGTCCAATCCGGCGGCGGACGCTTTCGCCGTGCTATGGGCTCCCTGCCAGTCCGATAAGACGAAGCCCTTGAACTTCCAGTCGTTCTTCAGCACATCCGTCAACAAATATTTATTCTCGCAGGCATAGTCGCCGTTAACACGGTTGTAAGAGCACATGACCGCGGCGGCATTCGATTCGCTCATACCAATCTCAAAGGCCAGCAAATCGCTTTCTCTCATCGATCGCCTATCTATGTTGACATTGACCGCGTTGCGTCCGCTCTCCTGATCATTCAACGCGTAGTGCTTAATATCACCTATGACATGTTGCGCCTGTTCTCCACTAATGACGCGACCAACCATCTTTCCCGCCAGGATTGGATCCTCGCCCATATATTCGAAAGTACGTCCGTTACGCGGCTCACGCGCCAGATTGACGCCTCCGCCTAAAGACATGTTGTAGCCCTGCGCGCGAAGCTCGCGTCCAATCAGCGCGCCATATTCAAAAGCCGCATCCAAGTCCCAACTCGCCGCAGCGGCGATATTCGATGGCAACGCCGTAGAATAGCGGCCATTCTCCCCGCTTACTCTTACACCATAGGCTGCATCCGACATTTGAATCGCTGGAATCCCCAAGCGCGGAATACCAACAACATATCCCGCCCCGCCATTCGAATTCACGGCCAATGGACTCATCGGGCTCAAACCCTTCATGCCGGTCCCGTGGATAAGTGTGATCTTTTCGTCGAGCGTCATCTTTTTCACTACAAGGCTCGCACGCTCGTCCGGAGAAAGGTTGGTATTCATCCAAGGCGTTGTTATTTTCTGATCTGAGGACTTCTGCGCTGAAGCGGAGCACAGAGTAAAACTGAGGATCGCGACGCCTAACGACATCGAGTTAGTCGAGAGTAAGTGCTTGTGTATGCTCATGGAGTGGAAGTTGTGTGTTCTTAGTCTCAATCCCCTTTATCGTGCCAATTCGTTGGCAGCATTCGCTGCCAAGACAAATGTCGTCACCGTGTCAATTACATATTCGTTCTCGAACCATAAAAACGGCCAATCATCTTTTAGTTCTGGGAAGTCGGGCTGGACGATCACTACGCCCGGAATCATGCCTCCGGGAATGAATGAGTAATCCGCCCGGTTGTTGCCATACGCGATCAGCTTCGAGCTTGTCCCGACCGAGGATACGTAGGAGACATTGGATACCGGATGTGTTCCCAGCACGTAGTCGAGACCGCGCAGCGTATACTCCGATCCGACAATATCGGGAAATGCCTGGTGGAGAAAATACATGTGCGAGGCGAGCGCGGCAACCTGATGAGAGCCTCCCCACGTGCCGGTTGCGATCGGCACACCGTAAGGATTCTTGGATAACTCGGCATCAAGTTTAAGCTTGTAAGTGCGAAGCGCGGCTGCGAGGCTATTCTTGAACTCCTGGTCCATGAGCGGAATAGCCCGCACCGCGATCCACCCGAGGTTGTCGAATCGATCCTCGACCACGGGCAGAAGTTCTTTTAACCGCGTTCGATAAACGTCACCCCCCTTCGTCGCCAGCAGGAGTTCGACAGCAGCCTTGGTTTCTTCATCATTCAGCTCACCGCCGGTTGTGTTGAAAGACTTGAACAACGACGGAATTTGTTTATGCTCTTCATTCCACACTCGCGCGGCAGTTTGCAGGCAGTCGGTCGCCATCTTGTCGTCAAAGCCGCGCAGCACCCTGCTCGCCGCCGCCAGGGAAGAAATCGCCGCATAGTTTAGCGGAGTCGTGTGGGTCGTAAATGCCCACCGATCGTCGGGCACGCCAGAGTAGTCTCCGTTCACCTCAAGAGGACTGAGGCGCGGAGAATAAATACGGCCATCGGTTTTGGAAGCCGCGTCTCCCAAGTGTGTGTACTCCTCAAGCGTGGGTTCGACGATTCCTGGGATGGCGTGGCCGATCATTCTGTACTGCGCGAGCAGCGCAAGCACACCGTGCTCGATTTGCTGGATGACGTCCGGGACGCCGTCCGGTTTGCGCATTTGCACGTAGCGAGCTTCTTCGTCCACTGTGATTTCGTCCGAGTTGATGCCAAACACTTCGCGCGCGAGAGTGAGATCGGTAATTACATTGGCCTGGGTTTGCGTGCGGATGTCGAAGTCTCCCGCGTCGTACCACCCGCCCACGTTCAAACCGGGAATGTGCTCGCCTGGAGCAAATGGCGAGTCAGTGGACGGTCCCTGCGCGTAACCATCAAAGTGTGTGTAGCTCACAGGCGCCTGCCGGGCGTCATCGAGGTGCGACGCGCCATGCCAAATGCGGTAAGCCTCGCGGACTTTGACGTGGTCCATCTGCTCCGTTAAATATGTATCGAGCGAAGGCCGCCAGATTCCTTCATAAACATTCTTCGCAATGCGAAAAGGACTATTGATGTGGCCGGCGTACTCGATCGCGTAAAGTCCCGGCTCCCTTAGCGCTGAAAAATCAAAGCAGGCATACTGATAGCGCAACCACTTTCCCCACGGCTGTATGTCCCCGCGGAAAGCTTCCTTATATTCTCCATCGGCGGTTATGCGCAGCACTCGCGCGGTTTGCGGAGCGTCATATAAAGGATCCAGCTCCAGCACAGCAACCTTCGTGCGTTCGGGTGTATAGCCAACCTGGTTGTAGGCCACCACCGGCGCCCGGGTCCACGTCGGCACGACGTTCGGACGAACATGCCAGACGACGGCACTCGCGGTCTTGTCCGATGGAATCAAGCTGCGAACCACAAACCATCCGTTTTGCGCCTGATTGCGGCCGTCGTACAACATCAAAGGGCCATTGTCGGACGTGATCGCGGCGCGGGTCAGTGGATCTTCCGGCGAAAGGACAATGCTGTGGCCTGTGACCAGAGGCAACGGCTGCGTGTGGCCCCCTTCTTCCTTTTGCATCGGACCGTCAGGATGTCGTGGAAAGATTCCCGTTTTGTCGTCAGAAATGAAAGTCTTTCCGAAGTAAGCCGTCGGCAGAAACTCAAGATTAAATCCGGCTTTTCCAGCGAGCGCAGCCGGCAGCATTTGGTCGAGGTGTACGGAAATGCGGAAGCCCTCAGCTTCAGGCTCCACTTCAACACGATAACTTAAGCCGCGATCGGCATAAGCGCATAAGGCCGTCGATTTCTCAGATGGCCCGCGCGTCCGCCCCTTGAAATGGGGAATCGGATCCCACTGAGCGGGTGTCGGCGACAAGCGCACGTCCCCGTTGGTGGCGATCCTCTGCTCATGCAGGATGATCTCCAGCCCACCCATCTTCTGATCACCGAAGACATCGTGATAAGCATTGTGGAAGAGCAGTACGCTCAACCCGTGAGTCTCAAAATAACCCTGCTGGTTCAAGTGAAGGTCGGAACCATGAAGCAAACGCACGCCCAGCAACATGATGACGGCCAGTCCAACCCTGAGACCAAGGCCGTTCTTCCTCGCCGATGCTGCTTGATGGTTGTTTCGCAAATTGCGGCTCCTACTGTGGCAATGGCGGGGGCTCAGCTGACATTTTTGACGCCAGCGGTTCATCTGTTTTCTCGTGAAGCTCGCGGACTTTGGCCAACTCCTTCCGCGACTCTTCCGCCTTTCCCATAGCCTGATACGCGCGTCCCAGCCGGTAATGCGCATCCGGTTGCGCAGCATCCAGTTCCACGGCGCGCTGAAGTGCAGCCACTGCTTCCGGATACTGCCTGCGCTCCGCAAGTAGGGCGCCCAAATCAAGATAAGCGATGCGTAAGTCGTGATTCATCGCGACGGCTTTTCGAAGCAACTCAAGAGCGGCATCGGAATCGTTTCTCTTCATCGCGATATCGCCTAAGTAGGCCAAAGCTTGAGCATGGTTGGAGTCGATCGCCAATTCGCTCTCAAACTCACGTTTAGCTTCGTCGTATTGGTGTGATTTCCAGAACAAGTAACCCAGGCCAAAATGCACATTCGCTTCTCGCGGAGAAACTCTTACGGCGGCCTTAAATTCGGCAATGGCTTCCGGAGTCCTTCCCAATCCGTCCAGCGCTTCGCCACTCAAAATGTGCGCCGCGGCAGAATCTGGATTCAGCTGCAAAATCTTATGGAACTCGTCTAAAGCGCAGTCATACTGTTTCGCCCAAAGACAGCTCTGGGCCAGGACGCCGCGCAATTCAACGTTGGCGGGATCCGATGTCGCCGCGAGCTCTAGATATGGGACGGCTTGTGCAAAACGCTTCGCGCCATAATAGCAAAGGCCAAGCAGTGTCGATGCCTGTTGGTTGCGAGGATTGGTCGCTAACGCAGCCTGAAGCGGAACTATGGCGGCCTCGAAGTGCCCCTGCTTGAACTCGGCCAAACCTAAATTCAGTTGGACCCCGGGCAATGTCGGACTCAGGGCGAGCGCTTTCCTGTAAGCGGAAGCTGCCTCGTCGTATTTATGTTCCTTGGAGAGGACCACGCCCAGGCTGGCAAGAGCGCCGGCATCGCTTGGATTTTTTCGGATCACCGCCCGCCAAACCTCGGCAGCCTCGGCCAGCTTTCGCTGTTGTTCGAGGGCAAGGGCATCCGGCGGCCCGGACATTTGCGCGAGAACAGAAATCGACAACAACAGAGCGGCTACTGCTCCGAGGAAAAGCTTCCTTCGCCTCATGTGCGAAAGGCAGAGCGCAAGGATTTACCCATACTGAAACCATAGTAATGCCCCCGCTCGCCGAGGTGAGCGGGGGCAAGTCGTAACGCACCTAGAAAATCAACTTAGCGCCGAACTGGAACACTCTCGGGTCGTAGGCCAGGGTGACCTGGCCGAACCTGGAATCCGTCGTACCCGTGTCGATACCGTTGCCGTTGGAGCCGTTTTGGTCGCCCCGGAATTGTGTGTGATTCCAGGTGTTAAACGACTCCGCGCGGAATTCCAAGTGAAGCCGCTCGGTAAAGGCGAAGGTCTTGAAGAGCGACAGGTTCCAGTTGTCGCGGCCGGGGCCACGGATTTCGTTGTGTCCGAGGTCTCCCCATGTGCCAGGGGCTGGGGTCGTAAAAGCGGAGGGGTCGAACCATTCGGTCACTGTGTGAGGGGTTGCGATCCGCCCGGTTACATCGGGCCGGTTACTGGTTTGTTGAACGATGCTACCAGCGCTCGTCCCACCCAGGACAAGGTTAATGGGCGCTCCGCTTTGCATGTTTACGATGCCCGACAGTTGCCATCCGCCAACCGTTGACTTCAGCAAACGATTGGACGTGTTGTTGAATATGGGCAAGTTGTACACGAAGTTGATGAACGCAACGTTGGTGCGGTCGTAAATCGATGGCCCGTAATCGTAGCGCCATCCGAGATAAGGATTCGAAACGTTTTGCAGATCGGCTCCGCTTCCGGTCGCCGTGGTGGGATCCATAGCCTTCGAATAGGTGTATCCGAATTGAAGTGTCAGATCTTTTCTGATGTTCGCATTTAGATCGGTCTGCAGCGAGTTGTAGTTTGCGCTGGCCTCATCGAGCGCCATACGAATGCTGCGGAACCCTATGTACGGAACTAATGCGTTTAATGCGCTGCCAGCGTTATTGCTATTGACCAGAGCCGGCAGGTCGCTGAAAGGTGGCAAGTTGAGTTGACGGTAGTCATTCAAATGACGGCTTTGATTGCCCACATAAGCAACCGACAGTACGGACCTCAACCCCAGCGCCTGCTGCACACCCAGGCTGTATTGATAAGTTGCCGGCAGCTTGTAATTGTCCTTGTCCATGGTCGTGAGATCGACGACGGGAATCGACACGGGGCTATTCGTTAGAACACCCGTCTGTGGATTTCCAAGAATAACGTTGCTGAGTCCGGCGGTCGCATTAAAAGGAGAGTTGGCGCCGGCGTTGTACATATCGTTGCCCTGTATGCGCGAGTAGTTGATGCCAAATCCGCCACGAATTACGGTCTTGCCGAGGCCCTGCGGATCAAAGGCAAAGCCGATACGTGGAGCAAAGGCCGCCCAATGGTTGTCTACCACGTCTCGCGGAACTCCATTCTTGCCCGGGATACCAATACCGTTCAGATAGATAGGAGTGTTCGCTAGGATTGGATTCGGGCTCGTACCCAGGCCCGGAGCGGTAGAAAGGATGGACGAGTTACCCGGGGCAAGAACTTGTGCTGCGGTAACTGTAGTAAACAAGTCTTGATAGAAGTTACCCAGGCGATAGTTGGCTTCGTAAGTGTGGGGCACGCCATCCCATCGGATTCCCAGGTTCAGAGTGAGCCGCTTACTGGCGCGCCAATTGTCTTGTACATACGCTGCCCAGGAGACGTTGTTATATTGACCGCTGTCATGCACCGCGTCTTCGCTGTAACCTCCAGCGTAACCGAGCAGGAAGTCAGAGAATCCGTTGCCCGTGTAGGCGGCGGCGCTGAAGTCGTAACTGCCCTGTGGAACGGTAAATATCGACTGCGCTTTTTTCCAAAGAGCCCAACTTCCGCCCATCTTGATCTGATGCGGACCCTTCATCCACGACACATCGTCCCGCAGCTGATATCCGTTGGCGACGTTGGTCCAAGGCGTCCAGTTAGAAGTGTATTCACCGCCCGCTCCCGCAGCGTTACCCAGGTTGATACCCGGAATGCTGCCGGCAGGGCCCGAGAAAATTCTATTGGGATTAAATCCCGACGGCAGCGCGACCACGCCAGTAGGAGTGATATTGATTCGGTTGCCGTTGTAGTTGAAAGCCGCCTCGTTGAGCAACGCCGGACTGATCACGTAAGTCGTGTGCACCACCGCGCTGTACGAGGGGTTGCCCATCGTATCGCCAACTTGTGGCGATGTATCGCCGCTCCATTGTGTAGTGAGGAATCCGACCGTCGCCTGCTCGGCCACGAAATGTCCGAAGACCGAAAACTTGCTGTTAAACGCATGGTCGATGCGCACAATTTCTTCACGCACGTTCGTCGGTGATTTGGCTCCGCCCTGAAACACACCCGTATTGCTGGTCGCCGGGAATATGCCAGCATTCAGAAGCGTAGTCGCATTGGAAGTGATCAGCGCCGGATTGATCACATTCTGGATGCCATTAAAGATGAAAGGAACCTGTGCATTAGGGTTGGGTATCATCTGCGACGGGTCGGTCGGATTGGGCATGCAGCCACTCATGGCCTGACCGGCATTAGTGAAATTGGCTTGCTGGGTGGCGTTCAGCTGACAGGATGCCGGAGCATGCAGGGTCGCAAGAGTTTGCGGCGTGTCCAGTTGAGTGAAGTCTCCGCCGTAGCTCGACGTGGCCGGGAAATTCTGGTTGATTGAACCACCTGTGATCAGGCTGCGCCATTCCATGTTGTAAAAGAAAAATGTTGGATGACTCTTCCACAATGGGACTTGTCCACCCGCATTGAACCCGTAGGTATTGAATCGCAGCTCGGTAACTGGCTGCGGAGCGGGATTGAAATAGCCTCGGGCATCGAGCGCGTCATTGCGGATAAACTCCCAGGCCGAAGCGTGGAACTGTTGCGTTCCAGACTTAAAAACCTGTGTGATTACTCCGCCCGCGGTCAGCCCATACTCGGCGCTGTAGTTCGAGGTCAAGGTGCGGAACTCGGCGATGGCGTCGAGCGAGGGTAGAATGTCATAACCGCCGCCGCCGCGGTCATTGTCTTCCCCGCCGTCGACCATATAAAGGTTATTGATGGGACGGCTTCCGTTGATACTGACGTTCTGATCGCCGGTAATCGAGGTGGGAGCGATAAAGTCGCCTTGGATATTGGCGACGCCCGGCGTGAGGTTGACCAGGGTATAGATACTCCGACCGTTGGTCGCGAGCTGCGTCAACTGGTTGCCGGTAATGACGGAGCTCACTTCGCCGGTGTCGGTTTGTACCGCCACGGCGCTGGCTTCGACCGTGACGCTCTCCTGCGCCGCTCCAACCTTGAGGGCAAAATCGATGCGGGCGCGGTCGTCAACTTCCAGAACAACGCCGTTCTTCTCGGCGACGCCAAATCCTGATGCCTTGGCAGAGATATTGTAATGTCCGATTTTTAGACTGGGAATCACGTACTGGCCAGTGTCGCTGGTGACGCCGCTTCGAGCAATGCCAGTCTCGACATTGGTGGCGGTGATCGCCACATTCGGAAGAGCGGCACCGCTGGAGTCGGTAACGGTTCCGACAATGGTTGCATCCTGGGCAAACGTGAACAGGGCGGACGCCAGTAAGAACAGAGCAAGAGCGGTACATTCTCGCCTCCGGCGTTGCACTGGCGCTATAGCAATCCCGAGAACCTTTGACAACATCATGGTTGTGGCTCCTCTACCTGCGTTCTTGATGTCGAAATCAGAAGCGTGACGTTAACGTTAACGTAAAATCGGGCAAGGGAACATATAGTCCCCCCTAATTCGTTTTGTCAAGCAAAATTTGAATTTCCCGTGCCAAATTCCTGAATACGACCATCAATTGAGGCGGTACAAAAAACCATAGTTCGGCGGCGGCCCGAGAATACGCGAGTTAGTATTCTCACCGGGACTCGATAGGAGGATTGTCTCTGTCCGCGAGTTTGCTGTCCCTCACTCTTGCGACAGGACGTGGCTCCGGAAGTCGGACTCGTTCAGTGTTACTCGCGAATATCTGATTTCCCGGAATAGTTGCAAGTTAGATGACATGACAACTCCGGGGCTGAGGTGAACCGTAGGTGGGAGCGAAGTCTGGCTGATCAAATGGTCAGCCACCAGGCGCACGGCGATTTGGCCCTGGCGATATGGCTGCTGATAAATCGATGCGGAAATTGTCCCCTTCTCGAAGTAAGGCGCCATTTCCGCGAACAGATCTGTAGTGATTAACTTCACCTTTCCGGCCAACTGCCGCGCTCCGAGAGCGCGACAGACGGGAAGACAGTTGACGGTATTTACATAGATCCCGGCAAGGTGAGGTTCGTGACCAAGAAGGTCGAATGTTTTCTGGAAGCTCTCATCCTCGTCCTCGTGTCCTTCAAGGATGCTGACAATATCTCCGTTCGGACAATGTTTAGGAAACGCATCCGAAAAACCATCCGTTTTCTTGCGGTGATCCAAGGCCGAGAGCATGCCCGCCATCACCGCGACTTTGGAGTCTGGGGGGACGAACTTGCCCATCAATTCTCCTGCGATGTGGCCATTCAGCCAAGGATCCACGCAAACGATACTGGAACGCTGGCTCTGCGGGGCATCGGTAGAAACGCAAACCACGCGCACACCTTTTTCTTCGGCCTCATTGATGAGGGGCGCCAGGCCCTTCGGGTTTCCAGCGGTGAGAACGATTCCGTTAACGCCAGACTTCAGCAACTCCTTCAACGCAGACGTGTCGTCCTCGCCCAAGGAGCGCACCGGGCGATGTTCGAACTGAACACCAAGTTGCGCAAGGCGGCGCGCTTCGTCGAGCACGCCACTCCAAAGCTGATCGTAGAAAAAGCGGATTTCGCGAGGTATGCAAACGCCAATTCGTACGCCGGTCTTCGAAGCCGACAGCGCGCGCGCCGCGAGGTTCGGCGTGTATCCAATCTGCCGCGCAATGCGCAGGATCCGCTGGCGGGTTGATTCCTTGATCCCATTGCGTCCGTGCAAGGCGCGATCAACCGTCCCAATCGAAACACTCGCCAGCTCGGCGATCTGGTGAATTCCGCTTCTTTCCTTTTTCATTCCGAGTCCCCACACCCGCGACCGATGAAACGCTTACATCTTACGCCATGCGCTGCCGGAGCAGCATCGCCGCCACCCACAACTCCATTTTCCGTGTACGTTGCCGATGTTATACTCAGTCGCTTTGAAATCCCACGGGAATCGTCGCCCAGGAGCAAATTCCATGTCCGCTCGTTTTCGAATTTTTTACGCATGTATTCTCCTAATCATTCCCCTCGCTTTGCCATCTGCCACGCTGGCGCAGGCGCAGACGGCACAAACCGCGGCCGTTCCGCCCTACCTGGATAGTGCAAAACCACTAGACTTGAGGGTCGACGACTTGATCTCGCGGATGACTCTGGACGAGAAAGCGTCTCAGCTCATCAACCAGGCGCGTGCCATTCCGCGCTTGCAGGTTCCTGCATACGACTGGTGGAGCGAAGCATTGCACGGCGTCGCCAACGCTGGTACGGCCACCGTTTTTCCCGAGCCGATCGGACTGGCGGCAACTTTTGACCCCTCTCTGATTCACGAGATGGCCGTCGTGATCGGAACCGAAGCCCGGGCGAAACACAACCAGGCGATCCGCGCAGGCCGCCGCGACATCATGGAAGGTCTCGACTTCTGGTCGCCGAATATCAACATTTTTCGCGATCCGCGGTGGGGACGCGGCCAGGAAACTTATGGCGAAGATCCGTTTCTTACTGGACGAATGGGCGTCGCATTCGTCACCGGTCTTCAGGGCGACGATCCGAAATATTACCGAGTGATCTCAACCCCAAAACATTTCGCCGTGCACAGCGGGCCGGAACCTTCGCGGCACACCATCAACGTCGAAGTCTCGAAACATGACATGGAGGATACTTACCTGCCCGCGTTCCGCGCCGCAGTTATAGAGGGCAAAGCGGAGTCCGTGATGTGCGCTTACAACCGTGTGAACGGCCAACCGGCTTGCGCCAATACGTTTCTGCTCAAAGACCAGTTGCGCGGCGCGTGGAAGTTCAACGGCTACGTCGTCTCCGATTGCGACGCTATCGTCGATATCTTCGACGGCCACAAATTCACAACCAGCATGGCCGCAGCCGTCGCGGTTGCAGTGAAAACAGGGATGGATAACGAATGCGCCGACTTCTTCACCAAGGCGACGAGCGACACCGATTATCGACCTTATGTGGATGCGGTGAAGCAAGGTCTTCTCAGCGAGAAAGATATTGATGTTTCGTTGAAACGCCTGTTCATGGCTCGCTTTCGCCTGGGAATGTTCGACCCTCCCGAGATCGTGCCCTACGCGCAAACGGCGGATTCGGAGATCGACAGTGACGCGCACCGCGCGCTGGCGCTGAAGGCGGCGCAGGAGTCGATGGTGCTGCTGAAGAATGACGGCGTGCTTCCATTGAGCGCCGACGTCAAAAGCATCGCGGTAGTAGGGCCGCTCGCTGAATCCATCAAGGTGTTGCATGGCAACTACAGCGGTACGGCGTCGCGCGCCATTTCAGCCCTCGATGGAATTCGCCATCAGTTCGCTTCCGCGCAAATAAGGTACACGCCGGGCATGAATTTTCTGAGGACCGAAGACCTCATTCCAGCGACCGTTCTCTCGACTGAAGACGGGCAGCCCGGCTTGAAAGGAGAATACTTCTCCAACGCAGATTTCAGCGGTGCGCCGCAGTTGATCCGCGTGGACAAAGCCATCGATCTGCAACGCTTTCATCCTGAGCAGTCGTCTATTGCTCCGCCACCTGGAATGACTGATTTTTCCGTGCGCTGGACGGGGTTTCTGACGCCGGATGAATCGGGCGACTATCAAATCGGCAACGTGGGTTCGATGAACCGCCTTTGGCTGGACGGCAAACTGATTGTGGATGATTTCATTCTCCACGATCCGAAGCCAACGAAGGCGACCGTCCATCTGGAAAAAGGACATCGCTATGCAATCAAGCTGGAATACGGGCAGGGAGGCACCGGACTGAAGCTGGTGTGGCTCCGCCTGTTGGCGAATCCGATCCCCGATGCCGTCGCCTTAGCGAAAAATGCCGACGTTGTTGTAGCCGTCGTCGGCATTACTTCCCAACTTGAAGGCGAGGAGATGAAGGTCGATGTGCCCGGCTTTAAAGGAGGCGATCGGACCAGCCTCGATCTGCCAAAGGATGAAGAGGACCTGCTCGAGGCGTTGAAAGCCGCCGGCAAGCCGGTCGTCGTGGTACTGATGAATGGCAGCGCGCTCTCGGTAAATTGGGCGAGTGAACACGCGAACGCGATTGTCGATGCCTGGTATTCAGGCGAGGAAGGCGGAAGCGCCATCGCCCAAACTCTGGCGGGAGTGAACAATCCGGCGGGCCGGTTGCCCATCACTTTTTACAAAGGTGTCGAGCAGTTACCCACCTTTGAAGACTACTCCATGAAAAATCGCACCTACCGCTACTTCAGCGGAGAGCCTCTCTACGGCTTCGGATTCGGACTCAGTTATTCGAAATTTGAGTACAGCAATTTGAAGCTGTCTGCAACCCAGCTGAAAGCCGGCGATCCCTTGCGTGTCGATGCGGATGTAAAGAACGTGAGCCTGCGAAAAGGTGATGAAATAGTCGAACTCTATTTGAGCTTTCCAAAGTCTCCCATAGCTCCGATTCGCGCTTTACGCGGCTTCATGCGGGTGCAGGTCGCGGCTGGAGAGACCAAGCATGTCCACTTTACTCTCGACGCGCGCGACTTGAGCATGGTGAATGAAAAGGGAGATCGACTTGTTGCCACCGGAACCTATCGCATTTCCGTAGGAGGGGGACAGCCGGGAACAGCTTCTGCTCATGCGGAGCAAGAATTCAGGATCGAAGGTCAGCAAGAATTGCCCGAGTAGGGGGACGCCCTAAGAATGTCGACCTCGATGTAGCAATCCTGCCGGGCTTAAACCGCGAGCCATCATCTGTGACCTGCCCACTGCTTCTATCCGCGGGATAGTGCGGCAGGTCTTTTGCTTCTGGGCTCGTTCGCCGGTATCAAGACTTCAGCACCACGTCTTCCGCGCTTGATCTCCTCTTCAGCTGCATTCCTCCCGGACTCCCGCTGCGCCTCGTGTGCCTGAAGTTTCACACTCCGCCTCCAATGTTTTCCGCCTTATAATTTCCTGCAGCATGCAGGCACTCCTTCGCAACCTTCGTTTCGCCTTCCGGATGCTCGCCAAGAATCCAGGATTCACGTTGGCAGCGGTCATCACATTGGCGGTCGGAATCGGCGCCAATACTGCGATCTTCACGGTCACCAGCGCGCTGCTGCTGCGGCCATTTCCGTATCGCGAGCCCGACCAACTCGTCAGCGTGGTCGAGCAGGACGACAGCAAAGGCCGTCCCGGCACGTTGCTCTGCTACGAACTGGTGCGCGATTCTAACCGCTCGTTCGAGTCGGTCGCGGTTTGGGCGAACGACAACCTGAATCTGACCGGCTCCGGCGAGCCGCTCCAGGTGCCGGTGGCGCGGGTGTCGCCAAGTTTTTTCTCCATGCTCGGAGTGCAGCCGGAGCTCGGACGACTTTTTACGGAAGAGGAAGGCCGTCCCGAAGGCAAGCCGGTGGTTGTCCTCAGCGATGCGATGTGGCGCAGTCGCTTTAACAGCGATCCCAACATCATTGGCCGGACCGTGACGCTCGATGCTGCCCCGTCGACCGTCGTCGGCGTGTTGCCTGGCAATATTCAGTTTCCCTTCGTTGGCCGAGCCGACATTTGGATGCCGCGCTATTTCGAGTTTTCGCTGATGACGCCGCAGCGGCTCCGTTCGGGCGTAGGCTATCTCCAGATGGCGGCGCGACTGCGCTCGGGAACAACATTGGCGCAAGCGAATGCTGAGCTCGCCGTGCTCAGCCAGCGCTATCGAAAACAGTATCCCACCGCGCCCGATGCCGATGCCTCGATCGTTCTGTCGGCGGAGGGCCTGCGCAATCTGGTTGTGGCCGACGTGCGCGGCAAAGTGCTGGTGCTCTCCGCCGCCGTTGCGGTTGTGCTGCTGATTGCCTGCGCCAATGTTGCGAGCCTGCTGCTTTCGCGCGCGCTGGCGCGAAAAAAAGAAATTGCCGTGCGTACTGCGCTAGGCGCAAGCCGCGGCCGGCTGGTTGCGCAACTCCTTACCGAGAGCATGCTGCTCGCGCTCTCGGCGGGCGTGCTCGGCGTGGGATTGAGCTGGGCCGCGACGCGCGCATTGCTTACCTGGGGAGCGAGCCAGATTCCGGAAGGTATTCCGATCGGCGTCGATCTGCGCGTTCTGCTTTTCACGCTGGCAGTTTCGGTTGCCGCCGGAATTATTTTCGGGACCTTTCCCGCGCTGCAGCTGGCGCGAACCAATCCCAACACAACTTTGCGCGATGAAGGCCGGGGCATTTCGACTGGGCACACGCGGGCGCAGATGAAAAATCTGCTAGTGATCGGCCAGGTGGCGCTCTCACTTTTGCTCTTCATCGGCGCGGGACTACTGCTGCGCAGCTTCATGCAACTGCTGCGCGTCGACCCCGGTTTTGATGCCGGTAACGTACTCACCATGAATCTTTCGCTGCCTACGGTGAAGTACGCGAAAGCGGAGCAGCAGATGGCATTCTTCGACGAAGTGGTGCGCCGCGTGTCGGTGCTGCCCGGAGTGCGTACCGCTGCCACCTCTGCCACATTGCCGCTGCATTGGATACGCATCACTCCTGTATTGCCGGAGGGTCAACCCGACGTGCCACTCTCTCAGCGTCCGTTCATCGACATCGAAGCCATCAGCCCGCGGTGGTTCCAGACGTTGCGCGTTCCGCTGCGCAGCGGCCGCGATTTCACCGCCGCGGATAAAACCGACTCGCCGAAGGTGGTAATCGTGAATGAGACTTTCGCTCGCCGCTTCTGGCCCAATCAGAATCCGCTTGGCAAGCATATCGTTGTCGGGCGCGCCACGGTTCCGGCCGAGGTAATTGCCGTCGCCGCGGATATGAAGAACAAAGGCATTGACCAGGACACGCAGCCACAGCTCTATCTCCCGTTTCCGCAATTGCCCTGGGGAGATATGAATCTGCTGGTGCGGACCGCCGTCGAGCCGCGCAGCATAATCTCCGCCGTGCGGGCGCAGGTTGCGGAGGTCGACCCCGACCAGCCGATTACTCATATTCAAACCGTCGAGGAGATCATGGACGAGTCGCGTTCGCAGCCACGCTTCACCATGCTGCTACTCGGCGTTTTTTCCGCCACCGCGCTCGCCCTAGCCATCCTCGGAATCTACGGCGTGCTGTCATATTCGGTAGCGCAGCGCCGCCAGGAATTTGGCATCCGCCTTGCGCTCGGCGCGGAACGCGCGGACATTCTGCGCCTCGTCGTGCGCCAGGGACTCACGCTCGCAGTTGCCGGAATTGTTCTGGGTTTGATATCGGCGCTCTTGCTTACCCGCCTGATGTCAAGCATGCTCTACCGTGTCGGATCGATCGACGTGATCACTTTCCTTCTCACGCCGCTGCTGTTTCTCTGCATCGCCATGTTCGCGAGTTATCTGCCGGCGCGGCGCACCATGAAAGTAGACCTGATAGAAGCACTGAAATGAGATCGCAGAAATGAAGCGTTGTAGCGAAGAGTGAAATTGCTTGCGCAACCAGCCGCCTCGTTCACGTTAACGTGCATCCCCGCTCCAGATCATGTTATTCTGGCGCTCCTGTCCCGCTCCAAGTCCAGGAGGAGTGTCATGTTTTGCCGTTCCGCGTTCTCTCTCCTTGCCCTTCCTGTTCTGTCCGCATGCCTGTTTGCCCAGGGCGTCCAACCCTATCCTCAGGCAATCACCAATCGTGATTTCTACCCCAAGACTCCGATGATGCCCCCCGCTGCGAATACCCCCTTCCAGGATCCCGATCTCGGGGGAACCATGGTTCGCATCACCGACGAGAATACAAATCCGAAACTGCCCTTCGACTTCTTCCTGAACCCCGACAGCGACGTCAATGAATGGGCGATGGACGACAGCAAGTTCTATGTGGTTGCGGGTGGCGACTCGCTGAATCTTGCTTTTGCTTTCGATCCCGACACCATGACTGTCAGCCCGCTTCCCGGAGCTGGCTCCGGCGGAGCGCTGGCCGTGCCCTTGCGTGAAGGTCCTACCTTCAGCTTCGTCGATCCCGACCTGATGTATGGCACCGCGCCCAAGGAGCCTCTTGTCATCACCACCTATCGATTCTCAACCGGCCAAACGACGCCGCTCTACGATACGACGAAGTGCGGAACGGTGCCGCCTCTCGTCGCCGGCCCGACGCAATCGAGCAGCGACTCCACGGTTGCGAACGACGACAGTCGCGTAGTGATTTCAGCGGGCGGAAACTCCGCCGGCCATCGCCCCTTCGTGATTGTCTATGACCAGCAACTCGGCTGCCGCTGGTATAACACACAGACCGGCCAGGTTGGTGGAGCGTGGGGGGCCGTCGGCCAGGTGTCGATTCCCGATCGATACAACGTCGACCACGTAAAGATCTCCGGCAATGGACAGTATGTAAGAATCGGCGTCGGCAGATTTGGTTTTTATGTCTGGGATGTTACAACCCTCAACCTCTCCCCCTGCGACTTCGAGAAGCCCGGCCCGGATTGCAGCGGCTACGGAGCCATCGGCAATAACTCCTACGTCAACGCGCCCGATATCCTTGATGAGCTGAATGCCTTCTCGCGTCCGCTCGGAGATCTCACCAACTTTACTCCGCTAATCAGTCCTTTCCCGCAACCTTACTACAAGGGCATGGAGAAGGCCTGGGCGTGGTCTAACGGAGCCTTGAGCGGTAACGTACCTGTCTGCGGTTCGACTTATAGCCCGCACGGGGACGAAGACGTCAAACAACCGTTTGACGGGGAAGTGTTCTGCATGGAAACCGACGGCCTCGCCCCGACCATCTGGCGCTTCGCGCATAATCGCGCCGTGTGGAATCCGAAATTTTATTGGAGCCAGCCTTACGGCAACATCTCGATCGACGGCCGCTTCTTCAGCTTCTCATCGAGCTGGGATTTGCAGCTGGGCACCTTCTGGGGAAATGACCCGCGATCTGATGTTTGGATCGTGCGCCTGCAATAGAAATCGCAGTAGCAGTCACAACCGAAACCGGCTTTTCTGCGTCTGTCTATTGCCCGTAACTCCCGCGCGTAAATTCTGCGTCTAAATTTGCTTGCGCGAAACGATTACCCACACCGTTCCGCGGCCCGTGCAGAACCGGCATGTAGCTTCGCCGAGCGACTTACCCGTGCCCCGGCATTCCAGGCATTGCGCCACCAGGTGCAACTCCTGCAACGAGGTGTCCGGAAGCTTCGCCGGATCTTTAAATACTTCGGCGTTATGCGTCGCCTTGAGCCAGAAGACTAACTTGCCTTCCAGGTCTTCGCGTTCCTTGCTAGTAAGTTGAGCGCAGCAGTGCGGCCACCACTTAGAAATGCATCCATAGCAAACCAGTTTGCCGCCGCCGGTGTCGAACAGCGCACCCGGCTCAGCCCGCCGATAATACTTATGGCACCAGTGGCAGGCATTGATGCCCAGCAACTCAAACGCCTCCCTCAGCCGATCAAGCTCGGCTTGCTGGCGCGCGAGCACCTCGGAAGTTGGCTCGGGTTGGTCAGGCATAGGATCGCTCGCACCGGCAAATACCGAATGTTCAGAATACACAATGCGGGCGTCGACTGCGCATGTTCCTGGACAAGTAGCGCCGGCATCGTGCCGGCTGTCCCGAGGGCGTCCTCGCCCTCGGTGCGGCGGGCGCGGCGCCGACCGGACAGCCGCCGAGACGGCGGCGCTACGATTCGCCGCGCGCAGAATTAGGGCACAGCAAAGAAAAAAGGCACGCCCGAAGGCGTGCCCGAAACGATTGAGTTAATCTGCCGGTTAATCGGTTACCGTCAGGGTGAATGTTGTGGTGTGCGGAGGAAGCGTCCCCTCTGTGACTGTCACGGTAATAAGAGACGGTCCCGCGGGCGTCGGCGTTAGCAAACTAACCGTAGCTGTACCCGGAGTGGTCGTCGCCGCCGACGTGGCGGTGACTTGCACGTTCGCAGGAGTGGGCAACGTAGCTGGCGCGGTGTAAAGCCCGGTGGAGTCGATTGTGCCAACCGTTGCGTTCCCGCCAGCGACACCGCCGGCCGCCCAAGTCACGGTCTGACTGGTCGAGTTGCTGACCGTCGCCGAGAACTGCTGCGTCTGGGCTGGCGCTCCCGCAAGGCTTGGATAGAGCGTAGTCACCGAACTCGGACTCACCGTGACAACAGACGGCGGCGGCGTTGACGAGTTCCCTCCACCGCAG
The DNA here is from genome assembly GCA_963800565.1 of uncultured Acidobacteriaceae bacterium. Taxonomy (GTDB): domain Bacteria; phylum Acidobacteriota; class Terriglobia; order Terriglobales; family Acidobacteriaceae; genus Acidiflorens. Next base: position 182,963 of record CAWDBM010000004.1, read on the forward strand.
GCCACCAGGAATCCGATGATAGTCAGAGCCAGACACAGCCCGACAATTCTGTAGCGGCGCGGCAGACCCCCACCGAATAGACCCACCATTACTATGCCGGCCAGAGGCAAGCTCAACGGCAGCCATAACTGTTGTTTCCGGCCGATAAGTTTGCGTTGAGTTTCGCCGCGTTTAACGCCACCTGCAGTTCCGCTGAACGGACCTGCGGTTTTAATCGTGATCATTACGGTGGTCGCCGCGCTTCCTGAAGCGATCGGACTGAGAGGGGAGAAGGAGGAGGTTGCGCCCGCGGGCAGTCCCGACAATGTGTAGGTTACATTGCTGGTAAAGTTGCCTCCGCCGACCGGCGAAAGAGTCATGCTTGTCGAGGTAGATTGGCCGGCTTCAGCAGTCGCCGGATTTGTAAGAGTCGGCGGTACCGAAACATCCTGACTGACCGTGAGCGCAACCGTAGTGGTTGCAGTGAGGCTGCCCGATGTTCCGGTGATGGTCACCGTCGTGGGCCCGCCAGCCGCGGCGGAACCGCTCGCCGTCAGCGTCAGGGTGCTCGTGCTGGTAGTGCTGGTTGGGTTAAAGTTTGCAGTGACCCCGTTCGGCAGGCCGGAGGCAGCCAGGGCCACGCTCCCGCTAAATCCACCTTGATCGGCCACCGTGATAACGCTCGTGCCTCCCGCGCCGCCCGGAGTAATCGACACACTGGTGGGTGCCGCAGACAGCGTAAAGGATGGCGACGCCACCGTGATGCTTACTGCGGGCGTGCTTTGCGTAACGTTTGAGTAATTGATATCGCCCGCATACGTGGCGGTGATGGCATACGTTCCGGGCGTGCCGAGAGAGGTCGTCAGACTCGCGCCAAGAGAGGCCGGGATCGAGTTGTTGAGGTTTCCGTTTACCGGCGAATAGGAAACTGTGCCTGTCAGCGCGGTTCCATTAGCCAGAAAGACCACGTTGCCGGTCGGGGCCACGCCGTAGCTCGATGGGCTGGTCACCGTAGCTGTGAGCGTGAATTGCTGCCCTGCACTCACCGAAGTCAGAGTCGAGGCGAGATTGGAGATCGCAGTGGTTGCCTTGCTGACGGTAACGGTAGTGCTGGTGTTACTCGCTTTGTAACTCGGATCGCCGCTATAGGTCGCGACTAGCGTGTGCGATCCTCCGGTGAGTTGGATCGACTGATCTTCGGTGTATCCCATGCTATTAAGTTTGTAGGGGCTCGCGTCTAGAACATTGCCGTTGTCGGTGAAGTTGATCGTACCCGTCGGACAGGCAATCTCGCCCTCGGCCTCTTTGGTGCAAAACTGTGGCGGGACATGCGAATTCTGCACATCAGCCCGTAGCAAATACTGGTCAGCCTCGCCGGTCCCGTAAACGACCGAGTTCGAAACGCCAGTGGCGGTGACAACTCCCGGCATATAGACCGAGCTACCCTCCGGATTGACGGTGACGTTTGCCGATGGAGTTGAGTAGCTGCCACCAAAGGTTGTGTCGCCTGCGTAGTGCGCGATGATCGGATAAGTCCCGCCGGGCAGCAATGTGGTTGACCATGTGATGGTGCCGCTACTTAGCGTGTCAAAATCGATCCCCGGATTGCCGGGCGTACCCGGACTGACCAGCAGGGCGACATCGCCGGTTGGCTTGCCGGAGCCAGAGGTTGGAGCCGTGGTCACCTTGACCGTCACCGAGGCACCGTGCGTGATGTTCACCGCAGAACCACCATTCAATTGCAAGGTGGTGGTCGTGGGGGTGAACGTCACCTTGTCCCAGTTCGTGACCAGCACGTTGGCGTCGACAGAACCGAGGCCGGAGGCCAGATCATAACCCGCGTTCGTGGAGTACCCATTGAGCACTCCATAGGATTGCCCGGCGGTACAGTCGCTGGTACTGCCGTTCTCGCATGGCACAGCATTGGAGGAAGGGCTGTTGCTTGTTCCGCTGACGACGTTCAGGTCGTGAAATGCGGTCGGTTGTTTCGAAGCCAGGTTGTAAAGCACCAGTCCCGGCACTCCCTGCAGTCCCCACTTCTGGTTGACCAGGGCCATGATGCCGGCGAACGCGGGCGAGGCCACCGACGTACCGCCGTAACCGACGAGGTCGCTAAGCGTGCACTCGCTTCCATTGCCAGGGCTGTAATCGCTTTGGCAGATGACGTAGAAGCTTCCCAGGAATCCGTTGCTGGCGAATAGAGAGACGTCGGGCAAGTCTCGGGCAGTATCGTTCGGAACACCGGTCCCTGTCTGCCAGGTGGGTTTGAGCCAGCCCAATCCGGCCCCGAATCCGCTGCCGCTCGCGCCGCCACTGCCGCCAGAAATATCGATAAACCCCGCAAAGTTCGGGTTATTACAGTTAGTTAACGGGTTCGTGGACCCTCCGCTCAGCAATTGCAAAAGGGGATTGGCGCAGGAGTTGTTCCAGGTCAACTCGGGAATGTAGGACTTAGCGGATTCCTGAGTGATGGCTGCATTCGAGGCGCTCCAGTACGTGTTGAGCTCGGCTAGAGTCGGCTGATTGAAATCCGTTCCGCCAATGGCAGCGTTCCAGGGTGTGGAAGCTATACCATTCACATTCTTGCCGTTTACTGCGATTGCTTCTGTATCGGGATCGTCGCAGCCAGCAGAACCGTTGTCACCTGTGGAGACCATGGCACTGATCCCCTGTGCCGCGGCCTGTTCCCAAAGCGGGCCGTAGAAGTTACCGGCACCGAAGTATTCGCAAGAGCCATAACTCTCGCTCAGGACGGGAGCCAAGTTTGTGTCGACGATGAAAAGGGCGGACAAGTCGATGCCATCGGTCGTCTCCGTGGATTCGGAAGTTACAAAATCGATGGTCGCCCCCGGCGCAGCCGCGCCTGACCACTGAGTGTCGATGTCGGCTTCAGGTTCATCCGGGGTGAATCCGGGATCGGGCCCGTTAGTAATGATGTTGAGGGTGGGCTGGGGAGCGTGTGTGCCGTCGAGGCCAAAGAGGCTCCAAAACGTCGTGGCGTCGTTTGGATTGATGTCGGTGCGCCCGACGATGGCGATCGTCACTCCCGAACCGTTGATCGCAGGGGTGGCATTCCAGAGCGGCAATTCGTCATAAATGGTGGCGAAGTCGTACGGGCCCAGCGCGTAGAAAGTGTTCCCTCCGGAGTTGAAGGTGTAACTCGGTGCGGGCGACTCCAGTTGTTTTTTCTTGAAATCATAGCGGCCAACGTACACGTTCTGCGCTTTGCGGCGGAAGTCATGAAGCGAATCGAACCCGGCGATCACGGGCGCGAGGGCGGTGGGGACCGAGGGATTGGTAGAGTTGGCGATGTGCTCTTCCCCTTTGATCAGATATCTGTGGAGCGAGGTGCCGAAGGCCTGCTTGACGAGACCGGCGGTGCCGTCAAATTCGATGAAGGTGCGCCCGTTGCTGACGCTGTTGACGGCGAGTCCGTTGGAGGTGAGCCAGTGGGTAACAGTAGCGATATCAGAATCAGCAGGCCCGAACTGGGTGCCGAACTCAGACGGCGTCAGCCACTGATGATAGCTGGGTGATTTCTTGTTCTGTTGATTCTCGATCAGGCGGCGCAGGGCCGTCTCCTGCTGCGGGCTGCGCTTCAGGACCAGCAACATGCGGTGAAGAACGAGGTCGGACGGCGCTTCCCCCTGATCGTATTGGGCGCGAGCCAGCGGATGAACGTTGCCTGTCAAAACGGTACGCACGGAGTTATCAATCGGTTGGGTAATCAGCACGGGCGCCTGCTGGGCCAGCAGTGGGCTGGAAATAACCAGCAGACAGGCAATCACAATCGCAACGCAAACCGTCGAAAAATTACACGAGGGCAGCAGGGCCGAACCAGCGTTTCGCATGGTAACTCCGTGGCGCAACAGAAATTGTCGGGGAACTTACTCGGAAGCATTATCCATGCTTCTCCTTGTCTGAGCAAGTTATTCCTGCCGGGGTTGTATGGCGGAAAACTTATTTGAGAATTTAAGTTCGTAAAAAGCTCCAGAGCGGAGCCAGGCAGCTGCTTACTCTTAGAAACCCTGAAGCCCCGAAACCTTGAAACTCTGAAACTTTAAACTTCGGCCAACTCTTCTTCCAGTAACTGTTTGTTATAGAGGTCGGTGTAATAGCCGTTGCGGGCGATGAGTTGATCGTGGGTGCCGAGTTCGACAATGCGTCCCTGATGGAGGACGGCGATAGCGTCGGCGTTGCGCACGGTCGACACGCGGTGGGAGATGAAGATGGTGGTGCGTCCGCGCATGATTTCGCGGAGATGGTTGAGGATTTTATCTTCGGTGTGCGTGTCGACGCTGGAAAGCGCGTCGTCGAGAATAAGAATGCTTGGGCTGCGCAGCAGGGCGCGGGCGATGGCGGTGCGCTGCTTCTGCCCTCCGGAGAGTGTGATGCCGCGCTCGCCGACGGTGGTGTCATAGCCTTCGGGGAAGCTCTCGATATCCTGCGCAATGTTGGCCGCTTCGGCGGCGGCCTTGATCTCGTCGAGCGACGGAGTAGCGTCTTCGCGTGCGACGCCGTATGCAATATTTTCGCGGATGGTGTCGCTGAAGAGGAAAGTCTCCTGCGGAACAAATCCGATGTTGCGGCGCAGGGAGTCGAGAGGAAATTCGCGCAGCGGGCGGCCATCGATGAGAACAGCACCGGGCGCGGCATCGTAGATACGGGGGATAAGGCTGACTAAGGTTGTCTTGCCCGACCCGGTAGGTCCGACGATGGCGAGGCTTGATCCAGCCGGAATGCGCAGGTTGATGTCTTTGAGAACGGGCGTGCCGCTGTAGGCGAAGTTGAGATTACGGAATTCGATCTCTCCAAGCATGCCGCGAGCTTCGAGCTGCGAGCTTCGAGCAACCTGCTTGCTCGTAGCTCGCGGCTCGTGGCTCGAAGCTTGGTCCACATCTGCGATCTCTGGCTTTTGCGCCAAGATTTCTTCGATCCGCACCATCGATGCGGTGCCGCGCTGGAAAATATTAATCACCCACCCCAGCGCGATGACCGGCCAGGTCAGTTGCATCATGTAAGTGTTGAAAGCGACGAAGGCGCCGACGTCCATTGAACCATTGAGGGAAAGGGTTGTTACGGTACCCAAATAAGAGACCAGGCGTACGTCGGTGTGGCCGTTTATAACTTCCCGCCCGCCCATCCACAGCACGATGACCACCGCCGCGCCGAGCATGAGTTCGAGCGTTGGCCAGAGCATCCCCATCAGCCGGACCAGCCCGAGGCTGCGGCGAATGTATTCCTGATTGGCATTCTCGAAGGCCGCAATCTCGAACTGCTCCTGCACGTAGGCGCGGATGACGCGCGCACCTGAGAAATTCTCCTGCGCGCGTGCAGAGATGTCAGAGAACATAGCCTGAATGCGTTCAAAACGCTCGTGAATGCGGCGGCCGAAATACTGGATCAGGACGCTGGCGATGGGCAGCGGCAGAAAAGCAAAGATGGTGAGTTTGGGGCTGATGGCCAGCATGAACCCGAGTGCGCCGGCGGTGAAGACGATGGTATTGGCCGAGTACATAATCGCGGGGCCGAGCAGCATGCGGACGGCGTTGAGGTCATTCGTCGCGCGCGCCATGATGTCGCCGGTGCGATTGCGCTGATAGTAGGAATAAGACAGGCGTTCGAGGTGCGCAAATAGATCATTGCGCAGATCGAATTCGATATCGCGAGAGATTCCGATGACCACCCATCGCGTCAAAAACTGGAAGATGCCCTTAATAAGGGCGATACCAATGATGATGAGCGAGTAAGTAAGAAGCTTGTGGCGGGTAACTCCGGTATTGAGGTCGTTGATGGCGCGGCGCAAGACCTGCGGAAAGAGAATCCAGACGCCGTTATTGAATAAAACGCAGAGTCCGCCCAGAAGCAGACCGGTGCGGTGATGCTTGAGATAGGGAACGAGGGGGCGCAGCTTCTTCGGCACCATGGTCTTGATAAGCGTCGTTGTGATAAGCGGCACGGTTACGGCTTAGTGAGATTGTAGCAGCGCGGGGAGCGGATTTTCGCGGCGAAGGGGCCAGGAAAACAAATACGGCAGTGAGCAGCAGAGCCGTCCACAGCGAAAGTATCCCGGCGGTAAACATCAATCCCGAGTAGAGCAGGTCGGCGCCTTCCATTCACTTGCTCCGTGCCCGCATTCTTCATCTTTGATTTCTGAAGAATGAGAAAAAAGGCCGGGCGAGGATGGAGGTTTCCAGTAGTTCCTCACCCGGGTCGGAGAGAGCCTTTTGCGGAGACTGCGGTTGCCTGCGGCTCCGGAGGTGAGACAGCTCACCTCTGACAACAAATCTAGTTGGACGGCGGCGCCTGATGCTTGCCCATGTGCGCCTCGTGATTAGCCTCGATTTGAGCCAGCTTCGCTTTCTGATCGGGGGTCAAAATCTGCATGATCTCCGACTTGATACGCTCGTGCTCGACCTGCAGATCGATCATGGTCTGAGAGTTCTGCGTAGCCAGAGCGCGCGTTTTATTTTCGTCGAACGGGCCAGCGGCTTCGAGAGCTTTCATGGCCTGACGGTTCTGCTGCATCTGCTGCATCAGCGGCTGGAGCGTGGGCTTCTCTTTTTCAAAGATAGCTTTAACCTGGGCATGTTGATCGCTGGTCAGGTCAAGCTGCCTGAGCATGCGGTGGAATTCGCCGCCCGGGCCGCCGTGACCGTGCATGCCTTGTGCGATCGCAGCTGTCACCGCGAGCATTACAGCGGCGCCGATAATGAGAATGCGGTTACGAGTAGATTTCATTGGCACTCCTTTTGGGTCGTTCAAATCTTGTAGGGTTTCGGGGTCAACCCGAATGTCGTACACAGATAAGAACACTTTTCCATAAAAGAAGAGGTAAAGAGTCGGTCAATCGCGGTAAAGTTTTGTAAAGAGCAAAAAGACGCTCTTGGCTCTCGCTTTCAGCTAGGAGCTAATAGCCAGGAGCAAAAAGCGTTTTTGCAACTAATCACAAATCTTTACTACGTACCGCCCGTCGAAGGTGTTAGATGAATAAACGAATGGATCACGTACTCATTGTCGATGACGATGTCGAACTGTGCAGCTTGGTGCAGGAGTATCTAACCGCCGAAGGCTTCAGCCTCAAGGCTGTTCATGACGGTGAAAAAGGGCTCCAGCAGGCGCTCACCAATGAATACACACTGGTCGTGCTCGACGTGATGCTGCCTGGGATCAATGGCTTTGAAGTGTTGCGCCGCATTCGCAGCGTCTCAAAAATTCCCGTGCTGCTTCTCACCGCACGCGGCGAGGATGTCGACCGCATCGTCGGCCTCGAGATCGGAGCCGACGACTATCTTCCGAAGCCCTTTAACCCGCGCGAACTGGTAGCGCGCATCCGCGCCATCCTCCGCCGCACCAGTCCGGTTCGCGCGGCTGACGCTGTGCCGGAAGTGCTGAGTGTGGGCGATGTCGAACTCGATCCCGCAACTCGCAGCGTGTCGCGAGCGGGCCAACCAGTCGATCTGACCTCAGTCGAATTTAATCTCCTGGAAGTCTTGCTGCGTGAGGCGGGGCGTGTGGTGACGCGCGAACGTCTGGTCAATGCCGTCCTCAGCCGTAAATTCATGCCCTTCGACCGCAGCATCGATATGCACGTCAGCAAGGTGCGGCGGAAGCTCGGCGACTCCGAAGAAGACGGCGATCACATTAAGACGATTCGAGGTGTGGGATATATGTTCGCGCGGCCGGCGACGAAGGTAAAGAAGTAATCGGGCGATCGGGTGATCAGATGGTCGGAGATCAGAGGCTTGGATTTTCGATGATTCGATGGCCCGATAGCCCGATGACCCGATCACAATGAAAAGTCTTTTCCTCAAGATCTTTCTGTCGTTCTGGGCAGCCCAGGTGCTGTTCGTGGTGCTGGCTATTTTAGCTACGATCGCGCTCAGCCCGGCGCGCCACGGAATTGAGAGTGAAAGTCCGCAAATTTTGGCCGAAGCGGTGAACGCCTACCAGAGCGGCGGAGAGCATGCCGCCCACGAATATGTAGAAGAACTCTGGCGCACGCAGCATGTATGGGCTTCAGTTTTTGATCCATCGGGCCACGAGATCACGGGACGGCGGCCGCGTTTGGAGGACGTTCGGCCGGGCGGTCCGCCAAACGACAGTCCGATGCGTGGCGGCCCGCCGCGTCACCACGGCTGGCTCGACTATCTCTTACCTGATCGCGTTATCCGCCAGGCGCTGACGTTGGATGGCAAACGTTACACGCTGATACTGGTACTGCCGCCGGGGCCCAGAGTATTTTTCGGGCCGCATGACGTTCCGCTGCTCGGCATTGCCATCGCGATCATCACCTCGGGGCTGATGTGCTGGCTGCTGGCATGGTCGATCACCAGTCCGGTGACGCGCTTGCGGCAGGCGGCGCAGAGTCTGGCGGCGGGGGATTTGACGGCTCGCACGGGCGCTCCAGCCGGAGGTCGTCGCGACGAACTCACGGAATTGATGCGCGATTTTGATCGCATGGCCGAGCGCATTGAAAGTCTGGTCGATTCGCAATCGCGGCTGCTGAAAGATGTTTCGCACGAATTACGCTCGCCGCTCGCCCGCCTGAGTGTAGCGCTTGGGCTAGCGCGGCAGAAGACCGGCGCTGACGTCGCTCCCGAACTCGAAGCTTCACTGGAGCGCATCGAGCTCGAAGCCGACCGCCTGAATCAGCTGATCCAGCGGCTGCTGACTATCGCTCGCCTGGAGTCGGGCACCGACGGTCTGCGCAAGACCAGCCTCTCCTTGCTCGAATTAGTGCAGCAGGTGGCCCAAGACGCCGAATACGAGACGCCGGAGCAGGGTTGCCGAGTTACCACTGACGCCGCCAATGACGCCACCACGGACGCGGCCGCCAGGGCCGCAACAAATGGCAACTCCGCAGACGAATTTCTCGTTGACGCCGATCCCGACCTGTTGCGCAGCGCAATCGAGAATGTCGTTCGCAACGCAACGCGTTATACTGCCAAAGGTACGACAGTTGAGGTGCGACTGGAACGGCAGGAGACGGCGGACGGGCAACCGGAAATTATTGTTCGCGTGCTCGACTCCGGTCCGGGTGTTCCCGTGGAAGCGTTGCCCAAGATCTTCGAGCCCTTTTATCGGCTGGACGATGCTCGCAACCGGCAGACGGGGGGCGTGGGTCTGGGCCTGTCGATTGCGGATCGGGCGATCAGGCTGCACGGCGGGCAACTTCGCGCATCCAACCGAAAAGAGGGTGGGTTAGAGGTAGAAATGCGAATTCCGGCGGCTGCCGGGTTTGCTCTTCCCGCTCATTCCTGATACAAAAATTAATTTCAGCCACAAGCTTCGGTTTCCGTAACAGCTGGCAGGGAAGCGCCTGTGGACAAGAAGCGGCTGACTGCCCCAATCGGCGAAAAAGCGCGGCGATGGGATTCCTCGGAGAATAGAGAATAGATGTCGAGAAAATTAGGCGGAGTGCTGGCGCTGGCGGGTGCATGCGCCCTGAGTTTGTTTTCATTAAGTTGCGGAAGTTCTTCCTATCGGCCAGCGGGTGTCTTATATGTGCTGACCCAGGGAGAAGGTGGCACGGGAAACTTCGTCAGCTCGTTCTCTATCGATCTTTATAGCGGAAACCTCTCGCTGATCAATTCCGTCTCCGATGCCAGCACCTGCCCCACATTGCAGAACACACCGCCCGTGGCTTGCGGAATTCCGGCCAATATCGTGATGGGCCCCGGAGGCACGACGGCCTTCGTTCTGAACCAGGGTGTGCCGTGCCAGCCGGCGCCCTCAGGGACAACCTGTGCAATCGACCCGCAAACAAGCCTGCCCTCCGTCTCCGTTCCACCGACCATTTACCCCTACACCGTCAACCTGGATGGCAGTCTGTCGAAGCCCGGCACAGCGGTGCCGCTGAACAATCCCATCAACTCTCAAGATCCGGTGGATGATGCCGCCTCGGCGATCTTCATGGGGCGCGATCTCTCGGGACAGTTTCTGTTCGTGCTCGACAAAGGCTCACCCCCGAGTCCGTCGAACAACTACCTCCAGAATTGCCCCGCGCCACCGAGCACAACCGAGAACTTCACTGCTTGCCCTTCGATCTCGGTGTTCGCCATGCAGGCGGGATCAACCACTCTAACTTTGGCCAGCGGCAGTCCTTTTTACCTCAGCAAGGTTCCGAGTGCGCTTTCAACAATTACGTTTACGCCGGTGCAGGGATCGTCGGAAGAGCTTCTCCTCGTCACTAACAACCACGACCTCAATCAGAGCCAGCATTACGACAACACGGTGAGCGTGTATCTGGTGAATAGTCAATCTGGCGCCCTGACCGAGCAAGTTGGCTCGCCCTATCTGGTAGCGGCCGTCGATCCCATCTCGGTGCAGGCGGTCAATACCAACCCGGCGAATGAGCAGACCGGTGGCGTCTTCGTCTATGTTGGCAGTCAAAACGATAATGCCGGCCAGCTTTATCCGTTCGAGATTTGCACCGTGCAAAATACGACCTGCACCACGCAGCAGGACGTGATCAACAATCTGATGCTTCCGCTGGTCCAGCCCTGCTCTTCGCCGCCGTGCCCCAACGTGGCGCCGACGTCGGCGGGATCATACCCGGGACAGATGGTGGTCGATCCCACCAACAATTTCCTCTACGTGGCCAGCGCGTTCTCCAGCCAGGTCTTCGGATTTCACATCAACACGTCGGCCGGTACATTGGGCCCGCTCGCGCCAGCCTCTTCACCGACCGGTGCCAATCCGGTCTCTTTGGTTCTCCTGCCCAGTGTGAATAGCGTCGGCCAGAACTTCAACGGCTACGGTCAGTTTCTCTTTACATCGAATAACGGAGCGAGCAATATCACGGGCCTCACACTGAATACAACCGATGGGGCGATGGGCAATCAGATCGTGGTACTGGCACCCGCGTCGCCGAGTGGCATGACCGTGCAGTAAGCGGGTGATCTGGCCATCGGATCATCGGGCGATCTAAAGTCAACAGCAAGCGCCTTTGACTTTCAATCACCCGATGACCCGATCATCCGATTCGCCATCTTGCTCAGGTTGGCATGCGCAGGATCAAATATCCTCCGATAAACCCAAAGACCAGATCTGGTGACCAGGCAGCGACGCCGGGCGGAAGCTGGCTCAGATTGCCCATGGCCTCGAACAGGCCGTTGATCGTCCAATAAACCACGCCGATGCCGATGGCAGTCGCGACCCCCGCAATCGCTGAACGCTTGCCCGCGGAGAGCGCGAAAGGAATTGCGATCACCGCCATCACCAGCGTGATCAGCGGATAGGCAATTTTCTTCTGCAACTGCACCCGCAGGCGCACTACGTCGAAGCCGCTTTCTTCCAGATCGTGAATATAATTGCGCAGCTCGTCATAGCTCATCTCCGACGACTGCTTGATCTCTTTCTTGAAGTAAGCGGGCGCCTCGGCCAGTTCGGGATACGTAGCCACATCAAATTTGCGGTAGTTGTCGATGGCGGAGCCCTTCAAACTGCGTTCCCACCCCTCCTCGTAAATCCAGCGGCCCATGGAGTCGGACCAGTGGGCGCGGACGGCAGAGATGCGATGCGTGATTTGAAATGTGTGTGGATCGAACTGAAACACCGAGACGCCGTCGAACACATTCCGGTCAGGATCGAAAAATTGATAGTAGTAAATATCGTTGTGCTGACCGAATATCCACTTGCGGTCAGGGCGCAGATAAGTTTGCGCCGGCTTGCCCTTGATCTGATTGCGCAGCGCGTCCTGCCGTTTGTTGGTGTAAGGCAGATAGAGTTGGTCGGAGAGAAAGAGCACGCCCGCAACCATGGCGGATGCGATGAGCACCGGGATAATGATGCGGTAAAGGCTGATGCCGGTCGCTTTGATCGCAGTGATTTCATTGGACCGCTGCAGCAATCCAAACGTCACCAGCACCGCCAGCAGCATGCTGAGCGGAGTGGTGCTGTAAAGAAAATAAGGTACGACGTTCAGCAGGTATTCGCCCACCGTGAGCGGCGAAATCTGATTGCGCAAGATATCGCTCAACAATTCGAACAGCGTGAACACCAGCAGCAGCGTGAGAAAAGCAGCGACAATCAGCGCAAAATAAAACGCAAAGCCGCGCAGCACGTAATCGTCGAGGATAGTAGGGAAGTGCAGATTGAACCAGCGCCGCCGGAAAGCGCGACTGGTGCCCGCACTGCCGCGCATCGCAGCGCGCGTTAAATTGCCATTCCGCGCCAGCCCCGTAGTTTTCGCAGCCGACATCTCCGGCGATGAAGTTCCGGATGATGACGCCTTAAACGCCGATGCTTTAAACCATGACCGCAACCCGGCCAGTTCGATCGGGCGGCGCTCCGACTGCCAGAGCAGGAAAACTCCTCCCACAAGAAAAACGAAGTCGGCGAGCCAGACGCCGGCGGCCGGCGAGACTCGCCCCTGCTTCGCAAAAGAAACTCCGATCAGAGAAACCGAATAGTAGACAAACACGAGCAGAATGGTCATGACAAACCCGCTCGATTTGCCGCCCTTTTTCGACGAAAGGCCAAGCGGAATGCCGACCAGCGCAAGCACAATGCAAGCCGTCGGCAAGGCCAATCGGCGATTAAATTCGATCAAGTCCCAACGCCGCGTGAGCGGGTCGGCGGTTCGCGCTGTCCGCAGCAGGTCGCCAATTTTGATCTCGCCGAGCGTTACAGGTTGATTATCCTGAGTGCTCTGCGCCGTCGGAACCTGCAGCGGAATGTCGGTAGTGTTGAAGGTAGAAATCTGATACTGGTCAGGATTCTTGGGATCGGTTTCGTGCGTCGAACCATTGGTCAGATGCAGGTCGAGAGTGTCCGCTCCCTGGCTGACCAGCAACCCCTCGCGCGCCAGCGTGATACTCGGTGCTGCCGGGTCGGTCAAATCGGCGAGAAATACACCCTTCCACAACGCGCCGCCCGACATAGCCTTGACGTCCTGCACATAAAGGATGAGCTTGGGAAATCCCTCATAAAACACCCGCGGCTGAACCTCAAACGACGCCTGCGAGGATTTGAGATTATCTTCGAGTTGTGCAAGCGCAGCCAGCGACCGCGGAGCCAGATAAACGCTGTTGCCAAGCGCCAGCAGCCACGCCACCAGCACAAAAATCGAGATCACGCGGAGAAAAGTCCACACACCGAGCCCGCTAGCGCGCATGGCGGTAATCTCGCTGTCCGCGGCGAGGCGGCTGAGCCCAATCAGGATTCCCAGCAGCACGCCCATCGGAATCGTGTAAGTGAGCGCGACCGGGACAGTGAAGAAAAAAACCTCGGCAACGCTGGGAAGCGGAGCGCTGTTGCGGACGACGAGTTCAAGGATGCGGCCGAGATCGCGGGTGAAAAGAACAAAAGTGAAAACCGCCGCGCCGATCAAGGCGTAGGAGACGACTTCTCCCAGGATGTAGCGCGTAAGGATGCGCATCCGCAAAGGTTGACTCAAATGCGAGGATAGCATGAGAGAAGGTGGGAACTAAGCGCGGCCTCTAGTGCTAACGCTGATCTGCGCCAAAATCCATACCGTTACTTCCGCCGCCACTCCGAATAGTAAGCACCATTCAGCTCATACATCACAAGCTCAGCACTGTTCCGCGACAATCCTGTATCCCACCTTAATACGCCCTGGAACGTGTTCTGAAGGAAGTAGTATTGCTTGCCGGCTTCTAATTGCATTTCAAAGCCATTTGCATTTTCTGACTGAGAAACAAGCTTGTATTTCCCGGGATCGACATAGGCAATGCTATAAGTCCCCGCTCGGTTCACTGCGATCACACGATCGTTGGCGTGCAACTTAAATTGATTGCCGCGACCTGTGTAACGGGTTTCAAGCGCAGGGCAAACGACTACTACGGTCGCCTTATCCGCCTTTACCGCAGGGAGCGGGTGATAATTCTTATCGTCAGAGAATGTCTGTTTTGATTTGAAATCAGGAAGCGTGTTCGGATCGATCTCCGCGCCTTTTTCCTCGAACTCCGGCATGGTGACGCGCCAGCCGAAGAGATCACGAGCCTTATCGACGACTTTCTCCGATGCCCCCTTCGGTATTGCGAAGAGAACCGATTCGCTGTGGTCGGCGCTTTTGTACTCAAGATAAAACCAGCAGTCGGTCACATGTTGGGCGGCGGCAATCACTCCAGGGAGGCTTAGGTAGGTGACCGGTCCGCCTCGAATGCGACTCGTTCTCTCGAAAACCACCTTCGTAATATCGTCATAACCGATTGCGACATCGTCGCCGGCTTCGCTCTGGAAGGTAAGTTTTCGAGCTGTATCGTCGAACCGCAAATCGCCGTCTTTTTCCACCAGCAAGCGGCTGTGATCATTCTTGGCACGTCGTATCTTTACCCAGCTGAATTTAACCGTATCCGCTGTCGCCCAAAGGCTAGCCAGAACCACCGGAATGATCAGTAGCGCCCATCTCCTCATTCCCGTTGAACCCTCCGCCGTGTTCGAAAAACGGCACGATTATATATTGAGTTCACTTGTCGGGAGGAAGAGGAAAATGAATCGTCGGCACTTCTAGGTCGTTGCGATGACCTACCCCCTCTTCAAAAACAGCGCCCCCAGCGGCGGCAGCGTCAACCGCAGAGAAAACGGCCGTCCGTGGGTTTTTTCCGCCAGAGCTTCCGTGCCTCCCATGTTCCCCATGCCGCTCCCGCCGTATTCCTGGCCATCGCTGTTGAGAAGTTCTCTCCAATACCCGCCCGACGGCACGCCCACCATGTATTTCAACCTTGGCACCGGCGTGAAATTGCACGCAATGAGTATAGGTTCTTCGTCCGGCTTGCCTTTGCGGAGCAGCGACACCACGCTCAGAGGCGCGTCGTTGCAATCCACCCATTCAAAGCCGTTAGGATCGTTATCGAACCAGTGCAGCGCTGGTTCGTTGCGATAGAGGCGGTTGAGTTGCTCGACCCAGTTCATGAGGCCGCGATGCACCGGATATTGCAGCACGTCCCAGTCGAGGCTGCGATCGTGCCCCCACTCGCTGACCTGGCCAAACTCGTCGCCCATAAAGAGCAGTTTCTTCCCCGGCTGCGCAAACATATAGGCATAGAGCAATCGCAGATTCGCAAATTTCTGCCATTCATCGCCCGGCATTTTGCCGATCAGCGAACCTTTTCCATGCACCACTTCATCGTGGCTCAGTGGCAACACGAAATTTTCCTGAAACGAATACAGCATGCGAAATGTGAGCTTGTTATGGTGATACTGGCGATGAATCGGATCCTGGCTGAAATATTGCAGCGTGTCGTGCATCCACCCCATGTCCCATTTCAAGCCAAAACCAAGCCCGCCCAAATGCGTAGGCCGCGAGACCATTGGGTACGAGGTCGATTCTTCAGCGTAGGTCTGAATATCCGGGTGCTCTTTATAAGCCTCAAGATTGAAACGGCGTAGAAAATCAATCGCCTCGAGATTTTCGCGCCCGTCGTACTTGTTCGGAATCCACTCCCCCGCCTTGCGCGAATAATCGAGATAGAGCATCGACGCGACGGCGTCCACGCGTAGTCCATCGGCATGATACTTGTCGAGCCAGAACATCGCGCTCGACATCAGAAAACTGCGAACCTCGCTGCGTCCATAATTAAAGATGAACGTCTTCCAGTCAGGATGGAATCCCTGCCGCGCGTCAGAATGCTCGAACAAATGCGTGCCGTCGAAAAACGCCAGCCCGTGCCCGTCGGAAGGGAAGTGCGATGGCACCCAGTCGAGAATCACGGCAATGCCGTGCTGATGCAGATAGTCGACCAGGTACATGAAGTCCTGCGGCGTGCCGTACCGCGCCGTCGGAGAAAAGTAGCCGGTCGTCTGATATCCCCACGAACCGTAGAAAGGATGCTCCATGATCGGAAGCAGTTCGACATGCGTGAAGCCGAGTTTGTTGACGTGGTCAGCAAGTCGAGGCGCAATCTCGCGATAACTCAGCGAACGGTTGCCCTCTTCGGGAATGCGCATCCACGAACCCAGGTGAACTTCGTAAATTGAAATCGGCGCATGCAGCGAGTTCGCGGCCGCGCGTGTTTCGAGAAAAGCGGAGTCATTCCATGTGTAGTCGAGATTCCAAACCACCGAAGCAGTGCGTGGAGGCTTCTCGCTGAAAAGGGCCACCGGATCGGCTTTTTCAGTCTCGTGCCCTTCTGCATTCGAGTTAATGTGGAACTTGTACAGCGTGCCCTTGCCGATCCCAGGAATAAAACCTTCCCAGACTCCCGACGAGCCGCGCGCCTGTAGTTGATGCGATTGCGGATTCCAACCATTGAAGTCGCCGACCACCGATACCCTGCGCGCGTTGGGCGCCCAAACACCGAAAATGGTGCCCGCAGTTCCGTCCGATTCCACGGGATGCGCGCCCATCTTTTCGTAAATCCGGTAGTGGCTGCCTTCATTGAACAAATAAAAATCTTCCGCCGTCAGCAGGGAAACGTCGTAGCGGACAGGAGATTTTTCCTGAATTGGAGAATTCGGCGTCATGGTTTCGCTTCGGACTCAGTCTATTCCTTTCGCGAGCGGAGTATCGGCGCTTGTTTCCTCCGCGGGCTTGCGCGTTCTTTGCGCAAGGGTGGGATTCGCCACATATCAGCGCTTTGGACCGACCGACCCTTTTCTGTCCTTCTGCGCTTCCCGTTTCGCCCGCGCCCAGCCTTCTTTGACGCTCTGCCGCGCTCGTCCCAGCGCCAGCGCATCCGCCGGCACGTCTTCGGTGATGCAGCTCGCGGCCGCGATATAAGCGCCGCGGCCAATATTTACTGGAGCGACGAGCGTCGAATCGCTGCCGATGAACACGCCATCTTCGATCACCGTTCGATGCTTGTTCACCCCATCATAGTTGCAGGTAATCGTGCCCGCGCCGATGTTCACGCCCTCGCCAATTTCCGTATCGCCGAGATACGTGAGGTGATTCGCCTTCGAACCCTTGCCCAGCTTGACTTTCTTGGTCTCGACGAAATTTCCGAGGTGCGCGCCTTCTCCGACTTCACTTCCCGGACGCATGTGCGTGTACGGCCCTATGACCGCGCCCATGTCGACCCGCGAGTCTTCCATCAGTGTTCCCGGTCGCACCGTGACCCGGTCACCGATGATCGAATTTTCAATAATGCTGTAAGAGCGTATGCGGCAATCGGCGCCAATCTTCGTCGGACCCAGCAATTGCACAAATGGTTCGATGACCGTATCAGCTCCCACCTCCACCTCGCTGTCGATCACGCAGGTGTGTGGATAAAAAACGGTAACGCCCGCATCCAGCAGTTCGCGGCACTTTGCCAGCCGCAGCCGCGCATCGAGCATCATCATCTCCGCGCGTGTGTTGCTGCCGAGCACCTCGCCCGCGTCTTCCGTCTTGATCGCGACCACCTTCTTGCGCGCCCGGTGAAACACGTCCGCCATGTCGGTGAGGTAATACTCGCCATGAGGATTCGCAGTTGATAGCTGACCAATGTGCTCATACAAAGCGGGCACGTCGAATGCATAGAATCCGGAATTAATCTCACGGATCTTTTTCTGCTGCGCACTCGCCGACTTTTCCTCGACAATCGCCTGCACGTCCGCCACTTTGCCTTTGCGAATCACGCGGCCATATCCGTACGGATTGTCGAGATCTGCGCTGAGCAAAGTCATCGTCGCTTTCTGCGTCGCGTGAAAGCTGCTCAGCTTGCGAATGGTTTCCGCAGTAATCAGGGGAGCGTCGCCGGACAGCACAATCACCTGCCCATAATTCGCGAGCGCCTGCCGCGCCGCCATCAGCGCGTGTCCCGTCCCCCGCTGTTCGGCTTGCAGGACAAAGTTCACGCCCGTGCCGGCAACCGCTTCGCGCACCCGCTCTGCTTCGTGGCCGATGATCACGAAGATATCTCGCGCGGGCACAACCTTCTGCGCCGTGGCAATCACATGCGCCAGAATCGGCTTGCCGCCGATCTCATGCAGAACTTTGGGATGCTTCGATTTGAGCCGCGTGCCCTTGCCGGCGGCCATGATCGCGATGGCGATTCGCGGCTGAGGAGGAGTCGACGCGGAGGGTTTCGATTTGGTTTTTGTTGCGGTCTGCGGCGCTTTTGCCATGCTCAGTCAATATATCGTGACTCGAATCAACTCCGCATCGTCTGCCGGTCCGGAGCCTGCGCCATCAGTGCCATCAGGTCATGCGCAACGCGATTGGTTGCGTGGCGCGCCACCGCTCCCTCGTCGAGATAATCTCCCAGCACCGGACACACGCCGAGCGCCTCGATCGCTTCCAGATCCACGACAATCTGTGAAGCGCCTTCCAAAGCGTACTTCGCCTTCATCTCCGGCGACGCCTGCGTTTGGTTGAGCAGGGCATAGTCAAACAGCTGCACCCCAGCGTGATTATTGAGGGCGCGAATATGATCCGAAGCAGTTAAGCCTAGACTTTCATTGGCCTGCGTCATTAGGTTGCAAACAAACACTTTCACCGCAGGCGATTCCTCGATCGCTTGAGGAATCCCATGCACCAGCAGATTCGGAATCAAGCTGGTGAAAAGCGATCCCGGGCCGATCGTGATCAGGTCCGCATTCGCAATCGCTTCGAGCGTTTGCGGCAGCGGTTCCACGTCGGGAGGAAATAAGGCGAGCGCCTGAATCTTCCCCTTGCTGGCCGTAATCAGCGTTTCGCCGCGCACTTGCGTGCCATCGACCATCAGAGCTTCCAGTTCCACGCTCGTCATGGTCGCGGGATAAATACGCCCGCGCGTCAGCAAAATTTCCGACGACAACCGCACCGCCTCGGCGAAATCGCCAGTGATCGAAGTAAGCGCCGCCAGAAAAAGATTCCCGAAGCTGTGGCCCTCGAGCCCGGAGCCTTTTTGAAAACGATGCTGAAACAGTCTCGAAAGCAAGGCCTCGTCTTCCGAGAGAGCAACGATGCAATTGCGCACGTCGCCCGGCGGCAGCATGTTGAACTCTTTGCGCAGACGGCCGCTCGAGCCGCCATCGTCGCTTACCGTCACCACGCCCGATAATTCGCGAATCACCGGCTGGCCCGGTTCCGCCAGCGACGGCGTCACGACGTAGTGCTTCAGCCCCTTCAGCAGCGTGGAGAGGCCGGTCCCCCCGCCGATTGCGACCACGCGCAATTCAGGCCCAGCCTTGCCGGTATCGGATGAGTTCATTGTCGATGGGGGAAGCATACCGCCTCACGCAAGACGCAAGACAAAGACGAATGTGGCGAGTCGGCGCAAGCCGCTAATACGCGCTCGCTTCTTCTTCCTCGGGCTCCGCTTCCGCGCCCGGATCTGGATAGAGCAGCTCTGTGAACCGCGGATCTTCGGCCAGATTCTGAAAGTCACCGTCATTGCGCGCCTGGAAGCGCAGACCTGGTTTCACCTGGATCGCCTCATTCAGCATCTTGAGCGATTCTTCGACGTGCCCGGTCAGGCAATGCAGCGCGGCGAGTCCGTAGAGAACATACTCGGATTTCGGATTCTGCTTCAGCAGCGCATCAAGATGTTCGCGCGCCGTGACGTAGTCACCGGAATTAACCAGCGACGCCGCATAGTCGTAATGCTCTTCGACCGATTTAAACTGCAAGCTGGGCGCGTCCAGATGCTTCTCGCAGGTGATGATGTGCACCTGGGCTCGATCGACCAGAGACTTATTCGGACCGCTCAATACTTTTTGCAGATGGCCTTTAGCCTTTTCGAACTTGTGCTCCTGCAGCGCGCGCAGTCCTGATTCGTAGTTCTGCACCGCCTGGGTATGCCGCGGATCTTCCGTCGCTTGCTTCTTGGGGGCTACTTTCAATGCCATCAAACCGCCTCGAGTTCGAGATTTAGTTCAAAATTAAAATCGAAAAGCTAGCTCTTCCCCTGTGTACTCTGTGCCCTCTGTGGTAAAGCCTTTTGCAGCGAATCACAAGAATGCCCGGGGAGAGCTCAATTAATGCTAGCCGCCGTTGTAAGGTCGATCGACTTCCAGTCGCCCTTAATAATCCCGGCGCGAATCTGCTTCGCCGTCTTGCCCTGCTTATACATCGTGTAGGTGTAATAAAGCTCTCGCAGGCAAGTGCCGCACTCCGCGCCGTGCGTGCCCGAAAAGCAGCTGTGCAGGCTGGTGTGCCCCATGCTGCGATCGCAGTAGCAATAACAAGGTTGCTGAAAAATCACCTTAGGAATCTTCGCCGCCAGCTCATAAGCATGCGTCTGATAAGGAAACTGCGCGTTCGCGCCCCATAACTGATCCTTGGTCAATATCGGAGGCAACTTGTCGCCCGCCGCCGGAGCGCCGGCATTGAAATGCGGAACCCCGTCGTCATCCTCCGATTGCAGCCATGGCGCCGACACCATCGTGACCAGCAAGAACAGCAACACCGACGCGAAAATCCGTGTACGCATGCCCACTGACCTCAATCCTTTATTTTACCTGAAGGCGCGGGATTGGGGATTACCGCGCGGGTTCGGAGGTGGTGGCTCAACTGGCGAAACCTTCCACCACCAAGACCACAAAGGTGCACCAAGAAAACCATTGACAAGAAAAGCCTTCGTGATCCTTCGTGGCCTTGGTGGTTCAAGCCTTTTGCAAGTCGCATCGTGAAACCGAGCCACTACCGGTTCGTACCGAAGGTCGGGTCAGCGCAGGCAGAGTTCCACGACCTCACGAACCCGCTTCATAAGAGTGTCAAGATTCTTAGCTTGAGTATGGCAGCCCCGCAAGGCGGGAACGGTCGCGACATAATAGCCGTCGTCGTCTCGTTCAATGACAACCGTAAACTTTCGCTGAGCTTTCACACTGCGATTTTAGCACGCAGAGAGCCGAGGCTTGCCCTACCCCAGCTTCTCAAAGAACAGACAAATCGTCTCAATCCCACGATGAAAATTCGGAATATGAAACTTCTCATTCGGAGCATGCAAATTATCGTCCGGCAGCCCAAACCCCATCATCACCGAAGGAATCTTCAACACATCCTGAAAATCCGTCACAATCGGAATCGATCCACCTGAGCGAATAAACACAGTCTCTTTCTTGAACGTATCGTGCAGCGCCTCAGTCGCCGCCTGAATGTACTCGTTATCGGTCCCCACCACGCAAGCCCGACCTTTGCTATAAGTCTTGATCTTGATCTCAATCCCCTTAGGCGTGTTTTTCTTAGCGAAAGCCGAGTAGCGCTTGAAAATATCTCCCGGATCCTGATTCGGCACCAGCCGCATCGAAATCTTCGCCGACGCCCTCGCCGGAATCACCGTCTTCGCCCCCGGAGCCACAAATCCTCCCGGCATCCCATGCACCTCCAGCGTCGGACGCGCCCACGTCCGATACAGCACCGAATATCCCGGCTCGCCTGTCAGTTCCTTCGATCCCACTTCCGCCTTGCGATACTTCTCCTCATCAAACGGCAGCCGCTGCCAAGCCTTCAGCTCATCTTTACTAGGCTTCTTCACGC
The DNA here is from genome assembly GCA_963800565.1 of uncultured Acidobacteriaceae bacterium. Lineage (GTDB taxonomy): Bacteria > Acidobacteriota > Terriglobia > Terriglobales > Acidobacteriaceae > Acidiflorens. Next base: position 204,291 of record CAWDBM010000004.1, read on the forward strand.
CCTTGTAAAAGCCCGGAATCAGAATCTTCCCCTTAGCATCCTTCAGCTTGCTGATAATCTCGACCAGCGCAAACAGCGGATTCGGCGCCGCCCCGCCATACATGCCCGAGTGCAGATCGGTCTTCGCCCCCACCGCCTCAATCTCCGTATAAACCAGCCCACGCAGCCCGACGCACAAAGTCGGAAGATTCGGCGCAAACAGTTCCGTGTCGCAGACCAACGCGAAATCCGCTTTCAGCTTCGTCTTCTCCTTGCGGACATACGCCGCAATCGACTCGCCGCCCACTTCTTCCTCGCCTTCAAAAATCACTTTGACGTTAATCGGCAGCTTGCCGCCATGCGCCTTCATCAGCGACTCGAGCGCCTTCACTTCCATCCAGAGCTGCCCCTTATCGTCGACCGCCCCGCGCGCATAAAGATTATTGTTGCGCTCCGTCGGATCAAACGGTGGAGTGTGCCATTCATCCAGCGGATCAGGCGGCTGCACATCGTAATGCGCATACATCAAAACCGTAGGCTTGCCCGCCGCATGCAACCAATTGGCATACAGCAGCGGATGACCCTTAGTCGGAATAATCTCGACATTCTCCATCCCAATGCGCTTCAACTCCGCCGCCACAAATTCCGCCGCCTTCTGCACATCGCTCTTATGCTCAGTGAGCGTGCTGATGCTGGGAATGCGGAGCAGAGTCTTTAATTCATCAAGAAACCGAGGTTGATTGCTGCGGGCAAAATCGACTGCTGGGGAAGCCATGGTCTGGAGCCTTTCTGGCGCAAGGGGCGCGCATACTCAAGAAAATGATTGCGGAAAACGCTTTAGTATATACCCGGGATAGGCGCCCGAAGGTTCCCAACGCCAAGGTGGGTTGAGTGTTCGTGGTGAGATCGAGATTTTCGTCAATTGGCTCGCATCGCCGGGTGCCCCATCCTTAACGTCGCGTTCTGTGCGACGTTAGGGTGGGGATTTTGATCTCGACCCGTAGGCGGGAGTCACCACGATCCTCAGCCTCCCGATGTTCCTCAGTGCTGCGATTAGCCGTGAGCATTCCGACTCTCTTCGCGAGTGGCTGTTGAAAAACTCGCTCTGGTCCCAATTAGCCAAAATTCAGGGATAGGAAGCCACGCGATTTATCGTCAACTGTTGCGCCAAACGTACCCTCGCAACGAGAGTGTTGCTATCGGTCGGAGATAATCTGATATTGAAGCAAGCGAGGGTTTCTCTATGCATAGAGTGAGCTGCGCGAGAATATTGCTGTTGGCATCGTTTGTCAGCATAGGTTCTTACGCCCAGACACCATCGGCAACGGGGACAGACAAGGTCTACATCGGTTTTCTTGATGACGCTCGCGAGGAAATGGTCAACTGGAAACTTGGCGTGGCTAAAGGGCGTATTATTCGACTGGCCTTTGAAAAGACTGCTTCGGGATGGAAGACCGCAGATCCCCCGCATTCGCCCGCTCGAATGGAGTGGACGATTGCTTTTGATGGCAGGAACCTCGGTACGGTAGAGAGTCAGCAAGACCCGAAGCAGGGTCTGACGCCGGTGCAGACAGTTCTGACACGTGCGGCGGTGATTCCGACAATTGGAGCGCCATCGCAAGAATTCGCTGGGCTGATGGCAGACGGGCCAGGACGCGTGCGGCGTCCGCTCGTAGCGGTCTCGAAGCCTTACTTTCGCGATCCCGATGCCTGGAAGCGCACCACTAAACTCCCGGCTGAAATCGCCGCTCTCGTACGGAAGTCATTCCGTCACGATTATCCCCGCGTCAGCCGTTGTAATGATGAAAAAGTGGTAGAGAAGGATTGGAAATTCCCGGACTCAGCGTTGGAGCTTCCGGTCGCGTACGCCTCAAACAAGCAATCTTTTCTGGTTAAAGCACAGTTGGCCGCCGGGGTGTGCGGATACGTCGATGATCCTGATGATCCGCTTTCCGACCCTTGGTTCTTCGTTTCTGCGGATGGCAAGGTGCGACGAATCGGATCGTTTATGTCTCTCCTTGACGCCGGCGATTATGACAATGATGGGCGGTCGGAGCTGGTATTCTTCCTAAGTCAACCCGAGGATACGGACGGGTTCTTGTTGTTCGATAGCAGTTTGCAGAAACTGGCAAGCTTCACTTGGAGCTACCACTAACGCCGCACTTGCAGGCCGGTCAATTGGCGGCCCACAGGCGACAGCACGAACCGTCCCAAGGGCTATTGTTTCGCGATGACCTAGCTTCGAAACCTAGCAGCCACGAAGGCACCCAAATCAAACTCTGGTTTCTTTCCCGCGATAACCTGCCCCATCAACTTCGCCGTCGCCGGCGCCAGCAAAATACCATCCCGAAAATGCCCGGTAGCAACAAAATATCCCGGCGTCGGCGTTGCGCCCAGAATCGGCAGCCCGTCGGGCGTTCCCGGACGCAGCCCTGCCCAGGCTCCCAGAATCCGCGCCTCCGCCAGTCTCGGAACCAGATCAATCGCCGCCTGCCGCAACTTCTGGATCGTCTCCGGCACCGTCCGCTTATCGAATCCCGCCTCCTCAGCCGTCGCGCCGATCACCATGCGCCCATCGCTCCGCGGAATCAGATAAACCTCCGGAGCCCGCACCACATGCCGCACCATCTCTTTTTCCGGCATGACAACGCACAACATCTGCCCCTTCACCGGCCGAGTCGGAATCGGGTAAGGCGAAATCAGCCCCGCCCAGGCCCCAGCGCAATTCACGACGACGCCCGCAGCAAAATGTGTCTTGTTAGTTCGAACTCCACAAGCCTTGCCGTCAGCCACTTCCACGCCTAGCACTTCGTCGCCAGAAGAAAAATCCACGCCTCGATGGTTAGCCGCCGCAAGCGCCGCAGCCGTCACATGGCGAGGGTCAACGCAACGTTCTCTAAGAAAGTAGGAGGTGAACCGCCGCCCATCCCCATCGCAATTCTGAAGCGCGGGCTCCAACTCCGCGAGCGGCTCTGGTAAAGCATGCGCATCTGTCGGATCGGGATTCTGACTCAAAACAATCGTCCCCACCGCCCGCAGATCAATCTTCAGCCCCGATTCATCCTCCAACTCACGCACGAACTCGGGATACATCCGCGCGCTAGCCGTCGCCAATTCCCGCAATGCTGGTTGCGTCTCAGCCGGAGAATCGACCAACATTCCTCCCGCCGCCCAAGAAGCCTCGCGTCCCGGCTCGCCTTTCTCCACCACCAGCACGCGCAGCCCCAACTTATTCAGTTCAATCGCCAGCGAAAGTCCAATGATTCCCGCCCCAATAACGATCGCGTCCCAGTTCTTCACGGTTTCATTCTATTCTGGTCGCGAGTAGCGCCGCCGTCCCGGCGGCTGTCCGGTGGGCGTCCCCGCCCGGCTCGCCGAGGGCGAGACGCCCTCGGGGACAGCCGGCAAGATGCCGGCGCTACTAACGCCAAGTACCTGAAACGCAATTGACAGCAACCCGCATCTCACAAACAATAGCCGTTACCACCCTTTTCAACTGGAGACCAAACTGAATGTCTGAAGGCGAGCAACCCGTCGTTTACCATCCCGAGCCCCAGAGCCATGTGGCCCAGTGGGTTCTTATTGCATTGGCGGTAGCCTACGTCGCCGCATCGGCGTATTTCATTTACGCGCAACGCCTTGAACTCGAGAAGCTCACGCAGGATCAAACCTCGAGCGAGAAGCAGATTAGCGATCTCACCAAACGCATGCAGTCCGCCGAAGCTGACTCGGAGACCCTGGCCCGTCAACTTGGCATGACCAAGAAAGAACTGGCCGCGCGGGCGGCCGAGTTACAGCATCAGCAACAAGTCGCAGCCGCCAGCCTCGCCAAACAAGCTCAGGAAGAAAAGAATGACATCAATGCTGTCGCCGGCGAGGTGGGAAGCGTGAAGACGGACGTCGGTGGCGTGAAGACCGATGTAGCCGCCACCAAAGCTTCGCTCGACGCGACCATCGCCAAACTTCAAACCACCATCGGCGATCTCGGACAGCAGAGCGGTCTCATCGCCAACACACGCAGCGATCTCGAAGCCCTAAAACACAAAGGCGACCGGCAATATTACGAATTCACCTTGCTGCAAGGAGCCAAGCCGCAGGCCTTCTCGACCGTAGCCTTGCAACTGAAGAAGACCGATCCGAAGCGGGGCAAATACACGCTCAACGTCACCGCCGACGACAAGACCATCGAAAAGAAAGACAAGAATCAGAGCGAGCCCGTCCAGTTCTACACCGGGCGAGATCACATGCTCTACGAGCTAGTAGTGTGGACGGTAGATAAAAAGAAAATCACCGGCTACCTGAGCACACCCAAGAACGCGCCGATCCCCATCACCGCGACACCGCAATAGAGAATGAGGTCAGAGGTTAGAGGTCAGATTGCAGAGGTGAAAACCCGTGGGCGACAACAATGCGTCGTGCGATGGGCTTTCACCTCTGCAATCTGACCTCTAACTTCTAACCTTCCCTATCCCGCCGCAGCCGCCGAGATCTCACCCGACGTGCGCACTTCGCGAATCAGATTGTCTTCAAGCAGTTGCTCCACGCTGCAATATTTTCCCGGCCGCGTCACGACGTTAGCTCCCGCTGCGCTGCTCGTCAAAGCATTAATCACCGGAACATTTGCCGCCGGAATCATCCCCACCGCCTGATTGCGCCCACCCTGTTTCGCGAGATAAAGTCCCCGGTCCGCCAGTCGCAGTACTTCCTCCACCGACAAATCCGAACACGCCGGCGGAAGCCACGGAAACGCCGCCCATCCCACCGAGCACGACCGCGCCAGCCGCCGCTCGTTCCCCAAATCAAATTCCGTGCTGTTGACCGCCTTCAAAATTCGCGATGCCAGCAGCGCGCCATCATTGCGCTCGGCGGCGCGGAACACGACCAAAAATTCCTCCCCACCCCAGCGAATCAGAAAATCCGACTCACGCACCACGCGGCTAAGCCGCTGCGCGATCTGCTCCAGCACACGATCTCCCGCATCGTGCCCGAATTCGTCATTCACATCTTTGAAGTGGTCGATATCCACTAGAAAAAACATCAGGTCGCGATGGTCCCGACCATAGACTTCCGAGCCGCGATAGGCACGCACCGCCTGGCTAGCGTCCGCTGGAATCATGCCCTGAAAAAACCGCCGGTTGCGCAGTCCCGTCAGCGGATCGCACAGCGACACCTCCTGCAATTCGCGGTTCGCCTGCGCCAACTCCGCGCTCCGTTCGGCGACCGCCCGCTCCAGTCGCTCGTTCTCGCGCCGATCGCGATACCAGCTCCAAAGCGCCGCCCAGACCAGCAGCACCACGCCACCCGCGCCTACCTCTAACCATGAAGTCTGCCACCACGGCTCAGCCACGGCAGACGCCGGCACCGTAAACGCATAGGCCGCCGACGTACTCTCTGCGAGTTGCGGGGCATCGCAAATCACCTGGAAGCTATAGTCTCCCGCAGGCAGCGAAGGGTAGCGAACCTCCGACAGATTCGTCTCGGTAAATTTGTTTTGCAGTCCATTGAGCCGATACCGGCACCTGACATTCTCAGCATTCTTAAATATCGGAGGCTGCGCAGATAGGGTTTGCCCGTGCACCGGAGACGCCTCAGATGCGATTGTGGTCGACGATGCTCCCACCATAAACAGCAAAGCGAAGTGTCGACAATGCGCGGCATCAAAAAGCATAGACTCCCGCATCATAAGACGGGTCCATGTCCCTCAGTAACTCGAAATCAGCGCGGGATGGTTACTTTTGTAAGCGCTGAGGCTGGCTCAGTTAAACTGAATGGCAATGACTCGCGCTGAACAGCTTCGCTCTGCCGTGGAACTTTCGCAGTTTCCACATCTTGGTGGCCTCATTCATCTTTTCGTTGGCGGCAGCGAACTCCATGGCGCCAAGGTCAACAACACTGACGATCTGGACATCTACGGCACATACCTGGAGCTCCCGGAACTTGTTATCGGCCTGGACCGAAGCGACTTCTACGTTTGGAGTACTGCTGGTAACGAGCGCAGAAACGGCCCGGACGATATCGATATTTGCCTGTATTCACTGCGCAAGTGGGCGGGACTGGCGGCGAAGGGTAATCCGACCGCGTTGCATTTCTTGTTCGCGCCGAACTTTTCCGCAAGCCCTGATGCGTGGGAAGAGATTGTACGCAGCAGAAAACTATTCCTGTCGAAGGCCGCAGCGAACCAGTTTCGTGGTTTTGCGGATTCCCAAGTGCGCCGCCTACAGGGTATCGGCACAGGTAAGAAGGGCCAGCGGCATGAATTCATCGATGTGTATGGCTACGATGTCAAAGCAGCGATGCATGTCATCCGCTTGTTGAACGAGGGGATCGAACTTGGATCCACGTTTCGCCGCAACTATCGGCAGCAGGATCATCGCCAAAGGAATCAACCAGGAGAAGGGGCCTATTTTGTCAAACACGGGAAGCAGGAGCCTCAGTGATTTCGGAAGCAGAATCGCAGTCCACACGAAGAGCAGGCATGCAACGCCGATCCATCCCGGAATATTGATTCGGTGTTGAGACAAGCTCACTGCGCCACCTCGTATGCGTGGTAGAAGGGGTTCTGCAAGCTCCATCCGAAATCAATGCAATCGGAAGCCGACGAAAAGCAATGTCCCAAGAGCTATCGCTGTAACCACGTACCAAACGCGAGACCCGCGGGTCGCTACTACAAGAGACAATGGAATTGCGCACAAGATCCCGATCAAAACCATGCCAGGTTTCCCAGGATAACTTGCGAGCCAAGACTTGGGACCTAATATCCAGAGCCAGAAATACAGGGAAGGCAAGATGCTTAAGGTACCCACGATTTTGGTCCAGCGCGGAGTCTTCGTCATTTTTATCACTGCTCGTGTAGAAGGTGCTGCACCGCTGCTTCCGGAGAGTTGGTCCAGTTTGTCTCTCCCGTATGGACGGAACCAGTGGTCGGGACTGAATACTTTGGAAGCAGGGAGAGAATCGAGTGGTTCACAAGGAAATGCCCAGAGTTTGCTCCAGTACCAGAATCGCCCGGAGTTCGGTAATTCTCAGCATTCGGATTAGCAAACATTTCACGGACGTTGAACATCTGATCTAAAGCGCTAAAGCTGTATCCAGCCTTGTACAACTCGCTCTGCGCATCGGAGAACTTACCCGCATAGGTGAACGTTGCATTTAACTTCTGGCCAGGCCCGTGGTCATAAAAATCGAAACTGAACTTGTTACTCAGATCTCCCCCACCAGAAACTCCCTTGACTGGGTCAGTCCCTTGGAGCCACAAACCATTCTGGGTAGAGCCTGCGGAGTTCGCCAGGGACACGTTGCTCCGATCGAAGGAAGCTGTGTAGGTGCCAGTGTTATTCACGCTGACATCCTGCAGTTGCCCATCTTTGTTCCCGATGGAAACGTTAACGAAGCTTTTGGTACCATCCTTGTCCGTCTGCCATGATCCCTGAAGCCCGTTGTTGCAAGTAGCTGTATTGTCCCCGCTGCAAGGCAGGCCGAAATTCATCCCCGTTGGATCTGTCAGGGTTAGCGGATTGTTGCGGACATAAGCGTACCTATTCAGGCTCTGCGGGTCTTCGGTCTTCCCACCCATTGGGTCGGGGGACATGAACCTGCCGAGGCTAGACCCAAGGTATCGATCCTCAAAGTTGTCGAGGCCGCTCTCGGAGTCGCGTTCTTTGCCGGTGAACTTGTAGTTTTGGGGTAGGTTTGGGCAGTAGTCGTTCTCGACGCCACCATAGGGATAATAATCAATGTCCTGCTCGCACGTGCTGCCGGTCGCGTTCTCCACCACTCCGTGTGATCCTAAATGGTCGGAGAAATAATAGTGAATTGCTCCAGTGCTATCGCTCCGTGCTACTCGCTGCCCGTTGAAAAAGATATAATCATTTTGAACATTCCCCGACAAGTCAGTCTCCTCCAGAGGCGCGTTTTCCGATCCTCGCCAGTAGAGAGTTCCCGTGGCGGTGGTGGCACAGGTTCCTGGTGTTGTGCCTTCTGTACACTTCTCCACCCGCTGACCATCGCCGTCGTAAAGGTACGAGTCTCCGGCAGTCGCGATTAATCGGTTCTCTGCGTCATAAACATAGGATGCTGAACCATTGCTGGTCATGTTTCCCGCAGAATCGTAGCCAAAACCGGACAGTTGATTGTTCGTCCCAGCAGAAACGCTCAGCGGTTCATGGTTGGTTTTGCCTGTGACGCCGGATCGGTTAGTCAGATTTCCCCAGGCGTCGATGCCCGGAGTCGTGGGTGCCACACCTGGCCCCGTCGCCGTTGGTCCGTACGTTTCGCCCCACTGCGCACCGTTGCTGTAGGCTTGCTGGATACGGTTCAGCGAGTCGTAGATAAAGCTCTGGTTGCGAGTGTTGTCGCGGGTGTTCACGATCTGATAAACATTGCCGCTGTCGCCGGTTGTGTATCGGTTGAGGGCGGGGCATGGAGAGGTATTTACCGCCACGCCAAGATGGAAATCGAAACACTCGCTGAACACTGTACCGGAGGGACTCGCAGCAGACAGTAGAATCGGTTGTAACCGGTCGTTAAAGGCGTTGGCAACTGTGATACCAGCAAAGCCGGTAGATGAACCCAGCGTTCCACCGGTCAGCTCGCCCGATGGTGCGTAGGTGGCGCCGGTCACGAAATTAGTCGCAGAATTCGTGGCTGTCAAAGGCCGAGCCGCTCCTCCGTAGGTGTAACTAACCGCATACCCCAGTGTCACGCTTCCGATTTTCGCCACAGACCCGTCCAGGTTAATGACAAAGTTCTCATAATCGCCTTTTATTTTGCCGATCGTCCGGCGTTCCTCGACAATGCGGCCCATTTTGTCGTGTTGCCAAGCAGTCCCTCCCGATCCATCGCACATCGAGGTCCGAAGTCCCACCGGATAGGGGTCCGTCAAACCAGGGGGGGCAATGGTGCAACCTGCGAGAGTATTGCCGTCGTAAGCATAGCTTGCTGGCGGGGTAGCACCGTTCGAGGCATAGCCGTCGTTGTAACTCTTCCCGACAAGTCGGTTCAACGTGTCGTACGTGTTGGTCGTCGCGACGGTCTTTGTGCCCGTCGTCGGTTGATTCGGCGAAGGCGCTGTCTTCGCAATTAAATTTCCATCAGCGTCGTAGCTGTAGGAGACTGCCCCAGACTCAGGGTTGCTCACGCTGGTCAGACGCGACAAGGAATCGTAGTTGAACGTTCGCACCCGAGCATAAGCCGCATTGCTGCCCTTCTGCGTTACGCTCAATAGATCACTTAGAGCGTCATAGCTATAGGTCGTTGAGTAATTCAGGTGCGGAGAGGAACCTGGATCTTCCACAACGCTTGTTATGCGGCCTAGCCCATCGCCGCAGGATTGTCGCGAGTTTCCGACCTCATCCGTCACGGTCGTGCAGGGGAAAGCGCCATAGTTCGTGCTGACCGTCGAGCCGTCCTGCTCAACAACAGATGTTACGCAGCTGATTGCATCATAGTTGTAGGTAGTGTATTCCCAAGTAGTCTCTTCGCAGTCGGCCGTGGGCGGGTTGCAGCGCGTCGGGTTGTAGGTTTGCGATTTTCTGCCTAGTCCATCGTAGACAATCTGGGTGTATGTCGTGCTAGGTGTGTCAGAATTCAGTTGAGTCTGCACAACCCTGTCCAATCCATCGAACACAGCCGTCGTTGTTTCGTTCAGGCTGGAAGTGATCGCTTTCGTTGTGACTACATCATACGGAGGAGAACTGGCCCGCGTGCAAGTGGCCCCACCCGAATCTGTATAGCAATAGGTCGTGGAGCCACCATCGGGATAGGCTATCCCCGCAAGCCGCCCCATGATGTCGTACGTCTTCGTAGTCGGTTGCGAGTTCGGGTCGGTGATTGAAGTAACAAGTCCGGTGTTGAAATCGTAGCTATAGGTGGTGTTCTGACTAAGAGCGTTCGTGACGGTAGTTGGAAAAGCGCCATAATACGTAGATGAGTACTGGTAACTCGTTGGATAAAGACATGGATCTGTACTCTTCTGAATTTCGCCCGTATCAAAGTAGATATTGTTCGTGACAAGGTACCCACCGCTTGCGACCGAAACGTTGCAAGGCGTCTGCGCTACTGCGCTGCCGTTGGACAACCAACGATGAACTGAGGTCTGATTTCCAGGATAAGATTCTCCCGTAACTTTTTCCTCCGTGATACCCGAGGATTGCAGGCCTGATTCGTCGTAGCCGTAAGTTGTATAGGCTTGCTGAGTCCCGCTGCCATTTTGCACTTGAACGGAAGAGGGCAGGTCAAGAAGATTCTCATTGAAATAGTTTGCATTGCCGAAGGCAAGGTAATCTGTGTCCGTAGTACGAAGCGGAGCACCGTTCACGCCGTTCCCGTAGTCAGTCTCTGTTTTAGTCCAGGGATTGGAGGTGTAACCCGCCGGAGTTGAGAGAAATTCTACACCTGGTTCTCCTGGTCCCACGGCGTCGTAACACCAAATGCAAAACTAGAGCCGTGATCCCGGTCGTACGTCATCGAAACCGCACTTTGCTCTCCGTCAGGCCAGATCGTGGTAACGCTGGTCGGGTTGACATTGAGATACTCACCATCGCCAACGCTGGTCGCGATACTTTCGAATGCGGTCTGCACCGTCTTCAGTAGGTGGCCGCCGCTATCCTCGTCCCGCAGTTGTGATTCATACGGAAAACTCGGAGTTGAAAAAGTATGAACCGATATGTTGCCGAGAGGGTCCGTCACCCTCGTGGTGAGGGGCGAGGATCCGTTAGTGTAAGCATAGGAATACATCCACGTGTGGGGGCCAGTTCCGTCGTTGGCATTGACCGTTCGCGATGTGACAGGTGCGAAGCCGTATATCCCGGAAAAGCTATAGTGCGCCCCGAGGGCGTAGCCGTAGGAAATACTTCCACCAGATGGAAGCGTCACTTCACTGAGGACCGACATTGTTGTCGCCTGAGTCTGCTTATACGTTAAGGGCAAGGGTAGCGACGTGTACTGAAAAGAATAACTTGTGCCGTCCGGTAGGGTAATACCTCCGTTGGTACTCTGATATGTTTGAGTTCCACCATTGGGGCCAGGAATAACCCATGGGAAGGTAACGGCAGGAATTTGCCGTCCCATGGTGTCGGTTATGGCAAACGCTGAATAATCCTGCTCCGGTCCCTGAGCTGACGACGCACATCCGGGACCTGAAGAAGCGGTCATTTGATTGCCATTCGGGTCGGTGGCTGTGGCCTGAAACCCGAGCCAGGTAGTAGTAATGCCGTTAAGCATGAATATCCAACATTGGATTGACCAGCTCGAGGTATTTGCAGCGATCTTTCCGATCTACTTTCTATGTTTGTGGTGTCTGGTCGCGGGTGGTAATCAGCGTCATTGTCGGCTGGTTCTCTGGCGAAGTGTAATCGCACTCGGGAACCGTTCAACGGTGCGAACCCGAGTCGCTTTACGTCGAATTGCAAATTGTGTTCCGAATTAAACGGTGCAAGCACTTGGCGTGAATTCCTAGCAGGCTGCTGAAAAATTGATTTGCAGCGTGTTTTTCGTTCTGTTGCTCATAGTGAATGGTGTCGAACCGTTTGATTTTCGGTGCTTTCGTGATCTCTGGTTCTAACTCGATACTGCTTGAGACACACGTCGACCCCGACTTACGCCACTGCAACTGCGGCGGCCAGATTTCGCATGCGCACCTGATTGTAGGCCGCGCAAGCGAGGGTAAAGATCCAGTGCACTTTGCACACCCCGCGATGTCGTACCTTCCGCATCAGCGCAATCGTTTTCAGCCAGCCGAAACATTCTTCGATCCGCTTCCGCTTTCTTTGGCTCACCGCATAGCCGGGGTGTCGAGTGGTGCGGCCATCAATCGCGCTGCCTCCGCGTCGTCCCAGGTTTTGAGCCAGGTGCGGGGTTACTCGCAGATGGCGGCATTCCTCTACAAACCCGAACGTGTCGAACCCTTTGTCGCCGGCCACCGTCAGAGGCTGCGTGCCGGGAAGTCTCTCCATCATGACCAGCGCCGCATCCCGTTCCGCCGTCCCGTTCGCCTGGAACACTTCCGCGTCCACGATCAGTCCGTTGCGGTTCTCCACCAACAGATTCCCGCTGTAACTCAACCGGGACTCCTTGCCTCCGCTTTTGCGCGCCAGCAAAGAGTCGGGATCGGTCTTGCACTCATGGATTTCGTTCGAGCGCTTCTGCCCGTGAAAGTTCACAGTGGGATTGCCCGGATCATCCGGTGGTGGCGTCGGCTTGCCCTCTTTGGGCTGAAAGCTCTTGAGACTCGCCCAGGCTTCCAGCAGCGTGCCGTCCACGGTGAAATGTTCGTCGCTGGTCAGCCCCTTTCCCCGCGCTTGCTCGACCACGCACGCCAGAAACTCCTTGGCCACATCCGCCTCCAGCAATCGGTCCCGGTTCTTGGTGAAGGTGGTCGCGTCCCAGACTTCGTCGTCCGCGTTCAAACCGACGAACCACCGGAACAGCAGGTTGTAATCCATCTCTTCCATCAGCAGTCGTTCGCTGCGAATCGAGTACAGCATCTGCAGCAACTGCGCCCGCAACAGCTTCTCGGGCGCAATCGACGGACGACCGACGCGGGCGTACATCGTGTCGAAGCGCCGCGACAGTTGAGTAAGTACCTCGTCCACCATCCCTCGGATGCCGCGCAGCGGATGATCCTTCCGCACCCGCGCCTCCGGCGACAAATAACTGAACATGTGATTCTGCTGTTGATCATCTCCGCGCATGCCTTCTCGTATCACACAAGGCTGTGGATGGGGAGTAGTTTTTCAGCAGCCTGCTAGGAGGTGGACGACGTTTTTCTCAAGGTAGTTGCCACCATTGGGATCGCCCCAAGCGGCGCTATTGTCTTGGTCGATTGGGTCGATTGCTATTGCTCATTTACCTTCCGAGAAATATTTAGCGTGCTTCCAAGAGGTTCCGCAGGCGCTAGAGGTAAAACGGAGGCCCTTGCCGTCCTCGCAAGCGGTAGTGCGTGATACGTTGAAATTGCGAACTCATTGGAGTTTGCTCTGAATCCGGCGTGATCCGAACCAGGGCGAGAGCCCGGCGCAGTTATGCGCTGTTGAAATTTTCAATAGACTGTCGGCGTGGGGTCCGCTTCGGAGACCCGCATCACTATAACCCCCGAATGCCCGGCCGGAGAACAATTGATCTGGAAAAAGCTTGCGTCACTGGCCGCGCCCTGCGCGCAGTGACGATACCACATTTCACCGGCAGAACTTCGCCGAATAAGTTCGACTCAAGTGCGCTGTCCGAAATGCGGAGTCACTTTCACCATAAGCGCGTCGGCCTGAGTAGTCGGTGCCAGCACTGCGACAGGTGATCACGCTCCTACGGAGTCAGTTCGAACACAGCGCCGCCTTTGTACGATCCGCCACCGTCAACTGTTCCATAGAGGTTGCCTAAGCTGTCCCAAATCAAGCCGCCATACGGACCGGCCCCGTCCGTTTCGTCGAAACTCCAGAGAATCTTCTCTACGTATTTGCCCTTGCCAATGGGGGCTACTAGCTCGAAAACAGTTCCATTGGCGACCTTGCCGCCGAGATTGCCTCCGCAGCAAGTGGTACCGTAAATGTTCCCGGCCGAATCAAGCACGACTCCCGCCCAAGGATGTTCGCCATCCTTTTTCGGGCCTTTGAAGGCATAGAGAACTTTCTCTGTCCATGATCCATTCCTTCCCGGAGTCAGCTTGTAGACCGTACCATCGTTCTTTGTGCCGCCACCCCACGTCGTACCGTAAAGGCTCCCGGCTTGGTCGAGCACGGGCGTACCCACTGCATTGATGCCATCTTTAGCACCGCCAGCAAAGGTATGGATTACAGATGAATTCCAGCCTCCGTTGCCGTTCGGTGATAGCTCGAATACTGTCGAATATGTAGTGCCGAGGATGTTTCCAGCGGCATCAATAGTCAACCCCGGATTTATCCAATACGGGCTCTCGTTGTCGGGAGAGTAGATCACCCGCTCCGTCCAGCCGCCACCGGCTGGGCTCAGCTCGAACACAGTTCCAGCCCCGGAGGCACCGCCCGCCATGGTCATTCCATAGACATTGCCCGCCGCGTCCATGGTGAGATTACCTGCCGGGCTTTCAGCGACGGGCGTATCCCCGAAGTTATACAGAACGGCTTCCGTCCAACTGCCTCCAGTCGGACTAAGTTCGAACACGACGCCATATCCAATGGAGCCGCCGCCGATCGCTGTTCCGTAGAGGTTTCCAGCGCTATCGAATATCACGTTAGAGTAAGCGGGATTATACCCATCGGCGCAGTCGGGGTAGCTACCAACAGAGCAGAAGCTGTATAGTACAGCCTCATTCCAGCCGCCGCTGCCGTTCGGCGACAGCTCAAATACGGTTCCCGCATTTTCCGCTCCGCCGCCGTAGGTCGTCCCATAGAAGTTGCCCTGGCCGTCAGAGGTGAGGCTGGAATCGGGAAGGTTTCCATCGCTGCAGTTTGGCTGCGAACAAAAGTTGTAGAGCACAGTTTCAGTTTGGGCCTGCGCTGGACGAGCAGCCATCAGCAGCAACGCAGAAAGCACAGCAAGCGTCAGAGCGCCGCGCGTCGCAGACGCCAGTTTCGTTGAGCCGACCTTCGGCCCTACAGCAAGAATATTCAGACAACACTTCTCCCCACGGTTCGTAACTGCCCAATGCATGGTCCTCTCCTAAGTGTTTTTGTTCTTACTTGACTAACTCTTGCTTGTGATACTCGTTCGGTTGGGTCTTGCGTTGCTGGTCCTGGGGATACTTGTCGTGTGACGCACGCCCCACGGCTATCACACGTGCCATCGCGCCAACTCATGCTGTCTGAAAGCGAGTGACCAGATACAGAACGAGCCAGTGAAATTGGACGAGATTATCCCCAAAACGCAAACGGGTTGTCAAGAAATTTCGTTCGTTTCTTCGACGATCTCCTATACCCAGCGTTGAAAATAACAACGCCGGCAGTTCATAGTAGAACTTCCAGTGGTCGCTCGAAAAAGACCAATCTAGTCGAACTGATGAATTTGGGCAGAATCACCCTCCCGCGCCCCGAGAAGGATCTGCTTATCAAAATTCGCACCGGCCAGTATGGTTCACTGGATCATGTGATGAATCTCGCGAAAGACCGGTTCCTGGCGCTTGAACAGGCCGAATCTCGAAGCGATCTGCCCGAGACTGTCGACCGCGAGGCCATCTCTAGGTTAGTCAGCGAAACCTACCTGCGCCATTGGAACGGCTCTGCCGAAACGAACTTGCGCTGATTTTCTGTTTCTCGTTACGGTCGTGTCATCTTCTCCGGCTTAACCAGGGCATCAAACTCCTCGCCGCTCAGATATCCCAGCTTCAGCGCCGCTTCGCGCAGGCTCGAATGCTCCACATGCGCCGTATGCGCAATCTGCGCCGCCTTGTCATATCCCACCTTGGGAGCCAGCGCCGTCACCAGCATCAGCGAATTCTTCACATACCAATCCACCTTCGCCCGATCAACCTCAATCCCCTTGAGCATGTATTCGACATAGCCATGGCAAGCGTCCGTGATCAGCGTAACCGAATGCAGAAAGTTATAGATGATCACCGGCTTATACACGTTCAGCTCGAAGTTGCCCTGCGATCCCGCCATTCCTACCGCGGCCGTCGCCCCGTGCACCTGCACGCACACCATCGTCATCGCCTCGCACTGCGTAGGATTCACCTTCCCCGGCATGATCGACGACCCCGGCTCATTCTCCGGAATCGAAAGCTCGCCCAGCCCGCAGCGCGGGCCCGACGCCAGCCAGCGAATATCGTTTGAGATCTTCATCAGGGAAGCGGCCAACGTTTCCATCGCGCCTTGCGCAAACACAATCTCATCGTGCGCCGACAGCGCGGCAAACTTATTCGCATGCGAGCGGAAGGGAAGTCCCGTCAGTTCGGCAACCTTCTTCGCCGCCCGCTCGGCAAACTCCGGATGCGTATTCAATCCCGTCCCCACCGCCGTCCCGCCAATCGCCAGATCGTACAGCCCGTCCAGCGCCTGCTCTAACCTCTTTATATCGCGCTCCAGCAGACTAGCCCACCCGCCAAACTCCTGCCCAAACGTCAGCGGCACAGCATCCTGCAAATGCGTGCGGCCAATCTTCACCACGTTCTCAAACTCCCGAGCCTTAGCCGCAATCGCATCGCGCACAGTCTTGATCGCCGGAATCAGATCATTCTTCACCCGCGACGCCGCCGCAATGTGCATCGCCGCCGGAAACGTATCGTTCGACGACTGCGACATATTCACGTGATCGTTCGGATGCACCGGCTTCTTCGATCCCAATTCGCCGCCAGCCATCTCAATCGCGCGATTGGAGATCACCTCATTCACATTCATGTTGGTCTGCGTGCCCGACCCCGTCTGCCAGATGCGCAAAGGAAACTGATCATTCAGCTTCCCCGAAATCACTTCGTCCGCGGCCGCCACGATGAGTTTAGCCAGATCAGCAGGCAGCTTGCCCAGATCCTGATTCACCAGCGCGCAAGCTTTCTTCAGCACGCCAAACGCCCGAATCAGCTCCGGAGGCATAACGTCGCGCCCAATATTGAAATGCAGCAGGGAGCGCTGCGTCTGCGCTCCCCAATAAACATTGGAGGGAACTTCGATTTTTCCCATGCTGTCAGATTCGGTGCGGAACTTTATCTGGGTCGGGACTTCAGTGAGAGTAGACATGATGATCTCCTCTGCGCACTCGAACCAGAAGCCCGGGGCGCGTATAAAGAACCGATCATTATACGGCGCGGTGAGCCTACGGCGGGTGAGTCGGCTTTGCTCCGAACACTAAAGCTTGTCATCCTTGAGCACAGCCTGTTCGTCACGAAGTGAAACACGCCCAGCGACAACGATGCTCTATCACTCAACTGGGGAATAAACGATCGGCCGCTGCTCCAAAGGGTTAACACGATTCTGCCGACCCCTGACGTGCGAGAGAAGCCGAGGTCACGCCTTGGATACGCCGAACTACTATCTCGTTAGTGCGGCCTGATAAAGTTTGCTGCCAAATTTGCCTTCCGGGTTATGAGGTCGAAGCCCCTGGCACGCGCGACTGTTTCGGTATCGGCAAGTCGTTTCCGGCCGTGGTCGGGGTTTTTAAGTTGCAATTGAATCTCGCCAAGGGCGAGAGCGGCCTCTAACTCGATTCGAATTAAGCCTAACTTGTTGCTTTCCACCATCGCGCTTTGAGCAATGCGCTCGGCGTCAGGCAGGTTTTTGGTGGCTGCCTGTGTATAGGCATTCTGGATCTCCAGCGGCAGGCGGACTGTCACATTGCTGCTCTTCTTCGCCAGGGTGAGCGCTCTGGCGATCGCTTGTTGCGCGTCGTCGAGTTTTCCTTGTTGCAGAAGCGACTGTGAGAGCACCGATACCGCCTGGATTTCGTTGTCCCATTCCTGTTCCGCTTGGAATTCCTGGATGGCTGCGCGCGTCAGCCTCTCCGCTTCAGAGGCTTGGCCAGAATCGCAATCCAGTTCTGCCAGAGCTGTCTGGGTATCCGCAGCCGTGCCTTTTTCTCCTAGTTGACGGCGCAAGGCTAGCGACTGTTCATATAACTTTCTGGCGCCGCTACTGTCTCCTTTTAGGCGGTGCAGTTTTCCAACCGACAGCAGCGTGGCGGCGTAATAGCTCTTGTCGTCGATGTCACGCTGGATGCTCATCGCCTGCTGGTATAACTGCATTGCGCCTTGCAAGTCGCCCTGCTCGGTCAATACATCGCCCATATTCTGGATGTCAATTGCTTCGGAACTTTTATGCCCTACCTCGCGAGCCAATACCAGAGCGTCCTTATATTCCGCGAGGGCGGCTCCGAGTTTTCCCTCCGTGTAAAAGATGTCGCCGGTGTTGGCGGTGGTTACTTCCATTCCTTGCTTGTCTCCGATTTCCCTGAAATCGTCGAGGGCCTCCGCATACATTTTTTTGCCGGTGGCTACATCGCCCTGTTGAATGTAGATCAAACCAATGTTTCCGAGTTCGCGAGCCGTGGCTTTCTTGTCGCCAGTTTTTCGCGCCAGCGCAAGCGCTTGTTCATACAGTGTTTTTGCCTGTTCCAAGTCGCCCTGGTTGATGGGCACTTCGGCCATGGCGTGCAGCGCGGCAGACTCTCCAGCAAGGTCTCCTGCGTCGTGAAAAATCCGGCGTCCCTCTTCGCAGGCCGCAGTCGCCGACTGGGGCTGCCCGATAGAGCTAAGGGCGCGGCACTGAAACACTTTCGTACGGGCAACCAGCAACTTTGCTTCTAACGGAGTTGCCTTCTTGATCGCCAGATCGCCGGTCGCTACCACCGCTTTGTTGTCGGACAGCGAATAGTCGGCCCACACTTCCGCCAAGTCGATACGGGGATCATCCTTCGCTTCGGGGGAGAGCGTCCGCAGCGTTGCAATCGTGTTGAGGGCGTCGCGGCCGCGCTCCCCAGCGACCTGGGCATTGGCGAGAGCAAGGCCATATTCGACGTTGTCAGGAGACGATTTCGCCAGCGTTTGATAGGTGTCAATCGCCTTGTCCCAATCTTTATTCACTTCGTAGTAGCCCGCCTCCACTAACGAATGATCTTCACGCGAAAGTTTGCTCGAGAGCTCCAGAGCTTTCTTCGCCTCGTCCAGTGCCTTAGCTTTGTAACCGAGAGCCATCCACGCTTTTGCCAGTTCCGCGTGCGCCAGAGGATAAGTCGGATCGGAGTCCACCGCTCGCGTAAGCAGATCGCGAGCGCCCTGCGCATCGAACGTCCGCAGCTTCGCCAAGCCCTCGGAGTAGAGACGCATGGCATCCTGGTTGGACGGAATCGAGGCGCGTATGCCTACCGCATCAACCTGCGAAACATCGGCGACTCCTAAATCGTCGCGCAACTTTCTTCCGACGCGGTTGACCAGATCGAGCAACTGCGCCTCGCTGCTGGTTTCGGAAACAGTGGCAAGCGTCTCCCCTTTCGCCGTATCTTGGAGCCGAAGATCGAGCCGGATTTGGCCTCCGGAATCTTTGCCCAAATCGAAATAAGAACCAACCACGACGTAGTCACTGCCTAGATTCTTGCGAATTGGGCGAAGCGCTTCGGGCGCAAGGTGTTCGGTGTCATGAAGGCCAAGATCGATCTTCATGCGCGCCACAGTCTCGCCGGGGACGGTGCGCAACTTCTCGCCCGCCGCTAGTTCCGCCGACAACATCTCGGACAGCGCAGTTGAGACCCACGCTGTGTCCGGGCGGTCGGAAAGATTCTCGAATCCGAGTATGGCCACCGATCGGCGCGCTTGCACCTGCGCATTTCCGGCGGGGGAAACGGTCGAAGTTTGACGCGCGACACGGCGCACTTGCCAGACTCCTATGGCCGCCACCAGGGCGAGCACCACCAGGGCAGCGGCCAATGACTCCTTGTGCCTCTGCAGAAATCTTCCGCCGCGGTAGGCAATGGTAGCCTTGCGCGCCTTGACGGGCATGCCGGTGAGATAGCGCCCGACGTCCTCTGAGAACTCGGCGACGGAAGCGTAGCGGCGCTCCGGTTCCTTGCGCAGCGCCTTCATTGCGATAGTGTCAAGGTCACCACGCAGACGACGCTGTAGTTCGGCGGGCTGAAGTCCGCGCTGTTGACTCACTGATTCGGGAGTGATTGCCGTCGATGGACCGCCATCGCGAGATGTTCTCTGTTCTGTGCGGCGAATTACGATGCTTGGCTTTTCCGGATCGGTCTCGCAAACGATGCGCTCCATCTCCAAAAGCGACCGGCCCACAGAGTGAAAGGGCCGGTGGCCCGAAAGCAATTCGAAAAACAAGACGCCGAGCGAATAAACATCGGTCGCGGTCGAGACTGCTTGGCCGCGAATCTGCTCCGGGCTGGCATACTCCGGTGTCATCGGCCGCGAGTCGGTGCGCGTGACCAGCGCAGTCTGGAAGCAATCTGGATTTAGAAGTTTGGCAATGCCAAAATCCAGCAGCCGCGGAACGCCTCCGCTGGCGATCAGAATATTCGACGGCTTGAGATCGCGATGGATCACTAGTTTTTCGTGGGCATATTGGACGGCCGAACAAACCTCGCGAAAAAGCCGCAGACGTTCGTCGATGGAGAGCTTATTTTCGTCGCAATACTCGTCGATTGGCGGACCCTCTACGTGCTCCATCACCAGATAGGGAGAGCCGTCCTCGCTGCTTCCCCCGTCGAGGAGCTTCACGATGTTCGAATGATCGAGTGTCGCGAGGGTCTGGCGCTCGTTGAGAAACCGATGGAGTATTTGCTCGGTATCAATTCCCGGCTTAACCATTTTGATGGCGACTTGCTTGCGATAGTTCTGGTCATCGCGTTCGCCGAGATAGACCACCGCCATTCCGCCCTGCCCAATCTCGCGGAGAATCCGATAGGCGCCAATTCTTTTACCCGCCATTTTTTCCGTCAGCAACTGCGCCTGCGCCGAGAGCAGATCGGCGGCGGGAAATTCTTCGAGAAAATTTGAGGCGCCATCGAAGCTGGAAAGCAGCGATTCGATTTCGGCGCGGAGGGTGTCATCGCCGGCGCAGGCTTGGCGCAGGAAAGTGCTGCGCTCCTCGGGATGCCGCTCCAAGGCCTGGCTGAAAATCTCTTTTACCTGATCCCAGTTCTCCGGCATCTCGCTAATCGCCTTTGCGCAGATCGCGCGCCAGCCACGCCTTCGCCAGGTTCCAATTGCGCTTCACCGTGGTGGGAGAAACATGGAGAACTCCTGCCGCTTCTTCGACGCTAAGGCCACCGAAAAAGCGGAGTTCAACGAGGTGGGCTTGCTGAGGATCGAATGCAGCGAGGCGAGTGAGAGCCTCATCCAATTGAACGACATCGGCGGCCTTCCCCTTGGAAACTAGCTCGGCTTCTTCGAGAAAAACTTTCTCAAAGCCTTTGCCGCGTTTTTGCGCATCGTGACCGCGGCTGTAGTCAACCAGAATGCGGCGCATCAAACGCGCTGCAACACCCATAAACTGCTCCCGGTTTTTCCAATAAACCTCTCTCTGGTCGGCTAATCGAAGATAGGCCTCATGGACGAGAGCAGTGGTCTGCAAGGTGTGGTCGCTGCGCTCGCGGCGCAGATAAGAAGACGCCAGCCGGCGCAGCTCCGAATAAAGAGACACAACCAATTCGGCCATTGCTTTGTCGTTGCCGACATCGAGTTCACCCAGCAGGGTGGCTACATCGGGTGGCGCATCCACAAGAGCCTCGAAGATGATGAACGGAATCACCGGGCCGTCAACAGGCGCCGCGGTCGCAAACCACTTCAATTAAAAAATATAGAAAAGATAAGTGAGGGAGGATCCAACACAAGGTCGCGAACATTGCCCTACGCTCGCAATCGCGACCTCGACGGCGCAGAGAGTATATACCCGGTGGAAAGCCAAACCAATGGCGTTTTCCCCTTTGTTTTGGCGCACTTGAGACTCCAAAGGCAATAAAACAAGCCTCACTCCGCCTGTTTGCCAAAAAATTGGTCCTTTTTTCGTGGCTTCTTCGCGTTACCAGATAGGAGGACGAGCTTGGATCAAGGGGATTGATACACAGAAGGTGAGACGTCGACCAGGCGATCCGCGCGGTTCTACGGTCCTCCAATTTCAATCGAAGAGGTCGTTTATGAATATCAGAAGGATGAGCTTAAAGGCGTTGGCGTTTTTTTCACTCACGGTCGTATCTTTGCTCGCGGGCGTCGGTCCAGCAAGTGCGGCCTCCTCCGCGGCGACCATAAAGTCTAGTAGCCAAGAAACCGTGCTCCTGCCCGGCCAAAGTATTACCCTTTCAGTCCCCTGCACGGCGGTAGCCCCTGGATGCGGCGCGAATGGGTTTGCTTTGCTTGATGCCAACGTCAATCTATCTATTGAGGTCGTGCAGTGCGGCCTTGCGGCAGGAGACAGCTGTAGTGTTGACATTACCGGGAACTTCGGTCCACAGGTCGCGGGAGAATCGGGGTCGTTCAACTTCAATTTTCCGTTTGGGAATTTGACTGGTGCAACCAAGCAGGTTGCGTTTACAGGGTACTCCACCATAATCAGTAACCCGTCAAACGCTCAGGACCAGGTAACCGTCACAATCTCCTGGACGGCCGTATACGACACGAAAGAATAGAAGAAGGGTCACTACAATCACAGGGACGGTCAGGAGCGCGGAGCAAACCAGCCGCGTAGACCGCAGGCAACATGCTAGGAACCCCGCTCACCCTGTCCATTGGCCCGTCTTTTCGAACAGTGGAGAGTTCGTAGGCTTCTACACCACAAACTACAGGGTCCAGAAGCCCATAGGCTCGAAGCAATCGACACAGCGAAAGGGTCGCAAACGCGACCCTTTTGTTTTGTTCTAACGGCTAGCTTTTTTCCGAACCTAAGTGGAGCTGTTCCCCGCTGTGAGCTCGTGGCCCATCCCAAAACAAAATATTCTTTTCGAATCGCACGATACGGGACGACCGCACGGCACCGAGGCGGGCACGCTGCCGCCGAAGAGCCCAGTCCGCATGCATCTTGCGCCACGATGTGAAACGGTAAGACGATTACGCTGCATCTCATTGGCGTGGAGATGAAGAAGTAAGGCGCCCTCGCTCGCTTTCTTTCTCGTTCGGGAGTGTATGGGAATGGTGGTGGATGAAGGCAAAGTCCCCGCCCTGTCGCAGAAAACGCAACAGGGACGGGGCACCCGGTTTCCTACCTTGACGTTACTCCGGGGCCTAGGCCGGCGCCGTAGTATTCGGAGAGTGCTGTCTTCTCCTCCGCGGTTAACTGTCTCGCGATACTTCGCATCCTTACGTTAATGTCGTTGGCACGATTTCCATTGGAAAAGAGCTCGAGCTGCTGCTCCAGATAGTTGCCGTTCTGGGTGGCGAGTGGTGGAGCTCCGTTTACATAACTCACAGGACCGTGGCAGGACTGGCAGGGTGGTATGCCGCGCTGCCCATCTCCGAAAACAATCAGTCGGATGGCCATCGTGGCACCAGAGGCGTCGTGCATGGGCTGCGGAAACGCGCGGTTTTCTTGCGGATCGCTGGCGGTCGGTAGCATCGCATAGTACGCGGCCAAATCGGCGGCGCTGCGCGGGGATAATCCCTCGGCGATGGGCTGCATCACCGGTGAAGTTCGCTTGCCCGACCGAAAATCCTGCATCTGTTTCCAGAACGATAAGCGATCGACGCCGGCCAGGTTGGGGAAGTTGGGGACGGAGCTGAATCCTTCTTCGCCATGACAATGATTGCAGCGCCGGGCAAGGAGCAGTCCGCGAAAGGCGTCGCCACGGGAAATCAGTGCAAGGGTATCTTGAGTCCAGGCCACGTTCGAAGGGACGCGAATGGGAGGTTCGGAGTTCTCGGACTGCGCCGAAGAATCCCTTCCCGACAACAGGACGGTCGTTGCAAGCAGAGCCAGCAAGGTGCCGACGCATCTTGCGAACCATCGTCCGCCTATGCGCACGCGCCGAGACTGACTAGGGTTCATCACAAGTCCTCCTCTCGCCGGGACGCAAGGAGGCAAACTGATCGCGCGGAACAACATTCAGCCGACCGCGCATCGCATAATGGCCGGCTCCGCAGAACTCATGGCAAGGGATCTTGAATTTGCCGGGCTTGGGAAATGTAAAACTCGCTTCGGTGACTACTCCGGGAACAGCACTGAGACCGTAGTTTGTACCGAGGAAGCTCAGGCGGTGCACGACATCGGCGCTGGTAATTCGAAAGGTGACGGGAACGCCCGCCGGGACCACGACGCACTGCGGCACGAAAACAAATTGCTGGGCAATCATGCGCACGGTAAGTAATCCGGCGGGGCCTTCGGCCGCACCCAGATTGCTTTCGACGAACTCGCCGCGCAGGTGCAAGGTCGCAGGGTCGGGGCCTTCGCCGCCGCCGAAAAAATGCCACACCGGCAAATCAACCATGTAGTAGCGAGTGGATAGGAGTGCCACTCCGAAGAGCGTCAGTGCTGCTACAAACCCGACTTTGCCAATCTTGATCTTCATCGGGGGGTTGGGCCACTTTTTAGGGGGAAAGTATAACGCGGTTTTAAACTATTAACAGCTACCGTGAGGCGGGTGCTCACCACGGTTTTCTGGCACTATTCACCGCGAGAGTGCTCGTCCTGGTGTCTGCTTTCGCGCTTGTCTAGCCTTAACCGCCCAAGCCCAGCCCTAACCTCCAAAGTCAAGACCTCTTCAAAAGGAAACTCCGATGATCCTCCACGCTAGTGGAGCCTTCGGCGTAAAGACGACTGCGCTCCCGGCCGATGATGCGACCGGAGGCGCAGGCGCAAGCATCAGCCGCTACGCGCTCGATAAGCACGACTCACCACTCCGCACCTGTTATGCGAACCGGCTAACGCGCTTTCCTGGACGGCACGTTCGACGGCGGTTGAACCTCGAATACAACACCGCAGCCGTATGGCGGATTGCAGCTATCATCGCCGCCGGCGTAGGTCATGCCGTAGAGATTCCCGGTCGAATCAAACAGGAGATTAGTATCGGGACCTCTTCCGTCGGTTCCTCCTGTAAAGGAATACAGGACGCTCTCGGTCCACGGGCCTTCGTCGGCGGGGGTCATTTGGAAGAGGACGCCGCATCCTAGCTGCTCGTTGGTGCAAGAGGGATCTCGCTTGCCTCCGTTCTCGGTCACGCCGTAGAGGTTGCCGGATGGGTCAAAAATCACGGGACCCCAGGCACCGCCCCCGTCTTTGCCCTCGGTAAAGGCGTGAAGCACCGTCTCCGTCCACGTCCCTTGGGCCAACTCAAATACCACGCCGCATCCGTCAGGGTCTCCGCGGTGACAATAGTATCGTGTCGTATCGCCTCCGCCGATGGTAGTGCCGTAGACGTTACCGCTGGCGTCGAGGGTCACTCCCGTGTTGAAGGGAAGGGCACCGTCCGGGGCACCCGTAAAAGCATGGAGTACAGCTTCGGTCCATGGGCCGCTGGGAGTTGGAGTCAGTTGGAAGACAACCCCACAGCCGTATGGCGAAAAACAGCTGTTCTCGCCGCCGAATTGCGTCGTACCGTAGAGATTTCCCTGGGGATCGAATGTCAGGCCGCCATAGGGGGAAGCCCCGTCAGTGCTATCGTTAAAGGTATAAAGCACTGATTCGGTCCACGGGCCCCCGGCATCGGGAGTCAGTTCAAAAACGACGCCGCAGCCATATGGAGGGAGGCAATTATCATTGCCGCCGATGGTGGTTGTCCCATAGAGATTCCCCGCAGCGTCAAGGATCAGGTTACCCCATGGTTCGCTTCCGTCCGTGCCCCCGGTGAAGGCATAGAGCACGGTGTACTTCCACGACCCGTGGCGGGTGGACGCCAGTTTGTACACCACGCCACATCCGGCGGCGTAAGTACCGACAGCATGACAGACTTCAGGTTTCTTGTCGCCGCCAAACAGTGTGGTGCCATAGAGATTGCCAGCGGAGTCCAGAACCACGCCGCCGATGGGCACTCCTCCGTCTTTGCCTCCGGTGAAGACGTGGAGCACCGTCTCGGTGCCCGTCGGAGTCAGCTCAAAGACGATGCCACAGCCGACCACACCCGTAAAAACTCCGCAATTGGTGGAATTGTTGCCCCCGCCAAGGGTCGTGCCATAGAGATTGCCTGCGGAGTCAGAGACCAAATGATATCCTCCCAGTGCACCGTCGCTGCCTCCGCTAAAAGTGTGGAGCACTGTCTCCGAGTCCTGCGCTGGCGCAGATACGGCCAGCAGAAGCGTGGCCAATGCCGCCACGACTACGTCTCGCTTCGTTCTGTCTTGATGCGTCATATTCTTCTCCCCTTTAGTTTGAATTCACAGCTGGTTCTGTTGCGGGGTTGCACTCTTACACCGGCTAAGAGCGTGGGCCTTTTTTCCACCCGGCAGTTATTCAGCGGGGCTGACTATCAACCGAGTCGGTTTTCTGCGAGATCGACCTCTTGGAAAGACGAAGTCTTGCCTGTTCCGACTGCTCCGGAGCGAGCGTGCTGCCGCAAAAGGGGCAGATATCGAGCCCTGCGGTCGCCGTGCCACCTACCAGCAGGGTCATCGCTTCCCGCCGCAGTGTGGTCTCGGTTCGGACAGTCCTGCCGGCACCGTGACCGACGACGTCATGGCGGAAGAAACTTGCCCGCTCGCTTAGCCATTGGTAAAGTCGCGGCATGCAGTTTCGTCGTTCCGCCGCGAATGTTGCGGCAG
Organism: uncultured Acidobacteriaceae bacterium; assembly: GCA_963800565.1. Taxonomy (GTDB): domain Bacteria; phylum Acidobacteriota; class Terriglobia; order Terriglobales; family Acidobacteriaceae; genus Acidiflorens. The sequence goes on from CAWDBM010000004.1 coordinate 230,350, forward strand.
GCGCACAAAAAAGACCAGTCAATCGTTTTCAAAACTTTTCAAAAGTTGTCAATGTCCTCTATGTCGATGAGACCAGGATGGATATTTCAATTCGGGAAGTTTCAGGTTGATGCCACGGCTCGCACGCTGCGTCGCGAAGAGGCGGTTGTCAAGCTCAACTCCCGCGCTTTCGATGTACTGCTGTACCTGGTGCAGAACCCGGGGAAAATTCTCACCCGCGACGAACTGTTAAAGAATGTGTGGCCGGATACCTTTGTCGACGAGCATAATCTGGCGCAGAGCATCTCCGTGCTGCGGCGGGCACTAGAGGAGAAGCCCGGCGACAACAGCTACATCGTCACGCTGCCGGGGCGAGGCTATCAGTTTGTCTCGGCAGTGCAGGTCGTCGCTTTCGAAATCGTCGCTTCCAAGGACGGAGATATTCTGCCAGGGGCGGCAGCGGAGGACCGAAGCAACTCCAGCGGGATCATTTTTCAGAAGCACACGGTCGAGACAAGTGTCATTACTAGCAGGGAAGAGAAAGAACAACTCACTTCGCCAATTTCCCGAAGTAGGCTATTGCTTAGAACGGTTGCCGCCGTTCTGGCGGTGGCGGCGGTTGCACTCGTGCTGCGACTGCGTGGGCCATGGCACCCTGATCAGAAGCACGAACTAACGCAGAGACAGCTGACCGCCAATCCTGCAGAGAATAGCGTAAGTTCCCAGGCGATTTCCCGCGACGGTAAATACCTTGCGTATCGCGACTACACGAACAAACTGTATTTGTTGGCCATCGATAGTGGGGAAATTCGCGAGATGCCGTTACCCGCCCAGTACGATGTGGACGACTGGTTCCCGGACGGGAACCATCTGCTGATGGAGAGCGTGAACGGGGACGAGCTCTGGAAGATGTCAACCTTGGACTTCAGCCTGCGAAAGCTGCGGGGGGGCACTGGTGAAGACTTTGCTGCGGTGTCGCCCGATGGGTCGCACATTGCTTTCGTGAAGGATGTCGAGATATGGCTGATGGGAACGGATGGCGAGGAGTTGCACCGGATCCTGGCAAGCGATGCTCGAGAGCTTATGGGCCTTGCCTGGTCGCCGACCGGCGAGCGTCTCGCCTACGTCCGGTTCCGAGGTTCTACCGCTAAGCCCGAAGTCACGCTCGAGACCTGCGATCTGGCCGGCGGCACACGAACCGTGGTGTTATCCGATCCCCGTTTATGGAGCGCGAGCAATGGAGAGACGCGCATTACTTGGCTGCCCGATGGACGCATCATCTATCCGATTTCCCGCGACACCGAGGCGGAACTTTGGGCAATCCGGGCAGACTCACGAACTGGCAAGCCAAGCGGTGACACGAGTCGACTGGCAAGTTGGAAGGATTTTGAAGCGCAAGCCCCTCAGGCAAGTGCCGATGGGAAGCGCCTGATCGCAGTCAGGGGACACTCGGAAAACTGGATCTACGTCGGCGATCTCGCGTTTGGAAACAAAGGGTTCACTCCGCACCGTGTCATACCCGAGGATTGGGTCAGCGCGGTTACGGATTGGACCAAGGACGGCAAGGCTATTCTGTTCCACGCTAAACGAATGGGGAGGCGGGCGATCTTCAAGCGAAACATTGAAGCCCAAACCACTGAAACCTTAATTGCGGGGATCGGAGAACTACTTTCTGCCCAGAATGAGCGCCGACGGAAGTCTTCTATACACGGCGACAGCGTCCCCGTTTTATTACGATGCCGGTGATACTACCATTCGTCTGATGAGTGTTCCGTGAGACGGTGGGGCAAGCTCTACCCTCATGAAGGGCAGATATACCTACGCGTGCGGTTCGTCACCCTCGTCCTCTTGCGTGGTGGCAGAGCTCAAGGATAGCCGAGTGAGTTTTTTCCATCTTGATCCATTAAAAGGCAGAGGGCAGGAGATAGCCAGCGTTGCCGGATATAAGGGTATGGAGCCTCGCTGGGATCTGTCGCCGGATGGGACCAGGATTGCGATCGTGGATGAAGGTGAAACAAAGGGCGAGATTCGAATTCTGAATATAGCGGACCAGAGGTTTACGGTACTGCGGGTCCTCGATTCGAAATGGCAGGAACTACAGCAGATCACCTGGGCTGCGGACGGGAAACAGATGTTTGTGTTGGCGCTCTCAGGTCCCTCGTGTTCCCTTCTTTCCATCGATGCGAAGGGTGACCCAAGAGTCTTGCAAGAAATGCCCGCGGGAGCGGCGTGGGTCTCCACCATTACGGCCTCCCCGGATGGGAAACGCCTGGCGTTCACCAAGCGGGTGCACACAGCCGACGTGATGCTGCTGGAAAACTTCTAAGACATCCGCTGGGATTTCTCCAGTTCGACTACACGCTGCCGGCAAACTCGTAATAATCTTGTTTAGCTCACGCTAGATTGCGGCGTTTCGATCGGTAGCACGACCTCAAAGGTGCTGCCTTTCCCTACTACGCTGGTTACGTCGATGTGGCCGTGGTGTTCTTCGACGATACGGCGGGCCAGCGACAGTCCCAAACCTGTGCCGTTGCCTTTGGTGGTGTAGAAGGGGCGGAAGATGTGGGCGAGGGTTTGCGCGGGGATGCCCCGACCAGTGTCGTGAACGATCACCAGGGCCGAGTTGTCTCGCGAACCGATCTCAACCCGGACGGTGCCTTCGCCTTCGATGGCCTGGACGGCGTTGAGAAGCAAATTCAGAAGCACCTGATGAATCTGATCGCTGTCATGCTCGACCTCGAGGTCGGCGGATTTCTGGAATTCAATCTTGATTGGTTTGGATAACACTTGCTGGCGGGCCAGCATCACCGCGTGTTCGACCGTAGTGTTGAGGTTGCTGCGGCACATGAGTGGCGGATGCGGGCGCGCGGTTTCGAGGAGATCGGTGAGGATGCGGTTGATCTGAGCGATCTCCTGGCGAACGTCTTTTACTACGGCGCGGGCGGGACTGGTCGAGGGCAGGTCGCGGCCGATGATTTCGATCACGCCGGCGATACCGGCGAGCGGGTTGCGAATTTCGTGAGCCAGGCCGGCGGCCAGTTCGCCGAGCGTCGCCAAGTGTTCCGCGCGGGACATCTGGGTGCGATGCAGCGATTCGATTTCATCGCGGCTGTCGCGCAACTGTTTGACCATGTGATTGAAGTTGCGGCCGAGGTCGCCGATTTCGTCATTGCGTCGATCGAAGTTGACCGTGACGTTGAGGTTGCCTTCGCTGACGAGCGCGATCTTTTCCTGCAGTTCGACCATGGGGCGGTGAACGAAATAGGCGAGGGCACCTATGGAAGCGATGCAGATGGCGACGGCTCCCGCACCCGCGACGATTAAGACGGCGTGGCGTTCGGGATCGCGCAACGATACGGTTGCGAGAGTGAAGAGCAACAGTCCGGCCAGGAGGACGAAGGCCACCGGCAAGATCGCCTTGAGTTGCCAATTAACGCGAACCGAACTCATGCGGAAATCCTCTGGCGGTGACGAGACCGGCAATGATCGTGTAGACGATGAGCTGGAGGACGACAATCGTCGAGACGATGAAACTTGCGATAGATCGATCTTGTCGTCCGCCTGTCCCTCGGGTGGAGGACGTACGGGCGCAACAGGAGCGTGGGCTGTGTCGCTCGTGCGTCCGCTGGTTGCGACATCGAACTGCGGGCGCTCAGGCATAGGCGTGAAGTCCCGGTAACAGGTAAGTAACGCCGAAGAAGGTGAACATCACGACCGCAAAGCCGCCGATGGCGAAGTAAGCGGCGCGACGGCCACGCCATCCGCGAGTGATGCGCATGTGGAGATACAGAGCGTACACGAGCCAGGTGATGGCGGCCCAGGTTTCTTTTGGATCCCAGCTCCAGTAGGAGCCCCAGGTTTGGTTCGCCCAGTAGGCGCCGGAAGCGATCATTAAGGTTAGGAGGGGGAAGGCCAGGCAAATCGTTTTATAGGTGATGCGGTCAAGGTTGTTGGAACTGGGCAGCGACCGCTCGAGATCAGGGCGGCGCCACAGCAGCAGGAGATAGAGGAGGGAGATAAATACGCCGCCTACCAAACCCGACAGTATGAATGGACTGGCGGCGAGAGTTGTCGGAAATAGTCCGTCTGCGTCGAGAGAAGGATAGCGGCCGTCACGAGCGCGCAGCACAAACATAACCACGGTCATTATCTGGAGAAGGATGCTGAGAAAAACGGCGCGGTTAGCGAGAGTGAGGAAGCTGTCGCTATTCGACTTCTGCCAGCGCGCCAGTCCGTAAAGAACGAGCGGCGCCGCCACCACCAAGAGCGTGAGGGTTAAGAGCCACCCAAGGTCGGGAACGACGACGAACAAACGCACTCCCTTGGAGATAAAAACTTCCGACTTACTTTCCGGATTCCATGCCACCAGATTCAGCCCACCCCATTTTTCAAAGCGGGTGAGCAGGATACTCGCATAAATTGCGAGAGTGCTGGCACCGGTAACGGCAAGGATGGTCTCGGTCTTGATGTGGTCCTGAATCAGGAACATCATGGCGAGCGCGAAGCTCAACGCGCAGGCAGCGTAGGCCAGCATGGCCAGGGTGACGTGTACATGGAGCCATGTCGATTGCAGCGCGGGAACTAAAGGATGTACGTCTGTGCGCAGCAATTGCATCAACACCACACCGACAATTGCGACGGGCATGGTGACGGTGCCAATGACTTTGACATCGTATTTCTTCTCGGCGACCAGCGTCAGGACGGCGAGGGTCCACACGAAGCTGAGCAGCATCTCGTAAACGCTGGCAAAGGGCGCGTGTCCGCTTTCGTACCAGCGGTGGGCGATGGCTGCCGTATTTGCGACCAATCCGAGCGAAGTGGAGAACGATGCAAACTTCAAGTACGACGGGGTACCGGTCACACCAAATCCGAGATAGAGCGCTCCGGCGCCAGAATAAAAAATCAGCGCGGCGAAGAGCAGATTCGTCTCATTCAAAATGTTGCCGCTCTTCACCACGTTCAGAAATGCCATGAACAGCAGAAAGGTGACGGCGAGCCCGACCAGTACGACCAGGGTCATGCCAGTTGCCGGTTGCTGCTGCTCTACTTTTGCGTGTGCCATTTACATCCTCCCGTGACTTGCTTCCATTGAGGCGGTGCGGTTCAACTCTTCAATTCGCGACGTCGCTTCGCTGTGACAGTTCGCGATGGCGGTTGCCGGCGAGACTTTCGACTGCGTCGCGCGATACGCACGCAGGAACGGACTTTGGATTTAAATTTTCTTCTACCAGCGCGACCAGATCGTTGAAGCGCTGATCAAAGGCATCCTTGTTGCGGTTGGCGCTGCCACCGATCCACAACGAGTACTTGCCGGTTGTTGGATCGCAAACCGGCACCATCCAAAAGCGCATGTGTACTACGTAAAACACGAAGGCGAGGCCGATGCCCATCAGCACAACGCCGGACCACACTCCCCACTGCCCGGGTTCGTGCGAAACCTGCAGGCCGGTGAAGTGGCCCATCTTTAGATCGGTAGGCTGAAATTGATACGGCGCCCTGGAGTTGTCGGTGACGCCGTCCATTTGCGGCAGCCAAACGTCAAAATCCGTGCCAGCTTTTTTCGAAGTCACGATGAGGTGGGCGGCAGGATTGTCCAGATAGTTAGACTTCTTGTAGACCTGCCCATCGCGCACCGCGAAGTCGGGGATGAATTCGACCATGCGCACGCTGGCATCGGCGTCGAGCGTAACGCTGTCGTTCAGCACCAGCCCGATTTCCTGCTTTTCGCCAGAGCCGCTGCTCGGAGTGGCGATCAGGCTAAACTTCTGGACCTTGCCGTTGGAACCGTAACTCGCCTGATAAAAGCGGACGCCGCTGTAAAGCAGCGGATCGTTGACGACAATTTGCTTTTTCAGCACGTCTTGTCCGTTATGGACTACGGCTAGATTCGACCACCACTTTTTGGGCGTGCCGTCTTTATAGTTCTCCTGTCCGGCGGAATCGCAACGAATGGCGAAGGGAAGTTTGCGCGTAGTGCCGTCGCGCAATTCGATGATGTTGGAAGTTTGTCCGTCGTTGAGGGTAAGAGAACCATTCCAGCCCCAGAGCCCGTCGATGAGCGTGCCGAAGAAAATGAGGAGGAGGCTGGCGTGCACGATGTAGACGGCTAGCTCCGAGACGCGATGCCGTTCGGCGAAAATTCCGAAGTGATCTTCACGCACCACGCGCTCGGGCTTGAATCCGAGAGAATGCAGGGCTCGCTCGGCTGCCACCAATCCGGTCTCTTCGTCAGTGATGGCGATTGATTTTTGGGGACGGGAGGCGCGGCGAAAAGTTTCCTCGGGATATTTGTAAGGGCGCGAGAAGAATCGCCACGAGTTGGGGAAGCGATCGATGGACGCGGCGAGAATGCTGAGGCTGACGAGCGCCATGAGGCCGAGGAACCACCAGGCGTGAAATACGTCGGTCAGACCGAGGGCGTCGAGGAAGCGGAGCATGTGCGGCGAATAGGCATTCTGCATCTCCTCGGAGTCGGTGGCGGGCCGTTGCAGAACGACCGTTCCGACCGCTGAGAGAATGACGACCAGGATCAAAAGCACTACGCCGGTCTTGATGGAGGCGATGGTTTGCCAGATCTTATGAATAAATGAGCGTGAATCTGCGGGCATATCTTCTCCCCGTTCAGAGGTGTAAATGCAAGTTCTGCGCCAGACGAACTATTATTCGTAACGGGCTGATTTATTGCGGTTTAGCTGCGATGTGGCAATGACCGGGACGGCGTGTCTTGGGCTATATCGCGCAGTCCAACTCGGCGCAATCGGCATTTCACACATCACACACTGCTGGTGACCGGGCTCACCTACCCTGGTGACTTCCCGGGATGACACGCAGCCATTGGCCGCCGGGGCAACGGTATGAACATCACAAACCCCTGTGATTACGCCTCTTATGCGAATTTCATGGCTGGGTTTCAATAGCCTCTCATGACATCGGCCGAGGGTCGGAAGTCCAACGAGGAAAGGCGTTTTCCGGGAATCCTAGGCTTGGGGCATTTCACTGAGGTTGCTGTGGCAGAAAGCCCATCCGATTGCAGAAGGAAAAAGGCGAAACCTCGTCGCATAATCAAGAGCACCTCTCAAGTGCCTTTTGCTCAGTCAGTTGCGGTGATATTGCAATTCACAACACTTTCTTTATGATTAGGTCGCTTTCTTGCACACGCAGTTTGTGGAGGCCGTGTGAGAGTCCTTCCCCAAAGCAACGTATTCCGCATGAAGGTCGCAGATCGTCATCATTGCGACCGGCCTCTTGCGGTCGTCATTTTTCTGTTGTTTCTGTTAGTAGTGCTGCTGCTGTCGCGCTCTTCTGCGGCCATTCATCCTGTTCCTCTCGATAAGAATGTCGATGCGGCCAAGTGCCTCGAATGCCATGAGGACAAGACAAAAGGCAAGCACGTTCATTCCGCCATTGCCATGGGCTGCCTCAGTTGCCATCAGGTTCGGACTAACAAAGACACGACTCACGTGACGCTGATTTCCGCGGTGCCTTACAAACTTTGTTTGACTTGCCATGCCGATAAGGACGCTACTCAGATCAAAGGCCACGTGCATCCGCCGGCGGTTCGCGACTGCCTGAAGTGCCACGATCCGCATGAGTCCGAGAACGCCAATCAGCTGCTCAAACCTCTCTCCGGCGACAAAAAGGACAATCTCTGTCTCACTTGCCACGAAGTCGGAACGAAGGACCCGGGAAAGAACGGAAGCCGCCACGCGGCGCTCGATAGCGGCTGCGACACCTGTCACACCACCCACAAAACCGGTGAAGTCGGAAAGGCCGAGTTCGATTTCCATTTGACCAAAGCGGCTCCGGCTCTGTGCATCGATTGCCACGATCCAAAAGATGCGGCACTGCAAAAATCGCATCAGAACCAGCCATTCGGCACAGCGAATTGCCTCAGCTGCCACGATCCGCACGAATCTGCTGCTCCGAAGCTGATGGCGAAGTTCGTGCATCCACCTTTTGCTGACAAGGACGGATGCAGCACCTGCCACGCTCCAGCCAAAGATGGCAAAGTCGTCCTGACGCAAGCCAACGTCAAGGATCTCTGCGTCACCTGCCACTCCGACAAGGCGGAGTTAATCGAGAAGGCGAAAGTGCAGCATCCCGGAGCCGCGGGCGATTGCACGGATTGTCACAGTCCGCATGCCAGTTCCCAGCCCGGGCTGCCGAAGACGAATGCGGTCGATATTTGCTTGGGCTGCCATAGCGATATTGCCGATCTCGGAAAGAAAGCCGTGCACCATCAGCCGGCATTCACGCAGGGCTGCGCCACCTGCCACACACCGCACGGCGGCGAGAACGATCACCTGCTGCGGGCAAAGGGAAATGCCCTCTGCCTCGAATGCCACGGGCCGGACGCAGTGCCGCAGAAGTTGGAAGCGGAGCACGTGCTGACGATCTTCGACGGAAAGGTGAAACTGCCTGAGGATTACTACCAGAAAAATAAGGTGGCGATTCTGCCGCTGCGCTATGGACTCGGGCATCCGGTGGCAAATCATCCGGTCGGAGACGTGATGGATCCGTCAAATATCAGCAAGATCAAGACTCATCTTGCTTGCCTGAGCTGCCATCAACCGCATGCTTCCGCGCATGCCGATCTGCTGGTGAAAGATCAGCAGAACAACATGGCGTTTTGCGACACGTGCCACAAGAACCGAATCAACATGCGGGATACGACATCCGGGAATTAGAAACAGGAATTAGAAACAGGAGAAGAGAAATATGTTCGCGCTTTCATCCAAATCGAATCGCAATCGCTGGGCGCTGGGTGTTTTGATTGTGCTCGCTCTGGCGCTGGCTTCGCCGGTCTCGATGTACGGCAGTGATAAGGATAAGAAGAAGAATGCCGCAGCGCCCGCTCCCGCGGCGCCGAAGCTCGATATTGATACTTCGAAATTGGTGTGGCCGAATCCGCCTAACATTGCTCGTGTGAAGTGGCTCGATTATTACGCGGGCATGAAGATCGACCGCGCTCCCGCCGCGACCACAAAGAAAAAGCAGGGTTGGATGGATCGCGTGGCCGGCGCCAAGCAGGAAGACAACGTCGACAAGCTCAAAACCTTCCCCTGGCAGCTGCTCGGTCCGTACGGCATTGCGATCGACTCCAAAGGGTTGGTTTATGTGGCCGACCAGAAAGTGGGAGCCGTCTTCATCTTCGATACAGAAACCCACGACGCCACGCTTATTAAGAATGGCTCCGACGCGCACTTTCAATGGATCAACGGCCTGGCCATCGACGACGGCGACCGCCTTTTCGTGTCCGACGGAAAGTTGCGGCACGTGCTTATCTTTAATCCCAAACATGTAGTCGAAGGCCAGATTGTTGAAGGCCTGGTCGATCCGGTCGGGCTTGCTATTGATAATGAGAATCGTCTTCTTTATGTGGTCGACGAGCAGCAGGATATTGTTCAGGTTTATGACGCTGACAGCTTGAAATTGCTGCGGCACATTGGAACTCCTGTGCCCCCCGCGAAGAAGCACTCGCTCACCACGCCCGGCGACTTTAGCGCGCCTACCAACGTGGCTCTCGACAAGGACGAGAATGTTTACGTCACCGATACTTTGAATAGCCGCGTGGAAATTTTCGATCCCGAGGGCGGATTCATCAGCACCTTTGGAAAGGCTGGCGACGGTCCCGGATCCTTCTTCCGGCCTAAGGGCATCGCGATCGATTCTGACGGACATATCTGGGTCGCCGACGAGTATCAGGATCGCCTGCAGGTTTTCAATCGCGAAGGACAGTTGCTGACCTACATCGGCGACACTCACGCTAATGGCCCCGGACAGTTCAAGGCGCTGGTCGGCGTGGCCATCGACAACAAGAATCGCGTTTTTACTACCGAACAATATCCTGGACGCATGCAGGAGTTCCGCTACATCACTGACGACGAGGCCTCGGCGGAAAAGACGAAGCGCGAGAACGATCTGAAAGCCAAGGCCGACGCACGCCGCGAAGCGTCAGGGGATAGTTCGAAGCCCGACACGACGAAGCCGGACACGACGAAGCCGGACACGACTAAGCCGGCCGCGGCTCCGACTCCGAAAGCAGCAGAGACGCCGCACAGCTAAGATTTTTCCTAGTGTGGCGCGGACATTCCTGTCCGCGAAAGGCAAAAGCAAGATCAAAGGCAGCGGACAGGAATGTCCGCTCCACACAGGCCGCTCCACACAAGTCACTCCACTTCTTCTTCATCCACCCTCGGAAGTGACTTTTATCACCATCGGTCGAGAGGCTCGTCACTGACCTCGCCGGTCTTCTGAACGTTTACTGCTTTAGGACGGGAGGCTCCAGGTGGAACTGTGCGGCGTAACTGTTGCAAAACACAATAGATGGGTCGCAGCTTCTGCGTGGGTTTTTTCACCTACCCCCTGTGGCAGAAGGCCCAAGGGATCGGGCTCAAGCTCCGTCCGGCGCGTTGGCTCGTCGCAGCTTGCAACAATAAGTAGCTATTTTTTCAATTACTTACTAAAGCTGGCTGGAACCTGCGTGTTACTTCGCATTACGGCTACCCTCGTGCATTCACCATGGTGGAGATTCAAAGCAACGCCTCCAACGGTTTAGTCGTAAAGACGAGAGTTCCGGAAAAGCAGCAAAAGCAAGGCAGTAAAAAAGTAAGAACCGAATAATCATAATTCCTTAAGGAGAATGTATGAAAAAAAGTCTGGTAGTTGTTTTGATGGTTCTGGCGATGGCAGCGTTTGCCGCAGCCCAGATCCAAGCGCCCACGTCCGACGTGTTAGGCGCCCACCTCAATTACGGTCGCGGTTGCGCGGCCTGTCACGCACCACACAGCGGCGCATGGGGCAACGGCGCCAATAAGTCCGGCGACACCACCTCCGGCACCTCGATCTTGTGGGGCCAGGATGTGGGTTCTCTGTACGGCAAGACGATCATCACTGGTAGCACGAACGGAAGCACGGGCTACACCGAAGTTCTGCCGGCCAGCATGGCCGCTGGAACGCCGGATGTGAACGGCCTGATCACCTGCCTTAGCTGCCATGACGGCAACTATGCAACAGGCGCCATGATGAAGAACCAAGTCTATGAAACACTGCCCGCGAGCTACGGCGGATTCAACAAGATTCCGACCCTGCTGGGCAACAACGGCGACGGAGCCAACAGCTATCTGGCGACTCACCCAGTGGGCTTGAACGCCACCGTTTCCTGCGGCGGCCAGTGGAATTGGGATTGCGTCGAGACCAACGGCACAATCGTGATGAGCGGCGCGAACTCATCGCAATTCGTAAAGAACTACGGCTTTTTCGTCGGCCTCTCCGCCTACAACAACACGGCTGTGGTTACCTGCACGAGCTGCCACAACCAGCACTTGATGAACGTGGTTAGCGTCACCAACGGAAACGGAAGGGGCGGCCCCGGTTCGGCCGGTTCCTCCGGATTGCCGACTGGGAAATACGCGACGATGTTCTTCGTCCTCGCCCCTTACAACCCGGCGAGCGGAACCGCCGGAGCGAACCAGACCGCGCAATTCTGCCGCCAGTGCCATGGTGGAGAAGCGAACGAGTCGAACGGCAGCTACACCATCCCGACGACTTTCTAAGCTGTCGGCTGTCACCACAGGGGGAGAGGAAAAACTCTCCCCTTTTTTTTGACCCGGTTTTCAGTAGGATTGGCGGCAGTGAGATTGCTAGCAGTACGATTGGCTTAGCGAGCGGGTTGGCAGCGCGAGCAAAATACAGTAGGGGTCCTTCGACTCCGTGAAAACTTCGCGTTGCGAAGTTCTCACTCCGCTCAGGATGACAATGAGCAAGGACTACTTAAATGCGGATTAGTTAAAAGAGGATTAGCTCTATGAAGCAGCAACGATCAGTAACAATCATCACCCTGGCTCTGGCGGCAGTAGTAACGGCTCTCGTAGTAATGAGCTTGCCGATGGCGGCGCAGCAAATGGCGGTCTCGCACGCACAGACTGTCGTGGCGACGCAGCCCGCCGCTCCGAACGCAGCGGTGCAAATTACGGACAAGCCGGTGGCGCGCGTGAACGGAACCGTGCTGACCGATCGCGATCTGCAGCGCGAGATCTACAGCTTGTTTCCTTATGCGGCGCAGCATAATGGCCAGGTGCCGGCGGAACTAGCGCCGCAGATCCGCCAGGGGGCGCTGAAGATGATTGTCTTCGAGGAACTGGTGTACCAGGATGCGCTGCGGCGCCAGGTGACCGTGCCCGCGGCCAAGCTGCAAAAAGCAGAATCTGACTTCCGTGGACAATTCCCCGGCGCGAGTGAATACCGGCAGTTTCTGAACGCGGAATGCAAAGGCTCGGAGAAGGTGTTGAACGAGAAGATTCGGCGCTCCCTGCTGATCGACGCCGCACTCAAGGCTGAAGTCGATAACAAGTCCACCGTCTCGCTGGCGGACGCGCGCGCCTACTATGACAAGAACCCGGCGCGTTTTGAGTATCCCGAGTCCTTTGCCTTCCAGACCATTTCTTTCCTGCCTCCGGAGAAGGCCACGGCGGCCAATTTGAAGGAGCTGCGCAAGCGCGCCGAGGATGGCCTGAAGCAGGCAAAGGCGACCAACGGCTACGAGCAATTTGGCATGCTGGCGGAAAAAATCTCCGAAGACGACTATCGCGTCATGATGGGAGACCACAAGGCGGTGGATCGATCGAAGCTCGCTCCCGAAGTGGTACAGGCGCTGCTCGCCATCAAACCCGGCGAGATCACCGGCATCCTCCAGCTGGACACGGCCTATACCATCGTCCGCCTGAACCAGCACATTCCGGCTGGGAAAAGAACCTTTGCCGAAGTGAAGGACTCGTTGCAGAAGGAACTGCAAAAGAGGAAGGTCGAGGAAGTCAGGGCGTCTCTGGATAAACGGCTGCGCAAGAGCGCGAAGGTGGAAGAGCTGTAACACCAGTTGCCAGTGGTCAGTGGTCAGTTGCCAGTGTGGCGCGGACACTCTTGTCCGCTGCTTTTGGTGTTGATTTGGGTTGATTTTGATATTCATGCTGCGAGCCAAGGGCAACAGCAACCGCAACCGCAACAGCAGCGGACAAGAGTGTCCGCTCCACACAAGAGCTCTCCCCAACCTCTTTGCGCCAAATGCCTTTCCCCTTCAATCCGGCTGGGTTATATGACTCAATTCTGGCCTGGATAGCTCCTGCTAACCGTCTACTATCTCTTTTAATAGCAATAAGTTAGCTGCATTCCCATATTGGCGGGGAACGTGCATTTCTTTGGTCAGGATTCGGCTGGCGGTGCACAGTGGCGGGTGTTCTCCTAAAAACGCGATGGGTAGTGGCGGGACTTCTCCTGGCCGCCTTATTGGCGCTGCCGGCTGCCGCGCAACTCAAACTCGGCGAAGTCAGCAGCAACCTTTCCGGCACCCTATCGACAGGGTATAACGCGAATTACGGAAATCAGATCGGCTCCGATCACAGCCTGGCATTCGGGGGCGCGGGCACGTGGTCTGGTTTTTACTACAATCCCAATTTTCTCTCCTTCACGGTTTCGCCGTACATGAATCAGGCGCGAGACAACTCCGACTTTCAGTCCATCTCCGATGCCAGCGGCGTCAACCTGGGCAGCACGATTTTCGGGGGCAGCCATTTTCCGGGATCGATCAGCTATGCCAAGGCCTACAACAGCGAAGGCAACTTCGCCATTCCGGGAGTAGCCGACTACACCACCAAGGGCAACAGCGAAACCTTCGGCATCAACTGGTCGGCAATGGTGCCCGGCTTGCCCAGCCTGACCGCCAACTTCCAGATGGGAAACAACCAGTATTCGATCTACGGTTCGGACGACACGGGCAGCACCAGTAACAAGTCGCTGGGACTGCGGTCGTCCTACATGCTGAAGGGTTTCAACCTGAGCGCGTATTTTTCTGCCGGAGATTCGCACTCGGATATCCCGCAGGTTCTCGATGGCTCGACACAGGCGGAGACGGCGACCTCCAGCAACCACGGATATGGATTCGCGGTGGGCCATCAACTTCCCTTTCACGGTGGATTTTCCGCTAACATGAACAGCTCGTATGTTGACTCTAACTATGCCGGAGACAGCTACAACGGCACGATTGATACTTACACCGCCACGGCAAGCTTTCAGCCAACGCAGAAGTTCCACGTTTCTGTCAGCACCGATTACTCCAATAATCTTACGGGCTCTCTGTACGAGGCCATTGTAGGTACAGGAGGCATCGTCACGCCGCCGACTCAAGGGCAGTCTTCGAACTCGTTCGACGTGTTGAGCACGGCCAGCTATTCGGTGATGGCGAATCTGCAAGCGCTTGCCTCCGCCGATCATCGCCAACAAACCTTCCTGGGAAAGAGCTATTCCTCCGACTCATACGGCGGGGGCCTAACCTATGGGCGGGTTGTCCTCGGCGGCAGCTTTAACGCCGCCCTCGCTCTCTCCGACAATACGACGAGCACTTCGAGCGCGAACGTATTCGGGTTCAATGGCACGGTCAACTACAACAAGAGATTCGACGGCTTTACGACAGGCGTCTACTTCAACTATGCGCAGAACGTGCAAACCATTCTGATCACGTACATGTCCTCTTCTTACGGATACGGCGCCAACATCCGGCGGCGCTGGGGGAGATTCGGAACGAGCGCGGGCGCCAGCTTCAATAAAACGGGCTTGACCGAAGAGGCGGGAACAGACAGCAGCAGCCAGAGTTACAACGCCTCGGTTTCCTACTCGCCGTGGATCAACCTGACCGGCTCGTACTCGAAATCGAATGGAAACGGAATTGAAAGCGGAGCCGGCCTGGTGCTGACGCAAACTCCGCAGCCGGTGCTGAACCCGACCGACCTTGTTCTTTTTGGCGGCACCAGTTATTCGTTTGGTCTGAGCAGCAATCCGAAGCGCCGGCTCACGCTGAGCGCGAGCTATGCGCGGGCCAACAGCACCAGCAACGTGCTGGGGATCGCCTCCTGGAACAACACGAAGATGATCAACACACTTTTTCAGTATCAATTTCGTAAGATGTATCTGACGGGCGGATACAGCAATCTGGTGCAGGGCTTCAGCACCTCGGGGTTGCCACCGGCGAATGTGTCGGCGTTTTATATTGGAGTATCGCGATGGTTCAACTTCTTTTAGAGGAGATTCTGATTCAGTGTCCCGCGAAGGCTTGAACCACAGAGGACACGGGGATCACAGAGGACCATGGGGCACTTCATCAGAGTTTTCCTAATGTGAAGGAGCGATGAATCATTTCGTCATTCGATACAACTCTGGATCGAACTCTGGCCGGCGAGAATCGCAGAAAGCGAAAGACGATGAGGATGCGGAGCGCGCGCAGGTTGAGTTCGATCGCCATTCTGCTGCTGCTGGCCGCTTCTGCATCGGCCACGCGCAAGAACAATAATCCGGTGCCCGATCCTGGGCCTCCGGTGCTTGAGCTGGAGGGCGGGCGGAAGCTTACCTACGAGCGCAGTTTTGGCTCCGAACGCGAAGTGAAGCCGAAGCGCGGCTTCTGGACTCGCCTGGTCGACATTGTCGCCGGCGAACCCGACTTCAAGAATCTGATGCGCCCCTACGGCGTCGCCACCGATTCCCGCGGGCGCATCATCGTCACCGATCCGGGAGCGGGCGGCGTGCACATTTTTGATTTTGTGCAGCAGAAATATAAGTTCATCGAGCGCCGCGATAAATCAAAAGATGCCATGCTCGGGCCGCAGTGCGTGGCCGTCGACGCGCAGGACAATATCTATGTATCCGATTCGGAGACGGGCAAGGTGTTCGTCTTTAATTCGGATGGAAAATATCAGCGGGCGATCGGCAGCATCAAGGGCGGCGAAGGCTACTTCAAGCGCGCGACAGGAATCGCGGTCGATTCGGCGGCGCAACGCATCTACGTGACTGACACGCTGCGCGACAAGATTTTCATGATGGATATGCAGGGCAATATTCTGCTAACCATCGGCGGGCGCGGCGTGGGGGATGTTGAGTTTAACTTTCCGACCGAGCTGCGGCTCGATGGCCAGGACTTGATCGTCGTCGACGCCATGAATTTCCGCGTGCAGGCGCTCGGCCGCGACGGCAGCTTTCACTACGCCATCGGCAAACTTGGGGACAGCACTGGAGACGTCTTCCGGCCGAAGGGGATCGGCGTTGACTCTGAAGGCGATCTGTATATCGTCGACGGTTTATGGGGAGTGGTGCAGGTATTCAATCGGCAGGGCGATCTTCTTTATTACTTCGGCAAGAGGGGAACACGCCCAGGTGAGTTTCAGCTGCCTACAGGATTATTTATTGATCGCGACGATCGCATTTTCGTGGTCGACTCGTATAACCGCCGGGTTCAGGTCTTTCACTATTTTGGCTTGAAGAAACCAAAGGAAGGAATGTAGTGAGGCTTAAGTCTTTATTCGCGTGCCTGGCGCTGCTTGCCTTGAGCGCAATTCCGCTTCAAGCTCAATTTACCGGCGATGTAATCGGCACGCACGATCTCGGCCCAGGCAGCAAGTCTCCGATAACCGGCGCGCGCCCTGACTTCTGCATGTATTGCCACGAGCCTCACAACGGGATCGGCGGCCGCGTGCCGCTGTGGAACCAGAAGCTGACTACCCAGAGCTACGCGCTTTACAACAGCGACACCGAGAAAAACCGCGCGGTGCAGCCGGTCATGGGGTCTGACAGCAATCTCTGCCTTTCCTGCCACGATGGAACCATCGCTCCCGGCACCACCGTCGCCTACGGTCAGGTCACGATGCAGGGATCGATGTACGCCTACGATATCTTTGGCAGCAACCTGCAACCGAGTCATCCTTTCTCACTCGCCTTGCCGCTGAAAGACAACATCGATCTTGTTCCATCGTTAGCCGCGAAGGGCGTAACCACTGACCCAACAGGCGCCGTGCGCCTCATCAAGGGCAACATCGAGTGTACTTCCTGCCATAACCCTCACGTGCAAGCCAAGGATCTGGTCTCGGAGAATTTTCTGGTGCGCGACAGTTCCAGCGGACAGATGTGCCTCGCCTGCCATGATCCGACGCGGCAGATGGCCGGCAAAGTAAACCCGCTGGTGGATTGGGCGACAAGCTCGCACGCCATTGCGCAAAACAAACTTTCTCCGCAGGCGAATGTGGGCAGCTATACGACCGTAGCGACGGACGCCTGCATCTCCTGCCATACTCCGCATAATGCACAAGGGCCAGCGCGCCTGCTGCGCGGCCCGAACGAACAGGATTGCCTCGCCTGCCACAACGGCGGCTCCAATATCACGCCCGCGCCTCTGAACGTCTTCGCCGAGTATGTTTCGCCAAAGGCCGGCCACCCGTTCCCGACCACGACCAATCAGCATGACGCGGCCGAGGCCACGCTCCTCAACAACAACCGTCATGCTACTTGCGTCGACTGCCACAGCGGCCACGGATCGGCCCAGGTCTCAACTTTTCCTCCTCCGCCTCTGGTTCGCGTGTCGCAACGAGACGCCACCGGAATCAGCGCCACCGATGGAATGACCGTCGTCAACCCGGTCGTCAATCAATATGAGAACTGCTTTCGCTGCCACGGCAGCAGCTCCGGCAAAGCCGTTCGCGCGCTCTTCGGATACCTTCCCGTGCGCGCCGTCTCGGCTGGGGACCCGCTCAATATCATTCCCCAATTCAGCATCAACTCCACCTCGAGCCATCCTGTAACTCACGTCAGCAACAGCTCGCTGCCTCAGCCCAGTCTGCTCGCGAATATGCTATATCTAGACGGGCTGACGCCAGGGCGTGTCTTGGGCACGCAGATCTTCTGCACAGACTGCCACAACAGCGACGATGATCGCGAATCCGGAGGCACAGGCCCGAACGGCCCGCATGGCTCGAAGTGGACGCACATCCTCGAGCGCCGCTATGAATTCAGCCAGGCCATCGCGCCCGGGCAGCTGATCAACAATCTCTTTCGCAATCCCGATCTCAGCGTCAACGGTCCATACGCGCTCTGCGGCAAGTGCCACAGCCTGAGCAACGTGATGTCGAACGCCAGTTTCACCCAGCATCAGAGTCATATCAATGCCGGATTCAGCTGTTCGACTTGTCACACCGCTCACGGTATGGGAGGCAACAACCCGAGCATCACCGGGCAGCGGCTAGTGAATTTCGACGTCAATGTCGTGGCCCAGAATGGAGCCGCGCCCATCTCCTACAACCGCGCCACCAGCACTTGCGTGCTGGCATGTCACGAGACTGCGCATAATCCCAATGGCTCCGTGAAAGCTCTCAGCATGGTCCCGGTTGGTGGCAAGAAATAGGACTGACTCGTGAAGGTACGCCGCCATGGCCGATAGCTTACTTGCAGAACCCGGGACCAGTCGCCTGGACACGGGGGAAGCTTCATCGACTCCTGAACAAACTACTTCTCTTTTCGCCAGGCTGCTCTATCCCGCAGCTCTGCTCGCTTCACTGTCGATCTGGCTGCTTGCGCTGCGGGCTCCGCTCTGGTTGGATGAGACGGCTTCGTACTGGCAGGTAAGCGGCGGCTTTGGAAAGGTATGGAGCCGCTCGGCGCTCCTGCCATCGTCGATGGGCTATCTCTATACCCTGTGGGCCGCGAAATCGATTCTTGGCAGCGCGGAAATCGCACTGAAGATTCCGTCCACGCTGGCGATGTTGGGAGCGGTCTACTTTCTGTTCCGCGCCGCGTGCGAGCTTTTCGACCAGGACATCGCGTTTCTTGTCTGCATTTTTTTCGCGTTGGAGCCGAACGTGGTGTTTGCCGCGACGGATGCGCGTCCGTACGCATTCGCTCTGCTGGCGACCAACGTTGCGATTTTTACGTTTATACAATGGATGACGCGGCATGAGATGCGTCAGGCAATCATGTTCGGCGCAGCGGCGGCAGTGATTCTTTATTTTCATTATTTGTTCGGCGCGATCTTACCGGCATTTGCGATTTATTATCTGGCAATACGACACCGCTCGATTAAGGCCGATGCGCGGCAACTGGCGGCGGTGCTGGCGTCGTTTACTCTGATTTCTATCCCGCTGCTTTATCGGGTACTCAGCCTCTACCACACGAGGGACACACATGTGGTGCAGGAATTGCCCGTAAAGTGGATTGCCTTGAACACGCTCGTACCGATGCAGACGCTCATCGGCTTTGTGGCGGCGCTTTTCTTTGCTGCTCTGGTGCGGAAAGTAAAGCTGACAGTCTCCGACTGCTTCCCGGCAAGTCTGCTGTGCCCGCTCTTGGCGCTGGTGCCTGCCGGAATCCTGATAGGCATCAGTACAACTACCTCGCTGCATCTGGTAATCCCCCGCTACTTTCTGGTAGTTGCGCCCGGCAGCGCCCTGACCTGGGGCTTGCTGACGAGTCGGATCGATTCGCGTTTGCTGCGGCAGATCTTCTGCGTGGGATTGGTGGGAGTTACGGTATTCGAGTGTTACAGCTCACCCTATTCCCGCAAGCACGAGCTAAGTTTTAAGAAGGCGCACGAAGTCGTCAACGCGAGTGTTGCTCAAGACCACGCGCCTGTCTTGGCTTGTAGCGCCTTTATCGAAGCGGACTACGAGCCACTGCCGACAGATCGCACCAGCGAGAACGCGCTCAATTCGCAATTTAGCTATTACCCGATTGATGCTCCGGTGGTGCTGCTCCCGATGTCTTTGAATGATGAAGCCAGAAGGATCGCCGGCCAAGCGTTACTGACTGCTACACAGATGGATCAGAGATTTCTCGTTGTAGGAAGTCCCAATTGCTATCCGACCATTGACTGGCTCGTTAGTTCTTCGCGTGGCGCCTTCACCGTGCGGTCGCTGGGGGATTTTGACGAGATCGCGGTGGTGGAATTCCGACCGACCACAGCAGACTGACGCTCGCACAAATATCGCTGCGAGACGGTCTTTGTACACTCTTGCTTACCAAGACAGTTAGTTAGTGGTCCGCTGATAAAGGAAGATGGCCGCGTCTAAATTGCCTGGTGCTCGTCTGATCTCTTCTTCCGATTGCAGTTGCAAATTGTCATTCACTCTTAAAGCGCCAATCAGGTGATAGTTTTCGGTGATGTATCTTCCATACCAGCGAAAGAGTTCCGGATAGGTCTTCGGACGGACGACCCAGTCCTGAATATGAACTAGGAAATCCGGGCGGGCATTCTCGATTTCTGAGATCAACTCGCGCTGCATCGTAGCGGCGTAAGGCTGCTCCTCGGTCAGGCTATAGGCATACAAATAACCCGTGACCGACCGGCGCTGGGAATAAAACATGATTTGCGGCTCCGAACCCAGTACCGCCATTGTTGCGGAAGGCGGGAGTTTCTTCTTGAGGTATTCTCCGATCGCCACGGACTCAGGAAAGGGGTCCTTGGGATAGACATAGCGGCTGGCGGAAACCGGGTCAGCTTGAAAATAAAAGTTCCGTTCTTGGGCAAGGGTTACGACCATTGCCATAATGAAAACTGCGATCGGTGCGTGCTGCAGTAGTTTGTTTCTGCTTTGGTCCGCCAATTCCGTCGTCGAACTGACGGCGACGGAAACGAGCAACGACAGCGCTGGCAACAGCAAAATGAAGTAGTGCGGGCGGAAATAGAGTCCGGCGGAAACCGCCAAACTGGAAAAAGCCAAAAGCCCGACAAGAAACTCCCAGTGGCGCCGGGCGCGGCGATTCGAGAGGACGGCGAGCAGGCCGACGCCAGCCAGAATCCACAGAGCGATGGCGGAGAGAGAAGCATGTGAAAAATTCTTCCCGAAATGGTACCAGCCCTCTGCGGCGCCCACGTTTGTCCCGTACTGATAGGCGTAGCTGAAGGTCCAGAACCAGAACTTCGAGAAGACGCCAGCCCTCCAGAGCAGAAGACAGGTGATGGCAAAGGGAATTGCCATGCCGACAATCAGCGCGAGCAAACGCTCGGCCGATTTTTTCCGTTCGCATGTGCTCCAGACGGAGATTCTCGCCAGATAGAGAACTGCAAAGATCCCGTAGGCCGCACCCGGTTGTTTCATGACGAATGCGGAGCCGAGGAACAGGCCAGCTACAAGAAACTTCCAGACCTGCGGTTTTTCCTCCGCTTTGAGCAACAGCCAGAGGCCGATGACCGCCATGAAGACCACGAAGTGCGTGGCATGTCCGGCGAACCCGTGGACCCATGGCCCGACGGAAAGAATTCCATAGGAGATGCCTGAAATCGCGCCGGCGAGAGGGCCGTACAGGCGCTTCCCGATGGGATACATCAGCAGAATCGTCAGGATGTTTACCGCCATCAGACCGAGGTGAATGGCCGCTACGCTTTGTCCGCCAACCGCCATGATTGCGGCATACGCCGCGTAGGTTCCCGGCAGCTTCATGTTGTAGGCAATTTGGTATGGTGGAATGCCCTGAAGGATGAGTTGTCCTGCGTAGGCGTATTCGCCCTCGTCCCGCTCCAGCGGCATCTCGCGCAAACGCCAGCGAATCGCTCCCAGCAGCAGGATGACCAGCACCAGTGCGACCAGGTCCCAACGTGGTCCGCCCTGCTGGGGCGCGGCCACAATCCGGTGGCCCTGGTCAGAATCCTCGGCTGGCCGATCCGAATCACGCTCCCTGGGTGGGGACAAGCTTTGGCTCTCTTGGCCGGAATCCGTTTCGATTTTGTACGTGCTCATCTTCTAACTCTCACCGCGGACTAACTCTCAACTAACGGCGCACGAAGACCACGGCGAGAGGATCTTCGTAAATCTTTTGGAAACGCTGGTCGCCGTTCAAGAGAGCGGCGAGCGGCTTGGTTCTCTGCAAGAGGACAACTCCCGATTCATTCAGGTAGGGGTCGTCGATGTACGACGGATCGCCATTCTCTGAACGGAAAAAGCGCATGTCGATGTCGTCACCGTAAAGGTCGGTGCGTCCATCGATGGCCACTGGATGGTCGGGCATGTACCAGGTGAGAAATCCTCCCCAATCGAAGGTGTTGTAGAGCGGGCCGGGCTGCGGGTTTTGGCGAAGGAAGTTGACGGCCTTCACTGGAAACCAGCCGCTCATGGCATCGTCGAGGCCGCGAGTATCAAAATCAGTGTTGCGTGCAAACACAAACAAGATCAGAGCGAGCACTACCGCCAGGCCTGCTCTCTCAGGCAGAGTTTCGGCGGCCTCCTGATTCGTTTCATCGGTCGCTTCGTCTCGCGACGCGCCGGCAATGCATGCGGCTGCAGCAATACACAGGAACCATGAATCGCGCATGGTGCGGAAGGCGATGACGCTCGTCGCCGCGAGCAGCGCCAGCTTGAAAAGATCGATACGTTTCTGGCGGCCTAGAGCAAAGAAGGCAGCGCCCGCAAGCAGGAGTTCGAGGTAATGGCTGAGAGCTCGAAACGTGAGCGCCTGGAATTCGCGAATGTAGGTATAGGGAAACTTTGAACTCGCGTAGCCAAAAACGACGGCATAAAGATGATACGAGTAAGGCCCGATGCAGGTCGCCAGCAGGCAAGCGGCAAAGATGAGAATCAGTTTGCGGGCAGGCAGGGTTGAGGGCTGGGCGAAGGCGGAAGCAACGCCCAAGTGCGAACCGAGTTGCTGTAGCAAATGAACTCCGGTGAAGAGCCCAAGCACGAAGATGCCGTAGACAAACTGAATATGGCAGTTCGCCCACAGCAGAAACACGAGTGGAAGCCAATAGAGAATGCCGGCGCGGCCGGGGCGCTGCGACTCCAGCAGCAGGGTGAGGGTCACAGCAAACAGGACCATCGACACAAACACGGGCCGCGGCATCAGGCTGAATAAAAATGCGAAGCAGGTTACCGTCGCCAGAATACTAGCCACCCAGAATTTCCCTGAAAGCCGGCGGGCCATCCAATAAACGGCATAGGCGACGCCTACGGTTAGCAGCGTACCGTAGATTCCGACGCCGACGAGACCGAACCAGGCATAGGCTTGGGATAGTGGCACTTCGTAGCCCCAGCTGTAAGCCATCCACGGCCTCGCGGCGGCGGTTCGCGAGAGGATTCCTACGTGCGGGAACGCATGGTGAGCGACGATCCACTCGCCCACTTTTAGATGCCACCAGATGTCGAGATCGAGAACACAAAACTTCAGGATGAGGGCGCGAGCGCCGACGGCGGTGAGTAAGCCGGCGAGGACTAGCAATTGAACTATGCGGCGCTGCAAGAGGGCGCGCAACTCCTGCGCCAGACTTGTGCTCTGGGATTTTTTCTCGCGATGCGAAACGGCTTTATCTTCTGTGGCCGAGTCAGTTCGCGGCGAGTCTTCATCGGTGAATTGCGAGTCAACCGGGTCGTTCATCACTTGCGTCTCATCGCTCATAACTCAGAGCTCATACCTCAAACACCTCGCAGCGGGTTGCCGCGCAGCAACGGCATTGCGCGACGGTCATTGCGCAACGGTCAAGCCCGCCGTCGTGATCGTCACTGGATTGGGCTGAGCCGACGTCGTCCCTAGAACCTTGACGTTATAAGTTCCCAGTTCCGGATTGTGTGGAGAGGAGCCTGACCCTCCTCCTCCGCATGCGTTCAGCAGGACCAGAACAACGCACAGGCAAGCGAGCCACAGCCAACCTTGCCGCTTGCTTCGACGTCCATTTCGGCGTGCATTTCGACGACCGATGCCGGCGAGCAAAATGCCGGCCAGTGGTACGAAAGCTACGAAAGCGAAGCAGATCTGCGGCCGCATTCCGTCAGGTTTCACCAGCGCCGCAGAACCGCTAGGAACGTTAATGGTCAGTGTAAAAGGCACGGCTTGCGCGCCCGGCGTAATCGTGGTAATTGGCGTGCCTGCCTGCGACGAGAAACTACAAGTCGCGCCGGGGGGCAATGTACTTGACTTACAGGATAGCGTGACGGCTCCGCCGGTCCAGCCGACATCCTCGTTCAGCAGAAGGGAATAGGTGGCCGAAGATCCCGGAGCAATGGTCTGTGGCGTGGGAGGCGCAGCTGACGGATTCGTGACGATCAAGACCTGTTCGCTGCCAATGGCGCTTGAGACCGCCTGCGAAACCGCCTCGACTGTAATTGTCGCCGGGGTAGGTATAGAAGCAGGCGCAGTGTAGTTGCCCGACGCATCGATGGTTCCAACCGTCGAGTTGCCGCCCGTCACCCCATCCACTTGCCAGGTCACAGCCGTGTTGGTCGTTCCGGTGACCGTCGCGATGAATACCTGCGTAGTGGTTGTATAAACCTGCGAGACCGCGGGATTCGTACTTACCGTGACAGTGACCGCGTCACCTGTTGGAACAATGGTTGCCTGTGCTGATCCTGAGGTGGTGTTGTCGGCTTGCGAGATTGCGGTGATGGTGACGGTGGCTGGCGTTGGGATGGTAGCTGGCGCTTGGAACAAGCCAGTCGTCGAGATCGTTCCGATTGTCGAGTTACCGCCCACGACGTCGTTCACCTGCCAGGTCACTGCTGTGTTGCTGGCTCCAGTAACCGTTGCGGTGAACTGCGCCTGCGTGCTAACCGCCACATTCACCGCACTCGGCGTAACCGTGACAAAGATCGCTGGCACCAATTCGCGAATGCGCTGGTTGACGATGTCGGCTATGAAGAGGTTGCCCGTAGAACTGACAAACACTCCGGAGGGTGAATTGAGTTCGGCGCTGGTTGACTGGCCACCGTCGCCAGAGAAACCTGGCATTGGGGTCAACGGAGTTCCGGCCGGGATACCAGCAACAGTTTGAATTAATCCTGTGGCCGCTACAACTTCTTCGATCGCAGCGTTGTTGGTATCCGCGATGAAGATATCACCTGAGGAGTCGACGAACACACCGGACGGAGCATTGAGTAAAGCGCTGATGGAAGCGGTGCCGTCCATGAAGAAACCGCCGGCTCCAGTTCCGGCGACAGTGGCAATATCGCCGGGCGGAATCGTGACGCCCGCGACGGTAATTGCCGGGTTGCTCGGATTGGCGACGACACGTATTCGATTGTCGCTCGTATCCGCGATGTAGATATTTTCCGAAGCATCGACAAATACGCCCTGAGGACTACTGAGTTGTGCGCTCGTCACAGGTCCGTTATCGCCGCACGCCGCAGTATTTGGAGAGCAAGCGGTACCATTACCAGCAACGGTTGTGATATTGCCGTTCGACGCGGTTACTTCGCGAATTGCGGAATTATCGGTGTCGGCGATGAAGATGTTTCCCGCGCTGTCGACGAAGACGCCGAAAGGATCATCGAGCAGAGCACTCGTAGCGAGGCCGGTGTCGCCGGAGTAACCGCAAGGCGACGGTTGCGCCAAGGGGTTGCCTGCGACCGTGGAGATGGTGCCGCCGCTTACCTTGCGGATCAGGCAGTTGCCGGTGTCCGCGATGAAAATGTTCCCCGAGCCGTCGACGAAGACACCTTCCGGAATATTGAGCTGCGCGCTGGTCGCGGCAATACCGTCGCCGTTGTAGCCCGCGCCTAGAAGGGCATCGCCAGCCACGGTTTGAATGTCACCTGTGCTCGCCAGCACTTCTCGAATGACCGAATTGGCAGAGTCGGCGATAAAGATGTTACCTGTGCCGTCGACGAAAACTCCCGTCGGATAGTTCAGTTCGGCAGCAAGAGGTGAGCTTCCGTCGCCCGACCAGGCTTGCGTGTTATTTCCGACGACAGTTGCGATATCGCTGTTCGAGGACGTCACTTCGCGGATCACAGAATTTTCCGTATCGGCGATAAAAATGTCACCGGATGCATCCACGAGCACGTCGCTGGGATCATCCAGTTGTGCGCTGGTCGCAGTGCCGCCATTGCCAGAGTATCCCGCACCCAAAGTATTGTTACCGGCTACGGGCGTAATGTCTCCAGTAGTGGCCGACACTTCGCGAATCACGGAGTTGAATGAATCGGCGATGAAGATGTTTTCCGAGCCATCAACAAACACGCCTGATGGCATGCACAGCGTTGCCGCCATCGCCAGCCCACTATCGCCCGAGTATTGGCAAAGAGTGCCCTCGTCCGAATTGTAGTAAGCCCCTGCCACGGTCTGAATGAAGGTTGCCGGAATCGTCACTGTGGCAATCGTGATTGGCGCGGTTCCTGTATTCACTACGCGGACGCGGCTATCGAATGTGTCCGCGATGAAAATGTTTCCTGAGGCATCGACGAATACCGCTTCCGGAAGATCAAGTTGCGCGCTGGTCGCAATTCCGCCATCGCCACAGGGCGTCGTGGGGTCGACACAAAATGTTTCATTTCCGGCTACGGTTTGAATGGTTCCGGCTACTACCTCGCGGATCGCCTCATTAAATGTGTCCGCAATGAAAATGTCTCCCGAGCCGTCGACAAAGACGCCGTACGGCTCGTTGAGTTCGGCGCTGATCGCCGGGATATTATCGCCGTTGTAGCCCGCGGTGCCATTGCCCGCCACTGTGCTGATGTTGCCAGTCGAAGCGGACACTTCGCGAATCACAGAGTTCTCTGTGTCAGCGATGAAAATGTTTCCCGTTGCATCGACGAAGACTCCTGCTGGTTGGTTGAGCGCAGCGCTGCTTGCAGGGCCACCGTCGCCGGAGTAGCCGGGAGTGCCATTACCCGCCACAATTCCAGCATCGCCCGGTTGGATCACGACTGTCGCAATCGTAATCGCCGCAGTTCCCATGTTGGCCACGAAGACATGGCTCGAATAGAAGTCCGCGATGTAGACGTTGCCAGCCGCGTCGAATGCGATACCTACAGGGCTCCCGACACTGGTATTAAGTGCAGTCAGTCCATTCGGGCCGCCGCCAGTGACCGTGCTGATGGCGTATTGGGCGAGCAGCATCTGGGGTGCGAACACGACGAATACGAGGGCAGCGAAGACCATGATTGATAATTTGGGGGAGCGCATGATTACTTCGCCTCCTGGGCTGAAGTGCGGCTAGATATCCGGTCCAATCGGATCACCGCTTTGCGCTGCGTGCTGGCTGCGGCATTGCCCGCGCCTGTCGTCTGCAACACAAGTCGTGGCCGGAATCCTCTTTGCCACTGCTGGTAGTCCGACCGCTTGATGGTGAATTCCTGGATCGTGTCCGCCGAGGCGTGCGGGCGCAGCGTAAGCGCACAGGCACGCGAGCCGCCTCGCTCCGGGTGGGATAAATCCCACAGAGTAATTCGCTCAATCGAGAGGTCAGACGCACCGTGGTTCACCAGATGAATGCGCACGCGAAGCCGCGTTTCCGGGCCGCGAGCGGTGTTCTGCACCACTTTGTAAGAGCCTGAGATCAGCGGTTGGGAGGCTGAAGAAGGATTGCTGGCGTGCGCAAATGGAATTGCGAGCGCAAAGAACGCCAGGAGCGCTGCGGCCATTGGGCACTGTTTGCCGGGACTACTAAGGATGTTGCTTCTCATGGAAACCTACCTTCATTATTACGCTTGTGGAGAAAAGCTTTATTCGCTGACCCGTTACGCCCCACTGGCGGAAAGGCAATCCCAATGCCAATTGGGCTATCGAGGCTAAACTCAAGCCCGACAGTGACTTAAACGATTAAGTGACGACGATCGGCGTCCGGGCGGAGGGGCATAATGCGCCTTGCTGCGGAGAAAAACCCGGCTCGAGTCTGCCCCTGAAATCGGGCGTGTCGGCAGGCGTAGCGTTAAAGACTCAGGGCGCATTCTGGCAGGATGCTACAAGAATGCGCCCAGGGGACTTGCTTGAGTCGGCGGTCCGGTTACTGCAGCGGTTTTGCCTGGGTGCCTGGTTTGACGCCCGAGTGCTTCTTCGCCTGCGCCATCAACTCGAGAACTTTTTCTTTGCCTTCGTAGTTCGGATTCTTATCCAACAACTTCTGCCAGGTCGCGGTGGCCTTGTCGATGTCCATCTTGCCCTGCCACTCGACCACGCCGAGATTGAATAGTGTGTTGGCCTTGTTGGGATCATAAGAAAGCGACTTCTGGAATTCCGCGATCGCACCGTCGGCGTTTCCGGTGTACCAGATCGCGGTCGCCATGTCGGTGCGGACCCCTGTGTTAGCCGGCTCTACCTTCAACACTTGCTGGTAGTAGTCGATCGCGGTCGGGTAGAGCTGGGCGTCGTAATAGACGTTGCCAATGCTGGTAAGAGTTTCGGGATTTGCAGGATCGGCCTTTAGCTTCTCGATTAACGGTGCGGCCTGCGTATCGGCCATCTTCTGCATCTGGGCAGGCGTCGGAGCTTGCGCCCCCATATCTGCGCTTCCGGGAGCAGGAGCGGTCGCGCTCGCCGCCGGACCGGCTGCGGAGGCCGGGCTCTCGCTGCCGCGGATAAACCAACCGCCGGCGATTCCGACCAGCAGGCAAATCACTGCCAACACGTAGGCCTGCACGCTTGTCCATTGGTCATTCGAGCGCGAAGTGGAAGTCGAGGTTGCGCGATTTGTATCTGTCATTTCCTTTACTCCTTGAAATCTAATTTCATAGTCGGCGGAATCCGCCGCGAGTTGCGCTCCGTAAGTCTGGCGTTAACTCTTGCCTTGCATCTGTACGTCCGCCATCAGTTTCTGCACTGTGGCCTTTTGCTCCGCCTTTAATTGCGGATTCGACTTCAGCAACTCTTGCCAGGCGGCGATCGCGCCTTTGCTGTCCTGTTTTCCCTGCCACTTGATCATGCCCAGGTTGAAGAGCGAGTTCGGATCCTTAGGATCGTATTGCAGCGCCTTCTGGAGCTGCGCGATCGCCCCATCCACATCGCCGTTGTAGTAGATGCTCGAAGCCAACTGGGTGCGGATGGCGACGTTCTTGGGATTGACCTGCAATGCCTTGTCGTAATAGCTCGCCGCGTCTTTAAACTGATGGGTCGCCTCGTATATGTCTCCCACCTGCTTGAGCAGTTCGGTGTTGGCGGGGTCGGTCTTCAACTTTTCCAGCAGCGGCGCCGCCTTTTTGTCGGCCATAGCTTTCATCTGATCGAGGCTGGGCATCTGCCCGCCCACGCCCGGCACTGCGGAGGCCTGGGTAGAGGGAGAGGGTTGCGCGGCCACGGGTGATTGCGATCCGCGGAAAAGGTAGCCGAGGGCCAGCCCAACCACGAGGCAGACCGCGGCCATCGCATAAACCTGCTTGACCTGCCAGGCTGATCCAGGGCTGGGTTGAGTGGTGGATTCGTCCGCCATTTCCGGTTTCTCCTCGTCGATCTCGAACTCGCAGCTTGGCCTGTGGCGCGGCTGCGCACGGCTTTCTCTGCAGACTGGGCGCGCCTTACCGTAGTCTCACCTTGCCTTCTTACCTTAAAGGGGAAGAAGAAAGCGGGCAACATTCTACGTCACTCGGGATTGTGATGCGGGTCACATGGGGCACCTGCGGACCTTTTTCTGAAAACTTGCGGGTTATTCAAACTTGCGCCAGTTGCACAGCACGGGAGCGTTATCGTAGGGCAACGCCAGGCGGAGTTCCTGGTCAGCTGCGGGCGGGTCGTAACGATGCAGGAGGAATCCGTAATTGAGATGCAGTAGCCGGTCCTGTGGGTTTTGGCTGATGGCCCACTGATAGTCGGCGACGACCTCGGCATATTCGGGCGAGCCTTCGGCTTGGCTCTTCATCCGTTGCAGCTCTACGCTGTGATTGAGTTGGTTGGTGAATGGAGGCCGCTGCAGCTTTGCGAGAACCAGGCCGGCTACGCGCAAACGATCGTAGGGCGTAAAAGCCAGCCGACGCTCACACTCATCTTCGGAAGCGATATCGGTGGTCACTGCGCTGCCGCGCAAATCGGCCGGCAGCATGCTGTTGATCTGGCTGAAGAGGGCACGGGCGAGCACGTAGTTCCCACGTGGATTCATGTGCACGTGTTCGTAGAAAAGTCCGCTGCCCGGGACTCCGTGGTCGCTCTCGCTGGCAAGAGCGGCTGCACCATCCACCACTTCTACGTTCGGACCGGCTCCTGCTAGTCCACGAATCACATCATTCAATTTGCTGTCGGCGCGAAAGCGAAGTGTGTCGAGATCCTGAGCGCGCACGAAGCGGTCTTTGGCCCCCGCAAAATCGCCGAGAGCCCACAGGCAGCGAGCGATGCGAAACTGCAGTTCGGCGTATTGAGGGTCGATCGCTTCCGCCGACAGGTATAGCTTCAGCGCCTCGGTGTAGGAGCCTGCGCTCTCGAGATCGGCGCCACGCTTGACTAACTCCTCCCACGAACGCAGTTCATCCTCACGAATGCCTTCGCGGTGCTGAGAAGCGAAAGGCGCGCAATCTTTCAGGTTTGTGGCCACAGTGCTGATTACGACCTGAGCGCCGGATCGGTGGGCGGCGGCGGCGATGTCGCGGAGGTTCGCGGCGAAATTCGCGTACACCGGTTTCATCTGCCCAGAATCGGCGCGGACCTGCCGGTCTAAGAACATTTCCATGCCACGCCACTCGGCTCCGTTTTTCTGGTTCGCGCGAGTGACCTTCGCGACCAGCTGACCCAGGCGGGTGGAATTGAGAAAGATTCTGGCGCGGATCGCGGGTAGGCTCAAATCCCACGGCGTTAACACGGTGCCCGGCCCGAAAGGCCCGACCACTTCAGTGTTCCCGGTGTAGATCACAAAAAGGTCGGGCTGATAATGCGCGAGATCCTCGACCATGGGCAGCAGCGCGTGGGAGTTGATCGCTGTGATGCTGGTATTGATGACCTCAAACTTAGTTGAGGGATAGCGCTGGCGGAGCATGACTTCGAGGTAGCGGCCAAAGCCGTAGCTAGGATCAGGATCTCCCCAGGCGACCGACTCGCCCAAAACGAAGATGCGGTAAGTTCCGGGAGGTTTTTTTGCGAGAAACGCGTAGGGCCGCGGAGTTCGGAACATACCCGCTGGGAAAAACGTTGCGGCAAAATTGGGGTTGTCGCAATAGGCAGGTTGGCCGTGGTCAGTGCAGGGGCGCGTAACGCTGGTTGAGGTCCCGACTCCGCAGATGCGCAGCGATAGCTCGGCGAGCACGAGCAGTAGCAGGGGGACAAGAATGGTGGCAGCGGAGATGGCTAACCAGCGGTGCCAGCGACCGCCGCGCAGCACCGGAGCTTCGTTCGTGATTTGCGGTTCTGCTACTGTCATCAGGGTTCCGGGCGCGGCTATGCCGACTCTATGAGTAGTCGTAAGGGCAATTGTCATGCCACGCCATCGGTTCGACAACTGCTTGAAAGGAGGGATATTGCGCGATATCTCGCCTGGCCGACTGCGGTAGGCAGAGAGCTAAAACACGCGCCGAGTGCGGATAAATACTCGCTTTCGCCGCGATACCGTTGCCCCACAATCTTTCGATCCTTTCAACATCGTGCTTCCTCCAACTTGCGAGCTCGCTAAAGAAAAGCCCACGGGTTTGGCCGTGGGCTGCGTCTTTCACAGCGGTTTACGGGTTGATTGTGTAGGTGCCGGCCGCAACCGCGCTGGGATTGTAGCCACCACCAATGGCAATAGCTTTAATGGTGGTCGTTGTCGCCACACTAACTGGACCGGTATAAGGCGTTCCGTTGGTGGCACTCGGGGTCGAGCCGTCGGTGGTGTAGTAGACAGTCGCACCAGACATGGCATCGTAGAGCGTCACGGTTACCTTTCCACTGTAGGTGGAGGGAAGTGGCGTGAAGCCCGGAGTCATGGCCTGCATCGTGTAGGTGCCACTCGCGATGACGCTGGAGGCAATTCCCGGGCCAATCGCGATGGCCTTGATGGTAGTGGATGTGGTGAGCGTAATCGGCCCCGTGTAGGCGCTTCCGTTGGTGGAGGACGGTGTCGAGCCATCGGTGGTGTAGTAGATGGTTGCACCGGACGTTGAGTCATAGAGAGTCACCTTTTCCGGAGGTGAGTAAGTGGAAGGAAATGGTGTGAATCCCGGCGTCATAGCTTGCATCGTGTAGGTACCAGTCGCGATGGCGCTGGAGGTAATGCCTGGCCCAATCGCGATGGCTTTGATGGTAGTCGAGGTTGTGAGCGTGATCGGCGCCGAGTAAACATTGCCGTTGGTAGAAGACGGTGTCGAGCCATCGGTGGTGTAGTAGATGGTCACGCCGGACGTGGCGTCGTAGAGAGTCACTTTTTCCGGTGGCGGGTACGTGGAGGGGAATGGCGTGAAGCTGGGAGTGGCGGCCTGCAGCGTGTAGGTGCCGCTGTTGACTGCGCTCGCACCGTAATTGCCGCCTGTCGCCATCGCTTTGATCGTGGCCGTAGCTGTCAGCTTAATAGGAGCCGTGTAGGCGGTTCCATTTGTGGGGGATGGCGTCGATCCATCCAGAGTGTAGTAGATGGTCACACCCGAACTCTTGTCTGACAGGGTCACGGTTTCGGGCGCGATGTAGGTCGACGGGAAGGGCGAGAAGCTCGGCGTTGCCGCCGGAGTTGAAGCCTGCACGACCTGAGAAACCGCGGTCGATGTGCTTCCGTTGAAGTTTCCGTCGCCCGAGTAAGTCGCGGTCAGCGTTCTCGATCCTGAAGTGGAGAACACCAACGAGCAGCTTCCCGCTCCGCTGGTCAACGCTCCGCTGCAGGACTCACCCGTGCTTGCGGTGACCGTGACACTGCCGGTCGGAATCCCGCCTGATCCGCTGGCTGAGAAACCGACGGCGACCGCTTGTCCGGCAGTCGAAGGATTGGGAGTGTTGGACGTGATGGTGGTGGCAGTGGCAGCGAGGATCGCGGCTGTGGACTGGCTCAGCGTTGCGGCGAGGTAGTTGCTGTCCGCCGCCCAGCTGGCCGTGAGCATGCAGATCCCCGTGCCTGAGATCATAACGACCGGAGCGCTGCCCGTGCAGGCGCCGCTCGCCGTGATGACCGCCGTGGTGCTGGCGTTGGTGGTGGCAACCACGTTAAACGTGGAGCCGAAGGGTGCGCTGGCTGGCGCTCCGGTGAAGCTCACCGTAGGCGCAACCTGTGCCGGGATTGCTGTTCCGCTCAGGGTCACGGAGTGCGGGCTGTTGAAGGCGTCATCCGCGACGGTGAGCGTGCCCGTAAAGGAATTGCCCGGCGCGCTGGGCAGAAAATCAACTCCCAACGTGCAAGACGTGCCTGTCAGCAGCGGCGTCCCCACCGCGCAATAGGTATAGCTTCCCGTGTTGTCCGGCTGGAAATTGGAGGAGACTCCAAAGGAATTGAAGTTTAATGAGGAGTTTCCCACATCGGACACCAACACCCTCTGTTCCGGGCTGGTCCCGCCAACAGCTTCGGTGCCGAAAGACAGGATCGAGGCGTTGACCGAAACCTCGCGGATCCGGCTGTCCTCATTGTCCGCGATAAAGAGGTTGCCCGCGCCGTCCACGGCCAGGCCCTCGGGATAGCCGATGAAGCCGCTGGTGGCGGGACAACCGTCGCCGAAAATGTAAGTTCCGAACGAACAGGCGACACCCTCGCTGCCAAAACCTGCGATGGTAGTGATGATGCCGTTGGCATCGACTTTGCGGATGACGTAATTGTCCGTGTCAGAGATGTACAGGTTGCCGGCGCTGTCCATCGCCACGTCCCTGGGTTGGTTCAGTTGTGCGCCTGTGGCTAGTCCGGTGTCGCCGCTATAACCCCCGCTCCCACTACCCGCTACTGTGCTGATGATACCGCTCGTGTTCACCTTGCGGATCCGATTGTTGTACGTGTCCGCGATGTACAGGTTGCCAGCAAAATCCACGGTCAGGCTGTTGGGATATTGAAGTTGTGCGCTCATGGCTGCGCAACCATCCCCTACAGAGTCGGTCTGGGACGCACCACAGCCAGTCCCGCCGCCTGCCACCGTGCTAATGATCCCGCTCGGGTTCACCATGCGGATGCGGGAATCGTCCCAATCAGCGATGTAGACGTCTCCTGCGAAGTCCACCGCCACGCCAGTGGTATTCCCGAGATAGGCTTGGGTTGCCGGGCAGCCATCGCCGATATTGTTCGTAGCGATTGCACAGCCGCCACCGCCACCGCCACCGGCAAATATGCTGATGTTGCCGTTGGCGTCTACTTTGCGGACCAGGAAGTTGTCGGTGTCCGCGATGTACAGGTTCCCCATTTGGTCCATGGCCACGCCGCCGGGATAATAGAGTTCCGCGGTGATGGCTTTACCAGTTCCATTGCTGTTGCCCTGTGCGCCGTTGCCCGCGACGGTGGCGATGTTACCGGGAGCGATGGTCACTCCGGCGACGGTGATCGAAGTCGGCTGGGCATTAACCACACGGATGCGGTTATTTCCATCGTCCGCAAAATAAAGGTTGCCCGCACTGTCCATGAACAGGCCATTGGGACCGTCGAGTTCCGCGCTGTTGGCGGAAATGCTGTCCCCGTTGTAGCCTCCCTGACCGGTGCCCACCACCGTGCCGATGATGCCGGGGGTGAAGGCCAAGGCAGAGCCGACGCCTGTGCCGAGAAGGCCGAAATCGTAGTTGTTGGAGTTGCTGTCGGTCACTACCAGCGGAAGCGAACGCAGCCCCGGCTTCGTCGGAGTGAACTGCACTTGCAATTGGCAGGTCGCTCCGGCGGAGAACGTCGCCGGGAGGGTGCAGGAATCGTTGGTTACGGAAAAATCGCCGCTGCTCTGAATGCTGTTGAGTGTCAAGTTGGTATTGATGGAAACGGTCACATTCTGCGTGCTGTTGCTTCCGAGGTTCACCTTCCCGAAATTCACCGGACTTGCGCTTGCCGTGACCGGTGTTGCCGACGAGACGAAGTTGATCGACGAAACGTAGACATCATAATTGCCTGTCCGGTTGTCGACGTAGGTCACCAAGTTGCCGTAGACGATGTTCAGGCGCTCGTCATATGAAGAACTGGTGACCTGAAACGTGTCGCCCTCTGCCAGTCGATATAAGAAGATCTGATAGTGGCCGAACACGTTCGACTCGTAGCCAAGCAGGTTACCGCTGATATTCGGGAGCTGATTATAGGCGCCGTTGTCAGCGACAGCGACCGTCACCCCACTGTCCATGTTGATGGCCTCGATTGCGATTCCAGCGGGATTGCGAACAGCGGAGGTCTCAAACGTTATCCAGGGACCGTTCGTCCAAACATTCTGTTCATTCAGCTGTGGATTGGCCGATACTGATTCGGACAGCCCTTTTTGCATGTCATAAGCCGCAACGTCGAATTGGTTGTTGACGATTTGCGACCAGGCGATGAAACGATCCCCAATATTTGCGTCACCTATCGAAGGAGTGGGCCCTGCCATCACACTGGTTTGCACCGGAAAGCCTGATGTGACGTCGTAAAGCAACACTTGAGTTCCGACTGCAAGTTCCTCGAGCCAAATCACGTACTTACCGTAGATGTGCGGCGAAACGCAATCGCCCGATCCCGTCAGAGGGTGGGCTAGGCCTGTCGAAATCTGGTACAGGACGATATCGCCGGCCAGGCCGTCATTTTGTGCCAGGGTGTAAACAATGTAGTCTCCAGAGGCATCGATTAGGTACTGATTTTCGCTTGAGTCAGCAACCGCCACTGGAGAGCCGGTCGGTTGGCCGGCATTAGTGATCCGCTGGTAATAGATGGAGGCATTCCCGTTGACCCCGTTGACGATCGGATACTCTATATAAACGACGTAATAGCCAATAGTGTCTTGACCGATTCTCGGCGTGGTGTAGCCGACTGTTGAAGAAGCAGTGGTGACCTGATATTCGGTGGCCTGTAGCAGGGTTTGCGCTTGCAGCCCAGGCGCGGTTACGGCCAATAAAAGACTTGCGAGAAATATTATCGCTATCGCTCTCATAAGACACTCCTAAATGATCTGTGGAAAGTTTCAGCCGGATGGCAAGGATTGCGCGTCGTAAGCCGGCCCAACAGGCGGGCAAGCCAACAGCCGGACGGTGACCTGTTGCGGGCCGAGAATCCGTCCGGAAAAACATACAAAAGTGTGACCTTTCAGTTCAAAAGCTCATCATGGGTCGTCTCCGCAAGGATTGGCAATGCAATGGAAGTGGAATTTAGATGGAAAGGAGGTGACCGCAAGGTGACTTAACGACGAGACCGCTTGTTTCCAACCAAATGGAGGTGTTCAGGATCACAGAATGCTTTTTAGGCCGCGCAGTAAAATCCTGAAGGAAACTTCTACCCCAAGAATCTTTGGGAGTGTCTATGTCGCTGCCCGCCAATATTCTCCGATTCGGGCCCTTCCGGCTAGACCTGCGTACCGCCGAACTGCACCGCAATGGCACCACGACCCATCTTCCCGAACAGCCCTTTCAGGTTTTAGTGCAACTGGGAGAACATCCGCTCGAAGTTGTAACTCGTGACGAGTTACGCCAGCGCCTGTGGAGTTCGGACACATTCGTAGATTTTGAACATGGCCTGAACACGGCAGTGAAGCGTCTGCGGCACGCGCTGGGCGACTCGGCAGAGAATCCGCGTTACATCGAGACCCTGCCACGGCATG
Source organism: uncultured Acidobacteriaceae bacterium (assembly GCA_963800565.1). Taxonomy (GTDB): domain Bacteria; phylum Acidobacteriota; class Terriglobia; order Terriglobales; family Acidobacteriaceae; genus Acidiflorens. Next base: position 266,442 of record CAWDBM010000004.1, read on the forward strand.
GTTACCGCCTGATGGTTCCGGTGGAGAAATCGGAACCGGTCTTTTCGGCGATTCCTGCAGCTTTCGTTCGCAAGGTTCTCATCCCTGTTGCCGCGCTACTTATCGCTATGGGCATAATGGCAATGGGGTACTTCCGCACGCGTCCGACCTCCAATCGTCTGACCGACAAGGACACGATTGTTCTCTCTGATTTCGACAATAATACGGGTGATCCGGTGTTCGACGATACGCTGAAGCAGGGACTGTCGGTGCAACTTGAACAATCGCCCTTTCTCGATCTGGTCTCTGCGGGCAGAGTAAACGAGACATTGAAACTGATGGGGCGTCCCGTCGGTAACAGACTGACCCCGGAGGTCGCGCACGAGGTGTGCCAACGCACCGGCAGCAAGGCGATGCTGACCGGATCAATTGTGGGGTTGGGCAGCCAGTATGTGATTGGTCTAAGAGCTGTGAACTGCGACACCGGAGACGTGCTGGCGGAGGCCCAAGAGCAGGCCGCAGGAAAAGAAGCCGTGCTTAACGCTCTGGATAAAGCCGCCGTCAATATACGGAGCAAACTGGGCGAATCGCTCAGCTCCGTGCAGAAATACGCCACGCCGGTCGAAGAAGCGACCACACCATCCCTGGAGGCTTTGAAAGCCTATAGTTTGGGTTTGAAAACCCACTCGGCGAAAGGGAGCACCGCTATGCTGCCCTTCCTCAAACGGGCGGTGGATCTTGATCCGAATTTTGCCATGGCGTACTCCTGGATGGCAGGAGTTTACTTCGACCTGAACGAGGAAGGGCGTGGGGCAGAAAATGCGCGCAAGGCTTACGACCTGCGCGAGAAGGTGAGCGAACGGGAGCGATTCGACATCGAAGGAAATTACTACTTGACGGTTACGGGAGACCTGGAGAAGGCGCGGCAAACGTTTGAGCTCTGGCAGCAGACTTACCCGCGAGATGTCCAGCCGCGCAGATCGCTGGGCTTTATTTCAACCGAGCTCGGGAACTGGGAGAAGGCGTTGGAGGCGAACCGAGAAGCCCTACGCCTGGAACCAGATGATGGCAGCAACTATCTCAACCTCGGCGTTAGTTACACTGCCCTCAACCAACTGGATGAGGCTGAAGCGGTTTACCAGCAGGCGGAGGAACGCAAATTAGAGAATGAGTTTCTCGTCCAGGGCCGTTACCGTTTGGCTTTTCTGAAAGGCGATACACCGCGGATGGCGCAGTTATTCTCAGGCTCTGCCGGAAAGCCAGGAACAGAAGACATATTGTTGGCCACACAAGCGGATACAGAAAGTTGGTACGGCAAACTGAAGAACGCTCACGAACTCACCGCGCGTGCGATGGATTCGGCGCAACACAACGATGCTAAAGAAACCGCGGCTTCATACCAGGCAGAAGCAGCGCTCCGCGATGTGGAATCAGGAAACCGGCAGCAGGCGCGTGCCGAGGCGAATGCAGCTTTGGAACTGGCCCCAAACCGCAACGTGCAGGCTCTGGCGGCGCTCGTCCTTGCGCGCGCGGGCGATACGGCAGACGCTGAGAAGCTCGCGGCCAAACTCGGCAAGACGTTGCCTGAGGACACGGTGGTGCAGAGATACTGGCTGCCGACGATTGAGGCAGCAATCGCGCTGCAGCACAAAGATCCAAACCGGGCAGTCGAATTGTTGAAGGTGGCGGGCACGGTCGAACTTAGCGAATCGACGAACCTCACGATATTCTTGTGCCCTGCTTATTTGCGCGGGGAAGCCTATCTCATGCTAAGCGACGGCAACCGGGCGGCGACGGAATTTCAGAAGTTCGTTGACCATCGAGGAGTCGTAACCAACTTTCCATGGGGTGCGCTCGCCCGCCTCGGACTGGCCCGTGCTTACGCCCTGGAGGACGACAAGACCAAAGCGCGTGGCGCATATCAGGATTTCTTCGCACTCTGGAAAGACGCCGACCCGGATGTTCCCATTCTCAAGCAAGCCAGAGCGGAGTACGCAAAGCTGCAGTACTGAAGGGCAGGACAAGACTAGACGCCAAATTGTGACGGAGTTCACGTTCGCTGGTGATGCCGGACAGTGCAGGCTCGTAGGATTTGCGATGGAATGGAAAGAGGTCAAGTCTTGTGTCTGTGGGCAAATCGATTCGGCTAAGCGCCTGCTTGCTGCTGTTGTGTAGCGTGATGTCAGGCCCCAGCACAGCCTGGGACACGGCAAGCTCCTCGCAACCAGCGCAAACCAATGCTCAAGAAGCTCCCGCGAAGCTTAATTTTGTACGTGCATTTTCCTCAGCGGGGGACGTAACACGTGGACACCCCACTGTCGATCTGACGCTAGACATCCTTGCGGGGCGTAAGGAGCCTGAAACTCACGTAGATGTGTTGCAATCACCTTCGGCGGTGACGACGGACTCGAATCACCGCGTCTTTATCGCCGACCGCGGTAGTAATGTCGTACACGTTTTCGACTTTGTTCATTCGAAATACGGTCGCCTGAAAGGAGTCGGTGGCCGTCCGATCGCTCCGATTTCGCTGGCGGCAGACAGTCACGACAATCTATATGTCGCCGACCGGACGAGCAGAAGCGTACTCATCTACGACTCGGCAGGAAAGTTCAGCGGCTACTTTGGGCAACTGAGCGGCGGAGAATCGTACTTCGAAAGTCCAGCGAGTATCGCAATCGATAGGACCACCGGACGCATTTACGTCAGCGACACGCTGCGGCACATGGTCATTATTATGGACGACCGAGGGCGGCTGATTGCCAAGATCGGGAAGCGCGGTGGTGGTGATCAGCCGGAAGAGTTCAGGCTACCGGGCCAGGTGGTCGTGAGCGGTGATGAACTGTTCGTCATCGACGTAGGGAACACGCGCATTCAGATCCTCGATACTGCGGGCCATTTCCGGCGGACAATTAACCTGCCATGGGCAGACAATCGCACCGGACTGGCAGTAGACAGCCAGGGCAACATTTACGTCAGCGATCCATCTCTTAACCAGATTCGTGTCTACAATCGCGAATCGCAGTTGCTCTACATATTTGATCCTGGGACAACGCAAGGCGCGACCTTTAGCCCGTTGGCCATGTGGGTTGACGCAGGCTATTGCCTTTACGTGGTGGATTCCCAAAGTCGCCGCGTCGGTCTGTTTCAAATCAGCGGCCAGAATGCGCGGCGATGTCAATGACGATCGGCCCGCAGCTTATAGCTTTTGTGTCAACATAATGTCCGAATACTTCTCCCTTCCGAGACGATAACGCAAGAACTTTCTGGTCACAGTGCATTGTGCCCTACGTCCTTGTTTTGCGGCCGTGTCCAGGCGCCTAATTATTTCGCACGTGTTAATCCTCCGTCCAAACACGTAGACGGTTCTTAGGAGGTGCTTTATGCACGGGGCCATCCGAAGCTCTAGGCAGGTTTGTCTTCTGGTCTTGGTCACAATCGTTTTCGTTCTTTCCGCCCAAGCTACGACATTCAGCAATGCAAGTCTGCAGGGCAGTTACTCATTCTTGGGGAGTCGCTGGACCGCGGACGTGACTGCGCCGCAAGGTGGAGTGATAGGAGTCATGACATTCGACGGCGTGGGCAATTTCACGGAGTCGTATACAGGGATGGTAAATGGCAGCCTCGTAGCTTCGACGGTCACCGGGACATACACAGTGAACCCTAACGGCACGGGCACGATCTCGTTTTCGTCCGGCTGGCAATGGGCAATCGTTGTTAGCTCGACTTCCGCCAAAATAGCTCGCGGCATACAGCTGTTAATCGTCACCAATCTGGGCTACAACGAAGTGGGCACCAGCACAGCGTTGCTGCAGTCCTCGACGGCAAAGACCTACACTGTGGCGCACTTAAAGGGAAACTTCGGTTTCCAAACTAACGAATGGACTGCCGATCCAAGCCAACCCATCTACGCCGGAAACGGTCTGTTCACTTTTGACGGGAAGGGAAACGTTAAGGGATCGTCGAGCTCTATGGAGGGTGGGGGAACGCTGCAAACGGAGACTTTCACCGGCACGTACACGGTGAACTCTGACGGCATTGGAACGATCTCGCTGAGCACCGGGACACAGTATGCGTTTGTGCTGAACGCGGCAACTGGGACGCTTGCGAACGGATTGCAAATCGTGCAGACCAACTCGACCGGGAACCTTGCCATCTGTGGAATTGCACAGAGGCAGTAAGAGCACGGGACGCTTCCGATTTCTGGTTCAGGGCTGATGCTGAGCGTGTGCTATGCGCCAATCATCAATCTCGTGTTCGGCGTCGGTAATTTGTGATGGTGTAAGCAATTTTCTTAATTCTTGCTCGCTGGCGGCACTTTCCTTCACTTTATCCTGGGCTAAGACTAACCACTTGTAGGCGGATGTGAGGTTTGTTGGACTGTTGCGATCGGAGGCGAGCAACAGTCCAAGGCGGTATTGCGCTTCGGCGATGCCATAATTCGCAGCGAGTTCATAATATTTCGCGACGGAAGCGGCATCAACCGGACCGCCTTCCCCCGTCTCGAGCAATTGCGCGAGAAGAAATTCGGCATGGTGGTGGCCCCGGTCTGCTGCTGGCGTCAGCCAACGCCGGGCTTCTTGCATATCTTGTGGAACACCCTGTCCAAGAAAATATCGCGCACCCAGGCCAAATTCGCCCTCGCGCTGTCCTTGCTCAGCAGCCTTTTCTATACCAGATAACGGCTTGCGAATAGTCGATGCGGCCGAACTTCTGTTCGACGAAAATAGCGCCCAGTTCGGCTTGCGCTGTCGCATCTCCTAATTCGGCAGCTTTTCTTAAATAGCCAATTGCAGCATCGATGTCGCGGCCAGGTCCCGTGCCCAGATCCAACCTTGCCAGTTCGAGCATCGCCGGAACAGAGTTCTGCTCCGCGGCTTTCGTGAGCCAGGCAATGGTCTGTTTATCATCTTTCGGCAACCCTTCGCCGCGATGGTATAAGGCTGCGAGATTAATCTCTGCGGTTACGTCGCCCGCGTCGGCGGCGCTGCGGAACCAAGTCACGGCCTTAGCAGCATCCTTCGGGACGCCATCACCGGTGGAATACATCAGGGCGAGGTTAGTGGCTGCGTCGCTCGATCCGTGTTCAGCAGCCTTCGTATACCAGGAAACCGCTTGTGCTTTGTTCGGCGACATCCCGAGGCCCGACTGGCAGAAGATCCCCATGGCTTCTTCGGCGGCCACAAAGCCCCGGTTAGCAGCGTCCTGCAGCAGACGAAGAGCTTCCGCTTCATTCATCCTCAGTAAAGTGCCGGCATGATAGGCGAGCGCCAAGGTTGTTTCAGACTCGGGATCGCCAGCCTGCGCCTTAGCTTCCAACGGCTCCAGATCGGAGAGAGTCAGGGCTCGGGCTCTAGCAAAGGTCATAAGCGGTTGCCACATGCGCTCGCCCCGACGGCGGTTGCGCACTTGGCTTCGAAGGTTCGGTATTGGAAGAGTTGGCCGTTGAAGGATTCGATCCTTCGTCTGATCCAGAGGCGAGTGGCTGGATATCCACTGCGGAGTCTGTTTTGCTTATTGGAACGGAAGAGGCTTCTCCCGTTGTAACCGTGATGACGAGCTTGTTTCCGTCGTATGATTCCTGGTGAGGCTGCGCTGACTTCAGATCGATGACGAACCTCGCAATCGGAGGATCAACGCTGAATTCCGAAACTCTCACCGCAACAACAGATTGGTGGTTCACCGCCAGCCGCTGCTGCGGATGAGCCAGTGACCGGCCAGATTGTTCCGACACATCTTACTTATTCTGCCCGATTTAGCTTAAGCTGAATCGCCACGCCTGTTCGGGGCCCGTAGGCTTTGCTCATCGTCTTGTTTTCAATCGAGACTCGGTGGATCGCTAGCCGAAGTGGCACGATTAGTGTGGAGCGCTGGCGGGACGAATTCTTCGTTATGAATCTGCGAACGACCGAAGCCTCAATCGTGCTCTCGACCGACTCGAGCGCATGCAGAAACGCCCATGTAGTCTCAGATTTCGCAGGTCAGATTCCGTCGATCATTTTCCGTCTATCAAGGCGCGAGCGTTGCGGACGATCGAGACGAAGCTTCGCGCCGCTTCGGTAATCGGAGTAGTATCGCCGGATTCGAGTGCCGAAGCCGATACCAGTTCGCCGCCAATGCCAAGCGCCGCTGCTCCGGCAAGGATGAAATCAGCTGCCGTGTTCAGATTCACGCCTCCGGTCGGAACCATAGGTATCTGCGGCAGCGGAGCTTTCAGCGCTTTGATGTATTTTGCGCCGCCTACCGTTCCGCAGGGGAAGACTTTTACAAAATCGCTGCCCGCCTTCCAGGCGTTGATCACCTCCGTTGGAGTCAGCGCTCCGCTCATCATTAATTTTCCGGCGCGATTCACAAATTTAACAGTTTCAAAATCGAAGCCGGGGCTGACAATGAATTCAGCGCCAGCGCGAATACAACCCTCCGCGGTATCGGCGTCAAGCACCGTTCCCGCTCCAACCAATATTTTTGTGCCCATATTTTTGGCGAGCTGAGCAATGACTTCGACAGCGCCCGGCACGGTCATGGTGACTTCGACAATCGGTATGCCGCCGGCGTACACCGCTTCAGCGGCTTGCATCGCTTGTTCGGCGAAAGAGGCCCGGACCACGGGCACGACGCCGATCTCCATGATCCGATAAGCAACTTCCTTCTTGGTCATGTGTGGTCCAGTCCTAACGAGCGATTCGCGCGCCCTTTCCGCCCATTGCCTGCAACACCTCCTGCAGGGTTGACATTGTCGTGTCGCCCGGTGTCGTCATCGCCAATGCGCCGTGTGCCGCTCCGCATTCGACCGACCATTGCGGACCTTGTCCGCTGAGGAAACCGTAAATCAATCCGGAGGCAAACGAATCTCCACCGCCAACGCGATCGAAGATTTCCAGATCTTCCCGGTATTTCGCCTCATAAAAGCCGCCGTTTGCATAGCAGATCGCGCCCCATCCGTTCAACGTAGCCGTTTGCGCTTTGCGCAGCGTAGTTGCAACCACGGGAAATGAAAACTCCCGGACCACGATCCCAATCATCTTTTTGAACGCTTCGCTTTCTATGTTTGAGATATGCTCATCCAGTCCGGCAACTTGAAAGCCCAAGGCGGCGGAGAAGTCTTCCTCGTTTCCGAGCATGACGTCCACCAGCGGAGCGAGGCGCCGATTCACCTCTTGCGCCCGCTTATTTCCACCAACCGCCTTCCACAGAGAGTCGCGGTAATTCAGATCGTAGGAAACAACGGTTCCATACTTTTTCGCCGCTTTCATCGCCTCAATCGCAACATCGGGTGTGCTTTCCGATAGGCCGCAGAAAATGCCTCCAGTGTGGAACCATCGCGATCCTTGCGCGCCGAAGATGTGGTCCCAGTCGATGTCGCCAGATTTCAATTGCGAAACGGCGGTGTGGCCGCGATCGGAACAACCCATGGGCGGACGAACGCCAAACCCCCGCTCGGTGAAATTCAATCCATTGCGCGCGGAACGACCGACACCATCGAATCCAACCCAGTGGATCAACGACTGATCTACTCCTCCCTGATAAATGAGGTCTTGCAGTAATCGGCCGACTGGATTATCGACGATGGCAGTAATGATTGCGCTCTCCAGCCCGAAGCATCGCTTCAGACCGCGGGCGACGTTATATTCGCCACCGCCCTCGGAGACTTCGAACTGCCGTGCAGTCCACACACGGCGGTCTCCGGGATCGAATCGAAGCATAACCTCGCCGAGGCTGACCAAGTCCCAACGGCATTCTTCTTTGGACTTGATTGCTAGCCCAGATGAAGAGCGCGAGGTTGAAGAAGACTCTTTGTCCACGTTTATCTTCGCTTACAGAACATTATGATTCTGCCACATCGAACTGCACAGGGCTCAGCCGCGGCGCCAGAACCTGAATGACGACCAGGGCAACGAAATATGCTGAGCCTGCGAAAAAGAATGGCACGGCATAGCTATGCGTGTATAGCAAAAAGTACGCGACAATTTTTCGCGATCAGCATTCCGCCGACCGCCCCTGCCATGCCGCCGATTCCAGCCACGGAGGCAACGACCGATGCCGGAAACATGTCGGAAGTCAGAGTCAGCAAATTCGTTGAGAAGCCCTGGTGCGCCGCGGCCGCAACTTCGATCATTAAGACTATTTCCCAAAACGATGCCACTTTCGGCGCGAAAACAATCGGCAGGACACAGAAAGCACAAATCAACATAGTTAGTTTTACGGCTGGCATTCACGGTCCGGCCGTGTCGTATAAGGAATGAAGAAAGCAATCCCGCCGTTATGCTGCCCGCGTCGGCAATCAGTCTCAGGGCCGAACAGAATCGAAGAGTGCTATCAAATCGCTCAGCTCTCATGAGTCTTTTACACTGGTCCTCTACACTGGTCCTCTGTTCCGGCAGCGGCTTGGTCGGTTCGTTCACTGGCTTTCTCGCTGCTCGCTTCGCCCTGGGTTTTTGCGAAGCTGGAGTATTTCCGGCCAGCGTGAAGTCCAAGGAACTCTCGTTTCTTTTCGCCCTAGCCCCGCAAATCCACCGGAGCGGGTCGTCTAGCGCGTGAGGCTCACGTCAGTTTGGCGTAATAGTGCGCCGTGAAAGGCGCTGGACTTCAGCGGGTGCAACTCCCGCCCGGGAACTGGTTCGCTCCACCCGGTAGCAATCGAAGCGGCAGCGGAGGCAACGAAGCTGTCGGAGCTTTCGATGGAAAGGGTCGCATGGCGACTCGGCGAGCGTGCAGGCCATAACGTGAGTAAACGCTGAGCAGGCCCCGAAAAAACAATTGCAGGAGCCGACCTGACTGTTACACAGGGAAGGCCGCAGACGATGGAGATAGACGAGCGAACAAACTTCATCGGACCTGCCGGGGTAATGGCGATGGCATGTACGCATAGGAGACCAGAGGCAACACGGGAAGCCCCAGCGGTGATCGCGGTAAGGATCAACTGGCAACTCGCGAGAGACAGGCCGGGCCGTGTGGGGTGGCGGAGAGGTTCGTAGTACCGATGAAGCCGGGTAACTCCGGCGGAGGGAAGGGGCCTCAGTTAAAGACGGACGCAACAAGCAACGAAGGACATGGGGATTTGACGATGAGTCTAGCCACCCCAGGATTGTGTTCAGGAGTTGCAGACGGCGTCACACGCTTCCTTTACTTATCCATGAGGCGTGTGTCTTTTCCGAGAGCCGGATGCGGGAAATCCGCCTGTCCGGTTCGATGAGCGGGAACAGGAAACAGAACCACGCCAAACCGGACTGAGGTGACGAGGCGAAAGCCGAGTCGACTATCCACCGGGAGACTACAGTCACTGCGCCTGTTCTCGACTCTACTCGCGTCAGCGTTGCGCTACCGATTACTGTCGAGCCGTCGTAGAAGATAGCCGTTCCGGTGGGCGAGCCCGACGCGGAGCTCACCACTGCGGTGAACGCAACGGCCTGTCCGTAAGCGGACGGATTCGGCGAGGAGGTGATCGTCGTCGTAGTGAAATTTCCGTCGTTCAGCAGCACGCCGACAATTCCATAGCTACATTCTGGGTCGTTGAAGTCGCATGGGTTCCCTACCACCAGGTCCGGTTTGCCATCCCGGTTCAGGTCCGCCACTACTACGGCCTGGCCGCCGTTTCCAGCGGTGCTGTAGGTCAGCGCGGTCTGGAAGGCGCCGTTCCCATTGCCCAGCAGTACGCCTACGGTGTTGCTCCCGCTGTTGGCCACCACTAAGTCGAGTTTGTTGTCGCCGTTCACATCGGCAACCGCCAATCCGTTGGGGCCCTGCCCTCCCGAGTCATAGACTACTGCCAGCTGGAAGGTTCCGTCCCCGTCTCCGTACAGCACGGCCACCGTGTTGCTCCCGGAGTTGGCCACCACCAGGTCGGGTTTGTCGTCGCCGTTCACGTCGGTAACGGCGACAAATGTGGGTGTAGATCCGCCCGAAGAGTAGGCGACTGCCTCCTTGAAGGTTCCATCTCCATTGCCTAACAGGACGGCCACTGTGCCGTTGGCGATCGTAACCAGCAGGTCCGGGTTACCGTCGCCGTTCACATCGGCAACGGCTAGCCAGGTGGCAAAATATGCCCCAGCGCCATAGTCGACCACAGGCTGAAAAGTTCCGTCGCCATTGCCCAGCAGCACGCCCACCGTGCCGGTCCCATAGTTGGATACAATCAGGTCGAGCTTGCCATCGTGATTCACGTCGGCGACCGCTACGGAATCGGCGGTTGTGCCCCCGGAGTCATAGGCCACCGCCGACTGAAAAGTTCCGTCGCCATTGCCCAGCAGCACGCTCACCACTGCGTCGTCTTCACAGCCCGTTGAGCATTGATCCACCACGATCAGGTCCGGCTTGCCGTCACCGTTTACGTCGGCAATTGCTATCGCAACCGGAAACTGGCCGCCCGGGAAGTACGACACTGCGGGCTGGAGGGTTCCATCGCCGTTTCCCATCAGCACGTCCACCGCGCTGATATGGTAGTTAGCCATGACTACGTCCGGCTTGGCGTCGCCGTTCAGATCGGCGACCGCTACCTGCCCGGGAGTCCCGATATAATCCTTACCGCCCGAAGAGTAGCCCACTGCCGGCAGAAAAAGGAGCGGGTTCGAGTCCAGCGGGCGCGCACCATGCCCCTTCGTCTGCGAGCGGCCCACAGGGAAAGGCTCAGTGCCGTCCGTCCATGGGGTAAACGGGCGCTTCGCTTGTGCGGACGCGGAGGCTCGCGCCGGGGCCAACACGGCGTTTGCCTGCCCAGACGACTGATCTGCGCCCGTTACTTGTGCCAGCACGGCAGCCGCGATCAAGAGAGTCAGAATTGCGATGAACGGAACAACGTAAGCGGAGACCGAAGGCCGTCTAGACGGGAGCAATTCTGAAGGGCATGCTTCCTTTGTGGCGCGATGTCGTGCGCACGAGGGGATTCATGAACAACACCGCAGCGCCGGATCTCGGCGCCACCCGCTTCAAGCGAAACTACCGCACTGCTGAAGAGAAACGGGAGATCGTCGAGGAGACGCTTGTGCCTGGGGTCTCGGTGGCGATCGTGGCTCGGGCGCGTGGCGTGAACGCCAACCTGGTGTTTCACTGGCGCAAGCTGTACCACGCCGGGCTTCTGGGCGACCGGCCTGCGACTGCAGCGGGCGAAGCCCGCGCGAGTGGGGTGCGGTTGCTGCCGGTGAGAGTTGCCGAAGATGCGCCGAATCAGTCCCCGATTCCGGTGGCCGTGAGCACAGCGTACCGCGTGAATCGGGAAGCGGTTGTCGCGCCGGGTTCGATGGAACTCACTTTGGCGAAAGCACAGATCCGCATCACGGGCACGGTAGACGCGCAAGCGCTGCGCGTGGTGCTGGAGTGCTTACGCGGATGATGGCGCTTCCGGCCAACACGCGCATCTGGATCGCGGCGGGCGTGACTGACATGCGGCGCGGATTCACGGGGCTGAGCGCGTTGGTGCAAACGACGCTCGAACACGATCCTCTCTCCGGTCATGTCTTTGTTTTCCGCGGGCGTCGCGGCGACCTGATCAAACTACTTTGGTTCGATGGGGACGGGCTTTGTCTGTTCGCGAAGCGTTTGGACCGTGGACGATTTATCTGGCCGAAGGTGGACCGCGGAACGGTGTCCCTCTCGCGAGCGCAACTGTCGATGTTGTGCGAAGGCATCGATTGGCGTCACCCCGTGCGAACCGCCGATTCCTTGATGGCAATCTGAGTTCGCGAGTGCGATATGCACAGTTATTTGTGCACCTGTGGACGCGTTGCAGCGGAGTTCATGACATACTCCGTCTATGGTTGCCAGGCCGACAACGCTGCCCGATCTGAACCGGCTAGATCGGGATGGTTTGCAGTCGATCCTGCTGGCAACCCACGAGCGATTCATCGCACAGTACGCAGAACTGATCGCGGCCCAAGAGCAGTTACTCGTCAAGGAAGAGCAGTTACTATCGCGTGTTCACGAGATCGAACACCTGAAGCTGCTGATTGCCAAACTGCGACGCCTGCAGTTTGGGCGTAAGTCGGAGAAGGTCGAGCGGCAGATCGAGCAACTCGAACTGAAGCTGGAAGACCTCGAAGCCCATCGCGTCGGGTCCCTGCCGCAGCCCGCTCGTGAGGCGGACGCGTCAGAACCCGCTCCGGCTCCCAAGAGTCGCCGTCCCCTTCCTGAGCATCTGCCGCGCGAGACCAGGACCCACGCACCTGCGGAACCAGCCTGCCCGGAGTGCGGCGGCACTCTGAAGAAGCTCGGCGAAGATGTCTCCGAGATTTTGGAATGGGTTCCCGCCAGTTTCAAGGTGATCCGCCACGTGCGTCCGAAGCTGTGTTGCGCGGGATGCGACAAGATCGTGCAAGCTCCGGCGCCGAGCCGCCCCATCGATCGTGGCTTGGCTGGTCCGGGACTGCTGGCCCATGTGCTGACTTCGAAGTTTGCGGACCACTTGCCGCTGTATCGCCAGTCGGAGATCTACGCTCGCGAAGGAGTCGAGTTAGATCGCTCGACGCTGGCGAAGTGGGTCGGCGAGGCCAGCCACTTACTCGAACCCTTAGTCGAGGCATTACGCCGCTACGTGATGGCGGCCGATAAGTTACACGCGGACGATACGCCGGTTCCAGTGCTGGCTCCGGGCCATGGCAAGACCAAGACCGGGCGTTTGTGGACGTATGTGCGCGACGATCGTCCGTCGGGCTCGAACGCAGCTCCAGCGGCCTGGTTCGCCTACTCGCCCGACCGCAAGGGCGAACACCCGCGGCACCATCTGCGTCAGTTCCGTGGCATTCTGCAGGCCGACGCTTACTCCGGTTTTAATCAGCTCTATGAGGACGGGAGTATACGAGAAGCTCCGTGCCTGGCACATATCCGCCGCAAGTTCTTCGACCTGATGGAAGCGCACCGCTCGCCGATTGCGAGCGAAGCGGTCGAGCGCATCGGCGCCTTGTATGGAATCGAGCAGGAAATCCGCGGGCGGCCTCCTGAAGAGAGACTCGAAGTTCGCAACACGCGCTCGCGGCCACTGCTGGACGCGATGCGGGCGTGGCTGGAAACATCTTTGTCGAAACTCTCCCGGAAGTCCGATACCTCGGCGGCGATTCACTATGCCCTCGCGCGCTGGGACGCCTTCGTGCGCTACTGCGCCGACGGCCGCATCGAGATCGACAACTCGGCAGCCGAGAGGGCTCTGCGTGCGGTCGCGGTGGGCCGCAAGAATTACTTATTCGCCGGCTCCGACGCCGGTGGGGAACGAGCCGCAACTTTCTATTGCCTGCTCGGGACGGCCAAACTGAACGACCTCAATCCCGAGGCCTACCTGCGCCAGGTGCTGGAGCGCATCGCTGACCACCCGGTGAACCGCATCGCAGAGTTGTTGCCTTGGAACCTTGGGTTGACCGGTTGACCGATACTGTCATGGCACTCACCCCGCGATAGTACACACATCCAGTCACACAGGTCGTGTCCATTAACAAAAAGAAGTGGACACGACCTCATCACCTCATCCCGTCTCCCACGTCAAGACGTTAGTCGGTCCTCGGTTACGGAACAACAACACTAAGAGAGTAATTACGAATGAGCTTGCGCGTCATAGGAAACCTCCTTCACGGATCGTCATCGACAAACCAGTTGCCAAAAAGGGGCCGACGTTCGACGCTCTCGCTTCAAGGGGGCACACGGTGGGGGGACCTGCTCTTCGGAGAAACGAGACGTACCATCTGACCCAAAGGAGTGGGTCCTGTCAGTGAAGTGGGTCACATCTAGATGTGAGGTGATCGCAGCTAGAGCGCAGCCGCACCGAGCCTTAAGTATTGCGACATCCCGATACCACAGCATTAACCGACCGGGGGGCCGTCTTCGCCAGCCTCCACTCCAGGTCCACTGCCGTGTAAATTTTGCACCTCATCCATTGTCACAGAGTCGGGATACTCACCACTCCGGGTCCGAAACAAGGAAGAGGTGCTCAATACCTGATATAAGCAGCCGAGTAATCAGACCAGCAAAAAATTTTCATTATCATCCGCTCCCCGATGCGACACCGCTGAGTGTGTCTGCGGTCACTGACTGCCCGCTTCCTAGAGAGGGAGAATCTTAGCCGTCGGCATTAGTTGCACCATTTCCCACGCGCCCCGCACTTAGTTTTTCTAGTCGGATATTGCCTGTCTCGCGAGTTTTAGTGCAACGCCAATTTCCTGAATCTCGCGCCACTGGAGAAGTCGCCATGACTCATCTACAAACTGTCACTCTCTTCATTCTTACCCGTACGCAGCGCCCCAATAAAGGGGGTGTGCGGAAATTTCTCTTGGCGAAATCGGTTTTTGCTGTTTTCGTGTTATGTGCTGCGGCAGCGATTAGTTCGTCCGCACAGACCTTCACCACACTGACAAGTTTCACTGGGCTCGATGGGGACGAACCCCATGCCTGGCTCGTTCAGGGAACTGATGGGAACTTCTATGGAACAACCAACTATGGAGGTCCTAACGCCATGGGTGGCACGATTTTCGATATTTCTCCTGGCGGCGCGCTGACTACGCTCTACGCATTCTGCAATCAATATATGTGTTCCGATGGCGACCACTCTTTCGGAGGGGTCATTCAAGCTAGCGACGGGAACTTCTATGGGACGACGCAGGGTGGCGGCATCAATAACAATGGAACCGTGTTCCAGCTTACTCCAGAGGGCACATTTACTACCCTGTACTCCTTCGCGGGCGAAGACGGCAGCGCTCCTACCGCGCCATTGATGCAAGCGACCAACGGGGACCTTTACGGGACAACAGCAGGCGGCGGACGCCACGGTGCGGGCACGATCTTCAAGATGACACTTGCGGGCCAACTAACCAGGCTGCACAGCTTCCATGGTACTGATGGTGCCAACCCAGTTGGAGTGCTGGTGCAAGCCACCGACGGGAACTTCTATGGGACGACGTCCGGTGGCGCGGGCACGGTCTTCGAGATCACGCCGGCGGGCAGGCTGACCACGTTGTATACCTTCAGCGGTGCTGACGGCTATAGTCCTGTCGCGGGGCTCGTGCAAGCCGTCAACGGAAACTTCTACGGAACAACTTCAAGTGGCGGAGCCAATGGTGATGGCACGGTCTTCGAGATCACGCCAGCCGGCACGCTGACGGTCCTGCACAACTTTGCAGGATATTGGACTGACGGCGCTAACCCCGGCGGAGGACTGGTGCAAGCTACCGATAGAAACTTCTATGGCACCACTACAAACGGCGGGGACGCGGACGCTGGCACCGTTTTCAAGATCACACCCTGGGGGAGCCTGAGCACGCTTTACAGCTTCGACTGGGGGTCTGGCGACCTCCCCTACAGCGGTCTACTCCAAGCGACCGACGGGGCTTTTTACGGAACTACGGGACAGGGCGGAGCTAACTGCTGCGGCACGGTCTACAGACTGTCCCTGGGGCTTGAGCCGTTCGTAAAAACTGCGCCCGCGTCTGGCAAGGTCGGAGCGCCTGTCGTCATTCTCGGAACCAATTTGACGGGTACGGCGGCGGTCGCTTTCGACGGCACCGCAGCGGTGTTCACTGTGGTTTCGAGTTCCGAAATCGCGACGGAGGTCCCGGCTGGCGCCGGCACAGGCAAGGTCAGAGTAAGAACACTCAGCGGAACGCTCGAGAGCAACCTGGCCTTTCGGGTGCGACCACAGATCAAGCGCATCAGTCCAACCAGCGGCCCGGTGGGAACGCAGGTGCAGATTATCGGGGTGAGCCTCAGGCAAACCACCGAAGTCACTTTTGGTGGCGTGGCGTCGACTGAGTTTAGCGTGAACTCGGACAAGCAGGTCACCGCAACCGTGCCTGCGGGTGCCGTGACGGGACCGATCACGATCACCACGACGGGAGGCACTGCTGGAAACACCCCGAGGTTCACCGTGACAGAGTGATCTTGAGTGGTTCGGAATGTATGCTGGGCAGCCTGTTCTTCCGGTGCGATCGACCGTGCGAAATGGACCTCGTCGTGGATATCGCCGAACATCTGGAACTGGTGAAAGCGAAGGAGACCGAACTACCGGAGGCCGGCGACGCAGTGAACCTAGATTTTGCACGCAACATAGTCCGCAAGTCGCGGATTGCAAGAAGCGCTATTCTGCCGAACGCTGGAGCTTTCGAATCGCTGACGATTTCCGACCTTTAGCTTGAGAAAAGAGCGATCGATGTATCAATAGCGTTTGAGAAATCGGACGAGCGTCGAAGAAAGCCTTACTTATTAAGGAATCTTGATAGCACGCATACTGGCACGGAAAACGCACTTCGCTATCAAACGGCCACGCAAAATCAGCTGTATCGTGCCCTAGCAGAACTCGAACGCCTGCAGCGTCAGCGCCTCGGGGAGAGAGTGCCACCACCCCTGAAACTGATGCTCTAATTATGCGCCGGTGCATCTGGTCTTCGGTGGTGCGGCCGTGGGGAAAAATCGATGCTGGACCGCGAGTTCGATCGCTGCCTCGATCAACCGGAGCGCCTGCAGAAACACCGCAGAAAAGAAGAGTCTCTTCGGTGGTCACCGGGCAAGGTGCTCAGAAATTCCCATACATCATCTGAGCGGTGCTCGCGGCGCCCGATAGCGTGACAATCAGGACGAAGATCAGAGCGAGCACATACAGTGGCGGGAGCCAGAACCAGCGCCAACGCGCCAGAAGCGCCATCTGTCCCGAGGGCAAATTCGCTGGTGGGGCATCGGCATCTACCGCCTGGGGCGAGGCGTGATTGAGGCTGTCGATTACGAGCAGTGCAATTGCGTAGGCCGCGGCTAGCGCGAGCACCAGCCAGTAAAGACTCCCTGACAGAAAATGCGCGGTATAGCTCGCTGGCGTGACAATCGCCGCTAACATTTGATGCGCCTGGCCGAGAGAGCTTGCGCGGAAGAAAATCCATCCCAGATTTACGAGGCTGATCGTCGAGACCCATGACAGCACTGTCCACGGAATTCTCGGAGGCGTCCAGTCGAACCTCCGCTCCAATCCTTCGACCTGTCGATGCAAGAGGAGAAGCAAGCCGTGATAGCCGCCCCATAGAAGAAAGAGGATGCTTGCGCGATGCCACAACCCGAAGAGGACCATGGCGATAAGCAAACTGAGATTGCGCCACCACGCTTCGCGGCGCATGCGCATCAGCGGGAAGAACACGTAGTCGCGAATCCAGAACGATAGCGACATGTGCCAGCGCGTCCAGAAAATCGACGGGGTGGTCGATGCAAACGGGTGCGCGAAATTTTCGGGAATCGTGAAGCCCAGCGCCTGCGCTGCGCCGATGGCGATGTGCGAGTATCCGGCGAAATCGAAGAAGAGTTGCAGGCCGTAACCGAAGGCGAGGCACCAGACATCCGAGCTGCTCCAGTTGGTGGCGCGATCGAAGCCGGAAGCGACGCCATCGCCGCCGAGAATTCCTTGTCCCAGCAGTTTGGCCAACTGCATCATGAGCACGCCGGTGGCGATGCGCTGAAACCCTCGCGCAATGTCATCCGAACGCGTGACACTCTCGGATCGGAATTGCGGAAGCATCTCGGACATGCGGCATATGGGACCCGAGATGGTGACGGGGAAGAAAACCATATAGAGCGCAAACTCGAAGAATGACGGGTCGACATCGTCGCCCTGATAGACGTCGAAGAGGTAGCTCATCGCCTGGAAGGTCCAGAAAGAGATGCCTACCGGCAACGCCAGATGGGCGAAGCGCTGTAACGAGAAAGGGAGATGGACCGCGGCTTCTGGGAGATATTTGAAGATGCTCAGCAGCACGAGGTTGAGAAAAATTCCAATGGAGAGGGTTACGCTCGAGGGTCGGCGGCGAATCCACGCGGCGAGGAGATAGTTCATCACGGTCGAGACAACGAGAACGGCGGCGAACCATACTCCCCACGTCAGATAGAGGGCACAACTCGCGATCAGGATGGTTGCGCGACGGATGGGCCGCGAGCGGACCTTGGCCATGACGGCTGCGCACAGCAGGAAGACAAGACAGTACGAGATGATTCGAAACAGGGTTCCTCCGGCTGCGTTTGTCGTATGCGACGCAACCAGAATAATGGCGCGGGCATGCGGTTACAAGATTACATCCTCGGCACTTCTCATCCGTTACACTACTGCGTGGTCCGATATCGCAATCTCATTGAAGGGCTTGAGGCGGCTCCCGGCGATCGCCCTTTCGTCATCGCTTGGGTTAGCGAGGACGAACAAGAGACCGTCACCTTTGCCGAGTTTCGCCGCCGCGCTCGCGTCCAGGCTGGAGCGCTGCGCGGGCGCGGCGTGAGCCGCGGCGATCGCGTGGTCATCATCATGCCGCAAGGCATTCCCGCGATGACCGTCTTCGTCGGAGCGATGATGCTGGGCAGCGTGCCGGCGTTTATCGCCTATCCCAACGACAAAGTCGAGCCGTCCAAATACCGCTTTGGCGTAGCCGGAGTGACCGCCAACCTTGACGCCAAGGTGGTCGTCATCGACGAACAGTTTCCGGATGAAATGCTCGAATACGTATCTCTTGGAGAGGATACAAAGCTGCTTCGCGCGGGCGATGGGAAAGACACAGGTAAGGGAGAAGAACATCCGCATGCAACGGATCCAGGCGACGGAATGGCGTTCATACAGCATTCGGCGGGCACCACCGGGCTGCAGAAGGGTGTGGCGCTGACGCACGCTGGCGTCCTGCGCCAACTCGAACATCTTGCGGAGGCGCTGAAGATTGACAGCGCAACCGATCGAATTTACAGCTGGCTTCCGCTTTATCATGACATGGGCCTGATCGCCTGCTTCATGCTGCCGATGACCTATCACATACCGCTCGTGATGCAGTCGCCGCTCGACTGGGTGATGCATCCTGAAACCATGTTGCAGGTCATCAGCGAGCACAAATGCACACTCGCGTGGCTGCCTAATTTTGCTTTTCAATTTGTTCCCCGCCGCACCCGGCCGAATCGGCGCGCGCAGTATGATCTGTCTTCCGTCCGCGCGCTGATCAATTGTTCGGAGCCAGTGCGCACCAGCAGCATGCAGGAATTCCAGAATGCATTTGCTGCCATCGGGCTGAAGGCGGACGCTATGCACAGCTCTTACGCTATGGCCGAGAATGTTTTTGCAATAACGCAATCGGACGTCGATCAGCCTACCGGCCCCTCGCGCATCTGGGCCGATGGCAAACAGTTTCGCAATTCGCATCGCGTCGTCCAAGTTGCGGAAGGGAGCGCCGGCGCGGTTTGCTTTACTTCATCCGGACGTTTGCTGCCGCATCACGAGATTCGTATCGTGTCAGATTCAAGCGTGCTCCTCGGCGAAGGCTGCGCCGGCGAAATTCTTATCAAAAGCGATTGCTTGTTTGATGGCTATTACAATCGCGGAGACCTGACAGCAAAAGCGATCGTCGACGGCTGGTACTACACCGGCGATCTTGGCTTTTTTGCGGACGGTGAACTCTATGTGGTCGGTAGAAAGAAAGACCTGATTATTGTGGGCGGAGAAAATATTTATCCCCAGGACATAGAGGAGGTTGCTGCCAGCCACAGCGCCCTTCACGATGGCCGAGTCGTGGCGATGGGATTGTACAATCCTGATCTAGGGACAGAAGAAATTGTCATTGTGGCCGAGGTGGAAAGCGAAGAACTCCTCGCCAGCGCTGCCGAGATCGAGCGCGAGATTCGCAGCCAGGTTTCCGCGGCGCTGGGAGTGAGCGCCGGAACAATCTTCCTGAAGCCGCCAAAGTGGATTGTGAAGAGCACAGCTGGAAAACCAGCGCGGTCCGCGACCTTTGAGAAGTTAATGAAAGAACATCCGGAACTGAGCGTTGAATAGCACTCGCTGAGATGTCGAAGACGCTAGCGGATCATTTTGAGGAGAAAGAATTGAGATGACGGACGAAGCCAGGCAGATGATTGAATACATCCTGAAACGAATTCGCAAGCCAAAGCTAGTTATCGACGAGAACACCCCACTGGTTTCGTCGGGCTTGGTGGACTCGATGGCGCTGGGCGAGGTGATGCTAACGCTCGAAGACCTGACAAATACGCGCATTCCGCCGGGCGCAGTAAAGCCGAAAGATATGGACACCGTTGCCAAGATGTTTGCGACCGCAGAGCGCGTCGGAAAGCCGCGAAAATAGTTTGGGGATACGGTCGCTCGTGTGGATATACAAAAGCTATTCTTGTTCAACGCTCGTGTTGAGAGTGAGCAATGCGCCATTCATCAATCTCATGTTCTGCGTCGGTAATTTGTGATGGTGTAAGCAAATTTCTCAATTCTTGCGCGCGGGTCGTACTTTCCTTGAACCGTATCCTGGGCCAAGACCAACCACTCATAGGCGCATATGGGAACGCCTGCAGAAACGCCGCAGAGAAAGAGAAGAAGAGTCCCTTCTCCCCAAGAGAAATGTGCGCCTCGGACGATGAAGGATGTTACCTGGCCGTCGGCGGGTGCGCATTCAGGTGGCTGTTAATGGGACAGCAAATCGCAAGCTTCAAAGGGCGCGCCGTCCTGGCGCTTTCCCGTCAAGCAAGCGTTGACGCTTCCCGGTGGGAATCCGCTTGCGGCCGGTTGGAAGAGCATAACCAGAGCTGGCTGGCCGCTATGCTGGACGTATTCTACCTCCATACTCCCCGGCACGGCGTGGCCCGGACCGAAGTGAAGAGTGGTGCGATCGACTTGCTCGGCGCTGAGAAAAGGCGCGTTCCATAAAATTACCTGTAGCTTTCGTTCGGTGCGACTGATGGAGATTCGCGCGAGCAGATGTCCCCAGACCTGCACGTTGATTCGGCCTGGAGACGGCGACGTGAAGACTTTCTCAAATCTTCCAGTACTGGAAAAGACGCGGAGTTGTTCGGGAGGATCGGGAGGGGTTGCGAGGTTGTACCAGGCAAGGTTGGAATTGGGTTCGGCGAAGACACCGAATTGAATACGCGTTCCGCTAGGGACGGACCACCTGAGATCGTTGAAGTCAATTTGCCAAGTCGGCGATCCGTGGATTTGCGGGCCGTTGGCTATCTCAACGTCTCGATTTCCGGCGGTATTGGATCCGGGCTCGATGCTTGTGGATTTGAGGACTGGCAGATTGTGGCAATCGCAGACTGCGCCTGGCGGTTGGTTAGGTTTGGGAAGATCGGGCGCGATCCCACCGAGGAGACTGATTTTCTTGACGAGATCGCCAAGGGCACGGGGCGATGGTGCCTTGGGACCGGCGACTGCCCATAGACGAATACGATCGATGATCCAGTCTTCTTTCGCAGCGCCGATTACGAAATCGTCTGCGATAAAGGCATCGCTCTGTTTCGCTAGGCCGAGGGATTGGACAGACTTGGCGGAGGGGGCCCGATCAAGAATGAGGGCTAGCTGTTGCGCGGAAACATCTACGACGAAAGCAGCGCAGGCAAAGAGGAATGCAAAACGCTTCAGCATGGGATCGATGCCAACTCAATTAATCGATGCCAAGGCGAGAAAGACTACTAGCAGGAGGCAACCCACAAGATTCTCCTCGCGCATCCTACGCATTTACTGCTCGCGACACAACGAAGTTCGGGGCGGGTCATCGATTATCGAATCCGACGAGCTAGACCATGGCGAAGAAAAAAACTGCTGATCTTCCGCCCAAACTCACAGAGACTGAACAAGACCTGCTCTCGCACATCGAAGATGGATACCAGCTCGAAACGGATTCGCTCGGCGGTAACCCAGTTCTGCGGCGGTCGAAGGACAATGTAGAAATACGTGCTCTCTCCGCCAATCGCAATACCATCAAAGCGCTGGAAAAGCGTGGACTCATCACCCCCGGCAAAGGTCGAGACCCGCTCACTATTGGGTGGCGTCTGAATAGGAAATGAATTAAGACAGGTGATCGATACTTGGTCCTGGACTTGGTTCTGGCAAGGTCGTCAAGAGTAGCGTTGTCCCCAAGGCACTGCTTGACTGGAGGATCACTTTCCAGAGAGTGAGATCGTTGCACAGTTACGGTCCGCCCTAGCAGCAAACCGGTGACTCCCGTTATCTTCCGCGGGGTTTGCGAACGCCAGTAAGCTGTGGCCATGACACAGCAAACCGGCACCAAGAAGGCTCTCGAACCCGCCGTAACAGATGCAAGTATCTGCAATAGCTGTCACCTACATTCCGTTCCGTGTCCGATCTGCTTGCCAGAACGGCAGATCGAGTCCGAGACGAGCGAATACGATCGAACGGCCGCGAAGCTCCGCGAGCTCGCACCGGCGACCTGTTTGTTTATTGAAGAAATGTCGAAGAACTGATCGACCTCGCTCGTTCAATTTTTCTTCTTCGCCGAGACGAGCTCCCTATCGAAGAATTCGGCGGCCATCTGGCAGACCTGGTCATGCACGGCTTCGCGGTCGACGCCAGGGTTATCCACGAAAAGCTGTGGAAGCTGTTTCCTCCCGGCCTCGGTGCCGACATCGAGGAACGTGTAATGGCCGACACCGCCCGGAAGGATGGTGAGTTTCGCGTTTCTGATGTTTGCGGCGAAAAACTGCGCATTTTCGGTGGGAGGAGCAATATGATCGCCGTCGCCCGCGATAATTTCCACGGGAATCGTGATCTTCTGCAAGCTCTCCGGCGTAAACGCGCGGGCCACGGCGGGAGCTATCGCAAACACGGCCCGGATTCGCGGATCGCGATAGGAATCCCCGGCGTGCTGCAAAGCCTGCTGCACGTCGGACTGCTGCTCGATGACCTTAAACTTCTCCATAAGGTTCGGCATCTCTGGAGGATCACAAGCGCCCTTCTGTTGGTCGCACCATGTCAGAATTCGATTCCAGTCCGTGGTCGCGCCCGCAAGTTCCATCATGGTATACCCGCCATACGAGAAACCGGCGGCGCCAATGCGAGCCGGGTCGATTTCTGGCGCCGAATCGCGGATCCGCGAGCAGGTCATTAATGGCCGTGCTGAGGTCCCCTGCTCGCTCCCAACCCTCAACGAAGCCCTGGGTTGTGTATCCGGTCAGTGCGTTGTTGCCCGGATGGTTCACCGCAACAACAATGTAACCACGAGCCGCCAGATAGGTGCCCAGCCAGGCCATCTGCATAGCGCTGCCGCCGGTACCATGGGAGAGTGCAATTAGTGGAAAGCTTGCGAACGAAGGAGCGAGTGTAGCGTCCTTGGCGGCACGGCCCGCATAGAACAAAGGTGCATCGGGAGGGCCGATGTATTGCTCCTTCTGCTCTCTGGGGTTGACGTCGGCGGGATACCACACAATTCCAGTCAATTTCCGATCGTCGGAGCCGCGCCAGTTGTAATCCGCGGGCGCTGCAAACTGACGGAAACTAAAACCGACAGGATGAAGGACAGGTTGACTTTCTTTTTTCTTCGAGGCTAACGAGAACGCTGTGCCCGCCAGCAGCAAAAGGAGGATGATCGGACGTCGATTCAACATGTTTCGCAGCCTGAGTATCCAGCCCCAACAATCAAAAGGGCAAGCTACTGCCCAGAACACCAGACTAACAGGGGAAGAATCGCGATAGCATCACTGTGAACTGGGTTTTCAGTGCAAACGCCTTCCATGCACTCTTGAGTGAGCGATTTTGTTCGCTCGGTACCAGTTGGGTGTTCTCGTTGCAGCCGTCGCGCGGGAATGTATGACATCATCTAATCATTGTCTATATTATATTAGTGTATCTTATAGTCGTGCTTTGTTTTGGGTATTATAAAAAAGCGATTTTTGCGAAACGAAGCCAACAAGTCCATTGTTCTCAGCTTGGTTTGCCGGGTTGTGGCACCAACTAACGCCTGCAAAAACGACCGCAGAGATCGGACGCTCTCCAGAAAACGGGCTTTGGAGAGATTAATGGTGATCTCCCGACAAGCCGACTTCTGGCTCGGAAGAACTTCCAGTTCGCTCGTGAACCAGGCACAATCAGGGATGTGGTACTGAGAACTCTATGAGTCCCTACTCGAGTACGTCGGGAAGCGCGTGGCTCCGGAAAATCGTGGATGGGAATCGCACCGGGCAACCCATTGGCCTCTACTCAGTCTGTTCCGCACATCCCAGCGTGCTCCGCGCAGCGATGCGGCAGGCGCTGGACGACGACTCCATGTTGCTGATTGAGTCCACGTCAAATCAGGTCAATCAATTCGGCGGCTACACTGGACTGAGTCCGGCGCAATTCGTCGCCTTTCTGCATTGCATCGCGCAAGAAGTCGGACTCGCTGCCGAGAGACTCGTGATCGGCAGCGATCACTTGGGTCCGTATCCATGGCGAGCGGAGGCAAGCGAGGTCGCGCTCGAGAAGGCTTGTGCGCTCGCACGGGCTTGCGTGCTCGCCGGATATCTGAAGATTCATCTCGATGCAAGCATGTCGTGCAACGGTGATCGGAGAGCGCTGGATGATGAAACCGTCGCGCAACGCGCTGTCCAAATCTGCGCAGTCGCCGAACGTGCCCACGCTGAACGGGGAGATGAGTTGCCCGCTCCTCTTTATGTCATCGGGACGGAAGTGCCGGTTCCGGGTGGCGAACAATCCGGCGCTCGAGGGCCGCAACCCACGACGGTTGAGCACGTTCGCCGCACTCTCGAAACCTTCCAGAACGCATTTTTCACGCAGGGATTGCATGACCCATGGGAGCGCGTGATTGGCTTGGTTCTTCAATCCGGAGCGGAGTTTAGCGATAACAAGGTGTTCGACTACGATCCACAGAAAACGAGCGAACTCCGGAAACACCTGCCGGAATCGCCTTCCCTCATTTACGAAGCCCATTCCACGGACTACCAGACTCCGAATTCTCTGAAAAACATGGTGCAGGATCACTTTGCCATCTTGAAGGTCGGTCCGTGGCTGACCTTCGCCTACCGCGAAGCGATATTTGCATTGTCGGCGATCGAACGCGATTGGTTGGGAAACACTAAGAAGAACAGGATTTCGGCAGTGATCGAGACGCTCAATGCTGCGATGCTTTGCAATCCGGTGCATTGGCAGGGCTATTTCAGCGATCAGGACGAAGCGATGCAATCCGTTTCGCGCCAATTCAGTTACAGCGATCGCTGCCGTTATTACTGGCCCGATCCGGGCGTGCAGAGAGAAGTGGATCTGCTTCTCCGCAATCTTTCGTCGGACGAAATTCCGCTCACGCTGATCAGCCAGCATTTCCCGGAGCAGTACGACAGGATTCGCGCAGGGGAATTGCTTGCAAGGCCAGAGAGCCTGATTACGCACCATATTCGGAAGGTGCTTACCATCTATTCGAATAGTTGCTTGCCACGCTAGGGCTCTCGTTTGACTGGAGCGTGCGCAGAAACGCGCGAAGAAGAAGAGTCGCTTCTTCCTGACAGAAGTGCACGTTTGAGCCGATGAGGGTTTGCGTACGACCGAGAGCGCGCCGCCCGCTCGGTGCCCCGATGGGATGGGATTGGATTTCTCGTCAACAGACTACTGTGGCCGGTTCAACTCGAAGAGAGTGCCGCAGCCAAATCCTTCACAGCCGTTGAAGTTGCCGCCAGAGAGGGTTGTGCCATAGATGTTGCCCGCCGGGTCCAGGACCAAACCTCCTTCAGGCAAACCGCCGTCTGTACCATTATTGAAGCTGTATAACGTGCGCGTCCGCCCCGAATTGGTCATTTCGAACACCGAACCGGAGTTGAAAGTACCGCCAAATTCGGTAGTACAGTAAAGATTGCCTGCCGCGTCCATGACCAAAGCTGACGGGTAAACCTCGCCTATCGCAGCGCGCCCAGGGAAACTGTATAACACGGTCTCATTGCCACTCGTATCCACCTTAAACACGGTTCCGTAGTGGATGTGCTTGCCGCCATCGCCGGTAGTGCCGTATAAGTTGCCCGCCGCGTCTTGGATCAAACCGACCACGGGGTAGCTTCCGTCGGCGCACTTCGCGACCGAGCAGAAGCTGTGCAACACGGTCTCCTTGCCGGTCGTATCCACCTTGAACACCGTTCCGCAGCCTCTGTCATCTCCGCAGAATGCAAGTTCTCCGCCAGTGGGAGTGGTACCATACAGGTTGCCCGCCGCATCTCGAACCAACCACTCGTCAGGAAAAGTTCCGCCTCCTCCGACAGGAAAAGCCCCGTCTGCACAGTTCGCGACGGAGCAGAAGTTGTACAGCACAGTCTCCTTGCCGGTCTTAGTGATCTTGAACACGACGCCACAGCCCTCTGCGCAAAATGCTGAATTTCCGCCGAGGGCAGCAGTGCCATACAGGTTGCCGTCAGCATCTCGAACCAACCCCCCGTTTGGGAACTCCCCGTCCACGCAGTTTGCGCCCGGGCAGAAGCTGTACAGCACGGTCTCCTTGCCGGTCTTAGTTACCTTGTACACCGTTCCCAAGTTAGAAGTCCCGCCACGCATCGTGGTGCCGTAAAGGTTGCCGGCCGGGTCCAGGATCAAACCCCCTTCGGGAAATCCGCCGTCGTCCGAGGATTCGAATGTGTGGAGGACGGTCTCCGTCCAAGCTCCGTTTTTCCCCAAGGAAAGCTTGAACACCGTTCCCGCGCCGATGCCGCCGAACTCCGTGGTGCCGTAAAGGTTGCCCGCCGAGTCGCGCGCCAATCCTCCCGTGGTATACGCCCCGGTAAAAGTGTAAAGGACACTAACAGTTTGTGCGGACACCGATGGGGTCGCCACAACCAATGTCATCAATGCAATTGCGAGCGCGAGCACCGCTCCAGTCAACTGCTGGCGTATCCTCGAAACCCCGCATCGATCTTGAACCAGGCTTGGCATATCAGCCTCCGCTCAAACGAGAAACTCGCATTGTACTCTCGATTCGATCCAAATGACGCTGGCTCTACTGAACCGCGAGTACTCCATCCTGATCCTGATCCTGCCGTTTGCTTTGCCAGTCGACAAGCATGGCGCGCTCTTGATCAACGAAATTGCACCACCTGGTCCAGCACAGCGGATGTGCTTTCGTTAGAGTTGATGTCCCCGATGTAATCAGCCGCTATCGGGCGCGTGCCTGCGGTCAACTTGGACTTGGCGAGAGTAGCGACGCCACCGCTCAACAGCGCCTCTCCTATCAACTTTGTGCCATCCATGAACTTTACTTTGCCTGTCGGCAGCGGTCCTGCCGATGCCACCGTTGCCGTGAAAGCGACGGTCTGGCCCTGAACGGACGGATTCGGGCTGGAACCGAGCGTGGTGGTTGTCGTGTTTTTATTGACTACTTGCGTCACCGACCCAGTACTCGGCTTGAAATTATCGTCGCCTGGGTAGCTGGCTTTGATGAGATGTCAGTGCAATCGGTCACATCTTGATATGCGGTTGATCACAACCGACCCCGCGCAAACCGTGGCCAGATCTCAACGGTCGAGGATCGGGCTGTCAGTGTTACAGTTTGACAAATCAATCGCGCAAGGAAGCGGGCTACAGAGGTGTATTGAGGTGATCCTTCGATGAACACAATTCTTCAATTCCTGCTCAAGCCGACGCAGGGTCCACGCAGCGTGCTGCTGGTTCGGATTGCAGTGGGGTTGATCTTCTTTACACAAGGCATTCTGAAATACATCGACCCCAACATGGGAGTGGTTCGCTTCACGAGAATCGGGTTTTCACATCCTTACTTCACGGCTCATTTTGTAGGCACGTTCGAGATCCTCTGCGGTCTCCTAGTTCTACTGGGGATTGGGACGAGACTCGTGTCCATTCCGTTGCTGATCGTGATCATGACCGCGATTGCGACTACGAAGATTCCAGAGCTGTTTCGCGCAAATCAGGGTTTCTGGTACATGGTCAGCGATGCCCGCATCGATTTCGCCATGTTCTGTTGCCTGGTTTTTTTCATCGTAGTAGGTGGCGGGAGCTGCTCTCTTGATGCAAGGTTCGGCAAGCCCAACCGAAACGGTGGCTGATATGTGCCGCCCGCTGACGCGAGGGGGCGAGGGAGGCTCGATGAACGAATCGTCTGAATCCAGGCGCCGGTTTCTAAAAGCAGCGGGTCTATCAGTGGGAGCGTTTTTCCTCTCCTCCGGCAGGGTCGTTGCTGAATCGCATCTTTCAGCACGGAGCGGCGAGTCACCTCCCGCTTCGTCGGAATCCGGTTCTACTGACTACACGTTGCACATCAAGACGTCTCCTATCGAGATCGCGCCCAAGCGGATCATCTCGGCGACCACATATAACGGCCAGTTCCCGGGACCGCTGCTTCGGTTTAAGGAAGGCCAACAGGTGACAATAGACGTCTACAACGACACGGATGTGCCGGAGCAATTGCATTGGCACGGCCAGATGGTCCCGGTTGACGTGGACGGATCCGCGGAAGAGGGTACGCCCTTTATTCCTGCGCATGCTAAACGCAGAATAGTATTCAATCCGCGACCTGCAGGATTTCGCTTCTATCACACGCACAATCGAGCGGGCGCGGATCTTTACGCCGGACAGTATGGCGGCGAAGTCGGGCCCGTGTACATCGAGCCGAAGCACGAGCCGGGCAACTACGACCGCGAGGTCTTCCTTGTGCTGAAGGAGTTCGAGCCGACTTTCAGCCGCGGTGGAGATATGGCGATGGACTTCCTTTCTCCCACGACTAGAGTGAAAGCGCTCGAAGATCAAGGCGAGTCTGCCATGAAGGCTTCTCTCGCGAAGGGAATGCCTCACGGATACGAAGTGGGCTATGGTTCATTCACGATCAATGGCCGGATGCTGCACCACGGGGAGCCCATCCGCGTGAAGCAGGGAGAACGAGTGCTGTTCCATGTGTTGAATGGAAGCGCAACCGAGATTCGCAGTCTTGCCCTGCCTGGCCATTCCTTTCAAGTGATCGCCTTAGACGGCAATCCCGTCCCGAATCCCGTAAAGGTTCCCGTACTCTGGCTGGGCACGGCGGAGCGAGTTTCTGCGATCGTGCGGATGGACCACCCAGGCGTTTGGATCATGGGAGACACCGCCGATGACGACCGGCGCCATGGCATGGGAATCGTCGTGGAATATGCGGGACGCACAGGCAAAGCGCAGTGGATTGCGCCGCCCCGGTTCCGCTGGAATTACGCCAGCTTCGCCAGGCCGCGCGCAGCCGCGCCAGCGGTGGACGAAACTATCGACATGATCTTTGAAAAAGACAATGCCGTCGAAGAAGGCTTCAATCGCTGGTCTATTAATGGAGTCAGTTACCCGATGAACGACAAAATGGTTCCGGCTTCATTTCACTTAAAGCAGGGCGGACGGTATCGAATCCACATGCGCAATGCCAGCGACGACATCCACCCGATTCATCTTCACCGTCACAGCTTTGAGCTGACGAGCTTGGCGGAAATCCAGACTGCCGGAGTGCTGAAAGATGTGGTCATGGTGGGAGGGTACCAAGAAGTTGCGGTAGACTTCGTTGCCGACAATCCGGGGCTAACGCTTTTCCACTGCCACCAACAATTGCATATGGATTTTGGCTTCATGACCCTTTTTGATTACGCGTAATTTATGACGCAAGGTCGATCGTCTTACGTCTCTGTTCTCAGCGTCGACAATCTCATTTGCATCAGCCAATCCGGTAGCCCGTCGATGCAGTTTCTTGCGTTCCAAACATCGCGCAGGAGCGGTGGCGTAGCTTCCGTAGAGATTTGTCAAAGACAAAAACTTCTTCGCCCCGATCTGGTTGTTATAAGTGAGGTGATTTATGGCGAAGATCATTGAGTTCTTCGTGCCGGACAGCTTCAGAAAAAAAGCGACGAAGTGGATAACGCCGGAAGGGTACGGAAAGTTGATTCCATTCAGCGTGCCGCAAAAGAAGTCGGCATGACGCTGAATGCAGGAGGCCGGGCGATTGCCAGACAGTCGAAGGGTGTTCGTTAGCGCCGAGGGTGACGGCAGCGAATTTCTTAGTATTGACGACCATCGTATTGCGCACCATAGCCATTGTTCACAATACCGAAGATCAAGACGGCCTTCGACAGGCGGTCATGGTGATGCTGGTGTAATTCGTAGGACACCGCGGCATCGATGACTAGTAACCCGCCGAAATATCCAACCGCCAACGCATTGCCATGGGAGACGAAGGGACGAGCGATAGGGTCGGCTTCAATCGCCAGGCCGGGGCGGTCCATGCCTCGCATCGTGTAGTAGAAGTCAGCGCCCTTGGCAGCGGCATCCAGCGCGAGGAGTGTGGTGTTCACTTTGGTCCAGAAGCTTGTGGACGGAGAGTGTGGGAGTTCACCGTGCCCGGCGAAAGCTGCTTGCGCCTGCGCATCGGTCGAGGTCATGATCGAGGCCATGAGGAGAAGGACAACAGTGATCGGTAAGGATTTCAATGGCGGGCCCCTGTGTGTCCGAAATGCTTGCTGGCGACGCTGCGCGAAAAATGCGGGTCAAGAGGTCGATGCTGATCCCATCGCCTTGGGGTGGGCGTACAGTCATAGTTGCATTTTGGGGTCCAGGAAGGACGACTAGGCCAAAGAGAGATAACTGCTAAGTCGAGCAGTCGACACAGCTAATTCACTGGTTCCAGCGAGTTGATAGGGTTGAGTGAAAGAACGTTCACTCGGAGGGAATTTCTTTGGCTCGGCTGCGCAAAAGCCGAGCTTCAGAAATTGCCATACATCATCTGCGAAGCTCAGCTGATGATCGCGGTGAAGCCCAAAGATATGGATAC
This sequence comes from uncultured Acidobacteriaceae bacterium, assembly GCA_963800565.1. GTDB lineage: Bacteria > Acidobacteriota > Terriglobia > Terriglobales > Acidobacteriaceae > Acidiflorens. The sequence continues at coordinate 296,891 of CAWDBM010000004.1, forward strand.
AGTCGCCAAGATGTTTGCGACAGCACAGCGCGTCGGAAAGCCGCGAAAATAGTTTGGTGATACGGTCGCCTACCCTGATGCGCAAACGTCTAATTCTTGTTCAGCGCTGGTGCTGGGTGAGAGCGGCACTACTGCAGCTTCGCGTACTCGGCTTTGGCTTGCTTCAGGATGGGGATGTCGGGATCGGCGTCTTTCCAGAGGGCGAGGAAATCTCTGTAGGCGGCCAGCGCCCGGGCGCGGGGTGCAACGGCATCCGCTGCTTGCGAGGTTCTCGCCTGCAGAGCGTTGGCTCGTGCCACACCCAGATGCGCCAACGCTCCTGTCCAACAATTCCAGACAATGCCGCTGTGGTCGAGAATCTTTTGAAACTCAGCCGCGGCAGCGCTACCTTGTCCGGCTGCCAAGTAGGCCTGCCCGCGAATGTATGTCGGATAGAGGCAGGAGGGACTGTTGAGAATATTACTTTGTCCCAACTCGATAGGTGAAGCAGTTTGCAGAGCGCTCAGGGCTAAAACTGGATTCTTTCTGTCTAGTGCCAATTGCGCCTGAATCGCTGGGAGCCAGAGCGACTGCATTTGGGTGTCGAGCGGAGAACGTTTGTTCACATCTCGTGCCAAAGACTCGGCTCGCGCCGTATCGCCGGCCGTGGCAAACGTAAGCCCGGCCTCGACATCGATGGCCTGACTGGCGGGAGTCAGCTTCAAAGCCTCAGCCACCAACCTTCGCGCTTCTACCGTGTTGCCGTATGCGGCTTCCCGCTGTGCAGCAATTACCTGATATTCTGCCCCGGCTTCCTTGTTATTCGCCCGTAGGGCCGAGGCTACTGCGCGCGCGCTCAGTTCCCGCGCTTTGCGCAGATGCCCGCCATACGCCTCAGTGTCAGATGCGAGCGCGAAACCAATATTCTCATAATCCGGCCTGCCCTCAAACCAACGTTGCTGTTCCGCCATCGCTGCAGAGTCCGCACCGATGAAGGCAAGAGCATAGAGGTCGAAGTGCATACCCCGCGTATCGATTTTTCGCGCCTGTTCCTCGCGTATCATCTGCCGCGATTCATCGAAACGCTGCAAAGTAAGGGCGAAGAACGGCAGATTGTTATAAGCGTTTACATTATCGGGATCCGGTCTAAGGCGCAGGCTTTGCTTCGTGATCTCCGCGGCTTGTTCGTACTTTCCTTCTTGTCCATACACTGCATCCAAAAGGTTGTACCCTCGGACAGCCCGTGGGTAATTCTGAATTTCCTCCTGGAGGGTCTGGGCCGCCTTATCTAATTCTCCGGTTGCGAGAAAGTAGTAAGAAGCCATGATCGTCAGCTTTTCCTGTTCGCTGGCATGTTCTCGCAACTGGAACGCCTTGGTGATGTACCCTCGGGCTGTTTCTAAATCACCGAGATTCGAGTAGTCGATGCCCGCTGCCCAGTATGCCATGGCAAAATCCGGATCAAGCTCGAGCGCACGTTGATGGTAGGGCAGGGCTGCAGGCTCGCCTTTTTCGTTGTAGGCCTTTTGTGCAAGGCTGTAGGCTCTAAGGGCTTCGAACGAAGACGTAGTGGCTCGTTCGATCGGAACCTCAAACTTCTGCACTGTAACCAGCGATTCACCGAGTTGGCTCCTGAGTTTCGACGCTGCTTCGCCAAGCGCATCAAGCACCTTCTCCTTGGACACCGCCGTAATCTGCTCCTGCGCCAGGGTGTCGCCGCTCTGGCAATTCACCGCTTTGAGGCCGAGCACATATTCACTACCTAAGCCGCCAATCGACCCCGCGATGTACGCCTTGCTGCCCACTCGCTGGCAAAGCTCGCGGGTCACATCGGGCGTCAGTTTTGTGTTAGCGGGTCGCGTCATTTCTTGCAGAGCCTTCGCGACTTGGCTGTCGGGGAGCACACTCAGGAAAGGTGATTGTTGCAGAGATACGTTGAGCGCAGTCCTCAGCGTGTCGTCGAAGATGGCGTCGCCCGTACTGTTTGCAAAATCAGCGAGAACGATCGTGTCCTTATTAGTGAGCACTGGCCTGCGCTGGGAGTAGAGGTAGCCGCCGATAGACAACGCCAGCACAATTAGTGCGCCCGAGACAACGATTGTCCAGAGTCTCCCCGTGTTGGTTTCGGCGTTTGCAGCCTTTGCCGACGGGAACAACGCGCCGGATTCCGATGTTTCATTCGGGATTTCTCCGGGTGTGGATGGATCGTCTCCTGCTGCCGGCCGCGACCCATTTCCACTGATAATCTCTACCGGCGCAAGAAATCGATAACCGCGCTTCGGGACCGTCTCGATGTATTCCGGTTCGTTCGCGTCGTCCCGCAATGCGGAACGAATCTGGCGAATACAGTAGTTGAGAGACTGTTCAAAATCAACGTGGGTATCTTCTCCCCAGACGGTGCGACAGATCTCTTCCCGAAAAATGAGTTTGCCCGGCTGATCCGTCAGCAAGGCCAGCACCACGGTGGGCTGAGGTTGAAGGCGGACGCGGTATCCGTCGCGGGTGAGTTCACCGCATTCGGGATCGAACGTGAAGGGGCCGAACGTTCTTATCCCGTCCCGGCTAATGCTGGTCGCTCCCATATGGTTGGCAAAGCTGAAGCCCAAAAACCGGCGCGCCTAGAGGCCTTTCGTCGCTCATGGCTCGGCACATAATAATGAGGGGGAGTACGCCGAGGTTCTTAGCGCGAAATTTTACCTGCCGTTTCCTGCCTTGGCAACTGCGATTTAGAAGCCTACTGATCCACGCAAGACATGACGTATTCAACCTAAGTAACACATAGGTAAACCACTAATATCCTCATAAAAAACTCAGACTCTTCTCTGGACGCTGCGCGAGACATGCGTGCTAATTTGCTCGACCATCGCGATGTACTTTCTTCGCCGAGGCTGTCAGGCGACTTACGCGGAGACCATCGCCAGGAAACCGGCAGTTTTAAAGTGACGGGAAAAGAGGCACCTGGAGCGCGCCATGAAAAACTCGAAGACAGAGTTGTCGGTATTGTTACTTTCCACAGTATGCCTGTTGACTGGCGCCTACGGCCAATTCACACCCAGCCAAGACGCCTCTACCTTCAACCACCATGGAGGCCAAAACTACGGTACTGCCCAAACGGTTGTCGTGGAATCGATCGGGCCTCCGCCCGGAATTGCTAATTCTTATATCCAGTTTGATCTATCCTCAATCCCTTCCAGCTACACTGGTACAAACGTCACCAAAGCTAGCCTTAAACTTTTCGTCCAGAGCATGGTTAGTCCTGGCAGCTTCAACGTGGATCTTGTCAATGGCTCGTGGACTGAACTAAAGATCGCATACAACAATGCACTAGCGCTCGGGGCCACCGTCGCCAGCAACATCCCGCTAACCACGGCGAACATAAACGACTACGTCATCGTTGACGTAACTTCGGCGGTGCAGGACTGGCTCAATGGCAGCCAGGCCAACGACGGAATCGCACTCGTGGCGAACAGCGGTCTGGATGTCTCGTTCGACAGCAAGGAAAACACGACGACAAGCCACCCTGCCGAGTTGGACATTGTCTTCGCCGGAGCGGTAACTTCTGTCAATACGCCGAACGGTAGCGGACTTATGGGAGGAGGTACGGGCAATGTTTCTCTGAGTCTGACCAATGCATGCAGCATCAATCAAATCCTCTCCTACAACGGTGCTGAATGGGTGTGTTCCAACATCAGCGGAACGGGCGGCGGCACGGTCACGAGTGTGGGCAGCGGGAACGGCCTGACCGGCGGCCCAATCACCAGCATCGGCGTCCTGGCCATCGATCCTACGGTTGTGCCTCAGTTGGGTGCAGCCAACAACAATTTCACCGGTAGCCTCTCGGCCAGCACCTTCAACGCGGCCAATGGATTCAATCTAGGAGGTTTAATTTTCGACAGCGGCTCGCCTTTGTCGAACAATGCGTTTCTGGGCTTTGCTGGCAACGGCACGAACCCGGGCACGGGCAATACCGCCAGCGGCTGGCAGGCGCTCGCGGCAGATACGACCGGAGGTAGCAACGTCGCCAGTGGCTATCTGTCGCTGAACAGTAACACGTCAGGAAGTTTCAATACGGCATTGGGCGTATTTGCGGGCCAGACTGGAGACGCTTCCCCAATGACAACCAGCAACAACACCTTTCTCGGCGCGGGATCAGAGGCGACGAACGGGGGTATCAACAACGCGACCGCGATCGGTTCAAATTCCGTCGTGGGTGCGAACAATGCGCTTGTGCTAGGCAGCATCGCGGGCCTGAATAATGCAACTGCCAGCACCCGTGTCGGCATCGGCACGACTGCGCCCGCGGCCACGCTGGATGTCGAGGCGCCAAGTGGGTCCGCGCCCTCAGTGAATTTCTTCGGCACTTCGCCCACTCCGGGGACCTTCACTGTGACTGGCAATGCGACGATCATGGGATCTGGCAACGCCCTGTTCTTCCCGGACGGCTCGAAGCAGACGACGGCCTACACGGGTGGCGGGAGCGGTGGCGGCACCGTGACCAGTGTCGGGGCGCCAGCCGGCGGAGGCTTGCTCGCCAGCCCGAGCAATCCCATCACCGCCAGCGGCAATCTGACCATCGACCCATCGGTAGTGCCGCTCCTCGCGACGGGCAACACCTTTGCGGGAGCGATCACGGCTCCGTCATTTGTCGGCAGCGGCTTGGGCTTCACCGGTAGCGGCGCGGAACTTACGAACGTCAACGCAGCGACGCTAGGAGGATTTTCTCCCAGCACGTTCGCCACTCTTGGTGCTAACGCATTCACCGGCAACCAGACGGTCACCGGCAGCCTGTTCGCAAGCGGCAACGTTGGCATCGGCACGATTAAGCCGCAAGCCACGCTGGATGTCAATGGCAGCATCAACCTTCCGAACACGTCGTCGAGCACGGTCGGCTTGCTAAGCCTGGGAGGTCAGCCGTTTCTCCATAATTACGGCGTTGGAAATACGTTCGTCGGTGCATCGAGCGGGAATACGACGTTGACGGGATCCGCCATTGAAAACACCGCGGTCGGCAGCAGCGCGCTCGAAAACCTCACGACAGGCGCGAGCAATTCTGCCTTTGGCGACGGAGCACTCGTCAACAACCAAACGGGCGCGGACAATGCGGCTCTTGGAGTGCAGACGCTCGCTGGCCTGATCGGGGGAAATAACAATATCGCCATCGGTTACCAAGCCGGAGGAAATCTTTCGGCGGCCGAAAGCAACAATATCACTGCTGTCCGGCTAAAGTTTCGAGAGGTCATTCTAACCAGTTGAAGATAAGCATGATAACGCATGGTTGAATCAGGAACGATTTGAATTGGAAAAGGGCCGGATTGACTTCTTTCTGCCTGTCTTTTGGGTGAAACAATGATCGGTGAATTCTGGCCGCACCGTCTTCTCACAACTGATCGAGCATCTACCCGAAAAAGAATTTCAGAAGTGTGTTGCCCGCTACCGTGGCGACGCTAACTTCAGGGGATTTTCCTGTTGGGACCAGTTACTGGCGATGGCCTTCGCGCAACTCACCTATCGCGAGAGCTTGCGCGATATCGAGTCCTGCCTGCGGGCTCTCCAAAGCAAGCTGTATCACATGGGGTTCCGCGGCAAGGTGTCGCGCTCCACTTTAGCCGACGCGAACGAATCGCACGACTGGCGTATCTTCGCCGATTTCGCGCAGGGGTTAATTGCGACCGCCCGTCCGTTGCACGCCTGCGATTTGATGGGAGTCGATTTGCATCAGAGTTTGTATGCTCTGGACTCCACCACCATCGACCTGTGCTTGTCGTTGTTTCCGTGGGCCAAGTTTCGCCAGCGCAAGGCCGCCGTCAAGATGCACACCTTGCTGGACCTGCACGGCAACATTCCCACGTTTATCCGCGTCACCAGCGGGGCCGTGCATGACGTGAACATCCTCGACGAAATCATGCCCGAGGCTGGATCTTTCTACGTAATGGACCGGGCCTACATCGACTTTCAACGACTCTTCGTCTTTACCCTCAGCTCGGCCTTCTTCGTTGTGCGCACTAAGTCGAACGTGTTACTCGAACGACGTTACTCGCATCCGGTGGATAAGAGCACGGGCGTGCTTTCGGATCAAACCGTGATTCTTTCCTCCGTGGAATCCGCCACAGCTTATCCAGATCCGCTACGAAAGGTGAGCTACTTCGACCCGGAGAGGAGCAAGCGCCTGAAGTTTCTGACTAACAACTTTACGCTTCCGGCGCGGACGATTGCCGACATCTACAAGCAACGCTGGCAGGTGGAGCTATTCTTCAAATGGATCAAGCAGCATCTGCGAATTAAGGCCTTCTACGGAACCAGCGAGAACGCCGTGAAGACGCAAATCTGGATTGCGGTGTCGATCTATGTACTGGTGGCGATCGTGCGGAAACGACTGGGGCTGCAAGTCAGCCTTTACCAGATTCTACAGATTCTCAGTGTTACTCTTTTCGAGAAAACGCCCATTTTACAGGCACTTCAGGCGTGCGACTCTGATAGCAATTTAGTCGACATCGGCAATCAGTTGATTCTGTTCAACTTTTAGCCGGACAGTAGTGCAACAATATCTATATCGGCAACCCGGGCGTGGCGATGGAGAACAACACCATCCGCATCGGCAACGGGCAGGCCGAGTCCTACATCGCGGGCACACTGACCGTCACGAACCTCGTGACGGGCAGCTGTACCGGATGCGGCGGCGGTGGTGGCGGTGTCACCAGCGTGACCGGGACCAGCGGTATCACCAGTAATCCCACTACCGGCGCCGTCGCTCTCAGCCTCACGCCAGCGTCGTGTTCGTCGAATACCGCGCTGGTCGCGCTTCCCGCAGTCTGTTCGACAACGGCGTTCGCTACCACGGGCACCAATACGTTCACTGGCACCCAGACGATGCCTGGACTCATCGTGAACGGCAACGCCACCGCGACCAACATCACCGCCACCGCATCGCTCAGCGGAGGCACGGTCAGCGCCAACACCGGCTACCTCCTGAACAATGGAACAACTACAGCCACCGTTCTCGCCTCGAACACCGTAGCCGGCACCACCAATGACGTCTTTCTCGGCTATAGCGCAGGAACTTACACCGGCGGCGCTTTTGGCCCCAACAACATCGGGCTTGGCAATAACACGCTGAACGCGCTGGCCGGCGGCTCAGATAACACGGCCAGTGGCTATGGCGCGCTCCACGGCACCAGCAGCGGAGGCAGCAACACCGGCAGCGGCGACGACGCGCTGTATCAGAACACAACGGGAAGCAACAACACCGCAGTCGGCACGATGTCCGCTTACTACAACACCACGGGTAGCAGCAATTCGGCTCTGGGTTACAAGGCTGGGCCGGACTCAACCACCCCCAGCCTCAACAACGCCACCGCCATTGGAGCGTTCGCCGATGTACAGCAACCCAACTCTCTGGTGCTCGGCAGCATTGCCAATTTGAACGGATGCAGCCCTTCCGCTACGCCCGCATGCCAGAGCGCCAACGTGGGCATTGGCACGCCCTCGCCGGCAGCCACGCTGGATGTAGAGGCTCCGACTGGGACGACCCCCTCGGTCAACTTCTTTGGCACTTCGGCGAATGCGGGGACCTTCACCGTGAACGGCAATACCACGCTCAGTAACCTTACGGTGACCGGAACCTGCAACGGTTGCGGTGGCGGTGGTGGCGGGATAACCCAGATCACCGCAGGCGCGGGTCTGAGCGGCGGCGGATCGAGTGGCAACGTCACTCTCAGTTTGAACTCCGCGGCCGCCAACACCTTCACCAACACTCAGACGATCAATTCGAGCACGGGAAATGGCGTGACCGCTACGACTTCGAACAGTTCGAGCTCGGGGCTCGTCGGCAACAACACCGCCATGTCGGGCAGCGGCTATGGTGTGTACGGGCAAACGAGCAGTTCGGCCAGTGCTGCCATCGGGGGAGTAAACATCTCAACAAGCTCTGGCAATGCTTTTGGCGTGTACGGACAAAGCAACGGCTCGGCTGGCACGGGAATCTATGGAACCGGCAGCGGCACTGGCGTCACCGGAGTGTCCTACTACGGGGGTAATGGCGTATTCGGAACAACCAATGGCGGCGGCTCTGGCGTGTTCGGAAGCAATACCTCAGGTTCATATGGTAACGGCGTGTATGGCGTGACCGGGGCGGGCTTCGGTGTCGTGGGAAACAACACCTCGACTTTTCAGGGAGGGGGCAGCGGCGTGTACGGTTCGACGGAGACGCCCGACGGCAATGGAGTGGCGGGGTTTAACGGAAATTCGGCAGCCACCACCGGATACGGCGTGTACGGCCAAAGCTTCAACACGACGGGTGTATACGGCATCGGCAACGTCTCGGGAGTAACCGGCACTACTTCCAGTAGCGCGGGCGCAGGAGTGATGGGAGTGAACACCACCGGTGGCCTCGCCGGATCCTTCCAGGGTAATGTGGCCGTCACCGGCAACACCACCGTCGCCGGAACGCTTTCTATAGGCGGAGATAGACCGATGAGCCACAGTCCCCGAATGACCTTCTCGGGCACTGTCGCGAGTTTCACGACCAGCCAATTTCAGCCGGCCGGCTATTTCATTCCTGACGAGCCGATAGTGATTACCCGCTTCACTGCCGCTACCGGCGACGCGGACAATTCGCTCTGCGAACCCAATTCACAGATGGCGATTATTACGGTTTCTAATAATATCCCCTATAGCTATTTACTTTTAGTGGGGGAAGCCAGCGGCTTCTATGATTCGGGCCCCCTCAACGTGCCCATTGCCGCTGGGGTCCCCATACAGATTGTGGGGCAGGAAGCAAGCGGCCTTGGCTGCCAATCGGGAGGGAACATTACTGCAACCGTGCAGTACGCAATGCAGTAGGCGGTCCGCCAGGTGCGCCATTCTTGGCGCTCCGGTCAAGGACCGTGGGACTTCGCGGCAAACCGCTCAACCGGGATTTCCGCTATCAGTTGACCGTGATCGGGCAGTTCCCGCCGGCCATCGTGGCCTCGGAGATTAGTCACAACCAGTTCACGATCCGCACCGACAACCCGAACGTGAAAGTTGCCTGGCAAGCGACGAGTATTCGCCAGGACGCATACGCCAACGTCCACCGCATCCAGATAGATGTGCGAACCGGCGGCGACGTTGTTGCCTGAACTCCACTAATCCTGTACCCCGTCGCCGCCGCCGTTTCCTTCGGTCTCTCTCGCCACAGCATTTGCGCCGCGGGGCCTGCAGTACTCTATTTGCGTAAGCGGAATTTTCCCGCAGAGAGTTGACGGTCAGGTACTGCACTCCGCCAAGCCGAGCCCGCCAGGTTCCCGCCCAGACACGCATAGTCCGGTAGCGCCCCTGCCCCCGGGAGCGCACTCGCAGCCGGTGGCGCTGAATCTCAATTCCGGAGCTCCTCGGCAGGGGGAACTGCCTCGCTTGACGCCATCGCAAAAGGCACTCGTCCCGCCGCAGTAGGGCGGGAGGGGCAATGGAAATTCGCCACTTCGCCGCCGTTGTTTCCCGCGGCCGCTCGCCAGTAGTGTTGCCTCGGGCGGCACAAACAATGAATTCTTGGCAAAACGAAGCCAACAAGTCCGTCGTTCTCAATCTGCTTTGCAACTCCGCGAAAGACGCCGCGCAAGCTGCTCACAACTTGAGTATTGGAAAAGCCTGAGATGGAAGTTCAGACAACCAGCCTCCTAACGCAGGCCCGCAGAAGCTTGCGCAATAAGGTAGCACGTCGAGGACGAACGTCAACCGATTGAAGGGTCGTACCCGGCAAACGCGCTTCAGACGCTCTCATCGCCCGGAAAGCAGATATCGGGTAGTGGGGACTCCCATGGCGAGCGCGTAGACGGGTTCACAATCCGCGCGATCCAGCACCCCCGAGAAGTTGAGTTGTTTCCCTCGAGTCATTTTTTTCCACCCAGGTCGCGATTTTATGACCCTTTTGTTTCCCATTTCACGCACTAAGTAGATAAGGGACTGGCGGGACTTGGGCTGGACCCGATCTTAAAGAGCTTATCCAAAATTTATCAATGGTTTCTTTAAGGGACTTTCAAGTTGAGCCCGGGGCCGCCCGAACCCGGAAGCTGCACTGAAAATCTTGGCCGGGAGATCCGGGTATGAAAATAGGCATCACATACGATCTTCGCGCTGAATATCTTCGGCAGGGCTACGGAGAAGAAGCCACCGCCGAATTCGACAGCATTGAAACGATTGATGCCATCGATGACGCTTTGCGCGGACTCGGTCACGTAACCGACCGCATCGGCAACATCCGCGACCTTACCGAACGACTTGCAAGCGGATCTCGCTGGGATCTGGTTTTCAATATCGCTGAAGGTCTGCATGGCTTCGGACGAGAAGCCCAAGTCCCAGCGCTGCTCGATGCCTTCAAGATTCCCTACACGTTCTCTGATCCTCTTGTCCTGACTTTGGCACTGCACAAAGGAATCGCCAAGCGCTTAGTGCGCGGAATGGGCCTCTCCACTCCCGATTTCGCTGTTGTTTCCAAAGAAACTGATGTGGACGCGGTTGACCTTCCCTGGCCAGTTTTCGCGAAGCCGGTCGCCGGAGGGTCCAGTGCTGGCGTCAGCGGAGCATGTAAGGCGCATAACAAGCGCGAATTGGCGGGAACTTGCCGAGATCTGTTGCAGCATTTTCGCCAGCCGGTTTTGGTTGAGACCTTCCTGCCAGGCCGCGAGTTCACGGTCGTTCTGATGGGCAGCGCAGGAAACGCACGTGTGTTGGGAGTCATGGAAGTCCTGCTTCGCGATACGGCAGAACCAGCCGTTTACTCCTACAGCAACAAGCGCGACTACCTTACCAGAGTCTCCTACGCCCTCATCGAAGATGAGGTCGCCCAGCAGGCCTCGACCATGGCGCTGATGATCTGGAACGAGTTGGGATGCCGGGATGCGGGCCGGTTGGACCTGCGCTGCGATGCTGATGGAAATCTGAATTTTCTTGAAATCAACCCGCTGGCCGGGCTGCATCCGGTGGATTCCGACCTCGTCATCCTCGGCCGTCTCCTCGGGATCAGCCATTCCAGTCTCATCGAAAGCATCGTTACCTTCGCTCAGGAACGGGTGTCGGCTCGAACGCAGCAGGTCGGCGATCAGTCGCTCGGCGATCAATCGCTCGGCGCGAGCTTTGTGGCAACCTCCGCTCCGGCCGCCGATTGCAACGGTCGAGCATCCCGAAGAATTGGATCCCAGTCTCCGCACCGGATTTCGATCGGTTGAAAGGGAAGTAACAGCGTAGCCATGGAGAACGCCGGGGTGTTCGGAGTAAGGTCGCTTGCCACTCATCCACTTCTCGAATCGCGGGACTTCCGGGCTCTGTTCGGTGGAGATGTTCTCGTCACGGTCGCAGAACGATACTTCGTGCTCACTTTCAGTTGGTGGTTATTGACCGGCCCTGCTGCCAATCCGTCCCGGCTCGGTCTGCTTCTGGCGTTCGAGTCTCTTCCCGTGCTTGCGGTCGGCGTTCTGATCGGGCCTATGGTCGACCGGTGGAACAGAAAATGGAGCATGCTCGGCAGCGCGCTGATGCAGTGTTTAGTCGTGTCAGCGGTTGCGATCCTGATGGTCAACAACCGGCTGTCGTTCCCGCTGCTATGTCTGGCTGCAATGCTGCTCGGTTGCCTGATCCCAGTCTTCGAGGGCGCCGCGAACGCCGCGGTCTCTCAAGCAGTCACGGAGAGTCACCTGGCTGCCGCGGCGACCATGCAGTCGTCGACGCTCGAATTCTCGAACATCATCGCTGCGACCTTGTCGGCAACCTTACTTTCCAGTTTTGGTTTCAGAGTTGCGGTTGTGGCGGGCGCGCTGCTGTACCTGGCGGGCGCGCTGTTTCTGTTGCTTCTGCGCACCGCTGCATTCACGGGCAACGAGGGAAACGACTCCTATAAGTCCGAATTGAAAGCGGGCCTCGCATACCTAACCGCGAGGCCGGCACTCGCATCGTTCGTCGGCGTCTACATTATCAAGATTCTGATCACCACCTCGCTGCTCATCTTCATTCCGATGCTGGTCAAGTCTGTCCTTGGCGGCGCCGTTCACTGGGTTGCGGTTCTGGAGACTTTGTTCTCACTCGGAGCGATCGTGACGGCGCTAGCATTGAGCCTCAACGCCACCGAGCACAGGTTCTATCCGCGTTATGCCTGCGCTCTTGCCCTGCTCGGCAGTCTGATGATGCTTCTGGCAACCACGGCCAATCACTTGGCTCTGGCCCTGAACGTAACCTTCATGGGCGCCTGCGTCGCCTGGCTCCTCGCATCGTCAAACATTCTCTTCCACCGGACGGTGCCAGATGGCATGAAGGGGAGGTTTTTTGGAATTCTCGATACCTTGGCGGCGGCGGCGACGCCACTCGGATACGCCTGTGTTGGCGTCGTATCTGGGATCGCACACGTGCAGGGAGTGTTGGTCGTCAACGGCATCGGTCTCCTATTGCTCGCCGCACTCGTCATGTTCATTCCGAGGGTTGCAATTGATCCAATTGAAGCGTTTGCGAGCGATGGCTTGCAGGAGGGCAGACTGTGACCCCATATGGAGTCTCATCGGTGTCGTTGGATGTTGCTTTGCTCGTCGACGACACCTCGCAACTGGCAGACCAGGACAGTCCCGAAACATTTTTGTTCGTATCCGAAGCCATAGAGGCCATTGAGGCGGCGCTCGAGCGTCTGGGGCACCGCTCGCGCCGCCTATCCTTCGAGATGGGAGTGCCACAGATAATCTCTGTTTTGTCTACCGATCCCGTGGATGTCGTATTTCACCTCGGGCAGCCGGACCCTACCGATCCGGAAAGCGAAGAGCAAGTCACGGCGCTTTTGAACTTGTTGCGAATCGCGCACACGTCGGAGTCGCCGGAAACACTGATGCTTGCGCGCGACAAGGCGCGTGTGAAGGCAATCTGCGCGCATTACGGACTGCCGACTCTTGCCTATGCCATTGCGCTTCACGGGGAGTTGCCATCCGCGCTTCCGCCCGCACCCTGGATTGCCAAGCCTACACTCGAAGACGGCAGCCGTGGCATCGAGAGTATTGCGCCCACGTCTGATCGCGACGAACTTGCCAAGCGTGTGCGTTCGCTCTACTCTCGCTTTGCTGAGCCGGTCCTGATCGAGACCTTCGCCGGCGGTCGGGAGTTTTGGGTGGCAATCATCGGGTCCGAACTGCTTCCGATTGCAGAGGTCGATTATTCGCAGCTGCCGGAGGGGCGTCCTCATCTGGTCGGCTACGAATCGAAGTGGAAGTACGACAGTGTAGAGTTCAAGAACGTACATTACTCGTGTCCGACCGTTGTCGATGAGTCGCTCGGGGATCGCCTTCGCGCTCTGGCGCATCGAACCGTTGCTGCGTTCGGCATCCAGCGCTGCTCCCGCCTCGACATCCGGATGAACGACGCCGGTGCATTGTATCTCCTGGACGTCAACCCGAATCCCGATCTGTCGCCAGTCTCCATCATGCACAAGATGGCCGGCCTCGCTGGTTTCGGATTCGACGGATTAGTGCAGCGTCTACTGGAACTGGCGCGCGCGGGTCGTAAGACGAGTATCGGCGAACGCCAAGCGGTTGAGACACAAGTGTCGACTGGATTCTAAAAGAGGTCATGGTCGCAAGCCGTGATCAAGGGGGGCGGAGGTGCCTTCTGAAGGTTGTGAACACATTCAATGAGTGGGACCCGCTCGAGGAAGTGGTCGTCGGGATTGTCGACGGCGCACAGATACCGCGCCCCGACCCAGGGCTCTACGCACTCGAGTTCTCAGAACTCCCGGACATGTCACAGATTCCGAGTGGCCCGTTTTCGAAGCGAGTACTGGAAGAAACGGCGGAGGATCTCGAGACGTTGGCATCGGCTCTCTCTCGGCTTGGCATTGTCGTGCGGCGTCCGGATCCGATCGACCATGAGCGTGTCTTTCGCAGCCCTGACTGGGAGAGTGACGGTTTCTTCAATTACTGTCCTCGCGACACCATGCTAGTGGTTGGAGACACCATCATCGAGACGCCAATGACATTGCGATCGCGACAGTACGAGAACCTAGCGTACCGAACGATGCTGCGGGAGTACCTGGAGCGAGGCGGACGATGGATCAGCGCGCCCAAACCCCGTCTTCAGGATTCCGTCTATCGAAAGTCCCAGGGCTTCCAAATCGCGATCGACGAGAGTGAGCCGATCTTCGACGCGGCCAACGTCGCACGCTGCGGCCGCGACCTGTTCTATCTTGTCTCTGACAGCGGAAATCATCTGGGTGCGCGCTGGCTGGCGAGCACACTCGGCCCTGATTACCGCATTCACACTTGCGACCGGCTCCGCAACACGATCCACATCGACACTACGCTAGTACTCGTGCGGCCAGGACTCGTGCTTGTTCCGGCGCCTTACGTGTCGCCGGATAATCTGCCGGAGGCTCTGCGTTCCTGGGACATTGTTTACGTCCAGGATGTCGTCGATCACGGATCGAGTGAGTCGCTGCTCTCGTCGAAATGGGTCGGGCTGAATCTTCTGATGATTAACCCGTCGCTGGCGGTTATCGACCGGCGCCAGCAGCCCCTGATCCGAGAGCTTGAGCGCCGCTCGATCGACACGCTCCAGCTCGAGCTGCGCCATGCACGCGTGCTGGGGGGCGGCTTTCATTGCGTCACCTTGGACGTGCGGCGTCGCGGCACGCTGGAGTCCTACTGCGGTTAGTCATCCGAATCTACTGCAAAGTTTCCCGGATAAGTTTTGCAGAAATAGTGACTGTTATTTTTCCAAGAACGATCATCTCTTCACGACGCTTAGCGTGATGCTCGACGGATATTGCGCCGAGTGGTGCACTTCATTGTGGGCGACGATGCCTAGTGATTCGTTGTAGTTGTCACCGCCGGTGTTGAGATTGCGGTCGAATTGCGGGAAATTGCTGCTGCTGATTTCGATGCGCAATTGGTGTCCTGGCGCGAAGTAGATGCTGGTTTGCATAGGCTGGAATGTGACTTTGTAGACCTTGCCTTTTTCCATCCACACGGGCGGCTTGGTGTAGTCTTCGCGATAGCGGGCACGCTGAATATTTTCTTCGATGTTGTAGGCCGTGCCGTCGGGCAGCACTTCGATGAGCTTTGCGGTAAAGTCGGTGTCCTTAGCGTCACTCGACACATAAAGCGTAACGTCGATGGGGCCGCTGACCTCGATGCCTTCCTTGAGCGGACCTGTGCTGTAAACGAGGATATCGTTGCGCGCTTCGAGACTACGCTGATCGAGCGCGCCGGGCTTGTACTCCGCGCCCAGGCAGCAGAAGCCTCCACCGTGGGTGGGAACGGGGTTCATAGGATCGAAGACAAATTTGTCGGGGCTATCTTTCGGTTCCGGCGCAGCGAGGAGAGATCCATCTCCATAAAGGGAATTGGCGTGTCCTCCGCTGGCCAGGTAATACGTCATAGGTTTTGCGCCCTCGGGCGGCCATGTGTCAGACGACTGCCATTTGTTGCTGCCCATAGTGTAGTAGCGGACCTTTGGAGTCTTGACGAGAATCCCGTTGTCCTCGCCTTTGAGGAAGTGGTCAAACCATCCGTAGGTGAGCGCGTCATAGTCGAGGCGGGCGTCGCCCATGTCGCGCTCGCCAACGATGGTGTGCTCGGCGGCGCGTTTGTAAGCGCAATGGGAGACGGGCGCGATGACGGCGAACTGCTCGGCGGCGACCGCAGGGCTGGCCGTGCTGCGGACGTAATTGTATGCGGCCAGGTTCGGCCCTATGCTGACGTCATACCAGGTCATGAACCAAAGCCCGGGAAGATCAATACGCATGCTGTCGTTCCAGAGGCCGCCCTGGTACCAGGAAGGATCGTTCGGCGTGCGCATGATCATCCCCGGTTTGCCGGAGGGCGTGGTGTCGGCAAAGATGCCGTGCGGAGCGCCAATAGCAGTGTAGATATCTTTTTCTGGCAAATGTTGAAGCGCCTTCGACCAGTCAATCGTGGGCGGGTGTGCGGCCAGATCATAGGACTTGGCGGCTGTGACCAGCGCTTCGTGCGACATGCCCGGCGGCAACGTAGGACGGCCATCGTTGGTGAGAAGCCCGGAGTCGTAGAGCCACGACCCGAAAAGCATCTGCACCGCTCCGCCGCGGAACCAGTTGCCCTGCTCATAATAAGGACCGACGCGGCCGACGCCGGCGCCGAAACTCTCGGGGATGAACGTCGTCAGCGCCTTGTTGCCCCGCGAGGCCACGGCCAACTGCCACTCCGCTGTCGAGGAGCAGCCGATCAGGCCGACCTTGTCCAAAGACCAGGGCAGCCCGCCCATCCAGTCGAGCGCATCGTCGGAATCGGTGAGCGGCACGCCGAGAATGTCGTAGTCGCCTTCGGAGAAGTAGCGGCCGCGCTCGTTCATCTCGATGAACGCATAGCCGCGCTTGACCGCTTCAAGCGGGGTGGTCATGTCGCGAGGCGCGCCCAACTCGACGTCCCAGTAATTGAAGTTGTATGGCGTGCGGACAAAAATGATGGGATATTTCTTGGACTCGTCCTTGGGGCGGTAGATATCGGCCTGCATGCGTTTGCCGTCGCGCATGGGCACCATGACCTTGCGTTCGATGATGGCAATGGATTCAAGTTCGGTTTCGGTCGCGTTGCGTTTGGCGATCGTGGCGGTGTCCTGCTGCCGGGCTTGCGCCAGTGCGGACGGGATTACGCCCGCGAAGATCGCGTGACATAAAACCCCCAAAAAAACAAAATTGACAATTCGGTTCATTCTGACCTCTTCATGCCTACTTGGTTTTCGAATTCTGAGTGGCTTGGATGAAGGCGGAGACGTTGCTAAGCAGACCTTTCAGTGACGCCTCATGCGCATACACCATGTGCCCCGACTCATAAAACTTGAATTCGATATTGTTTTGCAAAGTGGCGGGAATTGGCAAATGCTGCATTTCGTAAACTCCTTCGAAAAACGGCGTGGCGAGATCGAAATAACCCGCGTTTACCATCACTTTCAGGCGGGGGTTATATTTCATTGCGCCGGCAAGATCGACCATTACGTTTACAGCTTGCGGCAACGGTATAGGCGCTCCCGGGGGCTGGTGCATGAAATTCCAGTTCTTTTCCACATCAATTTCCGGCTTGTACTCGCGGTTCTCGCCGAACTTCAAGTCCTTGCGCACGTAGTCGTTGAAGGCCGAGACATAAGCGGAGCCAATCGCCGCTGACTGTGGATCATATTCCGCCTCCCTGCTAAGCGGATCGAGCGTCGGCCCGGAGAAGCGCGTGTCGAGCCGGCCGGTAGTCGTATCGTTGTCCGACTTGAGAGTCTTTTCAAACTGACCGGCATTGACGCGGAGATCGGACTTTTCGATGTAGTCGACGGGAAGTCCGGTATACCGATGCAATTTTGCCGCGATCGCGTGACGTTGGTCGAGTGGTAGCGTGGATCCAGCGCCGAGCGCAATGGCATAGTCGGTCATCGCGAAGTGCTCTACTTCCGACAGCAGTGGAATCAAATCATTGGGTCGATCAGGCAGCTTGTGGTGATACCAGGCTGTGGCGGTGTAGGTTGGCAAAGCCAGTTGATAGGACAGATCGATTCCAGGATTCAGCTGCGGTGAGTCTGCGAAAGTGTCGTAGCTTAAAGACTGGGAAAGCAGAATCACTCCGTTGAAGTCAATAAAGCGGCCGGTTTCGAGCAGATTAATCAGTGCTGCTGAACGCGTAGTGCCGTAGCTCTCACCAAATAAATACTTCGGCGAATTCCAGCGTCCGTACTTCGCCAGAAATTGCGAGATAAAATCGGCGAAAGCTTCAGCATCTGCGTCGACGCCGTAAAACGCCTTTTCGCGATCCTTTCCAGCCACGCGGCTGAAGCCGGTGCCGGGCGCGTCCACAAACACGAGATCGGTTGCATCGAGCAGACTGTACTCATTGTTAACGATTGAGTAGGGCGCCGCCGGGGTATGGGAGTCATCGAGGGTGACGACGCGCTTCGGTCCAAACGCTCCCATATGCAGCCAGACGGTTGATGAACCAGGACCGCCGTTATAAAAGAAAGTAACTGGTCGCTGGCTACTCGGGTCGCCTGACTTGAAATACGCAACATAAAACATACCGGCTTGGGACTCGAGGTTCTTATCGTCCTTGTCCGCATTCTGAGGGACGTCATCCCAGCCTTTGGGATGCACGACGATGGTGCCGGCAAAGGCGTCATAGGGAGTCGCTGTTCCTGAGATAGTGACCGATCCTTTGCTCGCCTGCTGCTCCGGCTTGAGGCCTTCAGGCTTCGCGGAAGTCTGCTTACCCTGGGCGGGGTCGTCCTTCGATTGGGAAGATGATTGGGCAGACGCCGGACTGAGAGAGAGCATCGATCCTAGAATCAACGCGACGATTGCAGTAGTAGCGATCCTCATCGAGAATTTTTCTCCGTGAAAAGTCATGCGCGCGCCATTATATGGCATGGAATTGCCCCAACGCCGAAATGCCACAAACCTGACGTAGCACGATTAGCCTGAATATCCTGGGCCCGCTGGCTGCGTGAGGCGGCGGCCAGCCCATTAGTTATCCGAGAACGGGCTTCCGGAAAGTCTCATGCGGATGTCAACGAATCTGCATGCGTTTTTAGACAAACTTCCCCGAACCCAACCTTCTGGGCCGCGTTATGGAGATTGCGTCCGCGGACATAACTTCCTTGGCGCCCACCGGGCAATCAATTTAGAGTCCTCAGGTTCAATGGCAAGTTCCTCTACCGAAACCTGTCCCTGCTCGGCGGGCGGCCTCGTTCTACCGAGCCGACGCCGGACCAGATCGGCAACTCCGTCCAGGTCATAGCGTGGGAACATCAGCACGCCGGGGGGCACGCAGATATGCGTGGGCGCAGTTGTATTCCTGACCGAAAGTGGCCGAGGATCAGACATTTGTGAGTGTGGTGTTGGCCAACCCGGAAGTTGTCCAGAAACGCTAGTGCTGTATCGGACGCGCCCCATTCCAAGAATGCAGGTAGGTTCGGGAGGTCGTGCGGGGCGCGGTCGATACAGCTGTTTGAAGGAAGCCGCCGGGGAGGAAGCGCTTATGCAAATTCAATGGTGTTGCGTGATGAGAAAGACTTGAGGAATCGGTGATGGAGCTAACCGGAGCGCAGGCGGACTTGGATCGACTGTAGTTTGTGAGCGAAAGCTCGAAGCCGAGAGCCTGGTGGATGGGCAACGAAAGCGCACGAGGCCTGTAGGTGTTGGGAGACACCGAGCCAGCGAGATCGGAATGGGAGTTTCATGCCGCGACTCCGGCGAGCCAGGGCGGAGAACGAAGTTGGAGTTGGGCCGCAGTAAGTCTTTCGAGGACCACCATGGGGCCGCCACATTTAGGACAGCGCCAAAGAGGGCGTGGTTCCTTGGCTGCCGATGCTTGTTGTTCCACCTGCGGTTGTGGAATCGTGCCGAGAAGTCGAAAGCAAAGTGGCAGGAGAGTGGTGCGGCGGCGGTTGGCAAGGAAGCCGAAGTGGCGGATGCGGACGAAGCCTTTGGGCAGCGTGTGCAACAGGAAGCGGCGCAGAAACTCATCGAGCGATAGGGTCATCAACTTGTGTTCATTGTTGTGAGAATCGCGCCAGCGAAAGGTGACTTGGTCATCGGCCAAGGAGACGAGCCGGTGGTTGGAGATGGCGACGCGATGGGTGTACTGGCCCAAATAACAGAGCGCATGCTCGGCACCTCCGAAGGGCCGTTTGGAGTAGACGTGCCAGTCGTTTCGGAACAGGGTTCTTAACCAGGCGGAGAAGACTTTGGGGTGAGCGAGAGGTTTCAGGTTGCCGTGGAAACCCAGCTTGCCCTGCCGGAAGTTGCGTTGGAGAGCGGAAACAAACTTACCGCGAAAGACGCGACTGAGCACCTTGACGGGAAGGAAGAAGGGATAGCGTGGCTGGATCCAGTGGGCGCGAGACGGCGATAGTCCACCGGAGGGCACGACACAATGCACGTGCGGGTGGTGTTCGAGTTTTTGATTCCAGGTGTGGAGCACACTGAAGAAGCCGATCTCGGCGCCGAGATGTTTGGGATCGCGAGCGACTTCGAGGAGAGTTGCGGCACTGGCCTGCAGCAAGAGATGGTACAGGAGTTTCTTGTTCTGCAAGGCGAGCGGCGCCAGTTCGTGAGGCAGGGTAAAGACAACATGGACATAGCGCGTGGGGAGAAGCTCCTTACGACGCGCTTGGAGCCAACGAGATCGAGCGTTGGCTTGACACTTCGGGCAGTGCCGGTTGCGGCAGCTGTTGTAAGAGATAGCCGGACGGTAGCCACAGGCGATGCACTCATCGAGATGCCCGCCCAAGGCGGCGGTGCGACAGCGCGCGATAGCTCGCAGCACCGTAAGGTGTTGCCAGGTGATCCACCGGCGACTGCGTTCGATGAAGGCGCGCCCCGCGGCGCGAACCAGATCGGCCACCTCAAGTGGCGGCTGGTTCATCTACGGGTTCTGCGGTGACTTATCTTTCAGCTTGAGCGAGTCCAGGGGACTGGCGGTAGCGTGGAGATGCCGTCGCGAGAGATGAAGATAGATCGTGGTCTCCTTCAAATCGTGATGTCCCAGGAGTAGTTGAATGGTGCGCAGGTCAGCTCCGTTTTCCAGTAAGTGAGTCGCGAAACAGTGGCGCAGCGTGTGGGGATGAACCCGGTTCTGCAGGCCTGCTCGCTGGGCAGCACGTTGGCACGCATACCACACGGCTCGGGGAGTGATGGGACGGTTGGAGGTGTGCCGGGATCCGCCCGGAAATAACCATTCCGTGGGTTTGCGCTTCAACCCACGCCAGTAGTCGCGCAAAGCTTCGAGCAGCCGAGGGCTGAGCATGACATCCCGGTCCTGACGTCCTTTTCCACCGCGGATGTGGATGACCATGCGTCGGCTGTCGATATCGGAAATTTGCAAGCGCGCCAACTCGGCGCGCCGTGCCCCCGTGCCATAGAGTGTCATCAATACCATGCGATGAAATCGAGTCTGAG
Organism: uncultured Acidobacteriaceae bacterium; assembly: GCA_963800565.1. Taxonomy (GTDB): domain Bacteria; phylum Acidobacteriota; class Terriglobia; order Terriglobales; family Acidobacteriaceae; genus Acidiflorens. The sequence goes on from CAWDBM010000004.1 coordinate 317,781, forward strand.
AAGAGTCGATGAGATGGCCCACTTCTTCCGGGCTCAGAATGCTGGGCAGGGGTCTCGTTTTCTTCGGGTACGGTGTATCGGCTACGCTCCAGGCTTTCTTGATCGTCTGCGTGTAGAAGAACCGCAGAGCCGCGAGCCGTTGTGTCACAGTGGACGCGGCTAGCTTTCTCTCGCGGAACAGATACGCTTGGTACTCGCGGATGTGCTCCGGAGTGAGCTGGTCCGGAGGGCGGTGAAAGTGGCGCGCAAAATCTTCGATCGCTTGGATGTAGCAATCGATGGTAGTCTGAGCGTAATTACGACGCTCGAGTTCTTCGAGCATCATTTTGCGAAGGTGGGTCATAGGTGTTCTCCTTATGACCCAACCTTATCCGCTCACACACAACCGCTGACACCGGACACGCGAAAGCGTCTGCCCCTAAGGCTTCGTTCAAACGGGTTTGGAGGAGATAAGTGGTGATCCCCTCGAAGCGAACTTCGGGACAACGCGGTCGGAGTCCTCGTTAGACGCAACTTCTTTCTTCACTTTAGATAACTCAGCGCGACCGGATAATTTCAGAGCTATTCGGTATAGGCAGATGAACCTTAATTCCGGGTTTCAGAAATCATGCCTTCGTCAATCTGATTGGCCGAGGCGTGGTTGTGGGATGCAACCGATAGTGGACGCGGGGATTCAGATCACGAAATACGAATCGAGCGCAATATCGTTCCCAAGTTCTGCTCGACGCTAAAGAAAAGCCGCCCAGAAATTGGGCGGCTCACTTATGATTTCGCATCGACAAGCATGGCGCGCTCTTGATCAACGAAATTGCACCACCTGGTCCAGCACAGCGGAGGTGCTTTCGTTGGAGTTGGTGTCCCCGACGTAATGAGCAGTTATCGGGTGCGTCCCTGGGGTTAACTTGGACCTGACAAAAGTGGCAACGCCCCCACTCAGCTGCGCCTCTCCAATTAACTTTGTCCCATCCATGAACTTTACTTTGCCTGTCGGCAGCGGACCCGCCGACGCGACCGTCGCCGTGAAAGTGACGGCCTGCCCCTGAACGGACGGATTCAGGCTGGAACTGAGCGCGGTGGTTGTTGCGTTCTTACTGACGACTTGCGTCACCGACCCAGTACTTGGCCTGAAAGTTTCGTCGCCTGGGTAGGTTGCTTTGATGAGATGTCTCTTGCCGTCTAACGACGAGGTCGTAAACGTTGCTACGCCACTCGCGGTGGCACTGGTCCCCATCGCGGTTGTGTCGTCGTAGAAGGTGACCAGTTCGCCATCTCGAATGAATCCGTGTGTTGACGTCACCATCGCCGTAAAGGTAACCGGCTGCCCGGCTAACGACGGCGACCCCGACGTGGTCAGGGCGGTCGTCGATGCAAAGCCTTTGTTGATTTGTTCCACCAGCGCCGTGGATCCGCTCCCGCTATTGTTGTTATCGCCGGAATAGGTTGCTGTCATGGAGTGAGTACCCACGGAACTGTACTTCGCGCTATATGCTGCCTTGTTGCCTCCGATGCTCACCGTTGCAACGGTCGAGCCGCCGTCCTGGAACACGACCGTTCCTGTAGCCGCCCCACCGAATTGGCTGGCGATAGTCGCTGTGTAAGTGACGATTTCGGTGATCACGGCCGGGTTCTGCGACGATGCCAGCGATGTGGAGGTGGTTGCCGGATTCACAACCTGATTCAGTGGCGCTGATGTGCTGGGGTTGAAAACACCGGACCCCTGATAGGCGGCAGTAATCGACTGTGAGCCTGCTGCGACCGATGAAATGGAGAGGGATGCACTTCCACTTGTCAGCGTAGCGTTGCCGATTGCGGTCGTGCCGTCGTAAAAAGTGACTGTTCCGATTGGCGTCCCTAATGCGGAGCTCACTACAACCGTGAATGTAACTGTCTGTCCGAAGACTGACGGGTTCAACGACGAAGCGAGCGAAGTCGCGGTGTTTCTATTCACAACCTGGATGAGTGGGGATGATGCGCTGCTAAGGTATTTGCCATCGCCTTGGAATTTGGCGGTAATCGAATCCGAGCCGGCCGCCAGCCAAGAGACGGGGAACAATGCATTGCCGCTCGCCAACTTGGCGCTTCCCAAAGCCACGTTGCCGTCGAAGAACTCGACCGTGCCTGTGGGTGTGCCCGTTTCGGCACTGACCGATGCGGTGAAGGTCACGACCTGCCCGAGGTTTGAGGGATTCGGAGACGAGGTCAGCGTGGTTGTACTTGCCGCAGGCGTGTACGGCGAGTCGTTCACCAGCACGCCGACCTCTCCCTCTCCGTCGCTGCCGGGGGCACAATAAGTCCCGTTGCAGTTCGCCACCACTACGTCGAGCTTGCCGTCGCCATTCACATCCGCTACGGCGACGAAGTAGGCCCCAAGGCCACCTGAGTCATAACTTGCGGCGGGCTGGAAGGTTCCGTCGCCGTTGCCCAGCAGCACGCCTATGGAGCTGGAATTCACGTTAGCCACGACCAGATCCGGATAGCCGTCTCCGTTCACGTCCCCGAGGGCGACTGAAAAGGCCTTAACCCCACCGGAACTGTAGCTAACGGGCGCCTGAAAGGTTCCGTCGCCGTTGCCCAGCAGCACGCTGACGGAACCGTTATCGCACTCGTCGAAGCCAATGCAGCCGTTGGCCAGAAGCACATCCGGACGGCCGTCGCCGTTCACGTCCCCAATCGCGACTGACTCTGTGCCACTCCCGCCCGCGCTGTAGCTGACCGCCGCTTGGAAGGTTCCGTCGCCGTTGCCCAGCAACACGCTCACTCCACCATCGCTGCAGTTGTCCTGGGTCAGGCAGTTATTGGACGCGACCAGGTCTAGCTTGCCATCGCCATTCACGTCCGCTATGGCGACAGAATAAGACTGATATCCGCCGGAACTGTAGGTAACGGCAGCCTGGAAAGTGCCGTCTCCGTTGCCCAGTAACACGCTCAGGACGCCGTTTTCGCAGCCGCCATAGGGACACCAGTTGGCCACGACCAGATCCAGATGGCCGTTGCCTCTCAGATCCCCGATCGCCACTGAAAAAGCCTCTTCGGCACCGGTGCTGTAGCTAACGGGAGCCTGGAAGGTGCCGTCGCCGTTGCCCAGCAGTACGCCCACCGTACCGCCAAAGGTGGCGATGATCAGATCGGGCTTGCCATCGCCATTCACGTCCGCGATCGCAACCGACCAGGGATTTCCCGCGCCTGAGCTGTAACTAACGGGCGCTCGGAAGGTGCCGTCGCCATTGCCCAGCAGCACGTCCACCGAAGTGGAACCGGTGTTGGTCACGACGATATCCGGGTAGCCATCACCATTGAGGTCCCCTACGGTCAGCGAAGAAGATCCCAGGCCGCCCGCGTCGTAGGTCACCACCGGCAAGAACTGCAGAGGGTACTCGTCCATCGGAAGCGCGCCAGATTTGTTCTTGTGCGAGCCGCTCGAAGGTAAACGCTCAGCACTATTCCACCATGGAGATAACGGACGCTCCGCTTGCGCGAAGGGGGAAGTTGCGGGAGGAGTCAAAAGGCCGATTGGATTGGAGGACGGCTGATCCGTCCCAAATGTTTGCGCCAAGGCGACGGCCGCGATCAAGAGAGTCAGAATTGCGATGAAAGGAGCAACAACACTCCGAGAGTTATGACTAAACTTGCCCTTCATACGAAACCTCCTTCACGGCTGGAAGCGGGCGCGGTCGAGGTCGATCATTCGACAACAAGCGTTTTGATCTCGAACTGCGGTCCAAACCAGGGAGTCGTAGCAACACGACAATTGCTAAAAGGCACCGATGTTCCAAACTCTCGCCTCGTCGGGTGTGCATATCGTGGAAGGTGTGCTCTTCGGGGACGCGGGACACAGCCATTCAACACCGAAGGGCGTGTTCTGTCAGTGCAATCGGTCACATCGTGATATGCGGTTCATCACCAAGGGACACCGCGCAAACTGCAGGCGAAAGACGCTTCCGAGGGGTGGCCAACGGAAAACGCTGAAGCGCCGCTCGCCGCTCAGTGTCTGTGTGGAGCTATCCAGACCGATTTCTGTGCACGGGTAGTCTGGTGGACTGCATCGCGGAGCGGAGTGGGATTTTCAGGTCGGACCATCTAGACAGACTGTATTTCTGGCCCTGCATTACACCTAGGAAGATTTTGTGGGGTACGCGGCGCCAGCGATCACATGCTCTGCTTGTCGCGCGAGCAATTCCATTCCATAGTTTCGGGCATCCGAGGCGAGGGCAGTGAGTTGAGCACGTCCTGAAGTGGCATTGTGCTTCATCTCCTGTTCTCCTAATGCCAGCCGGGCTTCACATTCCAGATCGTAGTATCCAAGTTTCCTCGCTTTTTCTATCGTCGAGCGAAGTCCTTGGAGCGCTGCAACGGGCGCGGACGTTGCGCCCCTTTGGTTGGCTTGGAAGAGTACGACTCGAGCACTCTGAATGACGATGGGCAGCGTCAATGCCGGGTCGGGGCTGTGACGGCTAAGTTCGGCGGCATGTTGAATGGCCTTACGCGACTCTTCTAACTTGCCCTGCATCAGCAGAGAGCGGCTCAGTAAAGTGCAGGCACCGGTGGCGTCCGGGTCTTGCTTCTCCTTCTCAAATTCAGCAATTGCCTGATGCAGCAATGGCTCCGCCTGCTCGGGATGACCTTCCTCAAGAGAAAGGCCAGCCAGCGAAACCTGATTTTCGGCAACCAAGTCCCGCGCGCCCAATTTCTGGCGCATCGCTAATGCTCGCTGGTATTGCTCTCGGGCTCCTGCCAAATTTCCTTGGGCCTCGAGCGCATCGCCGAGCACGACGAACGCGCCCACAGAATCGCGGTCTGCTACTGGGAGGGGGCGGATAATGTCTACGGCTTGCGCGGCAAGATCGTGGGCGTTCTTGACCTGCCCCTCTGCCAACTCCAGATCGGCGAGTCTGTACATTGCATAAGCGGGTGCAACGCGATCGAGCGACGCCTGAATCTCTACCGCTTGCTGATAGACTCTTGCCGCCTCGGGCAGCTTGCCGCGAAGGTAGAGAATGTCCGCGATATTGGCTAGCGCGACGCCTGTGTTGCGCTTGTCTCCCGCCTGCTCGAACTGGTACTTGGCCTGACGGTAGAGCTGTTCGGCACGGTCGATTTTGCCCTCATTGGCGAGGCCGATCGCCATGTTGTTAAGGACAAGCCCGATTTTCGCGTGTTCGCCGAGCGATTGTAAGATCCCGAGCGCCCGCTGGTAGGCCGCGGTCGCTGATTCAGTGTGTCCTTCGCCGCCCTCAGCGTCGCCCATCAGGCGCAAGGCATCGGCTGCACCCAGGCGATTGCCCGCAGCAAGAAAAAGATTGTATGCATCTTCGCACGAAGCTTTCCCGTCTTCCGGATGGCCACTGTAGACCAGAATCATGCATTCCCATCGTCGAGCGTCGGCATAAACCAGTTTCTTGTCTTGTGCAGCGGCTTTGGCGAGAGCAGTTCGTACTATCGCCAGTTGCGCTTGCTTATTATCGTGCAGCGCCCGCACCTCCGCCATGTCGATACGGGGGTCGTCGGAGGCGGGAGCCGGCAATCGTCGAAGCCGGGCGATTGTTTCCATAGCCTGGTTTGCCTGACCAGCTTTGTCCTGCGCTATGGCGAGCAGAAGCCCGTACTCGACGTTATCCGGAAATAACTCAAATAGTGCGCGGTAAGTGGATGCCGCCTTCTCGTGATCCGACAAACTTTCGTGGTATTGACCTTCCACGAGCATGCTCTCTGCGCGGGGTAGGCTTTCGGAAAGATCCAATGCCTTCTTGGCTTCTTCTTTACGCTTCTGCTCGTAGCCGAGCTCGTTCCAGGCGCGCGCCAGCATGGCGTGTCCCAGTGCAAATTTTGGGTCGGCATTGCACGCCTGCTGGAGAAGATCTCTTGCGGCCAACCCATCAAAGTCGCGCAGCCTGGCAACTCCGAGAGCATAAAGCCGCGCCGCCTCACGATTCGATGGGAGCGAAGCGGCCACGCTCACCTGATCCGTCGGTTCGAGTTGTGGAACGCCTAGCCGGCTGCGCAGGTTTTCGCCCACTCCTGACACAAGTAGAAGCACGTCTTGTTGACTGCCTATTTCTGCAATCTCCGAAAGGATCTCTCCGGTCTTGGCCACTTGCAGGCGCACGTCGAGGCGAAGCTGTTCGCGATCAGGACGGCCGACGGCAGTGTACGAACCCAGAACCAACAAGTCGCTATTCAAAGCGCCGCCGATACGCGCGGTGGTTTTCCGATCGAGAGTATCGGTTGAGGGCCACGGTGAGGAGAGACGCAGGTTCGCCACGTCCTCTCCGGAAACCAGACGCAGCTTTTCGCTGGCGGCGAGTTCGGTGCTCAGCATCTCGGACAGAGCAGTTGCCAGCCAATCATCGTCGGCCTTTCCTGACAAGTTGTGAAATCCGAGAACTGCGACCGAGGTTCGCGGGATAGGAACAGTCGCCGCGCTAGCTTGCGGTCTGGCTCGCCCTCGGGAGAAATTATCGCGCAGGCAGTGAATCGGGGCCGGAATGGTATCGAGTCGGCACCGTAGACGCGTCGACCAAGACAATTGCGTGGTCCGACAGTAGCCAGTACGACAACGGATTTAATCCGTCTGTGTCTGTGTCTGGGTCCCTCGTCGTCGAAGTGCACAACGGCGGAAATGGGACCGTCCCGCTGTGGTCTCGCACGGGTGAGCTCAGCGGTTCGACCATTCAATGGCAGAACAGCTCCGAATATAGCGCCTCCGGAAATAATCCCAGCATCGGCTTTGAGGATGGCGTATTTGTCGAAGTTCACAATAGTTCCGCTGACGGGATCGTGGATCTTTGGGACGACACGGGAGAGTGGTTTGAGGATTCGTTGCTGTTCCAAGAGTCCGCGAACTACGACATTGGGATGAACCCTTCAGTTTCAACAGGGGGGACTTACGCCGTCGAAGTCCACAATGGCACGACCGGAGTGGGCCCGATGTGGTATCGGATCGGACAAATAACAGTCATTGAATAAAGGATCTGGCGCGGATCCAACACGCTCAGTGTTGGTGTTGGATCCGGCCGTGACCAGGCGTGCCTGGGTCAATTTTGGCTGTGCGAAAAGTTCTCAGGAGGGGAAAATGAAGGTCAACTATCGTTACTATCGACTCGCCCTGTCATTCCTCGCGATCTTTGCGGCGCTGACCATGGCCCAGGCACAGATCACGCCGAGCGGCGATTCCTATACGAACACCGCCACCCCGACTACGAACTTCGGCGCAAAGACCGTGCTCGATGTCGAGAGCGCCTCGCAGAACAGTTACATTGAATTTGACCTGTCATCGATTCCGGCCGGCTACACCGCCTCCGACATCACTAAGGCAACGCTGAAGCTCTACGTCAATACCGTAACTAAAGCGGGCAGCTTCAATGTCGACTACGTCAATGGCACGTGGGCGGAAGCAACGATCGACGCCAACAATGCGCCCGCCCTAGGATCGACCATCGCAGCCAGCGTTCCGCTGACGACTGCGGATAAGAACCAATACATCCTCATCGATATCACATCGGCGGTGCAGGCGTGGCTGAACGGAACGGCCAATGACGGCATCGCGCTCGTAGGGAATAGTCCGCTGAATGCGAGCTTCGACAGCAAAGAAAGTACGTCGACGAGCCACGCGGCCGAGTTGGATATTGTGTTCGCCAGCGGAAACGGCACGATCGCGGGAGTCAACACTGCATCGGGCAGCGGACTTACCGGCGGCGGCGATAGTGGGACGCTAAATCTCAGCCTGCTGACGAGTTGCAGTTCGGGTCAGGTTTTGTCGTGGAGTGGAGCGGCGTGGGTGTGCACAACGGCGACGGGCACGGGCACGGTGACGAGTGTCGCTAGCGGCCTCGGACTCAGCGGCGGCCCGATTACTACTAGCGGAACGCTGAGCATTGATACGACTGCAGTGCCGCTGTTGTCCTCCTACAACACGTTCACGTTCGGGCAGGCGATCACGACCAACGGCAACGTCGATGGGCTCGATTCATTTGCAAGTGCACCGGGCTTCAACGGTCTCCTCGGTATTTCCACGGCAACCTCTGGTTCCTCGGCTGGAGTAGTAGGAGCATCGGAGAGTCTCAGCGGTTATGGCGTCTACGGCTCGAACAGCGGGTCGAGCGGGATAGGCGTCTATGGAATTGGGCAAACCGGCGTGGAGGCAGTATCCGCTGTTTGCTGTGAAGGCGCCGGTGGCGTTTTCACTGGTTACGCTGCGCCTTCCGGCTCCGCTATGAACGGCACGAACGGGATTGTGGCCACAGGGGGGAGTGGCGACCCATCCATCAGTTCGGGATCAGGAAACGGAATCGTCGGCACTGGCGGAAGCTCCCCCGGTGAGGGCGGCTTGGGAGGGTGGTTTGTCGGCGGAAACGCATCGGCACCCGACACCTATGGCGGGGCTGGAGTCCTGGTAGAAGGCGGCACAGGCTCCCTCGGCGACGAATACGCTGGCTTTTTTATTGGGAACGTCAACGTAACCGGCGAACTTTACGCGAGTGTCAAAGCTTTCAAAATCGACCATCCTGTCGATCCCGCCAATAAATATCTCGTTCACGTCTCGGTTGAATCTTCCGAGCTGATGAACATCTACACCGGCAATGTCATCACCGATGCCACCGGAAATGCGAAGGTTCAGTTGCCGGAGTGGTTTGAAGCTCTCAATACTGATTTCCGCTATCAGTTGACAGTCATCGGGCAGTTCGCGCAAGCGATTGTCGCCAGCGAGATTCAAAACCATCAATTCGGGATCAAAACGAACGTACCCAACGTGAAGGTCTCGTGGCAGGTCACTGGCGTGCGCCCGGATGCCTGTGCCAAGTCTCATCCGCTCGTGGTCGAACCGGTCAAGGATGCTCGCGAGAAGGGGTTCTATCTCAATCCCGAACTTTATGGTGCGCCGAAGGAGCAGCAAGTCCAATGGGCGCGCTATCCGGAGACGATGAAGCGCGCGGAGAATCAGCGGCACGCGCCGCGTTCGGCCGTTCCATCCGTCGTACTGCCAACCAACTCTGCACCAGCACTGCCCCTGGCAATGCAACGAGCACTGAAAAGCAATAAATAGCCAACAAATTGAGAGCCGGCGCCCGCGCGCAATCGCGAGCATCGGTTTCTGCCCACACACGGAACCAACAACGGATTCTCCAGGAGGAAAGGTCATGTTGAGTACACCGCTTCTCGAAAATTTGAAAACAAAGCAGAACGGCTCGACGCTCATCACGCTAGCTTGTGTGCTGCTGCTCACTCTGGCCCTACTGACAGGCGCCCAGGCGCAGATCACACTGAGCGGCGATTCCTATACGAATACCGCCACCCCAACTACGAACTTCGGCGCAAAGGCGCTTCTCGATGTCGAGAGCGCCTCGCAGACGAGTTACATTCAATTCGATCTGTCGTCGATTCCGGCGGGATACACCGGGTCTAACGTCACCAAGGCCACGCTGAAACTCTACGTTAATGCTGTGACCAAGGCGGGCAGCTTCAATGTGGACTACATCAATGGCACGTGGGCCGAGGCAACGATCGACGCCAACAATGCTCCGGCGCTTGGGTCGACGATCGCAGCCAGCGTCCCGCTGACGACTATGGATAAGAACCAGTACATCCTCATCGACGTCACCTCGGCGGTGCAGGCTTGGCTAAATGGAACGGCCAATGACGGCATCGCGCTCGTAGGGAATAGTCCGCTGAATGCGAGTTTCGACAGCAAGGAAAGTACGTCGACGAGCCATGCCGCCGAGTTGGATATTGTGTTCGCCAGCGGAAACGGCGGAATCACCGGGATCAATACCGCATCCGGCAGCGGCCTGATCGGCGGCGGCACGAGCGCACGCTCAACCTGTCGCTGACGAACACATGCGCAGCAAATCAGGTGTTGCAGTGGAACGGCACGGCATGGGTATGCGTGAATCTCAGCGGCGGAGGAACGATAACTGGTGTGACGGCGGGCGCCGATCTCACCGGTGGTGGCACCAGCGGCAACGTCACCGTGAATCTGGATACGACGAAAGTGCCGCAACTTGCGAGCAATAACACGTTCACGGGACAACAAACGATCTACAACCTTGTCTATGCAGCCGCCAACGTTCCGTCCGGCGGCTTCCTGGTGTCCGGTACGAACGAGAGCGCGAGCGGAGGCGGAGTGCTCGGCCAAGGTGGCACATACGGTGTCTACGGAACTGGTGGAATTGCAGGCGTCTATGGCCAAGGCAATGGCTCAGTCACCGGCGTGTACGGCTCCAGCCAAAGCGGCGCCGGCGTAACGGGAACGACGGCCCGGGGGTGGGGCGTGTATGGCACGGCCCCAACTGGCGGAATTGGCGTCTACGGCGAAAACCAAAGTACATCGGTGGGAGGCGACGGCATTCTTGGAAGAGCACATACCAGCAACGGCAATGGCGTTCACGGAACCAACGATGTTTCCACAGCAGTCGGCGTCTATGGCGAAAATTCCGCCGCCAATGGCTACGGCGTTTACGGCCACGCCCCGAGCGGCTATGGGATGGCCACTGATAGCAACGCCACCCAGGCGCGCAGCATGGGCGGCTGGGTCAAGGCCATGGTGTATGTCAATCCCTTCGCCAGCGGCGCAATCGTGCGTTGCTTCAACTCGCAACTCCCCGGATCGCAGGCGACGACCGTCCCATGCGGGATGACTTTTACCTATGTCGGCCCTGGAGTATATACGATCGACTTTGGATTCCAGGTGGACGACCGCTTTCTGCAGGTCTCAACTGTTCTCACCAGTACTGAGATCTATTCCGGCCTGGACGATCAGTTTGGGGTAGGGCCTACCCAGGTATACGTTGGCGTCACGGGCCGTTTCAACGGCGACGCTCCCTTCTTTCTTACCGTTTTCTAGAGAGCGTGGGCGGGCGCCCACGAAAGGGTGCTCGCTCTTTTCTTTTCCAAAAGAGAACGAAAAACAAGACACAGAACTCGGTTGAGAGTTGCGACCGGGGTTTCCAAGGCTCCCGGCTCGTCGAGTTGACGACCACAATGCAGTACTTGATCACGACGAAGCATTCCAATACTGCAAAGGGCCGAAAGCGGAGCAGGCTATGAGGACTTTTCGCAGACGATTGCGGTCCCTCGGCGCTCCTTGTCTTACATTCCTGCTTGGCATCATGCCAGTGGAAGGGGCGGCGCAGCCTCTGGTGTCCGAAGCCGGCCAAATCGTCTCGTCACGGCCGATGCCGGCTGATGAATACCAGAAGCTGCTTTCCGAGGTTGTCAACAGTGCCAAAGTGGAGACAGGTCCAATACTTAGGAACCCGGCGATTTCGGATGAGGGCTTGCCGTTGGGCATTGTCGCTGTCTTGCGCGAGCAGCGATCCTATCTGGAAAGACATGGGGCCACCCCGCAGTCGGCACAGACAATGCTCAGTGCCAACCGGTTGGCAAGTGAGAGAACCCGCGATCCACTCCCTCGTCAACATATTGCCTGCCACAAGACGATGATCCGCTCAGTCAATGGAAAGTCAAAGGGAGTAGTGTTCACGCCGACTGTGGAGAACAATACTTACAGCATTGAGGGGTGCTTCTTTGGAACCAGCCCTGGGATCGTTCGGCTCGAAGCCGATACGGCATCCTCTGCTGACTCGGTGCTTCCCATCGCAATGCAATTAGACTCAAACTCAGTCGGCGCTTGGTCCGACGGCGAACTACGAGTGCGGATGGAGTCGAGCCTCGCCGGAATTCCGGATCAGCCAGTAACACTGGTGATATATCCATTGAAGCGGCCGCGCATAGAGTTGCGCGGGTGCCGTTTTGTCGCAGCGCGTGGTAATCCGCAACTGTTGAGCGTGATTCCATCCGCGTGGGTCAAATTGTACCCGAGCGGAGTGGACTCACACTCCATCCGTCGGTTGGAATACTCGTCTCCAACCCCAGCCCTTTTTAACGTTGACCAGCACGCTACGGCGGCATCGGCCTTGGTCACTCGATGGAATGGGGAACGATTCGAAATTGGCAAGGATAACTATGACTTCAGCCAGCTGAATCCAGGATGGGTTGTGGAGGCCGTGCAAATGCAAACGTACAGCATTTTGTGTCCGGGCGATAATAGATCCGCGCAATCGTTCGGGCACTGGGAGACAGAATGGACTTTAAGTGGGTTGAGTGTGGCGTTTGAGAACAGAGTGTGTATGAATTCCATTCCTCGGTCTTTCGCGTTCAGCATCAGTTTTTCGCAGTATGCGATACGAGTGTGGGTAGTGGGTCCAAAGGGCACTCAACCGCTTCCGCTGATCGAGTAATTCGAGTGGCAAAGTCACGCTGGCTGCGGATTCAATTTGTTAACGATGGGTTTGTCCTCCGAGAGGACTTATGGCGCGCGGAGAACGCGAAGGTTTCTCACTATTGGGCTTGAGCTTTTGCCGGCGAGCGTTTAAGTGCGGCGACGAGTTCCTGGAAGTGCGGGTTGGGACGGAGTTTCTTGAGATGGTCGTCGGACGTCAAGCCGTCGGCATCTTTATATCCGCGAGTGATGGCTTCCTGCAGATACTGGAGGGCGTCATCGGGGCGGTCGGCGGCTACGGCCACGCAAGCAAAGGAATACCAAATTGACCAGCGGTTTCCCTGGCTTCCGGAGTCGTTGTTATTCTCGATTACCTCGATCGCATTGCGAAACAGTGCGCTGGCCTCGCCATAGCGATGACTGCGGGCCAGCGCCGTCCCGAGTAGTTGCAGGGAATTCAGAGTGTCAGTGTCCTGCTGACCGAGAGTACGCAGCCGTACCTCGTACGTTTCCCGAGCTATCTTTTCGGCCTCCGCATAGTGGCCCTCGGTGATCAATATTCCGGCAAGACTGTTTTGACTAACCAGGGTATCGGCGTTGTTCGGTCCGAGGACGCGAACCTGGACGACGAGCGCCTCCCTTTGCAAGTTTCCCGCCTCCTGGACGTGGCCTTCCTTGAAGAGCAGGTTCGCCAACACGCCTTCGGCGAGTAGCGTATGGGGATGTTCGGGTCCGAGGGTTCGCGACTGAATTGCCAGCGCCTCGCGAGCCAGTTTTTCGGCGTCGGCCAGGTGGCCCTCCGCGGTCAGAACTTTGACCAGGGTTTGCGTTGCGCTCATGGTGTTCCGGTGTTCGGGCCCGAACACCCGTCGGTACGTTGCCAAGACCTGGCGGCACACAGGCTCCGCCTCGGTATAGCGGCCCTGCCACACGAGGGCCAATGCCAGATTATTCATCGCCGACAAGCTTCGAGGGTGATCCGGGCCCAGGACGCGGCGCGTAACCTCGAGCAACTGACGATACTCCTGCTCCGCCTCGGCATAGCGGCCCTGGTCAATGAAGGCAATGCCGAGACGGTTCATCGATTGCAAGGTTTGGGTGTTCTCCGGACCGAGTCTGCGCGTCGAGATCTCGATCACTTCGCGCTCAAGTTTCTCCGTCTCCTCGGCGTGACCCAGACCTTCCATGATGAGGGCGAGGTCATCCATCGTCTCCAGCGTAAGGGGGTCTTCGGGGCCGACAACGCGGCGTTCGCCCGCCAGCGCCTGGCGGTCCAGTTTCTCCGCTTCGGGATAATGTCCTTCGCGATCCAGAATCCAGCCGAGTTGAGTCATCGACTGCAGGGTCTTGGGGTCATCCGGCCCATGCAAGCTCATGCGAGCGTCCAAGGCGCGCTTTGCCAGTTCGTGAGCGCGACCGTAGAGCCCTATGTTCGTGTAGGTGGTCGCCATGACCTGCATCATCTGCGATTGCACGTCGGGATCTTTCGCTAATCCTGCCCCCATATCGTTCGACGCCTTGTCGAGGATCTCGCGGGCCGTCACGCTGTTGCCACGCGCTTCACTGGGATCAGACACCTTGAACATGCCGGTCATGAAATCGGTGATGCGTGTGGCGCGATCGCGCTCGCGGTTGGCGCGATCGCGCTCCCGAGTAATGCGGCGCAACTGCGTAGCCTGCACCAGGGAGAAAGCGGCCAGCAGCAACACCAATCCCACCGCCACGCCCACGGCGACGCGGTGCCGCCGCGCATACTTTCGCAATCGATATCCGGTACTTGCCGGGCGCGCCACGACGGCCTCATGATTCAGATACCGCCGAATGTCCGCCGCCAGTTCCGAAGGCGCGCCATAGCGGCAAGCGCGATCCTTCTCCAGTGCTTTCATGGCGATCCAGTCGAGATCGCCGCGCAACAGGCTGACCAACTGCCTGGGCTCGGTGCCGCGCGCTGCGGCGGTCGCGGCCGATGTATCCCGATCGGCGCTGACTTTGTGGCTCGGGGACGGCGGCTCCTCCTCGCGCAACTTTCTTAGTAACTCGTCGATCGGTTGCTTTTTCTGCTGCCTGGTCTCAAACGGCTGCAGTCCGGCCAGCAGCACATAGAGAACGACCCCCAGCGAGTAGACGTCGGTGCGCGTGTCGATGTCATGAAGACCTTCCTGCACATTGGGATCGGCCTGCTCCGGACTCATGTATCCGGGGGTGCCCACAAGATGTCCTAATTGGGTGAAGCGGCTCTCGCCCTCAAACGGAGGCGTGGTTGCCTTTGCCAGACCGAAGTCGATAATCCGCGGCACAGGTTTGCCATCCACTTCCACCACCAGAATGTTTGCCGGCTTCAGATCGCGATGGATGATGGCTTTCTGGTGGGCATGCTGCACGCCTTCGCACGCCTCGATGAACAGTTCGAGCCGGTCCGCGATCTTGAGTTTCTCTTGATCGCAATATTCGGTAATCGGCAAACCGGGCACATACTCCATCACGAAGTAAGGTTGGCCCTGTGGCGTCGTTCCAGCGTCGAATACTTTGGCGATTGCGGGATGATCCATAATCGCCAGCGACTGCCGTTCCGATTCGAAGCGTTGTACGACCGCATGGTCGTACATGCCAGCCTTGATCAGCTTGATGGCGACCTGCCGCCGGACTGGAGAGGTTTGCTCGGCCAGCCAAACCTGGCCCATGCCTCCTTCACCAAGCTTGCGCAGGAGTTGAAAACGTTCGGCAAAAAGCTGTCCTGCTTGCAGCCCACCAGACAGGATCCCATCCAGATTCGCGATCAATCCGTCGGAGGCTGGTGCTGGTTCAAGGAAGTTGGTGTGGGCATTATCGCTGGAGGCGAGCAGCACCTCGACTTCTTGCCGCAACGATTGATCGGACAGACAGGCGCGATCCAGGAAGGCAGAACGTTGGGCGGGCTCCAATTCCTGCGCTTCTTCGAGCACTTCGCGAATCTGTTGCCAACGCTCTGGTGTCATCATCGCTGAGTCACGGGCCGGTGGTCGCGCTGATCTGGTGATGCAGCCAAGCCCGTGCGGAAGCCCAGTGTCTTTTCACCGTTCTCGGAGACAGCTTGAGCACATCCGAGGTTTCTTCGATCGAAAGACCACCGAAGAATCTCAACTCCACAATGCGGCTCTGTTGTGGGTCGAGTTTAGCCAGTTCCTGCAGTGCGTCGTCGAGAGTGAGTATATCCACGCTGCGGCTCTTGAACGCCAACCCATCCAGGGTTACGCGATCGCCCCCATCTCGCTTGGCGGTATCGCGGCTGCGCCCGTAATCTACGAGGATCTGCCGCATCAAGCGGGCGCAGATGGCCAGGAAATGAGCGCGGTTCTCGAATTTGGCCGCGCCTTGTTTCTCAAGCCGCAAGTACGCCTCGTGCACCAGGGCTGTGCTCTGCAACGTATGGTCGGCACGTTCCTTTCGCAGATATTGGTGCGCGACCCGCCGGAGTTCGGCATAGACGAGCGGGACCACGGCATGCAAGGCCTCATCTTCGCCGGCGTGCCAGTCGTCCAGCAACTGTTTGACGATCTTCGATTGAACCTGCGACGATTGAACCTGCGACAACGAGCCCCCAGAACTCCCCTTCGGAGTTCTTGGGTAGCAAAGTAGCCTCATGAACGATCGAAGTCAAGCCACTGAAAACGCATACAGTTCGTCGAGTGGCCGCGGATAAAAGCGCATGCGCATGGGCGCCGGGGATTCGATCGCGCATTTGGCTGCGGCCGATACCTCTGACCCACGTTACTCCGAGCGCAGCGCTTGCATAACATCGACTCGCGCAGCGCGTGCCGCGGGCAGCACGGACGCGACAACCGCGACTGCCATCAATACGAACGCAGCGATGACGACGGGCAGAGGGCCGGGCATTTTGATCTCCCAGAAAAACCTATTCGCGATCCGTGCGAGCAGGAACCCGACCGACGCGCCAGCAATCACGCCAGCACCAGCCATTATTGCTCCTTCGGCAATGACACGGGTCAAGAGGTGCCTACGTTGCGAGCCGATTGCGAGGCGGATGCCAAACTCACGAGTTCGAGCGCTGACGGAAAAGGCGAGCACGCCCGCTACGCCCACGATGGCGATCGCCAAAGCTACCGTGGCAAATCCGCCGAAGACAATTGTGTTGAGCCGATCGGGAGTGAGCACTTCGGCGCGAATGTCTTCGAGGGTAGCGGCGTGTTCTACGGGTTGATCGACCGCCATCTCGCGCACGATGCGCGTGACCGGCGTGACCAGCGAGTAGGGATCGATGCGTGTGTGCACGAACAGCCGGCCGCCAAAGATGCTAACGCCGTTGTTGTCGGAAAGATTATCCGGCACCTGGCCGAACGGGTGATAGATGGTGGGTGCCGCTCGCGGTATGAGGTGTTGATCATCGACATCCGCGGTGACGCCAACAATCCGGCGCGGTCCCTTGCTCATGCCGACGAAATCCCACACCGGGTCGGTCCACATAATGTGGCGATTGACGGGGTCCTGGCCGGGGAACATGCGCTGCGCGACACTCTGGCTGATGATCACTACAGGCTCGCCACCGCGGCGATCATCGTCGTTGAAGTCGCGGCCCGCAGTGATGGGCACGCCGAGCGCAGCGAAAAATCCCGGCGAAACCGCGCGGAACTGCGCCAGAGGATCCTCTTCGTGATTGCCTTTCACGTGGCCTTCGCCGGTGAATTCAAATCCCGGACCGAAGCTGCCCGCATCACGCCACGGGACGCTGGTGCCTTCGGCGACTCCGTCAACTCCCGGAACTTCTTTGATTCGGCGGATCGCCTCGCGATAGAAATTGATGATCTGATCCGGAGTCTTGCCATAAGACTCCACTGGCAAATCCATGGCGAGCACGCGGTGCATGTCGAAACCGGTCTGCGTGGCTTGCAGGGTGAGCAGCGTCTTGATCAGCATGCTCGCTCCGGCGAGCAGGATGAACGAAGCGGCAATCTGAGTGATGGCGAAGATGCGCAGCCGGCGACTGGTCCCACCGGTGATGCGCGTGCCTCCGCTGCTGAGATTGAACCCTTGCGACGTGTTGGCAGCGGGTAGGCGCGGAACGAAAGCGAGGAGCACCGCGGCCGCGATCGCGAGAGTTGCGCCGAGCCAGAGCATGCTGGAATCAATCTTCAAGTCGAGCGCGCGCACCGAGAAGCGCGAAGCGTAGCGCGCGAGGATATTGACCATCGGAGTTGCGCTCACCACTCCGAGGATCGCTCCCGCGCCGCAGAGCAGCAAGCTTTCGGCCAGCAGCAGGCGGCGTAACGTTGCCGTGCTAGCACCGAGCGCGGAACGGACGGCTAACTCCGCTTCGCGGCGCACGGTTCGCGCCAGAATCAGATTCGCTACATTGCAGCACGCAATAATAAAGACCAGACCCGAGGCAGCGAGCAGCACCAGCAACACGGTACGAGCACCCGATGTGATCTCATCGCGCAAGAGCTTCGCTTCGATGTTGAACTGGCCGCTCGCTGGGTAGGCTTCGGGGTGGTCTTTTTTCATGGCAGCGTAGGCGGAGCGCAACTCGGCGCGAGCTTGATCGAGAGAAACTCCGGGAGCCAGGCGCCCGAATAATTCCGTCATGCGATGAACCCGGCCGGTGACCATGGTCGCGGAAAGATGATGCGGGCTGGTCACAATGTTCGCGATGAGCTCGGTGTCCGCAGGGTAGGGAACTGAAGGCTCGAGCACTCAACGATGGTGGCAGTGCGAGTATCCAGCCGAACCTGCTTCCCGATGACTGATGGATCGCCATGAAACACTGTTGACCAGAAGCGGTAAGTAAGCACGGCTGCGCCAGCAGCGTTGGGGCCGTCGTCGCGCATGTCGAGCAGGCGGCCGAGCACGGGGCGCAGGCCCATGACTTCGAAGTAGGAGCCACCGACGACGCCGGCGCTGACTTCGCGGGGCTCACCCAGGCCAATCATGGTGAAGCCCATCGTCGAAAAGTCGCCAAACTTTCTGACCGATTTCACACTGGCCCGCAAGTCCTGGAGTTCGGGCACGGAGAAACGGTCGTTTTCCGCACCGATCCCATGGGCGCTCTGCCGAATGTAAATCAGGCGATCTTCGTCGCGATTGACCAGCGGCCGCAGCAGAACGCCGCGCACAAGGGTAAAGATAGCCGCATTGGCTCCGATGCCGAGCGCCAGAGTGATGACCACGGCGCAGGCGAGGCCCGGAGTGCGCGCCAACGAGTGGAGCGCAAAGCGAAGATCGCGAACAAAGGACATAGTTCACCCCTATCCCCGCCGAGGTAGCAGTGTGCGGGCCAATTTCAGGGGCACATTATAAGTCACTTACGGGAGTTGAAGTGATGTTCGCTGGCCGTTAAAGGACATTACTGCCCAAATTCGGACAGGGGACGCAACGTGTGGTTGCGGTCCACGACAGTACAATTGGAGACGCAGCGTGGCTTTCAGCGGTGCTGGGGGTCTTTTGGTTTCGACGATCTGTCAGCTGGCGTTCTTAAAACGCGGCGGAATGGGTTCCTTATGGTATCGAGCAGCTTGGTTAAACAAGATTGCCATTTCCAGTTGGAGGGAGGGCAATCGACCAGTTCTCCGCCGTCGGGGAGACGCACAATCTTCCCGCGATCACATTCCCAGCACGACGGTGGCTCCGGTTTGCCGGTGGGCATCTGACCGCCAACTTCCTCGCACAGAGTATTTCATAGGTATTCCGCCGGGGAATGCAGTGATCGAGGTCACGTCCGCAGGGTTGAGGTTATCGGCGCGCGCCCCTGCCTGGACCATAACGTCGACTAGATTTTCGCCAAACATCTCTCCAGCAATCACACCGTCTTGGCATTCGCCTTCATCAGGCTGACATCGGAGGACGGAGAACTGGGCGAGGCCGAGGCCGACAAAGAGACCGGCGACTTTGAGCACAATTCGATGGCTTCGGCCATGCCTTGGCATTCCTGCTGCTTCGAGTTGACCCATTCGGCAAAGGTAGCTTTCTGGCGAGCCACGCCGTCGAGGTTGCGGCTGATGCGCCCCGTGTAGTGGGCTTTTATGCTGTCCATCTCCGCCTGAATCTGGACAATCTCTTCGGCCTTCCTGGCCCACTCTGCCTCCACTTGCTTGCGCTGCTGCGCCTCGTGGGCATCGAGCGCATCCTGGCGCGCCTTGGCGTCTCTCTGCAACTGATCGAGTGAATTTCCGGCCGCGTCGAGGGCCATCAGCACAGCGGCGCGCTTTAGCTCTTTCGACAGATCGCGGATGTGTTCGCTGTTCAGCATCTCGACCACTTTGGTGATGCTGTATCCCCGGGGCGGGTTCATGATCCCAATGGCGCGGTAGATATCTTCCATGGGCGAGAGATCGACTTGGAAGGTTGGGACCTCTCGTGCGGACCGTACAGGCGGTTTTGGCATAGGTTGACTTAGGTCAGACATAACATTCTCCTTCTCGCGATTGCTGGTGCTGTTCCCGTCGCCGGCCTCGGTGTCGTCGATCCCGCTCATACTAGGGTCCTCCGGATTCTTGCGCCAGGGTAGTTCGAGCCATTTGCTTCGCATATGTTTTTCTTCCTTGCCAGCCTGCATGGGAGGCTGTTTGGTTTGGAGTTCAGTCTGCAATTCAGCCCGCACCGCTTCGCGCACCGTGGCCCGAACTTCCTTCCGAATTTCCGTCCGAACTTCGGCTCGAAAGTCGGCCCGAAATTCAGCCTGCACTTCGGCCAGAAAAAGAGGATCGATGGTGCGAGGGCGCGACAGCGAAATGTTCCGGTTGTCGATTTCATGATCAGCGCCACGCGCAGGCATCATGGGCGCGAGTGCAATCGCTTTGACGGGATCGCTGTCTTCTTTTATAGGCGCTACGTTTTTCTGCTCAAAGTTTGTCGGCTCGATCGAGGAAGCTTCGCTTGGCTTGTCCTCTGGGCGCTTCGGCAGCGGAAGCGGGATCTGGGGCTTCGCAGCCACGACGCTCGGCACCCCGACGTTCGTTACCACGGCCGCCGGAAGCACCGGACGGCCTCTTCCGCCGCTCGGCCGCGTCTTCGAGGCTGCACGGTCCAGAGTTGGGCGCTCGGCAACGTCTCGCTGAATTCCGATCAGGAAATCCGCTCCATCGGCGCGGCAATGCCGGGCCTCGCCGGAGAAGTCATCCTGTCGCGACTGAATTCTTAGTTTGGATCCCACCGCGATGGGTACTTTGACGCGTATGCATGCTCCGCCGGCAGACCTGTCTTCCATGCGCGCGGCGACCGTCTGCCAGGTTCCGCTCGCGTCCTGCCACGACACGTCCACCCGAGTCAACACGGGTTTGCGGAACTCGATCGTTTCCCGTGTCGTAAACTCGGTCAGAACAGCGGTCATGTATTACCTATCGGCGGAAAGTTGAAATAGTTAAGAATGGGATGGGCGGCACGATGGGGTGGGGCGGAAGCGTCCCTGGGAGGGCTTTACGGTTCTCATTATCTGGGAATTCACGGTTGGAGAGGAACACCTGGACGACTTCATCCGCGCCTACGGGGCGAATGGCGCTTGGGCAAGCCTGTTTCGGCTCGCGGAAGGCTATTGGGGCACTCAGTTGCTGCGGTCGTCGCAGGAGGCTGGCGTTTTTCTGACCATCGATCGATGGGAAAGCGCTGCTTGCTTCGAGAGGTTTCAGCAGCGATTCGCGGTGGAATATAAGGAGTTGGACGCCCGACTTGAGGGCTACACATTGTCGGGACGGAAGGTGGGAGTTTTCGAGGATGAAGCGGCGATACCATGATTGTCGTTATCCGCGGTACGTCGCCTCGTCGCTTTGCCCATTCCGTCCCACCATCAAGCCATCCCGCCCCTCGGTTGTAGTAAATTAATCACGGATGGCCTCCGAGAAAATTATGATCGTGGACGACGAGCGCCTGGTGCGCTGGTCGCTCCGGCAGAAGTGCGAGGAGTGGGGCTACCAGGTCATTGAGGCCGACTCCGGGCAGCCGGGGCTCAAACTGGCGCAACGCGAATCGCCTGACCTGGTGCTTCTCGACGTCCGCATGCCGGACCTGAGCGGTATCGAGGTGCTCGATCAGCTCAAGAAAAATGGCGACGCGCGCGCCGTCATTATGATCACCGCCGATCCCCAGCTCGACGATGTCAAGGCTGCGATCAAGCTGGGAGCTTACGATTTTGTAGGCAAGCCCATCGATTTCGACGAACTGCACATCACCATCAAGAATGCCCTGGAGGCGACCAGCCTGCGCACGGAGGTGCAGACGCTGCGCAGCGAAGTGCGCCGGAGCTCCGGTTACGACAGCGTGGTTGGCGTCTCGCCAAAGATGACCGAGCTCATGAACTTCGTGCGCAAGGTGGCATCGAGCGAGGCCACGACGATCCTGATTCAGGGAGAGAGCGGCACCGGCAAGGACCTGATTGCCAAGGCGATCCACTACGAAAGCTCGCGGCAGGACAAGCCATTCGTCGCCATCAACTGCTCTGCCATCCCAGAGACACTGATGGAGGCGGAGCTTTTCGGCCACGAAAAAGGAGCGTTCACCGACGCTAAGCAAATGAAGAAAGGCCTCTTCGAGGCGGCCGATGGCGGCACGCTGTTCTTAGACGAGATCGGCGAACTCTCCCCGCTGCTGCAGGCGAAACTTCTGCGCGTGCTCGAAGATCAGGTCATCCGGCGTGTAGGCGGCATACGCGACATGCAGGTCGACGTGAGGGTGATCGCAGCCTCCAATCGCGATCTGGAAAAAGCAGTGCGCGAAGGCCAGTTTCGGCAGGATCTCTACTACCGCCTGGCCATCATTGCTATTTTTATTCCGCCGTTGCGCGAGAGAAAAGAAGACATACTTCCGTTGGTGGATTTTTTTATCGACCGCTACAACCGGCGCTTCAAGAAGTCGGTACGCGGCATCACCGAAGAGACCCGCCGTCTCATCTTTACCCACAACTGGCCGGGAAATGTGCGCGAACTCAAGAACACCATTGAACGCGGCATGATTCTCGAGGACGAACCGTTTCTGCGACCTAACTACCTGCCCTTCTCGGTCGGAGACTCCGGGGGCCGGACATTGTTCGAGCGGTCTTCGCCCACCGACGGCGGACAGGCTCTTCCGAATGGCCGGTCGCTACCGCGGCTTTACATTCCTGAGGGAGGGACGTCGCTCGAGGAAGTGGAGCACGCCATGGTCGAGCTGGCCATGCGCCAGGCCCATGGGAATCAGACACATGCCGCCAAGCTGCTGGACATCAGCCGGGACGCTCTACGCTATAAGCTGAAGAAGTTCGGGCTGATCCGTGGGGATGAAGAGGGAGCGCAGACAGGGGCGGGCGACGGGCAAGAAGCTTAATGTATGTACAAGCGTTCCGCGTGGAACATTTGTAGTGGCGTTTGTATAGGTACACTTTCGTAAGTATGTGAATTTCTCCTCCGATGCCGGGCAGCGTACTGCTCAAAACTACTTAAGAATTCTGCTTGAGACAATCTTGGTCAAGCCAGGTCGAGATCAAAATCAACATCAAATGCAGCGGGCGGGGCGCCCGCTCCACACACACGATTTAGGCTGACTTGGAGCTGACGTTTGTTTGATCTTCGGTGGCCAGACGGGTTGGAAGATGGAAGAGGCGCTGGAGGGCTTGGGTCATCTGTTCCTGCTCTACTTTTTCGGGGGCCTCTTTTATTTCGCGGGCTAGAGAAGCGGAGATTCTTTGTGTCATGCGGGCGAGGACAGCGTTGAGCATTTCGTCCTGGTCTTTGGAGAAGGGGCCGTTTTCTTCGCGGAAGGCGTTTAGCTCTCTGCGGCAAACTTCGTCGAGGCGCTGGCGGACTTGAACGATAGTCGGGACTACGGCGTCGGCAGTCAATGTGCGGCGGAAGCTTTGCGCCTCTTCACGCAGAATTTTTTGTGCTTCGGCAGCGGCCGCCTCACGCTCGGCCGCGGTGTCGTCGGTTACATTTTCCAGGTCGTCGAGATCGTAGAGGAAGATGCCTTTAACGTTGCGGACAGCGGGATCGATGTCGCGGGGCATAGCCAGATCGGCAATTAAGAGAGGCCGGGCGCCCCGATGGGCGTTTTCGGCGCTAGGCGCAGCGCCAACCGCGGCCGCGCGAAGCTTGCGCTCGGCCATCACACGCTCGGCTTCGTCGCGGCTTAAAATCCGGTGCGGACAGGAAGTCGAGCCGATGATGATGTCAGCTTCGGCCATGTGATGCCAGCGGTCTTCGAAAGGAAAAGCTGTTCCGCCGAGTTTGGCGGCTAGTTCAGCGGCGTGCTCGAAGGTGCGGTTGATCACGCTGATACTGACGCTTCCGCCGGATTGCTTGATCAACTCGCAGGCGGAGAGTTCGCCCATTTCGCCGGCGCCCAGCACCAGGACTTTCTTATTGGCCAGTGGGCCGAAAATCTGGCGGGCCAGTTTTACGGCGGTGCTGGGAATGGAAGCAGGTGCCTTGGCGATCGCCGTCTCTCGGGTAACGCGCTCTGATACCGCTAGAGCTTTCTGCATGACGGCATCGAGGAAGCGGGCGGAGGCTCCGATTTTTTGGGCTTGCTGCCATGCTGCTTTTGCCTGGGGAACAATTTGGGGCGCGCCGACTACCATCGAGTCGAGGCGGGACACCACGCGAAAGATGTGGAGCAGGGCAGCCTGGTCGAGGAGGCGATAGAAGTGTTTCCACTCCTCGAGCTTCAGTCCGTGGTCGGCGCCTAAGAGGCGCATGACGGAATTGGCGGCCAGGGTGACATCACTCGCCCAGAGAAAAAACTCCGTGCGGTTGCAGGTGGAGAGGATGATGACTTCCTCGATACCTTCGTCGCGCGAGAGGTGGATGAGGGCCTGGTAGCGTCGGCTTTCGTCGATGCAGAAGCGCTCGCGCACGGCCACGGGGGCGGTGCGGTAGTTGAGGCCGATGACCATCAAGGACGGTTCCACGACACAGCTCCTGATTAGGGGAAAGCACATGGCTGACCAAAGAGAGTGTCATTTTGGAATCGCTTAAGTTGCTGTAAGTTCATTAGTTAGCGCGAGCTCGAACGGAAGGGCATGCGGAGGTGGGGTGGGAATGTGGGATATCACGCAGAACTTGGTCGCTTGGGCTAGTTATGACGCTGTTGCAAGATGAAACACGGGAGCGCGGCGCAGGCGAATCGACCCCGTCGAGCGAACTTTGGATCTCCGAGCTGCGGACAACTACATAGGTCCCTTCGGCAAGCTCATGGCAGGCTCTTCGCTTTGCTCAGGATGACAACCTAAACAAGGATAACTTAGTGGGCGACTTCCAGGGGCGCCAGGTCATCTTTTTCCTTCTTCAAACCCTTGGCTTGCGGCTGATAGACGCAGAAGGGTTCTTCGTCCATGTAGTTGCCGGTGGCGGCATAGGCTCGGGCTCGGCAACCCATGCAGACGTTGCGGAACTCGCAGCAGCCGCATTTTCCCTGCAGTTTGCTGGTGTCGCGCAGCTCGTTGAAGACTTCGGAGTTGGCCCAGATGTCGGCGAACGACTGCTTTCTGAGATCGCCGGCGAGGGCAGGGAGGTATCCGCAAGGGAAGACCTCGCCTTGATGGGAGATGAAGCAGACGGCGGTTCCGGCGAGGCAGCCCTTGGTCATGGCGTTCATGTCGGAAGGATGGCTTCCGGGGTGACCTACTGGGCGGCCGATGCCTTGTGGCTTAAGTTCGATGCCGGTCGAGCCGGGCATAGCCATCTCGGTGGGGCCGATGGCGGGCGTATGTTGCAGCGCTTCGACTACTGGCGCGGCGTGCGCGGCAGCTGCTGCGGCTTCGGAACGATGCTCGGCGGCGCGGCGCTGGCGAACTACGCGGAAGTAATGAGGCGCGCAGGTGGCTTTCATTTCGATGCCGCCTTCGAGCGAGCGATCATAGAACCAATTGAGCATGCGCTCGTACTCTTCGGGCGGAACCATCTGTTCGTCGGCGATATCTACGCCGCATCCCACGGGAACTAACAGAAAAGTGTGCAAGGCGTCTGCTCCGATGGAGCGGGCGAGGTCGAGAACGGCAGGAAGCTGATGGGCATTGTGGCGGGCGATGGTGGTGTTGATCTGCACCGACATGCCTAGATTTTTGAGATTGCGGAAGCCGGCGATGGCGGCATCGAAGGCTCCGGGGATGCCGCGGAACGTGTCGTGAGTGAGGGCGTCGGAACCGTCGAGGCTGATGGCCACGCGCTGCACTCCGCTATCGACGATCATGCGGGCAACGTGCTTGCTGACAAGCGTACCGTTGGTGGCGAGAGCTACGCGCAATCCTTTATCGGTGCCATAACGGGCGAGCTGAAAAATGTCGGAGCGGAAGAGTGGTTCGCCACCGCTCAGCACGAGAATGGGAGTGGAGACCTCGGCAATCTGGTCGATGATGTCGCACGCGGTCTGAGTCGACAGATCGGTCGGAGCGCTCAGTTCGGTTGCGGTGGCGCGGCAGTGGATGCAGCGGAGATTGCAGCCTTTGGTCAGTTCCCAGAAGATCAAGCGTGGCTTATTTTTGCCAGCTGTATGTGAATGTTCGGTGGTGATTGATGATTGCATTTTGCGGTCCTCCCACTGGAACCGAATTACTATCGTTTACCCCAAAGCCACAGTAATGGAGACGGAGATTGGAGGCCGTGACAGTTATCACCGGGAATTGTGATCTTGGTCACGTGGCGGAAGTCTTGTGAAATGTGTGCGATTCTGACGAAATTCGAGCGTTACCTCAGTGACATTCTTCCTCGCTGCGCGGAACTAGACAATTCTCTAGATATTTCAAGCTGGGAGCGTCGATCTGAAACGGGTTCTGATAGTGATCGGAGTAATCGTTGCCGTGCTTGCAGCTTGGGCCGTAGTGCGAAGAATATTGCCGAGCACGATTGAATATAGGGGTCAGAAAATCAAGCTTACCAAGTTTTATCTGGATTATGAGGACTACAAAGACGACCCGGACAACATCGACCCGTCGGAAACCGCGCGAGTGCAGAGGCTGGTGGAAGAATCCCCGATTGCTCATTCTTTTGCCGGCCGGAAGGCCGCCGTGGACGCGGTCTTCGAGATAAAGTTTCCGGGATACGGATCGGGCGGTTTCGGAAGTCCAATTCAGACGAGCGACGGTTCGCTCAATGGATTTTTAGTTGAAATACCAAGATCAGACAAGGCCCGCTATTTCATCTTTCGAATATGCACGGTAATTACGTGCTGGTTGACGACTTTACCGCTTCCGGCGCGCTGGAAATTGAAACGGTGCGCGAGGAGCAGGGGAACCTTGTCTACTCTACGGCGGCTGCGGACGCCAGCTGGTCCATCCGATCTTACAATCCAAGTAAAAATTAAAAATCAGCCGCTTGGCTCACTCCTGCATGGCCTAATTATTATGATTGGCGATATCGCGCAACGCTGTCGTATTGCGAATCACCATGGTCGATCCTTTGGATTGCACGATCTGGCGCTTCTTCAGTTCAGCGAAAAGGCGTGTGACCGTCTCGCGTGACGTCCCGATCATCTGTGCTATTTCTTCATGGGTGAGCCGGAGTTTTACGCGCGGCTCGGCTTTGGCAGCTTCGCCATTCTTCATACTCCACTCGAGGAGCAACTTCGCCAGCTTTTCGGCGGCGGAGTGGGAGAGGCCGAGCGATCCCGCCTCTTTGCAGGCGTTGTGATATTTTTCGCTCAACTGCTCGGCGACTTTGAAGCAGGCTTCGACGTCATCCTTGAGAAAGTGCAGGAAGTCTTCGCGCTTGACGAAGTTGACCTGGCAGGGATCGAGGGTCTCGGCCGTGACTTCGTAAGGCTTGCCAGAGATGGTGGCGCTGAGGCCCAGGACCTCGCCCGGCTCAGCCAGCTTGACGATCACGGTGCGGCCGCTTGGGGAATTGATGGAGAGCTTGACACTACCTTTGCAGAGCACAAAGATACCGCGCGGCACTTGGCCCTCGACGAAGAGCACGGCACCCTCGGGATAAGCGGCTGCGTATTTAATGTTTTCAAAGGCCTGCAAAGCGCTGGCAGGCAGATCGCAGAAGATGCGATCGGTCCGCAACTTGCAGGTGATGCAGCTTTCTACAATCTCCATTCCATAGGGCGAGAGCATGAGGCAGCCTCCTGTACAACCTTGGGCCAGAAATACCTGGGGTGGACTGCATCGTGCGCAGTTTCACCAGCCCTTAGCTGGACCTCTGCCGCCAGTGTCGAACGGAACAGAACACTTAGCTGTGCTGCGAGACACAGAATAATGTGATATGGCTCACACGGGAGTGGTAACGCTGAGGGCCCCGGTTAAATCCGGGATGAAACAAAAAATGGGCGCAAGCGAAAGCTTGCGCCCGGAGCCGACTCTTACAGCCGGCGTCGGATGATGGATGTCCTCTTACTTCGCCTGTAACGACTCGATGTATTTAGTCAGGTTCGCTACGCGCTGTTGAACTTCGGACTCGTGGCCGCCGCTCAGGTTCCAGAACAAGGCACCCCAGACCGGCATCTCTTTGTTGCCGTGCGCGGGGAAGCCGCCTTCGCCTCGAATGGTAGATGAAACTTTCAGGGCGGGGTACTTTCCTCCATTGTTCTTGCTCAGAACGGTAAGGTCGGTGGGTGGCGTTTTCAGGGCGCTCGCCGCGGGACCAGCGCCTTTGGCGTCCGCGCCGTGGCAGACCGCACAGTAGGCGGTGAACATGTCTTTGCCAGATACGGGCGAGGTTGAGGTGATCGGAACATGCTTGATAGTGGTTCCGGCCTGGTCGTTTCCAGTTTGAGCTTGCGCGAGGATCGCGCCGGTGGATAAGACCAGAACAGTGATGAGCAAGGCTAAGACTATTTTCTTGGTAAACATTCTGTTGGTAAACATTCGCATCTCTCCTTTAGCAACCTGCGCTCTTGAAGGGTGAGCGCTTTCAAATCTGAAACTCGACTGGCTGAATCATCCGACGCGTTCGCGGCACTATTGTGCGATCTTCCACCCACGATCGGTGCGCGCCATGGTGAGCGTGGATCTGGTGGGGTTCGCATTGTAGAAGTCAGCCTCGTATTTGTTGATGAGAGTTTGACGCTCCCAAAGATTGAAACTCTTTACCAGAGGACCACCGGCGTCGAATATATCGCCCAATTGATTGGGAATCCACTTCCAGTTGTAGTCGACGGTCGCGCTGTTGACTCCGGCCATGGTAACGCCGGCGATGCCCACAAATTGGCGCTCGGCCAGCGGAGCCTGGTAGGAGACGGTGGCATCCGCTTCTTGCGATTTCTTGAGGCCGGGGATGGAGGCGAGGAGTCGATTTCCCTCAGGGGTGAGCGAAACCAGAACGCCGCCCCGCGTCGACTTGGCTAGTTTGAAGATTCCCGCTTTTTCAAGGAGGCGATAATTGGGGTCGCCGGTTTTTTCGTCGCTACTCGGTTTGAGCAGGCCCGTGCGGAAGTGGACGACGGCTGGGCCGGGGCCCTGGATCGCGGCGGCCGCGATTTGGCTGGCTTGCTGCGCGGTGAGCGGCGTTTGTGCACGCGCCTCGCGCCAGATATAGGCCCCTACGCCGACGATCGCGGCAATCAGGCAGGTCATGAGCAACAGCGGCAACAACGACGAGCGCCGTTCCATCTCAACTTCGGCTTCAAACATGGGAGCCCCCTTTTGAGTGGCGAAAATCCGGACATCCAAACTCTCTATTCTGGTTTGCTGGCTGACGGTTTGCGGTGATCCAGCTCACTTTCGATGGTGTCTTGCGTCACCATCAAGTAACGCGCGAGATGCGCCGAAAGAGTTACTGAGGGCGTGCGCGGCCTCACCTAGGGCTGTGACTTCTATCACATCGCTTCGCCCGTGATCACCGGCATAATCGCTGAGAATTCGGTGGTGAGTTCATCACCTTGAGCGTGGGGATTTCATGGCAAAGGGACGCGTATCAATCGTCGTTGAGCGCTGTAAAGCCTGCGGCTTCTGTGTGGAGTTTTGTCCTTCGCACGTGCTTGCTCTTTCATCCGCATTTAATTCGAAGGGCTATCATCCGCCGCATGTGGTGCATCCCGATAAGTGCAGCGGATGCGATTTGTGCGGAATGTACTGCCCCGACTTCGCAATCGCCGGAGGCAAGGTCGATCCAGCCGGCGTGCCAGTGAAGAAGGCCGACGCGGCGAAGGGAGCGAAGAAATGAAAACTGATTCTCATGCGGCGGTTTTGCCAAGGGCGGATCGTCACACAGCAGATCCGCGCGGGGTGCTGACCGGCATACATTTCATGGACGGCGATCACGCCTGCTGCGAAGGCGCGCTGGCTGCGGGTTGCCGATGCGCTGCCGGATATCCCATTACTCCTTCAACGGAGGTTGTTGAGCGCTTCGCGTCTCGCGTGCCGACGGTGGGTGGAACCTTTATACAGATGGAAGATGAGCTCGCCGCCTCGATCACCTTGCAGGGCATGGTGTGGGCGGGCGCGAAAGCTCTTACGGTGACTTCAGGGCCGGGCTTCTCGCTGATGATGGAGCACATCGGTTACGCGGCGATGACGGAAACGCCGTGCGTGTTCGTCGATGTGCAGCGCGGCGGGCCGTCGACCGGATTGCCGACATTGCCCGCACAGGCCGACATGATGCAGGCGCGCTGGGGATCGCATGGCGATTACGAGGTGATTGCGCTCTGCCCTAATTCTCCGCAGGAATGTTTTGACCTGACAATCAAAGCGTTCAATCTGGCCGAGGAATATCGCGTGCCGGTGATGTTCATGATGGACGAAGTGGTCGGGCACATGAGCGAAAAGGTAGTGATTCCTCCGGCAGACCAGATCGAAGTGGTGCCGCGAAAGCATACTCACAAATCAGTCGAAGACTATCTGCCTTATGGCACCAATGGCGACCAGGTGCCGGAGATGGCGCATGCCGGCGAAGGATACAACTTTCACGTTACGGGATTGACGCATGACGAGCGTGGCTATCCGAACATGACACTGCCAGTGCAGGACAAACTGGTGCGGCGCTTACAAAGCAAGATTCTTAACGCCGTCGATCGCATCACCATGACGGAAGAAGAACAGATAGAGGGTGCGGACGTGGTGGTGGTTTCTTACGGAATCACTTCGCGGGTGGCGCAGCGAGCGATTGAAGCGGCTCGTGAGCGCGGCTTGCGCGTCGGCAAACTGCGGTTGATAACGGCGTGGCCGTTCCCGGAGAAAAAGATCCGCGAGCTGGCGGCGAAGATTAAAGCGTTCGTTGTCCCCGAACTCAACCTGGGCCAGATGGTCCGAGAGGTGGAGCGGGCGGCGGACGGACAGGCGAAGACGTTTGCCGTGTCGCATGCGGGCGGCGGAGTGCACAACCCGGAAGAGATCCTCAAAGTAATTGTGGAGGCGAGCCGATGTCAGAAGAATTAAATACCGATATCCTCAACCCAGTCGAACCGTTCTTGCGCAGCGATCGCGTGCCTCATATCTGGTGCCCGGGATGCGGCATTGGGACGACGGTGAATTCTTTCGCGCGCGCACTGATTGATTCGAACATCGACTTAGGATCGCTGGCTCTGGTTTCGGGCATCGGCTGCACCGGGCGCGTGGCGGGCTACGTCAAGCTTGATTCCTTCCACACTACACACGGGCGAGCGATTCCGTTTGCTACGGGATTAAAGCTGGCGAATCCAAAGCTGAATGTTGTGGTGTATTCGGGCGACGGCGATCTTTCTGCGATTGGCGGCAATCATCTGATTCACGCGGCGCGGCGCAATATTGATTTGAAAGTCATCTGCGTGAACAATCTGATTTACGCGATGACGGGCGGCCAGACTGCGCCGACTACGCCGGATCACTCGACCACGTCGACGAATCCTTATGGCGTCTTTGAGGCATCGTTCAACTTGCCGCATCTGGTCGAAGCGGCGGGCGCGGTTTATGTAGCGCGATGGACTACCTTCCACGTGCGGCAACTTTCGCGCGCCATCAGCGAGGCGTTTCAGAAAAAAGGCTTCTCGTTTATTGAAGTGATCTCTCCTTGCCCGACGCTGTATCAGCGGCGCAACAAGATGGGCGACGGGCTGGACGCGATGAAGTATTACAAGGAAAAGAGCAGAGTCCGGCACGGCGCGCCGACCAGCGAAGTTGGAATGACCATGACCGGCGAGATCATCGTAGGGAAATTCGTAGATCGCGAGCGACCCGATTATCAAACCATGATGAAGGCGCAATTTCACGAATCGCTCGGTGAAAAATTTGTTGAACAAGCGGAGATGGTATGCAGCTAACGGAGATTCGTCTCGCAGGTTTCGGCGGCCAGGGAGTGATTCTTTCGGCCATAATTCTGGGCAAGGCTGCCTCGATTTTTCAGGGTGAGTTTGCCACCATGACGCAGAACTTTGGACCAGAGGCGCGAGGCGGCGCTTGCAGCGCGCAGCTGGTTGTATCGAGTTCGCCGATCTTGTATCCGTATGTGACCAAGCCGGATATTCTCGTCATCCTGTCGCAGGAAGCTTATGTTCGTTTCGGCTCCGAGGTGAAGGACGGCGGCATCCTGATCGTCGAGCAGGATCTGGTGCAAATCTCGAATCTCAAGAAGGATGTCCAGATCTACAGCGTCCCTGCGACGCGCATTGCCGAAGAGTTGGGAAAGCGCATGGTGCTGAATTCGGTGATGGTAGGGTTTTTCACAGCCGTTACTCATCTGCTGAAGCCGGACGCGGTGCGCAAAGCAGTGGCGGACTCGGTGCCTGCCAATTTCCGGGAGCTGAACCTGAAGGCCTTCGATAGAGGGTTGGAGCACGGAACCACGGCTTTGACTGCCACCGCAAACCGGGCCGATGAAAAACTGCAATTGCAGTACGCGCCGGAGTAAGGCGGCGGCCTGATCTGGGCAGAAGTTATCCGTCGAATATTGCATTGATAAAAAAGGATTGGGTCCGAATGCTCGTGCATCCGGACCCTGTGTGCTGTTTATGGGCAAAATTAACCAACTGCGAGTACGGGCCCTTATTTCTGCAGCGTGCGAATGTACGTGACGATTGCTTTCGCGTCGTCGGCAGGGAGACTCTTCACGCCGGCCGGGTGCTTCGCTGTGCTGGCGATGGTCGCCGCAAGGTCGCTATCCGACTTTGCTTTCACATCGGCGGTAACCAAGCTAGGAATCTTTGCTGCGGGCTTGCCGGTCGCATCCGCGCCGTGGCAGGCTGCACACTTTGCTTTGTAGAGAGCGGCTCCGTCTTCAGCCCAAGACAGGCTGGGAATCAGGATGAACAGGGCCACTGCGAGTGTCATTACCAGTGCTACCAATTTTGTCGTCTTCATGATGTCGTTTTCTTCTCCTTGAGTGAATTGTGAAAACTAATAAATGAAATCTTGTCGCCATCGCGCTTGTGTTGCAAAAATCAACACGGTTATAAATTTCAAAGATCTCTGTGTAGTAGAACGCAACAGCATTATTGCTAGTTGAAAGTTTCAACGTAAAACCGGTTGGAAGCAGTGACCGATATCACCCTAAGTAGTGATTCGCATCAGTAAATGCAGTTTTCGCGCGATTGTCACAAGACAAAGTGATAGAGATCACAGTAGGGAGATCGAAAGCGATAGACAATTCGGCCCGGAGATTTGCAAATATGCTAGCGAAGTTGCTCGAAGCGGTTTTTGGCTGCTCTCACGGTCGCTATAGTTTTCCTAGGAAAACGCGGGCCTCGCGAATTCCGGCGGCGCGCCTCACCGGGACCTACGTGGCGTGCCTCGATTGCGGTAAAGAGTTTGCATACGATTGGAATGAAATGGCGATTGTTGAGTCAGCATCGCAGGTCAGACATTATATGCGGTCGATGGAGAGTAAGCAGATGGCGTAGGCGCGAATTCGATTTCCGGGGAATGATAAATTCTGGGTGACGGATTCGGAAAATGGTTACGGGCGGTCTTCAATCGCGAACTGGTGGCAGATCGCCCAGATGCCATCGTTCACCCCGCCTTGATCGAGAAACTGGAAGCCGTAGCGAAAAGCGATCTTTTGTCGGACCGTTGCACAAATATTGACCGGACCTGAAGGCAACACGAACTCAAGCTCGACAATCTCACCGACTGGAACTTCCATCGTCAACATGGCGGAAATCCCGGATTCGCTGATGTCTACGGTGCGACCGGTCAGCGCGCCAGACGTGCGGGAATGAATTGTGATGGCGATCTGCAACGGGAATCGGGGGGAACGGCGGGCATCGACAATCTCTTGGATGGTGCGGGGCGGGATTTGATCCTGTGCTTTCAATCGCGATTTTCCCTGGCTCGAGGCATGCAGGAAATCCGGGTATTTGTCTGGTATAGAGGAGTATCGGCACAAGAGCGCCGGGACTTTAGGGGCGACAGTTGGCGGTACCTGACCTGTACGATGGCGCGATCGCTACACCTCAAGCGGCAGGGCTGATGGGAGAGTGGCGGGTGACAACTGGCCTTTGACGGCGGCAGCCAGTCGCGCTATACCCTCGCGAATTTGCTCGGGAACTGCATTCGAGAAATTCAGTCGCATGTGACTGTCGGTTAGACGGCCATTAACGCTCGTGCTGTCGTTGGCGATTCCGGGAACGGATCGGGCAAAGAAGGAATGGCCGGGAACGAAGGCAACATTCTGATCGAGTGCCGATTTAAATATTGCCTGCATGTCTGATCCTACGGGCAGAGTGACCCAAAGAAATAATCCGCCATGGGGATGCGTCCAGGTCACTTCAGGCGGGAAGAATTCTTTTAAAGCTTGCAGCATAACGTCGCGGCGTTCGCGATAGACGCGCCGAATCAACTGGACGTGCTGCTCGAGGAATCCGTCGCGCGCAACTTCATAAGCCACGAACTGATTGAAGGTTGAGGTGTGCAGGTCGGCGCCCTGCTTCAGTTGCGTCAACTTGCTGATGATCTCGGGCGGAGCAACGATCCATCCCACGCGCAGGCCGGGCGCGAGCGTCTTGGAGAATGTGCTCAGATAAATCACGTTGCCCGCGGAATAACCGTTGTCCTCGCGAAAGTTCATGCGATCGAGAGCGATGAGCGGCGGCAGGTGTTTGCCCTCGTAGCGTAGTTGGCCGTATGGGTCATCCTCGACAATTGGAACGCCATAGCGGTCGGCCTGTTGCACCAGTTCGTGGCGGCGCTCCTCCGACAAGGTGGTGCCGGCGGGATTCTGAAAGTTGGGCAACACGTAGACGAACTTGGGATTGGAACGAAGAGGCTCTTCGAGTAAGTCGGTGCGCAGGCCATTATCGTCGCTCGGGACGGTCAGATATTTTGCGCCATAGACGTTGAAAGCCTGCAACGCTCCGAGATAAGTGGGCGCTTCGACGAGCACGCGATCTCCGCTATTGATGAAGAGCTTGCCGATCAGGTCGAGAGCCTGCTGCGAACCGGAAGTGATGAGAACGTTATCGACTTTCGCCGGGACGCCGTCGCGCGCGATGCTATCCGCTATGAGTTCGCGAAGCGGCCGGTAGCCTTCGGTTTCGCCGTATTGCAGGGCGGTGGCGGATTGCTCCTGCAGCACTTTGTGGCAAGCTTCTTCGAAGCGCTGGACAGGGAAGACCTCGGGGGCCGGAAGGCCGCCGCCAAACGAGATCATCCCCGGTTTTTGCGTGAACTTTAACAGTTCGCGGATCTGCGAACTGGTGATCCCCTTGGTGCGCGCCGCGTAACGAGCCGTCCAGCTAGTTGGCATTAAAAATCCTTCGCCGTGCTAGTTTCTATCGCAGCTGTGACAACGAGCATGCGCTTGTGATTCGATGCGAATACTCCAATTATAGGCGCTGAGGATTGTCGAATAAGTGAACTTGCGCAGCAAAGCTAGGCAGCAAAGATTGAGCGCGCCAAGATCAAAGGCAGCGGGCAGACTCCACACACTCCACACACACTAGTCTTAGTCGCGGCTCAAGACTTTTCTGGGCTCGCGCGCGGCTCCCTCTACGTGCTGCAGGCCTTTGACGGCACGCATGTATTGCGAACGTTCGAAGGCTCCAGGATCAGCGCAGCGAAGCTGGCTCATGCTGCCTTGCATCTGGTGGACGGATTCGTATTCGTGTTCTTCCATCCATTCTGTGATGCCATGCTCGATGTGGCGAAGATGGCCGATGCCATGACGCAATAGAACGGAGCAGAGCATGGTGACGTCGGCGCCGACCATGAGCAGTTTGAGTGCGTCTTCGGCGCTGTGCACGCCGCTGGTGGCGGCTAGGCTGGCGCGGATGCGGCCGTAAAGAATGCCGATCCAAGTCAGAGGAAGGCGTAAGTCTTGCGGGTTGCTGAGCAGCACGTGCGGTTTGATTTCCAGCTCTTCGAGGTCGATGTCGGGTTGATAAAAGCGGTTGAATAGGACGAGGCCATTTGTGCCCAAGTGATCGAACCGCTTTGCCATGTTGGCAAGATTGCTGAAAAATGGACTCAACTTTGCGGCGACCGGAATCTGAACCGAAGTTTTTACCTCGCGAAGAATGTTGGCATAGCTGGTTTCGATCTCGGAGCCGAGTATCTCTGTGTTGGTCGGGATGGAATACAGGTTGCACTCGATGGCGTCGGCTCCAGCCTGCTCGACCTGCTTCGCATATTTGGTCCAGCCACCGAGAGTCGCGCCGTTGAGGCTGGCGATAATCGGAATGTTGACGGCGGCCTTAGCCCTGCGGATGTGATTCAGATATTCTTCAGGGCCGGTATGAAATTCGCTGGAATGGGGAAAGTAGGTGAGCGATTCGGCAAAGCTCTCAGTGCCGGCATTGAGATGGAGTTCGAGTTCGAGGGCTTCTTTGTGAAGCTGCTCCTCGAACAGAGAGAAGAGGACGACAGCCGAGGCTCCAGCGTCTTCCAGGGCGCGGATTCCGGCGATTTCGTGGGAGAGCGGGGATGCGGAGGCAACAAGCGGGGTGCGCAACTGCATGCCGAGATATTGCGTGCTTAGGTCCATGACGTTTCCTCTTCGGGCGGAATCAATCTTTCTTAAGACTTCACCTTCGCTGCCACGCCAGTTTCCACTGCTGCAAGCGGATCCGACTGCTCCTCCGCTGCTGCAGCTGCGGGTTGCGATTTGCGTTGCGCCAGATATTCGTAGAGGCGATAGCGTGTGTCCGCATCTCGCTGCGCTTCCGCCCACAAAAGTTTCGCGTGTTCGGGATTGCTCTTTTGCAGCATTTTGAAGCGCGTCTGCTGCATTAAATAGTCTTTCAATTTGCGATTGGGCGCGCGCGAATCGAGCAGCAACGGATTCTCACCAGCGGCAGTGCGCTCGGGATGGTAGCGATAGAGCAGCCACTGTCCGGAGTCGACCGCGACTTTCTGGTCAGACATGGCAGTGGTCATGTCGATGCCGTGGGCGATGCAGTGCGAGTAAGCAATGATGATGCTGGGCCCGTCATAGGCTTCGGCTTCGAGGAAGGCTTTGAGGGTGTGCTCGTCCTTAGCGCCCATGGCGACGCTGGCCACGTAGACGTTGCCGTAACTCATCGCCATGAGGCCGAGATCTTTCTTCGGTCCGGGCTTGCCTCCGGCGGCGAACTTTGCGACGGCGGCGCGCGGCGTGGATTTCGAGGCTTGGCCTCCGGTGTTGGAGTAGACCTCGGTGTCGAGCACCAGGACGTTGACGTTGCGTCCGCTCGCGAGCACGTGATCGAGGCCGCCGTAGCCGATGTCGTAGGCCCAGCCATCGCCGCCGATGATCCAGACGCTCTTTTTTACTAGCATGTCGGCCACGGCGAGCAGTTGCTTGGCTTCGGGCGAGTTGAGGTTTCGCAATTTTTCTTTCAGCAGGTCGACGCGCTGGCGCTGCTCGAAAATATCGGCTTCGTCTTTTTGCGAGCCGGTCAGCAAGGCGGCGACGAGTTGCTCGCCGATGGACCCTGCGAGGCGCTGCACCAGTTCGCGCGCGAATTCGGTCTGCTTGTCGATCGACAGCCGGAATCCAAGGCCGAATTCGGCATTGTCTTCGAAGAGGGAATTCGACCAGGCGGGGCCGCGGCCGTCGGCATTTTGGGCCCATGGTGTGGTCGGCAGGTTCCCGCCGTAAATCGAGGAGCATCCGGTGGCGTTGGCGATCACGGAGCGGTCGCCGAAGAGCTGGGAGACAAGTTTGAGATAAGGCGTCTCGCCGCAGCCGGAGCAGGCTCCGGAAAATTCAAAGAGTGGCTCTTGAATCTGTTGCTGGCGAATACTGGTGTTCTTTATTTTGCGGCGGTCGAGCTCTGGAATCTTAAGGAAGAAATCCCAATTGTCGCGCTCGGGCTCGCGCAGCGGCGGTTGTGGGACCATGTTGATGGCCTTGAGGCGCGTCTCGCTTTTGTTTTTGGCAGGGCAAATGTCGACGCAGATGCCGCATCCGGTGCAGTCTTCGGGAGCAACCTGGATGGTGTAGTTCAGGCCCTTCCATTCTTTGTCGCGCACTTCGGTCGACTTGAAGGTTGCGGGCGCGCCCGCTAATTCTTTCGAATCGTAAACCTTAATGCGGATTACGGCGTGCGGGCAGACCATGGCGCACTTGCCGCATTGAATGCAAACTTTCGTATCCCAAGCAGGAATCTCGAGCGCGATGTTGCGCTTCTCCCATTTCGCGGTGCCGGTGGGGAAAGTTCCATCGACGGGCAGGGCGCTCACGGGAATTTCATCGCCGTGGCCGGAGTAGATTACACCGAGCACGTTGCGCTCAAAATACGGCGCCAGCGGAGAGAATGCAGCCGGCATTTCTGCTTGACTCGTGACGATCTCGGGGACGGTGACTTCGAAGAGATGGGCAAGCGTTTCGTCGACCGCGCGCAGGTTTTGCTTTACGACTTCGTCGCCCTTTTTGCCGTAGGTATAGCGGATGGACTCGCGAATGGCTTCAATGGCCTGGTCGCGCGGGAGAACTTTGGAGATGGCAAAAAAGCAGGTTTGAAGAATCGTATTCATGCGCGAGCCCATGCCGGTTTCGCGGGCCACTTGATAGGCGTCGATGATGAAGAATCGCGCTTTCTTGGCAATTAATTGCGCCTGCACTTCGCGCGGCAGATGGTCCCAGACTTCGTCTCTATGAAAAGGACTGTTGAGCAGGAATACGCCGCCTTCGACCAGGGTGCTGAGCATGTCGTAGCGCTCGAGAAAAATCCATTGGTGGCAGGCGACGAAGTTGGCCTTCGAGATCAGGTAGCTGGAGCGGATTGGTTGCGGCCCGAATCGTAAGTGCGAAACGGTCATCGCTCCGGACTTCTTGGAATCGTAGACGAAGTAGCCCTGGCCGTAGTTCTCCGTGTTTTCGCCGATGATCTTAATCGAGTTTTTATTTGCTCCTACGGTGCCATCGGCGCCGAGGCCATAGAACATGGCGCGCACTACATTGTCAGGCTCGATGGAAAAGTCGGCGTCGTAATCGAGGCTGGTATGACCCACGTCGTCGTGAATGCCGACGGTGAAATGGTCTTTCGGTTGTGGCTGCGCCAGGTTGTCATAAACGGCTTTGACCATGGCGGGCGTAAATTCTTTGGAGGAAAGTCCGTAACGTCCGCCGATGATCTCGGGCGCGCCCCATAGCACTCCATAGCCCAGCTTCAGACCCTCGTGAATGCCGTTGACTACATCGAGGTACAGGGGTTCTCTTGCGGCGCCAGCTTCCTTGGTGCGATCGAGGACGGCGATTTTGCGGACGGTTGGGGGGAGGGATGCGACGAACTGTTTGACCGAGAATGGGCGATAGAGCCTGACTTTGAGCAAGCCAACTTTTTCGCCGGTGCGATTCAGATATTCCGCAGTCTCATGCGCAGTCTCGGCGCCGGAGCCCATCATTACGATCACGCGCTCGGCCTCGGGATCTCCGACATAATCGAAGAGATGATAGGAACGCCCTACGGTCTGGGCAAACTTATCCATGGCCGCCTGGACTTTGTCGGGGCAGGCGTCGTAGTAAGGATTGCAGGCTTCGCGCGCTTGAAAGTAGACGTCGGGATTCTGCGCGGTGCCGCGCAAGACAGGATGGTCGGGAGAAAGCGCACGCTGGCGATGCTCGATGACGCGGTCCATGTTGATGAGCGCGCGCATGTCGTCTTCGGTGAGCATTTCAATTTTGTTAACCTCATGCGAGGTGCGAAAGCCGTCGAAGAAATGCAGGAAGGGAATTCGTGTTTCAAGCGTGGCGGAATGGGCGATGAGCGCCAGGTCCATCGCTTCCTGAACGGAGTTCGAAGAGAGCAGGGCAAAGCCAGTGGTGCGGCAGAACATTACGTCCGAGTGATCGCCGAAGATGGAGAGCGCGTGGGCGGCTACGGTGCGAGCGCTGACGTGAAACGCCGTAGGCGTCAGTTCGCCGGCAATTTTATTCATGTTGGGGATCATGAGCAGCAGGCCTTGCGAGGCGGTGAAGGTTGTTGAGAGGGCACCAGTCTGGAGCGCGCCGTGGACGGCCCCGGCGGCTCCGCCTTCGCTCTGCATCTCGATAACGTGGGGGACGCTGCCCCAGACATTGGGCACGCCTTCGGACGACCACTGATCGGCCCATTCGCCCATGTTCGAGGAGGGAGTGATGGGGTAAATCGCGATGACTTCATTGAGGCGGTAGGCGACGTTGGCCACAGCCTCGTTGCCGTCCATGGTCTTGAACTTACGCTTCATGAGATCCCCTTCGATACGTTCTACGACCAACCAAATTCGCGGGAGCAGCTCAGCTAAAGTATGTGGGAAGGGGCGTGGATTGTCGGAGACGTATCTCACAGAGGGGTGTGATGCAGATCACAACAGTCGGAAACTTGAGTGGGGGCACTTCCGTCGTGCATGGGGTATGGTCGCGGATCAGTTTGAAAGAGGCATACCCCCAGTGGCTAAAGCCAGATTCAAGACGGTGTACTTATCGCAGCGGTAATCCTCAAAGATCGAGGAGGGCCATCAGCGAGGTTAAATCTTCTCCAGCGCTAATTTGGAAGCCCATACGCTTAAATAAGACCTGCATGCCGATGTTGTCGGGCAACATTTCCGCCGACAGCCGGCTTAATTTTTCGTTGCGCGCGATGTCGACGACGCGGCGGAGCAATTCGTCTCCCAAGCCCTGATTCTGATATTGATCGGAGACCAGCACAGCGACTTCGGCTTCGTTCTTGTTGTGTAATTTGTTCATGCGGCCGACGGCGATGATGCGGCGCTCGCCAGAGGCAGAATCGGGATCGGTGCCTTGGGGATCGGTGATCTCGGCGACGAGGGCCATTTCGCGGTCGTAGTCTCCGAAACAAATCCGTAACAGCCGCTCATGGGCCACGCGGCGGCTGAGGCTGAGGGAATAGAAGTAGCGCAGATAGACGCTGCGATCGGAGAGCGTCTCATGAAATTTGACCATCAGCGGTTCATCTTCGGGGCGGATGGGGCGGATAGTGATGAGGCTGCCATCTTTCATCGTCCACGAAGAAACATATTGCAGCGGGTAGGGACGGATGGCGGGCTTGGGCAATTGATCGGCGGTAACGTCGGGTCCGTACAGAACGATTCTGGCATCGAGGGCGAGCAGGCGGTCGGGAGAGGCGAGCAGAGGATTGATGTCAATTTCCGCGATCCAGCGTTGTTCGAGCACGAGCTGACTGAAGCGGACGAGCAGGTTCTCAATGGCCGTAGTGTTCACCGGCTTCCGTTTGCGAACGCCGAGGAGCGCCTTGTAGATGCGGGTCTGCTCCATCATTCTTTGCGCGAGCGTGGTGTTCAAGGGCGGCAGCGCCAGTGCGCGGTCGGCATAGACCTCGACCAGTTGGCCTCCGGAGCCGAACAAAATGACAGGGCCGAATTGCGGATCGGAGATGCTGCCGATGATCAGTTCGTAGCCATCGAGCGTCACCATGGGCTGCACGCTTACGCCAGAAAATTGCTCAGCGCTCGCCTTCTCTGCCACAGAAGACTGGATGGCGCGATAGGCCGCGCGAACTGCCGCTTCATTCGGCAGGTTGAGTTTGACGCCGCCGACGTCGGTTTTATGCGTGATGGTTTCGGAGAGGACCTTTAATACGACTGGGAAGCCAATCTCCGACGCGATCCTGGCCGCTTCGTCTTCCTTGGTGGCCGCTCGCGTTTCTACAGTGGGGATTCCGTAAAGGGATAGGAGTTGCTTCGATTCCAACTCATTGAGCAGAACACGGCCGCGCGAGCGCGCATCCTGGATGATTTGTTCGGCTTGATCGCGGGAGGCATTTACCAATTCAAATTCGTCCGGCAGGGCGGGAGTTTCGTAGAGTCCGCGCAGGTTGTAGGTGTAGCGCCACATGTAAGTGAAGGCGCGGGCCGCTGTGTCGGGATAGCGGAAGGTCGGAATTCCTGCGGCATTCAGAATGTCCTTGCCGCCAGAGACGCTTTTCCCGCCCATCCAGGTTGCCAGTACGGGCTTGCCCGAATCGTGGGCGTAAGGCTTCAGGCGATCGGCCACCTGCGCAGGATCGGTCATGCCCTGGGGAGCGAGAATGACCAGGAGACCATCGCTATTTGGATCGTGCGCGGCAATTTCAAGGGTGCGGCCGTAGCGCTCCGCATCGGCATCTCCGAGGATGTCGATGGGGTTGTTGTGACTCCAGTGAGCGGGAAGAAATTGGTTAAAGTTTTGCAGGCTTTCCGAGGAAAGCGTCGCCAGTTCTCCTCCGGTCGCTACCAGAGAATCGGTGGCCAGGACGGCGGGGCCACCGGCATTGGTCACGATCGTGAGACGCGGACCTTTCGGACGCGGCTGCCTGCCGAGCACTTCCGCCATATAGAAAAGGTCGGCGATGCTGTGGACGCGCAGAACTCCCGAGCGGCGGAAGGCTGCTTCGAGCACTTCATCGTTGCCGGTGAGCGCGCCGGTGTGCGACGCGGCCGCTCGGGAAGCCTCATTCGACCTGCCCGCTTTGATCACGATGATCGGCTTGGCGAGCGCGACCTCTCGGGCGGCCGAAACGAAGGAGCGCGCATCGCCCACAGACTCCATATAGAGAAGAATGCTCTTGGTACGCGGGTCGTCGCCGAAGTGGTAGATCAGATCGCCCCAGCCGACATCGAGCATCGAGCCGGTCGAAACGATGGCGCTGAAGCCGACTTCCTCGCGGATGCTCCAGTCGAGGATTGCGGTTAAGAGCGCTCCGCTTTGGCTGAGGAAAGCGACGTTGCCTGTCTTCGGGGGATTCTTGGCGAAGGTGGCGTTGAGTCCGATGGTCGGATTCATGATGCCGAGGCAGTTGGGACCGATCAAGCGCATGGTCGAGTGCTCGCGGCGCAACTGATCCTGGATCTGTTTTTCGAGCGCCGCGCCGGTCGCGCCGCTTTCGCGAAAGCCGGCTGAGATCACAACTGCAGATTTCGCGTGGGCATCGACGCATTCCCCGATGATTTCAGGGACGGTCGCTGCGGGTGTGGCAATTACAGCCAGATCGATAGGGCCTGCGATGTCGCGAATGCTGGCGTAGGCTTTGAGGCCGAGGACTTCGGGACGCTTGGGGTTGACGGCATACACCTTGCCTTGAAATTCGCCGCTCAATAAATTTTCGAGGATAGTTCGGCCGACGGTCCCGGGATTACCGGTTGCGCCGATGACGGCAACCGACGCGGGAGCGAACATGGCGTCCAGGCTGGAGCGATGGGGTTGGGATTCTTCCTCTTCTTCCATTTGCGGCGCCTGTTTTTGCGATGATCGCCCCGCGAGATCAGCTTCGGTCGAACTCATGGAAGCTCCTCTGTTCTTAATCTTGCCACGGCGAAAGGGCTACGTCGAGGAATGACTGGAAAGTGACAAAGGCGGAGGGGACGGGTGAGGTGCCCGGCCCCTTAGGTTACGATCCATCTTGTCGCCATAATTACCAACATCGGCTTACCTCGTTTCACCGCCACGCACGGTGAGTACAGGACAAGCGGCCCAGGTCAAAATCTCGGTGGTAGTGCTGGCCATGTGCGTGGCTAGTCCAAACTTGCCATGCACGGGGCGCACTCCGAGAACAATTAAATCAGCCTGACGATTCGTCGCAATCTCAACAATCCGCTCCGCCGGCCGTGAAAACTCATGGCCGAACTCAAGCAGAGATTCGGGATGACACCACAATTCGGCTTCCTGGGGCACTAATTCATCGAGACGGAAGAGCAGGGAAGACTTGAAGGCGTCGAGATTCACTATGCCTGCGGCGGGTTCCTCGACGATGTGGAGTAATGACAGTTGCGCCTGGTCTTCCTCAGCCAGAGAAATGGCCAATGGCAAGGCCGCGAGGGACTCTTCGCTGAAATTGGTGGCGAAGACAATGTTTCTAAATTGAATATCCTCGTTCAGTTTTGTGGACGCGCGCGGGCCCACGCTAAGCACCGGACAGGTCGCGCGACGAAAAAGTTCTTCCGCGACCGAGCCCAGAAATAATTTTTCGAATCCGGAGCGGCCATGAGTGCCGAGCACGAGCAAATCAATGCTACGTTCATCGATGGCCTGGACGAGTGCATCGACGACCTTGCCTTTTGGAGTCAGCAGCTGATGGGGAACTCCCTGAAGCTTTTCTTTCAGGCCTTCGATACAAAGTTTTACCCGCTGGTCTTCCACGGCCATAGCGGT
Organism: uncultured Acidobacteriaceae bacterium; assembly: GCA_963800565.1. GTDB lineage: Bacteria > Acidobacteriota > Terriglobia > Terriglobales > Acidobacteriaceae > Acidiflorens. Next base: position 361,365 of record CAWDBM010000004.1, read on the forward strand.
CGGCCAGTTTTCCGGCGTCATAAATAACAGATCGGCGTCGTTAGGCATGACATACGCCGCATGCAACGTAGCCTCGTACTTGCGCGCGACCGCTAAGGCGTAAGGCAGCGCCGCGTTCGCGCAGGGAGAGAAGTCAGTAGCAAACAGAATGTTTTTGAGAGCGATCCGCTGGGTCGATTGTACCGTCTGCATATTAGCCTCCAACAGCACTGTTCTTGTTGGCTAAGATGAGCGCGTCCTGGGAGGTGTCATCTTCGCCGTGATGGACATGTCGTCGCAGTTGGTACGCGAGCGACGATGATCAGGCTTGCGTGTTTCATCTACGAAACCTCCTTGCCGGAAACAGGGTGAGCACCTGCTAAGGAGGGTTCGCCGATGTGTACGTGAGCTTCGAATCGAGGCGTAACCGAGAGGGCGCGCGAGACCAGGCATAGCGCGTGAGCCTTTTGCAAAAGCGCAGTCGCTCGTTCTTCTTCTCGGGGAAGGATCAAAGTCGCGCGCATGACGACGTCCCGCAAACGGTAGCCAGCGTCGGTCTGGGTGACTTCGCCTTCCGCCTCCACTTGCAGATCGGTGTAGGCGAGCTTGGATTTTTCCGCCAGAGCCTCGAATGTTGTTGTGTAGCAACTGGCGATGGCGCAGAGCAAGAGGTCTTCCGGAGTCCAGCGGCCGTCGAGGCCGCCAAACGCCGGCGGGGCGGCGAAATGGATAACATTTGGCGCGGAACTGGCCTGGGCAATGCCGGTGCGGCCCGAAGCCCGCCAGGCTGTGACTCGAAATCGATGCACGTCTTCCATTCCCATGATGTTGCCGCCTTCTTTCACTGTTTCCGCTGGACGCGGAGTCGCGAGGCCATCCCTGCCTCAGTTAATCTCGAAATTCACGTTGACTGTTGTTTCCACTTCCACGGGTTCTCCATTCAACAGGTAGGGACGGTAGCGCCACTGTTTGACCGCGGCTATCGCAGCCTGCACCAGCATGGGGTGTCCGCTGACGAGTACGAGGTTCTCAATCTCGCCTGTTTTGGAGATGACTGCGTTGAGCACAACCCGACCTTGAACGCGGGCGGTCAGAGCAATGACCGGGTACTTGGGTTCAATCCTCACAATCAGACGGCCTTCGGTTACGCCTTGAGAAACGCGGATGCGCTTCGGGGCTGTCGGCGTAACGAGTTTCGGCACGGCCACAACCTTCGGAGCGGAACTGAGAATGCCGCCGAGGACTCCACCAATCTGCCCACCGGGGATTCCGCCCGGAACGCCGCCCGGAACTCCTCCGCCAGATAGATCAGGGGGTGCTTCATCTTCGCGAATCATCTGTACGGTTTGGGGAATTCTGCTGGGCGCGCGCAAGCGTCCATTCATGAGATCGCTTTCGATGTGACGTACAACCCTGGCAGCGGCTGCGGACGCGGCGGGCGGTGGTGGCGGCGGTGGGGGCGGCGCCTCCAGAAACGTCAGCAGTTGCTCGCGCGGTAACACGTCGGTAAACATGAGAGGGACAATGAGCACTACTCCCACAAAGAGGCATTGGAAGACGAAGGATAACGTTGTCGCCAACCGACTGCGGCGACGCTCGAAGACGCTGCTTTCAAGTAAGACGTCATGGAACAATTCAATTTCTGTTGATTTTGCGGAGCCCGGAATCGGCCGCGGCCCTGACGATAGAACTGGTGCCGTGACCCGAAGCTCGCTTTCTTTTTCTTGCCTTGGTCCTTCAGCCAGCGGCCCTTTAATTTCGGTTGCGGTGCTCATGGCGGCCTCCATGCATCTGCACAGCTTCGACACTCCCGTGCCTTTATATTCTGTCGCGGAAGGCGGGGCGGGGACGATGCGCCGAGTCACCTTTTTGGGTGATTCTGATCACGGGAGTGAGCAAGTGATACAATTTGCGCGGATAGCGGTGCCAAGATGCGCGCTCCGTATGGTTTGAACATCATCGACAATTGCCTCACCTGCCCGATGCGGGAGGAGCATCTGTTTTGTAATTTGCCGCCGGCAGCGGTGCAAAAGTTGAATGACATCCGATCGTCCGCGACCTATCCGAAATCCGCCATGCTGTTTATAGAGGGTCAGCAGCCGCGGGGCGTGTTTGTACTGTGCACAGGGAAGGCGAAGCTTTCGACGTCATCGTCGGAAGGTAAGACGGTCATCACGAAAATATCTGAGGCGGGGGACGTGCTTGGCCTCAGCGCCACAATTTCAAATCGGCCCTACGAAGTGACGGCCGAGATGATCGAACCGGGACAGGCGAATTTCATTACCCGCGACGCCCTGCTGCAATTCATGCGCGAATATGGGCAGGTAGCGGTGCGGGTGGCCGAGCAGTTGAGCCGCAATTACTACACGGCGTATGAAGGGATCCGCACGCTGGGGTTGACGAACTCGCCGTCCGAGCGCTTCGCAAAATTGTTATTGGAGTGGTCGTCGGCGTCGAGCAACGGCGGTCCTGTGCAGGTGAAGCTCACCCTCACGCACGAGGAGATCGCAGAAATTATCGGCACCACGCGCGAGACGGTCAGCCGATTGTTCTCGCAGTTCAAGAAAAAACAACTGCTGCAGCTCAAGGGCGCGACCTTGATTATCCGCGATCGCGCGGCGCTCGAAAAACTGGTTAACTCCTAAGTCCTCGCGCCGCGTGCTGGCTATTTAAGAGCCACTTCTTTCTTCACCGTTTGCACCAGCGAGAGCGGAATGCGCACTCGACGGACACTCACCGACCTTCGGGAAATACCTTCCACGGCAAATCCATCGCCGTCAGGAACGGGATTGGAGACTAAATGGAACTCTTCTCCATAGAGCCTTATATCTCTTTCTCTTTCGTAACCTAGTTGTTGAAGCCTTTCGCAGATGGTTAATCGCTTCTCGTTTCGATTGATCATATAAGTCCCTAGTCCAATGTTCTGTTTCCGTTATGTAACTCTCATTGTAGCCGATGTTAGGGTAATGCCGTCACTGCTGCTATCTGGGAGCGGTGCAACCATTTGGTTTTTTCGCAGAATTCATAGAGTTCCTCGCGGAAGTCTGGATGCGCGATTTCGATCAGCGCCTGTGCCCGTTGGCGGATTGTCTTCCCGTGCAGGTACGCCACTCCATATTCCGTCACCACATAGCGCACCAGGCCACGCGACGTGACGACGCCCGCGCCCGGGCTCAGCATGGGGACGATTCGTGAAATCTTTCCACTCTTGGCAGTCGAGGAAATCGCGATGATGGGCTTGCCGCCCTTCGAGCGCGAGGCTCCGCGCAGGAAGTCGACTTGCCCGCCGATTCCGCTGTAGAACTGGGTGCCGACCGAATCCGAACAGACCTGGCCGGTGAGGTCGATTTGCAAGGCGGAGTTTATGGCCACCATATTGTCGTTGCGGGCGATACGTGCGGGATCGTTGGTATAAGCGATCGGGCGAAACTCGAAAAACCGGGTTGTTGTCGACAAAGTCAAAAAGTTTTTTCGTTCCCAGAGCAAAGCCGACGACAATTTTGCGCGGCTTGAATGTCTTGCGCGCGCCGGTGATCACGCCAGCCTCAATCAGGGGAATGACACCGTCGGAGACCAGTTCGCTATGCACTCCGAGATCTTTTCGATCGCTGAGGAAGGGAAGCACAGCGTTCGGAATTCCGCCGATGCCGATCTGGAGCACCGCGCCGTCGTCGATGAGTCCGGCAACGTTACGCGCGATGGCGGTCTGCAGATCAGTGATTGGAACCTTTGGCAGTTCGCATAATGGGCGCGACGATTCGACAACCGCGTTGATGTTGTTTATGTGTATGAAGCTGTCGCCATTGGTGCGCGGCATGTTGCTATTGACCTGCGCCACTACATAGCGCGCGCACTTGGCAGCGGTGAGCGTCGTATCGACGCCCACGCCAAAGCTGCAATAGCCGTGTGAATCCGGTAACGACACTTGGATGAGGGCGACATCAATCGGCATCGCGCTGCTCTCGAAGAGTTCTTCAACCTCACTGAGGTAGACGGGGGTGTAATCGGCGCGGCCGTCGTTAATCGCCTGGCGCACGTTGGCGCCGACGAAAATCGCGTTATGGCGGAAGTGGCCCGCCATTTCCGGCGCCACATAGGGAGCGCAGCCCATGGTCATCATGTGGACGATTTCCACATTGCGCACCGCTGGACCGCGCCGCATCAGGGCTTCGACCAGCGTCTCCGGTTCGGCGCATCCCGGCTGAATATACACACGCATGCCGGATTCGACGCTGCGCAGGGCCTCGTCTGGCGTTTTAATTTTGTCTGCGTATCCTTGTTCCCAAGACATTCAGTGTTCCCAAGACATCCGTGGCCAACCCCTTACGCTTTTCGTGCGGAAACGTTTGCCCCGACCGCCTGTTCCGCGCTGGCTAGTTCGAAGCCGACCGTGGCGTAATAAATTGCGCGGTCAAAAAATTGTTCCAGCAGCTGGAGCATCTCGAGTTCCCCGAATACTTCCACGGGGCGCTCCATTACCGATTCTTTCTTGATGAACTCCCACAGATTTTCCTTGGTTAAAACGATGACCCAAATCAATTCGCTGACGGGCACGTGCTGGGCCGCCCGCTGCGCTCCGATGGTAAGGTAGCGCTGCTCGAGGTGCATTTCATCCTTGCCGATGAGCCATTCGCCGAGATGACGGTAGACCTCGCGTACGCGCTCTTTTAATTCTTCAGCGGGAACGTTTTTCTGGAAGCTGGGGGTCAATTCGGAATTGCGGACGCGATCGAGAAGGCAACCGGCAAGGGCTTCGGAATGAGTCTCAATCAGGCGAACCAGCCGGTATAGCATCATCATAATGGCCTCCAGTCCTATACATACACCTGGAACACAGTGTTATCGGCCGCCACGTTTGCGACCATGATACCCGGTACCGACCTGTGTGACGTAGATCACATAGGGGCGCATACGCGTGCAAGATGCCGGAGCAGCCGCGCCGCCCCGGCCATATCCGTCGGGCCTATGAATCAGGCCGTCAGGGCCTCCACGAAGTGGTGACAGAGGGAGGTTTCCACGTTGTAGTGCTTGAGGGTGCTGGGGGCGCTCAGATAGGGATTGAGGACGCCTTCGACTCGGGGATACACCTCAATCTCATAGCGCTCGGCATTCCGCTTCTCCGCCCATAGAGTGATGGCTACCCACTTTTCCGCGGTGACATCGGGCACAAAGGGCAGAAATTCCAGGAAGCCGGCCTGGCTTTTCAGGATGGGCAATACTTCCTTGTGCAGAACTTTCAGGAGTTCTTCTTTTTTTGCCAGCTTCGGAGTGAATTCGACAATGCGTGCAAACATAATGGATTCTCCTTGGCTTGGTGAGGATGAGTGCGGCCTGCGAGCTGATCCACCCGGAAGCGAATTGCTCGCAGGTCAAGATCATCAAGCGATGCCAGACTAGGCTTTCACCGACGAAAGTCAGTGATTCCGCATACGTCACCGGGTGATTACGAACACGCGGCCGAGAGATAATGTCTTCTGAAAGATGTGCTGAAGAAGGTATGACCAGATGGGCGTTGGCGCAGCAGACGGCAAGAAATTAAAATGGAGCTTAGCAGCCAGAAAGGTGTAATCGAATGACTCCTCCGGCCACGTTGAATCCCTCCACGTCTCGCACCGCCAGCGCGCCGCCCACTGCTCAACCGCTAAGCCCGGAGGAGTTGCGCAAGATCGACGCCTATTGGCGGGCAGCCAATTATCTTTCGGTGGGCCAGATTTATCTCTACGCCAATCCACTTCTCCGCGAACCTCTGAAAATCGAACACGTCAAACCGCGGCTGCTGGGGCATTTCGGTACCACTCCGGGATTAAATTTTATCTATGCCCATTTCAATCGGCTGATTAAGAACTACGATCTGAACGTCATCTATCTCGCGGGGCCGGGCCACGGCGGGCCCGGGATGGTGGCGAACACGTACTTAGAGGGCACTTACACCGAGTTATATACCAGCATCACGCAGGACGAAGACGGTCTACAGAAACTCTTCAAACAGTTTTCGTTTCCGGGAGGAATTCCGAGCCACGCAGCGCCTGAGACTCCTGGCTCGATTCACGAAGGCGGCGAACTCGGCTATTCGATCATGCACGCCTGCGGCGCGGTCTTTGACAATCCCGATCTGATCGCCTGCTGCGTGGTTGGAGACGGCGAGGCGGAAACCGGGCCGCTGGCCACGAGCTGGCATGGAAATAAATTTCTTGATCCGGTTCGCGACGGCGCGGTCCTGCCGATTCTTCATCTCAACGGCTATAAGATCGCGAATCCAACCGTGCTGGCGCGAATGAACGATCAGGAGCTGACACACCTCTTCACCGGCTACGGCTGGAAGCCTTATTTCGTCGAAGGACACGAGCCGGAAGCGATGCATCAGCTCATGGCGGGAACGCTGGACGGTGTTGTGAATGAGATTCGATCGATTCAAGATGCGGAGCGTAAGGAGAATGCGCGAAGCGGCGATGGGGAGGAAAGTTCCGCCGTGCCAGCCTGGCCGATGATCGTGATGCGCAGTCCGAAGGGATGGACTGGGCCGAAGGTGGTCGACGGCAAGCAGATTGAGGGGACGTGGCGGGCGCATCAGGTGCCGGTGGCCGACCTGCGGTCGAAGCCGGGGCATTTGAAGATTCTCGAAGATTGGATGCGGAGTTATCGGCCCGAGGAATTGTTTGATAAGAATGGCAAGTTCATTCCCGAACTCGCCGAACTCGCTCCCAAGGGCGATCGGCGCATGGGGGCGAATCCGCATGCGAATGGCGGCGTGCTGTTGCGCGATCTGATCATGCCCGACTTTCGCGAGTATGCGGTAAACGTTCCAAAGCCGGGGACCGAGAATGCGGAGGCCACGCGCGTGCTCGGAGGATTCTTGCGCGACGTGATGAAGCTGAACGCCGATGCGAAAAACTTTCGCGTCTTCGGACCGGACGAGACTGCGTCGAACCGCCTGGATGCTCTTTATGAGGTCACGGACAAAGAATGGATGGAGACGATTCTTCCGGTGGACGAACATCTATCGCGCGGCGGTCGCGTGCTCGAGATGCTCAGCGAGCATATGTGCCAGGGCTGGCTTGAGGGCTACCTGCTTACCGGGCGCCACGGCTTTTTTTCCTGCTACGAGGCCTTCATCCACATTGTGGATTCCATGTTTAATCAGCATGCCAAGTGGTTGAAGGTGACGCGCGAGATTCCGTGGCGGCGTCCGATCGCCTCACTCAACTATTTGCTGACTTCGCACGTATGGAGGCAGGATCACAACGGATTCACCCATCAGGATCCCGGCTTCATCGATCACGTGATCAATAAGAAGGCTGATGTTGTTCGCGTCTATCTTCCACCCGACGCCAACTGCCTGCTTTCTGTCGGCGACCATTGCCTGCGCAGTCGGCATTACGTCAATGTGATCGTTGCCGGCAAGCAGCCCGCCTTGCAGTTCCTCAGTATGGAGGCGGCGATCGAGCATTGCACGATTGGCATCGGCATTTGGGACTGGGCCAGCACCGACCAAGGCGCCGAGCCTGATGTCGTGATGGCTTGCGCGGGCGACGTGCCGACGCTTGAAACTTTGGCGGCAGTCGATCTTTTGCGGCAGCATTTTCTCGACATCAGAATTCGGGTGGTGAATGTCGTTGATCTGATGACCATTCAACCGTCGAGCGAGCATCCGCACGGCATCTCCGACGTAGATTTCGATTCAATGTTTACCGTCGATAAGCCGATTATCTTCGCCTATCATGGCTATCCCTGGCTGATTCATCGGCTCACTTACCGGCGGCACAATCATGACAATATGCATGTGCGCGGCTACAAGGAAGAGGGGACAACCACCACGCCTTTCGACATGACGGTGATGAATGACCTCGATCGCTTCCATCTCGCCGGTGATGTGGTGGACAGAGTGCCGCGGCTGCAGAAAGTGGGAGGCCACTTCAAGCAGATGTTGCGCAACAAACTGGTCGAGCATAAACAATATATTCGCGAACGCGGTGACGACATGCCGGAGATTCGCGACTGGACCTGGCCTTACTAGAATTCGCACAAAACGGAGAAAAATCGCGAACCACCAAGGACACAAAGTAGCACGAAGGTCGTTTGCAGGAATTGCCTTCGTGTGCCTTGGTGGTTAAGGGTGTCGCTCATTGAAGGTGCTCGTTCTCAATTCCGGTTCCAGCAGCCAGAAGAGTTGCGTTTATGAAATCGGCGATCCGCTGCCCGACGACCCACTCGCGTGTTTGTGGGAGGGCAAGGTCGAGTGGATCGATGAGCAGGCGCATTACTACATTAAGAATTCGCAGGGCGTTACAGTAAGCGACGTTGCCGCGGTGACTTCGCGCGGCGAAGCCATCAAGCGCTTGCTCGACACTTTGTGGAACGGAAAGACGAAGGCGATTTCGGGCCCTGCTGCAATCGATGTGGTGGGGCATCGCGTGGTTCACGGCGGCCCGCATTATTTCGAGCCTGCGATAGTTACGGCTGAAGTCAAGTCGGAGATCGAGAAGGTTTCCGTCTTTGCTCCGCTGCACAATCGCGCCGAACTCGAGGGCATGGAGATCGTTGCGAAGGTGCTGGGACCGGTTCCGCAGGTTGCCGTCTTCGACACTGGATTTCATCATCAGATGCCACTGGCGGCGGCCACGTATCCCGGGCCCTATGAATGGTTCGAGCAGGGAATTCGACGCTACGGATTTCACGGCATCAATCATCAATATTGCGCGGAGCGGGCGGCGCAAATGCTGGGCCGGAATCTAAACTCGCTGAGGCTGGTCACTTGCCACCTGGGCAACGGTTGCTCGCTGGCCGCGATTCGCGAAGGTCGAAGCGTGGATACGACGATGGGTTTTACTCCGCTCGAGGGCTTGATGATGGGTACGCGCTCGGGTTCGGTCGACCCCGGCATTCTGACTTATCTGATGCGGCAGAGACACTTTCTCGACGAAAAGCTCGATGACGTGCTCAATAAAAAATCGGGACTGCTGGGGATCTCTGGAATCTCGGGCGATATGCGAGAGGTTCTCGCGGCCACGCGAAATGGCGGCGATCCGATGAAAGCCCGTGCCCAACTGGCGTTTGACATGTACGTACATCGCTTGCGCTCGGGGATCGGAGCTCTGATTGCGGTCCTCGGCGGCATCGACGCGCTCGTATTCACCGCGGGCGTGGGCGAAAACTCGCACGAGGTCCGCGCCGCTGCGTGCGAGAGTCTAGGATTTGCAGGCGTGACGCTTGATCGCGAGAAAAACGCGCAATCGCCAGAAAAAATGAAGGGCGACGCAGACATTGCAGCGGCGGATGCGGCGGTGCGCGTTCTGGTCATTCATGCGCAGGAAGATTGGATGATTGCGCGAGAGTCTTGGAGTCTGCTTAGAAAGCAGTCTGCGACCGCCTGATCAAGGGCGATATGGGTGTCATCCGAGACAGTTCTACGCGTAGTTAATCGGATGTTTGATCAACCACTGCTCATCGCGCACGCGGCCGATATTTCTTAGGGCACCACCGACAGCGCTGGCGGTCAAGCGGCGGCGACCTGCGCCCAGTCCGATCGCGCCTCCGAGCAGGCCAAACACTAACGCGCGGCTTACGGACTTCTGGCGGGATGCTGAACCGCCTCCCAGCGCGCCGATGCACGCACCCACGACGGCAGGGGCGAGGGCACTTCGAACGGAGTCAGACAGATCAGAGACGAGAGATTCCTCGTCGAAGAATTCTTTGCTGGCCGATCGCACTCCCTCAATTCCGGATTGGACGAGCCTTCGCCCGTAGTTGGCATTCGATTTTGACCACTTGCGTATACTCATCGAAATCTCCCCCCAAGCGTTGAATTCGGAGACACACTTATTAGAACATGAGGATGGGCGGGACTCCGTGTCCTGAATCACTACCGCCTGTGACGTGCCAACGATGAGATCGCAAGTTTTCGAGTTGGTTGCGAAGAGTAGCGCCGGCATCCTTGCCGGCTGTCCCGAGGGCGTCCTCGCCCTCGCCTCGGCGGGCAAGATGCCCACTGGACAGCCGCCGGGACAGCGGCGCTACAAGCGCGGGCGTGTGGAATTCTGTGGAATTAGTACACTGCTCACGGCTATGGTCCATCGATTCGCTTCTTGTGAATGTGTAACACCTTGTCTACTTCAGCGATTACCGTTCCCGCTTCATCTTTTACTTCCACGGTAAAGGTGGGTTCGATTTTGCCTTGGATTTTCAATTCCGCAAGCAAGTCTTCTATCTGCTCATCCGTCAGGCGGAAGGCCGCGACCACTTTGCCTCTTCCCGGCTTGCGGAAGCGGATGCCCGCGGATTTGTCCCACACGACGTAACCGGGCCCGAGATTTTCGATGAGCATCAGCATATAAAAGGGATCGGTCATAGCGTAAAGCGAGCCGCCGAAATGAGTGCCGACGTAATTGCGATTCCAGAAAGTCAGCTTCATCTCGACATCGATCGCCTTCCAATCCGGTTGCAGGCGGGTTATGCGGATACCTGCGCCGAGGAACGGCGGATAGAGATTGATTAGCCAGCGCTGTTTTCGTTTTGCCATTTCAACCTGGAGCCTGACTGCTTCGTCAGGCTTAACGTTGCTGCTCATAGACTGAACTGTTCGGCGTAGGCTCATCATATTCGCGTCCGTATTTATTCTTGTGCGCCATGTGCTCGCCGTTCACCTCGGGAACTCGAATCACTCCCAGCGAGGAAGCGTTCGCGCCGATCGTGATCGCGCGCGTCATAGGCTGCGCGTTTTCCGGGCCCATGCCCTCGCTCCAGATATGCAAGATATAACGCCCGTAGGGAACGCCGCCGAGGCTGAGCTGACCGTCGCGAGTTGAGATCGCGTAGAACGGGGTTGCAATCGTGATCACCACGGCGCTCATCTCGGGATGAATATTGCAGAAAATATAGCTGATGCCGAGCCGGTCGAAGCGCACCATGCGGGTTGTTCCCGCCTCGTACAGTCCGAGATCAAACCGCTTACCCTCAAAAAGCGAAAAGACGTTATGGAAAAAAGGATCGCGATTGGGAAACTCCACCATCGAACCGGCCTGCACGACTAAGATATGCGGGATGAAGCTCTTGTTTTTCTGCGCCAGCCGCGGCACTTGTGCCGGGCTTGCCGCCGGAATTGGATCCGCCCCTGAGGTCGCGTCAGCGGCTTTGGCCCCTCTCGCGGTCGAGGTCTGTGGAGTCAGCCACACTACCGTCCCGGGGAGGGTCTCGTGCTTTGGCTTGGCAGCCCTAGCGGCACCGATCACCTCGACGCGTCCGCGCACGGTTGTGGCGGTGAGCTGTGTCGTCGCGCAGGGCGGCATGACGAATGCGCCCGTCCATAATACTGCGACCCAGATCAAGATTCTTATGTGACTCATTGCTTTTAAAAAAGAACGCCCATCATTAGGTTCAAATGTCCCGCGCCGTTTGCGCCATCGGTGAGGGAATAGGTTTTCAGGCGCCGATACTCGGCGGAAAATAAAATGTCCGAACGAGGTCGGTAAATGAAATTCACAAAACCAGCCTGATTTTTCGCCAGTGAAGGATCCCCATAACTCTGCGCATAGGGAAAATATCTCAGATCGCTGGCATAGGGATTATCCATGCCAAAGGCTGCGTTGAACTCCCATTTATTCGCGGGCCGGTATTTTAATTGCGCCCAGCCGCCAATCGAGTTCAAAGCTTGCACTTGAGTTGTGGCCACCGTGGGATCACCGCTGAACAAGACACTTTGGCCGAATGCGCCGTACAGGCCGCCGACGGCCCGGCCACGATAGAATTTTCCGCTCAACGATAGCTGCTGGCTGAGCGGCAGTTCTACGTCAGTCATCCCCGCCCATCCATCGACGTTGCGATTGAAACCGTAATCCTGCCGGCTGTGGTATCCTCCGGCGCCTAGTCGCAGCGGCTGTCCGAAAATATTTTTCGTCCACGCGATGCGCGTGCCGTAGGCGGGCTGACGGGATTGTTCTCCCGGTCCGGCTTGCCGATAGTAACTGTCGCCCGCCGGCGCACCTGGCGGAGCGCCCGGCGTCTCCCCGGTTAAAGGATCGAGGATTCCTCCCTGGAAAAGCAGGCTCGAGTTCTCGCTGAACGCGATTTTGTGTTCGACGCGTATCTGCGGCACCCAACTCCACAAATTGCCCGCATAGGTGAGCGCTGGGATCGCGAGCGAAGCGAAAGAGGTCGGTGAATTTGGCGAAAAAAAGAGTGCATCCTGCCCAACCACTACAGAGGTGTTCGTCCAATCCATGCGCATAGTGGCCGTGCGCAAGCGCACGATGCCGGAGTTAATTCCGTTGGGAACGGCAGGGAATCCGCCGGCGAGATCGAGTTGCAGGTCAGCTCTGGTCTTCGCACCCGCCACGTTGGGTCCGAAGGTTTCAAATCCAATTTCGGACTGGCGAAGCGTCGCTCCGAAACTTCCGCCGGAATCGCCTGCTGGACGGGCGTAGGCCAGGGTCGGGATGTCGATGCTGTCAACCACTCCCTGATTGCTCACCAGATTCATGAGCACGATACCCGAGAGCCGCACGCGATATTTCGAAGCGCTCTCCACTTTTGTCTGATACTGATCGTCGATTTTTCCGCTGAGCAGCTGATACTCCTCTTCGATGCTCGCCGCGCGCTCACTTTTCTTTTGATCGTCTGGAGGGATTTGTGGTGGCTGATTTCCTAGCGACTCGTTCTGCGGTGCATTCACTGGACTTGCAATGCTTGGCTGAAGCATCGCCTCTCGCGAGACCGCGGGCCGTAACCCAGCGCCAGCGCGAACTTCGTTGAGTTCGCGGCGCAGTTCACTCGTTTCCTCGCGAGCACTTTGCCAGTCGGATCGCATCTCCGCAACGGCCACTTGCAACTGGCGCACCTGCTCGCGCAACTCACGGACGGAGTCATTGAGCGGTTCAGCGGATGATTCTGAGCGGGCAGCGGGAGAAGCTGGTTCTGTGCGCGTCGCAGATTCCTGCGCGACCCCGGAGGCGGCCCATAGTACAGCGCATATTAGCAAGCCCCAATGCGATCGTTTGAACTTCGCCAACTCGCTCGTGCTCATTTTTCCTCCTGCATCACGCTGCAAATTACATTGCAGTCACTCGTACTCGCCTCGCTGCTCGTCCGCATATGGATACCCGGATCGGTCGTTCCTGATCGTTCAGAATCAAGAAGTCAAAGGCAAGGGCAACGGCAACGGACAGGAGTGTCCGCTCCACACAGACGTGGCCCAAGCTCTTCCTATCCAAGAGTGCGCCACAGAGATTGTGCCGTCTAGGTCGCATGGCGGGCGGCCAGAACATTTTCCGTCGATGGACTTAGCGGAATATTCAAGCGGAATGTCGTTCCTGAACTTGACGTCTGGATTACCGCAACATCCCCGCCATGGTCCTGCAGAATCTTCTGCACCACTGTCAGCCCCATGCCCGTCCCATTTTCCTTGCCATGGCTCACAAACGGCTCGAACAGCCGGTCCCGCACGGCTTCTGCGATCCCCGGACCATTATCTTCAATGCGAACTTCGAGATTTTCGCCCTGGCGCCGCAGTGCAATATCAATTTTGCCGGAGTCCGATGAAACCGCTTCGCAAGCGTTGAGCAGCAGATTGAGAAGGGCGCGTTCGAGCTTTTTGAAATCGAACCAGCCCTCGGTCGAGCCGTCAGATGCGATGCGGATTCGAATGCGCTGGAACTCCGGGTGGGCCTTGACGCCCTGCACCGCCCGCTCCACGGCCGATCGCACGTCACCGTAGGTGGGACGCAATGACTCTCGCGTGCGGGAGAATTCCAGCAGAGACTCGATCAACTCTGTCATCTGATCGACCGCGATTCTTATCTCCGCATAAAGATCTTCGCGCTGCGATGGCGTCAAATTGCTCTCGCAAAGGAATTCAGCGTTGGCGACAACGGCTGCCAGAGAATGCCGCAAATCGTGCGAAATCGAGCTTGCCATTCGGCCAATGGTGGCGAGCCGTTCAGCGTCGAGCAACTCGCGCTGAGTGCGCTGGAGATTTGTTCGCATGCGGTCGAAGGTTCCGGTGACCTCGGCAACTTCGTCTCCGCCGCGCGCGTGCAAGGGATAGGCATAGTCGCCGAGTTCGAGGGCTCGCACTCCGGCCACCAGATTTTCGAGCGGCCGCGTGAAGGTGTGCGAAATCAGAAAGACCAGCAAGCTGCCAGCCAGCACCGCAGCTAACCCGAGCGCCAGCAGCAGTTCGTTAAGACTGCTCAAGAAGGCCGTGGCCTGATCGAATGATTTCAGGACCCAGAGATTCAGAGTTCGGTCGCCCGCTGTGGCCAAGTCGACCGACGTCACTAGAAAAAGCTCTCCACCTAACCGAATTTCATCGCCTCGCGGCGGGCCGCCGGCAGCGGTTCTCGGAGACACATGCCGTAGTTCCGATTCCTGGGAAGGCTTGAGAGTGCTGCGTACGATCAGGTCCCCATAGCGAAACGCAACTTCACTCGCGGCGACGCGGCTCAGGTCGCGGGTAAAGCGGTCGTCGATTTCGTAACCGAGGAGCAAATATCCCAGAACGTGTTGTCCGCTGGCTGGACCGAAATAAATATTCTGGAGAAACACTTCATAGAGATGGCCTTCGACATACCACCAATGGCGCATCTCATCGGGCGCAACTACATGCGGGAAGAAATCCTGTCCGTCGCGGACGGTAATCTCGGGTGGAGTGGCTTGCAGCGCCATCACCTTGCCAGAGGCATCGGCGAGCAAGAGCAGGTCGCTGCCTGCCAGTTGCCATAGGTCGCGGGAGGCGTCCTGGATGGTTGCCGGGTCGTGCGTGGTCATCAGAGCACGGACATTTGGCAGGTCGGCGAGGAGGGCCGCCGATCGCTCCAGCGTGACCTCGCGTTGCTGTTGAAAATTGTGGAACGCAGAAACGGAATTGTCGAGATCGCGCTGGATGCCGAGGCGCACTTCTTGCTCCACTGTATGCCGCACCACAAGGAGGGTTGCGAACGTGAGAGCCGCCGATACTGCCACCATGGAGAGCAGGAACTTGGTACGCAGCCGAATTCCAGCCATGGTCAGGCCTCAAAAAGAGATAACTGAAGATGTTACAAGAGGTCAGAGGTAAGAGGTCAGATTGCAGAGGTGAAAATCACGAGGCCTTTACCTCTGCAATCCGACCTCTCATCTCTGACCTTGCCCCACTTACGGCACAAATTTATAACCCGAACTGTGCACGGTGCGGAAGTGCTGAGGGTTTGCCGGGTCCTTCTCTAACTTTTGCCGCAGGCGCAGAATATGATTATCCACGGTGCGGGTGCTCGGGTAATTCCTGTATCCCCAAACGTGATTGAGCAGTTCCTCGCGCGAGAGGACGCGCTCGGCGTTCTGGATCATGAATTTCAACACTTTAAATTCCTGCGAAGTCAGCTGCACCAGGTTCGCATCGCGCCACAATTCCATTTTCGTGAAATCAACCTTAACGTCGCCAAATTCGAACGTCTGAGTAAGCGGAGTCCTGGTGGATGGCGAGCGCCGCATCGCGCTGCGCACGCGCGCCAGAAGTTCGCGCGGGCTGAAGGGCTTGGTCACGTAGTCGTGCGCACCGAGCTCGAGCAGCAGCACCTTATCCATCACCTCGGTTCGCGCACTCAGAATAATGATAGGAAGGGAGGGATCAGCCTGGCTGATCTCCCGGCAGACGTCTTGACCGGGCGTGCCTGGCAAACTCAGGTCGAGCACTAGCACCGAAGGCGCGGCGGCCCGAAACATCACCAGCCCCGCGGCTCCGTTCCCCGCAATGTCGACCGCAAAGCCCTCCGCTTCAAAGAGTCGCTTGAGAGCTTTCTGCACGGCGCGATCATCCTCGATCACCAGGATTCGTTCCGCGCCCGCCGGCGCCGCCTCCATCGTCATTGTCGCCGCCCCTACCGCTGCCGAAGATGTGTTCTTAAACACGACCGACCCCGCGCCATATTTGGCTTGCATCATACCTCCAAACTGTAGCGTGATATCAGCGGAATAGGGCACTTTCGGATAGAAAGTGACATAGATTTGACAATTTGTTGACAAGGGAAGAGATATCGGGTCATTGGGCGATCGGGCGATCGGTTCATCTGAAATCAACCCTCGGCTCACCCAATAACCCCAGAGGAACTGACGGAGAAATTTTCACAAGGGATCGCGAATTCGACGTTCGGGCTGGCCGCCGAGGTCCATGAAACGGGCGTCACGCGCCTCCTCATGTACGGAACTCAGAGCCAGCGTGACCTCGCGGAGGTAGTAGAGGGTTCCCGCCAACAGGCAAAGCAGAGCGAGCACAAAGACGATGACGGCCGCTACCGCGGCCTGGGCCCAGTAAAGGCCGACTCCCAGGAGCAGGCAGGCCGCAATTGTTCCCACCAAAGAAATAAGGACCAATAGAAACGAACGGCGCATCATTTCCGCTCGCTGCTCGATGGCGTTGATCTGGGCGGTATAGGCTTCCGCCTCCTGCAGTCGATTGTTCTTGGCGGCATCGTGCTTCGCGTGCACATACTGCCGCAAGCGGCTGACGATACCCATGAGCCGAACGTTGATCGAAAGGATCAATAAAGAGGTTGCGGAAACGAAAAGAGCCGGGGCTAGAAAGGCCTGAAAAAGGCGGGCGATATCGGTCATGGAGTCTTCGGAAGCAGAAGTGCGGCCCTCTGCCTGATTCTAGCGCAATCAGAATCACGAACAACCGTGGCAAAGTGTGCATGACGTTTTGGATAGGGCCGCTGCAGACTGTCTCGCGCTCTATCCGCCCGTGCTAGACTCCCGTATTGCGTATTGCATCGAATCATTCCATGAACGTTTTTCCAACGAAAATCCTGGCGGTCTGGGCGATGATCGCCATGGCCGCGATTGCTGCATTAGTCGCGTGCGGCGATCCGAAATATCAGGCGCCGGCAATTGTCGTGACATTCAGCACCGGATTTCCGCCGCCCGCTGCGCTCGAGACCAGCGCGACATCCGGCATTGCTGCCATCGTCACTAACGATCCCAAGAACGCGGGCGTAACTTTCTCCTGCCTTCCCGCCAAAGACTGCGGAACTTTTTCCCCAGACCCCATTGCGAGCAATGTTCCGACCACCTATCAGGCCCCGGCGACAGTTCCGACAGGCGGCAGCGTGACCGTTACCGCAACTTCAGTGACCGATTCCACCAAATTCATCACTGCCACAATCACCATTGACTAACCGTAGAAGGCAGGTCGCAGGCTACAGGTGTTAGGAAAAGCAGGAAACACCGGGAAAAGCAGGCGTCAGGAAAGGCAAAACGGGGCTAGGAAGGGCAAACCAAGACAGCTTTTCCAAGTCCTAAAATCTGACGCCTAGGACGTGCTTCCGATATTTGACTTCCCACCACTTCACGCCGAGAATAGAACTAGTTCTTTAAAGGCCAATTCCCACCAGTGGGGGCGTCACGGCTTCGACGGAGATGCTTGCGGCCAAGAGGCATGCCAGGGTGCTCGCACCTGTAATCGTGGGCAAAATGATAATTGCCAATCAACAGATGGCATACGCAGCTTAATTAATTAAGTTGCCGTCCTCCGCGGCTTCGCCCGTGGGCTGCGGTCAGGACGTCACACAGCGGGCCGCTCTTCTCTGCTACGTCTGGGCAGGGAGGCTAAGATCACAGGCTAGCGCCGACTGTTTCTTGTCCGTTCTGAGCAGCCGTCGCGAACGTCCTGGGGTAATGCCCAGGGCATGAACTGGAATAAGCATGTAGTCTCTTGACCAGTAACATTTTCGGACGCGGGTTCGACTCCCGCCGCCTCCACCATAACTAAAGTACTGAATACAAACGCTGTCCCATCCGTGATACTCGTCTCACGGGAAAGGATGGGCAAGCGTGGGTAAGACAGTCAACATTTTCACTCGCCACCGGCTGAACTGCCAGCACAAAGCCAAAGAAAGTTTCAACCGCTGCTACTGCCCGAAGTTTCGCCCAGTGGAGCGACAACGGTCGCGTCCACCGGCAGACCCTGAAGACGGATTCCTTCGATGTCGCAACCCGGAAGGCGTACGAGCTTCAGGCGCTGGTCGACGCTGGCAAGAATCCCAGCGCTCAGGGTGTGACGGTCAAACAGGCCGTCGAATCGTACATCGCGGACAAAGAGGCACAGCGACTCTCCCCGGAGACGATCTCGAAGCTCGAATTGATTTTCGAGAAGAGCCTGCTGCCGTTCTGCGAGAAAGAGTCCATCAGCACAATCGACCAGATCACCCTCCCGCTCCTCCAGAAGTGGCGAAGCACATGGACGGACAAATCTCTCGCCGCCTCAAAAAAGCAGGAGCGCGTTAGAGGGTTCTTTAAATGGGCAGTCGGGCTCGGCTGGCTCAAACAGAATCCCGCCGTCGGTCTCTCACGAATCAAAGTCACCCAGACGCCGACGAGTTGGTTCACGCCTGAGCAATTCGAGAAGATTGAGAAGACGGCTCAGCAGGAACGATTCGGCAGCAAACTCCATGCTTTGGTTCTGCTGATGCGGTGGAGCGGTCTTGCGATCCGCGATGCGGTGACGCTCGAACGGTCGCGCCTGCACAATGATGATGACAGCCTATTCCTCTATCGGGCGAAGACCGGCACGCCTGTCTCTGTCACGCTGCCGCCCGAGGTCGCTGCAAAACTCCGAGCCATCGTCAACGAAAACGCGCAATACTTCTTCTGGTCGGGCCGCGGTACGCCGAAGAGCGCGGTCGCCGATTATCAGAGAGCACTTCGACGCGTCTTCGAACGCGCCGAGGTAAAAGGGAAGAGCCACATGTTCAGGAACACATTCAGCGTCAGTCTGCTGATGGCTGGCGTCTCGATTCATGACGTGGCCCTTCTGCTCGGGCATCCCTTCTCAACACAGCACAGATTTGGTGGCCCCTTGAATTCACCGCATCTTTCGGTTCCGTACGATCAGCCTGGCATGGTACCGCTAGATCCGTTGGCCAACGTACCCCGCACTGGCGGCTTCCACGTTGATCCCCACTCGAACACCCTAGGCCACGCGGAGGACGTTCATCGGGGGGCCGTTCCTGAGTAACCACATGGCACCGATGCACATCGTCGCGGGTGCAGTTCTCCTTGTGGCGCTAAGTCTGACCATTTTGGCTACCCTTGGATACGCGCTTTGGAAGTGGTGCCGCGATGGCCGGAAAACGCAACTTTCAATGTGGCGCCGCGTGGCGGCACTTGCTGGTTTCATCGCCGTTACAGTGCAGGGAGCCTTATTTGTTGGATTCTGGTGCTGGCCTCAGATTAGCCGCGATAGCATGCTATTCGCGGCGTGGGCACGTTGGGGATTTGCCTCCTTTCTTGTTGCCGTGCCTTGTGTGCTCGCTGGAAAGGGGGCGTCTCGCTGGTGGCTTCTTACATCGTCGGTACTCCTATTCGTCGTCTCTTTTTGTGTATCACTTATCCCGTGAAAGTCAGATTGGTGATATCTCGGAGGAAAAATGCGGAACGGACAATCAGTTCGCATCTGCCTAGTATTGGGCGTTCTATGTTTGGTGACCCCACAGATAGCAACAGCTCAGGAAACTTCAACGCCAGGAGAACGGACACAATGGGTCGAAATCACTCACAAGTTAGAGAGCGCTCCTTTGGACGACAGCGTGAACCAGCAAGGCGAAGCTGCATTCAAACGGCTCAGTGATGTGCACGATGTCCATGTGCTGTTGTGCCCGGCTCTGCTGAGCGAGTTCAACGGGATGAAATACACGTACTCGCACGCGATCACGCGGCAGTACATGCTGGCCAGCGGTGCGTTCCAGATCGAGAATCCAGACAAAGCCGCCGACACGAAGGCGACAAATCTCGCTGCTGTGGAAAGCGTTCTGAAGACCTACCAAGCGATTCTGCAACAAAAGCCAGACGCGAAGGCCAAAGCTCTCGATGACCTGCTGAAGAAACAGAGTCAAGGAAAGCTCAAAGACTCCGTGCAGAAGCAGTGCCAGTGAAGTCAGGATGAGTTTTTCTTTTAGCCGCCGATTCTATCGCCAAGGGCCGCTCTCCAAGTGGATTTTCTCTCATCCCACCTGGTACAAAAATCCCCGGTCAGGTCACTTCCGGGTGGAGCGAACCAAGTTCCCGGGCGGGACTTTCACCCGCAGTCATCCAGCGCCTTTCCACGGCGCACGTGAAATTGCGATTTATCGACAACAATCCTCGGAGGCCCGACCAACCACATCGCTTTCATTGACTTGTCCTCGCATCACGCCTACGATTGCTCGACTAGACAATCGGCGAAACCATCTCGCACTGCCGCATTGTCGAGAAGTTGGGCGCTCGCCAAAGGGCAGAGTGTGTTTATGAGTGATGTTTCTGAGCACGTGACAGTTCTCATCAAAGAGCTACTAGTTCTCAACCGGGGGCAGCGGGCTCCCGCGCTGGAACCGCCGACCCTGAGAGAGGTTGAAGAACGGCGGTCCAAACGGATGAAACTCAGGCAAGAACTGGTGCACGCTCTTTTCCATCACCACGGAAACACATTCTGAGCCTGACGAAGCGCGAATTTGCGACAATTATTCGAGTTCTTGTGCACAATTGACCATTTTTCTTCCCTCGGATTGCGGTACGATCAACAACAACCATGCAGGCCAAGAAACCCACTCTAGAACAGGTACAGGCCATTTCCTGCCCGACTTGTGGCGCTGGGCCGGGCGAGAAGTGCGAACTCAACTCGGGACAGCCTCGTACAACGCCGCATCGTGACCGTCGATTGATTGCAGCGGATTGAGTGCCGCAGCTACGGAAGCAGTCACGCATGACGGGCGTCCTGCGAAAGTGTGCAATTTTGAACAGACAGGCGTCCCTTGGTCACGTACCCTTATCGGCTCTGGGAGGTGGATTGTGTATTGCCCACACTGTGCGTCGGACACGCAGGCGGAATTTCCTGCTGAGATAAACATCCATCTCAGCGGCCTCAGAAACGTTGATCGTCCCGGCCTTCTGCTATTCCCGAAGCTTTTGGTTTGCCTGGGGTGCGGCTATTCGCGGTTCACCACCCCGGAAACCGAATTGGCGCTGCTTGCAATGTGTTCTCCGAAAAGTGCTGCCTCAACCCAAAAAGGGGATGTTCCCAATGTCCTCCTCCCTTGTCCCACTGGGGCTTGAGCAGCTTAGCCAGGGCCACCGGCAATCAAACCGCTACTGACAAACTGCCTGCCCTCAAGAACCGCTTCGATAGCAGGTAATAGGTCGATTGCAGCCCTTGTTTTCAGAACGTAGCCCAGTGCCCCCAACCTAAGAGCTTCCTGCACCACGTCGGGAGAGGACTCCTGAGTCACGAAGATGATTTTGGAGTCCGGAGCAAGCTCGCGAATTTGTCGAGCGGCTGCGATGCCATTTAGCGTTAGGAGAGCAATATCAAGGAGAATCAAATCCGGCTTCAGTTCCTCCGTTTGCCGAACTGCTTCTACTCCGTCGGAAACCTCGCAGATGATCTGCAACGTCGGCCATTTCGCCAGGGTCTTGGAAATAAAATGGCGGAAGGGCACGAAATCCTCTACCACGATAAGGCGAATTGAGGAGCTTTCCATGCTGACCGGGCCCAGTTGCTGACCACTTATACATTGTTATGGCAGACAAACGTGGGCTAATTTCTCAACTGTTGCAATCAGGCGTACCTGTTGAAAAAGTCTCTGAGTTGATGCTTGTGGTGAAGCAGGGTTCCGGTTATAAGCAGGCGAGAGTTCTTGATGCTGCTGTTCATCGCCATGCTCGGAGGCCTGCTGCTCATGATGGGACACCACGCTCGCTCAGAGTCGCTGTTTTACTACTTCCGTCTGGAAGACCAGGTTCCTGAGAACCATCTGCTACGGCTGATCGATAAGCACATCAGCTTTGACTTTGTGCAGGAGCGATTGAAGGAGAGCTACAGCGACACGGGCCGACCTTCGATTGATCCCGAACTTCTGCTGCGCATTCTGCTGATTGGTTATCTGTACGGTGTCACCAGCGAGGGCAAACTGGTCGAGGAACTGCGCATGCATCTGGCGTGGCGTTGGTTCACGGGACTGAGTTTCGATCAAGAGATTCCGCATCACTCGACGTTCTCCAAGAACCGGCACGGACGATTCCAAGAGTCAAAGTTGTTCGAGCAGTTGTTTGAACAGATCGTGCAGCAGTGTGTGGAGGTAGGGCTGGTGCGCGGCGACAACCTGTCGGTGGACGGCAGTTTCGTGGAAGCCAATGCGGCCAAGCAGAGCCGCATTCCACGCGAGCAGTTGATGGAAGCTGCAGAGGTCCATTACACGCTGCGGCAGTATCTGAAGGAGGTGGAGCAGCAGAACCCGGTGGAAGAACCGGTGAATACGCAAGAACTGGTGTCGACGACCGATCCCGATTCCACCTATGCCACCAAAGGCAGCACGCCGGCGCGTCTCGGTTACTACGACAACTACCTGGTGGACAATCACAGTTGCGTAATCGTGGGAGTACAAGCGACGGCGGCACGGATGAGTCAAGAAACGGTGGCCGCGCAGGACATGCTCACTCGCTTTACGCAATGGCAGGGACGAGAGCCAGAATCGGTAGCAGCCGATACGACCTATGGCAATGGGGAGTTTCTGCAATGGTTGCTGGATCGCGGCATCACCCCTTATATGCGCACGCGAGACAGTGCTCGGAGAAAGAACAATCCCGGCTATGGCCCCGAGCGATTTACCTATCAGCCCGAGAGCAATCGCTACCGTTGTCCTGCGGGAGAGCAACTGAACTACGTTGGCTTGAACGTTCGCAATCGTGCCCATGCCTATATCGGCAGCGCGAAACGCTGCGGAGCATGCTCACAAAAAGCGCACTGCACGAGTGGACGATATAAATATCTCGCCATTCACATCCATGAGTCGGCACGACAACGCGCGCGGGAGTTGGCGAACACACCCGAGTTTTCCACGGCGCAACGACAGCGAAAGAAAGTCGAGGCTTTGTTTGCGCAACTGAAGAATCAGATCGGACTGCGCCGCTTGCGCCTCCGACGCATGAAGTTCGTTCGAGAGCAGTTCTTTCTGGCAGCGGCTGCGCAGAACATCAAGCGACTAGTGCGGTTCCTCAGCCAACCGACAACATCCGCTCTGGCGGCCACTACCTAGCCGAAGTGAGCGAAGCGAAACTCGGCAGCAGCAACCCCTACAGAGCCAAAAAGACTTTGCCGCGACCTAGTTTTTCAACAGCCACAGGCGTTTACACTCAGAACCCGGTCAATGCGTGTAATCGCGATTTTGCAACAGTTAAGGCTTTGGCGTGGCCCTGAACTGCGGCCCTTGGCGAACCACCGCACATCGGGATGTGGCCTTTCTCACTGACAAGACGCGGTAAGTTGTGTTCGCATGAATGCGTCTCGCCTCTCCGAAGAGTAGTCCCCGCCTGTTGAGACGCAGCACCCCCTGAGGCGAATGCCTAAGTTTTCGGGCCACTCATTTCCATCAGCCAGAATTGTCTCGGGGAAAGGAGAAAACCACATTCCCCGGATGAATCGCGGGACCCAACAGAACCCTGAACAAGGAAATTCAAAGTGGTTCCGTAGCTTTCATCGCGAGGGGCGTGCGCCAGTGGCCGGGTGATAAAGTTCGAGCCATTTCGCCAGTTCACGTAAATGATCGACCCAGACATGAGCAGCCCTGCTGCAATTGCATTTCTGGTCAGACCACAATCAAAAGGTTAACTTTCGGAGCATCTTAGGAGAGAACTCTATGAAAAAACTTCTATTCGCTGTCATCGTGGCTGTATTGGCTTGTGGAGCGACGAGCGCACAGAGCCGTCCTGCGAAAACATTGAAGGATACTCATGGTCTTAGCTCAGTCACTCCGGCGTCGGTGCCGGCGGCGTGCAATCCTTGCTTGTGGTATTCGGGCGACTCGGATCCTAACAACCCTCTCGACAATGCCACGTGGAACGCCTATTCACCGGCATATTGCGAGCACGACCAAATACCGTGCTCGGGTCAGATATGGGTTCCGTTTACTCCGACATCGGATGGGAACCTCTTGCACAAGCACGTAAGCGTCACCTCGGTCACATTTAACGAATCGGCGACTGGTACCAGTGATCTGGACGGCGGCACGTACCAGTTCAATACCTTCGTCTCTTCGGTGAATGGAGGGAACGAATTTCAAAAGCCCACAAAGTGTAAGACGATGACGGCGACGCCGACGGCGCGGAGCGGAGAGTACGCCTTCACGTGCGCCCTGCAGAGACCGATCAAACTCGGAGTGGGAGTGAATTACTGGGTTAACATCCTGCCCACATTTATCTATGCCGGTGTAGCTTATATCGATGACGTGGAAGACATGCCAGCCCCCAATCAAATGGGATGGGGCAACATTTACTTCAATTCGTATGCCAACGGTCCGGTCTACGGCTACGGCACTGAATGGTATTTGACGGAGTCGGAGTACGTCTGCGGCGAAGGTTGCGACGAGTTTTCCGTCGGAATCGCAGGTACTTATGTCCCATAGATCACAATACGCGGAGGACAATCTCTACGGCACAACGTACTGTGGCGGGGCGTACGGCAACCGCACTGTATTCGAGGCGACTCCGTAGAAAGTTAAGATGGCAGAAGTCAGATTGCGGAAGTAAAAAAGCCAAATCGCTATTGGCCCGTTTAGCTCCGCTTGGACGGGGCTTCCGTTCGGCGGTTACAGTCACCGCGTAGGCAGAAGAACGTGATTATTCCGCAGCACTAGATAAGGGGTGGTTTGATGGTTGACGAAACCAGATGGGATGAGAAGGCCGGTCTCCGACGGGATGCTGTACGCTCCCAAGTTATCGACGTGCTCGAAGCACAGATAAAAAGGAGACCGGCAATGAAGAAGGTTAGCACCAGAGCAGCAGCACGGAGCGGGAATATTTCGCAACAGAAACTGACCATTGGATTGGATCTAGGAGACCGCAACAGTTGGTACTGCGTGGTGGATGAAGCCGGCCAGATCCAGTCGGAGCAGCGGGTGCGGACGACAGCGAAAGCACTGCAAGAAGTCTTCGGCACGATGCCGCGCAGTCGCATCGCGCTGGAAATCGGGACGCATTCACCTTGGATCAGTCGCTTGCTGAGCGACTCGGGACACGAAGTGATCGTGGCGAATGCGCGCAAGGTGCGGCTGATCGGGGAGAGCCGCAAGAAAGACGATCGGCTGGATGCGCAGACACTGGCGCGACTGGCGCGGATCGATCCCGAGTTGCTGTATCCGGTGAAGCACCGCAGCGCGAAGGCGCAAGCCGATTTAACGCTGATTCGGGCGCGCGCTGGGCTGGTGCGGGCACGAACCGGGCTGGTCAACACGGCTCGCGGACTGGCCAAGAGTTACGGGGAGCGATTGCGCAGCTGCAACGTGCGCAACCTGAATCCGGAGAAAGCCGAAAGCTTGAGTCCAGAACTGCAAGCCGCACTGGAACCTCTATTGAACGCAATTGAGTCGCTGAGCGAGCGCATCGTGGAATACAACGAGCGCATCGAGAATCTGGCCCAGCAGAGTTATCCGCAGGTAGCACTGCTGAAGCAGATCAAGGGAGTAGGCACGCTGATCGCGCTGACGTACATGCTGACGTTGGAGGACCCGCATCGCTTCGGCAAAAGTCGAGACGTGGGTTGTTATCTGGGCCTGCAACCAGGACGCAGAAACTCGGGCCAGAGGGAACCGCAGATGCACATCAGCAAAGAAGGAGACCCCTATCTGCGAACGTTGCTGGTGCAAGGGGCGCAACACATCTTGGGACCATTCGGCATCGACTGTGATCTGCGACGCTGGGGTCTGAAGCTGGCCGAGCGTGGGGGAAGAAACGGCAAGAAGCGAGCCATCGTCGCCACCGCAAGAAAGCTGGCGGTGTTGCTTCATCACTTGTGGGTGAGCGGAGAAGTGTACGCACCGTTGCACAACAGCGGAACGACAGTGGCGACGGCCGCGTAGAACAAAAAGACAAAACAAAAGTCAAAACCGTTCCCGGAGGAGAAAAGACAAAAGCCCAAAGCCGAGTTCCGGTGACTGCGTTAATCGCCTGGCCCGGGTTCTACTCTGAAGCGCAGAACCACAGGGCGATAAACAGATGGCAGCACCGGCTGTAACGAGAACGCCCAACATGCACCGAGCGAAAACGAATCGCTCCTCGAGAGTGCGGATGGAAGCATGGCGACAGTGGCCACTCGGCAAAATGAAAGCTCTTCTTATGAAAAACAAAAACAAATCCACTTGACTCCGACCGGCCTTCTCATGGAAGGCGTTTACACTCAGAACCCCTCCGCCAAGGTCAATAAGTGTCTGCAGCAAGGCCACCAGCAAGGCAGCACGAATCGGGCCGATCGCAGGAATCTGCTGCAGCCTTCTCACGGCCTCATGGTTGCGGCTCTCCCGCAGCAGATCGCGTCGCGCCTCCTGCCGCACCGGTTGCAGCAGATCCAGTTGCTGATACAGCCGTTCCGCCCGCAGACGAACTCCGGGTTGTGCGATCTTCGCCAACCACTCGGCGCGATGCCGCGCGGCATAGACGGTCGTTCCGCTACAGGGAATGGCCCAACTGCGGTACAGCGCCTTGATCCGACTCATCACGCGCGTGACATCTTTCGTGAGCGTCTGGTAGCTGCGTCCCAACTCCTTTAAAGTACGCACCCCATGCTCCCCGTGGTACACGGAATGGAGCTGGTTACCGCGTAATAACTCGGCCAGCTTACGGGCATCGATCCGGTCACTCTTGCTGCCATCTTTCAGCAGCGCATTCTTTCGCGGATCGCAGACCACAAGCTCGGCAACGTGCGGCTTCAGCAGGTCATGTAACCAGGCGGCAGAAGTTCCTTCTTCAAAGGTCACCGACACACTTCCGCGTAGCCCATGGACAAACTCTAGGATTGTGGCCGCCTTCGTTTCCAGGATGCATTCCATGATCAGCTTGCCCTTGGAATCCATGACAGCAACCGAGATCGTTGCCTGGTGAACGTCCATGCCAATATACTTTTCTTGATTCATAACGGCGCTCCTTTGAGTAAGTGGTGATCCAACCAATCACACCCTACCGCAAAGTGGGCGCCTTTTTATATTGCGGTCGCGGTAGGGACGACCATTGCTGATCGCCCCCCGCGCGGATCCGCACGAGCGCTCATTAGCGCATGCGGCTCTTATCGCAGATGAATAACGGCCAAGCGTGCTGCTTGTCCGCACACCCGCCCCCCCGTGGGACACGCATGGTCCCGCTCTAGGTCGGGTACGTGTCGAGTGGAGAGTGTTCTCCTTGATCAGCAGCCTTCCCTCCTCACTCTCCGCCGACGTGCTTCCGTCTTTGTTCGAATGATTCATCGGTACTATGCCGCTGTCCGACTCCTCGCAGACGTACATGCGGGCCGTGTGGCCTAAGCCTTCTCCCGCCGTCCTGCGACGCACTATTGCCGCAGGCGTCTGCGAGGTCTCCCGGTTCTCGTGCTTGAAGCTTCTAGGCGTGTCTGGGGTCTTCGACTACGCCGGACTGAGCGGGAACTCGCGCTATCGCCCCCGTTCATGTTGCCTTCCGCGCATTACAAAGACGTCGGCGTCCGGATTGCATCTTTTCGGAGCTGAATACCCACCCCACCTATCCTCTATCTACGCTTCGCTGGGTCCCTCGCGGTAGCAGCGCAAGACTCGAGGCCGAGCGGATCGCTACTCCTTTCTCGTAAGGCTCTTTCATCCTCCGCTTCAAGCCGGTTTAGCCCGGCGCACTGTAATTGGGATGTTTCAACAACCATACGGCCGACTCGGTATTAACAAGGCCAATGGCTACCTTCTTGACTCATACCCCATCGCCACCGCCCCGAGCCGAACTCCAGCCGGCGCACCTCGAACTTTCCAACTACTGATGATTAAGATTTAACGAATATTCGTGAGCATTGTCGCGGCATCATGTGGCCCGACGCCTTCCTGAGAAGACTACTTACGGACGCGATCCCTTGACCAATAAAGAGTCAACACTGCGTTCTGGCGGCTCTGCAACCACTCAGCCACCTCTCTCGTTTGAAAAGGTCGGTCTTCGGGGTCCAGTTCACGATTGATCAATTCGGTAATTTCTTCGGCAGTGCTCGGTTTCCTGATCTCGTTCAGCGCTCGTGAAATGTGCGCGTCGCGACGACTCCTCGGATTTGCAATCTGCCTCATCCCTGCGTCCAGCTCAGAAACAATAAATTGTTATCGGTCAGATTATCCTGATAGGCCACGCCGTGAAGAATATTTCCTGGAAGACCAGCCGTGCGGAAATGAGAACGCTGGGAATGGTAAAGGCTGTGACATTGGTTATGCTCTAGCCATCAGCTCCTGCGAGGAAGCCAATAGCGTGGAAGCATGCACCGTCACAGCCCTTGATGCAATCACCGCTTTCGCGGTCCCAAACCCCAACTACTCCTCGCAGAGCCGTCGGTTTTTTCAGGTCTGGCTGCTCATCGGGTCGCCCCGCCGAGCTGATCACTCAGCCTACTTCGGACTGGCAAAATTTTATTTAAGCCAACCCTTTCAGCCGTCGACGGGAGCAACCTTAGAGAGTTACTCGATGATTGTCAACGCCCCTTTTCGGTGCAATCGCCCTCTTGCCTGGCAACAAGAAGCAGAAATGCAACCCATTGAATCATTGCTGCTTAATGAACGACTTGTTAAATTCTTTCCACTTTTGCACAGATCGTCCACAGATGCTCGAAGGCGCGAGCAGCAACTGCCGGGAGTGTGTGTGGAGGAATTGGAGGAATCAGGTAAACATCTTGACGCCAGACGATAGGTCAGGCATGGTGGTTACCAGCCCACTCATGCAAATGTCAGACCTCGTGGCCTACATCGATGGCGGCTCTCTCGGGAACCCAGGCCCATCCGGGATTGGAGTGGTGATTGACGGCTCTACAAACGGCACAATCAGAATCACAAAATGGATCGGACACCAGGACAATAATGTCGCCGAGTACGTGGCTTTGCTTGAGGCGCTGCAACGTGCCGTGGGTTTGAACGCCAAAACGCTCCACGTATTTTCGGATTCAGAAGTTATAGTCAAGCAGATGAAAGGTGAGTATAGCTGCCGCAGTCCGCGGCTCTATTCTCTGAATTGGATCTGTCGAAAGTTGGCCCGCTCGCTCGAGTTCTCCATCTCCCATGTTCGTCGTGAGGACAACACTGAGGCCAACAGTCTCGCCAATATTGCTGCAACGCAAACACGGAAAGATGGTACATCCTGCTCGCCGACCGAATGAATTGTAATTCTGACCAGCGAGGCGAATTGACCCTTCAACGTATTGTTGCTAAAGATGGTGCCTCCGCGAAATCGGGCCGCTTCGGTAGCGTATAACTGTCGAAACTAGCGTTTATGTTCATCAGAATTGGCCGTCCAGGTCAATGAGCGTTATCGGGATTGTTCACCAACTGACGCTCCGGGACATCGCCAACTTCCACACCTTCATTGACTTGCCCCACTTCCAGACCTAAGATTTCAACCCAATGATCGGCCAGACCATTTCTCACTACCGCGTTGTCGAAAAGCTCGGCGGCGGGGGGATGGGTGTCGTCTACAAAGCCGAAGATATCAAGCTGCATCGGTTCGTTGCCCTGAAATTCCTGCCTGACGATGTCGCCAAAGACGCGCAAGCTCTTGCTCGTTTCCAACGCGAAGCACAAGCGGCGTCTGCCCTGAATCATCAGAACATCTGCACGATCTACGAGATTGACGATCAGCATGTTCAAGCGTTCATCGCGATGGAGTTTCTGGACGGACTGACACTGAAGCACCGCATCGGCGGGCGTCCGCTGGAAACGGAATTGATCCTGTCGCTCGCCATCGAAATTGCCGATGCCCTCGATGCCGCGCATGCTGAGGGAATCGTCCACCGCGACATCAAGCCCGCCAATATCTTCGTCACCCAACGGGGCCATGCCAAGGTTTTGGATTTCGGGCTAGCGAAGATCGCATCGACGACCAGTTCACCCAGCCAGATCGCAGCCGCGAGTACGTTAACGACCGTGGTCAGAGAACAGCACCTGACCAGTCCAGGGGCTGCGCTGGGCACTGTCGCTTACATGTCGCCTGAACAGGCGCGTGCGAAAGAACTGGATGCTCGAACGGATCTGTTCTCGTTTGGCGCTGTCTTATATGAGATGGTTACCGGTCAGTTGCCTTTCCGCGGAGAGAGCGCAGCAATCATCTTCGAAGCGATCCTGAACCGTGTCCCAATAGCTCCGGTGCGTCTGAATCCCGACGTGCCCCCGGAACTGGAACGAATCATCAACAAGGCTCTCGAGAAAGACCGCAATCTGCGCTACCAGCACGCAGCTGAGATGCGAACGGATTTGCAACGATTGAGGCGAGACAGTGAGAGCGGACACAGTGCGGCAGCAAATTCGCGCACCGTGGCGATAACAGAAGCTCCAGCAGCTCTGGTTGCGAAGGTTTGGAAGATTGCGGTTCCTGTTCTGCTGATTGCCTTGCTCGTGGCGGGTGAGCTTTACTATCGGTCGCATCAGCAGAGCATGCGCTTGACTGATAAGGACACTGTCGTCCTCACAGATTTTGCGAACAGCACCAGTGATCCGATATTCGACGATACCTTGAAGACGGCGCTCACTGTTTCCCTGCGGCAATCACCTTTCTTGAATGTGCTCCCAGACGGGCAGGTTGCGAAGACCTTGAAATTGATGACCCGGCCGACCGATACGAAACTCACGCCAGAAATCGCTCGCGAGCTTTGCCAGCGGGCGGGCAGCAAGGTTTACCTTGCCGGATCGATTGGCAGTCTGGGTAGCGAATATGTACTGGCGCTCAAGGCGGTGAATTGCGAGAGCGGAGACACGCTGGCGCAGGAGCAGATTACGGCGGTGTCCAAGGAGAAGGTGCTGGATGCGCTGGGCGAAGCAGCGTCCAAACTGCGCGGCGAACTGGGTGAGTCGCTGGCCACCGTGAGGAAGTTTGACGTTCCGCTGGCAGATGCCACCACGCCTTCGCTCGAAGCCCTGAAGGCCTACAGTCTTGGGCTAAAAGCTACTCGTGAACAAGGTACAGCGGCAGCTTTGACGTACCATTTGCGTGCCATCGAACTCGATCCGAATTTTGCTATGGCCTACAGGGCAATAGGCAACGACTATGGCAATCTGAATGAGGTATCGCGGGCACGTGAATACTGGACCAAGGCATTCCAGTTGCGCGAACATACCAGCGAGTGGGAACAACTCGCGATCACAGCCTATTACTATCTCCTCGTAACTGGGGAACTAAATAAGGCGATCCAGATAAATCAAGAACGTGTGCGAAGCTACCCGCGCGACGCAGTGCCCTACCGCAATCTGGGTTATTCCTATGCCTTGCTGGGGCAGTACGAAAAAGCTGCCGACATTACAATGAAAGGCATGCGGCTCGCCCCTGACAATGTAGGTATGTATCAAAGCCTCACCATCTACTTGCCCGCGTTACAGCGCTTTGATGAAACGCGGCAGATTATCCACGCGGCGGAAGCGCATCAACTAGATGATGCCGATTTCCACAGCACTCTCTATTGCCTTGCCTTTCTCGATACAAACTCTGCGGGAATGGAAGATCAGCAACGGTGGTTTGCGAGTCACGCCGAGTTCGAGCACTTTGGATTGGCGCTCGCATCCGACACCGAGGCGTATGGCGGTCGTCTGGGCAAGGCAGGGGAACTTACCAAGCGCGCGGTATATTCCGCCATACGCGCCGATAACAAGGAGAGCGCGGCACTGTGGCAAGCAAAAGCCGCTCTCGAACAAGGTGCCTTCGGCAAAGCCGTGGAAGCGCGACAGACAGCGAACGAAGCCCTGAGGCTTGTTCCCGCGAGTCCGGGCATCGCGAGTGAAGCCACACTTGCATTTGCCATTGCGGGCGATACAGCGCGAGCCGAGTTGTTGGCCCAAGCCTTAGGGAAACGCTTCCCGCTAGACACGCAGATGCAGTCGCTTTGGCTGCCTGCGATTGAGGCGCAGTTGGCATTGGACCGAAAGAATCCGACGCTCGCCCTTAATGCTCTGCAAGCAGCTTCACCGATCGAACTAGGCAACACCCCGTACGGCTATGCTTCCTGCCTCTATCACGTGTATGTACGCGGAGAGGCATACCTGGCAGCCGGACAGGGCACCGCTGCCGCCGCCGAATTTAAGAAGATTCTCGGCCACAGCGGGCTCGTTTGGAACTGCTGGACCGGAGCGTTGGCTCATCTGGGCGTTGCTCGTGCCAACGCCTTGCTGGCGAAGACGTCGCAAGGCGCCGACGCCGATGCCGCTCGCATCCGAGCACTCGCCGCCTACGAAGACTTCCTCACCCTCTGGAAAGACGCCGATCCCGACATCCCCATCTTGAAAGAAGCCAAAGCAGAGTATGCAAAGTTGCAATAGGCAGAAAAGTCCTGTGTGGTCCCTTACTGTTTTCCGATGGTTTACGTAACCTGGCGTTTAACACTCAAACCCCCCGTCCCGAGCGTCGATGAGTGAAATTTGAGATGTTTCGCCAACCACCGCATACACAGGAAAAATCGTTCGCGGAAGTGCAGGTTTTGGAATAGACTGCGGCATTCGGCGACAAACGAAAATCCGATTTGCAAAGAGATTGAAACGGAGGAAGCTTGAAAACAATAGGGCTGGTTCTAGGCGTGGTGGCAGTGTCGTTCTGTGTCAGCCTGGCGCAGGCGCAGACCAAAGACGCCACAGGCTGCAAGGACTCGACGCTGATTAGCCGTTACCCTGGCACCTTTATCAAGTCCTGCACCGATAAAGCCGACGAGAGTCATGATTTCGAGATGGGCGACGGGAAACCACTCAAGAGGCTCGAAGGTGAATATCACGAGATCTCCTACTCGGCTCCCCAGGGCGCGAGCAAGGCCCAGGTGGTTCGGAATCTCCACACTGCGCTACAGAATGCAGGTTATATTTTCGATTACGATTCCGGGGCTTATGGCGATCTTACCGCTCATCTGGGCAAGACCTGGATCGGGGAGAGCGTAGGCGGGGCGGGCCAATACACGCAGTCCATTCTGATCGAAACGAAGTTGACGCAGGATGTGGTTGCGACGGCGGCCATGCTTTCGAACGGGTTGGCCGCCAGCGGTCATATTGTGGTCAACGGAATTCTGTTCGATACGGGGAAGTCTGAGGTAAAACCAGAGTCGGGTGCGGCGCTGCAGGAGATCGTCAAACTCCTGAAGCAAGACGCCAAATTAAAACTCTATGTGGTCGGCCATACCGACAATGTCGGGGTGCTGGCCGCAAATGTCGAACTCTCGAGGCGGCGAGCCACCGCCATCGTGCAAGTGCTCACCTCTCAGTACGGCGTGGATGCGGGAAGGCTCCTAGCTTATGGCGACGGCCCTTATGCACCTCTGGCATCGAATGACTCGGAGGACGGGCGCACGCTTAATCGCCGGGTCGAACTGGTAAAGCAGTAGGGCGCGTAGCGGCTAACTCGAAATCACTTTCAAGGGTAGATGAGTGCAATCGCGACGACTACACTCAAAACCTTCGGCCTGAGGTCAATGAGCGAAATCGCGATTTTGCAACAGTTGAGGACAGAGAGTCTTTAGAATCGTGAATGTCAGGCATGGCGCTGTTGACTGCAAGATCATGCTTAATCAATAGCAACGGGATAGTGCAACAGATAAGCTGTAGACGTTTTTTTAGTGACAAGGCACACTGATTTCGGTGGCATTATATGTCTCGCGCTGTTCCGATTGCGGCGCGTCAACACACAGGTTATCGATGATGATAAAAAGCATGACAAGCGGCCGGCTTACCCTCCCCACGGCGATGTTCTGGACGGCGCTTTTCACAGTCCTTTATATTTTCTCAACGCCGTGTCTAGCGCAGACGACCGACCTCGTAATCGCTCCCGTCGATCCCGCCAGCCAGGTCTTGCTGCTGGGCCAGCACGCACCGTGGGCGACAGAGCAAAATCGTCGGGGTTTGATTCCTGGTGACACCATGCTTGAACACTTGATCCTGGTTCTGAAACGCACGCCCCAAAGGTAGAAGACCTTTGAGCGATTTCTCCAGGAGCTGCAAGAATCGGCTTCTCCCAGTTACCATCGCTTTCTTAGCCCCGTCCAAGTCGGGAAAAAATACGGCGCATCCCAGCGCGACATTGATGCGGTTACCGGCTGGCTGCGCTCGCAAGGTTTGCGCGTCAACTCCGTCGCCAACAGTCGCATGATGGTCGACTTCAGCGGTAATGCTTCCCTGGTTGGAGCGGCTTTTGCGACGCAGATGAGCTACTACGAGGTCTATGGCGAGCGGCGGATGGCGACTGCCAGCGATCCGAGAATTCCGACAGCCTTAGCTGGAGTCATTCAGTCCGTCAGCGGCCTGAATACCGTCAACGACCGTCCCTTTCACGGCGCAGAAGAAGCGCAAGTTCCAGCGACAGGCGCAGGGTCGGATTTACCTGCTCTGACGATTTGCAATGGCGGGAGTTGCACGAACTTTGTCACGCCGGACGATTTCTTCATTATCTATGATCTAAGCGGTGCCTGGAACTTTGATCTTCTTGGTGGAGGGCAAACAATTGCCATCATAGGGCGCGCGAAGGTCTACGATCCCGACATCGAAAACTTTCATACCTTGACCTTGGGCGGATTGGGGACGCAAGATCCGACGGTGATCGTTCCACCCAACGGATTGGATCCGGGACCACCCGCCGGCACCGGCGGTACGGCGACCGGCGACCAGGTGGAAGCCACTCTCGACGTAATGCGTGCAGGCAGCGTCGCACCCGCTGCCACCATCGATTTGGTGGTCAGCGCCGACGACAATGGCGTCAGCGGACTCCGCATCGCCGCGCAGTACGTCGTCGATACGGACCCTCTTCCGGCCCAGATTATGAACATCAGCTTCGGCGCCTGCGAAGCGGATCGGACCCAGGCAGACGTCCAGTTCTGGGATAGTTTATTCAGTCAGGGAGCGGCCGAAGGCATCTCCACTTTCGTCGCATCGGGTGACGCTGGCGCCGCCGGGTGCGACACATACTTCCAGACTCCCCCTCAAAACCAGATTGCGAGCCCAAATTATATTTGCTCGTCGAGTTACTCCACTTGCGTCGGGGGAACTGAGTTTGCCGATACCGCGGATCCGGCTCTTTATTGGCAGCAGAGTAGCAACAATGGACCGCCTTACGCATCGGCATTGAGCTACATCCCTGAAGGTGGATGGAACGAACCATTGAATAGCGAGGGCGGCACGCAAGCGGCTGCATCGGGAGGAGGATTCAGTTCCTACATTCCGACGCCTTCGTGGCAAGTCGGCACTGGAGTTCCGGGGACGCAAGGCCGTTACACTCCCGACATTGCGTTCTCATCTTCCGCGCACGACGGCTACTTCGGATGTCTGGCTGCTTCCGGGGGCCCGCACCCCGGCGATTGCGTAGTGCGAGATGGCACTTTCTACTTCGAATATTTCTTTGGAACCTCCGCCGCGGCACCCGATATGGCGGGCATAGCCGCCCTGCTCAATCAGAAATTTCAATCGCCCCAGGGAGAAATCAACCAACGCCTTTACTATCTTGCGGCGAGCCCTACTTTGAAAGTCTTTAATGATGTCACGGTAGATACCAGCGGGGTTAGCGGATGTGTGCTGACGACTCCCAGCATGTGCAATAACAGCACGCCCTCGCCCACTGGACTTACCGGCGGCCTCTCCGGCTATCTCGTGAACCCTGGGTTTGATGCAGTTACCGGGTTCGGTTCGATCGACGTCTCCAATTTGCTCGCCAACTGGTATGCCGGTTTTCCGGCTACCACCTCGGTTGTTACTTCAAGCATGAACCCGGCGTTTCAGGGCGGGCCGGTGACCTTTACCGCAACTGTTACTACCGCAGGCACGAATCCACCGACCAGTAAAGTAACCTTCTTTAATTCCTACTATGCCTTTCCCTTCGGGGCGATGGGTACTGCCGTCCTCAGCACCGTGAACGGAAACCAAGTGGCGACCTTTACTACCTCTGCCCTTCCTGTCGGCTCCTATGCGGTAACCGCTTTCTACAGCGGTGACGCGAACAACGCGGATAGCACATCGCCATGGCTGATCCAGAACATCGATGCGCCCACCTTCACCTGGACGGCCAACGGCAGTACCGCCGTTAGCGTACTCTCCGGACAATCCGCCGTCTACAACTTGAACGCTGCACCAACCGGGAGTAGCACTTTCACGGAGAGTGTGACCTTCAGCTGTACGCAGATAGCCACAATCGCCTGCAGTTTTAATCCAGCGCAAATCGCTGCTGGTTCGGGATCGACGCCGGTTCAATTGACTATCACCACCACCGGTCCCAATCAGCCCGTGGGCAGCAATATAAGGCGCAGGGCAGACAGCCGCTCTCCGTGGCTACCGCTGGCGCTGCCGCTCACTGCTATCGTCACGGTTGGCTTCGCGCGGCGAAGAATGTCGAAGCGTTCCGCGATTGCAAGTATGTTTGCCTGCTTGGCGCTTCTTGGGATTTTGGTGGCCTGCGGAGGGGGAGGAAGCGGCAGCGCCACACCGCCAGTCGTACGAGTGACGGTAGGTTCGGGAGTACCAACGAGTCTGTTCCCGAACGATGCCGCCGACAACTGGCCGCTTCAAACGGCGCAATTTACAGCGACAGTCGTCAATGCCAACAACAATGCCGTCACCTGGGCAGTGTCGCCGCCAAACTTGGGAACGATCGACGCGAACGGCCTCTATACGGCACCAACAGTGGCCGCTGGTCTTCCGACAAGTGTGGCCATCACCGCGACCTCAGTCGCCGATCCCACCAAATTCGGGCAGGCCACCGAAACGCTAAACGCAGTCACGATTCCTACGCCAATCGGGCAACCTTACGCCATCTACGTGTACGCGTTCGAGGGCAACACAACAAACAATGTTCCAGTAACTCTGGCGGTGGAGTAGAAAGTAGATTAGAGCAGCCTGTCTCGCCTAGTTTTCTCTGGCCTCCGCCGCACCCGCTATCGTACTACCTCAAAGGAACGGCGCTGCTTGTAGAGAAGAAAGCGCCCTTCCGAGTACAGGACAGGGCACAAGCTTACGCTTTGTTTCGCTTTTTGCCGGGTCAACGAATGTAATTGATTCCATGACAATGTCGGCTCCTGTACCCGAGTAAACTTTGGTGGCTACCAACCAACCAAGAGCGCTCGGGAGAGAGGAGCCGAACAATGATCATTATAGGATGCGATTACCACCCGAGTTTTCAGCAAATTGCTTTTGTGGATACAGACACAGGCGAGTTCCAGGAGCGGCGACTGCAACACCGTGAGGAAGCGGAGAAGTTCTATCGCGACCTTGCGGCGCAAGGAATGAAGGTGCGCGTAGGGATGGAAGCGAGCGGGCATGCACGCTGGTTTGAAGGACTGCTCGCGGAACTGCAACTTGAGTTGTGGATCGGGGACGCCACCGAGATCGCCAGGAAGCGCGAACGCAAGCAGAAGACGGATCGGCAGGATGCGCAGCATATTCTGCGGTTGCTGATGGAGAATCGTTTTCCCAAGATCTGGGTACCGAGTTGGGAGAATCGGGATCTACGGCAACTGCTGTGGCACCGGCACCGGATGGTGCAGGCACGCACACGGATGCTGAATCAGTTGCAAGCGGTGGCGCTCAACGAAGGCCTATGCTGCAAGAAGAAGTTGTGGCGAGAAGCGGGACGGGAACAACTGGAGTCGTTTCGGTTAGCCCCCTGGGCGAAGCCAGCGCCGGCACGACCTGCTGGAGTTGCTGGACCGGATGAACCCGACGATCGCGAAGCTAACGCAGGCGATTGATCTGGAAGTTGAGAAATGCCCCGAGGCGCGGCGGTTGAAGACGCATCCCGGGGTGGGCCCGCTGACCGCACTGGCCTTCGTGCTGATCATCGGGAGAGCAGATCGGTTTCAGTGTGGCAAGCAGATTGCTGCTTACTTAGGGTTAGTACCGTTGGAGGACTCGAGTGGGGAACGGCGGCGGCTGGGACATATCACGAAACAAGGCAACTCGCTGCTGCGTTTCCTGTTAGTGGAAGCGGCGCAAGTGACGGCCCGCAGCCTCCCGGAATGGCGGAGTAAGTATGTCCACCTGACGATGCGGCGAGGACGGAAAATCGCAAAGGTCGCGATGGCGCGAAAACTGGCGGTTCGCATGTACTGGATGCTACGCAAGGGATGGGATTATGGGCAGTTGACAAAGTTCGGTTCGCACGCGGGAAAGCCCGGACATCGCGATGGTGTGAAGTCGAACACCGAGTAATTGATTGGGTATCCCGCTCCCCTTCACGGGGGAGTTCGAATTACTAATCATGATCGAAAGTGTGACCGAAGAGATGCATGGGTCGAACTGAGTTTCTGACCTGAACCTGATTACGAGCGGGCCTTGGTTGGTATGACAAAGCAACATCTTCAACGAGAGCGAAATGGCGCGCTCTTCGGAGTGCACGGAGCAGTACGCTCAAAATAGGGATTGACAGCGCCGACATTGTCAGAGATGCGATGTTACGCCAATTGAGACGACTGCCGACCCGATACCTTCCCTGTTTTGCCGACCAACCGGAAGCTGACCGTTCTGACCGGATTGTCAACACTTCGGGGTTTCTCGGTACGTTCTGAAGGCGTCTCAAACGAATCGGGGATCACTTCCCACCCTAGGCCAAGCCGCTGGTGAGCGGCACTCGCGGAAAGTTATCGCGCCCGTCAGCGATGAGAACTTTGGCTATACGTGGAGAGCACAACGGACGACGAAAGCCGCGAGCAAACGCCAAAATAATCGGGCTGCCACGAAGACAGCCCGATTCACTTTTTTGAGCACTACTCCGTCCCAGTCCCGCTCAGCACATCCGTTTGCGGGCTGCCCTTGTCGTTGTCCGATAGACTCAGCGTCGCAGTCCTCGCGCCGCTGGCTTTAGGTGTAAACGTGAGTGTGATCGTGCAGGTGCCACCACTGGCACTGATCGTCGTGCACGTCTTACTTGTGATGGCAAAGTCGCCTTTATCCGCTCCCGTGATCGTGGCACTTGTGACCTTTACTGCAGTCGTTCCATGATTGGTCACAGTCACCGTCATCGGTGCGCTGGTCGTTCCTACTGTCTCGCTGCCGAAGCTGACCGGCGAAGGCGACATCGTGATCTCGGTGCCTTTGCCGCTCAAAGGAATCGTCTGCGGGCTCAGGCAAGCGTCGTCTGTTACTACGATGGAGCCCGAGCGTGCCCCCAGCGCCGCGGGAGTGAAAGTCACCGATATTGTGCACTTCGCTCCGGCCGCCAGGCTGCCGCCGCACGTCTTCGCCGTGATCGCAAAATCGCTTGCGTCCGTGCCGCCTACGACAATATTTGAGATCGTCAGAGCCGCTCCTCCCTTATTGCTCAGCGTCAGAGTCAGAGGCGCGCTTGCGATGTTGACGAGCGTGCTCGGAAATGCCAGCGACGACGGCGAAAAGCTCGTTACCGGCGCACCGTTGTAGGTCGCGGTCGCCGACGTCGTCCCGGGCGTCAGAGTCCAGCCAAAATTCACGGTTGAGAAGTTCCCTGTTTCCGATGCGTAATTCATGACCGGGAACGTGCTCCCGACCGTCGGCTTGAATCCCTTGAGCAGACAAAGCTGTGCGCTCCCCGCCAGGGTTGCGGCTCCCGTAGCAGTCAGCACGTCGTACTCTCCTGCGGAGCTGCCGGCAAGACCAAACTCCACCGTGCCGCCCGAGCCCTGGGTGTAATATCCCGCGCCCGCACCGCTGATAGTCAAAGTTCCGGTTGTGGTCGAACTGAGGGAGGGGCTGGCGCTGACCAAGCCCGATGTATTCGTCAAGCCTCCCGCGATGGTGCCCGCGCCAAAAACGTCGCCCCCGGTCACTGTCATCGTAGTCGACCCTGACGTGGCGATGTTGCCACCTTCCAGCAGCGTCGACCCGGCAGTCTGCGTAAACAGCGTCCCCAGCAGGAGTATTCCCGACTTCGCAATCACGCTGCCAGTATTGTTAAAGGTAATGGAACCGCTGAAGCCTCCGCCGGAGTTGCCCGTCCCGCCAGTCTTTTCGAACGTTCCCGCGTTGTTGAAGACTGGAGTTGTGCCACCCTCGGACTGGATATTGGAGTCATTTTCGTGATTCCAGGTCGCGCCAGCTTTGTTGTTAAACACAGCACCATCTTCCATCAGAAATGCAATCCCATCCCAGGTCGCAACCTTCGTGTTGTTCACCGTGCGCCCGCTCAGGAACGGTTCCCCGGTGAGAGTCATCCCTCCGTTCGCATTGGTCGTTCCCGTTCCGCTCTCGGTTCCTCCCGACCATGTTATCGCTTTGGTCACCGTCAAATTATCGGTGCCCTCCAGTGTGCCTGCGCTCTGCGTCAGCGAACTGGTCGTGATTGTCTTCCCGGTTACGAAGTTCATCGTGCCGTTGCTGACACTGAGTGGACCCACGCTGGTCAGCTTCGCCGGCGAAGTAAAGTTCACCGTCCCATTCGTGGTTTGCGTCCCTCCCGTCACGTCATAGGCGCCCGTGTAGTTCACCGTTCCCGTCGTGAACTGTACCGTGCCGGCTCCACTGATCGGCCCGCTCACCGCCGCCGCCGTTGATCCGCCGCCCAACTGCAGCGTTGCGTCCGAAGCCACACTCCACGATCCTGCGCACGTCCCGCCGCATACCCCGACGTTCGACAGAAACAGAATTCCGCTGCTGTCCGTCACTGTCCCAGTATTGTTGAAGGTAATGGAAGCGCCGACGCCTCCGCCGGAAGTGCCCGTCCCGCCAGTCTTCTCGAACGTTCCCGCATTATTGAAGACGGGAGTCGTGCCACCCTCGAACTGGATATTGGAGTCGTTTTCGTGGTCCCATGTCGCCCCAGCCTGGTTGTTAAGAACCGCTCCATTTTCCATCAGGAATGCACTCCCGTTCCAGGTTGCAATCTTCGCGTTATTCAACGTGCGTCCACTCAGGAACGGTTCCACCGTGAGAGTCATTCCTCCGGTCGCATTGGTCGTGCCGGTTCCACTCTCGGTCCCTCCCGACCACGTCAGCACTCCGCTCACGGTCAAGGTGTCGGTGCCCTCCAGCGTGCCTGCGCTCTGCGTCAGCGAACTGGTCGTGATTGTCGTTCCCGTTACGAAGTTCATCGTGCCGTTGCTGACACTGAGTGGACCCACGCTGGTCAGCTTCGCCGGCGAAGTAAAGTTCACCGTCCCATTCGTGGTTTGCGTCCCTCCCGTCACGTCATAGGCGCCCGTGTAGTTCACCGTTCCCGTCGTGAACTGTACCGTGCCGGCTCCACTGATCGGCCCGCTCACCGCCGCCGCCGTTGATCCGCCGCCCAACTGCAGCGTTGCGTCCGAAGCCACACTCCACGATCCTGCGCACGTCCCGCCGCATACCCCGACGTTCGACAGAAACAGAATTCCGCTGCTGTCCGTCACTGTCCCAGTATTGTTGAAGGTAATGGAAGCGCCGACGCCTCCGCCGGAAGTGCCCGTCCCGCCAGTCTTCTCGAACGTTCCCGCATTATTGAAGACGGGAGTCGTGCCACCCTCGAACTGGATATTGGAGTCGTTTTCGTGGTCCCATGTCGCCCCAGCCTGGTTGTTAAGAACCGCTCCATTTTCCATCAGGAATGCACTCCCGTTCCAGGTTGCAATCTTCGCGTTATTCAACGTGCGTCCACTCAGGAACGGTTCCACCGTGAGAGTCATTCCTCCGGTCGCATTGGTCGTGCCGGTTCCACTCTCGGTCCCTCCCGACCACGTCAGCACTCCGCTCACGGTCAAGGTGCTGCTGCCGCCAAGCGTGCCAGAACTCTGTTCGAGCGTGGTCATCGAACTGGTGCCGTTCAGGGTGAGCGTACCGCTAAGGGTCAGATCGGCGGCAAACGTGGCCGTCCCGGTAATCGTCAAAGGCCCTGTGGTAAGTGCGAGGGGCGCGCCACTATCCAGGCTGGCAATGGTTTGGTTCGTGGTACCGAGAGTGCCGACGGTGATGGCGGTGGTAAAGGTGCTGGCGATGCAGACATTGTCCGTCGACACCGGTACCGCTCCGCTGCTCCAGTTCGTCGCCGTCGTCCATTTGTTGTCTCCGGCCGTTCCTGTCCAGTTGTTGGTGCCGCTGCCGCAGGTCACGCTCAGCGGCAAGGCTCTGCCATGAGCGTCGGCCGACGGACCCCGAACTTGTGCACCTGTGCGTTGAGCATTGGCCGTAGCGACAAATTGCGATGCGAACATGAGAGCCATGACTGCTGCA
Organism: uncultured Acidobacteriaceae bacterium; assembly: GCA_963800565.1. Taxonomy (GTDB): domain Bacteria; phylum Acidobacteriota; class Terriglobia; order Terriglobales; family Acidobacteriaceae; genus Acidiflorens. Next base: position 403,427 of record CAWDBM010000004.1, read on the forward strand.
AAACGAAAAACCCAACCTCTGAAATGACAGCCAGCTTGTTTGAGCATGGAAAGTTCTCCAAGAATCTTCTGGGTAGCTCTTGGCTGTAGGGGGGCAGCGGGAACTCCAGCCAACAACCCTAAATCGGCGGTCAAGACTATATCCCGGATTCAACGAAACTGATCAAAAATATTTTCTTAAAATCGCGCCTCGCAAGTGCATATTACGCCAGTTGGCAAAGAGACCAGCGGTACAATTGCGCTGATGGAGATTGCGACCCGTCGTAACCGACTGCCTGCTCCGGCCCCACACCGAACAGTTCCGGGTGCAGGTAGTGTCCTTGTTCCTGCGGCGGCTTTTCCACTTCAGTCGGAATGCGGTGGGCGTTAGCATAAGCATCCTGGCGAATGCCCGTCACCTGCCAGGAGACCTTGACTCCGGGCCGGTTCGTCTTAATCGTGAAACGGCCTTTGCTGACCTCTTTGGCGACGATGGCCTGCGCGAATTGCCCAATCACCGTTAGCTGATAGCGGAAGTCGCGATTCAGCGCCTCGAAATAATCAGGCAGGGCCACCGTGGCGAGGCCAGCCTTGTTGGTCGTGATATTCCCGTTGTAGACGTTCATCATGTCGGGCGATTCGACAAACGAGTGGTAGAGATACTTGTTAGCGGGGTCGAGGGGATCGTCGATCTTGAATGACCCGCCGCCCTTGCTGAGATTGCCCTTGATGTTGACGTCACCCGAGGTGTCAATCGTCATGAGGGTACCGTTGTTGTTTCGGAAATAGATTTTGCCGCTCAGGGAGCTGTTGATGTAGAGGTTGCCCGGGACGTCTCCCAGGAGGGCATAATTTGAGCAACTATTGAAGCCGCCCTTGTTCACGAATCCAACACCTGCAAAACCCGACCCGCAGACCGGATCGCCGATGAGCGCTTGTAAACTGTTCCCGACCACATCCAACGCCGCCGTCGGCGCGGTTGTGCCGATGCCGACGTTGGTGTTCGAGCAAACGGCGCCGTTTTGGCATACGTCCGAATTCGCAAAACTACCCAGCACGATCGCATTGCTCTCGGATACCTCGGCAAAGGTTCCAATGGCGGTGGCGTAGCTCAGCGAATCCGTGCCGAATTTTGTGCCGTACCCCAAAGCGGTGTTTTGGCTTCCGGAAAAGGCAAGGCCGTCGATGGTGGCTCCTGCATCCCAGCCGATCCCTATGTTCCCCCCGCCCGTCTGGTTGTTGGCCAGCGCGTACTCGCCTAAGGCGGTGTTGTAGGCGCCCGTGGTGTTGTAGCAGAGCGCCTGATAGCCGCTGGCGGTGTTGTAGCTGCCCGTGACGTTGTTTGGGAGCGACTGATAGCCACTGGCGGTGTTCTGGCCGCCCGTCATCGTTGCGTTCCCGGAGAAGCCGAGGAACGCGTTCTGATTCGCGTAGGAGCCGTAGTCAAAGAGGTTGCTTCCAATCTGATAGCCGCTCCCCGTCACTAGACCAGTTGCGCTCAGGTTCCCACTGACCGTCTGATTGCCAGTGAAGGTGTTGGCGCCCAGCGTGGCGAAGGGCGAGCAGGTGAACGGCAGCGCACTCAGCGCGCTGCCCGATGCGCAGGCGTTGGCCGCGATGCTCAATGTTCCGCTGCCGGTAATCGGACCGCCTGTCAGTCCCGCACCGCTGCCGACGCTGGTCACCGTGCCCGTGCCCACCGCCGCGCACACCCACGAACTGCCGTTATATTGCAGCACCTGATTCGCCGAACACGCATTGGTCAGCGACAAGTTCAGCGTGCCGCTCGTCCCGCCGCCCGCCAGTCCGCTGCCGCTCGCCGTCGTGATTCCGGTGAGCGTGCCGCCTCCGGCGAACACGATATCCAACTCCGCCGGATGGCTGGTGGTCGTGTTTTCCTTGGCGTCGAAGCTCGCGTTCAGCGGACTGTTCGCCACCAGCGCGATGCCGTCATTGGCGGTTCCGCTCAGCCACGCCTGCACCGCCGCCGTGACATCGACCAGGATGTACTGGTTCTTGTCAGCAGTGATCAGCGGAACACTGGCGGCGATTGTGGCTCCGAGCGCCGGAGCGTTACTGGCGTCGATCGTGCTCTCCGTCCAAGTGCCGTTGACGTAATCGACATTGAAGCTGCCCGCCGTGGTCACGGCATTGACGTAGAGTTTGAGCGTAGCCTTGGTGACATCGGCGCTGGTATATCCCGAGGGGATGGACGACAGATTGAACTGTATGAAAGAAGTCTGTGTGCTCTCGACATCAAGCAGCGTCTTCGCCCCGTAGTTGGTGGTCATGGCGGCGGTGTTGGTGTAGGCATCGCCGGTGGGCGTGAGTTGCCCAGAAGCGCCGGTCAGCAAACATACTGCGCATAGTAAGAGAACCGCGAACTGTGTCTTCAGGTTTTCATGGCGCGCTCCAAGTGTGTTTTCGTTTCTCAATTTCCCGCGAACAAAATCAAAGGAGTAAACTCGGCAGGGCGGATCGTTCCCCGCGAATCCGCCCGCCGCTGCTCAAATGAACTTCAAAACGAAACGAAGATCATCTGATAAGGTCCCCAAAGGTGATTGCTGACGAAATTGCTGATCGCGCCAGTGTTCGGGTTGATCTCGTACACCACGTCCGAGCTGGTATCGAAGTCCTGGCAAGAGTAGTAAGTGCAGTAATAGGGAGGTTGTCCGCCGTAACGGGCGCTGACATTGTGCCACTCGGGTAGATACAAGTTCCCGGAGTCATCGGTCGCTAGGAATCCAACTTCCGCAGGCTGAACTGTGCCCGTGGCAACCAGGTTTAGCGGTCCGGTTCGCGCGGTCGCCTCGGCAAAAACCTGACCTGAGAAAAGGCTGCTTACCGTAAGAATATTGTTCGGCCCAAACGCCAGCCCGAGTGGCTCAATTCCCTGGTTTAGAAATTCCGAAGAATAGTCATAGGCGAGAGTGCCAGTGTTCGGGTTGTAGCATTGCACGCCTTGCGGTGCGTACCAGGAAGCGATGCAGATGTCTCCAAACGTATCCCATGCCATTTGGCCGCCTTCTTCAATCGTGGTTACGATCGGTGGTCCAACGGGCACTGGTGTTTCCTTCAACAGTTCTTTGGCCGAATACTCGAAAATCTCGACGATGTAACCGCCCTCTCCGTAGTTGGTGGCCAAAAATAGATTGCCGCTCGAATCGAACAACAGAGCTTGCGGCGGGTTGACGCCGACTAGTGTCGACATATTGAAGGTGTTCCAATAGCTCCCCTTCGGCCCGAACGACGCACCACTCTTGGTGTAGCGCAGGATCGTAGATGTAAAAGTAGAGGCGAACACGTCCCCTGTGATTGGGCTGGCCGCGAAGCCGACGGTGTAATAAGGACCGGTGGAGGCAAACGTCTTGATCCAATTGCCATTGCTGTCGTACTTCTCGATGGAGTGACTCTCGGCGCTCCCTACCAGTTCATTGGTCACCGCGTAGGCCGGCAGAGCGAAAATTGCGACGGTCAGGCACAGAGTTATGGTTAGAGTTCTGTCGGGTGCAAAACACCAATTGTTGTTCGTCTTATTATTTTTCGATTTCATTGTGATTCTCCTTATTAGTTCCGTGCTGGATTTGGCCCTGTTTCATCTACATCGCATTCTCGCAACAGCACTATCTACGGCGTCGCCAGGAATGAGTAAGTAACCCCAGCCGCATCCTGGTACCCTCCGAGCAGCACGCCGCTGTTATTGATATCAATCAAAAACGTGTAGTATTCGCCTGGGATCGTGATCGTTGTGAAGACGCCCCCGCTCAGCAGAAATCCCTGCCCGCCCTCATTGGTCGAGACGCATTGGCTGGTTGTGCAGTAGGACCCGACGATGTCGCCGGCGTCGTTGATTCCGGAGCTGCTGGTATAAACCGCGCCTGGAGCGTCGATCGAAGTGTAGGTTCCCCCGCTCAGCAAGAAACCGTGCCCAACGCCGCTTGTGTCGTTGTAAAAGCCGACGATTTCCCCTGCGTTGTTGACGTCAAGGGTAGTGGTGAAGGTCGCGCCGGGGTAGTCGAACGAGGCGTAGGCTCCCGCGATCAGTGTGAATCCGTGTGTTACCCCTCCGCTGTCGGTCCACCCGCCGACAATTTCGCCCGAATTGTTGATGGCGTCGTCGGTGCTGCCGGTGGCGCCGGCAAACGGCACATCAACCGTGGTGAACTTTCCGCCGCTAAACTCATAACCGTGGCTAACGCCCGAACTGTCGAGGTACCCGCCGACGATTTGACCGGCATCATTGACGTCATTTGCGGCTTGCCGCGTCGGGAGGACGTGAGGATAATTCACCGCCCGGTAGGTCTCGGTGACGGCTTTCGTTCCCGACACATGCGCGAGAAATGAGCCGGCACCGTACTCTCCAACGATCTCAATCTTTGAGCTGGTCGCACCTTTGTTGATGCCATTGGCATTCGTGGAAAGAGTCCCGGGGAAGCTAAGCAGCGTGTAACTGTAGGACGGCGAGCCCGGCTTCTTTGTCTTATGGCTTGCCGCCTGCGCCGCGGCAGTCGCTGGATTCTTACCCGGCAGCTTGGAAGCGGGTCCAACCTGCGCCACGCTGGTGGACGGGATCAGCGCCAGTCCTAACAGACCCAGCGCGATCGCGAAATTCCTTAAACTTTGCTTCGTCATAAGACGCTCCTGAATTTAGGCTCCAGATGTTTTTGTTTGTGATCATTTAGAACTCGAACAAACTCAGATACGACGCGAGAACTGAGTCGACTACGGTCCGACCGTGGCCTCGTAGCCGTACACCGTGTCGGAGTTGTCGACATATTCGCCGACGATCACGCCGTTGTTGCTGATACCAAAAGGTTGGGTTACGGCTGGCGGACCGAAAGGCACATCGGCATTGGTGAATTGTCCGTTCCGGAAGACGAAGCTGTGCTCCCAGGCGTACGACACCCCGTTGATAGTCGTTGGGTCGCCGTAAGCGCCGACGATCACGCCGCTATCGTTGATGCCGCCGAGATAGTTCTGCGAGTAACCGCCCGGGTAGTCGATGGTCGTGAAGGTGCCATTTTGAAGCAAGAATCCATGACCGTTGCCATCGCTGTCGTAGTAGGTGCCGACGATCTCACCATTTTTGTTAATTCCATATGCGTCGGTGCCGACCGCGCCCGGCACATCGATGCTCGTGAAGACGCCTTTGGAAAGCAGAAACCCGTGGCCGGTACCGCCGCTGTACTGATATCCGACGATGTCTCCCGACTTATTGATTGCGTTCGCCGATGTGAGGGTTGCGCCGGGGTAGTCGATGGTGGTGTAGGTCTTGCCCACCAGTTTGAACCCTTGTTCGTCAGAAAAAGATACCCCGTATTGGCCAACGATCGCGCCGGAATCGTTCATGCCATTCGGTTCGGTATACGCCGCGCCTGGATAATCGATTGTGGTAAATTTCGTACCCTTTAGGAGAAAGCCATGATTGGTCACTAAGTCACCGACCATGTTCGGCCCATATCCGCCGACGATCTCGCCCTTGACGTTCGCAGCGGAGCCGCCACTGTCCGTCTGTCCGGGAAAGTCGACCATCCCGAAGGTGAGGCTTATGTCCGGTGAGCCGGGCGACTGCGCCTGATGGCCTGCCACTTGCGCCGCAGCAGCTGCCGGACGCCCGCCCCCAAGCCTGGACGCGAGTCCAACCTGCGCCAAGCTGGCGGACGGGATCAGTGCCAGTGCCAACAGACTCAGCGCCAGTGCGAAATTCCTCAAAGTTTGCTTCTTCATAAAACGCTCCTTTATTACTTCTGCTTCCCGAAAATTCGAATCTTTCCCATCTCGAACCCCTGCACTCAGGGGTCAGTACCATCCGGGCGGCCGTTCTGCGAAGTCGAACCCTGTTGAAGGCGAAGTCTTGCCTGTTCCGCCTGCGCCGGCGCTAGCTTCTGTCCGCAAAGAGGACAGTTGTCGAAGCCCGCCGCGCCCCCCACCAGCAGAGTCAAGCCTTGCCGCTCTACGGTGACCTCCGTCCGGATGGTGCGACTGGTGCCGCGACTGCTTGTGTCAGAACGGAAAGAACTTGCCCGCTGGGAGAGCCATTGGTAGAGTCTGTTCGTACGTTCTCCCTGTACTGGCCGCGGATGTTGCGGCAATCACACAAAAAAGACCAGTGACGGCTTCTGACAGGTTTTGACAAGTTCTGAATCACCGGGAAGTCAATGAAATCCGAAGGGATATTTCAGTTCGGAGAGTTTCAGATCGATGTCCTCGCACGCAGCTTGCGGCGGGAAGCAGAGATCGTCACGCTCAACCGCCGGGCGTTTGATGTGCTGTTGTACCTGGTGCAAAACCGGGGAAGGGTTCTAACCCGCGACGAACTGTTGAAAAATGTCTGGCCCGAGAGCTTTGTGGACGAGAATAGCCTGGCGCAAAGTATCTCGGCGTTGCGGCGTGCACTCGAAGAGAAGCCGGGCGACAACAGTTATATCGTCACGCTACCGGGGCGAGGGTATCAGTTTGTCGCACCGGTGAAAGTGGTCGATTCGGGAAACGGGAGCCGTCTGCCAGAGGTAGCGACGAGCGCCAGCAATGTCTCCGCCGCGCTACTTCTTCAGCAACAGACGATCCGAACCAGCGTCATTACTGAAGAGAACGAACCGCTGAGCTTGCCAAGCCTCCGGAATCGAGTGGTGGTAACTCTGGGCGCGGTGTCAGCCGTGGCTGCGATAGCAGTTGCGGGGTTCTATGCATGGGCGCAGTTCCACAGGAGGCCGTCCCCCGCGCCTTTAACTGCAATGAGCTCGATCGGGGCACCGGTTGTGCCGCGCCGTTCCGTCGCCGTTCTCGGCTTTCGCAACCTGTCGGGCCGTCCCGAAGAAGGCTGGATATCCACGGCGCTGGCGGAAATGTTGAGCACCGAACTGGAGGCCGGAGAGAAGCTGCGTCTCGTATCCGGCGAAGACATCGCGCGCACCAAGCTCGATCTTCCTATCGCTGACGCTGAAAGCCTCTCCAGAGACACGCTGGCTCGATTGCACAAAGACCTGGACAGCGACCTGATCGTCGTCGGCTCCTACACCGCTCTCGGCGAAACGCCGGGCACCCGAATCCGTCTCGACCTGCGCTTGCAAGACGCGGTCGCAGGGGAGACGATCGCTGACGTCGCGGTGGTTGGAGGCGAGGCCGACCTGTTTGACATGGTGTCGCAGGCTGGTTCACGGCTGCGTGAAAAACTGGGCGTGGAAGCGGTTTCCCCGGTGGAGGCCGTGAGCATCCGCGCCTCCTCGCCTTCCAACCGTGATGCTGCGCGGCTTTATGCGGAGGGGCTCGCCCGGTTGCGTGTGTTCGACGCCCTCGAAGCTCGGGATCTTCTGCAGCGGGCCATAGCTGCCGATCCAAAGTATTCTCTGGCTCAGTCTGCTCTCTCCGCAGCCTGGTCCCGCTTGGGATACGACAAGAATGCGCAACAAGAAGCTCAGCGGGGGTACGACTTGTCCGCCAATCTTTCGCGGGAAGACAAATTGGTGGTGGAAGGCCGCCTTCGCGAAATCGAGCATCAATACGCAAAGGCGACCGACGTCTACCGCACGCTGTTCACGCTATTTCCTGACAGCGTCGATTACGGGCTCCAGTTGGCAAGCATGCAGACGCTCGCCGGAAAAGGACACGACGCACTAGCAACGGTAGACTCACTGAGCAAGCTTCCGCCTCCGGCGTCGGACGATCCACGTATCGAAATTGTGGAGGCGGATGCGTGGAGGGTGCTGGGCGATGCCAAGCATCAGGAACAACCCCTCGAACGGGCGGTAGAGAAGGCAAAGGCGCAGGGATTCCGCGAGATCCTGGCCGATGCACTGCAAAAGCAGTGCCGGATGTTCAGTGATCTTCAGCAAGTGCAGATGGCGGTCTCTGCCTGTCGCAAGGCGCGAGACATCTCCAGAGCAACCGGGGATCGGGAGCACGAGGGCCGGGCTTTGCTCACGTGGGGGGTGGTGATCGCTCAAACCGATGCTCCTGAAGCTAGACGGCTGATAAAAGAAGCGCAAAGCATTTTCCGCAAGAATGGATCCGAAGCAGGTCTGGCCCACGCTTTCGACAACCTCGCCATCGTCACGGAGGATAGCGCGGCCGCCGAGAAAATGGAACGCGAGTCCGTGGCCATTTTCCGGCGCCTCGATGACACCAGGAACCTGACTTTAGCGATATCGAACCTTGCCGGTTACCGAACGAATCAAGGGGATCTGCGAGGCGCCCTCCAACTCTATGAAGAATCACTGAAGGTGGGTCGGGATAACGAAGCTTTCGGATATGCGACCCTCACAAATCTGAACATCGCGGGTATTCACCAATTGCAAGGAGACTTGGCGGGCGCGAAGCAGGAGTTCGAACAAGTCCTCGCGATCTGGCAGAAACATGGGGATCGCTGGGGAGCTCCTTATGCCATGTTGGGGTTAGGAAGCCTGCTGCTCGAGCAAACCGATTTTTCGGGTGCCCGGAAGATGTACGAGCAGGCACTCGACATGCGGATTCCGAGGGGCGACAAGATACCTATCGCCGAGGCCCAGCTCGCCCTCGCTGATCTCTCGCTTGAAGAGGGGCGTTCTCCCGCCGAACAAGAGACCGCAGTCCGGCAAACTCTCGAGGTTTTTCAGAAACAAAAAGTCCCCGACGACGAAACCCAGGCTTGGTGCATCCTTGCCCGCGCGCTGCTCGCTGAGGGTAAGGCGGCAGCCGCGAAAGAGGCGGTGCAACACGCGCGGTCTATTGCGGCAAAGAGCCAGAATCCTGAAAACCGCTGGCAGACGGCGATCACTGCAGCGCGCATCGAGATCGCCGAAAAAAACTTTCCCCGCTCCGCTGCCGGGATCGCAGCAAAGAAAGAACTGGCCACCGTGATCACGAAGTCGCGAGAGCTCGGTTATATGGGCATCGAGCTGGATGCGCGACTGGCACTCGCCGAAATCGAAATGAAGTCGGGACAAACGACGACGGGACGCGCCCACCTGACCGCCGTCGAAGCCGCTGCCAAAGCAAAAGGCTACAACCTCATCGCACGCAAAGCTGCCGTCGCTAGGGGCTGAGTTTCCTACTCAAGTCAGGGACGGTCATGTGCTCTCGAATTTCATGTCCAAACAGCCTCCACGCCGATATTGGGCCGCCTCCGAAGAGCATTCCCCTATTGCGGCATAGCGTTATTGTCGGGTGTCGGTTTACCTGCTGGCGCGGAAACGTGTGCGAGGTGCTGATAGTTGAGGATGGCGTTAAATACCAGCGGGTACGTCCCGATGGTCTCGCCGCGATAGACCGGGTTGTTGCCAAACAACAGCACGTTTCCCTGGCCGAGGTGCGCGTTCACCACCACGGCATGTTCGGCAATCGATCCACCCTTATCGAGGAGGCCATCGAGCAGCAGGCTCTTGCCATCAGAGAAACGCAGAATCACATCCGGCCGGCTTTGCACCGGAATCACCAGCGGGTTGTTGCGCGTTTGTTCCTCATCTAACGGCTTCGGCTCCCATGGCTGCTGCTTCACCAGCGGCTCGGGCTCCGTGATTTTTCTTCCCTGCGGCTCGTCGCTGTCGTCAACACTCCCACGGCCGGTTGCGCGTTTCGCGTAGGGGTCTAGGGGATCTGTTAACGGGTCCATCAAAATGCGGCCCCCCGTTCGCCCGAGTATGCCGCTGACATTGAACGCCATGCCGCCGGAGCTGATGACAGGAACGCCGGGCCCATAACCGAAGGCGATCGGATGTTCTTTGTTGACGAAAACCGTATTCAGCACTGTGCCGACAACGCGCGCATCGCCTGCAGGAGCAACGCTCACGCCGGGCGCAAGACCCGCATCGATAACGAATTGAGCCGTGTCTTCGCAGGTGATCAGGAGCCCGCCTTGCTCGACAAACTCCTTCAGGTGAGCCAGTCCGTCATAACCCAGGCCGGCGCGAATGTCAGAAGTGCTGTCGATGGCTCCAAGGTTTGGAGTCAGCTCGGATTTCTGCCACGGCATCGGATTATTCCACAGCGGAATGCCATTGAGAATTTCAAGCGTAGACGCGCGGCCAACCGGCGCAAAGACGATGACATCGTATTTTGCGCGCAGGTCTGATTGTTTAGCCACGGTTTGCGTGTTGATGTAATCGAAGGGCACACCCGCGGTATCGAAGGCATAGCGCCACCAACCTTCCGTCTGCGTGCCAAGCCAGGTGTGCATGAACGCGATGCGCGGAGCCGTGACCGCATGGACGGGCACCGACGGTGCGGCGCCAAGTCGCGCTGCGTCGAGAGATAAATCGCGCAGAATGTTGGTCATGCTCTCATCGTTTTTGGCAGCATTGGTGATGAGCAGCGAACCTGCCGCAAAATGTTTGCCGTCGGCATCGAAAGCCTTTTCCGCGACTTGAATGGTTGCACCTTTAAGTTTGTAAACCAGGGGCAAAAGCGAAATCTGGCCGGTGTTTGCCACAGCCAGCACACCACCCGAACCAGAGACCTTGCCAGCGAGCGTCGACGGATCGTCGAGCGGCGTCATCTTCGATTTGAGAATCGTGGGATCGACAACGCGCACAACCTTAACATTGAAGAGATCAGAAAAAGACCATCCCGTATCGTCATAGGGATGCTTTTGCGGGTCGCCGGCAGCCCAGAACTGGCGATCGAGCAGCGCATCGGCGGCGCGGGAGTAGGGCTGGTCCATGCGGATGACAATGCTGCCGGCAGGGAACGACTCCTCCTTCGGCTTGTCTCCGCGCTTTTCCGCCGGGACTGCCGAAGTCACTGCCTCGGATAGTTGCTTGATCTCGACGTGCTGTCGCTTCAATAGCTTGAGCAACTCAACCTGGCGATTCGCGTCCGCTGAGTCGGCTGGGAGCACATACGCAGCGGGCCCTTCGAGGGTGGGCTTTTCAACAGCACGCTTGCTCTTGCCGTAGTAATTCTCGAGAAAGTGGTGGGTGTTATGCGAGAAGTAAGAAAGCGTGGAGAGCAAAGCGCTTTCTTCGTAGTTGTTGTTATCGCGCTGCGACCACGTCACCACCGGAAGCGGCGGATTCTGCCGGTACCAGGTACGCGAGTAATCCTCCGGTCGGAGAATGCGCTTCTCGGTATCGGCGCCGCCATTCCCGAAAGTTTCATAGAGCCGGCTGATGCCGTTATGCATGCCCGCCAGAAACATTAGGTAGCCGGGACTCCAGGTATCGAAGTCGCCATGGGTGAATACTCCGGGCATGCCGAAGCTCTGCATCTGGGCGACGTTGTTCCAGCCTAGCTCTGCCCATTCGTCTGCGAGAACCGGATCGACCCACGCATTGTATGGTCCATCGCCTACCGTGTTGTCGTAGAGAAAAGGAACCGACTCGTGCAAATCATGCAACACTTGCGCATGCCAGCCAAGATAAGTGTCGAGAACGTTGCGCGTCAGTTCGAGGGTCATGGCCATGGCATCGCGATTGTTGTCGTGCGCCACATAGTGTCCCCAGTAAAGAAGGCGCGGCCAAACCTCGCCGGGGTGAGCTTTGTGCCATTTGTAAATGTCGACCATGCGGTCGCGGCCGTCCACTTCGACTACGGGAGTGATGAGCACGATCATGTGCGAGCGGATGTACTTGATATATGGCGAATCGTCGACGGCCAGACGATAGGCGAGTTCCATCAGGGCCGTGGGCGCTCCTGTCTCGGGTGAGTGGATGGTGCCGGTAATGTAATAGACGGGCCAGGATTGGTCGATAATCTGGCGTGCTTTCGCGTCATCCAGGCCGAGCTTTCTAGGGTCCGCAAGCTGGGCGAGACGAGCATCGTTGGCCTTCGCATCGGTGAGGAGCTTGGCGTCAGCGATCGCCACGGCGATCATCTCTCGCCCTTCTTCGGAGTGCCCGATGGTGAAGACCTTCACCCGCGGACTGCTGGCCTCCAGCAGATGGAAATACTTATAAACATCCTCGGCGTAAGGCAGCATGTCGGGCGCTCCGGACACGTCGCCGAGCACTTTGGCCGGCGTGGGCACCGTTTTTGATGCCGGCAGGTAGTCGACCAGCGGAGATATAAATGAGGGATCGGTGGTGTACTTGTGTATCTGATCGGTGTACTGCTGATCAATGGGCTGGCCGGGATCGCGGGCAAAATTTGCGTTCAATTCCTGAGACGGGGACACTTCGCAGGAGAGCAGTATGAAACAGAAAATGGTCAAGGTCAGTTTGGAGTGAGTCATCGTACCTCGCTTCGATTCGGGTTCGGGGTCCAAGTGTCACACAAAATAGCCTTTCCAGGAAAGGAAGAGCTCTGTCTGATCCAGTAGCCGGCGTCAGGGCGCGAAAAAGAAGACTGAGAGTAACTGTTCTGGAGGGCCGATCCGCCGAGAAAGTTGCCGTGCACTGGGAGGGCGCCGCTTTTGCAGCATCCGCAAAATGCAGTAACCGGCTGCGGCAGCAGCGAGATGCTTCAGAGTGTGACCGCTCACGATGTGCCCCATCGCGAAGATTGGTTTGTCGAGGAACTCTAAAACCTTCGCCAGCGCATAGAAACCGACTACGATCGCCAGATCCGATCCTCGCGTGTATCGCTGCGGCAGGAAAAGCGACAGCAGGGGCACCAGGGCCGAATACACTTGCACGGCAGCGTAAAAGCGCAAATCGCCCGAGCCTCGCATCTCGCTCGCGTACCACTGCCACACGCTACCCATCCCGACGAGAATGAGAATGGGTAGCAGCCAGAGGCCGACTTGGAGACTGATGCGCTCGGCGATGATCGCCGCCACCATCGACATGAACGCAATGGTCATCGGCAGCCTGTCCCAGACCAGCCGTGAATTGTTGGGAGACAGGTGATAGTAAGAAGAACCGAACGCCGTCAGCAGCAGACCAACAAACACGAAGACGTATGGCCAACGTTCGGCCTGATCAAGAAAACTACCCGTAGCCTGATTCGAATGAGGCCGCAGCAAAAATACCAGGCCCCATGCTCCGATCACGCCGAAAGGCAGGTTGGAAGCGACATCGCCAAAGTTGGGTATACCGAGTAGACTCCGCCGATCCGCAAACTGGTGATATGCCTGTGGCTGCGGAATCCGTGGCAGGAAAGAGAAGAGCAGGGCCACGGCGGCTGTCAGGGTAAGGAGCAGAGTCACGCTCGCTTTTTGAGACATCAATGCGATCCCACCCTCCCCGAAATTCGGAATGATTTTCCCGCATTTATGCATCCCTGTGGAGTGCCCGCAAAATAAAGCCCTCTACGCGAGTTGAGGCTGAGAACAGTTCAAGCCACGCGTCAAGCCTTCTTCGCCTTCGCCGGACTATCGAGCGCCACGGCCGCCTCAGTCGTGAGCAGAAGGAAAGTGAAGGTCTCCTGCAAATACAGGCGGACAGCAGTGTCAGTGTGGCTGAGATAGCCGATGGAGACGTCCTGGCCGATGCGCAGGTCGAAATCGCCGCCGCGTGTGGTCAGCACAAAAGCGCCGGCAATGGCGGGCGCCCAGATGATTTGGTCTTTCACCAGACGCTTGACGTGTTCCAGCACCGGATATCCATGATCGCTCGTCTCGGCGAGTGCCGTGTAGGCGTCGGCGCCGAGCAGTGCAGCATAGGGGCCGTTGACACCGACGAGACGCAACTGGCTCAGGCTTTGCGCGATGGCGTCCGGGTACTCGCGCACATCGGCGGGTAGCGTCTTAATCGGATTGCTCGTCCCCTGACGGATGCCGCCGATGCCCGCTGCGGCGTAGCCCTCGAATATCGCGGCGTCCTCGGCAAAAGCAATCTGTCGCGCCGCGTCTTTCGCCGGTTGCCAGTCCGAGTCGTTCGCGCCACGATCTACATCGTCAATCGCCTGCCGGTCGAGTTCGAAGGAAACCCGCAGTTCGACCATCGCTTTCACCTCGCGCTGCCTCGCGATGATGCCTTTCGCGGGTGCGGTAATCGTCCGCAAGTGGCCGGTGCCTACGGCAGAGAGACCAACGCCGGCTGGCCCTTGTAGGTCGACGACGCGCCGTCCGGCAAGGTAGCGCTTGAGCGTGCGCGATGTTTCTTCTTCGATCTGTGCCCATGCTGAATCCGAAATGGGGGCAAGCTCGCGATGGAGATTATTCATTTTGCGATTCTCCTTTGAGAGATCCGATGCCGAGCGAACCGTCGCGCACCGATGAAGTGGATGAAGATGAAATGGATGGAGAGGCCTCGGCTGCAACTGGCGCTGCCGCAGCTTTGTCCTCGTTAGACCGGTCGTCGTTGGTCGGAGCATCATTACTCGAATCGGCGATGTCCTCGAGAAATGTCGCCGACGGTACGAAGAACAGATTTCCCGTGACGGCGCGGCTGAAGTCAAGCAGCCGGTCGTAGTTGCCGGGAGGACTACCAACGAACATGTTCTCCAGCATCTGCTCGATCGTGCGCGGCGAACGGCTGTAGCCAATGAAATAGGTTCCGAACTCACCATGCGTTGGCCGGCCAAAGGGCATGTTGTCGCGCAGAATCTTGATCTCTTTCCCGTTCTCGACGATGGTCGTGAGCGCGTTGTGCGCCGACGTTGGCTTGACGGAATTGTCCAGTTCGATATCAGAGAGCTTGGCGCGGCCGATGATGCGCTCCTGCGCTTCCGTCGAGAGTGCATTCCATCCATCAAGGTCGTGGAGATACTTCTGCACGATAACGTAGCTGCCGCCGGCAAAATCGGCGTCCTCATCACCGATAAGCACGGCCTCGATCACTGCTTTGCCTCTCGGATTCTCCGTGCCGTCAACGAAGCCCAGGAGATCGCGATCGTCGAAATAACGGAAGCCCTGCACTTCGTCCTTCGGCGAAACGGCGCTACCAACTCGCGCCATAATCTGCGTGGCCATCTCGAAGCACAAATCCATGCGCTTGGCGCGAATGTGAAACAGCAAATCGCCCGGCGTGGACACTGCATGACGCGCTCCGGCGCGAATCTCGCGAAACGGATGCAGTTCAGCCGGCCGCGGCGACTCAAAGAGGCGATCCCATGCATCGCTTCCAAAGCCCATAACGCAGGAAAGGCCTGCCTCGAGATCGCGAAACTCCACCGCGCGCACCAGCGCGGCAAAGTCTCCGCAAAATGAGCGCACAGTCGCGCAATTCTCCGGGCCAGGATTGATCGTCGCGACCAGGAAGATCGCGGCGCGACTCAGCGGCGCGTCGACTGCCTGCGCTAATACCGGCGACCTATCTGCCGCATCCGGTGCCGTTATCGGATTAAGATCAGTCTCCATCGGGGCGTGGCGGGCGAAAATTCGCACAGCAAGATTACCATCGGCTGCCAAAACCGCACAGGCCCTCCCGCCTGACGCTTTGGGTTATATCGGACATGGGCAGGCTAGAAACCCAAGTCGCTGAGCCCCGGATGCTCATCCGGGCGGCGACCCAGCGGCCAGTGATATTTTCGATCTGACTCCGCAATCGGCAGGTCGTTGATCGACGCAAACCGTGTCGCCATCAGCCCGTCGTCGTTGAACTCCCAGTTCTCATTGCCATACGACCGATACCAGTGACCGGAATCGTCATGCCATTCGTAAGCGAAGCGCACGGCGATGCGGTTCTCCGTGAACGCCCACAGTTCCTTGATCAACCGGTAATCCAATTCCTTTGACCACTTGCGCGAAAGGAAAGCAATGATTTCGTTGCGCCCGTTGATGAACTCCGAACGATTTCTCCATCGCGAATCGATCGCGTAGGCCAGCGCTACTTTACCGGGGTCGCGACTGTTCCAGCCGTCTTCGGCGAGTCGCACCTTTTGCGTTGCGCTTTCGTGCGAGAATGGAGGCAAAGGAGGCCGGGTCGCTGTGGTTGCAGTTGTCATGGATTCTCCTTCTCTATAGTTTGCTGTTTGAATAATGCGCCATAGTACGTTTGCGGCGTTCATCGATGAACCCAAATAGCATAGAACGCAAACACGGACGCTAAGAAGGCGAATACTGCGAAGCCGATGTTGGCTTCCCAACTTTGCGGTCCTCGACTTCTACTTCGGTGGCGCAGCTTGTACGCGGACAGAGCAGACCTTGCCGAAAGGATCAAGAAAAAGCACGCAAATACCGAAGTCACGAGATTCCCAGGATAAGCGCTACCTATGGGGCCGGACATAGCTAACCTCCCGCCTTAGAAGAAGTCCGAAGATAACCCCCCGCTGCCCCAAGCAACGTGCCCGAAATGGCCTTCGGCGTAAAGTCCGTCCCACCCATAAGCCCACGCGAGCTGGATGGTCCTCATCTAATGATGTCCTGTCGGCTTCAATGGATGCGGATCGTTGAACTGTGAAACACCCCCTGATCAAGCCGAAATATTGCGAACCTTCCGCAGGTGAAGGACACTCATAACCACCATGAGAACGCCTTGCGATGAATTGGTAGCGCAATCGACAGCCATCGCCGTCCCATGCGCGAAGGAAGCGAGAATCTGGGTGCTTGCCGCGACCATTCTCGGTTCCAGCATGGCATTCATCGACGGCACCGTCGTCAATGTAGCTCTGCCAGCACTCCAGGCCAGCTTCCACGCGACTGTAGTCGATTTGCAATGGGTGGTGGAGTCTTACGGAGTTCTTCTGGCTGCCTTGATTTTAGTCGGCGGCTCTTTCGGCGACCGCTTCGGCCGGCGGCTGATCTTCGTCGCCGGCGTGTTGATTTTCGCGCTCGCATCCGCGGGTTGCGGGCTCGCCTCGAACATTCATCAACTGATCATTGCCAGGAGCATTCAAGGTGTAGGCGCCGCTCTCCTCGTGCCCGGCAGTCTCGCAATTATCAGCACGTCTTTCGATGAGAAGAGCCGTGGACTGGCGATCGGTACCTGGTCAGGTTTCACGGCGATCACTACCGCCATTGGTCCCGTGCTTGGAGGTTGGCTGGTCGAGCATGCCTCCTGGCGATGGGTCTTTTTTCTCAATCTACCGCTTGCAACGGCCGTCGTGGTAATTTCGCTTTGGCGGATCCCGGAGAGCCGCAGCGCCACCGCGGGGCGCATCGATTGGCCAGGAGCGATTCTCTCAACCCTCGGACTCGCAGGTCTGGTTGTCGGCTTTGTCGAGTCGACTAACCTGGGTTGGAGAAGCCCGTTTGTCTTTGGCAGTTTGATCGCTGGCGTCGGCTGTCTTATCGCGTTCGTGTTTGCGGAGGCTGCCAGCGCCTCGCCGACGCTCCCGCTCGCTCTGTTCCAATCTCGTAGCTTCAGCGGCGCGAACCTGCTTACGCTCCTGTTGTACGCTGCTACGGGCATTTTCTTTTTCTTATTTCCGCTGAACCTGATCCAAGTCCAGGGATACTCCACAACTGCAACCGGCGCCGCTATCCTTCCCATGATCCTGCTGATGTTCTTTCTTTCCCGCTGGTCGGGCGGACTTGTCGCCCGCTATGGTCCGCGGGCTCCCCTGATTATTGGCCCTCTCATCGTCGCGTTGGGCTTCGCCCTCTTCGCCGTGCCGTCGATCGCGGGTGATTATTGGAGCGAGTTCTTCCCGGCAATAATTGTTTTAGGTTTCGGAATGGCAGTCACCGTGGCTCCGCTCACTACGGTGGTTATGAATTCAGTTGATGGAGACCGAGTCGGCGCTGCTTCAGGAATCAATAACGCCGTGGCGCGTGTAGCGAGCGTGCTTGCTGTCGCAGTCTTTGGCATAGTGATGGTGAAGGCCTTTGCTTATCACCTGAGCGCCAGCTTGGCTCACTTGATGCTGCCGCCCGGCGTGCTGGCGGAATTGCAAGCGAACGAGATCAAACTCGCCGGGTTGCAGCTTCCGTCCGGTCTTAGTCCCAGTATGCAAGCCGCCATCGCGCGGTCCATTCGGGAAGCCTTCGTCTTCGGTTTTCGAGTTGTCGTGCTGATGTGCGCAGCCCTGTCTCTGGGGGGTGCGGCAATAACATGGTCCTTGATTCCAGTCCTGATTCCAAAAGATCGCGATCTTCGCCATCGCGCTCAGTGACCCGTGCTGTGGGCCATTTCTCAATCGGCGTAATCGAGGATTTCGCCGTGATCTAGTTGTTCCGCTGATACAATCGCTCCCCGCATGGCTATCAGCCCAGTCCAACTGTTGAAGCAGGCCGATCCGGGCCAGCGCCGCACTCTACTAGCGGCGGCGCTCGGCTGGATGCTCGATGCTTTCGACGCCATGCTTTACGCGCTCGTCCTCGCCCATGTGATGCGCGATCTGGGGATGTCGAAGGCGACCTCCGGATTTCTTTACACGCTTACCCTGTTGGCCTCCGGCATCGGCGGAGTGTTTTTCGGCTTCCTCGCCGATCGCATAGGACGCAAGCGCGCGCTGATGTTCAGCATTCTTACTTACTCAATCTGCTCGTTCGCCTCCGGCCTCTCGATCACGGTGCTCATGCTGGCGGTATTTCGCTTCATCCTCGGTCTCGGCATGGGAGGCGAGTGGAATACGGGCGCGACGCTCGTTGCAGAAACCTGGCCCACTGAATTGCGCGCCAAAGCGATTGCCATTGTGCAAAGCTCGTGGGCGATCGGCTATGCGCTCGCCGCGTTGGTGGCGGGAATTGTTCTGCATTACGCCAACTGGCGGTTCGTGTTCTTCGTCGGGATTCTTCCCGCCATTGTCACGCTCTGGATCCGCAATGGGGTGCCCGAATCGCAGATGTGGGAAGAGAATCGGCGAGCGGTGGAAAAAAATCAAGAGCTTGAACCACGGGGTTCACAGAGAGCACAGGGAAGAACGCGCACACAGGGGAGCGAATCTTTCTCGGCTATTTTTCGTGCACCGTATGGCAAGAGCACGATCGCTCTGCTTCTGCTCAACTTTTTCGGACTATTTGCCTGGTGGGGGCTGTTCACATGGATTCCGCCCTATCTTTCGCTTCCCATCGCGCAAGGCGGCCGAGGCTTTGGCATCATGCGCACCACTACGCTGCTGCTGGTGCTCAATTTGCTTGGCATGTTTCCCGGATACCTCAGCTTTGGCTGGGTCGCCGATCATCTTGGCCGCCGCAAATCTTTCATGCTCTATCTGTTTGCCGCAGCCCTGCTGGTGCCGCTTTACGCAATGGCACGCTCGCAGTCAGCCTTGCTTATCCTCGGCGCAGTGGTGGCGTTTTTTGGCACGGGATTCTTCTCGGGTTCAGGCTTGATCGGCAGCGAGATTTTTCCCACCAGCCTGCGGGCGCGAGCTTTGGGATTCACCTACAACGGAGCGCGCACTCTGAGTTCCATCGCTCCTTATGTGATCGGAAGAGTCGGCCAGGCGAAGGGATTGGATTGGGCGTTCTATCTATGCGCAGCCGCGTTCTTTCTGGCAGCAGTGACCGCTACGCAGTTGCCAGAGACAAAAGGGAAGCAACTGGAGTGACGTTGTGTGTCGATGGTCAATGGTCGTTTGTCGTTCGGAGAAGCGAATTTACAAATGATCAGAAACTAACGACTAGCGACCGATGACCAACGACTGCACTCACTCGATGGGTTCGACCACTAACTCCTCGCCGCGCGCCGCGGCTCGTTCCGGCCACTGGATCAGCACAATCGCGATCAACACCAACACAATTCCCACTGTCTGCAACGGTCGCAGTAACTCTCCCAGTACGAGCGCCGCGATCAGGATGCTGAACACTGGCTCCAGGCAACTGGCGACGATGGCACGCGTTGGCTCCAGGTGCTGCAACCCGGCGAAGTAACAGGAAAATGGCCCCAGCACGGAAATCAGCGAAAATACGATCATGAATCCCCATTGCCCGCGGCCATAGTGAGCCGCAACAATCTTCCACGGAGGGTTTACGAAGATCCAAAAGGTTGACGTGCCCACCAGCACCCAGAGCAGCACCTTCCAGCGGTCATAACGAGCCAGCACCTTGTGCCCGCCGACGTTATAAAACGCAAAGGAAAATGCCGCGAGGAGGGCGGCGATAACTCCGATTGTGTCGAGGCGGAAGCCGCTCGATCCAACGAATCCCACCGCCAATGCGCACCCCAGCACTGCCAGTGCAACGGCCGCGATCCGCTGCCATGAAGGCCGCTGCGCCGCGCGCACTGCGGTGTAGATCAGCACCCAGACCGGCGCCGTGTATTGCAAGATGATCGCTGTCGCCACATTGGTGCGTTGAATCGCCAGATAATAAAAGTAGTTCGAAACTGCGACTCCAAGAACGCCGAGCAGAAAGAAACGCAAGAGATCGCCTGCCGGAACGCGCAGGGCGGACGCTCCTCGTCGCACCAGCAGCACAGGCAGCAGGATCGCCAGGGATAACGTGGCCCGGCTTTGCGACAGGATCAGCGGATCGATTGTCCTGAGATTTAGCGAATCGCCGACCGAAGTTTCGAACAGCGGATGCCCGGTAAATGCGGCGCGACCCAGCGTAGCCGAAATTCCCCACAAAAAAGCCGCGCTCGCAATGTAGAGATATCCTCGCAGCGGATGCGGTTCAGTCTGACGCTGTGCGCGCTCACGGCCATCGTTCACGCAACATGCTCGATGGTGTATGTGATTTTTGCCGTCTTCTCCAGCATGGCAGATACCGAGCAGTACTTTTCCTTGGATAGGCGAACGGCATCCTCCATCGCTTTCTTCGAGACCTCTCCGCGCACGATGTACGTCAGGTGAATCGCGGTGTAGACGGCGGGATAACCATCCGCTCTCTCACCCGCCGCTCGCACCTCCAGGCCAGTGAAGGGCTCGCGCTTCTTGCGCAGAATGCCCACGACATCCGACCCTGTGCAGCCGCACAGGGCAATCAACACAAGTTCCATCGGTGTGTTCGCCGTCTTCTCGGCAGCTGTATCCATCACGATCGAGTGCCGCGAAGTCGCGGCACCGACGTATCGTTCGTGGTCCGTCCAGTTAATTGAAGCTTCGATCATTGGTTCCTCTCGCTGTTCTATTCGCGATTCGTCGTTCGCTGTTCGCAAACGTCACAACGTCTCCGCGAACAGCGATCAGCGAATGACGAATAGCGGCCTTTGCTTCTACCGTCGATTATCCGTTACCGGCTCGGGATGAATCAGCACTCGGAAAAGTTCCGGCGCGTCGTGCTTAAAGCGAATCTCGAGCGAAGTCTGCACGTCATGGACGCGCGCTAACGGCATGTCGTCGGGCAGCGTGCAATGGCACGAAACATAAAGGCGCGCGCGCACCTTCTTAAATTGAAACTCGTGCACATCCATCACCTCGGGAAATTCCTTGACGATATTCTTGAGCCTCTGCTCCAGTTCCGGCTCGCGGACAATTTCCTCTCCTCGCTCAATGGTTGCGGGCTCGCTTTCAATGTGAGTGAGGATGGTTGCGATCTCCGGAATCTCACCCCGCATCTCGCTTTCGAGGCGTGTCACTTCATCGTGCGCCTGCTTCATGCTGAGTTGTTCGTCGAGCTCCAGATGCTGCTCCACATGCAATTGGCCGTTCAGATCCTGCACGCTGACGTCATGCACGTTGAAATTATGTCGAGTCGCCACAGCGCGAATGCGATCGAAAATATTTTCCGAGCGCCGAGCGCGTGGCACGGAGTGCACCATCACATCGGCCTCCGGCAGAACCTCGCGCACGCGTGAGGTCACCGCATCCACAATCTGCTCCGAGCGCTGAAAGGTGAAATTACGTTCTAGCCCGACCGAGACATCCGCAAAAAAGCGATTGCCGGCTTTGCGAAAGCGCACCCGCTCAACTTCCAGCACGCCATCAACGGTTCTGATGCGATCGAGAATCTGACTGCGCACGCCGACCGGAGCGGCATCGAGCAGCGCGTCGATCGTTCTGCGAGCCAGTCGCCAACTCACCGACACGACCACGCCCGCCACAAACAAGGCGGCCACAGGATCGGCTTGCCGCAGCCACGGCACGCCGTAATGTCGTCCGACCCACACCAGCGCCAGACCCACGATCACCACCCCGCTCGACCATATATCCGTGGAAAAATGCAGCGCGTCGGCTTCCAACGCCTGACTGTCATACTTCGCTGCGATACGTCCCAGCGCGCGCGAGCGCCACGCGTCGATCGCAATCGACAGGAACATGACGAGGAATGCGGGCAGGCTCGGCTCGATTTCAACGCTGTGAAAAAACAGCCGCTTGATGGCCTCGTATACGATCCAGACGCAGGTCAGCAGCAGCAGGCCGGTTTCGATGAACGCGGAAAAATTTTCGAACTTGCCATGGCCGTATTGATGATCGGCGTCGGCTGGCTTGTCGGAGACGCGGACCGAGAAAAAAGTCACCAGTGCGGCAATCAGATCCAATCCGGAGTGCGCCGCCTCCGACAGAATTCCCAGCGAGCCCGTCGCGATTCCCACGGCAATCTTCAGTCCGGTAACGACCAGGGCCGCAAGCACGGAATTGCCTGCGACATCGCGCTTCTCGCGGCGCATCGCTCCGGAACTGAACGCGGCTCGGGCTTCTGTCATCCACGCCATTATCGCCGCGGATTCGCTTGCCGCCAACCCCTCGTTTTCGTTGGCACTGTTTATGAACCGTTCGTCGCTGTGCTAACGTTTCAATCGTGGCGTCGAAAAAGCATATCGCGGTAATCGCCGGCGACGGAATCGGAAAAGAAGTCATTCCGCAGGCTGTGAAGGTCATGCAGGCGGCGGAAGCCGTTGTTGACTTCACCTCGTTTGACTGGGGAGCCGATCGATATCTTGCCGACAAGGTTACGGTTCCGCCCGATGGCTTCGCCATGCTGGCGCGCGATTTCGACGCCATTCTCGCCGGAGCATTTGGCGATCCGCGTGTTCCTTCCAACATTCACGCCAAAGAAATTCTGCTCGGTATGCGCTCGCAGATGGATCTCTATGCCAACGTCCGGCCCGTGCGTCTCATGGATGCATCGCTCTGCCCGCTGAAGGGAGTCGAACCGCAAGACGTCGATTTCGTCGTGATTCGCGAAAACACAGAGGGTGTCTACGGTGATCTTGGAGGTGTCTTCAAGCGCGGCACACCAGATGAAATTGCCATTCAGGAAGACGTCAACACGCGCAAAGGTGTCGAGCGCATCATCCGTTACGCATTTGATTATTGCGTGAATAACAAGAAAGTCGATGGCTCATCCCGCCGACGCGTGTTGATGTGCGATAAATCAAATGCCATGACCCACGCCGGCGGCCTGTGGCAACGCGTGTTCAAAGAAGTCGCGACAGAGTATCCGCAGATTGAGACGCAGCACATGTATGTCGATGCGCTCTGCCTGCAGATGGTGCGCGATCCGCGGAGCTTTGACGTCATCGTTACCAACAATATGTTTGGCGACATCATCACCGACCTCGCCGCGGGATTGCAGGGCGGCCTGGGGATGGCGGCCAGTGCCGATCTGCATCCGGGCAAGACTTCAATGTTCGAGCCGGTTCACGGCTCCGCTCCGCCGATTGCAGGGAAAAATATCGCGAATCCGTTCGGCGCAATTTTAACCGCGGCGATGATGCTGGAGCATCTCGGAATGACCGGCGAAGCGCAGAAGATCGAGGCGGCGGTACTCGACGCCGTGCGGCAACGGAAAACAACGACCGACATCGGCGGATCGCTCGGAACTCGCGAGGCAGGCGATTGGGTGGCTGATTGGGTAGCTGATAAGGTTAAGAGATGAAGGCAACGGCAACGTCCCGAAGGCTTTTGTGCGAATGTGCTCTCTTTATCCTCTTGATGAGTATGGTTGGGGCCGTGGCCGCCGCCGCCCCGGCGCAAGACCCGCAAGCTCAGAACCAGCCACCCGCGGGCGAGAGCGCCCGCGCCACACCGGACAAGGTTGCGTCGTCCAAGGAGGCGAAGGAACTTTTTCGCTCGGTCGACGAGATTCTGCAATTCGCCAGCCAGGATACCGGCCTGCCCATCAAAAACGAAGTGAAGAGCAGGCTGACCAAGCGCAGCGAAGTCCAGCACTACATCCAGAAGAGCATGAAAGAAGATAAGGATGCGAAGCGGCTGGAGAGATCGTCGGCGGTTCTAAAAAAGTTCGGCCTGATTCCGCGAAACTTCGACTTATCTAAATTTCTCGTGACCATGCTGCGCGAGCAGGTAGCAGGATATTACGACGTCAAGACAAAAACCGTAAATCTGCTCAACTGGGTTGATATCGAGCAGCAGAAGCCTGTATTGGCGCACGAACTCACGCATGCCCTTCAGGATCAATCCTTCGGAATAGAGAAATGGATGCAGGGATCGAAGCCTGACGAGGATGACAAGAAAGAAAGCATTCCCAGTTCCTCCGATATCGAGAACGATGAAGAGAGTTCGGCGCGGCAGGCGGTGGTGGAGGGGCAGGCAATGGTCGTGCTGCTCGATTATTCACTGGCGCCCACCGGGAAAACGCTGCTCGATTCGCCGCAGGTGGTCGAAGCGCTCAAGCAAGGCATGTTGGTGGGAACCGCTGACTCGCCCGCGTTTAGCAGCGCACCGATTTTTTTAAAAGAGGAGCTGACCTTCCCCTATCGATTCGGACTCGACTTCACGGCCGCGCTTTTGGAGGCCGGCGGGAAAGAGCTGGCCTATGCCGGCGCCTTCAAGGACCCGCCGAAGACGACGCGCGAGATCATGGAACCCCAGACTTACCTCACGCACGAGAAGCTCGAACCCCTGAAGATCATCGACATGGACCAAGACTTCAAAAGCTATGACCCGTTTGATATCGGCGCCATGGGCGAGTTCGACGTCGACATTCTGGTCGAGCAGTACGCGGGCCGCGACGAGGCCACGGCGATCTATCCGGAGTGGCGCGGCGGATATTATTATGCCGGCCAGCCGAAGGGAAATAAATCGGCACCCATCGGATTGTTCTACGTCTCTCGTTGGTCGGCTCCAGCGAGAGCGGCGGAGTTTGCCGCGGTCTACGCGAAGTCGCTCACGCAACGCTATCAGAAACGTCAGGCGCTCGGGGCGGACGGGAAAGTTGCGAGCGATGCACCGCCGGCCGATTCCTGGCGCACCCTGCGCGGCAGTCACGCGTGGATGACCGAAGAGGGCGCGGTAGTTATCGACGTGCGCGGAGACACGGTGCTGATCAGCGAAAGTTTGGACGACCAAACAACGAAGACGGCCGCGGATGATTATTGGTCGCCCGTAAAGCCATCAGAAAAATCGGCGCCTGCACCGCACTGAATTTCGTCTTGTATAATCGGCAGTTCCACGGTCTTTTCATCGACGGTCAGCTTACTCAGGAGCGCAATTGCAACAGACAGAAATTGGCATCATCGGCGGCAGCGGTCTGTACCACATGCCGGGTTTTGAGGATGTGCGCGAACTCGCACTGCAGACGCCTTTTGGCGATCCCTCCGATGCGTATATTCTCGGCACTCTCGCAGGACGCAAAGTGGCGTTTCTTGCGCGCCATGCGCGCGGCCACAAACTTCTGCCGAGCGAGCTGAATTTTCGCGCCAATATTTACGGCTTCAAAGAGCTAGGAGTCGAGCGCATCATTTCTGTCTCGGCGGTCGGTTCGCTGAAGGAAGAACACAAGCCTCTCGATTTCGTGATTCCCGATCAATTTTTCGATCGCACGCGTCACCGCATAGACACTTTCTTTGGTGATGGGATCGTGGCGCACGTTGGCTTTGGCGATCCAGTGTGCAGCGAAATGACAAAGATCGTCGAGCAGGCCTGCAAGCGCGCGCGCGTGACGGGAACGCAAGGCGGGACGTATATCTGCATGGAGGGCCCGCAATTTTCGACCAAGGCCGAATCGAACGTTTATCGCAGTTGGGGAGCCGACGTAATCGGCATGACGAATCTGCAGGAAGCGAAGCTCGCGCGCGAGGCGGAAATTTGCTACGTCACCGTGGCTATGGTCACCGACTACGATTGCTGGCATCCGCATCACGATTCGGTGACCGTGGAGCAGATTATTTCCGTGCTGGTACAGAATGCCGAGAATGCTGCAAAGGTCGTGAAGGAAGCGGTATCCGCTATGCCCAAGGCGCGCGCGTGCAAATGCGGGTCGGCTCTGGCGCACGCCATTCTGACAGACCCCGCCAAGATTCCTCAGGCCACAAAAGAAAAACTGCAATTGATAGTGGGGAAGTATTTGAAAAGCTAGTCGTTGGTCGTTCGTCGCTGGTCGTTAGGAGAGGGCAACGCGTTTGTGTTAACGGCTCGCTCGCCAACCACAAACGACTATCGACTAACGACGATCGGATGACGACCATTAACCAACGACAGCTTCACGGAGATTCATGAGCATTCTTGTAGTAGGTTCGGTAGCCTTCGACACCATCGCAACGCCCTCGGGCCAGGTGAAAGACATCCTTGGAGGCGCGGCGACTTACTTCGCGCTGGCCGCGAGTTACTTCACGGAAGTGCGCGTGGTCGCAGTTGTAGGCGATGATTTCACGGCCGCAAACGAAGCCGTGCTGAAAAAGCGTGGAGTCGACACGCGCGGCATCGAGCGCACTCCAGGCAAGACTTTTCGATGGGGCGGCCAATATCTCGATAACCTGAACGAAGCCAAGACCGACTTCACCGAACTTAACGTCTTCGAAAAATTTCAGCCGCGCATTCCCAAAGAATATGGGGACACGAAGTTTCTCTTCCTCGCAAATATTCACCCCACGCTGCAAAAGGCTGTGCGGCTTGAGATGGATGGCGTGCGCCTGACCGGCGGCGATACCATGAATTTCTGGATCAAAGGCACGCTCGAAGAATTGGCGGAAACGTTGAAGCTGGTCAATATCCTGCTCATCAATGACACGGAAACAAAAATGCTGGCGGGCGAGAAAAATCTTTTGCGAGCCGCGAACAAGGTTATCGCCATGGGCCCGAGCGCGCTGGTAGTGAAGCATGGCGAGTACGGAGCCACCATCTTTTTTCGTGAGGGAGCATTCGGCGTCGGCAGGCATCCCTTCCGCGCGCCCGCTCTTCCGATCGACGAAGTAAAAGATCCGACCGGCGCGGGCGATTCTTTTGCCGGAGGGTTTATGGGCTACATCGCATCGCAAGGCGAAATCAATCGCGAGGTGCTGAAACGCGCGCTCTTTTACGGCGGCGTTATGGGATCATTCGCCGTCGAACGCTTCGGAACGGAGCGCCTGCAGAATCTTACTCGCGAAGAGATTGACGAGCGTTTCCAGATTTTCCGCGAACTGACGCATCTGGAATAACCTCGCTCCTACTACAAGCCAGGCCACGCGAGCGCAGAGTGACTATTCGAGCCAAGCTGAAAACCGCCGACCCTCCCGACCGCAGCGCGGCCCGCGTGGCTGGAATCGCTTTCCTCGTCTCTTTTTTCTCGTTTCTTCATTACCTGCAGCGCGGCGATCTTCTGCTCTACGGCGACGCCGTCGCGCACATCAACATTGCGCGCAGAGTTTTCGATTCGCAGACCCCCGGACTCCTGCAACTTGGAACCGTATGGCTTCCGCTGCCCCATTTGCTGATGATTCCGTTTGTTTTCTCGCGCGCAATGTGGCAGAACGGATCGGGCGCGTCGATTCCATCGATGATCGCTTACGTCTTCGGTGTCGTAGGAATATTCCGCCTGGTGCAAGGCTCGCTCGATTCTGATCCTCGCACGAAATCCGGAGCCAATATGGGCGCGGCGGCCGCCGCGTTCGCCTACGGAGCGAACCCCAACCTGATTTACATGCAGTCGACCGCGATGACCGAACCGCTCTATCTGGCGTTAGTTATCTGGTCGGTCGCGTACTTCGCGGAATTCGTTCGTTCGCTGAAAGAGACTGCTTCGCAAAAAACTGACGGCGGGCGAGCGGGATCCATGCGCAAGGCGCTCTTTCGGTGCGCTTGTTGCCTGGCGGCCGCTGAGCTTACCCGCTACGACGGATGGTTTCTCGCGAGTGTAATGGGATCGACAATCGTCGTCATCGTGTTGCGGCGGTTGGAAAATCGCGCCTTGCGACAAGCCGCCATCAAGTTTCTGCTGGTCATCGCCATCGCACCAGCTTTGTGGCTTGCTTACAACCGAGTCGTCTACGGCAGTGCATTTGCCTTCGCTACCGGACCCTACTCCGCCAAAGCAATTGAGCAGCGCGTGGGTGCGCCGAATCCCGCGCTGCACAATCCGACGGTCGCGGCCATCTATTTTCTGAAATCGGCACAGCTAAATCTGGCGGATGGAAACTGGGGACGATTTTGGCTGCTGGCGGCCGTTGTCGCGCTCGGCATTTCCGCATGGAAACTGCGCGGACAATTGCCAACTCTGCTTCTGTTGTGGGCTCCGCTGGTGTTCTACGCGTTTTCGATTGCCTACGGTTCGGTTCCGCTCCACGTTTCGACATGGTGGCCATTTGCCACTTTCAATCAGAGATATGGACTACAGTTGCTGCCGATGTTTGCGGTTTCGGTCGGGTTGCTGACCAGCGCTGTCTTTCTTCCCGCACTCGACACGAACGAATCCGGCAGCTTGGGCGGACGACACGGTTGGAAACTGGCCGCGCTCCTGATGGCCTTTGTGGTGGTCAGCTACGGGTTTGTATGGACATCGGGACCACAATGTCAGCAAGAGGCTCAGCACAACTGGCGAATCCGCAGCCCGTTAAACTCTTCGGTCGAGCGCGTTGTCACACATTTGCCGCAAAACTCAATGTACCTGATGGACCTTGGCGAACACGTCGGGGTTATGGAGCAGGCGGGCATTCCGCTGCGTCAGGTGATAAACCAGGACAACCACCGCTCCTGGAAGCGTCCGTCCGATCCGGACGGCTTATGGGAGCGCGCTCTCGCCAATCCCACGCGCTACGTCGATTTTGTGATTGCCTTCGAGGGCGATGCGGTCGACCTGGGCGTGAACAAGATCAACCTCACTGAGTTGACCGAAATTCACGCGACGGGGCAACCGCACGCGCGTATCTACGCCGCCCGCATTGCCCCGAATCAATCGCGTTAACCCCTCGTGGAATGCGGCACCGAAAGCGGCCGCCGGCGGTGATAGAATCCGCTCGAAGCCGCGCACCGCTATGAATTTATTCCGCGATGTCCCGCAACTGCTGCGCAACGAACTGGGTGTGGTTCTCAGTTCAACCTTGGCGCGCCTCCTGCTGGCGGCGATACTCGGCGGCGCGATTGGTCTGGAGCGGCAACTGCGCCACAAACCGGCGGGCCTCCGCACCAACATGTTCATCTGCTTCGGCGCGGCTATGTTCACGGTTCTGTCGAAGCAACTCGCGGGCGTGGAGTCGGATAGTGCGCGGATCGCGGCGCAGATCATCCCTGGGATTGGCTTTATCGGGGCCGGTTCGATTCTGCACGCCAAGTCGTCCGTGACCGGCCTTACCACGGCAGCGACATTATTTGTCGTCGCATCGGTCGGGATGGCCGCTGGCGGCGGCCTCTACTTGACAGCCATCTTCGCGACCATCCTGATTTTGTTCGCACTGGTTATGCTGGGCCGAGCGGAAGCCGCGTTTTCGCTGAAGATGTTTGCCACCAGCTACGAGGTCACTGGCCGCAACGTCGACGGCATGTTGCGCGAAGTGAATCGCATCCTCGACTCCGAGCAACTCACGATGCACAGCATTCACATCGCGGACGCCGATCCCGATTTTCGGCTGGTGTTCTCGGTTGACGGTGAGCGTGATCAGCAACATGTGTGTTCCGGTCGGCTGCACGAATCGAACGCATTCGCCAGTGTGACGGCTCTTGGCACAACGGAGCACGAATGATCGCCCGCGGACGGGTTAACCCCAGGAAATGACAGCGCCTCCGAAGGACCTGCCGAGCACAGGAATTCTTTTCACCAAAGCCTCCGCCTGTGGCAATGATTTTCTGTTGGTCGATGGAATCGGCGTTTCCGCCGATTTGGCCGCGCTCACGCGCCGCATGTGTGACCGCCATTATGGACTCGGCGCCGATGGTGTGGAGTGGTTGTTTCCCGATGCGGAGGCTGACGTAAACGCGCGCCTCATCAACGCCGATGGTTCGGAGGCGGAAATCTCGGGCAATGGAACGCGCTGCATAGCCGCCGAGATCTACCTGCGCACGAGAAAAACGGAAATCGTAATTCGCACCGGCGCCGGCCTGAAGATTTGTCACTTCATTGCTCAGCAAGGTTCCACCTATGAGTTCGAGGCCGATATGGGCCAACCCGAACTAGGCGATGAACTCGCGATTGAAACCGAAGAAGGCCGCGCGAAGGGGACAAGAGTTTCAATGGGGAATCCGCATTTCGTAATTTTTGCGGATAGTTTTCAGGCGCGATGGCAGCGCGCAGCAGCATCGGTCGGCGCGCAGCCTCAATTTCCGCAAGGCACAAACGTCGAATACGTGGTGGTGCATAGCCCGAATGAAATTAATATCCGAATATTTGAACGGGGCGCGGGCGAGACGCAATCGTCAGGTACGGGATCGTGCGCGTCAGCCGTAGCTGCTATTGCGAGCGGTCGAGCGGTTTCGCCGGTCACCGTGATCGCCCCCGGAGGATCGCAGACCGTGCGCTGGGAAAATCAAGTGTATCTGCGAGGCCCGGCAACCTTAATCTGCCGCGGAGAATTCTTCGTTTAATATCAAGTCCAGTAAGATCAAAGCCAGATGCCTTCGGCTCTCCAACCATCGCGAACTAAGCCTCGCGTTCTGCGTCCTGGCGACAGGGTCGGAATCGTCGCGCCCGCCTCGAACGTGAAGCGCGAAGCGCTTGAGGCCGGCTGCAATGGACTGCGCCGCGCCGGTTATGAGCCTTTTTATTTCGAGTCGATTCTGGAGCGCGACTTGTATTTCGCCGGTTCGGCAGAGCGCCGGGCAAGGGAACTGGAAGAGATGTTTGTGCGCGATGACATTCGCGCCATTATTTGCGCGCGCGGTGGATATGGTTCGAACTACGTCTTGCCAATCCTCGACCTGAAAAAGATCACAGCGCATCCTAAGATTTTCGTCGGTTACAGCGATCTCACTACGCTTCTGACAGCGTTTACCGATTCTGCCAACATGGTTACTTTTCACGGGCCGATGGTGGCGAAGGATTTCGCGCTCGCGGATGGCGTCGACTTGCCATCGTGGAATAACGCGATCACCGGCGCCGCAGAATGGGAGATCCCAGTTGACTCGGGCGCAAAACCGCTAGTGGCTGGCGAGGCGGAAGGCATGCTCCATGGCGGATGCCTTTCGATTCTGGTGGCTGCGCTCGGAACCCCGCATGACATTGGGACTGAGGGGACTATTCTTTTCCTGGAAGATATAGCGGCGAAGCCCTTTCAGATCGATCGCATGCTGATGCAGCTAAAACTTGCCGGCAAGCTAAAAGATGTGCGCGGCATCATCTTTGGCGAGATGCTGGATTGCCGTCAGAGTCCAACGCAGGATTACACGCTCGAAGAAGTTGTGCAGCGGGTAGTCGGCGATCTTGGAATCCCAGTCGCATTTGGATTGCGCTCCGGCCACGTCTCGCGCGCCAATATCACGCTGCCCTTCGGCGTAAGCGCCCGCCTCGATGTGGGCGATGAAGTCAGCCTGAAGATCCTGGAAGCGGCGACCACGAAGTGATCACCACGATGAGTAATTTCGCATAATGATGCCCAAGCCCAAGCACATCCATCTTATCGGCGTCTGCGGAACCGCCATGGCTTCGCTTGCCGGCATGCTGCAAGAGCGCGGCTTTCGCGTGACCGGCTCCGATGCGGCCGCCTATCCGCCCATGTCGACGTTTCTGGAATCGCTGGGTATTCCCGTAGCGCAGCCCTTCGCCGAAGCGAATCTCAATCCTCGGCCCGATCTTGTCGTCGTGGGCAATGCGCTCTCTCGCGGCAACGTCGAACTTGAGTTTGTTCTCGACCAGCGCATTCCATTCTGCTCGCTGCCCCAATTGCTGCACGACGAATTCCTCCTCGGCAAAGAAGTACTGGTCGTTGCTGGCACACACGGCAAAACGACGACTACCTCTATGCTTGCGTGGATCTTCGAATCCGCCGGTCTTCACCCTTCGTTTCTCATCGGGGGCATTGCCGAGAATTTTGGCCGCAGCTTTGGGCTCGGGGGAGGCAGGCACTTCATTCTCGAAGGCGATGAATATGACACGGCCTTCTTCGATAAAGGTCCAAAATTTCTGCACTACTTTCCAGATTCCGTAATTCTCACCTCGGTGGAATTCGACCATGCCGATATTTACAAAGATCTCGATGCGATCGAAACCGCATTCAAGCGCCTGGTTAATCTCGTCCCGCGCCGCGGCCGCATTGTTGGTTTCGATGCCGGCGGAAGCGCCGAAGCCAGCATCGACGCGAGCATCGATCGCTGCCTGGCAAAAGCCTTCTGCCCGGTAGAACGTTACGGCACATCGCCTCGCGCGAACTGGAAAATTACAAATCTGAAACTCGGCGAACAACAAACTTCCTGGTCAATCCTGCGCGATGAGAAACCGTGGGCCGACTTTGAATTCGCTTTGGGCGGCGAATACAACGTCTGGAACGCCACGGCCGCTGCCGCCTTGGCCGCATATTACGAAATTCCGAGAGATGCAATTGCCCAAGCTTTGAAAACATTTCGCAGCGTCAAGCGCAGGCTCGAGGTGAAGGCTGAGGTCAACGGCATCACCATCATCGACGATTTCGCGCATCATCCCACCGCCATTGACCAGACGATTCGTGCCTTGCGCTCGCGCTATCCGCACTCGCGGCTCTGGGTAATTCTTGAGCCGCGCTCGAATACTCTGCGGCGCAATGTGCTTCAGGACGCTTTGGCCCGAAGCCTGGCGCAAGCCGACGAAGTGATAATCGCCGCCATCTTTAAATCGGAGGCAATCCCCGAAAACGAACGCCTCGATCTGCATTGCGTAGTTGCTCAAATCCAGCAAAGCGGCAAGCAGGCACGCATTTTCGCCGATGCGGACGCCATCGTCGATGCGATCGCACCCGAACTGCGCCAGCGCGACGTGGTTGCAATTCTCTCCAATGGCGGATTCGGCGGAATCTATGAGAAGCTACCCCAGCGCTTGCGCGAGCTTCCGGCGAAAGCATGACTGCCATCGTATGAATTAGGATTCGTTTCAAGGCACGGTTCAGGGCGTGCCGCAACTCCACCACGATCACCGCGCCTCGACGCGCTGAGTTACGGAATTCAACTGTGATGACGGACTAATAAGTGCTTCGCACCATCCTCATGTTACTGTTCTGGGCCGCCGCGCTCCCCTTCGCCGCGCTCTTCGGAATCCCATGGACCTACATCACAAAAGACATCAGCTTCCTCTACAACACCTGCATGTGGGCAGCTTTCAAAGGGGTGCGCATCGCCGGCGTCAAGGTTCGCACCATCGGCCTGGACAAAATCGACCCGGAGCGCAACTACATCTTTTTATCCAATCACATTTCTAATCTCGATCCGCCGATTACGTTGCCTCTGATTCCGCGCCGCACTTCGGTGATGGTGAAGAAGGGATTATTTAAAGTTCCCATTCTGAGCCAGATCATGCGCATCGGGTCGCTCGTCCCCGTCGACCGCGGCAGCCGCGATGCCGGCATCGCGGCGCTACGCGACGCCGTCAAAGCTATCGAGCAGGGCCTTAACATGACCATTTATGTGGAAGGGAAGCGCTCCTTCGACGGCAAGCTCTTGCCCTTCAAGAAAGGTCCGTTCTATCTCGCCGAGGAGTGCAACGTGCCCATCGTTCCGATCAGCATTTCGGGCACCGAGGTGATCATGCCAAAGGCGCGGTTTGCGATTCGACCGGGGACGGCGACGGTACAGTTCCACGATCCGATCGAGCCGAAAGATTTCGGAGAACGAGAGTGCCTGATAGCCAAAGTGCGGGCCGCGATCAATAGCGGGCTTCCAGCGGAGTTGCGGGAGTAAGAGATGAGACGATACCTCACTCCCGCGCTGACAGCTTCCTCACGGCTCTGGCAATCTCCGGCAGTTTCGCGTAGGCGGCGCAGCATTTTAGCCATAGGCGGTGATCGATGGCAGGGGTACCGCTGACCATCGCTCCGGGCGCTACATCTTGGGGAATGCCGCTCTGCGGAATGGCGATGGCTCCGTCGCCTATCTTGACATGGCCGCTTACGCCTACCTGTCCGGCAAGAATCACGTTCTTGCCTACGTCAGTCGTGCCGGCTAGGCCCACCTGGGCGCACAGCAGCGTGTCATGACCGATGGTGCAGCTGTGGCCAACGTGAACCAGATTATCGATCTTTGCGCCCTGGCCTATGCGAGTCTCTCCGATGCTGGCACGGTCGATGCAAGAATTAGCCTGAATTTCGGCGTCGCTCTCGATTACGGCGTTGCCGGACTGGACGATTTTGTGCCACGCGCCTGCGTCATCCTTGGCGAAGCCGAAACCGTCGCAGCCAATGACGACTCCGTTTTGGAGGAGGACGTTATCGCCGAGCTGGCAGAATTCCCTGATTACGACGTGAGCGTGGGCGAAGAAATTGTTGCCGATGGCTACTCCGCGATAGATGACAGTGTGGGCGAGGAGGACGGCGTTGTCTCCTATAACGACATCGTCGTCGATGACTACGTAGGGGCCGACGTGGGCATTCTTGCCTAACTTTGCTTTCGGACTCACTACGGCTGTGCGATGGACCCCGGGGGCGTAGGCGGGCGGACGATAGAAAAGCTCGATTGCTTTGGCCCAGGCCAGGTAGGGATTCTTCGTCCGCAGCACTCCGGTATTAATGGCGGGGAAGTTTTCGGAGACGATCACGGCCGAGGCCTTCGTTGTTTTTGCTGCGGTGTTGTATTTGGGATTGGAGACGAAAGTCAGCTGGCCGGGACCAGCGTGCTCTATCCCCGCTACGGCGGTGATCTCGGTTTCGGGTGGAGCATTTTCCAAGCGGGCGTTCAGGGCGGCGGCTATGTCGGATAGTTTCATGGAGGTGTCTCGGGAAATTGTAGCGGAAGACAAATGCATAGGTCCCTTCGACAAGATCAGGGCAGCTTCTTCGCTGTTCCGCTCAGGATGACACCCGTCATTATCGGGACGACGGTTGTGATTTTAGGATTCGAAGAGCGTAACTTGGCGTGTGTCCGGTGCACCGCCTCTTCGTCGTCGATTGCCGGAGCCGATTACTGCTAACACGATTACAGAGGCCAGGGCTTCTCTGGGCACAAAGACTCTCTGGGTGTTCGAGCGCAGATCGGGCGGGTTCATCAAAAAGCCTTCGGCGGGATTCTGCGTCAGGTCGTTGGGCAGGATGCCTTCGATGATTTCGCTGTCTTTGAACTTGAGGCGCACCCACAGGCCTTCTGTTCTGGGACGCGTGGTGAAGGTCTTGCGCAGCATCAGGTCGGTGTCGGAAAATTCGCGCACAAAATACACGGCTTTGATGTCGCGCAGGTCAATGGCTACGACTTGGCCCGAGGTGTTGAGCAGTTCGAGTTTGCCATCGACCACAAAATTAGCGGGAGCGACATATCCGCTGATCGAGTCGCGGTCGTGCTTGCGTACGATCACTTTCTTGTGAGTCGAGGGCATTCGTTTTTATGTCTAAGAGTTACGCGGGCGAGGGCCCCTTCGGCTTCGCTCAGGACAGGTCCGCGCCACAGCGTGCAGATTGGATTCTCGCACTTTCCGGCGGAATTCGGGCACTTACTGCTTGACAGTAGCCAAACGGTAAACCTTGTGTTATTTTCTCTTGTTTACTGAAACGCGAGTCTGCGATATAAGTCTAATGGTTAGAGGGAGTTAGATTCAGCCAAACGGGCTACTCGCCAGGAGGCGAGCAGCCTCCCTGTGGAAAATCTGTGCAAAACGCCCCAATCGAGCCCCCGGATGGGCTTCCGCGAGGCGACTAGGAAGGCATGGCCGATTACATATACACGCTGGAAACCCGGCTCTTACCGGACCAACAAAAGGCTGTCGCGCTTGTCCTAGACGCCGCTAAGGCGGCGGGGATGAATCTATATCTCACCGGCGGCGCTATCCGCGACATTATCACTGGCTTTCCCATCCGCGATCTGGATTTCACCGTCCAGGGCAACGCGCTCAAGCTGCAAAAAGATCTCGAGCGCGCGGGAGCGGTGGTGGGCGACGCCGACTCCGAAACGCGCACGCTCCTGCTCACGCTGCCCGGCGGAGTGCGTGCCGAAATTGCCATGGCCCGCTCGGAGCACTACGACAAACCGGGCAAGCCCCCGCAAATGGCCCCTGCAACGATCATCGACGACTTGCGGCGCCGTGATTTCACCGTTAACGCTATGGCCCTGTCGCTGAACGAAGGGTCGCGCGGCCTGTTGATGGATCCCTTTAACGGTGTGGCCGATATCGAGGCCAAAGTCATACGCGTATTGCACAACTATGCGTTCCTCGAAGATCCGTCGCGGATGATCCGCGCCACGCGCTTCACCACGCGTTTTCACTGGCCGCTCGAAGAGCGGACGCAGGCGCGCTACGAATCGGGAAAAGAAAATAACTATATCGAATACATACGCAACTCGAGCATCGGCTACGAAATCGAGCAACTGGCTTATGAGGACGATGCGCTCGCGGTTCTGAAGGCATACGAAAAAGAGGGTTGGCTCAAGGTATTGAATCCGCACTGGAGCACGGCCAAGGTGGATACGGCCGGCCTGGGTGCGTTGATGAAGACGCGCCAGCAGATGAATGAACTGGGCTACGCGCCAGAGGTAGCTCCGGCAGTGCTGCATTTTCTTACGGAACGGTTGGGCGACAAAGATATTTCCGATTTGCGCCGGGCGATTCCCCGGAAGGATCTGGTCGAAGCGTGGAAGGATCTGTATACCAATGCGCATAGCCTGGCGAAACGCCTGACGGGCAAAGAAGCGGCTACGCCCGCACGGACGTGGCAACTGCTGTCGGCGGCGCGCCCAGAGATGATTTTGTTTTTGGCGATTACGGCGCGACAACAGGCGGTGCAGCAGAAGATCAAGAATTTCTTTACCAAGTGGCGACAGGTGAAGCAAAAGCTGCCGCTGCCCGAGATGACCGAGTTGCGCATCACTGCGGAGATACCGGAGTATCCGAAGATTGCGAACGACGTGTTCTTGCTTTTGCTCGATGGCAAGCTGCGCTCGCGGACAGAGACGTTGAAATATTTGAAGCCGCTGGCGCCCCCACCGCCGCCTCCTCCACCGCCGCCTCCAGCGAAACGCGGTCGTGGTGCTAAGGCAGCAACAGCTGCGGTAGCAGCCGCGACGCCGGCTGAAACAGGAAAGCCAGGCAAGAAGGGGAAGGGAAAAGCTGCGGCGGTTGCTGCGGGCGCGAGTGCTCCAGCGCAGCCGGCAGCGGCTCCGATTGCCAAGGCCAGCACCAAAGCGACCCCGGAAAAGCCAGCAGCGCCCGTGAAGGCCTCGGTTCCAACGCCAGCCACGAAGGCTCCTGCGGCAAAAAAGTCGGCAAAACCGGCCAAACCCGCCAAGCCCGCGGCAAAAACCACGCCAAAAGCTGCCAGCAAACCGAAGCCGAAGGGCAAGAAAAAAGGAAAATAAGGTAACGCGGCTTTCGGGCTCTCTCCCAATGTTGTCATCTTGAGCGAAGCGAAAGACCCATGTATTGCGCGAGATAACGGAAAATGCCTCTGCCCCTGCGGCACCGGCAGTCTTCTTTAGGCAATCGCTCAATTAAATCTGCTAAATCCGCGCTATAATGGATCATGCGGCGCTGGTTGTCCATAGCGGCGTTTGGCCTCATCCTAATCGCAGCGCCTGCGTGGTCGCAGCGTGGCGGTCATGGCGGTGGGGGTGGAGGCGGTTCTCACTTCGCCTCGCCTGGAGCGTCTGGTTCTCATTCTTTTTCTTCCCCATCTTCTTCTCGATCATTCCACGGTGGCGGCTTCGTTCACGCATCGGGGAGTCACGTCCGAGTAGGAAACGGCTACTACAATTATCGAGGGGTATACGGGCGCCGTGGCTACTATCCCTATTATGGGTACGCGGGATGCTACCCGTATGGGTATTGTGGATGGTGGACTGATCCCCTCGCCTACGAT
This sequence comes from uncultured Acidobacteriaceae bacterium, assembly GCA_963800565.1. GTDB lineage: Bacteria > Acidobacteriota > Terriglobia > Terriglobales > Acidobacteriaceae > Acidiflorens. The sequence goes on from CAWDBM010000004.1 coordinate 441,075, forward strand.
TCACCAGACAGCGCCCAGGATAGCGCCAATGATCAGGATTCGTATGCCGGCTACTATCAGGCTCCGGCAAATCCCGGTCCGTATGCCGACAACAGCGGACTGCAGCGCGATGTGCAGACGCTGAATGGCAAGATCGATCGGCTCCAGGCCGATATCGAGGCGCGCAATCATCCAAAGTCAAATCTGGAGCCAGCGACTGCGTTGGTCTTCCGCGATCAGCATGTTGAGGAAGTCCACAACTACGCGATCGCCGGGGGAACGCTCTGGGTGTTCAACGATCAGGCCTCCAAGAAGATTCCACTGGCGCAACTTGATCTCGACGCCACGATAAAGAAGAATGACGAGCGCGGCGTGGATTTTCAGGTGCCCGAACCATCACTCTCGATCCAGATCGTGCGCTGACCGCGCGCTCAGTCAAACTGCACCACTTTCAGGCGTTGCGCGAATCTCTCCAGCCGGTAAAATAAATTTGATCCGCTAAAAGCCAAAAGCTAGCTGCTAGCGGCCAACTGTTGCCCTCATGAGCAAAGATCAATTCGTCCATCTTCACCTGCATAGTGATTATTCTTTGCTCGACGGCGCTTGCGACGTCGAGAAACTTGTCGACCGCGTCCACGAATTAGGCATGCCCGCCGTAGCCATGACCGACCATGGCAATATTTTCGGCGCCGTGCATTTTGTGAATGCGGCGCACAAAGTTGGCGTGAAGCCGATCGTCGGATGCGAACTCTATATCTGCAAGAAAGATGATCACGTCATCAACCGCACCCCTCCCGACGGCGACACTTATAACCATCTTCTGGTGCTCGCCGAAAACGAAGAAGGCTATCGCAACCTGGTAAAGATTACGTCGGAGGCTTCGTTGCGTGGCTTCTACTACAAGCCGCGAGTAAGTAAGAAATTTCTGGCGGAGCATTCGCGGGGGCTGATCGGGCTTTCCGGATGCCTGAAGGGCGAAGTGGCGGAGCGCCTGACGGAAGGGAAGTACGACGCGGCGCGCGAAGCGGCCGGATTTTATCGCGATCTCTTTGGTAAAGACAATTTCTTCCTCGAGATTCAGGATCAGGGCCTGGAGATGGAGCACCGCATCCACTCTGACTTGTTTCGTCTGGAGAAAGATCTCGGCCTGCCGATGGTCGCGACCAACGACAGCCACTATCTTTGCGAAGACGACGCGCACGCGCAGGATGTGATGCTCTGCATTCAGACGGGGAAGTCGATTCAGGACACCAACCGTATGAAGTTCGAGGGCACGCAGTTCTTTGTCAAGAACGCCGACGAGATGCTGCGCGTGTTCAAAGACGCGCCCCAAGTATTATCGCGCACGCTCGATATCGCCGAACGCTGCAACCTGCGGATTGAGAAAGTGCCCAGCCCGTTCCCGCACTTCGATGTTCCGGATGGCTTTACTCTCGACAGCTATTTCGAGCACATCACGCGGCAGGGATTTGCGCGACGGATGGAGAGTCTGCGCTCGGCGGCTACGAGCGGCCGTTTGAAGCACTCGCTGGCGGAATACGAGCAGAGGCTGGCGCGCGAGATCGCCATCATTCAGCAGATGAAGTTCTCCGGATATTTCTTGATTGTCTGGGATTTCATTCGCTACGCGCGCGAGCGCGGCATTCCGGTCGGCCCGGGCCGCGGCTCGGCGGCCGGCGCGGTCGTGGCGTATTCATTGGGGATAACGAATATCGATCCGTTGCAGCATGAGCTTCTATTCGAGCGCTTTCTCAACCCCGAACGCATTTCGATGCCGGATATCGATATCGATTTCTGCATGAACCGCCGCGGCGAGGTCATCGAATACGTTACCCATAAATATGGCCGGGAGAATGTCGCGCAGATTATCACCTTTGGAACGATGGCCGCCAAGGCCGCGATCAAAGACGTGGGACGCGCCATGGATATGCCCTACAGCGATGTCGACCGCATCGCGAAGATGGTGCCGACCACGCTGAATATAAAGCTGGACGATGCGCTCATAGAGTCGGCGGCGCTGCAGGAGGCTTACCAGAAAGATCCGCAGGTGCGGCAGTTGCTCGACACTGCGCTCAAACTGGAAGGCCTGGTGCGAAACTCCGGCGTGCACGCTGCGGGTGTAGTGATTTCGCCACGTCCGCTGACTGATCTGGTGCCTCTGCACAAGACGAAGAACGACGAAATCGTTACTGCCTTCGACATGGTGGCCATCGAAAAGATGGGCCTGTTGAAGATGGATTTTCTCGGGCTGACAACCCTTACCATCCTTGACGACTCGTTGAAACTCATTGCGCAAAGAGGCCAGCAACTCACGCTCGATGACATTCCGCTGGAGGACGAGGAAACCTATCAGAAAGTATTCCATCGTGGATTGACGTCTGGCGTTTTCCAGTTTGAATCGCCCGGCATGCGTGATGTACTGCGGCGCTACCAGCCCAACTCGATCGAGCACCTTACAGCGCTCAATGCGCTCTATCGTCCCGGCCCAATGGCGATGATCGACGATTTTATCGATCGCAAACATGGACGCCGCAAAATCGAATATGAATTACCCGAATTGAAAGAGATTCTGGAGGAGACGCTCGGCGTCTTCGTCTATCAGGAACAAGTCATGCAAGCGGCCAATAAACTGGCGGGCTACTCCCTGGGAGAAGCCGATCTGCTGCGCCGCGCGATGGGAAAGAAAAAGCAGGAGGAAATGGCGGCGCAGCGCGAGCGCTTTGTTCAGGGAGCGACGAAAAATGGTTTCCCGCCGAAGAAGATCGAGAAGATTTTCGATCTGATGGCGCAGTTTGCCGGATATGGATTTAATAAGTCGCACTCGGCCGCCTACGCGCTGCTGGCATACCACACGGCGTATTTGAAGACACACCATCCGCTGGATTTTATGGCGGCCCTGCTGACTTCGATTACGGGCGATACCGACAGTGTCGTCAAATACATCAACGAATGCCGCGAGATGGGGATTGCAGTTGAGCCGCCGGATATCAACGTCAGTGATGCGAACTTTACGCCGCACGGGCAGGCTATACGGTTTGGATTGGCGGCCGTGAAGAACGTGGGCGGCAATGCGATCGATTCGATTGTCGCGGCCCGCAAGAAACTCGGGCGGCCTTTCAAATCGTTTTTTGAATTCTGCGAAGAGGTTGATCTGCGGCTGCTGAACAAGCGTGTGCTCGAGTCCCTGATCAAGAGCGGCGCGATGGATTGCTTTGGGCGGCGCGCGCAGCTCATGAAGGCGCTGGATACGGCAATCGAGAATGCGCAAAAAGCGCAGAGGGATGCGGAATCAGGTCAGCATGGCCTCTTTGGCGTATTTGCCGATGAAACAGCCGAGCAGGCGAATGACGCGCTACCCAACGTGCCCGACTGGGATGAACATACGCGGCTGGCGGCGGAGAAGGAAATTCTCGGCTTTTTCATTACCGGACATCCGATGGAGAAGTACAAAGAAAAACTAGCCGACTTGAATGCGCTCTCCACCGAAGACATTGCGGCGATGAAAAAATCTACGGGCAAAGACGAGAACATCACCACGGCAGGATTGATTTCCGGTCTGCGAGTGGCCAAGTCACGGCGGGGCGAGTTGTGGGCGCAGGCGTCGCTCGAAGATATGTCGGGAAAAGTCGAGCTGCTTGTTTTCCCGGAGGCCTATAGGAAATTGGCGGAGAAAGTGAAACTTGAAGTTCCAGTGCTAATTCGCGGAGGGGTACGCATTGAAGAAGGTGCGAATGCTAAAGTCACCGCGAACGAGATCGTTCCGCTAGACGAAGCGCGCGTGCCGTTGCCGAAGGCTTTGCGAATCCGCATTCCGCTCGGCAGCGCGACAGACAGCACCGTCGACGCGCTATGCGAGCTCTGCCGCGAGCGCAAGGGCGAGGCAAAAGTCTTGTTTGACGTGGAGCGCGAAGGCGATTTCATGGTCGTCATGGAAGCCGAAGGCTATAATGTGATGCCGGATCGCAATTTTCTTGGCCGTGTGGAAGAGTTGTGCGGGCGTGGCAGCGTGCGCGTTATCAGTTGATCGCGCCAGAAACGATGCGGCCGATGAGACGAGCGAAAAAACGTCAGGCAGAGAAAACCGACCGTGCCGCCGTCACTAACGACCAAAATTCCGCCGTCGCGGGCACGGATTTTATGCTCTCGATGGTGGAGACGCACCACGCGCGCAGGAACGGGAATGTCATCAACATGGAGTCTGGATTGAAGGCGCAACAAGAGCTGGAAAAAATCGAGGCGCAGATTACGCGCCTGCAAGCGGTAGAGGGGCAGAAGCCCGACACGCTGCGGCAGATTCAGCAATTGCATGACCGGGTTGACCACCTGCGGCGCGAGATTTCTTCGCAGGAAAATGCATGGGAGCGGACGGAACTGGCACGGCATCCGCAGCGGCCCTATACGCTCGACTATGTCGAGCGCATTTTTACTGACTGGAGTGAGATTCACGGCGACCGCGGCTTTCGCGACGATCCGGCCATCGTTTGCGGGATGGCTCGCTTCCACGGCGAAGAAGTAATTGTGGTCGGACAGCAGAAGGCGCGCGATGCGAAGCAGCGCGTCTATCGCAATTTTGGCATGCCGCATCCGGAGGGGTATCGGAAGGCGCTGCGGGTGATGAAGATTGCAGAGAAATTCAAGCGGCCGATTTTTACTTTCGTCGATACCGATGGCGCTTATCCCGGTCTGCACGCCGAAGAGCGCGGGCAGGGCGAGGCGATTGCGCGTAATCTTCTGGAAATGGCGCGGCTGGAAGTTCCGATCGTCGCGACCGTGATCGGCGTCGGCGGCAGCGGCGGCGCGCTGGCGATTGCCGTGGCCGACCGCGTTCTCATGATGGAAAATGCGGTCTACTCCGTTATTTCGCCGGAGGGCTGTGCGTCGATCATGTGGCGCGACGCCAGCAAAAAAGATCTGGCGGCAGAGGCAATGAAAATCACCGCGAAAGACTTAAGCGAACTCGGCTGCATCGATGGCATCATCCCCGAACCACCCGGCGGCGCGCACAAGGATCACGCACAGGCAGCGGAACTGCTGGACGCGGCGCTGCAGCAGAATCTGGCTGCGGTGAAGCAGTTGCCGGTCGGTGAGTTGCTGGAAACGCGCTATCAGAAGTTCCGTAATATGGCGCAGTTCTTTCAGGTAGAAGCGTAACGGAACGCTCAGAATAGACGCCGCCCCGCTAACAAACCTCTTATAGAATTGGCAGGTGCAAACACGGCTGCACCAGAAAATCCAGCGCATTGATCCGCTGCAGTGCCTCTTCCACCAGCGCCGCCTTGCATTCTTCAAGCGTAATCAGAAAGGGCAAATGAGATTTGGGGCAGCCCGGTTTTTGCAGAACCGCGTCGATGTTGATGTTGCAGTCGGAGAGAATGGTAGCGAGCGCGGCGATGATGCCGGGGCGGTCCTTCACTAGAAAGCGGAGATAGTGTTTGGCGGTGAAGTCGGTAGTGACGGTAGGCGTGATCCCAGCAACCGACGCTGATATGGTCGTGGGATCTGCGGCAGATGTGTTCAGGGTTACGGCAGCTTGTTTGGACGCTGCGATCGCCAGAATATCGGACACCACCGCAACTGCAGTCGGATGACCGCCGGCGCCGTGACCTCCAAAAACAGTTTCTCCGCCGTACTTGCCGGTTGCTACCACTAAATTTTGGCTGCCTTCCACGCGCGCCAATGGCGATGAAAGCTTAACTAGCGCAGGTTGAACAGCCGCAAATAGCTGGCCGTCTTTCAATTCCGCCCACGAGATCTGGCGAATGGTGCATCCAAGCTGCCGGGCATATTCGAAGTCGACGGAGTCGATTGCCGAAATCGATCGTGCCGCGATGCTCTCGACCTTGACATTGCAATGGAGGCCGACGCGTGCCAGGATGGCGAGCTTGGCGCGGGCATCAAGTCCATCGATGTCTTCAGTGGGATCGGCCTCGGCAAATCCGAGCTTCTGCGCCTCGCGCAGAGCGGTAGCGAAGGGGATACCGTTCGCTTCGATCTGACTGAGAATGTAGTTGCAGGTGCCGTTGAGGATGCCACGGATCTGAAAAAGTTCATCGCCGGCTAATCCTTCGTGCAATCCTGAAATCACAGGCACGCCTCCGGCAACCGACGCGCCAAACTGTATCTGTTGGTTTGTCTGACGGGCGAGGGCGATTAACTCCGGGCCGCAACGCGCGATCAGTTGCTTGTTGGCTGTAACCACAGATTTGCCGGCGGCGAGAGCCTGGCGAATCCAATCTTCGCTCGGTTGAAGACCGCCCATCAGTTCGACGACGATCTCCACATCGGAAGAAAGAATGTCGTCGATGTTCTCCGTCCACTGCACTGCAGAGGGAAGCCAGTCTACTTTCTTTCGCGCGACACTGCGATTGAGGATGTGAGTCAGGCGCAGGTGGGTGTTCGGGCGTTCGCAGAGAATTTTCGCCACCGAACTGCCGACGGTGCCGAAGCCGAGCAGAGCGACATTGCAGATTTGCCCCATCTTTCTATTATCGCCGAACCGGGAGCGATGCACGCTCTTCGTTTCCCTGTGATGTCAGTAGAGTGACCCACCCTCCTTTCGCAAGAAGCCGCAAAGGGGGCATCCGCGAAATGGCGGTTTGAAAGAATAAGGATCGGAGCATCTACAAACATTCTCCGTCCCTCCGTCTCGTTTGCAACCGTTTGCACTTGCGCCCAACAGCTTGAGGAAGCGCACGGTCTAAGTCACTGAGATCAAAGACGGCTGATCAGATTCGCCCTGGAACCTGAATTGCCCGAGTAACACCGATGCCGTGTCTCAGGCCTAGTGCGAGGAAGCTGGCGCAGGCCCCGCCTGCGAGAATAACCGTCGCTCGCGTACTCCGGACCGCCATCCTCCTGGCTACTGTCAGCAGCGTTCTCGCTTGGTGTACGCTGCCCTACTCGGCGCGGGTTGGTGCCAATCGCCCTCCGCTTGCCCAACTTGAAAAAACACTGCGCCGCGTGCCCGCCCATATTTCGGAGTTTTCTCCTATGTCAGAGCCGCTGGCTATGCCGGTCTGCGGCGACGTTCGACCGCCGGAAGCCTTGCTGACTCCGGATCCCTTGCTCCACGTCAAAGATGATGAACTGCGCGTGCGCGTCAGCTTCATCGTTGGCTCGGACGGCCACGTACATAGTCCGTTCATCCTCGACAGTGGCGGACCCGAAGAAGACCAGATCGTGCTTCGCGCCATCCGTTTTTGGCGCTATCGTCCCGCCCTCTGCAACGGCGTTCCCACCGATTCCGAAGCGCGCGTACGATTCAGCCTCCGCTAGGCCGTGAATTCTCCTACAATGACAGCGGTGAGGTGGCCGTGAGCCCAGACAATTCGAATCCTTCCGGCCGAACGCCGGAAGATCGGTCCGCTGCACGTTTGGATGAGAGTCGGCCGGATGAAAACCGGCGAGGCGAAGCGGGCCCGCGCGCAGGGAGCACCGGGCGCGGTGACAACGACCAGGTCGTCGCAGGCAGCGAAGTCGAAGAGTTCTTCCAGCGCCTGCCCGGCAGCTTTCGCTGGCCGAAGCCCAACGCCGAAGCCGTCGCAGCCGCCGTAGAGGCGATCCAGCGCATGTCGGGCAGCGTCGCCGCCGAAAATCTGGCCGCTGCCGCCGTATCCTCGGATGATGCAGGAGCGGTCAGCGCCACCTGCTCAGGCTGTGGAGGCTCGCTTCCAGCCGGCGCGCGCTTTTGTGTCTGGTGCGGAATCCCGAGCGCAAACGATGGCCAAGCCGCCGCCCCCCAGCGCGCCACGGCAGGCCAGCACCACGTTCATCATCACTATCACCATTTTGTCGACGGACGCGGCGCGTCTGCGGGCACCCCGGCAACTGAGTCTGAGCCCTCCGGCGCTCGCGGCCGCGCTCCCGGCCGCGTTCCAGGATCGCCGGGCACGTCGGCCGGTGGCCGCGCGGAAGCGGGCGCGCGTCAAGTCGTTCAGGACTGGGCGCAGGCTTGCAATACGAAGCACATCGACGACCTGCTCGAGCTCTACGCCGCCGACGCTACCCTCATCCGCTCCAGCGTTCCGCCGGTTCGCAGCCTGCCGGCGATCCGCGAGTTTTTGGTCTCGCTCCTCGAAGCCGGCTTGGGCGATGTAGAAATGGAATCGCTGCGCCTCGAAATGATGGGCGACATCGCTCTCGATCTCGGCCGCTGCAAGATGCTCGTCCCCGTGGCCATGGGCAAGCGCCGAGAGGAGCGCGGAAAGTATCTGATCGTCCTGGTGAGGCAGCCCGCCGGCACGTGGAAGATTCTCGCCGACTGCTGGTCTTCTGATATGGCCGTCAGCCCGCCGCCAGCGCCGGATCCCGCCGCGCGCCGCGCGGGCGATCCCGTCCCGCCCGTTCGAAAGACGCGATGAGGAGGAACGTCGGTAGTCGTTGGTCGTTCGGAGACTCACCATCTCCGGCTTACTTGCGAACCATCTGCGGATGTTGGTCTGCCAACGACGAACGACGAACCACCAACGACTAGCGACTAAATCGGCATAGGGGGAGTGGTCACCCACTCTCCCCTGCCACACCACCGTACATGCGGGTCCGCATACGGCGGTTCAGTTCGGTTGAGCTAGAGTACGTCCAGCAACCGAGGAAGACCGAGCGAGTCGAAGTAAGCAATCGGAAGTGCGGACTGCAAAGCCGGACTGTTGGCCAGACGCCAGGGGCCATGGGGACTGCCGGCGGTTTGTGCCGCGAGGTCATGTCCGATGTTCCGCTGACGCAGCTTCCCATACCGCACCTTGCTGCGCTTCCATTGCTTCCAGATCACGGATCGCAGCCTGCGCGCATCCATGCCTCTAGCCTGTGCAACACCGAGGGCGTCTGGCTGAAGCCGAAGTAACTCTTCCAGCCACGTAAGTAGCTGACGAGTTCCTTCATCATCTGTTCCAGACTGATACCCCGTGTCCGTCGCGTGAGTTCCCGCACTCTTTGCTTGCACCGCTGTAGAGCCTTCGGCGCAATGCGTCGTTTCGGCTCTTTCCCGCCGGTAAAGCTGAAGCCCAGAAACTTGCGTTCCTGCGGTCGCGCCACCGCGCTCTTCGCCTCATTCACCTTGAGCTTGAGTCGCCGCCGGAGGAAACTCGTCACGCTTTGCATGACTCGCTTCCCCGCCCGCTCGCTCGCCACGTAGATATTGCAATCCTCCGCGTAGCGCACGAAACGGTGTTTACGTCGCTCCAACTCCCGGTCGAGTTCGTCGAGCACGAGATTCGACAGCAGCGGTGACAAAGGCCCTCCTTGCGGAGTTCCTTCCTCCACCGGACTCACCAGCCCGTTTTCCATCACGCCCGACTCCAGGATGGCTCGGATCAGCTTCAGTATCCTCTTGTCGCTCATTCGCCGCGCGATCGCCGCCATCAGCTTGTCGTGGTTGACTCGATCGAAAAACTTTTCCAGATCAAGGTCAACCACCCAGCGGTTGCCCTGGGCGATATACTGCTGCGCCTTGGCCACCGCCTGATGCGCCGAGCGTTGCGGACGAAAGCCGTGACTGTGTTCGGAAAACGTCCGGTCCCATCTGCCTTGCAGAACCTGCATCACCGCCTGCTGGACAAACCGGTCCAGCACCGTCGGAATGCCCAACTTGCGGACCCCTCCGTCCGGCTTGGCGATTTCCACTCGCCGCACCGGTTGCGGTTGGTAGGTCCCGCTTAACAGTTGTTCCCGTAAAGCTGGCCAGTGCTGCTTCCGGTAGCCGGGTAACTCCGACACTTTCCTGCCGTCGATTCCCGGGCTGCCCTTATTGGCCTTCACTCGTCGTAAAGCCTGCTGACAGTTCTTCCGCCCGCAGACCTCCTCCATCAGTTGCTCTTCTCTAGCCGGACTTTCGGTTTCGCATTTCGCCGCGAACGATTCGGTCCCTTCCCGCGGAGCCCTCGGAGCTTCACTCCTCCCCTCCCCGGTAAAGGCCAGCGCCATCTGTAGCTGGTTCTTCTGCCGCTTGTCGCTCATCGAGTCCTGCGTCCTACTCGCCGCTCCTTACTGTTTGGGCCTTCGACCTTGCGGTCTACTATGCCCGCTGCTGACTCCCGCCCCACGGTCAAGTGGGATCGCTCCATCCCTCAGTCACGATGCCGTGACATGCGGCGCGTCTCCCGAAGTAAGTTCGACCGCCTTCGACGCGCAACCGCCGGATTTACCACCAGTGTGCTTGGTGGACACGGGCTTCGCTGTCCTTTGCCAGCTCGCCCCACACCGTAGGCCTCATCATCCGGTTCTTGTTCATCGGCTCGCGTCTTTGATCCACGCTTCTTTCAGACCCCGCCTCGCGACGACGCCCTTGCGCTTCTCTAGCCCTTCACCTCCACCAGGTTGGGCAGGGGACTTTCACCCCTTAGCTGTCGAACATGTTCGGCACACAAAACGAAACCCCGATCCTGGCGGATCGGGGTCCTAACTAGTTGCCCGGCTCCAGCTATTGGCTAGCTTGCCGTGTCGTAAACAGCTGCCGGTAGCTCAGCGTTTCCACGTCCCGGAACATGGGTGTTCCAGGCGGTAACCCTGACGGGGTTTCGAAGTCCAAATCGAAAGTGTCGTTTCGCGTTGGCGGATTGTAAACCGTGGTACAGCACTTGAATACTCCGGTCGCGTAGGTTGAGTAATACAAGCTCACGATTGAGCCCTTGTAATTAAAGGACTGTCCACCCCAGTTTTCCAGGTAGCGCAAGAAGTTGTGTACGCCTCCGTCAGTTCCGAAGTCGTTGGAGACGCCGGCCCAAGTCGGTTGCGGGAAGTTGATGTTCTTGCCGCCAGCGACAGCAACTCGGTAGTGAGTAGTGGCGGCAGTTCGGTCGCTCGGGTTCGTGACCACACCATCGCCGCTGCCGCCGAGGCCCACGCTAGTCAAATCGTTCCAATTGTTCGAAAGGAAAGTGACAGCGTCGGCGATCACCGCAGCGGAGGAGTGTCCGGCTTCGTCCACGGCCGGGCTGTTCCAGGTGGTGTCGCCGGCGTTGGTATTGTAATCGCCCAGAACGTACACCGGATTCTCCGATGCCACCGTGAACCCGCCGGGGTCCGCGAGCGTTCCGCCCGTGACGACCGGCAAATTGCCCAGGGTGCCGTCCACTAGTCTCAGTACGTGGCGCGCCCCGCTAACCCAGTTCTTACGCGCGACCACGCAACTCGCGATCCGGGCGTTGGCCGCAGTGCCGAAGGGATCAGGGGCCTGACCGTTCGAGCCGTTCGCCATGACCGTGCCATTGGTGGTGATCTGAGCCCAGAGGCTCTTATTACCAGTGGCCACTGTGCCGTAGAAACCCAGTCCCAGGTTGTCCGCCCCGAAGTGGTCCAGCACTCCGTCCTGGTTCACGTCCTCGGGAGAAAGCGTTCTGCCGGCTGGAACCGGCTCCAGTACTCCATCGGGTGTGCCTGCGGCGCTGGCTGCGTTGACTACATCCTCCAGGCCCGAGTCCCCGCTCTTGGTAAATGTCGTACCGTATAAAGTTGGGTTCGGCAGCATTCCGCGGCGATCGGAGTAATACAGGACATATCCATTCTGCGTCGTCGAATTCACACTCGTGCCGCTGCTTCCAATATTGCCTTCCAGCCATTGCTGCAGGTTGCCCACATCGATCTCGACCGCATTCATAATGCCGTTGGCGGTGCAGCTATTGCCGGCCGCGGCGTTGTCCCGAATCTCGCCTTCGCGGTCATCGTAGAAGTTGATGGGATACCAGTTGAACCGTGAAAGGCTCTGTGCCGGCAGCGTCGAACCTGTTGGCGTAGTATTCTGCGCGGTAGTGGTACTGCCAAACTCCCAGTTCGCGCTTCCCGCGGTGTCCACCAGAAGTTGCGGCGGAGTAACGGTCCACTGTGTGCATTTGCCGGTCGTGACCGTGTTACATATCGGAGCAGTTCCTGTGGTGCTCAGACTTGCTAAGGTTGGGATAGCGCCGCCCGCGGTCGCGACGCGATCCGCCGGTTCCTGCAGCAGCAGAATTGCATTCGGATTGATCGGGTTCGTTCCGGCGGCTGTAGGCGGGGTCATCCCTCGCGCAAATCCCAACGACAGCCATTCGTTGGTTACCGGGACCCACGTGCCCGAATTGTTCAGGTATTCCACTCGCAACCAGCCATCGATCAGGTTCCAGGTTGCGGTTAGATTTGAATCCGCGGCAGAATCGCCGAAGGTCGTGCTGCCGCCCACGAGTGGGAACCACGGGGATGTTGGCCACGCCGACAAGTTGGCTGTCGCACAGTTTGCAGGTATGGCGGCTGTCAGTGGTGCATACGAGGTTCCACCCTTTAGCATGCTCGCCGTGGGGCATGGGGTGAACGTCAGCAGAGCAGTAGTACTGAGGCCCCCCGCGGTAATGCTACTGCTCCCCGTGAGTGTGCCACCGTTGGTGGAGATAAACGGGGGCGGACCGCCCGGGTTCGTGGTGCTGCCGTCCGGGAATCCGCAGAGCAGCACGCAGTTCGGATAAGTCGCATCCGAATCCGTTCCCGCTCCCACGGCCGACTGCATCGTAGCCGTCCATGGCGCCGGCGGATAGGGCCAGTCCGCGGGGGGACAGGAAGTAGTGACACCCGATCCGGCAGTGTAAGTCGAAGTGCAGGCGCCAGCAGAAGGAATCGCGTTGGACGCGTGGGCAAAATACAGATTATAGGTGTTGGGCGACGCCGACGGCAGCGTGCTCGGGTAATTGCCCGCAGTCATCGTAATGCCGTACGGAAGGTTGTAGTTGGTGCCTGATCCGTTCGCCGGTATGTTCGCCAAACGAATGTTATTCGTATCCGTAGCTCCGCCCGGCAAATCCGCTGGATCGTCGCTCAGCAAGATATGAATCTGGGCCAGGTTATATTCCCGCGACTGGCTGAGCGCGACCGAGTCGCTCGACATCGGCCGGCGAATGATTTGATAGGGGAAGGTGCTCCCGTTGACGAACGGCATCGACAGCAACTTGGCGCCCGTGCCCTGCGGCACGTTGCCCGGTTCGGGCGACACGTTGTTGTAAAAGTTCCCGTTGATCAGCATGTAATTCGTGGTGGTTTTGGAAAAAGTATTCCAATAGGTGGTGTTATAGGTCGAATTTGTCTGCGGATTCGCGCTGCCCGCACCGGTCACGCTGCCATCGCCGTTAGAGGCGGCGTTCGTCGCAGTCATAGCGACACAATTCGTCGTCGGCGTGCTGCAACCGTTGGCAGCGTTCGGAATATCGACGGTGCCATTGTAGTTGGTGGCTGCGTTATAGCCGTTCGCCAGCTGTGTGCGCACCACGTTGCCGTACGCCTCCAGCTTGTTGTGAAAGGTAAGCGTACTGCCCGGCCCAACGAACGGGTACAGGTCTCCGTTGGTATGCACCGGACCGATCACGTCAAAATTCGGGCCGCTAAAAAAGGAGAGATCGCTTTCCGAGAACACGCCAAACTGGAACACCGGAATCAGCGCGACTTGTGCGCCCCTCGTCATGCTGACTTCCTGCCCGCCCATCAAGTCCGCCGTGGTCTGCATGTTGATGGGAATGATCTGCGCCCACAAACCCTGATCCGGTCCGGAACTGATCTGCCCCCAGGTCGCGGTCAGCGTTCCCGTGCATCCCGACGCCGGGGCAATGGAATACTGCGTCCAAGTGACGCCCACCATCGCCGGTTGATACGAACTGGCGCTCAAAGCGCAGATTTCCGCGGCTGTGGGGGATTGCACGGCGTGGAAGGTTGCCGACAGATCAGAGGCCATTTTTTCAATGCCACCATCGGCGGCGTGAAAGGCCAGGTTGTTCTGTAGATCGGTCCCTCCCACCTTGCCTTCAGTGTTGGCCATCATCAGCAGGCCGATCGCGATCCCCGACAGCATCAACAGCAGCAGCAAGGATGCAATCAGGGTGAAACCTCTGGCTTGCCGTCTCGCGTTTTTCATAGCATCACTCCCCATGGCCTCAATCCCCATCGCTTCGTTCCCCTTCGTACGACGCATCGCCGCCATCGCCATCGCTAATTGGGATAGTTGTTGACGTAGGTCAAATTTCGCGCGCATACCGATGTTTGCAAATCCATTCTTTGATAACCGTTTCCCTGACCGAACTGCGAGCCCATCAACGTGCTGTTCATCGCCAGATTCTGAATGTTGATCTTGGTGATCTGGTTGGGCACCATTCCGGCGGATGCTCCGCTGCAGCCGTCGCTGGCGGCGCCAGGATTGCTGCAGCCCACTGCCGGCAGATCCGTGGCGGTGTTGAAAAGGTCATAAGTGTACTTCGCGTAAACCACGTTTTCCGCCACCGGCACCGGCGTGTGTCCATTGACCTGCTGCATCAATCTCGGCGTAGTGCTGGTGTAGTTGTCGATGTAATAAGTGATTACGAAAAGGCGCGTTGCATATCCCGTAACGCTGTTTGATGGAGCCGCGTACATGCTGGCCAGACTGTTGGTGACGGCTGCCGCCTGGTTCATTTTCAGCACATCGCCGGTAGCGAAAGTGGCGATACCCCCAGCCGTGGGCGCGGTGGTAACTTCGGCCACCACATTGTTCAGGCCGAAAGAGAACAAGACCAGATCGCCAGGCGTTAGTCCGACTGCGGAATCGTTTACGGCTTGCGCGCCGGCGTTGCCCGTCGGGGACGTGCAATTCGCATCTCCTATTGCCGGCGCCACGACTGCGGGTAAGGTGAAGGTGACCGTCGTGGTGCTGGTCATTTTCGCGGTGTAGCAGTCCAGGTAAAAATTGCTGTCCGTATAAACCGTGGTGACCGAGTCGGTCGGTCCCGAAGAACCGGTCAGCGTCGGCCCATCGTTATATCCCGGGAGCAGGCCGTAAAGATAAGCTGCGCCTGACACCGTCGGATAGGCCACTGCCCCGCTGGGGTTCGCCGTCGAGACGATGTAGCAGGTTGCGGTCGTCTGGCTGCCGCCGGTTCCAGAGCAGCCATAAACGGGAGTGACACCGGAGGGCAGAGGGATCGCCGCACCATTGCCCAGGCCCGCCCCGGCCAGACTTAAATCCCTGGTCAAGATGTTGGAGGCGGATCGAAAATCCTGCTGCAATTCCGCGCGTTGCGTCGTCGTCCAGGTCGCCTGGACGCCCTGAACGTAAATCTGCACCGCCGCGGCCAGCACAATCCCTCCGAGAGCCAGGGAGACCGTCATTTCCAGCAAGCTGAATCCGCTGTCGCGCTTCGCTATGCGATCTCTCATAACTCCCCTTTACTGAAACTCTGAAATGAACGAATTCACGGAGTACGTTAACGGCGTTTTCTGCTGCCCAGTCGTGTATTGGACCGTAATGGTGACGCTGCGCAGGCTGGCGATCAGGTTGCCCGACCCGTCGTACAGAGGAGAGATCACCATCTGGCGCTGGTAGTTGGTCAATGGGATAAACGTGTCGTCAGCCGTGTTAAAGATTCCGTCCGACCCCGGATCCTGCAATGTCTCCTCGCCCGAGGTCGCGTCATCCGCCGTGCCAAAGATTCCGTCCGCTCCGGCGTTATAAATCGGCTGGAACCCGGTCAGAAAGATGCCGCACGGAGAAGCGCCGCCGGTGCAAAAAGCAGAGCCGACGTTGTTGATCTGGTCCCAATTCATCTGCGAAGTGTTGCGCGCCGTCACCACGCTCTCGTACGCCTCATTCGCCAGCTGCTTGGCGATCATGTTTTGTTGCGAGGTCTGGGTGGAGGCCATGGCGAGTCCGAAAACTCCCAGCAGGCTCACCATTCCCACCGTGAGCACGGCCATCGAAATCACCACTTCCAGCAGCGAAAACCCATTCTCCGCTGACTTCCGCCGCACGCCGCGCGCGCTCATTGACGTAGCCATTGATAATTCCCCCCTCCGCCCGTTTTGGGGTAGAGTCGCCATCCGTGAACCCGACCGGTGGCGCCCCAGAGATCCACCGCCCGCCAACTCAACCCGTCACCCGCGCGCCCGAAGTACACTGCGCCCCCATCCCAGTTGCCGGCGCCGGCACACGTGTTTGACGTTTGCGCCGAACCGTCCGGGCAGAAGTAAATAACTGTTGCTCCGCCGGCGCTAGCGCTCGCCGTGTAGCCAAAGTCAATCGCGTTCGACCCCGTTCCATAATTGTCCGGCGGTGTCACCCCCGAGGGCGGTACGGCAAATTCCATATCGGTCGGAAAGTTGTAGGTCGTGGCGGGGAGCTCACCCATATTGGCTTCTCCCGTTACCGGCGCCCATGCCACCCTGATCGTATTGGGTACGGTAGTGTTCTGAAACGTCACCGAATACGAAGTTCGTTGCGATACCGCGTTGTCGCGTGCCTGCCGCATCGCCGAGAGCGTCGTGTTATAAGCGTTGACCACATGCTGTCCATTCAACAAAGGCATGAGGCTGACGACCGACACCACCGACACGACGATGGTGAGTGCTACCACCATTGTCATTTCGATCAAGCTAAAACCGCGATGCCGCCGCCGACGTCCCGCTTCCATTCCCAGGCTTCTCATAACATTGGCCGCACCCGCGGCTCCCTGCATTGCAAACTTCCCGTATCCGCTACAAACTCGTGTAACTGGTATAGGTCAGCCGGGCACCTCCACTTATCCCTGGGGGATCGCAGTTGGGGCGCCTGTCTGACTCACTCGATGTTAGGAACTGTCTCGTAACACGTCAAAGTACCGGGGTACACCGGCCTTTCGTACGCTGTCCTTTAGTAAGGTAATCAGGAGGGAGTTACGGGTGTGCTACTAAGTCGGGAGATACTCCAACCGGGGAATTTGCTGAGTTAGTCCTTAAGGGTTACTCGACGGCGGCGTCGTCAGCTTATTTCTTCGCTAGCGAGCGCACATAGTTCACCATGTTCCAGATGTCCTCGTCTTTGGCCCGGTCGCCTTCGGGTGGCATATTTTCACCTTTGCCGTTGCGGGTAATGTAGAAGAGCTCGCCATCGGTGCGGCCCTTCAATGCGTCCTGATGAGTGAAGTCGGGCATGTTTTTCATGTCCGCTGCCATATCACCCTTCCCGTCGCCATCCTTGCCATGGCACATCGCACAGTCGAAACCATACAACTTCTTGCCCTTGGCGAGCGACTCCGCGCTGGGCCTCACAGGATTCGGCTTGGCCGCATCTTCGGGAGGGATCTTATATTCGGAACCCTTCGCATTTGCCGGCGGCTGTTCATTCGAGGGCTGGGCCCACAGCACAAACACAGAAATAACCAATATAAGAAGGATCAACCCTGTTCTCTGGAACGCGGTTTTCTTCGACACGCAATTTGCCGATGCCAGGTATCTCAACACACACCTCCGTCGTGGGAGATCGGTCGAACTGGTAAAGATACTCCTCGACCTCAAAACATGCACGCAAAAGTTGTGGATGCAGACTGAGGAATGTCTAGTTTCCCTCTGCGGCTGTGCGTCCCTTCAATGTGTCCCCGGCCGCCGGCGTGCGCAGCGCACGCACCAGTACCGGCTGCCGTAGCACGGTTTCCAGCAGATGCCGCGCCGCGGCGATTTCTTCCGCCGCACGATCCAGCGCCAAGTATCCCGCAATCCGCACCGTCACCGCGCCATCGTGCGCGCTAAGCTCCAGGCGGGGTGCGTTTTCTTTTTCGTTCACACGGAGACCACGCCGCAGATCAAGCGCATTCGCCAGACGCAAAATACCCGCCAGTTCCATGGCAACCCGCCGAAGCGGCAGTTCCAACATTTGCAGCGTCTTTCGCTGCGGACGAGGCAATGCCCCCCGGTGATAACGCGCCACCACCGCCGACAGCTCAAGTTCGCGAGCACTCAAACCGAGCGGACGGGGCAGTTTGCGGATCATCCGGTACGAAGCCTTCTCGTGATTCTCCGATCCCTTTGCTTTCCCCACGTCGTGCATGAGGGCCGCCGCCTGCAGAATCCCGCGCCAATCCTCATCACCTCGCAATATCAACGAAGCCGCGGCTGTAGATGCAGAAATCCCCGCGCGACCGTTCGGCGAACCAATCGTCGATCCATCCTGCGCCGCCACGCTCGCCTTGAGCAGTCCCGCACTCTTCAGCCCGTCATACAAAAGAAGTGAAAGTTGCGCGACCCGCCGCGAATGCGCACAGTCGGGATCAAGATATCCGGCCCAAACGCGGAGACGGCTCAGCGCGGTCGCGCGCAATTGTGTTCCTGCCGGCAACTCAGTTCTCCAGACGTGCCACAAGGATTGCCGCCCCACCATCTTCTCGCGATATTTCGCAATCCGCCGCGAGCGCTCCACATTCAACTTCTCCCGCCAGCGACGCCGGCTCTCCACATCAGGGAAAGCCATGATCTCGACCGCGGTCGCCCACAGCACATCGAAATCGTGCACTTCCCCCAGCAGATCCTGCAGCTCTTTGAGGTCGTCGCCCCACAACGCGTGCTGCCGAGGCAGAAAATTCTCCACCGTGTAGCGGAAGCGTTTAATGCCGATGCGCAACTCGTGCCAGCTCACCTGCGATCGCGTCCGCAGAGCGTGTTTGTGCAACTCGTAGGCGGCCGTCCATTTTTCGAGCGCCAGGTGCATATATACTATGCTGCCCGGGCGTACCCGCGCTGCCCGCCGGGGCAGGCTGCGTCCCCACTGCCGCCATTGCTTGCGGTCAAATTGTTGCAGGGCTTTAAATGCCTCCTGCTTGCATTCAGCTTCGCGCCGGTGCACATGCTCCAGCAATTTATCGCCCACCGGATCGCTCGGCTGGCTGGCATCGCCCAGCTTCTCTATCCAATCCTGCATCACCTGCATGTCGCGCAAGCCGCCGAGCGCCTGAAAGAGTTTCTTCCCCGCCTTCTTCATGTCCTTCCAGGAAGAATCGGGATCGAGTGCCATCAACCCATCGGCCAGCGACCGGCAGCGCCGCAAAGCTACCCGCAAATCGTGCACTGGGTCGGCGTCGAAACCGTCAGCCGCGCGATCGCATTCCACCAGCACGCGCTCCATCCACGCCCGCAGGCCAAGCTTAGGCTTGGCCGACGCAGGCTTCGGACTCGGTATTAAAGTGGGACTAGCTGCCACTATGGCTCCCTGATGATGACGGCACCATTGTCGCCCGTTTGCGCGAATTCTTCTAGAGGAGCAGCTTTCTGCCCGTATCCGTTCAGAATGGCGCGTCCCGGATCGCGATCCTCAATGTTTCATATTTTTAGATTTGTCATCCTGAGCGAAGCGAAGGACCTGCTTTTGTCGGTGCAATTACGCCGCAGGCTAGCCAAATCCCTCATTATTCCTGTGGGCTTCTGAGTGCTGACGCTCGTTTTTGTCGGTTGCAGAGCGACGATAATAACTTGATAGGCAAATTGCAAGGAATAGCCCTGACCATACCACCAATGCAGTTCCGACCCAGTACGTGTCTGACGTTCGATGGTGATTGGCTGGCGTGACCGTTAGGACGCTTTGGGTGAGCAAACCCGTTGACAGAACCGCAAACAGCCCGCCCCAGACCTTGGGCACAACGCGCGAGTGCCGAACATAACCCAAGAGTCCATCGAGCCAGCGCCCCACGCCATACCAAACGAGCGGTACGAACGGCAGTGCCGCAAAGAGCAGACCCATATCGTCTCTGCGAGCTAACATGAGTGCGATTGGAATCGCTAGGACCATGGCTGGAAGATTCAGTAGAGTTGCAACTTTTTGTGCAGGCGTCAATGGTTTAGGTTCTATCGGCGGGTCCCATCTGCCCGAATCGTCTTGATACGCGGCGGGATGGTACGCCGATTTGCTGCGGTCCAGTTGCCTCGATGCAAATAGCAGAAGTGCAACATGCACGAACGTGAAAAGTATCGGAAGCAGGCGGCGATAGCCGATTCGACCCATCGTAGATATATAGACACCACGGGATGGAGCGGCGTCCAGCGAAATCCTACCCCCGTGCGAGTTGGCGCAACATCGCGGATAGCGCCAATAATCATTTCCCTGAGAAACCCGTAGATTATGTCCAGCGTATTAACGACCGAAGAAGCCTCCTATGGCCGGGATCTCGGGCTGGAACTACCTTCTGTTCGGAGGTGTGCTGTGGAGAAAGTGGGTCGGCGGTCCGCCTCGACTCATCAGCCCTGGTCACAGTCCGGCCAATCGGAATCGGGCTTTCAAGCCGATAGCGGATGCGCATCTGGGGCTGGTGGGTCGTGGGCGAAAAAAACCGCCAGCTCCGCGTTAAGACTGGAAACGCGAAAGCTGGCAAGTGATCCAGGATAACTGACAACTGACAACCGCCCTACGTACTCAGCACCTTCTCCCGCTCCTCCGCATCCTGAAGTTCCTGCTGCGGCGAAGCCGGCAACGCAATTTCCAGCACCTCATCGATGGTCTTCACGTAATGAGTCGTCAATCCGTGTAGCTGCTCGGGCGTCAGATCTTCCTCTACGTTGGTCTTATTATCCGCCGGTAGAATGACGTCATGCACACCGGCGCGCTTCGCGGCCAGCACTTTTTCCTTGATGCCGCCCACCGGCAGCACGTTTCCGCTCAGCGTGATTTCGCCCGTCATTGCGGTTAGCGGACGCACCTGTTTCCCGGTCAGCAGCGATACCAGCGCCGTCACAATGGTCACGCCTGCCGACGGACCATCCTTCGGGATCGCTCCCGCAGGCACGTGAATGTGTATATCGTGATTGGCGAAAAATTCCTCGTCAATGCCCAACTCCTTCGCGTTCGAACGGACCCAGCTCAGCGCCGCCTGCATCGATTCGCGCATCACATCCTGAATTTGCCCCGTGATGGTCAGCCCGCCTTTGCCCTTCATCTGGTTGGCTTCGACGAATAACACGTCGCCGCCCGATGGCGTCCATGCCAGTCCAACCACTACGCCTGCGCGTTTCGTGCGCTCGGCAATTTCGCCTTCACTGCGCACCTTGATACCGCCGAGAAATTCCTGAACAACTTTATTCGCCACCACTAACTTCTCGGTCTTGCCTTCCGCCAATCGGCGCGCCTGCTTGCGGCAAATCGTGCCAATCGTGCGCTCGAGATTGCGTACTCCCGCCTCGCGCGTGTAATGGCGGATGATGTAGCTCACCGCCTCCTCCGGAAATTCGATCTGCTCCGGCGTGATCCCGTTCTCTTCGATCTGCCGCGGAATCAGATATTGGAAAGCAATGTGCACTTTCTCTTCTTCGGTGTAACCCTGCAGCTCAATAATCTCCATGCGATCGCGCAACGGCTCGGCAATCGGATCGAGCATGTTCGCAGTTGTGATGAATAAGACTTTCGACAGGTCGAAAGTTACGTCCAGATAGTTGTCGCGAAATGTCGCATTCTGCTCCGGATCGAGCGCTTCCAGCAGAGCCGATGCCGGATCGCCGCGAAAATCTCGCCCCACCTTATCAATT
This sequence comes from uncultured Acidobacteriaceae bacterium, assembly GCA_963800565.1. Classification (GTDB taxonomy): domain Bacteria; phylum Acidobacteriota; class Terriglobia; order Terriglobales; family Acidobacteriaceae; genus Acidiflorens. Next base: position 462,288 of record CAWDBM010000004.1, read on the forward strand.
TCGTCGAGCATGAAGACCGGATCCTTCGTCTCCGCGCGTCGAATGCCTTGAATGATCTGGCCCGGCAAAGCTCCTATGTAAGTGCGCCGGTGGCCACGAATTTCAGCCTCGTCGTGCACGCCGCCAAGCGACAGGCGCGTGAATTTGCGTCCCAGAGCGCGGGCAATCGATTTGCCGAGCGATGTTTTCCCCACCCCCGGAGGGCCGACAAAACAAAGTATCGGTCCCTTCATGCTGGGTTTTAAGCGTCGCACCGAAAGGTAATCGAGAATGCGATCTTTCACCTTCTGCAAATCGTAATGATCGGCATCAAGAATTTCTTTCGCCTTCGGAATTTCAATCTCTCCACCCGAAGTCTTCGCCCATGGCAGCACGGCCAGCCACTCGATGTAATTTCGGGTGACGGAATAATCCGCCGCCATCGGCGACATGCGCGCCAGCCGACCGAGTTCCTTCAACGCTTCCTTCTTCACATCGTCGGGCATGCCCGCCGATTCAATCTTCTGCTTCAGTTCTTCGGTGTCGCGCGCCCCCTCGTCCTGCTCGCCCAGCTCTTTCTGGATCGCCTTCATCTGCTCGCGCAAGTAATACTCACGCTGCGTCTGCTGCACACGATCCTGCACTTCCGACTGGATCTTGTTGCGCAGTTGCTGCACCTCCAGCTCTTTCGCGAGGTGCTGGTTGATTTTTTCGAGGCGAATGCGCACATCCGTCGTCTCCAGCGTCTCCTGCTTGTCGGAAGTCGACAGCGAGGGCAGGGAAGAGGCGATAAAGTCCACCAGGCGCCCCGGCTCCTCGATGTTCATCGCCACCGTAGAAAGCTCGTCGGAAAGCGTCGGCGAACCAGCCACGATCTGCTGGAACAGTGTCAGAACGTTACGCTGCAATGCCTCAATCTCCGAATCCTTCGGAGGAATAATCTCCGGAATCGTAGTCACCCGCGCCCGCATAAAGGGCGAGAGTTGCGCGAAGTCTGCGAGACGCACCCGCTCCAGGCCTTCGGCAAAAACAAACAGGCTCTGGTTGGGCATCTTGACGACTTTGTGGACTACAGCCAGGGTCCCTATGGCGTAAAGGTCGGTTGGCTGCGGGGTATCGACCCGCGCCTCGCGCTGCGCCACGACGACAATCGTCTTGTCGTCGCCCAGCGAGTTGATCAGCTGAACCGAACTCTCCCGCCCAACTGTCAGCGGCAGCACGGCGTGCGGAAAGAGAACGGTATCGCGCACTGGTAGGATCGGCAGCGAACGTTCGGTGGTTTCGTAAGAGGTAATCTCAGTAGTGCTAATAGGATCGCTCATGATTCAATTTACCCATTTTCCCTTGAGTGGGTTTCACTCAACCTTTGATGATCCAAACTGCGAAAAAGATGCAGACTGTCGGGCTAGGCTGTTGAATTCTAGACCTTTTTTGCGCTTTTGCAAGACTCAGAATGGATACGGCCCACTTCCGTAATCCAACCGGGAGCGTGTCGCCCGCCTACCTGCGGGTGCACACGCCCCCATCCCCTCTACCGTTCCTCCGACGATCGCATGTCGCCTAAAACATGTTCGCCTAAAAGACGTGTTTCGCGCGATCCCCTTTGAACACGAGTTCCTGTAGAACTTCTTCGTTGGCCGCGTTGAGGGTGAAAACCTTCTCGTTCGAGATCGCTTTCGCGCTCAACGGGACCAGCGTGCACTTCGCTCGCAGTTCCACCGGCTTCTTCGTCCCCAGTTGCCGGAACACCATAATATGGTCCGACCCCTGCATCTCGTGACGAATCTCGTACTCGCCCTTCGGCAACAACGTATCCGCCACCCGGACGTTCTGTGAAAAGTTCACCTGATACCGATCGGCAATTCCCATCTGATTCTCGGCAACCAGCACCGAACCCAACATGCAGACGCATATCAGGACCAAAATTCCTGCGAAAACCTGACGCATAAAAGCCTCCTAGTAAGTTAGGGCCAAACCGGCCCACCGTTACCCTAAACCGGGGATGAGCTTCGCGCTGTGCAGTGGCTCACAGCTGGTTGTGACGAAACAATTGAGCGCCGGGTGCCCCATTCAAGCCTGTCTTTGGCTTGAGTGGGGCTTTCGCCGGCCCGGCGTTGTACATACAAATGCTCCACGTCGAACATGTGTGGTGGCGAAAGTGTATGTACGAATGTTCCACGTGGAACATTTTCGTGTATTATTCGTCCGTACAACTATATAGGTACATCGCATTCGTAATGATTTATATGGGGTTAGAAGTTCCGGGCACTCGCTGGATCGGTGCCCCATTCAAGCCCGGTTTTGGCTTGAGTGGGGCAGTTCTACGATGAGAGAGTCCTTAGGCCGCTGAGGTCGTCTATTCCAGGTCGTTGAAACCGAGTTGTCGATTCCGATCGATCCCCGCGCAAAATCCCCACTCTAAATTTCGCAAAAGGCGCGAAATTTAGAATGGGGCACCGGCCCTCTGGTTGAATAATCCAGCAAGTGGGTGCCCCATCCTTCGCGGCCTTTTCGCGAAGGGTGGGATACCCAATTGGTCGTGGGGTCGATGCTGCATTCCTTTTAGGGTTTGAGTGGGGAAGTCCCATCTCGGTTCTCGCCGGAGCCAAATCCGTTACGCCTCCGGATAAAATCCCAGCACCTTCACCAGGTCTGAGATCTCTCCTAAATGCCGCATTGCATTCCGCGTGTCTTCGTCGTCGCCGCGCAGCAGGTCGACGAAGAATGCGTACTCCCAGGGACGCCCGCGCAGGGGACGCGACTCAATCTTGCTCAGGCTGATATCGCGCAGCGCGAAGACGCTGAGCGCCTTGAAGAGGCTGCCGGGAATGTTCTTTGTACTGAAAGCCAGCGAAGTTTTATTCGCATCGCGCGCGGCCTGCGGCTTTCCGCGCTTGATTAGAAAGAAACGCGTGAAGTTCTTCTTGTCGTCTTCAACGCCAGCCTTCAGAATCTTTCCTTTGTAAACTTCGGCGGCTCGGCGGCTGGCGATTCCGGCGGCATCGCGCAGGCCCTCGGCTACAACGTGCTTCACGCTTCCGGCCGTGTCGTAGAAGGGAACTGGCTCCAGCTTGGGATTCTTGGCGAAGAGGTCGCGGCATTGATCGAGCGCTACCGGATGCGAGAATACTCGCCGGACGTCTTGAAGCTTTGTGCCGGGTAGGGCGATCAAGTTGTGGACGATGCGCAGGCGAAATTCGCGGACGATATGCACGTCGCGGCTGAGGAGAAGATCGAAATGTTCGGCGACCGAGCCGGCCAGCGAATTCTCGATTGGGATCACGGCTCCGTCGACGGATTTGCGCTGCACTCGATCGAAGACCTCTAGCGAACGCGCGCAGGGGACGACCTCCGCTCGCGGCAGCATTGTTTCGGCGGCCTCGTGGCTGAAAGAACCTAGTTCTCCCTGAATTGCAATCTTCATGCGCTGCTACCCCAATCAAATTCCGAGTCTGAGATGTGTTCAGAGCAAACTGCAGATTCCTCGCTTCGCTCGGGATGACAAGCCTAAAATCGGGATGACAAACGTAAAATTGATTTCGTTCACGTATCTTTCGTTCACAAATCTACGGACCGCCAGCCAGCGCTTTCGACATCACCAGCGCGTCCATCTGGTTCGAGTAGTAGCCGGCAACTGTTTTTTCCACGAAATATCCCTCGCTTTTGTAGAAGCGAATCGCCGCAGCGTTGTTCACCGGAGTTTCGAGAGCGACCGAAGTTGCTCCCACTCGCAGCAGCTTATCTTCAGCAGCCTGCATCAGGGCCGAGCCAACGCCGCTGCGCCGCGCCTTTTCCACCACATCGATGGTGATAATATGCCCAGTCCGCCGATGGTTCTCCGCCACGATGAACCCGAGAATCCCAGTTTCATGAGTGTCAGTGTCTTTTTCGACGCCTTCCTCTTCCGCGCCACCTTGGGCCACCAGCGTAAACGATCCTGGCCTCCGCATATAGAAATCCAACTCCGCCTGCGAGTACGCCAGTTGCGGCTCAAAGCATGCCTGGTCAATCTGCCACAGGGTCTGAAAATCGGCTTTCTTGAATTCTCGGATGCGAAAGCGCACGCGGCCATTGTAGCGGGAGTGTTGCGGCAAAGTGATAGCGGATTCCTTAGCCGGGAAATTCTAAGTATTCCACAGTGCTTTTTTCCGTTTCCTCCCCTTGCGCATTTGCATCTATTAGACGTAGGATTTCACGGCAGGGGCAGCCTGGTTCATGTTCCGTTTCCTTCTCATCGATGTTGGCGCAGCAGTCGCCGTCTGTTGCCTCTGGTACGGCTGGTTTGTGCGCTACAACCGGCGCCGGGCAGGGGACGTGCTGCAATGGGTGCAGGCAGCATGCCTCGGAAAAGGCCGAGTCGCCGATCTGCGCTGGCAGGCCAGCAGTTCGCGCCTGAAGGCGACACTCCATCTTTCCTCGCGCTGGTTCGATGACGCCCGCCTTACCATTCGCCTTTTGCCGCGTCCGCTTCCGATGCAGTGGGCTCTCAGCCGCTGGCGCCAGCAGCAGGAGACGCTGACGTTTGAGGCCAACATGGGATTTCCGCCGGGCTTCCATCTCGACGTAATCCGCCACAGGTGGTCAGGGTATTCGGGTCCGAAGAAGCCGGGTGTGAAAAAGATTGGTACGAAAAAGTCGGGAGACGTCTTGAGCGACAGTCGCGCCTGGACCATCAGCCGCCCCGGTCCTGTCATTCTTACAACCAAGGAAGACTGGCCGGTCGAACTGAGCCCGGTGGTCAATGCGCTCGCGTCCTGGCGTGATAAAGATTTTGTCGGAGTCCGCTTCAATTCCACCGCTCCGCATTTTACGGCTACGGTTGCGCTGGAGAATCTCTCCGATCAGCAGGCCGCAGCCTCTCTGCTCGGCCTCTTCCGCGAACTGGCAGCCAGTTCCTCTGCCAAGCAGCACTAGGTTCAGCAGCCCCAATTCGCCATTAAAGATAGTCACCAGGGGTCTCCGTCCCCGCTATTGCAGTGGCGACCACGCGCGGCATTCCGCCACTCCGACAGGCGACGCGAAGGGCGGCCCGCTCTTGAAGCGAACAACTCCATCCGACGTCGAACAAAAAATTCTGGATCCGGTGCTGCTGCTTGCCGGAGTGCCCACTATTACGTAATCGTCGCAGCTTTTTTGCTTGCAAACCGCAGTGATACGGAATTGAAATCCAGATTTCGTGCACCAGGCGCTCGCCGTACAACTCGCATTACCGACTGTGGCATCGAGCAAGCCGGCGTGGTCCGGCGACGGGGTTGCGGGTGCGGCGGGATCAGGACCTAGCGTAGCCAGATCGCGCGCAAAGCCCCTCCGCGGGTAGGCGCTCGAATAGCTGATCTGAGCGACATTCGCCGTGCGGATTGTGGCGACGGCGCTCGCCTCATTCGCGGATATTCTCGCTCGCAGCAGGTTGGGAATTGCGATTGCCGCCACTACCAAAACTCCAGCGGCATCGACCCCTCTGCTAAGGCTTGCTTCGCGAATCGCGCTTTCCTCCCCATAGGCACAAATCACCATCGGCTTAGAATTTGCCACCTGGGGAAGGGAATCAGCCATCGCTGGCAGTATCTGGCGCATATTCAGCGCCGCCATCGCGTTCGGGTCCTCGTAGAGCAGGGCAGAGACCTCAGGCCCCTTGCCTGACGATCCAACGGCTGACGATCTAACGCCCGACGATCCCGGCTCCGGCGGAAGGGCTGTCAGAAGCATCTCGGACTTAGCCAGTGATTTGCCCGACCGACGTAGACGAACTGCTTCGGTGAGGGTTTCGCGACTGGACGCTATGATCAAATATCCGTCGACAAAGGCGTAACAGACTTCGCGAGCCTTGGTGCCGGCGGGAATTTGCAGCGTGTGATACATAACTCCATCGTCCTCGGCCTGCTGCGATTTAACCGGCGCTACTGTCAGCAGCTTATTCAAAGTGATCTGCAAGCGGTCCCAATCCCTGACTTGGAGTATCAGCTTCCACACCGGGTCCGGCTGCTTGATACGATCGACTTCAAAGGCAATCTCACCTGTAAGTTGACTGAGCAGATCTTCCTTCAAACTCAATTTCAACGCTGCTTCCATCTGTTTTACCGCCGCGAAGGCTTTGGGGTTTGAAGCGGTGGAGAGATCCTTAATGTCGTCAAAAATTTGCCCCGGATCGCTTAGTCGTATGGCGCTCACCAGGATCGCCTCCGGCGAAACAAAGTCCAGGCTGCCCAGAGGCCCAGGCGACGCCAACCACGATGCCACCCCGTGGCGCGGACCGGTGAAGCTCAACTCCATTTCGCTTGCAGAACGCGCGGCCGCGGTTCTGTGATCCCAAATCAAGTACTTCATGTCGGCAAATCCGGTTCGCCGAAACATCATCTGGTTCTGATCGGTGCCTCGCGGTGCTTGCTTCAAGATATTCTGCAAATCAAGCGCGCCCACGATGGTCGCGCCGCCTTCATAGACCTGGGCGACCCGCTGCCCGAACGGAGTTGAAGCAAACTCCTCACCCTTGGCGTCCAGCATGGCATTGTGAAGGCGCAGTTGGGCGAAGTCGAGAGTGGCAACCACGAGGTCAGGGCGCACCAGGAGCACAGGTTCCTGTGGTCGAAACGTATTTGTTGTGGCAGCCAGTTCCTGGACATCGAAGACGCGGAAAGGAGGCTGGGATTTGTCCGTCGGCGGCTTGGATAATTGTTGCAGAAAATCTTTCAGGCCCGGCTTGCGCACTTCAGCGAGAATTAGCGGGCTCGGCCCCTGACGACCTTCGGTTGAAGCCGATACGACAGTTTCGTCACCCAAAAATTGAGAGAGTGCGTAAAACTTTTCCAGAGCGTCCTCGATTTTGGGTCCATTAGCCGCCAACTCGCCGCGTTGCCACCACGCACGCAGTATGTCATTGCGCCGCAACTCCTCCTGGAAAATGATCAAGGCCTGATGGGAAGCTTCCCCATAGTTGGGCAATGCGACGTAAATGACGGTCGATTTCGGCAGCAACGGAAGCAGATGACTTTGATCCCGCGCCGGAGGGAATTGAACGCCTTGCCGAAGCTTCTCCAGCAGTTGACCGGACTCCGCCAGCGATTTGGGATCTTGTTGCATGGACTGGGCCCAAGCCGGTTGGGGATAATCGTTGGTCGTCGATTGGGCGGCGCTTATCGAGTTTATTAGAACCAGCGCGGCGAAGAGGGCGACGCACCGATTGCGTTGGCGGTGTGACCGCTGGAATATTTGTGGGTATCGCATGCCTACTTGCCGCTCGGAAGAAAGCACATAATAGACGCGTTGATTAGTTTCTGCCAGCGGAGAAACGCAGGGGAGCCCTCCAATAGCAGGAGCGCTAAATCGAAAAATACGCGCAAAATTGTGCTCAGCGTTTCGGCATGGAGTGGAATGGATCGTCTTGCGGATTTTCCACTGCATCCTCCGGGCTCGGAATATCCAGATTGACGACGATCGGTTCCTGCCCGCTGCGAACAATCACCGCTTCGACCGGCTGATCCTTGCGAGCATTCAGCTCTTGATGAGGCACATAGGGAGGAACATAGACAAAATCTCCGGGGCCGGCTTCGTCAACGAACTCCAATTGATTTCCCCAGCGAAAGCGCGCGCGGCCGCGCACGACATAGATCACGGTTTCGAGCTCTCCATGATGATGAGGGCCAGTCTTGGCATTGGGATGGACGACCACGGTTCCCGCCCAAAGTTTTTTGGCTCCCGCGCTGGCGTGCGAGATGGCTTCGGCACGCGTCATGCCCGGAGTCTGCGGCGTATTCATGTTCAGTTCGCCACCACGAACGATACGCAGACCGTACGTCTTCCAGTCGGGCTCGCTATTTGAATTTGTCTGAAGCTCACTCGATCCCGCATCACTCATCATCTGCCTCTCTCGTTACTCCTCCGGTTCTGCCACAAACCTATATCCCACTCCGCGCACGGTTTGCAAATGCCTGGGACGCGCCGGATCGTCTTCGATATACCGTCGCAGCCGCACTACAAAATTGTCGATGGCGCGCGTGTCTGTGTCTTCGTGCAATCCCCACACTTCTTCGAGAATCGCCTTGCGCGAAACCACCCGCCCTTCGCTCTTCACCAGGTAGCGCAGAAACTCCGCCTCCATCACCGTCAGATGAATCGTATTTCCCAGCGAGCGCAGTTCGAGCTCCGCAAAATCGATGGACTTCCCAGCAAAGTTAAAGCTATCGCCAGCTCCCACATCTGCCTCGGGCTCTACGTCTTGGAGTTTTCGAGATCTGGGATCCTCAGCCGCAGGTTCCGGCCCTTTCATCCAGACGCTGCGCCGCAGCAGGCTCTCCAGCCGGGCAATCAGAATCGCCAGCTCAAATGGCTTGGGCAGATAATCGTCCGCGCCGGCTGCGAATCCCTGCAACACATCTTCCGGACGCCCGCGCGCGGTCAGCATCAGAATGGGTACGTAATTTTTGTTCTCGCGCAGCACGGTCGCAACATCAAACCCGCTCTTGCCGGGCAGCATCACATCCAGGACAACGGCATCGAATCGTTCACTTTTGTCGACGAGCCGCTCCAAAGCCGTTTCGCCGTCGGCGGCGACCTCGACGGCGTGCCCTTCTGCTTGCAGGTTGAAGCGCAAGCCATCGGCCAGATGCGCCTCGTCCTCAACGACCAGCACGCGGCTCATGCCACGGTCTCTTTCTGTGGCAATTCTTTTCTGGGCAATTCGAGAGTCACGGTCGTGCCTTTGCCGGCGCCTTCGCTCTCGGCGAATACGCGGCCGCCGTGCTTGCGCGCGATCGATCGCACGATGAACAATCCCAGGCCCGTGCCCTTGACTTGCGAGAGCGAGCGCTGCGTGACCCGATAGAAGCGTTTGAAGATGCGTTTGAGTTCGTGCTCAGGAATGCCCACCCCGCGGTCGCGCACGCGCAACACGATTCGCTTCTCGTCCGGAGCATCGAGTTCGACGGAAATATGCACGCCGTCGGGCGAATACTTTACGGCATTGTCCAAGAGGTTCGAAACCGCGGTCCGTAACTCCTCTGCATCGCCGACCACGCGCGCACCGTTGCCATTTTGCAGAGATAAAGATAAAGACGGCCGATATTCCAAGTCCGCCGCTTGCAGATGATGGCGAGTTCGCGCCAGTTCCATGCACTCTCGCACCAGCACGTCGAACTCCACCGGCGAGCCACGCGCGGGACTCTTCTTCTGCGCCGCCTCTCCCGCCTTCAAAACCTGTTCCACGGTATGCAGCAGGCGCTCGGTATCGACGAGCATTAATTCGTAGAACTGTCGCCGCTGCGCCTCTGCCACATCGAGCCGCTGCAATGTTTGCAGGTAGAGGCGTATGGAAGCGATCGGCGTCTTTAATTCATGAGTGACTGCGTTGATGAAACTGTCGTGCTGCTCGTTGCGGCGAATTTCGCGGATTAGAAAAATTGTGTTGAGGACAAGGCCAGCAACGATGGCGCCAAAGAAAATGATGCCTAGAAAAACGCGTATGCCCTCGCGCCAGTTAAGAATGATCCATCCGCTGCCAACCGCAAACGCGACGGCCGCGAGGCAAACCCCGAGCGAGAGAACAGTATAGATCGCCTTCTGGCGGCTGATGATGCGCACAGGGAGAATTCTAATCATTTCACCGCAAAGAAATAGGGAAATCCGGACGTTCCAAGAAACGGTGTCGTTACAGGTGGCAGACGAATTGGAGTCCCGGGAAAGCTATTTTGCTTTTGTTGCCTTTCCACCAACGGCGCCAGTTCTCCTGCACTTTTTCAGAGGGGGCCGCAATTCCCACTGAGTGTCCGGTCATTTCTTCCAAACTGGCAAGCACCCTGTCTCGAACGCTAACGTCCTTGTCGGTGATGGCATTGATGAGAACTTCGACCGCTTCCGGGGTCATGGAAAAACGCAACGCATAGGCAGCATTCTTACGCGTGACCGGGTCGCTGCTGAAAAATGAACGCTGTAGAAGTGGCACAGCTTCGGACTTGCCCAACTCTGCGACCGCTATCATTGCAGCCAATTGGATATTCGCAGTCTTGTCGTTTACGTAATGCTCGATCAGGCCTTGATAGCTTGCATCTCCACTCTGTCCCAGTGCCTCGATAGCACGGCATCGAGCGCTGACTCGGTCCTCAGCCGTCGATTCTGCGAAGGAAGTGACGACGTCCGACAAGGCCGCCCGCGTTTCAGGGGAGTTCATTCGGCCCAGGGCTCCAACTGCGTGAACAGCAACAAATGGGTCCTTGTCCCGCGATAACCGGAGGGCAACTCCCTGAAAATAATTTGGGGCTGTAGTGGCCAGCACATCAAGAGCTGCATGACGCTCATCGGGATCGGCGCTGTTCAGTTTTCGTTCAAACTCCTGCAGAATACTCTCTACTCGCAACGGATCGGGAGGGTCAAGCTTGACTTCGAATTTTGAAGTGAAGGTGAAATCCTGAAAATCGCCATGAATGGATCTGACCGGAATGTGCCGCGTAGCGCTTACTTCATATTTTCCCTCGCGCTCGAACTGAAACCAGAAGTTCAATGGCCACTGGCCGGTATACGAATCTCCTTGAACTAACCGCGATTGCTCGGCATGACAATGGGCGTCCCAAGTGGCGGTGCAGCCGGTCCCCGATCCCTGAACTGAGAATTTATAGGTGTCGATACAGCTGCCCGGATTCTTTGCGTTAAGGTAAACAGCCTCCGCACCAGGATTCTTGATTTCCATGTTGAAGAGCACCGGTTCCCCCACCATGTAGCTGTCTTTCTCGGGATAAAACCGGCCTTGTAAACCTTGAGTTCGTCCAGGGATGGAATAAGACAATGCGATCGAGAGAACTAGGATGGCGCGGTGGACTGACGGCTGGCTTGGCATGGACCGGGATCTCCCGCCTGGGCCCAAGAACAGAAAGCTATTCTACACCCGTTCCCATTCACTGACAGGTTGGGTAAGCTGCCGGCCGATGATGTGCACAAGGAGAATTCTGATCATTTCCATCGCCGAGATGCAGAGGACGCTGAGAAATTCGAGAAAAAGAGAAACCGGAGAATATTCTCCGGTTTCTCGGCGTCTCGGCGGTGAACAGAATCTAATCGTTGCCCGCAGCCGCTGCCATCACCGCAGCCGCTTTCACATCGCGAACCAGAGCCGGTTTCGGTGGAAGCTTTTCAAGGTCGACTTTATAGACATGCCGCGCCAGTCCCAGTTTCTTCAGTGCCCAGATGCCATACCAGTTCATGTCGATTTCGTACCACTTCAATCCATGACGCGCGGAGACGGGATGGGCATGATGATTGTTGTGCCAGCCTTCGCCGAAGGTCAGTATCGCAATCACGAAGTTGTTGGTCGAAAGATCTTTGGTGACGAAGCGGCGCGTACCCCACATGTGCGTGATCGAGTTCACCATCCAAGTCGAATGCAGCCCGACCACCGTGCGCATGAATACTCCCCAGAGCAACCAGGGCAATCCGCCGATGGCATAGAGAACGACGCCGAGAATGACGTTGGACGTCCAGTGATACTTGGTCAGCCAGACGTGGACTTTGTCTTTGGTCAGGTCGGGGACGTAGCGGGCGAGGGTCGTGGTGTCGTGATGCATTGACTTGCCCATCAGGATCCAGCCCATGTGCGACCACCACTTGCCATCGTTGGGTGAATGCGGATCACCGTCTTCGTCTGAGAACTGATGATGAATGCGATGCGTCGCCACCCAGAAAATCGGTCCGCCTTCGAGCGCCAGCGTGGCGCACCAGGTCAGAAAATATTCCACCCACTTCGGCGTCTTGTATCCGCGATGCGTCAGCAGACGGTGATAGCTCATGCCGATGCCGAGGCTGCCCGAAACCCACCATAGGAAAATAGCGACGAAAAATGCCGGCCAGGTAAAGAAAAATAATGCCGCGACCGCGCCCACATGAAACAGGCCCATGGCAATCGCCGTGCCCCAGTTAAAACCATCGCGGTCGGCGCGCTCACGACGATTGGTGCCTTCTCCGGTATCGCGCATTTCCTGGCTGGTCACTTCGCTAATTGTCTCGCGCATGGTTTCGCTCATGGTTCAGTTTTCTAACCTCGTTTTCTCTCTGTACCTTATTTGACTGGGGTTCGCTTAGGACGATACCAAGAATGCGCGCAATTCTTTGTAATACTTCTGTAATTGGCGATGGATAAAGGGGTTACGTGCGTAACGCCGGCCGGTGACCAGACTCAGAGTCACGGTGATTGGTGACGGGAAAAGCAAAAGGTGACAGGCGACAGTAAAAACAAAAGCAGGTCTTGCCTTTCCTGTCATCCGTCACCTGTAAGCCCTGCCTCGACGGTCGAAGCTACTATGACACTTCTCAGAATGCGGTTCTGCTTTCAGACTTTCCTGGAGACCTTATGACTCACGCGAAATTGGTTGCGATGGCGGTTGCCTGGCTGCGGCGCTATCGCTGCGGCGTCGTGCTCAGCGAACAGGCTTGCGTCAGCGGCGAGATGCCGGATGCCATCGGCTGGAAGCGCCAGTGCCATTCCGTGCTGGTCGAGAGTAAAGTATCGCGCGCCGATTTTCTCGCCGATCGCGCTAAGCCCTTTCGGCAACAGCCGCAGAGTGGAGTCGGCTGCGAACGCTATTACCTGGCGCCGCGCGGCCTGATCCGCAGCGACGAACTGCCCGCCGGCTGGGGTCTGCTAGAGGTGAGCGGACGCGACATCGAGCGGGTGAAAGTGTCGGCCAAGAACCTGCGTTCTGCGGCCGGTTTCCAAAACGAGATGAACCTGCTGCTGGCAAGCTTGCGGCGCGTCGAGATCCGCATAGAGCCTGAGAGCATCACCGACTTTCTCAAATGGAAAAATCGAATGGCCGAATACAACCGCGGCACCCTGCCCGAAGGATTGGTGGCTGAGCAAGAAGAAGCCAACGGATTCCTCCTCGGAAGCGCCGGCGACTGACAGCCTGATTTTGCGGCCATCTCCAACCACACAAACCATCTATCGACAGAGCTCAACGCTGGTTTTCTGCACGGCGAAAACGCCGCGACCAGAATCCCTCGTGATCCGGGGTCGCCTCAGCGAAGTCGAAGGGTGTCCTTCGTGGTGCAAGCTCTCGCCGGCCACATCCTCCAAATTGCAGGCTGGAGCCAGACCGCACAGCCCTTCCGGCCAACGCCTCCGTGAGATATAATTCTCGCTCCGCGGGATCGTGTTGACAATCTTGGTTCTGGGGTTGAAAGTTTGTTTTCGAGGTGAACGTTGAAAATGCCGAACGGGAATCCGGTAAGGACTGAAGAAGCAAAACCGCAGCCTGAGGCCGCGCAAGCCCGCAAGCCCTATAAGAAACCTGCGTTCCGCTATGAGCGTGTTTTTGAAACGCAGGCGCTAAGTTGCGGAAAGATCGGTGGCTCATCGCAGTGCCACCGCAACAAGAAGACGTCCTAGCCGCTTCGTCCGAATTTATCCCAGTCGCTTACGAACGACGAAGCGCTGCCCGTTTCAAGCAAACCTTAATATCGCCCGCGCTGACCCCGGCCGTACTTTTCTATTGCAGCGTGCTCTGCGTCAGCTTCACCGCACAATAGTGGTTGTTGCCGCATAGGGTAATGCCGGTGGCGGGATCCGGGCTAAGCGTCCCAAAATAGATGCTCTGCGCCTGAGCCGCGGAACTGGCGCCGTCGACGGCAAAGTCAGTCGTGCCTCCAAGATAACCAGTGGCGGTAGCCGTGGGCGTCGTCGCGGGGTTTGTGAGTTGCGTGGTGACGTTCCACATCGTGACCACGTCGGCTCCGCTAGTGGTCCCGGGGTCGCCCATGCCGACGAAGATGCGGTCGGTGGTTCCGTCAAAGGACTCTTCGATGGGCGAACATAGTCCGTTTCCGCCGCCAGGATTTACGTTTGGGTTGGCTGTCATGGCGGGGTTAAACATGGCCACACCAGTGTTTACGTGAAAACCGATCGCGAAGAGGTCCTGCGCAGCCTTATTCGTCGAGTCGGTGCCGCAAGTATATAGAGTCGACCCGGCGACGGCTGGGCCGTTGGTGAGATAGTTGTTATCGAACGTTCCAAGGAATAGGGTCGGATAGGCTGGGAAGGCGCTAGCTGGGCCGAGATTGACGACGACATCGGAACCGGCAGCCAAGTTGAAGGGGAACTGCGTCATCGAAGTGTGGCCGTTCAGGTCGTCGCCTGAGAACATATAGACATAGCCGTTGAAAGCGTCCAGCAGCGGCCCAGAAGTAAGTAAGGCGTTCCCGTAGGTCGCGGAGCTTGCGAGCGTGTAACTCGTCCGGCCGACGCTATAGGCGTAAACCGTAACCGGATCCGAAATATACACCAGTCCTTCTGACGAGTCGAACACCGTGCCACTCATGGCGATAGGGGGATGGAATGTATTTACGCCAATGCAGAAGTCGAAGGTCGGCGTGCCCAGAAAAATTCCGCTGATGTGGTAAAGATTGCCGTTGTCTGCGGCAATGAAGCCAGTGTCGCTCTGGTAATCAACGTAGAGATCGGAATAGTTGTTGGAATAAGGTGTCGTGGTGCATCCCGGCAACGCAAGCGAAGTGTAGTCGATCGCATCGTCGCATGAAGTGCCAGCAGCCGGAGCACATAGAGCGTTGGTCTTCTGCTCGTCAATCGGGACCGATTGTCCCGTTGCATTCGTTCCTTGCCCGGCAACCCATGTGGTGACGTGCAGAATCGCATCCCCGACACCGGGCGTAGGGCTCTCGATCCACGCAATTTTTGTCCCATCCAGGGAAATAACGGGCGAAAGCGGTGAGGGGCTCTTCCCAATGGCATAGGAAAATAAAGCCGAAGGGGTCTTACCGCAGATTCCGGTAGGACCCGTACCAGAGTAAAGCTTCGTCAACCCAAACAGATTGCTCTGGGTGCCCGCGGCCACCTTGGTCGTGTCAATCGTATATACCGCAAAGTCACTGCAACTGGGGGTTGTGGTCGTAACGTAAGTGTATTTCGCCGGACTCTCTCCAAGCGCCATGCCGGCAAAGTGGCCGAGAGTATAGGCCCAGTCAACCTTCGAACTCTTGCTCTCGCTCAGGATCGTGCCGTTCGGCGGTGTGGTTTGGCGGAGTTGCTCCTGCATCTTCTGCCGGCGCACGCTATTGATAAAGCGCGGATCGTCTCGCACCTTCACCATGTCTTCAAACGAGCCGTTGCCTGTGTAGACGACGTGCCGGTTGCTCCAATCCTCGGGGATGCCGCGAGGGGCAACGCTTGGCTCTGGGATGATGCGCGCATTTTGCGCGTGCAAGTAACCCACGGATATAGCTGCCAAAATCATTACGGCAGCGGCGCACAGACTAACGGTTTGCAGGAAGCGTAAGGCACGGCGCATCGCTCAATCTCCCGGAGAAAACGTGCGCCCATTATACGCGGGAAAGTTTGCCGCGAACCAGTGTCGTTTCAGTACCCGGCGGACCTTGAAGTGGAGTAAACATCTTGACCGGCGCGCTCCGGCAAGCGCTACATCTCGCGGCGCCCTTCCATGGCCTTCAACATGGTGACTTCGTCGGTGTATTCGATGTCGCTGCCCACCGGAATTCCCATGGCGATGCGGGTCACCATCATTCCCTTCCGCTTGAGTTGCTGCGCCAGGTAGGTAGCGGTCGCTTCACCTTCGACCGTGGGATTGGTAGCGAGAATCACTTCTTCGATCTCGCCGCTGCCCACGCGGGTCAATAAATTTTCAATGCGCAACTGCTCCGGCCCCACACCGTGCAACGGCGAGAGCGAACCGTGGAGAACGTGATAGACGCCATTAAAGTGGCGCGTTTTTTCGACTGCGGCGATGTTCGTCGGTTCCTCGACTACGCAAACAATCTTTTGATTGCGCGTGGGGCTGCTGCAATAGACGCAGGGATCGACATCTGTGATGTTGTTGCAGATCGAGCACAGGTGAAGGTTGGCTTTAACGTCGCGGACGGCTGACGCGAGGGCGTCGGCATCGTCCGCACTGGAGCGCAGAATGTGAAACGCGAGTCGTTGCGCGCTCTTGCTGCCGATTCCCGGCAGTTTCTTAAGTTCGTCGATGAGCCGCGTCATCGGCTCGGCAAATTTAGACATAGGAAATCAATCGGGTCATCGGGTGATCGGGCCATCGGGTGATCTGAAGAACGAACGAGCCGCGCTTTTGACCTGCGATCGCCCGATGAGCCGATCGCCCGATCACCCGATGAGCCCTCCCAGTCCGCCGAGCATTCCGCCAACGCTGGATTGCATCGCCTGATCCACCTTGCGGCTGGCTTCGTTCAGCGCGGCCATCACCAGATCCTGTAGCATCTCGACATCGCCCGCCTTGACTGCCTCCGGATCGATCTTGATAGCGAGCACCTGCTTACGGCCATCCATCTTGACAGTAACCGAGCCGCCGCCGGACGAAGCCTCGACCACGGTCTGCTCCATCTTCTTCTGCAGCGTCTCGTACTGCTGCTTGGCTTGCGCCATCAGTTCCTGAAGATTGAATCCGGACATAGAAACCTTTTTACCGCCGAGACGCAGAGCACGCCGAGAAAACCAATTTCAAGTTTTTCATTTCTCGGCGTCCTCTGCGTCTCGGCGGTTCAAGCTTATTGTTTCTCTCGATAGTCGATGACGGTGCGAATTTCCGCTCCGAATCTTTCCTGCATTCTCTGCACGATCGGATCCTGCTCGGCGCGGCTGCGCGCGCTTCCATTGGCTGCGCGACGGGGCGTGGACACCGCCTGCTGGATACCTCCTGGATCGACGAGCACTCTGACCGATCGTCCAGCGCGAATACTGGCGGCCGCACCTGCCAGCCGTCGGGCTTCAGCCGTATACGACATCTCGATCATCGTTCCGGAGGCCGATACTTTCGCAGTCAGAGAACTTCCGTTCAGCGCCCACTCCGCGCTCTCCAATATCGAAACCAGCATTTGCTGATTGGCGAGCGCACCGAGAACCGCGTCGCGCAGCGATTCGGCATTCACCTCAGCGTTTGTTTCGACAGGCGGGGCTGGCTCGGTCTCTGGTTCCGACGATAACTCTGCAACCGCCGGCGCAGCCGACCCCATGATGACGACGTTGGCGCCGCTCCCACCAGAAGATTGTGTGGCGCCGACCTGCCCTGAGCGAGAGTCGAAGGGGCCCCCGCCCGCGAACCCCGCGAGATCGCCGGACGTTTCCGCCTTCGGATTTCCCTTGCGCGCCGAGTCAGCCGCGAATGGCGATACGGAATTGGATCTTGCCGCAGTGTGCGCTTCGGTGCGCCGAGAATCGGCGGGCGAAGCCAGAATCGGTCTGGGCGCTGTGCGTATAGGTCCCGGGATGCTGCCAGCCGCGTCGCTCAGCAACTGCTCGATCGGCAACAAGCGCTGCGCATGCGCCATTTTCAGCAGTCCCAGTTCAAGATGAAAGCGCTGCTCATGGCGATAACCGAGCTCGCCGTGCGTCCGCAGCATGATCTGCAAATGACGCGTCAGATCTTCTTCGCTGAAAAGTTCGGCAATGCGTGCCACGCGAGCGCGCTCGTCGGACGAAATCTGTAGCAGCGCCGACTCTTTGCCCGCAATTTTCGCCACTGTAACATTGCGCAGAAAACGCACCAACTGCCGCGCGAAATGCGTGGGACTGTGACCCTCGCCAATCAGTTCGTCGACCAGCACCAGAATCTTTTCGCTCGAACTTTCCGCCACTGCCTGCATTACCGTTTCAAGCGCCGCTGCCGGAGCCGACCCGATGAGGCTGCGCACTGAATCCGCCGTCAGATGATCAGAAGTAGAAGCAATGGCCTGGTCGAGAATCGAGAGCGCGTCGCGCATCGATCCGTCGCCCGCCTCGGCCAGCAGCGCGAGGGCGTTCTCATCGGCGGGAATAT
This sequence comes from uncultured Acidobacteriaceae bacterium, assembly GCA_963800565.1. Classification (GTDB taxonomy): domain Bacteria; phylum Acidobacteriota; class Terriglobia; order Terriglobales; family Acidobacteriaceae; genus Acidiflorens. Next base: position 480,047 of record CAWDBM010000004.1, read on the forward strand.
TTTCTTTGGTGACGATGTCCCGCAGCTGGCCGAGAATATCGTCGAACTTCATCGCGCGATAACTGAAGTGCTGGCAACGCGAGCGAATGGTCTGCGGAATATCCTCGGGCTGTGTCGTCGCCATCATGAAGATGACATGGCTCGGCGGCTCCTCGAGAGTCTTAAGCAACGCATTAAAGGCGGCGTCCGTGATCTGATGGGCTTCGTCAAGAATATAAATTTTGAAGCGATCGCGCGCCGGACGGTAGCGGGCCGCCTCGCGCAATTCTCGTATTTCGTCGATGCCACGATTGGTGGCCGCGTCGATTTCGATTACGTCGACCGAATTGCCGGCGCGAATCTCTGTGCAGGAATCGCAAACGCCACAAGGCTCGACCGGCGGCTTGCCCGTGGTTTCGTTGGTCGACCGGCAGTTCAGCGCCATGGCCAGGATGCGGGCAACGGTCGTTTTGCCGATGCCGCGATGACCGCTGAAAATGTAGCCGTGGGCAATGCGCTCTTGCGCAATCGCATTCTGCAACGTGCGGGTGACGTGCTCCTGACCGATGACTTCGGAGAATTTTTGGGGACGATATTTACGGGCCAGGACCTGATAGCTCATCGGAATCCTTGATTATACAATCTTGCCTGTACAATCTCGCGAGAGTATGGCTGCGGTTGGCAGTAGTGTTTTAGGTTGCTTTTTTTTCACCACGGAGACATGGAGTCACTGAGAAAACCTTTAACGTGTAAGAACCACAAGAGAAAGGTCTGCCGAGCAGTTGGGATTCTCCGTGACTCCGTGCCTCCGTGGTGGAACCTAGATCGGGACACCGCTCGATCGGCCTTCCCCTTGCGCCACAGAGTCTGCCGGGGTAGGCTTTTGGATTGCACTAATTAACATAGGAATTGGAGATGCCGTCTATGCTATTGAGCATGAGCACGCGAGCCCTGGAGGGCGTAATAGTAGTCGATTGCAGCGGACGGCTCGTCTTCGGCGAAGAGTCGGCCAGCCTGCGCGACACAGTCAAAAAAATGCTGGACGATAGCCCCAAGGTCGTGCTCAATCTGCGGGAAGTGAATCATATCGATAGCGGTGGCTTGGGGACGCTGGTCTCGCTCTACACCACTGCCCGCAACGCCGGTGGCTCTGTGAAACTCGCCAGCCTGAGCCAGCGTGTGGGCGACCTGCTCCAGATCACCAAACTTCATACAATTTTCGAAGTGTTCAACGATGCGGAATCGGCCGCCCGGTCTTTTAAGAAAGATGTCGCGTAGGCGAAATTAATTCAGGTCGGGCAATATCAAGAATGACGGCTGCATTGCGGTCACTCCCTGAAGCTTCGTATTCTGAATGTCTGTAAGCACTAGCGTCCGAATCGCACCCTCCGCAGGATTGATTGCCTCGCTAAAAATGACCGCTCCCGCCGTGGTCGTGACGTACAGAGTAAAGCCCGGCGCCGGCGTCACATTATTTGGATTATAGGGAACCGAGATATAGCCGCTCGCCTGCGTATAAATCAGGTTAGAGATAGCCGGAGTTCCCGTAGGGCCAGTGGACGGATTCGATTCAATATACACGTTCACCCCGCTCGGTCCGCTGGGTGACGCGTGGATCACGCGGAATTCAACATTGCCCGAGGCCGGCGGCGTGTTGTTGTCAGGGGCCGAGACGATCTGAACGTTGCTGCCGGGTGGCGTGCCGGTCTTCGAAAATCCCGTCGCCACGGCGGTGTATTCGATTCCTCCGCTCCAGTTGACGTCGGTTCTGATAAAACCGACGGTAGTAGTGCCCGTCAAAAAACCTTCAATCGCGTTACTACCAGACTCAAGAGTCGTATAGCCCGGCTGCGCTGGCTCTACGCCAAGAAAAGATATGTCGCTGAATTCCACCGTGCCATTGGAGTCGTTGGTGCCGTAGACGTCGATGTCGAGAGCGCCAGCGTCCTGAATGGCGTGGACAAAGCGCACCTTCGCCTGTCCGCTCGAGGAACAGGCGTTTAACAGGCTTAGGGCCGCGAGGGCCAAGAGGGACAGGGCCTGTAACCAGCGAGGCATCCTTAATTCTCCTGACAGCCATTGGGTGCTGAGCAAGAAGGAATTTTAGCAGCTTGTTAGCTGGCCGAAGTAGTGTGTCCGCGAGCCAGTAGTGTCATCACTTGGCGCAGATTGCCAAAAGTAGCGCCGGCATCCTTGCCGGCTGTTCCGAGGGCGTCCTCGCCCTCGCCTCGGCGGCAGAATGCCCGGCCGGACAACCGCCGGGACGGCGCTACAAGGCCGGGCAAAAATAGGACACTACTGAGCCTCTGTCGATGCCGTTTTCGTGAAGATGGGTTCGTTCGTAATTACTGCAGGTCTTCCAGGATTACAGGCGTCGGGCTCATAAAGCTACCGTTCGCTTTGTCCACAAGCACGATTGTCGTGATGGATCCAGTTGATCCTGGCAGCGTAGTCTCGGCGATAAGGCTCGTGCTGTTATGAAAAGTTACGAAAAGCCCAAAATTGCCACCCTGAATGGAGGTGAGCGATAGGTACGGACTGATATTTGTGGGGCTTGCGTATGTAAGACCGGAAACGAGACAGTCCTTTGGAAATTGTGAACACGAGCCCTGGGGGCCCGTGGTGGGTTCCGGAATGATCCAAACATCCACGCTGGTCGGCGAGTTAGGCGACGCATTGATCACACGGAATTCCAACGTGTTCGCGGGTGGCACCACGTTATTATCGTGTTGATAGATGAGCGTGGGAGCCAGCGAACCGCTGCCGCCGGCGAGTCCGGCTGCTATCAGCGTGTACTGATATCCACCAGTCAAGTTGGCGGTAAGGTTGTTGAACACCAGACTTGTGTCTCCGGGGCTCTCAAATCCTTCGAAGGTGTCATTGCCGGTAGCAATGTTCGTGTAGGTGGACGAAGGAGTCGCGAATGCAAGGCCGCTGAATATCTTGGTTTGATTGATGTAGACATCAATCGCGCCATTCCCGCCGCCGTAAGCATTGGTGTTCTGAAGCGCGTTGAGGAAACGACCCTTCGCCGAATTGCTGGCACAGCCGGTGGTAATTATGCTGAGAAGGGCAATCGCCACGGTCAGCGGCAAGGGTTTTAATAAGCGAAACATGGATTCTCCAAAAGGGCAATTTTGACGGCGGATAAAAAGATGGATGCAAACGTGATAAGGGCGGGTTTGATAGGCATGTGTAAAATTTCTTTTCGGTGAGTCTAATCTAGCATGACTGGCGAAAAACGGCGTGCGCGCAAGAGCCATTCGCCCGCGTGCACCTTATGAAACGCACTGTGACCATCGAGCAAAAACGCGCCCGCGTAGTGCGCTGCATTCGCGGCTTGCCTCCGGGCAAGGTCTCGAGCTATGGAGCGATCGCGCGCGCCGCCGGCTGGTCCGGTGCCGCCCGCCAAGTGGTGCGCATCCTGCAACAGGTTCCGGGATTGCCCTGGCACCGCGTCCTCGGCTCCGGCGGAGCGATCAAATTAACCGGCGAACACGCGGCTGAACAAAAATTCCGCCTGCGCATGGAAGGCGTGACCTTCCGCGGCGCCCGCGTGGATATGAAGCAGCACGAGTTTCAATTCTCGAAACCGAATCGCGCTCGTCGCAAGAAGCGTTAACCACAAAGCACACGAAGGTCCACGAAGGTGGTTGCCCCGGTTTTCTTCGTGTACCTTCGTGCCCTTGGTGGTTCAAGGTTTATGCGAGCTGCGGTAAATCCCCTTCCAGCAAGTCGTACAGCCGACTTGCTGGGCAGCGCAGCCCAATATAAAAACTTCCAAAGAGCGCGTAGACGGCGCTGACGTGGTCGAAGCGCATCTCGTAAATCAGCTTCTTGAAGACCAGCGGATCGTCAGCGAAGAGATCGACGCCCCACTCCCAGTCGTCAAATCCAATCGAGCCGGTGATGATCTGCTTCACTTCTCCCGCATAACGCCGGCCGACGAGCCCGTGTTCATTCATCTGCCGCTGGCGCTCTTCCATCGGCAGCGTGTACCAGTTTTTATCTTCGCCGCGCCGGCGATCCATCGGATAAAAACAAAGGTATCGATTCGGCGGCATCGACGGAAACAGCCGCGGCTTCATCGCCTCTTTCTGGCGAGCGATCGTCTCTCCAATCGCTTTTTTCCATTCCTCGGAATGCGGCTCCACGCCGCGCTCCGCAAGCGCCTTATAAGTCTTCATCGACGATTCATAGAGCCCCAGCTCAATCACCGACAAATACGACGTAGTCGGTTCGAGAAAATCCTGCAACCGCAGCCGCGCCAGGTTGAGCTCGGCCCGATTGAGCTGATCGAAGCTCTCGCGGAAGTGGACCAGCATCAGGTCGCCTTTGTGCCCCAGCAATGAAAAGAGCGCGGACTGGCCGTTAGCGCCCTCCTCCATCTCCGTCAGCACGGCCGCAGCCTCGGCGGCGATTTCGCGGCGCACATCCTCGGCCAGCGCGCGCCATGCCGTCCAGCGAAAGCGCATCATCTGGTGAAGTGTGGCGTAACCTTCCAGCGTAAGCGGCACGGCCGGGAGTTGGTCAGCGGAAATCGGCACGGTTGCAGGATGCGTCGGATTCATTGCGCTATTGTATCGGGTGATCGGGCCATCGGGCGATCTGGTCATCGAGAATCAAAAGCTACAAAAAGATTTTGGTCCTGACTTTCGATCACCCGATGGCCTACAGGTATCCCTCCCGATATGGGGCGCAGATTGCCCGGTTGTGCGCCGGTGTGCTACAAGCAAGATATATGCGTAAATGGATGAGCGAGCGCTTAAAGCGCCGCAAGAAGCCGACGGATGCCAAGGAAACAGCCAAGGCTCCCGAGCCGTTGCAGCCCAGATTTTATGACGATGAGCCGGCCGCGGCGCAACATGAGGCGGTCGAGGCTCCTATAGCCGAATCGCGCCGCGCGAAAGCCGCGCCGGAGCCCGCGCCGCCTGAACCGCAGCCCGTTCCGACTGTTGCAGAAAAATCCGCTGCGGAAAAATCTGCGGCAGTGGAACCAGGTCAAGCTGCACGAGTTTCTCGCCGCCGCCGCACCCGCGGAGGTCGCGGCCGATCTCGTGCGCGAACCGCAGGTTCTCCGCCAGCTCCGGAGGTCGCCGCAAAGCTATCTGCCACCGAACCGGCCGCCGTGGAAACATCTGCCGACGAAGCTGCGGTCGCGACGAAGCCGATCGATACTTCGGCGGCTCAAGCTTCGCCGTCCCAATCTTCGTCAGTTCAACCGCCGCCTGCTCAGGTGGCGGCGTCTTCCTCCCGCCCCAGCAAGGGAACAGTCGTGCTTGCGATTGGCCTGCCCGGGTCGGGCAAGAGTTCGTGGTTCAAGCGGCACAACATTCATCCTCTATCGAGCGATCTGCTGCGCGAACTTCTTTTCGACGACGCGCAAGAGCAACGCTTTCAGGATCTCGTCTTTTCGAATCTGCGCTCGATGCTCAAAGCCAGACTCATCGCGCGGCGTCCCATGAATTATGTGGATGCGACCAACCTCACCCCGCACGATCGCCACAGCTGGATCAAGCTGGCCAAGGATTACGGCTACGATGTACAGGGCGTGTTCTTCGATGTCCCGCTGGAAATTTGCCTGGAGCGCCACCAGCGCCGTGGCCGCGTGGTGCCCGAAGACGTCATGCGCAAGATGGCAGGCAAGTTGAAGCCGCCCACGTTCGACGAAGGATTTTCGAAAATTACGGTCGTGCGCGTGAAACAGAAAGAAGCGGCAGCCGAGTAGGGCAGTCGTTCGTCGATGATCGTGAGTCGCTAGTCGTTAGAAAACCCGCAGTTGTAGAAAAAACGGGAACGACTATCGACGAACGACCGCCGGCCGTTATCCCTTCAAATACGGCAGCAACTCTCGAAATGCCGGCGCACCCGACGAGCGCAGCAATTCGTAGATCAACATCTCAGCCGACGACAGAATCGCTCCCGCGGCGCGCATGCGGTCGAGGCCGATGCGCCAATTCAATTCCGTCCGCGAACTGACGGCATCCGACGCCACGTGGACGAGATAGCCATCGCGCAGTGCCCCCAGCGCCGTCTGCATCACGCAGATGTGAGTCTCCATTCCGCACAGCAAAACGGTGGTCCGCTGGCCCGGTAACCGCTTCAGCAAGGAGCAAAAAACATCGCTGCCAAAGCAGGAGAACATCAGCTTGTCGATCGAAGGCGTGTCCGGCAACAGGCTCGCGATTTCGGGCACTGTGTCGCCCAATCCCTTCGCGTATTGCGTCGTCACTACTGCAGGAATCTTGAGAATTCCAGCCAGCCGAATCAGCAGTTGCACATTGCGCACCAGCCGCTCTTTCTCCCAGATTGGCGGCAACAATTTCTCCTGCATATCCACTACGATCAGAGCGCATTGCTCAGCCTCCAGTGGTCGGCGCGCCATCTCGGCATAATCGCTCTGGGAGGGAATCACGCTGGCAGGGAAGACTTCGACGGTAGGCATGGCGACTCCTCACTTCCTGTGTAAAAGATATTACCGCGGGAGTAGTGGTGCCGTCCGAAAGATCATTAACCACAACCACGGAGGGCACGAAGGTTCACGAAGAAAGCGCGAGAGCCAACGCCTTCGTGATACTTAGTGTCCTTCGTGGTCCAAGGTTTCGAAGGCTGTGGTTTGAAACTCTACCACCGCTCCCTCAGATCGCGGTTTTGCACTCCCCGCAAAATGATTTAGAATTCTGGCACAGCCCGGTCGTTCAACGGTAGGACTGCAGCCTCTGGAGCTGCGTATCGGGGTTCGAATCCCTGCCGGGCTGCCACAGATCAGGTGGCAGGTCGCAGGCGTCAGGGAAAGCCTGGTTTTCCTACTCAATTCAGAGGTGCCGCGGACGGGTCGCTGAGCGCGATCAGTTTTCCCAGCGGATAGTCATCGGCTGAAAGCGGATTCTCCGGCTGCGGGTTGACGATCACCAGCACAGTTCCACTGACCACTCCCTTAATCAGCAAGCGGTCACCCTCGACGGCAACCACTCTGTATTGCTCATCGAAGATGGAGATCCTTTTGGCCATGCGAGTTACCCGTGCAATCCTTTGGATGCTGACCTGTATGTCAATGCTGCTTTCCTTCTCCACCGATTGTGATCGCGGACGCAGCTGGGCGGTTGACGGGCGCAGGCTTCAGCCAAAATGGTGCTGAACGCGGCTCGCATTGAGCTCCTGGCGCGGTAAAAACTTGACATCCTCGATATAACGGCCTAACATCGATGTTGAGTAGTTAGTTACTTTTTCTTTCAGGTCCTCTAACTTACCTATCTGAAGTAGTATCTCTTCTTCGAGCTCTTAGAGGAGTACGAGTAACCGCGCTGCTGAATGGCTGGAAATCTTTTCGATGTCAAGCCCAAGCTGGCCAGTGATCGCGTTAAGGCGATAAGACAGATCGAAGAACCTGAAAGGAATCATGAAAAACATCAAGTTTGTCGTGAAGGTTAACCGCGGCGGCGCCCACGCCCCGCAATACGTGCTGCGCGTTGATCGACTCCCCATTCAGACCACAACCGACCGTAAGCTTGCCCTCGTGATGGGAAGGTTTACCGCGGAAGACGCGGTCAAGTCAATGCAGAACTCACACTGCAACCCGGAACTTGTGTCCGTGCGCGTCAGTGCCTGACATTTTCTAAACCTTTCCTTTAATACCGCGGCGCGTAAGCACCAAGCCGCCGCGGGATGGGCCCCGTTCCCGTCAACCTCAGCTATTCCCAGAGAATCGACTGCCGATTTCGCGCGAACAGGCTGTTCGTTTTTTGTCCCGACCTATTGGCCGGCACTGCACACACCTGGGCCACTCGCAGGCGCGTTGGTATCCGCTTGCTGGCTAGCCCCACTGGCAGTTGTCAGAGACAGAGCTTTCAATCCATCCAGGTCTGTATCCAGTTTCTTCCGGTTACCCTCAGTCCGTTTCGTGTTGATTGCCGATGAGGGTTCAGAGTAGAAAGCCACGATGTTATCGCGCAGCTGTGGAGTCATGCCTTCAAACTTCCGGTCGGTTAGCTGCTCCAACAATTTCGCGTAGGTATCGTCGGCGAGTGAGTATTCGCCGGCCGCTGTGACTTTCCCGTCGTCCAGATCGCAATTCGTGAGCCGCAGGGAATCCGCGCTAACGGCATGCAGGAAAGTTCGATACTGATCGACCGTGGCATTGACGCTCTTGAAATACAGATCTTCCGTGTGCGGAGTCGGATTCTTAAAGCCTAGCCCTTTGAAGGGTCCGATCTTCGGCATGAAACGGAAAAGCAGGGCTAGAACGCGCGCGCCAAAACCGGGCTTCGTGTAATCTTTCCCCCACTCTTTTTCGTAGGCGGTGCGCGAAAGGCGATACAGGAATTTCTCCTTCGCGAAATCGGGCTGCTCCTGCATGATCTCCTTTTTCCGGCTCTTGAGCGCCACCTGGGTCATCTCCGGAATCAGCCTGCTGACCGCGAAACGATAGGACCCGATCGCCAGGTCTTCATGCGGAATCACATCTTTCAATTGCACTCCATAAACCACGGGAAAAACTCTCTCCAGCAGCGGCTTGGATACCTGAAATCCTATGAAATCGTGATATTGCTGCGACGCATAGCGGTTCTTCGCAACCTGCACCATGTCGAAACCAAACTCGATTTTAATGTGTGCGGTGTGATTCTCGGCGTAGGTCACTGACTTGCCATATTTCGCCCGCAGCTTCGGATATTCGATAGCAACCGAGGCATTCACGGTCGGATGGCCGGTGATGTCGGATGAGTAGTGCGCGAGCGCGCCCAGGGCGAATGCATATTCGTTCACGTCCTGCGCTTCCAGCAAAAGCTCGCGAACAAAGTCTCCAGTGCGTACGTAGTGCGCGAGGTCGCTAAACTCTTTGCTTCCGAAGGGATAATAGCCCAGGTCCTGGATAACGGCGCCTCCGTATGCATAGGCATGCGCCTGCTTGATTTGATCGTCGGTCAAACCCGGATACTTCCTGAGCAGTAATGGCCGGATTTCGTTCGCCCAAAGTAGATCGATGATCTCTTCGTGCGTCAAAACAGAATAGGCGAACGAAGGGCCGCTGCAGAAAATGACGAGCAATAAAATGGCAACCGTGTGGGTAAACGAAACACGCCAACGACGGGCTCCTCCGCGCGCTGGCGGCGAGTTCCTTGATTTACTCGAACGAGTCCTTAGCATCGAGGTATGCAAAACTTTTGGGCAATTGCGGCCACTGCCAGAGGAAATCTGGATCGATAAACTGTGCGATTCTCATCGAAGTTTAAAACCAAAATCACAATTAATACCCGTTCCCAGCACGCTTCCACCTGGTCAGTGATAGATGGAATAAAAGTGCAGCCTCTTTCGAGGCCACACTTAGGGAAAGGGTTGCTACAGGGTGAAACTCAGTTCAACATTAACGCCGGGATACGACGGGTTGCACAGGTAATACACGCCGTTGATTTCAATGACATATACATCTTGCGTGTACAACCAGTTGCTGGGCCATGCGCCGGCGAATCCGAACCAATATCCGCCGTATTGGAAGCGGTGGTTGCGGTAGTCGCCCTCGTTGACACGGAAGGTGTGTTGGCGCCCAAAATTGGCCTGGTACTTTGCGGCCGGAATGCGGCCACCGCCGTTGTTGCCGGCCGGCTGCCGCGCCTGCTGCGCGTTCTTCTCTTCCGGTTTAGCATTCTTCTCTTCCTGCGCGTTTTTTTCTTCCGGTTTAACGTTCTTCTCCTGCTGAGCGTTCTTTTCTTCTGGCTTTACGGATTTCTCTGGCTGTGCCTTTTTCTCTTCTTGCGCGGCAGGTTTCGATTTCTCGTCCTGGTCGTGTTGCTCCTGCGCAAACGCTGGAGCAGCTGCAACTCCGAGCGCCAATGACAGAACCGCTGTGCTGATCACTCCAACTAGTTTCATAGATAGTGCTCCTTTTCGATCGTTTTTACTTACTGCAAGCTTCCCGTAGTCGCGTTCGCCGGGCTCCCAATGGCTTCGCCGGAAACTAGTAGTTCCACGCGCCGGTTCTGCTGGCGTCCGGAAGCGTTATCGTTCGAGGCTACCGGCAAAGTGTTGCCGAAACCCTGTGACGAAACTGAGTTGGTCGCGACCCCTTCTTGCACCAGGTAATCGCGCACCGAGCTGGCTCGGTTTTCCGACAATTTCTGGTTCATATCATCGCCGCCGACATTATCCGTGTAGCCGCCGACTGCAATATCAAGCCCGGGATAGGCGAGCAGAATGCCAGCCACCTTGGCCAGTTTCTCGCGTGCCCCCGGTTTCAGCGAATATTTCCCGGTGTCAAATAGAACATCGGACATGCTGACGATCAAACCGCGTGCACTATCGCGAGTCTGAAGGATGGAATTCAACTGCACCGACAACTTCGTGCGCATGGCGGCTTTGTCGGTTTCTGCCTGTTGCGCCGCTAAACGAGATTGCTCAGCATCCGCCTGGGCCGCCGAGACCGCATCGGCTGACGAAGCCGCGTTAGCCGCCATATCGGCTTTCGCCTGCGCGGTCGCATGTTGCGCATCTGCCGCCTCGGCCCGCGCATTGGCTGCATCCGAGTTAGCCTGATTTTTCGCAGCTTCGGCTCTCGCCGCGTCCGACTCGGCCTGCTCTTTCTGGCGCCTAGCGTCGTCAGCCTGCCCCCGCGATAGCGCCAGCGAATCGGCCGAATTCTGGCGTTCATTTGCCAGCCGGATTTCATCGAGCTTCTTGACTGCGATCTCGCGAGCATCTTCGGAGGTCTGCACTGCCTCGCGTGAAACGGCGATCAAAGGTTTGGTGTCCAGGTGTTTGCTGACTGCGTATTCATCGGCGTTGTTCATCAACTGGACAGCGTGCTGATAGCTGTCGCTCGCATACTGCTCGGCTCCTTCGGATTGCGCGATCCGCAAAGCATTCCGCGCCTCGAAGAATTCCAGGGGCAATCTGGCATTCAGTACTACGGGATCGAACTTGTAGCCGGTGGGAATGTAGCCACCGCGCTCCATCAGCTCATACTTGGCGTTCACGGCCTCGGTCGTCCCCTTGGTTGTGTCGCGCACCACGTTCTCAAGCACAACCACATTGCTCGGCTGGCGCACGGCATAATAAGGTTCCGCGGTGACGATCAAAGCGAAAGCCTGAAGGTCGGTGGTTACGCGAAGTTTGCTGCGATGGTTGTCGCCGACTAACACTTCGCCCAGGTTAACTGCCCGGCCCTCAGGAGAAATCGCCCATAAAACATAAGTGAGATATTCAGTACCGAAAGTCGTCGGTGCCTGCAGGCTGCCGAACTCCGCGTCGATCTCAATCGACCCGCGCTTGCTGGCTACCTTGGCCTCACCGTTCGCCGAGGGCATCAAATCCGTGCCCGAAAAGTCCACGCGGGAAGCTCCGCTGCGATGCTCGTAGTTGACCGCCTGCACGCTGCGGCTGACAACCGTGACCCGGAACGTCGGCGCGGAAGCACCAGTTTCTGCGACCGTGGTTTCCACAACCAGATTGGTGTGAGCATTACTTTGCGCAAACGCGCTCAGGCTAAGGGTGATGGGGAGGGCTATCCAGAATTTGTTCAAAGTGGGCTCCTTCGGCGAGCGTTCTGCCGGGGTACGCTAAGTCTTGTTTAGGTGGCTTGGTGATTCCTTGAATGCTCTGCTGTCACGTCGTCATCCCTTCCCAAGGCGGATATTAGGAAGAGAATGGAACAGTCCAGTGACATTCAGGATCCACAGAACGACGGCAATGACCACGATGCCGTTGAAGATGGATTTGATGGTCCCCTGCATGGGGATGAAGCGATTCACCAGCCACAGAAGAACACCCACCACGATCAGAACTTCGAGAAGTTGAATTAAAGGCATAATCTTGACCTTCCTTGTTTAGCGAGCTATGTTGCGCAAACTAAGTTGAGCGGACTAATCCCCTTTATTGGCGCTGAGATGGTGCGCTAACGGTGAGAAGTTTCAGGGTCGATTCGGGTTCGCCGCAGATTCAATACTCAGGCATCGCGACTCTCGCGTCTGAGCAAGATAGCTCACATGCTCATTTAAAAATCGCTGCTTGCCGCTTCCAGCAAGCATTACCACCGGTCAATATTGATCGTTTGTTTCCTGGTATCTGTGACATAGTAGAGAGACGCAGTAGAGAGAGTGGATCAGATCTTGGACGCAGCTGCGGGGCGGCCTATCTTCGAACGAGTCTTAACGGGAGCTATGCAAAAACGCGAATGTTCGGCATGCGGCGGTGAGTTGGTTCTGGCAATGCGGGGAAATCAGCCGCCGGCGAAAAGCGACGGGCCCAGCTTTATGACGACAGCTTCGACAAGCTGGAGATGTGGCACTTGCGGCTCCGCGTTCACCGCCGCGCAATTGCGAGAAGGCAAGCGCGAACGGTCAAAAGCCGCCCAACAAGCCTAGATGTAGTTTAGTGATCCAAAAGATCGAGCGGGGTTGGCGCCCCGCTCTCACGTCTTTCCTGCTTTTCCCTGCCTTTTGCTTTTCCTGTCTCTTGCTTTTCCCTGCTTCTCGTTTTTCCTGTCTTTTAGTCTCCCGATGGCATCAACTCGTCAGACTCCTCCCACTGAGTCGCCATTAGCGAGGCATCAGGCAGCCCGGCATCGTTAGTATTCTCAGGACTCGTGATCCCCGACGCCTTGCTGAGCGCGTCGACGACATCCGTAAACTGCGCCTCTTCGGTCGAACCGTGGAGCGCCGCCGTGGAAGTGGTGCCGCTGGTGATCACCTGCTGCACCGAATCAAAATATCCCGTGCCCACAAAGCGCTGATGCTTCGCCGCTTCATAGCCGACCTGCTGTTCGCGGAGAAATTCCTTCTCCTGCAATCGTGAGTAAGCGCTCATGCCCGACCGCTTGTAGCCGCGCGCCAGTTCGAACATCGCTAGGTTGATCGCGTGGAATCCCGCCAGCGTGATGAACTGGAACTTGTATCCCATCTTGCCCAGCTCATGTTGGAAGCTGGCGATGGTCGCATCGTCCAGATTTTTCTTCCAGTTGAAAGAAGGCGAGCAGTTATAGCCCAGTAGCTTGCCAGGGAATTCTTTGTGGATAGCTTCAGCAAATTGCCGTGCCTCTTCAAGATCAGGTTTCGATGTCTCGCACCACAGAATATCCGCATAGGGCGCATACGCCAGCCCGCGAGCGATCGCGGATTTCAGCCCACTCTTAATATGATAGAAGCCCTCAACCGTGCGCTGCTTCGTGACGAATTCGCGGTCGCGCGGATCAATATCGCTGGTGAGAAGAGTGGCGCTGTCGGCATCCGTGCGCGCCATGATCAGCGTCGGAACACCCATCACGTCGGCCGCGAGCCGCGCTGCCACCAGTTTCTGGATCGCTTCCGTAGTCGGCACCAGTACTTTGCCGCCGAGATGGCCGCACTTTTTAGCCGAGGAAAGTTGGTCTTCGAAATGAACGCAAGCCGCGCCCGCTTCAATCATCGCCTTCATCAGTTCGAACGCATTCAGATTGCCGCCGAATCCGGCCTCGGCATCGGCGACCAGCGGCGCGAACCAGGTGATTCCATTCTTGCCTTCGGCGTGATGGATTTGGTCGGCGCGCATCAGCGCCTGATTAACGCTGCGCACCAGGTTCGGCACGCTGTCCGCAGGATAGAGGCTCTGATCCGGATACATCTGCCCGGCATTATTGGCGTCGGCCGCGACTTGCCAGCCGCTGATATAGATTGCTTTCAACCCAGCTTTCACCTGCTGGACCGCCTGGTTGCCAGTCGTCGCTCCGAGCGCCGCCGTGAACGGCTCGGATTGATCATGGAGCAGACTCCACAGGCGCTCCGCGCCATGGCGTGCCAGACTGTGCTCGATCTGGAACGAGCCCCGGAGGCGGTTTACATCTTGCTGCGTGTACGGACGCGTAATGCCGCGCCACCGAGGGTTAGTCTTCCAGTCGTTGCTATTGCCATTGCCGTTGCCATTCGAATTCGTCATATTTGCCACACTCCAAAAAGTATTGCGTCCAGAGGCAGTAGACCCCGATTTGTCTTTCGTGACAAACCGCGTTGTCCGCCCCGACCTACTAGGTCAAAATGACCCAGTGCGAGAGATTGCGTCTCGAAACACGCCGCCGAACGGACTATGATATTGATCATGAACCCGACGTCTGTTGCGAACGACACCACCGAAAGCAAGGCCCTGTCCGAGGCTCTGTCAAAGATCGAAACCGAGATTCTCACTCCGGATGCACGCGCCTTCTTGCTGAAATTAGCCTCCCGCTTTGAGCCGCGAAGACAAGAATTGCTGGCGCGCCGCCAGACCGTGCAGCGCGATATCGACAGGGGCAAGTTTCCAGATTTTCTTCCGGAGACGGCCGGCATTCGCGAGAAAGAATGGAAGGTCGCGCCCATCCCTAAAGACTTGCTCGATCGCCGCGTCGAAATCACTGGCCCCGTCGATCGCAAGATGATCATCAATGCACTCAATTCCGGCGCCAGCGTCTACATGGGTGATTTCGAAGACTCGAATACGCCGACCTGGAGCAACAACCTTGAAGGCCAGCACAATCTGCGAGACGCAATTCGTGGAACCATCCGCTACGAGAGTCCGGAGGGAAAAAAGTACCGACTTGGCTCTAAGCTAGCGACGTTGATGGTGCGCCCGCGCGGATGGCATCTCGACGAAAAACATTTCTTAGTCGACGGCAAGCCGATCTCAGGCGCGCTCTTTGATTTCAGCCTCTTCTTCTTCCACAATGCCGCGACCTTGCTGAGCAAAGGCAGCGGGCCCTATTTCTACTTGCCGAAGCTGGAGAATCACCTCGAGGCGCGCCTGTGGAACGACGTCTTCAATTTCGCCCAGGACGAACTGAAAATCCCGCGCGGATCGATTCGCGCCACCGTGCTGATCGAGACCATTCTCGCCGCCTTCGAAATGGACGAGATCCTCTACGAACTGCGCGACCATTCCGCCGGCTTGAATTGCGGCCGTTGGGATTACATTTTCAGCTACATCAAGAAATTTCAGGCGCATCCTGAGTTCGTTCTGCCCGACCGCTCCGAGGTCACGATGGAGACGCATTTCCTCAGCTCCTACGTGGAATTGCTGATCCAAATCTGCCATCGCCGCGGCATCCACGCGATGGGCGGAATGGCGGCGCAGATTCCCATTCGCAACGACGCCGCGGCCAACGAACAGGCGCTAGACAAAGTCCGCCGCGACAAACTTCGCGAAGTGCATGCCGGCCATGACGGGACGTGGGTCGCGCACCCCGGCCTGGTTCCCGTTGCTAAAGAAATTTTCGACAAATACATGCCCGAGCCGAATCAGATTTCTTCGCATAAAAAATCGACGCGTGTGGTCACGGCGCAAGACCTGCTCGCCGCACCCAAAGGCGAGATCACCGAGAAAGGTGTGCGCTGGAATATCGATGTGGGCATGCAGTATTTGCATTCCTGGTTCGGAGGATTAGGTTGCGTGCCGATTTACAACCTGATGGAAGACGCGGCGACCGCGGAAATTTCTCGCGCCCAGGTATGGCAGTGGGTGAAGTACAAATCGCGCCTGAACGACGGCAAGCCGGCAACAGCCGCCATGGTGAAAGAGATCATCCATAGTCGCGCTGCAGAGCTCGGCAGCAAAACCGACGAAAAGCTGCGCCAGGCGGCCAAACTGCTCGAAGACTTGACGACGAGTCCGCACTTTGCCGAATTTCTGACCCTTGCCAGTTATGATTTATTGGACTAGAACCTCAATGAGTGGTGATGGGCGCACGCAAAGGTATTCCCGCAAACCTGCTGGCCGGGGCGGCTCCGGCTGGCACTGCCCCGATTGATCCGGCCTTTCTCTCCGAATTGCGCGAACACGTGGCCGCCCGCGAGATCGAGCGGGGAATCGCATGTCTCCACGCTCACCACGATCTGATCGCCCGCATCGATCCCTCGCAGCCAAACGCGGCTCGCCTCGCAGCCCAGCTTGCTATCTGGGTGGATATCGGCTTCGCCGGCCCGTCCCTGCGCGAGATTCTGAATCGCTTTAAGCCGGAATCCCGCTCCGACCTGTCCATCGCCGACTACATCTGCCTGCGCTCAGCCGAGGGTATGACCGCTATGGCGGAAGAGACGATGGAACCCGCGATTGCGCATTTTGATTTCGTCGTCAGCCTGGGAGACGAACTCGATGACCGTTTTTTGCTGGCCATCGTTTATTTCTGGAAGGGCCGCTGCCTCCGCCGCAGGGGCGAGTACGACGAAGCTCTCGTTTACACCTGCAAGGGAAAAGACCTGGCGCTGGGGTTGGGCTATCCCCGCATGGCGGCGGTGATGCAGGTGCTCGAGAGTTGGCTGTTATTTCAACAGGGCAAGTGGAAAGAAGCTGTGCGTATCTCGCAGGCGGCGGAAAGCGTTCTTGGCGAGACCGATGATTACGTGACGCTTGGCAACATCCAATCCTTCTACGGACGCATGGCGCGCCGCGAAGGCCGCTTCGATAAGGCCATTGGGTTCTTCGAGAGCGCGATCTCTCATTACGGCAAGCGCGATCCCAAGCATCCAAATCTCGCGCGATCGTTGGCCAACATGGCGCTCGCCAAGCGCGGCATAGCACTGCAACTGCAAAAAAGAATCGATCGGGATGTCCAGTTACGTCGGAAGACGGCGACCGGCCATGTGAAGTCTGGCGCCCGCAGTGATTCTAGAAAATCCACCGACTCCCGCAGCCGCTTGACGCAGCTTCGACGTGAAGCGCTCGAGCATCTCGATGCCGCGCGTGCAATCTACCAGCAGCGCCCCAATCATCATGGAGTCGGAACCGTCTACCTCAACGCCGCCTATCTCCACCTCGATAGCGGGGACTTTCAGCGCGCCGAAGACGACGCGAGTTCCGCCTACGATGTGGCCGACGAAAAGCAAGACTACATTCTGATGGGCCGCGCCCGCATTCTGCAATGCATGATCGAAAACGCGAAGGTCGAAGAAGAGATTGGCGGAGGCGCCGACCCGGGCAGCCACGCCCGCCGCGCCTTCGAGTTCAGCCAGGAGGCAATCGATCTCGCCAAGCATACCCAGCATCATTTGCTGCTGGCGAATGCCCATCTGTGGCAGGGTTTGACCCAGTGCAATTCGTTTTTCGATAATCCGGAGGCGGCGCGTGCCTCCTACGATCTGGCGCGGTCATCGTGCGGCGCGAATCAGCCCGACAACAATATGTGGCAGGATATGCAGGCGCTGGGTGCGAAGATTCTTCGCAAGGGAAGCGTGCATCCGTCGTTGAAGGCGTGGTCGCAGGGCGCAGTCGGTGACAAGAGCTTTCGCCAGATCAGCGATGAATTTGCCGAGATCGTAATCGCGCGCGTTTGGGAGCGCGAAGGCCGCAAAGTATCGCGCGTCGCCACCCGCCTCTCAATTTCACCGAAAAAGGTGCGGCGCATCCTGGCAAGGGTGGGACGGCGAAAGCCGCGCCAGCGCTGATTCAAATTGTGCTGCAGAGATTTGGCCAGGCAAGACAACATGGGCGCGCGCGCTACATCACAGCTACATAGCCCACTAACCTAGTAGAATTAATGGTATAAAATGGCGACCGTGGGCGCCGGGATCTAACCCGATGCGACTCGGAGATTGAAAAGAATCAAATCGCAGTTGAAAGAATCGAAATCTATGAAAATTGCACAGGATGTAACCGAACTGATTGGCCACACTCCGCTGGTGCGGTTAAACCGCGTTACCCAAGGCGCAGTCGCCGAGGTAGTAGCAAAGCTCGAAAGCCAGAATCCCCTTGCCAGCGTCAAAGATCGCATCGGCGTCAGCATGATCAACGACGCCGAACGTGCCGGCCGCATCCAGCCTGGCAAAACCGTCCTGATCGAACCCACGAGCGGCAACACCGGAATCGCTCTCGCCTTCGTAGCTGCAGTGAAAGGCTACAAATTAATTCTCACCATGCCCGAAACCATGAGCCTCGAACGGCGCGTTCTCCTGCTCGCGCTCGGCGCGGAGATCGTTCTTACTCCCGGCCCCCGAGGCATGAAGGGCGCGATTCTGAAGGCCGAGGAACTACTCGCGTCGACGCCGAACGCCTACATGCTCCAGCAATTCGACAACCCGGCCAATCCCAAGATTCACTTCGAAACGACCGGCCCCGAGATTTGGCAAGACACCGACGGCAAAGTAGATTTCTTAGTCTCCGGCGTTGGCACCGGCGGAACCATCACCGGCGTCGCCGAATACATCAAGCCAAAGAAGCCCTCCTTCAAGGCCATAGCCGTCGAACCGACTGACAGCCCGGTTCTCTCCGGCGGCAAGCCCGCACCTCACAAAATTCAAGGAATCGGTGCCGGTTTTGTTCCCAGCATCCTGCGCCGCGATTTGGTCGACGAAGTGATTACCGTCAGCAACGAAGACTCCATCAACATGGCCCGACGTCTTCCGCTCGAAGAGGGCTTGCTCGTGGGCATTTCATCAGGAGCGGCCGTGGTCGCGGCTTTGCAGGTCGCGAAGCGCCCGGAAAACGCCGGCAAATTGATTGTCGTGGTTCTGCCGTCGTTCGGCGAACGCTACCTCAGTAGTATTCTCTTCGAAGCACTTCGGAACCAGGCGTTGCAGATCCCGACGTCAGAAGTTCCCGCGTGATCCCAGGCTGAACAAGCTTGGTCGAACAAAGTTGGCTGAGCAAGCTGGCTGGACAAGGTTGGCGGAACAACGACCAATGCCGCATCTGCTGTCGCTAATCCGCGAAGATGTCGCCACCGTGCTCGAGCGCGATCCTGCAGCCAGATCACGCCTCGAAGTTTATCTCTGCTATGCCGGCCTGCACGCTGTCTGGTTTTATCGCATTAACCACTGGCTGTGGAATCATAACTTCCTCCTGCTGGCCCGTTGGTTGTCGCAAGTAGCGCGCTGGTTCACCGGCATCGAGATCCATCCCGGAGCTCAAATCGGCCGCCGCTTCTTCATCGATCATGGCATGGGTGTGGTGATTGGAGAAACTGCCGTTGTCGGCGAAGACGTCACCATCTACCAGGGAGTGACTCTCGGCGGAACGAGCAATGATCGTGGTAAGCGGCATCCCACTCTCCTCAACAACGTGGTCGTCGGCGGAGGCGCCAAGATTCTCGGCAACATCACCGTCGGCCACAATTGCCGGATCGGCGCCGGTTCGGTCGTGCTGCGCAACGTCCCCGACGATTCCACAGTCGTCGGCGTTCCAGGGCACATTGTCTTTCGCGAAGGCAAACGCGTCGTGATCACCGATCCCAAACAGATCAACGACCCGCTCTCGGAGGCCTTGGCCGCAGTCGCGTCCGAAGTAAAGCGCTTAGCTGAACGCGTCCGTCAACTCGAAGGCACGGAAGGCAGCGAGCCCTTCTCTGAATCCATGCAGCGCATCATGGAAGACATTGATTATCAGATCTAGGGCATTTACCACAAAGGGCACGAAGGTCCACGAAGGTCAAGAGTTTTGTGTGTCCTTAGTGGACCTCCGTGCCCTTTGTGGTGAACGAATTTAGCCTTCGACCCAACACGCTAACTGCTCATTCGAACGTCCCCAAGTATGATTGTTCTCGGGTCGAACATTCCAGCACATGAAATACGGCTTCGTAATCGATAACCGCAAATGCATCGGATGCCACGCCTGCACCGTGGCGTGCAAAACCGAAAATCAGGTGCCAGTAGGCGTGAATCGCACCTGGGTGAAGTACGTCGAGAAGGGGTTATTTCCAAACACCCGCCGCGTATTTCAAGTCACGCGCTGCAATCATTGCGAGAAGCCGCCATGTGTCACGATTTGTCCTGTGACCGCGATGTATCAGCGCAAGGACGGCATCGTTGATTTCAACTCCGACCGCTGCATCGGCTGCAAGGCCTGCATGCAGGCTTGCCCCTACGACTCGATCTACATGGATCCGGATGATGGCACCGCAACGAAATGTCATTTCTGCGCCCATCGCACCGAAGTCGGCCTTGAGCCCGCCTGCGTGATCGTCTGCCCTGAACACGCGATCATTGCCGGAGATCTAAGCGATCCCTCGAGCGAAGCGGCGCAACTCGTGGCGCGCGAACCGGTGCGCGTGCGCAAGCCGGAGCAGGGAACTCAGCCCAAGCTTTATTACATCGACGCCGACGAGAGCGCCATCGTTCCCACGGCCGCCCGCCACGAATCGATATATATGTGGGCACAGCGCAACGCCGCCGTCCATGGCGGAGGAGCCATTTATCCGATCGATAGCCCGTTGCTGCAAAAAGACGCGGTGGCCGCCTACGACGTTTCGCACGCACGTCCCTGGGGATGGCAGGTTCCCGCCTACTCTTGGACGAAGTCGATTGGCTCCGGTGCGCTCGCCATTCCAGCGATCGCGATGGCGTTAGGGAAATTGTCGGGCGATCGCATCCGCGATATCACGCTCGCCACGGTTGCGCTTCTATTCACAGCGCTCACCACAGTCTTGCTGGTCTGGGATCTTGATCACAAGGGACGGTTCCTGCGCGTAGTCTTCATGCCGCAAAGTAAATCCTGGCTGGCGCGCGGCGCGTTCATCCTCATCACCTACAGCGGACTGTGCAGCGTGTTCTGGCTGGCCTCAGTAATGGGATTCTCGGCCGCCACTTCAATATTGTTGTGGCCGACGGTGCTGGTAGGATTCTGCGCCGCCGCCTACACCGCCTTCCTCTTCGGGCAATGCGAAGGCCGCGACCTATGGCAGACGCCGCTCCTGCCGGCGCATTTGATCATTCAAGCCTTGCTCTGCGGTTCGGCAGTGCTAGCGCTGCTTCCCAACGCGCTCGGAGGTTCAGCACAGACTCTGTCTGTTGCTATCCCCGCGCTGGCAGTCAGTCTGGTCTTGC
The DNA here is from genome assembly GCA_963800565.1 of uncultured Acidobacteriaceae bacterium. GTDB lineage: Bacteria > Acidobacteriota > Terriglobia > Terriglobales > Acidobacteriaceae > Acidiflorens. The sequence goes on from CAWDBM010000004.1 coordinate 500,770, forward strand.
ATCTGCTCATGCTTTTCGGCGAAGTTGCAATGCCGCACACCACTGACAACGCGCGCTACGGCGCGCGCCTGATGACTCACGGCCCCTTCGCACGCGCTTTCTGGGGCGGTGGCGTGCTCTTGGGTTGCATTATCCCATTGCTTCTTTTGTCGTGCGGACGCCTGTTTTTCGCCACGCCGAACCGCATCACCGCTGGATTCGCCAGCGTGCTTGCTTTGGTTGGACTCTTAGTTTTTGAATGGTGCTTTGTGATGGCCGGACAAAGTGTGCCCAACAGCTAGACTCGCATTAACGCGAGCGAGATTGGTTTTATGGAGATTCCGCGATGACCGATTTCAAGCGCGACGGCAGCCATCTTTCCACTTGTCCGCCCGTCGAAAAATGGGAGGATTGGGTCGAGTTCGATCCCGCGGCCTGGCCGCGCCGCGTAAAGAAACACTATCAGCTCATCCCGACCATCTGCTTCAACTGCGAATCGGCGTGCGGCCTTCTCGCTTACGTCGACAAGGAAACCGGGCAAATTGCAAAGTTTGAAGGCAATCCCAAACACCCGGCCAGCCGCGGACGCCTGTGTGCCAAGGGCCCAGCCACCATCACGCAGATTCACGATCCCGATCGCATTCTTTATCCGATGAAGCGCTCCGGGCCGCGTGGAGGCGGCAAATGGACGCGGACCTCGTGGGACGAAGTGCTCGAAACTTTCAGCGCGCGCATCCGCAAAGCATTTCAGGAGAATCGCGGCGAAGAGGTCATGTATCACGTCGGCCGCCCCGGCCACGACTTCATCATGGAGCGCACTCTCCAAGCCTGGGGCATCGACGGTCACAACTCCCACACGAATGTGTGTTCCTCTTCGGCGCGTCTCGGTTATCTGCTCTGGCACTATGCCGATCGACCTTCGCCTGACCACGCCAACGCGCGTTTTATTCTTCTTCTCTCCGCGCATTTAGAGTCAGGCCACTATTTCAATCCACACGCGCAGCGCATCATCGAAGGAAAAATGGCAGGCGCGAAACTAGCCGTCATGGATCCGCGCCTCTCAAACACCGCCAGCATGGCCGATTACTGGATGCCCAGCTATCCCGGCACCGAAGCGGCTGTGCTGCTCGCGATGGCGACGGTCATACTCGGCGAGAATCGTTTCGACGCCAACTTTGTAAAGGACTGGACCAACTGGGAGGAACTCGAAGTCGACGGATTTTCCGCGAAAGGCCAAAGCTTCGAGGCGCTGATCGAAGCCCTCAAACGCCACTACGCGAGATTCACTCCTGAGTTTGCGGAGAAGGAAAGCGGAGTAAAAGCCGAGATCATCGTCAAAACGGCGCGCGAGATCGCGACTGCCGGAAGTCGTTTCGCATCGCATCTCTGGCGCGGCAGCTCATCCGGCAATCTCGGCGGATGGCAATCCGCTCGCGCCCTGATGCTGCTGCACGTGCTCACCGGTTCGGTCGGGACTCCGGGAGGACACAATCTAAACGCGTGGAATAAGTTTGTCCCGCGACCGTATAAGAACCCGCCGCCGCAAAAACGCTGGAACGAACTGCTCTATCCACCTGAGTGGCCGCTGTGCACCCACGAAATGTCGCCTTTGCTTCCGCATTTTCTCAAAGAAGGCCGCGGCCGCATCGAAGCCTACTTCACGCGCGTATTCAATCCCGTGTGGACTTATCCCGATGGGTTTTCCTGGATCGAAATGCTGCGCGACGAGGAAAAAGTCGGCCTGCATGCCGCGCTCACTCCAACGTGGAGCGAGACCGCATGGTTTGCGGATTACGTTTTGCCGATGGGCTTCAGCTCCGAGCGTCACGACCTAATGAGCCAGGAGTCCTACGCCGGAAAGTGGATCGGCTTTCGCCAGCCCGTGCTGCGCGTGCTGCAGGAAAAAGAAGGCAAGAAATTCGACTACACCTACCAGGCGAATCCCGGAGAAGTTTGGGAAGAAGATGAATTCTGGATCAACCTATCATGGGCGATCGATCCCGACGGCTCGATGGGGATTCGCGAGTGGTTCGAATCGCCGTATCGTCCCGGACAAAAGTTGACGGTTGACGAATACTACGGCTGGATTTTTGAAAATTCCGTCCCCGGTTTGCCCGAAGCCGCCGCCAAAGAAGGCCTGAAGCCGCTGGAATACATGCGCAAATACGGTGCGTACGAAGTCACCACCGACGTCTATAAGCAGAACGAGAAGCCCGTCAGTCCAGCCGATCTAGCCGGGTCGCAGGTCGAAGCGAACGGCGTGGTCAAGCAGGCAGGCAAAGCAGTAGGCGTGATGGTCGATGGCAAAGCGGTAGTCGGCTACAACACGCCATCGCGAAAGCTGGAATTGTTTTCGAAGACGATGGCCGATTGGAAGTGGCCTGAATTTGCGCTCCCCGAATACTACCGCAGCCACATTCATCGCTCCGCGCAAGCCGCGTCGATGGGCGATCTCACAGAGAAATCAGGCGCCGATTTCGATCCGAAATATATGCCGCTCGTGGAATGGCCGAAAGATGCGAGTGGCGAAGTTGTTACTCTGCTGCCGATTTTTCGGCTCCCCCATCTCATCCACACACGCTCTGGGAACTCGAAATTTCTCTACGAGATCGCGCACAAAAATCCGCTCTGGCTAAATCCCACTGACGCGAAAAAAATCGGCGACATCCGCACCGGTGCTCTACTCAAAGTCCATACCGAGATCGGTTTTTTCGTGGTCCACGCCTGGGTCACCGAGGGATTGGCCCCGGGCGTCGTAGCGTGCTCTCATCACATGGGCCGCTGGCGCACCAATAAAGAAGATCAAATCGAGCGCATGTCGAGTGCGTGGGTAGATCTGAAAGAGGTCGGCAAGGGGCGATGGAAGATGCGCCAGACTTCCGGCGTCGAGCCCTATCAAACCTCTGACCCTGACACGAAGCGAGTGTGGTGGAGCGATGCGGGCGTGCACCAGAATCTGACCTTCCCGGTGCATCCCGATCCAATTACCGGCATGCACTGCTGGCATCAGATCGTGCGCGTGGAGCGCGCTTCCGCTGCCGACCGCTACGGCGACATCTTCGTCGACACGAATCTTTCTTTCGCCGTCTATCAGCGCTGGAAAACTCTCACCCGTCCCGCGCCCGGCCCCGGCGGACTCCGTCGTCCACTTTGGATCCCTCGCGTCCATCGGCCTGAAGAGGCAGCGTTCTTTATGCCGAAGAAGAAAACATGAGACGACGCAACGTTGTAAAATGACGCTATGCCGCTACAGACTGGAAATCCAAATTTTGGCAAGAAGCGTACTCCTCCTCCCGACGAAACCTTTGAAGAGGCGGCTTATCTCAAAGCGCTTGGCGAGAAACAGAAAGTCGTCAGCCTGAAACTCGCCGACGGCGAAGTGGTGCGCGGCTGGATTGAGTACTACGACAAAAATATGGTGCGCGTCACGCGAGAAGATGGCCCGAATCTCTTCATTTTCAAGCACGAGATCGTCTATATCGCGGAAGACAACAAGAAGAAATAGTCGAGCATTCAGCACTCAGCAACCAATCCTGAAAACAAAGTCTGAAAGTACATGACACCCCACCAATCTCTTGATCTGATTTCGCCGATGCAAGCCATAGCCCGTGAAGCGGGCAGTCTCCTGATGGAGTACTTTCACCAGCACGTGAAGATTGAATATAAAGGTGATGTCGATCTGGTGACGGTCGCCGACCGAAAGTCAGAGGCGCTGATCCTCGAAAAGATTCGCGGCCATTTTCCAACGCATGACGTGATGGGTGAAGAAGGAACCCGGATCGAAACCGGCAGCGAGTACAAGTGGTACGTCGATCCCCTCGACGGCACAACAAATTTCGCCCACGGCTATCCGGTGTTTTGTGTTTCGCTGGCGATCGAAAGAAACGGAAAGCGAGTCGCGGGAGCAATCTACGATCCCACACGGGACGAGATGTTTGTGGCCGAACTGGGCAGCGGCGTGCGCCTCAACGGCGAAGCAATTCACGTCTCCGCCATAGCGAACCTCGGCGAATGCCTGATCGGCACTGGCTTCCCCAGCCAGAAGCGCCACAAGAATCCCAATATTTTTTTCTACCACCAGCTCACTTTGCGTACGCACGGGGTACGACGGGCGGGTTCGGCCGCGCTTGACCTCTGCAATGTCGCAACTGGCCGCTATGAGGGTTTCTGGGAGTTTAATCTCAATCCGTGGGACACCGCGGCGGGCGTCTTGATCGTCGAAGAGGCGGGCGGAAAGGTGACCGACTTTTCCGGGGGCGAATTCCAGATCGCCAGCCGCGAGACGCTTGCCTCGAATGGGTTGGTGCACGCCGCGCTGCTGCACGAATTTCAGGAGATCTTCGCTGGGCGCGGGTTAGACGAGTTGCCGAGCCCGGTCGACTACGCGAAAGATCGTAAACTCTGAACGAGTGCGTCGTTTCCGCTGACTCAGTGCAAGCGGTACAATTATTCATGTGGGCTCGTCTCTCCTCGAACGCAAAATCGAAAAGCGCCCCGACCATGTTCGCTTGCTAGGGCGCATTCTCTTCCTCACAGAAGATCCCGAACTGATTAAAAAGCAGCTGGCCGGTTGGGATTTGCCCTGGGACACAAAGAATTTTGCCAACAATCCCAAGCTTCGCGACGATATTTCCACAGACGAAATCACCCCCGCCCACTACTGTTTTTATTTCGATCGCACCCTCGGCGAGATTCCATACGTCGGCCTGCGCTGCGGTGATACGCTTCCAATCGGCCGCGGCGATGTAAAGAAGAGCGGTTTCGTCTGCTCGGTGAGCGGCAAGCGGCGCGGCAAGGGTTCGAGTCGCGAGCAGTCACCCTATGCCGAGATGTGCGCCGGCATTCAGGTTGCAATCGCGGAGAACATTGAGCGCATCTACAAGCAGAACTGCCAAAACCTCGGCTTGTTGACTTCGACCAACTTTTCTCTGATCGATCGGATTCGTGCCGGCGAAGACATTGCTCTCGGCGAATTTACCGGCGGAGAAGACGAGGTCACCAGGCAGGTGATCGAATACGGCGGATTATTTCCCTTTAATGTCGCGCGCATGCAGGGGAAAGTTTTTCTGCCGTCGGTGAAGGCAGCGGACAAGAGTGTCCGCTCCACACAGTCGCAGTCAATGACGCTTGCCGAAAAAATCTTCGCTCGCCACATGGTCAATCCCGACGGCACGGTTGGCGTGGCGGCGGTCAAGGCCGGAGACACCGGTTTCACCCACGTTGATCTGCGTTTCAGCCACGAATACGTTACTCCGATGGCGTCGATTTTCTACGAGCAGTACGTTGGCAAAGACGTTCCGGTGAACGATGCTTCCAGCATCCGCTTCTTTCGCGACCATCTCACCTTTCTCGACGAAGTCATGTCCGAAGAAAAAAAGAAGATGGGCTTACTTGATCTGGCGACGCAACTCAAGTTAAAGCAGGAGGATTTCGCCAAACAACAGGGAATTAAGCTGCATGGCGAACTCGCCGACCGCAAAGGCTCCGAGGGCATTTGCCACTCGGTGATGCTCGAGACCTACGCACTCCCAGGCCAAGTCAACGTCGGATCCGATTCGCACACGCCGCACGTCGGCGCAATCGGATGCATCGCTTTCGGCATTGGGACGACCGACGTGTTCAACTCCTGGATCACGAAGGATGTGCGCGTCAAAGTGCCGGAGTCGGTAAAGATCATCATTCGCGGCAAGCGCCATCCGAACGTCACCGCGAAGGATTTCATTCTCAAAATTCTCTCTCTCGATTACGTGCGCAGCGGCAAGGCGCTCGCCAAAGTGATGGAGTACGCGGGCGAAGCCGTCGAAGCGCTCTCCGTCGACGAACGCGCCACCATGACCAACATGGCGGCGGAAATAGGAGGCTTCACTGGCATTGTCGCTCCGGACGAGAAAGTGATCGAATTCTTAATGGAGCGACGCGGCATGGAGCGCGTTGACGTCGAGAGGATGATCGAGGGCCTGCACAGCGATCCGAATGCCGAATATGCCGAGGTGATCGAACTCGACGCAAATGAAATCACCCCTATGGTCGCTACTCCCGGAGATCCCGGCAATGGCAAATACATTCGTGAACTCAACACTCGCGTCCCCATCGAGATCGCCTATGGTGGAACCTGCACTGCAGGGAAGAACGAAGACATGGATATGTATGCGTCAGTGCTCGGCGATGCGCTGAAACATGACAAACGAGTTTCAAAGCATGTTGAATTCTGGATCCAATTCGGCTCGCAGGAAACGCGCGAGTATTCGAAGCGCCGAGGCTACCTTGACATTTTCGAAAAGGCGGGCGCGCGAGTAATTGAGCCTAGCTGCGGAGCGTGCATCAATGCGGGCCCGGGCGTATCGACGCGCTCCAATCAGGTCGTGATCAGCGCGCAGAATCGAAACTTCCCCGGACGTAGCGGCCCCGGTCAAATGTATCTGGCGTCCCCACTAACAGTAGCCGCCAGCGCCGTCGCGGGATACATTGTCGAATATGAGCCGAGTCAAGATCGCAAGCTCACCACCGACTGAATAACACACGGTCTTGCTAACGAAACAAGCCTTTCATATTCTGTCGAGACGTCTATCGAGCTGAGGAGGCACCATGCCACGCTCTTATCACCCACCACGTATAGCGTTCGCCGCTCTAGCGTTTGCCGTTATCCTTCACCCTTCCTCACCGATCAAGCCCGCTGCAGGCTCACTGACTGCCGGCCCGCCCATGCTCGAGCCGCGCTCCGGCCATTCCGCGACCCTCCTGCCCGACGGCAAAGTTCTCATCGTAGGCGGGATGCGCCGCAATCAAGATTTCTACAAATCCTCGGAGTTGTACGATCCGTCCACGGGAAAGTTCGAGCGCTCGGGAGACATGACGTTGGCTCGTGTAGGCCAGGCTGCCGTTCTGCTGCCCTCGGGCAAGGTGTTGATCGCAGGTGGCTGGATCGGTCACGGCTGCACCGACGCTGCCGAACTGTACGACCCCGCCACCCAGCGTTTCACGCCGATCACGAAGATGACCGCGCGCCGAGGCAATCCGAGCGCCACATTGCTAGCCGATGGAGATGTGCTCATTGCCGGCGGCGCCGACCACGATTCTCCGGGAGGAATTTCCTCCGCCGAAATCTTTCATTCGTCCACGTTGTCTTTTCAAGCGATCGAACCCATGCACTACGCCCGCATATCCCACACCGCGACTCTGTTAAATGACGGCCGCGTGCTCCTAGTCGGCGGACGCGGTGACGCGCTCGCTGCGGTTGCCGAAATGTACGATCCGAAGACGCACAAGTTTAGCGACACAGGAAAGTTGATCACGGCGCGCTATAAGCACACCGCCGGCCTACTCCCCGACGGGCGCGTTCTAATCGCTGGAGGATCGGACGAGCGCGACTGGAACGGTGCACTCAACAGCACAGAAATCTACGATCCCAGAACGGGCGAATTTTCCCCCGTTGCGCCCCTGAACGACGCACGATTCAAATTGCCCGAATCGTCGGTGTTACTGAAGAGTGGCGATCTCATCGTTGCCGGCGGCAGCCGAGACGTAGAAATTTTCGATCCTGCGAACGGCAGGTTCCGCGTAGCGACCGGACAGATGCGCGACTCGCGCCACTTCATGACCGAGACCAAACTGCCCGATGGCAGCGTGCTCCTCGCGGGTGGTTATCCAAACGATGACGCGGCCACTGTCGAAACTTGGATCTTCCGACAATAGAACGCGATTGTCGGATACACCTCTCGGATGCCTTTGTCAGCACGCGGAAATAATAATCCCCTCCCAATTCGACACTGCTACGTCCCGAAGTTTGTAAGCATGTTAGCCCGCGTACGGTATACTGTGCGCTAGGGTACATTTAAACGAAATCCTCCCGAAGAAGTAGCTTTAGGAGACCCTGCCGTCCTGACGCTGATCAGTTCGTTCATCAATCTCGCCTCGCGCAAAGCCGTGCTTTGCAGAATCGCTAATCCCCGTATGAAAATTTTGTTGTACAACCCCGACAACGGTGTCACGCGCAATTTCATGCCTCATCTATGGATGTTCCTGTTACAAGCTCTCACGCCACCGGGCCACGAAGTGGTGCTGGTCGATGGCAACGCAAGTCCAATGGATGAAGCGGGAATCGCGCAATATGTGCGCGACAACGAGATTGAGCTCGTCGGCATCGGAGCCATGACCCGAATGATCGCCAAGGCCTATCGCATGGCCGATGCGGTGCGCGCCACCGGAGTTCCCGTGGTGATGGGTGGACCCCACGTGACAGAAATGGCCGATGAAGCCCTCGGTCGCGACGGCGGCGTGCGCCACGCCGACGCAGTGGCGCTCGGTGAAGCTGACGCAACCTGGCCGCGAATTGTCGAAGACGCTGCGCGCGGACAACTTAAAGAAGTCTACGAACCGGTCGATGCCTTTGGCCAGGAGAGCAAGCCGTCGCTCAAGGATTACCCTGTGATTCCGTGGCAATCGATTGATCTCAAACAGTTCAATCTGGTGCCCAAGGCCGCGACCGCGCTGCTCCAAAAGATCGGCGATGGCTGGGGATCGTTTCGCATCATTCCCGTCGAATCCGGCCGCGGCTGCCCATACGGCTGCGAGTTTTGCACCGTCACCGGCTTTTTTGGCGACTCGATTCGCTTCCGCACCAACGAGAGCGTGGTCAACGAACTGCTCTTGTTGAAGGCTCGCGCCCGCAAAGAGAAGGGCCAGATGGCTGTCTTCTTCATCGACGACAATTTCGCCATCAACATCAAGCGGACCAAGTCGCTGCTCCGCGACATCATCGCCGCAGAGGCGCAGGTGCATTGGGTGGCGCAGATCAGCGCCAATCTTCTGCGCGATGAAGAACTGGTCGACCTGATCGCGGCCTCCGGAGGCAAGTGGATCTTCATCGGCATGGAGTCGATCGACCCGGCTAACCTGAAAGACGTAAACAAAGGATTCAACAAGCCCGGCGAATATACGGCCGTGCTCGAGCGTCTGGCGCAACGCAACGTCTACGCCATCACCTCTTTTATTTTTGGCATGGATAATGACACGGTTGGAGTGGCCGAGCGAACCATGGGGCAGGTCAGGACGTGGCCGCCAGGCCTGCCAATCTTCGGACTGCTCACTCCCTTACCTGCGACTCCACTCTACAAGCGGCTGGAAAAAGCCGGGCGTCTAACGCGCCCCAGGCACTGGCAGGAGTTCATACCATTCGCCATGGCGCACACGCCCCTGAAAATGACCATCGGCGAAGCGCACGCGGAAGTGAATAAGGGTTGGGTTGAGGCCTATAGCCCGGAAGCGTTGGCCGCCGCGGTCGACTCGCTCCATGACCAGCCACTCGGTTATCGCGTCAACATCTTTTTGGCGCGCCTCTGCTTCCGAGGCATTTACTTTCCCATGATGGGCAAGATGGCATGGCTGAAAGTGATCTCGCAAAACCGGCGAACGATCTTCAAACTGTTAAAAGAAGGCTTCAAACGCAATGCGTGGCGCGGCGCTCCAGCGAGAATGCCCGCAGTCGCCGTACTGCCGCCAGATGCAGGTGTGCGAGCGGCAACCGCGTTTCCGGCCGATTGAAAAATGTGGCATCTTCATGCCCCTGAATGTGGCATCATTACGATTAATGGGGGTTTCCATGTACGAGCAGGAAAAAGTTCAAAAGGGAAGAATGATCGGCTACGCCGTGGGCCTCATAGTCTTCGTCGCTGTCGTCGCGTGGAGGTTCCTGGTTCGCTGAAGCTGGAAACACCTGTCGCGTGGCGGGCCTCCGAAAGGTCGGTCTCGCCGGTTTCCCGTGACCTGTTACTCCTCGCCTTGCACCAATTTGGTGGTGGTGCAATTTCACCGCAGCCGCAAAAACTTCAACCACGAAGGACACTAAGTATCGCGAAGGGGTCGGCCTGTGCATTTCCTTCGTGAACCTTAGTGCCCTCTGTGGCTAATGATTTCCCAAGCTGCACCATTACCCACTAAGCCGCTACCTGTACCGATCCCTGCGTTCTTGTTAGAATACAAATTCATTCACACTCCCTTACGCAGAGGAGCATGAGATTCTATGGCCTACGTAATTGCCGAGCCTTGCATTGGAACTAAAGATACCGCCTGTGTTGACTCCTGTCCCGTCGATTGCATTCATCCCAAGAAGGACTCTGACAAGTTCGGGACCGAAGAAATGCTTTATATCGATCCGGTTGAGTGCATCGATTGCGGAGCCTGCGTTCCTGTCTGCCCGGTTTCGGCCATCTTCGCCCTCGACGATCTGCCGGAAAAGTGGAAAGAATACACCGAGCGGAACGCGAAATACTTCGGTCGGTAGAGCAGCTTTTAGCAATTGGCTCTTAGCCCTTAGCTTCGGCCAGCGGATTTCGAGATTTGAGCTAAGAGCCAAAGGCTAAGAGCCAAAAGCCGTCGTTCTCCATTACAATCGCTAATTAACCAGTAACCTTCCATGGCGCTGAAGGAGTCGGAAGCAATCGTTCTGCGCACGTATCCGTTGCGTGAGTCCGACCTGCTGGTCACTCTCTTCACTCGGCTGGAAGGCAAGGTGAAAGGCGTGGCGCGCGCGGCCATGAAGTCGAGACGCCGCTTCGGAGGCGCGCTCGAGCCGCTCACTTATGTAAGGGCGTTTTATGACGACCGCGAGCGCCAGGAGTTGGCAAGACTCGATTCCTGCGAAGTCATCGAGTCGCCGATGGCGACCGAAGTAAGTTACGCGCGCGCGGCGGCGTTGGCGCATATCGCCGAGTTGTTAGACGAGTTGATGCCTGACCGCGAGGCGAGCGATGCAGTGTTTCGCTTGAGTCTGGCAGTTCTGCAGGAATTGCGCGGCCAAGCCGTGTGGATGCCGCTCACCTATTTTGAATTGTGGATGACGCGCCTGATGGGCTTTTTGCCGGAATTCACGGAGTGCATGATTTGCGGGCGCGCGCTTGATGGCAGCCGGGCCTTTTATCATGCGTTAGCCGATGGCTTGGTCTGCATCGATGACAAGCGCATAGCGTCATCCGAGCTGTCGCCGGAGTCGAGAAAGATTGCAGCGCAAATGCTGCGCTCGCGAGTCTCCGAGTTCGCCGCGATCGACTGGCCAAAAGCCGTAGGCCAGGACCTGCGAAAGTTTCTCCTTCAGATTTTGGAGCGGCACGTGGAGAAGAAACTGGTGACGGCAAGAATGCTGGAGAAGATCGGCGATTAGCTCTATTTCATACTCGCAGATAATCGCGTGTTGTTCCGCAGATCGTAAACTAATAATGAGTTGTCATCCCGAGCGCAGCGAAGGACCTGCTATTTGCCAGAAGCGGAAGGCACGTCGCTAAGGCTGACATCTGGATTTATGACCTCAACCCAATCCAATTCGCTGACCTTCCAGCAGCTCATCCTTAAGCTGCAGGCCTTCTACGCCGAGCGTGGAGCGGTCATCCAGCAGCCCTACGACGTCGAAGTGGGCGCCGGAACCATGGCTCCAGAAACATTCCTGCGCGTGCTTGGTCCGAATCCATACAAAGTCGCATACGTGCAGCCGTCGCGCCGCCCCGCCGATGGCCGCTACGGAGAGAATCCCAATCGCCTCTTCAAGCACCTCCAGTTGCAAGTGATCCTGAAGCCGCCGCCGGAAAACGTTCAGGAACTCTACCTTGAATCGCTAGGCGCAATCGGCATCGACCTGCGTCAGCACGACATAAAATTCGAAGAAGATAACTGGGAGTCGCCCACGTTGGGCGCATGGGGCATCGGATGGCAGGTGATGCTTGATGGCCTGGAGGTCACCCAGTTTACCTACTTCCAGCAATGCGGAGGCGTAGACCTCGATCCCATCTCCGCCGAGTTGACCTACGGATTGGAGCGCCTGTGCGCCTTCCTGCAAGACGTCGATTCTATCTACGACATCGTGTGGGCGCGCGATCCGGAAACCGGCAGGGAAGTGAAGTACGGCGAAGTTCGTCTCGCCGACGAGCAGCAGTTCTCGGTCTACAACTTCGAAATGGCGGATGTTCAGAAAATCTGGAAGCATTTCGAGCTCTGCGAGGCGGAGTGCAAAGCGCTCCTCGATCGTTACTCTGTTTTAGCCAAGGACAAAACCGAAGGCGACGGCATCGCGGGAGAGAAATCACGCTTTCCTTTGCTCGGCGCCTATGATCTTTGCCTAAAGTGCTCCCACTACTTCAATATTCTCGACGCCCGCGGAGCCATCTCCGTGACCGAGCGTGTAGGCGTAATCGCCCGCGTACGAGGCCTGGCTGTAGGCATCGCCAAGGCATGGATGGACCAGCATTACAGCGCCGAAAAAAAAAGTGAGAAGAATGACCAAGCCCGGACGGCCAGGACGAGAGAAGCGGCTAGAGAGACGGCTAAAGGAACAAAGAAGAGCAAGCTGGCTCCGGTAGCTACATAGAATTTCAAGTTGTGTCATCCTGAGCGGAGTGAGAACTTTGCAACGCGAAGTTCTCACGGAGTCGAAGGACCCCTATTCCCCGAACGATGATGGAACGCTGGCGCGTTTGCGCCCGGCGTGACAAACGAATAAGTATGCCTGATTTTTTACTCGAAATCGGATGCGAAGAGATCCCGGCGCGAATGATTGACGCCGCCGCGCGTGAACTGCGCGAGCGCGTGCACACGCTACTCCAGCGCGAGCGCCTAGCCCCGACGGGCGAACTTTCACATCTCGACACCCCGCGCCGGCTGGCAGTGCTCGCTTCCGGCGTTCCAAACTCACAACCTGACGTCACCGAGCAGGTAAACGGTCCCTCCGCGCAGGTCGCATATAAAGATGGTCAGCCCACGCCGGCCGCGCTCGCGTTCGCAAAAAAAATCGGCATTGACATAGGCAAGCTGGAAAAAGTCAGCACTCCCAAGGGTGAATACCTGGCAGCCACCGTAACCCGCAAAGGCCGCACTGCCTCAGAGATCCTTGCCGAAAATCTTCCCAAGGAAATCTCTACCCTGTACTGGCCGAAAAATATGTACTGGCGCAAGCGCGGAGAATTATTCGTTCGTCCTGTGCGCTGGCTGGTAGCCATGCTCGACGAAGAAGTCGTTCCACTCGAATTATTCGGTATTGCCGCTGGCAAGACGACGCGCGGACACCGCATCATCAGCAGGGAAGACGTGACCATCTCCAAGGCCAGCGCCTACGTCGAAACGTTGCGTGGTGCAAAGGTTCTCGCCGCCCCCGAACGCGAGCACGTAATCCGGAAAGCCCTCGACGCCGCGACCCGCACCATCCCCGGCGCGCGCTGGCGCGAAGACAAGTCTCTGCTCTCAACCGTCGTCAATCTCACCGAATTTCCCTCCGTTATCCTCGGCAGCTTCGATCCGGAATTTCTCGATCTGCCGGAAGAAGTTCTGGTCACGGTGATGCGCGACCACCAGAAATATTTCGCCATCGAGAATGCGGACGGAAAACTTCTTCCTCACTTCCTCGCCATCCTCAACACAGATGGCGACTCGGATGGCCTGATCCGCCACGGCAACGAGCGGGTTCTGCGCGCCCGCTTCAATGACGCCCGCTTTTTCTGGCAGACCGATCAGAAGCAAACCCTGCGCCAACGTGTCGACCTCCTACGCAACGTCACCTACCAGAAGGATCTCGGCAGCTACTATGACAAGACTCTCCGCGTGCAACACCTCGCCAGTTCGCTTTCTGAAACCGTCAAGCAAAACGGCATAGCAATTCGTCCGGGCGTGGTCCACAAGGCGGCGCTGCTGGCCAAGACCGATCTCACCACCGAACTAGTAAAGGAGTTCACTGAATTACAGGGAATCGTCGGCGGTCTCTATGCCCGCGTGCAGCAACTCGACGACGACCTGAGGCCGGATGTGCAACTGGCCATATCGCGTGCCATCTACGATCACTACAAGCCCGAATCGATGGAGGATGCCGCTCCCGCAACCGTCGAGGGCGCCGTGCTTTCGATCGCGGACAAGGCCGATTCGATCGCTGGAATGTTTGCGCTCGGCCTTATCCCCAGCGGATCGAAGGATCCATTCGCGCTCCGTCGACAGGCGAACGGCATCGTGAAAACCATCACCGAGCACAAACTGCCTCTTCGCCTCTCCGACATCATGACCGATGCACGCACTCGCTACAATGGATCCGAAGCAGAGCGGAAGTTTTCGAACGACGCCTACGATGCATCGGTGCAAAGCTTCTTTCGCGAGCGCCTCGAGTTTTATTTGAAAGACGCTCGCGGCTACGCCTATGACGTGGTGAACTCCGTGCTCGCGGTCGATGCCGACGATGTAGTCGACGCAGTCGCCCGTGCCGAAGCCGTAAGTCAAGTCCGCGGATCGGCTGATTTTGAATCGATCTCGATCGCTCTCAAGCGCATGAAGAACATTCTGCGCCAGGCTAGCGAAAAAACTAAACTGATAGCCATGCGTGTCGATGTGGCCAGCCTGCAGGAAGATTCTGAAAAAGAGTTGGCCGCTCTGATTGCGCCGACCGCAGCGGCGGTGGAGAAGCTGAGCGCGGCCCACGATTACGAGCGAGCGCTGCTCGAAATCGCGAAGCTGCGTCCCGCGATTGACAGATTCTTCGATAAGGTAATGGTCATGGTTGATGACGACAATCTGCGTGCCAACCGGTTGGCTCTGTTGCAAACGTTGGTGAGAGAATTCTCCACCATCGCCGATTTTTCCGAAATCGTAACCGAAGGCAAGGAATCTACGAAATAATAGAACTTACAAATAGAAAAAGAGGACTTGATATGGCAACAACAACTCTCCCCGACGCCGAAATCGCCGAAGCAACAAAAGAAACAAAACCCGAGCCAAAATCCACGGAGAAGAAAGCCTCCGCCACAAAATATGTCTACTCCTTCGGCGGCGGCAAGGCCGATGGCAATGGCAAGATGAAAGACGTTCTCGGGGGCAAAGGCGCTGGCCTCGCTGAGATGACCAATGCCGGCCTGCCCGTGCCTCCGGGTTTCACCATTCAGACCGAAGGCTGCCGCGAATATATGCGCAGTAATGTCGTCTCGAAAGATCTCGACCGCCAGATGAACGAGGCGTTGGCGGCGCTCGAAAGTCTTCAAAGCCAGAAGCTCGGCAAGGGCGAAAATCCGCTGCTCGTTAGTGTCCGCTCGGGCGCGAAGTTTTCCATGCCCGGCATGATGGACACGATCCTCAACCTCGGACTCAACGACCAGAGTGTTGAGGCGCTAGCCAAGCGCACCGGCAACCCACGCTTCGCCTATGACTCCTATCGCCGCCTGATTCAGATGTTCGGCAACGTTGTCCTCGACATCGAGAAATCAGTCTTCGACGAACTTTTCGACGCCAAGAAAAAGCAGAAGAAAACCAAGCTTGACACCGACCTCGACGCCAAAGCTCTGCAAGAAGTGATCGTTGAATATAAAAAGGCCGTCAAAAAGCACACCAAACGCGATTTCCCCCAGGATGCAAACGAACAGCTGGTCATGGCGCGCGATGCTGTATTCCGCTCCTGGCAAAACGATCGCGCCAAGCATTACCGCCGCATCAACAACATCGATGACATGCTAGGTACTGCCGTCAACGTGCAGGCTATGGTCTTCGGCAACTTAGGCGACACCAGCGGCACCGGCGTCGGGTTCACCCGCAATCCAGCCAACGGCGCCAAAGAATTCTACGGAGAGTTCCTGCTCAACGCGCAGGGCGAAGACGTTGTTTCAGGCGTGCGCACGCCGGTTCCCATCCTCGAACTCGAGAAGATCATGCCCAATGTCTACAACCAGCTTCGCGAAATCACTACGCGCCTGGAGAAGCATTACAAGGACATGCAGGATTTCGAGTTCACCATTCAAGACGGCAAGCTCTACATGCTGCAAACCCGCAACGGCAAGCGGACCGGAATCGCCGCCGTCCGCGTCGCCTCGCAGATGGTAGACGAAGGTCTCATCACCAAGGAGGAGGCGATCTTCCGTCTCGATCCCAATCAGGTCGTGGATTTCTATGTGGCTCGACTCGACGAGGCAGACGTAAGACGGGAAGACATCCTGACCTCGAAGGGCTTGCCGGCGTCGCCGGGAGCAGTCGTCGGTCAGATCGTTTTTACAGCCGATGAGGCTGTCGAAAAGACTGGACACGGTGCGGAAAAGAACCCTGTCATCCTCGTGCGCGCCGAAACTACTCCGGAAGATATCCAGGGTATGGAGGTCGCGGTTGGCATTTTGACTTCTCAGGGTGGGATGACCAGTCACGCGGCGGTTGTCACTCGTGGCATGGGCAAGAGCTGCGTTGCGGGAGCGGGTGAGATCGCGGTCGACGAACGAGCGGAGGAGATGCGGGCGCGCGGCCAGGTATTTAAAGCGGGGGACTGGATTACGGTCGACGGCTCAACCGGGCGGGTATTGAGAGGGAAGAGGAAGTTGCTTCCGCCGGACCCTGAGAATCTGGCAAAACTCAAGCACTTCATGAGTTGGGCGGAGCCTTTCCGGACAATGGGAGTGCGAGCCAACGCCGACATTCCTCGCGATGCCGCGAAGGCGCGTGAGTTTGGCGCCGAGGGCATCGGCCTTTGCCGCACCGAACACATGTTCTTCGCTCACGATCGCATCCCGCACATGCGCGCCATGATTCTGTCTGACAACGAAAAAGATCGACGCAAAGCGCTGAACAAGTTGCTGCCTTTCCAGCGTAAGGATTTCGTCGGCCTGTTCAAAGCTATGGAAGGCCTGCCCGTCACCATCCGCCTGCTCGATCCGCCGCTGCACGAATTTCTGCCCAAGCGCGAGCAACTCATGGTCGATATCGCAAGCCTGCCCAGCGCCAGCCCCAAGCAGAAGAAAACCATGGTTGAGGAATACAAGGAATATGGTGCGAAAGGAGCCCGCGATCTGAAGAAAGTTCTTTCCACTCTCCTGGCGCGGGTGGAAGAATTACACGAATTCAATCCTATGCTGGGGCTTCGCGGGTGCCGCTTGGGAATCGCTTATCCGGAGATCACCGAGATGCAGGCACGCGCCATTTTCGAAGCCGCGGTCGAGGTGGAGAAAAAGGGCATCAAGACGCACGCCGAAGTGATGATCCCGCTAATTGCTACCGTGAAAGAAATGGAGAACCAGGGCACCATCGTCCGGCGCGTGGCGGACGAAGTATTTAAAGAAAAAGGAAAGCAAGTACATTACCTGGTGGGCACAATGATCGAACTTCCTCGTGCCTGTCTGGTAGCGGACCAAATCGCAAAGGACGCCGAGTTCTTCTCCTTCGGTACCAACGACCTTACCCAAACCACCTTCGGCTTCTCCCGCGACGATGTGAACAAGATTCTGACAGCCTATCTAGAGGAAGGAATTTTGAAACAAGATCCTTTTGCCGCCATCGATCAGGAAGGTGTAGGCGAACTGGTGAAGATTGGAATTGAACGCGGCCGCAAGACGCGTCCGAAGCTGGAGGTAGGTATCTGCGGTGAGCACGGCGGCGAGCCATCGTCGGTCGAGTTCTGCCATAGCGTCGGAATGGATTATGTCTCTTGCTCGCCGTTCCGCGTGGAGACGGCTCGCCTCGCCGCAGCCCAGGCAGCGGCGAGCGAAAAACTCAACATCGACGGTGGACGGACAAAATAACTTCGCACCAAGTGGCTTCAAAAGGGCATCGGGAATCTCCGCTCGATCTCGATGCCCTTAAGTTTTCCTTGAAAAGAATCCGCGAATGCTTTCTGTGAACTTGGTTTTTACTGCACTTTTTGCAGCCGGTTAATCAGCTTCTGCGCCAGATTCTCTTCGGACTCTGACCAGAGCAACCGCCCGGTCGCACCCGCATTCTTCTCGACATGAGCAGTAAATTCCACCAGTTTCTGCACATTGCTGCGGACGTTCCGTTCCGCCTCAGCCGTAAACTCCACTTCTTCATGCAAAAAAGAAGTGTCCAATCCGAAATCAATCTGAATGTGCCCAGTCTCCTCCGCCGCGCGCTCCTCGAATTCCAACCCGTGCGCCGTGAGGCGAATCAGCGCCGGTTCGAGTACCCATTTTTCCGCGCCCTCCGGAGGCGTCCACAAATCCCAATAAGCCTCGAAAACATAGGCGTAGTCATCA
>CAWDBM010000005.1:0-6930 GCA_963800565.1 uncultured Acidobacteriaceae bacterium
GACTTCGGGACAACGTCGTCGGAGTCCGCGTTAGATGTAACGTCCGGTAAGTGCGTCATCCGATCGCGAACTGCGGCAAGCGCCAATCGAAATGTGCAAAACGAGTATGCAAGGCTATTTCAGCTTCGCGAATTCCGCCGTCGCTTGTTTCAGAAGGGGAACACCCGGATCGGCGTTCTTCCACAGGCTTAGGAAATCGCCGTAAGCGGCGCGGGCTTTCGGAATGTCACCTTGCACGGCGTAGGAGCGAGCGAGGCCGAGACGCGCGAGCGCGCCGATCGGCTGGTTTCCTGCCACGCTGTAATGGTCCAGAATTTTTTGAAACTCGACCTGAGCGGCTACGCCATGCTTTGCCGCCAGGTATGCTTGGCCTCGCAAGTAAACAGGGTACAACGCAAAGGTGAAGGAATAGTTCGACTGTCCCAACTCGTAAGGCTCAGCTTCTGCTAACGCTTCGACCGCTCGAGATGCGTCGCCACTGTGCGGCCCGGTTGCGGCGCGAATCATTGGCAGGTCGTCATATTGCACAATCGTATCCGCGGGAAAGTTTTTGCGGAGATCATCGGATAGCCGTGCCGCCTGCGCGGAATCGCCTGCCAGCGCCAACGCAATCGCCGAGAACGCATTGCCCTGCTTGCTCTCGGATCGCAACACGGAGGCTTTGGCGTCCTGTTTCGCCGCATCCATATTGCCTACCAGCGCTTCCCGCACTGCGGAGTGCCCCAGATATTCCGCCGCAGTTTCGTTTTGGTTCGTTCTTTCAGCAGAATCGGCGGCGCGGCGTGTCAGTTCGCGGCTCTTGGCGAACTCCCCGTCATATGCGGCCGTTTCAGATTCCAGGAAAAGAATCTGATCATCGACTCCCGGTTTTCCCGTGGCGTCGCTGACCTGCCGTTCCATCCCGGCGGCATCGTGTTGAAGAAAATCGACGTTGTAAAGAAGCAGAGGAAACCAGGGCGAATCGACGTTGTGAGCGCGCGAGTCTTGTGCTGTGGCCTTGGCCTGATCAAGTTGGTTGATCCACTGATAACTATAGGCGAGATTTACGGAGTTATTGCCGCTGTTCGAGTTGATCTTCCAAGCCTGCAGCCCCGCGGCATGGGCCTTCTCGTAATTTCCGGTCAAGGCATAAATGGTCCACAAATTGGTCGGCGGCTCGTCGTCACGGGGATAGCTTTGCGCCCATGCCTGATACGAGGTGCGGGCAGCCTCAAGATTTCCCGTGACGACCATCTCGTAGAATGAGGAGATGGCAAGCCGTTCGCTCTCGCTGGCCCGACCCCGCAATTCGTAAGCCTTGCGAGTATTTTCGGCACAGCGGGCAAGTTCACTCAAGGGCTGATAAGCTTGGCCCAGCCGCAAATAAGCCATCGCGAAATTTGGATCCAACGAAATGGCCCTTTGATAAAGAGGGATAGCCGCCGCATAGTCGTTGGTCACGTTGGTCGTCCGATTGCCCAGGGTATGGGCCTGTAGCGCCTCGAGTGACGAAGTGGTCGCACTGTCTGGTGGGACGTCATATTTCTGCACCGAGGCTAGCGATTCTCCCAATCTTGCCCGCAGTTTCGTTGATGCGGTCCCGAGAGCGTCGAGGACCTGTTCCTTGCCGTTCGCCGTCAGTTGTTCTTCGGAGAGCAGGTCGCCGGTGCGGCAGTTCACAGCCTTCAGGCCCAGAACATACTGGCTGCCTAAACTCGAGATAGATCCCTCAATAGTGGCCGCGCTGGCCGTGCGCTGGCAAACGTCGCGCGCCAGTTCCGGCGTCAGCCTCGCCTGTTTCGGTTGGTTCATCAGTGTCAGTGTTTGTGAGATGCGCTCGTCCGAAACCAGGCTGAGAAACGGCGACTGCTCCAGTTGCGCCGCGAGCCCTTGCCGCAAGGTGCCATCGAAAACGGCATCGCCTGTGCTATTGGCGAAATCGGCGAGCACGACGGTGTCCTTGTCGGTGAGCGCTTTTGGACGGTGCCAGCGGTAATACAGGCCTCCTCCAATTAGCGCGACAGCGATTGCGGCGACTGCGAAATAGGCTATCTTCGCCGGTTCTAACGCTGGTCCTGAACGGCCGAGACCGCTTTCCCCCGCATAGTCCGAACCGCCTGCAAGCCGCCCCGTCTCGGTATCCCGTTTTAGCCGTTGCAAGTCGGCGCGCATCTCGGCTGCACTCTGATACCGCAGGTTGCGATCTTTCTCTAACGCCTTTCGGATGACGGAACTTAGTGCCGTTGAATTCGTTGGCTTGGTTCAGACGAAGGCTCCTGGTGCAGGATCGCTCCGCAAATCTCTCCTGAACTCGATCCGTCAAAGGGAATCCTGCCGCTCGCCATTTCGTACAGCACCGCGCCGAAGGAGAACAGATCAGTGCGCGCATCCAGTTCCTGAGCTCTGATCTGTTCCGGCGACATATAGGCCACTGTGCCGAGCATGGTCCCCGGACTGGTGAGGTGCCGCGCTTCGGAGGCAAGAGTCTCGGCATCATGACCGCTCGTTCCCGCCTGGATCACTTTCGCCAATCCGAAGTCGAGGATCTTTGCATGGCCGCGCTTGGTGACGAATATGTTCGCAGGTTTAATATCGCGATGGATGATCCCTCCGCTATGGGCCGCATCCAACGCGTCGGCGATCTCGATGGCCAGAGAAAGAATCGCGTGCGTCTCCATCGGACGGTTGCCGATGCGATGCTTGAGCGTCACACCGTCGAGATATTCCATGACGATGAACGCTTTTCCTTCCTGTTCATCGATCTCATGGATCGTGCAGATGTTTGGGTGATTGAGCGCGGAAGCTGCCTTGGCTTCCTGTTGAAAGTGGGCGAGTGCCTGTATGTTTTTGGCTACATCATCAGGCAGGAACTTGAGGGCGACAAAGCGGCCGAGCTTAATGTCGTGGGCCTTGAAGACGACGCCCATGCCGCCGCCGCCGATTTTCTCGACAATGCGGTAGTGGGAGATGGTCTGGCCGATCATGGTGCCGAAAGAATTATCGGAATGGCAGTAATGCTACGGGGAGCCGTATGCTAGTCAATTGAGAACGATGGGATAGCAGCCAGTAATCGTCACGAACGACAGGATTATTGGAAAGTGGTTGGCAAACCGGAAGCTATCCAGAAAGGGGTTTCGAAACGTTATCCCGGCGGTCCCATATTGGCTCGCGGCGTGGGAGGCCGTAAGTAACGTGCAAACGAGCACCTCTTGCCTATTTTTTCCTGGAGCGGTTCGTTTCGCGCGCCTTTGCGACCAAGACGTCGAAACGTGGATCACTGTGAAGAGACTTCAATTCAGGATCCGCTGAAAGCTCTCCCGGCGAGATGAGGCCGTTTTCGATTGCATGCGTGAGGTCATCGAAGGCTTCGTCAGGCTGACCTCTCGCGGCCTCAGCGCAGGCAAAGTTGTACCAGGCCTCGGCCACTGTGGCCGGCTGATTAGTCTTCTCCGCTGTGTCGATCACGTCGCGAAACACTTTCTCTGAATCGGCGTAACGTCCCTCGCGGCTGAGGCCCAGCGCTTCCATTTCCATGCTCTGCAACGTGGAGGTGTGGGTTGGACCGAGCACGCGGGTCTTGATTTCGATAACTTGACTCTGGAGTTTGTCAGCTTCGGAGTAACGCCCCTCCTTCGCCATAGTGAGAGCGAGCATCGTCATAGCTCTGAGGGTTTGGGGATGTTCCGGCCCGAGTATGCGCTGCTGAGCGGCGATCACGTCGGCATACAGCTTTTCAGCTTCTGCGAAGCGGCCCTCCTCCTCGAGATTCTCAGCCGCGTGCGACATCGAAAGCAGGGTCGCTGGATGGTCCGGCCCCAGAGCTCGCGTCTGCTCTGCGATCAGCTCGTTGTAGATCTGATCTGCTTCTTTATATCGGCCCTGCGGCGTCAGAATTTCCGCAAGTTCGTTTAGCGTGCTCAGGGTTTGAGGATCGTCGGGGCCAAGTACTTTGCGTTCGGCGCTTAGTGTTTGGCGGAACAGACTTTCGGCGTCGGCGTGACGTGCTTCATTGGCATAAACGTAACCGAGGCGATCCATAGACGCCAAAGTATCAGGATCGTTGGGGCCGAGAACCTGGCGCTGGGCCGCGATTGTGTTTTGCAATAACTTTTCCGCCTCTGGCAAATGCCCCTGAGCGCGGAGGAGTTGGGCAAGATAGCTTTCGCTAGCCAGTGTTTCGCGGTTTCGTTCTCCGAACCGTGAGCTTTGAATTGCCCGCGCGTGTTCTACCAAATCTTGCGCGCGGCCATACAAGCCCAGCCCGGCATACGTCTGCGCCATGGTTTCCATCAATTGGGCCTGCAATTCCGGGTCCTTGCGCAGGCCGGTGTCAATGTCTTTCGAAGACTTATCCAGGATCTCGCGGGCTGTGACTGCGTTGCCGCGCGCCTCGCTGGGGTTCGATACCTTGAACATGCCGGTCATAAACTTCGTGACGCGGTCGGCGCGATCGCGCTCCCGCTCAATCCGGCGCAACTGAATCGCCTGCATCACTCCGAACGCGATCAGCAGCAGCGCCATGGCTGTGGCTACGGTCACTCCGAATTTGTGGCGCTGGACGTATTTCCTGGCGCGATAGGCCGCGCTTGCAGGCCGCGCAGTTACTGGTTCGTTCTGCAAATAGCGGTTGATATCGGCGGCCAGTTCCGAAGGCGTGCCATAGCGGCGGCCGCGGTCCTTTTCCACGGCCTTTAAGGTGATCCAGTCCAGGTCGCCACGCAGTATGCTTGCCAGTTGGCGTGGGTCCGTGCCCCGATTTTCCGCGACGACCGTCGAGGTCGCGTTTCCGCCGACCCTCGTGCTCGGACTGATCGGATCCTCCTCCTGCAACTGGCGTAGAACCTCGTGGAAGGGCTTGGTCCGCCACAGCTTCGCATCGAAGGGCAACGCACCAGCAAGAAGCTCGTAGAGCACCATGCCGAGCGAGTAAACGTCGGTGCGGGTATCCACATCGAGCACGCTGGGGTCAGCTTGCTCCGGACTCATGTATCCCGGAGTGCCGACCATCCCTCCCGCGCGTGTCACCAGGGTCTCGTCTTCGGATGGCTCAACGATGGCCTTGGCAATACCGAAGTCGATAATGCGCGGCACCGGCTTACCATCCACCTCAACCACCAGGATGTTGGTAGGTTTCAGGTCGCGGTGGATGATTGCTTTCTGATGCGCGTGCTGCACACCTTCACATACCTTTGTAAAAATCAGCAGGCGCTCGATGGCAGAGAGGCGCTTCTCGTCGCAGTATTGCGTGATGGGGAAGCCCGGCACATACTCCATGACGAAGTAGGGTTGACCTTCAGCCGTGGAGCCCGCGTCGAAAACCTTGGCGATGGCAGGGTGATCCATGATCGCCAGTGCCTGCCGCTCCAGATCGAAGCGCACCAGCGCCGAACCATCATAGCGGCCCATTTTGACGATCTTCAGAGCGACCTGCCGCTTGACGGGAGCGGACTGTTCCGCCAACCATACCTGTCCCATCCCGCCTTCCCCCAATTTCCTGATTAGCCGATACGGCCCAATCGAACCCAGATCGACTGCGGAAGGCTCCGCGGGAAGAGCGACTGGGCCGAAAGCGGGCTTAGCATCCGAACTGGCGCGTACCTTGTGCGGAGTTAACTTGGGCCTCGGGTCGCTCACGCGTGCTTCTTTGAAAGGAGATGCGAATCGACGGTAAGTTTAGCACCCACGGGAGGAGGCGTCCGCCGGTGCCGGGCATTGAGTCCCCTCGCCTCCAATCACTTCGCGGGTTCCCAGCCTTCTGGCAGCATATCGAACGCCAGCGTGTCACGGTAGGCATACTGATTGCCTTCCAGTACCGCCACTGGCGTTAACATATGCCAGATGCGATCGTCGTCGAAGGCGTAACATTCGCCCGATTCGCGCATCGTGAAACGATCCATTTCGTGTTTGTCATTGTCGGTTATGATGACTTCGCCACCTTTAGCGCCGCAGCGGCCCACTAGATGCGTGGCAATGTATTTTTCGCCGTCCTTATGTAAGCCAGGCGGACTTGTGTCGCAGGGCCGTCCGGGCGCAGCCGTGAACCTTAGTTGTGCCAAAATTCGAAATCTGATGTCCGTTCTATTCAATCATGCTTGCCGATACGAGCTGTTTGATCGCAATCCAATCTACCTCGTTCGTCAGAGTGCGAAACGCCGCAGAGCAGCAACCGTCCCGATGCCCGCGGAAATCAGGGCGCTGGTGGACTGTTTAGGCATTCGAGAACGAACCTTGGTTCTCCTCGCAGTGTCCACTGGCTTGCGGCAGAGCGAGTTGTCCGGCTTGAAATGGGGTGACATCGATTTTGTTCAACACACGATGAACGTAACGCGATCCATCGTGTACGGTGTAGTCGGCCCATGCAAGACCGAGTCATCGCAAAAGCCCGTGCCCGTTCATCCACGCCTTGCCGATGCTTTGTCAGACTGGCGAAAACAGTGCACTTACACGAAGCCAGATGATTGGGTTTTTGCCAGCAGGCGCTGTAGGGGTCGGAGACCGTATTGGGGACAAGCGATCTTGCGCAAATACGTTCGGCCGGTTGCACAAAGAGTTGGAATTCAGAAATGCATTGGCTGGCACACGTTTCGTCATACGTATTCGACGCTGCTATAGAAGCGTGGAAACAGAATTCAAAGTCATGCAGGAACTGTTGCGGCATTCGACTCTGCGATCGACATTAGATGTGTATACCCAGGCAGTCACTCCTGCCAAAGATGCAGCTCAGGCAGCGGTCTTGTCGTTGGTGTTTCCACGCGAAGGGAATGGATTGTCACAATCGTCATCTGCCGATGTTGCAGTTTGACGGAATCGAGGCGGTGTGACGACGTTGAAAAGGGACACAAAAAAGGGCACGGAAACGTGCCCTTTTGGGTCCTCGATGTTTCGTCAAAATCAACGCAACACCTTGAGAAAAAATGGCGGGGACGACGGGACTCGAACCCGCGGCCTCTG
>CAWDBM010000006.1:0-3280573 GCA_963800565.1 uncultured Acidobacteriaceae bacterium
GTTCCGCCATCCCGGCTCTTCGTGTAATCAGCGACTTGCGTGGAAGACTTCGCGCGCGTCTGGCATTTCGTGCACGATTTGTTCATATTCTTCCTGCGGCGTCGAGGAGGTCTTGGTCGGCGGTCACGTCGTAAGTATCGAACACCGCTCTCGTGAGGTGCCCGGTAGTCTTCATGCCGACCGTCGCTGGAACCCTTTCCGCATTATATTGCGAGTTGCCGACCTTCTCAAATCGAGGAATTGGAGTCTGGCAACCTCGGCCTCTTTGCATGCGTTCGCCCACGAGGTGCGGAAGTCGAGAATTTGCTTTCCGTTCGGCCAGGTGAACACGTATTCCTCAGAGTCTTTTCCTGCACAGCAAGCTTCCACTGCTTCGCACACTTCCTCCGGCATCGGACCACCGCCAGACTGCTGGGGTTGTAATCGATTATCTGACTCTGACTCTGTCTCTCCCCTCGCAACCTCAGAATCTCCCACGAGTGCCCAGAAACCGGACTCGTCCGTTACTTTAGTATGGTTGATCAACTTGGCATACCCGAACGCCCCGCGAACTGAAGTACGCCCGAGCAAGCCCACCCAGCGCCGCATTCAACCCTCACCATGCCCCCGTGCTCAGAATTTATGCACGAAAGGCAGTACTTGGGTAACTTGAGTAACAAGCTTCACTAAAGGAGTATGCCCTTTCTGACGAGACGGGAGAAGTTCTAAAACTTCCGGCGGTCAAGGGGGAATTGTGAAGCGTGCAGCCGGTGCAGGATTACTCTCAGGATTCATCGTTCTCTCTTTATTGGTTCTGTCTGGCTGCGGCTCTTCAGCACCTCCACCCATCGCGGTTGCATTAACCCCAGGCAGCACGCAGAGCGTCGATCAAGCGCAGACGGTTGCCATCACCGCTGCGGTCAAAAATGATGCGAAAACGGCCGGCGTCACCTGGGCTGTTTCGGGCGGCGGCACTCTCGCCAACACCTCCACGTCGTCGGCTACTTACAACGCCCCTGCTTCCGTCACCAGCGCATTGACCGCAACCGTGACCGCAACCTCTGTCTCTGATGCGACGAAGATCGCGACCTTACAGATCAAGGTCGCCCCGCTGCCCGCCATTACCACAACTTCTTTTACAGCAACCGCAGGCACCGCTTATAACGGCACCCTGAGTGAGTCGGGTGGAACCAGCCCGTACACTTTTGCGATCACTTCCGGGTCGTTGCCCGCTGGACTGAGCTTGAACAGCAGCACGGGCGCAATCACGGGCATGCCGACCGGACCGACCGGAAACAGTTCCGTCACGTTCCAAGTTACAGATGCCGCCAAGATGTCCGCGAGCCAGGCGATTGCCGTCACAATAAATGCGCCTCCGGCGCTGACCATTACGACTGGTTCTTTATCCGCGGGAACAACCGGCACAGCCTATAACCAAACGCTGCAAGCGACCGGCGGAGTACCGTCTTACACCTGGTCGGTCACGACTGGAAGTCTGCCCTCTGGATTGAATTTAAATTCCGCGACCGGTGTGATCTCTGGAACGCCCGGCGGGACCTTCATCGGCACCACGAGTTTTACCGTCACTGCGACCGATTCGCAGACGCCGGCGCACGCCACTACCACCGCCAACCTGAGCATTACCGTCAGCGCGCCGCCGCTGAGCGTGACGACAACATCGCTGGCCGGCGGAACGATCGGCAATGCATACGCCAATCAGACACTGCAGGCCACGGGCGGAATTTCACCATACAAGTGGACCGTGACCACGGGCAGCCTGCCTGCAGGATTGTCATTGAATGCCTCTACGGGCGTTATCTCCGGTACTCCGACCGGAACATTTGTCGGCACCGTTAATTTCACCGTCACTGCAACCGACTCCGAAACTCCGACTGCGAAGACGGCGAACGCGAACCTGAGTATCGCGATCTCGGTTGCGCCACTAAGCGTGACCACTTCCGGTTCGCTGGCTGTAGGCGTCGCCGGCTCCGTCTATTCAGGCGCGACTTTGCAGGCCACCGGCGGCATCACTCCTTACTCGTGGACCGTTACAACGGGAAGCTTACCAGCGGGTCTAACTCTCAATGCCGCCACCGGAGCCATCTCCGGCACACCGACTGCCTCGGGCACTGCGAACTTCACGGTTACCGTAACCGATTCGGAAACACCCACGGCTAAGACTGCAACTGCCAATTTGAGCATCGTGGTAAATGCAGCTCTGTCGGTAACGACCACCTCGCTGCCAGCGGGCGTCATTGGTACCACCTACCCCGGCGCAACATTGGCGGCGGCGGGAGGAATCACTCCTTACACCTGGGCAATAACTACGGGCAGCCTGCCTGCGGGTCTGTCGTTGAACACCAGCACCGGCGCGATTTCGGGCAAACCGAGTGGAACGTTTACGGGCACTGTGAGCTTCACCGTCACTGTGACTGACAACGAATCACCGACTAAGCAGAGCGCGTCGGCGAATTTGAGCATCGTCATGAGCGCGCCGCCGCTGAGCGTTACGACACAATCGCTCGCTGGCGGAACCATCGGGAATGCCTACACGAATCAGACCCTGCAAGCGACAGGCGGGATAACACCTTACACCTGGGCGGTCACAACGGGCAGCCTTCCTTCAGGGTTGACGTTGAATGCTTCGACCGGCGTGATCTCCGGCACTCCGACTGGAACATTTGTTGGGACGGATAGCTTCACCGTTACGGTGACGGATTCTGAAACGCCCACCGGTGGTAAGGCGAGCGCCAACTTGAGCATCGCGATCTCGGTCGCTCCGCTCAGCGTAACCACTACCTCGAGCTCGCTGCCCGTGGGCGTAGTCAGTTCCGTCTACGCGGGCGCTACCTTACAAGCAACCGGCGGCATCTCGCCTTACACGTGGTCAGTGACAACCGGTAGCTTGCCGGCAGGTTTAATTCTCAACGCCGCCACCGGAGCCATCTCGGGCACACCGACTGCCTCGGGCACATCGAACTTCACAGTAACCGTCACCGACTCGGAAACGCCAACCGCCAAGACTGCAACAGCGAATTTGAGTCTGGTGGTGAATCCAGCCTTATCGGTCACAACCGCCACTTTGCCAGCAGGCGTCATTGGCACCGCCTATCCCGGCGCAACCTTGGCAGCGGCAGGTGGAATTACTCCGTACACATGGGCGATAACCACCGGCAGCCTGCCCGCTGGTCTATTGTTGAACACGAGCACCGGCGCGATCTCGGGCACGCCGACTGGAACTTTCACTGGCACCGTCAACTTCACTGTATCCGTAACCGACAACGAATCGCCGACGAAGCAGACCGCGTCAGCGAACCTGAGCATCGCTATCAGCGCGACGCCGCTCAAGGTTACGACGACATCGCTCGCTGGCGGTTCCGTCGGCATTGCATATACCAACCAAACCTTGCAAGCTACGGGCGGCATCACTCCCTACAAATGGGCGGTGACCACGGGCAGCCTGCCCGTGGGTTTGTCGCTGAATGCCTTGACGGGTGTAATCTCTGGCACTCCCACGGGAACATTTGTTGGGACGGACAGCTTCACTGTTACAGTAACCGACTCCGAAACGCCGACAGGCCAGACAGCCACCGCCAACCTCAGCATCACCATCTCGGTCGCGACGCTGAGCGTGACCACCACATCGAGTTCGTTTGTCGTGGGTGTCGTCAACTCGGTGTATCCGAGCACAACATTGCAGGCCAGCGGCGGCATCTCGCCTTACACGTGGTCAGTGACAACTGGTAGCTTGCCGGCGGGTCTAAATCTGAACGGAACTACCGGAGTGATCTCGGGCACACCGACTGCCTCCGGCACCGCGAACTTCACCATCACGGTGACCGACTCGGAAACACCGACGGCGAAGACTGCGACCGCGAATTTGAGTATCGTGGTGAATCCAGCCTTGTCGGTGACAACCGCCACTCTGCCCGCGGGTGTGATCGGCACCGCCTATCCCGGTGCAACGCTGGCGGCAGCGGGAGGTATCACTCCTTATTCGTGGGCAATAACTACGGGCAGTCTGCCTGCTGGTCTGTCGTTGAACGCAAGCACTGGTGCGATCTCTGGCACGCCAACTGGAACATTTACCGGCACTGTAAACTTCACGGTCACCGTGACGGACAACGAATCGCCAACCAAGCAGACGGCGTCAGCGAATCTGAGCATCGTCATCAGCGCGACGCCGCTGAAAGTTACGACAACGTCGCTCGCTGGTGGATCGATCGGTGTCGTGTACAGCAACCAAACCCTCCAGGCGACGGGCGGAATCACGCCTTACATGTGGTCTGTAACGACTGGCAGCCTGCCCGCTGGCTTGTCGTTGAATGCCGCGACCGGCGTAATCTCCGGCACTCCGACCGGAACATTTGTCGGCACCGACAACTTCACTGTTACAGTAACCGATTCCGAGACGCCAACTGGAGCGAAGGCGACCGCCAACCTCAGCATCACCATTTCGGTTGCCGCGCTCACCGTAACCACAACATCGAGTTCCTTACCAGTCGGAGTAGTCAGCTCCGTCTATCCGGGCGCGACACTGCAAGCGACGGGCGGCATCACACCTTACACGTGGGCAGTGACAACGGGCAGCTTGCCGGCTGGTCTAATTCTCAACGCTGCGACTGGGGTCATTTCCGGCACACCTACTGCCTCCGGCACAGTGAACTTCACCGTAACCGTGACCGATTCAGAAACACCCACGGCCAAGACAGCCACGGCTAATTTGAGCATCGTGGTGAATCCGGCCTTAACGGTGACGACGAACTCTCTCGCAGCAGGCGTGATGGGCACGAACTACGGCCAGACACTGGCGGCAGCAGGAGGTATTACTCCTTACACGTGGGCGGTAACCACTGGCAGCCTCCCGGCAGGTCTGTCGTTGAACACCAGTACCGGCGTGATCTCGGGTACACCAAGCGGGAACTTCACCGGTACCACGAATTTCACGGTCACCGTAACCGATAACGAGTCGCCCACTAAGAAGACCGCGTCGGCGAATCTCAGCATCTCGATCAGCGCCCCAACTCTCAAGGTAACGACGACCAGTCTGCCAACCGGTGTGACGGGCAACACGTACAGCGCCACGCTGCAGGCATCGGGCGGCATTACACCTTACTCATGGCGGGTGACCGCGGGAAGCCTGCCACCGGGCTTGTCGCTTACTTCGACTGGCTGCGGCAGCAATGTGAACTGCGCCATCACCGGCACTCCCACGACCACCGGAACCTATAACTTCACCGTGACTGTGACGGATTCGGAGACGCCGACGGCGCAGACCGCGTCGGCGAATCTCAGCATCTCCGTCAACAACAGCGCGCCGCTTTCAATTAGTACGACCGGCCTGCCCGCGGGTGTAGTGAATACGTCTTATCAGAACGCAATACTCCAGGCGAACGGCGGAGTGCAGCCCTACGGCTGGAACATCAGCGCGGGTTCGCTGCCGGCGGGGTTGACTTTGAACGCCAGCACGGGCGCTATTACAGGCACTCCGACCGCGACCGGGACAACCAACTTTACAGTTAAGGTCACTGATTCCACTCAACCAACTCCCGAAACAGCGACCGCCAACCTGAGCATCACCATCAACAGCGCGCTCATCATCACTACGAAGTCCGTGCCAGACGGCAGTGTCGGCAACCAATACAATGCCAATGTGAACGCCGCAGGCGGACTGCAGCCGTATAACTGGAGCATCGTCAGCGGCAGTCTGCCTCCGGGACTCAGCCTGAACAATAACAACACCCTTACTATCTCCGGACAACCAACCACGACCGGGACCTATAACTTCACCCTCCAAGTTACCGACAGCGAAAACACGCCAGTCTCAGTCAGCAACAGCTACACCATCGTCATCGGCACGCAACCGCCGGGCTACACCGTCTCCGGCAATGTCGGGTACAGCGGCTCGAAAACAGGCTGGACCTACCTGCAGCTGAACACCAACAACTGCGGCGGATGCGGCAACAACCTGGGCACGAGCATCTCTGAAGCCGTACTCACATCAGGAGGCGCCTTCACCATTCATGGCGTCCAGCCCGGCACTTACACCTTGCAAGCCTTCATGGACAACCTGGGCTATGGCGCAGAAAATGCCTCTAACCCGACCGGCAGCGTCGCGAACATAACCGTTGTCAATTCGCCCGTAACCGGCGTCTCCATCGTGCTGACCGATCCAGCCCCGGTATCTCTCAGCACGGCTCCGGTGTGGAGCGGTGGCAGCGGAAACGTCGCATTCAACGGCGGCGCCCTTGTCCAATTCCAGACAATCAAGAACAACAACAACATCGAATTGCCTGCCTCCTACACCGTTCAATGGAGCACCACTTCGTCGTTCAGTTCCATCGTGGGAAGCAAGAGCTTCCCGGCAACCGGCAACAATAATCCGTGGATCGTCAACGGGCTCACTAACGGCCAAACCTTGTACTTCCGCGCCCAAGGCGTGGCGGGGAGCTCAACCAGTAACTGGTCAGCACCATCCAATGCGATCACCATCGGCGCGTTCACAGGCGGCAATACAGTCTCCGGCACGGTGACCTTTAGCGAAACCGCCACCGGGCCGTTGTACGTGGGCTTCTACAATCAGAGCACCAACGCCGTCTATCTCGATGTGGTGGGAAGCAAGACGAGCCCGCCGCATAGCCCGGCAGCGTACACCGTCCAGGTTCCGACTGGCTCCAATTACTTCTTCGTCGGCATCCTCGACCAGAACAACTCCGGCCTCATCGCTGGGCCTGGACAGGTCTCCAACACCAATAACAACAATAACCAGGCCCCGGTATCCATCACCGGCAACGTGAGCAACGAAGACCTGACCCTGCCGAGCGGCAATAGCACCGCTACCTTGCAGACGCAGGCTTATGAGCAGATCAACTCAAACGGCACCACCACCTCTTACAACATCGGATTCAACGTCAACGGGCTGATCAAATTGCCGGTCGCCGTGGAGCTTGCCACCGGACCCACACTCGGTGTCGTGATCCCCGCGGACATTGCCAGTGGCGGTTTCAACGGTAACTCCGATCAGTTCAGCTACTGGGCCAATCTCAATGGCGCGACGCCGCAGGTCGGCGACACCTACACCTTGAACGTCACCTACAGCGACGGCACGTCGGAAGTTCTCACAGTTACCGTCAGCGCCGTGCTGAACGCGTTTGCCACTAACCTTGCTCCTCAAGGGAGCGGTATCAGCATGACGCCGAACTTCAGTTGGACCGATCCCGCCAACGCCAGCAGCTACACCTACCAGTTCCAACTGTGGGATCAGAACGGAAATCAGATCTGGCAGATACCAGGCAACAACTCCAACTCCAATGGGTTCTCCAGTTCCATCACCTCGATTACATGGAACGTCGATCCAACAGGAACGGGCGATCTGCCAAGCGTATCCAGCCTGAATGGCAGCTCAAACTACAACTGGCAGATTACCGCCAAAGATGTGAATGGCAACTCCGCCGGGGTACAAGTCACCTTCCAGACGGCAGCAGCGCCTCTGACATTACCTGCGCCCGGCTCGGTCGGGAACACGGTGGTCGGGCAAAGCTGGAGCGGAGCAATCAACGCTTCCGGCGGCATCGGACCCAACTACACTTTTACAGTTAACGGCATCCTTGTCCCCACCGACGGAACTCAAGTGAGCCTAGGCGACAACCTCTACGCCTGGAACACTGGCGGCAACACGTTGTCGCTGGGCGGAACACCAACGGCAATTCAGACCGTCTCGTTTACCGTCTCGGTGACAGACAGCGCGAGCGACACAGCTGGCCCGAATACCTACACGATCAGCGTCGGCGCGACCACACCGTTGACCGTCTCAACGACGACACTGCCCGGAGGCGACAAAGGGTGGGCGTACAACACCTACTTGCAAGCCAACGGAGGCGTGCAACCCTATACGTGGAGCATCACTAGCGGCAACCTGCCCGGTGGGCTCTCCATCAACAACAGCAACGGGAACGGAACTATCAGTGGCACGCCGACCGCGTCGGGCACCTTCACCTTCACGACTACGGTCACCGATTCGGCGTCAGAAACTGCCAGTGCCAGCGTGAGCATCGTGATTGGAGACTGCGCCAACAACGCCAACCTCAACGGGAACTATGCTTTCATGGCTAACGGATGGAAAGGCACAGGGGACGCCAACAGTGCCGTGGGAAGCTTTGTGGCCAATGGAGCGGGGATCATTTCCAGCGGAAGCCTTGATGCGTCCGACTCTGCTGGCGGACCCAGTAATGGCACTCTCACCGGAACTTACTGTGTGAGTTCGAACAATCTAGCCCTGCTTAGCATCCTCGTCGCAGGCAACTCAACACCCACCACGCTCGCAGTAGCGCTGGACACCAGCGACGGCAACGGCCATCTCATCCACTACGACTCCACCAGCAGTTCGGTTATCTCCGGCCTGCTGCGCAAGCAGACGACCTCCGCCTTCTCCACCAGCAAGATCACCGGCAACTACGCCTTTGGATTCGTCGGAGCGGATCAGGGTGCCAACCGTTTCGGCATAGCCGGAGAATTCAACTCCAACGGCAGCGGTACCCTTACTGGCTCGGCAGATTATGACGACAGCTGCTCGGGCAGTGGATGCACTGGAAGCTTTGGCACCACAAATCTGAGCTCTAGCACTTTCAGTGTGGTGTCTTCTACCACCGGACGCGGCACGGTCAGCATGTACATCAGCGCTCCGAACGTTACCCTGCCCTTCGTCTTCTACGTTGTCAGTCCCTCGGAATTGCTGATGATGGTGGCCGACAACACCGAGTCGCCGTCAATGATCATGGCTGGCCAGGTGCTGCAGCAAAGTGGCACCTTTACCGATGCCTCGCTCAACGGCATCAGCGTGACCGAACTGCAGGGCGTCGGCAACAACGGAGGCTCGCCTCAGGCCACTGCCGGATTCGTCACGACAAACGGTAGCGGTACAATCTCCATCAACGCCGACCAGAACCAGGGCGGCACAATGGGAACGGTCTGCGGCTCGGGAACCTACAGCGTGGCGACGAACGGGCGCATGACCTTAACCAGCTTCACGCAGTGCGGAGGCGGAGGTGGAGGCGGACACAATCCAGTCTTCTACCTCATTGCCAAGAACCAGGCCTTCGTGGTCGGAACCGATAACTCGGTAGAGCTTGGTACGATGACTCCGCAAGTGGGAAGCGGCTTCACGGTCGCATCACTCAGCGGCAATTATCTCGGCGGAAGTCAGGAGACGGACAGTTCGAACCAGAAGGCGCAAGTCATCCAAATCCACGCCGACGGAGCCGGCAACCTGACCGGAACTTCGGATCAAAACGCCGGTCCGAATGGTTGCGGCGGCAGCTGCGCGGGTACGTCGAGCAGTACCATCGTCGGAACCTACGCGCTCTATCCCGGCGGTCCTGACGGAAAATTTGAGATCCAGCAGGACGGCGTCACCTCTGTGTACCTCTATATGATCTCGACCACGCAGGCCGTAATCCTGCCGGTGAGTTCATCGCAGAATGGGGCCAACAACCCGTCGCTGGCTGATTTCCACCAGTAACGGGTAAAGCAGGAGTACGAATGGCCGGACCGGCGGCTCTTTGCGCCGGTCCGCTTCATTTCAAGGTCTACGGAACACAAAATCGATTTCAGATCTCGGTGTGATGTCACGGGTTCCCTGAGGGAGACAGAAGGATATTGGGATCAAGCCGGTGTGACCGGTGCTCGGCCAACTCAATGCATCAGATGGCCGAGGCTGTTTCGGAGAGGATCGGTACCGACGGTTTTGAGACGAAGCGGTCTCCAGCGCAGTCGGGGAGGATGCGGTCGCTGCTGCTGTTCTGCAACGCGAAGACACCAGCCCATAGCTGAGATTTGGCACGTGGTGAGAGCAGTCCCAAGTATCGCGAGAGTCATACGGTCATGCTAGAGGCGACTTACTCGAAACTAACTCCGATTACTAACTACCGGAGTTCGCCATCATTAGGGCAAAGAGGGCGGGTAAGTAGAAGATGGTCGCTTGCAGCAGGCGCCTCGCCATTGGTTTCGACGCATGGGCGGTCGCGGGCAGTTGCTGACTCGCCATTCCCATGGACACACGGAAGAGAGCTGCGCCCATCAGGATGGCTCCGACGAAATAGATACGTCCTGCCATTCCCATGGCGACGGGCAACAGACTCACCGGAATTAGGGCTGCTGAATACGCCAGAATCCGCCATACGGTGGACTTTCCGTCGGAATCGACTACGGGCAACATGCGAATGTTGCCTTGGGCATAGTCCTCGCGGTAGAGCCACGCGATGGAGAGAAAATGAGGAAACTGCCAGACGAACATGATGGCGAAAAGAACCAGAGTCTCGACTTCGAGTTTTCCTCGCACTGCTGTCCAACCTAAGACCACGGGCATTGCGCCGGGGAATGCGCCTACAAATGTGCAGATGGGAGATATCTTTTTAAGCGGAGTGTAGGCCGCGAGATATACCAGGGAGGTTAAGAACACTAATAGCCCAGTTAGTAAGTTGGCATAGAAGGCGAGATAGATGGAGCCGCCTAGAGTCAGGGTCAAACCTACTAAGGCCGCATGCGCCCGGCTCATTCGTCCTGACGGCACAGGCCGTAGTGCAGTGCGCCGCATTCTCGCATCCACGTTCGATTCGAGAACTTCGTTCAGGGCCGCGGTTCCGCTCGAAACCAGGGCCACGCCGAAAAGGGCATGAAATAATCCGAGCGACCACGAAGATACGCCGGACCGATGCGCGCCGAAGTAATAGCCGCACCACGCGGTAAGCACAATCAGAGTTGTGATGCGCGCCTTTGTCAATTCGGCGTAGTCGCGCAGCCGAGCCACAAATTTTTGTAACATGAACCCCACACACTCGCGGCTTTGAGCCTTCCGCCATTCACTCGGCGGTTCAGCACAGACCGGCAGTTGTTACATCGTTTTCAAAGCAATCCCAGAAAATCGATCCCAGCAAATCAGTCCCCGGAAACTGCGTCAAGAGACAGCATTCGTATCGTGCCCCGAATTCGATGTCAAGACAAAATTTAAAAGGGCCCGCACATTCTTGTCATGATGCTCCCACTAAAAGTGACGCTTTGCAACTCGTAAGTCGAGCAGGTTTGACTACTGACCTCCGCCGGGACTGGCAACGTTGAAGGTCTCCGGCGGATCAAAATAACACTGGTGCCAAAGCGCTGCATCAGAAAGCTTGCCAGCCTTCCATTTCTGGACCGTCGGCAGAGTCGCGGCGATCATGCCGCCATCGACTGAGTCGAAGATCAACACCACGCCGGCAAATTCCTGGGGCTTGGCCGCGAGTTCGGCATAGTTCTTATCGAGCAGTGATTTGGCGAATTCCAGCTTGGCTTGGGCCCCGCCATTCTTCTCGTCTTCCTGGATCTTTTGCACGGAAACAATTTTTACCTTCTTGCCGCGCAGCGGCTCCCAGTCTCCGGGAAACGGCCCCGTTTCTTCGCGCGTCACCTCGAATATGTCAGCCGCGACCGGCGCAGCTTTTCCTCGATCCAGCGGAATGTCGGAAATGCCCTCGGGCATCTCGAGGCTGGTGCGCCAGACCCATCCTCGCGATAAGCCCGAGATGCGTACGTGAACCCAATCGGCGTTGAAATCCAACATCTCGAATTCGTCGTGTGCGCTGGCCAGGAATAAAGTTTTGCCGCTCAGGCTTGGAGTGGAAACCACTGGAGTCCCCGATTTTTTTATGGCAACCAGGTTTCTGGGATGCGCCTGGTTCTTGAGCACTTCCTCCAGGCTCGCGGCCTGAGCCTGAAGGCTGGTGGTGGCGGGATCCGCGGGCTTATGCGAATTTTTCGATTCGGCCAATTGCTGTGGCGTCAAGCCGGGCTGCAACTTCGAGGATACGGAATGATCTCTTTCGGGCGCTGTCGGAACGGGCGCCGAGATAGCGGGCTCGGCCGAAGCTTTGTTGGCACTCGCTTTATCCGCGCTGGCGGGCGGCTTAGCCCATGCCGCCGGAGGTGCGGACGCCGGGAAGCTTTCGCCGGCGCTCTTGTCGGGGCTTACGGCGCCGGGCCTGCTCGCGAGGAGATCGTTGAGTTGATCGAGAAGGTCTGATTCGATGCGGCCATTCGAAATCAGCAACTGGTATCCGGAGCGTGCTGGCGTTTGATCCGCATACCACGCTGTCAGCTTGGTGGTCACACGCACAACTGAGCCGCCCGACGGAGCTGCGACGACTTCCACGTTCGATTGAAAATAGGCGCGCTGGTAGCGGCTTAGCGGATGATCCGCCGGCAGAGCGAATCCATCGAGAACGGGAAGGCGTCCGGCCATTGATGGTTGCAGATCCTTCAACGCTTTTTCCACTGCGGTCTTTGACTGACGAAAGGTGCGCTCGTAGGGGCGTTGCGCGGGTGATTGCCCGCCTGTCTGGGCAAGGGTGCTCGTTGCCGCAGCCGAAAGAAGCAGCATCACGAACGCGCACAGCATTGAGGAACATGGCCGACACGAAAACCGCGGATCTCGCCGCTTCATGGGGCCAACTCCAATTCATCGCGACGAATCCATCCGTGATCGCCGTCGTGGGTCTCCACTCCCAACCAGTAGGGCGTGTTGATCACCACCAGAATCTCGGTGCCGGGCTGGAGCGATTTAATCGTGGTTGCGGTGTGGAATGGAGCGGACTGGAGCGGGGCTCCGGGCTTTTTCACTACGCGTACGACCTCGCGGCGGAGATCTGCAACGTGTTGTTCGAGCGCCTGGCCAGTGAGTTCGTAGGCGAGCGAGGTCCCGGGAGACTCGGAAGCGGGGACAGTTGCCGGAGGCACGGCTGGAGTCGACAGTTCCTCGCTGCTTGCCTCCTCGCGTGCCGAATTCATCGAGTTCGCGCTTGTGCTTTCGCGATCGGCGACAGGCCGCTCGCCGACCGCGGAGGACGATTCGAGCGAAGAACTTTCGCCACTGGCCGAGGAAGGATGTTGCCTGGCAGCGCGCTCGTCCTTCAATCGCAAGGCTTCGGCGGTTTCCTGTTTTATCAACTCGGCGGCTTGCAGGTGGTCCTGAATGTCTTTGTACTCAGCGCTTTCGACGGAGCCGCTGGAGGGATGAGAGACATGGCGAAAATTCTCCACGTATATTGCGTCGATGCGCAGAACGGTATTATTGTCGCCTTGCGGTTGCACGATGTAGCGCACGGCCAGTGTGCCAACGTCGGCGCTGTCCTTGAAGTTCCAGGGGTTGATTGCCTGTTCCCGTACTTTGTAATAAACCTTGCCCGCCTGGTTCCAGGTTGGAAAGACGGGCGTTGAGGTTGCGGCGACGGCCTTGGAGATGTATTCGTCTTTGTTGTATTCCTTGGTTCCCCGGATGATGGTATTTTGCACGACGTCTTGCACGGCCTGTTCGACTTCGGGTTCGGGCAGCGGAATGTTGACGATGAGGCCCGCGCCGTACTGTAAGACCGTTTTATCGCGGCTGTGTGCGGGAACCGCTGCCGTGATCAGGAGGACTAGCAACAGGAGGGCCGCGCCGGTTCGCGAATAGCGGCCGGAATCAGTAAGCGGACGACAGCCGTCAGCGTCCTTGCCGTAAAATCCATTTTTCGCGATCACCACTGGGCTCCGCTGTCCTGTTGCAAGAGTCTTATACGTTGGCTTGATTGCTGTCAACATGGCGTTGTGTGCGCTACAAGTCATTCCATTTTTCATACTTGGACAGATCAAAAAAAAATTAAGATACCCTATTGCACTTGAACGTGCACGGTAGTAGTATCCGTCGGCGAGTGGTGGTTGGACCACTTTACCGTAAAAGTTTTGCAGCATCTACGCCGGCGCGGTAGCGAGGGTGGCAATTAACATCCGAGGCTGCGGTGCTTGTTGTGTTCGAAGAGTTGAGTTTTTGAAAATCTGAAAAGTGTCTGAGGAGTGCAGCATGCGTATGTGGGCGCAGTCTCATCTCTGTCAGAAGCCGCGTCGAGTGAAATCCGCGCTCGCCGCCGCTTTCGCGTTCGTCTTCTTGCTCTTGGGCGCCAGTCAATCGGCGAGTGCCCTCCCTGCCTTCGCTAGAAAATATGGCCTGCGTTGCTCGGCTTGTCACGAGAGCTGGCCGATGCTGAATTTCTTTGGCCAAAGATTCAAGGACAACGGCTATCAGCTCATGAACGATCGGGACTCTCCGGTCTGGCAGAATCCCGGCTATTGGCCAGTGACTTTCCGCATCACGCCGATCTGGCACCGGGTGAGCACGAACCTGGTCGCGACCGACCAGAGCCCTACCGGCGAGCAGAAGATCACCACTACCGGGTTCGATCTCAGCGGCCTTGATTTCCATACCGGCGGCACGCTGGAGAAGAACTTCTCCTTCTACGTGCTGCCTTCGTCTGACTCAACCGCCTCCTTCCACTTCGAGACGGTCATGGCGCGGGTCGACAATATTGGCGGCAGTCCGTGGTTCAACGTAAAGTTCGGCAAATACGAACTGGACAATTTGCTCTCGGAGAAGCGCATCCTGACCTTGACGGGAAATGGTGGCATTTACCAGCTCTACCATTTCATGCCCCAAGGTGACGGCAACGTCTTTGGCCAAATGGGCGACAACCAGCTTGGCGTTGAAGTGATGGGACACTCTTACAACGACCGGACGCGGTACTCGGTTTCGTTGCTGAGTTCGAACGATGGCCAGGTAGGCTTGCCCTACGGAGAAGAATCCTATTCCACGTTCATCACGGCTAGCCAGGCGTTCGATACAGGCAGGCTGGGCGTGGATCGGGTGGGCTTCTACTACATGGGGGGCGAAGCCCCAACTAGTTGGCTCACTACCGGAGGCACTCCGATCACTGGGTCGGGTACGCAAAACAAGGGCTACAGCCGCGTGGGCTTCGTCGGACAGTTCTACTTCGGCCCGCATGCGGATGTGACGGTGGTGACGCAGCATGGATCGGACAGTGCTTGGTTCGGCCAGGGGTATGGAGATTTAGTAGACGGCGTTGCCACGAACAACAACACGCCGGGGACGACGCTGTTGAAGGGAGCGCAAAATCCGACATGGAACGGCGTTCTTATCGAGCCTCACTACGTAGTCAGCCCGCAGATGATTCTGATCGGGCGCTACGAGACGATTCGAATGTCGCAGCAGTCTAACAATGGACCTGGGAACAATACCGGCACGGGGTCTACCTCGCCGGTTCCAAACAACCTTGGCAACATCTCGACTTACACACTCGGCTACCGTTACAACCCATTTATGACGAGCCGGGCTGGCTTCGCCTACCACGGCGAGTACAACTGGTTCCATCAGACCGGAACCGCGCCTGACGCCGTCAACAACCTGACCAGCAGCGAACTGTTGTTTGGAATTGACTTCGACTTCTAACCATCATGATGATCCGCCGGCGACTTGGTTCGCCGGCGCTGACTTCAGTTTAAGGGTGCTGACTATGAACAGCTTGAAGCCAATGCGTTTTATGAGCGCGATTCTGAGTTTCGTTCTCACCGCCGGATTCACAGCGGTTGTCGCTCTCTCTTTGTCTAGTGTCTCTTACGCGCAACTTACTACGAACCAACTGCAAGAGTGGTTACATACGCCAGCGGCGACCAGCCACATTGGCAACACGACGGGCAACGCCCAGGCCGCTGCTTTGCCGTATCGTCGTTATTGCGTCGGTTGTCACGGCGAGATGGGAGACGGTAACGGAGAGAATGCGGCGTGGTTTGCTACACCGATGTACCAGAAGCCGCGGGACTTCCAACTCGCGACTTTCAAATGCCGATCCACTCCTACCGGAACTTTGCCGACGGACCAGGACATCTTCGATACGATTACGCGGGGGATGGACCGCTCGAACATGCCGCAGT
Organism: uncultured Acidobacteriaceae bacterium; assembly: GCA_963800565.1. Classification (GTDB taxonomy): domain Bacteria; phylum Acidobacteriota; class Terriglobia; order Terriglobales; family Acidobacteriaceae; genus Acidiflorens. The sequence goes on from CAWDBM010000006.1 coordinate 15,769, forward strand.
GGAATCCGTTGTCGAAACAGGAGCGAGCGGATCTGGTTGCGTGGATTAAGCACTACTCGCCACGCTGGCAGACAGAAAAACCTGGAACGCCTATCCAGATTCCAGCGGAGCCCGAAATCACGGCAGAGCGGGTCAAGGCGGGGCAAACCGTGTTCGCCAAGATGCAGTGCTACAAGTGCCACGGCGTGCAGGGTATGGCCAATGGCCCCTCCGCCTCTACGCTTGCCGACGATCTGACTCAGCCCATTGCGCCCTTCAACTTCACTGATGGTTCGCGACCGAAGTGCGGGACGACCGACGTTGAGATCTACAGAATCTTTATGACCGGCTTAGACGGCACGCCGATGCCGTCGTTTGCCGATAACATCAAGCCCGATGAGGCGTGGGACCTGGTATTTTATCTGCGCAGTTTGCAGCCCCACAACTCCTACAACGCAAAAGAACGGCAAATTGCCCATCAACTGGGGCTGAAGCCGGTCGACCCGAACGCACCACCACCACAGTGAGCGGGATGGGGTGAACCTTACGAACTCATACGAACTCAGGAGGAAAGACATGAAGCGGAATTACAACCGGTTGTTGGGTGTGGTTTTAGTCGGTCTGGTAGCGATCGGCATTGGCGTAAAGTTAGGCAGCCGGACGGCGATTGCGGCCGCGGATGGCAAGATTACAGGGAGTGTCAAACTCGATGGCACGGCGCCGCACATGCGGGGCATTGACATGTCGAAGGATCCCTACTGCGTCAAGGCGCACGCGAACGACCCCGCTCATTCTGAAAATGTCGTCGTCGGCAAGGGTGACGGGTTAGAGAATGTTGTTCTCTATATCTCCGAAGGTTTGAGCGCCGAGGCAGCCAACGCGAAACCCACCCAAGTCCCCGTATTTGACCAGAAAGGATGCATGTACAGTCCACACGTGCTGCCGATGGACGTGGGCCAGGAATTCAAAGTGGAGACCAGCGATGCGACAGCCCACAATATTCACCCGCAGCCGAATCCTCTTACTGGCAATATTCCCTGGAACCAGTCGCAACCGCCGGGTGCTGCGCCCGTCACCAAAAGTTGGAAGGCTCCAGAGATGATCCACGTCCAGTGCAATATCCATCCGTGGATGAGTGGCTGGTTCGCTGTGGTCAAGGGTCCGTATGCCATCACGGACGACAATGGCGCCTACACCATCCAGAATGTGCCACCAGGAAATTACACGGTGTCTGCCTGGCAAGAGACATACGGTACCCAGACGCAAAAGGTGACAGTGGCAGCGGGTGGAGCGGCAACCGCCAATTTTACCTTTAAGGCTAAGTAGGGACCTAGCGTGCACCGGCCAACGCAAAGGGCGCACCCATCCCGGCGTATAGCAGGTTGTCGGCAGACGAGCTTCAATGCCGAGCCGGGACGGGTAGAAGTACGAACTGCCGACCACAACAAAATTAGGCGAGGGCAACATGGCGAAACTGTTTGCGGTCACCATCATCGTAATCGCGATTCTCTCCGCGATTCCCATCCTGCGGCACACTTGGGACGCTCCGGAGGACATTTCGACGCATGGCGCTCTGATTGATGAACAGATGTCGGAGACGATGGCCGAAGCGGGAATCGCTTTTCTCGCCGCCCAGTTCGTTTTGGCCATTTTCATCTGGATGTTTTCGAACCCTGGCCCCGATGCGAAGATCAAGAAGTTTCCTGGCGGCGCCAAGGCGTTGGTGATCGCCGCGCTGTTGGTGGTTGGCATAGAGGTGCTGGCTCTAGGCGTTTTCGGCGTGAAGGCATGGGCTAATGTGTATTTGACGCCACCTGCGGCTGATGCCATTCCGATTCAGGTGCAGGCCGGACAATTTGCCTTCTATTTCCGGTATCCCGGTCCCGATGGCAAGTTCGGACCGCTTCACCCGGAACTCATCAATGAGAGCACGCAGAACTACTTTGGCCTGGACACGGACCACGATCCGGATTCCAAGGACGACATCGTGACCGCAGAGATGGCGATTCCGGTGAACAAGGAAGTCCATCTGCTCATGCATTCGAAAGATGTCGGACATTCCTTTTTTGTACGCGAGCTGCGGGTGCAGCAGGATTTTGTCCCCGGCCTGGATGTGAGCCTGCACTTCACCGCCACCAAGACTGGTAAGTACGAAATTGTCTGCACCCAGCTTTGCGGCTTAGGCCACTACAACATGAAAGCGTACTTGAACGTGCTGTCGCAGCAGGATTACGACGACTGGATTAAAAAAGAAGCGGCAATGCAGTAAATCTCTGCCCGTCCGCTCTGAGCGCGGGCGGATCTCATTGAGGTGAGGCCATGCACGACGTGTCAGCGCCAGCGGTGCACCACCATGCTCCTCCGACGAGTTTCATCCGGAAGCACGTTTTCAGTCTCGACCATAAGGTGATCGGCAAACAGTACTATGCGCTCGCTTTGGTCGCCGCGCTGTGTGGAATGGCTCTTTCGTGGATCATGCGTATCCACCTGGCCTGGACCAATGCCGCAATTCCCGGCCTGCAGTTGCTTTCGCCCAACGGCGCGCCTGGCGGGGTGCTGACGCCGGAATACTATTTGCAATTGATGACCATGCACGGCACGATCATGGTCTTCTTTGTGCTCACGACAGCGCCGTTCGCGGCCTTCGGCAATTTCTTTCTGCCCATTCAAGTGGGCGCCGAAGACATGCCTTTCCCGCGCTTTAATATGATGTCGTTCTGGGTGACCTTCACGGCTTTCATCGTCCTGATGGCGTCGTTTTTCGTGGGCGACGGCCCGACGCTTGGCGGGTGGACGCAATATGCGCCGCTCAATTCGGTGGGATCGGTTGGGGGGCCTGGTCAGGGGATGGGCGTTATCCTCTGGATGGCTTCGATTGGTCTGTTTTGTGTTGGCCAGTTGCTGGGTTCGTTGAACTTCATCACCACCACGCTTGATCTGCGCGTTAAAGGCATGAGCCTGATGCGCCTTCCGATGAGCGCATGGGCATGGTTCATTACCTCTTGCATGGGATTGACTGCATTCGCCGTACTCATGCCGGCGTGCATATTGGTGATTCTCGATCACGTGGCGGGCACCAGTTTCTTTGTGCCGTCGGGCACGGTAATGAATGACCAACTGCTGCCGCACTCTGGAGGGTCAACGCTCCTCTGGCAGCATCTTTTCTGGTTCTTCGGGCATCCCGAGGTTTACATTGCGATCGTGCCCGGCATTGGCATCGTGTCGCACATCCTGGTCACCAACATGCGACGGCCGCTGCTCAGTCAAAGAGTGATCATCTATTCCATGGGAGCGCTGGCCATTCTGAGTTACATGGTCTACGGCCATCACATGTTTGTCAGTGGGATGAATCCGATCTCCTCGCTGGCGTTCTCTTTCCCGACGCTGGTAATCACGATTCCGGCCACCATTATCGTGCTCATACAAGTCTTCAGCCTGTACGGCTCGAAGCTGCGGATCAACTCAGCATCCCTGTTCGCATTGGGCTTTATTTCCATGTTTGTCAGCGGCGGCGTCAGCGGATTCTTCCTGGCTCAGCCCTCGATCGACATCATGCTGCATGGCACGTATTTCGTGGTTGGCCATTTCCACATGGTGATGGGCGTCGCGGCGATGTTTGGCATCTTTGCGGGAACTTATTTCTGGTTCCCGAAGATGGCCGGGCGAATGATGAATGAGACTTTGGGGAAAATTCACTTCTGGCTAAGCTTCGTCGGCGCGTATTGCATCTTTATGCCATTCCATTACTTAGGGATGGCCGGGAATGTGCGCCGTTACTCGACATTTGTAGATGACTACCTGCAACCGCTGCTTCCGGTGCATAAGTGGATCACGGTGGCTGCTCTGATAACTGGCGCGGCCCAGCTGATCTTTGTCTATAACCTGATTTACAGCCGGTTTAAGGGCGCGCCGGCGCCGGACAATCCATGGGAGGCCACGTCGCTCGAGTGGAGCACGGCCACGCCGCCGCCGTTCGATAACTTTGGCGGCAAGCATCCTGTTGTCTACCACGATCCTTATCAGTATGGAGTGAAGAGTTCGGTCGGTGATTACGTCATGCAGACTTCGCCCGAGCAGGTTGCGACGGAACACGAAGAGAAGTAACTCGATAGATGACTGGCCGGCAGCAGGAGCGAATGCGGGAGTAAGTTTGTAGATAGGAAGTTAGGGGAAGTCAGGAGTAGTTATGGCGACGACAGTACATGAGCCACCGCGAATCGATCCGGACCGTTTGCCTGCAAAAGGGCATACGGGGAACGGGGGTTGGGGGAACTTTGTCCCGACCGACGGTGACTTGCGTGTAACGCTGGAGTATTCGCCGCCGCCATCCTCTACCGCCATTTGGGTGGTTCTCTTCGCGGTTACGATGATGTTTGCCGCGTTTTCCAGCGCTCTGATCGTGCGCAAAGGCTCATCGCAAGATTGGCAGAGCTTTACCTTGCCGCCAATCCTGTATCTGAACACGCTCATACTTTTGGCCAGCAGTGTGACGCTCGAAGTCGCGCGTCGCCGCGTCTCCGGTTTTATGCGCGGGATGACGAGTCGCGCTGAAAGCCCGGCGCGCTGGCTGTATATCACTTTGGCTCTCGGTCTGGTGTTTGTGGCTGGTCAATATGTTGCGTGGACGCAGTTGCGGGCGCAGGGATTGTATCTTGCCACTAACCCGAGCAGTTCGTTTTTCTATGTGCTTACGGTGACGCATGTAGTGCACGTGCTGGGGGGGCTGGGCGGCCTTCTCTATGTTATTCGCAAGCTGAGTAAGTCGTCGTTGCGAAGAAACGCGATGGTTGCGACGGCGCGCTACTGGCATTTCATGGGCGGCCTTTGGGTGTATTTGATTCTGCTGCTCTGGTTCAAAGTTTAAACGATCGATGTTGTTCCAAGCCGTGAACGATGCGGTTGTAAACCTAAACTTTAAGCGACAAGATTGATCTTACTCGACCATTAGGAGGCGCCGTGAGCCAAGCGGACTTGACCATGGGAGCACACTCGACAGACCTTATCGTCGAGCCGCCCTTTTCGATCCCCACCAAGAAGTTAGCGATGTGGTTGTTCATTATCGCGGACACCATGACGTTCGCCGCCTGCCTGGTGGCTTATGGATTCCTTCGTAACGGAACTGCCAACTGGCCGCGCCCCTTCCACAGCATCGTCAATGTCGCCACGATGACTGTCGTTCTTCTCACCAGCAGTTTGACCATGCTGATTGCACTGCGCGATGCGCGCGCCGGAAATAAAGACAAGGCCTTCCGCTGGATCATGATCACTGCAGTCCTGGGCATCCTTTTCGCTCTGTTGCATATTCGCGAGTGGCTCGGGCTTATCGGCGAAGGCATGACGTTGTTTAAGAACCCGTGGGGAACGGGGCTGTTTGGGGCATCGTTCTTCAGCATCACGGGCTTGCACCTGACCCACGTGACCTCGGGCATCATCGCTTTAATCGCCGTGGGCTTGCGCTATCGAACCGGCCGCTACAATGCCGATGACATCGAGGTTTTAGGGCTGTACTGGCACTTTGTGGATCTGGTTTGGATGTTTGTCGTTCCGTTAGTCTATCTTTTGAATCTCACCCACTAGATAGAGGAAGATCGAGGAGCAGAAATCCTATGACAACGACACCAGCGGCAAAACATGAGACCGGCGGAATCGGTAAAGACCTGATTGTGTACGTCTGCCTGCTCGTCCTGGCGGGACTGCAATTTGTTATCGCCTATCAGAACATTGACCCGGCGCAAATGTTCACGCGTATGCTGGTAGTAGCATGTGTCGAGGCCGGGCTGGCTCAGTTGTTCTTTATGCATCTCTGGTCAGAGAAGCGAATCTTTCTTTGGTTTGTCGTGATCTTCACAGTTTCGGTTCTGCTTGGAATGCAGTATGGCTGGACGGACAGCTTCCGCATGCTGGTGGGCGCGGCGCCGTATTCCAGATAGTCTGTCTGGGTAGGACCCGAGTGGAGGAATGATGTTAAGAGTTAAATCGAAGACCAAAAGCGCGAGATCGTTGCCGCTTATGGCGATTGCACTGGTCGTGCTCTTGACGGTCGCCGCTCCGCTTCCAGCCTTCTCCCAGAGTTGCGCCCTCTGCTATACGCAGGCCGCCTCCGCTGGGGCGCGCATGATTGATGCCTTGCGCAGCGGAATTCTGATGCTCATCGTTCCACCGACACTTATGTCAGTGTGCATGGTTTTTATCATGCGTCACAAGAGCAATCAGTTCAGACTGGACGAAGAAGTATCCGATCGTGACCGCAACTGGTAGCGGCAGGATTCGCCAGTCGCTGCAGAAAATAATTCCCGACTACTGGCTCTTGGCGCAATTGCCTGGTGCAGGCTGGCCGTTAAACCTCGCCTTAATCCAACTGACTTGATCTGACGCGGACGCTGCCATCGCTCCGCTGGCATCGAGATTGCGGTATTTCAAGAAAAGCACACGGCTTCCCTGCTGGCACATGCGGGCCACGGTTTTGGTAGTTATGTCCGCAGGTATGGCCGGATCAACCTCTCCGGTGATCACGAGCAGCGGAGCGTGAGCTGGTTTTTGGCCGGGAGAGTTCCGGCCGAAAAACTCCTTTATATAGCGATTGTGCTGCCAGTTCGGTTTGAGCATTTCGCTGGTGAATTCGGGTTCGCGCTCGGCGGAGCAGGTTGTTGAGTCGTGTTGCAGCGCAGGCAGCGCGGTGTCTTTCAGCATGTCGCTGATTTGAAACTCCGGATAAAGCGCTTTGACGGTGGCTGCCACGGCTAACAGCGCGCGACTCGATGGGCCCAACTCCAGGCGGTTGGAGGCTTCCTGCGCGTCCGCTAATCCCGAAGTGTCAACGCTGCCCAGATAGCCCGGATCGCGCACATCGCTCTCGGCGATTGCGACGGCGGCCAAGCCACCATGAAAAGGCCCGACGGCGATCCACTTGGTTCCGATCTCTTTGACTGCGGCCCGCGCTGCGGGAATCGAATAGAGAATGTCGAGGGCGTTCGAGTGCATGTCGAGCACGGGCTTGCCGTCGGCGCCCAGTCCGGCATAGTCGGTCGCGACTACCGCGTAGCCTAGATTGGCATACATCGCGAGGATCGGCCCTTCTCCCAAATTTTTCATCAGTGACGGAGCACAAGTTCGTGCCATGCCCCTGAAGTCATGGGCCCACGCAATCACCGGCCAACCATTTGCCGGAGGCTTGCCATCGGGAATTAGAACTACCCCCGAAACTGCTGCGTCTTCGCCATTCGCAGTGCGCGAGTGATAAAGAATCCGCAAGGCCGACAATTCGTAGGGCAGGTTGTACTGGTCGATGGCTTCGGAACGAATCAGTTCTCCAGGCTTGCCGGGAGGCAGCGCACGAGCCGTGTCATAAAAGCTGGTCAGCGGAAGCGTTGCCGGCGGGCGAAATCGTTTGGCGGGGGGAACGGTCTGAGCTTGGGCAAGATTCTTGGCGAGAGCCATCGAGATCAGAAGCGCCGGGACAGCCGTGAGAAACAATCCAATAGCGCGAACCGATGAGCGGCGCACATTCCGATAGCGATTGAACGACCCGAACCAGCGAGAATTCCTCATGGATTATTTTTTGGCCGCCGCTTTGTCGAGCGCGGCCTTCAGTGTCTCGAAGGCGTGCTTCTGATAAGGCTCTGCATCTTTGCGGGTGAACACGGGCGCGACGGCCTGAAGATCATTCTGCGCGGCATCGTAATCGTGGCGGCGGTATGCGATTTCGGCCTGCGAAAGATTTATTCCCGCTCCCCAATCGGGATCGCCAGACAACTGGGCAACCGCCTGCGCATCAATCTGCGGTAAGAGGGCGGCGGCCTCGTCCAATTTATTCTGGCCAATCAGACAGGTCGCCAAAGAGTATGCGGCGCCTCCAGTCAGCCCTGCACGTGGGCCGAAGGCCTTTGCTGACGCCGCGTATGACTGACGAGCATTTGCCTCACCTTCGCGATAGTGGCCAGCGCGACATTGCGCCAGCGAAGCATCGGCTAACGTTGCCGCCGCGAAGAACGACAGCGGTCCCTGCTTTTTCACAGCGAGATCGTGGATCGTTAGATCGTCGCGAATGGCTTCATCCCACATGCCGAGGCTGCCTTCGGATTGCGCGCGCGTGGTCAACAACTGCATGGTGAGTTCGTGATCGGGGCCGAGCCGAGATACAAATTCAGGATAGATAGCGTTGGCTTCTTTGACCGCGTCTTCATGCTTATTTTGAATCATGAGAGCCTGCGCGAGATTGAGGCGAACGCGCAAGACGTGAGGACTGTCTGGTCCGGCTACGCGGGTGAAGGAGGCAATGAGTTCGCGAAATAACTGCTCGGCCTTTGCGCCTTCGCCCAGGCGAATGTAGGAAAACGCCAGTCGTTGCTTGAAGGTCAGGCGGGCGCTCTCGTCGAATTCGGGGAGCACGTCTGCCTTCTCTACCGCCGTTTGAAAATTCTCGGCAGCGGATTTGGCGTTATTTTCGACGAGTGCGATCATGCCTTGGGCTGAGGCTAGCCAGACTGGCAGGTCCGCGCGTGGATTCGCCAGCTTTGCGATCCGTGCTTTTTGTTGCTCGAGGATGGTCTTGGCCAATGGCAGCGAGCCCGATTGGTAGGCGCGTGCCTCGAGCGTGACTCGCTGTAACTGAACGACGATGGCGTCCTGCGAAAGGTCGCCGTCGACTTGCTGGAAGAGATGCGCGGCGCGGTCGTATTCGAGGCGAGCGTCGGGATAGTCTGTACGATTGTCGAGAGCTCGCGCAATGGTTTGATGGAGTCGGGCGGCGACCAGCGGTTCGTCTTTAAACTGGCGGTCGATGCTTGGCGAGGCTTGCTGGATCGCCTCCATAAGCGACTCGGAAGATTTGCCGCTGGAAAATGGATTGCCGCGCCCGAGCAAATCGTCGGACAAGAAGCGGCTGACGGCGCTGGCGATGGCGGTCTGGCGATTGGCAATATCGCGTTGGCGTGCGGCGCGGCGATAAAGCGTGAAGCTGAATCCTAATCCGATGGCCAGCGCGACTACGGCCAGGACGACCCACGGGCGGCGGGCACGGGCGGCTGCAAGTTTTTGCTCGGCAAGCTGGGCGCGTTGCTTTGCGGTTTCCAGTTCGTTGCGACGAATGCGGCGAGCGTCGAGAGTGAGCAGGCGCTCGGCTAGATCGGCTGCGCTGCCTAAGCGACGCGCCGGATCGCCGCAGGCCGCGTCGGCGATATCTTCGCGCAGCAACGGATCTTGAATTCCTGCTTCCCAGCCGGGCGCCAGCGGCTTGCGAAAATCGCCAATTAGCAATTGATAGAGGATGACGCCGAGAGCATAAACATCGGCGGAGGCGCTTGGAGATTGGCCGGCGAGCACCTCGGGCGGGAGATACATCAGAGTTCCGGTCAAAGCGGCAGCCGAACTTCCGGAGGAGGGGGAAGTTATTCCGGCTGACTCCTTCTCGAGCGCAACGGTCTGGGTGAAGCCGAGGTTGGTAATTCCCAAGGCGTGCAGGCGCGAGGGATCGAACAGTGAGGCGCTGCCGAAATCAGCGATTTTAATCTGCCAACCGACGCCGTCTGCGGACGCGGTGGGGGATGGAACTACCAGAATGTTGGCCGGCTTCAAATCCTTGTGCAGCACGCCAATGCTGTGCGCCGCGGCGACGGCCCGCGCGATATCGATCAAAAGACGTAGGCGAATATCGAGCGCGATCTGGGTTAATCCGCCGTGCGCGACCGCCCATTCGGCGAGGTTCGGGCCGGCGTATTCGCTCTCGAGAAAAAAGGGGGGCGTCTCGAAATTCCATTCTAAGACGCGAACAAATTCTGGCTGGTCGCCTAGCGATTCTCGCAGGAAACGTGAGACGGTGATCTCGCGCTTCAATCCCTTCAGGCGAACGCCGTCAGCCGCGAACTTGAAAACTCTTTGCTCGCGCGTCTTCGGATTCTCCGCCAGCCACACTTCGCTTGACCCGGAGATATCCATGGGCCGATTGAGCCGCCATTGGTCACGGCCGGGCACGAAATCGCCCGCTTTGAATCCGAGATCGGGGCCAGCCGCTGCTGCCACAGTCTTGCAATAGACTGGCACCGCCAGGCGATAGCCGATACGGGCGACCGTGACAATTACGGGGTGGTCTTCATCGCCGAGGGCCTTGCGCAGCTTGGAGACGGCGGTGGCCAGGGATGCGTCCACAACCATTACGTCGGGCCAGACGGCATCGAGCAACTCTTCTTTAGTCACGACCTCGCCGGCGTGGAGTAAGAGCTGCAGCAAGATGTCGAACGGCTTCGATTCAACGTCGACTGCCCTGCCTTTGACCCGCAAGACCCGTCCCAATTCATCGAATTCGTAATCGGCGAAGCGCCAGAGGCGGCCGGAGGTCTGGGCAAGCTCTCCGACGGCTTCTTTGTAATTCATAGACTTAACCACACTTTAGAGTTCTTAAGAATTCCGTCAGGACATGCAGCGGGGGATCATGCAGACTGCCATCCAACGGCCCCGGGTAAGTGGAAACATTTTGCCACGAACCGGCGCGCCGGGCACGCAAATTAGCAAGAGGGATGCCCAAACTGGGAGTGATGCGGGAAGGCTTCACTCCCAGAGGCACCTGCCTGTGATTTTGACGGTCAGGCCATAATCGATTGTTTAACCGGGGGTGGTGGCGTTCGACTTCGAACAGCGCCTCGCCCGAATTCCATCCTTCCGCGGGCTCGCCTCCACTCAATCACCTTCTGGTATAACATTGCAGTCGATCTTTGCAGCCGCATGAAAGCGCCCGCTTTGCCACTCGTGGCTTAGCGGGGAGAAATCCATGGAAGCCCGTATCCTCGATGAATTTCGCGCTATTGTTGGCCGCGGCCTGATCACCGAAACCTCGCAACTGCACACTTACGAATGCGACGGGCTGACGAATTTTCGCGTCCTTCCGCAGGCGGTGCTGCTTCCCACATCGACAGCGGAAGTGCAGGGGATTGTGCAAATCTGCCAGCGCGAGAAGATTCCGTTTGTAGCTCGCGGCTCGGGGACCGGGCTGAGCGGCGGCGCGCTGCCTGTCGACAAAGGCGTGGTGATCAGTCTGGCGCGTATGAACCGCATCCTCGAAGTCGATCTGGCGAATGCGCGTGTGGTCGCGGAGCCGGGGGTTATCAACGCGGATGTCACGCAACGCGTGGCTCCGCACGGATATTTCTACGCGCCCGATCCTTCATCGCAATCGGTATGCAGCATCGGCGGCAATGTCGCTGAGAACTCCGGCGGCGCGCATTGTTTGAAATACGGATTTACGACTACTCATGTGCTGGCGCTCGAGGTCGTTTTGCCGGACGGATCGCTCGTGCATCTAGGCAGCCGTTCGCTCGATCGTCCGGGCTACGATTTGCCGGGAATTTTTGTAGGCTCCGAGGGAACGCTCGGCATCGCGACGAAAGTTGTATTGCGCATCGTGAAAAAACCTGCGGTGATTCAGACTTTGCTCGCCGCATTCAACACTACAGAGGAAGCGGGCGCGGCGGTCAGCGGAATCATTGGCGCGGGAATGTTGCCGGCTGCGATCGAGATGATGGATAACCTGGCCATCCAGGCAGCGGAAGCCTCGGTGCATGCCGGCTATCCCAACTGCGGCGGGCTGCTGCTGGTGGAGCTCGACGGTCCGCGGGCCGAGGTCGAGCACTTGATCGAGGAAGTCAGCGCGATCTGCACCCAATGCGGAGCGTGGGAGATTCGCGTGGCACAATCCGAGGCCGAGCGCGCTGTCTTCTGGAAGGGACGCAAGGCGGCCTTCGCTGCCATGGGCCGCATTTCGCCCAACTACATCGTGCAGGACGGCGTCATTCCTCGCACCGCGCTGCCCAGGGTGCTCAGCGAGATGGAACGTATGAGCGCCGCGGCGGGATTGCGCGTGGCCAATGTCTTTCATGCCGGAGATGGAAATCTACATCCTCTCGTGCTTTATGATGGCCGCATCGCCGGCCAGGAAGAGCGGGCTATGGAGCTTTCCATCGACATTCTGCGGCTGTGCGTGCAATGCGGCGGCTCGATTACTGGCGAACACGGCGTGGGTGAGGAGAAAAAAATGATGATGGGCGAGATGTTCGCGGAGCCCGACCTCGCAACCATGCAACTCGTGCGCTGCGCTTTCGATCCCGAGCAACTTTCAAATCCGGGCAAAGTATTCCCGCGCACCCGGCTGTGTGCGGAGCGAACTGGCCCCTATCAACCGCATCCGTTGGAAGTCGCGGGAGTCGCGCAATTTTTCTGAAGATTATGGAGACTCCTTCATCATCAAGCGCGTTATCGTCAGGGACGACTATCGACGGTATCGAGTCCGCCTGGAACGATCTACGCGCACTCGTCGGCGCGGAGCACGTGAACACTGGGAGTAAGGAGGACGCAGTCGACGGCATCGTTCCACAGATGGTCGTTGAACCGGGCAGTCCCGAGCAGATTGCTCAAGCACTGAAGATCGCGACCGATGGCGGTTTGCGCGTAATTCCGCGCGGCGGCGGGAGCAAGATGCATTGGGGCAATTGTCTTCGGCGCGTGGAGCAAAGCGGCGAGCTGATTCTTTCCACGCGCCGCTTAAATCGCGTCGTCGAACACGCTTGGGGCGACATGACGGCAACGGTCGAAGCCGGATGCACGTTTCAGCAGTTGCAAAACACTCTGGCCGAACATGGTCAGCGACTGGCTCTTGATCCGCTCTGGCCGGAGCAAGCGACCATTGGAGGGATACTCGCGACCAATGACAGCGGCCCTCTTCGTATTCGCTTCGGGAGTTTGCGCGATTTGATTATCGGGATCACCCTGGCTTTGCCCGATGGCACTCTCGCGAAGAGTGGCGGCAAGGTGGTAAAAAATGTCGCGGGATATGATCTGCCCAAACTAGCTGTCGGCTCGCTGGGCACTTTAGGAATTATTACGCAAGCAATTTTCCGGCTTCATCCCATCCCGCGCGAGACACGGACTTTGGCCTTCGCAAGCTCCAGGGGCCTTACTTCTGGTGGTGAATCCCTGCACGATTTGGCGCTCGCGATTCAGGACTGCGATATGGTTCCGACGGGCGTGCAAATTCGCGCGGCGAGTTTGTCGACAGACAACGATCTGCATGAAATCGATTTGCGATTTGAAGGAACGAAGGCCGGCTGTGAAGCGCAGATTGAGCAGGCTCTGCGCATGGCGTCCAACGCTTACCGTATCGAATCTCCGCCTGACGTGTGGAATGCGTACTCTACATTGTGGAGTGGTGCGGAGCCGGCTGTCGTATGCAAGTTCAGCCTGGTGCCTACTGATCTCGGCAGCATTTTAAACTCTCTAGAGAAACTTTCGCGATTGCCGAGTTTACAGTGGCGTCTCGTCATTCAAGCGGTTGGAGTCGGTCATCTGCGACTCGAGGCAAATGACAATGCGATACTTCTTTCGGCGCTTGAAAACTTCCGGAAACAATTGGAGACTCGCGGCGGCTCGCTCGTCATTCTGCGCTGCCCACTCGACATAAAATCGAAGATCGATGTGTGGGGAAGCGCGGGCGACGCTTTTCCGCTAATGAAAAGTATTAAAGCGCGCTTCGATCCGAAGGGCACGCTTAACCCGGGCCGATTCATCGGTGGAATTTAATGGCCGAGAATATCTGATGGCGGAGCCCGCGAACATCTCTGCGCACCCCTCGCCAAGCGCCCATTCCAGCGCCTTCGACGCTCACCATCCGCCATCGACCGATCTAATCAACGAGTGTGTGCATTGCGGCTTTTGTCTTGCCACCTGTCCGACTTATGCGCTGTGGGGTGAGGAGATGGATTCGCCGCGCGGCCGAATCTATTTGATGAAGCTCGGCCTCGACGGGCAGGTTGCGCTGGATTCAACTTTCGTCCACCACATGGACAACTGCCTCGGCTGTATGGCCTGCATGACGGCGTGCCCGTCGGGCGTGAAGTACGACAAGCTGATCGAAGCGACACGAGCCCAGATCGAACGCAACTATCCTCGACCGAAGCCTGATGGAATTCTGCGGCGCATGATATTTGAACTTTTTCCCCGGCCCGATCGGCTGCGACTCCTACTCGGGCCTCTGCGAATCTACCAGCGATTGGGACTGCAATCGCTTGTGCGGCGCAGCGGTCTGCTTAAGTTGCTGCCAACAAGCATGCGAGCGATGGAGAATCTTACGCCTTCGGCTCCGCAAAAAGCGACCGCGCTGCCGGAGCGCTCGCCGGCACAAGGCGAACAACGGCTGCGGGTCGGTTTGCTGCTCGGATGTGTGCAGAGCGTATTCTTTCCCGAGGTAAACGCTGCTACTGCTCACGTGCTCGCCGCCGAAGGTTGCGAGGTGATCATTCCTAACCCCGAGAATCAGGGCTGCTGCGGCGCACTGATGATTCACGCTGGCGAAGAGAAAGCTGCGCTCGAATTTGCGCGACGCACCATCGATGTATTTGAGCGCGTGGCGGTGGATGCGATTGTGATCAACGCAGCCGGGTGCGGATCGAACATGAAAGAGTATGGGTACCTGTTGCGCGACGATCCGAACTATAGGGAGCGCGCCAAGGCATTTTCCGCCAAGTGCCGTGACATTACTGAAGTGTTGGCTGCGCTCGAACCGCGTGCCCCGCGGCATCCTTTACGCTTGAAGGTTGCTTACCAGGACGCTTGCCACTTGCAGCACGCGCAGGGTGTGAGGGCGCAGCCGCGCAGTGTGCTTGAGACAATCCCTGAGCTGCAGATCTGCGAAATCGCTGATGCGGCGCTGTGCTGCGGGTCTGCCGGAATTTATAATCTGGTACGGCCCGGACCGGCTAAAGAACTGGGCGATCGCAAGGTGCGCAATGTGCTCGCGACTGAGCCAGATATTGTTGCCACGGGAAATCCCGGCTGCGTGCTTCAGCTGCGAAGCAGATTACGGGAGGCTGGGAGCGATGTGCCGGTAGTCCACATGATAGAAGTGGTGGACGCTTCGATTCGCGGACTGTCGCCGGAATCGTTGCTGAAGACACGATAGTGGTGGAACTTCAGACCGCAGCCGAGAACAGATTGAACCACCAAGGACATGGAGTATCACGAAGGTTTGGTTCAAGAACTTGCTTCGTGTACCTTCGCACCTTTGTCGTGAAGAGTTTTGCGCATCGCGCCAATACTATTCGGGAGGCTCGCTTGACGTTTTCTACAACGTTACTTCGCTCGCTAATCGCATATCTTGCCATGTTCGCTACCCTGGTCGCCGGCGCCCCGCTATCTTTCGCGCAAACGCCGCAGACGCCCGCGCACGATAACAATCGCTTGGCCGGCTACTCATCGCAATCTTCGGCTACAGAGCGAGATTGGGAGAAGAAGTTCCAGGCCGCCGTCGCCGCCGGAAATCTACGCGAGAGTATGCAGCGACTGAGTGCTCGACCACACCACGTGGGGTCTGCTTACGACAAAGACAACGCCGATTGGATTCTCTCTAAGTTCAAAGAGTGGGGATTTGACGCTCATATCGAAACTTTCAAGGTGCTTTTCCCGACGCCTAAGGAACGCGTTGTTGAAATGATCGAGCCGACGAAGTTTCGCGCCAAACTGCAGGAGCCTCCTGTGCCCGGCGATCCAACTTCTGATCAAACGGCCGAGCAGCTGCCAACTTACAACGCATATTCCATCGACGGAGACGTGACGGCTCCGCTGGTTTACGTCAACTATGGCAACCGCGAAGATTATGAGCAACTCGACCGTCTGGGAATTTCGGTCAAGGGCGCAATCGTGATTGCGCGCTACGGCGAAGGGTGGCGCGGCATCAAGCCTAAAGTGGGCGCGGAGCACGGCGCCATTGGATGCATCATCTATTCCGATCCCAAGGAAGACGGCTTCTTCAATGGCGACGATTATCCGAAAGGTGGATGGCGTCCGCGCGATGGCGCGCAACGCGGCAGCGTCATGGATACGGATTATCCTGGCGATCCGCTAACTCCGGGAGTGGGCGCGACTGAGAATGCCAAGCGCCTCGATATCAAAGACGCGAAGACCATCACGAAGATTCCGGTACTGCCGATTTCGTGGGGCGATGCTCTGCCTTTGCTTTCGGCTCTGCAAGGGCCGGTTGCTCCCGAAGCCTGGCGTGGCGCTTTGCCAATCACTTATCACATCGGACCTGGACCGGCGAAGGTTCATCTGAAAGTGGCGTCCAACTGGGATTTGAAGCCGGTCAACGACGTCATCGCAATCATGCGCGGATCCGATGCGCCCGACCAGTGGGTGATTCGTGGCAATCACTATGATGCGTGGGTGAATGGAGCAGATGATCCCATCTCGGGCATGGTTGCGGTTTTAGAAGAAGCTCGAGTGCTTGGCGATCTGCATAAACAAGGATGGAATCCGAGGCGGACCATCATTCTCTGCGCGTGGGACGGCGAGGAACCGGGCCTGCTCGGCTCGACGGAGTGGGTGGAAACGCATCAGGATGAACTGGAGAAGCGCGCCGTGGCTTATATCAATTCTGACAGCAATGGCCGCGGCTTTTTCTATGCCGGCGGAACGCATGACCTGCAACATTTCATTAATGACGTGGCCTCCGACATTCAAGATCCGGAGAAGCACATCTCAGTTCAACAACGCGCACGGCTGCAGCGAATCGCCCGCGCAACCAATGCGGAAGACCGCGGCGAGATTAGAAAAAGCAACGATGTGCGGATCAACGCGCTCGGCGACGGTTCGGACTTCACAGTCTTTATGGATCACGCGGGGATCTCGGCGCTGAATATCGGCTATGGCGGCGAGAACGACGCCAATGCTTATCACTCTGTCTATGATGACTTCGCCTGGTATACGAAGTTCGTCGATACCGATTTTTCTTATGGGCGCGCGCTGGCGCAAACGGGAGGAACGGCGGTGATGCGACTGGCCGGTGCCGACGTGGTTCCGTACGAATACAACGCTGAGGCCGACACCATAG
Source organism: uncultured Acidobacteriaceae bacterium (assembly GCA_963800565.1). Classification (GTDB taxonomy): domain Bacteria; phylum Acidobacteriota; class Terriglobia; order Terriglobales; family Acidobacteriaceae; genus Acidiflorens. The sequence goes on from CAWDBM010000006.1 coordinate 32,615, forward strand.
GGCGATACGTCAAGGATCTGGAGAAACTGCTCAAAGACAAGCAGGACGAGATCACCGAGCGCAATCTGGAATTAAAAGAAGGCGTATTCTCGGCGACAGCTGACCCGCGAAAGACCTCGGTTCCTCCGCCAACAAAAATAGTCCCGCCGTTTATGAATTTTGCTCCCCTGAAGAATGGAGTTGAGGCTGTGAAGAAGAGCGCGGAACGGTATCAGGCGGCGTTCTCGAAATGGCAGGCTGGCGGAAGTGATTTGCCAGCTCAGACGGCAGCTGCTTTGAACACCGACTTGATGCAGATTCAGCGGACATTTCTTACCGAGAAGGGATTGCCTGAACGTCCGTGGTTCAGGCATCAGGTCTATGCCCCCGGGGCGTATACCGGCTACGGCGCGAAGCCGATCGCGGCGGTACGCGAATATATGGATCAGGAAAAGTGGAAAGAGGCGGATGCGCAGGTTCCCCTGGTTGGACAAGTGCTGGAGAATGTCGCGAGCGCAATTGACAAGGCGGCGGCTGAACTGGAAAGCGCCACAGCGCAAGGGCGATAATGCCTGATCGCTAAAAAGGAAAGCGCCCCGAAATCATTGAATCGGGGCGCTTCATTTTGAACAGACCCTAAGGTTATAACTTGTACTCGGTCACTCAGTGGTTGTCGGGGTGATCCATATCCCAGTTATGTTCGGTTTCCCAGCGATTGTCTTTTCCATTCCACCAAGAATGATAGGCGGTCCAGCAACGCTCGCGTTCGGCGTTCAAATCGCGGCGCCGCTCCTCGGCTTCATGGCTGTGTTCGCCTTTGTCGCGGATCGCGGTGTCCAGTCTGGCTTCAGCTTTTTCGATGGCATGACGGCACTTGTCCCGGTCATCGGCATGCACCAGCGGTGCTGCGGCAAACATGAAGAGCGCGCCAGCGATTAGAGCTGCCACTGCTGTTTTTCCAAATCGTCGATTCAAGGATAATCTCCTCTCAATTTTCGATGGCTACAAACTTGGAAATTCTATGAAATATCGTCTGGCCCAGCGATACAGTGCTTCTGGTATTTATCAGTCGCGAATCGGATAGAGCGCTGGGATTTACATCAAAGGGTTAGGACGGGTTAGGCCTTGGCGTGGCGCTCGCTATTGGGCTTGGAGCCGCTGACAGCGAAGAACAAAATGTATAGATAGCAAACCAGGGCGCCGGCCAGTGCGTAATGAATGCCTTGTCCCCAGCTGGTTTCGCCTTGCGTCATGGCCGGATAGTAAGCTCGGTTAATCACATCCGCAGCTTTGCCGACCAGGTACGGAACAATTGCGCCGCCCACGATGGCTATATTCAAGATGCCCGATCCGTCTCCTGTGAGCGGGCCAAGCTCCGCGATGCCGAGTGTAAAAATGCATGGGAACATGATCGAGTTGAATAAACCCACCGCCAGGATCGACCACATCGCGATGTGCCCGCCGCTCACAACGGAGACGCCTACCAGCAGCGCGGCCATCACCGCGAACAGCGCCAGCAGGGTGCCAGCCTTTACTTTTTGCAGAATGGCCGAGCCGATAAATCTGCCGATCATGGCGCCCAGCCAATACACCGAGATATATTTGGCCGCTTCTCCTAATGCGGCGTGGTAACGCGTCGCTGAGTCGGCAATGTCGGGTGCGAATCCGCCGATGTTGGGCAGGGCGAGATAGTTGGCAATCGAGCTCCCAATCGCGACTTCGCCACCAACATACATGAAGATGCCAATCGCCGCAAAGACGAGATTCGGATGTTTCCAGACGGAGTCGTTTACTTGTTCGCCGATGCGATGCTCCGCGGACTCAATTTTGGGGAGATTCGAGATGGCAATGCCGATGGCGAGAATAAGTAGCGCTACTGCGAAAAAATAGACATAGAGTTTGACGATGGCATCTGCCTCTTGCGAGGCTGTCTGTGCCACGGCGGCAGATGAACCGAGAATGATGGTCGCTCCGACCCAGGGAAACACGGCGGTACCCAGCGAATTGAAGGCTTGTGTAAGAACGAGGCGGCTCGAAGCGGTTTGTGGTTTGCCGAGAACCGCAACATAAGGATTTGCGGCCACCTGAAGGATCGTGATTCCGGTGGCCAGTACAATGAGCGCAAACAGGAAAAACGGAAACGAAGGGATTCTTGCAGCTGGATAGAATCCAAGGCAGGCCACGACCATTGTCATCAAACCGACTACGATCGCTTTTTTGTATCCGATCCAGTCGATGATTTTGGACGCCGGGATGGAAAAAACAAAATAAGCGGAGAAAAACGCTGTCTGAATCAGCATGCTCGCCGCCAGCTGGATTTTGAAAACGTGCTGCACGTAGGGAATCAGCACGTCATTAAGGGAGGTGAGCGAACCCCACATAAAGAAGAGCGTGGTTAGAATGACCAGAGGCCCACGATACGAAGTAGACGGCGCTGTCACTGCCCCTTTCGCTGGAGTTCCTGCACCGACATTTGGCGTCATTGGCCCGTTCTCCCCTCAGCTCTTCCCTGCTCGGCAGCGCTGGAGCTGTCTGTCAGAAATCAGCGCTTAGCAACACATCTTACATTGAATGCCCAGAATGCGATGATGGCGTAACCAGAATCACCGGTTGTCTACTCCCCCCGCACGCGTTCGTTGCAAAATCAACGAAACAACCCGAGATCCACTGCGTTCCCCATTGCTTCGTGGCCAGCCGTCCCGGGATGTAAATGATCCCCGCTGTCATACGGAGTGGCCAAGTGGGTGGGATTGGCCGGATCACGCAGGGCAGCGTCAAAATCGATGACGCCGTCGAAAGCTCCTGAAGTACGGATCCACTGATTCACGGCCACGCGCTTCGCCTCGCCTGATGCAGTCCAATTGCCAAGCCCCTGATAGGGAAGAATAGTGGCGCCGAAAATCTTAAGGCCGCGGGCATGCGTCCGAGCAATAATTTGCTGATAGCCCGAGATGATTTCATCGGCTGTCACTTGGGTGTGGCTGACACAGGGGTTGGTATTACCGAGTGCGTCTGGCTGACCAATATCGTTTGTGCCTTCGAATAAAATCACCGCCTCGATTCCCGCCTGCGCCAGAACGTCCCGCCCCAATCTGGCAAGTGCGTTTTGCCCCCAGCACGGCGAGTTGGTCAGCACGCGATTGCCGCCAATACCCGCATTGAGTACCGCTAATTCCATGTGGCGGGCTAGCATGCGGCGCGCCAGAACGTCCGTCCAGCGCTCGTTCTTGTCGGCGTGAGTCGATGCGCCGTCGGTGATCGAGTCTCCGAGCGCAACCACCGCACCTTTCGCTTTGGCTGACGCGAGCACTTCAACTGCGCTCAAGAAGTACCACGATCCAATTGTTTTTGCTGCTGTGGTGTCCGCAAACGCCTTTTCACTTTCCTCGGCCGCAAAATTGCCCGCACCGGAGACATAGTTTGTCTGAAGGGCAGATCCATGAACCGTGGCCGGCCCTGTGTCCCCAGAAGTAAACAGACTGATCGCGAGATTCTGCTGCGGTGCCACGGGAAATGGAAGCGGATCACTCAAGACTTCCGCGCCTTCGGGAATCGCAATGGAGGGATTGCCTCCAAACCTCACCTGGCGATTCGAGCCCGGAACTAAAGATGCGCCTCCGCCCTTTCCCCCCGTGGCTTGGAGACCAACGAAAACTGCGTCGAAACGGATCGCGCGATTCCCGAAGGTATTCGAAAGCCGGAGTCGAACCCCATTCCCCCCGATCGTAGTGTGGACAATCTCGCGAATTGTTTGATTGGAGAATGAAGCAGGCCCATCGCTTGCCGCATTCGCGGTGGTCCAGGTTGTGACCCAACGTCTGGGACTGTCATCTTTGAGACTCTGCGCTGACAAGCATCCGATTGTTAACGCCGCGCAAACGAGTGCACGTGCAAGTTGCGAACTTGTTCTCAATGTCAGCCATCCTTCACCTTAGGATTGGCCACGTGTGCTTGGTGGCCGCGATCACCCGACTAACGATACCGGCAGGGTTGACGGTAATCAAATGTGGATATGAAAAGGAAAGCTCTGGTCTGCGACTATGGGCAATCTCGCCGGACCGGCGCGGTTGCTACGACACATGATTTCCGAGAGATACATTCCGAAGACTCTCGATAATAGGCGGCAGGTCACTCACAATGCGTGCCTTATCGACACATCCATCGGCGCCAGCCTTACAGGCCTCGGATAAGAACTTGTCTGCATCGTTGTGGCTCATAATGATGATCTTGATCTGCGGCCAGTCCCTACGCAACCGACGCGAAGTTTCCAGCCCATCGATGCCGGGCATATTGATGTCCAGAAGAATAAGATCCGGGAAAAACTCGCGGGCCTTTTCCAACGAATCGAGACCATTGGAGGCTTCGGCGCACACTTCGCAGTCAGCGTAGCCGGAAACAATTTGCGCCACGCCGCGCCGAACCAACTGGTTATCATCCGCAATCAGAATTCTCATAAGACAGCGCCGAGTTTGAATCTTGTGCTCTGATTCTAATGTGCGGCAGAAAGCGGTTCCGTTGCAGTTCGATCCTGCGACTGCTCATCTACCGAAAGCGGAATGTTAATAAAGATTCTCGTGCCTGAGCCGCTCGATTCTATCAAGATTTCCATGCAACCCATGCTCAACCTTATTTCGTTCGATGGCTTTCGCGGGCTAGCACACTGATCCCAGGAAACGCTCACTCAGGATGCATCATCGGGGTGCCTTGGCGATATACCTTGTTTCCTGTATTGACCGAATTTCGCTTCGGACTTCACGCACGAGTGCCGAGAGGCTGGCACGGGAGTCTGCCAAAACTACTGGAATTTGATCGGAAACGGCGACGAGATCTAAGAAATGCCCGTCAGCAGCCGAACGAAAAGCAGGAGAGACAATCCAATAGCGGCAATGCTGTTCGCTCGAATCGCGCGATGGTTCGCCACCCACGGAAACATCAGAACATCGAACAGCGGCCGGAGTTTTTCTGGCCAAAATAATCCGGCCACTCCAAAGGCAAGGCACACCTGGACAACGAGGCAGAGTTCCAAACTATTCATACGATTCCGGTGGTTGGATTGCCTCTGTATTGAAACCTAACCGAGGCACATATGAAAAATTACCAAAGTTTGCCTGCGGAAGCCAAGAAAAAGAACCTTTCTGGCCAGCAAAACTTCACCCTAGGCGGTTGCAAACGACTCTTCCGCGATGGTGCAGTTTTCGAAATCATCAACCACGGGGGGCACGAACGGTCACGAAGGAAATACGTAAGCCAAAACCTTCGTGATACTTATGTGGGTTCCGGAAATTCTGAGCCGTTAATTCCGGAAATTCTGAGCCGTTCGGCTTTGGAAGGCGAGGCCTCCTCTAAGTTTAGATGACGTGTCCGGCCTGAGGGTCCATCAAGGTGGATGAAGCGTCCGCGTTCCAGGACTCTATCGAGGATGGCAGCTGCCAGGTCCTCGTCGTGCAACACCTTTCCCCACTCACTGAGCGGCTTGTTGGTGGTAAAGATCATCGGCCGTTTTCTCAGATGGCGATCATTCGCCACATGGAACAGAACATTGGCAGCGTCGGGGCCATAGCTTAGATATCCGATCTCATCGATGACTAAGACGTGAGGACGAGTGTAGGTGGACAACGATTGCTGGAAGAGGCCTTTGGCACTGGCGTTCGACAGATCCTCGATGAGTTCGGCGGCGGTGGTACAAAGTGTGTCGAAGCCATTCTGGATGGCGCGATAGCCAATGGCTACGGCGAGATGAGTTTTGCCGCGGCCGGTTTTGCCGTAAAGGATCAGGGAGCGGCCCTCGGTGACGAAGTCCGGTCCCAGATAGGAACCGAGCAGCGATTGTCGCAGAGTCGACTGCAAAGTGAAATCGAACTCATCAATGGTCTTGAAGAAGGGAAAGTGAGCCTGGCGGGTGCAGCGCTGCAGGCGGGTTTGCTTACGGTGCGCCACTTCTTCGGCCAGCAGAAGAGCGAGAAAGTCGCGATAGGTCCAGTTTTCTTTCTCGGCTCGATCCGCCACCTCCTGGTAGATGCGGCGTGTGTATGCCAGGTTGAGACGTCGGAACAGAGGTTCGAGTTGGCCTTCGGAAAGTTTCGGGATGGCCAACTCGGGCATGGACGTGGATGGCTTCTTGGTCATTGCATTCTCCTCGGTGTATTTACGGCTCGGTATCCTCGGTGGGTAGAAGGGCCGTGGAAAAAGCCGTTCCGTGGAAAAGTCCAAAGACAGGACTTTCCCACGGCACTTGAAAATCCCGCAACCGCCGCGGGATTTTCACTTTTCCCACCGCCCCGGCTACGGCGGTGAGCTTTTTCGGTTAATTCCCAGAAAAATTTTGCGCCAGGATCCCCTAGGAACGATGATCGCCACCTCGGTCGACCTCTAGCATCCCCCCATTGGGTGTTTTTTTCGCACCTCCGAAGGCTCGGGCGCACACCCGGCTTCCTCGATCTGGTGGTCTCGATGTTCATTGCACCGCCTCCGGAAAGTTCAACCCTGGTTGCAGACATCTCTCCACGTACAACGCACCAAATACTTGTTCCTGGAGACCGGTTTCCATGGCTCGCCGCAGAACCTCCGGACCATGACTCTGCAGGATCGCGTGCAATCGATCCACATCCTCGTACCAGTGCCGCGGCCGACGATGCACAATCTCGGTGAGATAGCGAATCGCAGGCTCCCCCAACTCCAGCAACTGCTGCCGCTTCAGATAGCGCCGGCCGCGTTTCCCGGACACAGCTGCTACCAAAGCCGCGCGATGCTCGGCCAGCGAAGACCCTTCGTGCGCCACGAATTTCCTGGGATGCATCGCTTCATACCGACCGGCCACGATGCGCACTCGTTGCCCATACAAGTACAACGTGCCCGGCATACTGATCGCCTCCGGCGGCATGGAGTAGGCATGGCCATCGTGGAGCACCGTTCCGGTGGGACCCACGTAGACGGGAATGCGTAAGGCCAGATCTTCCGGCTGCACTTTCAAAGGACGGAGGCGAGGTTTCTCTTCCGCCCAGCGCACCGCGGGAATCACGCCCGTCGCGCGGCAGGGACGCTCCTGGTTCACCTCCTCATGCCAAGCCCGTAGTTGCTGGCGAAGATCTTCCTCATCGTGAAACCGCCGCACCTTGAAGAAGGAAGACTTGACGAAACCGACCAGGTTCTCCACGCTTCCTTTTTGCTGCGCTCGATACGGCCAGCACAGCTCCACCCCCACTCCCATCTCCAGCGTGGCGTAGGCAAAGACCGGATTCCATTCCGTCACCTCCCCATTTTTTCGCCACTGCAGGGCGACCGTCTTCGGCCGATCGAAGACGCATTGCAAAGGAGCCCCACCCCAGCTGGCCAGATGCTCGGCCAAGGTTCGTACTAAACTCTCGACTGCTTCATCCGGAACTAGACTGACGCACATGAAACGCGAATACTTCAGACGCGAGGCGAAAAAATGGATGCGCTGGCTGGCGCCATCGACGAATTGCACTTCGATTTGTCCAAAATCATGCTGACTGAACTCCCCGGGCAGACCCTCGAAACGAACCAGCGGCTTGGCCGACTTCGGGCGGAGCGAGGCCACCAGCGCGTACAGCGCAGTCTTGCCTCCCGCATAGCCTTCTTCCCGCACTCGCCGCAGAATCTCCAGCGACGCGAGATCGGGTGTTTGCTGCAGAATCTCGAGGATCGGTTTCCGGAAATTCGCGACCGTGCTGGGCCGGCCGACCTGTCGTTGGGCGCGTTCCGCCGCATCATCGACGTGCATCACGGGTCCCTCTTGCGCGATGCGCTTCACCGAGCATAAGGACACTCCGGTCAGCCGGGCCACCTCCGTCTTACCGTGGCCCGTCTTCAATAAAATCTCCACTTCGTGACGCTTTAACATGCTCAACATCCTCCTCCCCCTCCGCCTCCACCGGTCTATGGACCGGCCGGAGGCATAGGGAGAAGTTCTACCGCTTATGTCGATCACTTGGTGGCTCAGAATTTCCGGAATTAGGTGGGTCAGAATTTGCGGAACTCACAACTTAGTGTTCTTCGTGGGTTCGAGGTTCGGCGGTTGCGACCCGAAATTGCGCCGCTACTTACTCTTCCGAGCACTCCCGACCGAGTCCATACTTCTTCGTCAGGAAGGCTCGAAGGCCTGTTGGAGCGGAGTCCGTCACCTCCTGCCAAGTCGAAATTCTCAGCTTGGTGCGGAATTCCACCGGCTTCACAACACCGCATCACGGCGTACCAGGCATCCGCCAGATCCGGTCGGCGAGCGTCGACCAAAACGCAGAATGAATACTGCAGAGCGTAGGCCGCGAGTACATTGCGTAGAAGTTGATAGGAAAGATAGTTATCGCCGGTCTGCGGAAGCTGCCTCAAATCGAACACCTTGGAGAAATCTCGATACGCCACCAGAACGCGCTTCGGAGCGCTCTGAAAGCCACCCTCGGTCAGCTTCGCCTCGACTAACAAGTTTCCGAGGAGGAGATCGACTTCAGTACGATCGAATCGGCCATTGGCGAGAGGAACGCGTGCGCGATATCCGAAACATGGAGACAAACCTGGCTCGACGCCAAGCAGCGCACAGACTTTTCCGTCTCTTAACGCACCCGGATGGCAGAAGATATTCATCAGCAAAGCATCAGAACTGGTACACGAATCGAGTTCCCTCCAGCGTCCGCGATCTGTTGCAGGTAGAGAGCTGTGGCCTAGAGTATGAACCTTGGCCAATCGTCTTCGCCAAGCAGGATTTTGGCAGATCGCCTTGTAGCTCGCAGGGAAAAAATTCCCATGGCGTGAATTGTCTCGATGAGGTTCGAAGCAAACGATGGGAGCTTCGCCATAGCTAAGACAGTGAGGGAGCGCCTCCGCGAGCGCGTACTTTCGAGCACAGTCAGCGAGCTCATGACGAAGGGCGGCGGCGAAACTCATAGGAATCTCTGGGTAGGACGGCAGCCGGCCTGGAACCGACTGGCGGGTATCCGACGCAGGGATTATAGCGAAACAAAAGCGAATATCGAAAGGCTGAATTGATCGGGCTCTGCGAAGCTGCTACTGCTCGCCGCGAACCAACTCCAGTTCCGACCCAATAAATCCCCAGGCATTCCACGCCTGACCCTTCACGACATTCTTAAACAGCTCGAGCGCATTAGCGCGCTGGTGATGATAGACGCGCCAGTTGCCCACGCCATAGCTCACCGTATCGAAGGCTAGTTCGCCTTCAAGGTCATCCGGACCGGTTGGCGGAGGCGGCAATACTGCATCTGCCGTAAGCTGCCCCTGATAAAAATGCAGCAGTCGGAGATAGAAATAAAGATGAGGTTCCGTGTTCTTGACCGCAGGCGTGATGCGCGCCAGGGCCTGCTCGGCTTCCCTCTCCTTGCCGGCGCGACGCAGCGAAATATAGAGCCAATTTGTGCAATCGATCAGGCTGTCATCATTTTTCGCCAGCGCTCGGGCTTTATCGAACGAAACTGCCGCGGCATCGAACTCGCCTAGGAAATAATGCGCCAGCCCGAGATGGTAATGGGCGTCGAGCATGTCGGGAGCAAGCTGAGTTGCCTGCTTTAGATCATCCATCGCTTGCTTGAACTCGCGCAGCCCGAGCTCGCGGTGCCCGCGTTCGAGGTAAAGATCGGCGCTCTTAGGAGCGAAGGCTAAGGCCGCAGTCGTTGTTGCTACGGCTTCGCGATATTGCCTGCGCGCAGCCTGAGCCTTTGAGAACTGGATCACGCGCTCCAGGTTCTTCGGATCTTCTGCCAGGCTCTTGCGAGCGGCGATTACTTTATCGTCGTCCGGCAGCGCGAAAAGTTTGCGGCCAAGGCCTGATGTGACTTCGAACGCTCCAGGCGGCGTGCCGGACTGCGACTCTAACTGTAATGCCAGTCCGAGGATGGCCACAAAGATAAGCGTCGCAGAAGCAATTCTCGATTCCGCCGGTCTCATCGCTCTTCTCTTTCTGTGGTAAGAAATAATGTCGGCTAGCGAAACGCCACGATCTTGGCTTCTTCACAAGCCTTCAGATAATCCGCAACTACGTCGAGCGGAATCGGCCCATACTCAGCGGCGACCGCATCTCGTATCTCGCCGACCGACCGCTTGCCGTCGACGAAATTGACGATTTCGTAGGCATAGAGCGACCCGCGATCCTGCACGCGCAAAAGACGATTCGATCCACCCTGCAGGAGCTTAATCTTCGCGACCCGCTCGCTGCCAAGCCGGTCTAGCAGCACATCGTCGTTCTGATAAGTTAGCGGACCAAACTCGGCCGTGCGCACCGGCACGCGTGTCGCATCGGGATCGCCATGCCACGGCGCCTGTGCAGGAAAATCGCGGGCACCGCGCGCCGCGGCGATCTGGTCGAGCCAACCATTCAGCATCGCGGCCTGCGCGTCCAGATCTTTACTGAATGACGCAACCTTCCCAGCGTCGCTCTGCGTGTATGCAGAAAAGGAGCGAAGTTCGGCCTGTTCGCGCCAGAGCATCTTCGTTATCAGGTTGCGCGCCTCATACCAGGCTTCCTTGGGGGGCAAGTGGTCGTCTTGCGCGAGACCTTGCGCGCGCTCGAAGCCCTCCGCCAGTCGCTGTTGCGCACGCGCCGCAAAGAACGCGAGCCACGACGCAGTCTTTCCGTCGTCAGCAGACGCATACGTATATCCCGAAGCCGCGCCCAGCAGTGCAACCCGACGCAGCTTCGTTGGATCGATTTGTGCCAACGTGTCGTGATCGGTGTGAATATAAATATCCGGCCAGTCGCGCAAATAAAGAGAGGGCACAGCGATCGACGAAGAATCGTAATCGTCGTGATCGCTGCCTTCGGAATATGGCGTACGGTCGGCTAGAAATTCGTTGCGGGTGCCGGGCGCGCCGTTTCGATCCTCCAACACTGCGGCCTCCGCGTGGCTGCCCTCTTCGGCATAGACGGTCGCGCCATCGCGAATCGTCTCTGCAAACAATTCGCCTACGTCGGTGATGAAGCTCGGCAGCGACCATGGTGTCTCGGTCACGTGCAGAATCGATTTGTTCTTATAAGGATCACCGCCCACCATATCCATGTGCACGTCGGCGCGCAGCGACTTTCGAATGTCGGGGTGCGCGCTCAAGAACGCCATCGTGCCCTCGACCTCCGGCCCCCAGATAAAACGCAGTGTTCGCACAGGGCGCGGAAGTTTGCCGCTTCCGATCAGCCGGTTCAGCACGCGCGCCGACTCCATGATGGTCACGCACCCGCTTCCATTGTCGTTCGCGCCCGGCCGCTGATGATCGAGATGGCAGCTATAGACGACCTCGCCTGCGCGCGGGTCTGTGCCGGGGATCGTCGCCGTCACTACTGTCCAATGGCCCGGTCCCACTTCTGCTTTCACGTGAGCGCTTAAGATCACCGGATGTCCTGCGGCAAGCTGCGCACGCAACGCCGTCGCCGTTCCGCGCGAAACCATGAACGCAAACCCATTCGGCAGCAGAGCTTCAAGATGGCCCCACCGGACGATCGTCGTGTCGAGGCCCGACCACGCCGTCGTCTGGTTGGGCATATCGCTCACGATTCCAGCCGCACCGTGCTCCATCACTGCCATGCTCTGCACGGTCGCCAGCGAACCATCGGCGAGAACAATCTTGCCGCGCACATCCTTGCCTGCATAATCCGACTCGCTGGTGCCAGCGCCGACGTCGAGCAATGCCGCGTCTACGTCCGCTGAGTGGCTGTAGTCGGCGAGCCTTATTGGATCCGTCGCCCAGTCGCCCAGCAGCGTGTGCTCCGGCTCGATTTCCCATAAATTCGCGGCATCCACGTGCCACGCCAGATACGAGCGCATCAGCCCGTAGTGAATCTTGCCGTCGATCGGGAACTGTTCCGCGTGCGCATCCTGCAGACCATATTCCCTTGCGCGCGCCAGCATAAAGTCGGCGGCCTGATCGAACTCCGGCGTCGCGGGCACGCGGTGCAGTCGCGTCAGCGAACGAAGGTTCTCGTACGGAGCGACTCCGCTGGCCTCATCGCGGATCGCGGTCCACTGCGCGTCGCTGAGGAAAGGCTGCTGCGCGTGAAGCAGGCAGGTCAGAAAGATCAGCGATGAAACTATAAAGAGACGAAGCATTCGATTCGCGCGGTCGGTTTGCATAGGTAGATGATTGTCCTGAATAACCAAAAACAAACGCGGAGCGTTCATTCCATCCCCAATTCTTTCGCCAGCGCCTTCCACTTTCCGTCCACCAGCGCGCGGGTCTTTGCATCCATCACGATCTCGTCTGGCCAGGGACGCCCGAAGCCCTCTGTCGACCACTTGCGCGTGGCGTCGATGCCCATCTTCGATCCGTAATTCGCGAGACGCGCCGCGTGGTCGAGCGAATCGACGGGCCCCAGCGTGAACTGTATATCGCGCTCCGGATCGATATTATTGAGCGCCTTCAGCGTGACGTCGGCGACGTCCTGCACGTCCACATCTTCGTCCACGACAATGATGCACTTCGTGAACATCGCTTGCCCGAGCGACCAGATCGCGTTCATCACCTTGCGCGCTTGCCCGGGATACGACTTGCGAATCGAAATGATCATCAGGTTGTGAAAGACGCCTTCGACGGGCAGATTGATGTCGACGAGTTCGGGGATCGTCAGCTTCATCAGCGGCAGGAAGATGCGTTCGACGGCTTTGCCCATCCAAGCGTCTTCTTGCGGCGGCTTGCCCACTACGGTTGTCGCATAAATCGGATCTTTTCTATGCGTGACGCAGGTGACATGAAAAACCGGATACTCGTCTTCGAGCGAATAAAAGCCGGTGTGATCACCAAACGGGCCCTCGGTGCGCAGTTCGTCGAGATTGACGTAACCTTCGAGCACGATCTCGGCGTTCGCCGGAATCTCCAGATCGACGGTCTCGCACTTCACCAGTTCGATTGGCTTCTGCCGCAGAAATCCAGCGACGATGAATTCTTCGACGTCCGGAGGTGCAGGCACAATCGCGGAGAACGTGAGTGCCGGATCAGTGCCGATGGCTACTGCTACTTCCATTCTTCCCGAGGGACGATCGCCATCGGCCAGCATCGCGCCGCCTGACGATCTGGCCATGATGTCGACTGCTGCACGCGGAGGCTCGCCCTCGCTATTGCTTGCGACACTCTGCCGCATACGCTCGCGATAATGCTCCGCCGCAACCTTCTGGCGCTGCCAGTGCATACCAGTGGTCCGCTCGTCATAGATCTGCATGCGGTACATGCCAACGTTGCGCTTGCCGGTCTTCGGATCGCGCGTGATCACGCAGGGCAGCGTGATGAATCGCCCTGCATCTTTTGGCCAGCATTGCAGAACAGGGAACTCGAGTAGCGAGAAATTATCGCGCTTGATCACTTCTTTACACGGGCCAGTTGCGACGGTCCTGGGGAACAATTTGCCCATCTCGGCGAGCATCGGCAGCATCTTCATTTTGTCGAGGAAGCCTTGCGGAGATTTCACGTCCATGAAGGCGCGTATGCGATCGGAGATTTCATCGAGGCGGTCCACTTCGAGCGCGAGTCGCATGCGGCGCGCCGAACCAAACTGATTAATGAGCAATTGCGCGCCGGGGTAACCCTTCACATTCTCAAAGAGCAGCGCTTCTCCACCGAGCGTTCCCTGCTTATCTCGGCTTTTGGAAACCCGGTCGGCAATCTCTGTAATCTCCAAGATCGGGTCCGCCTCGGTGCGGATGCGCTTTAGTTCGCCTGCTCGGTCGAGCGCTTTGATCCAGTCCCGCAGATCGTCGTAAGCCAAAAGTCCTCCCGGAAAGACAGACGATTATATGACGGCGCGCCGGTTTTCTCCGTGTTCCTCAGTGTCCCCTGTGGTTAAAGATTTTCGTCGGCAATCCGCGGAGTTCACGCCGTCGCCCGCTCCACCCTTCCACATTTCGCGCTCTGCGACTAGGATATGAAAATCGTTTGGCGGGGCTCGCGTGTACTAGGAGAAGATTGATCAAAAGGACTTACCGGGGGACGAATGATCCGTTTCAAAGTAAACGGAAAAGATAGAACTTTTGACGGCGATCCAGACATGCCGCTGCTCTGGTATTTGCGCGACGTCGCGCAACTCACGGGAACAAAGTTTGGCTGCGGCATGTCGCTCTGCGGAGCCTGCACTGTGCATCAGAACGGTGCGGCCATCCGCTCCTGCGTCACTCCTATGAAAGAAATCGGCGGCGCGGAGATTACGACCATCGAAGGCATCGCTCCCATGCATCCCGTGCAGAAAGCCTGGATGGAAATTCGTGTGCCGCAATGCGGCTACTGCCAGACCGGACAGATCATGCAGGCAATCGCGCTGCTGAAAGAAAATAAGAATCCGAGTGATCAGGATATCGACATCGCGATGTCGGGCAATATTTGCCGCTGCGGCACCTATCAGCGAATTCGCGCGGCGATTCATCAGGCCGCCAAGCATCGGTCGGCGAATCAGGCTGCGAAGGAGACGGCATGAATCTGATCGAAAATGTCAGCCGTCGTGCCAGCCAGCATCGTCCCGGCCGGCCGGTCAGTCGAAGAGGATTTCTGCAGACGGCGCTTGCCAGCGGTGCGTTCGTGCTCAGCGTTCGCTTCGTTCCTCAACCGCTCTTTGCCGCGGAAGGCGAAGCAGCACCAGCCTTCGATCCCAGCCTGTGGATGTCGATTGGGTCGGACGGCACGGTCACCATCGTTGCCCACCGCTCCGAAATGGGATGCGGCAGTCGGACTGCCTTGCCTCTGATCGTCGCCGATGAACTCGATGCCGATTGGTCGAGGGTCAGGATTGATCAGGCGCTTGGCGATCCGAAATATGGTGAGCAGGACACCGACGGCTCGCATTCCGTTCGCAGCAGCTTTGATTTGATGCGTCGTGTGGGCGCTACCGGGCGCGTAATGCTGATCAGCGCGGCGGCCGCGCAGTGGGGAGTTCCTCAAGCAGAGTGCTCGACCGAGCCGCATTTCGTTATACACAAAGCCAGCGGCCGCAGGCTGGGTTATGGCGACCTCGCCACCGCTGCGGCAAGGCTCCCGGTTCCGCGAGAAGAGAATCTTCCTCTGCTGCTTAAAAAACGTTCCGAGTGGCGCTATATCGGTAAAGAAAGCAATTCTCTGTTCGATCTCCCCGAGATCGTCACTGGTCAGGCGATCTTCGGTATGGACGCAACCATGCCGGGAATGGTTTTTGCGTCGGTTGAGCATCCGCCCGTCCTCGGACAAAAGATAAAGTCCTACGACGACAAGGCCGCGCTCAAAGTGGCGGGCGTTCAGAAGACGCTGACCATCGATACTTTCAAACCGCCGCATCAGTTCCAACCGCTGGGCGGAGTCGCCGTGATTGCCGACAATAGCTGGGCCGCGTTCCAGGGACGCAAGAGCCTCAAGATCGAATGGGATAGCAGTCCGCATTCGGTCTATAACTCGGCGCCGTTTCGGAAGACGCTCGAAGCTACTTCTCGGCAGCCGGGCAAGGTCGTGCGCAACGTCGGCGATGTGGACGCTGCTTTTGCTCAGAGTGGCAAGTCTGGCGGAAAAATAATTGAGGCCGAGTTCTACACCCCGCACCTGGCACACGTTTCCATGGAGCCTCCCGTAGCCGTTGCCGAGTATCGTAACGGAAAAGTGCTGGCATGGGCTCCGACGCAAAATCCGCAAGCGGTACAAGAGACGATTGCCGGCGTGCTCGGCATTAAGAAAGAAGACGTGACTTGTCACGTCACGTTGCTCGGCGGCGGCTTTGGGCGCAAGTCAAAACCCGATCAGGTTGCAGAAGCTGCGGTTCTTTCGAAACAACTGGGCAAGCCGGTGAAAGTTGTCTGGAGCCGTGAAGACGACATTCACTTTGATTTCTTCCACTCAGTGGCTGCTATGTATATGAAGGCGGCCATCGGGCCGGATGGCAAGCCGACAGCATGGTTGCAGCGGACCGTCTATCCTCCGATCAATTCGACGTTTGACGCGTCGGCCAAATACGCTGATGACGAGATGGGCCTGGGATGGAACAATCTTCCCTTCGACATTCCGAACCACCGGGCTGAAAATGGGCCCGCTGATTATCACGTGCGCATCGGGTGGCTGCGCAGCGTGGCGAATATTTATCATGCCTTCGCTATTCAATCTTTCGCCGACGAACTGGCCCACAACGCGAACAAAGACTCGGTCGAATACCTGCTCGATTTGATTGGTCCGCCGCGCATCGTCAAGCTTGATCTCACTGGCGATGAAGCGGAAGACGCCAAAACTTTTCCGCTCGATACGGCTCGTTTGCGCCGTGTGGTCGAGATCGCGGCCGAGAAATCTGGCTGGGGCAAAAAGCCTATGGGCAAAGGGCGCGGACTGGGCATGGCGGCTCATCGCAGTTTTCTCACTTACGTGGCCACCGTGGTCGAAGTCGAAGTCGACAGCCGTGGACAGGTGCACATTCCAAATGTTTGGACCGCTGTCGATGCCGGCACCATTGTCAGTCCCGACAATGTTCGCAATCAGTTCGAAGGCGCGGCTGTGTTTGGAACGAGTCTCGCACTGTTCGGCGAAATAACCGCGACCAACGGAGTCATCGACCAGAGCAATTTCAATAATTTTCAAGTTGCACGAATGAATCGTGCTCCGCGCCACATCGACGTGACGATCGTAGATAGCGAAGCGCCCCCTGCTGGAGTGGGTGAGCCCGGCGTGCCACCATTTGCGCCAGCTCTCTGCAATGCAATTTTTGCCGCCACCGGCAAGCGTGTGCGCGAGTTGCCGTTATCGAAAACGAAGCTTGTGTAAGTGAACAATTCTCGATGAACAAATTGAAGAAATTACTCGCGCTGCTGCTACTCACGGGATCGTTCGCCTCAGCGCAGGAAATCACGGTGGCCGCTGCCGCCGACATGAGCGCAGCCCTTCCGCAACTTGTTGACGCTTACACGAAAAAAACCGGACAGACGGTGAAGATCTCCTTCGGCGCGTCTGGCAATTTAACTAACCAGATTCGCAATGGTGCGCCCTTCGATGTTTTCATATCCGCCGACGAAGAATATCCCCAACAGTTAATCGCGGAAGGTTTGGCGTCGAAGGAAACGCTGTATCGTTATGGGGTCGGGCGTCTGGTGCTGTGGGTGCCTTCGGATTCACCGCTTGATTTGTCGAAGCTCGGCGTCAACGCTCTGCTTGATCCCTCGGTAAAGAAGATTTCCATTGCCAATCCCGCGACCGCGCCTTATGGCCGCGCGGCGGCGGCGGCGTTGCGGCACTTCGGAATCTACGATCAAGTTTCAAGCCGCCTCGTGATCGGAGAAAACATTTCTCAAGCCGCGCAGTTTGTCGAATCGGGCAATGCGCAGGCTGGACTCGTCGCGCTCTCCCATGCGCTCGCGCCGGCCATGAAAGAAAAAGGACGCTACTGGACGGTTCCGCTCGATGCCTATCCGACGCTGAACCAGGCGGCGATCGTGCTTACGAAATCAAAACAGCAGGATGCAGCCGGCGAGCTCCTGCAATTCATGCGAAGCGATGAGGCCATCGCCCAGCTCGCGAAATACGGCTTTACTTTGCCTGCGGAAAAACCCTCCACGGGAGACATAATGAAATGAACTGGGAGGCGTTCTGGTTGACGGTCCGTCTCGCAGCCATCGTCTCCACGCTGCTTGTCGCGATCGGAATCCCGATCGCTCACTGGATCACCTATTCGCGCCGGCGCTGGAAGTTTCTGGTTGAGGCGGCCGTTGCGCTGCCCATCGTCCTGCCGCCGACGGTACTCGGCTTCTACGTTCTCGTCGCGCTTGGGTCACGAAGCCCGCTCGGCCGCTGGTGGGAGTCGCTCACCGGCCACACGCTAGCCTTCACTTTCGAGGGACTGGTGATCGGATCGTTGTTATACAGTCTGCCCTTTGCCGTGCAACCGTTCGCGGCATCTTTCGGCGCGGTCGATCGCACGCTGCTGCAAGCATCGGCATCGCTGGGACAGTCTCCGCTGCAAACCTTTCGCCGCATTGTGCTTCCCCTGTCCAAAGCGGGGCTGATCACGGGATTTGCGCTGAGCTTTGCGCACACGCTGGGAGAGTTTGGCGTGGTGCTCATGGTCGGCGGCAACATTCCCGGCGTGACCCGCACCCTTTCGATCGATATTTATGATCAGGTGCAGACCGCAAACTATTCCAGCGCGAACCAAACGGCTTTATTTTTGCTGATTGTGTCATTTTGTATTTTGTCGATTGTCTTCGGTTTGAATCGGTATGGTGTAAGCAGGCGCACACGGGCGGTGGGTCCGTGGCGATGAAGGCGCCGCTCGCGCCGCTCGCCGCAGCTAGAATGTCGCCGCATACAATTTCTTCCGAGCTTGAAGTCCGCATTCGCAAGCGCTTTCCCCATCCTGAAGGCAGTTTCTTGCTCAATGTTCACTTTCGCGCGCTCGCCGGTTTTATGATTCTTTTCGGAGCCTCGGGCGCGGGCAAAACCACTCTGCTCGATTGCGTAGCCGGTCTAGCCGATCCTGATGACGGCCGCATTGTCGTTGGCGGCAAAGATCTTTATGACGCGGAGAAGAAGTTGAATGTCGCCGCCTGGAAACGGAATATCGGATACGTTCATCAAGAGTTGGCGCTCTTCCCGCATCTGACCGCCGAAGAGAACGTCGAATATGGTTTGCGCGAATTGAGCGCTGCAGAACGAAAAAGCCGCAGCCGCGAGATGATCGAGGCGTTTCGAATCGAACATCTGCGCGATCGCAGGCCGGCGCAAATTTCCGGAGGCGAGCGCCAACGCGTTGCCCTGGCGCGCGCGCTGGTGACTGAACCGCGCGCCTTGCTGCTCGATGAACCTTTGGCTGCGCTCGACCGTCCGACCAAGTCGTCTCTGGTCGACGATCTTCGCCGGTGGAACCAGAACCACCGCGTCCCGATTCTCTTGGTCACGCATAACGGCGAGGAGGTGTTTGCTCTCGGCGACGAAGTCATTATTCTCGACGCAGGAAAAATCGTGGCGCAAGGGCTGCCGCATGAGGTGATGCGGGCTCCGCGCCTAGAGACGGTCGCGAATCTCACCGGATTTGAAAACATTTTCGATGCCAGCGTTGTTGCGCTGCATGAAACTCGCGGCACCATGACCTGCCATTTGAGGAGCGGCACGGTGGAACTGGAGACGCCGCTGGTGCGCGCGGAGGTCGGTTCGCTACTGCGCGTGGGCATTCAGGCCGGCGATTTGCTGCTCGCGACAGAAGAGCCGCACGGGCTGAGTGCACGCAATATTTTGCCGGGGACGATTCGGCGATTAGTCCAACGAGACGTGATGATCGCGGCGATCGTTGAGTGCGGAGGCACCGAGTTCGAAGTGCACCTGACACTGGCGGCGCGCGACGCTCTGCAATTGAAGCCGGGCAAAAGTGTGTGGGTCGTGGTGAAAACGCATTCCTGTCATTTAATGGAAGTGTAAGAAAGGTTGCAAGGACGCGTTCGCTTGTTGCCCCGCACGGTCACCTTCCCCTGGTATCCGAACTATTCTCCATTGCAATGACTGCAACCCACTGGCCGTACTCTTCCTTGTGATACGTAATCGTTCCACCTAACCGTTGCGCAATGTCTTCGGGCGGTAAATCGAGATGGTAGCCGAAGTATTTCTCTTTGACACGCCGCCATGCCTCCCAGTTGTCAAGCAGCGGGTGTGGCGGTTGATACTTGGTGGAAAAGACTAGAGCCACGTCAAATTGGCCGCGAACAGCGGCGGCGACATTAACCTGAGGGGAGGAAAAATCTTCGATGCGTAGAGCCCGGAAGTGCTGATCGCCGCTAACATAGCCGAGCCACGGCCGCGTCAGTTCATCGGACGCGGGCCACGCGGTGAGCACGCGCGCGCCCGGATATTGCATGGCTAGGAAGCGACTCGCCTGCGCATGGAGCACGATGTAATCGCGATAGGCGAGATTATCTTCGAGAGAAAATCCGTAAGGAGGATTGGTGAACAAGCCCGCGACAAAAGCAATCGCGACCGCTCCTACAATTAACCACCAATAGCGCGCGCGCCGCCAGAGAGTTGAAACCATCACCAGAATCACCAGTGGGACAACCGGCAACATGTAGCGCGCCAGCACCGCGCCTCCCACCGCCGACATGAAGCCGAGATACGCGAGCGTAACGGCAAGAAATGCGGCCTGTGCCCAAAAGGCAATCCGCGGTCGTTTTAGTCCCGCCACGGCCAGCGGCGGACGAAGCATCGCCAGCAAGCCGGCCAGCGTGAGTAGATAGAGGCCAAAATATCCGAAGAGTTGCCACAGCCTCAGCACAAAGGCCAGCGGAATGCGCAGTGGATTGAGAGTGGCGGCGACGTTATAGCGGAAGAATTCGGGATTGCCGAGAAGAAAGCCGGTCTTTAAGTAATGGTAGGCATACCAGCCGGCGAGGGGCACGATCGGGGTCAGCAGATGCAACCAACGTGTGCGCCGGCCGATGGGCGGCAGAATTTCATGCCAGGGCTCATCATCGTCATGATCATGTTTGCTGGTACGCCCGCGAAGGAGATAGCTGAGCAATTCCCATCCTGCTAGCGCAAGCGGAGCCAAAATCGCCGTCTCTTTCGCCAGTGCCGCTGCCGAGAGCCAAAGCGCTGTCCTCCACGGTCGATCTTCCAGATAATCGCCGAGCGCCCAAAAGGTGAGCCCGGCCGCCGCCAAGTCTACCTGCGCCAGCGAACTCTGCACGAAATAAACGGGATAGACGGCCAGCAGCAGCGTGGTCGCCCACGCCACCGGTAGGTTCGCGGCGAGGCGCGAAAGTCGAAACACGCCGAGCAACGAGAACGCGCTGACCGCCAGAATGGCAGTGCGGGTGACCAGCGTGGAATAGCCGAACACTCGCCACGCCAACGCCAGCCACACCATCACCAGCGGAGGATGGGCATTGGAAATCGTAGACCGCGGAATCAGCGTGCCGGTCAAGAACAGATCGCGCGCGGCCGGAACGTAGTAGCCGGCTTCGTCCCAAAAATAAGGAAGGCGCAGCAGCGGAGCGTGCAGCAGCATCAATCCGACAAAGAAGAGCGCGAAGAGAAAAAACTGCTGCGACCACTCGGACGCCGCCGATTTCGTTCTTGGATCGGAACGCTGCGTCCGTGGCCGGTCCATTAGTGGACTGGTCCGCCCGGAGTCCTCGGATCAAGCTTGATCTCGCCGAAGGCGGACTCATAGTTCGCCACGTTCTGCTGCAAGAGTGCGGTTAGCGCCTTGGCTTGTTGCGGGCTGAGATAAATTCCCTGAAAATTTCGCATCTCGGCCTGCGTCTCCGAGCTTTGCTGCATGGTGCCGAAAACGAGGAAGAAATCCCAGACATTGACCCGTATCTGCACGCTGTTGGCATAGGTTTCGCGGTAGTCGGGGGTTTGCACAAACTTCACATTCGGTTGGATCGCCGTATTCATGACTCGAAGTGTAACGCGGGAGCCGAGATCGTAGCAAAGATCGTAGCAAAGACCTGTATTGATCCTTAATACTGGCCGACAGCGTGCCGCGGCGGCTCGGCCCCGCAGCGCGTGTTTCCTTCCCGCTGCGGTGGCGATACCGACGCTGCCAAAGCCGCGCCCAGAGGCCGATTCCCCCACAAATTAATCCTCCTTTAACACTGGCGCAACATTGCTGCAACACAGTCTGTCTAGTGTCGCAGGGGAATCATCACCACAAAGTTCTTTCTAAGCGAAGCTTGCGAGGGCGTGAATGGCTCTCTCTCTGGCCATGGAAAATTTGGCGGCAGCCGACAAAGCGCATTGCTCCGACCTCATCTATGTGGTCGAAGACGACCCCGACGTGTCGCAATTGATCGAACACAACCTGCGCACGGCAGGCTATGAAGTCTCCACATTTTTCTCGGGGGCGCCGGTCGTACCGATGGCAGCCCGCGCTTTGCCGTCACTCTTTCTTCTCGACATCATGCTGCCTGGCATCAGCGGATTCGATCTCTGCCGGCAGATTCGCCAGCACGAGCAACTGGCTAAGACGCCCATTATTTTTCTCTCCGCCCGAACCCAGGAACCGGACCGCCTGCAGGCCTTCGACGTGGGCGGCGACGGATACATCACCAAACCCTTCAGTCCCCGTGAATTGCTCGCTCGCATCCGCAACGTTCTGCGCGTTGCTCCCGATCCTCCGACGCACGAAAAGATCCACCTGGGAGAGTTGGAGATCGATATCGCTTCGATGACCGTTCGAGTTGCAGGCAAGACCGTGCTGACGACGGTGCGCGAATTCCGCCTGCTTGAATACCTGGCCCGGCATCGTGGACGCGTGTTTACCCGCGACCAGTTGCTTGACGCTGTGTGGAAAGAAGGATCGTTCGTCACTCCGCGCTCGATTGACGTGTTCGTGCGCCGATTGCGAGAGAAGATTGAACGCGATCCGCGGCATCCGCGTTATCTGAAAACGTTGCGCGGAGTCGGGTATCGGTTTGAGAATGGGCGCTAGCTTCGAGCGCCGTATTTACTCTGAAGGCACCCCACCCCCCTCCCCCCGGGTCTTTAAGAATCATGGGGTTAGAGGGAAAAATTCGACTCGGTCTCTGAATCTAAAGGACTTAGGGTAAGGTATTTATCCCTCAGTTACTTAGCTCGTTTTTCCCTTCCCAAGGGCTCGGCGGCAGGCCCGACGTCCGCCTATTTTGCCGAATCGGTGTTTTCAAAGATCGCCGACAAGTGGGGCTGTGACAGCTTCGAGGGCCGTCTGGGACGACCGGCGCACCCCGGGCCTGCCACAGGTCGATCTCCATTGTTGCCGAGGGAAGGTGGAAAATCTGTGATGGTGCTCACAGGTCGTTTGTGATGAAAAAAAAGTCAAAGGGCCAGCCCTGCGTCCTCCGCGGTGACCTGTCTCTTCCGTTTATCGCCTTGGATTCCTGATGGTGATGAGTGCAATCGCGAGGAGAGTCGAGAACAGGCGCAGTAACTGTAGTCTCCCGGTGGTTAATCGACTGGGCTTTCGCTTCGTCACCTCAGTCCGGTTTGGCTTGGTCCTGTTTCCTGTTCCCGCTCATCGAACCGGACAGGCAGTTTTCCCGCATCCGGCTCTCGGAAAAGACTCACGCTTTCGCCCACGGAAGGTTCGCGGTCCGGTGTGGTAACTGGACCAAGCCATACACAGAGTTCAGAGACGCTTCCGGGAAACGTTTGTATGCCGGCCGCGGCTCTTTGTGTTTGTCGCATAACCACCGACGCAGCCTTCTGTGGGCATGCATATCAACCGCACTGTAGGCTTTGCTGACTGGCCCCAGACAAAAGTAGTTGGCCCAGCCGATCAACATCCGATTGAGCCGTGCCACGATTGTCTTCGAATCCTGCCAGACGGTGTCGCGTCCGGTCTCGTCGCTGATCGCTCGACAAATGCGCTGCACTCGCGTCTTCGAGGGTACCGTGCCCAGATAGACTCGGCCCCTCTTCGTCGAGTAACACCGCCCGAACGTGTATCCCAAAAAGTCAAACTTTTCTTCCGGCAGATAACAGACCCGCGTCTTGTTCTCGTTCACCGTCAGTTTCAGCTTCGACATCATCCTCCGCATCTCGGTCAGAGCTTTGTCCGCTCCAACTCGACAGCCAACTCGACAGCAGATGACGAGATCATCGGCATAGTTCACGATGTACGCTTTCCAACGCTCCTCGTGCCCGAGTTTCTTCCACCCCAGCACGAACCGTCGCCTGTACAGATTGCTGAACAGAGGACTGATCGGAGACCCTTGTGGAGTACCTCGACCTTCATCCCGATTGCGCGTACTCCAACGTTTGTTCCCACGCTCGTCCGTCTCTTCGACCGGAGCTTCCAGCCACATCTTGATCAGATGCAGCATCGCTCCGTCGACGACCCTTCGAGCCACCGACCTCATGAGCTCGGCATGGGGAACACTATCAAAGTAGCTGCTGAGATCAGCATCAACGATCTGCCCATGACCCGTATTGATCAGCTTGTGGACGTGTTGTACTGCGTCCAACGCGCTGCGGTTTGCCCGATAAGCATATTGCTCCGTCGGCAGGTCGGCCTCGAAGATTGGTTCGAGTACCAGCATGGCCGAGGTTTGCACAACCCGATCCCGGATTGTCGGTATGCCTAACGGTCTCTGCTTCCCATCCGGCTTGGGTATGTAGACCCGCCGCACAGGCTGCGGTTGATAGGTTCGACTTTTTAGCTCTTGCGTCAGTTCGTCCAGCCACCGTTCCCTGCCGTACGCTTCGATGTTCTCGAATGTCTGGCCGTCCACTCCCGCCGCCCCGCCGTTGGCTTGGCAGCGTTCGTAGGCATAGGCCAGAACATCTTTCCGATACACCTTGTCGTACAGCGCATGGAAACGAAAGTTGGGCGATTCCTTCGCTTTTGCGTGCAACGCCGTCTGCAACTTCTGAACACTGAATGGAGTTGTTAGGCTCATCGCCAATCCCTCGGTCCTTTGTCGCTTCTTGCCTTCGTCTTTAACTAAGGCCCCTTCCCTCCACCGGCATTACCCGGCTTCAGCGGTACTGCGAGCCTCTCCGCCACCCCACACGGCCCGGCCTGTCTCTCGCGAGTTGCCAGTTGATCGATACCACGATCACCGCTGGGGCTTCCCGTGTTGCCTCTGGTCTCCTATGCGTACATGCCGTCGCCATTACCCCGGCAGGTTCAATGGAGCTTGTTCGCTCGTCTATCTCCATTGCCATCGGCCTTCCCCGTGCAAAAGTAAGGTCGGCTCCTGCAATTGTTTTTTCGGGGCCTGCTCAGCGTTCACTCACGTTACGGCCTGCACGCTCGCGGAGTCGCCATGCGACCCTTTCCATCGAAAGCTCCGACAGCTTCGTTGCCTCCGCTGCCGATTCGATTGCTACCGGGTGGAGCGAACCAGTTCCCGGGCGGGAGTTGCACCCGCTGGAGTCCAGCGCCTTTCACGGCGCACTTTTGCAGTTTCGGGTCTCGAACCGGTTTGCCGTTCCGCCAGAGACCAGCCGGGCCATAATTCTCAGCCGCCGCTCCGGGCTCGCCAGAACCTGACCTATTCGCTGCGGCTTGCAGGTCATTGACTGCTTTTGTCACGTCCGGGTCTTTCCCGTAAAGACTCACTGGTTTGCCGTTCACTTCATTGATGTCGACTGCCGAGCCTCCTGGCTCGTGCCCATGACCGGGACAAGCGGTCTGGGGTTGGTTGTAATGGGCCTGCGCCGACGATTGGTCGGTAGTCGTGCTCGGATTGCTGCTCTGTGTCGCACTACTGGCGACATCGAGTGCAGAAACAAGCAACACAAGCAGCCACACTATCTTCCTCATTGAAACCAACTTTACGCTCGCTGTCGGCCTGGATGCCAGAGGACAGTTGGCGAAACCAGATGGGATGAGAATGCCGGTCTCCGACGGGATGCGATAAGCTCCCAAGTTATCGACGCGCTCGAGGCGCAAGGAGATAAAGGAGACCGGACATGAAAAAGATTAGCACTGGAACGACAAAGAAGGTCGAAAAAAATGCGAATCAAAAACTAACGATCGGGCTGGATCTGGGAGACCGCTGGAGTTGGTACTGCGTACTGGATGAGGCGGGAGAAGTAGTTTTGGAACAGAAAGTGGCGACCACACCGAAGGCGATGAAGGAGGTTTTCGGCGGGATGCCGCGCAGCCGGCTGGCGCTGGAAACGGGGACGCACTCGCCCTGGGTAAGCCGGGTCTTGAGTGAACTGGGGCACGAAGTGATCGTGGCGCATGCGCGCAATGTGCGCCTGATCGGAGAGAGTCGGAAAAAGGATGATCGGCTCGATGCCCGAATGCTGGCGCGACTGGTGCGGATCGATCCTAAGTTGTTGGCGCCGGTGAAACATCGCAGCGCGCAGGCGCAAGCGGATCTGATGGCGATCCGGGCGCGAGCGGGCTTGGTACGGGCGCGGACGTCGTTGATCAATACGGCGCGGGGAGTGACGAAGTCTTACGGAGAACGGTTGCGCGGCTGCAATCCGCGAAACATGAACCCGGTGAAGGCGCAGGAACTGAGTCCGGAACTGAAAACGGCACTGGAACCGTTGCTGGGAGCGATCGAGTCGCTGAGCGAACGGATTGTGGAATACAACGAGCGCATCGAGCAGATCGCGAAGCGGAGTTACCCGGAGGTGGCGCGACTGACGCAGGTGAAGGGAGTGGGGACGCTGATCGCGTTGACCTATGTGCTGACGCTGGAAGATGCGCATCGTTTTGGCAAGAGCCGGGATGCGGGCTGCTATGTCGGGTTGCAACCAGGACGGAGGAACTCGGGGCAGAGCGAACCGCAACTACATATTAGTAAGGAGGGAGATCGGTACCTGCGAACGTTGCTGGTGCAGGGTGCGCACCATATTCTGGGACCGTTTGGAGCGGACAGCGATCTGCGACGGTGGGGACTGAAGCTGGCGGAGCGCGGGGGAAAGAATGGGAAGAAACGAGCGGTGATCGCGGTGGCGCGGAAGCCGGCGGTGTTGCTGCATCGGCTGTGGGTGAGCGGAGAAGCGTACGAACCGCTGCGCAACCAGCGAGGAGTCGCGTTGCCGGCAGCGGCGTAGTTTCGATCCAAGAAATTTAAGAATGCGAGAGCCCCAAAGTTTAAGCGCCGAGTTTCGGTGACTGCGTCAAACGCCTGGCCCACTTCCATCGAGAGATGGACGAAAGGTCGAAAATCATGTGGCAGCACCGACTGAAACGAGAACACCCAACTTGCACCGAGCGAAGAAACGCTCATCGAGAGTGCGGATGGAAGGGTGGCGACAGTAGTAGCAGCGCACAAGCGAAGCTTTGGGGAACCGCGCTTGATCGGACAAGACGATCCAGCGCATCATCGGCCCACCTTCCCTCCTAGGGGAAGGGTGGCAGAGCGGTCCTCGCCGTCAAGGGTTCGCTGTCGCCGCACAGATCGCGCCCTTGACCGCTCCGGGCCGCTCTGCACAATGGCTCAACTAGGAGGGAAGGTGAATGTTATGAAGGGCAACAGCAACAGCAAAACATCCAGTCGTCAAAGTTTTACTTGACATAGACCGGCATTCTCATGGAAGGCGTTTACACTCATCTATCCAGCAAGGCACTAGGTCGCAACCGGCAACTTGACCACAACGCCAGAAGCTGCCTTCTTTTCTAGTTGCAGTTTGATCCGAACCCGATTAAACCCATCACGCGAAAATTCGAGGTAATAGATTGTTGCGTTCGTCCTCCGAGAGAGGCGAAACTGCCCATGGTCGTCGGTCTCAGACGAACGCAATACCGTTTTCCAATCCGCTGAGCGCTCTTCGACAGTGACGTGGGGTATCACCGCACCCATTGGGTCCGTCACAACGCCCGCAGCAGTCTGCGCAAGCTGCGGTTCTTCGTACTCAACTATCGTATTCTGCGCGGGAAGGCGTAGGCTGAAAACAGCTAGACACGTGATTTGAAGGAGGATGCCTCTCACAAGGAAACTATACGCTCGGTTCAGACGGTAACTGTTGAAATCAGGCGTACCTGTTGAAAAAGTCTCTGAGTTGATGCTTGTGGTGAAGCAGGGTTCCGGTTATAAGCAGGCGAGAGTTCTTGATGCTGCTGTTCATCGCCATGCTCGGAGGCCTGCTGCTCATGATGGGATACCACGCTCGCTCAGAGTCGCTGTTTTGCTACTTCCGTCTGGAAGACCAGGTTCCTGAGAACCATCTGCTACGGCTGATCGATAAGCACATCAGCTTTGACTTTGTGCAGGAGCGATTGAAGGAGAGCTACAGCGACACGGGCCGACCTTCGATTGATCCCGAACTTCTGCTGCGCATTCTGCTGATTGGTTATCTGTACGGTGTCACCAGCGAGCGCAAACTGGTCGAGGAACTGCGCATGCATCTGGCGTGGCGTTGGTTCACGGGACTGAGTTTCGATCAAGAGATTCCGCATCACTCGACGTTCTCCAAGAACCGGCACGGACGATTCCAAGAGTCAAAGTTGTTCGAGCAGTTGTTTGAACAGATCGTGCAGCAGTGTGTGGAGGTAGGGCTGGTGCGCGGCGACAACCTGTCGGTGGACGGCAGTTTCGTGGAAGCCAATGCGGCCAAGCAGAGCCGCATTCCACGCGAGCAGTTGATGGAAGCTGCAGAGGTCCATTACACGCTGCGGCAGTATCTGAAGGAGGTGGAGCAGCAGAACCCGGTGGAAGAACCGGTGAATACGCAAGAACTGGTGTCGACGACCGATCCCGATTCCACCTATGCCACCAAAGGCAGCACGCCGGCGCGTCTCGGTGTAGAGTCGAGAACAGGCGCAGTGACTGTAGTCTCCCGGTGGATAGTCGACTCGGCTTTCGCCTCGTCACCTCAGTCCGGTTTGGCGTGGTTCTGTTTCCTGTTCCCGCTCATCGAACCGGACAGGCGGATTTCCCGCATCCGGCTCTCGGAAAAGACACACGCCTCATGGATAAGTAAAGGAAGCGTGTGACGCCGTCTGCAACTCCTGAACACAATCCTGGGGTGGCTAGACTCATCGTCAAATCCCCATGCCCTTCGTTGCTTCTTGCGTCCGTCTTTAACTGAGGCCCCTTCCCTCGACCGGAGTTACCCGGCTTCCTTGGTACTACGAGCCTCTCCGTCACCCCAGACGGCCCAGCCTGTCTCTCGCGAGTTGCCAGTTGATCCTTACCGCGATCACCGCTGGGGCTTCCCGTGTTGCGTCTGGTCTCCTATGCGTACATGCCATCGCCATTACCACGGCAGGTCCGATGAAGTTTGTTCGCTCGTCTATCTCCATCGTCTGCGGCCTTCCCTGTGTAACAGTCAGGTCGGCTCCTGCAATTGTTTTTTCGGGGCCTGCTCAGCGTTTACTCACGTTATGGCCTGCACGCTCGCCGAGTCGCCATGCGACCCTTTCCATCGAAAGCTCCGACAGCTTCGTTGCCTCCGCTGCCGCTTCGATTGCTACCGGGTGGAGCGAACCAGTTCCCGGGCGGGAGTTGCACCCGCTGAAGTCCAGCGCCTTTCACGGCGCACTACTACGACAACTACCTGGTGGACAATCACAGTTGCGTAATCGTGGGAGTACAAGCGACGGCGGCACGGATGAGTCAAGAAACGGTGGCCGCGCAGGACATGCTCACTCGCTTTACGCAATGGCAGGGACGAGAGCCAGAATCGGTAGCAGCCGATACGACCTATGGCAATGGGGAGTTTCTGCAATGGTTGCTGGATCGCGGCATCACCCCTTATATGCGCACGCGAGACAGTGCTCGGAGAAAGAACAATCCCGGCTATGGCCCCGAGCGATTTACCTATCAGCCCGAGAGCAATCGCTACCGTTGTCCTGCGGGAGAGCAACTGAACTACGTTGGCTTGAACGTTCGCAATCGTGCCCATGCCTATATCGGCAGCGCGAAACGCTGCGGAGCATGCTCACAAAAAGCGCACTGCACGAGTGGACGATATAAATATCTCGCCATTCACATCCATGAGTCGGCACGACAACGCGCGCGGGAGTTGGCGAACACACCCGAGTTTTCCACGGCGCAACGACAGCGAAAGAAAGTCGAGGCTTTGTTTGCGCAACTGAAGAATCAGATCGGACTGCGCCGCTTGCGCCTCCGACGCATGAAGTTCGTTCGAGAGCAGTTCTTTCTGGCAGCGGCTGCGCAGAACATCAAGCGACTAGTGCGGTTCCTCAGCCAACCGACAACATCCGCTCTGGCGGCCACTACCTAGCCGAAGTGAGCGAAGCGAAACTCGGCAGCAGCAACCCCTACAGAGCCAAAAAGACTTTGCCGCGACCTAGTTTTTCAACAGCCACAGGCGATAGCACAAGCTTGCGCTTTTGTTTCGCCATTCTTAAGGGCATTATGAGAGAGCGCCCCAGTTCAGAAGGTTGAAGCTGGGTATGGCGCCGCCTCCGCTGCGCTACGCTGTGCCGGGGCTTCGCTCCGCTGCGGCGGCGCTAGGGAGTGGTGTGTGCGGAAGGAAACTGCAGGCGGGTCTAGGCAAAATGGCTGGAGAATGGCACTTTACCCTGGGGGGAAAGTAAGCGTTAGCACGAATGACCTTTCCCCCAAGGAGGCAACTCAAATGAGTCACGAGGTCAAATATATCGGAATGGACGTGCACAAGGAAGCCATTGTGATCGCCGTCCTGAATGACAGCGGGAAGCTGATCATGGAAACCATCGTCGAAACCAAAGCCAGCAGCATTCTGCAGTTTATCCACGGACTGCGGGGCGAGTTACATGTGACTTGGGAAGAAGGGACCTGGGCAGCCTGGCTGTACGACTTGCTGCAGCCACAGGTGCAGGAAGTTGTGGTCTGCAATCCGCGGCGGAATGCCTTATTAAAGGAGGGGAGCAAGAGCGACAAGGTGGATGCACGCAAGCTGGCCGATTTGCTGCGCACCGGAATGTTGCGACCGGTCTACCACGGAGAAAATGGACTGCGGACGCTGCGCGAGTTGGCGCGTAGTTATCAGACCATCGGCAAAGATTTAACCAGAGTGATGAATCGGCTGAAGGCGCTGTATCGCGGTTGGGGCATTCCCTGTGGCGGCACCCGGGTCTATGCTCCACGCTATCGGGAGGAATGGTTAAGCAAGATTGTGCAGGCCGGGGTGCGCCGGCGCGCGGAGCTACTCTATCAACAGCTGGATGGATTGCAGGCTTTGCGGCGAAACCTGCGACCCGAGTTTTTGGCGGAGAGCCGGAAACAGAAAGCGGCGAAACTGCTGCGCCAGATTCCCTGCATCGGTCCGATTCGGGCGGCGAGATTGATCGCGCTGATGCAAACTCCGCACCGCTTCCGCAGCAAGCGGCAACTCTGGACCTACAGTGGCCTGGGCGTGGAGACGCACGACAGTGCGCAATACCGCTTTGTGCGCGGACAATTGCAGCGCTCCAAGAAACCCCAGCAGCTCCGTGGTCTGAATCGGAACCACAACCACGAGATGAAAGAGATCTTCAAGAGTACGGCCACCCGGGCTAGTTGTGGTACGGGTCCATTTCATGATTTTTACGCGGCTTTGCTGACCAACGGGATGAAGCCGGAGATGGCTCGTCTGACGCTGGCGCGGAAGATCGCGGCCATTACGTTGACACTTTGGAAAAAGGAGGAACGTTTCGACGCCGAACAACTGAAAACGCAAGCAGCTTGAGTATCGAACAGAACCCAGGTGATCTCCAAGGTTTTCATGCCTCGGTGGTGGCCAAGTCGGTTCGTGCGATGCTCGGGTTCGAGGGAGAGTATCCAAGCACTCATTAGGCGCTCTGTGTGCTGAAGTTTGGCACCGAGTCTCCGGGTCAATCCTATGCCCCCTCGGATAACCCAAAAAAGCTATAGGCCTCGAGCCTCACATAGGATCTTGGTTGGCACTTTTAGCCAACGGTTAGCTTGCGTAGCTTCGTAACCGAATGGCGTCGAGCACCACTGTTTTTATGAAACCGTTAAGTTGGGACAAGCAACTGGGGCTGGCATCGCCGCTGAAATGCGCGGCGATCCAAAGCGGACAAACCAACAACCCCTCTACGGATAAAGATGAGGCGCAGGATGAGGTGGGGCTGGATGTAAGTCACCACATCCACTTGGCCCCGGAGGGGAGGGGGAAGTATTTTTTTCTTGACATCCTCTCTTATAGGATGAGTGCTAAACGAAGACGAGAAGAAACGGTTATCCGCGTAGAGTGTGGGGTTTCTGCGCTCGTTCACGCAACTCCCGGCGCGACTACCTCTCGTTTTGCTGGCAGAAGCGCTAACAGGACAACTCCGATCAAAAGGAATAGGATCACATCAGCAAAGTTCCGGTGGACGCCGTGAATCCACGCTTCCACGGTTTGAATAGCCATCACCACGCCATGGGAGATGTGCCACCAAGCTGCCAGAGCAATCATCGACCGATGCTCAGATGGTCTCCTTGCGGCTATGACTAGAAAGACCCCGACCGGAATAAAAAAGCTCAGAAACATCGGGTGGATCTCGCTCTTCCGCTCCAAAAGCCAGCTGGAATGTCGGAGATCCGTATATAGAAAATAAATTTGGGCCAGATTGAACAGCCCCACGATCACCAGCACGATCTGTGTCAGGCGTTCTCTTTTCATATTGACCTCATTTGAGCGAATTTTGTTGTGAGCGCCGCAGCGGCTCACGCAGAGGCTATATGAACTCACTCTCCGCGCAGCAACCCCGTAATAATCGGCCATCGCCATCGTTAGTGAACCAATCTCACTCGTCTTCCTCCCTCGGAGGGAAGCTTCCGGTCGGAAGGTACGAGAGTTTACGCTAGCGCTTTCGGGCGGCGCCAGTCAACGCAACCGAAGCCTTAAGCAATAGATATATTCCCAGGAAGAGCGCGAGGGAGAAGAAAGACCATGCATTGGCATCCCATCCGTAAAAATGCGGTCCGGTGAACCGATGTAAAGCAAAAGCGAAGAATACAATTGCCGCGAAAGTCAAAAGCGCGACCGACTTGCTTTTCTTCCACAAATCGCGCGCGTCCAAGGCTACCCTCGTGATCGCCGGATAAAGCCACGTGATCAGTCCCAGGCCAATGAGTGACTCGGCAACCCAGAGAGGTCCTGGAGAGGAGCTCATGTGGGCGAGCGAATGCCAGCCAATAAGCAGGAACAAGAGAATGCCAGAAGCAAGCAGGCCGAGGGCCCTGTATCTCCAATATCGACTCGGCTGACTCATCAGGGGAGCTCAGCATCGAGGATAGCAGGACCATGTGGATTGGGTGCACTGAATACCTGACAGACGGCGCTATCGGGCGTTTACACTCAGAGCACCGGTTACAGGGTCAATAGTGATAACGGGGTGTTACAAACAGTGATAACGCGATGTTACAAACAGTTCATCGCGAACGGTGGTGGGAAGAGTAGACTGTCGCGCTAGTCCGAGCTCCCCAGACAAGAAGCGCCCCAAACATCAAGACAAGCAATGCGAACAGGCTGCCTTCATACGCTGCGAGGAAGAACATCGCTATCGGGATTATCGACAGCACTATCATGGCCAGCCAACCCAGAACACTGGAATCGGCAAATCCCCTTTCCGTTGCCGTTGCTGTGATTGCCATGAATGTTCCGCCGGTGAGCCAGACGCCGACCAGCATTGCAACCCCAACCCGATTGAAGCCGCGCCTCACCGCAAATCTTCTTGCGGTCAGATAGGTAAACAGGAACGTTCCTGGCGGCAGAAATACAAATGCCGCGTCCCATCGAGCGGGAGCAGGATCCAGTCTTGCGGCGACGTGAATAGCCAAATCGGCTAACCAGAAACTTAGCGCTCCGGCAATGGCGAGCCAGAGGGTCAACCGAGGCTGTTGTATTCGAGAGCAAGGCGATTGGTCCAGTTTTTATTATGCTCCGGCCCACTCTTAAGTCGGGGAAACATTGCCGGTCAGCAGAACTGTCGTAACCAGGAGCTCTCACCAGCGTGCGCTTTTGTTTCGCCTTTTTGAAGGTCAATGCTAACGCGATTTAATGAGTGCGATCGCGATTCTAACGTCAACCACAATGCCCCTTGCGTGTGCAACCTCATTCACATTGACAAGTAGGCCGAAACGCCGCATTCTGACCGCCTGTAATTTTGTTCCTTGTCTATGCTTCCGCTCTTATCATCCCTCCCCCGGTGGGGATCGGGTTTCTCAGCACGGCTTTTTGCTTCCTCTCATTCGACCAGTAAGTTCGTTACAGGAGGACGCCATGAAATCGACATTCCTGTTTGTGCTGGCCCTGTTGCTATCGGCCAGTCTGGCTAAACCAGTAGCGGCGCAAAGTCCGACCGTGACCCACAACACGTGGACGAGCGGGGCGTCTATGCCGACGGCCCTGTTGGCTCCGCAGGTGGGGGTGCTCGGAAACGAAATTTACGTGGTTGGCGGATATAGCGGCGGGTCAGCCTCTGCCGACACCCAGATTTATGATCCGGTCACGAACGTTTGGAGCAGTGGCGTACCTCTACCTGCGGCGACTAGTAACGGAGGCGCCGCTGTGGTGAAGAACGTCTTATACGTTATTGGCGGGAGCCCAGACTCCGGCCCGTATTATTCAACCAACGCGGTGTGGGCCTACAGCCCGAAGACGAAGACCTGGACCGCGAAAGCCCCGATGCCCACGCCTCGCTCTGATCTTGGCGTGGCGGTCGAGAACAACATCATTTACGCCATCGGTGGCATCGGCGGCGTCGACAATGGCAACAGCGTGCTCAATAACGTGGAAAGCTACAATCCCGCAACCGATACCTGGACGGAAGAAAACCCTCTGCTGATCGATAAAGAAGGAGTCTCGGTGGGGCTGATGGGAACCACGCTGACGGGATTTACGATTGTGGCCGCCGACGGATATACCAACAACGGCGACTCCGGAGACAATGAAGGCTACGACGCTGCCACAAATACCTGGACGTCGCTCACGTCCGACCCAGAGCCTCGCAGCTTCGCTTGTGCGGCGAAGATCGGGACACAGCTCTACGCGGCGGGTGGCTGGGACGGCCATGCGTCGGCCCTAACCACGGTAGAGTCGTTCAAACTGTCCAAGCAGTCATGGAAGTCGCTGGCTTCTATACCGCAGCCCACGATAGCCGCTGGCTCAGCAGTGTATAAAGGGCAGTTGTACTGCTTCGGCGGTTGGGCTTCATGGTATGGGAGTATTCTCAACAACGTGCAGATCTATCAACCCTAGCACAAAACAAGTCGTGGGCAGTGACTACAGCTTCAAACGTCACCGACGAATTCGGTGCTCCAGCCGTGACCTTCACGCGGGGTAAAGTTTCGATGTCGGCGCGCGTGAGGACAGTCTGCTTTCCGCTCTCATCTTGAATGGTGAGTTGTTGAGCCGGCGCAAGGACAACCTGGAGCGTCAGGGTAACGAATGCGGCGGCATAGAACAGGCGATTTCTCATGGCACACGAACTCACACTCGTCGGATCAGACCCGCAGAATCATCACTTCGGTCGCTTTGATCAGCGCCGCCGCAGTCTGCCCTGCCTTCAGTTGCATTTCGCGGGCTGAATTGGCTGTAATGATCGACGTGATCTGCTGGTCGCCAATCGAAATCTTTACCTCAGCCATTAATCCGCTGATGCGCACCGAGTCGATGCGTCCGACCAGTTGATTGCGTCCGCTGACGCGACGGATCACTTCCTTCCGCTCTTTTTCAGTTCGACCGCGCGTCCGGAACAGCAGTTTGTCCACTTCGCTCTGCGGGATGCGATGGTGGCCGCCCGCCGTTTGCACGCTGCGAATCTTATGCTTGTAAATCCACTGCTTGATGGTCGGAAAGCTGATGCCCAGTTTGAGCGCGGCATCGCGCAGGTGGAGCAACTCGTCAGCATGTTGCTCTTCGGCTTCAGCTTTGGATTTGCCGCTGCTGCGCATCGGAACGAAATCGTACCCCCAATGCCAGTCACGGTCAACCACTGCTCGCCCCGATATCGCCAGCCAAATTGCTCTTCAATATATATATAACAAGATCGTATTTGACATTAAAAGCGCATGTCTACTACACTTCGCTTTCCTCAAACAAATTGCCGGAGGCTATTTCATGCGCTGGGCTGCCCGATTTTCCACCCTCCTGATCGTGTCCCTTTCTTCCGCACTGTGCTACGCGCAAACCGTCTCTGGCGTGGTGACGGACCAAAACGGTGCAGGCATTGGCGATGTCGCGGTGACCATCAGGAACGTCGACACTCACGAAACGCGCACGATCGCAACAGACGGCGTGGGGCACTATCAGGTGTCCTTGGCTCCAGGGCGGGTCGAGGTTCGAGCGGCAAAACAAGGGTTCGCCGGGGTAACGCTAACCGGAATCACCTTGGCGGTTGGCCATGACGCCACGGTCGACATTAAGATGCAGCGGAACACCCCCGACCCCTGCACGAGCGGCCACGAGTTCGCCACCACCGATTGCACGCTGACCTGGCACGGCATCACGCTCTATGGTGCCTATGACGTAGGCGTCGGCTGGGTCAGCCACGGCTTACCGGAAAACGGCTACAACTATGAAGGCGAATCTCTGGTCAACCGCAACGGCTATGAACATCGATTCGTCGTCGCACCGAATAACCTGCAGCAGACGGGTCTCGGCGTCAGGGGCAAGGTAGCGTTTGCGCCGGGATGGTCAGTGGTGTTCAACGCGTCCACTGGCATCAATCCGCAGTCTGGCCTGCTCGCCAACGCGTCAAAGACAGACATCATCAACAACGGCCTTCCCCGAGCCAGCTATTCGATAGCCATCGACGGCGCGCGCGCCGGCCAGCCCTTCAACGACGAATACTATGGCGGTGTATCCTCCAAGCTTTTCGGCACGCTAACCTTCGGCCGTCAGCGCTCTCTCGGCACGGATGCGATGCTGCAGTACGATCCCGCCAACGGCTCCTACGCCTTCTCCTACATCGGCTATAACGGCACCATGGCCGGCGGCGGCGATACCGAGGACTCCCGCTGGGACGACGCCGTGAAGTATCGCATCGCCTACGGTCCAGTCCATTTCGGCGCCATGTATAAATTCGCCGCAGGTTCTGCCGGCTGCTACTCGCCCGATGCCGGCTGGACTGCCACCTCCTGCACACCGCAATCGGCGCACAACAATGCGTACGGATTCGACCTCGGCGGAGAAGTCGGCGGGGGTCCGGGCAAGTTCTCCGCCGACCTCGTCTTTCAGCATTACAACCAGGCGATCAGCGTCTTGAATCCCTTGCTGGGGCCTCAGAGTCCGGCGACGCCGCACCTGGGGTATACACAGTCGCTCACTGACAGCATCAATACCAACCCTATCAACGGCGGCGACGCACTCGGCCCCGATCTGATTTCGACGGACGACACCCTCTA
Source organism: uncultured Acidobacteriaceae bacterium (assembly GCA_963800565.1). Lineage (GTDB taxonomy): Bacteria > Acidobacteriota > Terriglobia > Terriglobales > Acidobacteriaceae > Acidiflorens. Next base: position 69,253 of record CAWDBM010000006.1, read on the forward strand.
TGGCATCGTGACCGACAACAACGCCATCATGGTCGCCGTCAAGTATGTGTGGAATCCGTTCAAGTTTTTTGCCGGATACGAATACATCTGGCAGAACAACCCGGCGAACCCGTTAGGCGTCGGCGCCGAAGACCAGGGCGGTTACATCATGAGCGGAGTCGAAGACAACAACCTCGATTCCGAAAAATTAGTGAACATCTGGTGGACGGGCGCGAAGTACACTTACCGCAGCAAGACCGACTTCACTTTCGCCTGGTATCAGCAGCGGCAGAATGATTTCCGCACTCCGCCGGAGTGCTCGGCCTCAGCCGGCTTCCGCAGTTCCTGCGCCGGCACTCTCAACGAGGGATCGCTCTACGCCGATCATCATTTCACCAAGCGTTTCGACGCCTTCGCCGGAATCGCCTATTCCTGGGTGAGCGGAGGTCTGGCCATCGCCATCCCTCACGGCCCCGGCGTCCCCTATAACTTTGACAATAATTTCGCTCCAACAATCGGTGGTCGTTTCACCTTCTGATGGTCGCAGCGCGAATGTTTCGCGCCCTTGCGGTTTGACCGGCTGTATCCCGGCGGATGGCCGCCTACTTCCGCTGCTCTAGTTTCACCGACGCCGTTACCGGCTGGCCGTCGCGCAGCACTTTGACTTCGACTACGTCGCCGACTTTGCTGCGGCGCAGGGCGTCGGTGAAGTCGTAGAGATTCTTGATCGGTTTGTCGCCGAACTGGACCAGGATGTCTCCTGCTTTCAGGCCGGCTTTGGCGGCGGGCGAGTTTGGTTTTACGTCGGAGAACCTCACGCCTGTCTCCACCTGGCCGAAATCGGGAATCGATCCGAAATAGGGTCCGTAGCCGCCGCCTCCCGAGCCGCCGCCCGGCTTGTCTTCGGCGACTACGATAAAGGATGGGCGCGCCTCGGCATCGGCTAACAATTCGGCGGTCTCACCTACCACGCCGAGCAAACGCGTTGCCGCCACCGGATCGATCTTCTCCCATGTATCCGAGGGCTTGTGATAATCGGAGTGCAGGCCGGAGAAGAAAAAGAGCACCGGAATTTTCTTCGCGACGAATGAGGTGTGATCGCTCGACGAATATCCTCCCGGTGAATATTCGATCTTGAATCCTGAATTGGCCGCCGCCTCTTCGACGTCGGCCTTCAGCGTCGAACCCGTGCCCACGCCGCCGATGTAAACTTTTTGATCTTTGATGCGGCCGATCATATCCATATTGAGCATGGCCACGGCCTTGTCGAGGGGACGGGTTGGATCCTTCACCCACGCTGCTGAACCTAGCAGACCTAGTTCTTCTCCGGCGAAGTCCATGAAGAGAATTCCGCGCCGCAACTGGCCTTTCATCGGCGCCAACAGGCGCGCCAACTCGAGCACTCCAGCGGTGCCGGAAGCGTTGTCGTCCGCTCCGGGATGAATCTGGCCGATCTGCGACGGAGCCAGCGAATCGAAATTGCCGCGCCCCAGGTGATCGTAGTGCGCGCCAACAATCACATACTCGTCGGTTTTGCCGGGCAGATAGGCGAGCACGTTGTTCACCGTCGCTCGTGTCGTTTGAATGGTCACGTCGATCGCCGCGGACTGGTTCTCGGGCAACGCAAACGACGCGGGCTTCGAGGAATCGTCAATCTGCTTCTGCAATTCGGCGAGCGATTTGCCCGCGGCCTTCAGCCAGCTGTTAGCGACGTCATTCTTTACTTGAAGAAAAATAATTCCCGCATTTTCCGGTCCGCTCACGCTGCCGAAGCGCGTGAGCAGATCTTCTTCCCCCTCTCCCAACTTGCCATTCACGAGCACGAGCGCCTTGGCGCCGTGGTTACGAGCGTTGATGGCTTTCGTTACTAGCTGGGAATGCTGCGTCATCACCTGATTCGTCGCGGCCTGATTGGTGGCGGCATGATCGCCGCCTTTCGCAAACGAGGGAGGCTCATAGCGCATTACGATAACGATCTTGTCCTTGACGTCGACGCCGGCGTAGTCGTCGTAATGAAATTCGTCGGCGGTGATGCCGTATCCGGCAAAGACCAGGGCTGCGCGCGCCGTTCCCGAGGCGGAGAAACTGAAGGGAACAAAATCCTGCTTGACCTTCAGGTCACTCTTCGCCAGTTCGTGCTTGTCGGAGGCATGTTTCTCGCCGCCAGTCGCAATCGCGAGACTGTTCTTCCCTTTCAACTGCGCTCCGGTGATGACGGTAAAAGGTTGTAAGTAGGAGTTAGTGCCGGCGGGTTCGAGCCCCAGGGTCTTATAACGCTTCTCGATGAGATGCTCGGCCCGGGTAAGACCTTTTGTGCCGGCGCCGCGTCCTTCCATCGCCGGCGTGGTGAGCGCCTTGATGTCATCGAGGTAGCGCTGCGGGTCGGCGTTGGGAATTGCGGGCGGTGCTGCGGACGCGAGCAAAGCAACGGCGAGGACCGAAATCAAAATTGCAGTCGTCTTTGTGGCGAGGCGCTTCGCTGCGGCGCGCTTTGTTGTCACCATCTTTGTTGCGACATCCTCTGGCGCGACGTTCCTCGGCGCGATGCGCATCGATTGGTGCGCGGAAGTTTGGCGGCGGGACTGGGTTCTTGAAGTCTGCATGATCACGCAAATCGTAGGTTGCGGGGAGGCTAGTGTCAAACCCACGCGGGCGCCACGTTACGAAACGGGCGCGGGTTAGCGCCCTGGCGTGGCGTTGATCACCAGCCAAAGACATTTCGTACCATTTTTGGATTCATCACATTTTTGTTGTGCGGGTGTCGCAGACCGGCATCGGCAATCTTCACGGTCGTTCTCGGTCGGAGCGCAACGAGTTAACTGGCGATTGCGGGGTAACTCCATCGCAGCGTGAGTCCGCGGTGATGGTTGACACTTAGACGATCTCGAAAGTGTGCCAAATTGACCAGACGAAACATCGTGAATTTTCTTAGGATCGCCTGTTACTCGGTAGTCCGATCAAACTCGCTACGTCCTTTTGGTAGCGGCAGTGACGATCCCGAGCTCAAGCGCAACGATCTTCCGCCGATAGATGTTAGTTATGGCGAGATAGAAGGGTCTGTTTGTGAGTTATTTATGCCACGAAAGAGATTCTCACGATACAGAGAGAAGTTATCGGAATCGGGCGGAGGAACGCGCCCAATCGCAATCTTGCGCTGGGGCGAGCCTAACTGATGAGATCGGATTTGGTGAATGAGATGAAGGCAGACGACGTCGGACCTGTGAACTTAGAAATACCATTCTCACCCATTCGTGGCAAAGCGCCGGTGTTGAGGAGGGGCGCGCGCATGCTAATCCCAGTAAATTTCAAGATCACTCGAATTCTTCTCTTTTTGATTCCGTGTTTTTTCGGCGTCGCCGCCTTCGCTTCTGACCAGGCGCATGCGCCGGTCGCGGACAAGAGCGCGGCTGCCGTCGACGCCTCGAAGTATGTGGGCGCCGAGACCTGCAAGACCTGCCACGAGGAGATTTATAACGCGTGGGAGAAAACGCCGCACTGGAAGACCACCTTCAACAAGGAACCGGGACACCAGGGTTGCGAAAGTTGCCACGGGCCCGGCGCGGACCACGTTGCCGGCGGCGGCGACATCAGCAAGATATTCAATCCCGCGAAGCACTCGGCCAAAGAGGTTGACGCCAAGTGCCTCACCTGTCACGCGGGAGCGCACCCGAACTTTGACCGCTCGCCTCACGCCAAGGCGAACGTTGGCTGTACCAGCTGCCACAGCGTTCATCAGGGCAAGGAAGAAGAAACGCTGCTGAAGGCTCCGCAGCCTGCGCTCTGCTTCCAGTGCCATGCCGACACTAAGCCGGCGTTCAATATGCCGTTCCACCACAAGGTGAACGAAGGCTTGATGGTGTGCAGCGATTGCCACGACGTGCACGGCACCTTCCTGGCCAACAACGTGAAGTCCACGGCCGACCAGAACGCGATCTGCACCAAGTGCCACACCGAGACGCGCGGGCCGTTTGTCTTTGAACACGTCGCGGTCAAGGCCGAAGGGTGTGTGGGATGCCACACTCCGCACGGTTCCCAGAACCCCCGCATGTTGAACATGCCGGCCATCAACCCGCTCTGCAACCAGTGCCACAGCGGGGTTGCTAACAACACGATTCACGGCATGGGCGCGGGGTCGTCGGAGACCATAACTTGTACGAACTGCCATACCTATATCCATGGCTCGAACATGAATGCGGCGTTCCTTAGATAGGAGTCGCGAGGTAGGAGTCATGGACTGCAACGCGCCTGGAGAATTGCGGAGGCGCGGTTGCGTTTCGATTGCGCGTAGGGATTCAAGGTCTCGACGAGCCACGTTGCGACGAGCAAGGTTTCTTCGAAGTGAGGCTTTCATATGATGACCACAGAATGGATTACCCGGCGGTTGAGTGAAATGCATTCTCTTGCGGCGGCCCGATGCATTGTCGGGGGCATGGCCGCAGCCATTTTGGGCTTGATGGCGGGTACTGCCGTCGCGCAAGTTCCAATATTTGTGTCTCACCAGGCGGCTCCGGACGGCTACACGCTTCATGAGTCGATCGATCTGGGCGGACATGTGGTCAATGTCGCCGGCAGCGGTGAAATGTACGACACTCTGGTCAACCAGCAGTCCGGTCCGCGCATATTGGGCGAGAGCTATGAACTGCGCGCGCTGCCGGGCACGAAGAACACCCTCGTCGATCACTTGAAGGCCTTTGCCAGCGGGCTCGGCGGCGATCCGTATAACGTTGCCAAGCTGGACTTTTCCAAGGGCAAGCTCTACGACTTTTCCGGCTTGTTCCGCCGCGACCGCCAGTACTTCGACTACAACCTGCTGGGCAATCCGAACCTTCCGCCCGGCCAGTCGATTCCGATCGGTCCCACTGCCGCGCCGACGGGTTCCTACGCGTGGCCGCAGGTGACGCAATCGCCGTTTATGTTCAACACGGTGCGCCGCATGACGGACACGAAACTTACACTGCTTCCGCTGTCGAAGGTGACCTTCCGCGTCGGCTACTCACAGAACGTCTTCCAGGGTCCGAGCCAGTCGCCCAGCGGTTATCAGGTTGCGGGCTCCTACGACCTGCTGCTCCAGGAGTATCAGCGCAACAGCACCGATGACTGGACGGGATCGGTCGAGTGGAAGCCCGTATCGCGGACCCGGTTGACCTACGAAGAGCAGATCACTCACTACAAGGGCGATTCCTATTTCAACGCGGGCCCCTAGTATTTCAACCTGCAGGAAGCGAACGGATTAAGGGTTGCGGTGCTCCAAAACTACGACAATCCGATCAACAAGCCGGTCGGCATCACCTGCAACGCCGGCGTTGGACCCTCCCCAATTTCCCCAGCGCTGACTCCGAACGGTTTCCCCATCGTCGATCCGGCGTGCAATGTGATTACCAGCTATTCGCGTTCCCAGCCCACCCGCGAAATCTTCCCCACCGAAATCTTCCGCTTACAAAGCTCCAGCATCAAGAACGTTACGATGAACGGCAACCTTCGCTACACCAAGGCGAACACGAGCCTGGCGAACTACTACGATGACTTCCAGGGTCTGGCGGGAACGAACCGCGAGTCCACGTATGCCGGCAATGCCTACGCCAAGCGGGAAGTGATCGCGACCGACTACGGCGTCACTTGGCAGGTGCTGAAGAAGCTCAGCATCTCCGATCAGGTCGACTACTCGAATGTGCACCAGCCGGGAGTTGCCAACATGACGAGTCTAACCACCGTGACTGCCGCAACCCCCAGCATCAATAGCACGGCGTTAACCACCACGGTGTACAACACTCCGATCAACCCGATCACGAACAAGCCAACCCCTACGTTTGAAGGCAGTCCGAGCGTCGCTACGCCGCTATTTGATTTCTTCGGCCAGAAGTTCATCACGAACAACCTCACAGCGGCGTACGACCTTACGGATCGCACCGTATTCACGCTCACCTGGCACCACCAGCAGCACGACATCGGCGAAGGTGCCGCGAACACCACGGGGTACCTGGCCGGCATCTCCAACTTTACCATCAACGAGAACGGCGGTACCTTCGGTGTCGCTATGCGGCCGATGACCAACTGGAACATCAACGGCTCGGTCGAAGTTCTGTACGCCGACAACGTCCTCACTCCAGTCGCACCCCGCGAGCTTCAGCATTACAGAATTCACACCACTTACCGGCCGAAGACCTGGGCGACGTTCTCCGGCGCGTACAACGACCTCGAGCGCCACAACAATACGAACAATACAGGCACAGTGTCCGTTGATGGCCCGCTCCAGCACGTCGATCATAGCCGCATCGTGAGTTTGAACGCCGACTTGATGCCGAACGAGCACTATGGGTTCGACGTCAGCTATGCCTACAGCGACGTGTACACGGCGGCCAACATCTGTTTTCTGGGCACGGCCTCAAGCCCCACCATACCGGGCGCCGCGACGCCCACCGGCGTGGCTTGCCCATCTCCGACTCCCCGCGGGGGAGTTGGGGCTTATACTTTTGGTCCGGCTAGGGACTTCATGAACGCTCCAACGCAGTACGCGTGAGTGGCCTTGGCTCTTTCGCCGATCGACAAGTTCCACTCGAACATCGGCTACCGAATAAGCTCGGTCAATGGCAGCCGCTTCTTCAACGATCCGCGCGATGTGAACGGATCGCTGGTCTCAAACTACCAGTCGCCTTTTGTGAATCTCTCCTATGCGATGCGAAAGAATCTGGTCTGGAAGGGCGAGTATAACTACTTCGGCTACGGCGAGGGCGGTCCTTCGGGAGCACAGTATTGCAATACATCCAGCACGCTCCCGACGCCGACTACCCCTGCCCCGGTCGTGCTCTGCAGCACGCTGCCTAATACTGCAATGAGCGGTCCGGCCTACGGGTTCGCGGCTCCTCGGAGCTTCCATGCAAACAACGTAACCCTTGGAGTGCATTACGAGTTCTAAAAACATCCTTTAGCCCCCGAAGGATCGAAGCCGAGCGCAGTTCGGCCGTGGTCCCCGCCGTTGCAATTCTCGATTCGCTATAGAGATGGCACGGTCCGAGATGACAGCAGCGCATCCCCACCTGCTATCCTAGAAACCTTTGCTAACTGAGGGTTTCATGAAAATTAAGTTTTCTGCGGTATTGCTTGTACTGTTGTTGACATTTTCCGCCGCGGCCCAATCGTCTTCTCATTTTGACGGCCAGACCTGGTGGAATCACATCAAGTTCCTCGCTGACGACAAACTTGAAGGCCGCGATACCGGCAGCCGCGGTGAGCGCGAAGCGCAAAAATACGCTGTCGAGCAACTCAAGCGAGCGGGCGCAGAACCGGCCGGAGTAAACGGCTACTATCAGCCGGTCAAATTTGTGTCGCGGCAGATTGTCGAGAAAGATTGCAGCCTCGCCCTCGTCCGGGACGGCCACCGCGAGCCGCTCACTCTCGGCGAAGATGCGATCATTAGCACGCGTGTCATGCCCGCACCGGAGGTTGAAGCACCGCTTGTGTTCGCGGGATACGGACTCAAAGTCCCCGAGAAAAATTACGATGACTTCGCCGGCCTCGACGTTCGCGGCAAGATCATTGTGATTCTTGCAGGATCGCCCTCCGAAATTCCCGGCGCGCTGGCATCCCATTATCAGACCGCAGCCGAGCGCTGGAAGGTGCTGCGGGCCGCTGGCGCCATCGGCATCGTCTCGGTGCCGAACCCCGCCTCGATGGATATTCCGTGGTCGCGTATGGCGCTGAATCGCGCACATCCCTCTATGGATCTCGACTATCCCGAGTTCAACGAAACGGCGGGCGCGAAGATCGCGGTCACTGTGAATCCCGCCAGCGCCGAGAAATTTTTCGCCGGCTCCGGCCATACGTTCGAAGAAATCGCCGCCCTGGGCAAAGAGCGCAAGGCGCTGCCACATTTTCCGCTCACGGTTTCGCTCGCGGCGAAAACGCGAGTTGATGTCAACAGAATCGAATCGGCCAACCTCGTCGCCAAAATTCCCGGCAGCGATCCGGCCCTGAAGGATGAATATGTCGTCCTCTCCGCGCACCTCGATCACATCGGCATCGGAGAGCCGATCAACGGCGACCGCATCTACAACGGAGCCATGGATAACGGTTCCGGCAGCGCGCTGACCCTCGACATGGCGGCGAGCTTTCAGAAGAATCCGGAAAAATTGCGCCGCTCCATCCTCCTCGTCTTAGTCACCGGAGAAGAAAAAGGTCTACTCGGCTCGAAATATTTCGCCGCCCATCCCACGGTTCCGCCGAAATCCATCGTCGCTGATGTCAATGTCGATATGTTCCTGCCTATCGTCCCGCTGAAGCTCGTCACCGTGCTCGGGCTCGACGATTCCGATCTTGGGGACCGCGTTCGCGAAATCGCGCAATCGCTCGGCGTAAAGGTTCAGCCCGATCCCGAGCCGCTGCGTAACCTTTTTGTGCGCAGCGATCAATACAACTTCATACGCCACGGCATCCCGTCAGTGATCCTGAGCGTCGCTCCCCAGCCGGGAACTGCCGAAGTGCAGCTTTTCAAAGACTGGCTGACGCAGCGCTACCACGCGCCGTCCGACGATGTGAATCAGCCCGTCGATTTGGCGACAGCCGCGAAATATGAAGAGATCGTCAGAGCTTTGCTCATCAATGTCGCCAACGGCGACCATCGGCCGGAGTGGAAGCCAGATAGTTTCTTCCGCAGGTACGCGGAAGTTGCGACAATGAAGCACTGACACAGCAATATCACTTTGGAGAAACACTTGAGCGACTATCTTCTATCCGTGCTCTTAGGAATTGTCGAAGGACTCACCGAATTCCTTCCCGTCAGTTCCACCGCGCATCTTCGCCTTTCCGAGGTTCTGCTGCACGTGCCGCTCGATAGCGGCTACTGGAAGATGTACTCCATCGTCATTCAATTGGGCGCGATTCTCGTGCTGCCGATTTATTTCTGGGGCCACATCGTCAAGCTCTTTTCCACATTTCCGGAAGGCGAGAAAAAGGATTGCACGATCCTGACTCATCCCCTGAGCCTGGTCATGATCGCCTTCGTGATTACTGCCGGGCCATCTTACCTGCTGACCAAAGTGATCGGCAAGAATCTCGAGAGTCTTTGGGTGATGGGAACGGCTCTGCTGCTCGGCGGCATCATCATGTGGATCATTGACGCCATGAAAGCTCCGTGGGAAAAAGCTGGGCCTGGCGCGCCGGGCTCTCCCATCCACACCTGGAAAATGGACGACATCCACGGCGTCCAGGCGGTGTGGATTGGCGCCTGCCAGATTCTCTCCGGCGTTTTTCCGGGCACCTCGCGCTCCATGTCGACGATTGCAGCGGGACAACTGGCGGGAATGTCGCGCGCCGCCGCTCTTGAGTTCTCCTTCTTTCTCTCCATGCCAACGATGGCGATGGCCACGCTCTATACGCTTTTCAAGTCAATCCACGGCGGCAAAGACGAAAATCCTATCGGCGTCGCGCAAATGACGAGTCATGAATGGGTCATTCTCGGCATTGGCTTCGTTGTTTCGTTCATAGTCGCCTACGCGGCGGTCGCGTGGTTCATGGGCTGGGTGCGCAAACACGGCTTCGCTCCGTTTGCTGTGTATCGCATCGTGCTAGGAATTGCGGTGCTGGCGTGGGCTGCGGGAGTGATTGGACACTGATCTTCGGACATGCATCTTCGGAAGCTGAATATTTTTACGCGAATGAAAGACGCACCCTCTTAGTTCTCCTTCCGCCATTTACAATTATTGATACGAGGAATCCAATCGAATGATTAGTTCGGCTCGACCAAGAATCGCCAAAACTATGCTCTTATTTCTTACCACACTTCTTCCGCTCGGAGCCGTCGCTATCAGTTCCGTCAATTCCGCGCTCGCGGCCACCGCTGACTTCGGCCCGGACAATCCTTTTTATGCACCCAGCGCGCTGCCTTTTCACGCTCCGCCCTTCGACAAAATAAAGGACGACGATTTCCAGCCCGCGATCGAGGCGGGCATGGCGCAGCAGCAGGCTGAGGTCCAGGCCATTGCCGACAATCCCGCCGCTCCGACTTTTGAGAACACCATCGTCGCCATGGAAAAGGGCGGACAGTTGCTCGATCGCGCCACCTCCGTCTTCTTTGGAATCACAGGCGCGAACACTAACCCGACTCTGCAAAAGATCAGAAGCATCGAAGCTCCCAAACTCGCCGCACAGCACGATTTCATTTATCTCAACGGGAAGCTGTTCGCGCGCGTGGCCGCAATCTATAAGCAGCGCGCCGAGCTTCATCTTGATCCGGAGGCGCTCCGCCTTGTCGAACGCTACTACGACGATTTCGTGCATGCCGGCGCCAATCTCTCCGAAGCCGACAAAACGGAGCTTAAGAAAATCAACGAAGAGATGTCCACGCTGTCGGACGCTTTCAACACCAAGCTGCTGGCTGCCACCAAGGCGGGCGCGTACGTCACTACCGACAAATCCGCGCTGGCCGGCCTCTCCGATGCGCGCATAGCGGCGCTCGCGCAGACTGCCAAGGATCGCAAAGTCGAAGGCTTTGTCGTTCCGCTGCAGAACACTACGCAGCAGCCCGATCTCACTTCGCTGAGCAACCGGGCCACGCGCCAGGCTATCTTCGAGCATTCCTGGAACCGCGCTGAGCGCGGCGACGCCAACGATACCCGCGACACGATCGCTCGCCTCGCGCAACTTCGCGCGCAGAAAGCGAAGCTTTTGGGCTTTCCCAGTTTTGCCGCGTGGAAGCTTGAAGATCAGATGGCGAAAACGCCGGAAGCGGCGTTGCAGTTTATGGATGCCATCGTGCCTGCTGCAACCGCGCAGGCCGGGCGCGAAGCCGCTGACATTCAGTCGGTCATCGACGCGCAGAAGGGCGGCTTCCAAGTCCAGGCCTACGATTGGAATTTCTACTCTGAGCAAGTACGCAAGGCTCGCTACGATATTGATGACGCCGAGGTAAAGCCTTACTTTGAACTCGACAGCGTGTTGCAGAATGGCGTGTTCTACGCCGCCACGCAGCTATACGGGATCACCTTTAAAGAGCGCCACGACATTCCCGTCTACCAGCCCGATGTCCGCGTCTTCGAAGTGTTTGACGCCGATGGCAAACACCTGGCTCTCTTCTACTGCGATTATTTCAAGCGCGACAACAAAAATGGCGGAGCCTGGATGTCTCAGTTTGTAGGCCAGTCGCACCTGATGGGGACAACTCCGGTCGTCTATAACGTCGCCAATCTGCCGAAGCCTGCGGCGGGCGAACCCGCGCTGATTAGCTTCACCGACGTCGTCACCATGTTCCATGAGTTTGGCCACGCGCTGCATGGAATGTTCTCCGACTCCAAATATCCCACTCTCTCCGGCACTTCGACCGCGCGCGACTTCGTCGAGTTTCCTTCGCAGTTCAACGAGCACTGGGCTCTTTATCCCACGATTTTTGCGCACTTCGCGAAGCACTATAAGACCGGCGCGCCCATGCCCGAAGCTCTCGCCGCAAAGATCAAGAAGGCAGAAGCCTTTAACAAAGGTTATTCGATGACCGAGTTGCTCGCCGCCGCCGAACTCGACATGCAATGGCACTTCCTACCGCCGACGGCTCCGCTGCAGAATCCCGACGAATTCGAGAAGCAGGCGCTCGATAAAACTCACCTCAATGTCGGCTACGTGCCGCCCCGCTACCGCTCAAGCTACTTCAGCCACATCTGGGAGAGCGGCTACAGCGCCGGCTACTACGCCTATCTCTGGACTGAAATGCTAGCCGACGACGGCTATGAGTGGTTCAACGAACACGGCGGACTAACGCGAGCGAACGGCGACCGCTTCCGCCAGATGGTACTGTCGCGCGGCAACACCGAAGACTTGGCCAAAATGTATGAGAAGTGGCGAGGCGCGCCGCCCAACTCAAAAGCCATGCTGAAATATCGCGGGCTGGAAGGCACGACGCCTAAATAGCGCCAGCTGCGATCCTGGTAACGATGGTGGACGAAAATCAGAATTTGAATCGGGCAATCGGGTGATTTGAAAACAGCGTCGGCAGCTATCCTGTCGCAGAGTTAATTCCAGATGATTCGATGTTCTTGGCCTTAGACGTCCCGATCATCCGATCACCCGATTCTTTACCCGCAAATCTGTTCCTGTCATTTCTTTGGGCTCGTCGATGCCGAGCATGCCCATGATGGTTGGAGAGATATCGCGGAGCGAGCCGTTGGGCTTCAGCGAATATTGTTTTGCGTCCTCGGCCATCACTATGAACGGGACTGGATTGGTGGTGTGGGCAGTGTGCGGGCCGCCAGTTGCGGGATCGATCATCATTTCGGCGTTGCCGTGGTCGGCGGTGATCAGCATGGCTCCGCCTTTGGCTCGGACTGCCTTTTCGATCTCGCCCAGGCAGGCATCGACGGTCTCGACGGCCTTCACAGTCGGCTCAATTTTTCCTGAGTGGCCTACCATGTCGGCATTGGCGAAGTTTACGATGATCACGTCGAAGGTGCCGTCATTCGTGGCTTTTACTACGGCTTCGGCGATTCCGGCGGCGCTCATTTCCGGCTTCAAGTCATAGGTTGCAACCTTGGGCGATTGGATCATTACACGATCTTCGCCGGGGAAGGGCTGCTCGACTCCTCCGTTGAAAAAGTAGGTGACGTGCGCGTACTTTTCGGTCTCTGCAACCCGCAGGTTGCGCATATTCAGGCCGCCCATGACGTTCGCTAGAATGTGGGTCATCGTCTCGGGTGGAATCACTATCGGCAAGTTGAAGTTTTTGTCGTAGCGCGTCATGCAGACGTATTTCAAATTCTTCGGTACGCTGTCGCGCGGGATCGTTGTGTCTAGTTCGGCAGCGCCTGGCAAATCGCTTCCGCCTTTGTCGTTGAGGCCGCTGTTGCGGCAGAGGGCGCGGGTGATTTCGCGCACGCGATCGGCGCGAAAGTTGAAACAGATGCAGGAGTCGTCGTCGCTGATTTTAGCCAGTGCCTCGCCACGACTATCTGTGCTGACAAACGGCACTACGAACTCGTCGGTCACATCTTTGTTGTAGGAATTCTTCATGCCCTGCACGGGATCGGCGGAAGTTCCGCCTTCGGCTTTGCCATCGACCATCGCGCTGTAGGCTTTGGCGATGCGCTCCCAGCGGCGATCGCGGTCCATGGCGTAGTAGCGGCCGCTGACGGTTGCGATTTTGCCGGAGTTGTATTCGCGCATCTTCTGCTGAAGTTGTTCGAGATAGCCGGCGCCATTCGTGGGCAGAGTGTCGCGCCCATCCATGAAGGCGTGGACGAAGACGCGATCGACTCCCTGCTGCTTCGCCATTTTCAGAAGCGCATGTAAATGTTCTTGCCGCGAATGCACGCCGCCGTCGGAGACGAGGCCGAAGAGATGTAGCTTGCGGCCGCTAATGCGAGCGTTCTTCATCGCTTCGACGAGGACGGGGTGGGAAAAGAATTCTCCGTTCTGGATCATCAGATCGATGCGCGTGATGTCCATATGAACGATGCGACCGGCGCCGATGTTGAGATGGCCGACTTCGCTGTTGCCCATCTGGCCTTCGGGCAATCCGACAAACGGGCCGCTGGTATGAATGAGCGTATTCGGATACTCGCGCAGCAGGCGATCGTAAACGGGCTTGCGCGCGAGGGCGATGGCGTTGGCCTTGGTTTCGGCGCGGTATCCCCAGCCGTCGAGAATGATTAAGACTAGAGGTTTAGGACGGGACATAGGATCGCTTTTCGCTCCTCGCTGTTCGCTGCTGGCTCTTCGCTGATCGGTCAGTGGATACTGAATCAACTCAAGCGAACCGCACATCTCATACTATTGCAGAAACCATTCTTGAGGATAAACATGGCAATCAATGATTTGCTCCTGACGGAATTCGACGAAGAGATTAAGAAGACGCGAACGATGCTGGAACGCGTTCCGACTAGTAAGCCGGATTTTACGCCGCACGCCAAATCGGCGCCGCTGAACAAGCTTGCTCCGCATGTGGCGCAGTTGGCGGGGTTTGGAACGATTATTCTTACTACTCCCGGACTTGATTTTGGCAAGACCAAGATGCCACCGGTGCCGTTTGAATCCGCGGCGCAACTGGTCAAGGCTTTTGATGAAGGCGCGGCGCTGGCTCGCACCGCGCTCAAGAACACGAAGGATGAGGCGTGGACCGAACCCTGGAAGCTGAGTTTCGGAGATAAGCCGATTTTTAGCGGGACGCGCTTTCTCGCCTACCGGCAGATGTTTCTCAATCATCTGGTACATCATCGCGCGCAACTGGGAGTGTATCTGCGGCTGAATGATACGCCGGTGCCCTCGACTTATGGGCCTTCAGCCGATGATCGGATGGGGTTCTAGGGGAGCTTTCAGTTCTCAGTTGTCAGTTTTCAGCTAAACACTTTGTCGATTCCTCTTTATTCGTAGAAAAGATCCTCGATCTCTTTCGGAGGCGGGTCGTTGAAGTCGTCCGGAATGGTGAACTCGCCTTTCGCGGAGCCGAGCCTTCTGCGTTTCTTCATTGTCGCAGGCATCGGAACGAGTTTTGCGATAGGTTCACCTTTCTCCGTGATGATGACCTCTTCACCCATACCGATGCGATCGAGCATGTCGGAAAACCTATTTTTCGCGTCTTCGACAGAGACTTTCATGTAGTAATTGTAGCGAAGCAGCGGGGCTTTACCTACAGTCGAAAGTTACTTAACTTTCGGTCCGAACTCGACCACGAAGTCGCGCACTGTGGTCAGTTGGACATTGTCCTTTGGGCTGACTATCGACCACATGTCTTCGAAATAGTCCGCCGTTGATGGATGCGAAGGATCGCCGACTTTTTCAAGTTGGGCAATGGCGTCGTTGGGGCTGATAAGATCCTTCGGAATCCGCACGGCATCGCCCACAGTCGCTCGAACGGATATGGCCGCGTGCTTCGTGATCGAAGGTAAGCCTAATGCGATACAAAACTCGTCGTCAGGTAAGCGTTTTCGACCCTTCGCCCATTCCGCAATTCTCTTGCGCAACCGATGTCTTCGCACCAGATGGGCGACATAGATCGCCAAGACAATGACGATCGGCAATAAATAAACCAACGCGCCACTCCTGATCTGGATTCTACCCTTTATAGTTCAGCGCCTTTACTCCCAAGAATCTCGCCGCGCCGCCTAACTCTTCTTCAATCCGCAGCAATTGGTTGTACTTGGCGATCCGGTCGGTGCGGGAGGCGGAGCCGGTTTTGATTTGACCTGCTCCGGTAGCTACGGCGAGGTCAGCGATGAAGGTGTCTTCGGTTTCGCCAGAGCGATGGGAGATTACGGAGGTGTATCCGCTGCGGCGAGCCAGGTCGATGGCGTCGAGTGTTTCGCTTACGGTGCCGATCTGGTTGAGCTTGATCAGGATGGAATTGGCGATTCCCTTCTCGATGCCTTCGCCGAAAATTTGAATGTTGGTGACGAAGATGTCGTCGCCTACGAGCTGAATCTTGTCGCCTAGCTCTTTGGTGAGGAGGGCCCAGCCGTCCCAATCGTTTTCGGAGAGGCCGTCTTCTAGCGAGACTATGGGATAGTCTTTCACCCATTTTTCCCAGTAACGAACCATGTCTTCGGAGCTCTTCGCCGACTTGTCGGATTTTTTGAAGACGTATTTTCCGTCTTCGTAAAATTCGCTGGCGGCGGGGTCGAGGGCTATGGAGATTTCTTCACCGGGCTTGTAGCCAGCTTGCTGAATGGCTTCCAGGACGACTTCAATGGCTTCTACGTTTGATTTTACGGAGGGAGCGAAACCGCCTTCGTCGCCTACGGCGGTGTTGTAGCCGCGCTTTTTCAGGACGCCTTTTAGCGTCTGAAAAACTTCTACTCCCCAGCGCAGCGCTTCGGAGAATGAGGGCGCGCCTATGGGCATGACCATGAACTCCTGGAAGTCAACGTTGTTGTCGGCGTGCGCGCCTCCGTTGAGGATGTTCATCATGGGGACGGGCAGGACGTTGGCGGCGGCTCCGCCGAGGTAGCGATAGAGGGCGAGGTCGCAGGCGTTGGCGGAGGCGCGGGCGGCGGCCATGGAGACGGCCAGGATGGCGTTCGCTCCGAGACGGCTTTTGTTGGGCGTGCCGTCGAGTTCGATTAGGCGGGCGTCGAGGGTGCGCTGGTCGGCGGCGTCGGATCCGCTGAGAGCTTCGGCGATCTCGCCGTTGACGTTGGCTACGGCTTGGAGAACGCCCTTGCCTAGATATTGAGTTTTGTCGCCGTCGCGGAGTTCTACGGCTTCGTGTTCGCCGGTGGAGGCGCCGCTCGGAACGATGGCGCTGGCGTTGGCGCCTCCGTCGAGAAAAACCTGAGCTTCTACGGTGGGGTTGCCGCGGGAGTCGAGGACCTGGCGTCCGCGGATATCGGCGATGCTGGTGATGGGCATGAGGGCGTCCTTTTATTTCGTCTGATGGATTTGAAAGACAGAATCAATTAATCGCAGGGACGAGGTTGCGGCGTCTCTAACGAGTAAAGCGAAATTATATCGGACGCCGATAAAGCCGGTGCTGCGCCAGGGCTGAACTTTTTGTCGGAGGCGATCCCCACGTATCCCGGACGTTATTGTTCCTGATCTGACGCTCGCTTAGAGTCGATATCAAGGTGAAGAACCATACAGAAACTCTGGAGATCGGTTCGCTCGCCCCGTATTTTTCGCTGGGGGCGGCGAATCGTGAAGGGACTTTCACCCTCGATGGCTTGCTTGCGAAGGGTAAGTTGATTCTGGAGTTTGTGCGCGGGACCTGGTGACCGAACTGCGTGAAGCGCATGACTCAGTTTGAGTTGCGGATTCCGGAGATTAAAGCGGCGGGGGCGGAGCTGGTGTTTATCGCGGCTGAGAAGCGCGATGGAGTTTGGAAGCCTGGGCGATTCTTCGAGAAGCATCCGATTGCCAGCGTTTTTCTGCTCGACGAGGATCGCAGTGTAACTCGAGAGTACGGACTGCATCACGCGCTGGGGACCGATGGCATCAATATTGCGCGTCCGGCTGCGCTGGTGATCGATCGGGAGCGCCGGGTGCGGTACATCTACCGCAGCGACAATCAGATGGATCGGGCGCCGCTGGATGAGGCGGTGCGGACTTTGTCGGGTTAGATTCTTCTGCTGGATGGGAGAGAGTGTTAACCACAGAGGGCACGGAGGTTCACAGAGGAAATCTTTTGTGGAAGTTCTTGACGAATAACCGAATTTTGGAGGTAAGAGGCGATATGAAGAAGGCACTTTCACTTTCATCGGTCGTTCTGATGGCTAGCTTCTTGATGGCTAGCCTCTTGATTGCCAGCTTCGCGTGCGCGCAGACGGCTCTGCCTAGCGGGACTGCGGTCAAGATGAAGTTGGAGACTACGCTGGCAACTTTCAGTTCGAAGGCGGGAGATCCGTTCTCGGCCAGGGTATCTGAGGCGGTGGTGATGGATGGGAAGACAGTGATCCCGATTGGGACGACGATCGAGGGGCGGGTCACGAAGACGAGCGAACCGCGGCGGATTGCGGGCAAGCCGACGATCGCGATCTTCCCGGAAAATATGGTGCTGCCGAATGGAGACCGGTTCACGCTGAACGCGTCGTTGATCGACACCAACCGGCGACACGGGACGGACGTGGATACGGAAGGGCGGTTTAAAGGCGACGGCGTCGACGCGAAGGATCTCACTGAGATCGGCATTGGCACGGGCGGAGGAATGATTATTGGCGGATTGGCGGGCGGAGGTAAAGGCTTGCTCATTGGCGGAGCGATTGGAGCTACGGTGACGGTTGCACACTGGCTGGGAAAGCATCGTTCGGCGATGCTGCCCGCGGGGACTGAGATGGTGATGGAACTGAATCGGCCGATGACGATGACTGGGGCGGTTGCGAGCAGCGGACAGTAAGTGGCGGTGACAAAGGGCGAGTCTCCGCTCGCGCGCCCGGACGAGGGCGTCCGGGCCTGCGTAATTTTTGGCTCAACTGCCGGCGGCTAACAGGTCTTCTTCGGCTAGGAGCTCTAGTTCCATCCATCCCTCTACCGGCAGGGCGTCTACGGGAAGCTGGTTTTGCCACAGGCTGAAGCGCAGGCGCAGACGCACGGTGAGGAGGTCAGAGGATTGCGGCCCGCGAATTTTTTCGATGTCGAGCGGAGCGGCAAGCAGACGGGCGAGAGGAACGCGGAACTCGAAGTTCTTCGAAAGAGCCACGCGCGGAACGTCTTCTGAATCGGTTGACTCAGCGGCGGATTTGTTTTTTTCAGGCGTTATCTTCCACGACTCTATTTTGCCGGCTTTCACGGAGGCGTCGAGTCGCAATTCGCGTCGGGGCTTGGCGGCATGGTTGCACCAGCTTTCCAAGTTCACGACGACATCAAAGGGATCTTCGGGGACTTTGCCGGCAAAATCTAGGCGGCCGTAGACAAACCTTTCGTCGATGCCGGCGAAGATTGCATCCATCAGAAAGCGCTTGCCGTGCATGGCGCTGGAGCGTTGATCGGCTTTATAACTGGCTGCGCCCATCCACTCAAAATAGCGGACCATGTCGCCGGTGATTTTTGGATGGACATAGGCGCTTTGCGCGGTGAAGGAAGGGCGCACCGCTTCTCCACTGATCGGCTGCAGGAGATAATCTGGCGGGGTTGCGCCCAATGCCTGATAAACGTTGGAAAGATGTTTGCGATAGAGTTCGTCGAAGTCGCGATCGTTGGCGGAATGATGCTCGGGGCCGTACCACCAGTTCCAGTCGCTGCCCTCGGCGATGAGGATTTCTTCATAGGCCAGCTTGCGTTGCTTCTCGGTGGCGTCGGGCGCAGCCTGGGCGTAGAAATTGCGCGCGTGATAGAGATAATCCCACGCCTTGTTGTCTTCGGGCGCGCCGATCCAGACATTGAAGTTAGCGTTGATCCAGGAGCCGGGCACGAGCGTTTTCAGAGGGCTGGTATTGCGCTGGCGGGCGATGGCTTCGCTGACGGTCACGGCCTCCATGCCGGGATCGTTTTGCAGCGCCTCGTAAAATCGGCGGAGGAATTCGCGACCGGAATTCGGATAGTATTCCCAGGCATTTTCGCCATCGAGGATGATGGGGACCATGGCATCCTGACCGTTCGACAGAATGGGCTGAGCCGACTGCTTGATTTTGTGAATCAGGTTGTTGGCGGCATCCTGCGGCGACATGCCGGAATATACAAAGCCGATGAGATCGGAGAGGGTATGGTCGCGGAAGATCATATTCATCCGCGTGTCGCCGTTTTCGTAGCGATAGATGGTGTAGAGCTTGTGGGCGAGATCTGAATTCAGGTTACCGTAGCCATCGCGCGAAAAATCGATTCCGAGGCTGCGTCCGAGGACGCCTTCGTCGGTCGCCATCCATTTGATGCCTAGTTCGCAGGCGATCGATAGAGTCTCTTCGGAGACGCTGCCTTCGGACGGCCACGCGCCCTTGGGGCGTACGCCAAAAACCTTTTTGTGAAGATCGAGTCCGCGGAGCAGTTGTTCGCGGGCGTCATCGGGATGGCGATAACGGTTTTGCGGCAAGGGTAGGCCGGGAGAAGAGACCGCGCCCACCTCCGTGTCACAGAGCAGCGGCGAAATGGGATGATAGAAAGGCGAGGTCGAAATTTCGATCAGACCTTTTTTGGCCGCTCTGGCGTGGACGGGCAAGACCTCAGCGAGCAGTTCGCGCTCACGCGTCATGACAAACTTCTGGTCTTCAAGCGTGTAATTGCGGCCTTTGCGGATGAGTTCGGCGATGTCTTTTTCTTCGAGAAAGTATTCGTCGAACCAGCCGATCTGGGAGAGGACTTGCAGGTCGATGAGATCCTGGTCCTGAAAATATTTTTCGGCGCGCTCGGGCAGGGCGTCGGCGCCGTGAAATTTTTCCCAGAGTTCGCGATAGCGAGGATAGCGCCCGATGACGTTTACTGGATTCGCCTGGAATAAATATTGGAGGGCGAAGCGGCGCTCCTGCTGGGTAAGATCTTTGGCGGGCTTGGTCGCGACCTGAAGGAACGGGTCTTGCGCGTCGCCCGAAACATAATCCTGAATTTGCGTGATGAGGGAGGGAACGAGATTGAAAGTCTGGTGAACCTGGGGGAACTCATCGAGCAATTTCACCATGCCGTAGTAATCTTTGAGGGCGTGGAGGCGCGTCCAGGGCAGGCGATATTGTCCGGTCACCAGATCCTTGTAGAAGGGCTGGTGCTGGTGCCAGAGGACGACGACTCGGAGTTGGGCCATGACCTTTCAGTTCCACTTACTACATCGGCAAAGTTTTCAGTTTAATGCATTGGAGTAGCTTTGCTGCGGAATTGCGGCATTATCGGCGCTAACCACGGGAGCGTTCACCACCAAGGGCACGAAGGTACACGAAGGCATGGACTCGAGAATCAAAGTGGTTTTTTTTGACGTGGGGAACACTCTGCTCTTTCCAAACCGGGAGCGGATTCACGGGCCTCTTGCCGAACGTGGCGTTGCCGTCGACGATGAGCACCTGCGTGATTTGGAGTGTCGTACTAAGAATAAATTCGATGGGATGCTTGCGAGCAATGGCAGCACTGACCAAAGTTTCTGGTGGATGTTCTATTCGCAGCTGCTTGCTGAAATTGGGGTTGATGATGAGGGGCTGCGCGATCAGTTAGTGGCGGCGATTCGTACTTCAGGTAACTGGGACAGGATTCCGGCGGGGACGGCGGAGCAGTTGCGGCGGATCGGCGAACTGTATCCGATCGCGGTTATCTCGAATGCGGATGGTGGGATCAGAGACGTGCTGGAGCGCTGCGGAATTGCGGATTGCTTTCGAACGATTACGGATTCCGGATTTGTGGGCTATGAAAAGCCGCATCCGGAGATTTTTCGGCATGCGCTGAAGAGCATGGATGCGCGCGCCGAAGAAAGCCTTTATGTTGGCGATGTTTATTCGGTGGACTATCTCGGCGCGACTGGCGCGGGAATGCAGGCGACGTTGATGGATGTGGCGGGCGCTTATCGCGACAAGGGAGTGGCGCGGGTGGAATCGCTGGAAGAGTTGCGGAATCTCTTGAGCGGCGTGAAGCCCGCATGACTGGCCCTCGGTACATCTCATGGTCGGGTTGAAGGGGTTTTGGAAAAGGTCGTTTGCCGTTGGAGGGCGGACCTCCGCGCCTGAAGGCGGAACAAAATAAAGCTGCTATCGCAGCGCTGAAAGCGCTGCGCCACCCAAAAGCAAAGACAATACCTTTCGCGCTGAGTTTTCTTAGAAAGGTTCTACTGGATTTCGATCACTTGATGATCGTGGCAATCGGGGCGGATCAGTTGATAGAGATTTGCGAGCAGGTCGGAGCCGTAGCGGGCGATGAAGCTGATTCCCGCAACCTCGCGCTCCTGCAGGGATTTGTGCGGAAACAGAGCGTTGGTTAGAACTTCCGCGTGGCGGGTAATGACCTCGTTTCGCAGCTCTTCGGCTCGGGCCACGCGGGCGCGGAGGCGATCGATTTGATGCGTCATGCTGCTACGCGTGCTTTCGGCGGTGTCAACGAGGGTTGAGTCGAGCTTCGCGATCGATTCGCGTAGCCCGGTCATCGAACGCTCAATGCTCGCGTAGGCTTCTTCAAAACGAACCTGCAATTCCGGCGGCAGCGACCGTGCGGCGATGGCTTCGCGCACTTTTTCGGGACTCTGCAATATGTCGGGCAGAGTCAGATGATAGCGGGACAGAATGCGCTCGGGCTTGGGCTCGATCAAGGTCGCTGAAAAGCGCGGCAGGACTGGCGTGACGCGGCCCAGTAGTTTTTCGTAGACGACGCCGACTTGCGCGAAGTAGGCGACCTCGGCGGCTCCGCCGGTGTAGACGAGGGTGGGCAGGAGGTAATCCTGCACGACGGGGCGAAGCAGGACGCTTGGGTTGAAATTCTCGGGAGATTTTTCGATGCGATCAAGCAGGTCTGCGCGCGAGATGTGTTCTTCGCCTATCGTGAATTCTTCGCCGTTGGCTGAATTATTGCGGCGGCGGATTGCCGTGCGGGCGCCGTTTTTTACCTCAAAGAGCGGCGTGGTGGCTGAAGTCACTTTGACTTGCTGGTGATATCCGGCGTCTTCGATGGCCTTGCCGCGCGCGAGAAGAGCTTCGTCGAGTTCGGAGGAGCGCTCGATTGCGGCGCGGAACAAGGGCTTTGCCAGATCGTGAAAATCTTTGTCGGCGGGATCGAGGAGGATGACTCCCCAATCCGCAAACAGGCGCGCAAAGAGGAGAGCGAAGGAGCTGCCCAAATTTTCTCCCGGTCGATACGCTTCGCGCAGCCAGTTCGAGATATCGGAATCTCCCAGCAGTGCCGCGGTTCGGTCGACTACGGGCATGATCCCGGGGCCAAACTTGATTGTGCCCACGGGCGCGTCGGTGACGAGGTTGCTTTCTAATGCATTGGCATCGACTGCGAATGATTCGGGAGGGCCTTGATCGGCCAGCAGCGCTACGTGGCTAACCTCGGCGAGATCGTGGTCTTCGGTCGCGAGCCAGAAGACGGGGACGCAATCGACGCCAGCGGTGGTTGCTTCATCGGCGAGTTTGACGGCGGTGAGAGCTTTGAAGATCGAAAAGAGCGGGCCTCCGAAGAGACCGACCTGCTGGCCGGTAACGGCTGCCAGCGAGCCATTGCGGAGGCGGTCGATGTTGGCGAGGGTTTTGGGAGATGCTCCGCAGGCGCGATTTTGACGGGCAAGGATATCGCTGACTTTGGCGCGGCGGGCGGCGTCATAGGTGACGCGCTGCGATTCATCCTTCAACCATTCGGAAAAAATCGGAGAGCGAGGATAGAAATTGCGAACGGTGGGAGCATAGGAAAGATAATCGAGGAAGAGGCGGGTGGTGTGCGGAATCTGGGTGAAGGGCAAACATTGCGACTTCATTGGCGGGACTCCGGGCAACACCCCGAGCAACGATCGTGTGGAGCGGACACTCCTGTCCGCTTCTCTCGGTAGCGCGAAAGCTGCTGGCACGCGGACAAGAGTGTCCGCTCCACACGATCAATGGTTCCTTTAGTGCACCGGCTCGTGGTTGCGATCCGCATATGTTTGCAATCTATAGGACGGCGACGCGGGAGAATTGTAACCTGTGGTCGAAATAGGCCAGTCTTAAAGCCCACCCAAACTCAACTACATCAGATGACGCGGAGGCGGTTAGGTTGCAGAGTATTGGGCGGCGCCCACTATTTTGTCTGGAGGCCCTCCAAGAAAGCCCAGAAATCTTTATTGCTCCGGTAGGGGAGAAATGAGTCGTCTGTCGTCGGGTCAGGTACGGCTTCTCCGGATATCACATTTGCCTTTCTGGCGAAAGCCTGCTGAAGATGAGTTCGCGCGCCTGACAGGTTCTTCTCCTCCGCATCCGCACACGCGAGATTGTAGTAATACATAGGGTAGTCGGGGTCTTCCGCAATCGCCCTCTCAAAGAGGGCGCGGGCCTTCGGAATGTCTCCCGACATTCCATATGCCATCCCCGCCTGATCTGTTACTACGCGCGTAGCGGTTTTTGCATCCTTCAATGTTTTTTCAACCGATGCGGGATTCTCTTTGATCTTCGCTAATGCAATTTCAAAAATTGGAGCCGCAGCTTTGTACATGCGGGTGTCGTAAAGGATCTGGGCGTAAAGAAATACATCGCTGAACTGGGGAGAATAGTTTTTATCCAGATGATAGCTCGCGAAAATATTCTTGACGTCGGCGTCTCCGGCGGCGATGGGCGAATCGCTGTAAATTTCGAGGTCGCCGCAAATATCGCCGTCGGCGACGAAACCCCGCACCATGTGAGCCGTCTTGCCGCGCGCCTCGGACGTGTAAGTTACGACCGAAACAGGTGGGCCGGGCGATGAGGTGACGTCTTGAGTCGCGAGAATCTTCAAGGTCTTATTGCTTTTCTTTTCTGGATCGAGCACACCATCGCGGCATTTTGCGCTGGTCAACGGAGCTTGGTCGGAAAACAGGAACAGAAAGCCCAAGAAACCGAGACGGCCTGACTGATCTTTGCCGCGAATCCCAATCTCGCGTCCGCCGGACTTGGCTGAGGATTGAACGATGTTAAAGCCAGCGGCGGACCAACTTAATTGCCCGCGATGCTCTGATAAAGCAAGTTTGAACTCCCCGTCCGGTGCGGCTTTTGCGGCAGCCGAGAAGGCGAGAACCACCACAGCTATCAAAATGCAATCGGCTCGTTTCATGGCGGCAAGTTTATCTCTCTACAGGGATGGTCTGGAAGAGATTATTGCTCCACGACTACCGATTCTTAGCGTCCTTCAAACACGACCGCAACTTTATCTTCGTACGCGACACGCCAATCCCGGGGGAGTTCGCGGAGGAGGTTGGCCAGGGTTGAGTCGGTTGGCAGGAGCACGGTGTGGATCTGCCAGTCTTTCAACACGGTTTGCCATCCTGGGGCGGCGTGGACGAGGGTTACGTAGTGACGAATTCTTTCGGAGCCGTAGAGGTCGTGACGATCATCGACTACTACCTTTCGTGCCGGATACATTTCGTAGATTAAATAGCCTCCCCAGGCGTCGATGGAGAAGACTGGTTCGGTGATGGGTGGCTCTAGTACGTTCTCTTTCTGCAAAAAGGCAACCGCCGCTACGGGCATTTTCTTGGGATCGAATTCTGCGTGGATCAGGTGACGCGATCCTAGCCAGCCTCCTTGAAGGCAGATTGCGAATGCGGCAATGGTTGCCAGGACGGGCCAGAGGTGGCCGGAGAGGTCAAGTTCCTGCGCGGCCATGCGGTCGGAGAAGATGACGATTTTTGTGACGCTGTTGCGCAGCCAGCGCCACGCGGTGGGCTTATCCGGCAGAACTGAGAAGTTTGCGGATAGGATCGGCCCGGCGATCAGCACCAAGAGCATCGACGAAACTGGGAGATTGCGGGTTGCGTAGAATCCGGCATAGGCAGCGAACAGGACGACCAGCAAGTGGCTGAGACGTATTTTGCTTTGGCCGCTTGAGCCATGGTTACTGGAAGCGCGATTTGCTGGCCGTCGATTGCCAGCCAACGCAACGATCGTGAGCAGGAGAATGATGGCGAAGGAGCGTTCGGCCCAGCCGTGGAAATCGGGGGAGCGGAACTCGTCAATGCGGTTCATCAGGTAGCGATCGGTGAGATAGCGGTAGATGTGGACGTGGAGGCGCCAGCCGTAGGGATTAACTAGCGTCGCGGCGGCTGAGCTTACCCATGCTACGGTCATGGCGTGGGCGCGGTGAGCGATGCGTATGGCGGCGAAGGGATCCGTCTTTTCTTTGCGCACGCTCTCGACGAATGCGGCAAAGGTATAAATGGCGAGTAGTACCATGCCGAAGAGCCATCCGCCATGCAGGTTGACCCAGAGCAACATGGAGGCGGGGAAGAACCAGGGAATCCAGGGAGGAAGGGGCGCGTGGTCTGGCGAATCCCAGCCTTCCCATTTCTCCAGCACGACGAACCAGAGCAGAGAAAATAGCCAGCTTGCGATATGCGGGCGCGCGTAGAGATGGATCATGGCGGCAGCCTCGGCCAGCAGCATGAGGAGGACGGCCATCAGCAGGCCGGTGCCGCGCCGAAGTAATTGTGAAAGAAGGATGACGAAAATCGTTGCTGTCAGCAGGGCGCATAGCCAACCCACGCCGTTCAGTCCGCAGGCTCGGTGTAGAGCGCCGAGCAGGGCGTCGTAGAGCCACTCCCAGGCAAACCAAGGCTGGCCTTGCATGGTGGAGGAATAGGGGTCGGTGCGCGGGAGCGAGTGCTTCGCGAGAATTTGTTCGCCGGTGCGAATGTGCCAGCCGATATCGGCGTCGGCTAGCGGGCGATTCGACAGAGAGCCCGCCAGGACTGACCAGAAGAGAAAAATAAAGATGATGTCGCGGACGGAGGGCAGGAGAAAACGCTGGGCGGACGAAGTGGGCTGCGCTGTAGTCATTTCGGTGCGAAGAAGCAGTCTATAGGATCGGGTCATCGGGTGATCGGGCCATCGGCCATCTAAAGTCAGGAACACGATCATCCCGCCGCATTGCGGTTTTCCGGTCGCCCGATGACCCGATCGCCCGATGACCCGATGCTCTATTAATTGTTTTCGTCCGCAGGGCGCTTTGGCGAATCTCTATAGTAGATGGCGATGACTTCACAAACTGGCACCGGCCGGCCTCGACCTCAAGTCGTGATTGTGGGAGCTGGTTTCGGGGGGTTGACGGCAGCTCGCCGGATTGCGCGACTTCCGGTGCAGGTGACGGTTGTTGACCGGAGAAACCATCATACGTTTCAGCCGCTGCTTTATCAGGTCGCCACTGCCGGACTGTCTCCCGGAGAGATTGCAGCGCCCATACGCTCGATATTAAGTTCGCGTTCGAATGTTGAGGTGCTGCTGGAGGAGGTCGTCGATTTCAATCTCGACCGGAAGCAGGTGATCACCAAGGAGCAGACACTCGATTACGACTTCTTGATCATCGCATCGGGCGCTACGCACGCTTATTTCGGCCATGATGAGTGGGAGCCGCTAGCTCCGGGGCTGAAGACAGTTGAAGATGCGCTCGAAATACGACGGCGCGTGCTGCTGGCTTTTGAATTGGCGGAACGGCGGAAAGAGGAGGAGCGGGCGGCTGGTGACGATGCTGCGAGCGCATCCCCATTGCAGTTCGTGGTTGTCGGAGGCGGGCCGACGGGCGTCGAACTGGCGGGAACTTTGGCGGAGATTGCGCGCCACGCGCTCAACGGCGAGTTTCGCAATATCGATCCGCGGCAGAGCCGCATACTGCTGATCGAAGGAGGGCCGCGCGTGCTGCCAGCTTATTCGGAAGAGCTTTCGCGCAGAGCCGAAGAGCAACTACGTCATCTGGGCGTTGAGGTTCGCACCTCTCAAATGGTCACGCGGGTTGAGCGGGGCGCGGTTTGGACGGGAGATCAGAGGGTCCCGGCGGCGGTGATCCTATGGGCCGCGGGAGTGGCGGCGTCTCCGCTGGGACGAAAATTGGGAGCGACGGTCGATCGCGCGGGACGTGTGCATGTGGAGCCAGATCTCAGCATTCCCGGGCATAAGGAGGTGTTTGTAATTGGCGATCTGGCGGCGCTGCAAGACGCAAATGGCAAAATGCTGCCGGGCGTGGCGCCGGTGGCGATCCAGCAAGGGGAGTGGGTGGCGAAAACCATCGCGCGCGATTTGGAAAATCAACCGCGCCGTGATTTTCATTATTTCGACAAGGGCAGCCTGGCAACGATAGGACGGGCGGCGGCGGTCGCGCAGTTTGGCAAGTTCGAGATATCGGGCTATTTTGCATGGCTGGCGTGGCTTTTCGTTCACATTCTTTTTCTAATCGGATTCCGCAATCGGCTGCTGGTAATGATTCAGTGGGCGTGGTCGTATCTGACTTATGAGCGAGGGGCGCGGCTGATTACAGGGAGCGACGAATTGCCGGGCTGGACGGAGTATGAAGTTCAGGCAGGAATGGGCGAGGCGGTGTCGCAGCTTGAAAAGTGAAGCGACAAAGATTTTCGATTTCTTGCGGCGAGAAGCAGGTCCTTCGCTGCGCTCGGGATGACAAATCCTTAATTATTCTGACCAAAGTGGAAGACTGTATAACAGAAGCGTGAAGTGCGTCTCAAGTCGATATAATTGACTGGTTGTGAAACCTTCCGCTGTTTTCGGCTTAGTGGCGTCGCTGGTCTTCGGTGTGTGCTCGGCGCTCTGCGCGGAGAACAGCGCGATATCCGATGAAGCTGGCGCGCACACGGTTGGCAGGACCGTGGTGGTGATCCCTTTCGCTAATGCTTCACCAACGCCGGGTCTCGAGTGGCTCGGCGAATCCTTCCCTGAAAGTTTTCACCAGCAACTCAACTCTCCGGTCGTGTATATCGTGAGCCGAGAGGAGCGCTTGCGCGCCTATGATCGGCAGGGCGTGCCGGCGGGCGTTCATCCCTCGCGCGCTACGCTTTACCGCATCGCTGAGCAGATGGACGTGGACTACGCCGTGCTCGGGTCCTATCGATATGACGGGACGCGTTTGACGGCAAGCGCGCAATTACTTGACATGCGGGCGCCGCGACTTTTGCCTGAAGTCACGGAATTCGCTCCGCTGGCCGACTTAGCCACGCTGCAGTCGGCGCTGGCGTGGGATCTGCTTCGCTTGATTCGAACTGATTTTTCTGTTTCGAAAGATAAATACATTGCGAGTGCTGCTCCGATGCGACTGGACGCGCTGGAGAATTATGTTCGCGGCATGTTGGCTCAGACGGCGGAGGAAAAAGTGGAGCATTACCGCGATGCGGTGCGCGTCAATCCTGGCTATGACGAGGCTTGGCTGGAACTGGGCAAGACCTACTATGGACAGCGCGATTACGAGGGGGCGATGGCAGCGCTGGGACATATCCAGGCTTCTTCCAACGTGGCGCGCGAGGCAAATTTCTATCTCGGGCTTGCTGCCTATGCGCATGGAGACTTCGCCAAGGCGGAGAACGCGTTTGAGTTTGTGGCGGAGCGTCTTCCGCTGGCCGAGGTTTATAACAATCTGGGAGTGGTGGCGGCGCGGCGCGGCCAGAAAAAGGCTGCCGACTATTTCGAACGTGCAATTCAGAATGATCCGAGCGACGCGGATTATCACTTTAATCTGGCGGTGACGCTGGCGCAGGCGGGCGACCATATTGACGCGGTGCGCGAGTTGCGGGCGACGCTTGAACGCAGGCCTAATGACTCCGAAGCTAAATCGACGCTTGATTCGCTGACGCCGGTGGCGGGCCATATCGTTGCGAGCGGCACTACGACGAAACTCGGAACTGAGCGGATCAATCGCGATTACGAGGAAGACGCTTTCCGCCAGATGACGACGCAGATGGGGAGTTGGGCGGAGCAGCGGTTTGTGCTCTCCGACCCTCGTGCGCACTCGCGCTACCACGTGGAACTGGGCAAGGAACTTCTGGCGCACGGATTCACCGGTGAAGCAGAGGCGGAATTCCGGCACGCGGCGGCGGTTGATCCTTCGAGCACCGCGCCTCTGACCGCGCTCGCCGAAGATTACGAAGAGCGCGGCGACGCGGACGGGGCCCGGGCTCAAGCTGAGGCTGCGCTCCGCATTCGCGAATCGGCCGACGCTTACCTGATTCTGGCTCGCCTTGATTTGCGCGAAGATCGGATGGAAGAAGCGGCGCAAGAGATCAGTCGCGTGCTGCAATTGGAGCCGGGAAACAGCGCCGGTCAGGATATGAAGCGGGCGCTGGCGGCCAAGATAGCAGAGAAGACGCAGCCATGAAGCGAGCACAGCTTTCAGCTCTCAGCTTTCAGTTCTCAGTAATCGATACCCGGTTATTTATTTCCAGTAGCAGGCTCGCGTCTCTTCTTTGGCTCGCCGCGCTTACTTTTTTATTTCTTGTTGCTTCCTGTTCTGCGGACGTTTTGAAGATTGTTGTCGACGATACCATTCAGCCGGTTACGGCGGAATATATTCAGCGCGCGCTGGAAGTGGCTCGCAGAGATAAAGATCAGGCTGTACTGATGGAGATCAACACGCCGGGCGGGCTGGTTGAGTCGACGCGCGAGATTATCGACAAGATCGTGGCGTCGCCGGTGCCCATCATTGTTTATGTGACTCCGGCGGGTAGCCGGGCGGGGTCGGCGGGAATTTTTATTCTTGAAGCGGCGGACGTGGCGGCAATGGCTCCGGGGACGAATGCGGGGGCTGCGCATCCCGTGACTCTTTACGGCAAGCCCGACGACACCATGATGAAGAAGATTGAGAACGACGCCGCGGCGCTGATGCGGTCGGTAGCAACTCGGCGCGGGCGCAATGTCGAACTCGCCGAGAGTGCGGTGCGCGAGTCGAAGTCGTTCACAGAGCAGGAAGCGCTCGACAAGAAGCTGATCGACTATGTTGCGCCGAGCGAGCAGGATTTGTTTCGCCAGATGAACGGGAATAGCTTTAAGCGCTTTGATGGAGCGACGGCGACGCTCGACCTCATCGGGCAGCCGATTCGCGATTACGAGATGACGCTGAAGGAGCGGATTCTTTCTTACATCATGAATCCGAATATCACGCTGATCATTTTGATGATTGGGGCGTTGTGCCTGTATGTCGAATTCAATCATCCGGGCGCGGTTGTGCCGGGCACGATTGGAGTGATCTTCATTGTGCTGGCGGCGTTTGCCATGCATCTGTTGCCGATACGATACGCGGCGCTGGCGATGATCTTCGTTGCCTTTCTTCTCTTTGCCGCCGAGGCGAAATTCGCCAGTCATGGAGTACTCACTGCGGGCGGAATTGTTCTTTTGACTCTGGGCGGCTTGCTGCTGGTGGATGGGCCGATCCCCGAGATGCGGGTTAAATTGCTGACCGCGGTCGCCGTGGCTGTCCCGCTGGGAATTATTACGGCGTTTCTCATGGGGATTGCGGTGCGGGCTCGGCGCAACAAAATTGTTACGGGCGAAGAGGGATTGATTGGGGAGATTGGGACCGCGGAAACTATGCTTGCGCCAGCGGGAAAAGTCTTCGTGCATGGCGAGCTTTGGGACGCGGTTTCCGCCGTTCCGATTCCGGCCGGAGAACGCGTGGTCGTGAGCCGGGTCGACGGACTTACGCTGCGGGTCGATCCCGTCGCGGCGGGAAAAGCCGTGACGGCTTAAAGAGTTAGCTTTCCTGACGTCGAACCAGGCTACGGCGACGCGGTTCAGTGGGTTCCCGGCATACGGATTCGAGTCGCATTCCAGCAACTTTCCCGGCGGATTTGGGTTTGTGAATATGGTTTGGGCTCTTCCTCCGCGGAAGCTCCCCCTCATACGTATGACGGAGAACGAACTCGATCAGCGCTTGCTGCCTTCGCAGGCTCTCCCGGCAGAACGCGATAAAGTCAGCCTTGAGGATGGTCTCGAACAGGGAATCCTGTTCAAAGAACAGCTGGATGCACTCCGCGGTTGGCGCGAACGGCTGTCGCCGAAGTGTCGCCGCGCTTGGTCGGCTGGGCAGTTGCTCTTACAACTGATCGGCGCCGCCGGCTACGCCGGCTACTTTGCTGGCATGCATACATTCATGCGCGTGGTTTCCGGCAGCTTGATGGCAGGAGCGTGGTACGCAATTTACAGGGTCAAGGGGACGAGTCAAACCTAGTGGGTTGGCGCGATTGTCCTAACTACGGCCGACTCCACTGAGAACTCTTCTTAGTTCGCGCTGTCGCGGTTTAATTGCCAGCCAAAGCCGGTGATTTCTTCCAACCCTATCTCCTGATCGCGCATCCCTATCTCGTCGTTTTTTGGAATCTCACGATTGCCACTCGCCAACTATGGAGGAATTGAGATGAAGCTATCGCTAGTATTAGCATTTCTGTTCATTTGTGTTTTTGCCTTTCGCTTCGCGCCCGGACAGGATTCGTCCACGCAGGAGCAGCAGATCAACAATGGGCCCGTGGCTGAATATGTCTCCGATTCGAATTGCATGATCGGATGGTCAACCCGCGTGCCCGGGACCATGACTCTGCGATACAGCACCGACCGCAGCAAGTTGACGCAAACAAGAGAGGCTGTAGACAGCAATGACGGGCGCAATCATCATGTGCGGCTTGATGGCTTAACGCCCAATACTCGCTATTACTTTCGCGTGCTCAACGCTGCTGGTGAACCGGTCAGCGGCATTGGAACATTTCAGACCGTAGCAACCGGCGAGACGCCGATCAGGAGCAAGGCCATCGTTCCGCAGTAAGATCATTCCGCGGTAAGGTCACCGGCTACGAATCGTCGAATGCCGGGGATGGGACTATGGTCCTTTCCTCGGCAGGACGCGAAACTGCCGCTTCCCTTCTATGCGATAGGTTGTGAAGTCGGATTGGTCGACGGTGAGAATTAGGGAAAGAGATTCGCGTTTTGCGAGGTAGACTAGCGTCGCATCGGCGAAATCCATAGGCCGATCCCAATAGCGCGACATCAAGCTTTGCAGGTGCGGCAGTTCGGCGTCTTCGATCATGCCGAGGACTAGCGCCCCTGAGCGGACAAACTTCCAGGTTGCTTCTACCTCATTGCGAGAATCTCCAACCGAGTGGAATAGCTCCGTTAGCACAGCCTCGGAGGTCAGCAGCGGAAGGCGCAGTTGACGGAATGCTTCGACGCACGGCTTATGCCAGCGATCACTTCGATCGAGCAGGGCGAGAATGGCACCAGTGTCGATCAGCGCATTCGCGTTCGACGGAGCGCTAGCGGGCATGACGGCGCTTCAGACGCTCGCGGAGAGCGGCACGCGCCGTTTCGGAGCGCCGAGGATTGCCGCTGGCCATGGCTCCGAAGGAGTTCGCGGCGGCGGCATGAAGGCGGCGCTGGGCATCCTCTTCCGAAAGATCAGTTTCGCCCTTCTTTAGCCAGTCGCGGACGGCCGTTTCGAGGACCGCTGAAACCGGCACTTTTCGAAGACGGGCTTCGCGCTCAAGATCCGACTTGAGATCGCCGGAGAGGCGCCAGCTGTAGACTTCGGTCCTCATGCACTACAGTGTAGTGCATCGAAGAGAGTTTTGCCATAGGGTCGACATGGGCTCTGAAGCTCAAACGCTTAGCCATGAGTATGGGGTGTGTAGGGTCCTTCGACTCCGCAGCTGCTTCGCTCAGGATGACACTTTGTTTGGGGCGCCCGTATCTTCCTCAACAACTGAGCCAGCAAGTCATCACCGCCGATAGGCGCCGCATTGCGCTACAATCCGCTCATACACTGAATTAGAAGTGGTGTGGAGGCATTTATGGATCTCGGGTTTCCGGTGATCACGGTTGCGATCGTTATCGTCGTTATTTACCTGCTGAGTTCTATCAAGATCCTGGCCGAATACGAGCGGGGCGTCATCTTCCGACTGGGGAGGCTGATTGCTTCCAAGGGGCCGGGCGTGATTCTGGTGTTCGCGCCAATCGATCGCATGGTGCGGATTTCGCTGCGGCAGGAGGCAATCGAGGTTCCGCCGCAAGACGTGATTACTCGAGACAACGTTACGCTGAAGGTGAATGCGGTTATTTTCTTGCGAGTTATCGATCCTAATAAGGCGGTGGTCGAAGTTTCGAATTACGCGTACCAGACTTCGCAATTTGCGCAGACTACTTTGCGGTCGGTGCTGGGCGAGCAGGAACTGGACGAATTGCTGGCGCATCGCGACAAGATTAATTTGCGGTTGCAGAGCATCCTCGACACGCACACGGCACCGTGGGGCGTAAAGGTGGCGAATGTGGAAGTGAAGCAGGTGGACATGCCGGAATCGATGCTGCGGGCCATGGCCAAACAGGCGGAGGCGGAGCGCGAGAAGCGGTCGAAGATCATCCACGCGGAGGGCGAGTTTTCGGCCGCGCAACGGCTGGTGGACGCTGCACATTTGTTATCTTCCGAGCCGGCCAGCATTCAGCTACGCTATCTGCAGACGCTTACGGAAATCGGAGTCGAGAAGAATACGACGGTTGTATTTCCCGTGCCGATTGATTTTTATTCCGGATTGCAGAACTTGCTGGCGGGCGGGAAGACGCCGGCTCCGGCTTCGGCAAAAGGATAGAAGGCAGTCAATTTCTTATGGCGACAGTAGAACAGGATACTGAGATTACGCTGGGCACAGGCCGCATGCTGGCCATTTTTTTTGCGTTTGTGCTGGTGTGCGCTTTCTTTTTTTCCATCGGCTTTTCGCTGGGGCGACGGACGGCCGGCGCTGGGGCATTCAGTACGCCGGGGCTGATCGCGGGGACTCCGGCCACGGTGGTTCGACCTACGGCCGCAAAGAATAATGCTGCGCTTGCGACACCGCAGGCTCAGGCTCAATCTCAGTCCAACGATTTCAGTTTTTATAAGGCGGTCGGCGAGAAGAGCGCCGATGCTTCCCTAAAGCCGGCGGATCAGACGACACAGACGGCGGTGATTACTCCTGCTCAAGCGAACTCAGGAGCGGAAGCGCCAGCCAAGACCGCGGCGGACGCGGCTGTTGCGCCGGAGAGCGGCGGATACTTCGTGCAGGTCGCGGCGGTCAGCCGGCAGGAAGACGCCGAGTCGCTGGTGGAGGCTTTGAAGAAGAAGCAGTATCCCGCATTTACGGCCAACAATTCTTCGGCCGACAAATTCTTTCACGTGCAGGTTGGCCCGTATGGCGAGTTGAAGGATGCGGAGGCGATGCGCGCACGGCTCATTGGCGATGGGTACAACCCGATTGTGAAGAAATGAGCTTTGAGACGCGAGCTTCAAACTTGGCCATCAGCTCGCCGCATACGTTCTGTTACCCTTCCTGATCATGGCTCACGTTGCCGCCGATCTTGATTGCTTCCTTCACGCCATTGCCGATCCCACTCGCCGGCGGATTCTCGCGGTGCTCAAAGAAAAGGGTGGGTGCTCGATTGATAAGGAAACTGGGCTATGCGCGGGTGATATCGAGCAGCGGGTGAAATTGGCGCAGCCTACGGTGTCGCATCACATGCGGATATTAGAAAAGGCGCGCGTGGTCGAGGCGAAGCGCGAGGGGCATTGGCGGTGGTACCGGCGGAATGAGAAGTTGATTAGTGAAATGATGCGGGGATTGAAGGAGCAACTTTAGAAGGAGCGCTACGATCCCGCGGTCGCGACCGACGCCTTTGTTTCATTCGTTTCTTGCGCAGTTGGATTTGGCGCGGACGGCTTCACTGCCGGTTTGCCTTCGCGCTGGATTAGAGTGCGCACGTTCGAGATCAGGTCGGCCACCTCGAAGGGCTTGGCCAGCGTGGGCAAGCCTTTCTCTTGCAGGAAAGTTCGCGTCTCCTGATCGGTGAGAGTGGAGAATGTCAGGAGCAAGCCTTTTTCCACACCGGGACAGTTGGTGGCGATCCATTCATAGATATCGCGGGCGCTGAATCCGCCGGGCATTCTGCCGTTCATCACGATCACGTCGAATGAACCGTTACGCAATAATTGCTGCGTATCTTCCACGCTCATGGAGGTGGTGACTTGAGCACCGGCGCCTACCAGGACGTCGCGTTCAAATTCGAGGACGGCTTCTTCGTCTTCTACCAGCAGTACGCGCCCTTTCAGCACAGACTCGCGGCGCGCCGGTTGAGGCGTTTCGGGCTGCGCGGCTTTCTCGCTCGCGAGCAAGCGGACTTCGATGGTCGCTCCACCCTCTTCGCGGTTGCGCGCCACGATTTCTCCGCCGTGTTCTTTGACGATCCCGTAGCAGATGCTTAGACCAAGACCGGTACCTTTGCCCACGGATTTTGTGGTGTAGAAAGGATCGAAAATGCGGCTGGGATCTTTGATGCCAGGACCGCTGTCATCGAATTCAACGCAGACGTAGGCATCTTTCTTCAAGACGCGAACCTTTAGGACTCCGCTGGCGCTGCTCTCGACCATGGCATCGAGTGCGTTGTTAATGATGTTGAGAAAGACTTGCTCGAGTTGATGAGGATCGGCGACGACGGATGGTAAGCCATCAGGAATATCGCGTTCGAGCGAGACGTTGTTGACGCGTAGATCGTATTCGCGCAGGGTGAGCGACTCTTCGAGCACTTTGCAGAGGTCGACTTCCTGCTTCTGCGGCTTGCGCTGGCGGGCGAAGGAAAGCAGATTCTGTACGACTCTGTGGGTGCGCTGGGCCTGTTTGAAGAGCTTGCGGACGTAATCGGCGGATTGCTTGTCGAGGCCAGCGCCTTCGAGCAATTGGGCGTAGCCGAGGATGGCGGTCAGCGGGTTGTTTAATTCGTGGGCCACGCCGGAAATCAATTGGCCG
This sequence comes from uncultured Acidobacteriaceae bacterium, assembly GCA_963800565.1. GTDB lineage: Bacteria > Acidobacteriota > Terriglobia > Terriglobales > Acidobacteriaceae > Acidiflorens. The sequence goes on from CAWDBM010000006.1 coordinate 104,783, forward strand.
ACGGCCGACATTTTTTCGCTTTGCAGGAGTTGCTCCTGAGTGCGGCGCAAGTCTTCGTAGGCGCGGCAAGTCTCTTCGTAGAGTTGGACCTTTTCGATGGTGGTGGCGAGTTGGCGGCTGATGGCGACGAGCAGGTTTTCATCGTTGCTCGAATAGTGACGGTCTTCTTTGCTGGCGATGCCCATGATGCCGATGGGTTTGTCCTTGCTCCAGAGGACGACCCAAATCCAGTAGGGCAAGCGGTCGGCGCAGACAAATTCGACGACGGCGGGAGGCAGGTGGGGCATGAAATCCTGCGTCACCACTTCGGCGCGCGAGCGCATCACCAGATCACCCAGGCCATCGGGGAATACTACTTCGGCCATGCGAACACGGGCTTCGCTGCGCGGACCCCAGCCGGCGCGGCGGCGGAAGGTGCCTTCGGGTTCGGCGGCGAGATAGACGGAGCCGGTTTCCGCTCCGAAGAGCGAGATGACCTGACGCAGGGTGAGGTTGAGAATTTCATCGAGATCAAATGACTGGGTGGCGATAACGGCCATTGCGTTGAGCGCGTTCAGTTCGCGATTACGCCGCCGCATCTCATCTTCCGAACGCTTCTTTTCGGTGATGTCGAGGACGAAGCCCTGATAACGTTCGATGCGCCCGCTGGAATCGCGGGTGGCGAAGCAGCTTTGTGCGACCGCCAGCAGCGTGCCGTCTTTGCGGCGCACGGTAATTTCAAAGTTGCGCACGTAGTTGTGCGCCTCGATTTCTTCGCGGAAGGCCTCGCGCTCCTCGGGAACCGAGTGTAAGACGCTGCCCATATCGAGCGCCATCAATTCGTCGCGGCTGCTGTAGCCGAGCATGGTGACGAAGGCGTCGTTGCAATCGAGCAGTTCGCCATCGGGCGTGGCGAGGAAAACGCCTTCCTGCGCTTGCTCGAAGAGCATGCGGTATTTTTCTTCTGCCACTTGCCGCTCGGTCGTATCGTGCACCACATGGATGACGCCCTTTTGCTGAGTTCCCTGCTCGGCATAAGACGAAGTGGAAACGACGGACTGGCCGCCGAAACATGGGTCGGAGCCCTCGGTGAGGCCAGAGCCGCGCTCGCAGTAAGGGCAACCGCTCCAGTTGCGGCTTTGCGGAAGCACTTCTTTACACAGATGGCCGAGAACGTCGGCGGGAGCTTTTTCAAGGCGCTGCAACAAGGCTTGGTTGGTCTTGAGGATATGAAAGTCGGCATCGTGCGCCAGAATCAAATCCTGGATGGAATCGAAGGTGTTCATCCACTGCCGCTGCGAGCGCAAGACTTGCTCGAGCAAGCGCAGGTTTTCGACGGCGATACCCAACTTCTGCACTACGGTTTCGAGGAATTCCAACTCTTCGCGGGTGTGATAGCGGTGGCCAGCGTAGCCGAGAGACAGAATTCCAATCACTGTTTTCTTTCCCTGGACCGGAAGCAGGATGGCGTGATGAAGGCCGTACTTCGCCAGTTGCTCGCGCTGCTGCGCTGACATCTCGGAAAGCTTGACGACGGACGCGCGATTCTCCTCGAGAACGCGAGCTTCGATTCCGTCCATCCCAACATGGCCGAGAGCGCGCAGAAATTCGGGCGACAGGCCAGCGTGCTGGGTGGGCGCGAGGTGATCCCCTTCCATCAACAGGAACCATGAGGCCTTGGCGCCGGCGACAGCGCGCAATTTTTCGAGCGCCGTCTGCATCATGGGAGCGTGATTCTGTCCGCGGGCAACCGTTCCCGTTAACTCATTGAGCATGGTGAGGCGGCGCGTGCGCAGACGCGAGTCATCGAGCACGACCACCAGCATGCTCGAACCGAAGAGCACCTCAGCCAGCAGATAACCTTCAACGGGAATGTGGCTGGTGAATGGCGGCCAGTGCAGATTCAAGGTCAAGAGGCCGACGCCGAAAAGGAAAGGGCCGACGCCAATGCGCCCAAAGCGATGGCGCAGGAGTTCGAAGGCAGCCGCGGCCGCAATCAGGCGACATGACAGGTCGAGGCCCAGGCCGAGAGCTTTTGCGTTGAGGAAAAAAAGCGAGTCGGGAAAATAGAGCGGGCGCATGGCGGCAAAGACCATGAGCACCCAACAGACGGCGACGAGCGCGGTAAGGGAGCGCTTGGCTTGCGCGGAGATCAGCGCGGCCGCGGCAAACAGGCCGATGGCCAGAATATAGTCAGCCTGCGCGAAGGCTGCGATTGACTTTGAGACGCCGTGCAGTTCGAGGCCCGCGACTTCGAGGAAAGCACCGTACGCGATCCAGCCCGCGGCCCAGGCGAGCAGACAACGTTCGCGAAACACGCGGAAGAAAAGCAGGCTCACCGCCACGACGATCAGGGCGGCGGTTTCCCGCGCTGTCAACCAGGGTATGGTCAACGCGCCAAGCGAATTACCCACTAGCCCGGCAGGGTGCATAGGATAGATATCGACGAATGTGCTACCGGTACGCGCACAAAAGACAAAACGCACGAGTACCTAAGCTCTTTAAATATCACGCCCTGCCCTAGTCGTACCCGAATTTCCGTCCTCCATTGGTTACTTTCGGAATGTGAAGTCGTCGCCTAGAATGAGCGATACATAAGACTCAACGCCATGCCCAATGACCGCATCCTCGTAGTCGACGACGAGGAAACAATCCGCGAAATTGTTTCCTCCATGCTTGGCGGGGCGCATTTTCAGACGCGCCAGGCCGCCAGTGGGGTTGAAGCGCTCTCGATTCTCGAGTCTGGGGACGAATTCGACCTCATGCTCTCTGACCTGATGATGGCCGAGATGGACGGAATTGCCCTGCTGGAGCGGTCGAAGGAGCGTTACCCGGACATGCCGGTGGTGATGGTGACGGCAGTCCACGACATACAGGTTGCGCTACAAGCCCTGCGCAATGGGGCCTATGACTATCTACTAAAGCCATTTGAGCGGGAGCAATTGCTGGCGACGGTGCGGCGCGCGCTGGAGAATCGGCGCCTCAAGCGCGAAAACGACGCCTACCGCACGAATCTTGAAGCGCTGGTGGCGGAACGTACGCAGCAATGGAAGACGGCGCTCTCAAACCTCGAAAAATCATACGACATCACGCTCGAAGTGCTGGGAGATGCGCTCGACTTAAAGGACAAGGAGACGGAAGGCCATTCGCGGCGCGTCACTGCTTATACCATCGCCATTGCACGCAAGATGGGGCTGCCGAAAGAAGACATCAGCGTTATCGCTCGTGGAGCATTTCTGCACGACATTGGCAAAATCGCTATCCCCGATGCCATCCTGCTGAAGCCCGGCAAGCTTACCGAAGACGAGATGAACACGATGAAAGAGCATTGTTACCTGGGCTATAAGATCATCTCGCGCATTCCTTTTCTGGCGGAGGCGGCGGAGATCATTTACTCGCATCAGGAGCGCTATGACGGGACGGGCTATCCGCGCCGGCTTGAAGGCAACGAGATTCCGCTGGGAGCCAGGATTTTTGCGATTGCGGATACGCTCGATGCCATGAGAACCGACCGCCCTTACCGGGCCGCGCAATCGATGGAGGCGGCACGGAAGGAAATCGAACTTTGGGCGGGCCGCCAGTTCGATCCGGCAATCGTCAAGGTGTTTCTTGAAATGCCGGACAATATCTGGGAAGATTTGCGTGCCGACATTAACGCGGCGAATACGTCTTTCCCGAAAATGTAGTTGAGGTCAGAGGTGAGAGGTTAGATTGCAGAGGTAAACCCGCGGTTTTACTTCTGCAATCTAACCTCTTACCTCTGATTTATTTTTTTCGGGCGCAATTCGGGAAATCAGGCGCATTCTAAGTACAGGAGTGTACCTTGATGCGAACTACCTTCGTCGCGTTTTGCGCTGTTCTTGTTCTGAGCGCCTTCTCGAAGGCGCAGAGTCCTACCCTTAACGCTCTGCCCAACACGGTTTATGTAGGCGCCGAGGGCAAATTTGAAACTGCGCCCGACACGGCGCTCATACAGTTCAACATCTCGGCTCAGGCGGAGAGCGCCAAGGACGCATATGAGCAGGCGGCCAAGCAAGCGGAGGCTACGCGGCAGGTGATGCGCGCCAATGGGATCGATCCGAAGTCGGCCGAGATCGGCTTTTTTTCGGTGAATCCGCAGTATGACTGGAAAAATCCGAAGCACAGAGTTGTGGGTTATCAGGTGACAACCAGCGTTAGTCTGAAGCTGAAGGATTTTTCGAAGATCGGGCCGGTGACGCAACAACTGGCGGATGCCAGCGTGGGCGAGAGCCAGGCGCTTAGTTACACGCTGGACTCGACGGAAGAGGCCAAGAGCGAAGCGGTTGCCGATGCCTACCGGCGCGCCCATGCCTCCGCGCAAGCTCTGGCCAAGGCCAGCGGGCGGGTGCTTGGCGAGCTATCGTATGCTTCGGTCGATACGTCGGAAAATATTCGCGTGTTTGCACCGGTTCCGCGTCATGCCATGGCTATGAAAGCGATGGCCGAAACTCCGGCGCCGACCGAAGAGTTTTCTCCTCAGAACGTGAGGATTACGGCGCACGTGAACGCTATGTTTGTGTTGAAATAGCGCGAATCTCGAGAGTAGATATTTTTTCTCCTATTACAAGCGGAGAAGAGTGTCCGCTCCACACAGACGACTTGAGCCTACTCGTTCTGAACCACGACTTCGCGCCGTGCTGTAATGCGGCTGGCATCGACCGTCACTTCGCGCTGAATTTCCATTTGGATGGAAGTACCCGCTTCGAGCCTCACATCGGCGCCGCGAGAGAGCATGCCGATGGCCAGGCCGGCGGCTCCTCCGGCGGCCGCGCCAATTCCGACGCCTTTGAGTCCGCAGGTCACGCCCCCGATGGTTGCTCCGGTGGCGGCGGTGCCGGCGGCCGTCTCCACTTTTTTAGCGGTGTCGCTATCCTGGCGAATCGTGCCTTCAGAATCTTTCATCGAGGTCTTCTCTGCCCCGGGAGTATTCTCGATCGAGCCGCCAAGCAAAACGGTATATCCGCTGGGATAAATCATCGAAGTGAAATGGATCAGAACCTCCGCTCGGCCCTTGACGTGGCCGCCGCGCTGCACGTGCTCAATCTTTCCCTGGATGTAGGTACCGGCGGGAATTACGACGCGCTCGTTGACCACGAAGGGAAAGGCGGTTTCGGCATAGACGGGGTCGCCATCTTTCGCGGACTTGGTTGAGATAGCCTGCTTTAGCGAGAGTGGGATCGACGTTCCGGCGGGGATGGTCAGCAGAGATTTTTCCGCTGAAGGTTTTGCTGGGTCGGGCGGGGTTGACGACTGGGCGAGAGCTGTCGCGGTCAGCAAGGCCCAGATGCAGGGAGCAAAAACCTTCATAAAGCTACCTCAACGAACTTAGTAACTCGCTTGCAAACTCAGATGCGTATGCCGGAATGCGAGTTAGCCCGCACATCCTTCGACCGCGAAGGACATCGGGCCGAACTAACCGCTAGTTTTGCGCGAGCGGTTGGCCAGCACGTTGTCCATGAACTGCGATTGCAGCTTTTGCGCGCAGCCCTCGCCGCAAACGTGCATCGCGCCCTGCTCCACCGCGAGCTTTTCATCCCACGGGGCCAGGTGCATGACCGGGACTTCATAATCGCCAAAGGAGCTCCACAGCACCCACCAGCGGTCGCTGCCGCCTTTGAGCACGCCGCAATTCGGGCCGGCACAACGGTAAAACTGGGCTGGGATCTGAAGCAGATTTTCGGTCATTTCAGGGTCAACCTTGTACTTGGCATTGTAGCTTACGGTGCGGGGCGAAGCGTGAATTTTCTCGATTGGAGAGAAATCGTTAACCGCAAAGGTCACTAAGTATCACGAAGGTAGCCTGGCGCAGAGAATGCATCGATGGGCTCGGTTATTTGTATAAGAGGTATTTTTCCCGCATACGCAGGAATGCGTTCAGCCGCTCCTGCCAGTCCTCGGCGATTCGTCTTGGATCTTCGCCCGCTTGAATCGCGTCGTAGACGGATTGATTGTTGAGCAGGTCCATCATCTTCTCCAGCTTGAAATCGTTGGGATAGAGTTTGTGCAATGCCGACGCGAGCTCAATTCCTAATTCCGGCGAATCTAAAGTATTGCGATCGAGGACGATGAGGTTGATGCCTTCACAGAGCTCGCCGGCGAAATTGCTCGACGTGGGAGTGAAAACGATCGGGACGAAGCGGACGCTTTGAATGCCACGCGTGTTCATAAACGTGGAGAATTCACGGGCCTTGATCCAGGGCGCGCCCACGACCTCGAACGGCGTGTCGGTGCCGCGGCCGACCGAGACGTTGGTGCCCTCGATCTCCGCTACGCCGGGATAAAGAGTGGCCTCGGTTACGCTGCGCAGATTGGGTGACGTGTTCACCCAGGGCAGGCCAGTGGAATCGAACCAGTCGCCGGGCTGCCAGCCTTCCATGGCGACGACGGTGAGACGAGCGCCGATATGACGTTCGGCGTTGACCATTTTCGCTAGCTCGCCCAAGGTCATTCCGTGGCGGACGGGCTCGGGAAAATAGTTGGTGAATTTTTCCGTGCCTTCGTCTGACATGGGGCCCTGCACGAATGATCCGGTGATGGGGTTGGGGCGATCGAGAATGACAATTTCGACGTCGGCCTTCGCGGCCGCTTCGAGAAAGTATCCGATCGTCGCCTCGTAGGTGTAGAAGCGCGCTCCCACGTCGGCTACATCGATCACGACAGCGTCGAGGCGTTTCAGGACGCCCGCCGGCGGACGGCGCGCGGCGTCGCTGCCTCCGTAAACGCTGTAGACGGTAATTCCCGTGGCGGCGTCTTTTGTATTTTTGACGTCGAGGGTGTCGAGGGTTCCGGTGACTCCGTGTTCAGGACTGAAGATGGCGTCGAGCGATAGTCCGGGGACGCCTGCGAGGATGTCGATCGTGCGCTTGCCTTCCGCGTCGACGCCGGTTTGATTCGTGAGCACGCCGATGCTGCGTGGAGCACCACCCTTTTTTGGATGCAGCGCAGCGAAGTTGGTTTCTTCGAGTACGTCGATTCCGGTTTTCACCGTTCCGTTACGCGCGGGCAGCTTGCGCGCGGCGCTCTGCATTTCGTTGTAGCCGGTGATGGCGGAGAGGCGCATCTTCTCCGCTTCGGAGGGATCGAGGGCGAGCGCGGCAGCCACGGCGGTCGCGACCTTTGTGCGCAGCGATGCGGCGCTTCCTCGCTCTTTCGGCGGTCCCATTTTCATGTGGACGGCATTCGTTAGAAGAACAATGTAGGTTTGGGTGGTGGGATCGATCCACAGCGAAGTGCCGGTGAATCCGGTGTGGCCGTAGCTGCCGATCGGGAGCAGTTCTCCACGATTGCTTGACCAGGGAGAGTCGATGTCCCAGCCGAATCCTCGGAGCACGGTTCCGTTGACGGGCTGCTGTGGGGCGGTCATTTTCGCAACCGTCGGTGAAGTCAGAATGCCGCGGCCGCCATCGAGCAATGTTTGCGCGAAAATTGCGAGATCGTCGGCGGTGGAAAATATTCCGGCATGGCCGGCGACTCCGCCCATGCGGCGCGCGGTGGGATCATGCACCACTCCGCGGAGGAGGCGATGATTTTCATCTTCTTCGGTGGGGGCGGTGCGAGGCTCCCACGATGGCGGTGGAAGGAAACGCGTCTCTTTCATGCCCAAGGGAGCAAAAATGTGCTGGGCCGTGTATTGATCGAGGGATTGGCCTGACAGCCGCTCGACGAGCGCGCCCAGCACGACGAAGTTGATGTCGCTGTAGACGAACTGCGATCCCGGAGCCCATTCGGGAGCTTCCTCGAAGGCCATGCGCTCCGCTGTTTCTTTCCCTTCCCAGGGTTTGGTCAAATCGAGGTCGGGAGCGAGGCCGGAGTAATGCACCAGCAACTGGCGAATCGTGATGTCCTGCTTGCCGTTTTGTGCGAACTCGGGAAGATATTTCGCGACGGGATCGTTCATGCGAAATTTTCCCTGTTCCCAGAGCTGCATGATTGCAGTCGTGGTGGCAACGACCTTGGTGAGCGACGCGCAGTCAAATATTGTATCGAGCGTCATCGCCTCGCGGCGAGGTTCGAGCGCGCGATCGCCATAGGCCTTGCGATAGGCGACGCGCCCGTCGTGACCGACGATAAGGACGGCGCCAGGAATCTGCTGCTGGACGATGGCGTCGTTGATGACGGAGTCGAGGATGGTGAGGCGAGAGTCGAGGGGCGGCTGGGCAAAAACGACGGCTGAAAGGAACACAACGCAAGAGAAAACAAGCAGAAGACCGACCTTTGACAAACTGAGTGGTAAGTGTTTCACGTCAGTTGTGACTCTACATGAGCCGGGAGATGCGGCTCAAGGGTGCGCTCACGAATGATGCTCTCTAAGTAACCGCCCGCTGACGTGTATTGTTTGCCTCTGCCCTCCGCCTTTGCTATAACCCAAACAGTTCGCCAAATACCTTTGAATCTGACGCTGCCGAACCGCGAATCCGGTTTCTCCTTTCTGGTGCGCAATATCTCGGCGCAGGAGGGGCGCTTTCGCAGTGCTTTTCGTATTCTGGAGAAAGCTATCGAAGCGCGATCCTTCCTGTGCTGCTCGCTTGCGGTTACTTTTCGCGGAGAGCTGGTCGCGCACAAGGCTCTCGGGCGTTTCACCTACGATTCGGCTTCACGCGAGGTCGCCACGGCAAGCCTCTTCGATCTTGCGTCGCTGACCAAAGTCGTGGCTACTACGGCGATGGCGATGCTGCTATATGAACGCGGGGTGCTTGATCTGGAAGCGCCGGTGACGGCTATTGTTCCCGAGTTCGCGGAGGGACTCGTGGACGGATTGGCCGATGACGATGGGAGTCGGCGCGGGGTTGCGGTGCGCATGCTGCTGGCTCACAGCTCGGGACTGCCCGCGTACGAGAAACTTTTTCTCTACACGAAGACTCGCGATGAACTGCTGCACGCCGCGTTTACGACTCCGTTGACTGCCGCGCCTGGTTCGCGGGCTGAATATAGCGACCTCGGATTTATCGTACTTGGCGTGGCGCTCGAACGGCTGGCCGACGAATCGCTCGATGTATTCTGCCAACGAGAAATCTTTGGTCCGCTGGGCATGGCGCATACAACTTTCAATCCAGCCCAGGCTATGAAGGATTCCATCCCGCCTACAGCGGACGATCGCAGCTTCCGACATCGCATCATTCAGGGCGAAGTGCAGGATGAAAATGCCAGCGTGCTTGGCGGGGTCGCGGGGCACGCCGGTTTATTCTCTACCGCTGAAGATCTGGCGATTTTCTCGCATACCATGCTCAACGGCGGGCATCCGATCTTACGTGGCTCGACGATCGATCTATTTGCACGCCGCGAATCGGCGCCCGACGGGACTTCGCGAGCGCTGGGGTGGGATACGCCGTCGACGCCGTCGCAGTCGGGAAAATATTTTTCGGCCCGTTCCTTTGGGCACCTCGGTTACACGGGCACATCCTTGTGGATCGACCCGCAGAGGCAGTTGTCGATAACTCTGCTGACGAATCGAACCTGGCCTGATTGCCAGAATCAGGCGATCAAACTGGTGCGTCCCGCGTTACATGATGCGGTGGTTGAAGCATTGGAGAACGCGTGAAGCCCGGAGCGTCCATCCGCAAATCCGCAAAGCGCAGGAGGCAAGGAGCGGCGACGGAACTTGACCAACTCAGCACCGAGAAACCCAATTCCTCTTCTGCCGGGCTCGATCGCAAATCCGCGCTTGAAATTGCCCGCATCATCAATCGCGAAGATGCGAAGGTCGCGGGTGCAGTAAAGCACGCTCTGCCGCAAATTGCGCGGGCGATTGATCTGGTTGCGACAGCGCTGGCTGACGGCGGACGGCTTATCTATGTGGGCACGGGCACCAGCGGGCGCATTGCGGCGCTGGACGCGGTCGAATGTCCGCCAACTTTTGATGTTGATCCGCGCCGGGTGCAGTTCATCATCGCGGGGGGCAATAGGGCGCTGGCGGCGGCGGTTGAAGCGGATGAAGACTCTCGCGAACTAGGCCGGCAAGCGATGGCGAAAAAGAAGCCGACGCGAAAAGATGTGGTTGTTGGCATCGCGGCTAGTGGACGCACTCCGTTCACGGTTGCAGCGGTTGAATATGCGCGCGCAGCGGGCGCGAAAACGATTGCCATCGCGTGCAACCCGAGGTCTTCTCTCGGAAAGGCCGCGCACGTGTCGATTGTCGCCGAGGTTGGTCCGGAAGTTTTGGCAGGTTCGACGCGGATGAAAGCGGGCAGCGCGCAGAAGATGATTCTCAATATGCTTTCGACGGGTGCGATGACGCGACTGGGTTATGTCTATGGAAATCTGATGGTCAACCTCCGGCCGAAAAACGAAAAGCTGGCGGAGCGTGGAGTCGGCATCCTGGAGAAGGCCGCTGGACTCGATCGCCTGACGGCGCGCAAGTTGCTTGCTGCCGCGGGAGGTCGTATCCCTGTCGCCATGGTGATGGCGAAGGCTGGAGTCAGCCGCGCGAGGTCTCTCGCCGCGATCGACAAGGCTCGGGGACAGGTTCGTAAGGCGATAGCGATTGCAAAACTTGAATAGGATAGTAGGCTCGATACATGGATAAACTGGTAATTCGCGGCGGCAACCCGCTGCTGGGGACGGTCCGCATCAGTGGAGCGAAGAATGCCGCGCTGCCTTGCATGGCGGCTGCTCTGCTCACCGATGAGCCGGTGATCATCGAAAATATTCCACAGGTGCGCGACATCGAGACGACGCGCAAGCTGCTTGCCGCCATGGGCGCCGAGGTCGAACTCGGCTATGGGCGGGCGCATCATCGGACTACGATTTGCGCGCGGACCCTGGCCGCTCCGGAAGCGTCGTATGAGCTGGTGAAGACGATGCGGGCGTCAACGCTGGTGCTGGGGCCGCTCGTGGCGCGCTGCGGGCGAGCTCATGTCTCGTTGCCGGGAGGATGCGCTATTGGAGCGCGGCCGATCGATCTGCACATCAAGGGCCTGGAGCGACTGGGCGCAAAGATCTCGCAGGAGCACGGCTATGTCGAGGCTGTCACTGATCCGGCCAAAGGCGGACGGCTGCAGGGTGCTGAGATTGTTTTCGACAAGATTACTGTGACCGGCACCGAAGATTTGCTGATGGCGGCGACGCTAGCTGAGGGCGAAACGGTGATGCAGAATTGCGCGCGTGAACCCGAGGTTGCTGACCTCGCCGCGCTGCTGAATGCGATGGGCGCCAAGATTCACGGGGCGGGCACATCTACGATTCGCGTGAAGGGAGTGAGCAAACTTCACGGCGCACGGCATCGTATTATCCCGGACCGCATCGAGGCGGGGACGTTCATTATCGCGGCGGCGCTCACTGGCGGAGATGTCAACGTCGCCGGATGCGAACCGGCACATCTCACCGCCATTCTGCAGAAGCTGGCGGAAACGGGAGTGAAGACGGTGGTGAAGGCCGACTCCGTGCGGGTGATGGGAGATCAGCCGCTCGCGGCCGCCGATCTGAACACGGAGGAGTATCCCGGGTTTCCGACTGACATGCAGGCGCAATACATGGCGCTGGCCACGCAGGCGGCGGGAACGTCGATCATCACGGAAAATATATTCGAAAATCGCTTCATGCACGCGCAGGAGTTGGTTCGCATGGGTGCGAACATTAAGATCGAAGGCCGGCGGGCGGTGGTCCGTGGCGGAACTCCGCTGAGTGCGGCCGCCGTGCTGGCTTCGGATTTGCGGGCCTCTGCCTCGCTGGTGCTCGCCGCTTTGGTTGCCGATGGAGAAACCATCATCGATCGCGTCTATCATCTTGATCGCGGCTACGAGAATATCGAAGAAAAATTGAAAGCTATTGGAGCGGAAATTCGCCGTGTTGGCAATATCTTCCCCAAACGAGCTGCGGCGCCGGCGCAATCCTGACGAGGAACGATAGTAACCAGTCTCGTCCGGCGTATACGGCTACTTCAAGCCTCCCAGATTACTCCCGTAACTCTCCCTTCCTCATCTCCGTGTGGGATAACTGACTAGCGCGGTGGCATAAGTCGCGCCGATTGACGATACAAGGATCGAAAGTAGGATGCGTTTGCCTTTGTAGGCTGCGCCTTCAGGGAACCCCGACTATGAAGGTTGTTGTTCTGTGCGGCGGATTAGGGACCCGGCTCCGGGAAGAGACCGAATTCCGCCCCAAGCCGATGGTGGAGATTGGTGGCCGGCCGATCCTTTGGCACATCATGAAGATGTACGCCCACTATGGGATGCGCGAGTTCATCCTCTGCCTCGGATATCGCGGCAACATGATCAAAGATTATTTCCTGAATTATGAAGCCATGAATAGTGACTTCAAGATTTGCCTTGGCCGCAAATCGCAGATTGAATTCATGGGCGCTCATAAGGAGCAGGATTTTGCGGTCACTCTTGCCGACACGGGACTCGAAACCAATACCGGCGGGCGTTTAAAACGCGTCGCTCGTTATCTTGAAAACGAAGACACTTTCTTACTGACCTACGGCGACGGCCTCAGCAATGTAAACATCGGCGGCCTGCTCGACTTTCACCGTCAGCATGGGCGCCTCGCAACCGTCACTTCGGTTCCACCAGTTTCGCGTTTTGGAGTGCTTGAAGCCGACGGTGAAGGCCAGGTTCAGCGCTTCAGAGAAAAGCCGAAAGCGAACGGATTGATCAGCGCCGGTTTTTTTGTCTTCAACCGTCGCATCCTCGATTATCTCGGCGGCCCGGAGTGCGTTCTCGAGCGGGAACCGCTGGAACGACTGGCGCGGGAAGGTCAGCTGATGGCCTATCGCCATGATGGTTTTTTCTACGCCATGGACACTTATCGCGAGTATCAGTACCTGAATGAGCTGTGGGCGAGCGAACAAACGCCATGGAAAGTGTGGGCGGAATGAGCTCATTCTGGCGGGATCGGTCAGTTTTTGTCACCGGCGGCACGGGCCTGCTCGGGTCGTGGCTGGTGAAGCAACTCATTGAGGCCGGTGCGAATGTGGTTTGCCTGGTGCGCGATTGGGTTCCGCAGAGTGAGATTGTCCGCAGCCGCCGCATCGAGCAGGTCAATACAGTGCGCGGGGATATCACTGATCGCGATCTGGTCGAGCGCATCCTCGGCGAGTACGAAATCGAAGTTGTCTTTCATCTCGCCGCGCAGACTATTGTCGGGATCGCCAATCGTAATCCGATCTCCACTTTTTCTACCAATATCGAGGGAACCTGGAATCTGCTTGAGGCATGCCGGCACTTTCCAAAAGTCATTTCGATCGTGGTGGCATCTTCCGATAAGGCATATGGCGATCAGGAGCAGCTTCCCTATAACGAGACAATGCCGCTGCAAGGGCGGCATCCTTACGATGTTAGTAAGTCATGCGCTGATCTAATCGCGCAGACATATGCTGCCAGTTATAACCTTCCGGTTGCGATTACTCGCTGTGGCAATTTTTACGGGGGCGGCGATTTGAACTGGAACCGGGTGGTACCTGGTACGATTCGCTCGGTCATTCGCGGCGAAAGGCCGGTGGTGCGATCGGATGGCAAGTTTGTGCGCGACTATTTTTATATAGAAGATGGCGCAGCCGCGTACTTGCTGCTGGCTGAGCGTCTGGCATCTTATGCGGCACTTCGCGGACAGGCCTTTAATTTTTCCAATGAGAGTCAGGCAAGCGTGCTGGAGTTAGTCGACTTGATTCTGCGTAAGATGCATTCTTCGTTGCGTCCCGAAATACTCAATCAGGCGAGCAACGAGATTCGTCATCAGTTCTTGAGCGCCGAGCGGGCTCGAACCGTTCTTAATTGGCAACCGCAGTTCACGCTTGAAACCGGACTGGATCGCACCCTCGCCTGGTACCGCGAATTTCTCGGCGCGCCTGCGGCGATGGCGCACGCGGGCGGGGGATAGCCTGGCGATGACAATGACTCCGACGACAACGCGCAAGACTGCCGCCCAACTCCGCGAAGATGTCCGGGACTTGGTTCGGCAATACTATGATGTTGCCCTGGCCACGCCAGCGTTCGTGGCCGGCGAAAGTAGCATTCCAGTCTCAGGGAAGGTCTTTGATTCGTCCGAGATTGAGCTTTTGATCGAAGCCTCGCTCGACGCGTGGCTCACTACCGGACGATTTGCCGCGCAGTTCGAGCGCGAATTCGCCGCGTTTATGGGTGTGCGTTGTGCCTCGCTGGTTAATTCAGGCTCCTCGGCCAATCTCTTAGCGCTTTCGTGCCTTACTTCTCCGTCGCTCGGCGAACGCAGACTTGCTGCCGGCGACGAGGTAATTACTGTAGCGGCCGGCTTTCCTACTACAGTTAACCCAATCATCCAGAATGGACTTATCCCGGTTTTTGTCGACGTTCAACTTGCGACTTATAACGTTGATGTAACTCAATTCGAGTCGGCGATTTCTAACCGCACTAAGGCGATTGTGCTCGCGCACACCCTGGGCAATCCTTTTGACCTCGATGCGGTGATGGAAGTCGCGACCAGACATAATCTCTGGGTCATCGAAGATTGTTGCGACGCTGTCGGATCAACTTATAAGGGCCGCAACGTGGGCACCATCGGCCACCTGGCCACGACGAGTTTTTATCCCGCCCATCACATCACCATGGGCGAAGGTGGGTGCGTGCTTACGCAGTCTCCGGCGCTTAAGAAGCTAGCGGAATCCTTTCGCGACTGGGGGCGCGATTGCTGGTGTGACCCGGGAAAATCGAATACCTGCGGCTGCCGCTTCGAATGGAAGCTCGGTGATCTGCCTGCTGGATACGACCACAAATATATTTACAGCCACATCGGCTACAACCTGAAAGCTACGGACATGCAAGCCGCTGTCGGCGTCGCGCAACTGAAGAAGCTGCCCGGGTTCATCGCCGCGCGGCGCGCGAATTTCGCCAAACTTCATGCCGCGCTTAGCGATCTTGCGGACATCTTTATTTTGCCGGAAGCTACCCCGCACTCCGATCCCAGCTGGTTTGGCTTTCCTCTCGCGGTTCGTCCGGGCAAAGATCTGCCGACGCGTAATCAGGTGGTGCGATTCCTGGAGTCGCGAAACATCGCTACCCGCCTGCTTTTTGGCGGCAACCTGCTGCGGCAGCCGGCCTATCGCGGTATTCCGCGGCGCGTGGTCGGTGATTTGAAAAACACCGACTTTGTCATGAACAACGTTTTCTGGATTGGACTTTACCCGGGCATCACGCAAGCGATGATCGATTACATGGCAGAGACTTTCCATCAGATTCCGCGAACTGTTTCGGCCGTTCGGGGAGCATAGGTCACGCAGTATTAAGAACTCAATTTCGAAAGGAGCATATAGCGATGCAGGACCAGGCTAGCAACAGATCAGCAGCAAAGAACACACAAGTCCGACTCGGTTCCAAATTGGTTGGAATGGGGCAGCCTTGCTATGTTATCGCGGAAATCGGGATCAACCACAACGGCGACATCGATCTTGCCAAGCAGTTGATCAATGTCGCGGTGGGCGCCGGCTGCAGCGCCGTCAAGTTCCAGAAACGAACGATTGATGTTGTCTACTCAGCCGAGGAATTGGCGAAACCGCGCGAAAATCCATTCGGACCGACCAATGGCGACCTGAAACGCGGACTGGAGTTCGAGGTCGAAGAGTACAAGGAAATCGACCGTTATTGCAGAGAAGTGAAGGTCGATTGGTTCGCTTCCTGTTGGGACGAGGGGTCCGTCGATTTCATCGCGCAGTTTGATGTGCCGTGCTTCAAGATCGCGTCGGCCTCGCTGACGGATGACAATCTGTTACGACACACCCGAGCGGTCGGGAAACCGATTCTTCTGTCGACCGGCATGAGCACGCTTGAGCAGATTGATCACGCGATCGGAATCCTGGGCAAACAGGATTTGGTCCTGATGCAGGCATGCAGCACGTATCCCGCTTACTACGAAGAGCTGAATCTGCGCGTTATCGATACGCTGATCGACCGCTATGGAGTGCTGGTCGGATATTCCGGTCATGAGACAGGCTTGCCATCGAGCGTAGCGGCGAGTGTCATGGGCGCCTGCATGATCGAGCGGCATATCACCTTGGACCGATCGATGTGGGGATCGGATCATGCCGCATCGCTCGAGCCCAATGGAATCACGCGCCTGGTGCGGGACATTCGTTTGATTGAGAAGTCCATGGGTGATGGTGTGAAGCGCGTGCTCGAGCGGGAGCAACCAATTATCAAGAAGCTGCGTCGGGTGCTTGCGGCGCATGCTTAAGATCAAAGCCATAGCCATGGATGTGGATGGCGTACTCACCGACGGCGGCGTTTGGTGGGGGCCAAACGACGAAGAATGGAAGCGCTTCCACTTTGCCGACATCATGGGCCTGTCGCTGGCGCGAAAATCGGGCATGCTGATTGCTCTGATCTCGGGTGAGAACAGCCCGCTGATCGACCGGTTAGCCAGTAAGATCGGCATCGGCGACATCCACAAAGGCTGCAAAGACAAAGCCAGCGCGCTTCGCACGTTCTCGGAACGGCACGGGTTGCAGCTCGATGAGATTTGTTTCATCGGCGACGATGTGAACGATTTGCCGGCGCTAAGCATTGCTGGGCTCAGCGCCTGTCCTGCGGACGCGCGCGCTTCGATCCGAGAGCATTGCCGGGTGGTGACCAAGCTCACGGGCGGTAACGGCGCCGTGCGCGAGATCGTGGACATGTTGCTTGGATCCGCCAAAAATGGCATCGAAGCAGGTTCGTTGAGGAGAGCATGAGACTCGCTGACTACGTCATGAGCTTCGTTGCCCAGCAGGGCGTGAAGCACGTTTTCCTTGTCACCGGCGGCGGTGCCATGCACTTGAACGATGCTCTCGCCCGATGCAGCGATTTGAGCTTTGTCTGCAACCACCACGAACAGGCAAGCGCGATCGCTGCGGAGAACTACTCGAAGGCTACGAACAACCTGGGGGTCGCCCTGGTAACGACTGGCCCGGGCGGAACGAACGCGATCACGGGTGTAGTCGGCGCATGGCTTGACTCGACTCCGATGCTTGTTATTTCGGGGCAGGTGAAACGCGCCGACCGCATGTACCGTCCCGACGGGACTCGGCTCGGAGTGCGACAGCGCGGCAGTCAAGAGGTCGATATTATCTCCCTAGTCGCGCCGGTTACGAAGTATGCGGTGACCATCGACGACCCGCAGAGCATTCGCTACCATCTGGAAAAGGCAGTACACCTGGCTCGCGCCGGAAGGCCTGGTCCGGTCTGGATCGATATTCCAATCGACGTCCAAGGTGCATCGGTTGAGCCGGGATCCGCTTCCATGCGCGGCTTTGATCCCGCAGAATCGGCGCAGGCCCCTCCGGACGACTTAACTACGAAGGTACGAGATCTGATCGATCGGCTTAACCGGGCTGAGCGGCCATTCATCTTTGCGGGGAACGGGGTTCGAGTTTCCGGAGCGGCGGCGGCATTAGAAAAACTTGTGCGCCGCTTAAACGTCCCCGTCGGTCTGACTTGGATGGCTATGGATCTGTTGGATGACGACGATCCGCTATTGGCAGGCCGGCCCGGAACGGTTGCCTCTCGTGGCGCAAACTTTGCCCTGCAGAACGCCGATTTCGTGCTTGTGATTGGAACTCGTCTTGACCCGCCGCTGATGGGTTGGGACCCTCATCAGTTCGCGCGCGGAGCCTACAAGACTGTCGTCGATATCGATCCGGCGGAGTTGCGTAAGCTGGAAGGCGCTATCGACAATCCGATCTGCGTCTGTGCTCGAACCTTTATTGACTGCATGCTGCAGCAATCTGACTCTGCACCGGCCGAGAAGAAAGATCGCGGCCCCTGGATCCAGCAGTGCCAGGACTGGAAGGCCCGTTATCCCCTCGTTTTGCCCGAACACCGTGCCCCGGGACTCGTCAGCGTGTACCATCTGGCGGAGATTATCGGGCAGGAAGTCGGACCCAATGACCGCATCGTCTCCGGAAGTTCGGGAAGCGCCATAGAAGTGCTGCTGCTCGCCTATCGGGCGCGAAAAGGTCGCCGGGTGTTTCACACGGCCGGCCTGGGAGCGATGGGATACGGTATTCCCGCAAGTATTGGCGTGTGTCTCGGTAGCGGCAAACGGAAGACGATTTGCCTCGACGGCGACGGCGGCCTTCAGCTCAACATCCAGGAGTTGGCCACCATTGCGCATTTGCAACTGCCGATTAAGCTTTTCGTTCTCAACAACCAGGGATACGCATCGATTCGAGCCAGTCAAACCAACTACTTCGGCGGGCCCAACATAGGATGCAGTGAGGAAACTGGCGTGTCGATCCCGGACTATCGGAAGGTCGCACGTGCCTACGGCCTGAAGACCGCGATCATCGCGGACCAATCGGACCTGGGCCCGGCCGTCCGTCGAGTTTTGCGCAGCCGCGGACCGGTCGTTTGCGACGTACACATCATCCCGGACGAAATTAGAGCTCCGCGCGTAACCTCGGTTCAGCGTCCCGATGGGTCATTCGTTTCCAAGCCCCTGGAAGATCTGTGGCCCTTCCTGGATCGCGACGAGTTCGCCCAGAACATGATCGTGGAGGCGGTGAAACAATGATAGCGACAAACGAACAACAGGTCGAAGCGTTGCGAGAACTTGAAGGCTTGCTCGACGAGCCTCTGACGAGTGTGCGTGATCGGGAGAATTCCACCTTTGACCGGCAGTTGGCCGACTGCAGCAACCGTGTGGTGCTATTCGGCGCAGGGAATCTCGGACGCAAGGTGCTGCAATGCATGCGCAGTATCGGCGTGGAGCCTTTGGCATTTGCCGACAACAGCCAGTCCAAGTGGGGATCGGTCGTTGATCGCCTTCCAGTTTTGTCACCGAAAGATGCGGCCGCGCAATATGGAGCGTCTGCTTTGTTCCTGGTTACTATATGGTCGCTGGGGCATTGTTATCGGGACAGCCGGGCACAGCTTGAAAGTCTAGGATGTACCCGCATCGAGTCCACGACATCGTTACGCTGGAAGTTCGCCGACCAGTTGTTGCCCGACTTCTGCCAGGATCTACCCCACAAGCTGTTCCAACAGGCAGCAGAGGTGCGGAAGGCAGCGTCTCTGTGGGCCGACGACCTTTCGCGTCGGGAATACTTGAGACACGTGCGATGGCGCGCGCTCGGCGATCAAAACGCCATCGGATTGCCAGTCAAAGAGGAATCGTATTTCCTTGACAGTCTTTATCGGATCAATGACCGCGAAGTCTTTGTGGATTGCGGCGCCTACACTGGAGACACGGCTGAACAAGTGATCCGCAGAAATCCTACTGTCTCCAGAATTGTCGCGATCGAAGCAGACCCGCAGAATTACGACCGTCTTACCAAGTGGATTGGCACCCTCGATGCGAGAGTCGCCTCCAGAATTAGCGCGCTGAACGTCGCCGTGGGCGCTAAACGCGGCAAACTGCAGTTTCAGGCGAGCGGTGATGAGGGTGCCCGACTTGCCGCCGACGGCAACGTCACGGTGGAGTGCATTCCGATTGATGACCTAGGCCTAGCAGCCGGGCCAACCTTCATCAAGATGGACATCGAGGGGGCCGAACTCGACGCGTTAGAGGGCGCCCGCAGTTCGATTCAAACATACCGCCCGATTCTTTCCATATGCGTTTACCACAAGCAAGACGATCTCTGGCGCATCCCGCTCTTCATAGACACACTGGTGAAAGACTATCGCTTGTTCTTGCGCCCGCATGACGTCGATGGATGGCAGCTGGTATGTTATGCGGTTCCGGCGAACCGGCTACGGTCGGAGCGTGGCTAAGCGTGCCCGAACTATGCATGGAGCGTTTTGTACGAGCAACGAGATGAGCTTCTCAGGCTTGGCGAACAAATGGAGCACGGAACTGACGCGGCACATCCCGCCCGGCCAGTTGGGGCGATACCTTTTGGTTGGAGTGTGGAATACGTTGTTCGGTTACGCCTCCTACGCACTGCTGACGGCGATTCTCAACCCGATGATTGCGCACGGTTATATCGTCGCCTCGGTAATTTCGAATCTGCTGAACATCTCGGTCTCATACCTCGGCTATAAATGGTTCGTATTCAAAACCAAGGGCAACTACCTGCGGGAATGGAGCCGTTGCGTGGGGGTGTACAGCGGAGGCATTCTCTTTGGAGTGATCACGTTACCCGTGGTGGTCCTGGCGATTCGGCGGAATACGCGGTTTGTCACCCAAGCGCCGTACATAGCCGGCGCTTTCCTGACGGCATTTATGGTTTTGTACAGCTTTCTGGGGCACAAGAAGTTTTCCTTCCGAAGGCCTGCATAATGCGCATACTCGTCACCGGCGGGGCGGGATTCATTGGTAGAAATCTGGCGGAGCAATTGGCCGGCACGTATGAAGTGTGGGCGCCCTGCTCGGCTGAACTGGATCTGTTGAATGAGCAGGCGGTGCGGGAATACCTCGACGCGCACCGCTTTGACGTGGTCGTACATGCCGCCACCACGCGATCGAATCGGCGCGTGGCTGCACCTCCTGACCTGCTCGATCGTAATTGCCGCATGTTTTTCAATCTCGCGAGCAAACAGGAACGATTCGGAAAGATGATTCACTTCGGCTCAGGCGCGGAGTACGATCGCGTGCAACTGCCTGCGCGAGTGCGGGAAGACTATTTCGGTACCCGCTTGCCGAGCGACGCGTATGGGTTTTCCAAGTACATCTGCGCCAAGTATATTGAGGGCTCCGACCGAATCGTTAATTTGCGCCTGTTTGGAGTTTTCGGCGCCTACGAAGACTACACTGTGCGTTTTATTTCCAACGCCTGCTGCCGGATGCTGAAAGGATTGCCGATTGTGTTGCGGCAGGATGCCGTGCTTGACTACCTGTACATCAAAGACCTGGTCAAAATCACGATGTGGTTCATTGAGAATGACACCCGGCACAAGGCATACAACATCTGCAGCGGGCGGCCCGTGGCGCTAACCGAATTAGCTCGGCTGATTGCCCGAGTCTCGGGGCGTAATCCCAATCCCGATATCTCGGTCATAACCGAAGGCGTGGGGCCCGAGTACTCGGCGAACAATTCGCGTATGCTGGCGGAAATGAAGGGGTATCAGATTTGGGACTTAGAAGACTCGATCAGGGACCTCTATGCCTGGTATGAGCGGAACAGAGAGATCGACGTCGAGTCGCTCAGGTTCGACGAAAAAAGCAAAATCGGAGTGAGCAAGTGACCTTAACCCAGGTACCCGCGAGCCACGACGTGGAACAAATTGAAAACATCTTGCGGCGCATCGAAGCCGAACCGCCAGACGCTGTGCGGGCGCGTGAGCGCAGCGCATTTGACAAACTCGCTAGCCCACTTAACGAAAGGTTGGTGTTATTTGGAGCCGGCCCGCTGGGCAGAAGCGTCCTCGCCGGACTGCGAAAAGCAGGAATTGAGCCGCTGGCCTTTGCCGACAACAATCGTGATCTTTGGCATCGTCAGGTCATGGGACTCGACGTGCTCTCCGCCTCCGAAGCGGCGGAACGGCACGGCAACACCGCGTGCTTTGTCGTCACCATATATCAAGGCTCTTCGGCTCGTCGCCAGCTGACATCGCTGGGCTGTCGGCGGGTGGTGGCTTTTGCCCCGCTCCTCTGGAAGTACGCCGACATTTTCATTCCGCAATGTGGACTCGAACTGCCCCACTTGTTCCGAGAACAGTGCGCTAGCATCCGCCAATGTTACGCCACGCTGGAGGATGAACCTTCGAAGCGTGTTGTGCGGGAACAGTTACTCTGGCGATATTGGCTGGATTTTTCGACGCTGTCGCCGGCGCTGGACGCGAGCGATACTTACTTCCCCATGGACCTAGTGTCGCCGGTTCCCGACGAAGTATTCGTCGATTGTGGGAGTTTTGACGGGGACAGTATCGGGAGTTTCAAACGCCACTGGGGCGGCGCGTTCCGTCATGCCTTCGCTTTCGAGCCCGATCCGATGAACCGAGACGCGTTGGCCACCAACGTGAAGGCGATGGGAATCGGCGATCGTGTTACGGTAATGCCCTATGCGGTCGGGAATATCAACGGCCAGATCTCCTTCGCCTGCAATAGCTCTGCTTCCTCGCACGTGACAACCCAGGACGCTGGATTCGCGACCGAGTGTCGCCGCCTGGATGACATCGAGTGGCCTCTGATACCGACCTATATCAAAATGGACATCGAAAGCGCGGAGCCAGAAGCGCTCGCCGGGGGGAGCGAGTTGCTGCGACGCCATCAACCTGTGCTCGCGATCTGCACGTATCACAGAAGCGAGCACCTTTGGCAGATACCAAATCTCATCCGTTCCATCGTGCCGGACTACCATGTGTTTTTGCGGCGCTATGCCGAGGAATGTTGGGAGGGGGTGTGCTATGCCATTCCCCACCGCAGACTGAAAGGTGCCTAGCCGCAACCGCCATCCCATGCCAAAGACCCTGACAATCCTGACGCCCTGCTATAACGAAGAAGCCAACGTGCGCGACGTGTACCTCCAGGTTCGCGCTGCTGTCGGTGCCGCCGGCAACTACAAGTACGAACACATTTTTATCGACAATGCGTCAACTGACAACACCCTCATCGAACTGAAGGCGATCGCCGCTCAGGATAGGAACGTAAGGGTAATCAGGAATACGCGCAACTTCGGCCATATCCGCTCCCCCATGCACGCGTTGTATCAGGCCAGTGGAGACGCTGTGATAGGGATTGTGGCCGACCTGCAGGATCCTCCTGAGATGATTGTTGATATGGTCCACAAGTGGGAGGAGGGTTATCCGGTTGTGATCTGCATCAAGGAAGGAAGCGACGAAAGCGGCGTGGCGTTCTGGATCCGGAAACGATACTACCGTTTAGTGAACCGGCTCTCCGGACTGGAAACGTACGAGAATTTTACTGGTTTCGGTCTGTATGACCGCAAAGTAGTGGAAGTCATAAAGAACTTCGACGATCCCTACCCGTACTTCCGAGGCATGATCGCGGAGGCAGGGTTTCGGCATTTCGACATTCCTTACCATCAGCCCACACGTAAACGCGGAATCACCAAGAACAACTTGTATTCGCTCTACGACATGGCGATGCTCGGAATCACAAATCTGTCTAAGGTGCCGTTACGGCTAATGACCTTTTCCGGTTTTGTGGGCGCGCTTGTTTCGGTGCTGGTATCGATGGCATACTTCGTTTACAAACTAGTCTTTTGGAGCCACTTCTCGGTTGGCATCGCACCCTTGGTCATCGGTGTATTCTTTTTCATGTCGATCCAAATGCTGTTTATGGGCATCCTTGGAGAATATATCGGTACCATCCATACCCTTGTGCAGAAGCGGCCGCTGGTCGTTGAGCAGGAGAGGATCAATTTCGAATATAGCCCCGGTGAACCCTTACGAGACGAAGCGGCACAACGTAGTGCTAACTCGTGAATGTCAGCTCCGGAGTTCACCGTTTCCAAAATACTTCAAAGATTCCGACGCGGGTGCTGTGCGGAAATCTCTTCATCACCTCGGCTCGCACCCCCGGATTCATCACCGACGATGGAAAATACGGCGAGTCATTGATGACTACCAGATTGAGGTCGTCCGATCTCACCGCATGCAGAGTTTCATCGGCCGGTGCGCCGCCGTCATCGCGAGTTACATTTTTCAACCCAGAAAGAAAATATAGCTCGGGGCAATCATTGCCCGCATACATCAATCCGTTGGGCGAATGCTGTTGCAGCAGATGAATCAGGTCGGCAAAGTTGGCGGCATACTCGATTCGAAGGCCGCCCGCCCGCTCCAGTTGCAACCTCTCAGTTGGGCCCACTTTGTGCGTCAGTTCATAAACGTGATCCGGCACCAGCATAATCACGCCGAAGAACAGATAAAATACGGCTACAGCGGCAAGCACGTAAGTTCCCGGATGCTTTCTGACAGTTGTTACAATTGCGACCGCAGCCAGCAACGTGAGCGGCAACGCGTAACAAAGATAAATCGGCGCGGCAAAAGGATATTGCACCAGGGTGCACATTGCCGCAAGGGATATCAGTAACATCACTCGCTGGCGCTGCAGAACCTTCGGGCCGCCTCGTCTTTTGGGTGCCAACAGAACGGCTGAACCTAGTAACACTAATAACGGAGTCAACGTTGCGATCGAATACCACACTCCCGAAACAACGCCGGGTAACTTCGGAGCTTTAACTAAGATCACCAGTAACCCCAGACCGAAGGCACCTCCGACGACTCTTCCCTGAAATTGTCGTAAGTACATAGCCGCGGCCATAAGCCCCATCAATAACAGTGCCCAGAAGCTCTTTTCGATGCCCACCGGCCGAATAAGTCCGAGACCAATGGTACGGGCGACGGTGCTCGACGTAACTCCAGCAAAGAATTGTGTAACCGACCCCGACTTCGCGTAAGGAGCCAGAAAGAGGGCTATGGGGAGAAGCACTCCGCCGCCAAACGGAATTACGAGTCGCAGCAGTCTGCTAAAGCGCTTAGTAGACGGCATGTTCGGAGCATTCCGTTCGCCGAGAAAGATGACCGCGACTAATACGAATGGCGGAAGCACAAACTGATAAAGTTCACCACCACCGAGCCGCGCGTGAAAAACGTAAACCACCGTTGCCAGGAAAAGGAGAAGCGCGGTTCCGCTAAAGGCGCGATACGAATAAGAAGTCCTCTTAGCATTTCCCGGCGACTGATCAATCTGGTCGTCGTTTTGCAGATGGGTTTGTTCTGAATCACCCTCTTGCAAATCGCTCTGTTCAAGAAACGCCAGAAATAGCAGCACAGCCGCGATGTAGTAAGCCCCAATCACTTTGATCAGGATCGACACACCCCCGCAAACGCCCGCCAGAAATATCCACCGCATCTTACGCATGTCGAGGTAGCGCAGCAGCGCCAGGGCGCCAAATGTGGCGAAGAACAGGTTGTACCAGGAGGGCATGGATGCCGGATAATTCGGAAAACTCCAGGCAACGGCGAGCAGCGTGATCAGGCCAGCCGCAACCGCCGACACGAAACGCAACGCAATATGGTAGACGGCGGGGACCCATGCCAGAAAAAACAGAAACGCACAGATTCTCAGCGACATCAGGCTTACACCGAAAACACGAAATGCTAGCGCGTGGATGACACTCAAACCACCGGTGTAAATCTCGGCAAAATCACGCTGCGGTAGTTGCCCCCGCAGGACGCGCAAGGCACTCTCGCTGAGAATGCCATCGTCGGCAGGAACCCAGCCGCTCGAAATATGGACCCCGACATAGCTACCCGCGATTGCTAGAACCGCGATCAGTGCCAGCCAATGAAGGGTCGAGCCCTGGCCAATCGGGAGGACTGCGGTTTCAGACACCGGGGCTTGCAACACCTCCGCAGCCTGTTCGCGAATCCTAATCTCAGGACTCAGCTCATCCGAACTGAAAGCACGGTTTCTTATTTCTGACTCGGGCAAGGTCTTATCCGTCTCCTGCTACGCATCCTGTTTTGCATTTCTTGTTACCTGGCTTGAAGAGCCGTGAGGCGTAGTTTGGCTTCTTTGCTGTTCTTATTCAACTGCAATGCCTGCTGATACTCCAGCCGCGCAGCGGGTATGTTTCCACTCTGTTCAAATGACTCGGCCAGCCAATAATGGTAGTCCCACACCTTCGGATCCATGGCGGTGGCCTGCTGCAGGTACGGCTGTGCCTCCGCATTACGGCCATCTTGCAGAAGCGCACGTCCGAGAAAATGTTTTGGCGCCGCTTGTTCCGGGACTAGCTGCACGGCGCGCGCCAGTAACTGCTCTGCATCCCGATATTGGCCGTCAAGTAAGTGAATGTTACCGCAGTTATAGAGTGCCGAATAAAGGTTGGGCTCTTTATCGAGAACCTCCGAGCAAAGCACGAAGGCCTGCTGATAGTCACCCATCTCTCCGTAC
Source organism: uncultured Acidobacteriaceae bacterium (assembly GCA_963800565.1). Taxonomy (GTDB): domain Bacteria; phylum Acidobacteriota; class Terriglobia; order Terriglobales; family Acidobacteriaceae; genus Acidiflorens. The sequence goes on from CAWDBM010000006.1 coordinate 130,529, forward strand.
AGTCCTGCGAGCCCAGCCATACCTACTTCCGACTTCGCATAATCTGGATTCACTCGATTTAGCCAGAGACGACCTTCCTCAAATCGACCGGCGTGGATGTATGCCTCCGCCAAAGCGAGAGGCCCGTAACCATACTCCGGATGTTCTCGCACCGCTAATTGCGCCAGGGCGATGGCACGATCATGAGCGCCGCGCTGGCTGTATTCTTTGGCCAAGCCCGCCAGAGCGTATGGGTTGCCCGGATACAGCGACTGACCGCGCATGAGCACGAGCAGATCGCTGCCCCAATAGACCTGCTGAGCGAGAGATGCGCACCCATAAGCGCCACACAAGATTAGCGCTGCGCAGAGCTGCACTGCACGTGCGTCCCACCGTTTGAAGGACGGCAAACGCCGCAGCGCTAGGGCAGGCAGGATTGCAAAGCCTATTGACGGCAGATACATGTAACGATCGCGAACAAAATCACCATTGCCAAAATTTCGCAGGTACAGCGCGGGCGCCAATCCGACCAATAACCACCATCCTGCGAACGCAACCGTCGAGTTATCTTCGCGACCATTCCAATACCACAACCCGACGACCGCGGCTCCGAGTATTAAAACAGGCAGCACGATCTGACTAACAACCGCGCTCGTAACGTATGGCGTGTAGTAAAGCCCGGTCATACCGATGGGAAGTAGTAACTGCCGCAGATATGTCGACAGAATCAGAGGTAGGGTTCGCAATACATCTGCCGTCCCGTGAACGGGATCGAATTGGCCAGTGGAATGCAGCAGGGCGTGCTTTCGCAGCAAGACGTACAACAGTGTTATCAGAGCGTAGGGGACCGCCTCTTTCGCCGCTCCAACGGCTTTGTTTGTAAGTGATGACGCGCCGGTTTGAGCTGGGTTCAACCAAGCGTAGATTGCCACCAGCGCGGCAAACGTTACGGCCATTTCTTTCGTGAAGAGTGCGCAAAACAACAGCAAGAGCGACGCAAGCCACCATGCTGTTTTGTTTCCTGTTTTGTCATCTCGACCGCTGAGATAAGCCGCGAATGCGAGCACGGCGAATAGGGTGACCATGGTATCGGACGCGGCAGAAACCCATGTCACCGGCTCAACGTGAATCGGATGAAGCGCAAAGATCAGCGAGGCTAGCGCCGCCGTCCAGTATTCCAACGCCAATTTGCGGGCCAACCAGAACACCGATAGGACGGCTGACACGTGAAGGACAATCGCCCCCAAATGCCATCCCCAGGGCCGCAGACCAAATAGTGTGTAGTTCAGCATCGACCACGCCACAAAGAGCGGGCGGTAATACACCTGGTGACGAGCCACGTGATACCACAGATCGCTGGTAAAAGCGCGGGGCAGGTTGCTCCACGACCGTAGGATTGGGCTATTAACGATCTGCGGCCAGTCATCCCACACGAATTCGAAAGAAAGCGAACCGCTGTAAAGCACGAAAGTAACTAACCCTAGTAGTGGCAGCAGAATTCTGGGCTGACGAAGATACTTTGCCAGCAGTTCTATCGCGCCGGGTTCCGAATTCTCGTGGCTGTCGATCATGATGATTTGATCAGAATCGGTTGGTTTTCAAGGGTAAGCTCATCATATCTTTCTGTTTCTACGGGCGCATGTTACTCAGGTTACCCAGGTGTGCCAGTTATTCGGGCATTTCACAGGCTTGCGTATGCGACGATCAATCTATGGTGTCGGGCACCGGAGCGAAACCTGCCAAAGCGTTGTCGCCGGTTTTGTGCGTCGATCTTGATGGCACATTGATCCGGGGCAATGTGCTTTGGGAGTGTCTGGTCGTGCTCCTCAAGACAAAGCCGCTTGCTTTTTGTTTGGTCCCTCTCTGGTTGCTTGCGGGGCGAGCCTCTCTCAAGCGCAATATTGCTGCGAGGGTGCATCTTAACCCTGCCTCTCTTCCCTATCGACAGCCCGTTCTTGACCTTTTGCGGCGAGAGAAGGCTAACGGCCGCCGAATCGCCCTTGCAACGGCGAGCGATCGCGAGCTCGCCGAAGCAATCGCCAACCACCTGGGTTTGTTCGACGAAGTTCACGCTACTGACAGTCAGATCAATCTCAAAGGGGCGAACAAGGCGGCATTTCTGGCGGAGCGCTACGCCGAGGGGGGCTTCGATTATGTCGGTGATTCAAGCGCCGATGTCGAGGTTTGGCGGAGGGCCGGCGCGGCTTACGTAGTGGGGAGCGAGGCTCGGGCACAGCAGGCCGGCGCGGTTACAACGCTCAAGCTCGCGATTGTCGAACCCAGAGCAAGCTTACGCATCTGGGTTAACGCACTTCGCGGCCACCATTGGGCAAAAAATCTATTACTGTTTCTGCCGCTTGCCCTGTCGCACAATCTAGCGCTTGAGCCTGTTCTTCGCACGATTGCCGGTTTTGCGCTCTATGGCCTTTGCGCGTCAGGGTTGTATATTCTTAACGATCTCTTCGATCTCCATTCTGATCGCGAGCATCCCTGGAAAAAAGAACGGCCCTTTGCGGCTGGCGACATTTCGATTCCGGAGGGGTTAGCCGCTTTTTTCCTCTGCCTTTCGGTGGGGCTTGGTGCCGGCTTTTTTCTTGATCCGCAATTTGGGCTTGCGCTGTGCGGATATGCTGCACTCACGACGCTGTATTCGCTTTATCTCAAGAAGATCGCGCTGTTAGACGTTTTTGTCCTCTCGAGTTTCTATAGCTTTCGTATTCTCGCCGGCGCACTCATTTCTGAGACGCCACTCTCGCAATGGTTTTTGGCGTTCTCTTTGTTTTTCTTTCTTAGTCTTGCCATGGCGAAACGCTATTCAGAGTTATTCCATGCCAGCGACTTAGTGGAGGCTGGCAACTCCGGCCGGGGCTATCACACGGGAGACCGCGAAGTGTTGCTTTCGCTGGGAGTGGGTAGCAGCTTTTCTGCGGTGGTGATCTTCAGCCTCTACGTTCATAGCCAGGATGTCCGCGTTCTTTACTCGTCGCCGGAATACTTGTTCTTCCTCTGCCCGATCGTCCTTTATTGGCTGAGTCGAACGTGGCTGCTGGCGCATCGCGGCGAGCTTAACGAGGATCCGGTCACCCTGGCCATTCGAGATCCCGTAAGTTACGGCGTGGCGCTTGCTGCGGCGGCGGTGATCGCGGCGAGCATTATGCGTGTGAACTGGTAGTGCGCGATCAAGCAACGATCGCCGTGACGATTAGTAACTCCGAGTAAGGTTGACTTATCATGCCTGGACAATCAGCGACGGCTTTACGAAAGCAGACGACAGCGTTACTCCCGACTACGCAAATTCTTTCGTGGGGACGTTACCCTAAAACTGCGCATGCCAACATTCATAGACCGGCCTGGAATGATCAGGTACCGGACATTCTCCAAAACGCCGCGCCGGATTCTCTGCTTCCCTATGCCCTTGGCCGCAGTTATGGGGATTCCTGCCTAAATGCTGGCCGAGGGCTTATCGACTGCAAGCGCCTTAATCGGATTCTCGGGTTCGACGAGTCGAGCGGCATGCTGCGCTGCGAAAGCGGAGTCACCCTCTCCGACATTATTGAGGTATTTCTGCCGAGGGGATGGTTTCTTCCGGTCACTCCCGGCACTCGGTTCGTGACTGTGGGCGGAGCGATCGCCAATGATGTGCATGGCAAGAACCATCATTGTGCTGGAACCTTTGGTAGTCACGTGCCGCAAATTGCACTGCATCGTTCGAATGATGGGTTGGTTGCTTGCAGTTCTAACGAGAATGCCGACATGTTGCGCGCCACGATCGGCGGCCTTGGATTGACGGGTGTAATTGCGTGGGCGGACATTCAACTAAAACGTGTGGCCGGCCCGTGGATCGACGCTGATTTGGTTCCGTTCCAATCGCTGAGTTCGTTTCTTGATGTCAGCCGCGAAAGCGACGGACGTTTTGAATATACCGTGGCGTGGCTCGATTGTTTTTCCGGCAAGAATCTGCGAGGCATCTTCTTTCGCGGAAACCATGCTGCTAAACCTGGTAAACAATTCCATTCCAAGCGCGGGCCGAAGGTGCCATTTGCGCTGCCTGCGTGGATGCTCAATCGTTACTCGGTAAAGACATTTAATAACGCTTACTATAGGCTGCACGCACGGAAGACGGGCCCCACCGTTATGCCCTACGACTCATTCTTTTATCCCCTTGATTCTATTCGCCAGTGGAACTTGCTTTATGGGAAACAAGGTTTTCTGCAATACCAGTGTGTTATTCCAGAAAGTAATCTTGCAGCGGTCGAGGAGTTATTGGATCGTATCGCGCGCTCGGGTATGGGATCTTTCCTGGGCGTATTGAAACAATTCGGATCTGCGCCGTCGGCCGGGATGCTTTCCTTCCCGCGACCGGGTCTCACGATTGCACTCGACTTCGCCATGCGCGGCGAGCGCACACTACAACTGATGCAGTCGCTGGATGAGATTGTCCAACAAAGCGGAGGCGCGATCTACCCGGCCAAAGATGCACGCATGAGTCCAGCGCTGTTTGAGGCATCGTTTCCGCGCTGGCGCAGCTTTGTCCCTTATATCGACCCAAAGATGTCGTCTTCCTTTTGGCGCCGCGTCACGGGGGCACAATGATGGAAAAAATAGTCATTCTGGGCGCAACGTCGGGCATCGCCGTTGAAGTCGAGCGTGTATTAGCTCGCCAAGGCTGCGAGTTACTGATCGTGGGCCGTTCACCGCAGCGACTCGCCGAACTTCACGCCGACTTACTTATCCGCGGGGCGAAGGCTGTTGCGGCTTATGCCGCCGACTTGGCTTCTATTCAACAGCACGCTGCGATCTTTGATTTTGTTCAGCGCACGCTTCCGGACTACGACACCGTGCTGTTGGCTTGTGGCTCGATGCGGGATCAGCGGGAGTCTGAATCTTCTGTCGACGTTCTGCTCGATGAGTTACAGGTGAATTTTGTAAGTGCGACTGCGATCCTAACTTTGTTCGCCCCCGACTTGGAACGGCGTCGCAGCGGTTGCATAGCCGCCATCACTTCTGTTGCCGGAGATCGTGGACGCCGGTCTAACTACGTTTACGGATCCGCCAAAGGCGCGCTTTCTTTGTTTCTTCAGGGACTCCGCAGCCGGCTGCATCCTGCCGGTGTTCGCGTCATCACCATTAAGCCGGGGCCGGTGCGGACTTCGATGACCGACCACATGCCCAACTCGGCGCGCTTCGCCGATCCCGAGCAGGTTGCGCACGAGATCGTCCGCGCGCTTGAACGCGGATCGCCTGACGTTTTATATACGCCGAAAATCTGGCGCTACATCATGTCCGGAGTCAAGCACATCCCGGAGACAATCTTTAAACGGCTGTCTTTTTGACGCTTGGCCCAATGATTCGCCAAACGAAAAGGGCCGCATTGCTGCGGCCCTTCACATTACTAAAATATAAATAATTTACCGTCTGCCGCGTCCACCACCGCCGCCGCCGGAGTGGCCACCACCGTGACCTCCCTGACCGCCGCCTGGACGTCCTCCACGGCCGCGACGACGACGATTGCGATCGCGATCGCCTCCGCCGCTCGGACGTCCTTCCCGCGAACCTTCCGGGCGTCCTGCACCGGCTTCAACTGAGGCAACGACTCCATCGACGCGGTTGAAGTTGGGCTCATCATCGGCGTCGAAGTCGGCGCCCCCTTCGATCACTGCGGTCGGCGCGCCATGTGAAACGGGCGCGGACGGTGCAGACGGAACTGGCTCTGCGGATTCGTCCATCTCAGGAGGCGGAGCACCGCCGCCCATTTTTGCGCGCTGCTCTTTTAGAATCGCCTTGCGAGACAGCTTGATGCGGTTGCCTTCGACGGCCAGAACTTTCACCAGCACCTGGTCGCCTTCTTTGAGTTCGTCGCGAACGTCCTTGATTCTGTGTTCGGCGACTTCGCTGATATGGAGCAGTCCGTCGAGGCCGGGCAGAATTTCGACGAACGCGCCGAAATCGGCCAAGCGGCTGACCTTGCCAAGATAGGTCTTCCCTACTTCGGCGGAAGCGGTAAGGTCTCTGATGATCTGCAACGCCTTGTTCGCCGAGACTTCGTCGTTCGAGGCGACGTTGACCTTGCCGGAATCTTCGACGTCGATCTTGACGCCGGTCTGCTCGATGATGCTGCGAATCATCTTGCCACCGGGCCCAATCACGTCGCGGATTTTGTCGACTGGAATCTGGAGGGTGTAGATACGCGGCGCATAACTTGAAACTTTCACGCGTGCTTCATTCAGAATCTCGTCCATTTTCTCGAGAATGAACAAGCGGCCACGCTGCGCTTGGGCTAGCGCTTCGCGCATGATCTGTGAAGTGATGCCGGCGACTTTAATATCCATTTGCAGCGCAGTGATGCCGTCCTTGGTTCCGGCAACTTTGAAATCCATGTCGCCGTAGTGATCTTCGGCGCCGGCAATGTCGGTGAGGATGGCATAGTGCTCGCCTTCTTTCACCAATCCCATCGCGACACCGGCCACGGGAGCCTTCAAGGGAACGCCTGCGTCCATCAGCGAAAGCGAAGCGCCGCAGATCGTAGCCATTGAGGATGACCCGTTCGATTCGAGAATGTCGGAAACCACGCGCATCGCGTAAGGCCAATTATCCTCGGTGGGAAGAACGGCGGAAACGGCGCGTTCGGCGAGTGCGCCGTGGCCGATTTCGCGGCGTCCTGCGCCACGCATGAAGCCAACTTCTCCGACGGAGAACGGCGGGAAATTGTAGTGGAGCATGAAACGCTTTTTGGCTTCACCTTCGAAGCCTTCGAGGCGTTGCATGTCATCACTCGTGCCGAGCGTGGTCGTGACCAACGCCTGGGTTTCGCCGCGCGTAAACACTGCACTTCCGTGCGCACGGGGCAGAACGCCGGCTTCAATCCATATTTCGCGAATCTGGTCGAAGGCGCGTCCATCGGGACGGCGCTTGTGATCAATGACCTGGTTGCGGAAAATGCGCTCGCGAAGAATCTCGTAGTACTTCTTGATTTTCGCTTTTTCCCTGTCGGCGCTGTCGCCTTCAGGGACCGCGGCGAGCAACTCTTTTTCGATGACGCGAACCAGTTCATAGCTTTCGGACTTTGGATGTTTCGCGGTATCGAGAGCATCGCTCAGGCGAGCGCCGATCTTCGATTCCAGGCTCTTAAAGTAAGCCTCGTCGAATTCGGGCGGCGTTACCTTGCGTTTCTGCTTGCCGACTTTGTCGCGCAGTTCACTGATAGCGGCGCAAATCTTCTTGATCTCGGTGTGAGCGAACTCGATCGCGTCGACTACGGTCTCTTCTTTCACTTCTTTGGCGCCCGACTCGATCATGACGATCGCATCCGCCGTGCCGACGACCATGATGTTGAGCAGGCCATCGCGCATTTCGGAGTAGGTGGGGTTGGCGATGAAGCGGCCATCGACCAGGCCTACGCGCACGGCGCCGATCGGGCCGAGAAACGGAATATCGGAGACGGTGAGGGCGGCGGAAGCGGCGTTGATGCCGCAGACGTCGGGATCGTTTTCGGTATCGGCGGAGAGAACGAAGGCGATAACCTGGGTCTCGTTGCGGAAGCCCTCGGCGAACATCGGGCGCACGGGGCGGTCGATCTGGCGGCTAGTGAGCACTTCACGCTCGCTCATGCGGCCTTCGCGCTTGATAAAGCCGCCGGGGATGCGTCCGCCAGCGTAGGTGTATTCGCGATAATCAACAGTCAGCGGGAAAAAATCGATGCCTTCGCGCGGCTCGGGATTGGCGGTGGCAGCGGCTAGGACAACATTTTCGCCAAAGCGCACAACGGCTGAGCCGCCGGCTTGCTTGGCAAGTTTTCCGGATTCAAAGGACATTTGTTTCCCGCCTGTGAGATCGACGGAAACTTTTGTGGCTTCAGGTTTCATAGGTCATCCTTAATATTGGGCAGAAGGGGCAGGCGCGCGATAACGGAGTTCGCGTGGACAGGCGCATGCCAAGGCCGCGGTTGGGAACGCACTTTGCTAAGGCTCACGTAACCTGGGACCCTTGCCCTGGAAAACCAGGTTTGAAGCCGGCCCCACGCGGGGCCGGCGCGTGGTTATTTGCGGATTCCGAGCTTGGAAATGACGGTTTTATACCGTTCCGAGTCGTACTTCTTCAGGTAGTCGAGCAAACTTCTGCGCCTGCTCACCATCATGAGAAGTCCGCGGCGCGAGCCGTGGTCTTTCTGGTGCGTCTTGAAGTGTTCCGTCAGCTGACCAATGCGCTCGCTTAACAGCGCGATTTGAACCTCGGGACTGCCAGTATCGGTAGCGTGCGTGCGATACGTGTCAACGACGGATTGCTTTTGCTCTCTGGCTAACACTAACCTGTTGCACTCCTGTCTCTTCTCGTTTTCGTAACGTGTTCGATGGTAACACGTGGGTGCGGAGAGTGGCAAACTGACACACGGCTAGGACTGTGGCGCAGGGGCAATCAACCTCCGATGGACTTTGAATGAAAATCAAAAAAAGCTTCGTGCTCCCTGCGTGTCCTTGCCGATTGGAGCCGCCGTTCAGCTGCTATTGGCAAACAGTGCGCAATCTCCCGCCAACCAGTTACTGCTGTAGTTGCGGTAGTACGGGCGTCCCCTCGGCCTGAACGGCCGTTAGGGCCGACGGACTGAGACCCAAGTATTGGAGAATGGTCGGCGCCACCTGAACGGTGCCAACGCCGGCGCGGACCGTCCGGGGTGTGAAGGACGAATTGGACACCAGCAGAATGACATTGGTGTCATCATGGGCAAACCCGCCGTGCTCAGCCAGTTTCGCGGAGCTGCCGGAATAAGTAACACCGACGTTCGGGGTCACGATGATGTCCGGCGCGCGCGGATCAACGGTAGGGTCGTTGTAGTTAAGAGCTAGCGAAGGGCCGTAATAGATCTGACCGACCGCGATGCCTGAAGGGGAGGCATTCTGCTCGAGGATCTGGACGGCGGCTAAGGTATCGGAGGAGCTCGTCAACCAGAGCACCGAGACGTCATCTTCTGTCGGCCCGATGCCAGTGGGATTGTTGGTAGATTCGGAATATGGAATATAGCCAGCGTTAGAGAGCAACGTGGCGGGCGAAGTGCCGACCTTGAGCTGGGATACGTAACGGCTGGGATCGATTGGCGACTGGCCGTGTTTGGCGGTGATCACGATCAGGGTCGAATCATAAAGGCCCTGTGCCTTCAGCTCGTTGACGAATGCCCCAATCGAGGCGTCCACGAACTTGAATTCGCCCAGTAACGCGCTGGTGGGCGTGCCAGCCGCATCCAGATAGCCGCCCGTCACATTGTTACTTTTCTCAATCAGTTTCTGGCCCACACTCAGGGCTTGGAAATTCATGCCGAAGATGGTGGGCACTTGCGTCTGCCTGGTGCCGAGGTGGTCCTTCCCATCGATCTCGTTAAGGATCGCGTTGACCTTCAACGTGTCGTAACACTGAATATTCTGGAAGCTGTTGGTCCAGGCGGTGAGATCCGCGCCAGTATCCGGAATTGGATTGCAGGACATGCCTGTTGGGGTGGTAACGCCCTTGAGGGCGATCACGTTGGAATTGATTTCGGGCGCGTAGAAGTCGTCGAGCGCAACGGGGCCAAGACCAGAGGCGACCGAGGCATACGCGGGGTGCTTGTCGGACCACGCCGCGTAACCGCCAGCCGCGTGGATGACGCTGAAGATGCTGTTGGCGCGAACGAAATTCCACGGCCATACGGGATTGCAGCCATTATTCGGGTCGCGGATTAGCCTCTTGGAGTCGATGGAGGCGAGGCCACCGTCGGTCAATGAAGCGCCCGGCGCACCGCCGTTCAACTTGGTCTGGTTGATGTCGATGCCTTCTTCATACTCGGTTGTGGTACCGGTCGGTGTTCCGAAGGGAGTACAGGGACCGGCCCCCAGTCCGTTACCGGTGGTTTTCGCCGGGGCGTTATAGTTTCGGGAATAAGCGACGTCGTAGTAGACGCCGGTAAGGGCCGGGCTTCCGCCGGTGACGATCGCGGTCAGGCCGGGGAAGGAGTCCGAAGTTTTTGAGGTGCTGGCGGCTACGTAATTGATGCCGGTCGTGCCTAGAGCAGCAAGTGCCGGGCAAAACGGCGCGCCGTTGTTGATGGTGCTGACGCCGTTAGCGCAGTTCAGGAAATCAACAGCGTGCATACCGTCTACGCTGATCAGCAGGACGCGTTTGATTGGGCCTTGTAGAAAGCTGGGGTCTTGGGCGATGGCAGTGCCCATCGAACAGGCGACTGCGAGGGAGAGTACGGCAAGTGCCTTCTTCATGGTAATCCTCCGGCGAAAAGGTATCAAAATCGTGTGACCGGAATGTTACGGGGCGTTGAATTATTGGCAGATGAAAAACGGCGGGGATGTCATCGGTCGAAGAGTTGGAGTTGTTTCCCGTCTCGCTGCGATGTGCGTTACGGCTCGGTTCAAGGTTATACTAGTTGAAGACTCATTAAACTGAGGATGCGGCAGCTTTCTGCTTATCCTGTTTGCTTAGCCCAGGATAAAGCTGGGCCAGCCCCGCAGATTACTGCGCGTAGCCAGCCATAATAGCGAAAATAGAAACACGGGGAGATTGTGTATGCCACGAGGGCGATCAACTTTCAGCAAACGACAGAAAGAACAAGCGCGCCAACAGAAACAGCGCGACAAGAACGAGCGCAAGACCCAGCGCAAGCAGGATCAGCCAGAAGGTGCTGCGGTGGACGAACAGGAAGAATTGCGGCTGATGCGCGAGCACGCTGCTGAGCAGGCCGCGCTGTTTCGCATCGGAGCTGAGGATGACGAACCTGTCTCAACGGAGCTCGCCATTCCGCACGGAACTAAGGCCGTCGATCGCTAAAGTTTATCGAGTAGCCGGATGAGGAGTGTTTTCTCCCATCCGGCGTCGATCCAAACCAGGTTGATCCAGACCCAGGTTGCTCCAAACCAGGTTGCTCCAAACCAGGCAAAAACTAAACGAAAACCTCACCCGGCAAAGCCGTCAGCGTGCGCGATGCGAGCGTATTTTGCACGAAGCGCTTGGGCTGGGCATTTTCCGATGCAGCATTTACCTGCTTGCGTTCGATGCGCAGCTTGAGAGTGCGCTCAATATCGCGAAGAGCGAGATTCTCTGCGGCGGTGAATAATGTGGAGGCTCGGCCTTGAGAGCCAGCGCGGCCGGTGCGGCCTACGCGGTGGATGAAATCTTCCGCCATCTTCGGGAGATCATAGTTGATGACGTGCGCGACATCGTCGCAGTGCAACCCGCGCGATGCGATGTCGGTCGCGACCAGAACTTGATAGCGGCCTTCCTGAAAACCGCTGAGAGCGCCGTTGCGCTGCGATTGGGTGCGATCGCCGTGAATCATGGCGGAGGAGAACCCATCGCGCTCGAGTTCCTGAGCCAGCCTCTGCGCGCCACGTTTGGTGCGCGTGAAGATCAGGGTCTGTCCTTTTTCGCCATACAGCAACTGTCGTAGAGTATCCAGCTTTTCGGAGGGGCGCACTTCATAGGCTTCGAGTTGAACGCTCTCCGCCGGCTTCAGCACCGAGCCGAGAGCGATCCGCACCGGCTCGCGCGTGTAGTCGTTGACGAGCGCGGCGACTGATTGCTCCATGGTCGCGGAATAACAAAGGGTTTGGCGGCGTTGGGGCAGAATTTGCAGGATGCGCCGGATAGCGGGAAGGAATCCCATATCGAGCATACGGTCGGCTTCGTCGAGCACGAGTATTTTCACCTGGCGCAAATCGGCAAATTTACGGGTGATGAAATCCTGAAGGCGGCCGGGAGTAGCGATTACGAATTCGCAGCCGGAGCGCAGACTGTTAATCTGCGCCTTCTCGGCTACGCCGCCGATGACGAGCGCGGCCTTCGGCATGTTCTTGTCGCGCAGTTGTTCGTACTGCTCGTGAACCTGCATGGCGAGTTCACGCGTGGGCAAGAGGACGAGAGCGCTGACGTTCTTCGATGGTGTATCCCGCAGCATCTCAATGATCGGAATCAGAAACGCCAGCGTCTTGCCGGTGCCGGTCTGGGCGGTGCCGATAACGTCCTTGCCTTCGAGGGCAGGAGCAATAGCGCGCGATTGGATGGGGGTTAAGGTAACAAATTGAGCTGCCGCTAGTTTCTGCTGCAGGGCAGCAGACAAGGGCAGTTCTGTAAATGTGGTCATTCGATTGTTTTCTTTCTGGAGGGGCTTAATTTTCTCAGACACTTGTCGAGAGTTCGCATGCCGCTCGCAATGAAATTGGCGCTGGAACCAGGCGGGCAGGAAATGCGGAGGTGGTGCGGATCCATCGGGATCCCCGCGTAACTAGCAAACCGTAGCAATAGCGTTAATAGCAGTATAGCAGATAGCGCGGCCAGAGGGGATTACGTTGGTACCTAGTCGATAAACCTGGTCGAGAATCTTTATCTAGTATCTATATCTATCGCCCGTAGGCTTTAGGGCGCCGCAACCTTCCCTCGAATCACCACCACGGACGCCGCCGGCAAATCGTAGAGTGTGTCCTTCGCGGCATTTTCTTTCGAGTGCAGGATCGGGCCATCGGGATCGGCGGTGCCGTTCGTGTAGGCGACGATTGTCGGCTTGGCGGCTTCTTCGGCGTGGGCCATGAAGCGGGTGCGCGGCGGATTCCATTTATATTGGGCGCTGCCGAAGGTCGAGATTTCTACGGGTCCGACGAAGCCCGACTCCGAATCTGGCTTCGCGGGAGAAGCACCGCGAAAGTCGATGCGGAGGCGATGCGCGTTCTCCTGGTCGCGATTAACGATGAGCAGCGACCAATCTCCATCGGGACGCTTCAGCGCATACGCAGTCACTAGTTCACGGCCAGCCCCGTCGCCGAGGTCGGATTTCGCGGAATAGACTTGGTGCTCTCTGCCTGCGGGTTGCGCCCACTCGAGATTGATGAGTTGCGCCACGAAGAATTGCGCCAGCGGCTGCTGAATCTTGTAGGAAGCATCCACCGTGAACATGCCGAATGTACCCGGAGAATCGTTGCAGCCCGGCTCCATCGGCAAGGGCAGATAGTGGAAGTAATAAACGCCATTCGCTCCGGCATCGAGCAGAGATCCGATGTAATCGGCCAGCCAGATGCCGGAGAAAATATCCTGATACGTTTCGCTGGCACCGGAAGAAAGATTGCCTTCGGTGACGAACATAGGCAGGCCGGCGGGAACGCCATCGTCGTGCCATACCTGAATGATATGGCGCATCAGTTCGGGTTCGTCATAGAGCACGCCCCACGGAGTTTTGCATGGGTCGTAGGGATAGTGCTCGAAAGAGAAAAAAGCTAAATCCCGCATGCCGCCGTGCTGCTTTAGATAATCGAGGAAGCGGGCGGTCCAGGAGACGCGACCGTTGGCGTCGGGCCAGACCTCGATGTCCTTGTTGACGCCTTGAAACGACGGGCCGCCGAGTTTAAGTTTTGGATCGAGGCGATGCAGCGCGGCCGCCCACTGCACGTAGAGCGCAGCGTAATCTTCGGGCAGCATGTACTGGCCATCGGCTTCTTCGCCCATCTCGACATAAGAGATCGGATAATGGCGGTTCTCGATATAGGTGATTTCGGCGACCGCGTTTTCGGGAGTGTCGTAGAGCAGCGCGACCGGAATCATAGCGGGCAATCCGCGAGTTACGCCACTGGTGAAGAAAAGGTCGAAGCCTACCTGAGCCTGGCGAGTGGTGCCGAGATCGGAAGGCTCGTGCCAGGGATCAACCGATGAGACATAGGTCGTAGTCTGCTCCTGATCGGCGGTGTGACGCAGTGAGTCGTGAAACTTACCGTCTTTAGTTGAGGTTCCAAGGTAGAGTTCGCGGATGGAATAGCCGACGCAATTGCGAATATCACTGTGAGGATCGGCGGACCCGTCGGCGGCGCAGGTGTTCGAAGACTCGGTCATCCAGATGCGAATGAAACGCACGGCGAGCGGAGCTGAGACGAGGCCAACGGTCTCGGTATGACCGTTACCGGCCGTGACCGCACCTTGCGAAAACGTCTGCCACACGCCGCGCGTGGGCAGTTTGATGGGATCGTCGCCAGTCCAATACTGCACTATGTAATGCGTTGCATACGGTTCACCCCACGCGATGCGGATCGTGTCGACGGGCTGTGGCTGAGCGAGATCGAAAACCACCCACTGCGGATGCAACGCGTCGCTTTCTCCAGTGAAGTGTTGCGTGAGATACGGATTACTCTTCCAGAACGTGTTGAGGTCGCCATCAGTGAGGCGCGAGAAGCCGGCGTTGCCGGTGCCGTCGTTGCGGGTGAAGCCGCGGCGCGGAAGCGAGTATCCATAGGAGTAGCGGAGGCTTTCGGTGGGTGTGGACGAGCCGGTGAAATATCCTTTGCCACCGCCGCTTTTGTCGCTCCATGTCCCCTGCGGGTTCCAGTGCCACGCTTCGACGGCGAGCTCGGTGTTCTGGCGGAAGGAGACTGGCTGCCAGCCGGAAGTCTGCGTCACTTTCAACGACTCCGGAAGCAGATCTTTGTCGATGGCCTCGGCGGGAATGCGGTCGACGCCAGCGCCTAGAGTTTCGCTGGGAACAAAATGATTGGTGGGGTGCGAAACGTCTACGGTAATGGTTTGCGCGGCGGCAAAACCTAGCATCGTGCCTACAACAAGAAGGGCGCCCGAAAGTTTCACGCGATGGGCCTCCGTGAGTATTAAAACGATTGAATTATACGGATTGGGTGGCTCACAGACGAGAAGTTTCGTAAATCGCGCAAAAAGCCTATTACCACGGAGTCACGGAGACACGGAGAAACCAGCTGCGGTCCAGACCTTTTGGGTTCGGTCGCTGGCTGGGATGAATGCGTAGGTCGCCCAAATCGGCATAGGGGGAGTGGTCACCCACTCTCCCCTGCCACACCACCGTACATGCGGGTCCGCATACGGCGGTTCAGTTCGGTTGAGCTAGAGTACGTCCAGCAACCGAGGAAGACCGAGCGAGTCGAAGTAAGCAATCGGAAGTGCGGACTGCAAAGCCGGACTGTTGGCCAGACGCCAGGGGCCATGGGGACTGCCGGCGGTTTGTGCCGCGAGGTCATGTCCGATGTTCCGCTGACGCAGCTTCCCATACCGCACCTTGCTGCGCTTCCATTGCTTCCAGATCACGGATCGCAGCCTGCGCCGCATCCATGCCTCTAGCCTGTGCAACACCGAGGGCGTCTGGCTGAAGCCGAAGTAACTCTTCCAGCCACGTAAGTAGCTGACGAGTTCCTTCATCATCTGTTCCAGACTGATACCCCGTGTCCGTCGCGTGAGTTCCCGCACTCTTTGCTTGCACCGCTGTAGAGCCTTCGGCGCAATGCGTCGTTTCGGCTCTTTCCCGCCGGTAAAGCTGAAGCCCAGAAACTTGCGTTCCTGCGGTCGCGCCACCGCGCTCTTCGCCTCATTCACCTTGAGCTTGAGTCGCCGCCGGAGGAAACTCGTCACGCTTTGCATGACTCGCTTCCCCGCCCGCTCGCTCGCCACGTAGATATTGCAATCCTCCGCGTAGCGCACGAAACGGTGTTTACGTCGCTCCAACTCCCGGTCGAGTTCGTCGAGCACGAGATTCGACAGCAGCGGTGACAAAGGCCCTCCTTGCGGAGTTCCTTCCTCCACCGGACTCACCAGCCCGTTTTCCATCACGCCCGACTCCAGGATGGCTCGGATCAGCTTCAGTATCCTCTTGTCGCTCATTCGCCGCGCGATCGCCGCCATCAGCTTGTCGTGGTTGACTCGATCGAAAAACTTTTCCAGATCAAGGTCAACCACCCAGCGGTTGCCCTGGGCGATATACTGCTGCGCCTTGGCCACCGCCTGATGCGCCGAGCGTTGCGGACGAAAGCCGTGACTGTGTTCGGAAAACGTCCGGTCCCATCTGCCTTGCAGAACCTGCATCACCGCCTGCTGGACAAACCGGTCCAGCACCGTCGGAATGCCCAACTTGCGGACCCCTCCGTCCGGCTTGGCGATTTCCACTCGCCGCACCGGTTGCGGTTGGTAGGTCCCGCTTAACAGTTGTTCCCGTAAAGCTGGCCAGTGCTGCTTCCGGTAGCCGGGTAACTCCGACACTTTCCTGCCGTCGATTCCCGGGCTGCCCTTATTGGCCTTCACTCGTCGTAAAGCCTGCTGACAGTTCTTCCGCCCGCAGACCTCCTCCATCAGTTGCTCTTCTCTAGCCGGACTTTCGGTTTCGCATTTCGCCGCGAACGATTCGGTCCCTTCCCGCGGAGCCCTCGGAGCTTCACTCCTCCCCTCCCCGGTAAAGGCCAGCGCCATCTGTAGCTGGTTCTTCTGCCGCTTGTCGCTCATCGAGTCCTGCGTCCTACTCGCCGCTCCTTACTGTTTGGGCCTTCGACCTTGCGGTCTACTATGCCCGCTGCTGACTCCCGCCCCACGGTCAAGTGGGATCGCTCCATCCCTCAGTCACGATGCCGTGACATGCGGCGCGTCTCCCGAAGTAAGTTCGACCGCCTTCGACGCGCAACCGCCGGATTTACCACCAGTGTGCTTGGTGGACACGGGCTTCGCTGTCCTTTGCCAGCTCGCCCCACACCGTAGGCCTCATCATCCGGTTCTTGTTCATCGGCTCCCGTCTTTGATCCACGCTTCTTTCAGACCCCGCCTCGCGACGACGCCCTTGCGCTTCTCTAGCCCTTCACCTCCACCAGGTTGGGCAGGGGACTTTCACCCCTTAGCTGTCGAACATGTTCGGCACACAAAAAAAGCGGGCCAGCGTTTCGCCGGCCCGCCGTGGTTTGTGGTTTCGTGGAACGCCGCTATTTCGCCGCGGCAACCGCTGAGACGAAGCTAGCACCATTCGGCGTGCCCAATCCCGTGACGTTGTCCCACCCTGGGCCCGTGGTCAGCGAACTGTCTGTGCCGAAGCTGATCGCGTACCAGCGGGTCGAAGTTCCGTTATACAGAGCGCCCACGAAATCAGTGGAGCCCTGCACTGGCGCCAACAGCTCTGCGGACGAGTAGTTGACCGGCGCAGCGGGCGGAGTGTGGGTCGAACCACTGACGTTGTCAGGCCCATTTACGTTGAGAACGTCGGTGATTGCGCCTGCAGGCAGACCATAGAGAAGCGGTGCAGCCTGCCCTAGCCACGTTCCGGCGGCCTGAGTGGAGATCGCCCACATCCCGGCAAACATAGGAGACGCGAGGCTGGTTCCACCTACAACCGTGATGAACTGTTGATTATCTTCGGTGTCGATGACCTCGACGCCGGTGTAAGGATCAGCGAGGTAGGCGATGTCAGGCACGAGCCGCCAGCCGCCGGACAGACTCGACTGGTAGGAAGGTTTCGGCCAGAAACCGCTGGTCCCGCCGCCCGCTCCGAAGTAAAAGCCGATGAAATCCGGGGGGATAATCGGCGTGTTGGGAGTTGCGTTGGCGATACGGGTCAAGTTTGTTCCCCAGCCCGTCTGCAACATCATGGAGTAGTTCTGATTGAGAAACATGCTGGTGCCGCCAACGCCGGTCGCATAGGGAGCAGCGGCAGGCATGGCAACAGTAGTCACACCATAGGCGAGATAGTAATCTCCGTTGTCTGCGCTGGAAAAGTTGACGGAGACTCCGAGCGCGGCGCCCAACTGGCAGAGATCGTTTTCGACCGTGAGTTCGGCGGGGTCTTCGTCGATGAGAACGATTTCGCCGATGCCGTAGCTATTGGAGATGACCGGCCCAAGCTCAGTCTCTATGCCGTAAAGAACCGAGAGATCGAGGTTAGTAAACGAGTTGTCGGCGGCCAACAGGAGAGCGATGTTCGCTCCCGGAGCGACCGTGTGCGACCACTCCACGTCAAGGCTGGTTTCTACATCCCATCCGCAGGTGTTACCACCGCAATTGGTGGCGCCTGTGGGGTAGTAGATGGTGAAATTGCTGGAGGTCAATGCGGGCAGGCCATTGATCTGGGAGAAAGTATTCGCGTCTCCGGTGATCGTGTCGGATCCGTACGCATCGACGATGACTACGGTTTGGCCGGTGCCATCAAGATGCTGTTTGTAGAGTGGAGTCAAGCCGTAGGCCTTGGCGATTTCCGGCGCATCGTAGCCGCAGGGCGGAAGATGCGGAGGGCCGTCCTGGATGGGCCCGCCATAACGGCTGCCCGAGTAGATGGCGTAAGGGCCGCCGCCGCTGGTCTTGAATGTGCGAGTCGTCGTTCCGCGCAAGCAATTGGCCATGTAGTACTGCTGCACCGCAGGTTTAGCCAACGGAATATTCGCAAACGGCTTGCCCGTGTCAGGTTCGATCGGGCGCGCCAGATGGTTCTTGTAGGTCAAGTCGGAAAGGCCCTGGACTGCGGCTACCACCTTGCCAGCGTCGCCGGGAATAACAGCCTCCGCGCTGGGCACGCGATGCTCTTCGCCATTCAGCGAGACGCGGTTCAGTTGCACTCCGGTGGCGCGTTCGACGTCGCCAACTGTGCCGCGCGCGGTCACGTAATGATTGAGTTTGTCGGTAGCCACGATGCTGAGATTGTGCGCCTCAAGATATTGCTTCACGGTCGCAAGATCGGCAGCCTTGGGTGCGAACTGTTCTTGATACTGCTTCAGCGTGAGGAAGTGATGGTAGTTCGGCGAATTCTTGTCATACATCTGGCGCACCCGTTCGTCGAAGCCGGCTTTATTTTGCTGCTTGATCCAAAACGTTACTGACATTTGTTTTGTCTGGTCTTCGGCGCCGAGGATTTGCGTATTCGGCAAAACTCGGGCGCCACGGGCTGCCTGCGCGAACACCGGAGCGGCGATGAGCAGAACAACTAAACACGCAATCAAAGTGGGAATCAGTCTTCTCGTCTTTGTGGACATAAACTCTCCTGGGAAGAACGGTAAGTTTGCCCAGCAACGGGCATCCATCGGCAAGCCGGATCGGGGGGATAAGGTCGTTGGTATTCCGTCGGCACTCGCCGAATGCATCCGCACTGCCCGACTGGAATGGTCAGCACAAAATGATCAGAACAATCGACGTAACGCAAAAGGAATCACCACCGGCACCGAAGGGGTGGAACCATACTTACGCCCTGTCGCACCGGGTGTCAACTGGCGTTCGCCGCGAATGAAAACGGTTTGCAGTAAAGTCGCAGAATTGTGCCGCCGGCGACCTTGGCCTTGAAAGCCTTATTGGTCGCCGGATTTCGCCGCTCGCTCCGTTTTCGCTGCTGGCTCCGGGTGTACCTCATATTCCGGATGCGGGATGCCCATCAGCCATTTATCGAACCATCCAACAATGTTTTCGAGCCGCTCGATGCGATGCCAGGGCTCACCGGAGCGCGACAGTTCATGCGTTTCGCGCGGAAAAACCACCATCGCGGTCGGGCGCTTCAAATACTTAAGCGCGCGAAATAATTGCTCTCCGCCAGAATCCTGCGGAGTGCGGTAGTCCGATTGCCCGAGGATAAACATCATGGGCGTGTGAATCTTTTCGACAAACGTTATAGCCGAGCGGTCGGCGTAGTCTTTCGGATCTTGAAACGGCGGTGCCTTGAACCACTGCGGTTGGAATAAAGTGAAATCGGCGGTGTACCACCACGACGCCCAGTTCGATATATCGCGTTGCGATACAGCGGCTGCGAAGCGATCGGTCTGGGTAACCGTCCAGTCGGTGAGCACGCCGCCCCCGCTGCCGCCAGTCACACCAAGCTTCTTGGAATCGACATAACCGCGCTTGAGCAACTCGTCTACTCCCACCATCAGGTCGCGATAATCATCGCCGGGGTAGTGATATTGAATGATGTTGCCGAAATCCTGCCCGTAGCTGGTCGAGCCGCGCGGATTGATATAAAGCACGACGTAGCCCTTGGCTGCCATCCACTGAAATTCGTGGTCGAAGACCCATCCATAAGCGGCGTGCGGGCCGCCGTGAATGTTGAGGATCATCGGATATTTTTTCTTCGGATCGAAGTCGGGCGGCTTCTGAATCCACCCTTGAATCGGCAGGCCGTCGAAGCTCTTGTAATTTATCTCGTCGGGCTGAGTGAGATTCAGCTGCGACCACAGCGGCTTATTGAGATCGGTGATGCGCGTCTGCGCGCCGTCCTGGCTGTCGCCCGTTTTCACCGTAAATAAATCGCCGATCACAACCGGCGTGGAAATCAGGGCAACCGCGGTGGCCGCGTCAGGTGTGATCGAGAAGTTGAGCACGGCCTGATCGCCATGCGTGATCTCGGCGACCGCTCCAGTCTGTGTATCCACGCGAACAATTGGAGTACGTCCCTGCTTTTCCACGATGTCGAAGAGCCAGCGGCCGTCGGGCGACCAGGGGAGTGCACCACGACCGCCTCCGCGCGGCGCCGCGTTGTCGCCAAACACGGAACTACCCATATCGAAGTCATAATTCGCGGTGAGATTGCGGGGTTGTGCATTTGGAGTCAGGTCCATGATCCAGAGATCGGGCTGCGAATAAGACCGCACCGGCTGCGTTACCGAACCGTGGAAGGCCACGTGACGGCCGTCGGGGCTGAGCGAAAGACTGTAGATATTCATCGGAACGGTCGCCAATTTTTCAGGCTTGCCACCAGTGGAAGGGACCGAATAAATTTCCGTGCTGCCCGTCTCGTAGTAAGGTTCGTCAACGTGGCTGGTGACGAAATAGATGCGCGAACCATCGTGCGTCCAGAAAGCTGTTTCTTCGTCATAATCGCCGGTGGTAAGTTGCGCCGGCTTGCTCGGTTCGTCAGAGGCCGCTGGTACGTCGATCACCCAGATGTGGTCGTGCCGCTTGTAATCGATGTAGCCTTCATCATTATCGCGGTAGACAGCGCGGGTGATGATGTGGATATCGGATTCGCGGTCGGCATCGGAGTCGGCCTTAGAGGCTGGGTTCGCAGCAGCCGACCCCTTGTTGTCTGGCTTGGCGTTCTCACTGGCCTTCGCTTCGTTTTTCTTGTGCTGTTCTTTGTCGATATCTTCCTGCGTAGTCGTGCTCGAAAAAGCGACACGCTTGCCATCCGGCGACCATACTGGGCCAGACGCGCCTTTCGGCAGATCGGTGATGATGCGCGCTTCACCGCCCGACAAAGGCAGAATCGCAATTTGCGCCGGCCGTGGCTTGCCGCTATCGTCTTTGTCGCCACCGCGTACGAATGCTATGCGCGTTCCGTCGGGTGACCAGCGCGCGCTGGCGTCATGTTTGCCGTTGGTGAGGCGCAGTGGAGATTGGCCGCCCGAGGTCGCGACCATCCAGATCGAAGTCTCGTAGCCGGTGCGCTTCTCGTCGGTTACAACGCGCGTAAAGACTGCGCGCGAGCCGTCCGGCGAAATCCGCGGATCGCCGATCCACACAAAGTTAAACAAATCTTTTTCGGTGATCGAGCGCTTCGCGCTACTCGGCTGCGGGCTAGAACTCTGAGCCGTCAGCGTGGCGGGGAGTGCGAGAGCAAGGATGGACGAAGCAACGATTGCCCGAACGGCAACACTGGAAAAACGTGATTTCATGAATAACCTCGAACGCGCGGCTGTATCGCAGCGCCTGTGAATTATAGCGCTGACTTTTTCCGATCGCTTATTTTCTCCGCGAGTGCAGTGGCATCGCCGAGCATCTTGTCGATACGCGGGCCGCGTGCTTCCGGAGTTTTGTAATAGAAAATGGCAAAGAGGTGGCCACGGCGGCGAGATGGCGACATCGAATCCCAGCCGGCGCGAGCCTTTGGCTGGCGCGCAAACGCTACCTGCAAGATCGGCGGCAGCTCCCGTTCCGCCTGCATAACATTGAGTAAGCGTTCCGCCAGTTGCTCGGCGCGACGCACGCGTGCGGCGGCGCTTTTCGGTTCGTCAATCCACTTTACGATGTCGTTGCGCGTCGAGTGGTTGAGTCCGTCATACCAGCGCATTAGCGCGCGAGCTTCGCGGCCAAGATCGCCGGTGAGAATATGCTTCAGTTCAATGGGCATGGCCACGGAACGTTCTTCGCGATCGAGCTCAATCTTAAAACTGGCGATGTTGCCCTCGTACGCGCATGCTCCCTTTTGCATGCGCTTGTTGATCAGCAAAAAGTGGCGGCCGTCGCGGCGGGGAAACAGCGAAGTTCGGAACGCGTAGCCGTTAACTTCGCCCTTAACTTTGATCTGCCCACGCAACCCCCACACCCTAGTTGCATCCAATGGCACGAGGGCAATAATCCAATGGAGCCGCGAACGCAGGCGCTCCAGCCGCGCTTCGAAATGCTGCGGATCGAACGGATTGGCTTTAGCGGCTTTGGGCATAGTTGAAACCAGCGTCGGCATTTTAATATGGACGGACAATTATCAAGAAGGCGAGCGGAGAGATGCCGGGCGCGAGTTAAACTGTTGCAAGAGTAATTGGGAGCAATTGTGATCTGTCCGAAATGCGGTGAGGACAATTCGGAAAATTTCCGCTTTTGCGGAATGTGCGGCACTCCGCTGGAGGCACGCCGTCCGTCGGGCGCACCGGCGCTTGATCCGCTGTCAGCGTTCCCGGCTAAAATTTCGCCAAAGGTAACGACCGGGCCGGATTCGATTAAGCCCGCCGTCGCGGAGGCGGTGGCGCGCCACGTCAATAGGCCGGTGCCGCCGATCAGCGGTCCTTCGATGCTCGGACTCAATCAACCTGTGGCCGTTCAGCCCACTGCGCATGAGGCGGGCGCGAGTCAGTCCGTTTCAAGTCAGCCGAGTGCCGCTCATACAACTCCCGCTCCACCGAGCATCGACTTGCTGCGCGAAACAAGTTTCTCCGGTTTCGATTCTTTCATGGAGCCCGACGAGCCGAAGACTAGCGTGGGGCGGATTCTGTTGCTGCTGGTGCTCCTCGCGGGGTTGGGCATCGCGGGCTGGTGGGCATACTCGAATTATGTGGGCGCGACCGAAAGTAGAAAGCTGCAGACGGCGATTTCTAATGCCGACGAAAATCCAGCTAGCAATACTGCACAGAGGCCGGCGGCCACGCCTGCCGACGAACCGAAGGACACGCCGTCGGCCAAATCCGCCGCTCCGGATGCGGCAGCACCGGATACCGGCTCGACTCAAACAAATCCGGCGGCAGCGGCAGCTGACAGTCAGCATGGAAGTGCCGGGCCGAACCCAAAAACTGCGGACACCGACGCGAACTCTGTCGCGCCTGCGAAAGAGGCGGCAGCGATGGCAGAGACTCCAAAGGTTCCAACTCCAAAGACCAGTCCAGCCCACAAAACCGTGCCTAAGCACGAACCGCTGGTGGCCGCGGCCAGGGCTCCAAGCCGACCCGAGGCCGCCCCAGCCGACACCGGAGATGCGGCTTTCCGCCGAGGTGAAGCCTATCTCTACGGACGAGGAGTTCACGAAAATTGCAATGAAGCGGTGAAGAATCTCAAGATTGCGTCAGCCCAATCGAATGCCAAAGCGCGAAGTACCTTCGGCACCATGTACGCTACGGGCCACTGCGTGCCGCGCGACTTGCCGACATCCTATTTATGGTTCGCCCTGGCTCTGCGAGCCGATCCGACGAATCAGATCCTGGAAAAGGATTTAAATGCGGTGTGGAACCAGATGACGCCGCCGGAACGGCAGCAGGCTACCAGAATGAAACAGTGAAGAGCGATGGGGTCATGTGGTGATCGGGAAATCGGGTCATCGAAAGTCCAAGGCCTTCGATTTTCGCTTTTGATCTTCGATCAGCGGATGGCCCGATCCGCAGATGACCCGATCCGCTTACTCGCCGCTCGCTCCGCTCGGCACGAGATTTAACGCCTTCTTCACTGTCCCGCGCTCGGTCATAATCTTCTGCTGCAGCAGCGTGATCGCATAAATCAACTGCTCAGGGCGCGGCGGACAGCCGGGAACATAAATATCAACGGGAATCACCTGATTCACGCTCTGCACCAGCGCGTAATTCTGAAACACACCGCCTGAGGTCGCGCAGGCGCCCATCGAAATGACCCACTTCGGCTCCGGCATCTGCTCATAGAGCTGGCGAATTACGGGAGCCATCTTGTTGGAGACGCGGCCGGCGATAATCATCAGGTCTGACTGGCGAGGTGACGGGCGGAAGACTTCCGCTCCGAAGCGCGCAATATCGAAGCGCGACGCGCCCATCGACATCATTTCGATCGCACAGCAGGCCAAGCCAAACGTCATTGGCCAGATGGAATTCTTGCGCATCCAGTTCACGGTCGAATCAAGCGTCGTCATGACGATGCCATCAGGCACGCCATCTCCGTAGACAAGTTCCTTGACTACTTTCTTGCCGTTCTCGACATCAATGTAGGGGCCAAAGTTGAGTTCTGGAGCCATAGAGATATTTTAACCGCAGAGGCGCCAAGCGCGCAGAGGAAACGGAGGCGTCTCAATTCTCGGCGGTCTCTGCGTCTCGGCGGATAAAGAGTTCTTACGGGTTCACCACAATTTTCCCAAACATCTGGCTCTTCTCCAGATACTCGTGCGCCATGCGAAGCTCGTTCAACGGAAAAGTGTGGTCGATGATCGGCTTTAGGCGTCCCGCGAAGACGTGGCCGAGCACTTCATGCAACTCGCTCATCGTGCCCATGTACGAGCCCAGGAATGCCAGTTGGCGTGAGAAGAGGAAGCGCAGATCGAGTTCGATTTTCGGGCCCGTGGTTGCGCCGCAGGTCACCAGCGTGCCCCCCGCCTTCAGAGATTTGACGCTTTCATCCCACGTGGCCTTCCCTACGTGCTCGATGACGATGTCGACGCCTTCAAAGTTTGTGATCTTGCGGACTTCCTGGGAAATTTTTTGCTGGTAGTGGTTGATCACGAAATCAGCGCCGAGTTCGCGGGCACGTTCCATCTTGCGTTCGTCACCGGCTGTCGTGATCACGCGGGCGTGAAACATTTTCGCGATCTGGATGGCGGCGATGCCCACGCCTGAATTCGCGCCCAACACAAGCACGGTTTGTCCTGGGCGAATCGCGGCGCGTCCGGTGAGCATGTGCCATGCGGTGACGAAAACCAGCGGAACGCTGGCGGCCTCATTAAAATCGAGCCAGTCGGGAATCGGGATGACATTGACGGCAGGAACTGCGATCAATTCACAATTGCCGCCGTCCACCGCGTTGCCGAGCACGGCGAACTGGCGGCACTCATTCTGCAGGCCAGCTACGCATTTCGCACAGCGATTGCAGGAAACCATGGGCGCCAGCAGCACGCGCTGGCCGACCTTGAGGTCGGTGATGTATTCGCCGACTTCGGCGATCTCGCCGGCAATGTCGCTGCCGAGGATGTGCGGCAGATTGACGCCCGGCAATCCTTTGCGCACCCAGATGTCTAGGTGGTTGAGCGCGCATGCCCGCACTCGTACGAGAACCTGATCCTTGCGCGGATTGGGATCCGGCACATCTTCGTAAGTGAGAACTTCGGGACCACCGAATTGATGAATACGAACGGCTTTCATGAAGGCTCCGTAACCTCTTTACGTGACATACCGTTTCGGAACAAAATGCTGAAGGAATGCAGCAAAAGCATTGTTACGAGTAACACAGAACGTACTTGCGCCAAGTCATAAAGTGTACATCGCAGGCTGAGTTTGGAGGGTGTTTCCAGGTACTGGACGCGGCCTGCGAAGCCGTCGAGTGGCTACATCAGCCATTGCAGTTCGAGTCTGCTCCCCTCCGTGCAGTCACTCGCAGCTACTACAAAAGTACTCTTGATAGCGCGACGATAGAAACTCGCAGGCCGTGTTGTTAAGTAGCCACTGGCAAACGCCAGTAACCCCGGAGTGATGATCTGGGGCTTTTGTTTTGCAAGCTATAATCCGCGGATCGTCCATTGACCTTCCTGCCGCATCAAACCATAATCAGATTTATGGATCTCTACGAAGAAATCGTTCGCCTGCGCAAAGAAGGGCGCCGTGGAGCGGTGGCCACTATCGTCAACGTGCGCGGATCGATTCCTTCGTTCAAGACGGCCAAGATGCTGGTGCGCGACGATGGCTCGGTCGTCGGCACCATCGGCGGAGGCTGCGTTGAGGCCGAGGTTTGGCAGGCGGCGCGCGAGGTGATGGAATCGGAGAAGCCGCGCTCGCTGACCTTCGATCTCAATCAGGATCCGAAGAACGATAGTGGCCTCGTCTGCGGAGGAACCCTCGAAATTTTTGTCGAGCCGGTGCTGCCTCCGGCGGATCTTTATATTTTTGGCGCTGGCCACGTGGCAGCGAGCCTTTACAAAGTCGCGCGCCTCGCCGGTTTCGACGTGACCATCATCGATGATCGCGAAGCCTATGCCAATCGCGAGCGTTTCCCCGAGGCGCAGCAAGTAATCGCCGAAGATTTTGAGAAGGCCGCCACTGAACTCACGCCGAGTGAGTCATCCTACATTGTGATCGTAACGCGTGGGCATCGCGACGATATGCGGATGCTGCGCTGGGCGGTGCAGACTCCGGCGCGCTATATCGGCATGATCGGATCGAAACGAAAAGTAATTACCATCTTCAAAGAGTTACAGCAGGAAGGTCTGCCGGCGCATTTGTTCGATCGAGTCCACGCGCCGATCGGGTTGGATATTGGCGCCATCACGCCGGAAGAAATCGCCGTTTCCATCACCGCCGAAATAATTGCAACACGGCGAAAAGTGGAGCGCGATCTGCCGCACATGAGCTGGTTCCATCGGCGGGAGCGGGAGTCGGAGCCGAGATCCGTTAAGCCGAAGTCCTAGGAACCGATTCACCGCCGTGACGCGGAGGGCGCCGAGAAACGCTTTAGACTCATAAGACCGGCGCGAATTCTTTCTTCCATTTTTTCTCGGCGTCTCGACGGTTATGATTTTGTCATGCCGAACGAAATTGAAATCAAATTTCGAATCGAAAATCTGTCTTCGCTTAGCCGTGCTCTGAAGAGTGCCGGCTTTGAGCAGACCACTCCTTCTACCCACGAAACGAATTCGCTCTACGACCTGCCTGGTCAACAATTGCGCAAGCGAGGTGACATGCTGCGCCTGCGTAAGTACGGCGACATGTGGACGCTGACGCATAAAGCGAAGGGCAAAGAAGGCCGCCACAAAAAAAGAGTAGAGCTCGAAACCACCGTGGAGAACGGACAGCAGATGGATGCCATTTTGCGCGCGCTTGGCTTCGAGCCCACATTTCGCTACGAGAAGTATCGCGCCGAATGGAGCGACGGCAAGGGCCATGTGGTGCTCGATAAAACTCCTATCGGGAATTTCGGCGAAATCGAAGGAAAGCCGCGCTGGATCGACCGCACTGCCCGGGCGCTCGGCATTGGCCGCGGCGATTACATCACTCAGACTTACGCGCCGATGTTTTTCGAATGGAAGCGGCGCACGGGCAGCAAAGCTACGGAAATGACATTTCGCGCGCTCGCGAAGAAATCGAAAAACGCTTAACCTCGGAGACGCCGAGAGTGCAGAGAAAATAATCAAAAGAATGATTCAGCGCGACTTCAGGAACATTCTAGCCAAGATGTTTCTCAGCGCACTCGGCGTCTCGACGGTAAAGAATTACGCGCTCGCCCCGCAGCACTTCTTGTATTTTTTGCCGCTTCCGCAGGGGCAAGGATCGTTGCGCCCCACTTTTTCTCCCGAGCGCACGATCTGCTGTACCTGCATGTCGCCCGCGCCGGCCATGCGCGCCTGTTCGAGCTCTTTCTTCTTTTTGCGCTGAAAGGCCATTTCGATTTCGTCCATCGACGTCGCGACCTGACGCGGCGGGCGGCCATTGCCGCCTCGGCCGCCGGTGATGACGGAAGGAGCGCCTACGTCAGAACCCTGGCCAGCCCCGTCGGGCGAACCGCTGGCAATCGGCCTCGGAGGCGCGTCCGCAGGCCGCTCCATGATCTGCATCAGGTAGAGATAGCGAACTGTCTCTTCCTGAAAGCGCTGCATCATCTCTTCGAACATGTCGAAAGACTCGCGCTTGTACTCGACCAGCGGATCGTGCTGCGCATACCCACGCAGCCCGATGCCTTCTTTCAGGTGATCCATCGAGAGCAGGTGATCTTTCCATTGCGCGTCGATTACGCTCAGCATGATCATGCGCTCGTGATAGCGCATCGCCTCGGCGCCAATCAGCGCTTCTTTCGCGTCGTAGCGCTCTTTAAGTTTGCCGAAGATCGCGTCGCCGAGTTCCTGGCGATTCATCTGCTCGGGCTTGATGCCCTCGGCATAGATGTCGAGGCCGAAGCGCGCGATGATGGCGTCTTTCAGCGCTTTCAAATCCCAATTATCGACGTGTTCTTTTGGCGGACAGTGCCGCTCAATAAGCTCGCCGAGAATTCCCGAGACATAATCTTCGACGATGAGATCTTTCTGGTCGAGGCCTTCGAGCAACCTGCGACGAAGTCCATAGACGGCTTCGCGCTGCTTGTTCATCACGTCGTCATACTCAAGCAGATGTTTGCGAGCCTCGAAATTCTGGCCTTCCACCGCCTTCTGCGCGCCTTCGATGCGGCGCGTGATCATGCGCGATTCGATAGGAACTCCTTCTTCCATGCCGAGGCGTTGCAGGAGATTTGAAATCCACTCCTTGGCGAAGATGCGCATCAGGTCGTCTTCGAGCGAAAGATAAAAACGCGACGAACCGGGATCGCCCTGGCGGCCAGCGCGCCCGCGAAGCTGATTGTCGATGCGCCTCGCCTCGTGGCGTTCGGTGCCGAAGATGTGCAACCCGCCGGCCTCGATCACTTCGCGATGCTCCTGGTCGGTGTCAGCCTTGTAGCGCGCAAAAATTTCGTTCCACTGATCGGTCGGGACCGCATATTCATTGCCCGCGTAATACCAGACAGTGCGGTTTGGATCGTCCACCTCAGCTTCGATCTTGCCTTGCGCCGCCCGGATCGGTTGCGCGATTCCCTTCTTCACGCATTCCTGCTTGGCCATGAATTCCGGGTTGCCACCGAGCAGAATGTCTGTACCGCGACCCGCCATGTTGGTCGCGATGGTGACCATGCCTTTGCGTCCCGCCTGCGCCACAATCTCCGCTTCACGTTCGTGGTACTTCGCGTTTAAAACGACGTGCTTGATCCCCTTTTTCTTCAGCAGTTCCGAAATATGCTCTGACTTTTCAATCGAGGTGGTTCCAACCAGCACCGGCTGCTCGCTTTCGTGTAGCCGTTGAATTTCGTCGGCCGCCGCAAAATATTTTTCCTTCTCCGTGCGATACACAATGTCGGGATTCTCTTTGCGCAGCAGCACTCGGTTGGTCGGAATGACGACCACGTCAAGCCGGTAAATCTTGTCAAATTCGGGCGCTTCCGTTTCCGCCGTGCCGGTCATGCCGGCGAGCTTCTTATACATGCGGAAATAATTCTGGAAGGTGATGGTTGCGAGCGTCTGATTCTCGCGCTCGATCTTCACATTTTCCTTGGCTTCAATCGACTGGTGCAACCCGTCAGACCAGCGTCGCCCAGGCATCAAGCGGCCGGTGAATTCATCGACGATGATCACTTCGCCGTCTTTGACGACGTATTCGACATCGCGCTTATAGAGTGCGTGCGCTTTGACGGCAGTCTCCACATGATGCTTCAGCGCCCAGTTTTCCGGGTCGGCGATGTTGCCGATGCCCAGCAGCTTTTCGACTTTCTCCCAGCCTTCGTCGCTGACCGTGACGTTGCGGTGTTTTTCATCGACGACGTAGTCGCCGGTCATGATCTTTGGCTCGCCGGGCTGCGTGTCGATCTCCTCGCCCTTTTCGAGCTTCGGGATAATGCGATTCACCTTGTAATACTTGTCGGTTGATTCCTCGCTCGCGCCGGAAATAATCAGCGGAGTCCGCGCTTCGTCGATCAGGATGGAATCGACTTCGTCGACGATGGCGAAGTTGTGCACACGCTGCACGCAGTCGCGCAGGTCAAACTTCATGTTGTCGCGAAGATAGTCGAAGCCGAATTCGTTGTTCGTGCCATAGGTCACGTCTGCGGCATAGGCAGCGCGCCGCTGCTCGTCATCAAGATCGTGGACGATCACGCCGACGGTGAGGCCAAGAAAGCTGTAGAGCTTGCCCATCCATTCGGAGTCGCGCTTGGCCAGATAATCGTTGACCGTGACTACGTGCACGCCGCGCCCGCTAAGTGCGTTCAAATAGACCGGCAGAGTGGCGACCAGGGTTTTGCCTTCGCCGGTTTTCATCTCGGCGATCTTGCCTTCGTGCAGCACCATGCCGCCGATCAACTGCACGTCGAAGTGCCGCATGTTGAGCACGCGTTTTCCAGCTTCGCGGACGACGGCAAAGGCTTCTTCAAGCAACTCGTCGAGAACAACCTTGAGCATTTCGCCGCGCTCGGCTTCGATCTCTTTCTGGCGATCGATATCCGGAGAATCAGTGTCGGCTTCTAGCTCGTCGGCGATCGGGCTAAGGCGGTCTTGAATCCTGGCGCGAAACTCAACCGTCTTGGCGCGAAGCTCATCGTCGGAGAGCTTCTGCGTCTCCGCCTCAAGCGCATTGATCGCCGCGACGCGCGGCATCAAGCGCTTGATCTGGCGCTCATTGTTTGTCCCGAAAACCTTGCCGAAAAATTCGTTGATCAAAACAGAAATCCTTCAGAGGACACGCGTCCTAAATTACCAGTTAAAGCCTAGCACATTAGATGCGGCAGGGATGGCGAAGGACCGACAACGACAAAATAGCTGCTGCCACGGCGCCGCGATCGTTTCGGCTCAGAAGTTGGTGCGGCTCGATTCCTAGTTTTCTTGTGCTGCCTTTAGTATATTCACGACGGACATGCCAACTTTTTATCAGCGTTTCCAGGAATCGGCCCGCAAGTTTCCCGACAATATCGCCCTCGAAATTCAGCGGCAGCAGACGGTCGAGCGCGTCACCTTCGCGGAGCTTACGCGCATGTCGGAGAGCGTTGCCAACTGGCTTTCGACCCGCGTGCCTCGCGACGCCCGCGTGGCTATCCTTGCCGCCAACCATCCCCGCTGGGTAGCGGCTTACCTGGGCATCATTGCCAGCGGCCGGACTGCAGTGCCGCTCGACACCGCTTTTCACGCCGATCAGGTCAAGAAGTTGCTGATCGATAGCGAGGCTTCCCTTTTGTTCTGCGACGTGAAGCATCTTGCGGTGGCCTCGGAGGCGGTCGAGGGACTCAACCTGGCTCTGGTGATGACCTCGACTGCCGCGGAACTGGTCGCGACGAATCCCACGACGGCGGCTCCGACTCATCGCCCAGAACGCGTCGAGCGCGGCACGCAGAGTCTGCGAATTACGGAAACCTTCGCAGCCGATCTTGATTCCATCTTTGCCACCGGCCCCGCCGACTTTCAACCTGTTATCCCGGTGGATAGCGATCTCGCGGCGCTGCTCTACACGTCGGGAACGACAGCGGACCCGAAGGGAGTCATGCTCACGCACGCCAATCTGATCGGCGAAGCGAATTCGGTGCTCGCAGTGATCAAGGTAGGTCCTAGCGATGCACTGCTGGGAATCCTTCCCATGTTTCACGTGTTGGCGCAGATGGCCAATCTCTTTCTGCCCCTGTTCAATGGAACGCGCGTTGTTTACCTGGAGACGCTCAACACCACTGAACTGTTGCGCGCTTTGCAGGAGCGCAACATCACGGCATTTTGCGTGGTGCCGCAGTTCTTTTATCTGATTCACGAAAAGATTTTCAAAGAGCTGAACAAGCGCGGCAAATTTACGCTGCGAATCGTGCGCACACTAATGGGTCTCAATCGCACACTGCGTCGCGTCGGAATCAACGCTGGCAAATTTTTCTTCGGAAAGATTCACGCCACTTTTGGCAGCCACATGCGCTATCTGGTCACAGGAGGATCGCGCTTCGATCCAGCCATTGCCCGCGATTTTTATTCTTTTGGCATCGACGTTCTCAATGCTTACGGCCTGACCGAAACTACCGGCGGCGCTTTTATTAATCCTCCAGGCCACATCGTGTTTGGCTCGGTCGGGCGTCCTTTTCCTGGTGTGGAAGCGAAAATTGTCGATCCGAAGCCCGGTGAGGACGGCGCGCAACCCGTAGGCGAGATAGCCATTCGCGGCGCAATCGTGATGAAGGGATATTGGAAGCGGCCAGAAGCTACGGCCGAAGTGCTGCGCGACGGCTGGCTCTACACCGGCGACCTCGGCTATTTCGATTCGGGCGGCAATCTCTTTATCACCGGACGGCGCAAGGAAGTCATCGTGCTCGCCAACGGAAAGAATGTCTATCCCGAAGAGGTCGAGGCGCACTATCTGCAGGCGCAGTACGTGAAGGAGATTTGCGTGATGGCGATGGAGACGCGCCCCGGAGACCCGACATCGGAGCGGTTGCACGCCGTGGTCGTGCCGAATTTTGAATTATTGCGCGAGCGCCGGATCGTCAATTCCAAAGAGGCGATTCGCACTGAAATCGAAGCACTCTCTCACAAGATCGCTTCTACGAAGCGTCTAGGAAGCTATGACATCTGGCAGGACGAGCTGCCGCGCACCACGACGCGCAAGTTGAAGCGCTTCCAGATTGAGAAGAAAGTACGCGAACGGCAACTGAGTCCGAATGGCAGCAACGACGGCGTCAGTTCGGAAAAACCGCTCGCATCGGAGACTTCACTCACCGCTGAAGAGCAGTCATGGCTGGAGCGCGAGGATGTGAAGCACGCCCTGGGGATTGTGCGCGAGGCTTCCAGGAGTCCGCTCGATAACATTCGCCCCAGCCACAATCTCGAACTCGATCTGGGACTCGACTCCATGCAGCGGGTTGAATTGCTGACCGCGCTGGAGCAGCAACTCGGCGGCAAAGTGCCGGAGTCGCAGCTCGCGGAGATTTACTCGGTGCGCGACCTGGTTGACGCGCTTCTCTCCAGCGCGAGTCGCGGCGAGGGGCAGGCCGTTGCCGCAGCCCCTCCATGGTCGACCATTTTAAGCGAACCGGTGACCGATCCCGAGGTTCTGGCGCTGGCGCGCCACAACGTTTTCGCCGAAGTTTTTTTCTTTGTGGTGGGAAGATTGCTTTATCTTTTCGCGCTTGATTTTTATCATCTCAAAACGCGCGGCCTCGAGCATCTTCCCGCTGAAGGCCCCTACCTGATCTGCTCCAATCATCAGAGCTATGTCGATCCCCTGATCATGGCTCCGGCGCTGCCGTGGTCAGTCTTTCGGCAGTGCTTTGCGCTCGGCACCAGCGAAATATTTGGCGCGGGATTCATGCGGCGTTTAGCGCGCTGGCTGCGCGTGATCGTCCTCGATCCCGACGCGAATCTTGTGCCCGCGATGCGCGCCGGAGCTTTCGGGCTAAATCAGCGGCGCATTCTGATTCTCTATCCCGAAGGCGAGCGCACCAACGACGGAACGCCGCGAATATTCCGCAAAGGAGCCGCGATTCTTTCCATTCACACGCAGGCTCCGATTGTCCCGGTGGCGATCGAGGGCTTTTATGAAGCGTGGCCGCGGCACAAGAAATTCCCGAAGTTCACCGATCTGCAAATTGTCTTTGGCAAACCGATTCAACCGCCGCCGCTCGCCGAGGCTAGCGAAGCTGCTTATGATCAGCTGACGTCAGAGTTGAAATCGACGGTGGTGGCGATGTGGGAGAGGTTGAGAAAATCCGGCAGCGGCGTCGTTAAAAACAGCGCCGTGAAGATCGGAGATAAGGTCCGAGTGATCGGAATTCCACCGGACGTTCGCGATGACAAGGAACTGCATACTCGAACGCTGTTCGAAAAATGCCTCGACAAGACTTTTACGGTTGCAGGTTTAGAGACAGTCGAGGCATTACCGTTCCAACTTGTGAAACTCGATGTCGGGCATGTACTTGGAAAAGCTCCCGATCTGGAAACAATTTGGCTCGAGCCAGAATACTTCCGACTTGAAGAATCTCAATAGTCGGATACGCGCATTCAATAAAACAAGTCGTGACGTAAGAAGCTATCTGATCCGGCTAAGGTTCTGCTACGCGCCCGCGCCCTTAGCTCGGTCGCCCATGGCCTTGGCGAAGGCATCCACTACGCCGCTATGGTAATTCTTTCCCGATCCGGCCAGGATTTCCTGCTCGGCCTGATAAGGAGACATTGGTTTGCCGCCAACGCCGTTGATCAATCTCTGATACGCGTCGGCTACCGCCAGGATGTGCGCCTCGATGGGAATGTTGATAGCACGCGCGCCCTGCTCTTCCACAATCTGCTGCGCCACAATGATGGGAATCACCCGCCGCAACGAGTTGCCGACAGCCTGTGTGCGCGAATCGGCCTTGCGCGGCTTGCGGAGGCTCGCCATAACTTGTTCGCGGCTCATATCCGCAGCTTTATAGAGAATGTCGTTGCTGATGCCAAGTTTGCTCAGATCGCGCAGCAACACTGCAGAGCGCACCAGTTCCACACGATCGGACCCGAGGCCCATCGCCTCGGCGATTTTTGCCGCCGCCTGTACGATGCGTTGACTTTCGCCGGAGCCAAGCTTCTCGTTGGCCATGAAATGTTGCAGCACCAGCAAGAGGCCGCTGAAACTTTCACGTATGTCGCAAGTCATTGCCTCCTTGCGCTCGTAGAGGGTGCCCATGACGTAGCCAGTCACCGCGAGAATTCCGGCCCAGATGGCGAAGTTGAAGAGTCTTTCTCCGGGCAACGTCAGCGTGCGATGCGCGGGCATAATGTTGTTTAGAAAATCCAACAGGATGACCAGAAATACGCTTGCAAAAGCGGTGAGGGTAGCGTGACGGCGGCCAAAAAAATAAGCCGAATACAGAGTGGGCAGAAAATAAAAGCAGAGCGCCATGGGCAGCGACTGCGCGAAAAACTGGACCATCGCCGCAATCATGAACAATGACAGCAGCAGAACGGTTTCTTTGAGGATCTTGTTCATCGCCTACTTTCCATCGCGGAGTACGCGTGCGCCGGTAAGGAAACCGCCTGCTGCTATCTTGGAGCACCGGAATGTTCGAGGAAAGTTACCGGGGTAATGCAGGTCTTTTCCAAAGTGGCAAGTGGGAAGTGGCGTTGCTTAGGGCAGGAGTCTCACTTTGCCCGTGGATGGGTCTGGTCGTAGACGTTCATCATGTGCTTGACGGAAAGCTGGGTATAGCGCTGCGTGGTGGCCAGGCGCTCGTGACCGAGCAATTCCTGGATGGCACGGAGGTCCGCCCCCTCCTCGAGCATGTGGGAGCCGAAGGCGTGGCGCAGGGTGTGGGGATGCACTTCGGGAGATAGTCCTTTGGCGGTGGCGATGCGCTTGACAATGCGGCCTACGCTTCGCGTGGTCAGGCGTCCGCCGCGCTGGTTGATCAGCAGAGCGGGCACAAATTTTCCTGGCGTTTGTTTTTTTAAAGTGGCTAGCAGTTGCTGCCGCCACGGCAAGTAGACGGCCAGCGCTGCCAGGGCCGAGCCTCCAAAGGGCACGTAGCGCTCTTTTTTCCCTTTGCCGCGAATCAGAATGGCTTCGTTGCTCATGCTGATGTCCTCGAGATTGATACCGACCAGTTCGGAGTTGCGAATGCCGCAGCCGTAGAGGAGTTCGAAGAGCAGACGGTCGCGCTC
This sequence comes from uncultured Acidobacteriaceae bacterium, assembly GCA_963800565.1. Lineage (GTDB taxonomy): Bacteria > Acidobacteriota > Terriglobia > Terriglobales > Acidobacteriaceae > Acidiflorens. The sequence continues at coordinate 165,807 of CAWDBM010000006.1, forward strand.
GGGGAAGGACGCCACCTCCGGCATTTTGCCGTCGAGCATGGAATTCATCTCTTCGATCGTAGGGACGCGCGGCAGTTTCTTTGCGAGGCGCGGCGTTGACACGAGCTTCGCTGGATTCTGTTCGACGACTCCTTCCTGCGCCAACCAGCGATAGAGCGATCGAACGGCGGCGAGAGCACGCGCAACGGAAGTTTTGCTCAGTCCTTTGACGTAGAGATGGGAGAGAAATCCGCGGATGGCGATGTGGTCGATTACCGTCCAATCGCGCGCGCCAATGTATTCCGAGAAACAGACGAGATCTCCGGCGTACGCCTTGATCGTATGCGCGGAGGCGTTGCTCTCGCGCAGATGGCGCAGGAAGTCGTCGGTCGCGCGTTCGACGATGGTGCGGGACTGATTCATTCTGCGGCTCTCCAAACAAAGAACAACTCATCACGGAGGCACGGAGACACAGAGGAGAGTCTTTTCATAAATTCATTCCTGCGTTGCACTTTTGCCGATGCAAAACTCGCATTCGTATTTCTCCGTGCCTCCGTGAATTAGCTCTTCGCTTTCGCTCGCGGATGATGCTTCGTATAGACGCCCTTCAGCCGATCGAGCGCCACGTGGGTATAAATCTGCGTCGTCGAAATGTCGGAGTGGCCAAGAATTGTCTGCACGGTGCGCAGATCGGCGCCATTCTCAACCATATGCGTGGCGCAGGAATGGCGCAGCATGTGGGGACTGACGTGGCGTCCGACCGGCAGCCCAGCGGTCACACCAGCCTTGCCAACCAGTTGCCACAGGCGCTGACGGGTAAGGCGACGGCCGCCGGCGCCGAGGAACAAGAGCGGCGAGCTTTTCTTGGTAAAAGCTTGTCTGGCGCTTCGCAAATAGCGCTGCAATGCCTGCTGGGCCGGCATTCCGAGGGGAACCATGCGTTCCTTGTCACCTTTGCCGCGGACCAGTATGTACCCCATTTCGAGTTTTAAATCTTCGAGGCGGGCGTCGGCTACTTCGGAGACGCGAACGCCTCCGCCATAAAGGAGTTCAAGCATGGCGCGATCGCGCAGCGCTAGGGCTTGACTGCGCGCTGTTGGTTTTTGCGGCGTTGCATCGCCAAGCTGATCTTCGCCTAGCTTTTTTTCGCTGAGCCTTTTTCCCTCAAGCATGGCTGCGACTTCGTCGCGGCTTAGCGCCTTGGGCAGCACCTTCCACTGCTTGGGCAAATCGATGTTGAGCGTCGGATCTTTTTCGATCTTTCCATCGAGCAACAGATATCGATAAAGGTGCCGTATCGCCGAGAGCTTTCTTCCCACTGACCGTCCGTCGAGAGCGTTCGAAAATAATTCCTGCATGAACTCGCGCACATCCCCGCGCCGCGCCGCATCGAGCGTTCGCCGCTGCTTTTCGAGAAGCGAAGCGAACTGCGCCAAGTCGCTGGCATAGGCCGCAATCGTTAACTTGGCCGATCCGCGCTCAACTCGCAGATAGTCGAGGAACGAACTCAGCGTGCGAGCATTGGCATCCGAGGCCATCAGATAAGTATGCGATGCGTGGCACAACCTTAAAAGTGCCGAGCAGGATGCGGCCTTTCAAAACCGGGAACGGCACCGCTTCTTTTTCTTCACCTCATTCTTCTCTGCCGACAGTTAAAAGAAGACGAACTCGCTAGCGGTGACAGTCGGCGAAAGTCAAAATCCCCACCCTGCGCAAAGGACGCGCGAGGATGGGGCACCTCGGTGGGTCGCGGTTATTTATAATCGCTGCTTCCAGTTTACTTTTTACTGGGCAAGGAAACTCATTGGCACTCGACGAAAACATTTATGAAATCCGGCGCGAGAAGCTGAAAAAGATTGCGGCTCTCGGGCATCCGGCTTATCCGCGTAAGTTTAACTACAGTCATACGGTAGCGCAGATTCTTGCCGAGTATGGCGGGCAGACTACGGAGGAACTGGAATCTCCGCGGGTGACGGTGCGGGTGGCGGGACGGATTATGGCGATACGGCTGATGGGGAAGGCGGGGTTCGCGCACCTGCAGCAGGATGGGCAGCGGCTGCAGATCTACGTCAAGAAAGATGCGATCGGCGATGCGGGATACGAACTTTGGAAGCTGCTTGACTTGGGCGATCATATGGGCGTGCGCGGATATCTGTTTCGCACGCGCACGGGCGAACTCAGCATTCATGCTGAGGAGTTGACGTTTCTTGCGAAGGACCTGCTGCCTTTGCCGGAAAAATTTCACGGGCTCACCGATGTTGAGTTGCGCTATCGGCAGCGCTATGTTGATCTGGTCATGAATCCGGAGGTGCGCGAGGTTTTTTTGAAGCGCAGCAGGCTGGTGCAATCGCTGCGGCGCTATTTCGACTCGCAGGGATTCATGGAAGTCGAGACGCCGATGATGCATCCGATTGCGGGCGGAGCGGTAGCGCGTCCGTTTAAGACGCATCACAACACGCTCGATATGGATCTGTTTCTGCGCATCGCTCCGGAGCTTTATTTGAAGCGGCTGACGGTGGGCGGATTCGACCGCGTCTATGAGATCAATCGCAACTTCCGCAACGAGGGCCTCGGATGGAGATGGAATCCGGAGTTTACGATGCTGGAGGCTTATCAGGCTTACACCGATTACCTCGGCATTCTGGATACTACCCAGGGATCGATGGAGCAAGCGGTGAAGGATGTTACGGGCGGGACGAAGACGAAGTGGGGCGAGCACGAAATTGACTGGGCGCACGCGAACTGGCGGCGGATGACGATGCGGGAGGCGATCTCGAAATTCTGGCCAGAGAAGGCTGGGGCTGCGCCTTCGCGGAATGACTTCGCTTCGCATGAGTCGGTCGCGGCGCTGGTGGAGCGGGTGCGTGGCGCGGGAATCAGTTTGAGTTACGATGCAGCGGCTCCGGTGGGCAAGACGATTGCTGCGATCTTTGAGGCGATCGCGGAAGAGCACTTGATGCAGCCGACAATTATTTATGAGTTTCCTACCGCGGTGTCTCCGCTTTCGAAGCAGAAGCCGGATGAGCCGGACTGGACGGAGCGCTTCGAAATATTCGCGGGCAAGATGGAAATCGCTAACGGCTTTAGCGAGTTGAATGATCCCGAGGATCAGCGCGCGCGCTTTGAGGCGCAACTGAAAGAACGTGAGCGCGGCGACGAAGAAGCGCACCAGATGGATTCGGATTACGTCAGGGCGCTGAGCTATGGCATGCCTCCGGCGGGCGGAGTCGGCATTGGAGTGGATAGGCTGGCGATGCTTATCACTGATTCGCATACGATTCGGGATGTGATTCTGTTTCCGTTGTTGCGTCCGGAAAAGCATTTGACCGCGGAGGACGCGGAGAGCGCGGGGAAGGCTTAGGGCGTGGGCTTCGCCTTGCGCGCATCTAAACAATCACTTGAAGGATTGCGTGCGGCGGCACATGCTGGCGCTAGTTAGAGCTCAATGGTGTGGGCTTGATTACGGGCAGCGCTGTTGTAGCGCCGGGTATGGCGTTGGGTCAGCAGCGCTTTGCTTTTGATGGCTTGGAGTGTAGTTTAGTCGACTCTTGCGGTGAGTTGACCCCTTGCATTTTTGCGGCTTCGACAGTTAGCGGACAGGAGTGTCCGCTCCACACTAGAACTCTCCACACTGGAGCTAGTTAGTTGGGCTTGCTGACTTTCTCGCGGCTCCCTTTGGCGGACCGAAATTCTTGACCAGATAATTGAGCATAGCGTCGCGATCGGCGTCGGGAATCACGGCGCCGAGGCCTTCCATCTTTTCAAACTGCGCGGACCATTCTTGGCGACTCAGGTGCTGCTCGGTGATGCGGCTGGTGTTATGGCACTGGGTGCAGGCGGCTTTCACTTTCGCCTGCATGGGTCCGGGCGGAAGCGGTTTACCGGGAGCAGCGGGCGCTTGTGCGCTTACCGGAATAATGGCTGCCAACAGAAGGATTGCCGGATACGTTCTCTTTCTCTTTAACAAGCGGAGATCCTCAAAGCACTCACGGCAGTCGGAGCCGGTCGCAGTCGCCCATAAGGGCGCTTTTGGAATTTTAGCAGGCGTGGATTTTAGCTGGCACAGATTTTAGCTGGCGTTGCCTTTAGCCCTGTTGTCGCGAATGCCTTTCTCGTAGGGTATCCTGCTGTGTGCTATGGACAAAAAGGAAATCAACTCTCCAAAGTTAACCGAGCATTTTCTTTTCTGGGTTCTTGGTATTGCCGGCGTGATCCTGGCACTTCTCTTCGCTCATTTCGTCTACCACGTTATTTGATATCCCTGGCTGAGATCAGATGATCAAAGATGCGGTTTATTGGATTCGAACGCTGGGGCTGGAGCCGCATCCCGAAGGCGGCTATTATCGGCAGACCTACCGCGCCGATCTGGTTTTGGAGAAGTTGCCACCGCAGTTTTCAGGCGCGCGACCGATCGCGACGGCGATTTATTTCCTGCTCGACAGCAAAAATTTCTCCGCCTTCCATCGTTTGCGATCCGATGAGCTTTGGTATTTCCATCTGGGAGCGACGCTCACCGTTCATGTCATCGACCGAGACGGCCGCTATTCGGAGATTCGGCTCGGCAGCGATCCGGAAGCTGGCGAGGTCTTACAGGCGGTGATCAGGGCAGGATGCTGGTTCGCTTCGCATATAAGAGACGAGAAGTCGTTCGCTCTGGTCGGATGTACAGTCGCTCCGGGCTTTGACTTTGACGACTTTGAGCTGGGAGAGCGCGACAAACTGGTTGAAGTTTATCCGCAATATCGCGACGTGATTACCAGGCTCACCCGCATATGAAATAAGTCGCAAAAGCTTGTGGGTTCGATCTGCAAGGTCGATCTCGAAATTCGACCTGCAGTTTCCACCGGGCTTCTTGTCCGCGCCAGCAGGCTGTGATCTACTCTAGCGGAGCAGTCCCCCGCACTGAAGGCAACCACATGCGGCACACTTTAATCTCCAGGCCATCGCGCGCCGTTGCGCTGTTGGCGGCCGTTCTTGCCGCGTGCGCATCGGCTGCAAGCGCGACGTCGTACGTCATCACCAATGACGATCCTGGGGTCAGCTTTTACACTGTGGGGCCGGGCGGAGCGCTTACCTTGCAGCAGCAGGTGCAAATTGGCGGGTTCGGAAATGTGGCCGGCTTTTTCGGCGCCAACCGGATCGCCATGCTCGATGGCGGAGGACAGCAATGCGTCTATGCGTCGGTGGCCTCTACCGGAAACATTGCGGGGATCGAAATCTCGACCATGACCGTGGGCGGCAGCGCTACCGGATCGCCGACCGATGCCGGCACCACCAATGGCATCGGGCTAGCTATGAATGGTCAGTATCTCTATGCCAGCTTCACCGATTCAAACACCATCGGAACTTTTTCGGTGCAGCCGGGATGCGGTTTGACGTTCATCAATGACATTTCGGTGAGCGGGCTTGCGGGCGGCGTGATCAACGGAATGGCGATCGGTGGCTCGTCGGGCTCGATGGGCTCAATCCTGATTGCCACTTACACCGATGGCTCGATTCAGTCGTTTAATATTTCTGCGGGCTCCCCGGTATCGAATGGCGACGAGCAATATTCGACGGCCACGCTCAATTCGATGGACGCCACTTATCCTAATTCCATAGACATCACGAGCGATGGACACTATGCCATCTTCGGTGACACCTCGACTTCGGTGGTCGTGGAGGTATCCGATATTTCCTCGGGCAAATTGACTCCGACTGTCGCCTATGGCGGCAAGGGCAGCATCAGTTCCAGCAACGTGATGCTGAGTGCGGATGAAACTGTGCTCTATGTAATCAACACCCAGGGAGCCAGCGTCACTGCCTTCTTCTTTAACACGGCCACGGGCGTGCTCTCCGGCGGATGCCAGTCGGCGAGGATCAGCGGCCAGTCGGCGGATTGGTCATATCTTGCGGGGCTCGGTTTAGCCAGTCAAACTGGCAATGGCGACGGCGTTTATATCGCAGAGTTCGGCGCGCCGTCGGCAATTGCGCTGGTGAGTCTTGCAATGAGCGGGCAAACCTGTTCGATGCAGGAGGTCAAGGGATCGCCGTTTGCTGACCCCAACAGCCAGGGATTGCTTTCGATCAGCACTTTCCCGCCGAAATCCTTCTAGAGGCCCAATCCCGACCATCAGGCGGAGGCAGTGGAACTGCACTGCCAGTTAAAGGCAACTAATTGCAGTCCCGGACGGTATCACGAGCTAATTTCGAGCGTAATAATTGAGCGCGCGTCTGATGTGTGATCTACTCTATCGAAGTGGGTCCCCGCCTGCAGCCTGAACGGAACAGCGTATGAAGAAATCATCCAAGTGCTGGTTGCTGCGGGCTGCTGTGCTGACGGGCGTCCTGGCCCTGAATGGGTTCGCCCTCGGGGCCACTCAATACGTCGTCACCAATGACGATCTGCCCTACCCTTTTCTCAACAGCATCAGCGTTTATACGGTGGAGGCCGGTGGGCTGCTGAGTTCACCGCAGCAGATAAAAACGCTGGGCTTTGGCATCTCGGGCGGTTTTTTTGGGACGGACCGGATCGCCATGCTGAATAGCGGCGGCCAGCAGTGCGTCTATGCGTCGTCGGCCGCCACGGGAGAGATTGTCGGCGTCGCGATGAATACGCTGACGGTTGGCGGCAGCGCCACTGGATCGCCGACCGATCTCGGAACTGCCAACGGCATTGGCCTGGTGATGAACAGCCAATATCTTTATGCCAGCTTCAGCGATACCAATACGATTGGGACGTTTGCGGTGCACTCGGGGTGCAGTTTGTCTTTCATCAACGACGTCTCCGTCGGCGGCCTCGCGGGCGGCGTGATCAACGGGATGGCGATCCACGGCAACATGCTGATTGCGACTTATACGGATGGGTCGATCCAATCCTTTAGTATCTCGGCTGGCTCTCCGGTATCGAATGGCGACGAGCAATACTCGACGGCCACGCTGAATTCGATGGATGCCACCTATCCCAACACCATCGACATCACGAGCGATGGACACTACGCGATTTTCGGCGATACTTCTACATCGGTGGTAGTGGAAGTTTCCGATATTTCCTCCGGACGGCTGACTCCGACGGTTTTGTATACGGGTAACAAGAGTATTAGCTCGAGCACCATCATGCTGAGTCCGGATGAGACAGTGCTCTATGTCGTCAATACGCAGGGAGCGAGTGTCAGCGCGATGTTCTTCAACGCGGCCACGGGCGTGCTTTCGGGGGGTTGCAAGTCGAAAACCGTCAGCGGCCAATCGGCGAACTGGTCGTATCTGGCGGGGCTCGGCTTGGCCAGTCAAACCGGAAATGGCGGCGGCGTCTACGTCGCGGAGTACGGCAACCCGTCGGGGATCGCGCTTATCAGTCTGACAGTGGAAGGCCAGACCTGTTCGATGCAGGAAGTAAAGGGTTCGCCGTTTGCGGATGCAAACTCGCTGGGTGCGCTGTCAATCGGGGCTTTTCCGCCGCGAAGTTTTTGAGATGTCGGTCGTCGGTTGGCACAGCCGCGCTCAAGTTACTTGCGGTTCTCCGGACGATGTTAGGAGACTGGTAAGGTAGGCATGAAGGAACTGTTTATGCGCTCGCTGTCGAAGTGGTTGCCGGCAATCATACTGTGTGGATTTTCTTTTCTGAACGCTGCGGCCGACGATTGTCCCGCTCGTCCCGCCAATGGTGGCGTCATCGCCGACCCCTATAGCATCTCTTCGCAGAACAGCGTACTCAAGGCTCAGTTCATTCTCGCGCACTCAGTCGATCAGGCCGGCTATGCCCACTATTGCTACAAATACAACGCGTCTGGTCAGATCGAAGAAGCTCCCACTTTGCGGCTCAACCCTGGCGACCAACTCGAGCTCGATATCCTCAATCGCATACAGAATAACGATGCGATGAAGATGAAGATGAGTATGCCCAAAGCGCAAGGGCAGACTTGCGGCGACGGCGGAGAAGCGACGCTCGATTCCACCAACGTGCATTTTCACGGCTTGAATGTTCCGCCGGTCTGCCACCAAGACGATGTCATCGACACGCTGATTCAGCCCGGCTCGCCGGGATTTCATTTCAGCATTCAGATTCCGACGACCGAGCCGCCGGGCTTGTATTGGTACCATCCGCACGTACACGGCTTCACCGAATTTCAGGTGAATGGCGGAGCCGCGGGCGCCATCGTTGTTGAAGGAATGGAGAAGTATCGGCCCGAGGTGCAAGGGCTCACCGAGCGCGTTTTCGTGATTCGCCAGCAATATCTCGTGCCGTGGGTTCCCGGACCCTACGAATTGAGCGTGAACTACAACATCGCTCCTTTTATCGGAACGCCGCCGACCATTCAGATGCAGGCCGGGGAGCAGCAATTTTGGCGCGTGGCCAATGCCTCGCTGCAGGATTTTCTCCAACTGCAAGTGGTCGTCAATGAAAAGCCGGAGAAGATGCAGGTCATCGCGCTCGATGGCTATCCGCTCGCGGACGTCAGATATGAAAAGACGATTCTGATTCCGCCCGCGGGACGGGCTGAGTTCATCGTGACTGCTCCTGCAGCCGGCGAAAGCGGAGTCTTCTACACCCAGGCTTATTCGACGGGGCCGACGGGGAACGCGGACCTGGCCGAGACGCTCGCTAATATTCAGATTACTCAGAACCAGGCGAAGTCTTCGCTGCCGTCGTTAAAGACGTCGTCAAGCACGCCGAAGTCGTCCGCGCCCGCATCGGCGATCGCGCTCGAGTTTTCAGACTTGAGCAATGTGAAAGTGACGGCCGAGCGCAAGCTTTATTTCTCCGAGGAGTTTGGCGGAACCAACGGGCCCATCCAGTTTTACGTTACGGTTGATGGACAAAAGCAGAAAGTATTCGAGCCCGACGAGAAACCGGTGATCACGACCAAGGTCGGCGCAGTAGAAGACTGGACAATCGAAAATCGCGCCCTCGAGACCCACGCCTTCCACATCCATCAGATCCACTTCAAGGTGATCGAAATCGATGGAAAACCGGTGGGGCAAGCGGAACTGCTGGACACGATCGCGATTCCCTATTGGTCGGGCAGCGGGCCGTATCACAGCGTGAAGGTGCGCATGGATTTCCGCGACCCGACGATTGCGGGAACATTCCTCTTTCACTGTCACATCCTGCTGCATGAGGATCTCGGCATGATGCACAAGATTCTGGTCGAGCCATAATTACGGCGACAACCTTAGGATGCAATAACGGCAGTTGATTCATCCCTTCGAAAACATCCTCACGTCAAAAAGGACGGGCGACCTATGCGCAGACAGGTGTTGTTGGCTTCATGCATCGCACTCTTACTCGGGCTAATCATGATCACGAAATCCACGGCGAGAACACAGCAGGCCAATGATTCTTACTCACGGACGCCGACCCAGGGCGCTGTGCCGAAATCCTACGGCAGGCTGGCCGCGGTCATTCCCGATTCGATCGGCACCGGGCTGGTTTTCGAAGATGCGGAAGGCATCATTCGTTTCGTGAGCGTGACCGGCATGAAAGAAGGGGAATTGGCGCGCTACGATGGCACTCCCACGCACGGAGGCATTCCTAGGTCCTACGGGCATCTGGTGAGCGCGGTCGTCAATCACGGAGCAACCGCACTGGTCTTCGAGGATGCTAACGGAGTGATTCGTTTTGTCACTTTGACCGGAGTCACCGAGGGAGAGTTGACACGCAACTGATGGCGCCGGCCTGAACTCAAGCTCCGAAATCTTATCCGGCATTCAGTGCCGACAGGCGGGACAGTAGCCGCCGACTTCTAATCGCGCCACGACGATATGGAACTGGCAATCACGTTCTAACTGCTTCTTCAATGCTTCGAAGGTCTTGCTGACGAACTCCGTGATTTTGCCGCAGCGCAGACATGCCATGTGAATGTGATCGCGGCCGAGTTTGCGCTCGTAGTAATGGCCTTCGCCACTCAGATGCATCAAATCCAGTTCATCGATCAGGCCTTGCCGTTTGAGCAGGTCCAACGTCCGGTAGACGGTGCTGCGATCGACCGAGGCCTCCACATTTCGCGCCTTGCGCAGAATCTGGCTGGCGTCGAGATGTTTGCTCGCCGTTTCAATCACGCTTAATATCGCGCGGCGCGGGCCAGTCATGCGGATTCCGCGCTCCGCCAACTGGGTCTGCAAACGGCCGGGAATTTCGGTTTGTGGAAGAGGCATTTGAAGTCTCCTGTTTTCAGTTGCGACTCGGTTGCAAATAACTTGCAACGAAATCTTACACGGCGCGTTGACAGTCCACGCGAGGCCGCTCTAACCTGCAATTGTAATCCTTGTTGCAACTGAGTCGCAACTGCGAAATCATGAAAATAACAACCGCTCTCATCACCGTGATTTGGCTTTTGTTTTTCCGCCCGGCCACCACTCTCATGGCGCAGGAAAGCCCGTACATCGTGGCCTACGACCATTACCTGGAGGAGCCCGGCAGCCTGGAGATTGAATATTTTTCGACCTTCGGCACCCAGCGCAACGGCAACGACTTCCATGCCTTCTGGGCGGAATTCGAATACGGCGCGACTGCCTGGTGGACCAGCGAACTCTACGTGGCCGGCCAAACGACCTTCAATGACAGCACTATTTTTACCGGTACGAGGTGGGAGAATCGCTTTCGCCTGCTGCAACTGGAGCACATCGTCAACCCGGTGGTCTATATCGAGTTCGAGAATACGAATGCCGCGGACAAGATTCTGAAGGAGGTCGAGGGGCACGATGTAGAGGCTGACTATGCTGTCCCGAACGGCATCCTCCGCAAAGAGCATGATCACGAACTGGAGATGAAACTTCTACTTTCGAGCACCTTCAAAGGCTGGAATGTCACGCTCAATCCCATCGTCACCAAGAACGTGCTACCCAGTGAACCATGGGAGTTCGCCTACGCCGTCGGGGCCAGCCGTCCGCTCGCCTTGAAGGCTTCGCCCGACCGCTGCAATTTCTGCCGCGAGAATTTCATTGCGGGAGTGGAAATGTACGGAGGCCTCGGCGACACCCAGAGCGTTGGCCTGCACGATACTTCTCATTACCTCGCACCCGTTGTCGCGTGGAATCTTCCGTCGGACTGGACTTTCCGCTTCTCCAGCGGCTTCGGCTTGAACGACAACAGCCATCGGCTTCTATTGCGCTGGGGGCTTTCACGGGAATTCGCCGGCTTTGGCGAGTTAGTCGGGCAGCTGTTTAGAGCGCGCCCATGACGCATCAATTCGCCTTTTTTCCATCTTTCAACTGCCTGAGGATTTCAGCCCTTGGCGCCATGGTCTTAGCCTTTGGCATGGTCGCTTTCTCGCAGGCTCCCGCGCAGAACCAAAGCAACTCTCTCGACAAGAGTAAAAAGTCATCCTACGCCGCTATGGCGGAGGCCCCCGAAAAAGCTAAACAGAGAAAGAATCCTCTCGAAGGCGACACAGACGCCGTGGCCGCTGGCGGAAAACTTTTTGAGCAGCACTGTGCCGAATGCCACGGTGAAAAAGCAGGAGGCACGCGACACGGTGTCAGCTTATTGCGCGATGAGGTGCAGCAGGCTACCCCGGGGACATTGTTTTGGATCCTTACTAACGGCGTCGTCCGCAGGGGTATGCCGGTGTGGTCGAAATTGCCCGAGCCAGAGCGCTGGCAGATCGTCACATTCTTGCAGTCCTTGACCAGAAAGCCGCTGAATCCAACCTCGCAAAGCCCACAACTGGGAAACGGCGAGTCGCCAAGCCCTTCCCAAATTCATGGCTCCACAGTAACTTCCGCTGGGTTTCCGCATCCAACTAGATAGGCGCTTTTGCATGGTATACTGCGCTAAGCTGGGGTGGGTGGATCCCTCCAAGTTCCTGCCCAAGGATTTTGACACATGGCTGGTTCTCGTCGTTCGCATTTTCGTTCCCTTTTCCTGATTGTTTTTGTCTTGGCTCTGTTCGGTCTTCTCGGCATGCTGTTCGCGCAGAGGATCAGCCCTGCGGCCACGCCCAGCAGCGATTCCGACGTCCGTGACAGCCTGAAGCAGTTCACCGAGGTCTATGAAACCATCGAGCAGAATTACGCCGATCCGGTGAATGCTGACAAGGCGATTTATAACGGCGCCATCCCCAGCATGTTGCACCAGCTCGATCCGCACTCGAACTTTTTCGATCCAAAGTCCTACTCTGCCTTGCGCGAAGAACAGCGCGGCAAGTATTACGGCGTCGGCATGACGGTCGGCCCGCGCAATAATAAGGTTATTGTCATCGCTCCGTTTGTTGGCACGCCGGCCTATCGCGCGGGTATCCGCCCCGGCGACATCATCGCCGCCATTGACGGCAAGCCCACGGACAACATGAGCACCTCGGACGTCGCCGATCTGCTCAAGGGACCGAAAGGAACGACGGTCCGCATCACGATGCTGCGCGAAGGCTCCGACCACCCCCTCGAGTTTGCCGTCGTTCGCGACGAGATTCCGCGTTACAGCGTCGATCTTCACTTCATGATTAAGCCGGGTATCGGATACATGCACGTTTCCGGTTTCCAGGAGACGACCGAGCATGAGGTTGCCGAAGCGCTCGATCAGATGGGCGACCTGAAAGGCTTGGTCCTCGATCTTCGTCAGAACCCTGGAGGGCTTCTAAGCGAGGGCGTCGGTGTAGCTGATAAATTCCTCAAGAAGGGACAGTTGATCGTCTCGCATCACGGCCGATCTTCACCAGAAAAGCGTTACGTGGCGGCTCATGGCAATGGCGGGAAAGATTATCCGTTAGTCGTGCTCGTCAATCGAGGCACGGCATCGGCGGCGGAGATTGTTGCGGGAGCCATTCAAGATCATGATCGCGGCCTGATCGTGGGCGAAGTCACTTTCGGCAAAGGCCTGGTGCAGACGGTTTATCCTCTGGCCGAAAATACCGGCCTCGCTCTCACCACCGCGAAGTACTACACGCCCAGCGGCCGCCTGATTCAGCGCGATTACTCTAACCTATCGCTCTACGACTACTACTACAATCGCGAGAGTGAAGAGAATAATGCGAACCATGAAGTGAAGCTCACCGATGGCGGACGCACGGTCTATGGCGGCGGCGGCATTACTCCCGACGTGAAACTTGCGCCTTACAAATCGAACAAGTTCCAGGATGCCTTGCTCCAGCACTACGCGTTGTTTAACTTTGCCAAGCACTACGCGCTGACCCACAAGGTCACGCAGAACTACGAAGTGGATGACGCGCTGCTTCAGGATTTCCGCAAATTCCTCGATGAAGAGAAAATTCCCTACACCGAAGCGGAGATGATCGAGAGCAATGACTGGCTGCGCTCCAACCTCAAGAGCGAAATTTTCGTGGATGCTTTTGGGCAGGAAGAGGGACTGAAGGTTCGCGCGGAAACGGATCCCGACGTAGTTAAGGCCCTTGAATTGATGCCACAGGCGCGTGCCTTGGCCGACAACGCCAAAAAAGTTGTCGCGGAACGAAACTCAGCCGCACCTGTGCCACGCTAAGAATAAAGTGGCTTTGATCGAAAAGGCCTGGGGAACCAGGCCTTTTCATTTCGTTTTCAATGGTGTGGCCGCTGCCAATCGATCAGCAACGTCTACCTGCCCGACAGCATCTTACTGTCGCCATTGTCGATGAAACAGATCCGCTATCGTATTCGAGCTTTTGCCCTGCCTTTGCTACTGATGATCGTTATCTGTGGCAGCGCGGCTCCGCAACCCGAGGCCGGTAACTCCTCAGGGCATTCCACGCGCACCTATGGCGAGAGGCGCAGGGTCAACGGCATTGGCGATTTTGGCGAAGTAACGCCCAGGCTCTTCCGCGGAGCGCAACCGAACCATGCAGGCTTCAAAGCGCTGTCGAAGATGGGCGTGGGCATTGTCGTCGACACGCGCGGCGACCGCACCAAGACCGAAGGGAAAGAGGTGCGCCGCCTGGGCATGAAGTACGTCGCCATTCCCTGGCACTGCCCTTTTCCGCACGACGAAGCTTTCGCGAAGTTTCTAAGGCTGATGCGCGGAAATCCCGACAAGAAAGTTTTCGTCCACTGCCGCCTGGGAGACGACCGCACCGGCATGATGATTGCCGCCTATCGCATGGCCGACGAAGACTGGACCGCCGACGAAGCCATGCGCGAGATGCGCGAGTTCGGATTCTCCGAGGCACACCACGTTATCTGCCCGACTCTCGCGTCCTACGAAGAGCATTTCCCCGAGCATCTGAAGACGAATCCTGTGTTTCGAGGCGTGCGCTGAGTCAGCTTTCAGTCGTCAGTTATCAGTTGTCGGTTTGTGAGACCATTAACCACAGAGTACACAGAGGCGCACAGGGGTATACCAACTTCCCTCTTGAGTGTCCTGCCAGAAAGCCCTAAAGTACACTAAGCGAAATGCGCGGAGGCGCCTGTCTGGCAGCGGCGATCATGCTTCAGTACGGGCCGTGGCTGCAGTGGACTCAGGTTGGGCCGTGGATTCTGGCGATGTTGATTGCGGTCGTCGCCGGTATTCTCGATTGGCGCTACCGCCGGATTCCGAACTGGCTGACCGTATCGGGCTTGGCGGCCGGGGTTTCGATCAACACAATTCTCTACCAATGGCCGGGATTGAAAACCGCGCTGCTGGGGGGGGTGCTGGGCCTGGGAGTGCTGCTGCCTTTCGTGATCATCCGCAGCCTCGGAGCAGGCGACTGGAAGCTGGCCGGAGCTTTGGGCGCGTGCCTTGGCCCGCGGCAATTGATGTCGGTACTCGTTGGCACGATTCTGATCGCGGGAGTCATGGCCCTCGCACTGGTGATCTGGAAGGGGCGGCTGAAGCGCACGCTCCGGAACATCGCACACCTGCTAGCCGCGTTGTTCAGCCTGCGGATGCCGGGCTCCGAAGTATCGCTCGACGATCCGCAGTCCACGAAGATTCCGTTTGGCGTGGCCATGGCGTTGACCGTTTTGTTCTATGGCGTCGGTAGAATGCTGGGAAAAATGTAATTTGTGATTGCTCGCGAGGGGTAATTAGTAACTTGTCGAAGCAGGATAACGGCAGAATTGCGCACCCGATGAATCTCACACGAATTGTCTACAAACTTAGAGGCGCGGAGGGCGCGGAGATTGCGGAAGCGGCGATGGTGCTGCCGCTCGTATTCATGTTGCTGTTAGGCATCGTCTGGTTTGGACGGGCCTTCAACATTTACTCGACCATCCAGCAGGCGGCGCAACAGGGAGCGATCACGGCGGCGCGCGAGGGATGCGCCACGTGCGGAGTAGGTACCTTCCCCACGTCCGTGGATACAACGGTCACCGCTGTGATCAAGGCGTCCAATCTCGACCCGACTCAGATTCAAGCCACCACGCCTTCCCCGCTCTCCTGTGTGAACCCTGCTGTGACGGTAAAGTGTGCGACAAGCGTCAATAGCATTACCGTCTGCCAACAAGTGCTGCTGAATTCCCCAGCTTCGTCGACCCAACCCACGCAATGTGGGGTCACTGTGAGCTTTCAATATCCATTTAGCTTCTACCTGCCATTCACCTCTCTCAACTTGCAGTCGGTAGTGATGTCCGCGCAGGCGCAAAGCAGGATGGAAAACTAGATGACTGGCTTGCGCATCATGCGGCACCGCGAGTGGCCTCACCTCTCGAAACGTGCGCAGCGCGCCGCGGCCAGCTTCGTCAATCTGTTTGCCCACATTCTATTTGCCGGCGAACGATTTGGCGGTGAACGATTGGCCGACGAACAAGGTTCGGCGCTGCTGGAATTTGCCATCACACTGCCGCTGCTGGTGGTCTTCGTCGTGGGCATCTACGATTTCAGCGGCGCCTTTAACCAGAAGCAGAAGATCGAACAGGCCGCGCAGGAAGGCGCCATCCTGGCAGCCGCGCAACCGACGAGCGATATTCAATCGAGCAACGCCAACCCCGCCTCTCTGCAGGCTGTGGTGACCGCCGTACTCAACTCGCTGGCCGCCAGTGGAGTGCTGCCCAATGCTCCTTGCAATTCCCCTATTGTACGCGCCCCCACTGGTTTGACCTGGACTTACACGATCTCGGGATGTAACAGCGCATTTACCAGCAGCAACGACCTCGTCATCACCATTAACCGCGGATGCGTGTGCGCCGCTGGACCGGCATGCACCGCCGTGCCACCCTGTGCGTCGGGACCTCCGGTCGCGGTTGGCACCAGCGTGACCGTCACCTATCCCTACCACTGGAAGTTCAATAGTGCGATTCAATTGTTATTCCCGGGCGCGACCTATGCGGCCATAACCCAGTTGACCGAGAGTTCCATGGTCCAGAACCAGCTGTGAGGATGCTTGCGACGGCTTCGAACTAACTTGCGAACTGGAAAAGGTAAGGGCGAGCGGGGCGTCATCATCACGCTGGTCGCGGTGTTCATGCTGTTTGTCGTCGGAGCAATGGCCGCGCTCTCGATCGACGTGGTAACGATCTACACCGCGCGCAGCGAAGCGCAACTGGCGGCCGATAGCGCGGCACTGGCGGGCGCACGTGTGCTCGCGAACTCCGGGGCGACCTCTGATACAACCGGCGCGTTGATGACGGGCGCGACGCCCCTCGCCAGCGCTGTGGCCATTCAAGTCGCGGAGCAAAACCAGGTGGGAGGAACGAACCTGACCTCCGGCCAAATAACGGTCGCTTTTAATGGAACGAGTGGTACCAACCCGCCGACTAATC
This sequence comes from uncultured Acidobacteriaceae bacterium, assembly GCA_963800565.1. Taxonomy (GTDB): domain Bacteria; phylum Acidobacteriota; class Terriglobia; order Terriglobales; family Acidobacteriaceae; genus Acidiflorens. Next base: position 182,370 of record CAWDBM010000006.1, read on the forward strand.
CGACGGTGAATGTCAAGATACAAACCAATCTACCGACATTTTTCGCGCGTATCTGGGGGAGCACACAGGTTGCGGTGGCTGCGTCGGCTACAGCGGAGGTTTACAATCCGTCGGCAACAGGTGCGGTGACACCAGGAGGGGTGAGGCCGCCGGTCGCGCCTCTTTGCGTGAAGCCGTGGCTGCTGCCGAATATGCCTCCAGAGTCTTCGCCCGCCAGTAACCAGATTTTCGATCCTGTGACAGGAGCCATCGACGATACAAATTTGCAAGGCTGGACGTCCACCAATGCCGCTGCCACCCGGATGGGCGTTGCCTGTCCCAGCGGCGGCAATTGTACCGGAGCGCCAGTGCCACTCCCGGCGCCTGCTGCCTGGAAATATTATCCTGGCGACCCGGCCTCTTTCCCCGCTCCGACCACAGCATTGCCCTCATGTAGCTTGATACCGACGCCCACGCCGTATCAGCAAAGCATTGCCGGTTGCATCCAGACGCCAATTGCATGCAACAGCCAGGTCGCCTTCGACACTTCCGACTACGCCACTAGAAATTCCGAAACAGCCGAGGCGGTGAATTGCCTGACCCACGCGACAGGCAACCAGGGCGATACGGTTACTTCTACCGGGAATCCTCCGACCGCACCCTTCGAGTTCATGGCCGGTAATGATAATCCGATCTCTGCCCTCGCCGGAAACAACGTAATGGTGAGTGATTCGCTGGTTACCGTGCCGGTGTTCAACAACACCAGCACCACCACGGCGCCGACCAATCCCGTGACAATCATAGGGTTCGCGCAATTGTTCCTGAATCCAGAAGGGTTTCACACTCCCAATGGGGGAGGGAATGTGGGACAGGTTAAGACTACGGTCATCAACCTGGCCGGTTGCGGAAGCTCCGCCAGCGGGACGCCAATCGTTGGCAACGGCGCGTCTCCCGTGGTGGTACGGCTGATTAGCGGGTCTTAGTCGCGATACTTCGGTTGCGAGATTTCGCCTCCGAACCGTTCTCATCTTCGTTTCCGCATTTATTCTTTTCCACCTACCACCTGCGCGTGACCGAGCGCGGCCACAAGCGCAAATCCTCCAATAACATTTCCCAGCAACGTCGGAATCAGGAATTGTGCCAGGTAGATTTTCCAGGTAATGACCTTCGTCACGATCAGAAAAAACATCGTGGTTGAGCCGGCGATCACGTGATTGAAGCCGCTGATTCCGACCAGGTACGTGATGATGATGATGATGGCGATGCGGGAGGATTCGGCGCCGGGCAGCAGCCATACCATCAATGCGATCAGCCAGCCCGCGAAAATGGCGCGCATCAGGACGGTCCCGAAACCCGCTCCCAGATGGGCCACGCCGATGCTGGTCAAGGTTTCTTGCGTGTGCGCGTCGAAGATATGGATCTTCCCGATGCAGAGGGCGAACAAAAACGTTCCCACCAGATTTGCCGTCAATACGACGGCCCACAGGCGCAGCATACGCAGCAAGGTGGAGAGGTCTTTCTTCACAAGAAGGGGCAGCACGACCGTGAGGGTGTTTTCGGTAAAGAGCTGCTGCCGCCCCAGAATAACGATGAGAAAGCCAATGCAGTATCCAGCGCGGGAGATCAGCGGACGCCAGGGCAGATCGGGCAGATGACTGCTGAGGAGCGCCTCGGCTACGAACGAAAAACCCATCGACAGCCCCGCTGCCAGCGCCGACCAGGCCAATGCGGATGCCGGACGCGCCAATTCCTCTTCGCCCTCGCGCCGAATGGTTTCATAGACCACGTGCGGGCCAATCGCGAGCCGCTCCTCGACCTGCTTCTTCTCGGCGCGAGTCGTGATCGCGGTTTCGGTTGGCGGAGGAGTCATCTTCACCAGCTTCTTGTTCACTTGGCCTCTTTGTGAGCGGGGATACGACGCTTAGCAATTATGCGCTCCACATTAGATGAGACATACGGGGGCGGCGAATAATCTATCTGCAACAAAGCTCTTTTAATGGATGATATTTTGCCGCTTTCGGGCGGAGGTCCCACGGGATTCCCCAAGGCGCAGTCAACGTATCAATGGATGGTGGGCGGGGGCTAGTCGAACCACAGGATGAGGACAGCGTGGGTTAGAAGGGACTGGACTCGCGCAGCGTGAGAATCACCTGGTCGAGCCTGAGTTCATCGCCCACGAAAATAAAGTTGTAGTGGGAGCCGTTGAGCAGGGCTGCCAGCACGTCGCGCGCGGGAGCGGGGCCGAGATCGGCGGCCACTTCCTCCCGCTCGGCACCCGCCGGTATCGCAATGTCGGCGTGGGTCTGGCGCTGCACTTCGAATAATACCTGCGCCAGCGTCGCCTTTTCGGCGTGAATGCTCAGCAAGCCGTCAATAAAACTCACAGAAACGGGGGGCTGCACCGGAACAGCCGGGGCTGGCGCCGGGATGGTAGCGTGTGCCGGTGGGGACGTCTGCGGAGCGATCACAGGGGCCGACGGAACGATGACGCTCGCCCGCCCAACGAGCGAAGTATTGTGAAGTTTGGCAACGGATGCCGCGGGGGCGCTGGCAGGCTGGGTTCCACCAGCGGTGACCAGAGTTGGCTTATTTGCCTTTGTCACGGGATTTGAATTCAGCGCACTCGATTTCGCTGAACCCATGTCAGCCGAACTTAACTTAGCCGAATTTAGTTTAGCCGAATTTAATTTAACGACCACCGCATTCTGGCCAGTCGAAATCTGATAGGACTGCGGCCCGGTCAGATCGAGCACGACGCGCGTGATGGGAGGATTGTCGAAAAATAATCCCGCGCGAATTCCCTTCAGCGCTCCGCGATTCACTTTAAGAGCGCGCAAATCGGAGGCAGGAAGCGCTCCGGGGAAATCCACGACGATGCGGTCTGGCCCGGTGATGGCCTGAGTATCGGGCGCGACGGCTGTTCCCGATGTTTGAATCTCGACCTCCAGCCCAGCGCCGGTGTCATGCAAGACGATGTGCTGCACACGAGCGGCCGCGGGCGCAGACGTCTGCGCGTGAATCGGCACAGGCGAAGACAGGGACGCCGCCAAGCCCAGCAGGGCTCCGATATAGAAAAGGCGTGGCATTGGTGCTCTGAGCAGAGTTTAGCAGTTAGGGACGGGGCGATCCGCACCAGAAGTCGTAGCACTAGTGAATAATCAGGGAACAGGTCAGACGCCTGTTTTTAATGCTTTTCCTGTCTTTCGCCAGATCTGACGACGCTACTCCGTCTTGATGGCCACAGCGGGCGCCGGGGTAGCGGTTTTGTGACTGCCGTCGCAGAAGGGCTTGTTGGCGGAAGCTCCGCAGCGGCATAGCGAAAACGCGGGCTTGCCTGTCAGGTCAAACTTGTTGCCTTCGAGGTCTACCAATTCGACTACACCGTTCGGATCATCTACACGCAACGGACCGTTCGGGCGCACCGTAATCGTTACCTGGGCCATGAAACCTCCGAGTTTCAAACTATCGCAATAAAACAAAAGTTGCCAGTGCTCAGTAAATGCGGCGACTCGTAAAGCGGCGCCGACCGCAGGATCTGAGCTGGGTACTGGGTACCAGGTACTGGGTACTTCTTATCGCCAGCGATCGACAGCTTCCCACCACACTAGCTTCATCCACTCGTCCAGAGTGGCCTTGGCCCACTCGCGGTTTGTCCACCAGGCGGTGCCGAATCGTGACGGATCACGCGCCGCCGCCCCGTTGAACTGGTATTGCTTCAAGTGATCGCGAAAAATCGTCAAGGCACGACGGGTGTGGTAATCGGAGGTGACGATCAGCACGCGATGGACTCCGAGTGGCTGCAGGCATCGGCTGACATCGTCAACTTCCGTGCGGGTCGAAAAACCGGCGATCGCACACACCGAAACCCGGTTTCCTTCTCCGAGATTGTCGACGTAGCGCTGCGCGATGTCGGTCAGCCGTTGGTCGTAGATCAGGTCACGGGTCTCCGCATCCAGCAACACACGCGGCGCGATTCCCTGGTGCAGCAGTTCAAGGGCGCGAGCGGAACGAACGTGGGTTTCCCCAGCCAGCACCACAATGGCGTCGGATTTTTCCGGATGGTCGACCACCAGAAAGCGCGCGGCCTGGCTCGACAGCCCAATCAAAATCAGAAGCACGATGAGGAGTCGTAAGAATCGCATCGAAAGGCGTAACGTATCGCACTCCGCATGTTACTAAAGGAAACTGCGGTGCGCGAAACTTGATTACGAGAGTAATCAGGATCGCTAGCCTCTCCGGCAGATAGCGGGAAAATAGCATCACAATCGCGAAAAATCCGCGTAAAACATCATGGCTAGCCTTACCTTTCGTGACCCGAGCGTCAACCTGCGATGCTAGAATTAACCGTTGCCCATGACTACTCAACTCACCGCTTCTTCTCTGTTTACCGATTTGAAGGGCCGCATTGACAGCCGCCAGGCTAAGGTCGGAATCATTGGCCTCGGCTACGTCGGATTGCCCCTTGCCCTGCTCTATAGCGAGCAAAAATTTCCTGTTACCGGCTTCGATATCGATCAGCGAAAAATCGACACGCTGGCGAGCGGCGGCACTTATATTTTTCGCATTACGCCCGAGGAGATCGCTGCTGCCAAATCGAACGGATTCAAAGCCACGGCTGATTATTCGCAGATCACGCCCATGGACGCCATCATAATCTGCGTCCCTACGCCGCTGAACGAGTATCACGAGCCCGATCTCAGCTACATCACCAACACCGCTCACGCCGTGGCGCCCTATCTGCGCGCCGGCCAGATCGTCATCCTCGAGAGCACGACTTACCCCGGCACGACTGAAGAAATTTTGATTCCAATTCTCGAGAAAGAAAATAAGGCGGGCCTGAAAGCTTCGCGTCATGGTGCAGCCGGAGACAACGATTTCTGGGTTGCGTTCTCGCCCGAACGCGAGGATCCCGGCAACACGCAGGTCGCGCGCCACGATATTCCCAAAGTAATTGGCGGACTCGATCCCCAGGCCAGCGCCATCGCCGCCGCGCTTTACGGTTCGATTTTTCGCCGCACCGTTCCCGTCTCGTCGCCCGCAGCCGCCGAGATGACCAAGCTTCTCGAAAACATTTATCGCTGCGTCAACATCGCGCTGGTCAACGAACTCAAGATGCTCTGTCTCCGCATGGACCTCGACATCTGGGAGATCATCGACGCCGCCGCCACCAAGCCCTTCGGCTTCCATCCCTTTTATCCCGGGCCTGGCCTGGGCGGACACTGCATTCCGGTCGATCCGTTTTATCTTTCATGGAAGGCTAAGGAATTCGACTTTCGCACACGGTTTATCGAACTGGCCGGCGAGATCAACGTAGCCATGCCCTACAACGTGATCTCGTCAACCATCTCCGCCCTCAATCGCCGCAAGAAGGCGATCAACGGATCGAAGATTCTGGTGCTCGGCGTTGCCTACAAGAAAGACATTGACGACCTGCGCGAATCTCCAGCGCTCACCATCATTGAGTTGCTGCAAAAAGAAGGCGCAGCCGTCAGCTACAACGACCCTTATTTCCCCTTCGTCGGCCGCGGCCGCAAATATGACCTCCAGATGAAGTGCACGCCGCTGGACAATCTCGGCCAATACGATTGCGTGCTCATCGTCACAGATCACTCCGACTACGACTACAAGAAGATCGTCGGGGAGTCGCAACTGGTAGTGGATTCGCGCAATGCCACGCGCGGCATCAAGAGCGACAAGGTCGTGCACTGCTGATCAGTACTCAGTAACCAGTACGCAGCAATCGGCCACCGACGCGGAAAGCGTTTTTACTTGGTACTGGGTACCGGGTACTGACGTTATGCTAGTATTTCGCGTTGAGGCGGAGCAGCATCCCCATGGTTTGCTGCATCCTAGAGTCTGCCGATGATGAAAGATACGCTTGGAATCCTTCTCGCTGGAGGTGCCGGCGAACGCCTCTATCCGCTCACGCGCGATCGTGCCAAGCCAGCGGTGACCTTCGGGGGCATCTATCGCATCATCGATATCACGCTTTCCAATTGCGTCAACTCTGGGCTACGCCGCGTTTTTATTCTGACGCAATATAAGGCGCTCTCCCTCAATCGCCAGATTCGCGAGGGCTGGAATATCTTCGGCCGTGAGATTGGAGAGTTCATCGAAATCCTGCCGCCGATGAAGCGGGTCAGCGAAAACTGGTACATGGGGACGGCCGACGCCGTCTATCAGAATATTTATTCCATCGGCTCCGAACAGCCGAAATACGTGATCATCCTCTCCGGCGACCACATCTACAAGATGAATTACGAGCGCATGCTCAAGCAGCATACCGATGCAGCCGCTGACGTCACCGTCGCCACCCTGACGACCGACCCTGCAGAAAGCCGCCATTTTGGCGTGGTTGACATCGATCGCGACCATCGCATCGTCGGGTTCCTCGAAAAACCGCGCGAGACGGACATACGATCGCCCTACGACCCGACCAAGATTTCAGCATCGATGGGCATCTACATTTTCAACACCGATGTGCTCATCCCGGTGCTGCTGAAAGACGCGGAAGACCCAGATTCAAGTCACGATTTCGGCAAGAATATTCTGCCTAAGATGCTGGGCGACTACCGCGTGTACTCCTTCAACTTTGTCGATGAGAATAAGAAAGAAGCGCTCTATTGGCGCGACGTAGGCACGCTAGAAGCCTACTACGAAGCCAATATGGATCTGGTTTCCGTCTCTCCGGTGTTCAATCTCTACGATGAACAATGGCCGATCCGCACCCATCAGCGGCAGTATCCGCCGGCAAAATTCGTATTCGCCGAGAGCGGACGCATGGGCCACTCGCTCGATTCGCTGATCTCTTCCGGCTGCATTATCTCCGGTGGCTTGGTCCAGAATTGCGTACTCTCTCCCGATGTCCGCGTCAATTCCTATAGCGAAATCGAAAGCAGCATCCTGTTCTCGCACGTGAACGTGGGCCGCAGTTGCCGCATTCGCAAAGCCATCATCGACCGCGACGTGCATATCCCCGAGGGCACAACGGTGGGCTACGACGTAGAAGCCGACCGCGAGCGCTACTTCGTCACCGAGAGCGGAATCACGGTCGTGACGCGGGATTATTCACTGTTTGAGAATCCGGTGACGGTGGATTACTTTACGAGCGAGTAGGTTGCAGACCGGTCGCAGCTGGCGGGTGACGGGAAAATCACGGACCTTCGAAGTCCGGAGGTTTTCATAAGACCTGACTCATGAGAGATGACTAGTTGAGTTTGAGGCGAACGGTTTGCGCCAGCTTCCTTTGCCTCTGGTCGAAACTGTAGAGGTGAGTCGCCCCCAATTCGAGCGCCGCGGCCACATGCAATACGTCAGCGGTGCGCGTACCCATTTTGGCTGTCGTTAGCTTTGACAGCTGGCGCGCCCGCTCAAAGAACGTATCACGCAACTCCCGAAGCTGGAAAACCCCGTCCCCCAGATGCCGCTCAAAGTCGTCCAAAGAGGACTGGGCTTGCTCCCGCGAGACCTCCTTGCGAAAAACCCGCAGTTGCATCGCATTGATGACTTCGAGTTCCCCTAGTGTAGTAAGGAGTCGGTCAGCGGCGGACGCCTGCATAGCGTGTGCAGCCGCGACCGAATTACCATCGAGGCTGTAGAGCGACACCAGAAAGCTTGGATCGGCGTAGATCTTCAATACCGGTCTCGGTCGGCGGCTATGAGTTCGGCCCCACTGACGGCCAAGACTTTGTCGCCGTAAATCTTGTGCAAACGAGCCATGAAATCGGGGAGTTCTTTGGCTGCATCGGCACGCTCTGGAACCAGCCGAGCAATCACTCGCCGGCGCTTGGTGATTTGGATTTCCTCGCCCTGGCGCAAAAGGCGTTCGATTTTCTTGAATTCGTAGCGGAGATCGCGAACCGAAGCCTTGGTCATGTGATACATTTTAGCATCACATAGCCTACTGGAACAAGGAAAAGAAAGCAGGTGACAGGAGACACGAAAAGCCACAAAGACTGGGGATGCAATAGACTGTTTGTCACCTGTAACCTGTCACCTATCCCCAGCCCCCTCTGCCCTACCGCTTCAGCAAATCCTCGGCTAGGAGGTGTGCTTTCTCCGCCAGCGTGCTGGCTCTTCGCACATCGCCTTCCTTTAGCGCAGAACGGGCGCCATCCATGTAGTTGCGGATCTGGACCACTGTCTCTTGTTGGTGGACATCGGGAAGTACCTCCAACTGCGGGAGTTGGTCGCTGGTCGCTCGCAGCCGCTCTTCCGCGTTCTGGCGTTCGCGGGCCGCTTCCGCTGGAGTCATGCCGGGAGCAATCTGCGTTGCAGGCTCTTTCGCACCACCTTGGCGAACGACAACCTTTCGCGGAGCAGCGGGCGTCCCGGATGCGCTGCGCGCAGGACGCTTGGTGACCCCGCTTTTTGTTGCAGCGCTCGAAGACTCGGCAGCGGCGCTGGGTGTGGAATCCGGCTTTGCTGGATCGGATTTTGTTGAACCCGAGTCAGTCGGGTTAGTTTTCGTGGAATCGGTGTCGGCCGAGTCAGGTTCCGACCTGCCTCTCGTATCGTTCTCGGGCGCTTGCTGCCCAGCAGGAGCGGTCGTATCAGGAGCGGTGCCTGCGGGAGGCGCGGGAGGCGCTTGCCCGGCGGGCGGAGGGTGGGTTGTGGGCGATTGGCTTGGAACGTTCGCGGGGCCCGCGGCGTCCTGCCGGCGAGGAGCTAGTCCCAGGAACAGGACACTCAGTCCAAGAGCAAATGTGAAGGCGAATCGCATGATGTGACTAGAAGATTGTTCCGCACGCTCGCTTGGAACGCAAGTGGATCTGCGCGGTAGGCTGAAGAACTCGGTTGTTAAGGGAGTTGAGGGAGGAGTAGGGGTCCCTTCGGCTTCGCTCAGGGCAGGCTCTTCAACTTCGCTCAGGATGACACGTTTTAGAATTGAGCTTTTTAATTAGTCGAACAACAAGAAGCCCGCCCAAGCTGAGCTTGGGCGGGGCGGAATTCAAACACTTGCGATTGTTTACTCGCTGCTGCCAGCCTCGGCCGCGGCGCTGATCGACTCGTTCTCCGGTTGCAGGATCACGCCATCAAATGGAGTCGCCCCAACCAGGCGCCCGCCAATGACGCTGACCCGGCGCAGCGGGAACCCGGCGTCCGGACCACGCTGCCAGGAACGTCCACCGTCGTGGCTTTCAAAGATCACGCCGGTCGTGTCGCTGGTAGCCAGCATGCGGCGATGGATGGAATCGAAGCTGACCGATGTGATGTCCTTGCCAGGCAGGCCGTTCACCACATGCTCCCACGTCGCGCCCCAGTCCTCACTGCGATACGCACCTTCGCGGGCCGCAATCATGATCTGCCCTTCGGAACCGAGCGCCAGGCTCCGGATGCCAACCAGGTAGGTCGGGAGACCGATCGACTGCTGCCAGACCGCGCCGCGATCCTTCGAGACGAACACGCGCGACCGCGTAGCCGCGACCACAGTCGAACCGTCCTCTCGCACAGAAATGAAGTCTTCCTGTCCGAGCACCGATCCGCCCTTCCATGTCTTACCCTGGTCGGTGCTGACGTAGATGCCACTGGTCGTAGCCGCCAGCCAGCGCGTGGAGCCGAGTTCAAGATCGTTGACCCGCGCCACCAGCTCTTTCTTTTCGATGGCCGTCTTTGTAACCGGTTTGGCTCCCTTGCGAGCGACCTTTGACGTGTGCTCGACCACGATCACGTTCATCGGATGCCATTGGGTTCCATTGTGCTCAAGATAATAGATGCCGTGGCTGGTGCCAGCAACGAGCATTCCGCTCGGAGCCTGCTTCAGCGCGAATACATCTTTTCCGCCGAGGCCAGCTGCTTTCTGCAGCCAGTGCTGCCCGGCATCGTTGGAATGGAACACGCCGCCGTATTCGCGGTCATTGACCACGCCTACATAGAGAGTGCTCGCATCTTTGTTATCGGCCAAGATCGCGGACACATAGCGATGGGCGTAGCCTTTGTTCGAAGTGGTCCAGCTCGACGCGCCATCGGTCGAGGCCATCACGCCGCTACGATCGGTCGCAAGCAACACGTGATTCGAATCGCGCGGATCGACGAGGACATCGTTGACGACGACCTCAGGATCGCTGACGCGCTTCCATGACTTGCCAAGGTCGGTCGTCTTCCACAGGCCTTCCGTGGTTCCGGCGTAGACAATATTTTCGTTGGTCGGATCCTGCTTCAATACGCGCGTACGGCGCGCCGAAAACGGAATCCCTTGAATCTTTGAAAACAGGTTGCCGGCGGTCTCGCTCTTGTAAATTCCCGAGCAGGCGCTGGCGAATACGACTGAAGGATTGTCGTGGTCAACGATCACCGAAAAGACATCGGAGTCGTCGATCATGCCCTTATTAATGTGCTGCCAGTTTGCGCCGCCGTCTGCAGTCTTCCAGGCGAGGTGCCAAGTCCCGGCGTAGACGGTGTTGGGGTCTTTCGGATCGATAGCAATCGATTCGATATTTTTGATTTCGGCTGAGTTCTCCGGCGACAAGCGTTGCCATGAATCGCCGCCATCGTTGCTGCGGTAGACGCCATCGAGCGCGCCCGCGACCATGATGTGTGAATCGCCCTTATACATCGCCATGGCGCGGATCGATTTGCCATGCATCGCCGGCAAGGTTTGCCAGTTGGCGCCGCCATCGCGGGTGCGGAAGACTTCACCAATCTGCTGGCTCGATACGCTCCAGGCAGAAACATAAATCCGCCGCGAATCCTGCGGATCGATAGAGATATGGTCAAGCACATAGTCATCGCCGCCGAGACGGGCCAGGCGAGACCAGGTGCGTCCGGCATCGGTTGAGGCAAACATCTGGCCGGTGCTGGTGCCAAGCAACATGTGATCAGGATTATGAGCGTCGTAGGCCAGGCTGCGGGCATCGCCGCCGTCCGGACCTAATACCTGCCAAGGCCCAGAGGCCAACAGCGCAGTGCTCAAGAAACTGATAGCGAGAAGCAATAAAGCGGTGCGGAGAACTTTCTGTTGCCCAGTAGATTCCATGCGCGTAGGTTGACCCCTGCGAACGATATTCGCGTCCGCCCAACATTGACAGGCTAGCACGACTCGGGCAAGGTTACCGAAGAACAAAAAATAGAAAGGCCGGTAGGGTAAACCCCACCGGCCTTTCGTGCTAAATCGGCCCAAAAGCCTGCCTACTCGGCCTTTTTCTTCTTCTTGGCGATCGGCTTCGGGTGGTCCGGAACCGGCATTACCTTCGTCTCATCGACCGGGGTGGTGCTGCCGGCCTCTGGGAAGGTTGCGCCGGACGGAACGATCCACTGTTCCGAAGTCGCCGTACCGGCGTTTCCAGTGCGTGCCTCGATACGGCTGGGATCGATGTTCTGTTTCGCCTCGCCGCCCGAGATGTAAGCCTTCACGTTGAGCGCACGCTCGGCCGCCAGGTTCTTGTGCTTGGACTTGGCGAGTTCTGCCGGGTCAGCGTTGCCGACGACAATCAGTTTGGCATCCGGATCCTGCTGCAATTTGAGGGCAACATCGTCCAGTTCGGCCTTGCAAGTGTTGTCTACGCGCCAGAGCTTTTTCTCGTTCGGATACGCGCACTCGTTCACCTTGGTGGCCTGCGGCGGCGGAGGTGGCGGATTTTCAACCGACACCGAGCTCGACGTCGAAGCCGTTAGGCCGCGCGAATCGGTACAAGTAGCGCTGACGGTGATCGTCCCTGACGGGGCGCCCGTCGTTGTCAGCGTGGCGGAGCTTCCGTTGCCGGAGATGCTGCCGCCGGTCGCGGTCCAGCCACCGACCGTGACCGGAACGTTATCCGGACTGGTACAGGTGCAGGTAATGGTCGCCGTCTGGCCCGCCTGAACCATCCGTGGGTTCGCCGAGCAAGAGAACTGCGGCGGATTCTTCGGCGGCTCCTTTACGGTGAAGCTCGCGGTTGCGCTCGCCGTGTTGTTCTTTTTGGCCTTAGGATCGGTCACGGTAACGGTGACCGTATAACTGCCGCCGCTCAATCCATTGGTGTCGATGTTTGCGGAAGTATCCTTGGCGTCGAGCTTCCCACCGCTACTCGCCCAGGTATAAGTCAGCGTGTGTTTGGGATTGAAGTTGTTGGCGACGGCTGTACCATGGACCGGCTCACCCACCAAAACTTCTGTTGGTTGCAGCGTGAGCGACGCCCCCACCGGAAGTTCGGGAGCTTCGCCACCAGAGGTGAACACCAGACCCGTGCGCAGCAGGGCGCCGTCAAAGTTTGGACGCCGCAATGAGGAATTATTGGGCGGCACGACCGACGAAAAGTTTTGGTGCGACCACTGGAAGTCGGCTTCAAACACCCGTATGCTGACGTGCTTCCAGAGCTTGAGATCCATACCACCGCCAAGCAGGGCGCCGACACCATCGCTAGTCTTAGCTGGGGGAGCGTGCATAATATCCACTCCGACCAGAGTGTGCACGAAGAAGTCCACCCCCTCGCCGCGATAGGTAAGCTTGGGTCCTCCACTGAAGGTGTTAACACTGTATTTACTGCGATCGGAGTTTCCACCATAACTTCCCTCAATGGCGAACATCTTGGTGAAGTTATAAGAGACACTGGCGCCGACGCCTGCAGACAACGAAGGCATCTGAATTGCATTCGGCGGAGAGCTGGTATCCGGTACGCTTCCACCCGGATTTAACCATTGATACCCGATGAATAACTCCAACGAGGGAAATGAGTCATTGGACATTACGGGTGCCGGTTTCGGTGCGGGCGCAGTTTGTGCCGTCAGAAATGATGGCAACGCAATCAGAACAACCAGAACGAGCGCGACACTCGCGCATCTTTTGTAGGTTGGGTGACAAAGCGACATGGAGTTCCTCCGAATCAAATCCACAGCAATCTATTGAATAGAACTGGAAACTATAAACCCTTGCATCACTCGCGGGTAAGGCGTTTGCAGGACACCGAATTCTACAGCAAATGGGCGTTTTTGCAAAAAGTTTAAGAGTTTACGTCAAACATTTTTTGGTGGTCACACCAAGCGCAGCTCCGCTTTCGACTATTCTGCACGTTGCAGAATCGCACGATCGAAATGCGCAATCTGTTCCTTTTTGCTCACTCGAGGCAGGTACCATGCGGGTCCGGAGCATGGCGCATACTCATCGGTCGTTTGGCATCGTTCTTATAAAGGAGGTCGTTTTGAACTAATCTCAAATTGATATAGCTTGGTCTGGGCAGTTGCTAGGTAGCGCGCTTCCCTGAATAATGCTCAAGAGCTACGACCGCAGCCACGACCGCCTGTGATTAGAGGAATATGACCCAGGAACGAGTGTTGATTGTAGAAGACGAAGAGAATGAACGAACCGGCCTGGCTGAACTCGTCTCCGGCTGGGGCTATCGCACCGATACGGCCGCCGATGGCCAGGAGGCGCTCGAAAAAATTCCGCTCTTCGCTCCCTCCATTGTTATTACCGACGTGAAAATGCCGCGCATGGGCGGGATGGAACTGGTGGAGCGCCTTTCCGATCTGACGCAATCGATTGCCGTGGTCATGGTCACGGCTCAGAAGGCAACCGATACCGCCTTCCACGCGGGACGTCTCGGCGTCCAGGATTACATCGAAAAGCCGATCGACTTCCGCCGCCTGCGCTCCATTCTCACCAACATCGGCGAGATCATGAACACGCGCGTCGAAAATGAATCGCTGCGCCGCCGCTTACGTGATAAAGGAGCGCTCGGAAGTCTGGTAGGCGCCTCCGCCAAGATGCAGGAGATTTTCCACCTGATCGAGCAAGTCGCCCCGAGCACAGCGTCCGTGTTGATCACCGGGGCGAGCGGCACAGGCAAGGAACTGGTGGCGCGCACCATTCACGATCTCAGCCCGCGCCGCAACAAACCGTTCGTCCCCATCAATTGCGCCGCCATCCCAGAAACTTTGATCGAGAGCGAAATTTTCGGCCACGAAAAAGGCGCCTTCACAGGCGCCGCCGAACGCCGCACCGGTTGCTTCGAACTCGCCGAAGGTGGGACGTTGCTGCTCGACGAGATCGGCGAGATGCCCGTAGGCACGCAAGCCAAGTTGCTGCGCGTACTCGAGGACCATAAGTTGCGCCGGCTCGGCAGTAAGGTAGAAACGTCAGTGGACGTGCGCGTCCTCGCCGCAACTAATAAGGTGCCTGACGACGCCGTGGCCAACGGAGAACTGCGCCAGGATCTTTATTACCGCCTCAACGTTTTCAATATTCATATGCCAGCGCTGCGCGAGCATAAAGATGATATCCGCGAGTTAGTCAAAAGCCTGCTCGCGGATATGAATGAGAAGCACAGTCGCAAGGTAGCGGACGTGAGCGAGGCGGTACTCAATGTCTTTCAGAGTTACTCCTGGCCGGGCAACGTGCGCGAGTTGCGCAACACTCTCGAACGTGCCGTAATTGTCTGCGAAAGCGGATTGATCGAAACCAAACATCTGCCTCCCGGCTTTGGCCAGAGCGTGCGCCCCGTAGTCAACGATCCCGACGCCATACACCTGGGCGTCGGCACAACCGTGGAAGAGGCGGAGAAACTCCTGATCCTGAAAACTCTGCAGGCAACCAATAACAACAAAACCAGGGCCGCCGAGATGCTAGGCATCAGCCTGAAGACGCTGCACAACAAATTGAAGGAATACGGCCGGCCTCAGGATGCGGCATTGGCTGAGGAAGCATAGAAGAATAGGGCGCGGGTGACAGGTGACAGGAAAACCGGAACCACGGCAAGAAATTGATTTTGCTTTTCCTGCAACCTGTCACCTGCCTGTCACCTGCCTTTAAATGACTCGCAAATTCATCATCGTGCTCGTGATCACCACGCTGTTCACGGCGCTGGTCGTCGGCTTTTCCTGGGTTTATCTCTCCCAACTCCTGCGCCAGCGCTTGCTCTGGGCCGATGAGACCGCCTCCCAACTCACCAATCAACTGGAATACGCCGCCTCCAAAGCGGTGCCCGATCTCACCAGCACGCGCGTCAACACCGAAAATCCCAAGGCCATGCGCGTCGCGATCACCAACTATCTGCAAACTGATCCGAACCTCAACGACATGCTGGAATCGGTGGTGGGCAATTCGCGCATCATTTATGACGCCGCCATCATTGATCCCAGCGGCGTAGCGATTCTCGACACCAACCCGGCGCTGAACGGCAAGCCGATCCCCGATCGCGTTCCGTTGCGCGTGCTGCGCGACGCCAGCTTTCGGCGTCAGTTGCGTCTGATCTACGCGCCGGGCTCCGTCTACGACGTCAGCATCGGAGTCGAACTCGACGGCCAGACCTTTGGCAGCGTTCGGGTCGGCGTGTCCACTGTTTTCCTGCGCAACGAACTCACTCCGAAGTTGCAGCAGGCGGCATTTTTTTCCGTACTCGCGATCTTTTGTTCTCTGGTGCTGGCAGCCGTCGTCTCGAACGTTGCGCTTGGCCCCTTGAAAGTAATCAGCCGCAACCTCGACAGCGCCAGCGCCGGCGATCTCTTGCCTGCCGAAGAGTCCGGTACGGAAGACGAAGTGGGTCTCGTCTCGCTCAAGATCGCTCACCTCGGACGCCAGATTCGCGATACCAACCAGATTTTCTCTGCGTTAAAAGATAATGTCGAACAGGTCATGACCAAGCTCCAGGACGGGCTCATGCTCTTTACCCGCGATTCGCGAGTGGTGCTAGTAAGCGCCTCGGCGGAAAAATTTCTAGGGCGCCCGCGCCGCGAAATCCTGGGCCGCACCGCCGCAGAGATTTTTTCGGATGGGACGGTTCTAGGTGCAGTCGTACTGCCCGCGTTTCAGAAGCAGCGCCCGCTGGTGCAATACGAATTCGACGCGGTCGACGGCCGGCGCGTACAAGTGTCGCTCGACTTCATACAGGAAAAAGGAACGCCGATCGGCGCGCTCTTGACCATGCGCGACGCCGAATCGGTACGCCGTATCGAAGACGAAATTGAAATTTCACGAAGACTCTCGGCTAGTGGACGCCTCACCCGCGGCGTCGCCCATGAAGTAAAAAATCCGATCAACGCCATCGTCCTGCACTTGCAGTTGCTGCAGAACAAAATGCACGAGGATGATCCTGACACGCGCCGCCACATGGACATTATCGGCAGCGAAATTCATCGCCTCGACCGCGTAGTGCAAATCCTCGTCGACTTCACCCGCCCTCGCGACTTGCATCTGGACGAGGTAGATCTCCGCAAACTTCTGGAAGATGTATCGGTGCTAGCCACGCCCGATGCCGGCCGCCATGGGGTGAAGATCGTGCTCGAGTTGCCCGGGGATAAGTTAAAAGCAGATACCCAGAGTGAAGATGACGCGCTGCTGGTGCGGGTCGATATCGACCTGATGAAGCAGGCGATCTTGAATCTGGTGCTCAATGGAGTCCAATCCATGGCGGCGGGTGGAACGCTCACGCTGAAAGCGCGGCGCGATGACGACATGATCATCGCCGAAGTCATCGACCAGGGTAGCGGTATTCCCCCCGAAGCGCAGGAGAAAATTTTCGAACTTTATTTCACCACCAAAGGCGCTCAGGGAGGCAGCGGGATCGGCCTCGCGCAGACTTATCAGATCATGCAGTGGCACTACGGTTCGGTGGACTTCGATACCGTCGTCGGCACGGGAACAACCTTCCGCCTGCGATTGCCCGCAGCAACCGCAAAGCCAGATCGCAAACTGGACCAGGAGATGACCGCCTGAACGCGCCGCGAATCTTACTCTCGGTCACGGCAATGATATTGGCTTGTATCATCGGCGTCTGTTCGCAAACGCCGACCGCTGAGCGCTCGGCGACTGGATATATCGGGTTCGATCGCAACGATTATCCCGGCGATGCAAACCTGGAAACTATGCGCCAGACTTTCTCGTACTCCGGCTATTGGCTGAATAATCCGCCGGGCGCCGAGAGAAATTCGTGGGTCGGTAGGCGCAAGACCCTCCAGTCCGCGGGTTTCGGCTTCCTCATTCTTTTCAACGGCCGAACTTACGCAAAGATCAAATCGGCGGGAGACGCGGCGAAACTTGGCCGCTCCGATGCTGCAGCGGCGGCCAAAGCGGCGCGGGCTGAAGGATTTCCACCTGACTCTATAATTTTTCTTGACCAGGAACAAGGCGGCCGCTTGCTCCCCGAGCAACGATCCTATCTTCTATCCTGGGTCGACGGAGTCACCAACGCGCACTTTGGCGCAGGCGTGTATTGCTCAGGCATCGCAGCGAAAGAGGATTCTGGCGTTTCAGTGGTGACGGCGGAGGATATTCGCAAGCATGCGGGCGGAAGAAAAATAAAATATTGGGTCGTTAACGATTCCTGTCCGCCATCACCCGGCTGCACTGTTTCGCAAGGAAATCTCGCCCCTAAGTTTAGCGGGCTTGCGTTCGCCGACGTCTGGCAGTTCGCGCAATCGCCGAAGCGGCCAGATTTCGCCAGGGATTGCCGCGCTACCTATAACAAGGATGGCAACTGCTACCCGCCGAACATTCCGGCCGTGCAACGGTTGCACATCGACTTAAACGTTGCCACTTCAAGCGACCCTTCGCATGGCAGAAGTCCCGAATAGCGAAGACGATCAACGAAGGGAGGCGTGCGATGGAACTGTCCATCATGCGGTGGGCAGCTTCCCAAAATTTCGCGGCGCTCGAATGCATACAACGTGAGTCTCCTTAATAAGGCGAGAGGCAAGCCGCGGTTAAGCAACTTGCCTCTCAGATTTGTGCAACTCGATCCAGATTTGTGCAACGCAATCAAAGAAATTTACTTAGGAGGCCTACCCGCTGGCCGAGCCGCCTGTACTCGCTGCTGCATCTGCTGCGTCTGCTGGGTGTGCTTCTGCTGCAATTGTTGCGTCTGCTGCGCATGCCGCTGCTCCTGCTGCTGCCTTTGCGCATCGGACGCCTTTTGATTCGCCAGCCTCTGATCTTCTTTCTGCTGCTGTTGTGCTACCTTTTGCCGCTCGTTCTGCTGCTGGTTGTATAGCTTTTCCTGCTGCTTCTGGAGCTTCTGGTCCTGCTTCGCATCCCCCGTATTCGGGGCTGCCGGCCGTTCCGCTGGTGGGAGCTCGCTGACGTGCGTGGGGGTGGGCCGCGCGGCATTATTCTCCGGTCGCGCCTGATTTCCGCGATTTGGCGGCGGCGTGTAGTGCCCGCCTGCTTCTCGGGCTGCTACAACGCCCGCGCCTTTGAAATCTCCGGGCCGAGCAGTTGCCGCGACCGCGGGCCGTCCCATATTCACCGACGCGCGTTGCTGCGGATCTGATCGCGCCGCCTGCATATGCTGAGTTTGCGCGGCTACAGGTCCGACATGCCGCTCGCGTGCCGCTGCCTCTTCTTGAGGACTTGGCCGTCGATCGATGCCGCCGTTGCCACCGTTGTAGCTGATGTGGTTGTTGTTAACCTCGACCCTCGTCTCGTAGACGTTGTGAATTTCGTTGACGTTTACGTTCATTACCGCCCGGTTGTAGAAAAAGTGTCCGCCGTCCCAGCGTCCGCCGACGAAGCCGACGCCAAAATATCCGAAGCCGTAATTGATGCCGCCATAAAAACCGATCTGCGGTCCCCAATAGCCTTCACTCCACAGGAATGCGCCATTCCCCCATCCCCACCAACCCGGCGTCCACAAAAAGCCGACCTCGGGAGCCAGCACCCACGTGCCCGGAACCCAGTAATAATCGTCGTAGTCGTAGTCCCAGGCCCAGTAGCCCGGTGTCCAAAGGTAGCCATCGCCCGGGCAAATCGGTTGCTCATAAACAGGGATCGCAGGCGGGCCGAAAGTAATTGCCACTCCAATTTCTGCGTAGGATTTTGCTGAAATCGCCAGCATGATCGTCAGCCCCGCCAGGGCCAACATCAGCGTTCGAATGAATCGGTTTCGCATGGTGATTCCTCTGGCCCACCATCCCTCGTTTGCCCGGTCCTGCTCTACTGCTGCGGGTTTCGTGGATTGAGTGGGCGAAGACTTGCCGGTCCCGGCAACGTTGGAGGTCAACTTAAAACGTCTGTCCTGTACACAAGCCGATCTCACGTCCAGGGCACGACAACACACTCTCAAAAGATAACGCATCGGCGCGGCTTGCGCCCGAACAACAACCGAGCTTCGCGGCGTAGTCGCTAAGCGCAAAGATCAGACCAATTTAGCTATTACGTTAGATTCCGCTTCTCTTCCTGCGGTTTGTATCGGCGTCTGCTTTTCCTGTGCACCATAACTCCCGACCCATGGTTCTTACAGCGGTACTAAGATGCCAGCCGTTGCCGATCGGCACCTCACTCCGAGTTGGAAATGTAAGAATTATGTCAGGGTCTACATAGGTCTATGTACGCGGCGATCCTCAACGATGTAGAAGTACGTAGAATGGAATGGGCGTGCTTGGAGAGTGCGGGGAACGCAGTTTGTATTTTAGCTCGCGGCTCCCTACTGCAAATCAGCCGCCTGTGCCAGGCGGAAGTTGAGACGACGGTCAAGCCCGAAAACGGCATCCCTGTTTTTATCGTTCTTTTCTTTGTCGTCTTCCGAAGGACGACCACCAACCCCGCCAGAAGCTGGTTTGCGCTCCTCGCGCGAACCGCCCCTGGCGAAGATGCTGGATGTCTCGATGGCAACCGTCTTGCGGCCAACTTTTAAACTGACCAGAACGATGCGAAGATACCCGGGCTCGCTCGCACTTTCATTCGCACTCTCATTCGCGCGATCATTCGCACTCTCATTTGCACGATCGCGAGCGCCGGTCGCCGACTTCGCCTCCAGCACGCGGCCCGTCACCGGAGTGCCACGAGCGATTACCGTCTGGCCGTCAATTTCCACCGGCTCATCGACGCTGGCGTAGAAGCTCTCCCCCGCATGCGATGTCGCGCTCGACAGGGCGCTCTCGAGGCGAATCGGTATGGGAGTTCCCTCGGGCAATTTCGTCGCCGATGGAACCAGGGTCTGGCTCGGCGATATGCCGCTCGAATGCGGCTGGCGATCAAAAGGCAAGCTTTGCGAATCGGAGCTCGCAGCGCTTTCAGCCGGCGGCCGCCCACACCCGCACTCCAGAATGAGCGTCGAGACTGAGGCAGTAAGCAGCAACACGACGAGAGTAGACACCGCGACTGCGCGCCGATTGGAGTAAGGCGGCATGTTAGCCCAATCTGATTTTAGTGCAGACGCGACCCCGCCGCGTCTCCGCCACCATCCTAGACAGTTTTGCCAACGAATATGTGGCTCACGACTTCCTCGAAAAATTGATTTGACTCTCGCGCCGAATTGCTTCAGACTTGCGCTGCGCCAGATCAGGCGCGGGGCGCTTGGTTTCACTCACCACCGAGATGCGCGCACTCCCATCACGCGCGCGGATAATTTACGCCGGTTCACCGAAGGAGAACCCCCTATGAAACTTACAGCCAAAACTCTGCTGCCGTTTTTGGCGCTGCTACTCCCCGCAAGCCTGATCGCACAATCAACGCTCGCACAATCAACGCCAGAGGCTCCGAAGCCATCCGCCTTCCCGCCGCAAATCACCCATGTGGTCGTGATCTATCAGGAGAATCGCACGCCCGATAATCTCTTTCACTTCCTCACTCCGGCCTGTCCCATCCCGAACGGCGCCAGCGGCCTAGCCGCCTGCATGCCCAGTCCCGTCACCACGAGTTGCTACGATATTTCGCCTTGCGGCATCTCCAATGAGTCCGGCACTCCGGTTCCGGTCACCTTGACGAAGGTCCCACTGCAAGGGAGCACCGATCCCGACCACTCGCACACCGGCTTTAACAATATGTGCGATCCCGATCCGGCCAATGGATACGCCTGCCGCAACGATGGCGCGTGGGCAGTTAAGCAGAGCATTAAGGGGAAGACTTCTTACGGCTACGTCGCCAGCCCGGCCGTCACCAACTACGACGGATCCACCGGCCACCTGCTCGATCCGTATATCACTTATGCCAAACAATACGGCTGGGCCAACTTCATGTATCAGACCAACCAAGGCCCTAGTTATCCGTCACATCAATTTATTTTCAGCGGCACATCCGCGCGCTCGCTCGCCGAAGATGCCGATTCGACTTTTATCTCGGAGAACTTTGGCCCGACGGGAACCAAGGTCGGCTGCCTCGCGCCTGCCGCTGCAACCACATGGCTGCTGTCTCCCCAGCTAGGCACGCTGTGCAGCAAGGGCAAGAGCTACGTCGGCAATTCGGTGCAGGAATGCCCTCTAACCAACACGGCGCTTGTCTTCCCCTCGAATCCGGTTGGCAGCTACTGCGACGATAAGCCGAGCATGGGCAGTCTGCTCGACGCGCAATCGGTTTCATGGAAGTACTATGCCCCGTCTGCGGGTTCGATCTGGACCGCTCCCAACTCCATTCAAAGCATCTGCGTGCCGAAATTCAAGAGCAAAACGAACGACACTCTCGAATGCAGCGGTGCGGAGTGGGCTGCCAAAGTGGATCTCAACCTGAAAGGCGCGGATGTCCTCAATGACATCACCAATTGCAATCTCGCCGACGTCAGCTGGGTAATTCCAAACGGCTCGTGGTCCGATCACGCCGGGCCGAGCGACGAATATGGACCGTCGTGGGTAACGGCGATTATCAACGCCATCGGCCAGAATCCTACCTGCACATCGGGACTGGATGCAGGCCAGACCTTCTGGAACAATACGGCCATCATCCTCACCTGGGACGACTGGGGGGGCTGGTCGGATAACCAGCCGGCGCTCATTCAGCCGGGCCTGCCCTGCACCACCACCAACTGCCAGGCCGATTATCAAATCGGCTTCCGCGTACCCATGGTCATAGTCTCCGCCTACACGCCCAAGGGATACATTGATAACAACAATTACGATTTTGGCAGCGTCCTCCGCACCATCGAAGGAGTCTACGGTATCACCGAGGGCGTGCTCGGAGTCGCCGACGCTCGTTCGACCAGCGATCTGAGCAGCTTTTTCACGGGGCCCTTTCGCCAATACTCGTCTGTTCCGGCAGTCGAGCCCGCCAGCTTCTTCCTCGGACAGGCGGCACAGAAGGGTCCGGCGCTTCCGCCAGATAACGACGGAGATGACGATTAAGCTGGATCGTAGGTGTGCACTGATCGGCGAAATAATTGAGGGTTCCATCCGAACAAAACCTCGTATGGAACCCTCATCAACTAAGACTAGATTATCTTCTTATCGAATGTTGACCGTGACCGGAGCCGAAGCCAGCCCGTTCACCACCACCTGCAGATTGCTAAGGCCGGTCTGAGTCTTGGCTGAGACCACGAAATTCGTGGACGCAACCCCCGTGTACGCAATTCCCATGGTGCTGGGATTGGAAGTGCGCGCATAGTAGACGTTGCCCGTAACCCGGTTGGTCAGACGCACCAGGGGATAATTCGTCGCTGCCTGCGCGTCATCTCCATAGGCTGCTCCCTGCGTGAAGCCATTCAGGTTGTAGCCCGAGACAACATAAGACGTTTGACGGCTCACTGTCGTGGGCGCCGACGTGATTTGCGGCAGCCACGCCGGGTTCGGGCTTCCTTTCGGCCGATAAACCCAGACGTTGCCGAAATCCGTAAAGAGAACTTCGCCCGTCGGCAGCACCAGCATGTTCCCGTAATAAGAGGAAATATTGGGCGCGTCGGTGTTGCCCCTGGTCACATCGGTAAAGCTAGTTCCATCCCACTCCAGGAAGACGCCACCGAGATTAAAGATGCCCGGGCTGGTCAGCATGAGCACATTGCCATCGGGCAATATCGATGCGGGACCGTCGGCGATATCGAGATCGCCGGGGAAATCCGGGCCAGCCGTCCAGGTCTTGGTGCTGGTGTCGTAGATAGCGGTGTGCCCAGGTTCTCCGGGCGCGCCATACGCTCCTGTCGCGAACACAGTACCGTCGTACCGCAACACCGCTGGGCCAACTTCGTGAGATGAGTATTGCGCATCGGGATACGAATCCCAGAGTTGAACGATCGTCCCGGTCTTCGGTCCGCTTCTCCACGAACCAGTCGTGGGATTGTAGATTTCGTAATTCTTTCCGGTCGAGTTCTTCTTAAAGACATACGCATCAATGGTGAGCACCGTCCCATCCGGCAAAAGATTCCAGCCTTCCTCATCATTGACGTCGGCTTTCCCTTTGCCGGTGATGCTCCAGGTAAGGTCGGAAGGATTAAGAATCGCCTGCTCCGTCGTGCAGCAATTCGCCTGCATGTAGAGTCCATTCGGTAGGATGACCGATTGCGCATCTCCGATGCTGCCCCAGGTTGTTGGCGGAGCAATCGAGGTCCACTGATTCTTGATCGGATCGTAGATCGCGCCCAGATTCGTCCACACCCCGTTGCAACTGTTCGGCCCGGTCGGCGCGTTGTATTCGCCGCCTTCCATCACCACTCGTCCATCCGGCAACACCGCCGATCCGAAATAAAGAGGAGCGTAGCCCGCGGGCAGCGACGCAATCCGCGACCACGTGCCGTTTACGTAGTTGCCAAATTGATCCGGCGTCAGCTTATACCACTGTGGTCCGCATGCCTGATGCAGGATCACGGTGCCGTCGGTCAGCAATAAAGGATTGCCCAGCCCGAGAGTATCGCTTGGTTGGTTGACCAACGGAATCCAGGATTGTGAATACGCCAGTGAGGCAAAGAAAAACAGAGCGAGGGCGATAGCAACGATGCGCAGTCTCATAGTAGTCTCCCGCCATTTCAGAATCGAATTTTCTTGAACGCCGCTTGGGAATGCCCTCGGCGCCCGAACGATCTCCCCCACAAGAGCTCGTCGCGAGCCGTAAAAAAGGCAGCCGAATTATACCTCGGGCCGAACAGCATTTCCGCGCGGGATGCGGAAGTGGGTGCAAAGTTTTGCGGTCATGGGTTCCGGTGAAGGACTCGTTGCGCCTCCGCGGAATCATCACAAATTTGGTGTGATGGACCGCACTTTGCCGCAATCGGATTCGCTCTACACTTTCCCTAATCAGGCTGGCAAGGTCCGTTCGCGGAAAAGGGCACAAGTTTTTCCCGAGTTGGAAATACAGCAAAATGTCGGATGCACCACGGCTTTCCTGACACCTGAGACCTAGGACCTAAGTCGTCTTATGAATGTCCTGACTCACCTTCCGGCGGCCTACGACTACGACCGCGATCGACGCCTGCGAGCCATGTTCGAAGAAGCCGCCATCGGAATCGCCATCTGCCAACTCGATGGCCAGATTCTGGAAGCGAATTCGGCGCTCAGCCGCCTGCTCGGTTACAGTTCGCAGGAACTCGCCGGAACGCACGCTGGCGCGCTTGCTCTCGGAACAGGCAACCAGCGTCAGTCTTTGCACGGCCCAAGTCTTGGGCAACGCCGGGAGCAGCACGATTCTTCCCCACACGCAGCTTCGCCTGACGATATTTCTCCTGATCAACGGTGCATCGATGAGCTAATCCGCGGGGAGCGCTCCCGCTTTGAGATCGAAAAGCGCTACCTGCGCAAAGATGGTTCCGGACTCTGGGGGCATCTGACCGTATCGCTGGGCCGCGATGTTCGCCGCCCGCCCGCTTTTCTGATCGCGCTCCTCGAGGATGCCACCGAGCGCAGGCTCATCCAGGAACACCTGCGTGAGGCTGAGAAGATGGAGGTCATCGGCCGCCTCGCCGGAGGAATCGCCCACGACTTTAACAACCTGCTCACCGGCATTTTGCTCTATTGCGATCTCTTGACCGCTGGCCTGGAAAAAAACGGCCGCGACAACAGCGCATTCGACAGCTTCGCAATCGAAAGCGGTCGCCCCACAACCGGCCAACTCAGCCAGCATGTCGATGAAGTCCGCATGGCAGGCGAGCAGGGTGCGGCGCTAACCCATCAACTGTTGTCCATCGCCCGCAAGCAATCCGCCGATCCGCGCCCGGTAAGAATCAACGAAATTGTGGCGTCGACGAGAAACCTCTTGCAGCGACTGATCGGCGAACAGATTGAACTAATCCTGACCCTTGATAAGTTTCCCGACAACACTCTCCATCCCTCGCGCGTGGCCATCATCGATTCGGAGCTCGGCTCCGATGCAGGGATCGTCTTAGTTGACCCGGCTCAGTTGCGCCAGATTCTCTTGAACCTGGTGCTGAACGCGCGCGACGCCATGCCCCACGGCGGAAAGATCAGGCTGCGAACCCGCGCAACCGGGTTCCCCGGCGAGTCGGGCGTCGAACGCCATGCCGTCGCTCTCGCGGTCGCCGACGATGGCTGCGGCATGGACGACGCGACGCAAGCCCGCCTCTTCGAACCTTTCTTTACCACTAAGAATCCTGGCGAGGGCACCGGCCTCGGATTGGCTACTGTGCAACGCATCGTCAGCGCAGCGGGCGGCGTTATCGAGGTGCAGAGCGAGCCGGACCGCGGCACTTCAATCGAAGTGTTTTTCCCCGCCTTCGAATCCGTCGCCGACATGACCTCGAGCCCCGAATCGTCAATGCCTGAATCGTCGGACGAGGATGGTTCGCGCGGGAATGGTTGATCGGGTTACTCGTCAAATTACGTCCAGGAGTTTCACTATGTTCAGCGCATCCACCGCCGCCGTGCTCACTCACAGCCGCCCGCCGCAAATCGAAGGAGCAAATTTCCTCAACCTTCTCATCGTCGACGACGACCGCTCCATTCGCGAGGCTTGCCGCGAGGTAGCTCAGTCGCTCGGCTTCAACACCCAGACCGCTGAGTCCGCCGAACAGGCCTACCGCCTGCTCGACAGCTCGAGCACCGATGCCGTGCTTCTCGACCTGCGCCTGCCCGGCTCCGGCGGCCTCGAAGCGTTACATAACATCAGAAAGCACCGCGCCGAGGCGCTGGTCATCGTCGTGACTGGACACGGCACCGTGCAATCCGCCGTGCAGGCAATGAAGGATGGCGCCTACGACTACGTCACCAAGCCCTTCAGCATGGAAGAACTGCGGCTGCTCCTGGAACGCGTCGCCGGTCATCTTCGATTGAAGAGCGAAAATCGCGTCCTGCGCGAGACCATCTAGTCGCGCCAGGGCTTCGGGAACCTCGTCGGCCGCGCGCCCGATATGGAAAAGCTCTACCGCATCATCGCCAAAGCGGGACAGAGCGTCCACCCCGTGCTCATCCTCGGCGAAAGCGGCACGGGCAAGGAACTGGTCGCGAAGTCCATCCACTTTTCGGGCATTTTTCGTAATAAGCCGTTCATTCCCGTCGATTGCGGATCGCTCGTGCCCACCCTAATCGAAAGCGAACTCTTCGGCCACGTGCGCGGTGCCTTCACCGGCGCGACAAATCCAAAAGATGGGTTGCTCGCTATCGCCGAAGGGGGCACCATCTTTCTCGACGAAATCGGCGAACTCCCCGTCGATTTGCAGGCCAAACTGCTGCGCGCGATTCAGGAAAAAGAAATTCGGCCCGTCGGCAGCGTGAAGCGCGTCCGCATCAATGTGCGCATTCTCGCCGCCACCAACCGCGACCTGGAACGCTCGGTCACCGAAGGGACATTCCGGCGCGATCTCTTCTTTCGCCTTAACGTCCTCACCCTGCGCATTCCGCCGTTGCGCGAGCGCCGCCAGGACATCCCCCTCCTCGTCGCTCATATTCTTGAGCGCATCGGCCACGACGCCGGCGTGGAAAAACGAATTTCAGACGAGGCGCTCAAGGCTCTCCTTAATTACGATTGGCCGGGTAACGTCCGCGAGTTGGAAAACTCGCTGGAACGCGCCTGCGCCCTCAGCAGCGCCCACGAGATTCAACTCCGAGATCTCCCCACACAGATTTATGGCGCGCCCGCCGACATGATGGCCATGAGGCATCCGACCAACGGCATCGTCCCCATGGCCGAACTGGAGAAACAAAGCATCCTGAGCGCGCTCACCCAGGTCAACGGAGACAAAATGATGGCGGCGCGCCTCCTCGGCATCGGCAAAACGACTCTCTATCGCAAGCTGAAAGAATATGAGGCGAGGTAGCGGAGGGTCAGAGGTCAGAGGTTAGATTGCAGAGGTGAGAATCGCTCTTCCACCTCTGCAATCTAACCTCTGACCTCTGAAATCCAACAAAATTAGGCGTTCCGATCCCGCCCAAAACGGGACGCCACTCCGAAGTGCTTCTCGCTAACTCATTCATTTTCAGAAAAAGGCATTTGGCACGGTAGTTGCGAAGATTCCGGCATGATTCTTCTCGTGACGCCAAGTGATCGTGCCGCCGAATGCGCCGCTGCTCTGCATGGTGCAACTGGCGAAGCGGTGACCGTGGCCGAAAGTTTGCCCCGCGCCGCCATGCTCTTGCGCGCTGACCGCTACTCGGCTGCAGTTTTCGATCAGCATCTTCTCGAAGCCGAGCCTCGCGAGGCCGACACCACCCTCGAACATTTGGGCACTGCCATTCCGGTGCAAGTCAACCTCGCGATCAGCGGCGTTGATCGCCTCGTCCGCGATGTCCGCGCCGCGGTGCAGCGCCGCAAGCGCGAAGAAATACAGGCCCGCGAATCCGCCATCGGTCGTCTCCAAAGCGAACTGAGCGACACCGTGACCGCCTTGCTCCTCTCCAGTGAACTCGCTCTCGACACGCCGGAATTGCCCCTGGCCGCCAGCGAAAAAATTCAGTCCGTCCACGAACTGGTGAAAAAACTGCGCCGCCAGTTGGAGGGGACCAGGTTGTCACACGAACCCCAACAGGCGGCAGGCGCATGACCAATCGGCAGGCAAGAGAGGCAGAATCCTCCCTTAGTGGCCGCCACGACCCTAAGTAATCTCGCGTGTTGCTAGCTCCTGCGTTGATTTGGTCGATGGCTACCTGAGATGCCTATGCGAAGTCATGGCGAGCCATTGTGCAACCCGTCAGCGGTGGTTTCTCTACGGGAGGGCTCCGCCGCATGAACGAAAGCGCCAACCCCCGCCTTGTCCGGCGATGCAGCCTCTTCGCCTCTGCCTCTGCGGTGTTTGCGGTCGTGGCGGGGCTCTCGGTGCTGGCGGGATGGACCTTCCACATCGCAATACTCCTCACCTGGGGAGCCGCAACCACCATGGCTCCGAACGCCGCCGCCGCATCCGTGCTGGCAGGCATCTCCCTGTGGCTACTGAAGAAAAAGGACAATCATCGTTTCGCGCCGACCCGGAAACTCGCCGCCCGAGTCGCCTCGGCCGTCGTCGCACTGGTCGGCCTGCTCAGCTTGGCGCAGGCCCTGTTTGGTCTCGATCTCGGCATCGACCGGTTGTTGTTGGCGACTGATCCCGCGCTCGCAATGGCTGGCGCACGCGTGCGCATGTCCCCGATTGCGGCTGTCGTTTTTCTGCTGCTCGGTCTCGCCCTGCTGCTGATTGACTGGCGCACGCGGCGCGAGGATTGGCCTGCCCAGTTTCTCTCTCTTGGCGCAGTCTCGGGTGCCGCCTTTGGGCTTCTCGGGCTGTTCGTCGGTCCCGGGGTCTCTCCGATTACACTCGCGTTGCCAGCCGTCGTAACCTACTTTGCTCTCGCTTTCGGAATCGTGTGTTCCCGCGCTTCCTGGGCCATCGGCGGCCTGCTGACCAGCGATTCGCAGGGCGCGCGGCTGCTGCGCAAAACAGTTCCCGGCGGTCTGCTGGCCCTCAGTCTCATCGGCTGGCTGATCTCGAAACCGCTGCTTACCGAGGAACACTTCACCTGGATCGAAGTGAGCGCGCTCGCCATATTGTGCAGCGTTATGCTCGCAAGCTTCATTGCCTGGATCGCCTTCATCGTTGATCGCGGCGACGTCGAGCGGCAAAAACTGGAGGCGGCTCTTCACATCGAGAAAGAGCAGATCGACGGGCTCCTCAACCGGATCGAGGAGCCGCAATCCGAGGCCAACTTACGCACTAAGGTCAGCGCAGGCTTTGGTCTTGCCATAGTTCTGACCTGTCTCCTCAGCCTCCTTTCCTGGCGCATGGCCCAACAATCGACCGATGACGCCGATTGGGTCGCCCACACGCACGAAGTGTCAACCGCGCTGGAGCTCGCACTCAGACATCTGGTCGATGTCGAATCGGGAGGGCGAGGTTTTGCTTTGACCGGAAGCGAGCCATTCCTAGAACCTTACGAAACGGGAAGATATGCCGTCATCCAGAACCTTCAAACATTGCGCGGCCTGGTGGCAGACAACGCCGCACAGGAACGACGATTGGATACCTTCGAAGAGCAGGTGAACAGCAGGATCGAAGCCACTCAGGATCTCGTGAGCTTGCGTCAGGCCACCGGAAAGCCTCCCACCAATACCCGGCTTCTGCGGGACAAACAGCTCATGGATGAGGCGCGCGCCACGATCGCAGAAATGGAAACCGCGGAAAATCTTCTTCTGGAACAGCGCACGCACAGTGCCCGCGCCGCCGCCCGCATCAGCATTTCTATCGTCGCCCTCGGAGCGCTCCTGGGCGTAATCTTTCTCTCCGTGGCTGGCGCCACCGTCAGCCGCGAGATCACCATCAGCGCCCGGGCTCGCGCCCAGGTCAATTCTCTGAACGCGGACCTGGAACGGCGCGTCGCCCAGCGCACTGCCGCATTGGGCGAAAGCGAAGGCCGCCTCGCAGGCGTCATTCAATCAGCCACGGATTCGATCATCACCGTCGATGAAGAGCAGCGAATCGTGCTCTTCAACAGCGCCGCGGAAAGGGTTTTTCGCTGTCCCGCGACGGACGCGATGGGACAGCCCATCAACCGTTTCATTCCGCAACCCTTCCACAGCGCTCATGAGCAACATATTCGCATCTTTCGCGACACCGACGTCACCAATCGGATCATGGGGCCAAAGGACGTGCTGTGGGCCGTTCGAGCGGATGGCCAGGAATTTCAGATTGAGGCTTCCATCTCGCAAGTAGTCACTGCCGGGAAAAAGCTATTCACCGTGATATTGCGGGATGTCACCGAGAAAGTAGCGGCGGCTGAAGCGCGGGAACGCCTCGCCGCCATTGTCGAGTTCTCCGACGACGCCATTATCAGCAAGACTCTCGACGGAACCATTACTGCCTGGAATCACGGGGCCGAAAAGATTTTTGGGTATTCGCCGTCCGAAGCGGTCGGCCAAACCATGTGGATGATCATGCCCCCGGAGCTGGCGAACGAGGAGGTCGAAATTCTGGCCAATGTTGGACGGGGCAAGAGCGTCGAGCATTTCGAGACGACTCGGGTGCGGAAAGACGGCAAGAACATTGAGGTATCAGTGACCATATCGCCGATCCGGGACGGCAACGGCGCAGTCATCGGCGCTTCAAAAGTTGCCCGCGACATCACCGAACGCAAGCAGGCAATAGAGGCTCTGCGCGAAAGCGATACGAGAAGAAAGTTCGCGCTCGAAACGGCGAAACTCGGCGATTGGGAACTTGACCTCGCTACCCTGCAAGCCCACCGTTCCTTGCTGCACGACCAGATTTTTGGCTATCCCTCGCTTTTGCCGGAATGGAGCTTCGATATTTTTCTAAGCCACGTTCACGCCGACGATCGGGAACGGGTCCGCGAGAATATCCAGAATTGCATGAGGGCCGTGAAGCGCTGGGATTTTGAGTGCAGGATCGTCTGGCCCAACGGAGAAATTCGATGGATCTGGGCCTGCGGCGACCCCCACCAGGACTCATCCGGCAACGCAACCCGGGTATCTGGAATCGTCGAGGATATTACGGGGCGCAAGCGGGCCGAGGAACAACTTTCGGCGCAAGCGCGAGAACTCGCTTCCTCGCGAAAAACCTTGGAGGCGCAGACCGTCATGTTCAAGCTGGTTCTCGACAACATGGGCGAGGGCTTGATTGCGGCCGACGAGGAGGGCCACTTTCTTATCTGGAACGATGCCGCGCACAAACTGATGGGCCGCGTGGCCGAAGACTTGCCCACCGAGCAGTGGACGCCGCACTACCAGGTATTCCTGCAGGACGGAATCACGCCATATCCGCCGGATCGCCTTCCGCTGGTGCGGGCCCTGCGCGGAGAATCGGTGCGGGTGGAACTGATCGTGCAGCCGCCTGAGAATCAGCGGGGGAAATTTCTGGAAGTGACAGCGCGGCCCCTGATGGACGCTGGAGGAGGCTTTTGCGGAGGTGTCGCCGTTCTCCACGACATTACAGAACGCAAACGGGTGGAGATCGCGCTGGCCGGGCAGGCCGAGGAATTGTCCCGGCAAACGGAAGAATTGATCCGTTCCCGGGAGGCCCTCGAAATCCAAACCCTCACGCTGCGCTCGGTACTCGACAGCATGGCCGAGGGCCTGGTTGTGGCCGATCAGCAAGGAAAATTCACCATCTGGAACCCGGCCGCCGAGAGAATCATTGGTCTCGGCCCCACCACTTTGCCGAGCCAGGCATGGCCCGCGCACTACGGTTTCTTCTTGCCCGACACCGTGACCCCTTTGTTGCCGCAGCAGGATCCGCTGAAACGTGCCCTGCACGGGGAGATCTGCACCGCCGAGATGTTTGTGCGCAATTCGAAAACTCCCGCAGGGGTTTGGATCGAGGCTAGCGCCAGCCCTTTGATCGACAAGAGCGGAATCGCCCGTGGCGGCGTGATCGCCTTTCGCGACATCACGCAAAGAAAAACAGACGAGCGCGAGATCCGCCAACTCAACGACGAACTGGAAATCCGAGTGCTCGAACGGACCGCTCAACTGGAAGCCGCCAACAAGGAACTCGAAGCCTTCAGTTACTCCGTATCGCATGACTTGCGCGCCCCCTTGCGTCATATCAGCGGCTTTTCCCAGATGCTGGTGGAAGAACTCGGCCCCGACCTCAAGCCAGAAGCTCACCGCTACCTCGATCGCATCCAGGCTGGAACCCAAAAGATGGGCCTGCTGGTCGACGAATTGCTCAATCTGGCGCGGGTCGGCCGCCATGCGCTCAAGCCCCGGCCAACCGAACTGAACGCCATCCTGGCCGAAGTGATCGCCATGCTCGAGCCGGAAACCGAAGGGCGACAGGTCGAATGGGCTACAGACGATCTGCCCGCGGTCGATTGCGACGCCGTCCTCGTGAAGCAGGTCTTTCAAAACTTGCTGGCCAATGCGCTGAAGTTTACCCGACCGCGTACCTGCGCCGTCATTGAAGTGAGCCAACTCAAAAAACGCGACGCGGATCAACGCGTGTTCATGGTCCGCGACAATGGCATCGGCTTCAGTATGAAATATGTCGATAAATTGTTTGGCGTGTTTCAACGGTTGCATCAGGCGGATGATTTTGAAGGCAGCGGCATAGGCCTGGCCACCGTGCAACGCATAGTGCAGAAACATGGCGGCCGCGTCTGGGCCGAAGGCGAAGTCGACAAGGGCGCAACTTTCTATTTCACACTGGGCCTGGAGAAAAAAGTGGAAGCAAAAAGTAGTGGAGCTAAGGCGGGAGGCCAATCATGAGCTCAGAAAATCTCGACATCCTTCTAGTAGAAGACAATCAGGACGACCTGGATCTTGCCCTGCATGCGCTACGGCGCGAGAATCTGGCAAACAAAATCCTGGTGGTACGGGACGGCGAGGAAGCCCTCGACTTTCTCTTTTGTCGAGGGAAGTTCGCCGGTCGATCGTTGGATCATCCACCGAAGCTCGTGCTGCTTGATTTGAAACTTCCCAAAGTCGATGGCATGGAAGTGCTCAGGCAGGTCAAAGCCGACCCACGGACCAAGATCATCCCGATTGTCATCATGACCTCGTCGAAAGAAGAGCGCGACTTGGTGGCGAGTTACAACCTCGGCGCGAACAGCTATATTCAAAAGCCGGTTGACTTTGAACAGTTCCGGACCACGGTCAAGACCGTCGGGCTGTATTGGCTGGTCATCAATCAGCCTCCCGTAGTGCAAAATTCGCAGACTGTCTCTAGAACTACTCTCGCCGGAACTAAATCATGACCACCGCTAACGCTCACCCGGTCGCAGCGGTCCCGCTTCGTATCTTGCACGTCGAAGACAGCGACATGGATGCGGAACTGATCTCGCAAGCTCTGCGCAAGGGCGGCTTCGCAGTCACCGCCGTCGTGGTGCAAACCGAAGCTGCCTTCGAACAGCAACTCCGCGCCCATCCTCCCGACATCGTCCTCGCCGATTACAACCTGCCGCAATGGAAAGGCGTGGAAGCGGTCGAAGTTCTGCGCCGCCAGGGGTTGGACATTCCTCTGATCCTGGTCTCCGGCGCACTCGGCGACGTCACCGCGGTCGAATGCATCAAACGCGGCGTCACCGACTATGTCCTCAAAGACGGGCTGGCGCGGTTGCCCGAAGCCATCCGCCGCGCTTTGCAGGAAAAAGACCTGCTCCGTTTGCGCCGTAAGGCGGAAGAAGACCTGGCGCGAAACGTCGAGCAACTCGCCCGTTCCAACGCAGAACTCGAGCAATTCGCCTACATCGCGTCCCACGATTTGCAGGAGCCGTTGCGCATGGTCGCCGCGTACACCCAACTTCTGGCCGAGCGTTATCGCGGCAAGCTGGACGAAAATGCCGACAAATTCATCGCCTATGCCAGTGAAGGAGCGCTGCGCATGCAAACCCTGATTCAAGATCTGCTTGCCTTTTCCCGAGTGGGACGGAATTCCGACGCGCGCGTAGAGGTTGACTGCATGGCGGTGATGCAAGAGATCCTGCAAAATCTCGAGCCCGCAATCAAAGAAAGCGGCGCCGTGGTCACCCATGCCGCGCTCCCTGCGGTGTGGGCGGAGCGCTCGGAGATCACGCAGGTCTTGCAGAATCTGATTGGCAACGCGATCAAGTTCCGCGGCAGCGAAACACCCAAAATTCAGGTGCATGCCGAGCTAGTGCAGGCCGAGAAGGCAGAGAAAGCAGATTCGCAGTGGCTGTTCAGCGTAACGGACAACGGGATCGGTATTGCACCCGAGCATGCCGAAAATATTTTCGTCGTCTTCCAGCGGTTGCACACCCGCGCCGAATACTCGGGCAACGGCATCGGCCTCTCCATCTGCAAAAAGATTATCGAGCGCTGTGGTGGAAAGATCTGGGTCGAGTCCGAAACCGGCCACGGTTCGGTTTTCAAGTTCACGCTACCGTCGAGCGAATCGGCAAAAGAATCGGGCCCCGGACGAATGGCCGCGTGTGCCTCTTAGGGCTCGTGTGGAGCGGACACTCTTGTCCGCTGCTCTTGAGCCTGGCCTTTGATTTTATTTCGTTAGGTGCGGCAGATAAAGTCCGGCAATAACCATCTGCAAAGACAGCGGACAAGCGGCGCACTCTGCCCTCACCAATTTACAAATCTCTACCACATGACCTTGCAAGTACTGCGCCCTCCGATCGTTCTTCAGGAAAGAAAGCGAGGTTACGATGCACCACCGAACGACCGTGCTTTACGTGGACGATAATCCTAAATCCAGCCGATTGCTCAGCAGTGTTCTGGAAGAATGCGGTTTTCAAATGATCACAGTCAATGACCCAATCGAAGCGCTCGCGCTCTGCAAAAGTACTTATTTCGATCTTGCCCTTCTCGACTATGAAATGCCTTTCATGTCGGGATCAGAACTTGCTCAGGAGATGAAGTTTCTCGTCCCTGATGCACCCGTGGTGCTGCTCTCCGGCCGCCAGTCTCTGCCCAAGTCAAAACTGGCGTTTGTCGACGCGCACTTCGGATTTGGCACCTCCCTCGATGATCTTCTATGGACGATGCGAATTCTGGCGCGCCCGAAAACCTTCACGGTACAGGATCATTTCGCCGATCAACGGGCAATGACGCAGTGGGCAGATTCGACATAAACCAGTACCCGGTACTCGGTACCCAGTATCCAGAAAG
Organism: uncultured Acidobacteriaceae bacterium; assembly: GCA_963800565.1. Taxonomy (GTDB): domain Bacteria; phylum Acidobacteriota; class Terriglobia; order Terriglobales; family Acidobacteriaceae; genus Acidiflorens. Next base: position 216,901 of record CAWDBM010000006.1, read on the forward strand.
GCCGAAGACCAATGGTTTTGGTTTTTCTGCGTACTGGATACTGGCAGCTGGGTACTGCCTCACAAGAAAACTCTTCCCTCTGCAGCCCCGCACCCCCTACACTAGACCCACGCAGTTCGGGGGCTCTCCCAGTCCTCGTATCCAGGGGGTTCTGTGCGCGTACTGGTCACGGCCGACACCTTCAGCGGAGTCTGGACTTACTCGCGCGAACTGGTCTCCGGGCTGGTAACTCACGGAGCTCAAGTCACCCTCGTCAGCTTCGGAGAAATTCCGCTTCCTCATCAGACCGCGTGGATGGATTCTCTCCACGGCCTCGAATACATTCCCACCGCGTTTCGTCTCGACTGGATGCAGGAGGGTGTGCAGGACTTTCACGCCGCTCAGGATTATCTGTGCTCGGTGGTGCGCGACACGCGTCCCGATTTTCTGCATTTGAATCAGCTAAGTTTCGGCGCCCTGCCGGTAGCCACCCCTCGCCTCGTAGTGGCCCATGGCGATGTCATCACTTGGTGGCTGAGCATCCACGGTCACGAACCCGCCGCCTCGGCCTGGCTTGATTGGTATCGCGACACCATTATCGCCGGCCTCAAGCGCGCCGAAACCGTCGTCACCACTTCGCGCTGGATGGAAGAGATGCTGCGCATCGCCTATGGCGACGCTTTCGAAGGACACGTCATTCCTCCCGGCCGCAATCCCATCTACTTCAACCCCTTTGTCACCAAGGAAGAATCCGTGCTCGCCATTGGCCGCTTGTGGGATACCGGAAAGCAGGTGGCTTTGCTCACCCAGCATACGCATCGGTTGCCGGTGTGCATTGTGGGAGCCGATAATCCTATCCCCGCGCCAGCCGTGCCCATCCGGGCCGACATTCGCGTCTCCACTGGCGAACACGATATTTCCGTCAAGGGCGCGCAGACGGAATCGCAACTGCGCTCGCTCTACAGCAAGTCAACAATCTTTGCTGCCACCTCACAGTATGAGCCCACCGGCCTGGCGTCGGTCGAAGCCGCTTTCTCGCGCTGCGCCCTGGTCGCGAATAACACAGAGGTCTATCGCGAACTCTGGGGCGATGCCGCCCTTTACTTCGAGCGCAACAACGCCGAGAGCCTCGACGAAGTGCTAAGCCAACTCAACGGAGACAGCGAACTCGCCCGCCTCTACGGAACCCGCGCCTACAATCGCGCCCGCGAACGCTTCACCGCGCGCCGCATGGTCGACGACTATATGCGGCTGTATCGGCGTTTGCGCAGTTCAAAAGTCACAGCAGCGTAGCCTCGCCTCGACCGTCCACTTTGATGCAAATTCTCGACTGCCGCGCCTCCAACATCACTACCTACTGGGGGCAAGTAGCCCCCGGCGTCCCATGCTATACTTTTTGAAGCACCTTTCTGTTAGATCATCCTGTCAGATAAGCAGACGGAGGACGGTATCGACAAGCGTTTTATCCGCATGAATGAGCGTATCCGGGCACGCGAAGTGCGCGTGATCGGGGACGAAGGGGAACAGATCGGTGTAATGCCACCCTTCGAGGCGCTTAAGATGGCCCGCGAAAGAAACCTCGACCTGGTAGAGATTTCCCCAACCGCGCAACCCCCGGTTTGCCGCATCATGGATTACGGGAAATTCCTGTACCAGAACGAAAAGCGCGAGCGCGAAGCCAAGAAGAAGCAAAAAGTAATTACGGTTAAAGAAGTGAAGTTTCGTATCAACGTAGACGATCACGACTACGAAACGAAAAAGAATCACGTGCTACGCTTCCTCGACGAAGGAGACAAGGTGAAAGCGACCATCTTCTTCCGCGGACGCGAAATGACGCGGCAAAGCTTGGGCCGCCAGATTCTGGAACGTCTGATTAAAGACGTTGACCAGCGTGGCCTGGTGGAGTTCCGCCCGCGCCAGGAAGGCAACACGCTGCACCTGATTCTGGCGCCGAATAAAAAAGAAGGTGGAGCAAAAGAGAAACCAGCGCCACCGAAGCCCGCACCGCCGCAAGCGCCGCGAGGCGGCGCGCAAACAGCGTAAAATCAGCAATTGGCATTTAGCACTTTGCATTTAGCCTTGATGAGGCGGTGTGTAAGTTTTTTGGCTAAGTGCTAACTGCTAAATTGCTAATAGCTGAGGTTCTATGCCGAAACTAAAAACGCACAAAGGCGCTGCCAAGCGCTTCAAGAAAACCGGTACAGGGAAGATTCTGCGTCACAAGGCGGGGTTGCGTCACATCCTGTCATCCAAAGCCAAGAAGCGCAAGAAAAAGCTGGGCCAGCCCACCTTGGTGAGTGACGGAGATTACAAAAAAGCCGCACGCATGATCCCGTACATGTAATGGAGTGACGGCGTTCGCCGCCGACTTTGCTGAGCGCAGGTCGCCGTCCTTAACGAGTATGCAGGACTGAATTAAGTGAAACTAAGTCTGCGGAATCACCCCGCAGCGGCGCGTGAAGAGGTCAGGCTTCAGAAATCCCGCTTCCGTCAGGGAAATGTGGTAGAAGCCTCCTTACCTCCAGCCGCCATACGAAATAAAAAGGAGAACAGCAATGCCTCGTGTAAAACGCGGAACCAAACGCCGCGCCAAGCGCAAAAAGATTCTTGAACGCGCCAGTGGATACTTCCTAACTAAATCCAAACTCTACCGCTCGGCCAAAGAAGCCGTCGATCGCGCACTGAAATTCGCCTACTCCGGCCGCAAGCAGAAAAAGCGGCAATACCGCTCTATCTGGATCGTGCGCATCGGTGCCGCCGCCCGCCTGAACGGCCTGAACTATAACCAGTTCATCAGCGGCCTGAAAAAAGCCGGCGTAGAACTCGATCGCAAAATCCTCGCCGATCTGGCAGTAAAAGATCCCGCGGGATTCAGCAGTCTGGCCGAGCAGGCGAAGAAGGCAAACGCAGCAGTTGCGACCGCATAGCCGTCAGTGATCAGTCTTCAGTCTTACAGTTAGCTTTGTCATCCTGAGAGGAGCGATACGAATCGCGAAGCGAATCGTATCGCGGAATCGAAGGACCCCTGTTCCCGGCACACATTTTCGGGCGAGTAGGGGTCCTTCGCTTCGCTCAGGATGACAATTACCAAAAGGTTTTCGGGCAATCATGGCCTATAGCGTTCCCAAGCTGACCGACTTTTCGACTTTGGCGCTGGCTAGCGCGACCCGCGAACTTCTGACTGCGCTAGATCAAGAATCCGCCGCGGTCGCCTCCGAGAACGACTGGAAAGCCTTCCGCGATCACTGGATGGCCCGCAAGAACGGCGTCCTCACCCAACTCAACGACCTCTGGCTGAAAGCCGCGCCGAAAGACGCCAAGCGCGACGTAGGCCAGAGCGTCAACGAACTCAAGACAAAAGTCGAGCAGGCAGTCGACGCCACACTAACCCGCATTCAGAGTGGAGCGTCCTCAAGCAAACTTGCGACCGAGGGCCTCGACGTCACCCTCCCCGGCATCCGGCGCCCCCTGGGCGCCGAGCATCCCGTCATCAAAACAATGAACGAGATGATCGCCGTCTTTCGCAATCTCGGTTACTCAGTCGAAGAAGGCCCAGAGATAGAGACCGATTTCTACAACTTCGAAGCGCTGAATTTTCCGCCGAATCATCCCGCGCGCGACACGCAAGATACGCTCTTCATCGCCGGCCAGGAATCGAAGCCGCTGCGCGACCGCCTCTTGCTACGCACGCACACGTCGCCCGTGCAGATTCGAACCATGCAGAAGATGAAGCCGCCAGTGCGCGTCGTGTGTCCGGGAAAGGTCCACCGCAACGACGCCCTCGACGCCACCCACTCGCCCATCTTTCATCAGATCGAAGGCCTGGCCGTCGATGCCAACATCACCTTCTGCGACCTGAAGGGGACGCTAGATCACGCCATGAAGGCCATGTTCGGCTCGAGCGTGAAGACGCGCTTCTATCCGTCGTTCTTCCCTTTCACCGAGCCGAGCGCCGACGTGCAGATCAGTTGCATTTTCTGCGACGGCAAAGGCACGCGCGATGGCGCTCCCTGCCGCAACTGTAAAGCCAGCGGATGGATCGAGCTCCTGGGCTGCGGCATGGTCGACCCCAATGTCTACGGCTTCGTCGACTACGACGCGACAAAAGTTTCGGGCTTCGCCTTCGGCATGGGCGTCGAGCGCATCGCGATCATGAAATACGGCGTGGATGATATTCAGTTGTTCTTTCAGGGCGACACCAGATTTCTGGAGCAGTTCGGTTAGGCGCCGCAAACGTCTCGACTAAGTGTTGTCATCCTGAGCGAAGCGAAGGACCTATGTAGTTTTGTCCGCGCCAGCAAAATACATAGGTCCTTCGCTTCGCTCAGGATGACAAGCAGTAAAGTGAACTCAGTTCATGAAAATTAGCCCCCATTGGCTGCGCGACTTCGTCGATCTCACTGTCGCCTACCCTCGTCTCGCCGAAGAACTCACTCTAGCCGGCATAGCCGTAGAAGGCATCTCGGGCACGGGCGAAAACACCGTCTTCGAGATGGAGATCACCACCAACCGTCCCGACGCGATGAATCACTACGGCGTAGCGCGCGAAGCCTCCGCCCTCTATGATCTTCCGCTAAAACCGATCGAGCCCAAACTGCCCGCCCCGCAGGGCAAGTCCGAAGTCACCATTGAAATTCTAGAACCCGAACTCTGTCCGCGCTTCACTGCCCGCGAAATTCGTGGCTCAGTTATCAAGCCCTCGCTCGCACATATCGCTCATCGGCTGCAATTGCTGGTTCAGCGCCCCATAAGCAACGCCGTTGACGCCACCAACTACGTCCTCTGGGAGAGCGGCAAGCCCACCCACGTCTTCGATCTCGATCTCCTCGAAGGCCGCCGCCTAATCATTCGCAGAGCCCAAGCCGGCGAGACGCTCAAAACACTAGACGGCGTCGAGCGCAAACTGACACCCGATGACCTGGTCGTAGCCGACGGAAAAAAGCCCGTCGGCCTAGCCGGAGTCATGGGCGGCTTCGACACCATGATCACCGAGCGCACAAAGAATATCCTGATCGAATCCGCTTGGTTCGACCCAGTCACCGTGCGCCGCATGTCGAAGCGCCACGGCCTGCACACCGACGCCTCGCATCGCTTCGAGCGTGGAGCCGATTTCGAATCGACCGTCCCATCCGCCAACCGCGTCGCCGAAATCATTCTCGCTTCCGGAGGCGGCACGCTCATCGGCCACGCCATCGACGTAATCGCTCGCCAACTCGATCTCGCTCCCGTGGAGCTTGACCTCCGCGAAGTGCGCCGCATTCTCGGCGAACCCCTCAGCACCCTCGAAATCAATCGCATTCTCACCCGGCTCGGTTTCACCATGCTCGCCGGCGCTGAAGATAAATTCCTGATCCATATTCCCAGCTGGCGTCTCGATATCGAGCGCGAGATCGACATCATCGAAGAACTCGCGCGCCTCCACGGCTACGATAAATTTCCCAACACGCTTCCCGCCTACAGCGGCGAAGTTCGCGATCTCCCCGATGCGCACAAAGACGCGCACCTCCGCTCTTCGCTCCTGGCCCTCGGTTACAACGAAGCCATCTCGCTCACCTTCATTTCCAAAGAAGACGCTCGCCGTTTTTCAACCGCTCCCGAACTCGATTTGGCGAACCCGCTGAGCGACGAAGCCTCGGTGATGCGCACCTCGCTCGTTCCCAGCATGCTCAATATGCTGGCCTACAATCTCAATCGTGGCAGCGACAATGTCCGTCTCTTCGAAGCCGGAAACATATTCGAAGCATCAACCGCCGACGCAAACGTAGTAAGCATGCCGCGCGAGTTGAAGCGCATCTCCATCGGCGCAACCGGCAACGTCGATGCAGAAATAGTGCGCGGACTAACTCCCGGCGCGGCGGCTCGCCCCCTGACATTTTTCGACCTCAAAGGCGACGTCGAAAATCTGTTAGCCCCTTTCACTCATTGGACGCTCTATTACGATGAGAAAACCGCCGACTACTATCATCCCGGCCGCTCCGCCCGCGCCATCATGGATGGCGCAACCGTAGCCCAGTTCGGCCAGATTCATCCCGACCTGGCCGCTGCCCGCAAACTGCGCCAGGATATTTTCATAGCCGAGATTTATCTCGACCGCCTCTACCAGCACGATCTCCGCCAGCCGCGTTATGAAGCCCTGCCCCGCTTCCCTGCCGTAGAGCGCGACTTCTCGTTTGTGTTCGATGACAGCGTTGAGTTCTCGAAGATTTATGAGAGCGTCTGTGGGTTAAGCATTGCCGAACTGCGCAGCTTCGTACCGGTAGAAATTTTCCGCGGCGAAAAAGTGGGAGCAGGCAAATACTCCCTGCTGATGCGGGCGAAGCTCCAGTCCAGCGAGCGCACCCTACGCGATGATGAGGTGGCGCATTGGGCAGATCGAGTCGTGAAAGCGCTGGAGGCGCTCGGCGGCGTGCAGAGAGCCTAGCGCATCGTCCCGCGCCAGGCTATTTTTGCTTTACCTTCTGGCGCAGCAACCCTCGGAATTCTACCAGTTGATCGATTCCGAACGCGCGCTTCGGTATGACGATGAATATCCTGGGATTAGGGAACAGAGCAAAGACCGCGTTTTCCTCCACCCAATTTACGTATGCTGACCAGCCAACCTTCCCGTCCGTTAGCTGCGAACGGAAGTGGAGACCCACGTCGGTAGCAATGAGAGTTATAGGTGTCTTTGCGCTTGGCGAACCTCGAAATTGGGATCGTGCCGAAAGATACGGCGCGCCACAAAACCAAACAATCCAAAGTATCAAGAAGATATATAAGGGTGCCAAGTTCTGAAGAGCGCGGCCGTGTGGATCAATTGCGAATAGAATTGCTCCAACGCCAAGAGCTAAGATCACAATTCCCAGACTAAGTCGGTATGACCAGCGAAGGCGTTCCTGTTCCGTGACGCTTTGATCGCCCGTCGAAAGTCATCGACCGTAAGTTGGTAATTAACTTCCATGTCGATGGATTATAAGGCATGACTATTTAGCGGTTGGCTAAAGTTCGAATCGTTCCCAATCCCAGCAATCGTTCATCCGCCGTAACCAGCGTCAAGTCCAAGACCTCAGCCGTAGCTGCAAGAATCCGGTCAGCCGGGTCCTGATGCAGTGGCAATTGCCGAGCGACGAGCGCGATTTCGTGTGTCAGCGGAGCCTCCCGTGTGCCGGCCGTCGCCCGCGCCAGCCATGCTTCCAAGCTCCCGTCAATCTCGAATCTGCCCTTGTAGTGCAAGGTCAGAGCCTCGTAGGTGCTGATCGGCGAAAGCCAAAGTTCGTTGCCTTCGTCTTTGAGTTGCTGCGCCACCCTCCGTCCAATCCGCTTTGGATCGCTCAGCGCCCACAACCAGATATGCGTGTCGAGCAGCAGTCTCAATCGCGCAAGACCTCCCACTCATCCTCATCGTTCGCCGGAGAAATAATGTCACCCGTGATCCTCATTGAGTTCTTCATCGATCCAATCCACGAAGCGCGGTCTTTGACCAAATTGGGTGGCACAACCTCAGCGATAGGCTTGCCAAAGCGCGTGATCCGGATCGGTTTCTGTGTCGAACGAACGCGTTCCAGCACAGCCAAACATTTAGCCTTAAATTCGGAAATGGCGATTTCCTGCATACGTCTTCCTTCGTAGTCATTCTACCATACCATGGTCAACTATTTTGACCACTTCTTGTGGTCCCCCGAAAAACAGGTGATCTTGGTTTTTCTCCGTGTCGCCGTGGTGAAATCAATCTGTGCTAGCCTTACTTTCAGCTCTATCCCAAAAAAATGACCCCAGTCTCCACTGATCCCAAGCACTTTCTCTCCGACAAGGTTGAGCATTTTACCGAGTCCGTGATCCGCGAGATGACTCGGCAGGCGATGCAATATGACGCGGTCAATCTGGCGCAGGGCTTTCCCGATTTCCCCGCTCCCGCCGAAATCAAGCGCGCCGCGCAGGAAGCCATTGCCGCCGACGTCAATCAATATGCCATTACCTGGGGCGCGAAAAGCTTGCGCAACGCGATCGCCCGTCAGATGCAGATGTGGCAGGGGATCGAGGTCGATCCCGAAAAAGAAATTGTCGTGTGTTGCGGCTCTACCGAAGCGATGATCGCAACCCTGCTCGCGGTTTGCAACAAGGGCGACGAAGTCATAGTTTTCGAACCCTTCTACGAGAATTACGGGCCTGACTCAATTCTTAGCGGAGCCAAACCGCGCTTCGTCAGCTTGCGCCCGCCGCAAGTGGCGCACGGCGAATGGACGTTCGACGAGCAGGAATTGCGCGAGGCCTTTCAGCCTAAGATCGGTCAACATCAAGCCGCGACCCATCACACCAAAGCCATCATCGTCAACACGCCAAACAACCCGACTGGCAAGGTATTCAACCGCAAGGAACTCGAGCTGATTCGCGACCTCTGCGTCGAATACGACGTGCTCGCCATCACCGACGAAATCTACGAGCACATTCTTTATGATGGATCCGAACACATTTCGCTGGCTCGGCTCGACGGCATGCGCGATCGCACGATCACCATCAACGGACTGTCGAAAAGCTATAGCGTTACGGGATGGCGCGTCGGCTGGGCAGTTGCGCCTCCCGCGATCACCAACGCGATCCGCAAGGTACACGACTTCCTGACCGTCGGGGCGCCTGCGCCGTTGCAGGAGGCCGGAGCGGCCGCGCTGAGCCTGCCCGAAAGCTATTACCGCGAACTAGCCGACCGCTATCGCACGCGCCGCGATCACCTGATCCCCGCGCTCGAAAAAGCGGGCTTCCGTTGTTATCGTCCGCGGGGAGCGTATTACGTCATGACCGACATCAGCGCCTTCGGTTTCGCGAACGACGTCGAATTTGCAATGCACTTGGTAAGAGACGTCGGCATCGCCTGCGTGCCGGGGTCGAGTTTCTACAAGCATCCGAAGGACGGATCCCAACAGGTGCGTTTCGCCTTCTGCAAGAAGCCTGAGACACTGGACGAAGCGGCCCGGCGATTGCAAAAGATTGCGAGATAGCGGAAATGCGACGATCTGAAATCGTCCGCACGATTGGGCATCTCTTATGGCCTCTTCCACAGCAAACTGCGTTATACTTCGGCTCAACGCTGCTTACGTCCTCGAAAGTGAGTGCCCATGTCTGTGAAAACCGTCGAAGAGGTATCTGCCGAGGTTCCGGCTGAAGATTTTCAGGCGCTGGAAGAGAAAGTTTATCGCACTATTGAGCTATACAAGGCCGCCAAAGATGCGCGGGCTACCGCCGAACGCGATGCCAAGCGGTTGCGCGAGCAACTCGAAGAGCGCGAAGAAGAAAACGAATCAATGCGCCGTGAGCTCGTGCAAATGCGCAAGGATCGTGAAGACATTCGCGTTCGCGTAGAAAAATTGTTGAGCCAGATGGAGACGCTGACCCAGGAACAAGCGGCCAGCTAATCGCCAGTAGCAGAGCAGTGGGCACCGAGGAATGAAATGGCCAGTGCGAGCAAGGAACCGTCGGCGCATTCGTTGAATGGCAATGAGTTAACCGCTGATTCGCGAACGACTGATTCGCGAACTAATGACGGTCGCACAAAAATGGTTCCGCCCAGAGAAATGCCTGCTCCCACCGCAGTCAGCGGCAGCGTGCGTGTTGAAATCTTCGACCAGGTCTACAATCTTCGTGGCTCCGACGCCGATTACATTGCGAAGCTTGCCGAGTACGTCGATGGCAAGATGCGCGCCGTGTCGCAGCAGACCGCAACAGTCGATTCTGTCCGGCTCGCCGTCCTAGCCGCCCTGAATATCGCCGACGAATATCATCTCCTGAAGCGCCGTCTGGACGCGCCTTCTCCTGACGCGCGGCAGCGCGCCAGCAAACTCGCCAGCGCGCTCGATGAGGTTTTAGAAGACACGCGGCGCACGGGCTGAAACGCCGGGTTCATCTTCTTCACACCTTAGTAACCCAACCTCTAGCAAACTTCCTGCCAACTATTTTCCATTTTCCTCTTGCGAATCCGCTCCCAGTTTCCTAGCATCCTATGTGAAAGCCGACCTGCAAGGTTGGTGTTGGTGGTAACCGATTTTTGAACCAATGCCGAATGAACGGGGACTCGACTCGCAAAAAGATCCGGTGTGCTACGTTCCGCCATGCGGAAAAGCCTAATGGGTCGCGGCGAGTTCCCACCGTCTGAGACGGGTTCATTCTCGGCCCACCACACGGCATAGCGGGTCGGCTTGTCTTTAGCTGTCGGCTTTCAGTTGTCAGCTTTCAGTAACCCCCTTCCCCTCGGGACAGCAACCGTTACAATAGGAAGCCCCGCCTTGAGCACGACCTGCTTCAACTGATAGCTGAGAGCCGGTTTCCTGCTAAACTCTCCTAGAACGTACCCCGCTCCCGGAGCATCTAAACTAACGTGTTCCCGCAACTCTTTCATATTGGCAGCTTCTACCTGCCCACCTACGGATTCCTCGTCGCTTCAGGAGTCCTCATCGGCCTCTGGATCAGCGTTCGCAACTCCGAGAAGCAAGGAATCAATGGCGACGATGCATGGAATCTAGGCATTCTCGTCGTGCTCGCCGGAATCATCGGCGCCAAAATTCTGTACGTCATCAACGATTGGAGCACTTACTCCAACAACTGGCACGAAATTTTCAGCTTCAACACACTGCAAGCCGGAGGTGTTTTTTCCGGCGGATTGATCGCCGCCCTCCTCATGGCGGCCTGGTACATGCGCCGTCATCACATGCCGGTGCTGCGCACCACTGACGGTTTCGCTCCCGGCCTAGCCTTTGGCCACGTTCTCGGCCGCTTCGGCTGCTTCTCCGCAGGCTGCTGTTATGGCAAGCCGACCAATCATTTCTGGGGCGTCATCTTCACCAATCCGTTGGCAAATTCGGTCAGCGGAACTCCACTGGGTGTAAGAATCGAACCCACGCAACTCATCGAAGCCGCCGCCGAGTTTATCAATTTTCTGTTTCTTACCTGGCTGCTTCCGCGCAAGAAATTCGACGGCCAGGTTTGGGGAACCTTCATGATCCTCTACGGAATCGAGCGCTACTTCATCGAGTTCCTGCGCGACGATCCCGGACGCGGCGAAGTCTTCGGCGGCCTCATGACCGGAACCCAGTTGATCTCGATTCTTCTGGTCATCAGCGGCGGATTGATCTGGTGGTTCAAGAGCAACTCGCGGCTCCCGGCGCTCAGCGCACAGAAATCCGGCTAAGTCCCTTTACAAAATTTCTCCTTGCGCCTGTAGTCTGAATGCTGAGTGCTGAATGCCTGTCTTCCCTCTCACGATAGCCACACCTCCCGAGGCCGCCGGCCAGCGCCTCGATCAATATCTTGCGACTCAGCTTTCCGAACTGCTCGGATCAGAAGTCAGCCGCGCCCGCGTCCAGCAAATCATCGCGAAACGCGAAGTATTGGTAGATAACGCAGCCGCGAAAGCCTCGCTGCGATTGAAAGGCACTGGGGATGAACAAATCATCGTCACCAAACCGCCCCACGCCACTCCCCTACGCGCCATAGCCGAAGAGATCGCGCTCGACATCGTCTACGAAGACGACGACCTCGCCATCGTCAACAAGCCCGCGGGCATGATGGTCCACGCCGGCGCCGGAGCAACCGACGACGCGCGCAATCGCGGAACCCTGGTCAATGCCCTGCTCCATCACTTTGGCACGCTCTCTGCGGTCGGCGGTGATTTGCGCCCCGGCATCGTCCATCGTCTCGATCGCGCGACCAGCGGCCTGATGGTGGTCGCAAAGAATGACGAATCGCATCATCGCCTTGCCAAGCAATTCAGCGCCCGCGAAGTGCACAAGACCTACCTCGCGCTAGTCCACGGTTGGCCCGAGCAAGACCGCGGCACCATTCAAAGTGCCATCAGCCGCCATTCGCAAAAACGTACGCGTATGACGACGAAAGGCTTCGGAGGCCGCGACGCAGTAACGCATTACGAAGTGCAAAAAAAGATCGACTCGCCCTACGGCAAATTTGCCCTCGTCGAAGTCAAAATCGAAACCGGCCGCACCCACCAGATTCGCGTTCACATGTCGTCGCTGGGACATCCCGTAGTCGGCGACTCGCTCTATGGCGCGCCCGGCGAACTGCGCTCGCAATCGAACAAACGCCGCGCGGCAGGCATGCCAGCGATCCTCGCGCTAGGCCGTAATTTCCTGCACTCCGCAACGCTCGAATTGACCCACCCGAGCACGAAGAAAGCGCTGAAGTTCTCGCGTCCCCTACCAAAAGAACTCGATGCCCTCCTCGACAATCTGGAAAAACTTCCCGTCAAGGTTGGATAAGTCCAGACGTAAGAAGGCAGATTACGGAAGGATTACGGAAGTTAGCGTCGTGACCCTCGGGCCACGGGCTATAATTAACTCAATCAATCAGAATTGATCGCCCCGATGAAATCGCGCATTTTCCCGCTTCTCGTTTTTCTCACGCTGGCTGCCTATGTCCTCGCCCAGACTCCACCCCCTGCTTCCACGCCCGCGTCTACGCCAGCGACAGCGCCGACTTCACCCGAAAAAACAAACGCCCAGCCCGCTGCCAGCGGTCAAACGCCTCCTGCCAGCGGAACGCCCACTACGACACCTCCGTCTGCGGCCGGGCAAACTCCCGCACCGCCCGAGAGTTCCGAGTCTGATGAGGCCATCGCCACATTCAAGGCCAGAGTCAACGAAGTCCACGTCGTCTTCACCGTCACCGACCGTCACGGCCGCTATATCAAAGACCTGAAGAGCAATGACTTCACCGTGAGGGACGATCAACTTCCTACGGAACTCCACAGCTTTTACAACGAAACCAACCTGCCTCTGCAAGTCGGATTGCTGGTCGACGCCAGCAACTCCGTGCGTGACCGCTTCAAGTTCGAGCAGGAAGCGGCTATCGAGTTTCTCAATTCCATCATTCGGCCGCGCTACGACAAAGCCTTCGTCGTCGGCTTTGACGCAACTCCAGAGGTTACTCAGGATTTCACCGACAGCACGGAAAGTCTTTCGAACGGAGTTCGCATGTTGCGCGCTGGCGGCGGCACCGCCATGTATGACGCGCTTTACTTCGCCTGCCGCGACAAACTCCTCAAGCAGGAGCAGACCGGTCCTGTGCGCCGCGCCATCATTCTGCTAAGCGACGGCGAAGATAATCTCAGCCACGTCACCCGCGAGGAGTCCATCGAAATGGCGCTGCGCGCCGACACCATCGTATACACCATCAGCACCAATATCAGCGGCATGAAGGGCAAAGGGGACAAGACACTCGAGCGTATCGCGGAAGCGACCGGCGGCCGCGCATTTTTCCCCTTCCAGATGCGCGACGTCTCCGATTCGTTTCTCTCTATTCAGGAAGAGTTGCGCAGTCAATATGCCCTGGCCTACAAGCCCGCAAACTTCACGCCCGACGGCCGCTACCGCACCATCGAAATTCTCGCGCAAGATAGAAACCTGAAGGTGCGCGCCAAAAAGGGCTACTACTCTCCCAAGCAATAATCAGGAGCCTGATCGCATTCGAATCCCTATGGCCGGATATTCCGGAACTCCGCTGGCGAAAAAGCTGGGCATCAAAGATAATTTCCGCGCCGCGCTCTTGGGTGTACCGGATGGAGTGAAATCCGAACTTCGCGAAGCCTTCGGGAAATGCCGGGTTCAAAAGACCCTAGGCCAATCCAATCGAGTTCTCGATTTCATCTTCCTCTTCGCCAAGTCGCGCGCCGCACTGCATCTCGAATTGATGCCAGCCGCAAAGGCCCTCGCACCCGCGGGCATGCTTTGGGTTTCATGGCCCAAGAAAAGTTCGGGCGTTATCACCGATCTCAGCGAAGACGAAATCCGCGAAAGCGGCCTCGCCGCCGGCCTGGTCGACATAAAAGTCTGCGCCGTCACCGAAGTCTGGTCGGGATTGAAGTTCGTTATCCCCATCAAGAACCGGCCAAAAAAGAAGCCGCGTACCGCCTAGACCAATCGCCGTGCAACTTCAGCCCGCATAGCGGGTTTTTAATCCATAACATCCGCGCACCAGCAACTCTGGTCGTTAGTAACTTGCCGATGCCATGGCAAGGCGGGTTCTATATGTGTGGAGACTAACCATGCGAATCAGAACTCGACTGGCCGCGGCGGCAACGGTGGCGGTTATGCTCTGTTGGTCGGCTTACGGCGAGACATCCATAACGCGCGCGGAACGAGAACTCTTCGCCTCAGTCAACCAGGCGAGGCAAGCCCAGGGATTGCCTCCATTGCATTGGGATGAATCGCTAGCCTCGGCTGCCCGCCGTCATGCAGCGATTATGGCGGAACGGGGAACGGCGCAGCACGCCTTTGAGGGCGAACCAAGTCTATCCGCGCGTGTGAAGCAGGCGGGAGCGCATTTCAGTTGGCTGTCCGAGAACGTATGCGAAGGGCCGACCCCGGGATTCATCCACGCCCAGTTTATGAAGTCCCCCGCCCACCGCGCCAATGTTCTCGATCGCGATATGGATTCGATCGGAATCGGCATCGCCGATCGCGGCGGCGAGGTATTCGCAGTCGAAGATTTCTCACAGGGCACGCTAAGCGACGAGATGAATCACCGTTCCGGCTACCTTCACTCCTCTTGCCTCGCCACCGCGTAATAGCCGCTGCGCGCCTGCACCTTATAGTCCCCATCCTTGGGCTTAATCTCAACCTTGCGGAACGAGCCGTCCCGCGCCGCATTGGTCGGCGTATAGCCAATGTTGTACTGGCTGCGCAGCTCTTGCGCAATCTGGTCAAAAGCCTGCCGCAGCTTATCGATCTTGTTGCCAACTTCAATGACGCGCCCGCCCGTCTCCTGCGTCAGCTTCTTCATCTCAGAATCGCCGTGATACCCGCCGAAGCCATAAAATCCGCGGTCCGCGATGAGCAGCACGTAGCAGATCGCGTCTGCCTTCTGGGCCGCTTCCACCGCGTCTTTAATCTTCAGCCGGCTGCCTTCGTCTTCGCCATCGGTCAGCAGGATCATCGCCTTCCGCCCTACTTCATGGCTGAATTCATCGTGCGATGCCAGATAGACCGCGTCATAGAGCGCCGTGCCGCGCGGCCCGGTGGAAGAGCACGGAATCGGCCCCTGCGGACCAATCGGCCCGCCCGCACAGCTGACTCCGCCCGTATTGATCCTGGCTTCGTTCAGCGCATGTCTCAGCCGGCTCACCGACGTCGTAAAATCCTGCAGCAGAGTAATGTCAACGTCGAAGCTGATGACGAACGCTTCATCTTTCGGCCGCAGAATGCTCTCCAGGAACGAGCCGCCCACTTCCTTTTCCATATCCAGAACGCGCGTCTGGCTGCCGCTGGAATCGATGAGGATGCCGAGCGTCAACGGTAGATCCGATTCCGCCTTGAAATATTTGATCGTCTGCTGCTTGCCATCTTCGAATATGTCGAAGTTTTCCTTATTGAGGTGGGGGATGAGCGCACCGTGCTTGTCTTTCACATTGAAAAACAGCTGCACGACTTCGACATTCACCTTCAACGTCGTAGCCGGCTGGTCCTGCGCCTGATCTTGGGATTGATCGTCAGAACTGGACCGGCCATTGGGATCGGAATTCGTATTGAACGTCGGACCCGTCGATGAACTCGGAGGCGGAGAATCCTGTGCGGCGGCCGCAAGCGACAGCTCGGTTACCAGACCCGTCATCACAGCCAACGTCACAAGAATGACCACGGCGTGAGCGAATACGCGCGTGCGTAGCGACCGTTTACAATGAACTTTTGCCATCAGAGTCTTTATCCCTAGATTTTGCTAGTCTATCCTGTAATAGCCTGTAACGGTTAGATGCACGTAAGCATACGCTTAAGCATCTCATTACTGAAAAAACGGCTGGAGCATCGGAGCTAATGCACGCCCAACGTTCCGCCGTTAAAATGGCAGCAGCCAAAAAAGGAAAGATGATAAAGACAGGGGTTTCCGGGATGACCACGAAAATTAGCGCAGCACTAATCTTAGGTCTGACCTTGCTGCTGGCAGGCTCTTTAACGGCTCAACAAAACCCTGGCAACAGTATCCCGGATGCGCCCTCAGCCACGCGCCCGCTACCCCCGCCGTCCCAGCGCCCCGGAGCCGACAACAACTCGCCATCCGATGCCCCTACCGGCGAGAGTTCCAGCGTGAACACCTCCAATGATATCCCGCGCAGCGATTCGGACTCCACCGTTCCTCCTCCGCCGCCCATGGCTCCCGTCAAAACTGTTCCCGCCGGCAGCGTTCCCAAGGATGCCGACACGGGGCAAGACCTCGATTACGTCATCAAGTACGTCAAGAACCTCGTGATGGTGCCGGTTACTGTCGCCGATCGGGAAGGGCATCTCATGGGTGGACTCCGACCTGAGGATTTTTACGTCCTCGAGAACGGCAAAAAGCAGACTTTGACATTTTTCACCAGCGATCCTTTTGCGCTTTCGGCAGCCGTAATTTTCGATACCGGCATGGCCGACGTCGGATTGAAAAAAGTGCAGGACACGCTCTCCGCGCTGCAAGGATCCTTCAGCCAGTTCGATGAAGTCGCCATCTACAGCTACAGCAGCACGGTCAGCCAGATCGAGGATTTCACCACCGCCGGCCAGCCGCTGACGGCAGCCCTGAATGAAGTCAAAAGCTTTAAGGGCGAGAACAACGGCCCCCCGGTGGTCAGCGGCCCACTCGGTCCCGGCGGACCGATTATTAACGGAAATCCGGTGGATGTTCCGGCGCCAACGATTTACAACCCTCCGCGAGAAGCGCGTGTCTTGAATGACGCCATCCTGCGGGCCGCCCGCGATCTTTCCAAACGCGATCGCTCGCGCCGCAAAATTATTTTCATTATCAGCGATGGACGCGAACTCAACTCCTCCGCCAGTTACAAAGACACTTTGAAAGTGCTGCTGACCCAGAACATCACCGTTTACGCGCTCGGAGTGGAAGGAGCCGCCATCCCCATCTATGACCGTCTCCAGCGCATCCACATACCCAAAACGACCAAGCTTTTGGGCTACAGCGACATTCTTCCAAAATATGTCACTGCCACTGGAGGCGGCAACGTGCTCGGCGAGAATACGCAGGCTTCGATCGAACGAGCCTATACGCAGGCCATCGGAGGCGCGCGCAATCAGTACACACTCGGTTACTCGCCCAGGGCTGGCATCGGAGGCTACCGCGAGATCGAGGTGCGGGTGAAGCGTCCCAACGTAAAGGTCTATGCGAAAGCCGGATACTATCCGCTGCCCACGCCTCAATGAGCGTGGCACGGCGAAGCGCTGTACCGGCAACCGGCTGCTGGCGACTGCCATTAGTAACATGGGTAACCTGCACCCAAGCCTTCCGGTGTGGTATAAAAACCAGCAGTAACCGATACTGCTAGTTCAGCCGAATCTGTAGCGAGATTTGTAAAGCAAGACTCGCGCATCGAGGGAGTAGTGCGCGAAATCTTTTTCGCGGCGTTTCTGTTCGCCGGTTTTCCCGAGGAAACCTTTTGAGTTTCATCAACTTCGCAGCGCGCGAGATCAACTGCAAGATCGTCTATTATGGCGCCGGGTTGGGCGGCAAAACGACGAATCTCCAGTTCATCTTCCAGAAGACAGCCGAACAGCAAAAGGGCAAGATGATCTCGCTCGCTACCGAGACCGATCGAACCCTCTTCTTCGACTTCCTCCCGCTCGATCTCGGCTCGGTGCGCGGCTTTAAGACCCGCATCCACCTCTACACCGTTCCGGGGCAGGTCTTTTATGACGCCAGCCGCAAACTTATTTTGCGCGGCGTCGACGGCATCGTCTTCGTCGCCGATTCCCAACAGGAGCGCCAGGACGCCAACGTCGAAGCCCTCGACAACCTGATGGACAACCTGAAAGAGCACGGCTACGACTTCAATAAAATTCCCTACGTCCTGCAATTAAATAAACGCGATCTGCCCAACGTTCTGCCGATCGACGCTCTCTCCAAAGAGTTGCGCAAGAAGAACGAGCCTGTAGTCGAGGCCGTCGCCTTCCAGGGCGTAGGCGTGTTCGAAACCCTGAAAGAAATCGCCCGCCAGGTCCTAACCGAACTGAAGCAGGGAGGCTAGAACCATCTGGTTCTCGCGCAACCTTGTCATGCTGAGCGGAGCTTGAGCTTCGCGAATGCGAAGCTCAACCGCAGTCGAAGCACCCCTACAGCGACCAAACCTTCCGCACGCGACGGTAGAACAACGCTAGCCTTTCGTGACCAGCAAAACTACCTAAGCGGCCAACGACAGCGGCAGGTTATTGAGCGCCTCAGTGGCTCCGCCACCCAGCGAGAAATCTTGCAACTCCTGCTGCAAGCTGGCATAGGCTTGCTGCGCCCCAGTTTGGCTCGTCGACGACAGGCTCTGGCCAATCTGATTCAGATCCTGCACCAGCGAATTCTGGCTGCCCGAGTTGCTGCCCCCGCCAATATAGTGCGAATTGAACGGTAGCGGTCTACCCCGGCTCTGCAAATCCTGCTGAACCGTAGAAAAATCCTTTTGTGCCGCCGACAGGTTCCCCGACTGCAAGTCGCTGCTAAGTTGGTTGAAAGCCTGCGCGATAGGGCTGGCCGTCGATTGCGGCGCAGGAGTGGTGCTCGCTCCCGTAGTTGTGGAGGGCTGAGAGAACGCTGCCTGCAGACTGGCAAAGTCCGATTGCGCCGCCGATAGATTTCCCGACTGCAAGTCCTTCCCTAGCTGGCTGATGCTTTGCTGGTAAGGATTGTTGCTGGAACCGATCTGAGGCTGATTGAACGCGCTGCTGAGAATCGCGGAGACAGACATGGATAAACCTCACAGTGAAATTTGAAGTTGCGTTCCGCAGAAAATTCGCCGGCGAAAAAGCAGAAAACAAATTCGCTCAGCCGAGTAAAATTTCTGTTGAACCTTCGGTGAGGTCAAAGCACGCCCGATTCCATTCGCGTCAGCGCGTGCGGCGTGAGTCAGCGGAGCCCGCACCGAGTGTTTTGTATCGCTTGCGGGACCTTGAACTCTAGACGGGGTGGCGCGACCAGCAGGGTGGGCAAACTCTGCATGGCTACTGCGGCAAGACCTGCCGTGCAGTTCGGACGAAGAGCGTGCCCGCACCAATCTTCCGGCAGATTATTTGTGGTTGTCGGCGGTCTGAGCATTGGTCCGCGGCGCCATGGAGACGACAATATAATCACGCTGTTTGTCATTCGGGCCTTCGACTCGCAGCTTCATGGCGTTCTTCTCGATGTGAAACTGTGCCTTCGACCCTACGGCCAAGAGCGACGGATGCTTGTCATCCTTGAGGCGAATCCGGTAGACCACGTTGTCAGCCTGCAACACATACTCCTGGCACAGCAGGGTGTGCGTTTTCTTTTGGTTCTTTTGATCCGTGCCGCATGACACCGAGTCCATCTGCAGCAGCGTTCCTGACTGCGGCGTCTGATGATCTCGAGCGAAAGCGAACGACGCGCCCAGCATGACAAAAATTGCGATTCTCTTCATAAGTCTCCTCTTCGACCTCGACTTCAGCGTTCTACTTCGGCCCGCACTGCGAATCGGGGATGTGTGATTAAACCTGATTCAGGTAACGGCTGGAAATGTTACGAAGGTATCGAGACGGTTAGGGCCGGAGTAAACCCTCCGGTTGAAACCCAAGCCAGAAAAAGTACACTGGTCGCATGGCACGAAACTTCAAAGATCTATCCGAACGCGAAATTCTTGCGCTCGCAATTTCCCTCGAAGAAGAGGATGGGCGCGTCTACGCCGATTTCGCCGACGGCCTGCGCGAGTCCTATCCCGCGACGGCTAAGTTATTCGATGACATGAGCGTTGAGGAGTCGGGGCATCGCGCATCCTTGTTCGAAACCTACCGCACCCGCTTCGGCGAGCACATACCCCTGCTCCGCCGTCAGGACGTGAAAGGCTTTGTGCAGCGGCGACCGATGTGGCTGACGCGCCCCTTGAAGATCGCCGACGCCCGCAAGCAAGCCGAACTAATGGAACTGGAAACGCGCCGCTTCTACCAAAAGGCGATGCGCCAGGTGACCGATGCCGGAATCCGCAAACTCCTGGGAGATTTGGAAGAGGTCGAGCGCAAACATCAAGTCGCGGCGGAGGCGATGTCAGAAAACATCACGCCCGCGGATAAAAACGCGGAAGATGTCGCCCAGCGGCGATTGTTTGTTCTGCAAATCGTTCAACCCGGCCTGGCCGGTTTAATGGATGGATCAGTCTCGACACTGGCTCCAGTCTTCGCCGCCGCATTCGCCACCAAAAGCAGCCATGACGCCTTTGTGGTAGGCCTAGCGGCATCGATCGGCGCCGGAATTTCGATGGCCTTCGCTGAGGCGCTTTCCGACGACGGATCATTGACCGGCAGGGGCCGTCCCATGCTCCGCGGCGCTGTTACAGGATTGATGACCGCAGCCGGCGGCATCGGCCACACCCTCCCCTTCTTGCTGTCAAATTTCCACGCCGCCTTCACCGCGGCAGTGATCATCGTAGCCCTGGAATTAGCCACCATCGCCTGGATCAGGAATCGCTACATGGATACTCCCCTGCTTTCCGCAGCATTCCAGGTGGTAGTAGGAGGAGTGCTCGTATTTATCGTTGGAATTTGGATCGGCAGCTCGTGATCAAAATTAGGTTCTGATCGCGTAGGGACAGACGCCCTCGCCTGTCCAGCCGAGCGCAGCTCGGCAGTTGCCACAATCTCGACCGCGGTCAACTCTTCAGGCATGAGCCCGCTCCGAAAGCGCTGAAACAAAATCTCTGCGTCCGCCCGCCCCTCCCAACGATCTATTTCCTATGGAAGCGCCTGCCCATCCTCCAGTTTGGAAGACCCTACTGGCCTTCGCCATTATCTATTTCGTCTGGGGTTCGACCTTCCTGGCGATTCGCATAGGCGTCCACGAAGTCCCGCCGTTCCTCTTCGCCGCCATGCGTTTCTTCGTTGCCGGCCTGGCGCTCTATCTGTGGATGCGTCTGAAAGGCACGCCCGACCCCTCACTACGCCAATGGGTCGCCGCCACCCTCCTCGCCATATGCATCTTCGTCGTCGACTACGGGTGCCTGTTCTGGGCCGAACAGCGCGTTCCTTCTGGCATTGCCGCCGTCATGCTCGCAACCATCCCGGTCTTCATGGCGCTCTCTGAGATTCTCATCCTCCGCACTCAGAAGCTCACCGCCCGCCTGGCGCTAGCTCTGCTTGTAGGGATCGGCGGCGTGGCCGTGCTGGTGAGCCATAGCGTGAGCTTTGGCGAAGCTCCCATTGATCCCAAGGGCGCGATGGCTCTCGTCCTGGCCTCGATCAGCTGGTCGATCGCATCGTCACTAACGCGCAAACTGCCTCTGCCCGAATCGAAAGCCATGAGCGCTGCAGCCCAGATGCTCACCGGAGGAATCATGCTCGCCTTGGTAGCAGCTCTCTTCGGCAACTTTCACGATTTTCACATTCAAACTGTGTCCCGCGGAGCCTGGTTCGCCCTCGCCTACCTGATCGTGGCCGGCTCGATCATCGGCTTCACCGCCTACGTCTGGCTTATCCATCATCAGTCGCCCACCAAAGTCGGCACCTACGCCTATGTGAATCCGGTAGTTGCCGTAACAGTAGGCTATTTCCTCGGAGGCGAAACCGTCGGCCCGCGCACCATCCTTGGAACACTGCTGGTGCTGGTGAGCGTAATCGTGATCACCACCACACGCGCGAAAAAGCCGGTAGCGGCACCCGTCCCAAATTCACTTCAGGAAGGACTGGCAGAACCGTAACAATGTAAGGAAAGGATCTAGCGAAAAAGAAAGGGTCTAGCGAAAAAGGTTTGCCAAGCTTCTTGCCAGAAGTTCGCGGGCGGAAGAAAAGCCGATTGCGGCGGATTGTGCTCTATGTGGTCCACAAGTTTGAATCCCTCTGGGATCTCAAAGAGCGCCGGCTCGAGCGGGCCTTTCTCGATCCCTGTTACTCGCATTTCATTCTTCGTGTCCAACTGCTTCTCGGTTCCATCATGCGGCCTGTAAGAGTCCTTGACTGTCGTTACCGATTCCACCGCAAATCCTGTCTCAGGCTCGCCGATGTCGACGAACTCAACCCGATCCAGCGGCTGATTCCCGCCTACCGCACGTAGATAAGCTCGACTCTTCGTCCCTTTAGGCCACTTCCGGTCGCACGACAATCGCTGAGTGAGGTCGATATCCGAATCAGCCGCCGTCGAATCGATATACCAGGCATCCGTTACCGATTCCTGCGCCTGCGAGACCGAACCTTCGAGCGGCGTCTGCTTTCTCGTCGTGATGACATGCCGCCCTGTCTGCCCGAAAATTTCTTTCCGCTCGCCGGTATCAGTGGTCGTTGTCTCGATTCTCAACGTCGGCTTATCCGAGACATACGTCAAGCGACTCGGCATTCCGCGTTTCGCCATTTCTTCCTTCGTGAACGGCTTTGGAGGATACGGCGTCGCCGTATATTCGTGCGTGTCAAGATTCAACGTAAAAGCCTGTCCCAAGTCACAGCGAGTGATGGAAACAAGACGAGGCCCGAGGATCGGCTTCACGGAACCGTCCGTCTGCCGCTGCCCAAAAGAGTTTTGATAGGCGAAACGCTTCCGGTCAGCCTGAAAATAAATAGTTCGCGGGCTCGCGTTTCCCGGCGGCCCGTACTCAATCGTCATTTTTATGCCGGGCGTCTCCGCAGCTTGCGCAAGCGAAGCACCAAAGAGAAGTAACCACGCAGACAGGAGACTCATAGCGCGCCCTCTGCTAGCACGGTCAGGAGACCGTGCACTCAGGTTAGTCTCGCACTTTGCCCGAGTCAAGATTCGGCCCGCTCCTAGGCCGCGCAAACAATTTTTGAAACGGCTTCCAATGGTCAGGAATAGTCTGCGCGGCCCAAGCGGCGCAAATAACTACTTCGCTAACTGTGCCGCCACCTCGGGAAGCACCTGCGTCCCTTCCGCTTGTACTGCGGTCAGTGCCGTCGGATCCAGCCCCAGCGACTGCACAATCGTCGGCGCGATCTGCCTGGTGGCGACCAATGTGAATTCGCCCGGCAGCGGAATCCAATCGTCGCTAAGCGGTTGGCGGGCAACACGACGCTATGTGCCAATCCTCGCCATCGCGCTCTACATTAAGAGTGCCCGAAACGGCGTCTACTGGGTTCATTAGTGCACTCGGGTCACTGCTAGGTACTGGCGCAGTCTGCGGAATCATTAACCACAGAGGGCACGAAGGTTCACGAAGGAAATACACAAGCCGACTCCTTCGTGATACTTAGTGTCCTTCGTGGTTAAAGGTTTTGCGGCTGCGGCAAAAAATTGTACCGCCGCCCACTGTTAGTGCCATTTCCACCCCACAATAATGCTATCTCCTGATCTTCCCCCGAATGCCAAATCGGCGTATCTTATGCTGTTGTCTTATGAGCGCTGTTGCAACGGCCTCTGAGAATCAGCACTGCGCGATCTGCGGGATCGAATCTGGCAAGCACTTACTAAGATTCCTCATAGGTCGCCGGAGGGTGAGCCATGGCATTGCACCCTGCAGAAGGAAAGCGCCACTTTCCTGAAGAAGCGGAAGTCGGCTGGGATCCAATCCGCCGCGCTCTCGAAGAAAACGTCGATTGGTATCGCGATCTGGTCGAGCACAGTCAGGATTTGCTCTGCGTCCACGACCTCCAAGGCCGATTCCTCGCGATTAATCCCGTCCCCGCTCGTCTCCTCGGCTACAGCGTCGAAGAAATCCTGCGGACGCCTATGCGGGATTTTATCGATCCGAAATTCCGCCATGAATTCGACGCCTACCTGCGCGAGATCGAGCGCGTGGGTGCAGCGCACGGCCACTTAAAGCTGCTGACGCGGTCGGGCGAGAAGCGGATCTGGGAATTCCACAACACCCTGCGCACCGAAGGTGTGCCGGAGCCGATCGTACGAGGCATAGCCCACGATGTAACCGACCGCTGGCGAGCCGAGAAGGCACTGCGCAAGAGCATTGAAATGTTGCTCCGGAAAGCCATCGAACAGAAACTGTTGCTCGACGGGCTGACCCTGTTCCGCGCGCTTCTTGACCAATCGAACGACGCCATCGAGGTAGTGGATCCCGAAACGCTGCGCTTCTTTGATGTGAACCAGAAGTTGTGCCTGGAGCTTGGGTACACCCGGGACGAACTATTGTCGATGACCGTCTTCGACATCGACCCGAACGTAAATGAACAGCTACTCGCACAGGTGATGCTGCGACTACGCGACTCGGGATTCTACATCCTGGAATCGGTGCATCGGCGAAAAGATGGAACCACTTTCCCCGTCGAAGTAAATATTCGCCGGGTACAGCTGGAACGCGATTATATCGTCGCTGTATCCCGCGATATCACCGCTCGTAAGCACGCCGACGACAGGCTCCGCGAGTTCGAAAGAGTGGTCGAAAATATCGAGGAAATGATTGTCGTAGTCAACCGGGAATACCGCTACGTGCTCGCGAACCGCGCATTCTTAAACTATCGCGGAATGACCCAACAACAGGTGGTAGGAAGTTTGATAGTGAATGTATTGGATCCCAAGTTCTTTAAAGAGGTGGTGAAGGAAAAGCTCGATGAGTGTTTCAGCGGCAAGGTCGTCAGCTACGAAGTTCAGTACCGGTACCCCCACCAGGGACTTATCCATCACATATGTGCCCGTAGAAGGTCCTAGTGGCATCGACCGCGTGGCTTGCGTCCTCCGCGATGTCACCACTAACAAACAGGCGGAACATGCACTACGGCAGAGTGAGGCCCGCGAGCGCGCTCGAGCAAAGGAACTGGCAACGGTACTCGATGCCGTTCCCGTAGCCGTCTGTATCGCGCAAGATGCCGAATGCCTCCGGATGACGGGCAATCGCGCCGCCCACGACCAAATGAGGGTGCCGGCGGGCACGGGCCTGTCGAAGTCAGCCTCGTCCGAAGAACGACCAAACTTTCGGCTGATGCGCAATGGCCTCGAGGTTCCAACGGATTTGTTGCCCATGCAACTGGCCGCAACTACCGGCAAACCGGTCTACGATCAACCACTAACCATTGTCTTCGAGGATGGCACTGAGCGCGAGACGATCTCCACTGCGGTCCCACTTTTTGACGAAGAAGGTAAACCTCGGGGCTCCGTCGGAGCGTCGATCGACATCACGAACCTGAAGCAGGCGGAGAAAGCCCTGCGCGAAAGCGAATTGCGTTTCCGAACGGTCTATGAGCGTGCTCCCGTCGGCATCGCGCTGCTCGACTCCCAGACCGGCCGCTTCCGCCAGGTCAATTCCCAGTTCTGCGAAATAACCGGCCGCACCGAACAAGTTTTACTGCGAACTGACGTGGCCTCCATTACCCACCCTGACGATATCGCGCGGACCACAGAGTACCTGCGCGAATTAACCGACGAAACGCCCAAGCAGGAGTTGGAAAAGCGGTATCTGCGCCCCGATGGCTCGGTCCGATGGGTCAGAGTTCTGGGTGTCCCCATGCGCCGCGAAGGAGAACAACGGCGCTGGCACATGGGACTGGTCGAAGATATTACCGAACGAAAGAAAGCCGAGGAGGCAATTGCCCGCCTCGTTCAAGAAGTCTGCGAAGCCAAAAGAAAACTGACCGAGGAGAAACTCTACCTCGAACAGGAAATCAATACCGAGCTCGGCTTCGGCGAAATCATCGGACGGAGCAAAGCCCTCCAGTCTGTCATGGAGAACGTAGTCAAGGTCGCTTCCAGCGACGCCACTGTGCTGCTGCTCGGCGAAACCGGCACCGGAAAAGAACTGATCGCCCGCGCTATTCATCGCTTGAGCCAGCGCGCCCACACCAGTTTCATCAAAATGAATTGTGCCGCCATCCCCTCCGGTCTTCTCGAGAGCGAACTGTTCGGCAATGAGAAAGGCGCCTTCACCGGAGCCATCAGCAAGAAAATTGGGCGCCTTGAGCTCGCCGACAAGGGCACCCTGTTCCTCGATGAGATCGGAGACATTTCCCTCAGCCTGCAACCCAAGCTGCTGCGGGTGCTCCAGGACCAGGAATTCGAGCGCTTAGGCGGAACGCAGACGCTGAAGGTCGACTTTCGCCTGATCGCGGCAACCAACGTCGATCTCGGCGCGGCTGTGCGCGAAAAAGAATTTCGCAGCGATTTGTATTACCGCCTCAACGTCTTCCCCATACACGTGCCACCGCTGCGGGAACGCCGCGAAGACATCCGTCTGCTAGTCAAACACTTTGTCCAGAATTGCGCTCGCCGCATGAACAAATCGATCACCAGCATTCCCAGGAAAACCATGGATGCCCTGATGGAGTGGCAGTGGCCGGGCAACGTGCGCGAACTCGAGAACTTTATCGAGCGCTCAGTAATCCTCACCCAGGGCTCCGTGCTGGTCGCGCCCCTAAGTGAAATGCAGCCCGGCAATGCCGTGGCGGCGGCAAAACAAACAGATGAGACTTGGGAAACGACGGAACGCGAGCACATTCTGCGAGCTCTGCGCGAGAGCCGCGGACAGATTGGCGGACAGCGCGGCGCAGCCATGCGTCTGGGTTTGAAGCGCACGACGCTGCAATCGAAGCTCAAACATTTGAAAATCGATCCCCGTTCCAAATTCACCAGCCATTAGTCACGATGAGCAGAGTTCTGACCAAGTCCCGGGCCCCCTGTGCTCCTCTGTGTCCCCTGTGGTTTATGTTTTTTTTTGCCGGCGCTTAATCGGAGTCTCCTTGGCGGCGACGCTTAAGCCTCTCTTTTGATCTTCGCCCCGGCCATTCTTCGGTTACAATCCTCGCGCAGATGAACCGCGAATATAACAAGCAATACAGCCATGAATTAGGTCACGACATGGAGTCGCTCGTCTACGGTCATGCCGGCCAGCCCATCCTCGTTTTCCCCACCTCCCAGGGTCGTTTCTTTGAGTATGAAGATGCCGGCATGATCCACGCGCTTGCCGGCAAATTGGAGGGCGGCGCGCTCCAGGTCTTCTGCGTCGACGGCGTCGACTCCGAAAGTTGGTACAACAAAAGCGTCCATCCCGGAGCCCGCATCTGGCGCCACGTTCAGTACGAACGCTATCTGCTCAATGAATTTCTCCCCTACCTAAAGTGGAGAAACTGGTCTCCGCAAATCGCCGTGACGGGCTGCAGTTTTGGCGGTTACCACGCTCTCAATTTTGCTATGCGCCATCCCGATTTGGTATCGGGCTGCGCGACCATGAGCGGATCGTTCGACATCAAAAGCTTTCTAGACGGCTACTACGACGACAACGTCTACTTCAACAATCCGCCGGACTATCTTTCCAACATGAACGACAACTGGTTCCTGAGTCGCATCCGCCAGATGAAAATCGTCCTCGGCTCATCGGACTGGGATATGTGCCTCGATGCCAACGTAAAGATGTCCGCCATTCTTCACGGCAAGGGCATTTCTCATTGGCTGGATATTTACGGAGACAACAGCAAACACGATTGGCCGCTCTGGCAGCGCATGGCGCAAAAATATTTCTGACGGAGGAACCCGTAATTGCTCGTCACATTTCGACGAGCAATCGCAATCTAGCGAGAATCGATATGGCGAATAAGAAAATTGGAATCCTCTTTGGCATGGAAAACACGTTTCCGCCGGCCCTCGTCGACAAAATTAACGCCATGCAAGTCGACGGCATTTCCGCCGAATTCGTAAAAATCGGCGGCATTCGCATGGATGAACCGAAGAAATACGACGTCATCGTCGACCGTATTTCCCAGGATATTCCCTTCTACCGCGCCTACTTGAAGAACGCAATGCTGCACGGAACGATCGTCATCAACAACCCCTTCTGGTGGACGGCCGACGATAAGTTCTTCAACTATGCCTTGGCGCATAAAATGGGCGTGGCCATTCCGCCCACCGTGATTTTGCCCCACCACGAGCATCCGCCCGACACCACCGACAAGTCGATGCGCAACCTGATCTACCCGCTGAATTGGGAGGACCTCTTCGCCTACGTCGGATTCCCGGCATTCTTAAAGCCCTACTCCGGCGGCGGATGGAAGCACGTATATAAAGTTCATTCTCCCGAAGAATTTTTCCACAACTACAACCAGACCGGCGACCTTTGCATGACCCTCCAACACGGCGTCGAGTTTGAAGACTATTACCGCTGTTACGTGGTGGGCCAGGAAAAAGTCCACCTCATGAAGTACGATCCGAAAGCTCCGCATCACGAGCGCTACGTAAAAGGCAATCCGCAGCCCGGAGCGAAGTTAAAAGAACGCATCGAAAAAGATGCGCTAGCGCTATGCCGCGCTCTCGGCTACGACCTGAACACAGTCGAGTTCGCTGTCGAGGGCGGCATCCCCTACGCCATCGACTTCATGAATCCCGCGCCCGACGCCGAAATCACTTCAGTAGGACAGCAAAATTTTGAATGGATCGTAGATGCCGTAGCAGACATGGCGGTAAAGAAAGCCCTGAGCGAGGACAATCCGGTGGGGGAATTGCGCTGGGCCGCATTCCTGAACGGCCCGACGCCCGCCGAGAGCGGCACACCAAAAGTAAGAAGAAAAGCCTAACGCTTATGCCACCAAGCACGCAAAGTACCATGAGGGCCCTAGCGGGAAGGTCTTCCTTCGTGGACCTTGGTGGCCTTTGTGGTCGGCGGTACCGTAAACGGGGCGATACGGTTGGCCGATAACACTGTCCGCGGCGTGGCGCCTCATTGATATACTAATTTGACCCGTTGCCTTCTACGCTCAGGCAGTTCGGATGCCGCGATGAAGCCTACATTCACGCTTGGAATCGAAGAGGAATATCAGACCGTCGACCCCGAAACCCGGGATCTTCGCTCGCACATCCACGCCGAAATCATCGAGAAGGGCAAGTTGATCCTGCAGGAGCGCGTCAAGACGGAGATGCATCAATCCGTCGTCGAAGTCGGCACCTCCATTTGCGCGAATATTAAAGATGCCCGCGAAGAGCTGAAAAATCTCCGCCATCACATCATCCGTCTGGCCCGCGAGAATAATTTGCGCATAGCCTCCGCCGCCACCCATCCTTTCGCCGACTGGCGTGTGCAGGCGCTCACTCCAGGAGAACGCTACAAAAACATTGTCGAAGACATGCAACTTGTAGCCCGCGCCAACCTGATTTTTGGCCTCCACGTGCACGTCGGCATCGAAGATCGCGAAACCTTGATTCACCTGATGAATCACGCCCGCTATTTCGTCCCGCATCTGCTGGCCCTATCCTCCAATTCTCCGTTCTGGCTCGGCATGGATACCGGCCTCCATTCCTACCGCTGCAAAGTGTTCGACAAATTTCCCCGCACCAACCTTCCCGACTATTTTCCCAGCTGGGGCGAGTACGAAAATTACGTCAAGTTACTCGTCAAGACAAATTCGATCGACAACGCCAAGAAAATCTGGTGGGACATTCGCCCGCATCCATTTTTCCCGACCCTCGAATTCCGCGTCTGCGATCTGCCGATGCGGCTCGACGAAACCATCGCGCTCGCGGCCCTGATTCAGGCCACGGTCGCCAAACTCTACAAGCTCTACTCGCAGAACCAGGGATTCCGCCTCTACCGCAGGTCGCTGCTGATGGAGAATAAGTGGCGCGCGGCGCGTTACGGCATCAACGGAAAGCTGATTGATTTCGGCAAGCAACAGGAAGTTCCCGAGCGTGAACTGATCGAAGAATATCTCGCCTTCGTCGATGATGTGCTCGACGAACTCGATTGCCGCGAAGAGGTCGAATACATCCGCGAGATTATGAAGATGGGCACCGGCGCTGACCGGCAATTAGAGGTCTATCGCAAAACCGGCGACATGAAAGCTGTAATGGACTACATCATAGAGGAGACTGAGGTGGGCGTCGATCAAGTCGATAGTTTACCCACCGCGCGCGCCGTCTAATGAGCTTGATGAAAACTGACACACAATTGCACGCAGAATCCAACCGACAACTGAACCATATGGCGTTTGATCCGCAGCTGACCCTCGGGGCGCGGAATGCAGTTCGCGTGTGCCTGCGCGTGCAGCCCACCGAAAAAGTCACAGTCATCACCGACGAGGTCAGCCTCGAAATCGCCGCGGCCATCGTCCACGAACTCGAAGAGTTGGGCTGTACGTACAAAACCTGGGTGCTCGAAGATGTCGCCACTCGACCGCTCACAGATTTGCCGCTCGTGATCGCGGACGATCTCGAATCGAGCCAGGTCAGCATTTTTGCCGTGCAGGCGCAGACCAACGAACTCCGCTCGCGCATGCAGATGACCGATATCGTAAACCGGCAAAAAATCCGCCACGCACACATGGTCAACATCAAGAAGCGGATCATGCTGGAAGGCATGCGTGCCGATTTCCAGAAAGTCGATCGCCTGAGCGTAAAAGTGCTGGAGACGGTGCGCAAAGCAAAACAGATTCGCGCGACGACTCCTTCGGGCACCGACCTCGTAGCCGATCTAAATCCGAACTATCGCTGGGTGAAAACGAGCGGAATCATCAGCACCGAAAAATGGGGCAACCTTCCCGGCGGCGAGGTTTTCACTACCCCCGGAGAAGTCAACGGCACCTTCGTTATCGATGGAGTAGTCGGCGATTATTTGTGCGAAAAGTTTGGCGATTTAAAAGCGCATCCCTTGACTATCCTGGTAAAAGGCAATCGCGTAATCGAGGCGCATTCATCGAACAAAGAACTGAAAGAGGATTTTTGGGCCTACACCCACACCGACGAGAACAGCAACCGAGTAGGCGAGTTCGCGATAGGAACAAATATCGAGCTAAAGGACGTCATCGGCGAAATACTGCAAGACGAAAAATACCCCGGCGTTCACATAGCCTTCGGAAATCCCTACGGCGCACACACCGGCGCGGAGTGGTATTCCGCAACCCACATCGATGTGGTCGGACGAAAATTCGATATCTGGGTCGACGATGAGCAGATTATGCGGGACGGCCGTTTCTTAATCGAGGCGTAAAGATTTTTCACCGCTGAGGCGCGGAGGGCGCCGAGATCGGGTTAGCGCGCATTCAACGCCAATGATTCCTTCCCACCGCCAAGACTTCAACGCGCGCTTCACCCAAGAAAAATACGAGGGCCTTCAGCGCGAGATGACTTCCCGCTGTGGCATGGAAGTCCCATTCGCCCTTTGCGAGACTCCATGCTTTTTCCCCGACACTCTTGTCCAGCGCATGGCCGAAGATGGCAAAGCCCTGATCCTCCAGTTAGTCGAAAATAAAGGTTATCGTGCCCGCTCGGAAGCATCGATTCCTGCCCAGTTTCGCGTGCCCAACGAATCGCCGCATCCCATGTTCATTCAGGTCGATTTCGGCCTGGTGCGCGACTCCAAAGGCGACTTACAACCGAAGTTAGTCGAGTTACAAGCCTTCCCTTCCCTCTACGCTTATCAACCCGTCTTAGCGCAAGCTTATATCGACGTCTTCGAGCTAGACACGGACCTTCGCTATTTCTTGAATAACCTCGACCCGACTTCCTATAAACAACTCCTAAAAGACGCAATCGTCGCAGGCCACGATCCCGCCAACGTAGTGCTGATGGAGGTCCATCCCGAAGAACAAAAAACGCGCCCTGATTTCCTGCTAACCGAGAAGTTGCTGGGAATTCGCACCGTCTGCATCACCAAGATTCGCAAACAAGGGCGGCAATTATTTTACGAAGAAAACGGCAAGCAAATTCCGATAGAGCGAATTTACAACCGCACCATCGTCGATGAATTAGAACGCAAAGCTATTTCTCTCCCTTTTGATTTTCGCGACGATCTCGACGTCGAGTGGGCCGGCCATCCCAACTGGTACTTCCGCATCAGCAAATATTCCATCCCCTATCTAAAGCATTCCTCGGTGCCGCGAACCTGGTTTCTCGATCAACTGCCCGAAGTTCCCGCGGATCTAGACAATTTCGTACTGAAGCCGCTCTATTCCTTTGCTGGCCTCGGTGTGGTCATCGCCCCCACGCGCGCCAACATCGACGCTATCCCCGCCGCGAAACGCAG
Organism: uncultured Acidobacteriaceae bacterium; assembly: GCA_963800565.1. Taxonomy (GTDB): domain Bacteria; phylum Acidobacteriota; class Terriglobia; order Terriglobales; family Acidobacteriaceae; genus Acidiflorens. Next base: position 248,720 of record CAWDBM010000006.1, read on the forward strand.
CAGCTACATCCTGCAAGAGCGCCTCAACTTCACGCCAGTAGTAGATACTCCTTACGGCCCGACCAAGGTCGAGTTGCGCATCATGTATGTGTGGCTTGATCAATTGCTCCCAGTACTGACCATCGTCCGCATGGGCCGCGGTATGATGATGGGCGTCGATCAAAACAAAAACTTGAAATGGGTAGGCTCGTCCGCGGCGCTGGTGAGCGTGTAGTTGAAGACTACGTTAGCGACTGCTGGGCCTCGCGGATGATGGCATGACAGACAAGGTGAAGCCGCTGTCGAATACGCTGCTCTTCGCCGCCGACATGGCCGGTACTCTTCTCTTCGCCATCGAGGGAGCGCTCGCCGCCATCACCGGCAACCTCGATTTGCTCGGACTCATGGTATTGGCATTTTCCACGGCGCTCGGCGGAGGAATTTTTCGCGACCTGCTCATCGGCGCCGTCCCGCCTAGTTCGTTGCGAGATTGGCGTTATTCGGCGATGGCGTTCACTGGCGCTGCCGTTGTGTTCTTCATGTATCGCTTTGTTCAGGGAATTCCCGGCCAGGTAATTCTCATTCTCGACGCGGCCGGCCTTGCACTATTCGCCGTGGCCGGAACCGAGAAGGCTCTCCTCTATGAAATGCATCCGTTCGTCGCCATTCTGCTGGGCACAGTTACGGCGGTCGGTGGAGGCACCGTCCGCGACATCTTCCTCGCGCGCGTTCCTTTCGTCCTGTGCTCCGATATCTACGCTACCGCCGCCATGGCCGGGGCGTTCTTGATGATCGTCGGCCGCAGGCTCAGGCTGCCTCACCTTTGGTCGGCCGTATTGGGTGGGACCTTTTGTTTTGTGCTGAGGTTGGTCAGCGTTTGGCGGCACTGGAATTTGCCCAGGGTGCTTGGTTGACCACACTCGAATCACACTCTACCATTACGCCTTCACGGGCGCGGTCAACTTTCAGCGCTACAAATACAATCAAAGTCAGCGGGCGAGGGCGCCCGCGCCACTAACGACTATGGAGATCATCGGTCAAACCGTCTCCCATTACCGCGTGCTCTCCAAGCTCGGCGGCGGCGGAATGGGTGTGGTTTATGAAGCGGAAGATCTCCGCCTCGGCCGTCACGTCGCGCTGAAATTCATCCCCGAACATCTCGTCAACGATAAGCGGGCCCTTGATCGATTTATGCGCGAAGCACGCGCCGCTTCGCAACTCAACCACGCCAACATCTGCACCATTCACGATATCGAGGACAACAACGGCCAGCCCTTTATCGTCATGGAAAAGCTCGAAGGCGAGAGCCTCAAGCAGCGCATCCATGGCCAGCCCATCGACATCGAAGACCTGCTCGACATTGCCGTACAAGTAGCCGACGCCCTCGCCGCGTCGCATGCCAAGGGAATCGTCCATCGCGACATCAAGCCGGCCAACATTTTTCTCACTCCCAATGGCCAGGTGAAAATTCTTGATTTCGGCCTGGCCAAGCTGGCGAAAGATCAAAGCCTCGGCATGACGACCGATTCGTCGTTAGAAGAATCGCTGACACAAGTAGGCGTGATCCCCGGGACCGCCGTCTACATGTCGCCCGAGCAAGCCCGCTCCGAAGACCTCGACGTGCGCAGCGATATCTTCTCCTTCGGCGTCGTGCTTTTTGAGATGGCCACCGGCAAGAAGCCCTTCACCGGCACGAACGTGGTGATGACGCTCCACGCCGTAATCAATACAAAGCCCGCATCCCCGCGCTCCATCAATCCCGTTGTGCCTCCCGAGCTCGAGGCCATTATTGGCAAGGCGATGGAGAAGGATCGCAACCTCCGCTACAAAAATGCCACCGAGATGAAGGCCGATCTCGAAAAATTAATCAAGAAAGGCACAGATCCCGCACTGCGCAGCAGCCTTCGGCAAGCTGTCAGCATGCGCACCATGCCAAAGACCTTTCAACAATCCAAGTCGAGCCAACTCTGGATCATCGTCGCCCTGGCGGCCGCGCTGATTACCGTGGCTGCGGCTGTAGGCACATGGTGGTTTAAACACCGCGTCCCGCCAGTGCAGGACACAAAACGCACCATCGCCGTGCTGCCTTTGCAAAATGTCAACAGCGACGCCGCAAGCGAGTTTCTGCGCTTCGCCCTGGCTGATGAAATTGCCAACGCTCTTACCTACGCGCATTCGCTTGAGATCCGCCCCTCCACGGCGACGCAAAAATACGGCGACGAATCCGACCCCGCAAAAGCCGGCCGCGAATTAGGCGTGAACACGGTGGTTGTCGGACATTTTCTGCGCCAGAGTAAGACCGTCCAGGTAACCCTCGAAGCCATCGACGTCAAAGACAATAGGGTAATCTGGACCGGCACGCTCACTTCGCCCACCGATAGCTTGATCGATCTGCGCAACCAGATGGCAAAAAAAGTGCGCCTCGAACTCGTGCCCGCCTTGGGCATTAATCGCGGCGCAGTCGAAACCGGCAGTGCCCCCGCCAATCGCGATGCTTACGACGCCTATCTTCGCACCCTCGCTATTCCACACGAGGTCAAATCTAACAAGACCGCGATTACGATTCTAGAAAAGGTCGTCAGCCAGGATCCGAACTACGCGCCCGCATGGGAGGCGCTCGGCCGCCGCTATTACTTCGACGCGGTTTACTCCGACGGAGGCGACACCGCATATCAGCGCTCGAATGCTGCCTACCATCGCGCGCTTTCGCTCGAACCGGGCCGAGTCAGCGCCGCTGGCCTCTTGGCGGCGAACGAGGCAGAAGGCGGAAACCTTGACCGCGCCTATGACGAAGCGCGCACCCTTGTGCGCAAGCGTCCCGACGCTGCCTTCGCCCATTTTTCGATGTCTTATGTTCTCCGCTACGCCGGCCGCCTCGATGAAGCCCAGAGCGAATGCGATAAAGCGTTGAAAATCGATTCCAACTACAACTGGCGAACCTGCGCCCTCGCATTTGCCGAAACCGGCAAAGCAGCGCGCGCGCTGGAATTCATCGAACAAGACGCAGGTTCGGAGTGGTCGAACGCAGTACGCGTCTCCGTCCTGATGCGGCAGGGAAAGATGGCAGAAGCCCGCCAAGCCACGGCGCAAATGACCGACAATCCCATGTGGATGCGCGCAATGCTCGAATCCTGCCTCGATAAAGCGCCCGCAACTGAGATCCACCGCTTGGCCGAGCAGGCAGAAAACGAATTACTCGCGAAACAGAATCCCGAATTGAAATATCAGCAGGGCGCATTGCTGGCTTCCTGCGGCGAACCACAGATCGCATTTCAGTTTTTGCGCCAGGCCGTAGCCGGAAATTATTGCGCGCACCAGGCTCTGCAATCCGATCCGCTGCTCGCAAACGTCCGCACCGACCCCGATTTCCGCCGCATCGTGCAAACCGCGGCAGAATGCCAGCAGAAATTCGCCGCCGCGCAAGGGATGCCCACGAAACAGTGAGCCGCAACTGGCGCCGAATATATTTGCTCCCTTCATTGAGTAGAATCCATCAGATGGTCATGTTCGCAACAAAAACGGTCCCCATAGACATGTTCGCAACAAAAAAGAAAAAGGACTCTGGGTTAGGATTGGCGCGATCCCTCCGCAACCGGCTCGCGATCACGCTATCCGCGGTTCTATTGGCAAACGCTTCGGCATTTTTCGCCGCAGGAGAACAGCAACACGAAAAACCAGCCGCCGCTCCCACCGATCATTATTACGATCCTCTTCCGCAAGACACCGGAGCGAACGGCCTGAAGCTGATGCTGCGGCGGCTGCAGACGACGGGGCGACTGATGCAGGTTGACGCCCATCCTGACGACGAAGACGGCGGCATGTTGACGCTCGAAGCGCGCGGCAAAGGCGTTTCGACCCTGCTGATGACTCTCAACCGCGGTGAAGGCGGACAAAACAAGCTAGGCAGCAATCTGTTCGATGTGCTGGGGGTGGTGCGAACTCTGGAGGTGTTGGCAGCCGACCGCTACTACGGCGTAGAGCAAAGGTTCTCGCGAGTCGCGGATTTCGGATATTCGAAAACTCCCGAAGAAACTTTTCAGAAGTGGCAAGGCCACGACATCGCGCTTGCCGACATCGTGCGCGTGGTCCGCACGTTTCGCCCCGATGTGCTGATTGCTCGCTTCTCCGGAACAGAGCGCGATGGCCACGGGCACCATCAGGCATCGGCGATCCTGACGAAAGAAGCTTTTCGCGCAGCCGCAGACCCGAATCGATTCCCAGAGCAGATCAAAGAAGGATTGCAGCCCTGGCAGCCGAAGAAGTTGTACATCGGAAACGTGTGCGGCTTCGGCGCTTCGACCTGCGACCCAGCCAACTACACCGTCAAGCTGAACACCGGAAAAGAAGACCCGTTGCTCGGCGAATCGTACGTGCAGTTTGCCATCGAGGGATTGCGCCATCAGGAATCGCAAGCGTTGGGCGGTGTCTCGATTCTCAAGGGCGATCGATTTGCCTATTACAAACTGGTGGATTCGGTGGTGGACTCGCCGAAAGATAAAGAGGGCCACGAACAGGATTTCTTCGACGGGATTGATACAACGCTGCCTGGGTTAGCTTCACGGCTGGGCGAGGAAGAAAAGAAGGTGCCGTGGCTGCGGGGTGAGTTGGAATCTATGCAGAAGGACATTGAAAACGCGGTTGCGGCCTCGAAGAACGATACGGTCTCGGGCGCGGAGCCTCTGGACGCTGCAATCGGAACCCTTCTGAAAATAGTGAGGAATATCTCCCCTCAATTGTCACCTGCGGCCAAGGATTCGCTTGTGTTCTCGGTCGCCAGCGAATTGTCCATGTTGCAGGCTGCAAGTCAATTCGCTCGTGGTATGCACTTGGACGTGACCGTGGACGGCATCAGCCCCGATCAGGACCACGCGTTTCTTGCCGTTCCTGGGCAAACGTTCCGCGTTACCGCGACCGCGACTTCCAAAGTTCCTTGGCAAGGGAACACAAGATTCAGGCTCTCTGGCATGCCCGGAGACTGGAAGATAAGAAGCATCGAGGAAAACAGCGCGAATGGCGAGGCCGTTGCTAAGTTTCAGGTTACCGTGCCCGACGACGTCCCGTACACGCGGCCCTATTGGCACCGCTCGAATCCAGAGAGAGATGCCATCAATGCGATTGATGATATTGACTGCAAGCAGTGCTTGACATCACCACGGCGGCCTTACGTAGGAGATTGGTGGCGCAGCCTAACACTCCCCTTCTCGGCACTCCCATCTATGACAGCAATGGCTTATCTCGGGACGGAGGGCGGTGTGTCGGCGACCTGGATGGTGAAGTACAAGAACGAGCAGGGCAACATCGTCGAAAGGCCTCTTGCCATTGTTCCGCAATTTTCGGTAGCACTTGAACCTGGAGAACAGGTGGTCCCTGTGGATGACGGGAAGGAGTTAACCGTCAGAGTAGGCGTAGAGGTTAGCTCTGATGGAGCGCCAGCGGGAACGCTTCACCTTGAGTTTCCAGACGGCTGGAAATGTGAGCCGCAAGAGTTGCCTGTGCATTTGGGGAAGCGCGAGGATAAGCAAGATTTGATATTTAAGCTTTTCCCCACCAGTTTGAAAGAGGGGCGGACTGAAATACGCGCGGTTCTTGAGGTGGAAGGCAAGAAGTATGTCGAAGGCTATACGCTCGTCACACGCGAAGACCTAGGCACGGCCTACTACTATCAGCCGGCGGTGCAACGCGTCAGCATCGTCGACGTGAAAGTTCCGAAAGACCTCAAAATCGGCTACATCATGGGCGCAGGCGATGACATCCCAACGGTGCTCGAACAGCTCGGGATGAATGTCACGATGATTCCGGCCGACAAGTTGGCCAGCGAGGACCTGAGCAAATACCAGACGATCGTGCTGGGCATCCGCGCTTATGATACGCAGAAAGGCGTGATTGACAATAACAAACGGCTGCTCGACTTCGTCTCAAATGGTGGGCGCTTGGTCGTGCAATACAACACGCTGGGATCCTTTGGCGTGCCGATCGATTTCAATGCCGGCAAATACACGCCGTATCCCGCAACCCTCGGCCGGGCGCGGGTTTCGGTCGAAGAGGCTCCGATCGTGATTCTCGATCCCGCCAACCCCATCTTCCATTCTCCGAACGAAATCACGCAAAAAGATTTCGACGGATGGGTGCAGGAGCGCGGCCTCTACTTCATGACGCAGTGGGACAGCAAGTTCACGCCGCTCCTAGAATCGCACGATCCGGGCGAACCCGAGCAAAAAGGCGGCCTGCTCGTTGCGCACTACGGCAAAGGCACGTATATCTACACCGGTTACGCATTCTTCAGACAATTGCCCGCAGGCGTGCCGGGGGCAGTGCGCCTGTTTGTGAATCTGATCGGCAGTCGCTAGTTTTTTGCTTTTGCTATTCCCTCCTCTGTGTAACTCTGTGTCCTCTGTGGTTAAAGAATGTGGTTAGAGGAGATCTGAACCACGGGGAACACAGAGGTTCACGGGGGAATTCTGTTTGCCATGCAGACTACTGGTCAATCCGAGCACGCCGTCTCTGGCGGAACTCCTCTCGTCCGCGGCATCGGCCTCGGCTCCGCTACCGCGCTCAACATGATCGATATGATCGGCGTGGGCCCGTTCATCACTATCCCGCTGATCGTCACCGCCATGGGCGGCCCGCAAGCGATGCTCGGTTGGATATTAGGCGCGCTACTAGCCATCTGCGACGGTTTAGTCTGGGCAGAGCTAGGCGCGGCATTACCCGGCTCTGGCGGTTCTTACCGTTACCTGAAAGAAATCTACGGCCCGCAAAAACTAGGCCGCCTCGTTTCTTTTTTATTTATCTGGCAGCTCTCATTCAGCGCCCCCCTCTCAATCGCCTCCGGAGCCATAGGCCTCTCGCAATACGCCGCCTTTTTCTGGCCAAACCTGGAGCACGTCTGGTCGACCCGCTCCTGGAGCCTGACCCTCCCGCTTATCGGCCCGCTCCAACTTTCATGGGTAGCGATGCCCGCCACATTCCTAGCCATCGGCGTCTGCGCCCTCACCGCATTTCTTCTCTATCGCCGGATCACCGCCATCTCGCGCCTCACGAACGTCCTCTGGGCGGGAGTCATGGCCACCATCGGATGGATCATCTTCACCGGCCTAACTCACTTCAACGCTCATCAGGCGTTCGACCTTCCGCCCGGCGCATTTTCCTTTTCCCGCGACTTTTTTCGCGGACTCGGCGGCGCCATGCTCATCGCCTCCTACGACATCGGCGGCTACTATAACGTGTGTTTCCTGGGTGACGAAGTCAAAGACCCCGGCAAAAATATTCCACGCGCTCTGTTGCTATCCATTCTCGCCGTCGCGAGTCTTTATATCGTAATGAACGTTAGCATTCTGGGGGTCGTCCCGTGGCGCGAACTGGTACAGGCGGGCACGTCCGACACGAAGCTCTATATCGTCTCGACCATGATGCAGCGCGTCTACGGTCAAGGCGCCGCTTCGCTGATTTCGGTGCTCGTCATGTGGACGGCCTTTGCTTCTGTCTTCTCGCTGACGCTAGGCTATTCGCGCGTGCCCTACGCCGCCGCGCTCGACGGCAATTATTTCCGCGCTTTCGCCCGAGTGCATCCGAAGTATCAGTTCCCCTATGTGTCGCTACTGGCGCTAGCGGGAGTCGCGGCCTTGTTCTGTTTCCTGCGGCTAGCCGACTTGATCGCCGCGCTCATCGTGATCCGCATCGTTCTCCAGTTTCTAGTGCAGAGCATCGGAGTCATCATCCTCCGCATCCGTCGCCCCGACTTGCCGCGGCCATTTCGCATGTGGCTGTATCCCGCTCCGGCGCTAATCGCGGCGGTAAGTTTCACCTTCATCCTGATTTCAAGGAAGAATTTTCTACGCGAGATTCGTTACGCAGGAGTAATCCTGGTGGCAGGGTTGGCGATTTACATGGTGCGCTCATGGCGGCGCCGCGAATGGCCTTTTCGAGATAAGTCGTTAATGGTAGCTAATTAATCGTCGATCGCTATGCACGAGACAGTTTTAGCATGGCCGAAATGATCAAAATGCCGATCGGGCCCATCGCCGGCAGGCGTGCACTATCCCCCTGGGCGCCGCTAGCCGAGCCGCTATTCCGGTCCCTCTGGGTCGCCTCCGTCATCTCCTACACCGGTACCTGGATGCAAAATGTCGGCGCCGGCTGGCTTATGACGCAGATGACGACCGACCCGCTGATGATCGGCCTGGTGCAAGCCGCGGCATCTCTACCCGTTTTCCTTGTCATCCTGCCCGCGGGTGCTTTGGCCGACATGGTCGACCGCCGCCGCTTCCTTCTTCTCACCCAGGGATGGATGGTCCTCGCCTCCGCGACTCTTGGCATCATGACGCTCACCAGTTGTGTCGGGCCATGGGTCTTGCTGCTCTTCACCTTTTTGCTGGGCCTGGGTGCGGTGATGAACGATCCCGCCTGGCAGGCGATCACGCCGGAATTAGTCTCGCGCAGGCAACACGCTTCCGCCGTCGCCCTCAACTCCGCCGGCTTCAACGTAGCCAGAGCCGTCGGCCCCGCCCTAGGCGGCATGGTCGTCGCCGCTGTAGGCTGCGGCATGACTTTTCTCCTGAATGCGCTCTCGTTTTTCGGCGTCATCCTCTTTCTCTATCGCTGGCGCCGCCCCATCGAGCCTCATCCCAATCCTCAGCGAGTCTGGTCAGCCATCGCCGACGGCTTCACCTACGTGCGCGAAAGCGGCCTCGCAAAATCAGTCCTCCTACGCACCGGAACCTTCAGCCTGGCTGCCGTCGCTCTTCTAGCCTTGCTGCCGATCATCGCCATTCCCTACGGCGCAAGCGGGTATGGCCTGCTGCTCGGCTGTTTCGGCCTCGGCGCGCTTCTCGGAGCACTGGCGCTTCCCCGCCTGCGCGAAAAACTATCCGTCGATGGCGTAGTCGGAGCCGCCATCCTCATCTTCGCCGTCATGACCTTCGCTGTCGGCCGCACAGAGAACTTCATTCTTCTTTGCACGCTGATGCTCATAGCCGGCACCGCCTGGATCGGCATCCTCGCCTGCCTGAACGTCGCCGCGCAAACCATGTGTCCCTCCTACATTCGCGCCCGCGCCCTCTCGTTTTATCTTCTGGTTCTACAAGGAGGCATGGCCATAGGCGCCACGCTCTGGGGCGCGCTGGCAAAACGAATCGGCGTCCCCGACGCTCTGGGTGCAGCCGCAGCCGTGCTAGCGCTGGGAGTCTTCGCCCTGCGCGGCCACCGCATCACCGCCAGTGAACTCGACCTGGCGCCCGCAGTAGTAAGAGATTGATGCAACGCTAATCTTTACCCGGAGGCAACATGAAAACTATCATCGCGATCGCGCTTGCCATCTCAGCCTTGTGCAGCGTTAGCCTGACCCAGGCCCAAGCCCAAACGAAAGACGAAAAGAAAACCATCGGCCAGGTCGTCGACAGTGCGACCAAAAGAGTAGAACATGATTTTGTTCCAGCCGCCGAAGCCATGCCAGAGGATAAATACAGCTTCGCCCCAACCAATGGCGAGTTCAAAGGTGTCCGCACATTCGCCGAGCAAATTAAGCACGTCGCCGCCACCAACTACCTGGTTGCGTCATTGATTCTCGGCGAAAAGCCGCCCGTCGAGATTAACGACGAAAAGGGTCCCGACAGCGTAAAGACAAAGGCCGAAATCCTCAAATATCTGAAAGACTCCTACGCCTACGCCCACAAGGCCGCCGCAACCATTACCGAGGCAAATGTCGTGGAGCCAATACCCAGTTTTGACGGCAAGTCGACAACCACGCGCCTCAGCCTCGCGATGCTGTTCGCGTGGCATGGCTACGATCACTACGGACAAATGGTGGAATATCTGCGCATGAACGGAATCGTGCCGCCAGCGAGCCGAAAGTAGGAACTTCGCATCGAAACCCTCATTGTCATCCTGAGCGAAGCGAAGGACCTATGCATTTTGTTCGCACCACGAAAGAACTCCGACTATACGACCGACGTGGCAGCGGAGGACAGCCGACTACTTTTTCGCCGGCCCGTGATGCTTCTTCCAGTCGGCCCCATCGCGCCCGCCGTGCTGCGCGATCTCCGTGAGAATGAGTTCCGCTGTGAGCCGCCGCTTGGCAAGATGAGCCGCGATCCGCTGTTTCGCTTTTTTCGTCGGCACTTTGGGATCAAGAAACACCAGCACCGACGGCCCCGCTCCACTGAGCGCTGCGCCCAGCACACCCGATTCTCCGGTCAACTCCTTCAACGCCGGCAGCAGCGGACAGAGCGGAGCGCGATAAGGCTGATGCACGCGGTCTTCAAGCGCAGACGAGAGCAAGTCCTGACGATCCTGCGTAAACGCCGCCAGCAGCAGCATCGCATTCTGAATGTTGGTGGTCACATCGGCGCGCGAATACTGAAACGGCAGCACCCGCCGCGCCTGCTCCGTCGATAGCGGAGCATCCGGAACCGCCAGCAGTAGCGGCCACTTCCCTTTCGGCTTCACTTCCACAACCTGCGCCTGTACCTGATTCGCCATGCGCGCCACCGTCAGCGCACCCATCCAGCACGCCGAAGCGTTATCCGGATGCTGCTCCCGCATCGAAGCCTCGCCCACAATCCGATCATCCTTCCAGCGCAAATGCCCAAAATGCACCGCCAGCGCAATTCCCGCCAGCCGCGCCGCAGCCGACGACCCGCACCCGCGCCCAATCGGAATCTCGTTTTCAATATGTATCCGCAGCGGCGCAATCTTGCGATTCTCCGATTCCAGCACCTCGCAATAAGTAGTGACGATGAGGTGGTTTTCCATGCGGCTACAGATTTGCGCGTCGCGGCCTTCTGCGGTCACAAAGAAATCGGGCGCACGCTCGGCGCGCAAACGCAGATGGAAATCCAGGGCGAGGGCCGCAGCGTCAAACGCCGGACCCAGATTGGCGGAAGTCGCCGGCAGCGCCAGGCGCAACGATCTGTCTAAAGATGCAGGACGTGAAGGCATAGTTTGAGAGCAAATTCCGCGGCGACCAAAATTGGCCGAAACAATAGAAATGGAAGGCGTTAGTCCGATTCCGCCCTAACCAGAATCGCGAACCGTCGCGACGGAGGTTGAACTGTGTTTTATACACGAGTTTGCGGCAGAGTGCTACGAATTTCTGTAGGAAGATGCCCCGGCACAACCCCTAGGGCCTAGAATCTTGATGCAATCAAGAAAATAATTCCAATGACAAGCATCCCAATACTTGCCAGGATGCGCCTCTTGCGCCAGATGGGGTCTCGTCCCACAGAATGAATCGGAAGGCGATCGCGAAGATACTCCCGAACCAGGCCGAAAGTTCCTATTGCCAATCCGTAGATGCCAAGCGCCACATCAGACATCTTTAGCTCTTTCGTTTAGGTTCGGCGTTTTCTTCGATGGCTTCTTGATTTCAGGAATTTCTCTCAGCCGCATCGAGCGCTGCAATCACTGTCCCAAGATTCGGATCGAGCACAACCGGAGCCCGCTGTAAATGTTTTGCCTGCGCGTCCGCGAATTCATCGGACACTCCCTCAAACAGATCCCCGCGGTGAAACTGAATCGTAAAATCCGGATCCTTAAGCAAGTGCCCCGTCAAAATCAAAACCACCGATTCTCCAGCCTTAACAAATCCGCGCTGCCTCAGCTTTTTCAGCCCAGCCAGAGTCACTGCGGACGCCGGCTCGCACCCAATCCCATCAGCCCCAATCTCAGCCTTAGCGATCGCAATCTCGATCTCGCTGACCTCTTCAACTTCACCGCCCGTAGCCTGCAACACGCGCAGCGCCTTCTTCCATGACGCCGGATTCCCAATCCGTATCGCCGTAGCCAGCGTGTCCGCCGTCATCGGCTCCAGCTTCTTCCCGCCAAACTCACGCACGCTGCGATAAAACGGATTCGCCCCCTGCGCCTGGATGATCGAAAGCTTAGGCAGCCGCGAAATCAGCCGTAGCTCACGCATCTCAGTCAACGCCTTCCCGATCGCCGAACTGTTCCCAAGATTCCCTCCCGGAACAATAATATGGTCCGGCGGTTCCCACCCCAGTTGCTCCATCAATTCGATCGCCGCCGTTTTCTGACCCTCAATGCGATAAGGATTCACCGAATTCAGCAAATACACCGGCTTCTGCCGCACCAGTTCATTCAGTATCCGCACGCATCCATCGAAATCCGTGCGCAACTGGCAAGTGAGCGCCCCATAGTCAAGCGACTGCGAAAGCTTGCCCCACGAAATTTTCCCCTCCGGAATCAACACCAGGCTATGCATCTCACCCCGCGCCGCATAAGCCGCCATCGAAGCCGAAGTGTTTCCCGTAGAAGCGCAAGCCACCCACTTAAATTTCTTCTGATGAGCCGACGAAGCCGCCAACGTCATCCCCGTATCTTTAAACGACGCGGTAGGATTCATCCCCTGATGCTTAGCGAGTAGATGATTCATTCCCGCAGCGCGAGCGCACCGAGGCATCTCGTAGAGCGGAGTATTCCCTTCCCGCAGCGTAATAGCATGCTCAGGAGGAATATGGGGAAGAAGTTCGCGAAACCGCCAGACACCGCTCTGGTCAAGCGCTTCGCGTGAAGTGCGACGCGCCAGCCACAGCGCCTTCAATAAAGCCGGGTCGAAAGCGGTAACCGCCGGAGCGCAGCCCGGAAAAATAAATTCCAGCAGATTGCCACAGGCGGCGCAGCGAAAATCCGCAGCCGCCGAATCAGCCGTAGCGCCGCAAGCAATACAACGCAGGCGCGTAATCATCTCCAGATTTTGAATAGTAGGCACTAAACTACACACATCATACGGACGAACCGAGCAGAACGCAGAATGACAAAAGTTTTTTCTATAAATTCTCTGCGATCTCGGCGAACTCTGCGGTTAAGTCGCCTTCTCACCGCAAATAATTATTCGTCTTATTGATCCAATCTGCGCGCGGCGGATTAAACACATCAAAATCCACCGTATCCTCGAGCGCCTCCGCCGAATGCGGCATATTCGGAGGAATCGTCAGCACCTCTCCCGAATTCACCACAATCTCTTTGCCGTCGATCTTGAACTTAAGCGCACCCTCCGCAATAAAAGTAACCTGCTCGTTAGGATGACTATGCTCCGGCACCACACATCCTTTCTTTAAAAGCACGCGAGCCAGCATAATGTTTTCGCCCACCACAAAATGCAGCCCCAGCAAGGGGTTCAGCGCCTCAACCGCAATCGAAGTCCAAGGAACATGCCGCAGCTCGCCCTTGCGAGCGTTCCCTTTCGGCAAAGTGCCCTGAAGCGCGACCTTGCTGGCAGCGCGCAAAGCCGCAGTCTTTTTCGACACCGCAGATGTTTTCCGCGGACTCACTTTTTTCTTCTTCATAAGAATGTCTCCCGCAACAAAATCACAGCCCCTTATAAAGGCCGCCATCCACCAGTACCGTCTGCCCAGTGATATAAGAAGCCCGCTCGCTGGCCAGCCACACAATCGCATCCGCAAGCTCACGCGGATCGCCCAACCGCTTTAGCGCGGTATCCGCCGCCCACCCCTCAAATATTTCTTCTTCGCTTTTGCCCGAACCAGCAGAGCGCGAACGAGCCAACTCCTTCAGCCGATCGGTAGCCGTAAATCCCGGCCCAACATTATTCACCAGGATGCCATCTTTGCCGAATTCATTCGCCAGACTCTTCACCAGCCCCACCACCGCCGCCCGCACCGCATTCGAATACACAAGATCCGCCACCGGCTGCTTGGTAGTAATCGACGTGACCGTAATAATCCGTCCCCATTTTTTCTTCTGCATGTGCGGAATCACCTCATGAGCAAAATAAACCGCACTCATGAAGTTCACTTCCACCGCCCGTTTCCACTCCTCGATCGTAGTCGCCAGAAATCCCTTGGCCGGCGGCCCTCCCGCATTGGTCACGCAAATATCGACGCCGCCAAATCTCCCCACAACCGAGTTGACAAAATCGCGTACCGCCGCCGCATCCGCCACATCGAACGCCTCGGCAAGCACCTCCGTCTTGTACTGGCCGCGAATTTTCTCCGCGACCGCACTCAGCGCTTCCCGATTGCGCGCGCAAATCGCCAGGCCGCACCCCTCCGCGGCAAAGCCCTCCGCCGTAGCGCGTCCAATCCCCTGACTAGACGCCGCAACGATGGCGACGCGGTTCTCAAGTCCCATTTCCATGCCGCGCCATTATAAAGTGTGCGTCCGCGATTTCCTTCGTGAACCTTCGTGACCTCTGTGGTTAACGATTTCGCAACTCCACGATTGCCCAATAGAAACGCAACTTGCCGCGCCCGGTCAGCGCAGGTAATCTAAAATAATTCCGGCTTTACCAAGGATCACTATGGCCGCCGCCCGTTATATCTGGATCGACAACTCTCTCCGACCCGCCAGCGAAGGCGTCGTCCCCTTCCTCAGCGCCGGAATGCAATTCGGCTTCAGCGTTTTCGAAGGCATCCGCTGCTACTCGACTGACCACGGCCCCGCCGTCTTCCGCATGAACGAGCATGTCGAGCGCCTCCTCGATTCCGCTCACATCGTCGGCTTCCGCGATCTGCCCGTCACCGCTGACCAGGTGAAGAACGCCATCAACCAGACCATCGCCGCTAACGAATATTCCGCCTGCTACATCCGTCCCATGATCTACCTCGACGGCGCCATGATGATGACCGTCGAATCCGGCACGCCCCGCTTCGTAGTGGCCGTCTGGGAGTGGAAGAATTTTCTAGGCGCCGAGGCCAAAGAGCGCGGCATCCGCGCCAATATCGCCTCCTTCACCCGCCTGCACCCGAACATCATGATGACCAAGGCTAAAGTCTCAGGAAACTATGTCAGCTCGATCCTGGCCAAAACCGAATCCCACCGCGCCGGCTTCGACGAAGCCATCATGCTCGGCCCCGATGGCTACGTAGCCGAATGCACCGGTGAAAATCTGTTTATCGTTCGCGACAAAAACGGAGAGAAAACGATCTCCACCACACCGCGCGCCGGAATTCTCGAAGGCATCACGCGCGACAGCCTCATCACGCTCGCCCGCGATTTGGGCTACTCGGTCGTCGAAGAACCCATCTCGCGCGACCAGCTCTACATCGCCGACGAAGTTTTTGTCTGCGGCACCGCCGCCGAAGTAGTCGCCCTCCGCGAAATCGATTTCCGCACCATTGGCGACGGCAAGGCCGGCCCAGTCACCCGCGCCCTGCAACACGAATTCGACAAACTGGTAAACGGCCGTCACGCCAGATCCGCTGAGTGGCTAGCGCCCGTGCCCGCATTGAATGCCGCAGCCGTACAAAGCTAACGGTCTGATTCGCCGAGGAGATTCAGCATGAAGAAGCACAAATTCCGCCAGGAAACCGAGGCCGTCCGTGGCACCACCAGCCTCGCTAAAAAAAACGGCCCGCTGGCCACGCCGATCTACCAGACTTCCACCTTCGAAGTCACTGACCTGCAGGAGCAGGTCCGCGTCACTCCGACCGACAGCTTCTACACCCGCTACGGCAACCCCACCAATACAGTCGCCGAGAACGCCATCGCCCAACTCGAAGGCACCGACGCCGCTCTGCTCTTCTCTTCCGGCATGGCCGCCATCACCACCTCGATTCTTTCGTTGTTGAAGGCCGGCGATCACATCGTCGCCCAGCGCGACATCTACGGCGGCGTCACCAAATTTTTGTCGCAATGGCTTCCCAAGCTCGGAGTCGAAACCACCTTCGTCGACACTAACGACATCGCCCAGCACGAGCGCGCCATCCGGCCCAACACCAAACTACTCCACCTCGAGTCGCCCACCAATCCCACCGTCCGCGTAGTCGATCTCGAAAAACTTTCAGCCCTAGCCCGCAAGCACAACCTGATCTCAACCATCGACTCCACCTTCGCCACGCCCATCAATTGCCGCCCCGCGGAATGGGGCATCGATCTGGTTCTGCATTCGGGCACAAAATATTTCAGCGGACATTCCGACCTCATCTGCGGAATCGCCACCGGCCGCCGCGACCTGATCGAGCAGATCCACCAAACTCGCACCACGCTGGGCTGCTGCCTCGACCCTCACGCCGCTTTTCTGCTGCTCCGCGGCATCAAGACGCTGGCCGTCCGCGTCGAACGCCAAAATCAAAGTGCCCTCCGCGTAGCCGAATTCCTCAGCCAGCATCCGAAAGTAGCGCGCGTCCACTATCCCTTCCTCAAAAATCACGTCGACTACGCCGTCGCCAAAAAGCAAATGGCAGGCGCGGCCGGAGTCCTGAGCTTTGAAGTCGACGGCGACGGTGCCGACGCCTGCCGCGTTGCCGAGGCGCTCAGTCTATTTACGCTCGCGCCGAGTCTAGGCGGAGTCGACTCGCTTGTCACCATCCCCGTCATCACCTCGCACGCCATGATCGCGCCAGAACTGCGCCAGGAAATGGGAGTGACTGACCAGATGATTCGAATCTCCGTTGGCCTCGAACACGTCGATGATCTGATCGGCGATCTGGATAAGGGCTTGGCCGTTCTGGCAGGCACGCGAAAAGAGGCTGTGGTAGTCGATTAGCGGCACCAGCACGCTGAAAATTCTACTTGGCCCTCGCTTTTGGGTGGCGCAGCGGTTCACCGCTGTGATCAAGGGCTTCTTTTTTCAGTACGGGCTTTAGCCGCTGCGAGCAGGCGAATCTACTTCACACTACAAGTCGACTCGCGCACGATCAGCTCGGGCACGATTCTACGGTGAATGGTCCGCACGGGTTTCTTCTCCGCGCTGGCATTCGCATCCACGTTAATCGCCTCCAGCACAATCGTAGCCGCAGCTGTTCCCATAATTTCCATGGGCTGTCGCACCGTCGTCAGCGCGGGCGAATAAATCGCCGCCGGTGCCACGTCGTCAAATCCCACCACCGAACAATCTTCGGGGACCCGCACTCCCGCCTTGGCCAGCGCGCGAATCGCGCCAAATGCCGTCATATCGTCAAAAGCCATCAGCGCGGTAAAAGGATGTCGCCGGTGCAGCAACTCCTCCGTCAACTTATATCCCACCTCAAAACTCGAAAAAGGATCGCCCGACTCCGGCAGATCGACCACCAGCCGCGAATCAAGTTTCAGATTCCGCTCGCGCGCTGCTGCCCGCACTCCGCGCCACCGCGGCTCTGTATCCGACAGCGAGCGCGGCCCGCGGATAAACGCGATCTTCCGATGCCCCAGTGAATACAAGTGTTCGAAAGCAGCGCGTGCGCCCAGATTGTTGTCGACGATCACCGAACTGATGCTGTCATTATTCAGTTCGCGCCCGACAATCGCGGTCGGAATATTGTTCTTCTCCAGATCGGCGAGCACGTTGATGTCGACGAACAGCCAGTTCGCCAAGACAACCAACCCCTCGATGCGCCGGTCCAGCAACATCTCCAGATAGCGCTCAAACCGGCTGCGCTCATTGTGTACATCCGTAAGAATCGGCAAAAATGACGATTGATAGAGCGTGTTTTCGATGCCGCGTAGCACCAGCGTGCAATACGGATCGGTCATGTCAAACACCATGACGCCGACCGTATGGCTGCGCCGTCCTCGCAGCGAACGCGCAAACAGATTAGGACGATAGCCAAGCTGCGAAGCCGCCCGCTGGATGCGCCCTTTAGTGATGTCAGGAATGTATCGCGCCAGCGGCGCATTATTCAGCACAATCGAAACCGTGGCCGAAGAAAATCCGCTGCGCTCAGCAACATCGCGAATCGTAACCACGGCCGACTTTTTGCGCGAAGCCTCCGGCACACGCCGGGATTTCGGCGCCGCGGCAGGCTTCGAATCGTCAGATTCCATGGGCTCCTTGTGTATGCCTTTGCACGCGGACACTACAGGACGACGAATCGAGTGTCAAGCGGTAGCAGATTGGCGGTAGCAGATTGGCGTTACAATCGAGTCCCGCAGCTGATGATGTTAGGTCCCGTTTACAACGCGGCACACTCCAATCCGACGGTCGGTGGCGCTTTATTTAGCATTGGAGTCGGCCTGTCAGGTTTGGTCTATGTATGGGTCCGCTTCTTTCGTACCGAGGACGAAAAGCCAAAGCCCCCGCTTGAAAAGATCATCGGCATCAGCCTTATTTGTTGCACTATCATTGGCTTGGGGATTTGGGAGTAGGTGGGTGCCCTAAGAATTTCAGAATGACAAGAGAGAATAGACCACATCGCAGCGGCACTCACCGTGCCTGCACGCACTCCAAAATCTCCGACTCGCAAAGCGTGTGGTCGCTCGCCTTGGCGCGCCGGTAGATGCGCTCAACCACCTCGTCGCTCGCCGCCAGCCCGCGATGCTCCAGCCAGAAAAGCACATTCGACTTCCCGCTCATCGGCCCGATATCGATCACTTGTTCCAGCCCAAAATAATGCGAAGGCACACCCGAATACACCGCATTCGCCAGCTCAATATCCTTCTTCTTATAAGCCTTAATCACAGCCGCAGCATGAACGCCCGTGGCCGTGCGAAACGCATCCTCACCCACCACCGGATAATTCGCCGGAATCGGCACGCCCGTAGCCACCGACACGGCCGAGCAATATCGCTTCAGTTTCGTTAGGTCCTGCTGATCCCAAGGAGCGACGCCCATCAGCTTCAGATTTACCAGCATCTGATCCATCTGCGTGTTGCCGACGCGCTCCCCAATCCCAAGCGCCGTCGCATGCACGCAATCCGCTCCCGCTACCAGCGCCGCCATCGAATTGGCCACCGCCAATCCCCGGTCGCAATGCCCATGCCACTCAACACGAATTTTTTCCCTGGAAGGCTTAACCACCTCGTCGAGCACAAACTTAACCAGCGCGCCCGCGCCCACCGGCGTCGCATGTCCCGCCGTATCGCAGATCACCACCGCGTGCGCTCCACAATTGATCGCCGCCGAGTTAAGCGCCTTTACCGTAGCGGGATCGCACCGTGTCGTGTCCTCCGTGACGTACATAACCTCAAGCCCCAGCGAGACGGCGTACTTAACCGCCTTCTCCGTGGTCTGCAAAAGAAACTCGCCATCCCACCCCTCAGCATAGCGCCGGATCGGACTCGATCCAATAAATGCCGCCACCTCGATCGGCAACCCAGTCTTCTGCACGATCTCAGCAATCGGACGAATATCATTCTCGTGCGTTCGCGCGGCGCAATACCCCGTGATCTTCATCTTCTGCGTCACAATCTCGCGCGCCAGCACCGTCACATGCTCAACCGCCCGCGCACCGGCTCCCGGCAGCCCGAGGTCAAGCGTGTTAATGCCGAGCGCCTCCATCAAGTGCAGAATCTCAATCTTCTGCTCAATCGAAGGATCGCGCACCGACGGCGACTGCAGCCCATCCCGCAAAGTCTCATCTGTCAACCGCACGGCCTTCGACGGACGCCACTGCTCCGCAGCCGGAAGATTCCAGTCGTAGATAAGCTCAGAAGTATTCACAATGAATCAGGTGACGGGTGACAGGCGACAGGAAAATCCAAGCACCAATTGTTTCGGTTTTTCCTGTGACTCGTGACCCGTCACTCGAATAAGCCTTTCCTGTTTCCCACTTTTCCTACCCTACTTCCCCTCCTTCGGAGGCACCGTCAGCCCAAATATCGACAACTGACCCGGCCCCGCCACATTCATCCCGCGCGCATCCTCCGGACTAGGCAAATAAAGTGTCTGGCAAAATTCGCAGCGATACACTTCCGTATCCGCTCCCCACGCCTTCTCCACGCACCCGCACTCCTTCTCCAGCACATCCGCCGTGTAGAACCAGCGCTTCAGATGCCCGCCGCAGAACTTTCCCTTTTCATTCTTCTCATTGCAAGCTCGCTGCCCTGGCTTCTTAACCTTCACCTTATGATTGGGAAGCTGTGGAACTGCGCCAGCGTAAGCCGTTGCCGTATCACCCGAAGCCATCGAACCTCCTGCGCGCGTCTATCAAAACGGCGCCCTACCATTCTACTCAGCGCAACCGCTCTCACCAATGATGCGACTAGCAGAACGCCAAGCGCCGGGCGCCAGACTCTCAACTCTTAAAACTCTTTCCGGGCCGCCGCCTGATCCGTCCCTACCCGCCCCACCGTCACCTCAGCCACAAAATAGTTCTCGCCCTTGATCGCTACGCCCGCCAACCGCCGCAACATCGCAATCTGCCCCACGTGCGTAAGCGCATCGGCAATCGGCCCCTGAAATAATTTCTCCGCCGGCACTTCCAGTGGCTTCTCCGAGGCCAGATAGTCGTCAAACCTTTTGAGCGTCGCAAAAAAACGCTCGCACTCTTTTTCCCAATCCAGCGGAGAAGAATCATGCCACTTCTTGCTCCCCTCAGCCATCGACAGCCCCCACTCCATCAAGTCGCCAATATGCGCCAGAATCTTCACCGGAGTGCGTCCGGTGTCGCCCGCTCCATACTCCGCGAACTCAGCCCCAGCCCCGCGAATCGCCTTCGCTCCGCGATAAGCAACCGTAGCCAGCGTATGCCGCAGAAATTCCCGCGTGTCGCCCATAAATTCTCCGCACCTCGTCTTGATGTTGACTCAGGCCAATTCATTCTCACCGAACAGCGCGTTCGTTGTCATCCACCAAACCAACGCCGATCGCCAAGCCTTCCCCTGTGTACCACAGTGTCCCCCGTGGTGAGGCCCTAGCCAAAGCCCCCGACCAAGCCGCGCGCGCATTGCCCACCAAGCCACCCCTCTGCTACCGTAACTAGTTTCCCGCAACACACAAGAGGTGCCCACAAATGCCAGCCATCAAATTCCGCGGAGTAGACTTCATAGGCCTAGACACGCTTCTAACCGACGACGAGCGCCTGGTCCGCGATACCGCCCGCCACTTCATCGAAGACAACCTGATCCCCATCATCGAAGAGTGCAACCGCGCCGGCCGCTTCCCCCGCGAACTAGTCAAGCCCATGGCCGAGCTCGGATTCTTCGGCGCGTCATTAAACGGATATGGATGCGCCGGCATGTCAAATGTGGAGTACGGCCTGGTCACCCAGGAACTAGAGCGCGGAGACTCCGGCGTCCGCTCCTTCGTCAGTGTGCACTCCGCCCTGGTCATGTATCCCATCTACACCTTTGGCTCCGACGAGCAAAAAAATACCTGGCTCCCCGCCATGCAAAAAGGAGAAAAGCTAGGCTGCTTCGGCCTGACCGAGCCCGACTTCGGCTCCAACCCCGGAGGCATGCGCACCCGCGCCAAAAAAGTCGGCAACGAATACATCCTCAACGGAGAAAAAATGTGGATCACCTCCGGCACCATAGCCGACGTAGCCGTGATCTGGGCCAAAGTTGAAAATGAAAACGACAAAATTCGCGGCTTCCTGGTCGAGACCGACCGCCCCGGCTTCAAAGCCAGCGACATTCACGGCAAGTGGTCGCTGCGCGCCTCCGTAACCTCAGGCCTTTCGCTGCAAGACGTCCACATCCCCGAATCCAACCTGCTCCCCGGCACCGGAGGCCTGAAATCTCCGCTGATGTGCCTAAACCAGGCCCGCTACGGCATCTCCTGGGGAGCCGTAGGCGCCGCCATGGCCTGCTACGACTGCGCCCTGCAATATTCGTTACTAAGAAAACAATTTCGCGACCAACCCATAGCCTCGCACCAACTAATCCAGGAAAAACTAACCTGGATGATCAACGAAATCACCAAAGCCCAGCTATTAGTCCTGCAGGTAGGCCGCCTGAAAGACGCCGGCAAAGTAGAGCACCAGCACATCTCCATGGCCAAAAGAAACAACGTCTGGATGGCCCTCGAATGCGCCCGCCTATCAAGAGACATCCTGGGAGCCAACGGAGTAGCCGACGATTACCCCATCATGCGCCACCTGATGAACCTGGAATCCGTAAAAACCTACGAAGGCACCCACGACATCCACACCTTGATCATCGGAGCCAGCGTGACGGGGATTGACGCGTTCTAGCAACCCCGTTTGGTCAATTTGAATTGGCGTTGATTCGGATTCGCTTTGAAAGGGCACGGCTTCAGCCGTGCCGTAACTATCCTTCAGGTTGGCGTTCGGCAAGAGACCCACTATCAACTGTGACCCCAGCCCTTCAACTGTGACCCCAGCCCTTCCATCTCGCCGCCGAAGAGAATATATTTCCATGTCGCGCTTCTACCTTCAGGAGGAGTCATGGCTACCCAAACCACCCGTCTCGAGCCCCACGCAAAGAATTTTGGCGAGAACCTGGAAAGCGATCTGGCGCTGGAATTTCTGCGTGTAGTCGAAAACGCCGCCATCGAGTCGGCGCGCACCATGGGCCAGGGAGACCGTCCGCTCAGCGACCAGGTCGCGACCGAGGCCATGCGCAAGACCATGGACACCGTCCCCATGCACGGCACCATCGTGATCGGCGAGGGCGAACGCGACGACGCTCCCATGCTCTACATAGGCGAGCAGGTAGGCGGCCCCTACAAGGACGGACGCGACGTTCCACAGGTCGACATAGCCGTCGATCCGCTCGAAGGAACCAACCTCTGCGCCACCGGCGCGCCCGGAGCAATCACTGTCCTCGCGGCATCCGAGAAAGGCGGCCTGCTCCACGCTCCCGACTGCTACATGGAGAAGATCGTAGTCGGCCCCTCCTGCAAGAACGCCATCGAACTCGACGCCCCCGTAGCCGTCAACCTAAAGAACATCGCACGGCGCATGCAGCGAGGCGTTGACGACCTGGTCATAGTAGTACTCGACCGTCCGCGCCATGAGAAGCTGATCAGCGAAATTCGGAAGGCAGGAGCTCGCATCAAGCTGATCGGCGACGGCGACCTGTCGGCGGGCATAGCAGCCGCGGTGATGGGCACCGGGGTACATGCCGTCATGGGCTCGGGAGGCGCTCCCGAAGGCGTGATCACCGCGGCCGCCATCCGCTGCCTGAACGGATACATGCTAGGCCGCCTGGTGGTGGACACGCCCGAACTGGAAGAGCGCATCGCGAAGATGGGGATTAAAGATAAGAAGAGAATCTACGAAGCCGAAGACCTGGCTCCTGGCAAGCAGATGATCTTCGGCGCGACCGGAGTGACCGAAGGGGCGCTGCTGAAAGGCGTCCGCTTCTTTGCCGAAGGGACCCGGACCTCGTCGGTGATCCTGACCTTAAAGACGGGACGGGTGCGGTTCATTGAGAGCATACATCTGGACAAGGGGCCGGACGTGAAGGTCCGCTTCTCATAGGGCAGCACCCAGTGGCCGGTACCCGGTACCCAGTTGTCGGCGCTGGAGGTCGGCGGATGGGAGATATGTTCCACGTGGAACATTCGTAAGTGCATTTGTGTATGTACGAATGTTCCACGTGGAACATTTGTTATTGCATGGTTGTATATACGATTATGTACATATCGCAAGTGCTTGACAATACTGAGGCGGCTTTGCGGCTAAATCGGCACATGTGGGTAGTTATTACGCGCTGAGCTGCGGCAGGCGCGTGGCTTCGCGGGGCCAGACGCCGCGGCAGAGTCAGATTACGAGTCCCAAGCAGCGGACAAGAGTGTCCGCTCCACACGGGTTGTCACTGACGATCGCATTTCTGCTACTCTTCTGGAGAACTTTTTTCTGGGAGAAAACCGAATCCATGCCAATGAAGACCACTTTCACGATTAGTTTTGCCTTGCTGCTGTGCTTTATTTTGCCGCTATCGATTTCGGCTGCGGACAAGAATAAGAAGGCAGCAGCTTCCGACGGAGACAAGCCTTCGTACGAACAGCCGCAGCCTGCCAAAGAAATTATTGATTACACGATGTACCAGCGGATTCGAGATGAGGGCATCGCGCATTCGCATGTGATGGAGTATGCGTCGGGGTTGGCGGATGGGATTGGTCCGCGGCTGACGGGGTCTCCTAATGTAAAGAAGGCCAACGATTGGACTCGCGACCAACTGACGGCGATGGGGTGCAGCAACGCGCATCTCGAAGACT
Organism: uncultured Acidobacteriaceae bacterium; assembly: GCA_963800565.1. Lineage (GTDB taxonomy): Bacteria > Acidobacteriota > Terriglobia > Terriglobales > Acidobacteriaceae > Acidiflorens. The sequence goes on from CAWDBM010000006.1 coordinate 272,496, forward strand.
GGGGCGAGTTTGGGATGGGGTGGCAGCAGCTGAATACGTGGGTGAGGATGACGTCGCCGGATACGGCGGTTTTTATTGCGCAGGCGGCGCCCTGGTCGCCTTCTACTAATGGCGCGGTGAATGGGCAAGCGGTGTGGGTTGATATCAAGGATGAAAAAGATTTCGATCAATATAAGGGCAAGCTCGCGGGAAAGATTGTTTTCCTGGGAGAGATGCGGGAAGTGAATCCGGTGGATAAGCCGCTGTTCACGCGGATGGACGACAAGGATCTCGCCAAGGTTGCGGATTATCCGCTGGAAAAGCCCAAGTCGTTTTCGGAGAGAGTCCCTGATTATATAAAACGGCGGAACTTGCGGGAGAAGACGGCGAAGTTTTTGGCTTCGGAACATGCTCTGGCAGTGATTCTGCCTAGCCGCGACGGGATGAACAGCGGCGGATCGGGCGGGACGATCTTTGACGATAACGGATCATTTTTGACCAAGATGTCTTATCTGCGTGATGATATCGATCCGGTTCCGGTGGCGGTGACGGCAATTGAGAATTACGGGCGTGTGTATCGGCTGCTGAAGGCTAATGTGCCGGTAAGCATTGAAATGAATATCGATTCCAAGTTTTTCGGCGACCATGAGCATGGGTTCGATACGATCGCGGAGATTCCGGGGACTGATCCGTCGCTGAAGGATGAGGTGGTGATGGTGGGAGGGCATCTGGATTCGTGGATCGCGGGGACGGGCGCTACGGACAATGGCGCGGGCACGGTAGTGGCGATGGAAGTCATGCGGATTCTAAACGCGCTGCAGGTGAAGCCGCGGCGGACGATTCGCATCGGCCTGTGGACGGGCGAGGAGCAGGGACTGTTTGGCTCGGCGGGTTATGTGAAGCTGCATTTTGGCTATGTGCCGCTTTCGACGGCTCCTGAAGAATTGGACAAGCCGGAGTGGATGCGCAAGGCGGGCGGGCCTATCGTGTTGAAGCCGGAGCAGACGAAAATTTCGGGTTATTTCAATGTCGATAATGGCACGGGCAAAATTCTCGGGATTTATTTGCAGGAGAATGCGGCGGAGGGTCCGATTTTTGCACAGTGGATGGAGCCGCTGAAGGATATTGGGGTGACGACGATCACTACGCGCAATACTGGCGGGACGGATCACGAATCGTTTGATGCGGTTGGGATTCCGGGATTCCAGTTCATACAGGACCGGCTCGACTACGGCTCGCGGACGCATCATTCGAACATGGACACGTACGAACGGCTGCAGGCTCCCGACCTGGCGCAGGCGGCTACGGTGGAGGCGATCTTCGTCTACAACACAGCGATGCGCGATCAGATGCTGCCGCGGAAGCCGTTGCCGCATCCGGAGTTGGATGAGCAGCGGTCAGCTCCGCTGAAAGTGATGCCGGGAGCGGTGGCGCCGCCTGCAGAAGATAAGACTAAAGGGGAAGGAAAATAAGTAGGTATCTAGAAATGACTCGCGGTGTGCCTCAGGGGCTAAAGCCATGTCTTTGTTGGCTCTGGTTGGCACGACTGAAGTCGTGCCCTTCCCGGACGGTTATCCGGCGCGAATCGTGCCGCAGGCGGGGGCGAGGACGCCCCTTCGGCAAGCTCAGAGCAAGCTCTCGCGACAGCCGGCAGGATGCCGGCGCTACTTATCTGGAGGAATGATGAAGCGAGTAATTTCAGTGCTTTGTTTGGCCGTTGCGACGGGTGGATACTGCGTGGCGCAGATGTCGAATGTGACGACTCCACCGACGCCAAAGACGGTGGCATTGAAGTGCGGGAATCTTTTTGATGGGCGAGGGGATTCACTGCGCAAGAATGTGGTGGTCGTGGTGGAAGATGGAAAGATCAAGGAGGTTGCGGCGACCGTTCCCAGCGGAGTGGATGTGATCGATCTATCGCAGTCTACGTGTTTGCCGGGGCTGACGGATACGCATACACACATTTTGCTGCAGGGAGACATCACGGCTGCGGATTATGACGAGCAGTTGTTGAAGGAGTCGCCGGAGTATCGAACGATTCTGGCGACGGTAAATGCGCGGCGGGCGCTGGAGTATGGGTTCACGTCGATCCGCGATGTGGAGACGGAGGGCGCGGGCTATGCCGACGTCGACGTGAAGAAGGCGATCAACAACGGGATTATTCCTGGGCCGCGCATGCAGGCGGCTACGCGGGCGCTGGATGTTACGGGGGCTTATCCGTTGCAGGGCTATGCGCCTAATGTGGCGGTGCCGCATGGGGTGCAGTTGGTGGATGGCGCGGACAATGCGCGGCAGGCGGTGCGGGAGCAGATCAGTCACGGGGCGGACTGGATCAAAGTTTATAGCGACCGGTCGTATTGGGTGCGCGACGATGGAGTGCTTGACGATATACCGACATTCACGATGGACGAGCTAAGGGCGATTGTGGATGAGGCGCATCGGGAGCGGCGCAAGGTGGCTTCTCATGCCATGGCGCTGAATGGAGTTCATAATTCGGTCGAGGCGGGAGTGGATTCGATTGAGCATGGGAACTACATCACGGATGCGGATTTGAAGACCATGGCGACGCGGGGAATTTTTTATGTGCCGACAATTTACGTTGGTGAATATGTGGCGCAGGGACGCGCGGCGACGGGCGCTCCGGTGTGGGTGAAGATGATTTCGATTCATGAAGACACGTTTCGGCGAGCGATGCGGGCAGGGGTTAAGATTGCTTTTGGAACGGACGCGGGTGGATTCGATTGGAAGATTAACCCGGCGAAGGAATTTTCGTCGATGGTGAAGTTTGGGATGACTCCGGCGCAGGCGATACGCGCAGCTACGTCCAGCGCAGCGGAGTTGCTCGGAACGCAAAAAGAATTGGGAACGGTTGAGGCGGGGAAACTGGCGGATATTGTCGCGGTGCCGGGCGATCCGCTGGCGGATGTTTCTGTGATGGAGAAGGTGGAGTTTGTGATGAAGGGCGGGGTGGTTTACAAAAGACCTTGACCACATTATTAGAAGATGTGGCGCGGCTTGCTGCTGCCGCGCCACCAGAGAAGAACAACGCGAAACGGGGAAGTGGCCGCATCGCTTCTTCGCATCCGTGACCTAGCGACCTATCGCAACAGGTTAGAAGTGCCGTTCGGAACTGTCTGTTCAAAATTGCACAGTCCTAGACTAAGCTGCAGCCACAGTCCTCCGGCATCGTTAGCTTCCGCCGTCTTAGGCATTCCGCGTGTAATTCAACCCGCCGGTGAGCAATTTTGAACAGCATTCTGGGGCCTCCGTTTGTACATTAGCCTGATGGGTACCGCCAGCACTCTACTGTGTATACATAGGGATCCGAGTCAGCTCAGGGTATTGCAGGAGAAGGGGTATCAACTGGCAACCGCGACCAACGGCTCTGACGGTCTACGCCTTTTGATGTCGAGGCCGGTGGACGCAGTTGTTCTCGAGCATCATCTATCCCATGTGGGTGGCACAGCCATTGCGGATGAGATCAAGCGGGCGCGGCCCGAGGTGCCGATTGTGATGCTGGTCGACCACCTGGAATTATCGGCTTCGGCGTTGCAGTCGGTGGATGCACTGGTGGCGAAAGCTGACGGAGCCCACTTCCTGTGGGCGACGGTTCATTTCGTGCTCAACGTGAAGCCAGGCCAGCGCCGCGAGGCGAGCCTCAGGGCTCAGAGGCCGGACGCTCAAAGGGGGCGTGTCGTCTCGCGACGGGCGAGTCACAGCGAACCGGCGAACCCCGGTCGCCACGGAAAAACCGGGAAGGACGCTTCCTTTTCCCCTGAAGTCTGGCAAGGCATACGTGACGGGAAGGTAGATCTCTGAGGAAGAAGCGGTTGGGGCATGGGAGGCACGGCGCTACGGCGCCGAATCCACAAACGTGGGGTCACGATGCGTACTTCCGCTCCCGGTTTTACGCTTGAAACGTCGAGAATTTTTGCGTAGAAGCGTACTTTGAGCAGTAGAATTGCGATAGATGGGCACCACTCCGTTGTCCAAGCGGAAGATTCACGGATTCAACCCCGACACTTTTTTGGCTACGATCGGCGATGGCCGGAAGAACCTGAGTTTTGCGAAGAAGGAAGGAATCTTTGCTCAGGGGGACAGGGCGGACTCCGTCTTCTACATACAAAAAGGCAAAGTGAAGCTTACCGTTGTCTCGAAGACGGGGCGCGAAGCGACGATTGGCCTGCTGGCCGACGGGAATTTTTTTGGCGAGGGATCGCTGGCCGGGCAGGCGCTGCGCATGGGGTCGGCGGAGGCCATGACGGATTGCGAAATTCAACGCATCGACAAGAAAGTCATGATGGACGTGTTGCATCGCGAACCGGCGCTTTCGGAGATGTTTGTGGCGTATTTGCTGGCGCGAAATGTGCGCTATGAAGAAGATCTGGTTGACCAGTTGTTTAACTCCAGCGAAAAGCGATTGGCGCGAGTGCTGCTGCTGCTGGCTCACTTTGGCAAGGAGGGCGTGCCGGAGACGGTGATTCCGAAGATCAGCCAGGAGAGTCTAGCGGAGATGGTGGGGACGACGCGTTCGCGGGTAAGCTTTTTCATGAACCGCTTTAGGAAGCTGGGGTTTGTGGATTACTCGGGTGGGCCGGAAGGCGGGTTGCAAGTTCACAGCTCGCTGCTCGGTGTGGTGCTGCACGACTGACTGTTTTACGGAGCATGCTGCTCCCTTTCACCATGAGGACTCGATATGAAAATTCTGTTGCCTGCCGGAATCATCTTAATTGTGCTCGGCGTCGCTTCTTTGGTGGTACCTATCCCGCACACTCAGAGCGAGGGGGTTAAGATCGGCGGTGCGAAGCTGGGAGTAGAGACCACTCATAGCGAGCGGGTTTCGCCGATTATTAGCGTGGTGTTGATTGCGGGCGGAATCGCGTTGAGCATAGGTGGAGCGCGTTCGCGAGGTTGATTGGCGCGCCGACTTTCGGAAATCCCACTCCAATTCCGAGAGGCTAGAGACGATGGTCACGAGGAAAACCAAGACTCAACGAACTGCTAAGGGTTCCGTAAGGACGACGACAACCAAGGACGAACCCAAAATAGTGACGGCTACGCGGACGACCTCGGCCAAGGGCACGTTGACTCGGACACACATTTAGGTATGTGCATTCCGACGAACCGAAGTCGGAGACCTGAATCTGTGGCCTGGCTGAGACCGGTAACTCCCCTCAGGCAATGCGCCGGCCACTCACCAGGTTAATGACAAGTATGACGAGCGCAACTACCAGCAGGATATGAATCAGGCCGCCGGCGATATGGAGGCTGAAACCTAACAGCCACAGAATTAGCAGTACTACAAAAATTGTCCATAGCATATTGATCTCCTAGTCTCATTCGAGGGTCGCCGAAAATGAGCTGCCCTTAATATTCGCTACCTTGTTGCCGGCGCTAGCGATTTGCCGCACTCAAGGCATGAAGTCTTCGAGCGCGGGGTGATTAATCCGCAAAACGGGCACATTCTTTGCGAAGCGAAACCGCGGACTGGCGGGGTCACGGCGGCGAACAGATTCGCGACGGATGCCTTGGTTGAGGCCATCCGTCGTCGAAAACGATCTCGCCATCGGCGAAGCGTGCGTTCCATTAGCGGTTCCCCTTCGAGTGTGTCCCTTTCGCCAGCATGACGATGACATGTTCCGATTATTTATTCTGTGCAAGATTGCTCACATCGGATGGGAGGAGTTCAGTCAAAAAGTGAGCAATGTGGATCAGATATGTTCCGTACCGCGGTGCGATTATAGATCTTGAGACGAGCACTTCTTCTCTCTCTTTCAGGTCATCTGAGCTAAGTCAGCCCATCTGGAGTCTTCCCCTCTTAGGTCCGCAGATTCTGAAAGGAACAATTTATGAAAAAGATACTGTCGCTGGTGTTAATGAGTTTGATCGGCTTGGCTGGAACGTTCGCGTTCGCAGGCTCGGATCGTGAAGACACCGTCGAGCGCATGCAAAAATCCGTGGACGTTCTGCAAGCGATCATGTCGGCGCCCGACAAAGGGATTCCGGAGGAAGTGTTGCACGGCGCGAAGTGCGTCGTGATTGTGCCGAACATGGTCAAAGGCGGCTTCATCTTTGGCGCCAAGCACGGGCGCGGCGTGGCATCGTGCCGCACTGCCGATGGTTGGAGCGCTCCGGCATTCGTTTCAGTCGGCGGTGGAAGCTGGGGATTGCAGATCGGAGTCGAAGGTGTAGACCTGGTCATGCTGGTGATGAACGACCGTGGTTTGCAGCATCTGCTTTCGAGCAAGTTCGAAATGACCGGTGAAGGATCGGTGGCAGCGGGGCCAGTCGGTCGCCACACTTCTGCGGGAACTGACGTATTGCTGAACACTGAAGTTTTGACTTATTCACGCTCGAAAGGCGTGTTCGCAGGCTTGACGCTGGAAGGCGCCGTGGTCGAGCAGGATAACGATTCGACGCGCGCCATCTACGGCCACCACATGATGTTCCGCAACATTCTGTCGGGCCACGCTGCAACGCCGCGAAGCGGAGAAGCGTTCGTGGCGGCTGTATCCGAAGCCGGTCACCAGGCTCACATTGCGGAAGCGAGAGAAGACAATAAATAAGGCAATCGATAACCGCAGCAAGCTGGATGTTGCTGACCGAGACCGCTTAGCGGTTTCGGTCATTTTTTTGCGTGGAGGGAATGCTTCAGACGGGATGGCACAGTTTTTGTAGAATTACCCAGTCGAGAAACGTGTGAGCGAGAATCCCGTTATTCCGAATCCGAAACGCTGGCCTTGGCCCGATTCGCTCGACGCGCTGATAGCCGCGCCGGCTCATCATGAACTGTTGCTGGAAGACGAGCAGGTTCGTGTTATCCGCACCCGCATCGCGGCCGGAGAGATGGTGCCGCTACACACACACTGCTGGGGTGGCGTCGCTTATGTCGAGAGCTTCAGTCATTTCATCCGAAGAGATGAGAATGGCGGCGTTTTGTTTGACAGCCGCCAGGCTGGGGCGGAGCCCAAAACTCCTTGCGCACAGCGGACACAACCGCTTCCCCCGCACACGGTCGAGAACCTTGGGCCGCTTGAAATCAATATCCTTATGATTGAGATTAAGCATCCGGCATAAGACTGAGGGGCGGCCTCTGCTGCGTAACGCCGTCGTCTGTTTTTCACAACGCGCTTTGTTTAAAGGAAAATGAACATGTTCGTCAACCGCATCCGCATACGGGTCGAGTTTGGGGATTGCGATCCCGCCAACATTGTTTTCTATGCCAACTATTTCCGCTGGTTCGATCAGTGCACATCGGAGCTGTTTCGTGCGGCCGGACTTCCGCTGGGCGATTTGTTCAAGGCCCATGGCGTGGTTGGCATTCCGTTGGTGGAAGCGCGGGCTCGATTTATCGTTCCTTCAACGTATGGCGACGAACTGTTGGCGGAATCTTCGCTCGTGGTATGGAAGAAGAGCAGTTTTGTGATCAGGCACGAATTTTCGCGGGATGGCGAACTGGTGATGGAGGGCTCGGAGACGCACGTGTGGGCGGCGGCGCATCCGACGGAAGCTCATCGATTGAAGAGCGTGCCTTTGCCGAGCGAGGTGATTCGAAAACTTTCGACGACAAAGAAGCGTAAGGGGCGCAAGGGTTGAGACATGGTTTGTAGGCGTCCGCTGGGGACTGCGTTATTGCGGCTGGGCTTCCTTCAAGACGGGTGCGTCGACCTCGGCATCTTTTCCAAGAGCTGCCCGTACACTCGCACAGCAATATTTCTTTAGCCGAGGATTTTTCCGCTGTACAGCGCCATACCTACAACGGCATCAATTCCCAGAGCGTCGAGACTATCGATCTCCCGCTGCTCGGTAATGCCGCCCGCTACGACGAGATGGCGGGCAGTGGCGCGGCGGATCTCCTGCACCGTGTCCATCGGAATTCCGTTCATCAAACCTTCCGTGTCGATGTGCGTATAGAGAAACGTTCCGCAAAATGGTTCCAGCTCGTGAATCATATCGAAGGCCGTGACCGCCGTCTCGGTTCGCCATCCGTCGATCGCAACTTTGCCTCCGCGTGAGTCGAGAGCGAACATGAGCGACGCGGTTGGGACCGCTTCAGACAATGCGCGCGCATATTCGCGATTGATTCGGCCTGCGGTTAACAAGGCGGAGCCGATGATTACCTTTTGCGCGCCGAGGTGCAGAAGCTCTTGCGCAGTTTCGATGTCGCGAATGCCGCCTCCAACCTGGCAATTCAGCCGAGCGACAATCTGCTTGACGATCAGGCGATTATCGCCAGTGCCGCGGGCGGCATCGAGGTCGATGAGTTGAACGATCGGATACTTCGAGAAGCGATCAATCCAGTAGTCGAAGTTATCGAATTCTAATTTCTTCTTTTCCCCCTGAACCAACTGCACGATTTTGCCGCCCATGAGATCGATCGAGGGGATCAGCACGGCCACCTCACGGGAACATTCGCGGCTTGGAGTTGGAGCTTTAACTGTCCGATGTTTTCAAGGCCGAAGTGGAAGATGGAAGCGGCGAGAGCAGCGTCGGCGCGGCCGTCGCGAAATACATCGATGAAATGTTGCGGGGATCCAGCGCCGCCGGAGGCAATTACAGGAATCGAAACTGCGTCGGCTACGAGCTTGGTCAATTCACAATCGAAGCCGGATTTCGTACCATCGCGGTCCATCGACGTCAGCAGGATTTCTCCGGCGCCGCTATCGGCCGCCTCGCGCGCCCAATGCAGCATGTCTCGGCCTGTAGGCGTGCTCCCTCCGGCAACAAATACCTCGTAGCCACTTTTTATCGAGCTGTTGCTTACTCGCCGCGCATCGATCGCCACTACGACGGCTTGCGAACCGAAGCGTGCGGCGATTTTTCCGATCAGCGTGGGGTCTTTTACCGCAGCTGAGTTGATCGCAATCTTATCGGCGCCGGCATCGAATACTTCGGAGGCATCGGAGAGTTCGCGGATTCCTCCGCCTACGGTGAAGGGAACGAACAACGAGCGCGCTGTGCGCGAGACGACATCGAGCATCGTTTTGCGCTTGTCGCTGGTGGCCGTGATGTCGAGCAGAACGATTTCGTCGGCGCCATCGCGAGCGTGGGCGGTGGCACATTCCGCCGGATCGCCAGCGTCGCGCAGGTTGACGAACTGCACGCCTTTCACAACGCGGCCGCCGTCCATATCGAGGCAGGCGATGATGCGCTTGGTCAGCAATTATCGAATCCGATCGGTCGATGTTTCATGAATCAAGCTCACAGAAATTCTTGAGCACGAGGAGGCCCGCGTTCCACGATTTTTCCGGATGGAACTGTACCCCGAAAATATTTTCTTGCTCGACGACGGCGGAAAAAGGTGCTCCGTATTCGGTGGCGGCAGCGGTCGCGGAAACTACGGGAGCGTGAAACGAATGGGTGAAGTAGACAAAGGATTCGGGGGCGACGCCGCGCAACAAGCGCGAACCTTCGCGAACTGTCAGCGAGTTCCATCCGACGTGGGGTGATTTCACGGACGACGGAAACGGGCGGCATCGTCCGGCGAAGATTCCCGCTCCTGGCAATTCGGGAGCTTCGTCGCTGCCGTCGAAGAGCCACTGCATTCCGAGGCAAATTCCGAGTAGCGGCTTGCCGGCGCGGGCGGCTCGCAGCACTGCTTCTCGCAGGCCCATGTTGACAAGCGCGCCGAGGGCGGAGAAATGCCCGACGCCGGGCAGCACTATCTTGTCGGCGGTTGCGATGTTCTCAGGCTCTGAGGTCACGACAACATTAGCGCCGAGATGGTCGAAGGCTTTCTTCACCGAATTCAGATTGCCCGCGCCATAATCGACGATGGCGATCATAGGAGCCCCTTGGTGCTTGGCAGCATTTGTCCCAGACGGCGATCGCGCGAGCAGGCGACACGCAGAGCACGCGCGAACGCCTTGAATAACGCCTCGATTTTGTGATGGCTCGATCGTCCGTACATCACGCGCACGTGAACGTTGGCACGGGCTCCGCGGGCGAAGCCTTCAAAAAAATCAGCGATCAATTCGGACTGTAGATCGCCGACGCGCGTGGCGCGAACCTTCGTCTGAACTACGGCAACTGCACGACCGCCGAAGTCGACGGCGGCGAGCCCTAGAGTCTCATCCATGGTCATGAGAAAATAGCCGGCCCGTAGAATGCCGCGCCGGTCGCCCAGTGCGCGATCGAACGCCTCGCCCAGGGTGATGCCGACATCCTCAACGGTGTGATGTTGATCGACGTCGAGGTCGCCGCGCGCGACAAGGTTCAGATCAAATCCGCCGTGACGCGCGAATAATTCCAGCATATGGTCGAGAAACCGGATACCGGTGGACACTTCATACTTTCCACGACCCTCGACGGTCAGCGCAACTTGAATCTCCGTTTCTGCGGTTTTGCGATGCAGCTTGGCTTTTCTCACGCGCGCACTCCGTTTCGCGCAATCTCTGAAGGAGCTCGGAGACCAAGCTGCTCGACCACTTCGCGCAACGCGGTGATGAGAGTTTGCGTATTTTCGTGAGTTCCGACGCTCAAGCGGACACAACCGTCGCATCCGGGATCGGAGCTTCGGTCGCGCACGAGGATTCCGCGGTCGCGCAAGGCTCTAACAAATTCTGCATGGGCGGAGCCGATGCGAACGAGCACAAAGTTGGCGTGGCTCGGCCAGTATTGCAATCCGAGATCTCCTAGCTCATGTTGCAATTGCTCGCGATTGCCGCGCACCTCGGCGACATAGTGGGCGACGTAATCCTGGTCTTGCAGAGCCTCGGGCAAAATTGCGAGCGCGGCTGCGTTCACGCTGTAGGGTGACGCGACCCGCCGAACCATCGCCATTTGGTGGGGGTCTCCCGCAAGAATGCCAATTCGCAAACCGGCTAGGCCGTAGGCCTTCGAAAAGGTGCGCGCGATGAAAAGATTTTCGATCGCTGGAGTAAGTCGCAGTTGGTCGATCACCGTTTCGCCGTGAAATTCAAAGTACGCCTCGTCGATAAGCACCGCGGCTTGTGGCGCGGCTTGCGCGATCCGCATCAGGACACTTTCCGCTACTGCGGCGCCGGTGGGGTTGTTTGGATTCGCGATGGCGATGAGGCGCGTGCGCGAGCTGATTTTAGCGAGCATTTCTTGCGCGGGAAATGCAAAGTTGTCGCCGGCAGGCACTTCGATAACGCGGGCGCCTTCGGCTTGCGCGAACACCGCGTACATCGCGAATGTTGGCACGGCAATGAGCGCTTCGCTTCCGGGATCGAGATAGGCGGAACAGAGCAGATGGATTGCTTCGTCGACGCCGTTGGTTAGCAGAACCTGCGCCGGATCGAGTCCGAGGAAACTTGCGACTTGTTTTTCTGCCGGCTCGCGCTCGGGATAACGGGCGAGCAACTCGGCGTCGAGCGAACGTAGACGAGCCAGGACACGGGGCGAGCATCCCACAGTGCTCTCGTTAAAGTCGAGGCGCAGGCCGGTGCGTCCGGCAAGAGGCGGGTGGTATTCGCGTAGATTCTTTACAGCTTCGCGCGCTTCAAGCATGAGAGCACCTCACGCGGAATGCTTCCGCGTGTCCCTTCAAGCCTTCAGCGGTCGCGAGAGTGATGCCGGGCGGGCCGATGCGCTTGATTCCTTCGGGGGAAACCTGCTGGCAGCCGATTATGCGGACGAAATCAAGTACGCTAAGACCGCCGCGCACGCGCGCCATTGCAGCGGTTGGCAAGACATGGTTCGGTCCGGAGACGTAGTCGCCAGCAGCCTGCGGCGTGAACTCGTCGAGGAACACTGCGCCCGCGTGCTGAACTAGGGGCGCCAGTTTCGCGGGAAGGGTGAGATGCTCGGGCGCAATGCGATTCGCCGCTTCTACCGCCTGTTCGAGCGAATCGACTTGAAGGAGGGCGCCGCGACGAGAAAGTGATTGGGCGGCAATCGGGTTCGCCTGCGTGCGCTTTTGTATTTCGTTCTGAACTTCTTTCGCTAACTCGGGCGAGGTGGTGATGAAAAGGCACAGCGTGTCTGGATCATGCTCGGCTTGCGCGACCAGGTCAGACGCGATGCAAGCGGGGTCTCCATTTGCGCTGATAATGACCGCTTCGGTGGGGCCAGCGAGGAATTCGATAGCGCAATCGAAAGCGACTAGCTTTTTAGCGGCGGTTACGTAGCGGTTGCCGGGACCGACGATTTTGTCGACGCGGGGAATTTCTTTTGTTCCATAAGCCAGGGCGGCGATCGCCTGCGCGCCGCCCACTCGATAGAATTCGCGCACGCCAAGAAATGCGGCGGCGGCTAACGTCGCCTGCGCGGGCTTGGGAGAGACCACTCGAATCTCGCGCACACCCGCGACCTGCGCGGGGATCACGGTCATGAGCACGGTTGAAGGCAATGGATAACGGCCGCCGGGAACGTAGCATCCAACCGATTCGAGCGGGCGCACTAATTGGCCGACGCTCACGCCGGGCTCGATTTCACGTTGCCACTCGGTGGGCAGCTGCCACTCCGCGTAGCGACGAATGTTTCCTGCGGCCTGCTCAATCGCTCGTTGCACCTCCGGAGCGGATTGCTCCCACGCCTGATGAAGCTCATCCTCGGGAACGAGCAAGGGCGCCCTCTTCTTTAATGCGTCCCAAAGGGTGGCGTAGTGGCGGACGGCGCGATCGCCGTTACGTCGGACGTCAGCGACGATGCAGGGGACAACCGGATCGATATCGGCGAGGTCGCTAGAAGCGCGGCCAGCAACGGCGGTTACGAATTTTGCAGCATCGGTGCCTGCGAGAATGCGCACGACGTCGTGATTCGTCGCTTTGCTGATCGTTTTGCTTTTCGTTGCGACGCGCTTCGCATTTTTCCGCATCACATGACCACCTTGTTCAGCGGATATTCGACGATGCCCTGAGCGTTGGCTTGTTTCAGTTTTGGAATCAGCGACCAGGCGGTTTGTTCTTCGATCACGGTGTTGACGGCAACCCACTCGCCGTCGGCGAGGGGTGCGACCGTGGGATTTTGGAGCGCGGGCAGGAGGCTGAGAACCGCAGCCAGGTCGGCTTTGCGCACGTTGAGCATCAGACCTACACGGCCTAGCGCGGCGATCGCTCCACTGAGCATGACGGCGAGGTTTTCGATTTTTTGCCGACGCGCGGAGTCACCCCACGCGGCCCGGTTCGCGACTAGCTGGGTATTTGATTCAAGCACGGTTTCGAGAATTCGGAGATGGTTCGCGCGCAGCGAACTGCCGGTCTCGGTCACTTCGACGATCGCATCGGCAAGTAATGGAGGCTTGATTTCGGTCGCGCCCCAGGAGAACTCAACACGCACGTCGACGTTGCGGCTGGCAAAATGATTTCGTGTGAAACTAACCAGTTCGGTCGCGATGATTCGACCGCGGAGGTCTTCAAGTTTCTGGAAGTTGGAATCCTCGGGCACAGCCAACACCCATTTGACTTTGCCCATGCTCTGTTTGGAGTAAATCAGGTCAGCCACTTTGACGACGGTCAGACCACTTTCGAGCACCCAATCGAGGCCGGTTAAGCCGGCATCGAGTGCGCCATTTTCCACGTAGCGCGCCATTTCCTGCGCGCGAATCAAGAGGCATTCGATTTCGGGATCGTCGGTGTTCGCGAAATAGGAGCGCGCGTTGGTGTAGACGCGCAGTCCGGCGCGTGCAAAGAGGTTCAACGTGGCTTCCTGCAAACTTCCCTTGGGGATGCCCAACCGCAATTTCATCGCGCCGTCCCCTTAAGCTTTTCTTCTCTAATTTTTTCTTGCCTTTTTTCTTGCCCGGCGGACATTGTTCGGGACTCGTTTTCGAAAGGTAGTTTCTCGATGAAGCAGGAGCGGGTTCCATTGTGGCAGACTTTGCCGTCGCCCAGCACTTCAACTCGAAAGAGCATGGTATCGCGATCGCAGTCGGTGCGTGCCTCAACTACTTTCAGACGATTGCCGGAGGTCTCTCCCTTGGTCCACAGTTTGTCACGAGTGCGGCTGTAGAAGGTCACAAATCCGGTGCTTAGTGTCATCTCCAGCGCGGTCTTGTTCATGAAGCCTACCATCAGCAAGTCGCCGTTGGCTGCGTCCTGAATGACCGCGGGCGCCAGGCCCTGCATTTTATCGAAGTCAATTTCCATTGCGTCCTCCGAATCTCTTCTCAGATCTCAGTTCTCAAATCCCGGAGCTCGCACAAAAGTAAAAGCCCGCTCGGCGAGTTCAGCGCCAGCGGGCTTGGATTTCCTATGAGTGCTTAGTTATCCGATGTACCCCGCCGACACGCTCGTCGCATGGTGATGATGGCGGTGGCGATAGGTCAGCGGATTCATCAAGATGATGCTAGAGCAGTCGAAATGCGGTTGTCAATCGGATTCCATTACGGTGGTGGCCCATCTTGCGAAACCGCTAACCACGAAGGCCACTAAGGTCCACTAAGGAAAAACCTAGAACCAGAATCCTTCGCGGCAACGAAACCTCACCAAATCAGTTTGAGCCCCTTGTATAAGCTGAATTTCTCGTCGGAAGTTAGGATTGGAATCTTCTCTGAGAAGGCTTGAGCGATGATCTGGCGATCGAAGGGATCACAATGGTGGAGCGGCAATTCGAACAACTCAAAGGCATGATCGGCGGTGAAGGGCAGTACGCGGACGCCCAAATCTTCGATTGCCTGTCGCACTGTCGCGGCCGGCATTCTCAGCTTCGCCTGCGCGGTCTTGATTGCGATTTCGGTGAGAGATACCGCGCTTAGCTCCAGTAAATTCGCCTGATTTTCGATGACGGAAGTGGCTCGTTTGCCGAGACGCTCTGACGACGTTGCGGCGAAAATCAGAGCTGCCGTGTCCAAGAGGACGCGCAATTCAATCCTTCCCCATGAGGAAAGCTTCTACCTCTTCGTCGGACATCGGTTTCCACCAGTTCGGGTCGAGGATCTCGATTTTTCCCGCCAGCGTGCCCAGCATTCTTTTTTTACGAGTCGATTTCCTGGTGCGCACTATATCTACAACGGGCACGCCGCGGCGGCAGATGGTCACGGGCTGCCCGTCCTCGACCGCCTTGATTAACTCGGGAAGCTTGTTCTTGGCATCCGCCACGCTGACCTGCATCAGCTAATGATAGCTATACAACATAGCTATGTCAATGCCGAGTCACCCTCGGAGCCGAGGCGAGGACGCCCCGGCAACAGCTAGCAAGGATGCCGGCGCTACTCGTACGTCGACCCGCGCTCCCGGCCTTAACTTGACTGTGTACTGTAATCCTTCCGCCTTGCTATTCTAGTAACAATAGAGCATATTCAGCGGCTGGCTCTCCGCTCCGGACTTATTATCCATGCAGATAGTGATCGATGTTTTTGCGCAGATTTTTGGCACCCTTTGGGCGCATAAGCTGCGTTCGTTTCTGACGATGTTCGGCATCGCATGGGGAGTGGGCTCGCTGCTCTTGCTTGTCGGGTTGGGCGAAGGCTTCCGGGCGGGCAACCAGCGCAACCTTTCCGAGTATGGCGAGAACATCATCATGATGTTTCCGGGACGCGCGCCGGCGGTTGCGGGCAGCATGAACTCCGCGCGCCAGTACCGGCTCACTTACCAGGACTATCTCGACATACGCAAGGAAGCTCCGCATGTGAAGACGATCACTCCCGCGCTGGTTACTGACAATGTTAATGCAGTCAGCGAATTTGCCAGCGCCAGCGGGCAACTGGATGGAGTTGAGCCGCAGTACGGGCAGATTCGCTTTCTGCCGCTGAAACAGGGGCGATGGCTCAATGATCTCGACGAGACGCAAAAGCGCAACGTGATCGTTCTCGGCGACGAGATGACGCACCATCTCTTCCCCGGTCGTCCCGCCCTCGGGTCATTCATTGTGGTCAACGGCTATCGCTTCGAAGTCATTGGCACGCTCAAACGCGTTGGCCGCGGCGACGATAACATGACCAACACCCGGGCCTATATTCCGTTTCAGGTGATGCGCAGCGATTTTCCGCTGAAGGGTGAAGAAGCCTTCGATGCCGTTTCGTATATCTACTATCAGCCGCGCGTGGCCGACGAACACGTGCTGGCGCAGGATGAAGCGCGGCGCGTGATTGCGCGCAATCATCACTTCGATTATCACGACGAAGATGCATTCGAGGGCTGGGATACGGTGCAGCAGGCGCAGATGATGGGAACGATCTTCGACGCGATGAACGAATTTCTCGGCACCGTCGGGCTCATCACACTCGCGCTCGGCGCGATTGGAGTGATCAACATCATGCTGATCGCGGTTACGGAGCGCACGCGCGAAATTGGATTGCGCAAGGCTTTGGGCGCTACGAACCGCAGCATCCTGCTCCAATTTTTTGCCGAAGGAGTTTTGCTGACTCTGGTCAGTGGACTGATCGGGATGGGCATGGCCGCTGGACTGATGGCTCTGCTTGGCAATGCTAATGGAGCGGGAGGGTTCGATCCGCCGCGACTTGTTCCTAAGACCGCCATCCTCGCGATCGCCAGCCTGACTCTTGCTGGGGTCGCAGCGGGACTTTATCCCGCGCGTAAGGCCGCGCGCCTGCAGCCTGTGGAAGCGCTGAGGCAGGAATAATGCCTTTTGACCTCCAGCCCATTCTGAAGGGCAGGCTTCTTGATCTCCGACCGCTGCGGCAAGAGGATTTCGATGAACTGTACGCAGTCGCGTCTGATCCGCTGATTTGGGAGCAGCATCCTAGCAACGACCGCTACCAGGAGGATGTTTTCAAGAATTTTTTTCGCGCGGCGTTGGAGTCTGGCGGAGCGTTGATCGTGATTGATTCCAGGGACTGTCGCGTTATCGGGTCGTCGCGGTTTCATGGGTACGATGAAGAAAAGAGCGAGATTGAGATCGGCTGGACCTTTCTGGCGAGATCGCACTGGGGCGGCATCTACAACCGCGAAATGAAAGAGTTGATGCTGCGACACGCCTTTAAATTCGTGAACAGCGTTGTTTTTCTTATCGGGCCGCAGAATTTGCGGTCGCAGCAGGCGATCGAAAAGATTGGCGGAGTGCGCGTGGGATCGAGACGCGATGCGAGCGGCAGAGAGAGTTTTGCTTATCAGATCACGGCCGGCAAGCTTCCCAATGATCTTCGCGACGCAGCGACAGATAACGCTGAAGGTTTGAAATCACAAATTAGAAACTAGAAATTACGAATGCTGCAAGACCTGCTTCAGGAATCCTACGACGCGATGCGCCATAACCGGCGCCGGACGGCTCTTACCATGCTGGGCATGGCTTGGGGCATCGCCACTGTGGTCATGCTTCTTTCCTACGGCGACGGCTTCGGCAATGCGATTACGAACATCATGGCGAACTTCGGCACTAAGCTGATGATCGTGGTCCCTGGCCGCTCTACCATGCAGGCCGGCGGGCAGAAGGCGGGTGTGCCGCTCCGCCTTACCCTGGATGACATCGAGTTGCTCTCCACCAATATTCCGCAGATCGCACACATCACTCCGAGTTGTAACAAGACTGCGACGGTGCAATACGACACCCGCTCGTACAGCATCCCCGTCAACGGGGAGTATCCCAATACCTTTCTGATTCGCGCATATTCCCTGACGCAAGGCCGCTTCTACAATCCTGAAGATCAGATCCAGCGGGCGCGGGTTGCGGTCATCGGTTCGGACACAAAGGACAAGCTCTTTTCCGGACGCAGCCCTATCGGCGAGTACATCCGGGTCGATGGCGTCAGCTTTGAAGTGGTGGGTGTTCTTGCTCCCAAGATGCAAGCGGGCGACGACAATATCAATCGCGTTATTTACGTTCCTTTCAGCACCATGAGCGACCTCAAGGACACGCATTACCTTGACACGATCTGGTTCGACTACGAGACGAACGACTATGAGCGGATCGAGCAATCGGTGCGTTACACCATGGCGCAGCAACACAGATTCAATCCCGCCGACCGACGCGCCCTACTGGTCTTTAACCTGATGGAACAGGTCAAACACTTCGAGACGATTGCCATCGGGCTTAAAGTGCTGCTCGGCTTCATCGGCACGCTGACGCTGGGAATTGGCGGAGTTGGCCTGATGAATATCATGCTGGTTTCGGTCACGCAACGGACGCGCGAAATTGGCATTGAAAAAGCGCTGGGCGCACGGCGGCGGCACATATTCTTTCAATTTCTGGCTGAGGCCCTGACGATAACTTTTCTTGGCGGGCTCTTGGGCATCATCCTTGCGTATATCGTCTCGCTCAGCGTGGGAAGGCTCACGCTTTATAGCGCGATGGCAAAGCATGCCGAAGCGGGAGACATACGGCTGGTGATCAATCCGATCACACTGATCGTCGCCATTCTTATTCTTACTGCGGTTGGACTGATTAGCGGGATGGTGCCCGCGATTCGAGCATCGCGGCTCGATCCGATTGAAGCGCTGCGCTATGAATAGCGGATCGTCGCACCCTCCTAGACGAAGTAAGAGCCGGACGGCGACGCCCGGCTCTTCATTTCTAAACCGACGTTCCGTTACTTCTTATCGTCCTTTTTGTCCTCGCCCTTGTCGTCCTTCTTCTCGTCTTTTTTCGTCTTATCCTGAATCGAGAGCAGTTCGATCTCGAAGATCAGGGTAGAGTCTGGACCGATCTCCGCGCCCGCGCCGCGTGGGCCGTAGGCAAGATTTGAGGGGATGAAAAGCTGCCATTTCGATCCCACTGGCATAAGCTGCAGCGCTTCCGTCCAGCCTTTAATCACCTGACCTACGCCGAATGTCGCCGGCTGTCCGCGCTTATAGGAACTGTCAAATTCCGTGCCATTGATGAGTGTGCCGCGGTAGTTGCAGACCACGGAATCCGTCGGTGCGGGCTTTGGTCCCGTGCCAGCGGTGAGAATTTTGTATTGCAAACCATCTGGCAACGTAACCACGCCTTCTTTGCCTTTGTTGGCGGCCAGAAATGCTTCGCCTTCTGACTTGTTCTTGTCCGCAGCTTCTTTCATTTTTTCCTGTTGTTGTTTCTGAACTTCGGTTTGAACTTCTTTGAGCACGGCCTGTGCTTCTTCTTCCGTGAGCTGGGTCTTGCCGCCCGCTACGGCGTCCTTCAATCCCTTAGCTACGATGTTCCAATCTACTTCTACGCCTTGCTT
The DNA here is from genome assembly GCA_963800565.1 of uncultured Acidobacteriaceae bacterium. Classification (GTDB taxonomy): domain Bacteria; phylum Acidobacteriota; class Terriglobia; order Terriglobales; family Acidobacteriaceae; genus Acidiflorens. Next base: position 291,478 of record CAWDBM010000006.1, read on the forward strand.
TTTCAGGTTGCCGCCGAGGCCATTGCCGATGTTCATGCCGAGCGCATAGCTGAATTTTTGTTTTCGCGTAGTGAGCGGCGCCGGTGCCGCCTTCGTTGCCGTTCCCGTTTTCTTGGCGGGAGTCTTCGTCGTTGTTGTGGCTGCTGGTGTCGATGCCGACGGAGTGCTTGCCGGAGTCTGCTGGCCATAGCCAGATCCGGCCAACATCATCCCCACGGCCAATAGTAGTGCTGTAGTCACAGATCTTTGCATTTGTCTATTGTCCCATTGCCTCGCGTTCTGCGCCAGACCGGTATGCTGGAATTGATTTTCGGGGTCGCTTATGGCGCCGCGGATTTGGCTATAATCCATCGTATGAAAACCGCCAACATCCTCCCGCTCGCATTTCTCGTCGTCACGCTAGCATCGGCCAGTTCGGCCAAGATGCTGGTTCAGCTCAAGGATGCTCAAGGCAAAGTCGTGGGCTCTGCGATTCTGTGGGAATCGGCGCCGGGAATCGAGATGGACGTCAATCTGGAGGGTCTGCCGCCCGGCGAACACGCGATTCACTTTCATCAGAATGCCAAGTGCGAAGCCCCAGACTTCAAGTCTGCCGGGCCGCACTTCAATCCTGACGGGAAAAAGCATGGGCTGGAGAATCCCGAAGGCCACCACGCTGGCGACGGCCCCAACTTCACGGTAGGCGCCGATGGCAAAGCGCATTTCAAACGGGCGGATAAAGACGTCGATCTCGGCAGCGACAACCACTCCCTCTTTAGCAACGGCGGCACCGCGATCATCGTGCATGCAAAGGCCGACGACCAGAAAACGGACCCCGCAGGCAATGCCGGCGACCGCATCGCCTGCGGAGTGATCACGAAATACGTTCTAAAATAGTTTCTACTTGCTATTAGCCGGAACATACAGCACCGGCACGTTCTCCTTATTCACCATCTCGTTCAGCGCCACCAGATCTTTCGACATGAGTTCGTGATAGCGCGCCAGCAACGGGCGTGCCTCTTTTTCCAGCTTGTCATAAACCTCGTATTGCTGCTTTGTGGGTGCGACGTCGGCGGAGTCCACGCTGAACAACAGAGAGTGCAACCGCTCATCGGTGAGCACCGGATAGTTCAGGTTCGACTCCGAGCTCTTCGCATTCACCTGAAGGAGCTGCGACTCTACGTCGAGGCTTTTCTTGTCGAAATCTTTGGTGGCGGAAATGACTGAAGCGAAATGCGAATCGTCGCCGAAACGGCGAGTGAGTCCACGTGTTTCGATGCGCACCTCGCGGATCATCCCCACCGCTTGATGAATTTCAGAGACCAGCGCAACGATCTTGAGAGCCAAGTCATTTTGCTTTGCTAGATCGTCGTTCGATACTTTTACTCGCGAGTCGACCTTCAACTCGAGCGACGACGTATATGACTTGCCTTCCGCCGTCAGCCGCACCTGGTAGGCGCCTGGCGGCACCATCGGCCCACGATTGCGGAATTCCGCGCCCGGTTCGCCGGCCAAAGGAGTCGCGCCCTGCCAGCGCAAATCCCAAACAAATCGATTCAGGCCTGCATCGGCTGGAATCTTCTCGTCGGGAGGCGTCAGATCAGGCCATTCGGGTGGCGTCTCGGCTTCCTTTTTTTCTTCGTTCGAATAACGGCGGATAACTTTTCCGGAGGTATCGAGAAATTCCAGCGCTACAACCCCCTTGGGCGCTACCGGAAAGTAGTAATAAATAACCGCACCATTTGGCGCGCTCTCGCCTACAGGTTGCCGCCGCTCATAAAAATCTGGCCAGCGCATGCGATACGTCAAACGCGGCTTGTAAAGGGCGACGCCAGCTGCCGATTGTGGCGCCGCGGCTCGCAGCGGCGTGATGTCGTCGAGGATCCAGAAAGCCCGGCCATGCGTCGCCACTACCAGATCGTCGTTCTTAACGATCAGGTCGTGAATCGGAGCGTTCGGCAAATTCAGCTGTAGTGATTGCCAGTTCGCTCCACCGTCGAATGAGACATATATCCCGGTCTCTGTTCCCGCATACAGAAGATTCTTCTTGGCTGGATCTTCGCGGACGACATGTGTATAAGCGCCATCGGGAATGCCGTTTGTGATCTTCGTCCAGGTCTTGCCAAAATCTGTTGTCTTGAAAAGGTAGGGTCTCAGATCATCGAGCTTGTGCGTATCGACAGCCGCATAGGCCGTTCCGGCGTCGTGCGGCGAAGCGTCGATCAGGCTGACCAAGCTCCACTCGGGAATACCTTTCGGCGTCACATTTGCCCAATTCTTTCCGCCGTCGCGCGTGATGTGAATCAATCCGTCATCGGTGCCCGCCCAGATGAGGTCTTTCTGCACGGGCGACTCCGCGATGGTAAACACGGTGTCGTAATATTCGACCGAAGTATTGTCTTTGGTCAGCGGACCGCCGGCGGAAACCTGTTTGCTCTTATCGTTGCGCGTCAGGTCGGGGCTGATAGCGGTCCAACTCTTGCCTTCATCAGTTGTTTTGAAAACGAGTTCCGCCGTGGTGTAGATCGTGTTCGGATCATGCGGCGAAATTTCGATCGGCTGCGTCCATCCCAGGCGGAATCTGAGATCTCCTACGCCGTGGCCGGAGGTGTCTTCGGGCCACACAGTAATGTCCTGTTCCTGATTGCTGCGACGATCGAGGCGAGTGACTACTCCGCTGCCCGAACCGGCATAGATAATGTTGGAGTCGCGCGGATCGGGCGCCAGGTAACCGCTTTCGCCTCCGCCGGCATCGAACCAGTGTTGGCGGCCGATGTAACCGTCGTCGGTTCGGCTGGCAATGCCGACGGTGGAGTTGTCCTGCTGCGCGCCATAAACTTTGTAGAGAAAATCGTTGTCGGCGGCGACGTGGTAGAACTGTGCCGTCGGCTGGTTGTACTGCGTCGACCAGCTTTTTCCGCCGTCGACAGAAATGGTCGCGCCGCCGTCGTTGCCGTTGATCATGCGATTCGGATTCTGCGGATCGAGCCAGAAGCCGTGATGATCGCCATGAGGCGCAGGAAGAAGATTCAGCGACTTGCCGCCGTCGGTGGAGCGAAACAACCCCGTATTTAGCATGTAAACCGTATCGGCGCTCTTGGGATCGGCAAAAATGTGCGTGAAGTACCAGGCACGTTGCGTCAGTCGCTGATCGTCATTGACGCGCGACCAGGTTTCGCCGCCATCGTCGGAGCGATAGAGGCCGCTCTCTTTCGACTCGATGAGCGCGTACACGCGATTGGAGTCGGCGCCTGAAACGCTCACCCCAATGCGACCGAGAATTCCATCCGGCAGGCCTTTACCTTCGAGATGTTTCCAGGTATTTCCGCCGTCGATGGATCGATACAATCCGCTGCCCGGGCCGCCGCTCTCGAGTCCCCACGGCAAGCGTTGGATCTGATAAAGGGCGGCGAACACAACGTTGGGATTATGCGGATCGACCGCGAGATCGATTCCGCCGGACTTGTCATCCTTGTAAAGAATTTTGTCCCACGTCTTGCCGCCGTCGGTCGTGCGATAAATGCCGCGGTCAGCATTGGGGCCGTAAGCGTGGCCCAGCGCGGCGACCAGCACATGATCGGAGTTGCGCGGATCGATCCACACTCGCGCAATGTGCTGCGTGTCCTTCAATCCAATATGCTGCCAGGTCTTGCCGCCGTCCGTCGTCTTATACATCCCATCGCCATACGATATATTCCCTCGCAAGCAGGATTCTCCGGTTCCGACATAGATTACCGACGGATTCGATTCGGAGACGGCAATCGCTCCAATCGACGAGATCATGGTTTTATCGGAAATCGGCTGCCAGCTTACGCCGCCGTCGGTGGTGCGCCACACGCCGCCGGCAACGCTGCCGAAATAATAAGTGAAGGGGCTGCCTGAAACTCCAGTCACCGCCAGCACGCGCCCGCCGCGAAACGGGCCGATGTCGCGCCACTTCAATCCCTTGAATTGTGCTTCGTTATAAGACTGACCCGCCGCCGATAGCCCCAACGCCAACACGAGGACACACCACACCACCAAACCGCGCACCTTCATAGAAGCCCCCAATATGGTTTTCGTGAAAAGATGACCGACAATAATAACCCATCAGCGAAGGTAGCGACCTTCAAGAATTGTCAGCATGAACGGAGTAAAGAAATTCCAGCGCCTCGGGAAATCGCGCCGCCCAGGCTGCCTCGTTGTGCCCCGCGCCTTCATCGATGCGGACTTTGAGTCGGTCTGCGCCCAGGCCACACGCGCGCAGCATAAATTCCAATTCGCGCACGCCGTCTACAATCTTTGCGTCCTTCTCGTCATGCCCCACTTCCCGAGTGCCCATCGCAAGATAGACACGCTCGGGCCAGCCGCAGAATCGACGGTTCTCTTCGAGGATTTTCTTGTTCGCCACAAACAGCGAAGGGCTCTCGATCAGCAATCGTCCCAATACTCCCGGCATCGCGAACTGCGTATACAGCGTAATTAATCCGCCGAGCGACGATCCACCGAGTCCGGTATTGTCCGGCCCCTTCCGCACCCTGTAGCGCACTTCGATGAATGGCATCACTTCACGCCGCAAAAATTCCGGATAGCTTCTTCCCCTGGGATGCAGAACCCTGGGATCTTTTGACCGGTACGGGATGTATTCGTGAATGCGGCTCTTGGTGTTGTCGATGCCAACAATAATCAGTGGTGGAATTCTACGTTCGCCGATCAAGCGCGTCGCGGTTTCGCCGACCTGCCAGTGCACTCCGGCAAAAGCCGTTGCGGCCTCGAACAGATTCTGGCCATCATTCAAATAGAGAGTCGGATAGTGAGCAGCGCGCGACCCGTCGTAGTCAGGGGGCAGCCAAACCCGCAGCAGTCGCGTGTTTCCAAAGACCTGGCTGCGGAGTTCATGCAGGTAGAGTCGGCCGCCCGCAATGGGCACGGCAGCGACCGCTTCTTTTATCGACTGTGCTTTTCGAATCGGCGGTCGGGGCATGAAGTGGGTTTGTAGTCGCTCCTGCTACCAGCTAATGATTACGGCTTCTCCACCAGACAAGACCGGACAAAACTGTGATCGTCGCGATCAGCGCCAGCGAACTCAAACATAAAATGCACCAGACGCCCAACACGTGGCCTTCTATGTAGGTGAGGTAGAGAGCAAATGCCAGGCCGGCCGTGGCGCCGCCAAAAAGCATCGGCGGAGTTTCTCGCCGGTCGCGATACACCGTGGCCAATCCCGCCAGGACGGCATAGCCGATCATTCCAATCAACGCGACAGGTATGCCGAGAATCGACGAGTACTCGCTCCGGTTCACAATGTCGCAATTGAACATCTCTCCGATATCGCAGTAGGCCGTCTTTGATTTCGCATAATGATGTTGCAGCGAGGTCGACGACACTACAATGCCGCACACCGCCAGAATCGCGATTAGGCTCATTACGCGTTGCGTTAGCTCGCGCTGCATCGTCCGGCTCACGGCAGCGAGCATCCCGTTCGGTCGCTTAGTTCTTCGAGACTAAAAATACGCTCCACGCGCTCTCCGGTGGGCGGAAACTGCCAGGTGGGATAGTGCTTAATGCCTTCGTCCTTGCAAACCTGGGCGACTCCATGCAGATTGCCCTGGATGCCGCATTCGGTATAGGGAGCGTATTCGAACGATGCGCCGAATTTTTCTTTTTGCTCCTGGCAATGGGGGCACCAATACGCGCCGTACATCTTCACGCCGCGATCTTTCAGACAGCGGGCGAAACCATCGTGCTTGTGCTGAGTGCGGTTGCCAAGATAATAGGCTAGCCCGAAAGCGGCGACGATGAGCACGGCGTAGAGCGTTCTCCGGCGCAATTTTTGGCTGGCGTCGGTTTCCATTCCCAATCTTTCTTTTTGCCGTTCTCTGCGCTCTTGCGACATGAAGGTTTTATATCACGATATTGTTAAGATGGATTTTTGTCTTTAATCACACCACAACATGAAGCACCGACGGCAGCACATCGATCGCCTGGCATTCCAGCGTTAACACTTCGCCGTCCACCATCACGTCCACCGGTCGATCGAGTTGAAACTCAACGCGGCGGACCGCGTGCCTTTCTGCCAGCGGATGTCGCGTGTGCGTGCCGTCGTAGAGTGTCGAGAGGTTGCGTATCAGGCCGAGCCTGCCAATTGGTCCCCATCGCACATATTCGATCAATCCATCGTCCGTGACTGCGTCGGGGGCAATCATCATCGTGCCGCCGGTAAATTTACTGTTATTGAAAGTGAGAAACAGGCAGCGCCGCGCATCGAAGTCTGCCTGACTGTCGAAGCGAAGGGGGAAGGCGCGCCGATTAAGGCGAGCCAGACAAAGAAAGATGGAGAGCAAATATCCGAACTGGCCGAGGGCTTGAAATCGCCGATGCCGCAAGGTTGCGACATCGGCGGCGAAACCTACACTCACAAGGTTGATGTAATAAATCTGCCCGTCTTTGTGCCTCAGCCGCAAAACGTCGCAAGGTTGCGAACGCCCCGCCAATAGCGCCTGAATCGCGTGTTCCAGGCCGTGGTCGCTGGCTTTGCGGTCGCTGAAATCGCGCAAAAAAGAATTGCCCGTGCCGAGCGGAAGAAATCCGAGCGTGGGCGTTTTTTCACCATCACTCGGGTTCTCGCGAGACGCGGCACCTGGGACCTGAGAGCTCAGTTCGCCGCCCTCGGGGAATAATCCGTTGACGATTTCATATGAAGTTCCGTCTCCTCCGACAGCGATAAATTTCCGATAGCCGCCTGCATACGCTTCGCGGGCAATTCGAGTGGCATCACCGGCCGAAGAAGTCTCCGTTGTTTCCACGGCTATCCCCGCGCTCCGCAGGCGATCTAGCACCGTTCCCACGCGCTGGCCGCAACGTCCCCCGCCCGCTGCCGGATTAATGATCGCAAGAAATGTTGGGTTCAAAGGCAAGTCTCGGTATCACGTGTCAGGTTAGTCCGCAGTTCGCCGCAAGCTGCCGGGTGAACGAAAGCCAAACGGCTAAATCTCAACGACGGATTGCCCCGACGCACCCGCTCCAATTTCCGCCGCCAGTTCTCCGCGCTTGATCTTCAGCGACGCCGTGCGTGGAAAATCTTTCTCCCACAGCAAATAACCGCCCACACGCTTGAAGTCTGCCAGTCGTCGGTTTCGCGTCACAATGTCCTCGCGCAATTTATCGTCGAATTGCTGATTCTGTTCTAGTCTTATCACCAGCAGTAGCATCTCGTTCCCGAGCGATTTCTGCGGCCACAAATAATTCGCGGCAAAGACGCAATATTCCTTCACCGGCAGGCCGTCAAACGCAGATTCGATATCCTCGGGATAAATATTCTTGCCGCCGGCCGTGACGATCATATTCTTCTTGCGTCCGAAAAGTTGCAGGTGCTCGCGGCCGTTGGGATCGAAGCGGCCGAGATCGCCCGTCAGCAGCCAGCCTTCGACGATAGTCTGCGCTGTCAGTTCGGGATCATCCAGATAATGCGACATGACCGCCCGGCTGCGCACTGCGACTTCGCCAATGCCATCGCCATCGGGATTTAGAATCCGCACCTCACTTCCCGGTAGCGGCTTGCCCACGGTGTCGGCGCGAAACGGCTTCAGATCGTTGAGCGTAACGGCAGTACACGCCTCCGTGAGCCCATATCCACAAGTTACAGTAATTCCGAGATCATAGAAAAACTGCAGCGTGGAGGGATCGGTAAACGCTCCGCCAACGATCAGCGCCCGCAACTCTCCGCCGAATGCCTTATGCACATCGGGCAACAGACGCCGGCTGATGGCAACGCGCGGACGCCCTCTGGTCAGCATTTTGTTCAGCCCGATAAGGCGATCCAGCATCCAGCGCTTGCCTGGCTTTAGCTCGTCGAACTTGGCGCGCAGCCCGCGTTCCAGATTCTTCAACACCATCGGCACCAGGCTCACATAAGTGATGCGATAGCGCACGAAGGCATCGCGCACAAATTCCGGACGCAGCGTCCGCAGGTGGACGACGCAAGCTCCGCACACGAAAGGCCCGATGAAACCGACCATGAAATCGATGGCATGATTCGTGGGCAAGATGCTGAGATAGCGCACGCCCGGCCAAAACGGATACCACGCGGTGAGTGCGGCGCACTGTTCGAGATAACTGTCGTGCGTGAGCACGCAGCCTTTGGGAGGCCCACCGGTGCCCGACGAATATACGATGCACGCCGTGTCTTCTCGTTGGCGAACAACGAATTGAGGCTCGCCCTTGCGTTTAAATTCTTCCCATCGATAAGCTCCGCGCAAGTCAGCACCAGGCGGGGCTTCCGTGACTAGCACGATTTGAGCCGTTAGGTTCGCAAAGTCGGACGCTTGCGTGATTGCACGCCACAAATAATATTCGACTACCAGGAACCGCGCCTTCGAATGCGCCAGCAGTTGCAAGTGTTCAGTCGCGGTCAATTTGAAATCGAGCGGAACCAGCACTCCGCCGCAAAACAAAGTCGCATACGCTGAAATCAGCCACTTCGACTGATTGGTCATAATGATGGCTGCACGATCGCCTGCTTTGAAATCGGCATCTTGAAGCGCGCGGCAAAGCGGACGCGCCAATTCCTTAAAGTCAGAGTAGGTCAGACGGACTTTTTCGCGGTCGCGATCAGCTTCAATCAGGCAGGTTTCGTTGGGCCAGCGATCGAGCGCATCCTTAAGCGCCGCACCGAGGCTGGCATATTGATGGAGATCAAGCATTCAAAATTGATATCTTATAGTCGCGCCTGGATTCGACTCGCAAGTGTGCGGAAATCCGATACGCCTTGCAGTTCGTAATCAGGCAACTCAATGCTAAAGTGTTGCTCCAGGCGTGTTAGCAAATCGAGCGCCTGCAAGCTGTCGATGCCTAGCGTCTTAAAAAAATCATCGTCAGGCGTAAGCTTCCCTCGCGGCACTTTGAAATGCAAAGCCGCCAGATTGAGAATTTCGTCGAGTGTGTGATCGATTGTAGGTGCTGCCATAAATTTTCCTTAAAGTTACAGACTGAAACCGGACGAGTGCGACTTGTTATGGTAAGTAGGGCTGCACTCCTTCATTCTCAACAAACTTGCGCAGCCCTTCCTCCACTGCGGGACGAGAATAAAGTTCGCAGAAAATATCAATCTCCCGCTTCAACTCTTCGTAAGGAATTGGCTTCACAAATTCTTTAGCGGTTCCCGACGTACGCCTATCAAATTTTCCCACTTGACTTGCGGTGGCGCGCGCTACCCGCAGGGCCTCGCCTTCGGCCGCAATCTGGCTCACGAGGCCGATCTGTTGCGCCTTCATCACATTAAAACTGCGACCCGTGAGAAGTAGATCGCGAACGACTGCGTTGCCCAAATCGCGCTTCAGTCGCGGGATTCCGCCGAAGCCGGGAATCAGACCCAGCCGTAACTCTGGAAAGCAAAAGCGCGCCATACGGTCGGCAATAATAATGTCGCACACCAGTGCCAACTCAAATCCGCCGCCAAATGTGACGCCGTGGACCGCCGCGATTGTCGTCAGCGGCGAAGCATCGAGAGCATTCATCACCGCGTGAATGCGTTCCAAAAACGAGCGGACGCCACGCAAGGCCGCAGCTTTATCCATTTCTCGCGCGCGCTGAAACAGTTCGCGCAAATCCGCGCCCGCCGAAAATCCGGCCTTCAACGTCGAATGAATAATCACGGCGTGCGCGTCGTTTGCCAGCGCAGGCAAAGCTGATACAAACGCCTCCAACTCCTCCAGAGTCAGAGAACCGATCTCGTTGCAAGCTTCGCGATGCAGCGCCAGTTCAATTGCGCCATTAACGATCTGCCATGAAAGCGTCCGGCCTTGGAATTGGAAATTGAAATCGCTCATACCGTCGTGGCTGTCGCCGGGTTCTTCGAAGCCTGATACATCGTGTCGATTTCACTGCGAAAACGTTCGGAGATTAGATCGCGTTTGAGTTTGCCATTGGCCGTCAGCAGCCCACTTTCGATGGTGAAGGCGTCGTCCACCAGATGAAAGGCTCGGACCTGCCTATAGTGCGGAAGTTCGGGATTCATTGCGTCCAGCGCCGCCTGAACTTTCTCACCGCTCACCTTTCCTGTGACTAGAGCAGCCAGAAATCCGCGGCCGTTGCCAACGAGTACGACTTGAATTGCGTCGGGCAGTTCATGCAGAATTTTATCTTCAATCGGCTCCGGGGCTACGTTGTGGCCTGATCCAAGGATAATAAGATTTTTGATGCGACCGACAATCTTCCAATTGCCGTTCGCGTCGACCTCACCCTGATCGCCGGTGTGGAACCAGCCATTGTGCAACACCTTCGCCGTCTCTTCCGGCCGACCCCAATAGCCGGGAAAAATATTCGGTCCTTGCACCGCAATTTCGTCGTTCTCAGCGACCCGCATCTCGACGCCCGAAATCGCCGGCCCCACCCGTCCAGGTACTACACGACCATCGGGATCATCCATGGTACAAATCGCGGTGGTTTCCGTCAGCCCGTAAACCTGCAAAACCGGGATTCCCAGCATCGTAAAAAACAGCTGAGTCTCGATATTCAGCGGCGCCGAGCCAGAAATCAGCGCGCGCAAATTGCGCCCAATCATTTTTTTCCGGATGGTTGGAAATACGAGGCGATTCGCCAGGCCGAGCCAAACCGCGTCGCCGGCGCGGGCATTGCCCTCCTGCCGCCGCACCCACGCTCCTTTTGCTTTCGTGTACACCTTCAACGGGAATCCCCCCGTTTTCCAAAGCTGCTCGTCGACAGCTTTGCGCATGCGTTCGAGAAGCGCCGGGACATTGAGAAAATAGTCCGGCGCCGTAAGGCGCATGTCCGCGGCAATTTTCGCAAGATCGGTATTTAACGTGAGCTTGCTTCCGCGCAAAAGGCAGGTCAGCATCATGATCCACGAACCCGCAAAACAAAGCGGCAAATAATGAAACACGGCATCCTGGCCCGAACGCGTCTTTCTGGGACCAATATCCATCAACTGATCCAGTCGCGCCGAAGTGCAGCCCAGCATGTATCCGACGTTTGCCGCGTTCAGCATAACGCCTTTGGCCTCGCCCGAGGTGCCCGAAGTATAGATGACGGCCACGACACTTTCGTCCTTAACTGCGAGCGATGGATTTTCCACCGGTCCGCGCGTTAGAGTGAAAACATTTTCGAAGCAGAAGTGCGGCGGGGCCTCAGGCCACGCTTCGACGATCGAGTCGGCGAGCGACTGTCCTCCGCACGCAATTACAGAGGGCCAGCAATCTTTCATCATCGCGACCAATTCGACCGGTGCCTGCCGAGCATATAACGGGACGGCGGTTAATCCTTCTGCCATGATGGCCAAATCCATGGCGGCCCAGAGCATCGAATTATGCGCGAGCAGGGCGCAGCGGTCGCCATTTTTCAACCGCAATCGCCGCAAGTAAGCGCGCGCCACTTGCACGTTCGCAAGTAACTGCAACCCAGTAAGCGAGACCGTCTGCCCGTCGCTCAATTCCTGTATCACGACAGCGTCGCCACTACGCTCCAGGCTGGCGAAAATATCTTCGAGAAAAGACATAAGATTCTGTGTAGTAAGGGCTGTGTGACAGAAAGCTATCCAGATACCTACGCGTAAGCCGCTGCCAACTGTTTCAACCCGTCGCTCATGGGCGGGAGATAATCTTCCCAGTTCCACTCCCCTCGCCGGGTGGGAAACTCCGGGTACCGCCTCAGTACTTCTTCTTCGAAATACACACCCATGCGCGCCATGAGTTTCAAATTTCGAACCACGGTTCGCGCGATTCCGTCAGCAATACGCTCGCCCTCGCCATCCAGAATTTCGAGGGCTGCCAGTGTGCGCGGCTCGAGATCGGGATCATCGACATTCATCAGTAACTCGGGATGCTTGCGCTCATTCATCAGATTGCGAATGCGCTCATCCATCGTGACCCCCGCCGACGCTACGAGAGCGGGCATCGAGGTCACGATCCCGTGATAGCGCGATGACACCATCATGCGGCAGGCGCGCAAAATACTGACCAGTTGATACATGTTGTAATCGTCCGAGGTCAGAACCGGAACGCCGCCGAGTTTTTCGGAGATACGGAGGCAAGGGCGCGCGTCCATGCGCTCAGTCGCCGCCATAATCACAAATACATTTTTCTTTTGGCGGAAGGCCGCCACGGCATTCGCAATCGAATTCAAATAAAATTCGTAGGCGCGATCCGCTGCGGGGCCGGCATTATGAAAATAAGGCCCGCGATAGTGACTCTCCTTGTATGCGCCAGTCAGGCTGTGCAGCGCGGCTTTTGCCACCGACGCCTTCACCGGCCACTCAAACGGATTGATGGGGCAGACCACCAGCACAGGAGTCTTGCCATCCCAGCCAACATCGCGCAGCGCCTTTTGTCCATACTCCGCGCCCATTGGCTCGAAGGTCCATGCCGTATCTGTGCCCAACTCGGTTGGCACTCCAAGCTCGCGCAGAATTTTTCGCGACTCGTTATTGCGTGTGATCACAAGGGAATTTTTACAGTACCGGCCGCACATCTTGGCGACTACAGGATCCATGTGTCCCGCCTCTGCGCCGTACCCGATCGACAACTTGTTTTCCGCAGCGGCGATGCCGAGGGATCCGATCATCATCGTAGCCAGCGCGTTCGCGAACTTGGACTTGAACATCGAGCCTTCGCATGCGACCACGCCATGATGCTTTGGAACCTCATTCGAGAGGAAGGGCGGGAAAATATCGGGCAACCGAACCTGCGAGGTGCCCTCAAAATATCCGCGCGACCGGTCGAAATTGAATGTCATCATACTGAAGTCAACATTTTCAGGGCCAAGAATGCGCCGAATCTGGCGCAGCATTTCTTCTACGCGGACGTCGGAGCCGGTGTTGCGGGTGCCGTTATAGCCGGCAAACAATAGCCTCAGTTTTTCTCCGGGCTGCCAGGGCTCGCGCTTGCCCATCATCCACTGGATTTTTTTGCTTTCGATAATGCCCGACACCCATGCTTCCAGCACGAAGTCCATCATGCGGCCGAACCTCCGGCTTTCGCGCTTTCTGGCCAGGCTTGATAGGGATAAGCAAAATTGTGCTCGCGGCTGAAGCGCAGCAACGGAAAACTGTACTGCGAAAACGGGGCTGGCTTGCGAGCCATTTCGGTGGTGACTCGTGTGTTGTCGAATACCGTGTTCCACGTCAGATAGGGCAGAAACACTTTCATCAGGGCCGCGCCGTGGCCGACTGGCCCTTTGCGATTCGCGAGCACGTCGATGGTTGCGCTGAAGGGTTTTTCCAGGACTGGCAGGAACAGCGGCGGGCGTTTGTTCTGCTCGGTTGCCAGCGCGTGAGTTAGTTCGCGAAATGACTGCGACGAATTGCCCGAGGAAAGATGGTAAGTGTCGTGGGCGGGATTCGCCTTCATGTGCAGGGTAGAAATTGCGTCGGCCACAAAATCGACGTTGACGATATCAATTTTGTCCTGCGGACGAAAGGGCAGAACCGGCAGTCCTGCCAGAAATACGAACGAACGCACCATGTCGAACTGCGTGGTCTGCGGATAGCGGCTGTCGCCGAGAACGATGCTGGGGCGGAAAATTGTCAGGGGCACATCCGGCAGCAGTTCGCGCACCATGTGCTCGCAGAATTTCTTGGTCCGCGCATAGGGATCGTAATCCGAACGCTCCCACTCAATCGAACGGTCTTCGAAGACAACTTCGTGGCTGCGCTTGCCGGCGACTGCGACTGTGCTCACATTGGAAAACCGGCGCAGGCCGTGATAATACTGGGATTGCCGCGCCAGTTGCACCACTTCGAGCGTTCCGCGCAAATTCACATTCAAACAACTTTTTTCTGATTTGCGATTCAACGATGCCGCGCAATGGATCACCGAATCGGTGGTGTGAACAAGCCGGTCGTAGTCATCGGGCGCCAGACCGAAGCGCGGCGAAGTAAGATCGCCGCGAAAAATCCGAATTTTCGCTTGCAGGTATTCATAGAAATTCGGAAAGGGCAGGTGCAATTGCAGAGCCTGCCATAGGCGTAATTCCGCATCGCGAGGGTCGCGGCCGCGCACCAGCAGATTCAAAGTCGCGTCGTGTTGTTCCAGCAGATTCGCGGCGACATGCGCGCCGATGTAGCCGGTCCCACCGGTCAGGAATATCGCCACGTTGCTCCGTTTGTCCCTGTCTTCATGGCATCGCTTTTGTCGGTCGTGATGGTCGCAGGCGCCGGTGCCGGTGCCGGCCGCGTCGGCATCGGCATCTGCAGCAACCGCGGCGCGCGCGCTTCCAGCGGACGCCCTTCAATCAGCGGATAAGTCCAACGCCGCAGCGCAGGGATATGGATGTCGATCCAATATTCGAACCAATCGAGTCCGGCCGTGTCATAACCGAAAATTGCGCGCTCTTCGGCCGAAAGCGCCTGCGACAACTTTTCCACATTGTCAGCGACAAAATCATGTTCGTTGTGCAGAATGAACGGCTCGAACAATCCCACCAATTTTTCCACGCGCTCCAAGTTGCGCTCAGTTTTCGCCAGAGGCTTGGTCATCGCCGACGGCAGCGGCGACATAACTCGCTGAATCGATTTGATGATCATCTTCTGCGCGGGCGCGGACATGCGCTGATACCGCTCTTTCGAAACTGGGATTGCATCCATCCGCAGCCGCAACCAGTATTCGAGGCCTTCCTGCGAGCGATAATGCTTTCGATGGCCGAGCGAGGTCAGCTCAATCGAGCGCCCCATATCGCATGGATTCGTAACCGAAGTGGCTAATTGATATAGCGAATCGTGCCGACGCTCCACCAGCGCCGCTCCAATTAAAGTCATTCCCGCACACACCGCATCCACCGGAATAATGTCGAGACGTTTGCGTTCGTTGGAGGGAAGCTGGCGGAATGCCGTTCCCAGCAAATAAGACAGCGACGCCGAGGTATTGATTCCCTCATTCCATCCGCGAAACGGCTTGGCCACCGAAGTCTCAACGATTGCCGGACGCACAATCGCAATCGGCAGCCCAGCGCCATATTTGGAGATGAGCGACTCAGCCAGGCTCTTCGTGAATGTGTAAGTATTCGGCCAGCCCAGCTCATTCGCGCGGCGGGTAGCTTCTTCGGTCAGATAATTTTTCAGCCAGCGAACACGATTTTTGCGGATCTGATTTTCCAGCGCCTGCCCGCTCAGGCCTTTCGCGGCGTGCTCCTTTTCTAGCGCCTGCTTCCTTAATTCTTCGGCAACTTCGGGCCCTTCGGCACGGGCTTCGGCCTGCTCCACCATGTCGTGTAGCCGGTGCCACTCTTTTTCCGCGTCGAAATCCGGAATGCCAGCTGGCGTGTAATTCACGCGCAGTCGTTCGCCCACGCGCCCATCGCGCTGTCCGGCTACATAGCAAGTCGAAAGATGGAGCAACGCCGCATGATCCGACTCGCGAATGAATTCAATCAAGTGATGGGTTGAATCGACATTGACCGCGAGCGCGTCTCGCAAATCGGGATTAAAATCTGTGAGCCCCGAACTGTTGATGATGAGGTCGAGATCTTTCCGCAGGCGCGCGGCAGTTTCTGAATCGAGTCCGAGGCACGGCTGCGAGACATCGCCTTCCACCACTTCGATTTTGTCCGCCAGGAACGTGCCTAGTCGCTCGCCGTATTTTTCAAAGAGCGCGTCAAAGACTGGCGAGCCTTCAATAATCTTCTCGAAGCGCTTCTGAGCCGGGCTCGACTTCTGCCGCCGGATCAGCAAGTAGAGTTTTCCGATTTCCGGCAGATCAATCAGCGTGTTCGCCAGCCACACTTTGCCGATAAATCCAGTGACGCCAATCAGCATCACGCGCTTACCGTTCAACGCTTCGCGCACCGAAAACCGCGCCGGGTAACGCTTTTCGTCAAAATAAACAATGGGACGAAGTCGCGGCTCCTCCACTCGCGCTGCCGGCACAATTGCCGAAGCCAGCGACTTCGGGCCGCGCAATCCCAGCGCCCGAACCAACCGCGCCGCACTCTGCTGCCCGTCCGGCCCGGCTTCCCGAAGGCGAGCAAACAAACCGCGCGGCCGGATCACCGGACTCAGCAGCCGTCCTGTCGAGACCCCGTTGCGAAAGTCGAGTCGGTTGGCAATGATCCAACGCACTCCCAAATGCCGCGCTAGCGGCCGCATCACGTGATCCAACCCCTGGCTCACCAGCACCACATCCGCGCCTGTCGCCTGCAACGCATTCAGACGTTGGACTCCTTCTTCTTTGAGCAGCGGCTTCAGCTTGTATTCGAATTCTTCTTCGCCCAACAGATCGAGGCGATCCCGCGTGACCCCGCGCAGCACGGCATGAACGATCCGAGTCGCGGCAACGCGGTTTGCCAGATATAGAAACGGACGCAGCAGCGCCATCACCAGCACCAGGCTGCGCCGCACGGCCCGTGCAATATAGGTCTGGCTGTTCCAGGTGAAGAAGGCGATCGGACGAACCGTCGTTAGCTCGAGCAGACTTCCCTCAACGCGCCAATAAATCGGCGTGGAGGGCCGAGCGCGCGCGGCGCTGCCGAAAGCGGCGGAAGCGACGCCCGGGGCCACACCCCTAGTGGAGGGCTCGCCGGTTGTCACGGTCTCAGTTGACCCGCCCGTCTGCCGTTCCTCGATATTGCTCACTGGTTCCACGATAAATTTCCGTCACGATCGCTAGACCGCGGTCGCCAAATAATACCGAGACATAGGCAGGGTCTGGGCTTACGGCGCCCGGGAAGTCGGACACCGGGTTATCTATTTTAACCCTTCCGGGGGGTAAAACTGCCGAGTAACCGATGTCGGGCGGATTGGTGCCAAATCTCAGTCACGCGAATGATTTGCCTGCTACACTTTTTCTCCAATGAAAACCTTGAGATCGCTTTTGACTTTGGCTTTGCTGGCCGGACTGCTCGCCGCGCGGATGGCCTGTGCGCAGTCGACGACTGATTCGGCCACCCCTTTGGTTATGCCCGAAGAAAAGCATCTGCGGAATGTTCGTCAGCTCACTTTTGGCGGGTCGAACGCCGAAGCGTATTTTTCGGCCGATGGCAAGCGGCTGATTTTTCAATCGACGCGCGACAATTTGCAGTGCGATCAGATCTTCATCATGAATGCCGACGGGACCGACCAGAAGATGGTTTCGACAGGCAAGGGACGCACGACTTGCAGCTACATCTTCCCGCACAATGACAAGATCCTATACTCCTCCACGCATCTAGCGGATGCCGCTTGCCCGCCGCGCCCGGACTACTCCAAGGGCTACGTGTGGGCGGTGTATCCGGGATTCGATATTTTCACGGCGAAGCTGGATGGATCAGACTTGAAGCAACTTACAACCACCCCAGGTTACGACGCCGAGGCTACGATTTCGGAGGATGGCAAGAAGATCGTGTTCACTTCGATGCGCAATGGCGATCTCGACATTTATTCGATGGACGCTAATGGCAAACATGTAAAACAGCTGACGCACGAACTCGGATATGACGGCGGCCCATTTTTTTCCAAAGACCGCAAATGGATTGTGTATCGCGCCTACCATCCGAAGACGGAGCAGGAAATCGCTGAATATAAAGACCTGCTGCAAAAGAGTTTGATCCGTCCGACGACACTCGAGATCTGGATCATGAAGGCCGATGGCAGCGGCAAGCGGCAACTTACGAACTTGAAAGCCGCGAGTTTCGCGCCGTCGTTCTTTCCCGACGGCAAAAGAATCATCTTCGCAACGAACGTGGGTTCGACCGGCGGGATGGGAAACTTCGAGCTGTATACCATCAGCGTCGACGGCACAGGGCTGGAGCGGATCACCTACTATGACGGCTTTGACGGCTTCCCGATGTTCAGTCCGGATGGAAAGCAGTTAGTCTGGATTTCGCATCGCAACGGCAAAGCCCCGCGAGAAACGAACGTGTTTATTGCAGATTGGGTAGAGTAGGAAAGGTCGGAGGTCAGAGGTTTGATCGCAGGGGTGACCCGGCGACCGCCCGCTTAAAGCCTTTGCACGGGCATCACGAGCATTTAGTGTTCCTCGCTTTCACGCACGAGCTGCTCTTTAATTTTGCTGGGTAGAAGTGAGCTGCCAAGCAGTTCGCGCAGCAGAGGGGTCGGAAGTTCGCTACTGAATTCGAGCGCGCGAGCCAGCGAGAGGTGCTCCGTCCGCAAAAGGGCCATGCGGATTTCTTTGCGAGGTGACCACTTCGCGTGGGTTGCGACGGCGTGCACGAGTGTCGCGCTGGCGTCGGCGCGCAGCACAGAACTAATGACGAGCGCTTCGGTGAGTCGCGGATTGTCGAGCGCGGTTTGCATGACGCGAGTCTGCGAGCTCTGAGTCTTGTTTCCGGCGATCTTGCCCTCCATCACTGGGCTCTTAGCTTTTTTCCCGTCCAGCAGCAGCGCCGCGGCTACTCGGCCCGAGGCGCGGCGGGCAAGAGTGAGGCGCTCGCCAATCGTCACCGTTTCGAGGCGCGCGATGAGAATATCGTCGACCGCAACTTTTAGGTCGGCAGGAGCACCCGGCGCAAGCGCAAGTTTCATCAGATCAAATGTGTAGAACTGACGCGCCAGAGGCACGGATACATGGCGCGGCGTTCGCAGATGGCTGGCCACGGCGATCTTCACCTTGCGACTCTTGAGTACGCCGGCGTTCTTCGCGAGTTGTTCCAGGATTTGAGGATGCAGGTCAGCGCGCGTAAGAAGCGACAGAGCCAGATCTTCGGTTAGCGCCGGGTCGGCCGCGGTGCGAAGCAGTTCGTCGGGCTCGAGTGCCGTCTGCGTTGCTGCAGACAATGGCGTGATTTCGTCGTCGACAATTTCCGGTTCGTACATTCTTTTATCGGACATCTGTCGGACATCCTTGTCAGTCACGATTGTGATCGGTCCGCCCTCGATCAGGAGCCTAGCTACTTATCTGCTTTCGCCGCGCTCTCGTCAAAGCGCCCTCTACGGGATCGACTAAATCCTGGCGCACGTCGATGCCCGGAAAGCTCTCCTGCAACTTATCGTAGAAAACCCCGCGCACACGAGACGACTGACGAAAGACGCTGCCCGTCATGGCGACTGGGAGCCGTGATGCAATATGCCCGTCTGCAACCTCGGAGGCCGCGAGGCGCCGAATCACGATCGCCGTAAGCTCAGCTAACTCGGTTCCCGCATCAGATAGTAGTTCGCGGGCGACGGAGTCGCCCTCGTCAGCGGCGCTGAGCACGATGGGAAACAGCCGGGGAAAATCCGGCGGTGGTGTCGAGTTGGCCTGCTGCACGAGCTCGTCCATCGTGGAGATTTTCCAAGCGTGGAGAATCATCACCGCGAGGGCCGTATCCAAACCCTGATCGCGCGCATTAAGAACTACGGAGATCGCTCGTCGTCCTATCCAGTGGCCCGAGCCTTCATCGGAGATGGCAAACCCCCAGCCTCCAGCGCGGGCGGTGTTATTGGCGGCGTCACGGCCGTAGACGATGGAGCCGGTGCCGGCGACTGCAATCACTCCCGAACCTGCGCCGAATGCGGCTTCCAGCGCGATCTCATGATCGCCAATGACTTCGATTCTTTTCAGAGTGCTCTCAGAAGTTAGTTCGCTGACAATGCTCCGAATCTTCCCGGCAATCGCAGGCCGGGCGGCGCCGGTCACGCCGATGCAGACGGCGCTGATCTTATCGGGAAGAATTTTGCTCGCATCACACACCTGACAAATCGCGGCGTGCAGTGCTTCCCGCGCCTTCTGCTCACCCTCGCGAATCACGCTGCAGCCGCCGGTCATCGACCTCGCGAGCACGGTCGAATCGTCAGCCAGAACGCAGCGAGTTTTCGTGCCGCCGCCGTCGATTCCGAGATAATAGGCCATCGCGCTAGTTCTAACACAGGTTCCGCCGCGAGTTTGGGCCGCAGAACATGCTTGTACAATGCTGCGAACTGGTTAGCATTGGCAGAAACGCGTCGGTCGTACGGTTACATACAAGGAATGATTTGGGATTGAATCGGGTCGACCTGCTGATTATCGCCCTCTACCTGGCGGGGATCACGCTGTTCGGGCTGCGCTTTCGAAAGCGCCAGCGAACCATGCGCGATTATTTTCTCGCCGACCGCGACATTCCGTGGTGGGCGATTTCGCTGTCGATTGTCGCGGCGGAAACGAGCACGCTGACTATTATCAGCATTCCCGGCCTGGCCTACGATTCGAATCTTACTTTTCTGCAAGTGGTGATGGGATACGTAATTGGCCGCTTCATTATTAGCTTTGTTCTGCTGCCGCAATATTTTCGCGGGGAGTTGTATACGGCATATCAGCTGATTGAGCGGCGGTTTGGTCCGGAACTGCGCACTGTGACGGCCACGCTTTTTCTGCTGACGCGAGCAGCGGCCGAGGGAGTGCGCGTTTACGCTGTGTCGATCGTAATATCGATTGCGCTCGGCACGGGCGAAGTTACTTCGATCGCGATCATCACATTGCTGACTTTGATCTACACCTTTGAGGGCGGATTGGCGGCGGTGATTTGGACCGATGTGGTGCAGACCTTTATTTACGTGGGCGGAACGCTGGTCGGACTGGTGACGATTCTTCATCTTGTACCGGGCGGATGGGGATCGGTCGAAGCGATTGCAGGCGGGCTGCACAAGTTTCAGCTTATTGATCTTGGGTCGTTCAATTCGGCTGTCGAATCGCACTGGACGCATTTAGATTTTTCGAAGCCTTACACATTGTGGGCGGGAATCATCGGCGGCGCCTTCTTGACTACAGCGAGCCACGGCACCGACCAGCTCATCGTGCAACGTTTGCTGGCGGCGCGAAATCAGCGACAGTCGGTGCTGGCATTGCTCTCCAGCGGAGTCGCGGTCTTTTTTCAATTTGCATTATTCCTTTTTGTCGGCGTGCTGTTGTTTGTCTATTATCAGGTTCCATCTTCCACTTTCGGACGCGCCGACCGCATCTATCCGACATTTATCGTGAGCCGGATGCCGCATGGCATCTCTGGGTTATTGATCGCCGCGATTCTCGCGGCGGCGATGTCGAATCTGAGCGCGGCATTGAATTCGCTGTCGTCGAGTTCGATGATGGACTTTTACCTCCGCCTTCGTCCCACTACATCGGAAGTGACACGCCTGCGGCTGGCGCGACTGGCGACTGTCGCGTGGGCAGTCGTGTTATTCGCCCTGGCAGTGATCGCGCTGCATCGCGTCGGGCGCGTGGTCGAAGTCGGACTGCAAATCGCATCGGTTGCTTATGGAGCATTGCTCGGAGTATTCCTGCTTGGAGTAATGACCAAGCGTGCCAACCAGCCTGGCGCCATCGTGGGCATGGTCTGCGGATTTGTAATAGAACTGTATTTGTGGGGATGGTCGAAAGTAGCTTTCACGTGGTGGGTCGCAATCGGAACCTGCGTGACGTTTGCGGTTGGATACGTGGCGAGCGGCTTTTGGAATGCTCCATCGAATCTTCAATCGCAGGTGTTGGCGACAAGGCAAACGGACTGACGCAAAGAGACAATGGACAGCCCCCCCAACAACGGCAAACCTCGCCCCGAACTGCTGCGCGACCTGGGATTGTCCCATGCCGGCGCGGTAGTCGTCGGCACCATCATCGGCAGCGGGATTTTCCTTGTCCCGTCCGAGATGATGCAGGCGGTTGGATCGGCGCGGCTTGTCTATCTGGCCTGGATGGTCGGCGGTCTGCTCTCTTTTTTCGGCGCGGTCACTTATGCCGAACTTGGCGCCATGAAGCCGCAGGCCGGCGGCGAGTATGTGTATGTACGCGACGCCTACGGGCCACTGGCGGGATTTCTCTATTCGTGGACATGGTTTCTCATCGCCAAGCCCGCGTCGATTGCGACGATAACGACGGGATTGGTGCGGATCCTCGGAACCTTCCCCGTCTTTTCTTTTTTCTCACTGCCCTGTATCTCGCACCCGTTCACCATTAAATTTGGGCAGTTAGTGGCGATCGCAGCCACTCTTCTAATTTCCGGGCTGAACTACATTGGCGTCCGCCGCGCGGGAGAATTTCAGTTCCTGTTCACTCTGCTCAAGGTCGCAATCATCCTCGGAATCGTCGCGATCGGCTTCTCCTACCGCGGGGGAACCTGGGCGAATTTCGCAACCGAATTCGCCGGCGCAAAGGGCGGCATCGCCGGATTTTTCGCCGCGCTCGTCGCCGCGTTGTGGGCATACGACGGCTGGAATGATCTCAATATGGTCGCGGGCGAGATAAGAAATCCGCAGCGCAACATTCCGCTCTCGCTGATTTGGGGAGTCGCAACGGTGGGCGCGCTCTACATCCTGGTGAATGCGGCGGTGCAATACGTGCTGCCAGCCTCGGCGGTAGCCGCTTCCGAGCGCCCCGCCTCCGACGCCGTAGCCCTCGTCTTAGGACACGCCGGCGCCAGCCTGGTTTCAGCCGGCATGGCGCTCTCCATGCTCGTAACTTTAAATGGCACGATCATGAGCGGAGCACGCGTGCCTTTCGCCACCGCTCGCGATGGCTATTTTTTCAAAGCGCTGGCCGAAGTTCATCCGCGCTTTCACACGCCATCAGCGGCGATTATTGTGCAATGTGGGCTGGCGATCATCCTTCTGCTGCTGGGTGGCAGCTTCCGGCAATTCTTTTCCCTCGCGATTTTCGCGGAGTGGCTCTTCTACATGATCGCCGGCAGCACTGTCTTCGTTTTTCGCCGCCGCGAGCCAAACGCCGACCGGCCTTATCGCGTCTGGGGATACCCGGTCGTCCCTGCATTGTTCGTGGTTGTTTCCGCCGTTCTCCTCTATTACACCTTCACCGACAATCTGAAGAGTTCGGTGGGCGGATGTGTCGCCATTCTCGCCGGCATTCCTCTCTTCTATTATTTCGCGCGGCGCCGAACGCCTGAACAAAGTCCGGAACAGAAGTAAGGGCCCCAAAGTAATTGACTGGCGGGCCGGTGTTAGGCCGATTGGCTGAATACCAAAGGTTGTTACCAAAGGACAGGCGCAAGCGACACGTTTACCCCCTGCCCATTCTCCCCTAAGGTGAAGACTCCAACGCCAAGCGCTCTCCCCAGCCTGGGCCCCCTTTTGGAGTCACTGAATGCCTACGTACGATCGCGGTTTTCAACTCGGCCTGTTGCCTGAACGCAAGTGGAACTGGCGTACCTTTGCCGCCAGCTACGGAATTCTTGCGGGCCTGATCCTGCTGCTGATCGTCGTCGGCATCATGGCGACCGACACGATCCTGCCCGGAGTGACCTATCACGTCACAGAGCTCATACCGCGGCCGTCGCTAAAGCCGGAAGCACTGCCCAAGCCGAAGCCGTTGCCGGTGCATGCGAAATTATTGCCGCCGGAGCCAGTGTTTCAGGCGCCGAAATTGGTCGTACCCAAAGAAGTCCGCGCGCCTAAACCCCAACCGCAGGAGATTGAACCACCCAAGGTAGTGGTGAATAACTTTGCGCCCGCAGTGTTGAAGACAACCAACGCAGCGCGCCCCGTTCTGATTCACACCGGCGAATTTGCCGGAAGTTCGGTGACGCCCGCGGTGAACGCTCCGATTGAGAAGGTGCAAACCGGCGGATTTGGCGATCCTAATGGATTAAAGCCGAGCGCCAACAGCAAGCCCAACGGCAAATTGATCGCTTCTACGAATGGCTCATTCGACATGCCGGTGGGGCCGGGACAAGGCAACGGTTCTGGCGGCGCGAATGGCATTAAAGGAACGGTGGCGAGCGCCGACTTCGGCAGTGGCGTGGCAACTGGCAGCCAGGGAAATGGTCGCAGGAGCGGCCAGGGCGTGCAGACCTCCGGCTTCGGCTCGCAGGAGATCGCGCAGAACACGCACGTGCAGCGCATGGATACCGGTCCGTCGGCCACATCGGTCGAAATCACTTTCAAGCCAAATCCGATCTACACGGACGAGGCAAGAAATTTGAAGTTGGAAGGCGAAGTCTTACTGGAAGTGCAGTTCGCGGCGAACGGGCAGCTGCATGTGAATCGAGTAGTGCGTGGTCTCGGCCATGGGCTCGACGAAGCCGCCATCGCCGCCGCCAACAAGATGCGTTTCAAGCCGGCCACGAAGAGTGGGCAGGCCGTGGATTCGACTGCAATTGTGCACGTGGTATTTCAACTTGCGTACTAAAACTCTTGGAGACAACGGTTATGCGGAAGTTTATGAGCAGCACAATGAGCACCACGAATTGGATGGTTTTGGCTCTGCTGGCAGTGTCGTTTACGGCAGCGGCCCAGCAGCCGGCGTCCACGCCGCAGAACTCACAGCCGGCCGCCGCCGCGCCCGCCGGGGCCGCCACACCCCCCGCATCAACGAGCGACGCTCAGTCAGCGTCCGCGCAGCCGGCGCAGGCGCAAGCTCCCTTGGCCCCGCCGACTACGATGGATCAGGTGGTTGACCGCGTCATTCTTCGCGAAAAAGAACTGGTCAAGTTTCTATCTCCGCGCACTCCCATTGTCGAGACCTATCTGCAAGACCTTGCACAGGATCCGCAACTGGGGCCGATTCCGCACGACGACCACTACTTCCTGGGCCGCATGGATTTGAAAGATTCGATCGATCGCAGCGACTACCTTCAGGATAAGGGCAAGAAGGACAGCGACGAAGGCATGGAGAAGCATCTGCTGGGTGAGTTCACCAAGAAATTTAAGTTCCAGTATCAGCCGCTGGGATTTTCGTGGATGATCTTCGCCGACCGCAACGACTTTGACCGACAGCACTATGATTTCCACTATGCGCGCCGTGAGTTCCTCGGCGACGTGCGCTGCCTGGTGTTTGATCTGACGCCCAAGAAAGACGCTGGCCGCGGTCGCTTTCTCGGCCGCATATGGGTTGAGGACCAGGACTTCAATATTGTTCGGCTGAATGGCACTTACTCACGCCCAGCGCGCAACAGCTATTTTTTCCACATGGATAGCTGGCGCTTGAATCTGATTCCTGGTTACTGGGTACCGGCGTATATCTACAGCGAAGAAGGTGATTTCACGGCCGGACATATCAACAAGATCGCATTCAAGGCCCAGACTCGCATGTGGGGCTACAACTTGAAAACGGGAACGGCAAACGATGAACTTACTAACATCCGCGTCGACAGCGTGAAGGATGATACGCCGACCGCGCAGGATGCGACGCCGCTGGCCGCCGAGCGTGAATGGCAACAGCAGGCGGAAGATAACGTTGTCGAACGATTAGAGCGCGCCGGGCTGCTAGCTCCGGAAGGCGACGTCGACAAGATACTGCAAACCGTGGTCAACAACATCGAGATCACCAACAACATCGAGTTGCCGCGCCCGGTACGCACGCGCGTGCTGACCACTTCTCCGCTCGAAACCTTCAGTGTCGGCAACACCATTGTCGTAAGCCGCGGCCTGATCGACGTGCTGCCCGACGAAGGCAGCCTAGCCATGGTGCTGTCGCATGAGTTAGCTCACATTGTTCTCGGCCACAACCTGGGCAGCCAATATGCCTTCAATGACCGCATGCTCTTTTCGGACGAAGGCACTTATCAGAATCTCGGCTTCAAGCACATTCCGGAAGAAGAAACCGCCGCCGACAAGAAAGCCATCGAGATGCTGAAGAACTCGCCTTACGCGCAAAAACTCGATGCGGCTGGCCTCTTTCTCAAAGCTCTTCAGCAGCGCGCTCCAACATTAAGCGCTCTGCTGCAAGCCCACCTTGGCAACAACATCGCCGAAAATGGCACAGTCACCCGCATGGCCCAACTCGCAACCTCGGCTCCTGCGCTCGACTGGAACAAGCTGGATCAGATCGCCGCGTTGCCTCTGGGTGGCCGCGTCAAGTTGAATGCATGGGATGACAAAGTGGAGATCGTGAAGGCGCAACCAGTCGCGATCACTTCCGCCCGCGACAAGATGCCCTTTGAGGTCACGCCGTTCTATCCACGGCTCTCGCGCAATAGCAACGCAGCCGGTCCCGCCGCAAACACAGCGACGGCGCCAGCGACCACAGCGCCGGCAACTACCGCTGACGCCAGCCCGACGCCGGCCCACTGAGTCCGCTTCCAAGTTGAAAGAAGCGCAGGCCGGGACCGGAAGAAATTCCGGGCTCCGGCTTGTGTCTTTTGGTGGCCGTTGGTGAGAGCCAATCTGCGCCCATAACCTGGCCGTAAATCCGAAACGCTCGCCAGATGCGGCTCTCCCCCGCGCGTTTCACTCCTTCTACTCAAATTTTCCAACCTTTGCTATGATGATTCGCCCACGCCTACCGCCCCCGGGTATGGCTCGTAAATAATCAGCAGGTCAAATTCTGTGGATAGTTCTGCGTCCGCTATACGGGCAGCAAGTAAAGAAAGGTCGTGCGTCGTGTCCAAGAAGTTTGTTCTCGCAGTTTTGATGGTTCTACTGGTTGTGTCCAGCGCCGCGCTGGCACAGACGCTGACAGCGCTTAAGAATCAACCTCCTGATGGCATCATCTACAGCTTCCAGTTGACCGATGGAACCGTTGTGGCACAAGGAAACAGCTGTTCCGATTTCTGGAAGCTAACACCGGACATCAACGGAAGCTACGTCAACGGCACCTGGACGCAACTTGCCAGCCTTCCCTCGGGATATGCGCCCTACGCCACCGCTTCAGCGGTTTTGGCCGATGGACGGCTGCTGCTTGAGGGCGGAGAATACTCCGGCTGCGGCGCTGTGTTTACGCTTACCAATCAGGGCGCCATCTACGATCCCGTCGCCAACACCTGGACCACAGTAACACCGCCAAAGGGTTGGACTTACATCGGCGATTCGCCGTCAACGGTCCTGCCGAATGGCGACTACGTGATCGGCAATAAACTCACCAAGCAAATGCGCGAGCTCAATCCCAAGACCATGAAGTGGATTAGTTTACCTTCGAAGGGTAAGAAAGATTTCGACGCCGAAGAGGGCTGGACTCTGCTAGCGGATGGCTCGATTCTGACGGCGGATGTGAAAGCAGCTCCCAACTCCGAGATTTACACGCCGTCCTTGAAGGAATGGGTAACTGCCGGAAGCACCATCGTCGATTTGCATTCGCCCTCGCCCGATGGCTGCATCCATTATGGTCCTGGCGGAACACTATGCTACTACCCGCCCGGAGAGATTGGGCCGGCCATTCTGCGGCCGGATGGCACAGTGTTCTATACCGGCTCTTATACCAAGGGCGGTAGCGGCCCCGGAAATACCGCCATCTATGACAGTCTTACGGGAACTTGGACGGCTGGCCCTATATTCCCCAATGGCGACAATGCTGGCGATTCGTTTGCTGTTTTGTTGACGAACGGCGATGTACTGGTCGAAGGCGACTCAGGGACATCTTACCTATTCAACGGAACGACACTTACTGCCGGGCAGGCCACCCCCGGAAGTCTGATGATATTGCCGAACGGTCAGGTGTTAGTTGGAGGCGGCCGTACCGAGGTTTATACTTCGGCGGGGACTTACCAGACCTCGTGGCAGCCGGCGATTTCTAGTTATCCATCGACTGTAACTCCCGGATCGACTTACTCCATCTCGGGGACGCAGTTCAATGGATTGTCGCAAGCTGGTTCTTTTGGAGACGAATTCCAATTCGCGACCAACTACCCGCTCGTACAAATCACCAACAGCAGCACGAAACATGTCTTTTACGCTCGCACCCACAACCATAGCAGTATGGGCGTGGCCACAGGCACAGAGACCGTTTCGACGAACTTCGATGTGCCCTCGTCAATCGAAGCCGGTGTCAGCACTTTGGTGGTGATCGCGAATGGCGTTCCATCCGCTCCGGTTACTATCACCGTTCAGTAACAAGCACAACTTGAGCTGACTAACTGCCCTTGTAACTCCTGCACCCAGGAGATACAAGGGCATTTTTTGTGCGAAAACGCCCTGACATCACGCGCTAGAAATGATTTCGCAGATCGCTGAAACGTTCCACCACCAGCAGCCACTGCGGCGGCGGCGCGGTCGTGAGTTCCTCATGCTCCAGTATCCACGTCTTGTCATGAGGAATGAATACCGCGTGCAGACCCGCCGCCAGCGCCGGATTGATGTCTGACTTCGGGCTGTTGCCGATCATCCACGTGACCTCGGCAGACAGAGCGTACTTGGCGACGGCTGAGCGGTAAGTAGATTCGTCCTTCTCGGCGACGATCTCTATGGCGGAAAAATATTCCTTCAGGCCCGAGCGCTCAACCTTTCCCGACTGCTCCGCCGGATTTCCTTTCGTCATCATAATGAGATGGTGACGCTCGCCGAGATATTGCAGCGTCTCGGGTACGCCGGGAAGAACTTCTATGGGATGATCCGCGATCTGGTGGGCGAAGCTGCGAATGCGCTCGTGCAGTTCGGGCGTGACCGGCTCAACCGAAAGTCTTTCAAAAGTTTCCACGAGCGAATGCGCGAAACTGTGCAGCCCATAACCGTGCTTGACGATGGAGTCTCGCTCCACATCATTCAGCACCAACCGAACGGCCTCTGGCGAGTGCTCGCGATGGTCGAGGAAAGAAATAAAGTTCGCGATCGCCCGTTCGAAGTAAATATTGTTTTCCCAGAGCGTGTCATCGGCATCGATGAGCAACGTCTGTGCGCCGCTCTCTCCCTGCATTTTTTTATGATAATCGGTAGGACCAATTCTCGGCTTTGATACACTGGCACGACATGATGAATGAGCTAACTAAAACCTCTTTGTCGCGGCCTTTTCGATTATTTTTGACAAATTTCTGGCCAGCCTTTCTTTTTATAATTCTGCTGTCATCGTCCAGCGCGGCACAACAAAAAAGACTCATGACCGGCTCGGCGGCAAAAGTTGGCGCCCCCGCAAATTTGAAAGTCGCTCCCGACCTCGCACAGCGTTTAGCCAAATTTCGGCGCGTGCAAATGCCCTTCCGCACAACCGGCCTGACTGCTCGCGAGCAGCAACTCGTCCGCAAACTGGTTGAGGCTTGCGGCTACCTGGAGAGCATTTATTGGCGGCAGACCGACGCGGAAGGCCTGACGCTTTACCAGTCTCTTATTTCGAGCCGCAACCAGCGTGACATCGAACTGCGCCGGTATTTGTGGATTAACGCTTCCCGTTTCGATTTGCTCGACCAGGATAAACCGTTTGTTGGCAGGGAACCCATGCCACCCGGGAGAGGGTACTATCCCACGAACCTCACGCGTGATCAGATCGAGCAATTTGTCAAACAGCACCCCGATCAGAAAGCAGCGATCTACGATCAGTTCACGATCATACGATGGCATGGGGGAGAACTCGAGGCAGTTCCTTATAGCATCGCGTTTCGCGCTTTTCTCGAGCCGGCGGCCAACGCTCTACGCGCGGCGGCTGACCTCAGCGATGACGCGGACTTCGCAAAGTTTCTCCGCCTGCGTGCCGACGCGCTGCTTAGCGATGATTACTTCGCCAGCGATTTGGCGTGGCTCGATTTGAAGAATCCGAAATTCGACATCGTTTTCGCGCCTTATGAGACTTACCTCGACGGACTGCTGGGCGTAAAGGGTTCTTACGGCGCGGCGGTGATGATTCGCAATGATCGCGAGAGCAAGAAACTCGAACTGTTTCAGCAATACGTGCCGCAAATCCAAGATGCGCTCCCCCTCGCCGCAGAAGATCGACCGTCGAAGCACGGGCTAGAGACGCCAATGGAAGTGATGGACACCCCATTTCGAGCGGGCGACCTCAATCACGGCTACCAGGCAGTAGCCGACAATTTGCCAAATGATCCACGCGTTCATGAGCAGAAGGGCAGCAAGAAACTTTTCTTCAAGAACTTTATGGACGCGCGTGTGAACTACGTTATCCTTCCGGTCGCGCGCAAGCTCCTGGAACCAGACCAAGCCGCAAAGGTTACGGGCGAAGGTTATCTTCAGAGCACCATCATGCACGAAATCTGCCATGGGTTGGGCCCGGCCTACGCGCGAACCGCGTCGGGCAAAGCCGACATTCGCGAGGCGATCGGTCCGGCTTTCAGCGGCCTGGAAGAGGCGAAGGCGGACGTGACTGGAATGTTCGCGCTGAAGTGGCTGGTCGATCACGACGCGCTTCCCAAAGAAAAGCTGGAAGAATATTACGCGTCCTATGTAGGTGGAATTTTTCGCACCGTTCGCTTCGGAACCGCCGAGGCGCACGGTCAGGCGGAGATGATGGAGTTCAATTACTTATCCGAGCGCGGCGCAATCGGGCGTAACGCCAGCGGCAAATATGCGATTGATTACGGTAAGATGCCCGACGCGCTGGCGGACTTGGCCAAAGAGCTACTGGAAACCGAAGCGACGGGCGATCGCGCCCGCGCGGAGAACTGGTTCAAGAAATACAGCGCAATACCGGAAGAATTGAAGACGTCGCTGAAAGCTGCTGCGGATGTACCGGTGGATATTGATCCAGTGTTTTCGTTTGCGGAAAAAGTGAAGTAAGTAGCTCCGAGCCACGAGCTTCGGGCTACGAGCAAGGTGCAGCGGATCTTTCCTGACAACAACCTTCGAAATGCCTCGATAATTATTGGTCGCTCGAAGCTCGCGGCTCGTAGCCCTTCCTTACACCCACTCCACGCGCGGCCTCTGGGGAATGATCCCCGCCTTGTGTCCCATATCAAGCAGGCGGCGTACAGCCTCGCGCCCATCGTCTCCGTAATCCAGCGTCCGCTCGTTGACATACATGCCCACGAATTTGTCGGCAAGCTGGGTATCGAGATCGCGCGCAAATTGCATGGCGTAGCTAAGCGCTTCTTCGCGATGATCGATGGCGTATTGAATACTCTCGCGCAGCGCATGCGTGACGCTGGCCATGGTTTCGCGTCCTAGCGAGCGTCGGATGGCATTTCCGCCCAGTGGCAGCGGCAAGCCCGTAACTTTCTGCCACCAGCGGCCAAGATCGACCACGCGGTGCAATCCGGATTTGTCGTAGGTGAGCTGGCCTTCGTGAATGATAAGGCCAGCTTCGTGCTTCCCTTCGAGAATCTGCGGAATGATTTGGTCGAAGGGAACAACCTCCACCTGAATGCCGGGCGCGAATAGTTCGAGCGCCAAATATGCCGTAGTAAGCTTGCCCGGCACTGCAATTTTTTTGTGCTTGATCTCGTCCTGCGTGAACGGCCGGGTAGAAACCAGCATCGGACCATAGCCGTCGCCCACGCTGCCGCCGCACGACATCAGCGAATAGTTTTCCTGTATGTAGGGAAAGGCATGAAAGGAAATCGCAGTGACGTCGTAGACGCCTTCCTGCGCCTGCCGATTCAGCGTTTCAATATCGCAAAGCGTGTGACTGAACTTCAATCCCGGCACGCGAACTTTGCTCGTGGCCAGACCATAAAACATAAATGCGTCGTCGGAGTCCGGGCTGTGCGCCACCGTGATTTCGCGCACCGGAGAACTTACTGTACTCATAAAATCCACGATCCTATTCTTTTAACTTTTACTTCTAAGAAAGCTCAGCTTCGCGGGCAGTCCATACACGAACCAAGATTAGTCGTTACCGCGAAGTTCGCCCCTGCCAGCGCGCCGCTATGCCGGCCGCCATCAGCACCTTGATCACTTCCGCAAAAATAAACCAATAGAGACCGTATCGAATCGCCAGCGAAATCGAGTGCGTCAGCACCGCGAGCCAAGACAGTCCGCTCGCGAAGAGCACGACCTCCGCGACTGCAGCAGATAGCGCCGCCCAAGCGAAGAGCCGTGCACTTTTCTGCGACCTCTGTTCGTAAATCCAGCCCGCCACATACGCGACCACCGGATAGGCGATGAGAAATCCACCGGTCGGACCGAGGATATGGCCAATACCAGCGCCCATGCTAAACACAGGAAGTCCGCAAACGCCCTCGATGAGATACAGCGACAACGCGGCGAAACCGCGACGCGAGCCGAGCAGCAGGCCGACCGCGAGAACTCCAAAATTTTGCAGCGTCAGTGGAACCGGCGTGAAGGGCAGCGGCACACTAACGCGCGCGCACAACGCGACGAAGAGACTGGCGGCGACCACGATGGCTACCTGCTTTGTCCATTCCCGCGCAGGATCTACGCGGCGGGCATCGGCGGATGGGACAACGCTCGCGATAGCGGACGAGTTCGGCTGGCCTAGAATTTGCGCCATAATTTTGGACATAGGCATTCCTTTCAACGCGGTGGGCGTGCAAGGTCACGGTTCAGGCGACGAGTGGTCGAGCGCGTCGAGTTCCTCTTTGTGGGCCGCTGTGCGCTTCATCTGCCGCCGAACCCGCATATAGATCGTCAGCGCGACCAACACCACCACTGCCGTACTGACTCCCAGTATGAGAAACCACCAGAGCATCGGCACAACGACACTTAGGATAGCAGATGGAGGCCGGCAAACAATGTGCCCGCCATCACAGAAAAAAGGCTTATGGGAAGAAAGGAGGCGCCGCTGTTCAGCCCTTCTTCGCGGACTTAGCCAGCGCCTTGCGGCGATTCTCGATATTCTTCGAAACGCGCTCCAGCCGCTTGCGGGCGGTCTTCGAGGACGTGGCTACTTTCTCGATGTTGGCAAAGGCGTCGGGATTATTAGTTTTCTCGCGAAATTCCTTAAGATACGGATAAATTTTGCCAAAGATAAAAAACATTTCGCCGCTGCAGCCGGGCTGTAGAAAAAGCTCTTCGTTGAGCGCTCCCTGCACCACGAACGCCGCCGCCATATCCCAATAGCCGCCTACCTGCCGCAGCCACGCATTTTCCTGACTGGGAAATGAATTCGCAACTTTGAGGAACTCATCCGCCGTCTCCGGCCAAAATTCCACCGTGAGCCAGTGTCTCGCCTTGCGCATCTCCGCTTCGCGGCGGAGGTCATAGAGTTTCATAATCAGCGCTGCATCTTGCGCGGTCGCATTTTTTGCCATATTTTCGCCTCGTTTATACGTTGAAGTTAGTCGTGTTTCTGGGACCTATTACTAGGAGCCTGATCTTTGTCAAACGCTCGATGCGGCCGCGCTTCCTCCTTCGGCCGGGCGCTCGTAATCACACTCTTTATTCGGACACGCAATTACAGATCCATCCTTGCGCAGCCGCTCCACCAGGTACTCATTTCCACAATTTGGGCATTTCTCGGCCATAGGCTTCGCCGCGGACGTGAACTTGCACTTCGGATAATTCCCGCAGCCGTAAAAGGTGTTGCCCTTGCGCGCCCGCTTCTCGACGAGCTCGCCGTCTTTGCACTCAGGACATTTCACGCCGATGAAATTCTGCTTCACATATTTGCACTCAGGATACCCGCTGCACGAAGTGAACTCGCCGAAGCGACCATGCCGCAAGATTAAATTCCGTTTGCAAAGCGGGCAGGTTTCATCGAGCGGAATGTCAGGCACTTTCTTGCCCTGATCCAGTCGACGTGTCGTCTTGCAGTCGGGATACCCGGTGCAAGCCATGAATTGACCAAAGCGCCCGCGCTTGAGCACCATCACGCGACCACAATTCTCGCAGTATTCCTCCTGCGCCGTTTCCTGCACATCGGCCGAGTCTAGATCAGGGAGATTGATGGGATTCTCTTTGGTGAACTTGCAGGTATCGGGATTTTCCTTGTCGTAGGTGCTGCAAGCGTAGAACGAACCATGCTTGCCCCATTTGATGACCAGGGGCGCCCCACAGAGTTCGCACTTTTCATCCGTCGGCTTCTCCATACGCTTGATGTTTTCCATGTGCTTCTCGGCGTAGCGGAGATCCTTGGCGAACTTCTTATAGAACTCTGTGAGCGCGTGGTTGCCCGTCTGCTTCCCTTCCTCGATTTCGTCGAGTTCTTCCTCGAGCAGCGCGGTGTACTGAAAATCAAAAATATCCTTGAAGTTCTCAACCAGCAGATCGGTGACGACCAGCCCAATTTCAGTGGGCACAAACTTGCCACCAACTTTCTGCGCGTACATACGTTCCTGTATGGTGCTGAGAATCGTCGCGTAGGTCGAGGGACGCCCAATGCCCCTCTCCTCCAGCTCTTTCACTAAAGAAGCCTCGTTGAAACGCGGAGGAGGTTCGGTGAAATGCTGCTCCGGAAGCAGTGACTTCAGCGTCAGCTTCTGCCCTGCTTCGAGCGGCGGCAGCTTGTGCTTCAGTTCCTCGTCTTCCGCATCTTTAGCGTCCTTCGACTCTTCATAAACCTTGAGGAAACCGTCAAACTTCGGCACCGAGCCGGTAACGCGGAACTGGAAAATCTCGCTGCCTGCCTTCGCATCAATGTCGACCGTCGTCTGATCGAACACCGCCGGATTCATCTGCGAAGCAACGAAACGCTGCCAGATCAGCTTGTAGACCTTAAATTCGTCTTCCTGCAGATATTGCTTAATCTGGTCCGGATGGCGCGCCGCCGAAGTCGCGCGAATCGCTTCGTGCGCAGCCTGCGCCTCTTTCTTCTCCTTATATGTATTTGGAGAATCGGGCAGATAAGCCGGGCCAAATTGTTCGTTGATGTATTCGCGCACCTCGGTAATCGCCTCGGGCGCGACCCGCGTCGAATCGGTGCGCATGTACGTGATCAGGCCAACCAGTCCCTCTTCACCCAATTCGACGCCTTCATAAAGACGCTGCGCGATCATCATGGTGCGCTTGACGCTGAAGCGCAGCTTGCGCGAAGAATCCTGTTGCAGCTTGCTGGTCGTGAAGGGAGGCGTCGCATTGCGCCGCCGCTCTTTCTTCTCCGCCGTTCGAACAACCCAATCGGCCTTTTCAAGCGCCAGGCGGATTTTCTCCGCATCCTCGCCATTCGTGACTTCAACTTTTTCGTCACCCTTGCCGATAAAGCGAGCGTCGAATGCCGGAGGCTTAGCTGCTGCGAGATTGGCGTCGATTGTCCAATATTCTTTTTTCTCAAACGCTTTGATCTCGCGTTCGCGATCGACGATCAGGCGCAGGGCGACCGTTTGCACGCGACCCGCGGAAAGGCCGCGCCGAACTTTATCCCATAAAAGAGGAGAGACCTGATAGCCGACGAGGCGATCGAGGACGCGGCGCGTCTGTTGCGCGTCGACCAGATTGCGATCGATGTCGCGAGGATGCTCGAACGCGGCCTTCACGGCCCTTTGCGTAATTTCGTTGAAGGTCACGCGGCGTATGCGCGCATCGTCGCCTATGTCGTCGATCTTTTTCTTCTTGCCCTTTTTTTTCTTGCCCGTCTCCTCGGTGAGTTCGTCGGCCAGATGAGCGGCGATGGCCTCGCCTTCGCGATCCGGATCAGGCGCTAGATAGATGTGATCCGCTGAGAGCGCCAACTTCTTGAGCTTGGCGAGAACTTTCTCTTTCCCCGGGATGACAACGTACTCCGTATCGAAATTGTTTTCGATATCGACGCCGAGGCTGCTCTTGGGCAGATCCTTCACGTGGCCGAATGAAGCATCGACCGTGAATCCCTTGCCCAGATACTTCTGGATAGTTTTCGCCTTAGCCGGCGATTCGACAATGACTAGACCTTTGGACAATGGTTCCTCAGTGTTGGGGTATTGGAATTGAAGCTAGCACGAATGGGAGGATTGCAACAACCGTTCTCAGTTATCAGTTGTCAGTTTTCAGTTAGCGGCCTTCACTTTCTGCATCAGGGATGACAACATCCGTTTTACTTCGACCGCTTGTGCAGAGAGCCTTTCATATTCCGGATTCCGCAAATAATCGAGGTCGTGAGCAAGCAGCAGTTGGTACTCAAGTTCGCTCGCCGAGCCCATCGCAATTTGCAGAAACCGCCCCATCTCAAGGTTGCCTTTTCTGCAGCACCCTTCCGCAATATTCATACCAATGGACACGGAAGACCTCCTCATCTGACTCGTAAGACCGTAGATCTCCTCCCGCGGAAAGGTCTTGCTCGACGCGTAAATATCGAGAGTCAAGCGGTGCGACTTTTCCCATACTCTGAGAGTACGAAAGCTTTGCACAAGTCCTCCGGTGTAACTGAAGACTGATAACTGACAACCGACTCCTAAAAGCTCTTCACAAAATTCTTCCCCGGCAGCTGCTTCACTTTCCCGTTCAGCTCCAGCTCAAACAGCGCGGCAAAGATTTCAGAGGGAGACATTTCGTTTTCCAGCAACTCCACTAATTCATCAATGTGCGTGGATTCGTCGGCCTTCAGTAGCTTGAGGATGTATTTTTCGTGCGGAGAGCTTACCTCGTCCGGGAATAGAGATGCGGTTTCCTGCTCCGGCGATTCATTCTGAGCCGAGCTGAGCGCGACTTGCACATCCGTCGGCAGCTCCTCCCACACGTCCTCCCACGTCGCAACGAGTTTCGCTCCCTGCTTGATCAGCGTATTCGGTCCCCATGCGTTTTTATTGGTCACATTACCGGGAACGGCGTAAACGTCGCGATTCTGTTCAAGCGCGAGACGCGAGGTAATGCGGGTGCCGCTGTATTCCGCGGCCTCCACCACCAGCACGCCCGCCGACATGCCGCTAATGATCCGGTTGCGAATGGGAAAATTCTGCGGCGTCGGCGGCGTTCCTACTGGAAACTCGGTCACCAGCGCGCCGCCAAGAGAAACGATCTGCTCCGTGAGCCGCGTGTTTTCCTTGGGGTACATAATGTCGATTCCGGTGCCGAGCACGCCAACAGTCTTCCCTTTCGCCGCGACCGCGCCGCGATGCGAAGCCGTATCGATGCCGCGCGCCAGCCCGCTGATAATGACCAGCCCGCGAGCCGCGAGATCAGTCGAAAGGCGTTCCGCCATCGCACTGCCGTAAGGCGTAGGGTGCCGCGTCCCGACCATCGCGATGCCGGGCCGAGCGAGGACTTCGACGCTTCCCTTCACAAACAGAATTACCGGAGGATCGTAAATCTCCTTCAGCCGCGGAGGATATTCCGGATCGCTGAGCGCAACAATTCTCGCGCCCGCTTCGCTTGTCTTCGCGCATTCCGTCTGCGCCAGTTCCAGCGACTTCCCTGTAGCCAGCGATTGCGCGGAGACCGCGCGCATCCCCGTCGCCTCGAGTTCCGTCAGGCTGACCTGAAAAACCCGCTCCGCGGTGCCAAACTGCTCGATCATTTTCCTGATGCGGGTGGGACCCAACCCCTCCGTCAGCGCCAGCGCGAGCCAATAGAGGCCTTGGTCAGAAACTGCAGGGGTTGCGACGAGAGCCACGTCAGAGACAGCAGACTTATTCGGCATATGGCGCGACCCTAGTCCGCAATCGAAATCTCTGTCAAGGATGCCGCTCACATTGCCTTTGGTACAATTCGTAAAGTGATGAGCCGGCTAAAGATCTCAGCCATTTCCTACCTGAATACGGCTCCACTGATGTGGGATTTTGAGCACGAAGTGGCGCCCGCCCACCAAGTGGCGGATTACGATATTTCCTACACCATCCCCTCAGCCTGCGCCGAGGCAGTGCGTGAGGGATCGGCTGACATCGGAATCATTCCGGCTGCAGCCTATGCCAGCGTCCCAGATCTCGTCATCATCCCCGATGTAGCTATCGCCGCCCGACGCGCCGTCCGCTCCATTCTGCTCGTGAGCAAAACGCGAAATAAAACACCGACCGATCACTCAT
Organism: uncultured Acidobacteriaceae bacterium; assembly: GCA_963800565.1. Classification (GTDB taxonomy): domain Bacteria; phylum Acidobacteriota; class Terriglobia; order Terriglobales; family Acidobacteriaceae; genus Acidiflorens. The sequence goes on from CAWDBM010000006.1 coordinate 328,762, forward strand.
CGCAAGATCCATTATCAAAAGAAGAATGGTTGCAGCGCGTGCGCACCGTTGCACTCGACACTTCTTCGATGACATCCGTAGCGCTGGCCAAGATTCTTTTTGCCAAGTGGAACGGCGGCGCGCGTGACTATAAACCGATGGCTCCCGATCTCGGCGCCATGCTCGACGCGTGCGATGCCGCCGTCCTTATCGGAGACCCGGCTTTGCAGATCGATCGCACTCGCTATTTCACCCTCGACCTTGCCGAAGAGTGGGTGCAGCGCACAGGAAAATCCTTCGTGTTCGCCTTCTGGGCCGTCCGCCGGCAAGCTTTAGCCGGCCGAGACTGCTGCGCGATCACGGAAGCGTTTAAACAGTCACGCGATCACGGCCTGTCGCCAAGAAATCTCGAAGCCATCGCCCAGGAGTGGGCGCCACGCCTCGGCCTCAATATTGAAGTGATTCGCGTGTATCTCACGCAAAACATCCATTACTATCTCGACCCTCCCTGCCTCGAGGGACTGCAACTTTACTACCGCCTCGCCGCCGAAATCGGCGCTCTGCCCGCCGCACCCGACTTGCGATTTTTGTAAATTTTTGTCTCCACCAGGACCGCAAGTTATTAGATTGCAACTCGCTCGCCGTAAACCTGCTCTAATTAAGCATCATGCAATGGATCGCCATCATTCTGCTCGTGACGAAGAAGAGTGCCATGCGCTGGCTGATCCATCTCGGAGGCCCCGGCCTCATTCTGCTGGGCATTGCCGACAACTCGCTCATCCCTCTGCCCGGCAGCACTGACGTGGTCACCATTCTGCTCGCTGCTCACCGCCGCGAACCCTGGTTCTACTACACCATCATGGCGACTGCCGGAGCCGTGCTCGGCGGCTATCTTACTTATCGCATGGCACGCAAAGGCGGCAAAGAAACTCTCGAAAAAAGGTTCTCGCAGAGAAAAGTAAAAAAGGTCTACGCGATTTTCGAACGCTGGGGATTCGCGGCCGTTGCCGTCCCCGCCGTCCTTCCACCGCCCTTTCCGATCACTCCCATGCTCTTAGCCGCAGGGGCCATGCAATATCCAACCAGAAAGTTTCTAACTGCCCTCGCCGTCGGGCGCGGCATTCGGTTCAGCATCCTCGGTTATCTCGGCTACCACTACGGCCGAACCATTGTGAAATTGTTTGCACTGTACTATTGGCCCGTACTGATCGCACTGATTGGGTTCTCAGTAGCCGGAGGCCTCTACGGCCTGTACGAGTACAAACGCCGCCAGCCTTCGAGCGCTTTCGGAAAACTCGCCGCCGCCGCCTCTCTCCGGCTAAAATAGCGGTTACGGTTACTGCCTTAAGGATGGAAAAGTGTCCCTGACCAAACAGCAAGCGCTCGAGATGTTTCGCTCCGATGACCTGATCGGCATCGGCATGGAGGCCGACACGGTTCGACGCCAGCTCCATCCCGAAGGCACCGTGACCTACATCATCGACCGCAACATTAATTACACCAACTTCTGCACCGAATATTGCACCTTCTGCGCGTTCTATCGTCCGTTAAAAGGCCCCGCCGCGAAAGAAGGTTACATCCTTGACTTCGATACCATCTACGAAAAAATCCGCGAAACCGTCGAACTCGGCGGCACCGGCGTGCTCATGCAGGGCGGCCTGCATCCCGACCTCAAGATCGACTGGCACGAAAAAATGCTCTGTGGCATCAAGCAGCGTTTTCCGAAAGTTCACCTGCACTGCTACTCTGCCTCCGAGATTCTCGCCATTGCCGAGTACAGCAACCTCAGCATCCGCGATACCATCGCGCGCCTGCGTGATGCTGGCCTCGATTCCATCCCCGGCGGCGGCGCCGAGATTCTCGACGACGAAGTCCGCTACAAAATTGCGCGCCTCAAATGCCTGACCGCCGATTGGCTCGAAGTCCATCGCACCGCGCACCAGCTCGGCATGCGTACCACTGCAACCATGATGTTTGGCGTAGGCGAGGCGATCGAGCACCGCATCAATCACTTCCAGGTCCTCTACGATCTGCAGCAGGAGACGGGCGGCTTCACCGCCTTCATCCCGTGGAGTTTCCAGCCGCAGCACACCGCGCTAGGAGGACGCAAATGGGATGAGGCTACCGCCGTCGAATATTTAAAAGTGCTGGCAATTTCGCGGCTCTATCTGTCGAATTTCCTGAACGTTCAATCCAGCTGGGTGACGCAAGGATTAAAAGTCTGCCAGATGGGCCTGCGTTTCGGCGGCAACGATGTCGGCTCGGTGATGCTGGAGGAAAACGTAGTCCGCGCCGCGGGCGTCACCAACTGCACAACCGAAGAAGAATTGCGCCGCATCATACGCGATGCCGGCTTCCGTCCAGCGCAACGCGATACGTTGTACCGGCAATATTTCCTCAACTGACAGCGGAGATCGCTAGAGAGAATAAATCAATCAGGAGGAGCCATGTATTCGTCAAGGACATACAGTGGAACGCAAGGCCCTTTGCTCGGTTCCGATTCCTGGCCTGGATTTGTTTATACGAAGCCGGTATTCGCAGCTATTCGCCGCGCCTCGACGCTGGCTATGCTTTCCGCTCTCTTGATCGTCGCCTCTCGGCCGGCGCTCGCCCAAACCGAGACAGTCCTGTATAGCTTCGGCAGTCAGTCCGGCGACGGCTCGGGACCCATTGGCGGTTTAGTCTTCGACACGGCCGGCAACCTTTATGGCACGACGGTCGGGGGCGGCGTTTACTCCCATGGCACCGTGTTCGAATTGACCGCCGCCGGCACGGAGCAGGTGCTCCACAGCTTCGGAGGTGAGGCTGCCGGAGACGGCTCTGAACCAGAAGCGGGCGTGGTCTTCGACACAGATGGCAACCTCTATGGCACGACCGTCTTTGGCGGAACGTCTGGCGGGGGCACGATTTTCGAGATTACCTCGGTTGGCGCAGAGGATGTGCTCTACAGCTTCCACGCTCACGGCTACTGGCCTGAGGCGGTCCTGGTCATGGACAAGAAGCGTAATCTCTACAGCACGACCTTCGCGGGCGGCGCTTACAACGGGGGCACGGTCTTCAGGATCAACCCGGACAACAAGGAGGATGTGCTCTACAGCTTCTGCTCCCAACCCGACTGCGTGAACAGCAGCTATCCCACCGCAGGCCTGGTTTTCGACAAGGGGGGCTACTTGTATGGCACGACCTCTAGTGGCGGCGCGTACAGCGGGGGCGCGGTGTTCAAGACGAGGGGCCATAGCGAGACCGTGTTCTATAGCTTCGGCGCCCAGCCCGGCGACGGCTCCTATCCCACTGCAGGCTTGGTTGTCGACAGACGCGGCAACCTCTATGGCACGACCAAAGAGGGCGGCGCGTACGGCGACGGTACCGTATTCGAGATCACCTCAGCCGGCGCGGAGAAGATCCTCTACAGCTTCGGGAGTCAGTCCGACGATGGTATGGCGCCCGTTGCAGGCTTAGTCTTCGACACCGCTGGCGACCTTTATGGCACAACGTTTGCGGGCGGCGTGTATGGATATGGCACTGTGTTCGAGCTGACCCCCGCCGGCACGGAGAATGTCCTCCACAGCTTCGCAGGTCCGCCCGGGGACGGCCGCTATCCCACCGCGGGTTTGATCTTCGATACGAGGGGCAATCTCTATGGCACGACAAATAGCGGTGGTTTGTACTACGACGGCACAGTGTTTGAAGTGACCCCGTAAGAATAAAATAGCAGGAGGTTAGATGGCTGGAATCGCAGCGCGATAGTGCCAACATCCTCCCAACTGATCGCCAAGCTCACGTAGGGACGGTCGCCCCCGGCCGTCCAGCGGGGCAAAGCCCGCCGCCTTAATTGCCCATGAAGAGCTCGCTCACCGTCGCGATAATCGTCTGCGCTGCCGTGCTGGCGGGCGCGCAAGACTCTGTGCCAGCGCCTAAGACATCCTCCATTGCAGGCACGGTGATAAAAGAGCCCGGCAGCCAGCCGCTCAAAAAAGTTCTGGTGCAGGTCGTCGCCGAAGGGCAGGGCGAAAGCTACACCGCCTCCACCGACGCCGACGGCCATTTCCGCGTCGAAGGTGTCGTTCCCGGCCGCTATAGTATCTTCCTCGAACGCACCGGGTTCCTCGAAGTCAATTCCCGGGGCCGCAAGTCTGACGTCAACGTAGTCACCATCCAAGCCGGACAATCGATGGAAGACCTGCTCTTCCGCATGTTGCCCACCGCCACCATCACGGGCCGCATCACCGACGAAGATGGTGATCCCATGTCCGGCGTAAGAATGTTTGCGCTCAGAAAAAAACCGGGCAAATCGACGCGTGAAGCCGCCTCCAGCAACAACACCAACGATCTTGGAGAATACCGCCTCGCTGGACTTTTTCCCGGACAATACACGATCCTGGCCATGCCGCCTCCCGACTTTCGCGATTACGAAAAAGCGTCAGAAAAGCCGCCCTCGACCGCTGGCGATAACGGCAGCCAAGCCGAGACCCCCGACACTCGCTATCTTTCCACCTACTATCCGGGCACCAACGATCCGGCGCAGGCCGCGCCAGTAGAGGTGAAGGCCGGCGATGAGATCCCCGTCAATCTCACGCTCGTGCCCGCCAGAACCTATCGCATACGCGGCACCGTGACCGGCATCCCCGCCGGACAAAAGCCAGCCGTAGAGTTGTTCTCAAAGGTTGGCGATTCAATGCGGGCAAATACAAGTGAGTTGGGGCCGGATGGTCAATTTGAAATCCGCGGCGTCGCACCCGGATCCTACATTATGAAAGTGGCGACTGAATCGGGACCCCAGACAATGACAGCGCACCAGGATCTCACTATCGTCGCCGCTGACGTGGACGGCGTAAAGCTGGTCCCCCAGCCTTCTTTCACCATCTCTGGCCATCTCCTGATCGAAAGCACAGTGCCGGTAGAGCCTGCGCAATTCGTGGTAAACCTGCGCCAAGCCGAACTGCCCGAAGATCCCGGCTTCTTCATGTCGCAGGACTTCTTCGGCACGAACGCCCAAGTCGATCGGCAGGGCTACTTTCAGTGGAAGGATGTGAACCCCGGCAATTACATCGTGCAAGTCTATGGCACCGCCGCCCAGGCCAATTTCTACGTGAAATCCGTAACCCTCGCGGGGCGAGATGTAGCCACCGGATTCGCCGCGGCCGGTCCAGTTTCGCTCGATCTGCGTCTGAGTTCCAAGGGCAGCATCGTCGAGGGTACGGTTGTCGAAAAAGAGAAAGATGTAGACAACGATGATCCTGTGCCCGACGCCACCGTAATCGCCGTCCCAGAAGAAAAATACCGCAAACTCCCCGATCACTTCGGCACCGGATCGAGCGATCAGCATGGCCGCTTTGTGATTCGCGGCCTCGCTCCCGGCACCTACACTTTCCATGCCTGGCAAGATGTCGATGAAAACCTCTGGCGCGATCCCGACTTTCTGAGGTCGCAGGAAGCGAATGGCACCACGTTGAAAATCGAGGAAGGTTCCAGTCAGAAAGTCGAACTCAAGTTGAGCCCGGAGGCCGAGGAGTGAGGAGTCGGTCGTGGGTCAATCGTCGTTAGTCGTTCGCAGAGCTAACCAACGACTAGCGACCAACGACTTACGACCAGCAACGAATCAGGTACAATTCTTAGACTGCGACCTTCAACCCTTACTTCTGGTATTAATGCATCTGACGCCTACTTCCCAATTCCTCGCTTTCCTTCTCGCCACCAAAGGCTTGGGCCCCTACCTTCGCCAGCATTTTCTCGATAAGACCTTCCAGGGCCTCTACCAGGTCAACGCCTTCGATCTCGCGCTGCTGATTCCCTATTTCATCGTTCTCGTCATTCTGGCGGCCTATGGCGGACATCGCTACTGGCTCGTCTACCTTTATTACAAGCACAAGAGAAAAAAGACGACCGAGCCGGCGGCGCATTTCGAAGACCTGCCCCACGTCACTGTTCAGTTGCCGATCTTTAACGAGCAATACGTCGTCGACCGCCTGCTCGACGCTGTCTGCCGCCTCGATTATCCGAAAGATAAACTCGACATCCAGTTGCTCGACGACTCAACCGACGAAACTGTAGAAGTCGCGCGCCCCCTGGTCGATCGCTACGCCGCACTGGGGAATCCCGTCGTCTACATTCACCGCACCAACCGCGAGGGCTACAAGGCCGGAGCACTCGAAGCGGGCCTGAAAACTGCCAAGGGCGAATTCGTCGCCATCTTTGACGCTGACTTTGTTCCGCCGCCCGACTTTCTGCTGAAATGCGTGCATCACTTCACCGATCCAAAAGTCGGTATGGTCCAAACGCGCTGGACTCACATCAACCGCCACTACTCGATCCTCACAGAGGTCGAAGCCATTCTGCTCGACGGCCATTTCGTGCTCGAACACTCCGGCCGTTCGCGCAGCGGAGTTTTCTTTAACTTCAATGGCACCGCCGGCATGTGGCGCCGCCGCGCCATCGACGAAGCCGGAGGCTGGGAGCACGACACGCTCACCGAAGACACCGACCTGTCCTATCGTTCGCAACTCAAAGGTTGGAAGTTTATTTATCTGCAGGACGTCGAATGCCCGGCCGAACTACCCGTAGAAATGACCGCATTCAAGACGCAGCAGGCGCGCTGGGCTAAAGGTTTGATCCAGGTCTCAAAAAAAATTCTGCCCCAGGTTTTAAAGAGCGACGTATCGCGCCACCAGAAAATAGAGGCCTGGTATCACCTGACGGCAAACTTCAGCTATCCGCTGATGATCATCCTTTCGGTGTTGCTGATGCCCGCCATGATCATCCGCTTCTACCAGGGATGGTTCCAGATGCTCTACATCGACCTGCCGCTGTTTATGGCGTCGACCTTCTCCATTTCCAGCTTCTACCTCGTTTCGCAAAAGGAGCTATTCCCAAGAAGCTGGCCGCGCGCCCTGCTCTATCTGCCGCTTCTGATGGCGCTGGGAATTGGCTTAACCGTTACCAACACAATCGCTGTGCTCGAAGCGGTGATCGGCAAGCAGACCGCCTTCGCTCGCACGCCAAAATATCGCGTCGAATCGAAGAAGGATAAAGTTCTCGGAGCAAAATATCGCAAGCGTCTGGGATGGGTTCCGTGGATCGAGCTTCTCATCGGAAGTTATTTCGCGCTGGCGATCTACTACGCCATCACCAACGAAAACTACTTTACGGTTCCGTTCCTATTGTTGTTCGTATTGGGCTACTGGGTGACCGGACTGATGTCGCTGCTACAAGGCCGCTTCGCGGGTCTAGCGGTAGGCTCGGAGCGCCACACTAAGCCTTTCCCGGTCGGAGTGTAGCTGTCGGGCATTGGCGCCTTCACTGCGAAGCTGACTCCGAGGGATATTTAAAGTGGAGCGTAATTCCAATCTCATTCTTCACCGGTTTTCCATCGAGTTCAAAAGGCTTGTATCGCCATTGCTTCACTGCCTCCACGGCGGATTGCGCAAACACCTGTGGACCCTCGATCACCCTGACCGCTTCCACCGATCCATCCTCCATCACCGTGGCTGCCAGCACTACCGTGCCTCCCTGCCGCAGCACGCGCGCCTCTCTTGGATACTCTGGCGAAACTCGGTGCAGAAGTTTGCCGCCTGAAACTCCGGCCGACCGCGGCGCCGTGAGATCGGGCAACGAAGCATTGGCGGAGAGCACTCCGTTGAGAGCGGCGTGATTCACCCCACCGGCTGAAGTCGACGGCACCGGCGGCGCAGACTCATTCGAATGCGTCTCGATCGAACCGGAGCCCGAATCGTCATGCGGCAGGGCCTGCGAGGCCGGGACGTGGTGCACGGTCACCGTATCCGCCGCAACTTTGCCAGTCGGTTTCTTAGAAGGATCGTCGGGCGAGGATGGCCGATCGACGGACACCTGAGTGGCGGACATGCGGCCCGGGGCAGGTTTTTTCTCCGCGAGCGCGTCCACTTTCGCAGCGAACTTCACCGGATTTCCAGCAGACGGCTTTCCGGCGGTCGGAAACAGCGGCTGCCCACCTGGATCCGGTTTCCAGATTGGGTCGTTTTTGAACGAAGACTGAGAGGTCACGGAAGGCTGATTCGAATTCTGGGAGCCCGCTGGTTGCTCACTCGCGGAATTGAGAGGGGCGGCGTTCACATTCGCGCCGCCAACTGAATCTGGCGTCGCGGCGTGCGCCCTGCCATCCGCCTCCACCGATCCCTTCCACCCCAGCCAAATCACCAGGCCAAGCAGCGAAATCGACACCAGCGCAACGGCGGTCAAAACAAATGGTCGCGAGCGCCTTCCGACCACAGCCAGGGCCACATCTCCCACACGATCCGACGCAGGCAGCAGGCCCGAGGGTTGCGCCTTCTCCGCCCCAGACGAAATCTTTGGCACCGCCGGCGATGCGCCATGTGGTTGCGACGCGCGCGCTCTTTCCGCCAGCGCTGCAAGTTGCACTAAAACATCGATATGCTGATCGCTGAAAGCCGCTGGCGCGGTCGAGAACACTTCCAGAATTCCATTCACCCCGCGCCAACCCTGAATCGGCAAAACCGCAATCGAGCGCAATCCGAGATTGCGGCAAACCTCCACATCGACCAGCGGATCATTCTCGGTATCGACGCAATGTTGAATTTTTCCGCTGCGCAAACACTCCCCCGAAATTCCCGTGTCCGCAATTAACTGCACACCGAGTGCGGGAGCCGTAGTCCCACTGCGCGCGCGACACACCATCGCGCCATCCTTCCACATCGCCAGCGCCGCCCCGGTAGCGCCCGCGACTCGCAGCGCGACGTCCGTAATGATCCCCAGTATCGGTTCCAGACGGCGGTCTCCGCCCGCGATCAGATCCCTGAGTGACGACAGCGAGGCATTCGGGTCAATTTCTGGGACGCCCAGCCCGCCTTCAGAATTTTCTGGCGAGGAATCGCGATCGAACGCAGCTATTTTTTTCTCAGAGAACGGCTTGGATTGAAACGCAACCACGGAATCTCTCTATCAACACTCAGTTGGTAAGTTGTCGGACGAAACTGGCGAAACGCAAGCGGCGCGAGCGATTGGGCCGAAGTATGAGCCAACTTGGCGCGCCTGTCAAGGCAAGTCGCGGATCGGCAAGTCGCGGATCGGCGGGCTTGGCGGCGACCTGCAACCTCTGGTTTCTAAGTGTCTGGCAAGGTTATGAATATTAACGTGAAATGACAATCCCCCGATGGCCAGATCGTCCGATGACCCGATGCTTCTTTCGCACCAAACTAACCAACAATTGCCTCACGAACGCAATGCTAACCTTATTGCGCTCTGGTTTCTGGCATTCTCCTCCGCGCGAGGTATTGCAAGGAACCGATTTTAAGAAAATTCTTAAGACGTTCGAAGCGTTGACGGATTTGGGGCCCGAACTTACGGCCGACCACGATTTCCGCCAAACCGCTCGCACCATGCTGACCGCCATTATGGAAGCAGCGGGTGCGCGCGAGGCCGTCTTATTTTCATTCGACGAACGGAGTTCTCTGCTCACCTCGGTCGATTCCCAGGGATTCGCACTGATTCCGGATCCCTCAGTGATGCGACTTCTGCCTCGCCATGTGCACACCCTCACTGCCGCCTCCGGTCCTATCATCCTTAACAGTTCCACTCACGACGTTTTTCTAAGTGCGAACGGAAATGTCGCTCCCGAACTTTTCAAATGCCTCTGCCCGCTCAAAGTCCGCGGCAAACTCACCGGCGTGATCGCCCTGGGACGCCGCCCCGGCGATGCGCTCTACGAAGAAGACGCGCTCGACGCACTCAAAATGCTGAGCCACTATATTGCGCTGGCCATTCAGAACCACACTCTCGGCCAGACCTTGGCGCAGCGTGTCTCGGAAAACCTGCGTCTCGTCGCCTCGCTCCACGGTTCTTACGACAACGCGCTTGAAGCTTTCGCTACCGCCATCGACGTTAAACACGTCAACATTCATGGCCATTCACTGCGCGTCGGCCGCTATTCTCAAGCCATCGGCGAGGCCATGGGGATGAATCCCAATGACGCCGCCGCTCTGCGTTCCGCCGCCTATCTGCACGATATCGGCATGGTTGCCGTCGATCGGCGGCTGTTTGAGAAACCATCCGAACTTGATCAGAACGAATATCGCGAGATGCGCGACCACACCGTCGTCGGCCATCAGATCGTAAGTCAGGTGCAATTTCCCTGGCCGCAGATCCCAGAAATTGTGCGCTGGCATCATGAGCGCGCCGACGGCTCGGGATATCCCGACGGCTTGCATGGCGACGAAATCCCGCAAGCCGTGCGCATCGTCGCCCTCGCCGAAACCTTCGATGCCATGATCAGCGAACGCGCCTACCGCGACCGCCTATCAGTAGGAGCGGCGCTCCAGGAACTGATCCGCCTTGCACCGCAAAAATACGACCCGCAGGCGCTGCACGGCTTGCTCATTCAGGTGCGTCGCGACGCCGTCGGAACCAATCGACTGCCCCTCCTCGATCCCACCATGATGAACCTTTCGGCCGTCGACGTGGACCAACTGGCCTCCAATCTGCAACAAAGAGTCAAACAGAACAACTCTTCCTCGGGGTGATTTTTTCCTCTCAGGCTGGAGTCATAGATTAAGGCCCCAAGGATCAAAGATAGACCCCAAAGATATAGATAAAGGCCCTGCCCATTATCTTCGCGGCAGGCAGCAACCAGCCAAGTTCGTGCCGGTATAAAATCAAACGTAGCCCACTCGTGCCTCGTCTCGTTTTTCGTTCCGGATGTAAACTTAAGAATCTGGCCCAGTGTATCCATTTGCGGATAGCTTCATCTAACTTTGCAGTGGGGCTAATGTAAGCCGATTTGCCAGGAGAGAATGAATGGCCGTCAGTGACCAGTCAGTCGCCACCACCGGAACACAGCTCGATCAGCTGTGCATCAACACCATTCGCACGCTTTCAATCGACGCTGTCCAGAAGGCGAACTCCGGCCATCCCGGCGCGCCCATGGCTCTGGCGCCCGTCGCCTACTGTCTGTGGCAACAGTTTCTGAACTACGATCCGGAAGATCCGATTTGGCCTAACCGCGACCGCTTCGTGCTCTCCAACGGCCACGCCTCCATGCTGCTCTATTCGCTGATTTATTTGGCGGGCGTGCGCGAAGTCGGTCCCGAGGGCAAAATTCTTTCCACCCCTTCCCTATCGATCGACGAAATCAAGAACTTCCGCCAGCTAGGCAGCAAAACCCCCGGCCATCCCGAATACGGATTGACCACCGGCGTCGAAACCACCACCGGCCCGCTCGGTCAGGGGGTCGCCAACAGCGTCGGCATGGCCATCGCCGAGCGTTGGCTCGCCACTCATTTCAATCGCCCCGGCTTCGAACTCTTCAACTACAACATCTGGACGTTCTGCGGCGACGGAGACATGATGGAAGGCATTTCCTCGGAGGCCGCATCGGTTGCCGGCCATCTCAAGCTTTCTAACCTGTGCTGGATTTACGACAGCAACCACATCACCATCGAAGGCAATACCGATCTCGCCTTCGACGAAAATGTGGCTACACGCTTTGAGGCATATGGCTGGGATGTGCAGCACGTCGCTGACGCCAATGACCTGACTTCTTTGGCGAGGGCCTACACCGAAGCCCTCGAGGTAAAGGATCGTCCCAAACTCATCATCGTTAACAGCCACATCGGCTACGGCTCGCCTCACCGCCAGGACAGCAAAGAAGCGCATGGCGAAGCCCTCGGTGAAGAAGAAGTCAAACTGACCAAGCGTTTCTACGGCTGGCCGGAAGACGCCAAGTTTCTCGTCCCCGACGGAGTTCAGGAAAATTTCCGCAACGTCATGGGCAAGCGCGGCAAACAATTGAACGCACAGTGGAAGGCGTTGTTTTCAAAATACAGCGAACAGTTCCCCGATCTAGCGGCTCAATTCGCGCTCATACAAGAGCGAAAACCACCCGCGGGATGGGATAAAGAACTGCCCGCCTTCGCGGCCGACGCCAAGGGATTGGCCACGCGCGATTCCTCCGCCAAAGTTTTGAACGCTATCGCCAAGAATCATCCCTGGCTCATGGGCGGCTCTGCCGACCTGTACCCTTCGACCAAAACGCGCCTCACGTTCGACGGCGCTGGCGATTTCGAGGCCAATAATTTCAACGCCCGCAACTTCCACTTCGGCATTCGCGAGCACTCCATGGGCGCGATCGTCAATGCCATGGAGCTGTCCAAGCTTCGCTCCTACGGCTCGACCTTCCTCATCTTCAGCGACTACATGAAAATGCCGATCCGCCTCTCGGCCATCATGGAAGTTCCGTCGATCTGGATTTTCACCCACGATTCCATCGGCGTCGGCGAAGATGGACCGACCCACCAGCCCATCGAACAACTCATCACGCTGCGCTCCATCCCCGGCCTCATCACCCTGCGTCCCGCCGATGCCAATGAAGTCATCGAAGCGTGGAAAGTGATCATGCAGCAGACGAAGCATCCAGTGGCGCTGATCCTCACCCGGCAAGCGCTGCCAACCTTCGATCGCACAAAATACGCGTCCGCCGCCGGCGTGGCTCGCGGCGCCTACATTCTCGGCGATGCCGAAGGCGGCAAGCCCCAGGTCATCCTCATGGCCACCGGCAGCGAAATCTACCTCTGCATCGACGCTTACGAAAAACTGAAAGCCGAAGGTATCCGCGCTCGCGTAGTCAGCATGCCGTCGTGGGATCTGTTCGAGCGGCAGGATCAAATCTATCGCGACCAGCTCCTTCCGCCCGACATAACCGCGCGCGTAGCTGTCGAGATGGCCTCGACCATGGGCTGGGCGCAATACACCGGCCCAAAAGGCCACATCATAGGCATGCACACCTTCGGAGCGTCCGCCCCGCTCAAAGATTTGCAAAAGAAATTTGGCTTCACAGTCGAAGCCGTACTCCAGGCAGCCCGCGACCAGGTCGCGAAGTAACAATTCATTAACGTCAGGCGATTATCCTTCAGCCTGCCTCAGCTTAGGAGATGTTTATGAATCTAGTCGGCACTCTTGAAACCGCCAAAGCCGTCAACCCTCTCGTCCAGCTTCAGAATTTTGGCCAGTCCATCTGGCTCGATTACATTCGCCGCGACCTGATGACTAGCGGCGAACTGCAGCGCCTGATCACCGAAGACGGCCTGCGCGGCATGACCTCGAACCCCTCGATCTTCGAGAAGGCGATTGCTGGAGGCCAATATCAGGACTTCCTGGACTCGCTCGCCGGTCGCAACGATCTCGATGCCAAGGGTCGCTACGAACTGCTCGCGATCCGCGACATTCAGGATGCGGCCGACCTGCTCCGTCCCGTCTACGTCAGCACAAAAAAACGCGACGGCTACGTCAGCCTCGAAGTTTCTCCCTACCTCGCGCACGACACCAACGGCACCCTCGACGAAGCGCGACGCCTCTGGAAAACTGTCTCGCGCGAGAACGTGATGATCAAAGTTCCCGGCACCGCCGAAGGCATTCCAGCCATTCGTCAGCTCATCAGCGAAGGCATCAATGTCAATGTGACCTTGCTCTTTGCGCAGCCGGTCTATGAAGAGGTCGCCGCCGCCTTCATTGACGGAGTCGAAAAATTCGCTGCCTCAGGCGGCGACGTCAGCAAGGTCGCGAGCGTAGCCAGCTTCTTCATCAGCCGCATCGATTCCCTGGTCGATTCACTCGTCGAAGACAAGCTAAAAAAAGAAACAGACGCCGCTCGCAGAGCCAAGCTGCAGGGTATTCTCGGCAAGGTCGCCATCGCCAATGGCAAGCTGACCTACGAAGCCTATGAGCGCATCTTTTCTTCTTCGCGCTGGAAAGCTCTCGCCGCCAAAGGCGCGCAGACGCAGCGCGTGCTCTGGGCCAGCACCAGCACAAAAAATAAAAATTATCGCGACGTCCTTTACATCGAAGAACTAATCGGACCGGACACCGTCAACACCGTCCCACCCGCTACTCTCGATGCCTTCCGCGACCACGGCAAACCGCGCCAGAGTTTAACCGAAAATATCGAAGCCGCACGCCAGACAATGTCTGATCTCGCCGCAGTCGGCATCGTCATGAAAGACGTGACCGACAAACTAACCGCCGACGGGGTGAAGCTCTTCGCCGACGCCTTTGATACTCTCCTAGCCGAGGTAGAAAAAAATACCAAGCGCTCGAGCACACCCAAAGTAAACGCGCAAAGCGCCTCCCTGCCCGCCGATCTCGACGCCGCCGTAAGAAAAAACCTTAACGATTGGCGCGCCTCGGGAAAAGTAAGACGCCTTTGGCAGCACGACGCCTCGCTTTGGACCCACGATGACGAGGCCAGCTGGCTGGGCTGGCTCGACATCACCGACCAACAACTCGCCGACATCGCCAAGCTGAAGGCACTGGCCGACGAAGTCAAGGCCGCCGGATTCTCCGACATTCTTCTGCTCGGCATGGGCGGATCGAGCCTTTGCCCGGAGGTGCTCTCGCTGACCTACCCGCAGACACCCGGCTTCCCGCGCCTCCACATCCTCGATTCGACCGACCCGGCGCAAATCCGCGACGTCGAAAAGAAGGTCAATCTCGCGAAGACGCTTTTCATCGTGTCCAGCAAATCCGGCAGCACCCTCGAGCCCAATATCTACAAGCAATATTTCTTTGAGCGCGTGCAGCAAACCATCGGTGCCGACAAAGCCGGCAGCCGCTTTATCGCCATCACCGACCCCGGGTCGAAGATGCAATTGGTCGCCGAACGCGACCACTTCCGCCACATTTTCTACGGCCTGCCATCCATTGGCGGGCGTTACTCCGCGCTCTCCAACTTCGGCATGGTGCCCGCCGCCGCTATGGGCCTCGACGTTGACAAGTTCCTCCAGCGCACCAAAGAAATGGTCGATGCCTGCCAGCCCGCGACTCCGGTTGAGCAGAACCCGGGAGCGATGCTCGGCCTGATCCTCGGCACCGCCGCGAAACTCGGCCGCGACAAAATCACGCTCATCACCTCGCCCGGAATTTCCGACCTCGGCGCGTGGCTCGAACAATTAATCGCCGAATCCACCGGCAAGCTGGGCAAGGGCATCATCCCCGTCGATCGCGAAACACTTGGCGCGCCCGAGGTATATGGAAACGACCGCGTCTTCGCTTACCTTCAGCTTCAAGGTGCATCCGACCCCGCGCAGGACGCCAAGGTCGCCGCCATCGAAAAAGCCGGACAGCCCGTAGTCCGCATCGCGGTCTCCGACACCTACAGCCTCGGCCAGGAATTTTTCCGCTGGGAGATCGCAACAGCGGTAGCCGGCTCGATCATCGGCATCAACGCCTTCAATCAGCCCGACGTAGAGGCCAGCAAGATCGTCACCAAGCAACTTACCTCCGAATACGAAACCAAGGGCGCGCTTCCCGCGGAAAAGCCCATCGTCGAAGAAGCCGGCTTCAAACTTTTCACCGACGAACGCAACGCCGCCGATCTCGCGAAAGACATAGCGAAAGCCGCCGGAAACTCGTCCAACGGTGCGCTGAAGAATTACCTCCGCGCACATCTGGCGCGCCTCGGCGTCGGAGACTATTTCGCCCTTCTCGCCTATGTCGAGATGAATGCCGAGCACGAATCTCTGCTGCAAGACTTGCGCCTCGCCGTGCGCGATCGCAAGCAGGTCGCCACCGTCCTCGGCTTCGGACCGCGCTTCCTGCACTCGACCGGACAAGCCTACAAAGGTGGCCCCAACAGCGGCGTCTTCCTGCAAGTCACCTGCGACGATGCCCAGGACTTACCAGTCCCAGGGCAGAAATACACTTTCGGAATCGTGAAAGCGGCTCAGGCTCGCGGCGATTTCCAGGTTCTCGCAGACCGCAAGCGCCGCGCCTTGCGCGTGCATCTCGGCAACGACGTCAAAGCAGGACTAACAAGGCTCTCCGCGCTGATAAAACAGGTTCTGTAGTTCGCTGCTAGTGAGCTGACAGCACCGGGAGCCATGCATGAATTATTTATAAACTGTCATCCTGAGCGGAGCCGGGCTAAGAGCGGAGCGAGGGCTCGGCGAAGTCGAAGGACCTTGCGTTTCGCCGCAAGTGCGAATATTTCTAGGGGTGACCAACTGCAAAGTACATTGGTCGGCATAGTCGTACCAATATTTTAAGGAGCACGAATGCAACTCGGAATGGTGGGTCTAGGGCGCATGGGCGCCAACATGACGCGCCGCCTGATGCGCGGCGGCCACAAACTGGTCGTTTCCGATCTCAGCCCCGACGCCGTCAAGGGTCTAGCCGGAGAAGGCGCGACCGGTTCTTCTTCTCTTGACGACCTCGTCGGCAAACTCACCGCTCCGCGCGCTGCGTGGATCATGGTCCCCTCCGGCGATCCCACCGAAAAAACCGTCGAAGCGCTGCTCAAGACCATGCAATCCGGCGACACCATCATCGATGGCGGCAACTCTTATTTCAAAGATGACGTCCGCCGCTCCAAAATCTGCGCCGCCAAGGGCGTCCACTACATCGACGTCGGCACCAGCGGTGGCGTTTGGGGAATCGATCGCGGCTACTGCATGATGATCGGTGGCCCCAAAGAGGCCGTCCAGCGGCTTGATCCGATCTTCAAAACTCTCGCTCCCGGCATTGGCGACATTCCGCGTACTCCCGGACGCGACAAACTAGCGGACGCCGCCTCACGCACCGCCGAAGAAGGTTACATTCACTGCGGTCCTTCCGGCTCCGGGCATTTCGTGAAAATGGTCCATAACGGCATCGAGTATGGAATGATGCAGGCCTATGCCGAGGGCTTCGATATTTTCAAAAACGCCACCAGCAAAGACCTGCCTGAAGACATTCGCTACAATCTCGACCTGCCCGATATCGCCGAAGTCTGGCGGCGCGGCAGCGTAGTGAGTTCGTGGCTGCTCGATCTGACCGCGATGGCACTCGCAGAAAATCCGACGCTCTCCGAATACAGCGGCTACGTGCAGGATTCTGGTGAAGGTCGCTGGACGATCCAGGCAGCGCTCGAAGAAGCGGTTCCGGCCGAAGTGTTGACCGCCGCTCTCTACACCCGCTTCCGCTCGCGCCAGGATCACACGTTCGCAGAGAAGATGCTCTCCGCCATGCGCCAGAAGTTTGGCGGACACATCGAACTCAAGCCGCCGGCAAAAAAATAAGCGCAGCGAGCCCCGAGCAACGAAAGTCGATCAGCGATTAAACTGTTTCTGGTTGTGAAGCTCCTTGGCTCGTGGCTCGCAGCCCGTTGCACAATATCACCCGAGGGAATGATGGCTCAGACAGAAGTTGTGCCCGCTAAACCGCGTGTCGGCCGCACCGCCGATCCCTGCGTCATGGTGATCTTCGGCTTCACCGGAGACCTCACGCGCCGCAAACTCATTCCCGCTCTCTACAATCTCGCCAGCCAGCAATTGCTGTCGCGCGAGTTTGCCGTCATCGGCGTGGGCCGCAACGCGATGAGCGATGAGGAGGCGCGCAAGAAGGTAACGGAAGACTTCAAACAATTCGCCACTGGCAACGTCGACGCCGATCTCTGGGAATGGTTTGTCCGCCGCATCAGCTACGTCAGCGGAAATTTCGACGATGGCGCGACTTACGACAAGCTGAAAGAAACGCTCGCCAAGGTCGACCAGGAGCACAACTCGCACGGCAACTATTTCTTTTACATGGCCACCGCTCCCAAATACTTCGGCGATGTCGTCGAACGGCTGGCCAACGTCGGCCTGATGAAAGAAGAAAACGGCCACTGGCGCCGCGTGATCATCGAGAAGCCTTTTGGCCACGACCTCGATTCCGCCAAGGCTTTGAACCAGCAGCTTTTGAAAGTCGCATCCGAGTGCCAGATCTACCGCATCGATCACTACCTCGGAAAAGAAACAGTTCAGAACATCATGGCGCTCCGTTTCGCCAACGGAATCTTTGAGCCCATCTGGAACCGTCGCTACATCGATCACGTTCAGATTTCCGTCGCCGAAACGGTGGGAGTCGAAAAACGCGGCGACTACTACGACACTGCGGGCGCCCTGCGTGACATGGTGCCCAATCACATCATGCAGCTCATCACGCTGACAGCCATGGAGCCGCCGATCTCATTCGAAGCCAATGCCGTCCGCGATGAGCAGGCCAAAATTCTGCACGCCGTCCAGCCCTTCAGCAATGAAGATGTGCTCAGCAAAACTGTTCGCGGCCAATACGGCGAGGGCATGATGGATGGTGAACGTGTCCCCGCCTACCGCTCCGAAGAGGGCGTGCCTCCCGACTCGCGGACTGAAACCTTCGTCGCCATGCGCCTGTTGATCGACAACTGGCGCTGGGCGGGCGTTCCCTTCTATCTGCGCACCGGCAAGCGCCTGCCCGGCCGCAATACCCACGTCGTGATTCAGTTCCGTCGCGCGCCCTTCATGCTCTTCCGCGAAACTCAAGTCGAAAACATGATGCCCAATCAACTGGTGCTGCACATCCAGCCCGAAGAGGGCATCTCGTTGCGCTTCGCCGCCAAGACTCCTGGCGCAGCGATGCAACTCGGCGAAGTGAATATGGACTTCGACTACGCCGATTATTTCGGAGAAACCCCCAACACCGGCTACGAACGATTGTTGCATGACTGCATGACCGGCGACGCCACGCTCTTCCAGCGCGCCGACATGGTCGAGGCTGGTTGGAGCATCGTCAATCCCGTGCTCGACGTGTGGAAGGCGCTGCCTCCACGCAATTTTCCCAATTATCCTGCCGGAACTTGGGGTCCCAAGGAATCCGACGAATTGATGGAACGCGACGGCCGTCGCTGGAGAAACTTCGAGAAGTGAGGGATTGTGTAAATTGGTCATCAGGTAATTTTGTAATCTATCTTTAGCCTTATGGCTCGCGAAGATTAAATTACGAAATTACGACATTGCCAAATTACAAAATTTTCATGCCGCCGACTAGATCCATCGAAGTCCTCGCCACCGCCGCCGACCTTTACTACGCCGCGGCGGAGGAATTCGTCCGCGTCGCTCGCACCGCCATCGGCGCCCAGGGACGCTTCACCGTGGCTCTTTCGGGCGGCTCGACGCCGAAAGCTCTCTATTCTCTGCTCGCCTCGAATTACGCCACCTTCGCCTGGAACCGTGTCTTTCTATTCTTCGGTGACGAACGCCACGTCCCGCCGACCGATCCCGAAAGCAATTATCGGATGGTGCAGGAATCGTTGCTCTCCAAAATTACAATTCCGTCAGAGAATGTTTTTCGGGTTCCAGCCGAAAATCCTGACGCCGCTGCCGCTGCCGCAGACTACGAATCTCAGGTTCGCAAATTCTTCGAACTCAAACCCAATGAATTCCCCCGTTTTGACCTCATCCTGCTCGGCATGGGTCCCGACGGTCACACCGCTTCTCTCTTCCCCGATTCCGCCGCTCTCGAGGAAAAATCACGCCTCGTCGTCGCCAATTGGGTCGAGAAATTCAAAACTCACCGCATCACTTTTACTTTCCCCGTGCTCAATCGCGCCGCCGAAATAATGTTTCTCGCCGCTGGAGCGGACAAAGCCGAAATCCTCCATCAAGTTCTCGAAGCCAAGAGCAGCCCCCCGCTGCCCTCGCAAAGAGTTCAGCCATCTGACGGAAAATTGTTATGGATGCTCGACGAACCTGCTGCTGCAAAGCTAGCCCACTGAGTTCGCTCTCGTCTTGCAGAAATACCATCGGATTCGGTCGGAATCTTGGTCTTCGTTTTCGGGATAGATTTAAGTCCTCGAAGTACATCGGGTTCTGGCACTGTCTAACCGAGGCTCGGGCCGCTTAATATCCTGCATCAAAGTTTAAAGAAGGTTCCAGACGTCTATGAACCTCAATTTAGCTATGGAACGAATGCTGGGCTGTGGGCTTTGCGCTCCAGATACTGATTCACCTCGGTAATGTGGTAACGAGGTTGAGGAACGGATAAAGTTAGTCATTCATGGCCGGTCGGTCCCAATCTACACCCTTGGTCCTTGCCTTAATTACTTTGGGTTGGACATCATTTTGTCTGGCGCAGGTCGCTCCGCCAACTTCCGCCTTCGATTCGCCGTCGCCCGGGAGCATAACCGGAATCGTCGCGGATCAAAGCGGGGCTGTCATCGCCGGAGCCCAAGTGCGGCTGACCCGCCCGGGCAACGATCAGTCTTTGAACCAGCAGGTTCTTTCCGATGGAGATGGGGAATATTCCTTTACCAATATCGCTCCGGGGCCCTTCCAGCTCACCATCATGTCAGCTGGCTTCACTCCCAAAACGTCCTCTGGCGTCCTCCACTCCGGCGAAGTCGATGTCCTCCCCGAGGCCGCACTGGCCGTCGCGACCAATACTGCTGACATGGAGGTCACACTCACGCAGACCGAAATCGCGGAAGAGCAGGTCAAGGCGGAAGAGAAGCAGCGGGTGCTCGGCGTTCTGCCAAATTTCTACGTCACCTACGATCCCCATGCCGTTCCACTGAATGCAAGACAAAAATTTCATCTTGCCTGGAAGACCTTGGAAGATCCCTTCACCTTCGTCATGGTCGCGGGAAGCGCGGGAGTCGAACAGGCACAAAATCACTTCGCTGGATATGGCCAGGGCGCGCAAGGCTATGCCAAACGTTTCGGCGCCAATTACGCCGACGCCGCGACCGGCACGCTGATCGGAGGCGCAATTCTGCCATCGCTGCTGAAACAGGATCCGCGTTATTTCTACAAAGGAACCGGTAGCGTGTCCTCCCGGTTTCTTTACGCGATCGCGAACTCCATCATCTGCAAGGGCGATAACGGACGGTGGCAGGCAAATTACTCGAATATCCTCGGGAGCATGGCGTCCGGCGGAATTTCGAATCTCTATTATCCGTCTCAGGATCGCAGTGGGGCCGGATTAACCTTCGAGAATGCGGCCATCGGAATCGGAGCCACCGCCATCGCCAATGTGTTTCAAGAATTTGTCATCAAACGGCTGACTCCAAAACTTCCCAACTATGCCGCCACCACGCATTAAGACGCCTTAGCCCTCGATAGCCGGGAAATAAAAAACTTGGGCAGGTTCAGCCCAAAATCAGCGCAACCTTGGTGGATCGATCGTTAGGCTGCGTGGCCGCGCCAGTTACCGATCTCCTTCAAGCCTTCTCCGCGGGCATGTTCGAAAAGCCTAACTTTGTGGCGAGTATGTTCGAATTCGTGAATATCAGCCCAAACTTCCGCCTGCCATGGCCTTTCGTGCGCCGCCGCCTCACCGCAACTGGCGCATCGCGTATGGAAAGTAATACCCGGACGTTGCGTCGCCTCCGTCTCTTGAAGTTCGAGGAAGATGCAGCGCACCTCTTCAATCTCTTCGTCAGGCCCAAGGATGTGCTCGTATCGGAGCAGGTATCGAAAGCCCAGTTTGCGCGCTTCCATCTCCGCTTCCTCGCGAGTATGGAACGGCCCGTATTCCGCCCGCAGTTGCTCGGTCGAATCGCAGGCCATCCAAAAAATGTCCTTGTAAGCCATCCCCACCTCAGTCGAGCCCTGAAAAGACAACCGCAGACGATTGATTCTGCCGAATCTGGAAGATCAGCACTCGCCGAAAGAAGCGAGCCGGTCCATACCTAACCCAGCAATTTGATTACCGGGATTTCGGCGTCAAGGCGCCTGCCTGCGAACTGCTTCATGGACTGGCTGGATGCGGCTACCGCTATGAAAATACGCAGTTTATCGCCATCAAAGTGTAGACCTTCGGAGCCCGTCGAACCGGGGTGAGAGCTGAGACCGGAAAAGAGTGTGAAAATCTGTTTCGCTGGTGGCCAATACCAGGGTAGCGGGCGCGGATCTGAGCGGGTGCGGGAGAGCGACAGACAGAAGGTCTTAAGGGTTAGACCCGACACTGAGCAATTACTCCCAGTGATCTCCGCGATGCGCTCTCGCTATCGGAGAACATCAAAAACGCATCGCTCCACCACTCCCGTGAATCCGTTGCCTGTGCATCGATTCATGTCTAATCGACCCACGTGCAATCGATACTTTCGCGATCAGTGTAGCAGCGCGCGTGCGGCGCTATTGCCAGCGCCGCATGCACGCCATCAACGCAAGATCTTCAATTGAGCAAAGATCCTCTCTACAAGACTGCCCCTTCGGCCGAGTGCTTTTCGCTGCCGCTCCGCGACTCGTTAGTCCGCGAAAGCTGAGGCTCAGCCCCGGCATCTGTTCTCCATCCCGCTTCCACCGGAAGCAATCCATTACCCAACTGCAAATGCCAGTTCGCCCCGCCATGCCCAGCCACATACAGCGCCAGTTCCAGGCGGGTCCACACTCCCAATTTGTCAAAGGCAGTCCGCAGATAGTTTTTCACGACCTGCTCGCTGGTTCGCAGTACTCCGGCAATATCTTTATTGGTCAGACCCTGCCAGACCAGGGTCGCCACTTGCACTTCCTTAGCGGTCAACCGATCACGGGGTTGCATGGCGGCACCTGCTCCTTGATGAACATCGCGGTCGCGAGTTTCACGCGTTTCCGGCCTTCTTTGATCCCAGCGCGCAGAAACAGTGTGCGCAGGTGCTGTTTAACCGTCCGCGGGCTGATGTTCAGGTGGCTCGCGATTTCTTTGTTGCTGCATCCCTGCACCAGCAGGTGCAGCACCTCTTGGTCACGCGGCGTTATCTTGATGTTATTGAGGTTGATCATTGGCGTTTCGTCTGCTCCTTCAGTTCAGTCTTGGGGTCGCGACCCACACTCAACCACTAGCACCTGCTTCGCCAAATCTTCGCTCCGCTGCGATTCCGTTTAAAACCATGCCCTTACCTGTTTACCTTCGACATTTCTTCTCCATTTCTTAAATGGTTTTCATCTCTTCCTTCCACTCTGGCGCTCCCAAATGGGAATTCCTCCCGAAAAGCTCCCCTTTTTCTTTCGTTTCACACCGTCCGCACTTGCACTACAATGGTGCTGGTTTGTATTGGTCTCTCCCCGGTCCACCATGTCCACATCTCGGTCCAGCCCGACTCGCCTGCACCTGACGTTGGACGAGCAATCGTTCCAGGGCCTTCTTTCCGCTGCCTTTACCATTCAGGAACACAATGATCGGCGACGTCAGGAAGAACCCGGTCGCACGCCTGCGGGGCAGATTCTGCGACCTGAAGAACTTCTCCGTTCCCAGGAAGAACACGCGGAACACAAGCAGTCGCACACCCCGAGTTACGTTCAACTGACCGAGCAACCGTGCGAGCAGCCTGACCAAGAACAGCCGCCCACAAGCCTCGTGCCAGAAACTACGACCGTTTGCCAGCATTGCGGCACACTTAGACCACGCGACCAATCTGCCTGCACGAAATGCGGCCTCGATCAGTTCCGTCCCGGTGAACGATTGCAGCGCAATTGGGCTTCGATGTGGCTCATGAGCCAGCAACAGGGTTTGTGGCCAGAACGTTCTCCCGAGACCGACGACGCCGTCCAGAAAATTCGGCAAAGTCTGCCGGCCCGCTTCCCCCATTTCGACACTAAAAGCTCGTCACTTCCCAATTCCCCGCCCGCGCGCTTCGCTCTGGATCAACTGACTTCCGGCGAAGAGAAAAAAGTTGACGCCTCGGATCGTCTCGCACATCCCTTCGAGTCCTCCGCACTTGACGAATTTTTTCCCGCCGAGGCGGCCTCCGACAGCGTGGCGAGCGACGCGGGGGATTATCCGAGCAAATACTCGAGCGACGATCTAAGCAATGATCTCGTCGATGACCTCGTCGACGGTCCCCGCGATGACCGCGCCGCCTGTGATGACGCGCCGAAGTCCCTCATGCAGCGCCTCGCCGATCTCAGCGTGACCGTGCGCTTCCATCGCGCCGATCTCTATCTCGGAGTATCTCTCTTCGTAGCTGTCCTGGCCCTAATGTGGCCAGCGGCCGCTGCCCCGCGCCACCACGCGCTCGGCCCCTGGGAGCGCACCCTCATCACACTCGGAATCGCCGAAGCTCCCGCGCCACCCGTTGTCCGTCTTCAAGGAGACCCCAGCATCCAGGTGTGGGTCGATACCCACTCCGCTCTCTACTATTGTCCCGGCGAAGAGCAATTTGGCAAGACCGCTGGCGGCCGTGTCACCACTCAGCGCGAGGCGCAAATGGATCGCTTCCAACCCGCTGGCCGCAGCGTCTGCGACTAGAGTGTGTGGAGCGGACACTCTTGTCCGCTAAAGCCCGCAGTCCATATCCGCAGAATGGCCAACGATCAAGAATGAATGACTAAGATCGAACGATGAAGTAGACAATGGCCATGCCCACGCAAGATAATCCAGTAAGCAAACCGCTCGGCCTCGCTCGAAGCGTACAATATCGACCGAGCGATCGACTGAGCACGATGGCAGCCTTTCGAACCGCAGCCTTCAGAAAGTCATCAGCAATGTTCTCTAAGACAATATTCTCTGGAATAATGTTCTCGCGAGTCTCTCAACTTATGTCCTCAACATCTGCGTTACTCCGTCTTTCGCTGGCCGCAACCCTGGCACTTGCCACGCTCGTCGTGCAGCCCGCATCGGCTCAGAACAGCAAGGCTCAGGCCCAAACTCCAGCGCGCGCGTCCGAAAAAGCCGGCGACGTGGCTCGCGGGAAATATATCGTCGAATCTGTAGCCATGTGCGGACAATGCCATACCCCGCGCGACAGCCAGGGCAATCCCGACCGCAAGCACTGGCTCCAAGGCGGCCCGGTGCCCTTCATGCCCGCGGTGGCCGATTCCGACTGGCCCGTGCGCGTTCCGCGCATCGGAGGCACTCCGCCGGCCGACGATGCCGATATGGTCAAGCTGTTAACCACCGGCATCTGGACTACCGGCAATCGCCTGCGCTTCCCCATGCCCCAATTCCGCATGGAGCGCAGCGACGCCGAAGCGGTCGTAGCCTATCTGAAATCATTGCCCTCGCAACCGTAAAGTGCAAGTTCGGGCTGGGGCGACGTTCCTATTGAGAAGCTGCTTGCCCGGCCCAGCAAAGCTCGCCAGCTTTGTTGGAATACCGCGTATTAGTCGCAAAAGTTGGACACAAAACTGCAAACGAGCGGCAGACCGGCGAAGATTGCTGCATTCTTTTCATGCGAACTTGTAACACAACGGGTGTAGACTGAGTGCGCCGAAAGCGGCGACCATTGGGCGTTTTACGCCGCGGGCGCAAGAGTTTTTCTAGCGAAAACGAATCGAGTGAACCCATGACGAAACAAAAAAAACAAAAAGGTTTTTCCCTGATCGAGTTATTGATCGTAGTGGCAATCATCCTCATCATTGCCTCGATTGCCATCCCGAACCTGCTGCGCGCCCGCATGTCGGCCAACGAGGCCTCCGCCGTCGGAGCAGTGCGCACGATTAATACCGCTCAGATTTCCTACGACTCCGCTTATCCCACAGTGGGCTTCGCCCCCTCGCTCGCGGCTCTCGGCGGAACCGCCTGCGCTCCGCCAACCTCTGCCGGCGCCTGCCTGATCGATACCCAACTCGCCTCCGGCACCAAGAACGGCTACGTCTATGCCATATCGGGAGTGGCTGGTGCACCCGCCGCAACCTACACCGTGATCGCCTCGCCCTCAGTGCCCAACCAAACCGGAACGCGCTATTTCTGCTCCTTCGCCGACGCCGTAGTGCGAAGCTCGGTAACCGCCATCAACACCTGCGATGCCAGCATCACCCCGCTGCAGTAGTTTTAGCCGCCTGCGAAGATGAAGTTAATGTGGAACGGGCGCCCCCGCTCGCGCGTCGGATGTGACAATTCTCCCGCCTTTTTGAGAAGTGGGTGCCCCATCCTTCGCGGCCCTTTCGCGAAGGGTGGGACGCCAAACCGCTCGCACCACTTAGCTCGCGTCCTTCACAGGCCTGGATTGTTCCGGGGGGAAGGTTTTCGTCGCTGCGCTCGTCTTTGGGCGCGCTGTCTTCGGAAGGATCGCTCTCGGTTTCGTTTGCACCAAGGGCGGCGATGGGCATTTTGTATTCGGTGTCGAAATCGGCGACAACCTGCTCGGGCTGGGGCTTTTCGAGTTCCACGCGCTTGAGATTCGATGAGGCGATCTGGAGGGCGTAGAGCAGGAGGCTGGCCGTTTTCCGTTCGATTCTTTTTTGCAGGAGCATCTGCATGACGCGGCGAACGACGGCCTGAATGGAGTGCGCATCTTCGAAATATGGCAGGATGACATCGCCGGTGGCGTACTCGCCTTCGGAGTAACATTCGACGGGGTATGGCCGTTCTTTGTGATGGTAGAAACAAAACTTCTGGTCGCGGAGAGCGGGCGAGCCGCATCGGATTCCGTTGACCTTGATGTGGCGGCAACGAAGCGCTGTGTGAGATGACATGTTTGACTCCTGGGTTAGTGGACTACTTACTGCCCGAGTTAGTAGGGGCCCCCCCTTACTTAGCCGGTATATTGGAATCATTGACTTAGCTCGAACTGGGCTGGCAAAGTCTTGAAAGAAAGATAGTTATAGGTAAAGTCTTGATTGTGGGAGGGTTAGTTGATTTGGAATCCTTATCTGCCGGTATAGGTCACGGCGGCGCTGGAGTTAGTAAGTGCGCTTACTCGGTGATTGCTTTTATTTCTATTATAGGACAGGTTGTCAAGTGTTCTCTGTCGAAGGTGGAGTCAGCGGTATGGCGTCCCACCCTTGCGCAAAAAACGCGCAAGGATGGGACACCGTCGGCGAAAAGGCCGATACGAGATCAGGGGCGAGCGGACAAGAGTGTCCACTCCACACGAGGAAACGAGCTTTATAAATTTGTGCGATCTCTTGGCGCCACGTCTGGGTTGGCGTGGAGGTCGAGCCAATAGCATTCTTCGTGCATGGCTTTGCCTCGTTCGTCGGTGCGCACCACGTTGGGCACGGGCTGTTTGCACTTCGGGCAAAGCGGAAAAATGGGGAAGTTTACTATTTTCATGTTGGTATTGGGACGAGGAATCGGGCTAGGCTGCATCCTCGCGACCGGCCTCCAGGCTTTCGTTGGCTCTTAGTACTGCGGCGGCCGATTCGAGCCATTG
This sequence comes from uncultured Acidobacteriaceae bacterium, assembly GCA_963800565.1. Taxonomy (GTDB): domain Bacteria; phylum Acidobacteriota; class Terriglobia; order Terriglobales; family Acidobacteriaceae; genus Acidiflorens. Next base: position 355,571 of record CAWDBM010000006.1, read on the forward strand.
AGCCACACTCTGCCGAATCCTGAGCAGTTTGCCGGACTCGTTAAGAGCATGGAACGCGAACATGGCAAAGGCGGTCGTCCATCCACCGATTATCACTTCTGTGACTACTGACATAAGCACTCCTTCCGAGGCGAGCGTTTGCGCGAATGCCTCTACTCTCTAAAGCGTAAAATTCTGGGGAAAAAGCGTCACTTCTACGAAGATTATTTTTGGGAAGCCACAAACGGGCCGGGTTGAGACTGACGGCTCGTCCGAGAGTTCCTCACGCGACCAGGTTGGATTGTGCGCGAAACAGCTTGGGGAGACAATGGAGGGCGTCTGAAACGGTCTGAATTGGTGTGAAGAGGAGGCGCGATTCGGGGAGGAACATTCGCGTACGGTTGTGCGATCGGTTTAGTGTCCCACCCTTCGCGATGAGGCCGCGAAGGATGGGGCACCCTCATCTTCGTTGCTTTCTTCTTTTTAGCTGGCTTTGGCCGTGGCTTTCACTTCTACACCGGCCCATTTCTCCAGCAGCGTCAGCGTCGCCGCGTAGTCCAGATCTCCCTGGCCTTCTTCGGCGGCTACGTCGTAGACCTCTTCGACGGCTTCGAGGCCGGGCAGGCGGACGCGGGATTCTTTGGCAGCATCGAGGGCGAGGCGGATATCTTTCAGCATCAGGCGCAGCGGAAAATTTGGCGAGAAGTCGCGCTGCATAATAAATGGAGCTTTATACTCGACCACTCCGGAGCGGACCATCGACGCCTGAATCAGCGGCAACATCTTTTCTATGTCGACTCCGAGCTTCGACGCCAACGTGAGCGCTTCCGCGAAGCCTTCGAAGATCATCGCGATCTGGAGATTCATGGCGAGTTTGGTGGCTTGTCCCTTGCCGGTTTCGCCCATGTGGAAGACCTGCTTTCCCATGGCTTGAAAGAGCGGTTGCAGGCGGGCGAGCGCAGCGTCGTTGCCTCCGACCATGAAGATGAGGCTACCGGCAGCGGCCGCGATCTTCGAGCCGGTCATGGGAGCGTCGACGTAACCCACACCTTTCGCCTTGACGCGCTCGGCGAAGCGCAACGTGGCAGCCGGAGAAATCGTGCTGGAATCAGCGATGATCATGCCCTCGGCGAGCGAATCGCTGACGCCGTTCGGGCCAAATAAAACGGCTTCGGCAGCTTTCGTGTCGGAGACGCACATCCAAACCGCTTCGACGCCTTTCGCCGCATCGGCGGGAGAAGAGGCGGTGCGCGCGCCTTCTACATCTTTTCCGCTGCTGCGATTCCAGACGGAGACCTCGTGCCCGCCCTTGACAAGATTGGCGGCCATGGAACGGCCCATAATTCCCAAACCTAAGAATGCGACGCGCATGAGAGTTGCTCCTTGGAAGTCTCTACTGGTTTTGATGAATGGTCCACGCTTTGGATTTAATATGACAAGTAAACCAGCGGTCAAGCACGGTGGCCGATATTTCAATTGGTCATGTCAAGAGCGTTTACCACAGGGGACACAGGGGACTGCTTCAAACTGTCCTCGATCCGACGAATTACGCGGCTGGGGTAGGATGAAGGTCGCCAGGCGGGGGGTTGGCGGCCGACAAAACGACAGGGCGCGCGTCGATGTCGCACAGCCCGGCATCTAAGATGGACTGGAGACTATGGATAAAAAAGTTGATAATCGTTGCATGATCAAAGTATTCATGGTTCGCGTATTCATGGTCCGACTCGGCCGCGTTCGAATCGGGGAGTGGTTGAAGATTGCAGGTTGAAGTGACGATCAAGTCTTCCCTGAAAAATCGAGCCCTGCGCAAGCGAGCGGGGCAGTTCACGCAACTGGTGCGGCATTCCGCGGTCACTCCACGAACGGGCGAGACGCATAAGCCGAAGCTGGTTTCGAATGGGCAGCTGGGGGTGACGTTTATCGGGCATTCCAGCTTCTTTTTGCAAATTGGCGGATTGAATGTGGTGATCGATCCTAATTTTGCGCGCTGGCTGTTCGTGCTCAAACGGCTGCGTCAACCGGGATTGAATCTGCGCGACCTGCCGCCGACGGATGTCGTGCTGGTGACGCATGCGCACTTCGATCACCTGCACCGTCAGTCGTTGCGCACCATCGCCAGGCTGACACGCCGCGCGACGGGGACGGCACCCACTCTGGTCGTGCCCCATCATCTTTTCGATCTGGTCAGCGATCTGGGATATGAGCAGATTGTCGAGCTGGAATGGTGGAATACCTATCGCCACGGCGCTCTTGACATCACGCACGTGCCCTCGCGCCATTGGGGAGCGCGCATTCTGAACGATTCGCATCGCGGCTATGGCGGGTATGTGCTGCGCAGCGGGAAGCATTCTGTTTATCACGCGGGAGATACTGCTTATTTCGCGGGCTTTCGCGAGATTGGCGAGCGGCTCTCGCCGGAACTGGCGTTGCTGCCGATCGGCGCTTATAACCCGCCGCAATTCCGCAATGTGCATACCAGTCCGGCGGACGCCACGCGCGCCTTTCTAGATCTGCATGCGAGATGGATGGTTCCGATGCACTATGGAACCTTCCGCCTTTCGCACGAGCCCATCGACGAACCGCTGCAACTATTGGAGCGCGAAGCGCTGAAGGCCGGAGTGAAAGACAAAGTGGTGGTGCTGGAAGAGGGCATCACGCGGTTTTTCTGAGGCACCTCCTGTGCTGTGGTGGTTGCGAAAGTAGCGCCGCCGTCCCGGCGGCTGTCCGGCGGGCATCCTGCCCACCGAGGCGAGGGCGAGGACGCCCTCGCGACAGCCGGCAAGGATGCCGGCGCTACTTTTCGCCGCAGGCAACGATAGGGGGCGCTACTAGATATATTGGATCATCGTCATAAAGCCGTAATCCATGTGCAACTGCTGGTGGCAATGGAATAAGGTCGGGCCGGGGTTATCTGCGGTAAAGTCCACTTCAACTTGTTTTCTGGCTGGCACCACGACTACATCTTTCATGACGCCCGCGGTTGCTTTGCCGGCGAACCTCGTCACTTCGAAGCTGTGGCGGTGGAGATGAACGGGATGCGCTTCATCGCTCTGGTTGTCGAAGCGCAGGCGGTATCGAGTATTGACGCGCACGCGAATGGGATCGGTTTTGGGGAACGACTTGCCGTTGATGGTCCAGTTGTCGACCCAGTGATTACCTGCGAATTTCTTGCGGAAGACTAACGGGACGACGCCACCGGCGGGTACGGGAGTCTCCGCGTCGCGGCCAAAAATTGTGTAATCCCAAGGAGCATTCGCGGGGGCGATCCACTGCGGTGCTGTGCTCCGGTTGGCGTATTCCACTACGATGCCGAGGCCATCCTTTCTTGTTTGATCGTTCGCTTCGCCGAGAATCCAGACACCGGGATTGTTCATGGTGACAACGGCGTCTACGCGCTCAGCCGGACCCATCTCGATTGCGTCCACATCGCGCGGAAGTGGAACGGGGTTGCCGTCGAGGCTGACTATTTTGAATTTGTGGCCAGGCAAGGCGATGCGATGCTGTTCGGTGGCGTTGGCGTTCAGGATGCGGAAAAGAACTCTCTGCCCCTCTTTCACGCGCAGCGGATCGCCTGACCCGAGCGCGTGGCTGTTGATGGAGTAGACGGGATAGATGGCTTCGAGGCTGCCGTCTCCGCCCGCGGCGCTCAGATAGGGGTCCCAGCCGTGGAACGCCAGAAAAACCTCAGCGTCATACTGGCCCGGCTCTTCTTTGGGCTCAATGTAGAGGAATCCAAACTGACCGGTGTAAGTCGCGCGCTTCAGATCGCGGCCAGCATGAACGTGGCTGTGATACCAGCGCGTGCCCGATGGACGCGGCACGAAAGAATATTGACGGACACCGCCGGCGGGCACCACCGGCGTACCTTCTTCCTCGGAGCCATCGACTTCGGAAGGAACGAAGAGGCCGTGCCAGTGAACGAGTTCGGCAGTTTTCGTTTCGTTGATGACCTCGACGCTGACCGGTTGGCCCTCGCGCAGGCGCACCACGGGCCCCGGAGCCGAGCCATTGTACCCCGTCGTTTTGATAATCTTGCGCGGTGCGACTTCGATCTCGACCTCGGAGATGCGAATGGTCAAGTCGGGCTTGGAGTTGTCAGTGGCGGCTTCAAGACCCATACGTCGCGCCAGTTCGACGCAAGCGGTAGTGCCGAGGAGCGTTAGAAATTTTCTGCGTTGCATAGCGTGACATTGCGATCGCGTTTACGGTGTCAGCCTAATTTGGCCGCCATCCAGTTTGCGCGCCGGCGCGCGGGGCGATCGCGTTGCGCTAGCGCTGATCGAGCATGTGAATCGTCAGCATGATTGTATCGCCCGTAATCTCCAGGCTCTTCGGGCTTAGCTTGTCCATGGTGTCTTGGGCGGTGTGGTGGAAGACGTTGTTGTAGCCATAATCGAGATCGATCACGTCGGCGCTCGGCACGCCGCGTTTGACGAAGGGCACGTGATCGTCCTCGACAGGAGTTTCTATGGCGTAGAAGTGGGATTGGTAGCCGAGGCGCTCGGCGGCGGAGTAGATGAGGTCGAGCAGCCAGGGCGCGCCGTTGGTGACGCGAAAGATGTCGAGGTCGGCATCGCCGATCATGTCCATGACCATCAGCGCTTTGATTTTTTTCAGGGTGCCGTCTTTTTCCCAGCGCTCGGCCAGGTGGCGCGTGCCGTAGAGGCTGTCGGTGTCAGACCATTTGCGGACGGCTTCTTCGCCGTCGGTCCAGACGAGCCAGACGCTGTAGCCATCGCGTTTTTTGCCGTGCGCGACACGCAGCTGATTGGCGAATTCGAGCAGGATGGCGGTGGAAGAGCCGCCGTCGTTCGCGCCTACGTACCCGATATTGCGCAGCGGATAGTTGGTGTCGTAGTGGCCGAGGATGACGATGATGCCATCTTTTGTGCCGGGAAATTTGGCGATGATGTTGCGGACGGGGAACTTCCCTTCCACGGTGTCGGCGGTGAACGCATCGTCTTCTACCTGATCGCCTTTGAGGTGGTCGATGATGTAGCGCTCGAGTTTCTTGTGATTCTCGTTGCCCATGTAGCGCGGGCCGAAGGCAGTGACTTCGCGGGTGTATTGGAAGGCGCGTTTGGCGTCGATGTGGGGAAGTTGGGCATTATCAGGTGCGGCGGAGGCTAAATTCGTGGCCGAGGCTGCGAGTAATAGAAGTACCAGCGAGAGCTTTAACCACAGGGCGCACAGGGGAACACGGGGAAAGGTCTTGCAGACTTCCAGTTCTGTTGCTCGTATTCTCATGGTTTTCCCTGTGACCCTCTGTGCGCCCCGTGGTTAAGATTTTTTCTTGTCCGCGCGCTTCTGGCGCTGCGTGGGATGGACGATATAGGCGATGCCGGTGCTGAGAACGTATAGGCCCACCATGGGCGCGGCGAAGATACACATGTTCAGAATATCGGGCGTGGGAGAGACAATGGCGGCGACCACGAAGATGCCCAGGATCGAATAACGGATGTTGTGCCACATCCAGCCGGCGCTGACGATGCCCATGAGCGCGAGAAAAAATACCAGGATGGGCATTTCAAAGATGATTCCCATGCCGACGATCAAGGTCAGAAACAGAGAGCTATATTCGGTCAGCGTGATCATCGGCTGAAAGTCTTTGCCGTAGCCGATGAGGAACACGAGCGCTTGCGGCAGGACAACTTTGTAGCCGAAGTATCCACCGGCTAGAAAGAGCGCGATGGTCGAGACCATGAAGGGAAACACATAGCGCTTTTCGTTGCGGTACAGGCCGGGCGAGATGAAGCACCAGAGCTGATAAAGAACGAAGGGCGAGGCGACGAAAAGACCCGCCATCATTCCGACTTTTAAATAGAGATTGAACGGCTCGGTGGGATTGACATAAACGAGCTTGGCCGACAGGCCGTTGCGCGCGAGCGCGTCCATGATGGGGCGCTGCATGACGCCATAGATACGGCCGGCGTATCCCCAACAGGCGAAGAAACCGACAGCGATGGCGATGGCGGAGGAAACGATGCGCTTGCGCAGTTCCTCCAGATGATCGAGGAAGCCCATGGAGGGCATTTGTTCCGCGTCGTTATTCTTGTCGATGGCGGAATTATTCAGGGGGGAAATGGCCGACTCAGGCATCGGGCGCTACTTTCGCAGCCGTGGAGGGCTCGGGAGCCGGTGTGGCTTCGGTCGCGGCTTTGCGGGCGACCGATTCAGCGGCGGCGGCCTTGACGGCGGCGTCTTCGGCGGCAGCCTCTTCGACGGCCTTGAGCTTTTCAGGCGACGGAGGATTCAAGATGCGATTCGCCAGCGATCCAAGCGGGGCCTGCAAGGACGGCAGGATGGGCTGGCGCGAGCTGCCGTAGCCTCCACGGCCACCGCTCGGGTCGAGCGAATTGACCTCGGACTCGATCTGCGAACGGAATTCGTTGGAGGCGCGGCGGAACTCGTTGAGCAGGCGAGCGACCTGGCGTCCGATCTCGGGCATCTTCTTGGGGCCGAAAAGAATCAGCACCAGAAGAAACAGGAAGATCATCTCGCCGGAGACGCCGAAATTCATGGTCCTATCATAATGCGGGACGGGGGAAATGGGCCACTGGCAACGAGGGAAAGGACAAATGCGTTACAAAATGGGACCGGAGGCGACGGTGGTCATATTTTCGTGGTCGCGAAGCAGGTCCTTCGCTCCGCTCAGGATGACAAGCTTAGTTAGGGGGGCTAGTGCGCTCCAAAGGTGTAGCCGATCGAAATGCCCACGCGGGCGGCGTGGTTGGAGCTGAAGTTGGTGTCATTTCTGATGTAGTAGTAGCGCGCCTCGGGACGAATGAAGAGGCCACGCTTGACATAAAACTTGACGCCACCTCCGAAGTCCACATCGAAGTGGGCAAAGCTGTTGACCCCGTTGCTGTAGCCTAGATTGCAATCGTAGTCGGGGCACTCATAGAAGCGGGTATCGAGGCCGCCCAGGCCGCCGACGAGTTCGAGGTAAGTACGATTGGCGAGCTTGGGCGAGTAGACGGCGTTGAAGTTGTAAAAGAACGGACGGTAATTGACGCCGACGCTGCCGCCATAATTGACACCCTCGGAGGCGCGAAAGTTGATTTCAGCTCCCACCCCGAGATTTTTCCAGAAAATCACGTCGCCGCTAAAGCCGGGATAGACACCGCCGCTGAGCGACACAGGGTATTCGGAGCCGCTCGCGGAACTGGCTCCGGGCGCCAGAATCGTGCCGACGCCGACAGCGGCGTCAATTCTTTGAGCGTGCGCCAGGGTCGAGGTCACGCCGAGAGCGAAGAGGGCGCAGGCCACAATCAAGGCGCGGCTGACAGCGGGACGAAAACCATGGGATGCGCGCCAGGATTCGCGAACGAGTCCTGCGATGTATTGGCCGATCTCGGGTAATTTATTGGAACCCAAAAGGATCAGCAGCAGAGAGAGAAGAACCGTCTCGCCGGAGACGCCGAAATTCATGCAGCTATCATAATGCATAATGCGGAACGGTGAAGACGGAAGCACTGGCCCAAGCGGCTCAGGACGAATTAATTAAGCGAAGCGAAAATTCAAAGGACCAGCTTTTGCCGGATGGCGTATAGCCGGTCCTTCGATTGCAGCAACCTGCTGGAAGACCAGACTACTTTTGGCCGAAGGTGTAGCCGACCGTAGCGCCGGCGCGCGCGAAGCGGCCGGAGCTGAAGAGTTGATTGTTGGTGGCATAGTAGAGCCGCGCTTCTGGGCGAACAAAAAAACCGCCCTTCACATAGAACTTGATGCCACCGCCGACGTCGACGAGGAAATGTTTGTCGCTGGTGTAGTTGGTGTTGTAGCCGTTGCCGCATCCGTTGCAGTAGAAGCGGTTGCTGATCGCGCCGAGACCGCCATCGAGGTCGAGATAGATGTGAGGGGCAAGCTTGGGTGAATAGACGGCGTCGAAGTCGAAGAAGACGGGGCGAAAATCCAGCCCTTCATTTAGATTTCCGTAATTCTGGGCCTGGGTAGCTCGCCAGAAGATTTCGCCTCCGATGCCGAGGTTGTGCCAGAAAATCACATCACCGCTAAAGCCGGGATAGGTGCCGCCGCTGAGTGATGCCGGGGCGTGACCGCCGCTCGCCGAATCGGCGGAGGGCGCGATTAATCCGCTAACGCCGAACCCCAGGTCGACTTTCTGCGCCTGGGCGAAATTCGAAAACGAGGCCAGCACCGCGCAGGCAAAGGTTATGAGGACGGCAATACGTGATATCCGTTTCAATCGAAACCTCCTAGACAATAGTGATCTTGAGTTCAAATTTAACACGTTGGATGCAGGGCGCGAGAGTGGCGATGCCGGTGCAGAATGAGATTTACAGAAATTTACGGATACCGGAAGTGCATGAACCGCCGGGGGATGTGAGGCGTCGATGCAGCCAGACCACAGCCGGGCGGGACGACTGGCGGGCTTCCGGCCGAGCCTGTGAACGCCAGCGCACATATATGGCACATATATAAGGTCGTGGACGCAGGAAGGCTATAAGTGAAGTTATAAGAATGGTTAGCGCGACGGTGGCGATGTTAGTAGGCGAGCAGGACGCGCAGGTCGCGAAGATTATTTCCGGTGGGTCCGGTGATGATGGCGTCGCCGAGCGCCTCGAAAAGTGGATAGGCGTTGAAGGTAGAGAGCGCGTGACGCGCTTCGTCGATGGATTTGCCGCCGGTTTTGATTTGATCGCTTTTTCGGTCGCCGATTCGATTTAGCGTGCTGCCATCGACTACGGCGCCGCCGGCGGGGCTGTTGCCGTCGATGCCGTCTGTGCCAGCGCTGAGGATGGTTATATCTTGTCCCGATATTAATTCGGCGCAAGCGAGGGCGAATTGCTGATTGCGGCCGCCGACGCCGCCGTTGCGGACGGTGACGGTCACTTCGCCTCCCGAGATAAGGCAGACGCGCGAGACTTTGCTGCGCAGTTCGCGCAGGCGATTGATTAAATACGCGGCGGCTTTTTCATAGGGCCAGTCGTCGCAGGAGTTATCGACTTCGACGGCAAAACCGGCGCGCGTGGCGGCGACAGCGGCTTCGTCGATAGCGACTTTATTCGAAAGCACGGTCCACCATCGGGCGCGGATAAAAGCGGGATCGTCGGATTTGGGCGTCTCATCGAGAGCGTGCTGGCGAAAGAGATCGGCGGTGGATTTTGGGAACTGATCGATGAGACCGTATTGAGCGGCGATGCGACGGCAATCGTTGATCGAGGTTGAATCGGGCATGGTGGGGCCGGAGGCAAGCGCGTCGGGCGTAGGGTCGGGCACATCGGAGACGAGAATCGAAACCTGCTGCGCGGGATAGGCGGCCTGGGCGAGACGTCCTCCTTTGACCGCCGAGAGATGTTTGCGGATGGCGTTGATCTCGGCGATGGGCGCGCCGGAGTGGACGAGCGTCTTGTAGGTTGAGATCAGGTCGGGGAGAGAAATTTCGTTGTCGTTCAAAGATGCGACAGGCTTTTCTACGATGGAGGAGCCGCCGCCCGAGATCATAAAGATGACGAGCGACGCCGCGTCGAGAGCTGCGAGCGATTTGAGAATGGCCTCGGCGGCGCGGATGGATTCAGCGGTAGGAGTGGGATGGCCTCCGCAAAAATAGCGGAAGCCGCGAACTTGATTTGTGTGCTCGACTGACGAGGCAACGATGCCTTCGAGGTTGCCACCCGCTTGCGCTTCGAGCGCCGCAGCCATGCTGTGGGCAGCTTTCCCGATCGAGACTACGAAGACGCGATTGTAGGAATCGAGATCGTGAAGATCTTCGCCGATCCGCAGGACACGGCGCTCGCAGTGCAGGTTGCGGGCGAAGGCGCTGTCGATGGAGGCGTTTTTGAGGGCGGAGGCGAAAATTTCGCGGGCGGTGTCGCGCATGCGCGCGAATTGCTGCTGACGGTCTGGTGAAATCTCGGGCACGTGCGAAGATTATAGAGAACGTCGATCAGCCATAGTGGAGTGCTGGCGGTTTCGTTACACAACCCAACTACAATCTCTTGGGTCCAGCAAGAACTCCAAAGCTTCTGGACCGCGATAGTCTTCTTCGCGAAAGCGAGATTGAAACGGTCGTTCCACCTTCGAAAACGATCGACACTCGCTGACTGTCGACCTCGGTGCGTTTTAGTTTACAACCTATTTGTTTGCACAGAACATCCCGATAACCAGGTTGCCCCAGACTGAGACTCTCGGTTCCGCATTGGACGGTAGGCATAGTGTAAGCACTCATAGAAGGGCCATCGAAGGCGAACTGAACATAGTCTCGCACGAACGTTACTGAACTCAGTTCCAGTCCATCAAGCTTGGCAAGGGCATCGGCTAGTGTCTGCTTCATCGGAGTGATTTCACCCATATTTCAATCGCTTCCCGCATCTCGCGCAGGCGGCCTTCGAAGAAGTGATCCCCGGCTTCGATGCGAACGAGCTTTTTTGGCTCGGCGAAGGTGTCGACGAGAACCTCCAGTGTCCCAGGAGGGGCGAACTGATCGCGCGATCCGCTCACGAAAAGTTTCGGTTTGGTGCAGGTGCGCAGGAATTCGAAATCGTAATTGCGATCTTCGACAGCCACGGCGGGCAAGCCTAGAGCTATGAGCGCTGGCACTCGATCGTCGTCATAGGCGGCACGCGATCCGACGGCGGCTCCGAAGGAAAAGCCGGCGAAGATTATCGGGAGGCTGAATTCTCTTTCCAGCCAGTCGAGCGCGGCGCGAACGTCTTCGACCTCGCCTACGCCGTGGGCGTGCTCACCTTCGCTGAGGCCGGTGCCGCGAAAGTTGAAGCGGAGCACGGGGAATCCGAAGCTGTTGAGGGCCTTCATGGCGTGGAAGACGACTTTGTTGTGCAGCGTTCCGCCAAAGAGCGGATGCGGATGGCAGACGATGGCGGCGTGGGTTGCGTCCGGCGATCCGGCATTAAGGAGCGCTTCCAGGCGGCCGGCGGGTCCGGCGAGGAAGAAGGAGCGGATGGTGGAGGATTCGGGCACGCTGTCGTTGGTCGTTCGTCGCTGGTCGTTCGCTGTTCGTCGCCAAACGTCCGTCGATAGTATTGCAGAGAATCCGCCCGCCAGCGACTAACGACCAAAGACCTTCCAGTGGCGACCAGCGACCAGCGACTGTTACTCTTTTGCTGCATGGAACTGTTTGCGCTTACCCGGCAGCTAGTCGATATCGAATCGATTACTCCGAATGAAACGGCGGTCGGAGATTTTCTTTGCGGCGAGTTGCAGCGGCGGGGATGGGAAGCTCGGAAGATGCCTGTAGAAGGCGCGCGCGCAAATGTGCTGGCAACGTGGCCGGGGCATGGGCGTCCGGAGATTGTTTTCTCTACGCACATGGATACGGTGCCGCCGTTTATAGCATCGTCCGAAGATGATGTGCGCATTTACGGCCGAGGTTCATGCGACGCCAAGGGAATTATCGCGGCGGAGATCACGGCGGCGGAGAAGCTGCGCGGGGCGGGCATTTTCGTCGGACTGCTCTTTCTGGTAGGCGAAGAACGCGATTCGATCGGCGCGAAGACGGCGAACCTGCATCCGATCGGCGCGCGCTTTATGATCAACGGCGAGCCTACGGAAAATAAGCTTGCTCTGGCCAGCAAGGGTGCGTTGCACGTGGAGATAACCGCACGCGGAAAGATGGCGCACTCGGCGTATCCTGAACTGGGCGAATCGGCGATCGACAAACTGGTGGAAGCGCTGCATCGGCTGCATGCGATGAAACTGCCTTCGGTCCCGGACGCGGGCGCCTGCACGAAGAATGTCGGATTGATTCAGGGTGGGCGCGCGCCGAATGTGATTTCAGATTTTGCCAAGGCCGATCTTTTTTATCGCCTGGTCGGTCCGGCGGACGCGCTGCGCCGCGAGATTACGGCGGCGGTCGCTGACCTCGCGGAGGTTCATTTCACGCGCGAGACTCCATTTCTCCGGCTGCGGACTTTGGACGGATTGCCGACGATGGTCGCGGCTTTTACTACGGATATTCCTTCGCTGCCGGATTGGGGCGAGCCGCTGCTGCTGGGGCCGGGTTCGATTCATGTGGCGCACACGACTGGCGAATTTGTGGAGAAGGCGCAGTTGGTGGAGGCGGTGGAGATTTATGGCTCGATGGCGAAGAAGCTCGGTTCTTAGCTATTGGCTATTAGCTTTTAGATTTTCGCTCGGAGGCTTCTATGTCAGAACTAGCCGACAAACTCCTGCAGCAGGGCCTCCAGGCGCGGCGAGAACATCGACTCGACGACGCGGAGCGACACTTGATTGAGGCGGTCGCGCTGTATCGCGATTCCGGCAATCGAGCCGAACTGGCGCGAGCGCTCGCCGCCCTGGGGCAGGTCGAGCGGGACCAGCGCCGCATCGACGATGCGTTGCGGCATTATGAAGAGGCTGTGGCGCTCTATCGAGCCGAGGGCGATCCGCTTCCAATCGCGCACACGGTACGGCATGTGGCGGACATTTACCGCGAAGCGGGGCGGCACAAATTGGCTGAGCCTCGTTATCAGGAATCGCTAGAACTCTATCGCAGCGAGACGGGAACGGCACCGCTGGATTTGGCAAATGCGATTCGCGGGTTGGCGATTCTGAAAAGCGACACGTGCGAGGCGGAGACGGCGAGGGCGCTCTGGGAAGAAGCGCGGGAGCTTTATACAGCGGTCAGGGTCGATGCTGGCGTCGCAGAGTGTGATCGCCGTCTCGGGCTTTTGCAGCGCGGAGCTTGAGCCTTTGGTTCGCGAATCTGATCATAATTTCGATGTGTCGCGCTATTTGGCTCTGCAAGGCCCATTCTTGCCTGTTCTCGCGATAGACTTTCCTGATGACCACCGGCCCACACAATTCGCTCGCTCGCGCCTCTTCTTCCTATTTGCGTTCGGCAATGCATCAGCCAATTCAGTGGCACGAGTTTGGCGAGGAGGCGTTTGCCGCGGCGCGCGCGGCTAACAAACCTGTGCTCCTTGATATTGGCGCCGTGTGGTGCCACTGGTGCCATGTGATGGATCGCGAGTCTTATGACGATCCCGAAGTGGCGGCAATCGTCAACGAGAATTACATCGCGGTGAAAGTCGATCGCGACGAGCGGCCCGATATTGACAGCCGTTATCAGGTTGCGGTCGCTTCGCTCAGCGGACAGGGAGGATGGCCGCTGACCGCATTTCTCACTCCGGATGGCAAACCGTTTTATGGTGGCACTTACTTCCCTCCTGCGGATGGGTATGGGCGGCCGAGTTTCAAGCGTGTGTTGCTATCGATTGCGGCGGCGTATCGCGACAAGCACGGCGATGTGATGGAGCAGGTGCAGATGGTCGAAAGCGCGATCGCGCGGGCTGAGTCGTTATCGGCAGGCGGCGCGAAGGTTTCAGCCAGCGTGATCGACGCGATCGTTGAATCGGCGCGAAAGATGTTTGACGAGGTGAATGGCGGATTTGGAAGTGCTCCGAAATTTCCGCACCCGGCGACGCTTGACCTCGTGATGGAGCAGTACGCACGTACGAGCAATGGTGGTGCCGGCGGCGGTTCCGGCAATGAAGAGCTGCGCACGATTTTCGTTCACACGCTGGAGAAGATGGCGCGGGGCGGCGTTTATGACCAACTGGCGGGCGGGTTTCATCGCTATTCCGTCGATGAGCGCTGGATCGTACCGCACTTCGAAAAGATGTGCTACGACAACTCGGAATTGCTGAAGAATTATGTGCACGCGTATCAGGCGACGGGGAATAAATTCTTCGCCGACGTGGCGCGCGACATTATCCGCTGGATGGACGAATGGCTGAGCGACCGCGCCTATGGCGGCTTTTACGCTTCGCAGGATGCCGACTATTCGATGGACGATGACGGCGACTACTTCACCTGGACGCTCGAGGAGACGAAGGCGGCGCTGAGCGAGGAGGAAGCGGCAGTCGCCATTCCCTACTATGACGTTCAAGAGCGTGGGGACATGCATCACAATCCGGCGAAGAATGTGCTTTACATTGCAAGCTCGCTGGAGCAGATTGCGCGGCGGCTGAACAGTTCGGAGGATCAGGCGCGGACTTTGCTCGGGGCGGCTAAGAAAAAGATGTATGCGGCGCGCTTGATGCGGCCGACGCCTTATGTCGACAAGACGATTTACGCGGGATGGAATGCGATGTGCGTTTCGGCATATCTCGAGGCAGCGAAGGTGCTCGATCTGGTGGAGGCTCGGCATTTTGCGCTGCGCTCGCTCGACCGGGTGCTCTCTGAGGGATGGCACGGGGAGTCGACGTCAAAGGCGACGGCAGCGGGCGAGGGCGCCCGCTCCACACTCAAGCACGTGATTGCTTATTCCGATCCTAAAGCGGAGCGGCGGGAAACTTCTGGTGGGCTCGAGGACTACGCTTTCACCGTGATTGCTTGTCTTGATGCCTATGAGGCTACGGCGGACTTGAGCTACTTTCGGTTTGCGCGGGCGATTGCGGATGCGATGGTAGCGGGATTCGTTGATTCGCATGAAGGTGGATTCTTTGATACACGCGTCGCGGCGATCGCGGATGAAAAAGCTCCGCTGGGCATTCTTGGAACGCGGCGGAAACCGTTTCAGGATTCGCCGACTCCGGCGGGAAATTCGGCGGCGGCGATTGCGCTGCTGCGGCTGCATGGGTACGCCGATGATGGATCGGATCATGATAGTTCGCGTAGAGCTGCGGCCTATCGCGATCAAGCCGAGCGAACGCTGGAGCTTTATTCTCCAGTCGCGGGACAACACGGCATTTTTGCGGCGACTTACGGCTTGGCTGTGGTTCGCCTGTTGCAACCGCCTACGCAGGTGGTGGTCATCGGGAATGATAGCACCGCCGCGGAACTGTATGGGGCAGCTGTGCGAACGCTGGATTTGAATACAGCGGTTTTGCGTTTGGATGCGGACAAGGCGATCGCGCAGAATCTGCCGCCGGCGCTGGCGGCGACGATTCCGAACCTTCCGGTGCTTGGCGGAGGGAAATCGTTCGCCGTGGTGTGCTCGGGGTTTGCCTGCCAGCCACCGGTATTTGACGCACAAGAGTTAGCGCGAGTTTTGGGTCGGCAGGCGCGACCGGCGGCATAAGCTCCATCGCGCGTTGGAGATCACAATCGACGTCACGACTCTAGGCGTTTTACTCATTCTATTTTTTGCTACGCTCATTCGATCGGCGTTTGGCTTTGGCGAAGCGCTGGTGGCGGTTCCGCTGCTGGCATTCTTTATTCCTTTAACCGTCGCCGCTCCTCTGGCAGTCCTGGTGTCAATAACGATCGCCTCGATTGTCGTCATACAAGACTGGAAGAAGATTCATATGCGGAGCACTGCCTGGCTCGTGCTTTCGACTCTTGCGGGCATACCGCTGGGCCTGCTGTTGCTGACGAGCAGTCATCAGCGAATGGCCAAGGCCGCGCTCGGTGCAATCATCATTTTATTCGCGGCTTATTCTTTGACCGGACGAGCGCCGCTGGAATTAAAGCGCGACAGCCGCGTCTGGCTTCTTGTTTGTGGTTTCTTCGCGGGTGTGCTGGGCGGAGCGTATGGCATGAATGGCCCTCCACTGGCCATTTATGGCGCCATGCGGAGGTGGTCAGCGCAGCACTTTCGCGCCACGCTGCAAGGATACTTTCTGCCGGCAAGCATCATTGGGATGGGCGGCTATTGGATGGCGGGACTGTGGATTCACACGGTGGCACATTATTATCTGATCTCTCTGCCGACGACTCTGCTGGCGGTGTTTCTGGGCAGAGCGATCAATCATCGCCTGCCTGGGGATGGTTTTCTAAAGTACATTTACATCGGATTGGCGGGCATTGGCGCGCTGCTCTGGTTTCAAGCAAGCTTCGGCAAACTCTGATCTCTCCCCGTAGCGAAAATCGGCGGCCACTTTTCGTTGAAGTTGGCGACGTCATCTGCCGATGGAATGAGAAGGCAGTTGCCGCCCACTCATGGTTTCCAACCTGCTTGAAGATCCGAAGCTGTTTCGGCATGTGGTGGAAGATTTGCCCGTGGGTATTGACTTTGTGGACCGCGAACGGAAGATTCGTTTCTGGAATCGGGGCGCGGAGAATCTGACGGGGTATCTCTCGCACGAAGTGGTGGGGCATGTGCTTGAAGACGTGGTGCAGGCCTGCGACCGTCAGGGGGAAAGCTTCAGCGGCCAGCAACGGCCGGTGATGGTGACACTCAATGAGCGGCGTACGCAACTGATCACCGCATTCTTCCTGCACAAGAGCGGCCACCGCGTGCCGATGAGCGTGCGGACGCTGCCAATCATCGAACGCAGTGGTGCGGTGGTGGGCGCAACGGTCCTATTCGAAGAAGCATTCGGCTATCAACAGGGAGCGTCGGGGCCGGCAATGTATGGGTGTCTGGACGCAGTCACGGGAATTCCTACGCGACGCCTGACACAGGCAGTGCTGAACGAATGTATGGCCGGCCTGGAGGGATCGAATGTCGGGTTCGGACTGCTGCGGATTCGGGTGTTGGGCCTGAACGAATTCGGAGCAAAACACGGTCCGCAGTCGGTTTTGCCCTTTCTGCGCACGGCGGCGCACACATTGCGCCACAGCCTCGTCGCAGAGAACTTTTTGGGATGTTGGGGCGAGAACGAGTTTCTGGCGGTGCTTCCTTCGGCCAGTCCGGTGTCTGTCGCCACGACCGCGGAGACTTTGTGGCGCTTACTGAGTCACTCCGAAGTTTTATGGTGGGGTGATCATTTTCTGGTGGAGAGCGAGGTCGCCCATACCGTGGTGACGACAGGGGACAAGTTGGAGTCGGTTCTGCGGGAGATGAGGCCGTCGCACTCGAGCGCTACGGCGAAGGCGGTAACGGCGAGCGCGGGCAGCAATGCCGAGCGCGGGCGAGGATGATTCTCGATGTTCGCGATTATTGGCATCGTCGTGGTTTTCGGTTGCATCCTGGCGGGCTACCTCATGGAGCATGGTCCGCTCAAGGTGCTGATGCAGCCAGCGGAACTGATCATCATTGGCGGAGCAGCGCTCGGTACGGTGCTGATCTCGAATCCGGTCCACACCCTGAAGCAGATGATCAGCGGACTCCTCGCCGCCTTTGGAGCCTCGAAATATGACGAGAAACGCTACATCGATTCACTGAAGATGATGTACGAGCTTCTCCAGAAGGCCCGCAAGGAAGGATTGGTGGCGCTGGAAACGGATATTGAAGAACCGGAGAAGATCCCGCTGTTTTCGAAGTACGAAGCGTTCGCCAAGGATCACCATGCGGTGACGTTCGTCTGCGACACGATGCGCATGGCGGTGAGCGGAGGCGTGGAAGTATTCGACCTGGATCAGATGCTGGAAGCGGATATGGACGTCCATCATCATGAAGCGCTTGAGCCCTGCTCCAGTTTGACAACCATGGCGGATTCGTTACCCGGGCTGGGGATTGTGGCAGCGGTACTGGGGGTGGTGATCACGATGGGCGCGCTCGGCGGCCCTCCTGAAGAAATTGGGAAAAAAGTGGCGGCGGCGCTGGTGGGAACTTTCCTGGGCATTCTGTTGTGCTATGGATTGGTCGGACCGTTGGCATCGCGCATGAGCAAAATTGCCGACGAGCAGCACTCATTCTTATTTGTGTTGCGAGTGACGATGATTGCTTTTCTGAAAGGCGTGGCTCCCATCATGGCCGTCGAAATCGGGCGACGGACGGTACCGGGTCATGTGCGTCCCTCGTTCCAAGCGATCGAAGAGGCGTGCCGGGGCGCGAAAGACGCGCCGGCGGCGGCGGCCGAAGCAGCCGCTGGCGGATAGTCACATGCCCACTCCTCCCATCATTATCATCAAGAAAAAGGGCGGCCATGGCGGCCATCACGGCGGCGCCTGGAAGGTCGCCTATGCCGACTTCGTAACCGCCATGATGGCACTGTTCATCGTGTTGTGGCTCATGAACAGCAGCAAGCCGATTCAGGTGGCCATCAGCGGCTATTTCAAAGATCCGAGCGGGACCGGCAAAGAGACGGGAAGTCAGCTCTCCGGCAAGGGCCGGGAGAGCGAAGCGGCGAAGCTGAACAAAGAGGTTTCCCAGGTGCGGGGCTTCGCCGACCAGCGACTGCGCAATCCAAAAAACCCGCTCGATCCGTCGAACCGGCGCATCTCGATCATTGTGCAATACCTCAGCGAAACCAATACTGCGGGGGAAAACAAGAACCAAGCGGGGGTGGAGACATCCGCCGCATCTGCAGCGAAGACGGAATCCGAGGCCACCGACAAAAACGATAAGAAAGCTAACAAATAAAAAAGGCTGGCCAAGGAGGCCAGCCGGAAAATTGCATTTCAAGATGCAGACGCGCCCTATCTCACATCATCGGGGCAATTTGGGTTTCTCCATGGATCACACAGCGGCGTTGGTCCCCCATGAGTTGGAACTTTGGGGATAGCAGCGTACGCAAATGTGCCCACAAGACCTACCAACAGTAACAACGCCCTGAAAGAACGTTTCATGGGTTTACTTTCTCCTTAGGGTCTGCCGAAAGCTCAAATAAGACCGTAAGCGTTCGGCGCCGGAATTATACACAAGGTTGCAACTTTGTGATTAAAAGGAGGTTACTTGTTGGTCTCCGACTGGAGGGGCTGACCGCCGAAGATGCCGAGAATTAATGGGGTCGTCCGGCGAGCGAAAATAGCTGTGTTTGCGCTGATTTCTTAAAGTAATGGTTTGACTGCGGAAAGAGGGCGCAGGTCGTCTATTGAAGGGTTGCCAGAGCGCCGAAAATTTCTCTTGACAGGGTTTTACAAAGGCACAATTTTCGTGCGATCCGACTATGGTCGAGTTTTCGCTCCGGCAGCGGCGGAGTTGGCTCTGGGTCGATTCAATGATTGATTCAGTGTGATGGAGTCGTCCGCTGATTCGAGACTCGAACTGCGAGAAAATGCGCGCTCCACCATCCCCTCGAACATTGGAATCAGGGAATCCGAAGGCACGGGGTGTTGGAGATCGGCCAGGCTCTGTTCCCAACGTTGGGTCTGCAAATGGTTCACCGCCGTAGCTCGAACCGGCATGCGTGAGAGTGAGTAGCCCAACCAAATAAGAATGGCCAGGTTATAGGCCGACATATTGATCAAGTTAAAGATTGCTTGCCTGACAAAGCCACCCGAATTCAGGGCATACATCAACAAATCGGCACCGGCAAAGAGTCCAAAGCCGAGCGCGATGCCGAAACTGATTTGCTTTTTGGACACTCCCAGAAAACGCGAAAACAGAACAAGAAAAAGAATGAGGCCAAGCTGTACGATGCGAACCGAACGCTGCAGCGTAGTGAGAGCGTGCACCAGCGGACCCTGATCAAGGGAATTCGAAAAGGCCACGACCACCGAAACCAGCAACATCACGACGCCAGCCCATTTGAACAGCAGAGTCCCGAGGTCTTTGAGCGTGTGATAAGGGCGGAACACGTCGAGGAAAATCTCGTGAATTATCTTGAAACCGAGAACCGCATTCGCTGCCTCGCCTATCCAGTACATCCCGAAATACAGTTTGTGACTGCCGACGAACCAAAGCGGGAAAATAGCGGCAAACACCATCACCTGCACAACGAGAAAGAGGAAAAACACGGGAAACTGCTTGTGCAACTTGCGGCGCCATAAGATAACCCCCACCACCGATTGCAGTATCGGTTGGGCGCACCACAAAACCAAAAGGACGGTATGGATGTGCCAAGTCATGGGCCCGTTAAGGGGAAGCGCGCCCGAGACGCGCACTGCCCTCCTCCACATCCTCGTGCAGACCACCCCGTAAGGTCAACCCACTTAGGTAACCTTAGTAACCATTACTTTCTGGCTAGGTCGCAGGCTAAATGCTGCAAAAGATCTCACGTTGGTGACAATGCCAAGCAGATGTTGGATTTTCGTCAATTGAATTCGCCCGCGCTCGGAAACACCTCTGACCAAGGTCATAGGCGACCCGAAACGGGAGTTTCTCGCGGGGCCAGATCTTCGCGGGCGGACCCCAGCAGGTTCACACGCGCAGCCTTAGCCGGCATTATCGGGCGTGGAGTGCAGGTAGGCGCGCATCATGCGTACTTCATCGTCTTTTTCGTCGAGGTTTTGCAAGAGGATATCGCGTAAAGAGACGACGCCCTTCAGTTCACGTCCCAGGCAGACGGGCAGGTGCCGAAAACCGTGGCGCTTCATCAAGGTCATGCAGGTTTCAAGCGAATCGTTCGGAGCGACCGTCAGCGGATCCTCAGTCATGACCTGGCTCACAAGGATGCGGGCAGGGTCCTTGCCATCGACCACCACGCGCCTCATGAGGTCGCGCTCTGAGAATATCCCTTTTAGCTCACCATTCTGCAAAACTGGAACGGCGCCAATGTTGTGCTCCACCATCAGGCTGGCTACTTCGAGCACAGACTGATGCGGCTCGGCCGATATCGGAACTTGGTTTTTTAGCAGATCACGGATTAACATTCGCACCTCCTGTAGAGCCGGAAACAACGGGGGCCGGCGGAGCGGGTGGTACAAGATCTGGATGAAGCGCGCAAAACCGTTTTATCAATAGACCCGCGGCGGAGTATATGTCGAAAACCGTCGCGGGGGAAGAAAAAAATAAAATCCGGGAGTCACAGGAAAGCGGTATTTTTCCCGATCAGGCAATGGGTTTTATCGCGCGCCTAACGAAATCACGTACGATCTGGCAGCCAAAGCGGAGGGAATTGCGGCAGCGTCGAGCGGGGTCACGATCAGGTTGTAATCTTCGCTGGCGCGCAGACGACCAAAAACCGGGGTCGCTTCCTGAGGTTCGGCCAGGGCCAGGTATCGCAAAAAAGCGAAGACGTCCTGGGTGGGCTCCAATCCCGGCGCGACGAAAGAAACGTCGACATCCTCATGATAGAAGTGCCATCCGAGCGAAGCGGCCAGGCGCACGCCGCGCTCATATGCCGCAGGCGGCAGAACCCCGGGCGCGGCATTGTCGAAAACGATGCGCAGCTTGCGTTCATCTTCGCGGCTGAACTCGCGCACTTTGAGCGTGCCGGTTCGCGCGGTTGCCTTCCAGTCAACGTGGCGCGCGGAATCAGAGGGCATGTACTCGCGAATCAGATAAAGATCATTTCCGCGTCCGCTGATAAAGGTTTCGAACTCGCCGGTGACCATGGGTAAAACTTCGAGAAACTGGTCGGTCGGCTCCACGGCTGGATAGACGATCACCTCGCGCGGGAGGTTGATGCGGCGAGTCTTCATCAGGAAAGCGAAAGGAAAGCGCGTAGCCAGCCCAAAGTTCTTTTCCGAGTAGAGGCCGCGCGTCCTGAAGCTGATCTCGAGCTCGGCGCGCAACTCCTGCGCTGGGGCGAGAAAAGGAAAGTAAACAGACTCTTGCAGAATCGGCTTCACTTCCGGATCCCGCAGGCGCCGCAAACGGCGGTCGGGCAGCCGGAACCACTGATCCTGCGGGGCCCGGTTGCGCGGCCAGCCAAAGGTCGAGGCCTCCCAACCCCAGCGCACTTTGTTTTTATTTTTGCGCTTGGCCGGAACCACACGCACAGAAAACGAAGGCAGCCATGAACTGAGGTTGCGCAAGAGCACCCGCGCCAGCATTGGACGCCCGGCAAAAACGTGCTCTGGCAAATGCACGTCAAGTTGCAGACTGCGCAGCACCATGGCCGATGCGACGCCGGAAACCAGAATCGCCGAGAGCAGCGCGGCAACGACTACGTAAAGCAGGTTGTTGCCAGAACTCAGAGCCGCGATGCCGATCAAAACGCTGGTGAGAATGTAGATCAAGCCTGCGCGCGTGACATCGTAGTCCATGGCTTCGCGCACGCGGCTGGCAACCACGCGGCGCGCCAGATAAGGCACTGTCGTCAGTCCGACGAAGGTCGCCAGCAACAACGCGACCGATGCCAGAATCAGCGTTCCCCAAAGACTGCCCGCCTCGCGCGACACGGTGGAGAACAGCGCCGCGCCGAAGGCCAGCACCAATCCGACAAGGGCGAGCAGAAACCGCACCCATACCTGCGACATTCCGAGCCACGAATGGGACGAAGGCTGCGCCAGATTCTGCGGGTTTGCCGAAATTGCGTTGCTGATCAGGTTCTTCTCCGATACCGGCCGATGCTGTCTACAGCATATGACGGCGCGCGGGCGCGGGGGAAGTGACCGAAGACACTTTGACCGTTCTAGCGGCCAGCTGGTTTATTGACGACGGAATTTTATTCCGGTTTTTCGCTCTCCGTCTTGCCGCGAAGATACTTCTCGATTTCTGTCTTGCCTCCATGCCTCGCCCAGTCAGCAGGAGTTCCGTTCCAGAGCACATCCTTCAACTCCAAGCGGGCTCCGCATTCGACGAGCAGTCGAACCATTTCAAAGTTGCCGGCTCCTGCCGCTTGATGCAGAGGCGTCGTATGAGAATGGCCGCCGACCGGGTGATATCGGTTGGGATCCTCACCGGCGTCAAGCAGCATACGAACTGTCTCGACATGCCCATACTGGGCGGCCAAAGCCAGCGCCAGGTGGCGTTCGTCCCGGTTGCTGGCGGAAAGCAAGCGGCAAAAATCATCGATGCGTCCGAGAGCGGCGGTCACCGGCAGATCGATGCGAGCACCCCACTTGATCAAGGCGTTCAGCGCCTCCGTCTCGCCATGCAAGGCTGCCGCGTGAGTCGCACTGTTGGGATCGGCTCCACGATCGCACAGAAGATCAATCAGCGGAAGTTGCACGCCGCATTCTCGCGGCACGCTCCCGGTCGCAACCAGCATCAGCGTTTCGTTCAACGACGACTGCTGAACGCCAGCATCGAGAATGACCTTCGCTACCTCAACAATGTTCTTTGGCAAAGTGCCGTGGCGAACCGGATTTTCGGCGATGAATTCCAACAGGGTCGGATGACGGAAATAATTTCCGCCTTCGAAGGTCACGTGCTGGCGCAGCAGATTCGGATGTTCTTTCAGGTAGGCTCGAAGCCCCGCAACATCGCCCGCGTCGAGAAGTTCTACCGCGCGACGAAACGTTGCGTCTTCGATTCGCTGGTGATGCGGCAGATCAAGTTGATCGGTGAGCGTTGGTTTTTCAATGTGCGCTTTCAACCTCGCCCAACTGGGAAATCCGGATTCGCGAGCGATGGCTAATTGCGCATCGCTGAGTTTGAACTGCGCGGCGAAGATTTCAGCATCGGTGGCGTGGCTGAAACGCGGATGAAATTCCCTGAGCCGCTGCGCTGCTCCTGGAGTACACGCGGAATGCTCCTTAAGCATGTCTTTCGCTTGATACTTGAGATGGCTGAGATTGGGATTTGACGGGAGGCGTCTTACTGGCATAACGAACTTCCTTTCGTATGCCCGAGGTCCGCATTGATGGGCAGAAAGTCAGTTCGTGAAAACAGGTTTTGCAATCAAGGTGGACTTCTGTCCTTTCCGCGAACCGGATGCGCCCTTCGCGCTGCGGGTATCTTAACACGGGCTTATTGCGAGAAAGAGGACGCAGTGTTCAGATATCATGGCGTTCCGTGGCCTTGTCAAGAGAATCCGCCCCGCCATCGCACCGCCGCGCGCTTCGCAACGTCCTGTTTTACGGCGTGTGCTGCGGCCTGCTCATCGCGGTCCTGAAGCTGACGGCGTACCGTTTCATGGTAGTTGAGCATTCGTTCGAGATTTACGGCGCCTTGGTCGCCGCGCTCTTTGCCGCGCTCGGTATCTGGCTGGGGCTGACGCTGACTCGAAAAAAGCCTGAGACGATCATCCAAGAGAAGATTGTCGAAAGGATTGTCACCGAAACGATTATCCATGAAGTGCCAGCGCAGGCCGCGCATCCGTTCGTCGCTGACGAGGCGCGAGCGAGCCGACTCGGCATCACCGCGCGCGAACTGGAAATTCTCGGCCTCATCGCCGCGGGGTTGAGCAATCGGGAGATCGCCGGCCGGCTATTTGTCAGCGAAAATACGGTGAAGACCCATTCCAGCCGGCTCTTTGATAAGCTCGGTGCGAAGCGCCGCACACAGGCGGTGCAGATCGGCAAGACTTCCCGACTGATTCCTTGAATCGCACTGCCAAAAGCATTGACTGGCACGACGTTTGACCACACGATTTGAGCACACGGCAAGGATGATTTGTTCACTCCTCCGGCGAAAATCACCCGAAAGTATGACGACAGCAGATCGGCCTGCGCGCTATGGTGCGATTGCATTTCAGGGTTGGCATTCCCGGAGGGCATTTTCTTAAACTGCTGACATTACAAAGGAGAAATATGGAACTCGGTGCGTTTTCCCTCAGCCTGGCGGTCAAAGACATTGCAGCTTCGAAGGCCTTCTATCAGAAGCTCGGCTTCGAAATCTTCGGCGGGAACGAGTCGAAACGCTGGTTGATTCTAAAGAATGGCCCTTGCGTAGTCGGCCTCTTTCAAGGCATGTTCGAAAAGAACGCGTTAACCTTCAATCCGGGCTGGGACGGCAACGCCGCCAAGCTCGCTACATTCACAGATATCCGTGAGATCCAGCGCGAACTGAAGAAGCACGGCGTTCAGTTCATGACCGAAGCCGATGAGAGCTCCACCGGGCCCGCGAGCTTTGCCGTAATCGATCCCGACGGAAACCCAATTCTTTTCGATCAGCACGTCTGATTTGGACCAACACTGGAGAATATATGAAAAAAATAGTGCTGACCTTTGGCCTGATTTCTGGCGCGATTTCCGCCGCGATGATGCTGGCGACACTTCCCTTCGCCGATAAGATCGGCTGGGATAAAGGGGAGATCCTCGGCTACACCACCATAGTGCTGTCGGCGCTCATGGTGTACTTCGGGGTGCGATCGTACCGGGAGAATGTCGCCGGCGGGCGCCTGACTTTTGGCCGCGGATTCGCGGTCGGCATTCTGATTACGCTGATCTCGAGCGCCTGCTATGTAGGCGCATGGGAAATCATCTATTACAAATTGATGCCCGATTTTGCCGAGAAGTACGCCGCGCACATGGTGGAACGCGAAAAGGCGGCCGGCGCGAGCCAGCAGAAGCTGGAGGAGACGGAGCGGAAGGCGAGAGAGTTTAAGCAGATGTATGACAATCCGGCGATCAACGTGGCATGGACGTTTGCAGAGGTTTTTCCGATTGGGCTGGTGGTAACGCTGGCGTCGGCGGGGATGCTGCGGAAGAAAACCCGGGAAGCTGATGAGCGGGCGGCAGCGTGATTTGATTTTATAGAATTTGTTGTGCAACCTTTCGGTTGCCATTTGGCTCCGACTGAGTTAATATGCAACCAAGAGGTTGCGTATATGAATTATTCCAACTCTATCGAAAAGCGGATCGAACTCCACGCCCCGATTTCGCGTGTCTGGCGTGCCCTTACGGATTACCGCGAGTTTGGCGAATGGTTTCGCGTGAAACTCGACGGACCGTTTGTTCCCGGCCAAGTCTCGCGCGGACAGATAACCTATCCTGGATATGAACACGTCAGATGGGAGGCAGTGGTGCAGAAGATGGAGCACGAGCGCCTCTTCTCCTTCACCTGGCCTCATCCCAAGTCTTTTGACAAAACGGCGGCGCCGCAGGATTACTCGGGCGAGCCCACCACGCTCGTCGAGTTCCGGCTGGAAAAAACTGCCAAAGGCACATTGCTCGTGGTGACCGAGTCCGGCTTCGACAAACTTCCCGAAGATCGCCGTCTCGACGCCTTCCGCAGAAACGAGGGCGGGTGGACGGAGCAAATGAAGAACATCGACGGCTATATCTCGAAAAGTCATCCCTCGGAGAATCATGTCGCGCAGAAGCCGTAGCGCCGGGGCGGCGAGACGACGGGCCTCCGGGCGGACGGATCCCGCGGCTATCTTTGCCGCTCTCGGCGATGAGACGCGGCTGGCGCTGGTGACGAAGCTCTGTGGTCAGCGTCCGTATTCGATCTCACAGCTGACACACGGATCGAGGTTGACCCGCCAGGCGATCACCAAACACCTCCGAGTACTGGAGGGCGCGGGAATCGTGCACAG
This sequence comes from uncultured Acidobacteriaceae bacterium, assembly GCA_963800565.1. Taxonomy (GTDB): domain Bacteria; phylum Acidobacteriota; class Terriglobia; order Terriglobales; family Acidobacteriaceae; genus Acidiflorens. The sequence goes on from CAWDBM010000006.1 coordinate 381,391, forward strand.
CGTGAGAGCAGGCCGCGAAAGCCGATTCGAGTTTGATCCGCAGCCGATGGAGGGAGTTAAGCGATACCTCGACGTCGTGTCTGAGCAGTGGGACAAGGCTTTGTCACGGCTGATGGCATTCGTGGAGGAGTGAATTGCCGAAGTGTACCCGGGACGTGCTTGACTGCTGGCGGGAGATTCAATGCGGTATCGCTTCCCACGGACGGCAGCGCACCGTTTCGCGGAAAGATTCAATTGCGAGATGAACATCCCGGATGGTCTCTGTGTCCGCCAGCCGGTCGAGGTAGAGGTTCCGCCGCGCTACCGCGGCCAGGTCGAATGCCCAGAGCAAACTCATCAGGGGGTTGATAAACAGTTTGCTGCTCTGTGTCCGGTGGTTGCGGTGATAGTCGCCGAAGTGCCCTTGAATCGCGGACGCGATGCTTCCATTAACTATGCTGGGGCGCTGCCGGGTTGTCATGTCGGCGGCGTTCACGGCGTCGAGGTACAGACGTACCTCCGGCATGCGCTCCAGCAAGGCGGTGGCGCCAATAAATGCCCCTTCTGCAATCAAAGCTGCCACGTTCTCCAACCAATTGGCGTGGCAGACGCCGTGGTAGGTGTCGACACCGAACCCGACGCAGAGGACAACTCTCGTAGGCACGCCCATCCCGGCGACTGCGGCGAGGCTTGCCATATCCTCAGATGGCGTGCCGAGACCTGCTTCATCACCCCGAAGCAGGATGTCTGTACCCCCATCAACGAGCACGATCGCGTCAAGGGCGAGCGACTGCACAAGGTGCGCATAGCCCTCTCGAATGGGAGCAACGCCCAGCTTTTCGAAGGCATAAACCCTGACATTCTCGCCTCGCTGAGAAAGATATTGAGCAAGCGTCCGCTCAGGAAAATACAAGTCGTGCCCGTTCGTGGTCGACTCGACTGCATAAAGGGCTTGCGTCAGCGCTCGCGCATCCGTAGTCCCGAGAGAGACGAACGACAGATTTGCGAGATACACCTTCTTCCCAAGAAGCCGCAGGCGCTCGTAAATTGGTATTCCGGCATAGACATCGAAGCCGCCACCAGCGCCCGCTATGAGGATACGTTGGCTATTTTCGATTACCGACGGCAAACGCAATTCATCCATTGAGAAACCGCCCTGGAAACAACCGGCATTATAGATGGGAAGGTGAGCTCCTGATCTGGTGACCTAATCTTGCAACTACATCAACGCCCCGCATTCGCAAGTTCGCCCTAATCTTTTTTCGTCACCGCCCGGCGCCGATATCTCCACCACAAAAAAACAGCCACAACTGCGGCGACAATCAGCACCGCGACATTGACCCGTTGCAGTACTCGCAGCAGCGTATGCCAATGGCGGCCGAAGAGATAGCCTGCACTGCTGATGAAGGTTACCCAGACGGCTGCGCCGATAAAGTTGAAAACAGTGAAGGCTCGCCACTTCATGCGCAGCACGCCCGCGAGCGGACCGGCGAAGACGCGCATGCCGAAGATGAAGCGGGCCGAGAGAATGGCGGCGGCTCCGTAGTCGGCAAACATTTTCTCGCAGCGTTCGAGCAACTCCGGCGAAATTCGCAGCGCGCTGCGATAACGATCGAGCAGCGGACGCCCGCCGTACTCACCAATGGCATAGCCAAGATTGCCGCCTAGGGTCGCCGCGCAGGTGCCTGCAACAATGATCCAGCCAAGATGCAGATGACGTTCTGAATAGGCCAGAAAGCTCGCCAGCAGCAGCGCGATCTCTCCGGGGACGGGGATGCCCGCGCTCTCCGCCAGCAAGGCGAGAACTACGGCCCAGTAACCGTAATCGGCAACGAAAGTGCGGAGCGATTGAAGAATGGTGTGCTGCATGAATGGCCGAATGGGAAGATCAGTATGCAGGGTAGCAGGATGGGGGAAGAAAGGTGTCGCTTCTCAGATGTCGATCAGTACATCGCCGCCCTCGATCTTCACGGGATACACCGCGATCTTCGCACCCGGCGGGCCGGCCTCGCCCGTCTTGGGATCCCAGGCCCAACCGTGCCACGGACAGATCACTTTGCCGTTCTCAATCACGCCTTGGCCGAGCGGGCCTCCGCGATGGAGGCAGATGTTGTCCATGGCGCTGATCTCGCCATTTACGTTGGCGATGCAAATCGTCTTATCGCCGCAGGGGAATTCTTTGGCTAAGTTAGTGGCGGGAAGGTCGGACTGTGACGCAATTTTCGTGAGCATTGCGATCATTCTATGTCATCAGCAAGTGAAGCGATCACTTTCTGGCATAGGAACGTGAACCGATCTGGCCTTTCGCTTCCTGGATAGTTACGGTCTGTCCGGTCGCGACATTGGAGAGCCTGTCCACCTGTCCGCTGGGCCAATCGATTTCGATAGTGTCAGCTTTGGTCTTCGATCCCATGCCGAAGGTGAGAACGAGTTCACTCTGCGACAAATAGCTGGAGCCGCTCTTCATCGTGAGCCACTGCTTGTCGCCGCCAACGCTCACGCGCACAACCGCACCGATGCCGTCGCGATTCGATTTTGTGCCAACAAGTTTTATGCGCAGACTTTGATTCGTTCCGCCCTGGTTGAGATAGAGATGCGGCGGCCCGCCGTTGGTCATTACCAGAATGTCGAGGGCGCCATCATTATTGATGTCGGCATAGGCCGCACCCCGCGCCACTTTTGGAGCGGCGAACGCAGAGCCAACTTTGGTCGTAACCTCCTCGAACTTGCCATTTCCAAGGTTGCGGAACAGATGCGGCGGCTCGGCGTAGCTCACGCGCTTTTGCACCGTCTCGATCTGGTCTTCTATGTGGCCGTCGGCGACGAAAATGTCAGGCCATCCATCGTTGTCATAGTCGAAGAAAAAACAGCCGAAGCCGAGCGTGACCAGCGTGGCGCGTCCAACCTCCGAGCGCGGAGCTTCATCGACGAACAGGCCATTGCCTTCGTTGTGGTAGAGCGAGAGCATCTGGTTAGAAAAGTTCGTGATGATCAAACTTGCGCCGCCGGAGCGATCGTAATCGGCGGCATCGACGCCCATGCCGGCGCGGGCGATGCCATCTTCGCTGAAGGCGATGCCGACAGGAACGGCGCGCTCTTCGAAGGTGCCGTTCTTTTTATTGAGGTAAAGTTTGTTCGGCTGCGTATCGTTGGCGATCAGGATGTCCGGCCATCTATCATCGTTGTAGTCGAGAATGGCGACGCCAAGACCCTTCGAAGTTGGATCGTAGAGGCCGGCTTTCTGCGTGGCATCTTCGAATTTTCCATTGCCGAGGTTGTGCCAGAGGCGCGCCGAGGTTCCTTTATACGACTCAGGCGTGCAGTAGGACTTGTGCGAGCCGTCGAGGGTGCAATAGAGATCGGACTGCTCGGACCACTGCACATAGTTGGCGACGACGAGATCGAGTTTGCCGTCGCGATCGTAATCGACCCAGGCGGCGCCGGTCGAGAATTCGTTCGGACCCCACAATCCGGCGGATCTCGTAACGTCGGTAAACGTGCCGTTGCCATTGTTGTGGAAGAGACGGCTCTGGCCGACCGTGGTGATGAAAATGTCGTCAAAGCCGTCGTTGTCATAATCACCGACGGCCACACCGAGGCCGAAGAGCGAAATGTCGAGGCCGGACTTGCGCGTCACGTCGGTAAAGGTTCCATCGTGATTGTTGTGGTAGAGCTTCGGCGTGGTCGCGCCATTTTTGACATGCCCGGGCCAGTCTTGACCGTTGACGAGCAGTATGTCGGGCCAGCCGTCGTTGTCGTAATCGATGAAAGCGCAACCTGGGCCCATGGTTTCGGGGAGCCACTTTTTTCCGAAGGCTCCGTTGTTGTGAGTGAAGTGGATGCCGGCCTGGGTGGTGATATCGCGGAAGGTAATTTTCTCCTGCGCGTGGCTCGTGGCGGCCATCGCGAAGACGAATAACCACGGAGACACGGAGGCACGGAGGAATGCGGCGATGGAATTCATTGATGAGGGCATCACTTTGGGATCCTGGAGTTTGCGGCGGCGCTTACTACCGCCGGGCTTTGCCCGGCTGAACGGACGGGGGCGTCCGTTCCTGCGTGATTCTTAGTGGGCATCTGAATCGCCGGTGCGCGCTTGGATGGTGCGGCGTTCGAGATTGGCAGCGGGACGGAAACGTGTTGATGAATGCTCTGGCGTTCGTTGTTGTCTTCGGGATTCAGCTGACGATAGGGGCCGGTGATGGCTTGCGCAGCTTCGTCGGCTTTGAAGCGCAGGTAGCGCGCCTGATGTTCTTTCGACATTTTTTCATCGCCCAGTCCGTTGTAACAGAGCATGAGATTGTAGTGCGCCTGCAAATCTTCGGGATCGATGGCGAGCACCTGTTGGAGAGTTTTCACCGCATCGGAGTACTTGCGCTCAAGAAAATAAACGCGGCCGAGATTGTTGAGCGCCACGCGATCGTAGGGATATTGAGCGAGGACTTTCGCCAGATGCTGAGCCGCTCCTTCGTAATCGCCTTCCTGGCGCTGGACTGAGGCATAGAAAAAATGGGCGCGAGCCAGATCGGGACTGAGCGCTAATGCCTTCTCGAGCACCGTGCGAGCACGCACCGTGTCGCCTTCTTGAAGGGCTGCGCGCCCGATGTTGACCCAGCCGTCGGGATTCTGTGGATCGGCCTCAGTGACCTTTTCGAAGGCAGCTTGCGCGGCTTTCAGATCGCCTTGCAGGAAGAGGCCGATGCCATAATCATTCCAGCGCTGCCAGTCTTCTTTCGCGAGCTGCGTTTTGGGCTGGGGTGGAGGAGCGCTCGCAGGCAGCACGTCGACCGCGACTTGGTTCTGCGCCACCGTCACGATCGGGAGGTCGGGGATTTTCTCCTGTTTCGCGGAAACTCCACGCAGCGACTGGGTGAACGATAGCTTTCTATCGTCATAATCGGCGGTAACCGAAGCAGGCGCGTTTTCCGGTTCGCCAGCGAACGCAAACTGCGTACCAAACCACGAGAACTTGCGATAGCAGAGCCGCGCGGTCAGAGTGATCTTGCCGCCGGTTTTCTCGGGAACCTTCATGCGGAAGTGCACCGTGTCAGCCGCGCCAGGCGGAATCAAGCGTACATACACGACGGCGCGCGTGGCCCAGGCATTGCGTTTGTTGACCGGATTGCCATGGGCATCGACCTGAAGCGAGCGATAGAAGTGCGCGCCCTTCTCGACAGGGCCTTTACCGTCGTCTTCGACCATGCCGCTCCAGAAAATTGTCTGGCCTTTGTCGTCAACGCCCTTGAGTTCGAGCCATGTGTCGTAGGCATCAACGGTGCCTCCAGGGAAGAAGTGGCCGACACGCTTCGTGCGCACCACTACGTCAACGCGGACGGTGTCGCCACGGCGGATGGCGGGCTGCACGCGATTGAGCGGCGCGGTGATCGGCTCTATCTCAGCGTTGGAACTGGCGCCAGGCACGATTTTTGCTTCCGCTTCTTCGCCTACGGCGAAAGTCGTTGCCAGCTCATTTTCGCTGGCTCCTCCGCCTTTCGACATTGTTGCCTTGCGTGGACCGCCTGCCGGCGAGAGCGCAAAGATATCGACCGTAAGCGCGCCGCTCGTTAGAAAATCTTCGGTAGCCTTCAACTGCGCGGCGTCCTCGTTGGCAGTGGGTAGCGCGGTATTAGCGCCGGGAAAACGATGCGAGTGCACTTTGCCATCAACATTCCCCATGTCAGTGGAGTTCGTGAGCGGCATGTGGCAATCGGCGCACTGCTGCGGCTTTGGCGGATAGTAAAACGATCGCGCGCCTTCACCGGAGACGCCGCTGGCCTGCCAGTTGTCATATTCGTTGAAGCCACGAAACCAGCGGTAATGATTCACCGGGACATCGAGATGCACCTTGTGGCACGAGGAGCAGAACTCCGCCGTCTGCTGCTTCATAAAGGGCTTGAGGAAGACGCGGCGGTGCGGCTCGGGATTAAGCTTGATTAGAAAATCGTGCAGGCCGCGAACGACAGGATTCTTACTGGCCGCCAGTTCGTGCAACTTAGGATATTCGAGATAGAAATCACCCTGGCCCATCGTGCTTTTTACATCTGCGATGGAGTGGCACATCATGCAGCCGAGTCCGGCCTGCGCTTCGGGAGTGTGCACGATTTGTTTGATCGGAGTGTCCATCTTGCCGGCATAGAGCACCGCCGGATCATGGCATCCACCGCACCATTTCGAGGTCTTGGTGCCGATCGTATCCTGCATGTATTCGATCGACTTGCGATACCACTGATTGTTGAATGACGAAAAATGGTGGGCGGAACTGTTCCACTGATTGTAGATATCTTCATGGCAGCGCTTGCAGGAATCGGATTCCATGAAGAACTGGCTGGGAATCTTTTCGCCTCCGTAGACCTGGGCGGAGCTGGGGAAAAATGGGCCGCCGGGGCCATCGCCTTCACCATTCATGGTGAGCGGAGGAAGCGCGGGATTTTTAATGCGCGCGTGCTGATTCCAGCGCGTTTCGCGGAGATAACGAGCCGCCGGCGCGAGCACGGCCAACACTACGAGCACGGCTACGATGCGCAAAGCAGTATGACTCGAAAGCCATGCCCGATTGGACCTTCGAGCGCGTCCCACGCGCGCCGCAAAGATTAATCCAGCGCCGAAAAAGCTTAACGCAAGATGAACGTAGACTAGCGTCCACTGGGTGCGCAATGCTCCTGTGTAAATCAGCGCCAGTCCTGGGATTGCGCCCAAAAAGAGCAGGAGCGTTCCAACGCGGACGAGTGGCTCACCTTCGCGCCACGACCGCAGCAGCCAAAGCAGCAGCCAGATTGAAGCTACAACCCCGGCGACCGCATGCAGCAAGACGACTCCGGCATAGAGAACATTCGCCTGCGGGAACGTATACAAATAAATCGCGGACACGACCAAGAAACCGATCAGCAGCGATAGGAATCGATTCATAGAAAGTCTGGCGTGCAAAATCTGGCTACGAACACTTAACCAAACATTTTTTGGCAATTACGCGACGAATTCTTCAAGCTCGCACAAGAACCCGCCCCACGGTTGCGACATCTTAGCGGCTGACTGGAAGCGGTGTCTCTAATCGAAATATATTAGGAGCATTAGTCTCTCTAAAATCGCGGTTGCATCGACGATGCGGTTGACGCGAGGTAAAGGCGAGACTCAGGATAGTAATTGTGTCCGGCAACATTTCCGCAATAGTCAAAACTTTGATTTTCGCCGTGCTCGTGCCGGGGACAGTGGCTGGCTACATGCCGTGGCGATTGTGGCGAGGCGCGGCGGCAGTGACCGGCGTCGAAGCGTGCGCTGCGATCACAGTGATCGCTGTCGGAATTGCCATCTATCTCTACACTGCTTTCTGGGGCTTTGCCTGGCTCGGTGGCGGAACGCCCGCGCCCATCGCACCGACGAAGATTCTGGTCGTCAAAGGGCTGCATCGCTTCGTGCGAAATCCGATGTACATTGGAGTCGCGCTCGTCATCGCCGGGCAGGCATGGCTGTTTCATTCGCTCCACATCTTGATCTATGTGGCGTGCATGTTGACGGTCGCCCACCTCTTTGTGATTTTTTACGAGGAGCCGACACTGCGAAAACAGTTCGGGGACGAATACGATCGCTATCGCGCGATAGTGCCGAGGTGGATTCCGAAATTCGGAGTTTAAGATTTTCGAACTACAGTTTCTTCCGCCAGAGCGCTCCAGCCGAGCGAACGCCAGCTTTCAACTTCTGTCGCAGCGGGCGGGCATAGAGCAGGTCGAGGAAGCTTTCCATTTCGTCAGCGAATCCCGCGCCATAGCCGAACCACCAGATTTTTTTCATGCCGGGCATCAGGTCGGTATCGACGTACTTAACACGCACCATCTCTTCCAGCCCCCATCGCCCGTGCGTGCGGCCGAGCCCGCTCGATTTCACGCCTCCATGCGGAGCTTCGCTGATGCTGAAACACGAGACGGCGTCGTTCACCATCACTGTCCCAGCATTGATCTGGCGAGCAAGCCGCTCGCCCCAGGCGCGATCGCGCGTCCAGATGCTGGCGGCGAGGCCGTAATCGGAATCATTGGCCAGCCGTACGGCTTCGGCATCGCTGCTGAAGGGCGCGATGGGCAGCACCGGGCCGAAGGTTTCTGCGTCTTTCTGCATCACGCGCATGCTGTGATCGACGTCAGCGAGCACGGTGGGTGCGAAGAATGTTGGTCCAAGTTCGCGCAAGCGCATGCCTCCGGCGAGCACGCGAGCGCCGCGCTGCCGTGCGTCTTCCACGTGCGATTCCACGGTTCGCACCTGGCGCTCGTGGATCATGGGGCCAATTTCGGTGGAAGGATCCATGCCATTACCGACGCGAAGTTTGCGCGCTTTTTCGCTGCTGGCGTCGAGAAACGCGGGATACAAACTCTGATGCACGTAGCAGCGTTCGACCGAAAGGCACGTCTGGCCTGCATTTACAAATGCTCCCCAGACGGCGCCGCTGGAAGCCACCTCGACGTCGGCGTCCTCGAGCACGATCATCGGGTCTTTGCCGCCGAGTTCGAGCACGACCGGAAGCAGGCGTTGGGCGGCGGTTTGGGCAATTCGCCGTCCCGTTGCAACACTTCCCGTGAAGACGAGTTTGTCGATGTCGCTCTCCACCAGCGCCGCTCCTGTTTCGCCTCCGCCCGGCAGCACCTGAAAAATATCCTTCGGCACTCCAGCCTGGCGCAGCAGGGTCTGGAGTTCGAGCGCGATCAACGGCGTCAACTCAGAAGGCTTGAGCACGACTGCGTTGCCCGCCACCAGAGCCGCCAGAGTTTCCGTTGCCGGAATCGAGAAGGGATAATTCCACGGCGAGATGATTCCGACGACGCCGTGTGGCTCACGCAGAATGTGGCCGGATTTCGACTGCATCGCAAGATTGCCGTGCGCGAGCTTTTCGTCGCGCAGGATCGCGAAGGCGTTGTCGATGAGAAATCGAGCCGCGTCGAGCACCACGAGAACCTCAGTGAGCAGAGCCTCGACTTGGGGCTTGCCTGCTTCCTGGGTGATGCGGCGGGCGATATCCGTCTTGCGCGCGAGAAGAATCTGCTGAAAGCGGCTGAGTACCTTCACGCGATTGCGTATCCCCCAGGCGTTCCAATCAGGCTGGGCGGCGTGTCCGCGAGCCACCGCGGCGCGTACTTCGGTTGGACCGGCGCTGTCCAGTTCGCCCAGAACCTCGCCCGTCGCGGGATTCACGGAGGCGATTCGGGTCACGACGAATTCGGCGTTCGGGGGCATCTCGGAGGAAGTTTACGCGGGATGGGACGGCCGCGCCAGAGACTTCATCTTTCATCGGACTGTCCTCATTTGGCTATGCAAGGACCTGTGCATTCTTGGGCTGCGAGCGAATACATAGGTCCTTCGCTTCGCTCAGGATGACAACGGTTTGAGGGTGGTTCGGCTCAGTATTCGACCGCGACCAGATACAGTCCGCTGGCCGGCGCGGTGGGACCGGCAGCGCTACGATCGCCCGCCTTGAGGATGCCGCGAAAATCTTGCTCGGTCACAGTTCCCTTCCCCACCAGCAGAAATGTACCGACGAGGTTGCGCACCATGTGGTGCAGGAATCCGCTGCCGCGCACCGTATAGATAAATTCGTCGCCTTCACGCGCCCAGCTCGAAGAATGGATGGTGCGAATATTAGTGGGCGCGTCGGTGGCCGCGATGCCGCTTGGGCCGCTTGGCGCATTGCTGCCTGGAGAAGCATTTTCACCCGCAGCTATGCGCCTTACTCGCTCCGGATCAACCGCCGCGAACGAGGTGAAATCGTGCGTGCCCTCAACCGCGCCCGCGGCTTCCTTCATCGTCGATTCGTCGAGCGGATAAGGATAATGCCACACGTAACGCGCCAGGAACGGGGGGCAGATCGGCGCGCGCAGGATTCGATAGCGATAAGTTTTAGCGCGGGCCGACTTGCGCGCGTGAAAGTCGGGCCCGGCCTCGGTCACCTCGAGCACGCGGATCGCGGGCGGCAGAATGTCATTCAAGGCGCGCGGCCAGTTTTCGGCCGGGATCGAGGACGCGGTCGCAAAACTCGCGACTTGGGCGAGCGCGTGCACGCCCGCATCGGTGCGGCCCGAACCTTGAGGCAGTACATTTTCGCCGGTCAAACGTCCAATGGCTGAGGCGAGCGCGCCCTGGACCGTCTCGCGGCCGGGCTGCACCTGCCAGCCGGCAAAATCGGCGCCATCATAAGAAAGAATCAGTCTGAGATTACGCACGTTCTTTTCGAATCCTCGGTTGCATGGGCAACATCATTGTCAGTTACAAACCGCTGTCTCGCCACAGAAAGCGCGGCGGCGCGTCAGCTATACTAGTTCACTTACGATCTATTTATTTGCAATCAAGTTATTCGCGACCAAGAAGCTGGGACCATTGTCTTTTCCACTGTCGCCGGTTGGGCGACCGAAGGAGAAGATTGCAAGGAACTCTTGCCAGCCGCCCTGCGTATAACAAAATGTCGGCGAAATTGCGGACCACTGCGTCCCGTGCCCTCAAGCCGTGTCGGCTGAGGCAGATCACTGATTGTCACCAATGGAGATGATGCGAATGCAACGTTTTACAGTGTTGACTGCGGTTCGGCGAGCCGCCGCTATTTTTCTTGCTGCCGTCTTCTTTGTTGCAGTCATGGCGCCTGCGGGATGGGCGCAAGATGCGCCGATGCCGAGCGCGCCATCGGCACAAGTGCCGGCGCAGCGGGCCCTGCCCTCCTCGTCATCGACACAGCCTTTTAATGTGCAGGAGTATTCGATACCACAATCGCACTTCCCTAATCTTATTGCTCCCTACACCCCACGGCATATTGAGGCGCCAAACCTCGCCAACACGTCGCGCATCGACGAACTCATGCACGATGGCAAGCTTTATATTTCCATGGACGACGCTGTCGCCCTGGCGCTCGAAAATAACCTGGATATTGCGATTGCGCGTTACAACCTGAACATCGCCGATACGGATGTGTGGCGGGCAAAGGCGGGTTCCGCGATTCTCGGCGTGAACAGCGGCATCGTGCAGAATACGCCCGGCGGCGGCGTCGGCGGACTGGGAACACAAGTTGGATCGGGCCAGGGCGGGACATCGGTCGCGGCAGGTGGCGCTGGCGCTGGCACCGGCGGACTGGTGATCTCAACCCTCGGCAGCGGGCCGCAAATCACCAGTTTCGATCCAATTGTCACGGGCCTGCTGCAAATCGATCACAACACTCTCCTGTCACCCAGTATTTTCACTCCTCTTTCTCCGCAGAACACCACGACCGGAAACTTCACGTACCAACAGGGATTCCAGTGGGGCACAAATCTGGCGGTGGGCTTCAACAATACCCGCCAGACTTTCGGAAATGCGCCTTTTACTTCATTGAGCGCACAACTCAGCTCCAGTTTCAATTTCAAGCTTACGCAGCACCTGTTGCAGGGCTTTGGATTCGCCGCCAACACTCGTTATATTCAGATCGCCAGGAATGATCGTGAAATTTCCGACGTGGCGTTTCGTCTGCAGATCACCAGCACCGTCGATCAGATCGAAAACATGTACTGGGACTTGGTGTATGCCTACGAGAACGTCAGGGTGCAGAAAGAACAGCTGGCGTTTGCGCAAAGGACCCTCTCCGACACTCAGAAGCAGGTAGAAATCGGCACTCTGGCACCGATCGAAGTAGTCCGGGCACAGAGTACGGTCGCCTCCAATCAGCAGACACTGACCCTGGCTTTGACCAATCTTCAACTGCAGCAACTGCTGATGAAGAATGCGCTCAGCCGCACGCTGGTTGACCCGGCGCTGGCCGACGCTGAGGTGATTCCTACCTCAACGATGGAGCTATCGTCAGCGCAGGCAGTTTTGCCCACTCAGGACCTGGTGAACGATGCGCTGGCTCATCGTCCCGAACTCGCGGAGCAGCGCATCAACCTTACCAACACCGAGATCAGTAACAAGGCAATCCGCAGCGCTCTATTACCCACTGTGGACTTGTTCGCCTATTATGGAGGCCAGGGGCTGGGAGGTCAGCAGAATCCATCGAACCTCTGCGTGAACCAGAACCCGCCGCAGACAGGTTTTTGCGCTGGGCCAAATCCCCCCGGACCGACCCTGATCCCCATCGCTCCAACTGTTGGTTACGGTGGCACCCTGAATCAGCTCGTCAACTCCACCGCTCCCGATAAGGGCGCGGGCATTTCGATCAACATCCCACTCCGCAACCGAGCCGCGCAGGCGACGCAGGTGCGCTCGGAGTTTGAATACCGTCAGGCCCAGTTACGCACACAGCAGATTGAGAACCAGGTGCGGATCGAAGTACGCAACGCGCAGTTTGGGGTGCAGCAGAATCGCGCCAGCGTGGCTTCCGCCCAGGCGGCGGTAGATCTGGCGCGGCGGTCGCTCGACGCCGAACAGAAGAAGTACGCACTCGGAGCATCGACTTCAACTCTTGTTCTGCAAAATCAGGCGGCGCTCACCCAGGCCGAGGTCACGCTCGTCTCCGCCAAAGCGTTATATGAAAAGGCCGAGGTCGAACTGGAGCGGTCAACCGGTCTTCTGCTCGATCATGCCGGAATCTTGATCGGCGATGCGGAGCGGGGACAGGTCACGCACGCGCCGAGTATTCCGCATGTTGCGCCCCGGCCAGCAGATCAACCCGTACCGGCAAACCCTCCGGCGCAGCCGCAGCAGTAGGGCGCTGTCGTAAGCGAAGTCAGGCGGCGCGAATTTAAGCAGTGAAGCGCCGGGGTGGCTGCATGCCGGCGTTTCTCTTTTGTCTTGCGCCACGCTGACTCTCGCGTATTCTCTACCCGTGAAGCGCTCACTCCTCGGCAACGCCTGCACCCACAATACTCACGTAGGGACGGGCGCACCCGCCGGTCCGAGCCGAGCAAAGCTCGGCAGGCTGGTTGCCGGCAATGGCAGGAGCCTCGTGTGATCCTGTCCGTCGTCATCATCACTCATAACGAGGAAGCTAACATCGCGCGCACGCTAGCCAGCGTGCAGGCGCTTGTTGCCGATGGCAAAGGCGAGATCATCGTCGTCGATTCCGGCTCAACCGACCGCACCGTCGAGATCGCAAAATCTTTCGGCGCGAATGTATTCATTGAAGAATGGAAGGGCTACGCCGCGCAGAAGAACTCAGCCATCGACAAATCGGCGGGGGATTGGATTTTGAGTTTGGATGCGGATGAGGAGGTGGACCCGGTGCTGGCGCAGGAAATCGGCGATCTCTTCCCCGCGAATCCGCCAACCCGCGAGGAGATTATTGCTGGTGCGAAAAGCCCCGGCCCAGCCATGACACGGGAGGATCTGCGCGAAGCAATGAAGTTCGCGCGTGAGCGCGGCATGCTGAGGAAGAATGCACCTTACGGCGTAATGATCGCGATTAACGGCTATTGGATACCTCGCAAAAACGAGCTTCTCGGGCGGTGGATCAAGCACGGCGGCTACTGGCCCGACCCGAAGGTGCGGCTCTTTCGAAAGGGTAAGGCGCAATTTGAAGATCGCGCTGTTCACGAAGACGCTCACCTCGCTGAAGGCATGGCGGGGCACCTGAACGGCGCTCTCCTCCACCACTCCTACCCCACCCTCGCCGACTACATCAATCACATGAACCGTTACTCGTCCCTAGGCGCGGAAATGGCCGTCGCTAAAGGTCCGCGCGGCTTTAGCGTGTTCAACATTGTCGTGCGCCCACTCGCAACCTTCACCTACAACTATTTTTTACGACTTGGATTTCTTGACGGGCGCGAGGGACTGCTTCTGCATCTCTATCACGCCGTTTATGTGTCATGGAAGTACGCGAAGGCATGGGAACTCTCGCGCGAGAAAGAATCATCTTAGTCTCTGAGCTGGGAGGCGAATCGCCAATGTTAAGCGGCATCCGTGCGCAGCGTGATGCGCATAACGTCATATTTCACTTCCACTGTTCGCGTCGGGAATTTTGATTCGACGTAAGACTTCACGTCCGCGACCGACGGAATTCCGTCGCGGCCGGTCAACCCGCGCGCGTCGTCGAGCAGGATCACGTGGCGATAGGGATGGCTGAGAATCATTTCGAGTTCGGCTGACAAGCGCCGTTGATCGCCCTGTTTGCCCACCCAGCCGTAGTATCCAGCATCGAGCCAGAAGAGCGCCGGGCCTGTCAGCGAGGTGAGCACTTCGGGCATGACCACGCGGCTGTCGCCACAGAAAATCCGGACGTGCTGGTATTGGGCGAATTTTCGCGAAGCTCTCTCGGCTAGCTCGGGAACAAACTCGATCGAGTAGATGCGGTCGAAATGGCCTTTCATGGCCGCTACCATCTCGCCGTAGTAAGTTCCGGTTTCGACCAGAGTCTTCATGCCAAATTTCTGGCCATATTCATGCACTACTTTCTGCTTCAGCAGATGCGGAGATCGCGACGGCCGGCCGCGCAGAATCCAATACCAGTAATCGGGATAGTGACCGAGCGCCTTGTAGGCACCGTAGAACGGAGTGCGCTGCAGTAACCGCCGGAAAGCCTTCAGAATTCCTCCGCTGGAGAAGGTCAAGAATAGGTGCACGGGAAAAGCGGCGTCAAGCAAGCGTGCGCAATCTTTGGCGCCGCGGGCCTAAACACGCGGGCGGAGATACTTCGCCAACCGCTCGGTCGGTCGCGCCGTTTTGCAGCACGGCGATGCTCCTCTATCATCGAAGGAGAGCGGAAGTGGGGAATGGAATGCCTGAGAATAAGCTGAAAGAGAACCTGCGCAAGGCCGTAGCCGAGAACCCGATTTCTGATGTATTCGAAGACCGTCATCCTTCTGCTTCGGAAAAAGAGTGGGCCGAGAAAACTCTGGCGCCCACGCTCAACCGGACTTCCGAGAAACCGATTGGCGCTGCTACGGGCACCAACCTGGACGAGCATGGCCGCGCCCGCTTCAGCACCATCTCGAATGCGCCGATCCGTCGCCTGTACACGCAGGCTGATCTGCCCGCCGATTGGAATTATGATCAATATCTCGGCTATCCCGGCCAGTCGCCCTACACGCGCGGCATTCACGCCACTGGATACCGCGGGAAATTATGGACGATGCGCATGTTCTCCGGCTTCGCTTCTCCCGAAGAGACTAACCAGCGCTACAAATATCTTCTCGAACATGGCGGGGGCGGACTTTCGGTCGCTTTCGATCTTCCTACGCTGATGGGCTATGACTCCGATCATCCGGCGAGCGAAGGCGAGGTCGGCAAGTGCGGCGTAGCCATCGATTCGCTCGAAGATATGGAAATTCTCTTCGACGGCATCAGCCTCGAAAACGTCACCACATCGATGACCATCAATTCGCCGGCCAGCGTGCTCTGGGCTATGTATCTGGTCGTCGCCGAGAAGCAAGGAGCTGACTGGAAAAAGATTTCGGGCACTATTCAGAATGACATTCTTAAGGAATACATCGCGCAGAAAGAATACATTTATCCGCCCGCGCCTTCGATGCGGCTGGTGATCGATACTTTTGAATTTGGATCGAAATTTACTCCGCGCTTCAACACAATATCCATCAGCGGCTATCACATCCGCGAAGCCGGTTCGACTGCGCTGCAGGAACTCGCCTTTACCATCTATGACGGTGTCGAGTATGTCGAATGGGCACGCCGCCGCGGGCTCGATGTCGACGATTTCGGGCCTCGCCTCAGCTTCTTTTTCAATGCGCACAATGATTTTTTCGAGGAGATCGCCAAATACCGGGCGGCGCGCAAGATCTGGTATCGGCTGATGAAGGATCGCTTTGGAGCGAAGAACGATCGGACGCGCCTGATGCGCTTCCACACACAAACCGCCGGCGTTTCGCTGCCGGCGCAGCAACCGATGAACAATATTGCACGCGTTGCGTTGCAGGCGCTTGCGGCAGTGCTCGGCGGGACACAATCGTTACACACTGACGCTTACGACGAAGCGCTAGCTTTGCCCACCGAAGAGGCCGCGCGCATCGCACTGCGCACGCAGCAGATCATTGCCTTTGAGTCAGGCGTGGCGCAAACCGTAGATCCACTCGGCGGAAGCTACTTCGTCGAAAAGCAAACTCTCGACATGGAGAAGGGCGCGTTCGAATACTTCGAGAAGCTCGATCAGATGGGCGGAATGGTCAAGGCCATCGAGCATGGCTACCCGCAAAAAGAGATTGCTGAGGCGAGTTACCAGTATCAGCGGGCCGTTGAAGCTAATGAGAAGATCACGGTGGGCGTGAATGATTTTGTCATCGAAGAGGGATCGCCGCATATTCTCTACATTGGCGAATCGGTGGCGCGCGCGCAGGGGAAGAAACTAAAAATCTTGCGCGGCCGTCGATCGAGCGAGGAAGTTCAGCGCCGGCTCGACGCCCTGAAGCATGCGGCATCAAAGACTCCGACGGCGGGCGACAATGGCAACATCTCTGACGTCAACACCATGCCCTACATCATCGATGCTGTGCGCGCATACGCGACTGTAGGCGAAATTTGCGAAGCGCTGCGGCAGGTTTATGGCACCTATACCGAAGTGAGCGTCACCTGATTTGTTTGAGGTTGCAATTTGCAACCTCAAAGATTGTGCTTGCTTGCGTCCGCTTCTTCAGAAACTCCATGCCTCGAACTCGCCCTGTCGAGTATCCCTAAATACTTACATTGACGTCAGAACACCAAGATGACCGTGAAACCGCACCCGGATTCATCACATCTTCATTGTTCAGTCATCACATCCTAAATTGTCAATCGTCAGCTACGATGACCGAATGAAACTGCACTCGGCAAAGCCCGTAACGATAACCCCTACATTGGCAAAACAACGAAGAGCGGCCGTGGTTCGTATCGAATCCCGAATCACGATTCTGAGGCAGCAAAAAGTCATCCTCGATAAGGCACTGGCCGAGATTTACGGAGTTACGGTAAAGCGCCTCAACCAGCAGGTAAATCGCAACCGGGGCCGCTTTCCTGCCGACTTCATGTTCCAACTCAAAGCCAGCGAGTTCGCCGCTTTGAGGTTGCAAATTGCAACCTCAAAGATAGGACGTGGCGGCCGACGGTTTCTTCCCTTTGTCTTCACTGAACATGGCGCCATCATGGCAGCGACGGTGCTTAACTCTGACCAGGCAGTAGAAATGAGCGTTTTTGTAGTGCGGGCATTTGTCCGCTTACGAGCAATGCTCGCCACGAACAAAGAACTCGCTGGCAAGATCGAAGAGTTGGAGAAAAATCTGGCGAAGCACGATGAATCGATTCAGGAGATCGTTAGATTGATCAAGAGGCTGATGGAACCACCGCCGGCCCGCACCAGCAAGATTGGATTTGCGCTCCCATCCTCGCGGACCAAGGTGATTGCGTCTAGCGGCTGAGTTTAAAATCTCAACCAGAGAGATGACTGTGTAGGCGCATCGCTGCAGCGCAACAATTTCCCGCTGCGAACTTCATGCGTTCCCCAGACCTTGATTCTGCGATGCCCCTACTTCATGCGGTTGCGATACAAATTTCCGTCCACTTGACCGATCATGGCATCGATGTCGAGCGGCGTTTCTAAAAATGCGGCCACTTCCTCGGCAACTACCTTGGGTTCGCGGAGCACTCGATGATAATGCACGCGGATAACCTTCATGTTGGCGTGCCTCGCCAGCCACTGATTGACCTCGATCAGGTGACGATGAAAGAACTCTTCCATCGCCGAGTTATCAGCGACTAGATCCGCTTGGCCGCGGCGGCGCAGCATTTCGTCCTGCGACTTGAGCACCTCAGGCAGAGGACGTTGCATAAAGATGACACGATAGTCGCGATCGGTGGGCAGCGAAAGAATCAGATGTGAAATGACCTTCACCACCTTGCCTTCGACCTCTGCAATTAGGCCCGGATTCTTTGGAAGCTGCTTGATACGCTCCCACTCGAGATAGCCTTTAGGGTTGTCGGTGTCGGCCTCGCGCTCGCCGTCAGAAAGAACCGGCAGGCCGCCCACGTGAAGCATCTGCATCATCAATGACGTGCCCGACCGCGGCAATCCCGAAACAATCGTGATCATCCGTACCTTTCAAGATAGAAATACCAGAAGCTGGCATGATAGAGGAAGGTCTCCGCCGAGCCGCCCTCGCTGTTCTTGATAGACACCGATCGTCAGGAAACGTGTCGCCGCACTACTCCAGATTCCCGTGGGTTGGATAGAATTTCTGAATCATTCTCCCGGTCATCAACCCGCCTTCGTATTCGGGAATGATCACTTCATCTGCCCCTGAGGTGCGTATCGCATTGGCGTAGCGCTGCTGGCCGGCGCGTGTAATGATCTTCGCCTTGGCGTTCAGCGATCTCGCAGTGACCGTGATGTAGAGATTGTCGGCGTCGCTGTCAATCACGATGCAGATGCCACACGCCCGCTGGATGCCCGCCTGCACCAGCACGTCCTGTCGCTTGGCATCGCCTTGAATCACAAGAACGCCATTGTTCAACAACTCGCGGCACAGGCCCTCGTTGGTCTCGATCAGAACGAATGGAATCTCGAGGCGAGTAAGTTGGTCGACCACGGTGCGGCCAACCTGGCCGTATCCGCAGATAATGAAATGATTCTCCAGCTTAGCGATGTTGGCGTCGTTAACCATGGATTTCCAAGCCTCCAAACCTTGCCGGTTGAAGATCGTGACCATCACCCGCTCCGCGATCCACACCTGAAAGGCGAATACTCCCACATAGACAAAAATTGAAAACAGCTTAGTAGTAGTTCGGACCGAGCGGTAGTCGATGGAATGGGGATGGAAAACCCAAAAGAAGGCGTCCAGCGGGCGCAGCCCTTCCATCCGCATGTACACGCCGACGCAAAGCAGGCAGAAAGCGCCGAACACCAGCGTGGGCAGCCATAATCGCTTTAGAAAAAGAAGTATGATGCGGCCCATAAATTCGACTTGGCTCCTTCTCCCACTCTCTCAAAACAAGCGCTGACGCGATCTAGAGCCGCGTCAGAGAATCCCGGAAATATAGCAGAGCGCGCGACAAGGAAAAACGATAACTATTAACCGATTGATTAGAAATTCTAATCGGTTCTCGCGCCATTGCGTCCCATCTAGCATTCTGATACCTTGCCTGACAACCCGTAGGAGGTCTCGTGGCCTTTTGTCCAAGCTGTGGAGCACCGATCGCGGATGGTGCAACCTGCACGAAGTGTGTGCCTGGCACAGTGCCGGCCACTGTCGCAGTGCCTGCAGGCGCAGGGCTTGCCGATAACATGGCGGGCGCTCTGGCCTATGTCACCATCATTCCGGCGATTGTGTTTCTGGTCATGGAACCATTCAACAGGAAGCGCTTCATCCGCTTCCACGCGTTTCAATGCTTGTTCTTCGCCGTTGCCTGGACCGTTCTCTGGATCGGGCTGTCTCTCATTGCCCACATCCCGTTCCTCGGATGGGCTACGGTTTTGATCTGGCCGCTAGTGAGCCTCCTAGGTTTTGTGATCTGGCTGGTCCTCGTGCTAAAGGCCTACCAGGGCCAGATGTTCAAGTTGCCCGTAATCGGCGACATGGCCGAACAGCAGGCGGGCGCGTAAAAGTCAGGTCACAGGTGATGGGGCGCACGTCGCACGAAAATCGAGACGCAGCTTTTCCTGACACCTGACTGCTGGGCACATTTTTCCCTTCTTGCGCGGCCTATCAAGCAAGTAAAATAGAAGGTGCGTGTTTTACGGACTTCAGCCACCGGATGTTTTTCCTGTGTCGGCGGCGATTCGACGCCATCGTGTCGTCGGAATCTCGGTGGCCGCGCACCTGGTGCTGCTCGCCGCGATCGTGTTTTATAATCGCGCTCCGGTCACGCTCACTCCCATGTGGCTTGCTCACGGAGACGGCAACGTTACCTTGATTTATTTTCCGCCCGGAGCCAACAAAGACGTGCACCCCGATGCCGCGAAGCTTCTCTTTCCTCACACCAACAAATCCAAGCCGCATGCGCATCCCGTGCCTCCCAAGCCGAAGCCCGTCACTGCTGTTGCTGACGAAGCGGCGGGAGATCACGACGCCCATGCCGGATCGCCGCTGGGCACTGTGGTCGACGGGCCCATTACCGGCCATGAAGTTCATGTCGCATATTCGGTGATCCATCCCGATCCGCCGGTCGCTCGCTCCGAGTTGCCCAGGGATCTGGTCGGCGATGTCGTAATCGTCGCCACCATCGACTCGCAGGGGAACGTCGTAGAAACCAAAGTCGTGCAAACAGTCGGCCACGGCATCGACGAGAAGATCGAAGCGACCGTGCGCCGATGGCACTTCCAGCCAGCCACGCTAGACGGCGCTCCGGTAGCGTCACACGTGGATGTGCACTTCCATTTCCCCTCCTGAGAAATCGTGGTGCAATTTGCGAGAGATCATTAACCACAGAGGTCACTAAGGTGCACGGAGGAAATACGTAAACTACAACCTTCGTGGCCCTCGGTGCCCTTCGTGGTTCAAGGTTTCGTCCGCAGCATGAAACTGCAGGCGGCTTATTCGCCATCTGTTCCCCTTCGTGCTAAACTTTGTTCCCATCAAGGCCCGGAGCAGTCCCTCATGCGCAGGACACGAATGCACAAGGCGAATCACCAATCCGCTACGCGGCACTTGAAGAAATCCGATCCCATCCTGGCGGCGATTATCGAGCAAGTCGGCCCGTGCCGCATGCAGTTTGGCGAGCCTACGTTTCATGCTCTGGCGGAATCGATCCTCTATCAGCAGTTGAATGGCAAGGCGGCCGCTACCATTTTTGATCGCTTCACCGCGCTCGCCGGAGATCCGCTCACTCCCGAAGGCATCCTCAAACTCACTGACGCGCAAATGCGCGGCGTTGGATTATCCCGCCAGAAGACGGCCTATCTGCGCGATCTTGCTGGGAAGACTGCGGCTGGACTGCTTGAGTTCGAGCGCATGCCCGACATGGCTGAGGACGAGGTGATCGCGCATCTTACGCAGGTCAAAGGGGTCGGCGTCTGGACGGCGCACATGTTCCTGATGTTCACGCTGCGCCGTCCGGATATCTTGCCGGTGGGCGATTATGGGGTGCAGGCCGCGATCAAGAAGCACTACAAGAAACGTAAGTGGCCGAAGGCCGACGTGATGACCAAGATCGCTAAGGCTTGGGCTCCTTACCGGTCGGTTGCCTGCTGGTATCTTTGGCGGAGTCTGGATATTAAGACGGTGGAAAAATAATCGAGGGTTGTCGTCTTGGCCTTTGGGTGGCGCAGCGGTTCACCGCTGCGATAAGGTTCGGTCAAGCACGAACGGGAAGGGCACGATTTCAGTCGTGCCGCTAAGTCGAGGTTTGATTTGAAAGGGCGCGACTTCAGTCGCGGCGCTGACGGGGCCATCCCTAAGGGAGCGAGAAGTGGTGCAACCGGCGTTATACTTACTCGTCAAAACGGCCCAAGCGCGAGACGTCTCGCACCCGCAAGAGTCCTAACACCGCCAAGACAGAGTAACTCGCGAGGAGAGATCGAATGGCACTACCGAATGCCTACCTAATGACGACGAAGAATCTAGACGCGTTTCTGAAATCGATCCAGTCCGCAAAAGTCCGCAAAAGCGCCGGAGCGCTTCACGATCCAGTTTTTGAAGCAACTGGACTTTACTAGCTCTAACGATCGGCTCTTTCTAGGGGTGCTCAAGGCTTTAGGGTTCATCGACGATGCTGGGGTGCCGAAGCAACGATACTTCGACTTCTTGGACCAAGGTCAATCTGCGAGAGTGCTTGCCGAAGGCATTCGCGAAGCGTACTCCGACCTTTTCAACGTCAACAAGAACGCGCAGACCCTGAGTGTCGATGAGGTCAAGAATAAACTCCGTACTCTTACTCTGGGGCAAAAGTCCGACAACGTAGTGTCGCTGATGGCGAACACTTTCAAAGCGCTCTCCGATCTCGCTGACTGGAAAGCCGCGCCGAATCCAAACACACCCGCTCAAGCCCCGGCGACCGAGAAGAAGCCAGAGGACCCCGCAAAGGCCGCAGCACCGCCGATCGGTGTGCCACCTAGCCTAGACACAGGCAATCGGCCGCTCCAGCTTCACTACAACATACAAATACACCTGCCTGAATCGCGCGACGCAGCTGTCTTCGAAGCGATATTTGCCGCTCTCCGGAAGCACTTACCATAAAGATGGAGGATTGCATGAATGCAGACGAGGCGTACTCTTTTGTGTTCCGAGGCCTGCTGACTGAGGAAGCGTTGGACCAGACGGGGCGGCTCAGAAAGTTTGGTCTCGCCGCTCACTTCGACCCCGAGATGGCAGCGCGACTGCCGATTGATTCCTTTGACGAGGAACTTGTCGCTCGCGCACAGAAGATGGCGGTCGTGTATGTCGCCATAGCCGCCTTTGAGAATTCTGTGCGAGAGTTCGTCAGCAAGGTGCTGCTTGAGAAATTTGGCGCCGGCTGGTGGCTGCAATCCGTATCGGAGAAAATCAGAACTAAGGCAGAAACTCGCCGCACCGAAGAGGAGAAGATTCGCTGGCACACGCCTCGCGGAGACGAGCCGATCAACTACACGGAGTTCGGAGACCTTAGCTCGATCATGAGTCAGAATTGGGTGCTGTTTGAGGACTACGTTCAGAACCAGGAATGGATGAAGTTAGTTATTTCGACCGTCGAACGCTCACGTAACGTCATCATGCACAGCGGTGACCTTGGCTTGCAGGATGTGGAACGCATCGCTACCTCTATTAAGGATTGGATACGGCAGGTTGGTGCATAAGGTCGAAAACAGGTAGGCCCGACATATCACCGTTTCTGCGCCTCAACATACGACCGCAACACTGCGTTCATGCGCGTGAGATGGCCTTGGCCCCGTTTCTTGAACCACTCGAATATGTCGGTGTCGATGCGCAGATGCACGGAGGTCTTGCCGCTCGGCATAACCACTCGGGCGCGTTTCCAGAAATCCTCGCCGACGGCCGGGGCTTCCGGAGCGTTGGCGCGTGTCTTACTCGCGCCGCGTGCGGCTTTTCTCTTAATTGCGCTAAGGGAATATCTCACGGCAGTATTTTTCTGCGTCACAGCGGGATTAATGATACACAAATGTGTACATACAATCAAGATCCACCGACGGGAGCGCCCAGATTCTTTCATCACAATCACCCCGTGAGCGCCATCACATCCTCACCACTCACCCGATGCGACAATGACGTCCAACCGGCAAAGCCGGACACTCAGTACTCTTTGATAAACCGAGATCTAGCTGAGTAAGCGCAAGCCAGCGTGGAACCTTGCTGAAATCCCCCCACAAGCCGTCCCAAAATGGGAAGATGTTTCTAGTAAGTCATTTAGAATAAGTTATTTATATCATATTATTTTTTTTTGGGGGGGGGGGGGGGGGGGGGGGGGGGACATAAACCACTTAATGAAATCTCAAAGGTAAACATGAAAAATGAAATCGCTCCCACCGCAGAAAAAAAACCCTCTCGACTATCCGATATCCGAGAGGGTTGCGAACTGGTTGGAGAAAATCTTATGCGGCTCGCACTACGTTGCCCGCCTGGAAGCCCTTCGGGCCTTTGAGCAGATCGAACTCGACGGTCTCGCCTTCATTCAGCGAGCGGTAGCCGTTCTCCTGGATGGCCGAGAAATGCACGAATACATCCTCGCCGGTGGAGCGCTGGATGAAACCGTATCCCTTCGCCCCGTTGAACCACTTCACAGTACCCTTCTCTCTCACAAAGAAACTCCTTTCGCCTCATTGCTAAGAATTATTCCTGCGCCGCTTCTGTGTTTGCACTGACCGGTTCTCCTGATCTGCCTGCTCTTGCCTTGCACGCAGACGCGGAGGAGCGATCAGCGCACCCCCTCAATGCGACGTCAAGAACGTGATCGCGCTGCCGCGCGCGGACGCTGCCGCACCAACGGAAACGGCTCCCTTTGCATTTCGTTGAGCGCTTGGCGCGCGACGAAACACTTGAGGAGCCGCGAAAACGAAGGCGCGATAAACGACTGCTGACACGGAACGTCGATCCTGCTGCACAGCTACTGAAGTTGCACTTTTGCTGAGTATCGCCAACCTGGTTGGGCTGGCGAAGCACCAGATAATAGCAGGAAGATTGCAGTTGGCAAGAGCTAAGTTGATGGAACGAAAAATGCTGACATGACCGAGACTCATGACCGAACGGAGAGAGAACGGCTGTGCCGAGGACGCGCTGGAAGCAAATCCCGGCGGCACGCCGTAAGTATTTGATAAGATTTGAGAAGCAGTGTCTTCAATAACTCCCACAGAGATTTCGCGCGAGTCAGAGGTCACCGAGGTGCGTACGGCAGCGCACGAAGGGTTGGTGCGCTCGACGGCGCGGTATATGTTGCGGACCGAGGTGCATACGTTCGCTTTTTCGGTCGCGGCCAATTCGATTCTGTCGTTCTTTCCATTTCTGTTGCTGCTGATGACGTTGATCCGGAATGTGTTTCATTCGCGGGTGATGTACAGCGTGATCGAAAACCTGCTGCGCGACTACATTCCTACGGGGCAGGAATTTGTGATCCGCAACCTGAATGCGCTGGTGACGGCGCATCAGCGGGCGCAGGTTTTTTCGCTGGCCATGCTGCTGGTGACCTCGACGGGAATTTTTATGCCGCTCGAAGTTGCGCTGAATCGCGTCTGGGGATTTCGCAGCAACCGGTCTTACCTGCGAAATCAGCTGATCTCGCTGGGGCTGGTGTTTGCCTGCGGAACGCTGGCGCTGCTGTCGGTGGGACTGACGGCGGGAAATGTGGCGATTGTGAAGAGCGCGCTGCATGGGTATGGCGCGTGGTATATCACGCTGGTCGATTTCATCACCATGAAAGTCTTTTCCATTTTGGCGACGATTGCGATTTTTTTCCTGGTCTATTGGCTGCTGCCGAATGGAAAGGTTCCGGCTCGCGGAGTGCTGCCGGCGGCGGTGATTATGGGGCTGCTGTCCGAGGCGCTGAAATACGTTTATATTTTTGCGCTGCCCTGGCTGAATTTTGCCGAAGTGTATGGGCCATTCGCGATCTCGGTCAGCCTGATGTTCTGGTCGTTCTTGTCGGGAATGCTGCTGCTGACGGGCGCGCACTTATCGGCGCGGAGAATAAAGTTGGATTTGTAGTTGTGAATTTCATAGCTGCCATCGTGTGGCCGATTTTGGGAATGTCTTCTCGATGAATCCGAAAACCTTTGTGGGACGCACGCTGTAGATCGGTTCCTTCATGCTGCGCGGGTCCATCTTGTACTTCTTCTTGTAGGCAGCGGCGATGCGATCGAGTTGCGCCGCGTCTTCCACTTCCGTGGCTTGTCCTTCGATGATTACGGCCTCGGCTGCGTCGTCGTTGGTGATTGTGCAGGCGGAATTGGCGGCTAGATTTTGGCCTTTGCAGGATTTGCGTCCAGTGGAGAAAGCGAAGGCGTCGTCGACCCAGACTCCCCAGAGCGGCATTACGTGCGGACGTCCGTTAGCCGCATTGATCGTGGAGAGCCAGAAGGTGCGGCAAGTGTTTAGCTTTCTTGCAACCCAGGTCCAGGAGAGCAGACCTTTCCCTTCCTTTGCTCCGACGATGCCGTAGCCGGGAGCGTAGGGGCGATCGGCGTTCGGTTGCGATTTAAGAGTCTTCTTCTGGTTTTTGGTGGCACGCGGCGTCATGTCATGACCTCCTTGTCCCGCTTGATCACAACTGGTTTTTAGCGGGCGAGGGCGCCCGCTCTACACACTTCTTAATTTTTCTTCAACTCTTGCACGGCGCGATAGGCCTGATCGATGGCGCAATCGGTGTAGGCGTAGGCGTCCGCGTCGGCGTTGGCGATCGCTAAACGCCCGAAAGGTTTGCGTGCTATCTCGCAGGGCGTCTCTCCACCTTCGAGCCAGAACTTGTCGAAGAGCGAATTGTATTCATAGGCGTAGCCGTGAGGCCAGCGGTTGACGGTGATCTCCAAAATGTCGCGGCCGGGATCGAATCCGCCGGGACTTAACATGCGCGCCAGTTGATCGCGAATGTTGCGCTCGTAGGTTTCGAAGGTCGTCTCGTAGAGCTGCATGCGGCCCATTCTGTGCTGGTCGCGCGCGGGTAATCCCTGCTCGCAGGCGGCCTTCATCATGTGAACGACTATGGGCTGGTCGGGAGTTTTTGTGCACTCGTAGCCGCTGATGCTAACGGGGAGGTCGAGATTTACTCCGGTATGGTACATGCCGGGGGCGTAGATAGTGCTGGCCGCGAGTTTCTGGAAGGCGGTCCAATTGCGCAGGAGGACGTTGGTGTAGAGGAGCGGAACTTTTTGCGCGGAGGCTAGCGCGTCTTTTTGCGGCTGCGGCAATTCTTGCGCGATGTAGGGGATCACTACATGCCAGCAGGCTAGGATGCAGTTGGTGGCGCGCACGGTCTGGAGCTTCTTATCAGCGAAGTAGGTGACTTCGACTTCCTTGGCACGCTCTGGCTCGCCGACGTGTTTCACTCTGACTACGGTGCTGTGCAAGCGAATGCGCGCCCAACAGGACGGCTCGTCGAGTTTGGAGTAATCGACCTTCGCGAGCACGATGCCGGTGGGCGAGTCGCCTGGAATCGCCTGCGGGATCAATCTGCGCACGAGCAGGCGGGCGATGGAAGCATTGCCGTCGGGAAAGTGAAAGAAGTATTTGTCGGCTTCGGCGTTGGGGATGCAGTCGCGGTTCATGCCTTTGCCGGGAGCGGGGTCGAGATTGAGGCCTTCGAATCCCTTGTAGCCGAGGCCCCAGGCATCCTGCGCGGAAATCGCGTCAATACCTACACCGAACAGCGGATGAGGCTGCGCCTGAAAAAGTTTGACGATTTCGTCACTGACCCCGGCGATTTCGGTCAGATACTTGGCGTAGGGAATGCGGGCGAGGCGGGCTTTCTTGTCGTCGGAACTTAGGCCGGGCAGATAGTCTTTTTTTTCTGTGAGGAGACGCTGGAAATCCTGCTTAGCTTTTTCGGAGAAGGGAGCGTCCTTCAGAAAGGCATGCAATTCGGCATCACCGCTGGCCTCGTTGACGCCGCTCTCGTCGCTGTTGCTGCGGGCAGCATTGTCGACCAAGCGGTCCACGCCGAATGTTTCTTTGTTGAAAAAGATTTTAGGTTTGAGGCCGAGGGATCGGTAGAGATCGCTGCTTACGCACTTGTGATAGGACGCCACGTCGATGCCAAGCTCTGCGATGAGGGCTTTGGCGACTGGGCTGTAGGGGGCGGGGCTTTCGATGGAGTAAGTGCCTCCGTAGCCTATCCAGGTGCGAGTGCCAGCGCGAAATTCGTTGCGCTTGGCGTGGCCGCCGAAGTCATCGTGGTTTTCGAGAATGAGGACGCGCGCGCCGTCGCCGGCAGCTTTGCGGAAGAAGTGAGCTGCGGCGAGTCCACTAATGCCTCCGCCGACGATGACAAGATCGTAGGATTCGCCGGTATCGACGGGCCTGGGAGCGTGGCCCCAGAAATCGCCATCGCGGACGCTGTGCATGGTTTCGAAGGAACCGGGATGGTCGCCGCGGAGCCCGGTTTTGGCGGGAGGGTAGTAACCGGGGACGTCTTGAGGTTGAAGATCGGAAGCGGCGGCGGCTTGCATTTCCGGCGGAATGATGGCGGCGCCTACGGTGAGCGCTACGCCGTTGAGAAAATCGCGGCGCGTGATGCGCGCATGCATTCCCAGTTCTTGGTCTCGTTTTTTCGATTGCGGTGAAAGAGATTCTTCTGACACGGGGCCTCTGACGAAGGCAGTTTACCATTCGATACGGCCCAGGTTTTTGCGTTCTGAAGGGGAGGTCAAAGACTTTCACCACAGGGGGCACAGAGGATCACAGGGGAAATCGCCGATTGGCGAATTGTCGATCTGTTTGACGCACTGCACTGTGAGGCACAACGTCAGTCGCCCGGCGAGTCGCCGCTCTGGCCGTCGTTTCCGCGGAGACTGGCCGTTTCGAGGCCGGATTGCGCGGTGGCTTCCAACACCTCATTCCAAAACGAAGTATTGGGATCGACGGCAGCGACTCCGATCTGGCCGGCGGCTGGAGTGTCCTCAGGTCCGACCCAGGCGACGCGAAATTGTTCGCGGTTGCGCCCGCGGGCGAGCGTGATAATGGCACCTTTGCCAAGCAGTCCGTGAATGCCTTCGAGGAGTGTTCCACGGCGGCTTATATTGATGGTCATCACTCTTTGATCGAGCGGACGACCTCTTACGTCGGTCGCGGTGAGCAAAACGGGTAGGGCCAGATCGATGCGCGGATCGCGGCGCTTGCCCAGGCGCTGGGCTCGCAGATCGTTCAGGAATTGCTCTGGCGTCAGCGCTGGACCTTTCCGAATCAATTCGAGGAGCGGGTCGGGCGATTCGGCATCGTCCGCTGCGTGGGGCGCAACAAGCGGATTTTTTTCCTGAGTGTCTTTTGTATTTTCTTTTCGTCCTACGAAAATTTTGGGGACTTCGCGACTCGTCATCAGTTGGTGGATGAGTTCCTGGACTCGCACCCGCTGATCGCTAGCGGAGGGAGCGGTGAACTCGACGGCCATGCCGGTTCGCGGATGGGAGACACGTACGACTCCGTCGAGGAGGAACTCTGAGTCGAGGATGCGAACGCTCATTAGAACCGGAGTATCGGCGGGAAGGGGCGCCGCGGTCTCCAGGTAGCAACCTCCCGCGCTGATGTCGGTCAGGCGCCAGCGCCGCGGGGGAGTGGCCTTTGCGGGCGGGTTCGGCGACGCCTTTGACTCTTGCGGCGCTGCGGCAGGAATGGTGAGCTCTGCGATTTTCCAATCGGAAGGCGCATATTCGATTCCCCAGAAATTGCCGGGGATATCGAGTTCGAGGCCGACTAGCCAGGTCTCAGGGTCGCCGCCCAAGGGGACCACTTCGGCTACTCGGGCGGTGGTGTGCCGTTGCGCCGAAACGATTTCGATGCGAACTTGAATCCCATGCCCAAATTCGCAAGGAGCGATCAGGCCGCATCCGTGGGCGTTCACGAGGGTGGTATTGCACTGTTCGGAAAAGGGATGGGCGGGGTCGAGGCTGGTCACGCGGACAGGAATTTCCAGCGGCAGGCGAGTACTGCGCCGGATCGCGTGCTGTGCTTTTTCCGAAGGGCCCATAGATTTAGTGATAACAGGGAGAAGATCGGGGCCAATCGCTCCAGCGACAAGTGTGCATTGATCATGCTAGACCACAAGAAAGCGGTGAGCACGGAATTTCGGCGAGCGGGTTTCCAGTTAGACACTAGCGAGGCCTGCGTGGCGAGAGGCTGCGGAAAGAGTCGTCAGCCATCCGAGAGGGGCAACCTCAGCGGCTAAAGCCGTTATTTGAAAATGGGCTTTAATCGCAGCGGTGAACCGCGGCGCCGTGCAAAAGCCTGCGCTAAATCTATTTGAGGCTATGCAGCGCGAAAACTCTGCGGCGGTTGGCATTCTCGTGAAGGTAGGGGTCCTTCGACTGCGCCGGGCCATTCGCTTTGCTCACGGCTCAGCTACGCTCAGGACGACAATTGAGATTGTGACTTTTTATCGTAGAGGTGAACCGCTGCTCCGCCCAAAGGCAAGAGTTACTTGCCGACGTAGGTGCGGGCTGTGCCTATGCCTGCGCACAAATCCCAGCCGATAGTGCACTGTGATGCACCTTTGGTGATGTCGTAGAAGTCGGCTGTGTATTTGGACTGGTTGGCTAACTCGTCATACATCATGGTCAGTTCGGCGGCGGTTGTCTTCTGCTTGCTCGCGGCGGCGTTGACGATTCCGGCGAAGGTGGGCGAGGCCCAGCTTGTGCCTCCCACGGAATACCAGCTGCCCTGGAGATAAATTGGGGCGCAACAGAAATCGGAGGCGACGTCAGGATATCCGCGCTGCGTGCCGACGATGTTGGAAATGCCGTTTTGATAAGCGGGACGAGGCTCGTAGGGACTGAAATCGCCGCCTCCTCCGCCATAGACCTCTTCAATAAAATCGCCTTTGATGTTGCGCTCGAAATATGTGCCTCCAACCGAGACTACATTGGGAGACGCGCCAGGATAAATGCTGACGCCGATGCCGGAATCGCCGGAAGCGGCAAAGTAGACGACGCCCTTATGCTTGAAATATTTATCCCAGGTAGTCTCTTCGGCGACTTCAGGGTCGCCCCAGCTCATGCTGACTACGCCGCCGCCGTTTTCAGCGACGAGTTTCGCTCCAAGCAGAACGGCAGCCCAAGTGGGGTCGGTGGCGCACTGCGGGGCCACGCACAGCACGGATTCGACGAGGAAGAGCTTCGCATTAGGCGCCATGGCGTGGGCCCACTCGATATCGAGTGCCTCTTCGACCTGCCAATCTGAATAGGGCGGAGGCTCTTTCGTGCCAGTCCAGGTGACCGTAAAATCAGCGGCGGGTATGCCGTAATAAGTGTCGAAGGCGGCGAGATCCGTGGCAGCGGTGGGATAGCTGCCGGCATCGATAATGGCGATCGCTCCCCAACCGCCGGTCGGGACAGCGGTGCTGGTGGCGACGGGGCATCGGGCCGGTCCGGCAACTAGTTGATAGACGCAGGCCAGGGAGCCGGGAGTTTCGACGCCTCCGGGAGGAGTTTTTTGCGGCTGGTCAGTGTCGACGAAGAAATAGTTGGTGTGATGGCGGCCAGGGCGCGGGACGCTGGACTCGGGGATGATGATTTTGTGTCCGTTGAAAACGCCTTCGGTGCGGGCTTGGGCGGAGGCTGGTGAAGAGAGACCGGGCAGAAGGGCGACGATTCCGACAACGAACATGATTGCCAAACAACGCTTCATCTAGCTGGCTCCTTTTACGCCGTCGGCAATGATGACGGGTGCAGCGGGCAAAAGCAAGCTGGAAGGCGCGTGCGGAGCGGGGGATTGCGCAATGATTTTCACAGCGGGGATGAGAAGGAATCATGGATCACGCGCAAAAAGTAGCACGCGCGCTGGTGTAGTGCGTGGAAGATGGTGGGTACTGGGCATCCATGAGGCGCAAATTTGGGCGTCCGACGAAGAAGTCGAGGGCCTTCACCACAGGGGCACAGAGGGCCACAGGGTAACCCGACGCAATCCCGCATCCGCCGCAACCGCTAGCGGCTTCCTTCAAACAGCCGTATCGGACGCGCCCCGCACAACATGGCGTACCTACCTGCGCTCTGTAATCGGGCGCATCCGATACAGCAATAGCGTTTCTGGCCAATCAATAGACGTTGATAGTTCGGTGGCCACAAGCGCGTTTGATCGGCATAGGGGCGGCGGTCACCCGCCGACCCCTGCCACACCACCGTGCGTACGGGTCCGTACACGGCGGTTCGAGTTGGTTACGCTAGCATTCATCGATCAGCGTTGGAAATCCAAGCGATTTGAAGTAAGCATTGGAAAGCCCCACAGAGAGGGCTTTGGCCCGAGCCAGATACCAAGGGCCGAGTCCGCTACCGGCCGTGTTGTTGGCCAGTCGCGGGCGAACCCCGAGTGCTAGCAGAGCCGCTCGGCGACGGCGTGGTGTTCCATTGCCGCCACATAGCGGCTCGCAGTCGGAGCCGGACCCAGCGGGTCAAGTACTCCAGCACCACAGGCGTTTCGCAGAAGCCGAAATAGCTGCGCCAACCTCGCAGGTACGAGGCTAGCTCTGCTATCGTCGTCTCCAGGCTGACGCCTTTCGCCCGAAGTGTGATTTCTCGGATGCGATGCTTAAACCGTTCCAGAGCTTTGGGCGCAATCGCGCGCTTGATCTCCGGACCGTCGGTAAAGCTGAATCCGAGAAACATCCGCTGCTGCGGTCGTGCCACCGCGCTCTTCGTTTCATTCACCTTGAGTTTGAGCTCTTGCGTGATGAATCGCGTGATGCTTTCCATCACCCGTTGACCCGCGCGCTCGCTGCGAACGTAGATGTTGCTGTCGTCCGCGTAGCGAACGTAACGATGTCCTCGGCGCTCCAACTCACGGTCGAGTTCGTTGAGCACGAGGTTGGACAGTAGCGGGGAAAGTGGACCTCCTTGGGGAGTGCCTTCCACGCTTGGGCTGACCAGTCCGTTCTCCATCACCCCAGCATTCAGGAATGCCCGGATGAGCTTCAACAGCCGTTTGTCCTCGACTCGTTTTGCGATCTGACCCATCAGTTTGTCGTGATTGACTCGATCGAAAAACTTCTCCAAGTCGAGATCAACCACCCAGCCGTAGCCCGCGGCGATGTATTGCTGTGCCTGGGCCACTGCTTGATGCGCGGATCGTCCCGGTCGAAAGCCGTAGCTGTGATCGGAGAACGTCGAGTCCCACTGCTTCTGCAGAACCTGCATCACCGCCTGCTGGATCAAACGATCCAACACCGTCGGGATACCAAGCTTTCGCACCCCTCCGTCCGGCTTGGGGATTTCCACCCGCCTCACCGGTTTCGGCTCGTAGGTCCCACTCAGCAGTTGTTCTCGAATCGCTGGCCAGTGCTGCTTCAGGTAGTCGGTGATTCCGCCGACGGTCATTCCATCGACGCCCGCGCTACCTTTATTAGCCTTTACCTGCTGCAAAGCTTGCTTCAGGTTTTCTCGCTCACATATTTCCTCCATCAATCGATTCGTGCTGGCTGGGCTTTCGGGGCCATGCATCGCCGAGGGCGATTCGGTCTCTTCCCTTTTTGCTTCGCGGGCTTCACCCGCTGGCGGAGACGAGAAGTCCAGTTCTCCTTGGATGTTCTGCCGCTTGTCGCTCCCGAGATTCATGTCCTACTTGCCTCTCCTTCTCGTTCCGGCCTTCGGCCACCGTTCCCGGCTCAGCCTATCTGTTTCTCCACCTTTCGGATCGGAGTGCCTCACTAGCTTCGCCGACGTCATGACCTACTATGCCTTATGCTGACTTCTGCTCTGCGGTCAGGCGGCCTTTCGACCACCTCAGTCGCCGAGGCGACGCCGAGCAGATCTCCTGGGGTAAGCTCAACCGCCTTCCGTGCACAATCGCCGAATCTACGCTTCGCGTCCTTGATGGATATGGACTTCGCGGTAAGTTGCCCGCTCGTCCGGCGCTGGCGCCTTGTATCCGGTTTTTTGTTCATCGACTCGCACGTTTGTTCCATGCTTCCTTCAGACCCCGCCTCGCGGCGGTAGCCCTTGCATCATCACTAGACCTTACCTCCATCAGGTAGGCCAGAGGACTTTCACCTCCAAGCTGTTGAGCATGCCCAGCACACAACGAAGCCGCTGGCGCGGCGGACGCTACCGCGTGGTCGGCCCCAGCATTGTTGCCCGTGTAAGGTTTGGGTCACAAGGAGGTCACTGTGACCCATCTCAGAAAGCTGATGCTGGATGAACTCCAGCGTCGCAACTATGCGCAGAACACGGTTCGTTCCTACATCCATGCGGTGGAGGATTTTGCGAAGTACTTCCGCCGTTCGCCGGACCGCCTCGGTCCAAACCACATCCGCGAATACCAGGTTCACCTGTTTCGTGATTGCAAACTCTCCGCGGGCACCATCGAAGGTCGCACTGCCGCTCTGCGTTTTCTCTTCGTCAAGACACTCAGGCGACCGTATCTTCCCGATCACATTCCGTTCCCGAAGCGTCAGAGGCGGATGCCCACGGTACTGAGTCAGGAAGAGGTGGCTCGACTCATTGATTCCGCTCAAAACCTAATGCACCGCACCATGCTGATGATGCTGTACGGAACCGGTCTGCGCCGCGCCGAACTGTGTCACCTCAAGGTCTCCGATATCGACAGCGAACGCATGGTCATTCATGTTCGTCAGGGCAAGGGCGGCCGTGATCGCGATGTCCTATTATCCCCGAAGCTGCTGGAGACCCTGCGCGAGTACTGGCGCTGGATGAAACCAAAAACATACCTATTCCCAGGCACGGTCAACAACTGGCGGGCCGATGTACCCATCACGGAGAAGATTGTCTGGACTGCCGTGGCCAAGGCCGCGAAGCATGCAGGCATCGCGAAGCACGTCGCTCCCCATACGCTCAGGCACAGTTTCGCCACCCACATGCTCGAAGCCGGCGCCGATTTGCGCACGATCCAGGTCCTACTCGGACATGCCAAGCTGGCTGACACAACCGTCTATCTGCACTTGTCCCGACGCCATTTGCAGGCGGTTCCCAGTCCGCTGGAAACCATCGAGGTCTCCGGACCCAACGGCGTGAAGCGTTCCAGACTGAAGAAGAAGCGATGAACCGGCCCACCCTTGAGGTGGCCGACATCGTCCATGCAGCAGGAAACAGATTCTGGGAGCACCACGGATCACATCTTGCATGGCAGCATCGCAAGGTGCTCGATGCCATCGTCCGCTGTCGCACTGCGGCCTTGGGTGGTCATCGTGATCAGTGTGTGCGCTGCGGCCATCAGGCTATCTCGTACAACTCATGCCGGAACAGGCATTGTCCCCGATGCCAGGGAAACGCACGCTCCCGGTGGCTAGCCGAGCGCCGGGCGGAGCTGTTGCCCGTCTCTTACTTTCACATCGTCTTCACCCTGCCGCACGAGCTTTCTGCCCTCACCTTGCAGAACAAGAGACTGCTTTATGATCTGCTTTTCCGAGCTAGTGCAGCGACGCTCCTCGAACTTGCTCGAGATCCGAAGCACCTGGGAGCAGATATCGGGTTTCTTGGCGTGCTTCATACCTGGGGTCAGAACCTTCAGCATCATCCCCACGTACATTACATCGTTCCCGCTGGCGGCCTTACTCCCGATGGCTCCAGATGGATCGCTTCTTCCAACCGATTCTTCCTGCCCGTCGGTGCACTCAGCCGCGTCTTCCGCGGCAAGTTCACAGCCGGACTTCAACAACTCTTCCAGCAGCACAAGCTCCAGTTCCACGGCTCACTCCAGAGCCTTGCTGAGCCCCGCCGATTCCACACGTTCCTGCGACTCCTCTTCCGCGAAAACTGGGTGGTCTACGCCAAACCACCCTTCGGAGGTCCTGAACATGTTCTGAACTATCTGGCGCGATATACACATCGCGTCGCCATCTCCAACCACCGGCTCGTTGCTTTCCAGAATGATCGAGTCTCGTTTCGCTGGAAAGACTACGCAAGGGGCGGTAAGCAGAAGATCATGACGGTTTCCGCAGATGAGTTTCTGCGACGATTCTTGATCCACGTTCTCCCGAAAGGGCTGGTCCGAATCCGCCACTTCGGACTTTTCGCTAATCGCAGACGTGGCGATATGCTGTCACGCTGCCGCGATCTGCTCAGCGTGCACTGCGCCAACGAGCCTGACGCACCAACTCATTGGCGATGTCCGGTTTGCGCCGGTCCGATGCTCATTATTGAACGGCTGACCAGCAGCCAGCTTTATTTTCAATCGGCCCTGACCATGCCTGATCCCCAGAGGTGCAGCCTTGACTCCTCCTGAGATACCGATGGCGCAACTTGTTTCGATCAACGTCTGTTGCAGGTGTGTTCCAACACACCATGCCCTCGTATGCTCACGCGGCGACGGAGTCCTGCAAACACCACCCTTTCTGTCACAGGTCAAGACTCCAATGCGATGTTCAAAAACAACGCCGTCTTTCTTCGTCTCGGTTAGTTGCTTTACAAACGCCCTGCAACCAGCACCAACGGATTGAAATCCCATAGCCCACCGCGTCCGCCGCAAACGCCAGCGGCTCAGTTCAAACGACCCTATCGAAACTGCCCCGACCACACGGCCTGTGCACCCACACACTTCTTCTCTCGGGGCAGTCCCGATAGGGCCCTAACGTTTATCAGGCCCTAGCCAAAGCGTTCTTGGATGAAATCGAAAAAGGTGATTTTCATCCAAGAATGTCCCGCTCAGGAAAGAAGTGGCTGCGGGGCCGCAAACCAAACTAACTTTGCTGCGACCTTCCGGGCTGCGCCATGATCTGGTTCTTGTCCAGTAAGGTTTCGGCCAGGACGGTGTTGAAATCTTTCAGCGTCATTAGCATACCCTTGATCAGGTTCGGGTTTGTATTGAATAGCTCCAACGTAGCGAGAGTAGGCGCGGCGAGGAACGCCGTTCGAATATTGTTCCACCGGCAGCCAACACCAATCGACCTAACAGGATTGGAAACGTGGTGCCAGTAATACGGCGGATTATAAAGAACGTCGCCTGGTTCCAGGACCGTTTCGTACCAATCCATATGACGAGCCATGGGGTAAAGCTCGTAGTCTGGCTCGTCTGGGCGGTAGCCGGTGTACTTGTATAACGAACGGTTCGCTGGCGGGTCGAAGATCGGAGTATGTTCCACGGGGTAGAGGCGCCACTTCTTTTGCCCCTGGATCTGGACGAAAAGATTTTCGTTTCCCGCGTTGTGAATCGCGGTATCAGTCCCTTTCCCCCCGAGAAATAGAGTATAGAAGTGAAGCCAACTGGTGCGGCGATTGGTGAGGTGGTCCTTCAGCCACCTCTGGTCAATGTCGAGGCGAAGCTCCGGATGCCTTTGCAGCAGGGGATGAAAACGGGCATATTTCAACGAGCCGTGGTCAATCCCGTCAATTAGGTCGCCGACAGTCAGATGCTCGACGGGCGCATGCAGCGGATTGCGCTCCTGTTTCCCATGATCGATCAGCATTACGTCGTCGCTGCCGTATTGTTGCTTGATCCAGTCGAAACTCCATTTCCTGCAACACTCCCAATCCTTAGCCGCACCAACGAAAACCACTGGATGGCTCTTGTTCACAAACTCCTTCATGTAAGTCTTGCGGTCCAGCTGCGTGATCCGCGGCAACGGGATGACGCGCGCATCGTCGTTTTGCCGGATGCTCTCCAGCATTCTTTGCTTCAGGCCGCTGCGCCAATATTTAAAGGTTCGGTCGACGCGCTCTCGACCAAGGAAGTGATCCATAGCCAAGAGTGTCCAATAGCTTCGCAAATCGCGGGGCCGGAAGCCGTTGGTTCGCAAACGCGAATTCCTGCTGATGGGTTCGCGTGCTGTGGCAACTCCGAATGCGCGTGTCATTGTCAATCCTGCTTTCCCTCTGGGCTGTTCGATCTGATTCTCCGTTTTGCCCACACCGATAAATCTTCTCTGCGAATCTTTGAATTGTGACGGGCATCCACCGGGAACGATGGATGAAACAGAAGATGACGAATCTCGCGTGTGTGCTCAAATTTTGCGCCGAGAGCGCGCAGTTCCTCCCCAATTCTTCTTCTTGCCTTCGCGGATTTGCGATCCTCAAGCTCAACGCATAGAACCGGAATAGTACTCTCTCCGCCCTTTACGCCGACCAGGGCCGTCCGGGACACCTCTCCATGTCCGTTGAATACTCCCTCGGTGGCAACCGTGAAATACACGCGCTTCGGTGTAACGACCCGCTGGGATTTGCGGCCGCACATCCAAAGCCTCCCCAGATCGTCGAGATAACCTACGTCTCCCATGCGGTGGTAGAGCGAGCCCGTGGCCCGGCATGGGATCTTGGCGTACTCAGTAGCATCGGGGTCATTGAAATACCGCCGAGAAACGACCCGGCCAGAGACCGCAATCTCGCCAATCTCGTAGGGTGGCAGGGGGCCAATCTCTTCCCAATCGATGATCGGCGAATCGCCGATCGGGATGATTGATGCCGTGATCCCCCGGAGCGGACGTCCTACGCAGACACCAGCTCCGCTTTTAGTTTTTTCGCTGGTCTCAGTCAGAATCTCATCGCTGCCCAGATTCGACACAGGCAGGGCTTCTGTGGCGCCGTACGGCGTGAAAATCTCTCCATCGGATGCGATCACTGCCGCCAGTGTCGCCAGCGCGTGCGGTTCAGATGGCGCGCCGGCGCTCAGGGCGCGTTTGATGGAAGTCAGCTTGCGATTCGTCTCGCGACAGTAGGTTCCGAGATGGCGAACCAGTACAGGCGAGGCGAAAAAAGATCGGCATTGATAGTCTTCGATGGCGGCGATCAACCGACTCGGGTCCGCTGCCGCTGGCTTGGATGTATCCATATCGGGAATTATCGCTGTGAGTCCAAGTACCGGCGCGAAGAGCAGAAACAATGGAAATGTCATCAAATGGGGCTCTCCCGCATACCGCCCAAAGAGCTCTCCCACCAGATCAGCCTGGGCCTCAAAATTCTGATGGTCGAACACCACGGCTTTCGGCGGGCCCGTGCTCCCGCTGGTAAAAGCGATGGCTCCCACCCCCTCGTCTGCGGGAGAATCCACAGGATGAGCACCTCGAGAAAACTCTTCTGGAGTGACGTCCGCGGGCCCGGACTTGCCTCTCGGCAGCGACTCAACGGTGAGTGAGATGCGAATCGAGTCTCTGCCCCAACCGAACATGCGGCGCGCGACCTGCGCCTTTCTAATGCCGACAAAGGCCGCCGGCATGGCGCGTTGGATGCATCTGCCTATGTTCCGCAGTCCGATTCCGGGATCGATCAGGACTGGGGGCGCACCCAGCTTTAAGAGAGCAAAGATGGCGGCACAAAACTCCCGCCCTGGGGTGATCATCAGGACAGTTCGCATTCCCCCTCGAACACCGCGATTCGCAAAAATGCAGGCGTACGCGTTTACGTCGTGTTCCAGTTCTGCGAAGGTGACCTCGTCATACCGATCGTGTTGCCGCCACCCCTTGCAGGCCACCGCAAGTGCCAGCCGGCCGGGGTGAGTTCGTGAGCGCGCCGCCAGCCCGTCCGCGATCGTTTTCGCTGTTTCAAGACTTGGCATCGTCATATACCTCATGCGTCGCTGGCGCGAGTTTTCACCATGGCTTCCGCCGACAGCGCTTGGCGCAATCTTTGCATGCCCTCTTCGATGCTGATCGCGGGATTGTATCCCAAATCTCGCCGAGCGGCGGTGATATCGAAGTAGTGATCTTTCGCCATATTCAGTACCAAGAAACGAGTAAGCGAGGGTTCTGCGGTAACGCGAAACGCCCTGTAGAAAATTTCAAGCACGCAGGCGGCAACATACGCCACGGAAAAGGGGATTGATTTTTTCACTGGCGGCAGCTCGGCGGCGCTCATCAGTTTGTTGAGCACGTCGCAAAGGTGGCGGGGATCCCCCTGGGAGATGAAATAGGCGCGACCGGCAGGAGGGCTCCCCGGCGCAAGCCGGCGTGCGGCGTCGAGATGAGCTCTCGCCGCGTTATCCACATAGGTCGTGTCCACCAGATTGTCACCACGGCCGATGATCATCAATCGATTGGCAAGACGCCGCTCCACGAGTCGGGGAAAAATCTGATTGTCACCTGGCCCCCAGATCGTATGCGGCCGAAGCGCCACGGTCGCCAAGTCCGGCCCATTGGCAGCAATCACCATCCGTTCAGCTTCGGCTTTGGTGCTCGCGTAGTGAGTCAGGTGTTTTCGCGCAATGGGCACAGTTTC
The DNA here is from genome assembly GCA_963800565.1 of uncultured Acidobacteriaceae bacterium. Taxonomy (GTDB): domain Bacteria; phylum Acidobacteriota; class Terriglobia; order Terriglobales; family Acidobacteriaceae; genus Acidiflorens. The sequence goes on from CAWDBM010000006.1 coordinate 420,443, forward strand.
ATTGGCGTTCCTGATGTGTCGGCCACCGAAAACCACGCTTGGAGTACTCGTGTGCACGAGCTTTTTCACCCCGTTTTGCCTGCAGGCGTCAATCACGTTTTGTGTACCCACGACGTTGGTCGCATAATACCGCGCGTAATCGCCCCACATTCCCGCATGGGCCGCTACGTGGAACACCACGTCGGCCCCGCGCAGCGCCTCACTCACAGCCGAGGCGTCCGCCAAGTCCCCCACATGACAGGCAACACCTCGCGCGGAGAGATTCGGGTAATGGTGACGTGAAAAACTCCTGACCGCGCAGCCGTCATCGAGCAGCATCGAAACGATTCTCGATCCCAGGAAGCCTCCGCCTCCGGTTACCACCGCACGAATCAATGGACTCATGGCAAAAACCCGTTTCCATTATCCTTTGAGAACGGCACAGCCGATGTTGATCCCCGGCCCCGCGGTAACACAGAGACAGACCTTTCCACTTCCCGCGAGTCCAGAAAGGAGCGACGCTTCTAAAATGCATTGCAAAGAGGATGTATAAAGGTCCCTGCCTTCCACGGTCACGTCCGAGACACGTTCGCGCGGAATCGCCAGGTCCAGCGCTGCGGCGTCCAGGAATTCCGAAGAGATTTGGGGAAAGTAAAACTCGTCGAACTCTCCAAGCTCCATGCCGATTCGGCCAAGGTATGCCTGGACCGCCGTACGGAGGCAGATGGACAGTTTCGCCAAATAATTTTCGCAGGCATGAAAAGCAATGTGAATCGGCTTGGAGGCAATCGTGTCTGCTCGAAAGCTATCCGCAAACTCGTCGAAGGTAAAGAACTGGCAATCGGATACCTGGACGCCGGATTGGCCGGGCTCCATAATGACGGCGGCGCTTGCAATTTCAGCAAGCCCAAGAGTTGGATAACCGTCCAGAAGGCGGTTGTCATCGAACTCGGCGGCGATTACCAGCCCTGCTCGGATCTGGCGGCGCCCGAACATCGTGCGCAGTATTTCACAGCCCATAAGAAAACCATTCGGGCCGGCCTGTAGATCAAACGCAAGCGCGACTAGATCGCCCGCGTTCGAGTGGGAACTGGAAAACAGGCTCCCCGCAAGAATCGCGGCGTAGGACGGCTCGGCCAGAAAGCCGCCCTTGAACACACCGATAAAAAGCAGCATCCCGATATCCTGCTTGCAGCAAGGAGCTTGCGCTAGACAGGCTTCGGCGGCTTCCAAGGCAATTTGCTCCGTGCTGAGAGGCACCTGCGGTCGTGATCGCGTGGTCGTGACCGAGGCAATCGACACTGCCTTTGGCGCGACGAGACCAGACATAGAGGCCGGCTTTTCTGCGACCTTTGGGGTGGGTGGCCGGTTGTTTCGGACTCGAGAAGGAAGATCGTCGAGGACATAGAGAGCGGTCCCTACCGTCAACCCCGACGCGGCTATACAGAAAGCGACGCGGTCGCCCGGGCCGATGTTCCCGTTCTGCATTCGGTCGTTCAGAGCGACCAGGTGAGTCGTTGTTGCTGTGTTGCCCCTGTGTGCAAGGTTGTTTACTACCTTCTGTCGATCCAGTTTCGTGCCGTTCAGTTGGGAGTTAATCTGCCGCGCACAGCGGTCTAAACTTCCCACCGAAACCTGGTGGCCAATCACGTGATCAATCGCGTCAGGGCTCCAGCCCTGTTTGTGGATAGACTTCACAAAATGATAGGCTGCCTCCAGACTACCTACCCGTAATAACTGTTTGGAATCCGTGAACATGACAAAGCCCGCTTCCCCTTCACCGGCCGGTCCACTCCGGCTGAGAGAGCTGTAGACGCCAAGCGTCAACAAATCTATGGATTGGAACCCGATTGCTTTGTCGTCGGACCTCGCGAGCACCACGGCGGCACCGGAATCTCCCAGGGTCAGGCACGCGAGGAGCGGGTCAGTAAAGCTGCTGATCTCCCGCTGCGCTGCATCCGAAATATGAGAGATGAATTCTCCGCTCACGACCATGGCGGCTCGGATATCCGTCATGTGAAGGATACAATCCGCCACCAAAATCCCCGTAAACATTCCCGCGCATGCATTATTGATGTCGAATGCAATGGCATTCTTGAATCCCATGGCCTTGCGAAGACAGGTCCCAGTATTCGGTTCAATCGGAAAGACGAATCCTTTGCGGTCGTATTTGGAAATGTTGCAGGCAATTAGTAATCCGATGTCCTCCGCGCGGAAAATCGAGTGACGTAGGCTGGACTCGATCGCGCGACACGCCAAATCGAACGAGAACTCATCCGGCTGAACGCTGCGAATAGACTTAATCCCAGTAAACCGCTCCAGGGGGACCCTGATCCCGCTCCGGATTCCCGCTACCCGCCTCGCAGAAGAGATTTTTGTAGGTGGTAGGTAAATACCCAAACTCTCTATATATGTAGTTTGGTCGTAAATGGGCATTGCTCCTTCAAGGCAAGCCAGTTAGCCTCACCTTTTTTTCTTCACTCTGCGACACTCCAACATGCACTTTACACCCTCAATCGAGCTAAGTCCCGATCCAGGCTGAATCCAAGAAGGCCTCAGACGATTCCGGTGTACTGGCAGTTTTGCCAGTTTTCCGAGCGGTACAGTCCTTATAGTCTGCGCGGATGCGGCAGTGTGTCTGATTGAGGATAACCGTTCCTGCGTAATTCGCTGCCGCCATCGCAAAGCTCCCTCGCAGCGAACGTCACACGGGCTAATAAGAGGAAGGTGCGATGAAACGAATCCACATAGCTGTAATGAGCCTTGTGTTGGTCACTGTTCTTCGCCCCGCAGCGGCGCAAGTCTCCAGTGAGCCCCTGAAGTCCGTTTCGACGCCCAACCGCGTCGAGAGCTCCATCGGCACGCTCGAATATAAGGATGGCGCTCCCAGCAAGGCCACCGTCGAAAAGGTTTATGACAACCTTGACTTGATGCACGGCGTCGAGAGTTTCGTGAACGCCTACCAGGGAGCCTCGACCTACGCCATTCGACAAGGGCTTCTCGATATGGGCGTCGAGGACAACACGCTGGTCGTGTTCTCCGATTTGATGGACTCGAAGTCGCTTTTCCTCACGGCCAACACCGACACGCCTTATCTCTGGGGAATCATCGATGTCAGCAAGGGGCCGATGGTCTTTGAAGTGCCGCCGAGGCTCTTGGGCACCCTCGACGATATGTGGTTCCGCTGGGTTACCGACGTCGGTGCGCCCGGACCGGATCGAGGTACGGGCGGAAAGTATCTTATCCTGCCGCCGGACTATGACGGACCAGTGCCGGAGGGTGGCTACTTCGTCGCTCGCTCCCGCACTACGCGCGTCCTGATTCTCGCTCGCGCGTTTCTCGAAAACAACGATCCGAAACCAGCGGCCGCATTGATCAGGACGGCGAAGATTTATCCCTATACACCCGGCGGCTATGGCACAAGCATCGCCGAAATCCTGACCGGCAAGGTCCGGCCCGGACGCCTCATCCCGCCACCGGAGCAGAAGTTTGTCGAAGGCAGCGGCAAAGCGTTCATGACGATTCCGGCGAACGACTTCCACTATTTCGAGCAGATCAATGGGCTGGTACAACAGGAGCCGAGAGACGCGCTCGATCCTGAAATCATGGGCTCGCTTGCAGCCATCGGCATTGTAAAGGGCCAGCCCTTTATTCCTGATGCGCGCATGCGGAAGATTCTGACGGACGCTGCAGCGATCGGTACCGCTACGGGAAGGACCCTGAACTGGCGTGCTCGCGAGTCCGAAGGCTTCGCCTACTATCCCGGCTCCGCATGGATCAACATGCTCTTTGTTGGCGGCTATAATTTCGAGACCCCGCCACCGCTCGTGACCAAGGAAGGAATCAAACCCTTCCCGCCCACTGGCTATCGCACACTTAACCCGAGAACGGCGATGTTCTTCTATGCGACGGGGATCACCCCGGCGATGATCATGCGCTTGCCGGACATCGGTTCGCAATACCTTGGCGCTTTTGTAGATTCCAAGGGTGAGTATTTCGATGGCAGCAAGACCTACAAGGTGACGCTCCCGCCGAATATCCCGGCGCGGGCGTTCTGGTCGATCATCCTCTATGACAACGAGACGCGCTCGATGCTGCAAACGCCACAAAGATTTCCTCGCGCTGGCAGCCAGAGTTATCCGGGGTCCGCGGCAGTAGCGAACCCCGATGGTTCCACCACGGTGTATTTCGCTCCGACAAAGCCCGCTGCTGTGAGCGACGGCAACTGGATTCAGACGGTTCCGGGCAAAGGATGGAACACACTTCTTCGCCTCTACAGTCCGCTCGAACCGTTCTTCACAAAACAGTGGCGGCCGAGCGAGATCGAATTGGTGAAGTGAGTCGCCAAACACCGAACAAAAGCGAAACCGAAGCGAGACCAAGATCATGAAAAAACATGCATTACTAAACGGAATGATGGCAATTGCCTTCACCACCGCTTTGCTTACAGGCTGCTCTACGAAGAACGACGCCGTCTCTCAGGCGGAGAAAACGGAGAAAGACCGCCCCAGCATCGCCGAGACCAAGGCCATCGCCGAGGACGGATTCATTTACGGCCTGCCGATCGTGATGAACTACGCGGTCATGTATGAGTACGCCGTTAACCCCAATTCCGGCCAGTTCAAAGCGCCATTCAACCAGATACACAACGAGGCGGGCGTGTTTACCTACAAAGATACGGCCATCATTTCGCCCAACAGCGACACACCTTACTCAATGGCTTGGCTTGATCTTCGCGCCGAGCCCATTGTGTTATCCGTCCCGGCCGTACCCAAGAACCGTTACTTTTCCGTGATGCTCTGTGACGGAAACACCTACAACTACGGTTACATTGGAAGTCGTGCCACCGGCAACGAAGGTGGCAATTACATGGTTGTAGGGCCCGACTGGAACGGCGAAACCCCGTCGGGCATCAAGAAGGTCTTTAGGTCTGGAACGCAGTTCTCGGCCGCTGCCTACCGCACGCAGCTCTTTAACCCGGTAGATATGCCGAACGTGATCAAGGTTCAAGCCGGTTACAGGGTGCAGACCCTCTCAGCGTTCCTTCACAAGCCTGCGCCGCCCGCAGCGCCCGCCATCGATTTTCCGAAGATCGACAAGGACATGATCAAGACCGGTTTCTTCGACTATCTCGACTTTGCGCTTCAGTTTGCCCCCGCTGCTCCAGATGAGAAGGACATTCGCTCCACGCTAGCTCGCATCGGCGTCGGCCCAGGCAAGACTTTCAACTTCAAGGACCTCGACGCCGAACACAAGGCGGAGGTGCTGCTGGGCATGAAAGACGGCGAGGATAAGATAACCGCCGCAATCGCCAGTATGGGTAAGAACGTGAGCGGCTGGCGGGTCGGTGGACTTGCCGGGGGCGACCGCGCTTTCTTCAACGGCGATTGGCTGAAACGCGCTGCAACCGCGAAGGCTGGCATCTACGCCAACGACCCGACCGAAGCGATGTATCCCATGGCTGCCGACGACAGCGCTGGACAGCCACTCGATGCCAGCAAGCACAACTACACTCTCACCTTCCCAAAAGGACAGCTTCCCCCGGTGAATGCTTTCTGGTCGGTAACGATGTACGACGGCAAGTCGCAGTTGCTGATCGAGAATCCGATCAATCGCTACCTGATCAATACACCGATGTTGCCGCAGATGAAAAAGAATGCCGACGGATCCCTGACGATCTACATGCAGAACAAGACGCCGGGGAAGACCAACGAATCCAATTGGCTTCCGGCTCCCGATGCTCCTTTTTACGTGCTCCTGCGTCTCTATTGGCCGAAAACCGAACCGCCGTCGATCCTACCGCCTGGCGCCGGCACCTGGAATCCGCCCGGCATCGAGGTTGCGAATTAAGAAACTGATAGCCTCCGACCGCATGAGAATGGCGGCACCGAAATCCGAAGCGTCAACGATGTTTAACCTGACCGATTTTGAAACGCTCGACCAAGAGGCGAGGAAGACTACTGCGTCGGCGGGGCGGCCCTCGCGGTCTCTACGCTTCTCTCAGTTTTGTGAATGGTCGCTAGCCTTGATCGGAAACGCCTCGGGGGCAGACTGCGGGGGCGGAGCGGGATCTCGGTCCGAGGCGTTTTCGATAAGGAGACTAGGAGGAAGCCGCTGGCGTTTGCGGCGGACGCGGTGCGCTATGGGATTTGAACGGCAGCGCGGATCTGAACGGGGCTTGGGGATAGCAGCTAATCGTGGTGGGAACGCCGCTAGGATTTTCGGAGTGGCGACTGAGATGAGGAAAAGCGCACGCGGAAAGTTGCTTGAGAGGCAGTGGAGAAGAAGCGGACACACGCGTGCGTCCGCGTGCCTGAGCACATCCTCGGGTCGATAGCAGTGGACGGGCTAGGAAGAATCGAAGTAAGAGCATGTTGATAATTCCGCAGCCGTAAATCTCTGCAGCACGATCATCGCCGCGCCGCAACGTGGGCAATGCCAGACAGAAGAACTCTCCGCCGAAGCTTGGGAGGTTCCAGCCTCGACCAGCGTGGAGGAGCCACTGGACAGCAGTTGTCGGGATAGTGCCAAGCGGGATGAGCGAAAGCGATTGGCGAGGAAACCAAAGTGACGGATGCGCACGCATCCTCTGGGGAGCACGTGCAGAAAGAAACGCCGTAAGAACTCGCTGGCCGCAAGGGTCATCTTGCCATGGCGGCCGCCGTGGGCGTAATCCTTCCCGCGAAAGGTGACGCGTTGTTGGTCGAATGCCAATAAGCGATGATTGGAAATGGCCACGCGATGGGTGTAACGGCCGAGGTAGCGCAACACCTGCATGGGTCCGCCGAAGGCGGGCTTGGCATAGACAACCCAGTCGTGGCGGTGCAGACGGCGCATGAGTTTTGCGAACTGCTGCGGATCGGCCAGAGCGGCGGCGGGACCGTTGCAACATAGCTTGTTGCGGCTGTGCAGACGTTTCAGGCCGGCGAGGAACTTGCCACGAAAGACGCGGCTGAGGATCTTCACGGGTAAGAAGAAAGCATAGCGTGGGCGGACCCATTGACGGTGATCGGGTGAAAGTCCGCCCGCAGGAATGGCGCAGTGTATGTGGGGATGCAGAAGCAGGTTCTGTCCCCCAGTGTGCAGGATGCTGATCATGCCGATCTCGGCGCCCAAGTGTTTGCGATCGATGGCGATCTCCAGCAAGGTTTGGGCGCTGGCAGCGAACAACAAGTCGTAGAACAAACGCGGGTTTTCCAAGGCCAGCACGTTGAGTTCGTGGGGCACGGTGAACACGACATGGAAGTAGCTGGTAGTCAGGAGTTCGCGTTCGCGGGCCGCCAGCCATCGTTCGCGTGCTTGTGTCTGGCACTTGGGGCAGTGCCGGTTTCTGCACGAGTTGTACGAGATAGCCTGATGACCGCAGCTCGGGCAGGCATCGCGATGACCGCCCAGCGCAGCGGTGCGGCAGCGCAGAATGGCACGAAACGCTTTGAGCTGCTGAAAGTCAAAGCCCGATCGATAGCGATCCAGGAAGCGATCACCCTGCGCGCGAAGGATGTCGGCCACCTCGAAGGTGGGTCGAGTCATTTTTCGCTTTTCCGTTTAAAGCTGCGGCTGATGTTCTCGGTGCTGGATAGAGAGAGACTGTCCAGCGGATTCGTAACTGCCTGTAAGTGCCGCTGTGACAGATGCAAATACTGGGCAGTAGTTTCCAGATCGCCGTGCCCGAGCAGAACCTGGATGGTGCGCAGATCGGTGCCCGCCTCCAACAAGTGGGTCGCCCCACTGTGGCGCAGCGTATGTGGGGTGACCCGTTTGCGGATGCCGGCCCGGTGCGCGGCTTCGCTACACGCGATCCAGACGGTCTTGTCGGAAATCGGCTGATCGAGCGTCCGGCCACGAGTGCGTGTGGGGAACATGTAGAGCTTCGGCTTCCGCCAGCGCCAATACTCTCGCAGCGTCTCCAATAGAGCCGGACTCAGAGGCAGGTCACGATCTTTGCCGCCCTTGCCTTCCACCACGCGGATGATCATCCGTTGGCTATCGACGTCGCTGACCTTGAGACGCGCGAGTTCGGCGCGTCGCATGCCGGTTCCGTAGAGTGTCATCAGCAACGTCCGTCGGAACAGGTTGCCGGCGCCATTGATCAGCTGCGAGACTTCCTCCTCGCTCAGTACCGTCGGCAGCCGACGCCGGTCCCGGGGGTAGGGTAAGAACTCGCGAAACTGATGGCGCTTGAGTGTCTTGACGAAAAAGAACCGCAGCGCCGCTACCCGGTTGATCACTGTGCCGGGCGTCAGTTTGCGCTCGGTCAGCAGATAGGCTTGATAGGTTCGAAGTTCGTTGGGGCCGAGCTTGTCGGGAGACTTGCCGAAATACTTGGCGAACTCGGTCACCACCCGCAAGTAATTGCGTGTGGTGATGGCAGAATAGTTGCGACGCTGGAGTTCCTCCAGCATCATCTTGCGTAAACGGGTCACAGGAATCTCCTTTCCCTATGACCCACACTATGTCAGTCGTTCCTGAACTTTCCTGGTTCACCACGCGGTAGCGTCCGCCGCGCCAGCGGCTTAGTCCTTGTCGGCCAATCCAGAAGTTACTGCACTGTAACTCGTATCAAAGCGAGGGCGGCTAACCGACAGTCAGCCGAACCGCCAGGCTTTGAATTCATTGAGGCATTTCGTCAGCGGTGATCGATGGCTGTTCGAGTCATATTGCAGGATCGACGGCGGGAATGAAACTTCGCATGTGCGAGAAAACCTCCTTTGCCTCAACTCTGCTTGCGAGAAAGCATACCTAGCCAATGACAACCGGTTATACGGGGTACCTATGATGACCATCAGGGGATGGGCGAACTGGCCACCCGTCTCACTGGACAGTGTGGACATTGCGAGGAGGTCAGTCGAGCTAGGCACAGGGAGAGATTCCGGATGCGTATGCCACATTCCGATATATCGAATTGAACCGCGAGACTCGCGGTCTCGTTTCGCGTGCAACTGCGCAGTTCCACGAGTATCACAGATGAATTCTGTCCGGCTGAGAGTGCTGTCTCTTGGCGGGGAACTGAATTCGTCGACCCACATAATCTTAAGAGTATCGTCACGCTCGCCGAGGAGGATTCCACCAGTTTCGACGCGTTGTCCGAAACGCCGCGCGCTGCGATCTACGTGTTTCTGCATTTGCAGCCATGCGCTTTGGCTGATGCGGATCTCAAATGCATTCGCGGGATCGACACTCGGGAGCCGTCCGTCGATACGGCAAGTTGGCCCACGAATAAAGGCACACTTCCGGCACACTGCGTTGGCCGCAAGATGCTGTACATGAAGTCGATGACTGATCGGCCGTCAGCCAAGAACCACGTTCGAGCATCTCATAGACCGCCTGCAGCCCTGACAGGAGACGAACAACGCTGTGGCCGATCTCCGGGTGGGGGACATGCATAAAATCCGTAAGGTGGGGCGCTCAGAGAACGAAGAGATAATGTGTGAAAGTTTGTGAAAGCGAGTAGTTACCTTTTGTTCCTTTAGTTACCGCTATACAATCAATAAGTTACGTGTTTTCAGCGTTGGCAGGTTATCCGCTGCACTACCTAAAAAGCAAAACGAATTTCTAGTGGCCGCTTTGGGCGGATTTCAGATCCTTGCGGATCAAGGCGAAGTCGAGCAAGAAGCCGAGGCCGGCGGCAAAGGGGACGATGCCGAAAGCGGCAGCTCTCCAGACATCGGGATCCGCGCGGGCGATCAGCGACATCATGATTATGTAGCCGAGAGAGATGGCGGCCAGGAGAATTCCCCAGCGGCGGGAATGTGCGGCCTCGGAGAGATCAGGCTCCATGGCAACGTTGGCGCCGCGCGCAATGGCTGCCAGGCGCTCTTCGGTCCGCAGCCTGCGGACGCGGTAGTAGGTGTACATGGCCGCTAATGGAATTCCGAAAAACAGCGTGACTGCTACCAAACCGATGAAGTTTCCGTCCATGATTGGCTCCTTTTTGCGGGGCGTCTGCGCCCTGCCTTGTCTGGGTTAGATACGGTGGGTGGTTCGCGGAAGTTCCATGGGTTAGGGCCTCCCTTTCACTCTTTTGTCGGAGGGCGGTGCCATTGCTAATGGGATGATCCGCCGCTTGCTCCTCAAGAAGCAGGATAGATTCTGGGCGCGCAACCATTTTTGGCATCGACGGAGGATTCCCATGAAGGTTCACACAATTGGCATCGACCTTGGCAAAACGAGTTTCCATCTGATCGGGATGGACGAGCGTGGCAACGTAGTTCTTAGGCGGAGGTTTTCGCGGATGCAACTCATCACTTACATCTCCAAGCTAGATACCTGCCTGATCGGCATGGAAGCTTGCAGCGGTTCCAATATCCTGGGGCGAACCCTAAGAGCCCAAGGCCACACTGTGCGGCTCATCCCGGCGCAGTTCGTCCGTCCCTTTGTTAAGTCGAACAAGAATGATTACAACGATGCGGAGGCCATCGCCGAAGCCGTCCAGAAACCCAACATGCGTTTTGTTCCGATCAAGACTGAGGACCAACTCGATCTTCAGGCAATCCACCGAACACGCGAGAGGTTCGTCACTCAACGTACGCGCGTGATCAATCAAATTCGAGCCTATCTGCTGGAACGTGGAATCGTGCTGCGGACAGGAAGACTGTATCTGCAAAGGCAAATGGCTTCGATTTTGGAAGATGGAGAGCAAAGACTATCCGGTCTGGTCCGCAGGCTCCTCGACATACTCTGGCAGGAATGGAAACATCTTGATGTACAGATTGCGGAACTGCAACAGCAGATCGAGACCATTGCCGAACAGGACCAAGCCTGTCAGCGCTTGATGGAAATTCCAGGAATCGGGCCGTTGGCCTCGACGCTGATGATCGCCGCGGTGGGGAACGGATCGGCGTTTCGCAGGGGAAGGGACTTCTCCGCATGGCTGGGTATCGTTCCGGCGCAAGCCACAACCGGAGGTAAAACCCGCCTGCTGGGTATCAGCAAGCGAGGCAACAAATACCTCCGTCAGCTTTTTGTGCATGGCGCTCGCTCCTGCAAAACGCATATGAATCGGGAAAAGCATCCATTTGGAGAGTGGGTGACTGCACTGGAGAAACGATCGCACAGCAATGTTGCCTCCGTTGCTCTGGCGAACAAAATTGCGCGAATCGCCTGGTCGGTGCTGGCCAGGGGAGAACGATACCGCGCCCACGATCCGGTGGTACAAGTGGCCTGAAGGCAATTCATTCATGGAGAAAGAGGTTTCTTTTTTGCTGGTGTTCAGCGTTGCGCGTTGTGCAGAACCCGTCAAGGGTCCGCTCCGCCGCGCACCGAACGCGCGCCCTTGACTGAACCTGCACAACGCGCTTCAGGTCTTTCTGCCAGCAAAAAAGAAAATTAGTTGATGTCTTCCCGGCTTCCACCGAAGTCTGCGTAGCGAGAGAAGGAGATGGCAGAACAGTCAAACGGCGCACCCCAAACCCGGCCCCGGATGAGATCGCAAAGATCGCTCACGCTAAAAGGGAGGGTGCGCGCAGATTCCATAGTGGCCAGGAGCAAATGCTCCACACACAGGCCGGATACATATCTGCAGACTGCTTCCACCATTTCCGGATTCCCGCTTGCAGTCCAGCGGCGGATCATACATATCCGGGGGTTCTTGGCGCGCGCTAAGACCAGCGGGCGGGGCCGCCCGCTCCGCACGATCACCTAAAACTTTGGCAGGAGGAAGCCGGTGCGTTGGCGGTGCTCCTGGAAAGCCTCGCCGAACCGTTGAGAGAGGATGGATTCTTCTTTTCTGGCTTTGATCCAATAGCCGAGGATGATGAAGGCAGCTCCGGCGACGCAGCGCCAGCGGTCAATCGCCAAGGCTCCGCCGATGACAGCCAGATCGAGACCTGAATAAATGGGATGCCGGAAATAAGCGTAGGGGCCGGTGCGGATGAGTTGGTGATCTTCTTTGAGAGTGATGCGGGCGCTCCAATATTGTCCGAGATGCCAGCGCGCCCAGATGGCAAGGGCGATGCCGATCCAGGTGAGGGCAACGCCAGCGAAGGAAAGAGCATAGGTGCGAGGAAAAATGTGATTGCCGAGACTGCCTATGCCGGCCGTCCGGGCGAAAGGCAGGGCAAAGTCTATCGCTTTGAAAAGCAGGACAAAGCCTATTACTTCCAAGAGGAGAACGCCGTAACGCGAGGTGAAGGATTCGCGGCTGACGGTGCGACGCGTCTTGAACGCGCTTGCCACCCAATAGACGACGAAGATAATCCAGGGAATTTCTACGAGCAGTGACCACGGGATCGTCATCGGTCTGTTCTGAAACTCCGCGGAAATTATACTTGGCGAATGTTTCGGAGGTGAACTGGGAACCGCTCCGTACGGAGCGGATTTCGAACACACTGCGGCTAACTTAGATTTTTAACATTTGCTAAGAGCAGCGGACAGGAGTGTCCGCTCCACACGATCTTCGGCGGCGCCAGGCGATTAATGCGAGGCCGGAGGCTAGAAGAAGGATCGTTGAGGGCTCGGGGGTTACGGTGCCCCGTCTTGGTGGTTTGCAAACCCCTTTTTTGTTTACTTCGCCCACGCGGCATCCTCCGAAACTGGGTTCGCCGAAGGGGACGTAGGGGAAGATGAATCCGCCGGCAAATGTCTGAGGAGGCGCGGGCGAACCAACGGGCAAGTCGGGCGCGGTGAGCACGGGCCGCGGAGTTAGAGATGGCGCGGCGTCGACGGCCAGGACGGGCTGGTCCAGCACGTCGACATCGGGCTCTTCGTTCGAAACCTCGGGCTGGATAGTTTCTGAAATCTGGTTACCGCAACGGGCGCGGGCGGTGATTTTACCGTCGGTGAGCAGCAGTTCGCCGGGATGGAGGCGAACTTTGCGGCGCGTCCAGTACACCGCGTCGCGAATCCGATACGAGAGGTAAACTTCGCGGGCTTCGGTGGCTCGCAGCAGGCGGGCGTGAGTGAAGTCGAAGCGGGCGTAGTGGCGGCGCACGACGTAATCGCGCAATGCTGCATAGCGGAGGTCTTCGGAATCTCTTACGCCTCCGGGGATTACCGAGTAGGGATAGATTCCCTGCCTGCGCGGGAAGCTCTGGGGCTTGGACTCTGCGGCCCGCAAAGCGAGATTGTTGCGGATATCTCCGCGGGTCCAGAGAGAGCTGGGCGCGAGGCGGGACTCATGGCGAGCGCGCTCGGCGAGGTAGGAGGGGGCTAGTTGCCAGCAGGCGCCGGCTGCAACCGTGGCAATGACTACCGCAACCAGGATGCGCTGCATGCGCAGACGACGGCGATACCAACTGCGCCTTCTGCGCGGACCTTTTCCGACAACCGGGCGATTCAAACCAAAACTTTCAAAAACAGGGTCTTTCAAACAGCACTCCTACCGGGCAGTGCGGCACAAGGCCGCAGAGGGAGAGCCAACTATAGTTAGAGCACTCCTGCGTCCAAAACCGCGGCTGGGAACCGGCTCGAATACAGGAACTTAGGGTATGAGAGCGTTCATCTTAGCAGGGTTGCGCAAGGGATTTCACTCCAAAACGGTACTCTGTGAGGCGCACTTCCCTGTTTGGAAAATACTTTGTGCAAGGCAGTTGCGCCACTCCACTTCCGTGGGGGTAGCGGGTTTTGCAATGATCCGCGCTCAGTCGCGGTCCCCGAGAATTCTTTCATCGCTGGCTTAAGCGGACAGGAGTGTCCGCTCCACCCGAAATGCGCCTTCAGCGCCCGAAATGGTAGGTGATGCTGGCACTGGCGTAGGAGGGGATGCGAACTCCCACTACTTCCTGGATGGTCGAGGGGTCGCAATCGGCTGGAGCGGCCGTCTGCAGGCAGAAGTTTTCCGTCGTCTGGCCGGTATAGCCGGCGGCGATTAAAAAATTTATGCCCGCGGTGAGACGACCGTTCATGAAAGGGCGAACGGCTGCGCCGCGAAACTCTTTCACTGAAGTTCCGGTGCATTCGGCGGTCACGTCGGGCAGGCATCCGGTGCCCAGGGGTTTCACGCCAACGTACTCGAATTCGCCGCGCATTTGCAGGTGAAAGGGAAGCTTCTGAATCGCTCCCAGGAGATCGAAGAGGGTGCGGGGGGCTTCGGGAGTGGGTTGGCCGGTGTCGAGGTCGCGCGCGTCGGCCTTCGAAAATGTCGCGAGCAGAGATCCCTGGCTGAAATTTTGGCGCAACGCGACGGTCAGGAACCGCAGGCGGCTGGGGCCTTCGTCGAACTGGAGGCCGGTGTCGGGATCGATTTTTGCCAACTGGGAACTGCTGGTCACGTGGCCTAGAGTCAGTTTGAAATCGGTCCTGTGGACGGTTTTGCTGGCGACGAGTTGGTACGAACGGGCCGTGGCTACGGGCGTGCCGGGGGCGGTGCCAGTGCCGATTCGCGGGTCTTCGGTGAAGAAGGCCTCGCCGAAACTGAGCGAGAGCAGCGGAAGATACCAGGAGTCTTTGGGCAGGAAAGAAATTGTCGCCTTTGGCGAATTTACGCCGACCCACTTTTGAAATGAATTGCTGGAGTGGAGGAGATCGTCGTTGTTGATGTCAATTTCGTCGCGGCGCCAGCCGAGATAGTAGCGGAAATGGCGCGAGAGATTGCCTTCAGCGGCGGCGTAGGGAGTCAGCGAAGTGATGGTGACATTGTTGCCGTCGACTGGCAGGAAGGGGCCGTAGTAGCCAGGATCGCTCGGATTGAAAAAATTGTAGTGATCGAGATCATCGCGGCGGGGAGCTTCGCGGTTGTAGTCGAAGCCCGCGAGAAGGGAAAAACATTCGGCGAGATTGTTGACGTAGTTGGCGCTCGAGCCGGCGACTGTGCGGAATTCGCTTTGGCGGATGAGGCCCTGTCCGAAGTTTGAAAAAAGGGAGAGATTGTAAGTGCGAAAAAAGCCAGACAGCTCGAGTTGCTGATTGGGGCTGAGCTGCCAGACGTCGTTCACGGCGACCATTGCGGTGTGGGTTTGATCTTTTTGGCGGGGATCGATGGTGTCGCCGTAATTCGGAAACAGGTTGTCATCTTGATTTTCCGGAAAGATGGGAACGAGACCGGGAACGTAGGAGCGGCCGAAATATCCGATGCCGAATAGCGTGATGCGGTGCTGTCCCGCGTGAAAGATTCGTTGGCCGTTGAATTTGTATTGCTGGCGATGTTCGAGGCGGTCAAGGAACCCGTTGCCGTAGGAGGCTTCGAAGGCGAGAAAAGAATCGTGGGACGGGCTCCATCCGGCGACGGCGTCGAGGTCGCGGTAATCGCCGGTGATGGTTAGGAATGGGTCGAGGCGAGAGCGCAGGCCGTAGGTGGCGGCGAGATTAACGGAGTGATTCCCTTCCCGGACGTTGAAGGCTCCGCCATCGATTTGAACGCTCTCCAGAATTTCGGGAATGAAGATGTTGGGATCGGAATAGCCGTTGCCATGCGCGTTGGCCGAGAGATTGTTGGGGAGGAGATATGTGCCAACGGAGATGTATTGGGCGATGGGTTCGCCGTGATCCCCGGCGACGCCGGGCGCAAAATATTGCGGGGCCTTGATGCCGCTGGAAGCGGTTTCGATGGGGTATCCGGGAATAGAGACGGGCGCGCCGGGGCGGCCGGGGTTGGCGTCGAGCAGGTCTTGCCGCACGAAAACCTTAAGGGCGGGGTCGGGGCTGAGGACGTCGAGTTCGTTAACATCGGCGGTGACACTCACACTTTCGGCGCGGGAGGAAAGTTCGACCATGCTGATTTCGATTTCTTGGTTGCCGGGCGAGTCGGCGCTGCTCGGATGGAGCGTGATCGAACGAGATACGGGGCGAAAACCGGGCGCTTCTATGATGAGATCGAAATCGCCGGGAGCGTTGACGGTGATTTCAAACCGGCCGTCGGGTCCGGATGTCGCTTTCGCTAACGCCGGATTCTTTTTGGGATCGCCGTTGCGGGCGGTTAGCTGGATCGACGCCTCGGGCAATACGTTGCCTTGCGGATCGGTGACGCGACCTTTGACAACGATTGACTGGGCCAACAACGGAAGAGGAAGCAGCATGAGCCAGAGAATGCGCGACAAGGATCTCGAAACGTCGAGGCGGGTCACGGATTCTCCGTAGCTTTTAGCAATGGTGATTTAGAGCTAAACGAATTATTAGTCTACCGATTTAGAGCGAGGACATGTCGAGGCAACGCAGAAATCGGGCGATCCCCGCCTCTGCGAGCGTTTTCTGTTGATAAAGGATCGCGCTGCGACAGTAAACGAAAGCGCGTTCCCTACGGTATAAGGCCTCTCAGCCAACGATTTCACAGTATAGATTCTTGAGCCGAGTATTCCCTTCACTGAGGTTGACCCAATGAAGTAGTATGCGATGACGTTCATGTACACAGAGGAGATCGCTGCTGTGCCAAAGAGAATCCGCGGAACAATTTTCACGGTTGGACTTGCAATTACCGCTGCTGCGCTGATGGTCGCGCTGCCGTGTTTGTCGCAGCAACGTTTAGCCCAGCAACTGACGAACGACGAACTGTCCCTGACGGTCAACCCGCCGGATGGGTCGTACCAACTGTCTTTGCATAAGGGGCAAAACGGTCAGCCCGTGCTCAGATCCCGTGTGGCAGCAGAGGTTGACCACCAGTGGCTTCGCTCGAACGATTACCCGCGGCACCAGGCTTCGGAGTCTGCCTTCGAAGATGATCTCGGCGCCGGCCAAGAGGTCACGGTCACTTACAGCGGACTGGATGGCAAACCCGATCTTGTCTGCGTGCTCCAACTCTACAAACAACGCCCATACGGCACCGTCCAGGTAAGAGTGCAAAACAGCGCGGGAAAGGAAGTAACTGTACAAGCCATTCGAAGTGTGGAGGCGATCGGTGAGCCGGTCGTTGATTCGGCTGTCATCAATCTGGGCGGCGATCAATCGACCGACCGCGTCCTCTCCGACAGTTTCAGCGAAGATTGGCCGGACCTGGCGCTTTACGACCTCGGAGGAGTGCCCGGCGGGATGCATCGTGGCGCCGGGAGCCAACTCATCTACAACCGGGAGAGTAAACAGAGTTTATTTCTTGGCGCACTCACCTCAGACCGGTTTCTGACCCTCATGCATTTGCAAGCTGAGGGTGCGTGGGCAAAGGCCAAGATAGCGTCCTATACCGTTGAGTCCACCGGAACCACGGAAATCCAGAAGGACTTTGATCTGAAGGATGCGCCTGCGGACGACCAGGTCGAATTGAGTCTCCCTGTTAAACCGGGGGAAGGAATCGTCTCAGAGCGATTGCTGTTCGAGGCGGGACCGGATTACCACAATCAACTTCTCGCCTACGGTGATGCAATTCGTCGACTGCACCATGCGCGCGTCTCTAGTGAGACTCCCATCGGCTGGTGGAGTTGGACTGTCTACTATGGCGCCATCAACGAAGGCGAGGTTTTGGCCAACGGTGACTGGCAAGCCGAACATCTCGAGTCATTAGGCTATAAATATTTCCAGATTGATGAAGGGTATCAATATGCCCGCGGCGAGTTTGCAACTCCAAATGCAACGCAATTCCCGGATGGTATGCGATTTGTAGGTCATCGCCTCACCGGCGAGGGCCTGACATTCGGCGTATGGACGGCGCCGTTTGAGGTGACTAAACGAGCATGGGTCTACGAGCATCACAAAGACTGGCTCGTCCACGACGCCAAGGGCGAGCCGATCCCCATTGGCTTAGTCTGGGGCCAGAAGTCGGATGTGCTTTACGCGCTGGACACAACTCATCCCGGCGCCCAGGCGTATATGCGGGACACTTACAGGACACTCGTCCGCGAATGGGCAGTCCGCTTCATCAAGCTTGACTTCATGGATACCAGCGCGATCGAGGGGTACCATTACCGCCCCAACACCACAGCGCTCGAAGCGCAACGCATTGGCCTTCAGGTAATCCGCGATGCCGTGGGCGATGAGGTGATCATAGATAAAGATGGAAGTCCCATGCTCAACCCGGTTGGGCTGGTTGATACGGGCCGGATCTCCGCGGATACGGGCCACAGTTTTGAGAGAACCAGGAATGCGGCCTCCGGCATCGCTGCCCGCTTCTATATGCAACGTAATTTCTTCGTCGATGATCCGGACGCTTTCAACGTCACCGCAACCCATCTCATGGAGCGTGCGAACGAAAAGTCTTCGATTTCGCTAGGCGCGGCCCAGGCGTCGATCGCACTCTCCGCAGTATCCGGCGGCATGTATGAGATTGGCGATGACATGCTCGTCCTCGGCTCAGAGAAAGATCGGCTAGCGCTGGTTGAAAATCGGGAGTTGCTGAATATGGCCAAAGTCGGCGAAGCTTCCACGCCGCTAGACCTGATGACCTACGAGCCGGAGGATGAACAGCCCAGCATTTTCTTCCTCAAGGAAGATCAACGACAGGCCATATTGACTGTTTTCAATTGGACGAACACGGCGCGGTCGCACATGCTGAAACTGGCGGACCTCGGCCTGCCCGCCGCCCACACGTTTGCCGCAACGGATGTGCTGAACCAGAATGAGGCGGTTACGCTCGCGGATGGTGCTGTGCGACTGGAGAACCAGCCACCCCAGTCGGTGAGGGTGATCAAGCTGATCGACACGAGCGTTGCGGCGGCTGCCCCAACCGTGACGGCGCAAGTGCCCGCGGCAGCAAACGCCGGGGAGACGATCACTATTTCGGCGCTATCGGCGCAGGCCGAAGCAGGCGGCGTGCCCGCAGTCGCTTATCACTGGGACTTCGGCGACGGCACGAGCGCTGACAGTCCCATGGCAACTCATGCTTACACCAGAGCGGGGGATTTCACGATCCGTCTTACCGTCGACGGGGTGGATGGTGTACCGGCCCAAAAGAATTTCCTCGTCAAGGTAACCGGCAATTTAAAGGCGCACTCAAACCTTACCGACAATCGACGCTTCATAGAGCCAACCAACCGCTGAGATAACTTCGAATGCAGCGCAGAGATTTTCTAAAGAGCACCGTCGCGGTGGCCCTAGCCTCAGAACTTGGAACAGGAAGAGCGCAGGCGAAGGTTCCCGCTCACAACTGGGGGAATTACGACTTCGGTCGCGGTCCCCAGGTGACCGATCGGCTTAATCAGGGTCCGTTCCCGCAATATCCACCGGATGCGGTTATCCCCGCCGACGATGTGGTGATGACTACCACTCCTTCGAAAGAGGCCGTGCCGAATTATGGCAAGGGACTAGTCACCTATATCACCGCAGATAGCGGCACGGAAGAAATCAAGTCTGACAATATTTCGCAGGCGATCGAAGACCTGGTTCGCTTCCCTTTAGGCCAGCAGCTTTACATCCGTCCAACGTGGAGGGAAATGCAGCCGCGGCCTGGACGTCTGCAGATGCCCGATTACGTGAAGCTGGTTTTTGAATTAGCGAAGAAAAACAATAAGCGGGTCGGATTGCGCGTTCAGATGAGTGCTCCCGACTATACGCACGAAGCAGCGCTGCCGGATTTTGTCCTCGAGAAAGTTCCAAAAGTCGATCTCGTCCTTAGCGACCAGGAAAGCAGCGACTCGGCAAAAAGATATTTGGAAAATCCACATTCGCGTTATCAGCCCCGGTACGACGATCCTTTTTTTCAGCAGGCATTCAAAGAGTTGGTCGGCGAATTGGCAGCGGAATTCGACGGCAACCCGCTCATCGAGTTTTTCGACACCTTCATGTACGGCTTCTGGGGTGAAGGGCATACTTGGCCATTCGGCAACAATCCTTTCCCGGATTATCAGACGGCCGAGCGTACCTGGGTGAATATGCTCGAAGTCCAGCTCGAGCACTTTAAAAGAACTCCTCTGCTCACCAATACGCAACCGGACTACAGCCGGGTCGGTAATTCAGAGATGCTAGACCGCACGGTCCACAGCAACAATTGGATTCGCAGCGATACCATCTTTATTGAGAACGAGCAGATTGAAGCGCTCAGTAATCGCCCGCCTTGGATTGCCGCATTGCTCGAGCAGGGGCTTCCCGGTAAACCTCCCGATCCGAGCGCCGCATACGAAGGGATATCCCCGGCAGAGAACATGATCGCTCACGTGATTGATATCGGGGCGAATTACTGGTCGCTCTGGAACTTTCATCAGATCAGCGCAACAAATCTGATGAGCTACTATCGGGCTTATCCGGCGGCGTTCGATCAGATCAATCGCCAAATTGGCTATCGGGTGAGGCCGTCTTTCATCTGGGCCTATAAAGGCGACGGTTATCAAGGTCTGATCGTCGGCTTCGCAAACGACGGCATCGCCGGTGTGCCGGGCATATTGAAAGTGACCGTGGAAAGTCAGGACGGGAAAGTGCTCAAGAGCGGTTGTCTCGACGCCGGTTACCCGTTACCGGGCAAGATTCGGCAGGCACAGTTTGTGCTTCCAAATGTCACCGATTGGAAAGGATTGAAGCTTAGAGCTGAGATTGAAGTAAAGGGAATGCGCTATCCCGTTCGCTGGGCTTGTCACCAGAAGTTGAACGATGACGGCTCGCTCACACTGCGTCCCAACCTCCGTCAGCAGGTCTAGGCCGCGCTTGTTCCGATCCGAGAGATCCACGAATTCCATGTATGAATGAATTTGGATCAAGCGATCAACTACTGAAATCGTGGCTAACGGATCGCACGCCCAGCGATGCATAAGGTGCTCTCATACTGGATCTGGTTACAATGCGCTAGAATTGGCGGCACATTCCTATTTTTAAACAATGCAATTCAGCGCCTGTCGTTGCCGTCTTTTCAAGAGCTAAATGGGGTATCCGATGAAAGGGCGTAGGATTATTCCTCGGCTTCACCGCTTCATGTCCATGCTTTTCTTCCTTGCCTGGACTTCCTCGCTTGCCATGGCTCAGACCAGCAACTCGGAAGCCGATCCCAAAGCCGTTGTCACCAGTGGGAATGCTCGGTTTACGGTGTTGACTCCGCAAATGATCCGCATGGAGTGGAGTGCCGACGGAAAATTTGAAGACCGTGCTTCTCTTGTATTTCTGAACCGCGCTTTGCCCGTTCCCCCCTTCAACGCAAATTCCAACGGCCACTGGCTCATCATCAAAATCAGCGCCCTGGAACTTCGTTACAAGAAGAACAGCGGCAAATTCACGGCGGACAATCTGAGCGTGACCATGCAGTGCCCCGGAAAATCAGTGGTATGGGTGCCGGGCATGCGCGATACCGGAAATTTGAAGGGCACGATTCGCACTCTCGACGACGTCAATGGCGCGACTCCCTTGGAACCCGGATTGCTCTCGCGCACTGGCTGGACGGTTGTTGACGATAGCGCACGGTTGCTATTTGACCGCTCGGATTGGCCATGGGCAACTCCCCGGCCGGCGGGCGAACATCAGGATCTCTACTTCTTGGGCTACGGGCATGATTACAAGCTCGCGCTTAGCGACTTTGTGAAAGTCGCCGGCAGGATTCCTCTGCCTCCCCGTTTCGTTTTTGGTGCGTGGTGGTCGCGTTATTGGGCATATACCGACAAGGAACTTATGACCCTGGTGACCGATTTCCGCGCTCACGATGTCCCGCTCGATGTGCTGGTAATCGATATGGACTGGCACCTCACTTTTCCGGACAAGAAGGGAGTGAATGACGATTCCGGGCACTCGCTAGGATGGACCGGCTACACCTGGAACCGCAATTATTTTCCACGGCCAGAACAGTTTCTCGCTTGGGCGCACAACCAGGGCTTAAAGACCACCGTGAACCTCCATCCTGCTTCCGGCGTGCAGCCTTTTGAAGAACAGTATCCCGAGATGGCTCGCGCCATGGGTATTGACCCGGCCACGAAACAATACGTCAAGTTCGACATCGCCAATCGAAAATTCGCTGACAATTATTTCAAGATCCTGCACCACCCGCTGGAGAAACAAGGCATCGATTTTTTCTGGCTCGATTGGCAGGACGAAGAAACCACTAGTCTGCCGGGCCTCAACCCGACATTCTGGTTGAACTACCTGCACTTCACGGACATGGAGCGCAGAGGGAAGAGGCCACTGATCTATCATCGCTGGGGCGGCCTGGGCAATCATCGCTACCAGATTGGTTTCTCCGGCGATACCATCTCGACCTGGGAATCTTTGAGCTTCCAGCCATACTTCACTGCCACCGCCGCAAATGTAGGTTACGGATACTGGAGCCATGACATAGGGGGACACATGCCCGGCAACGTGGACCCCGAACTCTACACTCGCTGGGTCCAATTCGGAGCATTCAGTCCTGTGCTGCGCACACACGCCACCAAAAATCCCGAAGCCGAACGCCGTATCTGGGCGTATCCACCGCAATACTCCGAGCCCATGAAGCAGGCCTTCCTGCTGCGCTATTCTCTGATTCCCTACATTTACACCGCGGCCCGCCAGGCCTATGACACCGGCGTTTCGATCCTGCGGCCGATGTACTACGACTCTCCAGAAACTAACGAGGCGTATCAATACACAGGCCAGTACATGTTTGGCGACTCGATCCTCGTGGCCCCGATTACTTCCCCTGTAGACCCGCTCTACCATCTCTCCAGAAAAACAGTCTGGTTCCCGGAAGGTGAATGGATCGAGTGGAGCACCGGCGAGCATATCAAGGGTCCGGTGGCGATCGAGCGCAACTACCCACTGGATCAGATCCCGCTCTTCCTAAAAGCGGGAACAATTCTTCCCATGCAGCCCAAGATGAACTTCAGCGGCGAGAGGCCAGTCGATCCGCTCATCCTCACCGTCTTTCCGGGCAGCGGCTCCAGCACCCATCTCTACGAAGATGCGGGAGACTCGCTCGGATACAAAACCAATGAAGCCGCGTGGACAGAAATCCGAACCGAAACACCGAATGCCACCACGTTCAAGCTGCGCGTGAAACCAGTGGAGGGCACCTATCCAGGAATGCTGCCAGAACGAAGTTATGAGATTCGTCTTTTCTCGACTTGGCCCCCCGACTCGGTTGAATTTAACGGGCAAAATGTCCCTTATGCTCCCGACGGCGTGGGTTCTCTGGGATGGCACTATGACGGAGACTCTCTCAGTACCATCATCCGCCTGCCGAAGACCAGCGTGAACACAGGGGTCGAATTGACAGTCCAAATCTCACCCGACAAGGCGGCCCATGCCAGCCTGCTCAACGGCGCTGTCGGACGCTTGGATCGTGCTGTGCGCCTCTTCCATGACGCCGACAATACTGGCCCCGACTCCCTGCTTCGGCTCGCCACCATGAGCCGTCGCATCGAACTTGCGCCGGAGACCGCTGTGCTCGAGTTAGAGGGGTATTCTGCTGCTCGCCAAATGGTGATCGATGAGTTGCCGAGGACAAACGACAGAGCCTGGCAACTGCTGGGGACACAGGGCATCGCTGAGTCCATGAATAAAGTGGACGCCGAACAATGAGGCTCCGTAAGAACTGATAACTACGGTTCTCTGTGGTTGCGATGTTTTTGCTGCGCACAGGCCCGCCTGGATGAGTCCTGGGCAGTCGGCGCGCGAAAATCACCCCACTCCCGAATGATGGGTCAGCCGGAGGCTATTCCACAAGAAAATAGGGCTGGCCACAAGCCAGATAGGGAGACGCATCGGTGGCCAGATAATCTCGGAGCGTAGTATAAAAACTAAGTTTCTTTGGGTTGTGATTCGGCATGCCAAATCGCGATTCCCCACCGACGAAACTCCAGGTGTTGGCAGCTTACGGGCTCGCCGTCGCGCTCGTATCGGCCGCGCTGTTGGTGTCGCTGGCGCTGCAACATTCGTTGGGCAATCCGTTTTGGTTTTTCTTTTCTGCGGCGGTGATTCTTAGCACCTGGTTCGGCCGGGCTGGGGCGGGATGGCTGGCGGTTGTCTACAGCACGCTGGCAGTGATGTATTACTTCACGCCGCCGCTTCATAGTTTTGCGGTCTCCGCCACTGAATTGCCACTGTTTCTCGCCTTCGTCGCCTGCGAGCTAGGGGTGACGCAGCTGATCGCATGGCGGAAGCGCACCGAAGACGCGCTGCGCCGATCGCGTGACGAACTGGAGGCGAGAGTTGCGGAACGAACAGCCGAACTGAGGAATGCTAATGCCGCTCTGGTTCAACAGATGGCGGAACAGAAACGTACCGAAGAAGCCCTGCAGGTGACGCGAACGGAACTGGCTCGCGTAGCTCGAATCACGACCATCGGCGAGTTGACGGCCTCGATCGCCCACGAAGTAAACCAGCCCCTCGCCGCGGTAGTGGCGAACGCCGACGCTTGCGTGGCATGGCTTGCGCGCGAAAATCCAAATCTTGTCGAAGCGCGGGCGGCGGCAGAGCGTGCCACGCGAGGCGCGACGAGAGCATCGGAGGTCATCGCTCGAATCCGATCGCTGATTACCAAGGCGTCGCCGGAAAAATCGCGCCTTCAAATCAATCAAGTGATCGAACAGACGGCTGCTCTGGCCGCGGGACAAGCGTCAAGAAACGACGTTGCGATCAACCTTGAACTAGCTCCGGAGTTGCCGCCCGTGCTCGGCGACGGAATCCAGCTGCAGCAGGTGATAGTGAATCTTTTGATGAACGGAATCGAAGCGATGAGCAGCGTCATCGACCGGCCGCGAACACTGACGGTGCGCTCCAAATCCCACGAGAGGGGACAGATCCGAGTTTCAGTCCAGGACTCGGGAATTGGGCTGACTGCGGAGGTGATGGCCCGCCTATTCGAGCCTTTCTTCACAACCCGGCAAAAGGGAATGGGAATGGGGTTGCCGATCAGCCGCTCGATCATTGAAGCGCATGGTGGCCGATTGTGGGCTGAGTCGAATGGTTCGGGCGGATCGAACTTTCAGTTCACTTTGCCCAGTGGGGATGGGCCTGCCGCATGAAGGAACAGGATCCGGTTGTGTTCATCATTGATGACGACAAGATGGTGCGCGACGGGCTACAGAGTCTGATCCGGTCGGTGGGGCTGCGCGTCGAGGTTTTTGCTTCGGCGCAGGATTTTCTAACCGCGAAACGCCCGGACGCGCCGGCGTGCCTGATCCTGGACGTGAGGATGCCGGGGTTGAGCGGGCTCGATTTGCAGCTCAAATTGAACGAGGCTGAGATCTACATCCCGATAATTTTCATTACGGGGCACGGCGACATTCCGATGTCGGTGCGGGCGATGAAAGAGGGCGCGCACGAATTCCTGATCAAGCCGGTTCGCAGCCAGGATCTGCTGGATGCCATACAGAAAGCGATTGCCAGCGATCGCGGGCTGCTGAAAGAGCGACGGGAATTGAACGAGATCCGTTCGCTTTTCGAGACGCTCACTCCACGGGAAAAAGAAGTGCTCGATCTGGTGGTTGCCGGCCTCCTCAACAAGCAGATTGCAGATCAGCTCGGAATGAGCGAGCTCACCGTCAAGACGCATCGCGCGCATGTGATGGAAAAAACGAACGCCGACTCTCTGGCCCACCTCGTTCGCATGGCGGAAAAGATCAAGAATTCTCCTCAAAAGTAACGATCGATCTCCTCCTAAAGCGGGATATGTTTCCAGCGAAAGCAGGATAGTTTTCACATCACGCGGTTGGTAGTCTCATGCTCGCGGGTGATGAAACGAGCCGCGGATCCGTTGAGTTGAAGTGAACGAAACACTACGCAAGACCGGAATCATCGCGATTGTGGACGATGATGAACCGCTTCGGGAGGCGCTCGGAAGCGTGATGAAGGCCGCCGGTTTTTCTCCAAGGACCTTTGCCTCGGCAGAGGAGTTCCTCGCTTGTGACGATTGTGATGAGACGGCGTGCCTCATCCTCGATGTGCGCTTGCCGGGGATGAGTGGCATCGAGTTACAGAGGCAATTGGTTGATGCGCGCAACCGGATTCCAATCATTTTTGTGACTGCCCATGGGGATGCGTCGTTGCGCGACTCGCTGATGCGCGCGGGAGCGAGCGCTTTTTTCTATAAGCCGGTGCGCAGCGACGCATTACTCAAAGAGATTCACACGGCGCTGGCCAAGACCGGCAACAACGATGAACGGAGCTAGATAGAGCCCCAACATTTTTCGGGCTGCGGCTGTTCGACGACCCGCACCATCGGATGTCTTGCCGAACGGCCCGTCGGGCGGCGATTGAGCGGGACGGGCCTTTTTCACTAAGGATGATCAAAGGTCCAGATAACAGCAAAGGAGATGAACTATGAAAACCATACTGATTACCGGCTGCTCCTCAGGCTACGGCCTTGAATCGGCTCGCTATTTCCTCGCGAAAGACTGGAACGTCATCGCAACCATGCGGACACCCCGCGAAGACGCTCTGCCGCGCGCACAGTCGCTGCGTATCCTCTCGTTGGACGTGACGGATGAAAAAAGCATCGCGGCCGCCATCAAAGCCGCCGGTCCGATTGACGTCCTCGTCAACAATGCCGGCATCGGCGTCGTCGGCGCATTCGAAGCGACGCCGCTGTCGCACATTCGCAAGGTCTTCGAGACCAACACCTTCGGCGTGATGGCGATGACCCAGGCCGTGATCCCGCAGATGCGCGAGCGGCGATCCGGCGTGATTGTCAATGTCACGTCCAGCACAACCTTGGCACCCTTCCCGTTGGCGGCAGCCTATACCGCGAGCAAACAGGCCATCATGGGCTTCACCGGTTCGCTGGCTCACGAGCTTGGGCATTTCAACATTCATGCGAAGCTGGTCGAACCCGGATACGCTCCGACGACGAGGTTCACGCAGAATACCGAGGTTCGCGTCGAAGACCTCATTCCGAGGGCCTATGCCGATTTCGCCGCTCCAATTTTCGCGGAGTTTGCGCGACCGGCTTTGACTACGAAGGAAAGCGATGTGGCCGAGGCCGTATGGCTGGCCGTGAACGACACTTCCGGCAAGCTCCGTTTCCCCGCCGGAGCGGATGCGGTAGCTCTTTCACGCGACATGCCATAAATGTCACCAAGGCCCGT
The DNA here is from genome assembly GCA_963800565.1 of uncultured Acidobacteriaceae bacterium. Classification (GTDB taxonomy): domain Bacteria; phylum Acidobacteriota; class Terriglobia; order Terriglobales; family Acidobacteriaceae; genus Acidiflorens. The sequence continues at coordinate 447,190 of CAWDBM010000006.1, forward strand.
ACAGCAGGATCCGGCGGGACGGGCCTTCTTCTCCAACCTCGTACCAACCGAAGACTAGAGGACAAGGATATTCACATGGAACCCAACCCCATACTTTTTCGTGATCTCACATACATATTCTTAGCTGCCGTACTTGGAGGCCTGGTGGCGTGGCGCCTTCGGCTGCCCCTGATCATTGGTTTTGTCCTGGGAGGCATCGCGATCAGCCCATTCACTCCCGGCCCCCATCTCTCGGACTTGCATACCTTCGAAGTGTTTGCCGAGGTCGGTGTCGTACTGCTGATGTTTTCTATCGGTGTTGAGTTCTCGATTTCCAACCTGATGCGCGTGAAATGGGCTGCTCTCGTTGGTGGCCCCATCGGGATTCTGCTCATGCTCGGCGCCACACTTGGCGCAGGAAGACTCGCGGGCTGGAGCGCAACCGAAAGCCTTGTCATCGGCGCTGCAGTTGCAGTCGCGAGCACTATGGTGCTGGCGCGGCTTTTGAGTGACTCGGGAAAACTGGGCACAACCTACGGCCGCGTCATGATCGGCATCACGCTGGTCGAAGATCTGGCCGTCATCTGCATGACGGTCGTTATTCCCGTCTTAGGCGATTCCAAGGTGGGCGACTCCAAAGACGGCGGCTTGCTCATGGCCGTCTGGATTCTCGGCAAGGCTCTACTCTTCTTGATTCCGCTGGGGTTTGTGGCGATCAAGGTGATCCCGCGACTGCTGCGGCAAGTCAAAAGGACGTGCAATTCGGAACTTATGTTGCTGGTTGCGATCGCCATTTGCCTCGGCACTGCGGCGCTGGCTCATGCTGTCGGATTTTCGGTGGCGCTAGGAGCATTTCTAGCCGGAGTCTCGATCAGCAGTTTGCCCGACCTTCACGATGCGCACACTCAGTTACTTCCGCTTCGCGATGCGTTCGTCGCCCTCTTCTTCGTTTCGCTGGGAACTTTGATCGATCCAAGAGTGCTGGCCAACCATCTGCCCCTTCTCGGCTGGATGCTCTTGCTTATCGTCGCCGGGAAATTTCTCGTGTGGACCACGGTCGTGTGGCTCTTCCGCTATCCGCTTCACACGGCGATTGCAGTGGCATCGGGGCTGACGCAGATTGGCGAACTTTCGTTCGTGGTGGTGCAGGTAGGGCAGTCTTCCGGATTGGTCAAACAGGAAGTATTTAGCACGGTGATCGCCGCGTCCCTGATTTCCATACTGCTGAACGTCTTTGTGGTGCGCTGTGTGTTTGCGTGGCTAGGGCGGAGTCTCGATCGGGCAAGCGTTACTGGATCTCAAAAGCCTGCACTTGTGCCGGCAGTGCAGTGAAAAAAACAGAGATTCATGCAGCGGCATTGGTGTTGCAGAACGGTGAGGATATTCGAATGATAGAGACCCTGATCCATACCCCGATAGATTTTCTGATCGCGCTGCTCTCTCTCGCCGCTGTGGTTTTCATAGTTGACCGACTGGGTTTTCTGGCCTGGGTCGCGTGGGTCAATCGTCATCAAGACGAGCGTCACAATCGTCACCGAGGCAAGCCCAAAGGAACAGCTTCGGGAGAATACTGGAGGGTGCACTTGTGAACGAGAAAACGAAATTGGCGGCGAGGCTCGTCCTCGACTTCACTCTAGCTTTCGGGATTGCATTTTCCACGCTCGCGGCGCAGGAGGAATGGCATCCGACGGTAATATTTGGAGGCGCGGGGCGGAATCGAACCGCCGATAAAGGTTTTGCAGACCCTTGCCTTGCCACTTGGCTACCGCGCCGCAAAGATGTTGCATCCCACGCCGTAAGTAATGTCTAGTAATTCGATCTACATAGTATCGTAAAAGCACGGAATCGTCAATGACGCAGCTTGGAGCCCGCTGCCTTCTCCTGGAGTTCCCCTCTGCCATCGGTGCCTGTCATGGCGCTCAAGGAAAGCGAACCGAAGGGCGGGCTGGTTCTCGAGGGCGCGAATCTCCGGAAGAGATGGGTCAACGCTTGTGCGGCGTGCGGGCTTGGCCGTAAAATCGAAATCAAGGGGAAGCCCTTTGATCTAAGAGATGAAGGGCTGATCGTCCTTGATCTTCGCCGGTCAGCGATGCGGGAACGTCGAGCTGGCCGGTTTCTCTGGTGAAAGTGTAGTGAAAGTCAAGGCGAGTGGCCGCACTCGAAAACGAGTAAGACACTGATTCTACAATCATGGCGCTATCGTCTAGGGGTTAGGACGGAAGATTCTCAATCTTCAAACCCGGGTTCGATTCCCGGTAGCGCTACCAAACCTTTCTAAGCCGTTGAATCCAGCAAGGTTCCAGCCTGCCGAAACGCTTGTCCCAAAATTTGTCCCAACAAATCGAAGCTGTGCCTCGGAAAGCGAGTATTAGACGGCATCCTGTGACTTCGTGCAAGTGCATCGGTTCCAACCGGAACATCCCGTCCTTCCCCATTACGATCCACGCGGTATGTGCGTTCCGATGATCACCGTGGGACAGGAGCGGACGTTCCAAGTCGGCGACGACGGCAACAGCAAGCCGCCAAGCGGGAATCAATTGAACAGGAAAGTCGAAGACCATTCTCCCAAAACCCGCATACTCACGCGCCACGGCGACCTACTGGTCTTCATTGGGAACAAAGTCTTGCACAGCATGTATCCGGCGTCCAAAGACGAGCAGTTCAATCCGCACGGCTACGACGATCGCATCAGCATCTTGTTCCGTTACGCGACCGAAGCGATGCGGGAATTCGGCGTAGGCAAGTGCAACCGACACGGACATGAGAAGCAGTACCGAGATGCCGTGAGGGAGTTTCGGGCGCGGCAGGCAAACAAAGGCAGGGATGATGAAGCCGCCTGAAACCTAGCGAGTCTGGTGCTCGAATCGAGTATTAGGAGATAGCCGAAACGCCTTTTCAAAGGCGTCCGTTGGGGTTGACCGCCCAACGCTGATGAGAGCGCAAGCTCCACGGGCAGGTCAGGAGATTTCTATGCCGATTGAAGAAGTGAATGAGGAATTGTGGGTGTTGGCTGAGGAGAACGTTACCAAGCAACAGGAAGAGGCTTTCGATGCCTTGTTTGATGAAGCTGTCGAGGAACATCTGAAAGGCGAATGCCAAGATTGCGAGGATGGTCTCTCCTCACGCTGCGAGGACTAGCTCGTTGCCAGCATCGAGGGTAGGCAGGAAGTGGTTTGCCTTCGCCGAGCAGATAACCAGCCTTCCAACGATTTGTGGCCTGATCCGGGGATGCGCTTGAACTTTCGCTTCGCAATGACCAATTCGAGGTCGTAGTTGCAGGCGAGCCGACAGCCCGTCACTATCGTCTCTTCCCGCAGACTACATTCAATCACACACCGCCGGATTCTATTCACCCAGTCACCCGCCAAGGCGTTCTCAACTTATACCGCTGCGGACACGGTCATTTCCTTGTCTTCGATCCTGCGCCGGAAGAAAAGCAAAACGACGGAGAGCGCAAGTCAAATTGATTGGGGAGAACGCTCTACACTGCGGCTTGAAATGGCTCCGCCTCAGTCGCACGGACTTCCTTAGGTACGCGGATGTTGACGGTCACCCGTGTACCGAAGCCATTCGATTCGATGCTCATGTCGCCGCCGACTTGACGTAGGCGCTCCCGCATACCCCTGATGCCCACACCTGACCCTCCTGCTCGGATTTCGGCTAAGCGGTCGGGCGGTATCCCTTTCCCTTGGTCAGAGACTTCAACGTGAAGATTTTCCGACTCTTGAAAAATCCGAATGGAGGCAGTTTTGCTATCCGAATGACGGTGTATATTCGTCAAACCCTCTTGAACCAATCGGAAGATTGCAAGCTCTATCTCACTAGGCAATCTTCCAACATCGTCGGCAATGTCCAGCTTGATCGCTATGCCGCTGCGTTTTGCTACACCCTCTATGTACCAGTTAAGGGCTGACGCGAGACCGCATTCGTCCAGTAATGGCGGATGCAAGAGATAGGAGGTTGTGCGGATTTCGCGGTGTAATTGTTGAACCACTTCCTCGATCTCTTTTCCTTCTTTAGCCAATTCCGGTGCGGTGACTTCTGCATTCTGGACGAGTTGCGCGAGACTCAAGCCCAGAACCGTCAGTGTCTGCCCAGCACTGTCATGCAAATCGCGGGCAATACGTCGTCGTTCTTCATCCTGTGTCTTCATCAGGCGCAAGGTTTGGTCGGCAGCCCGAACCTTCTCTGCCGCCTCTTTTTGGTCGTGTATGTCGAGACAACCGCCCACATACCCCTCAAACGTTCCATCAGGCGCGTAACGCGGCACTGCGCGATCAAGAATCCAGCGGTACTGACCAGTGTGGTGCCGTATCCGGTACTCCATCTCAAATGGACGGCGAGCATCGAACTTGCTGACGTAGATTTGCAGGCAACGGTCAAAGTCCTCTGGATGCACATTCTCTGCCCAGCCATTGCCTGACTCCTGTTCGAGAGTGCGCCCGACAAAATCCAGCCATCCCTTATTGAAGTAATAGCAAAGCTTGTCCGTCCCAGACATCCAGACCATCAGGGGCGAAGCATCCGTAATTACTCGAAAACGCTGTTCGCTTTCTAGCAATTCATGCTCAACCCGCTTTTGCTCTGTAATGTCCCGCGCCACTTTTGAGGCTCCAATAACTTTCCCGGAAGAATCTCTCACGGGAGAAATGGTCAGTGACACATCGAGCAGGCTGCCATCCTTCCGCCTGCGGACGGTGTGGAAGTGGTCAACGCGCTCCCCTCGTCGGAGTCGGTCGAGAATATCTGACTCTTCAATGTGGCGGTCTGAAGGGATTATCAGCGTGATGTTTTGCCCGATGGCTTCTTCGGCTGTGTATCCGAATATCCGTTCGGCACTCTTGTTCCAACTCGTGATGATGCCGTCGAGATTTTTGCTGACAATCGCATCGTCTGAAGAATCGACAATCGCCGCCAGCAAACTTCTTGACTGCTCCGCTTGCTTGCGATCTGTGATGTCACGGGCTATCTTGGACGCGCCGATGATGCGTCCCTTTGAATCCCTCACAGGCGAAATAGTGAGGGACACATCAAGTCTTCTTCCGGACTTTGTAATGCGCACTGTTTCGTAGTGGTCGATACGCTCGCCCCTTCGCAGCCGACTCAAGATCGTCGGTTCTTCACCTTGCAGATCAGGCGGAATAATGATGGTGATCGACCGCCCAATTGCCTCCTCCGCTGTGAACCCGAATATGCGCGTGGCTGCGGTGTTCCAACTTGTGATTACCCCGTCTAGCTTTTTCGAAACGATGGCATCATCTGACGAGTCAACTATCGTCCCCAGTCTAAATTGCGCTTCCTCAGCTTTCCGTCGTTCTGTGACGTCTTCGACAAGAGATATGAAATGTTCCAGTTTGCCGCCCTCGCGAACGCCTGCGACCATCAACTTGGCCCAAACAACCGAGCCGTCTTTGCGGATGCAGCGTTTCTCCATCGAATAACTGGCGAGGGTTCCACTCTGTACCTTTTCCCTTTGCGCGAGATCAGCTTCGAGATCATCGGGATGAGTGATGTCCTGAAGGGTGCGGCTCAACATTTCAGGTTCGCTGTAGCCGAGAATTTCGCACAGCTTCTTATTTACACGCAGGCATCGTCCGTCTGGGCTGGTGTGCGCGATTCCCAGCCCCGCCATCTCAAACGTCGAGCGGTACAGTTGTTCACTGTGACGCAAAGCGTGCTCGAATGCCGCGCTGCGCTGCAGAATTTCCTGAAAGTCGATGTGGTCTGGGGGAGTCTGATCCAGAATTGCCGGGTCGAAAAAATATTCTCGCCGGGATGCCTTGTTGACGGCAGCGAGCAAATCTTTCGAGATTGAACTCTTGACCACATAGCCCCGCGCCCCTGCTTTGAGAGCCTGCCGAGCCATTTCCGGATTTTCGTGCTGGCTTAGGATCAATACTTCGCAATCGGGAAGAATGCTGCGCACTTGGCGAGTGGCTTCCAGACCATTTAGCCTCGGCATACTCACATCCATCACGATTAGGTCTGGCTTTAACTCACGCGCCTTGTCGAGGGCATCCTGACCATCAACCGCTTCGCCGCAGACCTCGAACTCCGATTGTTCGAGCAGAAGGGAGCGCACACCGCGCCGAACAACTTCGTGGTCGTCTACAATCAGGAGCCGCATGGGGGAGTCCTCTGCTTCGGTTGAAGCTTTGCGAATCGACACTGCCGCTACGGTATGTTACCGAATGTGCCCAGACACGCTAAATACGGTAGAAACTGTACGGCAGAAGAGAGGCGTACCGTGCTAGAGGGTAAAACCACCCCTCTACTCAAGGGATGTCGATCTTTGAACGTCGTTTAACAGCAGTGTTATAACGCAAGAGAGGATCGTTGGATCAATCAGGTGTTTGCTGTATCGTCTTTTGAATCAACGAACCAAAAGCGAGATAATTTAAAGTGAGATAATTTCTTGTTCTCCTCATCCTCGTGTACGTAAATCGAGGAGAAGCTATGGTGGGTTGGCATTCGTAACAAGACCAAAGCCGTCCTTCCCGAATGGGCTAGAACAATCAAAGCCGTTCGCGGCAAACTGAAGCTCAGCCAATCTGAACTAGCTGAGAAACTGGAAACAACGGCGATGGCAATCTCCCGCTGGGAACGTGGGGAGTTTGAACCCGGCGCAGATGCGTACCTCCGACTCGGGAAATCAATGGGTGATCCTCTCTGCTGGTTCTTCTGGGGGCGGGCGGGACTCAGTACGGCGGATGTTATGCGGGTTCTGCCGAAAGCTGGTCGCCGTTTACGCGAAGACCGAATCGCTACCGTGCAGGTCGTTCACGCTGGGGCAGAAAAAATGCTGCCCGCAGAGAAAGAGTCCTTTGTTGCTATCCCGCTCCTTCCCGTCCGCGCTGCGACTCCGGGCGAGAAGGGCGATAAGGTCGCCGACCTCGACCAGTTGAAACCGGACGCGATGCTGGCTGCGCCTGCCAAGTGGTGCCCAAATCCCGCCTCTACGATCTCTCTAACGGTGAAGGGCGATTCAATGTCCCCGTTAATCCTCGACGGATACATCATCGCGGTCGATACCGCCGTTACCTCCCATGACGATCTCGTCGGAAGAATTGTGGTTGCATGGAACCGCGAGAAGGGGTTGCTTGTATCGCGGTTGATTCGATTCGATCACACCGACGTATTGGTCTCGGATCATCGGCAGTACGTGTCAGTCTCACTGGCAACTGAATCGCGTTGGCGCATCATCGGCAGGGTGCTCTGGTGGACTGGACGAGCTCGCTAGAATTCCGCCGGATTTGAACAGAAGTCCTTCTAACTTGCAGAAATTAAAGAAAATCTTCAATCTTGCATTTGGAGTTTTTTTCGTAGTAGCATTTTGTTCTTAACGGCAGTGATAATCTGTGCCGTTTACGCTGAAGGCATGCTGTCATGCGCATGACCGCCCCAGATGCACGACGATATGTTGTCGCAGTTCTCGCTGCGCTAGTCGCGCTTTTTCTGCGGAAGATGCTCACACCGCTCCTCGGAGCGAGTACCTTTGGGGTTCGCCGGAGCTTAACGCGTGGCTCCGTCGTCGCAGCGGTTCGACAGACTAACGACGGGACTGCGAGACGCGCAGGTAGCTAAAGTATCGAACCCCAGTTTCTTGTCCCAGCTTGTCCCAAAAAATCCTGAAAATCGAACTTGAATTTCACCATGAATTGTGCAAAAAAGGAGTGCTCAAAAAATCGGGGATTCTCTGTCCGCTGTAAGTTGAAGGTGCGAAAGCAGTAAGAATTCCTCATTTTTATGAGCAAAATTCAATGAGTCACAACTTCGATTCCCGGTAGCGCTACCACACTTTTCTCGTCTTCTGGGAAGTTCGCGTTGCCGATTATCCCCTTCACGATCCTCATTCTGAGTCAGATCGATCTTAGAGAAGAAAAAGTGGAACCAGTCTAGATAGTGACGTCCAGAACCGCCGCGCTGCGGCTTCTCTGGATACTGCGATTGCTGTATAGCTTTCGTTGCATGCTCGCAAAACTCCAGCACGATCACCGAACTGGCCGAATCGCAAGCCAGTGACGCACCGTCATGGCAACTGCGCGGCCCGTTTCTCCAAAAATACTGGCGCACTACTTTCACGTAAGGATTCAGGCAAGCGAAGCGCGCTGGGCTCACTCTCGACCAAGCACGCAGAAAGGACCAAATCAGGGAGTAAAACGAGGGGTTTTCGACACAAACCACGACACAAGGCGTGGTGCTCCGGTCCATCACGCCGCAAGTGCTTGAAAATATGGTGGAGCTAGTCGGGCTCGAACCGACGACCTCATCGTTGCGAACGATGCGCTCTCCCAGCTGAGCTATAGCCCCGTGCGGCGGCGAGTTTAATTTTAGCAGCGTCGGTTGATTTCGCCTATACGCGCGCTCCGGGCAGGTGAGAGCTCTAGGTGGCAGGTGTCGGGAAAAGCAAAAGCAACAGCCCTCGAGATGCGGGCGCGCGAAATCATAGGATTATAACCAGGGACTATAATTTGGTGGTGAGCTCTCTGAAGGTAAAACAAGTAGCTTCGGCGGATTTCCCTACTCGCTGGGGACATTTCCTGATACACGGATTTACTACTCGGGCTTCGGCGACGGGTGATGGCGCTAAGACGGAAGAAGCCGTGGCACTAGTGATGGGCGAGGTGCATTCGGGATCGCCACTGGTGCGGATTCACTCGCAGTGCCTGACGGGCGACGTGTTTGGTTCGCTGCGCTGCGATTGCCGGCAGCAATTGGAGATGGCGTTGTCGATGATTGCCAGTGAAGGTGCGGGCGTCCTGATCTATGAACAGCAGGAGGGGCGCGGCATTGGGCTGATGGCGAAGCTGCAGGCCTACGCGCTGCAGGACAGCGGCTTTGACACGGTGGAGGCGAATGAGCGCCTGGGATTCAAGGCCGATCAGCGGGAGTTTCTGATGCCGGTTGAGATTCTGAAAGCGCTGGACATACGGCGGGTGCGGCTGCTTTCGAATAATCCTGACAAGGTAGCGGCGCTGGAACGCGCGGGGATACAGGTGACGGAGCGGATGCCCTGCGAGGTCGCGCCCACGGAATTTACCGAGGAATATTTGAAGACGAAGCAAGAGAAGCTGGGGCATCTGTTTACGAATCGTAAGGGTCAGCATTGAGGCGCGGCGTGGACCTCACGGGGCTGCCCGCAGCGGCTGAAGCCCGAACTGAAAATAGCCGAGTTATCGCAGCGGTAAACCGCGCCCACACACCAATTTTTTGTTCCCATGATTTCTTGCGGGGCTGAAGCTCACGAAGCAGCCTCGTGCAGCAGACGCTTGAGTTGGGAACGATTCCTTACCGGCAACTCTCGCAGGGCAGCTTGTGCGAGAGCTATATAGACCTCGCGAACTCTGGGTCGTTTCTTCAAAACCGCGAGGTGTTTTCGGACGGTTTCAGCGTCTCCGCGAATCAGTGGGCCGCTGAAAGATTTCGCCGGGCCGAGGCGCGAGTAGTTTGCCAAAGTCTGCGTGATGATTGGCAGACTTTTTCTGCGAGCGTCTCCGGCCGCGAACCCGGCGGCGCTAGCGGCCTTTTCGAGCGTAATCAGGAAGGCGACGAACAGCGGCGAAGTCATCGTCGCCCAGGCGTGATAGGCGGCTTTGCGGGCCACGGGCAATTCAAAACTTTCTCCTCCTAGGGCGTGGACAATCTGGCGCGCCACTCGCGTGGCTGCATGATCGCCTTCAATCGCGAAGGCCACATCCGTTAAGGAAGGACAAGCTCCGGCGACGAAGGTCATCAGCGGGTGAGCCGACGCGACCACGACATCGGCAGTGTGTAAAGGATGGAGTTCGCGGCTGGAGAGCGCTCCGCTGGAGTGCAGAGCGTAACGGGCGATTGCTTTCTGATGCGTGAGCACCCGCGCGAGCAAGTGATCCGACAAGGTTAAAGCGGCACGGCGAATTTCACGGTCGGGCACGCAGAGCCACAGCAGAGTGGCGTCAAGCAGGGCGGAATGAACGGTGACTGCATGCGAGCCGACTTTCGCGGCGAGTTGGCGTGCTTTGCGCCGTGACGACGCGGTATCGCGCGCGATAATCTCGGTGATGGTGAAGCCCGCATCATGAAGCGCCACGGCCAGAAAAGTGGCCAGGCTGCCGGCTCCGACGATGGCCACGCTTGGCTTCTTATTTGCGGCTTTATTGATCTTGGTTTTTTGGGGCATTCGCTGCCGGTCACCACTCGGCTCACCGGCGCAGCATACCTTATATTGTTGGTATGGCGTAACCTTTGGGAATGAAATCAACAGGAATGAAGCCGGCGACGAAATCGGGCGGCACTAAATCGACGCTGGCGCGCGTCATTTCTTCGCGCGTGAGTTATCAGGGCCCGGTGTTCAGTGTCACGACCGATGAGGTCGAGGAGCCGGGCGGCGTGCGCGCACGGCGCGATGTGATACGACATTCCGGATCGATCGTTGTGCTCGCGGTTGATGATGGGGCCGTTGACGACAAGGCGCGCACACGCTCGAACGGTACGGCGCGAAGTAGCGAGCCGCGCATCCTGCTGGAACGGCAATATCGGCACGCCGCGCACTCGATGATGTGGGAGTTGCCCGCCGGGCGCATCGACGATGGGGAAACGGCGCTCACCGCAGCGAAGCGCGAGTTGCTGGAGGAAACTGGCTACTCGGCGCGGCGGTGGAAGCGGATTCTGCATTTCTATGTTAGCCCCGGATTTCTCGATGAAACCATGACTATCTATCTGGCGCAGGGACTGCGGGCGGGAATCGCCCAGCCGGAAGCGGACGAGCGCATCGCTACGAGATTTTTCACTTTGACAGAGGCGAAAAAGATGGCAATCGGCGGCAGCATACGGGATGCCAAGACCATCTGCGGAATACTCTGGCTGGCTGAGATGGGGCGTTCGGCGCGCTAGTACGAGATTTCAGTTTCCGTCTTATTCACGGAAGGCGCCTTCGGCCGCTTTTCTGTGTGCCCACGCTTACAGGGCGATGTGACGCTAATCCTTGACAGTACCGCCGGTCAGCAGCACAATTCCTACACAATTTTTTGCGGGGCTCCAGAAATGCGCCTTTTCGGGCCAATTCGCAAGAAAGAGGGGGCCGAACGTGGAACGTTTGAAAGGCACCGTAAAGTGGTTCAACAACGCTAAAGGATACGGTTTCCTCGGGCGAGACGACGGACCGGATGTTTTCATTCACTACAGCTCAATCACCACCGAAGGCTACAAGAGCCTGCAGGAGGGCGACAAGGTGGAATTTGAGATTGCGCAGGGACAGAAAGGGCCGCAGGCGGCCAATGTAACCAAGCTTCCCTGAGGTTGTAAGTGACGGTTAGTGGGATCGGATGTTGCGGGGCCGGCGTGTCCCCGGCGCTGAAATGGCTGTGGTCAGCGCGTTGCCGTGTCATTAAATCGATTCGCGCTTAGGTTTTTCTTCTTCAGTTTGTCGCCTATTCGTACCCTTTCCGTTTCGATTCCACACTAAGTCGATCAAACATTAAATTGTCGCAGGTGATGGTCGAGGTGCTTGTACATTCCCGTGCTCCACTCATGCGGTGTGAGCGGGCCGAAGAAGGGATGAGGGTTCGTCGTGCAATGTGCTTCCCCGCCCTGGTGAAATTCACGGACTCTAATTTTGAGTTGTTCCCGTTCACGGCTGAAATCTCGCTGATCGGATATGACCAGGCTCTTGTCGGTGGGGCTGCTCCGGGAAAATGGCTTATCGTTGCTGAAGATAGGCTTCACCATCGGTCCAATGAGCCGACCGATCAGGACGCGCGGCCTTACGAGGCATCCGGAGGCTAGGTCGAGCGCGGCGGAGCAATGCGCCATCATCTGCGCAACCTCCATTTTGCCCCATTGCCGCTGCGCCGCCGGCTGAAGCTTGTCGATACGCGAGATCACCTCGTCGACAGCGTCCAGTTGGAAGAGATTTTTCACGAGGCGTGGCCTCCGGCCATGATGGAACGCCCAGCATCATACCATTGCGCCGGCGCGGTTGAGGGTTTCGCGCTGCGGGGCAAGAGTCCACTACTAGTTCCCCTGACGAAGGAACTCTTGCGGGTCAAATTGCCCCACAACTCTTGATCGTACCTGCGAAACGCCACGCGGCGGCCAGTGCCAGCGCTAGGTTTACGTCCGGAACAGGATAACGAGAGTAACCGATGGGGCGACGGCGGCCGGTTTGCTGGCATGTAAGATAAAGAGACCGGAATGGCGGCTGGATGGTACAACCTGTTGGCGCGCATCTCCCGAATGGACTGGGGAGAGGTTCGTGTGCGCGTGGGGCAGAGCGTTGGCAAGCGGCGCGACCTGCTGCTGCACCGGTTGGGAGTGAGCAGCGGGTCATTTCCGCTCAATGAAGATAAGGCTGCGCGGCCAGGACGCTTCCTTTTCTCGGCGAGTGAGACTTCGAACAGCGAGCTTTCTGGCGGCGAGGCCTCGGTGCGCGCGGGGCTTTTGGGTAAGTACCTGCCCAATGAAGCGGACGAAATTCTGCGCGAGGCCGATGAGATTTGCGGGCATCGCTTTCGCCTGCTGGGTTACGAAAATCTGAGGTTCGCTCAGGATCCGGAGCTCGAGCGGGCAGACGATGGCGAGAGGCAGATCGACTGGCACCTTGATCCGGTGCATGGCAAGCGTGCGCCTCTGGAGCCGTGGTTCAAGATTCCTTTTCTCGATTTCGCCGTGGTGGGCGATCACAAAGTCATTTGGGAATTGAACCGTCACCAGCATCTCGTGACGCTGGCGAAAGCGCGACTGCTGAGCGGCGATGAAAAATACGCCCGCGAACTGCTGGCGCAATGGCGGAGTTGGAGCAAGGCGAATCCTTACCCGCTCGGGATCAACTGGGGAAGCACGCTGGAAGTGGCCTTTCGCAGCTTGTCGTGGATTTGGGTGGATCAGTTGCTCGGGCCGGCGGGGGGCGCGGAGTTTCGCGCGGAGATGGCGCCGGTGCTGGCGTTTCATGGGCGCTATATCGAGCGCTATCTTTCGACTCATTTTTCCCCGAATACGCACCTGCTGGGAGAAGCGCTGACGCTGTTTTTTCTCGGAACTTTGTACCCGCAAATGCCGCGCGCCGAGCGCTGGAAGGAATCGGGATGGCGGATCGTCCGGCAGGAGGCGGATCGGCAGGTGCGTCCGGATGGCGTTTATTTCGAGCAATCGCAGTACTACCACGTTTATGCGCTCGATTTTTTTCTCTATGCGCGGCTGTTGGCGGCGCGGAACGATATGGAAGTTCCGCCGGCGTTCGACGCGGTGCTGGGACGAATGCTCGATGTAGTGGAGACACTCGCGCAGGCTGGTCCGGCGGAGGGTTTCGGCGATGACGACGGCGGGCGGTTGTGGGATCCGCGGCGAAATCGGACGGAGCAGATGACGGATCCGCTGGCGATTGGCGCGCTGATTTATTCGAAGCATTTTTCCGCGGCACGATTAACGGAGGAATCGATCTGGTTGTTTGGCGAGCGAGCTGTCGACGATCTCGGGAGTGAAGCGGCAGACGCGGCGGTCCGTTCAAGAGCATTTCGAGACGGCGGTATTTACGTGTTGGCCGATGCGACGCCGTTGGTGCAGGCGATAATGGTGGATGCGGGCCCGCAGGGCGCGGGACGTTCGGGGCACGGACACGCTGACGCGCTCAGTGTGCGGCTCACGATGGATGGGGAGCGTTGGCTGGTTGACGCGGGGAGCGGCGTCTACATCTCGAAGGATCCGGTGGATCGCAACGTTTTTCGCGGCACCGGCGCGCACAATACGATGCGCGTGGATGGAGCGGATCAGGCGGTTGCGGACGCGCCATTTTCATGGACTCACATTCCGACTGTGCAAGCGGAGAATTGGGTTGATGGAAAAAGCTTTACTTACTTTGTGGGCAGTCACAATGGATACGCGCGGCTGGCAGATCCGGTATTGCATCGGCGGCACCTGTTGAAGATTGCGGGCGGATTGTCACTGGTGCGCGACGTTGCTGTCGGCCGGGCGAAACATGAATTGGAGATACGGTGGCACTTCGCGCCCGATCTCATGGTTCAAAAGACAGGTCCGGGACTGGTGGAGATATGGAGACCCAACGCGCGATCGGACATCTCTTTAGATAATGAGAACGAGAATCGGCTGACGATGATCGTGCCCGAAGAAGCGGTCTGGGCGACGGAGGTTTCAAGGACCCTGCTCTCGCCCGCCTATGGCGCGTTTCAGCCCGCACCGCTGGTGCGAAGCCATGCCAAGGTGATGCTGCCGGTGGAGACGGCGACGGTTCTGCTAACTCGCTCCGGGCCTGTGGGGCGGGAACGCCGAAGATTGAGTGACGCGCTGTTCGAAGCAGGCCAGGGGGCGCATAAGCCCAGGCTGGCTCGCATGGCGCACGCCGCCGTGCAAGTCTACGAACTGGATTATGATGACCAGAGCCACGGCTTCTTTTTCGCACTGGGCGATGGGGCATGGAGTTTTGGTCCGTGGTCTTCGGACGCGCGAGTGCTCTATTGCTGTGTTGACGCGGAGAAGCTTGCTCATTTGGTGGTGATCGGTGGCACGCAGGTTTTATGGCAGGAGCAACCCCTGCTAAAAGCAGTCGGTTCATCGGATTTTTTCGAATGGCGGCAACAGGATGGAATAATGAATACAAACGCTGACGCTTTCTCGGTGACCTCTGCCTTTGAAAAGCTGGTGGGCGGCTCGCGTTTATCGCCCGATTTCACTCATAGTTAGTTTTAAATAAGGTTCGTTTAAGTAAAGCTCGTCAACCTACGCGGAGTTGCCTTCAATGTGCGGGATCGCTGGCATTCTTGAATTCGGGAGCGAGGCACGGGCGAGCGCCGCAGCGCTGCGCGAGATGTGCCGCGTCATCACTCATCGCGGACCGGACGACGAAGGTTTTTACACCGACGGCCAACTGGGAATTGGGATGCGGCGGCTCAGCATCGTCGATGTGGCGGGCGGGCATCAGCCGATTTCGAACGAAGACGGCACGCTGTGGATCGTTTTCAATGGCGAGATTTACAACCACCTCGCCTTGCGCGAACCACTGATTGCGTGCGGCCATCGCTACGTTACGCACAGCGATACCGAGACCGTCATTCATCTCTTCGAAGAGTATGGTGCGGATTGCGTTCAGCATCTGCGGGGCATGTTCGCATTTGCCATCTGGAATCGCAACACGCGAACGCTCTTCATCGCGCGCGATCGGTTGGGGATTAAGCCTCTTTACTACAAACTGGCGCCGGAGCGGCTTTTGTTTGGATCGGAGATCAAAGCGATCTTGGCGCATGGCGGGATTCGTCCGGAGTTTAACCGGGCCGCATTGCCCGAATATCTGGCGTTCGGATATTTGTCGGGAGCGGATAGCTTCTACTCCGGCATCGGCAAGCTGTTGCCCGGGCACATGATGACGATTGGTCTCGGCGGTAAGCCGGAGATAAAGCAGTATTGGGATTTGGACGCGTCAACGCCGCACGCTTCGCGCGATGAGAGTTACTACGTCCAGAGCTATCGCGAGTTGCTGGAAGGGGCCGTCCAGAGCCACTTGATGAGCGATGTGCCGCTGGGAGTATTTCTTAGCGGCGGGGTGGATTCGAGCGCGGTCGCGGCGCTAATGACAAAGCTGCGGCGCGAGCCAGTGGAAACTTTTTCGGTCGGTTACGCAGAGCAGGCGCAAAGCGAATTACCCTTCGCGCAGACGGTAGCGGATTACATTCATTCGCGGCATCATGAAGTGCTGGTCAGTGAAGGAGATTTTTTTGGGGCGCTACCACATTTGATCTGGCATGAAGATGAGCCCATCGTGTGGCCATCGAGCGTGGCACTTTATTTTGTCGCCAAGCTTGCGCGCGAAAGAGTCACGGTGGTGCTGACTGGAGAGGGCGCGGATGAAACGCTCGCCGGCTATGCGCGATACGCGTTTACTCTGAAGAACGCCGCGATGGACCGCGCGTATCGCAGCGTAGTTCCTGGCTTTTTGCGGCGCGGGCTGCGCAATACGGTTGCGACATCTTCCCTGCTGGGTGCGACGGCGCGCCGGAAGCTGGAACATACCTTTCTAGCCAAGGATGGGAATTCCTGGGCTTCTTTTTATTTCGACAATTTCTTTTCCGCATTCGGCGAAGCGGAGCAGCGCGGGTTGCTGACCGATGCATTCGCGCGAGAAGCCTCGCCCAGCACTGCATATAAGAATGTGCTCGATTACTGGAACCATTCGTCGGGCGAAATGCTGCAGCGGTTGCTCTACACCGATATCAAGACTTACCTGGTTGAACTGCTCATGAAGCAGGACAACATGAGCATGGCGGCGTCGATTGAAAGCCGCGTGCCCTTTCTCGATCATGTGCTGGTGGAATTCGCAACGCGAATTCCGCGAGAGGTGCAGATTCAGGGATTAGCGGGCAAGCGGATTTTGAAAAAGGCGGTGGAAGATTTGTTGCCGCACTCAATTCTCTACCGGCAGAAGATGGGCTTTCCGACGCCGTGGAGCGCGTGGCTCGCGGGCTCTAGGCTCGACGCGATTCGCGCGATGCTTCTGGAACCGCGCAGCCTTGATCGTGGCTACTTCCGGCGTGAGGCGGTCGAAAAGCTATTCAACGAACATCGAGCGCAACATCGCGACAATGCCGATCGCTTCTGGCGACTGCTCAACCTGGAATGGTGGCACCGGGTTTGCCTCGAAGGCGAATCGCATGACGAAATCGGCGAACCGGCGATGAGGATGGTTTCGTCGCGATAGGTGCTTCGGTTAATAACATAGAGAGGAAACGAGATTGAAGATCTCGCAAAAAGGGCTCTACGCGCTGCAAGCGGTAATGACGCTTGGCCGGCGTTACGGGACTGAAACGGTCAAGATTCGTGACATCGCGATTGACAGCGACCTGCCCGAGAAGTTTCTGGAGTTGATTCTGCTGGAACTGAAGAACGCCCGCATCGTTGAAAGCGTACGGGGCGCGAAGGGCGGCTACCGCTTGCGGCGCGCGCCGGAAGAGATCAAACTCAGCGAGATCATTCGTCTGGTGGATGGGCCGCTAGCGCCCTTTGGCGATGCGGATCAACTGCGCAGCCTGATCGTTACCGATCCCGACCATCGCGCTCTCTACGGCGTTTTCTTGGAGGTGCGCGACGCCGCGGCGAAGATACTGGAGAGCACGAGCGTCGCCGACATCGTCGGCGGAAAGGGTAAGTCGCAGAAGCGGGCGAGTGCAAAAAAGAAACGGAAGAAAGATTCCGATTTGGCGATCGTTCACAAACCGGCGCAGAGCGAGTAGGGTGCATTCCGGATCGTCGCGCTCAATCAGCCGCGAGTTGCAAAAAACCGCCCCTTCGCTCGCTCAGGATGACAAATTTCTTAGCAACCCTTCTAGTTACCTTTTGCCGACAAGGCGGGGGTTTGCGCGAGGACAGTCTCGTACTCGCTGTAGGCGCCTTTGAAATCGGTAATTTCGTGGGTGCCTTCGAAGTGCCAGATGCGGGTTGCCACTTCATCGATCAGATCTTCATCGTGTGTCACGAGCAGCACCGTTCCCTGATAGCGTTGCAGCGAAATATTTAGCGCGTTGATCGATTCGAGATCAAGGTGGTTGGTGGGCTCGTCGAACACTAGCAGGTTCGGTTTTTGCAGCATCAGCTTGCAGAAGAGCAAGCGCGCCGCTTCTCCGCCGGAGAGCACGTCCGTGCGCTTCTCAGCGTCATCGCGCGGGAAAAGCATCTGGCCCAGGATGCCGCGAATTTCTTCGGTGGAGGCGGACGGATCCCACTGATGCAGCCACTCCAGAACCTTGATGCCGGGCTCGATGACCGCCCTGTGATCCTGGGGGAAATATCCGACCGCGGCCTCGTGGCCCCAGATAACTTTTCCCTTGTCGAGAAAGGGACCATCGTAGCCACTGGTTTTTCGCAGCTCCGATTCTGAGATTGTCGGAGAGTTCGCTAGCAGCGCGTTGACCAGCGTAGTTTTGCCCGAGCCGTTGCGGCCCATCAGGGCAATTTTTTCTCCGCGGAGCACGCTTGCGGTGAAGCCGGAAATCACTTTGGCGTCGCCGTAAGACTTGGTGATGCCTTCGACTTCTAAAATGTGTTTACCCGACGGCCTTTTCTGGTCGAACTTCAGATACGGACGCTGAATGTTCGACCTCGCTAGTTCCGTGACCTGCAGGCGTTCGACTTCCTTGCGCCTTGATTGCACCTGGCTGGAGCGGGTTCCGGCGGCGAAGCGGGCGATGAATTCATTCAACTGGGAAATTTTCTTTTCGCGCTGCGCATTTTGCGATTCGATCTGCGAACGAATCTGCGTCTTCGCGATCACCATGTCGTCATAGGTGCCGGTGTAAGTGATGATGGTCTCGTAATCGATATCGGCGATGTGAGTGCAAATGCCGTTGAGGAAATGGCGATCGTGCGAGATTACGATCAGCACGCCTTCATATTGGTTGAGAAAATTCTTTAGCCAGTGGATGGAGTCGAGATCGAGATGGTTGGTGGGCTCGTCGAGCAGCAGCGCCTGCGGATGTCCGAAGAGAGCCTGCGCCAGAAGGACGCGCATCTTTTGCCCGCCGGGTAGCTCTGACATTTTGCGTTCGTGCATTTCGTCGGGAATATCGAGACCCTGCAGGAGAATTGCGGCGTCGGTTTCGGCGGTGTAGCCGTCTTCTTCGCCGACGATGCCTTCGAGTTCGCCAAGTCTCATACCGTCGGCGTCGGTCATCTCGGCCTTCGCGTAGACGATTTCGCGCTCTTCGAGAGCTGCCCACAGGCGGCGGTTGCCCATGATCACGGCGTCAATTACGCGATATTTATCGAAGGCGAATTGGTCCTGACTTAAAACGCCCAGTTTGCGCGGGCGGACGACGGTTCCCTTCTGCGGCTCGAGTTCGCCGGTCAGGAGCTTCATGAAGGTGGATTTGCCGGCGCCGTTGGGGCCGGTGAGGCCGTAACGCTTCCCCGGCGTAAAGCCGGTGGAAACTTCATCAAACAGAATTTTAGCGCCGTAGCGCATGGACACATTGCCAACTGAGATCATGATATTCAGGGAACTGCGGGAATCGGTCCTAATCGTCTCGGAGGAAAACGCAGCTGCTGTTACTAGGATAACACGGGGTTTATCCTCTGCTCATTCATTCTCGCGGGCGCTCGTTGCGATCGCGAGACTAACCACAGGGGACACAGAGTGGCACAGGGGGAAAACCCTTCACCACCGAGGGCACTAAGGTTCACGAAGGGAGCGCGAGCCTGCAATGCCCGCGGATCGTGTTAGCCTTTGAGACGCATGGGCGATTTTCGGACTCCTACTATTGATCTTCAGGCGATGGCGCGGCAGGTGATGTTGGCGCGCGGCTTTGAACCTAATTTCCCCCCGGCGACGCAGCAACAATTGGATGCGATCAAGGCGCATCCGCCGGCGCTTGCGCCTTCGGAGAAGGTGCGTGATCTCCGCGGTCTGCTGTGGTCTTCGATCGATAACGACACTTCGAAGGATCTCGATCAGATCGAGGTCGCCGAGCGATTGCCCGATGGCGGCATCAAAGTGATGATCGGCATCGCCGACGTGGATGCTTTTGTTGCCAAGGATTCTCCCATCGATCAACATGCGGAGAAGGAGGCGACTACTGTTTATACGGGAGTCAGCATTTTTCCCATGCTGCCGGTGGAACTCTCGACGGGTGCGTCGTCATTGTTGCCGGATGTGGACAGGCTGGCAGTGGTCACGGAGTTCGTGGTCGATGGCAAAGGGGCGCTGGGTTCGAGCAATGTGTATCGGGCGGTGGTGCGCAACAAGGCACAACTTACTTATAACGCGATTGGAGCCTGGCTGGAGGGCAAGGGCGCGGCTCCGCCGAAAGTTGCGGCATCGGCCGAGTTGCAGACTCAGCTCAAGTTGCAGGACGAAGCGGCTCAGGCGCTCCGAAAGCTGCGCTATGAGAATGGAGCGCTGAATCTTGAGACTGAGGAAGTGATTCCGCTGCTGCTCGACCAGCAGGTAACGGGGGTGGCGACGGTGGAGAAAAATCGCGCGACCGAACTGATCGAGGACTTCATGATCGCCGCCAATGGGGTGGTGGCGCGGCTGCTGGAAAAAGTTTCTTCGCTGCGGCGCATTGTAAGAACTCCCGAGCACTGGGACGGGATTGTGCGGCTGGCGGCGGCGCACGGGGAAAAGCTGCCAGCACAGCCTGATTCGAGGGCGCTGAATGATTTTCTTTTGAAGCGCAAAGCGGCTGACCCCGACCACTTTGCCGACCTGTCGCTGGCGACCATTAAGCTGATTGGGCCGGGCGAGTATGTGCTGGAGCGTCCGGGCGATCCTGCGCAGGGGCATTTTGGGCTGGCGGTGCAGGATTATACGCACTCGACGGCGCCCAATCGGCGCTTTGCCGACATTGTCACGCAGCGGCTGATCAAATCTTTGCTCGACGGGAAGCCGGGGCCCTATACGGATAATGACCTTGCCGCTATCGCCGCTAATTGCACGCAGAAGGGAGATGCGGCCCGCAAGGTCGAGCGGGATATGTCGAAGCGGCTGTCGGCCATGGCGATGATGCATCGTTTGGGCGAGACGTTTGATGCCATCGTCACGGGAGTTACTCCTAAGGGGACGTTTGTTCGCGTGCTCCAGCCGCACATGGAAGGATTGCTGGCGCAGGGCGGGCAGGGGTTACACGTAGGCGACAAGGTGCGCGCGAAGCTCATGCGGACCGATGTGCAGCATGGGTTTATTGATTTTGCCAAGGCCTAAGGTCAGGCCGTGGTGAAAATGTAGTTGTAGCTGAACTTCGATTCGACAACGTCGCCGGCCTGGTCCAATTCCTTGTGGCGGAAGTGAGTTTTCAGGCGCAGCCCACAGGCTTCGGCCATCGAAATCATTTTCTCAGGGCTCGCGTAAAACATTCCGGCGGAGTTCAAGATGATCTGCTGGCTGCCGGCAATTGCCTTTAGCCAGCGACGAATCATCCCTAGAAAAGATCGAAGGCCGTTGTGTCTAAGCAGGTGCAACAGGAAGGCAGGCATGGAAGCGCCGCGATACATCCCGTATATGTATACGCGTCGATCTCGAAAATCTCGCCCACCCAGATGGTGGCGCCGGGACGAGCGATCCTTGCCATCTCACGCAACGAGGATTGCACATCTTCTCTCGTTGGCAAATAAGTCAGCACGCCGTTACAAACGATCCTGGAAGCACTGGCAGAATCTAATGGCAACTTTTGCGCGGTGGATGCGATGAAGCGCAAGCGGGGCAAGCTAGATTCCAATCTCGCCTTTTCTTCCTCCGTGCTCACGATTCCGACACATTGCGAGACGCGCCCCTCCGCCATTTTCATCAGGGTTGCGTCACCGCAGCCGATGTCAACCAGTACATCAGACTGACTCAGGTCTATAGCGGCCAGGATCTGCTGGTTGACGTATTCCGTGGTGGACCGCTTGTTAGGCCGTCCAGCCAATTCGTCAATATCTTTGGCCTGCGCCCTCAGGCGATAGTCATCAAGGTAGTTGTCGATACGTAAGACAGGCATAATTCGCAGGGCGGTCTGGCGCGGCGTCAGACGGAGGCTCATTCCCGACGCAATTTATTGTAAGGTAGATTGCCCTTAAGTCCGACGAAGGACGTATCTCGTCAGGAGTGCGCCACGCCAACCATTTGTCTCTCGGACGGCCAACTGGTACGCTGCTTCCGCATTGCAAATCCACTCATCGAGGCTCCCATGAAAGCGCTCATTTTCGGACTCGCTTTTCTTCAGTTATTTTCAATCTCGCTATCGGCAGCGGAGACTGACCGCAAGCACGTGGTTCTGCATCCGTCGGTGGCGCGCAGCGGCTTGCCTTTCAGTGACGGCGTTCTGGTAGGAAACACCTTTTACGTCGCTGGAACCATAGGTTTCGATGCCACCGGCAAACCACCGGCTAGCGCGGAACAAGAAGCCAAACTTGCCATGGAAGGTGTCAAGCGAGTCATCGAAAGTGAGGGGATGACTATGGATGACTTGGTCTCAGTGCAGGTCTTCTGCACCGACCTTGCGCTGTATGACACTTTCAATGGCGTGTACCGGACGTATTTCCACGAACCGTTTCCGGCTCGGGCTTTTCTTGGAGCGGCGAGTTTGGTGCGAGGTGCGCACTTCGAGGTCATGGGGATCGCGATTAAGAGAGCTAAGTAGCGGACTCGTTTTGAAAGTCTATGGGGTCTTGACTGGAGTCGCACTCAGCCGTTCTTTTTTTCCAGTTCGGCCCAACGCTCGTAAAGGGCATCGAGTGTTTCCTGAGCGGCGTCGAGTTCGGATTGCGCCGTGACTAAGCGCGCGGCGTCGGTCGCATTGGAGGGATCTTCTAGCTCTGCGCGCTTGGCTTGCACCAACTGCTCGGCGTCTTCCACTCGTTGCTCGATGGTCGCGTATTCGCGGGCTTCGAGGTAGGAGAGTTTCTTCTTTGCGGTCATTGACGGAGGAGAGCCCGACTGCGTCTGCGAAGCCGTTGAGGTTGCTGCGTCGGCCTTCGAACGCTGCGCTTGCCACTGCTCCCATTGCGCATAGTCAGCGAAGGTGTTGGCTCCCCCTTTTCCGTTCAGCCCCAACACGATGGTGGATACGCGATCGAGCATGTAGCGGTCGTGCGTAACTAAGACGAGCGAGCCGGGGAAATCGATCAGGCTTTCTTCCAGGATTTCGAGCGTTGGGATATCGAGGTCGTTGGTCGGTTCGTCGAGCAGGAGAATGTCGGCGGGCTGCAGCATTAGCTGCGCGATCAGGACGCGGGCGCGTTCGCCCCCGGAGAGGCGGCCGACGGGCTGGCTTAATTGCTCGCCGGTGAAGAGGAATCTCGCGGCCCATCCGGCGACGTGGATTACGCGGTCGCGATAGATGACGGAATCGCCGTCTGGAGCCAGAGCGCGGCGGAGAGTAACGTCGGGATCGAGAGTGCGGGTTTGATCGAAGTAGACGATCCGCAGCCAGTCGGCGCGGCGGATCTCGCCTTCGGCCGGAGCTAGATCTCCCTGTAACAAGCGGAGCAGCGTGGTTTTGCCGCTGCCATTGGGGCCTACGAGACCTACTCGCATTCCAGCGGTCAGAATGAAGTTGAGATCTTCAAAAAGCGTTTTGGTGCCCATCGTGCACGCGACATCCTGCAGTTCGATCAGGCGTTTCGTTTTGCGGTCGGTGGCCGAGAAATCGATTTGCGCTGTGCCAGTGCGGGTTCTGGCGTTGAGATCGGCTAGCTCTCCCATGAGTTCGCCAGCTTTGCCGATGCGGGCTTTTGATTTTCGGGTGCGGGCTTTGGCCCCGCGGCGAAGCCATTCGATTTCTCCATGAACCAGATTCTCAAGAGCTTCATGGCGCTTGGATTGGGCGTGCAGGAATTCTTCTTTCTTCTCGAGGAAGGTGCTGTAGTTGCCCTGCACGCGGAGCGAGCCTTCGGGATAGATGCGATTGAGTTCGACCATGGCGGTGGTGACGTTCTCCAGGAAATAACGATCGTGGCTGACGATTACGCTGGCGAAGGCGGCCTGTTCCAGGAGATCTTCGAGCCAGGTGATTCCGTGGAGATCGAGGTGGTTGGTCGGTTCATCGAGAAGAAGGATGTCGGGATGCTGCACGAGGGCTTCAACGATGGCGAGGCGCTTTTGCCAGCCTCCGGATAACTCGACGGCGCGGGCTTCTACATCTTCGAAACCGGCGCGGCCGAGAGTTTCGGCGAAGCGGGCTCCGCGCTCCGTGCCTGAGACGCCGCTGCGATCGAGGGCATTTTCGATGACCGAGCGCACGGTGGCTTCGGGATCGAAGCGTGAGTCTTGTTCGACATAGGCGAGACGAGTGCGTTTGCGCAGCGATACTTCGCCGCTGTCGGGAGCAACGTCGCCGGAGAGAATTCTTAGCAGGGTGGATTTGCCGGATCCGTTAGGGCCGATGAGGCCGATGCGATCACCATCAGAAATGGTGAACGAGACATTTTGGAAGAGCGGATTGGCGCCGAAGGCTTTGGAGATTTCCTGGGCGTTGGCTATGGGTGCTGATACGGGCGGCAATGATCGCGGTCTCCGGAAATTGGTTTCTTCATTCAGGGTATCAGTTAGACGGACGCGGCGCGGGTGACTCAAACAGTATCGTTTTCCGGTGGTGGGATTGCGGCGTCTGAGAAAGAGCTTAACCACAGAGGACACCGAGGAACACGAAGGCAAACCCCACAGGGAGATTCAGCTGTCGAGTGCAATTACATTTTGCTTTAGATCCTCGGCGGCTTGCGCGATGTTCTCTGGCCGGCCGAGATCACGCCAATAATATTCGTCGGCGCGGAAGGCCAGGATTTTTTCTCCTTCGGCGGCGAGGCGCAAATAGGTGGTGATGATGGAGAATGCGCCGTCTTCGATCATCATAGTGAGCAGACGCGGCGAGATGATGTGGATTCCGCCAAATGCCAGGCGATGCAGTGCCTGGCCGCTTCGGACTAGTTCGGGCTGATGGTCGTTCGATTGACGACCGCACAACTGGAGTTGGCTATCGAACAACAAATGACGGGAGGTTTTGCGGCCCTGCACTGCGAGCGTCGCCAGGGCCTGATTTTTATTGTGAAATTCGACCATGCGCGCCAGTTCAATTGTGCTGAGCACGTCGACGTTGTGCACGATGAAGGGTTCGTCGGGGCGGGAACCTGTCACAAAGAAATGTCCGGCTTTTTTCAGGCCGCCTCCCGTGTCGAGTAACACATCTTCCCGAGAAACTTCGATGCGCATGCCGAAGTTGTTTTTCTTTTTAAGGTAATCGACAACCATGTCGGCCAAGTGATGGACGTTGATTATCACTTCATTGACTCCGACGGTGCGTAGGCGCGAGAGCGTGATCTCGAGGAGCGTGCGGCCGTGGATCTCGACCAGAGCTTTCGGACGATCGTCGGTGAGCGGACGCAGGCGCGTGCCGAGGCCAGCGGCTAGGATCATCGCTTTCATTTGATTTGCGCGTTCATGAGTTCAGGTGCTCCTGTTCGCGATGGCGCACGATCACGTCGATACTGTGGTCGGCGCGCAGATGCTTGGCCAATTCTTCGGCCAGATAGACGGAGCGGTGCTGGCCGCCGGTGCATCCGAACGAGACCATGAGGCGCTTGAAGCCGCGATGCTGATAGGCGCTGACGCTGGCATCCACAAGCGCCGCCGAATTCGCGAGAAACTGGTGGACGCTTTCCTGTTGATTGAGGTATTCGATTACGGGCAGGTCTTTGCCGGTGAGGGATTTGAAGCGCTCTTCGCGGCCGGGATTGGGAAGGCTGCGGCCGTCGAAAACGAAACCGCCGCCGTTGCCCGAGTCGTCCTGCGGCAGGCCGCGGTGAAACGAAAAACTAAAAATACGCACAGTTAGTTTTTCGGTTTTTCCAGGATCAGAGGTGAGGCCCTGCAACTTTTCGGACGCCACTATGCTCTTGAAGGCTTCCATGAGCGCAGGCAGTGCAACCGGCAGTTCGACATTGTGAAGCAGCCAACGCAGATTTTTCAGGGCGTAGGGCACGCTCTGCAGAAAATGCTCTTTCCGTTCGTAGAAGCCACGAAAGCCGTAAGCGCCGAGGGCTTGCATGATGCGAACGTAAACATAGGGATAGTAGAACTGGAGGAACGTGTCGCGATCGAGATCAAGAAAACCGGCGAGGCTGTCGAGATAATGATCGAGGAGTTGCTGGCGCAGATCGGGCGGCAGATCGGCTTTTGCGTCATATAAAAGCGAAGCAATGTCGTATTGCAGGGCGCCTTTGCGGCCGCCTTGATAGTCGACAAAGTATGGAATGCGGTCACGAAGCAAGATGTTGCGAGATTGGAAATCGCGATAGAGAAAAAAATCGCGGGGCGCGCTGAGAAGCAATTTCGTGAGGCGGCTGAAATCGTGTTCCAGCGCCTGTTCATTAAACGGGATGGCGGCGAGTCGCAGGAAATAATATTTGAAATAGTTCAAGTCCCACGCTATGGATTGACGATCGAAGCTGGCGCGCGGATAACATACTTTGTAATTCAGGTCGCGACCGGCTTCGACTTGAAAGCGCGGCAATAGTGCTACAACCTGGCGATAGGCGTTGACGGCTTCGGGCGCGATTGTCGCGCCCTGACGATGGTCGCAGAGGAATTCAAACAGAGTGGTGTCGCCAAGATCTTCTTCCAGATAGGCGCCCTGGGCTAGATCTTCGCCAAAAATCTCGGGCACGGGCAGGCTGTGGCGGCGGAAATGGCGGGAAAATTCGAGGAAAGCGATATTCTCTTCTCGCACGTCATAGAGAATGCCGATGGCGCTGAGTTTGTCGCTTGAGAGACGAATGATTTTGCGGCCCGAACCGCCGAGCTGACCTTGCAGCGGCTGCACGCGCTCGACCGGCGTGTGGAAATGGCGCTCAAAAAGTGTTTTGAGAACTTCCATGCAAGGTGTATGGGGCGGATCGTATGCCGTGATAAAGATAACATCTGGAATTGCTGCCGGTCGTTGCTTCTATTTTCGCGCGCATCTATTTTCGTGCCAGCCTGGTGTTGATCGCGGGTCTAACACGAACCTCCACCGGAGAGGACGCGGAGCACGCAGAGGCAGGACCCAACGAAAAGGCTGTTGGGGGTCGGGCTAGGCAGCGGCTTCGGACATCAGTTTCCTGTCTTTATCATCCAAATCTTGATTTCTATCCAGGGTCGCAGTTTCTTTGGCGCCGGTGCGTTGCAATAATTGGATGGCCCAATTGCTCTTGGCGGCTTCGTCGCAGGATAAGTAAATCAAGGCGCCACGGCGGTGGAGATGGTCTTCGAAGCGCTCGGCTTCGAATTCGGAAAAGCCGAGGGCAACAAGTGTTCTCGAACTGGCGCACAATGCGGGCGAATTCATGCCCGCCATCATGGCGTGAAAGAAGGCCTGGGAGCGGGCAAAGAAGCCGACGGTGGGGATCAAGACCGCGCCGAATTTGGAGAGCCAGCCGATCATACCGGCACTGAGGTCGGTCTTTCGCTCCGGATCGAGAATCCGGGCATCGCGCACGACGGTGGAGATGGGATGAGTGGGGGAGAGCATGACGCAGATGTCTTCATTTCCGAAGCCGGCTTGGTTCAAGGTGCCTATGACTTCGCGCAAGGCAACATCCTGGGAGTAAAGCCCGTAGGCGGCTGGTTTAACTGAGGCCATGAGGAGATCTCCAGAACTGCGCGGTTCGGGCCAAGAAGAAGCTTGGCTGAACCCAGCGATCGATAGATCCATACAAGCTACAGTATTGCTGCAGCGTTGACACTAGGGTGGATCCTGTAGGAGGAGGCCGGGCTCCAGCCGGCAGTGGCTCCGAAGAGTTGGAACGCGCACCCACTACCCGATACAGTAAACACCCTAGAGTCAAGGCCGTGAACGTCGTGTTACCTAATTAAGGCAGTCCGTAGATTCCAGCAGTTTCATCTAGTGTCATCTACAGTGGCCTACGGGTTGATGCTATTTGCGTCAAGGGCGCAATCCGGACCGCCGGGTGTACGTATTTGGTGTTGGGGGAAAATGTCGGACTGAGGCTCCATCGCAGCTCAGTTTTCTCCTTCCGTCTTTCCCGTCGAGTGAGAGACATGCAAGGTAAATGGGGGATGCATGAAAAGAGGTAATCGGAACGCTTCAACTGCGGTCGCGAATAACGACTCGGAAGCCGGTCGTCGGAACAGCGGAACAGCGGTCGCTGATGGCGAGACGAAGGTACATCATGGGAATGGTGACCACCGCTTACAGAGCACAGAGACTCTGCAATCGGCGGACGGAGTTTCGACGGAACTAACGGCCATTCTGGCCAGCTTGCAGACGATGCGGGATGGAGAGTTCTCAGTGCGGTTGCCGGGATCGTGGACTGGACTGCCAGGGAAGATTGCCGATACCTTCAATGAAATTGTTGCGGCGAACCAGCACATCGCGCTGGAATTGAAGCGCGTTGGGCAGGTGGTGGGCAAAGAAGGACGGACCCGTGAGCGCACCCGTTTTCATCAATCGAGGGGCGCTTGGGGCGAGATGGAGGTCTCGGTTAATACGCTGGTCGAAGATTTGCTTCGTCCCACGGCTGAAGTTACGCGGGCTATTGCTGCCGTCGCGCAGGGGAATCTGACGCAAACGGTGCGCTTGGACGTGGACGGACGTCCGCTGGAAGGCGAGTTTTTGCGGTCTGCAAATATCGTCAACACGATGATTCAGCAGTTGGGCGTGTTCACGGCCGAGGTCACGCGTGTCGCCCGCGAAGTCGGAACGGATGGCAAACTCGGCGGCCAGGCGCTGGTGCCAGGCGTCGCCGGAACGTGGAAAGATCTCACGGATTCGGTCAATTCGATGGCGAGCAACCTGACTGGCCAGGTGCGTAATATCGCCGAAGTGGCTACGGCTGTAGCCAGCGGCGACTTGTCGCGCAAAATTACGGTCGATGTGCGCGGCGAAATTCTACAACTCAAAGAAGCCATCAATACGATGGTGGATCAGTTGCGATCGTTCGCGTCAGAAGTGACGCGCGTCGCCCGCGAGGTGGGAACGGACGGAAAACTTGGCGGACAAGCCGTGGTCGTCGGCGTGGCAGGTACGTGGAAGGATCTTACCGACTCAGTCAACGCCATGGCCGGGAACTTGACGGCCCAGGTGCGAAACATTGCTGAAGTGACTACGGCTGTGGCTCGCGGCGATTTGTCGCGCAAAATTACGGTCGACGTGAAGGGCGAAATTCTCGAACTTAAAGACACCATTAACACGATGGTGGATCAACTGAATGCGTTCGCTGGCGAGGTGACGCGCGTGGCCCGCGAAGTGGGAACTGAAGGAAAACTCGGTGGGCAGGCGCAGGTGCCGGGCGTCGGCGGAACTTGGAAAGATCTCACGGATAACGTCAATTTCATGGCCAGCAACCTTACTGGCCAAGTCCGAAATATTGCTGAAGTGGCTACGGCGATTGCGAATGGCGATCTTTCGCGCAAGATCACAGTCGACGTTCGCGGCGAAATTTTGCAGCTGAAAGAAACGTTGAACACGATGGTCGATCAGCTCAACCGTTTCGCCGGCGAAGTTACACGCGTGGCTCGCGAAGTGGGCAGCGAAGGCCGACTTGGCGGACAGGCCAACGTGCCTGGGGTCGCCGGAACTTGGAAGGATCTGACGGACTCGGTGAACTCCATGGCGGGCAACCTTACCGGCCAGGTGCGTAACATCGCTGAAGTCACTACGGCTGTGGCTCGCGGCGATTTGTCACGCAAAATCACCGTGGACGTCAAGGGCGAAATTCTCGAACTCAAGAACACCATTAATACAATGGTGGACCAACTCAACGCGTTCGCTGGGGAAGTTACTCGCGTGGCGCGCGAAGTCGGAACGGAAGGTAAGTTGGGCGGTCAGGCGCAGGTTCCGGGTGTCGCCGGTACTTGGAAAGATCTTACGGACAACGTCAATTTCATGGCCAGCAACCTTACTGGCCAGGTCCGTAACATCGCCGAAGTCGCAACGGCTGTGGCTCGCGGCGATCTGTCGCGCAAGATCACGGTCGACGTGAAGGGCGAAATTCTCGAACTGAAAGACACCATTAATACGATGGTGGATCAGTTGCGATCGTTCGCGTCGGAAGTTACGCGCGTAGCTCGCGAAGTGGGTACGGACGGCAAACTTGGCGGACAGGCGCAGGTTCCGGGCGTCGGCGGAACGTGGAAAGATCTCACGGACTCCGTGAACTCGATGGCCAGTAACCTTACTGGCCAGGTGCGTAACATCGCTGAAGTTTCGACGGCTATTGCGAGCGGTGATTTGTCGAAGAAGATCACGGTGAACGTCAGCGGCGAGATTCTCTTGCTGAAAGAGACGATTAACACCATGGTGGATCAGCTGAACGCGTTCGCCGGCGAAGTTACGCGTGTGGCTCGCGAAGTCGGCAGCGAAGGGCGACTCGGCGGACAGGCGAACGTGCCAGGCGTCGCCGGCACGTGGAAGGATCTTACTGACTCAGTGAACTCGATGGCCGGCAACCTTACCGGCCAGGTGCGTAATATCGCCGAAGTTACTACGGCTGTGGCTCGCGGCGATTTGTCGCGCAAGATAACGGTGGACGTGAAGGGCGAAATTCTTGAGCTTAAGAACACTATTAACACGATGGTCGATCAGCTTAACGCGTTCGCTGGCGAAGTTACTCGTGTGGCTCGCGAAGTCGGAACCGACGGCAAACTCGGCGGACAGGCGCAGGTTCCGGGTGTTGCTGGCACCTGGAAAGATCTCACAGACAATGTGAACTTCATGGCCAGCAACCTTACTGGCCAGGTGCGTAACATTGCCGAGGTAGCGACCGCTATCGCTAACGGCGATCTGTCAAAGAAAATCACGGTGGACGTCCGCGGCGAAATCTTGCAACTTAAGGAAACGCTGAACACGATGGTCGAGCAGTTGCGATCGTTTGCCGCTGAAGTTACGCGCGTGGCTCGCGAGGTGGGCAGCGAAGGAAGACTCGGCGGACAGGCCAACGTATCCGGTGTCGCCGGAACTTGGAAGGATCTTACGGATTCGGTGAACGCCATGGCCGGTAACCTTACTGGCCAGGTGCGAAATATTGCCGAAGTTACTACGGCTGTGGCCCGCGGCGATTTGTCGCGCAAGATCACGGTCGATGTCAAAGGCGAAATTCTCGAGCTCAAGAACACCATCAACACGATGGTCGATCAGCTCAATGCGTTCGCGGCTGAAGTAACCCGCGTGGCGCGCGAAGTCGGCACGGAAGGCAAGCTGGGCGGGCAGGCGCAAGTACCCGGTGTGGCCGGAACGTGGAAGGATCTTACTGACAACGTCAACGTGATGGCGGCCAACCTTACCGAGCAGGTACGCGGCATTGTGAAGGTCGTAACTGCTGTCGCTAACGGCGAACTTACTCAGAAGCTGACGGTGAATGCGAAGGGCGAAGTTGCGGCTCTCGCAGAAACCATCAACAACATGACCGACACGTTGGCTACGTTCGCCGATCAGGTGACGACAGTGGCTCGCGAAGTCGGCGTGGAAGGACGACTCGGCGGACAGGCTAACGTCCCAGGTGCGGCCGGCACGTGGAAGGATCTTACCGGCAACGTTAACCTGCTGGCCGACAACCTGACTAACCAGGTGCGCGCGATCGCAGAGGTGGCGACCGCAGTTACTAAGGGCGATCTAACTCGCTCGATTCAGGTGGAAGCCAGCGGCGAAGTGGCGGAACTGAAAGACAACATCAACACGATGATTGACAACCTCCGCCTGACAACCGATCGCAACACCGAACAAGATTGGCTCAAGACAAACTTGGCCCGCTTCACCGGTATGTTGCAGGGGCAACGCGATCTGACAACCGTCGGACGCATGCTGCTGTCGGAATTGTCTCCTCTGGTCAACGCGCAACAGGGCGTGATCTATCAGATGGGATCGGAAGAATCGGCGGAGATGGTGCTGCTGTCGGCGTTTGCCGGGGACGGCGAGGATGGCCATCTGCGGCGATTGAAGCTTGGCGAGGGGTTGGTCGGACAATGCGCGGCGGAAAAGCGGCGCATGCTGATTTCGGAATTGCCGTCGAACACGATTGCCATTCGGTCGGGATTGTTCGAGGCGGTTCCGCAAAACGTGATCGTGCTGCCGGTGCTCTTCGAAGATCGCGTCAAGGCAGTTATCGAGTTAGCCTCGCTTAGTAACTTCACAACCTCGCACCTGGCATTTCTCGAACAGCTTACGGCTAGCATCGGCATTGTGCTCAACAGTATTGAGGCCACGATGCAGACAGAGGGTTTGTTGAAGCAGTCGCAACAGTTGGCTACTGAACTGCAAATGCAGCAGAAGGAACTGCAGCAGACCAACGAACAGTTGGCGCAAAAGGCGCAGCAACTGGCCGAACAGAACGTCGAAGTGGAACGCAAGAATCAGGAAATCGAGCAGGCACGCCGGGCTTTGGAAGAGAAAGCCAAAGAGCTTGCCCTGACTTCGAAGTACAAATCGGAATTCCTGGCCAACATGTCGCACGAGTTGCGCACGCCGCTCAACAGTATTCTGGTGCTGGGCCAGCAACTCAGCGACAATCCGGATGGCAATCTGACGCCGAAGCAGGTCGAGTTCTCGCGCACGATTCACGGCGCGGGCACGGACTTGCTCAACCTGATCACAGACATTCTCGATCTGTCGAAGATCGAGTCGGGAACGGTGTCGGTGGAAGCGGAAGAGGTCTTCGTTTCCAATCTGCTCGACATGGTGGAGCGGCCGTTCCGGCACGAGGCGGAGAACCGGCGCCTCAATTTCGAGGTTCAAACCGATCCGAACCTTTCTCCAAGCGTTGTTACGGACTCGAAGCGCTTGCAGCAAGTGTTGAAGAACCTGCTGTCGAATGCTTTCAAGTTCACCGAACAAGGCGGCGTTAAGCTGTCGGTATCGGTGGCCAAGGATGGGTGGAGCGAGGATCATCCGATTCTTGGAAATGCCGCGACGGTCGTGGCTTTCGCGGTTGCGGATACGGGCATTGGCATTCCGCTGGAAAAGCAAAGAATCATCTTCGAAGCCTTCCAGCAGGCCGATGCCGGCACCAGCCGCAAGTTCGGCGGCACCGGCCTCGGACTGGCAATCAGCCGCGAACTGGCTAGCCTGCTTGGCGGAGAAATCCAACTGCGCAGCGCACCGGGTGTAGGCAGCACGTTTACTCTTTACCTGCCGCAAACGTATGTAGGGGCTTCGGCGAGCCGTTCTTCGGGGGCGGACCAAAGATCGTCAGCTTCGACTCTTCCCCTATCGGCGGTTCGGGTGCCAGAACGTCCGGTGGTCGAGAGCATCGCCGATGATCGAAAGAATCTGCAGCCGGGCGATGCTGTCCTGCTGATTGTCGAGGATGATATTCATTATGCTCGCGTGTTGTGCGATCTTTCTCGCGACAGGGGATTTAAGGTTCTGGTGGCTACTCGCGGCGCGGAGGCGCTGGAGTTAGCTCGCGAGTATCAGCCAACAGCGGTGTCGCTCGACGTGTTTCTACCTGACATGCTGGGTTGGACGGTGCTCAATCACTTGAAGCAGGATCCGGCGACGCGTCATATTCCGGTGCAGATGCTGACTCTGGATGAAGACCGGCATCACGGACTGGCGCGTGGCGCGTTCGCATTTGTAACCAAGCCCACTACGCAGGAAGGAATCGAGGCGGCGCTGACGCGGATCAAACAGTATGCGACTCCGCGGCGGAAGCGCTTGCTGGTGGTGGAGGACAACGCGGCAGAGCAATTCACGATTCGTGAGCTTCTGGGATACGAAGACATCGACATCACGGTGGTTTCAACGGGGGCGGAGGCGGTCGCCGCTGTTCACGAGGAGGCATTTGACTGCGTGGTGCTCGATCTGCGGTTGCCGGATATGTCGGGATTTGACGTGCTGGAAAAGTTCAGGGATACTCCGGCACTGAGCGACTTGCCGGTGGTGGTGTTTACAGGGAAGGAACTGTCGCCCGACGAAGATGCGCGGCTCCACAGCCTGGCGCGCAGCGTGGTGGTGAAAGGAGTTGAGTCACCGGAAAGGCTGCTCGACGAGACGGCGCTGTTCCTGCATCGCGTGGTGGCTGACCTTCCGATCGAAAAGCAAAAGATGCTCGACCGTCTGCACAGCACGGATGACGCGCTGGCGGGAAGAAAGGTGCTGGTGGTAGATGATGATGTTCGAAACATCTTCGCGCTGAGCAGCGTGCTGGAACGGCGAGGGATGACGGTGCTCACCGCAGGCACGGGCCGCGAGGCGATTGCCACCCTTGAATCCACGCCGGATGTGGCGATTGTGCTGATGGATATCATGATGCCGGAGATGGACGGCTACGAAACGATGCAGGTGATTCGGCGAAAGTCTGCACTGCGCAGGTTGCCAATCATTGCCTTGACCGCGAAGGCGATGAAGGGCGACCGCGAGAAGTGTTTGGAAGCGGGCGCTTCGGAATATCTGGCAAAGCCAGTTAATACAGAGCAGTTGCTTTCGGCGCTTCGCATGTGGCTGCACCGGTAAATCCCTTCGCGACGAGATTGCCAGTGTGTCCATTGCGGGCGTAATGTTGTTCGGTAATTTGCGATTGGTGCGGCGGAGAAACAGATGACCACAAAGGAAAAAATCAATATCTTGATGGTGGACGATCAGCCCGCCAAGCTATTGAGCTATGAGGTCATGCTGGGGGAACTCAACGAGAATCTGATTCAAGCGACATCCGGCAAAGAGGCTCTCGAACATCTGCTGAAGAATGACGTCGCGGTCGTGCTGATGGATGTGAGTATGCCGGAGCTGGATGGTTTTGAGTTGGCGACGATGATTCGCCAGCATCCGCGCTTCCAGAAGACTGCGATCATTTTTATCTCAGCGGTCCATCTTACCGATGTCGACCGGCTCAAGGGATACAAGCATGGGGCGGTGGATTATATCTCCGTTCCGGTGATTCCGGAGTTGTTGCGGGCGAAGGTCAGTATCTTCGCCGAACTTCATCGTAAGACTCGCCAACTGGAAACGCTGAACCAGGAACTGGAACGGCGGGTCACCGAGCGGACGGAAGAGCTGCAGAGCAAAGCGCTGGCCTTGCTGGTGCTCAATCGTGAACTGGCAAACAAACATCAGGAACTGGATGCGATTGTGCGGACTGCTCCAGACATTATTTTCAGTAAACAACCGGACGGCGCCAGGGATTACATCAGCGATCGATTCTATGAGTTTACTGGGGCCGACCCGGAAAAGGCGATTGGCCTCGGCTGGTGGGATTACCTGCACCCCGACGATCGCGAGCGCAGTCTGCAGCATTGGTTGGATTCCGATCAATCGGGGGGGAACTACGAAGCGGAGTATCGTATGCGCGGAAGGAACGGAGAATATCGCTGGTTCCGTTCGCGGGCGGTGCCGATCCGCGATGACGAAGGGAACGTTATCAAGTGGTATGGAACTTGTTCCGACATTCACGACAGCAAGGTGTTGGAGCAGTCGATTCGCAACAATGCGTCCGAACTGGAAAAGATGGTGGATGAGCGAACGGCCGCCCTGCGCCGGCTTTCTGTGCGATTGATGACCATGCAGGACGAAGAACGGCGCCGCATCGCTCGCGATCTGCACGACGGATTGGGACAGGAACTGGCGGTGGCCAAGATGGTGTTGGACAGAACCGCTCAGAGGAAGACGGCGGGAGCGGACAAGCAAGCATCCATCGAAGCCAGCGATATTATCGATCGCGCGATTCAGCAGGTGCGCAGTTTGTCTCATCTTCTGCATCCGCCATTGCTCGACGAAGTTGGTCTGATCTCGGCGCTGCGTTGGTACCTTGAGGGCCTGACAGAACGCAGCGGGATAGAAACTTATCTCGATGTTCAGCCCAGTGATTTTCCTCGGCTATCGTCAGATGTGGAAACCGCGATTTTCCGTATTGTTCAAGAGGCGCTCACCAACGTCTTCCGCCACGCCGAAGCGCACAATGTGTGGATTGGGTTGGCTCAAAGGGAGGATGCGACCGTTATTACGGTGCGCGATGACGGTAAGGGAGTCGAGGAGGCAGTTGCTCAACTGCAGCCCGACTGCGTTGGAATCGGCATCGGCGGGATGAAACAACGAGCCAAGGAATTCGGTGGCGAACTGCGGCTGACCAATACGCATCCTGGCACGCTGGTTGAACTTGTGGTTCCTTTTAGCAAATCGGCGGGACGCGAAGTGGCAGTGCTCAACGCTCGAGGCTGATCTCAACCGGGCTTCCCGAGATTCTCTTCTCAGCAAATTCCTTAAACAATTCGTCACAAATTCCAGTTCGCGGAAAACTGTGAGAGTTTTCCCCGGTTTTTCCAGAGGCGCCAACTACGCAAATACAGTGCGGACGGTATTGAGGGTATAGCGGTACGCCGCTATTCTGAGTTCCTCGATACGACGCCCTCCATATGCAGGTGCCGGGTCCGCGGGAGGATCTGGCACCTGCCCCTTCCTTAAAGAGCAGGTGACAGGTGTCAGGAAAGCGAACACTTTGTCGCTGAGAGATTTTCAGTGTGTAAACCGCTCGACAGCATGGCGCATCTTAAGCGTGTCCTCCAGAGATGAACTGAGGCAGTCGGCAAGAACGAGTGCAAGAAAGATCCGCGAGTTTCGCGGGATGGCAGGTTGGGACCTAGAAGGAGCGCCAATGTCGAATCAGGAAAGTGTTACTTATGCCGATGGAGCGGCGTTCGCGCCACCGACGGCCAAACTCGGCAGTCCCCGCGTTGCAGGCGAGCGGGCAAGTCGCGCTCCCTTAGCTCTAGAGTCTAATGCCGGGCCGGACGCCATCTGGGGCCACTACAACAATTATCGTTCGAATGGCTTGGCGGTTTCGGCAGTAGTGCATGCCGTTCTGATCGGCTTGATTTTGTTGGGCGCCACGTTCCATTCCCAAATTGCGGAGAAGATTCAGCCTCACGAAACGGTGACACTGATTGCACCTTCGCCAGATACGTACACTCTTGCGCCAGCGAAGAAAGAGGTGGGCGGAGGCGGAGGAGGCGGCGAGCATGCGAAACTCGAGGCGCCCAAGGGTAAGTTGCCGAAGATGGCAATGACGCAAATCACGCCGCCTTCGATCGTCGTGCATAATGAAAAGCCAAAACTCGCGGTCGAGCCAACGGTGGTCGCGCCTCCGCAAATACAAGTCGCGGAAAATCACATGCCAACTCTGGGGGATCCCAAGAGTGTGCTTCCATCAGCGCCCCCATCGAATGGAATCGGCTCCGGCGGCGGCATTGGATCGGGTAGCGGCAGCGGAGTGGGAGTGGGTCACGGGCCAGGCGTTGGCCAGGGTACCGGTGGCGGCATTGGCGGCGGAGTGTTCAAAGTCGGCGGCGGTATCTCAGCGCCTAAGCCGGTTTCTACGCCGGAGGCGCAGTACACAGAGGAAGCACGCGATGCAAAGACACAAGGCACGTGCATTCTTTGGTTGATCGTCGATACTGAGGGGCGTCCGCGTGATATTCGCGTGATTCACGGGCTGGGGCATGGACTGGAAGCGAAGGCCGTTGAAGCAGTCAAGCAATGGCGATTCGCACCAGCAATGAAAGACGGCAAGCCGGTGAATGTGCAGATCAGTGTAGAGGTGGGATTCAAGCTGTATTAACCGTAAGCATCCCGCAGTCGGCTTCTACAGCCCGTTCCGAGATTATCTGCACGATTTACCGTACTCGCAGGGCGATTCGGCGTCTTAATTTCTTCGCGCATTTGTTTCTCAGGAAAAAGTTGCACGGTTTTCGCCGTCGGCTGGAAAAAGTTGCCCAGTTTCCCTCCTGGAAATAGTTAGTTCTCATCCGAAAAAGTAATAGCCGTACAGCGAGACTCGCAGTCAATTACAGAGCCAACCCGATACGACGAACGCGGCGATTTCTCTAATCTCTTTTTGAAAGCTGAATGCTCCCGAAATCTACAGAGCAATAAGCGTCGAAGGAGAGACTACCGTGGCAACTTGCGTAATTTCCGCGACAGCAACGAACGTGGTTCCTAATGTGGTTCCCGATGTTCCTGCCAAGAAACAAGCTACCTGGGATGATTCCCAGCGCACCCTTGTTCAACGCGCGCAAGCCGGCGACGAGCAAGCCTTTGCGACGCTGTTCCAGATGCATCAGAAGCGGGTGTATTCGGTATGCCTGCTGATGACAAAAGATGTGGCCGAGGCGGAGGACCTGACGCAGGAAGCATTCCTGCAGGTTTTTCGCGCCATCGGCAGTTTCCGCGGCGACTCGGCATTTTCGACCTGGCTCTATCGGGTTGCGGTGAATACGGTGCTGATGAAACTTCGGCGCCGGAAATCGCCGCCAGCGATTTCTCTCGACCAGCCAGTGTCGCCGGAATCGAACGTGCGGCGCGATTACGGAAAGAATGATCCGGCACTCTCGGGCGCGATCGATCGCATCGCTCTGCGCCGCGCGATCCAGGAACTTCCGGAAGGCTGCCGGACAGTCTTCGCTCTGCACGAGGTCGAAGGCTATCAGCATCACGAGATCGCGCAACTGCTGGACTGCTCCATTGGAAACTCAAAATCGCAGCTTCACAAGGCGAAGCTGAAAATGCGCGATCTGCTGTTCCCCAAGAAAAAGACGGTCCGCCGCCGTCAAGCAGTGCAGGCTTCGGAGGAGGGATCTGTTCCGCAAACCGACAGTCTGAGCCATCTGTCTGGCTTGTACGGCGCGTCGTATAGCGCAGCCAGCGAATAGCGCACGGAGTTGGGACAAAGACCGTTTGAGAGGACCAATGTCTGTGGCGTTAGGGGCCATTCTAGTAGTCGAGCCAGAAAGCGGGAAGGCCTTCGCGAACGTGGGCAGCCCCGAGGCCTCGCCTGTCGAGCGAACGGACTTTCTTGCGAGTGGACCTTTAACGTGTGTGGAAGTCCTCGGACGATCGGTGATGGAACGCACCATTGATCGTTTCGTGAAAGCCGATGTGCAAACGATTTCCATACAGGTGCAGGCGGGCGCTCTCGATCTGTTGCCGGCGTGGCGAACTTCATTACTCAGCAATGTCGACACCGTGGTCGCAGACAATGTTTGGACGGGAGTGGCTAAAGCTTTAGAGGAATTTTCGGAGAACGGCATCGATTACGCCTTCGTGTGCAAAGCGAACGCGCATCTGGAAGCTGATCTCGTCGATCTTTTTCAGTTTCATCGACAGACGCGGCAAACGGTAACACGCGCCTCCGACAACGAAGGATTTCTGGATTTGTGGATCTCCGGCTGCGGTGAAGCGGCACAAGCAATGTTTGCGGACCCTGAAACTACGCCGCGGACGGGCAAAGACGGCGGGTGGCCAGTGACTTATTTCGTGAAGGAATATGTCAACCGTCTGGCACATCCTCGAGATCTGCGGCGCCTGGTTGCGGATGCGTTTCGCAGACGCTGCGAGGTGGTTCCGGTGGGCCAGGAGATCAGACCCGGAGTTTGGGTGGATGAGGGAGCGCAGATCGACCGGCGCGCTCGCATCGTAGCTCCGGCGTATCTCGGATGCGGGTCGGTCATCAGGGAAGATACTTTAATCACGCGTTTCAGCAATATTGAAAGGTTTTCATTCGTCGATTACGGAACCGTAGTCGAGGATAGTTCGATTCTTACGAACACGTATGTCGGGATTTGGCTCGATATGTGTCATGCGGTGGTACAAGGCAACCAGCTTTTGAATCTGGCGCACAACGTCTCGCTGGAGATCGCCGATCCGAGCTTGATTCGGGCAAATATGGCGGTCAAGAAAGAGGCGAAAGGAAATCTTGCCATGATGGGTTGCGCCTGAAACGGACGGTTGAAGCCGTAACAGGGAAGCGGAAAAGTTGATGATGTTACAAAAGCACACAGCTCAAGCGATATGCCGACTGGGTGCCAATTTTATAGAAGGAGTAACGACAATGCATAAGAGTGGGCCCGTGATCATAATGCAGTTACCGGAAAGATTGAACCACCGGGACGTGCAAACCTGTTCCAGCGAACTGGATCCAATCCTCGGATCTGACCGTCCGCGCATCGTTCTCGATTGTTCACTGGTGCAATACATGGACAGCGCCGGTGTGGAGATGCTGTTGCACTGTGTGCAGGAAGCGATGAAGCGCGATGGAGATCTCAAGCTGGCTGCAGTTTCGCCGGCGGCGGCAACGATTCTGGAATTAATGCGGGTCGACCGTTTGTTTGAAACCTTTGAGACGACTGACGAAGCGGTGCAGAGTTTCCACGCTTTCACTATGCCTGCAATTCCGCAAACCGAGCCATTACCCGGCGTATACGGAGCTTTAGCGGATCTCAAGGCAGCCAGCTGAACACGATTTGCCGAATTACGATGTGTCGGTGTTTGAGTAACCACGTAAAGCGCAAACGCGGGAGACAAAAATGACGCTACGGCACAAGCTACTGGCACATGTCGTTTGGAGCGGATTACTCCTTTGGTCGTCATTCGGTGAAGTATTACCCGCTCTGGGACAAGCCGCTGAGAGTAATCAAGGGCAAACGGGCTCGCAGTCCGATTCCGCCCCGCTATCGGTATCTGGACCAAGTATGCTGCCCGATAGCCCGAGCACGACGGTCGGGCAATCCGCTACGAATCAGCAATCGTCGGGAACGCGAATCTTAGCTCAATCGCAGACGCCAGATGCTCCGGCTACTCCACAAAGGCCCGTGGGTACAGCCGCGGCTGAGGCTCCGTATGTGAGTGGTGTCGCTGCATCTCAACCGGCGGGGGTTGCTATTGCGCCGGCCAAACAGCGCCGGCTTCGCACGGTTCTAATAAGGACCGGAGCGATCATTGGCGCGTGCGTAGCGGTTGGGACGGTGGTGGCGTTGACCGAATCCACGTCGAGCAAGCCGCCAGGAGCACACTGATCCCGATGAGCATC
Organism: uncultured Acidobacteriaceae bacterium; assembly: GCA_963800565.1. Classification (GTDB taxonomy): domain Bacteria; phylum Acidobacteriota; class Terriglobia; order Terriglobales; family Acidobacteriaceae; genus Acidiflorens. The sequence continues at coordinate 487,405 of CAWDBM010000006.1, forward strand.
TCGTGGGGAATTGTCTCGGCTATGTCAGAGTCAGATCGAGCGGTAAAAATCATCTCTTTTTCCGGGATCGACGGGGCTGGCAAGAGCACTCAGATTGACTCCTTAAAGAGTCAACTCGAAGAGGTTGGCCTGCGCGTCAGGCTGCTCACTTTCTGGGACGATGTGGTGGTCCTCCCAAAATTCCGAGAAGCTGTAAGTTATAAAGCTTTCAAAGGCGACAGGGGGATTGGCACTCCGGCAAAGCCTCTGAACCGGCGAGATAAGAACGTATCGTCGTGGCCGGTGATGGCGGCGAGATTTTTTCTTTATCTCGCTGATGCGGTGAATCTCGCTTTCACGGTATTTCGTATCCAGACAGACGACGACGTGGATGTGGTGATTTTCGATCGCTATATCTATGACGAATTGGCGAACGTCGCGTTGCCGCGCTGGCTGCTGCGAGTATTCGCCGGCCTGGTGTTGAAGCTCGCTCCGAAGCCCGATGCCGCGTTTCTGATTGACGCCGACCCAGCTTTGGCGCGTGAACGGAAACCGGAATATCCTATCGAATTCCTTTTGCAGAACCGCGAGTCTTACCTTGCCTTGAGCCGACTGAGTGGCCATATGACTCTGATCGAGCCGCTCTCCGTGGAAGCGACGAAGGCCAAAATAACGGAGGCGCTGCAAAAGCAATGGCCGCTTGTGCAGCCGGCTTTTCCTACTGTGTCAGCGCTTCGATCGTAATGTTTTTCGGTTTGGGGTTGGATCTTCGCTCGTTCCTTCCACGCATCGAATTAATAACTTTCAAGTTATTGAATTTCGTGTGAGCGCTGAGCACTCCTAGCAGCAACATCTTTAGGAGCTAGCTCATCGAAGCTAGACCCGTTGGTGAGGGTGGGAGAAGAATGAAGATTTGTCTGGTGACCAGTTTTCCGCCGAGCCACGGAGGACTCAGTGAATATGGACTTCATATCGCGCAGGAGTTGCATCGCAATCCATTTTTGAGCCTTACCATCCTCGCCGATAAAATTGACAGCGGCCAACCGGAACTGCCGGAGTTCTCCGTACAACGCTGCTGGTCGTTTAATGATCCCGCAAGCGTGCGCAGCATCGTCAAGGCTATACGCGAACTGAAACCCGATGTCGTGTGGTTTAATCTTCTGTTCAGCACGTTCGGGCGTAATCCGCTGGTTGCTTTCTCTGGCCTGATGACGCCGCTGCTGGCGCGGCTAAATGGCTGCTACACGCACGTCACACTGCATCACCTCATGGATACTGTCAATTTGCAGGATGCTGGAGTGCGCTTTCCGCGGACCTATCGTCGGGCGGGTGCTTTGGCTACGAGAATTTTGCTGCTATCGAATTCGGTGTCAGTGCTGATGCCCGGTTATCGCAAGATCCTCACGGAAAAATATGGCAGCGACAATGTGCACGTGCGATCGCATGGAATTCTGACACGGCGGCCGGAGCCACCCGACTTTTCGCGGCGAGGAAATCCTGAGCATCAGATTCTTGCTTTCGGGAAGTGGGGCACTTACAAACGGCTCGAATTGATGGTCGAGGCTTTCGACATCATTGCGAAAAAGATTCCGAATGCAAAGCTGGTGATTGCTGGCGGGAATCATCCACATGCCCGTGGTTACGTCGAATCTCTTAAGGAACAGTGGAAGTGGAATCCTAGAATTGAGTTTACCGGGTATGTTCCTGAGGACGATCTACCCAATCTTTTCCAGAGTTCATCGGTGGCTGTGATGCCCTATTCTTCGTCGGCGGGGTGTAGCGGAGTGGCTCATCTGGCCTGCGCTTACGGTGTGCCTATAGTGTGCGCCGACCTGGCAGACTTTCGGCAGATGGCGGAGGGAGAGGAACTGGCGATAGGATTTTACAAGCCAGGAAATGCGGCGGACCTCGCGGATTATATTATCCGCTTTCTCGAAGATCCGGCGCAGCAGCACGCTATGGCGAATCAGAATTTTTCCGCTGCGTTGCGTATGACCATGCCAAACATTGTGCAGAAATATCTTCGCCACTTCGAGTTGCAACGGCGCATGCAGGCGTTGAAGTATGCGGCGAGGTTGCGCAGGTTGCCCAACTGGGTGCCTTCGAAATCCTTCCTGTTACGCGCGATCACACGCGACTCGCTGAGTTGGTTTTATCGTTCGGCGATGCCGCGCACGCCGGCAAATGGGCACGAGGGCAAATCTTTACTGAACGGTAACGACAACGGTCGTGGAGAGTTGTACGGGAGCAGAACTTCCGGCAACGGTAATGGAGTAAGTGCTCGGAGCGGGGGAGCTGTGAGTCGCGGATCCGACTCCGCCGCAAGAAACGGCGGCCATACTGATTCCGATGACGCACATCAGGGCCACGGAACCCAGCCGGCGCCGGCGACGCAAGCCCCGGCGGTGGAAACTGGCGATGGACACAAAGCCGGCTATTCCAAAGGGGAGCAAGAACGTCGCAAAGAGCGGATTCCCACCGCGCTGTCGGGACTGCATCGCAACCACGGGAGCGGCGGTGATGATAAGAGTGGAGGTCGCGCTGCTCGCGCCGGGAGTGATGGTGACGGGCGAGAAGGAGCAGCTTAACGAACTGGGAAGGCCAGCGCAGGAGAGCGTTATGGCATTGTTGAACGCTCCCGATTGCGGCGTCGCAGTCACAGTGAGTGTGGCGGATTGGCCGGAGGCAAGCGTCAGCGCAGCGGGAGACGCACTGAAGGTTACGGGGTTGGTGCCGCCTCCGCCACATGCCGGGGAGTAACTCACCTGCCCCGCCATGTAATTGGACATGGTCGGCCTGCCCACTGATTGCACGAATAACTGGTAGGTTCCGCTGGGGATTGGATAACTGCACAAGTTGATTGAGCGGATGCCGGAGGCGAGTTCGGCCAACTGCATGAGATCCTGACCGTCGTCGCTGATATATACGCGGTAAGAATCGATAGTGTTCTCGCTTCCACTGATTGTCCATTGCAAGTTATTGGACGCGGCCGAGGCGGTTAGGCTGAAGCAATTGCTGATTCCCGACTCGATCTCGGTGCCCTCCTCATAATCATTCCAGGTGACAAGTTGCAGGTCAGGCAGCGGCTTCGTGGCACTGTAAAGGCCGTTGATTTCAGAGAATGTCTGCAACCAGGTCTCACCGCACTGCTGTGACATGATCCGGTCCGATCCCCAGGATGCCAGCGTGTCGTTAAATCCTTTGTAAGTGACGCCGACAGTTTGCTCGCTCGGGAACGTCATCCCCGTATCGTAGAAGCTGGTGAGATAACTCATGCCGTAATCGGTGGTGGTCGGCATTACCCATGAGTAACTGCCATCGCTGAGCGTGTGCGTGAACCCGTTGTTATTCTGAAATAGAAATACAGGCTGTGTGCTCAGTGCAGCGGCCGCGGCACCCCAATCGACCGAGTAAGAAAGGTCGATATTAAAGTTAGTGACCATCGGCTTTCCTCCAATGGTCATATAAGCTGGCGAAGGAAAATACGTTTGTTCGATGTATTGCAATTGTGCGATCAGCGCCTGTTGCGGAGAGCAGTCTTGGCAGGAGTCCCATTTGATGGCGCCCTGGTCGACCATGATCGCAAATGTAAATCCGGGATGATTTTCGGCCTCGGCCATGACGAGTTGCGTGGCTTCGTCGATGGAGTTGCCGGGGCCGTACCAATCGATGATCACGCCATCGATGCCGCGGCTGATCATATCGGTAACCTGGCGGTGGATCTGCGCGGGGTCGGTCGAGCTATAGCCGACGTTCATGTGGTTGTTCTGGCCAAACCAGAGCATCAGGTGGGCGTAAATCTTGGTAGTCGCTCCGTCGTAGAGCAGAGTGTGAATATCGTCTTTGCTGATATTTCCCGCTCCCAGGTTGCCATTCGATTGGCTGGCGAAGCTATTCGCAGCGCTCGTGTTATTGGATGTTTGCGCGGTGACCGTCGTGGTCGGCACAACATAGTTCCCTGCCGGACACACCATCGGCAAAGCCACGAGTATGGCTGCAACAGCAAATTGTTTACACATCTGGCCTCAAAAGCGGGGCGAGTCGGGGTTCGCTTTACTAACTCAAATCACACTTTGGCCAAGACGGTAGGGAGGCGACGCCCGCCTGTAGATTTCCTATGAATTGGCCGGAAAGGTTTGAAAATCGAGGCCAGCTTAGCAGAGGATCACTGTTAACAAAAGGTTACTTCGGTACGGGGAACTAATGTATTAACTCGTAACGGGGAAGATTCCAGTTCGCTGATACTAAGTTGACATGTAATAACGACGCGCAATCGTTAGTGCATCAGCGGGCTGGATTCGTGGTTAACATACTTCATAGCCCGTGCAACTTCAGGGCTTCGGCGCTGGAATGATAGTTACGTTCTGGGCGGTATAGCGAGTGCCATCGAAGCGGGTCTGGACGCTGACGTCGGTCCCCTGCTGCCACTTGTCGTCGACGGCGAACCTCGATGGATCGAAATTAATCTCGTAAGTCTTGTGATCGGTGACGGAGTTTAGCACCAGAAGGCCGGAGCGCAGATTGACGGCCACGAGTTCGCCGGCAAAGGTAAAGGTGGCTCCGGGAAGAGCGAGCACGGAGATTTCGCGGGCCACATCACGGCCATTATTCTCGGAATCGAATTTCACCGCGACGAGGGTTCCACTTTCTAGTTCACTCGCGGATATCGCGCGTTCTCCCTGCAAGATACACGTGGCGGAATTCAAACGTACGCGCATTGGCTGCGGCGAGAGGGCATCGCGCACCAGCAGTTCGCCTCGATCGGCATTGTAAGAGACGACCGATCCCTGGCTCTCGCCTTGCGGCACGTTGGTGTTGAAGCGAATGTTACGGGCGAAGATGTTAGTGCCATTCAAAATGGTGTCGACATAAACGCGATCGCCTTTTTTCAACTCAGTCGGCCACGTTATCTGGCCGTCGCGGAACACGCGCGTGCGCGCGTCGAAGAGGATCTTCATGCGGCCTCCGCCACCGAAGGGCCGGACGATGAGTTGATCGCGCACGCGATCAAGCTTTTCAATGGTGCCGCCGACTAGAGTCACTTTGGACTTTGATAGCGCAGGCAGATCGGGCAGAAGGCTGGCGGGGTCGATCGTGTTATCCGAAGCCGCGGTCTCCGCAGCAGTGTCCGAGCGTGAGGCTTCTTCTCCCTTATCTTCCCTGGCGGGCGTGGGCGCAGGCGCGGAGGTGTTCGAAGTGGAGGGCGACAGTGCCGCCGATGGGGGAACGACTGCCGGCGGAGCTTGTGCCGACGATGGCGGTTGGCCGGGCTGCATCGGAACGGCTTGCCCATAGGCGATGCCGATTAGCGTCAAGCCACTCATAATCCACATCAGCAAAATTTTGCGCACAGTTGCTCCCCATGGACCGCAATCTGAAGTTTGAGACTGCTGTTGGATGCCATTTCTCGGGGGCGGGGTAGCCATAATTGCGGCGAAAAAGAGCGAATGGATGACAAACCAATTCCCTGCCCTGGCATCGAATATGTGCCCAAAATATTGTGAAAAGTTCAGTGCTGAGGGATGGCTTCATGTCTTGGACTCGATGGCAGAGAGCGCGATGCACGCGATGGATGATGATCGCTTTGATAGCGGCTGGTGCTGCGAGCTTAGCTCCGCACGCGCACGCTGGAGATCTCAAACTTAATCTGCCCAAGCGCAGCCACCTTACGCCGGTGCAACGTTTGAATCGCGAGGGAGTTGAGGCGATCAAGAAACACAATTACAAGAAGGCGGAGTCCCTTTTCTATAAGGCATATCTGCTTGATCCGAACGACCCGTTCACTCTCAACAATCTCGGCTACACCTCGGAACTGCAAGGCCAGGTAGAACGTGCGCAGAATTTTTATGTTCTGGCGGCGAAGCAGGCAACGGACGCGATCATCGACCAGTCATCGTCGAAGGAAGTGAAAGGCCGGCCGATCAATGAAGCGCTCGCCGTCCCGGAACTACCGCTGCAAATTAATCACGATAACGTGGAAGCGGTGCGCTTGCTTTCGGAGGGACGTGCTCCGGAAGCCGACATGTTGTTGCAGCAAACTCTGAAGAAAGATCCGAACAACGTATTCACGCTGAATAATCTGGGAGTCGCCAAAGAGATGGAGGGCGAATCGCTGGAAGCGATGCAATATTATGGCGCCGCTGCCGATCGTCATTCGCATGCTGCGGCGGTGGTTACGATGTCGCGTTCGTGGCAGGGAAAAGCCGCCAGCGATATGGCGGCGCAGAATGCCGAGGCGCTGAACCGCCATATGGAAACGCATAATACTCCGGAGGCGCGGGTGGCGGAGTTGAATCTTCGCGGCGTATCAGCGATTAATCGCAATGATCCAGCGACGGCGAATGAAGATTTCCGCAAAGCGTACGCGATCGACCCGAGCAATGCATTTGCGCTGAACAATATTGGGTACGTCTCTGAACTAGAGGGCGATCGGGAGACGGCGGAATTTTTCTACAACAGCGCGCAAAAAGCGGATGGAGCGAAGGAGAAGGTCGTCCTGGCGACGCGACGCGCGGCCGAAGGTCGCAAGCTGCTTGAGGTTGCGGAAGACAGCGACGCCAAAGTTGACACCAAATTGGGCGAGGAGCACGCTGCTCGCCGCCGCGAGGGAGAGCCCGTGCTGCTTCTACGGCGGGACAATTCAGTGGTGCAGGAGCCGAGTACTGCGGCTAAGCCATCGCAGCCCGTTGAAAATCCGCCGGAGCCGCAGCAGAATCATTGATCGTCACGTCGCTGAGATCGCAACTTGATCTATTGAAGCATCAGCCATTGAATACAATCGTTCACGCGCCTGCAACCGCTATCGCTTATCCACTCTACGAATCGCTTTCCATCTCGAGGAAGCGCCCAATATCCGACTCTGGATCGTACGAGAAATAACGCACCAGATTCTTGAAGTAGCGCAGCAGCGTATTGACGCTGGTGTAATACCAGCAGCAGTCGGTCATGTCGGGGGAAAATCCGCAGACGAACTGGAAACGATGGAGTAACACAGGCGGCTGCGACAACATGGCGGCGGCCACGCGGTGATTGCCGTCAAGAATCGTCAACGGTCCTTTATCGCCGACGCCAATGAGCAGAACGGTTGGATTGACGCTGCTTTCCTGAACGCCATTGCTAACGCGACGCAGCTTTTGAAGAAACTCGTCGTCGACTTCGCCTTCGAATCTTTCTCTTATGCGCTCAACCACATCGGTTAGATAAAAGCTGCCGCGAGCAACGCGCCGCCACTGGGCGCGCGGGAAAAAGCGTATGCGAGCAAGATCTTCGGCGGTGAGTTCGACCTCGAACCACCTCGTGTCAAGCGGCAACTCTCGCCACATGGGGCCTCGCCGCAGGAAGAGGAGCGCGCGCCGTACAGCATTCTCTTTCGCATCGGTGATATTGGGGCGGCTAACGACTTCGTCAAACTCGCTGCGATATCCGTCAAATTCGGAATGATGGAACTCGCTCTTGAGAAAGTCGGCGATAACTTCTTCTTCGCTTATGGGGCGAAGTAAGCGGAGGCTGCCATAAGTGTTCAAAACCACGGCGGTCGCCTGATGCAGCAGGAGCGGGACGAGCAGGGTCAGCAGCAAAACCACCATGAGCGTGAGTTGTACGAGAATGACTTCACGCAGGGAGTCATGGAAGGCGTAAACGCCGAGCGTCAGCATGGCGCTGAAGGCTAGCTGCAGCCAGCTCGTGTTCGCGATTTTGCGCGACATTTCGTAAGTGATGATCACGGAACTGAGCGAGTACACGCCGGTGGTGATGGCATAGAGAATGAGGAGCGAAGCCAGGGAACCGTAGTTGGTCATGGCAAAATGAGCTCCGAAGAGCGTTTTCCAAAGGAAATTAGGCACCATCCAGAGGCCGCAGATGAGGACGGTCAAGATGACAAACACCATGCCGAAGGAGAGGAACAATACTGATCTGTCCTCTTGTTCGCCGGGGTCTGCGGCGGCGGAAACCGGAAACATGGTATTGACCACCGACCACGCGCACATATTTACGAGGCGGCCGACGAGCGCGACGGCGGCATAGAGGCCGGCTTGATCTGGAGGGAAAAAGTGTTTGACGAGGATGATGTCGAAGTTGTTGATGACGGTCTGGCTGGAAAAGAAAACGATCGCCTGCAGCCCTTCGCGAAAAGAGCCCGGAATGCGGCGAAGATTGAGCCGGGCGACGCTGGGAGTTGGATACGCGAAGAAATAAGAGACAACGATGGCCAGGACGCTGGCCAGCACGGCACCTTTTACGCCTAAGCCGAGGCTGGTCAGCAGGACGATCCCGCCCAGGCGAACCAGTCCCTCGAGCATGAAGTTAAATGCCAGAGGTTTGAAGGCATGGGTTCCCTGGATGTATCCGCGGCGCACGCCAAGGGGAATGTAGAAAGCTGTGCCCAGCGCGAGCAGCCTCACCAGAACGACATCGGGCAAATTCAAATAGTTGGTAAGCGCCTGACCGAAGAGGAAAATAATCAAGCCCATACTGATGCCTGCCGCCCATGCGCGCTGATGCAGGCTGACGAAAACGGCGACACGGTCCTCTGTGGTTGTATAGCGCGCAATATACTTCGCGCACACCGTCTGGAATGACAGCGTGACCGCCGACATCAGCATGAGCATGGTGTAGACGGCGGTGGCGTGTGCGAATCCAGCAGGACCAAGCAGGCGAGCGGTCACCACGTTGTAGATCAGATTGGTGATGCCGACAAAACCAGATCCCGCGAGGAGCGTGAGCGTGCCGCCGACTAGTTTTGAGCGCAGCTTCTTAGTCGCCACAGCAGCGCTTGCGGCAGCGGCGGTCGCGACGACCGGGCTCACCGTTCCCGAAGCGACTGCGGCTTCATTCGCGTCTTTCGTGCTATTCGTTTGCAGATTCGCTTCGATCATCATTACATCCGGGGCCCTGGGTAAACTCCTAGAACAAGGTGAAGCGCACAACGGGAAGGATCGTCGATCGCGACGAGCCTGCGAAGTCGTAGAAAGTTTGTTGCTGTACACCGAACGAGAGGCGTATGGGATAAGACACTGGGACGTTATCAGTGCCATCCTTCAGACTGCCTTTAACTGGTCGCACATAGGAGACGAGAAACTCGCTTTGTGCGTTGTCATACTCGTGGTAGCCGAGACCTCTCGAGAGCACGAAGGAACTCTGCGCACTCCAACGGGAATTCACGCGGAAGTCGAATCGACCGCCTGGCAGCAGCGCCTGAGCGGTGACATAGTTGGGGCCGTTCACCTCCCAGGAGCGAAGATCTTCGGCCAAAATTGCCGCGGTGATCCGGTTGCCGAATTTATGCTGAAGCCCAGCATAGGTGGAAGTGTTGAAATACTCGGTTACCGTTGGCCGGAAGAGCAGATCGCGGGCCGAGTATCCAGTGATTAGAGAAGTGCTGCCCCACGGGCGTCCGACGGTGAACTCGATGTTGGCGGAAGCGTCGCGCGAATGGAGATCCTGATCGATGAACGGGCCTGCCTCACGAACCGCGCTGCCCGTTACCGACAACCAATTAAAAAACGAACTGGTCGACATGTAGAGAAATTGTTTGAAGAGATTCTGGCTCATGTACACGGGAGAAACCGTGTCGCGACGGACGGTGAACTGAATTCCGCCGTTGAAGGTGATGGAGTTCGATCCGAAATGAAGCGTGGGCGCGATTCCGCCATTGAAAAAAGTGTCAAACGTATGACGCGTCTGAATAACATTCACGCTCGGAAATAGAAGTGTGCCGTCGGTGACGCTCTCGCCGACAAAGCCGGAGATTGGCGGCAGATCTCCGACATGGATGCGATAGTGAGACTCGGCCATGCTTTGAAACGAATGGCGCGGAGGCGGCAGCAGCGACGGATCGGTGACGTTGAGCAGTCTCGCATTCAGGGTGTAAACGTTAATGTCCTCAAGAACGGGAGCGAATGATGCGTCGGGCAGGAAACTCACCACGCTGTTAATTTGCCGACCTTCTTCGTCAGCTAACTGATATTGCGCCAGCTGTGCGGTTTCGTTGTTGTTATTTTCCTCTCCGGCCACTGTGCTTGCCTCGGCGAATGCGGAAAGGGCGTGGACGGTGTCCTGGCGCTGGCGAGCCAGGTTGGCTGACGCCATCATGTAATCGTAGTCGTCGCGAAAATCATCGGCCGGACCTAAGGTGGCCAACTCCTCCTGCGCTTTGCTCGTCTTGCCCTCGGCGAGATAGGTGTTAGTCAAACCGATGGAGATGTTTAGCGGATTGGCGCCGGCGAGAAGAGCTTTGTCAAAGTAAGTTTCGGCTAAATCGAAATCATGCATAGCCAGAAAAATGTTGGCGGCGGCCAGGATGTCGTCGGCGGTGACAGTAGATGAACCGGAGTGCGCCTCGGCGAATCCGAGAGCAATCTGGTGACGTGCCTCATCGAAGTTACCTTGCCGCAAAAAAACCTGGGCGACTGCGAGGCGCACACCAATGCGGTCTCCGCTCGGATCATCTAACGCACGCGCAAACCTCTGCATGGCTGCGTCCTGTTCGCCCAAGCTCAACAAGGCGTCGCCAGTCGCCATTAAAATCTCAATTTTGCCGTTGTCGTATTGCTCGGCGAGTTGAATGTCCTGATGCGCAGCTTCGCGGTCGCCAAGCTTTGCATGCACTTGCGCGCGCAAAGCGTAAACCGCCGGATCGTTTGACGAAAGCTTTGCCGCCAGATCAATTTCGGCGAGAGATTGGGGATAACGGCGAAGGCGGAAGAGAGTGTCCGCATAGGCGAGGCGCGTCGGTAGATCGTTCGGCTCTTCCTCAAGCGCGACGCGGTATTCAGGTTCGGCGTGCGAAAAATTCTGCTCTTGCCGGTAGGCTTCGGCGCGAGCGAAATGATAGGCGTGCGATTTGCCCAGCAGCTTTTGAGCGGACTCCAACTGAATTAGCGCGGGTTGCGGCCGGTGCAATTGAAGATCGGCGTAGGCTAATCCGAGATGCGCTTCCCCGTAGTTCGGCTGCAATCGCAATGCGGTGCGGAAGTCGGCCGAAGCTTTGGCCGGCTCGCGCAAGTCATTCAGCACGTATCCGCGAGCCTCAAAGCCGGGTGCCATGTTGGGATCGATTTCAAGAGCGCGGGTGAAATCATCGAGCGCGTCGCGCGACTGCCCATTGTGCGCGTGCACATAGCCCTTGATCAGCGGCAAATCTTTGTCGTTGGCGAGTACGGAATCATATTTATTGGCTAATGCGAGCGCTTCGTCATAGTGGCCGAGGTAGTAAAGATCGTAGGCGAGATAGGTTGCGCCTTCGCGGTCGTTCGGCAGCTTCTCAAGAACCGCATAGCCGAGCTTCGCCGACTCCGCATAGTCGCCCTTCAGCGTGAGATAGCGCTCGCGCTCGCGTTCGACTTGCGGACGCTCATTCATCCGGTCGTTAGCGCGGTCGAGCCACTGTTTTGCTAGGTCGAAGTTGTGCGCTTCGAGGGCGGCGTTGGCGCCTCCCGATATGATCAGAGCGTTTGTGCTCGCGCGCTGGTATGCGGCTTCATAAGCCGTCTCCGCGCCAGGGAGATTCTTTTCGCCGGTATATAAGTCGCCGAGAGCAAGATAGGGCGAGAAGTCTTTCGGATGCGCCTTGGACGCGCGAGTGAAATAAGTTTCAGCGAGTTTGGCGTCTCCCTGATCGCGCGCCAGGTAGCCGAGAGCGGAGAGCGCGGTGCGATTGTTTGGATCGCCTTCGAGGACCTTCGTGAACGTGTCGCGAGCGGCGTCCTTCTGGCCCAACTTCCATTGCAGGCTGCCGTAGTTGAGCAGCGAATTCAGATTCGATGGTGCGAGTGCCAGCGCTTCTTTCAAATCTTTATCGGCGGCATCAAGGTTGCCCGAGGCGGCCTCTACAGCGGCTCGCAGGCGCAGCATTTCGGGTCGCCCGGCGTCGGCCACTTGCACTTGGTCAATCTCTGCTGCGGCGGAATCGAGTTGCTGACTCGCCGCGGTCGCGTCCTCCAGACGCACGTCTGTCTCATATAAGTTCAGACGAAGCTCGATCGGATAGAGCGGGCCTTCGGGGACACGCTTCGGTAGATTGCTGAGCGCCACATTGTATTCCGTGCTGGCGTCGGCGGTGCGATCTTCCGACTCAGCTATCGCTCCGAGAATTGCATGAAGCCGATAATTGTCGGGATCTACGCGGCGAGCGTCTTCGAGAAAACCGCGGGCTGCATCGGCTTGGCCTAGATTCACCAAGGCCTGTGCGGCGCTGAGATCGAGGGCGAGATTGCCTTTGGAGCTTTTGGCCAGTCGAACATAGAGGTCCGCGGCCTCTTGTGGTTTCCCGGCGAGCTGATAGGTGTAGGCGAGTTCCGCTTGGACGTCTGAATTTTTGTTAGGAATCGCCTGCAGGCTAGCGATCGCCTCATCATACTGGCCTTGGTCGCGATATTGGCCGGCGACCGAACGCAACACTTCTGTATCCTTCGGAGCACGATTCCGGGCCCGGGTTAGATAACGGGACGAGTCGTCGGTCTTTCCCAGTTGCTGATAAGCATGGGCAATAAAAATTTCGGTATGCGGGGTTGGCTGAATCGCGTCGGCCCGCAGCAGCAGATCGAGGGCGCGTTGTGCGTCTGAGCTGAGTAGAAGCTCGCCCGCCAGTTGCAGGCTGTTCGCGTCTTTCGGATTCGCATCGACCACGCGGCGCAATAATTGTTCTGCTTCGGCGGCGCGTCCCATCTTAGCGTAGGTCTGCGCGAGACCGGCAAGGCCTCGGACGGACCCGGGCTGCAGTTGAAGTCCGCGATTGTAGGCGTCGACTGACGGCTGATAGTGCTCGGCGAGGCGATCGGCGTATCCGAGTAAAAACCAGAGCTCGGCATTTTGCGGCGCCGATTTAGCGGCTTGCTCGGCGAAGGTTACTGCAGCGGCGTAATCGTTTCTTTGCAAAGCTTCCTGCGCAGCTCGCGCTCGACGAGCAACGTCGATGCTCGATCCCCACCCGAGGCCCGAGCCGTTTTGTTGCGCATCATTAGTGGTAACCTCCGCACCGCTTGTCGCATCGCTTGAAGAGTTTTGCGGCTGAGTCGCGGGCGCGTTGCCGCTCTGGTTGACATCGTACGTCTGAGCCAGAACGTAGGTGGAAGAGAAGCTCAGGAATGAGTTCACCAAGAGTACTATGATCGAGCGGCTGACGAAGAGGCTTTTCACGATTTCACCATGCAATAAAATCTTGGGCTTACCTCCCGCATCCCATTGTTGATTTTCTGCGGTGCTTTTCAGATGCGGCTCTCGGAGCTAGGTTTGCTTTCCAAGAAAGTGCCTCATTATTCCTACCCGCCCTGTTCACCCTTCCTGCGATTCCGGGGAAAGTCTCGTCCCGCCATGGATTTATGCGTCGCAGGCCGACTAACCCGCAAATTGGAAGTAAACCTTTAGGCGGCCATTGCGAATCCAACGTCTGCCAACCGAAAACTGGAGCCACTATCGTGAGCGCTACCGAAAGTTACTCTCGTCCGATTCCGCTATTCGCCATTGTCTTAGTGGCGTTGGCGGTCCACGGGCCCCTTTTGTTCATGCAGCTTCCCTCCGGCTCATTCGACACAAATTTCCATATTTTCTTTGCCTCGCACTACGCGAGTCACTGGTTCGATCCGTGGAATGTAAAGTGGTTTGCCGGCTTTTCGCAAACGACGTATCCGCCGCTGACGCACCAATGGATCGCTTTGCTGTCGAACGTCGTCGGTTTGAAGATGGGCTACATGCTGGTGCAGTTGATCGCAGTTATGCTGCTGCCGGTGGGCGTATTCCGTTTTGCCAAAATCTGGGTGAGCGAGCGCGCAGCCAGCTATGCGGCGCTCGCCAGCGTTTTTCTTGGCGCATTGGCTTTCCTCGTCTATCAGGCTGGGCAATTGGCCACGGTTACATCGACGGCTCTCTATTTGAATGCGCTGCCCTACCTCTATGAATGGATAACGACTGCGTCGGGACGTGCATTTCTGAAAGGGGTCGCTGTGAGCTGGACGGCTGCGGCTGCCCATCACGTAACCTTGATTTTCGGTGTGCTATTTTTCGCACTGCCGGTGCTGTGGGTCGCGATTCTGGATGCGCGAGAGCCTGTTGTTGATGAGACTGACGTGAACGATCTGGAAGTTCGGGTGAGGAATGAAAGGGAGCCAGTGCCGGGCGCGATCCGTGGTGTGCTGTTGCGAACAGGCGCATTCGCGCTGATTGTCGGACTCGGGATTGGATTAGTGCTCGCTCCGTATTGGCTCAGTATTCTTCGCCATCCGGTGCGGCAGATGCCGATTCCGCATGACAGCCGCTCGAATTTTCTTCTGAACTCGACTACGGCGATCAATTACTTCGTCATTCCTTATGGAGCGTTGCTTCTCGCGATTCCTTTCATTCTGGTGCGAGGGGCGAGGGCGCGACGTTTGCGGCCGCTGCTGTTTGGTTTCTGGCTGGCATTTATTTTTGGATTAGGCGGCACCACGCCATTGCCACGATGGTTGCTCGGGCGGGCCTTCGAGATTTTGACCTTCGAGCGCTTTACATTCTGGGCGACGCTGTTGGCTATGCCGCTCTTAGGCGCGGTGGCGGTGAGTCTGCTCGATCGCTTTGCCAGCAAGGCAGCGGCGGCAATGGCGTTGGCCGCGGTTGCAACCGTCGGCGCGGCGCTGTGGTGGTTGAACGCCAATCCTTATCGGCCAACAGCTATCGTCGATGTCAACCCGGTGATTTCGTTCCTGAATCGCGATGGGCACGATTCTTATCGCTACATCACGCTTGGTTTGGGAACTGAACTGGCGCAGGTTTCAACTTATACAAATGCGACCAGCGTCGATGGCGACTATAACTCGGCGCGTCTTTTGCCGGAGATGACGAACTACGGGTCGGCCCAGCTTACCAACGCTAAGTTTTACGGCTCGGCCGGAATGGCTTCGCTGCGCGCGATGCTCGAGCACGCCAGCAGATATGGCCTCAAATTTGTTTTCGTTCACGATTCGTACTATGAACCGCTGCTGACGTTTGCGGGCTGGCGAAAGATTGAAACTTTCGACAACGGAGAAATCACTGCCTGGTCGAAAGACGATGTGCCGCCGGCTCATACGATTTCATCGGACGCCATGCCGGCGCCGTGGGAGGGCGTGCTTTGGGGCACGCTGCCCATGGGCGCCAGCTTTCTGGCAATTTTCCTGGAGTTATGGCTGCCGGAAAGACGCCGCATCGTCGCGCCCGTCGGTGTACCGGTTCACGTGCGGCAGCCCCATGTGGCTTGAATATGTTGCCTGAGCTTTGTTGCCTGAGATAAGAGCGTTCTGCGAGAGAGGGACATGAAAACGATTTTGGCCGTAATTGTCGTCGCTACCGTGGTGCTGGTGGCTGTGGGGTTGCCGGGTGCGGGCCAGACGAAGTCGGGGACGATTGGCTTTGCGAATGGCTCTGCGCTACCGGGACTTACTCCCAAGGCGGACACACCGGAGCAGGCGGTCACCAACCTTGTGAACGACGTGCAGAAGCGGCACTGGGACGCGGCTTATGGGGCATTGTCAAAGACCAGCGGCGTCGATGAGGAAACCTTCCGCGAAGAATGGCAGGGCTCGAATGGCAGCTTGCGGACCTTTTCAAATCTTGAGGGCTCTGAGTTGCGCCCAGTGCATGCGACCAGTGATGACGCGCAAATACGCGCTCGCTTGCGTTGGACTACTCCGGTGGGCCCGATCGAAGACATCCGCGACTTTCATTTGGTTCGTGAAGGCGGGCTTTGGAAAGTGGTTTGGCCGAAACAACAAGTGGCGAGCGTTCCGGCCCAGGTTGTTCCCGTAACTTACTTGCGATGGGATTTGGTTTCTGGAGACGGCAAGGACGAATGGGGAGCACGCAACATCGATCCGCCGCATGTGCGCATTGTTTCGATGAATGCGGTCAACTCGGCGGAAGGCTCGGCGGTGATGGGTGAAGTTGTCAATGAAGATACCGTCCCGGCCTTCGTGAACGTGAATGCCACATTGGTCGATGGAGCGGGCAATCCCATTGACGACGAAAACAGTTTCGACAAGATTGATCACGTGCTTTTGCCGAAACAGATCACGCCCTATCGCATAGACTTTCCGGGCATTGACTTGGGCAAGGTAAAGAATGTTCGCATGGATATCAAGGCGTCGTTGGTGCCGGCGTCGGCCGATCCGGTGATTGGAGTGATGAATCAGAAGATTGACGCAGACGTGCAGGGCAGAAGCGTGCTGCGCGGAGAATTGCTCAATCAGAGCGGCCAGACGGTCAACATTCCGCATGTGATTGCGAGCTTCTATGACAACAACGGCAAAGTGATCTGGGTTTCGGATGGCTATGTGGATAAGGCTTTGCAGCCCGAAACATCCGAGCCTTTCTCGGTTGACATTCCGCGCTCGCTGGCAGGAAAAGTGCAGAGCTTTCATGTGGTGGTCAACCAATACAGCCTGGGGAAATCGTAGAATGCGGCGCATCCTTCACGCTTGTTTCCAAATTGCCGCGACGGTTGCCTTCGTTAGTGGAATCTGCGCAGCGCAGAATCTGCGCGCCCCGTCTGCGGTGACGGCGGGCGATGGCGTGACGATCTCGACGACGGGCAGCGGCAAGGCCACGTTCTATCTAGTCGGTCCGGGAGTTTCGAATAAGAGTAATGTTTCGCTGGGAAACGAGATTTCAGTTCGCGGTCAGGATTTGCGCGATGCGGGAGAATACGTCGCTATTCTTTGTTCGGATGGCTGCCACAGCGCATCGTTCTATGTGAGGCCCGCCAAACCGGCGAATCTCGCTTTTCTCGTTCATCCTTCGCGCGTTCCGGTGGCGGCGAACGACGCGGTCAGCGGCGTTGCGCTGGCCTTTGATCAGTTTGGCAATCTGAATCTCGATCCCGGCACGATCGACTTCCAGTTGATTGCTGGCGAGACTTCCCTGCTCTCGCGATCCGTTACCGCTCACGATGGTATCGCCTGGTTTCGGACGACTTCGGGCAAGGCTGCGGGGCCACTGCTAGTTGTGGCAAGCATCGGCGAGCTTTCCGAGCGGCGCAATGTGCAAGAGGTCGCATCGGAGCCTTGCAACCTTCGCATCAGTGGCCAACGCACGAAAGATGGACTGGTAGTGCAGACGGAGCCGGTTCACGACTGCGCGGGGAATCCTGTGCCTGATGGAACGATTGTTTCATTTACTGCGACGGACGCCAGCGGGTGGAGCACGGTGGAGGCGCCGATTAAGCGTGGGATCGCACGCGCCGAAATTGCGGCCTCGGGCCCCGTGGTGGTTTCGGTTGCGTCCGGCGTGGCCATGGGCAACGAACTGCGCATCGGAGGGGGGCAATGATTGCGCTCGCGACATTTCATCTCACGATAATTCCCCCGTCGTTCCTGAACGCAATGAACACGATTGCGATGGCGATGATAGGCCTGACCGTGATTGCGATCACCACGATCAGCGCGACTATTGTTGCGATGACGGCAAGTTCGGCGCGCCGACAACGAGTCCCGTTGATTAGGTCATCGATTGGTTCGCGCGCGCCTTTGCGCATGATCGCATTGCTGGCCACATTGGTTTTTCTTTTCTGTGCGCCGCGCTCTGACGCCGCGGTAAATGTCGACATGAATGTGAGCCACGCCGGTCCGCGGGCCGTTGAACCCCTCTTGGAGCGCGGGATTCTGCGTGACTATCGTATTGCCTGGATAAGCCTGGCGCACGCTCTGGAATTCAACGCCTCCGACGCCCTGTCGGGTCCATTCGTTTCCACGGCGAAAGACACGTTGATGAATAATGTCTCCTCTCAAAAGCGTTCCGGCCTCAGCACGCGATATCTGAATCAGAATCACAAAGTCGAGGCTGTTTACTATGCTCCTGAGGGCGACGTCATCGAATTGCACGATGCGGCGGACTATCAATTACAAATTTTCGACGGTGGAAAAATGATTCACGATGAGCATGTGGTGATGCATTATGTCGTGCTCATGACTCCGGCGGCCGATCATTGGGCCGTGCGGCAATTGCAAGCGGTTCCTCAGTTTTGATTCGGTTGCACCGCCGCCAGTCGAGACAATCTCGCGCCTCCGCCTACAGGATCACCCTGCCAACCGCCGCTTTCCTCGCGGCATCTGACTTACAAAAGACAAGTTGAGAATAGGGAGCCTTAGATTGCCAAAGGTATTGATCGTGGTAGCGATAGCGTGTTTCGTGATCGCCAGCGGATGCACCGCTCCGAGCGCTCGCTCTTCGCTACGGCAAAATGCGATGGCCCCTGGGCAGGCGCCGAAGCTGCTCGCGGTCTACATGCCCTGGTTTGGCGATCACACGCACATTGACGTTGGGTACTCCAGCCAGGATCCGGGAGTCCTTAAGGAACAAATTCAGCAGGCGCGCAAACGAGGGATCTCGGCGTTTGTGGTCGACTGGTATGGCGAGAGCCGCCCTTATTCCGACCATAACTTTGGCGTGCTGCAAGAGGTGGCAAGCGAGAACCATTTTCAGGTGGCTTTGCTTTATAACGAACCTGAAGATGAGGACGCGCAAGCGACGGATGAGGCTATGAGCGCGTTCGACGAGGCCTATAAGTCATACATCGGGCCAGAGGCGCGGTTTCGCGATGCCTATCTTACGTACAACGGACGACCGATGATCTTCATTTTTCCGAAGCGCGGTCATGTGGACTGGAATCGCGTGCGCGAACATTGCAGTGGGTGGGAGGCGGCGCCTTTGATTTTTTATAAGGATGATCCGCCGCCACAGTACAGCGCCGATTTTGCCGGATCTTTTGCGTGGGTGCAGCCGGGACGCGCTGGATGGACGGCCGACGGCAGCAATTGGGGAGAAGAGTATCTCGACAGCTTCTATAAGACGATGAGCAGGCGTCCGGACAAGATCACCATCGGAGCGGCGTGGCCGGGATTTGATGACTCCAAGGCGAGATGGGGACTCAATCGCCATATGCAGAGCCGTTGCGGGAAGACGCTGGATGAAACGATGAGCCTGTATCGCCAATACTTCGACGATGCCAATCCGCTGCCGTTTCTCCTGATCGAAACCTGGAACGACTACGAAGAGGGGACGGCGATTGAGCGCCAGTCGGCAGGCTGCGGCGCAGGCCAGCCGCAGGGCTGATGGCCGACGTTTTTTTTGCAACAACCCATCACCGCGAAGGAACATCGAATACCGTCCGCAGAATAGAACTATTTAGGGTTAACCATCGAGGAGCGAACTGCAATGAACGATACGGCCAATCTCCCGAAATCTTTTCGCCTTCTATCCGAATTGCTCCTCGGTGGAACTACTCGGACTGCGCGTGCGGCTGCGGGTTTAGAGAGTCAGGACCTGGCAGAATTGACCGAACTGGCGATCTCGCACCATGTCATCATGCGGTCGTTTCCCGTTCTGCATCAATTGATGGGCGACAACGGAAATGCCGAGGGAGCGGAATTCGTGGCGAACGCGATCGAGAAGGAGCGTGCGCGCATCCAGCACGCCGTCACTTTCCTCGATCCCATTACTCAGGCCTTGCAACCGTGCGGAAGAGTTATCGTCATCAAATCTTTAGACCACTGGCCTGACTTTGGCAGCGACATCGATCTTTATGTCGAATGCAGTCCGGGCACGCCTGCCGCCGAGGTGGCCGTGGTCATGCGCCGCGAGGTCGGAGCCGAGATGGCGGAGCGCAGCTGGGGAGATCGGCTGGCCAATAAATGGAATTTTATTGTCCCGTGGTTGCCAGAGTTGGTGGAGATCCACGTGGGACGGCTGGGGCAGACCGGTGAGCAGACGACCATCACCCAATCGCTGCTTGCGCGCGCCCGAACCATCGAACTGGAGGGGCATCAAACTCGAACATCCGCTGCCGAAGACCGCATGATCGTCAGCACGCTGCAGCGCATGTACAGGCATTTCTACATACGGCTCTGCGATATTGTGGACAATGCGCAATTGATGGAGAGTGGCACGGTCGACTACATCTACCTGCGCTCGCTGGCGCAGTCGGCGGGCCTGTGGGAAGGGCTGGCGACTTATCTCGTCGTGGTATCAGACTACGTAAAGCAATACCGCGGCGAAGGAATCGACTTGCCAGCGTGGGTCACCTCAGCGGCGTGTTTCGGCGGCGAACTGGTTTACTATCGGCGGAACTGGCTGCGCATTCCTATTGTCCCGCACGCGGCGCGACTCTATGCAGCGGAGTGGAAGAGTCTCATCCGCAAGGGCGAGTTCCGCAATACGCTGCGTTTGAGCCTTCTGCCCGGTCTCGCCACGGCGGCGGCGCTGGAGCAAAACCTTACCGGCAGCGACAAGGGCATCTGGTAGCGGCGTGGCGCCGCTCTTTTCGTCGCTAAAATATTGTCTGCACAACCCTTTAGGACATTACCCTTACATACTTCACAGGATTGTCATCGCTCGGTGCCCGGCTTATTCTCGCTTGTAGCTGTAGCAATGCGAACATACGACGGTTGTATGCGCAACCGCCAGTGGAGTGCAGGTTAAAGGCTTCTTCGGTACGATTACGTCTGCCGGCTCATTTTTGAAATGAGGGAGTTTGTCTTTTGGTTAGAATCCTGGTGGCAGACGACAATCCGATGGTGCGGCACTATCTTCGCGAGGTGCTGGAACAGCACGGCACCTGGCGGGTATGCGATGAGGCCCGAACCGGCGGCGAGGTGCTGCCCAAGGTGCAAAGAACGCTGCCCGACGTCATTTTGCTCGACTTTCAGATGCCAGAGTTAAACGGGCTCGAGGTAGCCAAGCAAATCTCAGAGCTTTTCCCGAAAATCCCGATTTTGATGATCACTTTTCATTTCTCCAAGCAGCTCTCTGAGGCCGCACGCGACGTGGGGATACGGGGAGCCTGCGCGAAGACCGATGTGGGATCGATTATGGAAGGTGTAGAAGCGCTGCTCCACCGGAAAACGTATTTTCCCGCGATCCAAACGAATATTGCGTAAGATCTCGCGGCATCAATCAAGTAACATCAAATCACGTAAGATCTAGGGTTTACGCCATCGAAATACAGGATTCCCTGTATTCGACGGTCGGTGCGCGCATGTTAGTTTTGGTGACAATTCCCTAAGGTATTGGGAAGATTCGACCTCCTGACAATCAGATGCGGCTAAAGGAACCGATCGAGAACCGAACTGCTGATCTCTGCTCTCAGTTCCCTGAGGTGCGAAATGGAATTGAATCATGACGATTCGGATTCTTGTAGTCGATGACCATCCAGTGGTGCGGCAAGGCCTGAGAACCTTGCTGGAGGGTCAATCGGGCTGGGAAGTTGTGGGAGAAGCATCCGACGGATTCGAGGCTTTGAATAAGGCCGATACGTTGCAGCCGGATGTGGTAGTGCTCGATGTCACCATGCCGAAGATGCATGGATTGGAAGCATGCCGGCGGCTGCGCCAATCGACTCCTGCGGTTGAGATTTTATTTGTCACGCAACACGATTCTCCGCAGATGCTGCGCGAGGCGCTGGATGCAGGCGCTAGAGGTTACGTCGTGAAATCCAACGCCGCGCGCGATTTGCTGGAAGCGGTAGAAGCTGTAAGTCAGCACA
The DNA here is from genome assembly GCA_963800565.1 of uncultured Acidobacteriaceae bacterium. Taxonomy (GTDB): domain Bacteria; phylum Acidobacteriota; class Terriglobia; order Terriglobales; family Acidobacteriaceae; genus Acidiflorens. The sequence continues at coordinate 508,868 of CAWDBM010000006.1, forward strand.
AAGTATTTGTAGCGCTAGCTCGCCGGGACACTCTAACTGCGTCATGAGGGTAAAGACAACAGTCACTGTCGACCCTAAAAGGGGCTGTCATGAAATTACGAATCTTGTTGGCCGACGATCATGAGATCGTACGGCGTGGTTTATCCTCGCTGCTGCAGAAACATGAAGGATGGGAAATCTGCGGAGAAGCGTCCGACGGCCGGGAAGCGCTCGAACTCGCCAAACGATTGAAGCCCGATGTCATCATCCTCGACATTGGCATGCCCAACTTGAACGGCCTGTCGACGACGCGGCAGATGCTGCAGCATGACCCCAACTTTAAAATCATTGTGCTCACAATTACGGACTCGGATCAGGTTATTCGTGAGGCTCTCGATGCGGGTGCACGAGGATTCGTGTTGAAGTCGGACGCAGCGCGCGATCTCGTGTCCGCGGTCGAGGCGCTCCAGAGCAAGCGCATGTTCTTCACGCCGCGAGTGAACGATCTGGTACTCGCCGGCTTTCTCGAGAAAGGGCATCCGATTTCGAGAACTGAGCCGCCTAATCTGCCCGTTCTTACGGCTCGCGAGCGCGAGATCACTCAGCTTTTGGCGGAAGGAAAAAGTTCGAAGGAAGTCGCGTCGTTGCTTAACCTGAGTACGAAGACGGTGGAGACGCATCGCAGCAATATTATGCGCAAGCTCAGCTTGCACTCCATCCGCGACCTGGTGGTTTACGCCATCAAGAACAACATCATTCAGATCGAGATGCCGATGGGGATGAAGAATGAAATCCCCAACGGCGGTCCGCAGACTACGGTAGCTTAAGTGTGAGGTCCCGCTAGTCGGGATAGTAGCGCGCTGTCGCCCTGAGCGCAGCGAAGTTCCTACGCATAGCTGGTTGCCATGCTTAAGATTGTTCGCTTCGCTCAAAGGCGACTTTTTTTTGCGGAAGCTAATTCGCGGTTTGAGTCGGGGACTGTTCCCCGTAGGTCCCGGTTCTGGTGCGAACCGTCAACCGGCCATATCCTGGAGCGCGCGCTTCGACGCGGACGGACAGATAGGAATCTTTCGCGTCGGGATTACGCGGCTTGTAGGCGATAGCGTACTGATTGCGAATATCATGCGCTACGTCTCGCGAGATCGTGTCGACCTCGTCGAGCGTATCGGGGAAGAATGCCGCGCCTCCGGTAGCGTCGGCGAGGCTCTGCAGGGCTTGTCGACCCAGAGCTTGCGGTCCGCTTCCCATCAAGCCAATCGCGTAGACAGTCGGGCCGTTATTCTGCTGCAAACGGCGCGTGGCTTCCTGCAGTGTCTCCTGGCTCATGTTGTCCTGGCCATCGGTGACGACGAGGAGGACCTTCTTGTCGAATTTTGTATTGTTGTTCAGATGCACGGCAGAAGCAACGATCGCGTCGTACAGAGCTGTGCTGCCCTGGGTTGATACTTGCTTCAGTGCGCGGTCGAGTAAGTTGATGTCAGAAGTGAAATCCTGGTCGAGATAGGGATTGCGGCTGAAGTTCACCACAAAGATCTGATCTTTGGGGTTGATGTTTCGAATCAGATTCAAGACTGCCTGATTCACCTTTTCCCGCTTGTCGCGCATGGAGCCAGAGTTATCAATAAGAATCCCCACAGCGACGGGAACGTCCTCCCTGTGGAACGATGTGATCGGCTGCTGCGATCCGCCTTCATAAACGGCGAAATCGTTCTTGCCTAGATTCGAGACCAGCCGCCGGCTGTCATCGACGACAGTCGCCTGAAGCACAACCTCATTCACCTGCTGCTTGAAAACGAACATGCCGCCTTCATCGTTGGCGGGCGGGCCCACGGTATTCGGGTCCTCGGCCGTTGGCTCCGCGGTCGTCGTTGGCTGGGTCGTTTGGTCGGCCTGAGATGGCTGCGCGGTACTATCAGCGGCTGGCGGCGCAGGTTGTGACGGACTCGCCTGCGCGATCGCCAACGTCGCTGTCAAAACCATCACAATGAGAATCGACACAGCCGACTTCAGGCTTGCAAGACGACCAACTACCTGCATGGAAAATCCTCCGACGAAAATCCTGCGACGAACTTTGGATGCAGTTCTTGATGGGAAGGAAGGCACTTGGATAGCAAGCAGCGGTGGAGGAATACGGTGAAAAGCTGCGCGGCCTACTGGAAATTCCTGATGGCAGATCATCGCGTAAGAAAATAAGGGGCGCATCGTATCCAGCGATGCGCCCCTCGTTTTTATTATTTATCGAACTGCGATTTCTGGAACTGCGATCTCACCAGTAGGTAAAGTTGAGATCGTCCAGATATACCGCGTAGTTCTGTTGCTCGTAGTTTCCGTCCATCTGGTAATTGATCGTGACCCCGTACCATGACGATGAAGTCGGAGTGTAGGTCGCGTTCACGTTATATTGCTGCCCATTGAAGGTAATCGTCTGGTAGAGCAGTTGATTGTCAGACGTGCGCTGCACTTGCAGCGTCAGGTGATTCCAGGCGTTGCTATTCGGGTAGCAGGACACGCCCGTCGACACCCACGCGTTGGCCTGATTGTTCCAGATCTCCCAATCGTGTCCGCCCATCACGGTGCATTGATGGCCCCATATGAAAGACAGGCCATCGACGAACTGGTTGATGTCGAACTCTAACGCCTCCGATACGTTCAGATTGGTGCCATAAAACCAGACGTCGTAGATGAAGTTGTGGGAGTTGGGCACGATCTGATGACTCTGGTCGAGGATCGGCGAGCCATCGCCCAGCAGGTGAACGTTCCACAAGACGTCGGAATAATCCGTCGAACCGCCGATGTCGAACTCCATGGCGTCGCCGCTTATCGAAGGCGAACTCACGCTTTGCTTCGTCCACCAGGTGGTCTGCGGACCGCTCGGACTGCAGGTTGAGCAAATACCGTAGTCTGGCGGAAGCTCGATGTAACCATTCCATCCGCCGCCGCCCTGAATGTTCGAGATGACATTGCCGCCGGAACTCACGGTGAAGGTGACGGGAGTTGTCGCTGCGCCGCCGCAGTAATCCCACTCTTCGACAGTTGCGTGATAGGTCCCGGGGCCGAGGGGCAAGGTGGTATTCAACTTCGAACCGTTGACCTGATAAGCGAGTTGGTTGGGCGCGCTATAGATTCCCATCGCCGCCACGCCCTTGGGGCAGGACGAGGTCGAAGTCGCGGTAAATGGTACCGGCGAGTTGACCGTGCTGTTATTTGCCGGCGCCGTTACCTGCACCCGCGAAACATTGCTGACCGTGACCGTAATCGGCGTGGTTGCCGCTCCGCCGCAATAGTCCCACTCTTCGACAACCGTATTGTAGGTTCCGGCGGTGAGGCTGAGGTTGGTGTTGAGGCTGGCACCGTTGACTTTATAGGCGAGCTCGTTAGGAGCGGTGTAAATTCCCATGGCAGCTACGCCCTGAGGGCAAGATGATGACGACGTAGCCACGAAGTTCACGGGAGATCCGACCTGGCTGTTATTGGCTGGCGTCGTGACCTGCACCTGTGACTGATTGGAAACCGTGATGGTGACCGGAACGGTAGCCGCTCCGCCGCAATAATCCCACTCTTCGACAACCGTGTTGTAGGTGCCGGGACTAAGGTTGAGACTGGTATTGAGGCTGGCGCCGTTTGATGTATAGGCGAGGACGTTGGGGGCGGTATAGATGCCCATGGATGCTACGCCATCCGCACAACTGGAAGTGGCCGAGGCTACGTAGTGCACCGGCGATTGCACCGTTGCGCCGGCGCTGGGGGAGTTAACGGCGACACCTGCGAATGAGGCGGAGGTTAGGGCTAAGAGGAAGAACAGGGCCGATAAGACGCACTTCTGCATATAGCTTTATCTCCATTTGGAATTGCCCCGCGGTTCCTTGAACGTTTAACGGGGAACTTCGCCATGCGTGCGCGCATAGCGGGAACACCTGGGGCTGGCTCAGAAGTGGCGGACTGGGCGCAATTTCAACCAGACATCGACTGCGCGCACCGTTCAGGCCAGATAACGGAGCTGAAACGCATTCAGAAAAGTTCGGTTGGAAAGTGCGTTCAGCATACCAGAAACACCGTAGTTGCATCAAATAGAAGCTGTATTCGGGAGAATCATAAGTTCTAAACCTCTTCAGAGTGTCGTCTAAGGAACAGCACAGGGCCAACACCGGATATGGGGAGCAGGGCGAAGGACGTGTGTTTCTTACCGGAGGTGGTACGATGAGCGCGCTCCGAATTCTAATCGCCGACGATCACGACGTGGCGCGCAACGGCATTCGCTGCCTGCTCGAAGATCATCCGGGGTGGGAAATTTGCGGCGAGGCGAAAGATGGACGGGAAGCCGTTGACTTCTCCAGCCAGTTAAAGCCGGATGTGGTGCTGCTGGATATTGGTATGCCCGGTCTGAACGGCCTCGATGCGGCGCGGCAGATTCTAGCCGCCAATCCCCAGATCAACATTCTGATTCTGACCATGCATGATAGCGAGCAGGTTGTGCGCGAGGTTCTGGCGGTTGGGGCGCGTGGATTTCTATTGAAATCTGACTCGGGACGAGAACTGGTCTCCGCTGTCGAAGCGCTGCAAAATCATCGGACATTTTTCACCACTCGGGTGACGCAGATGGTGCTGGACGGCTACCTGCATCCGAACCAGCGCAGCGAACCGCAGGGGCGGCACATTCTGACGCCGAGAGAGCGCGAGGTGATTCAGCTTCTGGCGGAAGGAAAGACCACGAAGGAAGTTGCGGCAACGCTTCACCTCAGCGTCAAAACGGCGGAGACTCATCGCACCAACCTTATGCGAAAACTCAACCTGCATTCGGTCGCGGACTTAACGCTCTATGCCGTGCGCAACAGCATCGTTCAGGTTTATTGAATGCTCCTTGTAACTGACTGCCTCACTTGTAAGGTAAAACCGCCGCAGGTTTGGGCATTTCACTGGATTACCGCCGCCATGCGATCTGTCTAGAGTCGAAGACATAAGAGGAATTCATGCTCTGGACTCTTGCCGTCTTATTCTTGATTTGCTGGATACTGGGAATCGTGGGCACGATTTCGTTCGGTGGGTCAGTCCACATTGTGCTACTGTTGGCGGCACTCGCGCTTCTCATCGGCATGGTCCGCGATCGCGACTCTGTAGCTTGAGAGCAGCGACTTGGCAATAGCGCGATTTAAACAAAGGGAGAAGAACATGAATCCGAACTCCAACTCGACGGATGGCAAGAAATGCCAGATCTGCAACCAGTCATTTAATTCCGATCGTGAACTGCAGGAACATCAAAATAACCAGCATTCCGGGAATGAACAGGGCGGCCCGCGTCCGCCGAACGAGCAAGTTTTTGGGGATCCGCCAATACAGGCCGACGAGAAGCAAAAGAAGATCGCTTGATCAGGGGCTGCGCAAACGATAATTACGTTGTTGCCGAATCCACCGCGCCGGACGGGTTCACTCAGTCCGGCGCGGTTTCTCAGCCCCCTCAAGGAGCGTGGCTCGCGGGCTTGGGTGCCCTGCCACGTCATGCTGGAGACCCACGACTCCAGCAAAAATTACGCAGCCCGATTGTCTAGTGCCAGCGAATTCTGTAGTGCCCGCAGGCCGTACAAGGCATCTTCGAGAGCCTCATCTTCCTCGATGCTATCGGCGGTCGAATCGAAAAGCTCCTTGGATCGCTGCACGATTGCTCGCTCGGCCTCGGCAATTCGAACGGGCACTTCGCGCTCATCGCTTTCGAAGAGAGCGGCCTGATAGAGCCTATGCCAGGCGGCAACACGAGTGGGGGAGGGATACACAGCTGTCGACATAAAATTCTCTCGGGTGACCAAACTAAGGCTAGTACGGTGAGTGGGAAGTTCCAATCAGGTAAATACCGTAGAGAGACGCGGCCTACTGAACGCTCTATTATCGTCAACGCAAAACAATAATAAGGTTGGCTTCACCGACACCTAGGAAATTCGCTGAATGCTAAGGATGCGGATGCTGTTACGATTCGCATCCAGGCTACCTGAAAGTCGAACTTGCTTTCCTTCGTATTGCCTCGCATTATCTTGATCGTCAGTTCGATCGTCGAGACGGTAAGCTAGGCCGCTCGCCAATTTCAAAACATAATTCGCGTCGATTTTCATAATCGTCCCGGCAAAGGTCTCGGCTGTCGGCTGTTGTGGCGCTCGCGGATTCTGGTCAGGCGGAAGCGGCTGCGGCATGGGGTGCGGCGTTTGCATTTGCGACCACGCAATCAAGTCCGGCCCCAGGACGCTGGATGGCAGAGCCGGAGCGGGTTCGGACTGAACGCTCTGAGCGAACATCGAGCCTGCAAGGATCAGCAGGAGACCCGTAGTCACCAGCATGCTTCTTTTTTGTTTCACATTTTGCCGCACGACACACCTCCGGCCGACGAAGCGCACGGGTGTAAGCGGTTATTCACCCATCACTTGTAGCTTGGTGGCAGAGGCGCGTCCATACAGCGTTGTCCGTAGCATTAGTTAATTAATTAATTAGAAAAGCGCGCAGCACGCGGCTCGCGGTGCGCGGAAGAGGCGGAACAGGACTGAGAGAATTGGCAAACTGCACCTTGTCGATTCAAGGTGCCACTTCAAAGCACGCGACACGCTTCCTCAAAGGAAAGGCGTGGACTGCGCGGAAAGAGCTTGCTGTGCTCGCCGTAACCTAAATTGCAGAGAAAATTCACCTTCCATTTGCCATCCGGAAAAAATTCCGCATTCACCTTGACTGCATCAAAGCCCGACATCGGACCACAATCCAGACCGACGGCTCGAGCCGCGAGTATGAAATAGCCGCCTTGGAGCGAACCATTGCGAAAGGCCGACTCCTCGGCAAATTTTTGATTGCCCGCGAAAAAGGAACGCATGTCGGCGTGCGGAAACAACTGTGGAAGTTTTTCGTAGAATTCGACGTCCCAGGCGACAATCGCCGTGACCGGCGCCGCTTTCGTTTTTTCCACATTCAGCGGAGCTAGCGCGGGCAAGAGTCGCGCCTTCGCCGCTTCACTCTCGAGAAAATCGAAACGGGCGGGACTGGAATTCGCGCTGGTTGGTCCGAAGCGCGCCAGATCATAAGCTTCACGCAGGGCTTCAAGAGGAACGCGCTTCGGCAGCCACGCATTATGGGTACGGGCCTGGCGGAAAATCTGATCGAGGGCGTGTGCATTAATTTTAGTAGAGTGCTCGGCATCCAGTGTTTCGGTCATTAGCTTGTCGGCTCCATGGTTATCTTTACTAGCTTGGACATTGGGGATTTAGTTTTCGTTTATTCCCTGAAGATTCGATGCGACTGCCCCATTTTCGACTCTTCGCGAGTGAATCCAACGAATTTCCCCTGTCTGCACGGTTTGTAGTAGTGTGTCTGTTTGCAGGTAGCCGCCTCGTGTCCTTGGCGTTCTTTTCTTCGCCGCGATGTGCGCTAACTGCAAGATAAATCCACAATCAAAGCCTTGAGGAACGCATGAGAACTCATCTTCTCCGTCTCTTTTCATCCTTGACCTTGTCCTTGTCAATCGCCGTGCTTTTATCAGGCCTGGCGTCTGGCCAAAGTTCAGCTCCCACTGGCGCGGACTCTTCCCATGCGCTGCGCGAAATCCCCGTGTTTGACCTGAATGCTATTGATAAGACCATCGACCCTTGTGTGGACTTCTATCAGTACGCTTGCGGTTCGTGGATGAAGAACAATCCGATCCCTGCCGACAAATCGCGGTGGGGTCGTTTCGACGAACTGGCGGATCATAATCTCTATATTCTGCGAGACATACTGACCGAAGCGCAGGCATCCGGGAAGCACTCGGCTACCGAGACCATGGTGGGTGCTTACTACGGCTCCTGCATGGATGAGAATACGATCGAGAAAAAGAGAACGGAACCGCTCTTGCCGGAACTCGATCGGCTCAACAGCATCAAGACGAAGGAAGATTTGATTCGCGCAGTTGCGGCCATGCACCGAGACTCGATACCTGCGCTCTTTGCGTTCTATCCACAACCCGACATGCACGATTCGATGGCTACCGTCGCAACCCTTGACCAGGGCGGAATCACGCTGCCCGATCGCGACTACTATATAAAGGATGACGCGAAGTCGGTGGAAACGCGGCAGAAGTATGTGGAACACGTGCAGAAGATGTTTGTACTGGCGGGAGACATGCCCGCGTTGGCAGCGGCGGAAGCCAAGACGGTATTGGCCGTCGAAACAGGGCTGGCACAGGCATCGATGGATCGCACGGCACGGCGCGATCCGAAGACGCGCGATCATAAAATGACCGTTGCGGAAATTGCGACAGCAGCGCCGAATCTCGATCTTACCGTTTACTTTGCCGATAACGGCTCGCCGAAGTTCACTTCGCTTAACGTCGGCAATCCTGATTTCTTCAAGCAGGTTAACGAGCAGATCAACGCCGTGCCGCTCGACGACTGGAAGGTGTATCTGCGCTGGAAAACGATCAATGATTACGCACCGCTGCTGACCAAGGCGTTTGTGGAGGAGGACTTTCTCTTCAACGGAAAATATATGTCGGGGCAGCAGGAGATGGAGCCGCGCTGGAAACGCTGTGTGAAGTCCACCGACACGCACCTCGGCATGGCCCTCGGCAAGCTTTATGTCGATCGCACGTTCGGCGCCGAGGGCAAAGAACGAACGCTGAAAATGGTGCAGGCCATCGAGAGCGCTATGCGTGAGGATATTGGCCAGTTGACGTGGATGTCGAACACAACCAAGCAGAAGGCGTATGAGAAGCTCACCGCCATCGTCAATAACATTGGTTATCCTGACACGTGGCGCGATTACAGCAGCGTCGTGATTAAGCCCGGCAATTATGCCGGTAACGCGGTGCGGGCCGAAGCGTTTGAGGTGCATCGGCAATACAACAAGATCGGGCAACCGACCGACCGCAAGGATTGGGGTATGACTCCGCCGACGGTCAATGCGTACTACCGGCCTCCGATGAACGACATCAACTTCCCCGCTGGGATTTTGCAGCCTCCGTTTTATGGAAAGTCGATGGACGATGCGGTGAATTTTGGCGGCGTCGGGGTGGTAATCGGGCACGAGTTGACGCACGGCTTCGACGATCAGGGGCGCAAGTACGACGCCGAGGGCAACTTCCGCGATTGGTGGACGGCTGATGACGGCAAGGAATTTGAGCAGCGCGTCGACTGTACCGCAAAAGAATATTCCAGCTTTACCACGGTGAAGGACGACAAGGGCGAGGTCAAACTCAACGGCAGATTGACGCTGGGCGAAAATACTGCCGACAACGGTGGCCTGAAACTCGCCTACATGGCGCTGACCAACATTATCGGTAATACCCCAGTGAAGCCCATCGATGGCTACACTCCGCAGCAGCGCTTCTTTCTCGCCTATGGGCAGATCTGGTGCCAGAATGTGACCGATCAGGAAGCGCGTAAGCGCGCGCTGACCGATCCGCATTCTCCGGGACGCTGGCGCGTGAATGGCGCGGTGCAGAATTCAGCCGCCTTCGAGCAGGCGTTCGGCTGCAGAGCCGGACAGCCCATGGTCTCCGAGAATGCCTGCCGCGTGTGGTAAGCCGCTTCTATCTTATGGATCAGGAATTCAAAGGCGGCGATGGGCGCTTCCCCGCCACGCGGTGGTCGGTTATCGCAGCGGTTCGCAGCGAGGATGGGGCAGATCGCAAGCGAGCTATGGATATTCTTTGCGAGACGTACTGGAGGCCGGTTTACAAATACGTTCGTCTGCGCTGGAATCGCTCCGCTCCCGACGCGCAGGATCTCACGCAGGGATTTTTCGTCGAAGTGCTGGAGCGCGAATTGCTGAATCGCTTCGATTCCACCAAGAGCCGCCTGCGGACTTATCTCCGTCTATGCGTGGATAGCTTCGTGATGAATGAAGACAAGGCGGCCCGCCGCCAGAAGCGCGGAGGTGAGGTGCCGCATCTGGCGCTGGATTTTGCGGGAGCCGAACAAGAACTTATCGGCGGGACGATTGACGCTGCCGCGATCGCCTCCCCGGAATCGCTCGAAGAATTCTTCGAGACGGAATGGTTACGCAGCCTCTTCGCAATGGCTGTCGAAGACCTGAGGGCGCTATGTGGCTAGCGAGCGCGAGGGCGGGACTTTCTGCTCTTCGAAACTTACGATCTGGGAGACGACGAAGTTTCCTACTCGCACCTCGCACAGCAACACGGAATTGCCGTCAGCGATGTAACCAACGGCTTGGCCTGGGCGCGGCGCGAATTTCGCAGGCTCGCGCTTGAGCGCTTGCGGGAAATCTGCGACAGCGACGATGAATTTCGGCGAGAGACAAAGACGGCTTTCGGCTGGGATGCCGGGTAAACGGCGCGCTGCTCGTGGCGAGAAATCGGAACATCTGAGAAATGTCTGTTGAAAGTGTCCCTCAGCACCCGATGCGACACCTTTCTGACAAGGCGATCACCCGACTGCGCAATGGTGCCGAACTGCCGGAGCTCAGCGGCACGCGCTATCGCCTTATAGGGCGAGTGGCGCGCGGCGGAATGGGCGTGGTTTACGCGGCGGAAGACGAACTCTTGCGGCGTCGCGTCGCGTTGAAAGTGCTCGAGGTATCCGGATCAGAAAGCGAACTGGCAGATCGCCTGATGCGCGAGGCGCGCGTATTGGCCCGACTGGAGCATCCGGGAATTGTTCCCGTGCACGAGGTCGGCACACTGGCCGACGGCCGCGTCTTTTATACCATGAAATTTGTCGAAGGCCGGCGGCTTGATCATTACATCGAGTCTCTGGCTTCCACTCCCGATCGCCTGCGTATCTTTCTGCACATCTGCGACGCGGTTGCTTTCGCGCATGCTCGCGGAGTGCTTCATCGCGATCTCAAACCCGCTAATGTAATGGTTGGCTCATTTGGCGAAGTGCTGGTCATGGATTGGGGACTCGCAAAAATTCTCGCCGAAGCTACTCGAGATGAACCGAATCACTGCGGCGATAGCATTCCGCGCTTCCCTTCCGACGGCAACGATGGCAACTCGCCGGGAACGGGCAACGGGAGCGTGATGGGCACGCCGGGATACATGTCTCCCGAACAGGCTCGCGGGGAAACCGAGTCATTGGATGCGCGCAGCGATATTTTCTCGCTCGGAACACTTCTGCGGTATTTACTCACTGACCAACCACCCGGACGTCCGGTCCCTAAGCTCGACCGCTCCCTCGATGCGATCTGCGCGAAGGCCTGTGCACCAGAACGCGAGCGTCGATATGCCGCGGTGCAGGATCTCGCAGCGGACGTTTCGCGATACCTCGACGGCTTGGCGGTTTCCGCACATCGCGAAAGCATTTTCGACAAGACGACGCGTCTCTATCGACGGTACAGGTTCTTTATCTGGTTGATAGCGGCGTACTTGCTCATGCGCGTGCTCTTAATCGTAGGGACCAGGCATTGAGGCTTAAAGGAATTCCAGATTCTGTTGTAAAGAACTCCAGCACAGAAAACGGAGGACGTTATGAACAAGATTTTGCTCGGATTGCTGATTGGGGCGGTGCTCGGCGCGTTCGATGGTTCCACGGCCTGGTTCTACCCTGATGTGCGGGCCCAATTGGCGGGAATCATAGTGGGCTCGACCATCAAGGGCCTGATCGCCGGAGTCGCAGCGGGTATCTTCGCCCGCAAAGTAAATTCGGTACCCCTGGGAATTATGTTTGGGCTCGCCGTGGGCTTCGTTCTGGCATTCCTGGTCGCGTATATGCAACATGACCACTACATCGCGATCATCCTTCCCGGAAGCATCGTGGGACTGATCGTTGGATATGCCACGCAGAAGTATGGTGCGACTCCGGCGGCGGCGCGGTAGGGCTGGCTTCGGGAACATGATCCATGTGCAGCGAGGAGGTGATTGACAAATTTCCGTGTGGAGAAAGAGTAGCCCGTGAATTTCGGCACGATCTATTATGGGAGATAAGTGTCCAGGGGCCCGAGTGGATTCGCCGCATTCTGGGTTAACTGAGGAAGGCGAGCGGAATGACAACAATGGGTAGACAAATATTTTTTGTTCTGTTTGGCATTGCACTGGCAACGATGTGCTCCGGGCAAAGTCAACAGACCCCAACCAAGACTCCCATAATTAAAGGCGTACTCGACAGCTCACGCACAGTGGTCTTCGAATCGCCCCGACAATCGTGCAACTCGAACGACATTCCCGATGCAATGGCCCGCGCCTTCCGCGATTCGACGGGCACGGTTCACCTGGTGGCGGCGAGTTCTGAACTGTTTCAGAATCTCGGGCCAACTCTCGAAAGCGTGCAGCACAGTTGCGAGGTTGGTCACTATTCTGCGAACAATCCTAATCCTGCGGACTTCAACGACCAAAGCTGGATCGATGACTTCTATACTTTTGACGGCAACAAAATCGCCGGCCTGACGCATATGGAATATCACGGCTGGGCGCATCCGGGCGAGTGCACGTTCAAGAATGGGTATAACGGATGCGAGTATGACTCCGACACCTATCACGAATCGGAAGATGGCGGCTACCACTTCAAGTCGTTCAACGCGCCCAACAATTTCCTCGCCGGAGTTCCCTACAAATATGTGAAGGATAAAGGTCCCTCAGGCTATAGCGTCGACAGCAACATTGTTGAGTTGGGCGGTTGGTATTACGCCATGGTGACGTCATGGCAGTGGCCTGCGGGCTGTTCGGGACAGACCGGGCCGAACCGTTGCATCACGCCGAGCGGAGGTGGGCCGATACGAACGCAAAACGTTTTCGACCCATCTTCATGGCGCGGATGGAGCGGCACCGATTTCTCCGTGACCTTCGTCGATCCCTACCCCGGACCGGTTGGGCGCCCGCTCGAGCACGTGTACACGCCGGTTCCGTACATGGACGTCGTGACCGGAATCAACCTCTTTGAATCGTCCGGTGTCGTCATCGCCGTTCTTTGGAATCCCTGGGATAACGAATATGGAGCGAAGGGCTTCTATCTTTCCACTTCGACCGATCTGGTTAACTGGACCAAGCCGAGGCTGGTGGCTACGCTTGATCAGTTCCTTGCGCAGGAACCGCCGGGCAGTTGGTCGTACGCATATTTTTCTTTGATCGATCCGGCCGCTCCGGACTTGAATTTTTCTATTGTTGGCAATCACCCTTATCTGTACTACGTGCGGTTTAATAGCGACGGTTCCATTCGCGACTTGTTCCGGCAAGGGATCACATTGACGTTGAAGTAATCACGTCTGACGCAGCGCGCGTCATCAGCGGGTTTGCGAATGTTGCGCGATGGCGATTAGTGCGCTGACGCTTTTGCAAACCACTCATCAAACCACTCCAGGGTTCGCAAAGTGTAGTCGCGAGCATCGGCGGGCTTCACAAACGCGTGCCCCTCATTCGGATAGACTACCAGCCTCGTCGGCACGTTCAGACTTCGGAGCGCGTGCCACCATTCGACGGATTGTTCCATCGGCACTTCGCCGTCGCGGTCGCCGACCAGAATCAGCGTCGGCGTCTTCACGGCAGTGACAAAGTGCATCGGATCGCTCTTGGCGTAGACTGCTGGATCCTCATACACCGACGCGCCGAAAAATGGAATCATCCACTCGTCGATATCGTTGAGACCGTAGTAGCTGAGCCAATCGGAGAGGCCGGCGCCCGCAACCGCGGCCGCGAAACGCTGGGTTTGGGTCTCGGCCCACATCGTCATGTACCCGCCATAGCTGTGTCCGAAAATACCGATGCGTTTGCTGTCGATCGGATACCACTTCGACACGGCGTCAATCCCAGCCAAGATGTCGCGGAAATCGCCGCCGCCGAAATCCTTTACGTTGCCTTGCGTGAAGGCCTCGCCCTCTCCGTAGCTGCCGCGCGGGTTGGGGCAGAGGACAAAATATCCCATGGCGGACGCAGGTCCCATGCTGCGCTCGTCCCAGTGTGCGGTGCATGCGGCAGACGGTCCTCCATGCACCGCGACCACTAGCGGGTAGGTCTTGCTCGAGGAAAAATCCCTGGGCATCAGCAACCAGCCTTGCACCTGGGCGGGGCCGTTTGTCCAATGCACATTTCGCATCTTGCCCCAGATCGGTTTCGCGGAGGCATTTATGTCGGTCAGTTGCTTCCAATCACCGATTGGGCCCGCCCAGACCTCCGGCGGAGCGCTCGGCGATTGCCGCACAATGGCAGTGATTGCTTGATCGTCTTTGGAGGTTCGCGAAGCCCACTCGCGTCCATACGGCGAAGCGGATTCTTCGCCCGACCAGAGTTGCCGAATTGCGCCGCTCTGGACGCTAATGCTGCCGAAACCAGAATTGCCGTCAATGTTCTCGGAGAACGTGATGCGATCGGGTGCGGTCCATGTGAGCGAATTGGGAGAAGCTTTGATGTTGGGAGTGAGATTTCGCCCCGCGCCGCCCCCGATGGGAACGATATAGATGTCGCCGCCCGTCGAGCCCTCATCGCTCATTATGCCTTCGATAAACGCAACATTCTTTCCGTCGGCAGAGACCTGCGGGTCAGCGATTTGCAGTTTCGGTTTATAGATCTCATGCATCTCGCCGGTGTGGACATTCACCATGTAGAGGCGAGCGACCCACCAGTTCGCGTCACCAGAGCCATGCGCTGCCGTTGCCGCCCAGCCCTGTCCATCGGGAGTCCAGTCGTATTCGTAAACGTACACGTCGGCGGGTGTGACTTGCGTCAGATGATCATTGCCGAGATCGAGGACGGCAATGCGCTGCTCGTAAAGTTTTTCGTCGATCACTCCCGCTAATGGCGTCATGGGCTGAAGCGGACCCGCGACGCGTGGCATATCGGCGATATAGAGCATTGCGAGTTTCGATCCATCGGGAGAGAAGCGCGGACTCTGAACGTATCCTTTCAATTCCGCATGCTTCATCGGAGAGCTGCCGTCTACCGCGGCGATCCAAACTTGTGCCGCTGGAACGTCTCCCGGCAAGTCGGCGAGGAAGGCAATCTGTTTGCTGTCGGCGGACCATGTGACTTGGCGCAGTGCCGGATCACCGTCCACGGAAACCTCGCGAACCGAGCCGCCGGTCGCGGAAATCACAGTAAGCTCTTTATCGACGATATAGGCGATCTGAGTGCCGTCGGGAGAGAGGGCGACACGATCGATCCTCTTTGCGTGCGGCAACGAGGCGAGCACGGCGGCGGCGCGAGAGGCTCCGGTACCGTGATCTTCATTCTGTGCCCCGAGCGGCGCGACGCAGAGCATGAGAACCGCCAGCGCGCACGGCAGCGCAGCGTAAAGTGTTCGAGACTGGGCCATTGTTTTTATTTTTGTTTTCATTTTGTCAGCGATTTCAGGTCTGATTTCTTGTCCGCGCATATGGCCGATGAGTATAAATGATGTCCAACGCGCATCGTCATTTACTCTCGATCAAACCCTTCCGCGAAACTGGATAATTCTTCGGCGATCGCGTTTGGATGGCCGGCCCGACGGCAATTCTTCGAATTGTTTCATCGCCTTGCGCTCGGCGGCTACTTTCATTCGCAGTCCGCGACTTTCTTCCGTCTCGCGGTACATCGTTTGCGCGACCGACACCGGGCCGCGCACTTCGCCGAGCAACCGGACTTCAATTTGAAATTCGCCACCGTCGTTGGTCACGCGCAACATGTCTCCAATCCGCACGTCGCGCGCGGCTTTGGCGGGCTGGCCATTGGATAGGATCCTGCCAAGTTCGCAGGCTCGCGCCGCCAATGAGCGCGTCTTGAAAAACCTGGCGGTCCACAGCCATTTGTCGATACGCACGGAGTTCATGATTTATTTTCCTATAAGAATGGATTTTGAGTAGCGTTTCAGCGATACCTGCCGCAACTTGCGCCCAGCGGAGGGAGTATTATGCGGATGATCAACAAAGTATAAAAATGGAGCAGAGCAATGCCACCCGAGTCCATTGACTGGCCAGTGCCGCCGCCGCCGCGGCGAAGCCGCCGTCGCTTTATTATTGTTCTCGTTATTCTTGCGGTGATTCTCTTCAGCGCTCGCACCGCCCTGTCCTATTACATCGATGTGCTCTGGTTTGGATCGCTCGGCTATGGGGAAGTCTTCTGGAAAACGCTGAGCCTGCAGTGGGGAATCTTCGCCGCTTTTGCGGTCGCCACTTTCATCGTTCTGTATGGGACATTTCTCGCGCTGAAGCGTGCGCATCTTCCGGATTTGCCGAGCGGTCATACGATTTTCATCGGCGGACAACCGCTGAAACTGCCGGTTGAGCCCGTTCTGCGCATCATCGCCCTGGGCATTTCTCTCGTCATCGCCGCGGCAACTGGCGCGAGTATTATGTCGGACTGGGCGACGATTGCCCTTTACTGGAATGCATCTCCAATTGCCGGCGGCGTTGTCGATCCGATTTTTGGCCGACCTCTAAACTTTTTTCTTTTTACTCTGCCTGCGTGGCAACTGATCTCGGGTTGGCTGCTTACGCTAGCCATCATCACCTGCGCGCTCGCCGTTTTTTTTATCCTTATTACAGGCGGAACGCGTGTACTGGCGGGCCGTCTCAGCCGTTCCGTGATCCTGCCCTGGCGCGGACTTTCTATAACGTTTGCTTTTCTCTTGCTAATCATCGCGCTGCGCGTTTATATCAGCCGATTCGAACTGTTGCTCGAGGATCATACCGTCTTTGGAGGCGTGACTTACACCGACGCGCACGTCACCCTCACCGGGTTGCTCATTGTCTGCATCGCGTTAGTTGCGGGCGCGCTGGTTGCGATTGCGAACGCGGTGCGGGCTCCACGCGGGCGCGGGCTGATTGCAGCTGTTCTTCCGGCAGTCGTCTGCTACATCGCGCTGCAAGGAGTCACCTGGTACGTCAGCAGTTTTATCGTCAAACCTAATGAGTTGGTGCGGGAGCAGCCCTACATTGCGCACAACATCGAATTGACGCGACAGGCCTACGGTTTCAACCGAATCTCGCAGCGCGAGTTTCCGGCGGAGACCACGATCGAAGCGGCTGAGCCACAGAATAATCAGGCGACGCTGCAGAATATACGGCTATGGGACTGGCGCGCCTTGCAGGATACATTGCGACAGATCCAGGAAATCCGAACCTACTACGATTTTCCCGACATTGATATTGACCGATATAACATCGACGGCACGACACGCGAAGTCATGCTGGCGGCGCGCGAGTTGAATGTCGAAAAACTTCCCGAGAGCAGCCGCAACTGGATCAACGAGAAGCTGATTTATACCCACGGTTATGGCATCACCATGAATCCGGTGAATGGATTCACTTCCGAAGGGCTGCCGACGTTGATGCTAAGTAACATGCCGGTGCAGAGCACGGTGCGAGGCCTCAACGTAACTCGGCCGGAAATTTATTTCGGGGAACTGACCGACACGGACGTGTATGTAAAAACTCGGCAGCAGGAATTCAACTACCCGCAAGGTCAGAGCAACAACCTCACGTCGTATCAGGGCGACGGCGGAATCGTGCTCGGCAGCTTCCTGCGTCGCATCGTGATTGCGCTCGACCGCGACGATCTCGCGAAGTTGCCCTTCAGCGATGACGTTAACAAAGACAGCCGCCTGCTGATGCGACGCAATATTCGCGATCGCGTGGCCACGCTGGCGCCATTCCTCACCTACGATCCGGATCCTTATATCGTGCTCGACGACGATGGGCGGCTTTCGTGGATCATGGATGCGTACACGATTTCAGACAGCTATCCTTATTCGAGCCATTATCGCCTCGGCAACGATCTGATTAACTACATGCGGAACAGCGTCAAGGTAGTGATCGACGCCTACGACGGGACCACAACGTTTTATGTGTTTGATACGGATGATCCCATCATTGCTGCCTATCGCCGAATCTTTCCCAGTCTGTTCAAAGATGCATCGACCATGCCGGCAGGGCTGCGCAAGCATGTGCGCTATCCCGAGTTACTGCTCAAGTTGCAGGCCGAAGTTTACGGCCTTTATCACATGACGGATGAGGGGGCATTTTACAACCGCGAAGATCTTTGGACAGTCGCGACCGAGGTTGGGATGGGCGAAGGCGGAGCGCAGACGACGCAAGCGATGCAGCCGAATTTTGTGCTGATGAAATTGCCTGACGAAACGGGCGTGGAGTTCGTGGAGATTTTGCCCTTCACTCCCGCCAACCGAAACAATCTGATTGGCTGGATTGCCGGACGCAGCGACGGCCAGGAGTACGGCAAATCGGTGGTCTATAACTTTCCCAAGACAAAGTTGGTCGATGGGCCGCTGCAGATTGAGGCACGCATCGATCAGAACGCGCAGCTTTCGGGACAATTGACTTTGTGGAATCAGCAAGGCTCGCACGTGCGGCGCGGGGCGCTGCTGGTGATTCCTACGGGACGCGCGCTTTTGTATGCGGAGCCGATTTATTTGCAGGCGGAGCGAAGTCCGATGCCGGAGTTGCGTCTGGTCGTGCTGGCGCTGCAAGATCGGCTGGCGTACGGGCCCACGTTCGAGTCAGCGATGGCAGCGCTCTTTGGCGGCGCGGCTTCGTCGATGAGCGCGCCAACGAGCAGTCCGACAGCCTCCGCAGAGCCGGCGCGGAGTGCTGCATCCGCAACGCAGTCGTCTTCTCAACCGGCGTCAGATCTCAATTCTCTGATCTCCCAAGCGGCGAGGGATCTTGCCGACTATCAGCGCTTGACGGCGGAGGGCAAGCTAGGCGAAGCCGGCCAAAAGCTTGAGGAGTTGAAGCGCGCACTCGATAAGCTGAATGCACGCCGCTAATCGCACCGCTCAAGGATAGACCGAGAAATAGTTCCTGCACGCGCACGTATGCAGGTGACAATCGTCACCGCGACGCTCTGGACTGCGAACCTACAATCGCTTATGGAGGGAGCATATGGCTAATGAATCCGCGGTTCGCGAGCAAGTAACGAAGGCAGCCTCCGAGCAACACGCGCATGATGAAGATCATGCATATTTCTTCACCGCAATTTTAAATGCAGCGTTCCGGGCAGAAGAACTCGGAATAACGCCTGAACAATTCCTGGAAATATGCAAGGCCGCAGTCGCGCCGCATCACAAGCTGGTCGGTTTCGCAGAGGTGACGATGGAGCCGTCGCAGCGCATAAAAGAGATGGGCCTGACGCCAGAAGAATTCCTGCATATGTGCGAGACGATTGTCAGCGTGATGCAGCAGTTGCTGGCGGGGAATCTGGGCTAGTCTTTGCTCTGGGTGCTCTGGTTTCTGGACGCTCTGGGGCCGGGTTCGGAGCCGGTATCTGATGGTGTTCTTGATTATTGTTCTAGATCAAGGCTGCTTCAGATCAGGTAAGTTGCAAAGTCAGCGGCGGTAACGGCAACGAAAGGCCGTCGACCTCCACTGTCCAGCGATCGCCGCGGCTGGCGGCGTGTCCCGAAGTGAGTGTTCCACTGCTGATGATTTCTACGGTGCGCAGAGGCTCATCGGGAAATCGTCGTGCGACGGCTGCGCTTAGCTCCGCCAGGCATAGGGCTGGGCTGCGCAGGCAATTCTTGCCTGATCCTTCCTCGACAAATTCTCCATTTTTGGAGACCCGCACTTTGAACCGGGGCAACTCATCGACCAGTGCGGCGATGGCGTCGGGAGGGACAGGCACGCGTTCGCCGACGACGAGAGCAGCATGCAATCCAAAAGAAGCAACAAAATCGCTAGGCTGAAATTTCCACTGGGGGAAGGGACAATCGATGATCTCGAATCCGATAGCCAGCCAATCGGTGGAGGCGAGCGCGGCGGCGGCATCGGGACCATCGCCCGTAATCGGCTGTCTCAAACCGAAAACAATTTCGGGCTCGACCTTTAGCGAACGAGAATGTGCGATGCCCAGTGTGCCGGAGTTGCCTTCGCTGTACTGAACCGTATCATCGTACATGTGGGCCCAAACCAGAGTTTCAAGTTTAAGCACACGCCACATAGCCTTATTGGCATAGCCAACCTTGCGGCCCACCGCTTTCGCGCCTTTAGCTTCACGAAATTGCTTAAGGGTCGCTTCGACCGCGTAGGCCGCGTTCAGATCGAAACCAGGCCGCTGCGAAGGGGGGATGCTAATCATCTCGCCCGCGTCATAGGCGGCGAGCAGTTCGTGCGCTAGAATCTCGATCTCATCCTGCGGCATAAGCAATCGGCATTAGCATCTTAACAAGTGACCCGAGACAAGTGAATCGCGGCGACGCGCGTTCGCCTGATAGAATCTCGCTTCACTTTACTCGACCTTTACTCGGGAGGAATTATGCGAGGTCGGTTCGTCTTCGCCTCGATCGTGGGGCTGTCTTGTCTTGTTTTAGTTCGACCGCTGCTGGCTCAACCGCCTGCCGCGCCGGCCGCAACTCCATCTAAGATTGCCAGCAGTCCCCTGCCGAGCGGCGTCCCCGTTGACCCGAAGCTGAAGGATATGTTTGACGCGAAGATAAGAGCGGAATGGGAGGCGATTAAGAATAAAGACAAGAAAAGTTATGCCGAATTGCTGGATGACGACTACCAGGGTGTCGGAGTCGATGGCCGGGGCGAGCGCAATAAGATTCAATCGATCAACGATCTGGCAGAGCAAAACACCCTGAACTACACGCTCTGGGGATACAAACTCATTCCTCTAGGCCCGGATGCGGTTCTGGCCATCTATGAAAGCACCTTACAGTTTCCACCCACGGCGCAAATACGCTATTTGCGCCTATTGATCAGCGAAGTCTGGGTGAAACGGGGCGGTGAATGGAAGGAACTCCACTATCAGGAAACCCGCGTCAAATAGCCTGGATCCATCCGGAATTGCTGCAACCGCAGCAATGGTGTCGCCATCTGAACAAGTGGAAGATAAACGTAGAGGAGGCACATATGTCGAAGTTGATTTTTGCTTTGCTGCTTTGCAGCGGCTTTCTTCTGGCGCAGGACAGCAGCCCCGTAAACCAGGGCAATTCGAAGGACGCGAAGGGACAGGTCACGGTACGAGGCTGCGTCAGCCGATCGAGCGGCGATTATGTGTTGATGAAGCAGAATCCGACTGAAACACTTGAATTGCAGGCAACCAACAAAATAAAGCTCCGCCACTATCTGGGGCAGCGAGTCGAGGTGACTGGGACGAAGTCGCCGTCAATGAGCACGAGCTCCGATTCAATGGCGCGAATGGGTTCGCCGTCGCCAGTGACGCTAACTATCTCATCGATCAAGACGGTGGATAAGGATTGCTCCATCCAATAAGCGTGCGGAGATTTCAGAACCTTCGCCGCCAGCTTACTCGCAATCTGGCGGCATCGCCATGATTGGAGATTCGGAATCGCAGGGTTGCTTTTTCTTCGCCGGTATCAGCGCCGAGATGCGGTTGTAGCGGAGAATCCATAACCCGTCGTTGTTCGTAAGGTAGATGAAGCCGTGCCCGCCGTCAGGGAGGAGGCTGGTGACCTTGTTGAAGGTCTCCAGCGTTCTCGGATTGTGCGGATCGCTCAGGTCGAGAATCCGCACGGTCTCTGTAAGATGGGAACTG
This sequence comes from uncultured Acidobacteriaceae bacterium, assembly GCA_963800565.1. Classification (GTDB taxonomy): domain Bacteria; phylum Acidobacteriota; class Terriglobia; order Terriglobales; family Acidobacteriaceae; genus Acidiflorens. The sequence goes on from CAWDBM010000006.1 coordinate 530,223, forward strand.
CTGGTCAGCGTCGATGACGTTCTTTCGGGAGCCTCCGCGATGGCTATATCGGGGCTAACCATCTCCAGATTTCCCGCCGTCGATTGATTCGATTCCACGGTCCGCCTTAAAAGGCTGGGTCTCTCTGGCGTGGTCACGTCCACGACCATGAAACCTTGCTTGCCTGCCTGCTGCACGTACAAGTAGTGTCTGCCGCCTTCCTTCTGTAGCAGCATCTGACTTCCGGTTGCCTGTGGCAAAGCAAGGTGGCCGATCACGGTGGCAGGCAGGTCGGTGGGTTTGGGCGTGGGCTGCTCGCTGGCGCTGGCCAAGAAAGAGATCAGCACCAGCGAGCACGCGAGCGTGTACATAAACAAACGCGTAGAACTATTCATAAGTCACTTCCCCATGCACCATGTCAGGACCAGTTGGTTTAGCATCTTTAATTACTATATTACCTCGTGAGCATGCTCATTGTTCGGTCGCGACGCCGACGCAACCGTTGGCACTCTGGGTGGTACACATTGCGCCAGCCTGCAAGGGCACAAAGACGTGGTTCGTGTTCGGATCGACTGCGATGCTGTGAGCGTTGGAGCCGGTGTTCATGTTGGTCAGCCACTGGTTCCTGCCGGCATCAATGACGCCCATGACGGCACCGGTGGGCATGTCGCGCGCCGCGAGATAATACTTGTTGTCGGTCGGGTTATACCAAGTCTCGTCTACTCCGCCCACGTTGTAGATGGGTATGCAGTTCGTGCTGGTCTCCGCTGTTAAATTGCAGACGATGGTGTTACCTGGCGCATCATTGATGATGTATTCGTTGGGCGGGAACGCCTCGCCGTCGTGGTCCGCACAACCGACGAGATAGTAATTCCCCGGACCCTGGGTGACTCCGGTCGGCATGCAGTTGGGCATAACAAAACTGTTGACGACCACTGGCCCGCAGGGGCCGCCGCAGGTGTTGTTCGCAACTTGTGGATCGATTTCGTCGATGGTTCCGATATTAGTGACGGCAATGGCGTTTTCATTCGCCAACAGGAGGTGGCCAGTATTAGGATTCCAGGTCATTCCTCCCAACCCGGCGGGCGCTATGGCGCCGGCGCAGGTGCCGCAGGGGGCGGTTTGGTTCGCGGTTGTAAATGCCCCTGAAGTATAGTCGAGAATGGGGCCGTGATGGCAGGGGATTGTGTACAACGTTCCCGAAACCGGAGTGATGCCAATTCCGGGGACGAGCGACGCCGCTGCTGATCCGGAAACGCCACTGAAGGTCTGCGGATTGGACGGATCCGGACAGGGAAATGTACCCCCTACGTTATCTACCGGAACAGGGGTGGGAACATTAAGTCCGATTCCGGCAGAGGCCGTACCTCCCGCGCCGTCGTAATAGATCTGGCCAACAACACAACTAGGTGGATTGAATGAGGCTCCCGGCGCAGGCGATACGACCGTCTGCGAGGTCGCCTGGTAGGGATAGTCACCGGCGTTGTATCCGGCGAGGGTGAATCCTGCGGGATAGGGGCCGTAAGGATATGCCGAATCTATGGGCAAGCAATGCTGTAACTGGAGGCTGTCTGCTGGATTCTTTGCGAGAATATGGGTCAAATCGAAAAACGTGACGAAGGGTAGTCCAGGGTCGCCATTGATAATGGCCAGAACCTGATGCATTGCGCCGTCGGCGCCCATGACGGAGCCTTCCGCCATTTCGTCGCCGCGATCATCTCCACAAATGGCGCTAGAACCAGCTTCACCATTCCACGAAGCCACGCAGGGAGCGATGCCCAGCGGGCCGTCATAGTCAGCCGAAACTCCAGTGGGTACGTCGGCGATGACGACGGGTTGGGTGGGGGGATTCGTGGTCAAGTCCATGCCAGTCAGGTCAAACGTCACGAAGCTGGAGCTGCCATTTCCTACAAAGAGAAATTTTCCGTCCGGAGTCGTGGCATTGCCGTCAGGTCCGGACATTGGGTTGACACCATTGGCGCGCGAAGCGCAGCACTGCGCGCCGGGAAATCCGCCAAAATTACCGTTGGCACCGAAGCCCGTGTCGAGGTGAAAGGGTGGGTTTCTACAACCGAACCGGGTGAAATTGCCCAAGACCGAGACAATCGGTGGAATGCTGGGATCGCAGGGACTCGCGCCATTTCCAGCATCCGTAACAGCATTGGAGCCTTGCAGGGCATCCACCGCGATGTCCGTGCCAGTGTCGATCACCACTATGGCCAAACCGATACGATCGGAAATATAGTCCAGATAGTGGCCCGAAGCAGCAGGGTTGGGTGCAATCGTACTAATGTCGAAGGAATTGAACGGACCGCCTGGCTCGCCGGTAGGGTTGTGTTCCGGCACGGTCACAACGTTGATGATGGCATAGGCGCCATTCTTGGTGGTGCCGCACGTGGGACAGTTTGGCGCAGTCCCGCAACCGCTCAGGATGACAAACAGCGCGGTAACAAAAATGGTAAGCAACATCCTCTGTCTCATCGAATTCCCCTCCTGCAATTTCCTATCAGGACCAACTTGCGGCCAGTCCCGGCAATGCGAAGCTCGTTTGATCGTCGATCCGCAACACTCGCGAACCGCTGCTAGAACCTGAACTGAAGACGCTGCAGAACCACGTAGTAGTTCTGCGGTACTGCGCCAATCGTGCTCGGCTGTTTCAACTGATCAACAGCTACGTTCACCATGTACTTCACCCAATAGTTGGGATACCAGTTGAGCCCCATGGTGTATTCGTAGGTGTGGTAATTAAATGTGGGAACATAACCCAGCGTGTAATAGTTCAGCAGACCTGAGCCCGGCTCGTTAGCCTGAATACCGGTGAATCGGAAAGCAACTTCCCACGCTCCCCAGCCGCGTCCCTTGCCGCCCGGAGTTTCAGGTCCGAACAGTGGGCGGTTGACCCGAGGCGTGCCATTTTCCGGCCGCTTTTCGTGGGTCAGCAGGTAAGTCGTGCTGAGATCCCACGCCTCGGCTCGGATGACCGGAAGACTCAGGTAGCCGAGATTCCCGACTTGCAGGGAACCGACGTTCGTACGATCCATATTGAGATGATCGTATTCGCCGCGCAGAGCAAAGTGGTCTTTGATGTAAGTGAACTCTCCGTTGTAGCGCTGAATGTTTCCGTTGATCGCGAATTGCGGAAAGAACGTGTAAGCGGCGTCCGGCAGCGCACCCGAGAAGCTGAGATCTCCGGACAGGCCTCGCGCTCGCGCAAAATCCATCGATCCGCCGAAGGCGAACTGCTTGAACCAAGTGCTCTGGGATTTGCGGAACGGATAGAAGCGCAGTCGCCCGATGAATTCCGGCTGGTTGGTAGTATTCGCGATCGCGTATCCCTTGCCGTTGAACGCGCCGCCCCAGTACTGCACCACACCACCATCAATGTCGCCGTGGATGGCCACGCCGGGGCTGCGATATGCCGAAGCCGCAGATGGATAGAGCATCGTCTGGAAGCCACGCTCTACGAAATCGAGGTTGGTGGCGCCTTGTCCGCCTTCTTGAGCGAACGGCACTTTGAATTGACCCGCCTGAAATTGGAACTCGGGTTTAATTCTTACGTTGAGATAGACATCGCGAACGACCGAACCCGTAGTCGAAGCCGCGTCGGTCAGTAACGCGAAATCAAAGTGCGATCCGTAGTTGCCCTGAAAACCAAAGCGGGCACGGCGCACCAGGAACGTGTCGGCTGGCGCTCCATCGCCTTTGTACGCACGATAGTCGGTGTTCACGTAGCCATAGGGGCTGATGCTGAATTGGCCGTCGGGACTGCGAATGAAAAAGTGTTCGCCGTTAAATCCGGCAGTCAGCGGAGGCTCTTTCTTTTGCGCCGAGGCCGCTTGATCGACCATCGCCTCCATCGTTGGCGACGGTGCCGGCTGGATAAGAACGGCCGGCAATAATCGAGCACCACCGCTACTAGACGCGTTCAGAGAGTCCGACGTGATTGGGTCGGACACTGGCTGAATCGCGGCCGAACGACTGTCGCTCGACTGCGGCGCAGCCGCCTGAAGCTTTCCGTCCGCTAGTTTCTCGACCAGCGCTTTGAGTTCCTCGATGGTTTTGCGCTGCGCCGCGACCTCACTGCGCAACTGATTGACTTCTTCCTTCGTCGCGGCCACGGGAGCGGCGCCGTCAGCCTTGCTCGCTGGATTCCCGCCCTGAGCGTGGGCGAACGAACCGGGCGCCATCGATACCACCAGAAGCACGAAAAATGTTGTTAGCGAGCGCATGTGTTTCCTCTCCCGGAATAAAGTGCACAACAGCCTGTAACTCAAGGCAGACACACGAATCCTGTGGACGCCGCCTTGTTCGTTCGGGCCACGAACCGAAAAACTTCTAAGTAGAGTTGCGTATGAGAGCTATCCGGTCTGAAGAGCGGACCAGTTACGAGAAGGCGGTTTATCATATTAAAAGAATGAATGTCAAGGAAAAGTTTTTTAGATCGTCCGCCAATGAAGCGCGGACACTCGTTGCTGCGAATAAAACCGGGTCGGCAAAAACGCTAACAGAATTAGCGGCTTCGAGGGAGTGCATAAAGAGATGCATCCAAGAAAAAAAGTTGACGGAGATCAGGGAAAGAAAATTTTTGCACGGCATGAAGTTGGGGGCAAAACCGGGCGCGGGCTTCGCTCGCTGATCCTGTTAAAATTGGCGCCCCACTGAGTGGCACTACTCGCAGCAGCGTTTGGTGGACCCAGTTTTCCCCTGGCACCTATGGGATTACACTTCGCTCAGGCCATCGGTTTGCTTCTAGCGGCAGGGATCGCCGGGGCACTCAACGCTCTGGCGGGCGGCGGCAGTTTCATCTCCTTCCCCGCGCTGTTGTTCATGGACATTCCACCAGTAGAAGCCAATGCCACCAACACGGTCGCGCTCTGGCCAGGATTGGTCGCGAGCGCCATGGCGTACCTGAAGCGACTGAACGCTCCGATGCGAGTTTTGGCGCCGTTGCTTGTGACCAGCGTTCTCGGCGGATGGGCGGGAGCCTTACTCTTGCTGAAGACCCCGCAGCATACTTTTATGCGCCTCGTTCCGTGGCTGCTTCTGGCCGGAACTTTGCTCTTTGCTTTTGGCAATTCCCTTCGCGGCCTCGTTGGGAAGACTGCGGTGGTCGATGATCTCCGCAATATTTCGGTCAAGGCAATCGTGATTGGTTCGATCGCCGAGTTTCTGGTTTCGATTTACGGCGGATATTTTGGCGCTGGCATCGGCTTCATGGCGCTGGCGATGCTGGCGCTCATGGGAATGCGCGACATTCACGCCATGGGTGCGATCCGGACGCTGCTCGCTGTTGCCATCAACGCCGCCGCGGTGATCACATTTATCGTGGCGCGCGCGGTTTTGTGGCCGCACTGTGTTGTGATGATCGCCGGTTCGCTCGCCGGAGGCTGGTTCGGCGCACATTATGCGCAGCGGACTGATCCTAAGCGGGTACGAAGTATGGTGATCGGCGTCGGCATCACCATGACGGCCTATTTCTTCTTAAAGGGCCACTAGTTCTACCTCGCACGTCACACAGTCAACCATAAGAGAAACTGATAGAAATTAGTAATAGAATTAAGTTGACTATCATGGCGTTGTCGGTGACAACTATCCAACTGCTTGCGGCTGCCGGCTGCCGGGCGCTGGAGATTGTCTGCCGCATACCGTAACATCAAGTGTTTCCAGTTTTTAGTTTTGAGAATGAAACGAGGTCAACGACTTATATGAGCACTCTAGAACAGGTTGATTCCGCACTACATTTCCCAGCCCTGCAACCGCCTCGCCGCTATCTTTTCGGCCCGGGACCGACCATGGTTCATCCGCGGGTTTATGAAGCGCTGTCGAAGCCTATCGTCGGCCATCTCGATCCCTACTTTATTCAGGTGATGATGGACTGCCAGCAGTTGCTCAAGACCGCCTACGGGACCGAGGCGGGCGCGACGCTGGTGATTTCCGGGACGGGCAGCGCCGGCATGGAAGCCGCCGTGGTCAATTTCGTCGAACCGGGGTCGAAGATCGCAATCTTTGCCAACGGATATTTTTCCGACCGGCTTACCGAAATGGCGAAGCGAAACGGCGCTGAGGTCGCGCGCTTTGAAAAGGCGTGGGGAGAAACCTATACCGACGAGGAGGCTCGCGAGTTCATTGGTCGCGAGAGGCCCAAAGTCGTTGCCTATGTCCACGCCGAGACCTCGACGGGAGCGTTACAACCGGGCGACGCCATCTGCACCGCCGCTCACGAAGTTGGAGCGCTCGTCATCGCGGATTGCGTAACCTCGCTGGGCGGCATTCCGGTGGAGTTCGACCGAACTGGCATGGATATTGCCTACAGTTGCACGCAAAAAGGACTGAGCTGTCCGCCGGGATTGTCTCCGATGGCCATGTCGCAGCGGGCGATGGAGTGGTTGCGCGGACGCACGGTTCCGTCACGCAGCTGGTACCTCGACCTCAAACTGATTCACGATTACTCGACTGTGTCGCACCGCTATCATCACACCGCTCCGATTTCGATGTTCTATGCCTTGCGAGAGGCGCTTCTGGTGGTCGCAGATGAAGGTATTGAAAAACGCTGGGAGCGGCATCGCATCTGCCACCAGCGTTTTGTCAAAGGCATCGAAGCGATGGGCTTGAGTATGCATGTCCCGAAAGAGCATCGCATCACTACGCTGAATACAGTCTGCGTTCCAAAAGGCGTCGACGAAGCGAAGGTGCGGAAACGCCTGTTGGACGGCCCCGGCATCGAAATCGCCGGCGGATTTGGACCACTCGCGGGCAAGGTTTTCCGCATTGGCGTCATGGGGCCGCTGGCCACGGAAGATAACGTGCAATTTTTCCTGGGTGAATTTGTGAAGGCGCTGAAGGCCGAAGGCTATTCGCAATAGACCGGCGAAGTTCATGAACCACCAAGGGCACGAAGGACCACAAAGGCTTTCATCTCAAGATGTTCCTTCGTGTAACTTGGTGCCCTTGGTGGTTATGGTTTCGCGACCTGACTTACTCACTCGGCGGCCGGATCATTACCGAGACCAGCATTAAAAGGCACCTGATGACTCTGAAGTCGGTGGTCACATTACTCGACGTTTTGCAGTTCGCGAACAGCCATACCGCGATTGTCGTTCCCGAGCTGGGCATCAGCGTCACCTACGATTCGCTGCGCCGGCAGGTTTTGACCATGGCGGACGCACTGGCCTCCGCCGGCATTCGCCGTGGCGATGCAGTAGCGATTGCGTTGCCCAATGGATTGCCTGCGATTGTTAGTTTTCTCGCCGCCTCCATCGCCGGAACCGCCGCGCCTTTAAACCCCGCTTATCCCTACGAGGAATTTCTCTTTTTCTTGGGAGACACGAATGCTCGCGTCATGCTTTGTCCGCCGGTGGGAGCCGAGTTCGCGCGCAGCGCCGCCGCCGACCGTAAGATTCCGGTGATGTCAGTTGGGATGACCGATCAGGGCGACGTTCACCTCGTCGATGCGCCCACCGGAGCTACCGCCCCTGTGCCTACGGCAGATGATATTGCGCTCGTTCTGCACACCAGCGGAAGCACGGGGCGGCCCAAGCGGGTTCCGCTGCGCCATTTCAATCTCGCCGTATCGTCGGCGAATATCGCCAATTCTTACGCGCTCTCCGAAGAAGATGTGTCGCTCTGCATCATGCCGCTGTTTCACATCCATGGACTGATTGGCTCGACCATGGCGACTTTGCTGTCCGGCGGAACCGTCGTCGTTCCCACGAAATTCAATGCGCTCTCTTTTTGGCGGACGGTGCGGGAGCATCGCGTCACCTGGTATTCAGGCGTCCCTACGATGCACCAGCTTCTGCTGGCGCGGGCTCACCACAAGCCTGCAGAAGCGGCCACCCTGCGCTTCATCCGATCGTGCAGCGCGCCGCTCTCGTCCGAGCTCATTCAAAAAATTGAAGATCTTTTTGGCGTGCCTTTCGTCGAGGCCTATGGAATGACCGAGGCTGCGCACCAGATGACCTCGAATCCTCTTCCGCCGCGACATCGCAAAGCGGGCTCTGTGGGCGTCGGCACGGGGCTCCGCATCAGCATCATGGATAAACAGGGCAATCACCTTGGCACCAATCAGCGCGGCGAAGTCGCCATTCAGGGCGCCAACGTTTTTCGCGGATATGAAAATAATCCCGAAGCCAACGCCCGCGCTTTTGTGAATGGGTGGTTCCGCACCGGCGACGAGGGGCTTCTCGATGAAGACTGCTATCTGCATCTGACGGGGCGCATCAAAGACATCATCATCCGCGGCGGCGAAAATATCGCACCCCATGAGGTTGACGAAGTCCTGCTAAAACATCCCGCCGTCGCCGCAGTGGTTACATTCGGCTGCCTGCATCCGGTGCTCGGAGAAGAGGTCGCTGCCGCGGTGGTTTTGCACGAACCGGGGAGTACCACCGAGGCGCAACTTATCAAGCACTCGCGCGAGTTTCTGGCGGACTACAAATGCCCCACCAAGATTTATTTTGTAAATAGCATTCCCACCACTGCCACCGGAAAAATTCGCCGCCGTGTTGTGGCCTCTGCGCTCACCGATGACCAGCGCGCATAATCATCGTGCATAATGTGACGGTGGATAACCGACGATGAAATTCCTGATCGCGGGCGCGGGGGCAATCGGAGCCTACATCGGCGCGCGCATGGCGAACGCCGGATTCGACGTCACGCTCTTTGCACGCGGTCCGCATCTTCTCGCCATGCAGGAGCACGGCGTGCAGGTCAGGAGTCCCGAGGGTGATTTTGTAGCGCATCCCGCCATTGCCGGTTCTCTCGAAGAAATCGGACCGATGGACGTTGTATTCCTGGGCGTGAAGGCGCACGGCCTGCCGCAACTGGCGCCGCAATTGAAGCCAGTCATCGGTCCTGATACCACTGTCGTCAGCACGCAGAACGGAATTCCGTGGTGGTACTTCCAGGGGTTCGGCGGCGAATGGGACGGATTGCGCCTGGAACGCGTCGATCCTGGCGGCGTCATCTCCGCGGCGATTCCAGCCACGCAAGTCGTCGGTTCTATCGTTTACTTTTCGACCGAAATCCCGTCGCCCGGCATGATTCAGCACATCGAGGGCAATCGCATTTCTCTTGGCGAACCCGACGGCTCGCGCTCCGATCGCTGCCGTCGGATTGCGGAAGCGCTCATCATTTCGGGATTGCGCTGCCCTGTGACTACCCGCCTGCGGCACGAGATCTGGGTTAAAGTGCTGGGCAACGCTTCGTTGAATCCGGTCAGTGCCCTGACTCGCGCCACGCTGGTACAGATGGTCCGGGATCCCGGCGTTGCTTCGGTGATCCGCAGCATCATGGAGGAGGTCGAAGCGGTGTCCCACAAACTGGGCATGGAGTTGCCGGTTTCCATCGATCAGCGCATGGCGGGCGCCGAGAAAGTGGGCGAGCACAAGACTTCTATGTTGCAGGACCTGGAGGCGGGCCGACCGATGGAATTGGAAGCGCTGGTGGGCGCGGTCGTCGAACTGGGCGAACGGGTGGGACTTCCGATGACCTGCACGCGCACAATTTATAACTGCACTAAACTTCTCTCCCAAGCTGCACCACAGCGGTCAACGTAGTAAGAGAGACACCCCGGTTTGGGCCTGCGCCCGTCCTTAAAACGGCTTTGAAATTCTCCACTGAAATATATTGATCCAGGGGCTTGACAGGGGAACCGAGAGCGGGAGTATACTCCGTTGGTCGCTGGTCCACTTATCAGACCACTTGCGCCATGGCCTCTCCAATCAAATCCGACTTCGAGGCAGTACGACGGAACAAGGTCTACGAAGAAGTTGCCAAGCAGATTGAGCGTTTAATCCTAAAGAAACTTAAGCCGGGTGACAAGCTGCCATCGGAGCGCGAGCTGGCGGAGATGCTGCAGGTGAGCCGCAGTTCGATACGGGACGCGATTCGCGGCCTCGAACTGGTTGGCCTGGTGGAACCGCGGCAGGGCGCGGGAACGATCGTGCGCGAACTGTCGGCCGAGACCCTGGTCAATCCTTTCGCCGGTGCGCTGAAGCAACGCAAAGAGATGGTCAGCGAACTGCTGGATTTCCGCAAGATGCTCGAACCGCCTTTAGCTTCGCGCGCCGCAACGCATGCCGGCGCCGACGAGATTGCGGAGATGGAAGAGATTCTGCACCGGCAGGAAGCGAAGCTCGCCACCGGAGATACGGCGATCGCGGAGGATGCGGAATTCCACTACGCCGTCGCTCTGGCATCGGGCAATAGCGTCGTTCTCAAGGTGCTCGACATTCTTATGGACATGCTGCGCGACACGCGCGAACGGTCGCTGCAGGTGACGGGGCGCCAGCAGAAATCGATCAACGGGCACTGGAAGGTTTTGAACGCCATCAAACGCCATGATGGCGAAGCCGCGAAGGCCGCGATGCGGCGGCATATTGAAGACGTGGAAGAGATCGTACTTGAAAAATTTTGAGAAGGAATTGGTCCGTCGCTCCATGACTGAGAACGGTCCAAAATCGCTTACGGAGGGCCTGACGCTTCGAGTCGCGGAGGCGCGCGTCGAAGACGTAGGGCATGCGATCGCGCGACTGGCGCCCGTCGACTTGCGGCGCATGAATGCGCGCTCGGGCTCTGTGTTGAAGATTACCGGCAACACCATCGGCGTTGCGCGCGCCGAAATTTCCGACGACGGTCATGAGGGCATGGTCCAGATCGACGGGACCACCCGCAGCAATTGCGGCGCGGGCTTGCAGGAGCAGGTGACCGTCACTCCCGTCGAATGCGAGCAAGCGGTGGCGGTGCGACTTGTGCCTCTATGGATTGGCGCTGCGCCCGCGACTATCGCCCCCGATCGCATGCTGGAGGATTTGGTCGACGTGCCGGTGATCACGGGCTGCGTCGTGCGCGTTCCTACGTTTGCCAAGGCAGTGAACTTCCACGTGGTGCGGACGATTCCGTCGGGGCCGGTGGTCATTGGGAAGCGCACCGATATTCGCGTGGTCGAAGGCGAGCAGACGGCGGCGCGCGCTCCGTCGGTTTCTTACGAAGATATTGGCGGGCTCGAGCGCGAAGTGGCTCGAGTACGCGAAATGGTCGAGCTGCCACTGAAGTATTCGCACATCTTCGAGCGCCTGGGGATTCTCGCGCCGAAAGGTGTGCTGCTGTATGGGCCGCCGGGCACAGGAAAGACGCTGCTGGCGCGTGCTGTTGCCGCTGAGAGCCGCGTGCATTTCATTCACCTCAATGGACCCGAGATCATGCGCAAGTTTTATGGCGAGAGCGAGGCCAAACTGCGCGAGGTCTTTGAAGAAGCGGCGCGGCATGCGCCTGCGATTCTTTTCATCGATGAGATTGATGCGGTCGCTCCGAAGCGGACGGAAGTTGCCGGCGAGGTCGAGAAGCGGGTGGTGGCGCAGTTGCTCAGCTTGATGGATGGCTTTGTAGCGCGCGGGCAGGTCATCGTCATCGGCGCGACTAACATTCCGGAGGTGCTTGATCCAGCGCTGCGGCGGCCGGGGCGCTTCGATCGCGAGATTGAAATTGGCGTTCCAAATACGCAGGCGCGGCTGCAGATTTTGAGGATTCACACGCGTGCCATGCCGCTTGCGGCCGACGTTGACCTGAAAGAGATTGCGGAGCATTCTCACGGTTTCGTCGGCGCTGACCTCGAAGCATTGGGGCAGGAAGTCGGGATGATCGCGCTGCGCCGATTTCTATCGTCTGTGCCGGTTGAGGCTGGCGGGGCCGACTCGGCCGAACTGGAACGGTTGCAGGTTACGCGCGACGACTTTCTTGCTGGTCTAAAGGAAGTCGAGCCGAGCGCGACGCGAGAATTCTTTATTGAAAAAAGCTCATCGACCTTTGCTTCGCTCGGCGGACTGCATGAGGTGAAACGGCTGCTGGATGCGGTGTTTGAGCATTCGCACGTGCGCGACGAAATCTATGAGCAGGTCGGATTAGCGCCGCCACGCGGGATTCTGCTGACTGGCCCTTCGGGAACGGGCAAGACGGCAATGGCGCGAGCGCTGTCGGGTGAGAAGCAGATTCCGCTGATCGCGATCGATGGGCCGCAACTGTATTCGAAGTGGCTGGGCGAATCGGAGCGGGCGCTGCGCGAGGTGTTTAAGAAGGCTAGGCGGGCGGCTCCGTGCATTCTTTTCTTTGACACGATTGATGCCATCGCACCTAAGTTTGGGGCGGATCAGTTTGGGACCGATGTTTATCAGAGGATTCTCAGCCAGCTTTTGCGCGAAATCGATAATCTGCGCGATGTTAAGGGCGTGATTCTGCTGGCGGCTACGAATCGGCCGGAACGCATTGATCCTGCACTTTTGCGGAGCGGCCGGTTTGACTATATATTGCGCTTCGCGAAACCTGACGTGGCGGAGCGGGCGGGCATTCTAGAGCTTTGCTGTAAGCGCGTACCGGTTGCGCCGGATGTCGATTTCAATGAGTTTGCCGGGCGCATGGATGGACTTACGGGCGCGGATATTGAGAGCCTGTGCAAGAAGGCGACGCTCTTTGCGATTGCGGAGTTTGAGGAAGGTACCCGGGTTGCCCCGTTTGCCGTGTTGCGCAGTGACTTTCTCGCAGTTTTGGAGTCTGACCGCGGCAGCCCCAAGCAGGTAGCGGTTATCAGGAAGTGGAAGAAAACTAATGTACTAAGTAACAGCGCAGGGGATAAGCATCCTGACGTATCCGATTAAGGGGCGGTCGTTAGTCGTTGTCGCTAGTCGTTCAGTGGCTAGTTATTGGTTACGGAACACTAGCCATCGCTTTCTAACGACTATCGACAAACCACCAACGACTCGTCACTAAGTTTAAACGAGGTTCACTTATGAGTTATACGGAACTTACGGTTTGGACACGCGGCATCATCATGGACAAAGAAGGACGCGACATTGTTAACTCCGTCTCCGCCTCGGCCCGGCTTGAGGGTAAGTATGCGCAGGCGATGGAGAACTATGTCGACAATCCGGATCGCACTAACTGCCCGACGCGCAAGTATTGCCGGGTCAGCGATAGCATCCTTGAAAACGAGCTCACTTACGAGAACGAGCACCCTAACATCGTCGTACTGGTGGAAGGGACGATGGTTAAGGGATGGGATTATATGCGCGGGATGCCTCCGGGTGGAACGCTCGTGATCAACACGCATTACACGCCGGATTACATGATTCGCTTCGTGCCCGGCGCGGAGCGACTGTCCCAGCTTGTGTGTGTCGATGCGGCGAAACTGGCCGACCACAAGTGGCTTTACTATCGCTTGGGCGAGCTTGGGCTTGATCGGCTCTCGACCGAGGGCGCGGCGGAGCGCAATAAGTTGATTGCGCCGGATATTGCCGCTCCGTTGATTGCCGCGGTGATCAAGACTACGGGTGTCGTCAAGATGGAGACGATTGAACCGATGATTGCCAACAAGCACGCGTTCGAAATGGCGCTTAAAGAGTTACACATCATGAAGCTTAGTCCGGTGGCTGCGTAGTCGGTCGTTCGTCGTTCGCGGCCATCATCCTAACGACTAAAGACCAGCGACTGCAGACTAATTATTAGGAAGGATTCCATGTCGACTAAAGACACTCATATTCCCGATTGGTTGAAGGTTCCGTTTGCCGGTATTACTCCCGCCCCTACGCAGGAAAAAGGCCAGGACTTATTCCCTACTGGTAACTGGCGGTCGATCAGGCCGGTGTATCGGGACAAGTTGCCACCTTGTAACAACGCCTGCGGAACCAACGAAAAGATTCAGGGCTATCTCGACTTAGTGAAGCGCGGAAAGTATCTGGATGCCTACGCGTTGATCAAGGAAGACATGCCCTTCCCTTCTGTCACTGGGCGCGTGTGTTATCACCCTTGCGAGGCCGCTTGCAATCGCGGGAAGTACGATGAGGCAATTTCGATTCGCGCGGTCGAGCGTTTTTTGGGCGATCTGGGACAGGCGCTGAAGAAGGACGTTGTGCAGGCGGGCAAACCGAACGGCAAGAAGGTCGCCGTCGTTGGATCGGGCCCGGCGGGGCACAGCGCGGCTTATCAACTGGCGCGGCTTGGCTACAAAGTTACGATTCTTGAAAAGTCGCCAAAGGCCGGCGGGCTCAATCGCGGCGGCATTCCGGATTGGGTGCTGCCGCAGGATGTTTTGGATCGCGAGATTGAACGCCTGGTCGAACTCGGCATCACGATCAAGACAGGTGTTGAAGTGGGCAAGGACGTCAGCTGGGATGATTTGAAAAAAGATTACGACGCGGTTGTGCTGGCGGTCGGACTCACGGAGCCGAATAGCGTGCGGGCTGAGGGCGAGGACAAGAAGGGCGTGCATTATGGACTTCCCTTCCTGCGCGACATCGGCATGGGCTCGTCGAAAGTCAAGCTGGGCGCGCGGGTTGCGGTCATCGGCGGCGGGAATACGGCCATCGATTGCGCTCGCGAGGCGTTGCGGCAGGGCGCGGTTGAAGTGACCATGATCACGGTTGAGGGCAACTCCAAGGAGATGCCGGCGTCGCCCGAAGATCTGCACGACATGCTGGAAGAGGGCGTGGAGTTGATGCATGGGCGCGCTGTAACGGCGGTGCACGGCAATGGCAGCGTTGAAGCGTTACAGTTGCATCCGGCGCGCTTCTCGGGCGCGATCAATGCTTCGCCGATTACCGTGGATCGTGAAGCGGCGGCTGAGCGCTTCCCTGTCGACCACGTGATCATTGCAGTGGGACAACACGCTTCCTTGGCGTGGCTGCCGCCGGAATTCAAGAGCGAGCGCGGCACGATCAAGATCGATCGCTTCGGACGCTTGGGTAATACGAACTTTTTTGCGGCGGGCGATATCGTGCAGCTTGGTTCGGGTCAACCGCTGATGGTGGTGAATGCGGTCGGCGATGGCAAGCGCGTTGCTTTTAATCTCGACAAGGTGATGCGCGGCGAATCGCTGGAGCCGCGTACGATTCCGATCGATGTGATCTTCGATTTGAATCGGATGAACATGACTTACTTCCCACACTTCCCGCGGGTGCAGCAGGAGATGTTGCCTCCTACTAGCCGGCGCAAGACGCAGCAGGAAGTTATTCAGTCGTTCACCGAAGAGCAAGCGGTTGAGGAGGCGGGACGGTGCTTCAGTTGCGGCACTTGCAACGCTTGCGACAACTGTTACCTGGTTTGTCCGGAGCCTTGCATTGCGCGCCCAGAGCGGTCGAACGGGATGTATAAGATTCTCGTCGACTATTGCAAGGGGTGCCGCGTTTGTATTGAGGAGTGTCCGACGGGTTGCCTTGAGGGCGTGCCTGAGCTTGACTTCGATACAGGTGTGGTGCGCATGGATACGGCGTTTGCTATTTCTCCAGGATTGCATGGGCGGCAGGCGGAGGAACTTCGGAATTTGGCTAGCCGGCCGGCTAAGAATATTTAGCTGGCGGGATGCCTCGGTAGTTCGTTGGAAGTGTGGCGGGAATAGGGGTCCTTCGACTGCGCAACTGCTTCGCTTCGCGAAGCGGGTGCTGCGCTCAGGATGACGACGAAGTTGATTAGAATTGGAGTGAACATATGGCTACGGCGACGAATCTTAAGAAGAAGATGGTGCGGATTAATGGGTGTGTGGCGGCGGCGCAGGCGGCCAAGTATGCGGACGTCGATGTGATTGCGGCGTATCCGATTCGTCCTTATACCGCGACCATGATGGCTTTGGCGCAGATGGTTGCCAACGGCGAACTCGATGCGGAGTATATCGTGGCCGACAGCGAGCACTCGCAGTTGAGTATCTCGCATGGCGCTTCATCCAGCGGGGCGCGGGTGTTTACGGGGAGCTCAGGCGTGGGTGTGCAGTTTGCTTATGAGTTGTATTCTCCGATCTCGGGCAGCCGGATGCCGGTGCAGATGATGATCGCTGACCGGACGCTTGATCCGCCGGGAGATTTCGGATCGGAACATACAGATGCGCTCTCGACTCGCGACATGGGATGGATCATGGGCTGGTCGTGCGACGCGCAGGAGGCGTTCGACAACCATCTGATTGCTTATCGGATTGGCGAAGACCCGCGGGTGTTGCTGCCGCAGATGGTTTGCCAGGATGGGTTTTTCGTCTCGCATATCACGGGCGATGTGGAGTTGCCGGACTCGGGACAGGTGAAGGAATTTCTGCCTCCTTATAAGCATCCTTATCCGCTCGATCCGCGGCATCCGGTGTCGCACGGGCCGCAGATCATGCCGGAGCAGGGGCCTCCGCTGCAGTTGGAGCGGGCGCGCGCGATGGAAGGCTCGATGGCTGTCATCGAGGAAGTGCATGCGGAGTTCGAGAAGATCTTTGGGCGGCACTATGATCCTTGGATTGAAGAGTTCATGACCGATGATGCGGACGTCGTGTTCTTCCTGCAGGGGGCGCATGCGGTGACGGCCAAGTTTGCGATTCAGCACATGCGGGATCGGGGGCTGAAGGTTGGACTGGTGCGGCTGCGGACGATACGGCCTTATCCGACCGAGCAAGTACGAGAGTCGCTTAGCAAGTTTAAGGTGGCTGGCGTGATTGAGACCAACATGGGGCTGGGCAGCGTCAGCAGCGGCGGCGTGCTTTATGCCGAGGTCTGCGCAGCTCTGTATGAAGCGGATAAGCGGCCGCAGGTGCTGTCGTTTATGGCAGGGATGGGCGGCGAGGCGATTGTGTTGAAGGAATTTTATTGGATGACGGAGAAGATGATGGCAGTGCAGAAGAGTGGAAAGATTGAGAAGCGGACGCACTGGGTAGGATTCGAGGAGTAAGTTCGGATTTTGCGAGTTAGTAAGTAGTTTCGTTGACTAATGCCGGCGGGACGCCGGCGCTACACAGGGCTGGCGTTACAAGGAGATCATATGGCAACTATAGAAGTGCAGCGGCAGGTGCTGCCGATACTTGGCAATCCTAATCAGGGGGCGCGATTTTATAACCCTGAATTGCCTTCGTCCGAACCGTTTGTGCCGGGGCATCGTACCTGCGCGGGGTGCGGGCCTTCGATTCAGTATCGGATGACCAGCAAAGCGGCGGGCGACAATACGATTCTGGTCGGGCCGACTGGGTGCATGTATGTGGCCAACAGTTCGTATCTGTGCACGCCCTACAATGTGCCGTGGGCGCATACGCAGATTGGCAGCGCGGGCAGCTTTACGGCGGGCGTTGCCGCTGCTTATGAAGCCATGATTCGCAAGGGCAAGTGGAAGGGGCAGTTTCCGAATATTATTTGCGAGGCTGGTGACGGCTCGGCTTCGGACATAGGCCTCGCGTCGATCTCGGGCGCCCTCTATCGCAATCACGATTGCCTGATTATTTGTTATGACAACGAGCAGTATGCCAATACTGGCATACAGGCTTCGTCGCGCACGCCTTATGGCGGCATGACTACGTTCTCGCCTCCGGGTCCGGAAGTGCCGGAAGGGAAGAAACTTTATCCGAAGGATCTGGCGCGCATGATGGCGGCGGGGCATCCGCATTGCTATGTCGCGACGGCCAGCGTGGGGTATCCGATCGATCTGATGAATAAGGTGCGCAAGGGGCTCAACCATAAAGGTGCGGCTTATCTGATGGTGTATACGCCTTGCCAGAAGGGCTTTGTGTATGAGACGCCACGGTCGATTGATCTTGGACGGCTGGTGGTCGAGTGCGGGCTGTATCCGATGTGGGAGTGGAATCCGGAGCAGCGCGCTTATGACTATAGCTTCCGTCCGGCCAGCATGCGGCCGGTGTCGGAGTATCTGAAGTTGCAGGGGCGCTTCGGGCATCTTCATGCCGAGCACATTGCTAACTTGCAGAAGTTTGCTAACGAGCAATGGCGGATGATGGGCGTGCAACTGCCGGAGGCTTTGCTGAAGGCGGCGGATGCCAAGAACCTGGTCAACATGGCGGCGGCTGAAGAGGCTGCGACTGTGGCGGAGACGGTATGACAACACAAGGGAATACACCTCCTTCTTCTGGGGCGGCTGGTGCAAACACCGGCGCGGCTCCTGACGTGCAGGAGAGCTACATTGTTACCGAAGGCAAGAAGCGCGGATCGTCGCGCGACGTGCGGCCGGAAGCGGCGTTTGACCGCTTCTACACGGTGCTGCGAGTGCACGGCGGGGACGCGATTCTTACAGACAACTGGCACACCAACGAAGTGCTCAACCATGCGCGCAATAACTTCGAGGGCTACACCTTTGCGATGCGGACGCTGGAGGCGTGGGGGGCGATGATCGAGAATGATCATCGCGCTTATTACACGGCGGGCGGGCGCATCTGGGTGATGGACATAGAGCCTTGCGCGGCGAAGAAGGCGCGGATTCCGGGATCTGGCCCGGCGAAGAAGTAGCGGGCTTCGATTGCGCCGCGTACTGCTCATTGACGACACGCCGGAGATCGCGGAGTTGCTGACATATTCGCTGCGCGACCGCGGGTATGAGGTCAGGGCCGAGGGGTACACTCCTACGGTTAATGAGTTGGTGGCTGAGCAACGGGCGGATGCAGTGGTGCTTGATTGCACCTCGTATGACATGAGCGAGGCGCTGTTTGATGCGGTACGGAATCATCCAAATCATGTCGAGCTTCCGGTGGTGATCATCAGTGATACTCCGGAGGCGGCGGACGCTAGTCTGCGATCGCGGAGAGCGCAGAGAGTTTTGCTGGTGCCTAAGCCGTTTACGGGGGAGCAGGTGGCGCGAGCGCTGAATCAGTTGCTGGGGGCTGAGGCGTCGTGAGTTTTACTGCGGGGCTTAAGCTCGATTTTTGCTGGCCGTGAGTTCTCTCTTGCGCTGACTTTAGACCGGAGCTGCGCTCGGCTCGGACCCTTCGGCTGCACTCAGGGCGGGCTCACGAGGGCGTTGTCCTTACGCGATCGTCCCTACGAAAATCTATTATGCCTTTGTGGAGCATGGACGAGTGGCAGTATCTGGAGCGCGAGGTTGTCCCCGACGCGCAGGGCAGGTTGTGGACGGTGGCGCTGATGGATGTGCTGGGTCAGGAAGGTGATCCTGACATGCCGAACAAGTTGCTGGAGTTGCAGTATTCGTCGGGGCGATATTTTACTTTGGTTTACTCGGCTACAGGCGGGTTGCAGCGGGAGCGCGGGTATACGGCGCTGGCGGAGGCTGAGGATGCCTATCGTACGCTGCTGGTAGCGGTGATGGATGGGAGCTTGGATCCTACGCAGCCGGTGTTTCGGGAGGGGCTGGAGGATTGAGGTGGCATCGAAGTGTGGAGAGTCTAGGCACGAGTAGGGGTCCTTCGACTCCGGCAGGCCATTCGCTTCGCACATGGCTCGGCTGCGCTCTGGATGACACTTCGGAAATATATTGTTTCTCGCAGCAGATAAAGCGCTTCCCGCCAAGAGCCCAAAAACATGTTAGCGGCCGGGGTCGAGGTCGCGCATGATTACGTGGAGGACTTGGCTGGCTAGTTTGGCTTCGCGCTCGGTCGCTTTGGGGCTGGTGGCGCGGTCTTCGTCATCGCGGTAGGTACGAGCTATGGCGGGGAGGCGGGCGGCGCCTCCTCGGATTAATCCGGATTGCTCGGCTACGGCCAGGCGGGTATTGAAGGACCAGTCGGAGATTTTTCCTCCGGCCGCTTCGTCTGATGGGAAGCCAGCGGCGGCCAGGGCCGATGGACCTTTAAATTCCAGGGCGTCGGTGATAATGGATTCGAGGATTCCGCTCGTGATGCCGAGGGCGTCGTCGTAGGCTCCTTGGTCGAAGGCTATGCGGCTGTCGATGTAGGCTTGCTCTAAGACGGGGCGGAGTTCGGGATTGTGAACGAAATCGAAGCGGTGGGGTGGGGGCGCGTCGGGCGAGGCGGGTGCGGTGGACGATGCGGGCGATTTTTCGGATACAGGACCACCGTCCATTTGCGAGAGCGTGGCGACGGCTTGCTCCAGGACGTCGACGAGGCGCTGGACGATCTCGGCAGGGGCGGCGGCTTCTATCGCTTGGCCGGCGGGGGAGCGCATTAAGAAGGCTCCGCTGAAGGCGCGGGCTAGCCAGTGGGATTTGCTGCCTCCGGAGAGTTGATTGATGGTGATGCCGCAGTCTTCCTGCCAGGCACGGGTTTCGGCCATGGGGGTGCCATTGGCGGCGTTCGGTGACTCGGAGAGCAGGCGGTCGCGGAGGATTAGGCCCCGGCGGATCAGGGCATCCAGATGGGTGAGGTAGATGGCGATTTGGGCTGGCTGGGATTGATCCATTGGGTATCT
Source organism: uncultured Acidobacteriaceae bacterium (assembly GCA_963800565.1). Lineage (GTDB taxonomy): Bacteria > Acidobacteriota > Terriglobia > Terriglobales > Acidobacteriaceae > Acidiflorens. The sequence goes on from CAWDBM010000006.1 coordinate 550,316, forward strand.
CGGAGTTCGCTGGCAAAAATCGTTGTCCACGAAGGGCACTACGGTTCACGAAGGAAGCCTAATAATGACCGACGAAATAATGCCACGCCTTAAGCAAGTCTTAATCATGAACGGCGAATAATGTCAGCCGAATGACGAGAGTCGACTTCAAGCGCAACTGATTTCTTGACAGTACTTCGCGGACGTGATATTTTCCGTCCCGCAACTGGTTCGATGACTAGACCAGTATAGATTAGAGGCGGCAAAGCGTCGAGATATCAGCTAGCTCACGGACTTTCAGGTGAGCTGGCATGAGATTGCGATACTATCGGCACGCGGACGAGGACGTTCGCACCACACAAGGTTTTGCCGATGTGGAACCAAGTTGTTCTGCTCTTGCACGGTTAACGTATAACGCGCGATTTGGAGGTTTCCCTGTGGCTGCAACGACTCCGGTTACTCCCGCTTCCCTGATTCACCCTTCCCGAATTCCCAATCGTTGGATCCAGCTATGTGCAGGCATCGTCGCCATGATGGCGATTGCGAACCTGCAGTACGCTTGGACACTTTTCACCAAGCCAATACAGGCGCACCTGCACGTGAGCCTGGTGGCGGTGCAATGGACATTTACGTTGTTTGTGGCGCTGGAGACGTGGCTGGTGCCGTTTGAAGGATACCTGGTGGATAAGATTGGGCCGCGATTTATGTTGGGGCTGGGCTCGATCATGGTCGGCGCAGGGTGGATCGGGTCGGGGTATGCGGAGACGATTCACTCGCTCTACTTCTGGTATGGGGTGGGCGGCATCGGCGCAGGAATTGTGTATGGCGGGGCGATTGGAAACGCGTTGAAGTGGTTTCCAGATTATCGCGGATTGTGCGTGGGGCTGACGGCGGGAGCGTTCGGGATCGGGACAGCGACTACGATTGCTCCGATTGCGGACATGCTGAAGGCTTCTGGATATCAGCATACGTTTATTGTGTGGGGGATTATTCAGGGTGTGGTGGTGCTGGCTGCTTCGCTATTTTTGGCGAGGCCTCCAATCGGATGGACACCGCCGAACTGGAAAGAAAAAGAACTGAAGATTCGGGCCAAGATCAACACCTCGGCTCGCGATATGACGCCGCTCGAAATGCTGAAGCAGCCGTCGTTCTATGTGATCTACGTGATGATGACGATGCTGGCTTTTGGCGGGCTGGTGGTGACGGCGCAATTGAATCCGATGGCCTCGTCCTATCACGTGGACAAGGTGGTTGTGGCTTTCGGCATGACGGCGCTGGTGCTGGCGATCACGGTGGATCGGCTGCTGAATGGGCTGACGCGGCCGTTCTGGGGATGGGTATCGGACCATATCGGCAGAGAGAATGCGATTTTTATCGCCTTCATTTTGGAGGCGGTCGCGGTATGGCTGCTGTTGCAACTGATCAATCGGCCGGTGTGGTTTGTGGCGCTGTCGGGACTGTGCTTCTTCGCCTGGGGAAATATTTTCTCGTTGTTCCCGTCGATTACAGGCGACCTGTATGGGAATAAATGGGCGACCACAAATTATGGCATCGTGTATACGGCGAAGGGTGTGGCGGCGGGCTTCGCCGGTCCGGGAGCGGCTTGGTTGTTTGCCAAGACGGGATCGTGGTCGAAGGTCTTCTGGGCGATGATTATCTGCGATCTGGTGGCGGCGTTTATGGCGCTGCTGTGGCTGAAGCCGCTGGCGGCTAAGGTGGTGAGGCGGTCGGAGCAGCCCGCGTCTTCAAGTGCAGGGGTGGCGGCTCCGGCTACGCCGATTAAGGCGCGCGGGGTGGCGTAGGGTATCGGTTGCTCCCCGCAGCGGCAGCGGTGAACCACTGCAGGTTACGCCCACAACGAGGGTGCCCCATTCTTGCGCGTTCTGTGCGCAAGAGTGGGAGCCCACACCGTCCGCACAACGATCCCGCTTTACGTTCTTAGCGCTTCGCGGATTGCAGGCGCTCTTCTAATGCTTTTACTTCCTGATTCAACCCCTCGGGTAGATGGGTTCCGAAGCGGGCGAAGTGTTCTTTGATCAAGGGGACTTCGGCTCGCCAGCCGTCGATGTCTATGCTTAGGAGTTGTTCGACCTGAGCGGGCTTGATGTCCAAGCCTTTCGTATCCAGATCAGCGGCTTCGGGGACGCGGCCTATTGGCGTTTCCTTGGCGTGCACCTTGCCGTCGCAGCGTTCGAAGATCCATTTCAGGACGCGGCTATTTTCTCCGTAGCCGGGCCAGAGGAATTTGCCATTCTGATCCTGGCGAAACCAGTTGACATAGAAAATTTTGGGGAGCTTCGCGGCGGCGGTTTTTGCGCCGACTTTCAGCCAGTGCGCGAAGTAGTCGCCCATGTGGTAGCCGCAGAATGGAAGCATGGCCATGGGATCGCGGCGGAGGCGACCTTCTTGTCCGGTGATGGCGGCAGTGGTCTCGCTGCTGACGGTGGCGCCCAGAAAAGTGCCGTGCTGCCAGTCGAAGGCTTCGGTGACCAGGGGAACGATGCCGGCGCGGCGTCCGCCAAAGAGGATGGCATCGATGGGCACACCTTTCGGATCTTCCCACTCGGGAGCGATGCTGGGACACTGGCTGGCGTGAGCGGTGAAGCGGGCGTTCGGATGCGCAGCCTTGCGGGGCGTTTCGGGCGTCCAGCGGCGGCGGAGCCAGTCCATCAGATAGGATGGTTTTTCGTCAGTCATGCCCTCCCACCAGACGTCGCCGTCCAGCGTCATCGCACAATTCGTGAAGATGGCGTTCTTGGTGACGCTCAGCATAGCGTTGGCGTTTGACTTCATGCTGGTGCCGGGGGCCACGCCGAAGAAACCGTATTCGGGGTTGATGGCGTACAGGCGGCCGTCGGCGCCGAATTTCATCCAGGCGATATCATCGCCTATGGTTTCGACCTTCCAGCCGGGGAGGGTTGGAATCAGCATGGCGAGGTTGGTCTTGCCGCAGGCTGAGGGGAATGCTCCGGTCATGTATTTGGATTCGCCGGTGGGGCTGGTGAGTTTGAGGATCAGCATGTGCTCGGCTAGCCAGCCTTCATCGCGCGCTTGAACGGAGGCGATGCGGAGGGCGTGGCATTTCTTGGCGAGGAGGGCGTTGCCTCCATAGCCGGAGCCATAGGACCAGATCTCGCGGGTCTCGGGGAAATGGCAGATAAATTTGTTGTCGGAGTTGCAGCGCCAGGTGGAATCGGCTTGATTGAGGCCGAGGGGGTCGCCTACGGAGTGGAGTCCGCGAACGAATTCGCCGTCTTCACCGAGCGTGTCGAAGACGCGGGCGCCGACGCGGGTCATAATGTGCATGCTGACGACTACGTAGGTGGAATCGGTGATTTCTACGCCGATTTTTGAGATGGGCGAACCGATGGGGCCGAGGCTGTAGGGGATCACGTACATGGTGCGGCCCTTCATCGATCCTTCGAAAAAGCCGCGGAGTTTCTGCTTCATCTTGTCGGGATCTTCCCAGTTGTTGGTGGGCCCGGCATCTTCTTTATTACGGGAGCAGATGTACGTCTGGTCTTCTACGCGCGCCACGTCGGCAGGATCGGAGCGGACGAGCATGCTGTTCGGGCGCTTCTCGGGATTGAGCGGGATGGCGATGCCGCTGAGGATGAGGTAGCGCTGCATGGCGGCAATTTCTTCTTCGGAGCCGTCGCACCAGTAGACGCGGTCAGGCTTGCACATCTGCGCCATTTCTTCGACCCAGCGCTCGAGTTTGGGATGGCGTTTCTCGTGGATGGGGAGTTGAACATCAAGGATGGTGGTGGCCATAGAAATCTCCCGGGTTGCCGGAGTGCGTTGCACTCCAACAGACCAAACAATATATTCTCTCGCAATTGGTGGGATTATTCTAGCTAGTGAGCGGAAGCTCGGGGTGTGATGTACGGCTTGTTGAGTTGTGACAAAGATCACAGGGATTAGGCGGAAGAGCGTTCACCACAAAGGCCACCAGTGTTCACCAAGGAACCGTGATGGCTCGTGCGGCCATCTAATATGGGAGATTATCCCGCTGTGGATGCGCTGACTTTTTTCCGCTGCGAATCTGAAGTAAATAGTAAATAAGAGATGGATCTTACTGAGAAAATCCGATCGCTGCCTACTTCGGCGGGCGTGTATTTATACAAGAACGCCGAGGGCGACGTTATTTATGTCGGCAAGGCTAAGAACCTGCGGTCGCGCGTGTCTTCGTATTTTCATGAAGGGCGGTGGGAGGACGCGAAGACGGGAACGCTGGTGCGGGAAGCTGTCGACGTCGATTACATTGTCGTCGCCAATAATAAAGAGGCGCTGGCGCTTGAGAATCACCTGATTAAGCAGAAGAAACCGCGCTTTAATATTCTGCTGCGAGATGACAAAACTTATCCGTATGTGAAGCTGACGCTGGGCGAGCGGTATCCGAGGGTCTATGTGACGCGGCGGCTGCGGAAGGATGGGAGCGCTTATTTTGGACCGTACTTCCCTGCTAATTTGGCGTATCGCATCGTGGATTTGATTCATCGGCATTTTCTGGTGCCTTCGTGCAATGTGGATTTGAATCGGGAGCATCCGCGGCCTTGCTTGCAGTTTTATATCAAGCGCTGTTTGGGGCCGTGCGTGGCGAATCTGACGACTCCGGAAATTTATGCGGAGGCGGTGCGGGATGTGAAACTCTTTCTCGAGGGGCGGCAGACGGATCTGGTGAAATCTTTGCGCGACCGGATGGCGGAGGCGGCGGAGATCGAGGAGTTTGAGCGGGCGGCTCGTTACCGCGATTTGATTTCTACGGTGGAGCAGTTGCAGGAGAAGCAGCGAATTGCTTCGGTGGAGGGGGATGACGCGGATGTGTTTGGATTTCATTATGAAAATCAGATGCTGGCAGTAAATTTGTTTCATATGCGCGGCGGGAAAGTGCTGGATCGGCGGGAATTTTTCTGGGAGGATTTACCGGAGTTTGGGGAGGTTGCGGGGGCTGACTCTAGCATGGAATTCGAGAATTCTAGCGGGGCTCGGGAGTTTCATCCCGGAGAATTTTTTTCGTCTTTGGTCAAGCAGCTTTATTTGGGCCAGCCTTATGTTCCGCGCAATATTTATGTGCCGGTGGATTTCGAGGATCGTGAGGAGTTGGAAGAAGTTCTTGGCGAACAGGAAGCGGACAGGAGTGTCCGCTCCACACGAGTTCATATTACTGTGCCTTTGCGGGGGGATAAGCGGGAGTTGATTGATTTGGCGGGGACGAATGCTAAGCAATCTTACGACCAGCGCTTTCGGGTGATGAAGCCGAATGCTCGGGCGATTCAGGAGGCGCTGCAGGATGCGATGGGGCTGCCGGAGTTGCCAAAGCGAATCGAGTGTTTCGACATCTCGCACATTCAGGGCGCGGAGACGGTGGCGTCGATGGTGGTGTGGGAAGACGGCAAGATGAAGAAGTCGGATTACCGGAAATTTATTATCAAGACGGTTGAGGGAGTGGATGATTTTGCGTCGATGCGCGAGGTGGTGACGCGGCGATATAAGCGCGTGTGCGAGGAGAAAAAGATCGACGGCAAGATGGGCATGCCCAGCCTGGTGCTGATTGATGGCGGGCTGGGGCAACTTCATGCCGCGGCGCAGGCGCTGGAGGCGCTGGAAATCATTAATCAGCCGCTGGCGGCGATCGCTAAGCGGGAAGAGATTATTTATGTTTATGGGCAGGAGGATGATCCGGTGGTGCTGGATCATCATTCTCCGGTGCTGCATCTGGTGCAGATGATTCGCGATGAGGCGCATCGCTTTGCGGTGACTTTTCATCGGAAGCGGCGGCAGATACGGGACCGGGCTACGGAGCTTCGTGAAATTCCTGGAGTCGGGGAATCGACAACGCGCCGGCTGCTGGCGCACTTCGGCAGTTTGCAGGCGGTCAAGCAGGCGGATGTGGCGGCCTTGACTTCGGTGGTTACTCGGCCGCAGGCGGAAGCGATACAGAAATATTTTCGCGAGGCGGCGGTTAGCAATTAGCCGTTAGCAAATTAGCAATTAGCATTTGGCTTGGGATCGCGGTGCGTTTTCACAGATGCGAAACGAGCTCCTGGCTAGAATTCCGCGGAAAATAGGGGGCCTTCGACTTCGCTGAGCCATTCGCCTCGCTCTTGGCTCGGCCGCGCTCAGGATGACAATCTTTTCTAGTAGCGAATCGCTAACGACCCTCGATAAGTTTGGTGGCGCGGAAAGACTTCACCACTATCTGATTGGGTTGCATGCCTACGGGGATGATGGTCAGCAAGGAATATTCCGAGGGCTCGAATTTCTTTTTGGGCTCGCGCTTCTGAATCACGGCCAGGTCGCCGGAGCCGAAGTCTAATACTAATAAATAATTTTGACTTTGCGAGAGAGTTAGGGCGTCGGGGTTACTTCCTACGGGAAGATAGGCGATGATCTTACCCAGGTCTATGTCGTAGACGGCGATGTTGTTCGATCCGAAGTTAGAGATGTAGAGGCGCGAGTTATCGAGAGATATAACTCCGCGAGTTGGGTTGGTTCCTATCAGGTAACTCCCAGATACTTCATTGGCGGCGGTTTCGATCATGGAGAAGCTGCCGGCATCGAAATTGAAGGCGGCTAGCTCTCCGCCGTCAGGCTTTAGGGCTAGGCTTATTGGGGACTTCCCTACATCTAGCAGCGCTAAAAGCTTGTCATTTTTCAGGTCGATGCTGGCGACCTGGCCTGATCCGGAGCAGGAGATGAAGGCTTTGGAGGAATCGGGAAGGATGGCGATGTCTTCGGGGTGGATGCAGATGTTGATGGCGGAGCGAACGGCCAGGCGGGCGGTGTCGATGATGGAAACGGAGTTGTCTGCGCGATTGCTGACGACTACGGTTGATCCGTCGGGCGAAACGCGGGCCACGCCGGGGCTTCCGCCGACGTTGAGAGTGGCTGTGACGGCGCGGCGGTCGAGATCGATGACGGAGACGTTGGCCGAACCGGAGTTGGCTACGTAGGCGCGGTGGCCGTCGGGGGAGACATCGATGAAGAAGGGGCGTCCGTGGACGCCGATGGTGGCGACGACTTTATTTTGCTCGGCATCGATTACGCTGACGTTGGAGGATCCGGAATTGACTACATAAATTTCGTTGCGCTTGGGATTGGCGGCGACTCCGGTGGGGTCGTTGCCGACCTGGAGGGTGCGAACGGGGATGAAGCTGCGCAGGTCGATGACGGTTACTGTGTTGCTCTTGCCATTGGTGATGTAGGCGTACTCGCGATAGAGCGGGCCATAGGCGGGGAGAGTGCGCTGGTGGAAGTAATACCATCCGGCGGCGAGGACTAGCGGGATCAGGACGGCGAGTAGGAGGAATTTTCTCATTTTCTCGGGGGACGTTGGCCTCGGTCAAGGCAAGAGATTATCAGAGATGGTTACCAACGAAGTCGGAAGGCCACCTGCACGTGGATTCCGACAGCGATCGGCTTCCCGTCCCTAGTCGCGGGGGTGAACCTCCAGTTCTTCACGGCAAGGATCGCTGCTTGATCGAACTCGGGACTGAGCGTCCGGGAGACTTCGACGTCGCGCGGCAGGCCGTCAGAACCGACAATAACATCCAATACAACTGTCCCTTCATGACGTGCGTGGCGCTCATCTTCCGGGTAGCTGGGATCGGGAGCGTACTTCGCGCGTGGTCCGGTGACGCAGTCTGGAGCGTCGTTACCTTTTCTATGACAGATGATGGCCGCATTCTTCCACAACAATATGGGGGCGGGTTCTTCTGCGACGGCGGTGCCTAGAAGAAGTAGCGGAAGCAACACATTGCGAAGCGTCATATCTCTTCTCTCGTATCAGGAAGCCGATTGTACCGGCACGCCCGCCAAGACTGCTGGTGCCACAGCTTTTGGAATCGTCCGACCCAGCACCGCTGCGATCTGCCTTACCTGGACCATCAGCGCGTCGAACTGGTCGGGGTAGAGGGATTGCATGCCGTCCGACAATGCCTTGTCGGGATCGTGGTGGACTTCTACGATCAGGCCGTCGGCTCCTACGGCGATGGCGGCGCGGGAGAGTGGGGTTACTTTGTTGCGCTTGCCGGTGCCGTGGCTGGGATCGACGATGATGGGGAGATGGCTTAGGCGCTGGACGGCGGGGACGATGCTGAGGTCGAGCGTGTTGCGAGTGTGATCGGCGAAGGTGCGCACTCCGCGCTCGCAGAGGACGATGTTGTAGTTGCCCTCGCTCATGATGTATTCGGCGGCCATGAGAAATTCTTCGAGCGTGGCGGCGATGCCGCGCTTGAGGAGGACGGGCTTGCGGGCGCGTCCGGCGCGCTTGAGGAGGGAGAAATTTTGCATGTTGCGAGCGCCGATCTGGATTACGTCGGCATATTGGTCGACTAAGTCGAGCGATTCGTAGTCGACGGCTTCGGTGACGATGAGTAGGCCGAAGCGGTCGCGGACTTCAGCCATGATTTTCAGGCCTTCTTCACCTAACCCCTGGAAAGAATATGGAGAGGTGCGGGGTTTGTAGGCGCCTCCGCGGAAGAACTGGGCTCCGGCGCGAGCTACTCGGTCGGCGGTGGTAAAGGCCTGTTCGCGGCTCTCGATGCCGCAAGGGCCGGCGACGATGGCTAGATCTTTGCCGCCGATGGTAACGGGCGAGTTAGGGAACTTGATGACGGTGTTGTCGGGCTTGGTATCGCGGCTGACTAACTTGTAGGGCTTGGAGACGCGGATGACTTCCTGCACGCCGGGCATTTCTTCGAGCGTGCCGGCTTCGACCTCACCTTTGTTGCCAGTGATGCCGATGGCCGTGCGCTGGGCTCCGGGCATGGAGTGCGGGCGGTAGCCGAGCGATTCGATTTTTTGGCAGACGGCGCGGACCTGCTCTTCGGTGGCCTGCGCTTGCATGACTACTAACATAGGGAGTCCTCTTGAACTGTTAAGTTTAGCTGCGGGCGGGACGTTGGGCAAACTTAGTTACGCAATCGCCGCATGGTCTCGCGGCCCGATCACGCAAGAAACATGAAATTGCGGCTGGATGGCGTGGCGCGCTGCATCACTTGACGGACTTGACGGAATCCGGGGTGAAGAGAACCGCCTCGCATCCTGAGATACTCGAACACATCAGGACGGCACGCCGGACGAGGCGGGCGGAACTGCCCTCCGGGAAGGCGACTTGGAATTTAGCCTGTGATAACACCTCGGCAGCTGCCTTAAGTTTTTCCGAGCCCTTGATGAACTCCACGTCTTCGACCTTGGGGCCCGGGCTGAAGAGCAGAAAGAACTCTGCCGTTGCCGAGCCGGGAACCAGGGGCTTTTTGATCTTGACACTGCGTAGCTGACTCAATTCAGAGCCGTCCGGATCGGCGCGAATGAGCTCAGGGACAGTGGGCGCCTTCTCGCCCGTCAAGTGTTCGAGACGGTGCCGGGTCTCGTCCCACGAGCCTTGATGCGACTCGGGGGTGGACAGGGCGAGGCGATACATGTGAATGGCCTCTTGGGTCTTCTTTTGCTGCTCGTAGACTTGTCCGAGATGATCGGCTATCACGGCATACTGCGACAGCAACCATGCTGCGCGAAGGTAGCTTTCCGCCTGATCGAGATGTCCGAGACGAAAATGAACCCACCCCAGAGTGTCCCAATATGGGCCGATTTTCGCAGTACATTCCAAGTCCCCAGTAAGAAGGTTGGCGAGGTCAACGTCGTGCGATTCCTTTTCCTGCGCATCTACCGCGCGCTGTGCATACTCCAAGGCTTTGGGTAGACTAGCGCTGTTTTCGGCGAGTTCGTAGGCAACATCGTTGAGGATAAGCGGCTTGGGATCGGCGTCAACGTATTCTTGTAGAATGGCCGCGCCTTTTTCGATCTGTCCACTACGTAGGTAAGCGGAACCCAGACGGAACTTCCGGCTTCCCGGGGAGCCGCCAATTTTTATCGCAGCCTCATACGCCGTTACCGCTTCCGAGTATCGCTTCAATGCGACGAGACAGTTACCCAGGTTGTCCGGACCGACCGAGTCGTCCGGGTGCGCCCTGCTATAGTCCTGCCACACCAGGATCGCCTCCTCGTACTTCGCAACCGCCATTAGAGACATGGCCAGAACCTTGGGGATGGCACGTTGCTCAGGATCGGCGGCCATGGCCTTGTGAAATGCGTCAATCCCAGCATCGATCTGTTTTTGCGACAGAAGCAATCGTCCGAGCATTACCCACGCGCGGGTAAATTTTGGGTCGGCCGATACGGCTCGATACAAAGAAGAGACGGCGCCTTGCGTGTCATGTTTCGCGTCTGCGGCTCGCGCCTGAGCTTCCAACCGGTTCGCGTCAGCGGAACTGCTCTCGGGCAATTCTTGAATAGCGCGTATCGTTGGGGACCCTGATGCGGCAGACACTGCAGGTAGAGTTTCCGGGGTGTTTGGACGCAGCGGCATGTTGACGGAGGTCTGAACGTATTGGTCGAGATCGCTCCGCATGCTCTTGAGGAAGTTTCGATAGTCATCGAACTCGGCGACCGGAATTTCGTGCAGTTTGATTAGCACTCGGCGTTTAGCGATGAGCGTACCCTGATCGGCGGAGGTCGAATAATCCGCATGATATTCGGCGAAGTCGTATTTCAGGTGAACGTCGAGCGGCACTTGGGGTCTATAGCCTGGAGGAAGCTGTACTTTGGATTCTGAAACCGATTCCGATGGAGACCCCAGCCAGATGGGATAGTTGGCATCGTCTTTAAGCTGTGGCATGTAGAAGGGCAAACCAGGAACGGTGAATTGGCGGTTGCTCCAGTCGGGGTATTCCTTGCGATTGTAGGAATAGGCGAAGTGAAATGGGTCAGCGATCGATTCGGGCGTGGTGGCGCTGATGTCACTGACGGTACCGGCGAAACCGAGTCCGTAGGAAATCTGCTGAATCAGATCCTTCCATTGGGCTTGGGGTATTTGTCGGAAGGCGGCGCGCATAATGATCTCGGAGTCGCCACGAACGCTGTCCTCTATTTTCGCGCCGAAGGTGCCATCATCGTTTAGTTTGCCATCGATCTTAAAGGCTACGGAGCCAGGAAATGGCGGGTCCGCGGCCGTCTTCACGAGTTGTATCGAGTTCTCGCCCGACATAACAAGCGCCTGTTTGTCGCGCAACGGTTGCAGCAGATAACCAAGGGGCGCGACTTCGGGCGTGCTGTCGAGCCAGACAGGGTCTTTGCCTTTGCGAGGGAGATAGCCGATGACATGGTCGAACTGGGCCGGCGACGGAACGTCAGGATCGAGTTGGACGCTGGAATTGATGAGCGCCGGATAGAGCGTCATCCCAGAAGCCTGAAGCAATGAGGCCAGGAGCGTGTGCTTGTCTTTGCAGTCGCCGTAGTTGTTGCTGAGAACATCGTCGGCGGAGTGGGGCTGATAGCGTCCGATGCCGAAGGCTATTCCTATGTAGCGGTATTGAGTGCTCACGAAGCTATAAAGGGCGCGGAGTTTGTCGTAATCATCGGTCATGCCCTTGGTGAGCTCTGCGGCTTTGGCGCGGATGGCAGCGGTTGGCTCGACTCGGTCTTTCTGCAGATTCCAATACCAGCGACCTACATCTTCCCAGCTGTGGAAGCTGCTGATTTGGACGTCTGGTGGGGGAAGACGGCCGAGCGCGGTCTCTGTTTGTTTTTTCAGGTCGGTCGCAGTTTCTTTGGCTCTCTGTAAGTTGGAGTAAGTCCAGGTATAGGTGCGGGAGCCAGCCTCGGTGGTGACGGTCTGAGTAGCTTGCGGTCCCTTCACCCTAACTTCGCGCGCCGCGGGGACTTTGATTTCGAGGCGCTCATTCAATACGATGCCGTCGTGCTGAAAGGTGTATTGAAACCAGAACTGGCCGGGAATTATGGGCTTGGTGCTATACCAGTGGGCCTGATACTCGAGGGAGTCGCCTTTGCCAAGTCCCTTTACGGCAACATGTTTTTCTCGGAGGTCGCTATAGAAAGGAGCGCTGCGGGTGATTTCGGAATCGAGGTCCTGGATGTTTTCTGGTGGAGTAACTACCGTCGTGCCATCGGGTTTGCGGACACGGACATAATCGACATCGACGGTCTGGGTAGCGGACTGAAAAGGAAAGCTCAGCAAGCCCCACTGCTTAACGCCGGCGTCGGTTTGCACACGCACGCGGCTGGTTTGCTCGCGGGTAGATTTGCCATCGTTGTCGAAGGAAAGCTTGGTCGACATTACTTCGATGACAGCGGCCTCTTGCGAATAATCGTCCTTGGCGGGACCGTGCGGGGTTGACGTTTGCGCGCGGCTCGGTGATAGCGCGGCCAGGGCGAGAGCAGTTATAAGAAGAAGTGACTGGCAACGGCGGGTCATAGCGTGCATGTATTTATCGTTCGTGCGCGCAAAAAAGGCAAGTAAGAAAGTACTTTTAGTGCTCTATGTGGGCTTTAGAGCCGGTTACTTTAGAATTTCGAAATGTCTGAGGTTCGATTGACTGAGTTTTTTGCGTCTGAAAAAGATCCTCTGAAATGGGGGGCTGATTGGAAGGCTTCTCCGGCTACTTCGCGGCGGATTGGGATTCATACTTCGATTGCCGGCGGGGTGGAGACGGCGGCGGAGCGGGCGTTCCGGCTGGGGTGTAATACTTTTCAGATTTTTTCCAGCAGTCCGCGGCAGTGGCGGCCTTATGCTTTGGGGCGCTCGCAGTGCGAGACTATGAGCGCGTTGCGGCGGAACTATGATCTGAAGCCGCTGGTGATTCATTCGAACTATTTGATTAATCTGGCGGGGACTAACTCTTCTTTTCTTAAGAAGTCGATTGCAGCGTTTCGCGGTGAAGTCGAGCGGGGGCTGGCGTTGTGCGCGGAGTATCTGGTGCTGCATCCGGGATCGTTTCGCGGAGGTGGCCGCGAGGAGGGATTGGCGCGGACAGCGGCTTCGATTGCGGAGGCTTGCTCGGGGATGGATCTGGCTGCGGGTGGGCTGACGATTTTGATTGAGAATACGGCGGGGGCGGAGTATTCGCTGGGCGGAACCTTTGAGCAGGTGGCGGAGTTACTTGAGTTGCTGCGCGCGCATGTGCCGGTGGGGGCTTGCATTGATACGTGCCATACGCATGTGGCGGGATATGACATTGTTAGTGACAAGGGGCGGGCGCTTACTTTGCGGCATCTTGGGGAGACGGTGGGATTGGAGAATGTGCGGGTGTGGCACTGCAATGATGCGAAGGCGGAGCGCGGGTCGCGGCTAGACCGGCATGAGCATATTGGGCGCGGGAGGTTGGGGTTGGAGGTGTTTCGCGGGCTGCTGAATGATCGACGGTTGAAGGATGCGGCGTTTATTGCCGAGACTCCGATTGATGAGGCGGGGGACGATTTGCGGAATGTGGAGGCGCTTAAGGGAGTGGTGGGGCGAGCGCGTTCACATAGGGGATGAAATGAGGGCGTCTCACGACGAGCTTTAGAGGATTTGATTTTAATCACCGAATCTGATATGTTAAACATGTTTAACAAATATGCTTGGTATTAGGCTTGAGCCGGAACTCGAAGAAAAGCTGGAGTCGCTGGCCAGAGAGACTGGGCGCAGCAAGAGTTATTATGCGCGCGAGGCGATACGGCAATTTCTGGAAGACCGCGAAGATTATTTGAAGGGAATTGCGGCGCTGGAACGGCGCGAACCTAGCATCACGCTCGACGAGTTGGAGCGGCGGCTTGGACTCTCCAAGTAAGCTCTCTCCAGGTAAGATCTGGCGGGTTGAGATCAGCCGCACTGCCGAGAAACAAATCCAAAAACTGAATCGTGACGCGCAGGAAGCGATTGTGCGATTTCTACGGGAGCGGGTGCTTGCGGCGGAGAATCCGCGGCAATTGGGCAAGCCGCTGCATGGAGACGAAGGCGGCCTTTGGCGGTATCGAGTCGGCGATTATCGATTGATTTGCGACATACAGTTTGAGCGGATTACGGTGCTCGTGTTGCGGGTTGGGCATCGCAAGGATGTGTATCGGTGAGGCTACTTACTCGCCGCCCGTTGTAAAATTAAAGATTATTCTTGGCGGCGCAATAGCCTTTAAGAGGAGCGAAGATTGAAGATGAAGCCGTCATCCCCGAATGCTTCCCCGCTGGCTCCATTCTATTTGATGGTGGACGAAGGAAAATGTATAGCCGATACAAGCGAAGGCACTATTACTATTTCCGAGATCATCGAGTGTCCTTTGAACCCAGGCCATAGAAGAGGTAGGCGAAGGGAAAAACTCGACCTAGTCGTCCCCTGCTCCGCTCCCCCCGATTTCATATTTGACTGGATGTCGAATTGCCTAATCCAATCGTCAGTACTTAAAGTCCTGACGCAGAATAAAATTACAGGATTCGAGACTCGCGCTGCCAGCGCCATCATAAAAAAAACGAAAGCTCCCCTTGATGTTGTGGAGTTAGTAGTGACTGGCTGGGGGCGGATGGCCGATGAACGGTCGGGCATCCGAGAAATTAAACGTTGTACTGGATGTGGCCACATTCAATATTCGGAGATTTCTGATCCGACACATGTCATCGATCCTGCAACTTGGGATGGTTCAGACATTTTCATGGTGTGGCCGCTGCCTCTATACCGGTTTGTAACGGAAAGATTTGTCCAGTCTGTGAGAGTTTCTGGGTTTAACGGAGTTTCGTTTGTGCAAGCGTTACCTGCTTTAAAGCGAGGGGTTTCCAGTGGTTTTACGCCGGGCAGACTGTCGCAGTTTATGCCGCTAAGCCGAGCGCGTCTTCTTGGAAAAGATCTCGATATTGCTTCATCGTTCGCGGGGGTGGGTGCCGCCGATCCGCGCTGTGATCCAAGGGCCCTCGAAGTGCCCGATTCCGGGGCCGATTCCCGGCCCGGCAGTGTGACGAATCGGGCAGGGTAGGGGTGAAGTGCGGTTCTGCCCTTCGGAGTGGAGTTTGCTGCGCATTTAACGTAAGGATCTACGACTTTATATACACCTATGACACAGGAAGACAAAACGATCTCTACTCCGCGCGAGGAGCGGTATGATGCGCAGCGCATTGAGCAGAAGTGGGCGGCTCGCTGGATGAGCGATCCGGCGCTTTATGCGGCCGAGGCGCATCCGACTAAGCCCAAGTTTTATGTGTTGGAGATGCTTCCCTACCCTTCGGGCGCGCTGCATATGGGGCATGTGCGCAACTATGCGATTGGCGATGCGCTGGCCCGTTATATGTGGATGAATGGGTATAACGTGCTGCATCCGATGGGGTGGGATTCGTTTGGGCTGCCGGCGGAGAATGCGGCGATCAAGAACAATACTCCGCCGCGAGAGTGGACGCTGCGGAATATTGCGGCGATGAAGGTGCAGATGAATCGGCTGGGCTTCGCGTATGACTGGTCGCGCGAAGTTACGACTTGCCTGCCGGATTATTACCGCTGGAATCAATGGTTTTTTTTGAAGCTGTATGCGGCGGGGTTGGCGTATCGGAAGAAGAGCAAGGTGAACTGGTGTCCGCAGTGCGCGACGGTGCTGGCGAACGAGCAGGTGGTGGGCGGGATGTGCTGGCGGCATGAGGACCAGCCCGTCGAGCAGCGGGAGCTGGAGCAGTGGTTTTTGCGGATCACGAAGTACGCGGATGAATTGTTGCGCGATCTGGAAAAGCTGACGGGCTGGCCGGAAAAAGTTCGCGTGATGCAGTCGAACTGGATTGGGCGCAGCGAAGGTACGCTTGTCGATTTCGATCTCGGTGGAACGGTAGGACCGGCGGGATCGACGATTACTGTATTTACCACACGCGTCGATACGATCTATGGCGCTACGTCAGTGCAATTGGCGCCGGAGCATCCGATTGTGGGCGATTTGATTGCGCGGAATGCTGAGCTGCGCGGGCAGGTCGAGAATTTAATTGCCGAGCAGCGGCGCGCTAAAGAAGCTGGCGATATTGGCAGCATCGAGAAGCATGGCGTGTTTACGGGTCGGTATGCGAAGAATCCTTTTAATGGCGAAGCGGTACCGGTGTGGGTGGCGAATTATATTTTGATGGATTATGGCACGGGCGCGATCATGAGCGTGCCGGCGCATGATGAGCGCGATTATGAATTCGCGACGAAATATAAGTTGGATATTAAGGTCGTGATTTTGCCGGCTAGTACTGATCCGGATGAGACGATGGTTGAGCCTCCGCTGCCGTTTACTACGATGGATGGGATCGTGGTGAACTCCGGCGAGTTTAGCGGGATGGGGTGCCGCGAGGCAATTGCGGCCATGTCGGCGCTCGCCGAGAAGAAGAGGTTTGGCAAGGCTACGGTTACTTTTCGGCTGAAGGATTGGGGCATTTCGCGGCAAAGGTATTGGGGCACGCCGATTCCGATGGTGTACTGCGACAAGGATGGCGTGGTGCCGGTGGAAGAAAAAGATTTGCCGGTGATTTTGCCGGACAATGTTCCGATTACGTTGGCGGGCGGGTCTCCGCTGATGAATGTGCCGTCGTTCTTGAATACAACTTGCCCAAAGTGTGGCGGACCGGCGCGGCGGGAGACCGACACGATGGATACGTTTGTCGATTCATCGTGGTATTTCTATCGCTATGCGGACGCTAAGAATGATAAGGCCCCGTTTGACTCGTCGAAGATCGCGTATTGGTTTCCGATCGATCAATATATTGGCGGGGTCGAGCATGCGATTCTTCATCTGATTTATTCGCGCTTCTGGACGAAGTTTATGCGCGATATGGGCTTGGTGAAGAACGATGAGCCGGTGGAGCGCCTGTTTACGCAGGGGATGGTGATCAGGAACGGCGCGAAAATGTCGAAGAGTCTGGGGAACACGGTGTCTCCGGATGAGATGGTGGAGCGGTATGGAGCGGATGCAACGCGGATGTATAGCTTGTTTGCGGCGCCTCCGGATAGGGATTTGGATTGGCAGGAGACGGGGATTGAGGGCGTGCAGCGATTTTTGGGGCGGGTGTATCGATTTTATTTGCGCAATGCGGGGTCGGAGAAATCGCCGACGGCGGAATCTGCCTCTTTGTCGCCGGAGGCTCGCGCGATTCAGCGCAAATTGCACCAGACTATCAAGCGCGTGAGCAATGATTTTCAGGGGCGATGGCATTTCAATACTTGCATTGCGGCGATCATGGAATTGATGAATGAGATTTATGGCGCGGAGGAGGCGATTGCTTCGGGGAAGATTTCTGGCGCGCTGATCGCCGAAGTGCAGCGGGATGTGGCTTTGCTGCTGGCTCCGATGGCTCCTTATATGGCGCATGAATTGTCGGAGATGACGGGGGAGACGGGCAATCTGCTGAAGGCTCCGTGGCCGAAATATGATGAGGCGTTGGCGGCGGAGGATGAGATTGAGATTCCGGTGCAGGTGAATGGGAAGCTGCGCGGGTTGGTGGTGGTGGCGGCGGGATCTACCGAGGACGTCATCAAGCAGGCGGCGCTGGCGGATGCCAAGGTGCAGGCGGCTATTGCTGGGAAGCAAGTGGTCAAGGTGATTGTTGTGCCCGCTAAGCTGGTCAATATCGTCGTGCGATAAGAGTGCGATAACCACAGGGAGCACAGAGGATCACAGGGGGAGCCAATGCTGTTCCCCCGTGATACTCTGTGCTCCCTGTGGTTATAGATTTTCGCTTTTATTTGCAACTGAACCATCAATCTGAGAAACTCATCCGTGGAAACCCAATCTATTGTTGTCCTCGACTTTGGGGCGCAGTATTCGCAGCTCATTGCGCGCCGCATCCGCGAACTGAAAGTCTTTTCGGTTGTCCTTCCTTTCAACGCTTCGCTGCAGGAAATTCGCAGCTATTCTCCGGTAGGAATTATTTTGTCGGGCGGGCCTTCGTCGGTGTATGACGCCGACGCGCCGCTCGCGGACAAGAGTGTGTTTGACCTGGGCGTGCCGGTGCTTGGCATTTGTTATGGGTTGCAGTTCATGGTGTATTCGCTGGGCGGCAAGGTGCTGCCGGCGGCGAAGCGCGAGTATGGACACGCGCAGGTTGCGATTTCGCACGCTTCCTCGCAGCTTTTTGAGGGACTGCCCGGTGAGTTATCAGTGTGGATGTCGCATGGCGATTCGGCGGAGGAGTTGCCCGCGGGATTTCGGCTGACGGCCAAGACGGCGAATGCGGTCGCGGCGATTGAGAATGCGGAGCGGCGGATGTGGGCAGTGCAGTTTCATCCCGAGGTGCATCACACGCCACTCGGGTCCGAAATTTTGCGGAATTTTGCGCTGAATATTTGCGGGGCTGAGCCGACTTGGACTCCGCAGCATTTTATTGACGCTACGGTGGCGCAGGTGCGGCAGCAAGTCGGGGCGGGGCGGGCGATCTGCGCGCTTTCCGGCGGAGTGGATTCTTCGGTGGCGGCGGTGCTGGTGGACCGTGCCATGCGCGATGCTTCGGACCACTCGCGGCTTACTTGCGTGTTTGTTAATAACGGAGTGTTGCGCAAGAACGAGTTTGAAAAAGTGCAGCAGAATCTGCGCGATAATCTCGGGCTGCATCTGGTTGCGGTCGATGCTACGGATCGCTTCATGAAGAAATTGGCGGGAGTGACTGATCCGGAGACTAAACGCAAAATTATCGGCAATGAGTTTATTGAGGTGTTTGACGACGAGGCGAAGCGCATCCTTAAAGAAGAAGGTGAGGTGGAGTGGCTGGTGCAGGGGACGCTTTATCCGGATGTGATTGAGTCGCGGTCGGTGCGCGGGCCGTCGCAGGTGATCAAGTCGCATCACAATGTCGGCGGGCTGCCGGAGAAGATGAAGCTGAAGCTGATCGAGCCGCTGAAGGATTTATTTAAAGATGAGGTGCGGCGCATTGGGCGCGACCTGGGAATGCCCGAGGAGATTTTGCAGCGGCAGCCGTTTCCGGGGCCGGGGCTCGCGGTGCGAATTTTGGGCGAAGTGACGAAGGAGCGCGCCGATTTGCTGCGCGATTGCGACGAGATTGTGGTGGGAGAGATCAAGCGTGCGGGGCTGTATCAGAAAATTTGGCAGTCGTTTGCTGTGCTGTTGCCGGTGATGTCGGTGGGAGTTATGGGTGATCAGCGGACGTACGCTTATACGTGCGCGGTGCGGGCGGTGCATTCGGAGGATGGGATGACGGCGGATTGGGTTCCGCTGCCGCATGAAGTTCTGAAGACGATTTCGAATCGGATAGTGAATGAAGTGCGCGGGGTGAATCGCGTGGTGTATGACATTACTTCGAAGCCTCCGGGGACGATTGAGTGGGAGTGAGAGGGCGGGCGCGGGGGTCAGGTGTTTAGAAAAACCTTCCGAGAGAGATTAGCCCGCCAGGTGCCCCATTCAAGCCCTCTTTTGGCTTGAGTGGGGCAGTTCGACGGCTGGACGGAGTGTTCCGGTCGCTCGGTCGCGCCTTCTTGCCGTCCACTCGCACTCAATCTCCACTCGTCCTTCGTAGCCGGTTGCGTATTGGCGAAAGCTGCTCCACTCCCAATCTTCCGGACGTTCACATAATCCACGCTTCACCGGATTGCGATGGATGTAACGGAGCTTCTCCACGAACTGGTCGTAGTCGCGGACGTTGAAATCGTAATATCGCTTTTGCCAGAAATGGTGGGGAGAGTCTCCGGTCAAGTCAAAGTTCCGGTAGTGGGCTACTTTGAAAAGTAGCCCACTACCAAAGTTCCCACTTACTTGAAGGTCCCCATTCAAGCCAAAAGACGGCTTGAATGGGGCACCGTCGATCAGGCGGCGCGACACGCCTTGCTTTAGCGACTTAAGAGCGTCGCCTAGTAAGCCACGGTCGGGTTCGCTTAGCAGCAAGTGAACGTGCTCGGGCATGATTACGTATCCGTAAACGCGTAGGCTGAAAGTGTGCCGCACGCGCTCCAGCGCTTGCTCAAAGATTCGCCTGGCAGGGCCCACGGTGAGCAGCGGGCGCCGATGATAACAGGAGAATGTTACGAAGTGGGTCTGCTTGGATTCCTGGAATCTTTTTAATCCCCACGGCATGAGGTTAGGCTACTTCCGACTAACGGCCCCACTCAAGCCAAAAGAAGGCTTGAATGGGGCACCGTCGGATATTGGTGTCGGATTGGGAAATGCTTGGCCGACTGCTCATTGATGATTTCACAGCAGACCAACTAACATATCCCCATGCCTGTTGATACGGAAAATCTCACGTCTTCTTATACGCGCGTTCGCGCGGCTCGCGGGAATTCGCTTTCTTGCAGAGGGTGGCAGCAGGAGGCGGCTCTGCGGATGCTGATGAACAATCTGGATGAGGAGGTGGCGGAGCGTCCTCGCGATCTCGTCGTTTATGGAGGCACGGGGAAGGCGGCTCGGAATTGGGAGTGCTATCACGCGATCGTGCGGTCGCTGCAGGCGCTGGAGAATGATGAGACTTTGCTGGTGCAGTCGGGGAAACCGGTGGGGGTGTTTCGGACGCATGAGTATGCTCCGCGGGTATTGATTGCTAATTCGAATCTGGTGGGACATTTTTCTAATTGGGAGAAGTTCAACGAACTGGAGCGCGCGGGCCTGATGATGTACGGGCAGATGACGGCGGGGTCGTGGATTTACATCGGTTCGCAGGGGATCGTGCAGGGCACTTACGAGACGTTTAATGCGGCGGGGGATAAACATTTTGGCGGAGATCTTAGTGGGAAGCTGATTGTTTCGGGCGGCATGGGCGGCATGGGCGGAGCTCAGCCTTTGGCGGCTACGATGACGGGCGCGGCGTTTCTGGGCATTGATGTCGACGTGGAGCGGATCAAGAAGCGGCTGAAGACGGGGTATTGCGATTTTCTCGTCACGACTCTCGATGAGGCTTTGCGGATTCTTAAGAATGCGGTGCGCAAGAAGGAAAATGTTTCCGTAGGGCTGGTGGGAAATTGCGCGGATATTATTCCGGAGTTGGCAGAGCGCGGGGTCGTGCCGGATATTTTGACGGATCAGACATCCGCGCATGATCCGCTGAATGGGTATGTGCCGAATGGGATGACTTTCGAATCCGCACTTGAGTTAAGAAAAAATGATCCGAAGGCTTATCAGGAGCGGTCTTTGGATGCTATGGCTCGGCATGTTGAGGGGATGCTACGGCTGCAGAAGATGGGTTCAGTGACGTTTGATTATGGAAATAATATTCGGACGTTTGCGTTTCAGCGCGGTGTGAAGAATGCGTATGACTTTCCGGGATTCGTGCCGGCATATATTCGTCCGCTGTTTTGCGAGGGGCGGGGGCCGTTCCGATGGGTGGCGCTTTCGGGCGATGCTTCGGATATTGCGGTGACGGATGATTTAGTGCTGGAACTTTTTCCGGAGAATCGGAGTTTGCGGCGGTGGATTGAGCTGGCACGGAAGCGGATTAAGTTTCAGGGGCTGCCGGCGCGGATCTGCTGGCTGGGATATGGCGAGCGGGCGCGCTTTGGGCTGGCGATTAATGAGTTGGTGAAGAAGGGGACGATCAAGGCTCCGATTGTGATTGGACGCGATCATTTGGATTGCGGGTCGGTGGCTTCTCCGTTTCGCGAGACGGAGAGCATGAAGGATGGCTCGGACGCGATCGCGGATTGGCCGCTGCTGAATGCGATGCTGAATACGGCAGCGGGGGCGTCGTGGGTTTCGATACACAATGGCGGCGGCGTCGGCATTGGGTATTCGCTGCATGCCGGGCAGGTGACGGTGGCCGATGGGAGCGACATGATGGCGGCGCGCATTGAGCGCGTGCTGACGACCGATCCGGGGATGGGCGTGATTCGGCATGTGGACGCGGGGTATGACGAGGCGAAGGAGTTTGCGGCGAAGGCGGGGGTGCGGGTGCCGATGGGCCGGTAGCTTAGAGTTATGAGGCCGCTTGGAATAATTTTGCGAGGCTGTCGATGTCGGCGGGGCTGGCATCTCCGATCACGAAATAGCGAAGGCCGGCTTGGCTCCAGGTTTCAAGATTAAACGGCGATTGGGTGGGCGTCGGGGCGTTCTTGTCTAAGCTCTCAGATAATTTCGGGGACAGTGACTTTTCCTGGAAAATGAAAACCGATATGTGGTGCTTGCGCACATCGTAGATGAGATGCGCTCCGGGCGACTGGTCGAGATAAGTCACGCGGCCGCCGAGCAACGAAAACTGGGAGTTTTGCAGTTCGGGCAAATAGAAAGCGAAAGGAATTTTCCCCTGGAACCATGGCTTCACGGTATGGCGATCGGTGGAGACTACGTCGACCGGTGATGCGCTGGCCAGCGTCTCGACATGCAGGTCGGCTATTTCGCTGAAGGCATGATCGCGGTTCGCCTCGGTGCGGGATCGGGTTGCGAGATAGGTTGCGGTTAATGCGCCGACGACGAGAATTACGGCCGCGGTCGCGGCCAACATCCATCCCAGGCGAAAACTACGCTGTGGTTTTGTTGTGACGCTGTTTTGAATTCTTTTGCGAAATTCTGCGCTGGGAGTAAAACGCCTTCCCGCAGCTTGAATCGACCGCTTCATCTGTACGCGCGCCAGGGCATCGGCGGAGCAACTGGCGCAGCCCCGCACGTGAGCATCGAAGGCGCGCAATTCATTTTCTGAAACCTCACCGTCAATGTAGGCGTCGAGTTTTTCCTTCCAGGAATCACAACCCATGGTTCGTCCCCTTTTCGATTTCCGGCGCGCCTGCCTCTTGCGGCTTTGGCCGCGACTTAAGCTGTAGTCTCGGCCGCAGGCGATCGCGCAAGGCCCGCCTGGCGCGTGACAGACGTGACATTACCGTGCCGATCGGAATGGAAAGCGTTTCGGAAATCTCCCGATACGACATCTCTTCCACGTCGCATAAGAGAAGAATCTCACGAGAATGGACGGGCAATTCATCGATCGCACTTTGCAGCGCGTCGCGGCTCGCGCGCTCAAATAACAGCGTCTCAGGTGTGTAGTGCTCGACCGCCAGTTCGGGGCCATCCTCTTCAGCATCGAGTGGCACCGTCATCGTCGTCCCCAGGCCGGTGCGAGAGGTCAAGAACGTGTTGCGCAGAATACGATACATCCAGGCGCGAAAATTAGTTCCCTGCTGAAAACCCGAAAATCCTTTCAAAGCTTTTGCGTAGGTTTCCTGGACCAAGTCTTCGGCCTCGTCGCGATTCTGGGTGAGCCATTGCGCGAAGTTGTACAACTGATCGAAGAGCGGCATGGCCAGTTCTTCGAACGAATCGAGGTGACGCTCGGCATCGGACACGTCCACATAGTAGAACATCGGAAACGCCGTTTTATTCCCTCACATAAACAAATTTCTTCGGTGAAATGTGCAATTGACGGCCGGCGTTATTTTGCGGATCAACGCGGAATAAAGCGTCGCAGAGCTGGTTATTTAGAACGAGACTCATCCAGAGAATGGCAATGGCAAATCCTTTCGATCTTCATTCCGCGCTGATGGCGAGGCACGCGCAACATGTGGTCCTGATTCACTTTCCAATCGCGCTTTTTATTACGGCGGTGGTGTTTGATCTTTTTGCGCAATGGAGCAAGCGGGAAGGGCTGGCGGATGCGGCATATTACAACCTGCTGATTGCGGCTCTTGTTACGGTACCTGTGCTGGCCACTGGATTACTCGCCTGGCAGTTGCAACTCGAAGGGCAGAAGCTGAAGGGCATTCTGTTGCTGCACTTAGCGCTCGGTTGTGTTTCGAGTGCGCTGATCTGGCTCGTGTGGTGGGTGCATTTTCGAGCCAGAAAACGGATGGCGGCCCTGCCGCTATATCGGCTCGCCATTGAGTTATTCGCGGTTGCTATCGTTGGGTTGACAGGGCACTTAGGCGGTTTTCTGAGTGGAGTTAACGGCCCCGGTTAGTCTTACTGCGGATAAGTGATGGCCTAGTCATCCAGGCTATCGTGAATGTAATTGGAATAAATGGGCCGCTTGCGAGTTATCGCTTCATAACATCATGCACTACGGAGGATATATGCCGGACAAGACACCCGATCTTATTGATCAACAGTCGCAAGACCTCAACAATGATGGAGTCGACCGTCGCGGGTTCTTGAAGTGCATGGCGTGGGCGGGCACTGGCCTGGTCTGGACTTTGAGCGGCGGCATTCCGGCGTCGCGGGCTTTTGTTAAGGGCTTCCGCAAGAGTGCGGGCAAAGGCGCCGACTTCACCTTTGTGCAGATCAGCGACAGCCACATAGGATTTAACAAGCCGGCTAATCCCGATGTTACTGCTACTTTGCAGACGGCAATCGATAAGATCAACGCGATGCCGCAGAAGCCGGATTTTATTATTCATACCGGCGATCTGAGTCAGCTTTCCAAGGCGAGTGAGTTCGATACGCTCGACCAGGTGCTGAAGGGCGCATCGGCGAAACAAGTCTACTTTGTGCCGGGCGAGCACGACATGCTTAGCGATAACGGCGATCAATTTCTTCAGCGCTATGGAAAGGGCACCAAGGGAAGCGGGTGGTACAGCTTTGATCATAAGGGAGTGCATTTTGTCGGGCTGGTGAATGTGGCGAATTTGAAGGCTGGAGGCATGGGGTCACTCGGTCACGAGCAACTGGAGTGGCTTGAAGATGACCTACATGGGCGCTCTGCCAGCACTCCGATAGTGCTCTTTGCGCACATTCCGCTTTGGACAATTTATCCCGACTGGGGTTGGGGGACCGACGACAGCGAACAGGCGCTGTCTTATGTCAAACGATTCGGCTCGGTGACTGTGTTGAACGGGCACATTCACCAGATTATGCAGAAGGTTGAAGGTAAGGTTTCCTTCCACACTGCAATGTCGACGGCCTTTCCGCAGCCGCCGCCGGGAACGGCGGCTTCGGCGGGGCCAATGAAAGTGCCAGCCGATCAACTGTCGAAGGTGCTGGGGATTAGCGACGTGAACTATGTAGTTAGCGGGCGAAGCCTGGCCATCGTCGATTCTCCGCTGGAAGGGTAGCGCTGGTCTTCACCAATAGTCAGGCAATGAAAAACTATTGACGCATCGAAAGGCAAATACAACATGACATGTAAGAACGCGGGGTTCGTTTTGGCGGTACCAGTAATGACGGCAATGTTGGTTATGTTCGCTGGGATACCACGAGTGGTGGCAAATGACCAGCCGGCGGCAGCAAGCGTCGACGTGAAAATCGATAATTTTTCTTTTGGGCCGCAGACGGTCACGATACCCGGGGGAGCGACAGTTAGGTGGACCAATCATGATGACATTCCACATACCTCGGTCAGCACAGATGGAGTCTTCAAGTCTAAGGTGATGGATACGGATGAGAAATTTTCATACACATTCACCAAGGCGGGAACATACTCGTATTTTTGCTCGATACATCCTAAGATGACTGGTACTGTGATTGTGAAGTAACGGGTGTTACGCATTATCGTGCTCATGGTCTCCGATCTTATGGAGCCGCTAATTGCCCAGGGCGCAGTGATTCTCTTGCGATGGGTTCGCCGTTTAGAAATATAGTATCGATCGAGTCATAGGCCGAAACATTCGCTAGGGGATTTTCTTTGAGCAGGAGTAAGTCGGCTCGCTTGCCGATTTCGATCGAACCTACTTCGTGCGACAGTCCTAAGGCTGCGGCGTTGTCAAGGGTTGCGGCGCGCAGGATCAGGGAAAGTGGATCGCCGGCCTCTTCCCAATTCTGCAATTCCAGTCGACCGTTTAACCCCGGAGGATTGCCGAATCCATCGACGCCGGGGGTGTCACTGCCGAAAATTACGGGAACGTGGCCTTGCAACATTAGTTTGAAAGTGGCTCGCGTTCTTTCGATTGCCGCCTTAAGCAAGGGCTCGAAGCCGGGAGCGGGCGAGGCTTTGCGATAGTCTTCGAGCAGCGCGGTGCGGGCCTTCACGCCTTCGGGCGATTTCAAATAATTTATCACTGCTGGTGGCAGAGACAAGGCGAGTCGGGGATCGTCGAGCAGGCTGGGATCTGTCTTGCTGGGATCGAGCAAGGCACGCTCGCCAGCGACGGTCTGCATGGTGGGCTGGACGTGTGTGCCGGAGCGGGCGGCTTCGGCGATGACTTCGCTAGCGGCGGGCGGTGGAACGGGGTTGCCGAAGTCGTATGAATTAACGCCAGGCCAGACCCAGAGTCCGTGGGCGATGATGTCGGCGTCAGCGTCGAGCGCCGATCGCCAACTGCTGATGCTGTTGGCATGAACCATGAGGACTAAGTTGCGCGCTTTGGCGGCGGCCTGAATCTTTTGCAGGGTCTCGGTGTGGAGATAGGGCCAGTTGAAGACGCCGAATCCGGATTCTACGAAGGCTTTGACGCAGATAGCTCCAGCACCGGCTGCGCGTGAGACGGCGCGTTCGGGAGTGTAGTCGGCGGGGTCGAGAGTTTTGGGCCAGTGGTCGGCTTCTTTCGGCTCATAAACCAGATTGGGGAAATTTGGCGAGGAGGGCGGGGGAACGTGGAACGCCATGTATCCGCCAGCGACTTTTATTCCGGGGCCGCAGGAGTAGAGGCGGGGATGGACGGGCGCGGCTTCGAACCACGCTCGATCGTTCGGGGTGAGGTCGAGATCGACGACGGTGGTGAAGCCGAAGGCTAGATAGGCGCGCGCGACCTGAGCACGATAGGCGGACCAAAGATCAGGATGCGCATCAATGGCGCCCTCATCGAGGGCAGCGGAGTGGCCGACGTGGACGTGGGAGTCGATTAGTCCGGGAATTAAGAAACGGCCGTCGCCGTTGATGCGCTGGGCATGCGGAGGGGCGATGAGGTGGTTGCCGATTTCAGTGATCTTGCCATCGCGGATAACGACATCGGCGTGTAGCAGTGGGGCGCGTTCGGGCGAGATCAGGGTGACATTTTGGATGATCACGCTGTGATCGATGATGCGCCGCGCGTCTGCTGCGGATCCGGTATTTAGAACCAGTAGCGCGGCCAGTGAGGCTAGGAATAGATTGGTCATGAGGACCTTTAATCTTTACCAAATATCAGCACCGACAGGAGGACGATACGAGATTTAGGAGGTGAAAGTTCGGCCAAACGGCTGAATCTTGCGGCGCCCACTAGCCGCCGGCTTCCGGAGAAGTTGAGTTCTTGTTGCGCTAACTCCCTGGCCGAGCTTCGCTCGGCCAGGCAGGCTGTGCCCCTACGCGGGGCTCGCGGAATCGCTATTTTTTGTAGAGGTCGGGAAATTGCTCACGGAGATGGTCGACCTTGGGCGCGTCGTTGATTGCGATGTACGGGTTGTCGGGATGGAGCGTCGCGTAGTTCTGATGATAGGACTCGGCTGGGTAAAAAGCTTTTAGCGGGACGACCTGGGTGACGATGGGGCGGGGAAACGATTTTGCCTGATCGAGTTGAGAGATGTATGCCTCGGCGATGCGTTGCTGTTCGGCGTTGGCGTAGAAAATCACCGAGCGATATTGCGTGCCGCTGTCGGGGCCCTGACGATTGACTTCTGTAGGGTCCAGGGCCACGGAGAAAAACACTTTGAGAAGTTGGCCGTAGGAAATCTGCGAGGGGTCGAAGGTGATTTTCACGGACTCGGCATGGCCGGTCTCGCCGCTGCTGACCTGTTCATAGTCGGGCGAAGGGACGGAGCCTCCGGAATAACCGGAGGTGACATCCTTGACGCCTTTGACGTGCTGGAAGACGGCCTGGATTCCCCAGAAGCAGCCTCCGGCTAGGACTGTGGTTTCGCTGCCTGAGTGTGCAGCTAGCGGGGCGTCGACGGCGGGATTGGGGAGAGCTACGGCGCGGTTGGAGGCGTGGGCGCGCCAGGTGGTGGCCGCAATGACAATGATAAGGACGGCGATCAGAACGGCGGCGCTGGTTAACAGTGGAGAGTTCTTAGTCATGCTCACTAGAGCACCTCACTGCAGCATTGGATTCGCGAGCGGTGGGAAAGTTACAGAGTCTGCCGGGCGAGCGCCCTTGCAATCCCAGTAAGCGATGCTGGATTTTTCCCCACTCAGTTGCTATAGGCCCCAGATTCGATTGGCTCCGATTACCAGGCCGAGGGTTAGGCAGGCGATCAGGATTTCTCCGAGGGCTCCTACGATGAAGGGGCGCAGGCCCTGCTGGGATATTTCGCGGAAGTTGGTGCGCAGGCCTACACCGGCAAAGGTCAGAAGGAACGCCCACTTGGAAAGATTCCCTAGCGAGGAGACTTGCGCTTTGCTGAAGGTGTGAAAGCTGACCAGGAGCGAAATCAGCAGGAAACCCAGGATGAATTTGGGGAACTTCTTCCACAGGAAGGCGGCTTTGTTGGTGACGGTTTCGGCCTGGCCTCGGCTGGACCAGTAGATTGCATAGGCAAGCACGACGAAGCCAATCATGGCGTTGCGCGCGGTCTTTGCGAGGACTGCTACTTTGCCGGCGGCGTCGGAATATAAGGCTCCGGCGGCGGTAGCTTCGGCGGTGTTGTCGACTCCTAAACCGGCCCAGAGGCCGTAGGAAACATCGTTCATGTGGAGACTGTGAGCGATCGCGGGGAAGGTGAAGAGGGCGAGGGCTCCGAGGGCCAGGATGGCGGCGATGGCGAAGGAAGAATCTTCGTCGTCGGCATCGATGGCGCCTTTGGCGGCGATGATGGCAGAGACTCCGCAGACGGCAGAGCCGATGGCGAGGAGCGAGATTAGTTTTGGCTTGAGTTTGAAGAGCTTTCCGAGGAACGTCATTAGCGCGAGGGAAAGCGTGATTTCGACTACGACCAGAGCCAGGCTGATGCCGCCTAATTTCAGGACGTCGGCGAGAACGAAGCGCGCACCTAGAAGGACGATGCCGAGTTTGAGCCAGAATTCATAGGTGGCGATGCCGGCTTGAAAAACTTTGGGGACGGCTAGGAGATTGGAAATAACCAGACCGATGAGGATTGCCCAGAGCACGTACTCGATGTTGGGAAAGGTCCAGTGGTGGGCCTTGGCGTAGGCGTTGACGGAGCGCTCGAGGACTTTGGCGGCGTAGCCGATACTGGCTAGCAGAAGAACACCGGGGATAATGTTTAGCGCGCTCAGCATGCGATTGTCGCGCTGGACTTGGGATAGGGATGTTGTGGATGCCATTCTGTTTCTCCGTCGATCCTAAAATTATTCGATTCCTACCAGGGCACATTCTTGAGAACGTCGAAGCGCACGGCGAGAGCCAGGACGAGGGCGACGATTACGGCCCAGGTATCGAGCGAGAGCGAAGCAGCCTTGGCGGTGGGAGCGGAATCTTGTGGCGTTTGCGTCGACATGGTCAATCTCCTCAGATGAATGCGTCCGGGTTAAAGAATTAAAGCAAAGAAATTGCGCATAGTCCAGTTAACTAATCGACATTGTATGCATTCCAGCAATCGGGCGGCCAAAACTATTGGTCCGCTGACGTCCAGTTAAATACTTTTTACTGAGGCACTTAGGTCGACAGCGGGGCAGGGTGCAAGGATCCGGCATAGGCAGAGGGTTGCAGTTGGTGAGTAAAGGCCTGGGCTGCGCATCAGGATAATAACTCGTCTTGACAATAGTCGTTATCACATGTATTATTCGATTTGATGAAGGAAATCGCCACATCGGGTAAGAGCAAGCGGCGGGTCGGCTGTCCGGAGGAGAATACGTTTTTGGAATTGCTGCGTACTACGGACATGTTGTCGCGCGGGATGGTGGGGGTGCTGAAGCGCGAGGAGTTGTCTCCGACACAATACAACGTCCTGCGGATTCTGCGCGGGGCGCCGGAAGGACTGGCCTGCGGCGAGATTGCGAACCGGATGATTACGCGGGACCCGGATGTGACCCGACTCCTCGATCGAATGGAGAAGCGGGGGCTGATTTCGCGCTGCCGCGAAACTAAAGACCGAAGAACGGTGATGGCTCGGATCACGCCGGAAGGACTTAAGGTGGTTGGGCGGCTGGATGAACCAGTAATGGCTGGGCATCGGCGGCAACTGGGGCATTTGGGGCGGGAGCGGCTGGCGGCTCTGAGCGAACTGTTAGCGGCGGCGCGCAGCCAAGTCGGTTGATTTTTTTGGGTTTACTAGTTGTTGCAACGATTGTTGGTGTAACGCATCAAATGCAGTAGATCCAAACGACCGGATCGAAATATCGAGCAGATAACTTTGAGAGTAACTTGGAAAGGATAATGACCATGAGCACACTTGCTGCTCCGCAAACCGCTACCGCCGTTACCACCTGGAACATCGACCCGGTTCATTCTGTGGCCGAATTCAAGGTGAAACACATGATGATTTCTAACGTGAAGGGGCAATTCACGAAGGTCCAGGGCGCGCTTAGCCTGGACGAGAACGACTTGACGAAATCGAGCGTTGAAGTATCGATTGACGCAGCGTCGATCCACACACGCGACGAGCAGCGCGATGGACATTTGAAGAGCGCTGACTTTTTCGATGTGGAGAAGTTTCCGGCCTTGTCATTCAAGTCGACGCGCGTGAGTAAGACTGGCGACGGCGAAGTGGATGTGGCGGGTAATTTGACGATTCACGGTGTGACTCGGCCTGTCGTTTTCAAGGTTGAGGGGCCGACGGAGGCCGGCAAGGATCCGTGGGGAAATACTCGCCGGGGGCTTTCGGCAACTACGAAGATTAATCGCAAGGATTTTGGGCTGACTTGGAATTCCACGCTCGAGACGGGCGGAATTTTGGTGGGGGATGAGGTCACCATCACGCTGGATGTGCAGTTTGTGAAGGCGTAATTTCTGTCGCGCCGCGTTTGCCGATGGCTGCGCGCCGCAGAAAAATGTAAGGAGGGAGTATGTCACTCCGACCAGTTAGAGAGATTATTCAACCGAAGCCGACGATGGAGGGCGCGGGGGTAAAGTTGCAGCGCGCTTTTGGATTCGGCAAAACTAAAGAGTTTGATCCGTTTCTTCTTTTGGATGATTTTCGCAATGAGCATCCTGAGGATTATCTGAAGGGCTTTCCGTGGCATCCGCATAGGGGGATCGAGACGATCACTTATGTGCTGGCGGGCTCGGTGGAGCACGGCGACAGCCTCGGCAACAAGGGCAAGATGACGGCTGGCGATGTGCAGTGGATGACGGCGGGCAGCGGGATTTTGCATCAGGAGATGCCGAAGGGCGATCCGGCGGGGCGGATGCACGGCTTTCAACTGTGGGCGAATTTGCCGGCGGCGCTGAAGATGACCGATCCGCGATATCAGGATATTCCGTCGAGCGCGATTCCTGAGGTCACGGACGATGATGGCACGCGAGTGCGCGTGATCTGCGGCGAGTTCTGGGGCAAGCGAGGGCCGGTGGATGGTGTGGCCGCTGATCCGAGTTATCTTGATATTTCGGTTGCTCCGGGGCAACGCAAGCGGCTGAAGGTGGAGACTACGCGGAATGCGTTTGCTTATGTGTTCGCGGGAGCGGGAACGTTTCGCGATGCTTCGGATCCGCGGGCGGTGCTGACTGAGAAGGTCGACAAGCCGGAAGCTCCGGCGGCTTATGAGGCGGGCAATCATTCGCTGGTGCTGTTCGATCGCGGAGACGAGATCAGCGTGCAGGCGGGCGACGAGGGCATTCGTTTTCTGCTGGTTTCGGGCAAGCCGATTGAAGAGCCGGTGGCTTGGTATGGTCCGATTGTAATGAACACGCAGGAGCAGTTGCGGCAGGCTATGTCGGAACTGCAGACTGGCGGGTTCATCAAGCATCGGTGAAGTATTTCTGAGAGGGCCAGCGCGGTCGCGAAAATTCGGCTGCGCTGGCCTTTTTTTGTTTTCGGGGCACGTGGGCTAGAATGCCTTCACTCGCAAGCCTCTTCCAAGGGGCCGACAGGAGCATGACTATGGCGCACGACTTTGCCGATCAACCGGAATGCTGGCCTGCGCTGGCGTTCGATTCATGGAAAGACACGTGCTCCACACTGCATCTGTGGACGCAGATGGTGGGAAAGGTGCGGCTGGGGCTTACTCCGCTGGTCAATCATTGGTGGAATGTTCCGCTGTATGTGACGGCTCGCGGGCTGACTACTTCGCGGATTCCTGATGGGCAGAGGGCGTTCGAATTGTCGTTTGATTTTATAGGACATCAGCTGGTGCTTCAGACTAGTGATGGGACGGTGAAGACTATGCCGCTGGCTCCTCGATCGGTGGCGGAGTTTTATGGGGAGTTCAAGGAACTGATGCGGTCGGCGGGGATTGAGGTGAAAATCTGGCCGATGCCGGTGGAGATTCCCGACCCGATCGCGTTTGATAAAGATGAGGTGCATCGGTCCTATGATGTGGCGGCGGTCCAAAAATTCTGGCGAATTCTGTTGTCTGCAAGCGCGGTCTTCACACAGTTCAGATCTGGATTCATAGGCAAATGCAGCCCGGTGCATTTTTTCTGGGGGAGTTTTGATCTGACGGTGACGCGATTTTCGGGACGGAGGGCTCCGGATCGTCCGGGGGCGGATGCGATCACGCGCGAGGCTTATTCGCATGAAGTGAGCAGCGTGGGATTTTGGCCTGGCGGCAACGGCGTGGATGCGGCATTTTATTCTTATGCGGCTCCGGAGCCGCAGGGATTCAAAGAGGCGGCGGCGCGGCCTGGAGCGGCGCATTATGACAAGTCGCTCAGCGAATTTATTTTGCTGTATGAGGATGTGCGGAGGGCGCCATCGCCGACTGGGGCGCTGTTGGAGTTTTGCCAGAGTACTTATGAGGTGGCGGCGAATCTTGGGAAATGGGATCGGAAGGAGTTGGAGAGGTGAGTCGCGCGTATGGATTCATCCTGCGACTTGGAGAGTGAGGGACGGGTAGGGGTCCTTCGACTTCGCCGAGCCATTCGCTCCGCGCATGGCTCGGCTACGCTCAGGATGACAATTTGGAGAATTAGAAATTTTTATCGTAGCGCTGAAGCGCTGCGCCACCCAAAAGCATTACGCAACGACCTCGTCGGATGTGACTTGGAAGCTGGTCAGCCTGGCTCGTCCGAATGAGGTAGTGATGGCGCAGTCGGTGGCGTCGCGGCCTGTGGCCATCAAGACGCGTCCGATGCGGCGGGCGTTGTGCCTTGCGTCGAAGGTCCACCAGCGGTCGCCTAGATAGACTTCGAACCAGGCGCTGAAATCCATGGGGCTGGGGGCTACGATTATGCCGATGTCGCCGAGGTATCCGGTGGCGTAGCGAGCGGGAATGTTGAGGGCGCGGCAGAAGGTGATGGCGAGGTGCTGGAAGTCGCGGCAGACTCCTACGCGCTCGGTGTAGACACCCAGCGCGGTGCGAAATGGGCTGGAGAATTCGTATCCGAACGTGACTTTGCTGTGCACCCAGGCGCAAACGGCTTTCACGCGAGCCCATCCTCTTGGAGCGTTCCAAAATAATTCTGCGGCGGTATTGGAAAGCAGATCGACTTCGCAATAGCGGCTGTTCATAAGGTAGGGCAGGACGTTTACAGGGAGTTGATCGATGGGGACTTCGGCGGCCTCGGGGTCTTCCGGATCGAGCTCTCCGGAGTCTTCGATCAGCGTGGAATTCTGCAGGCGAATCTTGCCGTTTGGCGCCAGGAGGCGGCAACTGTGATTGCCGAAGGTATCCTCGAAATTTTCAACGGGCACCAGCGGATCGGTGTGGAGTTCGTCGAGTTCGCGCAAGTCTTTTCTTCGCGAGGGGTGAACGTTGAGCAAGGTGACGATGGGAACTTGCCCGATCGTCTCGAATTGAATGTCATAGCCAAGGCGAATCAGCATAAGAGTGCAAAGTTTTTAGGCGGCGCAGATGAGATGCCGAAAATAGCATGACGACCGCTCGATCTTCCAGCTTATTTCTTATTGTGGCGGATTACAAATTTGATCTAGGCAAGCGGTGTATGATTCGGTAGGTTTAATTGCAGAGGGAAAAGTGACCTATTGTTTGGGAATCGCCACGCGGGAAGGGTTGGTACTGGCCTCGGATTCGAGAACCAACGCCGGGTTTGATCAGGTCAACACCTGCCGCAAGATGTTTCGATTTGTGCAGCCGGGGGAAAGAGTCTTTGTAATTTTGACCAGCGGGAGCTTGTCGATCAGCCAGTCGGTGATCACGTTGCTGGGGGATGATTTCGACTCCGGGCGGGGGCTGGCGCAGGCCAATTCCCTGTATGACGCGGCCCGGATCGTGGGCGACTGCGTGCGGCGGATTTCGGATATTGACCGGGCTTCGTTGGAGCGGGATTCGTTCAGCTTTAATGTGCATTTATTGCTGGGCGGGCAGGTGCGGGGACAGGAGCCGAATCTCTATTTGATTTATCCGCAGGGGAATCCTTTGGCGGCCACGGAGGATTCGTTGTATTTGCAACTGGGCGAATGCAAGTATGGGCGGCCGATTCTGGATCGCGGCATTCAACCTTCGACCTCGCTGGAGGTAGCGGCGAAGTATGCGCTGCTTTCGCTGGATGCGACGATGCGATCGAATGTGACGGTGGGACCGCCGTTCGATCTGTTGCTATATAGGAAAGATAGTTTGCAAATCGAGCGCTACCGGCGGGTTTCGGCCGGGGACAGGGACCTCAACCTGATCCATTCGAGCTGGGAGCAATCGCTCCGGCGCGCCGTTGAGCAATTGCCCGACATTGAATTCGAAGCTTCAGGCAACGAAATTCCCTCCGAAAGCACCTTAGAAGCTGCGCGGGTTAGAGGATAGGGCTCGGCCGTTCGGGTTGACTAGCCGCTGCGGCCGCTCGGATGTTTGGGGAGTCGGTTGGCGCGGTTTCTTCGATTACGCGAATCAGTTTTTCCCATCACCACTGCCTCGCCGGGTGGACTATTCTGGCGGAGGTTACGGCAGTGGAGCAATTTGCGAGACCGTTAACCACAAAGGTCACGAAGGAACGCCTGAGACCGAAAAGCTTCGTGGTGCCTGATATCCCTCGTGGTTCAAGGTCTTGCCACCTTCGGAAACATCGCCGCTACTGAGGTTACGCACAGCTTATGATTATTGAAGCGGATATTTCCGGCCGGGGCAGTGCGGAGATGGTACAGCCGTACGAACTGAACGGCGCTTACGATGAGATGTTTTCCTCGGTGGACCATCCGCGAAAACAGTATCGCCCCCTTCATAATCTGCTTCACAATCTTGGCCCGGACGAGCTGAGGCGCAGCAAGCAAGAGGCTGATCAGTCGTTCTTTAATCAGGGAATCACTTTCACGGTTTACGGCAATGACAAGGGGACGGAGAGGATTTTCCCTCACGACCTGCTGCCGCGGATTATAACGGCGGCGGAATGGGAAAAGATCGAGCGCGGCCTGAAGCAGCGGATCACCGCCCTGAATCTGTTTCTCAAGGATGTTTATCATGAGGGCAAGATCATTGCGGATGGGGTGGTGCCGGGAAGCATTATCTATACCTGCAAGCATTACCGGCGCGAGATGCGCGGCATCAAGGTTCCGCGGGATGTTTATGTCACGGTTGTGGGCACCGACCTGATACGAAATCCGGAGGGGAATTTTGTGGTGCTGGAGGACAATCTGCGCGTCCCCAGCGGTGTTTCTTATATGCTCACCAGCCGCAGGGTGATGAAGCAGATATTCCCTTCCCTGTTTCAGAAATGCCGGGTGCGGCCGATTGAGCATTACAGCCAGGCGCTGCTGTCGACGCTGCGGTCTCTTGCTCCGGAGGGGCGGTCGGAGCCGACGGTCGTTTTGCTGACGCCTGGAGCTTATAACTCGGCTTACTTTGAACATACTTATCTGGCGCGGCAGATGGGGATTGAGTTGGTCGAAGGCCGAGACTTGGTGGTGCACGACAACATCGTCTACATGCGAACGACCTTTGGCCTGCAACGGGTGGATGTGATCTATCGCAGGATTGATGACGATTATCTCGATCCGCTGGTGTTTGAGCATGGGTCGGCGCTGGGGGCGGTGGGGCTGTTTAATGCTTATCGCGCCGGGAACGTGGCTTTTGCGAATGCGCTGGGGACGGGAGTGGCCGACGATAAGGCGATCTACGCTTATGTGCCGAAGATCATTAAATATTATCTCGACCAGGACCCGATTCTTGACGGCGTTGAGACGCTGCTGATGTCCGATCCGGGGCAACGCGACCACGTTTGCCAGAGGCTGGATGAGTATGTGGTAAAGGCGGTGGGCGAGTCGGGCGGGTATGGGATGTTGATTGGTCCGCATAGCACGGAGGCGGAGCGGGCGGAGTTTCGGGAAAAGATCTTGGCGCAGCCGCGAAATTATATTGCGCAACCGACGATTAATCTCTCGACGGCTCCTTGTTTTGTGAATGGGGGCATCGAGCCGCGGCATGTTGATCTGCGCCCTTATGTTCTCTATGGCGAGCAGATCACGATCGTGCCGGGAGGACTGACGCGAGTGGCGCTGCGCAAGGGCTCGCTGGTGGTGAATTCGTCGCAGGGCGGCGGGTCGAAGGATACCTGGGTTTTACAGAGTTGATGAGGTGCTGTCGACGGTCCCTGCAATCTTGTCATGCTGAGCGGAGCTTGAGCTTCGCGAACGCGAAGCTCGACGCAGTCGAAGCACCCCTACCGCGCCCAGACTTTCAAAAGCGCGACGTTAGGACTCGGACATCGACGGAGCCAGTTGACTGCCTTCGGAAAATTGGTGATTTAGAAATTAGGGGGTTCAATGCTTTCGCGCGTTGCTGACAGTCTTTATTGGATGAGCCGCTATTTTGAGCGGGCGGACAACGCGTCGCGCGTGCTGAAAGCTACGTATGGCCTGATTCTGAATCCCGCAAAGTTTTCTACGGAGGAGCGCTGGTTTCGAGCGGTTTCGTCGCTGGCTCCGGGCGCGGCCGCCGGCAATGTCGACCCGCAGCGGGCGCTTTTTCTTTTGGTCGCTGATCCGGAGGGAGCTTTTTCGATCGTGAAGTGTATTGGCGGAGCTCGGGAAAATGCGCGGCAGGTGCGCGAGGCGATCAGTTCGGACATGTGGGAGCATTTGAATCGGCTCTTCCATGAGGTGAATGGATTTGAGCTTCAGCCCGACGATGATGCGGCGGCGATGCGGGTGGTGACGCTGGTGCGGGAGGGTTCGTACAGGTTCAGTGGAATCACTGGCGCGACCATGAATCACGATGAGGCTTGGCATTTTATCCAGCTCGGGAAATATATAGAGCGGGCGTGCAATCTGTGCGTTTTGCTGGACGCTTATTTTGCTGTCGATAAGCACGCGGACGATTTGGATTGGGTTGGGCTGTTGAGTAGCTGTGCCGCGTTTGAAGCTTATTGCAAGGCTTGCACGGCTGAACTGAAACCGGACCGGATCGCGAATTTTCTTTTGCTCAAGCCGGAGTTCCCTTATTCGGTGCGCTATTCGCTGGACCGAATGCACGAGGCTTTGACTGCGATCAGCAATCTTTCGTTAAGCCGGCGGACGGAGAAAGTGGAAAGGCTGATTGGGCGGCTGCGATCGATGGTGGCCTATGTGCAGGTGGGCGAAATCATTGCGGGATTGCATCAATATTTGGCGCGGATTATTGAGCAATGCCGCGAACTGCATTCGGCGGTCCATGAAGTTTATATCGAGTATCCGATTGAAGTGGCTTTCGAAAATTAAATGTTTTACGCCATTCGACATTTCACGAGGTATCGCTACAGCAACTTGATCTGGCAGAGCATGATGGAAGTGCGCATGCATCCGCGGAGCGAGGGGAACCAGCGCTGCTTTGTTTTTCAGCTGTCGGTAAATCCGCAGGCGCGGATTTTTGGCTATACCGATTCGTATGGCAACCAGGTGCATCATTTCGATCTGCCTTCACGGCACGGCCAGCTCACGATCATCTCGGATGCGCTCGTAAATATTGACGCTCAGCCTTCGGTCCCGGATGTGATGGAGTACGCCGGCTGGCAGGAACTGGAAGACCTCGTCGAAAAAAACGATTACTGGGACATGCTGATGCCGAGCCACTATGCGCGCACGTCGCCGGAACTGGAAGAGTTGGCGAAAGAGATTGGCGCGAGCGAGCGGAAAGGGCGAAGTCCGCTGGCATTTTTACAGGATATTAACTCGGGCATTTTTCACAGTTTCAGTTACGTGAAGAAGAGCACGGCGGTAAATTCTCCGATTGAACATGCGCTGAAATCGCGGCAGGGCGTGTGCCAGGATTTCGCGCACATCATGATTGCGCTGGTGCGGAATGCGCGAATTCCCTGCCGCTATGTAAGTGGATATCTTTACCACGGGGGCGACAGCCTGAATTCGCCCGGGGATGGAGCGACACACGCGTGGGTCGAAGCCCTGCTGCCAGGTTTGGGATGGATAGGATTCGATCCGACGACGAATCGACTGGCGGGAGCACAGCATATCCGCACAGCGATCGGCCGCGACTATGCCGATGTTCCGCCGACCATGGGCGTGATGAAGGGGAAGGCGGAGACGCAGCTTCAGGTGCGGGTGCGCGTGACGCCGTCGCAGGCGGTACTTCCTCCGGATGAGGAATTTGCGGCGGATGAAGAGTGGTCGCAGTTTCTTGATGAAACCGAGCAAGCGGCGTTTATCGAAGCGCAACAACAACAGCAGTAAATCACCTAATCAAGGGTGCCCCATCCTTGCGCGTTCTTTGCGCAAGAGTGGGAGATCACACCGCCCGCACAACGCGCCCCAGGGTGGGACAGCTGTGCATCTGGTGCGAATGTCTAAGCCGCTTTGGAAGCAACCTTTGCTATCTCAGAAAAAAGGGCGCATTGTGATGCGCCCACGTTCAAGGAGGAACCAACTTCAGGAACGGCAATTTGTTCAGCAGGACAAACTCAATCTCCGGTATTCAATTTTTCCCCAAACTTATTAGCGTCCAAAGCCAGCTGACTGCATGGACTGGCGCGAAATGTCGGCAGTCGACGCGATTCCCTGCATCCGCAGTTTGAATTCATCGGCGTTCGAGGCGCTCTCGAGAGCGGTCTCGTAGTTGACTAAGCCTGCCTGGAACAAATCCCACAGCGATTGATCGAAAGTTTGCATCCCGTATTGCGACGTGCCGGAAGAGATGGCATCGCGGATGGCGCGGGTTTTCTCGGGGACGAGAATGCACTCGCGGATGTAAGCCGTGGTGACCATGACTTCGACCGCGGGCACGCGTCCTTCGGCGTCGGAACGGCGCACCAGGCGCTGGCTTACAATGGCTCGCAATACGGCCGCGAGCTGGAGGCGAATCTGTTTCTGCTCGGGCGGCGGAAAGATGGCGATGATGCGGTTGATGCTTTCGACGGCGTCGAGAGTGTGCAAGGTGGAGAAAACCATGTGGCCGGTTTCGGCGGCGTGAAGCGCAGTGCCGATGGTTTCGAGGTCGCGCATTTCGCCGACCAGAATCACGTCCGGATCTTGACGAAGAGAGGCACGGAGAGCGGCGCCGAATGACGGAGTGTCGACTTCGATCTCGCGCTGGTTTACATATCCTTTTTTGTCGCGATGCAGAAATTCGATGGGATCTTCGATGGTGATGATGTGCTCGGCGCGGGTCGAGTTTATGCGGTCGACCATGGCGGCCAGAGTGGTCGATTTGCCGGAGCCGGTGACGCCGGTGACGAGCACGAGGCCGCGGGGCATGTCGCAGATCTGCTCGACTACCTTCGGCAGAAACAGTTCGTCGAGGGCGCGAATCTTCGTCGGAATGACGCGAAGGACCAAGCCGACGTTCCCGCGCTGCTGGAATACGTTCACACGGAAGCGACCGAGGCCGGCGACGCCGTAGGCCATATCGATTTCGGTGGTCTCTTTGAATTTTTGTTTTTGGCGCGCCGACATCATGCTGAACGCCATGTTCAACATATCTTCGGCAGAGACACGCGCCTGATCGGTCAGGGGCACGAGATCGCCGTCGATGCGGAGGTGAGGATAGTTTCCGACCTTGAGGTGCAAGTCGGAGGCGCGGCGCTCCATGGCCATGCGGAGCAGGTCGTCGATATTCATGAAGGCAGGACTCCAGCTGTCAGTGGTTATCATCACAGGAATGGGGGTAGCGGACGAGATGACGGAGGTAACTGCACCTTAGGGCGTGGGGGTGGATTGGGCTCCTGGATTTGGAGACATTGCGCGGTCGGCAGGAGTATAGGTGGGTCCAGAGAGCCCACAGACTCTGCCCAGGACTCAATTTCATTTCGACTTAGTCGTTTGACTTGGTTAAGCTGGCATTACGGAAGTAAATTTTTATGAAACGAAAAAGACCTGCGGCACCGAGCAAGGCACGATCGATGGGGATGGACAGGGGCAAGATCAGGATGGCAGAGGATTTCGATCATGCCGATCCGGAACTCGAGCGCCTTCTTTACGTGCCCATCGCCACCGAGTTTCCGGAGCTAGCATCACCCCCCGCAAAAATGAAAAAACAATTGAAATAGCTGTTCGACTACAACAAGAAAGCCGCCCTTCCGGGCGGCTGGCTGCCGACACTACCCAGCTAGGCGGCTGCCTGTAACGGTTCGTCGAAACTGCCTCCGTAGATCGCAGGGACTTTTGATCCCATGGGACGGAGGTAGGTCGCCAGTTCGCCGCGGTGATGGATGCTGTGGTTGTTGAGGAATCCGAGGTAGAACACAGCTGGGAAGTTGAACATGAAGAACTTGACCGGGGTGAGCAGTTGTTCGGCGGAGAGTGCCTGCACTTGATTGATGCCGAGTTTAACGTTTTTGTCATACCAGTCAACCAGGGCCGCGACGGTTTCCGGCTTGTCGGGTGCCGAGCGTAAGGGCGTGGCGAACTGGAGATCGGCGATTGAGTTCAGGAACTGCACGTCAGTGTTGGCGAGATGCCAGGCTAGTTCCCATGCGGTGCGGGCATGCGGGTCGGGGCGATAGTCTCTTTTCGCTTCGGGAATGGCGGCGATGACTCGCTTGGTGATTTCTAGTTCTCGAGCTACTCCATCGAGCATCATGGCGCGATAAGCCTGGGCAAATTCAGGGGTGGGAGCGGGCATAACGATTCTCCTTAAAGGCTGGGGTTTTAGGAAACAACAGGGTCGCCTGTAGCGGGCTTAACTATAGTTCAAAGGGATGGAAATGGCTACCGGGCTATGGGATGTCGTGCCCTGATCTGCTTTTTCACTACGGATGCACGGAGTCACGGAGAAGACCCTTAAAGCTGCGAAAACCACAAGAGAAAAGTCACTGTTGATTCCGCAGAACATCCCTATGAAGCGCGGGTTATCATTGGTTGTCGTGACGTCGCCCGGGGAGTAAGTATGTCTAAGGATGTTTTGTTATCGCCTCTGCGCCGAAGCCCCGTTCATCGCGTTCTATCCCCGCTTGCCGTTCTGCTTATTAGTTCATTTGCTGCGGCCTCATCTCCCGAGCCGGCGGGGCCTCTGGTTGTTGATGGAAGCAGCCACGTGGTGGTCATGGAGTATGAGGCATGGTTTGGTCCGAAAGCAGTCACCTTTCAGGGGTTCCCCGCAATGCCGTTTTTGCAATCGGCGGATATGCTGGCGGTGGGAGGCGGCTATGACAGCGCCGACCCGGCTGTTATTAAGAAGCACGTCGAGTGGTTGGAGAGCCTGGGCATGGATGCGGTCATAGCTGACTTGACGAATAACGTGAGCTGTATCTTCGATAGCGAGTGGTTCGTCGAGAAGTATGTCAGGAATTGCAGCCCGTCCTTCCGTACTTATAACCAGAACATTCGCAACAACACCGGCAATCTCTATCCTGCGTGGTCGGGCCTGGGAGCTCCGCTAAAACTGATTCCTCAGCTCGGAGGCATCGACCAGAACGTTTTGATTCCCGATCTGGACGGCAAGAACGCGCTCGAGAAAGAGATCGCATACTTTGGCGTGCGCATGGATCGCTATCCGGATCGCAATGTGATTTACGAAGGCAAGCCGCTGATGCTGATTTTTCTGGGTGCGGCGCAGGACCCTGATCCCGCCGATCATCCTCTGTGGTTTCGGATCGAACAGTTTTTGCAGCGCCATCCGGAGATCAGTCAGAAATATACGTTCAAGCTGATTGCAGGATATCTGGATAGCCAGCCAGGGTTATGGGCAACGCAGGGCACGCCTACGGGGCCGGTGAAAATCAATCCTGAGTATGGTTTTTGGAGTTGGGTTGACCGGCTCAATCCCACTTGCACGAAGCCGTTATGCCCCTTCTATCCTTCTTACAATCAGGTGGGCTCGAGGGTCGAGAACTTTACCGCTTCGATTGCTACCGCTGGGCAGGATGGATGGGGCTGCCCTAATCCAAACGCACCGCCTTATTGTCCGGACGACGCTCTGCGTTATGGGAGTGATGGCAATTACGATACGTTTGATGCCTTCATGGTTTATGCGAAACAGCTGGAGCCTATTTTCTTGATTATTCATCAGTTCAATGAGTTCGCTCAGCCGGACGAGGGGTTTGACGCTGACACAAACGACGAGATTGAGCCGGCGAATTTGTGGGGGAACGATCTGGCGATTGTGAGGGCTCAGATTAAGGCCTACCGAAAGGGAATCCGTTGATCTGAGTCTCCTGCCGCACTCTCCCTCAGCGGCCAACGCCGGCACTAAAAAGAGGCCGTTATCGGCCTACTAGGATCACCTGACTGAGGGTGCCCCATTCTTGCGCGTTTTTTGCGCAAGAGTGGGAGATCACACTGCCCGCACAACCGTGTCCTTCTTTCTGGGTGGCGCCGCGATTCATCCTGGCTATACGCCTACTGGCTGCTTCGATCCCACTGGAACTGGCGTGAGCCAGTCGTAGCGGTCGGCTTTTTCGCCGCGGACAATTCCATAAAATTCCGCTTGCAGAGCTTTAGTCACCGGGCCGAGTATGCCCTTGCCGATTTTGATTTTGTCTACGGAGCGGATCGGCGTGATTTCGGCCGCGGTTCCGGTGAAGAAAACTTCGTCGGCGATGTAGAGGGATTCGCGGGGAATCTGCTGCTCGATAATTTTGATGCCGAGATCGCGCGCGATCTGAAGCACCGAGTCGCGCGTGATGCCGGGGAGAACAGAGTTGCCGATGGGCGCGGTTTGCAGGGCTCCGTTGCGGACGACGAACAGATTTTCGCCCGAGCCTTCGCTGACAAAGCCGTTGACATCGAGCGCGATGCCTTCGGCATAGCCGTTCGTGATCGCTTCCATCTTGATGAGCTGCGAGTTCATGTAGTTCGCGCCGGATTTGGCCATGGTGGGCAGGGTGTTGGGAGCGATGCGCGTCCAGGAAGAAATGCACACATCAGCGCCTTCGCTTGAATCGTGGCCGAGATACTTTCCCCAGGGATAATTGATGATGTAAATTTCGGTGGGCGAGTTGAAGGGATTGACGCCAGCTTCGCCGTATCCGCGGAGAACAATGGGGCGGATGTAGCAGGGCCAGACGGCATTATGCGTCACCAGTTCGACCATGGCGCGAATGAGTTCCTCGCGCGTGAAAGGCAGATCGATGCGGTAAATGCGTGAGGAGTCGATGAGGCGCTGCATGTGTTCGGTGGCGCGGAAGATGGCGGGCCCGCTCGGCAGCGCGTAGCAGCGAATGCCTTCGAAAAGCGACGATCCGTAGTGGACGACGTGAGACATCACGTGGAGCGTGGCGTCGTCCCAGGCGATGAGCTTGCCGTTGTGCCAGATTTTGTCCGTCTTCTGAATGGCCATCGAGACTCCTTCGCTTCCGGTTGTCGCCTGGCTGCCCTATGGAATTATAGCGTGGAAGCGGGAGTGGTCTGCGAAATCGGGCGTGCGGATTTTTCGATGCCGAGCAGTCGTCCCGCCGGCTGTTCGACCCTGGCACCCAACTGAGAATCATCGAACTGAGGCTGCCCCATTCTTGCGCGTTCTGTGCGCAAGAGTGGGAGATCACCCTGCCCGCACAACGCTCTCCTAATCATCGATAGTTAGCGGATGGCGATGATGTTGTTGGCTACGAACCCGCCCTCACCGGCGACCATGAGCCGCATGGTGATGCGCTCGGCCTTGTAGTGATGGGTGCGATGCAGGAGGTAGACGACTCCCACGGCGGCGCCGTACCCGAGGGCTGAGCCGGCTGCTTCTCCGGCGGCGCCATGGGTGACGAACGGGCGCATGACCGGATTCATTTCGCGGAGGCCTTCGTCAAGGCCCCGCTGGGTGGTGATGGCGTCGGCGACGACGAATCCGGCCAGGATGCTGAGGTTAATCTTGTTCTCGATGGTTAGGAACGGCTGTTGGACGGGAGCTTCGGGAAGCTGCGGGGTGTTGGTGGCCAGGAAGTTTTGCGCCTGCAGAGTGCTCGTGGAGAGAACCGCCAGGGCAATCACCGAAAGTAGATACTTCATCTGGTCTCCAGTGCTCGAGGGACTTGGTACAAGAAGGGTACGGCGTGGGGACACCGAAGTACATGGCCCAATTGCGTAGGAAGGATGACCTTTTGGTAAGAGTAACCGTAGTTACTGGCGAGTAACTTGCATAATCGGCGACCCATTTTGGGAATTGGGCTTCGAGTGACAACTTGAACCACGGGGGACACAGCGGGATCGGGGTGTAACTATTCTATTTCTGGCTCGTCATAGATCTATGCCACATGTAAATATGCGACATTTCGCGGTGATGGCGCTTCTGTTGCGCCTGATGGCTAGCCGGGGGCTTTACGCTCAGGGGAGCGACAAGCCCACTAGTATGTCGGAGGCGCGTGACGCGGTGGAAGCCAATCTTAAGACTCCCGAGGGCAAGAAATATGACGAGCAGATGGGAACGGAATTCTTGCAGAAGCACCTGGGGCCGCTGCGGCAGTGCAAAAAGACTGCGGGAAATGATCTGCGGAGCTTCTGGATTCTGTTGAAACTAGACAAAGACGGGACGGCCAAGGAGGTTTTGCTGTACCCGGAAACTGCGTTGGGCGCATGCGCGCGGCCGGCGCTGCTCAAGGAGACGTTCTCGTCACCACCGCGGCCAGCTTATTGGATCAGCGTTTATATGAAGCTTGGGCGGTAAGTAAAGTAGAGCGCGTTTCGTCCTTGTGTCAGATCAACATCCGGCTTTCAGACCGATCGGCAATGGTTTCTTGCGACGTGCTGCAAGGGCGAATAAATGGCGCACGCTTGCGAGAACGCGTGTAGAATCGCTTGGCGCCTAGGGAGTGTTCATGCCCATTGTCGAGTACACGCCCAAACTTTTCGGGGATGTCAGTGAAATGGTTTCACAAGTTCCCGTCCCCCTGAATCTGGCTCATCGCCCCTTTGTGGACTATTACTACGCCACCCGCAAATGGTCCAAGCTCTACCTGTATTACTCGGATTCCGGTAAAGTAATCGGCACCATCGGACGCGAACTTGCCCGGTTCGAATATGATTCCCGCGAACT
The DNA here is from genome assembly GCA_963800565.1 of uncultured Acidobacteriaceae bacterium. Taxonomy (GTDB): domain Bacteria; phylum Acidobacteriota; class Terriglobia; order Terriglobales; family Acidobacteriaceae; genus Acidiflorens. The sequence continues at coordinate 595,233 of CAWDBM010000006.1, forward strand.
CACGATTCGAATATCTTCCAATTGGTACTCCCTGCAGCGGGGAGTGGGAGGCGAACTTTACCAATACACCGCACAAATTAATCCTGACAGCACCGGGCTGATGTTCACCGGCAGCCTGGACACGCTCACCATCCTCCGTCACCATAAGTGGATCTTTATGCCGGGGATTCGTGGCTATTTCCTGAACAACCGTTACCCCCTATATTCCGGAGAGACGAGGTGGCGGAGCGCAGCCAGGTCGTTCCTCCGGCGCGTGGCAGGGAGAAGAATCTCAAGCTTCGCGCCGCGCATTCCACCCCAGGTTTCCGCTGAGGTCACCGTGTGTGAGGAAGATTCCTATACGTCGGACTTGCTTCCCTCCCGGTCCGCGTTTCTGTTCCGATTCGCGCCGGCCGCCGAATACTTGAACTGGCGCTACAACCTCTCCCTTCCCTTTATCCGTTACCGATTGTTTCGCCTGATCGCCCGTGGCGCGACGGCCGGCTACGTCATCCTCAGCGATTCGCCGCAGAGAATTATCGTCGCTCAGTGTGATGGCGAAGACGCCTCGGCTCTTGCCTACGGTGTCTTGCTGAGCATTCTCGAGGTGGGCCGCAAGGACAAGCAGCCTCGTACAGTTTTTCTGACTTGCTCTCATTCGGAAATGAAGAATATTTTCCAGGCATTCGGCTTCCGAGAACAACGAGGCGGCGATCTTCCGTTCGCTTTTCGCACGCATCCTCCGCAAGTGGATCTCTCCTTGGGCACTTCCAACTGGCTCGTCAACTTTGATTGGGGGGACAACGGAGTCCGTCAGCCGTTTTGTGACCGGGCAGTAGCAGCTTCGCCGCGGAGCACTTAACGAATCGGTAACTGTCGAAATATGATTTCAACAGTTACGACGACCCCTCGTCGCACCCACGTTAGTGGTATTGCGGTCGGTTGGCACTAGGAGAACACTTTCGTGACAGATGCTTTCGATTGTCAAAGCTCGGCACGAGCAGCGGCGACGGGAACTAATCCCCATAGCTGTGCTCGCATTTTTCGCCAATCTGCTGGGATTGGCGGCAGCGATGACGGAAGTGCCTAGCGGGCCGAGCAGCCTTGCGATCTTCACGCATCTCGGGACGCAAGCACCGCCAAAAATAGGGGCTCCTGTTTGCTTGGCTGGAACTCTCGGCTCTATCGGTACCGTCAAAAGTGTTCGATTGCAGCCCGGCCATGAATCAGCCCACGACTTGTGGATGGTCGGTATGGAGCTACACGGGCATGATGTCTCAAGACTTCCGATGGATTCGGTTGTCTACGCCCTGACGCGCCTGAACTTCCCAGTTGCGGCTCTTCGGACATTTTTCTCGAAATACGCGCGGGAGAGTCTCGCTCTCGATTAACAAATCGTGCTGTGCTCAAAGGAGTAGTGACGTATTTCGCCGAAATTGGATACATGCTTCCTGAACCGTGGCCGGAAAGAGCGATTAAGTCCTGCAACGTTTTCATCGCGACGCATATACAGACGATTGGGGCAAGTGCAGTTGTTATGTTCGGAATCGCGGTGCTTGTCATCTTTTTTCATCTGTCGAAGGTGTAGGTTTGGGTCGACGCAACTAGAAAATAGCCAGCACTTTTCTCAGTTGGCGTAACATCGCGTTCACACTCAAAGCGCCGGCCACAGGGTCAATGCATTATGAGAGAGCGCCCCAGTTCAGAAGGTTGAAGCTGGGTATGGCGCCGCCTCCGCTGCGCTACGCTGTGCCGGGGCTTCGCTCCGCTGCGGCGGCGCTAGGGAGTGGTGTGTGCGGAAGGAAACTGCAGGCGGGTCTAGGCAAAATGGCTGGAGAATGGCACTTTACCCTGGGGGGAAAGTAAGCGTTAGCACGAATGACCTTTCCCCCAAGGAGGCAACTCAAATGAGTCACGAGGTCAAATATATCGGAATGGACGTGCACAAGGAAGCCATTGTGATCGCCGTCCTGAATGACAGCGGGAAGCTGATCATGGAAACCATCGTCGAAACCAAAGCCAGCAGCATTCTGCAGTTTATCCACGGACTGCGGGGCGAGTTACATGTGACTTGGGAAGAAGGGACCTGGGCAGCCTGGCTGTACGACTTGCTGCAGCCACAGGTGCAGGAAGTTGTGGTCTGCAATCCGCGGCGGAATGCCTTATTAAAGGAGGGGAGCAAGAGCGACAAGGTGGATGCACGCAAGCTGGCCGATTTGCTGCGCACCGGAATGTTGCGACCGGTCTACCACGGAGAAAATGGACTGCGGACGCTGCGCGAGTTGGCGCGTAGTTATCAGACCATCGGCAAAGATTTAACCAGAGTGATGAATCGGCTGAAGGCGCTGTATCGCGGTTGGGGCATTCCCTGTGGCGGCACCCGGGTCTATGCTCCACGCTATCGGGAGGAATGGTTAAGCAAGATTGTGCAGGCCGGGGTGCGCCGGCGCGCGGAGCTACTCTATCAACAGCTGGATGGATTGCAGGCTTTGCGGCGAAACCTGCGACCCGAGTTTTTGGCGGAGAGCCGGAAACAGAAAGCGGCGAAACTGCTGCGCCAGATTCCCTGCATCGGTCCGATTCGGGCGGCGAGATTGATCGCGCTGATGCAAACTCCGCACCGCTTCCGCAGCAAGCGGCAACTCTGGACCTACAGTGGCCTGGGCGTGGAGACGCACGACAGTGCGCAATACCGCTTTGTGCGCGGACAATTGCAGCGCTCCAAGAAACCCCAGCAGCTCCGTGGTCTGAATCGGAACCACAACCACGAGATGAAAGAGATCTTCAAGAGTACGGCCACCCGGGCTAGTTGTGGTACGGGTCCATTTCATGATTTTTACGCGGCTTTGCTGACCAACGGGATGAAGCCGGAGATGGCTCGTCTGACGCTGGCGCGGAAGATCGCGGCCATTACGTTGACACTTTGGAAAAAGGAGGAACGTTTCGACGCCGAACAACTGAAAACGCAAGCAGCTTGAGTATCGAACAGAACCCAGGTGATCTCCAAGGTTTTCATGCCTCGGTGGTGGCCAAGTCGGTTCGTGCGATGCTCGGGTTCGAGGGAGAGTATCCAAGCACTCATTAGGCGCTCTGTGTGCTGAAGTTTGGCACCGAGTCTCCGGGTCAATCCTATGCCCCCTCGGATAACCCAAAAAAGCTATAGGCCTCGAGCCTCACATAGGATCTTGGTTGGCACTTTTAGCCAACGGTTAGCTTGCGTAGCTTCGTAACCGAATGGCGTCGAGCACCACTGTTTTTATGAAACCGTTAAGTTGGGACAAGCAACTGGGGCTGGCATCGCCGCTGAAATGCGCGGCGATCCAAAGCGGACAAACCAACAACCCCTCTACGGATAAAGATGAGGCGCAGGATGAGGTGGGGCTGGATGTAAGTCACCACATCCACTTGGCCCCGGAGGGGAGGGGGAAGTATTTTTTTCTTGACATCCTCTCTTATAGGATGAGCGCTATCGCCTGATTGCGACAGTTACCAACTCAAGAGGTATCTGTTCACACTTCCAACACCTTGCTTCGCTGGCCGTTCCGCCACCAGAGAACCCTCCACTTGAGCGGATTCCTCACGGCGGAGGTGGAATACCTTTCGACGGGACATGAGAGTTTCAATCCGCGCCCCATCAAGTGGTACTGCCTATCTGTATCGTCTTCGGGAACGAACACCGACGCGAACGTTTCGGCTTCTGTGGCGCAAATCGCTCGCAACATGACGCCGAGGTTGCGCTCAAGCCCCTCGGAATACCGCAGAGCAGCGAATCCTGTCGCTTCCGCTTCGCGCTTCCTCACCCAATAGCGGCGGTTCCTGTCTACGACCACGTCGCCGGGCATCAACCAGCAAATTGCTTTGGGGTAGTTTTGGGTTGCAAGAAACGTTTTGAACTTTTCTTCGGCAGCCGAGAGCGTCTGGGGTGGGTCAGCATTCGAGTCGGTCACTTTGGAATTATGCGCGATTCTCCTCAACTGTTGCAAAATCGCGTTTACGCTCATTGACCTTGCCAGAGGGGTTCTGACTGTAATCGTCTTTTCGACAATCATCAACAACTCTAGAAGTTTCGCGAGTAGAGTGCAGGTATGAAAAAAGCGAGAATCTTTGTCGCCGCTTTGTTCGTTTCAGGTGTCTTCTATCTTCCAAGCAATTCCGTTGCACAAACAAATCCGACCGAGTCGAACAACGAGAACGGTAGCATTTGCGTTCTGCCCAATTCGCCAGAGCCACCAACGAGAATTTCACCGGGTGGTGAGTACAACCCAAAGACACTAGCGCTACAGATTGATAAACAGGAGCCTATTCACTGGCCCCACAAAGAGCCTGTGCTGATCGATGGCTTGGACTTGCAGTCGAATCATCTGGTCGTACTGACATCGGACGGCAAGCGAATCCAATCGTTCCGGTTCAAGTTTTCGGAAGAGAATGACGCTAAATTATGCATTTACTTTGATGGTTATCAAGGAGTGCAACTCGGGAACAGGAAGAACGCGGACTGGTGCAGGGTAAAGGTTCGGGCCTGTTGGCGATAAATCCGTTATCATTCATTGATCCTGACGCTCGGGCCGACCGGCCGCGCCATGCACTACTATTGCGCTTCGCAGAAGCGCTAACGCTCCCTGTGCTAACGTGGAATCTGTACACCAACGAGAGTAAGGATGGTCTATGTTACGCAGACTAGGCCTCACGATTTCGTATTTCATCGCAATCGTCTACATCTTCTCGATTCTGTTGCCTTCCCTTTACTGTTTCCGCCAGGGATGCAGGGGACCGGGTGAACTGGATGCTTTTATGCCTGCCTTCGGCCTTACTCCGTTTGGCACAATCGCTACGGTTTTCTCATTGCACAATGCCATACAACAGATCAGAAAAAGGCAATCATGGTCTTGGGTTTTCTGGCCTCTGGCAATTATTTTCGCGATTGTTTTGCTCGGCGTAATCGTTCTTATCGCGTTCGTAATTTATCACACGGCCCTTCATCGTTGACGACGGGCACGCCGTCGTTGTTTGCTGAGATATGCATCTGTGTCCCAAACTCTCCGCTTGTTCTGCGCGCGTTCGCGTTCTGTCCAGCAATACCTGGGGAGCACAACCAGAGAGGCACCGGCCCGTTGCTTGTGGAAAATCGCCATAGCGCTCATTCACTAAACCCCCGACTCCCCAAACCTCGCGCGCGTTCCACTCGTTTTCCAGTAGAGTAAGAAGGTACCGATACGCCGCTCACAAACGCTGACAACAACGAGGAACAGCTTTAGCGTGAAGATACGGTTAGCAGTATGTCTCTTCCTTCTGACGAACTCCATCTGGGCCGGATCGCACAGCCATCCTGCCAAGCAGGCAGATACGCTCGATCCCGGCTACATATTCGCGCTCTCCGCCGCCAACCATTTCCTCCACGCCTGGCAAACCGGAGACGTAGAAAATGGCATGGTCCTGCTCAGTGACAGCCTGCGCCACTCGCAGGATGCCGATCGCGTAGAAGAATTTTTCTCCAATGCAACCAACCGCGCCTTCGAAATCACGCGCGGCAAAGGCCGTTCCGGCCGCTACACTTTTCCCGTAGTATTGCTAACGCCGCGAGGGCCATCCCACATCAGCCGCAAATTTTCTGAAATAGTTCTGATCGACAGTGGCAAAAATGACTGGGTGGTAGATAAACTTCCCTAGAACAATTTTTCGCCTCTAATTTTTCCTGCAGGAGATTTCGCACTTATGAAACACATCCATAAAGTTGCTGTCCTCGGCGCGGGCACCATGGGCGCCCGCATCGCCGCGCATTTCGCTAACGCAGGCGTGCCTTCCCTGCTGCTCGACATGGTCCCTACAAACGTTCCACCCGACGCCGACGGCCCCGCGCGCAACAAAATCGCCGCCGCCGGCCTCGACGGAGCCCGCAAATCCAAGCCCGCCGCCTTCTTCGAGCCTTCGCTCTCCCGCCTCGTAACCGTAGGCAATTTCGACGACGACCTGAAAAAACTCGCCGACGTCGATTGGGTCATCGAAGCCATCGTCGAAAATCTCGACATCAAACGGTCGTTGTTGAGAAAAGTAGAAGTCATCCGCAAACCCGGCACGATCATTACGACCAACACCAGCGGGCTTCCCGTAGCAAAAATTGCCGAAGGATTTTCCGACGACTTCCGCAGCTCCTGGTTCGGCACACACTTTTTTAATCCGCCGCGCTATATGCGCCTGCTCGAGCTTATTCCCACACCAGAAGCCGACCCCGCTCTCATCGACGCCGTCACTCACTTCTGCGATGCGCAACTCGGCAAGGGTGTCGTGCGCGCCAAAGATACTCCCAACTTCATCGGCAATCGCATTGGCACATTTTCCGTTCTCAACGTGATCCGCCTCATGCAGGAGATGGATCTCTCCATCGAAGAAGTCGACGCGCTCACCGGCCAGGCCGTGGGCTGGCCGCGCTCCGCCACTTTTCGCACCATCGACCTTGTAGGCCTCGACGTGCTCAACCACGTCGTTACCAACATGTTGCAGAACGTCCGCGACGAGCGCAGCGAGTTGCAGATTCCAGCATTTTTCCGCCAGATGGTCGAACGCAAATTGCTAGGCGATAAAACCAAAGGCGGCTTCTACAAGAAGGCCAAAAGTACAGGCAAAGAAGACGAACGCCTCGCCATCGACTGGAAGACGCTCGAATATCATCCCCGCCAGAAGCCGAAATTCGCCGCTCTCGATATGGCGAAAAATATCGACGATCCTGGAGCCCGCCTCCGCATGTTGCTAGGCACGGACAACGCAGGCGCCCCGCAAAAACCAGACAAAGCCACTACCTTTATCTGGAACGCGCTAGCCGATCTGTGGACATATTCCGCCAATCGCATTCCCGAGATTTCCGACTCCGTAGTCCAGATCGACCAAGCCATGCGCCTAGGCTTCGCCTGGGAACTCGGCCCCTTCGAACTCTGGGACGCCGCCGGCGTCGAGCCAACCGTAGCCCGCATGAAAAAAGAAGGCCGACCCGTGGCAGCCAACGTAGAAAAGCTGCTCTCCTCGGGAAACAAGTCGTGGTATGCCGACGATTCAAAGACGCCATCCGGCCGCAAGTATTTCGATCTGGCAACCGCCAACTGGCAACCAGTAACCGTTCCCGAAGGAGTCTGGTCGGTCACAGTCGCCAAAAAAACAAACTCCAACAGCGTCGTCAAGAAAAATTCCGGAGCATCCCTCATCGACCTCGGCGATGGCGTCGGCTGCATCGAGTTCCACTCCAAGATGAATTCACTGGGCGCTGACATTGTTTCCTTGATCCTCCAAACGCTCAAGCCCGGCGGCCCCGGCGACAATTTCGACGCCTTTGTCATCACTAACGACGCCCAGAATTTTTCCGTAGGCGCGAACCTGATGCTCCTCCTCATGTCCGTTCAAGAAGAAGAGTGGGACGACGTCGACCTGGCCATCCGTCAGTTCCAGGGCATGACGCAAGCCATAAGATTCTCCCCCAAGCCCGTGGTGAGTGCGCCCTTCGGCATGGCGCTAGGAGGAGGCTGCGAAATCTCCCTGCACGCCGCCGCCCGCCAGCCCCACGCCGAACTCTACATGGGATTAGTCGAAGTCGGAGTCGGCCTGCTTCCCGGTGGCGGCGGCTGCAAAGAAATGTTGTTGCGCGCGGTCGACAGTGCCGCATCCATCCGCCCCGATGGCCGAGGCGAATCCGTCGAATTGATGGAGGCGATGAAGAAAATTTTCGAAATTATCGCGACCGGCAAAGTTTCCACTTCGGCCGAGGAAGCCCGCGGTATGGGATTCGTCTCAACCTCCGATCGCATCACCATGAACCGCGAGCGCGTTCTCTCCGACGCCAAAGCCCGCGCCCTCGAACTGGCGCGCGCCGGCTACGAACCTCCCATCATGCGCATCGACATTCCCGCCCCTGGCGAAAATATCCTCGCTGCACTAAAAATGGGTGTCTACCTGATGCGCCAAGGCGGCTTCATCAGCGATCACGAGCAAAAGCTGGGCACAAAAATCGCAGAGGTCCTCTGCGGAGGAAACGTAACTCCCGGCACACCGGTAAGTGAACAGTATTTGCTTGACCTCGAGCGCGAGGCCTTCAAATCCCTCTGCGGCGAAAAGAAAACACAAGAAAGAATCCAATTCACGCTGAAGACAGGGAAAACGCTAAGAAACTAGGGAACGGCGGCTCTCGCGTAGGGGCGGAGCCTGCCCTGAGGTTGTCGAAGGGTGCCCTCACCTGCCCAGCCGAGCGGAGCTCACCACCCGCCAGCAGCGAAAGAACTCGACGCGCCGAATTTCGACGCAGCCCTACTTCGACAGCGCCCCATCCGCCGAAAACGCGCCCGCCCCGCGCAACAACAGCGCCGCAGCGACGGCAATCGCCAGCAAATGATATTCGAACCCCTCACCCTTCTGCGTGCCATACCAGTTCATGAAGAATCCGTTCGGCAGGTGAACCATGAAGATCGCCACAATCATCTCGACGCCAATGCCGAGAGCCGCAATCCGCGTCAGCAATCCGACAATCAGCCCGAGACCGCCGAAGAATTCCGTGCAGATGACCAGCAGCGCCACCGGAGCCGGCAGCCCGACATGCTCAAGAAATCCCATCGTCCCGTGAAAGCCATAACCCCCAAACCACCCCAGCATTTTTTGCGCCCCATGCGCAAAGAACACCACCCCCAGCACCAGTCGCAAAGTGGTCAAAGCCACATCGTTGCTCGTACTCATCAGCCGTTTTAGCATCGCTCTCTCCTCGGCGAAGTTCGCCAGAACCGTCGTTTTCCCGGAATTGTCGTTATAACGACTGTCTCCTTCGATTCTCTGTCAACAACAGGCGATTCAGTTTTTCCGCAAGCAACCACGCACCACACCAGCGCTCGTCCGGGCGAAACCGGAGGCGCGTCGCGCAACCGGGGTATAATTTCACCACTAGACTTCGTGAAGGATGGTACCGACGAAAATGTCCCCAGACAATGGCGGTTCGACCCACGGCGGAAATGGCAATGGCATGAATGGCAACGGTAATAGTGTGGAGGCGGTTCTCAAGCCGCGAGCCGAGTGGCTAGCCAAGCGTAAGGCCGAAAATAAAGACGGCAACTTCTCCCAGATGCACTACGCGCGCCAGGGCCTGATCACAGAAGAGATGCAATACATCGCCCACCGCGAAAAGATCACTCCTGAATTAGTGCGCGATGAAGTCGCCCGCGGTCGCATGATCATCCCCGCAAACATCAACCATCCCGAACTCGAGCCCATGGCCATCGGCGTCGAGTCGCTGTGCAAAATCAACGCCAACATCGGCAACTCCGCCGTCACCTCCAACGTCGACGAAGAACTAAAGAAGCTCCACACTGCCGTCCACTACGGGGCCGACACCGTCATGGATCTCTCCACCGGCGGCGACATCCCCACCATTCGCGAAGCCATCATCCGCCATTCGCCCGTCCCCATCGGCACCGTTCCCATCTACGAAGCAATCTCGCGCGTCAAACGCGTCGAAGATCTCAATAAGAACGTGATGCTCGAAGTGATCGAAGAACAGGCCCAGCAAGGCGTCGACTACATGACCATCCACGCCGGAGTGCTCATCCAATACGTTCCCATGGTCTCCAAGCGCATCACTGGCATAGTCAGCCGAGGCGGCGCGATCCTAGCCCAATGGATGACCCATCACCACAAACAAAACTTCCTCTACGACTGCTTCGAAGACATCTGCAAGATTTTCGCGAAATACGACGTAAGCTTTTCGCTAGGAGACGGCCTGCGTCCCGGCTGCCTCGCCGACGCCAGCGACGAAGCCCAATTCGCCGAACTGAAAACTCTAGGCGACCTGACTCGCATAGCCTGGAAGCACGACGTGCAGGTAATGATCGAAGGCCCCGGCCACATTCCGATGCACAAGATTAAAGAGCAGGTAGAAAAAGAAAACGAGTGGTGCGACGAGGCCCCCTTCTACACCCTGGGCCCGCTAGTCACCGACATAGCCCCCGGCTACGACCACATCACTTCCGCCATCGGAGCGGCCATGATCGGATGGTATGGCGCCTCAATGCTCTGCTACGTCACTCCGAAAGAACACTTAGGCCTGCCCAACGAGAAAGACGTAAAAGACGGAATCATCGCCTACAAAATCGCCGCCCACGCCGCAGACGTAGCCCGCCAGCGTCCCGGAGTCCGCGACCGCGACGACGCCCTAAGCTACGCTCGCTACAAGTTCGATTGGGAAAAACAGTTCGAGTTATCGCTAGATCCCGAGACGGCGCGATCGATGCATGACGAGACTCTGCCCGAAGAGGGATATAAGACGGCGGCGTTCTGCTCCATGTGCGGGCCCAAATTCTGCTCGATGAATTACTCGAACAAAGTGGACGAATATAACAAGCAGGTGCATGGCCTGGAGAAGAAAGATTACTCGGAACTGGTGGAGAAGCTGGTCACGATCAAGTAAGTTTTGTGTGGCGCGGGCGCCCTCGCCCGCGAAATACCGGCGCGTTTGCGGAGCGACGGCGTCACGCCCGTCCAAGACAAACTCACGGGCCCCTCGATTCGTATCAGGGCACACCTTCAGGTGTGCCGAGGATCCATGGCAAGCTTGAGCGTGGACGGAACTTCCTACACATTTCACAATCGTGAAAGGCGGACCCGACCACCAAGGACGCTAATAAGCAGACCGTGCTTGACCCTAGTCTCTATCGCCGGGTATTAACATAGGTTCCGACGGAGACCGGAATACTCTGATGAGATTGAAGGTTAGAAACGTAAAGCACGTCCTGACCAGAGACATCGATGTATCGCGGAGCGTGGACGTTAAGACCCTAGACGGATTTGTTTTTACTTGTGTGTCCTCAGCTAGAGACGCCCTCCAGAGCGCCTTGCCGCCCGGATTTTCGGATTTTGAACGCGACCAACTCTCACTTGTGGTCGAAGGTCTACGCTATGGGCACTTAAGCATCCGGAAACTGCTTGCGGGGGATCGAAGTGCGTCCGCTGTGGATGCCTTGACCATTGCACGACTTCAGGTGGAAACGCTGTATACATTTTGGGTAGTGTCCTAATATTAGGACACTACCTACATTTTGCTTTTTGTTGCAATCAGCCGAGAATGTACGCCTGTTTTTGAAGAACAGTTGGGAAAAAAAATACATCAGGTTTTTGTTGGAGCGCGAAGAGCGCAAGAACCTGAGAAGGTGTGATGAGTTTTATACGCAGACGGGATTGCCGTTCATAAATATGCTCCAGCGACTGTCCTCTGTCAGTGACGAGGAAAGGCGAACCATCGAACATGATCAGCTTGGAACACACGTTGGAACTCAGTTCAGCCGGGTCGAGATCCCGCGGTTTCCCACGCCAATGGGGGTGATAGAAAAAACCAAGATCACAAGCCAAAGGCGGATGCTAGAAAGACTTTATCCCGAATATCAGTTCCTGTGCTCGTTTGCACACGGTGATCCAGAAGCGGTGCTCTTTCGAACGGTCTCTGATCCCCGCTCGCCCTTCCGCAATTACGCCACCTCAGGGCAAATCGAGGATTTCTACCAGAGGCAAGTCCTAGAGGCCCCTATTTCGTACAGTACACTCAGCGCCGTCCAGGCCGCCTCGGAAGTTGCCGCCCTTTATCCAAGCCATGTGGAACTACTCGCAAAAGTGACCCAAGCATGGGCGCTTCTTCAGGAATATAACCTTTTGGCCGTGACCATCTGGGAGATGAGGGCTAAGGACGTCCTGCCACTGATCTGAGCTGGAGTAGCCCGGCGTTAGCTCGGCCCGACACCCATCGTCCCTCACGAGACTGCCCCGTCCAAGCTCCGCTTTGCCACCAGCAGGTTGGAAGGCGTCTCAAGACGTAGGGCGCGACGCCTTAGTCCAATCTTCGACTTTCAGCCCCTTAATCCGCCCAAAAGCACGATCATTGGTCACGAGGATTGCGCCCAACGCGAGAGCGTGCGCGCCAATCATGGCATCGAGATTCCCCATTTGCCGGCCCTCGCGTTCCAGCGCGGCTCGAAGCTGTCCATATTGTTGGGCCGCGTCTGAATCCCAGGGCAGGATTGCCACGCGCAAAAAGAAATCTTCGATCATGTTGTGCAGGCGAGTAGCATGAGGCAGCCGCGCGGCTCCAAATCGCAACTCGCCTTCGGTGACTGCGGAAATGGCGAGTTGCGCCATCGGAACTCTCACTAACCGGCGATCAACCGCCGTACTGTTCCCCCTGATAACGAAGCTCGCAACGTTGGTATCGAAAAGGTAGCGAATTTCCATCAGAACAACTCGCGTTTCTGCGGCACTTCATCCTGGCGATCGGCCATGAACTCATCGGGAATATTTGTCTCTCGCCGGAGTTTGAAGAAGCTGTCCCACGACTCGGGACGCCGCGAGAGAATCACGTCTCCAGTAGTTTGATCTTGCCGTATAAAGACCTCGCGGCCTTCAAAACGAAATTCCGCAGGCAAGCGGACCGCCTGGCTGCGGCCATTGAGAAAGAGCTTTGCAGTGCGCGGCATTGGGAGCCCTCCTGCTTTTGATATATATCATGATATATTACAACGAATCAAGACCAAGTCTCCTTTTCATCACCAACAGAAGGTAAGCGTCATCACAGACATCGAACCCGCGACGTCTGACAATAGAAATCTGATCGGGGCAATAGAAAGTCTCCGGCCCTAAGGAATACGCAGATTCGAGGTTCGGATTCCTAATTTGGGAAGATTGCACGTGGAACCCATTCAAACTCAGCATCTTAGCGCAAAGCTTTTTTTTTGGGGGGGGGTTACAACCCCTAAATCAAAAGCACTGCCAGCCAAGGAACTTGCACTACGAAGACACTAATTATCACGAAGGCGTTGGCTTACGCGTTTCCTCCGTGAACCTTCGTGACCTCTGTGGTTAATGATTTCGCAAACTGTGGCAACTACCGAAAAATACCGCTTGCAGTTATTGCAGCTGAATTCCCGGATACCACCCGCTCTTGGCCAGAAACGCCTTCGGATCGGTCATCTCCAGAATTTCGCGAAACGCTTGGCGCTTATCGGCGGCATGTTGATAGTAGGATTTGACGATGCGATATCCCACCCAATAGCCGAGATCGCCCGGTTTCTCCCGCGTTCCGTTGTAAAGCCATTTCGAAATGTCGGTCTTGTCCTCGTCGGGGACGAACGCGGTCTCGATTTCTTTTTCGCGCCCCTTCATCGTCCCCACGAACTGATAAGACGAAATCTCGCCGGAAATCAACTCGCCTGTGAAGTCAGCCGCGCCTTCGATCAGCGACATCTCGAGCACTGTCGGATGCTCGTCATCGGCCAAAGCCTGCGACTGCTGGACGTGCGCATATTCGTGAGCGATGACATGCACAAATCGGTCCCCGACGTTGGGATTCATCCAGTTCGTTGCGCAAAGAGCCTCCAGGCCAACCTGAACGCCGTAAGCAGGACTTCCCACAGCCACCGGTTTCCCGCGTCCAACAGCGATCGTCACTGGCGGGAATTTCGCCTCTGGATAAAGATCACGCAACTTGAGCATCGCGGCCTGCAAGCGCTCGCGCACTTCAGGCAAGACGACCGTGCAACGCTTGGCGCCCGAATAGATCTCAGGATGCTCACTCAAGGTTTTGGCAATCGCAGCGCCGGAAACGTTTCGCACCTTGGCGAGGTGATGAAGTCCATCCGAACCGGGATCGATGTAGTCGTGCTGCAGCTGATCGGCAGTCGGATGTCCGCCCGCTGCGTCATAGACCTTATAGAAGCGCTCGACATCTTCGATCTGGATGACTGGGCCAGCCGCCGAAGCAGGGGCATCCGACTGCGCGCTCTGCGCCGCTCCTGCAATGGCTGCGCAGGCCAGCACACTAATGACAAAGACGACTCTGATGGCGATAAACTTCATGTCCGCCTCACGACACAGGTCTTCGCGTCTAAGGATAACCCTGATTACGAACGACAGTAACCAGCAAGCATCTGACCAGCCGTAATGACGATAAAATTGCCCCAGTCAAAGGAGATTCGGGCCCCGATGGCGCAGTACGCCGAACTGCTCAAGGAATTTGAGGTAAACGGACGCTCCGCGCATGGAGCAACGGCCCTGATGGAGCAGGTTGCGCACCGGCTCCACGAGGCTATGACTCGTTACAACTGGGTTGGCTTCTACTTGATGGACACGTCTTCTCATGACGCGCTGGTGCTGGGACCTTATGCAGGCAGCTTCATGCCCACCTTACGCATCCCGCTCGACAAGGGATTGTGCGGCGCCGCGGCGACTTCAGGAAAGACGGTAGTCGTTAATAACGTAAAGGCTGATTCCCGATATCTCGGATCGGACCTGGTGAAAGCCAATATTGTCGTGCCGATCTTCACCAAGAAACGGGTCACGGCGGAATTGTGTATTGAGAGTTACTTCGCCGATACCTTCACGGCGCCCGAGCAGGCATTTATAGAATCCTGCGCCGCATTGGTCGGCCCAGCCCTGGAAAAAGACGGCGTGGCTTAGACGTAAGGCAGAGCACCACTCTCTGGCTCACGCCTCAAAATCTATCGATCCCTGTTAATTTATGCGTAATATTTCCACGCGCTCGCCTATTTTGCAGGTTGCGGAGATGTCGCGCTGCTGAAATAGGTCGTTGTATCGGCGGCCACATCGCCTTTCGCGCGTCTGATAGAGGACGCCTTCGCGCGGGCTGGTTTCGCTCTCGCGGCGGGTTCGTAGCGGCCATCCAGATAGGTGACCGTGTCTGGCGCGACCAGATCCGCAACGTGCCTTCTTGCAAGGTTGGAACGACTGGCGATGCGGAGGTCAGCGCCAGGCTTCCCAGTCGTCGCAACCTTTTCGGACACAGGGCTGGATGCGTTAGCGGACACTACTGCGGTTCGCGGCGGCGCGGAGCTGCCAACCGAAGGTTTCGCGGACGCGCGCACGCCGAAAGCCAGAAACAGCGATAACAGTACTACGGCGGAAAGGGTTAAGGCTGCAGGCGCAATCGATTTCCAATCAAATGGGAGATCGATGGTTTGTTGCGCCCATGTGGGCAAAACTACCGCCGGCCCCGCAAACGGCATGGCGATCGACGAGGTCTGGCGCGCAAAATAACTCAGCGGTTCGACCGTTCTCTCGACCGGGATAGCCGCGCTCAGTTCTACGTTGGCGGGCAAGCTTTCGAGTTGTGGTGTGTCCGGTGTTGACGAACCCAATGCCTCCTCGGTCGAAGGCACATCCGCCAACTCTTCGTCGCGAAGATCAGGGCCCAGGTCAGGTCGAGCTTCCGGTTCGAGCGCATCTTCCGCCAGCAAGGATACGGGCTGGTAGGCCCAGTTAGGAGAGTCTACCGACCCTTCTGTATCGTCTACAGTCGGGGCCACCTCGATGACAACAGGATCGCCAAGAACACCAGGAGCATCTCCACCCATCGCCGGCGCGAGCGGGACCCGATCCTTGGGGACCTTCACCCGACCGACAAACTCGAGAGTGGAAACGCGCTGCCCCTCATACGCCGCCAGGCTCGCGGCCAATTGATCGCCAGAAGCGGCGTCAACACGCAATTCAAGGTCGGCAAAATTATCGGGAATAGAATCGGGCGAAACAATTTCCACCGCGTAACCGCGGCCGAGCAGATGAAATGCCAATTCGCGTGCGCAAAGATCCGAATGCGTGATGATTCTGGCCAGAGTCATGACTCTCCTCCCCGCGGAAAACGAGTCGAGTTTAAGATGCCGAATCGATCGGTTAAGGCTATCTATATTGTTGCAATACGGCTGCGGCTCGATTCAAAGCAGCCGCCAGAACCGCAATCTGTTGCGTGGTCCGATTGAGATCGCCGCGATCAATGGCTTCATTGACGCCCGGAATCACTACCGCAGCGTAGCCGGTGTATTGCCCTGGAGCGTAAATGGCATGGCGGAACCACGGCCGGTTAGGCAGTCCCTCCGGAATCAGGAGCCCTCGCTCAGCTTCTCGCAGTGTAGCATTAAGCCGATCAGGCGCGGCGGGCAATTTTCGCTGTTTTTGCAGGATTTTCGCGCCGGCTTCCTGCAAGCGCCCCGCCGCTTGCAGGGCGGGCGAGAAATCTGGCTCCGCGCGGCCGTGTCCGAAGTGATCCTTACTCTTGTTCTGCGCGGCGTCGATGTAGGCCAGAATTTCCTTTCCATAGGTTTCGTAATCGTAGGGCAGCACGTCGACATCCGACATGCGCAGCACCTCCATCCCGAACATCCGCGCCATCTCCTGCTCATAGGCGAAATCCGGATCGCCGAACTTCTTAAACCAGGTGAAGTCGTCGAAAGTCGAGTGATAGACGCCGTAATCGCCCGACGAACTCATGTCGGTGGAAGGTACGCCGAGGTGTTGGAGGAAGACGGTGTAGTCGGAACCGCTGCCGAGATCCCCCACGGGAACATCGCTCTGCGCGGCGTTCGGCGGCGTACGAAAAGTGGCTGTCTCCTGCGATCGATTGCCCTCATTGGGCTGGCTCGCCTTTTTCCACGCCCCGTAGACAGTCCCCCCTTGCGGCGACGGAACGGCTTTCGAAATCTCGCGGATGAACTCCTTGAGCGTAGGCGTGCCTGATGCTCCAAACTTCTTGCCGGCTACCGCCACGTCCATGTTGAAGTAGGCGTCGGCATTGCCGAGTTCCCGGGCGTGATCTTCGCCCCACTCGGTCGACCCAATAAGGCCTTCCTCTTCGGCGTCCCAGCTTCCGAAAACGATAGTGCGCTTTGGCTTCCAGCCCGATTTAAGCAGTGCTCCGAGGCCATGAACCGCTTCCAGCATCGAGGCTGTCCCGCTGTTGGGGTCGACCGCTCCGTAGACCCAGGCGTCGCGATGATTGCCAGCGACCACCCACTCGTCAGGCGCGGACGTCCCGCGGATTTTCCCGATGACGTCCCAAATGGTGCGAAATTGATAATCCTGTTTGAGGTGCATCTTTACTTTGGATGGACCAGGACCGACGTGATAGGTGAAGGGCAGCGCACCCTGCCACTCGCGGGGCGAGGCGGGCCCACCCAGGTGCTCAAGAATGGGCGCTGCATCGGCGTAAGAAAGAGGAGTGACAGGAATTTTCGGCATCTGCTCGGAGTCAGACGGCGAAATACGCTTCGAGTCTGGCAGCGACGGGGTCGAGGCAATCCCAGGAGTGGTCGGGTCTCCGGGAAACTGGAACATGTAGCCGATTGATCCGCGCTGGACGCCGGTCGCAGGGCGCCATGGACCTTTCGGATAGGCGTCGCCGCGGTAGTAGCCGTCATCTTTGGGGTCGGAATAAATAATGACGGCGGCAGCGCCTCGCTCCTGCGCCACAAACGCTTTGACGCCACGGAAGTTTTCTCCGTAGCGGACGATGACAATCTTGCCGCGCACATCGACATTCATCTGCTTCAGCCTGTCGAAGTCGGCGGGAGAGCCATAGTTTGCATAGACGACCTCGGCCTCCGCGTCCCCCGAAGGTGACATGCCGTTGTACGGAGTGACGACGCGAGGGTCGTCCTGAAACGGATCGTCGTCCACGTGTTCGCGCTGCGGTCCGTGCATCTCGACCCCGGGAGGCGCGGTCATGTCGACACGAATCTCGGCCGGGTAATTCATCCAGACTTTGTACTCCACGATCTCGGTGTCAAGACCGGCGTCGCGAAATTTCCGCGCGACATATTCGGCGGTGGCTTTGTCTTCAGGAGATCCGGCCATATGCGGAGCCTGGGTCAGAATGCGAAGATGCTCTTCGGCGAGCTTCGCATCGGGGACGGCGATGAACTTCTTTTCGATTTCGAACTCGGCCGCAACATCGCGAAAGCCGCTGATCACCCAACTTTCGGGTTGATTGTCATTGCCGGTGTTTTTATTTTTGTCCTCGTCGTTGGCGGCATCGACGGCACGAAAGGTTGAACCAATCAGCACGAAACAAAGAAAAGACGCGGCAAGAAGTTTCATGAAGTTCCTTGAGATGATTTTCCGGACCGTCTGTGATTCAGATTACTTCCAGAACTGCGCACCCGGGTACAGGATCTGCCACAAAACGAAGATTGTAACGTGAGCGGGGCCACAGCCGCTGAACGCGTTACACTAAATAGCGATGGCCATCTCTTCAACGGCTCGTTTTTCTGATCGGGTGGAGAATTACATCCGCTATCGTCCGGGATATCCGCCTGAAGTTCTCGACCTGTTGCGCACCGAGTGTGGCTTGCAGCCGAGCCATATCATTGCCGACATCGCTTCCGGGACAGGCATGTTTACCCGGCTTCTTTTGGAGAACGGTAACTCCGTATTTGCCGTCGAGCCCAACGTGGAAATGCGCGAGAGTGGCATGCATCAACTCGAATCGTACAGGCGGCTCGTGTCCGTGGCGGGAACGGCGGAAGAGACGACGTTGGGCTTGGCTTCCGTCGACTTCGTGACCGCTGCACAAGCGGCGCACTGGTTCGATCTGCCACGCGCCCGCCAGGAATTCGTGCGCATTTTGCGGCCGGGAGGTTGGTGCGTGCTGATCTGGAACGAGCGACTCACCTCGTCAACAGCTTTTTTGCGCGAGTATGAGCAGTTGCTGCTGACCTACGGCACCGACTACGAAGAGGTGCGCCATGAAAAAACAACGGCCATGATTCATCAGTTTTTTGAGCCGGCGCCATGCCAGGAAAGAGTTTTCAGCCTCCGTCAGCAGTTTGATTATGAGGGCACCGCCGGACGTTTGCTATCTTCTTCCTATGCGCCGCTCGAAGGTCATCTGAAATATGCTCCGATGATGCGGGAGTTGCAGCGGATTGTTCGCGCACATGCTGTCGACGGAAAGATTGAGTTTGAATACAAGACGCAGGTGTATTACGGGCATTTGTGATCTGTGATTCGCAATCCGTCGTCGCGCGATTATCAGGATTTCAAATCACCAATTACCAACTCCATGTCTGATCCCAAATCTTTTCACATGTCTCCCGAGGAGTTCCGGCGCCAGGGCCACGCGGTGGTCGACTGGATCGCCGATTACCATTCGCGAATTGAAAGCTTTCCAGTACTGTCGCGTGTGCAACCCGGAGAAATTCGCGCTCAGTTGCCAGCTGCCGCGCCGGAGCAGGGCGAGCCTTTTGCTGCAATTCTAGCCGACATCGACCGCGTCGTCCTTCCCGGAATCACGCACTGGCAGTCGCCAAATTTTTACGCGTACTTTCCCGCGAATGCATCTGGACCTGCTATTCTCGGCGACCTCATTTCCGCCGGATTGGGCGTGCAGGGCATGCTGTGGTCGACCAGCCCGGCATGTACGGAAGTCGAAACGCACGTGCTCGATTGGCTGGTGCCAATGCTTGGGCTGCCGGAGAAATTTCTTTCCACCGGCACCGGCGGCGGCGTGATTCAGGACACCGCATCCAGTGCCACTCTGTGCGCTCTGCTCGCCGCTCGCGAGCGTTCAACAAACTTCGCCAGCAATCGCAAAGGCTGCGATGGACGTCTCGTCGCCTATTGCTCGACGCAAACCCATTCCTCGATTGAGAAGGCGATGAAGATCGCGGGCATGGGTTCGGACAACCTGCGCCATATCGAAGTCGATCAGAACTTCGCGATGCGTCCCCAAGCACTCGCCAGCCAAATCGAACGCGACGTCAAAGCCGGCCTGACTCCCTGCTTCGTTTGCGCCACGGTCGGCACAACCTCGTCGAACGCGATTGACCCGGTGCGCGAGATTGCACGCATCTGTCGTGACCATAATCTATGGCTGCATGTCGATTCCGCCATGAGCGGCACAGCCGCGCTCTGCCCGGAGTTCAGATTCATCAATGATGGTGTTGAATTTGCCGACAGCTACACTTTCAACCCGCACAAATGGATGTTCACCAACTTCGATTGCAATGTCTTTTATATTGCCGACCGGAAGCACCTGATCGAAACACTCTCGATTTTGCCGGAGTATTTGCGCAATCAGGCTACGGAATCGGGCGCAGTGATCGACTACCGCGACTGGCACATCCAGTTGGGGCGCCGCTTTCGCTCGCTCAAGCTCTGGTTTGTGATCCGACACTACGGCATTGAAGGCCTGCAACAACACATTCGCGAGCATGTGCGACTGGCACAGGAATTTTCCGGTTGGGTGCGCGGCGATAACCGTTTCGAAATCGCCGCGCCCGCGCTGCTTAATCTTGTCTGTTTTCGCCTGCGATCGAAAGAACATTCTAATCAGGATCATGCCAATCAACTCTTGATGGAGCGACTGAACGCGAGCGGCGATCTTTTTCTCACGCATACCAAGCTCGACGGAAGATTCACGTTGCGGCTTTGCGTTGGTCAAACTAACACGCGGGAGCTGCATGTTGAGCGAGCGTGGCAGCGCATTAAGGAAGAAACGGCGAAGTTGGGAAATTCCTAGGGGCGTCACGGCTTGGATTCGCGATACAGTGTAGGGGATGCCACGAGAGATTTCAGCGGGTGGGGTGGTGCTGCGGGAGATTTCTGGAGTGTGGCATGTCGCCTTAATTGAACCGCATAAAAGCGAACCACACGTGGAAGAGGCGCCAGTTGACGGCTCTACATCGGGCGCTCCGCCTGCAAAATCGCTGCGCAAGCGCAGCCGCGCCGTGCTCGCCCTTCCCAAGGGCCTCGTGGACCGAGGCGAAAAGGCCCAAGCAGCCGCGGTGCGCGAGGTGCGGGAGGAAACCGGCATCATCGCCGAGCCCGTCACCAAGCTCGCCGATAATAAGTACGTTTATGTACGCACATGGGGCGACGGCGAACGCGTTTTCAAGATTGTAAGTTTTTATCTGATGCGCTATGTGTCCGGAGAAATCGATAATCTTGCGCAGGAGATGCGGATTGAAGTGAAACGAGCGCTGTGGGTTCCGCTTAGCGAAGCGGGCAAGCAGATCGCCTACAGCAATGAACGCAAGGTGCTGCGCGAAGCACAGGAATATGTGGAAAAAGGAAAGCCGATTTAATCTTTCGGCCATTCGAAGGGAAAGATTTTGCCAGCGGCCTCGGGCGTAATTCTTACGCCTGCCAACTCCGCAGCATGAGCCAGAACCGGATCGCGGCCGTTGGCCAAATCGTCCGCAGCCGCGAGAGTAACTTCATCGGGGAGAACACCCATGTGTTCCAGGCTCTGCCCATCGGCCATGATGAGGTTCGCATCGGTAATGGACGCGCCATAAAATGTGACCATATCAAGTCCGGCCGCGTAGGAGTACGTTTTTGCCTCCATGACGCTACCGGAACTGCGGTCGCCCACAACGGTTCCACGCTTCTCCAATTGCACGACGCGCGCCAAGAGTTCTGAAGCTGAAGAAGACTTGCTGTCAATCAGCACGACAAGCTTGCCCTCGAAGTGATGATGGTTCGACTTAGCCAGCATGGGACTGGTCGAGCCCCGTGTGACGCGATCACAGATCTTGATGTCGTGGTCGAAAAGGCCGCCGAGAATCCCTTTTAAAACTTCCACGCTACCGCCCGGATTTTCGCGAAGATCGAGTATCAGTGCTTTGTGTTTTTGACTCATGGAAATCAGTTTGTTTACTTCATTGTGATCAATGATGAATGAAGGTAGTTTGGCGATCATCAAATCGTCACCATATTCGGCGGTGCGAAATCGCTGTTCGCGGATCCACTCCTCTTCGATGAGCCATTGGTTCTGCATGGTGTTGGCATCCAGATCTTGCGCATGGGTTCGTTTCTGGAATCTTGCCTCGAGCGGGGTTTTGCGTTCCGTCCCCTGCGGTCCGCGAAGAGTGACAATGAGATCCGGCAGCGGTCGCAGTATGTTAAATGCGTACTCGATCCTATGGAGATTTTCCCGGCCAATGCGATAACCGTTGATAGCGACCAATTGATCTCCCGGCCTCACGCCGCGAGTTTCCGCGTCTCCGCCGGGCCGAACGCGAGTGACAAAACACTTCTCACCAATCATTTGAACAGTCCAGCCGCGGTCGAGAACATAAGGGCGACTGGGAGGAATGAGATATGTATGAGAGTCGCTCAAGCTGTCGAGAGCCGCTGCTATGTGAGCCATGGCCATATTCATCGACTTCTCTTGTTTGATTTTCTCCCGGGCAAGGCTGACCTTTGCAGACCAATCTATGCCGTGCAGTTTGGGGTCGTAATAGTGCCGAGGGACATCGCTCGAAATTTGCGACAACATGCTCTCAACCTGATTCCGCTCCTCGTCACTCATGTCCTTCGGTTGATCGGCGGCAACTAACAGGGAGAAGACAAGAGTTAGTACTAATTGAGTAATGGTTCTTATGTGGCGCATCTGCGGACCTAATGGCCGAAGACGGTGCTACTTGGCAATGCATTCTAGCAGGGTCTACTCGGATTTCAACGAGAATTAGATGGGAGATAGGTCGCCTCAGCGCCCGACGGATTCTTCTTACATCAGTCCCGCAGGGCAGTATCGAGCAAACGCTTTTCTTCCGGCGTCAACTGGCGCGTCGCGCCTTTCTTTAGGTCACCGAGTTCGAGCGAGCCGATCGAGACCCTTACTAAACGCAGCACGCGGACCTCCAACGCTTCGAGCAGGCGGCGAATCTGGCGGTTCTTGCCCTCGTCTAGCGTAATCTCCAACCAACTATTCTTATTGCCTTGACGCAGCAGGTGTGCCGCCTTGGCGCGGAGGTCTTCTTGGTCCGGCGCAAGAAAGTCGCGCTGGCTTGAAATGCCTGCATCAGCGCACCGCCGAACTATCTTCGCGAGCAGATCGTCATTCGCGATGCAATCGACCTGGACGTGATATTTCTTGTCGAGATGAGTTGAAGGGTCAGTCATCTTAGAGGCCCACTCAGAATCGTTAGTGAGGAGCAGCAGGCCTTCGCTGGCCTTATCCAGGCGACCGACTGGACTGACCCACGTCAATTTCGGATCGAGCAGATCGTAGACTGTCTTCCGGCCCTTTTCGTCGGAGGCGGTGGTCACGATTCCGCGCGGCTTATTCATGAGCAGGTAGATCGGCAGCGCCTTGCCGAATGGCATTCCATCGATCTCAATTCGATCGGCCACACGCCCATCCTGCATTCGCACGGCGGCTTCCGGATCGCGCACCACGCGTCCCTTGAGAACGACACGCCCGGCACGAATCAGAGCACCCGCCTGCGAACGCGAGCAGTAGCCTGACTTCGAAAGCGCTCGTGCCAAGCCGATGCGTTTTTGCGAGCTCACGATTCCTATGCTAAATGGGGGCCGGCTCTGCGACTTGATTGCGGCTGCTTTCATGCTATTAACCAGCCCTCCTCGCGCATATAATGTGGCGACTTTGCTGCTCCAATTCCGCCGCATGGGGAGGCCCCTTGCTCTTGTCGCTTGACACTCGTGAAGTTGGACGCGTCACCGTCGTGCATTGCAAGGGGCGGATCATCGGCGGCCGCGAGAGCGATACCCTGCGCGCCCACCTGTCGTGGTTGCTGCACACGCGGCGGTCATTCGTGTTGCACCTCGGCGAGGTTGGATTCATCGACAGCAGCGGCCTCGGTACCATGGTCCGCGCACTCACCAGCACACGCCAGGCACGCGGAGAGTTGAAACTCTGCAATGTGCCCGACTTTGTCCGCAAGGTTTTGGAGATGTCGCGACTGACTAGTGTTTTCGACGTGCACGAATCAGAAGAGAAGGCGGTTGAAGCGTTTTATCGCCCCGGTACTTGCGCCGAAGCGCCTGTGCCGAAGGGCCGCAGTGTGCTCTGCCTTGACTCCAATGCCGATGTGCTCGCCTACGTGCGCGAATTGCTGCACCGCGCCGGATACGACGTCCAGAGCAGCATGCGCGTGAGTGACGCCATGCTGCTGATGCGCATCGCGCATTTCGATCTGCTGTTGCTCGGCCCCGATATGACCCCGTCTCCCGCAAAGCCGCCGGCCTTTCAAAGCGCGTGCGCCAAGCTGCCCGTGATCGAACTTGGCAGCGACTTTTCCACCAGCGATGCGGGCGAAGCCGGCGCCCGGCTTCTGGAGACGATCGACGCCCGACTCGCTTCGGAGGCGGTGTGACGCAAATCTAACAGGCCACCTTCCTCTCGCTCTGCGGTTCGAACCTCTGAATTGATCAGGCATCTGCCAAGCCTGCTATACGCGTCCAGGATCCCCGCGCCTGCGCGAAGATGGATTATCGAAGATGGATTATCATGGTAGCTCCCCCCGGAGAGGACAAAGCCTAAAGAGATGGTGACGCGAGGCAACATACCCGCACATGACCTGGGCTCATTGCGCATCCGCGAAGGACAGCGCAAGGGAGGCAGAGCGGGGAAAATTCTCGCCATTTTCTTTGGGTTGCTGATTATCCTCGCCGGTGTTGCGGCCAGTGTTTACGCCTTACTGGACTCGAAGCCAACAGTCGAAGTGGTGAGCGCCCGGAAAGCCGTGGGACCGGCGAGCCGCGAGGCGTTGCTCAACGCCACTGGATATGTTACCCCCCGCCAGAGAGCCACCATCGCCGCCAAAATTACCGGCCGGGTGACCGGAGTTTTCTTCGACGAAGGCACGCACGTGCGTCAAGGCCAATTGCTCGCGACGCTTGACGATGCCGATGCCCAGCGAGCTCTAGGCTCTGCCAAGGCCGATCGCGACTCCGCCAAAGCAGCCATCGCGGACTTCGAAGTCCAGCAGAAGAACGCTCGCATTCTGCTGTATCGCACCGAGCAACTTCAAAAAGCTGGCGTCGAACCTCAAGAGCAGCTCGATAATGCACGCACCTCTGTCGATAGCCTCCAGGCAAAAATTGACCTGGCGAAAGCGCAGGCGGCTGCCTCCGAAGCACGCATCCAGGAGGCGCAGCAGGCGGTTGACAATTGTACGATTCGAGCCCCTTTCGACGGAATCGTCGTCTCGAAAGATGCGCAAGTCGGCGAGATGGTTTCTCCGATCTCCGCGGGCGGCGGCTTCACCCGCACAGGTATCGCCACAATTGTGGATATGAACTCGAATGAAATCGAGGTCGACGTGAATGAGGCTTATATCACGCGTGTGAAGCCCGGCCAGCAAGTCACTGCGATTCTCGACGCTTATCCGGACTGGGAGATTCCGAGCCGCGTACGCACCATCATTCCCAGTGCGGACCGCCAGAAAGCCACGGTGAAAGTGCGTATTTCATTCGTCAAGCTTGATCCGCGCATCTTGCCCGACATGGGAATTAAAGTGACTTTTCTGGGCGATGAACCATCCAGCAAGAATGTCGCGGCTACGCCCGCGATTGTTATACCTCAAAGTGCAGTACGGGACGACGGCGGCAAGAAGGTTGTTTTCCTCTTGAGAGACGAGAAGGCAGAGCGGCGCGCAGTTACACTGGGCGGAAATCGCGGTAGTGAGATCGAGGTGATGGCAGGCCTCGGCGTGGGTGATGCCGTGATTGTCAATGGCCCGCCAAATCTGCATGACGGCGAAGGCGTGCGGATTAAAAAATAATCGCAGAAACAATAATGAGCACGACTACTTAAAGGGAGCAGCGATATGGTTCAGGTCGATGGCACTGGAAAAACTAACAGCCAGATTCAGGTGCGCGGACTGGATAAAACCTACCGCCGTGGAGGCGAGGAAATCCACGTTCTGCAAGGCTTGAATCTCGACGTCGAGAAAGGCGATTTTGTCGCTTTCATGGGACCAAGCGGCTCGGGCAAAACCACTCTGCTGAATTTGCTCGGCGGACTCGACGTTCCCACGCGCGGAAGCATCACCGTCGCCGGCGATGAAATCACCCATATGTCGGCGAGCAAGCTGACCACATGGCGGGCGCGCCACGTCGGCTTCATCTTTCAGATGTATAACCTCATCCCCGTGTTAACCGCGTTTCAGAACGTAGAACTGCCCCTGCTCTTAACCAGCCTCTCCAAAGCTGAGCGCCGCAAGCATGTGGAGACGGCGCTAGGCATTGTTGGACTGGCGGAGCGCATGCATCATTATCCGCGCCAACTCTCCGGCGGCCAGGAACAGCGAGTTGCCATCGCCCGCGCCATTGTTGCGGATCCAACGTTCTTGCTCTGCGACGAACCGACAGGGGATCTCGACCGCAAGAGCGCCGATGAAATCATGGATCTCATTCACCGTCTGGTAAAGGAGTACAGCAAGACAGTGCTCATGGTGACGCACGATCCCCTGGTCGCGAAGCGTGCCGATCTCACGCTACACCTCGAGAAGGGTGTGCTGGTCGAGGCCGGCGAGTCGCAGGAAATTCCCGCTGGAGGCGCTGCATGAAATTCCGCGGGCTGATTTTCGCCAATCTCTTTCGCAAGAAACTTCGGCTGATCCTCACCGTTGGCTCGTTTGCGGTCGCGCTTTTTCTTTTTGCCTTTCTCGCCGTAGTGCGGGGGGCCTTCAATAGAGGAGCGGATATCGCCGGCGCAGATCGCCTGGTCACGATCAATCGCGTATCCATCATTAACCCGCTGCCGCTTGCCTATCGCGACAAGATTCAGCGCATTCCCGGAGTCAAGGCGGTCACGCATAACAATTGGTTTGGCGGCGTGTATCAGGAAGAAAAAAACTTTTTCCCGCAGTTCGTGATCGACGTCGAAAATCAGCGGAAAGTTATGACCGAGTTGGTTGTTCCCGATGATCAGTGGCAGAGCTTCGTCAAGGATCGCCAGGGCGCGATCGCCGGCGCGAAAACAGCCCAGCGATTCGGTTGGAAGGTCGGGGATCGCATTCCCATCAGAAATGCCGGCTATGGCAACACCGGCACTTGGGAATTTAATCTCGACGGCATCTATCACAGTCAACACGCGGGCGGCGACGAGAGCCAGTTCTGGTTCCAGTGGGATTACTTCGAAGAGCGCGTGCCAGAGACCTTTAAGGGTAATGTCGGCTGGTATGTCGTAAAGCTGGATAGCCCCGACGATGCCGTGAGAATCGCGAAAGCGATCGACGACATGGCAGCCAATTCTTCTTTCGAAACGAAAACCGAAACAGAGTCCGAATTCGCCGCCAGTTGGGTCAAGCAATTCGGAAATATCCAATTCCTAATCTTGACGATCGGCACTGTGGTGTTCTTCACGCTGCTTCTGGTTACGGGAAATACCATGGCCATTTCGGTGCGCGAGCGCGCCGGTGAACTCGCGGTTCTTAAAGCAATTGGCTTCAGCGATCGCTGGGTCCTTTTCTTTGTGCTGGCCGAATCTCTTACTATCGCGGTGGTCGGCGGTCTCCTCGGCCTGGGCCTCGCGCTGCTAGCAATTCCGGCTCTGGGCGCGGCTTTGAATGGACTGCTTCCCACGCTCGTCTTGTCCCCTCAAATTCTTTCCCTCGGCCTTGCAACCGCTTTGTTGGTGGGCGTGATCAGCGGCCTTCTGCCCGGCATCGGCGCCATGCGCATGCGCGTTGTCAATGCGTTAAGGAGGGTTTGAAATGGCAATCCCGATCGTCTACAACATCCGCAGCGTGAAGGCTCGCTGGACCTCTTCTATCGTTGCCGTTCTCGGCATTGCCGGAACCGTCGGCGTGTTTGTCGCGATGCTATCACTCGCCCGCGGCTTCAGAGCCACTCTGGTCTCTTCCGGTTCCCCCGACAACGCTATCGTAATGCGCGCCGGCGCGACCTCGGAAATGATGAGCGGAATTAAACTCGAAGACATCAAAATTCTTCAGGACGCCCCCGGCGTTGCCCGCGCTTCCGATGCTCCGCTCGTGACCTCTGAAGTCGTAGTAGTCGCGCCTTTTCCGCTGAAGTCCACGGGCACCGACGCCAACGTTCAGGTTCGCGGTGTCTCCGCCAATGTTTTGACTATTCGAAAAAACGTCAAAATCAGTCAGGGTCGAATGTTTCAGCCGGGGCTGGCCGAATTAATCGTCGGAAAGAACGCGAGCAGCAGCTATTCCGGCTTAACTCTCGGGAACACAGTCGATTTTGGAGGCGGTCATTGGCAGGTGGTTGGCATTTTCGACGCGGGCGGAAGCTCCTTTGATTCCGAGGTCTGGTGCGATGCGCGTGTGCTCGACGATGTCTACAAGCGGCCTACCAATATTTTCCAGTCCGCCACCGTCCATCTGAACTCACCAGCCAGCTTTCAGCAGTTTAAAGATGCCGTCACTTCCGACCGCCGCCTCAACTTTGACGTGACGCGGGAAATTGACTACTACGCGAAACAATCCACCACCATGACTCGCCTGATCACCGTTCTAGGCGGACTGGTAGCCTTCGTGATGGCCATCGGCGCGATTTTTGGCGCGCTCAACACCATGTACTCGGCGGTGTCCGAGCGCGGCCGAGAAATCGCGACCATGCGCGCCCTGGGCTTCGGCGGCGGTGCCGTGGTCTTCTCATTCCTGGTCGAGGCGCTCTTGATTTCGTTCATCGGAGGCGTCATCGGCTGCCTCGCCGTCCTGCCCTTGAACGGCCTCACCACCGGCGCAATGAATTGGCAGACCTTCTCGCATCTGGCCTTTGCCTTCCGTATTACGCCCGTGCTGTTGCTGGGCGGCATTATCTTCGCACTGCTGATGGGTCTGCTCGGAGGCTTGCCTCCGGCAATGCGCGCCGCTTGGCGCCCCGTGGCCGTCGCCCTGCGCGAACTATAGTCTGTGCAAACGCCGTGAGGTTGCGTAATCTGGTTGCGTAATCTCAGAGAGCGCCCGACGGATCGCCCGCCTTTTGCTTTATCCGCTCAGCCGTAAGAGGTCTACTTTTCGACGAAATCGAAGCGATCACGGAGCGTGAGTTTTAACATGAAGCGAAATGCCTTCAGAGCAGTGGTCGAGGTAGCCTTCATCATGTTCCTGTTTTATTCCAATCTCTTGATGGGAGAATTCGAGCGATCAGGCATGGGGAGTAAACAAGGAATCGTCTGGGCAATCGAAGATGTATTTACCGCAACCAATTTTGCGATTGCCGCCATTGCAGCACTGACCGGTTATATCCTGATCGAATTTCTTCGAAAAAGATTCTAGGCCACCGCCTCGGGTCGGTTAGAAAATCTCCACGATTCACCAAGCCTCCCCTCACTCGTAATACGCCGGCAGCTTCTTTTGCGCGTCGCTTTGGGGCTGATCGTGGTTAATCCAGAACTGCGCATGTTCCTTCGTGATGATTGCCGCTATCTTGTCCATGGACTGCAGCGAGGCCTGCTTGCTCCAATTGTTGTCGGGCACATAGCGATGCTCGAAGCTGGTCTGGAAATGCGCAACATCGCCGCTAAGAATCACCGAGCCAGTTTTAGGGAGCCTCACGAGCAAAGACTGATGGCCCGGCGTGTGTCCGGGCGTGGAGAGCAGCACGAGGCTTCCATCGCCAAAGACATCGTAGTCGCCGTCGATAAGCTTAACCGGATGCTTCTTGTTAAAGGCAACGGTATCTTGCCGGCTCCCAGCCCATTCGTACTCGACTCTCTGCACCAGCATCAGCGTATTGGGAAACATTTCGATGTTCCCCGCGTGGTCTGGGTGGCTATGCGAAACGGCCATCAGCTTGATGTCCGAGGGCTTAACCTGTATTTCTTTGAGCTGAGCCGCAAGCGTTATTGGTTTGCGCCAGATCGGGCCGGTGCCGGGCCCCCACTCGTGAAACACCTCTTCATGATTCGGCAGTTGTGCTACCGCATCGTCAATACCCGTGTCCCACAGGAACCACCCCTGGGTGTGGTGGATGAGGTAGCAGTGACCGGGAAAGCCGACGGGTGTTCCAACATTGGCCCCTGGCGTCCAACGCGATTCGTCGGAGCCACTGCCGTCGCCACAGTCGATCACATAAAGCCGGTTTACTCCGGACTTGACTTGGGGATTGGGGGCGGCAAAGATCCGCGAGCCCGTGATGGCCGTCGCCAGCGCCAAGACCGCAGCCAGCAAGGTGCACGCCACGTTTGCTTTCATGAAATCCTCCATTCGAAATCGAGCGACAATCTCAAGAACTTAGAACTTCGATCCACAATTAGCTCGGGGGACACACATCCCTAGGCGACATATAGCCGCCACCATTCAGCCTGAACAGAATGGGCCGCGCAATTAGACGATGGTATCGCCCGTACTTTCGTATCGACTGAAGTGCCTCCACGCCCCGAGAAATACGGCTTTTTTCCATCCGGCTAGCCCGGAAAACACTCAATCGAAGGAAACCTATAAAGCTATGGTCGATACCATGGTCCAATTGTCTTACTCCCCTAACCTCTGGCTTAATCGCAATCGTGGGGATGCCCATTGATCGAGCTTAGAGAACTTTTTTGTGAAGGAGAACACACCATGAGCAAGCACCTTGACTCGCTATACCAGAACCTTCTCAACGGCACGCTACCCCATAACTTAAGTTGGAGCGAGACTGTAGAACTGATCCAGCACCTGGGTGAGGTCCAACCGCATGGAGACAATGAATTTGTGTTCCGCGTTGGCAGCCAAAGCGTCTTTTTCAAGCGGCCGCGCACCCATGATCTTGGCGTGGAGGAAGTTTCTCGGCTCCGTAAATTCTTGAAGCAAGCCGTCCCATCCGTGAATAAATCGGGTGCGCATGTGGAAGCACCGGCCCAGCCCAGCCGTATGATCGTTGTCATCGACCACCACGCCGCGCATGTTTACCAGGATTTCGGTGCTAGTCGTCCGGCAGACGAACACGAGGTGCAACCTTACGATCCTTTCCATTTCCATCATCATCTGATTCATCGAAAGGAAGCTCACTACCGCGGCGAGCGCGTACCCGAAGAGGATTCGTTTTATGAGGAGGTCGCGAAAGATATCACTCCAGCGAATGAGATCGTCCTCATCGGTCACGCCGCCGGAAAAAGCAACGCCGCCGACTTCTTGAAAGAATACTTAAAGACCCATCATCCCGACATTTCTCGACGGGTCATCGCTACGGAAAACGCAGACCTCTCGGCGGTGACTGAGCCGGAAATTGAGGCCCTGGCAAAGCGGCACATGATCGCAGCCGCCTAGGCGGTCGGACTGGCCGAGAACGCCACTACCACTGTTGCGCCGGCAATCGGGAACACGACCTTTGCCGCCTCCGGTGCGCGTTGCCAATTCGTCCCGAAGCCGTGCCACAAGCTCTCGCGCATCGGGCTCAGCCGTCATTCCACTGGGCTCAGTCTGATTTCAAGTTCGACTGGCAGTTTTGCCAGTTTTCGGAGCGGCACGGTACGCATAGCCTTTGCTGTGACATAGATGGGTAAGAAAATCATTCGTCGTCCCAGCGTGTGAGCCTTGCACTGAACGCCCGTCCCAGCTACAAGAAACAACCAGAGTCCACGCGAGAGTGGAGGATTTGAGATCGGTTAGTTCACGTTATGAGTTCCCAAGAGAAAGTGTCAGCTGTCCGGAGCGAGGACCGTGGCCCTCATGGCGCGGCTCGAACGCCGACCTGGTTGAGAGCGCTGCGGGCGATTGGAATCACGACCGTGTGGTTTATTCTCGCGCTGCTCACTCTGTGGGCAGTGGGCGCTCTTTACGTCGATTTTAGGATTGCTGCATTACGCATCCCAGTGACTTTGATCTACGTTGTTGGGATTATCACGATTTTGTTCAAGCTGCGATCCCGTTGGGCTGCTGCAGCGTTGTGTCTTGTGGGTTTTTGTTGCGTGCTGACGTGGTGGCTCACCCTGGAGCCTTCGAACGAAGAGAATTGGCAAGCCAACGTTAGTCGAACTGCCTGGGCCGAGATGCACGGGGATCAGGTCACAATCCACAATTTGCGCAACTGCGACTATCGCACCGAAACCGACTACTCAAATTGCTGGACCGACCGCACCGTCTATCTTTCGCAGATCCGGGCGGCCGACTTTTTCCTGACGAACTGGGGAATAAAATTTGCCAGCCATCCAATCGTCAGTTTTCAATTCGGCGACAACCAGCACGTCGCATTTTCCATTGAGGCACGCTACAAGGTGGGTCAGGCGTACTCGACAGTTCTTGGATGTTTTCGCCAGTACGGGCTGATTTTTGTCGCGGCGGATGAGCGCGATGTTATTCGATTGCGCACCAACTATCGTAAAGATGAAGAAGTGTACATGTACCGCCTGCAAGGACAACCGGAAATTGCACGGGCTATGTTCCTCACCTACGTCACCTACCTGAACAAACTGAAGGATCATCCCGAGTGGTACAACGAAGTCACAAAAAACTGTACGACTACGATCGAAAGATCGCTTTCTGCCAGCGTTAACAGCTCGCAACCCTGGAACTACCAATTCCTGCTGAACGGCACGCTGGATGAGTTGCTTTACGACCGGGGACGGTTGGTCACTGGCGGGCTTCCGTTTCCAGAGTTGAAGGAACGTGAGCACATCAACGCCGCTGGCCATGCGGCAGGCCTCTCTCCTGATTTCTCCGCGCTGATTCGAGTGGGACGGGTCGGATTCTGAGTCGCACCAGAGGTTGAACAAATCGGAGGTCGCCATGAAACGTAGCAACCCATCTGAAGGCACTCGCCCGTATTCTCGTTTTCTATCCGTGGGGGTCGTGTTTGCTCTTCTCACTCTCATCGTGTCTCCACTCTTTGCGGTTGCGCAGGACGGGCAAGCGCCTTCCAAGCGGCTGACGATTGGGGTTGCGCTCGAAGGCGGCGGCGCGCTCGGACTCGCCCATATCGGAGTGCTCCGGTGGTTTGAGCAACACCACATTCCGATTGACTATCTCTCCGGAAATAGTATGGGTGCGCTGGTGGGAGGCATGTACGCGACAGGCAAGAGCCCGGATCAACTCGAAGCGCTAGTCAAACACATAGACTGGCCCTTGGTTATTGGGGGTGGAACACCCTACGAGGACCTTTCATACCGCCGCAAGGAGGATGATCGCGACGTCCAAAACGACTTGGCTATTGGTTTCAAACACGGGGCGAACCTCCCATCCGGACTGAGTTCGGGACATCAAATCAGCCTCATCATTGACCGGGAAACGCTCGCCTATTCGACAGTGCAATCGTTCGACGACCTGCCCATCCCTTTCCGCTGCGTTTCCACCGAGCTAGTTTCGAAAAAGGCGCATGTGTTCTCTACCGGTCCGATTGGACTGGCGATGCGGTCTAGCATGTCCCTGCCGGCAATCTTCGATCCCATCCGCGACGGAGGCCGCGTCTATGTGGATGGTGCATTGGTGGACAACTTGCCGACGGACCTGGTGCGCGACATGGGGCCCGATGTGGTGATTGCGATTCATCTCCAGGTCACTCCCGCCACCGCCGATGAAATCCAATCCCTCTTTAGCGTCCTCGGCCAGTCGATCACAGTCGCCACCGCAAACTCGGAGCTTCGAGGGATGGAGGCGGCGGACATCGTTGTCAAAGTGGATGTTCAGAAATTTACCAGCCTGGAATTCGACAAAGCGGACGAACTCATCAAGAAGGGAATGGAAGCGGCAGAAGCGAAGTCTAAGATCCTGCTGCCGTATGCTCTCAATCAGGCCGATTGGGACGAATACGTGGCCAAGCGCGATGCACGCAAGAGGGGAGCCGTGGGCATTCCGCAATTTGTAAAAGTGGAAGGGACCAACCCCGACTTTGAGCAGAAGATCCAGAAATTTCTCCAGCCTCTAGTGGGCAAGCCGATCGATACGGCGCAGCTCGACACCTATCTGACCCGCTTGACGGGAGTGGGAAGGTTCGAAAGCGCTTCGTACGGGCTGACCCAAAACGATGGCCAAGTCGGCCTGCTGGTCACGGTCAACGAGAAGAACTACGCACCTCCTGTTCTGCAACCTGCCCTTGTGGTCGACGGCACCGAACCCCAGAACGTCACTTTCACGATGGGAGGACGTTACACGATTCTCGACCTCGCAGGCTACGGTTCGGAATTGCGTACCGACTTTCAGTTCGGAAGCACCTATGGGATTTCCACCGAGTTCTACAAACGATTCACGCAGACCACCCGGTGGTTCTTCGCGCCACGCGTAAGTGCAAGCAACTCGGCGGAGTGGTTCTACTCCCACAACAATCCTCAAGCCGACTATCGCATCGGTAGGGCGCAATTTGGAATTGATCTCGGCTACGCCGTGAGCCGGTTCAGTGAAGTGCGCGCGGGCTACGAAGTCGGCTATCTGAATGCGAACCTGAAGCTGGGTACTCCGGAGTTTTCATCGGTCAGCGGACAAACCGGCGCGTCGCGATTTCGTTTCCTCACCGACCACCGGGACGACCCGATCGTTCCGCGCCGTGGTTATTACGGCGATTTTACTTTCCACTGGGTGGATACGAGCCCGGGAGCGCCCTCTGCGTTTCCCAATCTGGAGGCGAGAGCCGAATTTTTCAAGAAGGTGTCCGCGCCCGCTTCTGTCTTCCTCGTGGCTCAGGGCGGGTCGACCATCGGGTATGACCACACTGGCATTCCTCAATACTTCCTCGGAGGTACGGGCGGGTTGCTTGCTTATGGCCAGAACGAAGTGCGCGGTGATCAGTATTACCTCTTCCGCGCAGGCTACCTGCACAAGCTGCTCACTCTCCCGCCCTTCCTTGGCAGCAGCCTTTACGCCGTCGCCATGTATGAGGTTGGAAAAATGTTCAACGATCCAGGCGTGAGCAGACTTCCAACGGACGGCGCGGCCGGTGTGATCGTGCGGACCGCTCTTGGACCCGTGTTCCTGGGCGGAAGTGTCGGAGACACAGGACATACCGCCTGGTTCTTTGCTCTCGGCCGCGTGTTCTAGTCGTCCGCACTAAAACATCAACTCCGGTAAGTGATTGAAAAGATGGTGAGCGCGGTAGGAATCGAACCTACAGCCTACTGATTAAGAGTAGGCGAGTCCGACAGGGTCTTCCACGTCTTGCCACCTTTAATAGTCAATAACTTACCGACAATCAAGCCCGCACGGAAGCAATCAGCTCTGGTATTGAAAAGAAGCGCTTTAGCGCACATGGGATCGAAGCGCACGGCACACTTATGGCACACCTAAGAACCCACCCGTTTCGCTTTTGGACAACTGACTGATTGAGCCCTACGCGCCCTTAATTTAGCCCCTTGCCCGCGGCTGACCTGTGGTTCATAATAATATACGTTAAAGCTATTAATGACCATTATTATGGACATTAAATATGAGGACAAGCCGATCATCCGTCGTAATGCCACTCCCAGTAAGGCGTGCCCTGCGCAAGCTCGGGCACGACATCCGGGACGCCCGGCGGCGACGACGCATCCCGGTGGCCATCGCGGCGCAGCGCGCCTCGATCAGCCGCACGACCCTGGTCAAGGTTGAAAAGGGCGATCCCGGTGTAGCAATCGGGATATACGCCACGGTCCTTTTTGTGCTGGGCTTGGCGGACCGACTGGGCGATCTCGCCGCGCCAAAGAACGATCCCGTGGGTCTACAGCTCGAAGAAGAAAACCTGCCGCAGCGCATTCGCCTTGCGCGCGGCCCGAAACGCACGAAAGACAAGTGATGGACAGAGAGGCTCTCGTATACGTAGATCTCGACGGCGTCCCGCACATGATGGGGCGTCTGTGGGCTCGTACCCGCAAGAACAAGGAAAGCGCCACCTTCGAATACGACAAGACATGGCTGGAAAATCCCGCGCGATTCTCTCTGGAGCCAGCCCTGCAGGTTGGCCCTGGCCCGTTTCACACCCCTGCAGACACGCCCATGTTCGGCGCCATCGGCGACTCCGCGCCCGACCGTTGGGGGCGGGCGCTCATGCGCCGCATGGAACGCAGACGCGTGGAGCGCGAGGGCGTGTCGCCGCGAACACTCCAGGAAATCGACTTCCTGCTTCTGGTGGACGACGAGGCCCGTCAGGGCGCGTTGCGCTTTGCGGAAAAAGAAGGCGGGCCCTTCCTGCGGGAGGAGGGCGTCAAGCGCATCCCCCCGCTGATCGAGCTCCCGAAACTGCTCTCCGCGGCCGAACATGTGATGGAAGAGAAAGACACCGAGGAGGAACTGCGCATGCTATTCGCGCCCGGCTCCTCTCTTGGCGGCGCGAGACCCAAGGCTTCCGTCAGGGAAAAGGACGGCCATCTCGCCATCGCGAAATTTCCACGCAAGGACGATGAAATCAACATGGTGGTCTGGGAAGCAGTTGCACTGTCCCTCGCGCAGAAATCTGGCATCCCTGTTCCCCAATCCCGTGTCGAAAAAATCGTCGGCAAGTATGTACTCCTTCTGCGACGCTTCGACCGCGACGGCGAACGGCGTATTCCGTTCCTCTCCGCGATGAGCATGCTGGGATCGAAAGACAGAGAAACGCGAAGCTATCTGGAAATTGTTGACGCGCTGCGCCAGCACGGTGCTGCGCCGCAAGCCGACATGGAAGCACTGTGGCGGCGGCTGGTTTTTAACATACTAATCTCCAACACCGACGACCACCTGCGCAATCACGGCTTTCTGTACGAAGGCCAGGCGGGCTGGCGTCTGTCGCCCGCTTACGACCTCAACCCGGTGCCGACCGACATTAAGCCGCGCATTCTTACCACGGCAATCAATGAGGATGACAACACGGCTTCTCTCGCACTGGCGATGGAGGTGGCGGGATATTTCGAACTGGACGACGGCAAGGCCCGCAAAATAGCTGCACAGGTCGGTAAGGCCGTCTCTAGGTGGCGCGCCGAAGCCGCACGGCACGGCCTGAACAAAGCGGAGATGGACCGCATGGCATCGGCATTTGAGCACGATGATCTGAAAGCGGCTGTCGCTGCGCGGTGAGGAGAAAGACCAGCACGATGTCAAGGACGCTAGTGCAGCTTCGCTCTATGCAAGAAGACCAAATGCCTGCTGAACTTGCTTTCGCGACCTCCGTCTCCGTTTCGCCCTGGAAGTGTGTAGTTTTCTGCTCAAATTAACTCCGGCCCCCGATTAGTCCCAGAGCGCATCCTACCTTGCTGCAATTCGCCGCAATCAGGTCCCAAGTTGCGCCGCAAAAGCTTCACGAGGGAACATAAGTTCCCGCGACCGACCCATCCATGGTTCGCGCGGCGCAAGCTGTTTCTTTCTTCTTTACTGACAATCATCTTTCCAAAAATCTTCGGTTATTTCCCCGCTTCTTCGCGGTGCTCCAGTCGCCGCTCTTGCAGTTCCCCAGTCTCGGTATTTTCTACCGTGATCGGGCGGCACAGGGGATAAAGGTGCGCGTGGGGATGGAGGCGAACCACTGCGCCAGTGTCGCGCCGTATTGATCAAGAGATGTAGTTGGAATCCAGCGCCCTTGATTGGTGGCGTCATCAGGTCCGCCTAAAGCCTGGGTCGGCCAAGTCCCGTAGAAGTCTCCGCCAACCACGGCGCCACCCATTACAAGGTGGTGACTACCCCATGCGTGATCACTACCGGAGGTACTATCGGGCTGGAAGGTCCGGGCAAAGTCTGACATCGTGAATGTCAGCACCTCCTGCGGAATGCCGAGTTCAGGGCACGCAGCCAGCCGTGGTCTACTACGTTGCGCCCGATGGTTCCGTCACGCGGCCAGAGACGGATCAGAGTTCTCCGAAATCCCATTAGTTGGCGTAACAGTGCGCCGTGAAAGGCGCTGGACTTCAGCGGGTGCAACTCCCGCCCGGGAACTGGTTCGCTCCACCCGGTAGCAATCGAAGCGGCAGCGGAGGCAACGAAGCTGTCGGAGCTTTCGATGGAAAGGGTCGCATGGCGACTCGGCGAGCGTGCAGGCCATAACGTGAGTAAACGCTGAGCAGGCCCCGAAAAAACAATTGCAGGAGCCGACCTGACTGTTACACAGGGAAGGCCGCAGACGATGGAGATAGACGAGCGAACAAACTTCATCGGACCTGC
This sequence comes from uncultured Acidobacteriaceae bacterium, assembly GCA_963800565.1. Classification (GTDB taxonomy): domain Bacteria; phylum Acidobacteriota; class Terriglobia; order Terriglobales; family Acidobacteriaceae; genus Acidiflorens. The sequence goes on from CAWDBM010000006.1 coordinate 632,741, forward strand.
CGGGGTAATGGCGATGGCATGTACGCATAGGAGACCAGAGGCAACACGGGAAACCCCAGCGGTGATCGCGGTAAGGATCAACTGGCAACTCGCGAGAGACAGGCTGGGCCGTCTGGGGTGACGGAGAGGCTCGTAGTACCAAGGAAGCCGGGTAACTCCGGTCGAGGGAAGGGGCCTCAGTTAAAGACGGACGCAAGAAGCAACGAAGGGCATGGGGATTTGACGATGAGTCTAGCCACCCCAGGATTGTGTTCAGGAGTTGCAGACGGCGTCACACGCTTCCTTTACTTATCCATGAGGCGTGTGTCTTTTCCGAGAGCCGGATGCGGGAAATCCGCCTGTCCGGTTCGATGAGCGGGAACAGGAAACAGAACCACGCCAAACCGGACTGAGGTGACGAGGCGAAAGCCGAGTCGACTATCCACCGGGAGACTACAGTCACTGCGCCTGTTCTCGACTCTACTCGCCTTAGCATTGACCTTCAAAAAGGCGAAACAAAAGCGCAGGCTTGTGTAAACGCCTGGTCACAACACTCAGCACAAGGTCGTGTAACTGGATATTGGAAATTCTCCAATGAAACCGCTCGTGGCGCAACCAACTACTATAAGCAATGCATCGCACCATCGAAAGACTCGTGTCTACGTGTAACTCTATTCCAAGGAGAATTCCATGAGGCGAATCGGGTCGCTTATTGCAACTGGTCTTTTCCTCTTAGCCGCAGGATGCGGAACTAGCAGCAACCCACGACAGCTTGAATCCGTTACACTCGCTTCTTCTCCAACGGGCGGAGCTGTGCAATTCGTTGCGACCGGGCATTACAACCAGAATCCTCTAACAGTGTCGCCGCTGTCCGTTTTATGGGCGGTTTATCTTACTGGTGGACAGGCTGGACCAACTATCAGCCAGAATGGTCTCGCGCAATGTACGGCCGGGGCGCCGGGAACGTTTACTATTCTCGTGTGGGCGCCGGCTGACCCGAGCATTCCGATTTCGCAGATCGAGCTTGCAAAGAAAGTGGTTGTCGCACAGACGTCGCTGACTTGTGCGTAGCGGGCCCGACACCCGTCTTCAAATACTATTGTGCTTACTCGGTGCCGCCCCTGTGGATGATCTTTCCCGAGTCGGGGCGACCGTGGGCTGACCCGTCGTTTTAGCATCCGCTCATACGCGGTCCGGGAAGCCACCACCGTGCGGGATTGAATTCCACAAGACAACCTAGCTTTGCATAGTTGGCGTAACAGTGCGCCGTGAAAGGCGCTGGACTTCAGCGGGTGAAACTCCCGCCCGGGAACTGGTTCGCTCCACCCGGTAGCAATCGAGACGGCGGCGGAGGCAACGAAGCTGTCGGAGCTTTCGATGGAAAGGGTCGCTAGGCGACTCGGCGAGCGTGCAGGCCATAACATGAGTGAACGCTGAGCAGGCCCCGAAAAAACAATTGCAGGAGCCGACCTGACTGTTACACAGGGAAGGCCGCAGACGATGAAGATGGACGAGCGAACAAGCTTCATCGGACTTGCCGGGGTAATGGCGATGGCATGCAGGCATAGGAGACCAGACGCAACACGGGAAGCCCCAGCGGTGATCATAATAAGGATCAACTGGCAACTCGCGAGAGACCGGCCGGGCCGTGTGGGGTGGCGGAGAGGTTCGTAGTACCGAAGAGGCCGGGTAACTCCGGCGGAGGGAAGGGACCTCAGTTAAAGACGGACGCAAGAAGCGACGAAGGACATGGGGATTGACGATGAGTCTAGCCACCCCAAGGTTTGTGTTCAGCAGTCGCAGGCGGCGTCACACGGAACAGCGTGAGTCTTTTCCGAGAGCCGGATGCGGGAAATCTGCCTGTCCGGTTCGATGAGCGGGAACAGGAAACAGAACCAAGCCAAACCGGACTGAGGTGACGCGGCGAAAGCCAAGTCAATTAACCACCGGGAGACTACAGTCACTGCGCCTGTTCTCGACTCTACTCGCGATTACGCTCATTGACCCAGATCGGCCATCCCCCGACCAAGCCCTGCGCACTTTGGTTGCGTTAGCTTGCCAGCTTTCCGTGCATTCATTCCAGTATTCACCGATTGGATCTCTTCAGCATCCGTGGCAGTGGTTGTCTTCAATGATGAATCGTCCCGCATTTTCCTTTTTCAATTTCCTCGCTCGCGCGATACGGCCATGACTTTCTTGAGCCCCCGTTCCTGCGCTTCAGCATATTTCGTTGGTTTGGTTTTCATAGGCCACACGTTTTAGTCGGGGGCGCTCAATCTGCTGCAATCAAGCGTCGGTCACGATGTGGTTCCGTTCGAGGTTGACCGGTTGCAAGTTCACACTTCTCGCCTGGTCCTGCACCGCAAGTTGGACAATGGATACTCTGCACCTTTTTGAGGGTGGGCTTCTTGGTCTTCATGGTTGTTGATAATGCGGTATCCGAAAGAAGAAAACTGGTCAATTTTGCACGGAACCGCAAAAAGGTGAGGAGTTCGAATGTGCGCTACGGTACCGAAATCACTTTCCACTTGCGTTAACATTTTGCGTGATGATGCACCCTTCCGGGTGAGAAGTTTCTTCTGGCCCACCCTGGCGATTTTTTCAGTTGACCGAAGTTGTGTGTGAGCGATAATCACCGAGAGAAAGAAATTCTTTGCAGTCGATCCAGGAGTGGTGGCATTGTCTTCCCTTAGCGTGCTGGTAGTAGAGGATTACGAACCGTTCCGGCAATTAATCTGTTCGACCCTGAGGAAAAGACCGGAATTGCAGACCGTCTTCGAAGCGGCAGATGGTCTAGAAGCGGTCAACAAAGCCGAGGAGTTGCAACCGGATTTGATTTTGCTGGATATTGGCCTCCCGACCCTAAACGGAATCGAAGCTGCCAATCAGATATCTAGGCTGGTTCCAGCCGCAAAAATCCTTTTCGTCAGCCAAGAAAACGATAGGGACGTAGTAGCGGCAGTTTTGAGCCGTGGCGCGAGGGGATACGTGCGGAAGCGGAATGCCGTAACAGATCTTCTCCCTGCAGTTGATGCTGTTCTGCGCGGGGATCGCTTTGTGAGTGCAGCGCTGCTGGCTGAAGAATTGCCGCAACCGACACGTGAATACGTCGCCAGTCGGGTCTAACTTGCTTCTGCCGCCGCAGACTGACCAAGCCCATCCCTCAGTACGCACAACTCGGTTTCTGGAACCCTAAATTCCGTGCAACCACAGTCCACGCAAACCAGAAGCTTCGGAAAGACCCACACGAAGGGCTTGTCCAGACCCTGGAGTCCCGGGAAATGTATGGCAACTTCGCCGTTAAAGGTGCTCTGATAGGCGGAACCGCATCTATTACAGGTCACGGTGCGCTCCAAAATTTTAATTTCCGGCTAATTGTTTGTGACAGGCAACACTAGAGCTGTGATGCCTATCGTCGGGTGTAATTGATTGAGAAAACGGGCCGAGTTCAGTTGAGCTGATGTGTTGTCTTCCCTAAGGAGAGCCACATTCAGAAAACCTCGGCCCCGAAGAGGTATTCATTATGTGCTTAATCCCGGCATAGTCAAGGAAAAATGTACGGTAGCGCACAGTGTGGAGACATCTCATTCAGGCGGCAGCTTCACCCCGGCCTTTGTGGACAACCCTGTCGATCAGTGGAGAATTCTCAATTTGGCGGGAGAAGAATTCCGGCGTTCAATGGTAACCGGGTAATCCACGAGCTTGGCTCGAAGCCGTTCTATGTGTCGGTGCAATTGACCCCGAAGGTCAACGATTAACGATGTGAGTTTCGCCTCGTCTTGTTCGGCAAGAATCTGCGCACATAGACTCCGGATTTTGTCTTCCATTCGACGCAAGGGCGCACGGCATTCCAGACGAAGCGGCACGCCGAACCTAGATTGGCAAAATATCGGCGGCAGTGCAATACAGTACATCCAGTATTTCGAATATGCGATAGCAAGCGAGGCAGCAAACTTTACCTGGAGTCCGCACTGCGATTCCAAACAGCTATCCTAAGTAGCTGTTGCCTGATCACTTTCAGTCGAGGTCATTTGGCTTCGGAATTGCTTCCACGAGCTGTAAAGAAACCGAGTTTGGAGGTGACCTTGCGAGCCGAATCCAGACAACGTTGCATTGAACTTTGCGAACGGACGGTTGCTGAGCAAGACCCTGATAATTTTCTATCCATACTCCAGGAGATAATTCAGATATTGGAAGAGGAAGATGAACGGCCTAGTAGAGTGACAGGCATCACCAGCGCCCGCGCAGAAACCTGTCGAGAATTATGTGATCTTCCATTAGATGATCTTCACGCCCCTTCCCGAGCGGCAACCGATTCGCGCACTACGGGCAGAATGGCCCGCACACATGTCCCCCGGTCGTTCGATTGAATTTCCAGCGTGCCGCCCAACCGCCGCAATCGTTCCCGCATTCCGCGAAATCCCACACCACCTTGGGCTGAAAGCGCACCCTGCTTTTCAACTGGAATCCCTTTTCCAGTGTCTTCAACCTCGACTGTCAGATGAATGTCATCATGGACTATGCGGATTTCGGCTGTCGGGCTCCCGGCGTGACGATGAATATTTGTCAGACATTCCTGCACCATTCGGAATACCGACAACTCCATCTCTTGTGGCAACCGCTCGAATTTAGACGGCATGTCCAGCTTTACATCCACCTTGCTCCGTTCGGAGAATCCTTCGACGTACCAGCGGAGAGCAGATGGAAGACCGGTCTCATCCAATAGCGGAGGATGCAGCAAGTGAGAGATGGTGCGAACCTGCTTATTGATCTCATCAACCATCGCGGCGTTTTCAGCAACGCATCTCGCGGCGTGTGGGCTCAGCTTATGACATTCTGTCTGGACAGAAGCGCTGTTCATACTGATGGCCGCAAGTAGTTGCCCAACGCTGTCGTGCAGTTCGCGGGCAATTCGTCGCCGCTCTTCATCTTGCAATATAAGTATCCGGCTGTTGAGGAGTTCCAGTTGTTGCGTCTTACGATGCAGCTCCGCGAACACCTTGACCTTCGCAAGAAGTAATTCTGGAATTACTGGTATGGAAATGTAATCCACCGCTCCATGCCGGTAACCCTTGAGTTGATCCAGATCCGTCGTTCGCACCGCAGAAACAAAGATGACAGGTATATCTCGAAAGCGCGGATGCTGGTGGATCATATTGGCAAGTTCAAAACCATCCAGCTCTGGCATCTGCACGTCCATCAGAATAATCGCAATTTCTGTTTTCAGCAGATGGTCCAGCGCCTCTCGCCCCGAGTGAGCCCTAATCAGATTCTCGCCTAAAACACCGAGTATGGCTTCGTAGCTGAGAATTTTGCCCAGCTCATCGTCCACCATCAGGATGTTGAGTTTTTCGTCCATGTTCCCTGACTGATATGCCCGGCGCGTTGCTATATCCGTCGAGAGCCACCGCAGTCTGCGGTGAATGCCTTCACACTACTAACGGCTCAGTTTACGTGAAATACAGGAAACGCTGTATATCCCCGGCCTCGCTTTAGCCTCCCTGTGTCCAACCGTCGAGACACCCCGAGACTGCCAAAACCATAGAGTTCCTAAATAGCAGCTACATCCCGTGTTCAAGTCAAGATCGTACCCTTTTTACCCGATACCCTTCGCCCATGGGTTGCTGCTAAATTCCTTAATGGCGCGAAGCCTAGCGTCATGACAAAACATATTCTTATCGCAGACGATAGTTGTTTCTTGCGCGAACACTTGCGCCTCCTGATCGAGCGGCATCCCGGCTGGAAAGTGTGCGAAGCCGTAGATGGCGTGGAAGCGGTTCGAAAGTCTGAGAAGTTGGCTCCCGACGCTGCGGTCCTGGATCTCACAATGCCGGAGATGGATGGCCTCGCCGCCGGGCGGAGGCTAAGGCAACTGATGCCCAAATTGCCGATAGCGCTGTTCAGCATAGACACAAGTTTGCACCTTGAGAAAGCGGCTCAAGCAAGCGGCATAGCAGCGGTATTTTCGAAAACACAGTGGACTCAACTCTTCAAGTGGCTGGAAACAGTGCTGGGCATTGAGGAAGGCGTCTTAGTCGAAATCCATCCGATCCCGACCGTCCGAAATCACTTCAAGCAAGAACAGCAAACGTAAACCCCGCCCCCGAGGATCGAGAGAATCACGGTGAGCGCAAGCATCACCGATAGGGGTGGGCAAATTCCCGGCTGGCTTGAGTCTTCCATATGCTTTGAAAACGCCGCCCAGCTTAGGCCGAAGTCAGGCGGCTTTGAGGCAGTGATCACAGTAGCCAAGATCTGTTAATCGGAAGTTAAAAACTTTCCAAACATCCACGCTTTCATCGGAAAGTGCGTGCCGGAAAAGCGTAGGGGGAGGGCGTACCACGTCTGGCAACCGAATCCAAGAACGCTCGCCCAGCGCGCCGTTTGATGCTAGCAGCGACAGTGGAAAATGTAGGTGCGATAGCGTACCGACGAAGCCCACGTCCGTTGGTACAAATGCCCGTAAACGCTTTATCCCACTCAGCTTTAGAACAACGTATCAGGAGCCTGCGATGACAACCCCAGCCCATGCCATCCAAGATGAAATCCATCAACTCATTCATTTTCAAATCGAGACTTTCGGACAACGAGTCCCGCTCGATTCTTTCCAGCTTGAGGAGCATCATCGCCGTGTGCAGAAGATCAGAACACTCGGTATGGAGTTGGATCAGATCGGTACCACGCGGGTTGTAGAGCAATGGAGAAAGACGGCGTAGCTAACTTCTATCGCACTGCGTCAGAATGGGAGGTGGGAGGAGCGATGAAAAAGCGCCAAGGCTACAAAGGGTTTGTCATCGAAGCGCACGCGAACGAGTTGAAGACGGGTGGATTTTCGGTGGAGTTTTTCATTGAAGAGCACAGCAGCACTGGTGTAGATGTAACACCATTCTATGTGCCAAATACTTTTGCAACAATAGAATCCGCACTGGAAGCCGCTCTACAAAGTGGACGGGCGAAGATCGATGCTGGTTTCGAGCGTGGGCCGATGGTGGTGAATGGTTAAAGTGCTTCCTAGAGCTTACGCTTGCTGCCCCAGTCTTGATATCTGGGCTTACTATCTAGGCACTTGACGGGAGGCTGTGAAGCGTGCGGAAATGCTGAGAGAAAAGGTGAAATCTATGAACGGTCTGCAAGTTGCACAGGTTGAAGAAACTGGAAAACAAATCACCGTTAACTGTGAAAGCCGCTTTGTTGTTGAAGGCTTTCTTGAGAATGGAACACACAACATCCAACTCCAAAATGGAGCGAGGCAGGTTATAACTGTCAAAGATGGTCGCCTGGTGGAAGTCTCTTAGCAGCTTGCCTCTATTTCTTTAGGTGGGACTCCTACCGAATACCTCAACGATTCCCGGAAGCCAAAATGACTCCAACGCCGTGACAAAGCAAGGAGCTTGTTGTAGCTCGCCAGCATCGATCTGCTACTGGTTCATCGTCTCGCTGATGGCGTGGGGAGTACTTAGCCTGGTAGGAATTTATTGGCGTCCTTTCCACGCGCCGTCAGCGGCTGCGTGTCTTTTTGCCATGTCCATCGGCTGTTTCGCCAACTGGTTTAGGAATCGCTCTTTTCACTGCGCTATCACTGGTCCACTGTTTCTGATCGCGGGAGTGGTGTTCCTGTTGTCTGGCTTGGGCATGATCCACGTCAATCCCGTTTGGCTGTGGCGATTTGTTCTCGTCGGTGTCGGCATCGCGTTTCTTCTGGAGTGGCGATATGCGAAGCGGTCTGGCTCGGATTGATCGTTTGCGCCGAGCGTGGATAGAACAAACAATTCAGGTAGGATTTTATCGAAAGATGAAGCATTCTTGAAATGAATCATTGGAACATCCCTGGATGGCTTGAACGGGAGATTATCCTGCGGGACAAGTGTTGTGTTTATTGCGGTGTCGTATTCGGTGCAGGAATAAGAGCTGGCCGAGTCTGTGGGACCACCCGGTTGAATATTAGGCCCATACCGTGCGCTAATCTTCAAGTCTGCTTCTTCTGATTTCTGTCTACTCTTCGTTCGCGCGCATAAAGTTTCTAAGGTAGATCCTGTAGCGCGAATTTTCCTTCCGAGAGCAAAAATTCGCGTTCGCATGGTCAGGGCAAGCTGATTGCCGTTCCTTTCAAGTCATTCCAAGCTGCTGACATCGTGAAAGATGTCTCCCGATCGAACTCCTTTGGCAGGCGGGTTGCATTTCTCAGTGGCTGGTGAGCGTCCACGCTCGCCACTGGAGGGTTGTGGATATGGCAATCAAGACGAAACTTTATGCGCGCGGTTCTTTATCCGGCACTTTGGCGCCGTTGCTTGCTTTGGGGATGTTGTTCTCAGGCGGCGCATTGGTGAGTGGACAGACGATGCAGCCGGTACCGCCGAATCCATCGGTTCCCCCGAATCAGCCGGTGCCACCAAGCCAGGTGGGACCGAATCAACCATCACCGCCAGACCGGGTTGGACCGAACCAGCCGACACGGGACGACGATATCACTCGTCGCGAGATCGCGGACATGGATCATTTCCTCGATGAGCATCCGGAGATCGCGCAACAACTGCGGAAGGATCCTTCGCTGATCGACAACCGAGGATGGGTATCGGCTCATCCTGCGCTGCAGGAGTATCTGCAGAATCATCCGCAGATCAGCGCGACGTTCCGCGCGAATCCGAATCTTTTTATGCGGGATGAGGAGCGCTATGACCGGGAAACGAGCGATCGCAACATTTCACGCAGCGACATAGTTGAAATGAATCACTTCCTGGATAGCCATCCGGAGATCGGGGAACAACTGAAGAAGGACCCTTCGCTGATCGACAACCGGCAGTGGGTGGCGAATCATCCGGCGCTGCAGGAATATTTGAAGACGCACATCGATGTGTCGGCGGCGTTCCGCGCGCACCCGGATGCGTTTATGCGGGATGAAGACCGCTATGACCGGGACGGCGATCACTTAGGCGGCAATCGAAAGAGCGCGGATGATCGTAACCGCGAACTGACGGGGTTCGGGCAATTCCTGGGTGGGCACACGACGATTGCGGCGGACCTGTCGAGTGATCCAACGCTCGCTAGCAACAAAGATTATCTGGCGAACCATCCTGAGCTGAATGACTATCTGCAAGCGCATCCTACGGTGAGCCAGCAACTGTCGGCGGATCCGCAGGGGGTGATGAGCTCGACGTCCGTGCAGGGCGGCTTCCACGCGCAGCCGGTTGGACGTACGCCGAGGCCAAAATCTCCTTCGAATCAATAGCGATCCGAATGAGCGGAGGCCAGTGGAAAACGCTGGCCTCCCATTTGTTTCTTGGTGGGAACCTTGCAGGGAGGGGCTTATGAGAGCTCAAAAAATGATTGCGGCGGTGGTCTTGCTGGTTTTGTTTGTGCCGTCGATTGCGACGGCGAAAGAGAAAAAAGGGCAGAGAGGGATGCTGGAGAATATGCAGGCGGTTCCTTGCGGCGCGCGGGAGCGAGGAGTCACGGGACTGGGGAGCATGTGGGCGTCGGTGGGAGTGCAGCACGTGGATTCGAACGAGAAGTTGTGTCCGCAATATTTGCTGCGCACGGACGACATGGATTATCGCATCCGGCCGGTGGATACGAAGCATGCGGTGGTGCTGCCGGTGGGGCATGAGGCTGAATTCAAGATCAAGAAGGACCGTCTGTATCTGAGAGTGGTGGACGGGGACAAGAAGACGTTGGCGTATCAGGTGGTGGCGATGCAGCCTCCGGAGAACAAGGTTGAAAACAGTGCGTATCGGTCTCCTGCACCTGCGCCTGCTTCTGCGCCTGCGGCGGAGTCGCGACCGATTACTAATGCGGGGACTAATACAAGCGGGGTCAATACTGCAAACACCACGGGCGTGACTACGGCTACGACTGGCGACCGTCCTCCGCAGTAGCGCGTGCGATTCTTGCCCGTCGGGGACGATGGGGCGGCTGGAGTCCTTTGACTTCGCCGGGCCATTCGCTTCGCGCATGGCTCGGCTACGTTGATCGGCGTGATGAAACCAGTCTCGTTGTTCCGGAGTCCAATTCTGAGGGAGTCTGACGACAATACTTATAGGCTGATATTTCGGCAATTCGACGGTGAAATTGTGATACCAATACTTACCGATGCCGAGCAGGATGACTCCAATTGCTCCGACGGCAAGACCAGCCTTCGTTTTCATATTCGATCACTCTTTGGACTCGATCTACGACACTGATGCGGTGGATTTGGAGAGGGCTCCATGATGCTGCTGAACTGTCCATCGCAAACTCCGTGCCAGCACTCGCCGCAGAGTGACATTGCCGCCTAGCAACTGTTGATAAATTCCGATTACACTTAAAATGCCTTCGGCAAGGGTTTTGAGTGAAATCGCATTTCATGAGAAGGCCGGTGTCCGTTGAGCTTTTTCTCCGCCGAGTCGCATCCTTCCTCCCCAATCAATGAGAACAAGATGAAAACGACAATTTCACTGCTTAGGTTTATCTTCCGTCATTCTCTGTCGTAACAACGGCATTTGCGCCTCGTAGTGCGCTAACCGCTCCCGCGCCTTCGCGTTCCGCTCGCATAAGGTGGTGACCGAGATCATGAAATCCGGGGTCTTCTCACGAAAACTATTCACATAGGGACTAATCTTTGCGAACGCATAAAACATCTCGATCTGCGTGGCGACGAACAACTCCTCGTCCACGGCCCCGCAAACCGCCAGCGCCGCCGCCATTTCCCAGTACCCATACACCTGCCGGAACCACCGATTCTTGTCGCCGGTCATCCCGATCTCTTTCCACAAGCCCTCGAACGAGCCGGGCCAGAACTCTCCGCCGATATAGTCCCGCGCCTTGCGCATCTCCGCGTCCCGCCGCAGGTCGTATAGCTTCAGGATGATCTCCGCGTCTGCAGTTGTCGCCATCGCTAGCTCCCCTGGGATAAGATGCGAGCATCGCCATCCGCAATTTGTAAATTTGGAAACTCGCTCGGTTGGTTGGCGATAATGTATGGTCCGCCGCCGGACTGCAAGAGGTTTGAAGTTGACGAAGGGACAGTCCGCGTAAATGTATCCGGCCTCTAAGTGGAGAATGTTCTCCGGGCACTCGATGATGATACGCGCGTGTCGGTCCTTACAAATCCCTCGGTCACCAGGGACGCATTTTCGCCATCAGGTTTTCCGGCACGCCCTTGGGCTGTTCTTCTCGTCTTCTTCTCTCCTCAGCAGACCTTGGTAGAACTCTTTCTAACTCCGTCGTCGTAGCGGTGGAAAAGTGGAAAGCGTTTTGTGCTTTCCAAGCGCAGCGTCTTTTCCACGGCCATCAAGCCGCCGCCAGCGGCTGCAGCGGCTGATGTCGATAGTCTCATCCGCTGAACAGCACAGCCCAGGCGATGCGCGCCAGTTTATTGGCGATCGCTACCACGACCTTGTTGTGTGGAGCACGCTTGGCCAGCCGCTGCACCCACTGCCCGAATCCTGCAGTGTCGTACTTCACGCGAAACAATACGGCGCGAGCACCGTGGATCAGCATGCGACGCAGATAAACGTTGCCGCGCTTGCTGATGCCGTACAGCTTCTGCTTGCCCCCGGTAGAGTACTGTCGTGGCACCACCCCAACCCAAGCCGCGAAGTTGCGACTGCGACGAAAGGCAGAGCCATTGCCGATAGCGGCCACAGTGGCGGTGGAGACCAGTGGGCCGAAGCCGGGGATCTGCTGGAGTTGCCGGCAGCGTGCATCTTCATTACTGATGCGCTCGATCTCGTCAGTGATCGCCTGGATCTCGGTCTCTGTCTGCTTCCACTCTTGCCACATGCGATCCAGCAGCCAGCGCAGGCGCGGGCTCAGCTTCTGCTCGGCATCTTCAATCACGGTGCGCAGGTTCTTGCGCAGGTGAATAGGCTGCGCCGCAAACGTGATGCCGCGCTCCAGCAAGAATCCACGAATCTCATTGATCAGCGCGGTGCGGCGCCGCACCAGCCGATCCCGCACCCGGTGCATGGCTTGCCAATCGAGTTGCTCCTGCGTCTTGAGCTGGGCAAAGCGCATGTTCTGCTTGGTCACGGCTTCGGCGATCGCTTCGGCATCGATGAAGTCGTTCTTGTTCGACTTGCGATACGGTTTGACGAACTGGGCCGGGATCAGCCGCACCTGGTGACCTTGTTCTCGCAGTGCGGTTCCCACAAAGTGGGCTCCGGCGCAAGCTTCCAGACCAATCAGAGCGGCCGGCAGGGTAAGGGGTTAGGGTTCTGAGTAGAGTCGAGAACAGGCGCAGTGACTGTAGTCTCCCGGTGGATAGTCGACTCGGCTTTCGCCTCGTCACCTCAGTCCGGTTTGGCGTGGTTCTGTTTCCTGTTCCCGCTCATCGAACCGGACAGGCGGATTTCCCGCATCCGGCTCTCGGAAAAGACACACGCCTCATGGATAAGTAAAGGAAGCGTGTGACGCCGTCTGCAACTCCTGAACACAATCCTGGGGTGGCTAGACTCATCGTCAAATCCCCATGCCCTTCGTTGCTTCTTGCGTCCGTCTTTAACTGAGGCCCCTTCCCTCGACCGGAGTTACCCGGCTTCCTTGGTACTACGAGCCTCTCCGTCACCCCAGACGGCCCAGCCTGACTCTCGCGAGTTGCCAGTTGACCGCGACTTGCGATCACCGCTCGGGTTTCCCGTGTTGCAGTTGGTCCCTTTTTTGCCTGCATGCCGTCGCCATTACCCCGGCAGGTTCGATGGATCCTGTTCGCTCGTACTGTTTCCATCAACGTCGGCCTTCCCCAATTACACGGTGGGTCGGCTCCTGCGTTACATGTTTCGAGGCCTGCTCAGCGTTCACTCACGTTACGGCCTACATGCTTGCCAAGTCGCCCTAAGCGACCTTCTACCCCGGAGGCTCCGACGGCTTCGTTTCCTCCACCGCCGCTCCGATTGCTTCCGGGTGGAGCGAACCAGTTCCCGGGCGGGACTCTCACCCGCAGTGGACCAGTGCCTTTTCACGGCGCACGTGTAATCGCCTGTTGGTGTTGAAAAACTCGGTTCGAAGACGCGTTTTCCCTCAGGGGAGTTTCTTCCGGTTCGTGTTTTTCTTGCGGAGTCTTTTCTTACACGGTTGCCATTGCTGGTTGCGCTCTCTTGTTGAGGAACCGCACCAGTCGTTTCAGGTTCTGCGCTACAGCAGCTAGGTAGAACTGCTCACGCACGAACCCTGAATCGCCGGCGACATCGAATTGCCCTTGACACGAAGGCAGCTCGTGAATGCGGGATTCGGGCACCATTCACTCGGTGCGGCAAACATTGATTCTGGCGAGGTTTGATCGAACCTAGCCACGCGGTCTCCCTTTACGCCATGAGTTCCAGCACGAACCGGCAACAGAGGTATTGCGACTAGCTGTCGCTCCTTAGTCAAACGTTGGCTCGCACCAGCATGGATGATTTTTAGCCGGGAAGAAAGCCGCGCTGTGCTTGGGCGTAACCGGGCCGCAGGAAGGACGCGCATGAGATCGGCGCTATGCAGCCCCGCACGCTCCCAGAAGTACCAGCATTCCGGATCGCCGGCGAGATTCCCGAGCTGAATGCACAGATCGGCGGGAGGTTCCTGGGCTCCCCGCTCCCACCTGGAAACCGACATAGCAGAAGTATTTAGCTCATGGGCCAGGCCGCTCTGGGTGTGCGTCAGAGGGCGGCGCAGGGTCTCGATCTTGCGAGACCATTCCGGGAGAGCGGTTTTGCCCTTAGGACGCATGACCGCGTAACCGCCCTAAATATTAGTACATTCCGTCTTTTGATGCTTAATCGCCGTCCGCAGTTTGTGCGGGAAACGAGTCTGCGACATCATTGGATCGGCATCACATGCTCTGTTCGCTGTCGAACACCGGAAATTGACCAGACCCGACAAAAAAGACCCTCATTTCTAACGGATTTGTCATAACATGGAATACCATTTTAGATGAGACTGGTATGGCGGGCTCAATACCTTCTCGCGCATCGAAAATTCTCTCTCCCTTGCCTCAGCACTATGTCTGGGGACGCTATGCGGTCGCGCTTGCGAGCGCAATGCTCTCAATCGTGCTGCGCGGTCTTCTGGAACCCCTGCTTGGGCACGCTGGTTTCTATGTAACGGTCTACCTAGCAGTAGTCTTCTCCGCCCTGGTTTGTGGTCTCGGGCCATCAATCCTCACCGCCGCGGTTGGGACCGCTGGTATTGTGTACTGGTTCATCGATCCGCGTAACTCGTTCTCGATCGCTGACAGAAGAGATGTTCATGAGCTTATCGCTTGCGTTTTAGCTTGTGTGGCTTTAATTGCTCTCGGTGAGGCCAACCGCGAGAAGGGGCTGCGACTGAACGAGGCTCGCGAAGAGCTGGAGCGGCGAGTGGAAGAGAGGACTTTTGAACTTGCGCAAGAAGCCGCAAAAGTGAGAGCACAAGCGGAGCGATTGGACGCCGCCAATGATGCAATCTTTGTTAGCGGTTCGGATGAAAAGATTGCTTATTGGAACAAAGGCGCTGAACGCCTGTATGGATGGGCAAGGGCAGAGGTCATAGGCAGATCGCCTCACGAATTGTTACGTACAGAGTTTCCTATCCCATTTGAGGAAATCGCTAGGTGGCGTGAAGAAGGCGATTGGCAAGGGGAGCTTGTCCATACGAAGCGGGATGGCACCAAAGTGACTGTTGCCAGCCGATGGACAGCGCTCAAAGACGCGCACAAGAATCTTACGGGCTGGCTCGCGATAAACACGGACATCACAAAGCGTAAAGCGGCGGAAGAAGCTACGCGTCAACTTAGCGCTCAATTATTGAGAACGCAGGATGAAGAACGCCGAAGGTTGGCACGGGAACTCCACGACAGCGCCGGTCAGATCCTTGCAGCGCTGGCAATGAACCTGGGGCAGCTTAAAGCATCGATCAAGCCGAATGCGAGAGAAGCGCAACTTCTTTCTGACAGTGAACTCCTGTTGAAGGATGTAACCAGTGAACTGCGCACGATTTCACACTTGTTGCACCCGCCCCTTTTGGACGAAGTAGGTCTTCCATCTGCACTACAGTGGTACATCGATGGATTTGCAAAGCGGAGCGGCATTGACACCAAGTTGGAGCTTCCGCCCAATTTCGGGCGCTTGGTATCAGACTTTGAGATCACTATTTTCCGAATCGTACAAGAATGCCTTACCAACGTACATCGTCATTCGGGCAGCGCCACAGCCGAGGTTTGCTTGATACAATCTGACGGCCATATTCAGCTTGAGATTCGCGATCAAGGTAAGGGCATGCCGGTCGAGACGCGACTCAGTCTCTCGACGGCCGGACCAATGGGAGTTGGTCTCCGGGGCATGCGTGAGCGGGTCACACAGCTTGGTGGAACTCTGGATGTCCGGTCCAGTGATGCTGGAACTGCTGTTACTGCTCTTCTGCCCTTCAAACAGCCAGTTGCCGCAGCCAGGAGCGGCGAACAAGGTCGCCTCGATTAGCAGGATACCAATTGTGCTTGGATTGTTGTACATGGCCTTGCCCCTAGGCGCGGCCGTTCAGCCCAATCACCGCAAAATTAACTCGCTCATTCGCTCCGAGAATCTGGCCATAACTTTTTGCCGTGGTTCCTACCACCAGTCCCGCAGTACCTACCGCGAGCGCATCGAGAAATTCACGTCGTGTCACCATTGATGTCTCCTTTAAAACCACTCAACACTCCTGATCAACAGGAAATTCCGGCCCTCGTCAATGCCTTCTTGAGCCCTTCCATGCTGATCCGCGTCGAAGCTTCGGGCGAGCCCGCGCCTCGCCAATGGGTTTCGAGACTTAAACTATAGTGAAAGCCGTCGCGCTGCAAAGCTTGCGATTGCCCCACCCAGTCCACAATGCCGCCGCCGACCGGTGCCCAATCATATTTATGATCGTGTTTGCGGACGACGTCTTTGCAGTGGCAATGCCCGATACGCTCTTTGGGCAGCGCGTCATAGCCGGTTGGATAAGGCGTGCTGCCCAGCGCAGCGGCATTGCCCGGATCCCAGTTCAGCATGAAGTTCTGGTTTGGAATCGCCTTCAGCACCGCAGCCGCTTCTTCGCCCGTCGCGGTATTGCACGACATTTCGTTCTCCAGTAGAAGCACAATGTTATCCTTGGCGCAGCGCTCCGCCGCTTGCCGCAACTTCGTATTAATCGCCTCACGATAAGGCTTCTGATCATCCAACCGCCAAAAGTCGAAGCAGCGAATCCTGTCTGTGTCGAAAGATTTTGCGAGGGTGATGCAATGCTCGAGCAGTTGGTCCTGTGCGCTGGCATCGAAGTCTGCATGAAACTGATCGCGCGTTTCGCTCTGCGACGATCTCGGGGCTCCCGGCCAATCAGTCTTGAACAGCGGGCTGGCAATATCCGTCACTCGCAGCTTGTGTTCCGCAAGAATCTTCCACGCCTCGTCAATGTGTTTCGCGCCGAGTTCGGTTACGTTCTTATTCCACATCGAGCGCAGCTCGATCCAGCCTAGCCCGAAATCGCCAGAGACAATCTGACACGCTTTCTCGAAGTCTTGTGTGATCTCGTCATTAATCACCGCGAGACGAAACGGACACCTGCCGTCTGTCGCTGTCGGGTCAATAAGTAATGACGCGGCTTTGGCGAGAGGCTTCACCGCCGCTCCCAATCCAGCCAGTCCTAATCCAGCAAGCACCGTGCGCCGTGTATGCATCATGCCATTAGCCTCCGCTTACCAATGATAGTTCAGCCATTCCATGGTCTTCACGCCGGCAGTTCCACTCCTCTTAGTCCGGGCGCGAGCATGCACAACACGACGAGCGCTGACAGGTAAGCGCTGGCAGCGATGGCAAAGAGCGTCGCATAGCTGTGCGTAACTTGCAGAATGTGGCCAGCGAAGAAGGCAAAAAGCGCACTGCCCGCCGATCCCGCCATGCCTCCGATACCGACTACCGATCCCACCGCGGTGCGCGGAAACATATCCGATGCGGTGGTGAAGAGATTAGCGGACCAGCCCTGGTGCGCTCCAGCGGCAAGACTGATCAGGGCTATTGCAGACCACATCGACTTGACATCGCTGGCCGCAAAGATGGGAACGACCAGACAAGCACAGATGAGCATGGCTACAAGCCGCGCCCCGATAGTTGACATTCCGATACGCCGGAAAGGTACAGGCAACCAACCTCCGGCAATGCTGCCAAAGGCTGACACGTTATAAATGATAATCAGCGGCAGCCCGAGATGTGAAAGATTCAGGTCGAATTTCGAACTGAAGTAGGAGGGGAGCCAGAAGAGGTAGAAATACCAGATGGGATCGGTGAGAAATTTCGCAGTTGAAAATGCCCACGCCTGCCGGAACTGCAGCAATCGGCGCCAGGGTATGGAGGTAGACGTATTCTCCACAGCGACGAGGTGAGTTGCCGGGGCGCGATAACGGCGAAACCACCACAGCATCCACGGAAGGCCGAACAGACCGGTGATTAGAAAGGCAGCGTGCCACCCCCAGCGTAGAGCGATCCCAGGGACGATCGCTGGAGCCAGCATGGCTCCAATATTTGCGCCGGAATTAAGAATGCCGGTAGCGAATGAGCGTTCGTTCTGCGGAAACCACTCGGCCACGGTTTTGATCGCGGCGGGAAAGTTGCCAGCCTCGCCGAGCCCAAGGAAAAAGCGCGCGAAGCTAAATTCTAGTACGGTGCTGGCCAGCGCGTGGCCCATGGCGGAGAGGCTCCAGACCGCCATAACCAGCATGTAGCCGATGCGCGTGCCCAGTTTGTCGATGAGTCGGCCGGCGACCAGCAGGCCGATTGCGTAGGCGATCTGAAATGCGTCGACGATGTAGCCGTAATTTATTTCGGTCAGGCCAATGCTGTGTTCGAGAGTTGGCTTGAGCAGCGCGATCACCTGGCGGTCCATGTAGTTGATGGAGGTCGCGGCGAAGAGCATGGTGCAGACTGTCCAGCGGGCGCGTCCGAGGCTGCCATGGGGCATCATGGAGCTTGCGGCGTCGTTACTTGAGACGATAGTGTTGGCCATGCGACGCTCCTAATAAGCGTGCGAATAGAGTCGTCGTCTCTCCGGTATTCGAATCATAGACCACACTTTCTCAGCACCGAGGCGCCCACCTAATCCCGGACGCCTATTCGGAGATCAATTGCGAGGTATTTCACGGAGTTGAACGCGTTATCTTGTCCGTCAGTTCCATGTGCGCCGAGGACCCTCCGACATAGATGTTGAAATCGCCCGCGTCGACTGTCCAATCGCGATTTTTCACGTTGTAGTAGGCAAAGGCGCGGCGATCAAGTGGGACGGAAACGTGGCGAGTTTCGCCTGGGCTGAGTTGAACCTTCGCGAAGCCTTTCAGTTCTTTCACCGGCCGCGGAACGGCGGGATGCGTCTCGCCGACGTAAACTTCGGCAACTTCGGATCCCGGGTGAGTGCCGGTGTTGGTGACGTCGAAGCCGACGGTCACTAACTGATCTCCAGTCGCATGCGCCGGAGTTATGGAAAGGTTTTTATAGGCAAATGTCGTGTAGGAGAGGCCGAAGCCGAAAGGGAATGCAGGCTTCAGTTGCGCTTGGTCGAAGTAGCGGTAGCCCAGGAACACGGCTTCGGCGTAGAGAATTTTTTTGTCGGCACTCTTCGGATAGTAATTGTCATGTATGGCATTGTCTTCCCATCGGCGCTCGAAGGAGACCGGGAGTTTGCCGGAGGGGGAATATTCTCCGAAGAGGAGTTGAGCGAGAGCGGTGCCGCCCTCCTGGCCGGGGTACCACGCCTCGAAGAGCGCAGGCACATGATCGAGCCAGCGCGTCATGTCAATTCCGCCGCCGGATGTAACTACGACGACGATGTTTTTATTCACCGCCGCTAATGCCTGGATAAGTTCATCTTGCGCGGGAGGAAGTTGAAAAGTGCGGTCGCTGCCTTCGCTTTCGCTGCTGGGATCGAAGCCGACTGCAATGATTACGGCGTCGGCGGTCGATGCGATCCTTTTCGCGGCTGCAGTCACAGCAGTTTCTGGACGGAGGATGCCCAGTTTTACGTTTGGGCCGCTCCAACTTCCGTGCACGAAATATTCGAAGCGGATCTTGTGCGCTCCGCTCGAAAAGTACATGCGGACTTGGCCTAGCCGCGCATAGGCGTGATCCCAATTGTCGATCACCAGTTTATCCCCGACGTAGACACGGGAACCGCCTTCCTCGCCCGACGCTTGGGCGAAAAGCACGTACTCTCCCGGAGCACTCGGAGTGAAATAGCCCGTCCATCGTGCTGACACGCCATCTTCCCTAGCACCATCGCCTAGGAAGCGCCCGAAGTTGACGTGGTCGTCGGTTCGGCGCAGAAAAGGTTCTCCGCTCAACGTAGGGTTATTGAAAATCTCGGCGAGCAGCCCCGGCTGACTGCCACCTTCATCGGTGGTGAAGTTGGTAGCGTCGGCCATCTCCGCGAGCGAAGGAATTCCTTCCTCGTAATACACGGTAGCTTTATCTTTCAGGTATCCGCTGACGCCCTCGAGGAAACTGACGGCGGTGAAGGGACGGACTCTAGCGCTGCCCCCGCCGACCACTTGCGCCGGATATGCGTCGGGTCCAATGACGGCGATGGATTTAAGCCTTGATTTATCCAGCGGCAGAAGATTGCCGTCATTCTTGAGCAGCACCATGCCGGACCGCGCCGCCTCCAGCGCGACAGTGTCTCCCTTTTCGTTGAGAAGCGGAATGGAGAGATCAGTCTGCTCACGATCGAGCCAGCCAAATCGAATTGCGGTGCGGAGGATGCGGCGCACTTTATCGTCTATCGTAGCTTCGCTGACTTGGCCGGATTTTACGGCGGATAAAAGCGTGGCGCGATTCATAAACTTGCTGGAGGGCATTTCGAGATCGAGACCGCTGTTGGCTGCGGCCACACCGTCGTAGGTTGCATCCCAGTCAGACATCATGATGCCGTCAAATCCCCATTCTTTCTTGGCGACTTCGGTATTCAGGTATGGGTTTTGGGTCATCTGCAGGCCGTTCGTCCGATTGTAGGAATCCATGATGGCGCCGACATGCGCTTCTTTTACCGCAGCTTCGAAGGTGGGCAGGTAGATCTCGCGCAGCGTGCGCTCATCGATGATGGAGTCGCCGTTATGGCGGTCATACTCCTGATTGTTGGCGACGAAGTGCTTGATCGTCGCGCTCACGCCTTCGCTCTGCATGCCTTTGATGTATGCGACAGCGGTGCGTGAGGACAGGAACGGGTCCTCGCCAAAGTACTCGAAGTTCCGGCCACATATCGCAGCACGATATATATTGACGCCGGGGCCGAGCATGAAGTGAACACCGCGAGCGCGAGCATCGTGACCGATGAAGGCTCCGACGCGCTCGGCAAGCTGCGAATCCCAAGTTGCAGCCAGTCCGATGCCACCAAAAGTTGTAGATGGCCCGTAGTTGCGTACGCCAGCCGGTCCGTCGGCCATTTTTAAACGGGGAAGGCCGATGTGAGCGATGTCGCGAATGTAGAAATTGTCGAGGCCACCGATGAGGTCGATTTTTTCTTGCAGGGAGAGTTGTTTGAGCATCGCGTCCGCGCGGGCCTCGATGGCCGGAGTGGAGGCTGAGGGCGCCTGCGCGAGGGTCTCAAGGCTGACAGGCAAAAAGATCAGCAGGAGCGCTAGCTTGCTTTTCACAAAGACCTCCGAAGGTCAGCTTCTTGTGTTGGCAGAAAAGACGGTGACTCAGCAAATGCACTCAACCACTCTCAATCCATCTGGCGTAAAAGCCTCGTGACACCCATTCCAAGAGAGGGTTAAACGCGAGCCTGCGCGCTCGATTTGCGCACGACTAGTTCTGGTTCAATGGCGATTTCCGGGACGTACTTCATTTTTCCCTCGATTCGATCGAGCAATGTCCGCGCAGCCATCTCGCCCATTTTGATCAGCGGTTGTCGCACGGTGGTGAGCGGCGGATTGATATAAGCAGCACTCTGAATGTCATCGAAGCCGACCACTGATATGTCGTCGGGGATACGCAGGCCCGCTTCCTGCAAGGCACAGATGGAACCAATTGCAGAAATATCATTGTAGGCAAACAGGGCTGTAAGGGGCTGCTTGCGTTCGAGCAATTGTTTGGCGAATGGGTAGCCGAGGTTTGGAGTGGGATCATCGCCCTTGAGTTCGATGATCAATTCCGGGCGCATGCGAATTCCCAACTTCGCAGCAACTTCACAGATCGCGTTCCACCGCTCAACGGAATCAGCGCTCAACTTCGAACCCTTCATGAAGGCGATTCTTTCATGGCCTAGGTCGGCGAGGTGAGTGAGAGCGAGCGTTGCGGCGCGGCGATGATCTATGACAATGTTTGTGACGCCCTTGATGCGACGATGTCCTGCAACTGCCACCGTGGGCAGCGCCGGCTCTTCGGTCAGTAAAGTGTCCACTGTTATGAAACCTTCGACGCCGCGCTCGCGGAGGACAGTTGAGTAAGAGGAGAGCAATTTCTTGTCGTGGCGGTGGGCGACGGTAAGAAAGAAGACGTTTTGCTTTCGAAGATACCGTTCGATTCCGCTGATCACCAGAGAGCCGTAAGCGTCGCCGATTTCCTCCAGAATCACTCCGATCATGTAGGTGCGCTTAACCCGTAGTGAACGCGCAAAAAAATTCGGACGGTAATCGAGGGCGCGAGCGGCCGCCACGATCCTCTTTTTTGTATGGGGCGGGACGGAACGCGCAGCCGAAGAACTGTTGAGAACCGCGGAAACAGTGCTCGCGGTAAGGCCAACGAGTTCAGCTACCGATTTCAGCGTCACTGCTGACTTTGGGATCCTGCCAGCTTTATTTTGCGGTGCCTTCTGAAGTGTTTTCATTCGCTCGCCAGACTCGGGAGGATCCTAACGTTTACGTTACCGCTCGCGCTTACCGCTTAGTGGCCAATGGATTGTATATGAAGAGAAGGCTCGCCACCAAGGCGAATGTGAAATACACAAGGTTGTCAAGAATATCGATATTCCATCTTCAATTTGAATTTACTTCACGATGTTGACGAATAAGTAGTGCAAAGAATATCGATATTCCTTGCGCAAATATCCAAAATACCATATTCACCACTGTTTATCTAGAATAACGTTATTTTTCTCTTGACAAGAGCACTCGATGGGGGCTAACTTCGCCAACCAGTAAATAGCAGAATTGTACTAGGTCAGAAAAGCAACGCCGGATGACGTCCAGCGCGCGCTCAGTCCAGCAGCTAAAAACGTGGCGCCCTTTAAAAAGCAATCCACCGGAAGGTGTAATTAGGGCAACGGGGAATTCGAATGCCACAGAGACCACACCGCAACCGCCTCTTCCTCAGCCTGACAACCTTGTCCTATCGGTCTCGCAGGACAGGGACGCTGGCCCGGGTCGCGTCCCGTCATTGCCACCACGAAAGTTTAGAAGACTCCCCCATCGAAGTCGACGGGAGAGGATTTTCTACTTCGATTTGTGGGCTTCGAAATAGCTTCCAGGGGAACTGGGCCAGTCGATTCGCGAACCAGGAGCTCTGGTGCGATCGATATGGTTTGAGGGGCGCGTCCGTTCCCTTTGGAGATTCGCTGCAAAAGATGTTTGGCCGCGAGTTCCCCCATCTGACGCAGAGGCTGCCGGATCGTGGTCAGCCTCGGCATCATGTAAGCGGACGCCTGAATGTCATCAAACCCGATCACGGAAACGTCCTCAGGCACGCGCAAGCCGGCATCGCGCAGCGCGCGGATGGCCCCGATCGCGGACATGTCATTGAAGGCGACCAACGCCGTGAACTTCTGGCCTCGATTGAGGAGTTGCTGTACCACTGGATAACCCAGTTCCGGCGACGTGAGATCACGTTCCAATTGCACGGTGAGCTCGGGAGAAGCTTCGAGACCCAATTCTGGAGCCATGTTCACGAGGTTGCGAAAGCGATCGTCGGAATCGGAACTGAAAGGCTGGCCGTGCATGAACGCGATGCGCCGATGGCCGAGATCGAACAGATGGCGCAGGATCAACTCCGCAGCGCGGCGATGGTCGAGAACAACATTAGTAATCCCCGGAATCTTCTCGTGCCCGGCGATCGCCACAACCGGAACCGAGAGGCGATGGGTCAGGACAGTGTCAATCGCGATTATGCCCTCGGCGCCGCGGCTCATCAGCAACCGCGGATACTCTTCGATAAGGTCGGCTTTGTGGCGATGGTGGGCGCTCAAATAGAAATAACCTTCGCGCATCAGGTAGTCGCCAATTCCGCTCATCACCATGGTGTGATAACCATCGCTCAGCTCCGGTGTGAGGACTCCAATCATGAATCCGCGCTTCAGGCTAAGCGAGCGGGCGAAGAAGTTCGGCCGATAGTGGAGCTGACGGGCGGCTTTTTTGATCCTCTCTTTGGTGTGCGCAGGAATTGCCTTCGCGGCGGGCGAGTCGTTCATGACGACCGAGACGGTTGCCGGAGAGAGCTTCAAAAAATCGGCGAGGGTTCGCAAGCTGACCGCTTTGGCCGGGGATCTGGCCGGCGATTTCGATTGGTGCGCCGACTTTCCGCTGAGTCGCTTCTTTGTCATCGGGAGTTCAAGAATAGCAGCTTACACTTTTTCATAGGCTCAGTGCCGGTCCGAATAAAAAACTTCTTGACAGCAAGCATGGTCCGAGAGCTTAATGCTTTCACACTATACTAAACCGCTTTTGTTGTTTACTGAAGCGATTTTGTTGAATACCGCAACAGGATTGCAATCGGTGGAGACTTGGGTAACTTGGTTTGCATTTTGCTGTGATGAACAGCAGCGCCTTTGCCGGCCAGTTTCGCACTTCGAAGTTTTGAATCCGAGCGCCCGTCCGTGGGGGATGGGAACCATGTCGAGCTAATACGCCGTGATCTAACACGCTGAGCTAAGGAGAAACTCCATGACGCGTTTCATCCGCTGGACACTCGCGATTACTTTCCTGGCCGCAATGGCCGTGCCAGCATTCTCACAAAGCAGAAACACCGGCGAAATTCGCGGCACCATAACCGCTGCTGGAGCCGTTGTTCCGAATGCGACCGTCGCCGTCACCAATATTGATACGGGAGAGACGAAGGAGTTCGTCACCAACCAGGACGGCATCTACGACACAGTTTCAACCCCCGCCGGAAACTACAACATCATCATCACTGCGAAGGGCTTTAAGAAAGTTGTAATCGGTCCTGTGACCCTGCAGGTAGATGTGATCACCGAGAATGCCACCCTTGACGTCGGCGCCGTATCGGAAACAATCACGGTGGAGGCGGGCGGCGTCCCGCTGTTGGAGACAGAAACTTCTCACCTGGGGACGGTTCTTGAATCGAAAACTATGAGCGCGCTGCCGCAGATTGGCGGTGGAATCACCGGCAACGATTGGGCGAACTTCAATATTCTGCTGCCCGGAGCCGCCGGCACTTCGACCGCGCCGAGTTCGGAGGGCAGCGGCGCTTATAACGCTGGCGATGCCATCTCGCTCAATGGAAACCTACCGAATTACGCCAACTTCCTCCAGGATGGCGGCGTCGTTCAATTGCCGGTGAGCAACAACGTGGACAACACGTTGTTTGAGGCGGTGCAGGAAGTCCAAATCACGACTTCTTCGTTCTCGGCCGAATATGGCATTGGCGGCGCCGTCTTCAACCAGATCACCAAGAGCGGAACCAACCGCTTTCACGGTTCAGCTTATGAGTATTTTCAGAACACTTTTTTGAATGCAGCCCCCTACTTCCAGGTTAACGGAGTTCCAGCACAACCTGCATACTTGCGTTACGACCAGTGGGGCGGCTCCATCGGCGGCCCCATCATCAAGAACAAATTGTTCTTCTTCTTCGTCCGCGACAAGATCCATCAGGGTGCCGCGGCACCTCCCACGCTCGGCAGCACTCCTACACTGGCAGAGAGAGGGTTGGGGCCGCTCGGGCCGAATTTGGATTTCACGGCGTCCGGTCTGCCAATCCTCTATGATCCCGCGACCACCACTTGTACGACACCACCGCCGCCAGCTCCGCCGGTTTGCACTCGAACTGCGTTCATGACGGAAAATACTGGAGCGCTTGCTGGCCTCAACGTGATTCCGGCCTCCCGCCTGGATCCTGTGGCGGCGAACATTCTGACCAAGCTGTTCCCTCTGCCTAACACCGGCGCACCAGGAGCCCTTAACAACAACTTCACCACCATTCTGCCCACCCCCGAACCGACTCTCCGGTATTTCGGTCGCATCGACTACGACATTTCGCAGAAGCATCGCCTGACCTTTTCGATCGGGCAGAAAAATACGCTGGAGCCTATGAAATACGGGCCGTTTGCCTGCCCGCTCAACTGCTTTTCGGGCGACGTCGACGGTTATGCCGTCCAAGCTACGATCACTTCGCAGCTCAAGCCGACCTTGGTCAACGAGCTCCGCATGGCCTACACCAAGCAAGGCAACTGGTTCATTCCCGACTCGGTTGGGTACAACAACGAATCCGAGCTGGGTTTGCAATACGCTAAGGCGAACGTTTTCCCGTCGATAAGCGTAGGCGGCGCCGGACTCTGTTGCTCGGGCGGCGTAGCGCCCGGCACGAACGCCGTCTACATTGAGAACCTCTATGATCCATCGGATGTTATTACCCTGATTCATGGCCGACACATTCTGAAGTTCGGCGTCGAGGTATTGATGGGGCAGCCGAATGTGACGCCGTGGGGAAATGTTACGGCGGGCAATTTCTCATTCACCGGAAACTATACCGCGCTGCAGACCGCCTCGGCAGGGACGACCGGAGCTGGCCTGGCTGATTTCCTGCTGGGCGACGTACAGAACTGGAGCGCGAATAACACGGCGATTCAGTACGGTCGGTTGAAGAGTCCGCAGTTGTTCGTCCAGGATGACTTCAAGCTACGCACAAACCTAACGATAAACCTCGGCTTGCGCTACGTAGCAACCACCGGACTCACCGAGAAATATGACTCCATCGGCGGTTTCGATCCGAATACTACGTTGGTTTGCACCGTCGATCAAAATGGCACTCCTTGCGGCTCGGCAAACGGCTCGTTAGGCTCGATGTGGTTCGCTCCGCAGAACGACCGAACCTCTTTGCAGAAGCCGATTCGGGACGTCTTCCTGCCGCGCATCGGTTTTGCCTGGTCCATCAGGAACGACACGGTCGTCAGAGGCGGGTTTGGAATGTACTCGTACAACTTCAGCGACGACGACTACGGCAACGGATTGGGGTTGGGAGCGCCCGACCAATTCAGCGGTAGTTTCTCCGACAAGACCGGTGGCGCCGGGCCGCCACTCCTCACTCTCTCCGCGACCGCCGCTCAGGCAAATCCATTCCTAAGTTACGTCGGAGGGACCAAAGTTGCGTCGGCGTACCTCAACGTATCAAACCCCTCAGGTCAGACTTATGTACCCTACGACGTCCCAGTGGGTCGAATCAATCAGTGGCAGTTGAGCGTGCAGCACGAATTCTTACGCGATTTCATGGCGTCGCTCGCTTATGTAGGGAGTCACGCCTCGAACCTACAATATGGAACGGACATTAACCAGATCACTAACCCAACCGGGTTGGCCGATATTGGGGCAGCGGCCGCGTTGGTGCAGGCAGATCGTCCCTTCCCGGCATGGGGATCGCTCCAGGGCTATAACTACAATGCCCTTACGAACTACAATGCGTTCCAAGCTACCATCAACAAGCGCTTGTCCAATGGACTGATGTTCAGTTTCAACTACACCTGGTCGCACTTCCTGGATGATCAGGATTCGGGTGGATGGGGTAGTCGCGGCGGGACACAGTATTGGCAGGTTGGAAACGACCCTAAAGGAAATTATGGAAATTCCAACTTCGATATTCCCAATGCATATAAGGGATATGTTTCTTACGAGCTACCGTTCGGCAAAGGGAAGCCTTATCTGAGCGGTAATACCATACTGGATGAAGCGGTCGGTGGATTCAGAATTGCAGGAACCATGATTACTCAGAGTGGCGTTCCTTTCACTGTGGTCAACCAGACTAACTTGAACTCAAGCTTAACCGGTTGCGCTAACAATGTTGGTGGAACGGCGTCTGGGGGCGACGTCAATAATGGATGCAATTGGTTTCCAAATGTCATCGCATCGACGCATGTTAGCAATCCGGGAATCAACCAATGGTTTAACGTCAATGCTTTTGCCAACGCGTGGACACCCGGCTCCGGCCCGTTCACGTTCGGCAATGAGGGACGGAACTCGCTGCGCGGCCCACGATTGACTGTCTTTAACCTGTCGTTTGCCAAGAACTTTAGCTTTACGGAGCGGGTTAAACTGGAACTCCGGTCCGACTGGGTCAACGTCTTCAACCATCCCAGCCTGGGTATTCCGGGCCAGAACTTTGGCGGGAGTAATTTCGGCGAGATCAACAACGCGACCCAGAACAATGGCGTCTCAGTTGCCGCTCGAACGGGTCAAATCAGCGCGCGCATTTCGTTCTGATATGCGTACCTTCCCCCGCAACGTCAAGGGCGGCAGCGCAATGCCGCCCTTCCCTTTGCGCTGAGAGCAACCGGGGTTCAACGACTCTGCAGTCCACCGTACAATCCTGACATGAGAACCGTCGCTGTCATTGTCTTCTTGTTAGTGGGCTTTTTTCTTGGATCGCTTTCAAGTTTTGCGCAAACTAACGCGAGCCGTCAGCAGCAGATTGAATCGCACACGCGCAAGGCGGCGGAATATCTGAAAGAGAATAGGACCGATCTGGCGGTGCTTGAATTTAGAGCGATACTCGCGATCGATGCTAAGAATGTGGATGCACATGGCAATCTCGGTGCGGTGCTTTTTTTTCAGGGAGCGTACGCGGATGCGATTCCGGAGTTGCGGGCGGCGCTGAAGTTGCGGCCTACGCTGTGGAAGACGGAGGCTCTGCTTGGCATCGGCGAAAAGCGGACGGGCGATGTCGGGGCTGGCCTGCGCGATCTGGAGAAGGCGTTTCCGAACGTAGCGGAGGAGAAGGTTCGAGTTGAAACGGGAATGGAGTTGATCGAAATCTATTCGGCGACGGGCGATCTGGAGAAGGCTGCGGCAACGGTCGGCACGCTGCGGAAGCTTGAGCCTACGAACGGAGCCATTCTCTACACGGCTTATAGAATCTACTCCAGTCTCACCGACGAGTCGCTGCTCAGCCTGTCGGTAGTAGAGCCGAATTCGGCGCGGATGCACCAGGCACTGGCGCATGAACTGGCAAAGCGTGGGCGCACGGCGGAGGCGATCGAGAATTACAGGGCGGCGCTGAAGTTGGATCCGCAACTGCCGGGACTTCATTTTGAACTGGCGGAAATGCTTAGCATTTTGGGGACGGACGAGGGGCGGCAGGAAGCGGAAAGCCAGTATCGGGCGGCGCTGGCGGCGAATCCGATGGATGAGCAATCGGAGCGCAGGCTTGGCGAAATCGCTTTCCAGGCGGGGGATTTGAAGGCAGCTACGGATCATTACGATCGGGCGATTCAACTGCAGCCGAGCGATCCGGAAGCGAGTATAGGGTTAGCGAAAGTTATGATGTCGCTCAATGAGCCGAAAAAAGCCGAGGCGCTTTTGCAGCACGCTCTGCAACTCGATCCGACCAGCGCCGTCGCCCACTTTCGGCTGAGCACGATTTATCGTCAGACAGGGCGCGGAGAAGATGCGCAACGCGAACTGGAGGAATATCAAAAATATAAGGGCATGAAGGAAAAGCTCCGCGAAGTGTACGGCGATTTACATCGGGATCAAACCGGGGACGAGAGCGATGATTCCAACCGCAAGAAATAGTCGGCTCGCTCTGGTGATGGCGGGAATCGCCATATGCCTGCTGCTTTCAGTCAGTCCGCTGTTCGCAACTTCCTATTACGCAGCGCGCCTCGACGACCCGAAGGCGATTTATCTCACTCCGGATAATTTTGCGGTGAGGGGCGATGGCATTGCGGACGATTCTTCCGCTTTGCAAGAGGCGATTAATAAGGTACAGAAGACAACGAACCAGGGAATTCTGTTCATTCCGTCGGGCCACTACCGTGTAACGAAGACCATCTATATCTGGCCGGGCATTCGACTGATTGGGTTTGGGGCGACGCGGCCCTCGTTGGTTCTCGCCGCAAACACAGTGGGATTTCAGCATGGTCCCACCTATATGGTGTTCTTTGCGGGCGGTCGGCCGAGTGCGGGCGAAACGGTGCCCGATGCGTCTCCGGGCACATTTTATTCTGCCATCAGCAACATCGACTTTGACATACAAGACGGGAATCCGGGCGCGGTAGGGGTGCGCGCGCATTACGCTCAGCATTGCTTTCTCGCGCATATCGACTTTCACATTGGCTCAGGGCTGGCGGGAATCCACGATGGCGGCAATGTCGCGCAAGACGTGCATTTTTACGGAGGCCAGTATGGCATCTGGACGCGCAAGCCAGCGCCGGGATGGCAATTCACCATAATCGATGCGACGTTCGAGGGGCAGCGCGAGGCGGCCATCCGCGAACACGAAGCGGGGTTGACGCTTATCCGTCCGCAATTCAGGAATGTTCCCACGGCGATTTCGATCGATCCCCGATACTCCGACGAACTCTGGATCAAAGATGGGCGCATGGAAAATGTGACTGGCCCCGCCGTCATCATAAGCAACGAAAACAATGCGCGCACTGAGATCAATATGGAAAATGTTGCCTGCGCCAACGTTTCCCTTTTCGCTTCTTATCGCGACAGTGGCCGACAAGTACCCGGCCCGGCAAAGATTTACGACGTGCAGACTTTCTCGCATGGTCTCCACTACGACGACATAGGCACAGTTCCCGCTATCGGAGACGTCTTTAACACGACCGCGTCGAATGCGTTGCCGAAACCGATCCCGTCCGATATTTTCGATCTGCCTCCGATCGAAACCTGGGTCAACATCCGTTCTCTCGGTGCCGCGGGCGACGGCGTGACAGACGACACCGAAGCGCTTCGGAAGGCCATTGCCGAGCATCGCGCGATTTACTTTCCATCGGGACAATATCGTGTAACCGACACTGTCTCGCTGCGGGCGGATACGATTGTCATCGGGCTGCATCCAAGCGTTACGCGAATATTGCTTGCTGATTCGACCCCGGCCTTTCAAGGCGTCGGCGGGCCGAAGCCGCTGCTTGAAGCTCCCACTGGCGGAACGAATATCGTGACCGGCATTGGCCTCTACACTAATGGCATCAACCCGCGCGCAGTGGCGGCGAAGTGGATGGCGGGAAAAGATTCGATGATCAACGACGTGCGTTTCCTG
Organism: uncultured Acidobacteriaceae bacterium; assembly: GCA_963800565.1. GTDB lineage: Bacteria > Acidobacteriota > Terriglobia > Terriglobales > Acidobacteriaceae > Acidiflorens. The sequence continues at coordinate 662,854 of CAWDBM010000006.1, forward strand.
GGAGGTCACGGAACCGTTGATCCGAACGCCGGCGCGGAAGAAAGCGCGAAAGGGTGGAAACTCATCTATAACGACACTCATACCGCCGATCCCAATCCGAAGCGGCGGTGGGACTCACAGTATCCGAGTCTCTGGATTACTGGTGGCGGTACGTTCCTCGACATCTGGACCCCAAGCACATTCGCGCAGGCGGGCCTGCTCATCTCTAACACATCTACAGAGGGACGAATTTATCAGCTGTCTAGCGAGCATCACGTTCGCAACGAGGTGATTCTCGACCACGCATCGAACTGGCAGATATACGCGCTGCAAACGGAAGAGGAGCGCGGTGAGAGCGCATTTGCGTTGCCGCTCGACATTCGAAACTCGAGCAATATTACTTTTGCGAATCTGCATATGTACCGCGTCGTAAGTAGTTATCAGCCGTTTCCGACGGCGGTCACAGTTAGTAACTCAAGAAACATAAGCTTCCGCAATTTACATTGCTATAGCGACAGTAAGGTATCGTTTGATAACTCGATTGTCGATCAGACTAATAACATCGAGTTGCGTCAACGAGAATTTGCCTGGCTGACGATTTCCGGCCACGCACACCACGAACGCGCGACCAAACCGTCGCCGATTCTGGCGCAAGATGCGAAGGTTGAAAAAGTTGCCGGCGGATTCTTCAACATTTCAGGTGGAGCTGTCGACCGCTCCGGAGATGTCTACTTCGTGGACGCTCAGCGGCAAACTATTTACCGCTGGTCGGTAGCTGGTCGCCAATTATTTAAAGTTCGCGACAATTCCTTGGGCCCGGTGCAACTATTTTTCGATAAGGCTGGCGATCTGATCGTTATTTCTTACGATGGGGATGGAACGGATTACAGTTTCCGGCCGGACTCACCCAATGATGACGTTAGCTTGTTGAAGGCCGTGCCCACCGAGCCGCGTCCGGGATTGACGCCCGTTCTTCCTATCAACTACTGGAGAAACGAAAACGATTTTCTTGAGGTTATCCCTGCGCCAAGGCCGTTTCAATTCGTGTCTCCCGATGGCAGCACCTTTTTCCCTGCGGGAGCGGACTTCGTGACTGGCGAACTTTACTATGGATCCAAACTGAACGATGCGCTCCGAGCTTTTGGTCTGGCACCTGCCATAGCCGGTAAGCCTTTCTACGTCTCTGATGAGTCCGAGGAAAAAACCTATGTTGGGAGCGTCGCCGCTGACGGATCGATTACAAACTTGAAGCTCTTTGCCGAGCAGGGTGGAGAAGGCCTCGCGGTAGACGATAGGGGAAACGTTTACATCGCTGCAGGCGAGGTGTTCGTCTACGGTCCATCGGGGGATCTCATCGACACAATTGAAATTCCGGAACGGCCTTCGCAGTTACTGTTTGGGGGAGCTGATGGCCGTTCATTGTTTGTTCTTGCTCGCAGGTCGTTATATTTGATTCGAACCCGTAATAGAGGGCGCTGAGGCGGCGCTTCAACTTGCAACGTCGGTCGAGACATTCTAATTTCTTAGTGAGGACTGCCCGGCTGGCAGCATTAGGGGCGGTTGCACTTTCGTTCGCTAGCAACTCTAGGGTCGCTGCGAGTGGCCAACAACCACCTGCCGCAGTCGAAACTAAGTCAAGCATAGTCGCCGCTACGGATGTTTCATTACCCCAGTTAGTTGATATAACTGCCACGACCGGCATTCAATTCGATCATCTTTCGAGCCCCGAGCAGAAATACATCGTCGAGTCGATGAGCGGAGGCGTTGCTCTCATTGATTACGATCGCGACGGATGGCCGGATATTTATTTTACGAATGCGCAAAGCGTGGAGATGGTGCTTTCCGGAAAGAAGTCGCGCAGCGCGCTTTACCACAATAACCACGATGGAACGTTCACGGATGTGACTGACAAAGCGGGCGTCGGTTACCCCTGCTGGGCGATGGGGGCAGTCGTAGGCGACTACAACGACGATGGCTGGCCAGATTTGCTGGTCACTTGCTTCGGCGGCGTCGTGCTCTACCGCAACAACGGCGATGGCACGTTTACCGACGTCACGAAACAGGCGGGCCTGAGTAACGACTCCGGCTGGGCTGCCGGCGCGTCATTCGGCGACTACGATGGAGACGGATGGCCGGACTTGTTTGTGTCGCACTACGTAAATGTAAACCTGAACGATCTTCCGGCGTTCGGCTCCAGTCCGACTTGCAAGTTTCGCGGTATCGCCGTGCAATGCGGCCCACGCGGGCTGAAAGGATCTCCGTCCAACCTCTACCACAATAATGGCGACGGCACCCTCTCCGATGTAACGAAGAAAAGTGGAATCGCCGATGCTCCGAATTCATTCGGATTGACGTCCGTCTGGTCCCACTTCGACCGTGACGGTTCTCTCGATCTCTTTCTCGCCAACGATGCCGGCAGAAATTATCTCTACAAAAATGATGGAGCCGGACACTTCGCGGAAATGGGACTTATCGCCGGGGTAGCGGTCAGTCAGGATGGAAATGAGCAGGCGAACATGGGCGTCGCGCTAGGCGATTACCTGCATAACGGGCGCCCTTCCATAGCTATCTCTCATTTCAGCGACGAATATGCCGTCCTCTATCAGAACCTTGGCGACCTGACTTTTTCTGACGTTTCCTATGCCTCGGGAATCGCCGCGAGTACAACTCACTACGTTGGATGGGGCGACGGTTTCTTCGATTTTGACAATGATGGCTGGCTCGATCTTTTTATAGTGAACGGGCATGTCTATCCGCAGGTGGACAGCGGCGAAGCGGGAGCGAGATATCGAGAGCCGGGTTTGCTGTTTTTGAACCAACACAATGGCAAGTTTAAAGAGATAGGCAAGTTGGTTGGACCAGCTCTGGCAACTCCGCGAGTGAGTCGCGGCGCAGCGGTTGGAGATTTGTTTAACGACGGGCACCTGGACATTGTTATCGAGAACCTGCAAGGCGCACCCACAATTCTGCGGTCCCAGGGCGGGCCTATGAATCATTGGATTGGGTTTGAGTTAGTGGGCACAAAGAGCAACCGGCTCGCCTTGAACGCACGGGTAAAAGTCACCGCCGGCGATCTCGTACAGACCGATGAGGTGCGAAGCGGGGGCAGTTATCTTTCGCAAAACGATCTACGGCTTCATTTCGGGCTCGGTCCCAAGACGCACGCTGATAAGGTCGAAGTCTTTTGGCCGAGCGGTAAGGTCGAGACCATAACCGACCTGGCCGCTGACCATTCCTACGAGATAAAAGAGGGCCAAGGAACTGTGCCATTCGAGAAAAGCAGACCTACACCGATCAGGTAGTAAGACGGAAGTGACTTAGGTGTGTCAATAGTAAGGGGATGTCTTATCCCAATGCCAAAGAAGGAGCGTTTATGACAGATCAGCAGTCGCGCAGAAGCTTTCTAGGAATATCCGCGCTGGGATTTGCGGGGACGTTGGTTCCCAAATTATTGCGGGCCGCGGAAGCGGCGAGCGACGGGCGAGTACCGACCAGCGGGTCGGCGATTTCCGTTTGGGTTACGTCGGGCGATAAGCGTTTTGCGAGCGCACCTCCGCTAACCTGGCAGCCCGCAGCGGGAGTGCCCACAGTTGATCACCTTCGGCTTAATCCTAGCTTAAAGTTTCAGGACATCTTAGGATTTGGCGGGGCATTTACAGACGCTGCCTGTTACACATTGAATCGGCTCTCGCCGGAGGCGCGAGAACGACTGTTTCACGAACTGTTTCATCCGTCGCAGATGGGTCTGAGCGTGGGCCGTATTTGCGTGGGGTCGAGCGATTATTCGACAAAAGTTTATGGCTATGATGAGGGTGAACCTGATCCGACACTCTCTCGATTTTCGATTGACCATGATCGGGAATACATTCTTCCCATGCTGCGCCAGGCGCGCCAAGCGAATCCCGACTTATTCCTTTTTTCTACTCCGTGGAGTCCGCCGGGATGGATGAAGTTCAATGGCTCGATGCTGGGCGGTTCGATGCGCAAGCACTATCTACCAATTTACGCGCAGTATTATCTGAAGTTTCTTCAGGGTTACGCAACTGCGGGCGTTCCGGTGCAGGCCTTAACGTCGCAGAACGAGGTTGACACGGATCAGGACGGCAAGATGCCCGCATGCATCTGGCCGCAGGAATACGAGATCGAATTCATCAGCGAGCATCTCGGTCCGCTTCTGGAGAGCAATGGGATGCCAGTCAAGATATGGGTACTGGATCATAACTACAACCTCTGGGGACGTGCGATATGCACGCTGGGGGACACAAAGCTTCGCCAATACGTTAATGCGGTGGCATGGCATGGCTACTATGGCACTCCCGATATGATCAGCAAAGTGCAAGACGCCTATCCCGAAGCGGAAATGCATTGGACCGAAGGAGGGCCGGACTATACCGATCCAGGATATTTAACGGATTGGTGTAAGTGGGCGGGAATTTTCAGCGATGTACTTGGCAACTGGTGCCGCTCCATCACCGCGTGGAATCTGGCTCTTGATGAGCAGGGACGGCCAAACATTGGACCCTTTCCCTGCGGAGGAGTGGTGACCATCAACTCGCAGACGAGAGAGATTACTCGCAGCGGACAATATTGGGCATTTGCTCATTACGCCAGCGTGATTCGCCGCGGAGCGCGCCGCTTCGATTCGCAAACTCTGGTGGCCAACCTGCAGCACGTGGCCCTTGAAAATCCCGACGGTCAGCAGGTGCTCGTTGTGACCAATCCGGGCGCAGCCAAAACGGTTGAAATTCGCCTGGCGAGCATGGCGGTCTCAATAGCATTGAACGCAAATTCCGTCACTACGCTGGCGTGGCGCAAGTAGGGTGGGGCGGGTTGAACCAGAATTCCGATTCGACTTCTAGCGTGTGCATTGTAGGCGTCTAGCCCGCCGCCTGTTCAGACAGCAGATGGGCGGTCGCCTTCGACGGCTGCTCGCTGCGTTCGAAGCATGCCCGCTGTCAAGGGAGTTCACTCCTATAGAATTAGCGGCTATCAAAATGCCCTCGGGGGTAACAATGTCGAATCTTCAGAATGCGGTTCAGGAACTTCGCGAGAAGCGCAGCCGATCACAAGCAGAAATTAACAAGCTAGACCAAATAATCTCCGGGATAGAGTCTCTTAACGGTACCGGAGCAGTCCATGAGTCAAGCCGGCCGACGCGGATCATATCAGCAGCTTCGCGGCGAAAGATGGCGCTGGCGCAGAAGGCGCGATGGGCGAGCATACGGAAACAGTCGCAGCCGATACTGGTTTCCGCTCCTGCGAAACGAACCATGTCGAGGTCAGCTCGCAGAAAGATCGCGGCTGCTCAAAAAGCACGGTGGGCGAAGGTTAAAGCGCAGCAGAAAAAGGCGGCGTAGGTTCTACCTTTAACATCGGAGTGAACAACCCGCGACAGAAATACTTCTCGCTGGTAGTGGATCCCGTCGCTCGTTGTGGACTCCGCGGCGCCTGAGCAGCGTCTTTTCGGGCCCCTTCTTGTATTAACCTATTTCGTCAATTCAACGGCCATTTAGCGGCGGCGTAGATTGCGGTGGTTTGCGTGCGTGCGTCGCCTGCTCGAAGCCATAGGTGCCACCCTCATTGTCTGCTGCGAGCAAGTACAGCATGAGCGCGGACGTGAGCGCCGTCTTGCCGCTCGATTTTCCGCACTCAAGAAAGAGCCTGCGAAAGCGCCGCAGCTTGTTGTCGTCGATTCGCTTCCAAGAGAAGAGCGCGAGCACCAACTAGACCTGCCACGGTGACAGAATGAACGGCCTGCCTACACATTCTCCTTTCACGTGTTTCAAACAGGAAATGAAGTCGATGACCGTCCCGCCGTCTTCAGGAATCCACGTATAAGGAAACGCAGGCGTGTTTTGCCTGAGCAGGTCGGCGCGTTGACGCTCGACAGCTAGCTTCGTCCACCGGCACGCAGGTCGCGAGCCGCCCAAGATTTCTTCTTCCCACTGCGCCGCGATGATTTCGTATTCCGTCATCGTTTCCCCTTCAACGCGGCGATTCGTTCTTTCGTGATTTGTGCGGCGCTCTTGTCGTCCTTCTTTACTGCGGTTTCTGCGTTGGCTTTCTCGATGCGAATGCGTGCGATTTCCTGGCGCAAATCGTTCGCATAACCTGACGCTGCTTTTCGCTTCTTCAGCGTGTCCAAGTTGACAGCGTCTTCCTGTGCTGACTCTGTGTCTAAAAATCGGATGTGGTCTTCGTACTTAATCAGCGCGGCGTCTCTGCGTGAAATCTCGTCATCAAACCAAGCGATGCTTCCGCGCTCGCATGTAGACTCGACAATCGGTGTTAGATTCTGCTCAGGTTTCTGCTCGACTTTCGGAGCAGGCTTCGCTGTCTTTTTCCCGCTACGCATACAGCCGCAGGATGTCGTGTGCTTTGACTCATAAGAATCAGCGAGGGCGCGTACCAAAATGACTGACCCGACAATGGCAAGGATGAGCTTCGGCTTTGCGGTGTTCGGGATTGCAGTTTTCGTCTGGGCAAGTATTGACTACAACAGGTTCATCAAATTCTGGATGCTCCGACCTGCACCCTACACTCAGCGTGTAAGAGTCGCTTTTCGGTTGTTCTTTCTCGCGTGCGTGGTCGGCGGGGTGTGGCACCTTGTCGACGTCGTGGCCGCTTCGCGGCAACCAGTGATGTTCTATTTAAGTGCGCTGCCATTCGCTGCCGCTTGGTTTGTTGTTTTCTTTCTGATGCTCCACTTCGTTGAGCGGATGAACCGAAAATGGCGGATGAAGCAGCCCGAAGTACGGAAATGATAGTTTATTTTTCCCGTAGGTGGCGATTACACTCAAAACCCGTCAATGCATTATGAGAGAGCGCCCCAGTTCAGAAGGTTGAAGCTGGGTATGGCGCCGCCTCCGCTGCGCTACGCTGTGCCGGGGCTTCGCTCCGCTGCGGCGGCGCTAGGGAGTGGTGTGTGCGGAAGGAAACTGCAGGCGGGTCTAGGCAAAATGGCTGGAGAATGGCACTTTACCCTGGGGGGAAAGTAAGCGTTAGCACGAATGACCTTTCCCCCAAGGAGGCAACTCAAATGAGTCACGAGGTCAAATATATCGGAATGGACGTGCACAAGGAAGCCATTGTGATCGCCGTCCTGAATGACAGCGGGAAGCTGATCATGGAAACCATCGTCGAAACCAAAGCCAGCAGCATTCTGCAGTTTATCCACGGACTGCGGGGCGAGTTACATGTGACTTGGGAAGAAGGGACCTGGGCAGCCTGGCTGTACGACTTGCTGCAGCCACAGGTGCAGGAAGTTGTGGTCTGCAATCCGCGGCGGAATGCCTTATTAAAGGAGGGGAGCAAGAGCGACAAGGTGGATGCACGCAAGCTGGCCGATTTGCTGCGCACCGGAATGTTGCGACCGGTCTACCACGGAGAAAATGGACTGCGGACGCTGCGCGAGTTGGCGCGTAGTTATCAGACCATCGGCAAAGATTTAACCAGAGTGATGAATCGGCTGAAGGCGCTGTATCGCGGTTGGGGCATTCCCTGTGGCGGCACCCGGGTCTATGCTCCACGCTATCGGGAGGAATGGTTAAGCAAGATTGTGCAGGCCGGGGTGCGCCGGCGCGCGGAGCTACTCTATCAACAGCTGGATGGATTGCAGGCTTTGCGGCGAAACCTGCGACCCGAGTTTTTGGCGGAGAGCCGGAAACAGAAAGCGGCGAAACTGCTGCGCCAGATTCCCTGCATCGGTCCGATTCGGGCGGCGAGATTGATCGCGCTGATGCAAACTCCGCACCGCTTCCGCAGCAAGCGGCAACTCTGGACCTACAGTGGCCTGGGCGTGGAGACGCACGACAGTGCGCAATACCGCTTTGTGCGCGGACAATTGCAGCGCTCCAAGAAACCCCAGCAGCTCCGTGGTCTGAATCGGAACCACAACCACGAGATGAAAGAGATCTTCAAGAGTACGGCCACCCGGGCTAGTTGTGGTACGGGTCCATTTCATGATTTTTACGCGGCTTTGCTGACCAACGGGATGAAGCCGGAGATGGCTCGTCTGACGCTGGCGCGGAAGATCGCGGCCATTACGTTGACACTTTGGAAAAAGGAGGAACGTTTCGACGCCGAACAACTGAAAACGCAAGCAGCTTGAGTATCGAACAGAACCCAGGTGATCTCCAAGGTTTTCATGCCTCGGTGGTGGCCAAGTCGGTTCGTGCGATGCTCGGGTTCGAGGGAGAGTATCCAAGCACTCATTAGGCGCTCTGTGTGCTGAAGTTTGGCACCGAGTCTCCGGGTCAATCCTATGCCCCCTCGGATAACCCAAAAAAGCTATAGGCCTCGAGCCTCACATAGGATCTTGGTTGGCACTTTTAGCCAACGGTTAGCTTGCGTAGCTTCGTAACCGAATGGCGTCGAGCACCACTGTTTTTATGAAACCGTTAAGTTGGGACAAGCAACTGGGGCTGGCATCGCCGCTGAAATGCGCGGCGATCCAAAGCGGACAAACCAACAACCCCTCTACGGATAAAGATGAGGCGCAGGATGAGGTGGGGCTGGATGTAAGTCACCACATCCACTTGGCCCCGGAGGGGAGGGGGAAGTATTTTTTTCTTGACATCCTCTCTTATAGGATGAGCGCTATTGCCTGTGGCTGTTGAAAAAGGAACCAAAGAAGTAGTTTAAGCAGCGGATACGATTCGCCAGAGATTTTGGCAACCAAACGGTATTGCGAGCGATGCTTACGACCAGCTTAATATCGACGAGTGGCATGGAGCAGAGGCGCAGAATCGGATTTTGGCCATCGTCGGGAAAGTACCCGGAGAACCTCTTGCGACGCAAGCGTTCGCGCGAGCGGCAAAAGCGTTGGTTCAGTGGTGGATCGCAAGGGATGATCACAAGAGACCACGCGAACGGAACTATGAAGCCGAGGCGAGCCTAGCGCACCTCCTCGAACAATTTGTAATGCGCGCTACTCCGAGCGTCGCCACCGACGTCTTGCAGCCGGTACTAAACGCGGTAAACAGTCATCCAAGGGAAGTCCACGGCATAGTCGAAGGTATTATCGTCGCTGAAGACAACCAGCCAAATACAAATCAATTCTGGACATTGTGGTCGCTGTTTGCCGATCGCGCAAAGAGGGCTACGTGGATCACCCGGTTAGACGAGCGATACTCGATAGGTGCCGAACTAATTTCCGCGCTCTTCCTCGGAACGTCATGGAAAGAGGACGTGCGCCATTGGAGGAGCTTGGAAGGGCATGCGCATCATCTACACGCCCTGTTCGAGCAGTTCGCGACTTCCGCAGTAGTGCTGGACGCATACGTCCGCTTCTTGTATCACGTGGGCGAACAGTCTCTCCCTGAATCGTTCATAAGGATCACGAACCGCCTTCTCGCGGGCGATGCTAAACAAATGTTGAGAAAGAGCAACACGGTTTTCATGCTTGAGGTGCTACTGCAGCGGTACGTCTATCCAAAACCGCTAGAGCTGAAGAACAACCCCAAACTCCGCGACGCAGTTCTCGCGTTGCTCGATCTTCTGGTGGAGCAAGGCTCCTCCGCCTCATTCCGGATGAGGGATGATTTCGTGACTCCATTGTCAATGTGAGTTTACGCGCGCGTACATTCCGTATGAGCCACAAGAAAGAATGGCGGAGCGCAAAATAGTACTCCGCCACAAGCAGACTGAATGGACTCAGGCTGGCATCTTGCCAGCCCTGGGCTTGATCGTTTTTTTGTCTCGTTTCGCCACGAACTCCTTCGCCACCGCTTTCTGGAGCTTCTCGGTGTCCACTCGATAGCGTTTGGCGGCATCCATCAGAACGTCGTCGCGGCTGGTGGTGGATCGCTGATAAGCCGAATCCAGCAGACTAATTTCCAGAAGCAGTTTGCAGAGTTCGGACTCATCATACGTACCTACTTGCTTGGCCAGAAGCTCCTGAGCGGACGCAGAGTCCTTCTTCGCTTCTACCTTGTGCCGCTTCGCCAGAGCCGGAACTTGGCTGTAGGAGAGATGACCGATCAGGTAATGGCCAACCGCCAGCAAGTCGGCCTTTTTCAACGGAGCCGATACGCGTTGGAGGATCGTAGCCAAGATACGATGACGAGTCGTAATGGCCAGTTTCTCTTTCTCGATCCGCTTGCGTTCCTCCGTCCGCTCCTTGGCAACTTGCTCAGGTGAGGGTGTGTCGGGATGATGAACCCGGCACGAGGGATCGGCGCAGACCTTAACCAGTTCTCCTCGCCTTCCACCGTCCATGACCACTGCTTCGGTCATCTTCTGGCACGGCTTCTGTTGAGGGGCAACCTTGGAACCCGTGCCGTTGGTTTTGGCCTTCTTGATTTCAAGCTCCACGTAACGGTTCTTTCCCAGCGGAGCGCCTTCTCGGGTGTTCCAAGCGGAGGAAATCCGCACCAGTTGGGGTTTGGTTTCGAGCGTCTTCGACACATGCGCGTCGATCTTCGCCCGGAAGCATTGTGGGTCAGTACAAGAGTCCTTGCGCACGTCGGCAAAAAGCAGCTTGTTGAAGCCTGTCCGCTTGGGGCAATCGCTACACGATCCTGCTGCGGGAACGAGGGCTTCGTCCTGCTTGTCGAATGAGGCAGACGCCAGTTGTAGCAGGATGTTGGACTCAATCCATGCCGCAAGTAATGCGGAGTCCACGGTTATGCGGACTCCACACCATGGAACGCTGGGTTGTCGTCATGGAACGGCTCCCGGACTCCGCATAATCGTGGAAGCCTTCAGCAAAGCGATGAGCTTGTCGGTAGCCTTGAAGGTAAGTGTCTGACCAACACACCTGTTCGACAGGCGGGGTTTGTGTTGAAGTGTCCTGATGACCGCAAAAACAGAGTTGTCAGCGCCCAAGCGACGTACACGGGCGGAAGTTCAGCAGTTGGTGGCTGAGTTTGTGAGCAGCGGTATGCGGCGGAGCGAGTTTTGCCAGAGTCGAGGTTTGAGCTTTAGCACTCTGGATCGCCATCTGAAAAAGCGGCGTTGGAAGAGAAGGAGTAGACCCCGTAGACCAACTTCGTCGGCCGGTCGGTTGGTGCCGGTGGAGTTGGCCGCCAGGAAATCGCCGAAGCAGCACGAACCGAGTTGTGGGCTGGCCATGGTGCTGCCGGGCGGGCGCCGGATCGAGGTGCATCCTGATTTTGATACGAGTACGTTCGAACGCCTGGTGGGCATCCTGGAGCGGGCGTAAGCCGTGTTTGGACTGGGCCCAGCTACACGGATATATCTGGCCGCCGGGGTCACCGACATGCGCAAGGGGTTCGAAGGGCTGTACGGTCTGGTTCGGGATCGATTGTCGTGTGAGCCTCTGAGCGGGCACCTGTTCTTGTTCTGCAACGGCCAGCGCAATCGGCTGAAGGTCCTCGTCTGGGACGGAACCGGACTCTGGGTCTGTGCCAAGAGGTTGGAGAAAGGGCGTTTCACCTGGCCGCAATCCGGTGATGCGCAGGGCAAGGTCATCCTGAGTCACGAAGAGCTTTCACTGTTGTTGGGTGGAATCGATCTGACCAAAACCAAGCACAAGCGGTGGTACCGGAAGGCTGCCTCCGAGGGACACGCTGCCGCATAAGTTGCGTGGTTGTTTGAACCTTTCGATCGACTCTGGTAAATCATTAACTCATTGTGAGTTTAGCTTCCATTCCTTCAGCACCAGCCGATCTGGAACTCATCGCACAACTGAAGAGCAAGCTACAGTACGCGGAGTTGAGGATTCGTGTGCTGGAAGAGCGACTGCGGCTGCTGCGGATCGAGAAGTATGGAACGGCCGGCGAAAAGCTCTCCCACGCACAAATGCAATTGTTCGAGCTTGAGCCCGTCATCAGTGGAATGATCGAGCAGGCGGAGAGTGAGCACGCGCCAGTGCATCGCCCAACGAAGCGACCCACCAAGCATCCGGGTCGCCAGGAGTTGCCTGCGAATCTTCCTCGCGTAGAGCGGGTTCTGCCTTGCACGCCGGATCAGCGCGTGTGCAAACGCTGCGGCAGAGAAACTTTGGTGATCGGCTACGAGGAGAGTTCCCAACTGGACGTGGAACCGGCGAAGTATTTCGCGCTGGTCACGAAACGGGAGAAACGGGCTTGCCGGTCATGTGAGGAACTTGGAGTGGTTTCGGCACCACTGCCGCCACGGATCATCGAGAAGTGCTTGGCGAGTGACCGGATTGTCATCGACACGGTCGTCAGCAAATATTGCAATCACACGCCCCTGCATCGGCAGAGTGTGATTCTGGAACGAGACATTGGCTTGGAAATCAGCAGAGCAACGCTGGACGGCTGGGTTCTCAAAGTCGGCGAGTTGCTGATCCCGATGGTCGCGGCGATGAGGCGAGAGTTGATCAGCGGTAGTTACATTCAAGCGGACGAAACGCCAGTCGATGTGCAGACACGCGAGGGCCGAGGAAAGAATCACCAAGCGTATCTCTGGCAATATAGTCGTCCCGGAGGAAGCGTGGTGTTCGACTTCCGTTTAGGCCGTGGACGCGATGGACCGAAGCGGTTCCTGGGACAGTTCGAAGGCATTCTCCAAACCGACGGCTATGCAGCGTATGACCAAATCGGCGGGCCGAGAATGGTGCATGCTGCTTGTTGGGCGCATTCGAGAAGACAATTCTTTGAATCTGTGCAGTTGAATCCGCGAGACCCTATTGCAACTCCGATCGTGGCGCGGATGGACGAGCTGTTTGCCATCGACGCCGATGCTCGCAATAACGGGCTGAGTATGGCGTTGCGCAATGACCGGCGTCAGGCGAGATCCAAGCCTCTCCTGGATGATATTCACGCCAAGATCGAGGCGGCGCAGTCTGTTGCGTTGCCCGCCAGCGTACTCAGTAAGGCGTGCCAATACGCGCTCACACTGTGGAGAAAACTTACGATATTCCTGGAATATCCTGAACTTGAGTTGAGCAATAATCTCGCGGAGAATTCAATGCGTCCGGTTGCGCTCGGTCGGAGGAATTGGATGCACATCGGCAGCCCGCAGGCGGGACCGAAGGTCGCGGCGATCCTGTCGGTCGTGGAAAGCTGCCGACGACTGAGAATTTCCGTACGCGACTATCTGGCAGCGACCCTACCCGGATTTGCCGATGTCACAATCCAGCGCCTTCCGGAACTTACTCCTAACGCCTGGGCCTTTTCTCGCTGAAGTCAATCGCCTTTTTCGGCGGTTATTCTGAAAACCCCATTTCCAATTGTGGGCTGTCGAGCTGTACCTAACTGCATGCGGGTTCAGGTACGCTTAAAACCCGACCGCAGGCGCGCATTGAAGACGCCACTCGCAAGTAATTGATTCCCGATGATGAGTTCCGCTCCGAGTGACAGGTCGCTGGTGCTTCGACAATAAAGCAGCACCAAGAGAGCAGAAACGGAAGCCGATGGTACAGGCCCATCGATGCGAGAAACATGCGGCAAGGTTCAGCGCATCTGGTTCGCAGGTGCGTTTCCGAAAGCGCTACAGTGATCCGGGCACAATCACGATTTGACTAGGCGAATCGCCGACGACAGTACTTGGAGACGAGAGAAACACTCCTACCGTCTTGTACTAGCCGCTCAACGACTCAATGGTCGACACCGACCAAGACATTGGACGCTTTGACGATGGCCGAAACCGAATCCCCAGTTTCCAGACCTAGGGACTTGACACTCTCTTTCGTGATGATTGAGACCACCTCGGCACCGCTGGTAAGCTTTACGATCACTTCGCTATTTACCGCGCCATCCTGAATTTTTGCGACCTTCCCGTCAAGAACATTGCGAGCGCTTAGCTGGCCAGGTCGAAGGTCTTTCGCGATCATCACTGAACTGGCCTTGACGATCGCATACGCAGGTTTTCCCTCCTTCAGGCCGAGCGAATCCACACTGTGAATAGTAAGGATGGCCACAACTTTCTCGCCACCTTTGAGGGTCAGGTCGATCTCTGCATTGACAGCCCCCTTGGTGACTTTTGTGATGGTCCCAGCAAGCACGTTACGCGCACTGATTTTCACAAAAGCTCTCCTTCGGATAATTACTTCTAAAGGATCTGATGCTCTTCCATGGCGTCAATCAGAGCATCGATCAGCGACATCAAAATCTCAGGACGATGCCGAGCTTCTTCCACCAGGTGCTTCGAGCAAGTCGCTTGGCCCTGCCAGTCAGGGAGTTCGTCCGACTCGATCCCCGCATACAGTTGATAGCGGCCGGGGTTTGGACACTTGGCGATGTGACACGGGTGGGGGTACTCTTTCTGTTCTTTGTGGTTAATGGAGACAGAATTTATCATCGAGCGTACTCGCCCTCTTTTCGCAAGAGTATTTGGAGTGAACGTCTAAAAACGACCGTCTGAAGCTGATTCTACCGCTCCGCCCGCAAGTTCATGCTTGGCTTCGTGGCGTCTTGAAGAAGTCTACCAAGTCCGCAACCTGCAATGGCGATTTCTCCCTTACGCAGCGACGGCGGATTTCAGGCAATATTTCTGAGGCTTCTTTTCGGCTCACGAGAATCCCTTGCCGCGCCAGGGCATTCACGACCGCTTCGGAACCGGAATGTTTGCCGATGACAAAATCCGGCTGAGGCCGTCCCACTTCGCCCGCGGGGAAAAGTTCATAAGCATTCCTGTCCTTGAGCAGCCCGCTGCAATGGATCCCGGATTCGTGAAGGAAGGCCGCTTGCCCGGTGATGGGCTTGTTGCTGTGGATGCTGCGGCCTGAGGCCTTCGCCACCAGGGCGCACAGGCCGTCGAGAAGCTCTGTTCTCATGGGCAGATCCAGCTTGAGAGAGTGGCGTAGGGCCATGGCTACCTCTTCCAGTGCGGCATTGCCAGCGCGCTCTCCCAATCCGTTCACGGTGACGCTGGCGCAATCCGCTCCTCCTTGGATAGCGCTGATCGTGTTCGCCGTCGCCATTCCAAGATCATTATGGCCATGAAACTCCAGGCAAGTATCACCAGCAACTGCGCGAAGATGTTGGAACGCCTCATGGGTCTCGATCGGATTCCATCTGCCCACCGTGTCCGCTAAACGCACCCGGTTGACGCCACTATCGCAGGCCAGCGCGACAAACTCGTGCAGGTAGTTCAGTTCGGTGCGCGAGGCGTCCTGGGCACCGACGGATACGTGATCGAAGCGGGCACGCGCCTTAGCTGCCATGCGCGGCAACTCTTCCGTGATCCAATCGCGCCTCTTGCCGATGGTCCATAGCTGCGTATGCGAGACAGGAAATGCGATATGTACGGAACGCAGTCCGCAGTCCTGAGCGCTAGCGATGTCGTACCCCGTCGCTCGGCACCAACCGGTGAGTCGGAGGGGCAAGCCCAGCGCCAGCAAAGCACGAATGTCCTCGCGCTCGCTCACTCCCATGGCTGGAATGCCACATTCCAGTTCAGGAATACCAAACTCGCAAAGAGCGCGCGCAATCGCAAGTTTTTCGTCCCGCGAAAAGACAACTCCGGCAGCCTGTTCGCCGTCGCGTAGTGTAGTGTCGATGATCCACGGAACCTTGCTGCTGGCTTTCATCTTCCTCTCGATGTTTGAAGCTGCATGTTCCCAAACCCGCCCTAGGCGAGCGCGCCCTCTGCGACCCGGCCCTCTTGCAGTGCATCGAGAATTTCGTCAATTTTCTCTTGGTTGACTTCGCCGTACCACTGGCCTTCGGGATAGACGATCATGACCGGTCCGTGCTCGCACTGCTTCAGACACCCCGTGCTCGAAACCCTTGCGTCCAGATTGCGATCGATGATTTCCGTTTCGAGATATTGCAGGAGCGAGACAGCCTCTTTACGATGGCAAGCGCCTTTGGCCTCACCCGCTACGCGAAAGCTTGCACAAACCAGAATGTGATGCTGCGGTTTTTCCATGATGGATCTACCCTCCAATGTTATGAACAGCTTTTATGAGCACCCCGCACCCGATCCCTGGCATTCCGACCCGCTCCCGCAGGCGCGAAACGGCTTTCGCATCGAGGGCGGCACGTCGCCAGATTCATACAGAGTGGAAACGGCCTGCGAGATCAGCCCGGACGCTTCGACGACCTTCAAACCTGCCTTTTCCAGCGCCCAGCGCGGTTTTCGGCCGATGCCACCGACGATCACAGCGCGGCAATCCTGAATCGTTTGTGCCAGTTCGCGCCAGCGTCCCATGCCATCTCCAGGTTCCGGAGTGGCACGAGTGTCGATAAGGCGCGGATTGGGATCGCCGGGACCGAAGACCCAGAGTCGGGTTGCTTCTCCCAGATGCTGATTGACCAGGAAACCCTCCATGCTCGCGACCGCCACGTAAGGGCGATCCTGCGAGTCGAATGTCCCGTCGGCGCAGGCACGCATGAGGGTGACCAGATCGTCGCGCTGCGGTTCTCCTAGCAATCCAACCGCATCGGCCCGGCAACGTGTGCAGTGCTCCATTTGTGGGAGATAGTCCTGCACCGTCTTCCTCAATCGCCGCATGGGTTCGGCGCCCAGTTGCTCGCGATCTGCAAACGGCGTGTCCTTCACCGGATAGAGAGGGATGCAATTCATGATGTCGGCTCCGAGCGCACGCATCTCGATGGCCACATCCTCGATGTGCGTGTCGTTGATTCCGGGCACGACAATCGTGTTTATTTTCACAATGACGCCATTGTTCTTCAGCGCCGCGATCGCTTGTTTTTGGCGCTCCCACAGCAGGCTCGCGGCGGCTTCGTTGCGATAGATTGCGCGCCCGTCGCGCACCCAGGCATAGATCTGCGCTCCAATCTCCGGATCGACCGCGTTTACTGTGAAAGTGACGTGGCTTACTTGCAACTGCGCTAGCTCCGCAACATAGGGTTCGGCGTTCAACCCGTTGGTGGCCACACAAAGCAGCATTTCCGGATACTTCTCGCGAACTAGGCGCAGGGTTTCCATCGTTTCGTCCGGATTGGCGAACGGGTCGCCCGGGCCTGCGATGCCGACCACCTTGAGGTAGGGCGCTTTCTCGACTGCGCGATCGAGATATGCTAACGCCTGGCTGGGCGAGAGCACACTGCTGGTCACGCCCGGACGGCTTTCATTCGCGCAGTCGAACTTACGGTCGCAATAGTTGCATTGGATGTTGCACCGGGGTGCGACCGGCAGATGGATTCGTCCGGTGCGATGGCGTACCTCCGAGTTGAAACAGGGATGTTGCGTAAAGTCGAGTGCCATCGCGGCCTCCTCACATATAGCTGTAGCCAATTTCGGCGGTTTGCTGCTTGTATTCGAGCAGCGCGTTGACGATGCGATCAAAAAGCTGTTGCGCTCCGCGATAACCGAGATGCAGAATGCGTTGTCCTCCGATTCGGTCGTGAATGGGGAATCCCACGCGCACCAGCGGGATTCCAAGATCGCGCGCGATTCCGTAGCCTTTGCTGTTGCCGATCAGCAAATCGGGTTTGAGCAGCTTCGCTTTCTCGGCGATGGACATGAAATCGGCGCCATCGCAGATTTCGGGCGGCTCGGGCAAATTCGGCGCAACTTCCGCGATGGCCTGTGTGAGCACGCCGCTCTTGCCACCCGAAGCGCACAGAACTGGGATCATTCCGATCTCGGCCAGGAGTGCGGCGAGGCCCACCACCAGATCCTCTTCGCCGTAAACGATGGCGCGTTTGCTAAAGACATATTTGTGGCCATCGACGTAGGCGTCGACGAGCCGTCCTCGTTCCATTTCGTGCTTGTGGGGCATCGGCCGATCCGCGATTTCCTTCAGCGTCGAGAAAAACCGATCCGTTTCGTTGATGCCGATGGGCAGACCCAAGCGATGGGCTCGAACGTCGAATGCGCTCTCCAAGAACGCCGCTGCCGTGTCGCGCTGACGAATGGTTCGTCCGAATTCGATGGAGGCCCGCGCTCCGGCTGCTGAGCGAATCCCATGAATAGGGGTTCCACCGGCAGGAATCTTCTGGTAGGCATCAAGTGCGGGGCCATCGAGTGTTTCCGAGTAGTCCGGCAACACGATGGATGAAATTTCGAAGTCCTCCGCAATCTCCTTGAGATACCGAAGATCTGCCGCAGAAACCATCCCCGGAAACAAGTTGACATGATGCGACCGCGAGGGCGCCGGTGTGGCGAGTGCTTCAACCACCGAGCGAACAGCGGCATGAAAACCATCGATGTGCGTGCCACTGTAGCTGGGCGTGGAAACATGAACCAGTTGCGGCGCGAAGCCGCCGGTCTCCGCGTCCTGGCTCACGTGTAACACATATTCGCGAATCATCGAGGCAACGTCTTCGCCGATGGTTTCACAAAGGCAAGTAGTCGCAACTCCGATCATGTTGGGCTTGTACTGCGCGGTTACGTTCTGCAAACCGCGGCGAAGATTGTCTCCACCACCGAAAATGGCGCTGGACTCGCTGAAACCTGAGGCGGCAATATCCATGGGCTCGCGGAAATGACTGATGATGTAGCGGCGCATGTAAGTTGCGCAGCCCTGCGAGCCATGTAGGAATGGCACCGCCCCTTCGATTCCGCGAAACACCAGGCTTGCGCCCAGCGGCGCGCACATCTTGCATGCGTTCCGTGTGGATACATAGCTGGGCGGCGCGGTCGGTTTCTGAATGATGTTCAGGCCCGCGTTCATATCCGTAGCCGGGCTCGTAACAGCATTTACGTCGGCGATCGTGTTCGCGCTCATACTGCCACTCCCTTCCGCCTGCGCGACGTGAATTGCCACACCGGGCTCATTACCGTGGAATGCACCTCGCGCGCAAAATTGACCATGCCCGCAAATCCCGCCAATGCTTCTTTGCGCTCGTGATTGTGGTCGCAGAACCCCACGCCGAGTTTGTAGGCGATGGGCCGCTCCTTCACGCCGCCGATGAACAGATCGACTTCCTTCTCCTGAAGAAATCCCGCGAGTTCCAGCGGATTCGAATCATCGACGATGATCGTGCCTTCATCGCACAATTCGCGCAGCTGCTCGTAATCTTCGCGGCTGCCGGTTTGCGAACCGACGAGTACGGTTTTCATGTCGAGTAGCCGCAAAGCGCGCACCAGGGAAAATGCTTTGAACGCCCCGCCGACATAGATGCCGGCCTTTTTGCCTTGTACGTCCCGCCGATACCGGTTGATCTGCGGCATGACCTTCTCAATTTCCTGGTGTACCAGTTCTTGAGTGCGCCCCATGATTGCGGGGTCTTTGAAGAAGCGGGCAGTGTCGTAGAGCGCTTGCGCCATGTCTTCGATGCCGAAGTAGGAGACGCGCAAGAAAGGAGTTCCCCACCGCTCTTTCATGCTCTTCGCCAGATACGTCATGGAACCGGAACACTGCACCAGGTTCAGCGTGGCCCCATGCGCACGGCGAATATCGTCAATGCGTCCATCGCCGGTTATGCAGGCGACAACCTGGATGTCCATGCGTTCGAAGTATTCCCGGATCATCCATATCTCGCCGGCCAGGTTGAAGTCACCCAGAATATTGACGCTGTTGGGGGTGATGCCTTCCGTCGAAGCGGTTCCAATCAGCTGAAACAAGGCCTCGCAGGCGGCGCGATAACCGTCTTTCTTGGTCCCTTTGAACCCCTCGGAATGAACCGGGAGCACCGGAATGCCTTTCGCCTCGCTCGCCTGTTTGCAGATTGCGTTTACGTCATCGCCAATAATGCCGGCGATACAGGTGGCATAAACGAACGCGGCTTTAGGCTGATGCGCGTCGATCAACTCGCAGAGCGCGGCAAACAATTTCTTTTCGCCTCCGCGAATTACGTCCATTTCCTGCAGGTCGGTCGAAAAGCTCAGACGATGTAACTGCGGCCCGGAAGAACGGGCGCCACGGATATCCCAGGTGTACGAAGCGCATCCGATGGGCCCATGGACAACGTGCAGAGCGTCGGCAATGGGATAGAGCACGACCCGCGAGCCGCAGAAAACGCAGGCACGCTGGCTGACCGAGCCGGCCGCGCTCTGTTTTTCGCAGTCGATCTGAAAGGGCTGTTCACCCTTTCGATGCACCTGCCGCTCGCGCTCTTGTAGTATGTCCGTCATCCGGCTCTCCGGCCTCGTCTCTTGCATCCATCCGCGTCGCAAGTCCTACATCACTAGTTCGAATTTCTCTTCCAGCGCTTCGCGGTCCTGACGATCCATGAACGCATTCAGAATCTTCTCGAGCAAATGCATCCCCCCTCGATAGCCGACAGTTGGGAAATAGGCGTGCCCGACGCGATCGAGAATCGGAAAACCATGCCGCACGAAGGGAATGTTTTCATCGCGCGCGATGTATTTCCCATAGGTATTGCCGATCAGCAGATCCACCGATTCCTGTTTGATCCACTGGTGCAGCAGGTACATGTCCGCCCCTGGTCCTTTGCGAATCTTCACTTCGGGAACGGCGTCGCCCAATACCACTCGCACGCGCTTTTCGAACCGCGTTGAGGGAGTGCCCGTAACGATGTACACCGGTTTCATATCCAAGCACACCAGAAAATCGCAGAGCGAGACCAGTTGGTCGGGATCGCCAAAAAGCGCCACCCGCTTGCCGTAGACGTACTGGTGCATGTCGGCGATCATGTCGAGCAGGCGTCCGCGTTCGTCCGTGATAACATCCGGCACCTTTACGCCGGCCATGACGCGCATCGTCTCAATAAAGCGATCCGTTGCCTGGAGTCCGATTGGCAACTCCAGCATCTCGTTGGCCACTTCGCATTTCTCTTCCAGCGCGCTGGCAGCGCGAGTCGAGGCGGAATGTCCGAGCCCGATGGTCCCAATGCTGTCGCCTGCGCTGCGAATCTGAGCCACGGTTGCTCCGCCTTTGGGATAGAGCTGGTGTTTGCCCGTCTGCGGCGCATCGAGAACGTCGGACGTGTCCGGAAACATAACAACGGGGACGCCCATTCGGTGCGCCAGGCATTTCAGTTCGCGCATGTCGGGCGGCTCCACCCATCCGGGAAGAAGGTTGATCTGCTTCGTATCCTTTCCTGTACCCTCCGCGAAATTCGTTACCAGCGACTTCGCCATGTTCGCGAAACCGGTGATGTGCGAACCCACGTAGCTAGGCGTGTTCGCATGAATGGCATGCTTGCCTTCGGGAATTTTTCCGTCGGCCTTGGCTTTGCTGATGATTTGGGTGATGTCGTCGCCTATTGTCTCCGAGAGACAGGTGGTGTGGACCGCGACAATATCGGGGTTGTAGACGGTAAAGATCGTCTCGAAGGCTTGCAGCAGATTTGCCTGGCCGCCGAAAACCGACGCGCCTTCCGTGAATGAACTCGTGGCGGCCATCACCGGTTCCTTATAGTGACGGGTGAGGGTGCTGCGGTGATAGGAGCAGCAGCCCTGCGAACCGTGACTGTGCGGCAGGCAGCTATGGACGCCGAGGGCAGCGTACATGGCTCCAATCGGCTGGCAGGTCTTGGCGGGGTTGATGGTCAGGGCCGTGCGTTCGGCAACCTCAGCGGTCGTATGTCGTAAGAGCATAAAACTCCCTTCTCGAATGAAAGTTATTTTGGCATCATCGACTGCTAGTCGGCTGCCACCGGCGCAGGTTCCGGTTGCGGCTGGAAAGTCTGCCAGGGAGCTTTCAACAATGACCAGACCTTCATGTTGACCATGCGATCGATTTCCCGATAGAAGTTGATTGCGCCTTCAAAGCCGGCATAGGGGCCGCCGTAGTCATAGCTGTGGAGCTGTTTGCATGGGATTCCCATCTTCTGCACCGCGTATTTCTCCTTGATGCCAGCGCAGAAGATCGAAGGCTTATAGAGCTCGATCAAACGCTCGGTCTCGTGGTGGCTGATGTCGTCGATCACGAGCGTGCCATCCTCCATCTCCGGCATCATGCCCACATAATCCTGAAATTCGAGTTCGGGGTCGGTAAGTTGCGCTTTGCGCTCCGGGCTCAGGCGCGGCACATAACGCGTTTCATCCGGACGCACTTCAATTTCTTCTATGTTCTTGCTGTCCGCATCGACCTTGATCGTGGGCAACACTTTTCGGCCCTCGTAGTCGTCGCGATGTCCAAACTCGTAACCCGCGGCTACGATTTCCATCCCCATCTCGTTGAACAGCACCTGGTAGTGATGGGCGCGCGAGCCGCCGACGAAGAGCATCGCCGTCTTTCCTTGGCAGCGAGGCTTCACATCCTGCAGCACCGCGTCGACCTTCGTCATCTCCTCGGCGATCACCGTTTCCACCCTGGCCTTCAACTCCGCATCGTCGAAGTACGCCGCAATTTTTCGCAGCGATTTCGCGCTGGCGGCGGCGCCGATAAAATTGATCTTGAGCCATGGAATGCCAAATTTTTTCTCCATCATTTCAGCCACATAGTTGATGGAGCGATGACACATCACCAGGTTCAGATCCGCCGTGTGCGAGTTCGCCATGCTGTCATAGTCCGAGTTGCCGCTGAAAGTGGCGATCAGCTTGATGCCACACCGTTGGAACAGGTCTTCAATCACGAAGGAGTCTCCTCCGATGTTGTACTCGCCCAGCAGGTTGATCTTGAACTTCTCTTCGTGAGTCAATTCGTTCAAGCCGACCACGTGCTTGAAGAGCTGGTTGTTCGCGATGTGATGTCCCGCTGACTGGCTGACGCCGCGATAGCCTTCGCAACTGAATCCGAAAACGTTGATGCCGAGTTCTTCCTTCATCTGCCGGGCGACTGCGTGCACGTCGTCTCCGATCAGTCCGACCGGACACGTCGAAAAGATGGCAATTGCCTTGGGATGGAACGTATCGTAGGCTTCCTTGATCGCGGCCTTCAGTTTCTTCTCCCCACCGAAGACGATCTCTTGTTCCGACATGTCCGTGGAGAGACAGTAGTTGATGAAGTTAGGATCCGAGTCGGTTGGGGGACGCGTTTGATTCCGCCGGGTCAACCAACTGTAGAACGAACAGCCAATCGGTCCATGGGTGATGCTGAGAATGTCGCGGCTGGGACCGATCACGACGCCTTTGCAACCGGCATAGGCGCATCCACGCTGCGTAATGATTCCCGGGCTGGAACGAACGTTGGCTTTGATTTCAGGAACTGCGCCATGCGGGCCAAGCTCCGTAACTACGATCTGCTCGGCCCGTTTTTTCCCCAGCTTCTTCGGATAAATCGCTACCATTTCTTTTTTTACTTCGTGGGCATCGTGCGCCATGACTCTCTCCCTCTAAAACTCTGGCTATGTCGCTGCTCTCTTGCCGCACGCGGTGTCCTAATCGCAGGCCACTGAATTTGCCGGCGTAGCCGTCGCCAGATCAATTTCGGCCGCTGGCACATCGGCGTCTTGTGCCAACTCTTCCGCTAATCCGAAATCCATGAGGAGTTTTTCAAGCGCCCCCATCTCCAGCGGCTTCGGAATGATGAACATCTTGTTCTCATCCATCGCTCTGGCGAGGTTTCGATACTCGTCCGCTTGCAGACACGTCGGCCTCCACTGGATGACCGTCTTGCGGTTGATTTCCGCGCGCTGAACATCGTTATCGCGCGGTACGAAGTGGATCATTTGGGTGCCAAGTTGGCGGGCGAGTTCCTCGATCATCTCCCGTTCGTTATCGACTTTGCGGCTGTTGCAGATGATGCCCCCCAGGCGCACGCCGCCGGCATTGGCGAACTTTACGATGCCCTTGCAAATATTGTTGGCGGCATACATCGCCATCATCTCGCCCGAACAAACGATATAGATCTCCTGCGCCTTACCTTCGCGGATCGGCATGGCAAACCCGCCGCACACAACATCGCCGAGCACGTCGTAGAAAACGTAATCCAAGCCGATGGATTCCTTGTAGGCGCCGAGTTGCTCCAGCAGGTTGATCGAGGTGATGATGCCACGGCCGGCGCAACCCACTCCCGGTTCCGGTCCGCCAGACTCGGTGCAATAGGTATTGCCGAATCCGACACGGCGGATATCTTCCAGGTCCACTTCTTCGCCCTCATCGCGCAACGTGTCGAGCACCGTCCGCTGCGCCAATCCGCCTAACAGCAGGCGGGTTGAATCCGCCTTGGGATCGCACCCTACCACCATTACCTTTTTGCCCATCTCTGCCAGTGCCGCCACTGTGTTCTGCGTGGTTGTCGATTTGCCGATGCCGCCCTTACCGTAAATAGCTACCTTCCTCATAAATCCTTCTCCTTAATGAATTCGCGTCCCGGAACGAGTGGGTACGCCCGAAGCGCACTACCCCTCCGCGAGTTTCGTCGGATCAACCCTTGTACGGGTCGTCCCGCGCCTCGTATGCAAATAGGCTCGCGTGCTGTTATTCAGCGGCGACTACGACAAGATTCTGTTTTTTTGGTGAACGATTGCTCGGATCGAGGAGCAGGTGACAGAAGCATTTTCAGTGCTTCCCTTGGAGGGCGTCTGTAACCCCATCGCTGTGACGGTCTTGGTCTCCGAATAGAACAACAGCGACAATCTTTAGTAGACGACGCCAGCATAGAGGGAACTTGTTTGGAAGTCCAACGCATTATTCCGATGTTGCTGACCATCAGAACAAATAGGTCAGACCCACATGCGGGACGTTGCGCAGCACTCCAACCAAGACACCGCGCCGTTCATGTAATGCCCAGGATAGAAACTTTTGATTGGACGCTCGCTGTCGTTCCCCCTAGGCTGTTTACTAAACTTAGCAAATTGTGTGGGACCAGTTAGGGTCGTGGGGATGGGAGAAAATGGTAGCAGTGTATGGAGCGATCAAGGGAGAACCGTGCAGATTCGTGGCAACTTACGATCCTGCACCGAACGAGCCGAGTTGTCAGCTCCGGACTGAGCATCGACGAAATGCTGCGGGAGTTGATCGCAATTACCATTGAAACGACCGCGAGTGACGCCTGTCTGGTTTATCTTCCGGACCACGCCACGCATGAAGTCGTATTGCGTGCATCGCAGTTGCCGCACGACACGGAAATTGGTCAGGTGCGACTCCGCATGGGCGAAGGAGTGACGGGCTGGGTCGCCGAGCATAAGTCGATCGTCGCCCTCTCCAGCAGAGCATTCTGCGACCCTCGTTTCAAGACGTTTTCCGCCTTGGTAGAAGACACCTACGAAGCATTGCTCTCGGTCCCTCTTGTTTCTGGTGGCGAAGTGATCGGAGTCCTCAATGTTCATCATCGCGACCCGCACGTGCACACACCCGACGAGATTTCGCTATTGAGTTTCGTGGGCGAACAGATGGGCGTCGCTTTGACGCACTCGCATTTGTCGAATGCGTGCGTGCGGCTTCAGGAAGAAGCCAGCCAGATTCGACAACAGCTCGAAGATCGCAAACTGCTGGAACGCGCAAAAGGTTTCTTGCAACTGAGGTTCGCAATGACGGAGCGTGAAGCGTATCGACGGATGCGCGATGAAAGCCGACGCCTGCGCCGTCCGATTCGCGAAATCACTCAAGCTGTCCTCCTGGTCGAGACCCTCACTCAGGAACGGCCAGGGCTTCTAACGCCTGAAGTCAAAGATCTCGATTGAGTCCTGACGCGGCGATAGCGCGACGCTTTCAAAGAAGCAAGACCTCTTCCGGCTGGAGTCCAAAAATGGGTTTCGGCTCTTACCTTGGAAAAAGCTCATCTGCAAGATGAACGCGACCCTCAGGACGCACCCATTGATCCACTCACAGCCACTTCCCCAAACAAGGTGCGTTGGTAAACGCTTACGAAGATTCGCTGGCGCGATGGCGTTCATCCTCGTGCAACCGTGTGTTGCTCTGACGCTTACCCTTGAAGCGACCGGTGCGCAGCTTTGGCGCGATCGCGGCTTCGAGGGTTTCCAGCTTCACGGTCGGGTCAGCGCGGGTGTAGATCTCCGTCGTTTGCAGGCTGGAATGGCCAAGCCAAAGGGAGACCTTCCGCAGGTCTTTGGTGGCTTGGAGGATTGTCATCGCGCAGGTGTGCCTCAAGACATGCGGCGACACTCGCTTCGACGACAGAGAAGCGCAACGTTTTTCGGCCGCACGAACGTGCTTCCTGAGGATGTATTCAAACCCGGCACGAGTCATAGATCCGTCGCGGGCATTGATAAATAGTTCTGGAGTCAGGACCTCCCCTCTGAGAGAGAGCCAAGCGCGCACCGCCGACGCGGTCTCTTTCCACAGCGGAATGCAACGCTCTCTCCGGCCCTTGCCGTGGATCAGGACGCTAGGCTCGGGTTGGAGTCTAATGTCAACGACGCGAACGCCGACCAATTCCGAAACTCGCAAGCCACCGGCGAAACAGAGGTGCAGCATTGCGCGATCGCGAACACCTACCCGGCGTGCTGGATCAGGAGCATCCAAAATGGATTGCATTTCCTGTGCCGTGAGGTGCCGGACGAGACGCACGTCTGTCTTCTTGGTGGGAATCGCCAAAATGCAGCGAATCTGTTCGAGCGCAGACGGCACCCGATACTCTATGTACCGCATGAATGACTTGATCGCTGCAAGCCGGATGTTTCTAGAACCAGCACCGTTTCTGCGCGCTGCTTCCAGATGATTCAGGAAGTTCACGATGAGCGGGGCGTCTATATGCTCCACCTGCAACTGCGACGGAGAAACCTTTAGGCAGTTGCTCGCGTATTCAAAGAGCAGCCTGAAAGCGTGCGCGTAGGAGTCACAAGTGTTCGGGCTGGCCTGACGCTCGACCGGCAACCGTTGTTGGAGGAAAGCGGCGATATGTGGCGCGATCAGGGTCATGACTGGCCTCCCATGAAGTAGCGTTGGGAAGACTCAGCAATGTTCCTCATCAGCTCGGGCGTCGCCTCCAGATACCAATATGTGTCCGCGATGTCGCTGTGGCCGAGGTAGGTCGAGAGCGCCACCATATGCCGTGTGATTCGATCCCGGTCATCGGGACAGGTTTCAAGGGCCCTCACTGCGAATGTGTGTCGCAACGCATGGATGGTGGGCCGCGGAATGCCCGAATGACGCGGAAGGCCGATCTTTTCGATGGTTCTGCGAAATGCAACGTAGGCGTCGTGCCGAAGCAGCTTCCGTTTTCTCAAGCCAACGAACACGTGATCGTCGAATGGGGCAAAGACGCGTCGCTTCGGCAGATAATGCGCCAATGCGGCTTGTGCGGTCGAATGGAGCGGAATCAGACGGCTCTTGCGGAATTTAGTATCTCGAATGACAAGACCATCCGCGCCGATGTCCTGCAAGCGGAGATTGATCGCTTCCGACAGCCGCATGCCGGTGCATGCCAACAGTCCGAAGAATGTGCTGTAGGTAAGCCCGCGATACTCGGGGTTGGGGTACCGCCCCACCTCAGATGCGCCTTGGACGAGGCGTTGGACATCTTCTCTTGAATAAATATAAGGAGTTGGGCGCCGCTTTCGGTCCTCGCTACCAAAGACAGGCGGCGGCACTTCATGTCGCTGGTCCTCCGCACATAGGTACCGCGCCAATCGAATCACCAAACCTAGCCGTCTGGCTCGCGTGCGAGCGGATGACGCCGACCCAGCCCACTTTATTGCTGTGTCAGAGCAGACATGGTGTTGGCCCGTTGCATCGGAAAACGCTGCGAACCCTCGCAACAGATTGCCTGACCACTTCATCCCGAATCCCATGGCCCGGCGCACAGCCAGATACGCTTGCACGTCCTGAGTCAGCATGCCTTCACCTCCGGCCATGGCTGCGCTATCTGCCGCAGCGTAAGCACGTCCACTTTGGCGTAAATCTCCGTAGTCAAGAGGGAACGGTGGCGGAGCACGCCAGCGATATCTTGCAGGGATACTCCCTGCCGCAACATACTGCTGGCAACAGAGTGACGGAGGATATGAGCTGCCCCTCGTTTCGAGCAGTTGATACCGACGCGGCGCATCGCACGCGCAACGATTGCTGAGACCGAAGTGGAGGCATTGAAGGCTCGATACGGAGCGAATGATCGGACAAACACTGCATCGGTGTCGGCCTGGGGGCGATGGTCTTTAATATAAGCCGCCAGCGCATCTCCAACCTCTTGGGTCAGTGGCAACACGGCCTGGCGGCGTCCCTTTCCTGAAACACAGATCATCCCTTCCCTCCAATCGAGATCGCCAAGCTGAAGCTGAACGATGTCGCCCGCCCGAAGTCCCAGGCGTGCAAGCAAGAGAAGGATCGCTCGGTTCCGCATTCCGAGCGAAGTCGTGAGATTGGGTGACGCTATGACTTGTTCGACCTGATCGGGTTGTAAGTAGCGCGGCAAAGCAGACAGCCGCCAATGAGCGAGAGTCGGGACCGACGCATAGAGACTGGCCGGGCACCTGCCCTGCGAGATCAGAAAGCGAAGGAACATGCGGATGGCGGAGATGCTCTTTCTCGCAGACGCCCATCCGGACTGCTGACTCTTATCCAACACGAACTGTCGCAGGTTCCGCGCGTCATACACGCGCGGATCTTCGCCGAGATCCTTGATGAACGCACGCAATTCGAACCTATAGATGGAAAGAGTGGCATCGGAGGTTCCACGCTGCCGACGCATCCAGTCGCAGAAGGACGCCAACATCGGTGCCTCGACCGCTGGTTCAACAAAGCTTGGAGTCGGGACAATGCCAGCGCGCCGCAAATAGACGAACCAAAGACCGACACTGTACTTCTGCCGGAGAGGTTTCAGTGGTGGATGATGTCCGATACAACGGCATCGTTTCAAGTGATCGAGGAACTGCTGTGCATATCGTTCTTCAACACTCATGATCGACAGATTTCGATGGGCGATCCAATGGAGAAAGTGTTCCGCAGCCCGAATGTGCTTGCGCGCTGCAACCCACTGATAGCTGCCTTGGGACAGTTCCTTGGCGAATCCTTCAAGCAGATCACCACCGGTGCTACTGCGCAGTTGCTCGATACGTGATGGCCGTCTGAAATAGCGAACCAGCATGATGTTCCCCCTCCTTGGGAGCATCATGATTATGTGTGATAGCTGAGACTAGACGTTACTCGCGCTGTTGTGAGGACGAAGCGGAACTCTCGGACTCAGCTGAACCTCAATCTCCGGTTTGCTCG
The DNA here is from genome assembly GCA_963800565.1 of uncultured Acidobacteriaceae bacterium. Taxonomy (GTDB): domain Bacteria; phylum Acidobacteriota; class Terriglobia; order Terriglobales; family Acidobacteriaceae; genus Acidiflorens. The sequence goes on from CAWDBM010000006.1 coordinate 691,633, forward strand.
TCAACCGCCCAGAATCCGAACCCAGCCAGTCCGTGTCCTGGGGCGCAGAGTCCTGTTGTCGATAGCAAAACCTGGGTCTAGAACCGAACCCCATTTCCCATAGTAAGCTGTTGCGGTGGAGGCCACATGACCATCCGGCCGCTATCCATTGCATTCGTCTTGTTGTCATCTCTTCACGCTTTCGCCCAGCAGAATCAGCCTTCGACTGCATGCCCTGCTACGGAGCAGGCGGTGCGGGACGTAAGCCACCAGATTTGGGCTGCTTTTCGCAGTCGCGATGTTGGTACGTGGGACAAACTGGTAGACGATAGCTATATCTCTACCGACGATGGCGGTGTGCGGAAGGGGAAACAAGAGGTCCTCGCCACGCTCAGAAAACCCGAAGGCAACATCCATACCGATACCGATGAGCAGCCCGAGGATGTTCGAGTGGTATTTACCGGCGGCGTCGCAATTGTGAATCAAACGAAGCGTTGGACCGACTATGACAAGAAGACGGGGATCAGTTGGGGCGCAACCTCTAGAACCACACGTGTGCTCACGTGCAAGAATGGCGAGTGGCGGTTGGTGGCATTCCAGGAAACAGACATACCCAACAAGAACCGGAAACCTTCCCCGAACGATCACTTGGATGATTACGTTGGCCACTACCGACTGGTCGACAGCGGCGACACAGGCGACATTGTCATCGTTCGCAAGGGCGATAGGCTCACGGAGTTCTCCGAGTCCTGGGACCAGGAGGCCTTCGAACTTCTCCCCGGCAAGTACGACACGTTCTTCAGCCGGGAAGACGGTTGGGTGGAAAGGTTCCTTCGGGATAAATCCGGCAAAGTGACCGGAATTCTCTACACCCATACCGACGGTGAACTCGAAGCCAAGCGAGTGCCATAGCGTGATGCTTCTTGGATTGTTGGCGTAACACCCCCATTACACTCAAAATACCCTGAACCTTCATTTCTCAGAACTGTCTTTCAGATCCTGGTAGACAACGTGCCCTTCATGATCGCACCGTTTCTGTTCCTCTGGAGTCGTCGGGGTCGTTTTTTCATTCGCCAGAACCGAAACACAGCACAAGTGATTCTCGAACCCAGGCTCTGAAAAAATAAACACGATGCTGGCAGGCCCGGCGCTGGTGTTCTTGAAGCTCACCCAGGTATACGCAGGAATGAACGCCATTCCTCCGGCATGCAGGTCGCGTTCCTGACCGCCGAGTCGAGCATGCAAGGTTCCCGTCTGGAGGAAGACAATTTCATCCTGCCCCAGGTGTTTGTGTCGCGGGATCTCGTCACCGGGTGACATCTCTTCCGTCCCCATAACGAGATGTTGCGACCCGTTGTTTTTCGGGCCGACCTTTAGAATGAATCCGCCGGGGGGAGGGTCGCGCCATATCCGCTGCTCGCCTTCATTTTTCTCCAACAGGAGCGGCTTAGTGCCGGGCCTCGGAGCGGAAGTCGAACCGGGTCGCGTTGATTGTGCTTGCGATAGACATACCCCAAGCAGCATTGCAAACACTATCTCAACCACGCTGATTTTCATTGTGGTCTCCTCTTTCTACAAACGCGGTGGCCGATTACTGGCGCGAATCTTACTTCGCTGACTCGGGCAAGTCAATGAAAGCCATGGGTTTGGCAGGGTCTCAAAACGGATAGTTGTCGCAAAATCCCCTCTCTAACAATGTCGGCGATGTCAAGCGGTTTTCGAGCAAACTACTGCATGCACTCGTTGGAGAACGCCATTTCGCTCTAGCAGGCTGCTGAAAAATTGATCGGCAGCCTGCTAGAGAATCCATCGGTTCACGACGAAGCAGGTCACTTGGCGGTTCGTCGACAAACCTTGCCTTACGGGATTACGGAAGAGTTGCCCGTCCTGCATTCCGAATCTGCCTTGTGCCAAAACCAGTGAAGTACAAGTTTGACCTCGTGCCTCAAAAGTCCGGTCACGAGGGCGCGGTTTCAAACGCGGTAACGACAGCGTAGAATTTGTGCCAATTCCACGGAGAGCGAAAAACAATGCGCCGGTACCATCACATCGGAATTCCCACAACTGAAGCGAAGCCTGGCGAGACCCACTTGAAACACCTGAAACTCTTTGTCGTCAGCCACGAGAAAAGCGAATTTGGCGTGGAGTGGATGCGTTTCGAAGCGGACGCGGCGGTCCCTGATCTCGTCCGGCAAGTTCCGCACGTCGCGTTTGAAGTGGCTGATCTCGCCTCCGAGCTGGCTGGCCGCGAAATCCTGATTCCTCCCAACAGCCCATCCGACGGCGTCCGCGTCGCCTTCATAGTCGAAAACGGCGCGCCCATCGAACTGCTCGAATTCACCGACCCCAACCATCCTGGCCGCCGCCAGCAGAGCAAGATGCTGATATAAACACCCTCCAATCCAAAGCACCTCTTAGAGCGAAGGCGAGCAATCGACACCTTTCAAGAGTGGCCAGCTAACGAGCTGAGTTCCATCGAGCAAGCCTTTCCCAACCCCCGCCTCCAAGCCAACCTGACTCCCCGTTTGTCGGCGAACCTTCCCTTACAAGATTAGGGAAGAGTTGCCCGTCACTCGGGAGCAACCGCGAAAGATGTCCATAATCGGCCGGCGAAGTTCACCTTCTTGTACGGCCGGACAAATCGTCAAGCGCCCATACTGATTTCAAAACTTGAGCGCCGGAACTACTTTAGCTTCGCGTATTCCGACTTGGCTTGTTTCAGAATGGGAATACTGGGGTCAGCGTCTTTCCAAAGCGTGAGGAAGTCGTGGTACGCAGCCTTGGCTTTGGTCGCGTCGCCCGTGAGAGCGTAAGCCCGCCCTAGTCCCAAGTGCGCCAAGGCGCCGATTGGATCCATCTGAATAAGTCCAGGGTGGGCGATGATTTTTTGAAACTCCGGGACAGCGGCCGAGCCTTGCCTCAGCGCCACATACGCATAACCCCGAAAATATGCTGGGTAAAGCAGCGCGGACGGTCCCAATTCGTAGGGCGTCGACACGGCGAGGATCTCGATAGCTTTGCGCGGATCGCGCTGGAGTATCGCCGCAGCGCGGAGCTCCGGCAGAGCTTCGAATTTCATCGCGGTGTCCGCCGGGTAGCGTTTGTTAAACTCATCGGTCAACTCCCCGGCTTTAGCGGAATCGCCCGCCAGCGCCAGTGCCAGCGCCGCGGTCGCGTCAATATATTCGTCTCTGGCCAAGGCGAGGGCATCCTTTACAAGTTGCTTCGCTAGAACCATGTTGCCCACCAAAGCTTCGCGCACCGCTGCTTCCGCATAGTAAAGGGCTGCCGATTCTTTCCTATCCGCCCGCTGGGCGGAGTCGGCGGCGCGGCGCATGAAAACAAGCGATTGTGCCAAATGGCCGCCGTACGCGGCGGTGCTGGATTCATACCTGAGAAGGGGATCTTCCCACCCCGGCTTCCCCATACCCCACGCGACCTCGCGCTGCATTCCGGCTGCATCGTGCTGCAGAAAATCAATGGTATAGAGAGCGCTGTGAATGACGGGGTCGTCGGGATGCTGGGCTTGCAATTCTCTCGCCGCAGCCTTGGCTTCCTCAAGATGATCCGCGCTCAGGAAGTCATTGACCAGGTTATTCATCTCGGTTGGGTTTCCCGGATACAATTTGAGACTAGCCTGAAAGGCTCTGAGACTCTGGTCGTAGTAGCCCAGCCAGCTACAAATGACGCCCAGTGCGTTCAGCGGAGTTTGATCGCGGGGATAGATCCCGGTCCATATTTCGTAGGTTTTGCGAGCGGTCTCAAAATCTCCCTCCACTATATCCGCATGATGTGCCTCAATATAGAGCCTCTCGCGCTCGCTTACGCGCTGGCGCAACTCGTACGCCTTTTGGATGTTTGCGGCTGCTCGCTCAAGTTGGCCGGCGTTGAAATAACTCACTCCGATCCGGGCATATGCCGAAGCAAAATTCGGGTCGAGGGCAACCGCGCGCTGATAGAACGCAAGCGCCTTGAAGCCGTCATTCTGCATGGAGAGCGCACGCTGGCCCAGGCTGTAAGCTTGCAACGCCTCCAGAGATGGGGTGGTTACATCTTCCAGGGGAACATCGTACTTTTGCACGGAAGCCAGCGATTCGCCCAGCTGGGGTCGCATTTGCTCCGTCAGTTTTCCTAAAGCATCGAGAACGTGATTCTTGTCGCTGGCTTGGGCCTGGGTGCTCGCCAGAGTTTCTCCATTGAGGCAGTTGATCGCCTTTAACGTCAGGAGATAGCGGGTGCCGATCTGCGCGATCGCCCCATCCAGAACTGCCGCGCTGGCCGTGCGCTGACAGACTTCGTGAGCCAAATCATGAGTCAGAGGAGCGTCTTTGGGCTGGGTCATCAACGACAGGGTCTGCGCGATGCGCCGGTCGGAGAGCAGGTTGAGAAACGGCGATTGCTCCAGTTGCGAGGAAAGCCCCTGCCTCAGGGTGCCGTCAAATACCGGATCGCCCGTGCTGTTGACGAAGTCAGCGAGCACAACCGTGTCTTTGTCAGTGAGCTTCGGCACGCGCCGGAGATACAGGTAGCCGCCTGCCACCACCGCCAGCGCCGCTATCGCAGCGCCGAGAACCAATTTCAGGCGCGTTTTATTGGTCGTTGTCTCTCCGGAGAGCGTTGCTCTGGTGCTGCTCCTGGAACTTTCTTCGTCAATTACCACTCGCGTCCGCGAATGGCTTTCCACAATGAGTCTCTCTTCTTCGGAGATGATGCGTACCTTCTCCGTGAAGCGGTAGCCGCGGCCCGGAACCGTGATGATGTAACGATGTCCCTCAACCGTGTCACCGAGAGCTCTCCTCAATACAAAGATGTTCTGGGTCAGGTTGGACTCCTCGACGAACGAGTCTGGCCAGATCGCCTTCATCAGGTCGTCCTTCAAAACGACAGTTTCGCTGCGCTGGACCAGCACCAGGAGGGTGTCAAAAGCCTTGGGGTGAAGCGGAACCGGCTGCTTGTTGCGCAAGAGGAGGTTTTGGCTGGGATCAACCAGGAAGGGTCCGAATTCGTAGAACTGCTTTCCTGTGTTGCTCATAGCCGGCTCTAAGAAATTTTGAGAGTTTTCTAAAGACTTCTGAGGGCCGCTTTTGGCAGGATGCCTCTCGTTCGGCGGTGAGAGCAGAAGCCGATCCAAACCGTGGGAAGCAATCTATCACGATTCCGGGGTTGGGCCAAGCTTTGGAGAAGCGGAATGACGGCTAATAAAAGGACCGTAATCACCGTCGAAACCGACCGGGTTCTAATCATCCGGCGCCGCCGGTCGATCCGAGCGTGGTGCCCGGAATGTGGCCGCGAAGTGGACATAGTGGGTCTGCAAGAAGCCGAGGACCTCACCGGAATATTGGGACACGCAATTCGCGAACGTGCCCAAGCTCCGGGATGGCACCTTTCCGATGGCGAGGACGGAATCGGGCTCGTCTGTCTCGAGTCGTTGCTCAAGTCGAAGTGAAGCGGGGGCCAGCAACAAGCAATAGAAGATTCGATTTTCGATGAAAAAGGAGATACATCATGCAAGGGCAAAATATCAGAACATTTCACAAATCCGGGGGGTGGTTTGCATCGTTGCCGGCCTGGTTCGGTATCGCGTGCCTGCTCCTGGCGACGGCGGTCAGCTCAGCCGCCGCCACGTTCACGACTCAGGTGAATTTCAACGGGATCGACGGCAGCGAACCCGCACTGGAGGCTCTGGTTCAGGGCACGGACGGAAATTTCTACGGCACGACCCTAACCGGGGGCATTCACGGTGACGGTACAGTCTTCCAGATGACTCCGGCGGGAACGTTGACCACGATCTACAATTTCGCTGGACTCGACGGCGCTTTCCCCAAATCCGGGCTCGTGATGGGAGACGCGGGCACCTTCTTCTACGGCACAACCAACCAAGGCGGGGCTCACGGATTTGGGACTGTCTTCAAGATCACCTCGGGGGGCGTGCTGACGACTCTTCACAACTTTGCCGGAACTGATGGCGAGTATCCCACGGCCGCGCTGGTCGAGGGAACCAGCCACTCTTTCTACGGTACAACCAACGGGGGCGGGGCCTTTGGCCTTGGGACCGTCTTCAAGATCACCTCGACGGGCGCGCTAAAGACGATTCACAGCTTCGGCGGAGCTGAAGGCGAGTATCCCATCGGCGGGCTGATCCAGGGGACGGACCGGAAATTCTACGGCACAACCAGCGAGGGTGGGACCATGAATCGTGGAACCGTCTTTAAGATCACGTCCGGGGGCGTTCTGACGCTTCTTTGCAGTTTCACCGGAGGTAACGGGGAGTATCCTTACGCGACGCTGGTTCAGGCTACCGATGGGCATTTTTATGGCACGACCTACATGGGTGGGTTCGATAACCTCGGAACAATCTTCGAGGTCACCTCAGGGGGCACGCTGGCGGTTATTCACGACTTTGGCGGATTTGACGGCGAGTATCCCACGGGCGCGCTGGTCCAGGCGACCGATGGGTATCTTTACGGCACGGCCGACGGGGGCGGGAGCGGCAGCCTTGGGACCGCCTTCGAGGTCACCTTGGGGGGCACGCTGACGACGCTTCACAGCTTTGCCGGAGCTGACGGCGAGAATCCCGTCGGCGGGATGTTGCAGGGAACTGCCGGCGACTTTTTTGGCACGACCAATGGCGGCGGCTCGGGAGGACAAGGCACGGTGTTCAACCTCTCTACTGGACTTGGACCCTTCGTAAAGACCCTGCCCACCTCGGGCAAAGTAGGAGCGGCCGTCACCATTCTCGGAAGCAGCCTGACCGGCACGACCAGCGTTTATTTTGGCGGTATCTCGGCGTCGTTCGCAGTGGTGTCGGACTCGGAGATCACGACCTACGTACCCGCCGGCGCGACCACTGGCCCCGTGGATTTGGGCACGCCGGGTGGAAACCTTACCAGCAACGTGAAGTTCGTGGTGCGGTAGACTTCGAGCCATGGAGTGGATCAAGATCGGAGGCTCGCCTCTCCGGAGTCGGGGTTGAAGTCGCCGTAAAAGTGGGGACCTGAACCGAGACAAATTGAAACCAGAAGGATAAGGATGAGGTGCAGAATGAGAACAACACCGCAGAAGATGTTGCCGATGATCGGGACGATCGCATTCCTGGCTGCCGTGGCCTGGTCCGGTGTCGCCAATGCGCAGGACGCGTCCTGGAGTATGTTGGCCACGCCGAGCCAAATGAACCCCGGCGTCACCCTGCTGCTCACCGATGGGACCGTGCTGGTGCAGCAAGTCGGCACCTCGAACTGGTGGAAGCTGATACCAGATGAGTTCGCAAATTACTCTACTGGGTCGCTGAAGCAAGTAGCCACCGTTCCGATGGCCTACGACCCGTGGGCCTTCGCGTCCGCGGTGTTGCCGGACGGCCGCGTCATCATAGAGGGCGGCGAGTATAACTACGGGACAAAGGACTACAGCAACCTCGGAGCGATTTATGATCCGACCAATAGTCCGTTGGGCACCTGGACACAAGTAAATCCTCCGGTGGATCCGGTTACCGGGCCGTGGGCAGAAATCGGAGATGCCACCAGCGTCGTTCTGCCCAACGGGACCTTCATGCTGGCTAACAGTTGTCACGATCCAACTTGTCCGGGAGTAGCGGTGAGTCCGCCTGAAGGAGCTCTGTTCGACGCGACAAACTTAAGCTGGCAGGTGCTCACCAACTCAAGCGGATTCGTCGGAAAATTTGACGAAAACGCTGAAGAGGGGTGGACCCTGCTGCCCAACGGAGATGTGCTGACGGTCGACATGTACACTGGCGTTCCTAAGAACCATGGTGGTATGAGCTACGAGATTTACGACCCCATCACAGGAGTGTGGACCAGCCCCGGAAACACGAGCGTGCAGTTGCGGGACGCAGCTGGGCATGAAACCGGACCCGCAGTGTTACGGCCGGACGGCACAGTTTTCGCTACCGGCGCCAACAAGAGCTCGGCCGGCCACACCGCGATCTATGACCCCACGACCGGAAGCTGGACTCCCGGCCCGGACATACCGGGAGTAAATGATGCGGCAGACGTTCCTGCGGCCCTTCTGCCGGACGGCAACGTTCTGGTTGTGACCGGCCCCGGAGTGAACAACGGGCCGATCACCTTCTACGAGTTCGCGTTTGACGGCACAGGGTGGGTCAGTATTCCCCAACCAACCGGTCTTAAGTCCGCGCTTATCGAGGGCGGCCGTATGCTCGTCTTGCCTACTGGCCAGATACTCTACACACAGGCAGGCTTGCACGGTGGGGTTCCACTAATGTGGTTCTATAGCCCCGCGGGAACGTACCAGCCGGCGTGGCAGCCCGTTATCGACGCTTGCTGTTACCCGACGTCTGTCAGCGTGGGAGGCACTTACACCGTCAGCGGTATTCAGTTCAACGGCCTCTCGCAAGGCACTTGCTACGGGGATGATGCCCAGTCTGCCACGAATTATCCTCTCGTGCTTATCACTAACAAAAAGAGCGGTCACAAGTTTTTTGCCCGCACCCACAACTTCAGCACCATGGCGGTAGCCACCGGAAACCTGCCAGTATCCACTCAGTTCGACGTATTGCCGGGAACCGAGACCGGCCACAGCACGATGGTAGTGATCGCCAACGGAATCCCGTCGGCTGCCGTCGACATTACTGTGAAGTAGCAGCACGGCGGAGCGATCGCCGCAGATTCGCGGCAGCGAGGGGCCGCGTTCGCGTTTGTGCGCTGGCTATCGCAGATGTTGAGTGTCGATTTTTGTGAGAGGAGCCGACGAGACTTTCTGCTCATCCCTTCCAAAGCGAGATGGCAAAGGCTACGGACTATGGCTTTCCTTGCTGCGGCAGCCGTCACTTTCCCTGCCTTTGCACCAGCACAAAACGTCGGTGGCGAGGTTTGCCCTCGGGCCGCCGCCGGAAGCATGGTCGCAGCGCCCCAGGAAATCAGGAGCCACAATGGAGTTCTGCAAATTGCGCTCTCGCTCCGCAACTCAGTCGGTCCCACGGGTGAGCAACGCTACTGCTATGTGGATGAGAACGGGAACCAGGCTCCAACCTTGCGTCTCAAACCCGGCGACCTGCTGATTTTGAAGTTGAAAAACGAGCTGCCCAACACCTCGACTTCGATGGAGTTCGCCAGCATGGATTTCACCAGTCGCTTGGCACGATCCCTCTGCGTATCTGGTCCCATGACGGCGAATTCAACCAACCTGCATTTTCATGGGCTGATGATCCCGCCCACCTGCCACGAGGACGATGTGATCACGACGACAATCCTGCCGGGCGCGCCATCTTTCGAATATCGTTTCCGAATTCCACAAACCCAGCCGCCCGGTCTTTATTGGTACCACCCTCACCCCCACGGCCACAGTGAGGAGCAGGTGCTGGGCGGAGCCTCGGGCGCGCTGATCGTCGAGGGTGTTGAGCTCTTCAATAGTCAGGTAGCCGGCCTGCCGGAACGCCTCCTCGTGATCCGGGATCAGATCAGGCCAAATGCCGGTCCCAACGCCGCTCCAAAACCGCCTTCCAAGGACTTATCCATTAACTTTATTCCGGTTGCCTATCCTGACTATCCGCTCGCCATCATCAAGACAAAACCCCTGCAACGTGAACTCTGGCGAGTCTTGAACGCATCGGCCGACACCTCTCTGGATTTGCGTTTGTTATCGAACGGCAAGTGGCAGTCCATGGGACTAGTGGCGCTCGATGGAGTGCCGCTGAGTTACGAAGAAATGGGTCATGAACGAAATGGTAAGGGCGATCGAATCCAGTGGACGTTCAATATTCCCCTGTCGCCGGGCGGGCGAGCGGAATTCTTGTTCGATAGTCCTGCGGAAGGAGAGCGAACACAGCTGTTCACTGACGGAGTGGATACGGTTCCATTCCAGGACGAGGATGAGCCCTCGGTCGTCACTCCAGCTGTCGTCACTCCGGCCACAAGCAACGCCCAGGCTCCGGACGATGATGATTACACTCCTCCCCGATGGCTGGCCAAGATTGTGAGCGTAGCGGATGCTCCTGAACCGGCTTCCATCCTTCCGAAACCTTCATCCCATGCGGAAAGAAAGACTCTTCCGCCGCTCATGAGCGCCCGTCCCACACATAGGCGGAAGCTTTATTTCTCCGAAGAAACGCTGGATCCGAAGAATCCCCGAACCTCGACCATCTTTTACATCACCGAAGAAGGGCGTCAGCCATCCGCGTTCAATCCCGCAGCAGCACCGAATATCACCGTTCGACAGGGCGACGTAGAGGACTGGGTGATCGAGAACCGATCTCAGGAAGCCCATACCTTCCACATCCACCAGACTCATTTCATCGTGCTCGAGCGGGAGGATAAGGCCGTAGAGGAGAACTATCTTCGCGACACCGTCGCCCTGCCCTATTGGGACGGTGTTTCCCCGCGCTATCCCAGTGTCAAACTCAGGATGGATTTCCGGGACCCCGCGATTGTAGGTACATTCCCCTATCACTGCCACATCCTTCAGCACGAGGACGGCGGAATGATGGGAACGATAGGAGTGTTGAAGTCCTCAGCAAAGAAATGAACTCGCATGGCGTAGCTTAGCGTAACCCCGCCGCCCAATCTAGAACGGCTGCCGGAATATTCAGTCCAAATCTCCCGGAGAGAGAACTATGCGCGCGGTGCGAGTTCATTTCTGGTTTGTCTCCGCTCATCCTTGATTATTGTTGCCCCGGTACGGCGCGAGGATCACGAGCACGGATTGGAGCGGCGTCGCGTCGATCCAAAGGGTTCCTCGGAGGCACTGGCCGAGTCTATGCACTACTGCTCACTTTTCTATCGGCCTCAAGTGATCGCTACTCGAGCAATAACGAAACCATATGCTGGGCAAGAGGTCTGGATATCTTCCTATTGTGTGACAAGATGACAAGAGTGCATCAGTGCATCCACGAATGCGTCAATTCCCGGTTTGTCGGCAATACTGAAGTTGAGTTTTCGCTAGCTGGTTGTCGCGCAGGTCGAGAGCAATTAAATAGGTCAGTAGTCAAGTCAAGTTCAGACTATTGCAGATTATGCGAAGCTGTCACTGTCTAACGATCGGTCCATCATGTTGACCCTAAAGAAGTTTATCCGCTGCTACGCTGCCGAACTCTGCATAAAGACGCCCTCCGCATTACTGGCATTATGCGGTGCATCGCATAATGCCAATTCACGGACGGGAATGAGCACTTGACTGTTGCCATCGGTCGTCCACATGCCGCGAAACGCCGCGTTGAAGGCTTCCTGCTGTTGAGAGTCCGGCAGTTTGGCGATCAAGAGTGCGTGGCCGATCGCAATTGTGTCTTTGAGGAACGCCTCGGCCACCGTTGGGATCAAGTCCGCCAGCTTGATGCGTCCTTGCACATAAGCCTCGCTCTTACCCGCTCGGGCCGCGATGCTAGCGATGGTGTAGGTGGGTTCTCCGAGTTGCAAGAGCGACTTGAAACCGAGAGACTCTTCAAGCGGGTGGGTGTCCTCGCGTTGCAAGTTTTCGACTACCTGGGCCTCGATGGACTCCGCATCGGTCAGTTTGACCACGCGGACGGGAACGGTTTCGAGTTCCGCCAACTTCGCTGCTCTGAGGCGACGTGCCCCAGCGACAACTTCGTACTTGCTTTCCTCTAATTCTCGCACCAGAAGAGGGGCGAGAATCCCTTGCACTTTCATGCTGGCGGCCAGTTCTTCGAGGTTCTGCTCGTCGAATCGCTTGCGCGGGTTGGTAGCGGACTCCACCAATATGCTGATGGGAACGCTTCGATATTCGTTACTGGCAAAGTCGTCGGCGGAGACTATCCCGGCAAGGCCGAACTGCCCGGACATGAGACGGAATCGACGTTCAATTGCACTTTTTTCGAGGTCTGTGCCTTGCGAATGAGCATCTGGCCCGGCGGAACAAGGCCGCCGATGAGATCGAGTTCGGTGTCGTTCAGATGAAACGCTTCCCGGTACACTTCGCGATCCATTTCCGGGTTGGCCAGGAAGATTTTGGTCGGGCAGCTCTCGGCCACAATCGCCAGCATCCCCGACTCTTCAAGCTCTTTGATGGATTGCGTCGCCAGGATCATGGCCGCGTTGTGCTTGCGCCATGTTTTCTGCGCCTGCACCACGTAATTGCGGATCGTCTCGTTCTTGATGAAGAGCCACGCCTCGTCGAGCAGGAAGATTTTGAAGGTGGCGAGCTTTGCCGGGTCGGCAATTTCATTCGACGCGCGATGCAACACGTAAAACAGCAGCGGCTCTAGCACGTCGGGCGCATCGTTCCAGCCGTGGAAGTTGAAGGTCTGAAAGCGGGAGAACGACAGAGTATCTTCGGCATTGTCGAAGAGAAACCCGTACTGGCCGCCGCGTGTCCAGCGATGCAGGCGCTCCTTCAGTTCGCCGACGATGTTCGTAAAATTCGAGACCGTGCGCTGGTTTGGCTCCAGCATGTACATGCGCTCGATGGCGTCCCAGAGGCGTCGTTCGTCCTTGAAGTCCAGCCGGCAACGCTGCTCGTTGCCCTCAATAAGCACGCGGAAGAAACTGAACAGGAACTGTAGGTTCTCTTTTGTCTGCAGCAGCGAAAACGGATTGATGGTGAAGTCCCGCGCCTCCTGGCCGACATTCAGGTACGATCCGTCGAAGATGGCGGTAAGCGACTCAAAGCTGCCCCCTATGTCGAAGATGAATGTCAGAGGCGCATATTTCTGGGCATTCTGTAGCAAGAACGAACACATGTACGATTTGCCCGATCCTGTCATCCCGAGGATCAGCGTGTGGGCGACCTCGCCGTTATGCAGGTTGAGGAAGTACGGTGTGTTGTTGTCGGTTTCGAGGACAGCGAGGTACTCTGTGCCAAGATGCGCGTTCGTCTTTTCGCCGGGCAGGATCGTGAATAGAAAAGACAGGTCGGCATAGTTCGCATTGAGTAGGTAGAGCTTGCGCAGGTTGAGCGCATAGTTGCCAGGCACGGTGGCGAAGTACGCGTTGAGCTGGTTGTAAGTCTCAGAAAACAAATTGCCGTCGGCGTTGGTGAAAATGCCGGTAAACTCGGCCCCAAGCTGCTCCAACTCGGATTTTGAGCGGCCGTAGAGGACGATCGTCAGCGAGAAGTCGCCCAGCGATTGGCCGTCGCCCAGAGCACGTAGGCAGTCGCCAAGGTTTTCGATGTCGGCCTGCTTCGACTCGTCTACCAGTACGTCGCGTGGGTTCGTCTTACTGGCGTCGTTGCCCATCTGGGAAACAAACCCGGTCTTCGACATGTTGAAGTGGCGGCGGCGCTTGTTGACCTCTTTGCGAGCCTTGTCCGCCGCGAGCGGCGTCCATTCCGTAATGACTCGGAAGTTGGCCGGGATTTTCAACAGCGCATCGAGTGCCAGGGGCCGTGTTTCGGTGATGGCCTCTTTCATGGTCAGCACCCGCACGATGTGATCACCCACGCGCAGATGATCGCGTTCGGCTTCGATGTTCGAGTTGACGACTTGATAGTCGAGGAACTGCGTGGACCGCGGCTTGCCCGCAAGCCGCCAGTCGTCGAAGTTAAGCAACCGGCGGAAGAACGCGAACTGCCGTTGCCGGTCCAAGACTTCGATCTGCATGAAATCCGCAAGCTGTCGAGCGAATGCCTGCACGCGTTGGTCGAGTCGCGCAACATCACGTTCGATGTGCGTGCGCAGCAGAGATTTCATGTTGTCGTTGGTGAACTGCGCTTTCAGCTCCCGGATGGCCCCGGCAGGATCGCGAAACAGCCGGTAGAACGCCGCGCCCACGCCGGTCTTCGATCTCGCGCCTTCGAGCAGAATGCAGTAGAAGATCTCGACCTGATAAAGACGATCGCGTTTCGCCTCAAAGAACGTCCGCCGCTGCTCGATGGCCGCTGCCACAATCGGGTCGTCATATTTGGCGAACGGTATGTCGGGTCGATTCGATTTGAAGAGATACTGGTAAACGTGGAAGCCTGGGCCGAAAGCTTTCAGAGCGGCTTCTAACCGTTTCACCGCATACTCCTGCTCCGGGCGGTCGAGGCTTTCGTAGTCCACGCCGGGCACACTGAGAACCATTCCGACCTCGCCGGACTTCGTAAGAAAGGCCGTTTTGTTCCAGAAACCGTAGAGGTTGATGTGATCGTTGAGACACGTGCTGTCCTTCCAGGGCTTGATGACTTTATCGACTCGCAGCATCACAGCACCTCCACGCGTGGGACCTGTTGTTTCGCTGCGTCATAACGCACGTTGTAGCGTTCGGATTTTGCCAGGATGCGAAGGAATGCCGGATCGCTGTTTGTCACCCAATGGCCGAAGGCGAAACCGCCGATGAAGACGGCGATGCCCGCTAGGATGGAATTGAAGAGATTGAAGGCCCCAACCGCGCCCACGCAGACAAAGTAGAACAGCGTGCGGTCCACGCCCAGGTAGGTGAGGGGCTTATGCAGGCTTTTAAACACCCGGTTTGTGCGATGTTGTCGTGTTTTGTCTGTCATAAGCCCCTCGCTTAGCTAAACGTGCGAATGAAAGAATCTGGGACATTGAGACGGTCGCTATACGCCCCAGAGCCAACTGAGGACATTCACGGCGAGAACGGCAATGCCGGTTCCGGCGGCAACTCCGGCCAGCGCCTTCTTTGCGCCGGGTTCGCCGTGCGCGAAGCCGTAGCCGCCGATCACGATGGCAACCAGACTCGCGACCTTTGCAATGGTGCCGGTGAAAAGGCTTTGGATGGCGGTAAAACCGGTGTCGAAAGGTGATCCGCCCTGCGCCAGCGCGGCCACAGGCATGAGAAAAAGCAGCGTGAGAACAGCGGCGGTTGGACGCGCCCACTTCGGCAGAAGGAAGGGTTGGATTCGGCGGATAAGACGGACTTGGAACCAACGTGATGACATCTGCGCCTCCGGGAGCAGCTAAATCTGCTGCTTGTGGCGCAAAACTAACCCCACTCCATTTAACTGTCCAATGAAAGTTGGGGAACGTGTTATTCCCTGGGGGACTAATAGCTGTTTCTGCTTATGGTGTAGCGCACAATCTCATAGTCGAAGTGGAAAGGAAGAAATTCCATCTGGCTGGTAACGAAGTACATAGGCAATGTAGTTTCGTTAGCTCTTCGCTCACCACAATCTTCTAAACGCTTCGCTGAAATGCTTTGACTGGTATCGGAATCTGCGGAACAAGGCCGAGAAAAGATCGGCTGTCACCGATGCATCAAGAGCTTTTGGCATTTAGATTGAATTTTTACCGTTTCCGCAAGTCTCGCTATTTCAACAAACTGAACCTCCACGAATCCCTCCGGCCAGAAAAAGTCTGAGAAATTTGTCAGTTGCGGAAAGTTTATTGGTCGCGGAAGGAATAACACGTTCCCGAATGTGAGTTCCGCAAATTCTGACCCACCTAATTCCGGAAATTCTGAGCCACCAAGTGATCGACATAAGCGGTAGAACTTCTCCCTATGCCTCCGGCCGGTCCATAGACCGGTGGAGGCGGAGGGGGAGGAGGATGTTGAGCATGTTAAAGCGTCACGAAGTGGAGATTTTATTGAAGACGGGCCACGGTAAGACGGAGGTGGCCCGGCTGACCGGAGTGTCCTTATGCTCGGTGAAGCGCATCGCGCAAGAGGGACCCGTGATGCACGTCGATGATGCGGCGGAACGCGCCCAACGACAGGTCGGCCGGCCCAGCACGGTCGCGAATTTCCGGAAACCGATCCTCGAGATTCTGCAGCAAACACCCGATCTCGCGTCGCTGGAGATTCTGCGGCGAGTGCGGGAAGAAGGCTATGCGGGAGGCAAGACTGCGCTGTACGCGCTGGTGGCCTCGCTCCGCCCGAAGTCGGCCAAGCCGCTGGTTCGTTTCGAGGGTCTGCCCGGGGAGTTCAGTCAGCATGATTTTGGACAAATCGAAGTGCAATTCGTCGATGGCGCCAGCCAGCGCATCCATTTTTTCGCCTCGCGTCTGAAGTATTCGCGTTTCATGTGCGTCAGTCTAGTTCCGGATGAAGCAGTCGAGAGTTTAGTACGAACCTTGGCCGAGCATCTGGCCAGCTGGGGTGGGGCTCCTTTGCAATGCGTCTTCGATCGGCCGAAGACGGTCGCCCTGCAGTGGCGAAAAAATGGGGAGGTGACGGAATGGAATCCGGTCTTTGCCTACGCCACGCTGGAGATGGGAGTGGGGGTGGAGCTGTGCTGGCCGTATCGAGCGCAGCAAAAAGGAAGCGTGGAGAACCTGGTCGGTTTCGTCAAGTCTTCCTTCTTCAAGGTGCGGCGGTTTCACGATGAGGAAGATCTTCGCCAGCAACTACGGGCTTGGCATGAGGAGGTGAACCAGGAGCGTCCCTGCCGCGCGACGGGCGTGATTCCCGCGGTGCGCTGGGCGGAAGAGAAACCTCGCCTCCGTCCTTTGAAAGTGCAGCCGGAAGATCTGGCCTTACGCATTCCCGTCTACGTGGGTCCCACCGGAACGGTGCTCCACGATGGCCATGCCTACTCCATGCCGCCGGAGGCGATCAGTATGCCGGGCACGTTGTACTTGTATGGGCAACGAGTGCGCATCGTGGCCGGTCGGTATGAAGCGATGCATCCCAGGAAATTCGTGGCGCACGAAGGGTCTTCGCTGGCCGAGCATCGCGCGGCTTTGGTAGCAGCTGTGTCCGGGAAACGCGGCCGGCGCTATCTGAAGCGGCAGCAGTTGCTGGAGTTGGGGGAGCCTGCGATTCGCTATCTCACCGAGATTGTGCATCGTCGGCCGCGGCACTGGTACGAGGATGTGGATCGATTGCACGCGATCCTGCAGAGTCATGGTCCGGAGGTTCTGCGGCGAGCCATGGAAACCGGTCTCCAGGAACAAGTATTTGGTGCGTTGTACGTGGAGAGATGTCTGCAACCAGGGTTGAACTTTCCGGAGGCGGTGCAATGAACATCGAGACCACCAGATCGAGGAAGCCGGGTGTGCGCCCGAGCCTTCGGAGGTGCGAAAAAAACACCCAATGGGGGGATGCTAGAGGTCGACCGAGGTGGCGATCATCGTTCCTAGGGGATCCTGGCGCAAAATTTTTCTGGGAATTAACCGAAAAAGCTCACCGCCGTAGCCGGGGCGGTGGGAAAAGTGAAAATCCCGCGGCGGTTGCGGGATTTTCAAGTGCCGTGGGAAAGTCCTGTCTTTGGACTTTTCCACGGAACGGCTTTTTCCACGGCCCTTCTACCCACCGAGGATACCGAGCCGTAAATACACCGAGGAGAATGCAATGACCAAGAAGCCATCCACGTCCATGCCCGAGTTGGCCATCCCGAAACTTTCCGAAGGCCAACTCGAACCTCTGTTCCGACGTCTCAACCTGGCATACACACGCCGCATCTACCAGGAGGTGGCGGATCGAGCCGAGAAAGAAAACTGGACCTATCGCGACTTTCTCGCTCTTCTGCTGGCCGAAGAAGTGGCGCACCGTAAGCAAACCCGCCTGCAGCGCTGCACCCGCCAGGCTCACTTTCCCTTCTTCAAGACCATTGATGAGTTCGATTTCACTTTGCAGTCGACTCTGCGACAATCGCTGCTCGGTTCCTATCTGGGACCGGACTTCGTCACCGAGGGCCGCTCCCTGATCCTTTACGGCAAAACCGGCCGCGGCAAAACTCATCTCGCCGTAGCCATTGGCTATCGCGCCATCCAGAATGGCTTCGACACACTTTGTACCACCGCCGCCGAACTCATCGAGGATCTGTCGAACGCCAGTGCCAAAGGCCTCTTCCAGCAATCGTTGTCCACCTACACTCGTCCTCACGTCTTAGTCATCGATGAGATCGGATATCTAAGCTATGGCCCCGACGCTGCCAATGTTCTGTTCCATGTGGCGAATGATCGCCATCTGAGAAAACGGCCGATGATCTTTACCACCAACAAGCCGCTCAGTGAGTGGGGAAAGGTGTTGCACGACGAGGACCTGGCAGCTGCCATCCTCGATAGAGTCCTGGAACGCGGACGCTTCATCCACCTTGATGGACCCTCAGGCCGGACACGTCATCTAAACTTAGAGGAGGCCTCGCCTTCCAAAGCCGAACGGCTCAGAATTTCCGGAATTAACGGCTCAGAATTTCCGGAACCCACACCGAAAATTCATTAGACACAGCGGCAAAGGTGATGCAGGTTGGGAGAGATTGCCGGTTCCCGTACAGACGCGACCACCGAAGACAGGAGTGGCCGTCTTCGAAGCGGCGTACTCATAAAGTGATGTACGAGCAAACGGGGAGATTCTCGATTGCGTGACGACGCCGATTCAATCTCTCGTTCAAGATCTTTGGCATCTTTCCACGAGAATGGCTCTTTCAAGAGATCTGGGGAACTCTCTCATCCCCAAAGAGAGTCTCACTGGACTTCGTGGAAAGCAGATGCTTCCGATTTTGGCGGGCTCGTCCTTCGCTGGTAAGCACGTAATTTTTGGAAGGAGACGCTCCTGAAAAAATCAGCGGAGATGCTTGGAGGTTTTTGTGGCAGCGCAATTGCAAAGGATTGAGACCCGATTCGTGGGAACGCAGGTGGCCGCCGAATATTCTGGCATTCCAGCCGGCACACTGAGGGCTTGGCGGTGTCAGGGCGTCGGGCCGAAATTCTACAAACCCCGTGGACGCGCATTGTATGATATTGCAGATCTGGATGAGTTCATCCGATCTGGCAACCGTGTTTCCTCTGTGCGCGCAAGCAAGGAGGAACGGAATGTCTATCTACCTACGGGGTGATGTCTGGTACTACCTCTTCTATGTGAACGGGAGGCGTTACCGAGGCAGCACTAAAACCAAGAACAAAAAGCAAGCGGAGCGAATCGAAGCTAGAGCGAGGGTTGCCGCGGAATCGGGGGAATCGGTACAGCCGAAGCGAGCACCGCTGATTCAGGATTTCGCCAAACAATTCTTAGAATGGCTCGACAAGACTACGCTTGAGCAGAAAACCAAGAACGATTACAAGAACGGTCGTCGTTTGATTCTGCAGTCCGCGTTGTGCGGGATGCGGATGGATCAAATCACGTCGGACGATGTTGAGACCACGAAATTTCACGAGTCGCCTCACAGCAGGAATTGCGCTATCCGGACATTGCGCCGGATGTTAGGCAAGGCCCGCGACTGGAAGCTGATTCGTGAAGTGCCAAGAATTAAGTCGCTCAAAGTCTTTCCAAGGGATCGTATGGTGACTTTGGAGGACGAAAGGCAACTCCTGGCATCGTGTCCACGACCGCTAAAAGACGTTTTGATCATCATGCTGGACTCGGGCTTGAGAAACGGGGAAGTCATTAGAATGCGCCTGGAGCATATCAACTGGGACAGCGCTTTTTATTTCAACCCCAAGGGCAAGACACGCAAAGCTCGCCGGCTGGTGCCGTTGAGCGACCGCGTTATCGCTCTTCTAAGGAACATTCAGCTTGAACAATTGGGGCAAAAGGAGAGCTGGGTCTTTCCCTCCAAGAAGTCTGCATCAGGTCACATCGGACTGAGCGGGATCGAGCATACGTTCCGAAAGCAGGCTCGAATGCTCGGAATCCCAGATGCCTTGAAGCTGTACTGCGCCCGCCACACATTCGGTACGGTGGCAATGGCGGAGACGAGGAATCCGGGATTGGTCAAAGAAGTTATGGGACACGAAAGCCTGGACACGACAATGGGCTATCTGCACCCGGAGACGTCTCAGATCAAGGTGGTCATTGATCGACTCAACCAGCAGAAGTACGTGATGTAGTCACAGCCACAAAAACAGCCACAGTGGTCAAGGGGGATGGATGGCGACCAACCGCAAGTTGTTGATAAAGATGGTGAGCGCGGAAGGAATCGAACCTTCAACCTACTGATTAAGAGTCAGTTGCTCTGCCAATTGAGCTACGCGCCCACTGCCAACGGCAGGGAGGGAACAATTTTTGATTATAGCATCCGGCTTGTGCGCGTCCGCTCTATGCCGCGCAGGTTAGAGTCTGATCGCAGCGGAGAATCGCGCGGTCCGCCGCACTCTCGTGATCATGCCGAAGCAGCTTCGCGCCGTGGCTCCGCCGAAGCAGACTGCGCAGCCGTAGCGGGCTTGCGAAACGGCAGTGGCTCTGCCTGAGTCACCACTCGCCGCTCGATTCTTCCGATCACCGGCCGCTCGTGCGAGCCCACGACTGAGACGGACACGAATCGGTTTTCGCTCACCAAACGATCGATCAAGCGGAGCTGCCACGGGCGCAGCACTTGCTGCGGCAGCGAGAGAAAATTCCGGAACGTCCAAAGCAGACAGGCGCGTTGCGCAAAATTCGGTTGTACATATCGAGGCCCGATTGCCGTGTCTAGTTCCAAAACGCCATCGGTGAGTTTTTCAATCCACATTGTCCTAGCCGCCTGGTAAAAAGCTGGTCACTCCACATCTTCCAAAGTGGGACATTATTGCACCACGAACGGAGCATTGGGAAGCAATCTTTTTATCTTTCAGTACAAATTATTTATACCGGTTGTTTCAAGTTGAGAAAACTGGGCCGGGGCTGAGCTTTATCTAAGCTCACGCGGCTTTCTAGCTGATCTCAGGTAGCACTGCTACACGGTCGAGAGTGGCGGCGATTCCGACGCTCTTACCCTCTGATTTCTCTACCCGCACAACCGACGCCTGGCACAGGGTCCATCCACCAGGACCCAATCCCAGGTCAGGAGGCAGCATGATCACCAGCTCCAGCTTCGATCCCGGCTTCATCGCCGACTCAGAGTAAAGAAAAATTCCCGATGAGCTCAAATCACGCGTCAAGCCGCCGTGCTCTTCGCCGTCGTAGCGAACTTTGACCGGCACGCGGACCGGCACGCGTTCGCGTGAACGCCTTTCGTTGGGCATGGAGGACATCGGTGAAATAGAGTGTATCGGCGTAGTTTTCTCCGTCATGATGTGTGGAAGTGTAACCCAATTTGGGGAGAACCTGCGAACGGCAGAGTCGCGGCGGCCCTCCCGGCAAATAAAAACGCTCCCCTCGCGAAATCCGCGAGAGGAGCCGGGGAAGAAGCTTTCCTGACCAATGCGCCCCCGCTAGAACGAGAAGCGCGCGGCCACCTGAATATCCCGAGGCCCACCGCCGCCCAGAAACGGATTCTGCGCGCCGACGTCGGGGGTAACCGTCAGCGGGAAGAACCCAAGGCCTTGGCCCGTATTCTGGTTGATGCCAACGTTGTTCCAGAGCACGTTGAAGCTCGGCAGAACTGGATTCGCAAAATTGGGGTGGTTGAATAGATTAAAGAAATCGGCTCGCAGTTGCATGCTGACTCGCTCCGTCAGCTTCGTGTCCTTATTCAACGAAAAATCAAAGTTGCGATAGTGAGGGCCATAGAATCCGTTGCGCGCCGAACTGCCGAAGTGATAGTTCGGTGTATTGGGGTCGCATCCCATGTCGGTTGCGTTCCAGTTGCACGATGCCGCAAACGCGCTCAAGTTGAGGTAGTTCGTAGGGCCACTGCTACCCGCCCATGGATTCCCAACCAAATCCGGCCGTTCATAATATTCGCCCGTGTTATTGAAATTGTCGTAGTCGAGCACGCTGAAGGGCATTCCGGTGACCAGCGAAACCACGCCGCTGACGCTCCATCCACCACTCAACAAATGCATCGAGTGCGCCTGGGGAATTTTGTAGTCCCACAGCCAGCTGAATCGCTGACGCACATCGAAGCCCGAGTTGCTGCGATCCCCGCGAGGGTTAAAACTATTCTGCGGCTGCGCCTGAAAGGGCGTGTAGTCCTGACCGTCGCTGGCCGTATCGATGGAGTGGCTAAAAGTGTAGTTCGCGGTCGAAGTGAAGCCGTGAAGATTGCGCACATTCAGTCGCATTTGAAGTGAGTTGTAATTGGAAATCGCCGACGATTGAAAATCGAGAACATAATAGTAGGGCAGCCCCAAGTTGGTCAGTGGCCGGGTGCCGGTCGCGGTGTCTCCCTGATTGAGATCGATGAAGCGAAACAGTTTGCGGCCAGAAGATCCTACGTAGGCAATCGAGACCGAAGTCTTCGAATTCACCTGCTGCTCAATGTTCAGATTGTAGTTCTGCACGTAAGGCGTACGCAGATGCTGATCAACCGTGAATACGTCGACTGGCCCGAACCCGCCAAAAATCGGCCCGGTACACAAACTGCTGTTGGGCACAGGAATAACACCGTAACCGCCGCACGCATCTGGCTGAAGGACATTGGCTGCGGCTGAGCCATAACTGATCGGGCTCGGTCCCACATCGTTAAACAAAGGGCCGGCGTTCGAGGAAACATAAGGAATCTGGCCCGCGAAAAAGTCTTGCGAGAAAGCGTCATACGCGAATCCGTAACCCAACCGGAAAATGGTTTTCCCGGTGCCGAATGCGTCATATGCGACGCCGACCCGCGGCGAGAAATTGTGGTAGTCCTTTGGATAAAGGCTGCTCGGCGCGCCGCTCGTCCCAACCTCGACCAGGTTATAGGACGAGTCCAGGATGCTGAATAGATCGTTCTTCTCTCCGATCACGCCGTAGTAGTCCCAACGCAAGCCATAATTCAACGTGAGGCGATGGGATACGCGGAAGTTATCCTGGAGATAGAAAGCGAAACTGTTCTGGTAGGTATGCCGGTGCGAGTAGCCCGCGGTCTGGCTACCGCCGCCCGTAATGTAGCCCCCGAGAAAATCGCTCAGCGAATCGAAATCGAGTGTGCCTCGATGGTTCAAGTCAAAATACTGGTTGACCGTAGTGCGGCGAAACTCATAACCGAATTTCCAGTTATGCGATCCTCGGTCGTAGGCAAAATTGCTCAGATAGTGTACGTTGCTGTCGACTCGTCCACGCGGATCTGACTTGCTGGAGCCCATCCCCGCAAAACCACCGACATTTATCACCGGCAAGCCATAGTCGCGACTCGTGAAATCGCCGTTGGTGGTATTCAAGCCCAGGCTGGCGGGGTTGAGGCTACTGTCCTGCGGTGAAAATGATTCCGCAAAACGATTCCATCCGCCGCGAATTTCTGAAAGTAATCGCGGCGTAATCACATGCGTGTAAGAGAGAGAAACGACTTGGACGCGCGTCGGGACGACCGTGTTGAATCCCGGGAGCACGTCTCCTCCGACGATTGCCAACGGTGCGCTCTGGCTGCTATCGCCGAAGTAGTAGCGGCCCGTGAGCAGGTCATTATTTCCGATATGCTGATCAATCTTCGCGATCAGGCTATCGAGCCGGTTCGTGGATGGGGCATTCACCTCTTTGGTATAGATGAGGCCGGTGGAATCGTTACCAACCGCCGGCAGCGGCCCCCATGGATTAGTATTCAGGATATTCTGGATGATGGGATTGATACCAGTTGGCGGAGCGTCCTGAGCAATCAAAGCCTGCGACGGAATCGTCGCCGGCGAAGGGAACCCCACATCTTCCCGCTGTCCCTCATACGAAACCAGGAAAAATGTCTTGTCCTTGATGATCGGGCCGCCGAGCGATCCGCCAAACTGATTATTATGAAATGCGTTTTGCGGTCCCCCTGCAACGCCGGAAGCGCATTGCGTCTGCGCACAATTGAAATAATTCCGCGCATCCAGCGCATTATTGCGAAAATATTCGAAAACCGATCCATGCAAACTATTCGTCCCCGACTTCGTTACGATGTTGACGATCGACCCCGAGTTCCTGCCATACTCGGCTTCCGTATTATTCAAAATCGCCATCTCTTGGATCGCATCCACCGGCAAGAGCGTAGCCGGAATCCCGAATACGCCGCCTTCATTGATGGCGTTGTCGTTGCGGAAGCCGTCGTTCATATCCGTGCCGTCGAGCAGAAAGTTATTCGACCGCCCGCGATTGCCGTTCACTGAAAAAACTCCGAACGAGCCGGGAGAATCGTTCACCGAGCTGGGGTCGGCATTCGCGCCCGGAACCGCCGTCAACATCTTCATGAAATCGCGCCCATTGACCGGCAGATCCTTGAAATCCTCCGCCTGTATCGTTCCGCCCAGCGTGTTACTGCTGGTTTCGACCAGAGGCACATCCGCCTGCACTTCCACTCTTTCGTCGACTCGTCCCGGCGTCATCGTTAGATTTGCGCGCTGCGGGCCTTCAACCGCTACCACAATGTTGGTCGCCGTCTGCGTCCGGAAACCCTCCTTAGCGGCGGTGATCGAGTATGCGCCCAAGGGCAATTCGCTGAACGAGTAGTTGCCGTCCGTATCCGTGATGCTTTCGCGCACCAGTCTGGTATCGGTATTGGTGGCCGTGACCTTGGCCCCGGCGACCGACGCTCCGGTCGCGTCGGTAATCGTTCCCAGAATTCCACCGCGAAAGCTCTGCCCTAACGCAATTCCCGCCAACAGCACCACCACCAGCAGCAACATCCGTCGCAGATTCATTGCCTCTTCTCCTTAAAACGCGAGCCGTTAAACGCGAGTCGTCGCGGGGGGCGAAGCGATTTCTCGCTCCACAACCGCGAAATAGAGTTTCGGTAAGATCGCGGAATTATAAACGACTACGCACGAAAGATCAGTGTTCAACTTCACAGAACGAAGTAAAAGAAGTAATGGAAGGGATCGACGGAAGGAATCTAATTCGCGCAAAATGTTAAAAGCTGAAAGCCACGCCACCGCGGGCCGAGCGCGCCGACTGCACCAGATAAAGCGTGCGGCCATCGCGGCCCATCACCGGTACATAACCCTCCGCCAGAAGATTTCGCAGGTCCATCAGAATTTCCAGGTGGCCGGCAAAAAATCGGGAAGGGACCGGCTGCCGCAGGCAGACGTTCAAATAAGGATAAGCTTGCCCTGGTGACGTGTCGAAGAGATCGACCGGAGTCAATGCGCGCCCGCCACTATGGCGATAGGACGCGGTCCAATGTGTTTTCGACTTGGGAATCGATCCGCTGAACTTCGCCGCCACAGCCTGGCGCCGCTCCGCCCGAATCCACTCCCGCGCATCCTCCAGTTGAACATCCGGCCGCGACAGGTCGAGCACGCTCCCGTAGGAATACTCTAACGTCGCCGCCAGGTCGGAGTAGATCTTCCGCTGCAACACCGCGCGCATCCCGTTTGTCGCAAAATCGTTCCCCTGATAGCTGAACGTGCCGGAGTAAATATCTGGCAGCACATCGCCCAATTCCGCAGTGTTTTCAGCGGTCGACATTTCGCCCACTCCGGTCAGCACGGGATCGACCATGTGGTCCGAGTAATAAGCCACCTGCATGCTGGTCTTGCCCACACGCTGGGAGAACGATATTTCCTGATGATGAGCTTTTTCTACCGCCGGAGTGAAGTCGGTGATGCTCATGCGTGGTGCGGTCTCGCTTAAGTCTGCTGAAGTCGACTCAATGCCATCGTCCAAATGATTTTCGATGCCCATATTCGGAACTGAGCTGGCATATTGATATTCGACGACGGTGTTCGGAGTAAGGTGCAAGTCGACCGACCCAAACGGCTTGAATGCGCGCACTCGCCCCATAAACTGTATGGTCTGCAATTCGCTTCCCAGCTTCATCTCCAACCGGTCACCGATCACGACTCGATCGGAACTGGTCACCGAAAGCGCTTGCAGCGACTCGTCCAGCATGTCGTTCGCATCCGGCGAATTCAGCCGCAGAGCCGTGATCGCCACCGAAGGCTCAAAAACGCCATTGAAACGGTCGGTATAGGTAGTGCGTAAAACCGCTGACGGAATACTCTGGCCGTCCGCGTCATAGCCGAGATTGCCATTGAGTCGAAGCGTCCCACTCGACAACAGCGATCGCTCGACGGTGAAACCGGCCGTCATGTCGGAAGGACTGCCAAATCCCTGGCTCGGCGATCCGCCGAGAAGCGTGATAGCACCTTTCAAACCGTGGGACGCGCCGCTCTGTTCGACTACCGTCGTTCCATCCGGAAGCACGCGCAAGATCGGCCGGTTGGCGACCGAGCGCAGCGTCCACTTCCAATCGTCATCGTCCACCGGGCCGCGCAGCGGCACCAACTGAATCGCCTCGAAGAGCGTAGTCAACGTGACGTTGACCATCAACCTCGCGCCGGGTCGCACGCCGATCTTTTCGCGCAGGGTTGGCAGGAACGATGGCGCGCTTACTTTGACGCTATAGGTTCCGGGAAGCAGGCTAGAAACCGAATAGAAGCCGCGATCGTCGGTAAAAACCTTGAAGGTGAGGGCCTTCAGCGCCTGGGCGGTTGAACCGAGAATTTCCACAGCCGCACCCATTTGCGGCGCGCCGCTGCCATCGCGAACGTATCCCGATATCGCCCCTGGGACCGCGCCGAAGGCAGTTCCGGACAAGACCGGCAAAGCCGCGACTACAGCCACGGCCACGACAATCATGTGGAACCCGAGCTTTTGAAACATTCTCGCCCACCACCTCTGGGAACCAGGCAGCCGTTTACTCGACAGCGAAAGTAGCCGTCGGGCCCACTGTCTGCTTCGATAGGTTGTCGTTCACTTTGATCTCGATCTTGTACAAGCCCGGGTGCAGGTTCGCCGCGGAAAGTGTTTTCTGCAGCGTAACCTGGTCGCCCACATTCCCCATTGTGTCGGTCGACTCTACCGTGTGGATGACAGCCTTGTTGCTGGCATCCGTGACATTGTACTCGAATGTGGCCGAAGGTTTATGGGTCTTCTCGTCCACGCTCAGATTGTAAACCTGCATCCAGAAATTCAGCTTCTGATTGCGCTTGAATAAGATCGGCTTGCCGTCGGAAGACGCGACCCGCGGCCGTACTTTAGTAGTCCCGATTACAAAATTTCCCGTGCCGACGTTCTTCGTCGCAACCGGCTCCATCTGATCGGCAATGATCAACGTCGAACTGCTCAACTTGTCTTCACTGAAGTCCGGAATCACGATCGCCCGCTCCCAACTCCCCGTGCGGTCTCCGTTCACATCCTTCACCACGATGTCGAGACGGTAGCGATTCTGGCTCATGCGCAGCGGCAACGCCTTCCAGTACACCGAAGAATTCTCAGCCGTCTTCGGCAGCAGTTCCACAGGCACGTCGACCTGTACCGTGTCTTCAAAAGTCTGCACGATCTTTCCCGTGAGCGTGGTCACGCGCCCGAAAATATTGACGGTGCCGCGTTCGATCCCTTCCTTGTTTTGGAAAGTGATGTCGCGATTCTTGATCTGAATCGTCACCGGAACCAGCACCGTGTCCCCGGTAACCCTTACGAAATCCGCTCGCACATCAAACGGCATCAGGTTGACGCTGATCTTGTGGCTGACCACCTCTTCCAGATCTTTGAACTTGACCGCTGGAGCCGCCTGCAATTTGGCGAACTGTTCCAGGCGATCGAATTGCTTCGACTGCAAATCCTGGTTGAACGGCCCCGCTCCCAACTGCTCCAAACCACCATTGGTAAACCGACTCGACTTGTTCGCCATGCCCATCTGCTCATACAAGGTCAGGCCGGCATTTGGCGTCTGCTTTAAGGCATCCTTTTCCGAACGATCGAGCGTCATGTGATAGTCGCCGCACATGCACGTATCCACAAACTCGATCATCACTTCCTGCCCGATCCCCTCTATGTAGCGATAACGCCAGGTTTCAAACGGGAAAGTCGAAGTCTCGCCTCCGCCTTCCTCCATGGGCCGCTCATAACTACCACCCGAAGGATGCGAGTCAATCTCATCCGCCGGCCCAAAAACGATATACATCCGGCCGCGATCGGTCTTCCAGCCAGGTATGCCGGCCGCATAATGCTCGTTGGCATAGGCAATGCGCCGGTAGTGCTCTTCTTTAAACTCGTTCTCTTCCGTGTCAGGCGTGGGATCGCGCCGCTGCCAGAATGCCTCTATAAACTGGTCGCGCTCTTCATCATTCGAGAGCTGCATGAAGGCCGATTTTTCCTGATCAGTAATGATCCAGCGCACGTCCTCGTCGAGCCATTTCCGGTACGTTTTACTGAGCTCGATCTTTAGCGCCTTGGCATTGGCTTTCCTCTGCTTATCGGGGATCGGACGCTTGAGGGGATCGACCTGGCTTCCCGGTGCAGCAGCACCATTTGCGTCGGCAGCCTTCGCGTCCTTATCTTGGGCATACGACACGACGGCAAAACCGAGCCCCATTGCACCCGCCAACCACACCGCCGAGCAACGATTCCAGAAACCTGCAGAGAACATAGGAAGGCCAACCTCACTGCAAACACGAACTACCTGATTCTATGTTCATTGGATACAACATGGCAAGAAGAAGTGGCCTGCGAGAAAAAGATTTCTCGCCCCAGGACGGCGCGGTAAATCCCTTAAGAATCCGCAATTTGCATCGAGCGATCCGCTTCCGTCGACCGCCTGTCAGACGCCGCGCCCAAAATCAAACTGCCGAATATGCGGGCTACGCTTAACTAGCGAAGACCACGATATAATGAATTGCGCCGCAGGTCTCCCAGCGTAAGCCGACCCAAGCAACATGGGATATGCCTGTTTCGCCGATTCTTGGGGAACTTTCCTCCTCGCCTGAGCGTAACTATTGACGCGCAATCTTGGTGGTGCGCAATCATGTGCGTCGCGGCCGTTCTATAAGCACTTGAGGCCGGAGTAGGAGATGAGAACTCCCTGAGATTGAGAGCGCCTGGAAAATAGAATTTACTCGTCATCATGAATACTTGGCAGAAAGTGTTGCTTGGCGTGGGCGCGGCCTTGGTGCTGATCGTCATCGTCTCCGTCACCGTCTACCAGAGCCGCAAAAACCTGGTGACGGTTCAGACCGGCAAGGTTCAAAAACAGAATCTGGCCTCCATCGTCAGCGCGTCGGGCGAAATCAAGCCCAAGACTTACGTGAACATAGGAGCCAACGCTTTCGGCAAGATCATCAAGCTGCACGTCAAGGAAGGCGACCGCGTGACCAAAGGGCAGTTGTTGGCGCAACTCGAGAACGTGCAATCCTCGGCCGACGTCAATGCCACGCGCGCCGGTGTACAGGCTGCCGAGACCGACGCCCTCGCCGCCGATGCCGCTTTGAACACCTCTCTCGCTGACTTGAATCGCGCAAAATCCGATGCCGTCCACGCCAAACTCGATTGGGATCGCGCCCAGGGTCTCTTCAGCGCGGCCTTGATCGCCAAGCAGGATTACGACATCAAGAAAGCTGCATGGGAAACCGCCGATGCCGGATTAGCCCAGGCCCAAGCCAAAGTTGCGCAAGCCAGGGCACAGAAAGATTCCGCCGATAAACACATCTCCCAGAATCAGGCCAATCTCACCCGCGTCTCCGACGTTCTGCAAAAGACCACCTACGAAGCGCCTTTCGACGGTGTCATCACTAATCTCCCCGTCCGCGAGGGCGAGACAGTAGTCATCGGAATCCAGAATTCACCCGGCAGCACCCTGATGACGCTCGCCGATATGTCCGTGATCACATCCGAGGTCAAGGTGGACGAGACCGATATCGTCAATGTTCGCCTCGGCCAGCCAGCGGACGTGACCATCGACGCCATCCCGCACAAAGTTTTTCACGGTGTCGTCAGCGAAATTGGCGACAACGCCATCGTCCGCTCAACCGGCGTAGCCACATCGCAAGCTACCTCGACCAGCGAAGAAGCAAAAGACTTCAAAGTCGTTGTGACCCTCACCGATCCGCCGCCCGACCTGCGTCCCGGCCTCTCCTCGACCGCCAAGATCACGACCGCCGTCCGCAGCAGCGTGTTGAGCATTCCCATTCAGGCGCTGACAGTCCGCACCCAGGCCGATCTCGCACCCAAAGATGTGAAAGGCAACAACAGCAACAACGTGCAGGCCGCGTCCAGCGTGCCCGTCGACGCCGCCAGGCAAAAGGAAAAGGAAGAAGTGCAGGGCGTCTTCGTGATCCGCAACAAGAAAGCAGAATTCGTCCCGGTCGACACCGGCATCAGTGGCACCACGGATATCGAGGTCGTCAAAGGCTTGCAGGATGGTGACGAGGTAATTACCGGCAGCTATAAAGTTTTGCGTACGCTGAAGCCAGGAACAAGCGTCAAAATAGACAACTCAGTTCCGAAAAAAGAAGATGAGAGCAGCTAATCTCGCATCAGGATTCGCTCCAGGTTTCATATAACGGCAGGTTTCGTTTAACGGCAGGTTTCGTATAACGGCAGGTTTTGTATAAGGCCAGGTTTCGTACAAGCGCTAGTTTCGTATCAGGGCATCGCTTTAGCGATGCCGAAAAGCGTCAAGAGGAAAGCCCCTTTAGGGGCTGCGTCACCTAACCTCTGATCATTTAGAACGTCCAAGATAGAGCGGCTATAGGAGCGTGCGTGTCCGAGCCCGAAGCGCATAAGGAGAACAAGATGGCGACCGCCGAAGTATACCCAATCGATAAGCCCGCGAATTGGGCTGCGCCCAACTCCTACATGATCTCCACCGAAGATCTGTGGAAGACCTACGACATGGGCTCTGAGCAGGTGCACGCGTTGCGCGGCATCAACCTCCAGATCCAGCGCAATGAATACGTCGCCATCATGGGCCCGTCCGGCTCTGGCAAATCGACGCTGATGAACCTGATCGGCTGCCTCGACTCGCCCTCCAAAGGCCAGTACTGGCTCAATGGACAATTAGTCAGCGAACTCGATGACGACGAACTGGCCCGCATCCGCAACAAAGAAATCGGATTCGTCTTCCAGACCTTCAACCTGCTGGCCCGCGCCACGTCCTTGCACAACGTCGAGCTCCCATTAATCTATGCCGGAGTTCCCTCCGATGAGCGCGCCGAGCGCGCCAAGGGCGCCCTTACCTCCGTCGGCATGGAATCCCGCATGAACCACAAGCCCAACGAACTCTCTGGTGGGCAGCGCCAACGCGTAGCCATCGCCCGCGCTCTCGTCAATAAGCCAGCCATCATCCTCGCCGACGAACCCACCGGCAATCTCGATTCACAGACCGGCAACGAAATCATGGCCCTGTTCGATCGCCTGCACGCTGAAGGCAACACCATCGTCCTCGTCACCCACGAGCACGACATCGCCGAATACGCGCACCGTATCATCTACATTAAAGACGGCGTGGTGGCAAAGGACGAAGTCAAAGAAGGACGTTAGCCGCCGGACATAATCATCCGCGGACGGGAACACTCACTCGTGACCGAGTACCACCTCGACCACCTTCCCCGCCGGAGCCGAGAGATGCCCCGTTAAACTACCCTTCTGCGCGTGTATCTCGACCATCTGCCCGTTGCCCGCGTGCGCCCGCAAAACGAAATTGCCTTTCGCGTTGCTCAGGGCCGATTCCGGATAATCCCCAACCGTAACTCTCGCCCCAGCGACGACCCCAAGATCTTCATCCACCACAACTCCCCGAACCATCGCTGAGGTTTCGGCGACCAGTTGAATCATAGCTACGGGGTAATAATCGTGGGCCAGGACGATCGTCGACTCACCTTTCATGAACTCATCCTGCGCGATGGCGGACAACATCACTTTGCCGTCGGACGGACGGGCCTGCTGCGGAACGTCGAGTTCCCATCCACCCGCGACCATCTTCAGTTCCCCGCCGTTCGAGGATTTCACTTGGGCGATATCCACAACCGTCTGGTCCGGTCGCAGCAGTACCACCTGCACATGATAAATGCCGCGAGCTTGTAGAAACGAAGAGGCGGCGAACGGTGTCACTCCCAGCACAATGATTCCCACGGCCGCGAAGCCGCCCGCTACCGGTCTTTTTGCACGCCACGCAAGCGCGAAAACAGATACAGCGATAACAAACGCGATTGCAGCCACCTTACCCGGATGCCCAATGTGGCTGGATACCTTAAGAAATTGAGCGAGAGTCTGCTCGTCCATAAATCAGAGTAGAACTCGCATCGCGGACGAGTTGCAAGTTACGGAAAGCTGGCAAAATCACCCGACAGTCACCCAATCGAATGATTTCTTCCTAGGAGCCATCTCGTTCTCTCGACCACCGCGCAATCTTGTCATGCTGAGCGCAGGTTGAGCTTCGCGAATGCGAAGCTTAACCGCAGTCGAAGCACCCCTACGGCACCCAAACTCTCCCGAGCGCAACGCAGAGAATTAAATGTGTCAGCAGAGCCAAAGCCATCAGGTAAATCGATTGGAGCCAAAAACAGCCTGCAGAAAAACGGGATTTGTTCTTGGGTGGCGCAGCGCTTCAGCGCCGCGATGACAGCTTCGCCTTGATTGCGCCTTCAGGCGCTGAGGTTGGGGATTTATTGCTGCGTACTGACCGTGCTAGCCTTCTGCACCGCTTCCGCCGGACCAATCCCCGTCGCTCCCGCCACAAAGAAATTGTGGTCGTAAAGATTGCGATACATGCGGCCCGCAATTTCCGCCGCCTTAGGGCCAAACGTAGGTCGTCCGCCCTGCAGGAAAACTACGGTGACGATGCGGCCGACTTCAGTGTTGGCGTAAGAGGCGAACCAGCCAAAGCGCGTGCCGGCGTGCGAACAAGTGCCCGTCTTGCCGAGAATCGATTCCTCATTGAAGTTCAAGCGCACGCTGCGCGCCGTGCCATAAGCAACGGCTCCGGCCATGCCATCGGACAATTCTGGAATCACCGGCTCAATATCGAGATGCCGCTTAACCCGCGGCTGAAAATTGGCAACCGCCTCAGGGCCGGTCGGATGCTGCAAATAATAAAGCGTCCCGCCATTCGAAATCGCCGTCACCAGCGCGCCCAATTGCAGAGGAGTCATCGAAATCCCCTCGCCAAACGAGCACATCTTGCTCACTCCGCCCAGCTTCGCCGAAATCTCTTCCTCTGGATACGTCCCCAACTGTTCGCCAGGGATGTGATAGCCCGCAAGTTCGCCGAGGCCAAACTGATGCGCGTAGTACTGCACCTTCTCAAAACCCAGCTTGCGTCCCACCGCTTCAAAATAGGCGTTGTTCGAGTGCGCCAGCGCTTCCGTAAGATTCATGCGGCTGCGCCCGCCGAGCGAAACTTCCGTTTGCTCGTCAATCACGCCTTCGCTCAAAGCAGCAAGAGCCACAGAAAGTTTAATCGTCGAACATGGCTGCGCGCCGCTCGAAAGCGCCAGCCGCTGATTGACCATCGCCAGAATTCGTCCGCTGGTCGGTTCGATCGCGACCACAGTACCATTCATGTTCCCAAGCGCATCGATCGCGGCCTGTCGAACCACCGGATCTTCGCCCGCCGTCACGTCACCATCGGTGATCTCCGATGCAAAAGAACTGGTGTGGAAGCGCTCGTAATAATGATGGTGGGCCGGCGTGCCCGAGCCCACCGAATGCGTGCCACCAGTCGCGGTCGCGGCAAAGTGCGAGCCTGGAGTGCGGCTTCGCGCCAGCGTCCGCATGCGTCGCTTCGCGTGCTGATTTTCCGTGAGGTTGTGAGTTTTCTTATGCGGCGTGACCGTGCTGGGATTAACGCTGGCAGCGATGCTGGTCGCTTCCAGCAGCATTGCCAATCCTAAGAAAAGTGCGAGACGAACAAAACAGGCGCTGTACTTCACTTCACCATCCCCGGTCGTAGCCGGCCAATCCCTTGCCTGCTGTAGCTATCGGCATTGGTTGGCCTGGTGATTAAGATGCAAGAGTTGGGCCAAATCACTCGCGGGAGGCCCGTCCCATGCAACTGTCCGATACTAGGCGATTTACGCGTTTTGAAGCAACATCAAAATAAAAATACATGGGATCGGAATCTTACCCATAACTATCTGAATAAATTGCCTTTAATTCGTTTTCGCGAAAACGATACCCACCTTTAGTAACCATATCTCGCATTACCACGGGCGCGACCGCAACCGCAAGACTTTGCATATCACCTGGTCAGCATTCGGCAATCAGCATTTAGCAATCAGCCGAGGCGACTGAGTGCTGAGTGCCAAGTGCTAACTGCTGAGTTGTCCCCTCCTACGATAAAATCCCTCACGACCGTTTCCACCATTTTGCAGACGATTCTCCCGAGGCCAGCAACTTGCGAACATTTCTCGTGATCTTCTCTTTCGCTCTAGCGCTCATTCCACTCGCTCACGCCGCCGAAAATACTCTCGAAGCCCGCCGCGCCCAACTCAACCGTCTCCTCACCGACGAGTGGGAGTACACGCTACGCACCCAGCCCGAACTCGCCACTCAAGTAGGCGACAATCGCTACAACGATCGCCTCAGCGATTTCTCCGACAAGGCCATCGCCGACGATCTCGAACACACACGCCAGTCTCTGGCGCGCTTCGAGGCCATCGACGTCACCGGCTTTCCAGAGCAGGAACGCCTCAACCACGCGCTCATGCTCCGCAGCCTCCACGAAACGCTCGACAGCGCGCAGTTCAAAGACTGGGAGATGCCCGCCACCCAATTCGGCGGCATTCACCTCGGCTACGCATCGCTCCCCTACGATTCGCCGTTCCGCAACATGAAAGATTACGAAGACTACGTCTCCCGCCTGCACCAGATTCCGCGCGTCCTCGATCAAGCCATCGGACACATGCGCGACGGCTTGCGCGACCATCTAGTCCCGCCGAAGTTTCTGCTCGAGAAAGTCTCCGACCAGGCGCAAGGAATCGCCGACGACTCGCTCGACAAAAGTCCCTTCACCGAACCGTTGCGCAAATTTCCGGACACCATTTCCGAAAACGACCGCAAGCACCTCCGCGAAGAAATTGAAAGCGCGGTGAAGAACGATGTCGCCCCCGCCTACGCCAAGTTCGCCAAATTCGTCCGCGAAGATTACGCTCCCCACGGCCGCCTCGATCCCGGCGTCTGGGCCTTGCCCGACGGAGAAGCCCGCTATCGTTTCGCCGTCCGCCACCAGACCACCACCGATTTCACCCCCGGCCGCATTCACGAACTCGGCCTGAAGAGCGTCACGGAAATCGAAACCCAGATGCTCTCCATCGCCAAGGCGCAGGGATTCGCCGATCTGAAATCCTTCAACGATCACATCCAGCACGATCCCAACCTGCACGCGAAATCCGGCCAGCAGCTCTTCGATCTCTACGCGCATTATCGCGACCAGATGTATGGCAAGCTGCCTCAACTCTTCGGACGCCTGCCGAAAAACAAGCTCGAAGTAGTAAAGATGGAAGACTTCCGCGCCGCCTCCGCTCCCCCCGCCGATTATTCCATCGGCGCCGGAGACGGCTCGCGTCCCGGCCGCATCAACGTCAACGAATACGCGCCCGAGAAACGCAATCTGCTCAACGTTGAAGCCATCGCCTACCACGAAGGCGTCCCCGGCCATCACCTGCAATTTTCCATTGCCCAGGAACTCACCGGCCTGCCGCCCTTCCGCAAATTCAATCTCGATCTCAATGCCTACACCGAAGGCTGGGCCTTCTACTCCGAGCGTCTCGGAAAAGAAGTTGGCTTCTATCAGGATCCCTACAGCGAATACGGCCGCCTGCAGAATGAAATGTGGCGCGCCGTCCGCTGGGTAGTCGATACCGGAGTCCACTCCCAGCACTGGACCCGCCAGCAGATGATCGACTTCTTCCACCAGCACACCGCCATGGACGACGAAAACATCAACACCGAAGTCGATCGCTATATAGCATGGCCCGCGCAGGCCCTCTCCTACAAAATGGGACAAATGAAGATTCTGGAACTGCGCGAGCGCGCACAAAAACAGTTAGGCCAGAAATTCGACATCCGAGCCTTCCACGACGCGGCCCTAGATCAGGGCCCGCTGCCGCTGGATTTGTTGGAAACGAAAATCAACGAGTGGATAAAAGAGCAAAAGTAAGGGCAACAAAGTCAAGACTTCAGAGTATCCAAGGAACCGCCGCACCCAGCGCGGAATCTTGAAACCTTGAAACTCTGAAACCTCTTACATCACCTCGCTGCGCTTCCGCAGAAACGCCGGAACATCGAGGTCCTCCGCCTGGTAGCTCGGAATAGCGCCCCGCATCGCTTCGAGTGAAATCACCTCGGCCTGAGCCCCGCCGTCCGGCGCCGATTCCTGAAACGCCACCGGCGTGGGATCCCGCTGGTAGCTCGCCTCAGGCACGAACACCGGCTCAGGCTCGGCCGCCGTCGCCGGCTCATCGAAAGGATCATCCTCGCGTGAAAGCTGACGCGAACCATGCCGCGACGCTTCTCGCGAAATAATGACCGGATCGTAATTTTCGTGCTGCCGCGCCCGCCGCATATCCGATTCTTTAAACCCGGTAGCGATCACCGTGATCTTGACCGCATCCTTCATCTTTTCGTCGAGCACCGCGCCAAAAATAATGTTGGCGTCTTCATGAGCCGCTCCCTGAATGATGGTGCAAGCCTGCTGCACCTCGGCCAGCTTCAGCGAATTCGACCCGGTGATGTTGATGAGAATTCCGCGGGCTCCGTCAATCGCGCCCGCCTCCAGCAGCGGAGAAGCAATCGCCCTCTGCGCCGCCTCCACCGTGCGCCCCTCGCCTGAAGCAGTAGCCGTGCCCATCACCGCATAACCCATGCCCGCCATGATCGCCTTCACGTCAGCGAAGTCGCGGTTAATGATGCCCGGAATAGTGATGATGTCGGAAATGCCCTGCACGCCCTGACGAAGAATATCGTCGGCGATGCGGAACGATTCGAAGAAGCCCGCGTTCTCTGCGACGGCCAATAATTTTTCGTTAGGGATAACAATGGTCGTATCGACCGACTCCATCAGCTCGGCAATGCCGCGCTCCGCCTGCTGCATGCGGCGTTTGCCTTCAAAAGCAAACGGCTTGGTCACCACGGCCACGGTGAGCGCGCCCATCTCGCTGGCGAGCGACGCAATAATGGGAGCCGCGCCGGTCCCGGTTCCACCGCCCAGCCCAGCGGTCACAAAAATCATATCCGCGCCCTCGAGCACCTCTATGATTTTGTCGGAATCCTCTAGCGCGGCTTTGCGCCCAATCTCAGGATTCGCACCCGCCCCAAGCCCATTGGTCAACTTCACGCCCAGCTGAATCTTGGTGGCCGCGCGCGACATTCGCAACGCCTGCAAATCCGTATTGGCTACGATGAATTCAATGTGTTCCATACCCGAGTCAATCATGCGATTGACCGCGTTGTTGCCGCCGCCGCCCACCCCAATCACCTTGATGCGAGCGTCGTTGCGCGCCTCTTCGTGGAAGCAAATGCGGAGTCCGTTGTCGTCAGTCATAAGTCACCTCGTAAAATCAGCTGTCAGCTATCAGTTGTCAGCTGTCAGTAAAATCTAAAATCTTCCAACTAATTGTCATCCTGAGCGAAGCAGGAACTTCACGAAGTGAAGTGCCTGCGTGGTCGAAGGACCCCTACACCCTCGACCCAGCTAACAAGCGCCAAACAAAATCTACGCAAAACACAATTCTTCCTCACGCGCCCTTCCGTGCAAACATCGCCTTCATCCGCGAACCAAAACTAGGCTCCTGCAACCCGCGAGCCAGCCGCGCCCTGTGCCCGTAATACGTCATGCCCAGCACGGTCGCGAACTCCGGCTCCGCCAAAAACGACGGCATCTTCGGCATCGGCACCGGCCACGCCAGGCGCGCCGCCTTGCGGAGCACCGATTCCGCGACATCAAGAATCCCCGGCAGACGCGAAGCCCCGCCGCTCAGCACAAACCCCGCGATGCAGTGCTCCAGGACGCCCGCGTGGCGCAGGTTTTCACGCAGCAACTCGAAAAGCTCACGCGCCCGTGGCTCCAAAATTTCGCCAGCCAGCCGCTGCGGCATCATGCGCGACGGACGATCTCCCACCGACGGCACCTCGACCTCATTACCCTCGGGAATGAGCGTCGGCACCGCGTTGCCAAAATTCTTCTTAAGCGTCTCCGCCGCCGCGAGGCCAGTGCACATGCCCACCGAAAGATCGCTGGTAAAGTGGTCGCCGCCAATCGGAATGACCGCCGTGTGCGCGACCGCTCCCTGCTGAAAAACAATCAGATCGCACGATCCCGCCCCGAGATCGACGAGGCAAACGCCCAACTCGCGTTCATCCGACCGCAACACAGAATCCGCGCATGCCAGCGGCTCAAAGATCGTGTCGTCAACGTGCACGCCCGCCCGATTTACCGCGGTCACAATATTCTGCGTAGCGCTCGACGAAGCGGTCACGATGTGCACCCGCACCTCAAGCCGCGTCGCCATCATGCCTGTCGGATCCTGCACTCCCGGCTGATCGTCGAGGATGAACTCCTGCGGCAGCAGATGAAGAATCTCGCGATCGGCCGGCAAGGGCACTGTGCGCGCCTTGTCCACGGCCTGGCGAATCTCCTCGCGCGCAATTTCGCGCGACCGCGCCCCAAATGTGATGCCGCCGTGGCTGTTCATCCCGCGAATGTGCGCCCCGGCGATTCCCACCAGCGCATGTTCGATCGGAATCCCCGCCACATCCTCCGCATGCTCGACCGCTTTCTGAATGCTGCCGACCGCCTTGTCGAGTTCGGTAATCACGCCTTTGCGCAGCCCGCGCGATTCGCTGATGCCATGGCCGCGATAACGCAATCCGTTTTCGCTCACCTCCGCCACCAGCACCGATGTCTTGGCGCTGCCCACATCAATCGCGGTAACAAAATTTGGATCGTGACTCGGCATAATTATGATCGCTAGTTCTGCGGGGTCTCCTTAGGAATTGCGGCACTCGGTTTCTTTGCCGGAACAGCGCCGGAAGCTGGCGGGGGCGCGGGATGAGGCGCCGTTGCAGTATTAGTGGTTGCGACTGGCAGCGCGTTTGGGCTCGCCTTCGCAGGCGCTTGATTCAGGGGCGCTGGCTTGGGAGCCGATGCACTAGCAGTTGCCGCTTTCGCAGGGCTTGTTTTAGCCGCCACCAATTTCGCTGGCGCGGCCTTCGCCGGAGCATGATGGACCGCCGTTTTCGCCGCAACCTTCGGCGTCACGTCTTTCTTCGCCGGAACCGTCGGCGCAGCGGGATGCGTCACATATTTCTCGTAATTCACAAGCGCCGCAGTCTTCACGCCCGCAGCCATCGCCGCTTTCGCCGCCGCAGGCGTCAGGGCCAACTGACGCGCCATCCCATTGAGATCGGGATTGACGATGATCTGCCCGTCATAGCGCAAGTCGACGGACTCAAGCTTGTCGAACTGTTGCCGCCACTGTTGCACATGCGTGACATAGGTTCTATAGCGCTGCAGATAATTGCCCGACCCCAGATGCACGAGGACTTCGCCATTCGCATCCGCTGCCAGCACCTTCACGTCCTCCGGATCGCTGAGATCCACTTCGCTCAGTTCTTGCGAATAGCGCGCGCCACTCGAATCCAGTTCGCGAACCAGCGCGTTGTAATTCTTCATCCGCCCCGCCCGTGTGGAGAGCGGCTCGCCGGCATTCATGCCGGCAATCACCGGGAACGAGTACTTGCGCTTGCCGCCCAGGGCAAGCTCCATCAGCGTGCCCCCCGCATCGATCAGTGAAATATGCGAGCCGATGCGAGCGAAAGCCACCGGCGTGCGCTCGTGAATCTCTATGCGCAAGCGATTGGGCACGAAGCGCATCACGCTCGCCGATTCCACCCACGGAATCTGCTCCAGTTGCTGTTTGCGTTGCGCCAGCGGCACGAAGAAAATGTTGCGGCCAATGTCTCCGCCCATCACTTCCATGATCTGTGCATGGGCCACATGCTCGGCGCCAGCAACCTCGATCTGGTCGCTGGAATCGATGCGAAAACGCCAGGAGTGCTTGCCGTAGCGGTAGAGACTCAGCCCCGCGACACCGAGAACCGCCAGCGCAGCCAGCGCTGCTCCGATCCACAACAATCGATTAGCAGTTTTTTTAGGAAGTGAGCCGCGCCGGACGGAGACTCGCTTTTGCCCGCGTAGGAATGGGGATTCCTGCTCCGCTTCTAAATCGACCAGCCGCGCGTCATCGAAAGGCTCGCGCTCCGGAGCCTCGTGCTGCGAAATCTCGCGCGGAAGAGGATACAACTCTTCCTGGACTGCGGTGGAACTTGATTTCCGCGCCACTCTTTCGAGTCAGTTGTCGACAGAAAACCGCTGAGCAAAATCACTATAACTGGTTTCCGCGAAATGAGACAGTGCGAAGTTGGTTCAAGTCTAACTCTGCGAGAAAATTCTGCCTTCAGAGGTAAGTTTTGCTCCAGATCACTCCACCGAAGATGACACGGCAAGCACCGTTTGCAGCCGTGAGCGCGTAGCGCATCGAACTTGCTCCATTGCCGCGCGCCGCATTTCAGCTTGCGCTCGAATCATCTCAGCCTGGGCGCGAATTTCGTCCCGTACCATCTCCGCGTGATCGCGGGCCTGCTCGCGCAGCAATTCGCTCTGAAGGCGCACATCAGCCAATTGACTCGCAGAGGCCGATCGTGCCTCCGCCAGAAATTCCGACCGTCCTGTCACGCCGATTGCCGCCGCCAGCGTTCGTTCGGCATGCGCGGTCACCCCGCACAGCGCGAGATCGGCGCGTTCGACAGCCTGATGCACCGCCGCAAAACGTCCCTGCCGGTATTGGCTATTCAATCCCAGCGCCAATACTCCGAGCGCGACCCAGTAAGCGACCTTATTCGTATCCATTGTTCCCCTCGCTGTACTGATTTGGACGAATGACGCGAAAAAAGGTCAACAAGACAGAACTTCGAGCTAGGCCCGGCTCTGGCAGACTCTTTCTACACCAGCGCATTGCGATTGGCGACGGTCTCCAGCTTCTCCAGAATCTTCGGTCCCAACTGCGAGACGCTGCCTGCTCCCAGCGTCAGCACCATGTCGCCCGGCTGCGCCACCGCAGCAACCGAAGCAACCGCATCCGAAGTAGAACGAGCATACGTAACGCTCCGCTTCCCTGCCCCGGCGATACGGTTGGCGAGAGCGTCGGCGGTGACACCCTCGATCGGCTTCTCGCTCGCCGGATAAATATCGAGCAGGCACAGCGTGTCGGCGTCAGCGAAGGCAGTCGCAAATTCGTCCATCAGATCCCGAGTGCGGGTAAAACGGTGCGGCTGAAAAATCACATGCACACGGCGAAATCCACACTGTTGAGCGGCGGCCAGCGTGGCCCGAATTTCGGTGGGGTGATGCCCGTAATCATCAATGACGCTGACGCCCGCGATTTTGCCCTTCAGTTGAAAACGCCGATCGACGCCGCGAAAGCCATCCAGCGCAGCGCGAATGTGTTCCACCGAAATATCCAGCACCGTGCCTACCGCAACCGCGGCCGTCGCGTTGAGGACATTGTGCGTTCCCGGAACGCGTAACGTGAACTCTCCCATGTCCTTATCCCTATAGTTCACCCTAAAGCGACTCAGAGCGCCGCGCTCTTCAAAGTTCTGCGAAGACTCACGCTGCGGCGCAATAGTGATTAAGAAATCCGAGCCCTCACTGGTGCCATAGGTTGTCACGCGGCGATGCACGCGGGGCAGCAACCGCCGCAACACCACATCATCATTGCACCCAACAACGATGCCATAAAAAGGAACCCGCTCCATAAACTCAAGAAACGTCCGGCGCACGTCCCGCATGTCCCGATAGCAATCCATGTGCTCACGGTCGATGTTTGTGACCACGGAAAGAATCGGTGAGAGTTTTAGAAACGACCGGTCGCTTTCGTCCGCCTCGGCAACCAGATATTGCGATTTGCCGAGGCGCGCATTCGAGCCCATCGCGTCGACGCGCCCTCCGACGACCACGGTGGGATCTAGCCCACCCGCAGCCAGCACCGCCGCGACCATCGAAGTCGTCGTCGTCTTGCCATGCATGCCGGCAATGGCGATGCCGTATTTCAGCCGCATCAACTCCGCCAGCATTTCCGCGCGCTGAATCACCGGAACATGCAGCCGCCGCGCCTCGGCGACTTCGGTGTTATCCACCGAAATCGCAGAACTCGTGACCACCACATCCGCTCCGGCGATATTCGCGGCGGAGTGCCCTTCAAAGATCGATGCCCCCAAACCGGCCAAGCGCTCGGTGACCGCCGAATTTTTCAGGTCCGAGCCCGATATCTGGTACCCGAGATTCAGCAACACCTCGGCAATCCCACTCATGCCGATGCCGCCTATGCCCACGAAATGTATGCGCTGAACTTTACCGAACATGGCAATCGATCGAATTAGTGCTGATGATAGTCTATTTAACCGCGGCGGGCGCCGAGTTCGCCGAGAAGAACTTAACCATAGGAGCGCAAAGGAATCTCGAATATTCTCGGCGCGCTCGGCGTCCTCGGCGGTTAAAGCTGCTGGTCGTGGTCGGCAAGCTCTCTGACCATCTCCGCGATCTCCTCAACCGCCTTTGGATGCGCGAGACCCTTCGCCGCCGCCGACATCGCCCGCAATCGGCCGCCATCGACAATCAACGCGGCGATCGTCTCGACCAGGTACGCCGCG
Source organism: uncultured Acidobacteriaceae bacterium (assembly GCA_963800565.1). GTDB lineage: Bacteria > Acidobacteriota > Terriglobia > Terriglobales > Acidobacteriaceae > Acidiflorens. The sequence goes on from CAWDBM010000006.1 coordinate 733,653, forward strand.
CCTAGATTGCTCTCCTCGACCACCACTGCGGCCCCCACGCTTTCCAGCGCCCTGGCATTCACATTCTGATGGTCATCGGCCGCAGCCGGGAACGGAACAAAGATTGCTGGCTTCCCCGCTGCTGTGATCTCGCCCACAGTGCTCGCGCCCGAGCGGCAAACCAGCAGATCAGCGCGCCCAAATGTCTCCGGCATATCGTCGATGAATTTGTGAACCTCTCCGGAAATTCCGGATTGCTGGTACGCGGCCTGCACTCGATCGTAGTCGCGCTGACCGGTCTGATGAATGATGTGGATGCCCGGAACCTTCGCGCGCAAACCGGGCAGCGATTCGATCATCGCCTGGTTGATGGCGCGCGCACCCTGACTTCCTCCGAATACCAGCAAAGTGGGCAGGCCACCAGCTTTTGCGGGAATATCAAAAAATGCGGCGCGCACCGGCACGCCCGTTACCTTGCAGTGCGGAAAATAGCGGCAGGTTTCTTCAAAGTGCACCGCCGCTGCCGAAACCCAGCGCGCGATCATGCGGTTTGCGAATCCCGGCACGACGTTCGGCTCGAAGGCAAGCGTAGGAAGCCGCCGCCGGATCGCAGCCACCATAGCCGGCCCGGAGGCGTAGCCGCCCACCCCGATCACAACTTCGGGATCGAACTCCGAAAGCATCCGCGACGAAGCCGCAATCGCGCGCGGCAAATCAAACATCGTCTTCACACGCGTCGTCAGACTGACATTTTTCAGCGCGCCGACTTGAATTAGTTCGAGGGGAAAGCTGGCCTGGGGCACTAGACGCGTTTCTATGCCGCGGGCGGTGCCGATGAAGAGGATCTCGGCTCCGAATTGCTTCTTAAGCTGTTGGGCTATAGCCAAGGCCGGAATCACGTGTCCGCCCGTGCCGCCGCCCGCGATGATGATGCGCATGAAGTTCTACAATCTTTGTTCGTGGCTAAGAATCGTTTCCAAATCTCGATTCTTCCCACTTCGTAACTTTCTCTGCGACTTTTCGATGCAGGTCGACCCGACGTCCAATACATGCCGCCGTGCTATACCCAACGCCAGCGTAGAACGGCGCGGTGAATTTTAGCTGAACCATCCCTCGTGTCACGTCGTGTGAACTCGCGATTGACCAAAATTCCTCCCAATTGTGATATTCAGGGACCGCGAATGCACCCCCGAAAAACTGATGAAACGCCGCAGGAAATTGACTTTGAAAAGCCGATGGAGAGGGAAAAGTCGCAAACTTGTATGCCAGAATAGCAGCGGGTATAAGCCAGACAAACTGTGCTGCCTTGTGCTTGAACCTAACATTTATTAAGCCGGCGAGGAAAGCTGGAATAAAGCTAAACGCGAGGATATGTGAGAAGAGAAACTCAAATCTGCCAGAAGAGGCAGGGTACCCTAAGAACGGAAGCAGCGTTCCGCGTGTCCACCCGGCCAACCACGGAGTGCAGAATTCCACTATCACATAAACGGCTGCCAAGTGGAGAAGGAACCAGAGAATTTCCCATCCGTTCCTTCTATAAGGTGCAGGTCCCTCTTGCGGCGTAGCGCTCCCTTCAATTGCATCTTGCATCTTGGTCGCGTTTATACGCTATGCGCGTCGTGGAGCGCAACGGTGCTGTCGTCACGGTTCACGGAAATTTGTGCTAACCTCTGCAGCGACTCCCGATACGGCGCCCGCGCAATGCCGCGCTCAGTGACAATTGCCGTCACGTACTTTGCCGGAGTCACATCGAATGCCGGATTCTCGATCCCAACCCCATCCGGCGTCATCTGCTTTCCGCCAATGTGCGTGACTTCGCGCGGGTTGCGCTGCTCGATCGGAATTTTGCTTCCGTCAGGCGTTTCGAGATCAACCGTCGAAATCGGCGCGGCCACATAAAACGGGATGCCGTGCTCTTTGGCCATGACCGCGACCGTGTATGTGCCAACTTTGTTGGCAACGTCTCCGTTGGCGGCGATCCGGTCGGCGCCCACGACGATGGCTCCGATCTTGCCTTGCTGCATCATGACTCCGGCCATGTTGTCGGAGATGACAGTCGTGGGGATGCCGTCCTTCATCAACTCCCACGCAGTCAAGCGCGAGCCTTGCAGAAAGGGACGCGTTTCATCGGCGTAGACGTGGATCTTCTTGCCCGCTTCGACCGCCGCGCGGATGACACCGAGGGCTGTGCCGTAGCCGGCGGTAGCGAGCGCTCCTGCGTTGCAGTGGGTGAGCACTCCCCCACTAGACGGCATGAGGGCTGCGCCGTGGCGTCCCATGGCCTGATTGGCGACAATATCTTCGGCGTGCATACGCTGCGCCTCTTCGATCAGCGCTTGCTTGATTTGCGGGATGGGTCGGATCCGGAGATTTTCAAATTTCTCCCGCATGCGGCGAATTGCCCAAAATAGATTTACCGCGGTAGGACGCGTCTGGCGAATGGTTTCGCAGATCTGATCAAACTCCGCCTTGAGATCGGCAACATTATCGACCTGGGAATTTTTCACGCCGAGCGCGATGCCCATGGCAGCGGCGACACCAATGGCGGGCGCGCCGCGGACGATCATGTTGCGAATGGCGTCAGCGACCTGCTGATGCGTGGTACAGGTCACATACACTTCTTCGGTAGGAAGCTTCGTCTGATCGATGAAGACTACGCCCTTGTTGGTCCATTCGAGTGTTTGAATCATGAGTTGGTCGCGGGTTGTTCGCCCTTCGCTAGGTGCTAACTGCTAATCGCCAGGTGCTCCTTCCGAACATCAATCGCCGTAAATATCGAAATAAAATTCGCCGGCGCCGCGGCTTTTTCCACATTGGGACGCCCGTGACCGTCCTGGCGCTCGACCAGGCACATTACTCCCATTATTTCGAAGCCGAATTCTCTCGCCGCCTCGATCGCTTGCACGGTCGACGATCCCGTTGTGCAGACATCGTCGACGATCACCACGCGCGCGCCTTTTCCGTGGAAGCCTTCGATGCGCTGCCCGGTGCCATGCTGCTTTTCCGACTTGCGGACGAGGAAACCGTGCATCTTGCCGCTTGTAACCGCGACGGCCACGACGATTGGGTCGGCGCCCATGGTCAATCCGCCGATGGCATCGGCTTCCCAGCCTTGCTCGCGGATCTGATCGAGGAAAACTTCGCCGACCAGTTGTGCGCCGCGAGCATCGAGCGTCGTAGCCCGGCAATCAATGTAATAGTCGCTCGTGCCTCCGGATGACAACTGAAAGTTGCCCAGGCGAAATGATTTCCGCGCCAGCATTTCCAGGAGCTCTTGCCGTGCAGTGGACATAAATTTCTACGATAGCAGAAAAGCAGTTTTGAGTTCCCGGTTCACAGTTCTCAGAAATTTTGGTCGACTGAGCCTTCGAACTCTATTGATTCAGTTTTTCCAGATGTTTAAATCCATCCGTCGCGGCAAACATCGCAACGGTAATCGTTCCGTTGTACGCCATGTGGATGAGAACGCCTGACGCCACAGAATTTGTTTTGGCTCTCACCAGGGTAAGCACAACGCCGACGAGAAAAATCACCAGCACCGGGCCCCACGAAAACATCAATTGCATTCCGTGGAGCAAGGCGAAACCGAGCGCGGTCAGGAAAACGGCAACCGGCAAGCCGAGGCTGCGCGCGAGTACGGGATAAAGAAAGCCGCGAAAAAAAAGTTCCTCCATCAGGGGCGCGAGCGTAACGCTAAGAATGCTGAGCGCCCAGGCTTCGGCGGGAGTCTGAAAAAAACTGTCAATCGGCAGTTCTTTCGGAATCGGCAAGAAATGGGCGAGAATTTGCAACCCGACCGAGAGCACTCCGCCACCTAACAAGCAAGCGGCAATCAACCGGCGCGGGGGCCAGTTCCAGTGGATAGCCTCAAGAAAATCCGGACGTCGGCGCTCGCGCGTCACCAAAACATACATATAGCCGAGGATGAGGAGGTAGGCAAGCGATTGTCCAGCCACGACGATGAGCGGAATGTGCGCGATTTCGCCGAGGCCCTGACGCGGGTAGATCGAGAAGCGAGCGATGAACAGAACAATAAATATGCCTGCGAAAAGTGCCGCGATGGTGAGGCAGGTGAGGCGGAGAACGTCCCAGCCATTCCATGCAGGATCGGGCGCGGGCGCGGCAATTTCGAGGGGCTGGATGATGGGGAGATTCCCTTCGGTTAAAAGGCCTCCGGCATCGTGAGCCCCAGCAGTTCGCTCGGCCTCGACAGGCACTAACGCTCTTCCATGGTCGAACGCTTCGGAGAAATGTGGCGCCGGCGCCGGAGTTTCGGATCGTTCGTCGGGCGTGAGACTCACGCGCGCTCTCCGGTGCCAGTGGGCGCGAGTTCGCTGCCTGATAATGCAGTTTGTTTCAGCTCAACTTTCGATGAACCGTTTCTCGGAAAGCCATTCTTCTCGGAGCCATTCTTTTCGGAACCATTTCTCGTCGATCCATTCTTTGTCGACCCATTTTTTGGCGAGCCATCGAAATACGCCGTCAGCGCCTGCCCGGTGTAAGACTTCTTGACACGCGCAACTTGTTCCGGCGTTCCCTGCGCCACGATGCGTCCACCTTCTTCTCCACCTTCAGGGCCGAGATCGACGATCCAATCCGCATTTCGAATTACATCGAGATTATGTTCGATGATGATGACCGTATTGCCTAGATCGGTCAGGCGGTGCAATACGTCGAGCAACTTGCGGACGTCGTCGAAATGCAATCCCGTGGTCGGCTCATCCAACAGATAAAGAGTTTTCCCCGTCTGGCGCTTGCTCAGTTCTCGAGCGAGCTTTATGCGCTGCGCCTCGCCTCCAGAGAGAGTAACCGCGGACTGACCAAGATGAATGTAACCCAGGCCGACATCGACCAGCGTTTGCAGCTTTTGCCGGACCTGCGGAATGTTCTCGAGAATGGGAAGAACATCCGACACCGGCATCTCGAGCAGATCGGCGATGGAATAACCGTTGTAACGCACGGCGAGCGTCTCGTGGTTATAGCGGCGTCCGCCGCAGACCTCGCACTGCACGTAAACGTCCGGCAGAAAGTTCATCTCGATGCGGCGCTGCCCCTCGCCCTGGCAAGCCTCGCAGCGTCCTCCGGACACGTTGAAAGAAAAACGTCCCGGCTTGTATCCGCGCTCGCGCGATTCGGGCAGCATGGCGTAGAGATCGCGAATTGCCGAAAAAATTCCAGTGTAAGTCGCGGGATTCGAGCGCGGCGTGCGTCCGATAGGCGACTGATCGATACGAATGACCTTGTCGATCAATTCCGCTCCCGTGATTCCTTTGTGAGCGCCGGCTTCTTCGCGCGAACGATAGAGCTGCTTCGCGAGGGCGCGATAGAGAATGTCGTTGACCAGCGTTGACTTACCCGAGCCGGAAACGCCGGTCACAACCGTCATCACTCCGAGAGGAAAGACGACATCGAGATTCTTGAGATTATTTTCTCGCGCGCCCAGGATCGCAATCGATTTTCCGTTCGGACTTCGACGCTCAGGCAGCATGGCAATCTGCTGCCGTCCAGAAATGTAGGCGCCAGTCAGCGAATCGGGCGAGTCCATGATTTCGGCCGGCGTGCCGCTGGCAACTAATGCGCCTCCGTGACGGCCGGCGCCGGGGCCGAGGTCGATGACGTAGTCGGCGCGGCGAATCGTCTCTTCATCATGCTCGACTACGAGCACGGTATTGCCCAAGTCGCGCAGATTTTCCAGCGCGGCCAGAAGACGACCGTTGTCGCGGTGATGCAGGCCAATCGACGGCTCATCCAGGACGTAGAGCACCCCGCGCAGCTTCGATCCGATCTGCGTTGCGAGGCGAATGCGCTGCCCTTCTCCACCGGAAAGCGTTGCCGCCGAGCGGCCAAGCGAAAGGTAGCCGAGTCCGACGTCGTGCAGGAATTCAAGGCGCTCTGTAATTTCGTGCAAAACGCGGCCGGCTATGGTCAGTTCCCTGCCGGTGAGTTTGACGTTGCGCGCCGCATCGAGTGCGCGCGCGATTGGGAGGCTGGTGAAATCGGCAATCGACATTCCGTTCACCTTCACCGCCAGGCTCTCCGGCCGAAGGCGCTTGCCACGACACACCGAACACTCTGTCGCCGACATGTAATCGAGCAGATAGTCGCGATAGGTGTCTGAGGTCGAGGCTTCGAGATTCTGCCGGAGATAGCCAAGAATCCCCAGAAACCCTGTCTTTCGTTCGCGCTGACCGCCGCGCTGCGGCTCGCCATTCAGCAGAAGGTTCTGAATCTTGTCGGGAAATTTTTCGAACGGCGTCGCCAAATTGAAACCGTAGGCCTGGACAACCAACTGGATGCTGCGAACCAGGTTTTGCGACGACGAACCTGGTCCCAATCCGCCATCTAGCAACGGCTTTGACCAATCGACAATCACTTTTGCCGGATCGAGATCATAGCGGCTACCGAGGCCGTGACACTCCGGACAAGCTCCGTACGAACTATTAAACGAAAAAGACCGCGGCTCTAACTGCGGAACGCTGATACCGCAGTCCGGGCAGGCGAGGCGCGAGGAATAAAGCGTTTCGTCGCCATTGACCACAGCGACCAGCACGAGACCGCCGCCAAGCTTCATGGCTAGTCCCACCGACTGCTCGAGGCGGTGTTCAATTCCCGGTTTCACCAGCAGGCGATCGACAACAACTTCAATCGTATGATTCTTGCGCTTGTCGAGGGCGAGATCGTCTTCGAGATTCACCAGTTCGCCATCCACACGCGCGCGCGAAAAGCCATGCTGAGTTAGCTTTTCCATTTCTTTTTTGAATTCGCCTTTGCGCCCGCGCACGATGGGCGCCATGATCATGACGCGATCATCGGGCGTCAGCGACATAACGCGCTGCACAATCTGCTCGGCAGATTGGCGGGTGATGGGATTGCCGCAATTCGGGCAATGCGGCACTCCGATTGATGAGTAGAGCAGACGCAGGTAGTCGTAGATCTCAGTGATGGTGCCCACGGTAGAACGCGGACTGCGACTGGTCGTCTTCTGTTCAATCGAAATGGACGGACTCAGGCCGTCGATCGAGTCCACGTCGGGCCGCTCCATCTGGTCGAGAAACTGGCGCGCATATGCGGACAGCGTTTCGACGTAGCGTCGCTGGCCTTCCGCATAGATTGTGTCGAAAGCGAGCGAGGATTTCCCGGAGCCGCTGAGACCCGTAATGACCGTCAAGGTATTACGAGGGATCTCGACGTCGATATTCTTCAGGTTGTGCTGGCGCGCGCCGCGCACCGAAATCCTGGTGATGGCCATTTACGTATTACTTTATGGACTTCCGTAACGTGGACGGGTCCTAAGAAATGTTGGAGAGTGGAGATACGCAGTCCGATTCCCGTATCTTATTTGTTAACACCGGCGGGGGTCAAATGCGGCTAAAGTAAAACACTTGCAGCCGGGCTTTGCCGGCAAGGGCCTTTATTGTGAACGAGATTTTTGCAGTTTTTTTGCTCAGCATCACCGCACTTATAGCCGTTTGTTTGGGTGTTCTTGGCGCGTATTGCGCGGTTTGCGGGGTTTTAGCCGCCGTCAACCCTTCCCGTCCGTCCCCAGCGATATCAGGGTTGATTCCCAATCGCGGCCACGCCAGCGGCGACTAAGCCCGCTCAGGCTGTCTTCCATCAGAAGCGTGTGACCCCGCTCGTGTCGCGCCATTCTTACGCCCTACTGTTGAGGTGGCTGCTGCGGCGCAGTAATCGGGGCGCCCGGCGGCTGTTGCCGGCGCAGCATGTCGAGAATTTGCTCCGGGGTCTTCGGACCCGCGTTCGGCTGGTTCGGATCGGTTGGTTGCGCCTGGTCCTGCGCGGCATTCGGATTTGCAACATTCGCATCCGGCTGAGCAGGTTGCGCCGGATCGTCCGCATCGTCCGCCGCATCCTGATCGTCATCTTTACTATCGTCTGCCGCTGGTCCGGGTTGCGGTGCACCGGGTGCGCGATTGAAAGCTGGGTTCGGAGGCATGGGTCTCGCCCCCGGCGGCCAGGGATGCGAGGCGACGGGCTCGGGATTGCTCTGATAGGCGGCGGCAGTCTGAGGCGCTTCGCCAGATGACGGCGATTTGTTGGTGAGGATTACGCTCGAAACAGCTGTCGGATCCGTACTCGACCCGAGCATCACATAATCAAATGAAGAGCCGTTAAGCAATCCTGCTAAAACATCTCGCGGAGCACCCGGCCCCAGCCTCGCAATCACTCGCTCATTGGCCGCGGCACCCTGGGGAATTTCAATGGCAGCGCCGGTTAACTGGCGCACGTCGCGCAGTATTTCACCTAAAGTAGAATTCTGGGCTGAGATGGTGAGCAGTCCGCCTTGAAAACTGACCTTCGCCGGTGCCGCCGGGATCTGATCCATTGGCAACTGACTCAACGGCCCGGCGGCCATCGGCGGCAGCACGACCGGCTTCGGCGCCTTATGCGACTTGTGATGTGGCACGGTGGCGACGCGAGGCGCAGCGGTGGGCGCAGCATCCTGGCCCGCGAGGGCGGGAACCAAAAGCGCCGCCGAGGCCAGCGATAGCCCGATCGCGATCCATCTATGTGTGCCTGCCCTATGTGTGCCTGCCATCAAAATATGACGCCTAGCGCGAGCGGCCAACAGTCCGCAACAAACGACCCCGCGATCAATTTTACCATCCCTTATAGAACGCCAGATCATCGTATTTCTTGCGCTGCATGACGAAAGACTCACCTCAGGTACATGCTGGGAAGGGGTAGAGTTACTCTTGGCTGTTAGAGCGCGTAAAATGCCAGCGGAGGGTTTCCCCTTGCGCACAGTTTCGAAAACGACGATTCGAAATCACTGGTGGTCGGTAGGGCTGGCGCTGAGTTTGGTGTTGCTGCCTGGATTGTCCGCGGCACAGACTTGTCAGAGCGCGGCAGATATGGATACCGCGACTCGAACCGCGCTCGAAACCACGGCAAAACGCTATTTTGAAATGGCGGCGCACGGCGACACTTCGAGCCTCAAGCAGAATGCGATTCCGAGCCTGGCCAGCAGCTTCGCCGGCGTTGAAGCGGCGGTCAAGGACAATCAGGCAGCCCTCACCGGCGCGCATGCCACCGTTCGACCGCCTTTCCTGCTCAGCGCCGACGGCCCCCAACCCCTCCCGCACGCGGAATTTTTGTGTGGAGTATTTGGTCGCGATGGTCAAACCAAAGACAGCGCCGTCTTTGTCCTGAATAATCTGCCCACTGGCAAGTACGCAGTAACCGTTCTCGACATAAGCGGCGGCGCATCTGCCATCACGCTGACCTTGGTCCTGCAGCAGATCAGCGCAGAGTGGAAGGTGGGAGGTTTCTACGTTAAATCGTCGCAGACAACTGGACACGATGCGGCATGGTTCCTGCAGCGCGCCCGCGATTTTAAAGCAAAATCGCAAATCCACAATGCGTCGCTATATTATCTCCAAGCCATCGCCTTGTCGACGCCCGTGGATTTTATGAGCACCCTGGCCACCGACAAACTCTATGATGAGGCCAAATCAACCCAGACCGCCGACCTGCCCGCGAACGGAAATACTGTGGACATCAGCTCGGGTGGCAAGACTTACCACGTCACCGACGTCTTTCCTCTCGCCGTCGGCAATGACCTTGACGTAGTCGTAAAGTATCAGGCTCCAGACATATCCGATACCGCGCACACTTTTCAGGAGAACACCGCCCTGATCAAGGCGCTGGTAGCGAAGTTTCCAGAATTTCGCGAGGCCTTCGGCGGAGTCGTGGCACGAGCCGTCGATCCTTCCGGCCACGACTATGGCACCCTGCTGGCGATGAAAGATATCAAGTAGTCGCGCCCATTTCTCGCATTCCGGCAGTACCTCCGTAATTTGAAGAGGCGTTTTGCGCCCCCTAGAGTAAAGGGATGCAGATTGGCTTGAGCCTGCGCCCACATTGCCGCCGCGCGTGCCTGCAAGGCGCTGCAATTCTCGTTGCGCTGATCTCGTCGGGTTCGATACTTGTAGTCGGACAGACCTCGCCTTTAGCCAGCCCCGCGACCCGTCCCGATGACCGGCTTCCCATCACTACAAGTTCGCCCGAAGCCGCGCGGTTGTTCGAAGAAGGCTTGCATCTCCGATACGACTATCACACCGACGGAGCGCTTTCGAAGTGGCGTGAAGCTGCCATGAAAGACCCCAATTTCGCCCAGGCATGGACCTATATCGTATGGTTCGGCCTGAACCCGGCAGAGGTTAGAATGGCCGCGGAGAAAGCTCAACTTGCTTCGCAAAACCTCACGCCCGGCGAAAGGCTTCTGGTGAGATGGGTTCTGCAAACCAACGACGGGCATTTCCTCAAAGCCATCGCGGCGATGAATGATCTGCTGGCAATTTACCCGCGGGATGCGCGCCTTAACTATGAGGCTGGGCTTTGGCTGCAATCCCAAAGTGATTATGAGGGAGCGGTCAAGTTCACCAAGCGCGCGCTTGAGATTGACCCGAATTTCGCCGGCGCTTTGAATACCCTCGGGTACGATTTCGCCTTCATGCATCAGTATGATCAAGCCATTCCTTACCTGAAGCGCTACGCCGAGGTGGAACCGAACGATCCCAATCCCCTCGACTCTCTCGCCGAAATCCTGCAACAGGCGGGGCGACTGGAAGAATCGCTTACCGAATATCGCGAGGCCCTCAAGATCGATCCCAGGTTCTATCATTCGCAAAACGGCCTCGGCGACGTCTACGCCCTGCTCGGAAATCAGGATCGTGCCCGTAAGGAGTATTCCAAGGCTCTTCCCATGGCACAGGCGCCCACTGACAAACTCGACTGTCAGATTCAATCCGCAATCAGCTACGCTCGCGAAGGAAACCTAAAGCAAGCGCGAGCAGAATTGGACGCGCTGCTGGCGCAGGCGACAAAGCTGAAGCTAAACGCCTACCAAAGCTCCATCCATCAATACCTGGCTCTTTTGGCTGAGTCTCACGCCGCCGCTTTCGAACATCTCGACCAATCCGAAGCGGCGTTAAAGTTGCCATCCCGCATGTCAGGAAAGGCACGCAACCGGCAACAAGCGCGCACTTTGCAGATACGGGCGCGGCTGGCCGCGGAAGCCGGGAACCAGGCGCTCGCCCAAGCTGCCGTCGATCGCCTCCAGAAAATGGCTCAGGCCAGCCGCAGCAGCACGGTCGAGCGCGCCTATCACGGAGCGAACGGATCGCTGCTGGCTGCGCAATCGAAAGTCAGCGACGCCATCGAAGAGTTGAAAGAGGATCCCGAAAATACCTTTTCCATGGCGAAACTGGCAGAGTTGGAGGCGGCGTCAGGAGATGCTCAGGGTGCGGCGGAAACCAGAGCACGATTGAAAGCTGATTTTGGCACCACGCTAGATGATTGGTTCGTAGTCCGGGAGTTCCGGCCATGAAGCGGTCCGCACTGACAATGATGAAATTGAAGAAGCGGGTGCTCCGCAACCTGCTCAGCGCTCTCCTGGCTTTACTCTCCATTGTCGCACTCGGCGGGATCGCCGCCGCACGCGACGTTGCCGTCGTCACTATTAAAACCAATCACGCGCAGGCGATGAAAGCGGTCGACCTGACCAAAATCATTAAGACCACTCATAAAGGTTTCGACGCACAGGATCTGACTATAGTGATAACCGACCCATCCTCGCCCGAGATGCGCATCATCGCCGAAAAACTTTTGTCGCTCACGACCGAAGATTTTCGCAAATTGATCGACGCCACGAATAAAACCAAGGTGACCTTCGTGGTCGTTTCGAGCGATGACGAGGTGCTAAAAACGTTGCAATCGAATCCCTCCGCGATCGGTCTGGTCAATGTCTACTCCATCAACAGCAGTGTCGATGTCATGAAAATCGACGGCAAGCTTCCTCTCGAGTCCGGGTATATTCTCCACGGCCAATAGAGTCGCCGCGTTTACCGAGGACTCTGCTCCCGGTATTTCCTTCGTGTGCCTTAGTGCCTTTCGTGGTTAACGATTTTTGCAAGTTTCACTAATACCGCTCGAGTTGCCATCTCGTTCCGCCGGGACTACTATTTTTCTGGGTCATTTCGCCGCAACCAACTTCTTACTCGATCTCGTCCCAAGGAGGCTCTATGGGAATCGCAATCTCCCCGATCCAGATTGATTCACGCGTCAGCGACTTCATCGCGAAGCCGCGCAAAATGCTGATCGATGGCAAATGGGTAAATGCCGCGTCGGGCAAGACTTTCCCTACCTACAACCCAGCCACCGGAGAAATTCTGGCGCAGGTCGCCGAGGGCGATCGCACCGATATCGACGCCGCGGTGAAAGCGGCGCGAAGCGCATTCGACAGCGGCCCGTGGTCGCGCATGACCGCTTCAGAGCGCGCGCGGCTGATCTGGAAACTCGCTGATCTGCTGGAAGAGCACGTCGAAGAATTCGCGACTTTAGAAACGTTGGACAATGGCAAGCCTCTCACCGTAGCGCGCGCAGCCGACGTTCCGCTGGCCGTTGAAATGTTCCGTTACATGGCTGGATGGGCGACCAAACTGGAAGGCACGACCATCCCTCTCTCCGTGCCCTACACTCCCGGCGCGCAGTATCTGGCTTACACGCTGCGCGAACCTGTCGGCGTGGTCGGCCAGATTATTCCCTGGAACTTCCCGCTGCTGATGGCGGCGTGGAAATTGGCTCCGGCGCTGGCCTGCGGATGCACAGTAGTGTTAAAGCCGGCCGAGCAGACACCGCTCTCCGCCCTGCGTTTGGGTGAGCTGATTACAGAGGCCGGATTCCCCGACGGCGTCGTCAACATCGTTCCCGGATATGGCGAAACTGCGGGCGCAGCGCTGGCGGCGCATGACCAGGTCGATAAGATTGCATTCACCGGATCAACCGAAGTGGGCAAGCTCATTGTTCACGCTGCGACCGGCAATCTGAAGAAGATTTCTCTCGAACTCGGTGGCAAATCGCCAAACGTTGTTTTCAAGGACGCCGATATAAACGCAGCCATCGCCGATTCTGCGAGCGCCATCTTCTTCAACCAGGGACAATGCTGCTGCGCCGGCTCGCGTTTGTTCGTAGAGCGCGCCGTGTTCGATCAAGTGGTCGAAGGCGTTGCGGCCAAAGCGAAGAAGATCAATGTCGGATCGGGCATGGAACCCGGCACATCCATGGGCCCGCTGGTTTCCGAAGAACAGTTACAGCGTGTCTGCAACTACCTTGAAATCGGGATGTCCGAGGGCGCGACCGCGGTGACTGGCGGAAAGAAGCTCGGCGATAAAGGATATTTTGTCGAGCCCACTGTGCTCGTCAACACAAAAGACGACATGCGCGTCGTACAGGAAGAAATCTTTGGGCCAGTCGTAGTGGCAACGCCATTCGATGATCCCGAAGAACTCACGCCGCGCGCCAACGACAGCGTCTACGGTCTTGCGGCAGGAATTTGGACGAGGGATATTTCCAAGGCGCATCGCTTGGCCGCTGCTCTCCGTGCCGGCACCGTCTGGATCAACTGCTACAACATCTTCGACGCCGCTCTGCCCTTCGGCGGCTACAAGCAATCCGGTTGGGGACGCGAAATGGGCAAAGATGTTCTGAATCTCTACACCCAAACGAAAGCGGTGTGCGCTCGGATTTAGCCCACAAAATAACAAAATAAAAAAGGCGGCCCTCGGGTCGCCTTTTTTATTTTGTTAAACGCGCATCCCGGATCACAGGATAGTGTGAGTCGCTATCACCGTGAATGGTGACGCTCGTCCTTGCGCCATTTTTCGCAGCGGACTGAAATTAAGGCGTAAATGGTCGGTCGTCAGACCAATTGCCATGACAGCCACGGCAGCACCTGCGCAAGTCGAGTTCGAAGCGATCCCCAGAAATAAGGTTTACCAGGAAGTCGCCAAGCGGCTTGAGCGTCGCATTGCGGAGGAGTTGAAGCCAGGCGATCGGCTCCCATCGGAACGTGATCTGGTTCGGATGCTCGGCGTGAGCCGGGGCTCGGTGCGGGACGCGATTCGGACGTTGGAAGTAATGGGTCTGCTCGAACCGCGCCAGGGCATCGGCACCGTCGTTTGCGATCCTGGCTCGGGGCCAGCCAATCCCCTGACGACCGCGCTCCGGGAAAAACGCAAGATGATTGCGGAGCTCCTCGACGTGCGCAAGATGCTCGAGCCATCTCTGGCCGGGCGCGCCGCTCTGCACGCCACTTCCGATGAAATCTCAGACATGCAGGACATTCTTCTACGCCAGGAGGCGAAGCAGAGCCAGGGAGATCTCGGAATTGACGAAGACTCTGAGTTCCATTACAGCATCGCTCTCGCATCCTGCAACTCCGTGGTGTTGAAAGTGGTGGATGTGCTGATGGACTTGTTGCGAGAGACACGGGAGCGTTCTTTGCAGGGAGAAGGCCGTCAAGCAAAGTCGCTCGCCGCGCACCATCGAATTCTCTCCGCGTTGAAGCGACGCGACGCGACCGCAGCCGAGGCTGCCATGCGCCGGCATTTGCAGGAGATTGAAAACATAGTTTTGAAGAAGTTTTGAAGAAGTTCTGAAAAAGTCGTAAAGAAATGGAGGTTGCAAAATGGGCCAGCTACTGGCGGTTGAAGTCGTCTACCGAGGGGTCTTTCAGAAGACCCTGGCCAAGAACATAACCCGTGACATTGTTTTAGCCGCGCATAACGAAGGTAAGCTGGGCATTTCCTTTGGACGTTATGGAGATGCCCCGGAGCGTAATGGGATTCCGGCCAAGAGTTTTGCCATCGTCGCCAATGATGAGCAAACACTCGAAGAGGGAATGGCTCAATACGAGCCCAAGCAGGTCGATCTTACCGTGGTTCTCGATGACACGCTCTCGAAGGGCGCAGAGTCCTGGGCATGGTACGGCCTGCAGCCCGTTCATCGCGCGTTGAAACCGGGCGCCACTCTGATCGTTGTTTCTCAGGAGGACGCGCCTGCTCTGCTGAAAAATATTCATCGTCGCGAGCAGCCCTACAAGCTGGGAATTCTCAAGGGCATCGCCAGCTTTTCCGGCATGTGGGTTTATAAGGATGACCACACCGACGTCCGCGTGCTGGGCGCGATTGCCAGTGCGCTGCCGCAACTGTTCCGCCTCGACTCAGTGCTCCAATTCATCAACGAAAAGCTGAAGAGCCCGCTGAAAGTGGTCTCTGCTCGTAATGCTTTTGATCGCTTTTCGACATTTGATGTGACAAAGGCACAGGGCGCCACCGACGAGCTGTTCAAGTTCGAACTGCCTGGTTGGGATCACATGCGAGATGGCGTCTCGATCAAGGGGCAGCCGCAGGGTGGGCCGTATGCCGACCCAGTGACTGGAGAAGTTGGCGGCTTCCGGCCAGCTCGCAACGAGCTCTTCAAGAAGTACTCGACGCGCAGCATGCGGCCGGTCGTGAATTTCTCGACATGCACGAAATGCACGCTGTGTGGGCTGAATTGTCCGGACGCGTCTTTCGACGTGACCCCGGAAGGAACCTACGACGCGAATCTCGAGTCGTGCTGCGGCTGCGGCATTTGCGCGGAAGTTTGCCCGGTGAAAGAGTGCGTCACCATGGTGAACGAATCGGAATTCCATGATAACAAGAGCCAGTGGGAGGCGTTCAGAAAAGATAAAGATGCCTATTTGAACTGGTTGGAAACCACGATTGCGAAGGCCCCTCCGATCGAGAAGCGTTCGCACGGATTCCGTTACCGCGGGCAGTATCAAGAGCAGGTCCAGGAAGCCCTGGAAGTTGCTCGCAAAGGCTAGTGGCCCGGTGCAAGCCGGAAGACCTTGCCCTGAAAAACTAAGGAGATTGAAATGGCGACACTGACATTACCTGTTGAGGAAAAAAAGATAATTAATGAGCAGGAAGCTTTGATCACCGGCGCCGAGGCCATTGCGATTGCCTGCAAACTGGCCAACGTCGATGTGGTTACGGCTTACCCGATCCGGCCGTACGACACGGTGATGCAGTACATCAGCCAATTGGTAGCGGACGGCGAAATGGACTGCGAGTACATCGTGGCGGAAGGCGAGCATTCTCAATTCGAAATCGTGAAGCATGCGTCGGTTTGTGGAGCACGCGTGTTCTGTGGTTCGAGCGGCGTGGGCTGGATGTATGCCATGGAAGCGCTGACCGTCAGTCCGGCTCTGCGCGTGCCCATGGTGTGCATGGTGGGCAACCGGGCGCTGGACGATCCCGGCGCTTTTGGCGTGGAACACAACGATGCCCTGGCGGTGCGCGACCTGGGCTGGCTGTTGACCTGGGTTGACAGCGCGCAGGAAGCGCTGGACACGGCACTGATCGCTTATCGTGTGGCGGAAGATCGCCGCATATTCGTTCCGCTGGCGATCAGCTGCGACGGCGCATTTCTTACTCACTCGCAGGCACTGGTTAAGATTCCAGCGGCGGAGTTGGTTAAGAAATTCCTGCCTCCTTATAACCGCGGCGATCTGTTGCTCCATCCTGACAATGTTATTTCGGTGGCTCCACAGGCCAACGAAGATTGGGTGATGGAGATTCGGCGGCAGAATTACAAAGTCACCGAAGTTGCCTGCGATGTGATCCGCGAAGTCTATGCCGAATTCGAGCAGACGTTCGGACGCAAGTACGGCAATCCCTTCTTCGAAGAATATATGACCGAGGATGCAGAGGTCGTGTTGCTGGGCATGGGAACCATGTCAACGCCGGTGAAAGTGGCGGTTCGCAAGCTGCGCGAGGAAGGCAAGAAGGTTGGCTTCGTACGGCTGCGCTGGTTCCGGCCGTTTGCCGGTCCGGAGATTGCCAAGTGCCTGGAGCGGTTCAAGGCTGTCGGCGTCATCGATCGCGACTTCTCGTTCGGTTCTCCGGACCTGAGTGGCGTCGTGGCTACGGAAGTACGTTCCGCCATGTACTCGAGCAGCAGCACCCGGCCGCCGGTGATTGGCTTTATCGGTGGACTGGGCGGCCGCGAAATCACCGTACCCGACGTGGAGACGATCAGCGATGTCGTGTTCCAAGCCGCCAAAGGTAAGGCGCAACCCCTGACGCAATGGTTTGGGCTGCGGGAGTAACGCCAGGACGCGTGGCGTTATGGCGTTATTCATAGCCGGAAAGGACAAACAATTATGAGCACTAGCACTTTTGTAGACGAGAAACCGACGCAAAACCTGGAAGCCTTCAAGGGAGTGAAGAAGGTTCCGCACGAGGAGTACTACACGTCCGGCCACCGCACCTGCCAGGGCTGCGAGTCTGCGCAAATCATGAAACTGATGGCGAAGGCCGCAGGCCCGAGAACGATTGTTCTCGGCAGCACGGGTTGCATGTACGTGGCGAACACCTCTTACTATTCAACCCCGTGGGGCGTGCCGTGGATGCACACGCAACTGGGCAGTTCGGGCTCGGCCGCGCTGGGAGCGGCGGCCGCGTTTCGCGTCCAGATGCGCAAGGGCACGATGAAGGATGAACCCATCAACGTCATCGCGTTCTGCGGCGACGGCGGCGGGGCCGACATGGGATTGAATGGCATCTCGGCGACGATGTGCCATCCCGATTACAACCTGCTCATCCTGATGTACGACAACGAGTCATACGCCAATACCGATATCCAGATTTCCGGGACATCGCCGTATGGCGTCAACACTTCGTTCAGTACGCCGGGAAAAGTAAAGCGGATTATGAATCATCGCTGGAAGAAGAACATGGCGCCGCTGATCGCGGTCGGTCATACCACAGTAAAATATGTGTCGACCATCTCGACCTCCTATCCTTTGCAGGCGATGAACAGCGTGCGCAAAGCGCTGTCGGTCGGCGGTCCAACGTTCATTCACTGCTTGAATCCCTGCCCGAAAGGCTGGGACTTCGACCCCGTGCTTTCGTTCCAGTTGGGCGAACTGGCCGTGAACACAGGCATTTTCCCTCTCTACGAGATCGAGAATGGCAAGCTGAAAATGTATGGCAAGAGCAAGGATATTGTGAATGGAAGATTCAAACGTCTCCCGGTTCGCGACTATTTGCTCAAGCAGGGACGGTTCGCGCATTTCATCGAGGAAGATATCGAATACTTCCAGAGCAAGATCGACGAGATGTGGGATAAATGGCTGGTACCGGGGATCATCCCGTTGCAGAAAGATGTTGAAGCCGAGTAACACGCCCGCCCCGTACATGGGGCGGGTTTTTCATTTTCCCGGACGCCTCCGGCAAGGAGCCCAAGCGCGACAACCGATTCCGACAATTAGATAGGAGGACCCTATGGCCACGAATGTGACCTCCTTAGTTCCCACCGCAGTGAGCAGTGAGGTGCACCCCGAGACCAAACTCGGCAGGTTCACTGGCAATCGGTGGATCCAGTTGGTGTGCGGCATCATCGCGATGATCGTCATCTCCAACTATCAATATGCTTTCACCCTTTTTACGCCGGGCATGAAACAAACCTTCACCGGCGTGCCCTACGCGAAAATAGCCGCCATTTTTTCCGCTTTCATTTTGTTCGAGACCTGGCCCATGCCGGTGGCCGGATACTTCGTCGATAAGTTCGGCATCCGGAAGCTTATGACGTTCGGCGCGACCTGTATCGCGTTCGGATGGATACTCGGCGGAACCATCGCCAAATCGCCGCTAGACTTGTACATCTATTACGGCGTCATTGCTGGAACGGGCGCTGGCATCATTTATATATCCTGCGTCGCCAACGCTGTGAAGTGGTTCCCGGACAGACGAGGTCTGGCGGTTGGACTAACTGCTGCAGGCTTCGGAGGCGGCGCTGCGCTCACGATCATGCCCATTGCCAGTACCATCCACAGCATGGGCTGGGCGACTGCGATGGCGGTCTGGGGCTTAGGCCAAGGCCTGGTTGCATGCGCGGCCGCACTGATACTCCACCATCCGCCAAGTGGTTGGACGCCCAAAGGGTGGGACGCGAGTGCCAAGCCTGAGCACAAACGCGTGGCACAATCGAAGGTCAACTTTACATGGATTCAAACCTTGGGCAGACCGGAATTCTATTTGCTATACACCATGTTCTTCTTTTCGTGCGCTGGAGGATTGATCGCAACCGGAAACCTTTCCCAGATTGCAAAGTCTCTGCATGTGAGTGACGCGAAGATTTGGGGTCTGGCGATCGTTCCGCTGGCCGCAACCCTGACCTCACTCTGCAACGCTCTGTCGAGAATCGTCTGGGGATCGGTCTCTGACCACTTGGGACGTGAATACACGATGTTCTTAACCTTCGGAGTCGAAGCCGTGCTCGTGTTCCTGGTGACCCGCATCGCCGGAACTCCCATAGGCTTCCTGGTTCTGTTCTCGTTCATCTTCCTTTTCTGGGGTGAAATCTACTCGTTGTTTTCTGCGACGACGGGCGATGTTTTTGGATCGAAGAACGCATCGGCCAATTACGGCATGGTATACACGGCCAAAGGATTGGCTTCAATTTTTGCCGGCTTCGGAGCGGCCACGCTGGCCGCCTACTTCGGCGGGTCTTTTGCGGTGGCGTTCTACATTTCTGCGGTGCTCTGCGCGATTGCCGCGATCTTCTCACTATTTGTGCTGCGGCCCTTGATCCGCAGCAGAATTGCGAAGGAAGCTCCAGTGCTCGAGGTCATAAGAATGCGAACCGTATTGGCGCCAATTCCCACCGCCTCCAAGGTGAAGGACGAGGAGCCTGTGACCAAGGCCGGATAAATTGTTTTAGCAGACCCCGATGGAAAGGAGACATCCTATGGCAACCCCATGCATCGCTCCGCAAGTGGAGGAACTTGTCGCCAAGAAAACCACGCAGTCTGGGCCGAAGCCGGTAAGCCCGAAGCCCCACACCCGGAGCCCGCTGGCCGAGATCTTCGAAGGACACGAAGAATTTCTTGGCTGGACCCCGGACTAGGTGGCGCAGGTCGCAACCCAATTGAACCGCATAGTTCTCGATCACTCAAGATATTTAGAGCGTGGTGCGTACGGACCACTGTGCACTGAGAAGAAATTTCTTGCGATATATACTGGGAGAGTAGCCAATAACATTATGCTTACTAGCTCGAAGAAGCCCCCGCTTCCTTCGGATGACAAGCGCTGGCGAATCGTAACTGGAACCATGCGACGGCACGGGTTCGCCCGTGACGCCCTGATCGAAACCCTGCACACTGTTCAGGAATATTTTGGATACCTCGACAAGCCATCCCTGAAGTTCGTCGCCGCGTCCTTGCACGTGCCGTTGAGTCAGGCCTACGGCGTCGCAACTTTCTATCACTACTTCACCTTAAAGCCACCCGGCAAGCACACATGTCTCGTCTGCCTGGGCACGGCTTGCTACATCAAGGGAGCAGCCCAACTGCTCTCCGCGGCAGAAGCGTCGCTGAACGTCAAAGCAGGTGAAACTACGCCCGACGGCAATGTCTCCCTGGTGAGCGCGCGCTGTATCGGCTCTTGCAGTTTGGCGCCCGCCCTCATTTTTGATGGAGAAACCGCCGGCAACGTCACTGAGCCCGTTCTTCGCGAAAAGCTGCAAGGATGGAATCACTGATGACGCTCGAGGAACTCGAACAAATTGCGACCGATGCCCGCGCGGCGAAAGAAACATTTCCACGCGCCTTGAATGTTTGCGTTGCCGCGGGCTGCTTGTCTCTGCACAGCGATGCCATCAAGTCAGCGCTCGAAAAAGAAGTGCGGCGCAAGGGAGCAAATTGTCGCGTGGCTGGAACCGGCTGCATGGGGCTCTGCTCGCTCGGTCCATTGGTCACCAGCGAGCCTGATGGGCGCCTCTTAAAGAACGTGGCCGAGGCGGATGCGCCGGAGATCGTCGCGAAACTGAACGACGCCATGCCAGAGCGTCTGCTCTACTCGCGCGACCAACCGTTCTTCCAGCGGCAAACTGCCATCGTTCTGGAAAATTCCGGCCGCATTGATCCGGAAAAAATAGAGGAGTACATCGCCGCTTATGGCTACCAGGCACTCCTCCACGCTTTAACCGAGATGACGTCGGCGCAGATCGTACAGGAAGTTTCGAAGAGCGGGCTGCGCGGCCGCGGTGGAGCAGGCTATCCTACCGGTCTCAAGTGGGGCACCGTAGCCAAGACCATCGGGTCGACAAAATATGTAATCTGCAACGCCGACGAAGGCGACCCCGGTGCGTTCATGGATCGCAGCGTGCTTGAGAGCGATCCGCATCGAGTGCTGGAGGGAATGATCGTTGCGGGCTACGCGGTGGGAGCAAGTCTCGGCTACATCTACGTGCGCGCGGAGTATCCGCTGGCGATCAAAAGGCTGCAAGTCGCAATTCGCGATGCGCGGCGACTGGGCTTCCTGGGCAGCCAGATTTGCAACACGAAGTTTAGCTTTGACATTGAAATCCGAATTGGCGGTGGCGCGTTCGTTTGCGGTGAAGAGACCGCGCTGATCGCCTCGATTGAAGGCAAGCGCGGCACGCCACGGCCGCGACCGCCGTTTCCGGCACAGTCTGGCCTATGGGAAATGCCGACTCTCATCAACAATGTGGAAACCTTCGCCAATATTCCGACGATCCTCCGTCGAGGCGGTGAATGGTATGCCTCCCTGGGCACGAACAAAAGCAAAGGGACAAAAGTATTCGCTCTCTGCGGCAAAGTGCGGAATGTGGGTTTGATCGAAGTGCCGATGGGCACTCCGCTGCGCCAGATTATTTTTGAAATCGGCGGCGGCGTACCCGAAGGCCATCGCTTCAAAGCGGTGCAGACCGGCGGACCTTCTGGTGGCTGCATTCCTGAGCAGTTTCTCGATCTTCCTGTCGACTACGAATCCCTGAAAGAAGTCGGTTCGATCATGGGCTCGGGCGGAATGATTGTGATGGACGACAGCGCCTGCATGGTAAACGTGGCGCGCTACTTCATGGAGTTCTGCATGTCCGAATCGTGCGGCAAGTGCATTCCTTGCCGCGCCGGCACGGCACAGATGTTCGAACTGCTGACGCGCATGACCACTGGAACGGCGACGTTGAGAGATCTTGACCTACTCGAAGAACTTTGCGATATGGTCAGCAGCACCAGTTTGTGCGGGCTGGGTCAGAGCGCGCCGAATCCTGTGCTGAGCACGCTGCGTTACTTCCGCGACGAATACATGGAGCACATCGTGCGCAAACACTGCCGCGCTGGCGTCTGTGAATGCAACAAATTGGTGGAGGTCTCCGCGTGAATCCCGCGCCCGCTGTAAAAACGCCCGCCGTAAAAACACTATTGATCGATGGCAAGGACGTGAGCGCCAGCAGCGATCAAACCATTCTAGGCGCCGCGCGCGAAAATGGGATTTCGATTCCTACTCTCTGCCACCTCGACGGCCTCACGGAGGTTGGAGCCTGCCGCATGTGCCTGGTGGAACTGAAGGGTTCCACTCGCCTGCAACCCGCCTGCGTCACTCTGGTAGAAGAAGGCATGGAGGTCACCACTCATACGCCACGCCTGCAGAAATACCGGCGGATGATTCTGGAGCTTCTGTTTGCCGAACGAAATCACGTTTGCTCCGTATGCGTCGCCAACAATCTGTGCGAGTTGCAGGATCAGGCGGTGGCGCACGGCATCACCCACGTGCGCTTTCCCTACCGCTCGCCGTCGCTTCCTGTCGATGTATCTCACGAACGCTTTGCGCTCGATCACAATCGCTGCATTCTGTGCACCCGTTGCGTGCGCGTGTGTAACGAAATCGAGGGCGCGCATACTTGGGATCTCCTCGGCCGCGGCGTGAATTCCCTGCTTATCAGCGACCTCCATGAGCCCTGGGGCGAGTCCGATACGTGTACCAGTTGCGGCAAGTGCATCCAGGTGTGCCCCACCGGTGCGCTTTTCGATAAAAGTAAAGTCGGCAGTAAAGTCCGCAAGAATCCTGACTTTCTTTCTTACCTGAATGACATGCGGGAAGGCCTGCGATGAATCAATCGAAGCCGACGAAACCGACCCTCGCCACCGTGTGGCTTGATGGTTGCTCCGGCTGTCATATGTCGATTCTCGATATGGATGAACGTCTCGTAGAACTGAGCGAGCAGTTCGATCTAGTCTATTCGCCGTTGGTAGATCACAAGGAATTTCCCGCGCAAGTCGATGTTGCACTGATCGAAGGCTCGGTGAGCAGCGATGAGGACGAACGCAAAATACGACTTGTGCGAGCGCATACTCGAACGCTGATTTCACTTGGCGATTGCGCGGTGACCGGCAATGTGCCCGCGATGCGCAACCCAATACCTGTCCCCGAATTGTTGGATTGCGTTTACAAGGGAAACGGCTTGCTGCAGGGGCAAGTTCCCACTCAGCGACTGCCCGCCCTCTTGCCACGCGTTCGACCGGTGCACGAAGTGGTGGATGTGGATGTGTTTGTTCCCGGCTGCCCACCCTCCGCCGACACAATTTTCTTTGTCATCAGCGAGTTGCTTGCTGGACGCGTTCCGGATGTCGCGGACTTGAGCCGCTTCGGGGCTTAGCTGGATTTGGTTTTCGCAAAACAGGAAGATGATGTCCAAGACGATCACAATCGATCCAGTTACGCGCATCGAAGGCCACGCTAAGATCACGCTGCAAATCGACGATCAGGGCGAAGTTTCCGAAGCCTATTTCCACGTAACGCAGTTCCGGGGATTCGAAAAAATCTGCGTTGGGCGCCCCTTTTACGAAATGCCCTACCTGATGGAGCGCATCTGCGGCATCTGCCCGGTCAGCCATCTGCTGGCCTCGGCAAAAGCCTGCGACGCACTGCTCGCCACGAAGGTTCCGCCCTCGGCCGGGAAGCTTCGGCGCATTCTTAACCTTGCCCAACTCATTCAGTCGCATGCTCTGAGTTTTTTCTATCTTTCGTCGCCGGACTTTCTCATAGGAATGGATGCCAATCCGCAAGAGCGAAATCTTTTTGGGGTTATGCGAAAGCATCCCGAACTCGGGCGAGGAGGAATCCGGTTACGCCAATTCGGACAACAAGTGATTGAAACCCTCGCCGGCAAGCGTATCCATCCCGCATGGGTAGTTCCCGGTGGCGTGAATGAATCCTTAAGCGTCGAAAAACGCGACAAACTGTTGGCACAAATTCCGGAAGTGATCGGGATCGTTCAGAAGTCGCTGGCGTGGTTCAAAATTGAATTCGAAAAATTTCGTGAAGAGATCCGCACCTTTGCGAATTTTCCCAGCCTTTTTATGGGATTGGTCACCGGGGATGAGCGCGCCGCCTACTACGAAGGCAAGCTGCGTTTTACGGACTCCCACGGAAATATCGTGGCCGACAATCTCGACGCTACGAATTACGCCGACTTTCTGGGCGAAGCCGTAGAGCCATTTACCTTCATGAAGTTTCCCTATTACAAGCCCCTCGGCTATCCCGGAGGCATCTATCGCGTCGGTCCGCTGGCGCGCATCAACCTGGTCGAGAACTGCGGCACTCCGCTCGCCCAGCAGGAATGGATTGAGTTCCGCGCCCTCGAACGCGGCGCCGTGTTGAGCTCGTTCCATTATCACTACGCGCGGCTGATCGAGATGCTTTTTGCGCTCGAGCATATCGAAGAGTATTTACTTGATCCCATCATTACCAAGACCCATCCCCGATATTCCGCCTCGCTTAATCATCTCGAAGGAGTTGGCTGTTGTGAAGCACCGCGGGGCACGCTCATTCATCACTATCGTGTGGACGAGCAGGGACTGATCACGTGGGCCAATCTGGTGATTGCGACCGGGCACAACAACCTGGCGATGAATCGCGGCATCCTCCAGGTCGCGCGCCATTTCGTGCGCAGCGAAAAGCTTAACGAAGGGATGCTGAACCGTGTCGAAGCGGTGATCCGTGCCTTCGATCCATGCCTGAGCTGCTCCACTCACGCCTACGGGCAAATGCCGCTGCAGATTCGGCTGCTTTCGGCAGACGGCAAAGTGCTGGACCAGCTTTGCCGGGAGTCATCTTCCGAAAATCATGATTAAAACGCTCGTGCTCGCGTGTGGAAATTCTCTGCGCGGCGACGACGGCGTTGCACTTCAGGTTGTGAATCACTTGCAGAAGGGCGTGTGCGATCCGGCGACAGAGTTTTATTGCCAGCAGCAGTGGACGCCTGAACTCGCGGAACCAATCAGCCAGGCAGAGCTCGTAGTCTTCGTGGACGCGGCTCTCCGCGCGCCGCCGGGATCAATTGCCTGTACACACCTGTTGCCCAACCGCAGCACACCGTGTGGCAGCTCACACCACAGTTCTCCCGAATCTCTGCTGCTGCTCGCCGAGGAACTTTATGGCAAGCGGCCATCGCGCGCCTATCTCGTCACCGTCGCGGGAGCAGCGTTCGGGCTGGAGGAAAACCTATCTGATCCCGTGCGCAAAGCCATCCCCGGCGCGGTGGAAAGGATTAAAGAGATTTTTCTTGGCAACTAAATCGCTGAGAAACGGACGACCAAACGCTGGCGAGCGACACAAATCAGGCTCAATGGAATGTAGCGGATCGATGCAAAGTCGGATCTAAAGTCCAGATGATCGATGCTACTGTTTCGCGTCAGAGGTTTTCGCGTCCGCCGCTTTGGCTTCAGGTTTCGCCTCTTCGCTGAGAATGCGCAGCTTTTGTTCGGAGCCGTCCGACAAATGGTATACGCGCCGAGTCCTTCTCCACTCGAAAATGGATCACATCGCCGATCTCCAGAGGTTTGTCTCCTCCGCAGGCTTTTCCCGTGCTCCCTAGAAACATCGGCGTCTTGCCGCAATCCAACTCGTAGATCTTTGTGTCTGTTTCGATCTTGTAGGTGTGGCTGTATACCGAATAGCTGCCTCCGCCCATATTATTGCCCGTCTTAGGGTGCGTTTTTGTGTGCTCAGTCTGCCCGATCCCAATGACCTTTCCCGATTCTGGGTATGTCTTCGGTTCCTTTGCGCCCTCAGCTCCGGACAACACAACCAGAATGAAAATGAACAGGGCAAGCAGATATCGAGACGGCTTGCAGCGTGTTTTGCTGATAAGCACGGAAATCGCCTCCTCGGAAGGCACGACTGTTGGATTTTAAAAGAATTCGTCGCTCACGCGATCAAAACGTGATGCGAGCAGCTAGAGATTGTACATCAGTGAAATGAGTCCACAATGCGAAAAACTGGAGGCGCGGGTGAGAATCGAACTCACGATAGAGGTTTTGCAGACCTCGGCCTTACCACTTGGCTACCGCGCCGTACACTTCGCGAAAACGACACATTAAACTAGCAGGCTAAAACGAAAAGCCCTCGGCGGGGCAGGGCTTCAAGAACTGGAGCGGGAGACGGGATTTGAACCCGCGACTTCGACCTTGGCAAGGTCGCACTCTACCACTGAGTTACTCCCGCCCGTTCTCTCATTCTACAGCACTTGCTGTTTTGCTGACAATTCACACCGCCGGGACCGACTCCAAACGGTGCCAACAGATTCCTCGTCGCCAACCCTTTATAGCAAAGTGGAATCGTATCTGGCCGCGCGTCAGCGCAAGTGAAATATATCTGAAAATGACGTCGGCGAAACGCACAATGGCGCCGACGCATCGAGAGGATAATTGAATGAACGGACTTAAGCTTTTTGCATTCGCTATCGTTGTCGGACTCTGCTTCATGCTCGCCGCTCCTGCGATGCATGCTCAGGTAGCCGTCGAAGTGGGCCCGGCGCCGGTTTGTCCCTATGGCTACTATGATGTGCCGCCGTACAACTGCGCTCCCTACGGATACTACGGCCCAGAATGGTTTGCAAATGGCGTGTTCATTGGCGTCGGGCCGTGGTTCCATGGTCCTGCCCATTTCCAGGGCTATGTAGATAACCGCTTCCATCCCGACCACGGCTATCACGGCTCATACCCAAACCGCGGCGAAAGGGCGGAGCATCCCATCGACCATGCCCCCTTCCATGGCAACGAGATGCGGGATGAGCACGGACACATCGTCGGCAAACACCAACCGTCTGTGAAGACAAATGAAGGCTGATCTCTGATGGCCACTTGGGCGCCAGGCGTTAGCGCCTGGCGCTCGGAAAACCTGCGCCGATTGTCAGTTAGTACTGCTTTCCCGCTGGCGTCTGCCCGATGGCTGCGGTGATCTGGTTGCGCACGTCCCAGAGATCCTTATAGAGCCAGCTCTCCATGCGCTGTTGCAGAACCTCCACCGGAGTCCCCATGGTGCCGACGACTCGCCCTCCGATGATGCGCTCCGCGAGTTTCAGATGATGGAAGCGGAATAGTTGCATGCATTCGTCAAAGTCGAGCAGGCGCTCGGCCACGTCGTGCAGGCCGAAAAATTCTTCGTGACGTCGATAGAGCTCTTCGGCAGCCAAACCGGCGCGCTCCAGTTGCTCATAAAAAGCTTTGCCAAGGCGCGGGCCCATGTGCAGCAACGACAGAAATCCCGGAGAATCCAGCCCGCTGCCGTGCCCCAGTCCAGCACGAATCAAATGATAATCGTAGGGAGTAATCGTTTCCAGAATATGCAGCAGACCTATAGGCGGCTCAAGCAGTGAGATGGCGCGCCGGATGAGGCGTGCACCGTTGCCATAATCCGCCCGCTCCAGCGCTTCGACCGCGCGGCCGAGTTCAAACTCGGCTCCTTTCATCAGCAATTCGGAGCTCTGGTGTACGACGAGAAAGGTCATCTCGTCTTTGTGCAGGAGTTCATCCGCCGGCTTTTGCAATGCCAGCAATTCGTCGGTCCGCAGGTAGCGCTCGTAGTCCGTCGCTCCCTTGCCCTCAAGAACCGGTTTTGTGAATTCGTCGCGATGTGCCATTCGGAAATGCCAGAAAACCTATACTCTATCGGACCGAACTTCGGCCGGATGATGTGGCGACCATTGCGGATCTTCTTCCGGCCCTACCATCTGGCCATCGCGCATATGCACGATGCGATCGCCATATTCGGCCGCCTCGGGATTGTGCGTGATCATGAGCACAGTTTGCCCCAAATCCTTATTCGATTGGCGCAGCATGTCAAGAACGATGCTCGAACTTTTCGAATCCAAATTTCCCGTGGGTTCGTCGGCGAGCACAATGGCGGGGCGATTGATGAGGGCCCGAGCCAGCGCCACTCGCTGCTGTTCGCCGCCGGAAAGCTCGTTGGGTCGATGATCGAGGCGGCCTGCAATCCCAAGCATCTCTGTGATTTTTTTCAAAAACGCCGCATCGGGCTTGCCGAAGCCCGCGATGTCAACCGCAATTTCAATATTCGAACGCGCGCTGAGCGTCGGCAAAAGATTGAATTTCTGGAAGACGAATCCGATCTTGCTTTTGCGCAGCCGCGTGCGCTCACCATCGGATAGAGAAGCGAAATCCACGCCGTCGATGGTCACGCTTCCCGAGTCCGCGTGCGTCAGCCCGCCGAGCAGGTAAAAGAGCGTCGACTTGCCGCTCCCGGATGGACCAACCACCGTGACAAACTCGCCTTTTTGCACGCTGAAAGACACACCGCGCAAAGCAGGCACCTCGACCTTGCCCACTCGGTAGGTCTTGTGCAGTTCTTTCGCTTCAATGAATACCGCCATCCATTGAAAACGATATCACACGGGGAAGGATGATTGAGGCCTGAGCCGACGCGTCGCTCCCTGATCCAGCACGGCGCTTATGCGACGTTTACGTGCGACACTCCGGCATGTGCCGCGTTTGCCGCGGACGGGCGCGGCTCGACCTGTCGCTTGGGGCCACGTTTGCGTACCAGGAGCTGCCGAATCCGCTCCAGTAACTCTGCGGGCTCGTACAATCCCTTGGGCAGAAAAACATCGGCCAGCGTTTCACGCTCGTAAATTTTCGTACGGCCAGAGATGAGCACCGTCGGCGTCTGCGGCGAAACACGTTTCACTTCCTCAATCAGCTGCGAACCATCCACGCCCGGCATGAGTAAATCCGTAAGCACCAGATCGACGCCGCCGCGGCGAAAAGCTTCCAGCGCAACTTCGCCATTTTTGCATGCGACCACGCGATAGCCGCGGGTTTCCAGCAGGATTTTACGAATCGAAAGCGCCTGTTCGTTATCGTCTACACAGAGAATTGTTTTTTTGGGCTTCATTGTTCGACCGGGAGACTGCTGTCCACAGGAACTTTATAATCTCGTCCTTATTTTTTTGAGTGAGAGCGAAATGAATGCTAAATACAATTGGGGTTGCGGTAAAGTAGCGCGCTAGCCAATGGCACTCTGGTGCGAGGCAAACTCGTGCCATCGCGCCGGAAGCCGCGACTGGAGATGAGTTTCACACTACTAGATCGCGAGTGTCACTTCGCCGCGAAGTACTTCCACACAATTTCCACCGACGCGCACATTGACCACATGGTTATCCTGCCGATCAGCCCTCTTTGTCGCGCGCACGAAAATGCGACTCGGACGGTGCATTTCCAGACCTTGCTCGATCAATACCTGCTCATCGCTGGCAG
The DNA here is from genome assembly GCA_963800565.1 of uncultured Acidobacteriaceae bacterium. GTDB lineage: Bacteria > Acidobacteriota > Terriglobia > Terriglobales > Acidobacteriaceae > Acidiflorens. Next base: position 762,841 of record CAWDBM010000006.1, read on the forward strand.
CGATACCGTGCATAACCATCCACGCTGCGCAGCATCCCGCGGCCGAACCCGTTGCCGGATCGTCGCCGTTGTAGAAAAGCATCCGAGCGTGCAGCCGGGCTTCCGGATCCACGGTCTCGCGGGACACGAAATAAAAAAACTTCCCCCCACTGCTCGAGAGATATTCGACGGAGCCGTCGAGATCCAGTCGAAGGTTCTGCAAAGTTTTCAGCGATCGAAGCGGGGCGATCGTGAAAGGTACACCCGTGGAAACCGTCTGTATGGGCCCCGAACTATCAAAGTCAGCAGCGCTGAGGCCCGTGAGGCGCGCAACCGCCTCCACGTCGTGAACCGCGCCAAACTCAGGATCTTTCTGCGTCATTTCACCAAAGACAGGCTGCGACGGACGTTCCGTGAAGTGCACCGGCACGGTGCCAACATTCAGATCGAGCCGAACTTCCGCTGCGCCGCTTGCCCCCCGCAGAACGAACGCCGTCCCCAACGTCGGATGTCCGGCAAAAGGCAACTCCTCCTGTACCGTAAAGATGCGTACGCGCACGCCGCGATCTTTTTCCCTGTCCGCATCTCCTGGAAGAATAAAAGTGGTTTCTGAAAGATTCATTTCGCGAGCCAGCGCCTGCATCTGTTCCGTGCTGAGCCCGCGACCGTCAAGGAAAACCGCCAGGGAATTGCCGGTAAGGGCGACGTCGGTGAAGACGTCGACCTGCGCCATGAGAAATTTTTGCCCCGAAATAGCCATACTTCGTATTAGAGGACAGTTCCGCGTCGCAAGATTCGCAGAAGATTTTCCAACGAGGATTTTCAGCTCAGCTCGCAGCCGCTCGATGCGATAGGATAATTAGTGGAAGGCAAATAGTCGTCGAGCGTGCTTGACCAGCGTCCGGCCTCTCGATATCCTATTCCCTACTAAACTTATAGGGTTTACCCGAGCCAGGCTCTCATCCGATCACAAAAATATTCGAGGACCGACCATGTCTTTGCGCATCAACTCTGAAGCTCCGAATTTCACCGCCGAAACTACACAAGGCTCCATCAACTTCCATGAGTGGATCGGCGATGGGTGGGCCATCCTCTTTTCCCACCCCAAGGATTTCACTCCCGTTTGCACCACCGAGCTCGGCTACATGGCTGGCCTCCAGCCAGAGTTCGCCAAGCGCAACACCAAGATCATCGGACTGAGCGTTGATCCCGTCACCAGTCACGGCAAGTGGGCCGCCGACATCGAAGAAACCCAGGGCCACAAAGTAACCTATCCCATGATCGGAGATCCCGAACTCAAAGTTGCGAAGCTCTATGACATGCTGCCCGCCGAGTCCGGCACCACTAGCGAAGGTCGCACCGCCGCCGACAACGCCACCGTGCGCACTGTCTTCCTTATTGACCCCGACAAAAAGATCAAGCTGATGCTGATTTACCCCATGAGCAGCGGGCGCAATTTCGACGAGGTGCTGCGGGCGCTCGATTCCATTCAACTGAACGCCAAACACAACGTCGCCACGCCCGTGAACTGGAAGCCCGGCCAGGACGTGATCATCCCCACCTCAGTTTCAGAAGACCAGGCCAAGCAAAAATATCCCGCCGGCTGGAAGACTCTAAAGCCCTACCTGCGAGTGGTGGCGCAGCCCAAGTAGCTCGTGTTAGCGTGCGAACGAACTCTCTCTTCGATTGTGCGCGAAGGAATTAGGCGTTGCAAAAACTTCGCGCGCAAGAACTTCGAACTTCGCTAAACCATGAAAGCGCATGCGGTCCGGTGATCGTCCCGGTCTTCAAATTTAGGTAAGGTCACCTGGAGCGCATGTTGTCAGCGGGTTAGCCTTTGGAATCAAGGTTGCCTCTATCTGCAACCGGGCACAGCGGGGATTTTCAAATGGACGTACGATGGACACTTTGATGGATTGATGGACAGACTTTCCTCCCGGTCTGAGATTGAAATTGACCGTGAATCCTCCCCGGTCTAATGCAAAAAAGACCGTGAGATTTCTCCCACCCTATTCGCAGGTTTACAATGAAATGTGGAGGTAATATTTTTATGCCGCTTCAAGTTGACGATATAACTGAGTTGCAGAATTATCTTTCAGGCGTGCTCCAGAGAGCAAACCATCACGGACAAAATGTCCGGTATGTGGTGCTCTCGCTGGTGGGTGCAATAATTCAATTCATGAACCCTGCTCACGGCATCAAGGTGTACGCACGCGAGGGAGAGACCGGAAATGTTTTGTGGTTCTATGTTGGAGACTCCAAGTACGCATTCTCGTATGACCATCACACCGACAGCGTCGTGCTCAAACGTGGAAATACGCACGGCGAGGTTCTAGCAAATTTCACTAACGACACAACAATCCCTCGAATAGTGCAGGTCTTCGAAGGGCTGTAGCGATAGCACAAACTGAGAAAAAGGAAACGCCCCCAGAGTGAACTAGGCTCTGGGGGATTTTTGTGTTACATCACTGCTTTTCAGCTCTTTCTGGCCGGGCATAAACACTGCTTGGCACTTGGGGCAGCGCATCTCCGTGAAACTTACCCGTTGCGTTTCGTTCGGCGGTATCGAGTAACCGCACTTCGAGCAGAGCGTGTTCAGAGAAGCCCTGACTTTCGCGAGGTCAATTTTGCGGCCCATCAAATTCTACCGTGGTCGGTTGGTTTCATTCTGCTTGCGGAGAAGTTGGGTAAGCACGTCTAAATCCCTCGTCTTCGAATTCTCGCACCTTAGTTGCAAAAGCATCCTGCATTGGGGCTTCAGTGGAAGCGTCAAACACCAAGTCGCTCTTAGGAACAGGCGACTGCCCTTCACAAGGCAGAAAGACATCCTCAAACAATGCATTGCCCTTCACATCGGTGAGCTTACAGCGATCCACATCCGCATGCTCATCCAGCCAGCAATCCAACCAGTAACCGGTCTGGTGCAGAGTAAACGGGACATTGGATGGTTCGAAATGGAGCGCATTGGGAGAGAGTCCGCTCGGTCGTCGGGGCGGACGCCCAGTCCACCAAACAACGACCACGGCAAGAACGATCAACGTCCCCAGTGTTGCGCCGATGAGAGTGATGCTGCGCATCTCTATTCGCAATGTGTTCCGGTGCCCTGGCCAGAACTGTCGGTCGCGGACACACACGCAGTTTGGTGTTGAAGCTGTTTTGACAACAAATCAAACTCATAACTTATGTTTGCGAAACCACGAAGCTGATTGAACAGCCGGTTCGGATCAACTGAGAGACCGTTGGCTTGCGCGGCTGTAAGAGCGCCACCAGCAACCAGGCCTGCCGCCGTAAATGTGGCACAGTTGTGATTTGAGACGCAGTAGTGGCCGTAGGCTCCATTTTTTTGCGTTTCGGCCCACTGCTTCAGCATGGCCGTATCGGATGATCCCGTCTGAAAGTAGTTAATTCGGACTGTGTTCGGGTCTATAACGTTACCCGGACTACTCTCGTCTTGGGCCACAGCGCCGGCAAGCGCCTTTATGGACGCATCTGTCGGTAGACCATTGGCACCAAAATGAACGGTTGGCAGGTTGCTGTAGGTTGATACTGCCCCTGGGCCGCTCGCTCCGCCATAGCTGCCGAGGCTGTGGTCTACCGGAGCCGACCGATTGCGCGCGGCTTGGCGGGGCCGGGACTGCTGGCGCACGTTCTGGTGAGTAAGTACTGCGATCATCTTCCGCTGTATCGGCAATCCGAGATGTACGCGCGTCAGGATGTGGAGTTGGAACGCTCGACCTTGGCGGACTGGGTTGGCGGAGCGAGCCAGTTACTCAGCCCATTAGTCGACGCGCTCAGTCGCTACGTGATGGCGGCGAGTAAGTTGCATGCCGACGACACGCCGGTGCCGGTGCTGGCTCCGGGCCAGGGCAAGACCAAGACCGGTCGATTATGGACCTACGTTCGCGATGACCGTCCTGCGGGCGACACCGCCGCACCCGCGGTATGGTTCGCCTACTCACCCGATCGCAAAGGCGAGCATCCCGCGCAGCATCTGGAAACGTTTCGTGGCACGCTGCAGGCCGATGCCTACGCGGGATTCAATCAGCTCTACGAAAATGGCCGCATCGAACAAGCCGCGTGTTGGGCGCATGTGCGGCGCAAGTTTTACGATCTGGAGCAAGCGCACGCTTCGCCGGTGGCACGGGAAGCGCTGCACCGGATCGGGACGCTGTATGGCATCGAAGAACAGATTCGCGGCAAGCCCCCGGACCAGCGCCGCGAGGTCCGCCAGGAGCAGGCCCAGCCGCTGCTCGACTCTCTGCGACAGTGGTTCGAGGCGACGTTGTCGAAGCTCTCGCGCAAGTCGGAGACGACGGCGGCGATTCGTTACGCACTGGTGCGCTGGGACGCGCTGACGCGCTATATAAAGGATGGACGCATCGAGATCGACAACAACGCCGCCGAACGCTCATTGCGCGGCGTGGCCCTGGGCCGCAAGAACTACCTGTTTGCCGGGTCGGATCGAGGCGGCGACCGTGCCGCAGCCATCTACGGCCTGATCGGTTCGGCGAAACTGAACGGCCTCGATCCCGAAGCCTATTTGCGCGAGGTGCTGACCCGTATCGCCGACTACCCCATCAACCGCATTGCCGAACTTCTGCCTTGGAACTTCAAATCCATACCTGCGGAAGTGTCCACTTAACCTGTTCGTGGACACTTAGCAAGACGGTCCTCTTCGGACGCTTACTCAGTTCCTGCCCTGTCGACTTTTCACAAAGACACCTAGAAGAGCGACCGCCACCAATGCCACGACCAAAACCATCTCTAGTGTGGAGTGAAAGAGTGGGGCGTTCTGCCGTCTTAGTCGCAGGAACATCATTATCTGAAACGCAGCGATCAGCAGGAGTATCATGAACCACAGCACCCTTACGGCTTTCTTGCGCATGAAGCGCTGGGTCCGAGACGTTTCCTGATCGAAGTGTTTGGGCTTGTCGAACATCCTTCATTTCCCCGCTCTAGTCATTGATGAACAAGTTACCGCTACTTCTTGCAAATCGGAATTGACAGCGAAAGACTGCCTCCCACACTCCCTCCCACTCGCGCACCTACGCCCGGCCCGAACAGCAGGCTCACGCTATCCGGGGTCCAATCAAATCCGACAGGCCCAACCGACCCGTTGATATCCGGCGAGGCAGAGAACTTAATAGTTGTCGGCACAAGAGAACTAGAAGCAGTTACTTGTAGGCCGCCGATTGCTGCTCCGCCAGCATCAAACCAGTTAGGATTGGTACTCATTGCAGATAACTGCACGGGAGGGGTAAACGATATCGCGAGGGCGGAGTTTCCAAGACCATCGGTACTGAATACAAGAGAGCCTGAGACAGAAGCCCCAACCGCAACGGTGCCGCTTGGTCCTAGACCAAAACCAGCGCTCCCCCCCCACCCGACTCCAACGGTCCCACCCGACAGCCATGCGCCCGCTCGCGAAGCAAGGTATGCTGCATACAGCCCGCCGAATTCTGGGGTCGCTGCCAAGTTTCTGAGAGTCGAAGGCGAGATGCACTTCTTCCCGTTGTTTGCGCCTCCACCGCCGCCGCTTTGATCTATCAGCGGGGCAAAATGGGGTCCTCCTCCTCCAACAGCGAAGAGCAGGAGGGAAGGATCTATGTCGGCCCATCCCCATGTCGTTACACAAATCGTGTCAGGTGGACAATCATCCAGCCCCAGCGGGTCCGTCTGCGAAAGAGGGGTGTTCCCGACATACGCATAGCGGTTCCATGTCTGGGGATTCGTCGGATCCACTGCCACTAGTCCCGCTGGATCTGGCGAAAGCCACCGGCCCTGGCTCGGGCTGTGTTCACGAAACGTGAAGTCATACAGGGTACTTGCTGTATCGGCGTTATGGCTTGTGAACGAAGCATCGGATGTCCCAGAGAGATCATATTGTTCGCCAAAAGGCGCATAAGCAGAACTCGAATACATCCCTCGTGCCTGTGACGAGGTCAGCCGAGAACTTCCCAGCCAATCGGAGTGGCGGTAATACGCCAACCCCGACGAATTATAAATTGCCGTCCCGCCGCCCGGAAGATACGCGAACGCCTTAGTCACAGTCGCGCCGCTCATTATGGCCGTTTTCCCCAGCGGGCTGTAGAGAATCTCCGTGTATGCAGAGCCATTCTGCTGTTCCACCATCTGCCCCAAGGCATCATAAACTAAGTTCGTGGTGTTGACGCTCGCAGGATTGCCCCAGTTCGGGTCCCAGGTGTAGGAATTTACATTGTCAGTGCGCAGATTACCATTCTGGTCGTAGCTAACGCTGGCGCCAGGGATGGAATAGAACTGGTTCGTAGTGGCGCCGTTGCTGAATATGTAACTCGGAAGAAATGTACTGCTCCCTGACTTATTGATATTGCCGAAGGAATCGAAAGTGAAGAGCTGTTGCCACTTCGTGCTACCGCAATCTGCACTGTAACCGTTCGCATCCTTACCACCGAGTCGCGCCAGGTCGTCGTAATAGTGGTAGCAGGTCTGGCTGTCGGACGTGCCAGGAATGGTGTCGTTAATCACCAGTTTTTGAACGGTGCCGTTCGTGTTTCAGTGCAGCGTGCCGGTGTCGGTATTGCCGTTAACGTTGAATGTGTAGCTGGCTGGCCGTCCAGTGTTGGGATCGTAGGTAAAGCCATCGCTGTCCCCAGATCCAAGTGTGACTCCAGTCAGGACGCCCAGTGGATTCGATGTACTGGTAGTAGAGTAAGAAACGGGGTTGACTAATGGGCTGATCCCGGATGACGCTGTGACCTGTGTATACCGGCCTTCGCCGTCTAGTCCGGTTCCGTTGGCTCCGTAGTAGATTGTGGGCACACTTGGGATGCCGCTCAATAACTTAACTGTACCGGTAGGCCAATAAGCCGCCGCCGTGTGATAGTAGCCACCGGAGTGAGGAGTCGCTTCATACACGTCGCTCGTTTCACCACGCGGAGAATAACTGTAGAATTCATCAGTGACATAAACGCTGAGGTTCGAAGTGTTGAATGTCGTGGCTTCCACCATGTTAGTCTTGCCGTTAAGGACGGTCACGCCTGCGGGGTAAGAACTCTCGGAATCATAGGTGAACTGCCTAATGATCGTATTCGCAACACTCTTATTACCAGCTTTCAACAGCCGATGGACGCCATCGTATGAATAACACGTAATATTCCCAGCGTTGTCTTTCTTTTGCACCAGGTTACCAGGGAAACTATAATTCGTGCCGTCGCCGCAGGGTGAGATTGTATCGTAGGTGTATGCGACGGTGCCGCTAGTTCCATCATTGCCCGTCTCCGGGTTAGACTCCAATGTCATGCGTCCCAGCCAGTCATAGACAAATGTGCGTAACTGCTGTCCACTGGGTGCGGCCTGCGCGTTTTGCGTGACGGTAAGCAGATCGCCGAGAGCATCATAAGTATATTTTGTCCACAGACCAGTTTTGGCGTTCGATTGATTGCAGGTTCCAACCAAGGGAAGCGTGGACGATATTTCGCAAACAGAAGTCAGCCTTCCCAAGCCATCGTATTCGAGCTGCTTCTGAAATGTCTGCGAGCCGCTGACACTTTGAAGAACGTCGTTGTTTGTATAGGTGTAGGAAGTTGTTCCACCATTTGCGTCAGTGGCTGTCAGAACACGCCCCAGGGCGTCATACGTCGAGTCAATCCCAGGAGCCGAAGAATTAGTCGTACCCGCAGTCGCGCTGAATGGCATTGTGTTCCGAGAAGGCTGACCCAAGTTGTTGTAGTCGGTCTCCCAAGTGTCATAATTGGTGGCACCCGGCCCTTGCAATCGTTGGCTGAGAATAGGCCGCAAAAAGCCGTCCATGGTGGTCCGAAAATCCGAAACTGAGTGGCCGCTGTTAAAGTTCTGCAGCGCGGTTTCCACCGCCGTCTCGCCGTAATAGTTGATCGTGGTTTCATTGTTTTCTTGGTCGTAGATGTTTGCGGGCCGCCAGAAATCCGGGTCAGTGTAATTTGAGGTGACGTTGTTGCCGTTCGGGTCGGTTGACTGAGTTGCAACACCACCCACACAGTTCCAAACTGTAGAGGTCGACAGATTGACTTGCGGCCCCACCACGGCCACACCGGTAGGAAACGAATTTCCACACGAGGCTGTGGTCGAGCCTTGAGTTGCTCGACTGTAGGAGTAGGTCGTGGTGGTGATGCCGTTGATATCCGTGATAAAATTCAAGTTACCTGTGTCATAGTAAGTGTAAGTCGTGGATTGCGAGGTCGAACTGCTTGTTGAAGTGGTAGCTGTGGTCAGATTTCCACGCGAACCGGTAACGGCAACGTGCTGCGGAGTGCCTGTCGTGGTTGTGGGTGTCGTTTGGTCGTAGGAGAAGGTCGAGGAGGCGATCGTGGTCTTGGTGCCGCTAGTCCAGTCATAGACCGTTACGGAAGACGGCTCGCCTAATCCCGTATAAGAAACTGCTGTTTCGAGAATTAGGTTCGTCGTTCCAGGCGCGCCTCCTGTCGTCACTCCGTAGTTGTATTCCTTGTCATCGGTGGCCAATCCAACGGGGCTGTATAGGACTTCTGACAAGCGGGGCGCGGTGTTCTGAAGCTGGCTGTAAGCGTCAATCTGTGTAATTGGTGAACTTACCGTGACGGCGGCACAATTCGTGTAGTTGGCGTTGTAACAACGCGTGCTCGTTGCCAGCAGGGTCTGTGTTCCGTTAATCAGTTGATTCACCTGCCGTTGGGTTTCATAGAAATTGTACGTCGGAGTGCCATTGGTGCCATCTTCAGCAAAGTTGATGACCGTTTGATTGCCGTTCGGATCGAGGGTAGTTGTCGTCCACGTCGATTTTGGGCCCGGCGTACCTGTCACTAAAGAACGGGAGTATTGCCAACATCCACCAGAAGAACAAGAGGTACTCGGGCTGAGTATGCGGGTGAGACCTGCTGTAGAACCGTCACTATAAATCCCGGTGCCATTTGTACCGCCGCTGTGGGAATAGGAGTATGTGACTTCACCGCCTGTGGGTAGGGTCACGGACGCGATTCTCCCCGTCACGCAAGTGGGAAAGGTGCCCGGCAGTGGCGTGCATGAGGACCCTGGTGTTATCTCATAAGCAAACACATAGCTGGTGCCGTCCGGAAGTGTGATACCGCTGACAAGCGCATTGCTGAGTGGGCCATATTCGCTAACACCAGTGACGCCAAAATCGGTCTCCACCGTATACTGCGTGTAGTCCATGGTGTAAGTGGCGTTAGCGCCGTAAGCGTACGGTTATGGCCGTCTCGACAACGTTCTAGAAGAGAGCGATGCTCGCGAAGTGGGCACTTCGGATAGGTGTCCACTTGGAGCGGAGATGGACACTTCCCGGCAAGTTACAACTGTCATAGCGGATAAGAGTGAGACGTTGGGTGCGGCCCCGCGGCAGCGGCGCAGTATCGCGGAGAAGCGGCGGATTGTCGAAGCGACGTTGGTGGAAGGCGCGGCGGTGGCGCGGGTAGCGCGAGGGCATGGCATCAACGCGAACCAGGTATTTGGCTGGCGTCGGCTGTACCTGGCAGGGAGACTTGGGGAGTGCAAGCCGGCGATGAAGTTGCTGCCGGTTCGCGTGAGCGAGAGTTTGCCGGCGGCTCTGCCGGAGCGTGGATCCGACTTACCGAAAGCACAGTCGGGCATGATTCACGTCGAGTTTCGGCAGGCACAGGTGCGCATTGAAGGCAACGCCGACGCGGCGCTGGTACGGGTGTTGCTGGAGTGCCTGCGCGGATGATGGCCTGGCCAGCGAACACGCGGATCTGGATTGCGGCGGGCGTGACCGACTTGCGGCGCGGCTTCACTGGGCTGAGTGCGTTAGTGCAGACGAAACTGGAGCAGAGTCCGTTCTGCGGGCATGTGTTTGTGTTTCGCGGACGACGTGGCGATCTGATCAAAGTTTTATGGTTCGACGGCGACGGGTTGTGTTTGTTCGCGAAGCGACTGGAACGTGGGCGCTTCGTGTGGCCGCAGGCCGCGAGCGGTACGGTTTCGCTGACCCGAGCGCAGTTATCGATGCTGTTAGAAGGCATAGATTGGCGACGGCCGGAGCGCACGTGGGAACCGGAGTTGTCGGTGTAACGAGCGAGATTCTTTCCACAACTTTTTTCGTGCGCAGGGGGATGAGAACGCGCGAGTTCATGCGATACTCCGCGCATGGCAGTGGCTTCGCTTCCCGATCTAAAAGTCCTTCCCGCGGATGCGCTGCGAGCACTGATCCTGGCACAACACGAGCAGTTACTCTCCACCGAAAGCACACTCACTGCCACGCAGGAGCAGTTACAGTCGCGGGAGCGCGAGATTGAGCATTTGCAGTTGCTGCTGGCCAAGCTGCAGCGCATGCAGTTTGGGCGTAAGTCGGAGAAGCTGGAGCGGCAGATCGAGCAGTTGGAGCTGCGGCTGGAGGAGTTAGAATCCAAGCGCAGCGAGCAAGAGCCCAGCGCTTCAACACCAGCTCCCGTCACCGCCTCTTCAACTCCTATAACGAGGTCCACGCGCCGAGCACTGCCCGATCATCTGCCGCGGCAAACGCGCCGACACGAGCCGAAAGAGACCGTGTGTCCGCAATGCCAGGGCGAGCTACGGAAGTTGGGCGAGGATGTTTCCGAGATGCTGGAGTATGTCCCCGCCAGTTTCGTGGTGGTCCGCCATGTGCGCACAAAGCTGAACTGTACGAAGTGCGACTGCATTGTGCAGGCGGAAGCGCCGAGCCGCCCGATTGAGCGTGGCATGGCAGGGCCAGGACTGTTGGCGCATGTGTTGGTTTCGAAATACTGCGACCATCTTCCGCTGTATCGGCAATCGGAGATCTACGCGCGTCAAGGTGTGGAACTGGAGCGCTCGACGATGGCCGACTGGGTCGGCGGATGCAGCCAGTTACTCAGCCCACTAATCGATGCGCTAAGTCGGTATGTGATGGCCGCCGGCAAACTGCACGCCGATGACACGCCGGTGCCGGTGTTGGCTCCTGGTCAGGGCAAGACCAAGACAGGGCGCTTGTGGACGTATGTTCGCGATGATCGTCCTGCGGGCGACACCGCCGCGCCCGCTGTTTGGTTTGCCTACTCGCCCGATCGCAAAGGCGAGCATCCCGCGCAGCATCTGGAAAAGTTTCGTGGCACGGTGCAGGCGGATGCCTATGCGGGATTTAATCAGCTCTATGAAGATGGTCGCATTCAACACGCAGCGTGCTGGGCGCACGTGCGGCGTCACTTCTACGATCTGGAACAGGCGCACAGTTCGCCGGTAGCGCGGGAGGCGTTGCAGCGGATCGGCGCGCTGTATGGAATCGAAGAACCGATTCGCGGTCGCCCGCCGGACGAACGCCGGGCCGTCCGCCAGGCACAGGCCAAGCCCCTCGTGGACTCTATGCGCCAGTGGTTCGAGGCAACCTTGTCGAAGCTCTCGCGCAAGTCGGAGACGACGGTGGCGATTCGCTATGCGCTGTCGCGCTGGGACGCGCTGACACGCTATATAGAAGATGGACACATCGAGATCGACAACAACGCCGCCGAACGCTCGTTGCGCGGCGTGGCCCTGGGCCGCAAGAACTACCTGTTTGCTGGATCGGATGCGGGCGGCGAGCGTGCCGCTACGATCTACGGCCTGATTGGTTCGGCAAAACTCAACGGCCTCAATCCCGAAGCCTATCTGCGCGAGGTGCTGACCCGTATCCCCGACCATCCCATCAACCGCATCGACGAACTGCTGCCCTGGAATCTCAATACCACGCCTGCTGAAGTGTCCACTTAACCGTTTCGTGGACACTTAACAATACGGTGCAACTCGGACGCTTACTTAGCGCCCGACGGTGCGGTATAAGTAAACGTCATCGGGCTAGAGGGAGTGCCGCCACCGGCAATCGTCAAAACCGGCGTCGTACTTGACAGCGTGTCGAAGAACTGTCCGCTCGTGTTTTCCGTGATCTCATTCCCGTTTGCATCTGTGAAGCTACCCGAGGGGGCGCTGCCGGTGATCGGGGCTACTATTACGCGTCCCGACCGCGACGTAACAGTTACATTGCCCAGGTTTGCGTTCAGCGTATAGCCTGAGCCGTCGGTGGCAGTAGCGCTTGCTGTACGAATGCTTGTGACGCCGCATTGCGACGCGGCCGGGCTATAGAGGATTGTATAGATCGAAGCAGAGTGGAACACGCCGAATTGGTCACCATAGCCGGAGGTCGACCAGTAGGTCCAACCGTAATGCACTTCGTCGCCGCCCTCCCCTAGGCTATACAGATAGGATTCAGGGCGGGAGGGACGTTAAGGCACGGCTGTACAATGTACACTCGCCAGAGGCGATATGAGCGCACGACCGTCAGAACGATCTATGGCTTCATCCGGCTCCCAGAGCGAGCGCCTGCCAAGGCTGCGCCGCGGCGTACTACAGTGACGGGTAAAGTCGGCCCTGTGACTCAGCCGGTCAATGTTCCCTAATAGAGCGGTCAGGGAGGTAGGGACGTTAGAGACTCCTACGCGCCTATTAAACGCGGCTTTCTGACACCCTTTTAAGGGGGTTTCTACGAATAATCCCCAGAGCGGCATCAGAGCGCTATCCGGATCGGAGTCTTTGGCGTGGCCCCGCTCGCTTGCAGGCGACAGGGTACGGGGCGCTCCCACACCCAGCCCATTGACCACGATCAGTGACCCCCTTTTTGAATCATAGACTTGCGAGCGCAGAGCGTACCCCTAAACCGCCCTCATCCTGCGATGATCCTGACCGCGGCCTGCGATCCGTCGACCACGGTTCTGCAAGTCGTTCCCAGAATTCGGGGAGGGGTGACCAATCCCTTAGTCTCTCCGATTGCTCGAATGGATTTGAAATGGACATGTCTTTATTACCAATAACTTAGAGACCATCCCACAGTTCTCGAAACCGGGATGGATGAACGCTCCGAAATACAACTAATCATTTAGTTGATGGTCTCTGTCGCTCGATGGAGGGCGAGCCTAGCCGTGTGGCGCGATCTCGATGGACGCACCGAAGACTGGGTTTTCGTCTTGATCGCACGATTGCATCGCGAACACCAACTGACATCGTTGATCGCAACGCACAACCTGTCGTTTGCACGACGGTGCCATAGAGTTTTACGGCCCCATCAGGGCAATTTGGAAGTGAGGGCCGAGTAGATTCTGAGTAACCGAGGACCGACTAACGTCTTGACGTGGGAGACGGGATGAGGTGATGAGGTCGTGTCCACTTCTTTTTGTTAATGGACACGACCTGTGTGACTGGATGTGTGTACTATCGCGGGGTGAGTGCCATGACAGTATCGGTCAACCGGTCAACCCAAGGTTCCAAGGCAACAACTCTGCGATGCGGTTCACCGGGTGGTCAGCGATGCGCTCCAGCACCTGGCGCAGGTAGGCCTCGGGATTGAGGTCGTTCAGTTTGGCCGTCCCGAGCAGGCAATAGAAAGTTGCGGCTCGTTCCCCACCGGCGTCGGAGCCGGCGAATAAGTAATTCTTGCGGCCCACCGCGACCGCACGCAGAGCCCTCTCGGCTGCCGAGTTGTCGATCTCGATGCGGCCGTCGGCGCAGTAGCGCACGAAGGCGTCCCAGCGCGCGAGGGCATAGTGAATCGCCGCCGAGGTATCGGACTTCCGGGAGAGTTTCGACAAAGATGTTTCCAGCCACGCCCGCATCGCGTCCAGCAGTGGCCGCGAGCGCGTGTTGCGAACTTCGAGTCTCTCTTCAGGAGGCCGCCCGCGGATTTCCTGCTCGATTCCATACAAGGCGCCGATGCGCTCGACCGCTTCGCTCGCAATCGGCGAGCGGTGCGCTTCCATCAGGTCGAAGAACTTGCGGCGGATATGTGCCAGGCACGGAGCTTCTCGTATACTCCCGTCCTCATAGAGCTGATTAAAACCGGAGTAAGCGTCGGCCTGCAGAATGCCACGGAACTGACGCAGATGGTGCCGCGGGTGTTCGCCCTTGCGGTCGGGCGAGTAGGCGAACCAGGCCGCTGGAGCTGCGTTCGAGCCCGACGGACGATCGTCGCGCACATACGTCCACAAACGCCCGGTCTTGGTCTTGCCATGGCCCGGAGCCAGCACTGGAACCGGCGTATCGTCCGCGTGTAACTTATCGGCCGCCATCACGTAGCGGCGTAATGCCTCGACTAAGGGTTCGAGTAAGTGGCTGGCCTCGCCGACCCACTTCGCCAGCGTCGAGCGATCTAACTCGACTCCTTCGCGAGCGTAGATCTCCGACTGGCGATACAGCGGCAAGTGGTCCGCAAACTTCGAAGTCAGCACATGGGCCAGCAGTCCCGGACCAGCCAAGCCACGATCGATGGGGCGGCTCGGCGCCGGAGCTTGCACGATCTTGTCGCATCCCGCGCAACACAGCTTCGGACGCACGTGGCGGATCACCTTGAAACTGGCGGGAACCCATTCCAAAATCTCGGAGACATCTTCGCCGAGCTTCTTCAGAGTGCCGCCGCACTCCGGGCAGGCTGGTTCCGCAGGTGCGTGGGTCCTGGTCTCGCGCGGCAGATGCTCAGGAAGGGGACGGCGACTCTTGGGAGCCGGAGCGGGTTCTGACGCGTCCGCCTCACGAGCGGGCTGCGGCAGGGACCCGACGCGATGGGCTTCGAGGTCTTCCAGCTTCAGTTCGAGTTGCTCGATCTGCCGCTCGACCTTCTCCGACTTACGCCCAAACTGCAGGCGTCGCAGTTTGGCAATCAGCAGCTTCAGGTGTTCGATCTCGTGAACACGCGATAGTAACTGCTCTTCCTTGACGAGTAACTGCTCTTGGGCCGCGATCAGTTCTGCGTACTGTGCGATGAATCGCTCGTGGGTTGCCAGCAGGATCGACTGCAAACCATCCCGATCTAGCCGGTTCAGATCGGGCAGCGTTGTCGGCCTGGCAACCATAGACGGAGTATGTCATGAACTCCGCTGCAACGCGTCCACAGGTGCACAAATAACTGTGCATATCGCACTCGCGAACTCAGATTGCCATCAAGGAATCGGCGGTTCGCACGGGGTGACGCCAATCGATGCCTTCGCACAACATCGACAGTTGCGCTCGCGAGAGGGACACCGTTCCGCGGTCCACCTTCGGCCAGATAAATCGTCCACGGTCCAAACGCTTCGCGAACAGACAAAGCCCGTCCCCATCGAACCAAAGTAGTTTGATCAGGTCGCCGCGACGCCCGCGGAAAACAAAGACATGACCGGAGAGAGGATCGTGTTCGAGCGTCGTTTGCACCAACGCGCTCAGCCCCGTGAATCCGCGCCGCATGTCAGTCACGCCCGCCGCGATCCAGATGCGCGTGTTGGCCGGAAGCGCCATCATCCGCGTAAGCACTCCAGCACCACGCGCAGCGCTTGCGCGTCTACCGTGCCCGTGATGCGGATCTGTGCTTTCGCCAAAGTGAGTTCCATCGAACCCGGCGCGACAACCGCTTCCCGATTCACGCGGTACGCTGTGCTCACGGCCACCGGAATCGGGGACTGATTCGGCGCATCTTCGGCAACTCTCACCGGCAGCAACCGCACCCCACTCGCGCGGGCTTCGCCCGCTGCAGTCGCAGGCCGGTCGCCCAGAAGCCCGGCGTGGTACAGCTTGCGCCAGTGAAACACCAGGTTGGCGTTCACGCCACGCGCCCGAGCCACGATCGCCACCGAGACCCCAGGCACAAGCGTCTCCTCGACGATCTCCCGTTTCTCTTCAGCAGTGCGGTAGTTTCGCTTGAAGCGGGTGGCGCCGAGATCCGGCGCTGCGGTGTTGTTCATGAATCCCCTCGTGCGCACGACATCGCGCCACAAAGGAAGCATGCCCTTCAGAATTGCTCCCGTCTAGACGGCCTTCGGTCTCCGCTTACGATTCTGATCCAATAATGAGGTTTGATTATGCCCCTTATGCCCCTTAGTCATCGGCTCAAGGTCATCGCCGACTGCGTCAAAACCGTCTGTGATTTCATCAAGCAGGTATCGTTCTATTTGCTGGAAGCGGGGGCTTTTCTTTTGATCCTCTACCTCGTGGGACGGGCAGCATGGGCCGGTCTATGACTCTATGCTCCACTCGCGTGGCTCTACTCAATGTCCACACACCGGGCCGGACTTCGTTCATTTCAACCCATGGGCCGACTGTACAGCGTACATTCATCGTGCCCGTTTTGAGGATATGTGCTCAGCGAGGATACGGGCGGGTTTTCTGATTGACTTAGGTACTAATGCTTTTTGCAGGCGTGCTTCCGTAGGTCATGGTGTTTGATGCCACATTCGACATGGCAGCGTGTTTCCCGAGAACTGCCATCAGGCCACTATCAGGTGCATTGATAAGTTCTATCACGTCGGGACTCAGTTTCTTTGGGGAAGCATTAGCCGCAAATCTCTTAGCCAACGAATCGATCTCACCGACCAACGAAGCAACGTTCCACTCTTTGTCCGGATCGCCTTTATTCTTTCGGACGCTGGTTAGATGGCTGAGTTCCTTGTTTGCTCGCAGGCGTGCATCTTTCAAAACGGTTGACTCAGTCGCAGGCCACTTACTTGGATCGTGGCAAAAATCGCCAGCAACCACGTCATCTCCATTTGATTCCGGAAAACAGAAGAACATGATGAGGTTCCGCAAATGGAGTACGAATGACTCCACCATCGCATCATTCTCATACTCATAGGTACCCATCGGTTTGATATTACCAGCGAGCCACCGGAACATTTTGATTTCATGCAATAGATGCTCGCCGGAGTATTTGAGTAACCATGCGTCTGTTTGCGGAGTTTTCACACGAGCATTGTACTGCGATGCCATTCGCAGTCGATTCTTTTTCATTCAAACACTAGGACGATTGTCCCTCACCGGCTGCCAACGCCTTTTCGACAGCATCCTCAACTAACTTCGTACCAGCGAGCAATGCTTGAGGCACGGCCTTGAGATAGTGGCGTGCGGTCACCACTGAGCCGGGTTTGTGCCTGAGTAATTGTTGACTCGCGAGAGCATTGCCGCTCAACTGTAACAACATCGTCGCCGCGCCGCGTCTGCCAGCGTAGAGACCTTTCCACTTCAACGGCGTCTTCAGGGCGGGGCGTATCTTCGTTCTGACCCAATCGCGAAGGTCAGCCGGATTGCCGTTCTTGTTCTCGAACAGCCAACCCTTTGTAGGATGGCCGCACTGATCTCGCCATATCTGAAGCGGCATTGCAATGGGAATCATCAGCGGTAACGGCTGCTCTGCTTCGTCCGTCTTCAAACCGGTCTCGTTGCCCTGCTTATCAATCGCACGGCGGATGTGAACGTGGGCGACCTCGATGTCCCAATCATCCTCTTTGCAGATAGCGCAGGTTTCGCTTGATCCATCGCAGAAATCTTCCCAGCGCAGACCGCGAATCTCTGACGGTCGAAGACCCCAGAAGAACGACAGGGCCATCACCAACTGACACTCGACACAATCCGAGAGTGCGGCGAGAATTAACAACGCTTCTTTCAGCGAGTAATGACCTGTCTTCGCAGGGCGTGCGGTTTTACCGAGTACACCGGCATCCTTGATTGGATTCTGAGCCGCGGCCCATGTCTTCCCGCCATCGGGCGAAACTTTAATGTACCCCTGACTGATTGCATTCGAGAAGATTCCAGACATCAAACTCCGAACGTGATGGAGCGTATTGCGTCCGAGTGTCTGCGACAAATCAGTTAGGAACTTCGTTGCTGTCGAGGTCTCGTAACTCCGAAGCGTCTTTTCGCCGAAGTGCGCCTTGAGATGCTGTGACCAAACCTGCTCGTACCCTTCAAGGGTTGACGGTCTGAGATTCGGTTCTCCAACTCCCGGCTTGACTTGCTTCGCCCACGGTACGTACACATTCTCCCAGAAGTCGCAGACCCTCATGTCGGGCGGTGCGCCGTCATTGTTTTCGAGCGCGGCAAGTTTCTGCTCAGCGTCAGCAAGTTCTCTGATTTTCTGCTCAGCGAGTTCTCGCACTGATTGGCTCGTCTCCGTCTTGTGAGTGCGATCCTTGCGACAGAGCCACGTTGACCGGAGTTTGCCTTCCTGATCTCGGTACTGCAAATGAAACGAACCATTCTTCAGACGCACGGCACCCGCGCCGCGTGCTCTCCGGTTGGGCTTGTAAGTCCGCTTCGATTCAGGTTGAATGTCCTCTTGGTCTGTGGCGACAGCGTCCGTCATGCGCGATTACCCCCGACGACCATCATCGCTCAAATGGATTGAAATGGACAATGGCACCAAGGTAACAGAGGATTTTTGAAGTTAAATGATGTGTAATGAATAAGATGGAAGCGGCTGAGTCCGGGTGGACTTCCCGGTCTTCAAAACCGGCGGGCGGCATCCTCGATGTCGCCGGTGTGTTCGACTCACACACGCTTCCGCCAAAACAAAGGCTTACGAACCGCGCATACCGCTTCACATACGGTTGACGGCCAGCCCCGGAAGTTTATGTAATGTCAGGTTTGCGTTTCATTCGCGGGAACAACCGATTCCGTTCCTATATACAGTTGCCGAGTTCGTTTGCAGTGGGACAGAGACAATAAATGACGATCCCTTGCCGATCGAGCTTTGAACGGCAATCGATCCGCGGTGCTGCTGCACGATCCACTCGGCAATCGCGAGGCCGATGCCGGCTCCGCCCAGCTCGCGGCTTCTGGCCTTGTCCACGCGATAAAAGCGCTCGAAGATCTTGCTTTGATCGGACTCCGCGATCCCGATTCCTGAATCGCGCACGGTAAGGACGGCCATCTCGCTCCGGACTTGCAGGATCAACTCGATGACTCCCGGCGGCGGCGTGTACTTGACAGCGTTGTCGAGCAGGATGGCGAGCAATTGTTGCACTGCCCTGCCGTCCGCCAAAATCGGCATATCGCAATCCACGATCGTTTGCTTGAATTGCAGATTGCTGGAATCTAACAGTTGATGCCATTCGTCCGCGGTCTCGGCAATCACCGAACGCAGGTCAAGAAGCGACAGGTGCAAGTTTTCGCGTACGGAATCGGCGCGAGCGAGCGCCAGCAACTCTTCGACCACGGAAATCGAGCTCTGAAGGCCCAAGACTTGATCGTCGTTTCGTGCTGGGAAAAGGATGATCTATGATTCAAGCCCTGGAGAAATGACAATTCTATTCGTGTACTCGCTAGGAGCGTCGCATGGCCAACATTGGCGACTTACATGACGACGCCGCAAGCACCCTGACGCCGGATGGCACGACCCTCGGTCGCGTCCGCTGGACAGTCTGTGCCATGCTCTTCGCCGCGACCTCCATCAACTACATGGACCGCCAGGTGATCGCGCTCCTCAAGCCAACGCTTGAACACAGCATCGGCCTGACCGAAATAAATTACGGCTACATCGTCGACGCATTCCAAGTCGCCTACGCGATCGGCCTGCTGCTCGCCGGCCGTCTCATCGACAAACTCGGCACCCGCGTCGGGTACATGTTCGTGATGGCCGTCTGGAGCTTTTCCGCCATGGGCCACGCACTGGCCACCACCGTGCTGCAGTTTGCCTTCGCACGCTTCTTCCTCGGTCTCGGTGAGGCTGGCAACTTTCCCGCCGCGATCAAAACCGTGGCCGAGTGGTTTCCGCAGAACGAACGTTCTTTCGCAACCGGCATTCTCAACTCCGGCGCAAATGTTGGAGCGATGCTGGCTCCAGCAATCGTCCCATGGATCGCTCTGCGCTGGGGCTGGCACACCGCCTTTCTAATCACCGGTCTCTTCGGCCTGCCATGGATGCTGTGGTGGTTTTGCCGTTACCGCGCTCCCGCAGCTTGCCTCATCGCGCAACAGAAGGCGTCTCCCTCTATGCCTTGGCGTCGATTGCTGCAATTCCGTCAGGCGTGGGCATTTTCAACCGCAAAATTTCTCACCGATCCAATCTGGTATTTCTACCTCTTCTGGCTACCCTCCTACTTCAGTTCGAAATTCGATCTGAATCTTTCACATCTCGGGCTGCCGCTGATGATCATTTATAATGTGTCGGCGCTGGGCAGCGTTGGCGGAGGCTGGTTGCCAGTGCCGTTCCGGCGGCTGGGGATGTCGTCTCACTACGCACCTTTGTCAGCGATGCTCGTCTGCGCCTGTCTGGTTGTTCCCATCTACGCGGCCAGCGATGTCAAGTCGATGTGGTCTGCAATCGCCCTGATCAGCATTGCCGCTGGAGCGCATCAGGGCTGGTCGGCTAATCTCTTCACCACCGCATCGGATATGTTTCCGCGCACCGCGGTGGGTTCGGTGGTCGGTTTCGGAGGCATGGCTGGATCGGCCGGCAGTGCGCTCTTTGCTTTCTTCGCCGGCCACATTTTGCAACTCACGCACAGCTACGTGACACTCTTCACCATCGCCGCCGGCGCTTACCTGTTGGCGCTCATCGTACTGTGCCTGCTCGCTCCCGGACTGAAAGAAGTGGGATTGCCCATATGAAGATAATGGAATGGCTGAACTATCTCTGGTAAGCGGAGGTTGATGGCATGGTACATACACGGCGCGCAATGCTAGCGGGACTGGGGCTGGCTGGATTCGCAGCGGCGGTGACCCCGCTCGCCAAAGCCGCATCCTTACTAATTGACCCGATCGCAACGGCCGGCCGTTGTCCGTTTCGCCTCGCGGTAATTAATGACGAGATCACGCAGGATTTCGAGAAGGCGTGTCAGATTGTCTCTGTCGATTTCGGGTTAGGCTGGATCGAGCTGCGCTCGATGTGGAACAAGAACGTGACTGAACTCGATGCGAAACACATTGACGAGGCGCGGAAGATTCTTACCGAACACAAACTGCGAGTCACGGATATTGCCAGCCCGCTGTTCAAGACTGATTGGCCGGGAGCTCCGCGATCGTCGCAGAGCGAAACACGCGATCAGTTTCATGCCGACTTCGACGCCAGCGCGCAAGACGAGCTGCTCGAGCATTGCATCACGCTCGCGAAATCCTTCAATACGGACAGGATTCGCTGCTTCGACTTTTGGCGACTTGGTGATCAAAAGCCTTATCGCGAGGCGATCAATACAAAGTTGCGGCATGCGGCGGAGCGTTGTGCCAAAGACAACATTGTGCTTCTGCTCGAGAACGAAATGTCGTGCAATACAGCGACGGGCGAAGAGGCTGCTGCCGTACTCAAGGCGATTCCAAACCAGAACCTCATGCTGAACTGGGATCCGGGCAATGCCGCTGCCCTCGGCAGCACGCCCTATCCAACCGGCTATGATGCTCTGCCTAAAGAGCGCATTGGACATTGCCACTGCAAAGACGCAGTGCGCAAAGACGATCACAAATATGATTGGGCTCCGGTAGGCGCCGGCATCGTGGACTGGGTCGGGCAGTTGCAAGCTTTGCAGCGCGACGGTTTCCACTATGGCTTGAGCCTCGAAACCCATTGGCGAGGCGCGGGCTCGCCGGAAGCGTCGACGCGAATCAGCATGGAAGGACTTAAGAAGGCCCTGACGAAGGCGGGGATTTCTTGTTGATCAGGAGTGTTGATGGGTTTAAAGGAGACGTCAATGGTCACACGACGTGAATTTCTCGATGCGCTAGCCGTAGGGACTGCGGGGCTCGCGGTAGGAACTACGGCAAAAAGTTATGGCCAGATTCTCGGAGCGAATGAGCGAGTTAATTTTGGTGTGATTGGGCTGAACGGGCGCGCCTACGCGCATCTTGCTTCTATTAAGGCGAACAAAAGTGCAGCTCACATTTCGCATGTCTGCGATGTCGATAACAATATTCTCGCCAAGTTCGCCGAAAAGACGCAGCAGGAGATGGGCGAGGCTCCGGTGAGCGAAAAAGACTTTCGGCGGATTCTCGAAGTGAAGAATGTTGACGCGATCACGATTGCTACTCCCGAACATTGGCATACGCCAATGGCCGTTGCCGCTCTGCAGGCGGGCAAGCATGTTTATTTGGAGAAGCCGAGCAGCCACAATCCCGCAGAGGGAGAGATGCTGGTGCAGGCGCAACAGAAGTATCGGAAACTGGTCCAACTAGGCACGCAGCAGCGGTCATCGCCTCACACCATCGAGATCATCGGGAAAATTCACGGGGGAATTATCGGCAGGCCTTATTTTGCGAAAGCGTGGTACGCAAACACGAGAAAATCGATCGGCGAAGGAAAAGAAATACCGGTGCCGCCGCAGCTTGACTGGGATTTGTGGCAGGGACCTGCGCCTCGGCGGCCTTATCGAGATAATGTTCATCCTTATAACTGGCACTGGTTCAAACGTTATGGCACCGGCGAGTCGCTCAATAATGGCACGCATGAAGTGGATGTATGCCGATGGGCACTCGGAGTGGATTATCCGCAGCGGGTTACTTCATCGGGAGGCCGATACCATTTCAAGGACGACTGGCAGTTTTACGATACGCTCATCACGAGCTTCGAATATGAAGACAAGATGATTTCGTGGGAGGGCAAGAGTTGCCAGGGGATGAAATTTTACGGCCGCGATCGAGGTTCGACGGTCATGGGGACGGAGGGCACGGCGCTCATCGATCGCGGCGGCTATGAGATTTATGATCTCAAAGGAAACAAGAAAAGCGAAGTGAAGGCCGGCATTGCGGCTTCAGTCGCCGACCTGATCGGGCGCGACTCGATGACCGATGCGCACTTCGCGAACTTCATCGCCGGAATCCGCAAAGGCGAGAAGCTCAACGCGCCGATCAATGTCGGTAATATTTCCGTTACCATGCTGCTGCTTTCGAACATCGCGTGGGAGGTCAAGCGCGAACTGCATCTCGACTCAACCTCGGGCCGGATCCAAAACGATGAGGACGCAATGAAAATGTGGGGACGCGAATACGAAAAAGGCTGGGAGCCGCATGTCTAAGATCAAGGATGGGAGAATGCGAAGCATTGTCTCTCGCCGCGATTTCGTTCGCTCGGGGACGCTAGCTGCTGTGGCGTTGGCAGCTCCGCTCGGCAGCTTGGGATCATCCCAGGCATCACGCGATGAGAAGCCATCTCCCGAAGAAGCGTCGCCGATCCGGTTGGGGCTCGCGAGTTATACGTTCCGTAACTTTAGCCGTACGCAGATGATCGGCTTCATGAAACAGCTCAACGTCTCCTCCTTAAATGCAAAAGACGTCAAAGATCATCTCCCCCTCGACCCAGAGCAAGAAGCAGCCGCACTATCGGACTATACCGCGGCCAGCATCACGCTCCACGCCGCTGGAGCTATTTATTTTCCCAAGGATGAAGATGCTGACATACGGAGCAAATTCGAATACTGCAAGCGAGCCGGCATCCGCGTAATTGTCGCCGGAGACCCAGCAGTCGAGACATTGCCGCGAATTGAGAAGTTCGCGAAGGAGTATGACATTCGCGTGGCGATTCACAATCACGGACCGGAAGACAAACTATGGCCATCGCCGCTCGATGTGCTGAAGGCGGTGAAGAATATGGATCCGCGTATGGGCTCCTGCATTGATGTCGGGCACGCCGTGCGCGCCGGTACTGACCTAGTTCAGGCGATCCAGGAAGCTGGGCCGAGGCTTTTTAATATACACATGAAGGACCTTACGAACTTCCATGACAAAGAAAGCCAGGTTGCGGTGGGAGAAGGCATCGTGCCGGTGCGTAAAATGTTCGAAGCCCTCGCCGCCATCCAATACCAGGGCTTTGTCGACCTGGAGTACGAAATTCACCCCGACGATCCGATGCCGGGAGTGATTGCTAGTTTCTCATATATGCGGGGCGTACTGGCCGGCATGGGACTGCGACCAAATTCGGCCTGAACTAAGACGCACGCGTAACCGCAGTCGGCTTCGTCGCCAGCGTCCACGGTTTGCCATCGAAGTGTGACGGCAGCGTAAGCCCGAACAACTTTAAAATCGTAGGCGCCACATCGACAATCGCCGGCTTTTCCTCTATAAACTTGTGACTCGAAAATAGAACGCCTGGAACCAGTCGCGGATCGATACAGTGGTCGCCGCTCCAGGCCTTGATGTTGTCTTCGAAAATCTGCGAAGTAACCTTGCCCATCACCGAATCCCACGAAGCCCGATAGCCTGCGCCGTAACCAACAATCAGGTCCGGAGAATTTTCCGTGTAGGGCCCGCGATAAACATTGTCTGCAATAAACACACCGGTAATCCCGACCGTACCAGAAGCCGGATCCACCAGCCCATTCAAGCTCTTCTGCAACTCGGCTTTCAACGCTTCCGCTTCCGATGGATCGACAATCCCCTGCTTCTCGCGACCTTTGATATTCAAATAAAGACCGTTGAGTCCCATCGTATAAGCGCGCGTGCGTGACCAATCCACGTCCTCGAACCAGTCGCCGCTCTCGGTCTTACCTTCCTTCAGCGTCAGATACCCGTTCTGGTGCAGCCACGCATTCACGTTCATGCAGCGGGCAAATGACTTGAATCCATGATCGGAAATCACCATCAGCAACGTGTCTTCATCAATCTTTTCCATCACCCGTCCGATCAGCCCATCCATGCGCGCGTAAAGGTCCTGGATCACCTCCGGATGTTCGCTGTGCGGCACGTCGCGGGCCGCCGGATGATCCTCTTCGAGATAGCGCCAGAACATATGCTGAATGCGGTCGGTCGTGTCGAAGACGCAGGTGCACAGCCCCTGCTTGGTTTTATCGAGCGCGTCAAAAAGCATGCGCTCGCGATCTTCGTGATTGCCGTAAGCCTGCGCCAGAAAAGCATCATCATCGAGCACATGCTCATTTAGCGCCCACGTGTCTTCCGCCAGTCCAAGCGTGGCATACGGACCAAAAAGCTTCGCCAGATAAATTGAATACGTGACGGGGTGCGAGATCGGCAAATCGGGATGGCCGGGGTCGATATTCACCGGGGTCACATAAACTTCAACCTCCGGCGAGAGTTCCTTGAGATAGAAACGGCAAATGCCATGCGCTGTAAAGCCCATGCCAGCCTTGAATTTGGCGGTAATCCATTCGGAATATTCTCCGACGTTCAAAGTAAACTTCTCCGACCCAACCGTGAAACGCGCTTGCGTCGATCCAACATTGGGCTTGAGTTCAAATTCCATCCGCACTTCGCCCGCATTCTCCTTCACGGGGTTATCCGGCCCCGGCACATACGATCGACAGACTCCATTCTTACGTTCGATGGGCACGCGCGCTCCGCCCTCGCGAAATTTGTCTTTGGAAGCGCGAGTCGTGCAGAAACAAAACGTCCCCTGGCTGCCCTTCAGATCGGGCACACACATCCCTGAAAGCAACACGCCCTGAAATTTCTCCGGTGGAAACGTGACCGGAACGCGAATCACCGAACTGAAAATTCCCGCATCGCCCAGCCAATGCCAGAACGGCGTACCCTTCCGCATCGCCTTAATTTCTGTTTTCCCGAACGGAATCGAATACTTGCCAATCTTGATATGTCGCTTCGGCCCCTTGATTTCTGCCGAAGAAAGATAGGGCAGATAGCTATTTCTATCGCACGCCAAGAAATCATAGATATTGTGCTTCCCCGGATTCACGCCCGTCATGAAAGTCGACCAAGCCACTGGAGAAATCGCAGGGAAAGTCGTCCGCAGTTTGCTGAATGTTCCCTGGTCGCGCAACTTCGCAAGATTCGGCAGTCGCCCTTCTCTCATAAAGCGATCGGCAAGCTCCGGATCCATGCCGTCGAATCCCAAAATCACCGCTCGCTCAAACCTTGCTTTGCCATAAGCATTGCGCCGCCGCAGGAAGCGAAACAATTGCCGAAACGGCCAAGTCATCAGCGCATAAAACGAATAAAGAAACGCAACGAAGATCGCCCAGAATGAAGAAAGAACGGCAAATCCAGCGCCCGGCCCGGCATAGGCGCGAGCAAGGGCAGGTAGAAAAATCAAGGCAATCAGCAACAATCGTGTGGCTCGGGCACTCTTGCCCGCGAAATGTTGGCGCTCGTTTTGCAGTGAAAGGCCAGCTCCCCACTTGATGGCCAATCCGCGCAAGCGGGCGAGGACGCCCGCTCCAGACCATCTTTTCATATCTGAATCCCCAGCAATTCCTTGAAAATAAATCCGGCTACCATCGACAAGATGAAGAACATCCAAATCCAATTTATACCGTAACCCGCGACCGAAATATCTCGATCTGGATAATTGATCGATATTGACTCAACCGGACTATCTCGAGGTATCGCCGGCTCCGCCGACGAGAACATGCGCTCCCAAAATTTCCCGCGCAAACGGAGCGTCGAGATTCGCGGCAGATCGGCGCCGATGCAAACCGCCTTTTCCACGCTCTGCCCGCCAGTGGTAACTTTCAACGCATATTTGCCGTCTTTCGCACCAGCCAATCGCCAGACAACCTCATGTTCCGCCACGACGTGCACCGGAGGCGCAGTCATCGAAATCTCAGGCGGCAACTCGAGCGCAGCGTCATTCAGCGCGTCGCCAGTTGTGACGTGCACCGTCAGTAAGAACGGCGCGTTCACAGCTACCGGAGTTCGCCCCAGATAGCGATCTGCCTGCACCATCAACAAAGTGATCGGAACAATGACATAGAGCAGCGGCTTGAACGCGAGTTTCAAATATCGTCCAGTCCCGCGCAGAATCTTGCCATACGACCCCATCACTACCGGAATCTGATCCCGAAAAAGTCGCACCGCCAGCAGATGAGCTTTCAATTGATCTTTGGCAATCCCAATTGCTTTTTGATCAGACGTGTAGCCGAATAAAACCACCATCAGCAGCCCGACCACCAGCGACAACACAATCACAATCGCGAGTGGACTGGTCAGCCAAGAGAGAGCCGCGGAGGCAACCGCATAGCCGGCCGTCGGGTTGGAGAGAGAGGCCAAGCTACTCGATGTACCCTAATCCGCGCAGGCGTTTTTGTATCTCTTCTTTCGACGCGCTGCTCTCGTCCGGAATAATTTTCCTGGTTTCCTTTTCCAGCATGTGGATGACGAACTCGTCAATCGATTCGTATCCCGCAGCGTCCGAACACTGCTTCACCTTCTCCAGCAGTTCGCCTTCGATCTTCACCTTGTGCGATCCAAACATGATTTCTCCCGTGGCTTGCTATCTAAACACGCCATCATCTCAACCAGCCGTCATTTCAACCAGTTGTCATCCTGAGCGCAGCGAAGGACCCATGCATTTGCATCCGCCCCAACGCAGAGGTCCTTCGCTGCGCTCAGGATGGCAACCCAAGAAAAACCCGCGAACGCAGCGCTCTACCGCGACTGAAACACCGACTGCCCCATCATATCCTTCGTTTTCGCGATTCCGAATTCCGACAAAATCGTGGGCGCGATATCCGTCAAGGCCGGAGCCTGCGCATCGATCTTGCGATTGCTCAGTAGCACTCCCGGCACCTTCGTGAAGTCCATGCAATGATCGCCGCTCCACGCATTCGTGTTGTCTTCGAGCACATCCGGAGGAAACGCTCCCAAAATCGTCTTCCACCCCGCCCGATACCCGCGGTTGTAACCGACCAACGCATCCGGCCCTGTGCGCGCATACGGCCCTTGATAAGCCTCGCTGGCAAAATCGATTCGCGTAATCACCTGCGACCCGTCTTTCGGATCGCGAATCTCCAACAGTTTCTGCCGAATTTCAACCAGCAGTGCATCGGCCTGCGCCCCACTCTCAACGATGCCTTCGCGCTCTCGTCCACGAATGTTAAGGTAAAGTCCGTTCAATCCCAGGCCGTAGGCGCGCGTCCGGCTCCAATCCACGTCAGAGAAAGGCTCGTTCGGATCGCCAGTCGCGCCCTCCTTCCGCGTGATGTAACCATTATTCAACAGCCAGGTATTCAAATTGAACGAATGCCGATAAGGAGCAAATCCATGATCGGACAGCACAAGCAGCGTCGTATCGTTGTCGACCTTCGGCAGCACTTCCCCGAGCACCTGATCAATCTGCTCGTAAAACTCCTCCAATGCCCCCCCATACTGCGCGGCGAGCGCAGCGTCATACGCTGGATGCTGCGGATCAGTGAGTCGCCACATCATGTGAGCATTCAAATCGAGGCTAGAAAAATAAAAGAAGAACAATCCCTCATGAAATTTTGGGAACTCAACATCGAAGGCCCGCCGGTGTTCAGCGAGCACGGTGTGAGCCTGCTCCAAATATTCTTTGTCGTCGAGAACCCCGGCCGTAAGTGCTTTCGTGTCCTCGGCAATCCCCTGCGTATGGAATTCCCCGATTTGTTTCGCTAAATCCTTCGAATAACTAGTCGGCGTCGAAATAGGAAGCGCAGGATTCTCTGGGTCGATATTGATCGGCGAAACATAAAGTTGAAAACGCGGATGCGTCTGCTTGAGATAGAAACGGCAGATGCCCTTCACATTTCCAATCACCGGCATCAGCTGAAAGTCCACTGGAACCCAGCCACTCCACTCGCCTTCCTTTAGAACAAACTGCTGGTTCTGCACGCTAATCCGCGCCACAGCTTCAAGCGGATCCACATCGACCGTGAACGACTCCGTGGCCGGAGGCGAATTCTTGCGAAACGTATTTTCCGGTCCAATCAGATTGGTCGCGACCCGATTGCTCTTTACGTCAACCTGCACGATTTCTCCGCCTTCAATCGCGCCCACCGCCGCCGTCGGATCGTCGGTATAGAAAGTAAACGTGCCGTACGTCCCACGCAGGTCGGGCGTGCCCATGCCAGAGAGCGTCTTGCCCTTAGCCGTGATCGGAGGAAAATTAGCAGGTATGCGGTAAACGTAATTCGGAACGTTCTGTTCGTCGAGAATCTCCCAGAAAGCCTTGCCATGCCGCAACTGCTCCGCCGACCCGCTGCCCAGCGGAATCACCCAACTCCCGACATGAAAGCTATGTTTAGGCCCTTCGACCTTCGATGTAGAAAAATAGAGCTGAAAAGTCTTAGGATCGCGATGAATGAAATCAAAGATTCCATGCCCGCCCGCATTCATCCCAGTAATCAGGTTCGACCACGCCACCGGACTCTGCGGCGGAATGCTGGTCGTCAAACGCCGGAACGATCCCTCCCCGGCCAACCGGGCGAAATTCGGCATCTTGCCCTCGGCCATAAACTTTGTGAGCAGATCCGGATCAAGCCCATCGACGCCCAGAATGATCATCTTCTTCGACCGAACCGCTCCGCCGTGACCTCGCTGGCAGGAGAGCAGGAAGCTCAACCCCACGGCGCACAGCGCCAGCAGGCATATAAGACGAACGCGTTTTCTGAAGGGTGCGGTCACCACAAGTATCTTCAAGCAATCTGATCCAGCCTCGCGGTGGGCCATAGCGCCGTCCGAGGCCGACCTCGAGCCAACCTCACGCAAACGATGGGTGGTGATATACGATCACCACGAGATTGGGGATCCCGAGCAGCAGGTAGATCGATTGTACAAGGAGATACCCGCCCGTCAATACTGGAGCGCTCAGCCCGACTTACTCTTTCGTTTTTTGATCACTAGCGGCGCAGCCTTTACACTTACGGGGATGATTACTATGCCGATTATTGAAATGATAAGAAAGGTCTTCGCCTGCCTGGGCCTGTTGATTATTTCTATTTCTTTCGCCGTTGCCGCATCCAAACCAAACCTGGTGCTGATCACACTCGACTCCGCCCGCGCCGATCGCATGGGCTTCCTCGGCGCGAAAGGTGCGCTCACTCCCAATCTCGATCGCCTGGCCGGAGAGAGCATCGTCTTCGATCACGCGTACGCCCAAGCCCCCGCCAGCGTCGTTTCTCACGCCACGATTCTTTCCGGCGCCTACCCGCAGAGCACCGGCACGAGCGCGATCGGAGGCACGCTGCCCCCATCTCTAGCCTACTTGCCCGACCTGCTCAAAGCTCAGTCCTATCGCACCGCCGCCTTCGTCGGCTCGATCGCTCTTGACCCGCAGAATGGCTTGGCCCAGGGTTTCGACCGCGGCTTCCAGACCTACGATGCCGGTTTCCAGCCTACGATCCCCGGCGACGCGCATCCTCCTGTAACCGAGCGTCGCGGAGCCGAGGTCGTCGCCCGTGCCATTGCCTGGCTCGATCACAATGCGCAGCCACCCGGACAGTTCTTTCTGTGGGTTCACATCAGCGATGCGGACGTCCACGGCGCTTCCTACAATGCGGCTATCAAAGCAGCTGATGCCGCTATTGGCCAACTGATCAGCGCCTTGCAGCAGCGAAAACTCTACGGAAATACCGCGATCATCGTAGCCGCCAGCCATGGCCAGAGCCTCGGAGCTCATGGCGAGGACACCCACGGCATCTTCCTCTATGACGAGACCATCCACGTTCCCCTGCTCGCAAAGCTGCCTCAGATCGATCCCGCTGCCAAGCCCGCCAGTTCGCGCGTACCAGCCAAGGTAAGGCTGGTCGACATCGCTCCCACATTACTGGAAATCGCTGCCATCCCAGTTCCCTCGCAGATGCAGGGGCAATCTCTGTTGCGCATCGCCAAAGCAGGCGGAGCGGCCGATCAGCCCGTCTACTCCCGCGCCGATCTACCTCAACGCGGCTTCGGCTGGAGCCCCTTGCAGTCCTGGCGCGCCGGCAAATACCTCTACATCCGCGCACCCAAGCCCGAACTCTACGACTTAACTGCCGATCCCGGAGCCGCCCACAACCTGGCCCAAAGTTCGAAAGCCACGCTCGACACGATGTCCGCCCAGCTCGACAACTTCACCCGCCATTTCAGCGGAGACGCCAGCAAAGCATCCGCGGAATTAAGTTCTTCGGAGATGCAGAAGCTGGCTTCGCTTGGATACATAGGAATGCAGAAGTCGTCGAGTTCGTCTACGGCGGTGGCAGGCACCGATCCCAAAGACAAAATCGCAACGGCCAACAGAGTAATGGAAGCAGCCTCGGCAAGCGACCAGTCGAAGCCAGATCGAGCCATAGCCGTGCTCGCGTCCGTAATCGCCTCCGACCCCAACCTCTACCTCGCGCAATACACCCTGGGAACCGACCTGACCCGCAAAGGCCAATACGCCGAAGCAGCCAAGCATCTCCATGCCGCCATAGAACTCCAACCCGATTCCGCCTGGGCGCACTACGAGATTGGCGCGACGCTCCTAAAAGCCGGCGAATACAAAACAGCAATTGTGCACCTCGAGATCGCGACCGGACGCCTGGCTGCCTTCGCCCCCGCCCACCAATCCTTGGCTGAAGCGTACGAGCACGCGGGCCGAAGCGAAGATGCTAAGCGGGAGCGTGAGAAGGGTAAGTGAGGAGAAGAAAGGGAGCCTATCCAGCCAAGAGGGTCCGACTCGGCTGCCGGACACGAGACCTGACGCAAAAAAATAAGGCCGGCCCGAACATCGGGCCGGCCAAGTTGCAAGACTTTCCTTGCTAGAACGTCACCTTCAACCCGAACCGGATAACACGGTTGGAGGTGCCGTTGCCAGGAGAGCTATTTTGTACGTAAGGATTGGCAAAGCCGGTGCCAAGACTCACCAAGCCAGCGTCCTCAATGAATGGATCGATAGTGGCATAGTTTGGATGGTTGAAGACATTGACCATGCTCATGTGCCAAACGATGCGAACGCGCTCGCCCCAATTGGAGGTCTTGGCGAGCTGAAAGTTCGCAGTGTTGGTCCAGAAGTCGCGCAGACCGTTTCGGGCCGCATTCCCGAACGGCGTGCCGTTAATGGTCTGCGCCTCAAATGCGTTCAGGATAAAGTGGACTTGATTGGCGGTAACAGTGTTGGCAGTCGCGCCCCCACTTGCATTCAGCGCGGTATAGTCGTACAGGGCGTTCGCTGGAGCCGCGCAAACAGTCGGGTTGCCGAAAAAGCCGCATGCGTCCGCTGCATAGACCCCGATCGCTGCAGGAGGAGCCGAAGAATTACTGATGAACGGCCTTGCCGTGTCCGAACCCGAGTTAAACGCGCCTAGAAAAGATAGGTCACTGGTGTTGTACGGGCTAAGCGCGTAAGCCGAGAAAAACTCCACGGGAGTGTAAGTCTGGCCCGATTGCAAAATGTAGGTACCCGCGACCGACCACCCTCCAAGCGCGTGTCCGACAATGCCCCTTTGCGACCTATACACCGGGATCTCCTCATTGAACGAGAGAGTCCAAGTATTTGGGAAGTCCAAACCCGAAAGACCATGTTCAGAAGACGTGTAGTTTAGCGGGTCCTGCGAGAAGGTAACAGTATTGGCCCCACTGAACGAGCCGAAAATCTCGCTGGTGTTATCCGTCGTCTTGCTCCAGGTATAACTCGTTTTCAGGGTCAGTTGGTGAAACAGATTGGTGGTGCGCAACTCCGCTTGTAAGCCGTTATAATCCGAATAGGCAGTATTAGTGCGCTCACGAATAACACCTTCACTGCAATTCACCCTGCCTATCGCTGCAGTCACGACCGCGCTGCTTGCTGGACAGGGAGTGTCACCCGCGGGTATAAGGCTAGGCTTGAAAACTCCGTCACTGATACCTTGGGCCAAGTCGCCGATGTACGGGTTGCCGTTAATCGATTGGAACTGATTGTTTGCATGGTTGCCGACGTAACGCACTTCAGCTGCAGCGTGGGCGCCGAGTTCTCGCTGAATTCCCAAAGACCAGGAATGTACCCTGTCTGGTTTGAAATCAGGAGAGACTGAGGTTTGGTTGAAGCTGCGCGGATCCGAAACTCCAAACTGGAGGTAAGGAGCCAATTCTGTTCTAACATTCGGTCCTGTCGGGGTCGCCGGAAGTGGCGTGCAATTTGCTGTGCATATCCCCCCTAAATACGTGGGCTTGATCGTTTGTGCAAGAACCTGCGGAGCCGAACTCGCGATATTGAGGTAGATGTTGTAGAAAGGCGGATCGTAGGCCAGCCGATATCCACCACGGATGACAGTCTTGTTGTTACCCAGCCACCGTCCACCGTTTGCTATCGCGTATGCAAAGCCGACACTTGGCCCCCAACTGTTCTTGGGAGCGGGGAGATTAGGGAACACGGTCACAGAACTTGGCAAACTCGGGAGCCAGAATGGGTTACTTCCGCTCTGCTGCCGTACGTCATTGTTGTGAAAGAGATCGGCGGGCTGACCATAATAGGAGTAGGTCAATCCCAGATTCAGCGTCAAATTGCTGGTAACCTTCCAGTCATCCCCAAAGTAGAAAAAGCTGTCGTGCTCAACAAAGTCTAACTTTGGATTACCCACCGTGATCGACGTCCGCGTGGCTGCGTTAGCTGCGTAGGCGCCCCAATCTGCATACTGGAAGTCACCATTGGCGTTCGGAAGGAACACATTTGGCGATTTTTGGAGAGTGAGGTTCGTTCCCGCCTTGAACTGGTGTTTGCCACGCACGTAGCTCCAGTTGTCCTGTATCTGATACGTATTGACGATACGGCCTTGCGGCAGATTTGTGAGCGGTCCATAATTTAACAGCGCGGAACTTGAAGGCGTGCCCGTTGCACTAGGACCTACGAAAGCAATATAAGCCAAGCCATTCTCTATGTTGGAGGTCTTGGGCACGGTGTTCCCTATGCCGTTGCCTCCGAACTCAGTGTTTTGGCGTCCCACGCTTGCGCGGAATTCGTTCAGCATATGATCTGAAATCTTGTGCGTCCAGCTGAGCCCGAGATCCTGTGTCAACCCCGGCACGTTTACCGGGTAGCCAGATGCGCCAGAATTCGACCCTTCGTCCACGTTGAAGTTCGTTAGCTTCTGCATGATGTAGCGAACATAGACGTTATCTTTGCCGCCAGTTACGTCGAGACGAGACACCCAATCGTACTGATGGGCCCCATCGCCTACCGTGCGCTGAACTCCCGCCAATTCCACAGTACAGGTACCTGCTGTGTTATTCGAAACAAAACCCGGATAGCCGTAACTCGGATAGCCATTGGGATACTGCGTGCTGGCGCCCACTACGACCGGCGAAACCGCCGTGGGATTACCGCCGCCTACTCCGAACGGACCGTAGGTTTGCAATGCGGCAATGCTCGCACTGCCGGGATAGCAACCGGCCAAATCTGCGATTCCAGTCGCATCTGGGGTGTAATTGCCAGTTGCCAGAACCCCTTTTTGGAAGAGTATCTCTTGGTCGAAGCCGCCAAAAAAGAAGACCTTGTTCTTAACCCACGGGCCGCCGATCGTTGCCCCGGCAAACTCATCGTTAAAATGAGGTGGCTTGGTGAGCCCTAACCCCCAGCACGTAGGACAGGCCGCGCTCTGCGCTGGTTCCTTCTGTTGATTCGTCAAGGCCGTCAGCACGGAGTTGCTCTCTGTCCCGTAAACCGAACCGTGCCAAATATTGCCGCCTGACTTCGTACTGATGTTGACCACAGAGCCAGCGTTACGACCATATTCCGCGCCAAAGTTGTTAGTGACTACCTGGTATTGATCCACGAATTCGGCGTCAGCCACAAATATCGATGGCCCGGTCACAGAATTATCGTTGTTATTCTGTCCGTCGATCTGCTGGTCGTTACTCCTTCCGCGCAAACCATCCACCGAAAAACCCATGCCGTTGGTGTTCGCGCGATTGTTGTCGCGGCTGGCGCTTACACCCGGCAAAAGCACGGCCAGATTGTCCAGTCCTTCGTTTTCCTGGATGCCCGGGAGACTGTTCAAATAGCTCTGGTCGAATGTGTTCGTAACCTGCGCTTGCGTGGTCTCGATCAGCGGCGTAGCAGCCGTAACTTCGACCGTTTCGGCAACCGACCCAATCTCGAGCTTAATGTTTCCAAGTCCGGTATCGACGCCGGGCGTCACGCCAACCGCCGCCAGGGAAGCCTTGCGGAAGCCCTCGCGGGAAACTTCCACGCGATAGGTGCCGACGGGCAGCAGCGGCAGCTTAAACAGGCCAGAATCGTCGCTCTTTGTAGTGACCACCTGGTTGGTATCCACGCTGGTGGCCTTCACCTCAGCGCCACTAACAATCGCGCCTGTGGCATCCACCACGGTGCCGGAGATGGAACCCTTGGAGACCTGAGCCGAGGCTCCAACGCAAAGACTTAGGACGACAAATGCGAGCATCAGACGACTGCAAGTGGTGCGGAACTTAGATACCATTTCGATTTCTCCTATCTAATTCGGAAAACTAAATGCAGCTTAACTACCACTGCGTGCTGGTTCTCGGACCGCGCAATAGCGGACCTTCGCCCTGAGGAATTCTCAAAGGATGACTAAAACCTATAGGCAATCGCCGTTCCAAGAAGCAACCATTTAACTATCATATGTTTCAATGATATAAATCTGCGCTCTGGAGGTTCTACAGTTTTCGGGATGAAAATCGTCAATTTACCTATGGAAATATATATATTGGTCGGGAGGGATTACGCTTCATGCTGTCGAAGAACGATGATTTCCTGAGAGGTCTCGATCTCTTCAACCGCGCCCACTTCTTCGACGCTCACGAGGTTCTCGAAGACGTGTGGCGCAGCCTGCCTAGAGACGGGCCTAGTAGTCGCTCCTCACGTCAACATCTCCGCCGCCACGTCCAGGGAATGGTTCAGCTCGCGGTCGCCTTCCACCATGAGTCGAGGAATAACTTAGTGGGCGCCCGCTCAGTCCTCGAGCGCGCTTTGCGCAACCTCGACGACGCCGACAGTTCGTTTCCCGATCTCAATCTCGACCGACTACGTTCCAACATGGCGAATTGGCTTCAGTATCTGTCTGGGGTTGGCCCGCGGCCAGCCAATCCACACATTTTCCATCGCAAACCCAGCCGTTGAGATAGTCGAAATCTCAGTTCATAGTGAAGGGTGCTTGCGGTATACATCATTCCTCGGGCGATTGCAGCCTGCTAGAATCGCAATCACGTGAAAACGAGCGCAACACCTGCGACTACCGCTCCGACCAACGCCGCGCCAGAGTCGGTTCCACTCCTCGACTTGCAGCGGCAGTATAACGCCATCCGCGAAGAGGTACTGGCTGCCATCGCGAGCGTGTGCGATTCGCAACACTTCATCCTTGGACCGGAGGTCGAGGCGCTCGAGACCGAGATCGCCGCCTTGACTGGAGCTGGTCATGCCGTCGGCTGCGCATCCGGCACCGAGGCGCTGTGGCTGGCGCTGGTCGCGGCCGGCGTGAAGCCCGGTGATTCGGTGATCACGACCCCTTTCAGCTTCTTTGCCTCGGCCAGCGCGATTGTGCGGGCAGGCGCGACGCCGATCTTCGTCGATGTCGATCCGGGCACGTTGAATCTCGACGCTGGGCTCGTCGTTAAAGAGATTCAAAACCGACGCCTTCGCGAGCCAGCGGCCTCCGCCTCACAAGCCGGGAATATTCGCGCCGTTCTGCCCGTCCATCTTTACGGGCAGTGCGCCGACATGGATCGCTTCGGCCGCATTGCCGAAGAGTTCGAGGTCGCGATTGTCGAGGATGCTGCGCAAGCGATCGGCGCGGAGTGGAATGGTCGCGGAGCCGGATCTCTGGGCGCAACTGCGGCCTTCAGTTTCTATCCCACCAAGAATCTCAGCGCCTACGGAGACGCGGGAATTGTCACGACGACTTCTCCGCAAATGGCCGAACACATGCGGCAACTGCGCAACCATGGCAGTCCGCGGCGCTACTACCACAGCGAGTTTGGCTGGAATGGCCGCATGGACGCTATTCAAGCAGCGGTTTTGCGCGTGAAGCTGACCCGCATCGCCGAATGGAATGAGATGCGGCGGCAACATGCTGCAACTTACGACAGTTTATTCGTTGCCTCTGGACTGACCTCCGACAGAATTTCGAATCAGTCGCCTCCGCGACATGCCGCGCCGGTGCGCTTACTCGCGCGCAGTCCGCAGGCGAAGCATGTATTTCACCAATATGTAATTCGCGCCCAGCGCCGCGACGAGCTTCGCCAATTTCTCGCGGAAAGAAAAATTGGCGCGGAAATTTACTATCCGCTGCCGCTGCACCTGCAGCCGGTTTTCTCTTGTCTCGGATTGAAGGCGGGATCCATGCCCGTCTCAGAGCAAGCTGCCCGCGAGGTCCTGGCGCTGCCCATGTTCCCGGAACTAACCGAACCTGAGATCAGGAGGGTGGTCGAGAGCATTGCCGATTTCTATTCGTGACAGCATTTCACCGCCGAGACGCCAAGTGCGCCGAGAAACTATACCGAAAATCTATCGCCAGGAGTTGTCATCCTGAGCGAAGCGAAGGACCTGCTTTTTTCTCCGTACTCGGCGAACGCGGCGTCTCGGCGGTGATTAGTGTTCTCGTTTTCGTCGCCTCGCCGTCGATCGCACTGGCTCTTCTCCCGGCGCGAGCACTCGCCGCACGATTGGAGTATTGAGCTTGTACTTGCGCTCGCTCACCTTGCCATCGTCACCTCGTACGCGCACAGTAAAGATGGGCAGCGTGCCTTCCTTATCAAAGCTCTCTTGAGCGACAGTCACCGGAAGCACTCCCTCCATACGTTCGCGATAGGCGGTTTCATAGCGATGGTGCTTCACGCCCCAGGTGAAGACGCGAATCTGGTTGAAGTCAAACGGCAGGCCATCCTTCGGTTCGGTCAGCGCGGTCAGATATTGCGGTACTTGTTTGTCTCCATCTTTAACCTGATCGAGCACGAAGAAGGCGACGATGCGCTGGCCTTCAGCGTATTGCGCAACCTCGAGCGGGACGTCGAGATCAATCATGCGTCCGAGCACCCAGCCGACGCGGCTGTGCGAATCGCGCACCAGCCACCAATCCTCGACGACGGGAACCGGCTTCTTCTCGTCTTTATTATTATTACTGCCGGTTGGCTTGGCGGAGCGCGCGGGCGCGGCGACCGATCCTGCCTTTTCCGCCGTGCTTCGTTTCAGCAATGCCAGCTTTTCGCCGGATGAAATCTGATACAGGTGTTCGGTGTCGCGTCCCGGTTCGACGTGCAGATTGGTGTCGTTGCGCGTGACCCCTTGCGCCTGCACCGGATCATTCTGGTTGTCCGTAGTCAGCTTCTGAATCTGATCGTAAATGTCCTGGCCAACGAGGTAGCGCTGTTCGACCCATCCCGTGACCCCGGTTGCGGTGCGCACCTTGACGAACCGGCGGTCGTGGTCGAGCACTTCGACGCGGTCGCCATTCTTCACCACTCCAGCTTTTTCATAGACCGCAGCAACGCGATCGCGGAGGATGGCTTGTACTCCAGAAACATAGGCAACCTCAAGCACGCGGCTGCCGCCGCGATTGCAGGCTGAAAGCAGCGCGAGGCAAAAGATTACGGCTAGTGATGTTACGGCGGACAACGAGGAATAATAGGAGAAGCGTTTCACGGGCTCGCTAACCAATATAGCGCGAGCCCGATCTTGACGCGGCGAAATCCCGGGTCTCGAACAACCGAGTCACTGGGTGGTCCTGGCCTTAATTCGTTACGACCACGTTGATTGTGGCCGTTAGGGTGGGATTCGTACCGTAGGTCACGGTAATGGTGTAGGTGCCCTGCGCTGTACTTTGATCCACAGTGCAGACGGCCGGAGAGGAACTGTTATCACACGAAATCGACGATGAAATTGACGACTCGACTGTCCAGGTTGAAGCGGTCGTAAGGTCAAAGGTTGTGCCGCCGGCGGTTCCCTGCGCGACGAAGTCCTGCGTCACGAGACCTTGGGCATTGGCGTTCCAAGTGCTGGTACAGGAAGTCACGGGGACCGAAGTACCCTCGCACGCTTCAAAACCGGTGACGTTGCCGAGATAGGCAGTTGCTGTTGCTGTCGCGCTGAGGCCCTGCGCGGCGGCTGTAATTGTGGATGTTCCGCTCGCAACTCCCTGCAATATAGCGCTTCCACACTCTTGTGTAGCGCAAGAGCCGGTTATTTCGACGATTGTATTAGGACTACTTGTCCAGGCGACGCCGCTTGTGATCAGCGATCTCGAGTTGTCACTGTAGGTGCCCCACGCTTGTACAGTTTGGGTCGTCGTTGAACCAACTTCTACCTGCGGGCTCGGGGGCTGGATCGCGATTGCCGTGAGAGTGTTCCCTTGAAAGAACCCTTGGCAGCTGACTCCTGCAGCCAGCGCGATCAGGATCGTAAAAACAAGCGTCAACGCCAGTTTGCGCCCACTCAACATAAGAAACTCGCCTCGGATAGCGTAATTTTAGCAGAATGCAAGGACTCCGCTGATCCCCGATAGTGCATGGCATGGGTCATTACCTTCGCTCACACAATTCACCACGTGCCAGGGGCGCTCTCGATTACAAGGAACGAGGCGGCCGGACGAACTTGCGCGGACCTTGAACGGGCACGCGTAAAACTTTGTCAATGGAAGAACAGGCGTTGCAGTCTCGTTGCACCCGACGAATACATAGGTCCTTCGCTTCGCTCAGGATGACACCGTCGAGTTAGTGACCGTCCGCGAATTGTCACAAATTCAATGTTCGGCCCTCACTGATTTGTTGCCTGGTTGTCGCGCACAATCTAAATACTGTCATCTTGAGCGAAGCGAAAGACCTATGCATCGGGGCGAGCGGAGATATTTTGTTTACATTTTGACCAACCGCTCGCAGACGCTCTACGTTGGCGTTACCAATAATCTTCACCGCCGGGTTTGGGAACACAAGTCGGGGACAGGCTCAGATTTTTGCAGGCGCTACAAGATTGATCGACTGGTTTATTACGAAAGCTTTGATGATGTGAGAAAGGCAATTGACCGTGAAAAGCGGGTTAAGGGATGGCTTCGGATTAAGAAGATTCAGCTGATTGTCGGGGTGAATCCTACGTGGGGGGATTTGAGTGGCGGGTGGTATGACCGGCATCTTTCTCAGCCGGATGAGTGCCCGGACACTCGCTAAGAAGCACACTCGCGATTTGCATTTTGGCACCCGCTAAATGCATAGGTCCTTCGCTTCGCTCAGGATGACAACTTATTATTTGAATTTATTTAGGGCGCTTCTTGCCGGCATTCGCGATCCGCGTGTCAATCGGCTTTCTTCCCGCGAAGCCTTCGCTGGTGCTGTGCCAGTGCTGAATCGCAGTCTCGCCCAGCTTCCAGCACAAGAGCAGGACTTCGCCTTCGACTTTGCAGGGGAAATCGAGCAAACCTATTTCCAGATCTTTTACCTGGACCCCAGTCGCATCGATCTCCGCTAGAGCATCTTTGATGCGGCGAATCGCCTTCTCACGCTCCGCCTTTCGCCGCGCCAGGTGGACTACGTTCAGCATGGTGCCGCCGTTCAGAAAAACGCGGTGCGCGGTCTCCTGCAACTCGGCGTCTACGTCTTCAATCAATTTCTTGCCGTTGATGGCCTGCTTTAGCAGCGACTCCAAAATCGGCAGCAACATTTGCGCTTCGTCGAGGGTGAAAGTGCGGTTGGACATTTGTTTATATTCTACCGGAAGCACTCGAGAAAATACTCTCCAAATTCGGAACTGCGGCATCGGACATCCGGCTATCTCCTGAATCCTTGCTGGCGTCGCTAGACTCTTCGCCTGGAGAAACTTCCGCATCTCTAACTGCGAGATTCCGCTTGATAAGCGTCGACCGCAACCAGCGCCGGTTCGGATGTGGCGGACACATTAGGAAGAATGAGTACACTCTCAGCCCGCGTGCGGCGAACCTCCACAACCAGTTGCTGAAAGCCCAGGGCCATTACGGCAACCAGAATGAACATGCTCCGCGTGCGATCAACGCTGGCGGGAGTGTTGCCCATGAAACCGGCGATCATCAACAACAGCACGGAGGCCGCCACGGCGATTCCCGCCTTAGATCGCGAGGCCACGGAGCGAGCGACGATGAGCGCCATCGGCAACGCGATAGCATGCGCGTCGTATTGCATGATGCGCGGATTCAGCAGGATTGTCCCGACCATCAACACAGGAATCCAGCTCTCGGCCGAGATGCGGCGCTCGCGGTAGAAAATGCTGAAAGCATAGAGAGTGGCGAAGAGAACAGAGCCGTAGATCAGGAACGCCAGCGCCGACGGTATGGAATAGGGCAGGCCCCGCTCATAGAGGAAGCGGCCAAGGGTCCCGGCTGGGCTTAATCCGAAGTCGCCGTTGAATCGAAATTGCAGGCTGACGCTCTGTATGTATTCGCGAAACTGCACCGGCCAGAGCCAATATTGGACGGCGAAGAGGCCGACGCCCGCAGCACCCACGCCGGTGGCCTTAAGCCATTGACGCTCGCCGGCCAGCGGCGGGATTGCCAGCAGCGTGAGAAATGGAAGCTTGAAGCATGCGGCAAATAGCACGGCGAGATAGAACCAGCGCCAGATGCCGCGCCTCCAGCCAAGCACGGCTGCGGTGAAAATTAATCCATAGAAGATGTAGGCGATGTTGCCGCTCAGAATCACGTCATCCGGCATCAGGCCCGGAAAAAAGACAGCCAGCGGAACGGCGTATTGCATGACGCCGCGCCCTTTTATGTCCGAGTCACTTGGACGGAAGCATTGGGTTGCGGACCACACGATGCCAATAAAAGCCGCGCTGTAACTCATCCAGTAGAGGGCGGCAGCCATCCACACGGGTAGAAGATTAACGGCGCGCAGAGCGAGAAGCGTGAGCGGCGGATAGACGTAGGTGAAAGCGTGCTGCCCGTTGGCTTCGGCCGAAATTTGCCGAGCCAGTCCGGTGGCGTAGGGGTCCTTGCCGGCACGGACGGCCTGCATGGCGCGGTAGTAAATATCTACGTCCCAGCCGCGACCCGGAGTAAGCCAGGCGGAGGGCTCCGTTTTTGTGGCACTGAGAATCAGTCCCGCAAGCGAGAGCAGCGCGGCGATCCAGACAAAGCGGAGAATAAATCCGCGCTGAACTAGATTACGAATCGACAAAGATCTGATCCTCTCTCACCTGTCAATATTGGTGCTCTTATCTTTGATCCTTAGTTCCTCTTGTACGCTCGCAGCATTCCGTCGCAACCACTAAGCGACGATTTGTTCTTCGTTCCTGTCCAGCCGCGTTTCGATCAGGCTCTGGGCTTCGTCTTCGCGTGGTGGCGCGGGGTGAAAGCTTCCGCGCAGGGATGGCGACGGCGATGCGCTGTAGGGGTGGCGATGGCGCCAGGTCAGGATCTGGTTGGCGGCGTAGTTCCACACCGAACTGACGGCGGCGCCGGCCAGTCCCGCGAGATACCAGGGCATGTGCCAGCGCAGCAGAGAGTGAGCGCTGCTTACGTTTACCAGCACGCCGAATGAGCAGGCTATCCAAAACGTAGCCAACGCGGCCCACATGCGGCCGCCGCGCAAACGTCGGTCGTAATAGGTGATGAGATTGTTGAGAAAGAAATTCACCGTCATCGCTACGAATGTTGCCAGCACCTGAGAGATATCGAAGCCGACATGCTCTACACGGAAAAGAAATGCGAGGCAGCCTAGATGTATGGCCAGCCCGGATGCACCAACCAGCGCGAAAGCGGCAAATCGAGGCGGAACGAATCCGCCAAGAAGCTTGTTGACGATCAGGAAAAGGCATTCGACGGCGGCATTCGCGTCCAGCTTACTGTCGCCCCACGTTCGGTTGCGGAAACGATAACCAACTTCACTCAGCCGTACGGGCCGGTCGCTCGATGCCAGCAGATCCACGAGAATCTTGAACCCCCCCTCCTGCAATCGCTCGACGACACTGCGAAAGTAGGCGCGCCTCAGTACGAAAAAACCGCTCATCGGGTCGCTGACATTGCAACGGCAGACGAAGCGGCTGAGATTTTTCCCGAGACTGCTCAGTTTGATTCGCGCCGGCGCAAAGTCACCCATGCAACCGCCTTCGCTATTGCGCGTCGCCACGACCACGTCGAGATTCTCGGAACGCAAGCGGTCGACCATCTCCGGCAGAATGGTCTCATCATGTTGCAGGTCGGCGTCCATCACCGCAACGAATTGCGCCGGCGTTGCCAGCATGCCTTCGATGCAGGCGGATGCAAGGCCGCGCCGTCCAATGCGGTGCAGCAATCGTATGCGGCGATCGCGCGCCGCGTACTCGCGAATCAAGTCCGAGGTGCCGTCCGGCGAATCGTCGTCAACGAATATTAGTTCCCACTCGAACCCGCGCAGCACCAACTGCAGGCGCGCGATCAATTCCGGCACGTTTCCGCGCTCATTGTAGGTGG
Organism: uncultured Acidobacteriaceae bacterium; assembly: GCA_963800565.1. Lineage (GTDB taxonomy): Bacteria > Acidobacteriota > Terriglobia > Terriglobales > Acidobacteriaceae > Acidiflorens. The sequence goes on from CAWDBM010000006.1 coordinate 805,566, forward strand.
GAACAACGATAGCCAGATCGATGGGGCGAGCGGCACGCGGGTGTACACGCGGAACTCTCTCCGTCAGGGGAGCAATGGTTTCGGCGGAGTCGAGCATTATTTCGTTAGATGTAAATTCCCCAAATATCGTGACCGAAAAACCATTGATTTCTTGGTCCGGCATGGGGAATAATTGCCGCTATTCTAGCGCGTGAATGGCGGTGGGATCAATCACCGGTACGAGGCTCGGCCTCCAACTGCTCTTGGCGACGGCGTGGTCGAGCGACCACACTCCCATAACAAAGATCGCCAACAAGACCACAAGTTCGTCCGGAAACCAGGTGGGCCCGGCGACAGTAATAGCATTCGGAATCAGCAGGCACCCAGCCGCAAGCGCTATCAGCTTCCAAGGAGCTGGACCCTCCGGGTTGTGAGGATTACCGGGCGCCCTCTCAACCGAGATAGTCCAACCCAGCCGCATGGCTCGCCATCCGATCAGCAGCATCGGAATAGTGATAGCGGCAAGATCATATTTTTGAATGCGCGGGTTCAGCAGAACCGTGCCAACGAGAGCGATGGGAACCCAGCTCTCGCGAGAAATATTCCACCGGCGGACGCGGCTCGCGAGGAACAGCAGGACGAGCGCAATCCAGCAGGCCGAAACCAGGTAAAGAATCGCTGTCGCCCGCGCGGAAGGCACTCCGCGCTGTGACAGAGCACGCCCCAGAAGGCTGGCAGGGCCGTATCCGAAATCGTGCAGCCAATCAAAGACCAGGCGCAGGCTCAAGAGTTGCTCGCGAAACATCGCTGGCCACAATCTCATCTGCGCGGTAAAAAGTAGTACGCCTCCCAAGGCTGTCGTGAGCGACAGAAGCCAGTGCCGCCTGTCATTTTCCATCAGAACGGGAAAGGCCAGGAGGGCAAGAAACGGCGCTTTGAAAATCGACGCGACCAGCACGGCGAGGTAAAACCATAACCAGTTGCCGCGCTTCCAGCCTGCAGTAGCGAAGGCGAGAATCACCCCATAAAGCACAAACGCGACGTTGCCACTCAGAATGACGTCATCGGTAACCAGCCCCGGGAAAAAAACGATGGCCGGCAGAAGCAGCGCCAGCCAGCGACGCTCGCGCTGATCCGCCATTTGATACCCCGCCCACAGCTCAAGCAGAGCTCCAATCGCGATCGCGAGCGTATAAAAAATTCCAATCAGCCAACTCGGGAACCATGCCAGCACACGCAAAAGTGAAAGCGTCAGCGGCGAATAGACGTAGACGAAAGGCGCCGGCTCGGCCGGATTGGTTGCTAAACGAGCATGAAATTCCCGCAGCGCCACCAGATCTTGGGCGTAAGGATCAAAATGACGATGAACAATCTGACTGGTTTTCCAATACCCCTGGGCATCCCATCCGACGGGCCCGAGCCACGCCATGACAAAGATGGTGGTAATCGCTCCAATCCAAAATAAAGCGATTGCTCGCCCACGGGGAAACCCCCGCACATATTCGATTGGAGAGGGGCGGGTCGGCGACGTAGTCAGTTTAGACAAACGTTCCCCTCAATCCCCATAGGAACCTCGAATATAAGTTGTGTTCGCGAGCGTACGCTAGCATACCAACCGGGGCGCGGAGATACAATAACATCCTGCGAACGTCTCGTAGCCTTTAGGGGTACGACGGACCCCACCCTTGGGTCATTTACTTTAGTTTGATGCTATTTTCGAAGAACGAGTTTTCCCTGCCGGAATTTCCAAACTATGGATAGACCCGCGCCAGCCCAACCGATCCCGCGAAATGTATACGCCTTCGGTCTCACTTCATTTCTCAATGACACAGCTAGCGAAATGGCGTATTGGGTGCTTCCGGCATTTCTTGGCACACTTGGCGCGGGGCCAGCGCAGCTTGGGATTATCGAAGGCATTGCGGAAAGTACCGCGTCTTTCGCCAAGCTTTTTTCGGGCTACCTTGCCGATAGGGTTTCCCATCGCAAACCGATCGTGGTGGGCGGATATGTTGTTGCCAATGCGGTAAAACCGCTGCTGGCGCTGGTTTCGTCCTGGTGGCAAATTCTGGGAATTCGTTTCTCCGATCGCTTTGCCAAAGGCGTGCGCGGAACCGCGCGCGACGTGATGGTCGCGGAATCGGTCGACAAGGCTCATATCGGTTCCGCCTATGGATTGATCCAGGCTATGGATTCGGCCGGCGCCATCGCCGGTCCGCTGCTGGCGCTGGCGCTCATCGGCCGCTTCGGGATGCGCGGCGTATTCGCCTGGGCCGCGATTCCGGGAGCGCTGTGCGTGCTAGTAGTCTGGTTCGGGATCCATGAGAAGCAGCGGTCTGGAGCGTCGGACGCGAGCGGACAGGCGTCCTCGTCCCTCGATGCAGATCGCGACTCACCGATTGCAACGGAAAATAATTGGCTGCCAAAACTTCCACTCAGCTTCTATTACGTGCTGGCCGTGGTCACTCTATTTTCCCTGGGCAATTCGAGCGACATGTTTCTCGTGCTGCGCGCGGGCAGCATCGGCATCCCAGCGTCCCGTGCGCCTTTGTTGGGATTAGTCTTTAACGTCACATTCACCCTGGCTTCCTGGCCGGCGGGCAAGTTCAGCGACCGCTTCTCGCGTTCCGCCATCGCGGCCGCAGGATATCTCGTCTTCGCTATTGTCTACTTCGTCTTCGCGCTCGCACCGTCGCATCTCGCGATCTGGCTGACCATGGCTTTCTATGGACTCTTTTATGCGCTAACCAATCCCGTGCTCAAAGCGCTGGTGGTCGAGAGCGTGGCGGCTGAGGTTCGGGGGCGCGCCTTGGGAATCTATTTTTTTGTGACCAGCGTCACTACGCTGCTGGCGAGCGTCATTGCCGGTTCGCTGTGGAAAGTATATGGCGCCGCGGTGCCGTTCTATCTTTCTGCGGGGATCGCCGCAGTCTCAGCTTGCGCGCTGCTCGCGCACCGCTCGCCGGCGGCGAGAACCCGCTGAATTAGCCGCTACTCGCCGTCCGCCGCAGCCACAAATAGGCAATCACCAGAAAAGCCACGCCCGCCACACTGTCGAGCAGGACATCCCAAACCGTGCCGGTGCGCGACGGAATAAAACTCTGATGCCATTCGTCCAATGCAGCTACAGACAGTGTTCCAAGCCAAGCGAGCAGCGTCGCGCGTAATAGCAAACCAGGAATGCACCCGAGCGTCGCCCGCCATCCGCGCAGCAGCAGCAGGCTCAACATGCCGTATCCGACGACATGCCCCGTCTTGCGCAGATAATGATGGAAGACGACGAAAAAGTGCAGATCGACGTTGCCGAAGACGTGCACCCACAGGGTATACAACATGCTGCCAGTGTTCTCGGACGAGAAAAAATCCGTCGACTCGAATGCGATCAGGCAGACCCAGACGGCGGCGGGCCACCATGCGCGCAAAAGACTGGGACGAGACGCGGTCGTCAACTCTGTCTCTACTCTCATTCGGCCGCGTAGTTCGGAGCTTCGCGCGTGATCATGACATCGTGCACGTGGCTTTCACGCAGGCCAGCGGCGCTGATACGCACGAAGCGCGCCTTCTGCTGTAGTTCCGCGATGGTCTGGCAGCCGCAATAACCCATGCCCGACTTGAGGCCGCCCACCATCTGGTGCACGATCATCGAGACCGATCCGCGATAGGGCACTCGGCCTTCAATTCCTTCGGGCACCAGCTTGCCGAGGCGGTTGGATTCTTCGCCAGCGACGGGTGCGGCGATCGCCGCGTCTCCATCGGAATTCTGGAAGTAGCGCTCGCTCGATCCCGCCGCCATCGCGCCGAGCGAACCCATGCCGCGATATGCCTTGAAGGTGCGGCCCTGATAAAGAATCAATTCACCCGGGCTTTCATCGGTGCCCGCGAACATAGATCCAATCATCACCGAAGACGCGCCTGCAGCCAGCGCCTTGCTGATGTCGCCGGAATATTTAATTCCGCCGTCCGCGATCACCGGAACTCCTGAATCGCGCGTGGCTCGCGTCGCCTCCGCGATCGCGGTGATTTGTGGAACGCCGACGCCGGTGACGATGCGCGTGGTGCAGATCGAACCGGGGCCGATACCGACTTTGATCCCGTCGACCCCGGCGCGAATCAAATCGCAAGCGCCATCGAAAGTCGCCACGTTGCCGGCGATCAGATCGACCTCGGGCACCTTTGCCTTTACTTTCTTGACTGCTTCGAGAACGAGCGTGGAATGCCCATGAGCGCTGTCGATCGCGAGCACGTCGACTTTCGCCTGTGCTAATTCCTGTGCGCGCTCAAGAAAGTCTCCGGTCGCGCCGATCGCGGCGCTCACGCGCAGGCGGCCCTTATCGTCTTTCGCCGCGCCGGGATATTTCAGTTTCTTCTGAATGTCTTTAACCGTAATCAGGCCCTTCAGGTTGTACTTGTCGTCGACGACCAGCAATTTTTCGACGCGATGCTCGTGCAGAATTTCTTCTGCCTGCTCCAGCGTCGTGCCAACGGGCACGGTGATCAGATTTTTGTGCGTCATCACCTTGCTGATCGGAATATCGAAACGCGTTTCGAAGCGCAGGTCGCGATTGGTGAGGATGCCGACGAGCCGCCCATCCTTTTGCGTGATGGGCACGCCGGAAATTTTGTACTTCTGCATCACGTCGAGCGCGTCGGAAACCTTGGCGTCCGGCGACATGGTGACGGGATCGACGATCATGCCGCTCTCGGACCGCTTCACTTTGTCGACTTCATTGGCCTGCTGATCGATAGTCAGATTGCGATGAATAATTCCAATCCCACCCTGCTGCGCCAAGGCGATGGCCATGTGCGACTCGGTCACCGTATCCATGGCGGCGCTGATGATCGGAATATTCAGCTGAATATTGCGCGAAAGTTGAGTCTGCGTGTTGGTATTGGCGGGCACAACCTCAGAGCGCGCCGGCAAGAGTAGGACGTCGTCGAATGTAAGAGCTTCGGGGACGGGAAAATGAATCATAAATTTGGATGAACTTCTATTGTAGGGAGGGTGGAGACTATCACGCAAATGCGCGCCAATTCTTAGCGGCGATCAGCGGCAAGAGTAATGGCTTCCGTCTTCTTGGCGAGGTCTTTTTGCTGCTCACGTTTTGAATAGAAAAACACGCCGACCAGGGACGCCAACGCTGTAAGAATGGCGGCTAACCCTTCACCGCTCTTTCCCTCATGAACGAGCCACATGCCGCCGAGAACTGTGGTCATCGCAACAACGAAACCCAAGATCGTCCCCAATTTCTGAGCTGCAACATTCGAATGAACAACTTCTCTCTCGAGCGCGAGGCGATGGGAGTGCTGGCTCTCCGCCATTACGATGATGCGTTCAGCGAGACCCGGAAGAGTTTGGTTGTAGCGTTCTAGGGTTTCAGGCGGCGGAAGAGGTCCCGAGAACGCCGATGCCTGGATCATACGAACCACGTCGGTTCTCTGCCCTGGACTTATTCCGCGATCACGGTTCTTGCGGCTCACGGTATGCTGGATTTATCTTAACGCTGGCTCGCCTCGAACTCCAGCATCGCGTCATTCATATCTTCGCCAACGAGACGCCAATCAGCAAACATCGCCTTCGCATCGGCTTGCTGTCCGTTCGCGCTCACATTGTAGAGATCGTAAAGGCCGTACCAGTCGAGCAGGCGACCGGCGCCGGAGGCGAACGAAGGGGCCGCTATGAGGAAATCGGATTGTACTCTATTGATCATAAACATTCAGATACTAGCACAGCTTTAGATGCTTGAAAGTGACGGAAGGAGTCGCCCTCCTTACTGAGCTGGAAAGTGCTTTAGGAACATAATGTTGCAATCTCCAGCAGCACGGAAGTCCGCCCCGAATGAGGCGCGGAAATCCTCGTTCGGCCGCTGACTTACTCTTTCTCGTCGCTACCCTCGATCTTACCCTCGGCCTCGTTCGCAGCCATGTTCTTCTGCGCTTGCGCTTCTTCGTCGGCGTGCTCCATTGCCTTGCGGTTTTCTTCGGCGCGCTTGGCTCGGATTTCAGCTCGCTTCTGGCGCTTTTCGTCGATTACCTGCTCGCTGCCCAGCAGTTCGATGAAGGCTTTTTCGGCGCCGTCTCCCTTGCGCCATGCGGTGCGGACGATGCGCGTATAGCCGCCATTGCGGTCACCGAAGCGCGGAGCCACCGTATCGAAAAGCTTGCTGACGGCTTCGTTGGTCATCAGGTAAGACGCGGCCTGACGCCGTGCGGCGAGATCTCCCTTTTTGCCCAGGGTGATCATCTTTTCGACCGACGGACGCACGGCTTTCGCCTTGATCACGGTCGTTTCAATGCGCTCTTCCATGATGATCGACGTGACCATGTTGCGCAGCATGGCGCGACGATGGGAGGTGGTTCGTCCGAGTTTGTATCCTGCAACTTTGTGACGCATGTCTTAACCCCCGTTATCGGTTGCCAGTGGCCAGTTGCCAGTGGGTTAAATTGACAATCAGAGGCCAGATGCTCAGTGGTCAGCGCTTTTACTGGCAACTGACCACTGGCCACTGGCAACTGTTCTTACAGATCGTTATCGCCGTAGGCCGACGCGGGCAGGACCAGGTTTGAGGTCGGTCCGGGCACGGCGTTGCCGTGCTCGTCGATCTTCATTCCCAGGCTCAGCCCCATCGAGGAGAGAATCTCCTTGATTTCGTTCAGCGACTTGCGGCCAAAGTTTTTCGTCTTCAGCATCTCGGCTTCGGTCTTTTGCACCAGTTCGCCGATGGTCTGAATATTCGCGTTCTTCAGGCAGTTGTAGCTGCGCACGGAGAGTTCGAGTTCCTCGACCGAACGGTTGAGGTTCTCGTTCTTGATCTCCGGCCGGCGCTCTTCGTTCGAGGCCGCGGTTTCGATCTCTTCCTCGAAGTTGATAAAGATGTTCATGTGATCTTTAATCAGCTTCGCGGAAAGGCCGAGCGCATCGCCCGGAGTGATCGAACCGTTGGTCCAGACTTCGACGGTCAGCTTGTCGTAATCAGTGATCTGGCCGAGACGCGCCGCTTCGACGGTGTAGTTGCACTTGCGCACCGGCGTGTGCACGGAATCGATGGGAATGAATCCGATGCCGAGATCGTCTTCGAAATTCTTGTCGGCGGAAACGTAGCCGCGGCCGCGCTTCAGGCGCATCTCCATGTCGAGTTTGCCACCCTCGCTCACGGTCGCGATGTAGATATCTTTATCGAGAACTTCGACATCGCCATCGGCTTCGATCATGCTGCTGGTAACGACTCCGGGCTGATCGGCGCGCAGGTAGATCGCCTTCGGACCATCGCCCGCAAGCTTGAACGGCACCTGCTTCATGTTGAGGATGATGTCCGTCGCATCTTCGACTACACCGGGGATCGACTGGAATTCGTGCAGCACGCCTTCGATCTTTACGGCGGTAACCGCCGCGCCTTCGATCGAACTGAGCATCACGCGGCGAAGCGCGTTGCCGATGGTGGTGCCGAATCCGCGCTCGAAGGGCTGAGCCCAGAACATTCCGTACTTATCGGTGAGCGAACTGGTATCGCTCGCCAAGCGTTTTGGTTTTTGAAAACCTCTCCAAAGCATTCTGTGTTTCTCCTCTCGGCCATGTGGCTCCGCAGCAGCTCTCTGAACCGGCCCAGGTTCAGATCAAGCGCCACTGCGGGCTGATCTGGCACGAATAGTAGGCCTAAAACCTGTCGTTGGTCGTTCGTCGATGGTCGCTCGCAGGCGAGTTTTGCTTGCCAACGACGAACGACCAACGACTATCGACTTCCTTATTACTTACTGTACAACTCCACAATCAACTGCTCATTCACCGGCAACTGGATATCTTCGCGCCTCGGCAGCGCGATCACGCGGCCTTTGTAATTGTCGCGATCGATTTCCAACCACACCGGAGCGGGCTGATGACTGGCAAAATCCTTCGCGGTTTCGAGAATCGGAATCTTGCGGCTGCTCTCGCGAATCTGAATCTCTTCGCCGACGCTGACCTCGTACGAAGGAATGTTGACCTTCTTGCCATTCACCTGGATATGCCCGTGACGCACCAACTGACGCGCCTGGCGGCGGGAGATACCGAAGCCAAGACGGAAGACAACGTTGTCGAGACGGCGTTCGAGCGATTCGAGCAGCTTCGCACCCGTCACCCCCTTGGAGCGGACCGCGTTCTCGAAATAATTCCGGAACTGGCCTTCCTGGGTGAAATAGATGCGCTTGGCTTTCTGTTTTTCGCGCAACTGCAGGCCATAACCTACGACTTTGGTCTTTTTGTCTTTCCCGTGCTGTCCGGGAGCGAAGTTGCGCTTCTCAATTGGGCATTTGTCGCTGAAGCACTTCGTGCCCTTCAGGAAGAGCTTAATGCCTTCCCGGCGACATAGACGACACACTGCATCGGTATAACGGGCCAAGTTGTTCTCCTTTTAGATGACCGGTTTACAGGTTTGGCTTCACCCTTCGTCCCGGACGAAATAGCTGTCAGCCCTCAGCCGTCAGCTTTCAGTAAAACCGTTTGTCACTGCGGCTCTTACTGGATACTGGGTACCGAGTACTGGGTACGTCTTTACACGCGACGCCGTTTTGGCGGCCTGCAACCGTTGTGCGGAATCGGCGTCGTGTCTTTAATTGATCGCACTTCGATTCCGGAGGAGGCGAGCGCTCGCACTGCCGATTCACGACCGGATCCCGGCCCGCTTACTCGCACATCGACCGTGCGGACGCCGTGATCGCGCGCCATGCTGGCGGCATTCGACGCGGCTTGCTGCGCCGCGAACGGAGTGCCCTTGCGCGATCCACGAAAACCGAGCGAGCCTGAGCTTTTCCACGCCAGCACATTGCCCGACATATCGGTAATGGTGACGATGGTGTTGTTGAAAGAGGCCTGCACGTGCACCAGTCCGTGAGGAACGTGCTTGCGCTCTTTCTTCTTGAACTTCTTCGTCTTGCCTTTTTTCTCGGGCGCCGCGGCGCCGCCTGCTGCTACGGGTTTTGCCATTCGATATGCCTTTAGCTCTTAGCCTTTAGCCGTTAGCCGTTAGCTTAAACCCGCCGCGGTAGAGCCAACGGCTAAGAGCTAACAGCTGGTTTTTTACGCTTTAGCCGTCTTCTTCTTCTGCGCTACCGTGCCTTTGCGCGGACCTTTGCGGGTACGGGCATTGGTATGGGTACGCTGTCCGCGAACCGGCAGGTTACGGCGATGGCGGAACCCGCGATAAGAGCCGATTTCGATGAGCCGCTTGATATTCATCGAAACGTCCTTGCGCAGATCGCCCTCGACCGAGCCTTCCGCTTCGATCACCTGGCGGATGCGGTTGACCTCATCTTCGCCGAGGTCGGAAATCTTTTTCATGGGATCGACTTTCGCCGCGTCGAGAATGCTCGCGGCGCGCGAGTTGCCGATGCCGTAAATGTAAGTGAGCGCGATGTTCGTGCGCTTGTTGCGCGGAAGATCGACGCCTGCGATACGTGCCATAGTCCTTATTCCTTCCTGCTTCCGGATTCCTTCCTGCTTCCGGCTGCTGCGAGCTTCGAGTCGCGAGCTCCGAGCAACTCGGCATTGCCTCCAAGCTCGTGGCTCGAAGCCCGTAGCTTTCCTACCCCTGTCGCTGCTTATGTTTTGAGTTCTCGCAGATCACCCGCACTACTCCCTTGCGGTGGATGACCTTGCACTTGTCGCAAATTTTCTTTACCGATGCTCTTACTTTCATAAGTCCTCGTGTAGCGCCGGCGTCCTCGCCGGCTGTTCGGCTGCCGTTCCCAACTATTTATAGCGGTAAACAATCCGACCGCGATTCAGGTCGTAAGGAGAAAGTTCGACCGCGACTTTGTCTCCCGGCAATATGCGTATGAAGTTCTTTCGCATCTTGCCAGAAACGTGCGCCAGAACCTGGTGTTTATTTTCGAGCTCCACCTTGAACATGGCATTGGGCAGCGGTTCGACGACCGTTGCCATCACTTCAATCGCGTCTTCTTTACTCATCGACTCCTTAAAACTGCCTCCAGCTGTTGGCTCTTGGCTTTTAGCTAAGAGCCAATCGCTTCTATTGCGTCAAAATCATAGGCCCTTGCCGCGTTACTGCCACGCAATGCTCAAAATGCGCGCTGTAACTCCCATCTACCGTTACGGCAGTCCACTTATCGCCTAAAACTCTGGCCTCGGGACCGCCCGAATTCACCATCGGCTCGATCGCCAGCACCATGCCTTCGGTCAACTCAGCGCCCTGGCCCTTTTTGCCGAAGTTCGGAATCTGCGGCGCTTCGTGCAGCTTCGTCCCAATCCCGTGCCCAACAAAATCCCGCACTACGCTGAATCCATTCGCTTCCACGTGCTTCTGGATCGCCGAGCCCACGTGCCCAACCGTGTTGCCGATCTTGACCTGCTCGATGCCCTTGTACAGCGAAGCCTCGGTTACTTCGAGCAACTTCTTCAACTCCGGCTTAATCGTCTCGCCCACCGGCACGGTTATGGCAGCGTCGCCGTAGTAGCCCTCCGAAACCACGCCGCAGTCGATCGAAACAATGTCGCCGGCTTTGAGGGTCCGCCTTTCGGACGGTATGCCGTGCACAATCTCTTCATTGATCGAAGTGCAGAGCACACACGGATAACCGTAATATCCCTTAAAGGCCGGCGCCGCGCCCAGTTCCGCAATCAGTTTTTCCGCGGCTTTCTCCAAATCCATCGTCGTAACGCCGGCCGCGACCATCGCCTTCAGGTGGTTCAAAACCTGGCGGACTATCTGGCCGCTCCGCCTCATCTTTTCGATCTCTTCCGCTGACTTGCGGATGATTCTGTCTTCTGCAAAACTCATAATTAATTCTAGCCGCGTTGCATTTGCGTTAGCATCCACCGATACAGTGGCTGTCGATCACTCCAAAAATCTGCGTCGTAACCTCTTCCACCGTGCGATCGGCATTAATCGCAATCAGACGCCGTTGCCCTCGGTAGTAATCCGCGACCGGTTTGGTCTGCCTCTCATAGGTCGCCAAGCGCTCTGAAATGACCTCTTCGCGATCATCTTCGCGGATCAGGAGCTTCGATCCGTCCACATCGCACAGCGCGTCAACGAGAGGTGGCTGAGAGTGAATGTTATAGAGCCGTCCACAGGTGGGACACGAACGACGTCCGGCAATCCGCAGCAACAATTGATTATAGTCCACAAGCAACTGGATCACAATCAGAGGACACTTCTGCGGCTTCTCCTTCGCATCCGCCTTCGAATCAAAGTTGTCAAAGACCTCTTTTTCCAGGAAGGCGTCAAGCCATCCTGCCTGGGCGGCTGTCCTCGGAAAACCATCCAGCACAAATCCGCAATGACAATCGACCTCGCGCAAGCGGCTGGCTACGATGCCATACATCAGTTCATCCGGCACCAGCTCGCCTCGCGTCATGATCGCCTTGGCTTCAAGGCCAAGGGCGGTGCCCCGCGCCACGTGGTCACGCAACAGATCGCCCGTCGATATCTGCGGAACGCCGTAATGCTCGACGATCTGCCGGGACTGCGTGCCCTTCCCCGCCCCTGGGGGGCCGAGAAGAATCACGGGTCCAATATTTCTATTTCGCGCGGCGTTATTGGCCGTCGACATGGCCGGCTCATTGGCCATCGCAATGGCCCCTTTTACTCGTATTTCCTGCCGCGGGAATACTCCCTTGCTCCGCGCCCGCAAAAACCTGTCACCACGTCCGGCGTCCGCGCAGGCGGCCGCTCTTCGGTGTGAATCCGTCATAGTGCCGCATGATCAACTGCGCTTCGATCTGCGTGACCGTATCCATCGCGACCCCAACCACAATCAGCAGCGACGTGCCGCCAAAATAAAAATTGACGCCCAATCCGTTCGTCACCCACGTCGGCAGGTTTTCAAAAACTCGGCCGAGAAACGGGAGATGGTTCAGCTTGATGCCGGCAATCATCCACTCCGGAATCAGCGAAATCAAAATCAGGTAACAGGCACCGACCAGCGTGATGCGTGTCAGCACATCGTTGATGAAATCGGATGTGCGCTTGCCCGGCCGTATGCCCGGGATGAATCCTCCCCACTTCCGCATGTTGTCCGCAACCTCGTTCGGGTTAAACACGATCGAGATATAAAAGTAGGCAAAGAAAATAATGCCCAGACAATACATCAAGGTATAAAGCGGCTCTCCCCAGCGCAGAGCGTCCAGCAGCGGCCCAACCACCTTGTTGTTGTGGAAGGCGGCGCCCAGCATCTGCGGCAACGCCAAAATCGACGAAGCAAAAATCACCGGCATCACGCCGCCGGCATTCACGCGCAAGGGCAAGTGCGTCGACTGCCCGCCCATCACTTTTCGTCCGACCACGCGCTTGGCATATTGCACCGGGATGCGGCGCTCGCTGCGTTCGACGTAAACGATGAACGCGACGACCGCGATCATCAGCACCAGCAGCATCAGGATTGCTGGAGCGGTGAAGACCCCCCAGGCTGAGGTGCTCGCCTTCTGATAAAGATCGGCGACACCGCGCGGCAAGCCGACGACGATACCCGTAAAAATAAGGAGCGACATACCGTTGCCAATACCGCGCTCGGTGATTTGCTCGCCCAACCACATGATAAATGCACTGCCCGTGGTCAGCGTGAGCATGGTCATCAGGATAAAGGCCGGTCCGGGAGTGTTGACAAAATCGCCCGCTTTTTCCAGGCTGATGGCGATGCCGAAGGACTGCACGGCGCTCAAAATCACTGTGAGATAACGCGTCCACATGGTGATTTTCTTGCGGCCCATCTCGCCTTCTTTTTGCAGTTTGGCCAGCGGCTCGTAGACCACCGTCAACAACTGCAAAATGATCGACGCCGTGATGTAGGGCATGATGCCGAGGGCGAAAATCGTGAGTCGACGCAGGTTGCCGCCACTGAATAAATCGACAAAGCCCAGGACCGACCCTTTATTCTGCTCGAAAAACTGCGCCAGTCGGTCGCCATTGATTCCCGGAGTCGGGATGTGGCCGCCGATGCGATACACCGCCAGCAGGCCGAGCGTGAACAACACTCGCTTGCGCAGGTCGGGAACCCGGAAGATATTCGCCAGCTTATTAAAGATTGCGACTTCCGCCATTACTGCAAGACCTCAAACTTGCCGCCTGCTTTGGTGATTTTTTCCTGTGCCGACTTCGAAAACTTGTGCGCATGGATGGTAACCGCCACCGTCAGTTCGCCCATGCCGAGAATCTTGACCGGCGCGTTGCCGTGCACCACGCCCGCTTTTTTGAGCACTTCGGGGGTAATTTCCGTTTCGCCGAGTGTGGCCAGGCGGCCAAGATTCACAACGTCATATTCCTCGCGGAAAATGTTGGTGAATCCGCGCTTTGGGATGCGCCGGTGCAGCGGCATCTGGCCGCCTTCAAATCCGCGGATCAGCCGCGCGCCGGTGCGCGACCACTGCCCTTTATGGCCGCGCGTAGAAGTCTTGCCCATGCCGGAGCCCATGCCGCGCCCCACGCGCTTCTTCTTTTCCGTCGACTTCTTCGGTGCCCGTATTGTCGATAAATTCATAAACGTTTCTCTAATTAAAAAAATTTTGTCATCCTGACCCTGAGCTTGCCGAAGGGGAAGGACCCGCTTCTCTTACTCTACGATCGCCACCAGGTGCGGCACCTTCTTGACCATGCCGCGAATCGCAGCGTTGTCCGGCCGCTCGATGACCTGGTTCAGGCGCGTGAAGCCCAGCCCCTTGATGACTGCCCGATGTTTTACCGGAGTGCAGATTGTCGACCGCACCCACTTCAACTGAATCTTGCCGCTCGCCGGCGATTTCGATGTCTTGGTTGTCATTTCACTTCCTGATACTGCAAAATTTCAAGGATTCAAAGTTTCAAGTGATTCAAAGTTTCAGAGCTTCAAGGTAAACCGCGTCTAGACTTTGAAACCTTGAAACTATGAAACCTTGAAACCTGCCTTCTTACAGCTCCTGCACTGATTTCCCGCGCAGTTCCGCAACGTGTTCCCGACTCTTCAGCTTCTTGAGCGCGTCGAAGGTGGCTTTGATCACGTTATGCGGATTGGTCGTGCCGATCGACTTGGTGAGCACGTTTTGCACGCCCGCCGAGGTCATGACCGCACGTACCGCACCGCCTGCAATCACACCCGTGCCTTCCGGCGCAGGCTTCAGCAGCACTCGGCCCGAGCCAAAGCGCCCAATCACCGTATGCGGAACCGTGGTCTGCGTCAGGTTGATCCGCATCAGGTTCTTCTTAGCCGATTCAATCCCTTTGCGAATCGCCTGCGGAACTTCTTTCGCTTTGCCCGACCCGTATCCCACCACTGCCGCCGAAGGATCGCCAATTACCACCAGCGCCGCGAACGACATGTTCTTGCCGCCCTTGACCACCTTCGTCACCCGGTTAATCGAGACCACCTGGTCCTTTAACTGGAACGATCCTGCATCGAGTTTCTTAGTAACTCTTGCCATTCTGAAATCTCATTTCCTGTTTTTGTCGACGGTCGCTGGTCGTTAGTCGTTCGAAGAATTGCGCGAACGACAAACCACCAGCGACGAACGACTAGAACTGCAATCCCGCCTCGCGGGCCGCATCCGCCACGGCCTTGACCCGGCCGTGATAAATGTAGCCGCCACGATCGAACACAACTTTTGTGACGCCTTTCTCCTTGGCCAGTTCGGCAATCTTCTTACCGACCACCTTCGCCGAGGCCACGTTCCCGCCGGCTACGCGCGTGTCCTTGCGATCGTCCGCCGTCGAAGCGGCCGCCAGCGTGACGCCCTTAAGGTCGTCAATCAGTTGCACATAAATATGGTTCAGCGAGCGGTACACGTTCAGCCGCGGACGCTCCGGCGTCCCCATAACTTTCTTGCGGATGCGATCATGCACCCGCTGGCGCGTTTTGTTTTTTGCAGCGACTCTTAGCATGTTGAAACCCTCTGTCGTTCGCGATTCGCTCTTCGCTGTTCGCTAAACCGCGCTCGGCGAATAGGCGAAGGACGAACAGCGAAAGACGTTACTTAGCTCCTGTCTTACCAACCTTCTTCTTCAAGCGCTCGCCCGCATAGCGCACACCCTTGTTCTTGTACGGATCGGGTGGACGGAGGGAACGCATCTCGGCTGCGACCTGGCCAACTTTCTGGCGATCGATTCCGTTGAGCGTCAGCTTCGTCAGTTTCGCGTCAATCGCGCAATCCACGCCCGAGGGCAGTGGATATTCGATGGGGTGCGAGTAACCGAGGCTGAACACCACGGTTCCCTTGCCCTTCATCTCGGCGCGGTAGCCGATGCCGACAATTTCCAGATCGCGAGTCCAGCCTTTGGTCACGCCGTCAACTGCGTTATTGACCAGCGCGCGCGCTAGTCCGTGCACCGCGGAATGGGCATCGTCCGGACGAATCGCGACCAGGTTGCCGTCCTTCTGCTCCATCGTAATACCGGACGGAAGCGGTGTATCCAGCTTGCCCTTCGGCCCCTGGACCATCACCGTGTTGCCTTCAATTTTCACCGTCACGCCCTTCGGGATCGGGATCGGTTTTTTTCCAATTCGTGACATAAGTCAGCTCTTAGCCTTTAGCAATCAGCACTTAGTAATTCGGCGGTTAGCGATTGGCCTTAGCTAAATGCTAAGTGCTAAATGCTAACGGCTGCCGTTCTACCATACTTCGCACAGCAATTCGCCGCCAAGACCTTGGCGGCGAGCCTGGCGTCCGGTCATTACGCCCTTCGGCGTGGTCAGGATGTTGATACCCATCCCGCCGAGGACGCGCGGAATCTCTGTGCGGCGCACGTAGACGCGGCAGCCCGGGCGCGAAACGCGCGCCAAGTCGGTAATCACCGCCTCGTTGTTGTTGCCGTACTTCAGATACACGCGCAGGACCTTGTGGCCCTCTTCTTCCGCCGGCTTGAAGTTCGCGATGTAGCCCTCTTCTTTCAGAATGCGGGCAATCTCCGTCTTCAGCTTGGAAGCTGGTATATCCACTTTCTGGTGCCGGGCGCGAATCGCGTTGCGGATGCGCGCCAGCATGTCTGCGACCGGATCGGTCAACCTCATTGTCTGCTTCTCCTAAAGCCGCCCGTTCGCTCCACCTACTGCGGAGAACCTGTCAGCAGCTTGAATGCTTCCGTCGTTCGCGATTCGCTGTTCGTCGTTCGCAAAACTTCGCGAACCGCGAACCACGAACAGCTAACGGCGTTTCTTCTACCATGACGACTTCGAAACTCCGGGGATCTCGCCCCGCAGCGCCAGCCCGCGGAAACACAACCGGCAAATGCCAAACTTCCGCAGATAGGCTCGCGGACGTCCGCAAATCTTGCAGCGATTGTGCTTGCGCGATGAAAACTTCGGCGTTTTCCGGTTTTGCGGCTTGGTTTTGCTCTCCGCGCCGTCCTTCACTCGCTTTGCTGTAGTGGCCACTTATCTCTTAGCTCCTGGCTGCTGGCTTCCAGCAACCCTCTATTCCAACTTCGGTTTTACCTCTGCAATCTGACTTCTTACCTCTGACCTAGGCCCGGAACGGCATTCCCAGATGCTTTAGCAGCGACCGCGCCTGATCGTCCGAGCCCGCCGTCGTCACAATGGTTACGTTCATGCCCTTCAGTTTGTCGACCTTCGCGTAATCGATCTCCGGAAAAATCAGCTGATCGTGCAACCCCAGCGTGTAATTGCCGCGCCCGTCAAACGATTTTGTGGACACGCCTTTGAAGTCGCGCACCCGCGGCAACACAATGCTGATCAGACGATCGAAAAATTCGTACATGCGATCGCCGCGCAGCGTGACCATGGCGCCAATCGGCATGCCTTCGCGGACTTTGAACGCCGCAATCGACTTCTTGGCCCGCGTGACCACCGGCTTCTGTCCGGTAATCTGCCCCAGTTCATTCACCGCGGGATCGATCAGCTTCGCGTTCTGTGTCGCTTCCCCGACGCCCATATTCACGACAATCTTATTCAGCCGCGGCACCGCCATCGGGTTCTTCAGTTCCAGTTCTTTCATCAAGGCGACGGATACTTCCTTCTCGAACCGTGCCCGCAGCCGCGGCCGCTCTTTCGCCGCATGCCGCGGAGCTTCCGCACTCGGCTTCTCGGCCGCCTGCTTGTCGGCCTTGCCAGCCTTTGCCTGCTTCTTTACCTGTTCGGCTTTTTTCTGTTCGTCTACCATTGCTTGTGCTGCCTTCTCTCTCACGGTTTCGGATTGTCGGAGTTCAGCAATTAGCTCTTAGCAGTCAGCCATTAGCTCTTTGCTTTGAAGCTCGACGTATACCGGTTCGTAAGTCTCAAATTCTCGCGACTCCCGTTCGCCTCTCAGCCAGCTAAAGGCCAAGTGCTAACGGCTAAATGCTATTTATCCAGCGTCGTCCCGCACTTCTTGCACACTCGCACCCAGCGATCGCCGCGAAATTCGTGGCCGATGCGCACCGGTCCGCAGGTCGCGCATACCAGCGCCACATTCGATAAAGGAATCGCCCGCTCCTGCTCGGCGATTCCACCCTTGATGTTGCGCTGCGGGTTCGGGCGGACGTGTTTCTTCACCATCATCACGTGCTCCACCAGTACCTTGCCTTCGTCGGGAAGCACGCGCAGCACGCGATGTTCTTTTCCGCGATCCTTCCCCGTCATCACCTTCACGTTGTCGTTTCGGCGGATATCAACTCGCTTATGCGCCTTTGTAGTTGCTGTTCCCATACGAACTCCAGGTTTCAATGTTTCAAGGTTTCAAACGTTTCAAGGTCGCTTCGCTCGGGTCCCACATTCTCAAGGCACCTTGAAACCTTGAAACTTTGAAACCCTGAAGCCTGGCTCTATAAAACTTCCGGCGCCAGCGACACAATCTTCAAAAACTTTTTCTCACGCAGTTCGCGCGCCACCGGACCGAACACTCGTGTGCCCACCGGCTCGCCCGTCTCGTTGATCAGCACCGCCGCATTCTGATCGAAGCGGATATAGGTTCCATCGCGCCGCCGGTATTCCTTCCGCGTCCGCACGATGACCGCCTTCACAACCTTGCCCTTCTGCACCTGACCATCCGGCGCAGCCTCTTTCACGCTTGCCGTGATCACGTCGCCGAGGCGCGCGTGCAGACCGGTCGAACCGCCCAGCGGCATGATCATCTGCAGCTTGCGCGCGCCGGAGTTGTCGGCGACTTCGATCATCGATCTCATCATCAGGGCCATATTCGGTCTCCTTCTCTTTCGCTACAACTATCGCCGGAACGGCGGCAGCTTACTTCGCGGAAACGCCCAAACCGGCGTCTACGTCCACTTCCGGCACCAGCGCCGTCTTGCGCACGATTTCCTTCAGCGTCCAGCGCTTGAGCTTCGACAGCGGGCGTGACTCTTCGATCTTCACCACATCGCCCGCATGCGTCTCGTTCTTCTCGTCGTGGGCATAGAACTTCTTCCGGATCGAGATCACCCGCCCGTACATCGGATGCGCCTTCTTGCGTGTGACTTCGACGACGATCGTCTTCTGCATCTTGTTCGAGACGACGGTGCCGATCAATTCCTTGTGGTGCGGCTTGCGTACTTCGGCCGGGCTCGTGGTTTCCGCCATTATCGTTTCTCCGCTCTGCTGGTCTGCGCTTTGCCGGTCTGCGCCTTGCTCGTCTCGGTCTTGCGAGGCTCCGTTTTATGCGTCTCGGTTTTGACCGTGGCCAGTTCCTGCTCGCGCCGGACGGTCTGCACGCGCGCAATATCCCGGCGCAGCCCCCGGATTTTTTTCAAACTCTCCGTCTGTCCCATATTCATCTGGAACTTCAGCTTGAAGAGCTGGTCCGCCAGATCCCGCTGCTGGTGGTTGAGCTCGTCGTCGGTCAAGTTGCGTATCTTTTCAGCCTTCATAATTCCCTACCCATACATTTGTCATCCTGAGCGAAGCGAAGGACCTGCTTTTTCCCCGCTCCCGCCTAAAACACTTCGCGCTTCACGAACGTCGTCCGCAGCGGAAGCTTGTGCGACGCGAGACGCATCGCCTCTTTCGCATCGGTTATCGTCACGCCTTCCATCTCAAACAAAATCTTTCCCGGCTTGACCACCGCGACCCAGTGGTCGGGAGCGCCCTTGCCTTTGCCCATACGGGTTTCGGCTGGCTTCTTGGTGACGGGCTTATCCGGAAACAGGCGGATCCAAATCTTGCCGCCACGCTTGACGAAGCGCGTCATGGCGACGCGGCTCGCTTCGATCTGGCGGTCGGTGATCCACCCCGGCTCCAGCACCTTCAGCCCATACTGGCCGAATGCGAGCGAACCGCCGCGCCAGGCCTTCCCGGTCATGCGCCCGCGTTGCTGCTTGCGGTACTTAACTTTCTTTGGCATCAACATAAGTCAGCTCTCAGCTCTCAGTTGTCAGCTCTCGGTAAGAACTCACAGTTCCGTGACTTTGATTCTCATCCTCTGCAATCTGACCTCTGACCTCTGCAATCTTCTAAAATGCTCCCGTCGTCACTTCCCGCGCCGGCGTCGCTTCCCGCTTTTTCGTCGGCAGAATCTCGCCCTTGTAAACCCAGACCTTCACGCCAATCACTCCATAGGTCGTACGCGCTTCGGTGAAGCCGTAATCGATATCCGCGCGCAGCGTATGCAGCGGCAACCTGCCCTGCAGATACCACTCCGAGCGTGCGATTTCATTGCCGTTCAGACGCCCGCTGACACGAACCTTAATCCCTTTGCAGCCAAAACGCAGCGCCGAATCGACCGACTTGCGCATCGCCCGCCGGAAGCCCACGCGCTTTTCCAGTTGCAGCGCGATCGACTCGGAGACGAGTTGCGCGTCGAGTTCAGGCTTATGCACTTCCTGGATATCGACATGCACTTCGCGGGTCGTCTTCTTCTGCAAGTCCTGCTTCAGCTTGTCGATCTCCGCGCCTTTGCGCCCGATGATGATTCCGGGGCGCGCCGTCTTAATAATGATGCGCAGCTTGTTGCCCGGACGCTCGATCTCGACCGAACTCACGCCCGCCGACTTGAGCTTGTCTTTCAGCTCCGCCTTGAGTTTGTAGTCCTCGAGCAGCAGCTTGTCGTAATCCTTCTCGACAAACCAGCGCGACTTCCACGGCTTGGTGTAGCCGAGCCGGAATCCGTAAGGATGAACTTTTTGTCCCATCGTTGCTCCTTGACTGCATGTTTCAAGGTTCCAACGTTTCAAGGTTTCAACGTGAAACCCGAATCACATTCGCCTTTTCCTTGAAACTTTGAAACCTCGAAACCTTGCTTCTTCCTACTTCTTCGCCGTAGCTTTCTTGCCAACTGCTTTCTTCTTCGCCGGCGCTTTCGCCTTGGCCTTCGGCTTCGTATGCGGACGCGCTGCCGGCTTCGCCGCGTGCACGCCTGTTGCCGCCGACGTTCCGACTTCCACGCCGTTCTTGTTCTTCTCCGCCAGCACAATCTCCAGATGCGCGATGCGCCGCACGTAATGGTAGGCGCGCCCCATCGGAGCGGGACGAATCCGCTTCATGCGCGGCCCATCGTTCGCCACCGCATGCTTCACATACAGGTTGTCCAGTTCAACATCCAAACCTTTTTCCGTGCTCAGGAAGTTGGCATTGTCGATGGCCGACTGCAACAACTTCGCGACCGTCGCCGCCACCCGCTTCTTGGTGAAGGCGAGCGTATTGCGCGCCTCTTCCACGCGCCGTCCCTTGATCAGGTTCAGCACCAGCCGCGCCTTCCGCGGCGACACCCGCATATATCTAGCTTCCGCTCGAAATTCCATAATTTATCTCAGCTCTTGGCCGTTAGTTCTTGGCTTTTAGCTAAGAGCCAAAAACCAAAGGCTAACAGCCGTCTTTACGCCTTCGGTGCCGACGGAGTGATCGCTCCCGGACCGCCCGGCACGCCCGCCGGCTTCGCCGCCACTTCCGTCGCCGCCTTCATCGAGTGTCCCTTGAACTGCCGGGTAAAGCTGAATTCGCCCAGCTTGTGCCCCACCATGTTCTCGGTCACATAGACGGGGATGAATTTCCGTCCGTTGTGCACGGCAATCGTATGTCCGACCATCTCCGGAATAATTGTCGAGCGCCGCGACCACGTCCGCAGCACCTTCTTTTCGTTGCGCGCATTCATGCCTTCTACTTTCGTCGCCAGGTGCGCATCCACGAACGGTCCCTTTTTTGTTGAACGTGCCATAAAGTCAGCTCTCAGCTCTCAGCTTTCAGCTCTCAGTAAGTGCAGAACCGAAGCTGCCGGTTTTTCCTTGCAACCTTGAAACCCTGAAACCTTGAAACCTTGAAACCTGAATCAGTGAAGCCTGCTCTTAACCCTTTTTCCTGCGGTTCACAATAAACGTATCCGTCCGCTTGTTATTCCGCGTTTTAAAGCCGCGCGTCGGCTGGCCCCACGGGGTTACCGGATGCCTTCCGCCCGAAGTTTTACCTTCGCCGCCGCCGTGCGGATGGTCGACCGGGTTCATCGACACGCCGCGATTATGCGGACGCTTCCCGACCCAGCGCGTGCGCCCGGCCTTGCCCCAGGTCACGTTTTCGTGGTCCGTGTTACCGACCTGCCCAATCGTCGCTAAACAATCTAGCGCGACTTTGCGGGTTTCGCCGGAAGGCAGCTTCACCAGTCCGTAGTCGCCTTCTTTCGCGACCAACTGCGCCGAACCGCCCGCCGAGCGCACCATCTGCGCGCCTTTGCCAGGACGGAGTTCAATGTTGTGAATCGTCGTGCCCGGCGGAATATTCCGCAACGGCAACGCGTTCCCCACCAGAATGTCGGCCTCGGGGCCACTCAAAATCTTCGCTCCGACCTTCAAGCCATCGGGCTGGACAATGTAGCGCTTCTCGCCATCGGCGTAGCTCAGGAGCGCAATGCGCGCCGAGCGTCCCGGATCGTATTCGATCGTGACGACGGTCGCCGGAATCCCGTGCTTGTCGCGCTTGAAATCAATCGTCCGCAGCTTGCGCTTGTTGCCGCCGCCGCGAAAGCGCATGGTCGTGTCGCCCGAATTGCGCCGCCCACCGGAACGTATTTTCCCCTCGACTAGCGCCTTGTGCGGTGTAGACGAAGTAATATCGTCGGTCGTAACCGAGGTGCGGTAGCGCAGCGTCTGCGTTGTCGGTCTGTAGGTTTTAATTGCCATATCTAACTCGCTAATCTTTGTCGTTGGTCGTCGGTCGTTAGTCGTTAGCATCGCGGTTCGATTTTCCGAACGACTGACGACCAGCAACGAACGACTGCATTACAGATTCTGCGCGTACTCCGGCATCTTCTCGCCACTTTTCAGCCGCACGTACGCTTTTTTCCAATCCGGTCGATACCCAGTAAACTTGCCCCGGCGGCGTTCTTTGCCGGGATAATTCGCGGTGCGCACCGACGATACTTTTACCTTGAAGATCGCCTGCACCGCTTCTTTGATCTCCGTCTTCGTTGCCTTCGGCGCAACCTGAAACACCAGCGTGTTCTGCGTCTCTTTAATGCCAAGGCCTTTTTCCGTGATTACCGGCTTCTGAATAATCTGATATGCGGATTTCATATTCGTCAGGCCCTAGGCCACCTCCGCCTTCGGTTTGCGCGCGCGCCGCGCCGGCTTCTTCTTTTCGGCCGGCTCCGGCTCGGAATCATGCGAACGCCGCGAGGCCGATTTCTTCAGCGAGTCCTGCAATTTCTCAAGTGCCGGCTGCGCAAACACCACGTGCGTGTAGCGCATGATGTGATACGGATGCACTTCGTTCGCGCGCACCAGCTCAAGCCCGTCGATGTTGCGCGAACTGAGTTCGAGGTTCTTGTTTTCCGCCGTCGAAATGTCGACGATCAGCGTCGTGCCCTCGATCTTCAACTTGTCGAGCGCCTCGCGAAACAGCTTTGTCTTCGGCTCTTTCACGTCGAACGCCTTGACGACGATCAGCTTGCCGTCGGCAAACTTCGAGGCCAGCGCGGAACGAAGAGCGCCCAGCAGCTTTTTCTTCGGGAAAGCGTAGTCGTAAGAGCGTGGCTGCGGTCCATGCACCGTACCGCCGTGCCGCCACAGCGGAGAACGAATCGAGCCGATACGAGCCCGCCCCGTCCCCTTCTGCTTCCAGAGCTTCTTGCCCGATCCGGAAACGCGCCAGCGGTTCTTGGTGGCGTGCGTGCCCGCGCGCGCCGAGGCGCGATAGTGCGTGATCGCCTCCCAGAGCAGGTCTTCGTTGACCGCGCCGAAAACCTCGTCGGCCAGTTCGAGCGACCCCGCTTTCGCTCCGCTCAGATTGTAGACATCAATAGTTGCCATAATCTTTCTCGCATTACAGGGTACTGGTTACTGGGTACTCGTTACTGGGTACTGGCAACTGCCCTTACCCCTTCTTAGCCGCTCTCTTCGCCGCCTTCAACGGATCGACGGTCGCCGAACCGGCAAATCCGCGGCGCTCTCGTGGCGGCTTCTTGGCCTTATTAATCATGATGTAGCCGCCATTCGCGCCCGGAACGCTACCCTCGACAACAAGAAGATTCTCGTCCTTATCAACGCCGAGAATGCGCAGGTTGCGGGTCGTGATCCGCGTGTTGCCCATGTGCCCAGACATTCGCATGCCCTTGAACACTCGCGACGGAAACGCCGAGGAGCCAATCGAACCCGTAATCTGGAACATCGAACCGTGCGATTTCGGACCGCCACCAAAATGATGCCGCTTCACTACACCCTGAAAGCCGTGCCCCTTGCTCACTCCAATGACGTCGACAAAACGCTCGCCTTCAAAAATATCGACCAGAATGCGGTCGCCCGGCTTGATCACGCCCTCGGTCGTTTCGCCAGGAGCATCGACTTCGATTCCAACCTCGCGCACAAATTTCACCGGCGGCAGGTTGTGCTTCGAAAAATGCCCGCGCATCGCCTTGGTCAGCTTCTTCTCTTTCACAAACTCAACCAGGCCAATCTGCGCCGATTCGTAGCCGTCGCGCGTCTGCGTCTTGTGCTGCGTGATCACGCACGGCCCCGCTTGCAAAACGGTCGCCGGCCGCACATCGCCCTTCGAATCGAAGAGTTGCGTCATGCCGACTTTTTTCCCTAGAATTCCTGTAACTCTTGCCATTTCCTTCTCCGTTCCCAGCATGGCTCGCCAACACTTCAATGGCGGCTATTGGCTGGGACTGTAGCGCCGGCGTCTCGCCGGCTGTCCGGTGGGCGTCTCGCCCGCCGACTACAGCTACTTATGTTCCTTGCCGAACGCCTTAATCTCCACATCCACGCCCGCCGGCAGATCGAGCTTCATCAGCGCATCGACCGTCTGCTGCGTCGGCTCGAGGATATCGAGCAGCCGCTTGTGGGTGCGGATCTCAAATGCTTCCCGCGACTTCTTATCCACGTGCGGTGAACGCAGCACGCAGTATTTATTCTTCATCGTCGGCAATGGAATCGGCCCGGCAATCTGCGCGCCGGTGCGTTTCGCCGTCTCCACAATCTCGCCCGTCGACTGATCCAGAATGCGATAGTCGTAAGCTTTCAACCGTATGCGAATTCTTTCTTGTCCACTCACTGTGTCACTCTCTTTGCCCCTCCCGGCTCGCCTTTACTTCGAAGCCCCGGGAAGAAAGATCTGGCGGCAATCTGCAAGCCGCTTACTCCTGTTTCACTTCTGCAATCCGACCTCTCACCTCTGACCTGCCCTACTTCACAATCTCGGCAATCGTACCCGCGCCGACGGTGTGCCCACCTTCGCGAATCGCAAAGCGCAAGCCTTTTTCCATCGCCACGGGCGTGATCAGTTCGATCACCAGGCTCACGTTGTCGCCCGGCATCACCATCTCCGTGCCTTCCGGCAACTCCGCAATCCCCGTCACATCCGTCGTGCGCAGATAAAACTGCGGACGATATCCCTTAAAGAATGGCGTATGCCGCCCGCCTTCTTCTTTGGTCAGAATGTAGACTTCCGCCTTGAACTTCGTGTGCGGAGTAATCGATCCGCCCTTCGCCAACACCATGCCGCGCTCCACATCTTCCTTCGCAATACTGCGCAGCAAGAGGCCCGCATTGTCTCCTGCCATGCCTTCGTCGAGCTGCTTCTTGAACATCTCGACGCCGGTCACAACCGTCTTGCGCGTCTCGCGGAAGCCGACAATTTCCACTTCCTCGCCGACCTTCACCTTGCCGCGCTCGATCCGTCCCGTAACCACCGTGCCGCGACCCTGAATCGAAAAAATATCTTCAATTGGCATCAGGAACGGCTTATCCAGTTCGCGCGCCGGCTGTGGCACGCTCTTGTCAACCGCTTCCATCAAAGCGTCTATCTGCTTCTCCCACTTCTCTTCGCCATTCAGCGCGCCCAGAGCCGACAGCCGGATCACCGGCACATCGTCGCCAGGAAACTGATACGACTTCAAAAGCTCGCGTACTTCGAGCTCGACCAGATCGAGTAGTTCGGGATCGTCGACCGCATCGCACTTGTTGAGCGCCACGACAATGTAAGGCACGCCCACCTGGCGAGCGAGCAGCACATGTTCGCGCGTCTGTGGCATCGGTCCATCGGTCGCCGCGACGACTAAGATCGCGCCATCCATCTGCGCCGCGCCCGTGATCATGTTCTTGATGTAGTCGGCGTGGCCCGGGCAGTCGACGTGCGCATAGTGCCGGTTCGCCGTCTCGTACTCCACGTGCGCCGTGGCAATCGTGATGCCGCGCGCCTTCTCTTCCGGAGCGTTATCGATCGAATCAAACGACCGAAACACAATCTTCGGATTGTGCTTCTGCAACACCTTCGTGATCGCCGCCGTCAGCGTGGTCTTGCCGTGGTCGATGTGACCAATCGTCCCCACGTTGCAGTGCGGCTTATTCCGTTCAAATTTTTCTTTCGCCATTTCCTAGCTCCGTGTAGCGCGGGCGCCCTCGCCCGCGTCTCGCTAAATCAAAACCGAATCGTTTTCCCCGCCGTCAATCTCTTCGTAGTACGCGCCAAGAAACTGCTCTTTCTCGACCAAGCCATCGGAAAGAATCCACCTTCCGAAGCGCTCGTACTCCAACTGAAATCGCGAGCGAAAATTTTCAAAACTTCGATGCCAAGCCCAGAAATCTCTTACTCGATACTGCCGCGATTCCGGAGACTCGCACCGTACTTCAGTCGTCAAGTAGCCGTCGGACTGATATAACAACCTCGTCCAAATTCCACCGCTACCGAAAACCATTTCAAAATCTGCCCGCCTGCCGCTCGCCACCCAAAACCTGCGATCGATGACGAACCGCTGGGTGTTCTGTCACCTGGGTGCGGCCTTCCCCTGCGTCTTGGCGATAATCTCTTCCGCCACATGCCGCGGAGCTTCTTCATAGCGCGCAAAATGCATCGAGTACTCGGCGCGCCCTTGCGTCGACGAGCGCATGTGTGTCGCGTAGCCGAACATCTCCGCCAAGGGAACGATGGCCTTGATCACCTGCGAACCGGCACGATGCTCCATGCCTTCAATGCGTCCGCGGCGCGAACTCAGGTCGCCCATGATCGTGCCCGCGTAATCTTCCGGCGTCACCACTTCGACCGCCATCACCGGCTCCAGAATCACCGGACTTGCCTTGCGGGCCGCTTCTTTGAACGCCATCGAGCCCGCAATCTTGAATGCCATTTCGTTGGAATCGACATCGTGATAGCTGCCATCAAAAAGTGTGGCCTTGATGTCGACCATCGGATAGCCGGCCAGAACTCCGCCTTCCATCGCTTCCTGCATGCCCTGGTCGATCGGCTTGATGAATTCCTTCGGCACCGTGCCGCCCACGATCTCGTTGATGAATTCGTAGCCCTTACCCGGCTCGTTCGGATCGAGATAAATCTTCGCGTGGCCGTATTGCCCGCGGCCGCCGGTCTGGCGGATGTACTTGCCTTCCGCTTCGGCGTGCTTGCGAATAGTCTCGCGATACGCCACCTGCGGCTTGCCCACATTTGCTTCGACTTTATACTCGCGCATCATGCGGTCGACGATGATCTCGAGATGCAACTCGCCCATGCCGCTGATAATCGTCTGCCCACTGTCAGGGTCGGTATGAACTTTAAAGGTGGGGTCTTCCTGCGCCAGCCGCGAGAGCGCCATGCCCATCTTTTCCTGATCGGCCTTGGTCTTCGGCTCGACCGCAACCGATATAACCGGCACCGCAAAAACGATCGATTCCAGCGTGATCGGATGCTTCTCGTTGCAAATCGTATCGCCGGTGCCAACGTTTCTCAGCCCCACCACCGCGCAGATGTCACCCGCGAGAATTTCCTGAATATCCTCGCGCTTGTTGGCGTGCATCTTCAAGAGGCGCCCGATGCGCTCATGCTTCTGCGTGCGCGAGTTCATCACCGACTCGCCTGATTTCAACTGTCCGGAGTAGACGCGGATAAACGTCAACTGACCGACAAACGGGTCGGCCATGATCTTGAAGGCCAGCGCCGAGAAGGGGTCGCTGTCGTTCGCTTTGCGCGTGATCGTCTTCCCCGTATCGGGATCGAGGCCGTGCGTCTCTTTCGTGTCAAGCGGCGAAGGCAGATAATCGACCACCGCATCGAGCAACGGCTGCACACCCTTATTCTTGAACGCCGTCCCCACAACTACGGGAAACAGCTTCAGCCCGATCGTCGATTTGCGCAGCGAGTGCTTCAGTTCGTCGGCCGAAATCGCTTCGCCTTCGAGAAACTTGTGCAGAATGTCATCGTCATTTTCGGCAACGGTTTCGACCAGTTGGGTGTGAAACGCCTCAGCCTTTTTTTGCAAGTCCGCGGGAATGTCGCCGACCACGTACTCCGCGCCAATCGATTCGTCCTCCCAGATGATGGACTTCATCTCGATGAGATCGATCACGCCCTTGAACTTGTCTTCTTGTCCGATGGGGATCTGAATCGCGACCGGCTTGGCGTTGAGGCGCTTGCGGAGGGTATCGACGGCATGCTCGAAATCGGCACCCATCTTGTCAATTTTGTTGATAAAGCAAATCCTGGGCACGCCGTACTTATCGGCTTGCCGCCAGACTTTTTCCGACTGCGGCTGCACCCCATGCACCGCGTCAAACACCGCGACCGCGCCGTCGAGCACGCGCAGCGATCGCTCCACCTCAGCCGTAAAGTCAACGTGGCCGGGCGTATCGATAATATTGATGCGAATGTCGCGCCAGGTGCAGGTCGTCGCGGCGGAGGTAATCGTGATGCCGCGCTCCTGCTCCTGCTCCATCCAGTCCATGGTGGCAGTGCCTTCGTGGACCTCGCCGATACGGTGCGTCTTTCCCGTATAAAACAGGATGCGCTCCGTCGTCGTGGTCTTCCCGGCATCGATGTGGGCCATGATGCCGATGTTCCTGCAACGTTCTAATGGGACTGTTCTAGGCACGATCTTCTCTAATCTTTCTGGGGCTCTGAAAATTCTGCTTTTAGCAATTAGCTCTTAGCCTTTAGCTAAATCGGCTCTAGCTAAAAGCCAATGGCTAAAGGCTAACGGCCGATCTACCACCGGTAATGCGCAAACGCCTTATTTGCTTCCGCCATGCGATGCACATCTTCTTTCTTCTTGATGGCGGCGCCTTTGCCGTTCGACGCGTCGAGCAACTCGTTGGTCAACTTCTCAATCATTCCTTTTTCGCCGCGTCCGCGGGCATAGCTCACAATCCAACGAATCGCGAGCGACGTGCGGCGATCGGGAGCAACTTCGATCGGCACCTGATAGTTCGCGCCGCCGACGCGCCGCGTCTTCACTTCGAGCAGCGGCTTCGCGTTCTCCACCGCTTTGGTGAAAAGCTTCAATGGTTCGTCGCCACCCTTTTCCTTCAACTTCTCGAGCGACTTATAAAAGATACCCTCGGCAGTCGATTTCTTTCCCTGCCACATCATCGAGTTGATGAACTTCGTCACCAGATCCGATCCGTAGATAGGATCAGCATCGACTGTCCGTTTCGGAGTGTGTCCTTTTCTCGGCATTCTCAGCTCTCGCTTCTATTTCGCAGCGCGTCACTGGCAACTGGCCACTGACCACTGGCAACCGTTCTTATGCTTTCTTGGCGCGCTTCGTACCATATTTCGAGCGCCCTTGATTCCGTCCCGCGACGCCAGTTGCATCCAGCGTTCCGCGCACCACGTGATACCGTACGCCCGGCAGATCTTTCACGCGGCCACCCCGGATCAACACAATCGAGTGCTCCTGCAGGTTGTGGCCTACGCCCGGAATATAGGTCGTTACTTCAATTCCATTGGTTAGGCGTACGCGCGCCACTTTACGCAGCGCCGAGTTCGGCTTCTTCGGCGTCTGGGTATACACGCGCGTACAAACTCCGCGCTTCTGCGGGCACGATTGCAGCGCCGGACTCGCCGTCTTATAGTTCGTCCGCTCGCGGCCGAATTTCACCAGCTGATTAAATGTAGGCACTCTTGCAGCTCCTCAAAGTGGTTAGCCGATAGTCGTTGATCGTTAGCAAAACCTGCTCGCGAACGACGAATGACCAGCGACTAACGACAAACCGCACCCGAAAGATGGGATTTCATCCCATCTCGGTTCTGGCACAGGCTGTCGCGCCCAGCCATACTCTCACCGCACAGCACGATTCATGCTGGTGAGGATTCGTTCAGTTTCCCGCTCAGACTAATCGCCGACGACGGTGACGCCACGCCTAGCCTGACTCCAAATTCTGGGTCGACCGGAGGCGCTCCGTTTCGTCTGCTTACCCTGCATAGCCTCGCGTGTTTCCAAGTCGCTACCGCTGACTTGGGCGCCAAGGTTTTCGCAGGATGTTTCAGCGAGGGCGTTCCCAGCTTTACTCCCACCGGGCACGTATTTCTGCACAGCTATTAAACTCGCGGAACTGTTTGATAATAACAAGTGGCTCGCACATCGTCAACCATTGTTGCAAGCATCTTAAAAACCAGGTTTCAAAGCTTCAGAGTTTCAACGTTTCAAAACCCGGAGTTGACGTCTCAGCTTTTCGACGAACGGGATGCCGCAGCCCATGGGCTCTGGTTTTGAAACCTTGAAACTCTGAAACCTTGAAACCTGCAACACATAATTTTTGCTACACTGACACTTTTCCACCCAAAGACTTTTTACGGCTCGCGCCTGGCAAACGGTCGCGAGGAGGATTCATGCATCGTTGCGGTCTCGGTTTACTTCTTTCGTCGGCCATCATCTTTTTTATGCTCGCACTCACCGGGTGCCTGGGTAAGAACAGCAGCACCCCGGGCGAGGGCGGTGTGGTATCGGTTACCTTGAGCCCCACCAGCACCCTATCGTTGGACGTGGGTGCCACTCTGGCCTTCAGCGCCACCGGCAAAGATTCAACCGGACACACGGTGCTCCCGGTGAGCATTCAATTTGTCGTCAGTGTCCCGTCGGGTAGCAGTAATCCCTCGCCGCTTGCGGTAGCCAGCAACGGAAACGCCTGCGCCGGCGCTTGGGACGCCAGTGTCGCCTTTTGCAGCCCCGGCAATCCCGGAGTCGCGCTGGTAACCGCAGTCATCAACGGCGTCAGCAGCGCGCCCACCACTGTGTACGTCCACATGCACGTAGATAGCGTGCAGATTAGCAATTCCGCCGAGGGAATCGCCCCTCCCTACAACTGCTTTTCCCAAGGGCAAACCTGGCGCTTCGAAGCGTTCGCCTACAGCAACGGGGCCGATATCACTACCTCGGTCGGACCCATCACTTGGTCCTCGAGCAATGCCAGCGTCGTCACGACCGCTCCCTATATCCCGCAAAATCAGGCCACCGTGCTCAACCAGGTTCTCACCACTGCCAAGGCTCCGGGCGTAACCCAGCTTTATGCCACTGTCTCAGGAACCACCAGCAGCGCCTATCTCTACACTACCTGCCTGATTCAAGCCATCTATCTCCAGATCAACGGCCAGGCAGGGCAGGGAAATTCTATCTCCGTAAATAATGGCACCAGCGTCGGCGTCAACGCCATTGCGGTCGATAGCCTGTGCGGCGTCGCCAACAACACCCCGCTCAGCAATCCGCCCCTTACTTGGAGCACAACCAATCCCGAGGTCGCGAACTTCGCCACGACCACTAACTCCACCGGCAGCAACAACGCCAGCGCCAAGAACAACCTTGGCGGCGCGACGCTCTTCGCCTCCTGTAGTCCCCCCAGTTGCAATGTGGGAGTGTCCGGATTCACCCCGCCTGGGCAAACCACCGCTGTTCCCAGCCTCCCCGTTTACGCCACCGACTACGACGCGAGCCTGGGGCCACAATGCAAGCCGCCCAACCTGACAAAAGGATTCGGCACCATCTCCGTGGACGTTACTTCCACCTCAATCGTCCCCACCTACACCGCTTATGTCGCGACCACCGACTGCAACGGTCAACCTGGCTGCACCAGCGCCCTGTTTTCGGTAAAACCGGGGCTCATCCCCATCGGCACAACCATCTACACATTGCCGCGCACGCCCAATTCCATGATGATCAATTACGCGTCGCGCATTTACTTTGGCACCGATCTCGGCCTGATGTACCTGGATATTGGTTCCTCGACCACAACCGCCACCCTGGTTTCGAACTCGCCGACCCCCTGCTATGTCTCCCTGTGCGGCAAGGTCCTGAATATCTCGAACGACGGCAAGCAGGTGGTAATCTCCGACACCAAGTCCACTCCCAGCCAGGTCTACATTTACAACAGCGGCGCCACCAGCGCCGCTCCCGTCGACCTCGTTCTCTCCAACAGCGAAACCGCGACCGCTGCCTCGTTCTCTCCCGACCAGTCGAAAGTCTTCATCGTCACCAACCTCGGCAACATGTACATCTACTCTCCCGTCAACGCGCTGACCAAGATTCCAATCGCGCCTACGGCAACCGACATCGAATTCTCTTCCGACGGCAGCTTCGCCTATGTCGCCGGAACCTCTCTCCCGCTCGGCAATACCAGCGATGCCGTTACGGCCTATTCCACCTGTTCGCTCCCCAATGAGGGAAGCGTGGCACTCGACTCCATAGTCACAACCGGAACACCGATAAAACTCTTCCCGTCCCCCAACCTTCCCGAACCCTTCGAAACAGGCAGCATCCTATGGGAAACCCAGGATGTCCTCGCCTTGCAGCCCCCTTACATCGAGACTTTGCAGGCGCAATTCCGCCAGCGTCCAATACCGTACACGCCACAGATGCAGTTCACCTGCAACCCTCCCACTTTCCTGAGTTTCAGCGCAGGCCAAACCTACAATCTCGGGCAGGGTAACTTCACTCCCATCTTCGAGCGGCTCGTCGGCGATGGCACCGCGCTCATCATGGTCGCCCAAAACATTGGCGCCGTACTGATATTCAACGTAAACAACGGAACCACGACATCCATCCCGCTGGTTGGCAACAGCAACCCGCTCTCCGCCGACGCTACCTCCGACGGCAGCCAGGTCTACGTCGCCGCCTGCGATCAATATGTGCCCAACACCAAGCCCCCTGTATGCGCCGCTGGCTCCGTGCACATCGTCAATACCATCACTCAAGGCGACTACCAGCAGGTGCCTTACGTCAACATCGACGACAATAACAATCCCAACATGTGTAACAGCCAGGGTGGAAACGGCCCGCTGTGCCTGCCCAATCTGGTGGTGATCAAACCGCAATGATTATTAACAATTGCGAGTTTGGGTGGGGTGGGGAGGAAGTCACTAGAACCCAATCGGTTTTGGGCAGGGCACGGCTTTAGCCGTGCCGTAACGGAGCCCTATGGATTGGGCTTTAGCCCCTGAGGTAGCCGCCAGCTTGCTTCCCAGAGTCCTTTCAAGACCGCTTTCCGCGCTGATTCGCTTTAACTGAGAGCTGACAGCCGCTTTCCTACGTCCCCACTTCTTTCCCAACGCTATCGAGCACGCCATTGATAAACTGCACCGACTCCGGAGTAGAAAACTTGCGCGCAATTTCAAGAGCCTCATTAATCACCACCGCCCGAGGCGTAGCCGGATACCCCAGAAATTCCGCCACCGCTCCCCGCAATACATTGCGGTCAACCGTCGCCATCCGATCCATGCGCCAGTGCTCTGTATGCTTCCCGATCAGCCCGTCGATCTCGACCAGCCGATCGCTCGCCACGCGAAACAGATCATCGGCAAACCCGCGCACCTCGTCCTCGACATTGCTGCGCTCCGCCCAAAAGGTCTTGCGCACGAGCTCCGGCGTTTGCTTCCCCATATCCGCCTGAAAAAGCATCTGCAGAACCAGTTCGCGGGATTTGCGTCGAGTGCCCATGGCGGTCGTTAGTCGCTAGTCGTTCGCGATTTCGTTTTTAGTGTACAAGGTTGGACAGCGGCGCGATGGTCAACGCTTCGCCTCGCGGCCTTTACCTTTGTTCTTGCCTTTGCCAACGACCAACGACCGACGACCAACGACTGCCTCCCGCAGATTCGCCATCTCTACCGCAGCCAGCGCCGCCTCAAGCCCCTTGTTCCCCATCTTCAACCCGGCCCGATCAATGGCCTGCTCCAGCGTCTCGCAAGTCAGCACGCCAAAAGCATGAGGAACGCCAGTCTCCTGCGCCGACTGCCCGATGCCGCGCGTGACTTCGTTCACGATCACGTCATAGTGAGCCGTATCTCCACGCAACAGACAGCCAATGCAAATAATCGCATCGTACTTCTTCGTTTCAGCGAGTGCGCGAGCGGCGAGAGGAATCTCGAATGCACCGGGAACGCGCACCAGCGCAACGTCCGTCTTCTTAGCGCCAGACCGCAGCAGCCCATCGTAAGCGCTCTGAAAAAGCCGCTCGGTAATAAACGAATTAAAGCGTGAGACGACAAGAGCGAAGCGCTTACCAGCCGCACTCAGTCCGCCATCAATGACAGCCAGGGCAGGTTCGGGAGGACGCTCGATTTTTATTTTCTCTTTCGTGGTTCTCTCCGTGACTCCGTGTCTCCGTGTCTCCGTGGCAAAAAGCCTTCCGCTGTGGACCTCTGTGTCCCCTGTGGTGAAGCCTCTGACTTTACTTCCCGTTAAACGCCCCCGCCCGCTTCTCCAAAAACGCCGCCGTCCCTTCCTTCTTATCGTCAGTCGCGCAGCAGACCCCAAACAAAGCGGCCTCCAAAAACAGCCCCTCGGCGAGCGTCATCTCCATCCCCTTGTTGACCGCCTCTATAGCGTACTGCACGGCCAGCGGAGCATTCGCAATGATCTTAGCGGCAAGAGCCTCCGCCCGCGGAATCAACTCCGCTGCCGAAGTCACTTCGTTCACCAGCCCAACGCGATGCGCTTCCTGAGCCGTGATCATCTCCCCCGCCAGCACCATCTGCATAGCCAGCCCCTTGCCTACCAGCCGCGCCAACCGCTGCGTCCCGCCATATCCCGGAATAATCCCCAGCTTTACCTCCGGCTGCCCGAGCTTCGCGTGATCGCTAGCCAAACGCATCGTGCAAGCCAGCGCCAGTTCGCATCCGCCGCCCAGCGCAAATCCATTAATACACGCAATCACCGGCTTGCCCAGATTCTCAATCAGATTAAGCACGCTCTGCCCGCGCTGCGCAAATGCCTTACCGGAGACAGGATCCTGCTTCGCCAGTTCGCCGATATCCGCTCCAGCCACAAAAGCCTTCTCGCCCGCCCCGGTCAGAATGACAACGCGAATGCCCGCATCGTTCTTAATGTCGTGAAACGCTCCACGCAACTCTTCGATGGTGGCCCCGTTGAGGGCATTGAGCACTTTGGGGCGATTGACGGTGACGTAAGCGATGGCGTTTTTCTTTTCCAGAAGAAGGTTTTCGTAGGTCATAATATTCGACTCAAATCACTTGGTCTTGTAGGCGGGGGTACAAAACCAAGCTTTAGCAAGCCGGGTGAAACCTCTGCAATCTGCCCCCCTAACCTCTGCTTTAGAACTTCCCCGCTACCGGCTTCTCCGGATTCGAATAATCATAGAACCCGCGCCCCGACTTCCGCCCATACCACCCCGCCATCACCAGCCGCTTCAGCAGCGGAGGCGACGCAAACCGCCGCTCCTTAAACTCGTCATACATCACGTGCGTAATGTAGTAAGTCGTATCGAGTCCAACAAAATCCAGCAAAGTAAACGGCCCCATCGGATACCCGCACCCTAGCTTCATCGCATTATCAATGTCCTCGATCGACCCCACGCCCTCTTCATAAGCCCGGATCGCATCGAGCAAGTAAGGCACCAGCAGCCGGTTGACGACGAACCCGGTCTTATCCGAAGTCCGCACCGGCACCTTCCCCAGCTGCTTAGCAAACTCGTAAGCCGCGTCGTACACCTCAGGCGCCGTAGCAATCGTCTTCACCACCTCGACCAGTTTCATCAGCGGCACCGGATTAAAAAAATGCAACCCGATAAATCGCTCCGGACGCTTCACCGAAGTCAAAAGCTCTGTCACCGAGATCGAAGAAGTATTCGAGGCAAAAATCGCGTCCTTCTTAACGATGCCATCGAGAGATGCATACATCTTCTTCTTCTCGTCAACGTTCTCGATGATGGCTTCAATAACAATGTCGCAATCGGCGAGGTCTGCCCTGCTAGTCGTGCCTTTAAGCCGCGCCCGAATCTCATCCTTCTGCTGCGGAGTGATTCCGCCTTTATCAGGGCCGCGCTCGGCAAACTTAGCCAACGACTTCTCAATCCCGGCAAACCCCTTGTCGAGATACTTCTGCTCGACTTCGAGCACAGTAACGTCAAACCCAGCAGTAGCGCACACCTGCGCTATGCCGGAACCCATCAGGCCACAACCGAGAACACCAACTTTCTTGATTTCCATAATTGCTTCCTTCGCGCTGACTACTTAAAACATGTCATTCTGAGCGAAGCGAAGAACCCATGCATTTTGCCAACGCCGGCTGAATGCATAGTTCTTCGCTTCGCTCAGGATGACCAGAGGGTGTGCCGCTCTTACGGCAACTTGTGAGTTTAGCAGGGGACAGGGGCTCAAGGTTTGTTGAGGTTCGAAGGGCTTCTCGGCGCTCTCCGCGTCCTCTGCGGTTAGAGCGGTTGAACTTACGCTACCGCTGCCGACGCGGCAAACTGCGGTGCCTGGCTCACAATCTTCCCTGCGCCTTGCGCCACCGCCAGTTCGAGCGCATGATCAGCGCGGTTGGCTACTTCAGTAACAATATCCACCGGATCGAAATGCTGCCGCATCACGGCCTGGGCCAGCCCGGCGCTGAATTCGACTCCCTTATCTTTTCCCGGGAATCGCACTTCGGTCAGTAAGCGCCGCAATTTCTCGACCGCTAGCAACGCTTCTTTTTCGCCCGTATCGCCGAGCACCAGCGCCACCGTTGTCGCCTCATAGCGGAAGGCCAGATCGTTGGTTCGAATGTTCGCCGAGAAGAGTTGCCCAATCTGCTCCATCACCGCCGTGACCGATTGCTCGCCATATTCTTTAATCAGCGCGCTGCGCCGCCCAAACTGCATGAGCAGCACCGTGACGGTGGTTCCCTGCTGCAAGCCGCGCCGCGTCTCCGCCTGTAAAAGATCGAGATACGAAGCCCGCTTCAGCAATCCTGATTTTTCGTCGGTCACCGAGAGATTCTTGACCAGACGCCGTAGCCCGGCATTGTTGAGCGCAATCAATACCTGATCGCTCAGCGTGCGTATCACAAGCACCTCGGCCGCCTGCCAGATGCGCCCCATGTTTTGCGTCAGGATCAGCACTCCGATCTGCTCTTTACTACTGTCGTTACCTTCGGTAAGCGGCAGCGCTAACAGCGATTCGATCTGCAATTCTTCGACAGAATTGCGCACGCCCAGCAACTCGGGCGAATTTTTGGCGTCGCTCACCATTACCGTGCCCCGCGCCACCGCCAAATCCTGGACCGTTTCTATCAGGCTGACCAGCGCCCCGGAGCTCGCGGGAATAAGGCCGTCCATGTGATATTCCTGGATACTCGAAGGCGGCAGGCCGGGCTTGCGCAACGCGACAATGCAACGCGCCGTGCGCCAGTTCGAGCCAATTTCGTTCGCCGTCGTTTTTAAAACTCCTTCCGCATTTCCCTGGTGATAAAGTTTGCGCGTAATCTCGGCCACTCGCGCCAGGCTGCTGACGTCCGCCGCATCGCTCGCCGCCGTCACCGCGGCCGCCGCAATTGGCGCATCGACACTCGGAGCGGCAGGCGTAGCGACCGGCGCAGGCGCGCCCACCGGCGCAGCCTTGGCATACTGCCGTTCGATGCCAGCTGCCATGTAGAGCTTCTGCAACTCCGGGTTACGCTCTTCTTCGCCGGGAAAAAGTTCCTGGATTCTCTGCAGTCGCTCGATGGCTTTCGAGCGCATGCCGTACTGCACCAGAATTTCCGCTTGCAGCATCAGATCCTGCAACGCCGCCGGCCCCAGCGTCGGCTCCGGAGCCTTCACCGCATGCTCCTCTTTCTTCACGGTTGCGGAAAAGCGCGAAGCGATCACGTTGAAGCGCTGATCGTCAATCTTGCCGCGCAGCGCCTCCAGCCGCTTCTGATGCCCCGTCTCGTAGGGATCCACTTCCGCTGCACGGTCCAGACATTCGCCCGCTTTCTGATAATCGTGTTTGGTACAGTACAGATCGAAAAGTTTTAGCAGCGCCTGTGCGTAGTCGGTCTCGCGATTTGAGGCGTTGAAAAGTTCTGCCAGAAATTCCAGCATCTCCGCCGACGGCCTGTGCGAAGCCAACAGCTCCTGCATGGTCGTGATAAACGATCGCCGTTCTCCCCGGCGCCGCTGGAAAGCTTCCAACTTGCGTGCCAGCGCCACCGCCTCCGCGTCCAGTTCGGAGTCGATCATCTTTCCGATCAAACCGACCACCTGATGAATGCGCGCCGGATTCTGCTCGAATAGTGCCCAGATCAGCGGCTCGCTCTCCAGGCATCGGTCGGCCAACAGCAGCGCTTGCGCATAAAGATCGCGGAGTTCAAGCGATGCGTCTCCGGCATGCACCAGCGGCTCGAATATAAAAATCGCCGCTCCCGCTTCGCCCCGCGTCAGCAGGCTCTTGCCATAGGCTAGAGCGATCTTCGCGTCCGCCGGATTCTCCGTGTACGCGCGCTCGAACCACTGACCGGCGTTCGCGCCAGCTGCCTCCGTCAGTTCCGCCAATTGCAAAAACGACTGCGACGCCATCACATGCTCGCCCAGTTGCGCCGAGACTTCGGCAATTCGCAAGTGGTTCGGCTGCGATGGCTCCAAACTGACGATGCGCTGAAGAACCAGCAATGCCTCTTCTTTCCTTCCCTGCTTATTCAAATCCTCGAGCGCATTT
This sequence comes from uncultured Acidobacteriaceae bacterium, assembly GCA_963800565.1. GTDB lineage: Bacteria > Acidobacteriota > Terriglobia > Terriglobales > Acidobacteriaceae > Acidiflorens. The sequence goes on from CAWDBM010000006.1 coordinate 843,522, forward strand.
TCATAGGTGCCGATCGCCAGCTTCTTATTGGATTGCTCGAGCAATTGGCCAAAGCGCACCTTCTGTTCCCACGTAGGATTGGTATAGCGCGCCAGCTTTTTATAAGTGAGACTGGCGCGGGTGGCATCGGCGGCGGTCACCTGCCGCTCGAATAACTCACCCATAAGGCGCACCGCTTGCGGTCCCTTATTCAACGACAAACACAAGTCCGCTGCCATTTGCCGAACATTGTCATTCGTTGGATCGCTCTCGAGAATAAGCAGGTATTCCGCCAGCGCGTCAGCCGTCTTCCCCTTTTGCAAGAGTTTCTCCGCCTTTTCTACGCGGCGGGCGATCTCGGCACGATTAGGATTTTCCGGCATTGGCGGTCTTAAGTCTTTGGAGCAGACAGAGTGTTCCTTTTCGATTCTAGGATTCGACCTCTACCCCAGCAACGCGCTTCGCCAGATCGACGATTACGAAAGTCACGCCGCCGTCTCGCCCTCAATTGCCGCGCACTCACGCTCAATCAAAGAAGCGCCGCCTCCCTGAGCCGACGGAGGCCCTTACAATCGCCGGGCAAGCCATCAGAACACTACCTTCTCTCCCATCTGCTCGCCCGCCAAAACTAGAGTGTTTCAGCCGTTCCGCCGATCTCAACCATGAGGTTTGGTGTGTCTTCCTCAACTTCAGAGCTACAGCGAATGATTACCAAGGTCAATCCCGAGCTGCCCAATTCATCCCGCCTCGGCAAATTTACAGCCATAAGTCCGGTCTGGAGCATGGGCCTTGCTTTCGCCGCACTTACCGCGGCCCAGATCGTAGGCTTCCTTCTCCTCGGAACCGGCCGCGCGGGTTGCGGCTTTGCGGAGTCGATCGTCGTGCTGGATAGCCTTCTGGCTCTCGCCTGCGCCTGGACTGCCTTTCGGCGGGCGCAAGGTATTAACGCTCTGTTTTGGTTTCTATTCGCGGCTGTCCTGATGGTTTTACTGGTTCCCACTTCCTTCCAGGCCTATGACACGTTAACCGCGCAAACTACCTTGTCCGACTCGACCTTGCGCTTGCTGTACTGCCTCTACGGCGGCCGATCCTGATGATGCTCTTCCTCCCCGAAACCAATCGAAGCGCGCAAATTAAGACGGAGACGATTCTCGCCCTGGTGCAGATTGCGATCGTCGTCGGCCTGCTCTACTCGACTTTTTTCTTCCTGCCGGCGCGCAGCATGTTGCCGGCGGATGCGCTCCTGCACAACATCACGATCAGTGACGCACAGAGCCTGCTTCTCCTCATCGCGGTGGTCGTCCGCCTGCAATTCTCTCGCGTCCCAGACACTCGCCGCTTGATACTCCGTCTAGCGATCTTTTTGCTCGTCTGCGCCATAGCTACGCCGACAGGGGACTGGATCGATCTGCATCATTACGTGACCGCCGCCGCCTGGTTCAATATTGGCTGGGCCGCCCCCCAGATCGCCGCCGCTATGGTCGCCATCAGTTGGGTTCCCGCCGTGGAACTCGAAGCGACGACGCCGGTCACCAACTTTGTCGGCTTCCTCGGCACCAACATCGCTCTCGTCTCCATGCTTTGCTGTGTTGGGTTGCTGACCAATCGTTGGAAAGCAGCCTATGGTAGCGCTCTCACCGACGTGGCTATCGCCGCATCGCTGCTTGCATTCACCTTGCGCCTGGCCCTCACTCAATTCCACCAGCAACAGGAAATCGTCCAACGCCACGCCGCGCAGGAGCAACTCACCGCGTCTCATCGGAGAATTGGCCGCTTGCTTGAAGATGCCCGCCGGCAAACCTCCGAGATCACTCAGATCAGCGAACTCGGCAGCGTCCTGCACGCCTGCGCCGTTCGCGAAGAGGTCCTTCGGCTGATTCCAGAGCGCCTGCGTCGCCTCTTTCCCGGCTTCTCCGGCAGCGTGGCGCTGCTCAGCGCGTCCGGGAACCGCCTCCAATCCTCAGCCGAATGGGGAATGCTCTTCCCCGCCGACCAGATCTTCGCGCCTGATCAATGTTGGGCACTTCGCCGCGGGCGCACCCATGCTCAGTCCGGGGGCGGCACGAACAGCCGCTGCACTCACCTCCGCGGAGAAGGTCCCTCCGTGTGCATTCCCCTCATTGCCAATGGCAACGCCATCGGGATCCTCACCATTCAGGAAGACGACCGTCTCCATCACTCTTCCCTCGAGTCGGACACTGACGCCGATTCCGATTCTTTTTCCCGCCGCCGGCAACTCGCCGCTAGTGTCGCCGAGCACATCGCCCTCGCCATCGCCAACGTCAATCTTCAGGAAGCTCTTCGTCTCGAGGCGATTCGCGATCCGCTCACCGGTCTTTACAACCGCCGCTACATGCAGGAATTCCTGGAACGCGAACTGCATTCCGCCCGCCGCAAGCGCCGTCCCCTCTCCGTCATCATGCTCGACCTTGACCACTTCAAACGCTACAACGACAATTTCGGTCACACCGCCGGCGACCAGGCTCTGGCCGCTGTGGGCGAGATGCTCATTCGTATGGTCCGCGCCGAAGACATCGCTTGCCGCTACGGCGGCGAAGAATTCACTCTCATCCTGCCCGAATGTTCGCTTTGCGAAGCTACTGCGCGCGCCGAGGAAATCCGCAAGCGCCTCAAGGAATATCACCTTCAGCCTGACCGCCCGCCTACCGAGCTGACTTGTTCCATCGGACTGGCTGCCTTCGACGAGACTACCGATCGCGTCGATCTGCTGATCAAATTCGCCGATGATGCTCTCTACCAGGCCAAGCGCGCCGGTCGCGATCGTGTCGTAGTCGCCCGCCCCGCCGCCTTGCCAGAACTAAATTTCACCGAATCCTTATCCGCCACCAGCGCCTCAGATCAAAAGGCGTAAAGGTTTAAAGGTTTCGGGTATCGTGCCAAACCCCTTCGTGCACCTTCGTGCCCTCCGTGGTTCAAGCCTTGCGCAAACTGCGCCACAATCTTCGAAGCCCCTGAACCCTGCCTTTTCTGATATACGAGTACGAACCCTTGAAACTTGAAAACCTGAACCTTGAAATCTGCTATTTCATCGACCAACCGCGAAACCGGACTCCGCCACGAACTCACCGCCGGCCAAATGACCATGGTCGCCGTCGGTGGCTCGATCGGCACCGGCCTGCTTCTCGGCACCGCTGCCGCCATCGAACTCGCCGGACCGGCCGTCATCCTCAGCTTCCTCCTCGCCGCCTTCATCAGTTGGACCGTTGCCCTCGCCCTCGGAGAACTTGCCAGCACTCATCCCGCCGCAGGTTCCTTCGGCGTCTACGGCGATCTTTATCTTAACCAGTGGGCCGGATTCATCTCCCGAGCGGGCTACTGGCTCGCCATCGCCATCTCGATCGGCGCCGAGATGGTCGCCGCCACAACGTACATGCAACTCTGGTTCCCGAATGTTCCAGCGCTCGTCTGGGTCTTCGCCTTTTCCCTGTTCCTTCTCGCTGTCAATTTTCTGAGCGTCCACAACTACGGACGCTTCGAATTCTGGTTCGCCATGATCAAGGTCGTCGTGATCGCCATCTTCATCGCCCTCGGCGCCGCCCTGCTTCTGGCCGGGCGCTCCGCTCCGCAATACACAACGCACGGCGGATTCTTCCCTCTAGGTGTAGCTGCGCCGCTTCTCGCCATTACCTTCGCGATCTACACCTTTGGTGGAGTGGAGTTCGTTGCCGTAGCCTCCGGCGAGTCGACTTCCGCCCGAACCGTTGCCCGCGCCGTGCGCTGGACTTTTCTCACTCTCTCCATCCTTTATCTGGGAGCCATCACCATCCTCGTCGGCGTCATGCCCTGGAACCGCGCCGGCGTCACCGAAAGTCCCTTCGTCACCGTCTTCCGCGCAGCAAATATCCCAGGTGCCGCTCACTTCATGAATTTCGTGGTGCTTACCGCCGCACTCTCCGGAGCCAACGCCGCCCTCTACATCTCCTCCCGCATGCTCTTCTCGCTTGCCCGCACCGGATGGGCTCCGAGCGCACTCGGCCGCCTCAGCGCAAAAGGCACTCCCACTCTGGCCCTACTCGCCTCTTCCTACGGAATCATCGTAGCCATCGTTCTCGAACGCTATGCCCCAGCCCGCGCCTTCGAATACATCATTCGCGGCGCATTCTTCGGCATGATGCTCTCCTGGATCATTTCGCTAGCCGCTCACATCAACTTCCGCCGCCGCTTGACCGCCGCCCAATCCAAAGAAATCCCCGCTCGCTCGCCGCTCGGAAAATGGGGATCCATCATCGGCCTCACGATCGTCCTCGCATCCGTCGCCAGGACGTGGTGGGATTCCACCGTCAACTTGATCGCAGGAGTCACGTTCCTGATCGCGCTAACCCTCTTCTATTGCCTCCTCCGCCCCAAGGTAACCCGAGAACATAACGGACGCTACGAATCTTCGTAATACTTCGTGTCCTTGGTGGTGCACGGGCCGTGCCGTCGCGACATGAAAACGGCTCCATCGTGACAGCCGCTTTAGAGGGTGAGAAAAAGCCGTCCCAAACTGGGAAAATCTCGCCCCCGCACGAATTACTTGGCCCAACTTGTGCCACAATTCCCAGTTTTTTGATATCCTCGACTCGTTTCGGGAACCATCTGAACGGCGGGACGAACCCCGGACTTCCCTACCTGTGCGACTCCCAGTCGCGACCAGTTCCCAGCCGCTCTGTTCCCCCGAGACGAAGGAGCAACCCTCATGTCAGCCACTCGAAAATTCACCGTTCTTGCAGGTAGTGAACGCCAGCCCGTCCGCGGTGCGCGCCTGATCCAAGCTTCGCATCCGGACCAAACCATTGAAGTCTCCATACGCCTTCGTCATAAGTCTGAGACCAAGCACCGGGAGTTGAAAGCCGCTCTCGAAAAGCCCGGCTTCAAGCCCATGTCGCGCGCCGAGTACGAGAACGCGAACGGCGCCGATCCTGCGGATTTCAACCAGATTAAGAAGTTCGCTCAAGAGTTCGGCCTCAAAGTCCACGAAACTGGCACCGAACTCGCCCGCCGCACCGTGCTTGTCTCCGGCACCGTCGTCCAGTTTCAAAAGGCCTTCAACGTCGAACTCAAGGAATACAGCCATCCCAAGGGAAATTTTCGCGGCCGTGTCGGCGCGATTCACATTCCCACCGAATACGCCGACATCATCACCGGCGTCTTTGGTCTCGACAACCGTCCCCAGGCCGAACCGCATTTCCGGCGTCTGCTTGAGACTCCGGGAATTAAAGCTCACGCCGCCACCACTTCCTACGATCCCAACCAAGTGGCGCAAATCTACGACTATCCTCCCGGAGACGGCACCGGCCAGTGCATCGGCCTCATCGAACTGGGCGGGGGCTTTCAACTCGACGATCTGAGCAACTATTTCGGCTCGCTCAATCTCGCCACGCCGCAAGTCCTCTCCGTCTTAGTCGATGGAGGCACAAACAGCCCCGGCGATCCCAACGGCCCCGACGGCGAAGTCATGCTCGATATCGAAGTCGCCGGAGCCATCGCCCCCGCCGCGAAGATCGTCGTCTACTTCGCGCCTAACACCGATCAGGGCTTCCTCGACGCCATCACCACCGCCGTACACGACAGCACCAATCAGCCTTCGGTCATTTCCATAAGCTGGGGAGGTCCCGAGTCATCCTGGACCACTCAATCTCTCACCAACTATGACGAGGCCTTCCAGTCGGCCGCCGCCATGGGAGTAACCGTCTGCGTCGCCTCCGGCGACAATGGCTCAACCGACGGAGTCAACGACGGCAACAATCACGTCGACTTCCCCGCCTCCAGTTCGTTCGCGTTGGCCTGCGGTGGCACCACCCTGCAAACGTCGAACGAACAAATCATCAGCGAAACCGTCTGGGACGACCTGCCCAGCGGAGGAGCCAGCGGAGGCGGCGTAAGCAACGTCTTCCCTTTGCCAACCTATCAGGATGGCTTCGACGTGCCCGCACCGACCGTGCAGGGCGGCGGACGAGGCGTCCCCGACGTCTCTGGCGATGCCGATCCCAATACCGGCTATAACATTCTGGTCGACGGTGAGAATGCAGTCATCGGCGGCACCAGCGCAGTCGCGCCTCTGTGGGCAGGCTTGATAGCCCGCATCAATCAATCGACCGGCAAACCGATCGGCTACCTCAATCCGCAAATCTACGCGCAAGCCGTGGAAGCCGCCGGATTCCACGACATAACCCAAGGCAACAACGGAGCCTTCACCGCCGGCTCCGGCTGGGATGCCTGCACCGGCCTAGGCAGCCCCGACGGAGCCAAACTCCTGGCCGCCCTGAGCGGCACATCGACGGCGATCCACGCCGCCGCATCGGTAAAGTCCCACCACCCCAAAGACAAAGCTAAAGACAAAGAATCAGCCGCGTAAGCAAGTAGGGGGCGAGCCGTTTGCTCGCCCCCCTTACGCTCGCGTCCAAACTTTGGCTGTCGTTAACTAGCTGCTTGTAATCAAGTAAAAGCTTGTCATCCTGAGCGCAGCGAAGGACCTGCTGTTTGTCGGCGCGCGCGCATCATTATTTGGGAAGGACGATCGCTTTCGGGTAGGGCACGGCTTCAGCCGTGCCGCAAACAGTTAACAAAGACAAGGGCTGTCAGAACCACCAAGATCCATTATCAACGTCCACGCCGGTAGTGGGCGGCTTTGGGCACCGCCCACTACCTCCACGCCAATCCGGGATTTAGTTGACATCTGGGACTACAATTAGAGTTAAGCCTTAATCGAGAAATGATTGTTACGGGTGTTGCACTGAGGCTATTTTAGATCACTGATTCTAAAGTCCCACTCCCGCAAAGCGGTCAGCAACCCCTTTGCAATGAATACTTTGAACCTAAGTGCTTTAGAAATAATACTTTACGTGAAATCGGGGGGGGGGGGGGGGGGGGGTACTAACCACCCGCCAACTGATCGCCCAAAATTAGTCCGAGCAACATGGAAGACACTCTCCTCCGCTACCGCTCCGAGTTTCCCATTATCGAGCGCACTAATTACATGATCTCCAATTCCCTCGGAGCCATGCCCCGCGCCGTCTACGACGCCCTCCACGCCTACGCCGATATCTGGGCCATGCGTGGAATTCGCGCCTGGGAAGAACGCTGGTGGATGCTCGCTCTCGAAGTCGGCAACGAACTCGGCGCCCTGATGAACGCGCCGAACAATTCCGTCTCTCTGCATCAGAACGTCACCACGTGCCAGGCCGTAGTCGCCTCCTGTTTCGATTTCTCCGGAGCGCGCAACAAAGTCGTCTACAGCGACATGAACTTTCCCTCCGTCATGTATTTCTGGGAGGCGCAACGCGCCTACGGTGCGCAGGTTCATATGGTCAAGACCGACGACGGAATCACAGTTCCGACCGAACACCTGCTCGACGCCATCGATGAGCGCACTCTGATCGTCCCCATCTCACACGTAATTTTTCGCAGCTCTTATATCAACGACGCGAAAGCCATCATCGACAAAGCGCACAAAGTTGGAGCCCATGTCGTCCTCGATACCTTCCAATCGCTCGGCACCGTTCCCGTAGACGTGCAGTCGCTCAACGTCGATTTCGCCTGTGGAGGCGTGCTCAAGTGGCTCTGCGGAGGCCCCGGCGTTGCCTATCTCTACATTCGCCCCGACCTCGGCAAGAGACTCGATCCCAAACTTACCGGATGGTTCGCGCACGAGAATTCTTTTGCCTTCGCCACCGGCCCAATCCGTTACGCCGATCCTCCCTTCCGCTTCATGAATGGAACCACGCACATCCCCTCGATCGAAGCGGCGCGTCCCGGCATAAAAATTATTCAGGAAGTTGGCGTAGAAAACATCCGTGAAAAATCCAAACGCCAAACCGCTCGCCTCATCGCCTTCGCCGATCAACAAGGCTGGCGCATCAACACCCCACGCAATCCTGACCAGCGTGGAGGCACAGTTTCAATCGACATGCCCGATTCGCAGCAAGTCAGCCGCGAATTGCTCGCTCGAGAAATTCTAGTAGACTGGCGTCCCAAAGCCGGAGTCCGCTTCTCTCCGCACTTCTACAACACCGACGAAGAAATAGACGCCGCGATGGAAGCGGTAACAGAAATTTTGAAATTGCGCGCGCTCACTGCATAAGCACGGCTCTGCGTCTGAACGCGATGGTTGTGCGGTCTCCATTCTTTGGCATGCACTTCGTGTACCTTCGTGTCCTTTGTGGTTCACGCTCTCCCCAACTGCACCAGTCCTCTCGCCATCGGTAACTATTACTTACCTCAGTAAGCCGCTCCAGCCTCTTTCTCCGTGTCGCTCGCGAAATCTCTCCTTATCCTCATAGAAGAGCAACCGAAAAATACTGGAAAGCATTGTGAGCGCCTGCCTATTCGTCCTTCCTCCTATAAACCATCTGGCCATTCTGTCGCTAATCGCCATCGCCGGAGGTTTGTACTTCTTCTTTCAAGGATTCCGCCTGCTCGCCCGCAAGCGCATTCTGCTAAACACTCCCACTTCCAAGATTCGTAGCGCAGCTTTGGGATTGGTCGAAGTCAACGGCCAGGCGACTGGCTCGCACACGATGGCCGCGCCCATCACGGGCAAACCCTGCTTTCTCTACCGCACCGTCGCCTGGCAACAACGCGCTGGCAAGAAGCAGGAATGGGAGAAAGTTGCCGACGAAACTCTGCATCTGCCATTCTTCGTCGACGACTCAACCGGCAAGTTGCTCGTCGAACCGCTCGGAGCAGATCTCGATCTGCACCGCGACTTTCGCGAGGAATACGATGCCTCATTCTTCGTATCCAGCCTCCTCACGAATGGAGCATCCATTCCTCCGCGAGTCAGCGTCTTCCTCGCGCGTCACGGCATCACGCCAGGTCGACGCCTGCGCATCGAAGAGCATGCCATCAAGCCGAACGATGCCCTCTTCGTCGCTGGAACACTCGCCGAGAATCCTGGCATCCAGTTGCGTCCTTTCGCGCCTCACATCGAACCGCTCGCTAGCGCCGCTAATGCCAGTGGTTCGTCCATGCAGGGCACACGTAACAATCCGCCCGATCCCAGCGGCGATAGCTTTCCCAAGCCCGTTCCCGCGCCGCAGATTATCCAGCTCTCGAGCGGCGATGTTCCGTCCTCGACGCAAGACATGAGCCAGCAGGCAAAGATCGCCGCCGCGCTCACTCGCGCTGGCATCACGAGACCCGAAGCATGGTCCGCTGCAGGAGTTCCCTACCAGTCCGTGGCGATCGCGGCGAACGAAGAATTTGCGTCAACCGCCGCACATGTTACAACGAGTGCGAATAGCGAGCATCTCACCGAACATCAGTCCGCGTCCGCCGACTTCGACCCGAATCCGCCCGTCGTATTAATGAAAGGCGCAAATGACCCAACGTTCGTTGTCTCCTTCCGCAGCCAGAAGGAATTCGTGAGCGCGCTCGGATGGAAATCCACGGCCATGATCTGGTTGGGGTCTGCCATCACTCTGCTAGGAATCTACATGCTTATGCTCCAGATGGAGTTGTTATAGGTGACTGGAACATCGGTGATGCCAGTAGCTAACTGCTCAATGCTATGTGCGAGCCGCTAATTTAGAATGTCCTCTGTGACCGAACCCGTCCGGATCGGGATTCTCGGCGACTTCAATCCCGAGTTCCGTTCCCATCACGCGACTAACGACTCACTGCAGCACGCCGCCGAGAAACTGCAACTGGCAGTGGAATCGGCATGGCTTCCAACGCCGTCGCTGCTGGAACCAGGCGCAACCGCTACGCTCGACTCCTTCGACGGATTGTGGGCCTCGCCAGGCAGTCCTTATAAGAGCCTCGACGGGATGCTCAAAGGCATTGAGTTCGCACGCGTCCACGACCGCCCGTTCCTAGGCACCTGCGGAGGTTTCCAGTACGCGCTCATCGAATGCGCGCGCAATGTGCTCGGCATTCAAGACGCGACCACTGCCGAGGAAGACCCGAACGCCAAGAACATCGTCATATATCCCGTCGCTTGCGCCATTCCCAATCCCGATCCAAAGGCGCCTAAGCTCTCCGGGAAAGTTAAGCAGATCCGCCTTCGTCCCGGTTCCTATCTCTCTTCCTTCTATGGCAAAGAATCGATCGAAGAGGAATTCTTCTGCAACTACGAGATGAACCCCGAGTTCGAATGGATGGCAATGGAGGCGGGCTTCCCCGTGGTAGCTCGCGGCTCGAAAGAAGAATGCCGCGCCATCGAATCTCCCGCGCACCTATTTTTCATCGCAACCTTGTTTCAACCCCAACTTTCATCGCGCAAAGACCATCCCCATCCGCTCGTCATGGCGTTCGTGCAACATGTCGCCGACTTCCACCGCAAACGGCTGGACGACTCCATCCTCGCGTGAAAGCGATACCGAACGCGAGGATGGCTGTGCCCGCGCTAGAATATGAGCGGAAAGTGCTATGTCTTCAGTCGAGCCTGGGTCAATCGAGCCTCAGTCAATCGAGCCTCGGTCAATCGAACCTCGGTCAATCGAACCGTGGTTGCGTGGCACGGAGACGGAAGTGCCCGCCGTCGGGCGAGCAGTTCTGCACGCACTCCAACTGGCCGATGAAGATCTGCGCAAGTGGTGCGGCAACCTCTCGGATGCTGAAATGAATACTCAGCCATCGGGGGTCGCTTCCGTTGCATTTCACATTCGGCATCTCGCGGGCAGCCTCGATCGCCTTCTGACTTCTGCCGAGGGACGAAGCCTGGACGAAGAACAGATGTCTCGCTTGCGTACGGAGCTCGATCCGGGGGCAACGCGCGACGAACTGTTTGCGGAACTCACGACGGCGCTGGCAGATGCGAGAACGCGAGTGCGGGCGCTGGCAAAGGCAAATCTGGAAGAGGCGCGAGTCGTGGGCAAGAAACGCCTGCCGACTACCGTTGGAGGATTGCTAGTCCACGTGGCGGACCACACACAACGGCACGTGGGGCAGGCGATCACGACCGCGAAGATAGTCGCGGCACGCCGATAGCCTTCTAACCGCCCATGCCGGAACCAAACAGGCTGAAGAGCAGAATCGCAAGGACAATCAGGGTGAAGATGACGTACAAGCGATCGCGTTCAAGGGCGAATCCGACGACGGAAAAAGAAACGCGCGCGATGGGCGTGGCGATCAGAAGCAACAGTCCAAGCTGAATCAAGCCGCGTCCTCGGCCGTTCATGACGCTGTGGATGACGCCGGGAATCGTGCGATAGTCAGTGGGCTCGCCGCGAAAAACGCGGTAATTCGCCGCCTCGTGTGCGTGCCGCGCCAGGTAAATACAAGCACCCGAAAAAACTACTGCCGCCGAAAGCAGGACTCCGGCGCGCAGCAGGTTGCCCAGAATCAGCTCCAAACGCCGGTCTCTCCACGGCTGCGGTTGGAAAGGTTCCGGTGGGCGCGCCGGCACGCGCAACGGCGGCATCAAATTTTCCCCCAGAGTCCCTTGTAGAGCATCTGCAAGCCAAGCACAAGAATCACCACGCTGAACACAAGGCGCAGCGACTTGGTTTCCGCCTTGACCAGAATGCGCGTGCCCACGAGCGATCCGCCAAGCACACCGAGCATCACAGGCATGGCGAGACCAGGATCAACATATCCGCGGCTGAGGTACACACCAGCGCTGGCCGCGGCCGTCACTCCTATCATGAAATTGCTGGTAGTGGTCGAAACCTTGAACGGAATCCGCATCGCCTGATCCATCGCCAGCACCTTCACCGCGCCTGAGCCAATGCCGAGCAATCCCGACAGCGCGCCCGCTCCAAACATCAGGCTGAACCCGGTGGGAACGTGCTGCACGTTGTAGTCGCGCTTGCCCTCGAGATCAGGAAAGCTGCCGTTCAGCCGCAGCTTTGTCGCCAGCGGATCGGGCGGCAGATTGCGCTGGTCGAGCGGCCGCGGCTTGCGCGAAAGATAGGCAGAATAAAGCAGGACGCCGCCGAAGATGACCGCCAAAGCGCTCGTCGGAATCCGCGTGGCCAGGAAGGCTCCGAGCAGCGCGCCGAAGGTAGTGGCGATTTCCAAGAACATTCCAATACGAATGTTCGAGAATCCTTCTTTGACATACGCAGCGGCCGCGCCCGATGAAGTCGCAATCACCGAGACGAGCGACGCCCCGATGGCGTAGCGGATATCTACATGGAAGAGAATGGTAAGCAGCGGCACCAGCACCACGCCACCACCGAGCCCGGTGAGCGATCCGAGAAGTCCCGCGGCGAAGGACACGATCGCAACCACGGCGGTGAACCCCAGGACGGTCATTGAACCTACCTAGGGTAACATTTCTTTTCTGAATAAATTTCGGCTGCGGCTCGGAGGTTTGGAATTATTCGCGCGGCGGTTTGCTCCAAAGTTTCGGCAAACCGCAGCGCGGAAACGCGCGCGTAGGGAATGTGCCGCCGTTAGCTATTGGTTGATCCAAACGACGCGCGATTTCTTTACCGCCGCATGTTGCTCCCTGAGTTCGCGAGCGGCAGCGCCAAGAGAAACACTCTCCGGCTGCGGGAAATCGGATGCCGGGCGTTCGCCCGAAGCGGAGCTATAGCCCGTAGAAGAGATAATATTCTGCTCCTGCGACATCGGCGCATATGCGGCGTGCTGCGGATGGCTTGAAAAACTGTAGGACTGAACTTGACTGTTGAGGCTATTTCCCCCGAGGCTATTCTGCGCAACTGCAGCGGTCGTTAGAGTCAGGCAGAGCACAAACAGGATTTTCTTCATCGCATATCTCCCAATTTGAAGCGGGGGATTATCCGCCAGCCAGCTTGCGGATATAAGCTTCTCTGGGTTCAATAACAGCAAGGTCGGTACCAAACTCCTATTGCGTAATTGATTGAATATGGAGGAGTTGTTGGCACAAACGCAAGGCGAGCGAAAATGTTTGCACATTTGTGAAGCGCCTGCGGAACCTGCCGCGACAAGGCTAAGACGGCTTGAACCGCCGCGTTAGGCCTCGGCTAAACCACACTGATGCGCTCGCGCAGTCCAGGCGAAAAAAGGCTCTTGGGGATCATGGCGTGAACCCCGCGCACAATATCCACCACCTGCGTCACTCGGAAACTGACGGCGATGCTGCACAATGCGTACGCGTCGAGCTTGCTCAACTCCGCGTGCGCGGATAAAAAGTTGATCGCGTTGCGCGCCGCGAGCGTCATGGCGACATTCAAATCTTTATCAAGACCGAGGAGAATCCAGTGGGTCGCGGTCTCCGCTACCGGCCAGGCAAAATTCTTCTGCTTGTGCAGCACTACCTGTATCCGCAATTCCTTCATGCGCGTTTCTAGCGCTGAGAGATTGATCTCGCCATCGCCCTGCACTGCATGAGAATCGCCGGTGAAGATCAACGCTCCCGGCTTCCACACCGGGATAAACATGGTCGAGCCTTCAACCATCTCGCTGAGATCGGTATTGCCGGCGTGAGGTCCGGGCGGAACGGAACTCGTCACACCTTCAGTCAGCGGTGGATAAAATCCGTCGGGAGGCGCAACGCCAAGCGTCCCTTGAAACGGCCGGAGAGGAACGTGAATGTTCGCGTTGAACTCCGCCGTCATCTTGGGCAGATCGAGCTTCAGATATTTCATTTGACCATCGGGAAAATCCTGCGCCAGCAAGCCCGTTCCAATTGTTCCCGGATTATTGAAAACCGCTCCCCAATCGAATGGAACGATGCGTTTGTAGCGAACCTCGATCACATCGCCGGGATCGGCGCCATTAACATAAATTGGGCCGATGATCGAGTGCGGCCCGTGCCCAGGATTGCTCAAACGAATCTTTACCAGTGTGTCGAGCGGAACTCCCGGCTGCATCCGGTTCAAGAAATGTGACCAGGTATTCGGAAAGCTGACCGTATCGCCGGAGTCAATCTTGATAATGGGATCCAGAGTTGTGTCGTAGACTCCGAGGCGCACGGTCTTGTCATTGCTTTCGACCACGTGGACGCGGCCTTCGTCGTCCTTCTGCAGCGCGGACGCGCTAGGGTTATGCGCGGCAGCGCCGCTGCCGAACACATCGGCTGCGTGCACTAGTTTGGAGAACCACGGCCCGATTCCCGCCAATGCGCCCATAAACGTGCTCGCACCAAGCAATCGACGGCGCGAACGGCCGCGAGCCGTCAGATAGCCGTCGATCTGCTCATGATTCATCTCGTCCATGTGCAGAAGCCGATCTGCGGCGCGCCCGGTGAAAGCAACGTCCTTGACATCTTCGCGCAAGACGCCAGTTCCCTTATCTTCGCCACAGCCAAAAAGGTTGCCGCAATGATGACGATGGTGGGGTTGGGGCTGATCTTCTGATTCCTGATGGCGATTGGGTTCGTCGGACATCGCTTGCTCCTCTATCGTTATACGTTTCCAAATAGAGATTTTCGAGACAACGGCCAAAGACTCTCGCAGCGTGAGTGCGCATTATAACGCGCCATAATCATCGACGACGGCGCGATTAACTGCCACGCGCACGCCTCGCGCATCGAACCTGACACGGCCCGCCGGACGTCCACTTTGGTAACCCTCTTATGCAACTTGTCGGTCCAATCGTCATTTACAATAGTGGTAGACAAAGAATTGTGGAGTGTAAATAGTGGATAGCATCACGAGAACTCGCCAGCGGCAGAAGCTGATGGTAGAACTGCTGGAGAGAAAAATACGGCTGCGCGCGCAACAACTTTACGACGAACGCGGGCAGGGCGAAGGCCTGGAACTCGAAGACTGGGTTCAAGCCGAGTCCGAAGTTTTACAGTCGAGCATCCTAGCGCCGCTCTGGAACAAGCGCCAGGGGCACAGCCTCGAGCTACAAACGGAATTGGTAGAGATTTAGAGCAGCATCTCCCTGGTCACGCCTCGCATCGTTCAACCCTCTGCCAACCGTCCGACCAAACTGTTCGCATGCCAGGCAAGCTTGGATTCGCCAACCGAATCTGTTAGCGTCGGCGTGCGCATTTTTCCCTGAAATTTTTTGGAGGATGAACGTGGGCTCTTGGAACCTTGGGCTGAATTTACTTGTTTCGATAGTGCTTACCATCTCAGCGCAGGCGCAATCGCCGTCGCCGCAAGACGAAGCGACGCGCAAGCTTGCGCTCGACATCTTCAAACAGCTGATCGAAATCAACACCACCGATTCGGTAGGCAGCGTTACCGCCGCGGCGGAAGCCATGGCACAGCGTTTTCGCGACGCCGGATTTCCCGACAGCGACATTCACGTGCTCGGTCCGGGCACCGGTGACGGCAGCAAAGCCGGCCGCAAGAAAAATGTCGTCGTGCGGCTGCATGGCTCGGGCGCGCACAAGCCCGTCTTGCTCATCGGCCATCTCGATGTGGTCGAAGCGCGGCGCGAAGATTGGACGACCGATCCATTTCAGTTCATCGAAAAAGATGGCTACTACTATGGCCGCGGCACGAGCGACATGAAAGATGGCGACGCGATCATGTCGGCAACGCTTATCCGCATGAAGAAAGAAGGATACGTTCCTGACCGCGACATCATCCTCGCCATGACGACCGATGAAGAGGGCGGCGCGTTTAACGGTGTCGAGTGGCTGGTCAAAAACCATCGCGAATTGGTCGATGCCGAGTTCGTACTCAACCACGATGGCGGAGGCGTGCTCGCCGATCACGGCAAACCATTGATGATGGAGGTGAACGCCACCGAAAAACTCTATGGCGATTTCGTGTTAACCACGACCAATCCGGGCGGCCACAGCTCGCTTCCGCGGCCTGACAACGCGATTTATGAACTGACCGACGCGCTCGCGCGCATCGAGCATTATCAGTTTCCCTTCGAATTGAACAACATCACACGCGCTTATTACGAGAAGCAGGTAAAGATGTCGACCGGACAGCGCGCCGCCGATTTGCGGGCGATGTTGAAGACTCCTCCTGACCTGGACGCGGTCGCGCGGCTGTCGAAAGATCCGCTGGATAACTCGACTATGCATACAACCTGTGTAGCCACGCGCTTAAGCGGAGGCCATGCCAACAACGCGCTGCCGCAGATGGCCCAGGCCAACGTAAATTGCCGCATCGAGCCTGGGCATTCGCTGGAAGAAATTCGGTTGACGCTGGAAAAAATTGTCGCGGATCCGAAGAATGCTGACGCGAAAAATCCGAAGCCCACAATAAAAGTTCAGTTCCGCGAGAACACCGGCGTGCTGATGGATCACGGCTCCGACCGGCATAGCTACGTCCCGCCCGCTCCGCGCAAAGATGTGTTTGATCCGCTGGAGAAGGTCGTGGCGCAGATGTGGCCGGGAATTCCGGTGATTCCCGACATGAGCACGGGCGCATCGGATGGCGTCTATACCAACGCCGCCGGCATGCCGACCTATTGCATATCCGGCGAACTGTATGACCGCGACGATATTCGCGCCCACGGAAAAGATGAGCGCATCGGAGTCCAGGCGTTTGCGCGAGCGACGGATTTTTATTACTTGTTTCTGAAGGGAGTTACGACGGAGTAAGTCGGGATGGGGAAACGAGTTAGTTCCGTTTTGAAACTAGATATGATTGCCAGGGTACCCCCCTCCCCCACCCCCTCCTCGCTAGGTATCTTATAATTAGGACTTTAACGAAAGACTACCCCACTAAAGTATCCAGCGGAAGGAGTTATAGGTAAAGTCTCCAGAGCATGGAAGTTAGTGGCTGGCTTTCAGGAGTTAACCTCTCCTTAGTGGTCCGGTTAACGGCCCGAGTAAGTTGTCAAAGAACTTTGTGGTTCGTGGCTTTGGACCTAGCAACTATATTAGCAAAGAGTTTCAATAGGATAAGTTAGTGCAATGAGGTTATTCGCGGGATGTCCACAAAAATTCTGCTGTCCACAAAAATTCTGCTGTCCACAAAAATTCTGCTTGACATGGGTTGGAAACTTCGAGTATCTTCGCGCCGTCTGCAGGAGGCCGTATCTTCCCCGCTTTTGACTCCTGAGGATCGGAACCGATTTCCGATTTCCTATAACGCCTGCATTGATCGCTAATTGGTTTTGAAAATTTGGAGTGTCCGATGATCAGGAAAATGGCACGCCAGCGAGCGGCTTCTCTTCGTGTTCTCACCGTTTGTCTAACTGCGCTAGTGATATCGGGCGTAGGCGTCAGCACCAGCTCAGCGCAGGTTAGCTCGATAGTTGCTGCCCGTTTTCTTGAGCAATCGAGCTGGGGGCCAACGCCGGCGACCATTGCCCAAGTGCAACAAGGCACCTTGCAAGCATACCTACAGCAACAATTCACCGCTCCCATTTCAACCTACACAACGCCCGGTCAAGGCGACGACTTGAGCTTCGTGCAGAATCAGTTTTTTGTTAACGCCACGCAAGGACAGGACCAGCTTCGTCAGCGCGTGTCTTTTGCGCTCTCAGAAATCATGGTGGTTTCAGGCGTAGGCCCGAATATAAAAAGCCCCAGCGCCTTTTCACTGTGGATGAATATGTTGCAGAACGACGCTTTCGGCAACTTCTTTAGCATGCTGAATGATGTCACCCTCAGCCCTACTATGGGCTCCTACCTCAACATGGCGAATAACAATGGCTGCACCGCACGTTGCCGACCTAACGAGAACTACGCCCGCGAAGTTTTACAACTGTTCACCATTGGCCTGTACGAACTCAATCAGGACGGCACTCCCATCCTCGACCAAAACGGCAACCTGATCCCAACCTATGCGCAGGGTACTATCGACGGTTTCGGTGAGGTCTTCACCGGCTGGTCTTATCCCCCGAAACCAGGGGTGACGCCCCACTTCTTCGCCAACCCGTATTACACCGGCCCCATGCTCCCGTACCAGAAGCACTACAGCAAGGCGTCCAAGCTCTTGCTGAACAATGTGACGCTTCCCGGCGACGGTAATATTCAGACCGATATCACCTCGGCGTTGCAGAATATTTTCACTCATCCCAACGTGGCTCCGTTTATTTGCCAGCAACTGATCGAGAAACTGGTCACCAGCAATCCCATTCCCGCTTACGTTTCCCGCTGTTCTCAGGCTTTCAATAATGATGGCAACGGCGTTGCTGGCGATATGGAGGCTGTCATCTCGGAGATTCTCCTCGACTCCGAAGCCCGGCGCGGCGATGATCCCAGCCAAGTGCTGCCCTCTGACGGTCATCTCCGCGAGCCGTTGCTGCACATAATGACCGCACTACGTGCTGTCAATGCAACCACCGATGGCGTCAACCTCAGTAGTTACGCAAGCAACATGCTGCAAGCGCCTTTTCTCTCACCCAGCGTGTTCAATTTCTACCCACCGGACTACCAACTTCCCGGCCTAGGGTTGTTCGGCCCCGAGTTTGACATCCTCAATGCCAACACGACGATGTCGCGGATCAACTTTATCAACGACCTCATTTACGGTAGCGTTGGCCCCAACACCACAACCGACATCTCGGCCTATGTCACCGCAGCTGGAAACGTCAGTAATCTACTTGCCATGATCAATACCAACATGATGCACGGGCAGATGCCGAGCGATATGTACACCACGCTCTCCAATACACTCTCGTCCGGCGCGTTTACCAGTAATACCAGTGTTGCGCAGGCCGCCCTTTACTTGGTCGCAAGCTCATCTCAGTTTCAGATGGAACACTAATGTCAGCACTTTTCCTGGAGGGCGTATGCCTCGGATAACACGGCGCGGTTTCCTAAGAACGACTTGCTGCGCTGCAGCGGCAGCGGGAGTAGCATCCTCTAGCCTCAATCGGCTTGGTCTGATGAGTGCATATGCCCAGGGCAGCAGTTACCAGGCCCTCGTGTGCATCTTCTTGTTTGGGGGCAACGATGCCAACAACATGATCATCCCGTACGACACTGCGGGCTATGCAAACTACGCCCAACTCCGCGCCAACCTGGCCCTGCCCCAGGCAAACCTCTTACCCATTCAGCCCAAGAGTCAAAGTTTGCCTTTCGCTTTCCATCGCAGATTTGTCGACCTGCAGCCGCTCTTCAACAGCGGCCAGCTCGCGGCCGTGGTCAATACGGGAGTGCTCCCTCAACCCACGTCCCGCAACCAGTATCTGAATTCTCAGGTCGAAATTCCGGTTAACCTCTTCTCGCATGCCGACCAGCAGAATCAAATGCAGGCCGATACCCTTCAATACACGAATCTTCCCACTGTCGGGTGGGGCGGCTTGGTCGCGGATCAAATCCAAGCCATCTATGGAGGCAATTTCCCGATCCTCATTTCTCTGGACGGCGTCAACGTTTTTGCCCAAGGGCTGATTGCCAAACCTCTCGAAACCAGCGGCGATCCAACCTTGTCCTTAACCGGATATTCCGGCTCGGCTGCCGACAATGCCCGCCTGGCGGCTTTCCAGTCGCTCCTCACATTCGAAGACGGACTAACACTAATTCAGGCGGCCAACACTACAACCTCCACTGCAATTCAGAATGCCCAGACCTTGGCGGCAGCATTGACCAGTGGTTCTCCCTTGAAAACAAAATTTCCAAAGAACCCCCTCGCTGCGCAACTCAAGGAGGTCGCTCAAATTATTCAGGTGCGCTCCGCTCTCGGCTTATCTCGTCAAATCTTCTTTGTCAATCTCGGCGGTTTCGACACCCACAGCAATCAGTTGCCTACGCAGGATCGGCTCCTGCTCGAACTTGACGAATCGATGAGCGCTTTCTACCAGGCCACGGTTGAACTCGGCATTCCGCAGGAGGTGCTGACATTCACGATGTCAGACTTTGCCCGGACCTTCCAGCCCGATAGTACCTCCGGTAGCGATCACGCATGGGGTAGTCACCACCTTGTAATGGGTGGCGCCGTGGCTGGCGGAGACTTCTACGGGACTTGGCCGACCCAGGCTTTAGGCGGACCTGATGACGCCACCAATCAAGGGCGCTGGATTCCAACTACATCTCTTGATCAATACGGCGCGACACTGGCGCAGTGGTTCGGGGTACCATCTGCTGCCCTGCCTTCGATCTTCCCCAACCTCCAAAACTTTTCGAATTCGACACTCGGCTTCCTAACAGGGTCAGGAGCCAGACGCAGTACGTAAATCAGTTGAGGAGAGAAGGTTCGTGAGTGGGGGCCAAGTCATAGGCCATGATGATACACGGTGTCAGCTTCGATCTTAGTTCTTCAAGCCGACTCTTTGAAATGCTCTGATGGCCTAACATTTCCCCGTTATAAACCTTGCGAGCGTTTCTACCTCAAAACCAGCTCTTCCTCAGTGTGTTTCCGCCCGTTAAGACCGACCTTGGCTAACCTTGCCAGCGAATCGTCAGCTTCTGCTCGGAAATATTCCTGTTCTGCTTCACTACTACGGTGCTAATCTTCTTCATTGCCGGTCTCCTTTATCTCTTGTACTTCGAGCACGTCGATAACTTGGGAGCCTACAGCATCCCGTCGGAGACCGGCCTTCTTGTCTTGACTGGATTTCGTGGAGGACCTATGAGACGTCTCACGTTGCTGGGTATTACGCTGTTTTCCTCACTCGCCTTCGCCCAGACAGAGATCGCGGTTTCATGTCCATGCAAGGAGTATGCCTACTCCCCAAACCTGAACCAGGTAACGGGATTCCACGTGAACGTACCCGGTGGTGCCCTCTCTTCCCCGTCGGATGTATCGGGACCTAATGATGCTGGCGGCTCGGTTGCTGACCCCTCGGCGAAGTTCCTGTATGTCTCGGACTTCACTGGCAACGCGATTGACGGGTTTCGAATTGATCCCGCCACCGGTGAGCTGACGCCGATCAGTGGCTCACCTTTTCCAGTCGGAAGCGGAAACGGGCCCTCGGGAATGGCCATCGACTCAGCCGGAAAGTTCCTCTTTCTGGCGCACGCGAATCTCAATGGCGTTTTTGCCTTCATTCGGAACAAGAGTACTGGATCGCTGACAGTAGTGTCGGGGTCGCCTTTTGCCGCTGGAAACACTCCAAGACACGTGATCGTGCACCCCTCCGGCAAGTTCCTATATGCCAGCAACTACAACGACTCGATGGGCAGTATTTCGGCGTATCAAATCGATGCAGTCACAGGAGCGCTCAGTGAGATCGTCGGTTCACCGTTCGCCACGCGGGCCGGATTCCCTGGGCCGGCCGAGTTGGCGATCGGACCTAAGGGCAAGTTTCTATACGTCGGTCTTGGCGGTACCGTGAACGCGAACCACTTTGTCGCGGCGTTTTCGATCAATACCTCGACGGGCGCACTTACTCCGGTTCCAGGTTCGCCCTTCACTACCGGGAAAGGGCCCTTCAGTGTCGCCGTATCGCCCTCAGGAAAGTACCTCTACACTGGCAACAGTTTCGGCAACAACGTTTCGGCTTTCGTGATCAATCCGGCTACGGGCGCCCTAAGACGGGTGAGCGGCTCTCCTTTCCCAACCCATGCCCTCAGTGGTTTCCCGTTTGCCATCGCAATAGATCGATCAGGAGGGCTGCTTTACACGGCCAATCAAAGTTCAAACAACATCTCTGGTTTCAAAATTAACCGGAAAACCGGGGCCTTAACTCGTGTTGTCGGCTCTCCTTTTGTAGGCATCATCAATCCATTTGACCTGACGGTTGTGCAGGTCCCGTAGTAAGAAATCCAATATCCCAGTTGGCACGGAAATTGGGACAGTAGACTAGGCCAAAGCCCTCAGTGCCGTTGGCGTAACATCGCCATTTCACTCACAACCCGCCCCTCTGGGGGTTCTGAGTAGAGTCGAGAACAGGCGCAGTGACTGTAGTCTCCCGGTGGATAGTCGACTCGGCTTTCGCCTCGTCACCTCAGTCCGGTTTGGCGTGGTTCTGTTTCCTGTTCCCGCTCATCGAACCGGACAGGCGGATTTCCCGCATCCGGCTCTCGGAAAAGACACACGCCTCATGGATAAGTAAAGGAAGCGTGTGACGCCGTCTGCAACTCCTGAACACAATCCTGGGGTGGCTAGACTCATCGTCAAATCCCCATGCCCTTCGTTGCTTCTTGCGTCCGTCTTTAACTGAGGCCCCTTCCCTCGACCGGAGTTACCCGGCTTCCTTGGTACTACGAGCCTCTCCGTCACCCCAGACGGCCCAGCCTGACTCTCGCGAGTTGCCAGTTGACCGCGACTTGCGATCACCGCTCGGGTTTCCCGTGTTGCAGTTGGTCCCTTTTTTTGCCTGCATGCCGTCGCCATTACCCCGGCAGGTTCGATGGATCCTGTTCGCTCGTACTGTTTCCATCAACGTCGGCCTTCCCCAATTACACGGTGGGTCGGCTCCTGCGTTACATGTTTCGAGGCCTGCTCAGCGTTCACTCACGTTACGGCCTACATGCTTGCCAAGTCGCCCTAAGCGACCTTCTACCCCGGAGGCTCCGACGGCTTCGTTTCCTCCACCGCCGCTCCGATTGCTTCCGGGTGGAGCGAACCAGTTCCCGGGCGGGACTCTCACCCGCAGTGGACCAGTGCCTTTTCACGGCGCACGTGTAAAGGCCTGATTGCAACAACGAAACGGATCGCAGACAATCTACCTGCTTGAAGCAACGAGGGATTTGATGACAATTCATCTTGGTTGGGATGACCTCTTAATCCAAAACCTGCGGATGGACGATTGCCAGAAGTGGCTTGGCCATTGGTCTGGCACAATCAGCGGTCAGATTGCTCCAGTGTATATGTCCAAATTTGGCGATTGGTTTCTGCGCCATCCAGATGGCAGCACGAGCGAGTTGTCAGTGATAGAAGGAACCTATTCGGAGATTGCGTCCACGCCCGACGAGTTCATGGCCTTAGTGAATTCTCAGCAATGGCAAGAAGAGCATTTGCTCTCGCTGCTCGTGTACCAATTACATGAACGCCAGACCATTCCGGCCCAAGGACAATGCTACGGGTTCGCCCCACACCCTCGTCTTTCGGGGCGCATCGACGTCAACCAAGCGATTATCATGGAAATTGGTGCTTGGCAGTCTATATGTGCTGCTACCATTGCACTCAAAGCGGGCACGATGGTCGGGGCTATTGCTGTTGACGGGAAGGTTCCTTGATTTCTCAGTTGGCGTAACATCGCGATAGCACTCAGAACCGGACCACAGCGTCCCTAAGGGAACCTCATTTCTTAGGTTTACTGTGCATAGCCGCCATGCGTGATGCGAGCGACCCCTGGAATCTAGAGTGGGCGCCACCAGAGGCCTTCGAAGACCATTTCACGGCAGGTATCTGGTCCAAAGGCTCGGGCAAAGTCAGTATTGTTAGGCCGGAGGCGGATACAGCGTAGATTGTCTGGCCACTGGGATCCAGCGCGACCAGCGGCGATACCGCTACTTCAGGATAGGCCCAAACCTGCAACTCTTCGGGAGTCATCAGGCGACCGAGCAGTGTACCTTGAGCAGCATTCCAAAACTCGATTGAGTCCCCGAGGGGCACGACCAGCACCTTCCCTGCTGGACTAAACGTACCTATGACGCTTGTGTCATCGGGGGGACTGAAGTCCGGGTACACATTGGCATTGATGTATTGCACGCTTGAGTTATAGAAGGCTGCGATGTCCCCTGCAGCAAAAGGCGGGCCGTAAATCGCGGCAAACTGGCTGCCATTCGGCAAGACCGCGATGTCGGTGAAGCCATTCGTATAAAGGTCGAAACCAACCCTCTGTACTGTGTAGTT
Organism: uncultured Acidobacteriaceae bacterium; assembly: GCA_963800565.1. Classification (GTDB taxonomy): domain Bacteria; phylum Acidobacteriota; class Terriglobia; order Terriglobales; family Acidobacteriaceae; genus Acidiflorens. The sequence goes on from CAWDBM010000006.1 coordinate 866,984, forward strand.
CGACGGGTCAACCGAATAAGCTTCAGAACCACTTACCCCGTAAACATGCGTCCCGTCCGAGGACGCCTTAATAATGCCTCCAGTAATAATGTCTAGCGCGGTGAAGTCAAACGACGAAAGATCGAGTTCGACCGCCTGAGATCCCGCGAGAATTACCTTATCGAATTCCGTAATAGTCAGAGAGCTAAGAGAAGTGATCAAGCTCGACGTGAGAAGCTGCGCCTGAGAAGGCTGATCCGGATTGAGGACGGCGATCTGAGCGCCGGCGGATCCTGCGACCAGCCATGGCCCGTCGGGACTCAACGCCATAATTGCGTAAGTTGCGGGCTGGGGCAGTACGATGGGAGATTGCCATTGCAACGTTGCTGGATTCAGCACATCCACTTCGGTGGCCTTCAACGCATACAACAGATTGCGATGGCTGTCATAGAGAAGTTGCAGCAAACCGGACGCCGGAAGAATCGTCGGCGCGGAGTAGTAGGTCGCCGCAGCCGTCAACGTTCCGCTCCCCACGGAACTGGAGACCACGACATTGGCGGATTCGCCTGGCGTTCCGTTCGGAACCTGGACCGCTTCACCCTGAAGGGTAGGTCCGCCATAGCTGAGAGAAGTTACCTTGACGGGAGCACCTCCGACAGTCACCGATGGCGTCTCCCCTAGGCTCGGCGAGAAGCCGTAACCATACAGATAAACGGTAGGATTGCCGGTAGGCGGCAGTAAGTTTGCGCTTAACGCAAGAGGCTGGACCCCGTAGGAAACCGCGGCTTGCCCCGCCAAGGCATCCCCATAAGCGCCAATGCACTCTTCATCGGCTGGCCCCACTATAGAAGATGCTGGAATATTGATCATAGTCCCCCCATCGAGCAATGGCGCCGGTTGCCCGCCCACATAGACGCTCACCCCCGAGAAATCATCAATGAGTTGGAGTTGCTGGGAGGCGTTCAGCGGTAAAGCGGCGTTTAAGGGGGGGCAATTAGGGCTGCCTGGGCCGTTGCCATTCGTCGGATTTGGCACTGGGGATTGGGTCAGATTCACTACACGCAACTCACCACCGATCCCGGTGTAGCCGCGCCCCTCCGCATCAGTCGCGAGTAGCCTCTCCAGGTTGTCGTCGCCCAGTATCTGTGCATCGCCTGTGATATAACCGAGCGCGCTATAGCTGTTCGCGCTGATTTCCTCAATCTCGAGCGGCATGTCGTATTGAAGGTATAGCGTCTGCCCGTCTGCACTGAACTGAACGGCTGTTCTAGAAGTCTGAAATGCGCCCGGAATCGGAGTGGATGCCAGGGCCGTGAGTGAGTTATTTAAAAAAGTGACCTGACTCGCAGAGGCAACAGCTATTTCCGAGCCGTCCGCGTTGACGGCATAGCCTCGGATCCCGAACTCATTATTCGGCGGATCGACTGTGTCAACAGAAACGGACTTCAGGCTGTCTGAATCAGAACTGTAGAGATAGAACTTGTCGGCGGAGAATACGGCCCATTTGTGATCGCCACTACGCGCTAAACTGTCGACTTCAAAGCCAACGGTTCCCGCCTTCGGCTCGATCTGAGAGCAGGTATTGGTATTCGAGTCCCACTCGTATAGAAACTCACCACTTTCATAGATATCGTCGGAATCGACCCCCGGCTCCAGGCCGTTCATCAGGACCTTTCCGTTCGCCATGGCTATGACAACTGGAAAGAACAATCCGTAACCAGAGCCATCCAGACCTGTGCACGGATGCAGAGTAACTGCCAAAGTGTCCTCATCGACCGTAACGACATCTTGCGCTTGGGTTCCGAGCACAAGCGTATTTCCGTCCGCCATCTGATCGATTCCCCATGTTTGAGGAACTGGCACGCGCGCCTTGAGGGAGAAATCCTGCCCTGAGATAACGTCCAGTTCGTTGAGGCCTGGATTCGAAACAAATAGGAGCTGGCGAGTCTCGTCGTAGAAGCCATGGACCAGGGTTCCGTCAATCCAGTGCAAAGGGTCTGAAACTGCAACGCCCGTCACCGTGAGTTGAAGCGATGTGTTGACCGCAAGCGTTCCTGAGGTGGCGTTCACGTTCAGTGTTTGCTGCGCGATCAGGGCGGCACTGGATGCAGAGAAAGCGAAGCTTCCGGAGACACCAGGCGTGAGCGACAGGGACGTGGGCGAAGCGGTGACACCGGTAGGCAACGCGGCGATGCTAACGGATACCGTGCCGGTAAAACCATTTTGCGCCGTCACAGAAACCTGGACAGTCTGGCTGGCGCTTCCTTGGGACAATGTCACACTAGTTGGAGACAGGGTGATAGCGAAACTTGCGGGTGGAGGGGGAGTTGTACCTCCACCACCGCCGTTGCTTCCGCAGCCCGCCATCAGCGTGCAAAGAAGGCCAGCAACTATCACATAGGCGCAAGGTTTTTTCGTCACGATTTAAGCATCTCAGTCGAAAAGAGTAACGGGAAAGTTTAGGCCTCGAGAAGAGGCAATGCAAGCGGGTCCCATGAGATTCCCGCGCCTTGCTGCTCCCCACAACCCCGTCAATGAAGGTACGAAAGTTGCTGCATTCTGAAGTCAATTGGTGAAAATGTATGGTCCGCCGCCGGACTGCAAGAGGTTTGAAGTTGGCGAAAGACAGTCCGCGTAAATGTATTCGGCCTCTAAGTGGAGAATTCTCTCCGGGCACTGGATGATGATACGCACGCGCCGGTCCTTACAAATCCCTCGGTCACTAGGGACGCATTTTCGCCATCAGGTTTTCCGGCACGCCCTTGGGCTGTTCTTCTCGTCTTCTTCTCTCCTCAGCAGACCTTGGCAGAACTCTGTCTAATGTATGGTCCGCCGCCGGACTGCAAGAGGTTTGAAGTTGGCGAAAGACAGTCCGCGTAAATGTATTCGGCCTCTAAGTGGAGAATTCTCTCCGGGCACTGGATGATGATACGCACGCGCCGGTCCTTACAAATCCCTCGGTCACTAGGGACGCATTTTCGCCATCAGGTTTTCCGGCACGCCCTTGGGCTGTTCTTCTCGTCTTCTTCTCTCCTCAGCAGACCTTGGTAGAACTCTGTCTAATGTATGGTCCGCCGCCGGACTGCAAGAGGTTTGAAGTTGGCGAAAGACAGTCCGCGTAAATGTATTCGGCCTCTAAGTGGAGAATTCTCTCCGGGCACTGGATGATGATACGCACGCGCCGGTCCTTACAAATCCCTCGGTCACTAGGGACGCATTTTCGCCATCAGGTTTTCCGGCACGCCCTTGGGCTGTTCTTCTCGTCTTCTTCTCTCCTCAGCAGACCTTGGTAGAACTCTGTCTAACATCCGTAGTCGTGGCGGTGGAAAAGTGGAAAGCGTTTTGTGCTTTCCAAGCGCAGCGTCTTTTCCACGGCCATCAAGCAGCCGCCAGTTGTTGCAGCGGCTGATGTCGATAGTCTTGGCCGCTGGACAGCACGGCCCAGGCGATGCGCGCCAGTTTATTAGCAATTGCCACTACGACTTTGTTGTGTGGAGCACGCTGCGCCAGTCGCCGCACCCACTGCCCGAATCCTCCGGTGTCGTACTTGACGCGAAACAATACCGCGCGGGCACCGTGGATCAACATACGACGCAGATAGACATTGCCGCGCTTACTGATGCCATACAGTTTTTGCTTGCCCCCGGTGGAGTACTGTCGGGGCACCACGCCCACCCAGGCCGCGAAGTCGCGTCCGCGACGAAAGGCAGAGCCGTTGCCGATGGCGGCGACGGTGGCGGTGGAGACTAGCGGGCCGAAGCCGGGGATCTGCCGGAGTTGCCGGCAGCGTGCATCTTCATTACTGATGCGCTCAATCTCATCGGTGATCGCCTCGATCTCGGTCTCCGTCTGCTTCCACTCCTGCCACATGCGATCCAGCAGCCAGCGCAGGCGCGGACTCAGGTTCTGCTCGGCATCTTCAATAACTGTGGGCAGGTTCTTGCGCAGATGGATGGGTTGGGCCGCAAACGTGATGCCGCGTTCCAGCAGGAATCCGCGAATCTCATTGATCAGCGCCGTGCGACGCCGCACGAGCCGATCCCGCACGCGGTGCAGAGCCTGCCAGTCGAGTTGCTCCTGCGTCTTGAGCTGCGCAAAGCGCATGTTTTGCTTGGTCACAGCTTCCGCGATCGCTTCCGCATCGATGAAGTCGTTCTTGTTCGACTTCCGATACGGTTTGACGAACTGCGCCGGGATCAGCCGAACCTGGTGCCCTTGCCCTCGCAGTGCGGCTCCCAAAAAGTGTGCTCCGGCACACGCCTCAAGCCCGACGAGCGAGGCCGGCAGGTTCGCGGTGTAGGCCAGCAGTTGCGGGCGAGAGAACTTCTTCCGCAGCAGAACCTTGTTGTGCTCTCCTAATGCAACCAGGTGAAAGGTGGTCTTGCCCAAATCGATGCCGATGGATGCGATGTGCATGTGATGATCCTCCTCATGTAAACTGCCGAGCTGCTTATCCTACTCGGCGGCGGACCATCTCATTAATCGCGTTATCACTTATTGACAACGATCTATAAACCCGCTGGCCTGCCTGTAGGAGAATCCAATCTCGCCTCTTTAGTGTTTGTGAATCGTGTTCTCACTGCTCACACACTGCTCTCACTTTCTTGACATTCGCCAAGCATTCGCCTATGCTCCGGGCATGGCGATTACTCGGCGTCAACGCGAACTCTATGATTTCATTTCGCGCTTTGTGGCGGAGAAGCAGTACTCTCCTTCGTTTGAAGAGATTAAGGATGCCATGGGGCTGAATTCTCTGGCCACCGTGCATAAGCACGTCACCAATCTGGAGAAAAAAGGGTTGCTGACGCGCGACTATAATCGCAGCCGCTCGATCGATCTGATCCCTCCCAAGGGAAAGTTGAAGCAGTCGATGGCGGTGAATACGGCGATGGTGCTGCCGCTGGTGGGGCGGATTGCGGCGGGGCGTCCGATTGAAGCGATGCAGCAGAGCGAGACGATTTCGCTGGCGGATTTTGTGCGCTCGAAAGAAGTATTCGTGCTTGAGGTGCGCGGCGACTCGATGCAGGATGAGGCGATTCTCGATGGCGACTACGTGCTGGTCGAGAAGACGAAGACGGCGCACAACGGAGATATTGTGGTGGCGCTGATCGAGTCGTCGGATGCGACGCTGAAGCGTTTCTTCCGCGAAGGCGACAATATTCGGCTGCAGCCGTCGAATGCCGCGATGGCTCCGATCATTGTGCCCGCGGCGGACGTGGAGATACAGGGGCGGGTGATTGGAGTGCTGCGGAAATACTGAAAGGCAGTACCCAGTAACCAGTTGCCAGTACCCAGTGAAAGGCTTGGGCCCGCGCTGTGCACGGGCCTTCCTCGGCTGAGATTCCACTTGGATTCTGATTGACTGACGGCTGAGAGCCGATGGCTGACAGCTAGCCTACGTCGTCACTTTCGCGGCTACGTGGCGATCGAGCGCTTTTTGCAGGTCGTCTTTGGAGCGGTAGCCGACTAGCTGTTCTACCACCTGTCCATTCTTGAAGATGAGCAGGGTAGGAATGCCGGTGACTTTGTAGCGCATGGGGGTGGCGCCGTTGCGGTCAACATCCATCTTGCCAACCTTGAGTTTGCCCTCATACTCGTGAGCCAGCTCTTCGACGATGGGAGCGATCGCGCGGCAGGGGCCACACCAGGCGGCCCAGAAATCGACCAGTACGGGTGTGTCGGACTTCAATACATCAGAATCGAAATTAGCGTCGGTGACCTCGACGATGGCGTTGCTTGCCATTCATCCTCCAGAATTTGGTTAGTTGCCTATTCCGCAGGGGCTGGCTTGCGTGGCCCGCTTGGCGGAATCTCTATCGTAACACTATGGCGTTAGATGCTTCGATAGCAGCGAACGACGCAGGGGCGGGCGGAGGTGGGCGGCCTTCGAGCGGGGGCCGTAGAATGAGGGTCTTAGAGGAAGATATAGAGGATGGCGAAGAAGAAATTGACTGACGGCCGCGATCGTCTTCGCCTGATAGATAATCTGCGCGTCGTGCTGGTCGAGGCGCGGAATCCGCTGAATATCGGGGCGGCGGCGCGAGCGATGAGTAACTTCGGCGTGCTCCGGTTGCGGGTGGTGAATCCGTACGAAGTGGCCTTTCGCGAGGCGCGGTCGGCGGTGGGCGCTGCCGATTTGCTGGCGAAGGCCGAGCAGTATGAAGACCTCGGCGCGGCGGTCGCGGACTGCCGGTTGGTAGTCGGGACGAGCGCAGTAGGCCCGCGAGAATTGCAGCATCCGTTGAAGAGGTTGGAGGCGGGCGGGCGCGAGATACGACGCGGCTTGGCGGAGGGTCCGGTGGCGTTGCTGTTTGGCTCGGAGCGCTTCGGGCTGTCGAATATCGAAATGAGCCACTGCCATTGGATGATGCGGATTCCGACGCGCGAAGAACATGGGTCAATGAATCTGGGGCAGGCGGTGGCGGTTTGCCTTTATGAGTTGATACGCGGGCGCGAGATGGCTGGGGCTGGCGCGAAGAGTGCGGCGGGTAAGACGAAAAAGCTGCTCGCCGCTTCGGGAGATTTCGAACGGCTAACGCGGGTTTTGTTCGAGGTTCTGCGAGCAAGCGGCTATATAAAACCGCGCGTAGTCGCCGCCGAAGAAAAGCTGAGGCGCCTGGTCCGGCGCATGGAATTGAACGACAACGACGCCGAGGTTCTGCTCGGAATGCTGCGGCAGGTAGCATGGAAATTGGGCGCCAAATCAAACGACGACAAGTAGGCTGAACAGATCAGTTGTTAAGTGTCAATTGTGCGGCAACCGGTGCCCAGAGGACGTCGCTGATCATCTTCGCCTTCGTGGTCCTTCGTGTCCTTGGTGGTTGACGAATTCAGTTTACGCTCACCGCGAATCTCGGCTAACGCCTTGCCTCCTCGCGAGTCGAATTCAATACCGGCAGAAGTGGCGGTCGGTGCTCATTTCAGCCTCGAGGTCAATATGCGGACGCTCGTCGACACCTTCGCACAAACCTTACAGACGCTGTGGGCGCATAAGTTGCGGTCATTTCTCACCATGTTTGGCATCGCCTGGGGCGTGGGCTCGCTGCTTCTGCTCGCCGGGGTGGGCGAAGGCTTTCGCAACGGCAATCGCAAGCAACTGGAAACTTTCGGCAAGAACATTATTTTCTTTTGGGGCGGGCGCGCGCCGGCGGTTGAAGGCAGTTTCAGTTCGGCGAAGTGGTTCAACCTCACTTACGACGACTATGTCGCCATTAAGAACCAATCGACGCTCGCCGTCAACCTTTCGCCGGTAATCGCGCGCGACGACATCCGCGCAGTGAGCGATTACACCAGCACAAATGGACAAGTGTCGGGCGTGCCGCCAATCTATAACCAGGTGCGGACGGTTCCTCTGGCCGTTGGCCGCTGGATCAACGACGACGACAATGCGCAGCGTCGCCGCGTCTGCATTCTCGGCAGTCAGATGACGCGCAATATATTTCCGGGGCGGCCCGCGGTCGGAAACACGATCTTGCTCAATGGCGTTCGCTTCCAGGTGGTCGGCGTGCTCTCGATGATCGGCCACGAGGAGCAGAACTTTACCAACATACGCATTTTTGTCCCGTTCAATACCATGCGCGAACTGTTTCCGCTGACGGGGAATGACTCGCTCGATGGCAAAGCGATTTCGTTCATCAACTATCAGCCGCGCACTTTTGACGAAAACGAGACCGCCAAGGCCGAGTTACATAGCATCGTCGCGCGCAATCATGGGGGATTCGATCCGAAGAATCCTGACGTCTGGGAAGAATGGGACACGATCAAGAATCAGAAGACGATGGGCAAGATTTTCACGGCGATGGATTGGTTTCTTGGCGGCGTTGGCCTGGTGACGCTGGCGCTAGGCGCGATCGGCATCGTGAATATCATGCTGGTGGCCGTGACCGAGCGCACGCGCGAGATCGGATTGCGCAAAGCCGTCGGCGCCACGCAGCGCAATATCCTGTTTCAGTTTTTTCTGGAGGGTGCGTTTCTGACTCTTTTGAGCGGAGCGGTAGGCGTGGGCGGCGCGATGCTTGTCGTACGCGTGCTTTCAGGAGTGCAGCTGCCGCCAGGTTTCGACACTCCGCGGATTGTCCCGGTGTCGGCGATTGCCGCGGTGCTATCGCTGGCGATCGCGGGGATCACAGCGGGGCTGTATCCCGCGCGCAAGGCCGCGATGCTGGAGCCAGTCGAAGCATTGCGGCAGGAGGGTAAGCCATGACCAGAGACCTGCTGCAAGAAGCCTACGGCGCGATGCGGCACAATCGCCGCCGCACCACGCTAACCATGCTGGGGATGGCTTGGGGTATTGCGACGGTCGTTATCCTTCTGGCTTTCGGCTCGGGCTTTGAGCGCGCCATCAATCTGATTTTCAGTTCGTGGGGGACCGACGTGATTGGAGCTTTCCCCGGACGAACGTCGCTGCAGGCGGGCGGCGCGAAGGCGGGCGCCGAGGTGCGGCTAAAACTGGCGGACGTCGATTACATTCGCAACGAAGTGCCGATGGCGAAAGGCGTCACTCCGATTTTCGACAAGCAGGGCGTGACTATTCAGCACGATACGCGGACGTTCACTAATCTTTTTCTGACTGGCGTTTTCCCTGTCTACGAGCGCATTCGCGGCTTTGCAGTTGCTACCGGCCGCGGCTTGAGCGAACAGGATCTGGCGGAGCACGCGCGCGTGGCCGTCATTGGCGACGAGGCGAAGCGCCGACTTTTCTCCGGCGAACAGGCTCTCGCGCAGAGCATTCGCATTAACGGCGTGAGCTTTCAGGTGATCGGGATTTACCAGCACAAAGTGCAGGGCGGCGATAACAACGACAACACGCTGATCGCGATCCCGTTCAGCGCCATGGGCGATCTCTACGACACGCAATACATCGCCGGCATTTTCATGGACTATGAAGGGCAGGATCATCAGCAACTCGCGCGCGTAGTGCGGAGCGTGCTCGCCGGGCATCACAACTTTCGTCCCGATGATAAACGGGCTGTGTTCATCGCCGATTTCAAGCAGGATTTTGACGAGTTCACGGTCGTGACTACGGCGCTCAAAATCTTGTTGGCTTTTATTGGCGCGCTGACGCTCGGCATCGGCGGCATCGGGCTGATGAGCATCATGCTGGTTTCGGTGCAGCAGCGTACGCGCGAGATCGGCGTGGAAAAGGCGCTGGGCGCGCAGAAGCACCACATCCTCTTTCAGTTTCTAGCGGAAGCGTTGGCGATTACGTTTGCTGGAGGAGTCGCCGGCATTGGCATCGCGTATCTGATCTCGTGGTGCGTCGGCGCGCTGCCGCTGATGAGCGCCTTTGGAGACAATCTGCAGGCCGGCGACATTCACCTGCAAATTAATGTCAGCAGTCTCGCGGTGGCAACAATTATTCTTGGTGTGGTCGGAGTGCTCAGCGGAATGGTGCCGGCGATTCGAGCGGTGCAACTTGACCCGATTGAGAGTCTGCGCTACGAATAGCGCCTAATAAGCGCGTTGATGGCGCAAACAAAATACATAGGTCCTTCGCTCCGCTCAGGATGACAATCAGTTTGAGGCCAGTCGTGGCCGCCTCATCGATTCGACAATCACGGTGCCCACCACCAGCAGGCTCATGAGCGTAATGATTCCGAGCGAGATCACGCAGTAGATACACCAGACGCCGAGCACCATGGATTCGACGTCGGCAAGGTGGATCGCAAATGCAAAAGCGCCCATCACGAAGGGCAGCATCCACGCGTAGGCTCGCACAGCGGCGAGCGCACCAAGTAGCAGATATCCGGCAATGCCGATTACGGCCACGGGGATTCCGAAGAGCATAGCGTAGGGACTGTGATTGACGATGCCGCAATCCCAACGCTCATTGATGCTGCAAGGCGACGCGTCGGTGCGGTAATGCTCGCGCAACGCGAGTGAAGAAACGATGATACCGGCGACTGCAAGGACGATTAAAACCCATCTCATGTAAAGCTCCCCACCCAAAATAAATGAAGCGTGTTCGCAAACCAAATATTATCGGCAATGAACATCAATCGTGATACCGCAGTTCGCCCGCCAGGATCGGAACGGCGAGCCGATTCTGCGGCGGAGGCAACGGGCACGTGGCATACGCAGTGAAGGCGCACGGCGGATTGAACAGTCGATTGAAATCAAGCCAGATTTCGCCGGGCTGATTGAGGCCGTGGTCGGGAAATTCGGTATATAAGAAACGCCCAGCGCCGTAAGTCGTCGTCTTGCTGGTGGCGTCGCGCATGACGAAGAAAAGATCGGTTGACTTTGGACCCTCGAGCACAGGCTCGAGTCGCATTACATTTCCGTCCACCGTAAATTCGGCAATGCCGGGCGCGGGCATATGAGTCGTTGTCCCGAGCACAGTCGGAATATCGAGCACTTTAGGCGGATTGTAGGGAATCCAATGCGCATGCACGCGATAATTCGCGTTCGGATCGTACCAGCGCAATCCGTGGAAAGCGGTGCGGGTTGCGGCTTGTAGATCCTTGACGCGCAGCGCATAGCGGTCATCGCGATGAATCACAATAATGGTGATCGTGTCGATCGTAAGCTTTGAAGGCTTGTCAGCGTCATCAGCTAAAAGAACTTGCTCTCTTGCAGGTTGACCATCGACAAGTAGATCTTTCGGAAGGCCCTCGGGAGGAGGCAGCAAGCGCAGCGTACCTTTCTCCAGGCGCACCACGCCCACATGAGCCGGAATCTTCCCGCTGATCTGAACTCGGCTGTCTTCCGCCGCGCCAAAACTGTTGTCGCCTTCTTGCAGCCAGCCGAGCGCGACCAGAGAAAGCCAGCCTTCCGGGGCCTGCAAGCTGGCGGCCCGTTTCGCGCGCCAGGCAAGGAGATCGTGCTGCCACGCGGCTTGGTCTTCGGTGGCTTTATCGCCCGCAAATAGGGGCTGCGAAAAGAAGGCGATGAGCACACACGCTGCGACCTTCACGTATCTTCTCTTCATTATTATTTATGAAGCCTCCATTTTACGATCGACAGGATCTCAGGATTGATAGTATCGCTTCCCGGCCCGCTACCGCCAAATTGTCATTTGCGGTTGCAAATTGCAACCTCAAAAACCTTGACCACAAAGGACACCAAGCACCACGAAGGCTTTGCCCAGGTATTTCCTTCGTGTAGCTTCGTGACCTCTGCGGTGAACCGCCTCCCAAATTGTACCGGTGTTGATTTGCTAACTTTCGCCAACCGCACTATGTTTTTCGAGGGGAACATTTAATGTCCATGCGGTCATTGCTCTTATCGCCCGCCCTATTGCTTACTCTGATGTGTTCGCTCTTTGCCGCGGCTCAAACCCAGCCTGTCGATGCGGAAGGCCATCAGTGGTGGCAGAATGCGGTCTTTTATGAAATCTATCCGCGCAGTTTTGCGGACAGCAACAACGACGGTGTCGGCGACCTCAACGGCATCAGCTCCAAAATGAGCTATTTGCGCGACCTCGGCGTCGACGCCATCTGGATCACTCCCTGCTATCCCTCGCCGCAGGTCGATTTCGGCTACGACATTTCGGATTACGAGAACATCGATCCGATGTATGGAACGCTCGCCGACTTCGATCACATGGTGGCCGACGGCAAGCAACATGGCGTCCGCATTATTATGGATTTCGTACCCAATCACACGTCAGACAAGCATCCGTGGTTTCTCGATTCGAAATCCTCCCGCACCTCGGAGCATCGCGACTGGTATATCTGGCGCGACGGCAAAGGGCCGGGCCAGCCTCCGAATAACTGGATTTCGCTTTTCGGCGGCTCGGCGTGGAAGTTCGATCCCACCACCAAGCAGTATTACTATCACTTTTTCTACGCGCAGCAGCCAGACTTGAACTGGCGCAATCCCGCGGTTGAAACGGCGATGCTCGACACCATGGGCTGGTGGTACAAGCGCGGCGTTGCCGGTTTTCGCCTCGATGCCGTCGACACCCTTTTTGAAGATCCCGCGCTCCATGACAATCCCGTCCTGCCGGGAAAAAACGCGCAGGGCGATTCCAACATGGAGAACAAAAACAACACAAACTTTCCCGAAGTTCACACGGAATTGCAAAAGATGCGCAAAGTGGCCGACGAGTCAGGAGCCGTACTCATTGGCGAGACCTGGACCTCGACGGCCGCCGAACTCGATCGCTATTACGGCCAGAATGGCAACGAACTTCAGATGCCTATGGATTTTATGTTCATGATGGTCGACAAGCTTTCGCCCCGCGAATATCGCCGCCAGATTGCTGCCGTTGAGAGCGCGCACGGTTGGCCGGTTTTCGTCATCAACAATCACGATCGCGAGCGCTCCTACAATCGTTACGGCGACGGCAAGCACAATGATGAGATCGCGAAACTGATGGCGGCTTTTTATCTGACGCTGCGCGGCACGCCTATCATGTATTACGGCGAAGAGATTGGAATGCGTAATAACGATCAGAAGCGCAGAGAAGACGTGAAAGATCCGATCGGGCGCACCGGATGGCCGAAAGAAAAAGGGCGGGACGGCGAACGCACGCCCATGCAGTGGAACACCGAACCCAATGCGGGATTCAGCACGGTTAAGCCGTGGCTGCCGGTGCCGCCGAGCTATCGCACGCACAATGTGGAGACGGAGTCGAAAGATCCGAATTCGATTCTCAATCTCTACAAAAAAGTGCTAGCACTGCGCCACAGCAACGAGGCTCTGCTCGACGGCAGTTACACCGTGCTCAACGAAAATGACGCGCATGTGATGTCTTACCTGCGCAGCTACAAAGGAAAAGCGGTTCTGGTGGCGCTAAACATGTCGGCCACTCCGCAAAAACCGCGGTTCGATCTATCGATCCAAGGGTTCGGCGGGGCCGCGCTCAACGCGCTGATCATGTCGCCCGGAGCATCGGTCCGAGGCGCGCAAGTTAGTCTGGAGCCCTACGGGGTGATGATTGCCGAAGTGCAGCGCTGACACTCTTTACTTCAGCGTATCGCTGCGGTAGAGCTGGCCCAATTGCGTCCGGTAGGTAAACGCCATCCACCGGCCGTCCGGCGTTATCCCGGTGGGAGTGACCATAGGCCTCAAGCCCACCTGATCTTTCGGAGTCACCACCCGCCACAGTTCCCGCCGGCCTGATTCGGCATCAACCTTATAAATCGTGATGCCTGTCGGGGTGATCGATTGCGTGAATACGTGCCTCGAATCTTCCACCCAGGCAACGGGAAATTCCCCGGGTTGCATGCCCGGAATTGGCTTGGCCTTGCCGTCGGCGATCGACAGAGCCACCCACGCTCCATTCTGCGTCGTTGAAAGAAAGCGCCCGTCCGACGAGACTGTCGACCAGTCTATCGTGGCCGGCATTAACTGCTTGGGCGTCGAACCGTTTATGTCGGCGACGTAGATGCCCTCGGGTTGTCCGCCTTGGCTGGCGTTCAGCAGAATATGTTGGCCGTCGGCGAACCATAGCGCCCAGCGCAGCTGAAAATTATCCCAGTGCAGCACGCGCGCTTGCCCGGGGCCCACCGGAACTATCTGTAAGCGCCCCGTCCCATCACCGGGCAGCATGATCAGCGCCCATTTTCCGTCGGCAGAAAGATCCGTGCCGAATCCGCCTCCTCCGATGCGAACCGCGGGCGAGCCATCCGTCTTGCGCACATATACCGAGTAGTCATTGCCTCCCTGCTCGGATAAGTCGCTGAACAACATTTCACTTCCGTCGCGCGATAATCTGGGACCGTAACTGTAGGAGAGCCAGCTCAGGTCGCGTTCGCTGGTGTTCGGGCCGTGCTCAAGCAGCGCCATCGATCCGCGTGATTCTTCGGTCGAAACCAGCACGCGACCGGACTGCGCGATATCGAGGATGCGCGTCGGCGCTGTGCCACAATACAACAGTCTCTCCTTCGCGGATAAGCTGACGGCGTGGATGCAATATTGTTCGCCCGTTGACGCAGCTGAAAACCAGACTTCTTTCCCCGATGGGGCCCACGCCAGCCCTTCGAGCGATTCCCATCCGGTCGATAAGATTTGAACGTGACCGGCGCGATCGACGAGGATCAGATCGCCGCGATCATCGATATTGGGTGGATGGCGAAACAGCGCTACCTGCTTTCCATCGGGCGAAACTCTCGGGTCGCTCATCCAGTTCTGGCCGTCGAGCAGCACTTTGCCCATGGGATACTGCAATCGCCAGCGATTGCTCATGCGATCAATAAGGGCGAGTTCGTTGCCATCTGGCGACCAGTCAGCGTCGTAGACATTTTCCTGCAACTCGCGGGGCGCACTTCCACCCATGGGAGACACGGCCAGCGTGCCACCCCATTGATAGTGCGCGAAATATTGCGGGCGCGTCAGCACCGCCAGCTGACCTTGCCGCGAGATCGAGAGCACGGCCGCCCCGCCCAATCCCGCCGGGGCCGATTCGGGATAATCTTCCCGAATGTTGTAAGTATCTGGCGCTCCAACGCCGAATCTCGCGCTATAGAGAACAGTCTTTCCGTCTGGCGCGAATCGCCCGCGAATCACCTCGCCACGACGGAACGACACGCGCTCAAAAGTTGGCGGCGACGCGGGAGCAGGATGCAAGAACCACGCGATCGCAGCTCCGATCGCAACCCCGACGACAGCGGCGATGGCGACAAAGCCCAACCAGCGCGGCCTTTCGGCTCCGACCGCTATCGCAGCGTTCGCGGCGGTCTTCGAGGTCGTGCCCGTCAATGCCTCGAGGGCGAAGGCCAGATCCTTCGCGGATTGAAAGCGCTGCTCTGGCTGCTTCTCGAGACAGCGACGAACGATGCGCTCCAGTCCCGGCGCGACGGGATGATCCATCTCGCTCAATTCGGGCGGCTCTTCTTTCAGGATGGCCGTCATCGTTTCGGCAGCGGTATCGCGGCGGAAGGCGCGCTTGCCCGAAAGCATTTCATACAGCACCGCGCCGAAAGCAAAAATGTCTGTGCGTGAATCGATGGCCGCGCCGCGCACTTGCTCCGGCGCCATGTATCCCGCCGTCCCCATCACCATCCCGGCTTCCGTCGGCGAACCGGTAAGCGTAAGGCCGTCGGACTCAGCCGAATCACGCTTCGCTCCCCGAACCCGCGCGAGTTTGGCCAATCCAAAATCTAAAATCTTCACTCGCCCATCGCGGGTGATAAAAACATTTTCCGGCTTGAGGTCGCGATGGATGATGTTCTTGTCGTGAGCCGCAGCCAATCCTTGCGCGATCTGCGCCGCATAATCCGAAGCCTTGCGCTGCGGCAGCAGACCGCTGTCGAGTTCGACGCGCAAGCTGCTACCCTCTAGGAGCTCAGAGACAATAAACGGCGAGCCATCTTGCTCGCCGATAT
This sequence comes from uncultured Acidobacteriaceae bacterium, assembly GCA_963800565.1. Lineage (GTDB taxonomy): Bacteria > Acidobacteriota > Terriglobia > Terriglobales > Acidobacteriaceae > Acidiflorens. Next base: position 882,235 of record CAWDBM010000006.1, read on the forward strand.
CGTGAATGGCCAGGATATTCGGATGGCTGAGCGCCGCGACTGCGCGCGCCTCCTGCTCGAAGCGCCGGAGACGATCGGCGTCGCGCGAAAAAGATTCCGGCAGCACCTTGAGCGCGACTTCGCGGCCGAGCCGAGTGTCGCGCGCGCGATAGACTTCTCCCATGCCGCCGGCTCCAAGCGGAGCGATGATTTCGTAAGGGCCGAGCTTCGTGCCAGAGGCGAGTGACATTCGTGCGCGCAATTATAGTGGAAGCTGCAGCGACGCAGTATGGCACTTAATCGGCAACCGCCACTTTTCATAGGCTAGCCGTCATTCTAGAAAACTGTGGCGCGATTGCCCTGGCAGCGCTATACTTCGCGGCTGAGCGGGTGCGGACACCCCTATCTGTCCGGGATATTTCGAAACGCGCTAACCGTAATCTAGCTTCCCCCTTTGCGCCATCGGTTTCCCTCGTTGTAACCGGCCCTCGCCTGTAGCTCGCAGGAGGTCTGCCATGCCACGCCATTTCGCCCGCAAATATCAAACTCTGACTCTCGCCATCTGCGTCATCGCCGCTGTCGCAATTTTCGGAATGCTGACCGCGCACGCAATGGCGCAAAATCCAGTGCCTTTCGCTTCGCAGCCGCTGGTTCCTGACGCTGTTGCGCCCGGGGGCGCCGGCTTCACGCTGACAGTCAACGGCACAGGTTTTGTCTCCGCCTCGGTAGTGAATTGGAACGGCAGTCTGCGCGCCACCACCTACGTAAGCAGCTCTCGGCTGACCGCGACCATTCTTGCGTCCGACATTGCCACGGCATCCACCGCAGCGGTCACGGTCGTCAGCCCCGGTCCAGGCGGCGGTACATCGATTCCTATTTTTTTCCCGATTGCCGCGCCAGAGACCTCCGTGCCTTTCGTCAAAACGGACTCTGCATCGCCAGGCGAGAACGTCGAAATCGCGACCGCGGACTTTAACGGCGATGGCATTCTTGATCTCGTCGCTGGCGAATTTTATGACAGTGCAGCGGCCATCCTTCTGGGTAATGGCGATGGCACATTTAGAGAAGCAGGGACCTATCCTGCCTGCCAAGCTCACGGCGTAGCCGTCGGCGATTTTAATGGCGACGGGATCATGGATATCGCCATTTCGAACGCCGGATGCGGGACGGTTACGGTTCTGCTGGGAAACGGAGACGGTACGTTTACGCAGTCAGGCATTTTTAGCACCGGGGGAGGCGCCTCAGATGCTCCTTACTCGGTCGCTGTGGGAGACTTCAACGGGGACGGCAAGCTCGACTTGGTTACAGCCGATGAGCAACTTAACCAAGTATCGATATTACTTGGCAACGGCGACGGAACTTTCCAACCGCACGTTGACTATCAAACTGGCAGCAACTCATGGAAAATGGTGACCGGAGACTTCAACGGGGATGGCCACCTTGACGTGGCGGTGTCTGCCGCCGACGGGGTTTATGTTCTGTTAGGCAACGGCGACGGCACTTTGCGACCGGCGGTGCTTTACCCATTCACCCCAGACGGTGTTAGCCAATACATGCTCACCGCCGACCTGAACGGAGACGGCAAACTCGACTTAGTCGTCGCTGACACGGCGGGCACGATAGCGGTCTTTCTGGGAAACGGTGACGGTACGTTCAAAGCACCCGTTACTTATCCCACTGGCGGCGATGCCGGCTGTTGTACGGGAGTCGTGGCGGCGGATTTTCGCGGAGTTGGTGTTCTCGACTTAGCCATCACCAACTCTGGTGGTGCAACAATCTCCTATCTTCCCGGCAACGGCGATGGCACCTTTGAACCCTACGTAAGCTTTCCTGGCGATAGTGGTGCTCGTGGAGTCGCGGTGGGAGATTTCAACCGGGATGGTCGTCTGGATTTGGCAGTGGGCAACCAGTTCGTCAGCTCCGTATCGGTCTTCCTGCAGGCGCCTGGGGGAGGCGGGACCCCGACTTCAACCGCGCTCATGTCCTCGCTGAACCCGTCAAACTATGGGCAGTCCGTTACGCTCACAGCCACTGTGACCTCCACATCGGGGACGCCCACCGGAACCGTCATCTTCTATGACGGTTCAACCACACTCGGCAGCGCGACGCTGGCGAGCGGGAGCACGACACTCTCCACGTCATCGCTGCCGGCAGGGTCGAATTCGATCACTGCTTCGTATCAGGGATCGAGCAGCTTCGCGCCCAGCACGTCAGCCGCGCTGACTCAAGTGGTGAATGGCGCAGCCACCACAACGTCACTGGTTTCGTCGCTGAATCCTTCCAACTCTGGACAATCGGTCACGTTCACTGCCGCAGTCAGCTCGTCGTCAGGAACGCCCACTGGCACAGTTATTTTCTACGACAGCTCAACTGCAATCGGCAGCGCCACGCTGGCGAGTGGAAGCGCAGCCATCTCCACGTCATCGTTAGCGGCAGGCTCGCATTCGATCACCGCCGCATATCAAGGCTCGGGTGGCTTTGCACCCAGCACCTCCGCCGTGCTTACTCAGGTCGTCAACAGCACAACCATCGCCACCACGACCTCCCTCGCAACTTCCAAGAACCCGGGCATCTATCAACAACCGGTGACCTTCACTGCGACCGTAACCGCGGCGTCGGGAACCCCTACTGGTACGGTCGTCTTTTATGAAGACACGAAACATGCCATGGGCAGCGCGACGCTCGTAAATGGAATCGCATCATTCACCATCTCTTCGCTGAAAAGGGACAAGTACGCCATCACGGCCGCGTACCTGGGCTCGGGCAATTTCCTGCCGAGCACGTCGGGCGTGCTGGAGGAGTGGATTAACTACAGCGGGCTCTTCCAAACGCATACCGTCGAGCGCGGATCAGGCTCGCCCTCGTTGGTCGGGCAGCCCGTGACCTTCACTGCATACGTCTCTTCCAGGTACGGCGAGATTCCGAACGGCGACTTGGTCGATTTCTCCACCGGCGACGGCGTCGACTTGGGCACAGGAACCACGCAGAATGGTGCGGCCAGCATCAGAACCTCCAGCCTTCGCGCTGGAGTGCTCACGATCTTCGCGTATTACGAGGGAGATGACGATTTCAACACCAGCTTTACCTCTCAGAAGCAGATCGTGGATAAAGACCCGACCACGACGACTGTCACCGCCAGTCCGAATCCCGCAGTTTATGGGCAAGCAATCACCTACACCGTGACGGTTACGTCCGCGTATGGCACTCCGACCGGAACCGTGCGTATCAGCGACATAGGCCTCGTGCCGTTGGTCAATGGAGTGGCCACGATCACAAAGAACCTTGTGAGAGCGGGCACGCACGACATCACCGCGTCCTACCAAGGCGACAGCGACTTCGCTCGCAGTACATCGGCCGTTTATAAGGAGGTTGTGACTCCGGCCTCGACCACAACCGTGCTCACCTCGTCGGCGAATCCGTCGTCGTCGGGCCAGACCGTAACCTTCACAGCAACGGTGACCTCTTCGGCAGGAGTGAACCCCTTCGGCACGGTAACATTCACCGCCGGAGGCACGGCGCTGGGCACGGTTGCCCTGAGTGACGGCGTCGCAAGTGTCTCGACAGCTTCGCTACCCCAGGGCTCAACGCTTATCACCGCAACCTTCAACGGCGCCGACAGTTTCACCGGCAGCTCGGCGTCGCTGACACAAGTCGTGCAGCAGGATTAAATTCAGAGTTGACTGGCGGCGAAAGTCGCCAGTTTTTTGCCCAGCGCGGTGAACGACTCCTCTGTTTACTCGATTTTTGCTCCAATTGCCTCGCCCGAAACAATGATCTCGACCCGCCGGTTCTGCTGTCGGCCGACAGCGCTACTATTGTCGGCCACTGGATTGATCTGGCCCAGTCCAATCGACGTGACATCCTCCGGGCTCAGTCCCTGTTGCACGAGAAATGCCCGTACCGCATCCGCTCTTTGACCGGAGAGCGTTAAATTGAAGGCCTCGCCGCCCGTGCTGTCGGTGTAGCCTTCAATTCGCAGCTTCAGACCGGGATGCGCCAAAATGACGCCGGAAAGCCTGGCTAGCTTGAGACTGGCATCCTGCGAGAGTGCAAACTTGCCGGAAGCAAACAGAACGTCGGCCATGGTGACCACTAGTCCGCGTGGTGTATCCACGGTTTGCAGTACCGAATTGAGTTGTGCGAGCAACTGGGCCCGCAGCTGTTGTTGCTCCCGCTCCGCCTGAGCCGCAGCCGCGGCCGATCTTGCAGCCTCGTCCTGAGCTTTCTTCTGCGCTGCTTCCGCCTGTGCCCGGGCTTGCGCCTCCTGAGCAGCCAGAGCTGCGGACGCCGCAGCTCGCTTGGCTGCAGCTTCCTGCTGCGCCTTCAGCTCAGCTTCTTTTTGTGCGGCCTGTTGTTGCTGCTCTGCCAGTTTTTCTGCTGCAGCGCGCTTCTCCGCCGCAAGCTTGTCTTCAGCAGCTCGCTTCACGGCGATAGAACGTGCATCTTCAGCTTGCTGAGAGGCGTCTCGGGCCGCGGTAATAATCGGATTCTTCTGCTTTCTCGCCAGGTAGTCTTCCATCTGCGCCGCGGTTTGATTTGCCTTCGCCCATGCGTCCGGAGCGTACCTCTCCGCGCCCTCCACTTGCGCGATGCGGAGCGCGTTGCGCGCTTCGTAGACCGCTAGCGGAACCTTGGGGTCAATGCTGAAAGCCTCCAGTTTCGCTCCGCCGTATGTACCACGGCTCAACAACGTAGCTGACACCGGCGTTGTTGCTCCTTTGGTATCGTCCCGCGGCACATTCTGCAACACGACCATCTCGCTGGGCGCGGAGACTGAAAAGTAAGGTTCGGCCGTCACGATCATGGCGAAGTTTGGCAGTCTCGTGGTTACACTCAGCTTGCCCTTGTCACCGTTGAGCTGCAGTTCACCAAGATTGCTGGCTCGACCTTCGGGAGTGATCGCCCAGACGACATAAGTGAGAAATTCCGGCCCCAGTTGCGTCGCAGGCGACATTTTTGAAAAGCTGGCATCCACCGACACCAGTCCTTTCTTGTCCTGCACTTTGGCGTCGCCCAAGGCGAACGGCAGCAGCGGGGTGCCCTTAAAGTCGATTCGCGTGGAAGAATTCGTCAGGTAATTCACGGCTGGCACCGACCGTGAAACAGTAATGTTGATGTTGATGACCGACTGTCCACTCTGTTCCTGGCACAATGCAAACACGCTGCCACACAACAAGGCAGCAACCAGCATGATCCTTCTCATGTTTTTTCCCTTTGCCCTAACCGGACGCATTTCAGTTTGATCCCTCACGCGGGACGACGCGACTGGCAGAACTAACAGCGCTGAGGATTCAGACTAAGTAGGCTAACCGTGCCATCTCGTCAGAATGCCTCCCCTATACCCATGCTCCATGTCCAACTGCCGCTGCCCCGGGCGAAATCAGTCCTGAGATTGACGTGATATTTCTTGCTCAGTTCATATCGTGGCCCTCCGCCCACGTCGGGCAGGAAATGATTATTCTTAAAGAGGAGCTGACTCGAACCTGGAACCACTCCCCCGAGACCGGTGAATCCGGCAAAGCCAATGCCGTACTTCAACGTCAGTCGATATTCCACTTGCCCCGCGAACATATAGCGGTCGAAGTACTTCCCGGCTGTATAACCCCGCAGTTCATTGCTTGTGCCATAAACGCAATTTCCGTAAAAGGGAGGATTGCCGCTGGTTGCACAGCCAAACAAATCATAGGCGAGGACTTGGTTCTTGCTCAGACTATAGTATTGGTTGAAAGTGAGTCTGTAGGCTTGGAATGAGTATTTGCTGCCCAAGGATTGCATGAAGAAGTCGGATGTAAATTCCAGTTTCTCTCCAGCGGTTGGGAAGAATTGGTTGCGGCGAGTATCGCGGATCATTCTCACCCCTAACGCCCTCATGTTGTTCTGAATGCCGAAGCCGGGCGGCAGTGGAGGAAGATTCTTAATGTTGTTCGTGTTTAGTGTGACGAACGACTCCCCGGCCCAAAATCTAGGTCCAATAAAAACCTTCCACCACAGCCGACGCAAGGCTTCTCCGCGATAGAGATGACCGGTTTGCACCAGAGGCAGCTCAAGTCCCCCGAAAGTTCCGCTGCCATATATGTTGTAGTCGATGTTACCTTTGAGAAAGAAAGACGTGACTTCGTAGGTGTTCTGTTTAAAATACAGATCGCCGCCCACGCCCCAACCTCTGCTCCCGTTGTTGGTAAGCAAACCGCCCGCGCCCACGGTCGAAGGAGGAGAAACCTTGTCGTTCTTGCTGAAGGGGAAGATATAGCCCAAAACTGGGATGAACCCTTTGCCAATCGCCGGGCTCACCAGCGGAAGAGGAGCGGCAACGATGGATCCACGTGAAACCTTCTTAGCTTTCTTGGTTTTCTTCTCTCCTGTTTGGCCCTCTGCCGGTGGCGACTCAGCAGGCGGTGATTGAACCGCTGTTCCGTTGTCTTGAGGATTGCCTTGTTTCACATTTTCTGCCCCGACAACGCCGCCCTGTAATGCGTCCGTAGCCTGGCCGAGCGTTGAACGATTCTTGGCGTCTGGCTGTGTCCCCTCGGCGGGAAAAACGCACACGGGTACACACTGCATAGTGCATGGAGCCGCCGGATCCGGGTTATGGCGGCAAGCCGATCCGCATTCATCGAACCGTCCTCCAGTAGCGTCGCACCACTTCCGGTCTACAGACTCACACTCCGAATATTTCTCTAACCACTTGCCGCTTTTGTTTTGACATGCTTTCGCCAGATCGTCCGTGCGCACCTCTTGTGCGACGACCATGGTCGAAATCGCCAGGGCGAAGAAAACACCCACAACCTTAGCGACCGAGTAAAGAGAAATCCGGTCCTTGGTCAACATCTACGAACCTCTACGGCGGCCCCTTGCGTTGCGGTGCGCCCGTGAGGGGATCGTCGACAAGGCACGGCCCGGACAAAAACGCGGTTGGCCGGGCCGACGCGGGTGGTATGGCGCTTCAAGATTTAGAACTCCTCGTCGTTAGATGGGCGGGGCTAGACTTGCGTGTTCGCCTTCGGAAATCTCACACGTGCGAGTAATTGGAGTTCTGAGTGGCAATATTCAATTGCTTGCTGGATCCATCCATAACTACGCCGTCGACGTGGTTTGTCCCATCCGGCAGGCGGGCGAACCGTACCGTCAAGGTCATCGCGTCCTTGGGATCGCTCATGTAGGAAGCGATCTGGAGGCTAAGCAGTGCCTTTTGCGTTCGGTCGAAGACGAGAGTCATCGAATCTTGCGGCTTCAGGTAATTGTGAATGACGAGCTGAACCGCATTCGGCGCACCAGCGACCGATCCCAACGTGATGTTGCCTTGCGCATAGGCCTGCTGCAGCAGCTCTCCGTCCGGCGGCACATACTGCTGCGCCAACGCTTTCATCGCGTCCGCGTAGTCTTTATATTCTTCTTTTTTCTTCTCGACGATATGCTTTTTCAGCCTCCCTCCACTTGGCGGCTCAGGAGGCGCGTCCAGGGAGACCTTCTGTGGCTTTCCGTCCGGTCCGAGGCGCACCTGGAAGTGTTCTTGCTTCTTCTGTTCGCCCTTCACGCTGATGGTCATCAGTTCATTCCAGCTGTAGGACATGAGGGCTTGCTTGTTCTTCGCCATTGCCTCTTTGACCTCTGCGACCCGCTGCTGCAGTTCCGGATTTTGTGCTGCGATTGGACGAATGAATGCCGCTCCCGCCAAAAGCACGAGCAGGGCCGCCAGTATGCTACTCAAGTTATGCCGTACCGTATTTCTCATAAGTTTCCTCTCGATATTTCTGCTGGCCTCCCAGCTCTAGCTCCGTTTGTGCGGAAGCAACGCTTAAACACCTTCCGCACGGCCTCGTCTAATCTTTTACTTTTCGCCCATCAGGGTCTTCAGCTTGGCCAGAGACTGACGATATTCGAGTTCGGCCCGGAACATATCTGCTTCCACCTTTGCCCGTGCCGATTCAACTTCCGGATCGTCCGGCTGGTAGCTTGCCTCGACAATTTTGGTGGCGGAGGCCATGCGGCGCGCCAGTTGAGTGAATTGGCGAGAGCGCTCCAGTTCGTAATAGCTGCTCTTGACCGCCGCCGCCACTTTGGCCTTGGTCAAACTCACGCCCAGATCGGCCGCTTCGGCGTTGGCTTTGCTTTCTTTCACTCCATGCTCGCGCTTGCCAAAGTCAAAGATGGTATACGTGCCAATGACGCCGAGATAGGCTTCAGGCCGGGCAAAAACAAAGCTCGATATCATGGTTTGATTTGCGTAGCCACCCACGATCGCGACGTTCGGGCCGTACTCCATCTTCGATATTTTGTTGGCTGCATGCGCCTTTATCGAGGTTTGCTCGGCCTCTATTACTTCCGCATTCGCCGCCATCGCTTTGTCGGTAACTTCCGTCAGCGACATGTTCTCAACCAGAGGCTCGGGCGCTACCAGGTCTAGCGTCGTTCCTTCCGGCAGGCCCATCATGTCGTTCAGTGACGCGGTTAACTCCTTCACCTTACTCGCCGGGCCCACGACCGCCTTTTCGGCGCTGATCATGTCCTTCTCTTGTTCCGCCGAGATGCTGGTGACGCTCGCACTGCTCGCCGTCAGCCATTTGCCCTGGATTTTTCTGGCGTCAGCTTCCGCGCTCACCAGTTCCCGTTCGGCGACGAGTAAATCGAAGTAGTTTTTCTCGACCCTGCTCGCGATTTCCGCCACCGGCATTCCCGCCTTGGCTCGCGCGATATTCTCGTCGGCGCGCGCAATCTTCGCGAGTTGATAGATCGCCATCAACGGTGTCACCGGTTGAACCGCTGAAAGGTTGACCACGGTCTCATCCTTTTTGAATAGGTTCACGTCGACCTCATGCTGGTTCCCGAGAGGACCTTGCGCCGCGAGTATCGCGCCCGGTTGCTTATTGAAGTGAAGGTTGTCAAATTGCGCGCCGAGGTTCGGAAAGTAAAGTGCCTCCACGCCCAGCCGGTGCTGTTTTGCCGCTTCTACCTGGAGTTCTCCCAGTTTCGCCAGAGGATTGCTCGCCGCCGCTGCCGCCCCCTGTGCGTCATCGAGCGTGATCCGCAACACTCCGCCCGGGGCGATGGCAGCGAAACTTCGATGCGCCGCATAGGTGGCGACAGAGCCACTTTCGCCGACCTGCTGAAGATGAATTGTCGGGCCTTGATAAGTTGGCGTCGATTGCGCCTTCAATAGAAGGCTGGGCGCGGTCGGCAATTGCGGTAGAACCGAAGCGCCAGTTGGGAGATTTTGAGCTGTCGCGACTCCGCTGAATACGAGACAGCCAAGCAGCGTGATGGTGCAGTGCCACCACTTACTTGGGACTTTACTTGGGACTAAGGTTTTCCGGTTCTTGGCTTTCAACATTACTTTTCTCCTTGTGATTACGAAGATTACGAATGAGGCGCATTCTTGGCAGCAATGGCTTCGCTTGTCGAGGTTGCCGGCTTCGCACACCGAAAACCGAGATGATTCGTCCCTGTGGTGACCTCGCCTTTGCCTCGCGTGCCCACTACGTAGCGAGAGCAATACTGGTCGGTGCACAGAAACGATCCGCCGCGGTGAACTTTCTTTTTCTCCTTCGGCTCGGAGGGGTCGAAGGGCGTGTCCGGTCCCTGCGGATTTCGCGTCACTCCTCCCGCTACCGCTAACTGTTGGTAGTAATCGGGGCGATACCAGTCGCTGGTCCACTGCCACACATTGCCCGCCATGTCATACAGGCCATAAGCATTCGGTGGAAACTGCGCGACGGGCGAAGTCCCCACATACCCATCGTCACCGGTATCACTGACAGGAAAATGTCCCTGGTACGTGTTTGCCATCCACTTGCCGCGCGGCTGGAATTCGTCGCCCCACGGGTAGCGCTTTCCCGCAAGACCTCCGCGCGCGGCAAATTCCCATTCCGCTTCCGTGGGCAAACGCTTGCCCGCCCACTTCGCATATGCCTGAGCGTCGGGATAGGCCACCTGAACAACCGGATATTTCTCCCGTCCCTTGAGGTTGCTCTGCGAGCCCTCGGGATGGCGCCAGTCTGCCCCCTTTACATACGCCCACCACTGGTAATGGTTATTCAGCTCCACGGCGTGATCGGGCGGCGAAAAAACCACGCTGCCGGCTACCAGATTCTCGGGTGGAGCACCCGGAAACTCCTCCGCGGTCGGCTTCCGTTCAGCGATCGTCACGTAACCTGTCGCCTTGACGAACCGGGCGAACTCTTCATTGGTCACGTCCGTCTTGTCCATCCAGAAGCCATCGACATAGACGCGATGGATCGGACGCGCATCGTCTGCGCCATGCATGCCCGCTTCGGTGGTGGCCGGAGGGTCCAATGCGCCCATGGAAAATTCACCGCCCGAAATCCACACCATCCCGCGGGGTGACGGCGCGGGTGGTGCAATGGTGTTGGAAACGGTAGCTACGAAAGTCACGGCCGCAGCGGCTTTGGCCACTGGCTGACTCGCTTCCACCTTGCTGACCGGGGATGGAAGAGACGAACGGAACACGACGAAGGCCACACCCGCGATCACTCCAGCCAAGGCGAGCAACATCCACATCGAGCGCCTCAAAGCCGAACTTGTCGGCATGGGTCGCGCCTTGGTTGGTTTCTTTCGTTTCATGCTGTTTTTGACCCGCGCCAAAAAATGCGATGGATGAGGGTGCCGCGATGCTACGGCTCCAGCGCTAGGGCCACAACTGTCAAAGCTGACAGTAGCTCGACACGGAATCCTGAGCTTAAATAAACGGCGACACTCTGAAATGTCTACCCCTCGTGAAGCTGCGCGCCAGCAACATAATCCTCCTGACGCGGGACCAATTCGCGAGGAAAGCCCACAGTCTCCATTGTCGCCATGGCCCGCTCCTCGCGGATCCACTCGCAGTTATCACGCGATGATCAAGCCAGTCGGATCCATCTGCAATCTCGATTGCGCTTACTGCTACTACCTCCATAAGGAAGACCTGCTCGGATCCACCACACAGTTCCGTATCTCCGATGAAATTCTGGAAACCCACATCCGCCAGTACATCGAAGGTCAGGACCGCGACCAAGTGGTCTTTTCCTGGCAGGGTGGCGAGCCCACCTTACTGGGGTTGGAGTTCTTTAGTAAGGTGGTTGAGCTTGAGCAGAAGTACAAGAAACCGCATCAGCGCATCGAGAATGATCTTCAGACCAACGGCACTTTACTCAATGACAAGTGGGGAACTTTTCTCAAGAAACACAATTTCCTGGTCGGTCTGAGTATCGACGGCCCCAAAGAACTTCACGACCGCTATCGCCTAGCCAAAGACGGCAAGCCAACCTTTGACAAGGTGTTCGCCGCCGCCCAGATGCTGCGTCGCCACGGTGTCCCGTTCAACACCCTCTCCGTCATCAATCGAGTCAATGCCAAACGCCCGCTCGATGTGTACCGCTTCCTGAAGAACGAGATTCATCCCCGGCAGATGCAGTTTATTCCGTGCGTTGAACCAAAAGTATTCAAGAACACCGCGCCTCAGAGGTGGGATCCCGCGAGCCTGCCGCTGCAGGATTCTCCCGCCGCCCATCCCAGCCATCCCGACTCCGTAGTCACAGACTGGTCGGTCGATCCCGACGACTGGGGCTATTTCCTGTGCAAGGTCTGGGATGACTGGTATCGCCGCGACATCGGCAAGGTCTTCATCAACCACTTCGAGACCGCCGTGGCGCAGTGGATGGGTAAGGATTCGCAGTTGTGCATCTATCACGAGTTTTGCGGCAAAGGAGTGGCGCTGGAGCACGACGGCAGTCTCTACGCCTGCGATCACTACGTGTATCCCGAATACAAACTCGGCAACATTCTTGAGACTTCGAGTTCCCGGATGGTGTTCTCCGAAGAACAACGCAAGTTCGGATTCGGCAAGCTCCGTTCCTTACCGAAGCAATGTCGTGAATGTAAGTTCCTCTTCGCCTGCAACGGCGAATGCCCGAAGAACCGCGTGATCAAGACCCGCGACGGCGAGCCCGGACTGAATTACCTGTGCAGTGGACTGCAGAAGTATTGGCGCCACATTGACAACGACGTAAAGGATATCTGCCGCCGCCTGGCTCAAGGCAAGACACTTCGCCCGGCCTAAAAACGTTCGGCTCTCGAAGATCAAGTTCTCAGGAGAAAAGTTAATGATGAATCGAATGCCATGGCTGGTTTCACTCTGGCTATTGGCCGTGGGAAGTCCGCTGCTGGCACAACCGTCGACATCCGCCAAGCCACCCAACATCCTCGTCATCTTCGGTGATGATATCGGCTACTCCAACATCAGCGCCTACAACATGGGCATGATGGGCTATCACACGCCGAACATCGATCGCGTGGCGCAGCAGGGCGCGATCTTCACCGACTATTACGCCCAACAGAGCTGCACCGCGGGCCGGTCGGCCTTCATCACCGGACAAAGTCCGTTCCGCACCGGTCTGTTGAAAGTCGGGCTCCCTGGCGCCGATCTCGGTTTGCGCCCCGAGGATCCTACGATTGCCGATCTGCTGAAGAGCCGTGGCTACCGGACTTTCCAGAATGGCAAGAATCATCTTGGCGACCGAAACGAATTTCTCCCGACGGTTCACGGCTTCGATGAGTTTTTCGGCAACTTCTATCACCTCAATGCCGAAGAAGAGCCGGAGAACGTGGACTATCCGAAGAACCCACCCTTTGCGGCGAAGTTTGGGCCGCGTGGCGTCTTCAAGTGCAAGGCCACCGACACTGTCAATCCTGCGCCGCCCGATCCCCGTTTTGGCCCCTGGGGAAAACAAACCTGTGAAGACACCGGTCCGCTAACCAAGCAGCGCATGGAAACCGCGGACGAAGAATTTCTCGCCAAGACGCTCGCCGATATCGACAGCTCTGTGAAAGCCGGCAAGCCGTTTTTCATCTGGCACAACACCACCCGCATGCATATCTGGACCCACCTCCAGCCGAAGTACCAGGCTATGGTCGCGGAGAAAGGCCTCTACGGCGCCGGCATGACGGAATTCGACGACAACATCGGCGTGTTGCTCAAGAAACTCGATGACCTGGGCATCGCCGACAACACCATCGTCATCATCACGACCGATAACGGCGCCGAAACATTCTCCTGGCCCGACGGTGGCACTACTCCCTTCCGCGGAGAGAAGAACACCAACTGGGAAGGTGGCTATCGCGTGCCGTTTATCATGCGCTGGCCCGGCGTGATCAAACCGGGCACGATCATTAACGACATCTGCGCGCATGAAGATTGGGCGACAACACTAATGGCGGCGGCAGGCGAGCCTGACGTCAAACAAAAGCTGCTCACCGGCTACACGGCAAACGGCAGGACCTTCAAAGTCCATCTGGACGGCTACAACCTTACCGACATGCTGGCGGGCAAGGCCCCCGGACCTCGCAAAGAATTCTTCTACTGGTCCGACGATGGCGAACTCACCGGGCTCAGGTACGACAAATGGAAAATTGTTTTCATGGAGCAGCGCGCGCACTCCCTCGATGTGTGGCGTGATCCCTTAGTTCCTTTGCGTGCTCCGTTGATCGAAGACCTGCGTGCCGATCCGTATGAACGGGCCTCATACGAAGCCATCGACTACGATCATTGGTTCGTGGACCGCGTTTACCTGTTCGTTCCGGCGCAGGCGTTTGTCGGGCAGTTTCTCATGACGTTCAAAGATTTCCCACCACGCCAGAAACCAGCCAGCTTCAGCCTCGATCAGGTGATGCAGAAGCTACAGCAAGGGATTGAAGACAACAACTGAAATGCCCATTGGGCGCTCCGGGCCAAGGTAGCTAAGAACTTTCAAGATAGCCGACAACTTTCAAAAGGAGAAAAGTATGGATTTCGTGTCGTATGTTCCAAAACTAATGCTCGGAGCACTCGCCGCCTCGAGTTTCCTGACGGGCGTGAGTGCAACCGTTCACGCCCAAACCACAAAACCCAACATCCTGGTCATCATGGGCGATGACATCGGGATATCGAACATCGGTGCCTATGGCCGGAACATGATGGCCGGCAGGACGCCCAACCTCGACAAGCTGGCCAAAGAAGGCATGTTGTTCACCGACTATTACGCCGAGGCGAGCTGCACCGCAGGTCGCGCGAACTTCATCATGGGTGAACTGCCCATCCGCACCGGCATGACCACGGTCGGCCAGGCCGGCGCTCCGATCGGCATCCCGGCGGAAGCCGTCACCACCGCCACCATCCTCAAATCCATGGGCTATGCCACTGGCCAGTTCGGCAAGAACCATCTTGGTGACAAGAATGAATTCTTGCCCACCGTCCACGGCTTCGATGAATTCTTCGGCTATCTCTATCACCTGGACGCCATGGAAGACCCGTTCCACCCCAATTATCCGCAGAATCTCTTGAATGTCGTCGGCCCGCGCAACCTGGTTCACTCCTGGGCCACTGACACGGATGATCCGACCGAGATGCCGCGCTGGGGCAAGATCGGCAAGCAGAAGATCGTAGACGAAGGGCCGTTGCCTCCACACCCCACCCCCGGAATCAAATACAACATGGAGACGGTGGATGACACCATCCGCGACCTCTCCATCAAGTTCATCGACAAGGCCAAGGCCGATGGCAAGCCCTTCTTTGTCTGGATGAACCCGACGCGCATGCACGTGGTCACCCACCTCTCGCCCAAATACGCGGCGATGATGAACTCGGAGAATGGCTGGTCCATCGAAGAAGCCGGCATGGCGCAAATGGACGACGACATCGGCCTTGTGATGCAACATCTCAAGGACGCAGGGTTGGACGACAACACCATCGTCGTTTTCACCACCGACAACGGCACCGAATCGTTCACCTGGCCTGACGGCGGCGCCACGCCGTTCGCGCAGGCGAAAGGGACGGTCATGGAAGGCGGTTTCCGCGTGCCGTGCATCGTGCGCTGGCCCGGCCATATCCCTGCGGATTCCGTGCAGAACGGCATCATCTCGGGTCTGGACTGGCTCCCCACTTTCGTCAGTCTCGCCGGAAACCCGAACATCACCCAGCAATTGCTCAAAGGGGTGAAGATCGGTGACCGGACTTACAAGAACCATCTCGATGGCTACGACCAGACTGCCATGCTCACCGGCAAAGGCCCCTCCGCGCGCCACGAAATCTTCTACCTTGGCGAGAGCACGATTGGCGCGGTGCGCATTGACGACTACAAGTATCGTTTCATCGACCAACCCCAAGGCTGGCTCGGGCCCAAGATCCATCCTGACGTGCCAACGATTACCAATCTGCGCCTGGATCCGTACGAGAGAATGGGCTTTCCAGAAGACCTGACGAAGAATGGGTCGCTGATGTCTTTCGGCGATTGGTATATGTATCAATTCTGGCGTTTTGTCTTCGTCCAGCAAGTGATGGGCAAGGAAATCCAGACTTTCCTGGAATTCCCACCCATGCAACGTGGCGCAAGCTTCAACCTCGACGCCCTGAAAGCCGAAATGGCCGCCAAGATGGCACAAGCGGAGGCAGCGTCCAAAGGCCCCAGCAACTAACCGGAACGACCTTCACGGCGGGCGGCTCGCAAGAGCCGCCTGTTCTTGCCGGTTCATGGTAAGGCCGTCATGAAACGAGGGCAGAAACAGTTTGCCAGAAGCTGCCAAGCGACTATCTTCGGGGACTCATAGGAGCACATGCCCAAACGGCTCGCGCGCAAGGTTTTAATTATCGTCGGCGTTCTCGTCTCCACGATTTTGGTCGTCGGGAAATCTACCAAAATGGTGCTGAGCTGGAGGAATCCGAGTTACTCCCAGACAAAGAAATTTCATCGCGTGCTGGCATTAGGTCTGAGCAACAAGACAGAGGTCCGTGCGGATTTTGAGGATGCACTGGCGGCAGAGCTCTCCAGCAAGGGGTTCGATGCGGTTCCGGGGAATACCATTCTGCTTCGCCCACCCGGCACCCAGCTTGACCTCAACACATTGAGAGAACAAATCCGTGCCAACCAGATCGAGGCAGTGGTAGTCTCGCGCCTGATCAAGGTTGACGACACGGTTACCTACATCCCGGGCTACGCATATACCGTGCCCTTTCCTTACTACAACACTTTCTATGGGTACTACGGAACGCTGTACCCGGTCGTCTACTCGCCCGGCTACCTGCAAACGGAGAAGAAAGTCCGCGTTGAAACCAATCTCTACTATGTCACCGCTGCCCCGGATGGACAGCTGGTTTGGACCGCGATCACCGATACTTTCAACCCCACCAACGCCGATAAAGCAATCAGGAAATTGGTCAAGCTCGTCGTGACGCAAATGCGGATCGACGGGGTACTCTAGGGCTGGGCCGGGCCGCGAGACCCGTGTTCAGCAGCGCCGTCCGCGCTCACCCGAGCCCGGATCGCCCGCCGCTCTGACTGTACTAGGGCTGCTTAAAAAGCGTGATGGGCGAAGGTTAGGGCGGAACTGAAGGAGGCGGCATAGTGCCCAGTTCTAATCGTCGTCCGGGGAGAGTTGCGGCTCAGTGCTGTAGATGAAATGATCCGCGTCATATCTTGCCGGGATGGTACTAAAGCTCCTGGGCGTACCGGGCACGAAAAATTCCATGAGGTCATCGGCGTAGCTGTCAGCCCAGGTGCCGGGACCGATCAGGCCCAAACCGAAATTAGTTTCCGCGAACCTGAGTATGCTGCCGAAATCGTGGTTGCCGACGCTCACGTATGCCGATGGCGTGTAGGCTGACACGACCAATAAAGGCACACGAAACCCGTACACGTAACTCTCTCCCCACCCATCAGGCTGCCCAATCAGGTAAGGCGGAACATGGTCATACCATCCACCCCAGTCATCCCACGTAATAAGAATCGCCGTGTTCTGCCAATATCCACAAGTCGAGTTTCCGATCGCGTTTACGATGGATGCGACCCAAGCCGGGCCTCCGCCGGTGTTGCCTAGCGGGTGATCGGAGTTCTGAGCTGTCGGCGTAACCCAAGCGACATTCGCGAGATTGCAATTCTTGATATCGGTCAGTACTTGGGCCGGCTTCAGTATCACGTTTGCCCATTCACTACCGGTGCAGGTCAGTTTTCCCTCGACCATCTGGGCCTGGCAGATCGAACTGATCGCATTCGGCGAAGTCAAGATCGTCTTGCTGTTGGCGGCGTAGTATCGCCAAGTCAGATTCGCGCCTTCCAGCAAATCGATAAGGGTTGCATGATCGAAGCACGGGTACATCTTGCTGTAGGTTCCATTGGGAGCGATCATTTCTACTACCGTTCCCGGCGCTGAGGAGCAACCCGTGGAAACGCCTGCAGGGTTTTCGGCGGCGAATAACGTGCTGTCGGTCGTTGGGGCGGACGTGCCCGATAATATGAACAAGTGCGAGGGAAAGCTTGCTCCCTGATTGGTCTGAAACATGCGATTCGCAAATCCATACTGCGTTGCCAGATCAAAGTACGGCTGGATGGCGCCGGTAGAGTTATCCACGTAACGAAACTGCGGATTCGCCCCCATGACACAACCAGACGACGGCTTAACCGTCACTTTATCCGAGCCGTTCATGGCGCCATTGTTATATGCCTTTTGAAATGACAGGTGACTGTGGCCCAGGTCATAGCAACCCGTAAGTCCGACTGACGTAAATGACACGGTCTGATCTTTTGAGTTGACACCATAGGTTTGAATGTCAACGCCGGGCTCGAAGGTCGGATTGCTTCCGAACAAATTGTCGGGCGTCCGGTTTTCCTGGTCGATAATGACAACGTGGTCAAATTGAACCTGTGCGCCAGCCGGTGCGAGTGCCACGACGCAATTGAACGTGAGCGCTATCAGCATGGTCCGCGAGAGATGTTTCATGGAATATTGATTTGTCATTCTTCAGGTTCCTGATATTGGCTCTATTCAGCACTGACGGTGAATAATCATCCAAATTGCTGGGAACAGAAAGCTGGGGGGAAGCTTTCGAGGGTTGAACCCCGCAAAGCGAGTTTACGCGATAAAACCGAGCCGTCGAGTCGGACAGGGTTGTTTTCCAATCTGATCTTCCCTATCCACTACACAACTCAACGCGGCCACGCTATCACACCGCTTGACGCCTAGTGTAACATCGAAATCCAGCGCCGGACAGCCCTTTTCGCCTAATGCTTAAGTCGGTTTGCCCGAGGTCGGATGCCCAAGAGAGATGGTGCCCAGCGCCCTTCTGAACTGATGCTAAAGCCTTTTCGGGCTAGTGGATACGCTTCGTGTGATTTGGAGTGTCTGCCCTCCCACCGGAAACGCGATCCTCACCGGGAACGAGCGCGTTGTCGCATCTGTTGGGGGAATTCAAAACGGCCGAAGTTGCGGGGTCCAACCAGCGGACAAACGAGCCGCATCAAACCAGGTGTTCCATGTAAAATCCGAGGGACCAGCAGCCGCACTGGCGTGCGGTTCTAGTTCAATCCTCCATACGAAGCGCTTCGTAGTCTTACCAAAGTTGAATACGTTGCCCTGAAAGGACGATGTCGTATGATTCGGTCGAAAATCGAGTTGCTGCTTGTTTTCGTCCTTGGCCTTGCAGTGATTCTGACTGGCTGCGGAGGCTCGTCCAGCGTGAAAACCCAGCAGCCCCCGGCGCAGATCGCGCACGTCGTGATTATTTTCCAGGAAAATCGTAGCGTCGATAATTTGTTTCAGGATAGCGTGCTGATAAGTCGCGGTGCGGACATCGCCAGCCAGGGCAAGACATCGACGGGACAGACCATCCCACTGACGCCAGTCTCACTGGTGGTTCCCTATGACCTGGGTCACAGTCACCTGGCGTTCCTTGCAGCCTGCGACTATGCTGCCTCGACAAATACTTGTGCCATGGACGGAGCGGACCAAGTGCCGTGTACAGGTCAGGGCTGCCCCGCTGACGCGTCATATCAGTACGTAGAACAGTCCGATGTGCAACCCTACTTCCAGATGGCTGAGACTTACACGTTTAGCGATCGGATGTTCCAGACAAATGAAGGGCCGAGCTTTCCGGCGCATCAGTACATCATTTCCGGCACGTCGCGAATCGAGGCGACGAGCAGCACTACTGTTGCCGACAATCCGTCGGACAACCTCCGTGACGGCAGCGCGTGGGCAGGGTGCCTTGCGCCTCCGAGCTCCTTTGTCAATGCCATCGATATCAGTCAACCGAGTCCGGAGACAGCTTTGACGATAGTCGATTACCCGCTATGCTTCGAACATCCGACGCTGACCGACCTGCTAGACCAAGCCAACCTTACCTGGAAGTATTACGCACCCACGTCGGGCTCGATTTGGACGGCGCCGGACGCGATCCAGCACATGTGCCAGCCTTTTTCCCAAGACGGAAAGTATGACGACACCGTGTGCGACGGCCCCGACTGGACTAGTTCCAACCCTAAAGTTGTGATCGAGGGATCGGGCGCGCAGATCATTACCGACATCATGAACTGCGACCTTGCGAACGTGAGCTGGGTAATCCCGACTGGCAACAATTCGGATCACGCTGGCAATCCCCAGGACAATGGGCCATCATGGGTGGCTTCTATAGTGAATCAAATTGGTCAAAATCCCGTTTGTGCTGGAGGCACGGCCGATGCCGGCCAGACACTCTGGAACAACACGGTCATCATCGTCACTTGGGACGACTGGGGCGGATGGTACGACCATGTGCCGCCGCCGGTGATTCGGGACTCTTACGAATACGGACTTCGAGTGCCACTGATTGCAATCTCACCCTACGCCAAGCCGGCCTACATCTCGCATCAAGTGAATGACTTTGGCAGCATTCTCAAGTTCATTGAGGAGACCTTTTCGCTAACCAACACCATCGATTACTCGAATCCATCAGTGCCGTATGCGGATTCGTACGCGTTAGGCGATTTGTCGGATTGCTTCAACTTCAGCCAGACACCGCTGAAGTTCACGCCGATCTCCTCGGACTTGAAAGCGGATCATTTCCTGAACGACAAATCGCCGCCAACGCCGCCGGATAACAACTAAGGGAAGTTTCGGCCTTGACGAGAAATGGTCCTCGACGGTTCGCCAGAGACCGGGAACCAAGACCTCTATTTCTCACTCGGGGTTGTTGGGGTCGGTCCGTCGGTTGTCGGGTTGCCGCGCCGTCTCGAATTCAGATGGCGCAGGACCACCCAGACACGCTCCGGAAGGTGAGAGCGCAACCACTCCTTGCTGTCCCGCGCTGTGTTCGTGATCCCGAGATAAAGGCCGCCCAAGCTGCGCGGCTTGGCAAAGTGGATATCCTGGTAGTGCTGCAACTGGGGGATCCAGATACTCTTGCCTTCACTTTGCCCGAACAGGAAATCATAGTGTCGCACGCCTGCAGCTATCAGTTGCTCGAGAACGTGTCCCCGCAAAATGAATCCCACGCGATCAGCAGCATGATCGGGGTCAAACCCTTCCTGCAACAGAAAGACCGTATCTCGATATCGGAAGCAGAACTGAGCGGCGACTGTCTTGCCATCGAGGCTGATCAACCAAAATTCCAGGCACTGGTGTGCCAGCAAAGCGCGGCTTAGCTCATGGTAAAACGCTCGGCGCTCCGCAGAAGCAAAGGTGCCGGGTTCTCCCCGCAATAGCCAACGCTTCTGATGGAGGCGAAATAGATCGTCGAGACAGCGGTTCAGATCGCTTTCTTCCGTACACTTGTAAATTTGCACTTGATAATGGCGGCTAAGGCGGCGGGTGTAGCGCTTAAGATTATTTCTATTCTCGCTGGAAAGTTGGGCAATGTATGTTTCCCAATCGGGGGGTAGATTGGTTACCAACTGGGGCCGGTTGAAAGTGAAAGAGTGCCAGCCGCGCTGTTCGAGACCGTTTATTAATGCCGCCGCCGCTGGAGAATTATTGGGAAGCGTATTGAGCTTACAGAAATCCCAATCAACGTCACCTCGGGTGAGGGAGTCGAGCAAGGCGTTGACAAACGCCGACTCGTATCCAGGCCGCACGGGCATGTCGAGATTATCGGAATCTTGGCTGCCGTCACCCATCAGGCGAAGCAGTTTGAGTTTGACTCCAGACGGCGTGGGATAGGGGGTCACACTCAGCGGGGCGAGGGCTACGAGTCGTTGTGTGGAATCGTAAAACGTCAGGACCTTAAGTTGCTGACCTTTGCCGAAGGCGTGCCACCACGGCACTAGCCAATCCAAAGTAGAAAACGTGGTCGCGGTTGGAAACTCGGATAGCAGCTGATTCCACTCGACTTGCAGGTTTGACAGCGCCTCCACGGTGTCTTCAACACGAACTTCCAATGGGGGCTGTTGCGTCATTCAGTCTGGCTTGAGAGATTTCCAAATCCGGTATAATTGAGTGCCTATAATCATAACATCCGGTACAGGACGCGCGACTTTGGCGAAAAACGTTCAACGGTACCTATGTCGAAACCAAAAAATTGGATCAAGAAAACCCTGGTGCAGACTGGATCACTTCGCCTTGCCGCGCGTGTCGCCAAACCGAGCGCGGTAATGTTGATGTATCACTCCGTGGTCGAAAACCCTCAGCTTACTGAAAACTCCATTGGCACGTCGAAATCCAGCGCGGTTTTCGAAGCTCATATGCGCACGCTGGTGCAGCGCTTTACACCGGTCTCGCTAGACCAAGTTGTGGAATTTGCTTGCGGCGGAAAGGAACTTCCGCCGAGGTCTGTCGCCGTTACCTTTGATGACGGATTTCTGGACAACCTCGAAGTCGCGTTGCCCATTCTGAAGCACTACGGTGTACCGGCTACGTTCTACATCCTGGTTGGTGCAGTGGAGACCGGGACTATGCCATGGTATTGCCGCATCAATTTCGCATTCCGAACAACCCGGAAGTCGACCTGGACCGATCCGGAGGATCGTCATGTGTATAAGCTCGAGACTCCGCAGGATCGCAAGTCGGCTCTTACCGCAGCGTGGGAGGCAGGGGCGCGGAAAACCGGAGCCGTGCAGGCGGAGTTCATTCGGCAGATTGAGGAATCGCTGGAGGTTGAGCCGATTCCGACTCGCGTGATGTTGACCTGGGACGAAGTGCGAGCCCTAAAAAAGGACGGTCACATCATTGGCGGCCATACGCTATCCCATCCGAATCTTGCTCACGTGACCGAACAGGAGGCACGGACGGAAATTATAGGATGCAAGCAACGCTTGGAACAAGAACTTGGCGCTCCCGTTGACCATTTCTGTTACCCCCATCCCGCGCTCAACCCTCAATGCACGCAGACAACCGTAGAGATCACTCGCCAGGCAGGTTTCAAGTCGGCCGTCCTGACCAAGTGCGGCCCCGTCCGAAGGGGCGACGAACCGTTTCTTCTAAAACGAATCTACCCAGCCAACGACCTGGATCAGTGGCAGTGGAATCTGAACTTAACATTTCTGGGTCGATCGATTTAAGCCGGATCGTTATGGCGTGGGTCGTCGTGATGCGATCATCGCGGTGCGATCATCGCCGAGTGTTGCTGAAGACTTCGAGGGAGCCGGAATCTCGCGCGTCCAAAGAAGATTGCGTGCTTAATTCATAGCCTAGATGCCGCATCAACGGTCCCCAGGCGGTTTCGATTCTTGCGACCAACGGGCCGGGCAACTCGGAGCGCCATCCGCCTGAACCGGCCGCACGAACAAACGAAAGATCCTGGCGCGATCCTTTCATCAGTCCATTTTTATTGGTTTGCTTCTTCTCAAGTTCCCGCATGCGATCGGCGGAGCTTCGCTCTACGGCTGTAACAATCTCGGCTGGACTGGATGATAGGCGCAGAAAGGTAACCACCTTCTGTAGTTCGCGAGCGGTGTCCGCAACCAGATCCTCGTAGCGCAGCAAGAGGAAGCGAGAATCCCCTTCGCTGGCGCAGAGCCAGGTGCCGATGTTTTGTCCCCACGACCCGTGTGGACAAGTTTCGCCGGCGAGGAAGCGTGTCACGAACGTCTCAATCGGCGAATCGTCCTCAATTCTCCTGATCTTGCGATGATAGTGATATTGCGACAAGACGACGTCGCGGGGGTCGCGAACTATGTAGATGACGCGCGGATAGCGCGGATCGAAGCACTCGTGGCTCTTGATAATGCGCGGCCTGGGCATCCGGTCGAAGTCTCTTTTCGCGGTACCCGTGGGATCGGGAACTAACCGGTCGATGTTCGCCCAGTTTGCCGGCTGATCGGGGAATCTCAGATTAGCCAAAAGAAACCGAGTCCAAGTGTTGCCGGATTTGGGGAACGAAACCAGAAAAATGTCATCTGGAAGAATGAGCAGGCTGCGGCCCGGCCGATGCAGCCCGAGTCCGCGTTGTATCCCGGCAATTAAGTGCTTCAGCATCTTTTAGCACGACCCTTGTTTCGAGGGGCGAAGGCTCACCCGCTGAGCTATCCCCTATTCCGTACGAGCATCAACCAGGCTAGACACAGCCAATTCGTATCCAATCTCCTGCATTAACCCGCCCCAGGCTGCTTCGATTTCGGCTACGCTCGACTCCGGTAGTTCAACTTTCCAGCCGCCAGCCTTAGCGGAGCGGACAAAGGGCTTATCCTGGCGAGTTTCTCGAGTGGAGGACCATAGGTGCCCTTGTTTCTTTTCCATCTCGCGCATCCGATCCGCCGAACTCTGCTCAATCGCAAAGGCTAGCCGTTCAGGATCAGGCGAAATTCCCATGAAACTCGCGATCCTTCTCATTTCTTCCGCTGGCCGCGTCTGCAGCGCTTCGTAGGTCACGAGTAGAAAACGGGAATCCTGACGGCGAGTGTAGAACCAGGAGGCTACGTTTTCACCCCAGGTTCCGTAGGGATGGTTCAGTTCGCCGCGCAAAAAACGGGAAACAAACTGTTGTAGGGGAAAATCGTCGGCGATGGCACGCCGTTTTATATCAAAGTGATATTCCGATAGAACCACGTCGCGCGGATCCCGAACCACGTAGATGACTTTCGGAAAACGGGGATCGAAGTATTGATGGCTCTTGAGAATGCGCGGCCGTGACACGCGCTCCAGATCCCGCTTAAACATTCCTTCCACGTCCGGCAGCAGCTGATTTATGTTCGAGAAATCCGGATTTCTCTCGCGATATACGAGGTTGGCGATGAGGAACCGTGTCCAGGTGTTACCTGACTTTGGGTAGGAAACAAGAAACATATCATCAGGTAAAACCGCCAAGCGGCGACCAGGGGGATATAGCCCCCGAAAATATTTCCAACCAGCGATAAGACGCCTAACCATTAACGCTTAAGACTCCCCAATGCTGAACTCCGAATCGTGCGCGCCATAATTCTCTCTCGCAGTCGCTCAAGCCGAGGCCGCGGTTCGAATCTTTGTCCAGAAAGGCATTAGTTTTGCGGTGGCGCGGGGCGCGATACTCAAGCCCAACAGCACCAGACTCAATAACGACTTCTGAAAATGTTTGTTCGCCTCAGTGATCAACTCCCGGGCCTCTTCGAACTGGCACGCGGCCATTTTGCATTTGCCTTCTTCCAACAGATACCTGGCTCTGATCTCCGCTGCCCTCGCGTCGACAGTGACGCGATCGGAGTCCTTTAGGGGCAGGGTACGCCTGAATTTCTCCAGAATATTCCAATAACCCTCAATCATTCTAGCTCTCGACTGGCTAAGGGACCCGGGGCGGTCAGCAGCAAGGTTGGCTCCCACGTTGCGACTGTAAGCAATCTTGGCGCCGCTGAAAGCAGTGCGAACCCACATATCATAGTCGTCGCAGCGCGGCAGGTTTTCGTCGAACAATCCCGCGTCCAGCAATGCCTGTTTGCGCGCAACCACCGTTGAAATTGGGATCTGGCAGCGTTCCACGATCAAGGCTTCGAATGTCGCCTCTCCGTTGGAGGGGTTCCTTTCCATGAATTTACAGGGGTCCCCCACTTGGTAGACGAGCATAGCGTCGCAATAGACCAGATCGAGCGAAGGGTTTTCCGTGAATAATTGCATTTGGGACGACAAGTGATCCGGCATCCAGGTATCGTCACTGTCCAGGAAGGCAACAAACTCACTGTGGGTCTGCCGAATCGCGTTATTTCGAGCTCCAGCGGCCCGCTTGTTTTCCTGTTTGATGTAGACGATCCGATCCATATATGGCTGCAGTACTCTTTCGAGTTCAGGCGTGTCCGGGGACCCATCGTTAACGACCATCGCCACAAAATCGGAGTAAGTCTGCGCGAAGACGGAGTCCAGGCATGTCGCAATCAAATCCGCAGTCTTGTAGGTGGGAATGATTACGCTGACTTTCGGTGTCGGACTCGTCCGGCCTGCTTGCATAATCTGCTGTCACTCAGGAACTACGAAACACCATGGTCGACGACTCCCGACCGTCACTGAAGATGAGTCAAGTCGGCTGCTGCAATAAATCCTTTTCCGACATGCGACTGCAACCGCTTTAGCGCCGGGACCAACCGCCCGATCATTTACCCGATGATAACAGGAGACACCGGGCCGGAGATGCCCTCCACAGGGTCATCCCCCTGGAGTGTGGTCGCCAGATTAACCCCACGTCGGTCACCGATGAGGGAGTCGGCCAAACCAACCAATGCAATGCGGAATATAGCACGGAATTACCGCAGAATACCCGGTTCGATGACGTATGTCGTTACCACAGTGCAAGATCGGCGCTGCGGTGGGGCCCGAATCGAGTGTGCTAGTATTTGTCTGTCAATCCGTGAGAATTGCCTCCAATTAAGCCAACGGGGGCGTGCGGCTAGGAGAATCTAACATCGTGTCCCTACTCTCCAACGGCCCTAACTGTGCTCATCAAGTCATGTTTCGCTTCCTGCGGGCCCTGCTTTTCCTTTTTGCCATTGCCTGCCCGATATCATCGGTCGCGGCGGGTACGCCTCCCATTGAAGAAAATGCCTATTGCGGGATCGGCGACGTAGCCAAGTTCGGGCAAAAGGATGGTCCCGCCCAACTTCCATCGTCGTGCTACTACACCGGGATGGATGGCACTCCGTCTCCCGGGAAACAAATCCGTCTGGGGGCGGGTTCCGATTTGTCGGGCGCGATAAACTCGGCCAAATGTGGAGACACGATTCTGCTCGCCGCAGGCACTTCGTTCGACATAAAGGATCTACCGGCGAAGAAGTGCGACGACCGGCACTACGTTACCATTAGGACCGATACGCCCGATTCGAAGCTTCCGCCTGAGGGGGCGCGCATTTCGCCAGCCTGGGCCGGAGTGGCGAGCTTGCCTGGGAGGCCCAGTTATTCTCAGCCGTCCGGCGGTCCAGCGAAACTGATGGCTACCCTGGTGGTCAAATCGCCTTCCGGAGTCACTCTTGGGGACCACTACCGCTTTATCGGACTAGAGTGGGTCGGCGAGCCGAATCCTCATTCCACCCGTCTCGCTACGACCGAGGGCGCAGACCACATCATTTTCGATCGAAACTGGATCCATCCCGCGGAAGGCGTCGAGATGCGCAATGGTATCCGGATGATCCACGGTACGCGATTCATAGCTGTGATCAATTCGTATCTCGGCGGGTTCTACTGTGTGGCACGTTCTGGCGCCTGCACCGACGCTTCCGCACTGGGCGGCGGAAATGGCGACCTTCCCATCAGCACCTTGAAGATTTACAACAATTTTATCGAGGCCGCTGGAGAGAATATCCTATTCGGCGGTGCCGCATCAGAGGTCAATCCGACCGACATAGAGATCCGCCGCAATCATCTTTTCAAGCCCATGCTTTGGAAAGAGGGTGAGCCTGGATACGCGCCAGCCGCCTCCGGCAATCCCGTTGTTGTCAAGAACCACTTCGAGTTGAAAAGCGGGATCCGGGTGCTGTTCGAGGCGAATCTGATGGAAAACTGCTGGGGTGGCTTCACACAGACCGGGTTTTCGATCCTTATAACGCCGAAGAGCCAGAGCGACATGTGCCCGAAATGCGAGGTTACGGACGTCACGGTTCGTTATAACCGGATACGAAACGTTGCGGGCGTGATTCAGATCGGAAACGGCCTCTCGAAAACGGGCGGGGCCACAACAGACGGAGGCCGGGACAGCATTCATGACCTGCTGGCCGATGAGATTCACGATCAGGACTGGAAGGGACTGGGCGCTTTTGCCATCGTAGGCTCGATCGCACCGGTGCTGCACGATGTTAGTTTCGATCACATCACGGCGTTTGGCGTCGGCCCAATCTTTTACATTGGGAATCGCAATGCAAAGGTTCCGAATTTCAGCGTGACCAACAGTCTGTTTATGGCCG
This sequence comes from uncultured Acidobacteriaceae bacterium, assembly GCA_963800565.1. Lineage (GTDB taxonomy): Bacteria > Acidobacteriota > Terriglobia > Terriglobales > Acidobacteriaceae > Acidiflorens. The sequence goes on from CAWDBM010000006.1 coordinate 909,276, forward strand.
GAGGTAGACAGGCGGAATTTGCCTCCAGCGGCGGCGGCGAGGCTAACTGCGCTCATAAGACGCAGTGGGCGGGTGCGGCAGCGGTGCTCGACGCATGCTTCGTTAACTACAGATTCGAGAAGAACATAATCATCGGCAGCAAAGGGGGATGGCCGCCGGGAACGATTACTGTCTCATCGCCCGAGGCGGCTGGCGTGCGGGATTTCAAAAATGGGATCAGCAAGGACGCGCGGCTCTGCCACGCCAAGACACCCGGCTGCCGCAAGGCCTCGCCCGGAGCCTCTGCAGCCACGGATGGCAAGGATATCGGTGCAGATGTGGACGCTATTGAGGCGGCCATAGCTGGTGTCGAGTAGGCAGAGACTCACTTTCGTAACCGGACAAACTTTCATTCGGCAGTAACTTCCCCGCATGGCAGAGTGATAAACTTTTGTCAGTTTGGCAACCGAAGATCCCAGCAAACGCAAAGGCTCGCATTCAGAACTGAACGTCCAACTCAGCACTCCGGTAGCCGAAACGCGTTCCGGCCAGCGCGTTCAACAACCGCATGGCCAGGCCCACAATATAGCCAGGAAGATAATCAAATTATTGCTGCCGCGCCGAGTGGTTCAGGAAGTGAACCAATATCGCAAGTACAAGCGCGTTGAGCGGCCAATATACTTGAAAATCAGAATGCTCGATGGACTCGGCCTGCGTGTCAATAAGGAGCCCAAGAATCTGGCGGACGCCCGCTCCTTCCTGTTTGTCTGCTTCGGCAACATCATGCGAAGCCCCATGTGCGAAGCCTTGATGAGGCAAGAGTTAACCCGGTTCCCCCATATTCAGGTGAAGGTGACTTCGGCGGGCTTAAACGCCACTCCCGGCAAACACGCGCACCCCTGGGCTTTGGCGGCGGCACCACAATTTGGCGTTTCTTTGGACCATCACGAGGCACGGCTTCTGACGGCTGAGATGGTGAACCAGGCTGATGTCATTTTCGCAATGGACTATCAAAACCAGGTCGAACTCTTCTGCCGGTTTCCCAACGCGAGAGAGAAAGTATGCATGTTCAGCGCTTACGCGGGGCCCGACTATCGCTTGGTCGAGATCCGCGATCCTTATTATGGTAACGAAATCGAAACCAACCGTTGCTACGGTATTCTCCAGACGTGCGTTCGTAATCTCGTTTCCACTCTTGCGTCGCTGACACCAACGAACACGGAGACTCCCGCGCGCAGCACGGCGCAAGTGTCGCGATGAAGATAGCTGAACCAGGATAGGGTAAACGCGCGCTGCAACGTAATCGGTCGTGAAAAACCGCATGGCTACGCAAAAGCAACCCGCACTGATAATCGGGGTGGAACCGCGCATTACAGTGCCAGTCGCGCGTTCCCTCCGGCGGATTGGCGTGCCCGTCGCGGTGGCTAGTTTGTCGGCGCACGATCCGACGCTCCATTCTCGCGCCATTTTCCGTTTCCTGCGCCTGCCGGACTATGAAGACTCTCCTTCGGACTTTGTAAGCGCGTTATCTGCATTCATACGCGAGCAAGGTGTCGACATGCTGATGCCCACGACCGATGGCGCGTTGAGTGCTATTTCCCGGCATTACGACAGCCTGGCGGCGTTGACGCATATGGCCTGTCCGCCAGCGCGGATCATCGATCGCGTCTTGAATAAGGAATCCACGCTGGCGATAGCCGCCAGATGTGGAATTCCGGTTCCCCGTGAGTTCACTGTTGATGCTCTGACCAAGGTCGGTGATATTCCCGAGCTGACTTTCCCCGTGGTTGCCAAGCCGCGCAAAAAAAGCTCGGCTGACACTTTCAAAGTACGCTATTTCCAATCCGAACAAGATCTTGGCGATGCGTTAAGGAGCGGCGTTTTAGATAACGCAATTCTGCAGGAATACTCTCACGGCCAGGGAGTCGGGGTGGAAGTGCTTTTTCACCAAGGAGAGTTCATCGCGAGTTTCCAACATCGGCGCCTAAAAGAAGTGCCGCGCGACGGAGGGGCAGCGGCAGTCGCTGTCGCTGAACCGGTTGATCCGGAGCTAAAGAACATGGCGCTCAAACTTCTTCGCGGATTGGAATGGGAAGGAGTCGCCATGGTTGAGTTCCGCCATGACCCGCGCACCGGCGCCGCCACTTTAATGGAAGTGAATGGGCGCTACTGGGGGACCGTAGCGCTCGCCATTCAGGCTGGAGTAGATTTTCCTGTCTACGATTGGCAGCTTGCTCACGGCGAAACCCCCACCGTGCCATCCGGCTACGCTCTTGGACTGCGTTGGCATTGGAATGCGGGATTGCTCAAGCGTTGGCACGGCGTAGTGAAAAATCCGAGAAGCCCCCTGCCCAGCGAGAGCCCCTTGTCCAACCATGTAGCAACTTCGGATGGGTCTGGCTCGCGATTGACGTGTGATGCGCTCTGGTCCATGCGTGATCCTCTACCAGCTATTTTAGAATTGCTAAACACCGGAAGAAACCTCGCCCTGATGGATGGGAAAGCTGTACTTAGGAAGCTTCTTCCGCGACGAGCATCCAAGGCGAGGACGCCGTGAACCTCGGTGATCGCCGGATAGCGGCTCACGCCGGCAAGCTCCGCGAATCGCGTACAACCCGAATCGCGCATGCCACGACCATATCTACTGACGATATCTCCTCTGAAATCGTCGTCATCGTCCAGAGATAGTCGAGAGCGACAGAAACTTACCGGCAAGACTCTGCGTAGTTACTGCCCTTAGTTACCTTGGTTTTCTTCTTCTGCCTCATCTTCATTTATCCCTCCCATCTGCGATATCAGCGAAACCGCCTGTCCTGTGCACATTTTGGTTCGTGCCCTGCCCGCAACACCAGCGGACACTAGACACCGCGAATCTGTACATGCCGCACTCACGTGTACTAACGCGTCCTAAATGCACTTCTGGTATCTGTGATCCCTACACCCATCTCGATACATTCAGCCTGAGGACAATCGACTAGTCCCCCACTTCGTAAGGTCGAGGGCTCACAATGTCTGAAACAGATTATGTTCTGTTCGACAGGAATACCAAATCTTCCCTGATAGACGCGCAGCGTCTGGCCATAGCACTACTCCTTCTGGCACTCGTATTGACTACAATTTCCTGCGGAAGCGTCGCGCAAGCCGCGGGATCTCAGAACCAGCTCGGCCTTTACGGAAATCTTCCCCAAGGCACTGTCAATCAGTCTTACAACGCGGTGTTGACCGTCACCGGCGGAAACTCACCCTATTCCTTCTCCTTGAAATCCGGCACGCTGCCCCCGGGTATCAGCTTGAACGCCAACACCGGCGGACTCTATGGCAAACCGACCGCCTCGGGTGAATTTGCGTTTGAAGTGGGCGTCAGCGACGTCTCGCTTCATCAGCAAGGCAGCCGGTCTTTCGCTGTTTCCGTCGCTAATGGAGTCGGAGGCGGAGGCGGAAACGTGAAAGTCAGCGTCTCGCCAACCAGCGCCACTTTGATTTCGATGCAGACGCAACAGTTCACCGCCAGCGTCAGCGGAACTTCCGACACAGCCGTGACCTGGTCGGCAACCGCCGGTTCAGTCAGCAGCAACGGGCGTTACACCGCGCCAACCGCCAGTAAGCAAACCGACGTCGTCGTGACCGCAACCAGTGTTGAGGACTCCTCGAAGTCCGCGAGCGCGTCTGTCACAGTCAATCCGGCGAATCAGCAGTCCCTGCAAATCACCACCAGCGGCACTCTTCCACAGGGCCAGCAAGGCAGCATTTATAGCGACGCTTTTACCGCCAGCGGCGGCACGACGCCTTATAGTTGGAGCGTTTCCGCCGGCGCCACTCCTCCAGGAGTCGCGCTCAACGGCAACGGAAATCTTGCCGGAATGCCCACCGCCACCGGCACCTTCAGCTTCACCGTCGTGGTGACCGATGCCAGCAGCAAAACCGCGGCAGGCAATTTCAGCGTCAACGTGGCGGGCGGCAGCGGTTACGATGGCCCGGCACAACTGCCGATAGCTACGGTTCCGAGTGCGATGGCGGACACGCCCGCTCCTGGTTCTGTGATCAACGTAAGCGCTGGCGGCAATTTGCAGACAGCTTTGAACAATGCCCAGTGCGGCGACATAATCCAGCTGCAGGCGGGCGCAACCTTCAGCGGCCACTTCACGGTTCCAGCCAAGAATTGCGACATCAACCATTGGATATGGGTACGCACCAGTTCTCCAGACAGTGCTCTGCCAGCGGAAGGGCGGCGCGCCACTCCGTGTTATGCCGGCGTCGCTTCTCTTGAAGGCCGCCCTCAATATACCTGTACTAATCCGCAGAACGTGATGGCGAAAGTGCAAATGCAAAACGTCGGCGATGGACCATTCCAGTTCGCGGCGGGAGCAAACTATTATCGTTTCATCGGCCTCGAAGTCACTCGTCCTAACGGGACATCAGGTACAGGGCAGCTTTTCTCGATCACCACAGGCGGCACAGCAGACCATCTTGTTTTCGATCGCTCATGGTTACACGGAAACGCCCAGGATGAAACCAATGGTGGCGTGGACCTGAATGGCATGACCAACGCGGCGGTCGTTGACTCTTATTTCAGCGATTTCCACTGTATCGCGAAAACGGGCACTTGTACCGATGCTCATGCCGTCGCGGGAGGCTCGGGCGACAACCCGGGCGGTCCTTTCAAGATCGAAGACAACTTCCTGGAAGCGTCTGGTGAAGCCGTCATGTTCGGCGGCGGGGAAGCCACCGTAACGCCCACCGACATCACCATTACCGGCAATCACTTCTGGAAGCCGTGGCAGTGGATGAAGGGCAATAGTCCTTTTGTCGGCGGAGCGGACGGCAATCCTTTCATAGTCAAGAATCACCTCGAACTAAAAAATGCGGTTCGTGTGCTGGTCGAGGCGAACCTCATGGAAAACAGCTGGGGTGGCTTCAGCCAAACCGGCTACGGCATTCTCCTCACCCCGAAAAACCAACATACTCCTGAAGGCTCTAATGTTTGCCCGATCTGTCAGGTGACCGATGTCACGGTCCGTTACGTCCACATCTCGCATGCCGGTGGCGGACTTCAAATGGCCACCTCCATGTCCGGAAACGGGAGCGGCGGAGCCGCGGCGCTGGCGGGCACTCGCTGGAGCATTCATGACGTGGTTCTCGACGACCTCAGTACCAGGTACCTCGGCCCCGGCACCCCTGTTCAGATTGGGAACGGATGGCCCAAGAATCCGCTCAACACAGTCACCATTAATCATGTCACTGCTTTCCCGGACCCCACCAGCCACATGATCATCATGGGAAACTTGGTCCCGACAGTGCCTATGTATGGATTGGTTTTCACCAACAACCTCGTACTGACCGGTCGATACCCGGTGTGGAACTCGGGGGGCGGAGATGCAAATTGTGCCTACAAAGACGTTCCTGTCACTAGCATCGCCAATTGCTTCGCGAGCTATACATTCGCCAATAACGGCTTAATTGCGAGTCCACCACAATTTCCGCAATCGTCATGGCCATCGCATAATATGTTCCCGCAAACAGTGGACGACGTGCAGTTCGTCAACTACAACCAAGGCAACGGCGGCAACTACGAGCTCCAGTCGAGCAGCCCCTACAAGAACATGGGCACAGACGGCAAGGATCTCGGAGCCGACATCGTTGGGCTGAACGAAATGCTGGCTAACGTTCAATAACTGGCTCAACTCTCGTGGTCCTGGGGCGTCACTATAGCAGAATTGAGAGGTCTGGCGATGGCCTAGATGGGCTAGGCCTCGAAGGTTCGCTGCCAAAAAGAAAAGGTCCGCGGTGGGCTGCGAACCTGTCGATTTCGATTGAACACGATTCTCAACACAAATTTTTCCCTGGGCGTCGCGTCACCTTAGCAAAAATATCCTCGAACTCGTCGGGAAGTTGCGCTGTAGACGGCGCGCGAACCCATGCGCCGGCGGGACTCGCGTATGCTGGTAAAATTCTCGTACTTTGTCCACATCACCTACCTCAATCACTGCCGGACTGAGCTCCTTTAGCATTTCCGCAAATCCGATCTTTCTGTCGGTCTCCAGCTCACGTTCACTTCAACGTTCACCACATTGTGGAATGACGCAGCCCAATTGTGCCGATGCTGATCAAACGTGACAGTTGCATCCTACAATGCGATATAGGAATGATTCCGATGAAAGCAAGCGGCAACACAATTCGGATTGCCGGTCCTAGATTCAGCGGTGGCCATGGCTTCGCGGAAGCCTTCCCGCCTCTTCGGATATGGGGAGCCATTCGATAATGACAATTTCCGGGCTAGACCTCATGGCAGTCCGAACCGAGAATGTCTGCCGCCATTACCGGATGGGCGAGGCGTTGGTGCGCGCGGTGGACGGGATTTCCATCGACATTCGGGCCGGCGAATTTGTGGCTTTGCTGGGCGCGTCGGGATCCGGCAAGTCTTCACTGCTCAACCTTGTTGCAGGCCTTGACCGACCTTCATGTGGAGCAGTGATTGTTCAGGGCACCGACCTGGCTGCGCTCTCCCGAGACCAATTGGCCAAGTACCGTCTTCATACTGTTGGCATGGTCTTCCAGTCTTTCAATCTGATACCGAGCATGTCACTGCTGGAGAATGTAGAGCTCCCTATGCGCTTCGCTGAAGTCGATCGCCGCGAGCGTTCCGCTCTGGCGCGACAGTCGCTGGAACGCGTGGGTTTGAGCGGACGGCTTTCACATCGGCCAATGGAACTCTCAGGCGGTGAACAGCAGCGCGCTTCGTTGGCGCGTGCACTCATTAACCGGCCCAAACTTCTTCTAGCGGACGAGCCGACGGGTAATCTGGACAGCCGCACCGGCACAGAGATTATGGAACTGATTCAAAGCTTCAACCGGTCGCTGGGCATGACCGTGTTGATGGTCACGCATGAGCAGGCCCTGGCTGAGAAGTATGCTGGACGAATGCTGCAGTTGGCGGATGGAAAGCTCGTCAGTGACGTCCCCACCAACCATGCATCCAATATCCCGTCAGGTCAGGTCCGGGCGCCGGGGGGAGAAACACAATGAAGTTTTACGACGTCGCCGACCTTGCTGTCCGCAACTTGCGCGAGTCCGTATTCCGGAATTCGTTGACGACGATTGGCATTTCCGTGGGCGTGGCCTCGCTGGTCGCTATGCTTTCGCTCGGCATAGGGCTGCAGCAACTCGCTTCACGCCGATTGCAAAAGTCCGGGCTGTTTAACACGGTTGTGGCTACGTCCAGGCGCGACCTCCGCAACTTTCGCGAACAGCGAGAAGAGGGGCCGTCGCCGGCGGAGAGCCCGTCGCTGAATGAACCGGCGCGAAAAAAGATTGAGCAAATCCCCGGCGTGGTCGAGGTCTATCCGGATATTCGGTTCGTTACGGATGTGCGCTTCACAGATGTGCATTTCAATGACAAGCCCCATTTGACCACGGTCGCCGGCATCCCGTTCTCCGCCAAGAATAATAATGATGCTTTCGAGGGAATGGAGGGCACTTTCTTCTCCTCGGACGCGAGTCCGGAAGTCATCCTGCAAAAATCGTTTGCCGAAGAGTTGCTAGGCATCACGCCCAAGCCGGGCACCGACAACACAAGTATTGCCACATTGGCCAAGTCGCTTCTTGGCCGAGAGTTGACGATGCGCTATGCTGAGCGCACCGCGCCGGCATCATCGGCAGGGTCTAGCGATAGTGCGGCCCGTAGCGCTGCCGATAGTGCGGCGTACTCAGTCGTTTCACGCGAGCGGACGTTAAAAATTGTAGGACTCACGGACCTTGATCCGGATAGCATGCGCGGCACGGCGCGGGCGCGAGTTTTTCTGCCGCTCAAGCTGGCGCAGGACCTGCATGTCATGCAGTCCAACCTGCGCGACACTTCGGCGAACGACTTGCCCAGCTATACATCACTCAGCGTGCGGGTGGAGAATCCTAATCTGGTTCCGGCCGTCGAAGATGCCATCAAGAAGATGGGGTTTAGCGCTTTTTCCATTGTCGACGCGACCCGCAGCATGCGCCAGTTTTTTGCCGTGCTGGACGGGTTCCTCGCGATCTTCGGAAGTCTCGCCTTGGCAGTCGCTTCCATCGGCATCGTGAACACGCTGGTGATGGCCATTCTCGAACGCCGCCGCGAAATCGGAATCATGAAAGCGCTCGGTGCTAGCGACGCTGACGTGCGCGGGCTGTTCTTCGCCGAGGCTGGCGCCATGGGTTTCGTCGGCGGCGCAGTCGGAGTCACACTTGGTTGGGCGATCGGACGCCTGATCAATATCGGACTGAATGTCTATCTCGAACGCCAGCATTTTCCTTCGGCACAGATCTGGTCCGTGCCATTGTGGCTTGTTGTTAGCGCAATCGCTTTTTCTGTTGTTGTCAGTTTGCTGTCCGGGCTCTACCCGGCATCGCGAGCTGCTCGTCTCGATCCGGTGCAGGCACTGCGCTACGAGTAGACTCGTCTTATGCGCCGCTGTCTGCGATGGTTCATGTTTTTTTTAGCTCCGGTCTTACTTGGCCTCTCGCTTGGCCGAGCCCACGCTCAGGGACGCATCGATTGCAACGCGCTGCCAAGTCGCATCCTCGGTGAAACCGTCCGCTACTGCGTTATGTTGCCCCCTGGCTATGACGCCGCGACTGGCGGCCATTCTCCGCGTCGTTACCCGGTACTTTATTTTTTGCACGGACTCGGTGACAACGAGCAGACTTTGTTCAAGGGCGGCGGATGGGACTTGATCGAAGACCTCCGTCAAAAAGGACAAATCTCCGATTTTCTCGTGGTGGTTCCTGAAGGAAAGCGCAGCTTCTACATCAACTCCGCCGATGGCCGCGTGCGGTACAGTGATTTTTTTATTCGCGAGTTCATCCCCCACATCGAGTCGCATTACTCGATTCGCCGCGAGCGCTCGGCACGGGCCATCAGCGGTGTGTCGATGGGTGGATACGGTGCGCTTCGGTTTGCTTTTGCCTATCCCGAGTTATTCTCGTCAGTGAGTGCGCAGAGTGCTGCGCTCATCGTGGCTCCTCCGCAACAGGCTGGGGCCAGGGCAACCCCTACACCGCTGAGTGGGTTGCTCCGAGCGGTCTTCGGCAATCCGATCGACGTCCCTCATTGGAACCAGAACAGCCCTTTTGTTCTGGCGAAACGGAACCGGGCACTGATAAAGACCACGAAGTTGTCCATCTATTTCAACTGCGGGCAGGATGATGAATTCGGATTTGAACAAGGAGCCAAGGAACTCGATCGGCAACTGCAAGCAGAAGGTATCGCGCACGAATATCGGCTCTATCCTGGCAACCACGATGCTGCGTACTTTCTGGCGCACCTCGGAGAAGTGATGATGTTTCACTCGCGCGCGTTTGCTGTAGGAAAATAGTATGGTGACTGCTCATTCGAAGGCTGGACGAGCCTCGGCTCCTAAATTGCGCGCCGTTCTGCCCCTGGTGTGGGAATTGGTTCGCCCGCGCCGCGCATTGCTGGCGGTCGGTTTCGTCTTGATGGCGATTAACCGCGTGGCCTCCCTGGTATTGCCGTATTCCACCAAATATCTGATCGATAGCGTCATTATTAAGCGCAACATTCAACTGCTCAAACCGCTTGTGCTTGGCGTATTGCTGGCGACTGTTATTCAGGGAGTTACTTCATTCGCGCTTACGCAGTTGCTCTCCAAGGCCGCGCAACGCTTGATCGCTGAGCTGCGACAGAAGGTGCAAGCTCATATCGGACGGCTGTCGATCTCGTTTCATGATTCGACTAAAACCGGGGTGTTGGTATCGCGCATCATGACCGACGTGGAAGGCGTACGCAACCTGATTGGCACCGGACTGGTGGATCTAACCGGCGGACTGCTCACCGCGGGGATCGCGTTGGTGGTTCTGTTCCGGATCAGCACGCTGATGACGGTACTGGCATTCGGGTTCCTGCTGTGTTTCGGACTTGCTCTCAAGAAAGCGTTTCAGACGATCCGGCCCATCTTCCGCGAGCGTGGAAAAATCAACGCCGAAGTTACCGGGCGATTGACGGAATCTCTCGGTGGCGTGCGCGTCGTCAAGGGCTATCACGCCGAGGAGCGGGAGGAAAAGGTTTTTTCGCGCGGGGCGATGCGATTGCTCGATAACGTCATGCGCTCGCTGACCGCGACCTCCGTCATGGGGCTTTCGGCGAGCATGTTGCTGGGTGTGGTTGGAGCCGTCATCATGTTTGTTGGCGCGAAGCAGATTCTGGCTGGATCGCTGACGATTGGCGGCTTTTTCACCTACACCTTATTTATGGGCTTTCTTATCGCGCCCATCATGCAGATCGTTCAAATCGGCACGCAGATTACGGAAGCGCTGGCTGGGCTGGAACGCACACGCGAAATCTTGATAGAGCCAGCGGAAGACAGCGACCCTCGGCGCGTCATAACTCTACCCGCGATCGTGGGCAATATTGATTTCGAGGCGGTCAGCTTTAGCTATGATGGCGCTCACTCCGTGTTGAACGACATATCGTTTCACGCCGCCCCTGGCACGGTGACAGCGTTGGTCGGATCGTCTGGGTCCGGTAAATCGACGATGATTGGACTGATTTCTGCGTTCTATGTCCCCACACGCGGAAAGGTCCTGGTCGATGGTATCGACTTGAGCACGGTGCGGCTCGATTCCTACCGCACGCAACTTGGGGTTGTATTGCAGGAATCATTTCTGTTCGACGGAACCATTCGCGAGAATGTTGTTTTCTCCCGGCCTGACGCAAGCGAAGAAGCCCTGATGCGCGCATGCCGGATTGCTCGGGTCGATGAGTTTGCGGAGAGTTTTGCGGACAAGTACGACACCATCGTCGGTGAGCGTGGGGTGAAACTATCGGGCGGGCAACGCCAGAGAATCTCGATTGCTCGCGCCATTCTGGCGGAGCCTCGCATTCTGATTCTGGACGAGGCGACTTCCAGCCTCGATTCTGAATCGGAGCAGATGATCCAGCAGGGCCTGTCGTACCTGATGCAGGGCCGCACGACCTTTGTGATCGCGCACCGTCTGTCGACCATCCGGCGTGCCGATCAGATCCTGGTGGTGGAGCGGGGACAGATTGTCGAACGTGGCACTCACGAAGAACTCTATGCGCTGCGCGGGCGTTACTTCGATCTCTACACCAAGCAGCATGGTCTGGAGAGCAACCTGTTTCTGGCTCCGGGGGAGGGTGATGCGGCGGCGGTTGGCAAGGACGCGGGGGCGCCAAAACAGAACGGGAATGAGCCGGCGGTAACAGATGCGGTAACAGATATAGTGCGATTCGTCCGCTAATCTCGATCGGATACGTGCGAGTGCATTGCTTTCAACGCCAGGCCGCGGACCACTGACGTAAACTCGTTTCCGCCTCGAATCCGCTTCTCTCCGAATCGGGTTTCGAAGATTCTTCTCACCGCCGGAACAAATGAAGAACCACCGGTCAGGAATACCATATCCACATCCTTCGGATGAACACCCGACGAAGTTAGGAGAGAATCGACGCAGCGTGCGATCTGTTCCAGTTCCTCGGAAATCCACTCTTCGAAGGATGTTCGTTCCACTACCGCCTTCAGATCCACAAACCCGTCTGAAAATTGGAATGTGGCCACAGGGCCATCCGACAAGTCGCACTTAACTTTTTGAACCGCGCGGTGCAGGTGGAATCCGAGATCTTCTTTTATGAAATGAATGAGCGCTGCGATTTTCTCCGGCTCAAGCGATTGCGCGTGAACCCCACTTAGCATGTCGAGTACGTCTTTTGCTCTCAGTAAGGAGAGATGATGCCAGCGCTCCAGCTTTATATAGACCCAGTTGGGGACCGTTAGAATCTTGCCGAGGGAACGCAATTGCGATCCGGCTCCGAGGGCTGGAGATACGAGATTCCTGATGATCTTTGCATCGAAGGCATCTCCCGCTAGACCTAGTCCCGCGTTACCCACGATGTCACCCGGGACCCTACCTCTTCGACGAATGGTAGGGCCGACGTGAACCAAAGAGAAGTCACTCGTACCACCGCCGAAGTCTCCGATCAGTATGAGTTCGTCATGATCCAAGATGGATTCGTAATAGTGAGCTGCCGCTACCGGCTCCATCTCGAACTCTACGGACTCGTAGCCCGCTAACTCGAAGGCCGCTCTAAGCCGGCCCTCGGCGTAGTTGTCGTCTTCCTTCTTGTCTGCTCCCGCGAAATGAACTGGCCTTCCCACCACCGTCGATCGGATAGCAATCCCAAACTGATGTTCCGCCTTCTCACGCAGATCCCTGAGGATCCTGGCGATCAGATCTTCAAGCGTGTGCCTTCGACCGAAAACTTCGGTGCCCTGAAGAGTGCGACTGCTCAGAAACGACTTGAGAGACTGAATTAATCGACCCTTAACGTCGGCGGCAAGATAGTGCTCAATGCCTTCCGGGCCAGTCCATGATTGCAGTCGATTTACGCCGCCTTCCTTGACCCGTTGAAGATAGAGCAGTGACCGATACGAATCAGTCAGACTCCCCAAGTATGGGAACTTGGCGAGCTGAACCTGATCTGAGGCATCGGCGAGGGCGATTGAACTGTTGGTTGTCCCAAAATCACTACCGACAGCGCCTTTACTTGTTTTGGGCGCTCGCGAAGACATTCGGGACTTCTCCGGAGATGAAAGTGCAGGACCGCATGAGTGTGTGGCGCGAAGCAATCCTATCACTCGCGATTTCGCGCCAAGGCGATTCACTGTCGGTCGCAAGGCCGGAATTAATTGACATCACTCTGCTCCCAACCCGGCGCCCACTGCCTTAACTCGCTCCACTCCACTCCTATACAGTTAGCTCGCATCAGCGCGAGTCTGACTTCCTGTCTAACCAACCAACCCCCGAAAATCCTCGTCATCACTTCCTCCAAGTCCGTTTGAACGAAGCCTTAGGGGCAGACGCTTTCGCGTGTCCGGTGTCAGCGGTTGTGTGTGAGCGGATAAGGTTGGGTCATAAGGAGAACACCTATGACCCACCTTCGCAAAATGATGCTCGAAGAACTCGAGCGTCGTAATTACGCTCAGACTACCATCGATTGCTACATCCAAGCGATCGAAGATTTTGCGCGCCACTTTCACCGCCCTCCGGACCAGCTCACTCCGGAGCACATCCGCGAGTACCAAGCGTATCTGTTCCGCGAGAGAAAGCTAGCCGCGTCCACTGTGACACAACGGCTCGCGGCTCTGCGGTTCTTCTACACGCAGACGATCAAGAAAGCCTGGAGCGTAGCCGATACACCGTACCCGAAGAAAACGAGACCCCTGCCCAGCATTCTGAGCCCGGAAGAAGTGGGCCATCTCATCGACTCTTCTCAGACTCGATTTCATCGCATGGTATTGATGACACTCTATGGCACGGGGGCACGGCGCGCCGAGTTGGCGCGCTTGCAAATTTCCGATATCGACAGCCGACGCATGGTCATCCACATCCGCGGTGGAAAAGGACGTCAGGACCGGGATGTCATGCTCAGCCCTCGGCTGCTCGAAGCTTTGCGCGACTACTGGCGTGGGTTGAAGCGCAAACCCACGGAATGGTTATTTCCGGGCGGATCCCGGCACACCTCCAACCGTCCCATCACTCCCCGAGCCGTGTGGTATGCGTGCCAACGTGCTGCCCAGCGAGCAGGCCTGCAGAACCGGGTTCATCCCCACACGCTGCGCCACTGTTTCGCGACTCACTTACTGGAAAACGGAGCTGACCTGCGCACCATTCAACTACTCCTGGGACATCACGATTTGAAGGAGACCACGATCTATCTTCATCTCTCGCGACGGCATCTCCACGCTACCGCCAGTCCCCTGGACTCGCTCAAGCTGAAAGATAAGTCACCGCAGAACCCGTAGATGAACCAGCCGCCACTTGAGGTGGCCGATCTGGTTCGCGCCGCGGGGCGCGCCTTCATCGAACGCAGTCGCCGGTGGATCACCTGGCAACACCTTACGGTGCTGCGAGCTATCGCGCGCTGTCGCACCGCCGCCTTGGGCGGGCATCTCGATGAGTGCATCGCCTGTGGCTACCGTCCGGCTATCTCTTACAACAGCTGCCGCAACCGGCACTGCCCGAAGTGTCAAGCCAACGCTCGATCTCGTTGGCTCCAAGCGCGTCGTAAGGAGCTTCTCCCCACGCGCTATGTCCATGTTGTCTTTACCCTGCCTCACGAACTGGCGCCGCTCGCCTTGCAGAACAAGAAACTCCTGTACCATCTCTTGCTGCAGGCCAGTGCCGCAACTCTCCTCGAAGTCGCTCGCGATCCCAAACATCTCGGCGCCGAGATCGGCTTCTTCAGTGTGCTCCACACCTGGAATCAAAAACTCGAACACCACCCGCACGTGCATTGTGTCGTGCCCTCCGGTGGACTATCGCCGTCTCGCGCCCACTGGATCCAGCCACGCTATCCCTTCTTCCTTCCCGTCAAGGTGCTCAGTCGCGTCTTTCGCGGTAAGTTTGTTTCCGCTCTCCAACGCAACTTCCGGCAGGGCAAGCTGGGTTTCCACGGCAACCTGAAACCTCTCGCTCACCCCAAAGTCTTCTCCGCCTGGTTAAGAACCCTGTTCCGAAACGACTGGCACGTCTACTCCAAACGGCCCTTCGGAGGTGCCGAGCATGCGCTCTGTTATTTGGGCCAGTACACCCATCGCGTCGCCATCTCCAACCACCGGCTCGTCTCCTTGGCCGATGACCAAGTCACCTTTCGCTGGCGCGATTCTCACAACAATGAACACAAGTTGATGACCCTATCGCTCGATGAGTTTCTGCGCCGCTTCCTGTTGCACACGCTGCCCAAAGGCTTCGTCCGCATCCGCCACTTCGGCTTCCTTGCCAACCGCCGCCGCACCACTCTCCTGCCACTTTGCTTTCGACTTCTCGGCACGATTCCACAACCGCAGGTGGAACAACAAGCATCGGCAGCCAAGGAACCACGCCCTCTTTGGCGCTGTCCTAAATGTGGCGGCCCCATGGTGGTCCTCGAAAGACTTACTGCGGCCCAACTCCAACTTCGTTCTCCGCCCTGGCTCGCCGGAGTCGCGGCATGAAACTCCCATTCCGATCTCGCTGGCTCGGTGTCTCCCAACACCTACAGGCCTCGTGCGCTTTCGTTGCCCATCCACCAGGCTCTCGGCTTCGAGCTTTCGCTCACAAACTACAGTCGATCCAAGTCCGCCTGCGCTCCGGTTAGCTCCATCACCGATTCCTCAAGTCTTTCTCATCACGCAACACCATTGAATTTGCATAAGCGCTTCCTCCCCGGCGGCTTCCTTCAAACAGCTGTATCGACCGCGCCCCGCACGACCTCCCGAACCTACCTGCATTCTTGGAATGGGGCGCGTCCGATACAGCACTAGCGTTTGTGGCCAATCAGTGAACATCGATAGTTCGCTAGACACAAGAGCGCGCTTGTCGGTACTGATCGCTGCCTAGCCGAACTAGACAATTCGGGCAATCGACGGTTACCGACTGACTTCATGCGGGTTAGTCGCCGTCGAAATGCAAGTAACCGATCGTATACAACACCAGGGTTCCCATCGAAAGCGCAGTCACCACCGCCAGTATCCAAAGTCCCCGCCGCATCGTGAATGCCTCTATGACCTTTCTTCTGCCCTTACCATAGCGATATTTGCCCATAAGGAACTTTGAGCCTCGAAAAACGGAGTTGAGAAGAGCGACTACCCCTTCGGCACTTGGATCTGACAGCATTGATTTTCTGAGCGATCACTTCCGCAACCACCAGTGACGAACGAGGATGCTTACCGCAGTGCAGGCTCTGGTCTTGAATCGACCAGAGCCCCTTCGCACGGCAGTCTAGAAATGGAACCCGAGCTGTGCCGTCAGCGCGCGCGGCGTCACATAGTGCGTCCCGCTGAAGGTTGAGAGAAAGTTATACAGCGCCAGTCTGTTGGCAATGTTGATGGCGGTGAGCGAAAGGCTCCATTTGTAATGGTCGCCTTTGAAGAGGTTGTCGTCGCCCACTGACACATCAAAGAGGTTGCGGGATGCAACGCGAGGCGGATGTTTGTCATCGTTCTCGGTAGTGGGCGCCGGCACCTGTATGAGATTGGAGCCGAATTGCGCTGCCGGGCAATTGTAAGGTAGAGGTGATGTCGGAGTTGCACGTACACCGTTGCAGGCAAACCCGGCCTCGGACTCCTGATCGGCGGAAAGCGGCACCCCGCCCACGTTGGCGGCAAGCATACTGACGTAACCGCCACCGGGCACGCCAGCCGGAATTGATCCAGGGCACGTGTTGCTTGGAAGCACTCCAAAACAGGGCGTCGCGCCCGCCACCAATCCGCTGTCATAGCGCCAGTTGAAGCCCAGCCATGGGCCAAGCTTCCAGGGCTGATATTGGAAGTGGGTGGTCTGATTGAAGCGTTCGTCGTGGTCGATACGGAATGGAGTTCCAGGAGGGCCACCCACGGTCGCGCCGGCTCCCGCGACCTGGGGAAGGAAGAAGCGGGCGGCCACGCTGGAGAAGACCATGAGCGCCGAAAAGCCATGGTAATTGGGCACGCTCACGCGGCCGGCGTAACCGGGAATTTTCGAGTTGTGCCACTCAATGGGATAGGTGATCGGGGTATTGCCGAGCACACTGAAATCGAAGCCGTTGTGGGTGTACTTCGAGATCCACTCGCCGGAGAAGACGAGATACTTTCCAAAAGCCTGCTCGAAGCCAGCGTGAAATTCATTGCGAAAGCCGACACTTAGCGGATTAGGTACGGGCGCGGTGCAGACAAGAAGCGGGGCCAGGACGGGATTGGCGCATCCGACGCTGGAAAGCACCAGGTTTTCATTGAACGGAGATTCCATTGTGCGAGCGTAGGAAACGCGGAGGATGGTGTTGGTTCGCTTGACGTTGTAAGCAACTCCGAGTCGAGGTTCCGCTTGCTTGGAATTAGTGATTCCGTTGTACATATCGCCGCGTATGCCAAGGTTCAAAGACCAGTTTCCGACTGTAACCGCGTCGCGGATGTAGAGCGCAAGTTCTTTCACGTCAGTGCGGCCAATGAATGTATAGAGGCCTCCGCCGCGGGTCAGGTCGTAGGGAGCGAGGGCTGGATTGAAACCGGGGTAAAAAGGTGTGCTGGGCGCGTTTGGGTTGACTGGGTAAAGCGGGTCTGAGCTGAGCCCGGTAATTGGGTTAACACCAATGTTCGGCTGGTTGGCGCCCGTGCATTGCGAGGGGTCGGTGAAGCCGGGGACAGGTACCCACCCGGTCGTGCTCAAAGGCGTCGTATACGGGGTTATGCAGGGTGCGTTGAAGATTGGATCGATGATACCGATAGGTTCATTCTCTCGGAGGAAGGTTTGTTCGTACGTGGCTCCGGCCTTGATTTGGTTGATCCCGTGGACGTAGGAGACGTCGGATCGAACCCCCACGTTGGTGAGCGTGCGTTCCTGGGAAACCGTCTGTCTCTGCAGACTGGGCGGCCCAAGGTCCGCGAAAGGATTGCTGCTGGGATAGTAGTTGTAATTGTCGCGGCGCACGAACGCACCGAAAGTAGTTACAGCGTTCGAATTCAACACGTGGGTCCACGAAGGGGCAATGTTGAAGGTCCCAATCTTGGAGCGTTGGTCGTCGCTTCCGACGGTAGGCCCTGGAGTAAAGCCAGTGGAAGTGCCAATGGGAACTACACCTCCGTAGTTCTGCACCGATGGAAGAACCCCGTTCAGGCCGCTCCATGCTGTCGCGTTTTGGGCGTCCAGCGAATTGGGCGTTTGAAACCAGCTCCGGCTGTAACCAAGGTCGATGTGAATCGAGTCGGCGGATGAGAATTGGTAGTCCACGCGGTCGAACAGGTTTTCTTCGTTGCCCTTATCGTGTATCACCGTGAATTCGGGCGGATCGAGGAAACGGCCGGTGTTTAGACCGCCTACAGAGATGAAGTTTCCCCAGTTCTTGCCGCCGTAGGCGACATCGGCAGCTATGTTCGAACTGCCGAATGATCCGTAGGAAGCAGACACGCTGCCGTGAGGAGTCGTTACGCCCTGGCCCGACCGCGTCGTGGCAACGATCACGACGCTCGTCTTGCCTCCGTATTCTGCGGGAGGCGCGCCGGATATGACTTCCATCGATTGAATAGAATCGACGGGAAGCTGGTTGGAAAAGACTTTGCTTTGCTGGTCGGTAATTGGCTGACCGTCGATGGAGAAGGAATTCGACGCGTGATCGCCAATCCCATGGAAAAGTCCGTTGGAATCGGCGGCAATTCCCGGCGTGGTGAGAGTAACCAGCGAACTCAGCGACGATGTCGTACTCTCCAGGGGAAGTTTATCCCACGCGGCCTTGTCCAAGTCTTGGTGAAAGGTCGGATCGTTTTCCACCAGATCCCCACCATTAGCCTCGACCGAGACTGTGGTAGAAGAGCCGGTGACTCGAAGGCCGACCTTGACATTGGCGGGCACTACCGACCGGATCTCCACATCCTGCGCAGCTTCGGCAAACCCCGATGCCGTTACCGTCATGTGGTACGGATTAAACGGAACGTTCGGGAAAGTGAAATTCCCCTTGCTATCCGTTGTGGTCGTCCGGTCATAGCCGCTGACCAGGTTGTGAATCTCAACGCTGGCGCCCGGAACCACCGCGCCCGAAGAATCGAGTACCGTGCCATTAATCGATCCCGAATTTCCGCCCGACTGCGCGAAAGCATGAAGGCCGAGAGCTAAGCAAACCACGGTCAAAGCCGCAGGCAGCGACTTTTTGCAAGACGTCAGCATGAATCCCTCCAGAGGAAATTGGTCCGTATAAAGATCAGGGAGACGGTTCACGGGACAAGAACCGGCCACTAGACATATGAGATTTGATCTTTAGACGCTAGGAGGGGGACGGATAAACTGCGCGAACGCTATTGCGCTCAACTTCGCAGAAACAGCTTGCGCTCGAACGGTAGAGACGACAACGAATGTCGTACTCGTTAGTGCGGATGGGGCCTTAGGAGATGCAGAGTGGACCGCGACACAGACCGCACATCTAGCTGCCTCGGCCGCGCTCGAGTGTTGGTGCGCAGCGGATGCCACTGCCGACCACAATGTCAGCAACAGCAACAGCAACGCTATCCGCTTCGAGATCGAACGCAAAGCCTGCTCCCCACGAACCCGATGTTTTGAATCTATATCAAAACCAGAAACTTAATGCAACCACCATACCGGGTATCGTACGTTGCATCCCACCGCCGCCGCGAATGGCTGTTGAGTTCCAACGCCAGTCTCACTCCGTTTCGCAGCGGGCTCGGGCTGCATGAATATTTGCGGCATCTTAATTGCGGTTTGGGATTCCCTTGATTAATACCATACCGTGTATGGTATAGTGCAAGCCGAGGAGGAGGTAAAATTGAAACCATGAGCCATACAATCAAAGAAAAACAAAACCTCCTTCTCAGGGCCAAGCGCATCCAGGGGCAGGTCGAAGCCCTGGTGCGAGCCTTGGATGAAGAACGCGACTGTTCTGACGTGCTGCAAGTTATGAGCGCGGCCAGAGGGGCGATGAACAGCCTGATGGCAGAGCTCCTGGAAGGCCACATCCGCAGTCATGTTCTTAACGGGAAGCACCGCCCAAGTTCACAACAAGTAGCCGCCGCGGACGAAGTCATCGACATGGTCAAGTCGTACTTGAAGTGACCACCCGAGCCGGCGGGGAGAGGCAACGGATATGAGCGCTAGCCCCTTGAGCGGACATGACAATCTGACGGCTTCTTCAGTCTCTCCGCCTGGTGAATCGTCGAAAAAACACCGATCTGAGAACCACGACTCCGAGACTCATGACGCCGGAGGCCACAGCTCCGATCACGACGACAGGCTCGAATGGTTGGAACTCCTCCGTATCGCTTTGGTGGCACTGGCCGCAGTCGCGGTGTGGTTACGCGTCTGGGAGCCGTTTCCGCGCCTCAGTGTAATCGGCATCTTGGCCATGCTGATCGGCGGATATCCGATTTTCAAGGAAGCCGTCGGGAACATCGTCGAACGAAAGATGACGATGGAACTCTCGATGACTATAGCCCTTCTCTCGGCCTTGGCCATCGGCGAATTCTTTACTGCTCTCGTCATCACGGCGTTCGTACTCGCCGCCGAAGTTTTGGAGAGCCTAACGGTCGGCCGCGGCCGACGCGCTATCCAGGATCTGATCGACTTCCTCCCGCGGACCGTTTCCGTCCGGCGTAACAACGAGGTGGTGGATGTTCCGGCCGACAATCTCCATCTCGGCGACGCGGTAATTGTGAAGCCGGGTGGGCGCATCCCCGTCGATGGCCTCGTCCTTGGCGGGCGATCCTTTGTGGAGCAGGCGGCTATCACGGGCGAGGCCATGCCGGTTGAGAAGTCGCCGGGCGATGCGGTTTACGCGGGAACCATTAATCAGTCGGGATCCTTGGAAGTCGAAGCGCAGAAGCTAGGCCGCGATACGACGTACGGCAGGATCATCGAAGCGGTTGAACGGGCGGAGAAATCACGCGCTCCCATTCAGAAAACGGCGGATCGCTTGGCCGGCTATTTGGTCTATTTCGCCTTAGGAGCCGCGGTGCTCACATTCATCGTCACTCGCAATGTCCGATCAACGATATCGGTCGTGATTGTTGCCGGGGCTTGTGGCATCGCCGCCGGAACTCCTCTCGCGATTCTCGGTGCAATTGGCCGGGCGGCGCGTCTTGGAGCAATAGTCAAGGGCGGTCTATACCTGGAAGCGCTGGCTGGGGTTGACACGGTGCTACTCGACAAGACTGGAACGTTAACGTTTGGAACTCCTCAAATTCGGGAGGTTGTCTGCTGCGATGGCTTCACTCTACGCGATGTCATCGAGGCTGCCAGCATCGCCGAATGCAAGTCCGAACATCCGCTCGCCAAGGCGATCATTTCGCGAGCCGCCGAACTGGCAGTTCGCATTACCGAACCACATGAATTCTCCTACACACCCGGAAGAGGAGTGCGAGTAACGTACTGCGGCGCGGAGATTCTGGTCGGCAGCAGGCCGCTTTTAACGGAGCATTCCGTGAAAGGGATCCCGCCAGCCGGTGGTAACGGCGGCAACGGCCAAGGCGGTGTCTCCGAAGTTTACGTCGCTCGTGGTGGGCAGATGTTGGGGACGATTCGTATTGCGGATGTGCTGCGTCCAGAAGCGAAGAGTGCGGTTGCGGCCATGCGAGAGATGGGGCTGAAAACAATCCTGCTGAGCGGAGATGCACAAGAAGTAACCGCGACAGTAGGGCGGGAGCTCGGGGTCGACGAAGCCGTAGGAGAACTGTTACCCGATCAGAAAGCTAAATGGGTTCGCGATCTTCGCGTGACCCATTGCAAAGTCGCTATGGTCGGGGACGGCATCAATGATGCTCCAGCTCTCGTGGAATCAAATGTTGGAATTGCGATGGGCTCAGGAACCGACGTTGCCAGGGAGAGCGCCGATGTCATCTTGATTGGAAGCGATCTCTCGAAGCTTGTCGAAACATTGCAGATCGCGCGTTGCTGTCGCGGCATCATCATGCAGAACTTCGTGGGCACTCTCGTCGTGGACAGCATTGGTGTCGGAATGGCGGCCTGCGGGTTCCTGAATCCGCTGCTGGCAGCATTCATTCACGTTAGCTCGGAGATGGCATTCATTCTTAATTCCGCGAGGCTGGTGCCGCGCGGAACGCCGAAATTCTCGCACTGAGTTTCAATCCTTCCCCGCGCTACGTCCGTCCGACAGCTGGGCACAAGAAAGCTGCCATGGAGAAGTACGCCGAAACCATGCGAAGGTCTCAGGCCGCGAACCTCCAGTTCGACTGGCAGCACGGCAGCGAGAGAGTGAACTGGCTGCCATGGAGAAGTACGTGAAAAAAAGCTGGGCCAACTTTGGGCCAGCTCCCCGCACAAAACAGGTCATTTCCCGTAAACGGGCACCATCGAGCGCAAAGGAAGGAATTAAGCTAAGTGCAAGTGTTGCCAGCTACCGCGAAGAAAACATTGGAGGCGCGGGCCGGAATCGAACCGGCGAATAAAGGTTTTGCAGACCTCTCCCTTACCACTTGGGTACCGCGCCCTCTGTTATGAACGGTAGAACCTTGGAGGCGCCTTGTCTAGAAGGCACTGGCGGCAGTAGAGCGTCTGGTCTGGGTTCACTACCGCCGGACGAAATCTAATTAGTCGAATCTCACGCAACGAACCGCGAACAGCAACGCCTTAATTTTCTATCGACCACCATTTGTGTTACAACACCGGACATGACTTCGTTCAGGGATCCCTCCGGGCCGGGCGGCTCGGCAGCGCGGGTTGAGATCGTGAACGGTATGCCTACTAAAATTCCTGTCGAGGTTCGGGCCGGGACTGTGAAAATGGACGCCGCCTTGATCTGCCCTAACTGCTCGACAGACCTGTGCGGGCATCGTTGCAAGGTGGTCTGCAAGAAATGCGGATTCTACCTGAGCTGCTCTGATTTTTACTGAAACGCCGCCGCATCGCCCCGGACCTCCCCGAGCCCTCTACAATAGTTAGGACTTCAATCCTCAATATCAGGAGATTGGTATGCAACGGAAAGCTAGCGCGGTATGGAAGGGCGGTCTTAAGGACGGCAAGGGGACGGTGTCGTCCGCCAGCGGCATACTTGCGAACACCCCTTATTCCTTTACAACGCGGTTTGAAAACGCTCCGGGTACAAATCCGGAGGAGTTGATCGCGGCGGCGCACGCAGCATGTTTTTCCATGGCACTCTCGGCACAACTGGGGGGCGCCAACCTGACTCCGGAGAGCATCAGCACGTCGGCCACGCTGACCATGGAGAAGCTCGAGGCGGGTTGGGCAATCACCGCGGTGCATCTCGATGTGGTCGCGAAGGTGCTGGGAGCGACTGCGGAAAGCTTTAACACGGCGGCGCAAAATGCCAAAGCTGGCTGCCCCGTGTCGAAGGTGCTGAACGCCAAGATCACCATGGACGCCAAGCTGGGCTAGCGCACAAAGGGCGAAAATGTTCCACGTGGAACACTTGTGATGTCATTGTTGTACATACAGATATATATGTATCTGTCTCACTTTGCGAAAAATCGTTTACCACCAAGGACACTAAGGTCCACGAAGGAAAGCTCGATCCTGACGGTATTTCGGACTAGCTCTGGGAGCGGAGTAGTTGGCGCAGTTTTTGGTTGATTTTCACCGCTTCCTGGGAAGCTTGGTCGATCAGTTCTACCCAGCGGCGGGTGTTGTCGGGAGGGCCGGATTGGGAGATCAGGTAAGTGGCTTGGACGATGGTCTCCAGCGAATTACTCAGATCGTGGGCCAGGGTGCGGAGTTCTTTGGCCAGGTCGGCCGGGATTTTGTTGGGTGGATTTGGCATGCTCTTGAAATTCTAAGGCCGGAGAAAAGTGGTGGCCTCTCGGTTGTCCCTCCGGGACTCTCATCTTTGATTTTAGCTTTCCCAGCGCTTTAAGCGCTGGCTGGGCTTAGTCGCCCCTCTGGGGCTGGAGGATGGCGTGTCCTAATGTCGTATCCCGAAAATTTGCGGCATAACAACCGATACTACACTCTAAGCGCATTGGTCGTGCACGCAAATACATAGGCCCTTCGCTTTGCGAAGCACGGCAATTGTTGGGGGGCCGCAGGGGGCGGAAGAAATATCTTTGCCGCGAGGTCGTACTGGAACTGGGACGTACGAGAAGGCGAAGGCTGCGGAGAGGAGTGTCCGCTCCACACGGGTTGTTTGACAGGCGGACGGCAGCCAGTAGAATATTAGTGTAGTTGCCTTGGTAGAAGGCCCTGCCGATTTTTTCTCAAATGCGGATATGGCGGAACTGGCAGACGCGCTAGGTTCAGGTCCTAGTGATCGCAAGGTCGTGGAGGTTCGAGTCCTCTTATCCGCACCAAAAACAGCTATCAGCTTTCAGCTCTCAGTTGAAACCAAAATCAAGCGCCGGCCGATAGGCGGTGGGTGCTCCTCGATTGCGCTATACCGTACTGGCGGATTTTGTAGAGGAGAGCTTTGTAGCTGATCTTCAATAAGGCTGCGGCTTGTTTGCGGTTCCAGTTGGTCTCTTCCAGGGCGCGGGAGATGGCTTCGGCTTCGGCTTCATCTTTCGCGTTCCGCGACACGGATTTCAGTCCACCCGATCCATCGGCGCTGACTACGGCGGCCCTGCCGGCTAGATCAAAGTGCATTCCGCTACCGCCGTCGGGCCGGGGCTGCAATTCGGATGCGGCTAAAGTTTCGTCTCCCAAAACCAGATAGCGCTTGATGAAGTTGCTGAGCTCGCGCAGATTGCCAGGCCAGGTATGGCGCAGGCACGCTTCCATCAACGGCCCCGACAAAGGAAGTGGAGGTCGGGCGTAGGATTCGGACATGCGCGACATGAAATGCTTTAGCAGGATCGGAATTTCTTCTTTGCGCTCGCGCAACGGCGGCAACGTCATGGTGAAGGCGTTGAGGCGGTAGTAGAGATCTTCGCGCAGGCGCTTGTTGGCGAGGGCTTCGGGAATATTGATATTGGTCGCGGCGAGAATGCGGACGTCGACTTTGATCATGGTGCGGCTGCCGAGGCGCGAGAAGGTTTGGTCCTGGAGAACGTGCAGCAGCTTGGCTTGCAGGAGCGGCGGCATTTCGCCGATTTCGTCTAGCAGGATAGTGCCTTTGTTGCACAGTTCAAATTTGCCGGGCTTCGGATGAGTGGCTCCGGTGAAGGCTCCGGCCTCGTAGCCGAAGAGCTCGCTTTCGAGCAGATCGGCGGGCACGGCCGCGCAGTTTACTTTGAGGAAAGTACGGTGGGCGCGCGGAGAAAGCTTGTGGATGAGACGCGCGAGCACTTCCTTGCCGGTGCCGCTTTCGCCCAGCAGGAGAACGGGAATCTCGACATTGGCGACGAGCGCGGCTTGCGATCGAATCTTTTTCATCGCGGGGCTGGCGGCGACGAAGAATACATCGTCACAAAGTTCTTCTACTTCTCCCGCATAGCTCTCGCCTTTCGCGGTGCCGACGCATTGTCCGATGACGGCATCAAGTTCAGCTTTCTGAAAGGGCTTGGTCAAATAATCGATGGCGCCGAGGCGCATGGCCTGGACGACTTTGCGCGTGTCGTTAACGCAGGAGAGCATGACGACTTTTAATCCGGGCTTGAGCTGGCGCAATTTTTCTAGAGTCTGTAGGCCGTCGATGCCGGGCATCAAAAGATCGAGCAAAACGAGGTCGGGCTGAAGGCCCTTCTGGACGTGCTCGACGGCCTCTTCACCGGTGCTGGCAGTCTGAACTCTGTGCTCATCCACTTCGAGCAGGGTGCGGATATAGCGCAGCATTCCCGGTTCGTCATCCACCAGCAAGATGTTGGCAGTTTCGCTCATTCGGCGCCTCGAGTCGAAGTGCTCACAACTGGTTTCTGGGGGATGATAAAAGAAAATTTGCACCCTGCTCCCGGCTCGCTCTCGACCCAGATTTTGCCGCCCATGCCCTGGAGCAGGCGGCGCGCGATCGCGAGGCCGAGGCCCATGCCTTCGGCGGATTCGCTGCCGGGCAGACGGAAGAAATCGTCGAAAATTTCGAGATGAAACTCGGGGCGGATTCCGGGGCCGGTGTCGGCGACGCTGACTTTGACGGCGTTCGGAACATTGGTCGATTGGCGACGGCGTTCGCCATTGACAGACGATGCACTGGCGCCGCGACGCTCCCACATGTGAGGCTCGGCGTGGAGCCAGACAGTGCCACCCTGGGGAGTGTATTTCGAGGCGTTCTCGAGAAGATTGGAAATCACACGCTGGATCTTGGGGCCATCGAAGGCGAAGGGCGTTAATTTATCGTTCGCCAGGAAATAGAGAGCGAGACCGCGCTCGTGAAATCTACCCGACCAAAGACGGCAGACTTCCGAGAGGCAGGCGTTCATGTCGCCTTCGATATATTGCATTCGCAACTCGCCGGTTTCGATCACACTGAACGTGAGGAAGTCCTGAATGAAATGTTGCAGGCGCTGACCGCTGGAAAACATGTCTGCCATGACTTCGCGCTGGCGCTCGTTGAGCGGACCGAGCTTCTGACTGCGCAGCAGTTCGATGTAACCGTTGAGGATGGCGAGCGGGGTTTTTAAGTCGTGGGCGGCGGAAGCAAGCGCGTTGGTGGTTTTGCGGAAGCGATCGCGCAATTGTTCGAGCTCGCGCGTCCCCTCATCCCCAGAACTGGAGGCAAAAGCGGGTGCGGCGACGGCTGCCGGAGAGCGATCATTTGGGGTTGTACCAGCGATAGCGGCGGCTGGCCTTTTCTCGCTTATCGAAGACATGGAAGTCCCAATCAAACAACTAAATGGGGAGGCTAGCTACACTGTCAGAACGTGGGGGTTTAACTGCATCATAGGGGAGCCACTACGGGCTGTCAATACAAACCATGGTCCAGAAGGGCGAATGTGAAAATTCTTTCACCTTGCTAACATGACCGCCGGTCAATGGTCAAGTTCGAAGAAATGAAGCGACTTTGCCTAATTCGGTGCCGGAGGCGAGGTTTGGGGACGATTGCGGGAACGCAGACAGTCGCCGAGGTTTGGCCCATGAGATGCGGCCCTGTACTTGCTATAACCATGTTAGGAGCGGAAAGCCCCTTGCCTCGAAGATTATCCAAGAAGGAACAGCGGAAATGGGCGCGGTTACAGCTGGCGATCCCGGTTTTTATCCGTGCGCGAGACGGAAACGGCAAGGATTCTCTGGAGTTTGCCACCGCTATTAATATAGGAGCGGGTGGCGCGCTGGTAGCAGTGCGGCGTTCTTTGCCTGAATCTGCCGTGATTTCAGTGGAAATCCCCAGCGCACCACTGGGCTCGACACACGGGTTGAAGACCTCGGCTCGAATTATGCAGGCTAAGGCTGTTTGGGTAGCACATACCGGCGAGCATCATCTTCTGGGCCTGAAGTTCGCCCGGCCTCTGAATACCGATACTGAGGCGATTTCGAGCAAGCATTTGAGGAAAGTCCGGTCATCAGTGTGAAATCTTTTTCCTCTCTACTCCCCGTCTCATAATGGCACTTTGGTGCTATGCCATTGCTTAGCGCTTATGGGCTATGATCCCTCCAAGCCATTCATAAGTTGAGCGCTTAACAGCAAAGTTGCAAGGCGCCCAGCCAACTTCCCCAGTTTGGTGCTTGGGATGCACTTTTAGTGCATGCGGATGAACACCCTCCGCAAAAGGGCATTCACTCCTATGACCACACTCTCGGTAAGCTCCTTGCAGCAGTCGTTGGGCGAGATTCCTCCGGATAACATTGTTTTTGGCCACACTGAGGTAATGCAGGCGGTCCGTTCGCGGCTAAGCAAGGTTGCTGCGGCCAACGTTCCCGTGCTGATTACGGGCGAGAGCGGAACTGGCAAGGACATCATTGCGCGGCTGATTCATAGTCTGTCGCCGTGGAAAGTGGGGCCGTATGTGAAGGTGAACTGCCCTGCGATTCCTGGAACGCTGCTGGAGAGCGAACTGTTTGGCTACGAAAAGGGAGCGTTCACGGGGGCGGTTGGATCGAAGCCTGGGCGAGTGGAGATGGCCCATCGCGGGACGCTGTTTCTGGACGAAATTTCCGAGTTGGATCCAACTTTGCAATCGAAGCTTTTGCAGCTCTTGCAGGATGGGCAGTTCTGCCGCATCGGGGCGCAGGAAGATAAGAAGGTCGAGGTGCGAGTGGTTTGCGCGACCAATCGCCACCTGGAGACGGAGATCGAATCGGGGACTTTCCGGCAGGATCTCTACTATCGAATTAATGTGGTGAATATAAGGATGCCGGCGCTCCGGGAGCGGCGTAGCGACATTCCGGATCTGTGCGCGTATTTCCTGGAATATTACAACCGGAAGTTCAACTGCCGGGCGCGTCCGTTGTCGGGCGAAGTGATGGCGGTGCTGCAGAAGTATCACTGGCCGGGAAACATTCGCGAGCTGGAAAACCTGATCAAGCGCTACGTGATACTGGGGCACGAGGAAGTGATCACGAACGACCTGGTAGCGCGGGAGCCGGACTTTTTCAATTCGGAGATTTCGCTGGATGGGCCAATTTCGCTGAAGAAGCTGACGCGGCAATGCGTGCGCGAACTGGAGCGCAAAGTCATATTAAAGGTGCTGCAACAGCATCACTGGAATCGGAAGCAAGCGGCGCGCACGCTGGCCATCAGCTATCGAGCGTTGCTGTATAAGATCCGCGATGCAGGGTTGCCTTCGAACCGCGCGCTGCGCTTGCGGCAGGCGGAGAAAGACAGCGCTAACGGCACTAGCGGTAACAAGGGAAACCCGACTAACACTACGAGCGGGGCTGCGGCGGACTGAGCGATTCTCTGGTCCGAGATATAGGTAGCATAGAGTCCTTCGACTCCGCGGTACGATCGGCTGCGCGAATCGTTCTGCTCCGCTCAGGATGACATAAGAAAAATTTAGTTAGCGGCGCTACGTAAGCCTTTTTTCCAAGTCTCGTAAGACCGCGCTCCACTCGTTCAATCCTTCCGCCTGAAGCCACAAATCCTTAAGCTCGGAGTTGGTGCGCACCTTCTCTACGGCGAGGCGGGCGAGTTCCGACATTTGGGGACTCGGACTGCCTTCGATCTTCGCGATCCATTCGGTGATCTGGCTGGGCACGGCTTCTGGAGGATTGCCCCTCGCCGTGGCAACGATCTCGGCAACGACGATCGTGACGGTGCCTGCGGGAGCGTCTGCGTAATCGTCGTCCGCAGCTCGTGCGAGGATTGGCGACAGCTCATCGATCCCCAGAGAATTCAGTTTGGCTAGAAAATTCTGCGCCTCTTCGTTTTCGAAACTACCTGTACCCCAACCTGGCATTGACTCTCCAGAGTTGATTATAGAGTGCGTGGACGGTCGCTCACGTCCAATAAGTGCGATCCAGCGTCCGATACTGAATGGCCTCGGCGATGTGTTTCGGTTCGAGTTGGGGGGTGCTGTCGAGGTCGGCGAGTGTGCGGGCTACCTTGAGAATGCGGTCGTGGGCGCGGGCGCTCAAGCCTTGCTGGGCCATGGCGCGTTCGAGGAGGCGCTC
Organism: uncultured Acidobacteriaceae bacterium; assembly: GCA_963800565.1. GTDB lineage: Bacteria > Acidobacteriota > Terriglobia > Terriglobales > Acidobacteriaceae > Acidiflorens. Next base: position 938,163 of record CAWDBM010000006.1, read on the forward strand.
GCAATCGGCGGAGAGTTCGCAGAATTTGCGAATTAGCTGCGTGGGCATCTGGGCGTTGCAATAGACTTTTTCGCGGCCGACGGAAAAGCGCTGTAACTGGACGGCGCGAGCGCGGACCACACGATCGAGGATGCTGGCGGAGGTTTCCGCATCTTTCGTGCTGCGCAGTTCTTTATAGTTCACCGCTGGGACGTCGATGTGAATGTCGATGCGGTCGAGCAGCGGGCCGGAGATTTTAGAAATGTAGCGCTGAATCATCGGCGGAGTGCAGTGACATTCGCGGGTGCGGTCATTGTGGAATCCGCAGGGACAGGGATTCATGGCGGCGGCGAGCATGAAGCGCGCGGGGAAAGTTAGAGACATGGCGGCGCGGGCGATGCAGACGGTGCCGTCTTCTAGAGGCTGGCGCATCACGTCGAGAACATTGCGCGGGAACTCTGGGAATTCGTCGAGGAAGAGCACGCCGTTGTGCGCGAGGGAAACTTCGCCGGGGCGAGGGATTGCGCCTCCTCCGATGAGGCCGGCGTCGGAGATGGTGTGATGAGGGGCGCGAAAGGGGCGGAGGCCGACTAGCCCGGCGTGGGCGTCGAGGACTCCGGCTACGCTGTGGATCTTGGTAGTCTCCAGGGCTTCTTCGAAAGTGAAGGGCGGCAGGATGGTCGGCATGCGCTTGGCTAGCATGGTTTTGCCGGAGCCGGGAGGGCCGATCATGAGGATGTTGTGGCCTCCGGCGCAGGCGACTTCGAGCGCGCGCTTGGCGGTTTGCTGTCCGCGAACGTCTTTGAAGTCGACGTGAAACTGCTGCGCCTGGCAGAGCAGTTGCCCGGTATCGACCTGCAAGCGCGAGACTCCGTTGCCGGAGTTGATGAGATGAATCACTTCGGTCAGCGACTTGACCGGGTAAACCTCGACGTCGCCGACCATGGCAGCTTCGCGGGCATTGACATCTGGGACGATCAGGCGCTTGACCTTGGTACGGCGAGCTTCGATGGCGATGGGCAGGGCGCCACGAACTCCGCGAACTCGTCCGTCGAGGGAGAGCTCACCCACAAAGAGCGCGTCGGGAACCTCTTTTTTATTGAGACCGCCGTACGCGCCGAGAATTCCTAGCGCCATGGGCAGATCGAAGCCGGAGCCTTCCTTGCGAATGTCGGCGGGCGCGAGATTGATGGCGATGTGGGTGGGGGGAATGTCATAGCCGCAGTTTTTCAGCGCGGCGCGAACGCGATCGCGGCTCTCGCGCACGGCAGCGTCGGGCAGGCCGACGGTGTGGAAATAATCCTGATCTGTCTTTACGCCGGAGACGTCGACTTCGACTTCGATGAGTTGGCGTCGATGCCGTAAACGGCGGCGCTCAAGGTTTTGTAGAGCATAGGGGACTCATGGGCACACGAGGAGGCAAGCGCGGATGGGAGATCCTTGTGGAGATCATAGTCGAGGCCGGATTTCGGCGATGTGATGGCCATCACCGGGTTACCGTGGCGGAACATGAACGAACGTTCTCGCGTTGGCGGGGGATTTCGGTGCTACGCTAGGGGCAATCTTTCAAAGAGTGGCGCATAGAGTCGCGCAGAAAGTCGCGAGATGTTTCGGAAGATTGTTTCCTGCAGCAGCGGAGTCTCCTGATGGTCGACGAGGATCCCACTTCAAAACGGCCTGATCCAGCGCCTAATCGGCTGGAGCGCGAAGAGAGCCAGTTATGGCGATGGGCGCTTTGGCTGCTGGTTTTATTCGCGGCGGCCGTGGCGGCGTTGTCGTGGGAACAACTCAAAGACCTTCCTTACAGGTTGTGGGCGATTCCGGTGGGGCTCTTTGTGCTCGCCATTTTGTTCGCCAGCTACGCTTTTGGGCGCAAGCGTGAGGTTGGCGAGCTCAAGCAGATTCTCAAGGGATTTCAGGATCGGGGCGGAGTAACGCCTTCTGAAGAGCAACTGGATCAGCTGGGGCAGCTGATCATGCGCTCGCAGCGCAACTTCAAAGAGCTGATCGATTCGCTGGACGATGTGGCGCTCGCTATCTCGCTCGATGGAACGTTGCGAACCGTCAACCGGCGAGTCTCGGAAATTTTCGGCGTGTCTTATTCCGAACTGGTGGGCCACAAGCTTGAGGAATTTCTGGGGGCGCCTTTGCGCACGGAGGAAGCGACGAGCCTGGAGCGGTTTTTGGAGAAGCGAAACTGGTCGGGGGTGATTGAGGTTCAACTCAAGAATGATCCGCGGCGGCATTACTACGACTGCGTGGTCAATGCGATTGTGAAAGGCGGCGACGTGACCGGAGCGAGCGTGTTGGCGCGCGACATTACCGGGCATCGCGAAAAAGAACAGCGCTTTACACAATTGTTCGAGTCGTTGCAGGAGGGCGTTTACATCAGCAGTCCGGACGGCAAACTGCTGGAGGTGAATCCGGCGCTGGTTTCGATTTTGGGATACACGAGCAAGGACGAATTGTTGGAGCTGCCTCCCGAGCAACTGGGAGTGGAAGCCGGCGGCGATCCGGTGCTGGGACGTGGTGGGAGCCAGAGCGGGCGCACGCGGACGCGCGAAATTCGCTTGCGGAAAAAAGACGGCGGAGTCGCGGTGTGCGTGGATACATCGACGGGCGTAATGGAGAGCGGAAAACTGATTCGCTACCACGGCACGCTGGTGGATGTGACCGAGAAGCGCGCGCTCGAACATCAATTGCGGCGGCAGGAGGAATTCCGAAGGCGACTGCTGGAAAGTTTCCCCGATCTGATTCTGGTGCTTGATCTGACGGGGCAATATACCTTTGTGAGCGCGCGTATCGGGCAACTGCTGGGCTATGGGCCGGAACAGCTCATTGGCAAGAATGTCGATGATGCGGAGATTACTTCACCGGAACTGGCGGCGCTTTTCCGGACCGTCGCGAGTGGTGAGAGTAAGTTGACTTCGTGCGAATACGGATCGCGGCATCGCGATGGCAGCTGGCGCACGATGCTTGGGATGGCGAGTCCGATGCTCGATGCGGAGGGCAAACCGGCGGGCGTGATTATTTCGGTCCGCGATGTGACGACGGAGAAAAAGCTGGAGCAGCAGATTATCCAGAGCGAACGCCTGGCTGCGATGGGGCAGATGATTGGCGGATTCGCGCATGAGCTTAATAATCCGCTGACCAGCATTTTGGGCATGGCCGAGTTGCTGCAAGAGGGCGGGATCAGCGAAGGGGCGCGCAAGCAGCTCGCGGTGCTGCATCAGCAGGCGCGGCGCGCGGCGGAGATTGTGCAGAACCTGCAATATTTCGCGCGGCCGCCGGCTCCGGGACGCAGTCCGGTCGATTTGAATGAACTGGTGCAGCGGACGGTGCAGATGCAGGCGTATCCGCTGCGCAAGAGCAATATCACGGTGGATTTTTTGCCCGAGACGACGATACCGGCGGTGGTGGCCGATCCGAATCAGCTGATGCAGGTGTTCTTGAATTTATTGCTGAATGCGGAGCAGGCGATTCGCGAAAACCGCGAGAAGGGGACGATTCGGGTGCGGCTGGGACGCGGCATTGCAGGAAACATTGCAGGAGATATGGCTGCGAATCCGGACTCGGTGTGGATTGTGTTTCAGGATGATGGTCCGGGGATCGCGCCGGAGAATCTGGCGCATATTTTTGATCCGTTCTTCACGACGAAGCGGCCGGGGCGCGGGACGGGGCTGGGGCTTAGCATCTGCAAGACGGTGCTGCGCGAGCACGGCGGGAATATCGAGGCGGCGTCCGCGCCGGGGGGTGGGGCGATCTTTACTATTACGCTGCCGGTGGGGACGCCAGAAACCGGTGCAACGACGAAGTAATGTGGGGCAACCCGAAGCGGTTCTGAGCGCTAACGCCGTTTGCGACAGTTAAGTGTTCTGCTCTGTGTGTGCGCTCAGTCCCCTGCCAGACCCATCCGCGTAACAACCGGGGCATCACCACTTAATACTTTCCAACCCACTATGATCCCGGATGATGTCATCACTCCATACGAACTGTCAGGCGGTCCATAGAACCCAATTTTCAAAGGGATCGTGGCGATCGACCGATTAGCCGCGAAGGTCATCGCCGCATCAGACGACGCCAACTTCTGTTCCAAGAAATTGTCGAGCAGGCTAAGTGTGGATAGTCGGCTTCGTAGCTGCTCCGAACTTCGTACTGACTTCAGGTCTTGCAGCATATGGAGAACGTCTAGGTTTTGCTTCTTGCTGTGTGTGAATTTCTGACCTCGGGAGACCAATTCTCGCGCACCCGCCTCTATGGCGCGAGCCGGGTCTGCCGGGAAGGTGCGAGTCGAGATCGCGTATCGAATGGGCCACGTGTCGATGGTGCCTAGGAGCACAGCCAATTCTCTGATTTCCTTCCGGTCTACCCCGACGTTATCCATGGGGCCAGGAACTGCGAAAAGGTTATTCGTCTCATCCTCATCAGGGTCATGAGATTTGGGGAAGCGGTTCCCTTCGAACTTACTTTCAAGCGCACTCGCATCAATGGGAACGGAAAAGAGAACATCGAGGAGATCAGTAGTCTCCCTTATCAACTCCTGAGCGAGAGTAGCGCTGACTTCACCGTCAACTGGGTTCGACTCAACGACAGGGTTCCCATTTGCTGTTTGCGAGACCAAGTGAAGCGAAATAGCGTGGTCGCTTTTATCATCAACTTCCAAAATGACGAAGCCACCAGTTCTCATCAACTCTAGAAAAACGCCTTCACCATAAACACTGACACGGCGAGAAGACGCTGAATCCAGCGAGAGTTGAGCGGCTTCTCGCATAGCTGCACTCGAATCTATCTCGCGAATCAACCGAAATGAAGGGCCAGAGTGCGGTTCCTTGGATTGAATCGCTGCTATCGCCTCATCCAGTGTCAGTATTGACTTCGACACGGAACTGGAGCTACTGGAAGTTGCTTGCTCCGATGATGCGCTCGGAGCGAACGAAAGGACGACCGCTAGGCCAGAAACCAAGAATAGGAGGCGGCTCATGAACAAGAGTTTAGCCCCAAGCCCTCGGCCCAGCCAAGCATGCAGCAGAGTCCGATCGGCCAACTGTTGCTAAATCGCCATCACACTTGTTGACCCGGCTCTGAGTGCAACGTCTAAGTCCGCCGGGCCCACCCTTCGCGAAAAGCTGCGAAGGATGGGGCACCCGCTTTATCGTTGATGTGGGAGACAGCAGGTCCTTCGCTTCGCTCAGGATGACAAAGCTTGGTTGGCGTTCGATATTACTTCGTTAGCGCTAATCGTCAGTGTTAATTGTTATCGCTCGGGCGTTCGATATTAATTCTCTACCGCTCGACCGCCATCGCCACCGCATTCCCTCCGCCCAGGCACAGGGCGGCGATTCCTCGGTGGACGTCGCGGCGGATCATTTCGTAGATCAGGGTTACGAGGACGCGGGCTCCGCTGGCGCCTATGGGATGGCCAAGAGCCACGGCGCCTCCGTTGACGTTGACGCGGTTGAGGTCGAGACCGAGTTCGCGGATCACGCCTAGCGCCTGCACGGAGAAGGCTTCGTTCAGTTCGTAGAGATCGACTTCGTCTTTCTTCCAGCCAGTCTTCTGCCAGATTTTTTGCACGGCGCCTACGGGAGCCATCATCACCCACTTCGGATCGACTCCGCTGGTGGATTGGGCGACGATGCGGACCATCGCGTTTGCACCCAGCTCTTTTGCGCGCGCGGCGCTGGTCACGACCAGGGCGGCGGCTCCGTCGTTGACTCCGGGAGCGTTGCCGGCGGTGACGGTGCCATCTTTTTTGAAGGCGGGCTTGAGGGCGCGCAGGGCTTCGATGGTGGTGTCTTCGCGCGGGCCTTCGTCTTTGTCGAAGATCACGGGTGCTGCACCTTTTTTCTTTGCGGGCAGTTCTATCGGGACGATCTGCGCCTTGAAGCGGCATTCTTTTTGCGCAGAGACGGCTTTGCGATGCGAGTTGACGGCGAATTCATCCTGCTCTTCGCGGGTGATGCCGTATTTTTCGGCGACGTTCTCGCCGGTGAGGCCCATGTGATAGTCGTTGTAAATATCCCAGAGGCCGTCGTGGACCATGGAGTCGACGAGCTGTCCGTTACCGAGGCGATAACCCTTGCGCGCGTTGGGCAAAAGGTAGGGCGCGTTGGTCATCGACTCCATGCCGCCGGCGACGACGATGGAGCTGTTGCCAGTCTCGATTGCTTGGGCTGCCAGCGCGACGGCTTTCAATCCCGAGCCACAGACTTTGTTGATAGTCATGGCACCTACTTCGGGAGTGAGACCTCCGAAGAGCGCGGCCTGGCGCGCGGGATTTTGGCCGAGGCCGGCGGAGACGACGTTGCCCATGATGCATTCGTCGATTTGCTCGGGCTGAAGATGGGCACGCTTCACGGCTTCGCGCACGGCGACTGCGCCGATTTGCGGAGCAGTCATGTCGCTGAGGCTGCCTTGAAATTTTCCGATGGGAGTGCGGCAGGCTGCGATGATTACTGCGTCGTTTGAAGTGGACATGATTGCGCTCCTTCAGATTATCGGCGCTGCTAAATTCGCTTTCATTATAGATGCCGCAGAGAGAGTCAACGGTCGTTCGTCGCTGATCGTTCGGAAAGTTTTGCTAACGACCAGCGACAAGGGGCCACCGACGAGCGTGTTGCTAATTTTTTTCGCGCGCGGGTTACGCTCGATGACTTTGGTACAGCATTGCGTGTATCAGTTTCGATCATTTTTCTCTTGACTTCGTTCTGCGTTGACTCTATACATTCAACTAGTTGCAACAAAACATCGTTGCGAAATTCCATGAAGAATGGAAAAGGGAGAATAGATCCATGGCAACCAAAAAGAAAGCTGCAAAGAAAAAGAAACACTAAAACCTGTAACAGGCAACTGCAACGACCAAGGGGACGCGATGAGCGTCCCCTAAGTTTTTGGCGGCGGGCGTGATTTCGAATCCCGCGCGGGCAGCTAGTTGGTGCGAGATTTTTTCTGCTGCGTCTCCGCGATCCTCACGACCTTCTCTGTCGCCGGGCAGAGATTGCGATATGGACAAAAGGCGCAATGAAACTTGGGATTGGGCGGGAACTCTCCGCGGGCGATGGCTGCGGCGACCTTTTGAACGCGCAGTTTGGCTTCTTCCAACTCTGCGTCGTTGCGCACGGTTGTGATGGTCGTGTTGTTTTCGAGATTGTGAAAGATCAAGCGGTCGGCGCGTTTGCCCAGCGTTTCTCGGGCAGCAATCGCGTAGAGGGAAAGCTGCAGGCTCTCGTCGGCATCGTCTTGCGTCTTCGGCTTGCCGGTCTTGTAATCGACGACTGCTACAGTGTCAGGGCCAGTGCTGTCGATCCGATCGACGCGGCCAGCGAGCTTCGCCGTGCCGACTTGCAGATCGAATCTGCGCTCGGTCTCAATCACCTCGGGAACTTTTCCGCTGCGTGCACATTCGAAGAACTGCCGCAACTGCTCCATACCCTGACGGAGATAAAGGTCGTACTGGTAGCGGTCAGCGATGCCGCGCGCAGCCAGGTCGGAGCGAAATTGTTCGAGCAGATCGTCGTCGCTGATGGTGCGCTGATAGCGATGGGCGTCGTAGAAAGTACGCAGCACGCCGTGCATGGCGGCTCCGTAATGCAATGCTGCCGAGACCTCGCGGGGCAGATTCCACTCGCGCTCGAGTTTGAAGCGGAGGGGACACATTTCATAAACCTCAATGGCGGACGCGCTCAGGCCGGTAACGAAATTTGCGGAGGGATCCATGAGCAGCCAGGTAGCGACGGTCGATTGCTGCAGAGCGATTTTCTCTTCTTCTTCGGCAAACAAAGTGTCTTGCACGGCCGCGGCCGAGCGAGTTGACCAGAAATTCTTGTAGGCGGGTTGAATCATGAATTCGCGCAGGAATTTCGTCGGCTTCGGATCCTTCTTACTCTGGCCCTGATTCGCGTAGACGGCGAGAGTGTCTTTGGCGCGAGTCATGGCGACATAAAAAAGACGGCGCTCTTCTTCTTCGTGCAGCGTCTTGTCGTCGGGTGGCCGGGCGCTGGAGCTGGTGTCGGTGCGGCGAAGTTCCGGTGGAAAGGCGATGAGCGGCTCGTGATAGGCAGTGGGAAAAGAAATAGATGACCCGCGAATGATGGCGACGTGGCGGAACTCGAGTCCCTTGGCGGCGTGGGCGGTCAAAAGCTGGACGGCATCGTCTTCGGTGCGCGGGAGGGCGATTCCGCCGCCCGCTTCTACGTAGTAGTCGAGATATTCGACAAATTCGGAAGGGCTGCCGGTCTCGGCGATAGCTTTTTTCTGCCAGGCTTCGACGAAGGTCACGAGCGTATCGACCAGAACTGAGCGCTCGAGATTGAAGTGGCTAATTGCGAATTTGACCGCGTCGTCGGCGCGCACTCCGTCTTTTTTTATTTCGCGATGAATTTTTTCGACTTTGTCGAGAACGGCAGGACCACCGGCTAGTTGCGACAGAGCTTTGCGGAGATCGAGTTCGCGGCGGCCGGCGCGCATGGCGGCGCGCAATTCTGTCGGGTCGACGGCGAACTCGGGAAGTGCAGCTACACGAAACATGCTGGCCGCGTCACTAGGAGAGACGGCAGCGGTGAAACAGGCGATCACGTCGCGAACTTCGGGCGTATCGAGAACATCGAGTCCTTCGATGGAAAACGGGATGCCGCGCTCGGTGAATTCGTGGACCAGCTCATCGCGATTGCTGTGCTGGCGATAGAGGACCGCGAAATCGCTCCAGACGCAGCGCTCGTTCTTGCTATCGATATTCCTATTCTTGCGCATCTTTTGAATCCGGCGCGCGAGGTCGGCGGCTTCAACTTCTTTATCCCGCCAAGTGACAATTTCGACGAGGGGGGCGGGTGCGAACTCGCCATTTTGCTTCGCCTGCTCGTCGCGGAGAGACTCGAGCGGCGTGCGCTGGTGCGAGATCGCATTTCCACTCGGTGCGAATCCCTTGGCGAACGCCTCCGGGTTGCAATCCACGATGCCAAAGGCGCAACGAAGTAGGGGTGAAAGCGAGCGGCGGTTTTTATCGAGGGCAACGAGTTGCATTGCGGGAAATTTTTTTGCGAACAGCGAGAACGCTTCGCTGGAAGCACCGCGGAACTGGTAGATAGCCTGGTCGGGATCGCCTACCGCAAAAACATTGGCCTCGGGACCCGCGAGAAGGGAGAGAATTTCAACTTGGGCAAAGTTCGCGTCTTGAAATTCATCGACTAGAAGAAATTTTGTGCGGCTGCGCTGGACTTCGAGCAACGTGGCATCATTTTTCAGCAAATGATAAGCGTTAGTAATCATGTGGCCGAAGGTGCCGAGGTTCTTTCCCCGCAGCATGGTTTCAACGGCGCCGAAGACGCGGGCGATTTCCTGGCAGCGCTCGATGATTTCTTCTTTCTGTAAATCCCCCTGATGTTTGGATTTGGCGACGCGAGGTAGCGGAACCTCGCCGCGTTCGAGGCGCTCGACGTAACACGCGTAGTCTTTGGGGCCGACCAGTTCGTCGTGGCAGCGGCGCATGAATTCGAGCAGGCTGTTTAGGAATTGTCCGACGTTGGCGGCGCGGACGAAGTGTTTGAGCCGCAGGTCGCGGATACGACGGCGTAGAAAAACCCAGAGATCTTTATCATCGAGCGCGTTGAAACCGGCGCCGCGAAGCTGAAGTAATCCGTTGCACCATGCGTGGAAGGTGCAGGCCTGCAGGCCGTCGATATTGGTGCCAACCAGTTCGGCGCGAACGCGGGCCAACATCTCGGCGGCGGAATTGTCGGTGTAGGTGAGGGCAACGATTTCGTCGGGGCGGGCATGACCTTCGCGGATGAGGTTGGCGACGCGCTGTACGAGAACGGTTGTCTTGCCGGTTCCCGCGCCAGCGATGACAAGCATGGGACCGTCGACGTGTTCGATGGCTTGGCGCTGGCGTTCATCGGGAACGATCTTGGTAGTCTTCGTCGGAGCGATCTTGGTTGCGGGCAAAACGGTTACGGCCACGGAAAGTCTCTAACGCGAGAATATCAGAGGTGGTTGTGGATTGGTGTTTCGATGATAACGTCAGGATCGCGGGCACCCGCTAATACTCACTGAAGGTTCTGGGCGCTAAAGCCTGCGGGTGTTGAAAAAGGAACCAAAGCAGTAAATTCAGTGAATTTCAGCGTCTACGGCGAACGAGCATTCAATAACTTACGAACGAATTTTGCCGTTGAAATTCCCTGAAAAGAGTTTTTCAACAGCCACGCCTGATTTCGTCAGTTGAGGCCCACTGCGACACGATATATCCCGACGCCAAGCGGAACGAGCCACCCAAGCATGAAAAGCTGAAACAGCCAGAGTAGAGTGTGAAAAATAGCCCTAGAGAGAACGCGATTGTGCTTGCCGAAGCTCCAGAAGAAAGAGGAAGGTGCCAGAATATTCCAAGCGACAACTATCCCCAACCATATTGTTCCCATCACTAGCAAATGTCTTCCAGTGACGGGGCTCCTTTCGAGGGCGACCGCAAAAAGAATCAACAGGGCAAACTGCGCTGCGGTCATTATCCAGTATCGTCGCCTTGCTGCCGATGCCCAATGCCGTCGCGGCTGACCTACTTCCTGACCGCTTGGGGCGAGCTTCTCGCGAATCGCTGAGAGTGTTGATCCACCTTCACGCAAGAGCCTTGCAGCGAAGGATTTTTCTTCGCGGAGCAAGCCCAACAGTAGATGCTCAGTGCCAACATCCTCCTGAGAAAGACGTTCCGCCTCTTCCGCCCCATATGCCAATACTCGCTTACATTCGTTGCTCAGGGGCAGGTCAACGGAAGTCGAAATCTTCTGCCGTATCGTCGTGTCGGCTTCGATCTTTTTGCGGATCGATTCGACCGAAACGTTCAGAAAACGGTTGATTAGGGCCTCGTCTTCGCGGACCAGTCCGAGTAGCAAGTGCTCGGTCTCAATGTAAGGAGAACCGAACTGGCTGGCCTCGTAGCGTGCAAAGAAAATTGCACGCCTTGCCTTCTCTGTATAGCGCTCGAACATTCAAGAAAATTGTACGCGCCACCCGAGGTTTGTCAGCTGTCAGTTGGCGTAACATCGCGACAGCATTGGCCAGGCCGGTCGGATATCAATTTAGAAGTAAATGAATGCCACTATCGCAGCGCGTCAATCGCCAGGGCGGTGGCAACGATGGCGGCGGTTTCGGCTCGCAGGATGGTGTTGCCTAGGGAGGCTGCGGTCCATCCTTCGTCGTGGAAGCAGGTTAGTTCTGAGTCGGTCCATCCGCCTTCGGGGCCGATGGCGAGTACGACTTCGGTTGCTGGCGAACTTGATTGCAAAATCTCTGTCAGGCTTGTTTCGGCTGCGGACTCGGCTAGAGATTCATCGAGCACAACGCGCGTCGGGCTTTCGCCGAACTGGACGGACTCTTCGGCGAGATCTTTTAGTTTGATTGCGGCTGCGATCTCTGGCGGAGACTCGCGGCGGGACTGCTCTGAGGCTTGGCGAATGAGGCGCTGCCAGCGGTCGTGGCGTTTCGCGGCGGCGGCAGCCAGATGAGCATCGGTGCGCCGCGCGATTATGGGGATGATGCGTGCCACGCCGATCTCCGTGCATTTTTCGATGGCCCATTCCATACGGTCGAATTTGAAAATGGCCAGCGCGAGGGTGACCTCGGGGGCGGTCGGATTTAAACTCTGCTTGCGGTGCGGCTTCGCGTCGAGCGCGAATTCGACTCGGTCGTAGGAGATAGTCGTGATCGTGCCGCGGCGAACTTCATCGCCGGCGGCGATGTCGAACTCCTGGCCAACTTGGGCACGCAAGACGCGCGACAGGTGAGCGGCGTGATCGCCTACGAGGGCGGCAGTGTCTCCGGTAATTTCGTCGGCGATCCAGCGGCGGCGCATGGTAGATCAGTTGTCAGTAAAACCGAGAACAGTCCTACACAAACATGTCTTTCACACGGCCTAAGAGCGAGCGGTGCTGCGGCTTATTTTCTACTGGAGATATTTCTCCCAGTTCAGCCAACAGTTCGCGCTGACGTTTATTCAGTTTTCCGGGAGTTTGGATTCTCACTTCTACGTAGAGGTCGCCTTTGCCGTGGCTATTCAGCATGGGCACGCCTTTGTTGCGGATGCGAAATGAAGTTCCCGATTGTGTGCCTTCGGGAATTTTCAGTTTGTGTTCTCCGTCTAGCGTGGGAACGATGATTTCGGTGCCCATGGCGGCTTGCGGGAACGAGATGGGAACTATGCAGTGAATGTCGTTGCCTTCACGCTCAAAGAAGGCGTGCTCCTTGACGTGCAGGACAACGTATAGATCGCCGGCGGGTCCGCCGAAAGCGCCCGCCTCGCCCAGGCCGGTGAAACGAATTCGTGTGCCGTCTTCGACTCCGGCGGGAACTTTGGTTTCTACGGCGCGCTCGCGCAACAGGCGGCCTTCGCCTTTACATTTCGTGCAGGGATCGGTGATGACGCTGCCTGCGCCCTGGCAAGTTGGGCAGGTGCGAGCGATACTGAAGAAGCCTTGTTGATAGCGGACCTGGCCTCGTCCGGCACAGGTCTTGCAGTTGACGGCGGCTTTGCCGGGCGCGGCTCCGGCGCCTCGGCACGCATCGCAGGTCTCATGGCGGCGCACGTTGACTTGCTTTTCGGTGCCGAAGACGGCTTCGTCGAATTCGAGATGAAGATCTTCGCGCAGATCAGCGCCGCGCTGGGCGCGGCTTCGGCGACGGCCTCCGCCCTGGCCGAACATGTCGCTAAAACCAAAAATGTCGCCAAAGATGTCGCCGAAATCCTGGAAGATGGCGGGATCGAATCCGGCCGGAGATCCGCCGCCTCCCACGCCCGCGTGGCCAAAGCGGTCATACAAATTTCGCTTTTCGCTGTCGGCGAGGATGGCATAAGCTTCGGTGATCTCTTTGAATTTGTCTTCCGCGTCCGGATTATTCGGATTACGGTCAGGATGGTATGCCATTGCCAGCTTGCGATAAGCGCTCTTGATCTCGACATCGGTGGCGACGCGGGCGACACCTAGTACTTCGTAAAAGTCACGTTTTGTATTAGCCGCCAGAAAACTCCCCCTGTTCTTAATCGGTCAAATCAAATTGATTGCTGCAAGTCAGTCGAGCATCGCATTATAGGGCTACGCATTGGAATTGCGCGCTACCCGCACCATTGCGGGGCGCAGCAGGCGATCTTTATATTTATAGCCGCGCTGCAATTCCTGGATGACGTGATGATCGGGCACGTCGGTCCTATCGACCATCTCGACAGCTTCGTGAATCCGCGGATCGAACGGCTGACCCACCGCGACGATAGGCTGCACTCCGCTTTTCTGTAGCGCATCCTGGAACTGGCGATAGATGAGATCGATACCGTTGCGAAACTCGTTAGAGTTGGAACCGGACTCGCCGGCGACTTTCAGGGCACGCTCGAAACTGTCGAGAACCGGCAGAAAATTCTTGATGACGTCGGCGGCGGCGAACTCGCGGAAATCCTGCTGCTCGCGCACAGCGCGCTTGCGCGCATTGTCGAACTCGGCCTGAAGACGCGCTAAACGATCGAGCAGTGCGTCGCGCTCGGCTTTGAGCTTTTCTGTTTCCGACGCCGCACCAGCGTCACTGGCGCTGATTGGAATCACATTGGGGGCTGCGCCTTCTCCAGCCTCGGCGGGTGGCAGCTCGCGATCAAGATCGAAATCTGTGTTGGTTTTTCCGTTTCCTTTTGCCATACGAATGCATTACTCCGATTCATTTAAAAGTTTGTCGAACAGGCGCGCGATGTAGGACACCGCCGACATGGTGTGCTGATAATCCAGGCGCGTTGGCCCAATCACCGCTAACGATCCCATTACTTCGCCGCCGACGCGGGCGGGCGCGCCGATGAGAACGAAATTCTGCATGGAGGGCAGCGCCTCATCGAGCCCAATCACCACGCGAACCGCCTCCTGGCGCGTGTCGAGATAGGCACCGAGGAGCTTCACAACTTTTTCTTTTTCCTCGAGCGTCCGCAGCATTTCTTGCAGGCGCTCTCGACCTTCCTGGCCTGTAACGTGGCTGCCCACGAGGTTGGCCGCACCTTCGACGAAAACAGCCTGCGTGTCATCATTCGAAGCCAGCGCGCCCTGCTGATAGAGCTGCTGGATCGACTTCATCAGGCGGTCGTACTCGCTGCGTTCCTGCTCAAGGCGGCGAGCGAGTTCCGCGCGCATGTCGCCCATCGTCCAGCCGCGAAAATTTTCATTGATATAGCGCGCGGCCAGATCGAGATCGGATTGCGGAATATCCAGCCGCAGCACGCGATCGCGCACTACACCCGAGCGCGTGACCACGACGGCCAATACTTTCTGATCGCTCAAGCGCGAGAAGTAAACGTGATCGAGCGCGTTGCGCGGCCCGGTAGTGGTCACGGTGACGCCAACGCCGTGCGAGATCAGCGAGAGCACGTGCGAGGTACGCTCCATGAACTCCTGCACATCAGTCACGCCGGTCAACGTGTCCTGAATGATGTTCTGATTCTCGTGCGAAAGGTGCGCCTCGCCACTCAGCTGCTCGACATAATAACGATAGGCCTCGGCCGTCGGGACACGACCGGCGGAAGCGTGCGGCTGCTCGAGGAATCCCGCATCGGCGAGATCGGCCATAACGTTGCGGATGGTCGCCGCACTCAGACCTTCGCGGCTGGCGCGCGCAAGCGTGCGCGAGCCGACCGGCTCTCCGTTGGCTATAAATGTTTCGACAATGGCGGTCAGGATTTCGCGTTCCCGCCCGCCCGATGGTCCTGCCGGCATATCAACCCGAATCTTGGAGCGAACAACGCTCCGTAAATACTTTAGATGCAGTGGCTTAGATTAGGATTCACCACTGCTATTGGAATTCTAGGGAGCATGAGCTGGGGTGTCAAGGAAGAGAACGCGTTGGCATTTTTTTGGGAAAAACTGCCGCTATGCCGCTGTTTGGACCGGGAGCGCACCGCCTTGCCGCGCTCGCTAGTCGTGTGACAGCACGATGACCGCGACTGCTCTTAATGATTTTGACTTCAACTTCATTAGAAATCGTCGTACACTCACCGAACGTCCAAGTGTGGTCATAATGAACGATATATTTCGACTACTTCTAGCGTCTCGTAAAATCCGGCTGGGTCCGCTCGAACAGAAGCTCTTATCTGCGATTTGGCACGAGCCGGAGGGGATCACGATACGCGAACTACAAGACCGGGCTGACATTGGGCGTGCCTATATCACTATTGTGACGACCTTGAATCGGCTACGGAAGAAAGGGTTGGTCGACCGGATCGTGGTCGAGGGAACCAAGGTGGTGACCTTCCGCTATGTGCCTCGGTACACCATGGCGGAAGTAGAACAGGATGTCGCAAGCAATGCCATTCGTCAGCTTCTAGGCTTGGACGTGGCGGGACCGCTTTTGCTTTCACGCATGGTGGAAGAAATCAGCAAACACGATGCCGAGTTGCTCGATGAACTGGGGCGCCTGGTGGATGAGAAGCGGCGTAATAGCGCAAAGTAATGGGCGAACATGGGTAGGTTGAAATCCGATCCGTAACAACGGATACAAATTTCAGCGGTTGAGTTCAGAACCGAACGATAAATTGATCCCTCGGCAGCAGTTGGAAACGTGTATGATCGTGCCGTTTTTGAAACAAAAAGTCTCAGCTGCAAATTGGAAAAGATTCCGTCGTGGAAGATGCGCCGCACCGATGCCCATTAAAGAACTCCAATTCCTGGTCGAACACAAACGCCGGAAGCTAAAGGACCAGGAGAAACCCTGGGAGCAACCCTAATGTTTGCCCTGCATGGAATCGCGGTCTCGCTCGATTGTTTCGTGCTGCTTTACTGTCTGCTGTCGGTGCTGGTAGCGGCGGTGTGGCGCGCGCTGAAACCTTCGGATGTGGCGCAACAGAGTGTGGCCACGATACTGTTCGGGTTGCGGATCGTCCCGCTTGTATTCTCCGTGATCATTACACTCGCTTTGGTTGTGCCGTCGTTTGAGTTGCTGCAACCGTTGCCGATCACTGCGGGCATGGGCGCGATACCGGTTGGGCTCGGCCTTTGCGCTCTTCTATTGATTGGCGATGGCTTCTTCCGCGCAATCATGGCTCAAACCAGGACTACACGCGTCGTGACCCGCTGGCTGGAAGGCGCGTGTCCGCTGCAAGCCAACGCCAACTTTGCCGCCACTTTTCAGTCTCGACGGGAGAGTCCGCCGCTCATTCTAGTCGGCGTCCGCCATCCGAGGGTATTGGTTTCAGAATCTACGGTCGACCTGTTAACCCCTGACGAACTCCGCATGGCGCTGCAGCATGAACTGGAGCACATGAAATCTCGCGATAACCTGAAGCGGCTCATCTTTGCGTTTTGCCCCTTTCCGGGCATGACCAAATTGGAGAGCGCATGGTCGCAAGCCGCGGAGTTAGCAGCCGATGATGCAGCCGTCTCGGATCATCGTGACGCGCTCGATCTGGCTGCCGCACTCGTCAAGCTTTCTCGCCTCGTTCCGGTTAAAGCTGGTCCGGTCTGCAGTACGGGCTTCGTGGATGGTTCCATCAGCCAGCGTGTCGAGCGTCTACTCGTGTGGGATGAAGCGAGCAAGGCCCGGCGCATACACATACGCACTTGGTTCGTAATTCCATTTGCGGTTGCCGTGTCTTTGTTCGTGAGCGTTGCGCACCGCCCGGTGCTGGCGCTCACTCATAAAATTACCGAGTGGCTCGTGCGGTAGCTCTTGCGCCTCCAACGATATCTGTTGTCCTCACGCCGCTTTGAGGTCGCTATCGCGGGAAGCATGCGCAGCCCGCGCCGCTTCGGGATCACAACCCATGGCAGCCTTCCCGGGGAAGCCACGGAAGACTCAGCGATATATACTGCGCGTGCATGAGCGTTAAGCTTCACATTGCTGTTGTCGGCGCGGGTGCGTTTGGGGGATGGACCGCGCTTTATCTGCTTCGTGGCGGGGCGCGGGTTACGTTGATCGACACGTGGGGGCCGGGAAATTCGCGGGCGTCATCGGGCGGGGAGACTCGGATCATGCGAGGCGCTTACGGGCCCAATCAGCCTTATACGAAACTCGCGGCGCGCGCGCTTGAGTTGTGGAAGCGGCACGAGAGCGAATGGAAGCAGAAATTCTTTTTTCCTGTCGGAGTGTTGTGGATGGTCGAGGGTGACGGGATGTTTGAGCGAGGGTCGCTACCATTATTAAAGGATGCGGGAATCGCTTTCGAACAGCTTGGCGTCAAAGGACTGGCGCGACGATGGCCGCAGATCAGTTGCGAAAATGTGGAGTGGGGAATCTATGAGCCGCAGAGTGGATATTTGCTGGCTCGGGCGTCGACGCAGGCGGTGGTCGATCAGTTTCTCGCTGAAGGCGGAGAGTATCGGCAGGCAGCGGTCGCGGCGCAGGAACTGGATGCGGTCGATTGGAAAGAGCTGCGGATCGCTGACTCGTCGTCTACTACTCGCGCCGCGACTGCTGAAACTTCGACTGTCGCGACGGACCGCATTGTGGCCGATCGCTATGTGTTTGCCTGCGGGCCGTGGTTGGGGAAGATGTTTCCGCGGACGATCGGGCCATATTTTGCATCGACGCGGCAGGAGGTTTTTTTCTTTGGCACGCCAGCGGGCGATGGGCGGTACGACGAGAGCAACTTGCCGGTTTGGGCCGATCACGGCGAGCGCTTTATGTATGGCATTCCGGGGAACCAGGGGCGTGGATTCAAGCTTGCCGATGACACGCGCGGGGCGAGGTTCGATCCGACTTCAGGCGAACGGATGGTGAGCGAAGAGGGACTGGCGGCGGCCCGGCGATATCTCGGTTATCGGTTTCCGGGGATGAAGGGTGCTCCGGTGATTGAAACGCGGGTTTGCCAGTACGAAAATACAGTCGATCACAATTTCATCATCGATCGGCATCCCCGCAATGCGAAGGTGTGGATCGTAGGCGGCGGATCTGGGCATGGGTTTAAGCATGGGCCCGCGGTGGGCGAGACGGCGGCTGGGTTCGTGCTCAACGATGGCACCGCGGATCCCTTGTATCGGCTGGGCCGCTTTCGAGTTTAGCTCCGTCCCGCCTTCCGACGAGAATCTTCACCACAGAGGGCACGGGGAACACAGAGGACTTAGGTTTGATCTCTCAAATCTACTGAATCTGAATCACGCTCTCTGTGCTGGCCGCTTTTAGTTCGTCTACTCGTGCAACTACGTTGCGGGCAAAGGCAAATAGCGACTTCGCGTGGGGCGAGTCTTCACCCTTGAGCACGGCGGGAGAGCCACCATCGCCCGATTTGCGAATCTCAGGGTCGAGTTCGACGGCTCCGAGGTAAGCAATGCCGAATTGCTTCGCGGTTTTTTCCGCGCCACCACGTGAGAAGATGTCGATTTCGTGCTGGCAATGTGGGCAGACGAAGTAGCTCATGTTCTCGACCATGCCGACGATATCGACTTTCATCTGGCGGAACATCTCGATGGCTTTGCGCGCATCCTGCAACGCTACGTCGGACGGCGTGGAGACTACGATGGCGCCGGTCAGGGGAACGGTTTGAATGAGCGAGAGCGCCACGTCACCGGTTCCGGGAGGAAGGTCGATGACGAGGTAGTCGAGCTGTCCCCACTGCACCGAGCCGAGAAATTGCTTCATGATCGAGTGGAGCATGGGGCCGCGCCAAATGAGCGGCTTGTCGCCGGGATTGAGGAAGCCGACGGAAATCACTTTGAGGCCGTGGGAGTTGATGGGAGCGATCAGATTCTCGCTCATCACCTTCGGCTGCTCGTTGGTGCCGAGCATCAGCGGCACGTTGGGGCCATAGACGTCGCCGTCGAGCAGTCCAACTTTGAGGCCCATTTTGCTGAGGGCGATCGCAAGATTGACGGAGAGAGTCGTCTTACCGACTCCGCCCTTGCCGGAACCGACGGCGATAATGGCATTGACGCCGGGTAGAGGTTGCGGAGTGGGCTGCTGCTGGCCGGGATGATGGGAGTGAGCGCTCATAGCTAGATTATACGAGAAAGCTATCAGCTATCAGTTGTCAGCTCTCAGTTAATCTTAATCTAGGCTGGACGCGCCTTTGTTTCACTGAACGCTGAGAGCTGACGGCTGACAGCCGGGCTTTAGTAGTGTCCTTCTCCCACCGGCACCTTGCCGCGGAATTTCCAGTAGACAAAAACAAAGTAGCCGACAGCGAGGACCGCTCCCAACGTCCACCAGACTAGGCCGACTCGCAATCCGTGGCTCCCAGCAGCACTGTTGTAAATGGTGAGATCGTATTGGTGCTCACGCGCGGACAGAACCACTGGATAGAGAGCGAAGGCCGCGCCCACGAGCATGAAGGCGATGTAGAAGCCAGACGCGAAGAACGCCAGTCTTTCTTTGCCTTTGGGATTGGCCCACAACATAACTGCAAGGCAAGCCACGACGATGATTGGAATCACTATCCCGATTGGGTGATTGCGATAGTTCGCCATGATGGTTGGGCGGATGAAGTAAGTCGCGACCAGAGCAGTGAATGTTAGAAAAAATTGCAAAGGCCAGCATAGCAAGGCGAAACCGCGGGCGCGACGGCCTAAATCGGCATCCGTCTTGAGTGCCACGTAGTAAGAACCGTGCGCGGTGAGAGTAACCAGCGCCATCACTCCGATGAGTACGGTGTACCAATCGAGGATGCCGACGTCCGCGTTGAGTTTGAAGTTCGTCCACAGCGGCTCGAAGAAATAGCCGGTGGCATCGAGCGGGACTCCGCGAACGACGTTGCCCAGGGCCGCGCCGAAAAATACAGCGAGCAAAATGCTGGCAACGCTGAAGACGACGTCGAAGAAATCCTGCCAGATGGAATGGTCGATGTGGGCGCGAAATTCAATTCCGATGGCGCGCAGCATAAGCAGCCACAGAACCATCATGAGGGGCAGATAGAATCCGCTGAAACTCGAGGCGTAGAGTTTAGGAAACGCGAAGTAGAGTGTGCCGCCGGCAGCGAGCAGCCAGACTTCATTGCCATCCCAAACAGGCCCGATGGCGCGCAGGATGCGGCGGCGCTCGTCGCTTGTTTTCGCTGCCAATAGATAAATGGCACCTGCGCCGATATCGAATCCATCGAGTACTACATAAGTCGTGACCATGGCGGCGACAATCCAGAACCATAGAGTCGACATATTACCTCGCCTCTCTTTTTGCATCCGTCGGCAACCGAAGATGGGATGGGGATGCGGCCACTGGGCCGTGGTCAATTTCTTGCCATAGCAGGAAGAGACCGAGAATCCCCAGTACCATGTACATTCCCATGAAGCCCAAGAGAGTGAATACGCCGTTGCCAGCCGAAACCAGTGTGGAGTAGCCATCCTCGGTTCGCATCAGCCCGTAGACCAGCCAGGGCTGGCGCCCGAGTTCGGCGGTCATCCAGCCGGCGGTATTGGCTATGTACGGGAATGGCGCCGCTAGCATCAGGATCCAGAGCATCCATCGCGCATTGAAGAGCTTGCCGCTCCAGAGCAGTAACAACGCAACAGCCATGATGGCGACGAAGAAAGTGCCCAGGCCAACCATGATGTGATAGCTGTAATAGAGGAGTGGAATATTGCCCGGCCAGTCTTGTTTAGGGAAAGCGTCTAATCCGCGGACGTGGGCATCCCACCGCCTATAAGTCAACATACTTAACACTCCGGGAACCTGGAGCGGGTTGTCGATCTTACCCTGTTCTGCGTTAGGCTGACCGAGGATGAGCAACGGCGCTTTTGTTTGACCGTGAAACAATCCCTCCATCGCCGCGAGGGTCACGGGTTGGAGCTCGGTTACCATCTTGCCTTGGCGGTCGCCGGTGGGAAAAATCTGAAGCACGGTGAATATGCAGCCGGTGATCACACCCGTCTTGACGAAAATGCGGGCGTGCGCAATCCACTTATTCGAGAGTAAGTAAAAAGCGCCCACTGACGTCATGATGAAGGCGCCGGTGATTGCCGCTCCGCTCATGTTATGAGCATATTGCCATCCTGCCCAGGGATTGAGGACGAAGGTCCAGAAGCTCGCTAGTTGTAAACTGCCGTCGGAAGCCTTGTAATAACCGACAGGATATTGCATGAACGCGTCGGTCGCGATGATGAAGTAACCTGACAACCAGGAGCCAGCAAAGACTCCGACGGCGGACCACCAATGGGCGCGCGGGCTTAATTTCTTTTCGCCGAAGAGAAATAATCCTATAAATGCCGACTCTAGAAAAAAGGCAAACATGCCTTCCATGGCAAGGGTCTGACCGATGACGCCGCCGGCGAAGCGCGAGAAGTGGGACCAGTTGGTGCCGAACTGGAATTCCATGGGAATGCCGGTTACGACTCCCAAGACAAAATTGATGCCGAAAATCTTTGCCCAGAAGCGCGCGGCCTCGTGATACAGGGGGTCGTTACGGCGCAACGCAATCGTCTTGAGTACCACGATCAAGAGCGCGAGGCCCATGGTTAGCTGCGGAAAGAGATAGTGGAAGGTTGCGGTGAATGCGAAATGCAGGCGGTGAATTAAGAGTGCGCTATCCATAAGTCAGTTGCAGCTGTCAGTCAGTAAGCATCGTCTCACTTGGAACTTTCTTCTTGCGCGCCGATTCCGCCCTGCGTATCTCGCGGCGCCGCGCGGCACCTTCGTAGCGGCGCTTTTCATCTTCCGTCTCCGGGATAACTTGCGGGACCGGCACGCGGTTTCCGACGGCATCGACGGCGACGAAGGTCAGATAAGCGGAGCTGACGTGGCGGTTCTGTTGCGAGCGATAATTTTCCACCCAGACTTTGACGCCGACCTCCATCGAAGTGCGATAGACGCGATTGACCGACGAGCGCAACACCACGAAATCGCCAACGCGGACGGGGACCAGAAAATCCATGTGATCGATGGACGCGGTGACCACGTAAGCGCGTGAGTGGCGATGGGCGGCCATGGCGCCGGCGAGATCGATCCAGTGCATGAGGCGTCCGCCGAGGAGCGCGTTCAGCGGATTGGCGTCGTTGGGTAGAACGATCTCGACCATCTCGGAGATCGATTCGCGTACCGGCCGCGGACGCAACGCTTGTTCGTTGTTATTCATAGAGTGTCGTTCATCGCGTGCATCGCATCCATCGTCGGCGAGATTGGCGTAGTCCGCGCGCGATAGGCTTGGAGATAGCTGGTCGCCAGCCTCAGGACGCGCGAGTCGGAATGCGAGTTGAGCCAGCCCTCGCTCGTCAGATCGAAAGTTAGTTTGCCGTGCTCGATGGGAGCGTGGGCGAGTTCGCAGACAAAGCAAATCGTGATTTGCTGACCGCTGACCTGCGCGACCGAGAAACGAATCGCGTCCCAGTCGCGATGTGGCGGGAGATGCGGACAGGCGGTCGCGTAACCTAAATTACAGAATTCTTGTATGTGAAAGTTGGATGCCGGTTGTTCGTGGCCGGAGGCGGCGCAGGCACCGGTCCATCCGGCTCCCAGAGGGAGGCGCGACGGATGCGGCCAGGAGCCGTCGTTTAAAATTTCTCGCGGCACAAAAAATGGGCAAGCCAAGTGAGTCTCTCGGAAAACAGTCATTGTAGCGCGGGATGGGATGGAATGCTGTGATCTGAATGTAGAATCGTAAGGCGGCTGTTAGCCTTTGGCTTTTAGCTGTTGTCGGTTTGCAATTGCTTTTCCTGAGACCTGACACCTAACAACTGAGACCAGATCTATGGATCGTATTGCGATGTTGACGGAAATTGTGGCGGCGAATCCTGCGGATTCGTTTGCCCGCTATGGGCTGGCCATGGAGTATTCGAAGGCCGGGCAGATTGAGCGGGCGCTTGCCGAGTTTAAGGCGCTGATTGAAAAGAATCCGGATTACACGCCTGCGTATTTTATGGCGGCGCAGGCGTTGGCGAATGCCAGCCGCGTCGACGAGGCCAAGCGCTGGCTGGTGGATGGAATTTCTTCCGCGCGGCGCACGGGGAATAATCATGCGCAGTCGGAGATGACTTCGATGCTGGAAGAGCTGGGGTAGGGCAGGTTTCAAGATTGCAGAGTTTCAAGGTTTCAAAGGCTCAACGAGCATCGCACCCACTTTGAAACTCTGAAACCTTGAAACTTTGAAACCTGGCTCTTTGCTACACTCTTCTGTTTGCCGGAGGGACGCATGCGCCGCTTTGCTTTTCTTCTTCTCTTCTTTTCTCTTTTTCCACTTTCCGCATTTTCTCAGGCTAAGCATCCTTTTACTTTTGAAGACATGATGAAGCTGAAGCGGGTGGGCGAGCCGGTGCCTTCTCCGGACGGGAAGTGGGTGCTGTTTGCCGCGGTTGATGTGGATCTGGCGGCTAACAAAAAGACTTCGCATATTTGGATTGTGCCTTTGGCGGGCGGGGCGGAACGGGCGCTTATTGCGGATCAGGATGGGGATCGTCCGCGGTGGGCTCCGGATGGGAAGCGGTTTGCGTTTCTCTCCAATAAGGAGGGTGGATCGCAGGTTTGGATCGCGGAGTTTGATGGTGCGGCGGGCGCGGTTAGTGGCGTGCATAAACTGACTTCGATCGCTACTGAGGCTGGCGGGGAGCTTTGGTCTCCGGATGGGAAGAATATTCTTTTTACTTCGGATGTTTATCCGGGGTGTGATGGCGCGCCTGAGGCTGAGGCGGCTTGCAATGCTAAGAAGGCCAAAGAAGCGGAGGAGTCGAAGGTCAAGGCGATCGTCTTCGACCGGCTGCTTTATCGTCACTGGAATTCTTATAAGCGCGGTTTACGCTCGCACATTTTCGTGGTCGCGGCGCCCACCCTTCCCAAAAGCGGGGAAGGATGGGGCACCCAGATTTCGGCGGCTCGCGACCTCACGCCTGGCGATTATGACGCTCCTGTGTTTTCGCTGGGTGGGCAGGACAATTATGCTTTCTCGCCGGATGGGCAGGAAGTTTGCTACACGTCGAATCATGACAAGGTTGAGGCTACTTCTACTAATAACGATCTGTGGATTGTTTCGGTGAATGGAGGGGCAGGCGGTTCTATCCAAGCGAAGAATATTACTGCAGACAATCCGGCCAGCGACTCGACTCCGCTTTATTCTCCCGATGGCAAGTACATCGCGTATCGCGCGCAGCAGCGTCCAGGATACGAGAGCGACCGGTTTCGGCTGATGCTGTATGACCGGAAGACGGGGGAGAAGAAGAATCTGACGGAGGGTTTTGACGGCTGGGTAGGAACGGTTGCGTGGGGAGCATCGAGATTTCTTTTCTTTACTGCTGAAGAGTCAGGAAGTGCACGAATCTACTACACCTCACTCGACATGGTTAAGCCGTCCGTCGTTAAGACCCCTTTGCAAGGATACGATGACGATCTGACATTTGTTCGGAGCAATAACGTTACATTTTTGTTGTTTAGCAAAATGTCGATTTCCGCCCCAACTGAAATTTATAAGAGTCCATGGGGCCTCGTTAACACCCCTCACTGCGGCGAAACAGGGGGCGACGTCTGTAGCAGTCAAGACCCTAATTTCAGACTCACTCGTCTTAATGACGCCGTGCTCTCCCAAGTCGACATGTCGCCGCTCGAACCCTTCTGGTTCACCGGCGCGCACGGGGATAAGGTTCAAGGCTTCCTCGTCAAGCCGCCGAACTTTGATGCTTCTAAGAAATATCCGGTGAAGTTTCTTATTCATGGGGGGCCGCAGGGGGCTTGGGGTGACGATTGGTCTTATCGGTGGAATCCGGAACTGTTTGCGGCTAATGGATATGTGGTCATCATGATTAACTTTCATGGGTCGACTGGGTATGGGCAGAAGTTTATTGACGCGATCAATGGCGATTGGGGCGGGGCTCCGTTTGAAGATTTGATGAAGGGGCTGGATTACGCGGAGAAGACTTTCCCATTTATAGACAAGGAGCGGGAGTGCGCTCTGGGCGCCAGCTATGGCGGATACATGGCGAACTGGGTGCTTGGGCATACGGAGCGTTTCAAGTGCATCGTGTCGCACGATGGCATGTTTAATACCGTCTCGGCCTGGGGCACTACCGAAGAGCTTTGGTTCAATAACTGGGAGTTCAAGGGGACTCCTTATACGAATCCGGAGATGTATGAGAAGTGGTCTCCGCGGAACTCGGCTAAGAATTTTAAGACGCCTACGCTGGTGATTCATGGGCAACTTGATTACCGGCTTGATGTCAGCGAAGGGCTTCAGCTTTTTGATACTTTGCAGGTGATGGGCGTGCTTTCGAAGATGCTTTACTTTCCGGACGAGGGGCATTGGGTGTTGAAGCCGCAGAATTCACAGCTTTGGTATAAGACGGTGAATGACTGGGTGGATCAGTGGATCGGGGGCGGTCGTTAGTTTTTGGTCGCTGGTCAGTGGTCGTTCGTCGTTCGCTCTTCGCTCCTCGATTTTCGCTCTTCGTCGTTGATCGGCACCTCTCGCCGGTGCTTCAGTAGACTCCGAACACAAATTGGCCTTCGTTTTGTGCGAAGTGACAGCTTCGCTTGTCTTCGAGCATCCACATCAACGGGGTATCGCTGACTGAGGGATCGGTTGCGCTGGGAAGATTCGTTGACGTGGCTTTCCATGGAGTTTGCTCGGGTCCGCTGGGTCGGCTGCGTTCTTCGGAGGGCTGATACTTCTCCGGCGCTGGGGCGGGCGATGGGGCGGGTTCATCGGGTGGTGTCGGTTCCGCTTTCGGCTGGGATGGCGAATCGCATGTAGTTCCGCTTTCGGCGAGGGTTGAAGCATTCGCGGTTCCACCCTGGCGCGACTCGTTGCAGTCGGCTTGATTCGCGGAGGGATCATTCAGCGGAATGCCTTCGGGAACTTCAGTCAGCATGGTTGGCAGGGGCTGGGACGGGGGTTGCTGCGCGGCGAACAAATGATCGATGGGAGTGGCTCGCACGGGGACAGCGACAATCTGAGGTTGCAGCAAAACGATCGCGGCGAGACTCTCCAGTTGAAATTGTGCTGATGCGTTGCCGGTGCTCACTACGATGAACAGGTCGCACACGCCAACGCTTCCGGCGGAAGGGATGATGGAGGCGGTGCCATCCTGCGCGGTGAGTGCCTGCGTCTGCGACGCGCCTAGCAAAACAGATTGTCCGCCTGGGTTTGCGCTCGGCCGCGCGAGGGTGGTGGCGAAGGTTAGGTTGACTCCCATGACTGGGTTGTCGGCGGAGGAGCCGTCGGTCACGCGCATGACTAGCGGCTGAAAGGGCTGATTGGAGGCGACGGCTTGGGAGGATCCGCTGACGGTTTCGAGCGTCCACAGGGAAGGTGGTGTCGCAAACAAGGTGAGGGTCTGGCAGGGAGCGTTGTTGGGAGCTACGCAGGCGGTTACTTGAATATTGCTGCTCAGATTTACGAAGGACGCGGTGATGGCGGCGAATCCTTGCGCGTTGGTGATCGCGCTCGCGGCCGATAGAGATGCTGTGCCGCGCGTGATTTGGAAGTTGACGGTGACGTTGGGGATGGGCGCACCCAGGTTGAGGGCTTCGACGGTTAGGGGAACGGAGAGGGTTGCGCCTTGAGCGATCCAGCGGGTGGGCGCGACTGCGGCGAGGTCGAGGGTGGTTGACGTGGCCACGACCGTTGCGAGTTGCGCTTGCGGCGGCGAGTAGGCGGCGGGAGCCAGAGCGACGGTGACGGTGCTGGGGCCGCTCGCAGTGGGAGTGACTTGGGTGGAAGATTCTCCGGCTGCGTCGCTGAGCACGGAACATGAGGACGCGGCACTGCAGGCAGAGAATTGCAGGCCGTTGGTGGCGCTCCAGGCGATGGTGGCGCCGTTTACGGGGGTGACTCCATCGGCGCCTACGGCGCGAACGCGGAGAGGACTGGCGGCCACGGAGCCGACGGGGGTGGCTGGCTCGGCGAGTTGCAACGGAAGCAATAGGTCGGTGGCGGCGGCGCCGTAGGTGAGTGCGCCGATCATTTGGGAGAATGCGCCGTTGGCTGGATCGGTGACCTGGATGGTCGCTGCTCCGTCGATCGATGCAGCGGGCAACGAGGCTTGCATCTGGCTGGCGGAGGCGGAGAGCGTGGTGGCGTTGTTGCCGGCGACGGTGACTTGCTGGCCAGGGCTGAATCCGATGCCCATTAGTGTGGCGATGCCGCCGGCCAGGCTTAGGCGCGCGGGCGTCAGCGAATCGGAATATAGAAGGTTGGCTTGGTAGAAGTAGTCGGGACGGCCGTCGCCGCGCCAGTCGGCGACACCTATGCGGAAGGCCTCGGTCGTGCCGAATTGTGCGTCGAGGCGTGTGGTGGCGAAGTAAATTGAGTTGAAGGCCGAGGGAGTCGACGCGGGGGCGGGATCGCCGCTCTGGTCGCTCAATTCCCAGATCCCGATGACTGGCATCGCCTTGTTTTCGGTGGGCTGGCCGGCCTCGTCGAGCGCGACTACGGCGACCGAGGCGGTGCGGTTGGCTTGCGCGGTGAACTGGAAGTAATCGGTGCTGCCGTAGCCAGAGATCCAGGATCCCCAGGAGCCACCTTGGGGAAGCGCGGCTGGATTTGTGTAGGTTGATCCGGTGCCGGGATGAGGCTGGGCGATTTCGTCCTGCAACATAAGAATGTTGGTTTCGGCGTTGGACCCGCTGGACACCGTGACCACAATCGGAGTGAACTCGCCCGACGGCGCCACTTGATTAGGAGCGTAGGAGACGACACCTAGCGACCAGTTCGGATCGAGGCCTTCGACGCTGAGCTGATAGTCGGCGGTCGTTTGGCCGGTCGGAATCGTCAACTGACCCAGGTCGAAAAAGCCTTCGAGCGAAGGATTGCTCGACCCCCAGACGTTATAGGGGATGCCGTTTCCGTCGAGGTATCCGTCGATGATGTTGCCGGCGTTGCCGCAGAAGGGGAATCCGGAGACGGAGGTTGCGACGTATTGGCGTGAGGGTTGCCCGGAGACCATCAAGCGCGCGACTACGTTGACTCCCTGCATGGGCTGGATGGCGGTGCCCGACGCGTTGGTGAAATACACGCTGCCGTAAATTCGACCGGTGGGTTGCGGATTGCTGCCGGGATAGAGGCGCGCGAGTGAATCCATATCGTCGGTGGTGGGAGCGTCGGGGCTGGGGTAGCAGACAGTGATGGGGACGCAGGCGATGGAGTCGGCGTAGTGCATCACGGGGAATCCGGCGAAGTCGGCGGGGCCGGGAGGCGGATTGCGGGTTTGAACGTTGACGTTTGCCTGCGACCATCCCATTCCGATGGTGCGGCCTAGAGTGCGGATGAGGCGGTATTGAACGTCGGGGAGCTGGGCGGTGGTGGCGGCGCAGATTCCGTTGATGACTACGAGCAAGTGCACGATGTTGCCGGCGGTGGAGAAGTTGTCAGGGCCGCCGTAGACGGCGTTGGTAAAACAATCTTCGATGTCTCCGGCGCCATCGCCTAGGATGGCGTCGGTGACGGTGCCGTCGTAATCGTAGACGACGCCTACGGGGGTGCTGGTGGCGGAAGGGGTAATGTCGGCGGGAGCGGTGACGACTCCGTAGCCGTTGGTTTGGATGTTGCTGCCGTTGACGTCTTCGGCGAGCTGGCCACCAGACGTTGCTGTGAGGGAGACCCCGGGAATGGTGGTCCAGACTGCGAAGGCGGAGGCGACGAGGGCATTGGCTTGGGCATTCGAGAGAATCGGGCTGAGGTTGCCTTGGTCAGTGAAGTATTGGATGGAGCCGCTTTCCCAGATGAGCGCATGGCCTTCGACTCCGGGATTGTAGCCGGAGCCGGCGACGAAGGCGGGGCCTCCGGCGCGGCCGAGCGGGGCCGTACATATAAGGAGGACGATGACGGCTAGAATTTTTGCGCGCATGGTCACTCCTTCTCCGTCGCGTTTTCGTTTTTATTTCTGGCGGCGCGGATGGCGCGCTCTAGCTGAGAGACGGTGATGGTTGCGCCGCGCACGCTGGCTTCGGCGGAAACCGTCTGGCCACTGGAATCTAGGGCGATCTGACCGAGAGAACCCCCTACGGGGCTGGTCAAGCCCAAACGACTTGGCGGATATAGGAAGATCAGAATGCGCTGGCCTCGGGTCATCGGGCGATGCATCGACCAGGCGCCGGCCCACTCGTGAATAGTGAGAATTTGGCCGCACTTGACTCCCGCGATGGGCTCGTCTACGCGAAACGTCAGTTCGATGGATGGGGTTGGGCCGGCGGCCTGGCGATCGGACGCCCCGAAGCGGAGAGCACGGTGCCGGCAAAAATCATTCCAGCGCGACGGGAGAGTTGCTTCCAACGCGGGCCGAGAATGCGTTCGGCTGTGGCTTGATCCGATTGCTGGGCTGGGGCGAGGCTCGACAGCAACGCGAGCGCAACTGTCAACCCGCGCACGGACACACTCATAGGGAACTTCTTTCTGGAGGGAACGGACCGGGAGAGGTCCTGGGAGTGGGGCTAGATTAGCGCGTTGGAATGAAGGCGGATGTGAGGGCGATCACTGTGGATTTGTGATGAATCGGGATTCGGGTAGCGGTGAAGTTTGCGAAAGCGTTAACCACAGAGGTCACGAAGGTTCACGAAGGAAATGGGTAAAGCCGCCATCTGGCTTTATGGTTCAAAGTCCGAAAGGCTACGGTTTGAAATTGCAGATCGACCATGGTCTTTGACTCGCTCGTGACCGCGGATGAGCAACTGCTGAAAGCTCGACAGGTTACGGTTTTGGCAATCCGCTGAAGCCGTTGCGAAGGATGGGGATGGGGACGCGGAGGAGGCGAGAATTACCTGTGCTTGTGGTTCGCTTTCTTGGCGGCTTTGCGTTGGGATTTCTCGGCTTTCTTCATGGCTTTGGCTTGTTTCTTGTTGGCCTTGTTCAACATTTTTTGCTGGTGCTTGATCGCCTTGCGGGATTCGCGGGCATTTTCCTGAGGGCTGATGCGTTGCGCGTGAGCAGGGAGTGCGGCTGCGACACTCAGAACGGCCAGCAACATGAAGGTAGCAATTCGTTTCATAACGTCTCCGAACGGGGGTGCTTGAAGCGATATTACACCGAAGCGGGGCGCGGAATGCTACTCCGGCGTTACTTCTGTAATCCGGCGTTTGGCTCCCGTTTTTGTTGCCTAGCGATGTTCAGCAGTTCCCTCCGTAGCTAAAGCCCAGTATTAATGAGGCCCGTTACGGCCCGGCTAAAAATGGGCTCTTTCAAAGAACGCTCTCTGAAACGCGATCTTGCGCCGGGTGGTCACGAGATTGGAAGAGCGACCATCTAAGTCAGGCGGCCCGGCACTAATGGATTGTTTTGGTTTTGCGCGACATGTAATCCATCAGCAGATATTGGCCGAGCGTATAGGGGGTGGTGAAGTAGGCTTTGCCGCGGCACATTTGGGTTACTTTCTGGACGAATTGAACGAGGCCGTAATCGGAAGCGAGCATGAAGGTGTTGATGAGGACGCCGGCTCGTTTGCATTTTGAAACTTCTTCCAGCGTCTGGCTGACCACCAGGGGATCGAGGCCGAAGGCGTTTTTGTAGATGCGTCCGTCTTCTAGCGTCAGGGCTGAGGGCTTGCCGTCGGTGATCATGACGATCTGCTTCATGTCTTTGCGCTGGCGTTGGAGGATGCGTTGCGCCATGCGCAGGCCTTCGCGGGTGTTGGTGTAATAGGGACCGACTTTCACGCGGGCTAGCTGCGAGAGTGGAACTTCTTCAGCGGAGTCGTGGAAGAGGACTAACGACAAAGAGTCGCCGGGATATTGGGTGCGAATTAGCTGCGAGAGCGCCATCGCTACTTTTTTGGCGGGGGTGAAACGGTCTTCGCCGTAGAGGATCATCGAGTGCGAGCAGTCGAGCATCAGGACGGTCGCACAGGAGGACTGGTATTCGCATTGATGAACTTGCAGATCGTTGTACTCGAGGTTGAGGGGAAGGCCCAGGCCTTCGCGCTGAATCGCGCTGGAGAGCGTCGCGGTGATGTCGAGGTTCAGGGTGTCTCCGAATTCATATTGTTTGGAGGCTCCGCTGGCTTCGATGCCGGTGGCCATGTCGCGCGTGTCGTGGCGTCCGAAGCTGGATTTGCCTAGCGAGCCTAAGAGATCGCGGAGGGCTTTGAATCCGAGGAAGTCGAGGCTTTTGTCGGTGATTTCGAACTTGGCTCGTTGCTGCGCGTCGCCTACCTGGCCGCCTACGCTCGATCGTTTCGCTGGGTCGTGGGGCTGATCGATGGAGATGTAGTCTTCCTGCTGCATGCGCTCGATCAGCTTTTCGATTAGCTCTTCGAGTTGGCCTTCCATCTGCATTTGCTGGAGACGGTCGCGCATCTCTTCGTCGAACATTTCTCCGTCGAGGAGAGCTTGTTCGAGGGCGCGCTTTAAGTCGTCGAGCGTTTGCTCGCCCTCGGGAAGTTCGTACCAGAAATTGTCATTGAATCCGCTTTGCAGAAAATAGTCGGAGAGGGCACTGAGCAGGTCTTCCATGCTCATTTCGCCGGCGGGGTCGGGGACGTATTTGGAGTAGCGAATTCTCTTCATGGGCGCGGCCGTTGCTCGTTGGTCGTTAGTCGTTAGTCGTTCGCGTTCAGCTTCCCGAAGCGCCGGACTGCATCGCATATGCAGATTTCCGAACGACTAACGACCAACGAACAACGACCGTTCTAATTAAACCCCCGCTTCCTGCCAAACTCCGATTCGTCGCGATCGAATGCGGGCTGTTTCTCGGTTACTTTCATGGGTTTCTCCCCGGCGCTAAACACGCGCTCTTCGTTGCGGCCGATTTTCTTGTGCGCGTGCAGGCCTTCTAGGACGAATTCCGCCGCCGACACTTGGACCTCGGCGGCTTCTTTTGGGCCGACATTCAGTTTGCCGAGCTTTTCCATTAGGCCCTGAATCTGACGAAGGCCTTCTAGAACTTCTTTGGCTCCGGCGTTGTCGCTTAGTTGAATTTCTCCTCCTAGATCGAACCACTGGACGACCTGATTAAGATTGACGCCGTGGAGGTAGGTGTCGAACGTTTTGGCGATCGCTGTGCGGATCAACTCGCGGCTGACGTGGTCGGCGCCTTTCATTTCGCCTTCGTATTCGAGTTCGAGTTTGCCGGTGATGGCGGGCAGCGCGGCATAGATGTCGCTGATGCGCGGGACGACTAGCTTTTCCTGATGTGTTAGGGCACGTCGTTCGGCATTCGATATTACGTTTTCGATGGCCGAGATCGGCAGGCGCTGGCTTACGCCGGAGCGTTTGTCGATCTTCTTGTCTTCGCGCGCGGCGAAGGCGACGCGCTCGATGACTTGCTGGATATATTTTGGAATTTGCAGGCGCGTACCGACATCCTCTTCCGTCTCTTGGAGGCGATCAATCCAGGCTTCCTGCGCAGTGATGGCGATGCCTTCTTCGACCGTCGCGGGGTAGTGGGTGCGGATTTCGGAACCGATTCGATCTTTCAGCGGCGTAATGATTTTTCCGCGCGCCGTGTAGTCCTCGGGATTCGCGCTGAAAACGATGGCTACATCGAGGGGCAGGCGGATGGGGT
The DNA here is from genome assembly GCA_963800565.1 of uncultured Acidobacteriaceae bacterium. Lineage (GTDB taxonomy): Bacteria > Acidobacteriota > Terriglobia > Terriglobales > Acidobacteriaceae > Acidiflorens. Next base: position 970,477 of record CAWDBM010000006.1, read on the forward strand.
AGCCCTTAATCTGCACGTCGCCCTCTTGCATGATGTTGAAGAGGCCGACTTGAATTTTTCCGGCTAGATCGGGCAATTCGTTGATGGCGAAGATTCCGCGGTTGGCGCGCGGGAGCAATCCGTAATGGACGGTAAATTCGCTCGAGAGTTCGTGACCGCCGCGCGCGGCTTTGATGGGATCGATGTCGCCGATCAGGTCGGCGATGGTGACGTCGGGCGTGGCTAACTTTTCTACGTAGCGATGCTCGGGCGTGAGCCAGGCGATGGGCGTGGCGTCAGCTTCTTTGGCGATCAACTCGCGGCAGCGGCGGCAGATGGGAGCGTAGGGATTGTCATGGATTTCGCAGCCGGCGACGTACGGCATTTGCGGATCGAGCAGCGTGGTGAGGGCACGCAGGATGCGGCTCTTCGCCTGTCCGCGCAAACCCAGGAGAATGAAATTATGGCGCGAAAGAATGGCGTTGATGATCTGCGGCACGACCGTGTCGTCGTAGCCGACGATGCCGGGAAATATGGGGCCGCCTTCGCGCAGGCGGGCCATCAGGTTTTCGCGGAGTTCATCTTTTACGCGGCGCGCGCGAAGACGCGGTTCAGTGAAGGGACTTCGGCGCAGTTCGCCGAGAGTCCGGGAAAAACTCATGGTGGGAACCCCCAATGATGCCTTATGCGGATTATACCGCTGAAAGAAGCTGCCAGCTTTCAGCTGTCAGCTCTCAGTTTTTCGTGGGCTGTAAGTTTCTGCGCTTACTTCGTTTGATTCATGCAGGTCATTGAGGTTTGCGCTTGATTTAGGATGGATCAACTGATCGTGAGCGAGACTGCCACCAGTTGGGTTGGCAAGCCGGAGGGAGCAAACATGCGTTGGTACCACTATCTGGCGTACTTCTTTGGGGGCGCATTCCTGGCGAACGCCCTGCCCCATCTGGGCAACGGGATCTCCGGGCATGCCTTCCAAAGCCCTTTCGCATCGCCACCAGGGGCGGGCCTGTCCTCCTCGACAGTCAATGTGCTCTGGGGCTTGTTCAACCTTGCCGTCGGCTATTTGCTCGTTTGTCGGGTCGGCCGCTTCGAACTGCGCAGCACCCGGCACGTGCTCGTTCTGGGGGCGGGCGTGCTGCTCATGTCGCTGAACCTTGCCCACTGGTTCGGGCGATTCCACGGAGGGCAGTGAGCCAGGATTTTGCTGAATAGAGAACGAACCGCTAATTCCGGCGTGCTTAATTCCAGCGGGCTTTGGCGGCGCGGCGGAGGCCGGGTAGGACCGCTTCTAGATAGCCTACGACCGCTTCGAGACGTTTGGCTTCGGAGAGGGTCGAGAGCAGGCTCTGCTTGAAGTCGAGGTCGAGGGGGAGCGATCCGGCCAGCAAAAAAGAAAGATTGCCGGCATGTTCATCGGGGCCGCTGGGCTCGGCGCCGGCTAGTTTTGCGATCTCGGCATGAAGGCGCACGGCCTGCGTCACCATATTGGCGGGCGGCTTCTCGGGTTCGTCTTCGACTACCGTAATTTCGGCCTGCAGGAATGATCGATCTTCGTTGACCTCGATTACCTCGAAGCGCTCGACGCCGCGGGTGATGATGTCCATGCGACCGTCGTCGTATTTTCTTGTGACGGACATGATCTCGGCGGTGCAGCCGATATCAGCGACTCCATCGGAAGAGGCGCGCACTACGCCGAAGGGCTTTTTCTGCTCAAGGCACTCGGCGATCATTTCTTTATAGCGGGGCTCGAAGATGTGCAGCGGCAGGGGGACGCCTGGGAGCAGGACCAGTTCGAGCGGGAAGATGGGTAGGAGAGTCACAATTGTCGGTGCTGGTTTTTCGAAATTTGGTGTGTGAAGTTTCCGCAGTCTCCCTCAGCGGCTAAAGCCGGTATTCAAACGGTCCTGTTATCGCGGCGGTGAACCGCTGCGCCACCCAAAGGCAAGCGCAAAGGCGTGAGCCGCTGCCCCAGCCAAAAGCCAGGAATACATTCTGCGGCAACGAAATCGTCATTGTCGAATTTTGCCAGCCATTGACTACGCTAGTCTGTACGCGATACAAGGGTCGCCATGGAAATGGTTGGGAAGGTTGTGGTGGTGACCGGGGCTTCCATGGGGATTGGGGAAGCCGTTGCTAAAGTTTTTGCCGATGCGGGAGCTTGCGTTGTTTTGTTGTCGCGCGATGCTGGGCGGGCTGAGGCCGCTCGGTTGCGGATTGGGCACTCTGATCGAACGGCTGCGCTGGCTTGCGATGTGCGGAGTCGTGAGGAAGTCGACGCGGCGCAGGCGGAGACGCTTCGCCGCTTTCAGCGCATTGATGTATGGGTGAATAACGCGGGAGTGGGGATTCGCGACACGGTCGCGGATATGCAGGAATCGGATTGCCGCGAATTGTTTGAGACGAACTTCTTTGGGGTGATTCATTGCCTACAGGCGGTCGCTCCGGCGATGCGCAAGGCGGGGGGCGGGGCCATCATTAATATTTCGAGTATCGCGGGGCACATCCCGGTGCCGTTCATGGCGATCTATTCGGCCAGCAAGTTTGCGGTGAATGCTATTGGCAAGGGCGCTCGGATTGAGTTGAAGCGGGACAATATTAATGTACTCACAGTTTGTCCGGGATATGTGGCGACCGACTTTGGCGCGCACGTGGTGGCGAATCGGCAGGGCAATGTGCGGCCGGCATCGGTGCGCGGAATCACCGCGGAGCGCGTGGCGCGGGCTACGTATCGGGGGTATCGTGCCGGGAAGCGCGAGGTGATTGTGCCTTGGACGATGATTCCGGCAATCAAGCTGTATCAGTTATGGCCGGGGTTGGTGGAGTGGGTGATGGCGCGAGCGATTAAGAATCCGGGCACGGCGAGTTGATGCTTTGATTTGATCGACGCGATGGGAACTGTGTCGCACTCGCCCTAATGCATGAGTCGTTCGCTCAGGATGACAAAGCGTAATCACTCTTGCTGTTTCTTTTCGTTAGAATAGGTCTATGAAACTCCCAGTCCGGTTCTCGCTTCTGTCGCGTTCTTCACTTCAGTTGTTTTTAACCACACTGGCGGGTGCACTTCTGTTGGCTGCGGCGACGGCGGCGCGGGCGCAGGAGGGACCGCTCGATAAATCGGAGCCTAAGGGGACGACGGTCGCGGAGATCATCAAGCGTTTCTCAGTGAAGGAGAAAGAGTTCAAGGATGCGCGCGATCAGTACACCTATCGGCAGGACGTCAAGGTGATGACGCTCGACGGCGACACGATAGACGGCACCTATCAGCAGGTGTTTGACGTAACCTTCGACGACAAGGGGCGCCGGATTAAGAATGTTGTTTTTGCTCCGCAGCCGACTTTGCAGCGCATACAGATGACTGAGGAAGATTTTGACGACATCGAAAATCGCCTGCCGTTTGTACTGACTTCGGATGAAATTGGGGAGTACGACATTCTGTATGTCGGGCAGCAGAAGCAGGATGAGCTGAATACTTATGTCTTCGATGTCGCGCCCAAACAGATTCTCGGCAAGAAGCGATATTTTCAGGGGCGCATCTGGGTGGACGATCACGACTTTCAGATCGTCGAAACTTATGGCAAAACAGTGCCCGACATCAAAAAGAAGAAGGGGCAGGAGAATCTCTTCCCGAAGTTCACAACCTGGCGCGAACAAATTGACGGGCAGTATTGGTTTCCGACTTATACGCGAGCCGAGGACACGCTGCAGTTTTCGATGGGCGGGGTGAAGATTCGCGAGATTATCAAATACACGAACTACAAGCGCTTCGGATCGAAGTCGAGAATTACCTACGATGGTCAGGAAGTGCAAAAGGCTGATCCAAACCAGAAGCCGGCGGAACCGCCGAAGCCGCAGTAGGGTTTCCGTGCCATCGGCGGACGCGACGCCCGCCGGAAGCCGCCGGGGACGGCGGCGCTACAGTTGCGGCGCGAAAAGTTGAGGTGACAGTGGCATCGGTGAACAGCTAGACTGGCCGCCATGAAATCTCGACACCTCTTTCTTTTGGCCAACGGCATATTGGGTTTTTCTTTTCTTATGGCGCTGGTAATGCCGGTGCGCGCGTTTGGCCAAGACGGCGCTTCTTTCAATTCCCACGAAGTCCATGCCGACGGGAGGATCACCTTCCGTTATCTCAATGCCACCGCCGGAAAAGTTCTGCTCCATCTTGAAGGCGCGGCAGAGGCACTGCCCATGGAGAAGGACGGTTCTGGTGTGTGGAGTGTGGTCACGCCTCCGCTGACGCCGGAGATTTATGGGTATTCGTTTGATGTCGACGGGCAGGAACAATTCGATCCGCATAATCTTGAAATAAAGGCCAACCTGGTTTCGGTCGGGAATCTGGTTACGGTGCGGGGTGCGACTCCTCAACTATGGGAGGCGCGCGATGTGCCGCACGGCTTAGTGCATCATCATTTCTATACATCCAAGGTGGTGAGCGGGCTGGCGGACGGACAGAACGACTACTACGTCTATACGCCTCCGGGGTACGACGCGAAAAAGGGCAAGCGGTACCCGGTGCTCTATCTGCTGCATGGCTGGAGTGACAAGGCGAACGGCTGGACGGCGGTGGGGAAGGCGAATTTCATTTTCGATAACTTGATTGCCGACGGGAAAGTGAAGCCGATGGTGGTTGTTATGCCGCTTGGCTATGGCGATATGAAGTTTGTGCTGAACGGGCATGGTGGCTGGGATGATAATGCTGCGATTTCGCGGAATGTTGATCTCTTCAGTCAAACGCTACTTACTGAAATATTGCCGCAGGTGGAGTCGGAGTATCGCGTTTCTAAGAAGAGGGATGAGCGCGCGATCGCTGGGCTGTCGATGGGAGGATTGGAAAGCTTGACGGTGGGGCTGACGCATCCGGAGCTATTCGGGTGGGTTGCGGGATTCAGCTCCGCGATGGGACATGGGGACGAAGAGCGGTTCGCTGGGGTGAGTGGGAAGAGCGCGAAGCTTCGTCTGCTCTGGATTGCATGCGGGACGGAGGAGTTTCCGCTTGAACCTAATCGAAAGTTTATCGCGTGGTTGAAGACAAAGGATGTTGCAGTGACGGCAGTGGAGACTCCGGGAATGCATACTTGGATGGTATGGCGGGATGATCTGGCGCGGTTTGCGCCCCTGTTGTTTTAAGGTTTCAGCGTTTCAAGGTAACAGCGTTCGCGGTTGCGCTATCTTTTTGCTTAGCGAGTTGAGCAATCGATCGGGCAGACCGAGGACTTGATAGGATTCGATCTCCAGAGAGTCGTACGTTTCCTGCGCCAGAAAACCCAGATCCAAGGCTATCGCCGATTGGGTCTCTCCTTCCAGTAAAGAGCCTCGTCGCCTGCCCTAGAAAATGGCGAAACTCTCCGGGAGTTAGTCTGCCTTGCCCTTCCGCTATGTTCGATACCACTGAGACCGAGGCTCGCCTGATTTGAGAGGTTAGGCCGTAGGTTTCGGCTCGCGGGAAGTTGGCAGTGGCTGTGTAGGTGTGGACCGCAAGTCACTTAGACTTCTGCCACACAAGTAACTCGCGATAGGATCGTGCCATAACTTCTCGTCCGTTTTATTCCGGAGCCCGTGGTGTTTGAAACCTTGAAACTCTGAAACCTTGAAACCTGCTTTTAGTAGAACAGATACTTTCTCCACTTATCATCCGAGTGGCCCATCAGGCGCATGATGTGGCGGCTGGTGTGGAGATTAAAGGAGCGAGGCTCGCGGGAGGGGCGCATGTTGGCTTCGTGCGGGAGTTGATTGCCTTTGCGGCGGTTGCAGGGATGGCAGCAGGCTACCAGATTCTCCCAGGTGGAGAGGCCTCCGCGGGAGCGTGGGATCACGTGGTCGAGCGTGAGCTCGCCGGAGGGCAGGGTGGTGGCGCAATACTGGCAGGTATTGCGATCGCGCAGCAAAATATTTTTACGCGATAAAGCGCGCGACTGGTGCGGGATGCGGCGATACTCGAGCAGACGGATCACGGAGGGCACGCGCATGGCTACGCGGGCGGCGTGGAGGAAGTGTCCGTTTTCTTCTTCGGTCATGGCTACGCCCTTAAGCACGAGCACGATGGCGCGGCGAGCGGCGCAGACGTTGATGGGCTCGTAAGAGGCGTTCAGGACGAGCACGGGCTGATGCAGCGCGTGGCCGTCATTTTCCTGATGATTGCCGGAGGCGAGCATCGCCACCGGAAGGTGAGAGCGCATGCCGCCAGCGAAATTGTGTATGCGCAATGACATAAAGTCAGTTGCCAGTTACGGGTTGCCGGTTGCCAGTAAAAGCAGCTGCTGAAGGCTGTGTATCGGGAACCGAGAACTCGTTTCCAGCCAACTTCCCTGCCAATTTGATGACATTCGAAAGCTTCAGCGTGCGTGCCACGGTTGCTACCCATACCCGGGCGGCTCCGGCCCGGAGAAGGACGCGGGCGCACTCCGATGCCGTCGTCCCCGTGGTATAGACATCATCCACCAATAAGATGTCGCGATTCAAGATTCGCGTTGGATCATTCACACGAAAGGCACCTCGCAGGTTCTCACGCCGCTCATTGCTGGTGAGGCCAATCTGGCTGCTGGTGTCGCGATGACGCAGCAAGACGCCGGTGCAAAGATCGAACCTTTTCGGACGAGCGAACTGGCGCAACGCCGCGCGCGCGATCATCTCCGCCTGGTTAAACCCGCGCTGCGCTTTTTTGCTTTTATGCAGAGGTACGGGTACGACGGCAATCGCACCGACCGGCATCGCCCTTTCGAGGCCGGCAATAGTGCCAGCCAACACGCGTCCCAGGACCTTGGCGGCGGGACGAACTTGGTGAAACTTGAGCAGATGAATGAGGTCACGCAGTCCGCCCTCATAGCTGCCATAGGCGACGGCCCGTTCAAAGGGAGGATCGACGCGCTGGCAGAGCAGGCAGCGTGGATCTACATCTTCGCCTTCTCGTCGCGTAAGAGAAACAGCCGGCGAAGCCTGTCCGCACACGGGGCAATACGACCCCTGCAGCGGGCGCAACGCAATGATGCAGGACTGACAAACGGGGAGGCGGGAAACGGTAAGGAGAGGAGAACCACAGATCCGACAATCGGCGGGGAACAAAGTGAAAAACAATGTGGCAGCAGCGCGCTTGGCGAAGCCAGCCAACCGATGACCCGTCGAGGCCAAATGGTCCGCCGCTTGGCCCTGGGCAGCCCGTATTCGAAACCCAGTACCACTACTGCTGAAGACGGCCTCCCGCATCCGGCACACAATTCAGACTCTGCCGGCCACTTCGCCAGTATAGCCGCGGCGCATGTTTCTGAGCAATGCGGCTAGGCTATGCGACGATCTGACTCTGCATCGCTTCGTTCGACCTGAGACCGTTTCGGCTCGGGATCAACTCGCTCGATCGTCGGAACGGTACGCAACGTGTAACTCCGGTGATAACACCGCTCGCAACGAACCGTCTGCAGTAACATTAACGGAAGCACGTATCTTTCAAAGAATCCGCGCGGCCTCGAACTGTAAGCTTCTTGTATGCCGCATCCGCGGCAACGGAATTCCTCGAAAAACCGGCTCCAAGAGGACCCAACGTCGGTAGCCACTGATTACCTCCTGGATTAGTAGTATTGTAACCCTGTTTGAGTCGCAAAGTTGCGGATAGGAACCTTTGGGATTACATAGCCACCCCTAGCCACAAGGGCAAACTAGGGAAACATGGGCTGAACCGCCGACGTGAGTTTGCGACCTTTGCCGATGAAGGCCCTCTCTAGCGAAAGTTGCGCGCTTTTCGCACATGGCTATCGGAGCGCGATCGCAACGCCGACCTTTACCAAGTGAGGGCTCATACTTGTAATGCGGCTACCCAACATGATAAGGTGCGCCGTCGCAGCTACTGATAATCTTTAGTGAAATTTTAGAGTGAGGACCTCATGAGTAATCCCCCGGGCGGTGTCCCTGGAACGATTCTCAAGCATCGCCCCTATGTTCCGGAAACCATGCAGATGAAGGAGTTGACCCTTCGAGCAATGTTTCTGGGACTCATTCTTACGGTTGTGCTCGGAGCGGCGAATGCGTATTTGGGATTGCGCGCCGGTATCACCATCGCCGCGACCTATCCGGCGGCGGTGATCTCGATGGCGGTCTTGCGCGCATGGAAGGGATCGCTGCTCGAGGAAAATATCGCTCGAACCGCGGGGTCGATCGGAGAGAGCGTTGCCGCGGGTGCGATTTTTACGCTTCCCGCTTTTGTGCTGGCTGGAGTCTGGCCTTCCTTCTGGTCGTTTGATTCTTACTGGAAGTCGACGGCCCTGATTATGGTGGGAAGCATCCTCGGCGTACTTTTTATTTCTCTGGTGCGGCGCGTCATGGTGGAGGATCCGGAGCTTCCCTTCCCTGAATCGGTGGCGGCTTCGGAGATTCATAAAGCCGGGCAGCGCGGTGCGCAGGCAGCGAAATATCTCTTCTGGAATATTGGCGTTGGCGGGCTTGTTTATATTCTGGGAAGTTTTGGGCTTTTTGCTCCGGGGAAAGATTTTCATTTCGCAGTCGGCAGCCTGGGACGCAGCCAGGTGCGGCTGGGGCTCGCTGGGAGCAAGAATATCGTGCCGGCGGGGGGTATGAGCACGTTTGCCGCGCCGCTCGTGAGCCCCGCATATTTAGGCGTCGGTTACATCATTGGGCTGCGGTTGGCGTCGATTCAGTTTGCCGGCGGCGTGCTGGCGTGGGGATTGATGGTTCCGCTGCTCATTTATTTTCTCGGGCCGCACATCAAAGAATATCTTCCAGCGGATACGCCCGCGGATTGGGCGAGCATGGCGATCGCGGTGTGGAAGTTCGTGGTGCGTCCGATCGCGGTAGGCGGAATGCTGGTGGGCGCAGCGTACACGCTATTCAAGATGGGCAAGAGCCTGACGGCGGGCTTTGGAAAAGCGATCAGCGATCTGCGGCAGACGGCGGACGAGCGTTCGCAGTTGTCGCGCACCGAACAATACATGAGTTCGAAGGCGGTCTTCGGTTTGATTGCGCTGATGTTTGTGATGATGTGCGTGCTGTATGTACATCTCACCGGATTGGTGTGGCCGGCGATTTTCGCGGCGGCGGTGATGCTGGTTGTGGGCTTTTTCTTCGCGACAGTCTCGGGGAACCTGGTGGGCTTCATCGGTTCGTCGAATAATCCGATTTCGGGCTTGACGCTCTCGACCCTGCTGATCGCAGCGCTCCTCATGGTTTCGCTGGGAGTTTCGGGAACATCGGGCGTGCTGGCGGTGCTCAGCGTGGCGGCGGTGGTTTGTGTTTCGTCCGCGGTGGCCGGCGAGTTGTTGCAGGATTTCAAGGTGGGCTACATTCTTGGCGGCACTCCGCGCCGGATTCAGGTCGCCGAGTTGATTGCGGTGGTGGTGGCGAGTCTCGTGATGTATTTTCCACTCGCACTTTTGAATAAGTCGTTTGGTTTTGGCAGCCGGGAGCTTGCTGCGCCACAAGCCGGACTTATGGCGACGTTGGCGGTTGGAGTTGTGGGCGGCGATATGCCGTGGCCCCTTGTGGTTGTTGGCATCTTCATGGGCATCGGCATGATCATGATGCAGGTGCGCAGCCCGATGCTGGTCGCGGTTGGAATGTATTTACCGTTTGAGACTACGTTTGCGATTTTTCTCGGCGGAGTTTTTCGCGCTCTGGGAGATCGGGTCGCCAAGCGGCGCGGCTTCAACCCCGCGCAAATGGCACGCGTGGAGAATGCCGGAGTGCTGACGGCCTCGGGATTGATCGTCGGCGAATCTTTGTTGGGATTGGTGTGGGCCGGTGTGGTGGCAATTTACAAGACCCGCAATTGGGAGATACCGCAGATTTTTTCGCATCCTTCTTATCTCGCGGGACTGGCTGTGATGGTCGCTTTGGCCGTGCTGATGATTCGCATTCCGCTGTCGAGCTCGGGTGATCCAAATGAGCCGGCGCCGCCTGTCGGCATGATGTGACGGCGGTTGCGCGGCGTGAGCGAAGCGGGAGTCGCGCGCCGTCATCCCGAGTGAACCGAGGGATCCCTCTCAAGTAGAACCCTCGGCGTCGTGCAGATTCTCCTTCGTGTTACTTTGTGTCCTTCGTGGTTTTCGCTCTATGTCGATTGCCCAAAATATTGCAGATGTTCGACAGCAGATCGCTGCAGCGGCGAGGCGCGCGGCACGCGATCCAGCCGAAATTACGCTTATGGCGGTGAGCAAGACTTTTCCGGTGGAAAGCATTCGCGGAGCTTACGCGGCGGGGCTGCGCGTTTTTGGCGAGAACCGGGTTCAGGAATTTGCTGGAAAGGCGCCGGCTCTGCGCGATTTGAGCGACGCGGAATGGCATCTCATCGGACATCTGCAAACCAATAAAGCCGCGAAGGCGGCGGAGTGGTTTGACGCCGTCGATTCGGTTGACTCTGTGCGGATGGCGGAAAAGCTGAATGCTTCTTCTGCGAGCGGCGGCAAGATGTTGTCTGTGTTGATTGAGATCAATGTCGGCGGCGAGACCGCGAAGAGCGGCGTGGTGCCGGACTCTGATGAACTGGAGCAAATTCTGACCGGCGCGCCACGTTGGGGAAATTTGAAGATCAGCGGCCTGATGACCGTTCCGCCTTATGCGGACGACCCGGAAGATTCAAGAGCCTATTTCCGTCAGCTTCGTCAGATTCGCGATCGCATCGCGGCGCGCTCGTTGCCGCAAGTCAGTATGGCGATCCTTTCTATGGGCATGTCGCACGATTTTGAAGTCGCGATTGAAGAGGGAACGACTTGCGTGCGGGTGGGAACGGCGATCTTTGGGAAGAGGGCAAAAGCGTAATTGGAGATACGAAGGGCCCTATGAACTCCGACGATGCCAAACAGTTTCTCGTTTCTAGGATTGTCGATCAAGCACTTCTTGAGGATGTTGAGTTCTCGGAGCTCGAACGGAAGATGCTTTACTATAGCGAGACGCACCCTTCTCTTCCCGACATGGATACGGTGCTCATCGAGTTCAATCAGACCTACAATATGTTTCCCGTACGAGAGGGTCGTTTCATCCCTGATCTGCAATGTCTATCGGCGCGATCGAAAAGATCCTGCGATGGCGCAGCAATGGAAGGACGCACGAAAGACGCTGCTGTGGGAGGACCACTACATAAATGTCATGCTAAAGCGCGGGTTGGCGACGGCGACTCGGAAACGCGATCTCTTAATCTACATTGCGATTGGAATTGCGGTTGTCCTTGCAATTTTGGGATTTATTGCATGGAGCCGCTAGGGCATTGATCACCATTCAACAAACGGACGCGGGCGCCACTTTCGCGGTCAAAGTCCACCCCCGCGCCAAGAAGAATGCCATCACCGGCGAAGTCGGAGACGCGCTGAAATTGTCGCTCACCGCACCGCCTGTCGATGGCAAGGCCAATGAGGCGTGCATTGAATTTTCCGCAAAGCTTTTGGAGGTTCCGCGTTCGTCCGTTAGTATTGCAGCCGGCCGGACCGGCCGGAATAAAGTGATTCACGTGGCGGGATTGTCAGCTCAGCAAGTGCGCGAGCGGATGGGCATCTAGCTAAGGGCGTGCGGCCGGGGGAGCCCGCTCCACACTGAACACAAAACTTATGACTTTTTCGCAACGCTTCGAGGAGATACGAACAGGATTTGAGCGGCCCTTCTGGGTCGCAAATATCAGCGAGATTTTTGAGCGTCTCTCTTACTATGCAGTGTTTGCGGTGCTCGTGCGGTACCTGCATGAAGCGCTGCAATTCCCCGTCGATCAGGCCACCAGTCTGGGCGGCTTCTTCGGCGCGGGCGTGTGGGTGATGGCGATATTTGGCGGGGCGGTGGCCGATCGCATCGGCTTCCGGCGCGCGCTTTCACTGGCGTATTTTATTTTGAGCTGTTCTTATTTTCTGGTCGGCTCGATCGCGGCGCCGTGGCTCGGACCGGTGCGCTCGGTGGTTCCGCTTGGACTCCTGGTGGGAGTCGTGTTGTTCCTGCCTGCCTTGGGCGTGGCGATGGTCAAGCCTAGTGTCGTGGGTACGACGGCGCGCTGCTCGAAGGAGAATGTGCGGTCGATCGGATACTCCATCTATTACACACTGGTGAATATTGGGAGTTTCTTGGGACCGTTCCTCGCGGGCTGGGTGCACTCGCGGATGCGAGTGGAGAACGTTTTTCGTCTGGCTGCTCTCAGCGTGTTCCTGATGTTCATTGCGGTTCTGATCTTTTTCCGCGAGCCGCGGCGAGCCGACGAACAGGCGACTACTTCACTCGCGCAGGTGGGGCGTAACTTTTTGACCGTGCTTGGCAACTGGAGATTTGTTCTATTCCTGCTGATTTTTTCGGGCTATTGGATTGTCTTCTGGCAGCAATATCTCATTCTTCCGGTCTACATCCACGAATACGTGGACGCCTCGGCGAACACGGAACTGATTCTGATCGCGGATCCGTTGATCGTGATCACCCTTACGGTCGCAGTCAACGCACTGACGCGGCGAATCCCGCCGCTTCCGGCGATCACGATTGGGACGCTGGTCACGGCTTTGGCATGGCTTATCCTGGCATTGCGTCCACACGTCTGGACTGCGGTTGTAGCGCTAATGGTGGTGGCGCTGGGGGAGATTATTCAATCTCCGCGCTATTACGAATATGTTTCTCGTCTAGCGCCTCCGGGACAACAGGGGACCTATATGGGTTTCGCCTTTTTGCCGATTGGGATTGGATCGCTGATCGCGGGCAAGTTTGGCGGCATGATCGTCCATCACTTCGGAGAAGTCACACATCAGCCGGCGCGTATCTGGTGGGCGGTGACCGGCGTGGGCGTGGCGACGGCGGCGCTGCTGTGGATTTACGACAAGATCGTGCGCACGAACATCGCGACCTCTACACCTTGAGCTATGAACAAACGCGCGACCACTCCCCCGCAGGCGGCGGCTGAGATTCGGCGCGTGCTCTTGGATGGTGGATCGTCCGAGCATGCCGCTGGAGTGCAGTGGTTCTTCAAAGAAGAGATCAAATCGCACGGCTGGTATACGGCGGCGCTCCGAAAGGCTGCCGGGCAATTTCGTCGCAGCGTTGTGCGCGAGCGCGGGGTGGATTTTGTGGTGCAGGTCGCCGACCAGCTTTTCTCGGGGCGGAATCTTGAGGAAAAAGTGTTCGCGGTCTTTCTTCTGGAAAGGCAGACGAAGAATTTTGGCGATGATGAGTTTCGGCTTTTTGTTTCGTGGCTCGATCGCGTATCCAGTTGGGCCGATCATGACGCGCTAGTGCATGATGTGCTGGCGCCGATGGTGGTTGCCGAGCCTCTGCGTTGCCCTGAAGTTTTCTTGTGGGCTCAGTCTCAGAATCGATGGCGACGGCGCGCGGCTTGTGTGGCTTTGATTCGGGGGACGCGGGAACGGCAATTTTTTCGGGAGATTGTTCGGCTATCGAATCAACTTCTCGATGACGAGGACGATATGGTGCAGAAGGGATTGGGGTGGTTGTTGCGCGAGACGGCCAAGGCTGATCCGCAGCGGACCGTGCGTTATTTGATGAAGATTCGCAAGCGCGCGCCGCGGCTGGTGTTGCGGACGGCTTGCGAGACGCTGAGTCTGCCCGTGCGACGGCAGGTTCTTGGTTAGTTTTCGCTGCGATTCCGGTGGTCGAGAAAATCAAATGCGGGAACCACGGAGGACACAGGGAACCACAGGGTAAGGCGCCTGTTGCCCTTATGCGGCCAGGATTTTGTCGCGTAGGCCTCCGTACCTTAGGGTGTTCACAAATTCATTATCGAAGAAGTCGTGCGGAAAGCCCATTTCAATGGCGCTGGCTTCATTGAGAGCGGCGACTTGATCGGGCGTCAGTTTCAGTTCCAGACTGGCCAGGTTATCTTGCAGCTGCGCGATGCTCCTCGCGCCTATGATTGGGATGACGGGAGTATCGCGATAGCGCAGCCACGCCAGCGCAACCTGCGCGGGTGAATGGCCTACCTGCTGGCTGACTTTGTTGAGCGCGGCTACGACTTTATCGGTGCGCTCTCCAGTGCGCATGAAAGACTTGGCCATATCGGTTGAGTAACGGCCGCCGGCGCCCTTACCGGAGTGGTACTTGCCGCTGAGCAGGCCTCCAGCTAGCGGCGACCACGCTACCAGGCCGAGGTTGAAAGCTTTCGCCATGGGAATGAGTTCGCGCTCGACAGTGCGCTCGATGAGGGAATATTCGATCTGGAGACCGATGAATCGGGTCCAGCCTCGTAACTCGGCCAGCGTATTGGCCTGCGCGATCCACCACGCGGGCGCGTCGGAGATGCCGATGTACAGGATCTTGCCCTGGCTAACGAGATCGTCAAAGGCGCGCATGACTTCTTCTGCGGGAGTCATTTGATCCCAGTTATGCAGCCAGTAGAGATCGATGTAATCGGTTTTCAGGCGGCGCAGTGAAGCTTCTACCGACTGCACCATGCTCTTGCGGTGATTGCCAGCAGCGTTCGGATCGCTGCCTGGCACAGCATTGGTGTACTTAGTGGAGAGGACGACCGAGTCGCGGTGATCACGGATAAATTCGCCGACTAGGATTTCACTGGTTCCGTTGGTGTAGATGTTGGCGGTGTCGACGAAATTGCCTCCGGCTTCGCGGTAGGCTTCGTAAATTTTGCGCGAGTCGTCTTTGGGCGAGCCCCAGCCCCAGTCTTCTCCGAAGGTCATGGTGCCGAGGGAGACTTCGGAGACGCGCAGGCCGCTGTTGCCGAACAGGCGGTAGTTCATGGATTTCACCTCAGGAATTTAGAATTGCGTATTTGGTATGAGATTCGTGGAACGCGGGGCACGATACAAAAAGTTGGTTCGGTGGAAAGCGTAGACCGTCACAATCTTCAGCGGCATTGGAAGGTCGGGAATCGGTAGGGGTCCTTCGACTTCGCCGGGCCATTCGCTTCGCTCTTGGCTCGGCTACGCTCAGGATGACAGCAAAAACTGGATCAGTGGCCTTCTTCTTCCAAATATTTCTCGACTTCGAGGGCGGCCATGCAGCCGGAGCCGGCGGCGGTGATGGCTTGGCGGTAGCGGCGATCTTGCACATCTCCGCAGGCGAAGACGCCTGGCACTTTCGTGAAAACATTCTTATGCGTGAGCAGGTAGCCGTCGGTGTCGGTTTCGAGCTGGCCTTCGAAAATTTTGGCGTTTGGAATATGGCCTATGCCCAGGAACATGGCGCTGATGGGGAACTCCCAGCTTTCGCCGGTCTTTAGATTGCGCAGACGTAGCGCGGTGACTTCTTTCTTGCCGACATCGAGAACGTCATCGACTACGGTGTCAGTTAGAAACGCGACCTTTGGATTTGCCCGGGCGCGATCGAGCATGATTTTCGAGGCGCGAAACTCGTCGCGGCGATGGATGAGCGTGACTTTGCTGGCGAAGCGCGTTAGAAATGTCGCCTCTTCCATGGCGGAGTCACCGCCGCCGATCACTGCGATTTCCTTGCCCGAGAAAAAGAAGCCATCGCAGGTGGCACAGGATGACACGCCATGGCCGATGAGGGCATGCTCGTTGGGAAGGCCGAGCCAGCGCGCCGATGCTCCGCTGGCGATAATGAGCGTGCGCGTCTGGATGGTGTCTTTGCCGACAACCACTTCGATCGGATGCTTGCTCAAATCGGCCTTGACCACGTGGCCCATGCGATAGTCGGCTCCGAATCGCTTGGCCTGTTTGCGCATGTTCTCGATCAGTTCGGGCCCCTGTATGCCTTCGGGGAAACCAGGGAAATTCTCGACCGAGGTGGTTAAGCCTAGTTGGCCACCGGGTTCGTGGCCTTCTATGACGAGGGGCTTGAGGTTGGCGCGGGCGCTGTAGAGAGCGGCGGTGTGGCCGGCGCAACCCGAACCTATGATGACAACGTTGCGTGTATCCATAATTTCTCAGGAACAGGGCTAATAGATAGATTCAGGAAAACCGATTTCGCTTCACAGGCAGTCTACAGGCTCCCTCGGCTGAAACCTGCATTTGAAAACCCCACTCAAGCCAAAGGCAGGTTTGAGTGGGGCACCGACCTACTTGTCCTTCTTATCGGCGGTTGTCTTGGTCGAAGGTGCGGTCGAATTTTTCACTCCTAGCCTGGCTAGTTCGTCGGGCACCATTTTGCGCACGGCCAGAGCTTCTCGATAGCGATCCATGATCGAGGCGGCGGCGCTGAAAATTGGCTCGTATACGCTCTGATCGGTTGCCGGATTTCCTTCGTTTCCGGTGCAGCGCGCCAAGACTACCGAGGCTTTCCCAAAACGCTCTAGTTTGACGCGCGCAACTGGCGTGCTGGTCGACAACATGGCTCGCGCCGAAGCGACGGCGGAGGCGCTATCTTCGATCGCGATCTGCATGACGTCTTTCGGATCGCGCACGCGCAGCACTAGCGTCTCAACCATATCCTTGGCATCGACGCTGAATGAATATTGGACATTGCTGAATAAGGTGGTGCCGGGAAATTCGTGGCGAACTCTCACCCAGTCGGCGGCCGAAGCAGCGCCGGGAGGTAAGGGCTGCATGCCGGGGATGGGAGTGTTGGGGTCGAGGGTGGAGTGGCCGCGGGCCACTTCAAAGTCCTTGGCAAACGCGGGCTTGGCGGGTACGGAAGCCAAGGCCGAGGACAATTGCTTCTGCTCGTCTGCCGATGGCGAGCAGACATTGATGACATTTACTTTTACTTGCGGCTGCGGGTTTGCCGGCGGCTCCTGCGCGGGCGCGATCAAAGCCAGGGCTGCCGTTGTGATCAAAATTTTATTAAGGAACACGGCGAAATTGTATCAGGCGGAGAGAGGTCAGAGGTTCGAGGTCAGATTGCGGAGGCGAAACCCGTGACGTCACCTCTGCAATCTGACCTCTCACCTCTGCAATCTCTTATCCGGCGATTTCTTCGGTGGCGCCATGACGGCGCAATAACTGCGGCAGGTTCTGCGAAAAGGCGGAGCGCGGCAGCACCATGTCACAGCCCACCTCGTGCGCTTTCTGCTTCAGGTCGCCCTGCACGTGCGAGAGGAATCCGATGATCGAGGTCCCCTTCTTCAGCTTGCTTTTCAGTTTCGGAATGAGCGTCAAAGGCTTGGCATTGGCGTTGTTCAAATCGAAGATGATCAGGGAAGGCTTTTCTTCGCCGTTGCTCTTCATGCGGTCGGCGAGTTCCTTTTCGTTTTTTACGAACTCGACCTTCACATTCATCTTTTGGCCCGTAGCCTGAATCTTGCTCAGGAAAAACAGGTCTTCGACGAAAGCGAAAACGCGCGAAGCAGAATCCACGGGAGGAGCGGGCAAAGGCTCGGGATCGACCACGGGATAGGACGAAGAAAAACCGGGCCGCCGTGGTCCGCGATTGCCATTGCCATTATCGGCGTTTAAATTGGCGCGGTAGCTGTGATCCATGGGCGCGGTGAAAATGCCTTGCTGCTCCTGGCGAGCGCGGCCCATGGGGCCACCCGCGCCTCGTTTCGGCGGACGCCGTCCTCGGCGCCGCTTGTGTCTACCTCCTCCAGCGGAGGAGTGTCCGGGTCCTGCATTCATATTTTTCTCTTGTTAAACGTTGAAGTTAGTTTTTGTAGCTTGTTTCCCAAGCCAACTGCCAGAACCTTGATCACAGGCCTGACTGTTTCGTCTTCTTACGACCGCACGTTCAAGGCGAAGTCAACGCGCACTTCAATGCGCGTAACTCATGGCTGATCGCCTGACGGCTGACCAAAACCCCACATCGGCTGGATGCTGTTCGAGAACAATGGTTCGAGAACTATGCTCACACTTTCGATATCACAAACCGTGACGCTAAATCTTTCGATGCTTAACGATAACGATCGATGTTTAAACTTTGCGAATGTTTAAACACTCGCGCCTGGAGTTGTGCTTGGCGCTCACGGCCCGCCTGGAAGCATGGCCATTTGGGAACACCTTGATGTTACTCATGAACCGTCTCCCTGCGCAAGGGGGGAAGTGCCTTAAGTTTTCCACATTGGGACATTACTAAAGTTGGCGAGAAACTGCAGGTGGTCGCAATGAGTCTTGATCCGTTCGCGAATTTTCGGCGGAAAGCAATTTTCGCGGTTTCGCGGAGAGGTCTTGAACCACCACGGGCACTTAGGATCACGAAGGTTTTTCCTTCCGAGACTTTCCTTCGTGTACCTTTGTGGCCTTTGTGGGTAACGTGATTGCAAACTGATGCAGTTTCCCCCACTATTTCTGTTCCACAGTTCTACCTGAAGTTCCAGCGTCAGCACGCCGATATAAGAGTTGTGAAAGCCGCCCCCAGTAAAGAGAAAGCTTCTACGCCCGCGCTGTCGTTGCCGGGACAGCGCTTCGTCGCCCGCCAGCCGATTTTTGACCGCGAGCAAAACGTGTTCGGGTACGAGATTCTGTTCCGCAACGGCGTCGAAGATTTTTTCAACGCCGACCCCGAACTTGCCGCCCGCTCCACCCTGGACAGTTCGCTGCTCTACGGAATCAATACTCTTTGCGACAACCGCCGCGCCTTCGTGAATTGCACGCGCGAGGTCTTGTTCAAGGATCTGATTACGCTGCTGCCACCGAGCCAAACAGTGGCGGAGATTCTGGAGACCGTGGAACCCGAAGACCGCGTGATCGCTGCCTGCAAGCGATTGAAAGCGGCCGGATATCTTATCGCGCTCGACGACTTCGCGCCGAACGATCCGCGCATACCTCTGGTCGAATATGCCGATATCATCAAGGTCGACATCCGCGCCACGCGGCCCGAGGAACGGGCGGCGATGATGCGCCGTTTTGCCACTCCCAAGTGCAAAATGCTGGCCGAGAAACTGGAAACACCACACGAGTTCTATCAGGCCCGCGACCTCGGCTTTGTCTATTTCCAGGGATATTTTTTCTGCCGCCCTGAGCTGGTCGTTGGCCGCGAAGTGCCTGCCAGCCAGCTGCACTACATGAGGCTGCTCGAAATGGTCTCGCGCCGGGAAATCGATTTGCTTGAACTGGAGAATATGCTCAAGCAGGAAGCTTCCCTTTCCTACCGCTTACTGCGCTATCTCAATTCTCCTCTGTTCGGATTCTCGCTCGAAATCAAATCCATTCGTCACGCCATGGCCGTTCTGGGAGAACGCGAGATGCGGCGCTGGATACGGCTTGTGGTCACCGTAGGCGCAGCCGAACAAGCATGCAGCGAACTGGTGCTGATGGGATTGGCGCGTGCCCGCTTTTGCGAACTGCTTTCCACCCGCCTGAAATCGAACTCGGATTTGTTTCTACTGGGGCTGCTCTCCGTTATGGACGCGATTCTCGAAGTCAGCCAGGACGTGCTTCTCGAGCAGTTGCCGGTGGACAAGGAAACTAAGGCTGTGCTGCTCGGCCAGAATAGCAGCCTGCACCCGCTCTATCAGCTCATGCTGGCCCAGGAATCGGGAGAGTGGGAACAATCGAGCAAACTGGCAAGGGAATTAAAATTGTCGGACGAGGAAGTTGCCTCGTCATGGTTCCAAGCCTTGCAGTGGGCGCAAGCGGCTGCCGGCGGAGTGTGAGAAAACAAGTCAAAGGTAAGAGGTCAGATTGCAGAGGTAAGGGGCTACTCGCATTTGGTTTCACCTCTGCAATCTGACCTCTTACCTCTGCGATCACTCACGGTGCTTCGATCAATTCCATTTTGCCGTCGCGAGTGCGGTGCAACACCATCAGCTTTCCTTGCGGGTCGCGGAAAACGAAAACATCTTTGTCGCGGAAGTGCGTTTCTTTGATTGCTTCCTCGAGTGTCATCGGGTGGAGCGCGACCGAGTCTCCACTATGCACCAGATGCACTTCGGTGGTTCGCGCCACGGATGGGAACTTATGAACCAGAACTGAAACCGTAGTATTTTCCGCCAGGCCGAGTACCGCCTCCAGGTTCTCTTCCAATGACTGGCCATCAAATTTCTTTACCGCCTTGCGCTTCTTACTGAGCCATTTTGTTTTGTGTTTGAGGGCCTGCTTCTGTAGATGGTCGAGCGCCTCGCTGACCGCGGATTTCATGTCGGTGGTCTGGGCCAGTCCAACGATCGGACCGTTGGGAGGATTGATCGTGATTTCAGCTTTGTGGCGGCGCTTTTCGACGGCCAGAATTACCTTGGTTTCGAATCGGTCACCGAGAATTTTGCGGATTTTACTAAGGCCGGTTTCAACTTCCTTGCGAATGGTGGGCGTGATTTCGTATTTCCGTGCGGTGTATTCCACGTTCATTGACAACCCTCCAGAATTTCTCAGTCCCGGAAAAAGGTTAGAGGTCAGAGGTCAAATTGCGGAGGTGAAAACCCACCCGTCGCGGCTATTGGGTTCACCTCTGCAATCTGACATCTGACCTCTGCAATTATTTTTTGACTCTTCTTTGATGCGTGCTTGGAATTTTCATGTCTTCGCGGTATTTTGCAACGGTTCGGCGAGTGACTTGGATACCCTGGGATTGCAGAATGCGAGTGATCTGTTCATCGGTCAAAGGACGGCTTGGATCTTCTTCTTCGATCAGCTTTTTGACGCGGCGTTTCAAGATCAGGAGCGAGGTGCCACCGCCTTCGGGGCCCTGCACGCTCTCAGAGAAGAAATAGCGCAATTCGAAAACGCCCTGCTGTGTATGCACATACTTATTGGCAACGGCGCGGCTGACGGTTGAAGGATGCACGCCGATTTCCTCGGCTACTTCCTTGATCATCATTGGCTTCAACTGATCGATTCCGCGTTCGAGAAAATCCTGCTGGCGGGCTACGATCGAATAGCAAACCTTGGTGATCGTCTGCTTGCGTTGCTCGATGTTCTTGATCAGCTGAATGGCGGACTTATAACGATCCTTGACGTAGTTGCGCGTATCGCGGTCATTGCCATCGCGCGTGAGCAGGCGCTTGTAGGCTGGATTCAAGCGGAGCTGCGGCAGGTCTTCGTCGTTCATGATGACCAGCCACTCGTCGCCATGTTTGACGAAAGCGACGTCGGGCTCGATCAACCGGGCGGGAACTTTGTTGTAGCGCAGGCCGGGGCGCGGATCGAGGGTGCGGACGTAGTCGAGCGCTGCTAGTACCGCTTCGACCGGACGGCCGATGGCGCGGCCTATTTCTTTGAATTGCTTCAGGGTCACAGCGCGCAGGTGCTGGTCGACGACAGCGATTGCGTCTCTCACCACTTGCTCTGCGGTTGGTTCGCTCGTTAGTGTGGTCGTTGGCGCGGTTGTTAGCCCGGCTGTTGGCTCGGCGGTGTGCTCAGTCCGCGAATGGCCGTTGCTGTGCAACTGCAATTGGCCTAGGTGGTAGCGCAACTGGTAAAGCAGGCATTCGCGCAGATCGCGACACGCGATGCCCGGCGGATCGAACTGGCGCACAACCTCGAGTGCCTCGTGGAGATCGGCGACCTTGAAGATAACCGATGGAATGCGGGCCGGTGCGGTCGCGGTCGCTGCCGAGCCGGTAGCACCATTCTGGTTTGCTAATGCCGGCGCGGTCGCTTCGGCATGAAAGTCCTCGGCATGAGATTGCGGATGCACTGGATCAGCATAAACCGCAGCCTCTGGCTCAATGAGAGACTCGCTCCCCGCGTCATCTGTGCGTTGGCCGAACGCGCGATCCGCCTTGGCCAGATATTCAGGCGCTTGAACGGACGCCTCCAGGTCAGAAAGACCTTCGGGACTTTCGGTTGATTCAACTGCGGAGACGGCGAGGCCCAAGGCTTCGGCATCACCCACAATCTTGGCTGCAACTTCGACGTCGGCCTCGGGCGGCGCGACCGGCGCAATCCCCAGCAACTCTTCGTCGCTCGCGATCAGGTAGCCTTCATCGTTCAGATTTCCAATAATCAGCTGGGCAGCCTGATAGACGGGCGGACGCACTGAAATGGCGCCCAGTTGCCAGAGGAGGTGGTCACTCAGATTTCCGGGCTTGGAGAGGAAATTCTCGAATGAAGGCTTTTCGATCTCTTCCATTTCGCCGGAGCTGCGATAGCCGGGATCGAGGTAGTCCTGAAAAAAGGAGCCAAAATCGATCTCTTCGAAGGGATCTTTTTTCTCATCCGCGATCGTGGGCGGACCCTCTTCCGGGCTGGTGGCCTTGGACGAGAGCCGGTCGCGTTCTTCTTCCTGACGGCCTACATCATCGAGCAGAGGGACCGAGTCTTCCAGTTCTTCGAGAACGGGATTCTCGACCATCTCGGCATTGATCATGTCCTTAAGCTCGAGCTTGTTGAGCGCGAGCACCGAGACCATCTGGACGAGGCCCGGCGTCAGTATCTGCCGCTGCGACAGTTTGACGTTTAGTCTGTGTTGAAGAAGAACCATCTCTCCCCAAAAAAGTTCCCAGTTCCCGGTTCTCAGGTCTCAGTAAACCCGTCGCCCTTCATTGTCTGGCACGGCATTGTGGAAAACTTAGCTTCTCATGCAGAGAGGCCGGTCGTCTGGACACGAAAGGACAATGTGCCCACGCCGAGGTAACCAGAAACAGTTGCCAGCCGCCAGTTGCCAAGTTTGGATTCAGATCCGACTGGCAACTGGGAACTGGCTACTCGCAGCTGATTTCCTCACACCAATGAAAAGCTTTCCCCCAAGTAGACGCGACGTACCTCCGGGTCACTTCCTAGTTCTTCGGGCGTCCCCGAGCGGAAGATCCGGCCTTCGTTGATAATGTAGGCCCGATCGGTCACCGACAGCGTCTCGCGAACGTTGTGGTCGGTGATCAATATCCCTATGCCGCTGGCTCGCAGATCGGAGATGATCTTCTGCAGGTCCAAAACGGCAATCGGATCGATTCCCGAAAAGGGCTCGTCGAGCAAAATGAACGTCGGATTGATACAGAGTGAGCGCGCAATTTCGACTCTTCTACGCTCGCCGCCCGACAATGCGTACCCGCGATTCTGACGGATATGGTCGAGTCCGAGCTGGTCGATCAGCTTGTCGGCCTTTTCGCGGCGCTCATGCCACGAAATCGGCTGGACTTCGAGCACGGCCAGAATATTCTCTTCGACCGTCAGCTTCCTGAAAACCGAGGCTTCCTGAGGGAGATAGCTGATGCCGTACTGGCGCGCCCGTAAATACATGGGAACGCTGGTGATATCGTCCTGGTCGTACAGCACTCTGCCGGTGTCGGGAGGAACCAGACCTACGATGGCGTAAAACGAAGTGGTCTTGCCGGCGCCGTTCGGTCCAAGAAGCCCCACGACCTCGCCCTGCAGAACCTGAAGGCTGACTCCGTTGACAACGCGTCGGCCACGATAGGATTTACCGATTTCGTCGGTGGCCAGCGTGTGCATTTATCGTGCCACTTGCGTCTTCGTAACTGCCGGAGCTGTTTCTCGTCCTTCTACGAGCACCCTATCATCGTGTCTGTAGAAAGTCAACGAATCGCCGGTGATTTTGCCTCGTTCGGCATCAAAAATGCTAGGCGGTCCGCCGGTCAGGACGAACTTGTCGTCGGCTGCCGTGTAGACCAACTTGCTTCCAGTCGCGTGGCGCGCCGGTTGCGTGACGACGACGTTGGTTTCGGCGATGATTCGGTCAACTTGGCCCGGCATTCCCAGCCCCGGTCCACCGCCCGTCGTTCCTCTTGGTTGGCCTGACTGGCTTTTTGCCTGGCTCTGCGGCAGCAGAAACACAGTCATCTGCTCGGAGGTCACGGTCGAGTCGATCGTTTTCGCAGTCACTCCGCCGTCCAGAAACACTCTTCGCTCCAAGTCGGTATAGGTGAGGCGCGCCGACGTGATGTGGACCGGGGTTACCTTGCCGGTTTTATCCACTTGTACGAGCACGGTGGATACCGGTTGAGGGACGAAGCCTTTACCGGAACTCTTAGTTGCACCCTGAGTAGCCGCTTGTGCAACCAGCGAGCGACGGTCGCGATCAAATTGAAGTTCGGGAGCCTCGACAATATTCGCGTTCTGCCATAAACGGGCGTCGCCCGTGTACAAGGCAATCGCGCTGGTCCGATGGGCGGTCATGCTGCGGCTGGTCACGTGGATGGGGTCGGACGCAGCGAGCATGGCGCCATCTGGCTGCGGCTTAAGCTCAGAGTAAGTGCTCTTGACGTTTCCATCGGCCGTCGCGTCGCCCGTCGCGCGGTTGATGCGGACGATTTGCGCGGTCGTCGTCATGCCGCCATCGACCACGCGAGGTGCTCCATTCAGGACTACCATCTGATCGTCCGTCGTGTATTCTCCGCGCTGTGCCCAGGCTTTCTGCGTGCCGTCGACATAGGTTAACTGGCCTGTTTGTGTGATGGAACGAATGCCACCCTCGGGCAGAAAAACAACATCGAGCATCTGACTGGTCGAGATTCGATCGGCCTGGGTGGCGGAAGCGTTCTTGCTTGCTCCCGGTGATCCAGTTGAAGGTATGGCTTTGGCCGGATCGATCAAGCTGCTGACAATTTTCGCCTCCGGCTCCCCATGCAGCGTAGCCAGGCGGTTTTGATCGGTGAATCTGGCAGTAAACTTGGCGGCGGTGACGATCGTCTTCTGATTGGTGGTCGGCTGCATGATCGTGATCCGTGGAGGGCCGGTTGTCTCGGCAAGATCGAGCAGGCGGCCGTTCTTGACGACGAAGTCCATCACCGGAGCGGTCATCTCAACCTGCTGGTCACCCTGTTGAGCGGCTGCCGCTTTCTTGACTGGAGCCGAGGTCGCCACCAGGCTCGCGCTCTTGCTTTCATTCTGAATCAGGCGCACTCCGTCTTCGGCGTGAACCGTCTTCAGTAATTGCTCGCCGGCAGGGCTTGAGGCGAAGTGCAGCGTTACTTGTCCGGCGAACGCCTCCGCCGGCTGTTTTGCCGGCGGCGTAGCTGCTGCCAGCGTCTGCGAGCCCTCTTTTGGCGCAAGTGCTTCCGCGGGGACGATTGGGATGGTCGCCGCGTCGCCGCTGACTAGATGCACGTTACCGGTGAGGATCGCCGACGTGAGCTGGTTGCGCGATCCGGTCAAGAAAAGCTCGGCGCGATCGGAACGCTCATGGGTCTCCGATCCGGGTGCTGCCGAATTAGATTTAGCGGCGCGGCCGTGAATCTCTGTCCGTACGTTGCCTTCGGCGAGAACGCGCTCGACCGTGTTGTCGGCGCGGAGGAAGAGGGTCGCCTGCTCTGACCATGCCTCCTGCTGCTCGCGAGTCATGTGGACTGTGGTGAGAAATACCTGGCTCGGCTGTTTCGAAATGACGCCACGATCCGCGGTTAAATGCACCGGCTGCGGCCGGTTGACGGACATCACGACCGTCGACAGCAGATCCATCGTGCCGGTCTTGGCTGTGTAGCGAATGCCAATCGCCGACCCTGTCGCTTGCGCCGTCTGAAATATCACGTGCCCGGTCGCGGAGGCGTCGCCGGTGTTCTTGTTGAAAATGAGGCCGTCGCTTTCAACGTGCAGCGGTTCTTTCGTTTCTTTCGGTGGAGACTGGTCGCTTTGCCGGATGCCCTCTGGATTCGCTTCCAGATCGATCAGCACGCGGCCCTTTGCGCTCACATTGCCGGAGGTGGGATCGAACTCGAAGTCATCTCCGCTGATGCGGTCGAAGCGACTGGAGTCTCTTCCGTAGACGATGATCTTGACGTTGTGCAGTTCCGCTTTTCCGCCCTCTTTGAGTTGAACTGCCTTGGAGGCGCTGACCGTGAACTGTGTGCGGCCCTGCTCCGACTTCGAAATCGAAAAGCCGTCGGCGGTTTGGCGTATTTCGACGCCGAGTTTTTCCGGGATGGTGCGGATAGCCTTGTTGAGGCTCCAGCGCGCGTAGAAATACATGCCCGCGACCGTGGCGATCATCAGAATCGCGATCAGAGCGAACCAGCGTCGCAGCCGTAAAACGGAAGAGGCCATGCGTTTAGTCTAAAGGAAAAGAAGGCGAGTATATTGCAGAGGTCAGAGGTCAGATTGCAGAGGTAAGAACCGAAAATTCTGAAATTGGAGTTGACCTCTACCTCTCCTCCGAACCTACGACCGGAGCACCAGCGTACCGGCCAAGAGATCGTGCAAGCCCTGTTTGCGATCAGTGAAACCGACCATGATGTAGCCGATGCCGAGGATCATCGCGGAAAGCCACTTCGCGAAATGCCTGCCTGTTGCGCGCTCAAAAGAGATTCGGTTGCCGTTGAGGTCGGTAACTTTCATGCCAAAGATCATTTTGCCGAGCGTCGCCTGGTACGACGAGCTTTCCATGAAAGCCTCGTAGAGCCACGATCCGAAAAGAAGAACGATGAAGGTAACGCCACCACCCAAAAGAGCGAGCGGTACGTGCGGAACACGACCCATCATCGATCCAGCCAACCCTACGCCGCCGAAAATCATGCCGATCGGAGCGACCACGATCCGCAGGATGATGGCGTCGATGATGGCCGCAACGACTCGGATCCAGAAGCCTCCGTAGCCGACGCGAGCGACAGGTGCGACGACTGTGTAGGGAGCGACCGGGGTCGGATAGGCGGGCACGAAGTTCGGCGAACTGGACGGGGCCGGGAAAGCGCCGGAAGTTGGCGCCGTCGGAGCTCCGCAGCGACTACAGAACTGCGAGCCCGCAGCATTTTGCGCACCGCACTTATTGCAGAAGAAAGTTCCGTCCATGCCCGGCACTATAAAGATGGATTCGCCTCTTGTCAAAGACTGAAACGCGAGGCCAAAGAAAAGGTGCTGGTCGCGGATTAAACGTTGAGGAGCAAATCACCGCACGCGCAACACATCGCGCAGAGTCAGCTCTAACCCGCCGAATTCAGGATGGTCGTTCATGCCCAGCGAATAGGCGATATCGAGGCGGTCTCCGGCTAACAACTGTAGGCGATCACAGGATTCTTTCAATCCCCAGCCCACGGCTTTGAAAACGATGTTGTCGCGCCAGGAAGGCGGCGCTTGCGTAGCGGTTCGGGAATGATCAGTTACCACACCATTACGTTTCGGAATCGCTGCCGCGTCGGGATGACAGCGGGGAGTGAAGTCCTGAGCAGCGGCCGCGAGCGCGACTGCGCTGCCCGGGGCCGCTGCCAGGCGCAACCTCACATGCTTGTCTTTGACTGCCTGCGGGGGGGCCATCAGGCGCACCGCTTTGGCGGCGAAAATCGGTTCCCGGTTGTCCATGCCGAAGGGTTCGAGCAAGAGCAACGCCTGGTGAAGTTCGGACGTGACTTCGCCTAGCGGCAGCTCTCGATCGAATTCCAGCTGCGGCTCGAAATCGGCGGGAGTGAGCCTTTCGCGCGCGTAGCTATCGAGATACTGGCGCAGTTTTTCGACATTCGCACTGGGCAGGGCGAAGCCAACGGCGTGGGCGTGTCCTCCGTAGCGGGAAAAAAGACCGTGACAGGATTCGAGCGCTTGGAGCAGATGGAAGGCGGCGATTGATCGTCCCGAGCCGTGGGCTTCGTCGCCTTCACGCGAGATGACTAGGGTTGGCCGGCCGTGGCGCTCGACTACTCGCGAGGCGGTGATGCCGATTACGCCGCGATGCCAGCCTTCGCCATCGAGGACGACGCAGTAGGACTCGCGCAACGCAGGTTCCTCTTCTAGACGGTGCTCGATGCTGTCCATGATGCGGCGCTCTTCTTCCTGGCGCTCGGCATTCAACTGATCGAGGCGGCCGGCCATCTGGCGTGCGCGCTCGATGTCTCTTTCGTTGAAGAGGTCAACCACGTCGCGGGCGACGTCCATGCGTCCGGCGGCGTTGAGGCGAGGCGCGATGCGGAAGGCGACTTCGGTTCCGGTCAGAGCGCGCCCATCGCCGAGTTTCGCGACCTCGAGTAACGCCCTGAGTCCCACATTCACTGGCCTGCGCAGGCCTTGCAATCCCAGTTTCGCAAAGACGCGATTCTCGCCGAGCAATGGAACCGCGTCGGCGATGGTCGCGATGGCCACTACTTTCATGAACGACATCAGCAGGCGCGATTGATCTTTGGCCTCGAGGCGGCGTTGCATCAATCCTTGCGCCAGTTTGAAGGCCACGCCGGCGCCGCACAGATGCTTGCAGGGATAATTGCATCCGCTTTGATTTGGATTGATCACGACCAGCGCTTGCGGAACGCCGTCGGGGCCGGGAAGATGATGGTCGGTGACGATCAGGTCGAGGCCGAGGCGACTGGCAGTTTCGGCAGCGGGGAAGGCGCGAATGCCGGTGTCGACGCTGATGATGAGGCGCACGCCGTCAGCGGCGGCGCGCTCGATGACCTCGTCGCGCATGCCGTAGCCTTCGCGAATGCGATGGGGTACGTGAAAGTCAGCCGCCCCACCGCACAGTTCGATGGCCGTCTTGAGGATGACGATGGCGGTGGTGCCATCGACATCATAGTCGCCGTAGATGAGGATTTTTTCTTTGCGCTCTATGGCTGCTTCGAGGCGGTCGAGCGCCGATTTCATGCCGGTCATCAGAAGAGGGTCGTGGAGATCGGCCAGCGCGGGCGCCAGGAAACGGGCGGCGGCTTCGGGTTCGTCGATGCCGCGGGTGAGGAGCAGGTCGGCGAGAACGGGCAAAGCCGAAGCGGGAATTTTCAATTTGGAATCCCGCAGGGCCGCAGCCAGAACGCGAGCTTTTACAGAATTTGGCGGATTGGAGATCCATCGCATTGCAGTGAAGTGGGAAGAAACAGATTAACAGGATGGCACGGCGGCAATAACAAACCTCCGCTAGCGCCGAATCCTTGCGGCTGAATCAGCGCTACGATCCAGAGTGATTCACGAATCAGCCGCAGGCAGCCGATGACATAAATACGGGGAAAATATGATGACGCCTGCCGTGAGCACAGCCAAAGCGAATCCGCCGGTCGAATTGCATTGGGATCCGGAAGCGATTCCGCCTTTCCCGGCGGTGGCGCTCAAGGCGCTGAAGCTTATGTCGGGCACGGATACATCCCTGCTTGATCTCTGCAACCTGATCCGTTCCGATCCGGCATTTTCAATTGCCATTCTTAAAGTAGCCAATTCGCCGCTGGTTGCATTTTCGAAGAACGTCACCAGCGTTCTGCAGGCGTCGATGCTGCTCGGCTTCCTGCGGCTGAGGAGGGTGGTCGTTACTGTCGGCCTCAAGGCATACTTCGAAAGCTCGTTTAGCCTGCTGATACGGTCGTGCTGGCGGCACAGCGTCGCCTGCGCCATTATTGCCGACCGCAGCGCCAAATGGAGCTCCCTGGACAGCGAGTTCGGCTACACCGCGGGGATTTTGCACGACATCGGGCGCGTGGCTCTGGCCACGTTTATGCCGGACGCCTATGCTCGCGTGCTGAAGCGTGGAGCCGACCGACCTGAGGACCTTCTGCTGGTAGAACGCGAACTATGCGGAATCGATCATTGCGAGGCTGGGCGTTCCCTGATCGGTGGATGGAATCTTCCCGGGGGCTTTCTCGAGATCACCGCTTGCCACCATGAGCGGGAGGTGCGCCCGCCGGGCACGGCTTCGTTGATTCCACCCAGTTGCGAGTTGGCGGATGCGCTGGGCTTCTCGGTCATCCACTGCCGATCCCCGCGTAGCTACGCTGATATTCTCGCTGACTTTCCGGAACGGGCGCGAAACCGCTTCCCCGCCCAGGCCGAAGAACTGGCTTTGGAGATTGCAAACGAAATAAAAGTGATTGAGTCGGTCTAGGTGGAAGTCATCCTTAGCTCGAGCTACCGTTCCTCGTCCTGATCCGGTTCGTCGATCATGAACCCGCCCGCGTCGTCCGCTAGCTCGCGCAGGTGTTGGTAGTGCGCGTACCATTCGGTGCCCGCTTCATAAACGAAGACGCATCCCTGGTATGCCCACCCGAGCTGTACGAAGCCCGTCTTGCCAATGTAGGTCTTGAGCCAGCGGCTTTCTTCTAGGTCTTCTTCGCTGCTGAATTCGCCATCAGCCAGGCGCTGCGAGAGGCCGTCCAACTCCTCGCGCTCGAGCGCCCAGGAATGCATGGTCAGGAAGGGAGCGCCGGTCGATTTCGCCAGCTCTACGAAATCCTTCCAGCTGTCGGGATTCTTTCCCGAGTCCCAGAGAACGCTCGGGATCTCGTCGCATTCAACGTAGCCAAAGAAACGGCGCATGCCCAGGCCTTCGATGAAAGCCGTCATATCGTCTTTCATGCCCGTGAGGTCATCTGAGATAGGAGACATGTGATGGGTTTATTGTAAGGCTTGGCGATAGTCAACCGCCACTCCCGAGAGCGGTCGTGAGTCGTTCGTCTATAGTCGTTGGCCGTCTGCCTCCAAATGCATCTATGCAACCTGGCAACATTTCCGCCGGATTCGGTTTGCTAACGACTAACGACGACCGACCAACGACCGCTCGCCTTGTGTTAAACTTTCTGTTCACAAAAAAGCGTTTTCATCATGCTCTTTTCGAAAGAATACGTGGGCTATCTGTCCCGCGAGGTTTCCAAAAAACTGGTGGCGAGCGGTCTCATCGAGACCAAGGCGATGCCTGCTCTTAACGAGAAGGTGCACGCCGCACTGCTCGAAGAACTCGCGCTCGAGGACCGCATTAACGATGAAGTGCGCGTTATTCTCGAAGCGTATTCGGAAGAAATGCAGAAGAGCGGCGCCAATTACCAGGAGATGTTCCGCAAGGTGAAGACTGAACTGGTGAAGAAATATAAGGCGGTTCTTTGAATAAAGGTCGGGATATGAGTGGCGGTATAAATACTGGGGTCACGAGGACGCCTCTGCCGTGCGACTGAGCCGCGACAAAGTTAACAAACTCGCCCACGTGGTCACCGACAGGGTGGCTGACCTGGAGGAAGTCGAGTTCATCGAGGACCGCAACACCATCCGCCTCGAGGTCCGCAAAATTCTCGAAGAACTTTTCATGCAGGAAGCTCGCATCGACCAGGCAGCCCGCCAGAAAATCGAAAGCCAGCGCCGCACCATCATCGAAGGGTCGGAGGAGTGGTCGATCCTCTACCGCAAGTATTACAACGACGAAGTGAAGAAACTGGGAGTATAAGTACCCAGTACTCAGTAACTAGTACCCAGAAAGGACTTTGAAAGGCTGGGTACTTGATACTGAGTATTGGGTACTTTTTATGGACCGCGTTGTCTTCGAATCCGTTGACAAGAGATTTCGCCATCGACCGGCGCTCTTCAATTGGCTGGGCAAGGAGCGGGGCGGCGAGACTGTTGCGTTGAAAAATGTTGCCTTCTCGGCGGCCCGCGGCGAAGTATTGGCGCTGCTGGGGCCGAATGGCAGCGGAAAAACTACGACTCTCAAGCTGATCTCAACCATGCTCCTGCCTGATGGCGGAACGGTTCGAGTCGGCGGCTTT
The DNA here is from genome assembly GCA_963800565.1 of uncultured Acidobacteriaceae bacterium. Taxonomy (GTDB): domain Bacteria; phylum Acidobacteriota; class Terriglobia; order Terriglobales; family Acidobacteriaceae; genus Acidiflorens. The sequence continues at coordinate 1,001,540 of CAWDBM010000006.1, forward strand.
GATACACAGCGCGATGCAGGCAAGGTGAGGCGGCAGGTTGGTATTGCCGTGGCCACGGAGCGATCATTTTTCCCGCGTCTCTCCGCTCGCGAGAATCTTGAATTTTTTGCCGCGCTCGACGAAGTGCCACGCCGTGAGCGAGCGCAGAGAATCGATGAAGTACTCCACGATACCGGGCTTGATGAGCAAGCCGACACGCTGGTCATGAAATTTTCCAGCGGCATGTATCAGCGGCTCGGAATCGCGCGCGCCCTGGTCAAACGGCCGAGCGTGCTTTTGCTCGACGAACCGACGCGCAGCCTGGATGCCGCTACCGCAGCGCATTTCTGGGCGACGATCCGGGCGCTGGCCGCGCGGGAGACGACCATTCTGCTTGCCACCCACAACTTCGCGGAAGCGGCGGCCGTTGCCGATCGCCTGCTCCTGCTGCATCGCGGAGAAATGTTGGCCAACCGCGCATTGGGGAAGGGCGAAAGCGCCGAGGCACTGCGCTCGTTTTACTTTCAAACCACGGGCGAGATCGATGAGGAAGTTTTGTGACGACTCTCGACAAGCTCCATGCTATTTTGCGGCGCGATCTGCTTACAGCAGTTCGGCATCGCAGCGGCTTTGTCGTAACCTTTGTCGGGGTGTTCACCGAACTGGCGGCCTTTTATTTTCTCTCCCGCGCCATTGGGCCTGGTTTTCGACCCGGTGGTGTCGAGTATTTTCCTTTCCTGCTGGTGGGCACCGGTGTCTACACTTTTTTTGTGATGAGCGCGCAGGCCTTTCTGAGCGCGGTGCAGGAGGCGCAACAAACCGGCACGCTGGAAGTGCTGATGACGACTTCCACGCCTCCGGCGGAACTCGTGATCCTGAGCGCGATCTCCGCCTTTGCCGGGAACCTGGTCAATCTTCTCGTCTACCTCTTGGCTGGCGTCACCGTTTTCCGAGCAGCGATTCATGCTAATTTTTTTTCCTGCGCTATGGTTTTAGCGCTCTCTGTCGCCATAGCGCTTGCCTTGGGAATCGCCGCCGCCACGCTCCAAGTCGCGTTTCAGAAGGGTGCGGCGTTGCTTTGGCTGCTCAGTTCCGGAATCTGGTTTCTGAGCGGAGCGATGTTTCCGGTCCAGAGCTTGCCCCGGCCGCTTGAACTGCTCGCACGCGCCATTCCTTTGACCTACGCCATTGAGGGGATGCGCGAGGCGCTGCTGGAAGGGCGTTCCGCGATCGCGATGGCTCCCACATTGGCTGCCCTGGCCGGGTTCGCCGTGGTCATGCTGCCGCTCGCGCTCGCTGCCCTGTCGCTCAGCCTGCGTCGCGCCCGGCAACACGGAACCCTCTCGTTTTATTGAGGATGTTGATTCAAGCTTGGTGCGTTGTCTGTAGGTCACCCACCAAGTCATTATTGGCAGCGCGAAAACCGTGTAGTACACTGCCTTTACTCTTGTCTGAAATGTGGGGATAAGCCGGTTAGTGATCCGACTGGCCTGACCAACTATGAAGACCCCTCGCGAGAAGTCTTCCTGATGCTCGAAGAAATCAAAGGTTCGGCGCGTTTGCGTTGTAGCGCGGAGGGCTCCGCCTTGGTCGCGGATGTTTTGCGTGCTGGCGACCGTTTTGTCGACGGCGCGCCTCGGTTCGTGCGTCTGAAAGTTTACGGGGAGAGCATGCTGCCCTCACTTTGGCCGGGCGATGTGGTCGAGATTGCCAGTTGCACGCCTCACGACGTCCAGCCCGGCGATATCGTGCTTGCATTGCGTGACGGTCGCCTCTTTCTGCATCGCGTCGTCACCACTCAACCAGACGGCTTCGTGCTGCGCGGCGATTCAATGCCTGGCCCCGATCCGCTGTTTTTTCCCGAGGCACTCCTGGGCCGCCTTGTGCACAATGCTCAACACATCGCAGAACCCACGCGGCGCGGCTTTTTTGGAGCGAGCGCAAAATGGGCGCGCGCGGCGGGAATGTTGCTTTGTTATTGCGGCGTGGCTCGACGTCTGGCTCTAAAACTTCACAGCCAGGGCAAAGCGTCGGCAAGCGATCTTCAAAACCCGGAATATGCCGGGGGAGTCGCCAGCCTGGATCTGAGTTCTGCCGGGCTTGATGGCACGGAAGCGAGAACCTGTAGATGACCGCTCCTCAAAAAACGGCGTGCGTAGAGATTGGAGCGATTCCGATTGCTCTCTCTACCTTCGACGACGGCTTTCTTGATCTGTTGAACCGGCGTTATGACGGGTTCCTGAGTTCTTCGCGTCCCGAGTTTGAATTGGAGTTTGATCTTTCGGCTACGTATTCGGTTTCCGACGCCGATGTGCGGGTTTGCCGCGACGGTGAGGGGTGGATGCTGCAGCGTGGAGACTTTCGCGCCCGCTGGGATCCGCGCACAGGGCGTGGCACGGTGCGTCAGGATGCGAATCCGTATTCGCTCGACACGGTGCTGCGCATTCTGCACAGCCTGATTCTTGCCGAGCGCGGCGGCTTCCTGTTGCACGCTGCAAGTGCGATTTGCGACGGGCAGGCATTTTTATTTTCGGGCGTGTCGGGCGCGGGCAAGACCACGATGACGCGGCTCGCGCCGCCTGACGTCACTCTGCTGACCGACGAAATTTCCTACTTGCGGCCGAGTGCTGGCGGCTATGCGGCTTTCGGCACGCCTTTCGCCGGGGAACTGGCGAGGTCGGGTGAGAACTGTACCGCTCCCGTTTCCGCTCTTTTTTTTCTGGAACAGGGGCCGAAGAATCGTATAGACGAGATATCGTCCGCCGAGGCGGTGCAACGGCTGATGCGTAATATTCTGTTTTTCGCCGAAGACCACGTGCTCGTCGAAAAACTTTTCTCGACCGCGTGCGATTTTGTGGCGAAGGTTCCGATTCGGCGCTTGACCTTTTATCCTGATGGCAGGGTGTGGAGTGAGGTCCGCGATTTCGCATCTAACTTGCACGAGGTGCCCGAGCATGCCTGAAAATTGCACGTACATTGCGCGCAGTTCAGCAATCGCGGCGCGCGCGCTGGCGGGCGAAATGATGGTGATGAATTCGGCCGACTCCACGTTCTTCACGCTGAATGAGGTCGCCACCGCCATCTTTCAAGCTGCCGATGGGCGCACTCCGCTGCGGGAAATTGTGCGCGACCGCATCTGCGAGCAATTTGAGGTCGATCCCGACGAGGCTCAAGCGGATGCCGAACAGTTCGTCGCTGAGCTCTCCAGCCACGGAATTCTGAAGGTTTCTAATCAGCCTCTGAGTTCGGAGCAGACCCGATGAGCCTGATGGCGGAAGTTGGCCAGAAAGCGTTTAACCTGGGCGTGCCCATCGCTGTGCACATGGATGTTACGTACCGCTGCAATGAGCGCTGTGTGCATTGTTATCTCGATCACGACGATCATGGCGAGATGACCACCGACGAAATCAAAAGTGTGCTCGATCAACTCGCCGAGGCCGGCGTTTTTTTTCTCACCTTCAGTGGCGGCGAGGTTTTTATGCGCCGCGATTTCTTTGAACTGGTGGAGCACGCGCGCCGACTCATGTTCAACGTGAAGATCAAGACCAATGCGGTCATGATCCACGAAGAAGAAGCGCGCAGGATTCGTGAATTGGGCGTGGACACGATTCAGATCAGCGTCTACTCGCATCGCCCCGAAGTGCATGACGCTATCACCAAGCTGCCGCACTCTCTCGAACGAACGGTCCAGTCGATTCGTTTTCTGCGCGAGCAGGGCCTGCGCGTCACCATTGCCAATGTGCTGATGACCGCGAATTATTCCGATCACGCCGGAGTGCAAGAGCTCGCTGCCGAACTCGACGCGCAGTACACGCTCGATCCCACGATCACGCCGATGATGGATGGTGACACATCGGTGCTGGCGCTGCGGATTCCCGGCGAAGAACTGAAGCAGGTTTTCAGCAATCCGGCGCTGGTTGAAAACCAGGAGGAGTTCTGCGCGCCTCCGACAGCGCCTTCAGAAGAAGACCTCGAGGGTTATTCGTGCAGCGCGGGGCATTCTTTCTGCTACATTTCGCCCTACGGCGATGTGTTTCCCTGCGTGCAGTTTCCGCTGCCGACGGGAAATCTTCGGCAGCAGAAGTTTTTGGATATCTGGAATTTTTCGCCGCAGATGCAGGAAGTTCGCTCGATTCAGGCGAAGCATCTGACGGTATGCTCGTCGTGTTCTCATGTTTCGAGTTGCTCGCGTTGCCCCGGGTTGGCTTATGTGGAGGGGAATATGCGAGGGCCATCAACCGCCGATTGCGAGAAATCGTTCTATCGCACCGGCGTGCCTACGGCGAACATGCTACGGCTGGGGCTGTCGAAGCCGCACAGTACAACCGGAGACACGGCGCACCTGATCCAGATCCGGCCGGTCGCCGTTCCTGCGTAGTTTGAAGTCCTGGATTTCGGAATGTCTCAGGAAGACGTTTACTTGATGCGCCCGGCTGCAGCCTGGCCGCGTTTGAGATCGACGACAGATTCAGCATTCGCCAACTTATCCAAAATGCGCTGCAGGGCGCTTCGCACTTCGTGCGTCGCCTCGTTGAACTTCAACGCCGCGCCGATACCCATGTCCATGCGCACAACTTCGGTTTCTATGGCCACGCTGATCTGTTCATGCGAGAAGGCGAGTTTGAATTGCGAACCGGGCAATAGGAGCGCGCTCGATTCAACATAGCAGCCGCCGAGGCTGAGATTGGTAATAATGCCGAGCGACTGAGGCTGGCTGTTGCTTGAAATCTCGGTGGTCAGGCGGCCGCGCACCCGCGGATACAAACGCCGGTTCTTCGGAGTGGATTGGCTGCGCTTTTGCAGGTACATGCGCTTGTCCGCTTCGGATAGAATTTTCTCGGCATCCATCCCGTCCTCCGGGTACACGGCACGGCCCACGCTTAGCGACAGGATATCTTCGTTACAAATATCTTTTCCTGCCTGTTGCGCTAAATCGCGCATCTGTTCGGCTTTGCGAGCGGCCGCTTCCACGGTGAGACCGGGGGCGATCACTACAAATTCGTCTCCGCCCATGCGCGCTACGTAATCGTATTCACGGCTGGTTTCCTTGAGCGTATGCGCAAAGAGGCGCAACACCCGATTGCCTTCCAAATGTCCGAAGCGGTCATTGATCTGCTTGAAGCCATCGAGATCGGCGACCATAACGGTCAAGTTGGTGTTGTCGCGCTTGCAGCGCGCCATTTCGCGGTCAAGTTGCAAGAACAGCGAGCGGGCATTGGGCAGGCCGGTCAAGTAGTCTGTAACTGCTGAACTTTCCGCCTGCTCGTACTTGACTGCGTTTTCGATAGCTAGTGCCATTTTCGAACTCACCGCCAGCAGAATGCGCAAGTGGTCGGAGGTAAAGAAATCTTTCTCGGCGTGGTACAAGGCGACGACGCCGACCACGCCCTGCAAGCCTTCGAGGGGCACGGCGAGCGCCGAGTTCAGCGTGCTGTACTTTGAAGCGTCGTTCAGATACCCGGGCTCGACCGAAGGATTGCCGTTCAAGATCGGCTTAAGATTTTGCGCGACCCATCCCGAGAGGCCCTGCCCCATCGGAATTCGCAGAGAGGCGAACAAGCGGAAGTTGTCGCCATTTACATATTCGGGAACCAGTTCATCGCCGTGACGCACATAGATGGCGATCGCATCGTAGGGCATGGCGCGCCGCAGCTTCACCGCAAACACCGAGAGCGTTTCGCCCAGGCTGAGCGAAGCGCCAAGATCCTGGCTGAGTTCGAAAAGAGTCTGCGCCTCCTGACGCGCGGCGGCAATCGAACTGAGAAAACTGCGCTCCGGCACTTGCCGTTTCCCTTGCTTCTCGAACCCGGCCGCCGGCTTGCTGGCGGGCTCAGTCTTCGCGTTGGGATCGATTTCCTTCACTCCAGTGGAAAGCTTCTGCTTACTCATGCTGTCCGTGCGCTGATGGACCAGTTGCTCGAGGTCAACATAACGGCGTTCGAGCACCTTGACCACTTGCGGATCGAAGGACTTGCCCGATTCATCGACCAAACGCGACATTGCCTCATTGAGCGGCAGGGCGCGCCGGTATTGCCGGTCCGAGGCGAGCGCGTCGAGAAAATCAACCGCCGCGAGAATCCGGGCGCCGATGGGAATCTCGTTTCCCTTAAGGCCGAGGGGATAGCCGGTGCCATCGAACTTTTCGTGATGAGCACGCACGATGGGCACGACCGGATAGGGGAAGCGCACGCGCTCTAATATCTCCGCCCCCACCAGCGGATGAATTTTCATTTTTTCGAATTCTTCCGGCGTGAGGCGTCCCGGCTTGGAGATGATGTGCTCGGGAATGGCCAGCTTTCCGATGTCATGCAGCAAGGCCGCAGCCTGCAAGGCTTCCATACCCTCCCGATCAACTTTCAAATCTTTGGCGACCTCGACGGCGTAGACACGCACTCGCTGCAAGTGGTCGTGTGTCGTCTGATCCTTGGCTTCGATGGCCAATGCCAGCGCCTCGATGGTGCGCATGTGCAGGTCGGCCATCTCTTCGACGTGCCGCTTCTCATCTTCCAATTTGCCGAGATAAAGGCGGTAGGAACGGTAGATCAGATAGGCCACTGGAAGTGTCAGCAGGGAAGTCTGCCAGTCGGTGAAGCCGTGCAGCCAACTCATCATGCCGGCTACGCCTGCACCGACGAGGTAGTAGGGGAAGCTCCAGAAATAACAGTCGGCCCAGATCTTGCGCAGGGATCTGCGCTCGGTCAAGGAGATGGCGGCCGCCACGGGCAGAGTGTTGGCTACGAAATAGACGCAGGCGACCAGAAACAACAGGGTCGACGGGTTACTCACTACGTGATGCAGCAGACAGTAGCGATACGCAGCAAAGGTTACCGCAATCGCCAGCGCAGTCGAACATACGTTGAATGCGACTTGCACGGGACTCGGGCGCTCGCGGCCGAGGCACTGCACGACCACGGCCGCACAACCGAGAGCCATGGTCTCCGATAAGCTCAGTTCCAGCACGCCCAGCAGCAAGAAAAGGAAATTAACCGACATTGTGCCGGTGATGCCGGGCAGATTGACCTTGAGCCGCGAGGCTGCCAGAGCAATCGCCAGGTAACACAAGAATTTGACTGGATTTTCGCTTTTGCCGTGCCAGACCGAATAGCTCAGGACGATCATCCCGCAAACTACAACCACACCCACAAAAAGGCGTGGCGCCGCGCTCATGTCCCGGAAGGATTGAGGGCGGGTTTTCATCGAGACGAACTCCTACCCGGAAGCCGGGCCGTAATTTCCATACGCGAGGTACACGGCAACATCTCATTAGATAACAGGGGGTGTTGTGGCAGGAAAGCATTCGGAGTGGCGGAGGAAACTTCGGTAACAGTGACGAGTAACCGTTTGGCGACTCCTCGACTCGGGTGAAAGCCCGCGCCGCGATCTTAAATCGCAGAAAACAAATCACTAAACACCACGCGAGCAAACCAGGAACCAGTCGGGTCTCCGCTCCGTATAACGGTCAGACGGTCAGAAGGATACCCGGAAGGTAGATCGCGTCCGACTTGGCAATTACTTTCCTCCGTATCATTAGCGAAGTGGGTGCCCAAGGTTTGACTTGCCGGAACCGGCGAGCCTACGATGAATAACTCTCTCCCAGGGGTGTTCTCAGGAATGATCGGCCAGACTATGATCGGCCAAACTATCTCGCACTACCGCGTGCTTTCGCAACTGGGCGGCGGCGGGATGGGCGTGGTCTACGAAGCCGAGGACGTCAATCTGGGCCGCCACGTCGCGCTTAAGTTTCTTCCTCCGGAAACAGAAAAAGATCCCGTCGCGCTGGACCGTTTTCAGCGCGAGGCGCGCGCTGCCTCAGCTCTCAACCACCCCAATATCTGCACCATCTACGAGGTGGGTGAGGACGGTGGACGGCACTTCATCGCCATGGAGTTGCTGGAAGGCGAGACGCTGAAGAAGTGCATCCACAGCCAGCCGCTCGAACTCGATTCTTTGCTCGATCTCGGCACGCAGATTGCCGACGCCTTGGATGCCGCGCATGCCAAGGGCATTGTCCACCGCGACATTAAACCGGCGAATATTTTTGTAACGACGCGCAATCAGGCGAAGATTCTCGACTTCGGCTTGGCCAAACGCACCGGCAAATCTTCGATCCACTCCGACGTGACCATGGGAACGGCGGTGACCGTCGACGACCCATTCTTGACCAGCCCCGGCTCGACCGTCGGCACCGTCGCTTACATGTCGCCGGAGCAGGCGCGGGGCAAGGATCTCGACGCGCGCAGCGATCTCTTCTCCTTCGGCGCCGTGCTCTACGAGATGGCGACCGGCGCGGTGCCTTTTCGCGGCGACACTTCGGCCATCATTTTCGACGCGATTTTGAATCGCCCTGTAGCGTCCCCACTGCGCCTGAATCCCGACTTGCCGCCGCACTTTGAAGAAATCCTCAACAAGCTGCTGGAAAAAGATCGCGACTTGCGCTATCAGAGCGCAGCCGACGTTCGCTCCGACTTGAAGCGCCTGAGACGCGATTCCACTTCGGGCACATTGCTGGCGGCGGATTCGCCCAGTGCGGCGGTTCGCGGTTCCGGCATTCACAAACTACCAGCCCCACCTCGCAAGCTCCCGGTGTGGCTTGTTCCCGCTTTGATCGTCGCGATTGTTGCTGCCGGAATTGGCTTTGTATTTCTGAAACGCGGCCACGCGCTCAGCGAAAAAGATTCGATCCTGATTACCGACTTCGTAAACACCACGACCGACCCTGTTTTCGATGGCACGCTCAAGAAAGCGCTGGCCGTCGATCTCGGACAGTCGCCATATTTGAACGTGTTTCCGGATCAGAAGATCCGCCAAACGCTGCAGTTCATGGGCCGCAGCCCCGACGATCGCATCACCGCCGATGTCGGCCGCGAAATCTGTCAGCGCGATGGCATCAAGGCGATGCTGAACGGCAGCATCGATAGCGTTGGAGGCCAGTACGTCGTCACTCTGGAGGCAACCAACGTCGCATCCGGCGATTCGCTCGGACGCCAGCAGGTTCAGGCGGATCGAAAAGAAGATGTGCTCAATGCACTGCATGGCGCCGCGACCAAGCTGCGCGGGCAACTCGGCGAATCGCTCTCCATGGTGCAGAAGTACGACATGTCACTTTCGCAAGCGACGACATCGTCCCTCGACGCCCTGAAGGCACTGAGCATGGGCGATGCCAAGCACAACATCGGGGATGAACTGGGTGCACTACCCAACTATCAGCGCGCGGTTGAGATCGATCCCAACTTTGCGATGGCTTATGCTCGCCTGGGCACGGTCTATAGCAATCTGGGACAATCGCAGCTTTCGGAGCAAAACCGGCAGAAGGCATTCGAGTTGCGCGACCGCGCCAGCGAGCGCGAGAAGCTTTACATCATGGCGCACTATTACAGCGATAATGGCCAGCTCGACAAAGGCATTACCGCTTATGAACTCTATCGCCAGACCTATCCGCGCGATTCGACGCCATTCAGCAATTTGGCGAACATTTATAACCAACTCGGGCAATTCGACAATGCGCTGGAGAACGCAAAGCGCTCGGTGGAAGTTGACCCGGATTCAATAACCGGTTACGAGAATCTTGCCATGGCTTACGAGGGATTAAACCGAATCGAGGAGGCGCGAGCCACTTTCAATATGGCGCTGCAGCGCAAGACAGCTCCGATGCAATTTCATGTGGGCCTGGCTAGCTGCGATTGGGCCGAAGGCAAAGATGCCGAAATGGAAAAAGAACTGCAGCTTGCCTCGGGGACTCCGGAGGGAGATCTGGCCGTTCTCGCATTCCGGGCTGGGCTGGCTACCGCTCGCGGTCAGTTGCAGAAGGCGCGCGATCTGACACGCCAGACTGCGGACGTATTCGAGCGCCTCCATCTGCAGGGTCGCGCCAACCTCGAATCCAGTCTTGCCGGCTCCGAGGCGCTGGTGGGCAATCGCAGTGAAGCCATTGCCGAGGTCAACGGAGCGCTGCAACCCCCACACACCTTCAGCGTCTTGTGGAATTCGGGTATGGCCTTGGCCATCATGCGCGAAGACCAGAAGGCGGCAGCCGTGGCAGATGAGATACAGCGCACGCATCCGAACGATACGATGGCGGTGAACGTGGCCGCGCCCATGATTCGGGCCATTGTCGCTCTGCGGCCGGCCAATCAGGCCAAAGCCGATCCGGCCAAAGCGATTGATTTAATCAACGGTGCGGCGCTCTACGCTCGCGGCAGTCCCGGTATTTTCTTCACGCGCGGATTGGCCTATGAGTCCCTTGGCCGATATCCCGAAGCACGGCAGGACTTTCAGAAGGTCCTCGACCTCAAAGCCCGCGGCGGCCCTGACCCGATTTACGAGGTAGCGCAATTGGAACTGGGCCGGCTATCGCAAAAGGAAGGCGATGCGCCGAAAGCTCGCATTGCCTATCAGAATTTTCTTGCCGATTGGAAAGACGCTGACCCCGACCTGCCGCTGCTGAAAGAGGTCAAAACCGAATACGCAAGACTGCAGTAGACGCGAGGTTTGCGGGCTCCCTTCGGCTCGCAACGATCGTCGGCAGTTGCCGAACTGTGCTCGGCTGGGACAGGTGAGGCGCCCGTCCCTAACGCGAGCTTAGAAGTGGAATCCCAGTTGAGCCGTCAGCGCACGCGGTGTCACAAAGTGCGTCCCGCTGAAGGTGGAAAGAAAGTTATATAGCGCTACTTTGTTAGCAATGTTGATGGCGGTGAACGTCAGACTCCATTTGTAATGGTCGCCTTTGAACAGGTTATCGTCGCCCGCCGAAACATCGAATAAGCTGCGCTGAGCGATGCGCGGCGGGTTGTGATCGTCGTTCTGGGTATTGGGTGCGGGCACTTTTATCCGGTTGGATCCGAATTGCGACGCCAGGCAAGTAGGGGGCAACGGAGTGGTGGGAGTTGCGGTGGTGCCTGCGCAAGTAAATCCGGCTTGGTACTCCTGGTCGGCGCTCAACGGATTTCCGAAAGCGTCGGTTAGAGAGACGGTGGGCGGCCCGGTCGTAATCGACTGCGGACAATCGTTCCCCGGAAGCACTCCGTAGCAGGGAGCGTTCCCTGCAACCAGGCCGCTGTCATAACGCCAATTGAATCCGAACCAAGGGCCCCGCTTCCAGGGCTGATATTGCAGGTGCGTCGTCTCGTTGAATTTTTCGTCGTGATCGATTCGGAAGGGTAGGTTGGTGGTCGAAACCGTTGCGCCGGCTCCACCAATCTGCGGATGGAAAAAGCGCGCCGCCACGCTCGAGAAGACCATCTGGGCTGAGAAGCCGTGCAGATTGGGGACTCTAATGCTACCCGCGTATCCAGGAATTTTTGCATTGTGCCACTCAATCGGAAAAGTAATAGGAGTGTTGCCGAGCACGCTGAAATCGTAACCGTTGTGGGTGTATTTTGAAATCCACTCGCCGGAAAAGACGAGGTAGCGCGAGAACGCCTGCTCAAGTCCAAGATGAAACTCGTTGCGGAAGCCGGGATTTAAAGGATTCGCCTGAAAAGTGCCCGGCACGACAGGCGAACAAGCAAGCAGAGGACTGAGAACCGGGTTGCTGCAACCGATGCTCGAGAGAATTAAATTTTCATTGAAGGGAGATTCCAGCGTGCGCGCGTAAGACGCGCGCAGAACCGTGCCCGTCTTTTTGATGTTGTAAGAGATTCCAATGCGCGGCTCGGCCTGGCTGGCTTGGGTGAGGCCATTGTAAACGTCTCCGCGCATGCCAAGATTCATCGACCAGTGCCCGACCGAGATGGAGTCCTGAATGTAGAGAGCGAGTTCCTTTACATCGGTGTGCCCCTTGAAAACGTAAGGGCTTCCACCGCGCGTCAAGTCGTAAGGAGCGAGGATGGGATTGAAAAAGGGATAAAAAGCGGTGCCCGGGGCATTCGGGTTACCTGGAAACCGCGGATCCGTACCCGGGCCGGTATTCGTTTGGTAGCCGCCACCGACGCACTGCGAGGGGTCGGTGTAACCGGGGATCGGAACGTATCGGAACAAGGGCGTTGATGGTGACGCAGTGATGCACGGCGCATTGTAGGCAGGGTCGACGATTCCGATGCGGTCGTTCTCATCGAGAAATGTCTGTGCGTAGGTGACGCCCGCCTTGATGTTATTTTTCCCTTTGGCGTAGGAAATGTCGGATCGAATTCCGGTGTTGGTGAGCGTGCGATTCTGACCCACGGATTGTCTCTGCAAACTCGGCGGCCCGAGGTCAGCGAAAGGATTATTGCTCGGGTAGTAGTCGTAATCGTCGCGACGCACAAAGGCGCCCAGCGTAAATACAGCGTTGGTACTGATGAGGCGCGTCCACGAAGGCGCAATGTTGAAGGTGCCAATCTTAGAGCGCTGATCGGCTGAGCCAACCGTGACACCAGGCGTGAATCCGGTGGGAGTGCCGATGGGAACAACACCGCCGTAATTCTGGGCCGGAGGAAGGACTCCGCTCAGTCCGCTCCATGCGGTCGCATTTTCGGCATCCAGCGAATTCGGCGTCTGGAACCAGCTGCGGCTGTAGCCGAGATTGAGATGAATCGAGTCGCCCTGCGAGATTTGATAGTCGATGCGGTCGAACAGATTCTGTTCGTTGCCCTTGTCGTGAATCACAGCGAATTCCGGCGCGTCGAGAAAGCGGCCGCTGTTTAGCCCGGCAACGGAAATAAAGTTTCCCCAGCTCTTGCCGCCATAAGCGAGATCGGCCGCGAGATTGGTCGATCCAAAAGAGCCATAGGAAGTGGAGATGCTGCCGTGAGGCGTCGTCGAACCCTGGCCGGAGCGTGTGGCCGCTACAATCACAACGCTGGTCTTGCCTCCATATTCGGCGGGCGGCGCGCCGGCGATCACTTCCATGGATTGAATCGCGTCTACCGAAACCTGGTTTGAGAATGTCTTGCTTGACTGGTCGGTCATGGGCTGGCCGTCGATGGAGAACGAATTCTCGGCATGGTCGCCATAGCCGTGGATCTGGCCGTCGGAGTCAGAAGCAACCCCCGGAGTCGCCAATCCGACCAGCGTACTCATTGAAGACGACCCGCTGCCCATCGGCAGTCTGTCGATCAACTGTTTGTCCACGTCGGCATGGAAAGTCGGATCGTTTTCCACCAAATCGCCGGCGGCTTCGACCGAAACCGTAGTGGCCGAGGCGACGACCTGAAGATTGACTTGGGCGATGACTGGCACCACCGAGCGCACCTCCACATCCTGCGCGCTGGTGGCAAAACCCTCGGCCGTAACCGTCATGTGGTAGTTGTTAAACGGCACGTTTACGAAGGTGAAAGCCCCCTTGGCGTCCGTGGCGGTTTTGCGTTCAAAATCGGTGACTGGGTTATGAATTTCGATTGTGGCATTCGGAACTACCGCGCCCGACGGATCGAGTACGGCGCCGTTAATCGTTCCCGCGCTTCCGGACGACGGCGCGCCCGCATTCGTCGGCTCTGCGCGCAGCCTTCCGCCACTTAACGTCACGGCCGCGACGAGGGTAGCGGCGGCCAACCAATTCTTATAAAGCGAATGCATTGATTCCTCCAACAAAAGGTTCTGAGGCCAGTTCAATCGGGATCGAGAGATGATCGAGGTTGAAGGGTCGCGGGCCGTTTCGGAAATAACTACGGAGTCAGGCGCCGGATCAGAACGTGGGTGGAGGACGAATGAACTGAGTAGTAGCGGGGCGGAAGGTTGGAGAAACTTCGGCAACGAAAATTGCCAGCGGCGCGGTGAACAAAACGGGCGCCGAGGCGATCGTCTGGGTGCTGATTCCAGCGTGAGCGCTGGCGCAGATTGAACAGCTATGGCGCGCGGTAGCGGAGTTCTCATCGTTGTCGTTGTGCGAGTGGGTGGCCTGCGCCATACCCATCACACACATCAGCGCGATCGCGAGCACACACACAGCTCTCACGAAAACGCCCCGATTGGAAACAACCCTTAACATGCTATGCAGTAATTCTATCCTTAGATGGCCGTATGCGGAAACTCGGCGCAGAAAAAACGAGCCTTCGGTAATCCCTCCCATCGTCCTCTCGAACGCGTCTTTGCGAAAACCGCCTGCATCACGATGAGGCGAGAACCAACAAAAGCACTATTACCACCGCGAGCCTTCCTCGACAATCAACACAATTGTTGTGTCAGCGTCGGCACTTCGTCATGGCCGCGCCACCTGCGTCTTAATTCGATCTTGCCAGTCGCCGTCTGCGTTCTGCATGGGCGTTGCGAAGACAGACTCAGGGAGAAGTATTTATGTCGGGACAAGTAATTTTGTATTTTGAACATCAGGCGGATGCCCTGCGCTTTGCCTTAGCCGCTGGCTCTGTCATGGCAGGAGACGGAACCCGCGCGACCGATGATCTAGTCCATGAAACAACACGGGTCACGCGCATTAAGCTGGACGCCGACAACAAAGGCACGTCGGGAAAGAACAGGCAACTTCCAAGTCCGAATCCCAGCGGACAGGTAGCGTAGCTGCGAAGCGTAGCTTTTTACCGCGCTAAATGCTTAGAACTGAGCAAAGCGCCGGCCTCGCATTAGAATGTCTGCTATGCCCACGGCTGAACGAGTGCCTTCTTCATCTTTAACAACTTTGCCTTCTGCGCTTGACCTCACTTGGGTGCGGTCGCAATTCCCGGCGCTTGCGCAGAAAGTCAATGAACAGCCTGCCGTTTTCTTCGACGGCCCTGGCGGAACGCAGGTGCCGCGGCGTGTGATTGATGCGATCGCGGATTATCTTTTGCGGAATAATGCGAACACCGGCGGCGCCTATCTGACCAGCCGCAACACCGACGGCATGATCGCGGAAGCGCGGGCAGCGATGGGCGATTTTCTAAATTGCGACGCCGATGAGATCGTCTTTGGGCCGAACATGACGACGCTGACTTACGCCATGAGCCGCGCGCTCGGACGCGATCTAGGGCCCGGCGACGAAATCGTGGTTACCCTGCTCGACCATGATGCGAATTTTTCGCCGTGGAAAGCGCTGGAAGAAAAAGGTGTGACCATACGTATGGTGAAATTCAACGGAGAAGGCTGCACGCTCGACATGGACGACCTGGCGGCCAAAATCGGTGAGCGCACAAAAATTGTAGCAGTTGGCTATGCGTCGAACGCAGTGGGAACGATCAACAACATCGCCGAAGTGGTTCGACTGGCGCGGCAAGTGGGGGCACTGAGTTATATCGACGCTGTCCACTACTCCCCGCATGGAGCGATTGACGTGCGCGCGCTTGACTGCGATTTTCTGGTTTGCTCGACGTATAAATTTTTCGGGCCGCACATGGGCGTTCTCTACGGCAAGCGCGAACATTTAAAAAGATTGCGCCCGTATAAACTTCGTCCCAACACCGACAACATTCCGAATTGCTGGGAGTGGGGCACGCTCAATCACGAGTGCATCGCGGGCATTAAAGCCTGCGTCGATTACTGGGAGGAACTTGGACGGCGGGCAAAGCCTCAGGTCCCAACCCGCCGGGAAGCGATTCTGGCGGCGCACGCAGCGATTCATCAACATGAACGCGAGATGACGGAGAAGATGATTGCTGGCTTGCTGGCGCTTCCGGGATTGAAGCTCTATGGCATCAGCGATCCGCAACGCTTCGACAATCGTTGCGCGACATTTGTCGTCCGCGTCGAAGGCCACACGCCGTTGGAACTGGCAACGAAGCTCGGCGAGCGCGGCTTCTTCACCTGGGATGGAAATTATTATGCGCTGAATCTCACTGAGCAGTTAGATGTCGAGAGACTGGGGGGATTTCTGCGCATTGGATTGGTGCATTACAACACGTTGGAGGAAGTGGAGAGGCTGCTGGCAGCGCTGCGGGAGATTGCGGGTTGAGCCGACGAAAGGGCTGCCTAGCTGTGCTAGGCTCGGGAGGTGGGGCACCTGCCCCTACGTGCGGGTTGCCAATTTTAGGGGCGCAGTTCTTCGACGGATGATCCCCGGCCCACCAGCGCCAGCTTCGCAATTCCGATAAACAGCCCATGCTCGACGATGCCCGGAGTATCACTCAACTTCCGCGCCAGCCCCGCCGGATCGTCGATCTTTCCAAAGCTGCAATCGAGAATCTGATTGCCGTTGTCGGTGATGAAGGGGCTGCCGTCGGGCTTTGTGCGCAACTTCGGTGTTGCGCCTAACGATACGATTCTCTTTTCGATCACGGTTCGGGCAAAGGCAATGACCTCGACTGGTAGAGGAAATTTGCCCAGCGTCGCAACAACCTTCCCCGAGTCGGCCACGACTACCATCTTCTTCGAAGCCGTCGCGATGACTTTCTCGCGGGTCAAGGCGCCGCCTCCGCCTTTGATCAGGTTGAGTTTGGGATCGACCTCATCGGCGCCGTCGATGGTGACATCGATCTCGGGGTGGTCGTCGAGTGTGGTCAGCGGGATGCCGACCGATCGCGCCAGATCGGCGGTTTGTACGGAGGTTGGGATTCCGACAATTTTCAACCCCGCCTTCACGCGCTCGCCGATGGCCACCACGGCGAAGTAGGCGGTTGAGCCGGTGCCTAAGCCGACGATGTCGCCATCCCGGACGAGTTTTGCGGCCGCTCGACCCGCAGCTTCTTTCTCTTCTTCATGCGCCATGCTTCACCTTATTAGAGCCGCTCATTTGCTGTAAATCTCGATATATGCGAGATACCCCGCGAGGACTAATCCGAAGATGCCCAGCAGGTAGGATACGAAATCGATGACGAAGCCGGCGGGCTCAAAGGTATCGGACTCGAGTTGCAGCTTAGTGACACGGTAGCGCCTCAAGCCGGCGAGAATCAGCAGCACTCCTCCGATGGTCGAAACGATGCCGAGCCATGTGGTGAGGCCGGGCGTGGCGGTGGAGTGTCCTTCAAATTTCATGAACTCGCGCAGTGCAATCGAGAAGCGGCCGATGGCAAATCCGAAGATGATGGTTGCGACGCCGGTTCGCACCCATGCCAGAAACGTGCGTTCATTGGCGAGATGATCGCGGGCACGATTGGGGTTGGGATTCTCGGGCATGAAATGGCGCCGGAAAATATCTTAATGCGGAGAAAGGTCCTCACCACAGGGAACACAGAGAAACACAGGGAGAGCTATTTTTCGCCTCTGTGGTTCTCTGTGTTCCCTGTGGTGAAGCCTTTGACCGATTTATTATTCCACAGCCTTCTGAATGAGTGCGCTCACGCCCGCGATATTTTTAAGCAGGTCGGTGGGAAAACCGTGCCGCTGCTGAAGATATTCCGGCGAATTATAGGAGAGCCAGACCTGGCCCTTTTCGTCTTGCCAGGCAAGCGCCTTCAGCGGAAGGTCGATGGCCAAGCGAGGCGCGGAGACCATCAGAGGCGTACCACCCTTTGGGCTCCCGAAAATCAGCAGCTGCGTCGGACGCATCGCGAGGCCGGCCTTCGCCGCTTCTCCACTATGGTCGACGAGAGCAAACACCATCATGCCCTTCTCTTTGAGGATCGCCTGCAACCGCGCCAGCGTGTCGGGCACGGAGTAACGACTGGGCACGTCAATGATTCCGTTGTCCAAAGGGCACCTCCAATCGGCGTCTGAGAAATAGACCCGAGTACTTTCGTTTCGCAGGATCCTACGGATGAATCGACCACAGCCGGCGGATCATCCGTTATTCTATAGAAGATACTTATGGCAACTTCAACTCGCAATGCCACGGGGAGAGCAACTCCCACGATCTCGTCTTCATCGGTGTCAACTCCGTCTGTTTCAGAAAATTACGAACGCGAGCGCGTTTTTAATCTCTTTCGCCAGTACGGGTATCTGGAGGCGGAACTGAATCCGCTCGGCCTGCTGCCTCCGCAACCGCACCCGGACCTCGCCATCGACAACGACTTTGCGCGGGAGGCGCGGAGTATCTATTGCGGCAGCGTGGGCGTGGAGTTCATGCACATCGCCGACCCCGAGCGTCGCCGTTGGATTCAGGAACGGATCGAAGCCGACGCACCCGCCATAGTCATTGACCAGCAACGCGCACTCGATTTATTGGTGCGCGCCGACCTGTTTGAGCAGACGCTGCAGCAACGCTATCTCGGCAACAAGCGTTTCTCGCTCGAAGGCAGCACATCGCTGCTGCCCGCAGTCGATCAGGTTTTGGACGTCGCCGGTGAGCGCGGCGCGGTGGAACTGGTGATGGGAATGAGCCATCGTGGCCGCCTCAACATGGTGATCCATGTGGCCAATCGTCCAGCGGAAGAGGTGTTTGCCGAGTTCGAAGATGTCGATCCTCGGAGTGTGCTCGGATCAGGCGACGTGAAATATCACATGGGCGCGACCGGCGAGTATGTCACGAAGAATGGAAAGAAAATCCATATCCATCTTGCATCGAATCCCAGCCACCTTGAAGCCGTGGATCCTGTGACTGTCGGACGCACGCGCGCCAAGCAAGACCGCGCCGGTGAAGGCGGCCGGGCGAAATATCTGCCGCTGCTGGTGCATGGCGACGCGGCATTTGCGGGCCAAGGGATCACTGCTGAGACGATGAATTACGCCGACTTGAGCGGCTATACCGTCGGCGGGACCATCCACTTCATCGTTAACAACCTGATCGGCTTTACGACCAATGCGCGCGAAGAGCATTCCTCGCGCTTCTCGGCGCAACTGGCGCGGCGGCAGGCGATTCCGATTTTTCATGTCAACGGCGAAGACGTTGACGCGGTGATAAGGATCGCGCGCATCGCCACCGAATACAGATATCAATTCGGCACCGACGTGGTTGTTGACCTGATTGGATACCGGCGCCACGGGCATAGCGAAGTGGACGATCCCACGGTGACTCAACCGCTGATGTATAAGGCGATTAAAGAGCATCCGCCGCTTTATAAAATTTATGGAAAATACGTTGGCCTGGATGATGACAACATCGCGGAGCGCGCGCAGGCGGTGAAGAGAGAGTACGAAACTGCACAGAAGGCTGCGACGAAGTTTACCAAGAAGCCGCTGCTGCGCGATCTGCCGAAGTATTGGGACAACTACTTCGGCGGCCGCTATAAAGCGGAATACGAGCAGCCGACCGGCGTGTCGCGCGAGGAGTTAATCGAACTGACCGAGCGGCTGACGACTTATCCGGACGGTTTCCACATCCATCCCAAAGTGAAAAAGTTGCTCGAGCAGAGGCGGGAGATGGGGACCGTCAAGAAGCCGGTCGACTACGGAATGGCCGAGGCGCTGGCCTTTGCGAGCTTAGTGAAGCAGGGAATTCCGGTACGCCTCAGCGGACAGGATTCGCGACGGGCGACATTCAATCAGCGGCATTCGGTGCTGATCGATGTAGAGGATGAATCGGAATATGTTCCACTGCGCCACATCACGCCGGGCCAGGCGCCATGCGACATCTATAACTCGACTCTTTCAGAAGCGGGTGTCATGGGATTTGAATATGGCTACAGCCGCGATTATCCCGAGGCTCTCGTGCTGTGGGAGGCGCAGTTTGGCGATTTCGCCAACGTCGCGCAGGCGGTCATCGACCAGTTTGTTTGCGCCGGCGAGGATAAGTGGAATCTCTTGTCTGGCCTCGTGCTGTTGCTTCCTCACGGTTATGAAGGCCAGGGGCCGGAGCATTCCAGTGCGCGCATCGAACGATTCTTGCAGTTGGCGGCGCGCGACAACATTCAGATCTGCCAGCCTTCGAATGCGGGCCAGTATTTTCATTTGCTGCGCCGGCAGGCATTACGCAAGTGGAGGAAGCCGCTGATTGTTTTCACGCCGAAGAGCATGCTGCGCCATCCGGATGCTCTTTCTCCGCTGGAAGATTTGACGCATCAGCAGTTTCTGCCGGTGATTCCGGACGCCGAAGTACAGGATGCCAAGCGGATTCTACTTTGCACGGGCAAGATCGGCCACGAACTCCGCACCGAGCGCCAGAAGCGAAATGAAAAAGACGGCGAAGATGCGAGCACAGCCATAGTTTTCCTCGAGCAGATGTATCCCTTCCCCGAGGCCGAACTCGCTGCCGAGTTCGAGCGCCAAGGTTCAGCGCGAGACATCGTGTGGGTGCAGGAAGAACCGGCCAATATGGGAGCGCTCTCTTACATGCTGCCGCGCTTAAAACATATCGCTAATGACCGTCCTGTCCACTCGGTGAAGCGCTCTGGAAGCGCCAGCCCGGCGACTGGTTCGGCCAAGGCGCACGAGGTCGAGCAAAAGACATTGTTGACGCTGGCTTTTACGATGGTCGACTGAAGCGGCTGTTTTGCGAAAAAACGCAGTCTCCCGGCGCGGAGAAAAGGCACAAACCACCAAGGGCACGAAGGAATACGAAGGTTTTGAGTTTCCTTCGTGGGCCTTCGTGCCCTTGGTGGTGAATAGAATTTCCTTGATCAATTCCAATGATGGGTGAGCGGGGCAAGCCCGTTCCCTACCGCGACCAACGGATTTGCTCAGGGCCAGCGCTTGGCCGCGTCTTCCCACCCCGCGACCCGCGCCGGAGTGCTTGCCCCCTGGGCGGCAACCACCGGTGGAATACGGACGGGTTGCGGTGGTTGAGCTGCGGCCAGAGTGGGCTTGGCCGCTTCTATCTGCTGTTCTTTTTCGTCCGAAAGCAGCGGAGCGGCGACGCGCAAGGCTTCGACTTCTTTCTCCAGCCTGGTCAACTCCAGTTCCTTCTGCCGTAAAACTTCATACACATTCTTCATGCTTGGGCACCTGTGTGTGGTAACAAACGATTAAGCGCAGAGTATGGCTTCCAACGGCGATTTGTCAAGGAAAACGGCACTTTTGAGTGCATGAATGGTTATCGAATCGGTGCTATCGAAAGACCACCACCGCGACCAGGATACCCAGAATCAACACAACGATAGCCAGCAGGTTGACGTGATCGGCCAGCCACGATTCCTGCGCCGGCTTGGCGTTTGCCAGAAAGGCAGGAATAAATTCCGGTTGCGCGCCATCGGCGGGCGCTAAGGCTGACGCCGGCTCGGCACTGGAGGGCGCACTCGCTGATTGGCTGCCTCGACTCTCATCTTTTTCGCGATCGAGCTCCAGATCGCGCCGTTTCTTTTCCAGCTCTTTTTTCTCTCGATCCTTCTTCTCGCAATCGAGGCAGAGCGTTCGGCCGTCGGAAACGGGGAATCCGCAAGTTGCGCATTTCTGCACACGCAACATCGCCTCGGGAACCGCTGCGGGCGCGATCGCGTCAGCAGGCTCCAAATCGGGCGAGGTAACGATTGGCGGAGTCACAATCGGCGGAGTAATCATCGGCGTCGTCACGACAGCAGGGATAGGAAGCGCCGGCGTTACAGGCTCCGGGGACGGTGCGACTACGGTTAATTCGGCGCGAGAAACTGGCGGCTCCGCGAACTCAGAATCAGAAAGACTATCCGCGACACTATGAAGGGGGACCTGCAACGCAGCATCAAGCGGCAATGCAGGAACGTCCGGGCTGAAAGGAATAGGCGTAATCGAAGGCTTCGTCTGCGCGACGCTGGATTCAACAGGAGCCACGTGATCCACAGAACTGTCCACTGCCGTTTCGGGAGCACGCTGCGGAACGACCGCTGGCACAAACTTCTCGCGTTGCTCCGCCAGATCAAGCGCGGTCACGGTAAGCGCAGCCATACGCTCCAGAGCAATCAGGTCGCGTTCTTCGAAGGCGTAAGGATGATCGGAGAACAACTCGAAGAGCCCGCGCACCTCGCCGTTTTTCCGAAGCAATGGCAACACGACGATCGATGCTATGCCCAGCGCGCGGCAGGCGTCCAGATTCACCCGCGGGTCAGACTCCGCATTATCGCAGCGCAGCAACTGCCGTCGCGCGATGCTCTCGCCCGTCAGCCCGGACCGGACCTGCAGCCGCACCCCCACGCTCGGCGCTGAAGAACCAGCGCTGGCGCGGCACACCATCTCATCGCCATGCGGCAACGCAAGAGCCGTCCCTGTAGCGCCCGTGATGTATTGCGCACGCTCGACCAGCAACTGCAGCGCTGAGTCTAATTCTGTTTCCGCAAGCACGCGGTTGCCATTGGTGGGATCGCCATTTGAGCCCACTGCCCCGACTGATCTTTCGTGGCTGCTCGTTGGCTCTAATCGATCTGGCTCTAATCGATCTTCGGGTTGGGCGGATCCGTGCATGAACAAGGTTGCAGTCAAATTCCGCTCTTCATTAATCGAGAAGGCGGAGAGATTATCCGAAGGGGCTGAATTGAGTCTCGCCTCGGAGACTCAGACTGTCAAGAGCCGGCAGCGTAGCCAGTGGCGCGTAGATCGGATCAGCAGACGCGGCTTGTCGAGGGCCCGGCTCAGCGGGGGTTCGCTTCCAGCCGAGCATGGTAGCCCTTGCGAGCCCGCACCTGCATCCGTTTTCCGCCCTTTTCAGCAACGATACTGATCGTCCGATAGCTCCCATCGGGCTGGAAATCAGCGGGCCGATAGGCGATGAAGTAGCGGCTGCGGATCACATCGTGTAATTTATCGAAAGACTTGCCCAGAGTGAGAATGTCGCCGGGAAATAATGCCTCGCCTCCAGTGCGCTCCGCCAGGAGTTCTAACACTTTGTCGGCATCGGTCTTATCGCCACGGTCCTCTCGGGTGCTAACGGTATAAATCGTCACCCCCGTCTTCTCGGCTACCTGGAGGCTTTGCTTCAGGCTGCTGTGGCTGGAATTATCTTCGCCATCGCTCAGAATCACGAGGACCCTCGCAACCCGCTCGCGATCGGGATACGCGGCCAGTTTCCAACAAGCAAATGACACCGCGTCAAACAGAGCTGTTCCTCCTCCGTTCGCCAGCTTCTCAATTCCCTTTCCTAATTCAACCGGATCTGAACTGAAATCCTGGGTCACCACCGGCCCGCTGGAAAAACCCGCTATAAATCCCAGATCGGAAGCATTACTCAGCATTTTCTGGATGAACTCCGCCGCCGCGTGTTTTTCAAACGAAAAACGGTCGTGCACCGAACCGCTCGTGTCGACGAGGAGAGCCAGTCGCAGAGGGAGTTTAGACTGAGGAGCAAATTGCATCACCTTTTCCGGAGGCTTGTTGTCGTCCCGGATCTGGATGTCGGATTGCTCCAGACCGTTCACCATGTGTCCATGATGGCTTACTGCGAAGAACAGAGTAACTTCGTCCACGCTCTTACGAATGGTCCAGGTGCTAGAGCGGGAGGGAAGGCCCCGAGGAACATCCGAAACCTCGCCATTGCCGGAGCCTTCCGGGACTGGGCTCGCATCGGCCAGAGCGTCACAGTCGTCGCAGATCTGGTTCGCGGATTCATCGCCTACTCCGCTCAGCTGCGCCTTCAACCTGTCAGTATTGGGAAAGGTCTGGGTCTGGGGAGAGGAGACCGTGGTGGTCGTTAGCTGCGGACCACCGGTACCCGCTGCCTTTACCGCCCTATTGTGAGTAAGCGCAGCCAGGTTCAGACGCGCCGTCGGAGCAAAGGCATTGGTGGGGTCTTCGCTCAGAAAAAATCCGAGTTCGTGCTCCATGGCGTCGAAATCGTTGACAGCCATCGCAGCCGAGGCGGCTACGTAGTGCACATTCGCCAATCCCTTGTGATCGAGACCATGCACACGCCGTGCAGTTTCGAGGGCCTGCCGGTATTGGTGAGTTCCATTTTGCGCGTACGCCAAACCACAAAGAATCTTGGCGTCCAAGGGCTGTACGGAAGCAGCTTTTTCCAATGCTGATTGTGCCGTCACAAAGTCGTTCTGCGACAATGCCAACTGGCCGAGATGGGCGAACGATCCGGGATACTTGTCATCCAACTTTGCGGCCGTTTCGAACTCGCTCCTCGCACGCGTCGTGTCTTCCTGATCGAGGTAGGCGAGCCCGAGCCCAATGTGGGCGGAGACGAACTTGGGATATTCGGCGATCGCCCTTTGCATGTATCGGGTTGCTTCTTTCGCGTTCTGGGCTTTCAGCAGTGACGTGGCGTGGTTGTAGTCCTCCACTGCTTTGTTGGGAGCATCCAGGTCGAGCGCTGATATTGCACCCGAGTCGATAAGCTCCTTATCCTGGGCCTTTTGGTGAGCGCTCTTCTCCTTGGCCCGGTTCATCTGGTCAAGATACATAACCGTGAAATCGATTTGCGAAAACGAAGAATCCCCGCTGCCCGTGTTGAAATAGGGCACCTGGGCGAGTGCGGAGGCACCCCCGCACACTCCCAAGGCGACGACCCAGCCAAGTAGGCGCTTAATAGACTTTGATGGTAGAAGTCGGCTGGCAGTACGCACGAAAAGCGCTCCTGAGGCCCTGATTGTACACGCATTTCGCAGAATCGCATCTCTCCATTTCCCTAAGTCATAGACAGATGGCGGATACCTAGTCCCCTCCCGCCGCAAGCGGTCGGCCTGCAGGGAACTCAGTTCGTCATTTCGCAACCTCTCGCCGCTGCGCGTAATATCCAGTCCGCGTGCGGGCTTCGAGTCCGGGCTTGTCAATTTTGACTTGAAGGTTGTGATACTCATCCGGATGGTCGGCATCGGCGGCTCCAAAGGAAAGTGTGTAGTAGGCTTTCGCGTCCGCCACACAGCTGCCAATCAATCCGGCAATGTCATTGCTTTGGTTAAGAACTCGCCCACCGCTTTGCACTGCAATGACCTGCAGCCCGAGGTTCCCATTTTGTACCTTACTCGCCGAAACCACACCCTTGAGGAAGCTCTCGTAGTAAAACGTTCGGAATCCGCCCGCATCGTCCATTCCGAGCGGATCGATGCTGTAAAGCGTGACCCGAGCCTCTCGCATCCTCGTTGATATCCGAACAATGACATGGAA
The DNA here is from genome assembly GCA_963800565.1 of uncultured Acidobacteriaceae bacterium. Taxonomy (GTDB): domain Bacteria; phylum Acidobacteriota; class Terriglobia; order Terriglobales; family Acidobacteriaceae; genus Acidiflorens. Next base: position 1,026,185 of record CAWDBM010000006.1, read on the forward strand.
CGCCTCCTCCATATGTTTCTCGGTCATGTCCACATACGGTCCTGAAAGCAACGGCCACCCCGGACTGAGCCAGATCAACAGCTTTCTCCCTGGCTGTTTTGCTTCAAACGCCGTGAAATCTTCGAGATTGTGGATGGAAAGCTGCATTTCTTCCGCACCAGCATAGAATCCTGACGCTCTGCCAAAAGTGCGCAGGCCTAAATCGGCGGAATGCACCGAGTTCACTAATGCGTTCCGGTCGCGAGTGATTCCACCTTGAGCCTGAAAAGACTTGTCGGTAAATAAGAGCAGGGACATGGGCACGGGCAGGCGGTCGTCTCCCTGGCGTAGAAATTTCTCCAGTTGCTGTCGAACATTGCTTACCGCCCGAGAGTTGGCGTTGACCGCATCGATAAGTAGAACCACTTGCAGCGGAGCATCTTTGCTGCTTCCAGCGTACTCGCCAAAGGAGAGGATTGGCTGCGGTTGTTTGTCATCGAGAATAGTGAAATCAGACTGCTGCAAGCCGGGGACAGGATTCCCGGCCTTGTCGGTTACGACTACGTCGAGTGTGACGCGTCGATCGGTATTATTGCGCGCCACTGGAACTGGCGCGGGTTGCCCCCACGCGGCCGACACCTGAACCGCGAATACAATCCACGCCAGAAGTCTGACGTCTCTCATAACTTGTTCTCCTGCTTCCCGGCGAGCGAGTTAGTCTTCGGGAAAAGGTGCAACGATAAACCGGGAATTGTAACGCCGTTCCATCTCGGCGGCGAGCAAAATGCCGCTTTTACGATTAGTGGATATATAACTAGGACTGACGGACTGCAAGAAGAGCGGAAACAGAAGTTGCCTTATTGCGCTTTGTCTTCCTTGTGCCGCAGCCACTCGATGAACATCTGCTCCTTCGGCTTGTCGTAGGCCATGAGCAGGTGACGGATGCTGCGCCCGCTGACGAAGTGGCAAACTTCTTCGGCTAGATTCTTGGCATGATCGCCGGCGCGTTCGAGAGATTGCGTCATAAAGATCACTTGCAGGCTGGCATGGCGGGCAACATTTTCTGGATTCTCAATGTGCCGTAGAAAGATGATGTTTCGCAGGCGGTCCATCTCCGCATCAGCTCGCAACACATCGATGGCTTTCTTGACATCCTTCTGGGAAAACGACAGGCCCACGTCGGCCAGCATTTTTTCCAGGACGGTTGCCATATGGGTCAAATCGCGAGCATCCTGCGAATCGAGCCGCCCGCCCGCCGCCTGAGCGCTGGTGGCAAAACTCAAGAGCAAGTCACCGATGCGCTCCAGCCCGATCATCACTTTCATACACGCCAGCAACTGGCGTGTCTCGTCCTCGGGCACGTGGCTGATGGTCGTGGTGACGCCAGAATCAACTTCCACGTCGATGGCATCGAGATCTTTTTCGCACTGACGTATAGCATTCAAGCGAGACATCGACCCCGTGGCGATTCCCTCCGCCGCTATTGCAGCGGCCTGGCGCGCCAGTTCGCAGGCTTCGACCGTGCGCTGCACCAGGACCGAATGCGATGGCTCAGGCGTTTTGACACTGGCTGTACTCATAGGGATAACCGCCTATTGCTCGATGCCAGAAAGTGTGCCACACATCTTGTGAAAAGCATAATTCCTAGCCTCCTGGGGCAGGTTACAGACCGGTGAATTTCGGGCCACCCCTTACGAAAAGCAGGGCCGGCCCCTTCATCCAACCGCTTTTGACGCGCAGAAATCGCATGATTCCATTTGTCTACTTACTCATTAGTAACCGGTAAAACCCTGTATACCGAAACGATAACAACCTTGAAATGATGTGTCGCTTCTGTTTGGTTTTTGCCAGTCGTTGAACAAATGAACAATCGGAGGAACGGCGTGGAGGAGCTCGGCACGACGCGTGTGCTATGTGTGGACGATGACATTGCGACCCTCGAACTGCGCAAAGTCCTGCTCGGCGATGCCGGATACTCTGTCCTCACAGCCTCCTCGGGCACGGAGGCGCTCGGGATACTCGCCGAAGGTCTCACCGTCGACCTCGTCCTGCTCGATTACCTCATGCCCGGAATGAATGGCGACGAACTCGCTGCGAAGCTGAGAAAGCAGCGCCCGGATGTACCTCTCATAGCGCTATCAACCGTCGGTCAACTCCCGCACACTTTGCTCGATGCCGTCGATAGCCACGTGAGTCAGCCGTGGATATAACCCCGAAGTAGTTTCGGGTCTTGTATTCTTGCCCACTTGAGAAACGGACAAGCTATTTACTGCCTTTTTGGAAGACGATATCGGGCTAGTCGATGATCGACTCAGTCTGTCATTAGGCACAAAATTTCTACGCACGAATTTCACAGGACTCCAGTTGCAGCCAAGCGCTCGCCTCCTGTGGACGCCCACTGACAAGCAATCGCTATGGGCTTCCTTCACGCACGCCGTACGCACGCCATCGGACTCGGAAAGAAATTTTTATCTTTCCGGCTACATCGGCATGATGAACGGCTTGCCTTACTTTGCCCGATTTAACGCCAATCCTAACTTCAGGTCCGAGCAGCTCAATGGTTACGAGTTAGGCTATCGACAATTGCTGGTAAAACAAATCTATGTCGACATAGCGGCTTTCTAAAATCATCACAGCGATCTCTTCAGTGAAGATATAACGGGCGCTCCTTACATCGAGACAGATCCAGCGCCGACCCACTATCTCCTCCCCGCCGAGTTTGGCAACGGTCTTCTCGGGACGACGAAAGGAATTGAAATCGCCCCGGAGTGGAAACCGAAGAGTTATTGGCGATTGGGAGCGTCATACTCCCACTTACAGATAGACTTGAGAAGGTCTCCTAATTCGCTCGACGTTGGCACTGCGCCCATCATTGAAGGCTCCAGTCCGCGCAACGAAGCTACTGCTAACTCCAATCTCGATTTTGCCAAGCATTTCAATTTCGACCTTAATTATCGTTACGTCGGCGCATTACCCGCCGAAGCGGTGCATTCCTATTCAACCGCAGACGCTCGCCTGGCATGGCAATTCGCAAAGCAGTTCGAGCTTTCCGTTATCGGGCAAAACCTTTTGCAGCCGCATCATTATGAGGCCGCGGGCGACCCCGGCCCACTGGTCGGCATCAAGAGGAATGTCTACGGTCAAATCACGTGGAAAAGGTGAATAGCCCAATCACCGATGGCTCGTGCTTCGATCCTGCACCACCGGCTAAATCGTGCCGCAACCGGTGCGGCAATCTCCCATGGCGTTTGGCCCTCTGCCTCGGTTTTGCCCTCTCTCTGACGGCCGTTGCTTCCGCTGCCGAAGAGGCCACGGAGTCGCAGGTAAAGGCCGCCTATCTTTATACCTTCGGCAAGTTTGTGACCTGGCCGCAGAGTTCCGTGCCGGATGACTCTCCGCGCGAAATCTGCGTGCTCGGCAAAGATCCTTTCGGAGCCGTTCTCGACTCCACCGTAGCCGAAGAGAGTATCGGCGGCAAAAACAATTGCCGTGCGGAGACTGGCCAAAGTGCAGGAAGCGGGTCATTGCAGTATTTTGTTCGTCGGCTTGTCCGAGGCCGGCCGACTCGACGCGATCCTCCCAATCGCGCGACAGTTTGCTGAACTGACCGTGAGCGACATTCCTCACTTTGCAGCACGGTGGAATGATCGAGTTTGTGACGCAGCAGAACAAAATTCGCTTCGAAGTGAATTGGGCCGCAGCCCAGCAGGCGCACTTAGTCCTCAGTTCCGAATTACTCAAAGTTGCAGTCAGAGTTATTGGCAAGCCACAAGGTCAACCATGATCGGCCGACCCAGAGCATCCATCTCGACGCAGTTGCTGATGATGAACATGCTGGCGAGTGCCGCCGCGTTGGCGCTCGCCTGCGTGGCTTTCTTTGATCTGCGGGGCCCCCTCGACACTCTCAACGGATTCAGCTATCTCGTGCTGAAAAACTATTCCGACCAACTCGACGCCAAAGGCAGGGAATCGCTGCAGAGCATCCGCGCGGCTGCTCGGCGCATGTCCGAACTTATCGAAGATTTGTTGAATCTATCTCGGGTCACGACGAGTTCCATGCATCGCCAGCAGATCGATCTAAGTGCGCTCGCCCGGCCCATCATCGACGAATTGCGCCGCCGCGAGCCTGATCGAGAGGTGGAGTTCATCCTGCCACCGGTCACCCACGCTTTTGCCGACTCGCGTCTCATGCAGATTGTGCTGGACAATCTCCTGCAAAATGCCTGGAAGTACACGTCGCATAATCCACGCGCACGCGTTGAGTTCGGCCAGCAAATCAGGGATGGGCAGGTCTCGTATTTCGTCAAAGACGACGGGAGCGGCTTCGATTCGCGATCGGCGGACCGTCTGTTTCAGCCGTTTCAGCGCCTGCATTCGGCAGCCGAGTTTCCCGGCAACGGCATCGGGCTCGCGACCGTGCGCAGAATCATACAAAGACACGGCGGTCGCGTGTGGGCGGAAGGAGTCGTCGAGCAGGGCGCCACTTTTTATTTCACTCTGGACGCGGCTCGCACCGGCACTCAGTCGACCTGACCGACCCGAGAATCGCCTTCGGGCACAGTCAAAGTAAAAAGAAAGCTTGAGCCGTGGTTAAGTTCACTCTCGGCGCGAATCGTTCCGCCATGCGCCAGAACAATATGCTTGGCAATGGCCAGTCCCAAACCGGTGCCGCCCGATTCTCGCGAGCGAGCCTTATCGACGCGGTAGAAGCGCTCAAAAAGTCGGGGCAGATGTTCTGAGGAAATCCCCGGCCCGAAATCTCTCACATAAAATTCGACGCCCCTCTCGGCGGCGCGGGCCCCGAGAATAACTTTTTTTCCCGACGCCGCGTACTTCAAAGCATTTTCAATCAAGTTGGAAAAAATCTGGTGAATCGCTTCGCGATCCGCATTCACATCGCTTGTGCCGACGGCATTCTCAATCGTTAGTTCGGCTCCATAAGTACGCGCCACCTCGCGAAAGCTCTCGAGGGCATCCTGTAACAGTTCTTCGGCGCTCACCCGCTGCATGTCAAATCTGTGCTCACCTGATTCAACGCGCGCCAGCGTGAGCAGATCTTCGGTAAGCCGCGACATGCGGGCGGCATTCTTACGGATGATCTCCAGAAAATCGCGCACGTGATTGTCAACGAGTGCGCCGTCGAGCAGCGTCTCCGTGTAGCCCTGGATCGAGGTCAGCGGCGTACGCAGTTCGTGAGAGACGTTGGCGATAAAATCGCGGCGGCTCTTCTCCATGCGCTCTGTCTCAGTAAGATCGCGCAACACGGCCACGGCTCCGCCGCCCGGCATGGGCGCGGCGGTCACGTCGAAGATGCGGCCCACGACAATGGTGTTCGAGCGCGCCGAGGTAACCACCTGCTCACGCGCCGCTTTTTGAATCGCATCCAGAAAATCCGGATCGCGCACGCTATCGATGAGCGGGGCATTCAGCCGTGGAGCCCGCAACACCAGACGATTCATACCGCGATTCGCCCACTGCACACGCCCATCGACGTCGACCGCAATCACCGCGTCCTGCATGCTGTTGAGCAGAGTTTCCAGTTCGCGCTGGCTGGTTTGAACGCGGGCATAACCTTCCTCCACGCCACGCGTCGTTTTATCGAGGGCTGCCGCTACTTGTCCGATTTCGTCGGTCGATGTTGACGCGATTCTAGCCGTCAGATCACCGTCGGCCACACGCTCGGCAAAATTGACGATCCGTTCCAGACGACGTCCCAGATATTGCGACGCGGCGGCCGCTACGATCACGGCGAAAACGAAAGTGGCCAGCGATCCCCAGAACAGGGCCACGGCCAGGGGACGATCCGTGGTTTCCATCTCTGTCAGCGGATATGCCAACCGCACCGCTCCGCCCGAAACCGGCGCGGCCACGTACAAAAAAGGGACGCCCAGGGTTTGGCTGTTGCGCTCGTCCACGCCAACCTTACCGCCTAGCGCGGAAATAATCTCCGGTCGGTGCGCGTGGTTCTCTATCACGCTCGGGTCAGCTTCCGAATCGGCGAGCACCTTCCCGGTGGGATCAACTACCGTGGCGCGTGCGCCCGCCGCCTGCCCTTCTTGCGCGGCGATATCGGCCAGCGAGTGCTGACGGTCCGCCTCGACGCGATAAGCGAACATCAAGGCTTTCTGCCGCAGATTGCGTTCGATCTGCTCGCGCAGAGTGTGCTGCCACACCTTGTGCACAGTCCACTGCAACGCGACCGCGCTCGCGCCGATCACCAGCAAAAACACAAACATCAATTTAAAGAAGATGCGACTTCTCAACGCGCAACCTCAAACCGGTAGCCTGCGCCCCGCACCGTCTTCAGGTAGCGCGGGTTCTCGGGATCGGGCTCAATCTTTTCGCGGATGCGTCGCACATAAACGTCCACCGAGCGCGGCGTCACATATGCCGTGTCGCGCCACACCGAGTCAAGCAACTGATCACGGGTAAAGACGCGCCCCGCATGCCGCATGAAGTGGTCGAGCAATCGGAATTCAGTGGCCGTGGTTGGAACCTGCTTGCCGCGGACGGTTAACGTCATCGCGCTGGGATCGATGTGCACTTCATCAATTTTCGTCGGCAAAGGCGGCAACGGGCGCTCAAAACGCCGCAGCACCGCTTTCACCCGAGCCACCAGTTCGCGCGGGCTGAAAGGTTTGGGAATGTAATCGTCCGCGCCCAGTTCCAAGCCGAGCACGCGATCCGCCTCGCCACTCTTCGCCGTCAGGAAAATAACCGGAATCGACGCCAGCGACACCGACTGCCGAATCTGCCGGCAAAGTTCCAATCCGTCTTTTCCCGGAACCATGATGTCCAGCAAAAACAGCGCCGGACGTTGCCTCTCAGCATCGACCACGACCTGGTTGCCGGTTGAGTAGAGTCGAACGTTGAAACTCGCGCCTTCCAGATGATGGCGCACCAGGCGAGAAATATCCGGGTCGTCTTCGACCACATAAATCGTAGGTTTCACGCGACCATTGTAGCTGGGAATTGTGTAGATTTTATAAAAGGTGTGTCGATTCGCATCAGGGCACATCACCGCGCCAATTCACAACTTCAGATTCTTCAGGTAGTCCCGGAACTGGCCGCCGAGATCTTCGCGCTTCAGCGCGAACTCAACTGTAGCCTTCAGGAAGCCGAGTTTATCTCCAGTATCGTGGCGGCGGCCTTCATAGACGTAGGCGTAAAGTTTTTCGCGCTCGAGCAATCCGCGCAGCCCATCGGTGAGCTGCAACTCGCCGCCCGCGCCCGGCTTGATGTTGGATAGGGTTTCGAAAATCGTCGGCGTCAGGATGTAGCGCCCGATCACCGCCAGATTCGACGGCGCATCTTCGCGCTTCGGCTTTTCCACCAGATCAAGAACTTCGTAAAGCTTCCCACCGGAACCTTCGACCTCTTTCGCTTTGATCACTCCATAAGAAGAAATCGCCGGCCCCTCGACCACCTGCGTCGCGATCACCGAACAATGCTTCTCGTCGAATACGTTCATCAACTGTTTAAGCACCGGCACTTCCGCGTCGATCACGTCGTCGGCAAGTAACGTGGCAAAGGGTTCGTCGCCAATCAATTCGCGCGCGGTGAGCACGGCGTGCCCGAGGCCGAGCGCCTCTTTCTGGCGCACGTAGGCGACGTAAATCATGTCGGAAATCTGGCGCACGATCTTGAGCAGATCGGTCTTGCCCTTTTCTTCGAGCATCTTTTCGAGTTCGTAGCTGACGTCGAAGTGATCTTCAATTGCACTCTTACCGCGGCCGGTAATAATGATGATCTGGTCGCATCCGGCCGCTACGGCCTCTTCTACGCCATATTGAATGATGGGCTTGTCGACCAGCGGCAGCATCTCTTTCGGCTGCGCTTTAGTGGCTGGAAGAAAGCGGGTGCCTAATCCGGCGGCGGGAAAAATTGCTTTGCGTACCGACCGGATCCTGCGCCGGTCGCCACTTGTTCGTCGTTCTTGCGTCGGTTTCATCGCAGAACCATTGTAACGGCTTTACGGTTATACCTCGCGGACGGCTTCTTCTCGGGCGGCCAATTCCTCCAGCAGATCGCGCAGCGTTTGCAAAATGCCTTCCGCGCTGTCGATTTTGATCGAAAATTTCAGTGTCCCATCCGGAGTAAATTGCGTGCCCCTCTGCGAAGCGACAAAGCGCGCCAGTTTCTCCGCATCAATCGAGGCATTCTGACTGAACTTTATGCTCACAAATTCGCGCTTACGCTCAATTGCAGTCGCTCCCACACGCATTGCCTGCAACTTTAAAGCGGCGTAATCGAGCAGATTGCGAACCGCGCGCGGCGTCTCGCCATAGCGATCGATCAACTCGGAACGCACATCGTGCAACTGCGACTCGGTCTCAACGCCCGCGACACGCTTATACATGCGCAGGCGCTGGTTCTCTTCCTTTATATAGTCGGAGGGAATGCGAATGTTGAGACCGAGATTGAGTTGAATTTCCGTAACCTCGACGCCCGCCTCGCCCTTCATCTCGCGCACGGCGCGCTCCAGCATCTGCGTGTAAAGCTCGAAACCCACCGCTTCGATGTGCCCGCTCTGCTCGCCGCCGAGCAGATTTCCAGCCCCGCGCAATTCGAGATCAAGCGCCGCGATTTTGAAGCCCGCGCCGAGATCGGAAAATTCTTTGAGCGCGGCGAGGCGGCGGCGGGCGATCGGCGTTAATTCAATTTCCGACGGCAACAGCAGATATGCGTAGGCACGCCGATTCGAGCGGCCAACGCGACCGCGGAGCTGGTAGAGCTCCGACAGACCGAGCCGTTCGGCGCGATTAATCAGAATCGTGTTGCACAATGGAATGTCGAGGCCGTTCTCGATAATCGTAGTTGAAACCAGAATGTCGGCTTCGTGATGCATAAATTTCAGCATCACTTTTTCGAGTTCCCCTTCGCCCATTTGCCCGTGGCCGACCGCGATGCGTGCGTTTGGAACCATCGATTGAAGCTTGGCCGCAATTTCCCAAATGGTATCGACGCGATTGTGCACGAAATAGACTTGGCCGCCGCGATCGAGTTCCTGTTCGATGGCCGACTGAATGAGTTTTTCGTCCCAGTTGGCGACCACAGTCTGAATCGCCATGCGGTCTTTGGGCGGCGTTTCGATCACGCTCATGTCACGCAGGCCGACCAGCGACATATGCAGTGTGCGGGGAATCGGCGTGGCCGACATAGTCAGCACGTCGACCTGTGTGCGCATCTGCTTGATGCGCTCTTTGTGGCGCACGCCGAAACGCTGCTCCTCGTCGACCACCAGCAGGCCGAGGTCAGCAAACTTGACATCTTTTGAGAGCAGGCGATGCGTGCCGATCAGGATGTCAACTTTACCGGCTTCGACTCTTTGCAAAATTTCTTTGACCTGCTTTGGCGTGCGAAAGCGACTGATCATCTCGACGGTTAGCGGAAAAGGCGCGAACCTCTGCTTGAAAGTTTCGTAATGCTGGAAGGCGAGGACGGTCGTGGGCGCGAGCACGGCAACTTGCTTGTTGTCGCTCAAGGCCTTGAAGGCTGCGCGCATCGCCACTTCCGTCTTGCCATAACCCACGTCGCCGCACAACAGGCGATCCATGGGAAGCTGTGATTCCATGTCGCGCTTCACATCGGCGATCGCTTGCGCCTGGTCGTCAGTCTCGTTGTATTCGAACGAGTCTTCAAACTCCTTCATCCACTCCGTATCGGCCGGGAAAATGTGACCTCGCGCCGCCTGGCGCTGCGCGTAGAGTTTGAGCAACTCGTCGGTCATATCCTTCATCGCCTTGCGCACGCGAGCTTTAGTTTTGCCCCATGCCGCGCTGCCGAGATGATTGAGGACGGGCTTCGCGCCCTCCGACGAACGATATTTCTGCACCAGATCGAGACGAGTTAGTGGAACGTAGAGCCTCGCTGCATCGGCGTATTCGAGCAACATGAATTCTGCCGTGCCGTCGCCCTGGTTTATTTCTTTCAGGCCTTGATATTCGCCGATCCCATGCTCGACGTGCACAACGTAATCGCCGACCTGCAAATCGCGAAAGTCGGAAAGGAACGCCGAAACTTTCGATTTTTGACGCTGCGGCCGCGAAGCAACGAGGTCTGATTCATCGAACAGGTCGCGTGCGCCAAAAATCGCGACATGTGCTTCTGGAAGAACAAAACCATCGGGAAGATACGCCTTTAGCAGCGTGGTGGTGAGCACGTCGCCGGCAAAATACGAGGTCTCATCGGCGTAACTTTCCCCGCTGCGCGTCCGGCTGCCCAGACGATAGGAAGCGTTGTACTCGGTGAACATATCGGCGAGGCGCTCGACTTCTCCGGTGTTGGGGACAGCAAGAATCACCTGCATGCCATCGACAACTAACTTCTGAACCTCTTCGATCATGGCGGGAACTGCGCCATGGAAGCGAGTCGCGGGCTGGGAAAGAAATGCGGCCTCCGCTGTTTGCTCGCCGCCTTCGCCAGGCTCGCGTGCGAGCGCCAGATATTCGAAATCGGCTCCAGCGCTTGCCGCAGTTTTTCGCTGCCACTTTTCCGGAGTCAAATAAAGATCCGCCGGGCGAACCAGATTCCCTACGCCGCTGCGCTCGTGCGCTTCTTCAACTCGCGCCCAAACTTTGTCGAGTTCCAACTTCAGCGCTTCGGGTTCGTCGAGAAGCACGCGCGCGTCCGGAAGCAATTCGAAGATAGTGCGATCGGCACCCGCCACGGGAGCGTAGAACTCCCATCCTGGGAAAACGCCAGCGCCGGAGTCGCGCATCGCCTGCTCCACAATTTCCTGCGACCCGGTGATGCGTTTGCCAGAAAGACGCGCGTTGATCGAACCGAGCAATTCTTCGGTGACCGGCGTTTCCGTCAGCGGCAGGAGCAACGCTTCATCCACAGGGTTCGAAGAGCGCTGGCTCGCAGGATCGAACTTGCGCATCGATTCAATTTCGTCGCCGAAAAACTCCACGCGCACGGGACGATCCGCTTCCGGCGAATAGACATCGAGAATGCCGCCGCGCGCCGCATACTGCCCGGGCATCTCGACAACGTCGGTCGCGCTGTAGCCGACCGTGTTGAGGTGCTCTAGGAGTTTTTCCAGATCGAAACTCTCGCCGCGACGCAGAATCCGCGCCAAGTCGGCGTAGTACTCGGCAGAGCGAAGAAGAATGGTAGTTGCGCTCACCGGCGAAACTACAATCGCCGCGCGGCCGGTAGCGATCTTCCACAGAGCCGTGGCGCGCTCTTCCTGAATCTCGGGATGTGGCGATAGATTCTGGAAGGGCAGCACGTCGCGCGCGGGGAGACTGACCACCGAATCAGGGTCGGCTGCTCCGGTCAATTCGCAGAAAGCCCGCAGAACTGGCAGCAACTCTTCGGCTGCGCGGTTGTCGGCAACGACCAGCACAAACGGTCGCTCAACCGTGCGCCGCAACAAAACTACGATTAGCGCCTTGGCAGGTGCCGACAGTCCAGTGACACTCATCCGTCCCGCGCTCTCCCGCAGGTGGGAGGCGGCACGCGTGAAGGCGGGCAATTGTTCAACGTCCGCGAAAAGTTCGCGGACAAACGGCAAAAGCATTCTTACCGATTCTATCAAGTCGGGCGGAACGGAGCGACGCCCCATTCCTCTCGAGCGCTGCGCGGGAAACCGGCCACCGCCCGACAGGGAGGCTAGCCTGTCAATTCTTGGGGCTGTCGGTTTTTGCGGGCGGAGCTGCCGCAGCCGGCGGCGCCGCCTGCTGCTTGGCCAGGGACTCATCCACGCGCTTCTTGAAATCACCTGCGTCGTCGTGAACAAGTCCGCTGTAAGCGGTCTGAACCTGCAGTTCGCAAGTCTCGCCCTTTGCGTTCAGCACGACGGAGTTGATACGTTTTCCGCCGAGTGTTCCACCAATGACAAATGACGCGGTCATCTCCGTGTTGTCGATACCCAATATCCCATACTTCCCGGAGTTGCGAAGCGTATCTTTCACGGCGCTCCATAGGACGGTGCAGGGTACGGAATACATGTCTTTGTGCGTCTTGGCCAACGATGGCGCCACGAAGATCAACAGAGTTAGTGCAGATGCGAGGATTCGTCTCATGACATGTCCTTTACTGGCGGAGACATGTTAACATCGAGACTTGACCTTCGCAGTGATAGTTATCTACTTGTAGACCTTCGTGATTCATCTGCGCAACAACGGACGACTCAGGCACGTCGGGCCGCCCGCGCCATTGATGCAAATCTCCGAACCCTGAAATGTACGCACGTCGAAGCCGGCGTCGCGCATACGCTGATTTGTTTTTGCGTTTTCTTCGAGTGCAATCAGTCGCTTTTCTCCGAGCGACAGCACGTTGCAGGCGAGCGTGTCACGCTCGGAGTATTCGATCTCAAGCAAACGAAACTCGTGCGCCTTTAACAGTTCGACCGTCTCCACCGCCAGCCACGGCAAATCGACCAGGATGGTTCGCTCATCGAGCATGCTCATCAATGACATCAAGTGCAGGCAAGCGGATGGCCCCGGCCCGTAAGGCAGCGGCGCCGACCTCACCTCGACACTCTTCGCGGAGAGTACGGCGCGCAACTGATCGATGCCGGCCCGGTTCGTTCGATAGCCTTCGCCAACCAGCAACGTCTGCGCATCGAGCCACACCATATCGCCCGCTTCAGAGCAACCTGGAAGCCGTATTTCGCCGAACACCGGAATCTCGAGTCGTTGGTAAAGGTCGGCGTGCACTCTCGTTTCATGCTCGCGACTCTTCTTTCCCGGATTCATCAGCACTGCGCCAAAATCAGTGCACAGCGAGGCGTCGTGGGTATAGACAGCATCGAGTGTAAGCGACTCGGCGGCTGGCAAGCGCACGACCTCAGCCCCAGATTCACTAAGCAGGCGGCACAGCGCCTCGTGCTGGCCCTGCGCCAGGCCAAAGTCTGGGGCATGGAGAAATCCCAACTCACGCCATGCCACCGCTTTTTCTGGGCTATTCCATCCCGCATGACCCGGTGGACAAACCATGACCCGCAGCAATTCGCCCGTCATGGAATGGCCGTTGAATTTTTCTGGATGCGGCAGCGGCGGCACTAGAAACATTTCTGACACGGCGATCAATCTCGCTGGAAAAATACTTCGCTTTTGGAAAGCTAAGCAATTTTGCCATAAACGCAATGTAGGAAGCGGCTGTCGCGAAATTTGATTGGATTGGAAGAGAGGTGCACTGCGCGAATTAGCGACAACGGTAATCTACCTTATTGCTTGCCTAATCACCCTTAGCTGATGTACATATCAGCTTTCCTGTCCGTGCTTGGAGTTCAACTGTCTGGTCATCAATCGCGCACTTTTGATGCGGCCTTCCGCCGCGAAGCGGAAGATCTCAGGAGCCCTATGAAAGCGACCCTGCGTCTCTTATGTTTCGCCTTCTTATTCTTACTCATCCGTCAATTTGCGTTTGCGCAAGGCGCGGCCACCGGCGATCTTCATGTGACTCTGAAAGATCCGAAGGGGAGTGCCGTGACCAACGCTGCCGTTACTGTGCGCGATGTGGCAAAGGGCCTCGAGCGCTCTGGAACCAGCGACGGACAGGGTGGCTATAGCGTGCGGCAATTGTCTCCTGGCACTTATACCGTCACCGTCGACGCACCGGGCTTCGCTAAGGTCGAAGCCACGGAAGTCGCCGTCACCGTCGGCGGAATGGTCGAGTTACCTGTCGCTCTCACCGTGGCCGGCGGAAAAGAAGTCGTCGAAGTCAATGCGCAGGCAGACCTCGTAGAGACTTCTCGCAGCTCCTCCACCGATACGATCGGGCAACGCCGCATCGATAACCTGCCGATCAATGGCCGCAACTACATAAACTTCGCGCTCACAGATTCGCAGGTTGTCCGTGACAACGCTCCTAGCGTCGGAGCCGCGCCTACTTCCGAACTCAACATGAGCGGGCAGCGCGCCCGCTCTAACCTGGTCAATGTTGATGGCGCCGACGCGACTGACAATTCCACCAACGGCGTGCGCTCGACCGTGTCGCAAGAGGATGTGCAGGAATTTCAAATCATCACCAATAGCTATGCGGCCGAATACGGGCGCGCGGCGGGCGGAGTGGTCAACATCATCACTCGCTCCGGATCTAACGATTTTCACGGCGACGTTTTCGGATATCTGCGTGATCGCGACTTCCAGGCTGTTAATCCGTTCAGCACTACGCCGAATCCCGCTTATACGCGGGTGCAAGCTGGTACGGCTTTTGGCGGCCCCATCAAGAAGGACAAGACGTATTATTTCTTTTCTTATGAGATAACGCGCCGGCACGAGACGGGATTCTCGAGCATTGGCCAGGACGGATTCGGTTTAGTGAGCAATGTGGATATTTCTCCAGCTTTCGGATTGCCTCAGGGATCGATTCCCGTTGTCTCGGGAACTCCCCAGCAGCAGGAGTATTTCGCTAATCTTCCCGCTGCCCTGCAACAGATTGCGGTAGCCCTCGGCCCTGCCGCGGCAGACGCCTATGCGCAGGAAGCGGCGGGCTATGGCACTTGGGTGGGTGGGTCGTCGGGCATTGCGGTCAATGGAACTTATCCGGTGCCGGCGTTCAGTGCATTGGCGTCCTTCGGAGTTATTCCAACGCCGCCCACTGGCACGTTTACGCAGTTTCCGTCATCGTGTACGTTTGTGAGTCCCAACACACTGTGCAATGGCTTACCTTCGAGTTTTTTGAGTCTGCAATCGCAGGAAGGCAATTTCCCAGTTTTCGAGGGCACCAGCGTATATTCACTGCGACTGGATCACAACCTCACCAACAGCAACCGCCTGACTTTACGAGCCAATGTCAGCCCGAGCACCGTCACCGGCATTGAAGTCAATGGCCAGGACCAGCCCTTCGGGCAGAATTCCTACTCGCGCACTTCGCAACAAACCTACCGCGACGTGGCCGGCGTTTTTCAAGACACTTGGACCATCGGCAATAACAAGGTGAATGAGTTCCGTTTTCAATACGCCCGGCGCGGTTTGTCCTACTTCTATAACACTGCGATTCCCGCCGGAGATGCCCCAGGCATAAACATAATCGGAGAAGCCTACATCGGCCGCGAGCCATACTCATTCATCAAGCGAGTCGAACAACGTTATCAGTTCACTGACAATTTTTCCTGGACCCTCGGCTCGCACAACACCAAGTTCGGAATCGACTTCAACTACCTCCCGCTGACTGCGACCTTTACCGTGAATTACGGAGGCGTTTACGACTTCAGCGCAATCCCCGGTCTATTTCCGGACGCATGTTCCCCGGTGTGCCCGACCTTTCCAGACTTCTCGTCGGTGCAGGCCTACGGCCTCGGCATCCCCTCGTATATAGTGCAAGGCATCGGCAGTCCGAACGACTCATTCTCCAACAAGCCTTTGGGAGTCTTCTGGCAGGATTCGTGGCGCGCACGCCCAAACCTCACCCTGAATCTCGGTTTGCGCTATGACGTCGAGTTCCCGCCCACCTTCGCTCCGCCCAATGCTCTCGCGCAGGTTGGCTACAACTACCTGGGAGTGCAAAAGGGCATTCAGACCGACACCAACAACATTCAGCCGCGCATCGGAGTCGCCTTTGACCCGGGCGGCGACGGGAAGACCGTTATCCGCAGCTCCTACGGAATCTTCTTCGATCACCCGCTGCTTGGACTCTACTTCTTGGGCGATGCCTCCGATGGCTCGAAGACTGGGCAGTTACTCTTTTTTGGCGCCAATCCCTGCGATGGATCGAGCGCCGGCGCCAGTCCACTCAACCTGAACGCGACGAATATGTTTCAGGGCATTCTCGGCGTGCCCAACTGCCTGCCCGCAGGACTAGCCTCAGCGCTCGGCTACCAGAACAATTCTGCGGCAGGATCGGCTTGCCTCGCCGGACCGAATCCGCAGCGCTTCGATCCCTGCTTTCCGAATTCGCCGTTTCTCAACCAACAGTACATTACGGGGCCGGTTGCGTTTCCTCTGATTTCCCAACCATTCGGATATCCGCAGGGTAAGGGCTTCGTCTACTCTTATTCGCAGCAGGTGAACTTCAGCATCGAGCGCGATCTCGGCCGCGGCTTCGCACTGAATCTGGCATACAACTTCAACGGCGGTCGACATCTGAACCGTCCGATTAACGCGAACCCAGCCCGCGGGGATTTGCTGACTGCCAACTGGCAAGCGGCGGTGGCGGCGGGAGCCGCGAGTACCTCAACCAGTCCGCTCGACATCGCCAGTTGCGGCGTTAACCCGATCCCCGGAGCACAACTTCCCTACTTTGTCCCATCGCCGCTCGTCAGTTTCTTCCGTCCCTCGGGGATCAATCCTTCTTTAGCGGGAGGTGCATTCACCCCGTGCGTTCCGCTCGCGTTAGCCGATTTGCAGGCCGCTGGGCTCAATGCCAAATGTAATCCGCTGGCGACCGCGCTCGCCAATTGCGTCGTCTTTAGCGATATGGATGCGAACTACTCCAACGGCAGTTCGGTCTATCACGGCTTTACCGCCAATCTCCGCAAGCGTTTCAGCAACCACTACGAATTTCTTGCGTCTTACACCTGGTCGCATGCCATCGACGATTCGACTGACCTGCAGGCGACACTCGTCCCGCAAGACAGCTTCTACCCTGGTCTCGACCGCTCGTCATCAACCTTCGATCAGCGCAATCGGTTCGTCTTCAGCGGCGTCTATCAGACGGGCAAACTAACGGGTAGCGGCTTCGCCCCGAAGTTCTTCAGCGATTGGACTTTCTCGCCGCTGATCGAATTCGGCTCTGGTCGTCCCTTTAACATCATTACCGGCAGTAGCGACAACTTGCAGTTCTCTTCCGAGACCGGCCGGCCCAATGTCGTTGCTGCCGGAACGCCCACGAACGCGTGCGGCTACCCCACCATCGCTTCGAAATATTCGCGCTCTGGCTATTTGCAGGAGGTCTGCTTTGCCGACATTACTCCGGCGCAACTGCTACAGCCGAATGCGCTGCTGTTGCTCGACGGCAATCTCGGCCGCAACGCCGGGGTCAGCCCGTGGACCGTCTTCGACGATCTGCGAATTTCGAAGCGCGTCTACTTCGGCGAACGCTTTAACATGGATTTCATTGTCGACATGTTCAACATCGCAAACGTCTACAACTATGCTGCCGTCAGCCCTCTCTTCACCAACGCCGGCCAAGCCACGGCGGCGTATGATCCGCGCCAGTTTCAATTCGCGCTTAAAGTGAACTGGTAGAATCGATTCGGCGTGAGTGCGATGAAGCCGAAGGGGGCTGGTTGCTGAAAGACTCTGGGTTGCGGTCGATACTGGGGCGTTCGATTTTGAATGGCGCTGCGCAGCGCTGGCTTAATTTTGTTTTCCTAAGTGCAATGCTAGCGTTGCTATTTTCTACTTACACTTTCGCCGACAGCGCCGCCGATACTTACAAGAAAAAATGTTCGGCCTGCCACGGAGTCAAAGGAGCGGGCGATACTTTGCTCGGCGAGAACCTCAAACTTCGTCCGCTTGGCTCACCCGAAGTGCAACAGAAGTCGGATGCTGAACTTACTATGATTATCAGCAGAGGCAAGAATAAGATGCCGCGTTACGATGACAAACTCTCGAAAGATCAGATCCACGCTCTGGTCGAGTTTGTTCGCTCGCTAAAACATTAGTGTGCTGCCCTTCAGTTTGCATCACAGCTCTCATTGTCATCCTGAGCGAAGCGAAGGGACCTCTGCATTTTGTTTGCGCTACGAACGCGCTCGCAGGCCGCGGAAAACCCGATTCTATGTGCAACCCAAGCAAAAGAAAAGCCGCAACTGCAATGCGGCTGTCCTATTCCTGACCAATCGTGCGTCGGACTAACTGACGCTGCTACTTATTCGATGCTTTGTCTTTCGCGATACTCTTGCTGATGCGGTTCTGCTGCCGATTGATTCCGTTCTGCTCAGACTTGGTGAGATGGCCGTTGTTCTTCGCCATATCAGCTTTTTCGCGATTCTGAACGCTGGTCTCGCGATTTTCCAGGTTGGCAGTTTGCTTCGAGTTCAACGTTCCGTTCTTCACGCCATTGCCGATTCGTTGCTGCTGGTTTTCTTCGCGGCCATTCACCTGGTTAACGCGCGGATGGCCTGGATCGACTACGCCTGGGCCTGCGCCTGAAGTGGTGGTTTGAGCAGAGGCGGAACCGGCAAGCATCAGTCCCCCAACTGCCAGGAGTAAGAGCGACTTAGTGAATGTGTTGTTCATGTAGATAGAAACCCCCGTGAGAAAGATTAGTTGCGAAGGTTCCTAGATGCGAGGTTACCGAAGGGATAGTCCATAAGATACTGCGCCGTGCGGCCCCTTCGACTTCGACTAGGGCGGTCTTGGTTCAACGCTGCTGACCTGACAAGATGAGACCCTCGGGGGGCTACCCATAAATATGGTAATATGGGATTGTGAAGACAACGATCGAAATTCCAGATTTCTTGTTTCGCCGCGCCAAGTCCGTCGCGGCCGAGCGGGGCATTCCGCTTCGACAGTTGGTCACGGAAGCGGTGCAAGAGAAATTGAAAACGACCTCGCGGGAAAGACCGTGGATGAAGCATCTCGGCAAGCTCAAACATCTGCACAAAGAAAGGAAGCAAATCGACAAGCGGGTAGAAGAGGCATTCGAGCGGATCGACCCGGAAGTCTGGAAATGATTCGCGAGACCACTGATTCTCGATACCAGTGACTCTCGATATTAGTGATTCTCGATTGCAACGATTTTCGATAGCGATGATCCGTCATAGCAAGGATCGCCAATTGAAATGATTCTCGATACGAATGCGCTGTCTGCTGCAGCTGACGACGATCCTGGAGTGATTGCTCAGCTCGCTCGCGCCGATGAGATGGCGATTCCGGCATTGTACTGGGCGAGTATCGCCACGGAATCGCACTGTCGCGAAATCGTGCCGCCTATGAAAACTGGCTAGCGGGGTTACTCCAGGACTGCACGGTGCTCGACATCACCGAGCCCACCACCCATTGTTATGCAGAGATCACTCTGGAATTGAAGCGCAAAGGCAAGCCGATTCCAACCAACGACATTTGGATCGCAGCCCTCTGCCGGCAGCATTCGTTACCGCTGCTGAGCCGCGATCGGCACTTTGATTTGGTGGCGGGGAATAAGCGGGTGGGATGGTGACTAGAACATGGGGCGAACGTCCCGTCTGTCCCCGTGTTCCCTGTCCCCGTGTTCCCCCGGTCTAACATATTCAACCCTTCGACAAGAACATCACGATTCCTCCGAGTGCATCCTGCACTCCGTGGGCAAAGATCGCAGGACGCAGGCTCTTGCGCCAGTGGGTAAGCATTCCGAGAAGCCATCCATGAATGATGATCAACAGCACTACCGCTTTGGGATAGTAACTGTGCCCCAGGCCGAAGAGGGCAGCCTGTATGAGGTTGCCCCACACGAAGCCGCCGGTCCAGGCACTGAACTGACGTAAGAGATATCCACGGAAAATGTACTCTTCACAAAAACCCGCGGTCGCGGACATTATGACCCAGAGCACCAGCTCGAACGCGTTCTGCGGGCCGATTTTGTTCAATGCCGTATCGGAGTCTGCGTGCAATAAATAGCCGAGCCCCGCCTCAATGGCGACGATCACAACAATGAACGCGATCCCGAGTCCGAAGTCGCGGAAGAAATCTCGGGCGGTGTGCCAACCTCCCGAGACGAGAGTGCCGATGGGCAAGCCGCGGCTCCGGAGAGCCAGCCAGATGAAAAATATCAGGAGCCACTCAGCGGCGAATATGGTGAAGTAGCTCGAAACACGAACACTGAGACCGGGCAGATGTGCGTTCGGCAAGCCGCCTTGGCGCGCGCCCGCGAAAGACAACCCAGCTAAAGCGGCGAGCATCAGTACCGTGTGCCACCAGGGAGCAACGGCGCTTGGAGTAGTTTCGACGGGCGTGGTCGCCGTGATCGATGCCATCATCATTGTGGTTCGTCTCCTGCGTTGAGTCCACGGTACGCCGGGATGAAAGTTGCGTAAGCGTCCGAAGAGGACCGTCTTGCTAAGTGTCCACGAACAGGTTAAGTGGACACTTCCGCAGGTATGGATTTGAAGTTCCAAGGCAGAAGTTCGGCAATGCGGTTGATGGGGTAGTCGGCGATACGGGTCAGGACCTCGCGCAAATAGGCTTCGGGATCGAGGCCGTTCAGTTTCGCCGAACCGATCAGGCCGTAGATGGCTGCGGCACGGTCGCCGCCTCGATCCGACCCGGCAAACAGGTAGTTCTTGCGGCCCAGGGCCACGCCGCGCAATGAGCGTTCGGCGGCGTTGTTGTCGATCTCGATGCGTCCATCCTTTATATAGCGCGTCAGCGCGTCCCAGCGCACCAGTGCGTAACGAATCGCCGCCGTCGTCTCCGACTTGCGCGAGAGCTTCGACAAGGTCGCCTCGAACCACTGTCGCAGAGAGTCGAGCAGCGGCTGGGCCTGCTCCTGGCGGACCTCGCGGCGCTGGTCCGGGGGCTTGCCGCGAATCTGTTCTTCGATGCCCATACAGCGTCCCGATCCGGTGCAGCGCTTCCCGTGCCACCGGCGAAGCGTGCGCTTGCTCCAGATCGTAAAACTTGCGCCGCACATGCGCCCAACACGCGGCTTGTTCGATGCGGCCATTTTCGTAGAGCTGATTGAATCCCGCGTAGGCATCGGCCTGCAGCGTGCCACGAAACGTTTCCAGATGCTGCGCGGGATGCTCGCCTTTGCGATCGGGTGAGTAGGCGAACCATACCGCGGGTGCGGCGGTGTCGCCCGCAGGACGGTCATCGCGAACGTAGGTCCATAATCGACCGGTCTTGGTCTTGCCCTGGCCCGGAGCCAGCACCGGCACCGGCGTGTCGTCGGCATGCAACTTACTCGCCGCCATCACGTAGCGACTGAGCGCGTCGACTAATGGGCTGAGTAACTGGCTCGCTCCGCCAACCCAGTCCGCCAAGGTCGAGCGTTCCAACTCCACATCCTGACGCGCGTACATCTCGGATTGCCGATACAGCGGAAGATGATCGCAGTACTTACTCACCAGAACGTGCGCCAGCAGTCCCGGCCCCGCCAAGCCGCGCGCAATCGGTCGGCTCGGCGCTTCGGCCTGCACGATGCAATCACACTTCGTGCAGCTCAGCTTGGTGCGCACGTGGCGAATCACCACGAAGCTGGCGGGCACGTACTCCAGCATCTCGGAGACATCCTCGCCTAACTTGCGCAGTTCGCCCTGACATTCCGGGCATACCGTTTCCTTCGGCTCGTGTCTGCGTGTTTTTCGCGGAAGATGATCGGGCAGTCCTCGGCGCGTGGCCTTCGTTATCGGAGTTGAAGAGGCGGTGACGGGAGCGGGCGTTGACGCGCCGGGCTCTTGCTCGCTGCGCTTTGATTCCAACTCCTCCAGCCGCAGTTCCAACTGTTCGATCTGCCGCTCCAGCTTCTCCGACTTGCGCCCAAACTGCATGCGCTGCAACTTGGCCAACAGCAGCTGCAGATGCTCGATCTCGCGCTCCCGCGAGATCAGTTGCTCGTATTGTGCCAGGATCAGCGCTCGCAGCGCATCTACGGGAAGAACGTTGAGATCGGGGAGCGCCACCGCTGACATGCGCGGAGTATCGCATGAATGCGCGCGTTCTCATCCCGGTGCGCGCAAAAAAAGTTGTGCAAAGAATCTCGCCGGTTACACCGACAGCTGCGGATCCCACGTCCGCTCCGGTCGCCGCCAGTCGATGCCTTCTAGCAGCATCGATAACTGCGCCCGCGTCAGCGAAACCGTGCCGCTCGCCGCTTGCGGCCAAACGAATCGCCCACGCTCCAGTCGCTTCGCGAACAGACACAATCCGTCTCCGTCGTACCAGAGAACCTTGATCAGATCGCCCCGCCGCCCGCGAAACACGAAGACGTGTCCCGAGAATGGCTTCTGCTCCAGTGTGCTCTCCACCAGCGCACTTAGCCCCGTAAACCCACGCCGCAAGTCCGTCACTCCCGCGGCAATCCAAACTCGCGTGTTCGTCGGCGGCCCAATCATCCCCGTAGGCACTCCAGCAACACGCGCACCAACCCTGGATCGGCGCTGCCTTCGATCCGCACCTGCGCTTGCCGTAGTTCGATGTGAATCGTGCCCGGCTGTGGTTTCGGGAAGTCCGCGGACCCACGCTCCGCCGGTGGCGCCGGCAAACTCTCGCTCCACGCGAACCGGCAGCAACTTCATGCCCGGCTTGCATTCCCCAAGTCTCCCTGCTAGGTACAGCCGACGCCAGCCAAATACCTGGTTCGCGTTGATGCCATGCGCTCGCGCTACCCGCGCGACCGACGCCCCTTCCACCAACGTCTCTTCGACAATCCGCCGCTTCTCTGCGATACTGCGTCGCTGCCGTTGCGCCGCGACCAACAACGCACTCTTACTCGTGATCCCATCTGAAACTTGCCGGGAAGTGTCCATCTCCGCTCCAACTGGACACCTATTCGAAGTGTCCACTTCCGAAGAATGACTTCCTGTTATCTACCTGTCCAGACGGTCACAACCGGACGCTTACAAAGTTGCGCCAATTTCATGATATTCAGAATTCAGTAATTCAGTTGCATATTCGGCAATGTTCCGAATAGGAGGCCCGCCTTTCGAAACGCGAAAGGTGGGTACCCCCAGTCTTTCCCCGGTCAGTATTCAAGCATTCAAGCCGTAAATGTTATCTCTCATTACGTCAGACATTGTTCCCTCCTCGATCAAAAAGGAAAAGGCCACCGAGATTTCTCTCAATGGCCTTTATTTATGCCGGCAACTACCTACTCTCCCACACACTTTCGCGTGCAGTACCATCGGCCCAGCGGGGCTTAACTTCCGTGTTCGGGATGGGAACGGGTGGAACCCCCGCGGTAAGATCACCGACAAGTCGAGGCGATCAGCAGGCGTGAATGAGCCGCCGTAAGGCGGTGATTGGGAGCCTGCTGCCGAGATCCCGAGCGCATTATGCGAGGGATCCCTACGCCAACTCGATGTCGCTTTCGCGACGAACTTTCAAAAAGCGCGAGGACGAAGCCTCACAACTGAATAGATTGGGTACTGCTTAAATCACCTGGCATATCATTTCGTCGGCGCCAGTCGTCAGTACTGTGTCGTCAGCGGCGTCCAGTTTCTGACGCTTCTGAGGAGGCCATCGAGCTTTCGAACAAGTTCGAACTGAAAGCTGATAGCTGAGTTACTCACGGCTGTTTCTGCACCGAGTAAATTTTATGGTCAAGCCGAACGGGCGATTAGTACAGGTAAGCTACACGCGTTACCGCGCTTCAACATCCTGCCTATCAACCAGGTAGTCTACCTGGGCCCTTCATTACCCTTAAGGGTTGGGAGATCTCATCTTGAGGAGTGCTTCCCGCTTATATGCATTCAGCGGTTATCACAACCGAACTTCGCTACCCAGCGATGCCATTGGCATGACAGCTGGATCACAAGAGGTTCGTCCATCCCGGTCCTCTCGTACTAAGGACAGGCCCTCTCAAATCTCCTGCGCCCACAACAGATAGGGACCGAACTGTCTCGCGACGTTCTGAACCCAGCTCACGTACCGCTTTAATAGGCGAACAGCCTAACCCTTGGAACCTTCTACAGCTCCAGGATGCGATGAGCCGACATCGAGGTGCCAAACCGGAGCGTCGATATGAACTCTTGGCTCCGATCAGCCTGTTATCCCCGGCGTACCTTTTATCCGTTGAGCGATGGCCATTCCATACAGAACCACCGGATCACTAAAGCCTACTTTCGTACCTGCTCGACTTGTAGGTCTCGCAGTCAACCACGCTTATACTTTTGCATTCGACGGCTGATTTCCAAACAGCCTGAGCGTAGCTTCGCGCGCCTCCGTTACAATTTAGGAGGCGACCGCCCCAGTCAAACTACCCGCCTTACTATGTCCATCTCCCGGATTACGGGAGTATGTTAGAACCACAGAACTCGCAGGGTGGTATCTCACCGTTGGCTCCTCCAAGTCCGAGAACCTGAAATCAAAGCCTCCCACCTATCCTGCGCAGCAAGTGCCATAGTTCATAGTAAAGGTATAGTAAAGGTGCACGGGGTCTTTCCGTCTAGTTGCGGGCAACCGGCATCTTCACCGGCACTACAAGTTCGCCGTGCCAGTTGGCAAGACAGTCGCACTTTCGTTACGCCATTCGTGCAGGTCGGAACTTACCCGACAAGGAATTTCGCTCAAGTTTGTTACAACCTCATTCTCAATTCCAATTCCCATCTATTTTGGAAATTATGTGATTTGGATTTGGTAGGGCACGACTTTAGTCGTGCCGCCCGGACTCACCCACCCGACGGCTTTAGCCGCTGAGGGAATATTTCCAAGCGAGGCGGAGTGGACATTTCTGCCACTCTCTGCATGTCGCCATGCAGTTCGGACTCTATCTTTTCCAACCCAGGTCAGAGTTGGAATCTGGCTTGTAGTCTCTGAGGATTTCAATGAGGATCTTCTCTCATTGACCTTTCCTGCTGATTATCTGCACCCGTCACTTTGTCACGCGGGCCACCGTTTACGGCACGACTGAAGTCGTGCCCTACCCATGCAGTTCGCGTAGTGCGGGATACTCAGACCTTCCAGCATATAGCCAGATTTTACTAAGGCTAGCGATTACTAACCTTAGGACCGTTATAGTTACGGCCGCCGTTCACTGGGGCTTCAGTTCAAAGCTTCGCCTTTGCGGCTAACCTCTCCCTTTAACCTTCCAGCACCGGGCAGGCGTCAGCCCCTATACGTCGTTTTCGACTTAGCAGAGACCTGTGTTTTTGTTAAACAGTCGCAATGCGCATTTCTCTGCGGCCTCTTCGGACTTGCATCCTAGTGAGGCACCCCTTTTCCCGAAGTTACGGGGTTAATTTGCCGAGTTCCTTACCAACTGTTCTCACGAGCGCCTTAGAATATTCATCTCGTCTACCTGTGTCGGTTTGAGGTACGGATCCCATACATTCTCCTTAGAGGATTTTCTCGGCAGTGTGGAATCAGCAGCTTTCCCCCATACGGGGTACTGTTTTGCGTCTCAGTGATAGCTTCCTCGCGGATTTTCCTACGAGAAACACCTTACACGCATCAACCGTCATAGCCATAGGACGGCCTGCTTATCCTTCTGCGTCTCCCCATCGTGATAACGACTGCACGGGAGGTCCGGAATATTAACCGGATGTCCATCAGTTACGCCTTTCGGCCTCACCTTAGGAACCGCCTGACCCTGAGCGGATTAACCTTTCTCAGGAAACCTTAGACTTTCGGCGCGGAGGGTTCTCACCTCCGTTATCGCTACTTATGCCGGCAGGGTCTCTTCTCAACAATCCACCAGTCGTCTCCGTCTGGCTTCAAATCGTTGGGAATGCTCTCCTACCACGCACCACAATTAAGTGATGCATTCGCTGCTTCGGTAATCAGCTTAAGCCCCGTTAAATTGTCGGCACCGGACCGCTTGACCAGTGAGCTATTACGCTTTCTTTAAAGGATGGCTGCTTCTAAGCCAACCTCCTGGCTGTCTGGGCGTTCCGACTTCCTTTCCCACTTAGCTGATATTTTGGGACCTTAGCAGGCGATCTGGACTGTTTTCCTCTCGACAACGAAGCTTAGCCCCCGCTGTCTGACTGCCGTACTGGTTGTTCTATGGCATTCGAAGTTTGATTGGATTCTGTAAGCTGGAAAGCCCCATAGTCCATTCAGATCTCTACCACCATGACAAATCATACGACGCTAGCCCTAAAGCTATTTCGGAGAGAACGAGCAATCACGGAATTTGATTAGCCTTTCACCCCTACCCTCAGCTCATCGGAGCTTTTTTCAACAAACAGCCGTTCGGACCTCCATTAGGTTTTACCCTAACTTCATCCTGGCCAAGGGTAGATCATCCCGCTTCGCGTCTATTCCTGCCAACTCTGTCGCCCTATTCGGACTCGCTTTCGCTACGGCTCGCTTTCGCTTAACCTTGCTGACAAGAATAACTAGCCGGCTCATTATGCAATAGGCACGCGGTCAGACTTTCGGCTTGCGCCGCATAGTCCTCCCACCGTTTGTAGGCACACGGTTTCAGGTACTATTTCACTCCCCTCGAAGGGGTTCTTTTCACCTTTCCCTCACGGTACTGGTTCGCTATCGGTCAGAAGAACGTATTTAGCCTTACGGGATGGTCCCCGTAGCTTCTCGCAGGGTTTCTCGTGCCCCGCGATACTCAGGTACCAGCTTCGAGTCCGGATGATTTTCGCCTACGTGGCTATCACACTCTATGGCCCCTCTTTCCAGAGGGCTTCGACTAACCACCGGATTGGTAACTCTACTGTTGCTGGCCCTACAACCCCTGTGTCACCCGAAGGTGAAGCAGGTTTAGGCTGATGCGATTTCGCTCGCCACTACTATCGCAATCGAGGTTTCTTTCTTTTCCTCCAGGTACTGAGATGGTTCACTTCCCTGGGTTCGCTCGCACCCGACTATGGATTCGTCAGGCCGTATAGGGGTTTTGCCCCTATGGGTTTCCCCATTCAGAGATCTCCGGATCAAAGCCTGCTTGCGGCTCCCCGAAGCTTATCGCAGCTTGCCACGTCTTTCTTCGCCGTCTTCTGCCAAGGCATCCACCATGCGCCCTTAGTAGCTTGACCACAAAATTTACTCAGCACACTGGTCGGCCTTCGGCCTCCCGCTTTTAGCACTTAGCTATTAGCCGTTAGCTTGAACCTTCCAACACACCGAACAAACTTTATAGCGCCACCCTGCTCCTCGCACGCTTAGACATGTTCACTGTAGCGCCAACTACAGATCCCTCGCTTCGCCCGGGATGACAATCTGGGTAAGATCGTCAACCGATTGAAGAGGTCTTACGTACACCAGCAGGTACTGCGGCACTCATAAAAATTTACTTCGCCTTGTAATTTGCCCAATCTATTCAGTTGTCAAAGTTCGTCCCCGCTAAATTTCTTCAGCAAGTCCCGCCTGGGCGGGTATGGGAGTTCGCTATCAGCTTTCGCATTCAACTCAAAGAAGACCAAGTTGAATATTTCCACTGGAGCACATCCAACCCAATGTTCGGCGTCAAATAGACTTTCATGAACCGTGAACGGAATCGCGGTTGTCAGATTTGACGCCCAACATTAAGTTGGTCTCGATCGTCCCCAAAACCAGCCCACGAGCATAAGCACTGAGCCAACGACGACCGCCAGCCAAAAGAAGTAAAGTACAAACAGTTCCCCGGCGAACCTATCGCGAAGAACCATCATTAAATACGCGATCACGGCCAAAGCCCATAAAGCGCCGCCCAACCGCAAGAGAGTTTTGTCCGGTCGAGCTTCCCTCATATCGATCCCGCGCGCTAGCAACCTGCATCTGGGGCGAATGTGGTTTTGGTGGAGCTGACCGGGATCGAACCGGTGGCCTCCTGGTTGCAAACCAGGCGCTCTCCCAGCTGAGCTACAGCCCCTTGAACCCAGCTCTTAGCACTTAGCTTTTAGCAATTAGCTAAACCAAGCTAACGACTAAGTGCCAATTGCTAACGGCTGATCTTGGTGGGCCTGGGAAGAATTGAACTTCCGACCTCACCCTTATCAGGGGTGCGCTCTAGCCAACTGAGCTACAGGCCCGGTTTCCCGATTGTACTCCCTGAGCCCAATTGGGCTCTTAGCTTTTAGCCTTTACCTCTTCGCTAAACCAAATTGGTTCAGCCAAAAGCCAAGAGCTAATAGCCAAAAGCTTAATTTATTTTCGAGGAAAAGGTTGAACGCGCGACCAGGCTAAGCCCAGTCTGACGGTTGTGGACGAATGTTCGAGCAAGAGAGGTCTGACCGTAAGCTCCCTCTGGTCTCTTCAGGTTAGTTTAGAGATTTCGAGGGGTACATAGCAACATTCTCCGTATTTTTAAGCTCCCGAAGGGGCCGCGGAAATGCTATGACGTTCTCTCTTAGAAAGGAGGTGATCCAGCCGCAGGTTCTCCTACGGCTACCTTGTTACGACTTCACCCCAATCATGAGCCATACCTTGGACGGCTGCTTCCCTTGCGGGTTGGCACACCGGCTTCTAGTGCAGCCCACTTTCGTGATGTGACGGGCGGTGTGTACAAGGCCCGGGAACGTATTCACCGCAGCGTTCTGATCTGCGATTACTAGCGATTCCAGCTTCATGGAGTCGAGTTGCAGACTCCAATCCGAACTGAGGCCGGCTTTTTCCGATTAGCTCCACCTTGCGGTCTCGCGACGGTTTGTACCGACCATTGTAGCACGTGTGTAGCCCTGGACATAAAGGCCATGAGGACTTGACGTCATCCCCACCTTCCTCCCCGTTATCCGGGGCGGTTTCACTAGAGTGCTCGGCATTACCCGGTGGCAACTAGGGATGAGGGTTGCGCTCGTTGCGGGACTTAACCCAACATCTCACGACACGAGCTGACGACAGCCATGCAGCACCTATACAGCAGCCCCTTGCGGGGAAAGGATATTTCTACCCCGGTCTCCTGCATTTCGAGCCCAGGTAAGGTTCTTCGCGTTGCGTCGAATTGAACCACATGCTCCACCGCTTGTGCGGGCCCCCGTCAATTCCTTTGAGTTTCAGCCTTGCGACCGTACTCCCCAGGCGGATTGCTTATCGCGTTAGCTGCGGCACAATCGGATTGGGTACCGATCACACCAAGCAATCATCGTTTAGGGCCGGGACTACCAGGGTATCTAATCCTGTTTGCTCCCCCGGCTTTCGCGCCTCAGCGTCAGTAGTGGTCCAGTGCGCCGCTTTCGCCACAGGTGTTCCTCCCGATATCTACGCATTTCACCGCTACACCGGGAATTCCACGCACCTCTCCCACCCTCCAGCATTGCAGTTTCGCCTGCAGGCTCTGAGTTAAGCCCAGAGGTTTCACAGGTGACTTACAACACCGCCTACGCGCCCTTTACGCCCAATAATTCCGAACAACGCTCGCACCCTCTGTATTACCGCGGCTGCTGGCACAGAGTTAGCCGGTGCTTCTTCCACTGGTACCATCATTATTTTCCCAGTCGAAAGGAGTTTACGCCCCAAGGGGCTTCATCCTCCACGCGGCGTTGCTGCGTCAGGGTTTCCCCCATTGCGCAAAATTCCCCACTGCTGCCTCCCGTAGGAGTCTGGACCGTGTTTCAGTTCCAGTGTGTCCGTGCGCCCTCTCAGGCCGGATACCGATCTTCGCCTTGGTAGGCCATTACCCTACCAACTAGCTAATCAGCCGCGACCCCCTCCAAAAGCGGATTGCTCCTTTGATCTTGCGATATTATGCGGTATTAGCCTCGGTTTCCCGAGGTTATCCCCCACTCAAGGGCAGGTAGTCACGTGTTACTCACCCGGTCGCCACTGTACTCAGGGATTGCTCCCCTTTCTCGTTCGACTTGCATGTGTTAGGCACGCCGCCAGCGTTGATTCTGAGCCAGGATCAAACTCTCATTTGAAACCTGAGTCGGTCTGGGTAGACCAACGGCCTCCGTCTGCTGTGACGAAGGTCCTATCTTGTGAGTACGTTCAGACTTGAGCCCGAACATTTGTTTCTCACGACTGGCACGTTCAACCTTTTGTCAAAGACCGATCCGCTTCCCGCCTGAGCGGTGCGCTTCCAGATCTGCCGCCATCCCTTAGAAGAGACTTTGGCGTCCTCGAAACTTGTAGTACTAAACCTGTTGGGACTGAGCTTGTTAAGCTACGCGTCCGCCCGCTCGCTGTCAACCCTCTGAGATCACAGGATTTCCACCTGATTTCAACAGTGCGGGGAGTTCAAGCCAGAATGGAATGAAGCCACACCGGGGAACTCTTTCTTCGAAAGAACTCTTTGCGGGAATTCTTTACAGCGCGTTCGAACACGCTCTTCCACTTGGGGATACGCCACAAAATCGGGCGCAAGCAGACGCGGAAGACACTTCAAAAATTAAAGATCGCTTGGAGGCTCTGCTATGCGCGGAAACCCTTCAGGGAACCTTGTCCCCGAATGCGAACCCCGGAAAGGGGTCAGATGGAGGCTTTCAGTATTGGATGCCCAAGGAAGCCGCGAAGATTCAGCGGACAACTCAGACACTACTTCACTTGTCCTCGACCTGTTTGTTATACCAAAGTGAATTCGATTGTGCAAGGGGAGAATAAAAAAAGTTAATGGGGGCGGTGCAGCGGGGGTTAAGATGCGGACCTTTGCCCTCCGGAATCGTAGGCGTACTAATGACCGTCTGCTGGGGCTACTCCAATGGGCGGAATTCGTATAACGGCGCTAGTAAAGCGGCAAGTGATTATACCGCATGCTGCGTTCCCCGCCCTCCTCAAGGCGCACCTCGACAAAACGAACCTGGAGCCGGACGGCACAGTTTCGCCACGCGGTACGGTCGCGCTCGAGTCCCGAGGAGGTGCGTTGCGGAGAAGCAACCCGATGAATTGGAACGATCTTACAGTTTTCATAAAAGATGTTTGCCGTTTGGGGCGATTATGCTGGAATTTCTGGCCGGGTTCTGAAGACAACGAACAACACGAGAGCAAAGATCGAGAACAAGGTGGGCGGCGCCATTCTCCAACTCAACTCCACGCCGCCTGACATCGTTGGGGCGCTTAGGAGCATTCTGGGAATCAAGGGCCTTGGCGTCTCGTTCGCGTCAAAGCATTTGCGTTTCCTGTTCCCTGAGCATTGTCCCGTCCTCGATTCGATGCTATCGAGTCGACTGTTCTATGATCTCACGGCGGACGACTACGGGAAGTTCGCCGCCGCGTGCAAGGGCATGGCTGACGAACTCAACGGCGCGCGAATCGCGACCACCCTCCCTGGACAATCGACTTGGCGCCCGAGTGACGTGGAGGCAGCGCTCTACGCATGGGTAAATGAATGGGAATGACTTGGCCGCTGGTTTCTAGACCCGGGTATGTCCGCAATCGAAGGAAATGGAAGTCATGGCATCGGGAACTTTAATCCTGCTCTGCATCTTCGCTGGCGTCGCGCTCGTGCTGGCCTTTATTTACTTTCCCGCGCAGTACGGTGCGTACAAAATGAAGCGCGCAACTCGGGGAAGACAGGAAACGCAGGGAACGGGAACTGAACATCTCATCGCGATTTCGGTCTCGCGGAATCCCCTCGTAGAGCAGATAGAACAGAAAAAGCGAGACTCCCTAAACGCTCTCAAGGTGCAACTGGAGCAAATAGGGCAAAGAACGCAGCGGCCAAACCCATCGATAGATCAGATAGCGCAAAGAGCGTTTCCCCAACCTACAGCCCAGTCCACGGCGAACACTGTGATAAAAACTTCAGACGACATTATGGCTAGGCACCGCGTTCTCGTCGATAAATTCTTGGAAATCAGCGAACGCAAAGTCTCCGTTCTGGACGAATATGGCGATGAGCACTGGGATGCCTTAGCAGACGAAATCGAAAGGTGCGTTGCCAAAATTGCGTTGCAGGAGCCGTCTGTAGACCTATCCAAATGGAACAACAGCAAGGAATTGCGCCCGCTTGGGTACCGTGACGTAACTTCCCAGCGCCTATGGTATCGACTGCAAGCGGAGTTTACCGCCTACCATCAAGGTCGCAAAAGGGCGCCCAATGGCGTGCGGGACTTTAGCAAACTCACCGGAGTCGACTTCGAGGTCTATGTGGCGAATCGGCTGAAAGAGGCTGGCTTCGAAAGCGTAGCAGGCACGCCTGCGACGGGGGATCAGGGCGCAGACCTCATCGCGAAGCGGAACGGCAAAACGATAGCCATTCAAGCAAAGGGCTACTCCGGTACGGTGGGGAACGGGGCAGTGCAGGAGATAGTCGGCGCCCTGCGGTTTTACAAGGCAGACGAAGGGTGGGTCGTTACGAACAGCACGTTCACACCATCGGCCCGCGCTCTGGCGCAGGTTAACAATATTAGACTCATCGACGGCCATGATCTCGGGACAACCGCGCTGTGATCCAACTGCCCACTCTCTTGACAAACGTCGTCCAGCGCCTATACTAAGTAATACTAAGTAATAGGGCACAATCTCATGCGAACCACCCAAATCATGAGCATTTCGCTCCCTCCCGCCATGCTGCGGCAGTTCGAGGAAGTCCGAAAGAAAGAGTCGCGCACGCGGTCCGAATTGGAAACTTGGGGACAGACGGGACGTTCCCCAATTCAGCGCGCGGCAAAGTCGATAACGGCTTTTACCTGCTCGCGCGTAACGTCGTACTGTTCGAGGATTTCATCGACGGTCATGCCATCTTCGAGGTTTTCGAAAACCAGCTTGACCGGCATGCGGCTATTCCGGAAAACCCACGTGCCGCTGAGTTTGCCAGGAACGCTTTCAACGCCCGGACATTGCGACCAATCGAGAGATGACATGGGCCCTCCTGCCCTCAGATTATAATCCCCACCCCGCGTCCTGAGCGAAGCCGAAAACGGCGTCCTTGGCTTCTCGCTCTCGTTTGACAATCAGTTTTCACCATCTATACTAAGTATTACTGAGTAATACGCAGCCATGCGAACCACCCAAATCATGAGCATCTCCCTCCCTCCCGCCATGCTGCGGCAGTTCGAGGAGGTGCGAAAGAAAGAGTCTCGCACCCGCTCCGAATTGGTGCGTGAGGCGCTCCGCGCGTATTTCGAAGAGCGCTATCCAGCCGTAGTGCCAACTCGGGCCGAGCTCGCTGCCATGCGCCGAGGACGAGCCGCGTTTCGCCGCGGAGATTCGGTATCATTGACGCAATTCCTCGTTGGCCCGGAAGCAATTGGCTCAAAACGCAATGGCCTGGAACCTCCAAATCACCGGCCCCGCGCAAAAAGAGTTTCGAAAACTGCCGGCAAGAGATCAGGCGCACGTTAAAGACGCCCTGCTGGCGATGCAGCAAGATCCTTTCAGCGGCGACATCAAGCGACTCAAAGGGCAGACTTCAGCGTGGCGCCGACGTGTCGGTAATTATCGCATCGTCTACGATCTCCACGTCGATGAGCAACAGATCGTCGTAGCCGGAATTCTGCGTCGAACCTCGACCACCTACTAGGTCGCTCGAACACGCGGGCGAGGGCGCCCGCGCCACACAATCCGCGAGCTTTTATTGCCGCCGCACTCACAGCCCCGTCATTTTCTGCAAATGCTCGGGATAGCGCTCTCCTTGCACGGTGATCTCGGAGCTCGCGCGGTCGATCTCGCGCAGATCGTCCGGAGTGAGCTTGATGGTGAGCGAGCCAATGTTTTCATGGAGGCGCGACAGCTTCGTCGTCCCCGGGATCGGAGCAATCCACGGATTCTGGGCCAGCAGCCAGGCGAGCGCGATCTGCGCCGGCGTCGCTACTTTCTCCTTCGCGATCCTGGCGAGCAGATCGACCACCGTCTGGTTTGCCTTCAGCGCTTCTGGCGTAAAGCGAGGCAGAGTGCTCCGGAAATCGTTGCTCGCGAACTTCGCATTTTCGTCGATCTTTCCGGTGAGGAATCCTTTGCCCAGCGGGCTATACGGAACGAAACCAATTCCAAGTTCCTCGAGAGTAGGGATCACTTCTGCTTCCGGCTTCCTCCACCACAGCGAGTATTCGCTCTGCAGCGCCGTCACGGGCTGAACGGCGTGTGCTCGTCGAATCGTTTTGGCACCCGCTTCCGAAAGTCCGAAGTGCTTGACCTTGCCGGCTTGAATCAGCTCCTTCACCGTGCCGGCGACGTCTTCGATGGGCACCTTCGGGTCAACGCGATGCTGATACAACAGGTCGATCGTATCCACTCGCAAGCGCTTGAGCGACCCTTCGACGGCCTGCTTGATGTGCTCGGGCTGACTATTCACACCCGCCGCTCCCGGCCGATGATCGCCGCCACCAACATCGAACCCAAACTTGGTCGCGATCACCACCCGGTCGCGGAGCGGAGCCAGCGCTTCGCCGACAAGTTCTTCGTTAGTGAATGGGCCGTAGACCTCAGCCGTATCAAAGAACGTGATGCCGCGATCGACAGCCGTGCGGATGAGCGAAATCATCTCCTGCTTATCTTTCGGCGGACCATACGAGAAGCTCATGCCCATGCAGCCAAGACCGGGAGCGGAGACTTCCAGATTGCTTTTTCCGAGTTTGCGCGTTTGCATTGTTTCTCCTACCGAACCGTTGATTCTTATTTCAAGATTAGCTCAAACGCGGGTGCTCCGTCCGCGTCGCACAAGGCTGGGTATATTGAACTCCTCTTGGCCGGAACCAAGATTCGAGTTCGCCGAGTGGTTTGGCGGTGGACTTCAGTAGTATAATCGTAGTATGAAAGAGAAGACCTCGATCACACTCTCACGAGAGGTGCTGACAGGAATCGATCGCATCGCCGGATCGAAGCAGTCGCGCTCTGCTTTCATTGAAGCCGTGCTCAGGCAGTATTTGCGCAGACGGGCGCGGGCACAGATCGAAGCACGCGACCTCGAACTAATCAACCAAGCGGCGCTTGAGCTCAATGCCGAGGTCGACGATATTCTTCGTTATCAAGATCCAGGGACGTAGCTGGCGGCGGACTTCTACTAAATGCGACGAGGCGAAATTTATCGCGTTCAGCATCCTAACGACGACCCAAAACTTTATAGGAGCTTCGTCATCGTAAGCCGCCAGGTGCTGATCGATTCAAAGTTCCCCACGATCATCTGCGCTCCAATCCTCAGTCGCGGGCACGGATTCTCAACCCAGGTCTCGATCGGCGTCGACGAAGGCCTGAAGCATGAAAGCTGGATCCTTTGCGATAATCTCGTAAGCCTCCGTAAAGCGCAATTGACTCGCTTCATTGGGTCGCTTGCCCGCGCCAAGCTCGGTGAATTGGATCGGGCGCTCAAAATGGCTCTTGCCCTGGAATAGCCTATCTTCGCGGGTGGCTTGGCTCACCGTGCTGAGAGCCTATAATTTGAGTAACCACATGATTTCGGTCATCCAACTCGGCCAACTTGCTTACAGCGAAGGCCTTCGACTGCAGCGGAAGCTAGTCGACCTTCGAAAAGCTGGCGAGATTGGCGACGTGCTGCTGCTGCTTGAACATTCTCCGGTCATCACGCTTGGACGCAATGCGCGCGCCGCTAACGTGCTCGCTTCTAGCAATACCCTGGCGGATCGCGGCGTCGAGGTGTACGAGTGCGATCGCGGCGGCGACGTTACGTTTCACGGGCCGGGGCAACTGGTCGGTTATCCCATCTTTGATTTGCGTGGATATAGCTCTCAGCTTTCAAGCGTCGGCTCTGAGTTTGACTATCCGCGTGCGGGGCGCAAAACGCTCGGTGCTGTCGACTACGTCCGGCGACTGGAAGAAGTTCTGATTCGCACCTGCGGCGATTTCGGTATTCCTACTCGTCGCGTCGCGGGGCTGACCGGAGCCTGGACTAACTCCGAGCCCTCCGCCAAAATCGCAGCCATTGGCGTGCACATTTCGCGCTCGGTTACTTCGCATGGATTTGCTCTAAATGTGAATACCGATCTCAGCTATTTCAATCTCATCGTGCCTTGTGGGATCACGGCGAAGCCGGTGACCTCGATGCAGAAAGAGCTGAGCCGCGAGCTGAGTCTAGATGACGTCGCGCATTCGATCTCGCGAAACTTCAGCATCGTGTTTGGCAGCCAGATGCTTTGGCTCGAGACGATTGATGCGCTGCTTGGGAACAGCGTTGGCATGCCAATGAGGGTTCCGGACGAGTTGCGGAAGACGCAGGGCAGGGATGATTTGTTTCTTGCGTGACGGCGGCATTACTTCCACCGCAAACCTTTCGCGGGCGGGGGCGCCCGCTCCACACAACGCACCGGTGTTAGCATATTCGCGGACTGATCATGGCGAACAATAACAACAAACGGAAAAGCGCTGCCGGTGGGAAAGTTCTCTCCGCTAAGAACTCCAAACCGACTGCGAAACTCGCGGAGTCTAGCGGCGACCTGCGCAGCTATACCATCCGTGATTATCGACTGGAAAAGCCTCACTTCATGGCGCGCCAGGTGCGGGTTAGCGACGAAGTGCATTATGAGGTCGAGAGCGGTGATCTCGCCACGCCTGCGCCGCCCATTCGCGACTCGAAATATCTGAGCCGTGAGCAGTGCATCGAACTGTATCGCTGGATGCTGCTGAACCGCCGTATGGAAACCGCGCTCGAAAATCTCTACAAGCAAGGGAAGGTTGTCGGCGGAGTTTATTTCGGCTTGGGCCAAGAAGGTAGCTCCTGTGCATCGGCGTATGCCCTCGGCAAGGATGACTGGATGGGGCCGATGATCCGCAACCAGGGAGCGCTGCTGGTGCGCGGTTTCAGGCCCGCCGACATCATGATGCAATACATGGCGAAGTCAGGCTCGCCAACCGGAGGACGCGATACGACTTCGCACTTCGGCGATCTCAAGAAGCGCAATGTGGTC
The DNA here is from genome assembly GCA_963800565.1 of uncultured Acidobacteriaceae bacterium. Classification (GTDB taxonomy): domain Bacteria; phylum Acidobacteriota; class Terriglobia; order Terriglobales; family Acidobacteriaceae; genus Acidiflorens. The sequence continues at coordinate 1,062,369 of CAWDBM010000006.1, forward strand.
GCGCCCATCTCGATGCTGGGCGATTTGATTCCAGTGCTCACTGGCGTAGCGCTTGGAGCGCGTCTGCAGGGGAAAAATGTTGCGGTGATGACTTGGATTGGCGATGGCGGGCAGTCTACCGGCGTTACTTACGAAGGGCTGAATTTTGCCGCGGTGCAGAATCTGGGCTTAGTCCTGATTGTCGAGAATAATCTTTGGGCCTATTCGACCCCGGCCAACATGCAATTTCGCGTTGAGGATCTGGCCGAGCGCGCCATCGGTTATGGAATCCCCGGCGTGATCGTCGATGGCACCGACGCCTGCCAGGTCTATGACGCGTGCCACAAAGCCTGCGAGCGGGCGCATCGGGGCGAGGGCCCGACGCTAATCGAAGCCAAGATGATGCGCATGAAGGGGCACGCCATTCACGACGCGGCTGAGTATGTCCCGAAGCCGATGTTTGAATATTGGAAGCGCCGCGATCCGATAACGCGCATGGAAGAGTATCTGGTCGCCAAGAAAAAATGGTTGACGGCGAAAGAAAACGAAGCGCTCATCGCCAGCGTCGAGCAACAGCTAGAGGCTGAGCGCGAGCTCGCGGTAAATTCTCCAATGCCCACGCCCGAGTCAGCCGCTGGAGGCGTTTATTGCGATGCCGGATGCCACGAGATCAAGCCAAAGTATGCGATGCCGACTGTGCGCGGAGCGAAAACGGCCAGTCTGAAGCGCTCGGAGGCGGTCGTGCATTTGAAGTAAGTCAAACAGAAGATCGTTAACCGCCAAGGCCGCTAACGAGCCCCCAGATTTTTTGTTTCGCCCGTTCGGTGTCTGTCCGCCGCCTCCTTCCGGGCAAACTGATAAAATCAAGCCTCGAATGTCCGCTTCTACTCAGCTGATCCAGATTGACCTCGGCCCCAAGGTGCATACTCCGAAACCATCATGGCTGAAGGCGAAGGCGCCAGTGGGCGACAATTTTCACAACCTCAAGAAACTGGCGCGCGGCCTGGGATTGCACACGGTCTGCGAATCGGCGCAGTGCCCGAATATTGGAGAGTGCTGGGACCATCACACTGCAACCTTCATGCTCCTCGGGGATATCTGCACTCGGCGTTGCGGATTTTGCGCGGTGCCGAAGGGACGTCCGCAGGCCATCGACTGGGATGAACCGCGGCGCGTGGCGGAAGCGGTCGCCACGCTTGGACTGCGTCATGCGGTCGTGACCAGCGTGAATCGCGACGACGACAACGTTGGCGGCGCTCGCATTTTTGCCGGGACGATTCAGCAGATTCGCGAACTCGTGCCCGAGTGCCGCGTAGAGGTGCTGATCCCCGATTTCCAAGGTCTAGAAGAACCGCTGCGCATCGTGCTCGATGCCAAGCCTAACGTGCTCAATCACAACACTGAAACCGTGCCGCGGCTCTATCGAGCGGTGCGATCGGGTGCGCGCTATAAGAGAACGCTCGATCTGCTGGCCAACGCGAAGCGGTGGGATCCCGCGACGGTCACCAAGAGCGGCGTGATGGTGGGCATCGGCGAAGAGACGGGCGAACTGATCCAAGTCTTCCGCGACCTGAGTGAGCGTGGCGTCGACATTCTGACGATTGGCCAATATCTGCGCCCGTCAAAAGATCATCTTCCGATGACGCGCTATTACACTCCGGCCGAATTTGTCTCGCTGAAGGAAGAAGCGCTCAAGTTTGGATTCAAGCACGTTGAGTCAGGGCCGCTGGTGCGATCGAGCTATCACGCGCATGAGCAGGCGGAAGTGGCTAGTCGTTAGTCGTTAGTCGTTCGCCCCTCGTCCATCCGCTTTCCAACCGAATCATCACAATTTTGATGTCTATTGGTCATAGGCTCGCCTTTGCACTGGGCGTTATCTTGTGCTCGGAGGAGACCGATGGCCAACAATTCGTCATTTCAAGACCTGCGAATCTGGCGGGAAGCAATTGGATCTCACAATGGAGATTTACAAGACCACCAGTACTTTCCCAAAACCCGAGACATATGGCCTGGTGTCACAAATGCGGCGCGCCGCGGTCTCGATACCCAGCAACATCGCAGAGGGGAAGGGACACCGATCGGATCCAGAGTTCGTCCGCTTTCTTTTCCATGCGCGAGGATCACTATTGGAGTTGCAGACTCAAATCCTGATAGCAAGGCGCCTTGATTATCTGCCTGTGGAGAAAGCCGATGAGCTTCTGCGTAGCGCCGACAGCATCGCGCGTGGATTGAACGCTCTCATCAACAGATTCCGGGACAAGTCCGCCTAGCGAAGATCGACCAACGACCAGCGACGTTTTTCTCTACCACACCCTGCACGCCTTCTGATTCACCATCGGCGCGTTCGCTGCGCAATGATAGGCCTCGCGAAACTCCGGCATATTCGAAACCGTTCCATTCACGCGGTATCTCCCCGGTGAATGCGGGTCGAGGGTGACCAACATACGCGACACAGCATCGGTGCGACTTTCGCACCATACGTTAGCGAAACCCAGAAAGAACCGCTGCTCGGCGGTTAATCCATCGATCGGCGCCGGTTCTTTGCCGGCAAAAGTGCTTAGCAGAGCCATGTAGGCGACACGCACGCCGCCATTATCCGCCGTGTTTTCGCCGAGCGTCAGCTTGCCATTTAACTTCAGGTCGTCGACAGCGACGAAGCTTCCATACTGGTCTTTAATGCAACTGGTGCGTTCTTCGAACTGCTTCTTGTCGCTCGCCGTCCACCAGTCGCGGAGATTGCCGTCGGCATCAAACTGGCTGCCCTGGTCGTCGAAGCCGTGCGTGAGTTCGTGACCGATCACCGCACCGATGCCGCCAAAGTTCAGCGCGTCGTCGGCTCGGTTGTCGTAGAATGGCGGCTGCAAAATTCCGGCGGGGAAGGTAATGTTGTTTTGCGTCGGATCGTAGGTCGCGTTCACCGTCATCGGCGGATACGGCCAATCGCGCTTATCGAGCGACGTGCCAATCTTATTCAACCGGTATTGAAGGTCGTTCTTACTGCCTCGTTGCGCGTTACCGAGCGCATCGCCGCGCACGATTTGAAGCGCCGAGTAGTCGCGCCATTTGTCGGGATAGCCGATGCGGTTCGTGATCGCATGCAACTTCACCAGCGCCTGCGCTTTCGTGTCCGCGCCCATCCATGCCGCGCCCTCGATATCTTGGCCGAGCGCCTTTTCCAGCGCGCCAACCATCGCCAGAGTGCGCTCCTTGCCTTCGGCCCCGAAGGTTTGTTGGACGTAGATCTGGCCAATCGCTTCCCCTAAATCGTTGTCGGCATAGGCGACGCAGCGCTTCCAGCGCGGACGCAACTCCTTCGTACCCTGCAGCGTCTTGCCAAAGAAATCGAAGTTCTCGTTGACGAAGGCTACAGGTAGATAGGGCGCACTCGCGTGGACGGCGTGCCAACGCAGATACGTCTTCCAATCGTCGAGCGAGTGCGCGTCGATTACGGACTGCATGTTCTTGATGAAATCCGGTTCGCTGACGTTCAGTGAATTGAACCGGGGCGCACCTACGCCTTCGAAATATTGGGCGAAGTTGAACTCCGGGCTCAGCGTGGCAAGTTCCTGGCTGCTCAGTTTGTGATAAACCTTCTGCGGATCGCGGCGGCTGGTCTGGTCGAGCGCGCCTTTGGCCAAGCCAGTTTCGATCTCCATAACAACTTTGGCTTCGGCGTCGGCTTTATTTTGATCGTCACCCAACAGGACAAACATTTTCGCCACGTGCGCAATATATTTCTTTCTCAATTCCGCCGACTTCTCGTCGTCTTTGAAATAGTAGTCACGGTCGGGCATGCCGAGGCCACCCTGATCGACCTGGGCAATGATTTGGCTCGCGTTCTTGAAGTCCGATCCGGAGTCGAAGCTAAACAGCACATCAGCGCCCTCGTCATGAAGTCGAACGATCTCTTTCGGAAGCTCCTGTTTCGAATGGATCGCCGTAATACTCTGGAAGTCGTGCTCGAGCGGCTTGGTTCCCGTTTTTTCTACCGCGGACTCGTCCATGCAACTGGCGTAAAAGTCGCCGATCTTTTGTTCGTTGGCGCTCCGGCCGGGATGGTCGACGGATGCCTTTTCCAGAATCTCGCGAACGATATATTGGCCACGCTCCGCCAGTTCATTGAAGCGACCCCAAGTTGATCGGTCGGCGGGAATCGGATTCTGGGCGATCCACTTGCTACACGCGTACGCGTAAAAATCGTTGCAAGGGTCGATGCTCTTATCGAGCATGTCGGCCGAGAAACGCACGGCGGCGGCGGGTTTCGGCTTTTCCTGAGCCGGGAGCCCGGATACGAGCAGGAGTGCGACGACTAACACTGTGAAATAGCGCATGAAATCCTCGAAGCGAAAATGTAAAAACGGAACACACTGAGCCATGCTATTGGACTCAGTCCGTAGAAAACGGTCAACAGGAAAATCCGACTTTATCCCGCTTGGCGCGCCGACCTGCGCTCGGCTGGACGGACGGGGCGTCCGTCCCTGCGTGATCGCCACGCCGTCAGAAAACCTTGACGTGGAACGTCAGATACTTCTTGGGATTTTCGCGAATCGCTTTCACCAGTTCGCGCGCCTCCACCAGCATCTGATTGCTGTTGTTGTAGAGCGCCGGATCCTTGAACAACATTCCAGCCGTGCCCTCGCCTTTTTCCAACCGATCAGTCAGCGCGGCAATATTATTGATCGTAGTCTGTAGCTTGTCGGCAAATTCCTGGTCGTGCGAAAATTTCCCCAGCGCGCCCTTGCCTGCATTGATATCGTCGGTGAGTTGCCGGACGTTGGCCACGGCCTTGTTGGCATTATCAAAGAGCTCGGGATCCTTCAGCAGTTTGCCGGCTGTGCCTTTGCCCTGCTGCAATTCGTCCACCATTGCGTTGAGTTTGTCGATGACAGCGACCGCCTTCTTATAGGCTTCATCGCTGGTAAAAAGTGGGCCGAGCGACCCCTTTCCCGTCTGAATGTCATCGACCAATCCTTTGAATTCGGCCACCGTCGCGTTGAGCTGATCATAAAGAGCCGAGGTGTAAATGACCTTGCCGATCGTGCCCTGGCCGCTCTCGATGAAGGCGACGATGCGATCGACGCGTTTAAGCAGCGAGTCCAGATTTTGCAGCGTGCCCTGGCTGGCGCGCACTACATCCTGGATATCAGGTTGGTCGCGCCCGGGGAGCGTGTCTCCATCCGTTGCCTCGGGGCCCTTGGCCGCCGAACTGTCAATGTCGACGAAGGTTTCACCTAAAACTCCAGCGGTGGCCAGCATGGTAACGGAGTCCTTGCGGAGATTGAATGAGTACTTGGTATTCACCTTCATCGTGACTTCGACCGGCGCCGTCGGCTTGCCTCTGACTATATGTATGGCCTTCACGTTGCCGATGTCCACGCCCGATAAACGCACGGGCGCGCCTTCGCGCAAGCCGCCGGCGTTATCGTAGTAAGAGCGCAGCGTGATCTTGCTGGTGAACCATCCGCCAGTCCCGCTCATTACGAAGATCAGGACCATGAGCGTGACGCTGGCAACGACCACAGTCAGCCCCACGCGGAGTTGCGACCAATGCAGCTGTTTTTGGCTAGGCAAAGTGGTCAGTCAAACGTCAGGACATGATAGCAAATGCGGCTGAATTTCAGGCGGCGAGATTTTGGCAGAGCGGAAAAACACGCGCGGCGACGGCTTCGCGCATAGCAATGAAGAAGGCTTCCACGGTCGCATTCTCATCCGAGTGGAAGCCTTTTTTATTATTAGGGCCTTGTCTGAAGGCCTCGACGATCCAACTTTCTAGATCGAAATTTTTAGCGGCGCTCCTCGCCTCCACTTCGCTTCGGCTCAGCCTTCGCCTGCTTCTGGTTATTTCGCGGAGCACTCTCCGCCTTGCTCGACTTGGCGCTCCGATTCTCAGAGTGCTCGGCCGCGCGCGGTCCATTGAATTCGCCCGGCTTGCCCGTGGCTGCGATTGCCGGACGGCCATGATTCTCCGACGCGAACAGCGCGCGATTCTCGCTGGCGGCATGTTCGTGCTGAGTCTGCTCCGGCAAGGCTGCCCGGTGCGGCTCGTGGGCATACGCTTCTTCCTGTGCTGTCGGCCGCGCTTCAATTCCGCCCGGGCCGTTGAAGCTCGTGTGCACGTTATTCACAACCACCGTCCGGCTGTAAACATTGGTCACGTTGACCACGTTGACGTTCATGACCGCGCGGTTGTAGAAAAAGGCGCCGCCTCTCCACTCGCCGCCAGCGAAGCCCACTCCGCCGTAGCCGAAGCCGTAATTAATTCCACCATAGAAGCCGACGTGCGGTCCCCAGTAGCCGGCATGCCAGCCATAGAAGCCGCCGGCAAAGCCCCAGTAGCCGGGCGTCCAGAGCATCCCCGCGGGCGCGATTACCCACGTGCCCGGAACCCAGTAATAGCCGCCGTCATCGTTCCACGCCCAATAACCGGGGGTCCACAAATATCCCGGGCCGGGGCAGACGGGCTGAGCATAAACCGGCAGCGCTGGAGGACCGATGCGCACTGAGATCCCAATTCCAATTTGCGCCGCTGACGGCGTCGAGAGTGACAGCACCGAAACCGCCAACATCAAAATACTCAATACGAATGCCGATACTAATTTGCGAACGGAGCGTTTCATTTCCTTGCCTCCCTTTTGGCCCTGTGAATTCGGAACACGCCGAGTAATCCGGCGACTTTACGTTCTGGCTGTAGGAACACTGAAACGAGGCGTATGTTGCGGCGAGATGAAGCTATTTTGAATGAGAAAGTTAGCAGACGCCAAAAACACGTAGGGGCGGACCCCCCGTCCGCCCAGCCGAGCGCAGCTCGGCAGATGCGAATCGCGATATTTTTTCAGGACTGAAAGCTGATAGCTGAGAGCTGACAGCTAATTCTCCAGAATCACATGGGCCAGCGCCTGCTCCGAGGTGTGCGTGATCGACAGTGCGATATTCTTTGTCCCGATCTTGGCGGCAATGGCCGCCGCCTCTCCATGAAATTGAATAGTCGGACGCTGCCCCTTCGGACGCACCACCTCGATGTCGCGCCAACGGACGCCGTGACTCCATCCTGTACCGAGGGCTTTCATGCCCGCTTCTTTGGCGGCGAAACGGGCCGCGTAACTCTCAAAGAGATTAGCCCTTCGCTGACAATAACTGATTTCGCCTTCAGTAAATACGCGATGAAGAAAACGGTCGCCAAAGCGCTCGATGCTTTCGCGGATGCGCGCAACTTCGGCGAGATCGACCCCCGTACCGATGATCATAGAAACATTGTTGATCGTGAATGTGTAAATGGCAATTGGACTCAGAAAAGATTATCGCCGCGATAAATCATTTTCCCCTCGATCATCCGCGCCTCAGCAAAAAGTTTATGCGGTCGGGTCGGGCCTTCCGCGTCGATGTGCAGAACTGCATGGCCATGCGCCACCAGCCAATCGGAAACGATCATGCGATGGCAGCGAAAATAGACGCGCTCGGCGCACATGTAAGCGGCACGCGATGTGCCGGCGGTTTCAATCAGTTCGGCGATGGCTTGCTCGAATTCAGGCGTGAGCGTGTAGTCGGCGTAGTTGCGAAAGCTGGCATTGCGCAGCGCCGTGTGCGGCGAATCTTTGCCTGTCGCCTTTCGATATCCGCCCAGCTCCTTCATCCATAGGTAGCGGATGCCGTGCTCGGCCAGCGAACTTTCGAGCGACTCGCGATTGAAGTGGGGCAGGCGCCGCGACATGGGGAAAGCGCGAATATCGACCAGCGTTTCGATGCCATGCGCCTTGAGCGCCGACACCAATTCGTCGAGCGAGCGCGTGGAGTGGCCGATGGTGTAGAGGGTCGACACGACGAAGAAGTTCAGTGCTCGGTAAGAGATGCCACGGCCATGACCAGGTTTGCATCTTGCTCCGGAAAAACAGTTCGCAGGTCGAACAGAACCCGCCCTTCTTCGACGCGCGCGATAACCGGTGGAAGATGGGCGCGAAGTCGTGCGTTCAATTCATCCGCGCTGAGATCGTCGTGAGTGACTGCAATCAGCCGCGTGGGCAAAGCCGCCGATGGGGCCGCTCCGCCGCCGATGACCGAGTCGCCGTCAACTAGCTCCATCTTGAGCCTCGAGGATCCTGACGCAGCCGATTCAATCTGCGAAATAACTCTTCCCGCTCGCTTTGCGATTTCATCTTTCGACAGCTGCATCATGCGCAACACAGGCACTGCGTCATGATCACGTTTCACATAGGCGAGCAGCGTTGCTTCGAGCGCCGCGTAAGTAAGCTTGTCGACGCGCAGAGCGCGGAAGAGCGAATTCGAACGCATGCGCGCAACCAGATCGCGGCGGCCGCTGATCAATCCAGCTTGCGGACCACCGAGAAGCTTATCGCCGCTATAGGTGACAATGTCGACGCCCGCACGCAGGCTGTCGAGCACTCCAGGTTCGCCGTTAACTCCCACCGAACGCAGATCAAAGAGCGCGCCACTGCCCAGATCTTCCATCAGCGGAATATTGCGGCGACGAGCCAGATCGACCAGTTCTTCCAAACTCGGCTGCTCGGTAAAGCCGGTGATTTCAAAATTCGAACGATGCACACGGAGCAACAGGCGCGTGCGGTCGTTGATGGCACGTTCGTAGTCGGCAACGCGTGTGCGATTGGTGGTGCCGACTTCGCGCAGCATGGCATTCGACTTCGACATAATGTCGGGGATGCGGAACGACCCGCCGATTTCAACTAGCTCTCCGCGAGAGACGACAACCTCACCACCTTCGGCCAGAGAGTTCAAGGCGAGGAGAACAGCAGCAGCGTTGTTGTTGACGACTATTGTCGATACCGCGCGATCACCGTCGAGAAGCTTCTGAAAAAGCCGATCTACGTGAACGTCGCGCTTGCCGCGCTCGCCAGACGGCACGTCGAATTCAAGATTCGAATACGCGCTAGCCGTTGCGCGAACATGATCGAGCGCGGTGCCGGCCAGGGGAGCGCGTCCGAGATTCGTATGCAGGATTACGCCCGTGGCATTGATGAGAGGCCGTAGCGAGTAACTTAAAGATTGGCGGAGTTGCCGGTCTACGGCCGCAGACAAGCCGGCCAGCGCAAGATCCAGCGATTGATCGTCCAATTGGCCGCTGTCGATTTCCTGACGAAGGCGCACCAGCACAACTCGTATACTTTCGGCTACGGCGGAATGTCCCTCGCGTTCAATCAGCACCCGCATGTCGGACTGCCGGAGCAGTTCGTCTGTCGAAGGCAAGCTCTTAAACAGCGCGGGTTTGTTAATGGCAGTCACTGAGCGCGATTATGCCACAGGAACAGCTGCTAGTGATCCGTTGTCAGTTTTCAGTAAGAACCGACCATTCGGCGCTGCCGCGTGCCAGCCATGTCGTTGTGGCCTTTACTGAAAACTGACAACGGATTACCGACAGCTGACAACTCTTACAACGTGTGCAAATACGCGAGCAGATCCTTGACCTGCTGCTCAGTCATGACCTGGTTGAAGCCTTCCATCTTGGCGCGTCCATACTTAACGATGTCAGTCACGCGCTCGTCATTGGCGGGAAGCCCGCTGAGTGACAAGTATTGATGTTTGAAGACACCTTTGAGGCTCGGACCTTTCTTGCCGTGCGACGAGTAAGGCTCGTGGCAGCGGTCACAATAGTTGTCATACAACTTGCGACCGGCGGCCTGCTGCGGGTCGAGGCCCAGTTCGGCATCGGACTTGCGCCGCTCCACATCGCACGCGACAAGGGTCAGGGCCGCGACAATGAGCACCGAGGCCCAGAGAAGCACAAGAATCTGCCGCAAGAAATTCATGACGTTCGCGTCATCGCCTATCCGCACTCAAAGTAGGATAATACGGAAGCCATGAGCGTTGTGGTCAAACGCGTTTACCAGACTGCCACTGCAGCAGATGGAGTGCGGGTACTGGTGGATCGACTCTGGCCTCGCGGTTTGACAAAAGAAGATGCCGCAGTCAAGTTCTGGCTCCGCGACCTGGCGCCTTCGGATGAGTTACGAAAGTGGTTCCATGCGAATCCCGAAGGATGGAACCAGTTTCGCAAACGCTATCTCAAAGAACTGGCTACGGAACAAGCATCGGCGGCGCTGGAAAAACTGCACCGTCTTGCGGAAGGTAGGCGGCGGCTCACACTGTTGTATGCGTCGCGAAATATTGAGCGCAACAACGCGACTGTGCTTAAAGAACTGCTGGAAGGAATGCCCAAGCCCCCGTCAAGCGTGGGTCGCAGCGCGACTGGACGCGGACGGATTCGAAAAGCAAAAAGTCCGTAGCCGGTTGCCACGCCGAAACCGCTAGAACCGGGCCGCTGCTGCGACTGCCAGGTCCGTTTCGGCCGTCGTTGATTTTCACTGGGTACTGGGTACCGAGCACTGGGTACTTCTTCCCGCACTATAATTTCCCAGTCATGTCCCGTTCTGCCGACGACAAAAATATCGAAAAGAAAATCGAAGCTCTGCGAGAGAAAATCCGGCATCACGAGTACCGCTATTACGTGCTCGACGATCCCGAGATTTCGGACGCCGACTTCGACAAACTGATGAACGAACTCAAGCGGATCGAGGCCGAGCATCCGAAGCTCATCACGCCCGATTCGCCAACGCAGCGCGTGGGCGGCAAACCGCGCGAGGGATTTGTCAAGGCGAAACATTCTTCGCCCATGCTCTCGCTCGACAACGCCTACTCCGAGGATGAACTGCGCGACTGGGAGCGGCGCGTGCGTGAACTGAGCGGGCGCACCGATCTTGAATATATGTGCGAATTGAAGCTGGATGGAATGTCTCTGGCGCTCGTCTACGACGATGGTCGTCTGGAGCGCGGAATCACGCGCGGCGACGGCAACATTGGCGAGGACGTGACCGCGAATGTGCGGACGGTGCGCTCGATCCCCTTGTTAATTTCGAAAGACAAATTGAAGAAGACTGGAATCCCCGTCAATTTCGAGGTCCGCGGCGAAATGCTGATGCCGATCGCCGCCTTTCGCAAGCTAAATGAGGAGCGCGAGAAACAGGGCTTGGCGGTATTTGCCAACCCGCGCAACTTTACCGCCGGAACGGTGCGCCAACTCGAACCATCGATCACCGCCCAACGCCGCATGGATTTTTTCGCCTATTTCTTACTGAAAGACGGCCAGACTTTTTTCGACCGGCAGTCGAAAACGATGGATGCTCTCGAAGCAGCCGGATTCAAAGTGAATCCGAATCGCAAGCTGGCAAAAAATCTCGACGAAGTCTGGAAATTTATCCAGAGCTGGGAGGGCAAGCGCGATTCGCTGCCCTACGAAATCGACGGCATCGTGATCAAGGTCGATCGCACCGCATGGCAGCGCGAACTCGGGTTCACCGGCAAAGCTCCGCGGTGGGCCATCGCATACAAGTTCGCCGCGCGCGGAGCCATTACCCAGATCGAAGACATCGTTCCTCAGGTCGGACGCACGGGCAAGCTCACGCCGGTGGCCTGGCTGAAGCCGGTTCCAATTGGCGGAACGATGGTTTCGCGCGCCACGCTCCACAACATGGATTTCATCGATCAACTGGGAGTGAAGATCGGCGACTGGGTTGAGGTAGAGCGCGGCGGCGACGTGATTCCAAAGGTGGTGAAAGTCGTCGAGGATAAAGATCACCCTCGCGGCCACAAACAATTCGAAATGCCCGAGCACTGCCCCGTATGCGGCGGCAACGTCGTGCGCACTCCGGGAGAGGCCGACCATCGCTGCGTAAACGCAAATTGCCCTGCCAAGCTGCAGGGGACGATTCTGCATTTTGCCTCGCGGCATGTAATGAACATCGACGGCCTTGGCGAAGCACTCGTCAATCAACTCACCGAACGCGGCCTGGTCAAGAATGTCGCCGATCTTTATCGATTGACGAAAGACGACCTGCTCAAACTTGAACGCATGGGCGAGAAATCGGCGGAAAATGTGCTCGGCGAAATTGAGGCCTCAAAAAAACTGCCGCTAGAGCGCGTGATTTATGGCCTCGGCATACGGATGGTCGGCGAACGTACGGCGCAGTTTCTGGCCGAGCACTTCGGCTCGCTCGACGCAATCATGAACGCGAGCGCAGAGCAACTCGAAGAAGTGAACGAAGTAGGCCCGCGAATCGCGGAGAGCATCATCGAATTCTTCGCCGACGAACACAATCGGAAACTAGTAAACGATCTGCGCAAGGCAGGCCTGACCTTTACGGGGCAGAAGAAAGAAAAAGGCACGAAGCTGACGGGCAAAACTTTCGTGCTTACCGGCACGCTCGAACGCCACACCCGCGACGAAGCGAAAAAGATGATTGAGGATGCCGGCGGGCGCGTTTCGGGTTCGGTGAGCAAGAAAACCGATTACGTGGTGGCGGGTAGCGATGCGGGATCGAAACTGGACAAGGCTCGGGAGTTGGAGGTTAGCGTCATTGGCGAAGCTCAGTTAGAGGAACTGCTGAAATAAATTATTCCGCGCTTGCTTCCCCACGGCGTGCGCGATGGGGGACGATTGAAGAACCGTCCCCGTAAACTCCTTATTACTTTTTCGCGGTCGGCGGCAACAGACCATTCAGGCGCAGATACATAGCGGTTTCGGCGTAATGGTCGGCCCAACTCCCGGCTAGGATCAAGGCGCCCCTGGCACGGGAGATTTGCTGGCCGTGGGCCTCCGTCATCTCTCCCAGTTTAGAGTCATCCATTTTCGCGAGCGCATCGCCGCAGAAGGCGAATGATGCTTTGAGCGCGGCGACCAACTTGTCCTTCCCGTCCGTCTCCTTGATTTCCTGCACCTTGGGCGCAGGGACGGCGGAAGCCATGCTGCAGAATGCGTTGTTCGATTCGATCATGTGGGCGACGAGGTGGCCGAATGTCATCTGGTCGGCGCTGGGCTTGTAGCTGAATTTATCGGCAGGCATGGCTTCGACAGCCGCGACGGTATTTTTTTGGCGGCCAGGGAACGTATCCCTGAGGGCGCTGCTGACCGGGTTTGCGACTGGCGCGGCTGGGGCTGGCGTTGTTTGTGCTGTGGCCAACGCTGCCAGCAGCAACAAGGCTGGAATGATCGGAATTGTCTTCATCTTTTCTCCTCCTTGGGACGGTCAGAGCATATCGCGAGGAGGTGCGTCTGCGCTAGCCGGACTCACGCTCCGAATCTCTCAGTTTTCTATCCAATCATTGTATTTTTCTGTCTGCAGATCAAAGTCAAAGCCGCGGGCGGGGGCGCTCGCGCCACACATGTCAACCTGCGCTATCCTAGTAGCATGCACTCGCACGCCGGACACGGGCACTCGCATGGCACGGGGCGGGTGCTGCGTTTCGCTTTGGGCGTGACCCTGCTCTATGTCGCCCTGCTTGTGGTGGCAGGCATCCGCGCGCATTCGCTGGCATTGCTGTCCGAGGCCGGACACAATCTCTCCGATTTTCTCGCGTTGCTGTTGTCGCTGGTTGCGGTTTTCCTCGAAGGCCGTCCGCCGAGCGCCACCAAGACCTATGGCTACCGTCGCGCCGGAGTGCTCGCGGCGCTGGTCAATGCGCTCTCGCTGGTTGTCGTTTCGTTCTTTATCTTTTATGAGGCGTTTCAGAGGATTCAGCATCCCGAGCACGTCCGCGCCGGAGTGATGATTGGCGTGGCAGCGGCGGGCGTAGTGATGAACGGCGTAATCGCCTTACTGTTGTGGCGCTCAGGACGCGATGTAAATGTACGCAGCGCGCTGCTCCACGAAGTCGGCGACACGCTCTCGACTGCCGCTGTGATCGTCGGTGGTTTCGTAATTCTATGGACCGGGCAATACTGGGTCGATTCGGCATTGTCATTCGCCATCGGCGCACTGATTTTATGGTCGAGCATTGGCATCGTGCGCGAGACGCTGAATATTCTGCTCGAGGGCACGCCACGCGGAATGAGCCTGGAGGCGGTGGAATCGACCATGCGCACGATCGCCGGCGTCAGCGACGTGCACGACCTGCATCTGTGGAGCATCGGCTCCGAGAATCACGCGCTCTCAGCACACGTCAAAATCGCGGACATGGCAACCTCGGAAAGCGACGCGATTTTGAAAGAGATCAACGAGAAACTCGGGCGCGGATTCGGAATTCATCATACGACGATTCAACTCGAGCACGTGGTCTGCGAGACAGCCCATAGCTGCGTGATTGCGGTGCGGGAAGAGGTACACGAACATGATCATTCGCGCCATGATCATTCCGGCAGAGCGGTCGATCGTCGTTAGTCGATCGTCGTTGGTCCCCTGGTTGTTAGCGAGCGCATTGCCCAACGACCAATGACTAACGGCCATCGACCGACCCTTTCTGCTGCTCGTAAATTTCCTTTACCGTTTCGATCGTATCGGCATCCTCCGGGCGTTTATCCGGGCGCAGGCGCATGATGCGCGGGAATCGCAGAGCAAAGCCGCTCTCATGGCGCGTTGAGCGCATCATGTTGTTGAACGCTACCTCCAAAACAATTTTCGGCTCTACTTCGAGTCTCAATCCCTGATCGCTGGTCTTGTGCGCAAGAAACCACTGCGTCATTTCCGCGATCTCCTCATCGGTCAGACCGGAATATGCTTTGCCGATATTGACCATGCCTTCGCCGTCCCACACCGCGAAGGTGTAGTCGCTGAGCACTCCAATGCGCTTGCCGTGGCCATACTCGACGGCGGTTACGACAACGTCGAGCGTGGCCAGTTCTCGCTTCATCTTGAGCCACGACTTGCCGCGGCGGCCGGGTGTGTAGAGCGAATCGAGATCCTTAATCATCAGTCCTTCGTTGCCGCGGTCGCGCGCGGCGGTGAACAGAGTTTCGAGGTCTTGTGGAGAGTGCGCGCTGGCGACCGGGGCGCGTAAGACTGTCGAGACGGAAAGATCGATCGTAGCGAAAGGGAAGAGAGCTTGTGACGGCTTGGCGGACGCCGCCGAGCTCTGCTCAGCGGGACAGACGGGAGCCTGCCCTGAGCTTGTCGAAGGGGCGTCTGTCCCCACGTGATTCATAAGGTTGTCCAAAACCACAGCGCGTTCTCGCAAGGGGCGATTCAGCAACAGCTCACCATCTGCGTAGAGAACATCGAACACCAGATAGGCGACCGGAACTTCACGCATGAGTTGCTCGCTGACTTTCTTGCGGCCGAGGCGACGTTGCAACGCGCTGAAAGGTAGAGCGCGACCGTTTCCCTCCAGGTTCCATCCCACGATTTCGCCATCGAGAATCGCCTCACCTGCCAGGCCAGCAAGAGCGGCAGGTAGTTCGGGAAACGACTCTGTAATCTCATCGCGCGTCCGCGAAAAGATGCGTACCTCCCCACCGCTGATGTGAGCCTGGGCGCGGATGCCATCGTACTTGTCTTCCACCGCCGCGTTCTGAAAATAGCTCAGGGCTTCTTCTGCAGATTCGCTGGGACTGGCCAGCATGAAGTCTATGGGATGAAAAAGCCGGAGATGTGCCTCGACCAACTTATCCGCCGAAGCCAGACGCAGTGTCTCTCCAATATTTCCCAGCAACATGTTCGCGCGTTTAACCTGGTCAAGCGGCGTTGCGAACGCGCGCGCGATCGCCTCTTCGACCAGGCTTTCTTTAAGACCGATGCGCAGGTCTCCACTGATAATTTTCACAATGTATTTGGCTTCGAGTGGCGTCGCTCGATCGAGAAGAGCGCGTAAAAGAGAAGCCTTAGCGGCCGGCCCACGCGCAGCGGCAATTTCGGAGAACGACTGCTGCACCGACTTGAGCGAGAGGCCCGACCCGATCCTGGCGGGAAGCGCCTCCGCGGCCACAGAGCCGGCATCGCCATGCTTGCGATAAATCTCGGTCAGTTGATGTTCGGATTGTCCCGAGAGTTCCCCGATGACGCGCCACAGCAGGGCTCCGCCAACTTGCAGAGTTCTTTCTTCGTACGCCGGGAAAGGGCGGCCAGAGAGAAAAACGGCCGCGGTCGCCGCCTCGTCCAGTGGCATCGTCTCCAGTAGAGACTTCAGATAGGAGGCAGCGAGCCCGGTCTTCTCCAGTTTCTTGCTGGTGGCAGCGATCGCATCGCAGGTTTCGGCGAAGTGCAGCATCGTCTATTGGATTCCATCGATGGAGGAGCCGATTGCGAGGTCATCGGCCAGCCCCAGACCAGGGAACTACGGTTTTCAACCTACTGATAAGCAAAGAGATATTCGATTTCACCAAGCAACCCCAAAGGCAGGGACTGCCCTGTTTTGTGATAAGCTAGGGGTCGGAGTCTTCCCTCCGCACAGTATCATCCAATGAACATGCGAGGTTGGCGGCAAATTTTGCGTTTTTTGGCGGCGGTGCAACTGCTGCCGGCTCTCGAGAGCGGCGAGGAGACTCTCGTCGGCGGCCAAGCCGTACTCGAGGGAGTTATGATGCGTTCGCCGCACGCTTGGGGCATCGCCGTGCGTAAACCGTCGGGCGAAATCGTCACCCACAGCGAGCCGCTGGAACGGCCTTCGGAGCAGCATAAATGGATGGGTTGGCCGGTCGTGCGTGGCGTTATGACGCTGGGCCACGCGATGAAGTTAGGATTCCGCGCTCTGAAATTTTCGGCTAACGCTGCGCTCGAAGAATTATCCGACACCGACTCCGACGAGAACGCCACCGAGAAAAAAGATCCAGGCAAGAAGTTCGAAATCACCGGCTGGATGGCCGGTTTGAACATGGCCTTCTCCATCGCCTTCTTCATCTTCATGTACAAATACCTGCCGCTGCTGGCGACCACGGAATTGAAAAGGGTAAATCCGGTCTTCGGCCAGCAGATCATGTTTAATCTGGTCGATGGGCTGATCCGTATCACGATGTTCCTGCTTTTTGTCTGGGGCGTTTCGCTGTGGAAAGACATTCGCCGAGTCTACGAGTACCACGGCGCCGAACACAAAACAGTATTCGCCTTCGAAAACGGCGATCCGCTCAACACCGGCACGGTACAGAAATATTCGACCTACCATCCCCGTTGCGGCACGAGTTTTCTGATGACGGTAATGATCATCTCAATGCTCGTCTACATGGCGATTCCGGTGCATACTTTCTGGACACGATTTGGCATTCGCATCGCGCTCCTCCCAGTGATTGCCGGCGTTTCCTACGAGATCATTCGCTTCGCCGCCAAGCACCGCGGTTCGCTCTTCGCGTTGATGACGGCGCCCGGGCTCTGGCTGCAGCGGATCACGACGCAGCCCCCGGACGATCGCGAAGTCGAATGCGCAATTGTGGCGCTCGATGAAGCCATGAAACTGGAAAAAGCTCGCGGCGGCGAACTCGTGATTGCTTAGCGGCGCCCACCGCGACCTCTTGTTTTCTTTCTCATTCCACCTAAAATCAAATTGGAGATTCGGCTTGCCGCGTCTCCCGCCTTCGAGTGAGGCGAACACGTCCGTTGTTACGACTGAAAATTATGTTTGAACGACTTGACCAAATCGAAATTCGCTACGAAGAGCTGACGCAGGCTCTTCTTTCGCCCGAGATCACGAACGACTCCGCGAAATACCAGAAGACTGCCAAGGCGCATAGCGAAGTCGCCGGGATCGTGGAGAAATATCGCGAATACAAAGATCTGAAGCGCGGCATCGCCGAGAGCAAGGCCGTGCTTGTCGACGAGAAAGATCCCGAGATGCGCGCCTATGCGGAAGAAGAACTCGCGAAGCTCGATGCCCGCCTTGTTACTGTCGAGGAAGACCTCAAAGTTTTGCTGCTGCCTAAAGATCCGAACGATGAGAAAAACGTAATCCTCGAAATTCGCGCCGGCACGGGCGGCGACGAGGCAACCCTCTTCGTGGCGGAGGTCTTCCGCATGTACAACCGTTACGCCGAGACGCAAAAGTGGAAAGTGGAAGTGCTCTCCACGTCAGAGTCGGGCGTCGGCGGGCTGAAGGAAGTCATCGCGCTTATCGAGGGCGAGCGCGTGTACTCGCGTCTGAAATATGAGAGCGGCGTGCATCGCGTGCAGCGCGTACCCGCAACCGAGCAGCAAGGCCGCGTGCATACCTCGGCGATCACCGTTGCGGTGTTGCCGGAAGCTGAAGAAGTCGACGTCAAGATCGAAGCCAAAGACCTTCGCATCGACACGTTCTGCTCTTCTGGGCCAGGCGGCCAGTCGGTGAATACGACGTATTCCGCGGTGCGAATCACGCACATTCCAACCGGCACGGTCGTCAGCTGCCAGGATGAAAAATCGCAGATCAAGAATCGCGAAAAAGGCATGCGCGTGCTGCGCTCGCGGCTCTACGAAGTCGAGATGCAGAAGCAAGCAGACGCTCTGGCCAAAGAGCGCAAGCAGATGGTCGGCTCTGGCGACCGCTCAGAAAAAATTCGTACCTACAATTTTCCGCAAAACCGTCTCACCGATCATCGCATCGGCTTCACCATCCACCAGCTCGAGCAGGTAATGGACGGCAAACTTCAGCCCATTATCGACGCGTTGACCACGCACTATCAGGCCGAGAAGTTGAAGTCGGAAACGGCCGCGGGCGTGGTGTGATGCCGATTGCAGAGGTAAGAGGGCAGATCGCGGAAGTGGATATTGGTCGCTCTGGCCATTGATCGTTCGCACGTCACCTTCACCTGGTCGGACTTCCCGCCCGCAAAATCAACCCCTGCAATCTGACCTCTTACCTCTGCAATGCTCGGCACCTCCGTGGTGAAATAGAACTGTGCAACTTCGCCAGGCTCTGAATGCCGCAGTCGAGCGACTGACTTCCGCGAATGTTCCCTCTCCGCGGATGAATGCCGAACTCCTCATCATGTTCACGCTCGATTGCGATCGCGCTTATCTCTATGCCCATCCGGAGCGCGAACTCACTGCCGATGAAATCCAGCGTTACGACGAAGCTCTCGCTCGCCGATCTACCGGCATGCCCGCTCAGTACATCACTGGCCATCAGGAATTCTGGGGGATGGATTTCATCGTATCGCCGGCAGTGCTGATTCCTCGTCCGGAGACGGAGCATGTTGTGGAGGCGGTGCTCGAACTTGTCTCTGCGGGTGGATTGCCGCGCGGTCATGAACAACGTCGAAATCCGAAGCAAGATCAACAGCCGCGGGTGGGGGGGCCCGCGCCACACAGTCTGAGGATTGTCGATGTTGGTACTGGGTCGGGGGCGATTGCCACGGCTCTCGCGAAAGAGCTCACGACGGCCGAAATCCATGCGACGGATATCTCTACCGCAGCGCTCGAAGTGGCGCGCGCCAACGCAGCCCGTCACGAACTAATATCGAGGATCAATTTTCACGCAGCCGATTTGCTCGACGGATTTTCTCCTCCTACGTTCGACTTCGTAGTTTCTAATCCGCCCTATGTTGGCGAGTCCGAGGAAGATTCGGTGCAGCTTGAAGTACGAAAGTTCGAGCCCCGCAATGCTGTATTCGCGGGACTGACCGGGCTTGAGGTGATCGAACGACTGATACTGCAAGCACACGCAGCGCTCGTTCCCGGCGGATGGCTGGTTTTCGAGATCAGCGGAACGATCGCCGATCGCGTGCGAGGCCTGCTGTCTGGGTGGAACGAAGTGGCGATCAGGAACGATCTGCAGGGAATTGCGCGGGTCGCGACGGCGAGAAAGAGAACTTAAGCGGCCAAGAATCGCTAAAACCCTCGTCGCGCAGTTGCGCAACTAGAACGTCACTCTGACTCCGAGTTGCGCCGCGAACGGAATTCCGACCGTCGTGCCCGGGCCAAAGAAATCTCCCAACGCTCCCTCTGGTATCTCGAGCTGTTTCAGGCTGGTGATAGGCACGGCGGCCGCATCCGTGCAGGTTTCGGGGGTTCCGCCTGGACAATAAGTGCCGACGATAGTCTGACCATTTGCGTTGGGTGCCGTCTCATGCATGGGCACCGGGAGCTGAACAACATTAACCGCGTAATTCGCGCCAGGATTGTTGCGGTTGAAGATGTTGAAGAACTCGGCGAAGGGATTGATCTCCCAGCGCTCGCCGATCTTGATCGGACGCGTGACGCGCAGGTCCGACTGAATGTACGGTGTGCCGCGAAAAATATCGAGGCTCGTATATGTAGGTTGCGACTGGCCGCTGAACTGAACCCAGATGCGCCCAGTGTTGTCCGCGTTAGTGATGGTGATTGGGCGCGCGCTCTCGACCTGGTTGACGGTGCTCAATTCAATTCCGCCGGGCAAATGCACCGTACCCGCAAGGACGAAGCGATGGCGCACGTCTTCGCCAGACGGACCGTAATCGCCGGGGCCGAACGCATCAAGCTGTCCGGCGCCGGGATATCCATACGGTATCTGGCAGACACCATCAACGTAGTCGAAGAGTTCACCGAGCAAACATCCCCACGTCTCAGCCTTCGAGAGTGTGTAGTTCGCCACCAGGTCGAAGCGGCGCAAGTTCGCCTGCAAGTGCAACATCAGACCGTTGTAACTGGATCGGTTGTCGGATGCGAAGACGTTGGCAGCCGGATAGGGAAAGGCGCGATAACCGTGGTTTCCCTGCTCATGAATATAGTCGGCGCTAACCATCCAATGCTCGTTGAAAGCGTGTTGCACCCCGCCAGTAATGTGAATGGCGTACGGCGTTTTGTAGTCGGGATCGATGAGCGATGGCGGTGCCGCGGAATTCGGGTTCACCGCTCCAAACGCAGTAGCCCAGCCGTTTTGCGCGAGGTCGTTGTAATAGAGGCCGAAGCCGGCGCGGACCACAGTCTTTTCGCTGTCGCCCGGAGAGTAGGCGATTCCGAGGCGAGGCGCAATCTGCTTGCGGTAATCGTGCGGAACTGCTTCGGGGTATCCCAACGATGGCAGTAGCGTGAAGGAAGGATTCGCCGCCTGGCTCAGCCCAGAGGCTTCGAAGAGCCCGAATGTCGTCTGATAGCGCAGCCCGTAGTTGACCGTGAGGTGGTGCGACACGCGCCACGAGTCCTCGGCATATAGCCCGAGCCGCTGCACATTTTGCGAGAAGCTGCCGTTACCGCCTGGGTTATAGCTGCAAGTTGAGCCATCCGACGCAGTGAAGTCGATGCACTGTGGGTTGAAGGTTCCGAACACGCCTGGGTTCTGTACATAATAGGTCGGGTCATTGATGTACTCGGCAAGCGTCTCCGCCGTCGATGCAAATGCGCCGCTAAGCACCGGTTCGTGAATGAAGTCGATCCCAAACTTGAGCGCATGGCTGCCAGCAACGTGACTAAGATCGTAGCGGAACTGATATTTATCCTGATTGCGCAGGTCAGGAAAAAGCGTAATCGGTGTGGCGAACTGGTTGTCGCCAAAAGTCTCAAATCCAGAAATCGTCAGCGCCGTCGAACTGAAAGGAAATGCCAGCGCGAAGCCCAGATCGGAGTTGCGCGTCTGCGTGAGATGCAACAAACTGGCGCCCAGAACCAGATTGCCCAGCCACGTCGGACTGAATGAATAGGCATTGCTAACGACCACGTTCCAGTAGTTGTTGTGCGTGGTTAAGCCGGTGGAAGGCAACGTCCCCTGTGCCACCAGCGCATTGTGCGTAAGGTAGCTGTCTTGCGAAGTGCGCAGAAACCACTCCGACTTCGGAGACTCGGCCCAGTCGAACCGCACTGAGCTGATGTAATCGCGAAAAGGAATGGGAACCGTCGCGGGAACGTCGATCGAAGGAACATTCGTAATCAAGCCATCCGTTGCCAACTGCGCCAGCGCATCGAATTGCGCAATGCTCGCCGGACTGTAGGCAATGCTGGCGTTCTCATGCACATTCTCGAAAGACGTAAAGAAGAACACTTTATTCTTCACGATCGGCCCGCCAAGCGTGCCCACATAATTTTGCCGCGAGAAGGGCTGCTTGGGATTGGGCGCCGGATTCTCAATCGGGAACCGCGCATTGAGAGCAGCCGCTCGCTCGTAGAGAGCGCCATCGCCGTGCCATTCATTGGTGCCGCTTTTGGTCGTGATCACGACCGATCCAGCGGTGGTCCAGCCGGTGTCGGCGTCTTCATTCGAAGTACGCACGGCAAATTCCCGTATGCCGTCGGGAGAGAAATTTTGCAGAAAGCCGCCGATCCAGTCGTCGGAGTTGTCGGCTCCATCGACCGACAGTTCGTTATTCAGGCCAGAGCTTCCGCCCGTGGAAACAGCGGTGATACGGGCCTTCGTGGGATCGGAAGGCTCTACCGGTTCGGTTCCGGGCACGAGATAGGCAATGTTAGCGAAACTGCGCGCCGGGAGTGGGAGGGTCTCGAGACCCTGGCTGCCAACTACGCCTCCCCGCACCGCGCTCGCTGTGTCGATCGTCTCGGTCGTTATCGACGACGAACTCCCCTGCACACTCACCGTCTCATGTTCGCTTGCAAGCTTGAGCGTAACCGTAATATCGCGTACCACACTGACTGCAACATCGACGTCGGCCGTGGCCTCGGCGAAACCCCTGGCGGTTACGCTGACACGATAAGGTCCAGGCAGCAAGCCCTCTATGCGGAATTCTCCCCGATCATTCGCGGTTGCCTGGCGAGTAATGGAAGAAGCGATGGACTCGACCACCACCCGAGCGCCCGCCACACGCGCCGCACTCGCATCTTGCACTTCGCCTCGAAGCGTGCCATTCGAATTCTGGGCAAGCAGCAGCGAAGGAGTTGAGACAACCACCAACAGGAAAAACGTAAGACGAAGTAGAACGGCGCGCATAGGTAGTACTGATCCGCGAATTTTGGAGAGTCGAAATTTGGGGAACATCGAAAAGCCATCCGGCGAACGTCAGGGTTGCCACTGTTTCGAACTTGATGTCGAGAGTAACGAGACGCGCCAGCTACTACCAGCGATAGTGAGATCGAGCAGTCGCAGGGATTCCCAATGGAGCGGGGTATCAGCGTCAACCAACAGCACGCCAAGCGTTTGGGCTCCCAGGAACCTCCTTCGTGTACCTTGGTGGCCTTTGTGGTTAAGGTTTTCGCAAGCTGAGCGCAATCTAAGGTAGGAGCGGCAAGGAGAGGCAGAGGGGTCTATCGGACAAGCCACTCGGTCACTTCATGCGTCAGCGCAAGCGCCGGGCCGTAGGTGACACAAATGAACGACAGAGACAAAAGAATGGCCGGAATCAAATACCACGGGCGATTTTCCCGCAGTTGAGCCTTGGAGCCCTCATGCCACGCAAGCAGGCGGGCCACGCGTGCGCTAATCGATCCAGACACGAAGCCGACGGAGCAGACTGGCGCCGCTTCAACTGGTAAGAGGCGAGAGAGCTTAACCAGAGCCGCGGCCAGGTCAACCGCATCTTCCAGATTCGCGACCGCCGCATCATCGGCTGCCAGTTCCGCGGCCTGCGCCCACGCGCTCTCCAACTTCGCCATGCCCGGGAAGGAACAGAAGCGGCAGATAAGCTTCTTCAAGTTGTCGCGAGATTTCATGTGCGCGAATTCATGCTTGAGCGCGATACGAAGTTCGTCCTGACTCAGCAACGCAACCGCAGATTCTGAGACTAGCACACGCGGTTTGCCGACACCGACCAGTAGCAGCGGCGGAGCTTCATCCTTCGGGCGAAATGCCGCGGCGAGAGCGAGGATCCGCGCATCACACCGAAGGCCCATCTGGGATATGGCATCCACATCCAGGGGATGCGAGCCATTGAGCCATCGCCTCACCAGGTGAGCAGTCTTAGTCTGGGCGGCAATAACGCGGACGCAGCCCGACGCAATCAGCACGAGCGCGCAAATGCCCAGTGCCAACGGAATTGCGCCCATGCCTTCGTCAATATCCAACGAACGGGGCTCCAGCAATTGAAACGAGGGCACTACAAAGGCGAACGTAATGACAACCGAAGCGGCCAATGGCAAAATCCGCAACGCGAAGAGCAAACCGGCGATGTTCCGCTCCGTCGCGTGCAGCACCTTCAAAGCACGCCACGCAACCGCCACCAGCGCCGACAGCACGCAGTAGAGCAGAACGAAGAAAGTCAGCGAGACGGCAATGCCGCGCAAGGCGAACATCAGTGCTGCTCCTTCGCGTCGGCGTTAGCTTTCTTTTCCCGATTCTGTGCCTTGCGGCTGTGTAGTTCGCGCCGTTTGCGCTCCACCAGGAGTTGCAACTCATCGAGAAGCTGCGCGTCATGAGCACTCAGTGCTTCGACCAGATACGACAGCGGCAGCGAAGCAGCGTCGCCCGATCCCAGTAACAGGCGGATGCTCTCCAGCGCCGCATCCCGTTGTAATTCTTCCGTCGTGTAGCGCGGAGTATAGCGGAACGCCTTGCCCTCGGCGACGCGATCGAGCAACCCCTTTTTATACAGACGGTCCACAGTCGTCATCACCGTTGTATAAGCCTGACGGATCTTGCCATCCGCGAGCAACTCGCGCACCGTAGCGTTGCCGTGCGACCAAAGCTCTGCCAGCAACTGGCGCTCAAAAGGGCCGAGCTGAGGCTGTGAGCCTGATTCAAAGATTGAAAATGCATTAATCATTCGAAATGCGAACTGCGCACGGGGCCGTTTGCCGGAAAAGAATAACACCTGGGCGACACGCAGTGCACCTGAAGTTCATTCGCGGAGTCAGTCGCAACACTCATTCTGAAATCTTATCGCGACGCGGCCGCCGGCAGGATTTCTTCCACGTCGATCTTGGTAGGATAATTTCCCGTATAACAGGCTGAGCAGTACGTGGTTTGCTGCCCGTCGGCGCACGCTTTTTTCAAGCCTTCAAGTGAGAGATAAGCAAGCGAGTCGGCCACGATAAAATTGCGGATCTCGTCAATCGTCTTGTTGGCGGCGATCAGCTCTTTTTTCGACGGAGTATCCACTCCGTAGAAACAAGGCGAAATGGTCGGAGGGCAGGAAATTCGCATGTGAACTTCCTTCGCGCCCGCGTTGCGAATCATGCGAACAATTTTCTTGCTTGTGGTTCCGCGCACTATGGAATCATCCACCAGAATCACGCGCTTGCCCTCAAGCAGCCCGTGAACCGCATTGAGTTTGAGTTTGACGCCAAAGTCTCGAACCGACTGTTGCGGCTCAATAAAAGTGCGCCCGATGTAGTGATTGCGAATGAGCCCCAGACGAAACGGAATGCCGCTTTCGGCGGCGTACCCAATCGCCGCGGTGTTGCCGGAATCTGGAACCGGAACCACAACGTCGGCGTCCACCGGAGCTTCGCGGGCTAACTGGCGTCCCATAGCGTCACGGCTCTGATCGACCGAACGCCCAAAGACGAGGCTGTCCGGACGCGAAAAATAAACATGCTCAAAAATGCAGCTCGATTGCGCCGGAGACGGCGAATAAAAGCGTGAGCTGATGCCCTCGGGCCCAACGATGACAAGTTCGCCGGGCTTTACATCGCGCAAGTAAGTGGCGCCGAGCAAATCAAACGCGCATGTCTCCGAGGCAAAGACAATCGTATCTTTCTTATCGCTGGTCACAGCGGGAATGCGTCCCATGGCGAGCGGCCGAAATCCGCGGGGATCGCGGGCGGCAAAGATGCGATCGCGGCTGATCATCACCAGCGAAAATGCGCCTTCCACTCGTCGCAGCCCGTCAGCAATGGCGTCGGGCAGAGTCTGCTCGCGGGAGAGCGCAATCAGGTGAACCAAAACTTCGGTATCGCTATTCGTCTGAAAAATTGATCCCTGCCCCTCGAGTCTGGCGCGAATCGATGCGGCGTTAACCAGATTGCCGTTGTGCGCAATCGCGATCGTACCCTTATTCGACTGCACCATGATGGGTTGGGCATTGAGGAGCGCGGAATCGCCCGCGGTTGAATAGCGCGTGTGTCCGATGGCAAGAACGCCGCGCATGGATGCCAGCACGTCGTGGCCGAAAATATCCGCGACCAACCCCATCGCCTTATGCTGGCGCAGACGCTCGCCGTCGGAGGTGACGATGCCCGCGGATTCCTGCCCGCGATGCTGCAGCGCATGCAGTCCGAGATAGGCAAGCTTCTCCGCCTCGGGATGCGCGTGGATAGCCACCACGCCGCACTCGTCGCGAAATTTATCGGAAGTCAGCATTTAGCAGTTAGCACCTAGCCTTTAGGTCCGCAACATCAATCCGCGGAGGCAACACCCGCCTCGGTCCTTAACGCCTTTTCCAGGGTGCCCTCGTATGCTTCTCGCAGCTCGGCTATGCTAGCCGAAATCACCGGCTGACCATCCACTAAAACTTCTACTCGGTCTGATCCCGTCTCACCCAGCACATCGGCAAAAATGCCGTATTCCTCTGCTACTTGTTTGATTCGCGCAAAGTGGATCGGGTCACAGCTTATTACGACGCGGCTCGCGTCTTCGGCAAAGAGCGGGAACTCAAGCGCTCCTTGCCGCTTTGGCAAGCTGACCGTCAATCCTATTCCGGCCGGCAATGCAGATTCCACGAGCGCGACCGCCAACCCGCCGTCAGCGCAGTCGTGCGCAGATTCAATCAACCCCGCTCCGATCGTCGCGACCAGAGCGCGTTGCAGTGTCGCTTCTTTTTCCAGATCCAAATCTGGCGGATAACCCCACACCGCTCCAAGAATTTCTTTGGCATACTCGGACGATCCAAACTCCAGCTCCGCATCGACCGCGTCGCCCGTTTCATTGGCGCGCAGCAAAACAATCTTTCTGCCGGCATGCGCGAAGTGCATCTTGGCCGCTTTGTGCACATCTTCCAGAAGCCCCACGACTCCGATGACCGGAGTCGGATAAATTCCCTCGCCCAGCGTTTCGTTATAGAAACTCACATTGCCGCCGGTAATCGGCGTGTCGAGTTCCTCGCAAGCTTTCGTGATGCCATCAATCACCTGCGAAAATTGCCACATAATATGCGGCTTCTCAGGGTTGCCAAAGTTAAGGCAATTAGTAGCGCCGATGGGAGTGGCTCCCGCACAAGCCACTTTCCGCGCCGCTTCGGCGACCGCATGCATCGCTCCCAGCCGCGGATCGAGATAACACCAGCGGCCGTTGCCATCGAGCGCCATGGCGAGCCCGCGTTTCGAGCCCTTGATGCGAATCACGCCCGCATCGCCCGCTCCGGGCGCATCGACCGTATTGGTCTGCACCATGTGGTCATACTGCTGCCACACCCAGCGCTTCGAACAAATATTAGGGCTCGCCAGCAAGCGCTTGAGATTTGATGTGAAATCACCAGCGCTGTCCTCAGAACCAGGTTTTGGGAAGGGCACGGCTTCAGATGTGAAATCACCAGCGCTGTCCTCAGAACCAGGTTTTGGGAAGGGCACGGCTTCAGCCGTGCCGCTGACAGCCCCAACGACCGTGGGCTTTAGCCCCTGACGGTCGCGCGGCAACGAGAGTTTTACATGCTCCGGCTTTTCGCGATCGACCGGCGGCTCCCAGCGCGCCAGCGGACGCTTATAAACCGGGGCGTCGTCGGTCAACGCAGCATTCGAAATTTCAGCAACGATCTTGCCATGCTCAAGCACGCGCATCTTCGCATCGAGTGTGACCTGGCCGATCTCCACCGCATCCAGTCCCCACTTCTCGAAAACGCGGAAGACCTCTTCTTCGCGGCCCTTCTGCGCCACCAGCAACATGCGCTCCTGCGATTCGCTCAGCATGATTTCGTACGGAGTCATGCCCGTCTCCCGTTGCGGCACGCGATCCAGTTCGATCTCGACACCTGTGCCTCCCCGCGCTCCCATCTCGCAGGTCGAGCAAGTCAGCCCGGCAGCGCCCATATCCTGAATGCCAACAATCGCCCCCGTCTGCATAGCCTCCAGACAAGCCTCCAGCAGCAGCTTTTCGAGGAATGGATCTCCCACCTGCACGTTTGGCCGCTTCGCTTCCGAGCCTTCGCTGAACTCCTCGCTCGCCATCGTGGCGCCGTGGATGCCGTCGCGCCCAGTCTTCGATCCGACATAAATTACGGGATTCCCCTCGCCCGACGCGCGTCCATAAAAAATCTGGTCGCGGCGGACGAGGCCTAAAGCAAACGCATTCACTAGCGGATTGCCGGAGTAGCAGGGCTCGAACTTTACCTCGCCCCCGAGATTCGGCACGCCAAAACAATTACCGTAAGAGGCCACGCCCGAAACGACGCCTTCCATCACAGAGTGATTCTTGTGAACCTCCGCCTGTGTGGCCCGGGCGCCCCCGCCAGCATTGGCAGAAGGCGAGATTGGCCCAAAGCGCAGCGAATCCATAATCGCCACCGGCCGCGCTCCCATGGTGAAAATGTCGCGCAGAATTCCGCCGACGCCCGTGGCCGCGCCCTGAAATGGCTCGATAAACGAAGGATGATTGTGCGACTCGATCTTGAACGCGCAAGCCCAGCCATCGCCAATATCGACGATGCCAGCGTTTTCTCCCGGCCCCTGCACAACCAGCTTGCTGCGCGTGGGCAACCGCTTCAAGTGGACGCGCGACGATTTATAGGAGCAGTGCTCACTCCACATCACGCTGAAGATGCCGAGTTCGGTCCGCGTGGGCTCGCGCCCCCCCAGCAGTTCTTTAATTTTTTCGAATTCGTCCGGAGTGAGGCCGTGTTCCCGGATCATCTCCAGCGTAATACCAATGGGAGTGATCGCAGAGGTGGTCATCAGGGAATCTTTATTGTCGCATCTCCGCGCAATTTTCGCATGTGGATTCGTACTATGGCACCGTCCCAATTTTCACCACGGAGCCACAGAGAAACTGAGAAATTCAAACCGCCAGCCAAACCATCCACCCAGGCTTTTGCAGGTTTGAGGTCTTCTCTGTGTCTCCGTGACTCCGTGGTGAAAAGCTGACTTAGGACAGCACCCACCCCGTCTATACTGTCGCAGATGAAGTCGGTCATCGTCGGCACCGCCGGACACATCGACCACGGCAAGACGGCGCTTGTAAAAGCGCTGACCGGCATCGATGCCGACCGCCTCGAAGAGGAAAAGCGGCGCGGCATCACCATCGACATCGGCTTTGCTCACCTCGAACTGCCCGCCCCCGATGGCAGCACACTCCGCCTGGGTTTCGTCGATGTTCCCGGTCACGAGCGCTTCGTTCGCAACATGCTCGCCGGCGTGGGCGGCATTGATCTGGTGCTGCTGGTAATCGCCGCCGATGAAGGGATCAAGCCTCAAACTCGCGAGCACTTCGATATCTGCCGCCTGCTGGCCATCCGCCGCGGCATCACTGTCCTCACAAAATCCGATGCGGTCGACGCTGAGACGCTCGAAGTCGTTAGGCTCGAGGTCGAAGATTATGTTCGCGGATCATTTCTTGACACGGCGCATTCCCCGATAGTCGCGGTAAGTTCGCTGACAGGCGCCGGGGTGGATGATTTGAAATCCGCGCTCATCCATGTCGCCTCTGACGTTGCCGCGAAAAACTCAGCCGGGCTGGCTCGCTTGCCCATCGATCGCGTTTTCACCATCAAGGGTTTCGGCACCGTCGTCACCGGCACGCTTATTTCCGGGACGATCCGCAAATCCGACGATGAAGAACTCGAACTATTTCCCGCCGGAAAACGCGTGCGGGTTCGCGGCGTGCAAGTTCACGGCCTCGCGGCGGAATCCGCCATCGCCGGCCAACGCACCGCATTAAACATCGCAGGAGTTTCAACCGAAGATCTGGCGCGCGGCATGACCCTCGCCACCGCCGGCACTTTTCACTCCACGTCGCGGGTCGATGTGCTTCTCTCGCTTCTTCCGTCAGCAAATCAGCTGAAAGATCGCGCCCGTGTTCACTTTCACGCCTACACCACCGAGACGATCGCCGAAGCACGGCTCTATGGGTCAGCACTGCTCACGCCGGGAGAGGAAGCCTGTGCGCAACTGAGATTCGATGACCCGATGCTCCTTCTGCCCGGAGATCGCTTCATCGTACGCCAGTTCTCGCCAGTGGTGACCATCGGAGGAGGCGTTGTGCTCGATGCCTCCCCTCCGACTCGCAAGCAACGCACGCCAGACGCGCTCGCATTTCTCAAGATCATGCGCAATGGATCTATCGACCAAATGCTGGCGGCGCGTGTCGCCAGGCGCGGAACTGTCGGACTGAGCTTCAACGATATCCCCGGAGAAATGAATATCCGCCGCGCAGACGCCGAAAAACTGGCCGCAAACGCCGGATTGATGCATTTCAATCAGTTACTGATTTCGCCCCCGGCATACGCGAAAGCGAAAGCGGATGTAGTTCAGTCTCTGAAAGGCTTCCAGGACGCCAATCCTCTTGTCGCCGGGATGAGCAAAGAAGAACTCCGCGATCGAGCCAACTTAGGTCCCGACATCTTCTACGGCGTGCTCGGCAAACTAGCGGAAGAAAAGAAACTCGAAGTTGCCGGTGAACTTGTGCATCTCTCTGGCCGCGGCGTGGTTATGAAAGATGACGAAGTCGAATCAAAGAAGATCATCGAGGAAGCGTTCTCTTCGGCAGGATTGAAAGTTCCCTCACTCAAAGAAGTGCTGGCCGGCTTGAAGGTCGATAAGATTCGCGCGCAGAAAATTGTCACCCTGCTTTTGCGCGACAAAGTTCTGATCAAGATCTCAGAGGAACTGGTTTTCCATCAGAGCGTTCTTCTTGACCTTCGCCGCAAAATCGCCGCGATCAAAACCACCTCGCCAAAGATCGACGTCGCCCGCTTCAAAGAGATGACCGGAGTCAGCCGCAAGTACGCGATTCCGTTGCTTGAATATCTGGATCGTGAGCACGTCACACGCCGCGTGGGAGATGAGCGCGTGATCCTCTAATTGTTGGCCTGCTAGATTTTTTCCTCCGGGAACTCCACTTCGAGCGCCAACGGCCCGGTGACGCGGTTGGTAAGATTCGCCAATCCAATGAGCATGTGCAGATCAACAATCTGTTCGTCGGAAAAATGTTGCTTAAGCTCCGCGAAGTCGGCATCGCTAGCGCCGTCGGGCGTGCGCGTCAGCTTTTCCGCATAGCGAACTGCGGTTTGCTCGGGCGCGCTAAAACCTGAGTAGTTTCCATCCTTCAGCGCTTTCAACTCTTCCAAGGTGATTCCTCCGCGCTTGGCGCCCTGGATGTGGTGCTGGGTGCAGTAATAACATCCGTTGACCAGCGAGACCCGCAGATAGACTGCCTCATAAAGCTTGCGCTCCAGCGACCGTCCCACACTGGCATAGAATCCAAGAAAGTTCCCCAGCATCGCCGGTCGATGCGCCAGCGCTTTCTGAATGTTGCCCGGTTTGCCTTTCAATTTGACGTCGTAAACTTCCTTGACCTCTGCATTGGCTTGCGCCGGTTCAATCAAACTGATTCTGGCCATACGCCCTCCTTCGAATTGCGCCTTTATAATAAATGCAGAAGAATCTCATGCGCCTCCCATGCTAACCATTCGCGCCGCCACCATCGCCGACGCCGCCCTTATTCGGCAATTGATCTGGGAGTTAGCCGACTTCGAGAAAGAGCCGAATAAAGTTCGGACAACCGAAGTCGACATTGCGCGCGACGGTTTCGGCGCAAATCCAGAGTTCCGTGCCTTAATTGCCCAGTGGGATGGGCAACCTGCGGGCCTTGCTCTCTTCTTTAGCTATTACTCCACCTGGCGGGGCGCGGGATTGTATCTGGAGGATCTTTTTATTCGTCCAGAGTTTCGTGGACGTGGAATTGGCACAGCACTCTTTGCGCGGGTTGCGCGCGTCGCCGACCAAGAGAATCGCAGATTCATAAAGTGGGCCGTGTTGGACTGGAATCAGCACGCCATCGAAATGTATCAGGCGCTCGGAAGCGATTTCCTCGACGGCTGGCGAGACGTTCTCC
This sequence comes from uncultured Acidobacteriaceae bacterium, assembly GCA_963800565.1. Classification (GTDB taxonomy): domain Bacteria; phylum Acidobacteriota; class Terriglobia; order Terriglobales; family Acidobacteriaceae; genus Acidiflorens. The sequence goes on from CAWDBM010000006.1 coordinate 1,093,884, forward strand.
TGAGCGGTGACAACCTGCGGAAATTGGCGGAGAAAGATTCTTGAGGCGAGATTTGAGGAAATACTTCTGACAAAAGTTCGCATCATCGGCGCGGGCCTCGCGGGTTCCGAGGCGGCGTGGCAGTGCGCGCGGCATGGCGTGGCCGTCGAATTATTCGAAATGCGGCCAGGGCGCAAGACTCCTGCCCACCAGACAGAAGATTTCGCAGAATTAGTCTGCTCCAATTCTCTGAAATCTGAGAGCGAGAATACCGCACCCTGGCTGCTCAAAGAAGAGATGCGGCGAGCGGATTCTTTGCTGCTTGCGATCGCCCGGGAGTCATCAGTTCCCGCTGGTCACGCCCTGGCCGTCGATCGCGCCGAATTCTCGCCAAAAGTGACCGACGCGATTTCGCGCGAACCGCTGATCACGATTTGGCGCGAAGAAGTCACGAGAGTTGAGGATGGCCAGCTCACCGTTATCGCTACTGGCCCGCTCACATCAGATGCGCTCTCCCAGGAAATTGTGCGGCTGAGTTCTTCAGAAGCCAGCGCCGACCCTTCGCGGGCGGGGGCGCCCGCGCCACACCATAATCTTTATTTTTACGATTCCATCAGCCCTATTGTTGAGGCCGATTCGATTGACATGGGCAAGGTGTACCTGGCGGCGCGCTACGACAAAGGATCGGCCGACTACATAAATTGTCCGATGACGAAGGACGAATACGATCGATTCTATGATGCCCTTCTCGCCGCGCAATCGGTGGAGCAAAAAGACTGGGAAAAATTAAACTATTTCGAGAGCTGCCTGCCCATCGAAGAGATCGCGCGCCGCGGACGCGACACCCTGCGTTTCGGCCCCATGAAGCCAGTCGGTCTCCTCGACCCTCGCACCGGCAGAATGCCTTACGCCGTCGTTCAGTTGCGCCAGGAGAATCTGCGTGCCGATTCTTACAACCTGGTCGGCTTTCAGAATCACCTGAAGTTCGGCGAGCAGGCGCGCGTGCTGAGCCTCATCCCTGGCCTCGAAAGCGCACGCTTCCTGCGCTATGGACAGATTCATCGCAACACTTATATCAATTCGCCAGCGCTGCTGAATCCAACTTTGCAAATGAAGGCACACCCGAACATTCTCTTCGCCGGGCAAATTTGCGGAGTCGAAGGCTATGTCGAATCGATTGCAACCGGCCTGATTGCGGGAATGAATGTGGCCGCTCTCGCCATCGGCAGCGACCCAGCGCCTCCACCGCGAGCTACCGCGTTTGGCTCGCTCATCCACTACATCACCCGCGCCGAGAGCAAGAACTTTCAGCCGGCGAATATCACCTTTGACCTGCTTCCCGCTCTTGATCGAAAGGTCCGCGATCGCAAAGAGCGCCATCGACTCCAGTGTGAACTTGCTCTACGCGATTTTGAAGGCTGGCTTGGACGCACCAACGTACCTCCAATTCCTGTCGCTACCTGAGTGCCCATTTCTGTTTCCCTGCCGGAACCAATCCTCTCTCTCTCTCGTATCTCTAAACAGGCGGTTCCGCTTTCGTTTGGCAGCGAGCCGCGTCGAACCATCACATGTCGTTTCGCGATCTCATTCAGGACGTCTTTCGAACCCTCTGGGCGCACCGCGTCCGCACTCTGCTGACCATGTTCGGCATCGCCTGGGGAGTGGTCTCAATCGTCTTAATGGTCGCCGCCGGCGAAGGTCTTCGCGTCGGCCAGGCCAAGCAGGCCGAAACGCTCGGCCGCGATTTGATGATCGTCTTTCACGGTCGCACCAGTTTGCAAGCCGGTGGAACCCGCGCTGGCCGCCTCGTGCATTGGGTTGATTCCGACATCCCTCATCTTCAGGAAGAGGCACCCGACTGCCAATATGCGATCCCTGAGCTCGAACAGAACACTGTGCGTTCGCACACTGCTTTTAACGCCGCCGCTTTTACCGTGACCGGCTCCACGCCCGAGTTCGCGGAGATTCGCAGCCTGGGCGTCAGCGAGGGACGATTCTACGATCAAGACGACATCAACGAAGCGCGCCGCGTCGCTTTTCTCGGATCCGATGCGAAGAAACAATTATTCGCTGGCCGCCCCGCCGTCGGAGAGTTTGTTTATCTTAACGACATTCCTTTCACCGTTGTCGGCGTGATGTCGTCAAAAAAGCAGGACTCAAGTTACGACGGCTGGGACGTGAACAAAATCTTTATCCCGTTCCCTGCCATGCGGCGCGATTTCCCCGATAAGCCGCCGGGCACGCCCGAAACTTTCGATCAGTTGCTGGTCGTTCCGCGTTCGGTTGAAACTCACGAAGCCTGCAAGGGAGAAGTGCGCCGCGTGCTGGCCCGGCTGCACAACTACGATCCCCACGACAAAGAAGCCTGCCCCATCTGGGACACGATTCAGGAAGCGCAAGCCTTCCGCACCATGACGGATGGTATGAAATATTTCCTCGGCGCTGTCGGGATCGTGACGCTTTTTCTCGGCGGCCTGGGCGTCATGAATGTCATGCTGGTCGCGGTTCGCGAGCGCACCCGCGAAATCGGAGTTCGCAAGGCCATCGGCGCTCCGGCCAATAGCATCCTGCGGCAATTTTTCTTGGAAGCATTAATCGTCGTGCTCATCAGCGGCGGCACAGGCTTGGTCATTGCCTTCGGCCTCTGCGCGTTGGTGGACTTGCTTCCCATGCCCGACTTTTTCGCTGGTTTGCTCCCGACCTGGCAGACGGGAACCTTAGCGCTAGCCGTTCTCGGAACCATCGCAATCTTATCCGCCGTCTATCCCGCGCGCCGCGCCGCCGCCATCGATCCCATCGAAGCCCTGCGCCACGAGGCCGGTGGCTAGAATGATTTATCAAATTCTCAACGAAGCCTGGACCGCGTTGCGCCGCAATCCCACGCGCAGCGCGCTCACCATGCTCGGCATCGTCTGGGGAATCGCGACCGTCACGCTGCTCATCGCCTACGGCGGCAGCTTCCGCGAAATTCTAGTCGGTGGCTTCAATGCCTTCGGCAAGGGCGCGGTCATCTGCTGGCCGCAACAGACGAGCGAACAACCCGGCGGCCAGCGCGCCGGGAAGAAAGTCGTCCTCGAACAAGCCGACGTCGACATGATCAAAGAGACGGCCAACTATGTGCGCCACGCCTGCCTCGAAACCGTGCGCCGCCCTGGCATCGCCTATGGCGATCGCATGGTTGGCACTGCCCCCGTCCGCGGCGTCTGCCCGGAATACGGCGACATGCGCAATGAGCAACCCTCAGAAGGACGATGGATTAACTCGCTCGACGAACTCGAACGCCGCCGCGTCGTCTTCCTCGGAGCGCGCGTGCGCGAGCAATTATTTGGCGGACGCCCGGCCGTGGGCGAAACGGTTGCCATCGGCGGAGTCCGCTTCACAGTGATCGGCACCATGGATCGCAAGATTCAACTGAGCAATTATTTTTCCAGCGACGATCAGTCGACCTGGATCCCTTACTCTGCCGCCAACGATCTATGGAACGCGAAATACGGCGATGTGCTGGTCTTTGAGCCGATCGCGCCACAATTCGAAGCGCGCGCCGAGGCGCAGGTGCTCGCCGCCATCGCCACGCGTCAGCAGTTCTCGCCCAACGACAAGAAAGCCATCCAGATGTTTGGCCGCGAAGAATTCCGTCCCGTCATCAACGGCATCACCATCGGCCTGCAAGTGCTGCTGATATTTATCGGCATCCTCACGCTCGGAATCGGCGGCGTCGGCGTCATGAACATCATGCTCGTGTCGGTCGATGAGCGCATAAAAGAGATCGGCCTGCGCCGCGCACTCGGCGCCCGCAAGTGGCACATCAAGGCGCAATTTCTCGCGGAGACACTCCTCATCATGCTGCTCGGCGGTGCCATTGGCATCCTCGTTTCCTACGGAGTCGCTGCCGCCGTAGGCACTCTTCCACTGATGGGTCCGCTATTCGAAGATACTTCAGGAAAGGCCGACATCCACTTGAGAATTTCATTCTTCATCATCGTGATTTCGACCGCCGTGTTGCTCGTAGTCGGCGTGCTCAGCGCTCTGATTCCCGCGTCCCGCGCTGCCAACCTCGATCCTGTCGACGCGCTGCGCTACGAATGATATAGAACGAAATTTTTGCTCTTCGCCATTGACGCGGCAACTCCGCCCGCGATACCTTGGCGGCGTTAGTGTGAGGTGATCCGTTGCCGATTTCCGCGGTTGATTGCGTACAGCCCGCTTTGCAACACACGCGAGAACAACTCTTCACGCGGTTTCAATTCGGGCAATGGTCTCGCCTCGCCCTGGTTGGAATTCTGGCGATGGAGTTGCACGTTGGCGGATGCAATTTTGGAAACCTCGGCAGCCACTGGCCTCACATTCCACAAAAAAATCCTCGCGCATGGCTGCCAACGTCAAGTCTGGCTCTCGATTGGCCTCTCTCTAATCCTCCTCACCTCCCCGAACACATCGGCCCCATCATCGCATTGCTCCTCCTCGGAATCGCCGCCGCCATCGTTGTGGGATTTATCTTCCTGTACGTCAACAGTGTCTTCCGTTTCATCCTCTTCGATTCCGTCCTGCGCCGCCACTGTTCGATTACCGAAGGATGGCGAAAATGGCATCGCGCCGGCCTCCGATTTTTTCTGTGGCAGCTTGTCTTTCAATTTGCCGCTTGGCTGTTTTTGATTTTTCTGGCTGGCGTGCCGCTGGCCGTCGCATTGTCCGCTGGCTGGCTGACAAATCCACGCTCGCATCTAGGGCCACTAGCTCTCACCGCAATTCTCTTTCTCAGCCTGTTCGTGGTCCTCATATTGCTAAGCGTCGTAGTTCAGGTGCTGGCGAAAGATTTCCTCGTACCGCTGATGGCTCTCGAGAATCTGGATTTTGCTGACGGCTGGCACCGTTTGCTGGCAATCATGGACCGCGAAAAGGGACGCTTCACCGTCTACCTGCTGCTCAAACTGGTGCTGTCGATTGCCGCGACCATCATTTTCAGCATCATCGCAATCGTCCCGATCCTGTTTGTCGTCGTGCCTGGCGTAGTTGCTGTTCTGGCCGGCAAAGCCGCAGGCGTGGAATGGACCATCACCACAATCAGTCTGTCGATTGTTCTGGGGACGCTGCTGGCACTGCTTCTCGTCTACTTGATCGCGCTGGTTTGCGTGCCCGCGACCGTCTTTTTTCCGGCCTACGCGCTGCACTTTTTCGCTGCGCGCTATCCCACTCTCGACGCGCTGCTCAATCCCCCGCCCATGCCGCTGGCTCCGGTATTGCCGCCGCTGCCAGAGTCTCCGCCGCCCTTCGAAGCCCCACCCCTCCCCCCATCGGCCGAGCCCATCGGCTAGCAAATCTACGCTGTCATCCTGAGCAAAGCGAAGGACCTGTGAATTTGCGGGTGATGGGATCTCGCGAAAACTACTTCTGCACCGCATTCGCTTTCCGCCCCCAACTAAAGCGCCGCCCAATGATGCACTTCACAATCAGATGATCGGCGGAGTTCGTAACATCCACGCCCGCGCCAAAATTGATCTCCCAATCCGGCGAAACGTTGAGATCGATCACCGGAAAGATCTGTTGCGACTGCTGCGAAATAGGATCGAAGCGCGTGACCGGTCCGAGCGCCCCATAATACTCAACGCCGCCCGTGATCTTGCTGGTGAAGTCATAACTGACCTTCACATTCGGAGAAAACTCCCATCCCTTGCCCGTATTCAGCCCATGCAGCGATCGGTCAAACGCCGGATTGAAAGCGAAATACCAGCGCCCCAGCTGCTTGTCGATGATGGGGCGCAGTTCGTAGTCCCAACTATCTTCGGCAAACTTCCGCCGCTGATACCCAATCTCCTGCGAAATGCTCACGCCCACCGGCCAGTGCCACGACTCAGGCGCCGTGAATCGCGGACGAATATGATCGCCCACCCAATCCCAACCATCGCCATTTTGAATGCTGGTGAAAACATAAAATCCCGTCTCGAACCAGTCCGTCCATCCCTGTGTAATCTCAAGCGTCTCATGCTCGGCGTGATTCGTAGGAGCAACGCCGTTGATGATTTGCTTCGAGCCATCGACAGTGAAGTTGGAATGGATCTCGACCATGGTGGAACCCTTCGGGACAAGTTCAGCGGAGTAGACCTGAATTTCGTAGTTGTCCTGCGCGCGCAGCGGCATGGCGAGCAGGGACAGACTAAGCACGACGAAGATAGCTCCGAGCTCAATTCGCGAGAAAGGTTTCACACTTTCCTTGAACAATAATCCTCGATCGATAATCCTCGAACAATGATCCTCGATCGAGAGCTACACTGTCTAACGCGCCGCGTAAACATTTGATTCTAGCGTTCGTATCCCGGAGAGGAAAGTTCGCTCCCTTTCGCTCCCTCTCCCGCTGTCATCCTGAGCGGAGTAGTTCCATTCGCTCGCGAATGGAACTGCGGAGTCGAAGGACCCCTACTCGCGGCATAGCGCTCGGTAGCGCCATCTTTGCTGCAGGATGCCACACCTTCCTAATGCCGCACGCACAGGACACTACACCAGCCACCGTCGCAACCTTGGGAACTCTCCGCCCCGCACAGGTGTCCAATCATTCAAGACACGCGCGCGCCGATTCCCGTTGACGAAAAGAGGAAATCCAAATGGGATTCTCGGCAGGCGGCGGTCCGTTTTCTACAGGCCCCAAGATGAACGTCACTCCGCTGATCGACGTTCTCCTGGTGCTCCTTATTGTTTTCATGCTGGTGGTCATAGAACAGAAGCCAGTTGGTTTACAGACAGAAATTCCGCAACAGCCCAATTCGAACGATCGAACGATTCCGCCGCCCCAGGCGACGATCGTAATCCGAGTCCATCATACGAAGACGGGAGGGAAGCATCTTGATGCCAAAGATTCGCCGGGCGAACTCTCGCAGCCAGAGCATCCGCAAGTAATGGTCAACGAAGAAGCGGTCGATTGGGATCATCTGCGCGACCGCCTGCGCGACATCTTCGCCATCCGCGTAGAGCGCATAGCCTACGTCGAAGCCGATGACGACATCGACTTCCAGGACGTGGCTGACGTGATCGCCATTGCCCGGATTGCCGGAGTTGACCGCGTGGGGTTGCTAACTGAGGATGGGAAACATTTGGCAGTGGCGGGGTAAAAGCCAACCCGCAGCGCCGCGACTATGAAAAGATGGTGAAAGCGTCACGTTTATGTCAATTATTCTTTCGTCGATTGCTGCTAAAATCCGCCGCATGACAGGCAGCGCGACAGGAGTGCCCTCACGCCTTGTATTCGTTGTATGCGGAACAACATCTATCCTGATCGGCAATCTCTACAGGAATCTGACGCTGGCGCCTGGAGCAGTCGCCCACGGCCGATGGGATTTATATTCCGTCGTCCCGATGGCGGTGGGCGGGTTTGCCGTGGCTATTGCACTCCTTCCCGGCGCATGGATTAAGAGCGTGTGCAAAATCGGGCCGGACAACCAACAACGGCTGTCGCTCCCTGTTAAGTTGCTCGGGGGCTTCGCCGCATTTTCTTATCTTCTGACTATAGGGTTGTACTTTGCCCCGTTGAACGGTCACCCCAGCCCATGGGTGGTGTTTTCCGTATGTCCAGCCTGGCCCCTGATGCTCGCAACCGGCGATTCGGTTGGGACCGTTGTCCTGCTCGTGGCTCCCGTCGACGCGGCGGTCTATGGCTCACTCGGCGCCACATTCGGGTTTCTGCTAGTTGTCCTTCGCAGCTCTGCTCTCACGCCCGGTTCTTAATCCAAATCGGCGATCCCACAAACCCGAACGCCTCCCGAATCTGGTTCTCCAGAAACCGCTGATAAGAAAAATGCAGCTTCACCGGACGATCCGTAAATAGCACAAACGTCGGCGGAGCCACTCCTGCCTGCGTCATGTATTTGATCTTCACCCGCTTGCTCACCGGAACGGAAGCGCGGTCGAAGTCAACCGTCCGTAGAAACCGATTCATCTCGCCAGTCGTCACCCGCTTGCGCCGCTCGGCCGCCACCTTCTCGATCAGCGGAAGAATCTTTTCCGTCCCCTTGCCCGTGTGCGCGGAAAGAAATAGCACCGGAGCATAACTCAGAAATTTCAACCCATAGCGCAGCCGCTCTTCGTAAAGAGCGCGATCCTGCGGACGTTTCGCATCCTGTATCCGCGCCGTCCGAGATTGGCTGATGGCGCGCTTCTCGCCGCTCGCCACTAGGTCCCATTTATTGACCAGAATAATCACCGACCGCCCACTCTCGTGCGCATAGCCCGCGATATTGGCATCGAGTCCGCTAGCACCTTCGGTGGCATCGACCATGAAAAGCACGATGTCGGCGTCCTCGATATTCTTGCGCGCCATCACCACCGAAAGCTTCTCCGCCATCAGCCGCGTCTTGCCCTTGCGACGAATCCCAGCCGTATCAATAAAGCGAATCTTGCGCCCCTTGTATTGAATGACCTCATCGATGGAATCGCGCGTAGTACCAGCGACGGGCGAGACAATAGCGCGATCTTTTCCCGTAAGCCGATTCAGCAACGTAGACTTGCCCACATTCGGATGCCCGATAATAGCCACCTTAATTTCATGCGGCTCCTCCGGAGTTGGCGAGCTTTCCCCCGTGCTCTCCTCTGTGACCTCCGTGCCCGCCCTGAGCGAAGCCGAAGGGTCCTCCGTGGTTGCCTTGGCACTAGCCGGAAGCACCCTGAGTATCGCGTCGAGCAAATCGTCGACCCCGCGCCCATGTTCCGCCGAAATCGGAAAAATATTCCGCATCCCGAGCGAATGAAATTCGCCGAGCAGCGCATCCTGTTTGTCCGAATCCATCTTGTTGACGGCAAGAAACAGCGGCTTGCCAGTCCGCGCCAGCAGCCGAGCCAACTCGCGATCCGGCCCAGCGATTTCGGTGCGCGCGTCCACGACCATGATGATCGCCGCCGCCTCTTCAAGAGCAACCTTCGCTTGCCGAAAAATTTCCGAAGGGATGAAATCTTTATCTTCGGGAATAATGCCCCCCGTGTCCACGACACGAAACTCGTGGCCAAGCCACTCGACCTCGCCATAGAGGCGGTCGCGAGTAATGCCCGGCTCGTCGCCGACGATGGCGCGGCGCGACCCAGTCAGATGATTGAAGAGCGTCGATTTCCCAACGTTGGGACGTCCGACTATGGCGACGAGAGGAGCTGGCTTTTTCTTGCTCAAGATTTTTCTTTTGACTTGAATTACTGACAACTGAGAACTGACGACTGATAACTGTTTATTATAGAGACTCCGTGCCCTCCTCATCTCATCCCGAAACCACCGCAGCCGGATTCTCGCTTTATCAGTTCTTCTCGCCGGGCGGCGTGCTCTCCAAATCTCACCCCGCCTACGAATTTCGCCGCGGACAATTGCAGATGGCGCAGGCTGTCGAAGAGGCGCTCGAAGAAAAGCGGCACCTGATCGTCGAGGCCGGCACCGGCACCGGTAAGACGCTCGCATATCTGTTGCCAGTCATCCGCTCGGGCAAGCGCGTCATCATCTCGACCGGCACTAAAAATCTGCAGGAACAGCTTTTTCACAAAGACATTCCCTTCCTCGAGCAGGCGCTTTTCCCCGACGGCAAAAGTAAGCTCAATGTCTGCTACATGAAGGGCCGCAATAATTATTTGTGCCGCAAGAAGCTCTACGATCTCACTAGTAACCCTATTCTGAGCGGACTGGAAGAGATCGAGCATTTCTCCGAAATTTCGCGCTGGGAAAAACTGACGCAAATCGGCGACCGCGCTGAACTCGCCGCCGTGCCCGAGACCAGCATTCTCTGGCACAAACTGGACGCCCGCGCCGACTCCTGCACCGGCCAGAAGTGCAGCGAGTTCGAGCGCTGCTTCATCACCGAAATGCGGCGCCGGGCGGCGGAGAGCGATATCGTCATCGTCAACCATCATCTTTTTTTCGCCGACTTGACGATCAAGCAGCAGTCCGATTACGCGCCCGACGCGGGCATTCTTCCCGATGTCGGCGCCGTGATTTTTGACGAAGCCCACGAACTGGAAGACGTAGCCAGCAACTATTTTGGCGTGACGCTCAGCAATGCGCGCATCGATGAACTCGCGCGCGACGTGGAGCAAGCTCTCACCCGCAATCGCATGTATTCGGCGGGAATCTCAGGAGCGCTGGCCAGCTTGCGAGATCGCGCCGTGCTCTTTTTTTCGGTGCTGCCCACGGGCAACGGACGCTTTGCCTTCGAGAATCGCCGCGATTTTCTGGAAGAAAACGGTGAAGAATACGACGCACTGCGCAGTTCGCTACAGCGCCTGGACTCCGAATTGCAGCAGTTGCCAGAAAAGCCGGAAGAAATATTCGCCTTCTCCCGCCGGGCCGATGAGATGAATTTCCAACTCCACTTTCTGATGGAAACGGAGAATCCGAACACCGTCTTCTGGATCGAGCGCCGTGGCGGGCGCGGAGCGGGGGGCGGGGGAAGAAATAATGACCGCCATACTGTGTTTCTGCAAGCCACGCCGATCGATGTCGCGCCCATCCTGAAGTTGTCGTTATTCGACAAACTCGACTGCGCAGTGCTGACATCGGCCACGCTGGCCGTCGCCGGAGGCTTCGACTACATGCGGCAGCGCCTCGGCCTAGAACACACGCGCGAATTGCTCCTGCCCTCGCACTTCGATTATGAGAGCCAGGCGCTCCTCTACGTGCCACCCGATCTACCCGATCCGCGCACGCGGGAATTTGCCGCGCTCGCGGCGGAGCGCATACGCCAACTGCTCGAGATCACGCGCGGCCGCGCTTTCGTGCTCTTCACCAGCTTCGCCCAGATGAAAGACGTTTATGAGCGCCTGTGTTCGCAGCTGCCCTATCGTTTGTTCTTGCAGGGCGAAGCGCCAAAGAATGCGCTGCTCGAGGAGTTCCGACTAACGCCCAACGCGGTGCTTTTTGGTACTTCGTCTTTTTGGCAGGGAGTGGATGTGCAGGGCGAACAGTTGAGCTGCGTGATCATCGATCGCCTACCCTTCGCCGTCCCGAGCGATCCGGTGGTCGCGGCTCGGGTAAAAGCCATCGACGCGGGAGGCGGCAATGCCTTTTTCGAATACCAGGTTCCCAGCGCCGTGATCACGCTGAAACAAGGATTTGGCAGATTGATTCGATCGTTGCACGATCGCGGCTTGCTGGCACTGCTCGACAACCGAATTCTAAAGAAGCAGTACGGTCGTGTATTCGTCGAGAGTCTGCCGCCCTATACGAGGACGACAGACCTGAGAAAAGTGCAGGAATTCTTCGGAGCGGATTTGTAGTCAATGGCGACGGGGTGAAGCCCCATCACCAGAAGAATTATATCTACTCTGTCGCCGCTTCCTTCTCGACAACGACCTTCAGGTGCGTGGTCACGTCCTTGTGCAGTTTGACCGGGATCGTGAACTCACCCACACTCTTCAGTGGTTCGTGCAACTGAATTTTCCGCCGATCGATGTGGAAGCTCTTCTTCTCCAGGGCTTCGGCAATGTCACCCGCAGTGACCGATCCGAAGAGCTGATCGGTTTCGCTGGACTTGCGTGTGAACTTCACCTCGAGCCCGTCAAACTGCTTGGCCAGCGCCTCGGCTTCCGTCTTTTCCTTGGCGGAGCGGCGCACTGAAGCTGCCTTCATCTGCTCGATCACCTTCTTGTTGGCTGCGGTGGCCTGAATCGCCAGCTTCTTGGGCAGCAGAAAATTCCGCCCGTATCCTTCGGCGACCTTCACCACCTCGCCCCGGTTGCCCAGCTTCGGCACATCTTCTTTCAGAATGACTTCCATGAATGACTCCGTTTCGTAAGCTTTCTCCCTTGTGAAACCCTGCGTCCTCAATGGTTGAACAAGATCTTCACCACGGAGGGCACGGGGTTTCACAGGGGGAGTCTTAATCCTGTCCCAGCTAAAGCTACTGCGCCCGTCCCGCGAACGGCAACAAGGCGATATTGCGCGCCTGTTTGATGGCTCTCGACAGACGGCGTTGATGCGGGGTGCAGACGCCGGTCAGGCGGCGCGGAGTGATCTTGCCGCTCTCCGCGACGAACTGCGCCAACAGCCGCACATCCTTGTAATTAACCGCTTCGATCTTCTCGACGCAGAACTTGCAAACTTTCTTGCGCCGGAAAAACTTTCGTCCCCCTTCGCGCGGTCCACCGGGTCCTCCGCCGGGCCGCGGGCCGCGTGGTCCGCTGCGATCTGGGCGATCACCGCCCGTGCGTTCGGGACGACTTTCTGCTGCTTTGGTTTCTTCTGCCATGGTGCTCCTGCTTTCTCAGAATTTGATTTTGGGAAGGGCACGGCTTTAGCCGTGCCGTAATGCACCCGAATAAACACGGGCTTCAGCCCCTGCGGTTCGAGACGCCAGCGGCCGTCGACCGTATGCCGCTATGAAACCGGCGCTGAAGCCGGCGCTTCCGTGGCAGCTTCGACTGTTGCCGGAGTTACCGGAGCGGGCGCTGCCGCAGCCGGTTGCGCGCTGGCCTTCTTTTTCGAGTCGCGCAGCTTCTTGATCTTGTCCAGTCTCTTCAGCTCTTCGTCCGTACGCACGGTGAGGAACTTAATTACCGGCTCCGTCACGCGCAGGCGGCGTTCGACTTCATGTACAGCCGCGCCCGTCGCCTCGATCAGCATCAGCACGAAAATGCCATCGTTAAACTTGCCAACCCTATACGCGAGGCGGCGCTTGCCCCACACTTCGCTCTTCGCCGTGCCGCTCGCAGAAGTCACCGATGACTCCAACGTAGAAATCAGCTTGGTTAATTCTTCGTCCACCATGTCGGGCCGGACGATAAACATCAATTCATAGGTACGATTCATTCGTTATCTCCAAATCCTAAATGCCGTCGTTCGTCGGTAGTCGTTAGTCGTTTGCAGATCCATCTGGACGTACGCTTCTTAACGACCAACGACTGTCGACCAGCGACCGCACACTCACTCTTCCGACTCGTTTTTCCGATTGAACCGGTTCATCGCCGCCCCCGGCCCTTCCTTCACAATCACCTCGACCGCTTGCACCGCCGAGTCGAGTAATTCATCCACGGCTTCTTCCTGCGCCCTGCGAAACGGAGCCAGCAAATATTTCGCTCCGTCCGCGACTTTGTGATCGGGCGCAACTCCCAGCCGAATCCGCAAAAATTCATCCGTACCCAGAGCGCCCAGGATCGACTCCATCCCGTTGTGCCCCGCCGAACTGCCTCGCTGACGTATGCGAATCGCGCCCAACGGCAGATCGAGTTCGTCGTAAATCACAATCAGGTCGCGCGTCACATCGACCTGAAGTTCCGCCACTAATTCCACCACCGAAAGCCCACTCAGGTTCATGTAGGTTTCCGGCTTCGCCAGAATTACCGGCTCACCAGCAAGCACTGCCCGCGCCGTCAGCGCCCGGCATTGCCGATTCCTGACTTCGATCCCAAGGTTGTTGGCGATCCGATTAATCGTCAAAAAACCGAGATTGTGCGGCGTGAACTGGTACTCGATTCCAGGGTTGCCCAAACCGACGATCAGTTTCACGCAAGTTTCGCTCTTCGCTGCTCGTCATTCGCTATTCCACAAGCCATCAGCATCCTCTCGCGAACAGCGAACGGCGTGCTCCCGCCAAAAGCTATTTCTTCTCTTTCTTCTCGGACTTCTCCGCCTTCTCGGGTTTGGCCTTGCCCTTCGCGTCGCCCTCGGCCTCGCCCTCACCCTCAGCGTCCTGCTTGCCCTTCTTGATGACCTCAGGCTCCGCCGGAGTCGCTGTCGCATCTGCCGCCACTGCTTCCGGAGTCGCCACCACTTCTTCCTTCACCGTCGTGATGTGCGCGATCATCTGATTTTCGTCAGTCAGGAACTTCAGCTTCTCGCTGTGCGGCAGGTCCTTCACGCGCACTTCCACGCCAAACACAAGATGGCTGATGTCGACTTCGATATTCTTCGGAATGTCGGCCGGCAAACACTCGATCTCAATCTCACGCAGCAACTGCTCGAGGATGCCGCCCTCCGTCTTCACTCCCGTCGCCTCGCCTTTGAGGATGACCGGCACCGTGACCGTCAGTTTCTTGTCCATGGCGATGCGCTGCAGGTCGACATGCAGCAGCTTTCCCTTGATGGGCTCAAACTGCCAGTCCACGATCATCGCCTTCACCCGATCGCTGTCGAGCGCCAGATCAAAAATCGTGTTGTGCCCACTCTCCGACTTAAGAATGCGCAGAACCTGCCGCGGATCGACCGCGACGGAAGCCGCAGCTCCCCCCGCTCCGTAAACCACCGCGGGAATCTTTCCGCCGACGCGCACGCGTCGCGCTGCGTTCTTCGTCCCCGGTACGCGCTTCTGCGCTTCCAATATGCTGATATCCGTTGCTGTCGCCATAATTCCGTTTCCATCCTTGGTAAATTCGTCGTTGGTCGATAGTCGTTGGTCGTTAGCAAACCCCTCGCACGGTTGCGAATGGCGAACGACTAACGACAAGCGACCACCGACTTTTCTTAAACAAACAACCGACTCACCGATGTCTCTTCATGAATCGACTGAATCGCCCGTCCAATCAGTCCCGCAATCGAAAGCACTTTGATCTTCGCCACCTGTTTCGCCTCCTCTGTCAGCGGAATGGTGTTCGTCACCACCACCTCGACGATCGGAGAATTCACCAGGTTTTCCACCGCTGGCCCCGAAAGCACCGGATGCGAGCAGCAGGCATATACCGTGTTCGCGCCTTTATCGACCAGCGCCTGCGCCACCTTCACCAGCGTTCCGGCAGTATCGATCAAATCGTCAATGATCAAACACGTCCGGCCCTTGACGTCGCCAATCACGTGCATCACTTCCGCCACATTCATCTCGACGCGGCGCTTATCGACGATCGCCAAGGCCGCATCGACCTTCTTCGCAAAGAAACGCGCCCGTTCCACTCCACCCGCATCCGGCGAGACCACGGTCAGGCTCGCCAGATTCAGTTTCCTGAAATAATCCACCAGCACCGGCGAGGCGAATAAAGGGTCCACCGGAATATTGAAAAAACCCTGCAACTGCATGGTATGCGGATCGATCAGCAAAGCCCGATCCGCTCCAGCAGTGGTTAACAGGTCCGCCACCAGTTTCGCCGATATCGGCGACCGCGGCTTGTCTTTGCGATCTTGCCTTGCATATCCATAGTACGGAATCACCGCCGTGATCCGCCGCGCCGATGCGCGCTTCAGCGAATCAATCATCAAAAGCAACTCCATCAAATGCTCGTCTACCGGACGGCAAGTCGGTTGCATGACGAACACGTCGGCCCCGCGCACGTTCTCCTGGATCTGCACGTACGCCTCGCCATCGGCAAAGCGCGTGACCAGCGCCTGTCCGCGCGTCAGGCCAAGAAATGCGCAGACCTCATCGCACAGCGCCTCGTTCGCGGTTCCCGAGAAGATTTTGAACCGGTCATCGACCCGTGCGCGTTGCGGTTTGCGTTCCGTTTTCTCGTCGACAATCGGCTTTTTTTCCGCGGTCTTTTCGACGATCGTTTTTTCGGCAATCGGTTTTTCAGCAGTCGTGGTTGCAACTGTGGCCATAGGTTCAGTTCTCAGTTCCCTGTTCTTAGTTCTCAGCCTTGGGGCTCCAGTGTCTCTCGACTGAGAACTGAGAACTGGCCACTGAGAACTGGTTAGTCTGGCTGGGCCGCTAGGATTCGAACCTAGACAAAGTGCTCCAAAGGCACTTGACCTACCATTAGTCGACGGCCCAAATTCAGCGTCCTTCTAGTATGCCGAAATCCGTACTCGCCGCAAACAACAAATTCTCAGCGAACAGCAAACGACGCACGACCAACAGCGAACGACCAGCACTTAACGACTACCGACCAACGACCATCGACTTCCAGTAGTCCTTCCGCGTCAACGTACCCGTCGCCACCGCCTTCAGCCCCCGCTTTCGCAGACGGCTCGCCGCTTTCGCAGCCTCGGCCGACGAGCGGAACAGCCCATACAGGGTTGACCCTGACCCGGAGAGCGAAGCATAGCGCGATCCAGCGCGCTCCAACTCACCTTTTATGTCTCGCAATTCGGGATATTGAGGAAAGACGACTCTCTCGAAGTCGTTTTCAATCCCGGTACGGACAAGGTCGGAAAGCAATTTTCCGGCCCGGCTCCCGCCTTTTGCAGAAGCACCGGTGTTGGGTGAACCAATAACTTTGGCTGAACCTAAAATGTTGCCTGAACCAGAAAGCCACGCCGACAACGCGCAGCCAACCTCAAACAGTCTATCGGAGCGAACAGGCGGAGTCAATTGCGCGGGCGCAGAAGTGCCGGCCGCCGCCGAAGCTAGCGTAGGGGCAGACGCCCCCGTCTGCCCAGCCGAGCGAAGCTCGGCTCCGCTCTTTGCCAGCGCATCCCAATCCGCAAACGCCCGAGGCGTAGACACCCCAACCTCCGGCGTAACAATCACCAAAGCCATCGCGGGCAAATCCGCCAGCGGATAAACTTCCTCCCCGCGCCCCACTCCCAGCACCGTTCCGCCCACAAGAAATAAAGGCAGATCCGACCCGATCTCCGCCGCAATCCGCAATCGCGCAGTGGCAGATAATGTTCTCGCATCCTCGCCTCTGCCATAGCCAGCTCTTGGGAGGGGCACGGCTTCAGCCATGCCATTGACGTCCTCTAGCGACGTGGGCTTTAGCCCCTGAGGCACTGACTGTGGCTTACTCCCACCGCGAAAACCCCCAAGCGCCTGCTCCAACGCGATCAGCGTCGCCACCGCATTCGACGAAGCCGCGCCCACCCCTCCCTGCACCGGCAGCCGCTTATCAATTTCAATGCGGACGCGCCCCGACGCGCCCGCCTCTTCCATCACGCGCCCAGCCATGCGATAGCAAGTGTTAGACGAATCCAGCGGAACCCGCTCATCCTCACAGACAATTTCAATCCCACCACCGCGACCAGCATTACGCCCAACGCTAACCCGTATCACATCATGCAGCGCGATCGTCTGATACACCGTGCGCAGCTCGTGAAATCCATCCGCGCGATCCGCGCCAATGTAGAGCCCAAGATTAATCTTCGCAAAAGAACGAACCGCGACCGTCGTCATGGAAGGGGAATTGTAAGCGATTTGGATCGGAAGCGGCTTGCCGCATAGCTTAGGACGCGTCAGACCGCGGCTTCGTTCCCCGCCGGTGCCTCATTTGCAGATAAATACTATTGTGGCGCGCCGCCTTCTCTGGATCTCCACCCGGCTGGCGGTACAAAGTTGCCAGCCAGCGGTGAGCCGCCATCAGGCCGGGCTGCATCGTCAACGATGTCTCGAATGCCAATGCAGAGCGCGCTTGCTGGCCGAGCCGCGCCAAGGCTACTCCTAGATAGAAGTGGCCCAGGGGAAGGAAATGCTGCAATCCGACTGCATGGAGCGCCTGCTCGGCAGCTTGCTCGTTGCGCCGTTTTCTTAAGTGGACCTTGGCGAGCCCAAGGTGAGCCGCGGGGCTGTCGCCGTCGATTTCCAGCGCGCGCTCGAACGCTCGCTCGGCGTCATCGACTCTTTTCTGCCGCAGATAGACGTCGCCAATGCGGAGATGCAAATCGGGCAAACGTGGATCGGATTGCTCAGCCTGCAGAAGGCTGGCGAGCGCCTCATCCATGTTCCCCTCCTCAGAATAAATGATCCCCATGAGCAGGTCGGTCCAGGGTCGCTGCTTCGGAATTTCTTCCCGCGCTTCCGATTCAGATTTGGGAACTTCTTTGGGAACCTCGGCCTTGTTTTTCGCGGCGGGCTTCGGTGGGTTGGAGATTAGCTGCTCAAGAATCGCCTTGGCTTCGGCGCGGCTCCGCATTGCCAGATAGCATTGCGCGAGGCATTGCGAAAAGCGCACCTCATCCGGCCACTTCTTGGCCAACTCTTTAAGAAGAGGCAAAGCGTCGGCGTAGCCGCGGCCGTCCAGATAGGCGCGCGCAAGATTGTAATGCTGCTCGCGGACGGCCATCTCCACGGCCTTCGCCTGATCCTCGCCGCGAGCTTCTACATAGCCCAACGCCACGAACCGTTGCAGGAGGGCTTGGGCTGCGACTGGATCCACGCGCACATCGGCGGGATGCATTCCGCAATCGCCCGCCTCCTGTTCCCAACTCGGGATGCGATTGATCTCCGGAGGCTCCTCAAACGCCTGCACGAGCACACGGCCATCCATGTCCGCGCCGATGGGCAATCCAAACAATGTGAGGATCGTGGGACTTACATCGAGCAGGGTCGCGCCGTAAATTCTTTCGTCCTGTTTGAGGAGAGCGCCTTTTGCACAAACGATCCCGAATTCCCGATGTTGCACGGCCGGCCCGGCGGGTTCTGCGGGAATACCGCGCGGCCGCAGATGATCGCTGTGAAAACCGTGATCCGAAACCAGGAGAACGGTCGTCTCGGGACCCGCCAGTTCCAACAGAGTCTGCAGCATCATGTCGTGGAAACGGTAAGCGCCGTTCACCACATCCTTATAAATTTCGAATTGATCCTCGGGGATTCCCTCCAGGCGCGGAGGATGAAAGTGCATGAATCCGTGGCAGAAGTGATCGATCCCGTTGTAGTAAACCGCCATAAAATCCCAGGGCTGGTTTCGGAGAATCCATGTGGCGGCATTGTGGATCGAGCAATTCTCCGCCAGAATTCTGGCGAAGGGTCGGAGCCCGTTGTCCTTATCCTGGTCGATCTCGGCCGCGCGTGGAATCACGGGAAGAATCGCCGCCTCCGTCACTTCCTCAGGATGCATGCGCAACCCGGCAAAAGTTTCCCGCATATTTTCCGGATAAACCGATCCCGGAGGTAATGGCCACTCCTTTCCGAGCGGCGCCACTGCGTGAGGATAAAGATCGGAGACCGCGATACCGTTGATGGGTTCCGCAGGATGGCCGGCAAACCAACCAAGCACGTGAGTCTTGTATCCACGCTGGGTGAGAATATTCCAGATCGCCTTGACCTTGCGCGAGGTGCTGGTCACGGGGCGCACCCCGCCGGTTTGCAGGTCAGGCTCGATGAAGCCGTGGATTCCATGCTTGTCGGGGCGCATGCCGGTGGCGATGGAGTTCCACAGCATTGGAGAGAGAATGGGGTGCAAGGTGGCCAGATTTCCGATGACGCCGTGGTTGACCATGTCTTCCAGCGTGGGCATCAAGCCCTGGTCGAGCAGCGGATTGATGATCTTCCAATCGGCGGCGTCCCAACCGATGAGCAGAACTTTCTTGGCTAGTTTTTCGGGCATGAAATAACTCGATGGTCGCAAGAACCTGGCCGCGAGGAAGATAGGACCGCGCCAAAAATACTAAAAGATACTCTGTGACTTACTCTCGCCGCCAGAGATCGAGTGTGATTGCTCCATTGGCCAGCGCGCCCAGGGTGGCTGGCGCGGAAGCAGGGGCGATAAGCGGCGCGGGCGGCGTAATTTCCCCCGTTTCCGGCGCCACCGTAATCACATCCGGGCCAGTGATCCGGCCTGCGATAATAGGCTTGTCCGGAACGGTCTCGTAAGCATATCCAGTCAGAGTGCCGACCACATCGTCCAGTTGCCGATTGTGCCCAAGCGTGACGCTGAGTCGGGCCCAGCCGTAGTGCACTTCGCCGCCAACCACGAACTTCAGACCCAAATATCGGTTCCTGACACCCTTACCTTTGCCGGCCCACGGACCCGCGTCGGAATACTGGTTGCCGATACGGGGGAAGTGCTCCTCTGCCATAGTTGGGGAACGAACGGAGAAATGGCCTTCTGGTCCAATTCCCGCGCCGGCGTGCAAAGCGGAGGCGGCAGAAAAAAAATAGCCGCCGCTGGTGCGAAGATGTCTACCGGCGACCAGGTTTTCACCGATGCCGGATGCATCGAGCCCTACGTCTACACCCGAGGTGCCCGCGTAATACGTCGCGCGCAGCATAAAATCATTGACGCCGTCGTGGTTGAGATCGATGTATAGGGGAAAGCTTGCGTGCGTCACCTGAGACGTTTCCGTATAGACAACTTCTGCCTCGGAGGCCCCAGCCAGCGCCAGCACACTCACTCCCGCTGCGGCTGCCACTTGCGCGTACGTAGTGAGATGCCGGTTAAGGGACTCGGAAATTTTGAAGGTCTTACGGGACTGGGGAGCTCTGGACATAGGTCTTCCGCCGAAGGCGTTTCATTATCCGCCCGGCCAAATCGACAGTCAACGCTATCACCGGAGAGCGCGGCTGAAATTAACGCAGGATGAAAAAAATTAGAAGCTGTAGCGACGGGTGCGGGTGCCCCATCCTTCGCGCACTTTGCGAAGGGTGGGCGCGAAAATGCCCGCACAACACGACGAGCGGACCCCAGATTTTTCATCACATTTTTCCTGTACCGCCATCACAGCCCCACCAGCCACAACTCTGCGAAAATTCTCTGCTAGTGCGTTATTGAGAACGTTCCCGTCTCCAGAGACGGAACTGCAAGCCGTCGAAAAACCATTTTCGGCAATCTTTGAAAACCCGAGCCACCTCCAGGAAGCCCAGCAAATACCCACTACCGGCTCCCGAACTTTCGGAGACACGGGACTTAAGTACCATAACTAGAATGTTTTAGCCCCAAGTTTTTTTTGGGGGGGGGGGGGGGGGGGGGGGGTAGAAAACCACTTCAACGAAAACAGGCGCAAGAAAACTCCCCGCTCGCGCGTTTCGATCCACAGCCTTCTCTCGCCACACCGACCCACCCACGTGAGCGAGCTTCGGTAGCTAAATGCTAAATGCTAAGTGCTAAGTGCTAATTGCTCATTGCTGACTGCTGACTGCTGAGTGCTGATTGCTCAAAGCTTTTCTTGCTACACTTTCCCTGCATGCCCCCAACCACCTATCTCGAAGCCATCCGCCAGGGAATCTGGGAAGAAATGGAACGCGACCCGAGCGTCTTCTGCATCGGCGAAGACATCGGCATCTACGGCGGCGCTTTCAAAGTCACCGACGGATTCATCGACCGCTTCGGTGCCGAGCGCGTGATCGACACTCCCATCGCCGAGTCGGCCATCGTAGGCGCCGCCTTCGGCGCGTCGCTCACCGGATTGCGCCCCGTCGCCGAATTCCAGTTCATGGACTTCATCGGCTGCGCCTTCAACCAGATCGTCAACATGGTGGGCTCGGCCCACTATCGTTGGGGAGCCCCGGCCCCGCTGGTGTTGCGCGGCCCGAGCGGCGGCAACGTGCATGGCGGCCCATTTCATTCGCAGAATCCGGAGATGTGGTTTGTGCACGCTCCCGGATTAAAGGTCGTCTGCCCGGCGACGGCCTACGATGCCAAGGGATTGATTAAGGCCGCGATCCGCGATCAAAACCCGGTCATTTTTTTCGAGCACAAATATCTCTATCGCAGAATCAAAGACGAGGTTCCCGACGAAGATTACGTCGTTCCGATCGGCCAAGCGCGAGTGGCTCGCGAAGGGAAGCATCTCAGCGTGATCACTTACGCCGCGATGCTCTACACCGCGCTCGAAGCCGCAGAGCTTTTGAGCAAAGAAGGAATCGAAATCGAAATCCTGGACCTGCGCACAGTCGCGCCGCTCGATCGCGAAGCGATTGCGGCAACCGTGAGGAAGACCAATAAAGTAATCATCCTCCACGAGCATTCGCGCACTGGCGGATTAGCCGGAGAAATTTCCGCCATCATCAACGAAGAAGCCTTCGACGATCTCGACGGTCCCATCGTCAGGATCACCGCTCCTGACACGCCCGTCCCATTTTCTCCGCCGCAGGAAGAATATTTCCTGCCGAAAGTTTCCGACATCGTCCGCGAAGCTCGCCGTCTGCACGCTTACTGATCGAGACTGACAAAATCATTCACCACAAAGGTCACCCTTCGACTTCGCTCAGGGCAAGCTTCGGCATACGAAGGAAATACCTGGACAAATCCTTCGTGATACTTAGTGCCCTTAGTGGTTCAAGCTTTCGTCAATGGCCCGTTGAATCCGAGCTCCGCCAGCATTTGCCTGCCTGATATATACTTCCCTGCCATCGGCGCTTCTCGATTCCACTAACTCGGCTTGCGCCGCGCGTTACTCGCCTGCCTCGCGTTCGAAGGGAGTAAATGCATGCCCATCAGCCGCAACCTCGCCTTTCTTGCCCTAATCGCAGTGCTGGCTTGTTCTATCTATGTCTTCGCCAAGCCAAATGACAAAGATAAAGATAAAGACGACAAATCGGAGGTCAAATTCACCGCCCGCTCCGAGTTAGTGCTTATCCCCACCTTAGTAACTGACAAATCCGGCAATCACATCACCGGACTGAAGAAGGAAGACTTCACCGTCCTCGAAAACGGAGCTGAGCAGAAGATTGCGACATTCGAAGAGATTACCAGCGACGCGCATCGCTGGATTCGTCCCAGAAGCCCCAACGAATTCGGCAACTCTCTCACAGGCGGTCAATCGGCAAGACGCATCACCCTCATCGTCCTCGACTTCATCAACACACCCTTCGCAGCTCAGGCCTACGCGCGCAAGGATCTGCTCAAGTATCTAACCGAAACAGTCGACCAGCGCGAACCAACCGCTCTGTACACGCTGACGCGCAGCGGCGTTCAGGTAATCCACGATTTCACCACCGACCCTCGCATTCTCGCCGCCGCGTTGCATAAGGTGAAAGGCGACGCTTACCAGATGGTCGACAGCGAAGAAGAAGTGGAAGCAATCACTGGAACAGCCAGTCCCGATGGCAGCGCTGGCGCCGATTCAGGAACCGCCATCGCCAGTGGGAATGCAAAAGGCAGTGGCGGAAGCGCTGCCAGCGTGGCCGCCGAAGCGCAGAAGATCCAGACCATGATGGAAGACTCAGAACTGAACTTCCAGTCCTTTCAGCAGCGTCTCGCCATCACCTACACGCTGCAAGCGATGCAACAGATCGCGCAGGCATTCGCCGGATTTCCCGGACGCAAATCCCTCATCTGGGCAAGCGGCGGATTTCCCTTCAGCGTGAGCGACACCACCATGCAGCTCGCTCCCGCAGGCCGTGATTCTCTCATCGATGTTCTGCCCATGTATGAACACACCTGGCAATTGCTGAACGATGCCGAGATCTCGCTCTATCCAGTCGACGTCAAAGGATTGGAGACGCTCATGGCAAGCGCTGCGATCAACAATCCCGGGAAAAACTACCACCGCAACATGAGTTGGCGACAGATGGACACACAGTCAACCCTGCAAACCTTCGCCTCAATGACTGGAGGTCGCGCCTATTACAACTCCAACGATCTGGTAAAGGGCTTTCGCGAAGCGGTGCATGATTCCGCCGAATATTACATGCTTGGCTATTATCTCGATCGCTCGAAGACCAAGTCAGGATGGCGCAAGCTGGCCGTAAAGGTGAAGCGCGATCACATCGAAGTGCGCGCGCGCAACGGCTTCTTTGTGACCAATGCGACCACCGATCCTGAAACCAGTCGCAACAGCGACATCTCGTCGGCCTTGCAATCGCCGCTCGATTACACCTCGATTGCGCTTGTGGCGCACTGGGATAAGGTCGAAGCCGGCAAAGATCCCAGCAAGAAGCATGTGAATTACGAGATGCACATTGCGCCCGATGCTTCACTGATCGACGACAGCGACAACAACCATCTCGCCATCGAGCTCGTAACCGTGGCGAAAACGTCCGAAGGCAAGCCAGTGGACAATCCGATGGACAGGAAGATCGAAGGCCATCTATCCGCGGAGAAAATGCCGGCAATCCGCCGGAACGGCGTTGCCTTCACGGGCTCGATTGATCTCGCGCCCGGAGAATACACGGTTCGTTTCGTCGTCCGCGACAACCTCAGTGGACGCATCGGCTCGGTTGCGGCTCCCTTAAGGGTAGAATGACAAGCGTGAGCGAGGGTCGTGAACGACGATCACAGTCGGCCATGATCTCGGCGTTCGAAAACGGTTCCCAAGTCTCTGCACTTAAGGATTAGGCATGCGCAACTTCGTTCTGGGGATTGTCATCACCATTGTGGTTCTCGTGATCGGCGGCGTTGGCCTCGCCCTGCTTGGCTTTATGCCGACGAGGGCCAATGTTCCTCCGCCCCGAGTGGAACACCAGCTTGCCATGAGCGCGATGGATAATTCGGTGGAACGCCACGCTCCCCGCACTAATAATCCTGTGCCACCCACCGATGACAACCTGATCGAAGGCCTGAAGATCTACACCATGAATTGCGCGCTGTGTCATGGCGGCATCGACCGCCAGCCGTCGACTCTGGGGAAATCATTCTATCCGCCGCCGCCGAACCTCATCCTTCATCCACCAGACGATGAGGAATGGCATGTCTTCTACGTGATTCGCACCGGCGTCCGCTATACCGGAATGCCTGCGTGGGACAAAACGCTCTCGGAGCCGGACCTGTGGAAGGTGACCGCATTCCTGACTCGCATCGAGAAACTTCCGCCAGCGGTACAGGATTACTGGAAGAAATCGAGTGGCGTTTCGCCTCCAACCGGTGAGCAGGCTGGCCACGACGAACACAAGTAAAGTGGTGGCGAGTGGGCTCAGGCTCGCAAGAAGGCGACTTCATGGGCGCAAAATCGAGAATTCACTGCTAGCATGTTGAATCGAAAACCCAGTAGAGGTATCGCATGAAAAACCTTCTCCTGTGCCTTATTTTGTCCCTGTTGCTGTCGGTGTCAGCGGCCGCGATCGATGGCAAGACTGTAACCTACAAATCTGGCGACGAAACCGTCAATGGCATTCTCTACACTCCCGTTGGCAACGGGCCGTTTCCAGCTCTTATCGTGATTCACGAATGGTGGGGACTGAACGACTGGGTGAAACAGCAGGCCGAGAAACTTGCCGGCCAAGGATACGTCGCGCTAGCAGTCGATCTCTATCGCGGCAAAGTCGCAGATAATCCCGACTTGGCCCACGAGCTAATGCGTGGCGTGCCTGAAGACCGCGCTACCCGCGATTTGCGTTCCGCCTACGACTTCCTTGCCACGCAGCCGAATGTGAAAAAAGATCGAATCGGCTCCATCGGATGGTGTATGGGCGGCGGGTATTCGCTCGACACGGCGCTGGCCGAACCGCATCTGGCGGCCACAGTCATTAACTACGGGCATCTCGCCACCGACCCGTTGGAACTGAAGAAGATCAATGCTCCGATCCTTGGGCTTTTTGGCGGACAAGACCGCGGCATCACTCCGGACGATGTTAAGAAATTTCAACAGGCCATGGAGCAACTGGGCAAGAAGATTGAGGTTAAGATCTATCCTGACGCCGGTCATGCCTTTGAAAATCCAAACAACAAGCAGGGATACCGGCCCGAAGACGCGGCCGACGCATGGCAGCGCACGGTGGTCTTTCTCGCGGCGAGCTTGAAAAAGTGACCACGGGTTCGGATTGTGGCGGCTCGGAGCCGTCTCTCCACTTCCGTCAAGATGCCCACGCAGAATTTCCACACACGCAGAATTTCCACACGCAGAATTTCCACTTGCCAGAAGGTACCGCTCTGGTTACTATGCACCAATCTTCATATTGATCTCTGAGTTCAACCCTGGGGCTTGAGTAGTCGCGTACTTATGAATATCGGCGAGACCATCCGCAACTTCCGGCTGCAACGCAGCATGTCGCAGGGCGACATTGAAAAGCGCACGGGACTGTTGCGCTGTTATCTGTCGCGCGTTGAAAACGGCCACACCATCCCATCGCTGGACACGCTAGCCAAAATCGCGGGGGCGATGGATCTGGCATTGTCGCAATTCTTCGCCGAAGGTAACAGCAATGGCCATAAAGGCCTGCCCCAGCTCTCCGATGATGAGGTGCGCTTCCTCAGCCAGATGCGGCGCTATTCGGCCAATCTGAACGACAGCGACCGCAAGCTGGTGCTGGCCATGGTGAAGAAGATGGCGTCGAGCACGAAGTAGCTCTCAGCTATCAGCTTTCAGTAACACCCGGATCTACCCCTGAACCTTGGCGAGAAGCGCCTGTTCGATTCTGACTGGCGAGAATGGGGTTGCTTATAGCTGACGGCTGAGAGCTGATCGCTGCCCTCAGGTACTTTCGTACTATCTCCGAGGTGTCCGCCGGGAACCTCGCCAATCCCCACCAGCGACGCTAAGCTGTTAGCTGGGGGACCCTTGTGACCACTGAAGAAGAGCTGAATCTGCTCGATCAGCAGTTGCGCCGATTGAAGATCGAGTACGAAATCTTCTTCAACAACCCCACCAAACGTCCTCCTACAGACGTTGAATGGAAGGTTGTAACACTCATTCGCAAGTTCAGCGACGGTGTCCGCTTAAGCTTCGCGCAGCGCTTCCGCTACAACGAAATGGCACAGCGCTATGCCATCCAAAGCGACCTGTGGCGCAAGAAGATGCGCATTCGCGAAGAGGGTTACCGCCGTCCCGCCGATGCCATTCTGTCGGTGCAAGGCGTGCGCGCCACTGTGGAGCGTGAGGCGAAGCACAATCCGGCGTATGGCCTCGCCCACAATCCTAGCGCTGCAGGTGCCGAAACACCTGACGGTTCTCGAGCGAGCGACCAGCCATTCACCGTGCACTGCTCCGGCGCACCCGCGGAGCGCGAGCAAGTCGAATCCCTGTATAAAGCGCTTGCTGAAGCCAAGAAAAAGTCGGGCGAAAAGGTTTCCGGCGATCTCGATTCTTTCGCCGCATTTGTGCAAAAGAAGACCAGCGAGATTCGGAATCAGCACGGCTGCGATACGGTGGTGTATTCGATCGAGATGCAGGGCGGCCAGGTGAAGCTGAAGGCAAAAGCAAAGAGCTAGCGGCTAAACCTGCTTGCGGGTACAAGTGCTCGTGTCGACAGCCTGCCACTGCCCATCCTTCTGGAATGAGTAGCTCACGGTGAAAATATCAGGGCCGTTCTTCACGAATTCAAATCGTTCCGCGGGCACGGCTGGATCTCCGAGCGCCTTGCCATCCCAAACCAGCCTGGAATCCGCAAATCCCTTGGAATAAAACAGGCGAATACCGCCGGTTGAGTCTTGCACAGTCGAGATGTATTGCTGGCCTTTTTCGTCCCAGCCCCATTCCGAAATCGCGTGATAGGAAAATGGCGGTCGGTCGTCGTGGCGAAATAAAATCCATTTATTTTCGAGCGCCAGATCGAACGAGAGATCGGCCGAGATTGCCTTGCCCGAGCGAATGAATTTGCCGTCGCACGACCAATGTCCCGCAAACCACTGTAACTCGGCGATGCTCTTTGTTGGTGTCGCGGTCTGACCTTGGGCAGCGATTGCCAGCGACAGGACTAGAACAAATGACAGAGCGATTCGATAGCCAAGAGAGCTTCGCTTCATAAAGACCTCGGCGAATCAATGGACGAATTACTAGCGGCGAGGTTAGCACGGCGCAAAAACGAATATCCTACGCTCGACAAACCGACATACCGTTTTCGGCCAGCTGTTACTGCTAGAATTTCTCTTCATTTAGTTTTAATTTGTTCGTTCCTGGAGGATTCATGTCAAAAATCCAGCGCGCCATACTCAGTGTCACCGATAAAACCGGACTCGTAGACTTTGCCCGCAAACTCTCAACATTAGGCGTTGAACTGATTTCTACCGGCGGCACGGCCAAGCTGCTGCGCGATTCCGGCATCGCGGTCAAAGACATTTCTGAGCTGACCGGCTTCCCTGAAATGCTGGATGGGCGCGTCAAGACGCTGCATCCGAAGGTGCACGGGGGCATCCTGCATCGCCGAGAAGATATTGGCCATCGGGCGGCGGTCGCGGAGCATGGCATCGAGGCCATCGACATGGTGGTGGTGAATCTGTATGCCTTCGAACAGACCGCCGCCAAAAAGGGTGTGCACTTCGAAGAGCTGATTGAAAATATAGATATCGGCGGCCCGTCGATGATCCGTTCAGCAGCCAAGAATTTCCAGGATGTTGCGGTGGTCACGTCGCCCTCCGACTATGAAGCGATCGCCGACGAGATGGAACGGTCCGGCAGAGCGTTATCGAAGGAGACGAAGTGGCGGCTGGCGCAGAAGGCTTTTGCTACAACCGCGGCTTATGATTCTGCGATTGCTTCGACGCTGGAGTGGGTGGGAAGCGACTTCGATGTGCGTGGGTTCGAGCGAAAAAAGGAAGAAGGACTTCCGCACAACCTGCGCCTGATGTTTCACAAGGTGATGGATTTGCGCTACGGAGAAAACCCGCACCAAAAAGCTTCGATGTATGCGGACAACTCGGATAGGGGAGTGGCCCATGCGCGCCAGGTGCAGGGGAAAGAGCTTTCCTATAACAACATCGTCGACCTGCAAGCCGCCTGGGATCTGGCGCAGGAGTTTGATGAGCCGGTCTGCGCCATCATCAAGCATACGAATCCCTGCGGAACCGCGACCGGGTCGACATTGGCCGAGGCTTACTTGCGTGCGCTCGAATGCGATCCCGTGTCTGCGTTTGGCGGGGTGATCGGCGTGAATCGGAGTGTGGATGCGACCGCTGCTACGGAGATGGTCAAACTATTTCTTGAAGTAATTGCTGCGCCGGCATTTGATGAAGGCGCAAAAGCCATTTTTGCCGCCAAGAAGAATCTGCGTCTCGTCGAAGTTCCTGTCGGCCAGCCGAAATGGGTAGTGAAAAATATTTCTGGCGGCGTGCTCCTCCAGGAAAACGATCGTCGCAAACTGTCCGAGTCCGACTTACAGGTAGTTACGAAACGCCCGCCGACAGCGGAAGAAAAGCGCGGGCTGCTGTTCGCGTGGAAGGTGTGTAAACACGTGAAGTCAAACGCCATCGTTTATGCCCGCGACGGCCAAAGTGTAGGCGTAGGAGCGGGTCAGATGAGTCGCGTCGATTCCTGCAAACTGGGCGCCATGAAGGCACAGTTGCCGCTGAAGGGGACGGTTGCCGCGTCGGATGCATTCTTTCCCTTTCCCGACGGTGTTGAAGAAATCGCCAAAGCGGGCGCCACGGCGATTATCCAGCCGGGAGGCTCAGTGCGCGACCCGGAAGTAATCGAGGCCGCTGATCGGCTCGGATTGGCTATGATCTTCACCGGGGTGCGGCATTTCCGCCATTAGCCTTTACTCTTCTTGACAATAATCCCCAAAGCCCCTGTACTTCTGGCTTTAACGTAGCCTTGTGCTTTCTTGCGGTCGAAAGGACCCGCGAAGGTTAGAATAAGAAATCAGGATGCCTGCGGATGAGCATCTAATTTTGTGTAGGCTGCAACTTAAAGGCTTGGAATTTTTCATGAAAAAAGAGCTGTCGATCGGTAGCCTCGTCCTTGCTGGAACCTTTTTATTGGGTCAGACTTTGCTCGCGCAGGGCGTACTGGCGCAGAGTTCGACGGTTGCAGATCAGCCTGCCCAAGCCGCAGAAGCGACTAGTGCACAGTCGGCCGCCAAAGGCAAAACACCGAATCGCGCCGCCGCCTACTACCATTTCGCCCTCGCGCACATGTACGAGGAACAGGTGGCCACTTACGGCCGCAGCGAACTGGCCAACAAAGCGATTGAGGAATATCGCGCCGCCATTGACGCCGACCCAACCTCGGCTTATTTGACCTCTGGCTTGGCTGAGCTTTACGCGAAGACCGGTCGCATTCGCGACGCCGTGGTCGAAGCGCAAGACATCATCAAAAAGAACCCCAACAATCTCGAAGCGCGCCGCCTTCTCGGACGGATCTATCTGCGCTCGCTCGGCGACATGCAATCCGGCAGCGGCTCCGAGAGCGTATTGAAGCTCGCGATCGAGCAATATGAGCAGATCGTCCGCCTGCAGCCTGACAGCATGGATGATCACCTGCTGCTGGGGCGCTTATATCGACTCAATAACGATCTGCAAAAGGCAGAAAGCGAATTCAAAATTGCGGTCAAGCTCCAGCCCGACTCCGAAGAGGCGATCACAACGCTCGCCTATCTTTACAACGAACTGGGAGACACGGGTCGCGCCGCGCAGGTGCTCAGTTCGGTGCCGAGTACGGAGCGCTCGGCCAAGCTTTATTCGGCGCTCGGCTATACCTACGAGCAGCAGAAGCAATATAAAGAAGCGATCGACGCCTATCGCCACGCGATTGAAATGGATCGCGACAACCTCGACGCCATTCGAGGCCTCGCACAAAATCTGTTGAATGACGGCCAGGCCGACGCTGCTCTCGATCAATACAAGGTAATCGCCGACGCGAATCCGGAAGACGCGCAAACCTACGTTCGCATCGCGGAGATTTACCGCAAGCAGGGCAAGTTCGATCTCGCGCTCGAAAATCTGAAAAAAGCCGAGTCCATGGTGCAGGATTCGGTTGAAGTTCCATACAACATCGCGGCCATTTACCAGGCGCAGGGGCGCTTCGACGAAGCGATCCCGATCATGCGCGACCTCCTTAAGAAATCGGAAAAGGCCGATGGCACGTACTCCAACGGAGAAAAGAGCAATCGGGCTGTTTTTCTGGAGCGGCTGGGCACGATCTATCGGGATCAGGGAAATAATCAGGCGGCCATCGAGACCTTTCGGCAAATTGTGGCCCTCGGCGGCGACGAAAATATCGAGCGGGGATATCAGCAGATCATTGATACCTGGCGCGAAGCCAAGGAATGGCAGAAGGCCACTGACGCCGCCAAGGAGGCCGTGCGCAAACTGCCCAGCAGCCGCGATTTGAAAATGGTACTGGCGTCGCAGCAGGCGGATATGGGCGAAGCCGACCAGGCTCTGAAGGATGTTCGCGCTATGCTGAAGGGCGGCGCCAGCGCCGCGAATGATGATCGTCAGGTCTACATCACGCTGGCGCAGATGTATACGCGGCTGCGGCGTTTTAGCGAAGCTGAGCAGGCGCTCGATAAGGCCGAGCAGCTTTCGACCAAGACGGAAGACAAAGAGTACATCTGGTTTCTGCGTGGTTCTACTTTTGAACGCGACAAGCGCTACCCCGAAGCGGAAGAACAGTTCAAGAAGGTGCTGGCCAGCGATCCGGAGTATGCATCCGCACTGAATTATCTGGGCTATATGCTGGCGGACCAGAACATGAAACTGGAGGAAGCGCTAGCTTACATCAAGCGCGCGGTCGATCTCGATCCCTCCAACGGCGCCTATCTAGACTCGCTCGGCTGGGCCTATTTCCGCTTGGGCAAATATGAACAGGCGGAAGACAGCCTGTTGAAGGCTTCGCAGAAAATCAACACCGATCCCACAGTCCTCGATCACCTCGGCGATCTCTACCAGAAAACCGGGCGCCTGAAGTTGGCGGCCACTAACTGGGAGCGTGCATTGAACGAGTGGAACCGCACCATTGCCGCCGAAGTTGATCCCGCCGATCAGGCGCGCGTACAGAAGAAACTCGACTCGGCAAAGATGAAGCTGGCAAAGGAAGAGGCCGCGAAGTAGTCCTTCTGTCCGGATTCACTGCTAAACTTTCTTCATGCTCGCCGACTACGCGGTGCGCGTAGAAAACTCTCGCGGACGACGCTATCCCGAACCGCCGCATCCTTATCGCAATGACTATGAGCGCGACCGCGATCGCGTCGTTCACGCCCGCGCCTTCCGCCGTTTGGAGGCGAAGACTCAGGTTTTCACCCGCCGATATTCCGACCACTTCCGCAATCGCCTGACGCACACCATCGAGGTCGCGCAGATTTCGCGGACGATCGCTCGTCAACTCGGACTGAACACCGATCTGGCGGAGACACTCGCGCTGGTACACGATCTCGGCCACCCCCCCTTCGGCCACTCCGGAGAAAAGGCTCTCGACACAGCCATGCGTCAGCACGGCCTTTTCTTCGACCACAACTTGCATGCGCTCCGCATCGTTGAGGATTTCGAGATTCGCTACGCTGCCTTTCGCGGATTGAACCTGACCTTCGAAGTTCGCGAAGGCATCATCAAGCATTCGCATGACTACAACGCGCAAGACCATCCGGAGCTCGCCGAATATCTACTTGATCAGCGGCCACCCCTCGAAGCGCAGATCATCGACTTGACCGACGAGATCGCCTATAACACTGCTGATCTAGATGATGGATACGAAGCGCACTTATTGACTATCGAGCAAATCGCGGAAAACGTGGACATGTTCGCGCGCCATTTTCGCGAGGCGAAAGTTAGATACCCGAATTCCGCTGAGAAGCTGGTCTTTAACGAGACTCTGAAAAGTATTCTCGACGTATTCGTAGGAGATCTCATCAGCAACACGGCACAAGGGGTGCACACGGCAGGAGTGCATTCGGTGGAAGACGTTCGCAACCACGCGCAGCGGTTGGCGGCATTCAGCCCTCCAATCGAAGAAGAAAGGCGCCATCTCAAGGAGTTCCTCTACGAAAATCTTTGCTACAGCCCAGCGCTGGCTGCCGAGAAGGAAGACGCGGAGCGCATCACCAGCGAGCTCTTCGCTCATTGGATGGAAGAACCCGACGACCTGCCTCGCAACTATCGCGAGAAAGCGGCCGAGGAGCCTCTGGCGCGCGTGATCTGCGACTACATCGCCGGCATGACCGACCCTTTCATTTACCAGCAATATGAGAAATATTGCTGCGGGTAATCTCGCGGCCTTCTTGCTTGAACTATGAAATACAAGTAGAGTTTCAGCCGAGATTGCAAACCCTGCACGATAAATCAGCGTTCCTACAGCGCTCGAGGTGCCCATGGCAAATTCGTTTGGTACAGACATTTTGATCCAATCCAAAACCCCTATGAAGGCGGCTAGCTTCTACGTCAAGGAACTCGGGTTTAAGATCACGGATAAGAAACCGAATATGATCAGCCTGCACGGCGACCACATCAATCTGTTCATCGAGCGCGGTCCCGCGCTTGGCCCGGTTCTGGAAGTCACCGTTAAAAGCGTCGAGGAAGCCAAGGCGCGTCTCAAGAAAAAAGGCTGCCGCGTGGTTAAGGACGAGCCCGACTTTCCGAGAGTCTACATCAAAGATCCGCATGGCTTGATCTACAATCTGACGGAATAACGATCGCACAAGCATCCGCACTCGATGCAGTTGCGAAACGGCGGCTGCCAACTTCCTGTTATTCTCTTTCCTCATGTCTCCCATCGTCACCAGTGTGCTGCTGGGTCTCACTGCGGCGGGCGCCAATGTCTTCGGCGGCGCCATCATCGTCCAGAGGAATTGGGAGCGTTCTTATCTGCGCTACTTCGTTGCGCTCGGCGCCGGCTTCATGCTGGCGACGGCGCTGGTCGAAATGGTCCCGGCCAGTATTCAGTTGCGCGGCGAGTATGCCGGATTTCTTATCCTCGGCGGATATCTTCTCGTCCATTTTTTTGAGCACACGGTCACACCGCATTTTCACTTCGGGGAAGAAACCCACGCCGACCAGTTCGTGCATTCCCACAAGGGATATTCGGTTCTGATCGGCTTGCTGATTCACACCTTCTTCGACGGCATCGCGATCGCATCAGGCTTCCTTGTCTCGCCAGCGCTCGGCTGGATCATCTTCATCGCGGTTTTTCTGCACAAGATTCCGGAAGGCTTCACCATCTCGTCGGTCATGCTGGCGAGCGGCCGCAGTCGCGGGTTTGCCTGGGGAGCGTCCGTCATGCTGGGTGTTGCTACCGTCGCGGGAGTGATGACGATGGCCATCTTCCGCCACCAAGTGAGCTTCGGCCTGCCACTGTCTGCGGGCGTTACGATCTATGTCGCCGCGTCTGATTTGATACCCGAGGTCAACAAAGAACCGGGAGTGAGGATGGCTCTACTGGTCTTCGTCGGCGCAGCGTGCATGTTTCTTCTGGATCGTTTTTTTCATGTGGGCTAGGGTTGACGGCGAAAAAATTCAATGTGCCGAACCATCTCGTCGCACGTTTTGATGCAGACCTCGCGCATTGTTTTGTGGGCCGCGGGGTCGCCTCCAATGGTGAGCATAGTAGCGGTGCCGTGGCAGATTAGAAACAACGCGTCAGCAACCTGCTCGTAGTCTTCAGGAGCGCCGCCAAAACGCGCCGCCATCTGCGCTAAGGCCAAGGCGCGTCCCGGGCGCGGGCGCCCTGGCGCAAACAGCTGCGGCCATGACAAACGGAGCAAATCGTACTCGTGCGGATTTGCTTCCGCATATGCCAGGAACCGCACGGGCATTTCGTCCATCGATATGGAGGCAAAGGCTGCCGCGAGCATGTCATCGCGAAAGCGCAACGCTAAAGCCAACCGGATCGCTTCCTTATTTCGAAATCGTTTGTAAACCGTCGGCGTAGTGGTGCCGGCGGCACGCGCCACACCTCGCAATGTAAGCCCCCGCTCACCATGCTTACGCCATAAGCGGCGGGCCGCCGTCAAGATGCGCTCTTCCAACTGCTGGTCGGGGATCGGTGGCATGCGATGTTTTCGCTCCGCGGAGCTAACCTATTTATACAGCGTACGTCTATAGTTGCTGCGACAAGAAACCTAACATCAAACTAAATTTATCATGGAATCTATTGAATTTAAAGAGTATATTCGATTCTTGAATTCGACATCAATTTTTATATTGACATTGTAAGTATAACGTCGTTAAATTAACAAGATTCGCGACACGGGCCCCTTCTCCACCCTCCCCCGAGGAATTCAAAATTCAGGAGTCCAGTGAGATGTTCTTGTGGAGTGAAAGCGACGATCGCGTCGCTATTGTCAAGATGAATGCTGAATTGCAGCATGCGCAGCTTGAGTTGTTAAGTGCTGAATGCGCGACGAATCGCCTTCGTTTGCGTTTTTCCCCGGAAAACCTTGCCCGCTACGGCGAGAGAGACCTATTGCGCAAGGCAGTCGCATCGGCCACCGCGCTCAAAGATTACTACAGCTACATTGCACGGCAAGCTTCGGAGGAGAAGGCTGGCGACTCGCCGCGAACCTCCTTCATCCCGGAAGAAAAGGTAGTCGCCGCGATCGCTGCCATGCGCGAGCACCTGCAAGAACGACGCAAGGAGTATCGTCCGGAAGGGTTGCCACTCAGCCCGAACCAATACACGAAGATGAAGCCTTTTTTTTCTCCGGCCATGCTGGCGGAGGTGCGCGTGGTTGAGTTGAGAGGGCGCCACATCAATAACCCATCCTTCTACGCTGAGGCGAGGGCGCTTGGCCTCACGAATCTGCCGGAGCTTGCGCACATGGCTTCGTTGACCTTCGACGATACAATAATCTTTCCAGGGGAAGTGAACGATCGGCGGTTGTTCCACGCGCTGGTTCATGCGGCACAGTTCGAGATACTGGGACTTGAACGCTATGCCGAATTGTTTGTGCGGGGATTTTTGAGAGTGCGCTCGCACGTTAGCGTGCCGGTCGAAATGCAGGCGTTCAGCCTGGAGGCAAAATTCGCCGAGAACCCGAACAAAGCTTTCTCGGTAGAAGAACTGGTCAGGCTCTGGGTCAAAGAGCGGCGCTACTAAGGCGAGTAATCCAGTAGCCACTGTGCAGAATGGGTCTGCTCGGCCGCGAGCAACCGCTCAGAATTGATGCCCTTTTACCCGCTGTGCCTGATGTGCATGACATCCCCATCTTGCACGATGTAGTCTTTGCCTTCCAGACGCAGCGTGCCTTTGGCTCGGGCATTGGCCTCGGAGCCCGCTTCCAATAGCTGATCCCATCGAATCGTCTCAGCGCGGATAAAGTGGTTTTCCAGATCCGAGTGAATCGCCCCAGCCGCATTTTGTGCGCGCGTATTCACAGGAATCGTCCAGGCGCGGCATTCGTCTTCCCCGGCCGTGAAAAAAGAAATCAGTCCCAGCAGGTGATAGCTGTTGCGGATCAGCCGCGAGAGACCGCTCTCCGTCAGGCCATAGCTGCCGAGGAACTCAGCAGCGTCTGCGTCGGTCATCTCCGCCAGTTCCGCCTCCACTTTGCCGCAGATCGCGCTCGCCCCGGCATTCAGACGCGTCGCCACCCCGGTCAAGTTATACTTCACGACCGCCGCCTCCAGGTCTTTGCCCAGTTGCGTACTCTCTCCGATGTTGAGCACGTAGAGTATCGGCTTCTCGCTGAGGAACATGAAACCCCGTATGCGCTTTTTATCTTCAGCAGTCATCTCCATTTCGCGTAAGGGTTTCTCGGCTTCGATCTGTGCCTTGGCTCGGATGAGGAGCTCGTTTTCTTTTTCGAGTTCGGGTGTCTTCATCTTCTTGAGATCTTTTTCCAGCCGCTCCAGCCGCTTTTCGATCTGGCCAAGATCGCTCACCATTAAGTCGAACTCAACATTTTTGATGTCGCGCAAAGGATCGATAGGCCCAACGTGCGGGATCTCATCGCTTTCAAAAGCGCGCAGCACGTGAATGAGCGCGTCCACCTGGCGCAGATGACCTATGTAGGCGGTCTCCTTCAAAGCGTCCTGGCCGATTGCGCCGACGTCCACATATTCGACTGAAGCGTGGGTAAGCTTTTTGGGATTGTAAAGCGCGGCCAACTTGTCGAGGCGATCGTCGGGGACTTTTGCTACTCCGATGTGCGCCTCGCGGGGATTGGAATAAGCCTGGTCGGAAAGATTCACCTTCGTCAATATGCGAAACAGAGATGTCTTGCCCACCTGCGGCAGACCGATGATGCCAGTTTTCATGAGTTCAGCTTTCCGCTATCTGCTTTCAGCTATTAGTTCAATCAAAAGAATAAATCATCGCCGGAAGAAGTGTGCGTCGCCACATCCTAAGACTCTTTCGCGTATTTTGGTGCGTTAGCGGAAGATGCTTCCGGGAGCGGGCGAAAGATCGTCATGCTACGCTCAGAAGAATGCAGCGCAATCGCAAAATTCTCGCGAGCCGATTAGCCCGGGTGGTGATTGCTTGCATGGCATGCGCCATTTGGTGCTTCGCGCAAAGCTCGCGGAGTGGTGCGCGACTGCAAACGCGCGCAACCCTTGAACGTCATCTGAAATCGTTTTCACAAAGTAACGATGAGCGCGAGAAACTGATTAAAAAGTGGCTGGCCGATGCGGGGTGCGCGGACGCGAATCTCCACGAGCAAGCGATCGGTGGCCCACTTCCTCCGAATGTCATTTGCGTGTTGCCCGGCGAAACACAAGAAACCATTGTCATAGGAGCGCACACAGATAAGGTCAACATGGGCGACGGGGTAGTCGATAATTGGACCGGAGCCTTGCTGCTGCCTGGTTTACTCTACAGCCTTAACACCCAACCGCGTCGTCACACGATTATTTTTGTCGGATTCTCCGCCGAAGAACAGGGCTTGCTCGGTTCAAAGTATTACGTGAACCATCTCACCCGCGATCAGCGGGCGCATATCGACGGCATGGTGAATTTCGATAGCCTGGGCCTGGGCCCGACCAAGGTGTGGGCCTCGCACGCCGACCAACCGCTGCTTGATGACCTGCGCGCGATCGCCGCGTCTACCCACCTGCCGCTAGCCACAGAGAACGTTGATAGCATCGGCGCCAGCGCCGACGCCGAATCGTTCGCGCGCGACCACATCCCTCGCATAACACTGCACTCCGTCACCGACGAAACATGGTCGATTCTGCATTCCCCTTCGGACAAGTTGGCGGCTGTTAGGATGAGCGACTACTACAACAGCTACAAACTTATCGCCCAGTATCTGGCGTATCTGGATCACACACTGAAAGCGCCGAAACCGCGTGGCTCTGGGACGCCGACGCAGTAGCTGGATTCTATGAGCGAATGGCGATCAGCGAAAAGCCTGCGCGGTTACATAAATTGTTACCAACCCCAGCAGAAGCACCGCCTCCTCGAACTTTTCCGACCACACGTGCAGGCGATCAAATTCACGGCGCTGCGGATTGTCCAAAGGCACGTTATCGATCACCCCAACCTCGGCGCGCAGGGCGTGCATCTTCGGAGAAATGGCGAACTGAGAGATCACCGTCAGCATCAGCATCAGCACGATTAGAAGATGCCGCGCCGCCAGCGGCCGCGCCGTGCCTGTGGACATGCGGTTATAAAGCATCGACGCGATTAAAAAGACGACCCCTGAAACGATCGCCATGTAGTGCAGCAAATCAAGCGAGCGCCCTACGATCGATCCAGCCATGTGGCGAGTGGGCAGGAGGCCGGGAGAAAAAGCGGTGGGCGCTTCGACAAACGCGAGAAAGATAACGCCCCCAATCCAGACTATAAGCGACAACAGCATGAGGAAACGTAGAAATGACATGAGCGAAATTATAGGCCAAAGCAGGTTTCAAGTTTTCAGAGTTTCAAGGTTTCAAAGTCCAAGGGAGAGGAGTCGGCGAATCTCGATGTGCTATTTGGCGTTGAAACTTGAAACTCTGAAACCTGTATCATTCAAGTTTTCCACAGGCCGAACCAGCGCCGTCACTTTCTCCCCTACGCGCGACTGTTTACCCTCATCATTCCCCACTGTCCGGAGGGAATCTCCACATGCATCGCTCATTGACCGCCACCGACGTTAGTTTCATTGGCTTGCAGTCGGCCGTATTTTGCGTGCAGTGCGAAATGCTGAGTGAAAACAATACGCCGCGGTGCCTGGCCTGCGGCAGCCGCGCGGTGCTCAGTTTGTCGCGAGTGCTCGGCGGTTCGCTACGCGGCCAGCAAACGGCGCATCTCATCGCGGACGCGGAACTGGATCGACTGGTGCGCTCGCTGCTTTATTCGGTGCCCCAAGTTGCAGAGACTGGCGAAAGTCAGGACGAGTATCACCCCGGCGGGCCTCGAATGGCCGAGGATCGGAACCGACTGCCCACGGCGGAAGCTTTCTCGCCGCGGCATCGAATGCGGCCGCGCCACCATGGACCTGTCGCGGTGCCACACTCGCTGATTAACGCGGGAGAGATCGATCTCGAACCGGGCATCAGCATCATCGCGGAAAAGGCGCAGGTGCTGACCGGCGCTACCGGAGCCGCGATCGCACTGCGCCGGGGCAATGAAATTATCTGCCGAGCGCGGACGGGGCGCACAGCTCCCGATGTCGGCGTGCGATTGCAGACCGATCGCGGGCTTTCGGCCGATTGTGTGCGCACCGGAGAAGTGCTGCTCTGCAACGATGCAGAGACGAATCCGCGGGTAGATTGGGCGACTTGCCGGCGTATGGGCGTGCGCTCGATCCTGGCCGCTCCGTTGCGCCATTTTCAGCGGACGCTGGGTGTGTTCGAAGTGCTGTCGTCCACGCCAGGAGCGTTCGATAACAATGACGTCGCTACTATGCAGTTCCTCTCCGGAATGATGGTGGCGACGATATCGCGGCTGTCGAGTTTACAGCCCGCGCCACCGGTGGCCTCGGGCGAGTAAGGTAGGGTTCAGGACGGGGCCGGGTTCCCCACCCCACGAATTTTCTTTAGGAAGCGCTTGAGCAGGGACCAGAGCGCCCGCGGAATCATTCTCACTAAAACAAACAACCAAAAGCGCGCCCCGAGAAAAACGTATTCGGGAATCAGGCCTATTACTTCAGCAGCGGACAATCCTGAAGAATGTTCGCGGTGTTGGTAATAGGTGAGCTTTTCTCCGTCCCATGAGACGGAGAATCTCGGCCGGTACCGCAGTGTGCTCAATCGTGAGAAGCTGTTGCCGCGATATCTGTATTGCGGCTCAACAAGAAAGCACTTCCCGTCCTGAATAAACTGAACCCATGCATGTCCAGTTCCATACGTTCCGTGGCGACCGAATACGACGCGGGCGTTGAATCCTAACTCCATGAACTGACGCCAAGTCCAGAGTGCGAAGTCTTCACAGTCGCCTTTCTTTAATTTTTCGAAGTCTTCTGGCGGTTGCCAAAAGTCTTCTTTATCGAAAAGCTCTTTGTCGGAAACATATCTGCAGCCTTTCAAAAACTCGCGAACTTCTTCGACGGATTGACAGCGAATGGCGAGAGGCTGACTTACGTAGCGACCGAGCGGAAAGGTAGGTCGCAGCCCCTTGCGGCGATCAAATGGGCGAAAGACTTTTTTGCCCTCCGCGTCGTAAGCGGCTGGAATAACTTCCGCGATCATGGTTGGAGTCTAACTTAGAACTGAGAACCGGGAACTGCCTATACAGGAACCGGCACGCTCTCCACAATCTCGCGCAGCACCTGTTCCGCTTGCTCCGACTTCTTCAGCGTGGAGGCGTAGAGCGAACTCACAACGACGCGGTGGGCGAAGACGGAGACGACTAATGGCTTGAGATCTTCGGGCGTGCAATAATCGCGGCCTTCCAGGAAGGCCATCGCCTGCGCGGCGCGGTAGAGCATCTGCGAGCCGCGCGGAGATACTCCCAGAGATAGATACTCGGATTCGCGCGTCTTAGTCACTATATTGAGTAAGTAAGTGATCAGCGACTCGTCGACATGAACCTGGGCCACGGCTTGCTGAATTTCAACCACATCGGCGGCGTTGAGCACGGGGCGCAGGTTTTCGAGTTGCGCGACCCCAGCTTCGGCGCGCAGAATCTCGCGCTCGGCATCGCCTTCAGGATAGCCCATGCGAACCCGCATCAGAAAGCGATCAAGCTGCGACTCGGGTAGGGGATAAGTGCCGTGATGCTCGACGGGATTCTGCGTCGCGAGAACGAGAAAGGGTCGCGGGAGTTGATACGAGTGAGCGTCAATCGTGACCTGCCCCTCGTTCATAGCCTCTAGCAGCGCCGACTGGGTCTTAGGAGTGGTGCGATTGATTTCGTCGGCGAGCAGAACGTTGGCAAAAACCGGTCCGCGCTTGAATTCAAATTTTTGCTCGATGGCCGAGTAAATCGAGATGCCCAGCA
Organism: uncultured Acidobacteriaceae bacterium; assembly: GCA_963800565.1. GTDB lineage: Bacteria > Acidobacteriota > Terriglobia > Terriglobales > Acidobacteriaceae > Acidiflorens. The sequence goes on from CAWDBM010000006.1 coordinate 1,134,286, forward strand.
CGTCGGAGGGCAGCATGTCGCTCGTGAACTGTATGCGCTGAAAGCTGCAGTCGATAGCGCGGGCGAGCGCCTGACCCAGCGTGGTTTTGCCGACTCCGGGGACGCCTTCGATTAACAGGTGGCCTTTGGCGAAAATGGAAACTAGGGCGAGGCGAAGAACGTCGTCTTTGCCGCGAATAACGCGGCGTAGGCTGTTTTCGAGCGCCGCCGCGCGGCGCGAGGTTGCCACCAGAGTTTCGGGAGCCATTTGGCCGATTCTACTATGTTGGTGGCACCCCTGGCGGTTACCAATGTCACAGAAAACTCTTGCTGGGAACTGAGAACCGGGAACTGAAAGTTATCGTTCGAAAAATTGCGCGGGCCTTCCCGTCAACCGCTCAATTCTTTTCGCCGTGGGTGGATGCGTCGAGAACAGGCTGCCAAAACTCATCCCTCCCAGAAACGGCTGAATAATGAAAAGATGCGCAGTGGATGGGCTCGCGATCAGCGGACGCTGTTGGGAGTAATTTTCGATCTTCGCCAGAGCGCTGGCGAGAGCGTAGGGATTACCGGTCCAGTGGGCTCCGGTGTCGTCCGCTCCGTACTCGCGCGAGCGCGACACGGCTAGCTGAATCAGCATCGCCGCAAAGGGCGCGAGAAAAATCATGGCGATGGCGGCAATGCCACCGCCTTCGCCGCGGTCTTCGCGCTCGCCGCGCATGCCGCCAAAAATCATTCCCCACTTGGCGATCGACGCTAGCCAGGTGATGGCGCCGGCCAAAGTCGCCGCTATAGAGCTGATCAAAATGTCGCGATTGCGCACATGGCCGAGTTCATGGGCAATCACGCCTTCGAGTTCTTCGTCGTTGAGCAGTCCGAGAATTCCTTGAGTTACTGCGACCGACGCGTGGTTTGGATTGCGTCCGGTAGCAAAAGCGTTCGGCGAGTCGGTTGGGATAAGGTAGACCTTGGGCATGGGCAGACCGACCTTTTGCGACAACCGTTCGACGATGTTATAGACACGGGGTAGTTCTTCGCGGCTGATGGGCTGTGCGCGATAGGTTGCGAGCGCGATTTTGTCGGAGAAGAAATAGGCGACAAAATTCATGACTGCCGCGAAAGCGAGCGCCATGAACATTCCATTCTGCCCGCCCAGAGCGCGACCCACCAGCATGAACAGCAGCGTCATGACCGTGAGCAGAAGTGTGGTTTTAAATACGTTGCTCATAAGTGCTTCGGGATGATTGTCTCAGTTTCCCGGGGTTACAGCCATTAGATGCTGGAGGCTAGGTTTTAGGCTCTGAGCGTGCTTTGGTTGGTGGCCGCTGCCGAGCTTCGCTCGGCTGGACAGACGAGGCCGTCTGTCCCTACGTGAGTTCGGTCGCATTCATCTTCAGCAGCTTAGCTTTAACCTTAGCCTTGCTGCCGCTTCAAGGCGCGGTCTAGGGTTTGGTCGAGCGCCGCTCTGGCTTTTTCGTATTCCGCAGGCGTGATCTTGCCTTGCTTCCTTTCTACCTCGAGTTGAAAGAGTTCTTCTTTCAGCGCTTCGAGCAGCATGGATGATTTTGCAGCCGGTGCGCTGACTACTGGATTTGAGGATGTCACCGCAGTCAAAGACGATGGTCGGACAGCCGCGCCACGATCGCCGGTTGCCGTGCCTGCCTTCGCGCCGGATGCCGCCGCCCCAGCCGCCGACGTCACGGGTTGCCGTTTCGTAACCACCCAGCCTCCGACAGCAAGCAGCACGGCGAATCCAAATAAAATCGGCCAGCGATATTTTTGCAGCGCATCCGGAGCGTCGATCGGAACGCCCAACCCTCCACCCGGGCGATTGTCGCGCCCCTGCGATTGCGCCTGGGGCTGCGATTGCGGTTGCTGCTCATCCTGTTGTTGCGCCGCGCTTGAAGCCGTCTCCCCAGGCGACTCTGTAATCACACCCTGACCGCGCAGCGTAAAGCCAAGCCGCTGGCTGGGTTTAGCCTCGCGCGCGACTTCTACCGCGCTGTCGCCCTGAGTCGGATCGTGCATCGATTCGTAGCTTGGCGGGTTCGCCGCCGTAAACTGCATTGTCTTCGGCAGAACGATGACGAGATGCTCGGCGGGATACAGCGGCTTGGGATCGATCTTGATCTCGCCCGAATAAGGCAATGTGAACTCGACCTGAAACTGGGTCTCTCCCGGCCGAAGCGGAAAGTTAACAGCGTAGCGGTTCTTCTCCGCCTGCAACACGGCGTCGGCGCTGATTGGCTGGCCGTTCGGGGCGCGCGCTTGCAGTTGCTCGACCTTCGAACCGGCGGGAAGATAGAACTCGAAGTTGTGATCGTTCATCTGAGTCTTCGCCGGAGACGACGTGTTATTGACGACAAACAGGCGCACGCCCTGCATGGATCCACTGTCAGCCTGGAAGCGAATCACGTCGGCGGTCACGCTAAGCCCGGTGACTTTGGTAGCGACGTCGTAGACGTTCACGTCGGCTGTGTTGACGCCGGGAGGCGCCATCTGATGATAGGTCACTCCCTGATGAATGGCGCGGATGAGGTGCGGCCCGGGGGCTCCGGTGAGTGGGAAGCTGAATTTGCCGTTACTGTCGGCCTTCGTGCTTCCGGCCACGTCCATGCCATTAGCGAGGTTGATGAGGATGACTTCGTCGCCGACGGCGGGCTTGTTGGTGGTGCCGTTGGTGACGGTGCCGGTCAGGGTTTGGGCGGCGGCCGAGGCGAGGGTTAGCGCGAAGATGGCGGTCTGTAGGGAGAGATGCGCGAGTTTAATCAAATGAACTCCTGGCTGCTTTTGCGACGGCGGCAGCTACGAAATCAGCGGCTGCGTGCATCCGTTCTTCTCATCGTCCAAAGCGCGCTGGATGGCCGAGTCGAGGCGCCCAGTCGCAAGATCGGATTGGACGCGAGTGTCGATCGGCGGCGGGCAGTGTTGCTTGAGCCATGCGTACAATTCCTCAATTTCGCTCGGCGTGAGCGCTCCGATGGCGCGTTCAATCTCTTGGATGGTGTTTAAGCTCATGGGAGTTTAATTTTAACGCGCACCGATGGGAACCACCAGAGCAGAGCGCCAATGGTTGCGAGTTCAGCCCGAGTTATTTAGAGACATCCTTCAAGCCAGGGATAGATGGTAATAGCGGTTAGTTTATCCGACGCTTCGGCGTCCCATCCTGGTGCTCGGCCCGGAGAGCGTGAACCGGCAAATTGAAAAGCAATATAAATGTTTTTCTCGCTGCAGTACCACGGATGTTCTTCTTGGGCGATCTTCGTCAGATCGTCCCACACCCACTTATGAGATTGGGAGTCGACACAGCACATCTGTTGGAAGGCGATGCCGTTCGCGTGAAAGTAATCTTCCACTCCCTTACGCGTCATTCCAGGCCTGAGCGTTACGCTGTACGAACGGAGAGCGGCCTCGTATACGGCGCCACGTTTTGCTGAGCCCTTTTCTCACGCAGATTGCGGATTACGATTACAGCCAATACGACGACCGCGATTGCGGCAAATAAACGCCAATATCTGCGCATTTTACTTCGACGCGCCGAGCGCCTGTTCGAGCATCAAACGAATAAACCGCTGATAGGGTAGACCAGCACTCGCGGCGCGCTTGCGAACCGCGTCGTACAGTTCCTCGGACAAGCGAAGATTGATGGACTTGTCTTTGCGCTTGATCTCAAAACGGACCAACCGCGCTCCGGAAAGATCGTATTGTGACAAATCGGCTCGTTCGACGAAAGCTGCCGCGGCACGGTCGCTCTTAAAGGCCGGGATTTTCTTTTTCAAAGGCATCAATCTCCTTTTTGTGCATGTAGCGGGCGCTGATGGGCCGGATCAGAAGCTCCTCGCCTTTCCGCCGGAGCGTGAAAATGATGAATACGCCGCGCCCTTTCTCCGTTCGGCCAATGGCGCGAAGGCGATTCTCGCGCTGCGAATGGGTCGCGTCCGGGAGAATCGCCAGCGGTCGCGCAAACAGGCCTTCTATGACGTCGGCGGAAAGGCCATGCTTTTCGCATTTTGCGCGATTGCCTTTATCCCAGTCGAAGCCAGCCGCCTGCAAGATCATGGTATCAAATCCGGTATGCAATTGTATAGACAAACTGAAATGGCTAGCGCCCCGCAATTTTGGACGAGCGTTTCGCCTCATCACTTACGTTTTAAGCCGGATATGAGGCAACCTGCTCCAGCCGCGCGATCTCCGCCATGAGCGCCGCCGCTTCGTCTTCGAGCGAGGTGCGCATGGATTGATAATCGGCGTCGGGCACTTTGCCTGCTTTGTATTCGAAATTCAGGTCGCGCAGGTTTTCGTAGACTGCTTCCTTGCGCTCGCGGAGATAGCCGAGGCGGGTTTTTTCTTCTCCGGCGTAAACTTCGCCGGGGAAGAAGAAAACGTAGTAGAGGCAGGCTAGGGTGACGGCGCCGCAGACGAAAGCGATCATCGGTTAATCTCCTCACGAAGAACTTTTCCCGATCGCGGCTTTTCGCGGACAGGAGTGTCCGCGCCACACTTGCATTTGATCGTCATAAGTCGGTTTCCTTGCGGGCTTTGCGGCGGAATTCATCCAGTTCGCTTCCTCGCGGGATGACGATGCCATCGGCTAGGGCCGGCTCCGGGCGATTCTTCCACGAACGAACGATGTGGACGGCGAAGCCTATGCCAAGTGCCAGGACTAAGAAGGGCATGATCCAGGCCACGCGGTCGAAGCCGACAGCGCTGGGAGCGGCGATCACGGTCGGTCCGTACTCTTGCACGAAACCTTGCAGAATCAGGTCGTCGTTATTCGTGCTGCCCTTATCGAGCGCGGCCAGCAGTTCGTCGCGCATCTTGGTCGAGGACTGGCAGCCAACGTGATTGCATTCAAGCAGCACTTGGCCGCATCCGCAGGTACACATCATGCGATGGCCGAGGTCCTTGAAGCGGGCGGAATCGTCTCCAGCGCCCATGAAAATAACTACCGCGAACGCTAACAAGACCGCCTGCAACCAGCGCCGCTGCGAGTTCCGAGCGTGCCCGCAAAAAGCAGGTCCTCCGCTTCGCTCAGGATGACAAGTCGTGAAAACACTTTCGTGACGCTGCGAGGTTTTCATCTCAATCACCTGCTCCCACCTGCGCGGGCTCGCGAACGGGAGTGGTCGCCGTCACGCGCACGGCAGCCTCGTTCGGCACGAGAGCGGTGATGGTGCCGAAGACCATGACGATCAGCCCGATCCAGATCCACGGAACCAGAGGATTCAAGTGCGCCTTAATGATCGGCCGGCCGGTCGTCTCGTTCTTGCCTTCATAGACGAGATAGACATCGGTCACCAAAAATAAATCTTCGCGGAAGCTCGGATAAATCCGCGGCAGTGTCTGCGGCTGCCCGCTGGCTTTATAAAAGCGGCGCTCGGGATACATAGTCGTAATCAGTTTGCCGCCGCGGAAAACATTGATGATCGCCCACTCGTTGCCGTAGTTCGGATTATCGTCCTGCGTGTAAGACTGGCAGACCAGCGTATACGGGCCGATATTAATTTTGTCGCCGAAGGCCATTTCTTTTTCTACTTCTTTGTTGAAGGGCGTGCCGAGGATTCCGATAATGACCAACGCCACGCCGAAGTGAACGATGTAGCCGCCGTAGCGCCGTGTGTTGCGATGGTAAAGATGAATCATGGCCGCGAACAAATTCTGCCCACTCTTGCCGGCAATGACGCGGCCTCCGCGAAGGAATTCAGAAATAACAGTGAAGATCACCAGCGCCGCGAGAATGGCGGCCATGGTCGCATAAAAGTACGAAGGATCTTCCCATGGCCGCACGCCAAACAAAATCATCATGCCGCCGACGGCAAGCGAGCCTATCGCGGGAAACAGGAAATTCCGCTTGAGACTTTCGATCGAAGTCTTGCGCCACGCTAGCAGCGGCCCGACGGCGGTGAGCAGCAGGAGCAGCAAGGCAACCGGAATCGCCACCCGATTAAAAAACGGTGGGCCCACCGTGACTTTATGCCCCTGAACAAATTCGGACAGGATCGGGAAAAACGTTCCCCAAAGAATCGTGAAGCAGACGACAAGCAGCAGAAGATTGTTAAATAGAAAACTGGATTCGCGCGAAACCAGCGATTCCAGCTTGTGTTCGGTCTTGAGGTGACCGCGGTTGGCGACCAGAAAGAAGCTGCAGACGGCGAGCGTCAGGCCAATAAAAACGAGGAACCACGTGCCAATCGACGATTGGGCAAAAGCGTGCACCGAACTGATCACCCCCGAACGCGTGAGAAACGTGCCGAGCATCGAGAGCAGGAAGGTCGCAAAAATGAGCGCCATGTTCCACACTTTCAACATGCCGCGCTTCTCCTGCATGATGACAGAATGCAGAAACGCCGTACCGGTGAGCCACGGCATCAGCGAAGCGTTTTCCACCGGATCCCATCCCCAGTAGCCGCCCCATCCAAGCACAGCGTAAGCCCAGTGCGCTCCAAGAAAGACGCCGATCGTGAGGAAGCACCAGGTGACCATCGTCCAGCGGCGTGTGATGTGAATCCATTTCTCGCCGGGATACTTCATGATCAGCGCGCCAAGCGCAAACGCAAACGGCACGGTGAAGCCGACATACCCGAGATAAAGCATGGGAGGATGAATCACCATCTCGGGATACTGCAGCAGCGGATTCAGCCCGGTGCCGTCGGCGGGAAGCGCGCCCTCCATGATGGCGAAGGGATGCGCCGCAAAATTCAAAATCAGCAGAAAGAAAACTTGCACCGAAGCGATGATTACGGAAGCATAGGCGAATAGGCGCTGATCGGTCTTATAGCGCAAGCGCAGAACGAATCCGTAACCAGCAAGAAGCAGCGACCAGAAGAGCAGCGAGCCTTCCTGCCCTGACCAGAGCACAGCGAACTTATAAGCGGCGGGCAGATCGCGATTGCTGTGATGAAAAATGTAGGCAATCGAAAAGTCATCATTGAACGCGGCGAGCACAAGCACAACGCCCGCCAGTAGCACTGCGGCGAAAGTGGCAATTCCAGCCCGACGCGCTGTCTCGCCCAGGCGGGCCGAGGCCGCGCTCCGGCTGAACAACGATAAGAAGCCTGCCACAAAAGAATACGCACTTAGGCCGAGCGCCAGCAGCAGCGCAAAGCTTCCAATTTGAGACATGGGAGGGACTCCACGATACCCTTTGGTATTTTTTCAGAGATGCGGGAGGTATGCAACGCGCGAGATGTCCAAACGTGCGCTGCTACCGCCCTTTTTCCAGCGGATAGCCCTTCCCGCGCCAATCGCGAATTCCGCCATCCATGGAAATCACGTTGGTATAACCCATTTTTTGCAGGTTATCGGCAGCCAGGGCCGACCGGAATCCGCCGCCGCAATACAGCACCAGCTCAGTGTTTAGATCGGGATACTTCCTCTCAACGTCGCGCTCAATGATCCCTTTGCCGAGATGCACGGCTCCGGGCAGGTGGTCGGCATCGTATTCGCGGTCTTCGCGCACATCGATCAGCGCAAATTTCTCGCCGCGATCAAGGCGGGCCTTGACCTCGACAACATTCGTTTCGCGAACGCGCTGTTTGGCGTCGTTAACAATTTTGAGAAAACGCGGCGGATGCTGAGCCATGGTCGCTGTTCCTCCAACTCGCTGTTTATGCTCGCTTGAGTTCGTTCCCGAGAATAATAGCAGGCCAAGCGGCGCCGCTCCTCTTGCCCAACCCCCAGCCCGATGTGCTAAAGATTATGTACGGAGAAATATCAAGCCAGACTCAGTAGATCAGCCTCCGTCGATCGCAGCCCCATGACCCTCATCATTCGCCAGTCTCGCATTCACTCCTTTGGTTGCTACACTACCCGCCCTATCCGCAAAAACACGCTCATCATCCAGTACGTCGGCGAGCGCCTCACAACGGAGCAGGCAGACGATCTCTACGACGATTTTCCCAACACGTATTTATTTGGACTGGACGGTGGCAAACGCATCATCGATGGCTATGGCGTCGCTGCGTTCGTCAATCATTCCTGCGAGCCGAATTGCGAGACTGATCAGATTCGCGGCAAGATGTGGATCATCGCGCTGCGCGATATTGCGGCTGGGGAAGAATTGACCTACGACTATAACCTCTACGACGGTGAGGAAGATGCTCCCTGTTTATGCGGCTCGCCACGCTGCCGGAGAAGTTTGTATTCCGCGTCGCATCTGCGCAAAATTGCGCGGAAGCGCGTTAAAGCTGCGGCTGCTGCGACCGCGTCAGCGCCATAAAAGCGGACGCATTCGCGATGCTACAATCAATTTTTGTTCCCGCTTACCGAGAAATCCGAGGTCTTGCCTTGAACCGTGCTTCCATCGGACTCGAAACCATCGTCGCCAAATCTCTGCACCTCGCCCCGGCGAGCCAGAGTGCATTGCTGGCTTGGCCTGTCGCCTGCGGCAGCGCTGTCGCCGATCGGACGCGCGCGCTCAGTTTCGCCGATGGCGTTCTGCAAGTAGAAGTCGCCGATGCCGGATGGCGGCGCGAACTCGCCAACCTGGCCCCGCGTTATGTCGCCTTGATCAACAGGTATTCGGCGAGTCCGGTGAAGCGGATTGAATTTCTAGTAAAAGCGTGAACGCGAAGCCGTGAAAGTCACCGACAAAGACGTAGCCTACGTGGCCGACCTGGCAAACCTCGAACTGAGTGAGGACGAGCGTGGCCGAATGCTGCGCGATCTAAACTCCATCCTGGAATATGTCGATCGTCTCGGCGAACTCGATACCGTAAACGTCGCGCCCATGGCCCAGGTTTCGAACCGCGACGGCGTCGGCGAGTCGCGCCGCGGAAACGAGCGCTTCGCCTGCGCGATTCGCGAGGACGTAAAGAACGGCCTGCGCAAATCGCTGCCGCACGATGTTGCCTTGGAAAATGCTCCCGACACGGACGGAACGTTTTTCGAAGTTCCGAAGGTGATCGAGAGATAGATGGCCGCGACGACGATTGACGACATTCGTGCCGGGCTCGCTAGCCGCAAAACGACCGCAACGGCGCTCGCGGAGGATTATTACGCACGCATCAAGAAGGAAGACCCCACGATCGGCGCGTTTCTGACTCTTTGCGAAGATCGCGCGTTAGCGCAGGCTGCCCGGATCGATGCCATGGCCGCCGCCGGCCAGCCTTTGCCGCCGTTAGCGGGGGTTCCAGTTGCCATCAAAGATGTCATGGTAACGAGGGGCGTGCGCACCACTGCTGGCTCCAAAATTCTCGATAATTTTATTCCTCCTTATGATTGCACCGCCGTCGCGCGCCTGGAGGCGGCGGGTGCAGTGATTCTCGGCAAACTCAACTGCGACGAGTTTGCCATGGGCTCATCCACGGAGAATTCCGCCTATCACGCCGTACATAATCCTCGCGACAAAGGCCGCGTCCCCGGAGGATCGTCAGGCGGTTCGGCCGCAGCGGTTGCGGCCGACATGGCCATAGCGACGTTAGGCTCCGATACTGGCGGATCGATTCGCCAGCCCGCGTCTTTCTGTGGCGTCGTCGGGTTGAAGCCGACCTACGGGCGCGTCTCCCGCTACGGCCTGATTGCTTTTGCATCGTCGCTCGATCACATTGGCCCGTTCGCTAATACGGTGAAAGATGTCGCATTGCTACTCCGTACAATCGCCGGCCGCGATCCTATGGATTCGACCTCTGCCGAGACACCGGTACCCGATTATGTGACGGAGCTTGAGAGGCCGATTCGGGATTCGGCGCGCGCGTTAAGAGTGGGCGTGGCCAAAGAATATTTCGGCGCTGGGCTTGACCCTGAGGTGCGCACGGCGGTCGAGGCCTCGATTCAAAAACTGGCCGAACTGGGATGCGATGTAGTCCCGGTAAGTTTGCCGCACACTGAATATGCGATTCCCACGTACTATATGGTGGCCACCGCGGAAGCCTCGTCGAATCTCGCGCGCTTTGACGGAGTGCGCTACGGTTTTCGCGCCAAGGCGAACACGCTTGCCGAAATGTATCGACAGACGCGCGACCGCGGATTCGGCATGGAAGTCAAGCGCCGCATCATGCTCGGCACGTACGCCCTGAGTGCCGGCTATTACGACGCCTACTATCTCAAGGCGCAAAAAGTACGTACGCTGCTGACCCGCGACTTCGACGAGGCCTTCAAGAAAGTGGATGTAATCGCTGCGCCGACCTGCCCCACACCTGCATTCAGGCTAGGCGAGAAAATCAATGATCCCTTGGCTATGTACCTCGCTGATATCTACACGGTAACTGCAAACTTAGCGGGTATTCCTGGAATTTCGATTCCATGCGGCGAGAATCGCGAGAAGCTGCCGATTGGATTGCAGTTGTTTGCGCGGCACTTTGACGAGTCTACTCTGCTGCGGGTGGCGCACGCGTATGAGCGGGACAAAGCGTCGTTGGTCGGAAGTCGTTAGTCGTTCGGAAGCCGCTGGGGGCGGGGCGCTACAGAATCTCGTAATATTGATCGCCCGAGCACGCCCTGCACAGCACGCGCCCATCTCGCACAACTTCACGCCGAAAATTAATACCTTCTCCGCACTCGGCGCAAATGATGCGCTCGCCTTTGTACCCAGGAAATTCTTCCGCTGGCAGTTCGACCTTCACCCACTGCTTGGTAAATAAGTCATCTTCCGCCATCTCGCGATAGGCGAGCATCTGCTGCTGGTTCTTGCTTTCGATTTCAGGGTGCATTGAGCGCGCCAGCGCCTTCGACGATTCTTTGGCCGCGATGCGGATGGCTTTGCCGCTGCCTACGTCGACAAACGTAGCGGCCATCTTTCCCCAGTCGCGAAATTTAAGTGCCCGTTTGCCGAGGCGGCATCCGGTGACAACGGCGATGGCATCGGTGGCGCAGCGGTCGATCTCGACGAACGTAACCAGCCGCTTGCGGTCTTTCCCCCGCGGATCTTCGATGCCAAGTTTCTCGAGTCCTAATATGGCCAGGCGCACGCCGAGTACCTGGCCGGCGCAGAGGTGGCCGTGGGCGATTTCAGCTTCGCGAAGATATTCATCGAACGTCATGGTCGCATAGCCGTAGCACCGGCATCCTGCCGCCTGTCCCGCGCGCGTCTCGCCATCGGATTGGCGGGCGCGGACGCCCGCCAGACAGCCGCCGGGACGGCGGCGCACCTTCTCTTTCTCCTACTTTCTTCGCCAGCGTACTCCTTCTTTTGTGTTCTCTACGATAATCCCTGCGCCGGTCAGTTCCGCTCGCAGCGTGTCGGAGGCTTTGAAGTTTCGCGACTTGCGTGCGGCTTCCATTTCGGCGAGCTTCTGATTGACCTGTTCGTCGCTGAGTTGCGCGGAGCCGACGATCTCCAACAATTCAGGACTAATCTCTTTTTCGCGCCCCTCGGCGCGGGCCCACTCTAGAATCGCTTTCATCTTAGGCTGATCGTCGTCTTGCAGCACGCCGAATATTTCGTCGAACTTGGCCAGCGCACCGAGCAGCGGCTTGACGTCGTCCTGCCGAACCTCCGCGGCATCGAGTGCGGTGTTGACCTTGCGCAGCATGTCAAACATCGCGGCTTGCGCCTCGGCCGTATTGAGATCGTCGTCCAGGGCGCTCTTCATCTCGTCGATGGTTTCCTGCGCCAGTTGCGCCATCTGCGGCGTAGATCCGGCGGGAAATTGTGCGCTGGTCAGGCGGAAACGAAAATTTCGCAGCTTCTCGACCGAACTGGCCGCCGATTTCAATCCATCAAAAGTAAAATTGAGTTGATTGCGATATGGCACCTGCGTCAGCAGCCAGCGGATCGACGACGGCTTATGCCCGCGCAGCACAAGGTCTCGAATCGTAAAGAAATTGCCCAGGCTTTTCGACATCTTCTGGCCTTCGACTAGCAGGAAGCGCGCATGAAACCAAAATCGCGCGAATTGCTGCCCGCTCAGCGACTCCGATTGCGCAATTTCATTTTCGTGATGCGGAAAAATTAAATCCTCGCCGCCTGCATGCAAGTCGAAACTCGGCCCCAATTCCTCCATTGACATGACCGAGCATTCGATGTGCCAACCCGGACGGCCCGGCCCTATCGCCGTGTCCCATGAGGCTTCACCGGGCTTCGGAGCCTTCCAGAGCGCGAAATCGCGGGCGCTATCTTTCTCATATTCGTCGACGTCGACGCGGGCGCCGTCATTCATGCCAGCAAAATCTTTTTTTGAAAGCTTGCCATACTCGGGAAACTTCGCGATGCGGAAATAGTACGAGCCATCTTCGGTGCGGTAAGCAAATCCCTTCTTCTCCAGTTCAGCAATAAATTCGGCCATAGCATTGATGTGCTCGGTAGCGCGCACGAAGATCGGCTTTTCAATGCCCAGCGTTGCTGAATCCTCGAGAAAAGCTTGGATATACTTCGCGGTGTACTGTTGTACTGACACGCCATCATGCGCGGAGTTGCGAATGATCTTGTCATCGACGTCGGTAATATTCATGACATAACGGACCTCGTACCCGCACTGCCGCAGAAAGCGGTAGAGAAGATCGACGGCAATAAATGTACGGAAATTGCCGATATGACCGTAGTCGTAAACAGTCGGCCCGCAGGCATACATGCGAACGCGATTATCATCAATCGGATGGAAGTCTTCGATCTTCCCGGAGAGAGTGTTATAGAGGCGCAATGCCATAGATTCGCAGAGTGACGAACGACTGTGGGACCCGAGCAAGAACCTTTCATTCTAGGGGTGCGAAAGAAGAGGGGTCAAATGGAAGAGGCTTGTGATACGCCAGTTTCGCGACAGCGCGGAGAGGCCCCGTGAACCACCAAGGAAACCAAGGATCACACAGGCCTTTCACCGCCACAGCTAAGCGGCTGGGGCCGGTGGATCGCTATTGATATTTTCGGCATCGTCGTCATCAGATGTTTCGGCAGTCGGCGTTTCTGCATCTGCGGGTTCGGCTTTCGCCAGCGGCAGGCTTGCGAGCACCCATGTGCCGGTGCCGTCGCTCTGGACAGTAAGATGGCCGCCTAAATTTCTGACGCGTTGTTTCATTCCGCCCAAGCCAACTCCCACGCCCGCTCCAATCTCTTGAAAGCTCAAGAGCTTGTCGAAAGGAATGCCTCTTCCATAATCTCGAATGGAAAGAACCGCGTTTTCGGCATCTGAATTCAGCTGGATATCTACAGAGGTGCTCCCAGAATGACGCAGAACGTTAGTCAGGCTCTCTTGCAGAATCCGGAAGAAGACAAGTTCCTCGTCCTTGTTCAACCGCGGAGTCGTTGCAAGTTCCAGGTTCGCCTTCACTCCACTACGCTTGGTAAACCCTTCCACATACCATTGAGCGGCGGATGAGAAGCCGACCTCGTCGAGCAGCGGCGGGTGCAGCAGGTGGGATGTCACCCGAATCTCCTGCAATGCCTGGTTCGATAGAGACTCGAGTTCACTAATCATTCCTTCGGCCTTGGGAACGGAATCCACGACCTTGCCCAGGGAATCGAGCATCATTCTCAGCGCGACCAGCGTCTGACCGGTACTGTCATGCAAGTCGCGAGCAATTCTGCGACGTTCCTCGTCCTGCAGTCGGAGCGAGCGAGCGGAGAGTTCACGCAGCACGTGCTCAGTCGTCTTGCGCCGTTCGATTTCAGATTCGAGCGAGGCTAAACTGGCATTGAGCGCGCGCGTGCGTTCCTCTACTCTTTTTTCCAATTCGTCGTGAGATTTGCGAAGCTCAGCTTCCACATGCTTGACGTTCGTAACATCCACTCCGGTGGGGTGAAGGAAAATGATCTCACCGTCGTCGTCGCGAATCGGGTGCAGCTCAAATTCGACCAGCCCTTCGGTTCCATCCGCCCAAAGGTAAGACAGAACTTCCCTATAAGGCGTGCCCGCGGCCGCTAGCTTTGTCCCGGCTCGAATCTTGTCTTGCACCTCCCGGGAGCCTCGCCACCAGCCTGTCTCCCACAACCGGCGCCCGAGAACCTCTTCGGCGCGGTAGCCGCACGCATCGAGACAGAGCCGATTGGCATCGATGACTACGCCGTCCACGGTCGTGATGCCGGCAAAGACCGAGGTTTGCTCAAACACGGCGCGAAATTTGGCCGTGGCCGCGCTCGCCTTGGCTCCGGATCGACGATTCGCTTCTCCAAGACCAATAATGAAGCTCGAAAAAACCAGGAAACCCAGCAGTCCCGAAACCGCAGTGCGCGCGTCTTCTACGACGAAGGATCCCGCTGGCGGAAGAAACCAATACCAAACCCCGATCCCGCTGATCAGCGTCGCCGCAATCGACGGCCCCAGGCCGCAATACCAGGCCGCGAAAACCACTGCCAACCAAGCCGTATGATAGGGATTATTCAGCCCGAGCCACGGCTCCATCATTCCCCGCAGCATGAGCGCCGCAATGGCAGCCCCCACCGCGAGAGCATAGCGAGCCAGGACCGATTTGTTTCTAGGCTCCGGAATGGCAGAACTTCGCACCTTACCTCACCTTGCCGCAGAATCAAAAAATTTGAACCGGTACAGATATCGCTGTCAACAGCAGACAGCGGATGCTCTCCGCTAGCTGGGCGAGACGCACGCTCTTAACGCTAGCGGTGGAACTCGCAGCACTGATCTTATTGCGTGCGGAAGTCGGGTCTATAAGGTGTTCACTGTAATGTAGCGCGGACACTCCTGTCCGCGGCGTTTGCTCTTGCTTTTAGATTTCGTTCTTAGATTTTTCTTCTATTAGACCGAGACTGCGGGCGGCGGCGCGGGCTCATGCAGGCGATGCTGTACGAGAAACGCATAATGGACGGCCGAGACAATGGTGAAGATAAAAGTCGCGCGCAGGAAAGTAGTTCGCGCGATCCAGACCCACTGCAATGGGTAGACGAGCAGTAGCAGCACAAAGAAAATCGCGGCCACTTGGGCGAAGGTGTTAGCCTTGCCGAAAATGCTGGGACGAAAGTCGCGCAGGCCAGCGATCATAAAGAGCACACCGCTGATCACGAGGATCGAGACATCGCGGCTGAACACCATGACCGTGTACTTCCAGGGAATCATGCGCTCGATCGATAGTACGAGGAACATCGTGCTCATCAGTAACTTATCGGCGATAGGATCGAGATACTGTCCGAGCAATGTTTGCTGATGCAAGGTGCGAGCCAAAAGGCCGTCGAGGCCATCGCTCAATCCGGCGAGGACGAATAGCGCCAGCGCCCATTTGAAATCCTGTTTGAGCAGATTGATGACGATGAACGGCAGGAAAATCATCCGCAGCAGTGTGATCTGATTAGGTGCGGTGAGAATTTGCCGCAGGTTCATCGCGACTCGTCTCCGCCGGAACGTCCTCCGCTTTTTTCTCGTCCGGTGCCGAGAAATTCGCTCACCAGCAGCGGCGAGGGATCCTGTCCTGTCTTTTCCGCGAAGCGCTGGGCAAGCGAGAGGATGTTGCCTTCGGGCAGGTCGAGTTCCATGCGCTCTACGCGATGCATGGGGAAAAAGACCACGCCAGAGGTAAAAGGCTCGCCATTCTTGACCTGCGAGGCGAGATTATCGAAAGATGCGACATCGACACCACGCAGGCTAAGTCCTTCGCCGGCAAGATGGAGAATCGCACCCCAGAATTTTTCGCGCGGGTTCGTCAAGGTCGCGATCACAAGGGCGCCGGGACGGAAAGGGACGGCGGCTTCGGGTTCCTGATAAAAGCTAGTACTGGGCACGATTGGATTGTCGTCTCTCAGGGAGGGAAATTGCAAACGTAAGGATGCAATTAACAAGGATAATTTGTCATCCTGAGCGAAGCGAAGGACCTGCTCTCCCCCACACAATGGAGACCTCAATGTTCGCCCTCGCTCTTCGCCGCCTTCAAATCAATCCCCACCTGTTCGGCCTTTTTATATAGATGCGACCTCTCCAACCCCAACGCCCGCGCCGTATTCGAGATCTGGTGATGATTGCGCTTGAGCTCCGCCAGAATAGTTTGCCTCTCGAAAGCACGCACGCGGTCGGCGAGCGGGCCCGTGCTGGCGGATGCGGAACCGGACGCAGCCAAGGATGTAGGTAGAGCCAGAGCGACGGTCTCCGCAGTGACTTCATTCGACGTCGCCAGCAACATCAACCGCTCCACAGTGTTTCTTAGTTCGCGGACATTTCCTGGCCAAAGATGTTCTTGCAGTGCGGCGATCGCGCTCGGGGTGAAGCGCATCGGCTTCCATCCGTTTATCGCGCTGACCTGTAAAGCAAAATGCTCAACCAGCGCCGGAATATCTTCGCGACGTTCGCGCAAAGCCGGGAGCCGCAGCGGAAAGACGAAGACGCGGTGAAATAAATCCTGCCGGAATTTGCCCTCGCGCACCTGCGCTTCAAGGTCGCCGTGGGTAGCAACGACGACCCGCACATCAACGGTAATTGCGCGTTCTCCGCCGATGCGTTCGACTTCACCTTCTTCGAGCACGCGGAGTAGTTTCGCCTGCATGGCCAGCGGCATGTCGCCGATTTCATCGAGAAAAATTGTTCCGCGCTGCGCCTGCTCAAATTTTCCGAGATGGCGGCCAGCGGCGCCGGTAAACGATCCCTTCTCGTGGCCGAACAATTCCGATTCAATAAGCTCGGCCGGAACCGCGGCACAGTTAAGCGTGACGAACGGCCCGTCCGCGCGTGGGCTCCTTTCATGCAACGTACGCGCAACGAGTTCTTTTCCCGTCCCTGTCTCCCCGAAAATGCAGATGCGAGTTTCGCTCGCGGCCACGCGTTCGACTTGCGCCATGACGGCGCGCATCGTCTCGCCCTTCAAGACGATCTCGTGCTTACCTAGACGGCGCTCTAGATCGCGGTTTTCCCGTTCCAGGCGGCCGAGCTTCAGTGCATTCTCGACGGTGAGCAGAAGCTTTTCGGTGGAGATCGGTTTCTCCAGGAAGTCGAGTGCGCCGAGCCGTGTCGCGCGCACCGCCATTTCTATATGCGCCTGCCCCGACATCATTACAACTGGAGTCGCCACTCCCTGCGCTTTGAGTTCCTCGAGCAGTGCGAGCCCGTCTTTGCCCGGCATCACGACGTCCGAGAGGATCACGTCGAAAGATTGCGCCTTGGCCAGTTCGAGAGCCTTGTTGGCGTTGTCGCAGACGGTCGCCTCGTGCCCTTCCAGGCGAAACGCCCGCGACAGCGAAGCCAGCGTATTGGCTTCGTCATCGACGATCAGCAGATGCGCTTTTTGCGCCACAGTCATTGACCTCAAGAAAATTCAATCCCAAATCTACCGCAGAGACGCCGCGTGCGCGGAGAAATCGCAGGGCAATTCCATGCGGAATGTGGTTCCCTTTTCCTTTGTGCTTTCGACCGAAATCTTACCGCCATGATCGCTCACCACCGACTGCACAATCGCCAATCCGAGGCCAGTGCCGTGCTGCTTGGTGGTGTAATAAGGAGTAAATAAGCGCCCGCATTCTTCCTCTGTCAGGCCGGAACCGGTATCGGAAACCGAAAGCTCGACGCGGTCGCCGAGGGACGCGGTGCGAATCGTTAACTCCCCACCTTGCGGCATAGCGTCGATGGCATTGAGCACCAGGTTTTGCAATGCACGATGCAGCAAATCGGAATCAGCCGAAATTTCGGGCAGCGCCTCGGCCAATTCCGTGCGCACGACAATCTGACTCCTCTCCTGTAACTGAGCTTGAAAGATGCGGAGTACCGTGCGCACCACATCGTTCACTTGCGTGGGATGGCGCTGTGGTTGCGGCATCCGGGAGAACTCGCTGAAACGGCCGATGATGGTTTTGAGATTACTAATTTCCTCGAGCAGAGTGGTCGTACTCTCCTGAAAAACTTCTTCAAACATTTCTGGCGATTTCTCCTTTGCGCGCATGAGATTTTCGACGGTGACCTGCAGCGGGAAAAGCGGGTTCTTTAGTTCGTGCGCCAAACGGCGCGCCAGTTCTCGCCATGCAGCAACGCGCTCAGCCTGCACAGCGCGCTCCTTCTGCTGCATGAGATCTTCGGTCATGCGGTTGAACGAGGCTGCCAATTCGCCCAGTTCGTCGCTCGATTCGACCTCGACCTTGGGATTGAGATCGCCAGCAGCAACGCGTCTTGCCGCCTCGGCCAGCGACACGACCGGGCGCGAGACGCGCGCGGCGAACCAGAGACTGGCCAGCACCGCCGCCAGAATTCCCACGCCGCCGACCAACATCGCGGTGGAGATGACCCGCCTTTGCAATTCGATCAGCGGACGCCGTGAACTGCCGACCAGCAGAATCCCCAGAGGTTGGGGATTCGTACCGCCGACTTCGAGCTTTCGCCCGGTCGCCAGTCCCGTAAGCGGGATGGCGTGAAATACCTCGGCGTCAGCCGGGTCGGTGGTCCAGTGGATCACGCTCTGCGATTCCTGGCCCGTTTCGCGCACCCTGGCGATCAGCGGAGCGATTTGATCGGCCCCAGCCGCAGCCCCGTTTAAATCAAGCAGCGATTTCGGATTCCATTTTGTATCCAGATTTTGATAAAGCATCACGCGCGTTCCCGAGGGAATATCCAGCGTCGAAAGGAAGGTCTGATCGAGCCGCTCGCCGCCGATGACGTAGAGAGGCTGTTCTCCCACGCGCGCTACCCGCACCGCGAACAGGCCGAGGGATGCTCCATCCGGAAGCTCTTCGCGTTTCAAGAACGGTCCCGCCGGTACCGTAGACGGCGGCGGCGCGGCTTCGGAATTCGGCGCTTCAAGAGTCGGTGTGGCGGAAATCGCGGCCTGCGGAATCGCCGCCTCGAGATATCCAAACTTTGCTTGCCATTGCGCAGAGGAGAGAATCGTTCCGCGCGCGTCGACCAGTTCGAGGAAATCGAGCCGCTGCTGGCTCGCGAGCGTGCGCGCCTCACCGACGTATTCGCTGGGATCGGCGCCGCCGCGGTTCATATCAAGAGCGATGCGCTGGACGGCCTCGCTGGCAGCCACCGACTCAACTTTGCGCGCGACTTCCGACCCACGGCGCTGAAACTCCGATCGAAACTGCGCCGCGACCGCATTAGCGCGGTCCTGATCCGCCTGCTCAAATGAGCGCCCAATGGTGCTGTAGACGGAAATCGAAATAACTGCGACACAGACGAGCACAGTCAAGGCAAACAGCAAAAGGAGTTTCTTGCGGAAACTCATTGCGATTCCGCCTGAGCATGCAAATCAACGCGCGGAGCCGCCGACCGATGGTCCACTGTGCGTTGATCTGCCGACCGCGGATCGGCCAGCCGCTGCTCAGCCAACCAAAGATCAGCTAGCGAAAGTTCGGAGGCGATCCAGTGCGCCCGCCGGTCGGGCGCCCACTCGCGCACGCGTCCACTAACCGCAGTCGCGACTGGCAGATGGAATAGCGGAATGACGGCGCGCGCTTCCAGCAAACCTCGCTCCGCTTGGTACAAATCCTCTGAGGTGCCGGAAAATGCCGGCTGAGGCAATCCCAATTGTCGCGCGGCCTCACGGAGCGATGTCGCTGCATCGGGGCTCGGCAACACAACACGCATTAGCCGAATGTTTTCCGCTCCCGATAACGACAATTGCACAGCAATCCCAACTTCGCGCGCGTCGAGAGCGATACGCTCGGCGATAAGCTGGGCCTGCGGGTCTCTCGGATCGTAACTTAGATTGAAGGCCAGATTGGGGGCGGCTTGGCGCGAATCGGCAAGCAGCGCGCGCGCCGCTTGCGGATTCCACTGCTCAGAAAAGATTGCACTATAGCCGGTCATCCAGTTGGGAAGAATACTCGCGGCTGCTTCGCCCGCGCCTTTCAACAGCACCGATTGAATCGGCTTGCGGTCCAAGACGAGCGCGAGCGCTTCGCGAACGCGAGGGTCAATGGCGCGCGAGTTGGCTGGAAAAACGAGTGCCAGCAACTCGACCGGCAAAGACAACGATGACGATTCGTTATGCTGCTGCGCTCCAGTCGCAGCTTGGGGTGACTCCTCGATCACGTCGACCTTCCCCAATTCGAGCGCGATGGCCTGATCGCGCAGCGCTTTGCCGAATTCGATTTCGACGGCATCGACAAACGGGCGTCCCTCCCAGTTTTCTTCGTTGGCGGCAAGCTTAAGGAGTTGTTGCGGATGCCAATCCGCGACCAGGAAAGGACCTGTGCCGATGGGAACGCCACTCGCATTTCGTTTGAACAAAAGATTGCGCGGCAGCGCGAGTTCGGAGAGCAGCAAAGACATCGGAGTGGCGTTCTCGATGACGACCGAATCGACCGTTGCACGCACAATCCAGCCGGAGTGGAGCGTGCCAAGAATCTGCGCCATGGCCGCGGGCGTGGCGGGACTGCCGTCATGGAATTTCACTCCGCGGCGCAGCGTGAATTGCCAATGAGTGGCGCTCGCATCACTCTGCCACGCGACCGCCAGCGCTGGCTGAGCACGACCTTGCGCATCGATACGTATCAGGGTATCGCCAATCAGCGAGAGGGTGCGCGTCAGATCCCAATATTCAGTAGGCGTCGCGTTGGGAGCAAGATCAAGTCCACTTGGCGTCGATTGCAGCATTACGCGCAGCGTTCCGCCGTAGTGCGGACGCGTCTCCGCGGACGCCGCATTGCTCGTCACACCGAGCAGGCTAATTACCGCAAGTAACAGATACGCGATACGCCTCATACCATCCTGTGTCATTCTTTCTCACGATTGCTGCCGCGCTATTGCCGCTGCCGTCAGGCCAGAGCGCGATGATTTGCCCTTCAAACTCAGCCGCCGCGCTCGCCGCTATTGGGTCGCGATCGGGAATCTCAAACGCGCGCAGGCTGTCGCGCTTTTCGTGCCATATGTCGGCGCTCTCCGAGACCAGAAACTGGGTACCCACGCCGCAATTGGAGTGAATCGCGGCCAGATCGCTGCCTAGCTTTAAGTTTGCGCCGCGAATTGCCTGGTCCGTTACTCCATCCACGAGATGAAGCGATCCATCGACCGCGGCGAAAGCCCACAGTGTGTAGCCCGGCCGCGGAAGCGCGGCGGCCGTATAGAACGAAGGAACGTTGGAGATTTTTCCGATGCCAGGTGAGAGCGCTCCAGTAAAAAAGTTGCGGGTTGAGGCATAGAAGCCGCGAACAGTGTCGTCGGCCGTGAGCGGCCACGGATCGTCCGTGCCGCTGCAAGCGAGAGTAAGTGGTGCAACCGCGTTGGGCGTCGACCGGCACACGACGCCGGGAAGGTAAGCATCGAAGAGGTGATCGCGACGCAAGAGCAGGCGCCCGCGCAGATCGCGGGGGAAAGCTCGTGCGTGAATTATGGGCAATGAAGTTTCCTGTTCCCAGTGGGGTGCGGAAGCCCCGTACGCGCTCGTTCCCTGATGACGATAAATCGAGACCGCGTCGGCGCTGAGCACGATCAGGCGCGCCCCCCCCGGCATATCGACCAACGCGACGTCGAGCATGGGTTGCGCTTGCGCGAACAGAAGCGCCGTTTTCAAAACGTTCGGCATCACAGGGGCAAACGCCGCCCCCGTCGGCGATCGCGGCAGCGAGACTAGTGCAACCTTCTTCTCGTCAGACCCGATCGCAATGACAGCCGTCCAAACATAATCGCGTAGGCTCTCGGAGAGAACGACCTCAATCGTTCCGGTGGCCTGTTCGGCCCTTGTGACGTGCACGCCTTCAACATGCAGTTGCGCTTCGAGAGCGCTGCGCACCTCATGCTCCGATTTTTCGTCGAGCGACGAACGGTTGGCGAACTCAAGGGCAAACGCTCCCGGCCCCGAAGCGGCGACGATCTTGTGAGCCAACTCGCGGGCCGCGTCTGCAAGAGGCGAAGCGGATAAGGAAGGTGGTAGGAAAATCGTAGCCAGGAGGAACGAACTAAGCCAACCAAGCCATCGACCGCTGGAGGTTCGCGCCTGCATGTCTGGAATGCGCTGATTATAGCGCGCGGCTGGAGACGGCTTGTTCATAAGAAAGTCTTTAGAAGAAAGTTCTCAGTTGTCAGTTTCGCTGAAACTGACAACTGAGAACCGAAAACTGCCTTTTATCTATTGTTGAGACTTCCCATCTTCCACATCTTCGGCCTGACTGGCATGGTTCGGTGCTCCCATGCCCCGCAGCACGTCGTTGGTAAAGAAAAATTTGCCGTCCGCGGGAACCATCATGATCTGCAATTTGTCCGATAGCCGCTCGGCAACGATTTTGTTGATCAGTAGCGGATTCTGCTTGAGGATCGCAGCCTCGCTCCCCATGCGTTCGGCATCGGCCGCGGCGGTCAGACGAATGCGTTCCGCCTCAGCCTGCGCCAGCAGTTTGCGGCGTTCGCCTTCTGCTTTGCTGTCGATGAGCTTCGCCTCGCCCGCTGCTTCAGCGTTCTTCACCGTCGCTTCCTTGCGCGCCTCGGCTTCCAGTTTCGATTGCTCAATCTGTTTCTGTTTCAGCGGGAGGGTATACTGCATCGCATCAGCTTCGCCCTTGGCTTGTAGCACGCGCACGGCGGCCTGTCCTTCAGCCTGCTTGACCTCCTGGACCTTGGTCGCGTCAGCGTCGGCCTCAGCGATTTTCACCTGCTTCTGATGGATCTCCGTCTCGACGCCCATGCGATCATTTTCTTGTTCCTTCAGCAGCAGCGATTCCAGTCCTTTCGCATACTCTTCCGGCAGTTCGATGTCGCGAAGCATGACTTCTTTCACCACAATGCCGTCAGCAGCCAGTCGTTTCCGGATGATCTCGGCCGAGCGCTGGCGAACCTCTTCGCGTTTGGCCGAGAAAACTTCGCGCACGGTGTAGCCTGGCACCAGTTCGCGCCAGGCAGTCGCCACCACCGGCGGCACAATTTCCTTCTCTAACGGCTGTGGCAGATTGGCTTCGATGTAGTCGAGTCGCTTGGGATCGATCTGGTAGCGAACAGTTATGGCGAGGCCGAGCGTCAGCCCTTCTTTCGCCTGCACGCGCAGCGCTTCGCCCTTCGCCACACCTTTTGCCAGCCCATCTTCACCGATGCCGGTAGTAAATAATTGATCGCGCGTGTTGAATAGCTCGACGCGCTCGACCAGCGGCGTGACGAAATGTACGCCCGGATAGAGCGTTCCAGCCAGGGTGCCCTTAGTCTGGCTGACGCGTACTCCGGCCATTCCGCTGGGGACGATTACGATCCCTGCCGAGATCAGCAGCGGCGCCCACGCCAGCATGACCAGAGCAACCGATGTGCGCCAGCGCATGGCCGGCGCGGGCCCGGGCGTGCCAGCCGCAGGATCGGCGTGCAGGCGCCGGCGTTGATAAACGATCAGCAGGTAGGCGTCGTAGGAGAGAATTCCGGCGGCAATCACGAACATCGCGATTCCCGCGCTCAACAGCAAATACTTCAGCAGCAGCATGATGATGCTCCTTTTCAATTTCGTGGTGCGTGGTGAGGATTGGGTTTAGGAATTTCCGGACGGCGCGCAAACGCCGTGCGAACGATTTGTCCGAAGATAAGTTCTTCGATTAAGAGAGAAGTGGCGAGCGAGAACGTCAGCCCGCCGATGATTACCAGCCCTTGCAGCATTGTTTCCATGATTGCCTCCGTCGCTCTGGCGCAAACAAAAGCACCCGGAGAGCCGAATTCAGGCGATTGAAAGGAATGAGGTTAGTAGAGGAGATCAGTGGGATTGCGTGTCTGGGGACACGCGGGTGTGTCAGGATTGAGACGGCCGGCGACGAGCGACCAACGACGATCGACCAACGACCAACGACCAACGAAAAAAGCCGCCATCAGATTTTCGCTGATGGCGGCAATCAAATGAAAGGAGGAAATCTTCACGTCGCGGAAACGTGAAAATCCAAATCAAACTCAGACACGTAACTTGCGTCGCGCAACGCCTGCAATTCCCATCAGGCCGGTCGCGAGCAGCATCAGGCTGCCGGGCTCCGGTGTCGACATTGCGGTAGAGCGGTAGCCGATAAATTCCTGCGGCCCGTGCCCAGGGCTCGCGTCCACGGGAGTGTAGAGCACCAATCCCTTAAACTCGCTCGCCGGCGCGCGGCGGGCCAGCAGCAACGACTCGCTATCCAGAGACAGCGCTGCGCTATTGGTTGTCACGCCCTTGCTGAAGAGGTTCCACACCGCCCAATTACCCATCGTGGCGCTGATCGTTCCATCCATCACGCCCATGAAAATGATGCCGGCAGCTTTGTAGTCGAGAGTGTTTTTTCCAAACATGCCTTTGCCCGAGAGCAGGCCGCTGACCGTCGCATTCCAGTTCTCGCCAGCTGAGATGTGGTTGTTGAATGAGTCACACATCATCGCCGTAGCTTTTCCACCATTAACCGAAAAATAGTAGGGGTAAGTGTAGTAACCGCCGGAAACATTTGTGCCCGGATAAAGGAACGTCATATTGACAGGAGCGGAATCGGCCGAAGCCAACGTCGAGAGGAATAGGGCTATAACTAAAGACAACAACATACGGCTTCGTAACACTGTGAAACCTCCGAAACGAACTTCTCGTTCTAAGTGCACTTGTTAGTGAGTGGACGCGACTTGGAAGTGCAACCACGATGCCAACCGTGAACAAGAAGAAGTACCTGCGGACGCAAGCACTTGCCGCCAGCGGAAACGGGAAGGTGAAAACTTTTGCAGATGCCTGATTTGCCAAACGGCAACTGACTAGAGTTAGTAACAGCAGTTAGTAATCCGTAGTAACTGAAACGAAGTAACAAGTGATGTCGAGTCAGCCCCAGCCTAGGGAGTCAGCTTTCCCGCGGCGTGAAACTGCACTTGCACAATATCGCCAACTTTGAGCAGAAGAAAGCTGGGGTTTTTCATTCCCCACTGCGCGTACGGAACCTGAAATGAGGCTTTCGCGCTCCAGGCATTTTCGCTCAACGTCACTGCAACGGGGAAAGTAACCTCATGCTCCGCGCCGTGGATCGCGAATATTCCATGTACCTGAAGCCTCGAGGTACCCGAAGGCGTCAGTGCGCCATCGGCGTGATCAGGGCGAAAAACAATCTCCGGATAGCGCCAACTCTCGATCACGTCCTTGTGCATTTTGCTGTCGCGCGAAGTGTTACCGGTCTTGCCGCTGGTCGCGTCAAATACGATTTCCCCGCTGGCTCGTCCGCTTGAGGGGTCAAATTGAATAGATCCCTTCTTCATCAGGAATGAGCCCTCCACCGTGTGCAGATTGCCTTCCAGCGTAATATCCGCGCCGCTTTGCGCGGCGTCGAACTGCAGCAAAAGCTCATGGCTAACCTGCGCAGAAGATCGCGCGCCCAACGCAACCGTCAGGATGAGCAGAGAAAAATATCGCAGAATGAAAAAGCGAAAAGAGCGAGTCATAGTTCCAGAGAGAATGAAGCGGGATGAATCGCCATCCCTCAGGTCTTCAGGAACTCCCAGCCCACGGTAATTCCGTTCGAGATGTGGTCCCGCGTCGAGCCTTCTCCCAAATGCATCGCCAGCATTCTCGCGAAGCACCGGGGACGAGATTGAAATATCTGCATGGCGCGCTGCCGCATACGCCCGTGTCTAGCGATGAACAGCATCATGCGGGCCATTAACGCGGGGCGGCGCAGTAGCGCTCGATGAGTTTGCTGGTAGCGTGCAAGTTCTCCGCCAGCTAGGCATTCGCCGAGCAACGCGGCTTGCTCAAAAGCAAGGCAAAGGCCTTCTCCGGTGATGGCATCGACCCCGCCCGAAGCGTCTCCAACCAAAACGCTGCGGTCTCGATACACCCGCCTCAACTGGCGCGTAGCGGTGATCGCGCCGCGTTCGCTCGATGCGCATTCGGCGTTCTTGATGCGCGACCAAAGCGCCGGAAACTCCCCGAGCAGTTCTTCCTCTCGCAGTCGCAATTTGGGGTCGCATGAGATCAGCGCCACGCACACCTCTTCGCGGCCGACCGGCGTGACGTAAACCTGGCAGTCGCGACCCCAGTGCAGTTCCATGAAGTCGCTCCAGGGAGCTATCCGGTAATGACGCCGGAAGGCGAAGCGCACATTCTTGCTCGAGCGAGCATCGCCCCGTCCATCCAACTTCGCCCAGCCCCGGACGCGCGAACTCGTTCCGTCCGCGCCCACTACCCAGCGCGCTCGCACCAATTCGCCGGCGACCAGCGCGCCTTCCGGATGAAGCCCCGTAACCGCCGCCTGCCACAGCATGCGAACACCGCAAGCCGCGGCTCGATCCACCATGAGACGATGCAAATGTGTTCGCCGGATTCCATAGGCCGTTCCGCGGGGAAATAGCGCCTCGGCCGTCGTGCCATCGTTCACGAAACGAACGCCGCGAAAGGGATACGCGTCGCCCTCGGGAATCTCGATCCCAAGTTTGCGCAGCGCTTCGACGCCGTTCGGCAACAGGCCCTCGCCACAAGGCTTGTCGATCGGCGCAACCGCGCCATCGGCCACAATCACGCTCAGCCCGTACCGGCGCGCCGTGATCGCGGTTGCGAGACCCGCGGGTCCACCTCCGGCAATAAACACATCCCACGACTTGGCGAGAGGGAACGCCACAAATCGATCCACGTTAGCATTGAGATGCGCGATTTGTCGCCAGTGCCGCCTACCATTCAAGCAAAACGAATTCCGAGCAGAAGCCCGGGCCCATAGCGGCCAGCAAGCCGAGCGTTCCTGGCGCAGGGCGTCGATTTTTCATGACTTCTTCCAACACCACGAGCACCGAAGCCGACGAGAGATTGCCCGTGCGACGCAGGCATTGCCAGGAAACATCGAGTTCACCATTCTTCAAGCCGAGCGCCTCGGCCGTGGCCTCCAAAATCTTCGGCCCACCCGTATGCAGCGCCCAGTTGCCGATGTCGGCGCGTGTCAATGCGCGTTCGGCAAGAAAATCGTCCAGGTCGTGCGCCAGGTTTGCGCGCACCAGATTCGGAATTTCACGCGATAAAACAATGCGGAAACCTCTTTCAGAAACATCCCACCCCATCATCTCTTCGGTATCGGGATAGAACACGGAGCGAGTCGCGAGAATCTTGGGCCCTTCGGAGAAGCCACACTCCGAGCCGGCCACAATCACCGCCGCCGCGCCGTCGCCAAATAGTCCCGCCGAAATCAGATTTGCCATCGAGACGTCTTCGCGTTGCAGGGTGAGCGAGCAGAGTTCCACCGACAGCACTACCGCGGTTTGATCGGGATACGCGCGGACATAATCGGCCGCGCGAGAAATCGCCGCCGCTCCGGCCACACATCCCAGCCCAAAGACCGGCGTGCGGCGGATGCTTCGGCACAATCCCATTTTGTTGATGAGCAGCGCGTCAATCGACGGACTGCTGATTCCGGTCACCGACACAAAAAAGAACGCGCCCAGATTTCGGCCATGCAAGCCGGCGGCCGCCAGAGCGCCTGAAACCGCCTTCTCGCCCAGATCCTTGGCGGTGCGAATCCAATGGCCGTTCGCCTCGCCCCAGGTTTTCATCTTCCGATATTCTTCCTTCGGCAACGAAAGAAAACGGCCATCGACGCCAACATGTTTATGCAACCGCCGCAACACCTGCGGATTCTGTACCTGCTCGCCCCAATATTCCTGAAGTGCCGCTAGTAACATCTCCTGGGAATAATAATGAGGAGGAAACGCGCTCGCCGTGCTGACAATTCGCATCCTTATTTCCCTCCAGGGCGGACCTGTCCGACTCGCCGCCGCAATATTCGAGATTGTATGCCATTAAACAAATTTTGGATGCCGATGATAATCTTAAATTCGTAAAAACTCGATATTGGAAGGACAACCAGTGAAATTCATTGCCGGATTCGTGCTCGGGCTTATCCTCATTCCCTTGGCAGGCTACCTGTACTTCACCGGCGGCAGTGCGCCGGTTGCCACCACCGACTCCGATATGCCCCTCGAGAATTTCTTCGCGCACAAAGCATTGAACGCGCGCATCGCAAAAGATATGCCCAAGACTGTGCCGATCCAGCCGAGCGAAGCCAATTACTTGGCGGGCGCCGACCTCTACAAGCAGCATTGCGCCGTTTGCCACGGCGTGCCGCTGACTCCCAAAACCGCGATTGCCACGGGCATGTATCCGCACCCGCCGGTGCTCTTCGAGGGAAAAGGCGTGACCGACGATGAGCCCGGCGAAAGCTACTGGAAAATATTCAACGGCATTCGCCTGAGCGGCATGCCCGGCTTCAGCAAGACGCTTAGCGAAACGCAAATGTGGCAAATCGCGCTGCTCATAGCGAACGCCGATAAATTGCCGCCTTCGGCGAAAGCGGCGCTGGTCACGCCGATCGGACCGCCGCCGACGGCGACGCCCGGACCGTCATCGAGTTTGCCGGCAAACGCGCCTGCGACGACACCGACCACTCCAGCGCCAAAATAGGATTGCGAAATTACGTCGGCTCGAAACCCCTCGTGGACCTTCGTGTCCTTGGTGGTTATTGATTCCGCCGCAAAATGAATTCGCAGTTAAAGTCCGCTAACCCTCAGGACTCGTCTCGCGCTATGGTGTAGGCATGGCGTTTGCCCGTCCGAGAAAGCTCTTTACCGAGGCTGAGGTTTACGAATACGCCGTCGGTGCGCTCGCCCGCCGTATGCGTTCGGTTGCGGAACTGAAGCGACTCCTGCGCAACCGAGTCGAAGCCGATACCGAATTCGGCAAAACGCTCGTCGAATTAATTGTCGTCCGCCTCAAAGACCAGGGCTATCTGAACGACGCCCGCTACGCCGCCGCCTTTTCTTCCTATCGCCGCGACAACGAGAAATTCGGCCGCATGCGCGTGGTCAACGACCTCAAAGCGAAAGGCGTTCACGGCGATGTCATCGAAAAAGCAGTTTCGTCGGCGTATGACGAAGTAAAAGAAGAAACGCTCGCCCGCGCCTACCTGCGCCGCAAACGGCTGCAGAAGCCGAAAGATAGGGATCAGAAACAGGCCGCGCGTATCTTCCGTCAGTTGACGCGCGCCGGATTCGGATCGAAAACGATCTTCGCCATCTTGAAAAAATGGGATATCGACGAAGAAACACTCACCGAGCTCGAGAACGAGAGAACTGAAGAATAGGTCAGAGGTGAGAGGTTAGATTGCAGAAGTAAGAATCCAGCGCTTTTACCTCTGCAATCTGACCCTAACTTCTGACCTCTCCTCAGTTATCATTTAGAATTTAACCTTCCATGCTCAACGGCTCACAAATACGCCGCAAGTTCCTGGAATTCTTCATCCAGAAGGGACACCGCGAAGTCCACTCCTCGTCGTTAGTTCCCGCCAACGATCCGACCCTGCTCTTCACCAACGCGGGCATGAATCAATTCAAGGACGTTTTTCTCGGCCTGGAAAAGCGCGACTACAACCGCGCCACCACATCGCAGAAATGCGTGCGCGCCGGAGGCAAACACAACGATCTAGAAAACGTAGGCTTCACCAACCGCCACCACACATTTTTCGAGATGCTGGGAAATTTTTCCTTCGGCGACTACTTCAAGGAAAAAGCGATTCCTTACGCGTGGGAGCTGATTACTTCCCCTGAGTGGTTCGGGATCGAAAAGGCGAAGCTGTATGTCACGATTTTTGACGACCCAGACAAGACGGCTGCGTCTCGGGAATTGGGTTTCGATGTTGAACGCGACCGTGAGGCGGAAAAATATTGGCTCGAAGTGGGAGTTCCCCAAGAGCGCATTTTCCCTGGAGACAGGAAAGACAACTTTTGGCAGATGGGCGACACCGGACCGTGCGGTCCATGCAGCGAGATTCATTACGACATGGGCATCGCCGCTTCGGATCAAGGACACACGGATTGCACGTTTGGCTGTGACTGCGGACGGTATGTGGAGCTGTGGAATCTGGTTTTCATGCAATACGATCGCCAGGTTGACGCTACCAAGTTGCTGCCTAAACCGTCTATCGATACAGGGATGGGGCTGGAGCGGGTAGCCGCGGTCCTGCAAGGCGTGATTTCAAATTACGACACGGATTTATTCACGCCGCTGATCAAGCGTGGCGCCGAATTGACGGGAGCCTCTCTCAAGAAAGAACTCGACAAAGAAAACCAGACGAAGTCGGCCGCTTCATTGCGCGTAATTGCCGATCACTCGCGGGCGGCGACATTTCTTATTTCCGACGGGGTGATTCCCGCGAACGAGGGCCGCGGCTACGTCCTACGAAAAATTATCCGTCGTGCCATCACCCATGGACGATTACTAGGACAAGAGAAGCCTTTCCTGCACGAAATGGTGTTCGCCGTCCGCGACCTGATGCAAGACGCGTATCCGGAGTTAAACGAGTCGGCACATCGCGTATCGAAGGCAGTGCTGACGGAGGAGACACGGTTCGCGCACACGCTTACCGAGGGGCTGGAACGTCTGGAGCGGGGCATTATGGCTGTCGCAATGAACACGCCAGGTGTCGTGCCTCCGAAAGGCGACGTTTGGCCGTCGACTCGAGATTTTGTCCATGAACTCGGTAGCCGAGGGATTCATCTGACATTCCCCGGCCGAGAGGCTTTTAAGCTTTATGACACATACGGCTTACCCAAGGACTTTATCGAGGATACGTGCCGCGACCTACAGGTAACCTTGGGAGATGGTTTCGAGGAGGCAATGCAGGAGCAACGCTCGCTAGCCCGCGCCTCCTGGAAAGGCGCGGCCAAGCAAACGGCCAATCCCGCCTACCAGCAACTCCCAAAATCCGTCTTCGAAGGCTACCGCCAGACGCGCTCCGATAACTGCGAAGTGCTAGCCATCATCAAAGCCGGCCAGGGCGCGCAGGAGCTCAAGCCCGGCGAAAAAGGCGAGATCATCCTCGATCACACTCCCTTCTACGCCGAATCCGGCGGCCAGGTCGGCGATCGCGGATGGTTATATTCCGACGATCACAACACCATCGTCGCCGAAGTCACCGGATGTTACTATCCCGTGCAGGGCGTACGCGCGCACCAAGTCACCATGAAGCGGGTGCCCCACCCTTCCCCTTTAGGGGAGGGTGGGGGTTTTGACTCCCTTCGCGTCGGCGATAGAGTCGACGCCGTCGTCGACACCGCCATCCGCGAATCGACGATGCGCAATCACACCGCCACGCATCTCCTACAGGCCGGACTGCGCGAAGTTCTAGGCAAGCACGTTAAGCAGGCGGGGTCGCTAGTCGCTCCCAATCATCTCCGCTTCGATTTCTCGCACTTCACCGGAGTCGCCGAAGAAGAACAGCAAGACATCGAAGACCTCATCAACAAAGAAGTGCTGCGCAACCAGCGCGTCGAGGTTATCGAGAACGTCCCCATCGACGTCGCCATCAACGAGTATCACGCGATGGCTCTCTTCGGCGAAAAATACGGCGACCGCGTACGGGTCATCAAGATCGGAGATTTCTCCACCGAACTCTGCGGCGGCACGCACACCGCTCAGACCGGCGAGATCGGCCTGATCAAAATTCTGAAAGAAGGAAGCGTTTCGTCGGGAGTGCGCCGCATCGAGGCCGTAACCGGAGAAGGCTCGCTGCGCCACTTCCGCAAAGATCACGAACTGGAAAATGTGGTCGCAGGGCTGACGACGCATTCCGACTCCGCGTCCCCGGCCGAGGCGTTGAAGCTCGAACTGGAAAAGAAGGACGCCGAGATCAAGCGCCTGGCGCGCGAACTCGATCAGGCGCGGATGAAATCCGCATCGTCAAGCACCGCCAACATCAACGAAAAAGTAAAAGAAGTTCGGGGCGTCAAAGTGCTGACGCACCGCGTCGACAATCTGGAGCGCGCGCAGATGCGCACACTGGTCGATCAACTGCGCGACAAGCTGGGCTCGGCCGTAATCGTGCTAGGCTCGGCCTCAAATGGCAATGTGTCGTTGATCGTCGGCGTAACCAAAGATCTAACCAGCCGCATTCAGGCAGGAAAAGTTATCGGCCAGGTTGCGCAAAAAGTTGGCGGCAAAGGCGGAGGCCGTCCCGACCTCGCCGAAGCCGGCGGCAAAGATGCGGCGGCCCTGGATTCGGCGCTGGCAGAGGCTTACAGTGTAGTAGAGTCGTTGCTTCAATAGATGTCCCGCGTAAAAGATGTCCCCTGTGGCGCTCCGTGTCCCCTGTGGTGAAGCCTTTCTCCACCACGGCGAGACAGAAGACATCAGGGTCAAAGTTAGAACTCTTCAATGGACGATCGCATCCATTTCGTCGAGCATAAAAGCAAGCGCATCCTGCTGCTCGATTTTTCGCATGCCGATGCGCCGCAGATGCAACTCCTGCTCGAGTATGTGCGCATCACAGTCGCGCAGCATGGGCACGAGTCGATTGTCACTTTGGCCGACTTCACCGGCGCCACCGTCGATCATGCCGTTGCGATGAGGATTAAAGAAGTGCTGACACTCGATCGCCCGTTCGTGAAGAAGACCGCATGGGTTGGCGCAGACAGCATTCCTCACGCTTTCATGGAAAACTTCCAGAATTTTTCCCAGCGCGAGATCGTGACCTTCAAGACCCGCGAAGAGGCGATGGACTGGCTAGTAGAAGACTAGTATCCAGTACCCGGTACCCAGCGAGTTCGTCGGTCCGGGTTTTTCTGGGTACTGGGTACTGGGTACTGGCTACTGCCTTTCAGCTTCTCCACTTTAAAGTCACAGGCCCGCTCATAGGATGCCGAAACTCGCCACCATCCTTATTCACTTCAAGCATCGCGTTCTTCAAACCGAAATACCATTTGGCCGGCCGGTCGGCGTCGTCAATCAGCATTAAATGCGGATTATGTTTCAATCCTTCGGATTGCAACTCCATCGTCCGCCGATCCTGTTCCACAAATTTGGCGAAGACGAATTTCAACAGTTGCGGCCCGAACGGAATCCAGCGAAACAGATTCCACGCCGCCACTACGTCGATTCGGCACTGGTTGCGCGTGATCGGAGTAACCGTGGTCAGGCTCGAGAACCAGTATTTTCCAGCGCGAATAATCTCCGACCTCATATTCGGCAGCACGAAATCGATGGTCGTCGTAATCGAATCGGCGTCGGCATAGAGCCGCAAAAGCTTGTAGGGCGCACTGTTTGAGCTGGGAGTGTGCGCGCTCATGCGAAAGCCATAAGGTATCGGCTCGAAATTTTTCCGCTTCTCGTGGATCGACCCTCGCGTCCGCCACCACCAAGCCTGATGGACGAACGGACCGTGCGCAGGATCCATGAGGCCGATGATGCCGTGATCGACCGAACACGGAAGGTCAGCGGTGAGATAAGCAAGTTTGTAGTGATCGCTAAATTTTGCAATCTCAGGTGCAGCAGTCGGCGCGGCCGCTGGCTTTGAGAATCCCGCACCCGTTGGCCCGGGATCGGGAATGAAAACCCAGACGAATTCGTCGCGCTCCTCGCACGGATAGCTGCCTGCATAAATGCGTTCGACTTTCAAAGTTTGCTCGGGTACGAGCGAAGGGATTAACTGGCACTGGCCAGTGTGGGCGTCGAATCTCCAGCCATGGTACGAGCATTCCACTTGCTGTCCGTCGAAGTGGCCGCAAGAGAGCGGCATGCCGCGATGCGGGCAAGCGTCGCGCAGCGCAAAAGGTCGGCCGCCCTGGTCGCGTCCGATGACGAGTGGCTCTTCGAGCAGCATGGCCTTCGCCAGTTCGCCGCTGCGGATCTGATCGGCAGCGAGCGCGCGATACCAGAAGCCGAACAGCATGAGGGCGTCGGCCGTCTGCGATTGCAATGGGAAGTCGTCAGGCATTGGATAGGTGAGAATACCGCAGCAGCCGCGAAATCAAAAATCTCGCGGGGCGCCGGGCCAATGCAAGGAACCTCACCCGCGCTGTCCACGACTCAGTCGCGTTCTTAATTGCAAGTAGGCTTTGCGCGCGGCTCCGGGCTCTTCTATGTGGGTGAGGAAAAGCTTGCGCAACCCGGCGCAGCCCAACCGGCCTTCGAGGTATGCGTCGTAGAGATCGTTGCCCGTGAGGTATCCGAGTTGCTGAGCGACGTATTCGTATTGGCGGCCGCTGAAGGCTGGCGCATGCATCAGCGATTCGTCAGACATCGCCCGGCGCTGTTGCATTAGAAAGTCAAGGGCTTCGACCGCATCGGCGAACAACAGTGAAGTTTGCTCTTCGAGATCTTCGCGGGTCACGTCGAACAGTTCCTCCACATCGCTGTCGCGAACGACGGGCCGCGTGGGATGCAGAATGCGCGATCCGAAAAAAGCGAGCGCGTGTTCAAAGACGGCGAGGTAAAACGCGTCGTCTCTATCGAGCGTGGCGGTGGGCGCTACGTGTCGAGCACCCGTCTTGCCATTGCAAAGATTCGGCAAGCCGCGGCAAGCCTGATGAAGAAAGCGCATGGCATCTTCCGCAGCAGACGTCATGCGAAACTGGCGTACGTAGATAGCGTTAATCGGCGCAAGATAAACGCTGCCCCGCTCGCGCACCTGGCGAAGCAGCGATCGGCGATCTTCGGCAGTGAATCCTTTGCGCGACAACAAACGACGCAGCAGCCCGTCGGAGTTACGCGAATGGACCTCGGGCATGAGGTCAACCAGCAGCCTCGGCTGCGTGGTGTTGTGCGGCGAATACTGATTGATGCCGAGAAAACGCACCATGCCGTCGATCAGGTTATAGAGCGTGGGACCGAGGTCGGGCGCACTCTGATCATTGTCACCGCGCCGCCAGCGGTCGAGGCAGAGCCGATAGTTCTCGTATTTTTCCAGCGGCGTGGCATTAAAGACACACAGCGTATTTTCGTCAACCCGCACGGCCTCAATATGATCGTGAGTTTCTCCCGCGGCGCGCCAGTAAAGCGCATCGACGTTTTGCAGTAAGGTGAGCAGCGGTTCTTCGGGAAGGCGCTGCTGCAGCAGGGCCGGCATATGCTGGGGCGCGAGGTGCGATTCGCCGAAGAGCACCAGAATCAGCGCATCGGAATGACGACGGCGCAATTCAGCAATCTTATCGGATGCGTGGCGGTCGCGCGCCCCGATCTTGCGGAGATCTTCGCGCGGCATGCAATCGAGTCCGTAGACCAATGTGCCGCGATCGCGAGCGGCTGAGAGCAATTCAAAAAATGGGAGCCAGTCATATCCCCAGTCGAGATCGAAGCGTATTCGCTGGCGGAGTTCGGCCTCCTCGATTTCGCCGCGCGACCATTCGTCGAGAATGTGCTGATCGCGCGTAAAAACAGTTTCGACCCCAAGCACTACAGGACGTTGCTGCAGATCGGGATCGCGCAGGAGCGACGCCAGATAACGTTGCGAATTGGGCAGCGCGTGATAATCGCCGACCATGACGATCCCCGCTTTGCCGACCAGACGGCGAACATCGCTAGCGAATAGAACGTTTTCGTAGGAGCGATAGGCCTCTCGAAAGTCGCGGAGATACTTGCGCCCGGCGGCAGGATCAATGGCTCGAATCTCGCGCTCCACGCTGGCAAGGGCGTGCAGCTGGGCGGCGCTGCGACGCGATCGCAAAATCCCAGTGGTGGCCATGATTTATACTTGCGCTCTTCCCTGCTTACTCCGCTTGCCGATTCGCCGATGGAAGTTCGAACTCGCTCGCGAACCAGCCAACGACTCAACCTCGCAATCCGACCGACCTAATAGATGCCCTCTTTGCGGCGCAGGGTCGTAAAGCGAATTACCTAGTCGCCTTGACTTGCCATCGGAGCATCCCTATCCTCAGCTTTCGAACCTTCATCCTTCACTGGACTTCGCGGAGCGCTAACTTTGCCCATGCCGCCGGAAAATCTGACCATCGCGACTACCGGCGCCAGTGGATCAATTTTCTTAAAACACTTCCTACTTGCCGCCGAACACGACCCTAGGGTAAAGACCGTAAACTTCATCGCCTCCGACAGCGGCCTGCGCGTCATGGCCGAAGAACTTGGCATCGAAGGCCGCTCCGATCTCCTACGTCAAATCATCGGCGCGCCCTCGGCGAAGATTCAGCAACAGTCGAACAGCGATATCGGCGCCAACGTGGCCAGCGGGTCATATCCCTCCGACGCCATGGTCGTCATTCCATGCAGCGTTGGCACGCTCGGCCGCATCGCCAACGGCATCGCCTCGCGTCTGCTCGAGCGCGCCGCCGATGTCACTCTCAAAGAACGCCGGCCTCTCGTCCTGTGCGTCCGCGAGACGCCGCTCAACAAAATTCACTTGCGCAACATGACGCTCGCAGCCGACGCCGGCGCCACCATCTTCCCGCTCATTCCGACGTTCTATAACCACCCGCCAACCCTAGAGGCCATGGCGCAGGAATTCGCCAACCGTGTCCTCGCGCATCTAGGGCTGCCCCAAGAAAATGCGTACCGATGGAAGGGGTGAGCCCAGTCGCTAGTTCTCGGAAGCCATCTCATAAGTCGGTTTTGGGCAGGGCACGGCTTTAGCCGTGCCGCAAAGTCATTTAAAGACAGGGGCTTTAGCCCCTGAGGGGAGCCGCTGGCCTTCCAATTCCGGGAAGGTTTCTCCGACCTTAGTGAAAATCTCAAGCGTTCGCTCTCGCGTTCTAAGGTCCTACTGACAACTGACGACTGACAACTGAGAACTCGCTCCTCAAAGTCTAGGGAATGAGCAGTAACGAAGGTAGGTATCTGGCGGGCATGTACTGCGAGTGCCAGCGATCTTGCAACGTGCAGCTTACGCGAGAGGATTTGCCGCTGGTTTTCGATTCTCAGCGTCTACCCTGACGCCCCTCACTGAGAACTGAGAACCTGGAACCGAGTCCCGTGCTGTTGATTCTCCCGGTACGCCACTACAGTGCCGTTGACTCCTGCCCAGCTTTTTTTGTAATCTGCGCTTACACCGGAAAGGAGGTGGTCGGATGATAAGTTCTGATTCACATAGTAGAAATACCAGACCAGGTGAGGTGGCTGAGTCTTAGGGCGGTTGCTCTAAGCGGAGTTCTCGAGGAACCCTTGGTCGGGGAAATCGAGAACATTCTCTCGCAAACAATCCGTGAATTTGGATGATTGCGTAAATCTGATCCGCCGGTCACAAGCTGTGCCCGGCACCGGAACGAGCGAGGGGCCACGAGAGTGACCACCTCAGTCAATCCCAAACAGTCCACCGGCCAGCCCGCAGGCTGAAAAGCTTGCGGGCTGTTCTCATTCTCAGCATTGTTGAGCCGCTTGCCTTACGGCGCCCCAATCGCGTCCAGCACCGCCTCGTTGATGGCATAAGCCGTTCCATCCGCCCCAATCACCGTCGGCGTATAGGCCTCACCGATTCCGCTCGAAAGATTGATCACTTGCGTAAGTGAGTTGGAGACCAGGTCCCAGCGATAGAGGTTGCCGTCTTCGCTGTTGGCCAGAACCGAATCAGTGAAGGGATCGACCGCAGCCGAGTTGATACACCATTCCTTGACCCCACCCGGCCAATCCGGATCGGGCGTCACTCCCAAAATCGTGATCACTTCTTTCATAACCAGCACGCTGGGAATGATCGGATCTTTCTCGGTGGCGTTCGGGTCGAGTATCGCAATTCGATTCTTGCCGTTACCAGTTCCGATACCTGCATAATTGTTGTACTTCGTCATCAGCAGGTAGCTCGACTTCCCTTTATACTTTGGCACCAGCGAAGCCGGCACGATCGAGGCGGTATCGTCCCAGCCAAAACTGCCCGGAATCTTCGCCTCGGAGAGATCGCTGTTGAAGTGCAGCAGCCAGCCGCGGTCATTGTGCTTAGGAAAGGGATTTTCAAGCACTCCGAAATAAACGTCACCATCCGGCCCAACGGTGGGTGTAGCCGAGCTGCCATCGAAGAGCTGCGCGTCCATCCCCGAGGACGGATCCTTCAAACGCGCGCTACCTACCGGCGCGAGCGTCGTGCTATTGAGAACAGCAATGTAGCCGTAGCTCTCGTTATCGACGACGACATATAAAAGGCTGCCGTCCGCGGAGAGAGCCGGTGCGGCACTGATAGCGGCCTGCGTGACCGTTGGATCTCCACTGATGGTTGCGGCCGAGACCCAGGTTCCGGTGCCGTCCGCTGCAATGCGCGCTATGCCGCCTTGCAGATTGAGCGGGGTTGAGCCCTGAACTATGAACCCGAAGTAGAGGTTGCCTGCGGCATCGGTGGTGAGCGGAGTGTCAATCTGCACGTTCTGCTCATAAGCCGTCGGATCCTTGCGGTAATTCTTTACGCCGTAGAAATACAGGCGAGTCACCGCACCCTTCACTTGATCGGGATTCTGCCGCACCAGCACGCTGCCCGCAATGTCCGGCACAAAGAGCTGGTTACCAGAAATCGTCGGCCCCATTCCTGGAGTAAAGGTCGCCCCGGGCGCCTGGTAGGCGGTGGCCAACATATACATCCGCTTGCCCGTGGCGCCGTTATGAGCCTCCACCCGAAAGCTGTCCGAGCCAGTTTTCACCGGCACAATCACTGTATTCGCCGCCGTAACCAGCGGCGAACCATAATGTATGAAGATCTCCCCCTGCGGCGGAGCCAGGTCCACCGCCACATGCCAGTGAATCGCGTCGAGCGGTTGTGATTGCACCGTGGAGAGCGCCGTATGTTGCTCGTCATGCGCGTGCGTCAGCCACGCGCCGGTCTGAGCAGTGGCATTTGCGGTTAGCACCCAGGCGCACGCGCCGAAACTAACTGCGGAAAAGAGTACGGAATGTATCCATCGAGACTGCACAGCTTGATTCATATGCTTTTTCCTATCTCGCTTGTAGTTGGTATGGGGCGCTGCAATTCGTCCCCTTCGATGAAAAGCCTAGCAGTCCGCTTTTTTCGAAATGTCACTGGAAGGTAACTAGAAAGTAAAAAGACGCGAGGTAAGAAAACGCGAATGTTATGTTTAGATGAGCAGCAATCCAGCGTGCGGTTCCAATTTCATTCCTGCTCCGCCGGAGCAAAAAAGACCAACACTTCCAGGTCTTCCTGAATGTCGTAGAAGCGGTGCTCCACTCGAGCCTCAACAAAAATCACCGAACCTGCGAGCACCTCATAATGCTCCGATCCAATCTGCATCCGCGCAACTCCGCGCACGACGTAATACATCTCGTCTTCGCCATGTGGTTTCTGCGGATCAGTTCCGCCCTTGGGCAGAACGTAAATGCCCGCGCTCATCGCCGGAACACGTAGAAATTCAAAGTAAGATTTGTTTTTCCCGGCGCGCTGGCGAGAGAGATCGTCGATGTGAAAATGGCGAGGCATACCGAAAAACCTAACTGACAACTGATAGCTGACGACTCACAACTCTCCTACCCAATCGCGCCATGGAAAAAAATATCCGTATACTGCTGCACGATCGCCTCTCCGGTCAGCGGTCCATCCGGCTTATACCACTGGTAAATCCAATTGATCATTCCAACCAGCGCCAACGCAGCAGCGCGCGGCGTCACCGATGACGGCGAATTCCCCTTGCGCTGAACGCCGCGCTGGACGTCGGCAATCAGGTGCTCAACAAAGTGCAGATAATCTTTCTTGCGCGCATTGATCTTGCGCCGCAGCGCCGGCGGCAGCGGATGGTTCTCATGCAGCATCACCGTAATCTCGCGGTCTTCCGGGCTCAGCACAACCTCTATGTGCAGCCGGATCAGCGTGCGCAACCGCGCTTCAGTCACTCCACCGCCCGCACCCGCTCCATCAATGCGTCGCACCACATTAATCACCCGCGCCTCTGTAATGTCCATTGCGTGCGACATGATGTGAAACAGAATCTCGTCCTTCGACTGGAAGTGGTGATAGAGCCCGCCCTTCGACAACTTGAGCGCCGCCGCCACATCGTTCATCGACGTCGCATCATATCCCTGTTGTTGAAAAAGTCGAGCCGCGGTGCGCAGAATCTCCTGCCGAGGCTCGAGGCGGGGTTCACGAGAATCAATTGCAGCTTCGCGAAGCATCCCACAGATGGTATCGCGGAATCCGCGTTTCGCTCTACCAGGATAGAAGCGTGGCCTAGACCGGAGAACCTCGAACCATAAGGTCATTAAGTCTCTCGAAGTTTGTTCGTAGCTACTTCCTTCGTGGACCGGAGTCTGCCCTGAGCGCAGCCGAAGGGTGCCCTCTGTGGTTAGCGTTTTAGCAAGTTCGCGGAACCCAGCCCCGTGTCAATTGCAGTCACGTTGCGAGCCCGGTCAGATACACTCCCTCCTGCGCCCAGCCTTAGAACTCTGCGCCCAATTGCTTCCACCGCTTCGATCGCCGGAATCCTGCGCCCGTCATAAAGTCTCGAAACATCAAAATAATCAAACCGGACTTTCTGCAATTCGTCTTTGTGCTCGAAACCCCGAGAGCCACAAGCGCCGCTCTGCAAGCGCTTAATCCGCGACGACGCGCGATCGACAACACGTGCCAACTCTTCACCAAAGTCGTGCGGGCGATCCCTGCGCAGCCGCTCTTTCGCCTTTCCCGCGCAAAACCACGTTGGGTTGCGATTCGCCTCGTGCGGCGCCTCGCGCCGCCTCACTTCGCAGAGAAATGCAGCAGTGGAAGCATCAGAAACCCCGGTTCCCTGTACGCGGCGAAAGTAGCGCGCAAACGGAATCTCCTCGATCCGGCCATGCGCCCCCGCTTCTTCCAAAGCTTCCAAGGCAGCGGATTGAGCGTGCGTCAGTCCCGGCTCAACCCCACCTTTAGGAAAAATCCACCGTCCACCGCGCGTCTGCACCAGAAGAAATTCAACCCCACGACGGCCGATCCGATAACAAACCGCTGCCACCTGTTGCCGGGCCTTCTGCTGCCGCGAGCCCGAAACTTTTGCCAATGACCCAGATCCCATGGAGTCAGAGTGCGTGATGCCTCCGCTTCTGCCTAGAGCAAAGCTTGGTTCGCGCGCAGTTAATTGGCGACGCCCGTTGGGAATCCTTCTACGTACTTGTGCGAACACCATCATCTCCGAGAAAGTAACCTGAGCAAATACCGCATCCGCAGAGGACGAGAGTCTGGACAGCTTGTTTTGCCTCCGTTGCAGCCGGGAGCTCGAAGCCGGGCAGAAATCCGTTGCCGTATACCTCTTCGCGCAGACCGTAGGAGTAAGGCCGCGCCAGAAATCTTCCGCGCAGCGCATCTGTTTCTGTCCCCAATGCTCGGTGTCGCTGGCCATGGGACCCGCGCCCGAAGGCGCACTTAACCTCGCCGCCTGGCAAATGATCCGTGACATCGTAGGCGCCGACCCCGCGCTCACCGAGGCTGCGTGGGAAAGCCTTCACGGAGTCGAAGAAGGCCTGCTGCCTCCAACAGAATTAGCCACTGGGACCAACGGCAATGCGCATCCGGCGCGAGCCGGCGGCTACTTCGAGTTTTAGGCCGAAAAATCGCAGGGCCCAGGCATGGCGCAGTCCGAGGTTTCGAACCTGCCGATCGAAGGAAGTGCCATCAGCGAAGGACGCTTACATTCCAAGGCGGCATCGACATCCAGTTCGTCGGAAATCCCATTGCAGTAAGATTTATATGGGGATTGTCGAAGATGCTTATCATGAGCATGTCCCTCCATCGTGATCGCGGGGAAGCGTGACGCAGGAGATGGTCGAGTACCAGGAGCACACAATAAATGCGAGTATTGGATATTCCCCCTGCTTTCCATTCGTTCAAAAGTTCCGGCTTTAGTGAAAGTTCGCGGTTCCACAGCCTACTGTGATGAGCGCAAATATTGCGGATGTATGTTACAGTCTCCATCCAACTGGTCAGTTGACTTTGGGCGATCCCGAAATCCTTTGCAATTTGTTTTCGCAGACTTTTTTTCACACCTTCGGTCATTTTCGAAAGCATTCCAAATGGCATCAATTCGGTAATCATCCAGATGGGCAAGTGCGGTTCCGACGCGTATTTTGTAAGTAGTGCCTTACGAATTCTTCCTTCGATTGTTTCACTTCGCTTTCAATACGTCTCATCAGGAACCCATGGTCAAATCCTGTCGACGGCACGCCTGCACCAGGCGATGGGACGAATGGAGTAAAGTTGCTGACGTCGGTGTACCCAAAGGGACCGAGAACATGAGCGAAATGATACGTAGCCGAAGCCCTCAGCGCGACCTCCACGCGGTCAATCGCTTTGATCACTAACAGCCGCAAATGGGCGTCGAACTTATAAAGCTTGATAACGTCGGTAAACGTTGCGCCGTGAGCGTATTGATCGGTTCCGCGGATTTTGAACGGGAGGAAGTATGCACTAAGGCGAAAGTATCCTTTCCTTTTTAGCCAATGCAGCGCCCGATCGCGATCCGGAATCGCAAGACCCCTGGCCAGAAGGAGATCTAATTGCTGCTCGTAAGTAAGAGCGAGCTTTGTGTAGCGCATAAAAAAAATACCCGCCGATTTCAGCATTCACATGTTTGCACAGGTGAAGAGGCTTGGCGGGTGCGTTCTCAATAGTATTCTATAGAAATGATGCGGTAGCAATAGCAATTTGCAAATGAGTTTTGTTCTCGGAGGTTGACAGCGCCAGTCGACCTGCGTAGCATTTCTGAAACCGACTGATCGGTCGGTTTCTGGCCTGCAGCTGAATTTTTGACCCAGCCAGTATCGTTAATAATCTACTCATTAACAAAATTGTTAACCTCTAAAAGGAGCTTTTCGTGGCCACAGTCTTCTATCAAAACGATGCCAATCCTGCCGCGTTGCAGGGCAAAACAATTGCCGTATTCGGCTATGGTTCGCAAGGACACGCGCAGGCGCAGAATCTGCGCGATAGCGGATACGACGTCATCATCGGACTCGATCCCGAGCGCGGCTCCGCCAGGCAGGCTCGTGCCGACGGCATGACGGTCGTCGCTCCAGCCGAAGCCGCCAAGCGCGCCGATTGGATTCAGATTCTCACGCCCGACGAGACGCAAGCCGAGTTCTACGAATCGGCCATCAAGCCGCACCTGCGCAAAGGAAAAATTCTCGGCTTCTCGCACGGCTTCTCGATTCATTTCAAAACCATCAAGCCGCCGAAAGATGTCGACGTAGTCATGATTGCTCCGAAAAGTCCCGGCCATTTGCTGCGCCGCGTCTATTCGCAGGGCGGCGGCGTTCCCTCGCTACTTGCCATTCATCAGGATGCGAGTGGGCGCGCCCATGAATTTGCGCTGAGCTATGCCCACGGCATCGGATCGACCCGCGCCGGTGTATTGCAGACCACTTTCAAAGAAGAAACCGAGAGCGATCTTTTCGGCGAGCAAGCCGTGCTCTGCGGCGGCCTCACTTCATTGATGCAGAAAGGCTTTGAGACGCTGGTCGCCGCCGGCTATGCTCCCGAGATCGCTTATTTCGAATGCGTCCATGAAGTCAAGCTGATCGTCGACCTGATCTACGAAGGCGGCCTCAGCCGCATGCGCTATTCGATCTCAAACACCGCTGAATACGGCGATCTCACCCGCGGCGAACTGGTCGTCGGAGACGACACGCGCAAGGCCATGAAGAAAGTGTTGAAACAAATCCAGAGCGGAAAGTTCGCCGAGGAGTGGATCAAAGAAAACAAAAAAGGCGGCAAGAAATTTGCCAAGCTGCGCGAAGCCGCCAAGCAGCATCCGATTGAAAAAGTTGGAGAGCAGTTACGTGCCATGATGTCGTGGCTGCCGACCGACAAGAAGAAGAGCACCGAAGCAGCCAAGCCCACGGGACCGAAAGTGGTGAATGCATAGAACAGTTGTCAGTCCTCAGTTGTCAGTCGTCAGTCCTCGGTCCTCAGTAAGCCGAGTTTCCGCGCTTTCACTGACAACTGACGACTGAAAACTGATAACCTTCTCTCCGCATCACTCCCATGACCACCGACCTCAAACATCGCAGTCGCAGCATCACTGATGGGCGCGACCAGGCTCCGGCGCGCGCCATGTACAAAGCGATCGGCTTCACCGATGCCGACCTCGCGAAGCCGCTGATCGCCGTCGCCAACACCTGGATCGAAACCATGCCCTGCAACTTTCATCTGCGCCGCCTTTCGGCGAAGGTGAAGGAAGGCATTCGCGCCGCCGGAGGCACGCCCATGGAGTTCAACACCATCGCCATCTCCGACGGCGAGACCATGGGTACCGAAGGCATGAAGGCGTCGCTCGTGAGCCGCGAAGTCATCGCCGATTCGATCGAGTTAGTCTGTCGCGGACAGCTCTTCGACGCGGCGGTGTGCATAGTCGGTTGCGACAAGACGATTCCCGCCGCCGCCATGGCGCTCGCACGCATGAACCTGCCCGGCCTTGTGCTTTATGGGGGGACGATCGCTCCGGGAAAATATCAAGGCAAAGACGTCACGATTCAGGATGTGTTCGAAGCAGTAGGCGCGAACGCCGCAGGCAAGATGAGCGATGCCGATCTGCTGGCGCTCGAAAATGTCGCATGCCCCGGAGCGGGCGCGTGCGGCGGCCAGTACACGGCGAATACTATGTCGACCGTGATGGAGTTAATTGGGCTTTCTCCAATGGGCTTCAACGGTATTCCCGCCATGGACCCGCGCAAGGACGAAGCCGCCTTCCGTTGCGGCGAAGTGGTGATGAATGTTCTGAAGAAAAATATTCGCCCCAGCGATATTCTGACACACCCGGCTTTCGAGAATGCGATCGCCGGCGTTGCTGCCACCGGCGGCTCGACTAATGCGGTC
Source organism: uncultured Acidobacteriaceae bacterium (assembly GCA_963800565.1). GTDB lineage: Bacteria > Acidobacteriota > Terriglobia > Terriglobales > Acidobacteriaceae > Acidiflorens. The sequence goes on from CAWDBM010000006.1 coordinate 1,178,489, forward strand.
CTCCATCTGTTGGCGATCTCCCGCGAGATGGGATTGCCGCTCGACATCGACGACTTCCAGCGCGTCAGCGAACGTACTCCTCTGCTCGCCGATCTCAAGCCGGCGGGAAAGTATGTTGCGGCGGACGTAGACGCAGCCGGAGGCATTCCTTTAATCGCCAGGCGCCTGCTCGAAGGCAAATACGTAAACGGATCGGCAATGACCGTGACCGGCAAGACATTCGCCGAAGAGGCGAACGCGGCGAAGGAGACGCCGGGGCAGATGGTGGTCGCTCCGCTAAGCAAGCCGCTGAAGGCGACCGGGGGCCTGGTGATTTTGAAAGGCAATCTCGCCCCAGGCGGCGGGGTGGTCAAGATGAGTGGGCACGAGCGAAGTTCGCATACTGGCCCGGCGCGCGTCTTCGATTCGGAAGAGGCGGCGATGCAGGCCGTAACCAGCAAGCAGATCAAGGCCGGAGACGTGGTGGTGATCCGCTACGAAGGACCGAAGGGCGGGCCGGGGATGCGAGAGATGCTGAGCGTAACAGCGGCCATCGTTGGCGAAGGCTTGGGCGAGAGCGTTGCGCTGATCACAGACGGCCGCTTCAGCGGAGCGACCCGCGGGCTGATGGTCGGCCATGTCGCTCCGGAAGCTGCGCTGGGCGGGCCGATTGCGGCGATCCGCGAAGGCGACAAGATCACCATCGACACCAAGACCAGAAAGCTGGAACTGGAGATCTCCGATGCCGAGATCGCGCGGCGGATGGCGGAATGGAAAGCTCCGGCGGCCCACTACAAGACCGGGGTCTTCGCCAAGTACGCCGCATTGGTACAGTCGGCGTCTGAAGGGGCGATCACTACTCCGAAGATCAGTTAACCGACCCCACCTCCGCAAAGAACGTGGAAGGGGGCACCGGTTCATTTTTTCTTCTCTAAAAGGCGAACGTTTTGCGATAATGTTCCACGTGGAACATTTGTGGTGTCGATATTGTACGTATATTATCGTACATTGATTAATGTCATTTCACCATTGCTTTCAATGAGTCTGCGTCCTGTCCTCTTTTTTCCCGGGGCGGGAGTGCTTTGTTACAACCGTAATCGGGGTGCGAACGCATTCCTGTTTTCCTGTGGCGATATATGCGAAGCTCTGGAAGGGTCGGAGGCGAAGCCGTCATTGGTGCGCGTTTCCCCTCCGTCGAAATGATCGTGCGCGGGAGCTAAGAATACAGTGTTAGTCGCAGTCATCGTCGTGCTTGTGGTTTTGCTTATGGGGTGGAATTTTGCCCGAATGTACGACTTTGAGACTGACTATCGATTTTCCGGCTATTTTCAGGGCACGCGCTACGAATGTGTTCTGGGAGGGCTTAATTCGGAGTATGGAACGATTTGTTTTGTTGGCGCTGATGAACAAGGGCTCTATCTTTTGCCGCATCCCAAGCCTGCCTTCTCGTGGTGGAAATCACAGCACCGACGAGCTCTGAGGAAAAGCTTTTTGATTCCCTGGAGAGATATTAGCTGCCGTTACGGGAGAGTGCTGCTCAAAGATTGTATTTGGTTCGACCTGGCTCCTAGAAAGATCTATCTGCATGTACCGAAAGATATCGGCGACAAGCTTCTCACGGATGCTCGAGTCTTGGTGCCGGGGACGCAGGTAGTACAGCCAACGACATAGTTATGAAAATGCGGCAGTGTGGTGCATTACCGTCCTAAAAGCTGGAGGGCGCCCCGTTTTAGAACAGGACGCCCAAATCCCATATAACCTCTATACACATCTACCGCTATACACACTACCGCGGAGGCTTTTTTTCTTCCTTCGCCGGGGCTGGCTTGCTTTCTGGTTTTGGCGTGCTTTGATGTTCGGGTTTTGGCGCGCTGGCGGCGTGGGCCGGAGCAGGGCTGCTCTCAGGACGCTCCGCTTTTGCGCGTTCAGTCCCAGATGGCTTTGAGGCCTTGGGTTCCGATTTCGCCGCACTTTCGCGAGGCTCGACAGCCGGCTTGGACTCGGCCGGTCGCGCCGTGGCGTGCTCAGACTTTGCCGGCTTGGGTTCTTTGGCTGGCTTCGATTCAGTCTTTACCCGAGTCTCATGAGACTCAGCCGACTTCGGTTCCTCGCTTCGCGCGGCGGTATGTTCGGACTTCGCCGGCTTGGGCTTTGATTCGGACTTGGCTTCGGACTTTGGTTCCGACCTCGCTTCGGAGTTTGGTTCCGCAGATCGGGCGGTGGTCGGCTCAGACTTCGACTGCTTGGATGATGCCCTGTGCTCGGTCTTCGCCTCCGTCTTGGGCTCTGCCCTGGGCTCCGTCCTCGCAGCGCTTTCGTGCGTCTCGGCAGAGTGCGCCAGGGCGCGATTGCTTTCTGCGTGCGCGGACTTTGTGTGCTCTGTCGCGGCCTCCTTCGACGGCTTGGACGCCGCTCTCATCGCGCCTTCCTTTTTCGCGGTCGCGCGATTCGCTGCCGTCTTGGTATAGGTCGGTCCGCCGGCTCTGGCTGCGACTACTCCGGTTTTGAAATCTGCTGGTTTCGCCGTTGCCGCTATGGCTGGCCTCCCGTGGTTGACGGAGGCTCGCAGGCTGCGATCGCTGGAGGCGGCTCGCTGATGCTCGGTTTGCGCCGAGGTCATCGGGATATGCCGTTCACTTGCGAACCTTTCCTGCTCGGCAGTCGGGCGAGCTCTGAGTCCGCCTGTGCCGCCGTTATAGCTGACTCGGTTCGTGCTCATGTTATCGACGACGGTTTTTGTGTAGGTGTTGTGGATGATGGTGCGGTTCACGTTCATGACCGAGGTGTTGTAGTAGAAGTTATTGCCTTGCCAGTATCCGCCAGCGAAGCCGGTGCCGGTGTAGCCGAATCCGTAGTTGACGCCGCCGTAGAATCCGATATTCGAACCCCAGTAACCGGCATTCCAGGCAAAGGCGCCGTCGTTCCAGCCCCAGTATCCGGGCGTCCAGAGGAAGCCGACTTCGGGCGCTTCAACCCAGGTTCCCGGAACCCAGTAATAGTCGTCATAATCGGCGTCCCACGCCCAATAGCCGGGCGTCCAGAGGTAGCCTTCTCCGGGACAGATGGGTTGGGTGTAGACCGGCAAAGCCGGCGGCGCAATGGTGATGGATACTCCGATACCTTGCGCGAAGGAACGGCCGGGAACGGCCAATATCGCGAGTGCCAGTAAGATGCAAGTTAGCAAATATGCCGAGCGGACAGAAGTCGTTTTTATCTTTCTCCGTATCATTGCTTCACCTCTTCCTCACTTCGAATTTTCAACCGAGAATGCTGGCTGAGAGTTTCAGCCAAATCTGAGCAGATATGCTCGTGCCGGATTTAACTTTCCTGCCCGGTAAATCGCGTTCGGGCCTATGTCCGATGTGAGGTGGGTGGGTTTGGTTGCTCGGAGAGAGCCAGGCGGGGAGGAGACTACAGTGTCCGCCGTATGTTCGCTACTTGGCGGAAAGTATTCCATCTGAACTCTGTAGATGGATTTGCGCCTTTTGTGCGGTACGTTTGAATCGGATTGATGCTGCCTCGGGGTCACTTGCTATTGAGATTTATCGCGAACCGACGTGCATTGTCCCTGGCATCACATAACTTTGGCGAAAACACAGCCTCCCCCGAGTGGAATCTTCGCAGGTTTTGACCACCACACGATCAATCCCGCACCCGATGGTGAAGCGCTTTTGTTAATTTCGAAGTTTTTAGTGATTCGAAGCTTCTGGAATGCGATCAGGTCACAACCCTTGGTAGTAGGACACCATTTGTTGTACTCGTAATACTCCCACGTGCTCGGCGTTACAAACTGCGAACCGTCTTTAAAACGGTCGCGCTGCTCTGAAGTACCGTCCACTCGGAGTTCTAGCGTGGAGCTTTCGATGCCGCGCCCGAAACAGTCGCTGCCCTCTAGTGAATGGAGGTTGTATTGTCCGACCAGAGCAACGCGCGCATTCCTTGGCCTCTGAAACCATCCATAATGAAAATAGAGTGACTTGAACAAAATGGAGCTCCCCAAAATAGCAATCAGGAAAAGGTTTAGAGGCAGGCGTTTCACGATGGCGACCTCTGGCAACGCTAGAGTGTAGCACCGAGCGCGGACCGAGCGGGTCCTTCTTGGTTTGTCTGCAAGCGAGTAAGGAGTCAGTTGACGAGACCAGCGATAGCGCTCAGAACGCTATATGCTGCGAGGCCAAGTTCCGGAATTTTGTCCGATCGCTCTTCGAGGCCTCGACCATACTCCTCGATAGCGCACAACGCTTGCACTTGGATACACTGCTCTTCACTTAGGGAAACTCTGATTAAGTTTTTACTGCCGGGATGTGGAAGCGTTGAAAGTGCGACCCGCAGCGGCTAAAGCCGGTCATATGGCGGGTTCTGACGGCATGGCTGAAGCCATGCCCTTTCAAAGCTCTCCGTGGGCAGACTCCGCGGGCAGACTTAAAGTTCTCCGTGGGCAGACTTAATGAGAGTTTCCTCAACATATTGACTTTTTAAAGGAGCGATCCATGTTCAGGTTGATCGTGCGATTTCTTGCCATTCTTGGAGCTTTGGGGCTGATCGGGTTGGCCATCGTGTTGGTGGCGGTGATTGGGGTGAAGGGGAGAGTTCCATCCAAGACAATTCTCGAGGCGGATTTTGAGCATTCGCTTTTGGAGGATGCTCCGGACACTCCTGCGGCGCAGTTGATGATGACTCACAAAGAGACTTTGCGCGATGTGGTCGATGCGATTGATCGCGGGGGGGCGGACGATCGCGTGGTGGGGATGATTGCGAAGATCGGCGCGGCTTCGCTGGGCATGGCGCAGACGCAGGAGCTGCGGGATGCGGTGCTGAGATTTCGGGCGCACAAGAAATTTGCAGTCGCTTACTCGGAAACTTTTGGTGAGTTTGGTCCGGGGAACGGAGCTTATTATCTGGCGACGGCGTTCGATCATATTTATCTGCAGCCTTCGGGAGATGTGGGGCTGACGGGGATCATCATGGAATCTCCGTTTGTGAAGGGGACGCTCGGCAAGCTGGGGATCACTTTTCATGGCGATCACCGGTATGAGTACAAGGCGGCGCTGAACTTTTATACGGAGTCGAAGTACACCGATGCGCACAAGGAAGAGATGACGGCGATTATGGATTCGTGGTTCAAGCAGATGAAGGATGGGATATGCGAGGCGCGGCAGATTGCCCCGGAGAAGTTTCGGGCGGTGGTAGATGCGGGGCCTTATCTGGGCAAAGAGGCGGTTGCGGCGAAGCTCGTGGATGCGATTGCTTATCGCGATGAGGTTTATGGCGATGTCAAAAGTAAAGCGGGCGACGGGGCGCAGTTGCTGTATCTGGATAAGTATTTGGGGCGCGCGGGGCGTCCGCATGATCATGGGAAGACGATTGCGCTGGTGTTTGGAGTGGGCGCGGTTACGCGGGGAAAGAGCGATTACGATCCGGTGCAGGGCAGTCAGAGTATGGGATCGGATACGGTGGCGGGGGCGATTCGCGCGGCAGTGGACGATAAGGATGTGAAGGCGATTTTGTTTCGGGTGGATAGTCCGGGAGGGTCGTATGTAGCTTCGGACACGATCTGGCGGGAGGTGGTGCGGGCACGGCAGGCGGGGAAGCCAGTGATTGTGTCGATGGGAAATCTGGCGGGCTCGGGCGGATATTTTGTGGCGATGGCGGCAGACAAGATCGTAGCTGAGCCGGGGACGATCACGGCATCGATTGGAGTGCTTGGCGGGAAGATGCTGACCAGCGGATTGTGGGACAAGGTTGGGCTTTCTTGGGATGAGGTGCATCAGGGCGAGAACGCTACGATGTTTACGGGCACGCAGGATTACACTCCGGCGGAGTGGGCGCGGTTTCAGGCGTGGCTTGATCGCGTGTATGTGGATTTCACGGGCAAGGTTGCGGATGGGCGCAAGCTTTCTAAGGACAAGGTGCTGGAGATTGCTAAGGGGCGGATATGGTCGGGGCAGGACGCTAAGAATCTTGGGCTGGTGGATGAGCTTGGCGGGTACGATACGGCGCTGAGGTTGGCTAAGAAGGCGGCGGGAGTTCCGGAGGATGGGGAGGTGCGGGTGGTGGTGTATCCGCGGCCGAAGGGTTTTTGGGAGAGCGAGTTTGGGTGGAGGACGCCGGAAAATAGCGAGAAGGAGGCGGTGGGGCAGGCTGTCGCGCGGATTCTGGAGGAGGTGCAGCCTGTGGCGCGGACGCTTGATGCGGCGGGGATTCGGGCGCGGGGATCGGAGCAGGACGATGTGCTGCGGATGCGCGAGCTTCGCAGTGAGCCTTAGTTGGTCGCGGGAGAGCATTAACCACGGAGGACACGGAGGCACACAGGGGGAGAAGCGCTTGGGGTGCTTCGTTTCATGCGATTTGTTATGAGTGCTGGTTGAGTCTCCCCCTTGTTCGGCTGGGACTAGGGTAAGGACTGTATTGACGTTCGCGACCGTCAACCCGAAAGCTTGGTGGTTCGGATCATGGTTCGGAGGGGAGCGGTTATGAGCGACGAGGCTAAGAAGGATGCGGTTTCGCGGCGCGGATTTTTGGGGATGGGATCGGCGGCGCTTGCGGCTGCGGGGTTGATATCGACGGCGAGTGCAGCGGGGCAGGAGCAGAAGCAATATCCATCGAAAGACAGCCGAAGCGCTAGCGCTCCTGGTCCGGGCAATGCAGCGCTGGACGGGCAGAATCCGGATTCTTTCCTGCCGCCGCCGACGGATGCGGGCGGTGTGCAGACGTTTAAGTATCCGTTTGGGCTGGCGCACAAGCGCATGCAGGAGGGCGGATGGTCGCGCGAGGTGACGATACGAGAGTTGGCTATCTCGAAAACGATTGCCGGCGTGGACATGCGGTTGACGGCGGGCGGAATACGCGAACTGCATTGGCATCCGAATGCCGATGAGTGGCAGTACTACATGTGCGGCAATGGGAGGATGACGGTGTTCGCCACCGGAGGACGGGCACGGACTATGGATTTTCAGGCGGGGGACGTTGGCTATATACAGAAGACGCTGCCGCATTACATTCAGAATACGGGCACGACTGATCTGAAATTTCTGGAGATGTTTAAGAGTAGCTACTATCAGGATCTGTCGTTGTCGGAGTGGCTGACGCATACTCCGCCGGAGCTGGTGATGCAGCATCTTGGGATTGATAAGGCTACGCTGGACGCGATGCCTAAGGAGAATGTGGCGGTGATGCCGAAATAAAAAAGGGCGCCACCTGCTTAATCTGCGGCCGAGGGATAAAACAGACTATTAAATATGACCATGGTATAATGACCATGAGCACAGACTGGAGGTCGGCGTGAAAACGATGGCGGCGGGGTCGTTCAAGGCGCGATGCCTTGCGGTGATGGATGAAGTGCAGGCGAAGCGCGAGGCTATTGTGATCACGAAGCGCGGGAAGCCGGTGGTGAAACTGGTTCCAGCAGACGCGGAGAAGGACGATATTTATGGCTTGTATAAAGGGAAGGTGAAAATTCACGGCAATATTGTGGGGCCGATCATATCGCCTGAGGAATGGGGAGATCTTTATTGATTCTGGTGGACACGCACGTCATTCTTTGGCTGCTGTCAGATCCGGCCCGGTTGTCGAAGGCGGCGCACGCCGCCATCAATGATGCCCGCGGCAACGGAGGCGGCTTGGCGATTTGCGGGATCACGCTGCTAGAGATTGCGACAGCTAAGCTGAATGGGAGAATCTCCCTCACCGTGAGTCTGGAGTCTTTCTTGAAAGACGTGGAAGAACGTTTCGTTGTGCTGCCGATCAGCGCGCGCGCCTGTGCGCGCACGTTGTCATTGCCCGCGGGCTATCCGAAAGACCCGGCGGACCGCGTGATTGGGGCGACGGCGCTGGTGGAAGGGATGGGCTTGGTTACGGCGGACCGAGAGATTCGGCGGGCGAAGGTGGTCAGGACGATCTGGTAAGGAAATGGACTCGCACGCAGTGACGGGAAGCCCCAAACTATTCTGACCGACCATGGCCAGACTTCTGAACTGATCTACCTCGCAGCCCCTGGCGGGACCGCTAGTTACTAACACCATTTCACCGGGCAAGGTATGCAATATGTTGCAATATGTTGCATCTTGACGGGTGGGTGGGTGGGTGCCGAGTAAAATGCTGCGCAATTTTGCAGAACTGTTCCCCCAACAGTTCTGCCGACCCCTTGTCCCCTGAAAACGAATTATAGGGAAGTCCATATTTTTCGTGTCGGCGGCTGTCTTTCGCGCCGATCACAATGAAATGGAGAAAACTGCGATGAAGAGGAAAAACTCCTTGATTGTTGTTTGCGTGACGATGCTGGTTTTTTTTACGGCGCTTCCCGCGGCTCGGGCGGCCACTAAGGTGGGCCGTTACGCTGTCGCGCTAGAAAACAGCAGGATTGCCGTTTATGCCTTAGACCCAACGACTGGTCAGTTGAGAATTACTCAAAGCGTGGCGGCGAGCTCGTACAGTTCACTCACGGTTCATCCCAACAACAAGTTCGTATACGCTCCTACGGGATCCAATTCGATAGCCGGCTTTGCGATTAGCAGCACTGGACTGTTGACACCGCCGTCCGGCTCACCATTTGCGACGGCTTATGCGTGGCAGGGGATATATTTCACTCCGACAGGTAAGTTCGGCTACACACAGAGCTACCTCAGTTCGAATAGTGAGATTTTTTCGGTGAATACTACGCGGGGGCTTTGACCTCCCTTGGTACCGTTGACGTGGGGAGCGGAGCGGCGGATTTGGCTATCACGCCGAAGGGGAATTTTATTTACGCAGCCCATTATGGAAGCAGTACAATCTCGGGATTCGCCATCAATGCTACGACAGGAGCGCTGACTGCGGTTCCCGGTTCGCCGTTTCCGGCGGGGCCCAACTGTTCCACCGACTGGGTTCACCCCAGCGGGAAATTCTTGTACGGCGAGAACTTTGATGGCTCCATTTCGGCGTACTCGATCAATCCAACCACTGGCAGTCTGACTCAGATTAATGGCTCTCCGTTCCCCGGCCCACCCTTTGGGGGCAACAGCAGCATGAGGGGAACTCCGAACGGCCACTTTCTTTATGTGGGTCCCGACACTGGGGGAGTCGGCGCATTCTCGATCAATCAGACAACTGGCGCTCTGACGGCGGTCACCGGATCACCGTTCACGGCGGGGTCCGCCACGCTCGTAGCGATCGCCGATCCCAGCAGCAAGTTTCTCTATGTGGAGAACAATGCTGGGAGCGAGAACCCGCTGTTTATCTTCTCCATCGATCCGAGCACGGGAGCATTGACGCAAACCGGCGCTCAGGGATTGGTGGGAGCAGGTGGGCTATGGCTCGGCTTTACTACGGGCACCGCCGCTGTAAAGTACACTCCTACCTTTGCCTACGCGACGAACTCGGGGGTGAGTTCCATCAGCGAGCTTTCAATTGCGAGCGGTGGCTTGACGGTTACCCGCACGTTGACTGATACGAATGGTCCGCAGGCGTCAGTGGCTTCGTCTGACAACAAATTCTTTTATACGGGGAACACGAACGGCAGCATTTCCGAGTACAAAATCGGCGGCACGGGCGCTCTATCAAAAGTCAAAGGCTCGCCGATCACTGGATTGACGAATCCGGTGGCGTTGGCGATTCGTACTGTCGATGCCAATTCGTGCCAATATAACTGGCTGTACGCGGTGGACCCGCCGGCAAACGACATCGGTGTATACAATCGCAATCCAACCACTGGTGTGCTGAGCCTGTCGAGCTTTGCATCGACTAACGGAAACAATCCGTCAGCGATAGCGGTCGATCCTTTTGGAGCGTTCACGCTGGTGGCGAACGCGGCGTCCAATGACCTCTATATAGGGGAGCCTTGCGTCGGCTTTATATCGTCAGTGGCCACCGGCGCTGGCCCGGTCGCGATGACGATCGATCCTTCGAACCAGTTTGTGTATGTGACCAACAGCGGGGACAACACGGTGTCGGCATATAGTCTGACGCTGGCGAGTCCGTATTTAACGCCCATTTCGGGCTCGCCATTTGCGGCTGGTACGACTCCTTCGGCGCTGATTGCCGAGCCCTACGGCCAGTACCTCTACGTCGCCAACAGCGGGGATAACACTATCTCGGCATACAGTATCAATGCTCTTACTGGCGCGCTTACACCGATCAGCGGGACCTTCTCCGCACCGGGCGGGCCGGTCGCTCTAAGTGTGTCCAATGATGGAAAGTATCTCTATGTCATCGAAAAGAGTGCTGGCGAACTTGAACAATTCACGATCAACGCGGATGGCACATTAACTAGCGCCGGTAGCGCGGGGCTGGGCACGGCTCCGACGTCAATCACTGCTGTTGGAACCTACAAGTAACAGGGGCAATGCAGATCACAGGGAGAGAGGCGTAGCTCCAATTTATCTGGAGGACACACAATGCAACATATGAACCATCTGCCTTCGCTGGGAGTCGTTTTCGCAATAGCGCTTGGATTTTTCAGCTTGGTTACTTTGTCTCAGGCGGCCGACAAGGAGAAAGTGTTGTGGAGTTTCAGTGGCACCCAGGCGGACCCATATGGCGGTGTGGTCTTCGATGGGGCCGGTAATTTGTACGGCACAGTGATTAGCGGTTCTGTTTTCCAGCTAGTACCTGGACTCAACGGCACATGGAGCGAAAACGTGCTGGGACCTGTCCCCGGTCCCACGGGCTCCCCGACTCTCGATGCCGCGGGAAATGTCTATGGGACCGATGCGGCCCACGTATTCGAATTTATGCCCGGTCCGAATGGAGTCTGGACTGAAGCAAACCTCCACGCTTTTTTGGGCGGCAATGATGGGTCATATCCCGTGGGGAACGTGGTTTTTGACCCGGCAGGAAATTTGTACGGCGTGACGGAGTTGGGGGGCTCGGAAGGGTGCGGCAGCAACGGATGCGGCACCGTTTTCGAATTGTCGCCCGGCCCGAACAATACTTGGACGGAGACGCTGCTGTATGTGTTTACCGATGTCAACGGTGCCTGGGCAAACCCCTACGCGGGGGTGGTTCTCGATGGAGCCGGAAATGTCTACGGAACTACCTATTATGGTGGTGCAGCTGGCCAAGGATATTGTGTGTCATCCGTCTATGGTTGTGGCACTGTTTTCGAGTTGACTCCTGGCCCAAACGGCACGTGGACCGAGTCGGTGCTTTATGAAGTTCTGTACGACCGCGTCCTGTGCGGACGGGGCGCACCCACGGGGCAATCTAATTTTCGACGCCGCTGGCAATCTGTATGGGACGACAAGTACTTATTGTGGGGCGGTGTTTGAGCTATCCCCTGGATCCGGTGGCAATTGGAACGAAACTGTCCTGTATAAGTTTGGGTCAGTGAAGGGGCTTAAAGACGGGTGTTCACCCAACGCGGGCGTTACTTTTGACGCCGCTGGAAACATATATGGCACGACCATATATGGTGGTGCGCATAACGATGGCGCGGTGTTCGAGTTAGTGCGAGGGAAGAAGGGGACTTACAAAGAGAAAGTGCTTTGCAGTTTTTCCGGCAAGAATGGCCTTTTCCCCATTGGGGGGGTAGTTTTCGATGCAGTCGGAAACCTGTACAGCACAACGTCGCAGGGGGGAAGCACGTATAACGCAAGGAAGGGCGATAACGGTGATGGCACTGTGTTTGAGCTCACGCCCTAGTGACAATCACACTCGACGCAGAGAACCTTGAGATCAACTACTCCACGGTTACGGACTTCGCCAAGTTCCTCGGTTGATCGACGTCGCAGCCTCGGCGGACGGCGATGTGATAGGCGAGTAGTTGGAGCGGGACTATTTCGAGGATCGCTGATAATTCATCTGGCGCTTCGGGGACGAAGAGGACGTGATCGGCTTCTTCGGCTATCTCGGTGTCGCCTTCGGTGGCTAGGGCGATTACGATTCCGGAGCGGGCTTTTACTTCTTTCAGGTTCGACATCGTTTTTTCGTAACGCGTCATTGATTGCGGGCTGGACGTGTCTCGAGTGGCGATGATGACTACTGGAAGATTCTCGTCGATCAGGGCGTTGGGGCCGTGCTTCATTTCTCCGGCGGGATAGCCTTCGGCGTGGATGTAGGAAATTTCTTTTAGTTTTAGCGCGCCTTCGAGGGCTATTGGATAGTGGATGCCGCGTCCGAGGAAGAGGAAGTCCTGGGCGCGGACGTAGGTCTTCGCTAGTTCTTCGCAGGCTCCGTCGTTGGTGAGAATCTGCTCGAGTTTGCCGGGGATGCGCATTAATTCCTGAACGGCGGCTTTCGATTGTTCGGGCGTCAGGGTGCCGCGCACTTGGGCTAGGTAAAGAGCAAACAAATGGAGAGCGGTTAGTTGGCCGGTGAAAGCTTTGGTGGAGGCTACTCCGATTTCGGGGCCGGCGTGGGTGTAGACGGTGCCTACGGCCTCGCGCGTGATCATGGAGCCTACTACGTTGCAGATGGCTAGGGTCCTCGAGCCTTTGGATTTGGCTTCGCGCTGGGCGGCGATGGTATCCGCTGTTTCTCCAGATTGCGAGATCAGGAGCGTCATCGTGTCGGAACCGAGGATGGGGTCGCGATAGCGCCATTCGCTGGCGTAGTCGACTTCGACGGGGACGCGAGCCAGGTTCTCGATCATGAATTTGCCGGCTAGTCCAGCATGCCAACTGGTGCCGCAGGCGGCGATATTGATTTTCTTCAGTGCCTTGAATTCAGCTTCGCTGACGTGCATCTCGTCGAGAAAAATGCTGCCGGTGTCTTGCGAGACGCGGCCGAGAGTGGTGTCGCGGACGGTGCGCGGCTGCTCGTAAATTTCCTTGAGCATGAAATGCTTGAAGCCGCCTTTTTCCGCCATGATGGGATCCCAGGTGATGCGCTGGGCCTTGCGCTCGACGGGATTGCCGTCGAAATCGGAGACGCGGACGCCGTCGGCGGTGATTACGGCGAGATCGCCATCGCCCAGGAAGAAAAGATCGCGGGTGTGATCGAGGAGTGCGGGCACGTCGGAGGCGACGAAGAATTCATCCTTGCCCAGGCCGATTACTACGGGCGGACCGTTGCGGGCGGCTACGATTTTGTTGGGATCGTCGACGGCAATTACTACCAGCGCGAATACTCCGGTGAGTTCTTTGACGGCTTTGCGCACGGCGTCTTCGAGAGAGGGACGATGGCCGTTGCCGGTTTGGAAATAGTGCTTCTCGATGAGGTGGGCGATGATTTCGGTGTCGGTTTCGGTCGAGAACTTGTGGCCTTCAGCGATCAGCTTTTTCTTGAGTGAGAGATAGTTTTCCACGATGCCGTTGTGCACGACCACGATTTTGCCGGTGCAGTCGCGGTGGGGATGGGCATTTTCTTCGGTGGGGCGGCCGTGCGTAGCCCAGCGGGTGTGGCCGATGCCGTAGGTGCCGTCTAGCGGCTTGAGGCGAATGACTTCTTCGAGATTGCGGAGTTTACCCTCGGCGCGACGGATCTCCAGGCCGGCACCGTTGCCGGCTACGGCGATTCCGGCGGAGTCGTAGCCGCGATACTCGAGTTTTCGCAGGCCCTCGATGATGACGGGCACGACTTGCTTCTTGCCTACGTATCCCACGATGCCGCACATTGATGAATTGGCTCCTTGATGAATCGTTCGGCGGGGGACCGACAAACGCTCAGATGCTCCTAAAGGGGCATCTGGTTTTCGAAGAACTTTCGGCATCGCTGAAGCGATGCCCTGATACGAACCGCTTTGCTTCGCAGTGCCGTTTGCGAACCGTTTTATTCCCCGGCAATTTCGTTATTCTTCGAGGGAGAAGCGAAATTCTTCAATCACCGGGTTGGTTAAGACTTCGCGAGCGATGCGCTCGACCTCGGCCTGCGCTTCGTCTCTTGAGATGCCGCCATTGAGAGTAAGTTCGAAATACTTTCCCTGGCGAACATCGTGCAATCTCTTATAGCCGATCTTTTTGAGCGCGCCGTGGATCGTCTTACCTTGCGGATCGAGAACGCTCTTCTTCAGTGACACGTAAACGTAGGCTTTCATCAACCTATCGATTATACGGTAGGCGCGAACGAACCGGACTGCGGTTTTCGTTATAGGAGGCATGAATTATTGAATCGCCACTATGTGCCGGTGGGGTCAACAGGTTTCGGTAAGCTACTTGAAGGATTCGAGTTGTCGATCGAGTTCGGCTATGGCCTGTTCCAGCATCTGGCGATGGCGGGGGTTGCAGGCGGTCGGTAGTTGCCGGATCAGGCGTTCGCGGGACAGAAGTAGGCCGTCGCGTTTGCGGTTGCGTTCCTGCTGGCTGGCGGGAATGGGAGCCTGAGGCGCTCTGCGCCGCTCGGCCATTTCTTCTTGCTGCTGCTCTATCGACTTACTTTCCCAACCGCGTGCCATGGAAGAATCTTACTGGAAGTCCGACATGGTACCAACGAAGTAGCGGGATATGGGCGCTACGGTACCAAGAAATGTCTTGCATGTAGCACTTGGATGGGGTAACAATAACGTCGTCCCGGGAAAGCACAATCCGGACAAACGTGTTCGCAGAACCTGAGGGGGTTCCCCGTTCTGGGGAGAACGAGATTGGTTCCCAAGTAAAGGAACCAACGCCTGCGACGCATGTTGTGAGTCCCGCAGCTCGGCAAGCTGCGATGACCCCCAGTTCCTGCTCAATCAGGTTGTAACGGTTGCACTTGACAGGTGCAGGAGGTGTCGCATGTCCGCACGCCCATTTGCCTTTGAGGGAGACCCTCCCCGCGAAAATGAGCGCTATCGACTACTTCTTGAGATCACGGATGCGGTAGCGCGCGCGCAGACCTTGCCAGACGCCATCGAGGCCATTTCTGCCCCCGTTCTGGCCCTCACGGGAGGAGATTTGTTGAATCTTTCTCTTTACGATCAGCGCCAGGGCTACATGAGAAGCCACTATTGGAAAAGGAATGAGGAAAGCGGTGAGTTTGTGCCGCTTTCGGTGGAGGAGGCAGCTAGCGGGTGGGCTTGGAAACATCAGGAGGCGGTCACAATTTCCGACACCGAACGGGAAGGACGGTTTCCGGGATTCACGCCTCTGTTGCGTGATCACGGTATCCGCTCCTACGTTGCCGTGCCTGTAACCACTCCGACAGAACGCTTTGGAGCGCTCGGGCTGGGCAAGAGGATTCCCGAAGTTCCGAATGGCGAGGATGTTGAACTGCTCTCGCGGCTCGCGATGATGGGAGCGATCGTGTTGGAGAAAGACAGAGCCAAGCGTGCGGTTGAAGAACAGCAGAGTTTGGTCACCATCAGTCGCGAACTGAGTTCGATCCTGGAATTGGAGAAATTGCTGCCGGCTATTTTATCCAGCCTACGTAGTATTGCGCGCTACCAGTGGGCTGTTCTGTCGCTGCTCGGCGAAGATGGCAATAAGGTGCAGCCGTATGGAGATAATCCGGAGTTGGAGCCGTTTGTGAACCACGGCACTTCGGTTCCACTGGATCAAGCTCTCGCCGGCCGCGCGGTTCACACGCGAGAGGTTGCACTCTACACCGCGGACGATTTGCGGCAAATGGAAACACCGTTAGCGAAGGCTATGTATGCACTCGGGATCCGGTCGGTTTGCAGTGTGCCGCTGATTGCGCGCAACCAGGTTTGGGGAGCATTGAATGTGAACGACAAGGCAGAGAATGCTTTTGGGACGACGGAGGTGGAATACCTGGAGCAAGTCGCCAATCAGGTGGCCATTGCTCTGCACAATGCGCACGCGTATGGGGAGATTGCAGAACTGAAGGATCGCCTGGCCCAGGAAAAGCGCTATCTGGAGCACGAAATCAGGAGTGCCAACCGTGCCGACGACATTGTCGGATCGAGCCCCGCGTTGAAACGCGTTATGGATTACGCTGCGATTGTGGCCGACACCGATTCTACCGTTCTGATCACCGGAGAAACCGGAACTGGAAAAGAGCGGATCGCGCGGATGATACACGGCATGAGCCGGCGCAAGGAACGCAGTTTTATCAAGGTCAACTGTGCCGCTATTCCTACGGGCCTGCTGGAAAGCGAGTTGTTCGGGCATGAGAAGGGTGCGTTTACGGGAGCAGTGAGCCAGAAGATGGGG
This sequence comes from uncultured Acidobacteriaceae bacterium, assembly GCA_963800565.1. Classification (GTDB taxonomy): domain Bacteria; phylum Acidobacteriota; class Terriglobia; order Terriglobales; family Acidobacteriaceae; genus Acidiflorens. The sequence goes on from CAWDBM010000006.1 coordinate 1,194,469, forward strand.
CGTCTGGAGTTGGCGGATAAAGGGACTTTGTTGCTGGACGAAGTGGGAGAGATTCCGCTCGAATTGCAGCCCAAGCTGCTGCGGGTTTTGCAGGATCAGGAGTTCGAGCGACTGGCAGGAACGAAGACGATCCGAGTGGATGTGCGGCTGATCGCGGCGACCAATCGGGATCTGGTGCAGGCGATCGAAGAGAAGGAATTCCGCGGCGATTTGTTTTACAGGCTGCACGTTTTTCCGCTGCATCTGCCGGCGCTGCGCGAACGACGCGAGGATACCGATGCTGGTTCGCCATTTTGTCGAAAAGTGCTCGGTGCGGCTGCATAAGCGGGTGGAGATCATCCCGGACGATGTCATGGAGGTGATGATCAACTGGAAGTGGCCGGGAAACATTCGCGAATTGGAGAATTTTGTTGAGCGCGCGGTAATCCTGAGTGAAGGCAACCGGCTGACGCCGCCTCTCGGCGAGCTACGGGAGGGGGGCACTCGCCAGCTCTCGGAATCGGACGTGACGCTGCGCGACAAAGAGCGCCAGCACATCATCGAAATTCTGCGGCAGACGAGGGGCGTGCTCTCCGGGCCATCTGGCGCGGCGGCCCGGCTTGGCGTCAAGCGCACCACCTTGCAATACAAAATGCAACGTTTGGGAATTTCGCGGACGGATTATCTGAATTGACGCAGGAGCTTCGGCAATTATCTGGGAAACCGATTCCTCTGTAGCAGATGCCATAACAATTTCAGGTTGGTCTGCCGAATGTTCGGCGAGACGGCCAGCGGTTCGGCAGCTCATTTTCGCCCCGAAGTGATCCATTCCAATCTAACTCATAGAAATATCACCATTTAGCTAACTTCGATGAGTTGGCAGAGGATGTGCATTGTCTTGCGCGTGGCGCATTCCTCATCCCTCGGCGGAAGCTTCCACCAGTCAGGCAAGGATCAACCGCAGGAGGAAGCCATGGGCTTGCCGCGCCATTTCGCGATTTCGAACAACTGTCTCGATTGCACCTTGAGGCAGACGTCCGACTTCTGCAATTTACCCCAACCGCTGATGAACGAGTTCAATGCTATAGGGCATTTAACTCTGTATCCGGCGAATTCAACATTGCTCGCGGAGGGTCAAAGCCCGCGCGGAGTATACATTGCCTGCTCCGGCCGTTCGAAACTGTCGGTGGAGGCGCGTGACGGCAAGACGATCATTCTAAAGATCGCGGGAAATCGCCAGATATTGGGGCTGAGCACGGTAGTCGGGGGCGGGCCGTCGCTGCTCACGGTGACGACCATCGAGATGTGCCAAATTAAGTTCATTGAGCGCGACGGCTTTCTCTGGCTGATTGAACACAATAGTCACGCAGCTCTGGCATGCGCGGCGATGCTGGCGCGCGAAATCGCAATTTCCTTTGACGACGTGCATGAACTGCTTCTCGCCCGAAGCTCGACCGAAAAACTGGCCCGGCTGCTGCTTTCGTGGGTCTCGGATGAGCCGCGGAACCGGGAGCTTCGCGTTCCGACGGAATTCACCCACCAGGAAATTGCCCAGATGATCGGTTCTTCGCGAAAAACGGTAACCCGTTTGTTGGGCGAGATGAAACGAAAAGAGTTGATACGGGTGGACGGCGAGACGCTCGTCATACCTAACCGAATTGCGTTGCAAGCGATAGCTGCCTGAAAGTTTCCCTCCCCGGGCGGACGCGGCATGTTAGGCGTCCGCCCATTTTTATTTTCAGTCATTTCAAATTCCGACAACTGGATTGTTGTCGCGCGCGAATGAGCGGAGAGTCTGGCATTTCGGCAGTGCGAGCTGGATACAGAGGTCCTTCGCTTCGCGAGGGATGACAGCGCATTAAATTTTCTAAGAACTGGGGGCAGGCTTTAGAGGTTGAAGAGTTCGCGGAGGCGGCGGGTCTGGGCGCGGCTGACGGGGATTTCGGTCTGCTTTTTGTCGTCCATGCGCAACTGGTAGGAGCTCTTGAACCAGGGCACTACTTCGCGGATGTGGTTAATGTTGACCAGAAACGACCGGTGCGCGCGCCAGAACAGATTGGGATCGAGGTTTTCGAAAAGCTCTTCCAGCGTGCGGCAATTGGACTGGCCTTCCATACCCGAGTGTCCGCTGGTGGCGACCGTAATGACGCCGTCTTCAATGGTGGCGTAGCAAATGTCTTTCGCATCGGTAAGAAATAATCTGCCTGCCGCTTTGATGAGAATCTTCGCGGCTTGCGACTTCTGCGATTCGAGCATCCGCACCAGCGTTTCGATTTTTTCCTCGGGACCGGCGCCGGATTCGATTTTCGCACGGGCGCGCTCGATGGATTGGGCCACACGCTTCTTGTCGAAGGGCTTCAAAATGTAGTCGACGGCGTTCACCTCGAAGGCCTTCACCGCGTATTGATCGAAGGCGGTCGCAAACACGATCTTGGGCAGCGGGACCTTGCGGTCGAGCAGCTTTTTGATTACGCCAAAGCCGTCGAGCCCGGGCATTTGCACATCGAGAAAAACGAGGTCGGGATTGTGTTCGCGGATCAGATTGATCGCCTCGAGGCCGTTCTTGCCTTGGGCGACCACATTCACGTCGACGATATTCTTAAGCAGATAAGCGAGTTCATCGCGCGCCAATTGTTCGTCGTCGACGATGATGGCGGAGAGCGGCATAGGGTTCCGAGTGGAACTGACCACGCCCGTGTTAGCCGCCGCGATTGCCATATCCCTCGGTAAGTATAGCTATCGTGGAGGGGGCACCGCTAGTCGTAATTGCGCTTAATCGGCGCTATGCGCAGTTTTCGATTGCCAGCGCCATGCCCATCCCGCCGCTGATGCAGAGGGTCGCCAGGCCGCGGCGAGCTTTTCGCTTCAACATTTCGTGGAGCAGAGTCACGGTGATGCGCGTGCCGGTGCAGCCGATGGGATGGCCGAGCGCGATGGCACCGCCGTTGACGTTGAGACTGTCGAGGTTGAAATGGAGGCTTCGGTCGCAGGCTAGGACCTGCGCGGCAAAGGCTTCGTTGAGTTCGACGAGGTCGAAGTCGGAGAGTTTGAGGCGGTGTTTCTGTTCGAGCTTGTGAATGGCGGGAACGGGACCGATACCCATGGTGCGCGGGTCGACTCCCGCGGAGGTTGTGGCGAGAATACGGGCCAGCGGCTTGAGATTATTTTGCTTGACGAAATTCTCGCTCGCTAAAACGACGGCAGCCGCGCCGTCGGTGATGCCGGAAGAATTGCCGGCGGTGATGGTTCCCGTCTTTGAAAAGACGGGCGCGAGTTTGGCTAGTTTTTCCGCGGTCGCATCGGGGAATGGGTGCTCGTCGCGCGTGAAGACGGTTGTGCCTTTCTTCCCTTCCACTGTGACTGGAACTATTTCAACATCGAAGCGACCGCCGGATTGGGCGGCAGCGGCGCGCCGTTGCGAGGTGAGGGCGAACTGATCTTGTTCTTCACGCGAGATTTTGTATTGCTCGGCGAGGAGCTCGGCAGTCTCGCCCATGATCATTTTCGCCAGGGGGCAGAAGAAGCCGTCGCGATACATGGCGTCGACGAGTTCCTGGTTACCAAGACGGTAGCCCCAGCGAGCGCCTTCGAGGTAGTAAGGAACGCGCGACATGGATTCGGCTCCGCCGGCGAGGACGCAGTCGAGATTGCCGGCGGCGATTTCCTGAAAACCGAGCGCGATCGACTTGAGGCCGGAGGCGCACGCTTTGTTCACGGTGTAAGCAGGGACCCATTGCGGCACGCCAGCGCGAATGGAGACTTGGCGGGCCGGATTGGGACCTCCTCCCGCTTGGCGAGCATTGCCGAAGATGGCTTCTTCGATTTCTTCTGGCGGAATGGCGGCGCGTTCGATGGCGGCTTTGGCGGCGATTACGCCTAGATCCGCGGCGGTTAGTGAGGCTAGGGTGCCTCCGAATTTGCCGATAGGCGTGCGGACAGCAGACAGAATGTGGACGTCGGTCAAGCTGATCCCTTCAAAGGTTGAGTTTAGCAGGCGCGAATCGGCGCAGGACGAAGGCGCACCCAACGCGGAAGGCATTCACCACAAAGAGCACTAAGGTCCACGAAGGAATGTCGCACGGGCTGTAAACTAGTTGTCGTGAATATTCTCTACGGAATCAATACGGTGACCGAGGCGCTGAAGGCGCGCGGGCGAAATTTCGAGTGGGTGGGCGTTGCTAAGGAGCGGAAGGACATCCGGCTGCGGCGGGTGATTGATGAATGCCGCAAGATTGGCGTGCCGGTCCGGGTTTTGTCGCGGCAGGAGCTTGACGAAATTGCCGGGAATGCCGCGCATCAGGGATTGGTGGCGGCGACTTCAGCGAAACAATATAGCGACCTCGATGACATCGTGGCATCGCGGCGCGGAGAGAAGTCTCTGGTAGTTGTACTCGACGGGATCGAAGACCCGCACAATTTGGGAGCGATTCTGCGCACGGCAGATGCGGCGGGAGCAGATGGGGTGGTGCTTCCTGAGCGGCGTGCGGCTGCGGTGACTGCGGCGGTGGCCAAGGTTTCGGCTGGGGCGAGTGAGCACTTGCCGGTCGCAAAAGTCACAAACATATCGCGCGCTCTTGAAGAGTTGAAAGAGAAGGAACTCTGGGTGGTGGGACTGGATGAGCGTAGCGAACAGACCTATGACGCGATTGACTACAAGATGCACTGCGCGGTCGTGCTCGGCGCGGAAGGCAAGGGGTTGCATGATCTAGTACGGCGGCACTGCGATTTTCTGGTTTCCATTCCGATGCTGGGGAAGGTGCCATCGTTGAATGTATCGGTGGCGGCGGGCATAGTGCTCTATGAAGTCGTGCGGCAGAGGCGGCTGGGCGCATCGAAGTAAGTGATGAATCGCGAAAACATGAAGTTTCGCTTCGTTTTTCTTCTTTGTAATCTTCTTTGCATTCTGGGCGCTTTTACTTCGGCGGCGTGGGCGCTTGATCGGGAAGCTTTCACCATTACGAAATATGATCTGGTGATAACGCTGGAACCGCAGCAGCAGCGACTGGGCGCGCGCGGCAAGATCATGTTGCGCAACGATTCCGCGCAACCGCAGAAGATTGCGGCGCTTCAAATATCATCTTCGCTTAGCTGGCGGTCGATCCGGGTGGACGGCAAGACCGTTCAATTTGTTTCGCAGCCTTACCTCTCAGACATCGATCATACTGGCGCGCTGTCGGAGGCGATTGTCACTTTGCCCGCCGGGGTCAAGCCGAAGGAATTGGTGCAGATTGAAATTGGCTATGAGGGCGTCATTCCGCTCGATGCGACACGGCTGACTCGCATTGGCGTGCCGGGTGAGATCGCGAAACATTCCAGCTGGGACCAGATTAGTCCAAAGTTTACCGCCGTGCGTGGTGCGGGATACGTGGCGTGGTATCCGATTATGACGGAGGCAGCGGACTTCTCGGAGGGGAATAGTTTGTTTGAGGTTGGCGATCGCTGGAAAGCGAGGGAGGCGGACGCCAGCATGAAGCTTTCGCTTAGCACTGACGACGCGAACCTGGTGCTGCTGTGCAGCGGAGCGGGCGGCACGATCGATACTGGCGAGGGCACAGCGCATTCGCACTCGGCGAAGTGCGAGTATGAGCGCTTTGGATCGGTTGCTCCAACAATTGCGATGGCCAGTTATACAGTTCAATTTAAGCCCCCTTTAATTTTGTTCAGCTTGTCGGGCGATGAGGAGGGAGCGGCGAGATATTTGAACGCGCTGGCGCCGGCTTTGAAGTTTGTGAGTGGATGGTTCGGTGCGCCTGGCGCGCCGATTGCGATTGCCGATCTTGCCGATGCGAATTCTTCGCCGTTTGAAAGTGGAACGTTGTTGATGGCTTCGCTGGCGGTGGAGGACGCGAAGTTGGCGGGCATGAATTTAGTGCATGAACTGGTGCATTCCGCTGTGCCATCGGCGAGGCCGTGGGTCTACGAGGGTCTGGCCCATTTTGCCGAGGCGGTTTATCGCGAACAGCAAGGTGGACGGCAAGCGGCGCTTGATTTTCTTGGAGTGCACAAGGATGCGTTTGTTGACGCGGAAAAAGATCTGGCATCTGCGTCGAGCAAAGATGGTGCGAAGAAGGGCGCGGGCGAGCCCTTGGCTACGACGTTCGATGAAACTTTCTATCGCAGCAAGGCCGCGTATGTGTGGTGGATGCTGCGCGACATGATCGGTGACGATGCGCTGAAGCAGGCGATTGCCAAGTATCGAGCCGACGACGATAACGATCCGAAGTATGTGGAGCGTTTGATTGAAGCAGCGGCCAAGCGCGATCTGGGGTGGTTCTTCGATGACTGGGTGTATCAGGATCGTGGATTGGCGGATTTGCGAGTGCAGTCGGCGCATCCGTGGAAGACTGACAAGGATGTGCAGTTCATCACGATCACATTTGAAAATCGAGGTGATGCGGGGGCAGAGGTTCCGTTCATGATTTCTTTCGAAGGTGGGACGATTACCCAGCGGATCGAGATTCGTGCCAAGAGCACGGCGACCACGCGAGTGGAGCTAAAAGGGGCGCCGACCCAAATTGTGGTGGATGATGGTAGTGTGCCGGAGGGTGACGCGGCAAATAATGTTTTCGCGGTTCCGGCATCATGAGGCGGCGGAGTTAGAGACCGCTATGAGGCCTTCGAGTTTTTTTTGCGCCGCGCCAGAATCGATAGCATGAACCGCCAGCGGAACTGCGTCGCGAAGATGATCGGCGCGTCCAGCGGCTACGAGGGCGGCGGCGGCGTTTAGGAGAACGACATCGCGGCGGGGAGATTTTTTTTCGGACAGCACCTCGCGGATCAGCTTGGCATTTAGGGCGGCATCTCCGCCGGCGATGTCATCGAGCGCGGCGCGCTGGAGGCCGAATTCTTCGGGAGTGATTTCGTAGCTACGAACTTGTCCGTCGCGGACTTCGGCGATGCGGGTTGCGGCGGTGATGGTGATTTCATCGAGGCCGTCGCTTCCGTGGACGACGAGCGCGCGGCGCAGGCCTAACATGCTCAGGGCCTCGGCTAGCTTCTCGACTAGATCGGCGGAATAGACGCCGACTACTTGGCAGGTGGCGCGGGCGGGATTGGTAAGCGGACCTAGCAGATTGAAGACTGTGCGCAGATGCAGTTCGCGGCGAGCGGCCTGCACGTGTTTCATCGCGGAATGCATGGCTGGGGCAAATAAAAATGCGATTCCTACTTGTTCCAGGCAGTCGGCGATCTGCGACGCGGCTAGATTGATGTTCACGCCCAAGGATTCCATTACGTCGGCGGAGCCGCACTTTGAGGTGATGCTGCGATTGCCGTGTTTGGCGACGCGCACTCCGGCTCCGGCGACGACGAAGGCGGTTGCGGTCGAAATGTTGAAAGTTCCGCTGGCGTCGCCTCCGGTGCCGCAGGTATCGACGAGGGCGTCGCGGCCGGTGCCGCTGGCGTCGAGAACAGCGTTGGAGTGGAGTTCAAGTGGAGTGGCGGCGGCGCGGATGGCTTCGGCGAATCCTACGATTTCTTCGACCGTCTCGCCCTTCATATGCAGCGCGACTAAGAGCGCGGCGATTTGTGCGTCGGAGCAGTGGCCGGCGAGAACCTCGGCCATCACGGCGCGCGCCTCTTCGCGGGTGAGCGACTGGCGGTGATTGGCGACGCGGTGGAGCGCGGCGAGGATCATGAATAGGACTTCATTGCACGATCCAAGCTATCGCAGAAACAAGTGGGTTTCAAATCGCGCGCTCCGCCGGGCGCCAATACAACGGTAATTACTTGACTATGTGCCGCGGAGATCTATTTCTCAGGATCGACAGTAATTCGTGCGCCGATGCAGGCGGGGCTACTTTCCCTTCGCGCACGATTTCTCGGGCGCTCAGATCTCTGCCGTAGAGGGCGCGATTGGCGCCGTCGTCGGAGCGCATAGTTGAGCCTTCTAGCGACACTCCGGCAAATATGCCCTTCGCCCTGGAGTAGGAGAGAATCTCGGCCCTGAGCACGATGTCAGTTTCGGCGGAGGCATCGCGTCCTACCGGGCCGGCCGCTACTGAGGCATCGCCGCCGAGTTTTACCTTGCTGGAGAGGACCGATCTGGCGCCTGACTCATTCATCACGAGAAGCACGAAATCGGTGGCTTCCGCGCCGATTTGAAAACCGAAGCTGCCGCCCTCGAGCGCGAACATTGCCGGCGCACTCCAGCTGCCAGAGAAATCGTGGCCTCTGCGGCAGGTGATCACGCCGCGGCCGTAACTGCCACCGACAACGAAGGCCGCTTTCTTGACTGACGGATAGATGATGAGGCAATCCGCTTTATTCAGTAGATCCCTCGGGATGCCGTCGGGCATGCCGAGGATTTCCCTTATTACAACCGCAGATTCGTGGATGCGATCGTCCGCTTTCCCTACCTTGTCATCAGCGATGACTGGCAACGCGCAAGCCAGCATGAGAACTCCCATTATCAGATTCTTCGTCATAGAACGCTCCTCCGAGCAGAGTTTGGACTATAGGTTGACCGCCAGTTAGATGACAAGTCGGTGGATCGTGAAGATAAAAATTGGTTTGTTCGCCCGATGATTCACGCTGCGCTATAGTTTGCCGTCTTGCGGAGGCGCCATGCCTTGCGGAAAGCTCTTCAGCGCGACTTCATGCGGTTGCGAAGACGTCTTCTTAGCGGCATCAGTAATGTCCTCGATGAGCGTTCCTTTTAAGACGTAATAGGCTTCCTCGTTGTGATTCTTGCCTTCTCCGCGCTCGATGATGCCGTGAAACTCGAACGATTTGTTGTGCACGGTATCGGTGGTGAAGGACAGCTTATCGCCATCCAGTTTCGCCGACTTGAAAAAGTGATCGAGAAAAACGTCATGATCGCTGTCGGAATCGCCATAACGCGAGACGAAACCGATCACGTGTCCGGGAGCGTCGACCGTGATCTGTACGAATTCGCCATCGCGCAAGAAGCTGTACATGCCGGAGTATTCCGGCCCGGGAACTGGAGTTGTCTGACTCTGTTTGGGCCCGGCATTCTGCGCGGCCGACACGCAGGCGAGCAGAAGAGTTGCGAAGACGATTTGTGCGACGAAGAAACGGCGGTTGCGAGTCGGCATGTTAGTTAAGTATAGCGGGACGGCAGAGAACAAGGACGAAGCAACCAACCTAAGTAATGCGCGGCGCGGAATGTAAAGATTCGATGGCCGACTTCACTCTGGCTGACACCTCTTCCGTATCGCGGATCGTTAGCCCGGCAGTCGAGATCGGTTCGCCTACGCGCATCTCTAGCGGCTGACAGCAGATGTGGTAGGTGTTCATGGGCAGCAGATCGAAAGTATCGACAAGCGCGATCGGAACGATATCGGCTTGGGCTTTGATCGCCAGAAAGAAGGCCCCGGGCAGGAAGGATTGAATTTTGCCATCCCGCGTTCGACCGCCTTCGGGGAAGATGACCAGTGGCTTGCCACTCCGTAGGCTGCGCAGTGCGGACTTTACGGCGCCAATCGAAGCCGCTGGATTCTGCTGGTTGATGCAGACTTGTCCTGAACGCTTCAGATGCCAGCCTACGAACGGATAAGCGAGCAATTCACTCTTGAAAACGATGCGGAATTGGAATGGCAGGTGGACGTAAAGAATTGGGATGTCGAGCGCCGATGCGTGGGTGACCGCGTAGACGCGAGGTTTAGGTGGGGCAAGGTGGTCCGCGTTGCCATCCACGCCGCTGATGATATTCGCACCTGTAACCGTCACGGGCGACAGGATCGTTTTCATGATGAGCCACGACCAGAAGCGGGCGAGATCGTGCTGGATTCGGCCGTCGCGATCGAAGAGCGAGCAGATCAGCGAGATCGTGCCGAGAACGATGGTGTAAAACCAGATCAATGGGGAAAGAATGAAATAGGATCGCAGTCGGCTGAGCCAGCCGTGGTGGTTAGAGGTACGCGTCTCCGGGCCTATTTCTGACCAAGTGGGAACGAGCATCCCCTCCGGTTGGGACGAGCGCAGATTGGGCTGCTCTTTTTCCGTTTCGGCAGATGTGGCGATTTTGTTCAATTTCTTTCTGCTCGTCTCGCTCGTAGATCCCAGTATCCCGCAGAAGCCAACTCCCGCTGTTGGTTAGATGCGGACACCTAGAATTCGCATCGCCTCTCCAACGACGTATATCGAGCCGGTGACTACGATCAGGCCGCCCGACCCGGCTAGTTTCCGAGCCAGGGCGAGGGCCGACACCACGTCTTCCGCATCTTGCATGTCGACGCCGGAGGCCACTCGCTGCGCTGCCTGCCTAATTTCTGAGGTCGACGCCGAGCGTGGGTTGTTGGCGCGGGTCAGAATCACGTGACCTGCGATTGGAAACAGAACTTCTGTAATCTCCCGCATCGCCTTGTCGCGCATCACGCCGAAAACTATGATCAAGTCGCGGCCGTTTCCCAGGTTCGGGTGGGAGGAGGAAAGGGTCGAGCGCAAAGCCCAGGCTCCGGCTGGATTGTGGGCGACGTCGAGAATATATTCGGGACGATCCTTTGTGGCTGGCACGACATGAAATCTGCCCGGCCATTGCGTCTGGCGGAGGCCTCGAGCAATTGAATCAGGGGTGATTTGAACGATTCCCTGGTTATGCAATTCGACAGCAGCCGCGATGGCTAGCGCCAGATTGCGCAACTGATGACGGCCTACGAGCGGCGACTCGACCGTGATTTCGCGGTCCAGGACCTGCATGGGATAGCGCATCTGAGGGCTGTCGGCCACCGGATTCTCGGCGCTGGGCTCGAGGTAGTCGCCGCTGCCCGGCGAGATGGGCGGGACGTAGGGCACGGCGTTTACGGCGCGGGCGCCTGCGTCGAGGATGGCATTCCCTATCACGTCGTTGGCTTCGGGAAGCTGAGGCAGCGTGACCACGACTCCATTTGGCCGAATGATTCCGGCCTTTTCGCGAGCGATTTCGCCGATAGTTTCGCCGAGGTATTTTTGATGATCCAGCGATATGTCGGTAATGATGCTGAGGCGTGGCTCGACTACGTTTGTGGCATCGAGACGGCCGCCCATTCCGACCTCGAGCACGACCATGTCGGGACGGTTACGGGCGAAATACTCGAGGGCCATCGCGGTCAGCATCTCGAAGAAACTGGGATGCCAGGGCAGATCACCTTCGGAGACCAGGCGCTCGGCTGTGCGACCGACTACGTCGTGGAGCACCGTGAAGTCTTCGTCGTCGATGGGAGCGCCATTGAGGCGAATGCGCTCGTTGATGCGGACGAGGTGCGGTGAGGTGTAAAGGCCGGTCTTGAGGCCGGAGGCTTGAAGGATTGAGGCCAAGGTTGCGGCGGTCGAACCCTTGCCGTTGGTGCCGGCGACGAGGACGGTAGGAAAGCGATTTTCCGGATGTCCGAGCGCCGCGAGTAGCACGCGCATGTGGGCGAGGTCGAACTTGTGCGAGGGCGTCTGGGCCAGCTCGTGGCCCAGCGCGTACATTTGCGCGACTGCGGTTTCGTAGGACAAAATCGGCTCTCAGCTCTCAGTCGTCAGCTTTCAGTTATAGCAGTGTCGTTCTTTGCTTGCAGGCTTTCCAGAAAACCCCATCCAAGGGTAGAACCGTTGACTTGAGCGGGGAATAGTGCGATGTGACATGTAGCGTATCGTTGACCGTGGGGGCCAACCGCTGCCGAGAGTTGCCGAGCTTTGCTCGGCTGGACAGACGAGGGCGTCTGTCCCTACGCGAGTCTTGGTTATCCCTACGCGGGTCTAGGCTGCTTGCACCATGAAATCTAGCGCGCGCGCTATGTAGGCTTTCAGATCCTTGCGCGGGACTACGGCGTCGAGCATTCCGTGTTCCAGGAGAAACTCGGAGCGCTGGAAACCGGGGGGCAACTTTTGCCGGATCGTCTGCTCGATCACTCGCGGACCGGCGAAGCCGATCAGTGCGCCGGGTTCGGCGATATTCAGGTCGCCTAGCATGGCGAATGACGCGGTCACGCCGCCGGTGGTGGGATCGGTGAGAACTGAAATATACGGAACTTCTGCCTTGTCCAGACGGGCCAGCGCGGCGGAGATTTTTGCCAACTGCATTAGGCTGATCACGCCTTCCATCATGCGGGCGCCGCCCGAGGCCGAAACGATGATGATCGGCGTGCGGGTTTCGATTGCCTTCTCAATGGCGCGCGTGATGACCTCGCCGACCGCTGCTCCCATGCTGCCGCCGATGAAGGAATATTCCATTGAGCTCACAATCACGGGGCGGCCGTTCAGCTTGCCGCGGGCGTTGACGATGGCATCTTTGAGGCCGGTATCGGATTTCGCCTGCTTGAGGCGGGAGGAGTAGGCCTTCAAGTCGACAAACTTCAAGGGGTCGGTGGAGGCGAGGTTGCTGTCGAAAATCTCGTATTGGTTGTCGTCGAGAAGCTGGGCCAGGCGGGCGCGGGCGTCGATGCGGAAATGTTTATCGCACTTCGGGCAGACGTTGAGATTTTCTTCCAGATCCTTTTTCCAGATGATCTGGCGGCATCCGTCACACTTTACCCAAAGGCCCTCGGTGCGGACCTTCTTCTCGCCCGAAGTGTGTAACTCGCCGGATTGGCGTTTGAACCAAGTCATAAAAGCAGTTGTCAGCTATCAGTCATCAGTTGTCAGTAAAATCCGCCAGCCTCATTTTTCCTTAGAACTATTAGAACTAGAGGACCGGAACTGAGGACTTTTTTCTTAGTATTCGATTCCTCTCTGGGCCATTACGCCTTTTTCGTAAGCGTGCTTGACCTGGCGCATTTCGGTTACTGTGTCTGCCAGTTCGACGATTGTCGGATGGGCATTTCTTCCAGTCAAGATTACGTGCACCATCTCCGGCTTCTGTTTCAGGGATTCCACGATTTTCGCCGGGTCCAGCATACCGTAGCTGATGGCATAGTTGATTTCGTCGAGCACCACCAGATCCCATTCGCCAGACCGGATCGCTCTATCGGCTTCCGCCCAGGCTTCTTCTACCATCCGAACGTCTTCGGGGTCGGGCTTCTCGGCGCCGACTTTTACGAAGCCGCGGCCCATCTGCTTCATGATGAACTTATCACCAAACGCCTGAACGGCATCGAGTTCGCCGTAATGCCACGAGCCTTTCAAGAATTGCAGCATGAGGACGCGCATGCCCTGCCCAACCGCACGCAGGGCTGTTCCGATGGCCGCGGTAGTCTTGCCCTTGCCCGGGCCGGTATTCACGATGATAAGACCACGGCGGAGATCCGACATATTGGCCGAATCTTTAATTGTACGCGGAACGTGTGGGGATTTGAATCTGCCAGTTTGTGGGAGTGGCGGAGTCTGGGAAACCCATTCACCACAGAGGTCACGAAGGTGCACGAAGGGGAAGTTTAGAAGGGGCAACCCCCAAAGCTACATAAGAAATGACGCGAGTCCGGCTCGCCCCGGGATAAAAAAAAAGGACAATGGGACTAGGGCATTTCCACGACTCGAGACAGTTTGGGCTGGGCCTGTGCTTTTGCTGTGTCCTCAGCATCCAGCAATCGCGCCGCGACCCGCAAGGCGTCCATCTCTTTGCGGACTCGTATCAGTTCCTGCTCTTTCATTCTTAATACGTCGTACGGGTTTTTCATTGGGGGAGGGCCTCGGCCACAAAATTCAGACTTAGTTCGCCTGTATGGGAATACAGTAAGCCAGTTTTGTGTTGCCGGGAAGCTGCCAGAGGTACATCGGGACAACGAAACCAAGCCGCGCTGAGCTGGACTAACTGGCCGCTGACCTTTACTACACAGTTAATGTCCTAGATGATAGGGGTGCTTCGCAAGGATGGTCAACGCACGATAGAGTTGCTCCAGCAGGACGACCCGCGCTAATTCGTGCGGCAACGTCATCTTTCCAAGGGAAAGGATGAATCCGGCGCGTTGGCGTGTTTCCGCGCTGAAACCGTCGCTGCCTCCAACGGCGAGGACGAGCGGAACGGCGTTAACTTCTTCGCGCTGGAGGAAGCCGGCGAATTCTTCCGAGGAGAGCTGGCGTCCGCGGGCATCGAGCAGCACCAACTTGTAGCGATCTTTATTGTGGCTTTGCTGCTTCTTCGACCGCTGGCTGGTTGCCAGGGATAGGATTGCGGCTTCATCTTTCAACGCCACGCCTTCGATCTCGGCATAGCGCGAGATACGTTTTAGGTATTCTTCGGATAGAACTTGGATCGCCGGCTCTTTTGTTTTTCCAATCCATGCCACTTTTATCTTCATGGGTTCGTGAACGGCGTCGCTTCGCAATTCGCCGGAGAGTGGTCGCAAAACAATTCTTCCCCCAGCAGCGCAAGTTTCGGCGGAAGGATTAAGTTATCGCAGCGGTGAGCCGCTGCGCCACCCAAAACCGAACGCAAGATCCGCGTCGGCCAGGCGGAGCGCCAAGCCGGAGTTGAACCCGAGGACGACCTCGATTTTTCTCGGTTGACTCTCGCCGCGACTGCGTAATGGGTTGAGGACGCAAAAATAAGTGACCCTCCCGGCAAACCGCTGCGCCGGATACTCATCCAAGGTGGGCGAAGGAGATCAATATGCTTTGGACAATTTTTGTTCTGCTTTTGATTCTGTGGCTTCTCGGATTCAGTCTTCACGTGGCAGGAGGGTTGATTCACATCCTGCTGGTGCTCGCGCTGGTGGTGCTGGTCATTAACCTGGTAAGCGGGCGACGCGTGGCTTGAGGATGTCGCTCGGCATTTCTACTTTCCAGGTGGCGGGTGCCGGTGAGAATCGGCGCTCAGCCTGGTAAGGAGAAAGCTTGATTGGTGATTGGGCCTCTTGATGTATTGTCACTGTGCATCAGGCAAACCAGGCGCTATCCCGCATGGCCGACCCATTATTTCTTAGGAAATTCCCGTTAATAGTTGAGAAGCGCTTTCGTCAACACAACGGATCGGAATCTAGGATCTGCGGCGGACGCGGTCGCGAGTAAACCTCAATCTTTTGTTCTTCATCGCAATTCAGGCATGGCTGTACAGCAATGGTCATGGAGCCGGATTTCGGGCGCAGCCGTTGTCTTTGCCGTACGGTATAAGATTCAGAATTCAGATAGCGGATCAGCGAAGCGAGATGATCCTGCGGGCGGACCGTTCCACGGCACGGGTGCACAAAGACTCGCGGCGAGGAACTTTCGTATGCTTGCAGAGTTCGCCCACGAGCAGTACCATGCGCGGATTCGGGTTTGACAATTCAAGGAGATCCGATTGACGGTCGATACCAATCAGCAACCTCCGATTACCGACCCTAGCCATCAACTGCCAGAGCATGGCGTGGATTCGCGTCGACGCAAAATATGGTGGTCAATCGCATTGATTGTGTTGCTGCTCGTCGTGCTGCTGGCGGCGTGGCTTCTGTGGCGTCACCACGAGGCTGCTACTAAGAAAAAGCCGGCACCTCCGAAGATTCCGATCACTACTACAACGGCTAATAAGGGCGGTATTGGAGTTTACCTAGACGAAATCGGTACGGTCACACCGGTGTATACCGCTTCCATCACCAGCGAAGTGAATGGCCTGGTGGTCGCAGTGCATTTCAAGGAAGGCCAGACTGTGCGCAAGGGCGATCCGCTGATTGACATTGATGCACGCCCTTACCGCGCGACTCTATTGCAGGCGCAAGGCACGCTCGAACGTGACGAAAATGTGCTGGCCCAGGCGAAGATGGACCTTGAGCGCTACCAGGATGCCTGGGCGCGCAGAGCAATTGCAAAGCAGCAGATGGATGACCAGGAAAAGATAGTGTTGCAGGACGAGGGCACGGTTAAGAACGATCAGGGAACAGTGCAATACGACCAGGTCCAGGTCGAGTTTTGTCATATCATCGCGCCGATCTCCGGGCGCGTCGGCCTGCGATTGGTGGATCCGGGAAACGTGGTGCAGGCTTCGGGGACCGTAACTCTGGCTGTGATTACACAAGTGGAACCGATTACAGTAATTTTCACAATTCCCGAAGACTCTTTGGGCCCGGTTGCAGCGCGCCTGAAGAAAAATGCGAAGCTCAACGTGGATACTTTTGATCGCACCGCGCAGAAAAAGATTGCAAGTGGAACCTTGCTGACCCTCGACAACCAAATTGATACCACGACAGGGACCGTCAAGGCGCGGTCTGTTTTTGCTAATAAGGATGATGCGCTTTTCCCCAATCAGTTTGTGAATGTGCGGCTGCTGGTCAACACGCTGCAGGGGGTGACGCTGGTTCCGGCCGCCGCTATTCAACAGAATGGGCAGTCTTCGTTCGTCTACGTGATCCAGAACAATGTCGCTCACAATCGGCCGGTAAAGGTGGGAGTGACCGATGCTGGAATGACGCAGGTTGATGGCATTAATCCTGGAGATGTTGTGGCCACAAGCAGCTTCGACAAGTTGCAGGAGAACACAGCGGTCGCTATTTCGAATAAAGATTCCACTAAAGGTTCGGGCAACACATCGAACAACACATCGAGCGCGCCGGCCAGTTCCAACAGTAGCGGGAGCAGCGCGCCGTGAGTCCGTCTCGTCCGTTTATTTTGCGGCCGGTAGCCACCGCTTTGCTGATGGCGGCAATCCTTTTGGTGGGACTCGTCGGCTATACCCAGTTACCCGTTTCGGCGTTGCCGGAAGTCGACTATCCCACCATTCAGGTGCTCACGTTTTATCCCGGAGCCAGCCCGACGGTAATGGCGACGACGGTGACGGCTCCTCTGGAGCGGCAATTTGGCGAACTGCAAGGGTTGAGCCAGATGACGTCCACGAGTTCGGGGGGCACGTCGGTCATAGTCCTGCAATTTAACCTCTCTTTGAACATCGACATTGCCGAGGAAGAGGTGCAGTCGGCGATCAATGCGTCGCAGAGTCTTTTGCCGTCGGTTCTGCCCGCGCCTCCGGTTTACAGCAAAACGAATCCGGCAGACGCGCCAGTCCTTACTTTAGCAATCACATCAAATACCATCCCGCTCTCACAGGTCGAAGACTTGGTAGATACGCGCCTCGCTCCGAAGATCTCGCAGCTCAACGGAGTGGGGCTGGTGACGATCAGCGGCGGGCAAAAGCCAGCTGTACGAATTCAAGCGAATCCCACGGCGCTGTCTTCCTACGGCATCAACATGGAAGACCTGCGCACGGCGTTGACCAATGCGAGCGTGAATTCCGCCAAGGGAAATTTCGATGGTCCGCGCCAGGATTATCAGATTGACGCGAACGATCAGCTCGTAACCCCTGCCGATTATCGAAGTGTTGTCGTCGCCTACCGTAACGGTGCGCCGGTGATGCTGTCTGACGTGGCAAGCATCGTAAATGGGGTTGAAAACAACAATCAGGCGGCATGGATGAACCAAACGCCGGCCGTGATTTTGAATGTGCAGCGCCAGCCAGGCGCCAACACAATCAGCGTGGTCAAGAGCATCAAGAAGCTGCTGCCGCAGCTTCAGGCGAATTTGCCGGCGGGCATTGATGTCACTACTCTTACCGATCTCACCACTTCGATCGAGTCGTCGGTAAGCGACGTTAAGTTTGAGTTGTATTTAACGGTTGGCCTGGTGGTGCTGGTCATCTTTCTCTTTCTGCGCAGCGTGTACGCCACCATCATCCCGGCGGTCGCCGTGCCGCTTTCATTGATCGGCACGTTCGCGGCGATGTACCTGCTCGGCTACAGTCTGGACAACTTGTCGCTGATGGCGCTCACCATCTCCACCGGCTTCGTAGTGGACGACGCCATCGTGATGATCGAGAACATCTCGCGCTACATCGAAATGGGCGAGCCGCCGATGGAGGCGGCGCTTAAGGGCGCGGAACAAATTGGGTTCACGATTCTGTCGCTGACGGTGTCGCTGATCGCCGTACTGATTCCGTTGCTATTCATGGGTGACGTGGTCGGGAGACTGTTCCGCGAGTTTGCGGTCACGCTGGCCGTCACGATTGTTCTTTCCGCAGTCGTTTCGCTGACCCTTACGCCCATGATGAGTGCGCGTATTCTGCGGCACGAACCGAAAGAGAAGCAGGGACGCATTTATCGATTTACCGAGCGTGCTTTTGAAAGCATGATCGCGTTCTATGGCCGGACGCTGAAAGTTGTTTTGCGCTACCAGACGATTACCCTTCTGGTCGCGGTAACAACATTGATGCTCACGGTTTTCCTTTACATCATCATCCCCAAAGGATTTTTCCCGGTGCAGGATACGGGCGTGATTCAGGGCATATCGCAGGCGCCGCAGACCATTGGCTCAAAGGCCATGGCGGAAAAGCAACAGCAACTAACGAAAGCGATTTTGGCGGACCCGGCGGTCGAAAGTGTCTCGTCGTTTATCGGCGCGGATGGGACCAATACGACGATTAACAGTGGCCGAATCTCGATTAACTTGAAGCCGCTCAACCAGCGCAAGATCAGTGCGTCAGACCTGATTCGCAGGCTTACCACCAGAGTGAACCAGGTGCAGGGAATCACCTTGTTTATGGAGCCGGTGCAGAACATTACGGTTGACGATCGGGTGAGCAGGACGCAATACCAGTACACGCTGGAAGATCCGGATGCCAACCAACTCAACGATTGGACCAACCGTTTCGTCGATCGGCTGAAGCAATTGCCGGAACTTGAAGACGTGGCCACCGATCAGCAATTGGGTGGGCTTGCCGTGAATCTGGTGATCGACCGGGTCACCGCGTCGCGACTGGGGATTGCTCCTACGACGATTGATAACACGCTGTACGATGCCTTTGGTCAAAGGCAAATCAGCACGATGTACACGCAGGTGAATCAGTATCACGTGGTGCTGGAGAGTGAGCCGCGCTTTCAGACCGATCCAAACAACTTGAATCACCTTTACATTCAGTCCAACGCGTCAGCTGGAGCCACAGGAGCGGGGGCCTCTTCATCGTTCGCGTCATCAGGATCATCGTCAGCTGGATCGAACGCGCTGACGGGAACGGCGCTGTACACACCGTCGGCGAACACGCTGGCTCCTCCGGCGAACGCGCTCTCGCGGAGCGCTTCGACTTCGGGAACAACGGCAACCACAACCAGTTCGACCACCGCCAGTGCGGTTCCGCTGGGAGCCTTGGCGCACTTCGAGAAAACCACGGAAGCGCTCTCCATCAGTCACCAGGGTCAATTTCCGGCGATCACGGTATCGTTCAATCTCGCGCCCAATGCCGCGCTGGGTGAGGCGATTACGGCGGTCGACAAGGTGCAGAAAGATATGCACATGCCGGCAAGCCTGCAGGCTGGTTTTCAAGGCACGGCTGCGTCGTTTACCAACTCACTATCGAACGAACCGTTGTTGATTCTGGCTGCGCTGGTCACGGTCTACATTGTGCTGGGAGTTTTGTACGAGAGCTTCATCCATCCGATTACGATTCTCTCCACGCTACCGTCGGCGGGCGTTGGTGCTTTCCTCGCGCTGATCATCTTTCGCCAGGATTTGAGTGTGGTAGCAATCATCGGCATCGTTCTGCTCATCGGCATCGTAAAAAAGAACGGCATCATGATGGTTGATTTTGCGCTCGAAGGCGAGCGCGAACACGGGAAAAATGCTACGGATGCAATTTATGAGGCGTGCCTGCTACGCTTTCGCCCGATCATGATGACCACCATGGCCGCGCTGCTCGGCGGATTGCCGCTGGCTTTAGGAAGTGGGTTTGGCTCTGAGTTGCGCCGTCCGCTGGGCATCGCGATGGTGGGCGGATTACTGCTGAGCCAGGTGCTGACGCTTTACACCACGCCCGTCATCTACGTGTTTTTTGATAATTTGGCGCATCGCTCGGCACGCGAGGCGAGTCGCGGCGAAGCGACAGATGGAGAAGTGGCAGGGCCGGCATGAACATCTCCGCACCGTTTATTCAGCGGCCGGTAGCTACCACGCTGCTTACGGTAGCAGTTGCACTCGCAGGCGCGATCGCGTTTGAGGTGCTGCCGGTCGCGCCCCTACCAGAAGTTGACTTTCCTACAATTTCAGTCAGCGCAAGCTTACCGGGAGCGAGCGCCGAGATTATGGCGTCATCGGTCGCCACTCCGCTGGAACGGCAGTTGGGGCACATCGCAGGGATGACGGAGATGACGTCATCGAGCACACTTGGCTCCACGTCAATCACAATTCAATTCGACCTCTCGCGCGACATCGATGGCGCAGCGCGCGATGTGGAAGCCGCTATCAACGCTGCGCGAACCTATTTGCCGGCTAACCTCCCCGGCAATCCTAGTTATCGCAAGGTCAATCCTGCCGATTCGCCGATCATGATCCTCGGCCTTACGTCGGACAAATATGGCCCCGACAAAATGTTTGACGAGGCTTCTACTGTGATGGCGCAGAAGTTGTCGCAGATCCAAGGGGTGGGGCAGGTGGCCGTGGGAGGGGGCGCGTTGCCGTCGGTGCGGGTCGATGCCAACCCCACACAATTGGCCAGCTATGGACTGACGCTGGCGAATTTGCAGTCGGTGCTAAGTTTGCAAAACTCTGACCTTGCCAAAGGACAGATCAGCGACGGCGACGTTAGTGCGGACATCCTCGCCAACGACCAGATTTCGCACGCTGAAGACTACAAGCCCATCGTCGTCGGCTACAAGAATGGGGCGGCGATCCGTCTGTCAGATGTCGCCATGGTCACGGACTCGGTGGCGAACGTTCGTGCCGCCGGTTATCTCAATGGCAAACGCGCGATCACGGTCATCATCTTTCGGCAGCCCGGCGCCAACATTATTAATACGGTCGACCGCATCCGCTCGCAACTGCCCTACGTCCAGGCAACCATTCCTTTGGGCATTGAGACGACGATCGTCCTAGATCGCACCACCACCATCCGCGCTTCGGTCAGCGATGTCGAGCGGACTCTACTGATTTCTATCGGCCTGGTTGTTCTCGTAGTGTTTGCTTTTCTGCGCAACGGACGCGCCACTCTGATTCCCGCGGTGGCCGTGCCGGTCTCGCTGGTCGGCACGTTCGCGGTGATGTATCTGTTCGGATACACGCTGGATAATCTATCACTGATGGCCTTGACCATTGCTACCGGATTTGTGGTCGATGATGCGATCGTCGTGATGGAAAACATTTCGCGTCATCTCGAAGATGGCATGAAGCCTTTTCCTGCCGCGCTCAAGGGTGCGGAAGAAATCGGTTTCACTGTGTTTACCATTAGTATTTCGCTGATTGCTGTGTTCATACCGCTCCTGATGATGGGTGGAATCGTCGGGCGTCTTTTCCGCGAATTTGCGGTCACCCTCTCGACGGCCGTTTTCGTGTCGATGCTGATCTCGCTGAGTACGACACCGATGATGTGCGCTTTTCTGTTAAAGAATGAACGCGAGGAAAAGCATGGCCGGCTATACATGGCGAGCGAAAAATTCTTCGACGGCATGCTCTCTTGGTATCGCACCAGCCTGCACTGGGTGCTGGAGCATCCGACTCCCACGCTGATCGTGCTTTTGATCACCATCGCGCTCAACGTGGTGCTAATCATCAAAATACCAAAAGGCCTTTTCCCGGTGGAGGACACAGGCGCGATTCAGGGCAGCGTGCGCGGGCCGCAGGATTCATCGTTCCCGGCGATGGACGATTCCATCCGGCAAATTGGCGCTGTGATCAAGAAAGATCCTGCCGTTGAAAATGTAATCGCATTCAGCGGGGGCTCCGGCGCCACCAATACCGGATCGCTCTACATCGCGTTGAAGCCGCTGGCAGAGCGCAAGGTTAGCGCTACTGAAGTTATCAATCGCTTGCGGCCGCAATTGAACAGGCTACCGGTGGCATCCGCATTTCTTCAAGCCGCGCAAGATTTGCGCATCGGCGGGCGTGGCAGTAACGCGATGTACCAGTACACCCTACAAGCCGACAATGTGCAGGACCTTGTTACGTGGGGGCCCGCGATATTGGCCCAGATGCAGCACCTTCCCGGGTTGCAGGATGTAAGTTCAGATCAGCAAAATGGCGGCCTGGACGAGTTGCTGACCTATGATCGCCTGACCGCCGCCAAGCTTGGCCTCACAGTGCAATCGCTGAACTCGGCGCTCTATAGCGCGTTTGGCCAATCGGAAGTATCGATCATCTATACCCAATTGAATCAGTATTACGTGGTGCTGGAAGTCGCTCCGCAGTATTGGCAAAGTCCGGAGGGTTTGAAAGACATCTACCTGCATACCGCGACCACCAGTAACGGGACGAATAATATCCCTCTGTCGGCGGTTGCCACGAGCCACGCTAACACAACACCGCTTGCGATTAACCACACCGGCTTGTTTCCATCGGTGACCGTGTCTTTCAACCTCGCAACGAATAAATCTTTGAGCGATGCCACCCTGGCCATAGACCAGATGCAAAAGCGGATGGGCGCGCCCAGTACGCTGCAAGGGTCTTTCGCCGGGATGCTTTTGGCTTATCAGCAATCGCTCGGCACGGAGCCTATTCTGATTGTGACCGCACTATTCGCGGTCTATATCGTTCTCGGAATTTTGTATGAAAGCCTCGTGCACCCGATCACGATCATCTCCACGCTGCCCTCGGCGAGCGTGGGCGCGATGCTGGCGTTGATGCTGTTTAAGGTGGATCTGAACATCATCTCGATTATTGGCATTGTGCTGCTCATTGGGATCGTCAAAAAGAACGCCATTATGATGATCGACTTCGCCCTGGAAGTGGAGCGCAA
The DNA here is from genome assembly GCA_963800565.1 of uncultured Acidobacteriaceae bacterium. Classification (GTDB taxonomy): domain Bacteria; phylum Acidobacteriota; class Terriglobia; order Terriglobales; family Acidobacteriaceae; genus Acidiflorens. The sequence goes on from CAWDBM010000006.1 coordinate 1,216,988, forward strand.
GGAAGGAAAGAAGCCGATCGACTCTATCTTTGAAGCCTGCCTGTTGCGTTTTCGTCCTATCCTGATGACGACCATGGCCGCGCTATTGGGCGCTCTGCCGTTGGCGCTCGGAACAGGCACGGGGTACGAACTCCGGCGGCCGTTGGGTATCACGATTGTGGGAGGCCTGATCTTGAGCCAGATGCTCACGCTCTATACGACGCCGGTTGTCTACTTGACATTCGACCGATGGCGGCTGCGACTCCAGCGCAAATCCGTCTGACTGCGCTGCACGGATCCAGTCCGCTGATTTACAATCCACAGTTCCCCCTCAGGAGAAAGCGCTTTGATTCCACGATATACACGACCAGAGATGGCTCGCATCTGGAGCGACGAGAACCGTTTCCGCACCTGGCTGGCGGTCGAGGTTGCGGCGACTGAAACGCTGGCCGCCGCAGGCATTGTTCCGAAAGACGCCGCCAAGGCGATTCGCGCACGCGCCAACTTCAGCGTGGAGCGCATTTTCGAGATCGAAGCTGAGGTCAAACACGACGTCATCGCTTTTACGACCGCGGTCGCGGAGATTGTGGGACCGCATGCGCGCTGGTTTCACTATGGGCTGACTTCGAACGATGTAGTCGATACGGCGCAGGCATTGCTGATTCAGCAGGCTTCGTCGCTGATTACCGGCGACCTGGAGCGACTGGCAGATGTGCTGGAGCGGCGGGCGTGGGAATTCAAGGATACTCCGATGATCGGGCGGACTCATGGCATCCATGCCGAGCCAATCACTTTTGGCTTCAAGATTGCGAATTGGTATTCGGAGACACAGCGCAATATCGCGCGCTTCAAGGCGGCGGCTGAGGATTTGCGCGTAGGGAAATTCTCGGGTGCGGTTGGGACCTTCGCCCACCTCACGCCTGAACTGGAAGAAGAGATGTGCGCGCGCCTGGGATTGAAAGCGGCGGCTGTCTCGTCGCAGGTGATTCAGCGCGACCGGCACGCGTTTTACTTGGCAACGCTGGCTACGATTGCTTCCACGCTCGACAAGATTGCTACCGAGATACGGCATCTGCAGCGGACTGAAGTCCGCGAGGCGGAAGAATATTTCAGCGAAAAACAGAAGGGCTCGTCGGCGATGCCGCACAAACGGAATCCTGTCACGAGCGAACAGATCTCTGGGCTTGCACGCGTGGTGCGGGCGAACGCACAGGCTGGATTCGAGAACGTCGCGCTCTGGCATGAGCGCGACATTTCACACTCTTCGGCCGAGCGCATCATAATTCCGGATTCAACCACGCTGGCCGACTATCTCTTGAATAAGACGTCGAACTTGATTGAGACGATGTTCGTCTATCCAAAGCGCATGTTGGCGAACCTCGAAAGCACGCGTGGCCTGGTGTTCAGCGGGCAGTTATTGCTCGATTTAGTCGAGAGCGGCGTGTCGCGCGAGGACGCGTATCGCCTGGTGCAGAGTCATGCGATGCGCGCCTGGAAGGAAGATCTCGACTTCCATGAACTGGTCGTGAACGATCGGGAGATTAGTGGATACGTGCCACGGGCAAAAATTGAACGCGCATTTGATCTGAAGCGCCAGCTTAGCAACATTGACAAGATATTCGGGCGAGTGTTTGCGAAAAAAGTTACAGATGGCAAAGTGACTGCGAAGAGAAAAAGGACGCGTTGAAAGTTTCTCATCCGGATGGAAAATCCTCTTCTCATACCCGGCTGCATTAATTCCCTGCCTGTAATTATTTGTAAAACTACCTTCACCGCAAATCTTCGAGGCAATATCAAGCATCTATTTAACTAGCCGGTTAATAACAGAAACATATATCGAACTCCGGCAAGGTGACAACTATGAGGAAACAATTAACAGCGGTGACAGTAGCGCTGTTCGTGCTGCTGACTATGACTGCGATGGCGGCCACGGGCCGTTACGATGAGCAGATTCAGCAGGCGGTCGGCCAGAAGATTCATGACGCGAAGCGGCTACAGAACGTGAGTCTAACCGTCGAGGATGGCATCGTGACGCTGAATGGCACAGTCGAGCTTTATCGGGACAAGCTCGATGCCGCAAGCAAAGTTAAGAAGATCAAAGATGTCACGGGCGTTCGCAACGACATAACGGTCGCGGGGGAAACTGTGCCCGACGCGCAGCTTCAGAAAAAACTGGCAAAGCAGTTGGCCCACGATCGTGTCGGATACTCCGACAACGCTTTCAACTATGTTGCACTCAGCGTGAAAGACGGCGTTGTAACTCTGAGCGGCGATGCGATGTGGGATCCGCCGAAGGACTCGGCGCTTGCGATTGTTGCGCGCACTTCGGGGGTGAGAGACGTGGTGGATGACGTGAAAGTGCTGCCGGTTTCGGGGTTCGACGACTCGATTCGAATGCGCACAGCGCGAGCGATTTATCGTGATTCAGTGCTCGGTAAGTACGCGAACGACCCCATCGATCCGATCCGGATCGTAGTGGACAACGGACACGTTACGCTCTATGGGACCGTGCAGAGCACGATGGACAAGACCATCGCGGGCATGCGAGCGAATTCGGTGTCAGGCGCTTTCAGCGTCGACAATAAATTGGTAGTGGACTAATCGAGAAACGGTTCCGAAGGATTTAACCGGCTGCTTCCCCGGGGGCGTGGAGAAATCTGCGCCCTTTCTTTTCAAACGTCAGTTCGCGATCCTAATTTGCCTTGCGGGAATGCACCAGTTTCAAGCCATCACTTTGTAAGATGCGCTGGATCTGATGTTTGGCGTGGACGGTCCACGGGCCAGCGGTGTCAAGCTTCACGTAGGCGCGCCAGTGTTGCAGCGCCTTGCGCGGTTGGCGCATCTTCTCGTAGGCGAGCGCTATGTTGTAGTGCGCATCGGCATAGGTGGGTGCGAGTTGAATCGCGGTGGTGTAAGTAGTGATCGCTTCTTCTACTCGGCCCGTTTCATCGAGCACATTGCCGAGGTCGAAATACGCGAGCGCGTAGCGGGGATCAATCTGAATTGCGGAACGGTAGTGTTTCTCGGCCAGCCCATATTCCTGCCGGTTGTAATAGAGGGTGCCGAGGTTGATGTGCGCGGCGGCATGTAGGGGATCCATTTCGAGAACCTTCAAATAGGCTGTGATTGCGTCGCCCTGCGTGGCCGGATTTTCTTCCAGCACGATCCCGCGCGCAAACAAATCGGCAACGTCGGTGACCACCAACTCTGGCCCATTGCGCGGAGGGCTGCTAACAACTCTACTCTCGTCAGATGAGAAATCGAACATGAACTGTCCTGCAATAGGCTCCAAAAGCCGCCCCTGGTGCCGGTAAGCGACGCGGTGCCCGCTCCGGTAGGCCCCAGCTTCGAGTAATGGATTGCCCATGCCTGCAACCTGCTTCTGCATGGCTTCGAGAGATTGCCGGATAACAGCGGGACGAACGCGTTGGGCGCAGAGGTCGCGCACTTTCTTGATTTGGACCAGATCGAAAAAAGAATACTCTTCGGCGGCCGATACGAGTCCGGCCTTCTCCCAGGTTTGCAGCTGGCGAGGAACGAGATGAAGTATGCGCAAAAGATCTGCGCGGCTGTAGCGATACACGGCGGTCAGCTCTCTGTCCTGATTATCTGTAAATTCCATACGGGAATGCAAGTAGCAAGACGGTGGAAGCTGTGGAGAATCGAGACGAAATGGCACGAAAGTGGCAGAAATCCTGTCAGAACGAAACGCACATCGAAGTTTTTCGTTACGCGGAGCCAGAACTTATCGAGCCTCCGCGCCGACAACTGAAGGAAGAATTCGACCATGCGGTGGTTTGTAATTCATCTTTTTCCCGACGCGAAGATAACATCGGCACCGAATCGAATCTCGTCTTCAACGCGATAGCGCTCGATCGCCGCAATTGCTTCTACGCGTATCGCCGGCCAATCTTCGGCAGCAATCCGCTCCAACATTGGCCGGAACGGAGCAGCCACCGCGCAGGCGTATTCGAAAACTTCTTCAGCTTCTCCGGGCCAGACCCATGGCAAATTACGAGTCGTCTCTTCGACGTCGTGAAATCCGGCGGCGCTCAGCGCCTTCGAAAGAGAGCCTGCGGTTGAGAATCGAAAAGGATCGGCGCCCGGCGGTTCAATGATGGTCCCACCTGCATGCCGATGCACAATTTTCAACGTACTTTGCCAATACGGTTGCTCCATCGGACCCCACACGGCAAAGCAGGCTCGCTCTCCTGACTTCAGCACGCGGCGGAGTTCGGTTAGAGCGCGGTTCACATCGCTGAAAAACATCACGCCGAAACGGCAAGTGGCGAGGTCAAAGCTCTGGTCGAGAAACGGGAGTTTATGGGCGTCTGCCTGCTGAATGGTGAAGTTCGAGAGTCCCTTATTTCGGGCGCGCTCGCGCGCTATTGCCAGCAACTCCGAACTCTGGTCTAGCGCAGTGACCGAACCCTCTGGACCAACGCACTTCGCCAAGCTGATGCCAGGTTCTCCGGTTCCGCTGGCCAGATCGAGCACGCGCATATCCGGCAACGGTTTTGAGTATTCAACGAAAGCTTCGGTGACCGCGCTACCGAGGACCGCTGATTTCGCCTTCCACTTTTCCGACGCCACAAGGCGATATGAGGAACTCCACGGGGCGGATTCGAAGCGCACACTTCAAGCTCTCTTCTTACGGGGCTTCTTTGGCGCAGCGGGAGTGATCTGTGCTTCGGTGGTCACAGGACGAAGCGCGTTCGGTTTCGCCAGAAGTTCGGCCGGCTCCAGCCGTTTAGCTGACTTCCACAGCCGTTCGAGATCGTAGAACTGGCGCGCCTTCTCGGAAAAAATATGCACGACAAAGTCGACGTAGTCGAGCAATACCCACTCCGCTTGTTTGTAGCCTTCGGAATGAGCTACGCGCAGGCCTAATGCCTCCAGACGCTCATCGACGGCGTCGGCGATCGCTTGGATCTGCCGCGGATTCGTGCCGCTGCACATCACGAAGTAGTCCGTAAATGCTCCCGAATCTTTCTCCAGTTCGAGAATCGTGAGATCGTCGGCTTGTTTGTCTTGGCAGGCGAGGATAGCTTCATTCACCTGGATTTTGAGGTCGTCCTTTTTCTTCATAGGCGGCTCATTGATTGTAACCCGCCGATGGAGAGGAGGCGGCGGCTGAGCGTCGCCCACATCATTACTCTCAGCGATAGAGTCCCTGTTTCCGCACATAATCCGCGACGCGCGGGTCGAGCCATCGGGCCAGGGACTTGCCGTCGGCCGCCGCTTTACGAATCGCCGTGCCAGAGACGTTATGTTGAACTCCCTCAAGCATGTGAATGGTGACCCCGGGCAAAACCAGGTCGCCTATGGCGGCGTGCTTGTGAAATGGATGTGTCACGGCTGCGGGGGGCCGCAACTCTTCGGGCAACGATTCGGCTACATCCCGCAGCGAATATCCGGGACGGCTGGCCACGACGAAATCGCACATCGCCAGCAGCGCACTCGCCTCGCGCCATTTGGCAATATCGCGGAAGGCGTCGATTCCTATCAGAAGAAAAAGTCGATCTGTTTTTTTCGTCACTTGCTTCAGACGCCTTACCGTATCGATCGAATAATTTGCGGGAAGATTCGTGCCGGGTTTTAACTCCATCGGCGGCGCCTCTAGCATCGAGGGTACAAAGCTCCGTTCGTCTTGCGTGGCGAGGGCGACCATCGCATAACGATGAATAAATGTCGTGAGCGGATGTTTCTGTTTATGTGGAGGAATGCCCGCCGTTACGAATAAGACCTGTTTTAGAGCATACCGCTCCGCCGCCGCCCGAGCGAGGGCCATGTGTCCGCGGTGGATGGGGTCGAAGCTGCCGCCGAAAAAGCCAATATTCATTGCGAATTTCCTAACCGCTTTGCCCCTGATCTCACCGCTGATCCGATAGTTTCGTCGTTGTGGGGCAATGTTGCAAGCCGCGTTGTAAGCTCGGCGTCTCCTGGTTAGGCGCACGAATCCAAACATCTAAGTGCGGGGGAGAGAGATATTGCCTCTCCAGATACCAGGCTGTACCAGCGAGTTTTGCCAAATGCATCCAATGAGATTAGGCTGTGGGCAACCTGTTTACCTCTGTGAAGTTGCCCAGGGTGATGCTGGCAAGTGTCACCTGACGGGTGTACCTCTGGCCACTGTGCCGCCAGGAAATTGCGGTGGACTGCCGTAACTCGCTCAGCGCGCCGCCCGCGCTTAGCATTAAGGCCATGCGAATGAACCTCCCCCTCATCCGCAGCTTCGCAGTGGCTCCGGCGCGCGCGCCTATTCTGCGCTACGGAGTCGCTCTCCTCAGCACGGTTCTCGCGCTGATTCCCACGCTATTTTTTTCCGACGTCTCTGAGAGCCGCTTCGTCATATTCGCCGTTGCCGTGATGATCAGCGCCTGGTATGGAGGATGGAAGCCCGGCTTGGCCGCCACTTCTTTTGCGCTAACGGTCAGCGCCTACTTTTCCTTCACCGGCGAACAAACTCCGCGTGAGTATCACCGGGCAATTGCCCATCTCGCCTTGTTCTCTGCCGTAGCTCTGCTGATTTGCTGGTTTAACGCTGCCCTGCGCGCTACCCAAGATAGCCTGCGACGCTCCGAGAGCAACTTTCGTTCGCTCGTAATGAATGCTCCTTATGGCATCTGCCGCTGCGATGCTCTTGGAATTGTAAGGGACGCAAATCCTGCGCTGGTGGCTATGTTCGGCTATGACAACGCCGCCGAACTCACGGGGCGGCATCTGGGGAGCCTCTATGCCGACGCCCAGCAATGGTTTCGCACGGTTGATTATTTTCGCGCCCGTAAAGAATTTAACAATGTAACCACCGAGTGCGTGCGCAAGGACGGGGCGGCCATCGTAGCCCGCATCTCGGGACGATCCATCCCGAATGGCAAAGACGGAGACAGTTTCGAAATCTTTATGGAAGACCTTACGGAAACTCGCACGCTCGAACTGCAACTCCGTCAAGCACAAAAGATGGAAGCCATTGGACGCCTTGCCGGCGGCGTCGCCCACGACTTCAACAATCTGCTCATGGTCATCTCTGGCTACTCCGAATTTCTGCTGGAACGGCTTGGACCCGACCCACGGCTCCGCGGACCCGCGCAGGAGATTTCGAATGCGGCGCAGCGCGCGACTTCCCTAACCCGTCAGTTGCTCGCCTTCAGCCGCAAGCAGATGCTGGCACCGAAAGTGCTCGACCTGAATGAACTGGTTGCCGAAAATCTGAAGATGCTTACCCGCATGATCGGAGAGGATATCGATTTAGTTATGGTGCCAGACCCAGCCCTGGGCGCCGTCCGCGCAGATCCTGGCCAGATCGATCAAGTCATCATGAACCTCGCCGTTAACGCTCGCGATGCCATGCCCCAGGGCGGCAAGCTGACCATCGTCACGTCGAACGTTGCACTCGATGAAAACTTCGCACGTACCCACACGCCCGTCATCCCTGGCGAGTACGTGATGATCGCCATCAGCGACACTGGCGTCGGCATGGATCATGAAACCCAGTCTCACATCTTCGAGCCATTCTTCACCACCAAAGGATCGAAGGGCACCGGTCTAGGCCTCTCAACCGTTTATGGCATCGTGAAACAGAGCGGCGGTTTTATCTTCGTCGATAGCGAACCCCATCGCGGGACGGCTTTTCGCGCTTACTTCCCGAGGATTGACGGCCACGAAGATGCCGCCGCCGCGCAGGAATCTCTCGGCCTTCCGCGCGCCGAGCATGGCCAGGAGACGATTCTGGTTGTCGAAGATGAGGTTAATCTCCGTCGCCTCGCCCGCCAGTATCTGGAGCGGCAAGGCTATAAGATCCTCGAAGCCGAAGACGGCGCCGCAGCTTTGCAGATCGTCGATGGTCACGAGGGCGACATCGATCTTCTGCTCACCGATGTCATCATGCCCGGCATGAATGGCCGCGAACTGGCGGCGCAAGTCGTCAAACTGCTGCCGAACATTCGCGTGCTCTATATGTCCGGCTATGCGGAGAACGCGGTCGGTCACGACGGCACAATCGATGCCGGCATCAATCTGCTGCAAAAACCTTTCAGCCTGCCTGCGCTCAAAGACCGGGTTCGCGAGTTACTCGACTCGGAGCCAATTCCGCCGGAGATCGCTACGTCATCTCGCTCGGCAGCCGACGCGATCGAGAAGAAAATCCCGCCATTTCGAGCGCGCCGCTTCAATCTCCAGTTGCCATTGCGCTATCGCCCGCTCGGCGAGAAGAGCTGGCACCCAGGCACCACCGAGAACATCAGTCGATCTGGGATGCTGTTCCATGGGGAGGAGATGCTGCATCCGAATGCCCAGCTTGAGATCAGCCTCGTGTTGCCGGCGGAGATCGCGGGGTTGGCCGCGACGGAGGTCATTTGTCGCGGCGAAGTAGTCCGCTTGGTCGAAGCGCACAGAGAAGGACAGAGTGTCACTCCCGCCTTGGCCGCGAAGATTCTGCAATACCACTTCCAGCACGGCGCCCACGTAGGCGAAGCCTGAGCGCAATGCACAACTGCTCCAGCGGATAACTTCGTGGTTACTTTCGACACCTAACTCGCCTTGGACAACGTCCTCCCATGCTGTTACATTGCGGCCAGTGGCATCGTGTCACTTATAGGATTAAGTCATGTCTCTGCTAGTGAAACTGGAAGACGATCTTGGCGAGCACGGCGAATGGGTAGTGCTCCACGGGTTGATACCTGCTGGAGAACGCGGGGACTTCTTGGCGCTCAGCGGCATTGATCCGCTCGGCAAAACTGTCTTCAACCACCTCCAGATGGAGCTTTTTCTTGAGGAGTGGGAGCGCATAAAAGATCGGGTGCGCGACGATACCCAACGGGAGGCGTGGCAGAAGGTAAAGCAAATGGCGGAGACGTGCCGCCAGGATCGCGACTTGTATCTACGGTTTTTGGGTAACTAATGTTTTTTCCGCACCGAAACACTCTTATTCCGAGGGGTCGAGGCTTCACGACTGACTTCCTCGCGGCGTTCAGCGATCAATTCATCGGCGAGGGACCTTCCAGGGCCCACATACGCCTGCACTCGTGCACAGGCTTTTTCGAGGCGTCTTTCCTGTTTTGTGATCCGCAATTGTTCTTTCCGATTCGCAGATTTCGACTTTAATCTATCAATCGGCCAAACACGACATCTCGTGCAGAGCCGGCATGCTGCCTGCTATTTCTCCGGCAAGTTTACTTCCAGGAATCCCATCACATTTTCTCCCATAATCAGGCGTATCTCCTGCTCGGAGTAACCGGCTTGCAGCATGGCATCCGTGATTTCAACTAACCCGGTCGTGTCAAATGGTTCGGTGACCGCCCCATCGAAATCCGAGCCCAGCGCCACGTGCTCGACGCCTACGCGGTCCGAAACATAGCGCATGGCTCTCACGATTGCGCGGGCATCGGTGCCGCAGGTCGCTGTCTCCCAATAGCCAATGCCAATTAACCCTCCTTTGGCTGCCACTGCTTGAATCTGATCGTCGCTCAGGTTGCGGTTGTTGTCGCAGGTGCCTTTGACGCCGGTGTGCGAGACAACCACCGGACGCGTGGCGATCGCCAGAACATCGGCGATCGTTTTGGGCGAAGCATGCGCCAAATCGATAATCATGTGCCGCGCTTCCATCTGCCGCACCCACTCGCGACCTTTTTCGGTCAGGCCGGTTTTTTGCACTCCTGCGGCGGAGCCTCCAATATCGTTGTCGAAAAAATGGCTGGGCGACATCATGCGGTAACCGGCGCGGTAAAGAACGTCGAGATTTTCAAGGTTGCCGTCGAGCGCGTGCGCTCCTTCAATCGAGAGCAATCCAGCCGTAAGATGGGCATCGGCACGGCGGCGTTCGAGGTAATGGTGAAGGTCGGAGGCGCTCTCAATCACCACGAAGCTGCCTTGCGAGGCACGCGCGAATTGATGGAGACGCCGCGATTGATAAAGGGCGCGCTCGGTCAGGCTGTTCCAGGTCGCCCGTGGCCAGCGTTCGACAATCGCCAGTGAATGAATATCATCGCTTTTGTCATCATTGCTCTCGATGTTCAGGCCATGCGGACTCTTCGTCGGCAAGGAAAACACTTGCAGCGCGACATTGCCGTCCGCCAATCGCGGAATATCCACGTGCCCGTCGGTTCCACGCTCTAACAGATCGCGCCCCCAGAGCAGCGAATCGGCATGAAGGTCGGCGACGGTAAGTTGCTTGTGCAGAGCGAGTGCGCGCGCCGACGCGGCATAAGGCGGTTTTTTGAGCAGCTTATTCTGGTTCTCATCCAACAGCTGCGGAATCTCAAAGAAAAACGCAACGGCGATGCAGAGGATTACGAGAGCGATCTGCGACAGGCGTTTTAGCAGAGAACCTCCTTGCCCATAGCGGTGATGCAACCCAGGTAGTCAGCGTAACTGGAACCTGTTTGTTGATAAGTCGCTCTACTTCGAGAGCGGCCCCAGCGCGCTACGAAACATTACGTCGAAACTCTGCGCGTCTTTGCCGCTGCGCGCCGTCAAAAGCGCTTTCTCCGCCGCCGCTCGCTGATAGCCCAGATTTACCAGCGCCGAAATAACGTCTTCTTCGATCGAATTCGCCGGCGCAAAGCTTGCTTCGGACGTGCCCGTTGCCGCTGGCAGCTTGTCGCGCAGCTCCAGCACCATGCGCTCCGCCGTTTTCTTGCCAATACCTGGAATGCGCGTGAGCCGCGCCACGTCGTTTCCTCGAATCGCCGCCACCATTTCGTCGGCCGGCATTCCACTGAGAATTGTGATGGCGAGTTTCGGGCCGATGCCGCTCACCGTCAGCAATTTTTCAAAGAGCTGTTTTTCCGCCAGCCGCAAGAATCCGTAGAGATTCAGCGCATCCTCGCGTACATGGGTATGGATATGCAACGCCACTTCCGCGCCCGCCGCCGGCATTTCCGTGAATGTCGGCACGCTGATCGCAACGTCATAGCCGACTCCATGAGTCTCCACGATCGCCTGATTGGGATGTTTCGCCAGCAAGGTTCCGCGAAGATGAGCAATCATCGCGCCTATTGTACGGCAGCTTCGCGGGGGTGGGACCACGTAATAGCAGGTGGCCTCAGGTGGCTGGCGCGTTAATGCCGTGGTGTTCGTGGCGGCCGCGAAATTAATCGCCACTTTTCCTTCTGCATCCACAGGAAGTTTCACCCCTCCACAGTTTTTACACAATGGAGGCGCACTTTACGATTGCGTTAATTTTTCAGCTGCCGCAAAGTGCTGACAGTCAAAGCGTGAGATGTTCTGAATTAGTTCCAGCAGGGTTCAGCGTTGCCGGTGATCTTGAGAGTGAATCACCGGGGGAAATTCGGCGCATGTCCAGTGTGCCGGTGCCCAGGCTTTACGGCCTTCTCAAAGATCCTTCTTCCGAGGAGGGTTTAAGCGTTGAATCTTGGCCCTGAAGCGAGAGCTTCGGGCAGCATCGTTCCACAGTACTCTTCGGAGTCCAGTGAATGGTGGTCTTTCGCCCAGCGAAAGATGGCGGTTCGGAACATCCGCGATAACAATGCGGCTTGGGTGGCTGGCCCAGGCCGCATTTGTTTTTTTATGCCCTCGCCCGAATTACAATGGGAGCACCGTGCCGCCCTCGATGACCTCTTCTGACAATTTCAAAGAAACGCTTAAGCAGCAGGCGGATATCGTCCGCATCGTCGGCGACTACGTCAAGCTTAAAAAGGCGGGAGCGCGGGATTTCACAGGGCTTTGTCCCTTTCATGCGGAAAGGACGGCCTCGTTCTCGGTGAGCGCTGCGCGGCAGTTTTATTACTGCTTCGGGTGCGCCGCATCAGGGGACGTTTTTACTTTCATCCAGAAGATCGAAAACATTAGTTTTCCAGAGGCTGTCCGGCTGGTCGCGCAGAAGCTCGGCGTCCCCATGCCGAAGATCAGCTTTTCCAGTCCGGCCGAGGCGCGAGACGCGCAGCTGCGAATGGCGCTGCTTGATGTGCATGTGCGCGCCACCGAGTTTTTCCAGGAATGCCTGCGGCGGCCCGAGGGCGCCAACGCCCGCGAATACCTCAAGGGCCGCGGGCTCGATGCAGAGATAATCGGTCGCTTTCGCATCGGCTATGCGCCCGACTCCGGTTTCCAGTTGCGCGACGCGCTGCGCCGTGAATTTGACGAAGATCTGTTGCGGGCGAGCGGGTTGTTTTCGTGGAAGGAGAGCACTCAGCACTCGGCGGTCAGTACTCAGCAAGAGGAGGCCCTTCGTTCGGCCCAGAATGACAACCGCGGAGATATATCCGACGCGAACGACGAACTGCTAACCGCAACGGGTACGGGCGTCGGGCCAAAAGGTAAGAGCCAAGAGCCACCGGCGATCTATTCCAAATTTCGCAATCGCGCGATGTTCCCGATCGCTAATGACCAAGGTAAAGTGATTGCCTTCACCGGGCGCACTCTTTGTACTGACGAAAAGGCCGGGCCGAAGTATCTAAATTCTCCGGAGACGGCGATTTATTCGAAGTCGCGGGTGCTCTTTAATTCTGATAACGCTAAAGAAGCGATTCGCAAGCTTGACTATTCGATTCTTGTCGAGGGGCAGATGGATTGCATCTCCGTGTACGCGGCCGGCTTTCATAATGTCATCGCCAGTTCGGGGACAGCGTTCACGGAGCTGCAGGCAAAACTGCTAGGCCGATTCTCGAAGAACGTCGTGGTCAATTTTGATCCTGACACCGCTGGAGCCCGCGCCACCGAGCGCACGCTTGGTCTGCTGGTCGAAGAAGAATTCAACATCAGGGTTGTAACGCTTGAAACCGGGTTCGATCCTGATCTGTTCATACGGCGCAAGGGAAAAGACGCTTATGGCGCCGCGCTGCGAAGCTCGCAAAAATATTTCGATTATCTGATCGATCGGGCGCGGGCGCAGTTTCCGGGGCGCAATTCGGAGAGCAAGGTAAAGGCGGTCAATCATCTTCTGCCGCACATTCAGCGAGTGCCGAGCCGCATTGTGCGCGATGAACTGGCGCTTGAGATTTCGCAGAAGCTGGGGATTGATTCGGCGGTCCTGCGGCAGGAGCTAAAGCATGCTGCCACAAATCGCTCGGCGATCCAGGTCAAGACGGTTACCGAGGCGCAGATCACGGGCGCAGAGCGGGTCCTAATCCGGGCGCTGGCTTCCGCAAACCAGATACAGCCCAGCGAGACTCGCAGTTCGGCCCGTGACGGAACGGATGAGGAATTCGATCCCGCCCGCCAAGCGCACTATGCACTGCAGTCGGAGCATCTATATGAGGGACTGAGCTCGCAGTCGCTGATCGAAGCGCTGCTCGGGGCTGGCGCGGGAACGCCGGACGTTATGTCCCTACCGAAGGGCGAAGAGGATCGGCGTTTGCTCGCCTCGATCCTCATGCATGAGGAGGAGGAACTCACGCCAGAAATGGTGGAAGGCGCGGTGCGGGCTTTGCGGAGAATCTATCTGCGGCGTCGCTTGGAACAGGTTCAACTCGCTTTACAGCGCTCGGCTTTGCCGCTCGAGGAGAGGCAAGCGCTTTTGCACGAGAAGGTGCGTTTCAAGCGGGCCCTGATGGATCCAGGGTTGGCGGAGGCGGCGAGCGAGGCGTCCTAGCGTGGATTCCTACCGTAAACACGCGGCTAACGGGTCGTCTGGGCACTCAAAACCGCCGATGCCAGACTTTCTGACCGGTTTAGGTCTTAACTTTGGAACGAAATGTCTCCGCCAACCATCTAAAGAATTAGCGGAAAAAGAGATACGGGCGGCGGAAGGCATCTGGGCAGGGCGCAAACTTCATTGCATCGCGGCTACAGCCGTAGCCGGCGTGCTATACTTTTAAGGTTTGTGCGCCTCGCGCACAACTCCGTACCAATTCCCACCGCTGAAAAGTTTGGCGTGCGCTCACCAGCGACGCCTTGAAGGATAATCTGCATTGGCACTTGATGACAAGTACGACGACATAAAAAAGCTGATCGACGCAGGCAAAGAGAAGGGATATCTGACCTATGATCAGGTCAACGACCTTATCCCGCACGATGTGCACTCTCCTGAAGACCTGGAAGATCTGCTAACCACGATCGGAACGCAGGGAATCGATGTACTCGAAAGCTCGAAAGGGCCGACGACCGATCTGGAAAAAAAATTCGAGGAAGTTGATGATGCGTCCGAGGATGTCGAACTCGACCTAACCCCGGGCGCTCTGGAAAAAACCAACGATCCCGTCCGCATGTACTTGCGCGAGATGGGAACTGTTCCGTTGCTCACGCGCGAAGGCGAAGTTGAAATTGCCAAGCGCATCGAGCGTGGCCAAAATCGGGTTCTGAAAGCGCTTTCGCGCTCGCCGATCGTGATTCGTGAACTCCTCGCCCTGGGCGAGGACCTCGAGAAGGGCGTCCGCTCGATTAAAGAGCTGGTGACGTTCGACGAAGAGGAGATCACGGAAGAAATTGTCGATAAACGTCTGAAAGAGTTTCTCGCCAAGATCGCGACGCTCGACAAGCTTTACAAGAAGGTTGCGCCGCTCCAGGAAAAACTGGCAGCGGTCAATCTGAAGAAGCGGCCGCGCGACCATCGGCGATACCGCTTTCAACTGGCGCATGCAATTGTGCGCACGTCGATCGCGGTTCGCAAGCTTGGCTTCACTAACAATGAACGCAAACGCCTTATCGACCGCGTCAACCGCACGGTCGACGGTATGCGCTCTCTCGACCGGCAGATCCAGAATCTGGAAAAGCGGGCCGATGCGACGCGGAGTGAAGAACAGAAGAAGGAATACAAGAAGCAGTCACGCGCGGTCCGCGGAGAGCTCGAAAAGCTCGAAGTAGAAGCCGGCCTGTTGTTCCAGGAACTCAAGCGCACACAGCGCGAAATCATCCAGGGCGACATGGACGCGGAGCACGCCAAGCGCGAGCTCATCGAAGCCAACTTGCGACTGGTAGTCTCGATTGCGAAGAAGTACACCAATCGCGGACTGCAGTTCCTCGACCTGATTCAGGAGGGCAACATAGGCCTGATGAAGGCGGTCGACAAGTTCGAATACCGCCGCGGATATAAGTTTTCGACTTATGCCACGTGGTGGATTCGGCAGGCGATTACTCGTGCCATTGCTGATCAGGCACGCACGATTCGTATCCCTGTGCACATGATCGAAACGATCAATAAGCTGATCCGCACCTCGCGGCAACTGGTGCAGGAACTGGGACGCGAACCGACGTCGGAAGAAATCGCTAAGCGGATGGACATTCCGGTGGCGAAGGTCCGCAAGGTCTTGAAGATTGCGCAGGAGCCGATCTCCCTCGAAACGCCAATCGGCGAAGAGGAAGATTCACACTTGGGCGACTTCATCGAAGACCGTGCGGTAGTTTCTCCGGCGGAAGCGGTGATCAACGTCAACCTCAAAGACCAGACTTCGCAGGTGCTGCGCACGCTGACGCCGCGCGAAGAGAAGGTCATCAAGATGCGCTTTGGGCTGGAAGATGGCTCCGAGCACACGCTTGAAGAAGTCGGCCAGTCGTTCGCGGTGACACGTGAACGCATTCGGCAGATTGAGGCTAAGGCGCTGCGGAAGCTGCGGCATCCTTCGCGCTCGCGCAAGTTGCGGGCGTTTATGGACGGAGTTAGAGACTAGGTCAGCGGCTGGATTGCAAAGGGCGCGAGAAATCGCGCCCTTTTCTATTACTTTGCTCTCAGATACTGCACACAGTCGCGGACAAGAGTGTCCGCGTCACACAGTCTTGCCTGCTAGAATCGACCTATCTTCATGGAAGCCTCTCGCATCCGCAATTTTGCGATCATTGCGCATATTGACCACGGAAAATCCACACTGGCGGACCGCCTGCTGGAGCTTACCGGGTCGCTTGCCATGCGCGAAATGCAGGAACAGGTGCTTGATTCGATGGACCTGGAGCGCGAGCGCGGAATTACGATCAAGGCCCATGCTGTCCGGATGTTATACCCTGCGCTGGACGGTCAGATTTATCAGCTCAACTTGATCGATACTCCCGGCCACGTCGATTTTTCCTACGAGGTTTCGCGCTCGCTGGCCGCATGTGAAGGTGCGCTCCTCGTAGTCGATGCCTCGCAGGGGGTTGAGGCGCAGACTTTGGCTAACTCATATCTCGCGATCAATCACGGTCTCGAGATTATTCCTGTGATCAACAAGATCGACCTGCAAAGTGCCGACGTCGCACGCACCAAGGAAATGATCGAGAGCGCGGTTGGCCTGGACGCGAGCGATGCGCTGCTGATCAGCGCAAAAACCGGCCAGGGCGTGCCCGAGGTTCTGGAAGCGATCGTAAAGCGCGTTCCGCCACCGAAGGGCTCGCCTGAGCGCCATCTGCAGGCCCTGCTCTTCGACTCTTGGTTTGATCCCTACCGGGGAGTGGTGGTGCTGGCGCGCGTTTTCGAAGGAAGGCTGCGCAAGGGACAGAAGATTCGCCTATGGTCGAACGGCCACGTTTTTCAGGTAGAAACTCTGGGCGTGCTCACGCCGAAGCCAGTGGAGATCGACGAGTTGGTGGCGGGCGAGGTTGGATTCATCATCGCGAATATTAAAAACGTCGCCGACACGAAGATAGGCGACACAATCACCGACGATGACCGGCCGTCGCTGCAGGCATTGCCGGGATTTGAAGAGATCAAACCCATGGTGTTTGCCGGCCTCTACACGGTAGACGCGCACGAACACACGCAACTCCGTGAGGCTCTGGAAAAATTGAAGCTCAACGATTCGTCATTCTTCTTCGAGCCGGAAAGTTCAGTAGCTCTCGGATTCGGTTTCCGCTGCGGCTTTCTGGGCCTGCTGCACATGGAGATCATCCAGGAACGCCTGGAGCGCGAATACAATCTCGAGCTGATCACGACGGCGCCCGGCGTACGTTACCAGATCACCAAGACCGATGGAGAAGTGATCGAGGTAGATAATCCCTCGCGCTGGCCCGATACGAGCGAGATCGCCAAGGTCGAAGAGCCGGTCATTCTCGCCGTAATTCTGACCAATGAAGAGTATGTGGGCGGCATTCTGAAGCTGGTCGAAGAAAAACGCGGCAAGCAGAAAAGTTTTGAGTATGTCAGCGCGTCGCGGGTCATGTTGCAGTATGAGCTGCCGTTGAACGAAATCGTGCTCGATTTTTACGACCGGTTGAAGTCGGTATCGCGCGGCTACGCTTCGCTCGATTATCATCTCTCGGGCAACTGGACCTCGCCGATGGCCAAGCTGGATATTATGGTGGCCGGCGAGCCGGTCGACGCTTTGTCTACTATTATTCATCGCGACTTCGCGTACGATCGCGGGCGAGCCTTGGCGGCGAAGATGAAAGAATTGATCCCGCGGCAGATGTTTGAGGTGGCGATTCAGGCGGCAATCGGAGCGAAGATCATCGCCCGCGAAACGGTGCCGGCGATCCGCAAGAACGTGCTCGCAAAGTGCTACGGCGGCGACATCACGCGCAAACGCAAGCTGCTGGAAAAGCAAAAAGAAGGCAAAAAGCGGATGAAGCGCATCGGGCGGGTGGACATACCGCAAGAGGCCTTTTTGGCAGTACTGAAGGTCGGCGAAGGCAGCAGCTAGGTCCCCCCAAAAACCCTGATTTCTTGCCGCCCTGAACCGCTCGGGCCGCCTCTTAACCGCTAGGGATGCGGAGTACAGCCTTTCGGTTTATGTGCAAATCTCGCATTTTGTGACGAAAGTGCTGATTCGCAAGCGCTTCCGTCGGGTGCCTCTACGGCAAGAGTTAACCAACTTAGAAACATAGCTTTAGAGCCGACAGAAGAGCGCCGAAATATCGCCACCGGCCGGTCGGTGGTAGCGAATGTGAAACGTGGTCCTTCGCATCCACAAACTTTTCCACAGGGCGGAACTGCTTCGCGGTCGGATTTCAAAACGCTAGATTGATTGTATGTTGCGAGAACGGGCACGCACGCGGCACCCACTTTCCAGCGCTCGCAAGGGCTTGATTTTACTCGGCAGGTTCGTTATTGCCTTCCAGCATATTGGCGAAACGCGTCGAGTTGTGCAAGAACGCCAGGTTGAACTTGCCGATGGGCCCGTTGCGCTGCTTGGCGACGATGATCTCGGCGCGGCCTTTCAGATCGGGATCGTCCTGTTTGTAGATCTCTTCGCGGAAGATAAACATGACGACGTCGGCGTCCTGCTCGATCGATCCCGATTCGCGCAGATCGGAGAGTTGCGGGCGGTGATCGCCTCCGCGGCTCTCAGGAGCACGACTCAGCTGCGACAGGGCGACGACCGGAACGCCCAGTTCTTTGGCAATCGCCTTCAGCCCACGCGAGATCGACGACACTTCCTGCGTCCGATTCTCAAAGCGCTTACTGCCGCCGGACATAAGCTGCAGGTAGTCAACCACCAGCAGGTCGAGGCGACCCTGCGACTGCTTGAGGCGACGCGCCTTGGCGCGCATTTCGCTCAGCGAGATGCCGGGAGTGTCATCGATGAAGATCGGCGCGTTCGAAAGCTCTTCCATGGCGCGAACGATCTTTTTCATATCGTCGCCCCAGAGCGAGCCGGTGCGGAGTTTTTGCGCATCCACTATTGCTCGCGAACAGAGTAGCCTTTGCAACAGAGCTTCGCTCGACATTTCCAGCGAAAACACGCCAACGACTTTGCCATCATCGATGGCAGCATTCTCGGCAATGTTCATGGCAAAAGCCGTCTTACCCATTGAGGGCCGCGCCGCAACAATCACCAGATCGGCTTTCTGGAAGCCGCTGGTCATCTCATCGAGGTCGGTGTAATGAGTGGCGAGGCCAGTGATGCGCTGTCCACGCTGGAGCAGGGCATCGACTGAGCCAAAAGAGTTGCGGACGATTTCTTTGATCCCCTGAAAGCCCTTGCCGATGCGCTTCTCGGAAAGCTGAAAGACCGCAGCCTCAGCCTCGTTGAGAATCTCGTCGGCGGGATCGGCCTGCTCGGTCGCCTTCGCGATGGCGGCAGTGGCTACGCTGATCAGCCCGCGCAGAATAGACTTGTCGCGGACGATGCGTACATAGTGCTCGATCGAAGGTCGGTCGGGCACGCCGTCGAGCAATCCGGAGATATAACCCACATCGCCGACGGCCTGAAGATCTTTTTTCTGTTCGAGTTCCTCGACCAGCGTAATGATATCGATCGGCCGGGAAGACTCGGCCAGATCCATCATTCGCGAATAAATGCGGCGGTGGGAGTCGATGGAGAAATCTTCCGGCTTAAGATGCTCCGCCGCATCATTGAAAGCATGATTATCGAGCAGAACCGCGCCGAGGATGGAGCGTTCGGCTTCAAGGTTCGACGGCAAACGTCCGACTGAGGTTTCGAGAGTAGCCACAATATTAAGTTGAGTGCGTTGCATCGTAACCTTTTTCGGCCTGTGGAAGTATGCGGAGCACCAGAGGAAAATCAGTCCGAAAATAAACTTTTGCGGTGATTGAACTGCGTGTTCCTTCTAGATCGCACGAAAAGCAGTATGCCTGAGGGCGAATGAAAAGCAAATATTTATTGTGATGCGGAAAAATGAATCGCCGGGACGCGCGCAGAACGCCCTACACCCGTAACTCGACCATCGTAGCGCCTCCGCCCCCTTCGTTGGATGGAGGTTCCGCAATCGACTCCACGTGCGGATGCTGCTTCAGATATTGGCGCAAGGCCTTACGGAGAATGCCCATGCCACTGCCGTGGACAATGCGGACGCGCGGCATGCCGGCCAGAAACGCGCGGTCGACGAACTTTTCGACTTCGCTGGTGGCTTCGTCCACCGTGCGACCAATGACATTGATTTCGCTCGGCATGTTTATGTTGCCTGATTCATTTTGCAGAGAGACGCTGACGCCGCGGGAGCGAGCGGCTTGCACTGGCGATTCCGAGGCTCGCGTCGCGCTGCTCAGAACTTCGGCGATATCGTCGCGGGCGACGCGCATCTTCATCGAGCCGATCTCGACGTCAAAATGATTATCTCCGATTCTCTTTTTGACGACAGCAGCGCGTCCCATCGATTTGAGCTTCACGGTATCGCCCTCGGAGACGTGCTTGACCAAGCTGGGTTGGGCATTTGGGTCGCCGCGATCAGCGCCGGTCGCGTGGGCTACGACCGTGGCGTCGAATTGCTCGCGAAATTCGCGGCGCATTTTGGCGATGCGGCGCTCGGAGTCTTTGGACAACTTCTGGGCAGCGGCTCGATCCTGCACCGCGTTGACCGTTTCGCGAGCCTGATATTCGAAGTCGCGAAAAAGCGTGCCGAGTTTGGCTTCCATCTCGCGAATCTTGGCCTGCTGTTCTTTGCGGCCCTCGGCGGCCAGTTGCGACTTCTCGCGTTCCAGTTCCTGCTCACGATCTTTCATGCGAGCGCGCTCGCTTTCAAGATCGCGCAAGTCGGAATGCAGGCGATCGAGGAAGTGGCCTACATCTTGCGTTTGAGAACCTAAGCGCGACCGGGCCGACGTGATGATCGTGGGATTCAGTCCGAGGCGCTGCGCAATATTGATTCCAGCGGACGGTCCGGGCACTCCGATTTTAAGTTCGTAAGTAGGTTGCAGCGTGGCCTCGTCAAAGCCCACGGAAGCGTTGATTACTCCTGGTGTATTGGCGCCGTAAACCTTAAGCGAGGTGTGGTGGGTGGAGATGACGATCATGCATCCGATTTTCCGGAAATGCTCGGCGATCGCCACCGCCAGCGCTGCGCCCTCTTCCGGGTCGGTGGCGGAGCCGAGTTCGTCGAGCAGCACGAGAGAGTTCGCAGTCGCTGTGCGCGAGATGAAATCAATATTCGTAACATGCGCGGAAAAGGTTGAGAGATTTTGCTCGATCGATTGATAATCTCCAATGTCAGCGAGGATGCCGTCAAAGACTGGCATCTCGGCGCGGTCTGCGGGAACGGGGATGCCCGATTGCGCCATGAGCGCCAGCAGGCCGAGGGTTTTTAGCGAGACTGTTTTGCCGCCGGTGTTCGGCCCAGTGATCACTAGTTGGCGGTGGTCGCCTTCGAGTTCGATGGTAATTGGGACGATTTTGATGTTCTTCAGTTTAAGATTGCGTTCCAGGAGAGGATGTCTCGCGCGGTGGAGAATGAGGCGAGCTGCGCTCGCCGAGCGGACAGGAGTGTCCGCTCCACACAAGCTAACTGCTACGCAGTTGTAATCTTCGGCGAAGTGGGCTTTCGCGAACTGGAGTTCTAGTTCTGACAGACTATCGGCCGCGGACAAGATCGCGTCGGCGTTCTCGCCGATCTGGCGCGTCATCTCAAGCAAGACGCGATGAATCTCGACCAGTTCTTCATCGAGCAGTCGAACGAGTTCGTTGTTCTGTTCGATGGTTTCGAGTGGCTCGACAAAAACGGTTTGCCCGCTGGAACTGGCGCCGTGCACCACGCCGTTGACGCGGCGTTTTTGCTCGACTTTCACCGGGATCACGAAGCGCTCGCCGCGAATTGTGATCAGTTCATCCTGCACAGTACCGCCTTCGGCGAGTTTGCGCAGGTAGCCGCGTAGTGATTCCTGAATCTGGCGTTTCTGCTTTTCGATTTCGCGGCGAATGCGGCTCAGCTCGGCCGACGCGTGATCGTCGAGCGTGCCATCGGGCAGGATCTTGCCACGGAAATGGCGCAGGAAATTGGCGAAATCCTGAATGCAGGCGGAAAGCGCGACCACCGCTCCCCAGTCGGAGCGCATGGCGGCGGGAGGCTGATGCACGATTTCCCGCCATTCCGATGCGCGGTCGGCGATGAGAATAATGTCGCGAATTTCGGCGGTTTCGAGAGCGGCCCCGGCGATGCGGGATTCCTCAATCAGCTTCTTGACTTCGGGCAAACCAGCAAACTCGAAACGCCCGCCCACCCGCCGATACTCGCGGATCTCAGCGGTCAGCTGTTGTTGGTTTTCAATCCACGAGCGATCGAGCGACGGCTGAAGTTCTAATACGCGAGCGCGGCCCGGCGACGAAGAGGTGTAACCGGCGATCAAATCACGCAGCGCTTCGAACTCGAGCAAGCGCGAACTGGTGTGGGCGACGGGATTGGGCACGAAGGACATGAAGAGGGCTTCCGAGGGGCGTTTTTATGTTACAACGCACGGAGGATTTTCGTTAGCATTGCGCGGCCTGGCGCTATTTGCGAAATGCGCTAACCACAGAGGTCACTGGGGTACGCGGAGGAACACTTAACCCCGGCAGAGGAACCGTGAACTGCGTGCGCCTTGCGGTGTAAAATCGATATCTGCCGGATCGCACCGTGTAAGATCCGGCGGATGGCCCCGTAGCTCAATTGGATAGAGCATCAGTCTTCGGAACTGAGGGTTGGGGGTTCGAGCCCCTCCGGGGTCGCCATTCGCAAAACCGCTTTGTTTCTTTCTTTTAGCCGTAGTTTTCAGGCCATCTCCAGATCAGCACTGTGGTTACTTGCCCACGTTTAAGTTCTGCGCTGCAATGGCATTAGCGGAGCTAATTATGGGCATAGGGCGTGTTTTCGGATTTGTAGGCACGATGGTCACTATGGCGATCGGCATGTACATTTATTCCCTACAGGTTAAGACGCTGAATCCTGGCGCCGGGAACGGCAGCGGGGGAGAAGTCACCACCATCACGGGTGTGAAGAACGATCTGATCAGCATCGCCAATGCCGAGCGCGGATTCATGGCGTCGCAGGGAAAGTATGCTTCGATGGGGGAACTAATCGCCGGCAGCTACATTACGATCAAGGGCGAGCGACCGCCGTATGTTTACGATGTGGAGACCAGCGGCGAGGGCTTTCGAGCCACTGCGACGCGCACCACGAAAGGCGCTCCGGCACAACTCTGGATTACAGAAGGGATGCAGGTGCAAGCGTCAGATTGAGCTAGGTTTTCTTCCAATCGGTCAGCGACATGAGTTCGTCCATAATTTCCTGCAATCGCTGCAGTCGCCGTTCCTGGTCGGACGCTCCAATTAACTTCTTGCCTCCCTGTAGATAAAGACGGTTTGCTTCGCTGATTTCAGCGATCTCTTCGCGCAACTTTCCTACACGCTCTTTCACGGACTGCGGCATAGGAATAGGCTAGCAGAGCTTTTGTTATTGCGGTCAAGTTGTTTTTCAATAACCCGGACAACTGAGGCAGATCACCAGTCCCAACTTTTGATGGAGTGCGCGCAACCGATGGAATTTCGACGCCGGGGGTTTGCTCCACACCCGCGTCAAACGCTATATTTACTGAGTAGCCATTGCTAGCATTTGTGGTTTCAAATTCTTATGTTTACTGACTTCATCGCTACCGACCGCTGGACCAAGAAACAAGTGCACTGCCTATATCAGGCGCTCATCGTGGCGATTGCTACTCGCCACGCGGATGCCGTTGATATCAAATTTCTGGTTGACGGGCGTCCGGTGTGGGTCGCGCTGCCGCATCCGGCATGGGTCGAATATAAAAAGCGCACGGGGAAGGTAATTACTGACGCTCTTGCCAAAGAAATCGCTGGCCATTACCTAAAAACGGCTTTGCAATCAGGCGAAGGACTGGGCCGCGAGATGTATTCGCTGACTGTCGAGGAAATGTTGAAGCACTTGGAAGGTGTCGTGTCTGATGTCGAACCAACGGCCTCTCCCGCCCGCTAGGAAACGCGCCTTGATGAGCCCGCCCTGTGCTTAAATCAATAGTATGTTCGCCCGCAAGGTCCGCGTGGAATACAAGCATCAAGGGCAGATTCAGACCTGTCCCTTGAAATGGCTCGACAATTTCAGCATGCGTAACTTTACGAACGCGTCCGTGTTTGACGACACCTTGCCGGTCGCCGATGGTTGCCTGGAAATTGGAACGACTGTGCCGCTTGATCAGTTGCGGGAGGCAATGGAAGATTGGTTTCGCCGTAAGAGCTACCTGCCCAAAGACGCAACCCTGGTGTTGACTCTGACGTAGTGCCGCTCGCCGTCTAGACGGGCGAGGGCCTTTCCATCCTAAGCAAGCGGACAAAGAGGCGGACAATCATGCCGTCGAAGCGAGTTCCACTCAATTTTCCTAACTCCGTTAGCGCTTGATCGTCGCTTTTCGGGGGCGCGAACGAACGGTCGCTGGTCATGTTCACATACGCGTCCGCGACTGCGATGATGCGGCCATACAACGGAATGTTCTCGCCTTTCAATCCCAAAGGATAGCCGCTGCCGTCAAACGCTTCATGGTGGGATTCGACAGCTTGGGCTATGCGTTCGGTGTCAGGAATTGCCCGCGATAGGCTCCCTCCAACTTGCGGATGGATTTTGATGACCGCGAATTCATCTTCGGTAAGCGCGCCAGGCTTGTTTAGAATTCGCTCGGATATGAATAGTTTGCCCACATCGTGCACGCGCCCAGCGAAGGTCACCTCTTCCACTTCTTTCTCGGATAGATTTAGACCCCGCGCGATAGTACCTGCGTAGTGCGCGCATTGCTCGCCGTGGCCGGCGGCGTTGTGCTCACGGAGTTCCGCGGCGCGCGATAGGGCCTCAATCGCCTCTCGGATCGCTCGCCGATCTCCATCTTCGCGTCCGCAGAGCTTGCGCAGCGTGCTGACCAGTTCATCCAGATGCTCGGGCCCGTTATGTTCGCGTTGAAGAAACCCTTCGATATAGCCGGAAACCAGCTGGCGTTGCACGGCTGAGCCTTCGCCAAATGCATCTGAGGTTGAAACCTGATTGCCGCCTGCATGCTTGGACACATACATACCGGCATCGGCGACACGGATCAGATCTTCCATGGCAAAACCGTGCACGGGGAAGCTGGCGACACCGAAACTTCCGGTGATGTGGTGTTCTTCGAGCATGGGATCGGTGGCCAGCCAGAGTCGCAATCTCTCGGCCAACACCTGCGCTTGCTCGATGCCAGTCTCTGGCATGAGAATGATGAATTCGTCTCCGCCATAGCGGGCCACGACATTCGATTGACGGCACTTCTGTTCGAGCAAGCGGCCCACCCGCGCCAGTACCAGATCGCCTTCTAAGTGCCCAAGGGAATCATTGACCTCTTTAAACTTATCCAAATCGATCAGCACCACGGAGAATGGCCGACCGGAACGCGACGCGCGCTTCCACTCGGAACTCAACGCCTCCCAGAAGAAGCGGCGAGTCTTAATGCCCGTAAGTCCATCCGTGATCGATTGCTGTTGCAGCCGCTGGAAGACGAATGAGTTGTGCAACGCCGTCGCCAGAAGGTCGGCCAGAGTATTCAAAATCAAAACGTCCTGAGGCGCGAACGCATTTTCGTCCCGGCTCTCAATGTTGAGCACACCAAGCAGAGTTTCGCCATAGCTGATGGGAAGGCATAGCACGGCGCGAGATTCAGGGAGCACGCCTGCGAGTTGTCCCGGCCCCGCATTTTGCACCAGAGCGCTAACGCCGGTGCGCGCAACTTTGCCCAGCACTCCGCTACCCACAGGGATTCGGCGTCCTAGCGTTTGCGATGTCGTTCCCGCCTCGGCTTTGATCTCGATATCCTTGGTGGCATAGTCCATGATGCCGATGCCGATGTGATCGTAACGGAAGTTCTTCTGGATCTCGCGCACGATGTCGGCCATCATCTGCGCCGCATCTTCGCTCGAGATTGCCATCTTCGAAATAGTATTAAGGAAGGCTAAATGCCGGGCGCGGCGCTGCTCCTCAGTGAAGAGGCGTGCATTTTCGACGGCGACGCCGAGCTGGCCAGCTGCGGTTTGCATGACTTCGAGATCGCGGGCCTGAAACTGCGATTCGCGCTCTGTGCTCATCGCCGCCATCACCCCCGCCGGTTTGCCTCCGAGAAAAATAGGAACAGCGCAGAATGAGCGAGCGGGCCTTGGCGGAGCAAACTCCACCCCCAGTTTCTGCCGTGTTTGCTCCAGGTCGGACTCGATCAGGAGAGGTTCTCCTGTCCTTAAAATGTATTCAGTCAACCCGTTGCCGAACTTACGCGAGCGCTTGGGAAGGATGACGCCGCCTTCGATTTCGAGTTCGAAGCGAATCTCGTCTTCCTCCTGGAACGCGATGTAGAAAGTGCTGGTATCGAAAATTTGCCCGAGTTCAACCTGCACCGTGCGCAGAACTTCATCTTGGTCGAGATGAGAGCTGATCGCCTGCCCAATCTCGGTGAGCAATTCGAATTCCTTCGTCCTGCGCTGAGCCTCGTGCATGACCACGTAGTTCTCGAGGGTCAGGGCAATCTGCAGAGCGAGCCCGATCAGCAGGCGCAGATTCGAAGAGCCGAACATGCGCCGCTCAGCGTGGGGGAAGAGGAGGACGCCGAAATTATGCTCCCGAGTCTGCAGGCTCACGGCCATCAGGTCGGTGATTCCCTCCGCCAGCAGCGTTTGCTTGCAGATCTCGAACTTTCCTCCGGAAAGCACCGGTAAAGGTTCCTCGAGTTCGCGGAGGTTGTGGAAGGTGACAACCCCACCGCGCCGGTAGGCGAGTTCGGCGATGTAATCTCCCGCCTGCGTCTTTTGCAACTTTTCCACAAACTCCGAAGAAAAGCCTTTCTGCACCGAGGGCAATGCGCCTCGCCACGGCTGAGAAACAAAAAAAATAGCGCGGCGCGAAGGCAGGGGTGCCACTAACCGGTCTACAAAGGTTTGCAGTCTGGGCACCAGGTCGGATGCCAGAAGCAGACGCCGTGGATCGACGCCGAGGGTCGAGAATTCTAATGCATTGTCCTGCACCGCGTTGCGCTCGTTCTCAAACAACACCATCACCATGGCGATGGCCAGCAGCATCTGAGGGATCGGCCCCAGGAAACCGCCAAACTGGCCCACGACTTCGAGGAAGGGTTGGTGGAATTGTCCCGCGCCAATTAACGCTCCCCAGAGCGCGAGCGAAAATGCGAGCATGCGGAACGCGACCGAATTTCTGCGAAAGGCGTAGCGGTAAAAGTGGAACGAGCAATAAAGCAGCATCGCTGCCAATGCCACTTCCAGCCGCAAATATGCCGGCAAAGGACTTACTGTCTCGTTGAAAGCGCCACTCGCCTTTTGCGCTCGCAAGTCCACATACGCGAGGAGTGCGCCGACCACCATGAGCGCAACGTCATACCACTTCAGCTGGAATGTGACCTTCATCAGGCGGGTCGAGACAAAAATGCAAACCGCCATGACCACCAGCAGCAGCGAACTCAGAAAGAACAGTGACGCGGAAGGTCCCGAAAAATATTCCACCGCCTTCAGCGCGTAGTGCAGCGTGTAGGCGGCCCACGCCAATTGCCAGGCGCGGAAATAACTGTGGCGGTTCTGCTCGTACAGGTAGGTAAAGACGAGAAGAACCAATAGGGCCACGGCCCCAGGAATCAGCACCAAACCTGTGGCAACGCTATGCATGAGTCAAATATCCTGGCAATCGTAGTCGTAGCCGGCTGGAACCCTATTGCGTTTTATCCTGTCACACCAGACAGATCGAAACAACGGGTGTCTTGTGATAAGTTCCGCCCTGGGTACGGCGTTTCCTTGTCAAAGTATCTGATAATAGGATGCGATTCCGCCATAACGGTGTTCCTCTAGAATATTACCTTCGTAACCGGTTGGTAACCAACCAAGCGCGGGGTTGCGACACGCGGAAGGGCACTCTAGCAAGGCGCTTTCCCGCTATACTAAAAAGTTATGCTTCGTGTCCGATTCGCACCGTCGCCTACCGGTTTTCTGCACGTTGGCAGTGCCCGCACCTTCATTTTCAACTGGTTGTATGCCCGCCACAATGGAGGCACGATGGTTTTGCGCCTCGATGACACCGATGTCGAGCGCAACACCGACGCCTCCGTCAACTCCATCTTTGAAGGCCTGCGCTGGCTCGATCTCGGGTGGGATGAGGAATACAAGCAATCTGAACGCCTTGCGCTCCAT
This sequence comes from uncultured Acidobacteriaceae bacterium, assembly GCA_963800565.1. Lineage (GTDB taxonomy): Bacteria > Acidobacteriota > Terriglobia > Terriglobales > Acidobacteriaceae > Acidiflorens. Next base: position 1,244,689 of record CAWDBM010000006.1, read on the forward strand.
CAGCAGATTGCCGACGTCATTTTTCAGAAAGGGCTAGCTTACCGCGATTTCACGCCGGCCCACACGGGCGAGAGCGAAAGATCGGGGGCTAATCAGACTTGGCTCTTCAATCCCGGCGTGCGTGAGCTCTCGCGGGCCGAAAGCGACCGCCGGGCCGCGGCCGGAGAATCCTTCGCACTGCGCTTCCGTGTTCCCCGAGGCGCAGACGAGCAGGTGCGCTTCAACGATGCTGTCTATGGCGAGCAGATCAAATCCGCTGACGACATCGAAGACTTCGCCCTACTCCGCTCCGATGGCATGCCCACCTACCACCTCGCCTCATGCGCCGATGACATCGACCTGCGCATCAGCCACATCATTCGCGGGCAGGATCACCTTTCGAATACTTATAAACATGTGCTGATTTTCGAAGGCGCCGGCGCGAAACCGCCGCAATTCGCGCATCTTCCGCTGCTCGTCGCGCCTGACGGGTCGAAGCTCTCTAAGCGCCGCCACGGGCCCGTCGTCAGCGTGACCACCTATCGTGACGCCGGATTCCTTCCTGAAGCTTTCATCAATTTTCTCTGCCTCCTCGGCTGGTCGCCAAAAGATGATCGCGAAAAGATGACTCGAAAGGAACTGGTGGACGTGTTCTCGCTAGAAGGCATCAATCGCGCTAATGCGGTGATTAATTTCAAGGAGCCAGCCGCCACTCCTGACGAGACTTTCGACCCGAAAGCCGTCTGGCTCAATGCGGAACACATTCGCGGTCTTTCCATCGATGATCTCAGCGCGCGCCTGTTGCCTATCGTTCGCGCCGCTCGATTTTCGATTGCGCCGGAGAAGATGCATGCGATCACGCCACTCATCCGCGAGCGCATTAAGCTCTTGCGCGACGTTCTCACCGCCGCCGACTTTTTCTTTGTCGATCAACTTCCGCCGTATGACCCAGCCGAACTTATCCCACAAAAAGGCGACTCTGCGATGGCGCTTAGAGTTTTGACGAGAGCGCGCGAAATTCTCCCACAAACAGAGTTCGCGCATGATCCGCTGGATCAGGCGCTCCGCGCGGCCGCCCAGGGGATGGGCGTTAAAGCGGGTCAGATGTTCCAGCCCATTCGAGTAGCCGTTTGCGGGCGCAAGAATGCTCCGCCTTTGTTTGAGACGCTGCAGGTACTCGGACGCGAGACGACGCTGGCGAGGATCGATCAGGCGATCGCGAAGCTACAGTAGTGCAGAGAACATCTAGCGAGAGGCTGCGAGCTGGGCTGCCCTCTGCCGTGCGGTCGCGGCGTCGCTCATCATACCCTTGGCTTCGTAGAGTTCCGCCAACACGTGTTCAGTGTCGGCATCATCCGCGGTTTGCCGCTGCTTCAACAAGGACGCGATGGCATCGTCGTAAAGCTTGAGTCGCGCCTCCATAATCCCCATGTTGAAATACACGCCCTGATAGCCGGGGTCTATGGCCGCTGCTCGCTTGTACTCCTCGAGTGCTTCCCGATTCTGATTCTGATTGGCGAGAGCATCCCCCAGTCCGCCGTGCCCGTCCGCGCTGTTGGGGGCGATCTTGAGCAATTGATTAAATATGTCCGCTGCTTTTGTCGGCTGCTTCTCCTCCAGGTAAATCATTCCGAGGTGGGAGTAGGCGTATTCATCCCGCGGACTCAGCGCGATCACGCGTTGCAGTTCCGAGGCTGCATTTGCAAAATCGCGCTTGGCAACGTAGGCCTGCGCCAATGCAGCGTGGGCCGGGGCAAAATTGGGCCGCAAGCGCACCGACTTCTGCAATTCCGCGATCCCCTCGTCTGCCTTTCCTTGTTGGAGAAATTCAACTCCGCTTTGTCCATACTGCATATAGGCGTGCGCACGGTGTACCCACATGCCGGCTCCGAGAACCACCAGAGCTCCAAAGAGTAGCACCGCAATCCGGCGCGGATAATCGTCATGTCCCGGAGCGACCTTGGCGATAAGCGCACCTAATAGCAAACCCATGAGCAGGCCGCCGACGTGGGCGGCGTTATCGGTGCGGGCGATTACGGCCCCAAAGAACAGGTTGTAACCTACAAACACAACTACACTACGCAGCATGCCGGTCATCTGGGCGCGCGGCATTGAAAACTCGCCAAGATAAAACGAAGCGATCAGTGCTCCCGCAATTCCAAAAATCGCCCCAGAGGCTCCGACGCTCAAGACGACGGGATTCCAGATGATGCTCGCGAGGCTCGACGACAACCCGGTGATTAGGTAAACCACAGCAAACGTCCAGTGACCATAAACCGATTCGGCTAATCTGCCGAGATCCCACAGACACCACATATTGAACGCGATGTGCAGCAAGCCGCCGTGAACAAAAACGCAGGTAAGCAGTCGCCACCACTGGCCGCTTACGGTCAGAGGACCAAAATTGGCTCCCCAGTGCACGAGATCCTGCCCCGACGGATTGTCGATCATCGAAACACCGGCCAAGGCCATGGCGATAAAGACGGCCACATTGATGCCAAAGATGGCCTGAGTAACCACCATCGAACTCGATTGCGGCCGCGACCACGGCGCGGGTTCGACTCGTTGATAGGAGACGTCTTCGCCGCGTTGCGCCTTTTCATGCTGCACGCACCACTGGCAAATCTTCTTGCCGAAGCGAAGAGAAGGAAGCTGACGACCGCATCGAATGCAATTTGCCATGAAAGAAAGAAAGCCGCCGACCGCAACGGTTATCTTCCGCGGCAGCGGTCCCTCTGGACGCAGATTATCACGTGGATTGCTTCGTCAGCGTCGCCCAGCCGCCGCGAATCCGCTCTTCCCATATAAAATAGGAGGGATATGAGCGGTGCAAATTCATCTGCCATTGAACCTGCTATGAGCTCGCCTCCTGAGCCTCGCCCCTCGAACTTCATCCGCGATCAGGTCATTGAAGACCTGAAAACGAAGAAATACGGCGACGCCATCATCCAGACCCGCTTTCCTCCCGAGCCGAACGGCTATCTGCACCTTGGCCATGCCAAATCCATCTGCCTTAACTTCGGATTAGCCGATGAATTTGGCGGCAAAACCAACCTCCGCTTTGACGATACGAATCCGGAGAAGGAAGAACAGGAATATGTCGATTCCATCCTGAACGATGTACGCTGGCTGGGCTTCGAGTGGGACGCTCTCTACTATGCGTCCGATTACTTCGATCAACTTTATGAGTGGGCGATCAAGCTCATCAACGAGGGCCTGGCGTATGTCGACGACCTAAGCGCGGAAGAGATTCGTAAGTACCGCGGCACGCTCACCGAACCCGGCAAAGAGAGTCCGCACCGCAACCGCGCGGTAAAGGAAAACCTTGACCTCTTCGAGCGCATGCGCAGCGGTGAGTTTCCGGACGGATCGCGCGTATTGCGCGCCAAGATAGACATGGCATCGCCGAATCTAAATTTCCGCGATCCCATCATGTATCGCATTCTGCACGCCGCGCACAACCGTACAGGCGATAAGTGGTGTATCTATCCTATGTACGACTTTGCGCACGGCCAGTCAGATTCGATCGAGCATGTAACCCACTCGATCTGCACGCTCGAATTTGAAGACCATCGGCCGCTTTATAACTGGTTTATTCAGCAACTGGGCATTTTTCCATCGCAGCAGATGGAGTTTGACCGGCTTAGCCTGACTTACACCCTGCTCAGCAAGCGCAGGCTGCTCACTCTGGTGCAGGAAAAACACGTTACTGGGTGGGATGATCCGCGCATGCCGACACTTTCCGGGATTCGGCGCCGCGGCTACACACCGGAGGCGATCCGCAATTTCTGCGCTGCCATTGGGGTTTCGAAAACAAACGGCACCCTGGAATTTGCCATGCTTGAACACTTCGTCCGCGAGGACCTTAACAAGCGTGCACCGCGCGTGATGGCAGTCTTACGGCCATTGAAGGTTGTGATCGATAACTATCCGGAAGATCAGGTAGAAGAAGTGGAAGCAGTCAATAATCCCGAGGACGAAAGCGCAGGGAAGCGGGCCGTTCCGTTTTCGAAGGTGCTCTATATCGAGCAGGATGATTTTCGCGAGGATCCGCCCAAAAAGTACTATCGGCTTTCTCCCGGGCGCGAAGTGCGGTTACGTTACGGTTACTTCATTACCGCGCGATCAGTGGTGAAGAATGATAGCGGCGAAGTAGTTGAGGTTCGTTGTACATATGATCCGGCAACACGCGGCGGCAACTCGCCGGATGGACGCAAGGTGAAGTCGACCATCCATTGGGTGTCCGCCCCGCACGCTCTGGACGCAGAGGTACGCCTCTACGACAAGTTATTCACCAAGGAAGACCCCAATCAGGTTGGCGAAGGGCAGGAGTTTACCGCCAACTTAAATCCCAATTCGTTAGAGGTAGTTGCGCACGCAAAGTTGGAACCATCGCTCGCGAATGCCCCGACGGGGAGCCGCTACCAGTTCGAGCGGCTTGGGTATTTTTGTGTGGATCCCGATTCCCGGCCCGGACATCTCGTATTCAATCGTACCGTCGCCCTTAAGGATGCCTGGGCGAAGATCGAGAAGAAGTCGGAATTGTAGCGTTACTGCAAGCGGCCAAACGTTATCGCTCGCTCGATCTTGGAATATTGATGGATCGTCAGCTTGGGAGTGATTGCATCCACCGCTGCGTTTCCCGTCTTTATTTTTAGAATGGCGTTATACTCGGTAACAAAATTCCGCAAGGTAAGAGGTGGCTGTGCTTTGAAGTCCCGTACCGATGTCGTATTCTGACAAGATGGAATAACAGCGGTGATCGCCTGAATCGTTCCAGCCACTAAGTCGGCGAGTAACGTGATCTTTGTTTGTGTGTTTGTGTCGCTTACCTGCGCAACCTGAAGCACCAATTGCTGGTCTGCCTGATAGGTACCTATAGCTGCCTCCAACTGCTGACAGATTCCAGAAGAAGATGCGGACGACGCCTTGGCGAAGTCGCCGGCGAGTAGTTTGATGGCCGTCGCATCGGTGTTAATCTTCGCTGCCAAACCGCTGTTGAGGGGCTGATTGTTGGCAACAGCCACGATCTGTAAAATGCCCACCAGAGCCGGAGCGGCAACCGCCAGAATGGAATCGAGGGTTGAGATCCATGCCGCGGAACAGCCGGTCGACAAAATCGCCACAGACAACGTAAAGACGAGAATGATTTTCATAGGAAGCACCTCCAGGTTCAAATGTGTGACTTTAGCTATTGGTTGTGAGTTGACGTGCGGGATGGGTTGCGACCAGCGCACCAGACACTACCAGCAGAATGCGTTCACCGCTATTCCAGAACTGCCGGCGCGTGCTTAATGCCTGCACGATGCAGCCGTCTGAACTTGCGCCGGGGTGTTCGATCGAGTCGCCGTGGATGTAAAAACTGAGGGGTTGGCGGCCATAGGCCATTATCTTGGCTTCGGTCGTTTGATCCGGCTTCAGATGGATGGCGAACCTGCCCACCACTTCGTGGACTAATTCCATCCGATCCGCGGTATACGTTCCAACAGGCAATGGCCCAATGTTTTCGATGTTTTCTTTCGTGGGATTGTTCTTGCCTCCGACGAAATTGCCCACGCTGTCGAAGTCGCGGCCTGCGTACCCCACTCCGACGACATTGCCATTCAGATCCCGAAGTTTGCCCGTAGCTTGCTCATAGGTCCACAACGCGTTTCTCCTTCGCCTTGCCAGTGGCACCTTCAACCTCAGTCGTTGTAGAGTGCGTTGAGCTATCTTTAGCAGCCGCAAGGCCTACAGAAATCACGATACCCGCGAGCGCACCGCGCCAATCAGCGGACTGGTGGTGAGCCCAGTCGGTGAGGGCGGCGATAAATGCTGGGCAGGATAATACGAATACCACCGCTGCCGCTGTGTTCGTTTTCCAGTTAGCGCCGAGTGCTTTCGTAAACCACGTCATATATGTTTTCTCGATTGGTGCCGCGCGAAATGCTCTACAAAGTAAAAGTGCGCTCACGCCAGCGACGGCGCGCCGCACGATCGACACAGCCGTAGTTAGTCGGGATAGGGCCCGTGAGTACCGCAGTTCGCGCCCGCCGGACAGACATATTCGGTCTGCGTCATCACGTTCTGCAACTGGGTGACATTCACGCCCTGCGTCGACGAGGTGATACTCATGGCAGCCACGCTCGCGAGCGAGAAGTTCGGAGCCCACGGCAGCGCCATCAGCGGGCAGTCGAACGGCGCATTCGCGTTAGCGCAGGAACCGGTCGGATACGAGCCAGCCAAAGCAGGGAAGGTGTTCGCCGCGGCAGTCGATGGAATCGGCGTGCCCGAGTTCCAGTTTGCGGGGTTCCTTCCCATAAGCGCATTGTTGTAGAACTGAAAGGTATTCGCGTCCCAGCAGGGATACGATGGAGAGCCTTCGCCAGCGCCGATTGGAACGCAGAACAGGTCGCTCTGCCTGCCCGAGTCGTTGTCCGCAAACACGTTGCTGAAGAACTGGTTGCCGATGGGCTGCCACCACTGCTGCGCGGCCTCGATGTCGATGGCATTCATCGCCAGCAGCGTGTTGCCCTGGAACGTTGTGTACTTCGGAAATCCCGCGCCATTGTTGATGATGCAGTTTGCGCTTGATGCCGAAGGCTGCGTCGCGACCTGGTACATCACCGTCAGTCCCGTCGTGATCGTGCCCGTGATCGCATAGGTCGCCGAGATCGCCCCGACCGCATAGCCATTGGTCGTGCAAGTTGTGTCGGCACCCCCCGGACAACCGCTGGCGGTGCAATTCGAGGCGTACACATCGTCGCCAACCGAAATGTCGGTCATCTTGAAGCCGAGTGAGGCGAAGGTGAAGTCTCTGCTGTTCAAAAGACTGCTGCAGGTCGGGCTGCCGCTGTCATCGCAAAGCGTCGCAGTTCCGGGGCTGTTGATCGTGTCCGTGTATACGATGTCGTTACCGCCGGTGCCATCCGACGACCAATTACCGCTGGTGCCGGTCATGACGAAGGTTCCGTTCCAGCCGGTGTGATTGGAGAGAATCGCAGTCTGCCCATTGGCGATACAGGTCGCGCCCGGCCCGGTGCAGAGGATAGGGTCAAGTCTATTGGCGTCGGCCACCGTCACCACGTTCGAGATGCTAGAAATTTTCGTGATGTGGCCGTCAATGTCCGACTGGTAGGGCAGGCAGACCGCGGTGACCGTATATGGCCCACTCCCGGAGTACGACATGCTGCAGGGAAAAGTATCCTGCCCGCTCGTCCATCCGATCTCATGGCCGGGAGTGTTGAACTGATTCGAGTCGGAGATGTTCGAAAATAAATTATTGATAAAATCGTTGTCCTGCACGGGGAGCGAGACCCCGCCGCCATCGCTAGGCACGCCCGAGCGATTGGAGATCCCAAATGGTTCCGGGCAATTGCGGAGCCAGTTGCTCTCGAAGCGGATGTTGTCGATGAAGGTGTTGGGCAGGCCGCTGATGGAGTTATAAACTCCGCAAGCCGAGCCGCCCGAGCAGGTGCGCACGTTAATTAGCATGCAATTCCCCTGCTGCGCATCAGCCCAGGAGTTCTCGATGATGTTCCCGGCCACCAGCACGCGATGTCCGAGCTTCAGTTCCATCGAGTTCTTGATGGCCCAACTGAACGGGCAGGTATTATGGCTGGCCGTCGAATCGGCGGTGCCGCAGCCCCACGGGGGCGCTGGGCTGTTGCCTGCGCTCGCCGTGAGTTGACGAAAATTCAGATCGCGCCCGAAATAGTTGCGCCGGATTTCCTGATCCGACTCCGGACCGCCGTTTTGATCGACCGGACCGCCGCCGGAGAAATAGGCGGCCGAGCCGCCTTCTTCCCAGTTGTTAACGTCTTTGTATGGGCCGTCGCTGAACCCCTGCAGCGAGGCGTGAGACTCATTGCCGTACCAATGGATTTTCTCGATGTAACCGTTTTGCCGCCAGCAGAAGTCGCAGTGAAAGATCACTCCATTTTGGATATCGTCGCCGCAACCATTCGCATATTGCGAGGGCGGATTCGATTGCGTGAAGGCGGTTGCCGACCCGAGTGTCACCGTGCCAACAATCGAAAACGAGGTATTCGACAGGCCATTCAGGACGTTTTGCGTCAAAGTCGTGTTGGCGATGGTGTAGCTTATGCCCCCAATGTTGACCAGCGATCCCACCGTGAAGGTCATGCCAAAGTAGGAGCCGCTAACGAATGTGACGGTGCTGTTGACGCCGCCACCATCGGGAGCGACCGTGACTGTGCCGGTATTCGTCCATCCGCCACAGGCGCCGGATGGCTGACCGGGATCGCCGGGATCCCAACCATGGACGTAGTAGCGATCGAGGCCAAAATGGGTAACTGCCTGAATCGCCGCTGGTGGAGTCGTCTTTAGCGGGTTTTCGGCCACAGAGATAAGTTTCGCGGCGTGAACCCCGGCAGCGCTCTGGGCCGCGCCCGGAGCCAAGGTAACCTCGATATCCCGTAAGACGACGTGATTGACCCAGTTTGTCGGGGTAGCGAGATCCACGCCCGCATACACTGCGGTTTCCCCAATCGCCGCAATCGGGCTATCCAGTTGCACCTTCCACATCGAGGCTTTGTCGTTCGGGGAGGCGCATCCAGGATTGCGCGTCCCTCCCAAGCCCGGCAGCCCGCGGCCGCAAGCCATGACGCCGGCAGTGAGTGGAGTGGTGGAATCGATGACCAGGCATTTTGCAGGTTCCGCACCTGCGTTGAGTTTTCCGGGAAGGCTGATCAGCGCATCATTGGCGTCAAACGTAGAGCCGTGCAAAACCGTTCCGGCGGGAACCTGAATCAACCACCACCGGTCGGCGAAATGTGGCGTCTGGCTCGCATCGTCCGCGTTATCGCGCCAGTTGTTCATCGCGTCGAGCAGCCCTTGATAGGTCAAGGCATAAGGCGCGCCGACCGATTCACCGGCGTTGTTGGGACCAATGTTGGTAGTTGTTCCAAGTATTACGGTGGTGTCGTAGACGCCGCCCGGGGGATTGCAAACCGTGTTGTCCACCCAATAAAGAGGCAGCGCGGCATAGAATGTTTGCGGTCCTCCTGCCGCGCCACCGTAGATTCCGGGTCCGGCATACAATCCATGACCCGAATAAGCGGCTTGCCCGAAGGCAGGCAAACAAACAACTGCAATCGCCAACAAAGTCTTCATCGCTGTTTGCTCCACAGAAAAATCATGTTTCACTTTTGGCTGCAGTGAAAAAACTAGGGAACGCGGCCGCTCCATACGGAAGCAGGAACGAGCTTTCGCCGGTCCCTCTCCGTCGCTCGCGCCTTCGATATAATGTTTGTTTGCTCTCCCCCGTCTCTTGCAACCGGGGTTCATGGAAAGGGAATATGCCGACCGACGTAGTCATGCCCCAGATGGGCGAATCGATCTTCGAAGGAACCATCACCAAGTGGCTGAAAAAGGCCGGTGAAAAAGTCCAGCGCGACGAACCGCTATTTGAGATTTCCACCGACAAAGTCGATGCCGAAATCCCAGCCCCCGCCAGCGGCATCCTCCAGGAAATTAAGGTCTCCGAAGGAAATACGGTTCAGGTCAATACTGTGGTCGGTGTAATTGGCGACGGTGCTGGCGCTTCGACCTCCGCTCCATCAAAGGCCGCTTCTCCTGTGTCTACGCCCGCGGCTACAGCATCAACAAAGAAGGAAACAAGGGAGACTCCTGCGCCCCCTCCCCCACAGATCGCTAGCGCAGCTGACGCCGGACAAGAAGACGACTCCGATGTCCGATCCTCTCCCCTGGTGCGCAAACTCGCTCGCGAGCACAATGTGGATCTGGAAAAAGTGACCGGCACCGGCACCGGCGGCCGCGTCACCAAGCAAGACATTCTCGATTTCGTCGAACAAAAGGCGGCTGCCCCGGTTGCCGCTCCAGCTTCACGTCAGGCTCCGGCCCCCGCACCCGCGGTAATTCCCGGCGACCTGGTGCCCATGTCCAACATGCGCAAGATCATCGCGCAGCGCATGATCGAATCGCGTCGGACCAGCGCTCACGTCCATTGCATGTTCGAAGTGGACATTACTCGCATCGTCAACCTACGCAACAAACTCAAGAACAGCTTCGAGCAGCGCTATGGATCTCGACTCACCTTCATGCCGTTTTTCGTGCGCGCCGCCATCATCGCGATTCAGCAATTTCCCATCGTCAACAGCTCGCTCGAAGGGGAGAGCATCCGCTACCACCAACACGTCAACGCCGGGATTGCTGTCGCGCTCGACTGGGGACTCATCGTCCCCGTTCTCAAGAACGCCGATGAGCTCAACTTCCTCGGATTGCAGCGCGGAATCAGCGACCTCGGTGAGCGTTCGCGTACAAAAAAGCTCATGCCCGCCGACGTTGAGGGCTCGACTTTCACCATCACTAACCCCGGCCAGTTTGGCGCCGTGTTCGGCTTGCCGATCATCAATCAGCCGAACGTGGCGATCATGGGCATCGGCGGAATCACGAAACAGCCCCTGGTCGTTACCGACAAAGACGGTGCTGATTCGATCGCCATTCGCTCAGTGGTTCATCTCACGCTCGGCTACGATCATCGTGTTATCGATGGCGCCGTCGCCGATCAATTCATGGCCGCCGTAAAGAAGATTCTTGAAAACTGGAACGAGGACGTCGGTTAGCAGAATCCGATGGGATCATCTGCGGATTGAAAGTCAAAGGCGTCTTTGGGGCCTAAGCAGACCGGCGATTTGATCCCTTCTAAACCAACGGCGACTCTCCCAGCAAAAGTGGCCCGTCCTCCGATCGTTCGATGAAGTATCGAGCCACGTCATCGCGCAATCCGGGCTTGTTTCCCGTCCAGCGCCACAGTCCTTGGTAGTCCCGCGCAATGTCAGTGGCGGGATTGAAATTCCATTTCCGCAGGAGTGTCCATCGTTCTCCATAGGCGCGCAATGCTTTACTGCCATGAAAAGCGTGAGTTGCGAAATTGTCGATGCACCCTACCGGAGATCGCCCTTCAACGCGATCGAGCTTCGCCGCACGTTCTTGCCAGTTCAAAACGGATTCTACGTAGGGCTGCGTGCATCTCTTAATCTCCGCGGCCACGTTCGTCGCTTGCACCAAACCGAAAGCCATGTGCCAATCTGCACTGCCGAGCACGCATGTGTCCAGCATTCCGCCGACCACGTCGAAAGCATCGCGGCGCCACGACCACGCGCCCCCGGTCGCTCCCGGAGGGTGACCGAAAGGAAATATTTTCCGTGACGCGGATGGTGGCGGTGATGATGGCGACTCGGACGCAGCGGGCGCATAATAAGTATCCGCACCTCCCCGCCGCGTTTCCCGGCTGGTCAAGAATTCAACTGGGTGCAAATAATTCCAGGCGAAACTTGTACTCATGCGGTAAGGCCGATGGCCAAGATAACTCGTCGCGGTGTCGCCCGTTAAGTCTGTATAAGTGCTGAACAGTTGGACGAAGCTATGGTGTTGCAACGTCTGAATCGCTTCTAATGCCCAGTCGTATCTCGTAAAGTGGAAGTCACCATCTACATACCCGCCATACTGCCAGTCCGGTGGAAATCGGCGCACTCCTTCATTGATAGCGCACTCTTTGATCCAAAGACTGGAGTCGGTGCGCAACCGCAGATCGAGAGGATTATCGGCGCTTGTAACTTCGTACGGACGGTCGCCAAACGCCACCTCGACGACGTGCAGCACCACGTTGGGGCTGGACTCCATGTGCAAACGGAAATCGTGAAACGTTTTACGCCGGCGCTGCCATCGATATGGGTTTGAATAGACTGAAACAATGTGCAACTGCTGAGTTTCCGCGTACTCCACTAACTCGCGATGCACGCTGGGATGCTTGAATGTCACTGCGTCTCCTCTCGATCTGCTTGCTACCGGCTTTCTCCAAAACGACGCTCAACTCGCTTCTCAGTTAGTGTGCTTCCACAGATGCAGTAAGACCTGCACCATGATCACGACGAACGCGACCATCGAAGCATAAGCGGCGGTTCTTCCCGCTTGTTCTCCACGAACAATTTCGAGGTTCTTTACACGTTCCGACAAGGCAGAGTGTTCTCGCTCATATATCTCACGCCGTAGATACTCTGCACGCTCTTGGTTGATCTGTTCGCGGAAATTGTTCATTTCTGCAAGGCGATAATCGAGAACCTCATTCGCCTTCTGGATTCTGGCCTCTGCAGCCTGATGGCGCAGGCTGTCCGTTTGGGACTGCGCTGCTAGCGCTGCATCACAGCGCCTGAACTCGGCCTCCGTTGCTTTTCGCTCAGCTTCTAGCGTTCGATCTATGAACTGAAGCAGTGGCAATGAACCAAATCGGCTTAGACTCGGGTCGTTCGCACTCGTCATTCCATTTTCCTCGATCTCATCGCCTGAATGCCTCATAGTGGATAATGTCCGTGCAACTCAGCGCACTGCGTGCCTAGCTGTCGGTCAATCACTTCTCCGCACGAGTAGTCCCCATCAACGCCACCCCCCGCGAGGTCGGCTCCGATCACATAGGCTCTCCCCGGCAGTGCCGGCAACCAGATCTTCAAACGCTCCGTGTCACGGACTTCCAGCGGTTCGCATGATCCGAGCAGCGCTTTTTCCACCGAATCTAAATCGAACACGCATTCTCCCGAAGCCCGGAAACACGATACCGGATCCTCGGCAAACTCCTGCACCGCCAGTCCCCGCAGCGATGCCCACTGTTTTCGCCGCCATGCAATCTGTTCGGAGGACAGCCCGTGTAATTTCTTGAGCCCTTCTTCTTCCTCTGTGAGTGCGAAACCTGGCCCTACTTCCAGGGCATAGGCTTCGTCATACCACCACGGGAAAAAGTGTCGCGCATATCCCGTATCGTCCGCTCGCTGCCACTCTTCATAGAAGAGTCCGCCCGCTCCATTCGGCGTCGACTCAAGTACAATCTGCCCCCCGGGAACCACCGCCGCCCGTAATGACACGAGCGCCTCGTCGCCATCCCGTCCCCATCGGGAGACCTCAGAGCAATGCAGATTCTGAATCGTCCGGCCTCGCCCAGCATTTTCCGCCGCCGAAGCCAGGCAGTATTCGCTGTCCAGGTTCTGGAACACCAACTGCCGCGCATTGCGGTGCGAAGTTCGCAGATAGCCTTTCCTCATGTCCTCTGGCAGGTTCTCCCAGAAGCGCCGCACAATCCGAAAAATGTCCTCCGCAGACTCGCGATCTTGCGTCACCTGCATGCTCAAAATCCCGGGCCGAGAAATTGTTTGCGCGAAAAATCTTGCCGCTATGTAGGTAGTTATTCCCACCTGCCGCGCCTTTAGCACCACATTCTGATTCGTGCACTCCTTGGAATACTGTCTCTGCGCTCGATTGAGCAACAGAAGACTCTGAGCCGCCTTTTTCGTCCGGATCTTAAGATGCCCTTCGATGAACTCATCCCGCGCTTTCCCCTCTAGTAAGACTACCGGCTCAATTAGTTCTCCGTCGGCTCGCCATAATCCCGCGGGGCCATCTAGGTGTTGTCCCAACCACAGCAAGTAATCACGAGTCAGCTTTTGTGTCACAAAGGCTTTCCCGGCCGGAAAGCTCTACTTTCTGTTTTTCTGTACCCTTGGCGTCTCACCTTCTTAACCCTGATGAAAGCCGACCAAAACCCGCATCCCGGGAAAAACGAAGACCCGCCCAACTCTCCCGTCTCAATTCGTCGCGCTGAAACTCCCCGGTACGTACGCGTAAGCCCCAATTTCCCACCCCGTCCCATACGAGTTCTGATTGATGCCCAGTAAGTCGTACTGATACTCGGTTCCCAGATTTATACCTGTGTCCCGCACTGGTGAATTGGCTGTAGGACGGAAGTCCGCCTCCACTCCGCTCGCCGGGCACACATAAACACTCCCCGCTACGAACCCGGGCGGCACCAAGTCATTCGCCTGGCATGTCAACAACAAGTTCACCATCTGCGTGTTCGATTCGAGCGTTGCGCCCGCTTGCACTAATGCATCCATAAAGTTCTCGACCTCATCCGGCCGCAGTTCGTTGACGTGCCAGAAGTATCCAATCGGTCTACCCCACAATGAGTTCTTGAACACATCCCGACCAACTAGATTTCTCAGCTGTTGATAACTCAGTCCCTGGTAGTTAGGCACAGCCCCTTGACTCAGAATATTGAAGGCGTCATATCCCTTGGCCAGCGTCGCATCCGCCCCGCCCAGCACCCATGTCGACGTGAGCGAACCCGTGCCGCGGACACCTTTAAAACCAAGGCCGCTCGCAATGTTCTCGGTCAGCACATCCCCATACGAACCCGGCATAACATAAAGCAGGTCGCTAAGATTCAAGCCCGGCAGTCCCGAAAGATTCTGATTAATCCACGACAACGCCCAGCTCATTTCATCGGTTTCTAGATTCGTCTCGTCGAAAAGCACGCAGCCCGGCGTTGATGGAAGCGTGGTACAGCTGGAAGCAAGAGGCAACGTGCTGGGAAGTGTCATCGGCCCCGGCACTCCCGGACTCGAAAACGTATCTGCCAAAGAAAAAGCGTGTGATCGTCCTTTAGCGAATTCGTTGTTGTAAGCAGTCGCATCCACCGCGTAGCAATCTGGCTGTGCTTGTAGAGTAGGAATAACATCGGCCAGCGTGTCAATCTGGCCTGCCCTAGGAGTTCCACCCGGAGGCACAGGAGTCAGATCCCACGAGTGATAGCAAGTCGGGTCATAGGGCGAAGTGGTGAGTGTAAGATTCCCACCTCCACCGCTGTGCGTAATGCTCATCGTGTAAGTGCCAAGGCCGACGTATGCCAACAAAAAAGCATCGCACGGAATCGGGCCCGTGTTATCGTCGCACGCTGTTGTCGACGGCGGATTCCAGTATTGATGCGACACTGAATGTGTATTGATATCCCATCCCGCGTTAATCCAACCCTGTACTTCTCCGATTATCGATTGCGAATAAGTCCCGCCCGTAACGACCGCGATCGACAGTGGTATTTGTTTCGCACTCATGATCGGCAGCATTCCGCCGAAATAAGTGTCGCTGTACTCCACCAGTCCTGGATCGTCGTAAGTTACCGTCGTATATGCTGGTCGCCTCTGCCACACTTGAACCCAAGGTCGGGTTTCTGGTGTTATATTGTGCGATCCGGCCGTCGGCCCGGGCGTTCCCGCAATGTCAACCGCGAGGGCTGTTGCTAGATAGTTACCGTAAAGATGGCAATAGTCATAATTCACCGCGCCCTGCACATTATCCATAATGCCGTAGGTGCGATTTCCATACGCACGACAGTTTTTCATCTCAAAGTAGCACCCGCCGCTGAGGCATCCATTAAAGCGGTACCCCATGTAATTCATATTGGCGTCGGTGTTATAAAGGTGAATGTCCGCTGGCGTGCCCGCTGGCTGAACAAAAAAACCTAACGGCACCGTACTGTTTTCGACCTCGCTGTTGGCGGCGATGTTTGCCAGCCACAGATGGTCGCTCAATCCCTGCACCTGCACTCCGTAGCTGTCGAACCAGTCGATCTGCAGATGTTGAATTTCAAGCCACGACACGTTATTCACATTCAGTACCGTCTCGCCACTCAGCACAATCGGCGCGACGGTGGAGTAGTGCGACGCAGGATTGCCGCTGGCGCTGTAAGCATACAAAATGTAGTGTGTAGAGTCGTACCAGAAATCGCAGTCCTGATTGATGGCTGCTTCGCTGCTCTGCTCTACCCCCCAGACCGTACCGAACCGCACGAACTCTAACTGTGTCGGCGGTTGTGTTAGACAGTAAAAACCGCGAATCCCGCACTGCACCACATTCGCCAGGCCGTCGGTGGTCGAATACAAGGTCGCGGCCCAAACATTGCTTGTTCCAACCTGACTCCACCACTGTGCCGGAATCGGCAAATAGCCGGTTAAGTGTGGAGGCCGTCCATTGCCGTAACTGTCGATCTTGATTAAGGAAGTGCTGTTTCCGCTGGAAGGGGGAGTCAACGTCTCATTCCATGTGCAGTCTCGGAGCAAATTGATGCTATCGCCGGGTTGAAAAGTCGAAATTCCAACTTCGAGCAACGTTCGCCAAGCCAACTGCGGGCTTGTTCCCGGATTACCGTTCGACCCGTAGTTACAATCGACGTAATAATTCGAAGCGCACGCCATCGGAACTCCTAATAATAGGAGTGATAAGGCCTGTTTGATCATATGGAGTTTGTCGAGTTCAGTATCAGCGCGGTATCAGTAAACGACCAGCGCGGGAATCGAAGCGCCGGAACTGAAACTGTCGGTAGGTAGCGTGATCGTGCCGGAAAAAGCCGCCCCTCCTGTACCTACGCTTACCGATTGATTGGCCGCATAGGTCACGCCATTTCCAGCCGTTCCCAGTAAAGCGACGCAGGCGGATGTGCAATTGCTGGTCAAAGCGATATAGATACGTCCCGCAGGCACCGTAATGTTCGAAGCATTCCAAGCAATTGTCCTGATGCCGGAGGATGGAGCGAACGTGGTTCCTGCGGTAGAAGCCGTGCTGGCAATAATTGTCGCTGTTCCGCCAGAGCTCCCCGTCATCAAACCTAGAGCGTAATTGTTACCGGTATTGTCAGCCGTCCCTACAACGTAAGCTACATGGTTGGTCACGCAAGGATAGGGATTGAAAACTCCCCAAACAACGGCTTTGTTAGTCGTACCCGGAAAAGCGTTTCCCGATCCGCTCTCCGTGGGCACCGTAATCCAAGAGCAGGTGGACATGGGCAGCTGAGCGGCTGGTAGCGTCCCGGTCGTAAGATCCGAAGCCGAAACAGTAACATTGGAAGAGAGCACATGGCCGTTGACTGTGGTGGCTGTGGTCACATATCCGGGTACTGTAGGACTCCCCGTAAATACTGGTGAAGCAGTTAGTGCCAGGGTCGTACCCGTGCCCGATGTGTTATAAGACGTCGACCATGCCGAGCCACTCGAATTAGGAATTCCGGCCCCAGGATAGATCATCCCTCCGCCTGAAGGCATGCACGACGTCCCACCCGCCAGTTGGCAACGAAATACGTTGTCTGAGCCCACACCCAGCGAAAACGCCATGCCACTCGGCACAGTCACCGTCGTCCCCGTCCACTCCTGCCCCGACCACCGCGTAGGTCCGCTACCCGTCTGATTGATATTGCCTGCTACATTGAGGTTTCCGTTAAATGTGGCATTGCTCGAAAACGTTTTAGTGCCGGTAATGGTTTCGGTTCCCGCGAGGTGAACAACCGTTGAATCCACCGCTGCGCCCGTCACCTGGGACACCGAATAGTCTCCGCTGGCAGCCGTGACTGCTCCCGTACGCCCGAAAACGGAAGCGACGCTTCCACCACTTCCACCCCCCGGCGGAGGCTGTAAGCTGACCCGCATTCCGTTAGTTTGTCCACTCACACTGTTACTAACATCCACATAGCCAATTACCTGCGTCGCCGGTTGCCCAGCCGAGTCGCTATCGTGGCATTCCCCGGTTGCGGTGGTACTCGAAACTACCGCGTCACCGGCTGTAGTCGCATTGTCAAACACACAGTAGGCATAGCCATGCCAGGTAATCGCTGCGTTACCGCTCTTGCCCGCGCCCGACTGTACGATGCCGATCACACTATTACTCGACGATGTACTGGCCACCACGCCTTGCGAAGGGCTATTAGTGTTAAACATTGCCAGCTCGTTTAATACCGTCCCCGTCGATGAATCATTCGGGATCTCGAAATCGTTGCGGCCATAAACAACGGAGTTAAACGACGTCTTAGCAAACACACTTTTCGCGGCGTTGCCGGTATCGCTCCCGAGATTGAAGGTGTTGTCAGTCCACGGTTTGAGGTTACCTGAAGAATCGACCACCCACTTCAAACTGCTGCCAACCCAAAAGCCTAATCCGGGCGCCGACGCTGACGTCGCGTTCTCGCTGCGTAGTACGGCATAGTTATCCGTTGCATCATAGCCCAGCGATGTCCTTTGCCATGTTGTGTTATTGACAAAGTTAGAATACACACGCAAATTTTCGGAGTCGCTGCCATTGCGCTCTTCTAGGTTGTCTGCCGGATCGCCGCCCGGGTCCGAGTTAAACAAGTTGGAGAGCCCCAATTGGATAACTTGCCCGTTGTTTTCAATAACTCGAGGGGTATGTGTAGCTGAATCAAACCAGAATACTCCCCAATTGGGTATGCCCAGAGGAGGAGTAGTCTCCGCTAGCTGTATGACACTAGCCGTGGTGCAGTTCGCGTTTCCATTGGCCGCTATCCCGGTGGCAAACGATCCGCTGCACTGCGTTGGCGCCCCTGCCAGCGCCAAGGCACTTCCGGCCTGCCCGCTAATATTCGAACTAGTCAGAGCAACCTGTTGCGGGGTACCACTAATGTTGATGATGGGCAATCCAGCAGTTGTGTCGAAACCAATCCCACCCACGGCCGGAACATACCCACCTCCCTGCGGCAGCAACAAGTTGCTACTCATTGTCACCGTATTAGTGAACGTTTTTGATCCGCCGATCGTCTCCGTTCCCGTGTTATGTACCACTGCCGCATCAGCCGCTGCTCCTGTAACTTGTGAAACCGTATAGTCGCCGGTGGTAGCTACAATCGCTCCTGTACGTCCAAATACTGAGTTAACACTTCCGCCACCACCGCCGCCACAAGCGTTTCCAGTTGACGAAATCACGCCCGACGCAATATTGAGACATCCATTCGACAGGCCGGCGAGTGTTACGCTCTGATCAAACTTTACCGGCACATTGAACTCCTTCAGTGTCGCGCCGAGCCGTTCCAGCCAGTTTGCATGAATGCCGTCACCGATCTGAGCTATGTAATTGGTGATTGAAACCGGGGAGCCAAATGACAGTTGGCCCATGGTTGATCCCACATTATTCGAGTCTGTCCCAATCCACACGTCATTAGCGCTTGCGGGCGGTCTTCCGCCAATCGTAGCTTGCGTCAGTCCCGGTTGCGAGTCGAGCAACGTAATGATGTGATGCGGGTAGATGGTAAGACCGCTGACGTTGGTAAAATTCAATCGGCCTTTAGAAAAATAATCCGAGCCCGCCGGGCCATTAACACCCCCGTCCGACAGCAACGTAGCCGTTTGGCTCTTAACCGCGTTGTTCGCAACAGTGCTACTAGCGAGGCAAACCGTGTAGCCGCCGGAAGACGTTTGCCCGTCTTGAGCGCACTTATTCGCCACTTGAGCCGGGTTGCCATGCAACCCAATTCCAACAACCGGATATTGTTCCACATCTACTATGACTCCAGGAGAGTCGCCGGCGCCGACTACCACCAGTGCACCTGGCCAGAAGTTCAATGGCCCTGTATAGGTTCCTAACAAAGGATACAGGGCCGGATTAGTAGCATACGGTAAGGTTGGTGTGCCTCCGTTATCGGTATAGCTACAGACCAAAGTGCCAGAACATGCCGCCGATTGGGAGATACCTTGCGCTACATATCCGCATATTGTACCTGCCCCACCAGTACAATTGCCGGCATTAGGATAGATCGAACCGACGCCGCCGACCCCGGCAGTTCGAATTACGTCGTAGGTAATCACATCGGTTCCGCTTGCCACGCGCGGCCACCTGATGGGAATCGAGTCGCTCCCGGTCGATGCCCAGTTTTGGATTTGCATGGGCGAAGTCCGCTTGCCGGTAGTCGTGTCATTGGCAACTATGAAATAAGAGAACTGATAAGCGCTCCCCGTGCCTCCGATCTTAAAATATCCTGTGACGCCACCGCCATCCTTAATCGTGTTAAAAGAAGCGGCCGTTCCCGGTCCGGCAATATACCCAGCCCCACCAAGACCAGGGAAAGGAGACCTGGCCGTCGCCGGCGGGCCAGGGTTCAGCGTACAACAAATGCTACCGTTGTTATATAGGTTGCGAATATTGGTTCCTTGATAATTCCCCGTCGTATTCGCGCCATAGATTTCCCACAGTCCCGTCGACTGGATAACGGTATTATCAATATAGAGCCCGTTCGAGTTATAAACAGTTACACCATTCGAGAAGTCGGCGGTCAATGTCGAGTCTCGCAATGTAATCACCGGGGCCAACTGATACCCACTCCCGTTGTTGGCTCCGCCTGAAAAGACATACGAACCAGCCCACGTCGCAGTGGAGTTGAGTCCACCACCCTGATTATTGAAGTGTGAAATCGTCGCATTCTCATCATCCCAGATGTCGAAGAAGTTATTAAACGAGCCGCCTCCTCCATTGAGATCGTATTGAATATTCGAAAGAGTGGTGCCCATCCCATTGTCGAGTACTGCCGAGTAGGCGAGAGCAACCACCCCAGGCGAAGCGGCCGATGCAATCGTCGCACCGGCAACATAACGAAAAGTTGTGGAAGAACCGTTACATGCCGCGGCCGTCGCCCCGTTTCCACAATCGTAGACGGTCGCATCACCCCAATAACTCGAGCTATCGGTAAAAAGTATAGTTACGAGATCTCCGGGACGGAAGTTATGCGCTATCGCTGTGGTGATTGTCCGATAGGTCCCGTTTCCCACTGTGTTGGTGATATTAACGCCCGCGAACGACGACGACTCACTCGCATACGGCACTCCAGCTCGGAAGGTAATGCCGTCGATCTTGTTAGCGCCAAAATGAGCTGAGGATACTCCGAGCACTCCTATCTGTACGCATGGCCCCCTGCCCACGCAATTGAGGGCGACGCCGTTTCCGTCAAGTGTAGACTGGGTACTGTGAAGAAAAATCGTGCCGTAAACATTGTAGTTGTTCAGCGAATAGTGCGTCTGACTGGTCGTATACGGGCCATTGGACGGAATGATCACATCACATTGAACGTTGTTGTAGAAGGCCGGACTAATGCCGCACGCGGCATTGTAGGTTTCCTGAATACCAGATGACGCGGAACCAATCGTGTATCCAGCTGGGTAAGAATAGAAGGGAGTGAATGTGATCGTTCCGGAAGCCGCTCCCGAAGTACAGCCTCCGGCGGCAGTAGCCACGCTCGCCGCTTCGCTGTTTCCTCCTCCCGAAAGGAGCACCTGATAACCGTCTCCGCTCGTCGTATCGATTCCCACCGGGCAGGGCGTAAGTGTGACGGTTGCCAGCGCTCCGCCGGTCAGTGAATTGGATATCGTCTGCGTCCAATTCAAAGCCGTGGTGGCATAAGTAATTCCGGCGGGCGCACCGCTGCCGCACGTTCCCCATGCAGAATTCCCGTTTAAGCAGGTCGCCGAACGGGCAACTCCCGCGCCCAATTCCGCCGTCGGAACTGTCGCGTTCACCAGGTCTGCCTTGGCCGACAGGCCATCGTCGACATAATGCCGATCGGCAGCTTGGCTCGGTGACGTTGGATCCGCCGGTAGATTTAACGGGCCCGTCATAGTGCCGCCTGCAAGAGCCACGTATGCTCCCGAGCCTACATTCGCCACCGCCGCGTCCACATATGCTTTGTTTGTGCCATCGCTCGTCCCCACCGGTGTGGGGAGCGATGGTGGCACGGCAAACTGCTTCGTTCCCGTGATTGTTTCGGCCCCCGCGAGATGGACGACCGTCGCGTCCACCGCGAGACCCGCCACTGCCGTATTCACGTATTGCTGCGTAGCCGCGAGATTTGCGAGTCCCGTTCCTGGCGTAGTCAACACGGCGTCAATGGTCGTCGGCGATGTTGTTGTGACCGCCCAATATTCGGTTCGAACTGTTCCGTCATCCAGTTGCAGAACTACGACGTAGAAAGTTCCTGCGGGAGATCCGGCCACGTTGGGAACTAACTGCGCAGTGAAAGCACCGGCGGGCCCTAACGTTACACTCAGATTCCCGGCAGCCACGACGTCACCTTCAGCTGTCTGGAACGACGGCCACGAAATCAGTACGGTTCCCTCCGCGGGCGTTCCATCCGCCCTGTATGCGGTATCGCTGATCGTGGTTAACGCCGGCCCTTGCGCCCGCGACATTGTCGATAAAGTCAACGCTGTCAGCAACAGCGTTGCCGCCATCCCCGCTCCTCTACGGAAATACTTGTCGTTCACTCCGCGCATGTCTTTTTCTCTCCTCGCGAGCGCACCCTACCACGTTTTGCGGCCAACAAGAAAGCCGCTCTGGCGAGCGGCGCCCCTTACGGGGTTACCTTACGATCTTCCGTGTCCCCCGTGATCAGGCTTCTAGATTTTGCTAGCGATCGATCGTGGAAAACTGTAATGCCTCGCGTCAGTCCACACTCCGCGGTTCACTCTCAATTCGCGTGTCCAGAAATTGCCGTACGCTCTCGACGTAGACGTCTGCGAAATCTACCACCGGTCGGCGTGTTTCAATCAGCACCATCGCCGCTTCAATCTCCCACTCCATCGCACATAATACCGCCAGCGTCATCATCGGGGCCCTATGCACCCCGGCCGCACAATGGATGTAAAGTCGCGCCTGCGTGTCGCGCAATGCGTCCAGCGCAAAATCCACCCCGCGTTTCAGCAACGCAGGCGACTTCGGCAAGAAATCATCGTCCGTAGGATTCCACAATACCCGGACCCCGTAGGGTTCCGCCAGCGCCGTATCGTCAAACTCGATCTGCATGTTAAGCACATGCGTCACACCAGCTTGCGCCAGTTCTTCCATATTCCGCGCGTTCCAAATCCCGCCCCCAAGCGCCACGCGTTCCGTAACCCAACTCATGTCCATTCTGCGTTCCGTTCGCTTTCTCGGAGGAACCTGCCATCGAAGCCCTACGATTCTTCTGATTCTACTTCACCTCGTCGATTCATTCGCATGTCAACGCGAACCGAAACTTGACGCGAAAATGAAAAAGGGCGCGATTTGCGTCGCGCCCTTAAGAGTTTTTTCTTTTCTCGACTCTTAAGTTTAGGATATCAAATCTGAGGGGGGTGTACCGACAGATTGTGGAAGTTTATTTCGGTACTAATATAGTACAGTAACCAGATTTCTCTTGACAGCCTTTGGTTAGCCTGCTACCTTAGGTTCATGGAACAACCAAAGACACTCCAGGCAGCCATCCGCCACTTCTCAGATGAACAGGTCTGCATTGACACCGTAGCCCGTCTCCGCTGGCCAAATGGCCCGGAATGCCCTGCTTGCGCCCACAAAGAGCACTATTACCTTGCGACACAAAAGCGCTGGAAGTGCAAAGAGTGCTACAAACAGTTCACCGTAAAACTGGGAACCATCTTTGAGGATTCCCCGATCAAATTGGACAAATGGCTCACCGCGCTCTGGATGCTGGTCAACTGCAAGAACGGTGTCAGTTCCTACGAAGTCGCCAAGGCCGTCGGCATCACTCAGAAGTCGGCGTGGTTTGTCCTGCATCGCTTGCGCTTCGCCCTGCAAACCGGAAGCATTACCAAACTGGGGGGCAATGGCGCTCCGGTTGAAGTGGATGAAACCTTCATCGGCGGCAAGGCCAGATTCATGCACAAGGCGAAGCGGCAACGCATGAGTCGTGACGGTGGAATGCAAGGCGGACACGGCAAGACAGTCGTTGTTGGATTGCTGGAGCGCGGCGGGAAAGTGAAAACCACTGTGATTCCGCATCGTCGGGGAAATATGCCGGAAAAAATTGTCCGCGAGATGGTGCAACCGGGAACCGAAGTTCACACCGATGAATTCTCTGGCTACTACAATCTGAAAGACGGTTACGTTCACAAGGTAGTCAATCATCTTGAAAGCTACGTGAAGGAGAATGTCCACACTAACGGAATCGAAAATTTCTGGTCGCTCTTGAAGCGGGGATTGAACGGAACATATGTCGCAGTCGAGCCATTTCACTTGTTCCGTTATGTCGATGAGCAGGCATTCCGTTTCAATCACCGAAAAGACGAGAGCGGAAACAAACTAGACGATGGACAGCGTTTCGAGTTAGCTTTATCGCAGATCGCGGGGAAGCGGTTAACCTTTGCAGAGGTGACTGGCAAGGTGGGAGAAACGGCTTTCTAATCCTTTGCGCGGGAAGCGCGGTCGGAAGCCCGTTTCGTCCGCTGTCTCCGCGCTCGCTTCTCGGCGTCAAGTTGCGCCTTGAGAGCCGAGTGCGGGACAGACAAGACTTTTTTGAGAGCAGTTTCGAATGTAGCGTATTCGCCCGTCTCATTCTTGGCGGAAGGTTTTGGGCGAGTCGCCATAGTCGTGTACCAGCCTGTGCTTTTTGAATATTAGCACGGGAAGGGATACGTCTATGCAAGCGAGCTGTCTTGAGGTTTTCAGCTATTCGGAGTGGCCAGAAATCAGGAAAGGGGAAACCGAAGTGGAATTTCATTTGATCTATCAAGGCAAGCTCCCCGCTGCCGGATCGAGCGGCACTAGAGCTTAGGGAAAAGCATGACATTAGAAAAGTGTTTCACAAACAATTAGTCTCGCTCTGGAATACACAACCGTTCTTGGCTCAATTTGGCAAGTCAACACTCGGCTCTGAGTTGCCTCATCGCTATGACAGGTGCGGCTATCGCTTTATGCCTCTCGTCTGCGAATGGTTCATGGCCGCCTGTGCACTGGACATATTGTTCTTGCGGCGAGACGGCCCCGGATCGCTGGTGCGGAGCGGCGGAGATATCGACAACCGTCTTAAGGTTCTGTTTGATGCTCTCCGTATGCCTCAAACCTGTGATGAAGTTTGTGGAGACTCTCCGGTAGAGGGGGAAACCCCATTTTTCTGCCTGTTGGAAGACGACAAACTTATCAGCAAGGTGCAAGTGGAGACTAACTGGCTACTCACCCCTCCGGCACCAACGGAGCACATCCACGAGGTTCATCTAGTAATCCGCGTCAAAACGATTGTTGCGGGATCATCCCGATACGAGGCAGCATTTGGAAATTGATAAACGCCAGTTACGTGAGTTCTTGTTGTGGCTGATTGATCTTCTCTACAAAGCCCGAACGGAACTCACAGCCTACCAAGTTGCACACACTCTTCTGGCTGCTGCTGGATTATCTGGAGAGTTCGATCAATTCTTACAGCAAAGTCGTCAAAATCCTTCCCCAGCATTACTCGCAGATCATCAGAAAGCAAGGGATACATTCGAGCGGCTTCTGACCGAAGAAAAAGTCGATGCCGCTCTGGAATTTCTGCGTAATTGGAAGCCACAAGGCCCCACTCAATAGCAGTTTCTTGCCCTGTCACGGTAAGTCCTTTCTTACCACAGTTTGGTTAGCTAAGTAAATTAGTGCCTTTATTTCTCCCTTTGTTTGAGTGACTTACCTTCCAATTACAGTTTTTGCCCCCTTGACAAGTTTTGTGGCTGGCAGCTGAGCTGGCATTCAATGTATTACCTTCTCTTCTCGGCCTCGTGTAGCGCAAGGTAATTCCTCCAACAAACCACCGGTGAGCAGAATTAGTGAGAGATCATCGAGTGCTTGCTGGAGCAATCGCTCGACAGTCCTCTGGTTGCAACTGATGAGCCGCGCGACCTCTGGTACCGTGTATTCTTCGAGAACGTTCATCGCCAAGAGTTTCTTCTGCAAAGAGCTTAGCTTTTCGATGGCCCGCTCCATGTCAGTCACAAAGATGACGACGTCTTCAAAGTTACGCATGGTGTAGGAAGTGACTCGAGAACGGAAGAACTCGCGCCCCAGTAGGGATGGCAACTTACCTACTTCAACCGACGCCCGGGCATATCGCAATAGCAATGCAACGGTGCGTCTGCGGTAGGGCCAAAGGTCCATCCCGGCTTGAGCAAACAGCGCCGATGAAGCCCTCTCCGCCTGCCCCATCAGGGTCCGCATCGTTGTACCGGTGACTAATCGGTTGTTCGTTTGTGTATTCATCATGCCCATACCTCCGTTGCCGCTACGCCCTGTAAATAGTCAATGTGTGCAGCTCGGCCTTCCGTTTTCCGAACGCGTGCGCGGCGCCGCGCTTTGCGCGCCGGCGGTTGCCCAGGATCAGGCATCGCCGCCAAACAGGCACGGCAAGCCGCGCAATATACTCCATCTGTGCTCTGCGGACGGAGCCACAATCCACCGCAACGCTCGCAATATTTCAGCTCTACCAGGACTCTTTCACCTTCCACATCGTCTATGAAATTCATGAGGGCCTCTCGGAATAGAATAGGAACGCGTCAAAAAGCAAAAAGCCCTGGCGCCGATCTATCGGCCCAGGGCTCGTTTCGCTTACGACGACCTGTGTTGCTATTTAGTTTGAAATGACAGCAATTACAATCTGGCAGTCACGCCCGATTCGACCTGCCGGAAGTAACCCTCTTCGTAGCCAGATTTGAGCACTTTGCCATTTTGAACAGTGACGCTCAAACGGCCACTGAAGCGTAGAGCTTGCAACAACCGTTCTGTGGATGCCGAAAGGACTTCGGCAGCGCGAACCTTGCGGCGAAATTCCCCGAAGCTTCGTTCTTCGTTCCCGTACCCTTCAACGTCTATCATGGCTGAACCACCTTCCCTGCGATATAAGTGCAACAGATTGCTTATGATTTGAGTATCGTATATTTCACTAATTCCTAAGTCAAGAAATTTCTGTTATTTACTTCATAACTCCGCCCGAAAATGCGATCTACGCATTCCTTAACTGTGACCAATGGAAAAGTAAGTTGGTTGTCAGAGAGCACTGCTGAAATCGTGTAATAACTAATAGAATTGATGTTAGTGATATTAGTGACATTCACTGCTGTCCGGCTAAAGTTTCGAGAGGTCATTCTAACCAGTTGAAGATAAGCATGATAACGCATGGTTGAATCAGGAACGATTTGAATTGGAAAAGGGCCGGATTGACTTCTTTCTGCCTGTCTTTTGGGTGAAACAATGATCGGTGAATTCTGGCCGCACCGTCTTCTCACAACTGATCGAGCATCTACCCGAAAAAGAATTTCAGAAGTGTGTTGCCCGCTACCGTGGCGACGCTAACTTCAGGGGATTTTCCTGTTGGGACCAGTTACTGGCGATGGCCTTCGCGCAACTCACCTATCGCGAGAGCTTGCGCGATATCGAGTCCTGCCTGCGGGCTCTCCAAAGCAAGCTGTATCACATGGGGTTCCGCGGCAAGGTGTCGCGCTCCACTTTAGCCGACGCGAACGAATCGCACGACTGGCGTATCTTCGCCGATTTCGCGCAGGGGTTAATTGCGACCGCCCGTCCGTTGCACGCCTGCGATTTGATGGGAGTCGATTTGCATCAGAGTTTGTATGCTCTGGACTCCACCACCATCGACCTGTGCTTGTCGTTGTTTCCGTGGGCCAAGTTTCGCCAGCGCAAGGCCGCCGTCAAGATGCACACCTTGCTGGACCTGCACGGCAACATTCCCACGTTTATCCGCGTCACCAGCGGGGCCGTGCATGACGTGAACATCCTCGACGAAATCATGCCCGAGGCTGGATCTTTCTACGTAATGGACCGGGCCTACATCGACTTTCAACGACTCTTCGTCTTTACCCTCAGCTCGGCCTTCTTCGTTGTGCGCACTAAGTCGAACGTGTTACTCGAACGACGTTACTCGCATCCGGTGGATAAGAGCACGGGCGTGCTTTCGGATCAAACCGTGATTCTTTCCTCCGTGGAATCCGCCACAGCTTATCCAGATCCGCTACGAAAGGTGAGCTACTTCGACCCGGAGAGGAGCAAGCGCCTGAAGTTTCTGACTAACAACTTTACGCTTCCGGCGCGGACGATTGCCGACATCTACAAGCAACGCTGGCAGGTGGAGCTATTCTTCAAATGGATCAAGCAGCATCTGCGAATTAAGGCCTTCTACGGAACCAGCGAGAACGCCGTGAAGACGCAAATCTGGATTGCGGTGTCGATCTATGTACTGGTGGCGATCGTGCGGAAACGACTGGGGCTGCAAGTCAGCCTTTACCAGATTCTACAGATTCTCAGTGTTACTCTTTTCGAGAAAACGCCCATTTTACAGGCACTTCAGGCGTGCGACTCTGATAGCAATTTAGTCGACATCGGCAATCAGTTGATTCTGTTCAACTTTTAGCCGGACAGTAGTGAGTGACATTAATTAGTATACTTAGGAGTGGTGTACTAACGTAGGCCCGCGCGAGACACTTCCGACACTCTGTTTCCTCTTCGCCCAGGTTTTTTAGTCGAACCTTTCAATTAACCATCCAGCCAAGTTCTTTCCGAGGATTTGGCCACAAGTGGGTCTAAAGATCGTTTTCACCTCCACCCGTCGGCCATAAAGGTGGAATAAACTGTTCGCTGCGCTTCGAATCTGCGATTTTTTGTTGAACTTTCCTAACCAAAGCTTCGTATCTGCGTCTGACTGCTACAAAGACACCGTTCCAGTCCGGAGCCTGCCGCTATGCCCAAAATTACGCAGCGCCTGTTAATCGCCGCATTAGCCATTGCAACCATAACCATTTCCGCTCACGCCGACGATTGGTCGAAGACCTACGATCTGACAGGCAAGCCAGACTTGCGTGTCGAAGCACGTGATGCGAGCATCCGCGTTGACGCCTGGGATCAAAATAAGATTGAGGCCCATGTCACCACCCGCGGCTGGCACATTGGCAGCGGCGATCTGGAAATTGTTGAGCACCAGCAAGGGAATGCCGTCGATATCGAACTGCGGCAGCCTCATCGCAACCATTTTTCAATAGGAATCGATGCTCGTCACACCGAGATTGAGATTCACATGCCGCGCAGCGCGAAGGTCAACATTCACAGCGGCGATGGCGCCGTTTCGGCACGAGGTCTCGAAGGCGAGCTTGATTTCTCGACCTCCGACGGCAGCCTTGAACTCGAAGAAATCGATGGCACGCTGCATGCCCGCAGCAGCGACGGCTCCGTGCGTGTGTCAGGCAGGTTCGATGTTCTGGATCTGCGCACCAGCGACGGCCGGATAGAGGCGGAAGCGCGGCCTGGTTCTCAGGTTCGCGAGCCCTGGGAAATTCGCAGTTCCGATGGCAGTGTCTCGTTGAAAGTTCCTGGCGATCTGGCGGCCGATGTCGAACTGCACACCAGCGACGGCAGTATCACGACCGGCATTCCTATCGCCATCGAAGGCAGCGTTCGCTCCCATGACCTGCACGGAAAGCTGAATGGCGGTGGGAACCGCCTGACTCTCCACACCAGTGACGGGGCAGTTAGACTGGATAAGTTTTGAGCGACGCGATAGTCTCGAAGAGCAATTTCGCAACCGCCTAGACCCCTATGAATTGGAAAATTCTCCCTTTTTTCCTTGTTGCTCTGCTGCTCGGGGTGCCCGTCTTCGCCCAACACTCCTCCTCAGAACCAGTCTTGGACGTTTCGGCCATGGATCGAACCATCGACCCGTGCGTGGACTTTTACACCTTTTCTTGTGGCGGATGGGTCAAGAAGAATCCTATTCCCCCCGATCAGTCGAGCTGGGACACCTACAGCAAGCTTCAGGACGAAAATCGCGTCCAGTTGCGGACAATTCTCGAAGAAGCCGCAAAGGCCGGCGGTATTCATGGTTCCGCGAACGACGCCACGCAGAAAATAGGAGACTACTACGCTTCATGTATGGATGAGCCGGACATCGAGAAGCTCGGCGCCAAGCCCTTGCAGCCGGAACTCGATCGCATAAACGCAATCCAGTCGAAGCAGGGGCTGGCCGAATATGTCTCAACCACCGCGTTCCCCCCTTCACTCTACGGCGGCGGCACGCTCTTCACATTCCGCTCCAATCAGGACTTCAAAGACTCCGCGCAAGTGATCGCTGAAGCTGATCAAGGTGGCCTCGGCTTTCCCGACCGTGATTACTACTTCAAAGATGATGCCAAGTCCGAAGACTTGCGTAAGGCTTACCAGGCGCACGTCGCCAATATGTTTAAGTTGCTTGGCGACAGCCCCGCCGACGCGACCGCTGAAGCAGCAACCGTCATGCGCATCGAAACCACGCTCGCCAAAGGCCACATGACGCGTGTCGAACGGCGCGATCCCCCCAAGCTCTATCACAAGATGAGCGTTGAAGAACTTCGAAAGCTCGCGCCCGCCTTTGCCTGGAGCACCTATTTCGCGAAAACGGGCGTCGGATCGCTGGGGTCTCAGCAGGACACTCTGAACGTCGTCACGCCGGATTACTTCCACCTAATGAGCGATGAAATCGAAAAAGAAAGTCTGGGGAACTGGAAAATATATCTACGCTGGCACGCTGTCCACGACGCTTCCAACTACCTGTCGTCCGCTTTCGTCAAGGAGCGTTTTAATTTCTATGGCAAAACTTTGCGCGGACGCGAAGAACTCCCGCCTCGCTGGAAGCGCTGCACCAACGATGTCGACGACGACCTGGGCGAAGCATTAGGCCAAGTGTATGTAGCGAAGTATTTTAGTCCGGAGGCGAAGCAAGCGGCGCTCAAAATCGTGCTGGAAGTCGAAGCCGCCATGCAAAGCGAAATCCAGACCCTGCCCTGGATGGGAGCAGCGACAAAGGAACAGGCCCTAACCAAGCTTCACGCAATCGCCAACAAGATTGGTTATCCAGACAGGTGGCGCGACTATAGTACCCTGCAGATCGTTCGCGGAGACGAAATCGGCAATGCGGAACGGGCGTCATGGTTTGAGTTTCATCGCTGGCTCGCAAAAATCGGCCGGCCCGTCGATCGCAACGAATGGGGCATGACGCCGCCCACCGTCAACGCCTATTACGATCCGCAAAAAAACGACATCAACTTCCCAGCGGGAGTATTGCAGCCGCCACTCTTCAGTGCGCAATCGGACGCCGCTCCCAACTATGGTGACACCGGCGCAACGATGGGCCACGAACTCACTCATGCTTTTGACGACGAGGGTAGTCAGTTCGACGCGCAGGGCAATCTGCGCAACTGGTGGACGGCTGCCGATCGCAAAGAATTCGAGCAGCGCGCAAAATGCGTGGTCGACCAATACTCCGGCTACACCATCATCGATGACATCAAGATCAACGGCAAATTAACCAACGGCGAAGATTTGGCCGATCTGGGCGGCACGCTCCTAGCCTATCTGGCCTGGAAAGAAGACACGAAGAATCAAAAACTGGAGCCGCTGGATGGACTGACGCCAGAGCAGCGTTTTTTCGTTGCCTATGGCCAAAGCTGGTGCTCGAACGAACGCGATGAAGATAAGCGCCTTCGAGCGACCGTCGACCCCCACTCGCCGGAAAAATACCGAGCGAATGGAGTCGTTTCGAATATGCCGGAGTTTCGCAGCGCCTTTCACTGCAAGCCCGGCCAACCGATGGTCCGGGAGAATGCCTGCCGCGTCTGGTGACCTCTTCCCCAGAACGGCCTGTGCTGGTCTTTCGCAGCGCCTGTGGACGCAAGCGAATACGTCTCGCAGCAAAAATCTAGCCGCGTTCGAAGGCGTGCTTCTCCTCCAACTGCCGAAGCGCGTCCGCCATCTCCGACTCGAAGCGGTCCTTCTGATTCATCAATAGCGGCAGCGCCTTCGCATGGCGCCGTTCCATAGTAAAGAGCCCTCGTCGCGCGAGTCGATCGGCGATCTCAGCAAAGTGATCTGCTGTAGTCTCAAGATAAAGACCCTCGATCGGATCTCCCAGCCACACATCTCCGCCCACCAGCCGCGTCTGCCAATAGACCTTGCGCTCAATCAAGCGCGCAATCTCTTCCTCGGTAGCCTTGCCGAAAACCCATTGCTTGGATTTGAAGCTGTAATGGCGGCTGGAGAAAGGCAGCGGCACGAGTTTGCCCGATTTCACAAATTCCGTCTGCTTTTGATCAACCTCCTTGCGCAGAGCATTGATCACCGGGCCTTCCGTGTCTTTCGGCTCCAGTGAAGGCAGCACCTCTCGTAGTGTCACGGAAAGATTTACGGCGACAAGTGCCCGCAACCCATCGGAGTTTTCCAGCCTGATTACGGTGTGCAGTACGTCAAAGTCGGCTCCGGACGTCGCATGACGGAAAGGCCATTCGAGTTCGAAACTAAGCGGCAGACCGGTGCGAGTCACATAAATAGTCTTGGCGGGTGAGATCGGCGTTGTGGAACTCATGAGATTTTCGTTCGTCCTTGTTCCAATTTTATCCTGAGGAAACCTGACTTGCCGCTTCTAAAGCCAGTCACGCGCGCCACAACTGCAGCATGTTCCAGATGGCGGAAGCGCTCAGTAACCCTATCAGAGCCGCCGTCACAAATAAGCCCTGGCGAGTTTCAATTAGATCGGCAAACACTCCGCTGACGAAGACGAAGAAGAATGCGAGCATAACTAAATAAAAGCCTTGCCCCGGGAAACCGGGAGCGCCTATCCCCAGAATGAGGAATAGCGCCGCCATCAGGAGAGGCGCGGTGTTGCCGAAATACCGCGCTCGCTTCCAGCCTGAATATGCGATCAAAGTAACGGGCAGAGCGAACATCAGCGGCGGACTGCTGGCGAAAATCATTCGCAGTGCTCCGCGGTAGGCAACACTCGTTCCAAAAGCTTCTGGTTCAATGTTGATCCAGCGGGCGTGCCGCAATCCTTGCCAGAACAATGCGGGTTCAAAGAAGTAAGCGAAAAACAGCAGCACGGCAGCGACGGCGATCGCTGTCGCCCAGATCGTAACCACGGCGCGCGGTCGAACCGGTGCGACCCAAAGCATAAGCGGCAGGATCACCAGCGCCAGCGGAGCCAAGGAAAACTGGTTGCCGATCGCGAGCGCTAGAGACAATCCCAAGAGCAAAATGCGGCGCCAATTCCAGAGCACAACTTCGCGCGGCGCATAGAGCGTATGCGCGACGGCAATGGCCGTAAAGATAGTACCGAAAGCTCCCCATACCGCGCCCATTTCTCCTGCGCTTTGCACACCGGCGACGTTGACGATCGTGGCTGGCGAAAAGCAGTAGAGCGCGAGCGCGATGTATCCTCCAGCATTGCCGTAAAGTCGCCGCGCAACGTACCAGAGCGAGGCTCCGAGCATTACTCCGAAGAGTAGATATGGGGTCGAAGTCACTATCGGCAGGAGTGATTGCGGCAGCCATGAATCGGGATTCACCAGCAACGGCGCAGCCGCAGTGAGGTAGTAGAGTGGCGAACGATCCTGATCGTAACCTTCGCTGACGCGTAGATGTCCCGCGCGTCCTGCAGAAGGCACGTCAGTTACTGCTTCGGAGCGCAGCGACTCGGGAGTTCCGGCGATGACTCCGCTCTTCCATTGGGCAAGGCCCAGATAGATTAGTAGAGCCTGGTCAGAATCCGGAGCCAGAGCATGTTCCGTTTGCACGCGCACCAGCCAGACGCATTGCAGCAGATAGACGAGGAGCATCGCAGCCGCGACAAATTGCGGCGTGCGGAAAGGCTCGGGATGAAGAAAGCGTCGCAACATTTAGGTTATAGGCAGACTGAGTGTTTTAACATGTCCCAGACGGTGCTGGTTAACTAAAGATGGATAACGATCCATTGTCCGGCTCTTCCGCGGAGCCTGAATCTCCATTATCGGATGGAACAGAGTCGGATCAGACAGAATCGACATTGCCTTCCATCCCGCGCGCGTCTTCGACGACGAATCGCGACGCTTTCTTCAGCCAAAAAGATCTTTATCACGGTGCGTTCTGGCTGATCTACCTGGCGATGGCGTGGTTTGTCTTCGAGGTAGAAGGCTGGCTCGTCGCGTCACTGCGGTCCGATCTAAGTCTGCTTTGGTGGCGTCTGACGATCGAAGGCTGCATGATGCTGGCCGCGATTTTGCCGGGCTTCGTAATGGCGCGCATCGAAGGCAGATCATTCGGCGACTTCGGACTGTCCGCGCAGCGCGCCTTTCGGCGGAATTTCTGGGTAGGGATGTTGTGGGGAATCGCATCGCTAAGCGTGCTGATGCTGGTGTTGCGCTTGGTGGGCGCGTTTGAATTCGGCTCTCTCTCCTTGCACGGTGTTCGCATCTTCAAATTTGCCGCGTACTACGCCGCACTTTTTCTGTTCACGGGATTTTTTGAGGAATTCCTCGCGCGCGGCTACTCGCAGTGGGCGCTTTCGCGGGTGATGAACTTCTGGCCAGCCGCGGCATTTCTGTCAGTCGCGTTCGGCTACATCCACGGCGCGAATCCTGGCGAATCGAAAACGGGCCTGGTGGCCGCGGGATTGATCGGTTTCTTTCTGTGCCTTACGCTGCGCCGCACCGGTGATCTGTGGTGGGCCGTCGGCTTTCACTTGGCCTGGGATTGGGGCGAGAGCTATTTCTACTCCGTCCCCGACAGCGGCGCGCTCTTGCCCGGACATCTCCTCAACTCCAGCTTTCACGGCCCCGATTGGCTTACAGGTGGTTCAGTTGGTCCGGAGGGAAGCTACCTCGTGTTCGTTGTGATCGGAGCTCTTTGGGTCGCGTTCGACCGGGCATATCCGGAGGTGAAGTACGGCGCGAGGTAGCGGACCTTTCCGTATTCGAAAGCTTGATTACTAGTTAGTACTGATATCCCCTCCCCCTCGGTCTATAGGAATCATCGGGTTAGGGGGAAAATTTGTCGTCGGTCTTTGAATCGAAAGGGGTTAAATTAAAGTATTCCGGAATAAGGACTTAGCGGAATTACTCGATTTTTATTCCCGAAATTGAACCGGACTTAGGCCTGCTCAAGGCTGCGCCTTTCAGGTTGTCAAAGAGCTGATTGCGCACTCCGGCGCTGGACCATCAGGGATCATTCTCGCATCGGGTGCGGTGGGGTGTATGTGATGGTCGACACCGGCCGTTTGTGATGAAATATCAAAACGTGCTAAATTGTGTTCATGGCAAACACACGGAGCGCAACCCTTAGCATTCGGCTTAAACCGGAAACCAAGAAGCGGCTGGCTCGACTGGCAAAAGCGTCGGGACGCAGTTCAAATTTTCTGATTGCAGACGCGGTGGAAGTTTACGTCTCCGACCAGGAGAGAATGCTGTCCGAGGTTCGCCAGGCCGATCGTCAGGTCGCGTCGGGGCACTACGTCAGGAACGAGGACATGAAGGCATGGCTTTTGTCGTGGGGCACTGAACGCGAATTGCCGGTTCCGAAATGCGCATGCGGCAAAGAGCACGATGACGAGACGCTGTGCCGGTAGAGATTGTCTGGTCCGCTCTTGCGCGAGCTCGGCTGCGGGAAATTCGCGCTTATGTGGCGCGGGATAAACCGGAGGCGGCGGAACGGCTCGCCATGCGGATTGTCGCTATCGTCGAGACGTTACGAAACCATCCACACCTGGGACGGGTCGGGGCCGAGGCTGGGATTCGGGAGCTGGTGATCGGGCGCTCCCCCTACATTGTCTTGTACCGTGTGCAGGGGCAGCGCGTTGTTATCAGCACGATCTGGCACGGGGCGCAACGGAGATGAGACGAGAGAGTTGCCCGACAAGTTATGTCAGTTCGACTTAGCGAGTCTTCGGTATTCCCAGATGAAGCCGGTGAAGAAAATGAAGAGGGGAACGGCCCAGAGCCTGGGGTTCATACGAATCAGACTAATCGGGTCCCAACCAATCGAGCCCTCCCCGGGCGTTGGATGATGAGCCATGACATAGATCACCATTCCAACCACAACAATGACAAGCAGACACACAGGAAGCACGATGAGTGCAAGCAGCCCAGCCAATATGCTCTTCACGTAGATCATCGTGTGACCTTCGTTCTTGCTAGATATCCAAATTCTTCACATCCAGCGCGTTGTCTTCAATGAACTTTCTGCGGGCTTCTACGTCTTCGCCCATCAGGGTGGTGAAGATGGTTTCGCACTCGGCTATGTCTTCGAGGCGCACTTGCAGGAGGGTGCGGCGCTCCGGGTCCATGGTGGTTTCCCAGAGCTGCTCGGCAGTCATTTCTCCGAGGCCTTTGTAGCGCTGGACGGTGTATTCTTTGCGGCCTTCGTTCAGGACGTAGTCGAAGAGTTCGCGGGCCGTGTTTTTCTCTACGATCTCGGGCTCTTTCGCTCGTCCTCTGGGCGCGGGCTTGCCGGATTTCTTACGCGCCTGCTCGGCTTCTTCTTTTTCGGCAGCGCTCAGGTTTTCCTCCGCGTCTGCGTTATTGTCATCGTTATTGTTGTTGCCCTCGCCCGCTTCTTCGTCTTCTTCTTTGCCCGGTGTGCTGGCTGCCGATTTGGCGGCGCGGGGCAGGCTTTCGATCACGAAGGGCGGCTCCAGATACTGTTCAATCTGCTTGAACTTGGTGATGAGCTGGCGGCATTCGGGGGTCGAGGCGAGTTCCCAGTTGATGATGTGCTCGGCTCCTTGCGAGTTGACGAAGATTACCGCCCAGAGATTATGTTCTTCGTCGAAGCGAGTTTCGACGCTTTTCAGCTTCAGGTCTTTCTGCAGGCGCTTGAGTTCTTTCTCCAGTTTTTCGATCTTCTTCGGCGGAGTGTTTTTATCGCCTTCGAAATCGGCGCGTTTGGCCAGATCGATCTTTGGAAGTAAGGTGGTGATCTTCTCTTCGCGTATGCGCTTGTTGAGTCGGTCGAGGAATCCGAGATACTCGTTGAGCACAGTGATGAACTTAGTCAGGGCCGCGCCTTCGAGTTTGGCGGCGCCTTCTCCGTAGCGGATGATCAGGCCTTCCGAGGCGCGCTTGACCATTACTTTTACGAAGTCGTGTTCGTTCTTGATGTATTGGTGCGACTTACCTTTCTTGATGCCAAAGAGCGGCGGCTGCGCGATGTAGATGTTGCTGCGCTTGATCAGCTCTTGCATGTGACGAAAGAAGAAAGTAAGCAATAGCGTGCGGATGTGCGAGCCGTCGACGTCGGCGTCGGTCATCAGAATGATTTTGCCGTAGCGAACTTTCGTCGGATCGAAATCTTCTTTCGAGATACCGGTGCCGAGCGCAGTGATCATGGCGCGAATTTCTTCGTGGGCGAGCATCTTGTCATAGCGAGCTTTTTCCACGTTCAGAATTTTTCCCTTGAGCGGGAGGATGGCCTGAAAGCGGCGGTCGCGGCCCTGTTTGGCGGTGCCGCCTGCGGATTCCCCTTCGACCAGGAACAGTTCGCAGCGGTTAGGATCGCGTTCGGAACAGTCGGCCAGTTTGCCGGGCAGGCCTCCGCCATCGAGGGCGCCTTTGCGGCGGGTGAGGTCGCGGGCTTTGCGGGCAGCTTCGCGAGCTCGCGCCGCATCGATCGCTTTATTGATGATTTTTTTGGCGACAGCGGTGTTCTGCTCGAAGAACGCGCCCAGCCTTTCGTTAACCACGGCCTGCACGATGCCAGCGATATCGGAATTTAATTTGCCCTTGGTCTGGCCTTCGAACTGGGGCTGCGGCAGTTTCACGCTGATCACGGCTACGAGGCCTTCGCGGACGTCGTCTCCAGTGAGATTTTCTTTGACGTCTTTGAACAGGCCCATCTGCTGGCCGGCGTAATTAATGGTGCGAGTCAGCGAGGTGCGGAAGCCGGAGAGATGCGTGCCTCCGTCAACTGTGTTGATGTTGTTGGCGAAGCTGAAAACGGATTCGGAGTAGGCATCGTTGTACTGCAGGCCGATCTCAATGTGGACATCATCCTTGTCGGCTTCCATGTAGATGGGTTTGTCATGGAGCGTTTGCTTGCCGCGATTCAGGTGCTTGATGAATTCGGCGATGCCGCCGTTGTACTTGAATTCTGTATGCTTGGCTTCTCCGGTCTTGGAGTCGGTGTGGCGCTCGTCGGTCAGCGTGATGACCAGGCCTTTGTTCAGGAAAGCCAGTTCGCGCAAGCGCTGCGAGAGCGTGTCGAAGTTGTATTCAACGGTGGTCGTGAAAATGGTTTTGTCGGGAACGAAGTGAACTTTGGTGCCGGTCTTCACTTTGGCAGCGCCGGTCTTGCGCAACTTGCTGGTGGGCTCGCCCTTGGAGTAAGTCTGCTCCCAAGTGAAACCATCGCGCCAGATTTCCAGATCCAGTTCTTCGCTCAGCGCGTTGACGCAGCTCACGCCTACGCCGTGGAGGCCTCCCGAAACTTTGTAGGAGTTACTGTCGAACTTGCCGCCAGCATGGAGCGTGGTCATGACGACTTGCGCGGCGGGAAGTATTTCGCCATTTTCCAGCGTCATGTTGTCGACTGGGATGCCGCGTCCGTTATCGACGACGGTGATCGAATTATCCAGGTGAATAGTTACTTCGATCTTGTCGGCGTGGCCGGCGAGCGCTTCGTCAACCGAGTTATCGACTACTTCGTACACTAAGTGATGCAGACCTAACTCGCCGGTCGAGCCGATGTACATGGCGGGACGCTTTCGCACGGCTTCCATGCCACCGAGGACTTTGATGGAATCGGCGGTGTAGTCGCCGTTCGGCTTACCGTTTTTCTTTGCGTCATTAAGCCTGGCGTCGAGATTCTTCGCGTCGACATTTTTTGCGTCGGCGAGTTCTGCTTGCAATTCTTTGGTGGCCATTCTGCTCCGTGAAAAAGCCGAAATCGGACGCCTGACTGGAGGGGCGATTCCGGGACTGCTCGGGTGAGCTCAAACTATTGAGTTTTCTGCTATTTAGCTATCACCGGAGCTGTACTTATTTTAGCACAAAAAACAGTCCTTTTGAGCTGAGAACCGACACCGTAAACCACGTTTTTTGTAGCTCTTAGGGACGTGGTTTTGTGGTGACACAAGATCGAGGTGGGCAGGAGGTTTCGATCTGCGACCTCTCAATGCGCTGCCGGCTTCGCGACACCAAAATGTAGGTTATTTACGAGTTTGTCGAGTTCATCTTCGGTGCCCGCTATGAAGGTGAAGGAAACGATCTGATGATGCGCGAGCAAAATAAGCGTTGCCTGGTGCATCGTGAGTTGGGTATCGCTGGCATCGCTTTCGCTTTTCTGAATGCCGATCTGTTTAGTGAAGTCGGCGCGCACCAGTTCCCGACCGTCAACTTCGACAACCAAAGGATCGCCTGCCGCCTGGAATCCGTTCGCGGTCGCCAGTTCCGTGAGCGGGCCGAGGTAGTCCTCGGCTTTCTTGAGGCCGGGATATGACTCTGCGCTCTCCGCGGCAATGACGACCGCGGAATTGACAGTGTCTCCAGTCGCTTCCGGAGGACGCTCGAAAACCGCGAGCAGGACCTCGCCTTTGGAACCCCCATTTCCCTCTTGCATCTGCTTGCTGCGCTCGACCCACCCGAAGGGAACCTGGTAGCGAAAGCCGTAAGTGGAGTTGCGGTAGATTTGAGGGTCCGCGGAAACGGTAGACGGTTTAGCTGCGGGCGCTGCCTTGCTTTGTGACTGAGACGTGACGTCGAGCAAGAGGATGACGGCGGCAAGCACAACCAGGCGGTAATGCATGGGTATGGAAATCAACTTAAGCTAAGTTTACAGACCATTCGCCTCACGCGTATTTCATCGACACTCTTTATCGCCACCCGACTTCTCGACGGCATTCATCCTCACTCGATGAACATGCAATCTCCGTAAGAATAAAATCGATATCCCGTCTGGACCGCATGGCGGTAGGCACCCATCACCAGTTCTTTACCGCCGAACGCGCAGACCAGCATCAGCAGAGTTGATTGCGGCAGGTGAAAGTTGGTCAGCAAAGCGTCGACGATGCGGAAACGATAACCGGGATAGATGAAAATGTCGGCTTCGCCTTGTCCCGCTTTTACGCAACACTCGCTGCCGCATCGCGCTGTCAGGCCCGCCGCATGCTCTAATGTGCGCACTGTGGTCGTGCCCACCGCGACTACGCGCCGC
Source organism: uncultured Acidobacteriaceae bacterium (assembly GCA_963800565.1). GTDB lineage: Bacteria > Acidobacteriota > Terriglobia > Terriglobales > Acidobacteriaceae > Acidiflorens. The sequence continues at coordinate 1,284,007 of CAWDBM010000006.1, forward strand.
TTCTCTGCTCTCGCACGGTTGATGGCTCGCGCCGCCTGGGCTGAAATCTCATACCACTCCCGATGCAATTTGTGGTCTTCGACTTTATCTACGCGCACGGGCTGAAAAGTGCCGAGCCCGACGTGCAGGGTGATTTCGGCAATTTCAATCCCACGTTCGCGAACCCTTGCCAGAATTTCAGACGTGAAGTGCAAACCGGCCGTGGGCGCGGCCACCGATCTGGCCATGCTCTCGGCAGTCTGCGCGTAGACGGTCTGATAACGCTCTCGATCCGTTGCGAGGTCATCGCGACCGATGTAAGGAGGCAGCGGCATATGCCCAATGCGCTCAATCCGCGCAAAGAAATCGGAAACAGGCGCGAACCGTATACGGCGCTCGCCAAAGGCTCCTCGTTGCGTGACCTCGGCTTCCAGTTCGGGAGGTGGCGTTTCGCGTCCTCCAACCTCAGGCCCGTCGCCTTCCGGCGTCCTGCTCGGCGGCCCATTCTGAACCTGGCTAAAGTAGAGCTTTTCGCCGACGCCTATCTTTCGCCCTGGCCGGACGAGGCACTCCCATTCATTCGGATCGTCAGCAACCTGGCGCGTCAATAAGACCTCGACCCGGCCACGGAGGAAATCCTCAGCCGCCGGATTGTGCGGGCTCAAGAGCTGGGCGTGCCGCCCGCTGCGTCGGCCGTAGAGCCGCGCCGGAAACACGCGCGTATTGTTCACAACCAGAAGGTCGCCCGGCCGCAGCAGATCGGGAAACTCGCGAAATGTTATGTCTTCCCACCGCGGTTGCGACCCAGTTCCAGCTGGTTCAGGATGCTTAAGAAGGTGAAGCAGCCGCGATCCGGCGCGGTCAGCAAGTGGCTGCTGCGCTATGCTTTCCGGCGACAGTTCATAGTGGTAATCCGAAACCAGCATCGTGGAGATTATATGGTTCGCCGATAGGTTTAGAGACAGACGGCGAGGTCTGCAGGTTTTTGCACTCCGGCGACGGGCCTCGATGCGCCGCTTCCGCGATTTTTATTACGAGATTTTGGTCTTATTAATGGTTGTAAGATTTCGGAGGGGTGCTGTACCATGACCGCAATGGCTAGCGACCGTCGGTACCGGGCAGCGATTGTGCAGTACGGCCGGCTGCTGCACGCCAATGGATATGTCGCGGCCACCGATGGAAACCTATCTGTCCGCCTGGATGAGACTCGCCTGCTGGTGACTCCCACTTGCATCAGCAAAGGGCGAATGAACGCCTCCGACATGGTGATTGTCGACATGGACGGGAAGCGTCTCGCAGGCAAACGCAGGGTGTCGAGCGAGATCGGCATGCACCTGCTGATTTATCGCATGCGCCCCGACGTGCATGGCATCGTCCACGCGCATCCGCCAACCGCCACGGGATTCGCCGCTTCGGGCTACGACTTGAATCGCCCGCTGGTATGCGAGGTCGTGGTTGGCTTGGGATCAATCCCGCTAGCTCGCTACGGCACTCCGGGAACGCCCGAACTGACCGATGCGCTGGAGCCGCTCATCCCGGCCCATGACGCCATCCTGATGGCTAACCACGGCGTGGTGACGTTTGGTTCGTCGCTTGAGAGCGCTTACATGAAGATGGAGACGGTGGAGCACTTCGCGAAGATCGCGCTCGTCACCCACCTACTAGGCAACGAACAGCCCCTCGGCGAGAAAGAAGTGGAAAAGCTCCACGAAGTGCGCCACCGCTACAACGGCGGAGCCATGGCCACGCCTGCGCGACGACCAGTTGCCGCTGATAATATGCGGTGCGATCTTCAGTCAGACGGCGAGTCGAAAGAGACTGCCGGCAGCCGCCGGTAGCCCCTAGTCTCCTCCTATCCGAAACCTCATGCCGGCCCGGAAGTTTGCCGTCAGCGCCGGATACCCAACCACTTCGTTGTAATGATCGTTGAGCGCGTTGGCGACATTGACGTAAGCCGAGATTCGCGAGGTGATCGCGTACCAGCCACCGAGATCGACGCGAGCGTAGCCAGCGGCGTGGTCGACCAGGTCGTCGACAAAATCCGAATCCGGTCGCCGGCCAACGAAGCTTCCTGCTAGATTGGCGCCCCAGCGTGTTCCGAGGTAGCTGAGTAGCATGGTCCCCGAATGTTTTGGACGGCGGAGCAGAGGATTTCCCGTTTCATACAGAGAAGTGCCGCAAGCGTCGTTAGCGCAGTAAGGAGATTGCAGGTACTCGGTCGAGGTGTACGTATAGGCGGCGTTTAGCGATAGGCGGCCCCGCAGCCTCCCTTGGAGACTTACCTCGGCACCCTGAGCGAACGATTCCTGTACATTGAAAAACTGACCCAGGGTACCCGGCGGGTTGCCCATGTACGCCCCCGTATTGGTCCCATACTCAATCTGGTCGTGGAAGAGATTGTTGAAGTAGGTTGCGTTCAGCGCCCAGCGGCCCGCCGAGAGACTTTGCTGGAAGCCAGCCTCAAAAGCACGCGTTCTTTCGGGCAATAATCCGGGGTTCGGAACGTAGTATGGAAGACCCACAAACGTCTCGGTGAAATCGGGCTCCATGTACCCGGTGGCATAGGAAAAACGCAACCGCGTACCAGAAAAGAAATCCCCGCCCCGCAACGCCAGCACAGTTAAAGCAACTCTTGGGACACCGGTATTGCCAAACGCGCTGCTATGCACAAACCGCCCGCCCGCAATCACCGATAGCCTGCCTAGGGTTAACTGTTGCTGCAGGTAGCCATCCTGGTTGAGGCGCTGGCCATGAGTCGGCGGAGGATAGGCGGGGTATTCGAAAAAGGCATTTTCATTTTCGATGCGATATCCGAACGTCGTGTGCGCCCAAGTGCGTTCCGAGTAATCTCCTTGATATTCGAGAGCAACATGATTGATGTCGTAATCGTAGAGCGATGCAAAGTTGTAAATGTTCCCCTCGGGGCTATTGTCGGTATAGCGATAGTAATAATCGGATGCAGTGATGCGATGCTGCCAGCCCGAAGGAGCGGCGACATCGGCCTCAACGCTGCCGAGCAGAGTGTTGCTGTGTGCGTCGCCAACTGACAAGGGTTGTACGAGCGGATCGCCGTTGAAATCCCACGCTCCCGGCAGGCCTACATAACTGTTGGAGTGGCGCACGCGTAGGCGCAAAGACGCTTCGTCGCTCACAGCCACCCCTACATTCGCGCCCTGCACTGAATCCGAGAAAGAGTTGTTTACGCCCTGCCCATCGGTGGCGAACTGACTGCCGAACAGGTTGTAATCGAAACGTCCGCGCACGCCGGCTAAGGACGCGTAGCCATTGGCTGTCCCGAAATTCCCGCCATCAGCGCCAAAACGAAGCTCAGGTATCCGAGTGCTCCCGGTGCGCGTCCAGACTTGAACGACGCTGGTCATCGCGTCGGAACCGTATAGCGTGCTCTGCGCGCCGCGGGAAAATTCAACGCGATCGGCTTGTGTGAGGGGCAGCGTGCCAAAATCAAAGGTTTCGCCGCCTTCGCTAATGTAGACCCCATCGACGATCACTTTGTTGTAAGTGGACTCGCCGCCACGAACGAATAGCGATGACAGCCCGCCGCGTTGGCCATAAGTATTCACCACCGCTCCGGGTAAGAAGCGGACCGCGTCGTCAGCTGCAACTGGCTGCATTAGTTCCAATTCCCCGCTGCTGAGAGTGTCAACGTCGGCACCGGCCGCCTGACTCGGAACCGGAGTGCGGGTCGCGGTTACGACAACGGTTTCCGCCGCCGTGGCCAGTCGCAGCTTGATGGTGGTGGATTCCACCTTGGACGATATGTCGGCAGTCTCCGCGGCGAAGCCGGGAGCCAGGACCCGAACTCGATACGAGCCTGGCGGCTGGCGAAAAATCGCGACGCCTTCGGCGGATGTGTTGAGGACGGCTGCGGGCGCGGGTTTCCCAGGCTCGAGTAATTGCACCCGGGCGCCCGCGACAGCCGCGTCCTGAGGGTCCACGACCTTGACCCTGACTTCGGCGGAAGCAATAGATAGAAAAACGAACAGCAGGAAAAAGCTGGCGAAGATCCGGGTGAAGCGCATGCACGTCTCCTTTATCACGCGAAAGGGTTGTGTGGATGGTTCACGCCGGTCTCCTGGCTTGCGAGTCAGAATGTGAGCTTGCGCTCAGCATCCGGTTGCTACAAACGGCCTTCCCAGGGTGTTTTCGACCCCAGTGACCGGTTGCGTTGTCCTCGCTTACAGTTGCGCGGCAGCGCGGGCTTTGCACCCGCTTCCCATAGCGCCGGCTGGTGGCCGGCCTACGATCATGCGCGAACCTAATTTTGAGAAAGAGCAAGACCGCAGCCCAGCAAATTTACCGGGCTGCGTGCTACGAAGTCAAACACAGAGTAGTGGTGCAGTTTGCGAAATCATTAACCACAGAGGGCACGAAGGTTCACGAAGGAAATACACAAGTCAACTCCTTCGTGATACTTAGTGTCCTTCGTGGTTGAAGGTTCTGCGGCTACGGCTGAAATTCCACCACTACTAAACGCAGCTGTGACGTCAAACGCCGCCCGCGCCCGCCGCATCCTGACTGCCAAGCGGCAAGAAATATTGCGTGCCTTTGATCGGGGCGGAAACTTTTTTCAAGAGCTCTTGCAGATCTTCGTTGCGGTCAACGAAATCGATCTCGGACGTGTTTACGATCAACAAGTCAGACTGCGTGTAGTGGAAGAAAAAATGTTCATAGGCCTTCACCACCTCCATCAGGTAGTCCTCGCTGATGGCCTTCTCGCCGGCCGCGTTTTTCTTCTTGAGGCGCTTCTTCAACACTTCCGGCGTGGCCTGCAAATAGATGACGAGGTCGGGCGTTGGCAGCTGTTCGCGGAAATAATTGAAGTAGCGATTGTAGGTGTCCAGTTCCTGATCGTTGAGGTTGAGGCAGGCGAAGAGCTTGTCTTTTTCGAAAATGTAATCGGCGACGACAGTCTTATTCGAGCGCGCGCCGAGATCGAGAGCGCGCAACTGCTCGAAGCGGCGAATCAGGAATGCAAACTGAGTCTGGAACGCCGCGCCGGGTTCGCCTTCGTAGAAAGCCTTCAGAAACGGATTGTCTTCCGGCTCGATAACGCGTTGGGCGGCGAGGCGCTCTCCGAGAACCCGCGCCAGCGTGCTCTTTCCAACTCGCAGAGGACCTTCGACCGCAATATAACGGGGGAGTTCGAAAAGCTTGGCCATGGGAGGACGTGAGCAGAATATATTGCTTCGCGCGTCTGCGCAATTGTGGATTGTGGAAGGTTAGATTGTAGAGGTCAGAGTGCAGAGGTGAAACTCAAAAACATGGCCCTTCGGCTTTACTTCCGCAATCTAACCTCTCACCTCTAACCTCCTTTACAATTCGTTCATGCTCCCCGCTCTCATCGGACTCGCAACCGCTGCCGCAGCGGCTTACGCGGCTGGGTATCAGTCCATGGCTCCTACTGGCCAGTGGTATGGACGAACGTTCGTTGCCGGAGCGCGCGGAAGCAAGCAACTCGCGCTGACCTACGACGACGGGCCGAATGATCCGCATACTCTCAAATTGCTCGAAGTGCTGGCGAAACACGAAGTGCGGGCGACATTTTTCATGATGGGAAAATACGTGCGCCAGCGCCCAGATATTGTTCGCGCGGTGGCACAGGCGGGACATGTTATCGGCAATCACACTTTCAGCCATCCAAACCTAATTTTCAAATCGGCGGCCGAGACGTGCCGGGAGCTTATTGAGTGCCGCCAGGCATTGCAGGAGGCGATCGGCGAGCATTCGAATCTGTTTCGTCCGCCATTTGGAGGGAGACGACCGGGGACGCTTGCGCTCGCCCGGGAACTCGGAATGCAACCAGTAATGTGGAATGTCAGCGGCCACGACTGGGACGCTCCGTCGGCGGAGGCGATTGAGAAAAAGATCGCAGGCCAGATACGTGGCGGCGACGTGATTCTGCTGCACGATGGCGACCATCGTGCCTTCGGCGCAGACCGAGCGCAGACGGTAATCGCGACCGAGAATCTGATTCGGCGTTATCGCGAGCTGGGATACGAGCTTGTTTCGGTGGGAGAGATGAAGGCGGTGAGCTGGCACCCTTCTTAACCAATCAGCGTAAGCGCCGCGGTTACATCAAATACAATCTATAGCTGTGCCATGGAACAATGCGTTCTCCTCAGGCTGTAAGAACTATGACTCCTAGCGGTAAATGGTCGGTAGACGTGCGGAGTACGGTGTTGGGTGTCATCGGAGTTGTTCTTGTAGCTGCGTTAGTTAGCATGTTACGCCGAGGCCCACCGCAGGTGAAACGGTTGCAAGTACGGGGGACCGTTCAGAACACTAGAATAGTTGCTGACCACGCACTTCAAACAAAATGGGGCGGGCAACTCACGTGGAAGGAAGAATACAAAGTAGCTTATTCCATCGCGGGCCGTGAATATGTGGTTTGGGCAGACTCTGGCGTCCGAGGTGATGACGAGGATGGTGTTCGGCTGCTCTTACCACGATCGCAACCTTCTTGTTGGGTGCAATACAACCCTCAAAGTCCGGCCGTATCTGTCGCAGATTGTCGGTAAAGGCCGGCTGACACGGCAACGGTCGCAAACCGCAATTTCGTCAGCGACCGCTCTTCCTACGCCGCCGCCATGGCAAACGCCTGCTTCGCCGCCGCAATAGTCTGTCGCACATCGCTCTCCGTGTGCGCTGCTCCCAGAAACGCTGCTTCGAACTGCGACGGCGGCAGATAGATTCCGTTTTCAAGCATCACACGGAAGAAACGCCCGAAGGCTTCCGTGTCGCACTTTGCCGCTGACGTCCAATCGGTCACTGGTCCCGCTGTGAAGAACCAGGTAAACATCGAGCCAACGCGGTTGTAGCACATCGTCACACCAGCGTCTTTGGCCGCGGCGACGACTCCCGCGACGACTTCTCCCGCGAGCTTGTCGAGCTTGGCATAAACATCTTTGTGATCGCGTAAATAGCTCAACGTCGCGTAGCCCGCGGCCATCGCTAGAGGATTGCCGGAAAGCGTTCCGGCCTGATAGACGGGGCCTAGCGGAGCGATCAGATCCATGATTTCGCTGGGACCGCCGTACGCGCCGACAGGCAATCCGCCACCGATGATTTTGCCCATTGTGGTTAGGTCGGGCTGAATGCCGAAGAGTTCCTGTGCTCCGCCGAAGGCTAGACGAAAGCCGGTCATCACCTCGTCGAAGATCAGCAGCGTTTGGTCGCGCGCGGTAATAACGCGCAGCGCCTCTAAATATCCGGACGCGGGGGGGACGCATCCCATGTTACCGACGACTGGCTCGACAATTACGCAGGCAATCTGGTGCTTGAATTCTGCGAAAGCTTGCTCGATCGCGCTCGTATCGTTATAGGGCAGGGCTAAGGTGAACTGTGTGAATTCTTCGGGGACGCCCGCTGAGCCGGGAATGCCGAGCGTAGCAACGCCCGATCCCGCTTTCACCAGCAGCGCGTCGGAATGCCCGTGATAGCAACCCTCAAACTTCACAATGTATTTTCGCTTCGTATAGCCGCGCGCCAGCCGTATCGCCGACATGGTTGCTTCAGTTCCCGAACTGACGAAGCGCACTTTTTGCATGTGCGGAAAAGCGGAAATCACCAGCTCGGCAAGATCGGCTTCGGCTGGAGTCGATGCTCCGAAGCTCGTGCCATGGCGCGCCGCCGCTATCACGGCATCAATGACTCTGGGCGCGGCGTGTCCGAGAATAAGTGGCCCCCAGGAGCCGATGTAATCCACATATTCGTTGCCGTCAGCGTCCCAGATATGCGAGCCCTGGCCGCGTACGATGTAGGGCGGGTCGCAGCCCACGCTGCGGAAAGCGCGCACCGGCGAATTCACGCCTCCGGGAATCAATTTCTCAGCGCGTTTTTGCAGCCTGCGGGATTGGTCTGTCTTGCGGGTCATGAGTTAGCGGGAAACCTCAGATTCCTCAAACAATATAACAGTGACGAGAGGTCGGAGGTGAGCGTCAGATTGCAGACCTAAGAGCATTTCAGGCCCGGAGTTGTAGACGGCAAGTTTTCACCTCTGCAATCTGACCTTTAACCGCTGACCTTATTCCTCACCGATGTAGTAATACCCGTCGCGTCGCACGAGTTCGACCTTCAGCCCAAATAAGCTACTGAGCTTTTCGGCTTGCAAAACTTCTTCCTTGCGTCCGTCGGCCACTATTCGTCCCCCGGCAAGAAGCACGACGCGTTCGATCTCGGGAACAATGTCAGGAAGCTCATGGGTAACAAGAATGATTCCGATACCCGATCGGGCCAGCGAGCGCATCGTCTCTCGCAGGCTGCGCTGCGCCAAAATGTCCAGCGAGTTGCACGGCTCGTCAAACAATAGCGCGCGTGGCTTATGGACCAGCGCGCGGGCGATCAGGACGCGCTTCGCCTCCCCGGACGACATCTCCTCGACCGCACGATTGGCCAAGTGTGATACACCCAAATCCGCCAAAGCAGCCTCGGCCATTTCTCTCTGTTGGGGATTGAAGGCGTGATTCGGAAAAATGCGCGTGCTGCTGAAAAAACCCGAGAGTACTACGTCAAGGCCGCTGGCGTCACCGGTGCACGAAGACATCAGATCGTTCGACACGATGCCGAGGAGGGATCGCAATTCAAAAACATTCCAGTTCGTCCGGCCGAGAATGGCCATGCTCGAACCTTCGCGAACCATCGGATAACACTCGCGGGTAATGGTTTTGATCAGGGTGGATTTGCCGCATCCATTCGGTCCTAGAACCGCAACGTGCTCGTTGGAATCGATCCGAAGGGAGAAGTCGTCGAGGACGATTTTTCCTTCGTAAATCGTGGCTGCGTTAGATGTAGCGTTTTCGCGAGTCACGTTTCCGCGCATCACGCGGACGTTTCGCAGATCGAGTAAAGGAGGTTGTTTTTGCACGGGTCGTTGCAATTGTCACTGCTGCGATTGTGACTGCGTCACGGTTAGAGTATCGCAATTCTTTGGCTATGGAGCGACCTGCGGCCTTTTGGAATTCATCGGAGTTTCATAAGATTGCAATATTCCCGCAATCTCGAACCGCTAACTTAACGACAGTTACCCTTCTAACCGGGAGGGTTTATAGGGACGGCCTTGGGGGGCTCCGGGCTGTCCTTTTTATTTTTTGGTGGGCAAAAAATAGGTCCTTCGATCCCCCGGTCCGCTCAGGATGACAAATCTGATTCGATAAAATTCTTAGTCGATCAAGCTAGAAGGTGAAGCGCGCGGAAAATTGCAAAGCTCGGGGCAGGCCGTCCGGGCTGATTTCCTGCAGGGAGCCGAAATTGCCGGGGCCCGAATTGGGCACCAGATAGCATTGCTGGGTGGTTGACATGCCGTCGCCGCAGGTGGTCCCGATCGGGTTATATTGCAACTGGTTGACCCCGTTGCCGTTCTGCACGTAATAGTTGGCGTGGTTGAAGAGATTAAACGCCTGCACTTGAAATTGCAGCTCCTTGCCTTCTTTCACCTCAAAACTGCGGGCTAGGCCAACGTCGATCCGTTCTAGCCACGGGCCGTGGAAGGAGTTCAATCCGATTCCTGGAGTGGGGCCAGCACCATCGATGCCTCCGGCAGTGTTCGCGGTGTCCTGGTTAAAGGCAGTATCGTTCAGATTTCCATCTGCGCCATCGCAATTACCGAACGACAGTGTTGAACTGGTGCACGCGGGACTCAACAGAGCTGCGTATGGACGCCCGGAAGAGAAATCCATGACACTGCTAAGCGCCCAGCCGGAGAGGGCCTTGCGCCCGGCATCCGAACTGGTCAGCTGTTCGAGCCGGGGGCGATAGACGGCGGCGAAACTAACGCGCTGGCGTTGATCAAGCAGCGACGGAGCGTGGGTATTGCTGAAGTCGAACTGATTGTTGAAGTCCATGCCGTCCAGCATGATGCTCTTGGCATAGGTGTAGGAAAATTGCAGCGAGAGGCCCCGTGCCATGCGGCGCTGCACCTGCACGAACAATGAGTTGTAATGGTTTTGGCCGGGGCTGATGAGCTCGTTGATCTGGCCGAGGTTAGGGTTGACGAGGCCTTCGGTGAGCAAGCCGTTGTCCATGTTCGGCAAGACGATTGTCCGTCCACTGCAGGGGGCGGTGGTTGCGCTCGGCGGACACACGGTATACGCAGTCGTGCCTTGCAAGGGCTCCAGGTTCGCGTCGTAGGCAGTCCCAGAGAGCAGATGCACACCATGATTCCACATGGTGCCGAGGGTTAGAGTTGTGTTCTCGGCAATCTCGCGCTCAATCTGCAAGCTCGCCTGCAAGATATAGGGCACCCTGAACTGCGGAGAAACCAGGGAAATATCCTCAGCCGCCGAGAACAGCGGAGAATTCGCGGGCAGGATATCGGGGAACGCGGGCACTTGGTCCTTCGGTGCACCTGAGGAGTAACTGACGCTGGCGGAAGTTTGCTGCGACGCGAGACCGTTGGAAGCGACCGCGTTGCGGTAGTTCAGTCCGTTCATGTTGGTGTAGAAGAGACCGAATCCTCCGCGGACTACGGTTTTGGACTCCGGCTGCCAGGCAAATCCGAAACGCGGCCCCAGGCGGCGAAACTGGTTGGGGTATTGACCGGTGAGTGGGAAGGCGGGATTTTTTAAGGGCTGCGGGAAAACCTGGAAATCCTCGCGCAAACCCAATTCGAGAGTCAGCTTCGGCAAGGCGCGGAAGGTATCCTGCACGTAGAATCCATAGTAAGGCACGGAAAAGGAAAAAGTTGGATTGCCAGCCGTCTGACTGAAGACGTTGTATTCCCCCAGCGCAAAATCCTCCAGATGGGAAAATTCGTAGCTGCCGAGAAACGAGCCGAAATCAATGGCCTCGTTGGGGTCGGCGCCGCCATCGTTGTTGTCCGAAACATAGGAGCGGTTGAAATCAAAGCCGAATTGCAATGTGTGTTTGCCAATCACGTAATCAACCCGGTCGGAGAAAGAATACTGTCTTTCGAAAACCGTCCCAATCGAGAACGGGGCGTTACCTAAAACGAAAGCGGCGGGGCTATCGAGAATGATCGTGGGCGTGTTGGGAGCGGCGCCGGTGGGCGTCGAGATCTGATTGTCCTGCGAAGTGCCGGCGTGAAACTCGTTGAGCAGGCTGGGCGAGAAAGTGTGCGTCCATCCCAGGCTGACCTGGAAGGTATGAACGTAGGCGTTGGCCAAAGTCTGTGTCCCATAGTTGCCTACGGTAGGGTCAGTGATCACGCCGCCGGGAGAACTGAAGCGATTCGCATTGAAACTAAGGAAAACACCATCGCGGGAACTGACCTGATAATCAAGGCGAGGCGTAATCACCCAGTCGTTTCGTTTTCTCGGCTGCTGACCCAGATTGGAGTTGAGCGCGTTGATCGTGTTCGATATTTGCTGCAGATATACGGGATTGTTCGGGTCCGGAGCGGTGTCAGTTCCGGGCACGGGCAAGGGGCCATTTGCCGGAGGTAGGGTTGGAGCAGTAGTTACGGTGGGCGGGAAAAAATTAGCAAGCACAAAAGCATCCAAGTTCCCGGCATTGGTTGACAGAGCGGGGTTGATGACGGAAATGGGGTCGTTGCGCAGTTGCTGCTCATAGTCCACGAAGAACCATAAGCGGTTCCGCACGATGGGCCCGCCGAGGCCAGCGCCGAACTGCTGCAAGTCATCTTCCGGTTTCGGATTTCCTGCGGCTTTATCGAGCGCGTCGTTGGCCTCAAACACAGAGTTGCGGTTGTAATAGAACGCACTGCCGTGGAATGTATTGCCGCCCGACCGGGTCACAGCATTCACGAAACCGGCCGCGCCGCCATACACTGCCGTGTAGGGGCTGACCGCGACCTGAAACTCCTGAATTACGTTTTCGCCGTATAAATACGGTATGCGATTACGGCCCACGATATCCGCGAAATAGCTGCTGGTCGCGTTCGATCCGTCCACCGTGAAAGCATTGGAGCCATTTCCATTGGCATATCCCGAATCTTCCCCGCCTTGTTGGCCGGCCATGCTCACGAGGCCAGTGTCGCCGTCGTAGCTGGTATTCGGCGTGAGCACCATGAAGTCGGTGTACTTTCTTCCGTTGAGCGGCAAGTCTTCGATCAGAGAGCGGTCGATGACAGTGCTGGCGGAGGATTCCTCGGGCCGCAAGAGCGGGGTTGTACCGATTACTTTCACCGCATCTGCGCTCGCTCCCACTTGCAGTTTGACGTCCTGCGACGTGGTGTTGCCGACCAGCACTCGCACCAAAGCTTCGACATCGCGAAAGCCTTTAATACTTGCTGTGAGCGAATACGTGCCCGGCAAAACCACCGGGAACCGGTAGAGACCGGCATAGTTGGTCGTGGCCGATTGCTGCACGCCGGTCGCGAGGTTCTGCATAACCACGGATGCGCCTGGCACCACCGCACCGCTCGCGTCGGTAACTCGTCCGCTGAGGGCACCGGTCAATACAACATTCTGGGCGGTCAGCACAATGGAACTCGCCAGAGCGATCAACAGGCAGCGTGATGCCAGGCGATTGAGCCCGAGAAGCATTCTTGCGCTTGATCGAATGACCGATCTCCTGTTCATCTTGATTCCTCCGGGAAGGCGGCGCGCACATCGAAGCCGCAGAATAGCAAGCCATCCTCCGCTACTACCAACGGCCTCGTAGATGCATCGCGTGGGGCACGAAGGCTAGATGGAAAGTACTTCCGCACGCCGCGCCAGCGCTGGGCGCGGATTCCCTAGTGGATGAACCACTCGGTAAATCGGTGGGTGAAAAACAGGGCTTGACCGTAATGAGCGGCGACGTAAGAGCCAGTAGCCAAAACCAGCGGGAGAAAGAACCACCTATGCCGCTGGACCGCGTGGGAACCGGGTTCATCCCATTCGAGTAAGCGCTGCACCCGCCGTCTCACCAGCGCGGAGCAATTCACCAGCCCGGTTGTGAATGCGGGCAGGTCTTGCGAGGGAGCCAGATCGGCCAGCTTGATTAAAGCGGATGCCAGTTCCACCGCATCGTCACTGCTCGCGACCGCCGCTTCGTCCGCCGCAAACTCCGCCGCGTCCTGCCATGCCTGCTCCAACCCTGCCATGCCGGGGAACGATGTGGCATAAACGAGCAACTTTTTCAGGTTGTCACGAGACCGCATATGACCAATCTCATGCTGGACGGCAACCCGCAGTTCGTCGGAACTAAGCAGCGCGACGGCGGCCTCGGAAGCCAATACTACAGGCGTGGACAGGCCGTACAACAAGAGGGGTGGACCTTTCCTACATTGCAGCGCCGGTCCGGTGGCGTCGGTATGCAGAGCGTGCGCTCCCTCGAGCCAGTGAGCTACTACGCGCGAAGCACCCGCTTGTGCGGTGACCACGCGAATCCAAGCGGCCGCCAGCAGCAAAAGTGTGCAAAAACTGAATAAATAGGTGCCCAAATCTTCATCAATCGCCCGCTCCAGCCGCAAGAAGGCCGGCAGAGCAAAAACGAGCGTGACGAATGCGGATCCCGCAAGGGGAAGGATTCTCACGGCGAAGAGTAAGCGCGCCCGACCTGGAGTAAAGTTTCGCCAAAGAAGACGTGCGCATCGCCATACGCACACGACCAACAGCGAAAGCAGGCAATAAACTACGCCGAAGAATCCGAGCGCCACCATCACGCCGCGGAGATAGAACATCAAGGTTATTTCCCTTTCCGCTTTTTCAGTTCCGACCGTTTCCGTTCGACCAGAACGCGCAACTCATCCAGCAACCCATCATGGGCACCGACCGCCTCCACAAAGTACGATAGTGGCAACGACGAAGGATGGTTGGACTCAATCCATCTGCGGACGCCGCTGATCGCGACCAAATGCCGCACCTCGTCGGGGGCACAAGTAGCGGAATACCGGAAGGCTCGGCCCTCCTCTGCCCGCTCCAGCAGGCCCTTCTTGAAAAGTCGGTCGAGCGTAGTCATGACCGTGGTGTAGGCAAGCTGAATCTTGCCGTCCTCCAGCAGTTCGCGAACGGTCAAGCTCTGGCGCGACCACACCTCCTCGAGGATTCTACGTTCGAGAGGGCCCAGTCTTACTTGAGCCAGCGTGACCTCCGATGCGAACAGCCGATTCATACTCAAAGGAGTCGTCGTATGAAAAGATGGCAAAATTTGCCTCCCATAATAGCAGCGGTGCACAGATACTACCCCTGTTTTTTTCGAGAAGTGTTAAGGCAAGGTTATGGGATTGTGAAAAGTTACGCACGCCTTATGGACGCGGGGTCTGGCTACTATTGCGCGTCGTGGCCGAACATCGCCAGGGACCAGAAATGTGTCAATACAGCGGCGAAGGCCAAGCCGATAACGAAAAGCGCCCATCGGTAGCGCAGCCAGGAACTACGCAGGCTCGACATTTGGGCAAAGACATCAGGCACGTAGGCGGCACAATACGCGACGTTCGCGAGTACGGCCAAGATGAACAGGAACAACACGGAATTGAACTGCACAACGGTTTTCGAAAATGGCAGTCCCTTCACGAAGTGGAAGGCCACGATGGCTGCGAGCAGCAGGTTATACAGAATGCGCCTTGGTTCCCAGTAGCGAATCGCGTTGCCGAGATAATCACGCCATTGCACCGTTTCCATGTGTTTCCTGTGTTCTCCGGCTAAGCAGGGCGTTGGATTCCGGCATCGTGCTTTTGTATGCTGCGCAGCGCCCAGGCCATTCGCGGTGTGTTGTGGGCAATTCCAAAGCGCCCCTGAGCATCGAGCAGAATGATTCCGCCGTGCCCGTCGAGACGCTGCTTGAGATAGTTCATCGCTTCCTGCGCGATCCACTCGGGTAGACTGCCGGATTCGACGCGATCCGCAGCCCACTTGGCGAGCACGAGTTTCATGATCGGTTCGCCCCATCCGGTGGTGGATGCGGCGGCGCTGAGATTGTCGGCATAGCAACCGCAGCCGATCAGCGACGAGTCGCCGAGACGTCCGGGAGCTTTGTTGAGGGTGCCTCCGGTCGACGTTGCCGCCGCGATATTGCCCTGACGGTCAAGCGCAACCGCCCCGACGGTGTCGTGTGAAAGCATGTCGTGCGAAACTTCTGGCGCAAAAAGATCATTGCCACTCTTAGAGTGCTGCGCCTGATATTCGCGCAGGCGCTCTACCTCGCGTGGAATCACCAGGTCTTCGTTGCGGCAGAGAGTGATACCGTGCTCGGCTGCGAAGCGCTCGGCGCCTTCGGCGACGAAATACACATGCGGGCTGTCGCTTAGAATTTTGCGGGCGGCGCGAACCGGATTCCGCAAGCGTTCCACGCAACCAACCCCTCCGCCGCGAAGCGTAGCGCCGTCCATGATGAAGGCGTCGAGCTGCACCTTGCCGTCGCGATTCAGGAAACTGCCGCGGCCGGCGTCGAAAGTCTCGTCGTCTTCCATCACAACGACAGCTTCTTCGACCGCGTCGAGAGCCGAGCCGCCATGTTCGAGCGCACGCCATCCGGCAGCAGCGGCATCGCGAACACCGCTGAGGTGCGCGTCGACCATGTCATCGGGAATCGCCCAGGCGCCGCCGTGTACGACCAGAACAGGATTGGTTGGCAAATTCAGACTCCGCGGGAAATCTCGGAGTTTAGTCTAGCATCGGTGATTGCGGAGGTCGCTCTCTGCGCGGGCGGTTGACGATCGCCAACAGGATCCCCGCGATCCAAAAGCTGTACATCCCGAGGCGAAAGACGGTGCTGCTATTGAGCCCTCTCACGGGATCGATGAAAAACGCCGCGATCAGAAAAAACGGCGCTACCAGGATCAAGACAGATGCCACGCGCTGGGCGCGATGAAAGGGCCGACTGTTCGATAAGGCGATATTGGCCACTCCAGCCATGAGAAGGAACAGATGGCGCGAACGAAAGATCAGCCGAGGAACAGTGTCTAAATGCGAAACGCCAACGATATGGCGCATGTATTGGCCCGTAAGTGGAAAGATAAGCAGCGTCAGCAATCCGACCAGCCAATGCGCGCGAGACCAGGTCACGAGCACGCCTCCTCGAACAGTCGGACAAGAATATCAGGCATGTAACGGAGAGATCGAATTCAGATTACGCGGCTCGGCCGGCGAGTGGCGCGTCCATCTCTCGAGTCCGCTGCCAGGTATAGATAACCCGGTGGATCACGGTAATGGTTGAAAGCACCGCAATCACCCACAGCACCGGCGCCATCGCGTTAAACAGGGCGCCGATGATCAGCAGCACCAGACGTTCCGGACGTTCCATAAAGCCGACTTTGCAACTACCGATGAGCGACTCGGCGCGGGCGCGGGCGTAACTCACCATGATTGCGCTGATCATGGCCAGCGCGGCCAATACGACGTAAAAGAAGCGGTTTCCGCGACCGTAAAAAACGAGCAATCCGAGGAAGAGCGACGCATCGCTATAGCGGTCGACAATCGAATCGAAAAAACCCCCGAAGCTCGTAACCTGATTCGAGGCGCGAGCGACGCGGCCGTCAACCAGGTCAAAGAAACCAGACCCAATGATGACCAGTCCAGCGTAGAAAAACATGCGGCGCTGGTTGTCGCCGTTAGCGTATCCGAACAAGAATGCGGCGTAGGTATTTACCAGCAACCCCATGAGGGTCAGGCCGTTGGGATTGATGCGTGCAAGCGCGAGCAGGCGCACGATAGCGTCGAGCAGGACTCCGCAGGCGCGTCCGACGCCACTGGTCCAAGTCACGATGCCTGCCTGATAAAGACAAAGTCGCCGGTCATTCAGTTTCCCGCTCCGGCTCCGGGAGGGCGCCGAGTTCCGCTAGCTTCGCTTCCGCCAGATCGTGCATCGTCGAGAGCTTCAAAATCTCCATTTCGCGGCTTCCGCCGGGCGTGACAACCGTAGCCGTATCGCCAACCTTCTTATTCAGCAGCGCCCGCCCGATCGGCGAGGTAGTCGAGATTTTTCCCACTGTCACATCAGATTCTTCGCTCGTCACCAATTGATATTCCATCTCTTCGTTCTTAGTGCCGTCGAAGATCGTCACGGTTGACCCTAAGCCAACTTTATCCTTGGGGATGTTGTTCATGTTAATCAGCGACAGATCGGCCAACCGCTTCCCGAGTTGGCGCACACGCGCCTTCAAGTACTCCTGACGCTGCTTGGCCATGTGATATTCGGCGTTCTCGCTCAGGTCGCCCATGGCGACGGCCTTTTTAATCTCCTTCGGGATGTCGAAGGCCAGCTCGTGCTCGAGCGTATTTAGCTCGTCACGCAGCTTCTTCTTGATCTGGTCCGTCATTTCCGTCATCGCTTTGGCATTATAACTCTCAGGGAGCGGAAACGGGCGGGCCAGTTCGGCTATGCTTTCGGAATCCAAATTCTAAGCTACTCAAGCGAAATGACTTAACGCGCAGGCCTTGGAAATGTCGCCGTTGATGCCGGAATCGGCACGTCCAGCTGCGCTTCTCGATTGCCTTACGAGCGGCCGTCGGCTAAACTATCTGCAGTTCTCTTCCCTCGGGCGAGGGCCCCTCCATGAACGGCGACCGCGTTTTCCACATCGGCGATAAGGTCGTATACCCCAATCATGGCGTCGGAATTATCGAACAAATCAGCAGCCGGACCATGGGCGCCACCGTAGAAAAATTCTATCTGTTGAAGATCGCCGCCAGCAGCCTGAAGGTCATGGTTCCATTCGCCAACGTCAACAGCGTGGGAATGCGCCCGGTTGTGCGGAATGGCGAAGTGGAGAAGATCGTGGATTACCTCTCTTCCGGCGAGTGCATCAATGCCGCCGACTGGAAAGACCGCTTCAAAGAGAATTCCGACCGCATGCGCACGGGGGCACTTACGGATGTGGCCGCGGTGCTGAAGAGTTTGCTGATCCTAGGGCAAGGTAAATCGCTTTCCTTTCGCGAGAAAAAGATGCTGGAGCGCGCCCGCTACTTGCTGGTCAGCGAGATTGCTATCTCGCGCAATTGCGACGAGCGACTGATTGAAGAAGCGCTTACCAAGGCGCTGACCAAGTGCAATCTGCGGTTCCCGGAAATTTCCGAACTCGCCTCGTAATCCGCCGCGCACTCTCTATCTGGCGTGCGCTTCCATCCAGGATTGAAGAATCAAGATCGCAGCCATCCGGTCGACCGCCTGCCCTCGCTTTTTAATCGACAGATCGGTTTCGCGCAGCAGGCGGTTGGCTTCGGTAGAGGTCCAACGTTCGTCCCAGAGATGGACGGTTATCCCGAAGTGGACATGCAGATCGTCGGCGAAACGCCGCATCTTTTCCGACTGTGTTCCTTCCGCCCCGCTTAAGCGAAGAGGCAGGCCGACCACTATCTCTTGCACTTCGTATTTCGCCAGCACTTGCCTGAGGGCCTCCAGATCGCGCCGCTTATTCTGACGCTGGATCGTATCCAGACCCTGCGCCGTGATGCCGAGCGGATCGGTGATGGCTACTCCAATTCGTTTCGAGCCAACGTCGAGGGCTAGGATGCGGCGATGGCCAGGCGTTCCAGGTGCAGGCATCGGTCAATTGTAGATGGTGGGGTAAGGAAAGCTCCTGCTACTGTAATTCCCGTGGTGCAATTCCGGTCCCAGTAGGGCAGAATTGTTGGCGTCTATGGAATTGACTACGGCAAACGACTCCAAAAATACGGACACCCCTGAGACTCAAACTGGACATCACTGGTCCCTGACACTACTGGGCGTCGGCTTGGTAATCGTGTTCGCGTATTACGGCGAATCGGTGCTGGCAGTGCTGTTCTTTGCCATTCTGCTGAGCTTTATGCTCTCGCCTGTGGTGCAGGCGCTCGAGTATTTGCATCTTCCGAGGGCGACGGCGGCGCTCGTTAGCATGCTCGGCATGGTAGCGTTGCTCTATGGCATCACGGTTGCGTCCTACAACCAGGCCATCATTTTTGCGGACAACGTCCCGCAGTATTCCCAGAAAATCCGATTAATTCTACAACCGTTTCAGCGCGACGCAGAAAAACTGGAAAAGACAAGCGAGGCTGTTGCCGACCCTCAGCCCTCCAATGTTGTATCGGTGCGGCAGGTGCAGACGTGGCCCGAGGTTCTAACTCATGGCGCTGGAACCTTGACCGACATCGTGCTGGCGGCTTCGTTCATTCCTTTCCTGGCCTACTTTTTGCTGACGTGGCGTAACCATGCAAGATCCGCCACCGTTATGCTGTTCCCGTTGCATCACCGCAACACAGCCTTCGTAACTCTCGGCCTGATTGGGAAAATGCTGCAGAGTTTTATTGTCGGGAACCTATTGATTGGACTCTTGATTTCAGCGGTAAGCGTGGGGATTTTTGGCCTGTTGCACGTTCCGTTCTTCTATTTTATTGGAGTGGTCAGCGGCTTTCTAAGCCTGGTTCCTTACCTGGGAGTCGTGCTCGCGATGATTCCGCCGATCCTGGTCGGCCTGGGGCAACTGGAACCGGGAGACCTCGTAATCGTGGTAATTGCAGTCGTGGGAATGCATCTGTTGGCGCTTAATGTTCTCTATCCGAAACTCCTCGGGAGTCGGCTGAAAATCAATCCTCTGGCAGTCACCATCGCGCTGCTGTTCTGGGGGGCGGTTTGGGGAGCAGTTGGGCTGGTGCTGGCGATCCCAATCACCGGTGCAATCAAGATAGTCTTCGATCACGTGGAGTCGATGAAACCTTATGCGGATTGGCTGGGGGAGTAATTAGTAATTAAGGGAACCGGAGACGTCAAAAAGCCCGGCCAGAGCAGCCGGGCTTTGTCTTTGGGGTCGCCCAGGTTAGGCGGCCACGGATCTCTTGGTTCGTCCCTCTCCGGTCACAGGTTGCGCAACCTTGCGCACCAGGAAGGGCTGAAGATTCGCTTCGCCCCCGGCCCACTCTATGCTGCTGATGGAGTGCCCGGGTTGGCAGGTAACGAAATAGCGCTCTCCGGTCGGGCTGGTTACTTCAAACTTGCCTTGCTCGCCCTGCAGAGCTTCGGCAATGTCATAGGTCGTAATGCTATCGTTCAACTTCATGGGGACCTCCTTAGCAGTCTCCAAAACAAAGTTACTGGTTGAGGTTGTCCCCCCTAGGGGAAGGTGTATTCCTAATTCTAGAACGATGATCCGGTCCAGAAATGCGTTTTTTTCTTAAATTTTTGTATTGTCTACGGTATTTACCGTAGGGTTCATTCGAATCGCGAGACCCTGTACTCCGGCCACTTTGTCGACATTTGAACAAGGCCCTACACTAGAACCTTGCGCACTCTGATTACACTTTTCCTGCTCGCCGTCCTCGCCACCGGCGGATGGATCGCCTGGCAGCTCTACGCTCCAGTGACACCTCCAGCGAATACTTTTCTGCTACTTCGTCCCGGCTATTCCTCTCGCAGGATCGCCATCGAATTGAAGAAGGCGGGCGTGATCCATAACGAACGCGTTTTCTGGCTATGGCATGCGTTGCATCGCAAGCGATCATTAAAAGCTGGCGAGTATCAGTTCGACCGGCAGGCCAATCTTCCGCAGGTTTACGATCGCATCGCGCGCGGCGACGTCTACTTCCACGTGGTCACGATCCCCGAAGGCTACACGATGTTCGACGTCGCCAAGGCGGTTGAAGAAGCGGGACTTGGGTCGGCAGCCGACTTTCTGCACGTCGCCGAAACCCAAACCCAACTGATTTCAGATTTGGCGCCGCACGCGACATCCCTCGAAGGCTATCTTTTTCCGAATACCTACCAATTCACGCGCACCCAGACCCAGGAGGAAATGGCGGCGGCCATGGTTCACCAGTTCCGCCAAGTCGCGCAACAGATTGGATTAAATTCCGGTCCGGCCTCCAGTTCGGGCTCTAATCCGAGTCCGATCCCAACCCCCGATCTGCCTACCATCGTGACCATGGCTTCGATCGTCGAAAAAGAGACGGCTGTCCCGGAAGAGCGGCCGCTGGTGGCTGGCGTCTACTACAACCGATTGAGCCAGCGAATGGCGCTCGATGCTGATCCCAGCGTCATCTATGCGGAGTTGCTGGCCGGTACCTACCAGGGCAGCCTTCATCACGCTGACCTGTCTGTTAACTCCCCCTACAACACCTATCGCTTCCCCGGATTGCCTCCCGGCCCCATCGGCAATCCTGGCCGCAGTTCCCTGGCTGCGGCGCTGCATCCCGAAAACACCAACTTTCTTTATTTTGTTGCCGATGGAAACGGGCACCACCGTTTCGCGCACAGCCTCGAAGAGCACAATCGAAATGTTGCCGCCTATCGTCGCGCTCTCAACCACTCGCCCGATCCGCGCTAAGCGCTGAACCCTTCGCTGCCTTATACTAATCAGATACTAAGGCTGCGAAAGTCGCCCAGGTAATCATAGGAATGCATCGTCCTCATCGACGCGTTGTTTTTCTCTTACTTCTTTCGGCGGCTACCTTCTCCCTAACCGGGTGTCTGTTTCGAACCCGGACCCTCGACCGGCAACTATCCGACCGTCCGCTTAAGACTGCGACCCAGCAGCAGCTGATCGCTTATGTCAACCAGCAGGCCACAAGGATCCAATCCATGCAGGCGACCGTAGATATAGACTCGTCGGCTGGAGACCCCCAAAGTGGGCGGATAACCGACTACAAAGAGATCCGAGGTTACGTATTGGCGCGTAAGCCAGCCATGCTGCGCATGAAGGGCCTCATGCCGGTAGTGCGCAATACTGCGTTCGATATGGTGAGCAACGGGCTGGAATTCAAGGTTTGGATTCCGACGAAGAACAAGTTCGTCGTAGGCTTAAACAATAACGACAACTATCAGCCCGACAAGCGCTTGGAAAACCTGCGCCCCCAGTACATCTACGACGCCGTACTGCTTCCTGACATTTCAGCAGACGAGATTGCAGTGCTGGAAAACGGTTATGAGACCGTTCTCGACTCGAAAAAACATCGGGTGGAGCAACCTGATTACGAACTGGCAGTCATTCGCAAAGGAGCCGACGGTTGGTATTTATCGCGCCGCATCCAGTTCAGCCGAACCGACCTGCTGCCGCACCGGCAAAGAATTTACGATCAGCAGGGTAACGTTGCTACCGACGCTCACTACCAGAACTACAAAGACTTCGACGGAGTTAACTTCCCGAGCACCATTGGGATCGAAAGGCCAAGGGAGAATTACGACATCACGCTGAACATGCTCAAACTTGAAATCAATAAGCCCTTGACCGACGACCAATTTACGCTGGACCAGCCTCCCGGTGCGGAGGTGGTGAATATCAATCAGCCCAGTTCCAGCGGGTCACCTGAAGCCCGCAACAAATAAAGAACCGATGCAGTCACGGAAAAAGATAAGCGGAAAAGTCAAATGATGAATCGCATGATCGTCGGGAATCTGGTGCACCGCCCGGTGCGTTCGCTGATTAGCGTGGTGGCCGTGGCCCTGGAGGTCACGCTGATCTTGCTGATCGTCGGCCTCTCGTTGGGCATGCTACAAGATAGCCGCACCCGAACGGCCGGGATCGGGGCCGACGTACTGGTGCGGCCGCCGGGGTCTTCGTTCATCAGCGCATTTTCGGGTGCGCCCATGCCCATCAAAGTCGGAGACATCCTGGCCACGCTGCCGCATGTCAAAAGCGTAGCTCCAGTGATCACGCAGGTGGCTTCGACAGGTACCCTCGAGGTCATCGCCGGAATCGATCTGCCGAGCTACGAAAAGATGTCGGCGGGCTTCCGGTATCTAGCTGGCGGTCCCTTTAAGGGGCCATATGACGTGCTCGTCGACGACCTTTTTGCCAAATCGAACCAGGCCCAGGTCGGCGACACAATTGAAATCCTGAACAACAAGTTCCGCATTGCTGGGATTGTGGAGCGGGGTAAGGGAGCCCGCAAGTTCGTTCCTCTGGCCACTTTGCAGGATCTCGTCGGCGCCAAGGACAAGGCGTCCATCTTTTATCTCAAACTCGACGACCCTGCGAATGCCGACGTTGTGGTCGACGAGATCAAGCATGTGCCCGGTATGGAGCACTACGTAGCAACCTCGATGGCCGCCTATCTGGCCATGATGACCACCAGCAATTATCCTGGCCTGTCTACTTTCATCGACGTTGTAGTTGGGATTTCGGTGGTCATCGGATTCATCGTAATTTTCCAGGCGATGTATACCGCCGTGATGGAACGCACCCGCGAAATCGGTATTTTGAAGGCTATGGGCGCGTCGAAGCTCTACATTGTTAACGTGATATTGCGGGAGACGGTACTTCTGGCTATCGGTGGTATCGTACTTGGCATCGTGGTCAGCCTGGCGGCTCGCGCCGCGTTGGCCCACAAATTCCCGCTGTTGCAGGTGGTGGTGGACAGCGGATGGATCGTACGTGCCACCCTGATTGCCATCGTGGGAGCGATTGGCGGGGCGCTCTATCCGGCGTTCAAAGCTGCCCAGAAAGATCCCATCGATGCGCTCGCCTATGAGTAACGTGGGCGCGTAAATTCATTTCGCTTTTAATTCGCCCGACCTTTGCTCGTTTTTTTTCTTTTCACAATTTCCTCGCAAATCGGCTGAGAATGCACGATACTGCCGGGTGAAACCGCCGTGCTATAATCGCGCGCCATTACGCACAGCACTGCGCTTTCGCAGCTGGTTGTCCTAATTCGCAGGCCCCGTGCGAGAATGCGTGCGGGTGACCACAAATACCTTAGGAGGAGATATGCGCTTCGATGATCCGACTCTGTACGGTCGGGACGATGAGACGGATGAGTATAGCGACAGCGGCGCCTACGGCGAATCGCTGGAAGAGGATTTAGAGGAAGAGGAAGAAGAGGAAGAAGAACCGGTTGTCGTCGAAGAAGACGACGAAATTGGCGTGGTTGTCCGGGAACCCGCGCCAGCGCCTGTAACTCCGTCGGGCGGCGGGGGACAGGGTGGCCCTCCGAAGAAGAAGGCGCCTGCGAAAAAAGCTCCCGCTCCGGCAAAGAAGGCGCCTGCCAAGAAAAAAGCAGCCAAGAAACCGGCAAAGAAAGCCGCAAAGAAACCTGCTGCGAAAAAGAAGGCGGCGAAGAAAAAGCCAGCCAAGAAAGCTGCCAAGAAAAAGTCTGCCGGCAAAAAACGTCGCCGATAGAAGTTCATCACGGTTTAGTCAAGGGCGCAAATCGGAAGTCCGGTTTTCGCCCTCTTTTCATTTTTGAGCCAGCTTACTTACCGTCGGGCACGATTGCATCCGCCTCAATTTCCAGCAACATCTCCGGAGAAACCAGGGCCGTAATTGCCATCATGGTGCTCGCCGGCCGAATGTCGCGAAAAAATTCTCCGTGCGCTTTTCCAACTTTTTCCCAATCCGAAATGCTGGTCAGAAATACGCGAGTGCGCACCACGTCTTTCAACGAGGCGCCGGCCTTTTCTAGTGCTCGTTCAATATTCTTGAGCGTCTGAACGGCCTGCGCGTACGCGTCGCCGGCGATGATCTTGCCATCTTCTCCGGTTGCGGTCGTACCGGCAACGAGAACATGAGCGCCCACACGAACCGCACGAGAGTAACCTACGATTGGCTCCCACGGTGCTCCGCTTGCAATGTTAGTTCTTTCCACTTTGCCTCCGTTCTATGGCCTCATCGTGTAGATAAGATTCCGTCAATCGATGTAGATAACTCGGTTAGATCATGTAATCAGATTTGGTAGATCATGTTTTTCGATGCAATACAGCAAATTAGCAGTCGGCATGGTTGGCTGCCAACAAATGCCCTGCAACACCGCGTCCGGTGCGGGCTTCTAACTGATGTAAGTGGCGCAATGGTCACTTGCATTTGACTGAGATTCGAGGTATCTAATCCGCATAGGTCTTTGTTCCGATAGTAACAAAGAGCGTATGGGGGGTGAGGGGATATACATGGAGACTCCGGAGAAGCATCCACTCGAACAATTGTTTGTCGAACTGGTAGGCCGTCATTATGCCCACGAGATCGGGATTCGCGATCCGCAAGTGGTGAATTACGTAGCTCATCTCCTCTCCGAATTTTGCGATGCCGAGCAGCTATCAAAAATACGCAACGCATCGGGAAAACCGCTCAATGATGTAGGAGAAATGTTGATCGAGTCAGACCCGGTCTACGGACCAGCACCTTCCTTCGATCGCGAGCGCCAGGTTCGCAAACATATTGGCGACTACACGCTTTTCTACGCCGGAATGTTTCCCGAGAGCATCAACCACTATCGTCTACGCCGGCAGCGCGTTGAAAATTTCGTCGATTGGGTGAAGGCCGGCAAAGAAAGCTACTACATCGTCTCGAAGTTTGAATACTTCGAATATGCCAAGGTAGCGCCGCTGTTTGCGCAACTCTCGCAAAGGTTTGAGCAGTGTGTCTATGGACTGAATCTGGTAAAGAACGAGCTCGAAGTGATGCAACACCCGATCGTGCGCGGAAGTAACGACCTCGTTATGTAGGATTGCAGAGGTGAGAGGTCAGATTGCAGAGGTGAAAACCGGCTCGCAGATTTGTCGGTTCTTACTTCTGCAATCTGAACTCTGACCTCTGACCTCCCACCATCCGTCTGCCCTTAATTTCAAATTTGCCTTCCAGCACGATTCCAATCGCTTCGGTGTAGGCGATGTGCTCCTGCTCAAGAATGCGTTCCGCCAGCGTATGTTCGTCGTCGGTGTCCAGCGCCGGCACCGTCTTCTGCACAATGATGGCTCCGTGATCGAGTTCTTCATCGACGAAGTGCACCGTGCATCCCGTAATTTTCACGCCATACGCGAAAGCCTGCTGCTGCGCTTCGAGGCCGGGAAAGGCCGGAAGCAGTGACGGATGGATATTGAGAATCCTCGCCGGAAACTGCTGCACGAACCACGGCGAGAGCAAACGCATGTATCCAGCGAGACAGACGAGGTCAACGTGGTTCTGTTCAAGGGCAGCCACTACTTCGCGGTCATGCTCTTCACGAGGCCTGCCTTTCGACGGAATGGCAAGCGCATTAAGGCCGCGCTGGCGGGCCGATTCCAGCCCTGGGGCCTCATCTCGGTTTGAAATTACTGCGGCAATTCTGGCGTTCGATAACCTGCCAGAAGCAATGCTGTCGGCGATGGCTACAAAATTCGAGCCTCGCCCTGATAGTAGAATGCCGAGGTTCTTCACATCAGCATTATTCACCAGAGAGTTGCGGAGGCACAGAGAAAATCGACAGAAGTCAGAAACTGAAGCCAGGAGTCGCGAGCGAAGCTAGCTGAAGATTACCTTGCGATCGCCCTTCACGATACGGCCGACGCTGTAGAACTTCTCTCCCGCGCGCTCCAGCAGCGTCTGCGCCTTCTTGAATTTCTTTGCGGGAACCACGATCAACATGCCAAGTCCCATATTAAAAGTGCGCAGCATTTCTTCTTCGCTGACGTTACCGAGTTTTTGCAGATGTTCAAAGATCGGCAGAACCGGCCATGTGCCTAGCTCAATCACGGCCGAGGTGCCCTTGGGCAAAACGCGCGGTAGATTTTCGGTAATGCCGCCGCCGGTAATGTGCGCCAAGGCCGCAACACACTCGCCGGCAATCATCTTCCGGACGACCGACCAGTAACTGCGATGAGTCCGCATAAGTTCATTGCCGACTTTGTTTTTGATCTCGCTGACGAAAGTCTCGGGAGAATAGCCTGCAATTTCAAAAAGCAGTTTGCGAGCCAGAGAATATCCGTTGGTGTGCAGGCCGTTCGACGGCAAGCCGAGAACGCAATCTCCTATCTGCACGTCTTTGCCGCTGATGATGCGCTCGCGCTCCACTACTCCGACGATGAATCCGGCAAGATCATATTCGCCCTCGGGATAAAAACCTGGCATCTCCGCCGTCTCGCCGCCAATCAACGCACAGCCATTATGCTTGCAGGCTTCCGCGATTCCGCCCACTATCTTTTCCGCAACCTCCGGATCCAACGCTCCCGTTGCCAGATAGTCCATAAAAAACAATGGCGCCGCACCCTGCACCGCGATGTCATTGACACAATGATTCACCAGATCGGCGCCGACGGTATGGTGCACGTTCATATCGAACGCAACTTTCAATTTCGTGCCTACGCCGTCCACGCTCGAAACTAATACCGGATCCAAATATTTTTTATCAACCGAATACAAACCGCCGAAGCCGCCAATTTCGCTCAACACTCCCTTGGTGAAAGTTTTGTGGGCGAGATATTTGATGCGCTGCTTGGTGCGATTGCCTCGGTCAATGCTGACACCGGCATCGGCGTAGGTAACCGAACCGCTTTGCGCGTTGGGGGTGTGGGCCACTTTTGAGTCCGTCATTTGTCTGCTTGGAGAGATCCGGCGCGCCACCGATCCGGGAAATCGTTTCGGACGCAACAAATTCTAGCACGTCTCACGTTGCCCCTGACTTTTCCTCAGCAGTCATCGAAGGCGCTATAATGCGTCGTCCAATTCTTTCTTCCGGAGACAAGCATGAGAATTTTGGCCGTTGTTTTTCTTGCCGTGTTGATCACTCCACTGGCAATAGCGCAGCAGGAACAATCGCAGCCGACGCCATCCGAGAACCAGAAGCAGGCTGCTGCTAAGAAAGACAAGAAGCCAGGAACGCAAGCGCCCGCCGCGACTCCCGAAAAGCCCGCGGAAAGCGGTAGGCCGGAGTCCGGGAAGCCTGAGAGCAACGAAGCCACCGACAAAGAAGAGCACTATGACGTGACCGAGATCCCGCCCATCATCACGCATCATCAGGCCACGGTGAACGGGAAGACGCTGAATTACACGGCGACAGCGGGGAGGCTTCCCATCAAGCGCGAAGATGGCAAGATCGAAGCCGAAATGTTTTTTGTCGCCTACACGCTCGACGGGCAGGATGCGGGCAGACGCCCGCTGACATTCGCGTTCAATGGCGGTCCCGGATCTGCGTCAGTGTGGCTGCACATGGGCGCGCTTGGACCGAAGCGGGTCGTGCTTCAACAAAATGGTTTTATGCCCGCCGCGCCTTATCGCGTGGAAAATAATCCCGACACGATCCTCGATCGCAGCGACATCGTCATGGTGGACGCGATGGCCACCGGCTACTCACGGGCCGCGACCGCTGAACTCACCAAGAAATTTCTGGGCTTGAAGGGTGACGTGCAAGCCTTCGGAGAATTTATACGTCTTTACCTCTCCCGCTATGATCGCTGGACCTCGCCGCTTTTCCTCCTGGGAGAAAGCTATGGCACGACGCGCGCCGCCGGCCTCTCCGGGTATCTCGCCGATCACGGCATCGCGTTCAACGGCGTGACCCTACTCTCGATGGCGGTCGATTTCCAAACGCTCGAATGGAATAAATCGAACGATCTCCCTTACATTCTGCTGCTACCGACCTTCAATATGATCGCCGCCTACCATCACAAGCTCGCCGCCGATCTCACTCAGGATGCGGCCAAGACTCGCGAAGAAGTCGTGCGCTGGTCGTCTAATGACTATGCTCTTGCGCTCGGCAAGGGCGACACGCTGACGCCAGACGAGCACCGCAAGATTGTCGAGCAACTTTCACGCTTCACCGGGCTTCGTCCGGAAGTGATCGAGGCGCACAATCTGCGCATCGACGTTCCCACCTTCGATCGCGAACTGCTGCTCGATCAGAAGTTGATCGCAGGCCGCCTCGATGGCCGGTTCAGCAGCCCCAGTCCTGACGAAGACCGCGACTTCTTCGATCCAACCAGTGCCGCGATCTTGCCGCCGTACACATCGGCATTCAACAACTACCTTCGAACTGAACTGAACTACAAGTCCGACGCGCCTTACAGAGTCTTCGCATATGACCAGCCGGGCTTCCGCACGTGGGATTGGGGCAATGCGGAGCAAGGCTTTCCCAGCACTGCAGGCGGGTTACGTTCGGCCATGATCAAGAATCCTTACATGAAGATTTTGGTGATGGAGGGCTACTACGATCTGGCCACGCCCTTCGCTGCGGCTAACTGGACCATGGATCATCTGAATCTCGACGGAAAATATCGCCAGAATATTTCTTACGCCACCTACGGTGCGGGACACATGGTTTACGTCGATCGTGCGGAGCATGACAAGATGAGAAAAGATCTGGTGGACTTTATGGATAAGTGCCTGAAGTAGGCTCGATCGTAAGAATTCCATTCGCGCCCGCGCATGTGCTCTAATGCGAAACGCATGCGCGCCGCTGTCATTTACGGGCTGGGAACATCGTCACGCGACCTCGACCTATTTAAGGCAAATTCGCAAACCGAGTGGCGGGAGGGACTTCCCTCCTCTTCGAGCGAAGCCGACGCAATTTTAATTCTTGGCGGGGATGGCACGGTTCACCGTCATCTCTCCGCGCTGGTGCGGCTGCAACTTCCCGTGCTGATCGTGCCAACTGGCAGCGGAAACGATTTTGCCCGCGCGCTTAATCTGCGGTCGCCGAAGGACGCTCTGCGTGCGTGGCGAGATTTCGAGGCTCGAAAAATTCAAGCGCAAGCCATTGATCTAGGCATCATCACTGCGTCCGCCGCGCCCGAGCACGCCCACTATTTCTGTTGTGTCGCGGGAGTCGGTTTGGACTCGGCGGTTACTCGCCGAGCCAATCAGATGCCGCGTTGGCTGCGCGGGCACGGGGGTTATGCTCTCGCTCTTTTCCCGCTTCTTACCAAACTCCCTGCTTTCCGCTTGCGACTGATGCAGGCTAACGGCGCGGGCCGCGTTGAGTCCGAGACCACCACTCTTCTCGCCGCTTTTGCCAACACACAGTTCTACGGCGACGGCATGTGCATTGCGCCAGAGGCAGATTTCACCGATGGCAAGCTCGATATTTGCCGCATCAGGACCCTGAATCCGCTAAAGCTGTTTTGCATGTTTCCAACCGTGTACTTCGGGCGCCATCTTCGATTGCCGGAAGTCCAATACTCGCGAGCCGAGCAAGTAGTGGTGCAGACGGACCCTCCACAGGAGATCTACGCTGATGGCGAGTTTGTTTGCGAGACGCCTGTAGAGATTTCGGTTGCCGCGAAGGTGCTGCGCGTAATCTATTCGCCCACCTAAACGGGAAGTGCTCAAACTCCAGGTTCGAAGCGATAGCCTACCCAGGGATCGGTCACGATGTAGCGTGGAGAATCTGGCGAAGGTTCAATCTTCTTGCGTAGTTGTGCAACAAATACGCGTAGGTACTCGACCTGTTCCGTGCTTTCGCCACCCCAGACGGCGCCCAGCAGCATGCGATGCGTCACCACTTTGCTGGCGTGGCGTGCAAGATATACGAGCAAATCAAATTCTTTCGGGGTTAGATGGACGGCACGGTCTTTCACGAAGACGCTGCGCGCTCCGGGATCGATCCTAAAGTCGCCCATTTCTATTGGCGCCAACTCCGACTCTTCCTTGCGCGTGCGGCGAAGGTTCGCGCGGACACGCGCGAGGAGTTCCTCCATACCGAATGGCTTGGTCACGTAATCATCGGCGCCCGCATCGAGGGCTTTAACCTTGGTGCGTTCCTCGCCTCGCACCGACAACACTATAATCGGAATTTGCGTCTTCGCCCGCAGGCGCCGGCATAGCTCCAGCCCATCCATGTTGGGCATGGAGAGGTCGGTGATCACCAGATCGGGCGACCAGTCTTTCATGATCTCGAGCGCGGTCTCGCCGTCATTGGCTACGCGAATGTCATATCCGTGGCTGGAAAGCGAGGTTCGCAGCACGCGCGTGATCTGCGATTCATCATCTACCACGAGAATATGTTTGTGATCCGACATGCCCGGTTATCCGCGTTCTTGGGTCACGATGTGAACGTCCACCGCAGGAGCGTCGCGCAGGAACTGATGGATGGCTGAAAGATAAAAATATCTTTTCCAGCCGTGCGTCGCGGAGCGTCCGAAAACCACCTGGGTGATGTGTTTCTCATTAACAAACTCCGCTACGGCTTGGGCTACGCTCTTTCCCTTCAATCGCACGATCGTTGCTCCAACATTTTCCGCAAAGCGAACGTTGGCAGCCAAAGTCCGTTGATTCGCCTCGCTGGTATCTTGCCCCAGATCGGTATAGACCACGTAGAGTTCAGCATTCATGGCTTGCGCCATACGCGCTCCGCGGGCCACCAGATACTGCGCCGCTGGGTTAGAACTGACACAGACCGCGATGCGCTCGCGGATTGCGACTGGGGCCCGATTTTTATCTTCTTCGCCGCGATGTTGCTCCAGGCTTAAATCCACCTGTTGCGCCACCTGCCGCAATGCCAGTTCGCGTAGAGCAATCAAGTTGGTTTCGCGAAAGAAATTGTCGAGCGCGCGACCCACGCGTTCCTGAGGATAGACGTCGCCGCGGCGCATCCGGTTCTGCAGCGCCTCCGGGGTCAGGTCGATCATTACTTCTTCGTTGACTCTTTGCAGGACCCAGTCCGGAACGGTCTCTCGCACCTGGATTCCGGTGACTCCCTGCACCGTAGGCGTCACACTCTCCAGATGTTGGATGTTCATCGTAGAGAGGACGTCGATGCCCGCATTGAGCAGCTCAAGCACATCCTCATAGCGTTTGCGATGCTTGCTGCCTTCGATATTGGTGTGCGCCAGTTCATCGACAAGCGCGACACAAGGCTTGCGGGCGAGAATCGCGTCTACATCCATTTCTTCGAAGAGCGCACCTTTGTACTCAATCTTTTTGCGCGGAACTGTTTCCAGGCTCGCGACGAGGTCCATGACCCCTTTTCGTCCGTGGGTTTCGATCACTCCGATCACTACATCCTCACCCCGGTTGTGCCTACGAATCGCTTCCGTCAGCATCGTGTAGGTCTTGCCCACACCCGGAGCATATCCAAGAAAAAGCTTGAATCTGCCGGCCGTCTTGCTCGGCGAACATTCCTCCAGCCACTGGTCGGGAGTCTTGGTCATCGCGATTATTGTCGTCGAGAGATGCGACTTTGTCGATGTCGGGGGGGAATCAGTGTCCGGGAGGGCAAGAGGCCAAGCCACCTCGCTTTGTCATACAATCGCTGCGTGACTGCTGCCGCCAGATCCGGAATCGGATACCTGACCGCTGCTCTGTCTATCGCCGGAATCACACTCATCGGCTACCTCTGGCTTCATTTCAATCCAACCACGGTCGCGCTTGCTTTCCTGCTGGGTGTCCTGGGTATCTCGGCAACTTGGGGCTTGCGGCAGGCGGTCTTCATGTCGATCATCGCCACGGTGGCCTTCGATTACTTTTTCTTGCCTCCCATCGGCGCCTTCACCATCGCCGACCCGCAGGACTGGATCGCTCTCTTCGCTTTCCTGGCCACGGCCGTGGCGGTCAGCGAACTGTCGGCGCGCGCCCGCCGCGGTGCGCACTCCGCCATCGAGCGTCGCCAGGAACTCGAACGCCTCTATGCCTTCAGCCAGTTGCTACTTTCAAGCGACAATCCCGCGGAGTTGTTGAACCTGGTTCCTCGCTATATCGTCGAGTCCTTCGCCATTCGGTCAGCGGCGATTTCGCTCTCCAGTCGCAGCGACATTTATCGTTCTGGGCCAGCCATCGACGGATTGGAATCAGGCGATCTGCAAATGGCTTGTGTACGCGGCGAACCGAGGATCGATGCACTTAACGAGGTAGCGTTCATCCCGCTGCGCATGGGCATGCGCGTGGTCGGCTGCATGGGTACGGCCGGGGCGCTGGTCTCTCGACAGACGCTCGAAGCCATCAGCAGTCTGGTGGCGATTGCCATTGAACGCGCTAATGAAGTGGAGAAGCTGAGCCGTGCGGAGGCCGCACGCGAAAGCGAGCAGTTGCGATCCGTGCTCCTCGATTCTGTAACTCACGAATTTCGCTCTCCGCTCACCGCCATCAAAGCCTCGGTCACCTCGCTTCTCGGCAGCTCGAATCATTCGCCCGAGGAGAAACAAGAATTGCTGACCATCATCAACGAGGAGAGCGACCGGCTGAACCGACTGATTGGAGAGGCCGCGGAAATGGCACAGTTGGATGCGAATAAAGTTGAATTCCGCTTTGTGCCCGCGCCCATTGCTACTCCGGTCGCCGAGGCCCTCGACGAATTGAAGCAGCTATTGATGCAGCACCCTGTGGACGTCAGAATCCCCCCAGACATTCCCGACGCGCGCATGGATTCGGCTCACATCAAGGAAGTCATGGTGCACCTGATCGAGAACGCGGCCAAATATTCGCCGGGCGGCGCTCCCATTCGCATTACGGCCGAGGACAAAGACCAGATGATCACCACCAGCGTTGCCGATCGCGGGCCTGGCATCGACGATTTCGAGCAGTCATTGGTTTTTGAAAAATTCTACCGCGGACGCAACCAGCGCGTGCAAGTCCACGGAACCGGCATGGGGCTTGCGATCTGCAAAGCGATCGTCGAGGCCCATGGCGGACGGATCGGCCTCACCAGTCAGTTGGGGCACGGTTCGGTGTTTTACTTTAGCTTGCCTATAGCGTAATGAAGCCAGATAAGCTTTTGCCAACCTCGGGCCTTACATTGGACCTGATCAAGCCGCGCTATTGGCATTACTGGATTGGCTCGATCCTGGCCATCGCCTGCGTTCCGCTCTTGCGACGCCTGCATCTTCCACTCCGTTTTGATTGGACTGCGCTAGGCATTGAGTATTGGCTGGTCCGATCGGTACAGTCGGTCTTCGCTACGGTAATCCTGTGCCTATTCGGTCTCCCCGTTCCGATGCTCGGTCCTCTTGTTGAGCGCTACCGGCGCAAACCGCTTCGAATCCTTCTGCTATTAGTCTACGCAGCTATTCTTGGAAGCCTTTTTATCTGGACCATCGCGCTTGTTCTGCTAGTCGACACGATCGCCATAATCGAATTTCTCGAGCGTAAACCTCGCGCACCGCTTCCTGCCCTCGGCGCGGTGCTGCTGCCAGCCGTTTACCTCTTCGCAGGCGTCCTTCTCGTATTCGCTTACAACGACATCATTGCCTCGGTGCATTTCAGCTTTGCTTATGACTCGACCTTCGACGCGATGGACAAATGGATTCTCCGCGGATCGTCCGTTGCCGATCTGGCGCATTGGGCAGTCCAAACCTTTCCGCCTTCTTTTTTTCGCTTCCTGGAACTTACTTACTTCGGCCTGTTCCCCCAAATGGGAGCGGCCATGGTACTGATAGCTCTGAACGACGGTAAGAGTCGTAGTTTGCAATACGTCGGCACCATTCTCATGGCGTATTACCTCACACTAGCAGTGTTCTTCTTCTGGCCCAGCCAGGGGCCCTACTACTTGCGACCCACGGATTTCTCGCAACATTCGGCTAACGTACAGGCAGACCTAATCCAGAAAATCCTGGTAGCGCGTGCGCTCGCGCGGTGGAATCAAGTCCCGCTGCATTTCATCTCCGCCGACTATTTCATCGGTTTCCCTTCCATGCATATCGCCCTGCCCCTCATCGTGATGTGGTTTCTGCGCCGCTGGAGGCGAATGGTAATCGCGCTCTGCGTCTATGACATTCTGTTGGTCGCGTCTATGCTTTTGCTGGAGTGGCACTACATCGTCGACATGATCGGAGGCGTACTGGTAGCCGGGGCCGCCATCGCGATTACCGACGGTTTTTGGGGATTGAAGGGTGTGGTGGGCCCACTAGGATTCGAACCTAGAACCAACAGATTATGAGTCTGCTGCTCTAACCGTTGAGCTATGGGCCCTCGCTTTTTTTCGGCCGGCTTAACGAGCTATTGTGTGCTGGGCGCGGCGGGGGGCGCGGGCGCTGCGGCGGGAGGTGTTGCCGGGGCTGCGCTATTGTTCACCAAGTCTTTCAATTCTTTGCTGGGCTTGAAGAAAGGTATCTTCTTCGCCGGAACTTCCACGCGATCGCCCGTCTTCGGATTGCGGCCCACGCGCGGCTTGCGCTGCCGCGTCCGGAAGCTGCCAAATCCGCGTATTTCGATCTTGTCGCCCACTCGCAGCGAGCGCACCACGCTGTCAAAGATCGTATCCACAATCACTTCGCTGTCTTTGCGGGTGAGTTCCGCCAGCCGGGAAACTTCTTCGATCAGATCAGCCTTCGTCATATGCCTCTACGCTCCCTTTGCGGTGCCCCAGGGGCTTCGCTGTCCCTGGGTTTATGGTCGCCTGCTTATAACCTTCTCAAATTTAAGGGGTTCTGCGCAAGTGCAGAAGCCGACACCTAGTTTACCGAGGACGGTGCTTGAAAAACGGCGAGAGGCGAAATGCTATCCAAAAGGAGATAAACCAGAACACCCCGAAAAATACAAACCAACGGGGCCTCGACATGAAAAGACCGGCTCCCCCATAGACTCTAGACAGAATCATTAGGCCTACTTCGACTGTCAAGGCGAACCCAACATAGATCAAAGCACTAACAAGAGCCAGCCTGAGGATAATCATTCGCGAACCTTCGTCCTGCGTCCTCACTTCCAAAGATAGTAAAACCCCACCTGCTGCTCCAACAGTTTCTCGCGCGTCGGCAAATAATCCGAAACATCTCCAAACAACAAATCAAGGCCAGAGCGTCTATCTTTCGGCGGATAAACCAGCGTTGGCTCGCCCGAAATATTTACCGACCGAGCCGTATCTTTCACCGCGCCTTCGAAATCCGTCAACTGATCCACCAGTTTGAGCGAAAGCGCCTGCTCCCCGGTCCAGACTTTTCCGTTCGCTATGGCCCGTATGTCCTCTTCCTTGGCGCGCCTTCCGTCGGCGACCGCCTGAATGAACTGGGTATGCATGTTATCAATCAGGCCCTGCATGTACTCTCGTTCCGCCGGCGTCATTTCTCGCGTCGGGCTGCCTGTATCCTTGAACTCGCCCGCCTTCATGGTGATCGGATTTAGTTTCGCCCAACGCAGTAGCTCGCCATAGTTAACCCACTCGGCGATCACTCCGATCGATCCCACCACGCTGCCTTTATCGGCATAAATCTTGTCGGTGGCGGAGGCCACGTAGTATGCGCCACTCGCGCCCACCGTCTCAATCGAAGCCACAATATGCTTCTTTTTTTCATCGCGAATCCGCTTGACCTCGCGGTAAATCTCTTCCGAAGCAGCCACTCCGCCGCCAGGAGAATTTACATGAATAATGATGGCTTTAATCGAATCATCATCGGCAAACTTCTTGAGCTGAGGGACGATCTGCTTGGGCGAGAAAATAACGCCATTGAGGTCGACGACCGCGATCTTGGGGCCGAAGCCTGAAAATGATTCTTCTTCATCCGTTCCGCCGAAGCTCATATACACCAGAGTAAATACGGCGGCCACGAACAGCACGAACACCCCGCCGCCCACCAGAAACCATATCCAGATACGCGAACGCCCTTCAGCCATAATCAGACGAGTGTAGCACTTGAGATCCGAGGTGAGAGTGCAGAGAGGTCAGAGGTCAGATTGCAGAAGTGAGGACGCCAGGTTTTACCTCTGCAATCTGCCCTCTAACCTCTGACCTTCGCCACCCATTGGCGTACACTCGTTTCGTCCCATGCCCGATCCTGTCGAACTCGAGGTTTTCAAGAATCTCTATCACTCCATCGCCGAGGAGATGGGAGCGGCGCTGCGCCGAACTTCTTTCTCGCCGAACATCAAAGAGCGCCGCGACTACTCGTGCGCCGTCTTCGATTCCGCCGGCCAAGTCATCGCCATGGGCGATCACATGCCCGTGCATCTCGGGTCAATGCCAATGTCCGTTGCCGCTGCTGTGGAACAGTGTGCTCTCGATCCCGGCGACATCGTCATGCTCAACGACCCGTTTCGTGGCGGCACGCACCTTCCCGATATCACGCTCGTCATGCCTGTGTACGTAAGGGGCAGGGTCAAAGGAATCAAGAGCAGCGGGCGAGGGCGCCCGCTCCACACTAATAAGGGCCCTGATTTCTACGTCGCCTCCCGCGCTCACCATGCCGATGTTGGCGGAACGTATCCCGGTTCCATGGGTCCCTGCCGCGAAATCTACCAGGAAGGTCTGCGCATCCCTCCTGTCAAAATTATGCGCGGCGGGAAGATTGTCCCTGATGTGCTGGCAATCCTCCTTAACAATGTTCGCACTCCGGAAGAACGCGAAGGCGACCTAGGAGCGCAAATGGCCGCCTGCCAGACCGGCGCCCAGCGACTCAAAGACATTTGCGATCGCTACGGACTCGCCCGTGCTAAGCACGCCGCCGCCGCTCTGTTGGTCTATTCCGAGGAAATGATGCAAGCTTTCCTGCGCACGATTCCCCCCGGTCGCTATGAGGCCCAAGATTTTCTCGACGACGATGGCGTAGACAACAAGCCGGTGCGCATCGCCGTGACAATCAAAGTAAAGGTGTCTTCCGCAATTCGAAGAGCGGCGCGCACCACGTTGCAACGGCCGATTTCTCCACCCCATGTTTCTCCACCCCATGTCACCATCGACTTCACCGGCAGCGACCCGCAAGTTCAGGGCGCGATTAACGCGGTCGACGCCATCACTTACTCCGCATGCTTTTACGTCTTTCGCTGTCTGCTACGCGACGACGTTCCTGCGACCTCAGGCCTTATGCGTCCCATCCGCGTGATCGCTCCGTCGGGAACAGTGGTCAATGCCAAGCCCCCGGCCGCCGTGGCTGGAGGCAACGTCGAGACTTCACAGCGAATTGTCGACGTGGTGCTGAAGGCGCTGGCGCTGGCGATTCCCGACCGCATCCCTGCCGCCGCCTCTGGCACCATGAACAACCTCACCATCGGCGGAATCGACCGCCGTTTAGGGGACGGCGAGCCTTTCGCTTATTACGAAACCATCGCCGGTGGCATGGGCGCGCGTCCGACCAAAGACGGTGTCTCAGGCGTTCACACGCACATGACGAATTCCCTCAACACTCCCGCCGAAGCGCTCGAATACGCCTATCCGATTCGCTTGCGACAATATTCGTTGCTCCCAGGAAGCGGCGGCGCAGGCCTGCACACAGGCGGCGACGGAATCGTCCGCGAAATTGAAGTCCTAACCGACGCTCAAGTCACAATGCTCGCCGACCGAAGATCGTGCGGGCCTTATGGTTTAGCCGGCGGAGCCGATGGAACTCCTGGGCGCACCGTGATCGTTCGGCATGACGGAACCGCAGAAACGATCCCCGGCAAGACCAGCGTCCGGCTGCGATCCGGAGAACGAGTCCGCATCGAATCGCCGGGCGGGGGCGGCTGGGGACGATCCAATTCCTAAACCGCAGAGGACGCAAAGTGCGCAGAGCTTTTGTAATTGGCTTTCCCTGCCGCCACGCATTTCCTCCGCGCGCTCAGCGTCCTCTGCGGTTCAGCCCCTTTTTCGCTAGAATTCAAATTGCAAGGTTTTTCTGAGCCCGAGCGCTCAAGGGACCACCAATGAGATTTTTGCGCACTCTTATCTTCGCCATTCTTCTCGCGGCTGCCTTTTTCTACTTCACAACCTATCGCAACGGCCGCCCTCATGCTGCCGACTGGCTCAGCCATCCCCAGCAGGCCGAGATTATCGAAGCGGCAGGCAGCGAATCGTTCGACGCTGAAGAGCAAAACAACATCAGTGTCTATCGCAAGAACATCGCATCCGTCGTCAACATCACCTCGCGCGTCATGACCTTCGACTTCTTTTATGGCCTCGTCCCGCAGGAAGGCCAAGGCTCCGGTTTCGTTATCGACAAAGAAGGACACATTCTCACCAACTATCACGTCATCGCCGATGCCCGCCAGGTCGAGGTCACGCTCCACGACCGCAAGAAATATAAGGCCACCATCGTTGGCACCGATAAGTCGCATGACCTGGCCATTGTCCAGATCAAGGCTCCCAACCTCCAGCCGATGACGCTAGGAGATTCGACCAATCTGCAAGTGGGCCAGAAAGTTTACGCGATCGGCAATCCCTTCGGCCTCAACGGCACACTAACTAGAGGCATAGTCAGTTCGATCCGCCAGGTGCAGGAGCCCGACGGATTGGTCATTGATGAAGCCATCCAAACCGACGCCGCCATCAACCCCGGCAACTCCGGAGGCCCACTCCTCAACTGGCATGGCGACGTAATCGGCATCAATACAATGATTGCTTCAAGCGTGGGCCAGAGTGCCGGCATCGGCTTTGCCATTCCCATCAACACTGCGAAAGCAGTAGTCAACGATCTGGTCACTCTCGGACGGGTGCGCCGTCCCGCTCTCGGCGTGCGCACCATTCCCATCGATCCAGAAATTGCCGAAGAACTCGGCCTCGCCGCCGACTACGGACTCCTCATCGTCCAAGCCGTCTCCGGAGGCTCCGCCGACCGCGCCGGATTGCGCGGCGGCACCGAACGCGCTTACCTAGGCAACACTCCGATCATGGTCGGCGGAGATTTGATCGTAGCCATCGGCGGAGAAAAAATCGAAAGCCAGCAGGCCCTAGCCCAAGTCATGAACCGGCATCGCGCCGGCGACACGATTAAAGTAACCATCTTCCGCGGCAAGAAAAAGCTCGAAGTGCCTGTAGAGTTGGGCGAAGCGCGAGATCAAGTCTAATTGCTTGTGTGTGGAGCGGGCGCCCTCGCCCGCGTTGTCTGCCGACCAAAAATCTCTTGCAATCTTATTTGCTATATAGCATGATATATAGCAAGAAGAATCGCTATGCCATCCACATCTAAAGCAAAAGTCTTCTACAGCGGCAGGAGTCAAGCTGTCAGAATTCCAGCTGAATTTCGCTTCAAAACAGATGAGGTCTACGTCCGCCGCGATCCTCAAACCGGCGATCTGATTCTTTCCGAGTCTCCCGTCAAAACGTGGGCCGAAATTTTTAAGGCACTCGATGAGGCCGGGTTTCCTGATGACTTTCTCGAGGATCGAGATCAACGACCGCCGCAAAAACGGGACGATTTGTGACTCGAATCTGGATGCTCGACACGAACACCGTGAGCTATATTGTCCGGGGAAAATCGCTCGCTGCAAGAGCCAAACTAGACAAACTTCAGGACGACGAAATTGGCTGCATTTCGGTAATTACCGAAGCCGAGCTCCGGTACGGTACATCCAAACAGGCCCCTGGGTCGGCGCGCCTCGCGGCACTGAACATCTTGTTCGATAAGCTGCAAATTTTGCCGTGGGGTAGTGACGAGGCTCTAGTCTACGGAGATCTGCGGGCCAAACTGGAACGAACCGGAAGAGTCCTGGGCAATCTGGATATGCTAATCGCAGCCCATGCTGTCAGCACAAATGCAACCTTGGTTACCCGGGACAAAACATTTGCTCAGGTCGAGGACCTGCGTCCGCCAGTGAACTGGGCGAC
Source organism: uncultured Acidobacteriaceae bacterium (assembly GCA_963800565.1). GTDB lineage: Bacteria > Acidobacteriota > Terriglobia > Terriglobales > Acidobacteriaceae > Acidiflorens. The sequence continues at coordinate 1,323,939 of CAWDBM010000006.1, forward strand.
TGATATCTAGCCTAGCGGCTCAGGACTTGATTTCAATCGGAGTTCCAAGGCGAACCACTTTCCAGATTTCATCCATCTCTTCGTTAGTGACTGCGACACATCCGTCTGTCCAGTCGTCTAGAGCATGAGCTTTCCCTACCCATGCATACTCTTTCGGAAGTCCATGAAGCATGATGTCTCCGCCCGGACTGACACCTAATTTCTTGGCGGCTGCAATGTCCTTCGCGTTTGGATACGAGATGTGAAAAGCTTTGTAGAAATGGCTGTTAGGGCTGCGCGAGTCGAGTACATAAACTCCCTCGGGAGTTCGATGGTCCCCTTGCCGACTCTTCGGCCCGACAGGTTCGCCGCCCAGCGCCACCTTATACGAGCGCACTTCCTTCCCCTGTGACAAGAGCACGAGCTTTCGCTCCCGTTTGTAAACCACAAGCCGGTCCACACTGAGGCTGGAGTTCTGCGCAACCGCTACTGGCCAGAATGTGATCAATATAGCGGCCGCCACAAGAACTCGCATAGGAATGCAATTTTATACGCGACGTCAGTTCATGTATCTTCCAAGTTCAGACTCGCTCCTGCCTCGCGATATCATGCCCTATGCCCGACGTCGAATGGATTCGCAAACTCTGTCTCTCCTTCGCCGATGCAACCGAAGACATGCCTTGGGCGAAGATCTCTGTTTCAAAGTCCGCGGCAAAATCTTCGCTGGGATGGTCCTCTCGGACGGCCGATTCCCGCGCCTCACTCTAAAATGCGCTCCGGAAGCCTTTCACGAACTTCTGGAAGTCGAAGGCATCTCGCCAGCGCCCTACGTCGGACGCTATAAGTGGGTCACGCTTGCCAATTCCAACATCTTGCCCGCCGACGAACTCGAAAACCTCATTCGCCAGTCGTACGAGCTAGTCGCAGCCAAAGCGCCAAAGCAAACGAAGAAGCCCGCGGCCAAGAAAGCGTCGCGCAAGCGTAACAAGAAGTAGGTCGCTTTCCGCTATGAACCGCTGTTCCCCGTGTTGAAGGTTTTCTCGGCGTCCTCAGCGTCTCGGCGGTGCCCAGTCGGCGGTGCCCAGTTTGACTCTCGCAATCCGCTAAGCTAGCCTCATAGTTTCGTTGCCACAATACATGCGCATTCAGACCGGTCTTGCGATTGTTGGTAGTTTGTGTGTCTCGCTGGCGTCCAACGTTGCGGCCGCTCCGCTCCGCCCCACCCACGCCCCGCATGCTATGGTCGCAAGCGTCCACGAGCTCGCCTCGAACGCTGGTGTCGAGATGCTGCGCTCAGGAGGCAACGCAGTCGACGCTGCGGTTGCCACCGGCTTCGCGCTCGCCGTCGTCCATCCTCAAGCCGGAAACCTTGGCGGAGGCGGCTTTCTGCTGCTGCGCAATGCCGACGGCAAAACCCATTTCATCGACTTTCGCGAAAAAGCGCCCACCGCGGCCGCCGAAAATATGTATCTTGACGCGCAGGGCAACGTCCTGCCCGGTTCCAGCAAAGAATCGAGCATCGTCGGATACAGGGCCGCAGGCGTTCCCGGAACCGTCGCCGGCCTCGTCTACGCCGAAAAACAATATGGCAAGCTGTCGATAGAAAAAGTAATGGCTCCTGCCATCAAGCTCGCGCGCGATGGATTCGCTCTAGCCTACGAAGACACGCAGGACCTGAAACGAGATCAGCACCTTGCCGAGTTTCCTGAATCCAAGCGAATTTTTCTGCGCGACGGAAACTACTACCAGCCCGGCGAAATATTTAAGCAACCCGAACTCGCCCGCACCCTCGAACGCCTCGCCAAAGATCCCGATACCTTCTACCACGGAGCCATGGCTCGGGAACTTGCAGCGGCTGTCCAAAAAGGTGGAGGCCTCATTACCGCTGAAGATCTCGCCGCTTATGAAGTGAAAGAGCGCGAGCCGATTCGCGGTTCCTATCGCGGTTATGACATTATCAGCGCTCCGCCGCCATCCTCCGGCGGAGTCGCCTTGGTCGAGATCCTCAACATCCTCGAAGGCTTCGATCTTTCGAAATCAGGCAATCGTTCTGGCGAGACCATTCATCTCGAGGTCGAAGCATTTCGCCGCGCCTTCTATGACCGCACCGATTTCATGGGCGATCCTGATTTTGCCAAAGTTCCCGTGGCACAGCTCATCGACAAAAAATACGCCGAGGCGTGGCGCGCGTCTATTGACGCGAACCACGCGACCCCGAGTAAGGAACTGAAGCGTCCATCGTTTGGCGAACTGGAGCGCGTCGCTGAGTCCCCTCGCACGGCCGTTCGCGAACCCGAAAACACCACCCATTATTCGGTAGTCGACGCTGATGGCAACGCCGTCGCCGTTACCACCACGCTGAACGAGAGCTTCGGCTCCCGCGTCACCGTCTCCGGCCTCGGCTTTCTGCTCAACGACGAGATGGATGACTTCGCGGCAAAACAAGGCGTCCCTAACGCCTACGGCCTAATCCAAGGGCCCGCCAATGCTATAGCTCCAGGCAAGCGCCCGCTCTCGGCCATGACGCCGACCATCGTCCTTAAAGACGGCAAGCTCTTCATGGTTCTCGGCACGCCCGGCGGCCCGACCATCATCACTACAGTGGCGAACATACTCATCGGTGTAGTCGATTTCGGGCTTGACATTCAGGAAGCGGTGAATGCACCTCGGTTTCATCATCAGTGGCTCCCCGATCAGATTTTCGTCGAAGACCGGCTCTCTCCCGATACAATGAATGTTCTCAGTTCCAAGGGACACAAATTGAACGTTCGACATTTCTGGGGAGACGGCGAGTGCATCATGATTGACCCCAAAAGCGGCGAACGCTTGGGCGCGAGCGACGGGCGCAATAACGGGAAGGCGGTAGGCTACTGATGCAGCGCGCGGTATCGACATACATTTATGTAAAGGAAAGGCTGCACCCGGGCTTGCTCGACGAGCTCGTCAAGGCGGGAGCCCAGTCGATCGAAATTTTTGCCGCGCGCCAGCACTTCGACTACGCCAATCGCAAGCAGCATGTCCGAGAAATTGCCGAGTGGTTTCGCTCCACCGGCATTCCACTCAATTCCGTGCACGCGCCTTTGTACTCCGACTATGAGTGGGGACGCACAGGGTCTCCGCCGGTCAACATCGCGTCCACCGATCGTGCCGGACGCATCGAGGCCATGGACGAGATCAAACGCGCGCTCGAAGTTGCCGAGCATATTCCCTTCCGCTTTCTCATCCAGCACATCGGCAACCCCAACGACGCTTTTGACGAGAAGAAATTCGAAGCAGCCATGACCTCGGTTGAGCACCTGCGCGCCTTCGCCAAACCGCTTGGCGTGAGAGTGCTGGTCGAAAATATTCCCAACGAACTCTCGACGCCTGATCGCCTTGTCGAATTCATCAAGACGATGCACTTCGACGACATCGGCGTCTGCTTCGATTGCGGTCACGCCCACATGATGAGCGGCATTCCCGAGGGTTTCGCGATTTTGAAGGACCACATTTGCTCCACCCACGTGCACGACAATAAAAAAGATAAAGACTCGCATCTCTGGCCCGGCAACGGATCGATCGACTGGAAGCAGACCATGGAGTTGCTACGCACCGCGCCCCAAACCCCGCCTCTGTTACTCGAAATCGAGGGCGAAGAGAAGAAGAGTCCCAGCGAAGAAGTGTCTGCAACTTTCCAAAAGCTGGAAGACGAGTAAAACTTAACTGCAGAGAACGTAAGCGCCGAGAGCTGTTCTGAAAGATTTCCCTGTGTACCGGTGTGTTCCCTGTGGTTAAAGAGGTTTCACCCGAAGCAGCCCGACGCAGTTCGAGTGGAAAAGGTTTTGGTCGATTTTCTCTCTGCGTACTCAGCGTCCTCGGCGGTTAAAGGTTTCGACTTATGCCAGCACCCATCAGCACCATTGCACAAATCGGCAAGCACGAAGGCCAATCCGTCACCATTCGAGGATGGCTCTACAATCTCCGCGAAAGCGGCAAACTACTCTTTCCCCAATTCCGAGATGGTTCCGGAATTATCCAGGGCGTCGTACCGAAGAACGCCGTTTCACCCGAAGTCTTCGACGCAATCAAGGGCCTCACACAGGAGTCAAGCGTTATCGTCGAAGGCAAAGTGCGCGCCGATAAACGCGCTCCCGGCGGCTTCGAGCTCGACGTCTCGAACATTCAGGTCGTGCAGCGCGTTGCCGAAAGCGATCCTTATCCCATCACGCCGAAAGAGCACGGCGTCGACTTCCTCATGGATCATCGCCATCTTTGGCTGCGCTCGCAGCGCCAGGCGGCCATTCTACGCGTCCGCGCCGAGATCATTCGCGCGGCCCGCGATTACTTCGACAGCAACGGGTTTACGCTCACTGATCCGCCCATCATCACGCCAGCTGCTTGCGAAGGGACGACCACGCTTTTCCCCGTCGACTACTTCGAGGAACAGGCTTACCTCACGCAATCGGGCCAACTCTATATCGAAGCGACGGCGATGGCGCTTGGCAAGGTCTATTCTTTCGGTCCAACGTTTCGCGCAGAGAAGTCGAAGACTCGCCGTCACTTGACTGAGTTCTGGATGGTCGAGCCCGAAATCGCTTATGGGACGCTCGATGACTTGATGGAGCTAGCCGAAAGTTTCCTGACGTCCATCGTCAAACGTTGCCTCGAAAAACGGCGAGTCGATCTGCAAACCATCGGGCGCGATCTCGCCAAGCTCGAACTGATCGACACTCCATTTCCGCGCATCACCTATGACGAGGCGGTTGCGAAACTGCAGGAAGGTCACGTGCAGGGCAAACTCGAAAGCAAATTCGAATGGGGAGGAGACTTAGGCTCTCCCGATGAAACCTATCTCTCGTCGCTCTACGATCGTCCGGTGATGGTGCATCGCTATCCGGCGAGTGTGAAGGCGTTCTACATGGAGCCTGATCCACAGCGTCCTGAACTCGCGCTTTGCGTCGACGTGCTTGCGCCGGAAGGCTACGGCGAAATCATCGGAGGATCGCAGCGCATGGCGTCGCACGATTTGCTGCTGCAGCGTATTCACGAGCACAATCTGCCCGAAGAAGCCTTCAAGTGGTATCTTGATCTCCGCAAATACGGCAGCGTTCCTCACTCCGGTTTCGGCATGGGCATCGAACGCGCAGTAGCATGGATCTGCGGCCTGGAGCACGTGCGCGAGACGATTCCGTTCCCGCGTATGTTGCATAGACTGTATCCGTAGCTTTATGGCGCTGGAGCATTGAACCGCAGAGATCGCTAAGTTCGCAGAGAAGGTCATGGCATGAGTACCGCTGTAGTTCACGCAGACCAGCTTAATGCGATCACCGAACAGATTATTGGCGCTGCCATGGAGGTTCACCGTGCTCTCGGTCCAGGCTTGCTGGAATCAGCCTATGAAGCCTGCTTAGTTTTCGAACTTCGCGAGCGCGGAATCCATCTTGAACAACAGAAGCCGCTCCCGATTACGTACAAAGACGTAAAGCTAGATTGTGGCTACCGATTAGACTTAGTAGTAGCCGATTGCGTGATCGTTGAAATTAAAGCAGTCGATAAATTAAATTCAGTGCACGACGCTCAATTGCTTTCTTATCTGAAGCTAGCTAATTGCCGAGTAGGCTTGCTCCTCAACTTTCATTGCACAATGCTTAAGCACGGAATTTGCAGATTGGTGAATGACTTCCCTACCTCTGCGCACTCTGCGATCTCTGCGGTTAAATAGAAAGTATGGCTCAACGAAATACTACCTACAGCAGCATCACCCCGCGCAACATTCGCGTCATTGGCGTGCCACTCGACCTTGGTCAATCGCGGCGCGGCGTCGACATGGGTCCTTCGGCGGTTCGCGTTGCCGGACTCGAAGCGCGCCTCGAATCGATCGGCCACGTTGTCGAAGATGCGGGTAACATTGCGGTCGCTATTCCCGAGCAGAAAAAAGAGGGCGCGGCCAATTCCAAATACCTCAAGGAAATTACCGCGACTTGCACCAAGAGCGCCGACCTCGTGCTCAAGACGCTCGAAGCGGGCAAGGTTCCGCTCATTCTTGGCGGCGATCATTCGGTTGCTGCTGGCACGGTTTCGGGCGTGGCCGAATTTTATCGGCGCAAGAATCAGAAAATCGGGCTGCTCTGGATCGACGCTCATACCGACATGAACACTCCTGAGTCTTCTCCTAGCGGCAACGTTCATGGCATGCCGCTGGCTGCGATCATGGGTCTTCCGCCGTTTGAGCTGGGCAAGATTTTCGACTTCTCGCCAAAAGTGCAGCCGGAGAATTGCGTGTTGATCGGCATTCGCGATGTCGACAACTTTGAAAAAGAAAACATACGCAAATCCGGCGTCCAGGTTTTCACTATGCGCGATATTGACGAACGCGGCATGCGCAGCGTAATGGAAGAAGCGCTGAGCCTCGCTGGAAACGGCACCGTCGGCTATCACGTTTCGCTCGACATGGATTGGATCGATCCCGAAGACGCGCCTGGCGTAGGCACTCCGGTGTGGGGCGGCGCAACCTATCGCGAAGCACATCTCGCCATGGAAATCATCTCCGATCACGGACGCATGTTGAGCTTCGAAATTGTGGAAGTGAATCCCGTGATCGATGAGCACAACCAGACTGCGGACTTGGCGGTTGAGCTGGCGCTGTCGGCGTTTGGGAAGAAGATTCTGTAGCTGGGCGACTGGAACCCCACCCGCACCCCTGTGCTCGTCGAGGACAAGACGGCATGCATTCGAGTTCGCAGATCATGGCATTGGAGGACACGCGAGAATGAGGGAATGAAACGCCGACGCGAATTCGACTGGCCCGGCAAATTTTGAGGCGGATTCCACCCCATCGACATGAATTGGGAAGAAGAATACGAACCGGAAGATATTGAGGTACGCCCAGGTCCCGCCGACGACCCGGCGGTGCAGAAGTTGGAGCCGCAACTACTTCAACTTTTCGAGGCAGACCCGGAACGCGTTTTCTTCGAAACCCAGCTCGCAATCAGGTTTGAGGACACCTTCTTCCACTGGGTCACTGTCCGCGCACTGAAGGATCTTCGGGACAGCGGAAGCGAATTGCAGCAACTCGGACCGGAGACTCATCTGCGTTTCTATTTCAATCGCCGGAATCGGTATTGGAAACGCAAGGCCTCTGAAGTAAAAAAACTTGTACTGCTATACTCCGACCCGGCATTTACACCCGTTCTGGGGGCCCAGGGAGAACTGCTGATCGATGCTGCGCTCCCCCGCTTCGGGTTTATGCCGGTCGCCGATGCAGTTCGCGAGTGGCAGGGTGTCAAGTGGGATCAGACAGGCCATAATCTCGACCGTATTTTCGCTAAGGACGGCGTTTACTACGGTGTCGAGATTAAGAACCGCTTAGGTTACATCGATCGCAATGAATTTTTATCAAAGCTCGCCATGTGCGCTATGTTGCGCCTCACTCCTCTTTTTGTAGCTCGCATGATGCCGCGCACATACATCAACGACGGGCGCAAACTCGGCGGCTACTCCATGATCATGAAGTACCAGTTTTACCCGGTGTCCCACCGCGATCTCGCGATCCGCGTCCGCAATGAATTGGACTTACCTGTAGACTGTCCCCGAAGAATCCAAGATTCTACGTTGCAGCGCTTCCTCGCTTGGCACGATAAGTCCATCCCAGCCCGCTCGCCGAGCCCACCGCCATAGACAATATGTATTCATACACCTACAGAGCATCCCCTTTATTATCAGCTACATACATCCTTCATCCCGTGAATTCATTTTGGCATTCACATGATTAATGCCCGACGAATGCTCACTGCACGTCCGAAACCTTCCCGTTGAGAAACGTCACCTTGATGTCCTTGTAGACGTAGATTTGCTTGGTGCCTAGATTGATGATTTTATCGGGAGGGCCGATCGCGGCTTTCACCTGATCGATGGTTTGGCCTTTTTCTATCTGGACTGGATCGGGCGGGGGCGCTTGCTGTTGGGCTTGGCCTCCTCCGCCGCCTCCGCCCTGATTATTGCCTTGGTCGTTCCCGCCTTGCTGGCCGCCGCCTTGGTTGTTGTTGCCTTGGTCGTTGGAATTGGAGGCGCTGTCGTCGATGGCTAGCAGGCCGGAGATGGCGTCTTCTACCTGCGAGGGGTTTGTGCTGGCCAGCGTCCCATGCGGGAATTGGAAAACCACGTCGGCCTTGAAGAAGGTTTTCGGATCGACGTTGTTACAAGAATCGCAATCGACGATTCCGATGACCACCTGGTCTTTGGCCAAATTGACAACGAGCTTGGCGGGATACACTTTTACGTTGACCTGGAAGAATTGAGTCGTGGGCGCGGCGTGGCCTAATTTTCCCAAGCCGAAACCGAGGGCCTTTTGCCCCAGCGGATTCGGAGAATGGACCGCTCCATTTTCGTACTTAGTCGAGAAGATGCTCTGGTCCGAGTAGGGGACGCCGAGGATTCCGCCTTTCTTAACGACCAGAACGGTGCCCTGTTCGACGACGGCGGCTCCGCTGGAGTCTTCGCCCATCTTCACCAGCGTGTATTGCGCTTTGAGCTGGTCTTCCAGAGAAACGGTGGGAGCAGCGCCCTGCGCTTGGACGATGGACGGCGTAATCGCCAGCACAACCAAAACTACAACCAAGATGCCCACGTGAATGATCTGCCGCATTGCGACCTTCCTCCTGTGAGGTGTGTTCTGCGAGAAGGAGGAGACTCCGTCTCTGTCAGGTAAAAGACAATCAGGGCACCGCTCGATTTTCAGAAAATCAGCTTAAGAAAAATCGGCGATGCCCGGATACGTGATCGTTGTTGTTTACTGCGGCTGCTTGGCTTCGGCCTCGGCGGCGTCGGCATCTTTGGCCTGCTGTTGCAGGTCGCTGCTGACGCTGGTGTCGGGCTGTGGCGCTGGGACTTCACCCGGCTGAGTCTTGGCGTCGGGAGCGGCCGGTATTCCGTTCTTGCCCTGCTTGTCGGCCAGTTCCTTCAACCCGGCATCCATCTGGATCCGCAGTTGATTGTGCATCTCCTGCAAATCGTCGGCGGAGACGGAGACGGTAGCGCCGATCGCGCACTCGTCTTTCTTGCTGCTCTTGACGGTAGCGTCGACCATGTTGTCGTTGTCCGGCGTGTCGGTGGTGCGGTTGATGACGTCGCCGGGCGTGAGCGTGCATTCGGTGCCATCCGAGGTCGTGAGATCTTCGTCACTCGATACGACGAAGATGCGAATCTTCGGATCAAGCGCCGGTGGAGGCTGATCGCCACTCGCCGCTGGAGCATTCGAACCCGCCGCAGCCGCTGCCTTCTCCTGCGCGATTTCATACTTCATCTCGTCGGAGAGAGCCTGCTTCACGTCAGGAGTCATTTGAGCTGTCGCTGCCGGTGCGCCTCCGCCCAACATGTAGGCGCCGTAGGCAACTTGCAGGTTGGCGGCAACGAGCGGATCGGTTGACCACAGCGATGCGATCTCATCGGAAGAGGCATCGATGGTCGGCGGGAGCAGTTGGCCCTGGTCACCTCCACCAGCGGCTGCCGCTTGCGCCGCGTAGGCGGCTTGCAGGTTGGCGGCGATCAGATAATCGGTAAGCCAGAATGCAGCGCCGGCATAGACGGGATATGGCGTGAACCACGGACCATAGTAGCCATACCACGGCGCTCCACCCCAACCCCATCCATATGCGACTGGCGCGGCCCACGGGTTGTAGGCCCAACCGTAATATCCGGGGCCCCAATAGTAAGCCGGAGCGTAGCCGTAATAACTACGACCACCCCATCCGTAGCCGCGATAGCCGTAAGCATAATAGTGTCCGCCGCGGTAATAGGTGCGCTGGTAATAGGCGTGGCCGCCGTGGTTGTAGTAGGCGCGCTGGCTGTATCCGCCGTAGCGGCCGTGGCTGACGATGGTGCGTCCGTTGTGGACGCTGGTGACGCTGCGCCCGCCGTGCATGCCGCGATTGATGGTCATGCCATGAGTCTGGATGGAGCGGACGGAGCCGTTACTGCGTACGGTCTTGCTACCTCCGCCCTTCATGGCAACCGTTTTACTGCCGGCGGGCTGATGCTTGCCCGCTGCTCCGGCTGCGCCCTTATTGCCGGCATTGGTGTTGCCGCCGCGGTTGGCATTGTTGGTGCTACCACCCTTATTGCCGGTATTGGTGTTGCCGCCGCGGTTGGCATTGTTGGTGGTACCGCCCTTATTGCCGGTATTTCCGGCGTTACTGGTGCCACGACTGTTGGCATTGCCTGTGCCAGTTCCGCCTTTGGTCTGGGAACTGCCGCCGGTTCTAGTGGCGCTCGATCCACTCGGACCACGGTTTTGGGCACCGCCGGCTCCAGCAGAGTTGCTTGACCCGCTGGGACCGCGATTCTGGGTAGCGCCTCCCGGTTTATTGGCGCTCGAGCCGCTGGGACCACGGTTCGGTGTTGCGCCTCCGGCATGGCTTTGCGAGGGCGCGGAATGCTGGGCCGGTGCGGCGGCATGCGGCGCTGGTGCGGAATGGGCTGCGGGGGCTGAAGCTTTCGGGGGTCCACCGTTGGCGGCGGCCGCACCGACCGCAGTTGCAGTAAGTAGAGCCAGCAATACGGACCACTTGGGCAGGATGTTGTTGCTTCCGATACTCGAATTCATAGACGACTCCTGTGAAGATGGCGAAGCTCTGTCGAATTCATTGCGATCAGTGAAGAGGCCCGGGCAGCCGATCTGTCTTTCATGCGGCATCCCAGTGCTTCAATCCAGCTGAATAGTTGTTTTCGACGGAGCTTCTGGGTCCGAGTGCCATGGGGGAAGGGCCGGGCACCGGCCTTCGAAACATCGCCAATTTCACACCTGTTTGATGGCGGTGTCAAGGTGGGAGGACAAAATTTACAGTTGTCATATTGGGAAAATCGTAGAGGACCGATGGGACTCATGATTTTTTCAAAGCTTTCGCGCGATCTTGTCGAAGACGGCCACAGCGGAATGAGAACGCTCGGTTGCGGGGGCAATCGCTCGGATCTGGCGGAGAGCGTCGGCAAGTCGTTCAGGTCACCGCCTAGAGTAACCACGGTAATTGGGGAGTGTTCCGTCGTTCGTCGATGAAGCTAAATGGATCGCAATGAATACGCACCGGCAGACTCCTCTGGGAATCGGTTTGGCGATGGTGGCTCTATCGGCTTGGATGTGTGTTTTTTCTGGAGATGCGTTGGCCGCGGAGTCGGCCAAAGATCCGGCCGATGACTCTGGGGAGCTTACCTATCGCAGTAGCGTCTCGGAGGTGCGGGTTACATTCTTCGTAAACGATGAAAATAATCATCCAATGGAAACCATTTCGCGGGAGGACTTCGCGATTGTCGATGGAGAGCGGATCATTCGTCGTTTTCGCAGCTTGGCGCGGTCCGATGAAACTTCGCTGGACGTGGTGGCGCTGGTTGACCTGAGCGGGTCGGTGGCGCCGCGCTTCCGAAAGGCGATCAACGAAGTGCTGGAAGTCATAGCGCGAGAACAGTCGATCGGGGATGACGATATCTCTGTCATTTCATTTGGCGGGGACCTCAGGGCGACGCAGTCGAGGGCACGAAAAAATAACGAAGCTGATATGTCGCCAGTCATTTTTTGCTCTCGCGCGTGCCGCGAATTGGATTTCGCGACGAGACTCTCGGCGGCGAAGTGTGGAGGGGCCACGCCGCTCTATGACGCGCTGATCTTCGCGTCCGACTTTATCGCGCAGCGTCACCGCAGCGGCGTGCGGCCGGTGGTGATTCTCTTTTCGGATGGCGAGGATACGATCAGCATGCATTCTCGGGCCGAAGCGCTGCAGGCGGTGCGCGAAGCGGGCGCGCTGATTTACTCGGTGGATATCGGAACGCCGACGAACCCTCATTTGACAGACCGGCAATTGAACAGCGTCTCTTATTTGGAGCCGGGGAGCATTTTTTTGCGGCAAGCTGCGGAGGTTTCGGGGGGACGCTACCTTTATTTATCCGCGGGTCAGTCTCAGTCCGGTGGTGGCCCTACCGTGCTGAACGCGGTGCTCGATGATCTGCGGGCGTCTTTCGTTGTAACTTACGATCTGCCCAGTCGTCAGGCTGGATTTCATTCCCTGCGGCTCTTGCCAACCCACAACCTCAACCTCACATTTCATAGCCGCGATGGCTACGATTATGAACCGAACGGCCGATAGTCCAGATCGATAGTCCGATCGCTGACCGGCGGCCGCCGATAGGAGACTTATGAAATCTACAATGTTGCTGGCGATTGTCGTGACAAGCCTCTCGGTTGCTTCAGCGGCGCCGATTGGCATGTATCAACATGGCACCGTGGTGCGCATGCGTATGGGCGATTGCGTGCTCATGCATGGAGGATTCATGACCGCGTTCGGACCGCCGCAAGCCGCACCGGCAGAGGGTCCGTGTCCGGAGTACACGCTGGTAACCGACAAGGTCGTCTTTGTCATTGTGGGGAGATCGTCGAATCAACTGGTGCCGCTGGCGGAGACTATCGATTTTCGTTTCCAGAAAAAAGAACTGGCGGTGCGGGTCGATGACGCTCGCCACGAATCGAAGTTCTCCATCAAAGAAATGACGCTGCGCTCGGAATGGGATCTCATGCAAAAGCATATCGAGCAGGGACTGAATGAAACGCCGCGACAGCCGGTAGATGCGTTGATGACTCTGCGCAGCCGGCAATAATCACTTTAACTTTTGTCATTCCGGACGAAGTGAGGGATCTGCATCTTGCCGCTAAACTGCGGATCCCTCATTTCGTTCGGATGACAATTTTATGGAGATGTTTACTTCGGCCGACATATGCGTTGCCGTTAGTCCTAAAAGCTCTTCTCGGCGTCCCCGGTGTCTCGCCGGTGACTCACCCAGAACCACACCTGCGATTGACGGAAAACTCGTCGAGCGCCAGACTGAAATGTTATGGCGAAGCTTCGAGTGGGCATCCTATTTGGCGGACGCAGCGGCGAGCATGAAGTGTCGTTGCTTTCGGCGGCGTCGGTGGTCAATGCGATTGATAAGACGAAGTATGAAGTGGTTCCGATTGGCATCACGAAAGATGGGCGCTGGCTCACCGCGGAACATGCTGAGAGATTGCTGAAGGGTGACGCCCAAAAGGCAGCGGGCGAGGGCGCCCGCTCTACGCAAGCGGCGGGGCTGCGGGCAGGGGATCCGGAGGCCACTCCGGGAGCGGCGGTACTAGCTGCGGGCGAGTCGGTAGTGGTTCCCCCGGAACCTGCTCGGCGCGAGGCTGGGCTGGCTCCGTTCCACACCGATGCCAATCTGCGGCGTGCGTCTGATCGCGCGATCAATGTCGATGTCATCTTCCCCGTGCTGCATGGCACTTTCGGCGAAGATGGCACCATCCAGGGCCTGCTTGAATTGGCTGACATCGCTTATGTCGGCGCGGGTGTACTCGGCTCTGCCGCCGGCATGGATAAAGACATCATGAAGTCTTTGTTTCGCGCGGCGGGGTTGCCGATTGTGAAACACGTGACCCTGTTGCGCGGGGAATTCGAGCGCGAGCCGAAGAAGGTGCAAAAACTGGTCGAGAGCAAACTGAAGTATCCGGTATTTGTGAAGCCGGCGAATTTGGGATCGTCGGTAGGAATTTCGAAGGCGCAGGATCGCAAGGAGCTTGGGCCAGCGATCGCGGAGGCGGCGAAGTTTGATCGCAAGATCGTGATTGAAGAAGGCGTCGGCGGGACTAAGCATAAGGCGCGCGAGATTGAATGCGCGGTGCTAGGCAACGACGATCCGAAGGCATCGATTGCCGGAGAGATCATTCCGTGCAAAGAGTTCTACGACTACGACGCGAAGTATCTGAGCGAAGGCTCGGAGGCGGTGATCCCGGCGAAGATCACGAAGTCGGAGATGAAAACCGTGCAGCGGTTGGCAATCGCGGCGTTTAAGGCGGTCGACTGCACGGGCCTGGCGCGCGTGGATTTTCTGATGGACTCGAAATCGCGCAAGATTTTCGTTAACGAGATCAATACCATGCCGGGGTTTACCGCGATCAGCATGTATCCCAAGATGTGGGTCGCGTCGGGGCTGTCATATCCCGCGTTGATCGACCGTCTCATTCAGTTGGGGATTGAGCGGCACGAGGATAAGAAACGGAATCAGTACAGCCGGTGACGGGCGGGCAGCAAGTTGGTAGTGGTGCAACTACTGCACCACTAACAGCAAGTTCGCTAAGATGACCGTTCGTTTATACTATGGATAGTGGGCGATTGTTGTTGGTCGCGTTCCATACCAATCAGTTCTCGCACAAATTCAATTAATAAAATCAGGGCAGGCGACCCGATCCGCCGATCGAGCAGGAGATACTGTGGCGCAAAATCATTACACCAGCAAGACGAAGCGACGGCCAAAAAACAGCAAGCGCAAGGATCCCTCCGCGGCAACCATGGCGTCGCTGCGCAAACGCGAAGCGGCGGAGAAGAAGTAGACACGGAGCAACCATGTCGAGTCTGAACGAATTTCAATGCGAGATTTGCGGGATCGTGAGCCAGGATCCGATCCACTGGTTTGTGATCGAGTGCGGAGACCAGAAGCTCGCGGTGATCAAGTGGGATTCGACCGCGGCCGCGAGCCCCACCGCCCGCCATTTCTGCGGCGAGACGCACGCCCAGGTCTATATCAGCCGTTGGTTTGAGTCTATTTGTGTACCACCCAAACACGCCGTCAAGACTGTTTAGAAACAGACTCTAAGGCGAGGCGTCGGGGCGGTCAATTCACTGAGCCCATAGGCGTGCGATCGGTCTTCTTGCCTCCAAGTTCTCGTTTGAAAATGCCGGGGCCATATAACTCTGCTCCCGCGATCGGCACTTCGCGAGGCAGTATCTCTCGAAGGGCCCAGTCGATCCGGTCAACGCCATCGGAGATCACCCGAATCAATTGCTGATTTTCAATCGCGTCCACCGAAAGGGAGATCGGTGCCAAAGCATTGCGGATGTGATGATTCATCTCGGCAATTACCTGCATCCTGGCTATCGTCAGCCGATGTTGCTGCCGACTCATATGGGCCAACTTCGCGATCAGGCAACTCACGATGAGAGCTGACAAGGCTTCCGCCAGCAACCTCTCGCGAATGCGTCCGAGATCTGGTACCAACCAGTAATGCATAAGTTCGGTGGCCGCGAAGGACACAAGTCCGACCCCGAAAGCCGTGCCCAAAACAAATCGCCAAGACATCGTCCCGATCTGCCGGCCTCCGCGATTTAATAACATGCGGGAATCGCCCGCGGATCGTGGCGAGTCTTGCCGGGTGTGGGACGGTTTGATTATCATAGAATCTCCTCGCGAGCGTCGTCCGCTTTAGCCGTCTCCCATGATTCGCTGCGTATCTGTTCTTCGTGTTGCAAAATCGCGTTGAGTTCCTGAACGATCTGCGAGAATTCGTCGTTGTCCTTTGCTCCGAGAGCAGCGCTGCACAACTCTTTCATGCTTTTGTGGCCGACTTCGGTCATGGCGGGATTCCTCCGGATTTAATTGGTCAGCTAAAGTAGCGGCTCGCGGGCGATGGCAACTGCAATGAAGTTCCATGCAGTTCGCAGACGTGGTTTGCGACGCGGGGTCAGTAGGAAGAGGAGAAGCGTTAGCTGACGGGGGGTGGGCGGTTGTAGTGCCAACCGCCGGTCACGGTTTCGACCTGGGAGGCAGCCGGGAGCAAGACATGGACAGATTCAGCTGGCGGCAGCAGAACCGGTGTGGCACACGGAGATTCCGACCACTGAAAGTCGTCGCGATCGAAACATTGTCTGTGATAGTCGCCCGAGAGGGAGTGGACGGTTAACCTTCCTGAGGCGTACAGGAGGGGAGGCACTCCCTGCTGGGCAAACAAGCTCATAGTCGTACAGATGATTGCAAGGGAGCACCAAGCCAATCCTCGATTGCTTTTCCAGAGAAGCCGAACAAGCGACATGCACTCACTCCGCTGCTATCACTATTACTATTGAAGATGATTCTGCTTGCGTTTTGGTTAGCTGGAGGATTAACTCTTTCGCTTGCTTCTGGTGATGAAAATCCCGTGATGAAAATCCCGCTTGACAGACCGCTCGGTCGGTAATACTATCTGTATCCAAGTTCGCTCCTAACCGAGCGAATCGGAATTTCATGCAGAGTGGCTGAGGGACGAGCCCTAGGACGCCACGGCAACCGGATTGAGATCATCTATCTCCATCGCAGGTGCCAACTCTCGCCCGGTAACGGGGACCATGAGATTCGGGTTAGCGCGATATATTTTGGTCGCACCCGAGCCTCTTTTCCCATTCGGAAAAGGGGTTTTGTCGTAACTGGGGTATTTTTTACCCGGCTCGTCCCGCAGTCACAGAAAGATAGAGCACCATGGAGACGAGCACGTACCACCTCCGCTGCCGCGAATGCGGCAAGACCTTCGACAACCAGCCCCGCAGCTACTGCGAAGATTGTTTCTCGCCGCTTGAAGTCACCTACGATTACGATTCGCTGCGCTCACGCGTCTCGCGCGACGTGATTACCTCGCGCGCGCCCAACATGTGGCGCTATCGCGAGTTGCTGCCGCTGCCGGCGGAGTATCAGCCCTCCCTCCCGGTTGGTTTTACTCCGCTGGTCAGCGCGCCTCGCCTGGGCGACAAGATCGGATCGCGGCGCCTTCTGATTAAGAATGACGCAGTATGCCTGCCCACCTTGAGTTTCAAAGACCGCGTGGTCGCCGTAGCTTTGGCCAACGCGCGAAGCTTTGGATTCGATACGGTGGCTTGCTCTTCGACCGGCAACCTGGCGAATTCAGTGGCCGCGCAGGCGGCTCGCCAAGGTTTCAAGGCGTGGATTTTTATTCCCTCCGATCTCGAGCCGGCGAAGATTCTGGGCACGCAGGTTTATGGCGCCGAGGTCGTGCGCATCAACGGCAACTACGATCACGTGAATCGACTGTGCTCCCAGATTGCGGATGGACATCTCGCCGACGGGCATCTCTCGGGCGGGCCTCTAGGCGAACGCCCCTGGGGATTCGTCAACGTCAATCTTCGTCCCTATTACGCCGAGGGCTCGAAGACGGTGGGCTATGAAATTGCCGAGCAACTGGGCTGGCAATTGCCCGACAATGTCGTGGTGCCGATGGCCGGTGGGTCTTTAATTACCAAGATCAAAAAGGCGTTTGACGAATTGATTCTGCTCAAGCTGGTCGATCCGAAGCCGGTGAAATTTTTTGGCGCGCAAGCCAGCGGATGCTCGCCGATTTCGACCGCGATCAAGCAATACAGCAACGAGATCGAGCCGCAGCGTCCGAAGACGATTGCACGCTCGCTGGCGATTGGCAATCCGGCGGATGGGCCGTATGCGCTGAAGGCCATCACCAAGAGCGGCGGATGGGCGGAAGATATTTCCGATCCAGAGGTTGTCGAGTCGATTCAACTCCTCGCCGAGAGTGAAGGCATCTTCACCGAAACGGCCGGCGGCGTGACAGTAGGAGCGGCGCGCAAGCTGATTCATCAGGATCGCATTCTGCCGGATGAGACAACCGTCCTCTGCATCACCGGCAACGGACTCAAGACGACCGACGTGCTGGCCAATGCGTATGAGGCCGAGCCGGCGATTGCTCCGAAGCTTAGCGAGTTTGAGGCGTATATTGCGGCGCGAGTGGCGGCGTTGCCGGTGGTGGCGACGGAGACGCAGACGCTGGCGGTTTAGGGCTAGGGACAAGTCGTTGGTCGGTTGTCGTTAGTCGTTCGGCATGGATAGACGCTCGCGACAGCTTGTCGCTATGCGGATTTTCTAACGACTAACGACCATCGACCAACGACGGCGCAATTCATTCGGGCTTTTTGCCCTGAGGTTATTTTCTATGAGTATTACTGTTGAAATTCCTACTCCTTTGCGGCGGCTGGCGGCTGGGACGCCGCGCGTGGTTTGCTCTCCGGCGAATCTTAGCGAACTATTTTCCGAACTCGACCGGCAGTTTCCTAACCTGGCTCCGCATTTGCGCGATGAAGCGGGAGAGACGCGGCGCTTCCTGAACATTTATGTGAATGAGGAAGACATACGTTTTCTCGGCGGCGCTTCTTATTCCTTCCAGGATGGCGATGAGGTGTTGCTGGTGCCTTCGATCGCGGGCGGGGCGCGGTAGACCAAGCTATCCGACCACCTGCGGGACCGGAAAATCATGGTTACAACAGTTAATTCCAAAAGTCCGGTTGCTGTGGCACACTCAGAATCGTGAAGCTTCTAAGGTACGTCGAGCTTAAGAGCGGCCACTCCGATAACGGTCCTGCTTGGATTGGCTACGTGACTTCATCGAAGACTGGTCGAACGCTGTACTTCAACGGCCGAGGGTTGATGAAGCTTAAGGGACAGCGCCGCGGCGAATCGGGCGGCAATTACGTTGATATGGAAACGGGTGAATCATTTTGGATTTCCGGGGTAAAGAAGAATGGGGAAGACCGCCACTGGGCTGGATCGGGAAAGGTTCTGATTGAGGCCGCAGCCGTAGCTGATTATCTGGAGGCAATCGGGGCCAAGGCCTTGAATACGTCGCGTTGTGAGGTGACAAACTCCATCCGTCAGACCGACATCAAGAGGCTCTCAGGGCTGGCGAATTCATCCAACAAAGGGTGGCCCGACAATCCCGAAGAACAGAGCCCTTACTCATTCACCCGCAACGTGACCTCTTCTGATCGTCAGCAATGATTGGTGATCGCGTTGCGCGATGACACGCACCTCAAAGGGATGTGGTATGAAAAGCACCAAGCTCGTGTACCTGCCGTTGCTCCTTCTCATTCTTATTGCAATACTCCCGGCGCTATTACACGCTCAAACCACCGCGAATCCCGCTAATCTTCCAGCGTGATGGTTCTCACGACTTTGACTTTCTGATCGCCGACTGGAAGGCTCACGTCCGCCGGCTGCCGGACCGGCTTAACAACTCCAACGTCTGGGTCGAGTACGATGGGATTTCGAACCACAAGAAACTCCTCGACAGCAATGCGAACTTCGAAGAGTTCGATGTCTCGACCGCCGACAAGAAGCTTCGCATTAAGGCGCAGACGCTCCGCCTCTACAACCCTACAACCCATCAGTGGAGCATCTATCTCGTCGACTTGGATAACGGGACTCTCGACTCGCCGCCCGTGGTTGGCCACTTTACCGGCAATCGCGGCGAGTTTTTCCATCAGGAAAGCTTACAAGGCCGAACTATTCTCGTACGCTACGTCTGGCTCAACCTCTCTCCGAACTCAGCACGGATGGAGCAGTCGTACTCGCCAGATGGTGGAAAGACCTGGGAAGTAAATTGGATTTGTGAGCTTTCGCGATAATTTACGGGAGGATTCGCGGGCGCTGTTAACGGCTGTTATCGACACTCACGACTTTGGCTAATACAGTGAGTGTATGCGTACACTTCTGCTCGTCTTGCTGGCGGCTCTCGCCACTGCCCAATCAAGTTCGCCAACTGCACCTGCAACTCCTAAAGGGACTGTTTGCTCGCCGCTGGGTTTCGCCGGAGTTACCGTCGGAGCGAACACCGATTCTCATATACAGAGACTCCTTGGCAAGGGGGTGTTCAGAGAGGGCGAAGGTCATGCTGGCGGTCGGTACTTCGTCGATGTTAATGGCACAGCGACACTTCATATCGTTGAGGGTGTGGACCGGGTGGCTGACGAACTGACGGTCACCGAGGGCGTTTCGCATGAAATCAAAGCGTCCGAACGATCCACTGCGGCCAGCAAGTGGTTTAATCCTCACGAGTCTTTCGGAAATTGGCACGCTCTGCATTTGGGCTCGACCACAGCGGAGGTTTTATCGAACTTGGGCGAGCCACAAAAGAGAATCAACGCCAACGAATGGCAATACGAATCAACCTGTGCTTGCGAATTGCCCATGTACCTCAGCGTCTCTTTCAAGGCGGGGCGGTTGGTTCGGCTTGCGTTGGCCGAAGAAGAATAGCTCTAGCTTTTGTAACATCCCAGTTCCATTAGCTGGGCCGGCTCGTACTGTTGCCCCAACGCCCTCAGCCGCCTCGTCTCATCCCTTCCTGTATCTTCTGTTTATCTCCATACAATATTTCGCGCGCTCCATCGTCTACATAGGTAGATGGATGCGGCGCTGAAACAGTGGGCGATGGTGGATCAGGACCAGCGGATCTCTGAGGCGATCGAGCGGGATGAATCCCGGCTGCGCAATTTTATACGCAGACGTGTGCCTGACCGCGAGGACGCGGAAGACGTCTTGCAGGATGTCTTCTACGAACTGGTCGAGGCTTATCGCCTGATGAAGCCGGTCGAGCAGGTTACCGCCTGGTTATTTGGCGTGGCTCGCAATCGGATCACCGACCTCTTCCGTAAAAAAACACGGGAGGCGCTGAGAAACGCACCGACTGCGGTGGCGGAGGATCGGGAGGTGCTCCAGTTGGAAGAGCTGCTGCCATCGCCCGATGCCGGGCCTGAGGCACTTTATGCGCGCGGCGTGTTGCTGGAGGAGATGGATGCCGCGCTCGACGAATTACCCGAGGAGCAGCGCGAGGTATTCATTGCCCACGAATTAATGGGGCAGAGTTTCAAAGAGATTGCGGCGCGAACTGGGGTGAGCGTGAACACTCTGCTCTCGCGCAAGCACTATGCGGTGCTGCATTTGCGCGAGCGCTTGCAGGCGATTCACGACGAATTTTGGAAATGAGGTGAGGGATATGAGTGGAAATTGGGCGGGCCGGGCAGTGGGCAGAGTAGTGAAGATGCTGATGTTTGGCTTAGTGTTTTTTTTCGTGTTTGTTCCATTGTTTGGCTATGTAGTGATGCGGCTGTGGAACTGGCTGATGCCGGGCTTGTTTGGCTGGCACATGATTGGATTCTGGCAGGCGCTCGGGCTTTTGATCCTCTGCAAGATTCTTTTCGGCGGCTTCCGCGGCGGGTCGGGTCGGCGGATGCACTGGCGCGGCCGCATGAGGGAACGGTGGGAACGGATGACTCCCGAGGAGCGGGAGAAGTTCCGAGAATCCATGCGCGGGCGGCATTGCGGGCCTTTTGGACCGCCGGCAGCAGAGCCGAAGGCTTGATGGATGCGGGGCTGATCTCATGGTGCGGTTGGGCGAAAGCGATAACCACCAAGGCCACGAAGGCACACTAAGGTTTCATCGCCCGTGGTACAATCTTAACTAACCGGTTAATTACATGAAAGCTCCTTCGCGAATCGAGAGTCGCTCACGCCCCGTTACGAAACGCTTGAGCCGACGTCACGCTCCTCGGCTGGGAACTCGTGGGCAGCCAGAAGAGAGCCGCGCTTCGATCTTGCGGGCGGCGGTTGCGGAGTTTGCCGAGCATGGGATTGCCGGGGCGCGCACGGACGCAATCGCACGTGCGGCGCATGTTAACAAGGCCCTCCTTTATTACTACTTCAAAGATAAAGACTCGTTATATGAAGCGGTGCTCGATCACGTGTTCGGCGGGTTGCGGGCGCAGGTAATGCCGGTCTTGGAGAGCGACCTGGGTCCGCGGCGGAAGATGCTGGAATATGTGGGCGCCTATTTCGATTACATCGCGGCGAATCCGCGCTTTCCGCGAGTGGTGCAAGCGGAATGGATGCGTGCAGGCGAGGGCAGCGCCAGAATGCAGCGCGTGGCCAAAGAATATTTCCGCCCCATTTTTCGGAAACTTCGCGAACTCCTGCTCGAAGGGATAGAGTCGGGAGAATTTCGCGCGGTGAATCCTATGGACTTCGCGCCCTCACTGGTGGGAATCATTATTTTTTATTTCAGTGCGGCTCCGCTGATGAAGACGCTGTTAAAAGTCGACCCTTTATCTCAGAAGCGGATTCGGGAGCGGCGCGCGTTTGTGCTGGAGTTTATTTCGGCGGCGCTGTTTTTGTGATAACCGCCGAGACGCCGAGGACGCGGAGAAAAGCTTAACCACAGGGGGCACAGAGGTGCACAGGGACTGCTGCAGGACTGGAGCAGCGATATTCATGGAGACGGACGATGAGTGCTCGCAATAAATTTCTGATTATTTTGGCGGTCATTCTTGCGATTGCGTCCGCATACTATTTCTTTTCCACGCCTCGCGGCAGCGATCTGGTCCTGGTGGGGACGGTGGATGCCAATCAGATCGTAGTGAGTCCGCAGATTCAGGGGCGGATTCTGAAGCTTTTCGTGGAGGAGGGCACGCAGGTAAAGCAGGGAGATTTGATCGCGTTGCTCGATCCGTCGGAATTGGAAGCGGAGGAGCGCGCGGCGGCGGCCATGATTTCGAGTATGCGGTCGCAAGTGAGCGCGAACGAGTACACGCGGCAATCGACGAAGGGATCAACCTCGAGCGATGTGGAGAATACGCAGGCGAAGCTGGCGGCGGCGCGGGCGCAACTGGCGCAGGCCGAAGCTACGCTAACGCGCGTCGACAGCGACAGTCGGCGGACGATCGGACTAGCGCAGGCGGGGGTGGCATCGGATCAGGATCGCGTGCAGGCGGAGATGAATTTGAAGGCGCAGCAAGCGACGGTGCAGTCCCTGAAAGAGCAGGTTACGGCGTCGCAGGCCGATCTGAATTCCGCAATCGCGCGCACCAATCAGGCCGCAGCTGCCCAAAGCACGGTGGCGTCGACTCGAGCGCAAGTGGAGAATGCGACGGCGCAGCTGAAAGAGTCCGAGGTACGACTGGGCTACACGAAAATATACGCGCCGGTGACGGGAACGGTGCTGGTGCGGGCGGCGCGCGAAGGCGAAGTGGTGAATGCGGGGCAGGCGATTGTTACGGTCGTAGATTTCAGCGACACCTGGGTGTTCGCGGCGATTCCGGAGACGGATGCCGATCACATTGGAATTGGGGACGCGCTGCGGGTTCGGTTGCCTGGAGGCACGGTGATTCCAGGGAAAGTTTTTTATAAGGCCGCGGAGGCGGATTTTGCTACGCAGCGGGATGTGGGACGGCGGAAGCGGGACATACGAACGATTGCGTTGAAGGTGCGGCTGGAGAACCCCAAGGGCGCGTATGTGCCGGGAATGACGGCTGAGGTGTTGGTCTCTCCCCAGCAATTAAAAGGGAGCTAGGGAAAGGTTGCAAAGTTTCAGGGTTTCGAGGTTTCAGAGATACCAGCCATGAGTGGAAACAACAGCAAGACGAACGGCGGCACGCCGAACGGTTTGAGCGTCGCTGCTTCGGAGCTTAGCCTACGCGGTGACGTGGCGGCGAATGCTCCTAATGCTATTGAGGTCGAACATATCGTGAAACGATATGGCGAGTTTACGGCGGTCGATGACATTTCGTTTACGGTCAAAGAAGGAGAGATTTTCGGGTTGCTGGGGCCGAATGGCGCGGGCAAATCAACTTTGATTCGGATGATGACCACGCTCATTCCGATCTCTGGCGGAGCGGCTAGGGTTGCGGGGCATGATGTGGAGCGCGATCCGGATGCGGTGCGGCGGACGATTGGAGTGATTCCGCAGGCGTTGACCAGCGATCTCGATTTGACGGTGGAAGAGAATCTGAATATTTACGCCAAGTTGTATGACGTTCCGAGCAAGCGGCGCAAGGAAGCGATTGCTGAGTTACTCGAGACTGTCGATCTTACTAAGTGGCGGGGAGCGCAGACGAAGACGTTATCGGGCGGGATGCGGCGACGGCTGGAGATCGCGCGCGGGCTGGTGCATAGTCCGAAGATTTTTTTCCTCGACGAGCCTACTACCGGACTCGATCCGGTGTCGCGCGTGGCGGTGTGGGAGATGCTGTCAAACATCAAGGCAAAACGCAAGCTGACCATCCTGATCACGACACACTACATGGATGAAGCAGACCGGCTGTGCAATCGGATTGCGATTGTCGATCACGGGAAGCTAGTGGCGCTCGATACTCCCGAGGCGCTGAAGGCCAGCGTGCCGGGATCGACTGTGATTGAGGCGCAGTTCGAACACCCGCCCGCAGATTGGGAACAGCGGCTGCAGGGATTGCCGGGAGTGACTTCGGTGCAGAACGAGAGCGCCGGAATGTTTCGCGTGCTGACGTCGAATGGCTCCGGCACGACCACGGACTTAGTGGAGGTGGCAGTGGTGGCGAAGGTGGGGTTGAAAACTCTGACCGTGCAGAACACCACACTGGACGATGTGTTCGTCCACTACACCGGGCGGCAGTTGCGCGACGAACTGGTGAAAGCGTACGGCTACCAGATGCCACAGCGGCCGGGGTTGCAGCCATGAACCGGATGATGGCAATTATCGAGCGGGAGATGCGCAAGTTTTTCCGCTCGCCGACGCTGATGATGGTATCGATGGTGATGCCGCTGGTGCAGTTGATTGTGCTGGGAAATGCTTTTGGCGGAAAGATCCGCGACGCAAAAATGGGGATCGTGGACGAGGATCATGGGACGCAGGCGATCCGGATCAAGGAAGCATTTGATGCGGTGCGCGCGAATATGCGGACGTTTATTGCGATCCCTTATAACAGCGAAGTCGAGGCCCGCGAAGCGGTGCGCGACGGAAAGATCCAGGGAGCGGTGATCATTCCGGCGCAATATTCGAAGATGGTGTACGAGAAAAATCGCCCGCGGATTGCGCTGATCGTCGACAACAGCGATAACTTCATGAGTTCGACCCTCGAAGACGAGATGACGAGCTTGACTGATGCGCTCAATCAGCCGGACGTTTCTCCGCGATTGTTGCAGCAGACGGCGCTGGAAGTAGTCGAGCTGTATCCGTATATCGAGTACATGAAGTTTTTGTTGCCGGGATCGATTTCGCTGGCGATGTTTGTGTCGGTGATGATCGGCGGCGGCATGTTGTATATCGATGATAAGGCGCGCGGTGTACATGAGGGATACCTGGTCACGCCGATTACCAAGGCGGAGTTGGTTTTTGGATTAAACGGCGCGGGAGCAATTAAGGCCGTGATGACGGGAATTGTAATTACGGTGGTCGGATCGCTGATCGCGGGCGTGGGAACGATCTTCAATCCAGCAACAATGCTGGGACTGTTGATCATGATTGTGCTCACTTCGCTGGCGTTTAATTCGATGATGTTTCTGCTGATGGCGCGAGTGGAGGATCCTCTCGTGCCCCGGGCGATGTTTGGAATTTTGAATACGCTGCTGTTTTTTCCCAGCGGATCGATCTACCCCGTCGAGGCGTTTCCGGCATGGTTGCGGGCAATTGCGAAGGTCGATCCGTTTACGTACGCGGTGCATGGATTCAAGTCGTTGCTACTGAAAGAAACGGGATTGGGCGCGATTGTGCCGGACATGGTTTACCTAACCATATTTGCGGTGGTGACGCTGGCGGCAGCGGTGCCGCTGTTTAAGAGAACGCTGTAGGGGAAGGCAGTCGTCGGTCGATGGTCGTTCGTCGTTGGTTCGCTTGGTCCTCGAGCGCAGAACTCGGTACCCCCATATTTTTAGCTAAAGTATTCAAGAATAAGTAGTTATATGCAAAGTATTCACAAATTAAGGACGCAAAATGAGATTGCCGTGACAGGGCATTCCCGAAATAGTGTCAAGTACTGAATTGATTACCGCAGTCAACAGATTACATAGGTTTTACACAGATTTCCCACAATTAGGTGCTATCTTTGTCTGCAATGAGTCTGCCTTTCGATGAAGCGAAGGCTACCCAAGTGGCGGCTGCCATCCTCAGAATGAGGGGTGGCCGGATGCACTACATAAAGCTTATAAAGCTGCTCTACCTCGTAGACCGTGAATCCCTGCTCAACTGGGCACCCCTGTAACCACCGATCACTGGGTTGCGATGAAAAATGGCCCAGTGGGTAGTAATGTCTTGAGTCTCATCACGGAAGAAACGAGAGAAAAGCCCGTCTGGTCAAAATACATCAGTCCACCCCGTGATTGGGAAGTAGAACTTCTGGTGCAAAACGAACTTCCAAACGACCGCCTTTCACGAGCAGAAGAAAAACTGATCAAAAAAAGTGTATGGGGAATACGGATATCGCAATCGCTGGGATTTGGTTGACAACGTAATGCACAATCTCCCGGAATGGACTGATCCGGGATGCAGTTCCGTGCCCATTAGCGTTAGGGATATATTGGAATCTGGCCATGAGAAGCCAGAAGAGATACAAGCCATCACGCGAGAGCTAAGGATGATGGGACGTGCCGCAAGGGTGCTATCTGGCCCCTAACAATGATCACTTGCGGCGATACGCTTCTACTGGAAGATGAAGACGGTTGTGATCAGCATCTCTGTATCGTTGTAACCCCGCCAACTGTGGCCGTGGTGAGCATCACCACACGACGGCGCAAATCAGAAACCTTGGTCACACTCCAAAAAGAAGATCATCCCTCTCTGACCCACGAATCTGTCATAGCGTTCAGGTATTCGAGGATTGTGAAAGTTGAGTACATTGAGAATGCGGTAAAGAATAAAGACGCCGCGCCACGAGAACACGCCTCAGAGAAACTGCTTAAGAGGGCGCAGGATGGACTACTGGAATCAGAACATACGCCCTATGGCGTAATCGACTTCTATAAATCTGCAATGGGAATCATCTAGCTCTTATTTGCGATCTTCGACTTCCTTCTTGGCTTCTCCGGCGGCTTCACCTTGAGCACGTCCCGCACCACTTCCTTGAACGGCAGAGGAACGTGCGGGGTCGGCTTCGAAGATGACGGTCCTGCCGATACCCGGCGGTCCTGGCGAGCTGCGGCTGGCTTGGACGGATGAATGCATTCCGTCGCTACGGAATCTGTGGCGCGGACGTGGTTCGCCCGGGGCGAGCGAAGGAGATGGGACGGGCGGATTCGGCGGCCAAGCGGAAGACCAGGTTGGTCGCGAGGGAGCGCGTTTTGGAGCGCAGATAACGATTGACGTCGAGGCGGAGCCAGATGAAGCGCCCAATGCGGCTGAGGCGGACTTGTTCAGGAGTTAGGCGAGCCGTGTAGCTGGAGGCAATGCGAGCCATTTCGGCGAGATCGTTCATGGGGCCGAACTCGACATCGTGAGGACGTGGCATTTGGCGCATGGCATCGAGCTGGCGGGCGACGCTTTGCCGTCCTGCTACGCACGGCTGGGTGCGGCAATCGAGAATTTTTTCGACGGCGTATAGAGCGGCGTGGTCGACGCGTTCTCCAAAAGCCAGATAGAGCGTGTTGGTGGAAGCGACGTAGTTGAAGGGCAGCATCTGAAAGGTCTCCAGGATAGGAAGCGGGATATTACTGAACGTTTGGAGGGCAGACAGATCGAGCGAAGAGGCGACTGGGCATCCCCATTGCAACGCGAGAGCGGTTGTGACTTCCTGTTCGGTGGCAAAGCCCAGTTTTTCTATCCACTCGCCGATCTTGCCAGAACGAAGCAAAGGCGCGGGCCAGCGGATGCTCGGGATCTTTTGCAGGCATGGGCGCCGGGTCGCGCGGCGCTAGAGCCTGATCCCTTGGCATCGGAAAAGATGAGGACATGAAGATTCCATTGCAACGGCGATGCCAACCCGGCATAAATTGCCTTAGATCGGTCTTATGCGGCGTACGGATGAAGACGACCGTCGCCGCTCTTCGTAACCTGCGATCGTGGGCTGCGTCAGAATCCTATCTCGGCCGTCCTTCTGCCAGGGGTTGTTACAATGAATCAAGCCGCATTCCTTCCGGACTGATGGGGTTTCACCAGCGCACATGCAGACGCACATGCAAAAGTTCGACGAACATTTCGAGGTGGTAGTGGTAGGCGCCGGTCACGCCGGATGCGAAGCCGCCATGGCCGCCGCTCGCATGGGTTTGAAGACCGCGCTGTTTACTCTGAACGTCGATCTGATTGCGCAGATGTCGTGCAATCCAGCCATCGGCGGTATCGCCAAGGGCCACCTCGTCCGCGAAGTGGACGCGCTCGGCGGCATCATGGGCGAAATCACCGACGCCGTCGGCATCCAATTCCGCCTGCTCAACACTTCGCGTGGGCCAGCGGTCTGGTCTCCACGCGCGCAGTGCGACAAGCAAGCTTATCGCCTGAAGATGCGCGAGGTGCTGGAGTCGCAGGCGAATCTTAAGATCAAGCAGGCGGAAGTCGCGGATGTGATTATTGAGTCGATGGTCGACGGTCGCTCGTCGTTCGCGGATTCTCGCGATGGCGGCGCATTTTCCAACGACCAACGACCGACGACTATCGACGCTCCCCCTGCCAACGACCAACGACTAACGACTAACGACCGAATTACCGGCATCCTTCTCCGCGACGGCCGCCGCGTCTCTGCGAACGCCGTCATCATCACGACCGGAACGTTCCTTAATGGCCTGATTCATTGCGGAGAGCAACAGTATCCCGCCGGACGTTCGGGTGAGCCGGCCGCCGTTCTCCTCGGCGAAGCGCTCAAGAAGCTTGGCCTTCGCGGATGCCGCCTCAAAACGGGAACGCCACCGCGTCTCGACGGACGCACCATCGACTGGTCGCGCTTCGAGCGGCAGCCAGGTGACTTGGATCCCACTCCATTCAGCTTTCGCACTCGCCGCGTCGCCCACCACGACACGCAGGTGCCCTGCTACATCGCATTTACTACCGAGGAGACGCATCGCATCATCCGCGAAAACGTCCATCGTTCGCCAATGTATAGCGGGCAGATTCAATCGACGGGGCCGCGGTATTGTCCGTCGATCGAAGACAAGATCGTCAAGTTTCCCGACAAGCTCACGCACCAGCTTTTCCTCGAACCCGAGGGCCTGAACACCCACGAAATCTATGTCAACGGCATGAGCACTTCCCTGCCGATCGATGTGCAGCTGGCGATTCTCAAGTCGATTCCCGGGCTCGACGGCGCGGAGATGATGCGACCTGGGTATGCGATTGAGTACGACTCGATCGATCCGACGGAACTCAAGCGAACGCTCGAGACTAAAAAAATTGCCGGGCTCTTTCTTGCCGGGCAGATTAACGGCACGTCAGGATATGAAGAAGCCGCCTGCCAGGGAATCATGGCGGGAATCAACGCGGCCCTGAAGGTAAAGAATGAGGCGCCGCTAATCCTCGACCGCACGGAAGGCTACACGGCCATTCTGATCGACGACCTGATTTCCAAGGGGACGAACGAACCGTATCGGATGTTTACTTCGCGAGCGGAGTTCCGACTGCATCTGCGGATCGATAATGCGGATCGGCGACTTACGCCGCATGGACGGCGAGTTGGGTTGATTTCGGATGAGGCGTGGGCCGATTTTGAGGCGAAGAAGCGGCGCCTGGACGAAGTGAGGCAGGCGCTCGAGCGGACGAAGCTGACAGCGGCCATGACAGCGGAGATCGTCCGGCAACGGCTCACGCGGGAACAGACGCCCTCGTCTGTTCAAGCCGAGCGAAGCTCGGCGGCTCTCCCTGGCAGCAGCGTCAACATTGACCTGACCTCTGCGACCGGTCAGTCACTGGCGCAACTCTTGAAGCGTCCGGAAATCACCATCGAACAACTGGCGTCTGTTCTTCGTGATCTGATGCCTAGGTTTTTCGAACGAAGTTCCACGGCGCACTCGTCGTCGTCCGCGGTTACGCTCTCATCGGAAGTCCGCAACGAACTCAAGTCGGTCGAAACTGAAATCAAGTATGCGGGATACTTGGGCCAGCAGGAGCGCGCCATTGAACGCCTGAAAAAGGCTGAGCAGCGCCGCATTCCCGACTGGTTTGATTACCAGGCAGTAAGCGGTTTGTCGCGCGAGATGCAGGAGAAACTTGGCAAAGTGGTCCCCCAAACTATCGGTCAGGCCTCGCGCATTCCGGGCGTGACGCCGGCGGCGGTTTCACTGATCAATGTCTATATAGAGATTCAAGGGCGGCGGCGGGAAAAAGCGGCGGCGCTCTAACCTCAGTCGCAACCCCGCTCACGTAGGGGCGGGTGCCCTCACCTGATCAGCCGAGCGAAGCTCGGCAACCGTTGACGGCACACTAACGTGCGACTGCCTTCTCTACAGCCGCGCGCAGGTCACCGTACGACAGCGCTCCGGGATGATACATCTCGACTTGGCCGGCGCGATTCAGCACCACCAGCGTTGGCGTTGTGCTGGCTCCATAGGCGTCGAAGTTCTGCTTGCTCAGCGGCACCGGCATATCCTGCAGGCTGGCGTAATAGCGGTTACGGACCGATTCAATATAGGCGCGCTCGGCGGCCGGCGCCGCATCCGCTCCCTGCGCAGCGTAACCGTAAAGTTTCGTCGGGCCAATCACCACCAAGCCGTCGCGGGAGAACTCCTGGCGCAGACGGACGATCACCGGCACTTCCGCTTTGCAGTCCACGCACCAGTGTGCCCAGAAGAATAAAAGCACGGGCGACCCTTTCAGCGAGGCAAGCGTGGGAGGCTTCGGCCCGAGATATTGCGCCTCCTGCAGTGGCGGAGCGGGCTTGCCGACGAGAACGAGGAGGTTGAGATTCTTTTTGAGCCGCGCTTCAATCGACGTATTGCCATAGCGCGTCAAAGCCGTGCGCAGCAGGCTGACCGCCTTCGCGTGCTGGCCTTTCGCATCCAAGCCCTGGGCGAGAACTTCGTAGGCGGCGCCGAGGGCGAGAGGCAGATGGGGCTCGGCGTCAACTTTGCGTTTGGTTAGTTGCTGCTCGCACAGAGTACGCGTCTCGGTTGCATATGCCAAGGCCTTATCCCATCGACTCATCGCAGCCGCACCGCGAGCCATCCACGACAAGGCTTCGAGATACTCGGGAGTTACGCCATGCTGTGACTTATAAGAATTGAGCTCTGACTCCGCCGCGGAAAAAGAATTCTGACTTAGTTGAGCGCGGACATCGCCGACAACATCGCCTTGGGCACGCATCGGCACGGGCATGAAAAGATATAAAAGAACAATCAGCGGGATCGCGGGGAAGGCGAACCTGGATATTCGCAGGGGAATGAACATCCCCTGATGATGAAGGAGCGGCGAGGAAGTTGCAAATCGCCACTTAGGCGGCGACGTTGAAGCGGCTTTCAGAGTAGCGACTATCGGATTGGCCGAAGACCGCCATCATTTCGGTGAAGGTCGCAATCTCGAAGTTCCCAAGGGAGCGATTTCGTGCGAGCCCTTGCAGGACCGCCGGCGATGGGCAATAGAGTTTCAAATGAATATCGTTCTCTCGCGCCCAGCGCTCGAGGAATGCGAGCATCCCGAGCCCACCGCCGCCGATAGCTTTGACCTCGGATAGATCGAGAGCGATCGTGTTGGCGGTCGTCAACGCTTGCACCACGTAACGAAGTTTGAAAACGGCATCGTCGCGGACGATCCTGCCCTTGCACTCAACCACCGCCAAGTCGTTGAAGGTTTCGACGTTCATGTCCAGCATAAAATCCTCCGCTCATGGTGAAGAAGCAAGAACCCTGCCAAAACACAGGGCCCCTTACTTTTCAATTTGATGCGCGATTGGAAGAAGGGTCTAATCGGGCAATTCCTTACGGAGATCGAGGAATGTCTTCCTACGGCCTGGGCTGTATGGGCCAAAGAATGGCTGTAGATCAGACTCCGGAGTTACCCCGGTAATGACAAAATTATCTAGCCATTTATCGCCGGATATGTAAAATTTAGGTGCGTTTGACTTTGCGGTTGTCAGCAGCACCCTGCTCTACAGCGTAACCTGCAGCGTACCCCGCACGACAGCGTGACCTGCCTGAGCGTGATCTGCCAGCACTATCCTGCGAGTTCCGGCGCACACTTCAACACAAAAGGAACACAGCAACATCATGGAGACAGGAACAGTAAAGTGGTTCAACGACGCTAAGGGCTATGGTTTTATCAGCCGCCAGAATGGTGAAGACGTATTCGTACACTTCTCCGCCATCCAGGCAAACGGGTTTCGCAGCCTGCAGGAAGGTCAACAAGTTCAGTTCGACGTAGTCAAAGGCCCGAAGGGCTGGCAGGCGGAAAACGTCAAAGGCGTCTAAGCCACAACCAAAAATTCGGAGAGAGAAGGCGGCCCGGGCAGGCCGCCTTTTTTTTTGTGGTCGCCTTTTCAACATCGATTACGTAGGGACACCCTCGGGGAGCCTGCCCTGAGCGAGGTCGAAGGGTCCTTCGATTCTACCGCCTGTTTATAGGCGTGATCCGAATCACATCTGGCATCGCAGGGACGGGATCATACTTCGCTTAGATCATGGAGGCGAAAACAATGAACGACTCCGGTGTATTTCTGAAGAATAAGGAAGTCTGGATATTAGATAAGTGTCGATGTCAATACTGCGGTTTGTCCGGTCTGGGGAATTTCGACGCCTGGATGAATCTCACGATAGATCAAGTCCCGGTGGACATCGAGATGATGCGGACAATCTGGCTGTGGCGTGCTTCTACTGCAACAATCTGAAGGGCGGTTACGTCCCCGTCGGAACTACTCGTGACAAGCGAATAGAAGATGCAAAATGGTTCGTCAAGCCAAAACGTGATCGGTGGCGACCTCTGTTTGAAGAAATGATGAGCGAACTGGCGGTCTGCTCTTGATCGTTTTCAACTCCAGCCGAGCAAAGCTCAGCAGAGGCCCGCGACAGAAGCGCGGGCGGCGGACAAGCGGAGATGCACGCCATAGCGATTTATGGGATGACATCCCGCTTAGCGCGCCGCCTCAGCTTCGGCCACCGTTCCATAGAAATGAAAAAAGCCCTCGACCCGCGTGACCTCGAGCGCCTGGTGTATACGCTGATTCACCCCAACCAGGCCAAGCCTGCGCCCATCCTTTTGCCGCGACACATAGGCGCCGACCAGCGCCCCAATTCCCGCCGAATCGGCGAGCGGCACGTCGGTGAGGTCGATAATCAGAGCGCGCGACTTGTCGGCACGCACTTTGGATTGAAAGCCGAATACATTCTGCAGTGTCAGCGGCCCACGAAGGCGCAAAATGTGGATTCCCTCCCGAGATCCCGGAAGTTCTTCGATATGCAGGGGCTGGTCAGCCATGGGAGAAATGTTAAACGTCGAACGAAGCCGTGAATGTTAATAACAGGTTAATTGCGGAAGTCGATAATTTCCAGGAAATTTGGTAGTGGTGCAGTTTACGAGTTCATTAACCACAGAGGTCACGAAGGTTCACGAAGGAATACGTAAGCAGGCCTTCGTGATACTTAATGTCCTTCGTGGTTCAAGGTTCGGCGGCTGCGATCGGAAACTACACCACCACCGGGAATTTCTACGCCTCTGCCTTGGTCTGGAGGAATGCGCATACAAACAAAACTCCGAACAGCAAGTCGACGGCGCCAAAGGTGAGGTCGGATGCGTGCAAGCGCTTCTGCAGGTAAAGAATAACGAGCGTTGTTCCGTAGCTGAATTTTTCAACCACGCCGGCCAGCATGAGCGGACGGAAACGGCTGGGGTTGGTGGCGATGATCATAAACGCGACTTGCCAGGCGAGGCCAACTCCGACGAAGCCGTAATAAAACGCGGGATGGTAATCGGCGGAGGGTCCTGCCGCCCAATAACGTCGAACATGAAATACAGCGGAGTGAGGACCAGAATGCCCCAGATGCCCGCACACCAGAAGACTATCTTGGCGAATTTCATTTGCCGCCCGTGCGTTATTCTCCGCCCACCGTTAAGCCATCAATGCGAATCGTCGGCGAGGCCACGCTGCCGCGGAATTCCAGGTCGCTGCCAATCTCAGAAATGTTATCAAACATGTCTTTAAGATTACCGGCCACCGTGATCTCTTCCACCGGATAGGCGAGTTCACCGTTAACAATCCACATCCCGGAAGCTCCGCGAGAATAGTCTCCAGTGACAAGGTTCGCGCCGTGACCTAGAAACTCCGTTACGTAGAGGCCGTCTTTAATGTCCGCGATAATCTGCTTCGGCGTTTTTGTCCCGGGCTCAAGGAAGTAATTTCCCGGCCCGATGCCGGGAGTGCCCGCTAGCCCGCGCGAGGCGTTGGCCGTCGTTTCGAGGCCCAACTTCTTCGCGGTATAGGTGTTCAGCAGATACGATTTGAGAATGCCGTTTTCGATGACGACCGTACGGCGAGTCGGAATGCCTTCGCCATCGAAGGGCGTTGTACCGAAGCCGCCGATCATGGTGCCATCGTCAATGACGTTGACGTTCGTTCCGGCAATTTTTTCGCCGAGCTTGCCCGTGAGAAACGACGCTCCGCGATAGACCGAGTCGCCATTCACGCCCTCAAAGATATGTTCGAGCATCGAACTCGAGACCATAGGATCGAGGACCACCGGCACATGCGCGGTCTTCACCTTGCGCGCACCAAGCCGGCGCAGAGTCCGGCGCGCCGCTTCTTTTCCAACCTGTTCGGCTGGATCAAGCTTCGCCAAGCTGCGCGCCACTGAATACCAGTAATCGCGCTGCATGCCACCTTGCTCGTCTTGGGCTATGGGGACGACTGCTACCGAGCAATACGAGCGCCGATATTCACCGACAAAACCATGCGAATTGGCCAGCACTTTTCTGCCGGTGGCGGCGTCGAATGATCCGCCGTCGGAGTTCTTGATACGTGGATCGGAATCGAGCGCAGCCTTTTCACCGCGCCGCGCGTACTCAATGCGCTCGGGGCCGGGGAGCGAATAAACATCTTCGTGATAAAGATGAAGGTCGCCGGTGAGCGAACCGAGCACCCTGGCGTCCGGGATTCCAGCGAAGGGGTCTTCGGATGTGATCCGCGCCAGCTCAAGCGCCGACTTCAACATACGATCGATCCCACTGGCAGAAAAATCGCTGGAGTAGGTGCTGGCCGCACGCTGTCCGAAAAAAACACGC
Source organism: uncultured Acidobacteriaceae bacterium (assembly GCA_963800565.1). Taxonomy (GTDB): domain Bacteria; phylum Acidobacteriota; class Terriglobia; order Terriglobales; family Acidobacteriaceae; genus Acidiflorens. Next base: position 1,358,440 of record CAWDBM010000006.1, read on the forward strand.
ACACCGATGGCGCGAGAGCCGGATTCTTTCAGGGTTTCGACCTGGCCGAGGCGCACTGTAGTCGAGAATTCATCGCCCTCGCGCACGACGCATTCGGCGGCCGAAGCGCCGCCCTGCATGGCGCGAGCAACGACGTCAGTGGCGATCTCTTTGAGATCGGTGGTGATTTTCGTTTCGCTGGTTTCTAGTGTTGTCGTCATTTCGAAAAATATTGCAGAGGTGAGAGGTCAGATCGCAGAGGTGAAAACCCTTCGATCCTCACTTCTGCAAATCTCACCTCTAACCTCTGCAATGATCCTACTGCATGAACCCGCCGCTCTCGCGCTTGGCAGTTCCGCCAACGGTCATGCGATCAATCTTAATCGTGGGAATGCCCACTCCTACCGGAACGGCCTGCCCATCTTTGCCGCAGGTCCCCACGCCTTCGTCGAGCTTCAAATCGTTGCCAACCATCGAAACTCGTGTCAGTACGTCGGGGCCGTTGCCGATCAGGGTTGCGCCTTTTATGGGAGCGGTGATCTGCCCGTCTTCGATGAAATAGGCTTCGGACGCTCCGAAAACAAATTTTCCGTTCGTGATGTCGACCTGCCCGCCGCCGAAGTTCACCGCGTAGACGCCATTCTTCACCGAGCGAATAATGTCGCCAGGATCGTCCTGGCCGGCCAGCATATAAGTGTTCGTCATACGCGGCATCGGGATGTGCTCGTAGCTCTCGCGGCGTCCGTTGCCGGTATCGGCGAGTCCCATCAGCTTCGAAGAAAGCTTGTCGCTGAGATATCCCTTCAGAATTCCATTCTCGATCAGCACCGTTTCCTGCGTGGGCTGGCCTTCATCGTCAACGTTCAAAGACCCGCGACGCCACGGCATGGTGCCGTTGTCAACCACAGTACATTTCTCGCTGGCCACGCGTTTGCCGATCAGGCCGGCGAATGCCGATGTCTTCTTGCGATTAAAATCCGCCTCCAGCCCGTGGCCGACGGCTTCGTGCAACAGCACGCCGGGCCATCCCGGCCCGAGCACAACTTCCATATCCCCGGCTGGAGCCTCGCGCGCGTCGAGTTGCAAAATCGCCTGTCGCGCAGCCTCTTTGGCGAAAAACTCCGGAGTCTTCTCGCCAAAAAAGAAGTCCAGCGCCACCCGTCCGCCACCGCCCGAAGTGCCTCGTCCTGAACTCGCGTCGGTCTTCGCGATGCAGGAAACATTCATACGCGCCAGCGGCTGCGAGTCTTCAGCGAATGTGCCGTCCGAGCCAACGACCAGGATGTTCCTTAGTTCATCGCCGTAGTTCGCGCGCACCTCTTTAATCCGAGGATCATATCCGCGCGCCGTTTTATCGGCCCGCATCAGCAATTCAACCTTGGCAGTAATGTCAGCATCCACCGAAGGCAACGCCACGGGATAAAGACTGCGCGCAGGTTTCTGCTGGAATCCCGCAACCGTCGACTTAGCAGGCGCACTCGCAATCAGCGCCGCCGTGCGGGCAGCATGAAGAATCCTCTGTGGAGAAAGATCATCGGTATAAGCGTATCCGGTGCGCTCGCCAGAAACGACGCGCACGCCGCAACCGGCGGAGATTCCCTGTGACGCCGATTTCACCAGCGACTCATCCACCATCAGTGAGGTCGAAGTAAGGTATTCGAAGTAGAGGTCGGCGTAGTCACCGCCCGCCGAAAGCGCGGCAGCTAGATACGTCTCGAGGTCGTGATTAGTAAGTCCGTAGTGTTCGAAGAAAAAACGTTGCTGATTGGCAGTCACCATATTTTGATGCCCTTGGCCTGAAAACGACTCCGACGCTTGCCGGCTAATGCCAACGGCTTACTTCAATTATCCCACGATCAGAGTTCATCGCGCGGAACCCCGCGATTACTCAACTGAGGCTTTCCCAACACGGGAGGATTCCAACCATTTTCCGCGTCCAACCGTCACTGACGTCGGCTCAACCAAAGCGAATAATTCGACGATGACCCCCGAATCGCTCGGTCAAGTTCTCGCAGAATTTCTCGACGGCGCGCAGGCTGCGGTAGTAATCGAAGACGGCTCCATCGCCTTCAATCTGTCGGAGTCCATGTATTCGATTTCCGGCGAATACAACAAATGCCTGCTGCATCTCTGGTCGCACGAGCGGAATGTAGTACGGCGGGTGCTTGATGCCGAGGTAAAGTCGACTACTCTGCGGTTGCAGGTGCAGCGTATGGGGCAGAATCGGCCCACGCGTCTCGATTTTTGCCGCGATCGTGACCAGCGCTCCCCAGCCGCCCGGCGGGCCGCTCGCGCCGCCTATGAGCCTCGCCTGCGCCGCGCGCTCGAGAGACATTTTCCGGAGTGGACGATTGTCCGTCTCACCACCTGCGTCGATCTCGAACGTTCTTTCGGTCCGGCCTATCTTCGTGGCTGGCTTCGTCAGGGGCAGCGCGCGATGGCGATCGTTGGAGTCAACGATCAGGAGACGCAATCGACCGTCGATGGTGCGCTCGCCTGCGGAATCCTTTGGCTGGAAGCGTGCCGATTGGCGCAGCGCGAACGAAGCGTCGTCGAAGGTCTCACCATGATTGTGCCGAAAGGTACGGCTGCTCTGACTCGGGAGCGCATGGCGCATCTGCATCCCACGGCAGCGAAATGGCAGTTGCATGAGTTCGACCAGCGCGAAGACGCGCTCGTAGCGGCCGATCTTGGCGATCGCGGCAATCTGGCAACCAGGCTGGTGCACGCGGTCGATGAAGGTCTGACGTGCGAACGCTTTGCGCACTCGATAGCGCGCATCCGCGGCATTCTGCCGGATGCTGAAGTCGTGGCGCTCTCGCCCGCCCTGATTTCGTTCCGCCGGCATGGCCTCGAGTTCGCGCAGGGGCGGATTGCGCATGACCCGCGAAATTTCGAGAGCAAACAGGAGATCGCTTTCGGAGTGGGGCCCGAAGAGCGCGTGCTCCGCACGGATAACGAAACGCAGTTTGGCGACCTGGTGCGCCTGGCGGCGGTCGTGCGTTGTAAGGATGGCCCGAAGAACCATGCTCTGTGGCGCATGCATCCGGAGCGCTGGCTGGAGTCGCTGGTGTTCGGCAATATTGCTACGCTCGATGGGCGACTGCGGCCGGAACCGATTTATGCGCAGGTGCCCGCGTTTGCCGCGGCAGATCGAGCGATGATTGACATTTTGGCCACAACTCGCGAGGGGCGGCTCGCGGTGATCGAACTGAAGGCGGACGAGGATCTGCACCTACCTTTGCAGGGCGTGGATTACTGGTCGCGTGTTACCTGGCATCAAAGCCGTGGAGAGTTTCAGCAATTCGGCTACTTCCCAGGACACGACATCTCACCGCAGAAGCCCCTGCTCATGCTGGTTGCGCCCGCTCTGCACGTACATCCGACGACCGATACGATCCTGCGTTATTTGTCCCCTGAGATCGATTGGGAGGTGCTCGGAATCGACGAGCACTGGCGCGAAGAGATTAAAGTCGTTTTCCGCAAGAGGCCCGAACGCACTCCCGCGCGCGCAGCTTAGAACTCGCGCCGGTCGAGATGCTAGGATTGTTCCCGCGAAAGACTCCTCCGAGCCGAGCGGAGAGGTCGCGTTAATTTCTCAATCAATCTGGAAGGACATAAAGTGGACCGGCGAGCCGCGTCTCTACGGGGAAAATTATGCGCGTGATTGCGGGCGAATATCGGCGGCGGATATTGCGATCGCTGCCGGGACTGGAGATTCGTCCAACGTCAGACCGGCTGCGCGAGACGCTGTTCAACGTGCTCTGCGCGGGCGATCCGGCGGCGCGGGCGGGATCAGTGTGGATTGATCTATACGCCGGGACGGGTGCGGTCGGCATCGAAGCGCTGAGCCGGGGCGCAGAGAAAGTGTATTTCATAGAGTCGTCGAAAGCCGCTGCAGGAGTGATTGCCGCGAATCTGAAGTCGTTGGGGATTTCGGGCGGATTTCAGATCGTTAAGGCCGAGGCCGTGAAGTCATTGCGGCAATTGGAAGCGGCAGGATGCGTTGCGGATTATGTGTTTCTCGATCCGCCCTACTCTATGCACGATGAGTATGCAAAGACATTGGCCGCGCTGGCTCCATCGAAATTGCTGGGCGAGCGGTGCATCGTAATCGCGGAGCATCAGAAGAGGTTCGATCCGGGCGAGGCGTTTGGCGAATTGCGGCGCTACAGGAAGCTGGTCCAGGGGGATGCGGCGCTGAGCTTTTACTGGCGGCAGATTGAGAACGTTGGAACCTCCCAGTCTTTGTCATCCTGAGCGAAGCGAAGGACCTGTGCATTTCGTTGGCGCGGGCTATATGCATAGGTTCTTCGCTTCGCTCAGAATGACAACTGCAAGGAGGGGCGCCGTGTAATCGGTGTCACTGAGGCAATGGCAAACGCAACGCATCGTTATAATCACTACGCATGGCTAATTTTCCACCGGTTGATGAACAACTGGCCTACATAAAAAAAGGCGCGGCCGAGATCGTCAAAGAATCAGAACTGCGCTCGAAGCTCGAGCGCTCGCTCGCTTCGGGCAAGCCTTTGCGCGTAAAGGCCGGATTCGATCCGACGGCTCCCGATCTGCATTTGGGCCACACCGTCCTGCTGCGTAAGCTGAAACATTTCCAAGATCTCGGTCACACGGTCATCTTTCTGATCGGCGATTTCACCGGGATGATCGGCGACCCAACGGGGCGATCGGCGACCCGTCCGCCGCTGACCCGCGAACAGATTGCCGAGAACGCCGAGACCTACAAAGCGCAAGTCTTTCGAATTCTCATTCCAGAAAAAACGGTAGTCGACTTCAACAGCCGCTGGTTCTCGAAATTTTCGGCCGAAGATTTTATCCGGCTAACGGCGAAATACACGGTCTCGCAGATGCTGGAGCGCGAAGACTTCCACAAACGCTTCCACGACGAGAAGCCGATTGCCATGCATGAACTGCTCTATCCGCTGGCGCAGGGATACGACTCGGTCGCGCTCGAAGCCGACGTCGAACTCGGCGGAACGGATCAGAAATTTAATCTGCTGGTAGGGCGCGAGTTGCAGCGGGCTTATGGGCAGGAGTCACAGGTGGTGCTGACTACGCCGATCCTCGAAGGCCTCGACGGGGTTAATAAGATGTCGAAATCGCTGGGGAACGCGATTGGCATTCACGAGCCGCCGCTAGAGATGTACGGCAAAGTGATGTCGATTTCGGACGAAATGATGTGGCGGTATTACGAACTGCTGACGGATGTGCTGGCGATTCAGATCGAGGCCCTTAGAGAAGGCATAAAAACGGGCGACCGTCATCCGATGGAGGTCAAGAAGTTGCTAGCTAGGACGATCGTCAGCGATTTTCACTCACGTGAGGCCGCTGAAAGAGCCGCCGAGGATTGGTCGAAACAGTTTCAGAAGCGCCAGGTGCCGGAACATGTGGAAGAAATCGCGGTCCCTCTTGATGTTTTTAGCGCCCCCTCCCTTATTGAAGAAGTGTTGTTGATCAAGCTAGACAAATTGCTCTCTGAAGTTGGTCTTGCTGATTCGGTGAGTGATGCGGGACGCAAAATAAGGCAGAAAGCCGTGCGGGTCAATGGCGAACTGAAGACGGAGCCAAGAATGCCCTGGAAGCGAAAGGATCTTAAGGAGTCACTGACCGTGAGGGCGGGTCGGAAAATAAAGAGAGTCACGTTCACGTTTTCCGAACCCTCAACTAACTTGTCATCCTGAGCGTAGCGGACGATCCGCGAAGCGGATCGTTCTGCGTAGTCGAAGGACCTCTATAACCGCTGCGATATCGGACTGCACTCTTTAGTTCTCGCGAGAGTTTCCCGCGGCGAACGCAGAGAGCGTTGCCACTGTAGGGGTCCTTCGACTTCGCAATTGCGTTCGCTTCGCGAACGCGATTGCCGCGCTCAGGATGACATCTTGATTTGAACGGAATTTGTCATCCAGGGGAACCAATCTTGTGCTAGGTCGAGCCAGTGCGGATTCACCGATTCGATCAGGGCGATTTTCTTTGATCTACGCCAGCCCTTCAGTTGTTTCTCGCGGGCGATCGCACGGCCCACTTGGTCGAAAGATTCCCAACACAAGAGGCGCTCGACATCGTATTTTTCGGTGAATCCTTCGATGCGATGAAATTTGTGCTCGAAGACGCGCTTGTGCAGGTTGCCGGTTATGCCGATGTAGAGCGTTCCTGACAGGCTGCCTATGATGTAGGTACAGTACGTTCTGGGATCGCGCGGCATTTTGGTAGGAATAGGGGCCCTTCGACTACGCTCAGGGTGACAGCCTTTATATGGTGGCAGGGTACAGACTATAAATGGTGTGAGGTGGCTCACGTCATGATTGTTCGGTTTGGCTAGGCATTGGCCCCCTACGCGATTCTTGCCACCTCCGGCGTTCTCTTGTGCCACCCCGTCGCCTGTTCATAGGCTTGCGCGGCTTGCAGTAGAACGATTCCTCGCCAGGGAGCTGCGGCCAACTGCAGTCCAATCGGCATGCCGTCTCTCGTAAATCCGCACGGAACGGAAATCGTCGGGATTCCCCAGACATTGAAGGGGCGGGTGTTTCTTAGCATCGTCAGCTCTTGCGGACGCAGTTGATCGGGATTCGCTTTCAGGTCGGCGATCTTTGGCGGCGGGATTGGAACGGTGGGCGTCAGCAGCACGTCCACGTCATTGAATACTTCCTGAATAGCGTGACGGCTGGCCTGCAATTCGCGGCCGGCGCGCAAAGCATCGGACGCCGAAATATTGGCGCCCGACTGAATGCGCCGCAGCGTCTCGGGCTGGTAAAGCTCCGGGGATTCCTCTACGAACGGTTTGTGATACGCATAGGCTTCGGCGCTGGCAAGCGTGCGATCGGTCGGAACCTCGAGCTTGATATCGCGAATCTCGGCGTCAAGGCCGGCAAATATCTTGATCGCTTCTTCAATGGCGGCGGCAATCTCGGCGTCAAGGCCGTCGAAGAAAAAGGCTCGCGGGATGCCAATGCGCAGATGGCTTGGAAATTCATCGAACGCCGAGATGAGGCTTGGCACCGGATGATCGGCGCTCGGATTCGGCGAGTCATAATCCGACAGCACTTGCGCCATCAACGCGGCGTCGTACACCGAGGTGGCGAGCGGGCCGACGTGATCGTAGGACGATGACAACGGCACCACCCCGCGAGTGCTGATGCGGCCGTAGGTTGGCTTGAGTCCTACGATTCCGCAATAGGCTGCAGGCAGGCGGATGGAACCGGCAGTATCGGTGCCGACAGCTGCGAAACCCATCCCGGCGGCCACGCTGGCGGCAGAGCCTCCCGAAGATCCCCCGGCGATGCGCGTCGTGTCCCAGGGATTGTGAACCTCGCCGAAAAAACTGATCATCGAACTTCCGCCATAGGCAAATTCGTGGAGGTTCTGCTTGCCCAAAATGATTGCACCTCCACGGCGGAGGCGGCGGACGACCTGGGCGTCCTCGGTCGGCATTCGTTCCTTCGGTGGAGTGCTGAACTGAGCGCTGGCCGCGGTCGTGCGGACTCCCGCGACATCGATGATGTCCTTGATTCCGATCGGAATGCCGTGCAGCGGGCCGAGATATTTTCCCCGGAAGATTTCATGCTCGGCGAGACGTGCCTGTTCGAGCGCGGATTCGGTTGTCACCGTTATGAAGGCGTTGAGGAGCGGGTTCAGTTCTTCGATACGCGTGAGGCAATCGTGGGTGAGTTCGACGGGCGAGATTTCGCGGTCGCGGATTTTACGGCTTAGTTCGCCAATGGTGAAGGACACATGATCCTCGCCACAAAAATGCAGATCTATCGCGGCGCTAGACGTCGCAAGATCGAAGTAAAGATAAACTCTTCACCGCTATCGCGAAGCCTACCACGCTTTTTGAGCGGCGCGCTTGGCGAACCATTTACATACAAAATAAAAAAGCGGCCCAGCCGCCAGCGCCCACAAGCCCCAGCGTTTGGCGACGGGGTCGCTGTTGAGCAGTGCGATGCAGGTCATGACGAAGGGGGTAGCGATCACGTAGATGAGCCCAAGATTGCCGCCGGGGATGCGGAAGGCCCGCGGCAGATCGGGACGCTTACGGCGCAGTCCCCATGCGGAGAGAACCGTCAACACAGTTGTGGCTCCGCGAAGAAATGCATAGATGGTGATCAAGTCGCCGAGCGAGCGCAGCGAAAGAAAAGCGTAAATTGCGGCGGAAATCAGGATCGCGATCCATGGCGTGCCGTAGCGCTTATGACGGCGAGTTAGAAATGGCGGCAGGTATCCATCTTCGGCCATGGCAAAGGGCATGGGCGCGGCCGTCAGCATAGTGCTGTTGAGAAGCGCCACGTTAGCAACCATCGCTCCCACCGCCATCAGATGGCCCAGCCACGCGCCACCGATCAGCAGGGCGGCGGTGGAGAAATATCCATCGTTCCACTGCTGCCAGTTGCCGAGCGCCGCCAACCCCGCGAAGGTCGGCAAAAAATAAGTTGCGATGGAAATCGGAATCACTATCGCCAGCGCGCGTGGATAGGCGCGCCTGGGGTCTTCGACCTCTCCGGCTACGCTTGAGACTTGCTCGTATCCGGAGTACCCCCAGATGACGAGGGCCAGGCCGACTCCGAAGGCTTTGGAGAATGGCTGATGCGGGGGAACCAGCGGCGCGAACGGATTGTGATGCCACTTCGCCAGGCCGATCACGACCATCGCGATCACCGGAATAAAAATAAATATTTCGAAGAGTGTCGCGACCTTGCCGACCATTTGAATGCCGAGAATGTTGACCCAGGTGATCAGGGCGATCAATGCGAAAGAAACCAGCCAGTGCTTCCAGCCGACGATTCCCGGGAAGTAATAGGTGAGGTAGTCGGCGAAGAGCACGGCGTAAGAGCCGCCCAGAAGGAATGAAGCGGTCCAGTTCCACCATCCAGAGAGGAATCCCCAGAAGTCGCCAAAGGCGGCGCGGGTCCAGCGGTAGAAGCCGCCTTCGACGGGCATGGCGGTGGTGAGTTCGGCGGCGACGAGAGATACGGGGATGCTGAGGAAGAATGGGATGACCAAAAGAAAGATCAGGCTCATGCCGGGGCCGCTGGTCGAAACCATGGCTTCCAGTCCGAAGGGGCCACCGGTGGTGTAGGAGAACATTACGAAGACGAAGTAGAAGAGGCTGGCTTTGCGGACGGTGGAAGAGGAATCGGGGGATCGGGTCATCGGTTGATCGGGTGATCTTACGTCAAAAACATCGCTGATTCTTCCAGAACCAGTAACCACCAAGGCCACTAAGGTACACGAAGGAAGACCGGTCGGCGCTACTCTTCTACTGGTTGGGCATCCAGTTCCTGGGCAGGTTCTCCGGCGGCCATGCCTTGCGCGATGATCAGGCGTCGAGCCTCGACGCGCATGTCGGGAAGCGCACGCGCAAACCAGATGGCGCCGAAAACGCAGGCTATGCCTCCGGTGGCCACGGTGATGGGCGCGCCGAAGCGGTGGGCCAATGCTCCTCCGAAAAACGCTCCAAAGGGAGCCATGCCCATGAACATCATGGAATACACCGACATGACACGGCCACGGAGTTCGTCGGGGACCATGGTTTGGATGAGCGTGTTCGAGCAAGCCATCTGCAGCATCATCGAGTAGCCGGCGGGAAGCAGCAGCGCGACCGATAACCACAGCGAGGTCGAATAGGAAAAACAGAAGAGACTGACTCCGAGTCCGGCGCAGCTGTAGGTAACCCAGCGGCCCAAGCCTTTGACTCCGGTTTTCGCGGCCAAGGTTAAGGCGCCGAACAACGCGCCTACGCCGGTTGCGCCCATGAGAATGCCGAGACCGCGGGCGCCGCCGTGGAGAATTTTGTCGGCGAAGATCGGCATGAGCACGGTATAGGGCATGCCGACGAGGCTGACCAAGCCGATCAGTAAGAGGAGCGCGCGAATAATTTTCGTCTGGTTGACCCAGCGGAAACCTTCAATGATGTCTTCGATCGGAGAATGTTTGCTGACGCGGGCGGGGCTATGCACATGCATCAACATGAGGCCGACGATGACGGCGATGTAGCTGATGGAATTGGCGGCAAAGCACCAGCCCTCGCCGATTTTTGCCACCAGGATTCCAGCGATGGCCGGGCCGACGACACGGGCGCCATTGAACATCGATGAATTCAATGCGATAGCGTTCATCAGATCTTCTTTGCCCACCATATCGACGAGGAAGGACTGGCGGCCGGGAATGTCGAAGGCGTTCACCACTCCAAGCAACCCGGCAAGCAGAAAGATGTGCCACACGTGGACGCGATTGGCCAGAGTGAGGGCAGCCAGAACTCCGGCGAGGATCAGCGACGCAGTTTGAGTGGCGATGACCAGGCGCTGGCGATTGACGCGGTCGGCCGTGATTCCGCCCAGTGGCGCAACCAGGAAAACCGGAAACTGGCTGGCAAAGCCGACGCTGCCGAGCAAGAGTGCAGAATTCGTCAGGCGATAGACGAGCCACGCTTGCGCCACGGTCTGCACCCAAGTGCCGATGAGCGAGATCATCTGTCCGCCGAAAAAGAGCTGAAAATTGCGATGGCGCAGGGCGCGGAGGGCTATGGCCCAGCGCGACGGGGCGGCGGTTTTGAGGTCTGCGGCTTCGGTGGTGGCGGAATTTTGCGGTGCGGTCACTCTGTTAGAACTTTTTCACATCTTTCGGATGAGGGCAACCGGCAGGAACTTGTAGGAGTGGCTCGGTTTCACTCGTTTTGAAAGGCCAGTCCTTCACAGCCTGAGGAAAAAACTCGAAATAGGGCGGCTTTGGGAAGGGCACGAGTTCCACTCGTGCCGCTAAGTCGCTGACAAGTACTGTGCGATTTAGCGCCTGAGATATGCTCGGGCTCCTGTGGCGAATTTTCCCGCGACCTCTTGTTGACGAAGATTTTCACAGCTTGCGACGTAGGCGTGACCTATTTGGAACTTCCCCGCCGCTCAGTTCCACGATAGAGTTAGTGTCCACTGACCCATCCGAGGATGATCCGAGGACTGGAGCCGGAACGAATGAGCTCCAGCAGGATTACGGGGAGGAATAAGAGATGAGCACCGATCCCAATCGTCTGGAACACTTTGTTGAGCGCCGCGGCGCGCAGCGTTTTGAAGTCCACTTGCCATTGACAATTCAATTCGAAGGACGAACCGTGCCCGGATTTACTCATGCGCTCAGTGGACGCGGAATTTTTTTCTACGCCGAGGCGGCGTTTCCGGAAGGAGCGGTGGTGGAGCTAACCTTTATGATGCCGTCGGAAATCACGCTGGCGGAGAGCATGCCGGTGCGGTGCCGCGGGCGGGTGTTGCGCAGTTCGGCTTCCGCGGGGGATCATACGCAGGATCGTGCACTCAAGAACCAACGGAGCGGCATTGCGGTGCAGTTCGATTCCTATGAGTATTTGCCTGCCAATGAATCGATCGCGCAGTTTGTAAGAGTTTCGGCGCCCAGCGCCAGCGGCGTGACTGCAAGCGCAGTTTTGCCCTGATAATTGCGCCCACCTTTTCAACGCTCCCCTTTTGCCTTACAATCGCTTGAACCAGCAGTCTGGCGGGTATCTCCCGTCTTTCGAGTCCGCCGACAAACCCGCCGCCTCGTCTGTCTCCTTCGATTACGAAGGTCACTTGGCCCCAACGCTGGAAGTTCGTAGCATGACAATGAACACTGAGAAGCGAGTCATGCCCGGCATCGCCGTCGCCCTCCTGACCGAGGACCGCGAACAATCCGTCGTCTTGCACAGCCGGGTAGAGAGCACGAACCTGGCGCGCACCGCCCTGAGCCATGTTGGATTCCCCGCCGGCCCGGCCGACCCTATAATGCGGCAATTGCAGGATCAGCACGCTGAAGTCGTGCTGGTCGATATCGATGCGCAGAATCCGCAGCGCGCCATTCGCACCATCGAACTGATCCACGCCTCCACTCCCGATGTGACGATCTTCGCTGTGGGCGAGATGAACCAGCCCACCATTATTGTCTCCGCCATGCGGGCGGGCGCGCGCGAGTTTCTGGATCATAATGCCAGCCGCGAAGCTCTGGTCGAGGCTTTTACCCGCTTCTCGGCGACTTTGAGCCGTGCGCAGCGCAGTTCAAGCAAGGCCCGCGTCTTTACTTTTCTAAACGCAAAGGGCGGCGCCGGCACCACCACCACTGCTGTGAATACGGCTGTCGCGCTGCAAGAGGCGCACGGGCGCGTCGTGCTGGTTGATTTCGCTCCCATTGGCCATGCAGCGCTGCAATTGAATTTGCGCCCGCAATTCACGCTGGTCGATGCTTTGCAGAATCTCCACCGCATGGATGGTTCGCTGCTCGACGGCCTGATGACCCCCTATCGCAACGGTCTTCACCTGCTCGCGGGAGCGCAGCAACCGCATAATTCAGTTCCCACCTCGTCCGAACTTGCTCGCTTATTCGATCTGCTGGTAGGCCAATATCATTTCGTTGTCATCGACGGCTCCGGCCGGATGGACAGCACGATGCAGATGATCTGCGACCTGTCGAATGCCGTGCTGATGGTGGCGCAGACCGACGTGGTTTCGTTATGGAGCGCCGGGCGCATTCAATCGTTCCTGCAAGACGGCGCCGGCCGCGACCGCTTACGGCTGGTTCTCAACCGCTATAAAAAGATTCCCGGCTTCACCGATGAAGACGTGGAGAAAGCCACCAACTGCAAGGTCCTATGGAAGGTGCCCAACAACTACCAGGTGATCGGGCCCGCGATCGACAAGGGCAGTCCTGTGGCCGCACAGGGCAATCACGAAATCGGCCGCTCCTATCAAGGACTAGCCGCGGAACTCGCCGGTGCGACCACCTCCGGCGAAGGCGCTCTCTCTCTCCTCTATCAGCACGATAAAGGCGATGCCAAGAAACGTACTGCCAGCCCGCTGATGGTGTCGCCAGTGCGCGCGGGGCAATAGATTCCAACCCCTTCTCTGTTGTCATCCTGAGCGAAGCGAAGGACCCATGTATTTTGTCGGTGCCGCAAGAAGCAGGTTCTTAGCTGCGCTGGATTTTCATTAACGCGCGATCCATCTTCTCCATTCGGCAATCTCCAGCCTTTGTTAGAATCAGAGTTCACCGAACCGCCTTGGAGAACCGCAATTCTGCATGACTAATTCTGGCAAGAAACGTGTGCTCAGCGGCATGCGCCCGACCGGCAAACTTCATCTCGGAAACTATGTCGGAGCGCTCGAAAACTGGGTCCGCATGCAAGAGCAGTATGAATGCTTTTTCGTCATCGTCGACTGGCACGCGCTCACCACGGATTACGCCGATCCCTCGCACCTGAAAGAAAATGTGATCGAAGTCTTGCTGGACTGGCTGGCGGCTGGGCTCGATCCCGAGAAGTGCGTGATGTTTATCCAATCGCACGTGCCCGCGCACGCGGAATTGCACCTGCTGCTCTCGATGATTACTCCGCTCGGCTGGCTCGAGCGCGTGCCGACCTACAAAGAGCAAAAAGAAAATCTCAAAGAAAAAGATCTGAACACATACGGATTTCTCGGATACCCGCTGCTGCAGGCGGCAGATATTTTAATTTATAAAGCAGGCGTGGTTCCTGTGGGCGAAGATCAGGTGGCGCACGTGGAGTTGACGCGGGAGATCGCGCGGCGGTTCAACGGATTCTATTCCGGCAAGCGCGAATATATTTTCCCTGAACCAGCGGCTCTGCTTACTCCCGCTGCCAAATTACCCGGCACCGATGGCCGCAAGATGTCGAAGTCCTACGGCAACACGATCATGCTGACCGACCCGGAGCCCGTGGTGCGGCAGAAGCTGAAGACCATGGTGACCGATCCGGCGCGCATTCGGCGCAGCGATAAGGGCAATCCTGACGTGTGCCCGGTCGGCGATCTGCACAAAATATTCAGCAGCAAAGAAACCATGGCGAAGGTTTACGAAGGATGCCGATCGGCTGGAATCGGCTGCATCGAGTGCAAAAGCTGGGCCGCCGATGCGCTGGTAAAAATCCTCAACCCGATGCAGGAGCGGCGCAAAAAATACGAAGACAATCCCCGCCTCGCCTGGGATATTCTGGAAGCGGGGTCCGCTCGCGCCCGTGAAGTTACGGACGCCACGATGGGCGAAGTCCGCAAGGCGATGGGTCTGGACTATAGTCTGGACTATAGCCTGAACGACAGCTCGAACAACGGTTTCGGTGAGCGAGCGAAGGATTCCAAGAAGTGACGGATTTGTCTCAACCTACATCAGAACGGGCGCCAGTCGAGACCTCCGGGACCATCCGTGCTCATGACCCAGCGGTGAAACGATCTGGAAAGAATGATGCCAGTGATTTCCCGTTCGCCATCGCCCTCGGCGAAATCTACGAAGGCCCGCTCGACCTGCTGCTCGATTTGATTCGCAAGCAGGACATCAATATCTACGACATTCCCATCGCGAAAATTACGGCGCAATATCTCACGTACGTCGAGCGCATACGCGAACTCGACGTGAATGTTGCATCCGAGTTTATCTACATGGCGGCGGTGCTGATTCACATCAAGTCGAAGATGCTGTTGCCGCGCGATCCGCTCGCTCCTGCCGACGCGCAAGAAGATCCGCGCAACGAACTGGTCAATCGTCTGCTAGAGCATGAAAAGTTTAAATCTGCGGCGCAGATGCTTTTGCAGAAACAGCAGATCGAAGACGCCGTGCTGAGCAATCCGGCGATACGCGAGTTCATGGACGCCGAGGGCACTGAGCCCGAGCTAGCCGCCGACGTCATCGATCTCGTCAAAACCTTCCAGCAAATATTAGATCGAGCCCGCACGCGGCCGATCTTGGAAGTAGACGAAGAGACAGTAACCGTTGGCCAGATGATTCAATATCTGCGCCGCCGACTTTCGCTCGAAGATCGTCCGATTCGGTTGAAACAGATGCTGCGCAATGTTCCGTCGCGGCCAGCGCTGGTCTGCATGTTTCTGGCCTTGCTCGAACTGGTGCGATTGCAGGCGATCCAAGTGCGGCAAGATCACGTCTTCGGCGAAGTGCTGGTGAGAAAGCATACGCACTTCGAAGAAGTAATGACGGAGCAGGCTGCCGTGCGCGATGATTGGAAGTAAAGTCAGTTACCAGTAACCAGTTGCCAGCGGACCATACGCTGCCGCTGCTTTTACTGGGTACTGGGTACTGGCAACTGGCAACTGGCAACTGACCTTATGAGTCTTAGACCCCAACTCGAAGCCATCATTTACGCGGCGGAAACTCCCATTTCTCTGGACCAGATTTATTCGCTGGTGAAAGAATCGCTTCTGGCCGAAACGCCGGAAGCCGATCCTGTAGAGATCAAGTCGCGCATCCGCGCCACGCTTGAAGAGCTGATCGCGGATTATTCGGGTGCAAATCACGGTATCGAGATTCGCCAGGTCGCCGGCGGATATCGCATGTCGACTAAGCCCGAGCAACACGACGTGGTGCGTGCCTTCGCCAAGAGTCTGAAACCGCCTTTTCGGCTCTCGCTACCGGCGCTTGAAACGCTCGCCGTCGTCGCCTATAAACAGCCGGCTACTGTGCCCGAGATCAGCGAGATTCGGGGCGTCGATTCCGGCGGGGTCATCGCCACGCTGCTCGACCGCAAGCTCATCGCGACCGCAGGAAGAAAAGCGGTGATCGGCCGGCCGATTCTCTACAAGACCAGCAAAGAATTTCTGCTGCGCTTTGGGCTGAAAGATATTCACGAACTGCCTAGCATGGAAGAATTCGAAAAGCTGATGGCGGAGTCTTTCCAGAGCGATCTGCTTGCGAGTGAGGGCGCGCCGCAAGAAGCCTTTTCAAGTGCGACAGCGGCGGACGATAATTCTCCCGAGGATGAAAATTCAGCAAACGGCGGCGAAACGATCGACACTGAATCTACCCGCACCGAATCTACCACCGAAGAGCAAACCGAAACGCCAGCCAGCTTCAAGCCGGAGTAGCCATGCCAGCCGAACGTCTGCAAAAAATTATCGCTGCTGCCGGAATTGCGTCGCGCCGCAAATCCGAAGAACTGATTACTGCCGGCCAGGTGCAGGTCAACGGTCAGGTGGTCACCGAACTCGGCACCAAAGCGGATCCCGAGCAAGATCACATACGCGTCAACGGCAAGTTGCTGCAAGGGCCGGAGCGTTTCACCTACGTTGTGCTCAACAAGCCTAAGGGGTACGTGACCACGGTAAGCGATGACAAAAAGCGGCCCACTGTGATGGACCTGGTAAGCAAGGTGAAAGGCCGCGTCTATCCCGTGGGCCGGCTCGATTGGGCCAGCGAAGGCTTGCTCCTGATGACCAACGACGGCGCGCTCGCGAATGGGTTGATGAAAGCGTCATCCAACGTGCCGAAAGTCTACGTCGTCAAAGTTGCCGGTCAGCCCGATGAAGCGAAGCTCGACAAGCTGCGCCACGGAGTTTCCATCGCCGAGAAGGGCGGACGGCGAGTGCGCACCGCTCCCGCAAAAATTCGCCTGATTCGCGAGGGCGATAATCCGTGGATGGAAGTGACCATCATCGAAGGGCGCAATCGTCAGGTAAGAAAAATGTTTGAAGAAGTCGGGCACCACGTGGAGAAGATTCGACGGGTGCAGTATGGGCCACTGGCGCTTGATGTGCCTCCGGGAGATTGGCGCAACCTGACTCTGCTTGAAGTAGCGAAATTGAAAACCGCCGCTGCGGGAGGAAGAGTTCCAAGTCCACCGAGCCCCGTCATCGCGCTGCGAGCGCCAAAAGCGGTGCCCATAAAGCCGAGGCGTATGTCGACACCTGCGAACCCGCCCCACGCCTCAAAAATGTCGCACGCGTCGAATTTGCCGCAACGATATCCCGCGTCGAAACCGCCGCGCCCATCACGAAACGGAAATTCTAAAAGCCCGCGCGCCAGCAGGCACAAGCACTAGCGCTTCGCTTCCGCAAGCAAGGGCAGGCGCGCCGCGCCATACAGGCCGGCATCGCTGCCCAGCAGAGAGCGAGTCACGATGGTCTTGTGGCCGGGGCCAGACTTGACGTGGGCCGACGCTCCCTCATGGCTGGCGTTTGCATCGAAGGGCGCCGTGGCCGCGTAGACGAGCGAGCGCTTGCGCAACTCGGCATACATCGCGGGGGCGAATGCTTCCCACGCGCTCGACGCGCCTCCGCCAATCACATAAATCGGAAGGTTCAGCGAATTCACCATCGCCGAAAGCACGATGCCTAGACAACGGCCGACAAATCGGAAGATGCCACGCGCGTCTTCATCTCCTTGAATGGCGAGATTGTAGAGCGACTTCGCACTGAACTCCGGATCGGAACTGGCACTGAGCGCCAGCGTCGATTTGCTGTTGCTTGCGATCGCTTCGCGCGCCAGACGAACCATGGCGGTTGCCGAAGCGTATTGCTCCAGGCATCCCAAATTCCCGCAGCCGCAGAGATGGCCGTTGGGCTCGACAGTAGTGTGGCCAAACTCGCCAGCCATACCGTTCGCGCCGCGCCAGATGTTGCCACCCATAACCAGTCCGCCACCGACGCCGGTGCCGAGCGTCAACATGGCCACGTCGGCGTAATCCTTGGCCGCGCCCAGCCATTTCTCGCCAAGCGCAGCGACGTTGGCATCGTTCTCCAGGATTACGACTGTCTTCAGCCGTTGTTCGATATTCGCACGCGCCGGATAGTCGACCCAATCGGGCAGGTTGGGCGATTCGCGAACCAGGCCGGTCTGCATGTCGATGATGCCGGGCACGCCGATGCCGATTCCGACGAGCGGAGCGGAGTCACGGTATTTGTCGGAAAGATGCTCGATGGAATCGCACATGTCAGCGAGCACTTGGTCGCGTCCGCGCTGAACTTTGGTGCCCAATGTGACCTTCTCGATCAGCGTGCCTTGATCATCCACGGCGGCGATGCGCAGGTTGGTGCCGCCGAGATCCACTCCAATGGAAAATTTATTCATAGATTCGATTCGCTATGGCCGTCCCGGAAGTCGGTTCGCGGAAGCATAGTTCACAGCAGCATGATCCACGGCAGCATGCTTCCCGCCCTTTCTTGTACAGCGGGAGTGCCAATCCGTCAATATTAAATCGTTCTATTAGGCCTATTTTTGACATTTTGCGCAGTAGTGACTGCTGCGGCCGGCAAGCACGATGCGGCGGATCGGCGTCTTGCAGAGGAAGCACGCTTCACTCTCGCGGCCGTAAACACGATGCTGCAACTGGAAGAATCCTTCTTCGCCGTTGGCATCCACGTAGTCCGAGATCGATGATCCGCCGGCTGCGATGGCCTCGCGCAGCACTTCCTGCACGGCGCGATACAGCTTGCTAAGTTGCGCGCGCGTCAGCGAGGCCGCCCGCCGCCGCGGGCGGATGCCGGCGCGAAACAGTGATTCGTCGGCGTAAATGTTGCCCACCCCGCGCAACAATTTCTGGTTGAGGAGCGCACTTTTGATGGGAGTCTTGCGTCCCCGGAAAAGCGCGATGAACTGCTCCTCGGTTGCATCAAGAGGTTCGATCCCCCCGGGATCGAAGCCGCCTGCGTCGCCTGCGTGAAGATGAACGCTAAGCTTCCCGAACATTCGCGGATCGACAAAACGCAGCTCTCGTCCGGAGGCGAGCTTCGCGATCAGGTGTGTGTGCTTGGCGACTTCGGTCGCAGGGTCGGAAACTGTCATGTGCCCCGTCATTCCCAAATGGACGATCCACTGGGCGGTATCAGGAGATGGCCGTTGGCTCTTGCCGCGAGTCGCGCGTTTGGCTTTCTCTGTCGCGTCCCCTTCGAGATCGAACACGATGTGCTTGCCCGCGCGGTGAACACGCACGATCCGCTTGCCCTCCAGCGTTGAAGCGATAACAGCGGCAGATGATTTGAGGGGCTGTTTCTTAGAGCCGATCCAGACGGATTCGATCGAGTCTCCGGCGACCCGTTTGTTTAGGCCTTGCGCGATGGTTTCAACTTCTGGAAGTTCCGGCACGCTTTTCAGGATACAAGAACAGGGGTCCCTTCGCGGTTCCCGTTTCTCGGTTCTCAGAAAAGATTAGTATCACCTCGGATTGACTGAAAACGGACAACTGTTCCGCGGAGTTCCAGTTTGCCCCCCCACCGCCAGATTCGGTATGCTAAAGCGTACACACCAAGCACCGCCGATCTTCCCAGTTCCCCAATCTATCCGCGAGCGGCGCGACCAGTGTGTGCGACCCCGGGGCGGCCTTCGATTTGCGGCCGCAAATATTCCAAATGGAGTGTTCATTGAACAGTAGTAAAGCGAGCAGGGGTAGAACTGCTGTTATTGTCGGAGCCCAATGGGGCGACGAGGGCAAGGGCAAGATCGTTGACGTACTCACGCGGACATTTTCGGTGGTGGCTCGTTATGCCGGAGGCCACAATGCCGGGCACACAGTCATCATCAACGGCAAAAAATTCATCCTGCAACTTGTCCCCGGTGGCGTTTTGCGTCCGGAGTGCATAAGCGTCGTAGGCAACGGAGTCGTAATCGACCCACTGGCCTTTCTTAAGGAAGTCGCGTCACTGCGCGCGGCGGGCGTGAAAGTCGACGGCAATCTTTTCGTCTCGAATCGCGCCCAGGTGATTCTTCCCTACCACCGCATGATGGAATTGGGTTCGGAAAACGCTCCGGGCCGGGTAAAAATCGGAACCACGTCGCGCGGGATCGGACCGACTTACGAAGACAAAATGGGCCGCCGAGGATTGCGAGTCGCCGACTTGCTCGACCGCGCGCTTTTGCGCACACACATCGAAAACGCGTGCCGCGAAAAAAATATGATCGCGCATGCGCTCTTCAATGCCGATCCGCTGGATCCGGATAAAATGTTTCGCGAATATGCCGACGCCGCGGAGCAATTGGCTCCATTTGTTTGCGACACAGCTCTTCTGCTGAACCGCGCGCTCGCCGAAGGAAAGTCGATTGTCTTCGAAGGCGCGCAGGGCACGATGCTCGACATTGATCACGGAACTTATCCGTTCGTGACCTCTTCGAGTGCAACTTCCGGTGGCGCGGCGACGGGAACTGGAGTACCACCCACATCGATTGATATGGTGATCGGCATCACGAAGGCTTATTGCACTCGTGTTGGCAGCGGTCCGTTTCCGACCGAATTGCTGGGAACTGAAGGGGAAGACCTGCGCAAACGCGGCAGCGAATTTGGGGCCGTCACTGGACGCCCCCGCCGCACCGGTTGGCTCGATTTGCCTCTGCTCCGTTACGCTGGCATGATTAATGGAATTTCGTGGCTGGTCGTTACTAAACTAGACGTGCTTGACCATTTGAAGGAGATTCCGGTTTGCGTTGGCTATAAAGTGGACGGCAACGAGACTGACGAAGTCCCAGCGCAGGCGTGCGGGTATGAAAAGATAGAATGCGTCTACCGCAAACTGCCGGGGTGGGCAAGCCCGACGCAGGATATTCGCACAGTCGAAGCCTTGCCCAAGGCGGCGCGAGAGTATCTGAGCTTTATTGAAAAAGAAACCGGAGCGCGGGTAGGAATGATTTCTACCGGCCCCGATCGTGAGCAGACGATTCTGGTCGACAGTTTCATGAGTGAGTTGGGCCTGGCACGCAATTGAAAAGTTTCAGGGTTCCGTTAAGAATCACACGCCCTTCGGGGTTGGATTTCAGCGTAGATCGGAGCGACGGATGGTGGTGTTGGCCGTAACCTGGATGGCAAAAGTTGGACGCGAGGCCGAAGTGGTCGCGATCTTTGAAAAACTCTCAGCCGAGTCGCGTAAGGAACCGGGCTGCCTCATGTATCAGGTGCATAAGCACAAGACCGATCCACGCCGGTTTTTTGTTTACGAACAATACAAGGATGATGCCGCCCTGGAGGCGCATCGCACCGCTCCGCATTTCCTGCAGATGGCAAAGAAGGATTTGCCCAAACTCGGCGACCGCACCGAGGGGCATTTGTTTGAGCCGATAGGGTAGGAACGGGTTTCAAAGTTTCAATTTTCAACCTTCAAACAGTGCGACCGTTCTTTGAAACCTTGAAACTCTGAAACCTTGAAACCTTTTCACTGCGCCAACTCGTACCCCGCAAAGAAGAAACTCAACTCGAAGCGCGCCGTTTCATCCGCGTCGGAGCCGTGGATCGCGTTGTGCTCAATATTGCTTGCCCACTTTTTGCGGATCGTTCCCTCTTCGGCGCTCGCCGGATTCGTCGCGCCCATCAGCTTGCGCAGATCGGCGATCGCATTTTCTTTTTCCAGCGCAATGGCCACGATTGGTCCGCTGGACATGAAGGTGGTCAGTGAGTGGTAAAACGGGCGACTGGCGTGGACGGCGTAGAACTGCTCCGCTTGATGTTGGGAAATTTCCAACATCTTCATAGCCAGGATGTGAAAGCCGTTCTTCTCGAACTGCTCAATGATGTCTCCGACAGCGTGCTTCTTTACCGCGTCGGGCTTGATGATGGTCAGCGTACGTTGCAGTGTTTTCATAAGTCCGTGTTAGCATTTAGCACTTAGTGGGTGGCCGAACACTTCGTCGCCGAAAGCCAAGTGCTAAAGGCTAACTGCTAAGTGCTGCCTTTCCCAAAGCCGCGGCCAGTGTTTCTCCAATATCAGCCGGCGACTTCGCGACTTTGAGGCCGGCCTTTTCCATCGAGGCAATCTTTTCTGCCGCCGTCCCTTTGCCGCCCGAGATAATCGCGCCAGCATGGCCCATGCGGCGGCCCGGAGGCGCGGTCTGCCCCGCGATGAAGCCGACCACTGGCTTCTTCATATGCATCTTGACGAACTCTGCTGCAATCTCTTCGGCATTGCCGCCGATTTCGCCGATCATGATCACGGCCTCGGTCTGCGGATCGCGATTAAAGAGATCGAGCGCGTCGACAAAATTTGTGCCGATAATCGGGTCGCCGCCAATGCCGATGGCGGTCGATTGCCCGATGCCGCGCTGAGTAAGCTGATGGACCGCCTCGTATGTCAGCGTTCCCGAGCGCGACACAATCCCGACATTGCCTTCTTTGTGGATCGCCCCAGGCATGATGCCGATTTTGCATTTGCCGGGAGAGATGATGCCGGGGCAGTTGGGGCCTATCAACCGCGACCGACGATTCTGTAAGAATTCCCAGGCGCGCACCATGTCGAGTGTCGGAATGCCTTCAGTGATGCAGACGATGAGTTCGATCTCGGCGTCGGCCGCTTCCATGATCGCGTCGGCAGCGTAAGGCGGCGGCACAAAAATCACCGTCGCGTTCGCGCCGGTTTTGTCCGCCGCTTCCTGCACCGTGTTGAATACTGGCCAGCCTTCGTGCGTCGTGCCGCCTTTGCCAGGAGTGACTCCGCCCACAACCTGCGTCCCGTACGCGGCGCAGGCCTTGGCGTGAAACGTGCCTTCACGGCCAGTCAGGCCCTGCACGATCAATCGAGTTCTCTTATCGACCAGAATTGCCATAAATGCTTTCTCGCGAGAAGCCGCTATTCGCTGCTCGCTATTCACGTTTACGCCGCGCTCTTTGCCGCCGCCACAACTTTATCGGCGGCATCCTTCATCGTCTCAGCAACGATAAAGTTCAGGCCCGACTCCGTCAGAATCTTTTTGCCTTCCTGAACGTTTGTACCTTCGAGGCGCAAGACAACTGGCAGTTGGAGATTAGTCTTCCGCGCCGCTTCCACCACGCCCGCCGCCAGAGTATCTACTCGCAGAATCCCGCCAAAAATATTGATCAGCACCGCCCGCACACTCTTGTCGCTCAGCAAGATTTCAAACGCATGCGCAACCTGCTCCGCATTCGCGCCGCCGCCCACGTCGAGAAAGTTAGCGGGCTGGCCCCCGGCGTATTTAATGATGTCCATGGTGGCCATCGCGAGGCCGGCGCCATTCACCATGCATCCCACGCTGCCCTCCAGCTTGATGTAGTTGAGATTGTATTTCGACGCTTCGACTTCCAGCGGATCCTCCTCGCTGATGTCGCGCAGTCTGTGTATATCGCCGTGCCGGAAAAGTGCGTTGTCGTCGAAGGTCAGCTTGGCATCGAGCGCGAACAACCGCAGGTCGGTGCAGGCGACAAAAGGATTGATCTCCACGAGCGATGCGTCCGTCTCTATAAACGCCCGGTAAAGCCCTGTCAAAAATTGCACCGCCGGACCGATCTGCGATGCATTCAATCCGAGCGCGAAGGCGATCTTGCGCGCCTGAAATGGCTCCAGCCCCATCCCCGGATCAATATATTGCTTCAGAATCTCATCCGGCCGTTCGGCCGCCACCTGCTCAATATCCATGCCACCCGCGGCCGACGCCATAAAGACGGGCTTGCCCTCGCCGCGATCGACCAGAATGCCGAGATAAAGCTCTTTCTCGATCGGCAGCGTCTCTTCGATTAGGAGGCGATGCACAACGCGCCCTTCCGGCCCCGTCTGATGCGTGATCAGAGTCATGCCCAACATCTTGGCAGCGATTTCGGCCGCTTCTTCGACCGACTTCGCGATCTTCACGCCGCCGCCCTTGCCGCGCCCCCCAGCATGGATCTGCGCTTTCACGACTACCCCAGTCGCACCCGCACCGAAAATTTCTTTAGCTGCGGCCTCCGCTTCCTCGCGGGTGGTAACCATCATGCCGCGCGGCACTGCGACGCCATACTTCTTCAGAATTTCTTTACCCTGGTACTCGTGAATTTTCATAATGTCGTCGTTGGTCGGTAGTCGTTCGTTGTTGGCGGCCACTCGCCTTCGTGATGGACGATTTGAGAGGACTCCGCTTGCGGCTGCTGACTACTGGCAGCAAACTGATGATTCTATAGAAGCCGAAACGGTTGGCGCAAACCGGCTAGAAATGTGAAACGTTGCAGATGTTCACTGACCCAATCATCCCTTCGCCCGATCACCCGATCCCAATTACTTTCCGCCGACAGACTTGAGGCAGCGTTCGTAAAGTTCGAGCAACTGGGCAGCGTAATCCTCAGGCTTGGCGGCCGCGCCTGTGCCCTGGAAGCCGACTCCGGAACCAGTCGTCTTGCCATAGCTGGTGGTCATGGCGATAAATTTCATGAGGTCAAGCGCGATGTCTTCGTCGCGGCGGGAGCCCATAGAAAGAGCGGGCATTTCCATGATGAAACTCCTGAATGAAAGGTAAAATCCGCCGGTATTACCGGCCCTTCCGCGATGATAGCAGAAGCGTTGATGATGAAAAGGTTTTGGTGGAACGGACTTTGTACCTTCGCGCTGTCGCGATGGCTATTGCAGTTTCTCGTACTCCGCCTTCGCTTCCTTAAGGATGGGAACATCGGGGTCGGCATCTTTCCAGAGCGCGAAGAAATCCTGATAGGCAGCTTTGGCCTTCGCGGCGTCGCCGGCCATTACTTCCGCCCTGCCCAAGCCTAGTTTGGCCAGGGAGTGCTCAGGCACTGTTGGGCCTATGCCACCATGATCTATGATCCTTTGAAATTCCGCAGCCGCTTCCGGCGCGTGATGGGCTTGTAGGAACGCGAGGCCGCGAACATACACAGGGAATGGGAATTGAGAATTGCCCATTTCGTGGGGAGTCGCAGCCTTCATCAGTTCGATCGCTTTGTCCGGGGATTTGCGATTCAACTCGATCAGGGCTCGCACGCACGGAATACCCACCGCGTGCAGCAGTGTGTCATCAGGGAAGCGACGGGCCAGGTCGTCGATGATGGCCTGAGCGCGGTTCGCGTCACCCGCCATGGCCAAGGCCTCCGCCACCGGCACCATGTTGGCGCGGCCATTCGCCAATGCGGAACTGGAGGCGGCTAGTTGTTTGGCTTTCGCAGTGTCGCCCACCTCAGCCTGCATCACCGCAACCAGCGCCTCCGTGTACGCCGTAGTTCCCTTGAAACCCAGACGGTCGGTCACAGCAACCGACCGCTGCATCAATTCGCCGGCCTTTTGCAATTGGCCCCGCGACGCGGCGACGGCAGTTGCCTCGTAGAGTAACAAATACTCGCTGGGCTTTCCCTCGGCCCATTTCATTTCACGCTGCATGCCGTCGGCATCGCCGGTGACGAACGCCAATTGATACAAAATTTGATGGATGAACAGGTTGTCGGCCTTGGCGTCGATGGCCTGATGTAAAACAAACCGTGCTTCCTCGAACCGATTGAGCGCTATGTATGGAGCGGAGGCATGCGCATAGCCAAAAGGGGCGTTGGGCTCGAGGCGCGTGAATTCGTTGGCCAACGGAATCGCCTTCTCGAAGTCGCCGTAGTAAAGGTTGTAGATCAGCGCCAGGTTGGTATATGCGTCGGAGACATTTGGATACGTTTTTATCGCCAGTTCCAATGTTTCCTTGTCTTTTTCGATGTTTCCGGTCGCCGTATAAAAGTGATCGGTGATGTAGAATCGCTCGCGCTCGCTCACTCTATCCCGCAGATCGAACGCCTTTTTGGCTTCCGCAACCGATCGGTCCTCTTCGCCAAGGTTGTTGTAGATGGCCGCCAACCGTGCGTGAGCCATGGCAAAATTCGGATCGATCTCGATGGCGCGCTGGAACAGGGGAATCGACTCCGCCTCGCTCCCGCCGTTGCGCAGTTCATCGGCCGCGGCGTAGGCCTTAAGCGCTTCTAGCGACGAGGTTGTCGCCTCCGTCACCGGCGTATCGAACTTCTGAATGGAAGCCAGCGATTCGCCCAACTTTCCGCGTAAGCTCGATGCGGCTTTGCCGACAGCCGATAGCACCGCCTCCTTGGTCGCCGCCGTCACTTGTTCGCGCGCCAGCGAATCGCCGGTCGCGCAGTTAGTCGCGTCGAGAGCGACGACATATTGGCTGCCGAGGGTTGCGATCGAGCCGCTCAGCATCGCTTTGATATGCTCGCGCTCGCAAATTTCTCGAGCCACGCTGCCAGTCACCCGCTCGTCAGCCGAGCGGCCCATGAATTGCAGCGCCTTGCGAATGGTCTGATCGGGCACGATATTGAGGTAGGGCGATTGCTCGAGTTGCACGGCCAGCGCCTGTTTCAGCGTTCCGTCGAAGACAGCGTCGCCAGTGGTGTTCACGAAGTCGGCGAGCAGGATGGAATCCTTCTCCGTCAACTGTTTTACCGGACGCGAGCGCCAGTAAAATCCGCCGCCGATTGCCGCGGCTAGAAGAACTGCGATCGCGATCCAAGCCCACGAAGGAATCGCCGAACGGGAGGGCGCAGTTTCGTGTGGAGCCTGCGCCCCCGCCCGCGAAGCGGACACCGGCGAGGATGCAGCTCGCGACGAACCGCTTGAACGTTGATTCGCCTGTTGGCTGGATGGAGGGCCCGATTGTTGCGAAGAACTAGGCGCGTCGTCCGCCCGCGGTTCCTCCGCCGCGATTTTCCTTCCCGACTCAGTATCGCGCTTCAGCCGCTGCAATTCGGCGCGCATCTCCGAAGCGTGCTGATAACGCAGGTCGCGATCCTTCTCCAGAGCGCGGTTGATGATGCGCTCAAGCTCGGAAGGAACATCGGGATTCAATCGAATCGGAGAGGTGGGAGCGCGCTCGAGAATGGCATTGAAAATTACAGCCGAAGTATCGCCCCGAAAGGGCAAAGTGCCGGTCGCCATTTCGTAGAGCACGGCTCCAAAGGAAAACAAATCGCTGCGAGCGTCGAGCTCCTTGCCCTTGGCCTGTTCCGGCGACATGTAAGAGACGGTGCCGAGCGCTGTCCCCGGGCTGGTGAGATGCTGCTCGTCCATGGTGGCGAGCGTCGCATCCTTCTCGCCTCGCACGGGCTGGCCAGAAACTTTGGCTAAGCCAAAATCCAGAACCTTGGCATGGCCGCGCTTGGTCACAAAAATATTTGCCGGCTTAATGTCGCGATGCACAATGCCTTCCGCGTGCGCCGCATCGAGCGCGTCGGCAATCTCAATGCCCAGCGATAAGAGCTGGGCAGACTCGAGCGGACGCCCGGCAATCAGATGCTTCAACGTCATTCCGTCGAGGAATTCCATGGCGATGAAGGCGCGGCCTTCATGCTCGCCAATATCGTGAATGGTACAGATGTTGGGATGGTTGAGAGCTGACGCAGCCTGAGCCTCCCGCTCAAATCGGGCCAGCGCCTGCGGGTCACGCGAAACCTCTTCGGGAAGGAACTTCAAGGCGACAAAACGTCGCAGGCGCGTGTCTTCCGCCTTGTAAACGACTCCCATCCCGCCCCCGCCCAGCTTCTCGATGACGCGGTAGTGCGAGATGATTTGCCCGATCATTGGTGTCAGCGCCCAATCTTACGGATGGCCTATCGGCAAGTCAATGAACGGCTGGGACCAGCGATACGGCCCTCGAGGCTCGTCGCAACTGCATAACGGATTTTTCTCATAAGTGCACCACCCTGAGAAATGATCAATCCGCGGGCGTTCATTGTTTCACAAAAACGGATGACCGCTGCACCCCCCGATAGGGCTGACCGGTCAGGGATCAGCCGGCTTTGAGGGCATTCGCCTCGATAACCCTTACTGCGTACTGCGCTGGGGCAGGGTCGATCCCGGGAGCTACAATTCCTGCATGGAACCGTCCCCTTCGCGCCTGCAGTTGCGTCTCGTCGCGGCAAGCTATGCAGTGGTTGTGGCCATCTCCGCTTTCCTGATCGGTGTGCGCTACCTGCAGTATGTCCGTAACCCGCAAGATGTGGCGGCATCGAGCGGCATGTACGCCGGTGGGGATCTTATGCTCGAAATCATCATCGGCTTCCTTTTCCTGATGCCGACGATTGCTTTGGTTTTTGTTATCAGGAAGTCCGAACCGGCCTACACTAACTATGCGAAAGTTCTGCTCGGCTTAAGTTTGACTGCTCCGATTTCGGTCGGCTTACTGTTCATCCCCGTCCTCAACCAGTGGTATTGGGGCGATGCCATCGTCTTTCGATTGTTTGCGATTCCCTTGGTGGTGTTCGTATTGGTTTTCAGCCGGTGGTTGGCTCCCTTTGTTCGTGCCCGCAGACTGATTTCCTATGCCTTGCTGATTGAAGGGCTCACCTTCGTCGCCATTATCGGCGCCTTATTCTTCTCCTTCAAGGGCCGCCACGGCTGAGATTTGCCGGTTCTGCATGTCGCGTTTCCGGGCCCGTGATTGAATGCGATCCCACTTCTCCCATCCATGGCGTGTGAGTGGCCCCACAAAGTGCGCGAAGGATGGGCACCCTCAGTCGAATGGCGCTGCGGCCGTCCGCAAACTATTCCGCAGCCGCACCAAGACCACTCCCAGCGCGGCGAGCGCAACCAGCCAAACGACGCGCACAATATTGACCGCCCACATGGGCGCGACTCCAACGCGGCGCAGCAGATTTGGCAGAAAATTCCACGTGGTGATGTGAACGTAATCCCACTGGTCCCACCCCATGGCATCCGTGTTCAACCCCCAATCCTCCATCCTGCCGAAAGCGAAAGCGACAATGTTCTTGAAGCGCAGAGCGATGACGAATGTAGGGTGCCCGAAGGTTTCCATCTGATAAATTTCCAGCGGCAGCCACAAAACAAGGGATGCCAACTGAATGACCAGGCTGACCACGATCACCACCCAGCTAGCATTCCAGATGGCCCTGCCTAAGATCTCTCGATAACGCAGCAGCAGCGGCACCGAAAGCAGTGTCGCAAGTTCGACCGAGGTAGAAACATAGCGGTCGCCCCAGGCAAAGTCGCCTGCCCAGAAGGTGTAGCGCGCGTAAAAACAGATGTACGCCGCTAACAGTAGAAGTGAAGCCAGGCCATAGGCGCGGACTCCGGGAGTCAGGCGCTTCCACAGCCACAGCAAAAGAAAAATCGCCAGCATTATCAGCGGATCAAAAAGAAAAATCGATTTCTCCGGCTGAAACAGCGCGCCGAGAACGCCGACGTGAAAAGGTGTGCTCCAGGGAAAGTTTGCTGGCAGAGTCGGGTCGCGCTGGCGAAATTCCTTGGCGAACAGCGCGACGTAGGTATTGGTAAATGATTCAAAGCGATAAAACTGATAGACGCGATCGATCGCCAGAAAGAATAAATAAACCGGCGCGGCAACTTTGCAATAGTCAATCAACCGCCGCCACAAAAGACGAGCGCGGCCGCCGTCGGGCGCTGATGCTTCAAGCGAAATCGGCTCAAACCAAAGCGCCAACAAGAGAAACACTCCCGCCCCGATCAGATCCAGCCCAGTGGTGAGCCGCGTAAGCAGATTGAGCCCGAGCGCGCCGGAGCCTATCAACAGCGCGCGCCGACTGCTGGTGCGCAGCCACTCGTACTGATATGAAAATCCGGCGAGCGTGAGCAAGCCGATGTAGTTGTTCTCCATCATGTTCTGCGTGTAATGCAGATGAGTGGTGCAGAGCATGAACGCGAGCACTCCGGCGACCGACTCTCTCACGCTGAAACCCAACTGAACGAGCAATCGAAATGCGATGAGCGCAGTAAGAATGTTTACCAGAAGATTAGTGGAGCAGCTGACCACGATGCTGCGCACCTCCGGATCTTCGCGGTAACCGGTGAAGAGGGGCCAGTTTTGAATCCACGTCCCAAGAATATCGGCAGGCAGCATGAGCAGCGACTGCCCGATGCCGTACCAGCTATAAAGCCGCCCTCCGCGGCCATGGAGGCCGAAGTCGGGATAATCGTCAGGGAGAACCTGCGGCTCCGAAGTCCACAGCCAGTGCGTGGTCTGCAGGCGATGAGTGGTGTCGGAGGTTTCGAGTTCTCCAGTTTGAATGACGAACGCGATCAGGCCGGCAGCGAGGCACAGGAGGAAGAGCGGGTCGCGGAGCCAGTGGTGGAAGGAAGAAGGCATCGGGTGAATGGTAAATCGGATGGGATTATTTAAGAAGTATTAGAGCGCGACAGGGCTGGGTCCGTGTAATCACTCTTTCGTAAACTGGCGGGAAGCACACAACCAGCATACAATCGCTTCTCGTGAAAACGGAGCAGCGAAATATACCGGTAGCGAAGAGTCACGCTACTTTGTCGCCGCGAACGAACGTTCTGCTCCTCTTCGTTTGGGCAATCGGCGTTGTTTTTGCGTTCTTGGTTTTCCAACCTCGCTTACCTGTCGCGCTGGGATTAGGGGGCGGTCTGTTGGGCGCGGTCGCGGGAACGATGCAACATCTTAGCATCGGTCAAGACCCGTCTCGATTTGTAGCCGCATCGTCTCTCATGGGAGTGCGCCGTGCCTTGACCAGCACCGCGTGGGGTCGCAAATATATTGCGTGGCTTTATTTTTGCAAAGTTGCCCTTCTGCTGGTTGCATACATGTTGATACGGGAGCCTCTGTATCGGGTCGTTCTTGGCTACTTAGCGGCGTATTTCGCATTGATGCTTGTCCGCGACGCCGTGACCTTGAAGGACACCTATGTCCTTCACCGATTGGGAAATCCTTCTTCGGCACCTCCGTCGTACCCCACCTCCACCGGTCCATAGCTCATCGCCCACCGCGAGCGCATCTCCCGCAGAGCCCGCTCACTCCCTTCTTTCGATATTTCGCTATTCGGCCCTGAGACCACAAACGCAGCTTCGCGTTTTCCGCCTCCAGCAGTTCGCGGTCGCGGATGATGCTGGCTACGCGAAAGCTCGGAATGCCCGCCTGCTTCGTGGCGAAAAAATCGGCCGGCGTATACGCAGTCACGGAAGACGGAAGTTCACAACTTACAAAAGCAACCGCGCGCCCTACCCGCCCCAGATATCGGTTCGACAGCTCGCGGGCGAGGGCGCCCGCGCCACACGACTATGGTCGCGTCCTGGCAATTTCCGGAACAGCCGGCTCGCCCGCGCGCTTGGTTTGCTGCGGGGCGAGATGATACTTGGTCAATCCATCTCTCAGGAATTCGAAACTTTCCTCGGGCGAATCCGACATCGTAAACAGTTCGAGATCCGGCGCCGAGATCACGCCCGCATCCACCATTGCATCGAAGTTGATGATCTTCTTCCAATAACTGCTGCCATAAATGACGACGACAATTTTTTTTGCCAGCTTCTCCGTCTGCGCCAGCGTCAGAATTTCAAAAAGTTCGTCAAGCGTGCCAAAGCCGCCAGGAAAAATAACCAGCCCTTTCGCCAGATATGCGAACCAGAATTTGCGCATGAAAAAATAGTGGAACTCGAAGTTGAGCGACGGCGTGATGTAAGAATTCGGATTCTGCTCGAACGGCAGATTAATGTTGAGTCCAATCGTCTTTCCTCCCGCTTCATGCGCCCCAAGATTGGCCGCTTCCATGATGCCGGGTCCGCCGCCGGTGGTGACGACGAAGCGATGGCGCTTGGCGGGAATCTTGGTAGACCATTCCGTCAGCAGGCGCGCCAGGCGGCGCGCATCCTCATAATACCGAGCCATATCGACGGCTGCCTCGGCGCGCTTCATGTCTTTCGCTTGCTCGACGGCGGAAACATTGCTCCCATTGCCGCGCGCTTCGATAAGACGGCTGCTGGCATTATCGTGGCTGTGAATGCGCGCCGACCCGAAAAAAACAACTGTGTCCTGAATCTGCTCGCGCCGGAAACGCGAGAGCGGCTCGCTGTACTCGGATAGAAGACGCAAAATTCTGCCGTCCGGACTGTTGAGAAAGGGCTCGTTCTGATATGCGAGCGGCGCGGGCTTGAGTTTTTGATCAGTCATGGGAGATCGGTCGTTAGTCGTTAGTCGTTGGTCGATAGGTATTTACTCAATCTTAGTTCAATTAATGGTGATGCTGCAGAAGGCTATCGTCCGCGAGCTACCATCGACGAACGACCATCGACCACCCTTCATTCTTCTTCTCGATATCGAATCGCTTCGTAGAATCCAATCCACACGTTGAGCACGCCCAGCCCGGTCGCAACTCCACGCGCGAAGCCGCTAGCCACAAAAGCGCGTAGCGTGGGATAGGGCAGCAGCAAAGGATTATCCGACCACTCAGGACGCCAGGGAAGAATCATCAGCATCACTCCCAGGGTCGCACAGAGGAACACGAATAAAAGCACGCCTATGCGGCGAAGCCACAGCCGCGCCACCGAAGGCGGAGAAACAGTAGCGGGCGCAGGATCGACGCCATACGCAGGTTCAGCCGGAGGTTTCAGTTCTCCGACACTGCTGGAGTTGCTGGCAAAGGGTAGCTTGGGATCGGAAATCATTGCACGCGTCTTTGTGGGGCAGGACGCCGGCTCGCCGCAGAATCGCGTTTTATCGTGATCCGCGGCCGAAAATCCTCCAGCCTGATTCCGAACCCACTTCGTGCATTCTACGACTTCAGAGCCTGTATGCGCTCGGCCACGTCGCGATAATCGATGTTCGATCCGTACACGCTGGTAAAGTGCCGCAGCGCCGCGGGCTTGTCCTGTGCGGTTTCGCACGCCGAACCCAGCTCATAGTTGATGGCCACGCGAGCTTCATCATCGAGCCCCGGGATATTCAATGCTTTCTCATACCAGCGAATCGCGGCCTGCGGCACTCCCTTATCAAGGAAGCACTGCGCCAGCCACGTATAGGTTTGGACTGGCTGCGCAAAGGTTTTGCCACGTTCAATTGATGTACAGACTTTCTGCAGTTCGGCGATGGCCTCGTCGAGCAGGCCCATTTCGCGAAAAGCGACGCCCAGGTTGTAGTGCGTCTCGGGATCATCGTCCCCAGCAGCCACTTCTTCTTCCAGTTCATGTTTAAGCTCACCAAACATCTCCGAAAGGTCGATGCTATCGGAGGGATGCATGGCCTCGGCGCCTGCTCCCAAAGCGCGCGGGGACGAAGGGCCGTAGGTCATAGCCGGACTGGCTGCGGCGTGGGCAGCGGCTGCGATTGCCGGAGCTTTGACTTTTGTCGTTGCCGTCTTTGGTGCTGTGGCCTTGGCGACCGGCGCGGCCTCCGGCGCTAAGGCCGAAGCTGTGGCTGGCGCTCGTTTCTTTGCGGGTGCCGCTGGCGCGACCGGCCAGCTCGGCAAGGGCTGAGCCGCCGGAGACGGCGATGGCGCAGCCTTAACCGCCGGCGCAGGAGCAGCAATCGGCGGCGCTTCGGGGAATGAATCGCCAAGCGAGGCTTCGAGATCTGCAACCAACGCGCTTAGTTCACCCGCTTCGGCGTGCGCAGCTTCTGCCGGAGCGGACTCGGCATAAGCTGGTTCTGGCGCAGGTTCCGGTGCGGCGGGCGCATGATGGACCTGGCCCTCGATTTCATCATTCGCCTCGTGGCCGGGCGCAACGGTCATCTCAGGCGCTGCGTCAATGGCCGATTCAGTCTCGATCGGAACCACGAATTCGGCGGGATCGTCGGCATTGATCTCCGCGATTTCCTCTACCGGCTCGGCAGGCGGGTGGCTGGCCGCAGCAACGGCGGCCCGTAACGGATCGAGAATACCAGCATCGCTGGTCAGGGCTTCGAGCTTCTCGATTCCAGCGCGAGCCTGATCCGTCATGAAGTGCTCAAGGTAGAACCGAACCTCTTCGGCCGTCTCCGCAATCTCGGGATTGTGGGCGGCATCTGCTTGGGCCGCACTCGCAGTAACAGGCGGCGGTTCCGCGGCCGGAGAATGCACCTCGGCCGTTTCTTCGACCGCCATCGAATCTTCCCACTCGGACGCCAAGTCGGCAGAGGGCTCAGAATGCGTATCCGGGGGCGCGCTCACCGCCATTTCTTCTACCGCGAATTCGGGATGCGCAGTCACCGCCATTTCAGGTTCGGAAGCGGTCGACGCCGTGGGCCAAGGTGCAGACGTGGGCGCAGCGCTCGGAAAAGCTCTCCCCGAACCGATCGGCGAAGTGGCGGCGCCGGCCGATGCCGCTAGGGCTGTCTCCGCCAATATCCCAGCTGACGCGGGAGCGGTTCCTGCGGTCTGCTCATAGCGCGCTGCCAATTCTCCGTAGCGCACGGCTTCGTCTGGATAACCCGCGTCGTGATACACGCTTTCCAGCGTGCGGCAGCAAACCGCTGCCTCGGTAAAGCGATGAAATCGGGTATGCAGCGCTGCCAGACGCTGATTCAGCCGAGCGTCGCGCGGAGCCTGCGGCAAGGCACCCAGCAATGGCACGATTGCCTTGTCAGGCAAATTGTAAGAAAGGAAAAGGTCCGCATCGGTGACTGCCGAACGCACCGCGATGGCGATGTGATCCGGATAAGACTGATCGATTACTGGAGCCGTCGCTTCCAGTTCCTCGACGATCACCGCGCCCTCTTCGGGAGTGATTCCGGCCGCAGGCGCCGCGCCTTGCATGCGTTCTAGGACTTGCTCGTAGTTCTGCAAATGCAACTGGTTCTGCGGCTCGGTGGTGCTCAACATCTGATAGAGATCACGAGCCCTGGCCAAGTCGCCATTCTTGACCGAGGCATGCGCCAACAGTTCCGTGACTTCGTTGACGTGTGTGCTCTCCCCGGCTTTGTTCAGCAGCAGCAACAACAGGTCGAGTGCGCCCGCATCGTCGCGCACCTGCGCAATCATGGTATGCAGGCTGCCCAGCAGTTTGCCCGAGTCGGTCGCCAACAGCCTATCGGCATGCCGCGTATACACATCGAGCGCTTCGTGATATTGCCCGAGCCGCGTGCAACCCTCCGCCAGCAGAAACAGCCCCTCCGGGTCGTTGTGCACCGTCAGCAATTTCTCCGCGATCGGCGCGGCCTTGGGCAAAGTTCCGATCTGCAGATAAGCCTTGAGCAAGTCGCGCAAAGCCTCGGGATGAGAGTCGAGGTCGGGCACCTTCTCCAGATACTCGATGGCACTCTTCGGATCGTCGCTTTCCAGTGCGGCCTTTCCACGCAGCAAGAGAACGTAGCTGTTGCCCGGATCAAGCACCAGCATGCGCTTCAGAATGTCTTCCGCGCCGGCCAGCGCGCCACGAGCGCGCAACGCCTCGGCGGCGGCGCTGAAAATCTCCCAGGCTTCCTTCTTTTTTCCCAGCCGGACGTAAACCTCGGCCAGTTTCACCCGCATGGGCACGTTTTCCGGGTCCATTTCGAGGACCTTCTGGAAAAGCCGTATTGCTTGTTCGAGGTCGCCATTCTTCATGAAATCTTCGGCGACTTGCAGATACTGTGCTCGCGCGTCGTTGAATAACCCCTGCTGGGTGTAGAGTTCCGCCAGTTTCAGGGATGCATCCAGGCTCGGCTGCAGCTTGGTGATCTTTTTGTACATGGCGATGCCCTTGACCGTGAAGCCTTGCGCGGCATACGCATCGCCTACCGTCTTGAAGCACTCGATCGCTTTTGCGGGATCGCCCATACGCGCGTATAAATCGCCAATGGTGTTGTTGACGGTAAGATCTTTGGGGTCGTTCTTGAGGACTTTGTCGTACTCAGCAATGGCGTTCTGCAGCTTGCCCTGCTGGACAAACTTCTCCGCGGCGCTGAGAACCTTCTGTTTGTTGAAGCCAAATCCAAACGCCATAAGGTGCGGACTCCAGCCTTTTCCCGCTTACCGCCCGCGCGTCGAGCATCGCTGAACGGGTCGCAACCCTCGCTGGGAGATTCCCAGACGAGACCCCGTCAACCGCGCGATCAGAATTGCAAAGCATGATCGCAGACTAGACCGCGGAGTAAGCTAATTGTAAGGCCGTATATCTGCAGTCCGATGGTTACCGTCGATTACCGGAGGTTACCGAAGGGGAGTGTACGTCCGGTTTCGGAAAAATTCGCTATTCATTTCCAGATCGGGAGCATGGCCCTTCTCCCCTGCCGCGACCCTCTCTTTTTTTCGTGTATCCTGCTACCTCTGTATTTCTCCTTTTGCCAATTTAGGATGGCCTATGCGCTCACCGAAAAAAGCTGCCGTAACCGAGAAAGTAGTTCTTTACGATCAACTTATCGCAACCCATCCTGAAATCGAGCGCAAGGGCGCTGCCAATCCCTATACCTCCCTGAACTGCAACATGTTCACTCTGCTGCACGAATCCCGGCTTGCGATTCGCCTGCCGGCGGCCGAGCGCGAAAAATTTCTGAAGAAGCACAAAACCAAGCTTTTCGAGGCCTATGGCGCCGTGATGAAGGAGTACGTGGCCGTTCCCGACGCGCTGCTTAAGAACACCAGGGAACTGCAGAAGTATCTCGAAATCAGCTTCGAATATGCGAAGTCCTTGAAGCCCAAAGCAACCAAAGGGAAATTGTGATCAAGAGGCAGTAGTCGAGCCACCCCTTTGCCAGCGTTCTCGAATAGAAGCGAGAAGTTTCTCTTTGTCACTCCGCATCTGATGGACCAGCGCTTGATTGCCGGTATCCTCGTGCGCCGCCGCCCACAAAACCATCTCTGTCAGCACCGGCGCCAGATCGATTCCCTTCGCCGTCAGCGAGTAAATCAACTTCCGCCCGTCGGTCAAATCGGGCGATGCCTGGATAATTCCATTCGCAATCAGCTTGCGCAAACGGTTGGCCAATATGTTCGTCGCAATCCCTTCGTAGCATTCCAGAAATTCCTTGTAGCTGCGAAATCCGCGCAGCATCATGTCGCGGATGATCAACAGCGACCAGCGATCGCCCAGCATCTCCACCGAGGCGTTCAGCGGACACCCCGATCGTCGCTTTGGGCCAGACTTATTCCGTGGCGTCTTCGGCATCTGGGTTGATGATAAATTGTTACTTGCATTTTGCAAGTGACATTTGTTAATTTCACCAAAGCAAGTTTTTGAATATCGAATCGGAGGAACGATCATGCAAGTAAATCCCTACCTTTTTTTCGATGGACAATGCCAAGAGGCGTTCGAGTTTTACGAGAACCTGCTGGGTGGAAAAATTGTGGCCATGACTACCCACGAAGGCACGCCCGCCGCCGCTCACGTGCCCGCCGAATGGCGCAGCAAAATCATCCACGCGCGCCTGGTATTCGGCAATCAGGTACTAATGGGCAGCGACGCCCCGCCCGAGCACCAGCAAAAACCGCAAGGCTTCTCCATAAACATCAACGTCGAAAGTCCCGCCGAGGCGGAACGCCTATTCGATACTCTGAGGAAAACGGCAAGGTGACCGTGCCGTTCGGGGAAACATTCTGGGCTGTGCGCTTCGGAATGCTGGTCGACCGCTTTGGCATACCGTGGATGGTGAATTGCGAAAAGGCCGCTGCGCAAGCCGCATAGAGCGCGGAGCAGCAACCGCTCTAATCCGAGGAACGATATGCAGAAAATTACTCCATGTCTGTGGTTCGACGGCAAAGCCGAAGAAGCCGCCAACTTCTATGTGTCCATTTTCAAGAACTCGAAAATCCTAAGCCTCGCTCGTTATGGAGACGCCGGGCCCGGGCCCAAAGGCACCGTGATGGTGGCGACCTTCCAAATCGAAGGGCAAAAATTCATGGCGCTGAACGGAGGCCCGCAGTACACGATCTCTCCGGCCATATCGTTCTTCGTAGACTGCGAAACTCAGGCAGAGGTCGACGAGTTGTGGGGAAAGCTCACCACTGGCGGATCGGAAGTGCAATGTGGATGGCTGACCGACAAATTTGGCGTGTCGTGGCAGATCATCCCAAGAGCCTTGATGGAGTTAATGCAGGACAAAGATCCGCTGAAATCGGAAAGGGTATTCAAAGCCATGCTGGGCATGATCAAGATTGACATTGAAGCCTTAAGGAGAGCCCATCGTGGCGAATAAAATCAGCAGAAATCCAAAGAGGCGAAACATAGTCAGAGCGATCGCACGAAGCAGCTTTGCACTGGCCGTCGTACCGATTTTCGTGCTGGGCGCGACGTGGCAAGCTCAAGCCCAGAGCGCCAAAGCGGCTTATCCAAGCATGGCCCCGCTGGAGCAATACCTGATCGCGGATCGGAAGGACGAGATCGCTCTGGCGCGGAGCGCGGCCCCGGAATCTATCTCGCTGGACGCCGAGGTTTTGGTTCTGGGGCGCCAAGGTTACGAAACCGCCGTCAAAGGCAAGAATGGTTTCGTATGCGTCGTGGAGCGAGGCTGGATGGGCCCAATCAATGGTGAGGATGCCGCTAATTTTTGGAACCCTAAAGTTCGAGGCCCGGTCTGCTACAATCCGCCCGCTGCCCGTTCCATCCTGCCGTTGACGTATAAAAGAACGGAGATGATATTGGCCGGTCAATCCAAAGCTGCGATCATCGACGGCATCAAGATATTCATAAAGCAAAAGCTGCCACCCCTGGAGCCGGGAGCCATGAGCTACATGATGTCGAAAGAACAGTACCTTACCGATAACCGCCGCCACAACTGGATCGCTCACCTGATGTTTTACACTCCGCTCATGGATGGCGCCGTTTGGGGCGCGGATCTGCCCCACTCTCCCGTCATGCTCAACCCGCAATTCCATGGCGATCCAGAACCAATCGACGTGTTCATGGTTCCCGCGGGCAGATGGTCGGACGGCACGGCTGATCCGATGGATAAGCACTGATGGAAAAGCACTGACGCTCGATCTCGGCAAGTCGCATTGAAAATAAATCGGTCTGAACAGATCAAACACTAAGGAGCGAGTAAATGAGCCAGGTACGGGTTCTGGTCGGCACGCGTAAGGGCGCATTCATTCTGACGACGGACGGCAAGCGAGAAAAATGGGATATCAGCGGCCCTCACTTCGCGGGCTGGGAGATGTATCACCTGAAAGGCTCGCCCGCCGACCCCAATCGCATTTATGCCTCCCAGACAAGTGGATGGTTCGGCCAGTTAATTCAGCGCTCCGACGATGGCGGCAAGACATGGCATCAGCCCGGAACTCCGCCCGGAGAGCCGCCTGTCCCGGGCCCGCCGAAAACCGCCAGCAACAAGTTCATCTATGACGCATCATCGGAAACGGGCGCGACGCTCACCACCCATCAGTGGTATGACGGCACGCAACATCCCTGGGAATTTAAGCGAGTGTGGCATCTCGAGCCGTCGCTCACCGATCCCGACACGGTCTACGCCGGAGTCGAAGACGCTGCGCTGTTCCGCTCGACCGATGGCGGCAAGAACTGGAAGGAACTCCCCGGCCTGCGCGGCCACGGCACGGGCCCGAAGTGGCAGCCCGGCGCAGGCGGCATGTGCCTCCACACTATCATTCTCGACCCCACGAATCCTGATCGCATCTTCATCGCCATCTCGGCCGCCGGCGCCTTCCGCACCGACGACGGAGGCAAGTCATGGAAGCCGATCAATCGCGGCCTCTATTCCCAATACATCCCCGACCCGCGAGCCGAGATCGGCCACTGCGTTCATCACGTTGCCATGAACCCCAAGCGCCCCGGTGTGCTCTTCATGCAGAAGCACTGGGACGTCATGCGCAGCGACGATGCAGGCGATTCCTGGCGGGAGGTCAGCGGCAATCTGCCGACGGATTTCGGTTTCGTGATCGATGTGCATGCTCATGAACCCGAAACAATCTACGTGGTCCCCATCACCAGTGACTCGCATCACTTCGTGATGGATGGCAAACTGCGCGTCTTCCGCAGCCGCAGCGGCGGTAATGAGTGGGAGCCGCTAACCAAAGGTCTTCCCCAGAGCAATTGCTACGTTAACGTGCTGCGCGACGCGATGGCCGTAGATTCGCTAGATGAATGCGGCATCTATTTCGGCACCAGCGGCGGTCAGGTCTACGCCTCCGCCGATGCGGGGGATAGCTGGAACCCAATAGTTCGCGACTTGCCGGCGGTGCTTTCGGTCGAGGTGCAGACACTGGCATGAGAATTGCACCCTCGATCGGAAGATATACAACAAGAACGTAGACCACTTCTGATCGGAGATACCATGCAGGTTTCCAAATGGGGCAACAGTCTGGCGGTACGGTTACCGTCAGAAGTTGTGGAAGCTCTCAACCTAAAAGAGGGAGACCAAATCGAGATCAGGATTGCCAACATGCGAGAATTCGAAGTGCGCCGCAATCCCGGCCGGCAACGAGCTCTCGACCGCTTACGCCGGCTGCGTCGTCCTTTGCCAGCCGGGTTTATCGTCGATCGGGAAGATGCCAACGCCCGCTAACAAATGGCCGCTATAGGGTTGATTGAGCACCCATGATCCGCGTCATTCTCCCCCACCATCTCCGCACGCTGGCGCATGTCGGCAGCGAAGTGCAGCTTGAAATCAGCGGCCCAGTCACGCAACGCTCCGTCCTTGACACGCTCGAGGCCCACTATCCCATGCTGCGCGGAACTATCCGCGACCATGTCACTCTTGAGCGCCGGGCCTTTCTCCGCTTTTTTGCCTGCGAAGAAGATTTGTCCCACGAATCGCCGGATGCCCCGCTGCCTGATGCAGTCGCATCCGGGAAAGAGCCTTTCATCGTCATTGGAGCGATTGCCGGCGGCTAGCTGCCGAGCCCCAATCGGCATAGGGGGAGTGGTCACCCACTCTCCCCTGCCACACCACCGTACATGCGAGGTCCGCATACGGCGGTTCAGTTCGGTTGAGCTAGAGTACGTCCAGCAACCGAGGAAGACCGAGCGAGTCGAAGTAAGCAATCGGAAGTGCGGACTGCAAAGCCGGACTGTTGGCCAGACGCCAGGGGCCATGGGGACTGCCGGCGGTTTGTGCCGCGAGGTCATGTCCGATGTTCCGCTGACGCAGCTTCCCATACCGCACCTTGCTGCGCTTCCATTGCTTCCAGATCACGGATCGCAGCCTGCGCCGCATCCATGCCTCTAGCCTGTGCAACACCGAGGGCGTCTGGCTGAAGCCGAAGTAACTCTTCCAGCCACGTAAGTAGCTGACGAGTTCCTTCATCATCTGTTCCAGACTGATACCCCGTGTCCGTCGCGTGAGTTCCCGCACTCTTTGCTTGCACCGCTGTAGAGCCTTCGGCGCAATGCGTCGTTTCGGCTCTTTCCCGCCGGTAAAGCTGAAGCCCAGAAACTTGCGTTCCTGCGGTCGCGCCACCGCGCTCTTCGCCTCATTCACCTTGAGCTTGAGTCGCCGCCGGAGGAAACTCGTCACGCTTTGCATGACTCGCTTCCCCGCCCGCTCGCTCGCCACGTAGATATTGCAATCCTCCGCGTAGCGCACGAAACGGTGTTTACGTCGCTCCAACTCCCGGTCGAGTTCGTCGAGCACGAGATTCGACAGCAGCGGTGACAAAGGCCCTCCTTGCGGAGTTCCTTCCTCCACCGGACTCACCAGCCCGTTTTCCATCACGCCCGACTCCAGGATGGCTCGGATCAGCTTCAGTATCCTCTTGTCGCTCATTCGCCGCGCGATCGCCGCCATCAGCTTGTCGTGGTTGACTCGATCGAAAAACTTTTCCAGATCAAGGTCAACCACCCAGCGGTTGCCCTGGGCGATATACTGCTGCGCCTTGGCCACCGCCTGATGCGCCGAGCGTTGCGGACGAAAGCCGTGACTGTGTTCGGAAAACGTCCGGTCCCATCTGCCTTGCAGAACCTGCATCACCGCCTGCTGGACAAACCGGTCCAGCACCGTCGGAATGCCCAACTTGCGGACCCCTCCGTCCGGCTTGGCGATTTCCACTCGCCGCACCGGTTGCGGTTGGTAGGTCCCGCTTAACAGTTGTTCCCGTAAAGCTGGCCAGTGCTGCTTCCGGTAGCCGGGTAACTCCGACACTTTCCTGCCGTCGATTCCCGGGCTGCCCTTATTGGCCTTCACTCGTCGTAAAGCCTGCTGACAGTTCTTCCGCCCGCAGACCTCCTCCATCAGTTGCTCTTCTCTAGCCGGACTTTCGGTTTCGCATTTCGCCGCGAACGATTCGGTCCCTTCCCGCGGAGCCCTCGGAGCTTCACTCCTCCCCTCCCCGGTAAAGGCCAGCGCCATCTGTAGCTGGTTCTTCTGCCGCTTGTCGCTCATCGAGTCCTGCGTCCTACTCGCCGCTCCTTACTGTTTGGGCCTTCGACCTTGCGGTCTACTATGCCCGCTGCTGACTCCCGCCCCACGGTCAAGTGGGATCGCTCCATCCCTCAGTCACGATGCCGTGACATGCGGCGCGTCTCCCGAAGTAAGTTCGACCGCCTTCGACGCGCAACCGCCGGATTTACCACCAGTGTGCTTGGTGGACACGGGCTTCGCTGTCCTTTGCCAGCTCGCCCCACACCGTAGGCCTCATCATCCGGTTCTTGTTCATCGGCTCCCGTCTTTGATCCACGCTTCTTTCAGACCCCGCCTCGCGACGACGCCCTTGCGCTTCTCTAGCCCTTCACCTCCACCAGGTTGGGCAGGGGACTTTCACCCCTTAGCTGTCGAACATGTTCGGCACACAAATGAAAAGGATGGGCAGTAATGCCCATCCTTAAACCAGGAGCCACAAACTTCCTACTTCTGCAATACCGACTCTGTCTTCCCGCGCTTCTCCATCGGCACAAACTCCCGCGTATCATGTCCTATCCAAACCTGCCGCGGCCGCGCGATCTTCTGTTCGGGATCGACGATCATCTCCTGCCACTGCGCCAGCCAGCCCACGGTTCGCGGAATCGCGAAGAGCACGGTGAACATCTCCGGCTTGAAGCCCATCGCCTGGTACATGATGCCGGAGTAGAAATCCACGTTCGGATAGAGCTTGCGCTGCACGAAATAATCGTCTTCCAGCGCAATGCGCTCAAGTTCCAACGCAATTTCGAGCCGGGCATTGCGTCCGGTCACTTCGAACACCTGATCGGCCGCCCACTTGATGATCTTG
Organism: uncultured Acidobacteriaceae bacterium; assembly: GCA_963800565.1. GTDB lineage: Bacteria > Acidobacteriota > Terriglobia > Terriglobales > Acidobacteriaceae > Acidiflorens. The sequence goes on from CAWDBM010000006.1 coordinate 1,400,702, forward strand.
GCGCGCGGATCGTAGTTCTTGTAGACGCGATGCCCAAAGCCCATCAGCAAGCCCTTACCTTCTTTGATCTTCTTGATGTAGGCGGGGACGTTGTTCTTCGAACCAATCTCGTCCAGCATGCGCAAAACTTCTTCATTCGCTCCGCCGTGCAGCGGTCCCGAAAGTGCCGATGCCGCCGATGCCGTGGCCAGATAAGGATCGGCCTGGGAACTGCCCACCGCGCGCATCGTATTCGTGCTGCAGTTCTGCTCGTGATCAGCGTGCAATACAAAAAGAATATCGAGCGCCCGCGCAATCACCGGGTTGGCCACATACTTCGGCTCGACCATCCTCCACAGCATGTTCATGAAATTTTCCGTATAGGTCAAATCGTTGTCAGGATAGACATACGGAAATCCCACCATGTGGCGATACGACATGGCCGCGATGGACGGCATCTTACCGATCAATCGCTTGATCTGCAGTATGCGCGTCTCTGGATCGTGTACATTCTTCGCCTCGGGATACACCGTCGACAACGCCGCCACCGTGCTCACCAGCATCGCCATGGGATGCGCGTTGTCGCGGAATCCCTCCATGAATTTTTTCGTGGTCTCGTGGAGCATGGTGTGATGCGTAATCTCATACACCCAGCCCTTCAGTTCACTCTGCGTCGGCAGTTCGCCGAACAGCAGCAGATAGGCCACTTCCAGATAGGTGCAGTGCTCGGCCAAAACTTCAATCGGATAGCCACGATAGCGCAGGATTCCCTTATCACCGTCAATATACGTGATCGCGCTCCGGCAAGAAGCAGTGTTCGTGAAGGCGGGATCGTAGGTCATTAATCCGAAATCGTCGTGCCCGGTCTTGATCTTGCGCAGGTCGATGGCGCGAATCGTTCCATTCTCAATGGGAAGCGTGTAAATCTGCCCCGTGCGGTTATCGGTAATGGTTAAGGTATCGAGCGGCATTCAAACCCTCCGAAAAAATAACTGTCGGCGAACGACGGTTACGCGGAATACCCGGCCGGCTCCCGCCCATACGTTCGCGCCCATCAATAGTATCGGCCGGCTGCACACGGCTCAGTGGCGCACATCACAAGCGTATGTTCGCCCCGCCATTGCGCGGCAATCAAGATTATGGTACTGCATTTTGGCACGGTTTGCTTAGGGCTAGCGCTTTTCAGTAGCGCCGGCGTCTCGCCGGCTGACGCGGAAGGTGCCTCTCTCAAGCAGTCGTTGGAGGGGCGCATAGTAGCGGTTTTCTGCTATTGGCATGGCTCGCAGCCGCCGTGTAGGGTGTGAAAACATCAGGAGGACTCGAGTGACCTGGATCCGTACCATTCCGCTCTCAGAAGCTGGCGACGAACTGCGGCAGGCGATGGAAGGACAAAAGTCGCTCTATCCGCAGGAATATGCCGTTCCAATTCATCCCGCTGAAGGCGGAGGGTCGCAGATCGTGGCCTCGCACTCTCTTATTCCGCAGGCGCTCAAACACGCCTTCTCCACCTTCGGGGCCCTGATGTCTCCCGATCTGCCGCTCCAGCGGCGGCATCACGAGATGATCGCAACTATGGTTTCGGTGACCAACCGCTGCGTTTATTGAATCGAGTCTCACGCAGAGTTTCTGCGTCGCGTCACCCTGGACAAAGAATTAGTCGAAGCCCTGGAACACGACTACACGACCGCGCCGATTACGCCGCAAGAACGCGCCATGCTCGACTATGTTGTAAAACTCACAAAAGACGCGACCAAAGTCTGGAAGGACGATCACGAAAAACTGCGGGCCGAGGGCTTCGACGATCAGGGTATTTTGCAGATAACGTTGATCGCATCCTGGTTCAACTACATCAATCGTGTCGCCGACGCGCTCGGCGTGGGTCGCGAAGGATAGCCAGGGCAGGAACTAAAAGCAGCCGACGACTACGTCGCTTTCCCCTCGGTGATGATGCAGCGATAATCTCCGCCCTGATAACGGAGTTCGCGTGCCGCCTGATATTCCGCGCTGTTATACCAGGCCTGCGCCGCTTCGTAGCTGGGGAATTCAAGGATGATAATTTCCTCGCCCTTCGGTCCTTCCAGAACTTCCGAGGGACCATTTATGGCAAGAATTTTCGCGGGATGTTTTTCGAAACTCGGGGGGACCAGTTTCTTGTACTCTGCCAGTTTCGCAGCATTGCGCGTTTTTTCACGAATGAACACTGCGTAGGCAGGCATTTGCTCTCTCCTTAAAGCATTGGGGATGGTCACACCACGCAGCAGGTTCTCACTCGTTGGCCGCGCGCCGATGTGGCTTCACCGCCAGGCAGCGCGCGAAGATCGCCGACACCTGCGGAATCTCGTCTTCATTCAACTTAATGGCGCTGCCCAGCTTTTTCAGCGCAGCATTCAGAGCGGACGTCTCGTTTCCTGTGACTTCCACAAGATGCTGCCACTCGCGCGCGACCGGAATGCGTTCGTCGCTTTCCGCGTCTTCGCAGAATTGATCGGCCGCCTCCGGAGGCGTTCCATACTCGTCGGCGACATCCTCGTGAAAGTAACCCCGCAAGAACGTATGCAATGCGGGAAAGTTGGCGGCAGCGATTTCCGGTTTTGAGTTCATGAGCGGCACTCCGGATAGGATGTCAAAACATAGTAATGGTTTGGCCCGCTATATTTCAGTACGACGATTGCATGCTGGCAGACGCGCGACTGGTACTCTCCCCGATTCATGCTGCGCCCGATCGGGCCGTCGCTGTCGTAGTCGAGCACCAGGTTGGGATGTTTCCCCGGCTGGCCGAGCCAGTTCTGGATTTCGCTCTGCGATTGCGCGATCGCCGCACCCACAGCATGCTCCGCTGTCGAGCGATCCGTATAGGTTGACGCGCCCGTAATGTTGCGTTCCCGTTCCAGACGCTCGCGCAGTTGCCCTTCGGTCTGTCCTACATGTTTTCGCAAAATGTGCCCGCCCTGAGCCTCATCGCGGCCGAGATCGCGAATTGGCCCGCTCGTCGCATGGCTCTCACCCCGAAAGACGGCAGAACCGGCGGTGCTGGTCGAAGGAGACGTCGCACTCGCACCACTCGTTGAGGTGGGCGTCTGACACGCGATCAGTACGCACATCGCCAGCGCAGGGTAAATCGCGAGGAGGCGATGTGAGCGACGAACCATAAAAGTTCTTTTCATACTCGCCCCAAAACCAGGTCAGGGTGCGACCGTTACTTCGACAATTTCTGCTCTACGTGAGTTCCCGCCTGTAAAGTTCTGGAAATTGTGCTACTAAACAGGGTGTGCGGGCAAGTCTACTGGATTCGCTGGACGATTTCGAGCGCTGGGGCAGCCGCGACCTGGCCTACGTTTTTCCCCGTGGCTACCGCCACGAGCGCTGGACCTACCGCCGCGTCGCCGAAGTTGCCTATCAGTTCGCTCGCGAACTCGAATCGCGCAACATCGCGAAAGGCGACGCAGTCCTATTATGGAGCCCGAACTGCGCCGAATGGGTAGCCGTCTTCCTCGGCTGTGCCCTTTGCGGAGCCATCGCCGTTCCAGTCGACGACGGTTCGAGCCCTGATTTTGCGTGTCGAATCAGCGCGCAGGTGCGCACGAAACTGATCGTCTGTCCGCGCGAACGAGCTTCCGTTTTTAACGCGCTTCTGACGGAGAAATACGCGATCGCCAGTACCATCGATCCCGCCGATCTCGAAGCCGCAGTCGCCCACCATCCTTCGCACCGCTTTCGTCCCGCCCAGATTCAGCCGTCCGACACGCTCGAGATCGTCTTCACCTCCGGAACGACCGCCGAGCCTAAAGGAGTCGTGCTCTCCCACGCCAACGTAGTTGGCAATCTCATCCCCATCGAAGCCGAGATGAAGAAATATCTCAAGTATGAGCGACTGGTCCATCCCATTCGCTTCCTCAATCTGTTGCCGCTAAGCCATGTCTTCGGCCAATTCCTCGGAATTTTTCTTCCGCCTCTTCTCGGCGGCACGGTGATCTTCGAAAACACCTTCAACCCCACCGAAATCATGGCGACAATTCACCGCGAACGTATCTCGGTGCTGGTGGCTGTCCCGCGCATGCTCGATTCGCTGAAGCAGAAAGTCGAACGCGACGTTGACGAAGGCCAGGACGACGGCCGCGGACGTGAGAATTTTGCCGCACGCTACGCAGCTGCCGAACATCAGCACTTTCTGCGACGCTGGTGGACCTTCCGAGATGTGCGCCGCCAGTTTGGATGGAAGTTCTGGGCGATGATCAGTGGCGGCGCAGCCCTCGACCGCGAGACGGAAGAATTCTGGCATCGGCTCGGCTACGCCGTCGTCCAGGGTTACGGATTGACCGAAACCACCTCGCTAGTCAGCCTCAACCATCCTTTCCACACCAGTCGCGGCTCGATCGGCAAAGTCCTTCCAGGGCGCGAGATCAAACTAGCCGACGATGGTGAAATTCTGGTACGCGGCAGCGGCGTGGCCAGCGGCTACTGGACCGGCGGCGAACTGCAATCGGTCGCAGGCGAATCTGCAAACAAAGCTGATGCCAACTGGTATCGCACCGGCGACCTTGGCGCGCTCGACGACCAAGGCAATCTGTTTTTCAAGGGTCGCAAGAAAGAAGTCATCGTCACACCCGCGGGCATGAACGTTTATCCGGAAGACCTGGAGGCCGCTCTGCGTCGGCAAGCAGCGGTCAAAGATTGCGTCGTCGTCGGTCTCGATCGCGGAGGAAATGCCGAGCCGTGCGCTGTTTTAATTCTCCGCGATCGCAATTCGGACGCCCAGACGGCCGACGGCGATGTGCAGACTATCGTTTCGAAGATCATCGCTCGCGCCAACGAGACGTTAGCCGAATATCAGCGCATGCGCACCTGGTTCGTTTGGCCCGAAGAAGATTTTCCCCGCAGTTCGACGCAGAAGCCAAAGCGAAACCTCATCCGTGACACCGTCGAGGCGAGTCTCCGCGGACAAGCCCCCACAAGCGCAGCCAGTCCGCTCGCCGAATTGCTGACGCGCATTACTGGTCGTCCGCTGCCGAACTTGTCTCCGGATGCCTACCTCGAAACCGGACTGGGGCTGACTTCCCTGGAACGCGTCGAACTGCTCGGCGCTCTCGAAGACCGCTATCAAATCGATCTCAGCGAAACGAAATTTGCAAATACGGCCACAATTAGAGATCTCGAGAGACTCCTACAGCAAGGCGGCGGCAACGTCGATGGTCGTTCGTCGGTGGTCGTTGGCAACCTTCCCGATCGACCAGCGGCCAGCGACCAACGACCAACCGCTTTTCACTATCCAAACTGGACGTTGCGCTGGCCGACCACCTGGTTGCGGATGGCGGCGCGCTATCTGCTGATGCGACCGGCAATCCTGCTTCTCGGATGGCCGCGCGTTACGGGACGCGAAAACCTGCGGGGCGTTCGCGGACCGCTGCTCATCGTCTCCAATCACGTCGATGATGTGGATGTCGCTTTTATTCAGGCAGCGCTGCCCGCGCGCATCCGCCACAAACTCGCTACCGCAACCGGAGGCGAAGCCCTCGAAGCGCTGCGCTCGCCCGCGACCGATCGTCCACTCCTTAAGCGAATCTACAACCGCATTCAATGGACGCTCGCCGTTGCCTTCTTGAACCTGTTCCCGCTGCCACGCCAATCTGGCTTCCGCAAGAGCTTTGCTTATGCTGGCGAAGCCGCCGACCGCGGCTACAGTGTCCTCGTCTTTCCCGAGGGCAAGCACACGACCGACGGCAAGATCCAGCCGTTTCGCAGTGGAGTCGGCCTGCTCGCCAACAATCTGGGCATTCCGATTCTTCCCATGCGCATTGATGGCCTCTTCGAAATCAAGCAGGCGGGTAAGAAATATGCTGCCCCGGGAAAAATCCGTGTGCGCATTGGCAAGCTCATGCAATTCGCTCCCAACGCGGCCCCCGAAGAGATTGCGCGTGCTCTGGAGGCAGCCGTTAAGAGCCTTCCCGAAGAATAATGCGATCATGGATTTCCGTGTTTCGCCGCGTCCACGGGACGCGAAAGGTAACGGAAGCACCACGTAATAACCGGTCAGCCCGATGCTGCAGCAATGGCATTCACTGCATACGCGTCATCCACACCGAGCAGCCCCGGTGGCTGATTTCCGGCAGCGACGAAAAAGAGCACGCCGATTTCGTCAACTATCGATTTCCTCTCCCATCCAGCCCGTGAGCTGACTGGCAGTTTTGTCAGTTCCAGCAGCCGCCCCGCGCGGCTAGACTGTGCTGGCTCGACGAGGAGAGAAGCGAATGAAGCCGACTAGTCGCATCCCAGCCCACGCCGCGTCGGTCATCGCCACAGCCCTGTTGCTCACCAGCTGCGCCAAGAAAAACGACGCCATTTCCAACGGCGAGAAATCGGAAGCCAACCGCCCGAGCATCGAGCGGACCAAAGCCATCGCAGAGGAAGGTTTCATCTACGGCCTGCCTCTGGTTATGAACTACGCTGTGATGAACGAGTTCGCCGTCGACACCAATTCCAGCCAGTTCAAAGCCCCCTTCAACCAGATAAGAAACGAGCACCACGTCGCCACCCCCGACGACACGGCCGTCATCACGCCGAACAGCGACACACCCTACTCGATGCTCTGGGCGGATCTACGCGCTGAGCCCCTGGTGATTTCGGTGCCCGCCGTGGCCAAGCCACGCTACTATTCGGTGCAGATGATCGATGGCAACACCTACAATTTCGGCTACATCGGAAGCCGCGCTACAGGCTTCGCGGCGGGCAGTTATCTGGTAGTTGGCCCGGACTGGAAAGGCACGACGCCACCGGGCATCAACAAGGTATTTGCGTCGACAACGCCATTTGCGTTGATTCTGTGTCGCACTCAGCTCATCAACCCTCAAGACATGCCGAACGTGGAGAAGATCCAGTCCGGCTACCAGGCGCAACCGCTTTCCGCGTTCCTGAAACAGCCCGCGCCGCCCGCCGCACCGGCGATTAATTTCGTCCCCGCCAATACGGCGGGAATTAAAGCGAACTTCTTTGAGTATCTCTCTGCCGCTCTGGAATTCGTGCCCCCGTCACCGGAGACCACCGACGTCCGCGCCAAGCTCGCCAGCATCGGCGTCGGACCGGGGAGAACTTTTGCGTTCAAGGATCTCTCGCTCGAACACAAAGCCGCCGTCCTGCTCGGCATGAAGGCTGGCGACGACCAGGTCGACAAATTTCTAGCCACCGGCAACAAAAACATAAACGGCTGGAACGTCGGCGCGTTCTTCGGCGACCGCGATTTCTTCAAGACCAACTGGGTGATGCGGGCGGCCGCTGCCAAGGGAGGACTCTACGGCAACGACGCCATAGAAGCCATGTATCCCTACACGCGCACGGACGGCACCGGCGCGACCCTCGACGGCAGCAAACACAGCTATTCGATCACCTTCCCCGCGGGCCAACTCCCGCCGGTGAACGCCTTCTGGTCGGTCACTATGTACGACGGCAAAAGCCAGCTCCTGATCAAGAACCCGATCAACCGCTATCTCATCAACTCGCCGATGTTGCCCGCAATGAAGAAAAACGCAGACGGCTCCGTCACGCTCTACATCCAGAAAGACTCACCGGGAAAAGGAAAGGAATCGAACTGGCTGCCCGCGCCCGACGACACCATCTACCTCGTCATGCGCCTCTACTGGCCAAAGGACACGCCGCCCTCGATCCTGCCCCCAGGCGACGGTACGTGGAAGCCTCCAGCCGTAGTGCAAGTCCAGTATCCGGGGAAATGACCGGCTACGGGGCCATGCGACGAGATGGAGCCGTAGGATTACTGTTCGCCAATAAATCCGCGGTTGGTTACCGCTGCGCCATAAAATCGTCGCGGCATTGTTTCGCGGCGCGGAGCAACTCGGCAAACTCCGACGTGCCTCGCAGGCTCGCGAACATGGGATTGGTCTGCAGGTCGGTGTAGGCGCAGTAATGGCCCGCAATCGCGCTCTTGATCAGCCGCATGGCGATATCCTTCTTGCCGCAGAACGCGAAATATCCGGCGTTCATGTACTTGGCCTCGGAGTCATGAGCAGCCAACACGGTCGGCGCAAAGTCCTCGGCCAATCTGTCCACGTCTGCGGCCGGCGCATGGTTGAGGCAGGCATCGATCATCTTTCCACGAGGTCGATCCTTGACTTTCGCAGCTTGTTCTCGCGCTTGCGCCAGGTTTCCGGCGCGAATATAGTGCGCGACCAGACTTCCCTCTGCCCATGCCGAACCGGCATCGAGCTGATAAAAATCCATGGCCCGCGCGAAGTTGCCTTGCTGGTCGAATGTGGTAGAACACGACCGATAGCGATAGTTCCCCGGGTCCAGCGCTAATGCGGTTTCACATTCGTGCGCGGATTCGTCGAGCCATCCGCCATAACGCAGCACGTACCCCAAAGCGAAGTGCGCCGTCGCATTCTCCGGATGCCGCTCCACGAGCGCCTTCCCGTCCTGATAGGCCTTGACCAGATCCCCGCCTTCCACGCGCGTCGTAATCAGCTGAGCGGCCGCGCTGACGAGGTTGGGATCGAGGGTCACCGCCCGTTCCAGCGCCGATAGCCCGCGCTGATACATCGCTTCGCCGCCGTCAGCATACGTCGCGTCGTAATAGTAGCGATATCCCAATGCGTCCCACGCGGGCCCGTAGGTAGGGTCCATTCCGACCGAACGTTCGAGCATCGCGATCGCATCCTTATTAGGCTGCGGATCATGCGGCAGCGCGATGCTGCGCAGATAGAGATCGTAGGCCTCTTCATTCTTCGGATGAGTAGCAGCGTCGCCTGCATCGGCGCCCGCGCCCAGAGCGGGAACTAATCCCTGGCGAACCTTCGCCGTGATCTCGCTGCGCATGGCAATGAGGTCGGGAGCCGCAACGGTCATGGTGTCGCGCCACAGGGTGCGGTTGTCGGCAACGTCGACGGCCTCCAGAGTGATCTGAATCTGATCGCCCTGCTTCATGTAGTGGCCAGTCACCACGTTGGTCACATGCATGGCCTTGCCCGCTTCCTGCAAGTCGACGGTGGGAGAGTCGTATTTGCTGGTGGTGGCAAAGGGGCGGATGGTCAGAGAGCGAACGTAGCTGAGCGCGGTGGCAATTTCGTCAGCCAGAGCCAGGCGCAGAAAGTCTACGTCTTTGTCGGCGCCGAGGTTCTGCAAGGGGAGAACGGCGATGGTCTTCTGACTGGCCGTGATCGCGGCAGGCACGGAGCGCTGCTTAGCGAACCAGAAGATGGCAGCCAGGGCTATGATCGCAACCGCCGCGAGCGCTCCGGTGATCTTCGCATAGGAGCGGGCGTCAGTCGGCGCAGCGGGTGCAGTGCTTAAGGCGGCGGAGGATGCCGCGAGAGCCGGCGCTGAAGCTGAGGGCGGTGCAGGAATCGCAACTCCCGACGAACCGGAGGCCGAGGCTGGAGTTGGGGTAACTTGAGATCCGCTTTCGTGAACCGCGGCGACCGACCCTGAACTGCCACGCGTGCCGGGCCGCGATTCGGTTTCGCGTTTGAGACGCTTCAAGTCGGCCCGCATATCGGCCGCGTGCTGGTAGCGCAGCTCGCGATCTTTTTCCAGCGCCTTGTTGATCACGTCTTCGAGCTTTGGCGGAAGATCGGGGTTCAGCCGCACGGCTGGAACCGGATCGCGATCAAGAATTTCGTGCGAGATCACTCCGGAGCTTTCGCCGCGGAACGGCAGCGTGCCCGTGGCCATTTCATAGAGCACCGCGCCGAAAGAAAACAGATCGCTGCGCGCATCCAGCTCCTTCGCGCGCACCTGCTCGGGCGACATATACGCGACGGTGCCAATGGTAGAGCCCGGATTCGTCAGGTGTTCTTCCGTCATTAATACTGCGGTCTCTTGCGCCGTGGCCGCCGTGGCCTCTAGTCCTCGAGCGCCACTCGGAATCACCTTCGCTAAACCGAAGTCGAGCACCTTGGCGTGACCGCGCTTGGTAATAAAGATATTCGCCGGCTTGATGTCACGGTGGATGATTCCTTCGGAGTGCGCAGCATCGAGCGCGTCGGCAATCTCAATCGCCAACCCGAGCAGCACATCGGTCTCAATCGGACGGCCGGAAATGCGATGCTTCAGCGTAACGCCATCGAGGAACTCCATCACCAGAAAGGGATGGCCATCCTGCTGCCCGATTTCATGGATAGTGCAGATATTCGGATGATTGAGCGCCGACGCGGCCTGCGCCTCGCGCTGAAAACGCGCCAATGCTTGTGCGTCTTTGACCACATCGTCCGGCAGAAATTTCAGGGCGACGAAACGGTGAAGAGTGATGTCCTCGGCCTTGTAAACCACGCCCATGCCGCCGCCCAGTTTCTCGACGATGCGGTAGTGGGAGATCGTTTGGCCGATCATGAGATAGAAAAAGAATTCAGAATCAGAAAACCTTGGCTGTCAGGTCGCTTCATATTACGGCTTTTTACGCCAATACATAGAGATACTCGACGAAGGAGCGCACAGCCCCATCAATCCCCTCAACCTTTGCGTTGGCGGAATCGATCAGATAGTACTCATTCGGAGCATGCGCCCCAGTCCCGTGTCCCAATCCAAAATGTCCGGCGGGAAGATTGAGGGGATCGGAAGTGAAGATGTATCCCGGCCAGGAGCCGGCGGAGCGAGGCCACATCGCGGGATCCAACCCCAACTTGCGGTAAGTCACAACTTGCGCCTGGATGAGCTTCGTGTCCGGCGAGGTCTGCGTCGGATCGTAGCCGCCACTCATATTGACCTCTATATCTCCGAAGCCGTGTTTGGCCAGATGATCTTTGAGTAGTGCGAGCGTTCCCGCAGCCGTCATGTCGGGCACCAGCCGCATATCAATTTTCGCAACGGCGCGATGCGGCAGTACTGTCTTTCCTCCGGGACCCGTGTAGCCCCCGACCAGCCCCTCGATGTTGATCGTCGGCTTGGATTCAAGCAGCACGAGCGAGTCAAGCCAGTTTGTATCATGCACCCAATGTTCGACTCCTAGCTGCTTCTTAACCGTGGCCTCACTGCGGCGAGCGGCCACATCCTGAATCATTTTCATCTGTGCCGGAGTAAGCGGCTTGGCCTTATCAAAAAAGCCAGCAACTGCAGGCGTGTGGCCATCGGACTCAATCAGGGTGTTGAGCGCCTGCACCAGGTGCCACGAGGGACTGTCGACCTGTGCCTCAAGGCTGGAATGAACGTCATGCTTGGGACCTCGTCCCCAGTGTTCACCACTCGAAACGAGCTCAAGCTCAACCACTCCTTTAGCGCCGAGCGATATCTGAACGCCGCCATCGGGATCCTGACCAGCTTCTGGCATGAATACACCCATGCATTTCTTTAACGCAGCGGTGACCTTGGGTTGGCGGACAACCTCCGGAAAGTGGGTCGAACCAATCTCTTCTTCCCCTTCACAGACAAGCACGAGATTTACCGGCAGCTTTTTCCCCGCCGCCTTGAAGGCATGAAGAGCGCCGAGAAAAGCTGTTTCCGGACCCTTCTGGTTCACCGCGCCGCGACCGACGCAGATCCTGCCCAACCCTTCCTTGTCGACGATCCGCCCTTCGAGCGGAGGCGAAGACCACTCCGAGGGATCGAACTGTTTTACGTCGTACATAAAATAAATGCCGACGGTGGTTGCTGCACCTGCATCGAGGATGCCGAACACCCCAGGCTTGCCCGATGTTGGCAGAATCTCGACGTTGGAGAATCCAGCATCGCGAGCGAGTTGTGCCATATAGTCGGGACCTTGCGGATAGTTGCGGTTCTCGGCCGCGATCGAGGGCAAAGCGATCCAGTCCTGCAGACGCTTCACGTTCTCGTCGTGCATCTTCGGTACCTGGCTCAGCACCGATTGCAGGTCGGAATTGTCGAAAGCAAAAACAGAGGTTGGCAATGCAGCGCAGGCGGCTCCTGCAAGCGCGCCGTGGATAAACTCCCGACGACTGAAAGCGTTGTGGATGGAGTCAGTCAATGTATCCCCCAGTGGCCGAATAAAGATGATTATGCTTTGGTTGGCCTCAGACTCAATCCCAAAAAGAGAGCCATCCGGCTTTTATGGAAGGTCATCATATCAGTTGGTTCTCTGTAGACCAGCGACTTTTTCTAACGGGGACGGGGCGATAATTTACTGACCACCGATGTCAGATATTTGGGAATTCCGCGGATGATCGGCTTCGCGTAAGTAACGGCTCGCACTCGCGATGCTCATAAGAACCCAATATTTATTCCGGCTTTCCGAAGTCGAAGCCCCCTGTGCAAAAAAACCCCCGGTGCTTGGTTTTAAAGCTTAGGATGTGTCCGTTCCGAGACAGGGCGGGGCGGGCGGCGGCGTGCTGGCAATCCATCCGTGGGCGGTAGATCGCGCGGTTGCCGGCCAAATCGAGAACACTGGACGACAGGCCCCTCGGAAGGTTGGGGAAGAATTACAGACAATGACACGAACGCCGGCCATCCTTCCGGGGGGACTGCGCTTACGTCTTCGGCCACTGCTTGAACATCTTGGTGACAGCTTTCTGCACCATTTGCTGATTCTTGTTGCCGTTATTGTCTAAGGTGTTTTGAGCGATCCCGCGCCAAATCAAACTCTGATTCTTCGCGTCGTACAGATCGACAATCATCGTTCCGATGACATTTTGCTCCGGCGTGATGCCGCCCATCCCTCCACCGATTCCACGCATCCCCCACGCGCTGTAGGAAGTTTGCTCTTTCATCCCGCCATTAGCTGTGACAATCACGTCGGGATTGTCGGATTCCTGCACCTTCCGCCAACCCTTGCCCTGCAGGGCCGAGTCGATATCCTGTTGCGCTACCTGCGCCAGGATCGAATTCTGGACCTGGTTCGCGTTGTTCGAACCCCAGGCATAGGTGTGAAACTGTGAAAAACTCTGGCTGTGGTTGTAGTTGACTGAAACCTGCTGAGCTGCGGCAATCGCGGATGTGATGCATGCAAGCGTCACGCACAAAGCAAATCGCGTTCTCATGGCGATGTTCTCCTTCCTTTTATGTTTTATGTTCTGGATCCCAAAAATAACTTTCCTAAATCTCTAGTCCGAACGAGGGATACGTACAACTGGTAAAACAGACAGTATTAAAAATGGGGAACTACGATCTACCATCCGAGGCAATCGCTGCACGTCCCGCATAAATTAAATGATGAAACGGCGGTCGAGCAGAAATGGCCTGTGCAGTCGGCACAAGCATGGAGGGCTTATGTCATCCGGTATGCCGGAATCCAATCCCCGTACCGGTCAAACGATCTCGCACTACGACATTCTTCGCAAACTCGGGAGCGGTGGCATGGGCGTCGTATACAAAGCTCTGGACACCGAACTCGGACGGTCTGTTGCTTTAAAGTTTCTGCCGGAGGATTTAGCCGGGGATCCGAACGCCCTGGAACGCTTTCGTCACGAAGCGCGACGTGCGTCCGCGCTCAATCATCCCAACATCTGCACCATCTACGAAATTGGCCGGCACGAAGGCCAGGCGTTTATCGCCATGGAGTACCTGGATGGTGTGACGCTGAAGGCGATGATTGGCGACGGTCCGCTGGAAATCGAGACGCTGCTCTCGCTGGCCATCGAGATTGCCGACGGGCTTGAGGCGGCGCACAGCGAAGGCATCGTCCATCGGGACATCAAACCTGCCAACATTTTCGTTACCAAGCGAGGACACGCGAAGATCCTCGACTTCGGTCTGGCCAAGGTGACTCGTGCGGCAGACACTGCAAGCCAGATCGCCGCGCAGAAAACGCAAACTCTCTCGTATCTCGTCAAGGAACAACTCACCAGCCCGGGGACAGCAATGGGGACGGTGGCCTATATGTCGCCGGAACAGGCGCGGGCCAGGGAACTGGACGCCCGAACCGACCTATTCTCGTTTGGTGCAGTGCTGTACGAGATGGCAACCGGCAAGTTGCCGTTCCGTGGAGACAGTACCGCGATTCTTTTCGATGCCATTCTGAACCGTACTCCGGTCGCGCCTGTGCGCCTGAATCCCGACCTGCCAGACAAACTGGAAGACATCATTAACAAGGCATTAGAGAAAGACCGAAATTTGCGCTATCAAGGTGCGGCCGAAATGCGGGCCGACCTGCAACGGCTCAAGCGGGACTGCGAGTCCGGCCGGGTACCGGTGGCGCAAGAAGAAACAGAACCCGTCGTGATCCCGATTTCCACTCGCCACTCGTCGAGTGCTAAGCACAAGGCGGTTTCGTTCGGCGTTGTTGCAGCGGCGGCGGAGCAACAGCTGAGACTACGCAAGAGGACTTGGGTTCCGGCGGTCATGCTCGTGGTCGTCGGCGTGGTTGCCGCTGCTCTTTACATCGGACTCCATCGTGCCACATCACTGACGGCGCAGGACACCATTGTGCTGGCCGATTTTACGAATACTACGGGTGATGCGGTGTTTGATGAGACCCTTAAGCAAGGCTTGGCCATTCAGCTTGAACAGTCGCCGTTTCTGAGCCTCGTTTCCGAATCGCGCATTCAGCAAACCCTGCGTTTGATGGGCCAGGCGCCCGATTCGCGAGTTACTCCGGCGATTGCCCGAGAACTGTGCCAAAGGATGGATGGATCCGCGGAGCTTGAGGGCTCGATCGCGAGCTTGGGGAGCGAGTATGTTCTCGGCCTCAAGGCGACGAACTGTGGCACCGGCAGCTCCTTGGCGAAGGTCCAGGTGACAGCCGAGAACAAGGAGCACGTCCTCAATGCTCTCGACGAGGGTGCGACCAGATTGCGCGAGAAGCTGGGTGAATCGCTCAACACGATTCAGAAATTCGATACTCCGGTGGAGCAGGCCACCACCCCCTCCCTCGAAGCCCTGGAGGCCTACAGCCTGGGACGAAAAATGATGGTCGGGAAAGCGGACTCTTTGGCGGCCGTTCCGCTGTACCAAAAGGCCATCGCCGAAGACGAGAATTTTGCCATGGCCTATGCCTCTCTTGGAACCGCCTATCACAACCTCGGCGAGAAGAACCTGGCGGCAGTGAACACGAAGAAAAGTTTCGAACTGAGGCAGCGGGTGAGCGAGCGGGAGAAATACTACATTGAGTCTCATTACTATCACTTCGTCACAGGAAACCTGGAGGAAGCACGCAAAGTGTATGAACTTTGGGCGCAGGCCTATCCACGAGAATTGGTGCCGCCGGCCAACCTGGGCGTGCTGTACCAGAACCTCGGGCAATATGACAAAGCGCTTGAGGCTTTCCGTGAAGCCTTGCGCCGCGTTCCAGATGATGCTCTGACTTATAGCAATCTCGTAATTTCCTATATTTGTCTGAATCGGTTGAAGGAGGCTGCGGACACCGCCGAAGAGGCGCAGGCAAAGAATTTCGATTCCGCCGATCTGCACCTTTATCTGTACGAACTGGGTTTCTTGCAACACGATGCGGCACGGATGGCGCAGCAGGCAGTGTGGGCAACAGGCCAACCGGGACAGAAAAGTCGCATGTTGTACTTCGAGGCCAACACGGCTGCCTATTCCGGCCAGATCAGTAAATCCAGAGAGTTCTCCCGTCAGGCGGTGGCGTCCGCCGAAGGTGCGGGGGAGAAGGATAGGGCGGCGAGCGACGAAGCGACCGAGGCATTGTATGCATCTCTCTTCGGGAATGCCGCCGAAGCGCGAAAACGCGCCCTGTCTGCGACGTCGCAATCGATCGGTGTGGATGGTCGGTATGCGGCGGCGCTAGCCTTGGCAATGGCGGGCGACTCTTCCGGGGCGCAGGGGATCGCGAATGAACTGGCAAAGCGCTTTCCCGAGGATACGATTGTTCAATTCAATTACTTGCCTACGATTCGCGCCCAGCTCGCTCTCAACCGGAACGATACAGCCAAGGCTGCTGAGATGCTGCAATCCGCCTCGCCGTACGAACTGGGTGCCGCCGCAGGCACCACATTCTCGACCAACATGTATTCGGTTTACGTGCGAGGCGAAGTTTATCTGGCCGCGAAGGAGGGTGCCCAAGCCTCTGCTGAGTTTCAGCGAATCGTTGACTGGCAGGGAGTCGTGACGAACGAACCCATCGGCGCGCTGGCGCATCTCGGTCTTGCTCGCGCATACGCCATGCAGGGCGAGGTCTTCCAGGCCCGCACCGCCTACAAAGATTTCCTCACCCTCTGGAAAGACGCCGACCCCGACGTCCCCATCCTGAAGGAAGCCAAAGCGGAGCACGCGAAGCTGCAATAGCCCGGCAAAACCCTGCCTCGACGCTGGCTGGTTTTTCGA
Organism: uncultured Acidobacteriaceae bacterium; assembly: GCA_963800565.1. GTDB lineage: Bacteria > Acidobacteriota > Terriglobia > Terriglobales > Acidobacteriaceae > Acidiflorens. The sequence continues at coordinate 1,416,851 of CAWDBM010000006.1, forward strand.
TGGTTAACGTAACCAGGACGTTACGTCAAGAGTCACTGGCCAACGACAGATTCATTGACTAGCGGTGATCCGACGGCTGACATCCCGTCCCAACATAGCGGTAGACCGGGGTGCCTTGTGATTCCAGAAAGAGCATTGAAGATTGTCATACTGATTGTGGGTTTTTGGCTACGGCCATGGGAGAATGCAAGCACGGAGAAGCGCGGATTCCCGCGCTCCCCCTCACACGAAGAATTGCTACTCGCCGCCAGCAACGCCCTTGTTGACAAGGAGCTTAAGATCTACCCTGCGGTTTTCGGCTCGTCCGTAACCAGTCTCGTTAGATGCTGCCGGATTTGCGACGCCCATCGCGCCCGGCGCGGTAATGTTCTTTACCGGAACGTGACAATCCTGAAGCAGATAGGCGACCACGGCTTGAGCGCGTTCCTTGCTGAGTTGTTGGTTGTCTTCAAGTCTGCCAGTCGAGTCGGCATACCCTCTGACTTCGATGACAAACCCAAAGTAGGTGAGCGCCTGTCGAGCCAGGTTTGCGATTGCTTGCTGGTCCGCGCCTGAAAGAGCAGAATCACCGACCTCGAAGTGTGCGGTTGTTTCACCCTTCACGTACCATTTAGCCAAATCGGAGAAGCGCTGCTGGGTCGACTGCGCGACCTCCTGGATGCCCTGTTGGTTGGCCGCGATCTCTTCCTTGGTCGCCTCAATCTCCCGTTGATGAGCAGCGATCGCCGCCTTGTTGGCCGCAATTTCTGCATCGGTCGCCTGCTTATTGGCTTGGAAGGCCGCCATGTTCTGGGCTTGCTGTTGAGCGGTGGGGTTCAATCCGGCTTGGATCACTTTGGCTAGGCTGAGATCATCTCGATCGAAGGTTATGGTTTCCGCCGTCACCTGGTTTTGGTCGCCCGTTCCTTCGAACTTTAGCTTGAGCCCCGGTATCAAGACCTCTTGGCCCACTTGTTTTTTCCGGGCACCGAGCCCTACCGGGTGTTGGACTTTCGTATCAGCCGTGACAATCACGGTTATAGTTGCATCGTCGTCAGTTTCCACGCTCAGAGTGTTTCCCGAGCGTAGGGTGATCACTCCTTTGCCTTTTATCTTATCGGCGGCAAGGGCCGATCCCAAACTTAGGAGGCACATTGCTAAGAAACTCATCGCAAAACCGATTCTTCTACTGGTCATAAACCTTCTCTCCATTCTCATGCGTTCAGAACGAGTTGTTAGACATTTGTAGCTGCCCAACATAGAGATATCGAGAAAGGGCAGGTGCACGGAACTGGCAAAAGTGACAGTCGGAACGACAACCATTCCGGACGAAGCTGAAATTAGATGGATGGATTGTGTGTTGAGACTTACAATCCCTGCTCTAGTCCCAAGACAGCCCCACCAGCGGCGCCAGCACTCTGTGAGGAGCTAAGCGGGAGAGCGGGCAGTTTTGACAAGGGCATTGGGCTGTCGCAGGCGTTTCCAGCCAAAACCACCGCACCGAGGTCAATGAGCGCAAAGGCGAGTAGAGTCGAGAACAGGCGCAGTGGCTGTAGTCTCCCGGTGGCTATGTATGGCGGAGCTTTCGCATCGCCGCCTCAGTCCGGTTTGGCTTAGCTCTGGTTCCTGTTCCCGCTCATCGAACCGGACTGGCAGATTTCCCGCATCCGGCTCTCGGAAAAGACACACGCTTCATGGGTAGATAAGGAAGCGAAGCGTGTGACGCCGTCTGCAACTTCTGAACACAACCTGGGGCTACTAGACTCATCGTCAATCCCCATGTCCTTCGTTGCTTGTTGCGTCCGTCTTTAACTGAGGCCCCTTCCCTCCGCCGGAGTTACCCGGCTTCATCGGTACTACGAACCTCTCCGCCACCCCACACGGCCCGGCCTGTCTCTCGCGAGTTGCCAGTTGATCCTTACCGCGATCACCGCTGGGGCTTCCCGTGTTGCCTCTGGTCTCCTATGCGTACATGCCATCGCCATTACCCCGGCAGGTCCGATGAAGTTTGTTCGCTCGTCTATCTCCATCGTCTGCGGCCTTCCCTGTGTAACAGTCAGGTCGGCTCCTGCAATTGTTTTTTCGGGGCCTGCTCAGCGCTTACTCACGTTATGGCCTGCACGCTCGCCGAGTCGCCATGCGACCCTTTCCATCGAAAGCTCCGACAGCTTCGTTGCCTCCGCTGCCGCTTCGATTGCTACCGGGTGGAGCGAACCAGTTCCCGGGCGGGAGTTGCACCCGCTGAAGTCCAGCGCCTTTCACGGCGCACTGTTACGCCAACTGAGGCGATTGCCCGGCAGTTTGCGACTCGGATTTACTTCCGGGTTCCCGCCTATGCGGAAAGTGGCAACAAAAAGCGCTTGCAACGCTTTCACAGAAGATCCCGATAACATTCCAACGCGACCCGAACGAGTTGACCCCGAGTGCGTACTTCGGTTTTTGCAAACAGTTGCTGGATCGTGTTTTTAACTACGCTCTCGGAGACGTTGAGGCGTGAGGCTATTTCCTTGTTGGCTAAACCTTGTACTAGCAGCCGGAGCACGTCGCACTCACGATTGTTCAATGGCTTTCTTTCCCCGTGGTCAGAACCAACCCGGGCCGACTCCTCGGCGGCGTTTCGTTCCTCGGTGACATCTGCGATGATTGCAGCCAACTTGGGAGTCGCTCCTTCTTTATAGCTGGAGAACCATACGTCCGCCAGAAACGACTCTCCATTGCCGCGATGCCCTCGGCATTGCATAGAGGTTCTGAATTGTGGCCCTTCCTCCCATCGCAATGCGTGATGGAGCTCAGGCAGATATGCTGCGATGGGCTGCCCTATCAAATGTCTATCGCGTGGGGCCATTAATTCAGTTGCCGCTTGGTTGGCCAGTTCGATAAAACCGCGATCGTCAACCGTGACAATTGCCGCGGGACTCGTTTCCACAAGGACGCGCAAGCGCTCCTGTGACGCCAATCTCAGCCGACGGTTGCGCAGCACCTCGGAGATAAAAAGTCCTGAACCGACCAGCGCCAAGGCTTCAAAGCTGGTGCGGATAGGAGCGTCCGCGGGGTCCAGGTTGCTAAAACGCTCGCTAAGCCCGGCGCATACCACACCCAGGACAATGATTGCCCACCTTGGCAAGAACCCGGCCGCGAGCATAATGGGAAACAAATACAGAAAACCCAGGGATACATAGGGCTTTGTCCACCAGTCCACGACCGCGATCGCCAGGGTGATGCCCACGCTGGTGAGCAGAACGACCGTCCGGTTCCGTGGCTCCCAGATCCATTCCAATTTCAACATAGGTTCGATTGATCGGTGATTATCCCATTACTTGACAGGGCCCCCAAGCCAATCAAACGATTGCCTGAAAGATTGACGCTTTGGCAATCGCGGGATTCATCCTTCCGCGCGAAATTGCGCATGGTTCCGGTGCTTCATCACGCCCAATCGGGCGATTCGTCAAGAGGGCATGCCTAGCGAATCGAAATACTTGCCAGCCCACCGTTTGAGTATCTCCCAAGAACCGGAAATTAAGGATACACAGAGATTCCCCAGCAAGTGCGGGGAACTGGGCGGGAGTGTCGCTAGATCGAAATTGCGAAACGCGTCAGGATATCCGGCCGAGGGCCCGGCATTACCCGTGGGAGCATGAATGATTCGCCGAGTCGTTGATTTTGCGCTCACGAACCGCCTGCTCGTCATGGCCTTCGCACTCCTGCTCTTCGCGGGGGGATTTGTCGCTTTCCGCGACCTGCCGATTGAGGCTTACCCCGACGTGGCCGACAACTACGTCGAAATCGTTACGCAATGGCCGGGAATATCGGCGGAACAAATCGAACAGCAGGTGACGATCCCGCTCGAAATCGTCATGAACGGTATCCCGCATGTCGTGCACTTGCGATCGTTTTCGCTCTTCGGACTCTCCGATCTGAAGCTGGTCTTCGACGACGAATCAAGCAACGACTGGAATCGGGAGCGGGTTCTGGAGCGGCTCAGCCAGGTCACTCTGCCGCCCAACGTTTTACCACAAATGCAAACGGACTGGAGCCCGGTCGGTCAAATCTATTTTTTTACGCTGCACAGCACGAACCCAGCCTATGACCCGATGGAGTTGAAATCAATTGAAGACTGGGTCATCGAAAAGAATTTCAAGTCAGTGGAGAACATCGTCGACGTGGCCAGTTTCGGCGGCCCCACACGCGAATACCAGGTTCGCCTCGACCCCGACAAACTGGTCTCATACGGCCTCAGCCTGGCTCAGGTGGAGCAGCAACTCACCAACAACAACATCAATGCCGGCGGCAGCTTCATCCAAGAAGGTTTGCAGCAGATCAATGTGCGCTCCGTCGGATTGGTTGACCGGGCCCAGGACATCGCAGAGACGGTCGTCCTGACCAAGAACGGCACGCCACTCCGTGTGAAGGATATTGCCGTCGTTTCGCAAGGCCCAAAGATTCGACTTGGCCAGTTTGCCAAAGCGATTCACCGCGAAGACGGGAGGATCATCGATAACGACGATGTCGTCTCCGGCATAGTGCTGTTACGGAAAGGCGCCGCGGCGGACATCGCACTGAAGGGCATCGAAAAAAAGGTAAAAGAACTCAATGACCATATTCTGCCTCGGGGCGTGAAGGTCATACCCTTTATCGATCGCAGCGATCTGGTGCACTTCACCACGCACACTGTGCTTCACAACCTTCTGGAAGGAATGATCCTGGTGTCGCTCATCCTTCTACTATTTCTCGGCAACGTCCGAGGCGCGATCATTGTTGCTCTAACGATTCCATTTTCATTGTTGTTTGCCTCTATCTGTCTCGATCTCCGTCATATCCCAGCCAATCTTCTTTCACTCGGAGCGCTGGATTTCGGCATGGTGGTGGATGGCGCAGTGGTGATGGTCGAAAACATCGTGCGCCACCTGGGTCAAAAGAACGGGATCAAGACGCCCAACGAACGCATCAGCGAGGCGGCGCACGAAGTCCAGCGGCCTGTCTTCTATGCCATCGCCATCATCATTACCGCATACTTGCCCATATTTACACTGCAACGCGTCGAGGGCCGACTGTTTCATCCCATGGCCTGGACGGTCGCCTTTGCGCTACTCGGCGCATTGCTCTTCTCGATTGTGATCGCTCCGGTGCTGGCGAGCTTCGCCTTTCAGAAGGGAGCGAAGGAATGGCACAACCCGGTCATGCACTTCCTGACTGAGCGCTACCGGATCGCCGTTCGGTGGGCTATCCGCCGACGGGTGCTTACGGTCGGTGTGGGCGTGCTGGGGCTTTTCATCGCGCTTTATCTTGCCTTCAGCGGTGTCATCGGTTCCGAATTTCTGCCCCACCTCGACGAAGGCGCACTCTGGGTTCGGGGCACACTCGCGCCCAGCGTAGGGCCGGATGAGGGTATCCGCGTGTCGAATCAGGCGCGGATCATACTCTGCTCTTTCCCCGAGGTCCCGCAATGCACAAGTCAAACCGGGCGTCCGGATGACGGCACGGATACAACCAGTTTTTTCAATACCGAATATTTTGTCGATCTCAAACCGAAAGAGCAATGGCGGCCAGTCTTTCACCAAAACAAGGACGAATTGATCGCCGCGATGAATCGCGAACTCAACAAGATCCCCGGCGTCGTGTGGGGATTTTCACAGCCGATTGAAGACAACATGGAAGAAGCCGTCAGTGGCGTAAAGGGTGAGCTCGCAACCAAGGTCTACGGCGATGACTTGAAGGTTCTGGAAGAAAAAAGCGACCAGATCGTCAGCATCATGCGGGGCGTCAAAGGAATCGAGGACCTGGGGGTCTTTCACGTCCTCGGTCAGCCCAACCTCAACGTCGCAGTGGACCGAACCGCGGCTGCCCGTTACCAGATCAACACCGCCGACGTGCAGGATGCGATTCAAACCGCGGTGGGAGGAAATGCGCTCACCCAAGTACTCCAAGGCGAGGCACGATACGACCTTACACTGCGCTATCTCCCGCCGTACCGCAGTACCAAAGAAGCGATAGAAAGCGTTCGTATTCTGTCGCCATCAGGAGAACGGGTATCGCTCGCACAGCTCTGCAAGATCGAGGAACGGGATGGCGGTTCCGAAATTTATCGGGAAGGCAATCAGCGCTACGTTGCCATCAAGTACAGCGTCCGCGGGCGCGACCTCGGCGGTGCAGTAGAAGAGTCGATGAAAAAGGTCGAAGACCAGGTCAAACTCCCCGCCGGATACCACATCGATTGGGAGGGAGAATACGAGAGCCAGAAGCGGGCGGACGAGCGCCTGCTGATAGTACTCCCCATCACGATCCTTTTGATCTTCGTCATTCTTTACACGATGTTCAAATCCTTCAAATGGGCACTTCTCATTCTCGCGAATGTTGCCATGGCTCGCATCGGCGGTCTGCTGGCCCTTCTAATTACAGGCACCAATTTCAGCGTCTCGTCTGGCGTTGGCTTTCTGGCGCTGTTTGGCGTGTCCGTGCAGACCGGAGTCATCATGCTGGAGTACATCAATCAGCTTCGAGCGCGACGATATTCGATAGAGGATGCCGCGGTTGAGGGGGCCGTATTGCGGCTGCGGCCCATCATGATGACCATGCTCGTGGCGACTCTCGGGTTGCTGCCCGCCGCTCTCTCGCACGCGATTGGTTCCGATTCACAACGTCCCTTTGCCATCGTCATCGTGGGAGGGTTGATTGCCGATTTGGTGATGAGCATCTTTTTACTGCCCACATTATATGTGTGGACTGCAGGCGACCAAGATGTGCTTCCCGCGTCCGAAGAGGGGTTTGACGTGGGCGAGCACGTGGATTAGGGCCGTGGGGAAAATGAACTTGTTAGTCAGTGGCGTCGCTATGGCGCTGGGTATCTTTATTATGGTCGCGCCTCACCGGGCAGCCGCCCTCTGGGGATCAGAGCGGCTTGCGAGATTGACACCACCGCGCAGATTCCTATTTCTTCAGTGGTACCGTGCCTTCGGGGTCACACTTTGTCTAGCGGCCATCCTCTTCGCTGTTGACACGGTTGCGTTTCGCTAGGTTTCCCGGATCAGGCGCAAACCGGAGTCGATTGTTGTAATCAGTGTTTCCACGCGCAATCACGAGTTCATCGACATGCCAGTCGTCGAACCGTCCAAGCAAAACACCCCCAGTTTCTCTTCGGCGGTAATGACCGGGCTTGCGCACTAGAAGAAACCAAGGGAACAAATATTGTTCATCCTGCGCGGCGCGGGTGCCCTAAGGATTGGCGAGGCCCCTGGAATAGGAATTGACAAGCACATCTCGTCCGATTTTTCGACTATCAACATTCGCCAGAAGGCACGACATTGCAAGATTGAAACGCGGCTCAAAACGCCAAGCGCGGAGCGAGACGTGGACCTTCATCCTGCGATTGCCGGTTTGCTGAAGGCCTACTTCGGGGAGCGCAAGTCAGGGTTCCTGTTTTCCAGTCGGAACGGAAAACCGGTTTCCTCTTCGAACGTCATCCGGCGCCACCTTCACCCGGCGCTCAAAAAACTCGGTTACGTCAATCCGCATACCGGAACACATAAAGCCGGCAACTATGCCTTCCGGCGTTTTCGAAACACGTACCTGCGGAACAAGACACAATGCCCAGACGGTCTTCGCAATTACTGGATGGGACACGCAGGGAATTCCATGGACGACCTCTATGACAAGATTAGAGAGGACGTCCCGTTTCGCAAAACGTGGGCGGAAAAAAACGGATTCGGTTTCGAATTGGCGTCAGTTGTACCGAATGTACCGAAAAAAGAGGAGCAATCGGAGGCCGCAAAAGCTCCGTAACCGACTGAATGTGCGAGAGAAAGATTGGTCGGGGAGAGAGGATTTGAACCTCCGACCCCCTGGTCCCGAACCAGGTGCTCTACCAGGCTGAGCCACTCCCCGACTGTTGCTTGATTTCTGAATTTTACTACACTCTGTACGGGCTGGCTGCGATCCGCAATTCTCTCCCCATTAAAATGATTGCCGCTGCGCTGCAATTTTTCTTCCGCCCCGGCTGCTACAATCTGGTTTCGAACGTCTCTTCGCTGCTATTCCGACGTTTCTATGCTGGCTTTCACTGCTCAACGGCTCTTGACTCCGGCTATCATCATCGAGCATCCCCTATTGCTCGTCGGCGACGGGGGCATCGTGGAAATGGCCGCCCAGAGCAGCCTTGCAGTCCCCTCCGGGGTTTCCGTGGTCGACTTTGGAAAGGGTACGATCGCTCCGGGCTACATCGATCTTCACATTCACGGTAGCGCCGGATTCGACGTGATGGATGATTCCGCCGAGGCGCTTCCGGCGATCGAACACTTGCTGGCGCGGCACGGGGTGACCGGTTATCTCCCTACTACCGTCACCGCTCCCATGGATCCTACGTTGCGCGCCATCGGGCGCCTGGCCGATGCGATGGAGAACAGCGAACGCAATAGTAATAATGACGGCAAGCGCCGCACCCTTCCCCTTGGCATCCATCTTGAAGGGCCATTTATCAGCCATGCGCGGCGCGGTGTGCATCCTCCGGAGAACTTGTTGGCTCCAACACCGGCCCTGTTTGACAAACTCTGGCAGGCGGCCCGCGGACGGATTCGCATGATGACCATCGCTCCCGAACTCGAGGGCGCGATCGAGGTGATTGTGGAGGCCGCACGGCGAGGGGTTTGCGTCAGCCTGGGACACTCCGACGCCAATTTTGCCGCCGCCGAACGGGCCATCGACGCGGGAGCAACCCACGCCACGCACACCTTCAACGCCATGCGCCCGCTCGATCACCGCGACCCAGGAATTCTCGGCGCCGTGCTCACCGATGACCGCGTCAGCGCGGATATCATCGCTGACGCAGTCCATACCGACCCTGCGATTGTCAAACTTCTTGCCCGAGCGAAGGGCCACGAACAAACTGTGCTCATAACGGATGCGATCTCAGCGACCGGCATGCCCAATGGCCGCTACCGGTTGGGTTCTTTGGAAGTGGATGTTCGCGATGGCAAATGCACCATGAACGGCAAACTCGCGGGAAGCGTATTGACCCTCGACCGCGCGGTTCGCAACCTGGCGCAGTTCGCGGAATGGGATCTGGCGCAGGCAGTTGCTGCCGCTACCCGAAACCCTGCGCGGGTGGCGAAGATTATGAACAAAGGTATTCTTGCCGCCGGAGCTGACGCGGATTTCGTCGTCCTCGATCCTAAAGGCGAAGTGCTCCGAACTTTCATCGGAGGCGTGGAATGTCTTTCATAGAAACATATAAGGAGAACAGTGGCTTCGACGCGTAAATTTCCCCACCATCTGATTCGCGAGATTTTTGAGCAGCCCGACGCCTTGCGGCGCACCATCGAGCCGCGGGTTTCTCTAGCCGATGGATTAGTTCGCCTCGACGAAATCCATATCTCGCGTGAAGAACTGCGCGCCCTGCGGCGGATCAACATCGTCGCCTCCGGCACCAGCCGCCACGCCGGAATGACCGGCCAGTACATGATGCAAGAACTGGCCGCTGTTCCAGTAGATGTCGATTACGCCAGCGAGTTCGAATACCGCAATCCAATGATCGGCCGCGGCGAGCTCAGCATCTTTATTACTCAATCAGGAGAAACGGCCGACACGACCGCTTCACAGCGCGAGGCGCGCCAGAAGGGCTCGCGCACCATTGCCATTTCGAATGTCGAAGGCTCGACTATCGCCCGCGAGGCCGACGGCTTCATCTACACCCACGCCGGCCCGGAGATCAGCATTGCCTCGACTAAGGCCTTCACTGCGCAGATGGCGTGCCTGTTTCTCTTCGCGCTCTACCTCGGCGAAATCAAAGAGACCGTCTCGGAAGAGCTGGCCAAGCACTACATCCGCGAACTTCTCGCGCTCCCTCTGAAAACAGAAACGGTTCTCGCGGCGGCCGACCAGGTCGAAAAACTCGCCGAGCTTTACTACCGCGTTGACGATTTCATGTTCCTCGGCCGCGCCATCCACTACCCCATCGCCATGGACGGCGCTCTCAAGCTGAAAGAAGTTTCCTACATCCACGCCGAAGGCTATCCCACCGGAGAAGCCAAGCACGGCCCCAACGCGCTGATCGATTTCCGCCTGCCCTTGGTCATGATAGCGACCTGCGATCGCAACGATGCGGGTTCTGTGATGCGCTACGAAAAAAATGTCAGCAACATGGAAGGCTTCAAGAAACAGGGAGCGACCTTGATTGCGCTGGCAACGGAAGGCGACACAACCATCCCGCAAATCGCTGATCACACTATCTTTATTCCTGACGCGCCGGAGCTGCTGTCGCCGATTCTGGAGATCGTTCCGCTACAGTTATTTGCCTACTACGTCGCTGCTAAGCGCGGGTTGGACGTGGATCGACCGCGGAATCTGGTCAAGGCGGTGACGCTGGAGTAAGGGCAGTCGCTAGAGCAAAGCGTTTGTGAATTAACATGCGCGATATCGACGAAATCATCAGACGGGTCATAAATATCTGCCCGACAGTTAAAGTTCGAGAACTCGAGGTGTCGCATCCCGGCACAGATGATGACGGGCTTTGGTTCTTCCAAGAGCCCTGCGGCAAATTCGAGGTTCAGATCGAATCATCCGAAGGAACGTGTCCCTTCTTGATCGAGACGGATGAGAGTGTCACTAGGGTTACAACGAAATCGATCGACGAAACCGTCGAAACTCTTATAGGGCTGCTTCATTTGCACGAGCCGTGATTCTCGTCTGGGTGGTTCTCACTCCTCATTGATTTTCCCGGTCGGCCCCCAGCAAAATTCTTCCCGATTGCTTATGATGAGACAATCGCATTCTTACTCGTGGGGGCAGTGTGGCAGAGACGCTGGAACAGCAAACGGATAACGCGCAGCAGACAGATACCGCGCAACCAACGCAGCAGGCACGTCAAGCGCAGCAGACGAACGGAATTGAAGTCCTCGAAACGCGCGAGTGGCTCGACTCGCTCGATTATGTGCTGTCGAAAGGCGGCCCGGAGCGAGCCGGCCGGCTCCTCCAACAACTTGCTCTGCACGCTCGACGCGAAGCTGGCATCAACCTGCCTTTCACCGCGACCACTCCTTATCAGAATACGATCCCATCGCGTCATCAGCCTCCCTTCCCTGGCAGCCAGGAGATGGAACGCCGCATCAAGAGCCTGGTGCGCTGGAACGCGCTCGCCATGGTCGTCCGCGCCAACAAACTTCAGGATGGCATCGGCGGTCACATTTCTACTTTTGCATCCGCCGCCACGCTCTACGAAGTCGCCTTCAATCATTTTTTTCAGGCGTCGACCGAATCCGGCGATCGCGACGTCGTCTATTTTCAGGGACACGCTGCCCCCGGAATCTACTCGCGCGCCTATCTCGAAGGCCGCATCCCCAAAGAAAAATTAGAAAACTTCCGGCGCGAGCTGAAGCCGGGTGGCGGCCTCTCATCTTATCCGCATCCCTGGCTCATGCCTGAATTCTGGGAATTTCCCACCGTTTCGATGGGGCTGGGCCCGATTCAGGCGATCTATCACGCCCGCTTCATCAAGTATCTCGAAAACCGCGGACTGAAAACCTCGACCGGCGGCAAAGTCTGGGCCTTCCTCGGTGACGGCGAAATGGATGAGCCCGAATCTCTCGGCTCGATTACTTTGGCCTCGCGCGAGCGCCTAGACAATCTGATTTTCGTCGTCAACTGCAACCTCCAGCGCCTCGACGGGCCTGTGCGCGGCAACGGAAAAATCATTCAGGAACTGGAAGCGATCTTTCGCGGCGCGGGCTGGAACGTCATTAAGGTAATCTGGGGCGGCGATTGGGATCCACTCATTCAACGCGATCGCGACGGCCTGCTCGTCCGCCGCATGGGCGAGATCACCGACGGCCAATATCAGAAATATTTCGTCGAGAGCGGCGAATACTTCCGCCAGAATTTCTTCGGCACCGATCCTCGCCTGCTCAAGATGGTCGAGCATCTCTCCGACGAGCAACTCGCCCGCATGAGATTAGGCGGCCACGATCCCATCAAGGTCCATGCCGCGTACAGAGCAGCGGTCGATCACACTGGATCGCCCACCATCATCCTCGCCAAGACCATTAAAGGCTACGGACTCGGCGAAGCGGGCGAAGGCAAGAACATCACCCATCAGCAGAAAAAGCTGAACGACGATGAGCTGCAAATTTTCCGCTCGCGCTTCGGCATTCCGATTCCGGATGGCGAGCTTCACAATGCGCCCTTCTATCGCCCCGCCGATGACAGCGCCGAAATTAAATACATGCAGGAGCGCCGTAAGCTACTCGGCGGCTACATGCCGGTGCGCAAGTTGCGCGCAGCGCCGCTGAAACCGGTGTCAGAAGCCATCTTCGAAGAGTTCTACAAAGGCACCGAAGGCCGCGAAGCTTCGACCACCATGGTCTTCGTGCGCATCCTTTCCAAGCTGCTGCGCGACCCGGAAGTCGGAAAACTCATCGTGCCCGTCGTTCCCGACGAAGCCCGCACCTTCGGCATGGAAGCGCTCTTCCGTCAGGTCGGCATCTACTCGAACGTCGGTCAACTCTATGAGCCGGTCGATATGGATACGCTCCTTTATTACAAGGAGGCGAAGGACGGCCAGATTCTCGAAGAGGGCATTACCGAGGCGGGCTCGATGTGCTCCTTCATCGCCGCAGGCACCGCCTACGCCAATCACGGCATCAACACCATCCCCTTCTTTATTTATTACTCCATGTTCGGACTGCAGCGCATCGGTGACCTGATCTGGGCCGCGGCCGACATGCGCTGCCGCGGCTTCTTGATCGGAGGCACCGCCGGGCGCACCACGCTTGCCGGCGAAGGCTTGCAACATCAGGATGGCCACAGCCACGTGCTCGCGCTTCCGGTGCCGAATCTGCTCGCTTACGATCCGGCATTTGCTTATGAGATCGCCATCATCATTCAGGACGGCATCAAGCGCATGTACGTTGACGGCGAATCGATCTTTTATTACATGACGGTCGGCAATGAACCGTTGCCCATGCCCGAAATGCCCGACCAGCCCGGCATTCGCGAGGGCATCCTCAAAGGCTTGTACCGCTACCGGACTTCCGAGAAGAAAGATGCGAAGCTGCGTGCGCAATTACTGGGCAGCGGCGCGATCATGTTCGAAGTGCTCAAGGCACAGGCGATTCTCGAAAAAGACTACGGCGTCGCCGCCGACGTTTGGAGCGTCACCAGCTACAAAGAACTCTATCGCGACGGCAACGATTGCGCCCGCTGGAACATGTTGCATCCCACGCAGAAGCCGAAGGTTCCGTACGTTACCCAAACTCTGCAAGGCGCATCCGGCCCATTCATCGCAGCATCCGATTACATGAAGGTTCTGCCGGAGACCATAGCGCAGTGGGTTCCGGGCAGGCTGGTTTCGCTCGGCACCGACGGTTTCGGCCGTTCCGAAAATCGCGCATCGCTGCGCGACTTTTTCGAGGTCGATGCCAAACACATCGTGCTCGCCACGCTGCATGCTCTGGGCGCCGAGGCGAAAACCCTGGAGAAAGCAATTCGCGATCTAGGCATCAATCCGGAAAAACGCAACCCTGCCACCAGTTAGGTTGTTTTGCGAAATCGCGAGGTACCAATTTGAATTGTCATTCTGAGCGTAGCGAAGGACCCATGCATTTGCACTCGATGCCGGAATGCGTAGGTTCTTCGCTTCGCTCAGAATGACAACAAAGAAAGAAAGCATGCCAACAGAATTCAAACTGCCCGAGCTAGGCGAGAATATCGAAAGCGGCGATCTCGTCCGCCTCATGATCAAGCCGGGCGCGCCCATCGCCGAAGGCGAACCAGTGATGGAGCTCGAGACCGACAAAGCCGTAGTCGAAGTGCCATCGTCTGTGACGGGCACTGTCGGCGAAATTCGCGTGAAAGAAGGCGACAAGCTCAAGGTCGGCCAGGTCATCTTCACGGTGGAAAACGGGGCCGGGGCAAAGCCCGCCGCCAAAGCCGAGAGAGCCGCCGCCTCTTCAAGTTCAACCCCTCGCGATTCCGAGAGCAAAGCCAAGCCTGCGGCAGCGTCTCAGCAGCCAGAGCGGCGGGCAACCCCGACGCCCCAGACCGCCACAGCCGGAGAATTCAAGCTCCCCGAACTGGGAGAGAACATCGACTCCGGCGATCTGGTGCGCCTGCTGATCGCACCGGGCACGACCGTCTCCGAAGGCCAGCCGGTCATGGAACTCGAAACCGACAAGGCTGTCGTCGAAGTTCCCTCCAGCGTCGGCGGCGTAGTGCGCGAGATCAAAGTTAAAGAAGGACAGAAGGTCAAGGTTGGCGACGTCATCTTTACGCTCGAAGGTGGAGCGGTCGCTCCGCCCGAAGCGCCGCGCAGGCACGAACCGGTCGAACACATGTCCGGGCAGCAAGCCGCGCGTCTCGGCTTTCAATTGGCGATGCGCGCCGAGGGCAAAACGGAGCAGCAGGCGCTGCCGCCGGATAAGCCGCAATCTCCTCCGCCTCAATTCAGCATGCCCAGGCAACTGGGCAAAGTTGCGGGCACGGAGCATCGCGATCCCGCTCCGGCCGCGCCGCACGTGCGCCGCCTGGCGCGCGAAATCGGCGTCGACATTTATAGCGTGCAGGGCAGCGGACCCGGCGGACGCATCAGCGAAGACGACGTAAAACTTTGCGCGAAGAATGCTTTATTGGCCGCAGCCGCCGCGGCGCAAGCTCCGCGCGGAGCTTTCGTCGAACCCGATCTCCCCGACTTCTCCAAGTGGGGCAAGATCGAGCGCGTCTCGATGCGCGGCGTCCGGCGCAAGACCGCCGAGCATCTTCGCCAGGCGTGGAACGCGATTCCGCACGTCACGCAGCAAGATCGCGCCGACATCACTGAACTCGAACAGCTCCGCGCGAAATTCGCGCCCCGCGCCGAAGAAGCCGGCGGCAAGATGACCGTCACCGCCATTGCGCTGAAAGTCTGCGCATCCGCCTTGAAAGTCTTTCCCCAATTCAACGCCTCGATCGACATGGCCAAAGAAGAGATCGTCTACAAGCAATACATCCACATCGGAGTCGCGGTCGATACCGATCGCGGCCTGCTGGTGCCCGTGATTCGCGACGTAGACAAAAAAAATATCGTCGAGTTGGCGGCCGAGTTGACGCAGCTCTCGAAAAAAGCCAAAGAGCGCAAGCTCGCGCCCGACGAGATGGCAGGCGGCACATTCACCATCACCAATCTGGGAGGAATCGGCGGCACCGGCTTTTCGCCGATCGTGAATCATCCCGAGGTCGCGATTCTCGGCCTCTCGCGTTCGCGCATAGAGCCGGAGTGGGTGAGCGGTCAAAGTAAATTCGAGCCGCGCTTGATTCTGCCACTCTCCCTCTCGTACGATCACCGGTTGATCGACGGAGCCGACGCCGCCCGCTTCCTACGCTGGATCGCCGAAGCGTTTGAGCAGCCGTTCTTGCTTTCGGTGCAAGGATAGAGAGCATTTACCGCCGAGACGCAGAGTCCGCGGAGAGAAGAAAATAAAAAATACTGTCATCCTGAGCGAAGCGAAGGACCTATGCATTCCGCCGGCGCGGGCGAAAATACAAAGGTCCTTCGCTTCGCTCAGGATGACAAGACATATGAACTAAGAGGACAGATATCGAAATGTCGAACTCATCAAATCTCAACATCGCAGTAATCGGCGGTGGCCCCGGCGGATACGCCGCCGCTTTCCTCGCCGCCGACCTGGGCATGAAAGTTACGCTGATCGATCCGGAAGTGAATCCCGGCGGCGTCTGCCTCTATCGCGGCTGCATCCCGTCGAAGTCTCTCCTGCATGTGGCCAAGCTACTTGAAGAGGCCGAGCAGGCCAAGAACTGGGGCATCGAATTCGCCGCGCCCAAGATCGACCTCAACAAACTTCGCGATTGGAAATCCGGCGTCGTCACCAAGCTCACCGGCGGACTTGGACAGATAGCGAAAGTGCGCAAGGTCCAGTTCATCCAAGGCAAAGCCGCATTCGTAAATTCAACCACGCTGAAAGTAACGAAGAGCCAAGCCGGCGGCGAAGAGAATCTCGCCTTCGACCGAATCATTATCGCCACCGGATCGCGCCCTACCGTCGTGCCTAGCCTGAAACTCGACAGCCCGCGCCTCATGGATTCAACCGGCGCCCTCGATCTCCCCGACATTCCAAAAACGCTGCTCGTGATCGGCGGCGGCTACATCGGCCTCGAACTCGGCTCCGTCTACGCCACGCTCGGCACCAAAGTGACCTGCGTCGAAATGCTCTCCGGCCTGCTCCCCGGAGCCGACCGCGATCTCGTCCTTCCTCTGCACAAGCGTCTCGAAAAACTTTTCGACGCGATCCTCTTGAACACCACCGTCAAATCGCTCAAAGATGAAAAGACCGGCATCCGCGTCACGCTCGAAGGTCCCAACGTAAAAGAAAAAGAACAGGTCTTCGACCGCGTGTTGATGTCCGTGGGCCGCCGCCCCAATTCTGAAATTCCCGGCCTCGACAAAACCAAAGTCAAGGTCAATCAAAGGGGGTTCATCGAAATCAACGGCCAGCGCCAGACCGCTGACCCCACGATCTACGCCATCGGCGATGTCGCCGGCGAACCAATGCTCGCCCACAAAGCCATGCACGAAGGCCGCACCGCCGTCGAGGCTATCGCCGGACACAAAGTAGCATTTGAGCCAAACGCAATTCCCGCCGTCGTCTTCACCGATCCTGAAATCGCGTGGGCCGGCCTCACCGAAACGCAAGCCAAAGAACAAGGGCGCGAAATAACCGTCGCCAAATTTCCATGGGCCGCCTCCGGCCGCGCCATTACCATCGATCGCCCCGAAGGTCTCACCAAGTTGTTGATCGATCCAAAGACAGAGCGCGTACTCGGCGTAGGCATCGTCGGCGCGGGCGCGGGAGAGCTGATCGCCGAAGGCGTCCTCGCCATCGAAATGTGCGCGCTGGCTGCGGACGTCGGCATGACGATCCATCCGCATCCAACCTTGTCGGAGACGATGATGGAGTCGGCGGAAGTTTTCTACGGCCAGGCCACCGACGTCTATCGTCCGAAAAGATCGTGATGAGCCTCGCGCCGAAGCGAAGGGCGTCTTGCAAGCCCGCGCCCAAAGAAGAGTTCGGTTTCGCGGAGATGTCTGGCCGACTTTTTGTTAGAACCTCGATGAAGAAATTGCTTTTCTTGCTACTCGTCATTTCGCTGTCCGCTCATGGCCTGGCGGCGCAGACCCTGCTCGCGCAACTGAACAATCTTCTGAAGCCGAGCGCTCCAGCCCCGTCAGCGGCCTCATCCTCGGATCCCTTGGGCCGAACCACCCCCTCCGGCACCGCACTCGGATTTCTGCAAGTCGCACAAGACGGCAATGAAAAACTCGCCGCCGACTATCTGCAAATGAGCGTGGCCCGCCGCCTGTCCCAGGGGCCTGACCTGGCGGGCAAACTAAAAATATTGATGGACCGCACCTTCGTCGGCAGCCTCCGCCGCATCAGCACGCGTCCCGACGGCGATCCCGAATTCGGCACCGCCGATCAACAAACGGTTGGACAATTTTCTACACGCGACGTTGACATCCCTGTCATTCTTGTCCGAGTCAGCGATCCAAGCGCGGGCAAAATCTGGCTCTTTTCCGCCGACACGCTCAGCAAAGTTCCTGAGCTTTACGACAGCGTCGAAGCTCATCAGGTCGAGAACAAACTACCGCCGGTTTTGGTGCGAAATGTGTTTCTCGGCATGCCGCTCTGGCAATGGCTGGCGCTTCTCGCCGCCATCCCCGTAGCCATCGTGATCGGCTGGGCCATCGTTCTCCTACTGGCGATTCCGCGCCGACTGTGGCTCAGGTTCCGCAATCGCCCCAACCTGCATTCCTACAGCCGCATGTCGAAGCCGCTGCTCGTTTCCTTCAGCGCGCTCGCGCATCGCGTGATGGTTGCCTACCTCGGATTGCCCTTGCTGCCCCGCGTTTATTACTACCGGACCGCCAACGTCATCATCAGCATCGGCGTTTTCTGGTTTCTTCTGCGTATCGCCAGCCTCACCATGCAGCGGCTGCGTATCCATGCCATCAGCTCGGGCCGCATCGGCACCGGAACGCTTATGGTTCTGGCTGACCGCCTGCTCCGGGCCCTCGTCGTCATCACCGCCCTCCTTTTCATACTGGCCATCATGGGCTTCAATCTGACGACGGTGCTTGCCGGCCTCGGCATCGGCGGCATCGCCATCGCTTTTGCCGCCCAGAAAACGCTGGAAAATCTTTTTGGCGGAATCTCCGTGCTCGCCGATGACGTCATCCGCGTCGGCGATTATTGCCGCTTTGCCGACCGCACCGGAACCGTCGAAGATATCGGCCTGCGCTCGACGCGCGTGCGCACCGACGCGCGCACCCAGCTCTCCATTCCTAATGGCACGCTTGCCACCATGAACATTGAGAATTTCACGCGTCGCGAGAAAATCCAGTTCGCCCCAGTGCTCGCGATCCGCTGTGAAACCTCCGCCGACCAACTGCGCTATCTGCTGGCCGAGATTCGCCGCATGTTATACGCCCACCCGAAAATTGAAAGCGGCAGTGCGACCATCCGCTTCGCCAACTTCGACGCCAGCGCCCTGCGAATTGAAATTTCCAGCTACGTGCTGACGCGCGACTCCAACGAATTCATCGCCATCCGCGAAGACCTCCTGCTGCGCATCATGGATATTGTCGAGGAGTCGGGCACCAGTATCTCCCTTCCCTCGCAGACCCTCTATTTGTCGCGCGATTCCGGCCTCGACAAAGAGAAAGCCGCTGCCGCCGAACGGCAGGTCCAGCACTGGCGCGAGCAGCACCAGTTGCCCTTCCCCGATTTCGCCCCCGCCGAAATGTCGACCTTCCGCGACACCATTGCCTATCCTCCACCGGATTCGGCGACCGCGGACGGCCAGAGCCGTTCCTGAAACCAGTCGCTGAAACGGACTCTGAAACTATGGGGATCGTCACGCCCTTACCCCCGTAACTTGCGGCTTCTGACTGCGCTTCCTAGCATGAGAGAGTTATGCCTCTTGCCCTGCTGTTGTCGCCGGATGACCAGGCGGTCAGCGCCATTACCGGCGTTCTCGAAGAAATGTCCGTAACCTGCGAGCGTCCGCTCGACGGAACTTCTGCCGCCCAACTGCTGAATTCCCACGCCTTTGATCTGGTGCTGGTTGATTGCGAAAACCTGCCGGCAGCGAAATTGATCTTTGACGTCTGCCGCCGGGGAAAAAACGGCAACAATCCCGTGCCCATCGCCATCGTCGATGGCCGCGCCGGTTTGCCTACGGCATTTCGGCTGGGCGCGGAATTGATTCTGACTAAGCCGGTCGCGAAAGACCAGGCGAGAACTACCATCCGCACCGCCGTTGGCCGCGTGCGAAAAGATGTTCCGGCCGGCGCCAACAGCAACGTTTCTGCCCAGGCGGCGGCCGCGGCCGCCGGTTCTTCACAGGCGACTGAGGATGCGGGCCCGCCTTCGAATTTAGTTTCAACCGCCATAGCGAGCGCTCATTTAACGACTGCCACTGCGAGCACGCATTCTGCCGCCGCTGTGAAAGAAGACGAGATCTTCGCTCCAGTCCATTCGAAACCGGTGATACCCCTGACCCCTTCTGACGACCCCGTTCTCGCCGAACTGGAAAGAACAGAACTTGAGGAATCGGAGAGCGCAAAATCTCAATCGATACAAGACCAGAAAGTGTCATTGCCGAAGATCGACTCGCAACATTCTGATTCCAACAAAGACAGTTTAAAACGCGCGCAGGCTCACCATGATGATGCGGGAGCGAAGTCAGATGCCGCGCCGGTTTTCGCTACCATCGGAGCCCGCCAACCGAAGCGCGGTCCGCTCGTCGCCCTGATGACGCTGGCGATCGCCGCTGGCGGCCTCTATGGCGCGTGGATGTATGAGCCCGGATTCCGCGCTATCGCCCAACCACAGATCGATCGAGTGCTGGCGCTGGCAGGGGTGGCGACGGCTCCGGCACAATCGCCAAATTCAGTGAGACCGTCGGCTCAGCCAGCGCCGTCCGCAGCGCCAGCGCCCGCACCCGTATTGACAGCCGATCAAGCCACTGCGCAAGCAGCGCCTTCGGATTCCGCGACTGATGCAGCGTCCGCGCCGCCACCCGCCGCGTCATCAACTGCCGCAGCATCGACTGGCACATCACCTTCCGCTGCCGTTTCAGTTCCATCGTCGCCTTCTTCAGCCGCGGTGACTGCTCCGAAGGATTCGGGGAGCACTGCAATCGCTGCATCAATCACCAGCAAACCGGTCAATACCAAGAAGGACACCGCGCCAGCAGCGGCAACCGCAGCTTCGAATTCGTCTTCATCCAGCGCGCCACTACCGGCCGAAAACACAGCCATCATTCTCTCGTCGCAGGGAGCGCAGAAACGTCTGGTTACCGGCGTCCCGCCAAAATATCCCGCCGAGGCGCGCGCTGAGGGATCCGAAGGAACGGTCGTCCTCAAAGCGGTGATCGATGACGCGGGAAAAGTCGCCGGCCTCCGTTTAGTGGAAGGAAACGCGACGCTAGCGCCCGCCGCCATGCAAGCCGTAAAACAATGGCGCTACCGTCCCTACGTGCGCGATGGAAAATCGCTCCCCTTTCAGACCATCGTGATCGTAGACTTTCAGAAGCCGTAGCAAAACACGTCGTTGGTCGTTCGTCGATGGCCGTTCGGATTCCCGGTTCGAATTTCTGCGCGAACGACGAACGACTATCGACTATCGACTGCCTTTCCACAATTACCGCCGTAACTTGCTGGTACCCACTGCATTACCTACGATGGCTTTATTATGGGTTACCAAGCTCTTCTTTTTTGCCCCGATGAAAAGCTGGCTAGCGTCGTAAGCCAGGTGTTCAGCGAACTCGACTTCACCATCGAGGCCGTACACGAACCCTTTGCTGCAGTCAAAAGGCTGATGTCGCAACGCTACGACGCCATCGTCGTCGACAGCGAAAACGAACAGAACGCTTCCCTGCTTTTTAAGAGCGCGCGAAACTCCAGCGCCAATCAAAGTTCATTGGCCATCGCTTTGGTCGAAGGGCAAATGGGCGTGGCCAAGGCCTACCGCATCGGCGCCAATCTCGTACTGACCAAGCCAATCAATGTCGAACAGGCCAAGGGGACGCTCCGCGTGGCGCGCGGACTCTTACGGAAAACTTCCGATGCGGCGGTCGCCAGTACCAATGCGGCAACGCCGGCGACTCCAGTAAGAACAGCGTCGTCCAACCAGTCATTCCAGCCCCCAAGCCGGGAGGCGGTTGCAATCGCTCCGCCCGCGCGGCAGGAGGCACCTGAAGTGGAAACTCTGCCGGCGATGGTCGCTATCGTTGAAGATAAGGCCGCCCATATCCCGGCGCCCATCGATCCACTGCAGATTACGGCCGCAGAGGAACCGGTCGTCGAAGCGGCGACCCCCGCATCCCCGAATCTCTTCGCCGCCCAAAATACAAATCGCCGGTTCGCGACGGCGCTCGGATCCGCCGCAGCTACCGCCCCCGCGAAAGATGCAACTGTTGCGATAACAACCAACAGAATCGTCGAATCCAAGTCGGCCGAGCCGACAATAGCCGAGCCCAAGATTCCCGAATCGAAAGTTGCCCAAGCGAAGACCCCGGAAGCTAAGACTAGTGAACTGCCGTCCGCTACTTTGCGCGAAACCGATGCGTACGAGGCAGTCGCGACCCCAGCCTTCAGTTCAGCGAGTATCTCCGACGCTCCATCGTTTGCCGCATTAGGCGATGAGGATTCCACTGAGTCGGGCGGAAAAAAGAAGATCATGATCGCCGCCGTGGTTGTTCTTGCCTTGGCAGCGCTCGGTTATGTCGGATACCAAACGTTCAACAAGCCGGCTCCCGCCGCCGCATCGCCGGTAAGCTCGCCGCAAGACTCAGGGCAGCCCGCGCTCCGCCCCATGTCTAGCCCGATGTCTAGCCCGACGTCTACTCCCGCCGCGCCAGCGCCGTCGCCTTCACCTGTGTCTTCTGCTACAACGCCGGCGCGCGCAAGTGCAACCAGCCCCGCCTCAACTCCCAAAATCGCGGCCTCGGCGCCGCACGAAAAGCCTTCGGCTGGAAGCGCTAATTCTTCGTCAATTCGCATCGCATCCGGCGCCGACGCGGCCAATTCCTCAGCTGATCCGGCCGTGGCTCCCAATAAGACCGATGCGCCGCCCTTACTTGTCAAATCAACCACAACGCGAAAACAAGCCGTTACCGACGAAGCGGCGCCACAGCTTCCCGGCGAGGTCGCCTCGGCTTCCAGCACCAGCAGCAACTTGAGCGGCCTGATGTCTTCCTCGGGACCGGCTATGCCCAAGGCCCCCCTGACCACGATAAAAGTTTCGCAAGGTGTTTCTCAGGGACTACTCATCAAGCGCGTTAACCCTGTGTATCCTCACGCGGCGCTTGCAATCCACGCCCAGGGCGCAGTGCAGATCGAAGCCACCGTCAACAAAGAAGGCATGGTGGTGAATCCCAAAGTTTTGAGCGGGGATGCCGTTCTCGCACAGGCCGCGCTCGAGGCCGTCCGGCAATGGAGATACAAGCCCTACTATCTCGATGGCGAGCCCGTAGAAATCAAAACGCAAATCACAATCAAGTTCAAAGCAGACTAAGAATCGGGAAAAGCAAGAGCGTAGCAAATGCAGGTGCGAGGAAAAGCGCGCAGGAAAAGCGCACTTGAATCCGTTGGCAGACGCCGCCCTGCGCTCTTGCTTTTCCCGTCACCCGCTCTCGCTTTTCCTGCACCTTCTTTTCCTGTCTTTTCCTGCCTCCGCTTTTCCTCCTTTAATTCAGTTGTTCATCCAAGTCTCGATGCCGCGGACGCCCAGGGTGTGCGCTGATACTGCGAAACTTGTGGTAAAGGCTGTGTAATTCATGGCTTAGCATACGGACGACCTCCACACAGAAATCGCCGTGCGCGCGCAAAAATTCAAGAAAGTCCTGGCGCGGAATGAAGGCTGCCGTCGTTTGATCGCCGGCTTCCGCCGTCACACGATAGTTTTCTCCGCCTAGGCTCTCGCTGAGCCCGAGTATCGTCCCCGGCCCCGCAACATCCAGCAGTTGGTTTTGCCGGTTGCCGGTAGGCAGCAGGATGCGAACCTCGCCGCTCTCCACCAGGTAAACCCCCGTGACCGGGGAGTCTTTCTGAAACAGCATCGCCCCCCTCGGAAACTGTCGCACCGTTTTGATCCCGCGCAGTGCCTCCAGAAGTTCTGGGCTCAACTTGTCCGGGGTAGGCTGGGACGGCATGACAGCACCTGATAATAAGCCATATCTAGCACGATGCGAGGCAGCAGGGATGTGATACCCATCACGCGGACCTGTCCCGTATCAATGAGCGTAATCGCGAGTGGCTGTTGAAAAAGGAACCAAAGAAGTAATTTCAGTGAATTTCCGTGACTACGGCGAACGAAAATTCAATAACTTGCGGACGAATTTTTTTGCTGAAGTTCCCTGAAAAGAGTTTTTCAA
The DNA here is from genome assembly GCA_963800565.1 of uncultured Acidobacteriaceae bacterium. Classification (GTDB taxonomy): domain Bacteria; phylum Acidobacteriota; class Terriglobia; order Terriglobales; family Acidobacteriaceae; genus Acidiflorens. Next base: position 1,440,242 of record CAWDBM010000006.1, read on the forward strand.
CAGCCACGCGATTTAACGTCAATTGACTTTGGTGGCGTCGCCCAAGTCCCTTTCGCTGAATGGCTTGCCCCCTGTCTTCCTGCCGAGAATCTAGCGACAGCAACGCATGACAGCTTCAACGGATTTGCCAGCTCCCTTACATTACAAAAAATCTTGCCTGACGTGTCGTCTTTTGCCTGCCATTTCCGTTTTCCTAATTAGAGGCCAAGAAGCTTCCCCGTTTGGCGGCAATTCCTAATTCAAGCAGGAGACAATATGAAACCTACATCGCTACCGCGGGTCGCAGCTACAGCTATTGTGCTCTCAGTGCTCTTGTTGATTGCACTCCCGAAGGCGCAGGCACAAACGGAGGCGGTTCTTTACAGCTTTTGTTCGATCGGCGAGTTTTGCAACGACGGCGGAGTTCCCAACGGCCCCCTTACGTTCGGTCTGTACGGGAATCTCTACGGCACGACCCCCTCTGGCGGCGCTAACGGCGGAGGCGCCGTTTTCGGCATTTATCCCGAGCCCGCGACTGGGTGCGAAAGCGGGTCCAACACGGGGAACGGCTGGTGCGAATTCGTGCTCTACAGTTTTTGTTCCATCGCCAATTGCGCGGACGGAGTGCAGCCCGAAGGCAATCTGGCCTTTCTCAACGGGAACCTTAGAAGGCCGGGAAACCTCTATGGCACGACCTTCGGCGGTGGCACCAATTCCTGTTTCGGTTCAGGTTGCGGCACAGTCTTCGAGATCTTTTCCGAACCGCTTTCGCCGCCGGGTTGCCCCAGTGGCACAAACGGGGGCAACGGCTGGTGCGAAGCTGTGCTCTATAACTTCTGCTCCCTGAGCGACTGCGCGGACGGTTACCTCCCCAGTGGAAATCTCGTTGAGGACTCCGCCGGAAATCTCTATGGCACGGTTCTTGGAGGTGGAGAAGGCGTGTTTGAACTCTCTCCCAACGGCAGTGGTGGATGGAGCGAAGCGTTGATTTACCCGGATGGCAACATACAAGCCGGATTGGCCATCGATACCGCGGGAGCCGTCTATGGCGTGGACGCTGACAGCAGTGGTGCAGGGCATGTGTTCAAGCTTTCGCTCTCCCAGAGTGGGTGGGTATCCGAAAACATTCACACTTTCAACGGCTCGCCCGACGGCTTGTATCCCAATGGTCCGCCAGCGATCGACAGCGAGGGCAAGGTTTACGGAACGACCACAAATGGCGGCAGCAAGAATTACGGAACGGTTTGGAAGCTGACCCCAGTGAAGACGGGAAAAAATAAAGGAACCTACACGGAAAGGGTCCTACATTCCTTCACAGGGGAGAAAACCGGCGAAAATCCGGGCGGGGGAGTAACGCTCGACTCTTTCGGCAACATTTACAGCACGACAGCCTCCGGTGGCGGCACGGAATGCCTCGGCATCAACGGTTGCGGAACGGTCTTTGAGCTGGTGGTAAGCGGCACAACCTATAAATATCAGCTTCTGTGGAGCTTCAATCTAGCGTCTGGAGAGCTCCCGTACAGTAGCCCGATTCTTGGAAGCTCGGGCAACCTTTACGGAGTAACTTCTGATGGCGGAGCCAACGACCGAGGCACGGTGTACGAACTGACCCCCTGAGGTCCGAGTTCGGGATTAAACAGGAAGGTCAACTGGATGGGCACCTACGACGCGGGGACTGTATTCAAACTCAGTCCCCGGCCCTCTATGAGTGGGAAGGACACTCGTGTCGCGATGTCCGGGCCCGCGTCATCGAAACCGGCGGAGTAACAAGTCGTTTCACCCATGATCTCCGGTTGACGCTAGTGCTTTTTCGGACGCGACGCCGGGATGAGTGCTCAAAGCTGAAAGAAAGTGTGAGGCGTCGCGTTCGAAAAAGCCGTCAGAAGGAAGCCGCTGGCGCGGCGGACGCGGGACCTATGCAAATTGAATGGAGTGAGGCAGAGGGGTTGAAGTTAGGTGGAGTGGTCAAGGCCGCTGAAGTAGCAGCCGGCGCACCTGTGCAAAGACGAGTCGATGGCGGAAGTGAGCCGAGGCAGGGACAAGAAGAAGGTGTCTGGGGGCTATGGAGACAGACTTCGGCGAAACGCTCTGAAGCGCGCCGACAGTGCGGTGTGTGGGCGAGTGATTTCATGCAGCCGTGGCCAGGAGCGGTGGGGAACGGAGTTGGAGTTGTGCCGCTGTGAATCGTTCGACAACGGCCATCGGTCCGCCGCACTTGGGACAGCGCCACAGCGGGTGCGCTGTAGCGGTTGAGGTTTCCGATTCGTTTTTCGGGGGAGTCGCGTGGAGAGCGGCGAAGCACCGTGGCAGCAGAGCAGCGCGCCTTCGGTTGGCGAGGAAGCCGAAGTGGCGGATGCGGACAAAGCCCTTGGGGAGCAAGTGAAGGAGAAAGCGACGGAGAAACTCATCGCGTGATAGCGACATCAGCTTGTGCTCATTGTTGTGAGCGGAGTCGCGCCAACGAAAGGTGACTTGGCCGTCGTCGAATGAAACCAGTCTGTGGTTGGAGATGGCGACGCGATGGGTATAGCGGCCGAGATACTGCAGCACGTACTCGGGTCCGCCGAAGGGTGGTTTGGAGTAGACGATCCAATCTTTGCGGAAGAGCGGACGCAGCCAGGCCGCGAAGAACTTGGGATGGGTGAGCGGTGCGAGTTCTCCGGCCAGGTGCAGTTGGCCATGCTGGAAAGCAGATCTAAGAGCCGCGACGAACTTGCCACGAAAGACGCGCCGGAGTACAGCGATGGGAAGAAAGAAGCGTGGGTGCGAGCGAATCCAGCGGGCGTGATCGCGGGAGAGTCCGCCGGCGGGAACGACACAGTGGACATGGGGATGAAGTTGGAGTTTCTGGTTCCAGGTATGGAGCACGCCGAAGAAGCCGATCTCGGCTCCGAGATGAGCGGGATTGCGCGCCACTTCGAGTAGAGTTTCTGCGCTGGCCCGAAGCAGCAACCCATAGATGACTTTCTTGTTCTGGAGTGTTAACGAAGCCAGTTGCGGCGGCAGCGTGAAGACGACATGGACGTAGGGCGTGGGCAGCAGTTCGCGGCGACGTCCCGCGATCCAGCGTTCCCGGGCACCGGTCTGACACTTCGGGCAATGCCGATTGCGGCAGCTGTTGTACGAGATGGTGGCACGATGTCCGCAGCGAGTGCACTGATCGATATGGCCGCCGAGCGCGGCCGTACGACAGCGTGCGATGGCACGCAGCACCTTCATATGTGTCCAGCGGAGCCAGTGACGGTTGCGCTCAATGAAGTCTGTGCCTGCGCTGCGAATGATGTCGGCCACCTCGAACTGTGGCCGACTCATCTACTCCTCCTCGGACGACCTGCCTTTCTTGAGCACCAGCGCATCCAGCGGACTGGGCGTGGCATGCAGGTGCCGTTGCGAGAGGTGCAGATAGCGAGCGGTTTCTTTCAGATCGTGATGGCCTAACAGGATCTGGATGGTGTGCAGGTCAGCGCCAGCTTCAAGTAAATGGGTGGCAAAGCAATGGCGGAGTACGTGAGGATAGACACGTTTCTTAATCCCGGCGCGGCGGGCGGCCTCGACGCAAGCGTGGTAGGGAGTCTTGGTATCGGTGGGGTGATCCCCGCTGTGCCAGCGGTTGCCGGGAAATAACCAGACGGACTTTTTGCGCAGACGTCGCCAATGAGCGCGCAGTTCCTCGAGCAGGACGTGGCTGAGCATCACGTCGCGGTCTTGCCCACCTTTGCCGTCCTGAATGTGCACGACCATGCGTCGGCTATCGATGTCGCTGACCTTCAGGCGCGTGAGCTCGGTGCGGCGCACGCCGGTGCCGTAGAGGGTCATCAAAATGGTGCGATAGAAGGGAGTCGGCGCGGCCTCGATGAGCTGTGCTACTTCTTCCGGACTGAGAATAGTGGGCAGGCGATAGCGCTTCTTAGGATAGGGAGTGTCGGCAATGCTCCAGGGGCCTCTTCAGTGTCTGGATGTAGAGGAAGCGTAGGGCGCAGAGATGGTTGGTCACCGAACCGGGAGTCAGTTTGTGCACGGTGAAGAGTTGGGCTTGGTACTCGCGGATGTGCCGCGGTCCCAGCCGATCGGGCGAGCAGTGGAAGTGCTGAGCAAACCGCTCGATCAAGCGAATGTAACGCTGTGTGGTCGCCTCAGAGTAATGACGTCGCTGTCCTTTTAGGGCCGACCGGCCCGCGAAACCTCATGAAAATGTGTTTAGCGCTAAGATCGCAGCGTCCGGAGCTGCGAGGTCGAGAACTCACTGGAGAAGTCGAAGCCGTGTCGCTGTCTGATCCGGAGCGTGCGTGTTTGAGCGAATAATTGGGTGTCGTTGTACTCCCTAGTGGGAGTGGCGATAGCCCGCGACCCTGCTTAAGGTAACCGCAGCATGCTCTCTGCTCCGGCCAGGAGGAACTATGTCCTATAGGATAGCGGGAATTGATGTCCACAAGAGAATGCTCGCTGTCGTTGTGTCTGATGTCGAAGTCGATAGCGAGTTCCACTTTGAGCGGAGGAAGTTCAGCAGTAGCCCCGAACAACTACGATCGCTGGCGGCATGGCTACTCGAGCAAGAGGCGGAAGAAGTCGTCATGGAATCGACGGCCCAATACTGGAAACCAGTGTGGGAAGCGCTGGAAAGATATTGGAAACCAGTATGCGAGAAACGAGAAGGCGCAAAGCGGAAGTCTGGAACCCTGCATTTAGCACAGGCGCTATCCAATCGTGGACGACGAGGACGCAAGCGGGATTTCCCTGATGCTGAACGTCTGGTGAAGCGACTGGTGGCCCAAGAATTAACCTTGAGCTTTGTGCCCGATCCCGAGCAACGTCTCTGGCGCACCGTCATGCGCAAGAAGTATCAGTTAAGGTGCGATCGAATACGGCTGCAGAACCAGCTGGAGTCTCTTCTGGAAGAAGCTCATATCAAGCTGTCCAGTCTCGTCTCCGATCTGCTGGGCCTCAGCGCCCAGCGGATGCTGAAGGCAATCGCCGAAGGCGAAACCAACCCAGCCACGTTAGCCGCTTTGGCGGATAAACACTTGCGCGCAACCCCCGAGCAGCTGTGCGACGCGCTCGGCGCGTGTACGCAGTTGAACCCTGTCTACCGGCGGCTGGTGAAGTTGGCATTGGAGGAATTGCAATTGATCGATGACCAGATCTGCCGGCTAGATCGGGAAATGGCCAGTTTGCTCGGCGAGCACCAAGATGCCGTTCAGCGGTTGGCAGAGGTACCTGGTCTGGGAGTGGATTCAGCGCAGCAGATCATTGCAGAAGTCGGCGCTGCCGCAGCAACATTTCCCTCCGAGAAATGTCTCTCCTCGTGGGTCGGTGCCTGCCCGGGCGACGACGAGAGCGCGGGCGTAAACCACAGCCACCGCTCTCCAAAGGGCAACCGCCACATGCGACGCTTACTCAATCAAGCTGCGAACGCCGCAGCCAGGACCAAAGGAAGCCTATTCGAGATCGTGTATCGCCGCTCGGTCCCGCGCCTGGGACACAATCAAGCCATCGGAGCCATTGCACATCGCCAGTGTCGACTGATCTGGCTGATCCTGCACCAAGGAGTTCGTTACGAGGAACGCGGTCCTGCCGTTACCAAACGATCGAAGCAACTGCGCACTTGGAAGATGATCCGGCAACTCCGAAACCTCGGCTATCGGATCGAACCACCGAACCCTCAACCAAGCCAAGCACAAGCGCAGTGATTTTCGACCCTGGAGTTCTTCCAGCATCATTTTGCGTAGATGGGTCACAGGGACACCTCCTTGTGACCCACAAATTATCTGAACTGAAAATCAACGACTGCCGACATCACCTACGCGGCAGCGTCCGCCGCGCCAGCGGCTTCGTTCTGACGGGCAAACCGAAGTCAACTGTCGTAACCAGGCGATAGCGTTCATTGAGACTCGCATCTCAGTCGTTGGGGGTATCCCGATATCCCTAACTGAAATGCCGCGGGGAGGCCGAAGGACGCAAACACGCCGGCTCCAGCCCGGCGCGTCGTCTATTGCCGTTCCAGAATTTCGTCGATCACGGCCTTGCCGCCTTTGTCGAGGCTGATGATTTTGTGGATTGGCTTGAAACCGGTCATGGTAACGTCCACCACATAGTTTCCCGGTTGCACCTCCACTCCCGTCGGGGAGGTCTTATCCAGCACGCGCTGGTTGATCGCGACCTGCGCACCCTTTGGCTGGGTGTGGATGACAATCGAGCCCATGCCGGCCGCGCCGTCCCCCCCGTGCCCGAAGAGCTTGTTGAACTTGCCGATCGCCTTCATGTCATCGGTGTTGCCGAGCGCTCTGAGTGTTGGCGCAAACTGGAAATTCTGAGCCGGGCCCAGATCGGCGACCGTCGTCTCGTCGAGATATCCCTGCTTGCGCAGGAAAATTGTGTGCGATCCCTTTTCCACTGCAAATTGTGCCGGCGTCACTCGCCCCGTCGGCTTGCCGTCGATGATCACTTCCGCCCCCGGCGGCGTGCTGTTCACTGCCACCAGTGCGTTGATGGCCGACAAATGCAGCACCAGCGACGCTTTTCCGCCAGCGGTCACGTCCACCGCTCGTATGTCCGACGAATAGCCAGCCTTGCTGACCGAGATAATGTGCTTGCCCGGCGCCAGATTAACCAAGCTGAACGGCGTAACCCACGAGGGATCGCTTTTCCCATCGACCTGAAATTGCGCGCCCTGTGGGGTCGAGTCAATCAACGCCTGCCCCGGAATGACAACCGGCACCGGCGCTGGAGCAGGGGCGCGCCGTGTCACCTTTACAGCCCGCTTTTCGACCTGGCGTACGTTCAAGTCGGGTTGTGGTTCCATAATTGGCGCAACCGGTGTCTCCTGTTGCGCTGCCGCCGGAACCTGGGCAACTGACTTTGCCGCTCTCTCTTCTGCCGCTTTGGTCGGCCGCGGAGCCGCCGTCGAGCCGTCGTCTTCCGATCGCACATGGAAAAAGACCGCGATCGCGACCACCAGTATCAGGCCCACTGCTCCCAGAATCGAATAGATCATCAGCCGAGGCGGAACCGTCGCGATTTCATGCATCGCCTTTTGCGCAACTTCCCGTACCTCGACCTTCGGCTTTTCCTCTTTTTGTTTTTGCTTGGACAGAATTAGCGGCTCGGTCACCACCGGTGCTTCGGGCACAACAAACGATGTCGAAATCACCGGTTCCTTCAGCGGAGGCAACTCCTCAAGATCAGAGAAGCTTACGCTCGCTGACGGAACTGCCGGCGCGGACATCATCGGATCCCCAGCCGCGCGCGGTGTCTCCTCCACCGGCTCTGGTTCGACTACCGCGGCGGACAAGGCCGGGCTCGCTGCACTCTCCGATGCAGACCCATTTACTTCAAAGTCGCTGATAAGTTGCGCGCCAGAATTTGCATTTTTCGAACTCGAATCGCCCGGTCTGGTGGCGTTGACTTGCGATACACCGTAAGCGCCGCCTCCCGTCTGGGCGCCCGCCGCGGCCGCAGCCGCCTTGGATTCAGTCACAGGCCGAACAGAGGGAGAGACCACCGGCGCAGTCGCTCGCGCAGCGGCTGGGCCCGAGGAAGTCAGGTGAGACGAAACTGGTCTCGGAGTAACTTGAGAAGCTGGCTTTGGCGGAGCCGCAGGCGCGGTCGCTCCCGCACTTGAAGAGACAAACTTGCTGGCGGCAGCCGCCCGGGCCGCTGGATCCACATTAACCTTCGCAGCCGTCGCAGTCTTTTTCGGCTCGGCCGTTTTCTTGCCGTTCTCCTTGCACGTTTCGAGGTCCTCGAGCAATGCGCGCGCACTTTGATAACGCTCCGCCGGATCTTTCGCCAGTGCTTTCATAATCAGCGCGCTGACTGCCGGCTGAATTTTCGCGTTCACCTCCGACGGGCTGAGCGGCATTTCATTCTCAATCCGCGTCAGCAGCGTAACCGGATCGGCCGCGTCGAACGCTTTGCGCCCCACCACCATCTCGTAGAGGATCGTTCCCAGCGTAAACAGGTTCGACCGCGTATCGATAGCTTCTCCACGAATCTGTTCCGGTGAACAATAAGGCATCAGCTTCCCCAACCCTTTGCCTGATTCCGCCTCGAGCAGGCTCATGTTGGAAATGCCGTACCCAAGAATCTTTACCATCCCATCCCACTGCACTAGAATCTTGTCCGGTTCAAGCGAGCAGTGAGCTACATTTTTCGCCGCCGCACTCTCCAACCCCGCGCAAACCTGGCGCGTAATGTCGAGCAGATCCCAGATGGAAAAACCTTCTTTGCGCGCCAGCATGGTGGCAATGCTGTTGCCTTGTATGTATTCCATCGCGGCGCAGAACTGGCCGTCGATCTCACCCGCTCCGTAGAGCAGCGCGATGTTCTGTCCGCCCAGATCGCGCGAGCTCTCGCCCTCTGCGACCAGCGTCTCCACAAAAGAGGCCGCGCGCTCGCCGAGCGGCTCCAGACTCTGCGTCTTAAGCGCTACGACCTGGTTAGTTTCCGTGTCCAGCGCCTTATAAATCTCGGCGCTCTCGGACTTCGAAAGTTCACTCTGAATTTCAAACCGGCCAAACATCGTCGCCATTGCTATCGCCTCGCGGTGATAAGCCGCACTACACCCTGAAGATTGAGTTGGTAAACACAGGGGGAGAATCACGGCTAGAATACCGTCATCGACGGCCCAACTGAGAGTTACGAAAGTACTGAAAAATCAGCGCGGAGGGCTCTGTTCAAGACGAGAAGTGTGGCGCGGACACTCCTGTCCGCGGCCGCTTGCGGTTGCTGTTACCGATGTGGTTGGAATTAGCTTTCCCGTTGCCGGCGCTTCCTATGGTTGCGGGCGTTGCCTGCTCTCGCAAATCCTCAGGCCGTTCGCCGCGAGGCCATGAGCCCCGCCCCGTCAACCTCACTGACCCACTCCCAAACCCGCCGACCGCGGTCGTTGCTCAAGCTGCGCGCCTCGCCATAATCCACCAGGCGATTCAAAACCGTCGTCACCGATGCCAGAGGATCCTTGTGCCGCGCCAGAACCGCCGGAGCATTCCGCTCCAGTTCCACGCAAACCTCGCGCGCTCCGAGCGGACGCCGCACTTCCATGAGTACCCTGCGGCACGCCTTGGTAAAACCCGGCTGGCGTCCATTGGGCTTGCGATCGATCAGTTCGAGGAGGTCGTCATCGAGCACCTGGTCGCCAAAAAGATTAGCCAATCCGGCGATGGTCTGCTTCACCGTGCCAATGCGCTTCATAATCTCGGCCCGCTGCCGCATCAGCTGAAGGAGCTCTTCGTGTGCGGCTTTCACCACCTGCTGCGCCGAAATACTATTCGCTTGCGCATGGATCAATTCCGAACCAGCGCCAGTATCTTTCACCACTTCCATAACTCTTCCTCCAGGACGCAATCCATCACGGGAACCCGCAGTTTTCTATACGCCAAACAGTGGTACGAAGTTCCGTTAAGAGTTGGACTGGCGAGAAGAAGAAAGGTCACCGAAAGAAATTGCAGAGGTGAGAGGTCAGATTGCAGAGGTAAGATCGGGGTTTAACCTCTGCATTCTGACCTCCCGCCTCAAAAATTATCCCATCACCGTCGTGTGCTCGGGCCGGATCTTATAAATCACGCGCACCTCGCCCGGCTGCCCATAAGGATATTTATCGACTCCCAGATACTTCTTCGCCATCTTGTCGATATGCTGATCGGCGCCATCTTCGGTGATCTCAACCACCGTCCCGCGAATCTCGAGATAGCGATAAGGATTGTCAGGATCGATAATCGCCATCGCCACGTGAGGATCGCGTCGCACATTGCGATCCTTCTGGCGTCCGCGCGCCGAATTAAAGATCACGTGTTGGCCATCAAAGTCGCACCACACTGGAGTGACCTGCGGCCGTCCGTCGGGCATGAGCGTGCCAAGGCTGGCGAATGCTTTCTTTTGAAAAAGGTCTGCGTATTTTTCGGGGATTACGCTGGACATCGCTGTCTCCTCGTCTAAATTTTAGGGATGATCCGTTGCCGCTCCGATTATAGATGCAGCAAGCAGAGATTCGTCTCCCCTGATCTTGCTTTGGGTGGCTTAGCGGTTCACACATCTTTGCACCTGCTTTTGGGTGGCGCAGCGGTTCACCGCTGCGATAATCAGCGTTCTTCAATGCCCGGCTTTAGCCGCTGAGGGAGACCGCCGCCGCGTCTTCAGGCTATATCGGAACATGTTCTAGTACACTGAAATTCTTTTCGGAGAACACGACTCTATGCGCGAGATCTCAATCCCGACAACGCGAAGATCATTCACAACCACAGGTCTTCTTTCTGTTCTATTGTTGGCCGTTTCGTACTTCGGCGCCAGCCCACTTCGGGCGCAGCAACCGACTCCGCAACCTCCGCCGACTGTCGTCTTCATGACCGATTTTGGCATCATCGACGATTCCGTCGCTCTCTGCAAGGGCGTCATGTATGGCATCGCGCCCAATCTTCGCATCGTCGATCTCACGCATGAAGTCACTCCATTTTCCATTCGCGACGGCGCCCGCTTCCTCTTCGGCGCCACGCCCTACTTTCCGGCTGGAACAGTGTTCGTAGTCGTCATCGATCCCACTGTCGGCAGCACCCGCAAAGCCGTAGTCGTGAAATCAAAGCACGGCCAGTTCTTTGTACTCCCGGACAACGGCCTAATGACCATGGTCGAAGATCGCGACGGCATCGAGAGTATTCGCGAGATCACCAACCCGGCCTGGATGGTCGGCGCCAAAATTTCTTCCACTTTCCATGGCCGCGATATCTTCTCGCCCGTCGGCGCACACGTTGCCCGGGGCGATGACTGGACTCAGGTCGGCCCGCCCGTCAACCAACTCGTCCGCCTCGATCTCAAGCCCGCAACCGTCGACGACAAAGGCCTATCCGGCGAGGTCATCGCCCTCGACGGCCCCTTCGGCAACCTGGTAACCAATATCAGCGCCGAAGACTTCTTCAAGCTCGGTTATCAACGCGGAGATAAATTGAAAGTGACCATCGCAGGACGCGAAGTCGAGATGCCCTTCGTAAAAACCTTCAGCGACGTGCCTCTGAGGCAACCTTTGCTCTACATCGATTCCCGCGGCCGAGCCAGCTTCGCTCTCAATCAATCCAGCTTCGGAGCCGAATACAAAATAGATCCGCCGCAGCCGATATTTATCCCCCGCAAAGGCCATTAAATCTGAGCACGGCCCAACGAGTTTACTTCGCCCTATAGATCTCCGTCAGCAAATCCGGCTTCGACTCATCCCGCACCAGGTGCGGAAACTTTTCGCCGCCGTGATAATCAAGCTTGATCACTCGAAAATATTCCGTATTCTCGACGATCAATTCAATCGGAGACCGGCTGCTCTTGGCCGCCAGAATGGCATCGTGCCAGATATCCGGCGAAAAGCTCCTGCCGTTGACTGCGATAATCTTCATCCCCGGCCCGATGCCGGATTTTGCGCCAATCATCCCTTCGACGGTATCGCGAACCATGCCATCGGCGGCGATCATCAATCCCACCGAATAGTGCGCGTGGATAGTTTTGCCACTGGGATCCAGCGCGCGATCGGCTTCCGAAGGATTTTCGTCATAGACAAGTTTCCATCCGCTGGCTTCAATGCCGCCTAGCGGCGCACCGGGGCCGTGATTTGAAAGCCGCTCTTTCCAGAATCCGCGCCAGTCGTAAGGCGCAATCTGGTTGAGCGCGTTGACAATGTCATCGAACGTATAAGTCTTCACCGCAGGCGGGCCGCTGGGCGCGCCATGAAACAACTTGCAGAAATCATCCAGCGATTTTGCGCCATTGTTTTGCTGCCGGATAATGACATCGGCCCACAACCAATTGAGCACGTCTTCATCGTAGTAATCGACGGGCCGACGATAATCTTCCCAGGCCTTGGGCGCGGTTTGCATGGTGGGAACTCCATCTGCCGTGTCCTGCAAATTGCGCCAGGTGCGACCGGAGCGATGATCCAATTCCGCGGCCATCCCCGCCAGTTCATCACGCGCAAACGAGGGCGTGCGCTCGCCGCTACGGGCGGAGAGCATGTCTCCCAAATACGACGTGAGGCCCTCATACACCCACAGCAAATCGGTCTGCATGGGCTGTTCATAATCTGGCGTCGCGAGATCGGCGGGCCGGCGATATTTTCCATTCCACGAATGCACGTATTCATGCGGCAAAAGGCCAGACGCGAGCTTCCTGCCATCTTCTTCGATCAGTGAACGCTCCTCAACGCGGCTGTCATTCGATTCGTGATGCTCCAATCCGAAGTGCGCAACGTGATCGCTCAAGGTCAGCAGGAAGTGGTAATCGTTGTAGTGATGGGCGCCGAAAAGTATCCCCGCTTGCTTCACCAGGTTTCGGTAATGTTCCCAGACTTCTTCAGGAGCATCGAGCGCCGCCGCGCTGTCCGCCGCGATATCAAGCTCGGCGGGAGGATTTTCGCCGGGCGCAGTCAGCGGCACCACTTTCATATATTCGCCCGTGAGCACGGGACCATCGACCAGCATGGTCAGCGAAACTGGCGCAAACTTAATCTCATTATTTGGATTCGCCTGTGTGGCCACATGCAATGACGTCCCATACTTCCATCCCGCCGGCAACCGCACGCTTGCACTATAAGTCAACTGATCGGAAGCATAACCGGCGGGATAAAGCAGTAGCGTGTTCCAGCTAAGGATGTACAACTTCTCCGTCGCGGAAACAGACGAGCTGTATCCAGGCTCATCGGAAGTGGCAGAGGCGTAGTCGAGATTGGCGACAACTTCGTTTTCGCCCGCCGGAACTTCAACGTGAAAAGTAAATCCGTCCAACAGATCGCGCCGCCACGCTAGTGTCTTTCCGCTCGCTGTAAATTTCAGCCCCGTCAAATCCGTGATCGGACCAGTCGGTCCATGTTCGCCTGGAATCCATTTCGGATAGTAGAGAGTGAGCGTTCCCGGCTTGGCGGGAATATGCAACTGCGCGTGGAACATTTTGCGCGGCGCGTCCGAGGCATCGACAGAAAGCACGATGGTCGGGGAATTCGCGGCGAAAACTGAAATTGATATCGATATGAAAATTGCCAGACAGAAAAAGTTCCTGCTCCTACAACCTGGGCCCATTCTTCCTCCACCTGCTCAAGTTCGTCCGCAGCTGTGCGGAAAACCGCAAATTGAATATAGCAGCCCGCCTCTGGCGTCAGAGCGAGATCGCAGCAGCGGGGACGGGTTCGCTTTGATATGCTTATCGGAATCTTCCGGGGCAAGACCTCCGCTGCACAGACTAGCGATGTCGACTGGCATTCGAACTCGGGATTTACGCAAGACCTACACCTCGCCGCCGCCGCTCGCTTCCGGCGGAGGCTTCGGCTTCAGCGCCGCGCGCAACAAAGGAAACAAGCAGCCCAAGCCCCAGATCGTCGCGCTTGACGGAATTTCTCTCGAAGTCTTACCCGGAGAAATCTTCGGACTACTAGGTCCAAACGGCGCGGGCAAATCGACAACCGTAGGAATTCTCACCACGCGCGTGCGGCCAACCAGCGGCCAAGCTTGGATAGGCGATCACGACGTCTGGGCAGAGCAGGTCGCAGTCAAGCGTCTGATCGGCGTGGTGCAGCAGCGTCCGAATCTTGACTTCACGCTCACCGCTCGGGAGATTCTGCTCTTCCATGGCGCGTATTTTGGTATCGACTCTCGCGAGCGAACGGAACGCGCCACCACGCTGCTCGAGCGCTTTAAACTCACCGACCGCGCCGACCAGATGGTGCGCGGATTTTCCGGCGGCATGATGCAGCGCCTCGCCATTGCTCGCGCCATGATGCACGATCCGCAGGTGCTTTTCCTCGATGAACCGAGCGCCGGCCTCGACCCGCAGACGCGGTTGCTGCTCTGGGAGATCATTCGCGAATACAACGAACACGGCAAAACGATTCTTCTGACCACGCACAACATGGAAGAGGCAGACGCTTTGTGCCAGCGACTGGCCATCATCGATCACGGAAAAAATATTGCGCTCGGTACACCGGCGGAACTGAAGGCGTCGGTTCCCGGCGGATATCTGCTGCGCTTGCGCTTCGGCCAGCACTCGACGGAGATGCTGCAACGACTGCAATGTCTGGCGGGAGTGCGAGAAGTTCGCCCGACCGCAAATAACGACAACTCCGCCGACGTTTATGCCGATCGCGGAGGCTCGCTGGTCGGCGAAATTGCGAATCTCGCCTCTGCCACGTCAGTCGAATTGTGCGATGTGCACATCTCCGAGCCGAGCCTTGAAAATCTTTTTCTGCACCACACGGGAAGGAGCCTGCGCGATTGAACTGGACGACTTTTCTGGCGCTGCTCGGCCGCGATGCTCACGTCGCCCGCCGCAACTTTGTTCCTCTGATACTGCAAACTTTCCTGCAGCCCATGATGTTCGTGTTCATTTTTGGCCGCGTCATGGTCTCAAGCGGCTACATGCCGGCGGCCTATAAGAGCTTGCTCCTGCCTGGAATCATGGCGATCAGCATGGTGTTCACCGGCGTCTGGGCGGTCGCGATGCCATTGATTGCCGAATTCCAATTCACGCGCGAAATCGAAGACCGCCTGCTGGCTCCGATCAATATCTCGTGGCTGGCGATCGAAAAAGTTTTCTTCGGCGCGCTGCAAGCGCTGGCTGCAGGATTGGCGGTCATTCCGATGGCATGGCTGTTGTTGCGGCCGGGAGTGGAATTCAACCTGAGTTCTCCGCTGCGATTCGCCTGCGTGACAGTGCTGGTGGCGCTGTTCTCCGCCTGCGGCGGACTGGCGCTAGGCTGCAGCGTCAATCAAACCCACATCGGCCTGATGTTCAGTATGGTTCTGACGCCGATGATCTTCTTTGGCTGCACCTATTATCCGTGGAGCGCACTCGCCCACTTTCCCATCCTGCAAAAAGTGGTCCTCATCAATCCGCTCGTCTATGCGAGCGAGGGCCTGCGCGGAACGCTCGTCCCTCAATTTCCGCACCTACCAGTGCTTGCCGTGCTGATCATGTTGGCTGCTTTTGATGTGCTCTTTCTGGCGGTGGGATTACGCCAGTTTCATGCCAAATCTGTTAGCTAGTGCTCTAGCAGGCTGCTGAAAAACTACTCCCCATCCACAGCCTTGTGTGATACGAGAAGGCATGCGCGGAGATGATCAACAGCAGAATCACATGTTCAGTTATTTGTCGCCGGAGGCGCGGGTGCGGAAGGATCATCCGCTGCGCGCCATCCGAGGGATGGTGGACGAGGTACTTACTCAACTGTCGCGGCGCTTCGACACGATGTACGTCCGCGTCGGTCGTCCGTCGATTGCGCCCGAGAAGCTGTTGCGGGCGCAGTTGCTGCAGATGCTGTACTCGATTCGCAGCGAACGACTGCTGATGGAAGAGATGGATTACAACCTGCTGTTCCGGTGGTTCGTCGGTTTGAACGCGGACGACGAAGTCTGGGACGCGACCACCTTCACCAAGAACCGGGACCGATTGCTGGAGGCGGATGTGGCCAAGGAGTTTCTGGCGTGCGTGGTCGAGCAAGCGCGGGGAAAGGGGCTGACCAGCGACGAACATTTCACCGTGGACGGCACGCTGCTGGAAGCCTGGGCGAGTCTCAAGAGCTTTCAGCCCAAAGAGGGCAAGCCGACGCCACCACCGGATGATCCGGGCAATCCCACTGTGAACTTTCACGGGCAGAAGCGCTCGAACGAAATCCATGAGTGCAAGACCGATCCCGACTCTTTGCTGGCGCGCAAAAGCGGAGGCAAGGAGTCCCGGTTGAGTTACAGCGGGAATCTGTTGGTGGAGAACCGCAACGGACTGATCGTGGACGCGGAAGTGTTCCAGGCGAACGGGACGGCGGAACGGGATGCGGCGCTGGTCATGATGGAGAGACTTCCCGGCACGCAGCCTCTGACGGTGGCCGGCGACAAAGGGTTCGACACGTTCGGGTTTGTAGAGGAATGCCGCCATCTGCGAGTAACCCCGCACCTGGCTCAAAACCTGGGACGACGCGGAGGCAGCGCGATTGATGGCCGCACCACTCGACACCCCGGCTATGCGGTGAGCCAAAGAAAGCGGAAGCGGATCGAAGAATGTTTCGGCTGGCTGAAAACGATTGCGCTGATGCGGAAGGTACGACATCGCGGGGTGTGCAAAGTGCACTGGATCTTTACCCTCGCTTGCGCGGCCTACAATCAGGTGCGCATGCGAAATCTGGCCGCCGCAGTTGCAGTGGCGTAAGTTGGGGTCGACGTGTGTCTCAAGCAGTATCGAGTTAGAACCAGAGATCACGAAAGCACCGAAAATCAAACGGTTCGACACCATTCACTATGAGCAACAGAACGAAAAACACGCTGCAAATCAATTTTTCAGCAGCCTGCTAGTCCTTAAGAAGCTATATCACAATTCAGTTTTGGGTAGGGCACGGCTTTACAGTTTGCGGAAAAACTCGATTCACGGCGGCTCCGGGAAGGGCACGAGTTCCACTCGTGCCGCTAGGTGGCCGAAAAATGGTGTGCGCTTTAGCGCCTGAGGCTTGCTTCCGGCGCTTGCAGTGACTTTTCTTTCTAGGTCATTATGAGATGGCTCTTCAATACTGCAAATATCCGATCCCCACCCGCATGTGGTGTAACAGGCTGTCGGGTACAACCAGGCCGATGGCCAATCCGAGCATGGCGTGGACAAGGGCAATCGGATAGAGGCTGCGATAGCGCCGAAACATTTCGCAGAAAAAAAGCGCACCGATCAGGGTCGCGGTCGTGAGAACCGGGCTCGGCAGATGCACAGCGGCGAAGAGCGCCGACGCGATCCAGACGGCGGGCTCGCTTCCGTAAAGTTCTTCGAAGCGGTTGAAGAAAAATGATTGCAGAATGAATTCCTGCATCAGGGCCCACAACGCGTAGCCCCACACCGACGGCAAATTGGGAAACCATGCCGGGTTGGCTGGAATCTGGCCGCCGATCCAGCGCACTGGAATCACCATCAATAGCAACGCTGCGAAACCCAGGCCCAGCACCGCTCCGGCGCCGGCCGCTTTGGGAAATCCCAAGCCGAGTCGAGCGAACGCCGACCGTGGCGACGGGTCGATCAGTACATCGACCGCGACCAGAACGACTAACGTGGTAGCCGCGACAGCCGCCCAGCGGTTTCGGAGATGCGTGGCCGGCGCCCAGAGTGCGAACTCAAGGAGCACAAAGACGATTACGATCTGAGCCCAGATGAAGAAGCGACGCGAGGCTGCAAGTTCGGCGGGAAACGGCTTTGACTTCGGGGCCATTGTGACTATCTTTACATTTTCATCTCCATCGCTGCGAATCAAAATCCGCGTATTGCGGCACCTGGTCTTAAGCCACGGTCCAAAACCTTAACCACGAAGAGCACCAAGGTTCGCGAAGTCTCTTGCCCAGCATATTTCCTTCGTGAACCTTAGTGGCCTTTGTGGTTAGTGACTTCGCAAACATCGCAAGACGGTCCGAGCGACTTAAAACCAGAACGTCCAGATCGCGTCGACGCTGGCATGAGTGATGGCTGAGGCTGGCAAGCGGCGTTGCTCGCGCCAAGCCCGGCCATAGAAAATTCCAGCAATGCTGGCGAGCAAGACATATGTCCAGTTAAAGTGCGTCGAGCGTTTATTGAAATGCGAGAGGCCAAACAAAACTGCCGTGATACAAAGCGCGGTCCGGCGGCCAATCCGACGTTCGAGCAGATTCTGCACCCAGGCGCGAAAATAAAGCTCCTCGGGGAAGGCAACGAAAATGAAAACATAAATCCACTTGTAAATCATCGAGAACTGCAGCGCGCCCCGATGTGGATGGAGAAATCCGAGCGCCAACCCCAACCCGATCACTAACGGCGCGAAGAAAACCAGTTCGCGCAATCCAGTTTTCCAATCGCTCCAGCGGAAATGAAAGTCGAAACCGGTTCCAGTGAGTTGCCGAATCGCCACCAATCCATATAGCGCCGCATCAACGACAAGCAGCTTCCCGAGTCCGGCCAGACCGCCCGGCCATGCCGGCTCAAGCCAGCGCAAATCAATTGCCAGACCGAGTGGTATAAGAACCAGAGCATCCCGCCAATTGCCGCGCTGCTCGGGGTCGGCGGTCGCAGCCTGCCCCAGCAACCATGCAATCGCCACCGGCAAGACCGCGTAGAGAGCGCACCACCTCCAGGAAAAAACATGGTGCGCCGCCGCAATCAAAACATAAGGCGCAGCGCAGACCATCGGCAATAAAGTCCGGAGCGCCGCAGGCCAGCGAGCGCATGCCCGCCCCACTCGCTCTCCGGCGAATCCAAACAAGGCGGCGGGCGCGAGTTCCAGCGCAAGCACCGCGAAGTCTACCGGGGCCGCGTTCTGCATACACTTATTTTAATGGGGAAGAAACTTCGGGAGCGCAATATTGGTTCCCCCCCGGAAACGTCATCGGTTGCCTTCATGCCCGTCGACGCCTCACACCCCGCAGTGACGCCAATCACAGCCCCTGGGCCAACAACCTCGGGACAATAGAGTTGACGAGTACTGCGACGGGGAGGTTCCGTGTTCAAAATCGTTCATGCCCATTTCATTGCCCCTGGGATTAAGCGCTTCACCATTGAGGCGCCGCGCATCGCGCGCAAACAGCGGCCGGGGCAGTTTGTCATCGTACGGATTCGCGAGAATGGCGAACGCATTCCTCTGACCATCGAGCGCTCCGATCCCGATCGCGGCACCGTCAATATAGTCGTGCAGTCTATAGGCAAGACCACTCACCTGCTCAATTCGCTTGAAACCGGCGACAGCATCATGGATATCGTCGGCCCGCTGGGCAAGCCGTCAGAGATCGGACGTTACGGCACGGTAGTTACGATCGGCGGCGGCGTAGGCACGGCGATGGCCTATCCCACAGCCGCAGCGATGAAGCACGCCGGCAATCGCGTGATCTCTATCCTGGGCGGACGCAACAAAGACCTCGTCATTCTCGAAGACGAAATGCGCAGCGTAAGCGACACAGTTTTTGTCACCACCGACGACGGCAGCTACGCCGACAAAGGGTTAGTCACGGACAAGCTGCGCCAATTGATAGAGAACGGAACCCGCATCGATCTGGTCCTGGCGGTTGGGCCAATCCCGATGATGCGCGCGGTCGCAGAAATGACGCGCAAAGAGCACATCCGCACCATGGTCAGCCTCAATCCCATCATGATCGATGGCACCGGCATGTGCGGCGGCTGCCGCGTCCTGGTCGAAGGCAAGAGTGAATTCGCCTGCGTCGATGGCCCGGAGTTCGATGCGCATCGCGTCGACTTTGCTGTCCTAGTGCAGCGCAACGCCATGTATCGCGATGCGGAGAAACGATCGATGGACCAGTATCGGCAGGAAATTGAAGCGCAAAAACCGGAAGCAATCGAAGCTCCGACCGAAGCAGCGATGGCCGGATGCGCGCTGGAGACGAAGCAATGACGGAAAAAGTAACAGAAAAGGTGAAATCGAAGAATCCGGTGCCGAATCGCGAACGCATCAAGATGCCGCGGCTGCATATGCCGGAGCAAGCGCCCTCCCTCCGCGCGCAACAATTTACCGAAGTCAACCTGGGCTACTCGGCGGAGTTGGCGCGGCAGGAAGCCATCCGCTGTCTCGAATGCGCCAAACCGACCTGCACGCACGATTGTCCGGTGGGCGTGAAGGTCAAAGACTTCGTGCAATTAATTGTGGCCGGAGACTTCATGGCTGCGGCGGCGAAGATTCGCGAAGACAACGTCCTCCCCGCAATCACCGGGCGAGTGTGCCCGCAGGAAGATCACTGCGAAGGCGCTTGCCTTCTCAAGAAAAAAGGCGAATCGCTCGGCATCGGATACCTCGAGCGCTTTGTTGCCGACTACGAGCAGCAGCACTTCGACCTCGCGACCATTGTGAAGGCTCAACCGACCGGAAAAAAAGTTGCGATCGTGGGCAGCGGGCCATCGGGACTCACTGCGGCGGGCGACTTGGTGCAGAAAGGCCACGCCGTCCACGTTTTCGAGGCGCTGCACGAAGTCGGCGGAGTCCTCGTCTATGGCATTCCCGAATTTCGCTTGCCAAAGAAAATCATCCGCCAGCAGGTCGATTACATGCGCGCCATGGGGGTCGAGTTTGAAACCGACGTTGTCGTCGGACGCACGGTGACGATTGACGAACTACTGGAAGAAGAGGGCTACGACGCGGTGTTCATCGGCACCGGCGCCGGCTTGCCGGAGTTCATGGGCATTCCCGGCGAACACCTCAACGGCGTCTACTCGGCCAATGAATTTTTGACGCGCATTAATCTCATGCACGCCTACGAATTTCCTAAGTATGACGAGCCCATCCTGGATTTCCGCGGCAAAGATGTCGCTGTGATCGGCGGCGGAAACACGGCGCTTGATGCGATCCGCTCGGCCTTGCGTTTGGGAGCGCGCAAGGCGTATGTCCTCTACCGGCGCAGCGAAGCGGAAATGCCGGCGCGTGCCGAAGAAGTGAAGCACGCCAAAGAAGAAGGAATCGAATTTCAGGTGTTAACCGCTCCGATCGAATTTCTCTCGGACGGAAAAGGCTGGCTCACCGCCGCACGCTGCCTCAAAATGCAACTCGGAGAACCGGACGCTTCAGGCCGCCGTCGCCCTGTGCCGATTGAAGGTTCGGAATATGATTTGCCGCTTTCGGTCGCAGTGATGGCCATTGGAACCACTGCCAATCCGATTGTTCAAAGCACAACACCCGGACTCAACACGAATAAGCGAGGTTACATCGAGGCCGATGCGACGACGCAAAAAACATCGCGTAAAGGAGTCTTCGCCGGCGGCGATATCGTCACCGGCGGCGCGACGGTGATCCTCGCCATGGGGGCTGGTCGCAGAGCGGCCAAGGCCATCGACGAATATCTGGCCGGCCCCGCTGATGTCTGCGGTCAATCGTAGTTGGCTTTCTCAGTCCGCACTCGGGTAATTCGTTCGCATCGCAAAGTCCCCTGCCAACATCGCCGGTCTAAACCGTATACACTTGCGTCGCCCGTTTTCCAGCCTCTTTCCAGTTGAGAACTTGGGCTTGCTGGATTTATTGTGTACGTCTCCGGAGGAACAAAAATTGCGAACCATTACTGTCGCGCTTTTGCTTGCCTGTCTAGCCACCCTGTCGCCCGCGCAGAAAAAATCAACCAAGAAAGCTGAGGATTCCAACCAGGCAGCGGCCGCCGACCAGCAGGCCAAAACCGCGCAGGCCAGCGCGAATCAAACCGACCAGAGCGATGACGAGGACAAAGACAAGGGTCCGTGGAAGGGCCTGCAGTATCGCCTCGTCGGCCCCTTTCGCGGCGGCCGCGTCGTCGCCGTGGCAGGCGTAGTCGGCCCAGGTAACGACAACGTTTATTATTTCGGCTCAACCGCTGGCGGCGTTTGGAAGACGACGGATGGCGGCCTTAACTGGCGTCCGATTTTCGATAAGACGAAAGACGCGTCGCCCGCGATCGGAGCTATCGCCGTTTCAGAATCCGATCCGAATGTAATTTATGTCGGAACCGGCGAAGCCTGCATCCGCGGCAACATCGTCGGCGGCAATGGCGTTTACAAATCAATCGATGCAGGCAAAACCTGGAAGTTCGTCGGCCTAGCCGACACTCATGCTATCGGCCGCTTCGCCGTCAATCCCAAGAATCCAGACATCGCATTCGTCGCAGCCCTCGGCCATCCCTTCGGAGACAACGAAGAGCGTGGAATCTTCCGTACCCAGGATGGCGGCAAGACCTGGCAGAAAGTTCTCTACAAAGACGCCAAGAGCGGCGGCATCGACGTGGTCTTCGATCCCAGCAATTCCAACATCCTTTTCGCCGCTCTTTGGCAGGCGCGGCGCTCTCCCTGGGGCATGGATAGCGGCGGCCCCGGCAGCGGCCTCTATCGCTCCATCGACGGCGGCTCGACGTGGAAAGAACTCAAAGGCCACGGATTGCCCGAAGGCATTCTCGGACGCATCGGCGTTACGGTGTCCGGCGCGAATCCCAATCGTGTGTGGGCAGTCGTCGAAGCCGAAAAAGGCGGGATTTATCGTTCCGAAGATGGCGGCGACTCCTGGCACCTGATGAACGACAATCATCTTTTTCGCCAGCGCGCATGGTATTACTCGCACATCTTCGCCGATCCTAAATCGGCGGACACTGTCTACATTCTCAACACCGGCGCGTATCGCTCAAATGACGGAGGCAAGACATTCAGCCGTCTACGCGCACCTCATGGAGATAACCACGGCCTTTGGATCGACCCCACAAATCCGCAGCGCATGATGAATGGCAACGATGGCGGCGCCACGATCTCCATAGACGGCGGCAGCACATGGAGCACCGTGTATAACCAGCCGACGGCGCAGTTTTATCACGTCATCACCGATGACCGATTTCCTTACTACATCTATGGCGCGCAACAGGACAACTCGACCGTGGCCATCGCCAGCGCCAGCGCCGAAGGCTCGATTGATCGCCCCGATTGGTATGACGTAGGCGGCGGCGAAAGCGGCTACATTGCGCCCGATCCCACCGACCCTGAAATCGTCTATGCCGGCTCCTACGGCGGCGAGATCACGCGCCTCGATCACCGCACCCACCAATTGCAATCCATCAATCCGTGGCCGGTGAATCCGATTGGATGGGCCGCAGCCGACGTCAAACACCGCTTCCAATGGACGGAACCGATCGTATTTTCGCCGCACGATCCGAAGACGATGTACTTCGCGGGTGAGGTGCTTTTCAAAACCACCGACGCCGGGATGAGTTGGACAATCATCAGCCCCGACCTCACCCGCAACGACAAATCGAAGCAGGCCGCCTCGGGCGGCCCCATCACTAAGGACAACACCGGCGTCGAAGTTTACGACACGATTTTTTCCGTGGTGGAATCGCCGGTGCAGAAAGATCTGATCTGGGCGGGCACCGACGACGGCCTGGTTCATCTCACGCGCGACGGCGGACAGCACTGGGAGAACATCACGCCCAAGGCCATGCCGGAGTGGGGCACGGTGAGCATGATCGAGGTGTCTGCGCACGACGCGGGAACCGCCATTCTCGCCGTCGAACGCCACAAATCAGATGACTTCGCTCCCTACATTTTTAAGACAACGGATTTTGGCAAAACCTGGACCAAACTCGTCGCGGGGATTCCGGCAAACAATTATGTTCACGCGGTCAGGATCGATCCACGGCATCCAAGTCTGCTTTTTGCCGGAACCGAGCAGGGCGTTTACGTTTCCTTCAATGATGGCGCGCTCTGGAAGCCGCTTCAACTCAACCTGCCGACGGTGCCGATCAACGATCTCGTCATCAAAAACAACGACCTGGTATTGGCAACCCACGGCCGCAGTTTCTGGGTGCTCGATGATTTCACTCCGCTCCAGCAATACGACGATTCGATCGCGCAGCAGGAGGCGCATCTGTTCACACCAAGCACGACGAGCCATACTGTCTTTCGCGGAGGTTTTTTTGCCGCTAGCGGCAACGTCGGCAAGAATCCGCCGGCAGGCGCGGTCATCAGCTATTGGCTGAAGACTTCGCTCAAAAAGCCGGACGACGGCAAGTCGAAAGCCGCCGGCTCCGAGGGCGCGGCCAAGGCCGACGCGGCCGCAACCGCAGCATCGGCTGAGACTAAAAAACCTGACGCCGACGCGGACGCCCCGAAGATCACGCTGGAGATACTCGACTCCTCCGGCAAAGTAATACGCAAGTTTCCGAAGAAAAAAGACGAAGCAGCCGGCGGAGACGAGGAAGAAGATTTCTTCAGCCGCGGCGGTAGTGCCAACGATTTGCCAGCCGATGCCGGCCTGAATCGTTTTGTCTGGGATCTGCGCTATGAGGGAGCGACGAAGGTTCCGAAGGCTCCGCTCTGGGGCGGAAGCACCGACGGTCCGGTGGCGCTGCCCGGCACATATCAGGTGCGTTTGACTGTGCTCGGCAAGACCTATACGGCTCCGCTCGAAATCAAAGCTGACCCGCGGCTGAAGGTTAGCCCCGAAGACCTGGCAAAACAATTTGATCTGCTGCTGAAGATTCGCGAAAAAGTCACGCAGACGGATGATGCCATCATTCAGATGCGCGACGTGCGCGAGCAGATCACTGCGATCAACGCGAGGCTAAAGAACGATCCGCGCGCCAAAGCCATTGCTGACGCAGGTAAGGAGCTAGACAAGAAGATGACGGTGGTGGAAGAGGCGCTGATCCAGACCAAAGCCAAGAGCGGCCAGGATGTGCTCAATTTCCCTGTGCGCCTGAACAATGATCTCGTCGCGTTGGGGGGCGTGGTCGAGAGCGCCGACTCGGCGCCTACAAAACAGTCCTACGAAGTTTTCGAAATGCTCACCGTAAAGGTGGACGAGCAACTGGCAAAATGGAAGGCGATTCTCTCGACCGACGTTGCGAGCTATAACAACCTTGTGAAACAGCAAGATGTACCGGCGCTCATGGTGAAGCAAGTGGATGCGGGGAAATAAGGGGAAATAAAGAGGCGCAATGCGGGCGGAGGAGCTAGCCTCCGCCTGCAATATTTAGCACAAACTTGCCTGGTTAAGCCCGGCACGCCGTGCGGGTTAGCAGTTAAGCTCCGAGCCCGCTTCCCAAGGCCGATTCTGGGGAACTGACGCCTTTTTTTGGCCCTGTGCGCATAGCAATTGCGCTTCCTAACCCCTAATTTAACGACCCCAATCCTGATTACTAATGGGCACTATTAAGAGGTCGTACCTCTTCGTATAATTCCATCAAACTGACCCTAAGGGAGAAGTTATGGGCTGGATGCTTCGTACTGGGAAAGCCGGCTTTTGGGGTTTCGCGATCTTGCTTGCAATTTCACTTGCCATGTCGGCGCAAGAAAGCTCTTCGGCCGCTTCGACATCGGCTCTGGGTGACCCGCAGGATTGGAGTAACCGGCATGTCATCTACACTGGCAACGGCTCCATCGCACAGATGATGCTTCTTCGCGAGGATCCGCGTTTTATCCACAGCCTGTACCGCCGCTACTCGCAGGAGCACCGTAAGGAAATTGCGGCAGCCGTCGGCCTAAATCTCGCCAAATCGGTTCAGGATCGGCTAGAAGACGCCGACTGGGACGTCGGCCTTAATGACATTGGCGCTAACGAAAATCAACTCGATCGAGGTTTCCAGCCTTTCATCATCTGGGATCCGATGCGCCCGATTTTGCGGTCCAAGAACAAGCGCTCCAAAGTTGACTGGTCCATCTCTCTCGGTCCGACCGGCGGCACTGCGTACGGCGAAGCTCCGGCTATCTACACCGCCAGTTATTCCACACCTAGTTGCACGGCCGACTTTGCCGTCTACACCATTAATGCCACTCCAGGTGTAGGCACGCAGGCTAATTTGATCGGGTTGGACAATCTCTACAGCGACAGCACTGGCGTCGGATTCTGCCCCGGTATCACCGCTCCTACTTTTCTTTTCTCCTACGCCATCGGCACCGGCGGATCGGCCCTATCTCCCGTGCTCTCCCTGGACGGGACCAAAATTGCCTGGATTGAAAACCGCACCGCCGCAACTTCCTACTTACATATAACAAAATGGCTCGCTAACCAGGGTGGATCTGCGACCGCGCCGATCGCCGTGACGGGCACCTTTTCGAACGGAGCCTGCACCCCAACCACTGCGTCCTGCGATTTTTCCGTCGAATACACAGCTTCCACCTATCCAGGATGCGGCACTGCTTACACCGCCGGCAACAGTCATTCCGATCTCTACGTAGACTATTCCAGCAACACCGGCTTCATCAGCGCGAACAACGGACTTCTTTATCACATTTCGAATATCTTCAGCAGCACGACTAATCCCGTCGTCGATTTTTGTATTCCCGTAAATTCCACCTTCGAAACCAAACCCTCGGGAGCCATGAGCGGTCCGGTCTACGATCCGCTGCTGAATGAGGTCTTCCTCACCGATTCTGAAAAGATCTATGCTTTTTCTGTGAATGCCAGCGCGCCAATACCTAACTTCGGCGCGGCTTCAACCCCGTCTTACACCTTCGGAAGCAGTGCTAGTAATTACGGCTACCCGACGGGTCCAGGACCGCTGCTCGACATGTTCAACGGCTATCTCTACGTCTTCTCCACCTACGACGCGGCCGGAAAGACTTCCGTGACCCAGATCCCAACCAGTCTCGCCACGGGCACCCCGGTTGAGTTGGGACCAGAAACGACTAACGCCGATCCCCTCCTGTTCTACGGAGCCTTCGACAACAACTATTACAACAAGGGCCCGAAAAGCTCTAAGTCGACTCTCTACAGTTGCGGCACCGATTCCACCAATACAGCCGCTCAAGATCTTTTCGCCATTAGTTTCAATGCCAGCACCGGAGTCGTGAATCCGACGGCCGCCATGTCGTACAACAAGAACGTCAACTTGGGCACAACCACTACTGGCCTCTGCTCGCCGTTGACGGAGTTCTACGATGGAACTAACGACCGCCTCTTCGTTGGCATGGGAGAGCCCGCGAGTGCCGCCGGCTCCAACGTCGTCACCATGTGGAACGTGAACACCCAGTTGACCAATGCCAGCGACACCTACACCGCGGAAGCCACAGGATATCTCGGAGGCACCAGCGGTATGGCTGCCGACAACATCAGTACAGACACCGACGCAGAAAACATCTATTTCTCCACCGAGCAGGTTGGCGCCGCTGCTACCGTTGCCGCTGAGAATGGCTACTCTCTGAACGGCATCGCAGTCAACGGCAGAACATTCTCGTGCACGGGCGGGTTGGACAATGATGGCAATTCTTATTCCGCTACTCTGCTCGGCACGACAGTGACCTGGAATGGCACCACGTTCATCATTGGCCCGACGAACAATGCCAATACCGTCGCTAACGTCTGGTCGAACACCACCGTCACCCTCCCGTCCGGTCAATGGAACACATTGATGATTCTGGCTGCGGCTGTGAATGTCACAACTTCGGGCATTACAGAGTCGTTCACTGTCAATTACAGCGACGGTAGTTACACGACGCTGAGCCAGAGTTTCAGCGACTGGTTCAATCCGCTCGGTTTTGGCGGAGAATCGATCGCGAAGAGCATGGCCTATCGCGATACCTGCAGCGGTGGAACAGGAACTGGGCCATTCGACGTCTATGGATACTCGTTCGCTATCAATCCCAAAAAGACGGTGACCACGGTCACCCTGCCCGCCACGCGCGATGTCGTCGTTCTTGCCGCCGCTGTAGCCAATAACTGCGGCGGCGCCGACTACTGCGCCGTCAAACTCACGCAGGGAGCCTTGCAATAATGTGGCGGCCTTTATTTTTGCAATGGGAACCGATCACGGGGCGAACCGGCTAGGAGGTCTTAGGATTCAGGTGGCACGGCGAACCGTGGCTGAGAACCTTTCCGCAAGATAAAGCCTGCGTCTCGAACACACGCTCGAAGCGGAACGCGGGTTTCTGATAAGGCTTTCGCCTCCGCGCCGGATCAGATTGCGCATTCGCGCCAATTTCATCCCGAGGCAGTTCCCCACCCTTCCCCTGGCCCAGACTCATGCAATGCTCCCTGGCTGTGATTATGCCGTGATTACTCACTACTAACTAGTGTTAAGTCCTATTCCCAGGGGGCGTTACGGGCTTCAATCTTCAGAAGGGGGATGACGGGCGGCTGACGGCTGACGACTGATACTGAGAGCGAAGGGGCGAGATCGAGAACGACAACCTATCCACTGATCGAGATAACCACACCGCCGGCACAGATCAGCGCTCCGCCGATCAAAATCGAGGGCGTGGGCGTTTGGCCAAACTTCACGCGTGCCACGATCTGCGCCCACAGGAAAAACAGAACCACATAGACCCCCAGCAGTTTGCCAAACTCCCAGCGTGGAGCGTTGACCATTAATCCGTAGGCTGCGAGCGACACAGCGCCGCCCGCGAAGGCAAGCGCGCGGCTCATTCCGGACGAACGATAGAGCGCCGATTGGAAACAGGAGTCTCCATAAGCTTCGAGAAAAGCAGCGATGGCGAGAAAAAAGAGTGCGCCGGCGCGATTTGCGACAAGTTGATTCAGCAGGTCTCTCATAGGGCTCCTCGTAGCTTTCCAATATTCGCGCCATCCTAACAGGAACGGCGGGGCCATCTGATCTTTTCCAGTTCTAGGTACAATAAAAAAAATCGATTGGACGCTGCGCTGGCGCGGCATTAGCGTGGGCGCCTGGACTCTGGGGACTTGGACTGATGAAGGCTCGCGCTCAAGAACGTCGCAGACTGTTAGCTTCTACTGACAACTGAACGCTGAGAATTGAGAACTGCTATGAAGGTCGCCGGCTTCTTATTACTGACCGCGGGGTGGGCGATCGTCGTCACCGCTGCCGCACTCCTGCCCTCGCCGGGCGCACGCGTCGCTTTCGTGCTAGCTGGCGTAGCGGTCGAACTATTCGGTCTGGCGCTGGCCGTCCGCGCGCATCTCGTCTTGCCGGCGGAGGGAGAGTGACGCCCATCGTAGCCCCTGTCGCGGCCCCTGTCATGACCTCTTTAGCTCCGCCCCTCTCAGAAATATCCGCAACGATGCTGTTCTGTTTGATCCTGATCCTGCTGGTTCCGTTAGCCAATGTTGGCCTCGCGCTGGTCAATACCGGACTCGGCCGAGCTCGGAGTGCGGCTCATACAATGCTAGCGGCGCTTTCCGTGACCGCCGTGGCGGCGCTAGTCTACGTGATTGTGGGTTTCGCCTGGCAAGGCGCCGCCGGACATCCCGATCACGTTTTGGCAGTTGCGGGAAGATCATGGGGATGGATTGCGGCCCAGCCATTTTTCTTGCGCGGCGTTCGGCTCAATCTCTCGCCCGAAGCCCTCGTGATCCTACTGCAAATGTTCAGCGTCGGATTAGCCGGCCTGATCCCGTTAAGCTCTGGCACAGACCGCTGGCGGCTCGGTGCCGTCTGCGCATCGACCGCCCTCCTGGCGGGGTTCACATACCCGCTCTTTGCCCATTGGGTCTGGGGCGGGGGCTGGCTCGCGCAACTCGGCGCCAATCGCGGCTTAGGGCGCGGCTTCATCGACGGCGGCGGATCGAGCACGATTCAAGTCGTAGGCGGACTCACCGCCTTGTCGATCACGTGGATTCTCGGCCCGCGCCGCGGAAAATTTTCAGCGGAAGGCATGCCCGCCGCACTCCCCGGCCACAACGCCGTCCTGGTTCTCCTCGGATGCATGCTCTCGTGGATTGGCTGGATCGCACTGAATTCCTCAGGCGCAATGCTCTTTCTCGGTGTCGAGACTGAGCGCGCAGCTCTGATCGCGATCAACACCACTCTGTGCGCCGCCGCCTCCGCCTTGGCTGCTGCGATCGTGACGCGAGTCCGCTTTGGCCGTCCCGACGCATCGCTGATCGCCAACGGATGGATCGCCGGCCTCGTGGCGAGCAGCGCCTCCGCCGCATTCCTGAAGCCTGCGGCCGCCATCATCGTGGGCGGCGTAGCCGGAATCCTCGTGGTGACAGCGGCCGATTTCTTAGAATTCCAGCTAGCGATCGACGACCCGGGCGGCGCAGTCTCCGTTCATGCGATCGGCGGCCTGTGGGGAGTGCTCGCCGTAGCGTTGCTGTCCGATGCCGGCCCGAGCGGACAGTGGCTCGCCCAGGTCGTGGGCATCGCAACTTTGCTAGGCTTCGTGCTGCCCCTCACCTATGCATTGAATTGGCTGCTCGATCGCATCTACCGCCAGCGAGTAGATCGTGAAGGCGAGCTCCAGGGAATGGATTTATTTGAGCTCGGCTCTGGCGCCTACCCAGAATTCGACATTCGCGGAGATGAATATTTGCAACGGTGAGCCGAGGTCAAACCCTTGACCACAGGGGACACAGAGGAACACAGGAGAAGCCAGCTAGCAGGTTTACCCTGTGTTCCTCTGTGTCCCCCGTGGTGCGCTTTAGCTGTGCCGCGCCACATACAGCAGCAGCCCAAAGATCACAATCGGAATCAGCGCGATCAGCACATAGAAAAGAACTCTCTTCGCCCACGGCGTGCGCCGATCCTTCCAGTTGCGAAACTCCGCTCGATCCGTAACTCCGACCTGCTCGGGATGCTCGAGATCGCGCGCAAAATCGCGCGCACTGGCATACCGATTCTTTGGATCGCGCTCCAGCGCCCGATAAATAATCTCCTGCACCTGTGGAGTAATCGTCGGATCAACTTCGCGCGGCGGGACCGGATTATTCAACAGCCGATCATTCATTATCAAAAAGGGATTCGTCCCCGAAAAAGGTACTTTGCCCGTCAGCATCTCGTAGAACATCACTCCCAGCGCATAAAGATCGCTGCGGGCATCGCCGCGCTGACCCTTCACCTGCTCGGGAGAAATATAGTCGGGAGTGCCCATGGTCGGAGAAAATTTCGCGAACGTGAGCCGCCGCGCGCCCGTGCTGCCGGCAATACCAAAATCGATCAGCTTGATATTGTCGAGCTCATCCACCATCACGTTCTCCGGCTTAAGATCGCGATGCACAACGCCCCGCGTGTGAATGTAGTCGAGCGCATCGAGAATGCGCAGCGTCATTCGGATGGCGCGCTCCGGCGGTAACTTCGGCTGCTCCGCGAGAATCTTGCGCAGCAGTCGTCCATCGACCCACTCCATGACCATGTAGACTTGGCTGCGATCGTCATCGGTGAGCACCTTCATCACGCCGGGATGATCCATCAGCTTGCCGATTTCTTCCTCCCGGCGAAAACGATCAAAGAGCGCCGGCTCGCACTCAACTTCGGGATGAGGGATCTTGATGGCGACGGCGCCGCCGTTGTTGAGATCGGTGGCGCGAAAAATTGAAGCCATGCCGCTGCGGGCAACGAGCTCTTCAATCCGATAGTGATCGAGCTGGTCGCCGGCGTGGAGGACGGTCATCGTGAGTGAATCTGCGTTAAAACAGTTGTTAGTTGCCGGTTGCCAGTAGTCAGTGCTCTGCAAGCGGTCCCGCTCCAACCGAGTTGGTATGCCGTCGTCATGGTTACAGAACTCCCATAAAAAAAGCGTAAGGACAGCTAACGAGCACTGGGCTTCTTCGAGAACTGGCAACTGGCAGCTGACTACTGACAACTGCTTCCTAGCGTAGCTTATACGGACGGCCCCGGTACATCCCCATGCGTTCGACGCTGCGCACCCGAATCAGCTGCAAACTGATATTGTCGCTTCCGTCCTGTTCATTCGCTCGATCGACCAGTTCCTGCGCAGCCGCGGCGAGATCGCGGTGACGTCGCGTAGCCTCCGCCATTTCGGCGGCAGTGACAGCGCCATGCAATCCGTCCGAGCAAAGCAGCAGCACATCGCCGGCCAGCAGCGCGACTTCGTCGACATCGATATTCACGAAAAGATTCATACCGAGCGAACGGCTCAGCACGTTGCGCTGCGACGACTCCGCCGCCTCTTTCGCTGAAATGACACCGAGCCGAACCTGGTCAGCGACAACAGTATGATCGCGCGTGATGGGCTTGGCATCCCCGCTCCGGATGAGATAGCAACGCGAGTCACCGACATGAGCCACGGTGGCCCGGTCAAATCGCAACGCGACGACCACGATCGTCGAAGCCATGCCGTGGCCCAAGCCGCCCGACAGCGCCTCTGACTCGCAGACCCGCGCGTTCGCAGCTTGCACGATCTGCGTGACCACATCCTTATGCGGAGATCCCTCTTTCGCACGCCGGAATCCAGCCAGCGCTTCCTGCACGGCGGCGCGCGACGCCACTTCGCCCTGCCGCTGTCCGCCGACTCCATCCGCCAACGCGAAGAGCCATCCATGCGTTCGCGCCTGCGATGGGGAGCCAGGAGCCATGTGGCCGAGATAATCCTCATTACGGGTGCGCGCGCGCCCCGGGTTGGAAAGCTCGGCAAATTCAATGTCCAACATACGTATCCAACATCGAAGAAATCTAATTCTTACCGACATACGAAAGCCTGGCAACCCTGCGGCTGCCAGGCTCGACTTTCTCAAGCAAAACTCTGATTAAGTGCCCCGTCGTCCTTTGTGAACCCCGTGTCCTCTGTGGTTCAGGCCTCGTCGGACGCTTAATCAGAATTTCTCAAGCGTTCTCGAGGTCAGAGACTCGCCATGCGGCTGGCGGTGAACGTCGTCCTTCCCATGGCCTTGCTCGCGCGCAGAAAATAAATCCCCCCGTAAACACCCCAGACCAGTGCGATACCCAACGCGATCAAGGGCTCCATCTTCGTCCCATAGCCCATGAACGGGCCCACAACATAAAAGATCATGCAAGCGAGGTTGGCGACCAACCCAAACACAGGAATGAGCAGGTGACGCACTACTTTGAATTGCGGATGCTTGTGATAGCACACGATGCAGGTCACGCAACTTAGCATGTAGAGCAGGAACGTTCCGAAGTTTGAAGCCAGCGTCGTAGTCAAGAATGTATTTGGCAGCGCCGCCATTTTGTCGTGCGTGGTATATCCAAAACTCGACCAGAACCCGTGCGGTAGCGCTTGAATGGCCGCATCCGTGGGCGCGGCGCCGTCCCCAAAGAACATAACTACGGTGATGCAACCGACCACCGCCGAAATCGCGGCCAGCGTCCAGATGGCGCGATGAGGAGTCAGATTCTTGTCGTGCAACATGCCGAAGTGTTCCGGCACTTCTTGATCTTTCCCCATCGCATAGGTCACGCGCGCCCCCGTATTAATACAAGAGAGCGTCGTCCCGATCAGTGCCAGGAAAACCGTTCCCGCTTCGATCAGCATAAAAATCCGCCCGTTGCCCGGCCCGAACAACGCGTCGCCGACAATCGTCATCATGTCACCGATGGGCGCAGCCGAGGTCCCGGCAAAGCTCATCGGATAACCGCTGTTGAGAAAATAATTCGCGGCAAAATATTCGAACAAGTAACAAAAGCAGGCCTGCACCAGCAACGAAACGATCACCGCAATCGGCACATCGCGTTTGGCATTCCGCGCCTCGCCTCCCATCGACGTAACCGATTCAAATCCGACGAGGATGAGAATCGCAATCGTCGCCTGCACAAACATCCAGCCAAAATTGTGCATGCTCACAACCGAGCGCGCGTTGGGATGAGAGACGAAAGCCCCGCTCGCATCTTTCTCAGGGTAGCTGATGCGATATGGCACTTGCTTCCCAGCCACATCCTTGGCGCACTGCGGCGTTCCGTCAGCAGCTCTAACGATGGTATCGGTACTCTGCCCGTTCGCCATTGTCTTTGTTGTAGCGAACTCGCAACTGTAAGCGGCGCTAGTCTGTTCATCAAACTGGAAGGCCACGCTACCTGGCGGATGATTCATTCGATAGCCGAGCGCAATCACCGCGAAGACGATAAGAGCGCTGATCTGGATAAAGTTGATAGCGACATTAACTACTGTCGATCCCGTGATGCCTCGGTGCGCGATATAGGACACCGCAAACGCAAACACAATCGCGACCGCCATCATGAACATGGGGCCGGGATTGGAGGCGCTCATAAAATTCGGCCAGAGCGTTCCGACCAGATAGCCGGAGATGACTCCAATGACGCCAACCATCACGCCCGGGTAGATCCAGTAATAAAGATGCGAGCCCCAGCCGACGACGAATTTCGCCAGCCGCGCATAAGGCCACGCTTTGTCATGATTGAGAAATGATTGCTCGGCAAAATAATACGAACTGCCCGTACCGGGATAGAGTTTGGCCATTTCCGCGTAACAGACGGCGGTGGCCAGGCACAACAAAGTGGCAAACACGATCCCCATCCACATGGACTGCGCAGTCGCGCCCGCCGCTGCCTGCCCCGCAAAAGTCAGCCACAGAAATGCTCCCGGGGCGATCAATGCCATGGCATTCATAGTCAGACCGGTCAGGCCGAGCGTGGGTTTCATGGTTGCAGCTTCTTCTGCCATGGCT
Organism: uncultured Acidobacteriaceae bacterium; assembly: GCA_963800565.1. Lineage (GTDB taxonomy): Bacteria > Acidobacteriota > Terriglobia > Terriglobales > Acidobacteriaceae > Acidiflorens. The sequence goes on from CAWDBM010000006.1 coordinate 1,473,972, forward strand.
TGTCTCCTCATCTCCTTAGGTGCGGACAGTCGTGCGCGCGCACTACGGCGTCGATCGCTAAAAGCTGACGTTATCGACACCCGCACTCCAAGTCCAATCGGTATTTCTTCTACCTCGCATAAGTCTTTTTGCTGGGAAAACGATTTAGGCGACGCCAGTTCCGGATAGTGGTACAGTTTCAGACCGCAGCCTTCGACCACGAAGGACACTAAAGGATCACGAAGGCATTCGCTTACGCATTTCCTTCGTGAACCTTAGTGACCTCTGTGGTTAATAATTTCGCAAACTGCACCACTACCCAGTTCTTTCCCCGTTTTCCCAGCGACAGCGACAATATTTTCGTGGCTGCTATTGGCGCGATTGCTCCCAGCGCGTTACCCTGTTTCCCGGTGCCTGACGCACTTATTAGGACTTCATCCAGCACAAGGAGATGCATGCCAAACGAACTCCGAAATTTTCTCGCCATTCCATACGACGAACTCGAAGAGATGAATCTGAAGGCCAAAGAGCAGCGCCAGAACCGCGTCGCCGCCCACAAAATCCAGGAAGAGCGGCTGAAGTATCTGAGTGACGAAAAGCGCATCAAGGCGCTAACCGTGCTCTTTAGCGACCTCGAAGGCCGCCTGCACATGCTCGACTATGACAAAAAGTTTCTGCTGAAGAGCTTCGACAATCTGACCTTTGACGGTTCGTCGATCCGCGGCTTTACCGCGCAGCGTGAGAGCGACTTGCGTCTCGGGATCGACTGGAGCGCCTTCTACTGGGGTCCGGCCGACGTATTCGGTCCCGGCAAAGTGCTCGTTTTCGGCAACGTCATCGACAAAGGAGGAGAGCCCTACGCTGCCGACATTCGCGGCATCCTGAAAACTTTCGCCGATGAGCTGCACGCCAAGAAGGGATACACCCTCAACGCCGCCAACGAAATCGAGGGTTTCATCTTTCAGGGCAAGGACGCCGAGCGGACTTACAACCAGACCGGGAAATTCGAATATGTGAACACCGGCGGATATTACCACTCGCTGCCCGGCGATCCGCTGCGCGAGTTCATCGACACCAGCGCCGAGGTGCAGCGCGCCATGGGCTTCCAGAATGAGAAAGATCATCCCGAAGTCGCGCCTTCGCAATTTGAAATCAACTACAGCTACGGAGAAGTGGTGGCCGCGGCCGATCAAATTCAACTCTATAAACTGATCTGCCGGCAAGTCGCGACCAACATGGGATTGACGGCTTCCTTCCTGCCGAAGCCCGTCGTGGGCGTAAACGGCAGCGGCATGCATACCAATGTTTCGATCAGCAAAGGTGGAAAGAATCTTTTCTGGGATCCCAAGGGCGAAGAGATGCTGAGCAAATTCGGATGGGAATTTCTCGATCGCATCCTGACCCATGGCAACGATATTTGCCTGATGCTGAATGCGAGCGTCAACGCCTATCGCCGCCTCGACCCGCATTTCGAGGCGCCCAATCAGTTGAAGGCCTCAGCCGTCGATCGCGGATCGATGATTCGCATTCCCATCGGCAACGAGAAAAGCATGCGGGTAGAAGTACGTTCGGTCAGCCCTGACGCCAATCCCTATATGGTGATGTATTCCATCTTTAAGACTGGACTGGATGGTGAAACCGCGAAGATCAAGAATCTCCGCCAGGCTGAACGTTACCTGCCCGATAACATTTATGACGCAATCGACAATTTCCGCAAGGCCAAGTGGACGTCCGAGATTCTCGGCGAAGACGTAAAAGGCCGCTACGCCGACCTGAAGCAAGCCTCCGCCGACCGCTGTCCCCGGCTGCTCGGAACCTTTGTCAAAGCGCAGGAAGTGCAATACCACCACGATGTCTACAACCAGTTCTTGTGGAACTTGTTCTAGAAGGCGAGGTGGCTGCCGCCCGTTTTCTGCGAACTGGCATTTCGTTGACGGAAGTTCGCCTCGCCCTTAAGATGGAGCGACTCGAAAGCGGCATGCTTCCGTTCGCATGCGCGCTTTCAACGATACGCATTTAATCCCGGGACCCACGAGCTGAATGATCGGCCAGACCATATCGCATTACCGCATTGTCGAAAAGCTGGGTGGCGGCGGAATGGGCGTGGTCTACAAGGCCGAAGACACGCGTCTCCGCCGCTTCGTCGCGCTCAAGTTTCTCCCCGACGACGTTGCCAGAGACACGCAAGCGCTCAACCGTTTTCAGCGCGAGGCGCAGGCGGCTTCCGCTCTCAATCATCCCAATATCTGCACCATCTATGACATCGGGCAGGAAGATGGCAAAGCTTTTATTGCCATGGAGTATCTGGACGGAACGACCCTAAAACATATGATTGAGGGCCGTCCGCTCAAGACTGCGCAGCTGCTCGATCTGGGCATTCAAATCTCCGACGCTCTCGATGCCGCCCACTCCGGCGGAATTGTGCACCGCGACATCAAGCCGGCCAATATCTTTGTTACGCAACGAGGTCAGGCTAAGGTCCTTGACTTCGGTTTGGCGAAACTCACGCCGCAATCGCACACCCTGGTCGATGGCTCGGTGCCAACCGTGGGCGCAGTAACCGCCGTCAGCGCCGATCAGCTGACTTCTCCGGGAACGGCGATGGGAACCATTGGCTACATGTCACCGGAGCAAGCGCGCGGCGAGACGCTCGACCAGCGCAGCGATCTGTTTTCATTCGGAGTCGTGCTCTACGAAATGGCAACCGGCAGACAGCCCTTCTCGGGGGCGACGTCAGCCGTAATCTTTGAAGCCATTCTCAACAAAATACCCCCGCCGCCGGTTCAGTTGAATCCCGGCCTTCCCGTAGGAATGGAAATTATTCTGAACAAGGCGCTCGAAAAAGACAGGGACATGCGCTGCCAAAGCGCGGCCGAGCTTCGCGCCGACCTGAAGCGCCTGAAACGTGACAGCGAATCGTCACGCGCTGCGACGAGTGGAGTTGTCCCAACAGTCGGAAGCAGCGGCACGACAGAAGTTCGCAGCAACGCTTCTGAGAGTGCGCAACAAAAACAGAAAACTACCAGCCGTCTGCTACCGCTGCTAATCGCCTGCGGTTTTGTTCTGATGCTGGCGATTGGCATGATCGTCGGCAAACGCCTATGGGGATCCGCCGCAGCCAGCGCTCCTCTTTATCACGAGATAACTTTCCGCCGCGGAGAAATTCGCTCCGCCCGCTTCGCGCCCGACGGCCAGACCATCCTTTATAGCGCCGCCTGGCAGGGCAATCCAGTCGAGACCTTCTCCGCCCGCCAAGGAATGGTCGAGTCGCGCTCTCTAGGATTGGGTCGCGCCGAGCTCCTCGGCATTTCATCGAAAGGCGAAATGGCTCTCTCGTTGGGCAGCCATCCCGTCGGAACCTGGATCAATGTCGGCACGCTGGCCCGCGCACCCATTGCCGGCGGCGCGCCGCGCCCCATTCTCGAAGATGTCGAGTGGGCCGATTGGTCACCAGACGGAAATAACCTCGCCGTTGTTCGCAACGTGGACGGCCGCGATCGGCTAGAGTTCCCCATCGGCAAAGTTCTCTACGAAACCAGTGGCGGATGGATCAGCTATCCACGAGTTTCGCCCAAGGGCGATTACGTGGCTTTCATGGACCATCCCAATCAGGGAGATGACGGCGGCTCGATTGCCGTCGTCGACACCTCCGGTCACATGAAGGAGTTGACGCGTGAGTGGTACGGCACCCAGGGCCTCGCCTGGGCCCCCGACGGCCGGGAGATTTGGTTTACCGCCAGTGAATTGGGACTGTTTCATTACATCACCGCCGTCGATCTCACCGGCAAGCAGCGCCTCGTAACGCGCGTGCCGGGCTCTCTCGTGATGTTTGATATCTGGCGCGATGGACGCGTGCTCCTCGCGCGCGCCGACCGCCGCCGCGAAGTGATGTCTCTCTATGCGGGCGAAGCCAAAGAGCGCGATCTTTCCTGGCTCGATTACTCGTATCCCGCCGACCTTTCCGCCGACGGCAAAACGCTTCTCTTCGATGAAGAGGGAATCGGCGGCGGAGTGCAATACGGCGACGCGCAGGAACTGACCTACGCCGTCTATGTTCGAAACACCGACGGCACGCCCGCCATACGGCTCGGCGAAGGCGGAGCCTCGGCTCTCTCGCCCGATCAGAAATGGGTGCTGGTAATCACGCCGATCGCGCCCGGGCAACTCCGACTCTTGCCCACCGGCCCCGGCGAAACGCAGTCGCTCACCAACGATTCGATCAATCATCAATGGGCGCGCTGGTTCCCCGACGGCAAGCGGCTAGTCTTCGCAGGCAACGAACCGGGGCGCGGCGTGCGCTTTTATATGCAGGATATTTCCGGAGGCAAACCAAAACCTATTTCGCCGGAGGGCGTCGACGCCCAGAATTTCGCGGTATCGCCCGATAGCCAGTTCGTCGTCGGCATCGGCCCCGATCAGAAGGGTTACTTATTTCCTACGGCAGGAGGCGACCCGCGACTCGTTAACGGCATGGAACTCGGCGACATTCCCATCAATTGGAGTCCGGACGCCCGCTCCATTTATCTTTGCAAAACCGGCGAAGTCCCTGCCAAGGTTTATCGCTTGGAATTAGCCACCGGCAAGAAAACGGTCTGGAAGCAGATCGCCCCGCTCGATCCCACCGGCGTCTCCACCATTGGGCCGATCCTGATGACCCCTGACGGCAAGACGTATGTATACGGCTTCCATCGCACCCTGGGAGATCTCTACCTGGTCGAAGGCCTGAAGTAGAATTCTTTCTTTGCGACGGGGAAGCTCGGCACCAACCCGGCTCGCTATGTATAGATCAATTACATGAAATCTTCCGGCAACAGGCTGATCCGGCTGATCGCGTTGTTCAAGTTCGCAAAGTCAGCTCTGCTCATTGCAGTCGGCATGAGCGCACTACACCTGCTGCACAGAAATATTGCCGAACTGTCGGAGCATTGGGTCGCGAGACTTGGCTTAGATCCAGGCAACCACTACGTCGCCAGAGCTCTTGAGAAGGTCGCCGATCTTACTCCAAATAAGATAAGAGACTTGGGAATTATTAGTTTTATTTACGCGGCATTATTTTTAACCGAAGGGACTGGCCTTTGGCTGGTGAAACGCTGGGGCGAGTGGTTCAGCGTCATCATCACAATTTCGCTGGTTCCCCTCGAAATTTACGAAATCCATCGCCATCCCAGCGTGATGAAGTGTCTGATCCTTGCCATAAATATTGCGGTGGCGGCATACCTCATCTATCGAATTCGCAACGAACCCGCGCACAAATAAACTCCGAGATGGCGCAGACGATGGATAAACCTCAGCAACCAGCGTCGGTTCCATTTTGCGCAGATTGGTGCCTTAACTATCTACGGCGCAAAATCCTGAACCCGCCCACCAACTAACTTTCCCCGATGCCAGACCGCTTCGATGTTATGAATGTCCTTGATCTGCGCCGCCGGGTTTCCATCGACCACGATCATGTCCGCCAATTTCCCAGGCGCCAAAACTCCTCGGTCATCCAGACGAAGCAATGCCGCAGCCTTGGCAGTGGCCAGACTGATCGCCTCCATCGGCGTCAAACCCGCCTCCACCATCAATTCCAATTCTCGATGTTCAGCAAAGCCCGGAATGCGCAGCGCGTTTGCTCCCGAATCGGTTCCAAATCCAATGTTCACTCCGGCGTCGTAAAGAGCCTTCAGATTGCGCTCGTTCATAAGAACCGAAGCCTTCGACGCTTCGACCTGTTTCTGGTTGCTCAGCGTCTTGGCGCGCCAGTCAGGATCGTTGAACTGAGCCAGCAGCGCCGGTTGCAGCGCATGGAGAAAAAATTGATTCCTGAGCCACTCCGGCTTCTCCGCATAAATGTAAAACGACTCATCCAGGTCAATTGTCGAAATGTACCAAACGGAATGAGTCTTCATCAGGCTGATAAATTCCTCGTCCACCGGCTGATCCCGCACCCCGTGCGCAATGATGTCGACGCCGCTGTTCACCAGCGATTTGGCATCCGCGAGATAGTAGATGTGAGCCGCCACGCGCAGCCCGAGTTTATGCGCCTCTTTGATCGCCGCGGCATACACTTCAGGCGGCATCTTCACGCGCAGGCTGCCGCGGAAGTCGTCGATCCATAGCTTGATCAAGTCGGGCTTGCGTGTCGCCATCTCGTCAACCGCCTTCATCGCCTCCTCCGGGGTCGAGACGCGGTAGAGTCGACTCTCAGGCAGATTGAAAATGGGCGGCGCGCCATTCGGAATCCCAATTCCACGGTCCGCACCAAATAAATCCGCTCCTGGCAGCGCACCTGCGTGCAACTGCGGCCGCAACTCGTAAAACAAATCGCCATTCAGCCCAAGAGCCATCACAGTCGTAACGCCATACACCTCGTATTGCCGCAGCTGCCGCAAGATATTGGCGCGATTGTAATTTTGCGGACCGGTACCGGCTCCATCGACCTGCCCGACATGCGAATGGTCCGAAATCAGCCCCGGCACGACCGTCTTACCCCCATAGTCGATCACCCGCGCCGACTTCGGCCGAGGCACTTTTTCGACCGGGCCAATAGCCACAATGCGCTCGCCCTTGATTACGATCGCGGAGTGCTCCAGCGGTGGTCCGCCTGATCCATCGATCACCCGCACATCCTTCAAAACTATCGTCTCGTCCGGCGCTGACGATTGCCCACTCGCCGAACCCACCAGCAACGCCACAATGGCGATATAACTGAAAATCCAAATGATGTATCGACCAGCTTTTCTCTTTCTTGTTTCCACCATCTCGCCATTCTCGATTTCGGCGACCATCGGCACACCCCCTGGCGACACGCCAACTGCACCGCTCACGATTTCTTTCCAATGGAGTCTATCCCTTGAAGAACCGGCATCATGCTAGATGTTCGTTAATTCGTTCTCGTTGCCGAATTTTCTGACACGCGGTCGTTCTATCGTAAAACTTCTGGAATAATCGTCTCTTCGAATGCCCACTATGAATCGTCTCCGTTCATTTTCCTGCATTCTCGTGATTACATCGCTCTCCGCCGCCCTACTTTCGGTCGCCCCCAACTCCTTCGCCGCCGAGACTCCAACCTATACGACGCCGCTGTCCACCGGAGTGCGGCTCAACCCCATCGGAGACGCAATCGATTTAGGTAGTATGCCCTTGGCAATGGCCCTCGCGCCCGGCGGCGGCAAACTCGCCATCATCCTCAGCGGTTGGCGCGAACAGGGTGTCCAAATCGTCGATCTGAAATCGCGCCAAGTCACGCAAACGCTGACTCAGCCCGCCGCCTTCTTCGGCATCGCCTTCTCTCGCGACGGCAGCGGACTCTTCGTCTCGGGCGGCAATGACGACACAATTTTCTGCTACTCATGGCGCGACGGCGCCGCCGCATTCGATCACAAGATCACCCTCGGCGAGATAGCGCCGGACAAACCAGCAGATAAGCCAGCCACGCGCTATCCCGCAGGCTTAGCCGCCTCGCGAGTCGGCAACTATCTCTATGTCGCCGAGAATGTGGCCGAGAGCCTCGCAGTTGTCGATCTAGCAACCTCACAAGTCGTGCAGAGATTTCCCACCGATCATTATCCTTACGCGGTCGAAGCCGCGCCCAACGGGAAAGTCTACGTGTCAGCATGGGCATCTGACACCGTCGCGGAATTTCAAGTGAAGCCAGATGGCCTGCTCGCTCCTCTCGGCAACTTGAAGGTCGGTCCTCGTCCCTCGGCCCTGCTCTCGAATCGTAGCGGCTCTCGGTTATTTGCCGCGCTCGCAGGTACGGATCAAATCGCCGTCATCGACACTGCTCACGCAACTGTCCTCCGCTACCTGAGCGACGCTGCGCCTGCCGGCCCTGAAGAAGGCAGCACACCAAACGCCTTGGCCCTCTCCAACGACCAATCGCTGCTCTACGTGGCTGAGGCCGACAACAATGCTGTCGCAGTCTTCGATGTTTCGGAAAGAAATTCCGCGGCCACGAACTCGCCATTGCAAGGCCGCGTACCCACAGATTGGTATCCAACCGCAATTCTCGACGCCGGTGGTCAAATCCTCGTGTTGAACGGCAAGGGTCACGGGAGCCACGCCAATCCCGACGGCCCGACTCCCGGTGAAGGCATCAAACGGCCATTAGGCTACGCTCTCGGCCAACTCAATGGAACCCTGCGCGTGTTTCCCGACCAGATCCCTTCGGCCTCGCTGGCAGAATATTCACAGCGGGTCGCGGCGGCGAATAACTGGCAAGCCGAGCGCGTGCGTAAACCATACCCGCCATTTCAGCACGTCGTCTACATCATCAAAGAGAATCGCACTTACGATCAGGTGCTCGGAGACTTGAAAGAAGGCGACGGCGATCCATCGCTGGTTTTCTTCGGACAGGCCGTTTCCCCCAATCATCACGCGCTCGCCTTGCGCTTCGGATTGTTCGATCGTTTCTTCACCAATGCTGAAGTCAGCTCCCAAGGCCACATCTGGTCGACCGCCGCCTACGTCACCGATTTCGGCGAGAAGACAATTCCTTCCGCCTACTCCGGCAAGCGCGAAGGCGTCGATGGCGAGGAAATCGACGAGCCTCTCAATGGCTTTCTCTGGACCCTCGCTAAGAAAAAAGGAATCACTTTCCGCGATTATGGCGAGATGGTCAAAGTGCCCGAGGGCTGGCCGGTAACGCAGAAAGAAGTCGTGCCTTACGTAAGTCCGACTTATCCCGCGTTTGATTTGAAAACTCCAGATCAGGCGCGCGCCGATGCCTGGATCGCCGAACTCGAGAAATTTTCCCGCGACGGAGACATGCCAAAACTCGAAATCATTCATCTCCCCAGCGACCACACCGCCGGCGGACGCGCCGGCTTTCACACTCCGCGCGCCTTCATGGCCGACAACGATCTAGCCCTCGGCCGCATCGTCGAGGCGGTAAGCAAGTCTCCATTCTGGAAAGACACCGTGATCTTCGTTCTCGAGGATGATTCGCAGTCCGGCCCCGACCACATCGACTCGCATCGTTCTTGCTTCTTCGCCATCTCAGCCTACAACCGTCCCGGCACCATGCACCGCTTCGCCAATACCACCGATGTCGTAGCAGCGATTGAGGACATCCTTGGATTAGGCCGCCTCTCGCAATTTGATTATTTCAGCCGGTCCTTGGCTGACATCTTCGCGGACACGCCCGATCTCTCGCCGTTTGCGTCGATCGTTCCCGAGGCCGACATGAATGAAATCAACCCTCCGGCGACACCGGCGGCTAAGGCATCCGCGGAGCTAGATTTCAGCGCGCCCGATCGCGTCGACGACGCGATATTCAATCAGATTCTCTGGAGCATGATGAAAGGATCGCAACCTCAGCCAGCGACAGGAGCAAAAGCGCCGCTGCATGCCTATCAAGTCAGTCGCTGAACGCGTGGCTAATACTTTCGACGATCTAAGCGTAAGCCATCCGCATCCGACGCCCGCAATAGGCTGCGGTCATTAATATCGCGCTCGAAACGAAATAAAACATTGGCCGGCTCGTCGCGGGCACGCTGCCAACAAAATCAAATCCGGGAGCATGATTCAATGGTCCCAGATACCACCACACTGTGTAGATCGCCTCGAACGGCTTCGAGGTCCCGCTCAATGTTCCGAGCGCCAGCGCCAGGCTGGGGATAAAAAGCGCGCCCCCGAACCACGCCAGCAGTCCCCGCCAGTCGCTGCTCGCGAGAAGCCGAGCCCCATAGCCTCCGCCTGTAAGCAGGGTCACGATGAAGCCCGCAACCCACACTGCCGGCAATTGCCGATTCAAGGTCCGCGCGGAGGAAAAAATCAGCGACTCGGTCGCGAAGCGCGATTCGCGCGCTCCCATCTGCGACCACACTAGCGTCGGCCACAGCCACGCTACCGCGATCACGACCGAGCGCGCCTCGAGGGTCGGAGAAGCCACGCTTGCGATCAACAACCCAAGCGCGACCACATACCACCACCAACGTTGCCCTTGCAGCATCAGCCGCAATTCTGAAACAACCAGTTGCCAAAAGCGGCTTTCCCCCGCATCCGATCCAAGCGGCGTAAGATGTCCGCCCGAAGCGCCCAGAGCGCGACCTTCCGGCGAAGGCCCCGCCACAACCGCGTCTCCGTTCGCGTTCGCCGCCGCCGATTTCTTCTTTCTCAATTTCAACGACCACGCGCGCGCCGGATCAAAGCGATGAAAGAACAACGATGCCGCTCCTGCGATCGCGAACGCGATAAGCACCCACAACACACGCTGCCCAATGATCGCCGCCGTCCAATCCACTCCCGTCCACACGAATCGCTTAGTAACGTGGGCAGCGTCGCCGATGTTGAGTTCGAAACCGTTGTTGTAGGCAGGATTCACCTTCTTCAGCGCCGCCTGCATGCTGTGCGCGATCACAAAGAATCCGGCGTAATCGCCAATGCCCTTTGTGGCGCCCGCCGCCAATGCGCTGACCCAAACAAAAAAATAAATCACGTTGCCGACCCCGCCACGCAACACCGGCAACGTCTCAAACAGCACGGCGACCGCCGCCGTAACCGCCATCGCTGGAATCCCCACCCAAAGAAAGGGCGCCAGCAAGGTCCCCAGGTGATAATGCGTATCTTCAGCGTGGGTGAACTGCATGAAGAGAGCCGTTACCGCCAGCACCGCAATCATCAACGTCAGCACCGCGAAATTGCTCAGCGTCTTAGCGAGCGTATAAAAAAGCTTGCTCATCGGAGTGCTCGCCAAAATTCTTCCCACTCGCGTCTGCTCATCCCGAAAAATCGAATTCTTCACGATGTAAAAGCCGACGAGCGAGATGAACATCGTGCCCACCACGGTCATCATGCTGCCCACCCACGCCGAGTTGAACACTCCGCGATATTCATCCAGCCGTAAAACCACTCGCCCGGTAGCCGCCCCCCACGCCAGATAGGCGGCGAACGCCAGCGTCAGCAGAAAACTGTAGCGGCGCACTCGCTCCAGAAAATCCGCGCGCACCATGTGATAAAGAACCCGCGCATGATTCATGCAGCAACTCCGGCGCGATGATGAGAAAGACAGAAGAGATATGCGTCTTCGAGATTCGGAGTAACCGGCAGCGCGCCATCCGGAGGCACATCCGCCAGCACACGCGCATGCACGCCGTCGCTCCGCCGCGAGGTATTGCTGATCAAGTATTTTTGTTTTGCCGTATTCAACTCGGCGCTTGGCAGTACTCACTCCCACACTTTACCCTCGACGCGCCGCAGCAGATCCTCCGGCGAGGCATGCGCCACCAGCGTGCCTTGCGCGATCAGCGCGATGTCGGTGGCAGTAGCTTCAACATCGGAGACAATGTGCGTCGAAAGAATCACAATCCGCTCGCCCGAAAGATCGGAAAGCAGATTGCGAAAACGAACGCGCTCTTCCGGATCCAGCCCAGCCGTCGGTTCATCCACAATCAACAGCTGCGGATCGTTAAGCAGCGCCTGCGCGATCCCCACCCGCTGCTTCATCCCTCCGGAGTAGCCGCCCAGCGGCCGCTTTCGCACATCCGCCAGATTGACCAGGTTCAGCAGTTCGTCAATGCGCCGTCGCGAAGCCGCCGCATCCAATCCTTTCACCGCCGCAAGATATTCCAAAAACTCCACCGCATTCAGATTTGGATAAACGCCAAAATCCTGCGGCAAAAAACCAAGCACCGCGCGCAACTCGTCGGGATGCGACGCCACGTCGCTTCCGTTCCACGTGACTCTTCCCTCGGTCGCGCGCGTGATCGTTGCCAGGATGCTCATCAGCGTGGTTTTGCCAGCCCCGTTCGGCCCAAGCAATCCCAACACGCCAGGTTTCAATTCGAGCGTGAATCCTCGCAGCGCCCAATTTCCGCCGCTGTAGCGTTTGCTGACACCATCGATGACAAGTTGCAATCATTCCTCCGACCCCTGAAGCGCATTCATAGAAACGCATAACATTGAACAAAAGTTTCACAAAAAGTCACACCTGGGAAGACCGACGGTAATAGAGTCCCTTCTCCACCGCCAGAAATCCTCGCGTTTGCAAGGAAGGTTTTGATCTATACCTCGCCGGCCGGAAGTGTAGTTGCGTTCGCCGAGGCAACCGCTGCGGCCGACTGCATTCCAGCGCCATGACCGCCCTTATCCACGGACTCCACGCAGGTAAAGAACGCGGCCATGTCGCATCCCACTGGTGTTGGCGGCAGCTCTTTGGAACCCCTTTCGAAGTAAGAAGAGATCATCCACGACCCCAGGTGGCGATAGCTTTCAAACTGCGCTTCATTAAAAAACTGATTCGATGTGGCCTCATGAGGGAAGGTTTGATGAGAGGCGGCATAGGCGCGAATGTCGGGAGGCTCACTGCCGTTCAGCATCGGCTTGATGAACAGCAGTTCGCCTTTGCCCTCAGCGTAGTCGACGCAATCGTATTGAATTTCTCCACGAATGCAGTAGATATTCAGAGGCTCAACTCCTTTTTTCATGGGCAAGCCCTTGGGGAAATCGGGGAACGTGATCGGAATACCCAGGTCAATTTCGATCTTGCGAATCGCGTTGCCCAGATCTTCAAACTGAAATTCGCCGTCCGCATCGGCGTCCACGACGATGATGCGCCGGCAACGGCGCAAGATCATCTCGTAAAGCCCGAGGTTTTCGAAGTGTCCGCCGTCCGACAACTCGACCCACTTGTAGGAGTCGTCGGTGTTGCCGAGCGCTTCGTTCAACAACGGCATCAGAGCCCACTTTGGTCCGTTCCTTCCGAGGAAGCGTCGCGCCTTGCAGCCTTCGGGCCATTTCCGCAGAACAGGCCAAATGGGATTCGGAAGCCACCAGCCCAGCCGGGCATTAAAGAAGGTCATCAACAGGGTGACCAACGGAGAAGAGTGGTACCCCATGTTGGGATTAAACGCGGCTCCGCTGATCGCCATGGCTGTACCCACGGTGACGCCTTTACTGCCACCGAAGTCTTCTGTGGGCACGTAGCCCAGCCGCCAGCTCCCGACGCTGACCGGGCTAAAGCTGAAGGGTTCAGCTTTGCGCTGCTGCCACGCCATATTACGTGTTGCGACCAGGTTCAAGGCCGTGTTGATAATATGCAGCGGCGAGTCTTTGCACAGCATGTCGACTTCGTGCATGTTGTCACTGCTGTCGAAGTTGGTGAAAGAGTCAGGATGGCGGGCGAAGTTCGAAGCGCCCAGGTAGGCGCGGGTGAGGCGCATGCGATACATTCCATGCAGCGAAAAGGTATTGATGTTGACGAACTTGTTGGCGAAGAGCGCCACCAGGCAAGCCGCGGCGAACACGGCCAGGGCCGCGAGCGCGTCGAGTTTGCACTGGTCGAGGATCCCAATCCAGCGAACCGGGCCTGCGGTGTGGATAGTCAGATTCAGATGCTGGAATAAGTAATGTTGCAGGACAGCGGATTCCTGCGCTTTCGCGGCTGCGATCAGCCAGTCCTTGAGGTTCACCCGCAGCCAACTGGTGAGTGTCGCCAATGCCAACCCGATACAGACTAAGGCGACGCCGGAGGCAAAGGGAGCGATCATGCCATGGTCGGCGAGGAACTTTTCGAATTTCGTAAGTTGCTCGGCTTTGACCCGTTTGAGACCGGAACTGGTGGCCGCGCTCAGCCCCGCGGCGCTGCCGATGTAGCCTGCGCCAACACCAACCGCCGCGAGTATCGAACCGTACATCAGGTGCAAAGAACTGGCCGCATAGAAAGCGATGGAATTCAGCGCCACCCAAACCAACAGACAGGAGAAGAGCAGACCCCCCGCGCGCGCCCACCATTCGCGCTCTTCTTCCTGTTCAATGTGGGTCAACAGGCCGGTCAACAGGGTCGATGACAGCATCATCACGCAGAGCACGATCGGGATTGCTAAAACCATAAACTTGTGGCTCAAAACGAGATGCCACTGACCGACTACGAGTAATCGTCTGCCGACGTGCAGTCCGCACTCGGCGAGCAGCCAGGCTGCCATCGTCGCTACCAGAAAAGGCGCGACGAATGACCAAGTCAGCCTGCTCCAGTCCAGGCGTCCGCTTCCATCATGGTGATGAAAAGGCGTTGGATTCGAATCATCGCCTTGCCAAAGCAACCGCAGGCGGACCGATGACATGGTCAAAGGCGGAACAACGGTGTAGACAGTGAGCCAGAGGGCCAGATGCAAGACCGACCACTGGCTGGTCAATGCGCCTTTAACATAAGCCCAAAAGGACGCTTCGCCTAACAGCCATGCGCTCAACATAACCGGCAAAGCGAAGAGCAAGACCTCGATTAAAGTGCTGCCTTCTTTTTCGGGATCGATAACTCCAGACTTATCCTGCGACTTATACGACTTATACAGCGGGGACGACATGCGCCAAACCGCAATCGCAGAAGCGAACCCCACGCAGAGGATGGCCAAACTCATCACTACGTGAAGCCAGGTTGCCCCAGACTGCTGATGGGCGAAAGCCCAGCCATAAGAAAAGTCGTAGAGGAATTCCGGCAGACAGAACACCGCCATGACCAAGGGCACAAGAATCAGCCAGTTCAGGATCATGTTGCGCATAACGATCGACAGCAAGGTCAACGTGTCGAGCGTGAAGCCATACTTCGGCGATAAGTAGCTGGTGTACTCGCGCAGATGCCGGATGGGCTGAGGCTCGGGGTCGCCTGAGGTCGGTGCTGCCGCCGCCAAATGGTCGATCACCTGATGATAGTCACTCCGCTGGGACCAAGCCATCAGCCAACTGCCTATGTAACCGCCGCCAGAGACAGTAGACAAATAGTCCAGCGTATCGAGCAGCGGCTTTTGCTTCTCGTCGCACGCCGCGCGCCGGCTGAATCGCGCCAGGCCCTGGAGGATACCGAGCGAAAAACTCGCGCTCCGGATACCGCCGCCGGAAAGGCACACGGCCGTGGCCCGCATGGCGTGCAAGATGGATTTCAGCGGCCAATCGTAAATCTGACAGATGATCTCGGCGAGTAACATTCGCTCGTAAGCTTCGACCAGTCTCTTCTTGAAGTCCTCGCTGGGTTCTCCACGGGCCTGCCGCTGCGCCTGCAAGTGTTCTTTCGCCAATCCGAGGTCGCGATACGCTTCCTCAGATTTCGCGATGTCACCATCAAGCCTCGTCCATATACTGTCGAGGTCTTGCGGGGTCAGCTCCAACTTCAGGATGTGTTTCGCAACTGCCGCGGTGAGTTCGCCAGTCCCATGCTTCGATTTCAGAATGTGTTGCGCCGCGGTTTCCGCCAGTTCTTCCGATCCGCGCGTGGATTTCAGAATGTTTGCCAACGACACGTCGTCGAATTCTTCGGGAATGCACTCCGGTTTCCGAATGACCCGCAGAACCGCATCGGCAAGATCCTCCGGGCGCCGAGCACGGTACTCACCAAAGATGGTGCGAAAAGGAAGAGCATGAGAATAGGCTGGATATGTCGTCCAAGTTTTCCGACTCAAGGCGGCCCACCTCCCAAGAATTGTCGGCCGTGAAATTGGGCCGTTTTATTTGCTCCCAAGGAGGTCCAGACTTATCCACCGTTAGTTCCGCCTGGAAGACACCTCTAACTTCAGAACGAGAACCAGCTCGGTTCTCCTTCGCGGAATCGAATATTGTTCGGTACGGCGTAGCCGGGGTGCAGGGGCTTCGGTCCCCAAAGTTTTTTTGAAACGATTCTTGTCCCTTCCGCACTATCCCAATAAGTGGAAGACATCGCGCTGGATAAGGCGATGACGCCACAGTTTAGGAGCCTCATCTGGAAACTCCAGTTTGGGCTCCAGCAAAAGTGCCGGAGCCGTCGGGGAAGCGGTTCCGGCGCTTAGTTCGCAAGTCTTCTCCAGAAAATGCAGATCAGAGGACGCAGATCGGTTGGTCTGCCCAATTGAAAAGAGTTTCACGCTTCCCTGTGCATGCTACCCGCTCCATCTCGCCGACTGGGCACCGCCGCAGCAGCCACGCTGCAATGAAGCACCCGCCTTCGACGCAGAAGTCGTCCCTCACCATCGTCCCGGAAATCGACCACTGTCCCCCATCGCCGGTGCTAAACTGTCTGCCACCTACCAATACTCGGGGCAAACTCTTGCAATTCGACTCCTTTAATGAAGCCTATGTCGAGTGGCTGCGGGCAGGAGATTTTCGCACTCAGGAACATTTTCGCGTGTATTTCACCACGCTGATCCAGGTGAAATTGCGCTCGCGGCTACGGTCACCGGAAGCCATCGAAGATGTGCGACAGGAAACCTTCGCTCGATTTTATGTGGCCCTGCGCGAGGGCAAGATCGTTCATCCGGAGCGGCTGGGATCGTTTGTTAACTCGATTTGCAACAACGTCCTGCTGGAGCACTATCGCACCGCCGCGCGCCACGGCGCTCGCAGCAATAATGATAACGACAGTGATGACGACCAAGCGAAGGAACTCCCCTCCCCCGTTCTTGATCCGCTGGCCCTGTTCACTGCCCAGGAAATCCAGCAGAAGGTGCGGGAGATTCTCGATCAACTTCCCGAGCGCGACCGTCGGCTGCTGCGCGAAGTATTTCTTGAAGAACGAGAGAAGGATGAAGTCTGCCGCGACTTTGGCGTAGACCGCGAGTATTTGCGAGTCTTGCTTTATCGGGCGAAGCAATTATTCAAGGCATTGTATTTAAAAAAAAATGATGCGCCGGAGACTACTCCGGCCTGAACAACTGTGCAACGCTGGGTCGCGCCGGCGCACCATTGATTGTATGAGGGGGCATTGATACCTATGGACCACGATGCGGTGGTTCGTCAAAAAATGACGGAACGATATCTGCTGAACGAACTCGATGCTCAGGCACGAGACGAATTCGAAGAGCACTATTTCGACTGCCCGAATTGCGCCGCCGACGTGCATGCCGGTGCTTTGTTCGTGGAACACAGCAAGGTTGTGTTGCGAGCGGAATTACGGGTGGAAGACGGCAAGAAGACGCGATCCGAAAGTGAGGCGCCGTCGGTTGAACGGCCGCCCGTTGAACGAATGACCGTGCCGGTACGCTCTGGATGGCTTGGTTGGCTGCGGCCTGCATTTGCCGTGCCCGTGCTTGCCTTGTTGCTGGCCGTGATCGCTTATCAGAATCGGGCAAACGTTCTGTTGCAGCAGGCAGCCAATAGTCCGCAAGTGCTGGCATCGGCGGTCGTGAACCTCAATGTCAGGGGCGGAGAGCCAGTTTCTGTCGCGACTGCAGCCGGTCAGGCATTCGGCCTGACCCTGAACCTTCCCCCCGGCGCCCGCTTTTCTTCCTACAAATTGGACTTGTATAGTTCTCCGGGAAAACTACAATGGTCGCGCACGGTTTCGGCTTCCGGGGACACGCTGTCGCTTTATGTTCCTGCGGGCGCTTCCGGGAGCGAGCATGATGCCGCTACGTTGGCAGTACACGGCCTCACCCCGAGCGGTGAAAGTGAAGATCTAGGCCGATATCGGATCGACTTGCAAACTCAGAAGTAGCGAAAGAAGCGAACTCAAACCAGTGGAGAGAAACCTATGGCAGCGCGCGATCTATCGATTATTGACCCAGCTAACAAAAACCAGCCAGACTACCACCACGACTTCTTCGCGGAAGCCAACGTTCTGTTCGCCGATCTTACGGAGCCGCTAAAAGAGAAGATCAGCCCGCAAGCGCAAGTGAAACTGCCGAAAGACGGCCAGTACCTGTTCCGGCAGGCCGACCCGTTCCACTTTGAAGGAGTGCTTTCCTATAAAGGCGGCTACACCCAGGTGGCCGGTCATCCGAGCACGAAAAGTGTCGGATTCGCTACGCTGACCACCTCTGTCGTAGAAGACCTGAACATTCTCGACATTGTGACGTGTGATCGCGTGGTCGCGCAGATTTCTACCGTGCATCCCGCGTACGGCATGGGGCAGGTGCCGGCGGTCAACTTCCTGGGCACGCGCTTTGACAATCTGCGAATTGCCGGCCATCGCGTCGAGGTCGAACGCGATCTTGAACTTCTCGGTCCGCGGCACGACGGCGATTTGTCGTACTTCGACAACGGCGAAGTCCTCGACCGGATTTCTCAGCAATATGACCGAATCGCCACCTCGCAAAATCTGCCCGACTGGGCCGGCGAGCAGTATCCGAAGGGCCGCACGGCGCAGAAAGGCCAGAAGGAGTTGACCTGCTCCATCATCCGCGGCGTGAAAGGCTCTCCTGGCTTTTGCTTCGGTCACGTGATCGATCTTCCACACTTTGGGAAGATCTTCCTAGGCGATTTGCGGGTGACGCGAACTGCCGGTGATCCCGTCAAGAAGACCTACGACACCTACAAGTTCCACCTCACCATGATCAAGTTTGAAATGGGATGCGTGGGCGGAGGAGCCGGTGGCGCCGGGTCAGCGTCGTCAAACGGCGGGGGCAGCAAAGGCGGCGGAAACTAGACCATCGTGGCAGATTGTTTGCCCGGACTTCCTCTGATTTTAAAGTTAGAATCGAGCGGCGGTCGCATTCCCATATGTCTCCGCCGCTCCAACACCTACGCCGAAACCGGCGAACATGCCGCGCGCGCATCCGGGCGCGAGCGCTGGGACTAATATCGCTGATCGTCGGCCTCGCCATCCTGCCGGGCTGTTCTCGTCGTCGCGATCCTGACGCTGCGTACGAACACGCAAGGCAGACGCTTCGCAAGGGCGACATGATCGCCGCGGCTTCGGAAGCGGAGAAAGGTTACAACGATTTCAAAGGTGCTGGCCCGGAGTGGGCGTGGAAATTCACGATCCTCAAGGCTAGAGTCCTGCACTCTCGAGGCTTGGACGATGAAGCGCTGAGAGTTCTTGCTGCCGGACCCGCCCAACCTCCCTCCGGCGAATCGGCGGTCCAAGAATTAAGGTGGGAAGGTCTGGCTTACACGTCCTTGCACAGATTTGCAGATGCAGAGCGGACGTTCCTCGAAGCTGAACGGATCTGCTCACTTGCTAATTACCCCGTATGTGCGGATGTGATTGGCGCACAGGGAGACTTAGCAATGGACCGCGGCCGTTTCTCACGAGCGCAGAGTTTCTTCGAACGCGTTCTGCCAGTCGCTCGCGCGAGCGGAGACCAATTCTGGGAAGCCAGCGCGTTGTTGGATCTAAGTTGGTCCGCAGACCAGCAGACGCACTTCGATGAGGCGCTTGACTGGGCGAATAGGGCGCGCCAGATTTCTGTGGCCCAGGGCTATTCCGATCTCTCCGAGACTGCGCTGGGAAATATGGGTTGGGCTTATTACAAGCTCGGCGACCCTGAAAAGGCGAAAGAGAACTTCATCGATGCTAGGAGAGATGCCGAGAAACTCGGCGACGTAATCGACCAAGTCAGATGGATCACAGATGCGGCTTATATCGACCTTGATGCTGGTAGGTTCGCAGTCGCCGAGCAATCGTTCCAGCAATCCCTGAAGCTCGCACGCCAAGTCAACAATCGGGAAGCCATCATCGATTCGCTAATCGCCCTGGCTTTTGTCTCCGAGCAAACCGGACAACTGGACGACGCGAAGCGTTACGCAGACGAAGCACTGGCCAAGGCACGAGAAGACAAGAACGGTCAGGACCAAGTCTACCCTCAACTGGTGCTAGGACGCAGGGCGGCTCGATTGCATGACACCACCTCCGCCGAGACTGCCTTTCGCGAAGTCGAGCAGTCGCCTGATTGCCCAATCTTCTTGAAGTGGGAGGCGGAGCGTTCACTAGCCCGGCTATATGAAGACGAGAGCCAGTTTGATTCCGCCGAAAAAGAGTATCGAACCGCGCTCGCCACCTTTGAAACCGCGCGCTCCGGATTGCAGCATGTAGATTCCCGGCTGCCATTTCTCAGCAACGCTGCGCGCATTTACGACGGCTATATACACCTCCTGGTCACGCAGAATAAAACGGCGGAGGCCTTGCAGGTAGCCGATTTCAACCGCGCCCGCACTTTGAAAGAAGGGCTCGGAATGTTGCCTCAGGGAACTTCGTTTGCCCCCGAGCCGTTGAATGCCCAGCAGATCGCCCGCCACGCCGGAGGCACCATCCTCTTCTACTGGCTGGGCGAAGAGCAGTCTTACCTCTGGGCGATCACGCCGCAGAAAGTCGGATTGTTTCAACTCCCTCCGACGGCGGAAATCAAAACCAGAGTCGAGCGCTACCGAAAAGCCATCATCGAGCAACGCGAATCCACTCCGACCGCGAGCGACGATGGCGCCGCGCTCTATCGCATCCTGGTCGAGCCGGCGAAAGATCTTCTGCCAAAAAACATTTCTCCCAAGGATGCGGAGAACGGGAAAGTTTTCATCGTCCCCGATGGCACCCTGAACAGCCTGAATTTCGAAACGCTGCTGGTCCCCGCATCCCAAGGCGAGAAGAAGAAGCTCGATACCAAAGACGAAACTACGCCACACTACTGGATTGAGGATGCCACGATCTCGAGCGCCGGCTCGCTGCGAATATTGCAAGCCTCTAACGCCGCGCACCGCAAAGGCGCGGGCAACCTTCTCCTTTTCGGCGATGCCATCGCTCCTAGCGAAGATTTTCCGCAGTTGCCCAAAGCCGCGATCGAAATGGCGACCATCGAAAAGCACTTCCCGCCTGGCGAGCAACAGGTCTTCGCGCGCGATCAGGCGAGTCCGCCCTCATATCTGGCCAGCAAGCCGGAGCGTTTCTCCTACATTCATTTTGTGGCGCACGGCACGGCCAGCCGTCTCAGTCCGCTCGACTCTGCCATTGTTTTGTCCAGAGCTTCGTCCAAAGATTCCGCTGGAGCCGGTGCGGACGAAGACTCCTACAAACTTTATGCCCGCGATATCATTCGTTACCCGTTGCGCGCCGAACTCGTCACCATCTCAACTTGCCGCAGTGCGGGCGAGCGGGCGTACTCGGGAGAAGGACTGGTGGGGCTCTCCTGGGCTTTCGTACGGGCCGGCGCTCACCATGTGATTGGAGCGCTTTGGGACGTCAGCGACAGCTCAACTCCCCAGCTTATGGACGAACTTTACGGCGAGCTAAAAAAAGGAGAGCCTCCCGACGCAGCCCTGCGCAAAGCCAAGCTAACCCTGCTGCGGTCCGACTCTTCCTACCGCAAACCATTTTTCTGGGCGCCCTTTCAACTCTACACAGGATCTTGATCATAGGTTTGTGAATTTGCGTGGAAGGCAAAGCCACGACATTTCTGACGAGCACGTTGCACAAGAACTGAAAAGCGCTACATTAAAAATCCACAACAGTCGAGAAAAGAAAATGCCACAGAGTCCGCACAATCCAATCGCAGAACTCCACAACCTTGCAGCCCACGCCCACTCCGCAGCCGCAGTCGCTCACGGCAAAGGCGATCATCTAAGCGCTCACGACCTCAGCAAGCAGGCGCTTGAGCACTCCATGAACGCGCACAAGCTATCCGAAGAACTCGCGAAGAAGGCCGCAAAATATAGCAAAGGCTGACGCAGGCGTGGCTCGATGACGCCACGCGTCAGAAGAATTCTGCGGACGAACTGAAGCGAATCGTGGAGAACGATCCAGCTATAATCTGCGGAGTTATAATCTTCCCATGTTGCGGGCAGCTTTATTTGCGCTGCTGGTCTCTTCCGTTCTGGACGGGTCTCTCCATGCCCAGAGGATGACTGCGGGGTTTCATGGCAGCGGTAGTTCTGCCCGGTCGTGCCGTCGCACAGGTTCCATACACCATCGCGTTTCTCCATACGGATTCAATTCAGGCCGTTCGCTCTTTCGCAACGGCAGCTTTGATTCCGGCTTACTCGCATACGACCTACCCTTTGCCGACGCCCAAACCGATGGCGATGCGATGACGGATGAGGCTCCTCCCTTAGCCGTAATTCTGCGACCTCACGAAGGGCCGCCGCGAGAGACAGAACCTCGCGCATCGAAGCCGCTGGTCATCGAAATTCCAACTGCGGCAAATTCGGGAATCGCCAAAATGCCACAACCAGCCATTTTCATTTTTGCGAACGGAGAGCGGGTAGAGACTCGGCGCTTTTTGCTTACGGCAAGGGTTCTGACTTTGAGCGTTGACCGTCGACAGCGCGATGTGCCGTTTGACATGCTCGACATCGACGCCACGATCACCGCCAATCGCGAGCGTGGAATTGACTTGCGGATTCCCGCCGACCGAAATGAGATTTCTCTCGGGTTCTAAAAACTCAGCAAGTCTCGGGACAGAAAACCGCGATTCGGAGCCTTCCCCTCGCCGGGGTATCGCCGGTTAGTGGCTGTCCGGCGCTTTCGACTTTTCCAAGGTGATGTCATATTTGGCCTGGCATTGGGTTGCGGGATCGACGACCGCAATTCCTGAAAATTCATCCTTTGAGGCGCGAAATTCCAGCGGCGGCCGCTGCACTCGGGCAGGGATTCCGATGAATTTCACCTTGCCATCCGAGTTAGTTCCGGCCTCGAGATCGAGCCTGTGCATTCCGCCAAAGCCATACTTGATATGAACCTTGACCGTGGCCGCGTACACGGGCTTGCCATCCATCCCCAGCACGGTTAATTCGACAGAGCAGGGACCCGCGTTGCCGTCGATCATTGGAACCTTTTCGGGAACCTTGTCACTCGATTGCGCTGGAGTTTGAGAATGCAAAGAGGCGGCGAGGACGATGATCAGGCACAGAGCGCAAGAAAATCTGTTCATGTCCTCACCATTATACGAGAGCAATTCGAAATGTAGTCTGTGGGCTCTGAGCCGCGTGTGTCACTTGGCGGCGTCGGCTGATCGACGGAACACCAGATCGAACCATGGCTGGTAGACTTTCTTCCAGTGTGATCACCTCCGCGAAAAGTAACAAGCAATCTCAGCCCACCATACTTCTAGTGGACATCGGCCAACTCCTCACGCTGCGCTCGTCGGCGGAGGGGCCGCGCCGCGGCGCTTCTCTTTCGGAGCTCGGCATCATCGAAGGCGCAGCCGTGTTGTGCGTGGGCGGGAAAATAGTCTCGGTGGGCACAACGAAAGCCGCGCTCCGCGATCCGTGGCTGAAGAAACATCGCAAAGAAATTATTGAAATCGAGTGTAGCGGCCGCGTGGTTTTGCCGGGCTTCGTCGATTCGCACACACATCCGGTGTTCACGCAGCCGCGACTGGTGGATTTTGAGAAGCGGATTTCTGGCGCCCGCTATGAAGAGATTGCGGCGGCAGGTGGAGGAATTCGATCGAGCATTGATGGGGTGCGTAAGGCCAGCAAGGCCATGCTGACGCAGAAAATTTCCGCAACGCTGGAGGATTTCGCCCTCCACGGAACCACCACAGTTGAGGCGAAATCAGGCTACGGCCTCAGTCTCGACGCCGAATTGAAATCGCTGGAGGCAGTTCGATCGGCCGCGCGCGAATGGCCAGGAACCGTGGTTCCCACGTTTCTCGGCGCTCACGTAGTGCCGCCGGAGTTTCGCGGACAGTCCCAAGAGTACGTTGATCTGATCTGCAAAGAAATGATTCCGGCGGTTGCGCGGCGGAGGCTGGCACAGTTTGTGGATGTGTTCTGCGATCGCGGAGCGTTCAGCGCGGCCGAAACCGAACAGATTTTTGCGGCTGCGAAGCAACAGCATCTTGCCGTTCGGGGACATGTCGGGCAACTCAGCGAAACCCGCCTTCGTCCGCTGCTTGAGTATGATCCTGCATCGCTCGATCACATGGATCACGTGAACGACGCGGACCTTGCAGCCCTCGCCGAGAGTGATACCGTCGCAACCTTTGTGCCCGGGGCAAATTATTTTCTGGGGCTGGCGAGCTATCCGAATGCGCGGCGATTCGTTGAAGCGGGCGCGGCGGTGGCGCTGGCCACGGACTATAACCCAGGATCTTCTCCTACGCTCAGCATGCCGATGGCGATGTCGCTGGCCTGCACCCACATGAGGATGTCGCCAGCGGAAGCGATCGCGGCGGCGACCATTAATGGCGCGTGGGCCGTTCGCTTGGCCGGCCGTAAAGGTTCGGTGGAAGCGGGAAAAGACGCCGACCTCGCCGTATTTGACGTCCGAGATTATCGCGAGATTCCCTACTGGTTCGGCGCCAATCGTTGCACCCTGACGATCGTGAACGGAGCGCCGAGCGTTCCGCGTGTGTGGGGAAATGAAAAAACTTTCGCCGGCAGATAAGAAACGGCACGATGAAGATGGAGGATGCATTTTGAACGAACGGCGCCGGGTTGCTATAATTCGTAGGTTCTGCACGGTTTCAACACATCGGCAGTTTTGCTCCGGCAACCCGCCTGGTGAGAACGCCCAATACACTCTAGAAATGGGCCTTCCGTCGTTTTTGGTGATGAAGTCTGGAACCGAGGCGTGCGAACCAGAAGTGGCCAGGTAGCTCAGGTGGTAGAGCGCAGCCCTGAAAAGGCTGGCGTCGGCGGTTCAACTCCGTCCCTGGCCACCATCATTCCAAAGGACTTGGGCATTTTCGCCCACTTTCTTCAGCCCAAGGTTCAGCCCAAGATAAGTCACTGGATCGTCTCCGTGAGCAGGTGGGCCTTGTCTCCGAGCAGAACCTCCAAGAACTTGCCCTGTGCTTCGAGCCTAGATTCTTGATCGGACTGCGCATACAGTTGCATGGTCGTTCTGACGTCTTCGTGACGCAGAATGCCTTGTACCGTTTTCGGATCACACTTCAGCTTCACCAACGAAGAAGCCAGCGAATGCCGGAAGTTGTGGAAGCCGAAGCGGACTCGCTCGTCTTCTTTGATAACGCCAGCCTTGATAGCAGCAGGGCGCAGATACTTCTGCACCATGATTGAAGCCGACAATGGTTTTTTGCCTTTGAGCCGGAAGCTCGGGAAGACGTAATCGCCGTCGTTCGCATAAGGAGTTCTTTCCCTCCACGACATCAGAAAACCCGCGAGCACTGGATGCATGGGTACGGGTGCCTTGGAGGCTTTTGACTTGGGTACTTTGAACTGAGCCCAGACGTAAGCGCGCTTCACTTCGATCACTTGATCCGCAAAGTCCAGATCCATCCACATCAGGCCGAGAATCTCCGATACTCGTAAAGCTGTCGCCGCATCCGTAAGAACCAAAGTGCGCCGTGGCTCAGGAATATTCAGCAGAATCTCGAATGCTTGCCGTGGACTCATGATCACCGCCGTATAGCCGCTTGTCGTCTTCTGTCGAACCCAGTTCATGGGATTAGCCGACTCGTCGCGAGGGATAAGCCCATATCGCTGCCCGTGTTTGTAGACCAAGTTCATGACCCGCCGGATTTTGTCTAGAGTGGGATTCTCCAGACTCTCCGCCTTTTTCACTTCCCGCAACCACTTCTCGACCTCTAGCGGCTCGATTGCCAACGGTGATTCCCTGCCGAAGCGTGGAATCACCCTCTTATTCAGAATCCGCTTATAAGTCTCAGCAGTTGTGTATGCCTTCTCGATGGTTGCCTCTGACTGATCATCCTGCAGCTCATTTTGTATGTAATGCTGACAGAGCTGCCCGTAAGTCGTCGGACTCCCCCGGAAGGGCTGATACTGGTTAGCGTTTGCCCTGAGACGTTGTCGATCCACTTCCTGCCACGCATCCTTCTCGCTCGGGCCGACATCTCGCACGAGACCAACTGCTGTCTTGTGTTCGACTCTCTTCCCGTCCGATCGCGTTACCTGAAAGCGATAGACCCACGTTGGACCATCCGATCTCTGTTCGATACGAACAGAGCCATTCTGATACCTGGCCATCAAATCCTCCTATTTGCTGGCTCAGGTGGCTGCAGAACGGAGTTTATCGCAGAGCAAAGATAGCGGTCCAGCTCCGAGAGCTTGAATCGCCATTCCTTTTTCTTCGCGCCACGATCCAGAGGATAGCCAGGGATTTTCCCCGCCCTCACCTTTTGAAGTAAAGCGCGACGCGTGATGCCCACAAAGGCTGCGGCTGTATCAGGATCAACGAACGGCTCGGGTTGGCGGAGGGCTGGTAGAGCTGAGACAAGAACTGGATCGGCTGGCATAACGGCTCCAAAATTTCTTGACAATATCGTATCTGTACACATAAAGTCAATATGTAACGTTACCATTTTATCGACTGTAGCGATCCAGGAAAAGGACTACATGGCAGAGAGGGAATCTCGCCAAACTCCGGCACCGCTGGAACCACGATCACGATTAGCGGAATCGGTTTTGGCGGTGGAACATGCGGTGAGGGACAAGCAACACCCGACAACAGCTATGTCGTAATCGGTGGTAGCACGGCTTCCGCGACGAACTGGTGCAATACCCAGATTACGGCCACCGTACCTACGGGCGCAGTAACCGGCGTCTTAAAGGTTTATACAGGCGGGGTCTGGAGCAATGCCGTAACCTTCACGGTTCCGTCCAGCGGCCCCTCCGTCACACTTAGTCCGAACCTATTCAACCTGGTAGTGGGCCAAACCCAGACAATCCAAGCATTGAACTCGAGTGGCCAGGCAGTCACTGGGCTAACCTGGACATCAAGTAATCCGAATATTGTCGGTCTCTCGTCCAGCGACCCACCGATTCTCACTGCGCTCACCGCCGGGAATGCAACCATCACCGCCGGAAGCGCCTCCGCAGACGTGACCGTCTATTATGGGTCGAGTCTTCCATTCGGAACAGTCCTCTGGTCGAATCCTGGCGACGGTTCCGGTGTCACCGGAATGGTACCTGCCGTCCCCAGTGCGACTGGAGCAGCGGATGTATTCGCAATGAATGGGGACTGCAACCTACAGGCGATAGCGAGCGATGGAACCACAGCCTGGACGGCCAACGTAGGTCAACTGCCGCAATATAGTGAAAATGGAAACTGTAACGAGTTTCTGCCCGACTTCCAGGGCGGAGCGGTCGTTAAGGGTGAGACGAGTACGACACAGCCAAATGGGCAAGTCAATTTCCAATATTATATTCAGAAGTTCGACGGCATGACCGGTCAGGCCTACCCTGCCTACAATCTTCAGAGTGTATGGTGGGTCAATATGAATTTCCAGTTGTCCCTCAATGATACCCCGTGGATTCGTTCCTATTCTCCCACCGTCGTGCACACCGACGGCACGATCTTTACCATCGATAGCACGGGTCAATATGGCGAAAATGTAGTGGACTTGATCAGCCCGCTGACGGGCCAGCGGATTGCTCAAATTGGCGTGGGAAATGGTGGTGTCGGCAACCTGATGGTTGCGGGCGATGGCTATGCCTATCTGCCGTATGTTTCCTACACCGGAAGTGGTTGCCCTGGCATCGGAATAACCTCCCTCGAACTGTTGCGCATGGATACGGGCGGCGGTTCGACCTCCACGCTTCTGGGAAGTTGGAATACGTTCTGCACTGCCGGTGGTCAATCCGGAACGGTCGCATATCCAACTTCGGTGAACATCATCACCAACGCCGACCAGGGTGTGCTGGTCAGTTGGACTCTCGAGACGGCCCCCTATTCCCCGAATTACGGCACCGAAACGGCCGCGTATTACATCGCAGCCGTGAGCGGCGGGAGTCTGATGGCCCAAGGCACGACGCAGGTTCCGGTGCAGCCCATCCTGCAAGCTCAGGATGGTACGTTCTACGGCACGAATACCAACACCGGCGCTATGATCAAATTCGATCGGTCGGGGAATATCCAGTGGAGTGTGCCCGGAGACTATCCCCAGATTGCGACCGTCGATGGAGGAGTCGTCGGAGCCTCCGGCATCACTTACGACAGCAACGGCAACGCTGATGGCCAAATCGAGAGCACTGCTCCACCGCTTACGAACTGCCCTGGCGGCTCATGCCCAGTTGCAGATCTCGCATCCTTCGCGCAATCGTGGACGCAAGACACTTACCAACTCGGTTCGGTGGAAAACACACTTACCGTACCGAACGCGCCGGCAACACCTCCCTACGCGAGTTTTCCAGGGGCCAATCCGTCGGCGAACGGGGCCTCCCCGATATGCCACGATAGCCGCGATCAGCTCATCGCGCAGTACGGCCAGTATGCTGTTCTTGATTCGTTCTTTAAGCTGTTTCTTGGAGGCACTCCAAAAAACAACAACTGGCCGCGCTTTGCTCCAAACTGTTTTGAACTTACAAGTTCGGCGGCATCAGCCAACTTTTCATTCAGTGCAATCTCTACCGGTAATCCTTGGGCGCTGATTAAGTATCCTTTGGTTGCCGCGGCCAGCATGGGCTATGGCCTGGACGACTGGTTTGAAGTATATCGACAAAACTATGGATCCCTTTTTGGAAACTCGCGAAACATTAACAGTGGCTATCGAACGCCCGCTCATAACGCGAACCTGCCCTATCCCGGTGCGACTAGTAGTCGCCACATGCTGGGTGATGCCATAGACTTTGGAAGCGCAACGCACACCCTCCAGGAATTGGAAGATATGAACGATGCGGCTTTAGCGGCGGAGGCAGATTTCGTTGAAGATCCTGCCATAATGACGACATACTGCGCAAATGGCCACCCGAAGTCCGGGCCTCCGTACCCTTGCGCGCACGCGGACTGGCGTTATCATAGCAAGGGCGAGTACGCACATTGACCTTTTGACTCAAGAATGGGAACGGCCGCGTGAATTGCTTCGTAGCCGCAGAGGTAAGCCCCTCTGGCGACGTGGAGGAAATAAGAATGCGAATGATCAGGGTGGCATCTGTGTTTCTGGCTATGGCATGTTTAGCCGTGGCTCAACAACCGATTACTGCCCACCCCCCAGTTTCGAGTGTCCTGGATCGAATGAAAAGTGCAACATGGGCTGAACGCAGCAATGCCTTTGGCGAAGCAACTCAACTCTTAGGGTCAGGGCAAGCGAGTCCGAGCGATGCTGATCGGCTGCAACTCGGCATTATTCAACTGCTGATCAAGGAAAACAACGGAGGACTCAAAGAGCCGGACGATGAAGCACAACAGGGGCCATCGGGCACCGGAAGCACAGAGAACCCTCCGAACAAAAGCTACGGCGAGGGCTACGGAGAGGATAAGGCAGAATACTATGCGAGCCTCATTGGCTTTGTGGCGGACTTGGGAGAGGAACGTGCTATCCCCGCGCTGCTGGGCGCTGCTAGTACGGGGGGCATGGCGACGAGGGCCGTGGCCCGATTCGGGGAAAAAGCCCTCGATCCAACACTCGCGCAAGTAAAGAGCCAAAACCCTGATCTTGCATCTGGAGCATTGTTTGTGATTCTGCAAATGCTGAAAATGCAAACGGTTAGCGACCTAGATTCACACAATCGAATAAAAAATAGCCTGCGATCAGCCCTCGCCTCGCGAGAAGACCGAATTCGAGGAAATGCAATGTTGCCCATCGAGTATTTAGGTGACAGAGAGGAGTTCGTGCCAGTGCTCCAGGACATTGCAGAACACGACCCCTACAAATCGCCATACAACTTAGGCAATGGCGGAAACGGAGAAGACAGCCAGTACGTGGTCAGACGACGTGCCCAATCGCTGCTGCACAAGATCGCAAACCATGAGCAGCCAGCCATTGACAGGGGAGTCAGCCGTTGAGGAGGCCCAGAGAGCACTAATTTTTCGCGCAGGAAGTGTATGCGACAGTTTCGTACCTGCACCTCCGCCCAAGAATCCGGCCCAAGATATGTACACCTGCCATGACCACCAACGTACTTACGCAGCCACCTAAGACCTGTTAAGTCGTTGTAAACATTTATCAACGCCACCCTGAAAAGGCTGGCGTCGGCGGCTCAACTCCGTCCCTGGCCACCATATTTTCAATCACTTAGAAGCCTCGCTGCTGGTCACTTGGTCACGATTGGTCACAATTCAATTGACCAAGCGGCTGAGTCGCTCCACCGCACGCTGCTGGCTTTCGGGCACGAACTGCTGGTAGATGTCCAGCGTGGTGCTCGAACGTGAGTGCCGCATCTGCGCCTGCGCGTCCTTCACGTCGGCGCCGGCCATCTTCAGCCAGGTCGCATGAGATGTTCGCAGGCTTCTCCAATTCACCCAAGGCAGCTCCATCGACCGAGCTGCTGGCTTGATGAATCGAACGAGGATGTTGTTGTCGCGAAGCCGCCCTCCAGACCGAACTCCCTGGAAGATCCGATCATCTGGGCCGTCAGACTTCACAACCTTGTATTTGCGAATCGCATTGCCGGCCCTGACCTCTACGGTCAATCGCTTAAGCCGGTGGATGCGCTCGATGACGCAACCGTTCACGTCGATAGTTGCATTGGAGGCTTCACTCTTAGGCGCGCCCCAATCACCACGGCAGAACCGTTCATCGATCGTGATGGAGTTGACTCCTATATCATTCCAGCGTAGACCTGCCAATTCGCTGACTCTCAGTCCCGTATAAATCGCCACATGGACCATCGAAGCGTAGGGCTCGGGAATCAGTTCCATCAGTAGATCGAACTGCTGTGGTGTGAGGTATGGTTTGTTGCGCTTCTTCCCCCGTCTCTCTGGAGGAATACGCAGAGCTTCTGCCGGATTTCTTACCAGCAGATCGTGCTGCACTGCGAAGCGCAACGCGCTGGAGAGCACGTCACGGATTTTGTCTCGCGACTCATGCGACAGTAATTGCTTCGTGGGGCCGATGGTGAGTTGCGAGAAGTAGGTTTGGAGTGTCAGAGGGGTGAGTTCGCGCAGGCAACATTTTCCGAACGCCGGAAGCAAGTAGTTATCTAATACCCCCTCGCGTTCGATCAAAACTCGTTGTCGCCATGAGCGGCTTCACCACTGGTTTGTAGATCGTTTCGATGTAGTGCTCAAAGTTAGTCGCGGACCCAAGACTTTCCAGACCCTGGTTCAGCGGTCGTAGGTATTCGGTCGCGATCTTCTTGATTTCCCTCTCCGGCACCGTGGCGGCTGCCAAGCGGACTCGCTGTTGTTTACGAGGAGAGTCGAGAACAGGCGCAGTAACTGTAGTCTCCCGGTGGTTAATCGACTGGGCTTTCGCTTCGTCACCTCAGTCCGGTTTGGCTTGGTCCTGTTTCCTGTTCCCGCTCATCGAACCGGACAGGCAGTTTTCCCGCATCCGGCTCTCGGAAAAGACTCACGCTTTCGCCCACGGAAGGTTCGCGGTCCGGTGTGGTAACTGGACCAAGCCATACACAGAGTTCAGAGACGCTTCCGGGAAACGTTTGTATGCCGGCCGCGGCTCTTTGTGTTTGTCGCATAACCACCGACGCAGCCTTCTGTGGGCATGCATATCAACCGCACTGTAGGCTTTGCTGACTGGCCCCAGACAAAAGTAGTTGGCCCAGCCGATCAACATCCGATTGAGCCGTGCCACGATTGTCTTCGAATCCTGCCAGACGGTGTCGCGTCCGGTCTCGTCGCTGATCGCTCGACAAATGCGCTGCACTCGCGTCTTCGAGGGTACCGTGCCCAGATAGACTCGGCCCCTCTTCGTCGAGTAACACCGCCCGAACGTGTATCCCAAAAAGTCAAACTTTTCTTCCGGCAGATAACAGACCCGCGTCTTGTTCTCGTTCACCGTCAGTTTCAGCTTCGACATCATCCTCCGCATCTCGGTCAGAGCTTTGTCCGCTCCAACTCGACAGCCAACTCGACAGCAGATGACGAGATCATCGGCATAGTTCACGATGTACGCTTTCCAACGCTCCTCGTGCCCGAGTTTCTTCCACCCCAGCACGAACCGTCGCCTGTACAGATTGCTGAACAGAGGACTGATCGGAGACCCTTGTGGAGTACCTCGACCTTCATCCCGATTGCGCGTACTCCAACGTTTGTTCCCACGCTCGTCCGTCTCTTCGACCGGAGCTTCCAGCCACATCTTGATCAGATGCAGCATCGCTCCGTCGACGACCCTTCGAGCCACCGACCTCATGAGCTCGGCATGGGGAACACTATCAAAGTAGCTGCTGAGATCAGCATCAACGATCTGCCCATGACCCGTATTGATCAGCTTGTGGACGTGTTGTACTGCGTCCAACGCGCTGCGGTTTGCCCGATAAGCATATTGCTCCGTCGGCAGGTCGGCCTCGAAGATTGGTTCGAGTACCAGCATGGCCGAGGTTTGCACAACCCGATCCCGGATTGTCGGTATGCCTAACGGTCTCTGCTTCCCATCCGGCTTGGGTATGTAGACCCGCCGCACAGGCTGCGGTTGATAGGTTCGACTTTTTAGCTCTTGCGTCAGTTCGTCCAGCCACCGTTCCCTGCCGTACGCTTCGATGTTCTCGAATGTCTGGCCGTCCACTCCCGCCGCCCCGCCGTTGGCTTGGCAGCGTTCGTAGGCATAGGCCAGAACATCTTTCCGATACACCTTGTCGTACAGCGCATGGAAACGAAAGTTGGGCGATTCCTTCGCTTTTGCGTGCAACGCCGTCTGCAACTTCTGAACACTGAATGGAGTTGTTAGGCTCATCGCCAATCCCTCGGTCCTTTGTCGCTTCTTGCCTTCGTCTTTAACTAAGGCCCCTTCCCTCCACCGGCATTACCCGGCTTCAGCGGTACTGCGAGCCTCTCCGCCACCCCACACGGCCCGGCCTGTCTCTCGCGAGTTGCCAGTTGATCGATACCACGATCACCGCTGGGGCTTCCCGTGTTGCCTCTGGTCTCCTATGCGTACATGCCGTCGCCATTACCCCGGCAGGTTCAATGGAGCTTGTTCGCTCGTCTATCTCCATTGCCATCGGCCTTCCCCGTGCAAAAGTAAGGTCGGCTCCTGCAATTGTTTTTTCGGGGCCTGCTCAGCGTTCACTCACGTTACGGCCTGCACGCTCGCGGAGTCGCCATGCGACCCTTTCCATCGAAAGCTCCGACAGCTTCGTTGCCTCCGCTGCCGATTCGATTGCTACCGGGTGGAGCGAACCAGTTCCCGGGCGGGAGTTGCACCCGCTGGAGTCCAGCGCCTTTCACGGCGCACTTTAACGCCAACTATCGCGCTCCGTGCCTCGGTTTGAGAGTAAATCCAGAAGTTTACCTACCGCCTGGGGTGGCACTTCATTGCTTCATCAGCTTGAACCGCGCGAAATGGCTTAGCTTTGCCCCTTGAGAGCAAAACGTGATGACGTTAGAGAACGCGCTTCGCGGCTCGGGCGACATCGGTGCGATTTGCGACGCCACATGGTGTCTTCAACTCGACAAGGGCGATGGCGGTCAGTATGCGAAGGATTCAAAGAAAGCCGTCCGTTTCGTCGCGAAGTGCTGCAAGATGTGCGACGCGCAAGAACTCAACGAGTTCAGAGTCCAACTGTTTCCGCACATCGAGACGATAGGCGACTTCGGCGTTCTCGACGGAACGCCCGAGACAATTGAATCCGAGCAACGACTAGGCAAGGTGAAGAAACTCGACGACGCCGTTTGAGCCTTTCGACAACGGCTCGGCGCGTACAACTCCGTCACCCTCTCCGGCAATGCAGCAAACTCCGCGCGTAACGAGCGGAATGTTACTTTCTGACCGTCGACGACTGGTTGAGGGTGTGCCATATTCTTCTTGTGAACAGCCGTCCAAAGCCCGCCGTCGCTCCTGCCTAAATAACCTGCCCTTTTGATCGTGTCAAAAACACGAGAAAAGGGCTAATCGGAATTTCGACTTTGCGAAGGAGGAATGATGAAAACGACATTTTTACTGGTGGTATTGCTGTTGTTGGCCGGCGCTGCGTCGGTAGCGGTGGCACAGACACCGGCTGTCGCGCACAACACGTGGACAAGCGGATCGCCGATGCCGACGGCTGTTTGGGATGCGGCCGTGGGAGTGCTCAAAGGCCAAATCTATGTAGTCGGCGGGGCTAACGCTGACGGCACGATCATTGCCGACACCCAGATTTACAACCCCGCCACTAACACCTGGAGCACGGGCGTGCCCCTGCCGACAACGCTCGTGGGGGGTGTTGGTGCAGAGGTCAAGAACGTCTTGTACGTGATGGGCGGGACGGTCGACGGCACGGAGTATAGCAGTGCGGTGTGGGCGTTTGACCTGAAGACGCAGACTTGGTCCTCCAAGGCCGCGCTGCCCATCGCACTACAAGACGCTGGAGCAGCCGCAGAGAACGGCATTATCTACATCGTGGGCGGGAATTCGACCCAGAACCTGAGATCCAACGCGGTCTATAGTTACAACCCCGCAACCGATACCTGGACGGAAGAGGCGTCCTTGCTGGTCGGAAGGTCAGAACCTTCGGTGGGCCGGGTAGGAACCAAACTCATGGGCTTCACCATCGTGGTCACGGACGGATTTGCCAGCGGAGGAGACACCGAAGGTTACAATGCGACTACGAATACGTGGACGACCCTGAAGCCAGATCCCGTTCCCGGTGGCTATGGATGGAGAAGTTTTGCCTGCACCGGGGGCATCGACACAAAGCTGTACGTCGCGGGCGGCTACTACGGCGGGAGCTTGACCGAATCGTTCAACCTGCCCAAGAACACCTGGGAGACGCTGGCCCCCATGCCGCAGTACGCCATGGCCACCGGTTCCGCGGTCTACAAAGGGAAGCTGTACTGCATCGGCGGCACGGTCGCCTACTGGGTGAACGGCGCCCTCAACAACGTGCAGATTTATCAGCCGTAGTGCGATCAGGGCTCCCTGCGGAAGTAGCGCAAAATCGCAGCTAACACCACGCCGCCCAGACGTGCGGGCGGCTTTTCTTTTGCGTCAACGCGGAAAGCGGGAGCGGTTACTGTCGCAACCATCTTGCCCCTGCTCGGAAGAGCCCGGAATTCACTTTTGGGGCTGTGAGTTGTGCGGATCGATGATAGCGCCATCCTGAATTCGGAACAGAGTCCTTCGATGCTCGGCTTCATCGTGCTCCAGGCGTGTTGCGATTTCTACTTGGCTGTCCGCCTCTTCCTTGCGTCCTACGCGAGCAAACGTCAGGCCGAGATAGTAATGAGCCTCACGCAAGGATTCATCACTGGCTATCGCCTGCTGCAGCAGATCGATCGCGTCAGGGTAATGCTTTTGTTCGAAAGCCACTCGCCCCAAAGCCGACAGAGCGTCCCCCCGTTTCGGCTCACGAGCCAATACTTGGTGCAGGTTCGCGGCCGCCTCGTCCAGATCCTTGGCGTCGAGATCGATGAGCCCGAGCCGGAAGTACGATTCGGTTTGCGCCGGAGCCAGCGCGATGGATCGCTCAAATTCCTTCCGTGCTTCTGGCACATGCTCCAGAGCGGCGAGTGTCATCCCGAGCGCACAATGGCCGGAGGCATCGTCCGGGCGCAGCGCGACGTACCGGGCAAACTGCAGCCGCGCGTCTTCAAACTGCGATAGTCCCATGAAGGCACGCCCCAGATTGTAAAAAGCGAGCGGATCGTCTTCGCGCATTTTCAACGTCCGCTGGAAGGCCTCAACTGCGTCTTGCCACAAGGACACTTGAAGCGCAATCGTTCCAATCTCGAAGCTAACATCCGGATTGTCAGGCGCGTATTTCCGGGCGTCCATCAGCAACGCGAGGGCCTTTTCGGAGTCTCCTGCCGGATCGTTGAAGCTTGAGCCATGGCTCGAATCCATCAAAGCAGGACGCAGTTTCGCGACGAATGGGCCGTTGCTTCGCTTTGAGCTCGGACTGAAGACGCCGGGAGGAGAGGTCCGTCTCGACAAGAAGCAGGATGTATTTTTCCGGGCGGCGATGGGGTCCATCGCACCGGTGGATCATCTGCAGATCGTCTGCAACGGGAAAGTTGAGCGCGAGCTTGACCTCAGTTCGGATCGTACCACTGCTTACGTCGAAGGCAAATTACCGCTCGAAAGCAGTGGCTGGTGCGTTCTGCGGGCGTTCAGTGATAAGGCGGAGTATCCGATTTTAGATTTGTACCCGTATGCGACGACCAGTCCGGTATATGTGAATATGGCCGGGGCTCCACTCCACAATACTGAGGATGCTTCATATTTCGTGGCGTGGATGGAGAGGCTGGTCTCGGCGGTGCAGAGCAGCGCTGCGTGGAATACCGCGGCGGAGAAGCAGGCGGTGCTGGCGATCTTTGAAGAGGCCAGAGAGAAATATGAGAACATTGCGAAGCTA
The DNA here is from genome assembly GCA_963800565.1 of uncultured Acidobacteriaceae bacterium. Lineage (GTDB taxonomy): Bacteria > Acidobacteriota > Terriglobia > Terriglobales > Acidobacteriaceae > Acidiflorens. The sequence continues at coordinate 1,509,696 of CAWDBM010000006.1, forward strand.
GGGCAGTAACAGACCATCCAGCCTGCCGTGCCAGCCTGCAAACGTCGCCATCAACGATCGCTCCCGAGCGACGCTAGTGCTTTTTCGGACGCGACGCCGGGATGAGTGCTCAAGGCTGAAAGAAGGTGAGAGGCGTCGTGTTCGAAAAAGCCGTCAGAAGGAAGCCGCTGGCGCGGCGGACGCGGGACCTATGCAAATTGAATGGAGCGAGCGAGGGGTGTAGAAGTTGGCGGGAGTGGTCAAGGCCAGTAGCGGAGGAGCCGGCGCACCTGAGCAAAGACGAGTTGATGGCCGAAGGGAGCCTAGGCGGGGACAGGAAAAAGATGTCTGCGTGTAGCGGAGACACACTTCGGCAAGACGCTCTGAAGCGCGCCGACAGTGCGGTGTGTGGGCGAGTGATTTCATGCAGCCGTGGCCAGGAGTGGTGGAGAACGGAGTTGGAGTTGTGCCGCTGTGAATCGTTCGACGACGGCCATCGGTCCGCCGCACTTAGGACAACGCCACAGCGGGTGCGCTGTAGGAGCGGTTGAAGTTTCCGATTCCTTTTTCGGTGGAGTGGCGTGGAGAGCGGCGAAGCACCGTGGCAGCAGGGCGGCGCGCCTTCGGTTGGCGAGGAAGCCGAAGTGGCGGATGCGGACGAAGCCCTTGGGAAGCAGGTGCAGTAGGAAGCGACGGAGAAACTCATCGCGCGAGAGGGTCATCGCTTTCTGCCGATTGTGGTCGGCAGAGTCGCGCCAGCGAAAGGTAACCTGTCCGTCCACCAATGCGAGCAAGCGATGGTTGGAGATGGCGACGCGGTGGGTATAGCGGCCGAGATACTGCAGGACGTAATCGGGTCCGCCGAAGGGTGGTTTGGAGTAGACGATCCAGTCTTTGCGGAAGAGCGGACGCAGCCAGGCAGCGAAGAACTTGGGATGGGTGAGCGGTGCGAGTTCTCCGGCCAGGTGCAGTTGACGGCGTTCAAAGGCAGACTTCAGGCCGGCGACGAACTTGCCACGAAACACGCGTCGCAGTACAGCAATGGGAAGGAAGAAGCGTGGGTGGGATCGAATCCAGCGGGCGTGATCGCGCGCGAGTCCGCCGGCGGGAACGACGCAGTGGACATGGGGATGAAGTTGGAGCTTCTGGTTCCAGGTGTGAAGCACGCTGAAGAAGCCGATCTCGGCGCCGAGATGGGCGGGATTGCGCGCGACTTCCAATAGAGTTTCGGCGCTGGCCCGGAGCAGTAAACCGTAGATGACCTTCTTGTTCTGGAGAGCCAACGCAGCCAGTTGCGGCGGCATGGTGAAGACGACGTGGACATAGGGCGTGGGCAGCAGCTCACGACGACGCGCCGCGATCCAGCGTTCGCGCGCCCCGGTCTGACACTTGGGGCAGTGCCGGTTGCGGCAACTGTTGTAGGAGATGGTGGCACGATGTCCGCAGCCGGTGCACTCATCGATATGGCCGCCCAGGGCAGCAGTTCGACAGCGCGCGATGGCCCGCAGGATCTTGAGGTGGGTCCAGCGGAGCCACGAACGGTTTCGCTCGATGAAGTCTGTACCTGCGCTGCGAATGATGTCGGCCACCTCGAACTGTGGCCGACTCATTTACTCCTCCTGGGACGACCTGCCTTTCTTGAGCACCAGCGCATCCAGCGGACTGGGCGTGGCAAGCAAGTGCCGTTGCGAGAGGTGGAGATAGCGAGCGGTTTCTTTCAGATCGTGATGGCCTAACAGGATCTGGATGGTGTGCAGGTCGGCACCGGCTTCGAGCAAGTGGGTGGCGAAGCAGTGGCGGAGCACGTGGGGATAGACACGTTTCTTGATCCCGGCGCAGCGAGCCGCTGCGGCGCAGGCGTGGTAGGGAGTCTTGGTATCGGTGGGGTGATCGCCGCTGTGCCAGCGGTTGCCGGGAAATAACCAGACGGACTTTTTGCGCAAGCGTCGCCAGTGAGCGCGTAGTTCCTCGAGCAGGACGGGGCTGAGCATCACGTCGCGGTCTTGCCCGCCTTTGCCGTCTTGAATGTGGACGACCATGCGTCGGCTATCGATATCGCTGACCTTCAGGCGCGTGAGCTCGGCACGGCGCACGCCGGTGCCGTAGAGGGTCATCAAAATGGTGCGATAGAAGGGAGTCGGTGCAGCCTCGATGAGCTGTGCTACTTCTTCCTGACTGAGGATGGTGGGCAGGCGATAGCGCTTCTTGGGATAGGGAGTGTCGGCAATGCTCCAGGGTCTCTTGAGCGTCTGGATGTAGAAGAAGCGCAGGGCGCAGAGATGGTTGGTCACCGACCCGGGAGTCAGTTTGTGCAGGGTGAAGAGCTGCGCTTGGTACTCGCGGATGTGCTGCGGTCCCAGGCAATCGGGCGAGCGGTGGAAGTGCTGGGCAAACCGCTCGATCAAGCGAATGTAACGCTGCGTGGTAGCTTCCGAGTAATGACGACGCTGTCCTTTTAGGGCCGACCGGCCCGCGAAACCTCATGAAAATGTGTTTAGCGCTAAGATCGCAGCGTCCGGAGCTGCGAGGTCGAGAACTCACTGGAGAAGTCGAAGCCGTGTCGCTGTCTGATCCGGAGCGTGCGTGTTTGAGCGAATAATTGGGTGTCGTTGTACTCCCTAGTGGGAGTGGCGATAGCCCGCGACCCTGCTTAAGGTAACCGCAGCATGCTCTCTGCTCCGGCCAGGAGGAACTATGTCCTATAGGATAGCGGGAATTGATGTCCACAAGAGAATGCTCGCTGTCGTTGTGTCTGATGTCGAAGTCGATAGCGAGTTCCACTTTGAGCGGAGGAAGTTCAGCAGTAGCCCCGAACAACTACGATCGCTGGCGGCATGGCTACTCGAGCAAGAGGCGGAAGAAGTCGTCATGGAATCGACGGCCCAATACTGGAAACCAGTGTGGGAAGCGCTGGAAAGATATTGGAAACCAGTATGCGAGAAACGAGAAGGCGCAAAGCGGAAGTCTGGAACCCTGCATTTAGCACAGGCGCTATCCAATCGTGGACGACGAGGACGCAAGCGGGATTTCCCTGATGCTGAACGTCTGGTGAAGCGACTGGTGGCCCAAGAATTAACCTTGAGCTTTGTGCCCGATCCCGAGCAACGTCTCTGGCGCACCGTCATGCGCAAGAAGTATCAGTTAAGGTGCGATCGAATACGGCTGCAGAACCAGCTGGAGTCTCTTCTGGAAGAAGCTCATATCAAGCTGTCCAGTCTCGTCTCCGATCTGCTGGGCCTCAGCGCCCAGCGGATGCTGAAGGCAATCGCCGAAGGCGAAACCAACCCAGCCACGTTAGCCGCTTTGGCGGATAAACACTTGCGCGCAACCCCCGAGCAGCTGTGCGACGCGCTCGGCGCGTGTACGCAGTTGAACCCTGTCTACCGGCGGCTGGTGAAGTTGGCATTGGAGGAATTGCAATTGATCGATGACCAGATCTGCCGGCTAGATCGGGAAATGGCCAGTTTGCTCGGCGAGCACCAAGATGCCGTTCAGCGGTTGGCAGAGGTACCTGGTCTGGGAGTGGATTCAGCGCAGCAGATCATTGCAGAAGTCGGCGCTGCCGCAGCAACATTTCCCTCCGAGAAATGTCTCTCCTCGTGGGTCGGTGCCTGCCCGGGCGACGACGAGAGCGCGGGCGTAAACCACAGCCACCGCTCTCCAAAGGGCAACCGCCACATGCGACGCTTACTCAATCAAGCTGCGAACGCCGCAGCCAGGACCAAAGGAAGCCTATTCGAGATCGTGTATCGCCGCTCGGTCCCGCGCCTGGGACACAATCAAGCCATCGGAGCCATTGCACATCGCCAGTGTCGACTGATCTGGCTGATCCTGCACCAAGGAGTTCGTTACGAGGAACGCGGTCCTGCCGTTACCAAACGATCGAAGCAACTGCGCACTTGGAAGATGATCCGGCAACTCCGAAACCTCGGCTATCGGATCGAACCACCGAACCCTCAACCAAGCCAAGCACAAGCGCAGTGATTTTCGACCCTGGAGTTCTTCCAGCATCATTTTGCGTAGATGGGTCACAGGGACACCTCCTTGTGACCCACAACTTATCTGAACTGAAAATCAACGACTGCCGACATCACCCACGCGGCAGCGTCCGCCGCGCCAGCGGCTTCGTTCTCACGGGCTATGCGGAAGTAATCTAGTGCTGTCGCTCACTTCTGTATTGCGCCTGTGGCTTTTCAGTTCACCGCATCTGACGGCGCCATCATCGCCGCCAGCATGTCATCCTGCGCTGTCAAACGATCATTGCTCATGCAGTGGGCGTGATTCGGGTCTGTCGTCACCGCGCAACCAAAAGCAGCCAGGGTGTTCCTACCACCAGGAACACGAGCAGGCAGAAAATCGTGGTCAGTAAGCCAAGCCGGTAGAGTTCACCTTGCGTGAGATAGCCGCTCCCTACGAAGATCACGTTTTGGCTTCCCCCTTGCGGCGTAATCGTTGAAAAGTAGCTGCTGGCAAATAGCAGCGCGAAAGCCATCAAGGGGGCAGGAACGCCGGTCTTCGCGCCGACGCCCAGGAAGACGTCGAAGAGAGCCAAAACCTGTGCCGTCTGGCTCACAAACATGTAGTGCATGAATACGTACAGGACGAGCAGAACGACGTAGTCCACGGGCCACGGCATGCCGCCGAGCAGGGAGGTCAGCCGGGATCCCACGTAGCCCATGAAGCCGAGTTCGTTCAGTTGCCCGCTCAAGGCAAAGAGCACTGCAAGCCAGATAAAGGTGACGAGTGTGCCGCCCTGCAGGTTGATGTCTTCAAGCGTGAGGACACCGGTTGCAAGAAGCGCACCCAGACCGGCGAACGCCACCGCCGCGAGGCTCAATTTGAGGGGCCCGGCCATCACCCAACCGGTCACCATAAAGGCAAAGGCCACGGCAACGATCCACTCGTCCCGGCTTAACGGCCCCATGCTTCGCAGCGCCTCACGTGCGGCTTTGGGCGCATCCGGGGTCTTAGTCACGCCAGGCGGGAACAATTTGTAGAGGATAATCGGAAGCAATACGATCATCGTCAAGACTGGAATCGACGCCGCAAGCATCCATGAGCCGAAGTTGATCTTCACTCCGTAAGGCTCCGCCAAAGACACTGCGATGGGATTGCCTGACGTGGCCGTGAGCCAAAGCGCGGACGACACACTGAGGCTGGCCATCCCGCAGAACATAAGGTACCCACCCATGCGGCGGTTCTTCTCGGCGTCGGGCATGGATCCGGAATTTTGGGCTAAGGAAAGAATGATGGGGTAGAGCACGCCGCCGCGTGCCGTGTTGCTCGGAAAGGCGGGCGCGATCATCGCATCCGTGACAAAAATGCTGTAGCCCAATCCCAGCGTGGATCGCCCGAATACCCTTACTACCAGGAGGCTGATGCGCTTTCCGAGCCCCGATTTCACAACCGCATTGGCGACGAGAAAAGCTACGACCACGAGAAGCACGCTCTGGTTGGCAAAACCAGCGAAAGCCTTAGCGGGGTCGAGTGTACGAGTGAGCACTGCAGCCGCTACCGCCAGCAGCGAGGCCGTCAAAAGAGGAAAACAATTCAAGATGACAGCGACGATCGCCGACGCGAATATAGCGAAGAGATGCCAAGCCTCTCTCGTAAGCCCAGCGGGTATCGGCCAATACCAAATCCCAAACGCCAGGATGAACGGGATGGCTCGCAAAAGCCGTCGGCGGAATGAAGTCGTGGGCGTGCTCATTTGGGTGTGCTCATTTAGGTTGGTCTCCGCTGGGCGCGGCATCTGCTGAACCAAGCCGGGCGCGGCCCTGAAGGTTTACGGCGCTTCCACTGATTGCACCATCCTCGGACGCAACAACGTACTTCCACTGAAAGGAATATTCCCCTGTGATGCCAGTGAAGCGGCCGGTCCCTCCCAGGAACGTACCTACGATGTGGTCTCCGGTTCCCACCCCCGCACCCTTCAATTCGCTAAAAACCTGATCGCCGCGTTCGTCAGTCCACACACACCGGCCCTGCATTCCGGCGAGATTGTCGGAGAAGGCGATCACTTTCGCCCGGAAGCCGACTCCCAGCCCACGATCTCCGACGAGGAGAAGCGACCCGGTCATATCAAAGATCGACGCGCGGTGATTCGCCTCGAGGTTGAGCACTTGTCGAGTGCCCGAGGCGGACCAGGTACCTTCAAATGTGTGCCACCCGCCTGGGGCTTGCGTTTCCGGAGCCTGAACCTTCGGTTGGCTGCAGGCGGCCGCAAACAGCAGAAGAACCAGTGCTACGCAACGTAGTGCGATCGAAGATACAGGCGTCGCCCCTATTGGCCTCATTTATCCGGATCCGTTTTCACGAAGCTATATTTCGCGCTGAATTGAATGCGTGGCGCATTTGCTGACAGGTGATTCTCGTCCATGCTCCAGCCGTACAAGATCTCTGCGCCGACATTGAGCGAACCGATGGCATTCCAGATCAGGTTGGCGCCGGTGTAGGTAGCGTGATTGTAGGTTGTCGGGGGTTCCAAGTTGGTGTTGTTCACCCCCGCGTAGGAGTAGAACGCGCTGGAACGCAATCTCTTTGCCCAATAATGCTGATAGGCTGCATCCACCCCTATCGCCGGTGTTGCTTGCAGATGGGGGGTTGGAGTCAAGATTGGCTCGGCATCAATCCCCAGTCCCGAGGTATCCTGAAGATATCGCGAGATTCCGTGTCCGGCAGCGACTGCGAAGATCAGATTGTCCTTCCCAAAGGTTTGAAAACCGAGCGAGGTATTCACGCCCCAGCCAAAAACCGAACCCGTCGTCCCGTTGGGGAGAAACGCTGCGATGTCGCGGAATATTGCGGATACCTGGAAATGTCCGCGTCCGAATTCCTCACGCAGACGAACTGTTCCATCGGGCGCAGGGGCATTGGGCTGTGCAGCCCCCTGCGCAGTCTGGAAGGTGACGTCTGTACTGGGCTTTTCCGCGGAAAAATAGAGGGTAGTGTGGGGACTAAGAGCCACTCCATAGCGGAACTGTGGATTTCGAAGATTGACCATCCCGTTAGGCCCTTGGAAGTCCAAGGTATCTGGAAACCCATCCGGGTCCATGAAGTTTGTGAAGGTCTGGCCGAGCAGGAGGTTTTTCACCTGCGCATATGCGTGGCGCATTCTCGGTGTAGTCGCATTGGTTCCGAAAAGGTCGCCTTCTAAATAGAAGCGGACCTCACCGACCTTGGTGGAAGGAATCCGGAAATCAAGGCTCAGCCGTGTAGGGCGAATGGAAATGGTCGAATTGTTTACCGAAGTGGGTTGTGGAACAGGGAACGAGGACGGGACGAAGGCATCGGTGTTCCCTGCCGGCTTGAGGTCATAAATGAAGTCCGTCTTGAAGTAGCCGCCAATTTTCAAAATATCTTGAGTTCCGGGCAGGCGGAAAAATCCGTGGTACTTCGGGTCGAGCGGCACGTTGTCGTAGCGTGGGGCTGCACCCGAATCCTCGGAGAATTCCTGATATTTGGCCGTGGCTTCCCCAACCTGCGGAGAGGTTGGTCCTTGAAGCGGAGGTCGTGCAGCTTGGATGGTGCCCTCCTGTTGCGTTGGGGGCACCGCTGGAGCAACCGCAGGCTCACTTGGCGGCGTCTCGGGTTTCGTGCCCTTCAACTGGTCGATCTCCTCCTGCATCTTGCTCATCCTTGCCTGCATCTGGTCGACAAGTTTGCGCAACTGCTGAGTCTCATCGTTCGAAGTCTGCGACTGGGCGAGAGCCCGCGACGGGAGAATCGCGGCAAACAAAAGGGCGGCAACAACAAGATAGCGCTTGTGATTCTTCATTTCTTTTCTCCTTGTTTCCATTCGCGTCAAAGTCGTCACGACAGAAGGATGATAGGAATCCGTTGTTAAGAACTTGCGCCTATAACAAATTGGTGTGCTCGAGTCCTTCCAGCCTCAACTCTCGCTTTCTCGGACCGAGCATGCCGCAGACTGCGGCTGCGAACGGTGCTGGTTCCCTTCGCCGTAACAACATGCATTTAGCTTGATCCCTCACGCTGGATGAGGCGACTGGTAGAACTAACAGGACTGGGGCTGTTTCAGGGCAAAGAGCATCCGGGAATTGTGGTGCCAGTCCGAGCAGGAGATGCGGTGCTATTGTTTAGTGGCGTCGCGGTCGAGATCAACAACGCGAAAGGAAATCAGGCGGGCGTGAAGGATTGAGCCGCATTCTCAAAGTGGTTAGAGATCCCAAAGACGGAGTTACCTTTCATAAGAAGCGTACAAGCGCCCCCCGTCTCATATTGGTGCCACGCAACCAAGTTATGTGATGTTAGGGTTGGAGTTGCGAAGCTAGTTGCATGAATACTTTGACGACCTTCGGATCAAATTGTGTTCCTGACGTTCGCTGCAATAATTCAATCGCTTGGACTGTGGTAAGTCCTCTCCTATACGGTCTATCTGAGACCAGGGCGTCATAACAATCTGCGACAGTAAGAATGCGGGCGTGCAAATCGATATTCTCACCCGCGAGGCCCTCGGGATAACCGGACCCGTCAAACCATTCGTGATGTTGGGCGATGATGGGCAGAATGTCGCGGAACCCCGGAATGGGTTCGAGGATTCGAACCCCAATGTTCACGTGTTCGCGCATAATCCGGATCTCTTCCGCATCGAGCCGTCCTGACTTGTCGAGAATGGCGGCGGGAGTGCCGATTTTGCCGATGTCATGCAGCATGCCTCCGCGGGAAATGATGTTCAGATTGTATGGGGTCAAGTCCATGGCTCGCGCGATCTTCAAAGCGATGCTGGTCACCCGCTCGGAGTGACCGGCGGTCCAGGCTGACTTCGCGTCAATCGCGCGAGCTAAAGAAGTGAAGGTGCCGATGTCCGATTGTTTCAACGCTTCGAGAGTGACTTGCAGATGGTCTTTCTCGAGGCCTGCCGAACGATACTGAGATTCGCAGGCACGAAGCGTCGCTACCAGGTTTTCGCGGGTGACGGGCTTTGTAAGAAACCTGAAAATCTGTCCTTCATTCACCGCTCTCCCGGCTGCCTCCATATCGGTGAAACCGGTCAGCATGACACGGATGGAGGCGGGCGAAATATTGCGAGCAGCGGCGAGAAACTGGGCCCCGTCCATGCCGGGCATGCGCATGTCTGAAACCACGATCGGATACGGGCCTGCGTCTCTCAACTTCGCCAGACCCTCCTCTGGACCAATGGCCAAGTCGGCAACAAACTCTGTGTAAACGGCGCGACGCAACCCTTCGAGGACCAGCGGTTCATCATCCACGAAAAGAACTCGCGCCCGGTTAGAATTATCCGTTTCTGGAGTCTTTGTCTTCATTGCGCCTCATGCGTGCAGATTGCTTCGGTTCAAAAGGCGAATTTGATTCGGCATAGGCCAGTCTTAAAGTCTTATCGGCACCAAACTCGAATTGCTTAGGAAGGGGCGCACATCGCGCGCGAACGTTGCGCGCTTCGCGATGCAAGCGGAAAAGTTTTGGAGGGCCGGGTAAAAGCGCCGTAATCCACCAAGGGAAGTGAAGCCAAGCGACAGTACTGCCGATGTTATAGGCGGACCCGCCTCATGTCCCTACGCCGACCGCTGAAAACGCCCCCCGGGGAATTGAATGCCGAGTTGCAGCTGGTCCTGAACGCCATGATCGAGGGGCTGCGCGGCGTCGATGCCGCCGGCAAGGCGACGTCTGCAATGATGCTTTGCTGACCATGACTGGTTACCGGGCTGAGGAATTCATCGGAAGCAATCTTCACGAATTGCTGCATCACAGCTGGCCGGATGGAACCAGATATCCGGAGGAAGAATGTGCCTTCCGCAAGGCACTGGATGGCGCTCATCCGCTGCACGTCGTGGGCGAGACGCTGTGGCGAAAAGATGGCACAAGCTTCCTCGCGGAATGCCGGGTGCTTCCGCTGCCGCGCTCGGCGAATCAGACAACCGGCATGGTCACTTTTCAGGATCGGAGCGAATTACAACAGGCCCAGGACATATTGCGGGAGGGCGAGGAAAAGTTTCGCAGGATCCTGGCGAGCGTTCCGGATATGGTCTGGACGTCGGATCGACTGGGCCGAACGATTTACATCAGTCCGAAAGCGGAAGCCGTATTCGGGTATACCAAACAGGAAATCTGCGCCAGCACAGAGCTCTGGATGGGGCGCATTCATCCTGAGGATTTTGGCCGGGTACGGCAGGCCCACGGCGCTCTCTTTGAGCAGCAGATTTCTTTCGACGAGGAATTTCGCATTCGCCGAAAAGATGGAGAGTGGACCTGGGTCCACGTCCGCGCGCTGGGCGCACACATGGAAGACGGCGCGCGATATGCCGACGGGATTCTCACCGATATTACGCGGCGCAAACAGGCCGAAGCAGAACTCCGTTCGAAGACCGCGTTTTTGGAGGCGCAAGCAGACTCGACCATCGACGGCATTCTGGTCGTGGATGATGGGGGCCGGAGAATCCTGCAGAATCAGAGATATGCCGAGCTGTTCAAAATCCCCCTCGACATGCTCTCTAACAAAGACGATCGGCAAATGCTCGGATACGTGGCTGAGCTAATCAAAAATCCCGAGTCTTTCCGGGCCAGGGTCGATCACCTCAATAGCCATCCCAGGGAGACCAGCCGCGACGAGGTCGAACTCAAAGACGGAACGATACTCGACCGCTATTCCTCTCCGGTGATCGACGCGAAAAACACCTACTACGGGCGGATTTGGACGTTTCGGGACATCACCGAGCGCAGGCGAAACGAGGATACGCTCCGGCAGTTGTCGATGGCGGTGGAGCAGAGTCCGGTTTCTGTGGTCATCACTAATCCCCAAGGCAACATCACCTACGTGAATCGAAAATTCACGGAGTCCACCGGATATCAGCCCGAAAAGACCGCGACCGATCTAAACCGGGCGATTGAGTCGACGATCACCGTCGCGCGCAGCGAATGGAAATATGTGGCCGACATTGGTACCGACTTCGACGAAACGATGCCACCGGTGGTTTGCTATCCGGGAGACATCAACCAGGTCATCTTGAATCTGGTGGTTAATGCCGCACATGCGATCCACGAAAAAATGAAGGACGAGGGGAAGGGGCAGATCAAGGTTTCGACCAGAAGCCGGGGGGAGTTCGCGGAGATCGCGATTAGCGATACCGGCACCGGCGTCCCAGAAAACATTCGCGATCGTATCTTTGACCCGTTCTTCACCACCAAAGATGTCGGCAAAGGGACCGGACAAGGGCTGGCTTTCGCACATGGCGTGATTGTCAAAAAACACGGCGGAAAGATCTGGTTCGAGACTGAGCCGGGGCGGGGTACAACGTTTTTTATCAACCTGCCGGTCATAGCTACCGGTTCGGTAAAGGAGAATTGATGCCCAAGCGTCTTCTTTTTGTCGATGACGAAGCCATGGTCCTCAACGGCCTTCGGAGGGCCTTGCACGGGATGCGTCGGGAATGGCACATGGAGTTTGTCGATGGCGCGGCGGCCGCGCTGGAAGCTTTGGATCGGGAAACTTATGACGCCATCATTACCGACATGCGCATGCCCGTGACCGACGGCGCGCAGTTGCTGGAAATGGTCAAAGAACGTCACCCGGAAGTTGTTCGCATTGTCCTTTCCGGGCAGTCGAGCCGTGAAGCGGTTTTCCGCTCGATTGCACCGGCGCACCAGTTCTTATCGAAGCCTTGCGATCCTCAGGAACTGGTGACTCGGCTTGGTCAAGCTTTCACCATGCGCGATCTGCTCTCGAATCAAGCCTTGAAGACGGTCATCTCGCGCTTGCGATCGATCCCCAGCCTGCCCACGCTCTACCACGAGCTCACGGCGGTGCTGCGCTTGGAAGATCCGTCTCTAATGCAGATCGAACGCATCATTGCGAAGGATGTCGGCATGGCGACCAAGATCCTTCAGCTATCGAATTCCGCCTTCATCGGCGCCCGCGGTCGAGTGTCGAGTCTGTTGCAGGCAGTCTCGTTGATCGGCACGGAGACAGTGCGAACGCTGGTGCTATCGTTTCACGTTTTTTCCGAGTGCGAAAACAGCGAAATCGCGCCTTACCTTCCGGCGCTTTGGGATCACAGCGTGGCGGTGGCCTCCCTGGCACAGCGCATCGCCACTTCGGAGAAAGCTAACAAAACGCTGGCGGAAGAAAGTTTTACGGCTGGATTACTGCACGACGTTGGGAAGGTTGTTCTTCTGGCCGAGATGCTCGGCGAATATAAAGAGATTCTTGGCGCCAACCCTGGTTCGATCCAGGCTCTCGAACTTGAGCGCTGGGGTTGTACGCACGCGCAGGTGGGGGCATACCTGGTGAGCATCTGGGGCTTGCCCGTACCTCTGGTGCATACCGTCGCGTTTCACCACAATCCCCTGGATACAGGAGAAAATCAGTTCACTTCGCTCACTGCGGTGCATGCCGCCGATGCGATCGAGAGCCTGCATGACCCCTCCCCTTTGAATCATGATATCGAGCTGGATATGAGTTATCTTGACCGCCTCGGACTGCGAGAGAAGGAACCGATCTGGCGCGGTTTTCACGAACCGCAAATCGCGGCAAAACCTGAAACGGAATCGAGCGCGCGACAAGATCATGTCTGTGGGTGAGGATGGCGGCGCTGGACGCTAATGTGCCGCGCAATATCATCCCGGCGGCAGGGCGCAGCCTGCGGCGAGAGCGGCTCTCTTAAAGCAAAGCCCCGGGAGGTCGATGATATCAGGAGGCGATAGATCCTGTGACGAAGCTTTTGGCGAAGGGACAGTCGACCAATCGCCGACAAAAGGAAAACGCTATGACGGAAAAAATCCTCCTGGTAGACGACGATAGCAACGTCCTGGACGGTTATCGGCGCAATTTAAGCCGCGAGTTTCGCTTGGAACTCGCTACCGGCGGCGAGGAAGCACTGAAGCTGGTCACTCAGAATGGGCCGTATGCGGTCGTGGTTTCCGATACGCGAATGCCCGGAATGGATGGCCTCCAGCTTCTCTGCAACATCAAAGGCCAATGTCCCGACACCACGCGTGTCATGCTCACCGGCAATGCCGACATTGAGATGGCTGTGAACGCCATTAATGAGGGCAGTATCTTCCGCTTCCTCACCAAGCCCTGCAGCAAAGAGAAAATGGCGAAGACGCTGACTGCGGCGGTTATGCAGTACCGCCTCGTCATCGCCGAACGTCAACTGCTCGAACAAACCCTGAGCGGAACCATTCAGGTATTGACCGATGTGCTTAGCCTCGTAAATCCGGCGGCCTTCAGCCGTGCGGAGCGAGCGCGCCGCTATATCCATCACATTGTCACAGTGATGCGGCTGACCAATCCCTGGCAATATGAAGTGGCTGCCATGATGTCACAATTAGGTTGTGTCACGCTGCCGCCGGAAACTATCGAAGCCGTATACAGCGGCGAGAAGCTTTGTGCGAGTGAACAAACACAATATGATGCCCACCCCAGCGTCGCCTACGGGTTGCTTTCGAAAATCCCCAGGCTTGAGCCCATTGCCTGGATGATCGAACACCAGAACAGTCCGGTTCGCGCAGACGAAGAATCGGATCGGTCGGAGATGCGCCTGGGGGCGGAGATCCTTCGACTTACTCTCGCCTACGAGCAGCTTATCCACAAAGGCACTTCGCGAACAGAAGCGGCTCACCGGTTAGCTTGCCAGAATAAAGGCTTCAGTCCCGCGTTTTTCGAAGCTTTGGTCAGCCTGGATCCGAATGCTGAAAATGGCGAGATACGCAAGTGCCGTATCGGCGAGCTCTCCCCAGGTATGGTTATCCAGGAAGAAATTCGCACTTCGGATGGAACCCTGCTCGTCGCCAAGGGTCAGGAAGTGACGCCGCCGCTCATCGCCAAGCTCAAGAACTTCCACGCCCGCCGCACCATCGGGGGGGATGCGACGGTGTCCATGCCTATGGTCGCCCTTGCTTTAGGGAAAGCAGCTTCGTAGACGTGGGCGGTCAGTAACTCGCGAATGTCTTTACGATGAAACGGTGTGCCCCGCATCCTCGTTCTGAATCGCCTCCGGAACTTCCAGCGGCAGCCGAATATTGAAGGTGGTTCCCTTGCCCATCTCACTCTCGAAAGTCAGTGTCCCGCCATGCCGTTCGACCACAACCGTGCGGGCAATGGCCAAACCCTGTCCCGTTCCTTTTCCGCTTTCTTTGGTCGTGAAAAAAGGCTCGAAGATTTTGCTACGGATATTCTCGGGAATGCCGCCACCCGTGTCGGCGATGGAGATCAACACGTGTTGTTTCTCAACCGCGGTGCGAACGCGGATCACGCCCTTTTCGTTAGTTCCCTTTTTTGCATCGCCAATCGCATGAGCCGCGTTGACCAACAGGTTGAGGAAAACCTGGTTGACTTCGCCGATATTGCAAACCACCAGCGGAAGCTGATTAAATTCTGTTTCCACATTGGCAACATACTTGAGCTCATTGCGCGCCACCGTTAGCGTGCTCGCCAAAGCCTCATTAATATCGGCGGCTGCTTTTTCTTTCCCGTCGGGGTGAGCGAATGCCTTCATTGCACGCACCAGAGTGGCAACCCGTTCCACGCCTTCGAGGGACTGCGTGATAGCTTTGGGAATTTCCTCCAGCAGATATTTGAGATCGACGGCCATTTCAGCTTCGGCGACCTCGTCGGCCAACATCAGGCTGGCGACGCCATTGGCTGCGGCGTCGCTCAGACGTTGATATTTTTCTATGACTTTGTTGAGGTCGGAAAAGGCGTCACCCAGGAATCTGGTGTTATCCCCGATGAACTGGATGGGCGTATTGATCTCATGGGCAATGCCGGCGGCCAGACTTCCGACCGCCTCGAGTTTTTGCGCCTGGCGCAGATCCAGCTCCAACCGGTTGCGCTGAGTGACGTCCTGTGCAATGGCGAGGCAGGCCTTGTGGCCATCGTAGTCGAGAAACTGAAAGTGGATCTCGACATCGATCGCCCGCCCATCCGCAGTGCAATGTTTCCACTGGCCGGCAGCGGTTTCGGGACCTTTTGCCTGCGCTAGATAAATCATGAATCGCTCCACTCCGCCGGGAGGACTAATCTGTGTTGCCTTCATCCGCAAGAAATCGGAACGGGGATAGCCATATTGCAGAACGGCGGCGGCGTTGACCTCGAGGAAATCCTGGGTCGCAATATCGAAGACAAAAGCGGCGTGCGGGATGGTAGCGAACAACAAGCGGGCTCGCTCCTCGCTTTGCGGGAGAGCTTCTTCGCTGCGCAGGCGCTCCGCCAGGTGAAGTATGACGAGAGAGGTCAAGATCAGGCCGGCTGCCAGCGTCGCCCAACTGCCCCAGCGTGATGGCTGGAAGCTGTTTGGCAGAGGATAGGCCGCGAGCTCAAAGCTACGCCGCGTGGTGAATACGAGCGTACTGAGAAGGATGCCTCCAGCGATCATTCCTAAGGACAGTAAAGTGCGCCGCACAAGTTTTGGCCTGGTTCATCTCAGTAATCGGCAGAAACCCCGTCCAACCTAAGCGTTAGCCGCCAGTGCGGGATGTTTTCAGGGCCGATCCCTGATCAAGTTCCACGATCCTAATGTCGATGAAGAAACAAGTAGTCCTGTGTCTTCGCTCCAGGTTCAGCCTTGATTTCACAATATAAGGCGATCCACCTGCTCAAATGGCAGCTTCGAGATTATCAGCCTCTTCGTGGCGCCCCGGCTCACTTCTCGCACGAAATCCGTGGCCGAACAGGACCTCTCAAACGGGCAACCCATCATGCGACAATCTTCTAACGATAAAGAACGACGCTGCGTTGCTGTTTTCAAGTCAGCATCGCACTATGGAGTTCGATGCCAAATACTTCGAAACATTTGGAGCCACGTTGGCCTGCGATGCTCGCTCTGCTGGCTGTCGGCGGATTGCGCTTATCTCTACCCGAATCCCTGTCAGCGGGCCCCGACTGGCTGCTCATCGTCGTTGTCGGAGTGCTTCTGATTCCCACAGCGTGGGCACGCCAGCGCGGTAAAGATGACCTCAATAAGTTCTTGGGCTATCTGCTGAGCTCCATCGTGACTGTCGACATGATCTGGTCGCTTGGACTGCTGGTCGCGGCTCTACCCGCGCATCGACAATCTCCTAAGGATCTGTTGCGTTCCGCAGCCGCCCTATGGATTACGAACATCCTGGTCTTCGCCTCCTGGTACTGGCGTTTGGATGCAGGCGGCCCGCGTGAGCGCGAGCTGCGTGGCGTACATACCGACGGAGCATTCCTCTTCCCGCAGATGACACTCGATCAGCAAGCCAAGCGCGAGATGGGAGAGCAATGCTGGAGTCCAGGTTTTGTGGATTACCTTTTTCTCGCCTTCAATACCAGTACCGCATTTTCCCCAACAGACTGTCCGGTTTTGTCAGGGTGGGCCAAAGTACTCATGATGATTCAATCGCTCATTTCCCTGACCACGGTGGCTCTCCTCGCAGCTCGCGCTGTAAATATTCTTTAGCCGGCTCGGGCAACGATTACACAGTTTGCTGAAAAACCGACCCGTGTTCCCGCTTTTGGGGTGGCGCAGCGGTTCTCCGCTGCGATAACCGGCCTATTCAAGTTATCCTGAGCGAAGCAGGCCGATACGCGAAGCGAATCGGCCCGCGAAGTCGAAGGACCCCTGCTCCACCGAAGATGCGGTTTTGTTCTTGGCTTTTGGCTGGCGCAGCGGTTTATCGCTGCGATAAAGGGCTTGTTTTGAATACTGGCTTCAGCCGCTGAGGGCAACCTCCGCGCACCGCGAGAGTTTTTCAGCAAACTGTAATGGTGCTGAGCCACATCCTTTACGGCAGGCCTAAGCACAAATTGGTGGGTGCCTTCGAGAAACGGCAATAGTCTGGAGAAACGGAGAAACCGACAATTCCACTCCCTACCCCCTAAGATCGGTTGACGCCCGTGTCAACTTGTGTAAAACTCCATAGCAATCTGGGGCGGGCTCACCGCAGTTGTTAGGAATGTGCTGTAAAAATTCCGGGGCGTGAGACCGAGGTGTCGTCATGAAGTCCAGCTGTTTCGCAGTCCTTGCAGCATCCCTCCTTGCTTTATCCCTGAGTGCCAGCGCGCGGGAAATGGTCCTGCCCGCCGGTACCCTTCTGAAATGCACCATGGATGAACCCAACCTCTCCTCGGCCACTGTCGCTGTCGGAGACCCCGTGCTCTGCCGTCTGCACGCAGTCACCGAATTCGGCCAGCAAACTTTCCCCCGCGGTGCCTATCTCGTCGGCCACCTCGAAGCCGCCAAAGATCCCGGCCATTTTTGGGGCAAGGGTTACATGAAGCTCCAGTTCGACCGCATCGGCTTGCCGCAGGGCGATATGCCGCTCGACGCGAAAGTCATCGCTACCCGTGGCTATAAAGTCGACAAAGATGGCGACATCCGCGGCAAAGGACATGCCACGCGCGACGTCGTCGAGTGGATGATTCCGCCGCTCTGGCCATGGAAGATCATCACACTACCCGCTCGCGGCCCGCGACCCACGCTGAAAGGCGAAAGCCAACTGACCCTGCGCCTGATGGATGACGTGCAGATCCCGCAAGTCGCCCAGGCCAACGGCCCCGATTGGCATTTCTTCGGGCGCCCGCGCATCGAGAACGACTCCTACTATCAAGGCTCCTACCAGGGCGCCAGCGCCCGACAGCCGGATAATTCCTATCCGCAACTGTCTGTGCGCAATGTGACCGTCACCGCCAGCGAACCGCGTCTGGAGGAGATTGCGCAGGTCACCTACGCTAGCTATGTCTCGAAAGGCGCGGTCGGCGGCGGCGCAGCCGCTACATCTCCAGGCGTGCCCGTCTTCGTGTTGAAGACCGGCATGGTTCTGTCGGTCGGCAATTACACCTATCAGGACGGCCGTATCAGCTATGAACTGGCCAGCGGCGGCTCCGGTGTAATCAGCACCGACGAAGTCGACTGGAACACGACCACCCAGGTGAACGGCCAGCGCGGCGTTCGAGTCATGCTGCGTCCCGGTCATCAAACAGCCGGCGGCGAGTGATTCGGAACAGCCGTTAGCCGTTAGCACTTAGCGGCTAGCATTCAGCCGTCAGCGAAAGCTGGCGGCTGTATACCTAAGCGAAAGAAAATCTCACCCCCGCCAAGCTCACGTAGGGGCAGAGCCTGCCCTGAGCTTGTCGAAGGGTGCCCTCATCTGCCCAGCCGGGCAAAGCCCGGCAGCCGGCGACAATCTAAATTTCGCGACCACCGCACGTCCCCCCTCATCCATACAACAAACGGTAACGACCATCCCGCGAGGATTCCATGCCCAAAGTCAACATCGCCGAGAAATTCTCCAAAATCTCCGACTACTACCAGCCCCGCGTCGCCGCCGAACTCAACGGTCAGCAGGTGAAATTCGTAAAGTTCGATAGCGAATTCGTCTTTCACCATCATGACCACGAAGATGAAATGTTCCTCGTCGTTAAAGGCCGATTCCGCATGGAGTTCCGCGACCACCACCATCATCCTGACCAATGGATCGAAGCGGGTGAATTCATCGTTGTGCCGCGCGGAGTCGAGCATCGACCCGTAGCCACGGAAGAATGCTGGGTCATCCTGTTCGAACCCGCCACCACTCTCAACACCGGCAACATAGAGAACGAACGCACCGTTCACCAGTTAGAACGCGTTTGAGCCAAAGAGCACACGCGGAGAGTGGACTCTGTTTGACCCGGTTTGTTTCGAAGGGAGTAAGGGTTCTTTTCTCCCGATGTTACAATCCAATCCATGTGTCGCCGGCGTTCGCTCGCGCTTCTCGCCGCCATCGTCATCCTGCTGGCCGCGCCGCTGTTGGCTGCACCTGTTCCACCCCTGCAAGATCGCATTGCCGCTGTCCTCAGCGCTCCTGATCTCGCGCGTGGCTTCTGGGGAATCGAAATCGTCTCAGCCTCGACCCGCAAGTTGTTGTACTCGCAAAACTCTGACAAGTTATTTACTCCGGCTTCAAACACCAAGCTTTTCACTACCGCCGCAGCATTAGCCCTGATCGGCCCCGACTACAAGTTCCGAACCACGGTCGAAACCACCGGCACGCTCGACCGCTACGGCCGCCTCAACGGAGACCTGGTCTTAGTCGGCCATGGTGATCCTAATCTCTCCGGACGCGAACTCCCGTACGATGTGAAAACCCAACGCAACGACGATCCGATTCAGGCTCTCGAAGCGCTGGCCGATGCGCTCGTGCAAAAAGGCGTCAAGTTTATCGACGGAGATATCGTCGCCGACGACTCCTACTTTGCCTTCGAGCGCTACGGAGAAGGCTGGAGCCAGGACGACTTGGTCTGGGCAGACGGCGCTCCTGTCTCCGCGCTCACCGTCAACGACAATGTTGTCTTCGTCAACATACTGCCCGCCGATCGCCCCGGCGAAAAGGCTTTCGTCAGCATCAAGCCCTTCGCCGATTATTACCGCATCGACAATCGCATCATCACCACTCCCGCCGGCACTGGACGCAAGTTCTTCGTCAATCGCGAGCCTGGCTCTATGCTGCTGACGCTCTGGGGCAACATGCCGCTGGATGATGCGGGCGTCAACGAGGCTCTGGCCATAGAAGATCCTGCCGAGTTCGCCGCCGGTCTCTTTCGCCAGTTACTCGAAAAACGTGGCATCGTAATCTACGGCCACCAGCGCACGCATCACACCGAGCTAGCCGCTCTGTCTACTTTTAGTGTGACCACGATCGCGCCGGCGCGTGGAGGGAGGACCAGCGATAAAGAGAACGACGGCCAATTGCGTCCGCTTAAGACCGATCAACCGTTAGTCTTGGCGAGTTACGAATCGAAACCGCTGCTGCAGGATGTTCGCGTAATCAATAAGGTCAGTCAAAATTTACATGCCGAAATTCTGCTGCGCCTTCTCGGCCGCGAGCGTGGCAACGCGGGATCGATTGAAGGCGGCCTTGAAGTTCTACGCGGATTTCTGACCCAGGCAGGAATCTCGAACGATCAATACGTCTTCTACGATGGCTCCGGACTTTCACGCCAGAACTTAGTAACTCCCCACGCTATCGTTCAGTTATTGACTTATAGCGCGACGCAGCCCTGGGGAGCTGCGTATAAGTCGACCTTCCCGGTTGGCGGCGCAGACGGCTCACTCACCGACCGTCTGACTTCACCGCGCCTGCAAAACCGCATCGTGGCTAAAACCGGCTCTCTGGGCGGAGTGAAAGCGCTGTCCGGCTATGCCACCACCGACTCCGGCCAGTCGGTAGTCTTTTCGATCATGTCGAATAACTTCATTCTGCCCACCAAACGAGTAACAGACGCAATTGATGAGTTAGTACAGGCGATTGTAGAAGATGCACCCGGAAGACGGTAACCGACGTGAAAGACAGTAATTACCAAACCTCGCGTGGGTAGTTTGACGCGGAGAGACTTTTGCTCGTGCTGGCGCGGCAGCCGACGCGGGTGAATTGCGGGCCTGGCGTTCCTAGGCAGCTTTTCTTAAGCCGCCGGACATTTCCTTACCTTCTGCATCTCGCGCACGAATTTCTGAGGCCATGGAAATAACGAAGCACACAACCGCGAGTTCAAACAGATTCCGCTGCGAGAGGCTAATCGAGGTGAACAGTCCCCTCGCGATGTTGAAATGATCTAATCCACCGCATAGCAGCGCGATCCAACCGAAATAGTAGGTAACTCTTCCAACTAACTGCAGACGAGCGACGTGATCCATGGTTAAACCCTCCTGGATTGACAAGGTGAGGACTGCCCCAGAAACAGTGCAGCCGGCGAGCGGACGGAATTATACACCGATTTGTTCTCGGTTTTGCAAGTGCTTTCGTGCGGCGGGATGTCTCGACAAATAAGGGGTAGTTATACTTCCATAGTTCGAACTTTGGTTCTGAGGGGCGGGTTTACCGTATTCCGCAAATCATCGGAGTTATCCGTGGCTTGTGCAGTCGGTGGACCTCACCGTCTACTCCGAGAATTTCCCAATTAGCGTCGTAACATGCGACCCGTCGATATTTCGAACCGTCGAAACGATATAGGGCCAGCCCTTGATCTGTTGCAGAACCGTGCTGGCCGAGCACAAGGTCGTGAAACCCGTTAGTAATGGTTGGCTGGATTGTAAAGTTCTGCGTCGCAGTGGGGTGCAGAATTGAGGAGTATTGCGCGCCGCTTTGCTGAAAAATCCAGAACTCACAATTCCCGGTCGGGCTACAGAAAACACCGTCGGCGCTTTGTACCACAAACTCCTTGACGCCAACTGCCGCTCAGATCAACAGCCCTAACCCGCGTCTGCGTCGCAGCCTCTCGTAATTCTTCTTTCGAATCAAGGCCTACCTTGGACATGGATGGACGAAGTTGGGCAATCACAGCATCAAGCAAACCCTCGCGTTCCTTTGCTGAAAGGGTCTTTGATTCAACGATATTGTCCTTCCAAGTGGCTTCCTCAACCTTGCGCCAATCCCAATGAATTCGCGGGGCTGGGGTCTGAGCCAGAAGAAATCCGCTCCAACAGATCCAGATGGTCAGCAGCAGTGAACGACGAAAAATCATAATGTTAGGAAACCATCGCTAGAGTATCCCCATCCGCTTCCCCACGCGCCCCAACACTTCAAGCGCCTGTTGTAATTCGTCCTTTGTGTGCGTCGCCGTCATGATCGTGCGCACCCGCGCCTTGCCTTCGGGAACCGTAGGAAACGCAATCCCCGTTCCCAGCACGCCTTCCTTGAATAACTCGCGCGAAAAATCCATGGTCAGCCTTCCGTCGCCGATGATGATTGGAGTAATCGGCGTTTCGCTCGCGGGAGTGGTCTGTCCGCCAATATTAAAACCAAGCAGTCCAAGCTCTTTCTTCCAGAAACGAGTATTCGCCCAGAGCTGCTCCATCCACTGCGGTTCGGTTTCAAGAACATCGAAGGCCGCGATGCAGGTCGCTGCAACCGATGGCGGATGCGACGTGGAAAATAAAAAGGGCCGCGCGCGATGATAAAGAAAGTCAATCAGATCGCGCGTGCCACAGACGTACCCGCCAAGAGCGCCAATCGCCTTCGACAATGTCCCAACCTGAATGTCAACACGCCCATGCATCGAAAAATGATCGACTGTGCCGCGTCCCTGCCGGCCAAGCACGCCGGAGGAGTGCGCATCGTCAACCATCATGATCGCGCCATATTTCTCCGCCGCCCCGCACAGTCCCGGCAGCGGACCTATGTCGCCATCCATCGAGAAGACGCCATCCGTGATCAGCAGTTTCTTCCCCGGCTGATTCTTCACGCTGGCCAATTGCTCTTCGGCGTGGGCGACGTCTTTATGGCGGAAGACGAGAATCTTCGCTCGCGACAACCGGCAGCCATCGATGATCGATGCATGATTGAGTTCATCGGAAATAATGAAATCGTCTTTACCGAGAAAAGAAGAAACCGTGCCCGCGTTGGCCGTGAATCCCGACTGAAAAACCACGCAAGCCTCCACGTTCTTGAAGCGCGTAATCTTCTCTTCGAGTTCCATGTGAATCTTCATCGTGCCCGCAATCGTGCGCACCGCGCCCGATCCCACGCCATACTTCCGTGTAGCCTCAAGCGCGGCCTCGCGCAGCTTGGGATGCGTCGTGAAGCCGAGATAATTATTTGAAGCCAGATTAATGACACGTTTGCCGTCAAACGTACAGAGTGGAGCCTGCTCATCATCGAGCACCCGAAGCTTGAAGTGAGTACCCTTGGCCTTGAGTTCGTCGAGTTGATCGGTCAGAAATGAAAGCGGGTTTATGCGGGTAGCAGCAGGCATCGTTACCTCATCGTACGACTTGGCTTGGCGGCGAAATCCACCGAGATATTTTACTCTGGCGTCAGTGATCGGGACTTCGGTTGCGCAATCGCCGCAATCGTCCCTTTGGTCGCGCGCAAATAATCCCCCGGAGCCATCAAAATCTGCAGCCCGCGCACTCCCGCCGAGATTGAAATAACATCGAACATCTCAAGCGTCTCGTCGACGTACACGGGAAACTCACGCTTGCCGCCCAGCGCCGTCACCCCGCCGCGAATGTATCCGGTGAGCGCTTGCAGTTCTTTCACCGGAACAAGTTGAATCTTCCTTTCTCCCGCCGCAGCCGCCAGCGCCTTGAGATTCAGCTCCTGGTCGCCCGGAACCACCGCCATGACCACGCTATTGCGATCGTTTTTTCCCTCAACCCGCCCAACCAGCGTCTTGAAAACCTGCTGCGCGGGCAATCCAATCTTGGCCGCAACCGTCTCCGCGGCCAGATCGTTGGGATCAACCTCATATTCGCGCAGTTCGTACCGGATTCCCAGCTCATCCAGTAACCGCGCCGCATTCGTTTTCTGCGTCATTCTTTTTCCAGGAGTGTTTTCTCGGATTGCCTTCTGACATTCCGATCAAATCGTTTTCTGAAAATAATCTTCGCCCCAGCCTCTCGAAGCTGTTCCCGTTGTATAGTGTCCCATCATCGTTTTCGCGGAGGTTGACCGTGCGTCTTCTGCTCCATTGGATTCTAACCGCCATAGCCGTCTGGGTTGTCGCTCACGTCGTGCCCGGCATCAGCGTAAGCGGCCCCACCGCAGCCCTGATCGCGGCCCTGGTCATCGGCCTGATCAATGCGACGCTCGGCTTGCTACTGAAAATTGTTACCTTCCCGCTCACGCTCCTGACACTTGGCCTGTTCTGGTTCGTGATCAACGCACTCATGCTCGAACTGGCGGCGGCGTTCGTGCGAGGTTTCTACGTCCGCAACTTTGTGGCCGCATTTATCGGAGCGATTTTGTTGAGCCTGGTGAGTTCGCTTTTGCAGTGGATATTTATGCCCCGCAAAGCGAGCTAGCCGCTCCGACGCCGATATCTGTTGTCACGAGTGCGCGCACAGTTCAGCGAACACGCGATCGACCTGCTGCTCCGTCGCCTCAAGCGATCCCGAGTTGTCGATCACGAAATCGGCAGCTTTGATTTTCTTTTCGTCCGGAATCTGCGCCGCCATACGGCGCGCAACTTCGGCACGCGCGGCATCCTCTGAAATGCCCATGCGTCGGGCAAAACGCGCAATCCGCTGTTCGGCATGACAAGTCACAACAACCAGGCGATCAAAGCGACCCGCGGCTCCCGCTTCGAGAATCAGCGCGGCCTCAACAACACCAATCGCATTCGGCTCGCGCCGCCCGAGTTCTTCCATCCACTCATTTTCATAGGCGATCACCGCGGGGTGAACGATCGCATTGAGTTCTTCTATGCGAGGAGGCGCGCCGCCGGGCCTGCCGAATGCTGCTTCGGCCAAACGGGAGCGATTGACGCTTCCATCAGCATCCAGAATCTCGCTCCCGAATCGGCGCACGACTTCCTTATATACCGGGCGCCCTGGCTCCATGAGTTCATGCCCGACAACGTCCGACTGGATCAGGCGCGCGCCGTGTTTGACAAACATCTCACCCACCGCGGTTTTACCGCTAGCGATCCCGCCAGTGAGGCCGATTTTCAACAAGGTGTGTTCACGCAATCCCGCGCCGCATCTTGGCGGCTTTCACTGTATTCGCCATCAGCATGGCGATGGTCAGCGGCCCGATTCCTCCCGGCACCGGCGTAAGCGCACCCGCCACCTCGGCGACTTCAGGATGAACGTCGCCCACCAAGGTTGATCCCTTCGCCAAAAATGTTTCTTCGCGCTTTTTATTTCCGGCAAACAATCGCTCAAATTCCTTTCGGTCCGTCACGCGGTTGATGCCGACATCAATTACGGTCGCCCCTGCCTTCACATAGTCGCGCGTAACCATGCCCGCGCGACCAATCGCAGCAACCAGAATGTCGGCGCGCCGGCAAACGCCCGGCAGATCGCGCGTCTTCGAATGACAAACAGTAACCGTGGCGTTTTGATTGAGCAGCAGCATCGCGACTGGCTTCCCCACAATATCGCTGCGCCCCACAACCACCGCTTCCTGGCCCGCGACCGCAATATCGCTGCGCCTGAGAATCTCCATAACCCCCGCCGGAGTGCACGGAACCAGCCCAGGCCGCTGTGTCGAAAGATAGCCCACATTCATAGGATGGAATCCATCGACATCTTTCGCTGGATCAACCGCCAGCAGAATTTTCTTGGCGTCGACCTGCGTCGGCAGCGGCAATTGCACCAGGATGCCATCAATTTCGTCCCGCCGATTCAAGCCGGCGATTAGCGCCAGCAACTCGTCAGTAGTCGAGCTTTCGACGGGTGTGTGCTGTTCGCTATACAGCCCGACTTCCTCCGAGCTTTTAACCTTACCGCGAACATATACCTCCGACGCCGGATTATGCCCAACCAGCACCACCGCCAGCCCCGGACGCACTCCCGACGATGCCAACTTCTTGACCTCGGCAGCCACTTCGGCGCGGATCTCGGCGGCTATTTTTGTTCCATCTAAAATCCTGGCGGCCATCTCACCTCGCTACGAAAATATGCTCGACAGAAAAGTGATTCTATCCCATCGCCTGAGAGAAATGGCCGCGCACCGTCTGATCATGCGAGAGATGGTGATCGAGCAGGGCAGTTTGGACTAGCTCCAACCACTTGGGCACCCCGTCGTTCCAGCCCCTTCTGCCCGGAGTACACCCCGACTCCGCCAAACGGGCAGGCTAGCGTATGTACGCTAGAACATTTTTGAGGCGAACTTCCGAGAGAGGTATCGGCAATCACTTCGCTGTACTTTAATGGGGAGGCCCAAGGACTGTCTGCTGTGCGAGCCTCCCATCAAGCAGAGGATCACTATGCCCCCTTCCAACGTTCACCCGCTACGCCGCAGTTCGAGAGTGCCGATCCGAGTACCCCTCCGCGTTACCAGTCTCGAGCCCAATGCTCCGTTCTCCGAGATCTGTGAAACGCTGGTGGTCAGTGCGCATGGTTGTGCTCTGCGCTTCCCCCTGAAGTTGAACACTGGAAGCGCCCTGCGCCTGCACAGCCGTGGAGGCCGGCAGGCCACGGCCTACGTAGTTTTCTGCCAGCCGATGGAGGCCGAAGGACAAGGCTTTCGCCTGGGTGCTCAGCTCGATCGACCAGAAAATTTTTGGGGACTGGAATCCTGTCCCGATGATTGGCGGGTGGTCGAAATGCCCTCGCTAGCGGCACAAAAACAAACTCCGCTTGTACACAAGCCGCAAGTTCCTTCCCGGGCCTCGCGAGAGGTTCTTGACAAGATCGAGGAACAACTCTCGGAAGACCGTTTGCGAGGCGTACTTGCCAGATTCGTTCGGCCCTTGCAGGCCGAAGTCACCGAACTCCGCGAGAAACTGGCCGCGAATGCCCGGCGCAACCGCTTCGAAGTGTCACTGGGGAATATTCCTCCCGAGTTGGAGGAGAAACTGTGGGAGCGCCTGAGGCAAGACCTTGGCACGCGAGTGCTGCAGCAGACGCGGGACCAGTCCGCGGAGATTCTGGGATCGGCGAAAACAACCATCGAGCAAAAGATCGGCGCCTCCCTCGCCGAGTTCGGGCACCGGCTTGCAGGGGAACTGCACGCCGTCGAACAACGAGCTCAGATTTTGTCAAAAGAACTTGCTACTTTAACGCAACAGCATGTTCGCGTCGGAATCGAGAAACTGCAGAGGCAAGCCTTGGAGACGGGTGCGCATCTGAACGCGCAAGGTGAAAAGCTGTTGCGTTCCCTGCAGGGGCAACTTACGGAATCCCATGATTCCTTCAGCCAGGAGATCGGAAAAATCCAGGCTGATTCGGTCGCAAGTGCGTCCCGGCTTCAGACGGAGGTTTCCGACATGGGCCGCAGGGTCGCAGCGCTGAACGAGTCGGTGCGCCGCTTGGAAGCGGACCTTGACGCCCACCTGGAGAGCGTTGCCGGCGAAATTGCGTCTGAGGCGCGAACTCAACTCGGGAGCGCGGCCGCGCTGACCCTCAGAGACCTGCAAGCGCGGGGCTCGACTGAGGTGGAAGCCAAGCTCAACGAGATATGCGGCCACATGAGAACGATCCAAAACCGCATCGAAGACTCCTTTTCTGGCTCTCTGAATGCTCAAGGCGAAGAAGCGCTGCAGTCGATAGCACAGCAATTCGAAGAACTGGCGCAACAATCTACGGAAAAGTGGCGGCTCGCACTCGCCAAGGACTTGAATTCGGTAGCGAAAAATCTGGGTCAACAACTTCGCCAGGAACTCGAACCCGTGGACGGGCAGAGTTAATCGCCAACCGGCGATGCGCGATTTAAATGCGAGATGACCGCCCCTATTTGGCTTTATCTCCCGGAAAACATTGATCGATCCCGTCCTCCCGGACTCACATCAAAATTATTGCCGGTTGGTCGAATTCCAGATAAAATGTTTTTCACCTCGGCTGACCACCTGCCTATCGTTGACAAGGCCGCCGACTCGCTAAGGATTCGATCGATGTTGGAACTTGCCTAATTCGCCTCTCTCTTGATCCGGCGGTGATCCGCTGGTGCGGATATCGAATCTTTCTTTTCCCTTTGCTCTAGCCACGTCGTCGTGCCATTTTCATTGAACTGCTGGCAGCGACGCGTAGAAAGCCTGCCAGGTATTTTATGGATGCGGTCACCGTAATTAGTTCTCCGCCGCCCTCACCGGAGCGCAGCCTATGGAGTTCTCTGTGGGAAGCGATCCGCGGCTCTCATCAGGACTACACGACCGGCAGCCTGAATCGAGCGATCCTGCTGCTTGCCGTGCCCATGGTCCTCGAGATGGTGCTCGAATCGCTCTTCGCGGTAGTGGACGTTTTCTGGGTGGGACGTCTCGGCGCCAACGCCGTCGCCACCGTCGGGCTCACCGAGTCGCTGCTCAGCCTGGTTTTCGCCGTCGGCATTGGCTTGAGCTTATCGACGACCGCCATGGTGGCGAGGCGCGTCGGAGAGAAAGACCCGGAGGGCGCGGCCGTAGCCGGAGTACAGGCGATCGTGCTGGGCCTGGCCACGTCAATCGTTATCGGAATTCCCTGCTTCATCTACGCGCCTCAGTTGCTACGACTGATGGGGGCGTCCGGCGACATCGTCGCGACAGGCAGCGGCTACGCTCGCATTGCCCTTGGCGGCAGTGGCGCCATTCTCATGCTGTTTCTCAACAACGCGATCTTTCGCGGCGCGGGTGACGCCGCCATTGCGATGCGCCTGCTATGGGTTTCGAACATCATCAATCTGATCCTCGACCCCTGCCTGATTTTCGGGCTGGGACCGTTTCCTCGGCTGGGCGTGACAGGCGCCGCTCTTGCCACTTTCACCGGGCGCAGTATCGGCGTGGCCTATCAGTTCTATCGCCTGCTCCGCGGAACCGAACGCATCCGCGTCCTGACGCGCCAGATTCGCGTCAATGTCAGCGTGCTGCTGCGTTTAGTGCGAGTGTCATTAACGGGAATCCTGCAGTTCGCCATTGCCCACACCAGCTGGATTGGACTGGTCCGCATCGTGAGTGTCTTCGGAGCCGCCGCGCTGGCGGGTTACACGATCGCAATCCGCGTCGTCATATTTGTCATTCTGCCGTCGTGGGGACTCAGCAACGCCGCCGCTACGCTCGTGGGCCAAAATCTGGGAGCTAAGCAACCCGAGCGCGCCGAACAAGCCGTCTGGCGCACCGGTTTCTACAACATGCTTTTCCTCGGATCGGTAGGAGTGTTCTTCATACTCATGGCCGAGCCGATAGCGCGCCTGTTTACCCACGATGCGGCGGTTATTCCGCTAGCGGCAACCTGCCTGCGCATTATCAGCTACGGCAACATCGGCTACGCCTATGGCATGGTCATGCTACAGGCCTTCAATGGCGCCGGCGACACAGTCACTCCTACCATCGTAAATTTCTTCGGCTTCTGGGTAGTGGAGATTCCGCTGGCCTACTGGCTGGCGATTCCGATGGGCTTGCATTCGAACGGCGCGTACATCGCCATTGTGGTCGCGGAGTGCTCAATCGCCGCCACCAGCGCTGTGCTGTTCAAGCGGGGGAAATGGAAGAAACAGAAAATATAAGTGCGCAAAGCGCTTTCTTTGCCTTGTGGAAGCTCGTGGCGAATCGCGCGCGCGTGCACCATAATGGTGTACACTGGTGCTATGCCACGAACTAAGCAGGTTCGGCGGAGCGTTACTCTCCCCGCACAGGTCGCCCAGCAGGTGGCCAGCCTGGCCAAGCGCCGCCGACTCAGCGACAACCGCGTCCTGGTAGAACTCATCGAACAGGGCATCGAGGCCGCCACGCAAAAGGAAAAGGCCTTTTTCGAGCTCGCCGAACGCTTCCGCTCGTCCAAGAACCCGGACGAAGCCAGGAAACTCGGCGATGAATTAGGGCGCTTCGTTTTTGGAGAATAATGCCGAAGATCGAGACCTGGTCGCGCCTGCCACTCGCGGTTCGCGATCATCTCGTCGAGCAGATGCGGGACCGCAGGATCAGCGCCGACGACCTCAACCGTCTGCGCCTCTGGATCGAATCGAAGCCTGAAGTCCCCTCGGCGCGTTGGTACAAAGATTTCGGCTCCTTCAAACTCTGCGGGCAAGGAAAATACCCAAAAACATTCCTCTTAGCTGGCCAAGCCGCCGAAGGGCAGGAAGTCTAAAATTCACTTCAGTCCCAACGCCCGCAGTACGCCATCATCCGCCGCCGTTTTCCCATCGTTCTTGGTGACCACACCAAACGATCCCGAATAATCCCACATCGTCCAGCCAATTCCGTTGCGCTCGAGCGCTGTCCGCACATCGTGGATCCACGCGTCACGATCGTCGGGATCCGAGTACGCGCGATAGACGCCGAACTCGTTACACACCAGCGGAACGCCCCGTCGCTGCGCCCATGCCGCCGCCTGCTTCATCTCCGATTCAATCCGGTCCGCGCCCCAGTGCTCGCGTCCGTAGCGAATCACTTGCAGCCGGTCGACTTCGTCCGGCACAAGAGGCGCAGCCATATCGGCGTTCTCCGGGCTCGACGGATACTTCAAACCGCGCAGCCAGTGCCAGTAATAGGCGCTCCAGGTGGCACCCTGATGGGTGAAGAGAAACGGCTCATAAAAATGAAAGCTATAAATGACATTCGGATCGTGCAGCGGCTCCTGAAAAATCAGTTCATCATCACTCGACCAGCGCGCTCCCGCCGCAATGATCGTAAGGCCGGGCGAACCCTCGCGGATCGCCGCCGCTAGCTTCATCTGCACACCGAGCCAGCGATAGCGATCGCTGAATTCTGGCTCGTTCATAATCTCCAGAAACACGCGGTCCGCATCCAAATTCAACGACGAATAATGCTGAGCCAGCGCTCGCCAGAAATCAGCAAAGCGCTCGACGAATTCATCATCCTTCGTGAGCCGCGCCTTGAAGTCGCTTTCCGGATGCAGGTCGATCACTACCGCCAAGCCATGATCGAGAATCATCTTCACCGCGGCATCCAGGTAACCCAGATATTCGGCCGGAATTTTATTTGGCTCGCGCGTCAGCATGGGCTCGGGATTTACGCTCAATCGAACATGATCGAAGCCCATTGACTTGATCAGCGCAATGTCGTCAGCCGTCGTCCACGCCTGAAAATGTTCCTGCGTGTAGCCGCGCTTGTCATAGACCTGCGCAAACCATTCGCTGGCGTTAATGCCCCGTTTCAATCTCTCGGCGCGCGCAAACGCCAGCGGAGAACGATACGCCGATCCGCTACCACCTGCGTGCCCCGTCTGCGCCAGCGCGCAACCTGTGACAAAAATTGTTAACGCTAAAATCGAGTTCCACAATTTCGCTCGACTCAGCTTCACGCGGGCTAACCTCGCTACATTCATCCCGGCGATCCCTTCGGCGTTGATACACTGATGGCGACAAATCTAAACTAGCCCATGCTCCCTTGCCAGCGCCATCTTTTCGATATTCCTGACGACGTCGCCTATCTCAACTGCGCCTATATGTCTCCGCTGATGAAGTCGGCGGTGGACGCCGGAACGACCGGCCTCGCCCGCAAGGCGCATCCGTGGGAGATTACTCCTGACAAGTTTTTCACCGGCTCCGATGAATTCCGCGGAACCGCCGCCCAGCTGATCGACTCTTCGCCCGACGACATCGCTATCGTCACCTCTGCGAGTTACGGCATTGCGACCGCGGCCCGCAATCTGCCGCTCCGCAAAGGCCAAACTATTCTCCTGCTGGAGGAGCAGTTTCCATCTCATTACTATGCCTGGCAGCGGCGCGCCGAAGAGACGGGCGCTCAACTGAAAGTGGTCCCATGGCCCAGGGATGGCGATCAAGACTGGACTGCAGCCGTTCTGGATGCGTTGACCGAAGACGTCGCCATCGCGGCGCTGCCCAACGTGCAGTGGACAAGCGGCGGAAGCCTCGACCTGGTCCGCATCGGCGAAGTGTGCCGTAAAGCCGGGACCGCCCTCGTGCTCGATCTCACCCAGTCGCTGGGGGCGCTGCCTTTCAGCGTGCGCGATGTGCAGCCGGATTTCGCAGTCGCCGCGAGCTATAAATGGCTGCTCGGCCCTTACTCCATCGGACTTCTCTATGTTGCTCCGAAGTGGCAGAATGGGATTCCACTCGAAGAAAATTGGATTCAACGCGCCAACGCCCGCGACTTTTCGAGCCTCATCTTATACACGGATGATTACGACACCGGCGCGCGCCGCTTCGACATGGGTGAACGCTCCAACTTCGCGCTGCTGCCCGCTGCTACGCGCGCCATGAAGCAGTTGCTGGAGTGGAAGGTCGAACCGGTCTCCGAAACCGTTGGCGCGCTCAACCGTCAACTCGCGAGCGCTGCTCAGGAGCTTGGATTCTCGGTTCCACCTGACGATTTGCGCGCTCCACACTATCTTTGCCTGCGCAGAAAAACCGGCATCTCACGAGAACTCCCCGAAATGCTCGCGCGCGAGAAGGTCTTCGTCAGCGTTCGCGGCACTTCCATACGTGTGACCCCGCACGTATATAACACGACGGACGATTGCCAACGCCTTCCATGAGAATGCCGGTCTATGTCAAGTAAAACTTTGACGACTGGATGTTTTGCTGTTGCTGTTGCCCTTCATAACATTCACCTTCCCTCCTAGTTGAGCCATTGTGCAGAGCGGCCCGGAGCGGTCAAGGGCGCGATCTGTGCGGCGACAGCGAACCCTTGACGGCGAGGACCGCTCTGCCACCCTTCCCCTAGGAGGGAAGGTGGGCCGATGATGCGCTGGATCGTCTTGTCCGATCAAGCGCGGTTCCCCAAAGCTTCGCTTGTGCGCTGCTACTACTGTCGCCACCCTTCCATCCGCACTCTCGATGAGCGTTTCTTCGCTCGGTGCAAGTTGGGTGTTCTCGTTTCAGTCGGTGCTGCCACATGATTTTCGACCTTTCGTCCATCTCTCGATGGAAGTGGGCCAGGCGTTTGACGCAGTCACCGAAACTCGGCGCTTAAACTTTGGGGCTCTCGCATTCTTAAATTTCTTGGATCGAAACTACGCCGCTGCCGGCAACGCGACTCCTCGCTGGTTGCGCAGCGGTTCGTACGCTTCTCCGCTCACCCACAGCCGATGCAGCAACACCGCCGGCTTCCGCGCCACCGCGATCACCGCTCGTTTCTTCCCATTCTTTCCCCCGCGCTCCGCCAGCTTCAGTCCCCACCGTCGCAGATCGCTGTCCGCTCCAAACGGTCCCAGAATATGGTGCGCACCCTGCACCAGCAACGTTCGCAGGTACCGATCTCCCTCCTTACTAATATGTAGTTGCGGTTCGCTCTGCCCCGAGTTCCTCCGTCCTGGTTGCAACCCGACATAGCAGCCCGCATCCCGGCTCTTGCCAAAACGATGCGCATCTTCCAGCGTCAGCACATAGGTCAACGCGATCAGCGTCCCCACTCCCTTCACCTGCGTCAGTCGCGCCACCTCCGGGTAACTCCGCTTCGCGATCTGCTCGATGCGCTCGTTGTATTCCACAATCCGTTCGCTCAGCGACTCGATCGCTCCCAGCAACGGTTCCAGTGCCGTTTTCAGTTCCGGACTCAGTTCCTGCGCCTTCACCGGGTTCATGTTTCGCGGATTGCAGCCGCGCAACCGTTCTCCGTAAGACTTCGTCACTCCCCGCGCCGTATTGATCAACGACGTCCGCGCCCGTACCAAGCCCGCTCGCGCCCGGATCGCCATCAGATCCGCTTGCGCCTGCGCGCTGCGATGTTTCACCGGCGCCAACAACTTAGGATCGATCCGCACCAGTCGCGCCAGCATTCGGGCATCGAGCCGATCATCCTTTTTCCGACTCTCTCCGATCAGGCGCACATTGCGCGCATGCGCCACGATCACTTCGTGCCCCAGTTCACTCAAGACCCGGCTTACCCAGGGCGAGTGCGTCCCCGTTTCCAGCGCCAGCCGGCTGCGCGGCATCCCGCCGAAAACCTCCTTCATCGCCTTCGGTGTGGTCGCCACTTTCTGTTCCAAAACTACTTCTCCCGCCTCATCCAGTACGCAGTACCAACTCCAGCGGTCTCCCAGATCCAGCCCGATCGTTAGTTTTTGATTCGCATTTTTTTCGACCTTCTTTGTCGTTCCAGTGCTAATCTTTTTCATGTCCGGTCTCCTTTATCTCCTTGCGCCTCGAGCGCGTCGATAACTTGGGAGCTTATCGCATCCCGTCGGAGACCGGCATTCTCATCCCATCTGATTTCATGCCTGAAGCAGGCCATTCGCGTATCCGCCTAGGCGCCTCCAACCCGTTTAAATCCACAAAATAGAGGCGGCCACGAGTCGCCAGATGACCAAAGGCCTAGAACGCGCGGACGATACTTTCGGCAGCTGTCCCGCATAGGCAAGTCTCGCTAGAGTGATTCAATCCGGCCCGATCGCGTCCATTCACGGAGGACCATTCTGCAATGAACCTGACGCAATGGTTCAGCCAGCACTCCATCTCGTTCACCTTCCTTCTGGCTTACATTCCATTGATCGCGACCGTCGTGACCACCGCGGTCAGCCTCATACTGGTGCGCGCCACGTTGCGCTACACAGAGGCCAGCGACCGCAGCCTGGCGCTCGCCCGCGAGCAATTCGAGCGGGAATGGGCGCCCGAACTCCACATCAAACTGGAGCGTGTATCCGCCCGCGAGACGAAAGTCCTGGCTACAAACCTGGCGAAAATTTCGGTGCTCATGCAGATGCTGCAACTGCGCAAATTGTCGATGGCGGTGCCGTCTTTGCGCTGCTTCCTCAACGAACCGCTGGTCGGCGGCACCACATGGAGCGACGATCTCGGCAAACGCTTCTTCGCCTGCACTGGCGAGGACTATGCCGGACAGATCGCCGTATCCATAACTTTTTATGCTGCGGGACGTATGTACCGCACCGACTGGTTTCGTTTCCAGGTTCAGGTCTGCGATGGCCAACTTCTAAAGCTCGATCCCGTAAACATCTCCGCGCGGCGGGTGCATGCGCTTGTGCCTCGGGACGGTTCGGGGAGTACGCGCCGTGAACTGGTGAGGGACGTGGTTGACAAGACCGCTGAAAAGCACGACGACGCTACATCAATCTCGCGGGAGCGGTGAAGAGCCTCGGCGTCTGCGGATTATCTTTTACTTGAGGGCTGCCGCGCGCCGCTGCGCGAGCGATGCCGCCTCACTCGCCGGATTATCTTTGGCCACCTGGTCGTAAATCTTCTTGGCTTCATCCGGCTTCTGCCGCGATTCGTAGAAGCTGGCGAGTTCAAGCTGCGCCGTCGCCTTGCTGACAACAATCGTAGGCTTATCGATCAACTGCTTATAGAGATCGATCGCCTGCGTGTCTTTTTTCTCCGCACGATACACCGAAGCGAGGGCAAACTTTCCTAGCGCCGCGAGGTCAGAATTCGAAGACCCGGCCGCTTCCTGCAAATTGCGCTCTGCGGCGGCATTGTCGTTCAATTGCGCCGAAGCCAAGCCGACAAAATAGCGCGCCATGTCGGCGGTGTGCGTATGCGGATATTTATCGACGATTGCCTGGAACTGTTTGCGCGCCGCAGTGGCTCGCTCGTCTGACGACCCGAAACTGTCATACCCCGGCTGCGCGGGCACACCCGCCGGACGCACCGGAGTTTCAAACGTCCGCACCGCCGTCGAAAGCTCGGCGCTCGCCTTCTCATCCTGCTGATTGACGTAGTACCACCCGCCAAACGCGATTGCGGCGATGACAACCACGGCAATGACCGCAGCAATGAGTTTCGCCTGATGTTCGGCGGTCCAGTGGGCGGCCGTCTCCGCCGCCTCGAGTGTGACCTTGCTGAAGCGGTCCTGTTTAAGTTGATGCCGGGTCTCTGCGCGCACGGATTTCCTTCTTCGCTTAACGGTAGGATGACAATTGATTAGTTTAGCAGGCAGATTTCAAGAGCGTCAAAGCGGATTGCGACACCTAGCAAGGGGCTGC
This sequence comes from uncultured Acidobacteriaceae bacterium, assembly GCA_963800565.1. GTDB lineage: Bacteria > Acidobacteriota > Terriglobia > Terriglobales > Acidobacteriaceae > Acidiflorens. The sequence goes on from CAWDBM010000006.1 coordinate 1,544,867, forward strand.
CGGCCAAACGTCTGGCAAGGTTCCGTATAGCTTCTCGTAGTACCAATCGAACCCCCATTTCTTGTCGCCGCACATCTGCCCAACGTACGATTTCTCATCGGTCCTGATCTCACTCTGACATTCAAAAACAAAATGCGCGGAAGCGAACCGCTGGCCGTAGGATGATCGCAGGTTAACGTCTCTAACCACAACGTTCATTTCTAGAGTGGCTGCCTGAATCTTGTCTAGTTGAATACCATGTTTTTCCAATTGTGTGCGCAACCACTCGTCGTACACACCACAGGCGTGCAGTTTCGGAATCGGACTGCCGTTGTGGCTACACTCGCCTGTCAAGATGTTGGCTTTGTACTTACCGGAACCATAGTATGCAAAGGAGGCCAGATCGTAGCCTTCGGGTAGGTCGATAACGCGCTGACAAAAGACGTTTACGAAATCTTGAATAACCTTGCGGCGCATAATTGCAACACGGAAAGTCTATTTCGTATCAGATTGTACGGTACCAGACCAAATGCTTTGTCACCGCAGAGGCCACTGCGGTTGAAATCTCGGGGCTATGCCCGTCACTTCGGGTCCGTCCGATAATCCCAGAACCCAGCCATTTTCTCCCGCAAAACGTGGAACGGCGCCTCACGAGCCTCGGGAGCCGATCCCGTCACAGAATCCTCCCGCACCGCATCTTCAATCAGGTGGTGCAAAGGCGCAAGCTCGCACACCGGATCGGTCGCGCTGGCATCGCCCGTCAGCAGAAACGCCTGGCACCGGCATCCGCCAAAATCTTCTTTGCGGCGGTCGCAGGAGCGGCAGGGCTCGGGCATCCAATTTTCGCCGCGAAATTTCTGGAATGCTTCGGAGCTTTGCCAGATCCAATCAAGCGCATGTTCGCGAACGTTATCAAAGCGCATGCCCGGAATCACGCCCGCCGCATGGCACGGCAGCGCCCGCCCAGCCGGATCGATCAGCATCAACTGCCGTCCCCATCCCCCCATGCAGGCCTTCGGAAAGCGCGCGTGATAATCGGGCACGACCATGTCGATGCGAACCTTGCCGCACAGCCGCTCTTCGGCCGCCGCAACCACGGCGACTGCACGATCGAGTTGCGCGCGCGTTGGCAACAGCGCCGATCGATTCTGCAGCGCCCAGCCGTAATACTGCGCGTGCGCAATCTCCATGCGATCGGGATGCGGCGCCTCGAGCGCGGCGATCATCTCTTCGAGATGATCTATGTTCTGGCGATGAACGACGAGGTTTGTGGTGAAGGCAACGCGACGCTTGCCAGACTGATATCCGCGAATCCATCCTGCCAATTCAATTTTGTGCGCATGCGCGCGCGCTCCGGCAATCCAGTTCGCATGGCCTTCGGTCGAATCCTGAAAACTGAGCTGAATATGATCGAGGCCCGCATCGACGAGCTGCGCCAGCCGCTCGCGCGAGAGCCCGATGCCCGAAGTGATCAGATTCGTATAGAGCCGCGACTCGCGCGCCCCGGCGATGAGTTCGGCAAGATCGGCCCGCGCCAGCGGCTCGCCGCCAGTCAGATGGAGATGGAGAACTCCAAGCGCCGCAGCTTCGCCGAAAACCCGCAACCAGTCGGCCGTCTCAAGCTCCTCTTTGCGCGAGGTCAGTTCCAGCGGATTCGAGCAATACACGCAGTGCAGCGGGCAGCGGTGCGTGATCTCGGCAATCAGGGCCAGCGGATTGGGCATTGTGAATACTATTCAACTTGTCATCCTGAGCGAAGTGGTTGCTTCGCGAAGCGCGAAGCAACCGCGGAGTCGAAGGACCCCTACTCATCCGAAAATGTTTAGTCGCAGCAGGGGTCCTTCGCTTCGCTCAGGATGACAACTCTTGTTTTTAATCACGCTAATAGTCCACTCTAGTAATCGATAATGCGCTTCGTGTGCAGTCGCTCCAGAAATGCCAGCACGTCAGCCCGAATCTTGCCTTTGGGCGCCAGCATGAACTGCTCTTCCAGTTTCTGCACAATATCCGCCAGCGTGAAATTCCCGTCGCAAAGTTCGAGGATGATCCGCCCCGTTCCCTCTACGCGGATCGCCCCCTCCGGAAAGAGCACGACTGGCGCGTCTGTACTACCGCCCCAGCGGCATCCCGCCGCAAATTTCGGAACACTGGCTTCGGTCAGCTCAGGCACGCTTCGTCTCTCCGTCGATCTGAAACGCGCCCGGCGGCGGCCAACCCGGCTCCACATACGCGAAATAGAGCGCATCAAGTTGCGCCCAGAGAATGTCACACTTGTCGCGCAGCGCCTGAATCGCGCGCTCCTGTTCTCCCCGCGTGGCAGCGTTGTCAAACACATACTGCAAGGCGAAGGCCGCGTCCTCCGGAGCCTCCGTCAGCCGCGCCTCAAAATAGTCGAGCGCTGACGCGAGCCACGGATAGTGCTGGCGCATTCGCTCCATGCGCAGCGCGATCAGGTCACGCGAAAAAAGTTCGGTCAACGACGACGCGACGCACTCCACAAACGGCCGCGTCCGCACCAGGTTGAGATATTCGTTTCCAATGAAACGCGTAGCCGGCAGAACTCCATCGACACGCATCACGCGTTGACGATCGAGTCCCGTCGCTTCGGCCAGCTTGATCCAGCGCAGAATGCCGCCCTTGCGTTGCTCGTCGCCATCATGATCGACGATGCGCTTGCGCCACACGCGGCGAAACGACGGATCGGTCGCTCGCGAAAGAATAATCGCGTCCTTGATCGGAATGATCGACTGGTAGTAATAACGATTCAGCGCCCAGGCCTGCAATTGCCCGCGGCTGAGTTTGCCTTCGTGCATGAGCAGATGAAAAGGATGCTTGTGGTGATAGCGTTCTTCGCCGACACGGCGCAGCGCCGTGCGCAATTCGTCGAACGAAAACTCCGGTCCGCTCGCATTCCCCGGCTCTTTTCCGTGAGAGTTTTCAGGGGAGTTTTCCGGCACTACAGTTCCAGTTGCCAATTGTCCTCCGCCACTTCCCATCCAGCATCGCGCACCGCGCGACGTTCGCGACTCGCCTCGTTCAGGATCGGATTCGTATTGTTGAGATGAATAAACATCTTGCGCCCGGCCTTAATATTTTTCAGCAGCCGCAGACTTTCTTCTACGGGAATGTGGCCCATCTCATGCGCGGTTTCGCCGCTGCCCTGCACGCGTATCAGTTCGTCATCGCTCCAGAAAGTACCGTCGAACAAAAGCAAGTCGGTCTGGTCGATCTTAGTCAACAAAGTATCGCTGAGGCTGCCGACCGCAGGCACATAAGCGATGCGCTTCCCCGCGACGGATTCGAAGAACAGCGCCGCCGTTCCTTCCTCGCGGACCAGGTTCTGACTCTTAACATACTTGGGATAGCGGCCAGAAAGATAGCAGACCTCGCAGCGCAATCCGGAGTCTTGCCCATGAGCCGTCAGCAAGGGAACTGATGCTCCAGGGATCATCGCGGTCCAAACGACTTGCGGCTGAACGCGGTTCAGCATGCCAAACATGCTGTTCTCCTCGCGCAGAATCCGCAAGATCGAGGGAGCAGCATAGACATTCAATGGCTGCACCTCGCGGAGCAGGAGCAACCCAAGGACGTGGTCGAGATCGGCGCTCCCGAGCACGACGCCAGCAATTGGCGAATCGCGTGGAGTATTGTGTGAAGCCCGCGGATGAAGATCGACGCAGCCTTCGATTTGAAAAGCCAGATCGGGTGAGGCTCCGGCGAGAAACCAGGTAGCGCCGTCCGCGCTCAGGGCAAGTTGAGCTTGCGTGCGCGCCCTAAAAGACAACTTTTCATGACGCGCATCATAGGCTGCATCCGAGCCCGAGTGCTCGTCCACGTCTTGGCGCAGATTGCGCCGCACGGCAACGCAGTTTCCGCAGGCGCAATTCCACTGCGGGAACCTACCCCCGGCCGCAGAACCGAGGATCCGAATGCGCATGGAACAAGGTTAGAGTTTTGCGCTCACGTAGGAGTTGATTTCGCAACACAGAACTACTTCTTCGAAAACAGGACTGGTCCAAGCCATAAACAATTCCACCTTCAAGGCACAGATTTTCGCTCACCGAGACCCACGGGCACGGCATAGCTCAGTAAGAAGATCATACCATCTCTAAGGTCCCTCCGCCTCGACGGAAATATTGATGCAGCACGGCCTGGACGAGCTCTTTCCGCCTCCTGGCATCCGCCATCATAAGTCCTGCACAATCCTAAGTTTAGCGAAACAAGATGCCGGATAGAAATCCACAAAAAGCCCTCCGCTAGCTGCGCGGAGGGTAGAGGAAGGAGTCACCCATGATGCTGTCACTGGCAATCAATCAACATTAATCACTCCAAAAATTCCGTTGAGGTTGTTCTTCGGCCCGGCCGTATAGAAAAGCTGGTTGGTGTTGCCGTTCGAAGCGGAGCCGCCGCCGAACTCGATCCCCCACAATTGGTTGATGACGATGTTCCTGCCTGCGGAATTCTTGATGGTTCCCACATAAGCGCCGGTCGTCGGATTGAAGCCGTTGATGATGCCACCGTTGGTGTTATCGCTGATCAACAGCGTATTGCTAAGCACGCCGAAGTTGGACGGCGCCATCGCAATTCCCCACGGCTGGTTTAGGTGCTTCGTCTTGATGAGCGTCTTCACGAACGACCCGTCTTCATCGAAAATATCGATATATCCGCCAGGGCCGCCACCCGTAGCGGCAAAGGCGACATAGACCTGGCCACCAATGTCTTGAATGCCAAACGGCGCGAAACCCGCGGGCAGGCTGGTGTCGGTAAACGACATGACGAAACTGAAAGTGCCGTTGTAAACGTCGACTTTGTTGTTCCAAAAGTCGGCGGCATAGAGCAGATTGCCCGACGAATGGCTGGTGATCGCGAGACCAGTGTAGATGGCGCCAGAAGCGGAATTATTCACGCCGATCAACGCGTTGTTGGGATCGAAGTGCGACCATCCGCTGATGGTGCCATCGAGCGTCGCGAAAAGAAACGCCGAGGTCCAGCTGTCAATCTGGAATTCCGACGAACCGTTATAAACGATGCCGGTCGGCGAACCGACTCCACTGCCCGAAGCGGTCGGAATCGTCACCACCAAGCTCTGCTTCGTGCCCGCGCCAGTATAGAGCGTAGAGAGCCCAGAGCCTTCATCGCTAAGCCAGAATGGACTAGTCGAACTGGCGGCCAGTCCCCAGGGGTTTATCAGCTGCTTATCACCCGTTTTGCCCGTATTTTTCACCAGCGTGGCAGCGCTATACGCCAGACCGCACTCGGCGAACGCGAGGTTGCAAGCAACCGACGACGCGAGCACCAGCAGCGCTGCGAACAGTAGATTGTGACGAAATGGTTGACGCATAAACAAACTCTCCTTGAAGCGAAACTTGATGGCGGCCTGGACGAGTGCCACGCCTGCCCGCGCAGATTGGACTAACGCAATTCCAAATCTGCCGCGAGGGCAATCTTATGGATGACCGGGAAGAGACTTGTCAGCGGAACGTCAGAGGTTTGTAAATTTGTTGTCATGTGACGACGCAGTCACCACGAGAGAATGTCGGGAACAGTACAAAAGGCGAATGGCTGGCCTCTTGAATTTCGATCACCCGATGACCCGATCGCCAGATCACCCGATGCTATAACTATTGCGCCGCTTCCAGCAGGCCTTTCTCGGCTTTTTCCTGGCAGTCGATGCAATGGCGCGTCCAGGGCACAGCTTCGAGTCGCTTGGCATTAATTTCTTTGCCGCACGAGACGCATTCTCCGAAACTCCCTTCGCGCATGCGCGCTAGCGCTCCGTCGACCATGTTAAGCAGTTGACGGTCATTATTGCTCTGGCTGAAAAGGAATTCCTTGTTGTAAGAACTGGCGGCGCGATCGGCAACATCCTGCGTCGCCTCATCGTCGGCGGTCCGGCCGTCCTTCTGATTGCGCACCACCATGTGGCTCAATTCCTGGCGCCGGGTTTCCAGCCTCTTCCTGAACGTCTCAAGCTTCTTCTTATCCATGATTGCTGCCCAATAATTGCGAAACACGATTGCTGAATGCGATGGCCGATGCCTTGGCCCGCCCCACAGGCCACCGTCCCGCATCAAGTGCAAACAGTTATCGTAAGCGCGATAGAGTTCAGGCGTCAACTGGGAGGAGCGCCCGATCGTACGCGGGTATGCTCACTTTGTAGGACGCACTCTACGGCCGACGAAATTCAACCTGACTCTTCGCGGCCGATGGAAAGTGGGGAAGAGGAACGCCCCGATGACAAGGCGATTGGCGTTCCTGCTTCGATTTCGTCTATTTCCCTGCGAGCTTCTTTGCGATTTCTTCAACGATCTTCGGGCGAAGATCGGCCATCACGCTGTCCACTATGCTGGCGATCGTGCCGGCATCCGGTGCAGTCCCGGCTGCCCCTTCTGCCGCGGCGGCTGCCATAGCCTTGGGAGGCTCCGCAGCCGCTGCTTCGGCCTGCTTCGCCGCCTCCACCAGATTGCCGTCAGCGGCAGCGCCGGCGGGTGCGGTACGAATTTGATGCCAGTTTGATTTTCCCGATTTCGATTTCATGTCCTTCGCCATGGATTCCTCACTCCCAACTTCTGAACTTAAATCCTCATTCTCTTCTGCTTCCGAAACTGCCGCTGGCGCCGCTGCGATCGTAACGGGCTGCTCGCTCGCTTCCACCGCCTCGATCGCAGACTGACTGGATGAAACCACGGAGGCTGGCGCTTCGTCCGTGCCGCTCGCCGGAGAATCTTTTATCTCTGCTATCTCTACGCCAGGCTTTGCCGCGTCGGTCGTTGCTGTTCCGGTAGTTGCTGTCGCACTTCCGGACGCTGTCGCCTCCGTCATCTCCGCTTTGCTCTTCTCCGGTTCGCTCGCGTCCGCCGGCTGAGTTGCTTCGGTCGAAGTAGCCTTAGCTGCGGTTGCTTGCTCCAACCCCTGGTCTGGTGAAGTTTTCGCACTGGCCAATTCTGCCGCTGCCAGCCGGCTCTCAACGGCCGCCTCGATTGCCGACACTCCGGTGATCTTCGACGGTTCGAGCGTGGCGAGAGCCGCCGGCGGAATAGTCATGTACGCCCGAAACATTTCCGCTTCCAAAGAGAGTGAAGCCTCCTCCGGACTCAGCGCGACTGGCTGGGCAATCCAGCGCGGGCCGGACGCGGCATTCCGAAGTGCTTCTTCAGCCAGCAACTGGCCGGCTGCGATCAGGGTGCCGTGAGATGGAATAATGGCGGAGTCTGAGTTTCCGCCAGAGGGCGTCAGCAGCCGCAAGGCCTGCGCCAGTTCGGCGTCGCTCGGCGACAATTCCTCCGAGGCTGCCGGCCCTTGCGCAAAAGCCGCAACTGGAGCCGATTGCACGGTCTCTGCCTTTAATTCTCCGGGAGTCGATTCTGCCTGCGCCGCAACGGCCGGCAACTCTTCTGCCTTTGACTGTGACGACTCCAACCGATCTTCTGTCGAAGGCTCGGAAGGCCGTTCTTCAATCTTTGCGACAACCGCTGCTTCGGCTAGGCTCGGTTTTGAACTCTCATGCGCAACGGCTTCGAGCGTTTTCTGCTCGATGTTTTCTTCCACCAGATCGGCTGTGGGCTTCGCCTGCTCAATTGCGTTCGCAGGAGTGATGAACATCGGCTCGTCGTTCCTGTCGACCGGCGCAGGGTTCTCGGCAAGCGATGCAGTACCAACCGTGACGGCCGCAACCGCAGATTCGGCAGGTTGAGCCGTACGATCCTGATTTTCTGGCGCTTGAATTTGTGGTGATGGAACCGACGCGGCGGCGGCTTCTGGCTGCGGCGTCTCGACGGCTATAGGCGTTGCAACTGCCGCGCTATTTTCAGCAGCCAGTTCTGTCTGCTTCACTGGAATTTCAACTTCGCTCGTTGCTCCGAGCTCTGATCCCACTGCAGTCGGAACCACCGATGAGGCATCGACAGGTGACGCGACCGACTCAACCGTCGCCATCGCAGCTGCAACTTCCGTCTTGTGTTCGTTCTCTTTTTTGGCTTTCGCCGCCGCCACAATTTCTGCGTAGGTCTTCGGAACCTCATCCGCCGCAATTTCCGGGGAGACTGCTTCGACGGGCGCGACACTTGATTTTGGTTGCTCGGCCTCGGCGGAAGCCCCCGGTGCCGCTTCCGCGAGCGGCACAATATTCTCGGCCGCCGGAATCGGTCCATCGAGTTTTGCGGCCAGGGCGCTAAGCGCGTCTAGCTCATCCGGAGTGATATCGCGCGGAATATCCGGAACCAGGCCAGGCTCCTGCCCCGGTGGTGGTGGCGCCTTAACCGAAAACGGTGCATTCGCGGCTGCCTTGCCTTTGGCTTTTCGAAAATCGCGGAAGGGCACCGCTGCTGCGGCATCATCTACCTCTGGCTCCGCTTCTTCCTTCTTCTTCTTGCTCGGAAAACGCAGCCGGCTCTTCCAGCCAGTATCGGTATCCGTATTTTCCGTTTTCCTGCCACCGCTATCGCCAAAGCGCTCCACCCCTGACACCGAACCAAAGCGACCGTCGGATTGCTGCGGCACCATGCGATCCTCGAGCCGCGTAATCGCAGTTAGCAACTCGCTGGCCTCGAAGGGCTTCACGATATGGCCGTCAGCCCTTACCCGGCGCGCTTCTTCGGGCTTGAAAGGCTCAAGTTTGCCGACCGTCAGCAGCACAGGAATGTGCTCGGTCTCCTCGGCATCTTTAATTCGCTGGCAGACTTCCAGCCCGCTGTAGCCGGGCATATACACATCCAGCACAATCAGATCGGGTTTGGTTTCGGTGATCCGCTTGAGCGCGGCAGATCCGTTATTGACCGTGATGACGTCATACCCGGCATCGGCCAGGATCTTTCGCCCCATGTTCTGGGCAGTCACACTGTCATCGGCAAGCAGTATTTTCCGCGCCAAGTGTCACCCTTCGCCACAAATAAGGAGAGATAACGCGAAAGTACCTTGTCGCTCCGCCTAAGTCAATGATTCCCGTGAAGGTAACAGGTTACGACCGTTCCTAGCCTGTTGGGAGAGGTGAGAGGTTCGAGGCCAGAATGCAGAGGTAAAAGAAGGCAGATTGCATAGCGAATGCTCCGGCTCTAACCTCTGCAATCTGACCTCGAACCTCTCACCTCACTAGAACGGGTTCAACTTCGCTATGCCCTTTTTCTTCTTCTTTTTGCTGGAAGAAATATCCGCCATTTCTGTGTTTTTTGACGAGGTAGATATACTGGCAGAAGCGCTGCTGGGCGTCCCGCCGCTCATGTCGAGCTCATTATTCTGCTGCAGCGGAGGCAGCGCTGTCGGGTCGGGCGCCACGTTCGGTTTTAATTCGTTCGGATCGGCCGCATTCGTCGTTAGTGCGGCTGCTGCCGGTCCTTGGGGCGCTGGCTGGTCACCTGGCACTGGTACAGACGCGTCAGCCGCGGCTGTCGGCGCATCGGATCGCGGCGCGGGTTCGTTGGGCGCGACCTTTCCATTGATGGGTTGCACGGTCAGCTTATTGTTACCGCCGAGCCCCAGTCCCGCCGTGGTCAAGTCTCTGACCACGCCCATTGCCGTCTCAGGCTCGGGATCGATCATGGGCGGATCTCCCACACGCGAAGCCTTGGCCACATCCGGATGTTTCTCGAAGCCATTCAGCATGTACATCAGCGTGCCTGATTCCTGCCGGCTCGCCTCTTCTTTTTTGTTCTGCTCGAGCGCAGCTCGCGTGGGTCGGGGCACTGGCTGATGCAGTGCTTCGAGCCGCGCCTTTGCGTCCAGGCCTCGATACATCGCGGGATAGCGAGTGATGATCTCGTCGTAGGCTTTGGCCGCTTCTTTCGTCAGCTCTTCGATCATAGTGCTCTTGATCGCTTCATTCGTGCGCGGATTCTTTCGCACCACGTCGATCTCACGCTCGTAGGATTGCCCTATCAGAAACAACGCCTCGTCCGCTCCGCTGTACAGCGGATAGCGATCGATCAGCGTTTTCAGCCGCGCAATGGCCGCCGGATACGACAACCGCAGATAATAGAATCGTCCGATTTGAAACTCGCGTTCCGCCAACACTTCCTGCACTTCGCGCAGGCGCTGTTTCGCCAGCGGCACCAGCTTGCTGTCGGGATATTCCTGGATCAATGCCCGATATTCTTCCTCGGCACGCATGGCGTGCGTGAAGTCGCGGTCAGGCTTTTCCATCTCCTGATAATGAATGTTCGCAACCTTCATCTGCGCTTCCGCGGCCTCGGGCATGTTGGGAAAAAACGTACGGAAGTCTTTGTATTCAATCTCGGCCTGCGCCATGGCGGTCGTGCCGCCCTCGGCGTACCACGAATCGGCCACGGCCAACTTGGCGCGCGCGATGTACTCGGAATCAGGATAGGTGTTGATCAGCGTCTGCAGCGTCATGCGCGCCACGTCGAACCGGTTGTGCTTCATCGCGTCCATGGAGCGGTCAAACAGCACCTTGTCGGGCTGCTTCGATCCAACATTAGCCAGCGGATTCTGCGACTTCTTGTTAGTGCAAGCCACGGTCAACGCCAGCAAGAGTGCAAGTAGTAGGACGATGGAATTACGACGCATAAAGGTTTAACCTCTGCAATCTGACCTCTAACCTCTGACCTTATACTCTCTGCAAACTGGCGCTCCGCGCAGCCTCGAGCAAAGCCTCGGCATTAGCCTTCGGATCACCCGTGCCAAAGACCGCATTTCCGGCCACCAGAATCTCGGCTCCGGCGTGGACCACTTCCGCAATCGTCTCCAAGGCCACGCCCCCATCTACTTCGATGCGGTAAGAATAGCCTCTCTCAGCGCGAATTTCAGCGAGTTTCCGCATTTTATGCAGTGTGGAAGGGATAAACTTCTGCGCCCCGAATCCCGGATTCACGCTCATCACCAGCACATAATCCACAATGTCGAATACTTCGCACAGCGTGCCCACTGGAGTCGCCGGATTAATCACTACCCCGGCACGGCAACCATGCTGCTTGATCAGGTGCAGCGTCCGGTTCAAGTGGCGACAGGCTTCCTGGTGCACCGAAATCCAGTCGGCTCCCGATTCCGCAAAATCCGGAATGTACTGGTCGGGATTTTCTATCATGAGATGGCAATCAAGCGGCAACTGAGTTGCCCGCCGCAACGATTTCACCACCGGAGGCCCAATGGTCAGGTTGGGCACAAAATGCCCGTCCATAATGTCAACGTGGATGACCGCCGCACCGCCGGCCGTAGCCCGCTCAACCTGGTCGGCGAGGTGGGCGAAATCAGCCGCGAGTATCGAAGGTGCCAGCTCGATCAAAACAGGGTCCAGGGTGGCTTAGGGTCAAAAGCTCTTGAAATTCTAGCACGGTGGAGAGCGCTGGCGGCGCACTCGACGTCCCAGGTTGGGGACAATCCTGACTGCTATGACCCAGACCCTCCTCTTAATTAATGCGTCTCCACCATTTAATGCGTCTCCACCATGGTCTCCGCCAGCTTATGCAGCGAGGCCTGATTCACCGGACGCGTATAAAACATGTGTCCGCCGGGGAACTCATGCACCTGCACCCGGTTCGCGTCACCCATCACCGGCATCTGGTCCACGCTGAGTATCGATCCCATGAACGGACACGACAAATCATTCCATCCATGCACAATCAGCACCCGCATCTTGGGATCGGCCGCCACCGACTCCCGCAGATCTCCCACCGCGCCCTTGCGCAGGTCGTCGCTGCGATCCCATTGCCGGTTCACGTCGTACGACAGGGCTTCATACCGCCCATCGTATTTCCACCCCACCGTGCGTGTAATAAAGTCGACCATCGCCGTCGTAGTCGGGGCGATGATGCTCTCCAGAATCGGATCGCCACTCTCCTGCCTCGGAGCGTAAGGAAACGGATCGGGCGCCGTGACATTCGAGTCATACACGCTGCCAATCAGTCCCTGCGTGCGGTGCACTTCGCGGAGATACGCCCCAATATCAAGCCGCCCGCCCGCGAATTTCACAAACTTCGGATCCAGTCCCGTCATCTCCGTAACGTGCGCGATCATTGCGTCCGTCGCCGCAGTGTCGCTGCGCCCCTTCAGCAGCGCCGCCGCATAGTCTCCGCGCGTGTAAGCCATCACCTGCTGCATTGCATCCGGCGTCAGTTTCCCTTCCGACTCCAGATGAGCAGCCGTGATCGACGGCAGAGTAATCAACCACGGAATCGGCGAAAGATTCCCATCGCCAGCCTCCGGATTCAAATACGGGCTCACCAGCACCACCCCATTCATGGCCACGCCCAGTCTGGATTGCAGATAGTGTGTGATCCGAGGTCCGCGATAGCCGCCATAGCTCTCGCCCACCAGATATTTCTTGTCCAGCAAGCGATCGCTCTGCACCAGCCACTTGTAAATCACCAGCGACAGATACTCTATGTCCGGAGTCGCCCCATAAAACAATTTTTTCGTCTCCGCCTCGTCCACCAGCGATCGCGAAAATCCGGTGCCGATCGGATCGATAAAGACCAGGTCTGTGAAATCAAGCCAGGTGCCGGGATTGTCCGTCAGCGTCGCCGGGTCCGAAGGCGAGTCCCCCTCATTCGCAAACACAATATGCTTCGGCCCGATTGCGCCCAGGTTCAGATAGACGGACGACGCCCCAGGCCCGCCATTCAGCGCGAACGTCACCGGCCGGTGCGAGCCGCTGTCACTGTTCTTGCCTTTTGGTTCGTCCAGCGTGAATGCGGTGTACATCACCACGCCCGTCGGCTTGTCGTCCTTGCCTTTCAGCGTGATGGTCCCGACCGTCGCGGTGTAATGAAGCGTCTTGCCGTTCACCGTGATCGTCTGCGGGGCGGACTTGTCCGCGGGCAGAGGATTCTTGATTGCTTCAGCGGATTTCGCATCGGCGGATTTTGGCTCCGCAGATTTTGCCGCGGCAGGGGTTGCGCTGGCATCGTCCTGCGCCTTAGCAGATTGGCCACGCTGGGCGAATGCAGGAAGAGCGAAGAGCACGAGGGCAATAACAAAATTGGTGAAAGTCATCCCGAGTAATGTAATCGACAACCCCCGACTGACGCAAAAGCGACTACAACAACTCCTCGCTGCCTAATTAAGCGCCGTAACCGGATATCTTCGTCTCTTGTTGCGCTTTGGCCAGCTTACTTCGCACCTTCTCCACGCCTTCGGCCATCGCGAACTTGAGCTTCTCAATTCCCTCGCCCGTCACCGCCGAAATCTGATAGAGCTTCAGCTTTCGCCGCGTCGCCCACTGCTTCAGCTTCTTGAGCTTCTCGGGATTCGCCACATCGATTTTCGATGCCACCATCAGCGTCGGCTTCTTTTCGAGGCCGGCTCCAAAACTCGCCAGTTCGCCTCGGATCACCTCAACGTCATTCACCACATCCGGCCTGCCGCTGCCATCGGAGACATCGACCATGTGCACCAGCAGGCGCGTGCGCTCGATGTGCCGCAGAAATTGGGTGCCGAGGCCGGAGCCGGTGTGCGCGCCTTCGATCAATCCGGGAATGTCGGCGACCACGAAGCTCTCTTCTTTTCCTTTATCGCCGACGAGCACCACGCCGAGATTCGGCTCCAGCGTGGTGAACGGATAATCGGCAACTTTCGGGCGCGCGGCCGAGATGCGCGAGATCAACGTCGACTTCCCGACATTCGGATAGCCTACGAGGCCGACATCGGCCAGCAGTTTCAGCTCCAGCCGAAAATGGCGATCTTCACCGGGACGGCCGTCTTCGTGCTCGCGCGGCGCCTGATGGGTCGAAGTGGCAAACTGCGCGTTGCCGCGACCGCCGCGTCCGCCGCGCGCAATGATGACGCGCTCATCGGGACGAGAGAAATCGTGGACAATCTCGCCGGTGTCATCGTCGTAGACGATCGTGCCGACCGGCACCTTCAGGACAATTCCTTCGCCATCGCGGCCTGTTTTCTTCGAGCCTTCCCCGAGCCTGCCGCGCTCGGCCGTGTATTCAGGATTGAAACGGAAATGCACCAGCGTATTGTGGCGCTCACTCGATTCCATGACGACGTCGCCGCCGCGTCCGCCATCGCCGCCCGATGGACCGCCGCGCGGGACAAACTTCTCCCGCCGGAAAGCCATGCAGCCGTTGCCGCCGTCGCCGGCCTTCACCCGAATTTTAGCTTCATCGATAAACATAGAGCGGTAAACATGGAGTGTGGAAAAGCTCACGTGGGGATGGGCGCCCTCGCCCGTCCATGCGGAGCGAAGCTCCGCAGCTTCGGACCCAACGAAAAAGCCCCGACGAGAAGCCGAGGCAGGTGACGTTCCCAGAGACTCAGCTTGCCGCGTCTCTGCCAGAGGCGAGGTGAGAGCTTACTCCGCCGCGATCGCCTCGGGCTCAACCATTACAAACTTGCCCATCGATCCCTTGTCGACGAACTTGATGCGTCCGGTAATCTTGGCGAAGAGCGTGTCGTCCTTGCCGCGCCCTACGTTCAGTCCGGGCTTCACGCGCGTACCACGCTGGCGGACGATGATGGTGCCGCCCGGCACCAGTTGCCCTCCAAAAGCCTTGAAGCCAAGCCGCTGCGCGTTCGAGTCGCGCCCGTTTCGTGAAGTGCCTTGTCCTTTTTTATGCGCCATAAGTCGTTGTCCAGTTTCCAGTGGCCAGTTGCCAACAAAAATTTGTCATCCTGAGCGAAGCATTGTCATCCTGAGCGAAGCGAAGGATCTGCTTCAGGCGTCACCAGCCTCCCCTCAGGGCAGCAATCGATGCTATTTCTTTTTCTTGCTCGCCTTTTTCTTCTTCGGCGCAGATTTCTTCGCATTAGCATGCCCGTGCGCCGCGTGCTTCACGGCTTTCTTTCCCGGACGCTTCGAGGTCTTCACTTCCTCGTGCTCGCCGGCTTCGTGCGCCGCCTTCACCTTCTTCTCTTTCTTCGGAACCTCAGGAGCTTTGAACGATCGCCCATCGAAGCCGATCTCGGTAATGCGGACGGCAGTGAAGTCCTGCCGGTGCCCGCGCAGCTTTTTATATTGCTTCTTGCGCTTGTAGTGGAAGACGAGGATCTTGTTGCCGCGTCCCTGCTCGACGACCTCGCCGGTGACAAACGCCTGCGATCCCGGAGGCGCAACATTGCCCGCCTCGGCCGAAACCGCCAGCACGTCGCCAAACTCGACCTTTCCATCTTTATCAGCCTGTTTTTCGACCCGGATCACGTCTCCCGGAGCGACACGATACTGCTTACCACCAGCGCGGATCACCGCGTACATAGTTTCTCCTTCAAAATCACGTGGCGGCAGAGCCTGCCCTGAGCTTGCCGAAGGGTGCCCTCATCTGCCCAGCCGGGCAAAGCCCGGCAGAAATCAATATGCTTGCTGTTTTTCCGCTGCGGCTTCTGACCGGAAACGCGGCGCGGCCCCAGAACGGATCCGCAAGTACAGGCAAACTCAACCAGTCTATCGTGCGCCGTGGAACTCGGTCAATCGAAACCGTGCGGAGGGTAGTGCCTGAATTTGCGAAAGCATTGCCACCATGGACACTAAGGGACGCCAAGACATCTGTGCCATTAAGCCCCTTAGTGTCCTCTGTGGTTCACGATTTTTCTCCGACTGTCGCGAATCTCAATTCCAATGGTGCGAGTGCCACCAGATCTTCTGGATATCGAACTTGACGCCGCGACAGAGATAGAAAGGGGTATTTTCCTCCCCCATGCCAAAGCGCTGGTAGTGATCGAACGCCTGATACGAAGTGCAGTTGTCGCGCACGTCGTCAAGGCCCCACTGGATTACGATGAGGTTTTTATAAACCTGAGGCGGCGGACCCCAATACCAATGATTCTGATGGCGCGAGTAGGCGCGGGGCAGCCCGTAGGCGGGTCCAAACATATTAATCGCGCCAGCTTCGCCGTAGTTCCCCGCCCAAATCCCGGTCTGGGCACGCTCGTCCGCAGGCAAGGAGTCGTAGACCCCGGCAACTTCACTCACCAACTCTGGCCACCCGAACTGATCGGCCATCACCTGCGGCAATAGAGAATCCTCGTGTGTCTCGGTCTTGGTGGGCCTGAGGCCGATCGCGTTCTGATAGGCGAGAACCTTTTCCGGCGGGAGCATCCACGTCAGCAGCGGCAGGAGCGGAAGCGAGGTAAGCAGGATGATCGCGACGACGGCAACGCGCGTCCAGGGGGCGCGATTTGCCAGCCACATTTCAATCACGACAGCTCCGCCAGCCAGCACCATCGGATAGACTGGGAAAACATAATAATCTTTGCCGTGCGCGACTTCCATCAAGACGAAGAAGACGACAAAGGTCACGCCCAGCAAGCGCCAGCGCCGGTCGCGGAGAAACCACACCAGTCCGGTGAGCCAAACCGGGAAGAAAATCGGTTGCAGCACGAGGATCTGCTGCTTGATGAAGGCGAGCGGCGGCAGCACGACATTCTTGTGTTCGCGGCGAACATTGGCCAGGTCTTCGATGGTCGGAAAGTGATGCTGATATTGCCAGATCAGGTTGGGCAGGAAGATCGCGACCGCGATGGCGCCGGCAATCCATATCCAAGGGCGCGCAAATTCGCGGCGATGGTGTGTCAGAAGCAGTGCGACGGTAACGGCGAATCCGAAAGATAGAGTCGAGTGTTTATTCTCGAGACCAAAGCCCGCGATCACGCCGAACCAGAGCCAGAGCCGCGAATCCCCCGTGCGCAGGATGCGAGCCACAATCCAGATGCAGCCCATCCAGAAGAGCGGCTCGAAAGCATTCATGCTGAGAAAGCCCTCCATCACGAGAAAGGCGGGGCTGAGCAGAATGGCGAGCCCGGCGAGCAGTTGAGCGTAGCGTCCTCCGCCCAGTTCGCGCGCAATCAGCATGGTGAGCGCGATAAGCGCGGCGCCCGCGAGCGCGGGAATGATGCGCAATGATGCAAGCGAACCACCCATCAGCAGCGCGATCTTGGCATAGACGGCGACCAGCGGAGCGGCGTCGACATATCCCCAATCGAGATGGCGGGCCATGTCGAGGTAATAAAGCTCGTCACGAAAATAGCCGTAGTGCCGCAAGTCGGTAAAGATGTGCAGCAGCAGTTTGGCGGCGCAGAGGGCGATCAGAATGCCGACGGCGAGCGGTGGAAGCGCTGCACCCGGATGTTCGTCACGCGAGCGATCGCTATTTCGATGATCAGGCGAAGACGGAAGGTTGCCAGATTGAGCAGTAGTCGCTGCCATGACCAGAACTGTACTCCTGTCGCGAGAGGGACTTCTATCGATTCGTTCGTTGACTGTTAGCAGCGGAACCGATACCGAAATATTACGCAGATATCGCGCCGCAGGTTCCGGTCGATGGGTCGCACCGTGGGTTGCCTCAATTCAGCTTTCGCAGGTAGCTGATCAGATTATCGACGTCTTCTTCCCTTAATCGCTGGTCAAAAGCAGGCATCGTGCCCCGTCCTTCGATGATGGTGGTGCGGATTTGTGCGCTGGTGGCTGGAGCGCCGCTGGGGAGCGTGCCTCGACGAAACATTCCATGCAGGTTCGGGGGTTGCTTGTGTAAGTCCGGGTGCGGATTTTCGTGACACTCGGCGCAGTTGTTGTCGTAAAGCCATTGCCCTGCAATCTCTGCTCGACTCAGCTGCTGGCTCGGCTGCTTTTTGTCGCACGCAAGCAACAGGAATACTGCCACGGAGCCGGTCAACAACAGAAGTCCACGAACCGTCACGACGCCCCACTCTGCCCGGAGGCGTGGGCGGCATTCTGCAAGCTCTCCATCAGCTCCGCCCAAGTCCAATCCGTCGCCCAGAATTTCGCCACCCGGCCATCGGGCTTGATTAACACGATGCTCATGTTGTGCGTTATCTGGTTATCCTCTTCGTCATACTGAAGACCGAATGCCTGAGCCAGGTGGCGTAAATCGGCGGGATCGGTGGTGGCGAGGTCCCAGTGCGAAAAACCGCTCGCGTCGCCATCCAGATAGGCGAGGCCGTATTTGCGCAGCACAGCGGGAGTGTCATATTTCGGATCGAAGCTGATGGTCAATAAGTGAGTCTTGTTGTAATCCTCAGGATTTTTCTTGAGTTCATTGTGAATGCGCGCAAATTGGCTGCTTAAGCGAGGGCAGAAATTCGGCATGGGGCAGCGCGTGTAGATGAACGTGACGAGCACCGCCTTGCCGGCAAAATCGGCAAGGTGAATCGTGTGGCCGTCCTGATTGACCAGGGTGAAATCGGGAGCGCGCTCTCCGGGCATAAGCATCGTCGGCGCGGCCGCTGGCTTGGACCGGCTACGCCCGGATTTGTCGGTGATACGCACATTCTCCAGCCAATAGTTGCTCGGATCCTTGCCGACCACGACATCGGCTGTGATTTTGTCGCCGGGTTGAAGTTCCTGAATCATTGCCGGGTCCTTGACGCGGTAAGGCATCGCCATCGCCGGCATAAACCCCGGAATGTCTCCGTGGTTCACGGTAATCTCGCTGGTCGCTGCGTTCTTCTCGACTACTTCTCCCTGCAACGAATATCTCTTAGTGCGATTGCAACCCACGGATGCAGCCAGCAGCAACATCGCTGCCGCAAGTACAAACCGGGATTTCATCATGCTAACCTCTTCCTCTCTTGTTCCCCACGCTTGGCGCTCAGTAGCGGAACCGATAGCGAAATTCCCCATAAATTTGCCGGGGATCGTTCCAGTGAAATCCGCCAAAGGTAAGACTGTTATCGAGCTGCACCCGGCGATTTGCCACATTCAGCGCGGTCACGGAGACGGTATATTTCTCGGCGAAGGTCTTGCCGAAAGCTAGATCGAACGTCGTGTGGGCAGGCAGATACTGCCCTGGATATTGCGCCTGCGGCGTGCCGTACAACCCGTTGGTGAAGCCGGAGCCGTAGTAGATATTTGTCGAGGCATAGGTTTGCCAGGGCAAAGTTGTGTTGTAGCCGAAGTTCAGAGTGTTTCTTTGATCATGATCCACCGGTGCCAGTCCGGGCGGTATAGGGAAGATCAAGCCTCCCGTGATCGGCGAGGTTGCCTGCGCGATTTGATTGGCATAGGCCAGATGGAACTGGCCGCCATGCCAGAGGCGCGGTGAGCGTAAAGTCGTCTCCCACCCTTGAATCAACGCGTAATCCCAGGTGATGGGCCAAAAGATATTCGACGCTCCGATATTGTTGTGATCGAGCCAATTGTGGGCGAAGGTCTGATAGGTGTCAGCATCGAGCGTCCAACCGTGAATCGGAATCATGACCCCGTACTGCCATTCCCTATCTTTTTCGCCGTGCAAGGGTGCGAAAGAGCCAAACTGTAAGCTCTGAAGCTCGCTGGTGGCCGTCGAAAGAGGCGGCGCCTGGTAGTAGTAGCCGTAAAAGCCGCGAAACACCCAGTTCAACCGTGGAATGCGAATGGCGACCCCAAAACGAGGGTCGGCGTCGGTTTCTGAAACCGACGGAGTCACTGCCGACGTGGGGGCGCCGGAGCTGAACTCCGTTACTCGCACTCCGGCCATTAAAGTCAGCCACGAAGTCACTTTGAATTTGTCGTTGATGAATTCAGCGGCAACCCCTCCATTCACACCGATGGAGGAGGGTTGGATGGTCGGAAACTGAACGCCCTCGAAATAGAACCCAACGTTAGAGAAGTAGTTGTACTGATGCTGATAGAAACCATACACGCCCGCCTGTACATCGTTCCGCCAGAAGGTGGAGTTGAGTGCGATTTGTGCACCGACGTATTGAGCGGTCTGGGTCACATTGGTAATTTCAGCAGGGTCATTCACGCCGCCCAGGTAGTCGGCTCCGTTGTAATGGTAGAAAGGAGAAACAGTAATCAGCGTATCGGGATTGAACGTGTGCACCCACGAAAACGTGGCGTAGGCGTCAGGCTCGCGTTCGGCATCGTGCTGCCCGTTGCTTGGTGCGACCCCGGCGCCGAGCAAAATCTGATTCCCGGAAGAATTCGGATCCGGATCGATCGGAATCTGGTAATAATCCCGCCGCATCTGCGCCACCACCCGGTATTGGTTTTTGGGATCGGGATTGAAGATAAAAGAAGCGAAGCCTCCAAAGCCGTTCGACGCGTCGTTGACCACCTGGCCGATCGGAGTTTGCAGTCCATATTGACTTCGATTTCCGTTCAGGCTGGCGTAGTAAGCGGAGCGCTGGCTATGCCCTCCGCAACTGATTTGGTCGTTGGTTTGATAGAAATTCCCCGCGGTTATGACCAGATCACATTCGCGATCGCGTTCGAAACCATTCCGGGGCACGACATTGAAGACTCCGTAGGTGCGGTCTCCGTAATCGGCATCGTAACTGCCTCTTTGAATTTCGAGGTAGTCAATATCCTTCGGATCAATCTGCGGGCCCAGATTGTTGGCGATGTTGGTGTTGGGAATAGGTACACCATCAATCAGCCAGTCGACCTGGTGGCCTCCGCGCATGTGCAGCATATCGTGCGTCATGTAGGCCGCGGGCACGTAATCCGTGATCATCTCCATGCCGTTGGTGCGATCCGCTCCCGGCGTTTCCTGGATGTCGATCCGGTTCACCGTTGTAGTCGGAGTCACGCTGTCCAAGGTCGCCTCCACCGGAGATTCCGAAACCGCGATGGTCTCCTTGACGCCGGCGATCGCCAATTCGAAGTGCAACACCGGACTGCTGTCGGACTGGACGACTACGGCTTGTTGCACTGGCTGAAAGCCCTTGAACGTGACGGTCACCGTGTAATTCCCAAGGGGTACGGATGTGAATTCAAATTCGCCCCCGCCGCCTGAGTCTTTCGATTGTGTCCAGTCTGAGTTTTGAGCCTTCAGCGTAACCCGGCTGCCTTGAACAGGACGGTGTTGAGGATCATGT
Organism: uncultured Acidobacteriaceae bacterium; assembly: GCA_963800565.1. Classification (GTDB taxonomy): domain Bacteria; phylum Acidobacteriota; class Terriglobia; order Terriglobales; family Acidobacteriaceae; genus Acidiflorens. Next base: position 1,565,555 of record CAWDBM010000006.1, read on the forward strand.
ACCACGCCGCGAACGGAGCCGAAGATCGTTGCGAAGGCGATGGAGGGAACGAGTAGAACGGCAGAAATCACCATGAGTTTGAAGCGCGTCATATTCTCCTCGATGATTCGGTACTCCACTATGGGTACGAGCAGCAATGCCGTGTGCGCCGGGATCGTGGCGCACGATAACGGAACAGTTGGCGGCGGGCAGACTGCATGCCCATACTCAAGACAACAAGAGTGCGCCAACAGATTCGCGAGTTTACTGGGTGGAGAATTACCCGCGAGGAGGTGCGCGGGCGGAATCGAGTCCGTCAATATTGCTTGAGCGAAGAGTCGGTGTTGGTGTGGGCTGCGCGGGTTCGATCAGAAGGGAGAGGAATGAGAGCAGGCTGGAAGCGGGTTGCGCCCACTCGGATGTAACAGCGCCGCAACAGCAATGGTTCTGGCAGCAGTCACTGTCACCTGCTTGGAGCGCGGTTTCCGAAGACTTGGATCGCCTGGGCTGCGCATGTGCCATCGCGTGATGGCATGGCATCTCCGGCGCGACCATCTGCGCGGAGGCCATCGGGCGCGGGCAGTGCATGGCGCCTGCCTGGGCCATCGCCAACGGCCCAAAGGCCGGGACGAGCATGACCAGCAGCAGACACCCAGCCGTCCAGCGGCTTGCCGCCCAACGAGAAGCTCCCCACATTTGTCGAAAGCATAGCAGAAAGACGCTTGCCAGTTGTCAGTCGTCAGAACACCGGGTTCACTGAAAACTGACAACTGATGACTGACAACTGGTTTACCATTTCTCCGTGCACGAACTAGCAGAGCGCCTCTTGCAGACAATCCGAAAGAACAATTCGTTGCGCGCGGGAGATCGAGTCGCCGCAGCCGTTTCCGGCGGAGCGGATTCCGTGGCATTGCTCCGTCTATTGCTCGATTTGCGCGAAGAGTTGGGGATCGTGCTGTCGATCGCGCACGTCAATCACAAACTGCGGGGCGACGAATCGGAGGAAGACGAGCGTTTCGTCGCGCGGTTGGCTTCGGAGCACAGGCTCGAATTGCATGTTCGCGCCGCGCCGATCGAAGGGCGTGACAGCCTGCGCGAGAGTGGGGGCAAAACCACCAGCAGGGCCTCCGGCATTGAGGCCGCCGCGCGCGAACTGCGCTATCAATTTTTTCGCGAGCTCGCGAGCCACCGTCGCGTCACGAAAATTGCGACAGCGCATACGCTCGACGATCAGGCCGAAACAATTCTGTTGCGCATCTTCCGAGGCACCGGCGTTCGCGGCCTTGCCGGCATCCATCCGCGAATTGTTTTCGAAGAAAAAGGGCAGGCCTTCGGCGAAGTCGTCCGCCCACTGCTCGCCTTGAGGCGCGCCACGTTGCAAAAATTCCTGCTTGAGCGCGCACAGATCTGGCGTGAGGACTCGTCGAATCAGGATGTCGCTTTCCTCCGCAATCGCGTCCGGCGTCGCCTGTTGCCGCTGATCGCCGAAGAATTCGGCGAATCCGCGATCGAACACATGAGTGAGCTTGCGGAAATCGCTCGCGCCGAAGAGGAGTATTGGAGCATTGACCATCCAGAGATCACGCAGCGGTCGCCAGCACTCTCAATCACGTCCTTACCGCTGACCGCGCTGCTGGCACTCCCGTTAGCCTCGCAGCGTCGTTTGCTGCGAGCCTGGATCGAAACGAATTCTCCCGAAGTCAGTGTTTCGTTTCGCCTGATCGAAGAGACGCTGGAACTAACCCGAACAGCGTGGTGCGACAAATCGTCGGGGAAAAAACTTGAGTTGTCCAGCGGCTGGAATCTTCGACTCGCGCGGCAAGATCAAAGCCGCGAATTTCACCTGGCACTCGAAACTTCGCATTGCCGTGACAACGCGGCCGGGGAGTCGAAAGATCGCGATTATCAATACCTCTTGCCCGTGCCAGGCGCAATTGATGTTCCCGAACTACGCGCCCGCATCGCCGCTGAGATTGTCGATGTGGCCAGAGTGCCCGAGGCCGAGCGGACGCAACTGCTCGACATCGCGCGCGTATCGCGAGCAATCCTGATTCGCAACTGGCGGCCCGGCGATCGTTATTGGCCCGCACACACAGCATCAGAAAAGAAAGTCAAAGAATTACTAAGCGACCGCCACGCCACCGGGACACAAAAGAAGCTGTGGCCAGTCGCCGTTGCGGATAGCTCCGGCCTCATCTGGATGCGTGGCTTCGCCGTTCCCGCAACCCTCCGGCCACCCGCTGACGCCATGCAGGCGGTTTGGATTCGCGAAATGCGCGCATGATATAACATGCCGTTGTTCACATTTGCGTTAGACTGAGGGCAATTCGATTCAGTTGACGAACTGCCACGCCGGAGGCGCCACTCCACTATGAATGTTCCTTCGAATTCCGGGCTGCGTCAGGTGATCTCGGCCGACCAGATTCAAAAGAGAGTTCGCGAACTGGGACGCCAAATCTCAGACGACTATCGCGGGCAAACCGTGATCGCCCTGGGCATCCTGGAAAATAGCTTTCTGTTCATGGCCGACCTGGTTCGCGCCATCGATGTGCCCGTGATCTGCACCTTCATCAAGCCTTCGTACAAGGAGAGCAAGCAGGGCGAAAGCGGCCTGCTCGAAATACTTTTCAGCCATGAACTCGCGATTGCCGGCAAACATGTGCTCCTCGTCGAGGGCTTGGTGCACTCAGGAGTGACCAGCGAATTTTTGATGAGCGACCTGCGCGGCCGCGGCGCCGCTTCGGTGAAGCTGGCCACGCTGCTCGATCGCCAATCGGCGCGCCGTGTGCCGCTCCAGCCCGACTATTTCGGCTTCCTGGTGGATGACGCGTTTCTCTGCGGATATGGCTTGGGCAGTCCGGAACAGACCGGCCGCAACCTCCCGTATTTGGCCGTGACCGTCTGAAAGGGTCTCAATTTGACGCGGCACCGGCGTCGCCTCTATCCTCGTTCGTCGCGCGTAAATGGCCGGTGACTTCTGTGCTCTCCTCGCTGTCCGTTTTCTGTGAAAAGGTCTAGAATCAACATGCAGTCTTTTCCCAATCGAATTCCCGCCTCCGGCATCTAAGTGATGGAGCTAAACAGGCGGTGTCTTTTCTATTTGGCGGGTAGGCCTGCAAATCGAGGAGTTTTAGGTGAATTCAACAATCAAGACGGTACTTTTCTGGGCGGTTATCGTGGTTTCGGCCTTCCTGCTCTGGCAGGTGGTGAAAACCGGTACGAATGCCCAGAAAGAAAAAGAAATCGGCTTTTCTGAGTTCCTGACGGAAGTCGACCAGGGCAATGTCCACGACGTGACCTTCATCGGCCAGGAAGTAAAAGGCAAGTTCAAGAACGACTCGCCCTTCCACACCATCGTGCCCGCGAACTATCCCGATATGTACAAGAAGCTGACGGATAAGGCCGTCCCCTACAGCTTCAAGGACATCAGCAATGGCACCTGGCCAAGCTGGATTCTGAACCTCGCTCCCCTCGTTTTACTCGGAGCGCTCTGGTTCTTCATGATCCGCCAGATGCAGACCGGCGGAAACAAAGCGCTGTCGTTCGGCAAGAGCCGCGCCCGCCTGCTCTCCATGCAGCAGAAAAAGATCACGTTTAAAGACGTGGCCGGCGTGGACGAAGCGAAAGAAGAGCTTCGCGAGATTATCGAATTCCTACGCGAGGCGCAGAAGTTCCAGAAGCTCGGCGGACGCATTCCGAAGGGCGTCCTGCTCGTTGGCCCTCCCGGAACTGGCAAGACCCTGCTGGCACGCGCTGTAGCCGGCGAAGCGAATGTGCCGTTCTTCTCCATCTCCGGCTCTGACTTCGTGGAAATGTTCGTCGGCGTGGGCGCAAGCCGCGTCCGCGATCTCTTCGAACAGGGCAAGAAAAACGCTCCCTGCATCATCTTCATCGATGAAATTGACGCGGTTGGGCGCCATCGCGGCGCTGGCCTTGGCGGGGGACACGATGAACGCGAGCAGACGTTGAATCAACTCCTCGTCGAAATGGATGGCTTCGAATCGAACGAAGGCGTCATTCTGATGGCGGCCACGAACCGTCCCGATGTGCTCGACCCGGCGCTGCTGCGCCCCGGGCGTTTTGACCGCCGCGTGGTCGTAAATCGTCCCGACGTTCGCGGACGCGAAGAAATTCTCCGCGTGCACACCCGCAAGATTCCATTGGCGGACGACGTGGAACTCAACACTCTGGCGCGCGGCACACCGGGATTCTCCGGCGCTGACTTGGCCAACATGGTGAACGAAGCGGCATTGGCTGCGGCGCGGCAGAATCGCAAGGCCGTCCTGATGTATGACTTCGAAGTGGCCAAAGATAAAGTGCTGATGGGCGTGGAACGCAAATCGCTCCTGCTCTCCGATGAAGAGAAGAAGAACACTGCCTACCACGAGGCCGGGCACGCGCTCGTAGCGGCGAAACTGCCGCACTCCGATCCTGTGCACAAGGTCACCATCATTCCGCGTGGCATGGCTCTCGGTTTGACCATGCAGCTACCGACCGACGATCGCCACAACTACTACAAGAACTATCTCGATACGCAGATCGCCATCCTCATGGGCGGGCGCATTGCGGAGGAGCTTTTCCTCAACCAGATGTCGACGGGTGCTGGCAACGACATTGAGCGTGCCACCGAACTGGCGCGCAAGATGGTTTGCGAGTGGGGCATGAGCGACCTGGGTCCGCTGACCTTCGGCAAGAAAGAAGAGCAGATTTTTCTGGGACGCGAGATCGCGCAACACCGCGACTATAGCGAAGCAACGGCCATCCAGATCGATGAAGAAGTTAAGAAGATGGTGAGCACCGGCTACGCCACCGCGAAGGGAATTCTCTCCGAAAATCGCGAGACGCTGATTCTGATCGCGAAGGCGCTAATCGAACGCGAGGTGCTCGACGCCTCCGAGATCAAGTTGCTGGTCGAAGGGCAGGCTTTGCCGCCGCTTAAACCGCTGCCGGCGAAAACCGACGACGGCGTGCAGCAAGTGATCAAACCAGAGCGCGCGCCCGCCAAAGGCGGCGAGCGTCCAGCGACAGCGTAATTCAATCGATTAATATTCAAGCAGGCGGCCAGCTTTGGCCGCCTTTCTTTTTGTACCCGGGCAGAGCAAGTTGTAGCGCCGGCATCCTGCCGGCTGTCCCGGGGGCGTCTCGCCCCCGGCGCGGCGAGCAGGGGCGCCCGCCGGGACGGCAGCGTCACGAGTTCCCGGCCCGTATCCATTTGCGAACCGTCTTCATCGTGGCCAGATAATAGTGCAGGTTGTGAACCGTATTCAAAACCTGCGCAAGCAATTCGTTCGCCGCATAAAGATGGCGCAAGTAGGCTCGCGAATAGCGCTGGCAGACGCGGCAATCGCATGCCGGATCGAGCGCGCTTTCATCCTGCGCATAGCGCGCTTGTTTGATCGACACTTTGCCTTCGGATGTAAACAGCAATCCGTGGCGAGCGGCGCGCGTTGGCAGCACGCAATCCATCATGTCGACGCCCGCCTGAGCGTACTCAGCAATCTCTTCGGGAGTACCGACGCCCATCAGATAGCGCGGCCGATCGGAAGGAAGATGCTCAAGCGTCGATAAAACGATGTCGCGGGTAAGCTCGCGCGGTTCGCCAACGCTGAGGCCTCCGATGGCATAACCAGGAAAACCAATCTCGATTGTGCGCAAGGCAGATTCGCGGCGCAATTCGCGATCCATCCCGCCCTGCACGATGCCAAATAATGCTTGGCTTTGAGGACTCCCGTTCTCTCGATTGTCATCCTGAGCGAAGCGAAGGACCTGCTTTCCATCGCTCACACCAGATTGTTGTCGTTGTCGGCTGATCGCCCAAGGCACTTCGTGTTTGTGTGCTTCGAAATAATTCGAGCAGCGTGCAGCCCACCTCAAAGTCAACTCCATCGAAGCGCGCGCCCGCGCCGCATCCGCCGGATACTCAGTGCATTCATCAAACGCCATGATGATGTCAGCACCGAGGCCAATCTGAATCTCCATCGCTTTTTCCGGCGAAAGAAAATGCGCCGACCCGTCGAGGTGCGAGCGAAACGCCACTCCCTCTTCGCTGACCTTGCGCAATGCGTTCAGGCTGAAAACCTGGAAGCCACCAGAGTCCGTCAGGATAGCCCGATCCCAAGACATGAACCGGTGCAGCCCGCCCAGTTTGCGAACCGTGTCGACTCCAGGCCGCAAATAAAGATGATAGGTATTGCCGAGCAAAATTTGAACGCCAAGATCTTCGAGCACATCCTGCGAAACGCCCTTCACCGAACCAAGCGTTCCGACCGGCATGAAGACCGGCGTTTCGACCTCCCCATGAGGAGTAATGAGTTTGCCAGCGCGGGCAGCGCCGCGAGTGGCTTCAATCTGAAGTTGAATAGGCACTCGGAGGATTCTAAAGGATTGCAGAGGTTAGAGGTCAGATTGCAGAGGTGGGACCTGTTGGAGGCTACAAATAGTATCCAAGCCCCGAAAAGATCGTCCTGAACAAGCCATCCTTCGTGCCAACCACTTCGACCCAGTGATCCTCATAAGCGTCTCCTTCCAAAATGACCTCGGTTTGGCCGTCCGCGTTAACGTCGGCTAAATCAAGCGGAGACCATCTCGTCACTGTGTTCTTATCTGCGTCAGTTTTTTGGAATGGCACTTTTCGAAGTACGGACACATGAGAATCATGGCCGACAATCGCAATCACCTGGCACAACATCACGTCCGACTGCTCGATGTGATCGTAGTATGCTTCCACCAGCGACCAATCCAACCCAATCGGCTGCCAAACAGTGAAATAGATCTTTCCCGTTGCCTCGGCAGGTAGACCAAAGCGCCTCAACTCGCCAACGAGAATACCGCGTAGATCGGAGGGTGGCTCTCCCTGCTGTGTGCAATGCTGCACCCCATCAACCCATTTACAGTCGTAGTTCGCCGTCACTTTGACATTCGATCGCTTCTTCGGCTGCCGAATCTCACAGCTGTCATCGGGACCATTTCCTTCTGGAGCGCCGCAGTAGTGGGTCTTTACGAACGATTTCGCCTTGCGGCACTGGGCACTATTGCAGGGCGGACGGTGCGGGTCTTCTTCAGGCTGACGACCCTCCTGCCCAGCCGCAGTACACAATGCGAAAGTCAAGAACAAGAACCAACGAAGAACCGACATAATCGAATATTACAGCCACGGCTTGACCGCTCAAAAGTTACTCCGGTTGTTGGTGGTGGTGCAATTTCAGCCGCAGCCGCGGAACCTTCAACCACGAAGGACACCAAGTATCACGAAGGAGCTGACTTGTGTATTTCCTTCGTGAACCTTCGTGCCCTCTGTGGTTAATGATTTCGCAAACTGCACCACTATGCGGTTGTTGACTCGATAGCCGATGAAATGTCTCCGATTACACGGGCGATCAGCCAACGAGCAGTGATTCGTTCGGCGGTTTTACTTCTGCAATCTGACTTCTAACCCCTGCAATTAGGTTCTAACCTCTGCAATCAGACCTCTAACCTCTGACCTTATTTCGCGTATAAATTCTTCACCACCTCGCCGCCCTTCATCACAAACTTAACGCGTTCGAGCGTAGTAACATCCGCCAGCGGATCGCCATCGACCGCGACTATGTCCGCCCACTTCCCCGGCTCGATCGCTCCAACTTTGTCCGACCATCCCAGCAGATCGGAGTCGTTAATTGTCGACGACTGGATCGCCTGCAACGGCGTCAATCCCAGCTTCACCATCACTGCGAATTCGTGGGCGTTAAGCCCGTGCGGATACACGGCAGCGTCAGTCCCGAAGCCGACTTTCACTCCCGCCGCAAATGCCCGCGCAATGTTCTTGCGCGCAGCCGGCATCACGTCTTTCGCCTTGCCAATCAGTTCGGCCGGAGTGCCAATCTTCTCGGCATTTTCCAGAAACCAATCGGAGAGATAAAGCGTCGGCACCAGATAGGTGCCATTCTTTTTCATCGCGGCGATCGCAGCGTCGTCGATGTAAGAGCCGTGCTCGATCGAATCCACTCCGGCATTGCTAGCCCACAGAATCGCCTGCGCTCCATGCGCGTGCGCTGCGACTTTTCGCCCCAGGCGATGCGCCTCATCAACAATCGCTTTCATCTCCTCCTGCGTATATTGCGACGCCTGCGGATTGTCTCCCTTCGAGAGCACTCCACCCGACGCCATGAACTTGATTAGATCGGCGCCGTATTTAATATCCTGCCGGACCATATGCCGCACGCCATCCACGCCATCGGCCACGCCGTCGCTGGTCGCGTGATACTCAAATGGCAGCAGATTGTTGTCGGCGTGGCCGCCCGTAATGCTGAGCGGCGGTCCGCTGACTAACATGCGCGGACCCGGCACGTCTCCCGCATTGATGGCGTCACGCAAGGCAACATCGCTAAATCCGCTGGCACCCACGTTGCGGACGGTCGTAAATCCGGCGTCCAGAGTGACACGGGCATTGCGCGCTCCAGTCAGCGCCTCGCGCGGCACGGAAATGCCAAGCCGCGAATAACCAAAGTTGGTAGTCATGGTGAGGTGGGTGTGCGCGTCAATCAATCCGGGCAGCACGGTGGCGTTCGACAGATCGATGACCTGCGCTCCGGCCGGAATCGGCGCATCAGAACCGACGCTGGCGATCTTGTCGCCCTGAATCACGATGATCTGATTGGCAAGTGTCTTGCCAGTCTTGACGTCCAGCAGATGTCCCGCGCGAATAACCATGGTCTTCGAAGCAGGCGCGGATTGCGCCACGACGATCGACAATGCGGCGACAGCAAAAAGGCAAAGAATAAAAACACGCAAGCAGCGGCCAAGTTTCATTGCATCCCCCGAATTAGAATTACGCCTAGGCCGAGTACCATACGCTTTCGCGGAGGAAATCGGCAACCGTTTTTATTGCTTGCTGGTTGGCCGCGAAGCCATGACCGCCTCAGCGCAGCATTAATTTTCGGTTAAATTTGCCGGAACGAATTGACCGCGACCAACGACCGCATTAACCTGCCGGTCTATGAGCAAAGCGGACCTCGACCAACTGCGCGCTGCCTACAAAAAGGCGATCGATTAGTGGGTGACTGCTATTCGCGCCGAAGAGGCATTAGCCACTCCCGACCATTCGATGACCGCCATGGAGCAGTGGGATGATGCCCACTTCAAAGAGCACGACGCCCACGAGAAAGCGACCGTCGCGCGCGACGCTTATAAAGACGCGCTGCGCGGCGTGAATTATGGCATCTAGTGCCATAATTTAACGAGTTGGCCGATCATCCCGACAAACCCGTCCCTGGCGGAGTGCGAGCCATAGCCGCGCTCTTCGGTCTCTGCGCGATCTACCTGGCGGTCGCTGGCGCACTAATGCTGCTGAGGCCGGGCGCAATTCCAATGTCGGCCGGCGCTCCTTTGTTGTTCGGTCTTGAGTTGGCAGGTCCGTACCTGTTCCTGCTCGCAGCGGTCGTCGGTGGTGGAGTCGCGTGGGGCCTCATCGAACTCAACAACATCGTGCGTCACGCCGCCACGCTCATCGCCATCGCAGGAATCGTAATGCTCGTCCCGTCGGTCTCGGCCGCAACCGTCACCGCCCAGCCCAAGGCGCTAGCCTTCGGCGGCCTCGGTATCATCGTGCGCGTCATCGTAGCGTGGAATCTGTCGCGGCAAGAGGTGGCCGAAGCATTTCACCACTCGGCATGAACAATCCCACGGCCGAAGTTTATGCGGCGCCTCGCAGGCGGCTCTTTAGCTCATCCGGGTGTACCGCAACTTCCATAGCGTCCTCGCGCTCCAGATGCCCGCTTCTGACCAGCCGCGCCAGCGACTCCTCCAGCGCGATCGATCCCTTCGCCTTGCTCATGGTAATTTCCTGATTCAGATGTTGCAGCGCATTGTGACGGATATGTTGGCGCGCGCCATAGCCGACCATCAACAACTCGACCGCGGGAACTCGACCGCGTCCGCCCTTGCGGCTCGGCAACAGGGTTTGCGTCAGAATGGCTGAGATCGCCATTGCCAGTTCCTGCCGTATCGTATTCTGCCTTTCCATCGGGAACGAATCGGAGATGCGAGAGATCGCTGAGGCCACATCAGTGGTGTGCAGAGTCGATAGCACGAGATGCCCGGTTTCGGCGGCCGAAACAGCGATGGCCATGCTCTCCGGATCGCGCATCTCGCCGACCACGAGCACATCCGGCGCCTGGCGCAACGCCGCGCGAAGAGCTGTGGGAAAATCGGGCGCGTCCGTTCCGACTTCCACCTGCTCGATGATGCTGCGCACGTGCGCATGCTCATACTCGACCGGATCTTCGATGGTCACGATGTGCCGCGCATCACGCTGGTTGATTTCGTTGACCAGAGCCGCCAGCGTCGTAGATTTCCCCGCGCCCGCCGCGCCCCCGATCAGCACCAGCCCGCGCCGAATGCCTGCGAGATTTCCAACCTCAGAAGGAAGGCCCAACTCCCCAATTGCAGGCACCTTCACCGGAAGCGCGCGAATCGTCGCCGCCGCGTGGCCGCGCTCGCGATGCAGATTAATGCGGAACCGGCCAAGGCCGGGAACTCTATAGGAGGAGTCGGCAATCTGCGTGTCGCGATATTGCGCAGCGCCAACCGGCGTCAGAATCGGCTCGACTAAAGACTCGATCTCCGAGCCATCGAGCGGAGCGTCGCCGATCTTCTCGACCTCCCCATTTTTGCGAATCGCCGCCGCAGCTCCGTGAACCAGCAGCAAGTCACTGCCGCCGCGACGAAGCAGCTCCGCTAGAAAATCGTGCAGCTTTGAGTCTTCTGACAAAATAATCCCTTCGAGCCAAGCGCTCATAGCTATTGATCGTACCGGAGGGAGATTCTTGCGTCAGGGGAAAATGGGCAAATGCACAGAAACACGTAGGGGCAGACGCCCTCGTCTGCCCAGCCGAGCAAAGCTCGGCAGAATGCCAGCGACTGGGAGAAACGCCACCCTTCGACAATCCTTCGAAAGCGCAAATTACTTCTTCGCCCGCGCCGCGACCTTCTCGCCCACCCGCTCACTGACCTTGAACGTCATCTTGCCCGCTTTCTTGTCAGCATCAACGATCACGTGATCGCCATGCAGCACCTCGCCGTCGAGAATTTTCAGCGCCAGCGGATCCTGCACCAGTTTCTGAATAGCTCGCTTCAGCGGCCGCGCTCCAAAGTTCGGATCGTAGCCTTCGGTGAAGAGCAGTTCCTTCGCGGCGTCGGTCAGCTCCAGCGAAATCTTGCGATCGGCGAGCAGCCGCCGCAAATCTTCGAGGCGCAGATCGACAATCTTCACCAGCTGTTCTTTGCCCAGCGGGTGGAAGATGATGATGTCGTCCACGCGATTCAAGAACTCAGGTTTGAAATGCCCGTGCAGCGCGCCCATCACCTGCTTTGAAGCCTCTTCAAATGCCGCCGTGGAGCGTACGTTTTCCGATTGCAGATACGACGAGCCCAGGTTCGAGGTCATGATGATGACCGTATTCTTGAAATCGACTTTGCGCCCCTTGCCGTCGGTGAGGCGCCCATCATCCATGATCTGCAACAGAATGTTGAACACGTCCGGGTGCGCTTTCTCAATTTCGTCAAAGAGCACGACCGCATAAGGATGCCGCCGCACCTGCTCGGTGAGTTGTCCGCCCTCTTCGTAGCCAACGTATCCCGGCGGCGCGCCGATCAGACGCGACACCGCGTGCTTCTCCATGTACTCCGACATGTCGATGCGGATCATGGCTCGTTCATCATCGAAAAGAAATTCGGCGAGCGCGCGCGCCAGTTCGGTTTTGCCCACGCCGGTTGGGCCGAGAAAAATGAATGACCCAATCGGCCGCTTCGGATCGCTCAAGCCCGCCCGCGAACGGCGAATCGCGTTGGCCACGCGTTCGAGAGCTTCGTCCTGACCGACGACGCGCTGCCGCAGGCGGTCTTCCATATTGATCAGCTTCTTGACTTCGCCTTCGAGCATCTTGGACACGGGAATGCCCGTCCACTTGGAGACGATGCGTGCCACGTCTTCTTCGTCGACTTCTTCCTTCAACATGCGCTTCCCGGCTTTGCCATCGATCTGCGCCGTGACTTTGTTCAGTTCTTCTTCAGTGTTGCGAATGAGGCCGTAGCGAATCTGCGCCACACGCTCCAGATTGCCTTTGCGCTCTTCCGCTGCCTCTTCAACTTTGAGCTGCTCGAGTTTTTCCTTCAGCGCGCGCGCTTTCGCGATGACATCTTTTTCCTGCTTCCACTTCGCTTTGAGCGCGTTCGATTGCTCGCGGATGCCGGCCAGCTCTTTCTCGACATGGGCAAGACGCTCTTTAGAGTTGGCGTCATCTTCTTTTTTCAGCGCCTGCTTTTCGATCTCTAGCTGCGTGGCGCGCCGCTCCAACTGGTCGATCTCGGTGGGCATGGAATCGATCTGAATGCGCAGCGATGAAGCCGCCTCATCGATCAGGTCGATGGCTTTGTCAGGAAGAAAGCGATCGGAAATATAGCGATGCGAAAGAGTCGCCGCCGCCACAATCGCCGAATCCTTAATGCGCACGCCGTGATGCACTTCGTACTTTTCTTTCAACCCCCGCAGAATCGCAATCGTGTCTTCGACATTCGGCTCACCGACAAAGACAATCTGGAAGCGGCGTTCAAGCGCGGCGTCCTTCTCGATGTACTTGCGATATTCGTTGAGCGTCGTCGCCCCGATGGCGCGCAATTCTCCGCGAGCGAGCGCGGGTTTCAGCATGTTCGAAGCGTCGATCGAACCTTCAGCGGCCCCAGCGCCGACCAGCGTGTGCAGTTCGTCAATGAAAAGAATGATCCGGCCTTCGGAGTCTTCGATTTCCTTGAGCACCGCCTTAAGCCGGTCTTCAAATTCGCCGCGATATTTTGCACCCGCCAGCATCGCTCCCAAGTCAAGCGCGACGACGCGCTTGTTCTTCAGTGCTTCCGGCACGTCGCCAGAGATGATGCGCTGGGCCAGGCCTTCGACGATGGCCGTCTTGCCCACGCCTGGCTCGCCTATAAGCACAGGATTATTTTTCGTCCGCCGCGAAAGCACCTGCACCACGCGGCGAATTTCTTCGTCGCGGCCGATCACAGGATCGAGCTTGCCGCGGCGCGCCTGCTCGGTGAGATCACGAGCATAGCGCTCCAGCGCCTGATACTTCGCTTCGGGATTCTGGTCGGTGATGCGCTGCGATCCGCGAACCGCGGTCAGCGCCTTCAGGATCGCGTCGTGGGTTGCCCCATAGCGCGCCAGCAACTCCTGCGCTGGGTCTCCGTGACTTCGATCGCGGTTGAGATCAGTCAATGCCAGCAGCATGTGTTCGGTCGAGACATACTCGTCTTTGAAGCCCTCAGCTTCCTTAAATGCCTTCTCCAACAGCTGATTGACCTGCGACGACATCGACGGCTGTTGCGCGCCCGCGCTGCCCGAAACTTTCGGCAGCTTTTCAATTTCTTTGTAAATGTCGCTGAGCACGGTCTGCGGGCCGATGCCGATTTTCTCCAGCACCGGCGCGACGATACCTTCTTTATCTTCCACGAGCGCTGCCAACAGATGCACGGGCGCCAGCTCCGGATTGCCGTGCTCGGAGGCGAGTTCGTTTGCGCGCTGGACAGCCTCTTGCGCTTTTACGGTGAATTTGTCCCAACGGATTGCCATAGCTTTCATTCCCCAACTTTCATGTCATTCTGAGCGAAGCGAAGAACCTATGCATCTTTGGGCAGCGGAGGAATGCACAGCTCCTTCGGTTCGCCCAGGATGACACCGCAATTTCATAATTACACTTCAATTTGATATTCACCGATCAGTTCGATCTTCAAAAAGTTTGATTCGCAAAATGAACGGGAGGCGCTGTTTCTCGCCTCCCGCTGAGTCTACAGCTGTCGAATTTCTTACGCCGCTTTGGTGACGCCCTTGGGCTCTTTGCCTTCGAGTGTCTTTGCGCCGCCAACATTTACCTTGATCTGCTTCGGCTTGGCTTCGGCCTTCTTGGCGATCGTGATCTTCAGCACGCCCTTGTCATAGTCGGCCTGAACGCTCTCCTGGTCGACGATGTTTGGCAGTGTGAAGGTGCGGGTGAAGCTGCCATACTGCCGCTCCACGCGACGGAAGTTCTCTTCTTTCTCTTCCTTATCGAACTTGCGCTCGCCGTGCACGGTCAGGGTGTGGTTCTCGATGCGGACATCGATGTCCTTCTCGTCAATTCCGGGCACTTCGATCTTCAGCGTGACGTTGTGCTCGTCCTCGTAAACATCTACCGCCGGAGCGAATGCGGTCGAAGTCAAAGCTTCATCCTGCCCTTCCGCCCCTCGCGGATCGCGGAAAAGACGATTCAAACGGTCCTGCAAAGTGACGAACTCGCGGAACGGGTCATATCGCGTAATCAGTGTCATAACTCAATCCTCCTACTCGAAATTCAATTGTGGGAGCCGCTAGAGACTCCAGATTTTTAATTAGCGTGATTACATAATAAAATCTTAGCGTGTTACTGTCAAGCTAATAGTTGCATCTGCTTTTCAATTACTTACAGACAGTATCAGGCACTGCAAATAGCTAGTCTCCGGCACATTCAGCAATATCGGGTGATCCTTGGCTGCCCCGCGGTTCTCCAGCACCCGCAAGGATTTGTGAGCATCCTGAGCCGCGTCGGCTACGACCTTGAGGAAGTCATGAGGGCTCACATGAAACGAGCAGGAGCAGGTGACGAGAATCCCTCCGGGGCGGAGCATCTTCATGGCGCGCAGATTGAGTTCCTTGTAGCCGCCCAGCGCCTTTTCCAGATCGCGCTTCGACTTGGCAAAGGCCGGCGGATCGAGAACGATGGTGTCGTAATGCCGGCTCGCGGCGGCGTAATCCCGTAAAAGATCGAAGGCGTTCGCCTCGATCCATGCCACCTCACGACCATTTAACCCAGCATTCTTGTCCGCCATTTCGAGCGCCGGACGCGAACTGTCGACGCCGCTCACGCTGGAGCACTTCGCGGCGAGATGAAGCGCGAATCCTCCCTGGTAGCAAAATGCGTCGAGCCCCTCGCCGTGCGCATATTGCGCCGCGGCTGCGTAGTTCTCCCGCTGATCGAGAAAGGCGCCCGTCTTCTGCCCTTCGAGCCCGTCATAGTAGAAGCGGACGCCGTTCATAGTGATCTCGGTCGAACTCTTGTCTCCCCAAAGCAAGCCAGATTGCCGCGGCGGCAATTGTTCTAGATCGCGGATGCGGCTGTCGACGCGCTCGACGATTCCCGTCGGTTGCAGCTCTTCGCGCAGAGTTTGCACGATAGCGTCGCGCACTGGTTCGGTATCGATGGCCTGCGTCAAGATTTGCGCAGAGAGTACGTCGTTGTAGCGATCGACGATCAGCCCGGGAAGAAAATCCGCCTCGCTGAATACGATACGATAGGCGTCGGTATTCTCAACGAGATTCTTACGGTAGGCGATAGCGGCGCGAATACGCTCGGCAACAAGAGCGGGCAAATCCGTCACCGATCCGTGCGAGATCATGCGAATCGCGATCTGCGACGACGAACTATAGAGCGCTGTCCCAAGAAACTTGCCCCGTTCATCATGGACGCGCACCAGCGCACCCGGCGGAATGTCATTGGCTCCGACAATATCCGAGCGGTAGACCCAGGGATGGCGCGCATGCAGGCGGGCGGCTCCGCGGGTGGAAAGTTTTATTGAGGGCTCCGCGTGTTTGACCGTGGCGGATGCTTTCTTTGACATGAATAGATGTTATGCGAAGGGAGAGTTCGGTGCTCGCGGCAGATGCCGAGCGCTGCTCGGCGGAGCAGGTGAGGGCACCCTTCGGCCAGCTCAGGACAGGCTTTGCCCCTACGCGAATCTTGCGGCCCAGTACTTACGCCCCTACGCTCGCACGACGAGGCCGTCGAGATCACGGCGCCGGCCCAATTCTCCAGCGCTCGGCGCCGCGCCAACACTGGCTGTCACCGCGCCTGTCATCACGTTGTGCCACGCGGCCTGAAATTGCTCCATCTCTGGCGCAGTGCCGATCGTGACGCGTGTATAGGTGGGCATCGACGGCCAGATGCGTCCGACGAACACATTCTGCTTCGCCATCGCCTCAATCGCCGGTTTCGCCGGTTTCTTCGTGTCGAGCATAAAGAAGTTTGCTTCAGACGGAATGTAGGAATATCCGTTGCGATCGAGCCAGGCAAACACTTGCGCGCGGACAGCAGTATTCATGCGCTTGCGCTCGGGCACGAGTTGCGCGTCTTTAAGGCTGGCAGTCGCAGCGACGAGCGCGGTGATCGGCATCGCGTTCCACCCGCCATAGTTCTCGATTTTTTCCAGCATGTCCGGTCGTCCAAAGGCGGCGCCGCAACGCAGTCCAGCCATGCCGTAGATTTTCGAAAAGGTGCGGAGGACGATCACATCTTTGCCCGCTTTCACGAGATCGACAGCCGACGGAGCATCGCAGAAATGAATGTAGGCTTCATCGACCAAGACAATCGAATCCTTGGGCTTGTTTTCGAGCAGGTATTCGATATCGGAATGGCTGGTCAGCGTGCCCGTCGGGTTGTTGGGCGAGGCAATATAGAAGACGCCGGCATCGGGAGCGGCGGCCAGCATCGCACGCACGTCATGCGCGTGGTTTTTCGTCAGCGGGACCTTCACCACTTTTGTGCCAATGACATTGGACGCAATCATTCCCGCTTCGTATCCGGGGTCGGCGGTGACGTAGCTGCGCTGTGGCGAGGTGAAAACGGCGACGGTGTGATGCAGCGGTTCGCTCGATCCGGGATAAAGGCGAATCTGGTCAGGCTTGAGGCCTTCAGTCGCGGCGAGCGTGTCCAGCAAGTCGTCGAGGAGTCCGAATGAATAGCGCCCGCCCTGCGGAATAATCGCCGTCAGCGCCTGGCGCGCCGACGCCCCCGGGCCGAGCGGATTTTCGTTGGAATCGATTTTCACCGCGTTCGCGGGCATACTCTGGCGCGCGGCATACGCGAGCATCGGTTCGGTGACGATGCGCAAGGCGAGAGCGGCCGAAGCCGCCGCTGAAACGCTAAGAAAAGAACGGCGCGATGCGGACGAAAGGCTGAAATCGTTCGGAGCATCTTTCGGAACCATGACTCACCTCGTGGCAGCCATCTTACCGCAAAATCTGGCCATCGATGAATTCCTCTGTGGCCCTACCCCGTGCTCCTCTGTGCCCTCTGTGGTTCCCCTTCTCTGGAACACCGATGACGTAGACGAGCGCCACCGGTTGAAATAGCCCCGCAACTCGCGGCTTCTGTGTTAACCTTCGGGCCGCGACTGCTAGCCGATAAATCCGGACAGCCAGTCGATTCCCCGATATCCCCGGAGGCCCTTTGTGAAACGCTCACTCGTCGCGCTCGTGATTTTGACCTGCATCGCGCTGGCAATCGCCATATGTCTTCCCATTACCAGGCCGGTCCAAGCCGCAGGCGCAAACAGCGCCGGTGCTGACGACGGCTCCGATCTTTCGAAAGCGGCGACTCACTGCGTCAAATGGGGTGGCGAAGTGGATGATCGCGAGCCTTACTACAATACCAACGACATCCCGCAGAACTGGTTTCGCCTCGACGGCTCTCGCCAGTTTTGCAAATTCACCTCGAAAGAAGATGGTTCGCGTATTTTCGTGGAGCTCTCGACTCTGTATAGCACTCAGCCCACACTGGCAGCGCTCGCCTATTACGCCGAGGTTCCAATCGGTGGCACCTGCACCGGCAATCCGGCGTCGTGCTATTGCTCGCAGCTAGGCGGCAGCGATTTGTTTGGCGGAATCAACGCGGCGGGCGGCGGTTGGGTAAAAAAAACCGATCCGGTCGACCCCGTGCTTGAAGCCTGCATTTTTCCTGATATGTCATCGATAGATTCCTGGGGACTGGCCTATCACTCGTTCGGAATCATCCGCGGCAGAAATCTGAATAAGGCGCTGCGCTATCCGAATCCATACGGCACGAAGTGACCGAGAGAGATAGAACTGATCGGAATAATTAATTCGCCAATAGTTGCTTCATGACCGCGAGATCGTCGTTGAAATCCCGCGTCATGCCGGCGGCTTGAGAAACGGCGGCGTGCGCCGCATCATCCTGATGGCCTAGTTCGAGGGCCTGCGCCAGTAGCAGATAGCCCACAGACGAAGGCTGCGACTCCACCGAGCGCTGATAATCTTTCGTCGCCTCGGCAAGATCGCCTGAGCGCTGCGCCAGCAACCCCAGGCCGCGGTAAGCAGCCGAGTTTTTGGGCTGCATATTCAGCGCATTGATAAAATCTTGGCGGGCATTGTCGTACCGTTGCAGCGATAGGTGCGCGTATCCGCTATTCGCATAGGCTGTTGCCCGCAGCGACGGAGCTGACTTCGGGAAACGAACTACCTCGGCATAGCCTTCCAGCGCAGCCTGATAGTTGCCGTGCATCTGATCGTAAGTCGCGAGATTAGCGGTCGCCAGCGGATCGTCCGGCCGTAAGGAGCGGGCGCGTTGGAAATGCGGCAACGCCTCCTGCGCTCTGCCTTGGTCGATTAATGCAAGCGCCAGATTCTCTTCGGCGTTGAAATTTTTCTCGGTGAGGTCGAGCGTGTGCGTCCAGAGGGTGACGTTGTCGCTCCAAAAACTGACCTGCCGATGCAGCGCGGTTCCAAGCACCAGAAAAATGAGAGCAGTCGCAGTCGCGGTCACGCCTATGGGAACGTGCCAACGCTCGATCAGGTCGGCCGCTCCCCAAACGAGAAGCACAAAAATCCCGACCAGCGGAATGTACGCATAACGATCGGCCATGGAGTGAGGCCCAATCGTGATAATTCCGCTCATCGGAGCAAGCGTTCCCAGAAACCAAAACCATCCTACAAAAAGAGAGCGCCGCTGACGGAAGATCACGACCAGCGCGGTTACGCTGATGATGAAAACCGCCGAGACAACCGCAGCGGGAATACTGGTCGCATATCCGGGATGCGGATACACGAGCGCCAGATTCTGCGGCCAGAAGGTCTTTGCAAGATATTTCTCGCATCCGATTGCCGCCGTTGCCAGACGTACCCAGAGCGGAAAACTCGCTGGCGCCTCCGACTCGACCGTGTAGCTGAACGCTTGCCCACCCGTAGTTCTGGTGATAATCGCGCTCGCGACCGACAATGCCAACCACGGCACTTTCTCCGCAATCAGCTTCCAGAGAGAAAACGCGCGCCCCGCTTCCCCATCCGGTTCAACCGCTTCCGTTGGTTGGAAGAAATTAAACCGCCGCAAGGGCCAGTAATCCAGTAGCAGAACCGCAAACGGAAACGTAATCACCTGCGCCTTGCTCATCAGCGCCAAAACGTAAGCCAGCGTGACTGCGAGATATCGTCCGACGGCCGGCCGGCGCGCATACCATCCATAGGCGCCCAGCGCGACGAGAAAGAAAAACATGCTGAGAACATTCTTACGTTCCGCAATCCACGCCACTGACTCCACGTTGAGCGGATGCAGAGCGAAGAGCGCGGCCACCGCCAGACTGCGCCAGGCGCAGCCAGTAGCGCTCTCGAGAATCAAAAACAGCAACAGAGCGCTGGCGACATGCAGAAGCAGGTTGACGGTATGAAAGCCCTCCGGATTCTGCCCGAACATCTGACTGTCGGCCGCGTACGACAGCCACGTCATCGGATGCCAGTCCAAATCTTTCGGAGTGCGAAACGTCCACACAATCGTTTCCCAGCTAAGCCCGCCGCGAACCTGCGGATTATTGGTGACGTAAACCGGATCGTCGTAGTTGAGAAAAGGAGCGCGCGTGACCGGGTTATAGAGCGCAAGCGTAGCCAGCGCCAACAGCAGGCAGAGAACCACCCTGCGTTTCTGCGGGGCGTGAAAAATATCGGATCCAGCCGCGGAGCTGGTCTGCTGCTCGGTGCAATCCATCGATGTCGTCAGACCTTAGATAAAGGTTAACGGTAGCGGGGCGGCGATAGCAGCAAGGAAAGAACGGTTCTGCTTACAAAAGTACTGTACGCAACCTTTTCGCCGAAATTAGCGTCCGGCGACTATGCCGGGTTATGCGCCTGGGTCGACGACGGACCCCATGAAGAGAATGTTGCCGCTGGCTTCGTCCCGGATGAGAAACAGGAATGGGCGATCGATGATCATCTCGAAATAAGGTTCGGGGCGTTGCGGGCGCAAGGCCGCCCCCATAATCCTGGACACGGTCGCTGCCGCGGCCTCTGTGCCTTCCTCGTTCACCTCAGCCACGGCGCAATGGAGAACCTGGTCAATCCAGACCGGCGGCTGGTTTCGGATTCCTCCGAAGTCGGCATGTCCCGGATCAAATGCCAACTCCATTCCAAGATTGGTGAGAGCTGGCCGCAACTCGGCTCGGTAGCTCGTCTTGAAGCGCGGAATTTGCACTGAGCCTTGCGCCTCGGCGAACTGATTCGTCCAGGCTTCCCACTGGTCCGCGCTCAGCGAGTCGTAGAGTTGCCGCAGGCTCGACTTTCGGGCAGGAAGAAAAAGATACATAGCGATCCGCGATCCCTGATAAGGCAGGACCACGGCTTGAAACTCAGGCCGTTCAAGATACTGGAATTTTCCCGCTCGCCGCATTCTGGGAAGCGTTTTCGTCTCCTCCGATCCTGTCGTAAACGGCTCGTCGCTGGTGGCGAGACGCAGAAAAGGCTGTTTCCACAGGCCCTTAAAGTAAATCGCATTGAGGGCCAACATCAGAGTGTCCGGATGGAGACTGTCGACCATGCGGGGAATCATCGAGGCAGTCTTTTCGCTCACCCAGGCGTTAATGCGAGCGGCTGCATCGGCCGCGGCGAAGTCGATCTCGCGGACTTCGGCGTCATAGATTTTGTGCGCTCGCGCGGTGTATGCAGGATCGACTTGAATGCTCCGATTGCACCACAAGGAATTTGCGATCAGCAGTTGTACTCCGGCGTCAGGAGCCTGGAGAACCGATGTCAGCTGAGCGATCGTATTCTCCACGCCCACGGAGTCGAGGCCAGCAAACTCCAGCGCCTTCGCCATGCCGTTGCGCGTCTCTCCCCGCGCGCCGTCGTAAACCACGGCCAGGCAAAGCATCACGCTGCATGGTGAAAAGAAGATATTCTTCGAGGGATCTTGCCGGACAAGTTCACCGAACAATTTGAAGGTGAATAGGACTTCTGGCGAAGTAGCGATTTCAGCCACGGCAATCAACTCCTGCGGCGACTTCGTTTGTGCAAACCCCAGAGAGCCTGGCTGCTTTGTGCGCCGCCTTTAGCTCGCTGCCGTCTGCTCCGCCGGAGAGGCGGCGTGGTCTTTGTGGGTCAACTTGTGCTCGCGCCGGATGGCCAGCAGGTCTTTTTGCAGCAGATCGAGCACATTCGACGGTATCTCAGTACCCCACTCGTCGATCTCTTTTTCGTCCCAATGGCCATTGAGCCGAAGCGCGCTCTCGGTCAGGTCCTCGGGAAATGCCTGACGGTAAGTGCCCTCGCGCATCAGCACATCGCCGAACTGGCGTCCCGTGTGCAGTTCATAAACGCGCCGAGTTGAATTGCCGCCGCTGTTGGTAAACGCCAGCAGCACTTCGCCTTCTTCACCGTAATCCGGACGGTAGAACCAAGCCTGCGGAGCGTCCGCCTTAGGGCGCGCCCGCTTGCGGCCAGTGACCGTGACCACTTCCTGTTCCGGCTTCACTTCATTCGCCGGATTAAAGTAATAAACCCGAGAGCACGATTCGCAGACCATGACCTTCTCGCCGTTCCGCACCTCGTTGTAAGTCTGCGGACGCAGCATCACCTGGCAGCCCATGCACTTCTGGTCGCGAACTTCCACCAACCCGCTGCCGCGAAACTTGGCCACGCGCTCATACTGGCGGAGAACATCTTCCGAAATTCCCTGCCGCAGCCCGTCGCGCTTCGCATTCCACTCGGCCAGTTTCTTCTGGTCTTCTGCTGTAACCTTGCGCGCCTCTTCTTTTTCCTGCTCGATCTCGGCTGTCTCCGCCTTGAGTTCGGCCTCGGCCGCTTTCACTTCTTTATCGCGCGCGTCGACGTTAACCATCACTTCGAGGATGCGATCCTCGTTCAGGCGAATCTCCTGCTCGGCAAACTGAATCTCGTGCAGCAGAGCCTTATATTGATCGTTGGTTTTTACGTCGAGAGATTGGTCGCGATACTTCGAAATCTTGCCTTGCAGATCCTTGATATTGGCTTCGAACTTCTTGCGGTTGGCTTCGTCGCTCTTCGCCGCCGTCCGCACCTTCTCCAGATGCGCCTTGGTTCCAGCCAGCTTTTGTTCGATCACCGCCATGCGCTTGGGCAGCGCGGCAACTTCGTCCCGCAGCTTGCGGATTTCCTTGTCCGCAACCTGCAGTTCCAGCAGTTTTTCAATGTCAGGAAGCATCGGCCCCGTGGTTCACAATAGCGATTCTAACACGCGGGAACGGTGGCTTCGGGGCGTTTATTCAGTCCCCATGCGGGAAGGCAGGTAGTGGTGCAGTTTCAGACCCCAACCTTCGAACCTTCAACCACGAAGGACACCAAGTATCACGAAGGCATTCGCTTACGTATTTCCTTCGTGAACCGGTGCCTGCCCTGAGCGGAGCCGAAGGGTGACCTCTGTGGTTAATGATTTCGCAAACTCCACCATTACCGGAAGGCACGAAGTAGGGAAGGTACGACCCGCTTTGTGGTAGCCTCCAAGGTTTGGCTGGCTCCATCGCCCGCCGGAGGTCGCCCCTGAAAATGCCTAGAACCGTCTTCCTTATAGTTGCCATTATCGCCGGCATCAGCCCCGCCATGTGTCAGGAAGACAAAGCCAGCAACGTGGTCGTCGAGCGCGTAGGCGATACCGCCTTCATCCAGCTGCATGCACCCAGTTTTCAGGCGCTAACTCCTCGTCAGCAAGCCTTGGCCTACTGGTTGGTTCAGGCTTCCATCGCCATCGATCCCATCATTTACGACCAACTCTCTGCCTACGGACTTCAGGAGAAACGTCTCTTAGAGGGAATAATGGCGCATCCTGAGGGAATCGATCCCCGCGTGCTGCCGAAGATCTCTGAATTTGCCAAGCTCTTCTGGGCCAGCCGCGGCAATCACAACGAACTGACTTCGCAGAAATTTTTGCCCGGCTTTACCTTCATGCAGCTCAAGGGAGCAGCCATGGCCGCGCAGCACCACGGAGCCTTCCACACGTCCTACGCTGATCTCCCGCCGCTCGAGACCGCGCTCGATCTGGCCCACGAACTCGACGCCTTGCGTCGCCCGCTTTTTGATCCCACCTTTGACCCGATGACCACCGCCAAAAGTCCCTCCGGCGGAAAAGATACGATCCAATCGAGCTCCAACACCTTTTATGTAGGCCCGGACAACCAGAGCCTGAGTCTCGACGACCTCAAAGGATTTCAAGAAAAATACCCGCTAAACTCGCGCGTCCAAAAAGGCGCCGACGGCAAGCTCAGCGAACTGGTCTACCGCGCCGGCACGCCCGACGGCAAAATTCCTCCCGGCCTCTACGCCACCTTCCTGGCAAAAGCCGTCGACTGCTTCGAGAAGGCCCGCAACTACGCCGAGCCCGCGCAGGCCGAAGCCATCAGCCATCTCATCCGTTTCTATCAGACCGGCGAATACGCCGAGTGGGTCGCCTTCGGCACCGCCTGGGTGCAGAACGATGCCACCGTCGACTTTGACAATGGATTCATCGAGGTCTACCGCGACGCGCGCGGCGAAAAAGGCAGCTCGCAGAGTTTCGTCACCATCACCGATAAGCCGCTAACCATCGCCATGAAGAAGCTCGGCGAAAATGCCGCTTACTTCGAGAGCAAAGCTCCGTGGGATGATAAGTACAAGCGCACTTCATTCAAGCTTCCGGTGGTGAAAGCCGTCGAAACCCTCATCGAAACCGGCGATTTCAGCGTAACCACCATCGGCGACAATCTGCCCAACGAAAATGAGATCCACGAAAAATACGGATCGAAGAACTTTCTTTTCACCAGCAGCGACCGCGCCCTCGCCGCGGCAACCGGCAAGACTTTCAACGCCGAGTTCGACGCCGGCCCCGCCGAACTAGAGCGCGACACGAAATACGGGGAGGAAGCGCACAGCCTGATGGTCGCCCTGCACGAGGTCATCGGCCACGGCTCCGGCAAACTAACCGAGCGCGTCAGCGGAGGAGCGCAACCCTTCCTCAAAGAATATTTCTCCACCCTAGAAGAAGGTCGCGCCGATCTGATGGCTCTCTGGAACGTTTGGGATCCAAAACTCAAGGAACTCGGCCTGATCTCGAACCAGGAAGAAGTAGCCAAGGCGATGTATGACACCGCCGCCTCGGTCGCTCTAGTGCAACTGCGGCGCATTCCGAGAGGCGATACGATCGAAGAGGACCACGAGCGCGACCGCCAATTAATCGCGCACTACATCGCCGACAAAGTTCCCGGCTCGATCGAGCAATTCACGCGCGACGGCAAGACCTACGTCCGCGTAGTCGATTATCAAAAAATGCGCCAGGGAGTCGGCATGCTGTTAGCCGAACTGATGCGCATCAAGGCGGAGGGCGATTACGACGCCATCAAAACGCTGGTCGATAAATATGGAGTCCACTTCGATCCCGCCCTGCGCGATCAAGTACTAGAGCGCTATCGCAAGCTCAACCTGCCGACCTATTTCGCTGGCGTGAACGCGCACCTGACAGCGAGCGTCGACAAGAACGGTGAAGTCGAGAAAGTTGAGATCAATTATTGGGATGATCCCGTTGCGCAGTATTTGGACTATGGGGCGATGTATGACAAGAGGCTGCGGCGCGAGGCGAAGTAGTGAGTTCTGGGGGTTCTGAGCGCCGACGCGGCTACATCAACGATCTTACAAACTGCTGCTTGCGGGGCAGTGGCCCCGAAGGCCGCATCCCAAGGGAGGCACCTTGATGAGTTCGCGCCTTTTTTCCGCCCTGCTTCTGGCGATGGTGTCCATCACAACTCTCTCCTCGCATTCCCAGACTTACTCGATACTCTACAACTTCGGTGATATGGCCGGAGATGGTATCGATCCAAGTGGCACATTGATTCAGGATGCAGCTGGAAATCTTTACGGCACGACGCAGGTCGGAGGAGAATCTGGAGTCGGTACCGTATTCGAACTGACTCCTACCGGCTCGGAAACGATTCTGTACAACTTCGATTTACCTCCCGATGCGATTCTGCCGCAGTTTGGGGTAATCCGCGACGGTGCTGGGAACCTGTACGGGACAACCTATGAAGGCGGAAAATACGGCACTCATGATGACGACGGCGCTGTATTCAAGTTGGATACGGATGGCAGTGAATCTGTGATGCACAGTTTTGGCAGCGGAAAAGACGGCACGTACCCGTGCGGCGGTTTGCTTCGAGATGCAAAAGGCAATCTCTATGGGACAACCGGAGACGGAGGCAGGAATGGCTACCGGATCGTATTCAAGATCAATAGCAAAGGGATTAAAACCACACTCCACACATTTACTGGCTACGATGGAGCAGTCCCCTGCGGCGCTCTGATTCGAGATTCTCACGGAACCCTTTACGGGACCACGGTTGATGGGGGCGCGAACGGATTCGGCACCGTTTATGAGATCAGCGCTGCTGGAAGTTACCAGATTCTGTACAACTTTTGCGCATTGCAAGATTGTACGGACGGTCGCCAGCCCGAAGCCGGCCTCGTACAGGATTCGTTAGGCAACTTTTTTGGAACGACTTTAGGCGGCGGTGCCAACAATCAAGGTACAGTTTTCGAATTGAGCCATACGGGCGCAAAAATCGTACTTCACAGCTTTGGCCTAGCTAACGGCGACGGCTACTTCCCTCTGTCGGAATTGATTCGCGATGCAAACGGAAATCTCTACGGTACGACTTTTGTTGGCGGCGCCTACGGCGTTGGCACGGTCTTCAAGATTGACCCGTCGGGAGATGAGACCATACTCCATAGCTTCTGCGCTCAACAGAATTGTGTCGATGGAGGCCAGCCAACGGGCGGCTTACTCCGCGATGACGGCGGAAACCTTTACGGAGTCGCCGACCGTGGGGCTTACCAAGCCGGCATTGTCTTCAAGCTGGCCCCTTAAAGTTTCGTCCAGTCATTGGAGAACGTCGCGATTTTACTTATTGGCACGAATTGAGATCCAAGGCGTAACCGCGCTAGCCAGCGTCGAGCAGTCCGCCTTAGTTCTCCCCCGGCACAGGATGGCGCGCCTCGTCCGCATAGGGCACTAATTGCTGATAGATAGTTCGCGGCACGTGCGAATCCCAATAGCCCGCCGTCTTGGCAAATCCAACCACACCGAAGAAGAGCGCCGCAATGCCCACCGCCACGGCCCACGCGGGCAACTTCACCCGTCGAGACGCAATCGCTCGCGGCGGCAAATTCAAAGGTAAAGGTAAAAATAACGACAGCGATAACGACAAGCTGAGCGTGTCTTTTGCCGGGCAGGCGGCCACGCACTCCAGGCAACCCGTGCATTCCGCCGACCTGATCGTCACCAGCTTGTCGACCGCGAGCGCCGATGGACACGCCTTGGCGCATTTCGCGCAGTCGATACAGCCCTCGGCATTGCGCCGAATGCGCGCCGGACTAAACAGCGCTGCGATCCCGAGCAGCGCTCCGTAAGGGCACAGATAGCGGCACCAGAAATTCTGAATCAAGATCGAAGCGACCACGAGAATGCCGAGCACGATCGCGCCCGTTTCGCCGATGTGGCGGAAGAAGTTCAGCATCTTCACGTCGACAATCACGCCATAGGGACTGTTCATAAATGCCGCGAGATCGCCCGACGCCATCGACATGACAGCCCATACAAAGAACGCCAGCAGCAGATACTTCACCCCGCGCAGCCCTACATCGAGCCAGCGCGGCAAGGTAAAGTTACGCCCGAAGACTCTCCGCCCAACATGCCAGAAGTACTCCGAAATCGTCCCCACCGGGCAAAGCCAACTGCAAAATGCCTTGCGAAACAAAAACGACATGGCAAGGAAAGCGATCAGCAGAAACATGCCCGCTGGATGCAACGCGGGAACGTGATGGGTCAACGCGAAATATCGCAGATTCATCAGACCAGCAATCGGCAGCCAGCCTTCGACTCCAGCCGGACGTTGCAGCGAAGTTGCCGCGCCTCCCGGCTCAAATTGACGAACCCACAAATAGAAGATGATGCCGAGGTAGATATTCAGCAGCAGGAATGCCGCCCGAAATCCGCGTCGTATAACCTGCGACCGGTCGCGATCTTCGCGGCGTATTAGTTTCTTTTTCTCCCTGACAGCCGTGTTCGGGCGCGGCGCACTTAGCGTCGCAGCCGCGATAGGCTCGATTTCTACGTAAGCCCCACCACTAAACTTACCCTGAACATCGCTCTGGCCTTGCGTTCCCATGCCACTATCCCTTGCAGTTCCAGCGTACGTCGCCGACAACCCGAAGGATGTGATCTATGTCACGGACTTCAATTTCAACCGCGCGCCGCTCAGCCCGAACTTTCGTAATCTGCCCTGTTACCCCCGCCTAAGGCAGAATTGATCGAGAATGCCCTCCATCGCCAGCACGCAGAGGGGACAACGGGGCTCGCGCGTCAAGCTCGGCGGCTCCGTCCTTGCGCTAGTGTTGCTCGAAAACGGACGCCAGATCCGCGCCCGCATGAGCCAGCTCTCCGTCAATGGCGGCCTGCTGTCTCTCGAAAATCCGCTCGACGAAGGCATCCGCGTGACCGTCGTTTTTCATTTGGGAATCACCAGTGTTCGCTGCCGAGCACAAATGCTATTTCCGATGTGGGCAACGCAAGGATGCCTTCAGCCCTTCCGCTTCATCGATCTGCCCGAACATAAGCGCGTCAGTCTTAATCGAGAACTCGCGGCGCTGATGCGCGGCGGTGCCACGCAGGAACTGGAAGAAGCCGAATAGCCGCTGACTTTAACCAGTTACTCTCCCGCAGCCGCCAAAATCTCCTCCAACGAATATTTCTGCAGCTCGCCAATCCGCTCCAGCGTGATATCCGGCTTGGGATATTTCGCCACCTGCGCCGCATCCATCGCATAGTGTCCCTGACGCGGAAACACAGTCGTCACCCGCGCCCCCCAATGCTCCTTGATCGCCGCCAGAAGCCGCACCTTGTCATCCACCATCACGTAATGCGCCGCCGGATACTTTTCCTCGACATCGTCCAGTTCCATTTCTTTGTGGATGTAAATCAGAACGTGGCCTTCGAAGGCCTCATACAGGCCCGAGCGATCAATTTTAAGCGGTTGAAAAACCACGTCACCATCACTCAGAATTACCGCCTGCCCCAATCGCCGCGCGTATTCGACCGCATCCATCGACTCCGGAAACAGCCGATTGGCAAAGGGATAATTCACCATGAAGTGCGACACCGCGAGCAGCTTCATATCGCGCGGCCGCTCCAGGCGATAACGCTGCAGAGCGCCCAGATAGTCGGCGTAACCTAGCTCCATGCGCAATTGCTCAAATATTTCCCAATAGCGCCCGGCGCTCGACTCGCCCACTTTTTTCGAGAGATACAGTTTCAGATCTGCGGACACGTGGTCATTGTTAAGCAGCGTGTTGTCGACGTCGAAAAGAAAAACGGTGCTCGACTCGCTTTTAGCCGGATCCACGTGATCTCCAGAATTTCAGGTCGCCCTATCATGCCAGAAATTGCACCCCATCGTCGCGCCCAAAGGAAACCGCAATTCCCCGCCAAATCCGCGCCCTCCAAAGGGGGCTTGTATAGTTCCCCTCCCCTGTAGTACAAAGAGCCGACCAAGAAACGATGAACCTACGAGGCGGGTACTGTGACTCTGCCTCATAACCGGGCGAATCGGTTTCGCCTCCCCAGGAGCCGCTCTTCGTGGAACACATCGACCATGCCGTAGCCAGCCGCTTTGACACTCGGTCCAGCCGGCCTTGTGAATTTTGCCGCGAACTCGATCCGCATTTTGGCCAACGCCGTCCTCTCGATCAGATGGTTGCCAGCAGCCGCAAGGCCGCTGCCTCGTCTCATTTAACCGAGGACGGATACGTGCGCCACCGCATGCTTGAACTCCGCCGCATCACCGCCCGGGCGCCTCTCACCGCGGCCTGAGCGCCCGCTTTCGACCTTCGTCTCTGCTCCCGTGTCCCTGCTCCCGTGAAGATTTTTCACGCAACTTTTGCTGCCTCGCCAAGTTCTAAACAATAGGCCGCGCTTGGTGTACCCTAGGCGGCGGAGGCTTCTCATGCTGGCCGGTGTGCGAGCCCGTTTGATCTTTTCGCTGTTTACTCTGTCGGTTGCACTTTCCCTCATCAACCCTTCGACCAGCCCGGCGCAGGTCAACGGCGCGCCTCCGTCGGTTACTTCCATAGGTTTTGGCGGCAGGCCGATCAACGGCATTCCGCCATCGGTCACCTCGCTGACCTTTGGCAACAAGCCGGTTATCGGCGCAAACGGAAATGGCAATAACTGGTCGATTTTTGGCGATTGCTGCTCCGACTTTTTCTTCCCGGCAAAGCAAGGCCTGCCCCTGACCGCTGGCCACAACCGTCGCCACCGTCACGGCGATCGCGGTGACTCCGCCGTCGGAATCATGGAACCGGTGTATGTTCCCGCAGCCGTTCCCTATGCGCCCGACGACAGCGCTGATGACCCTGCCGAAACCGAAGCCGACGCCAGTCAGTCTCCGGCTCCGCTGCCGCCCGGCAAGCGGCCTCCCCATCGCCTTACGCCTCCTGACGCTAATTCAGAAGATAGCGTCACCGTTCAGCTCTCGACCACGCTGGTTTTTAAAGACGGCCATCATTCCGACGTAATCAATTACGCCATCGTGGGCGACACTCTGTTTGAGTTTGCCGAGGGCCGCACTAGAAAAATTCAGCTCGCCGAGCTCGACCTTCCCGCCACGCAGAAAGCCAACGACGACCGCGGAGTCGACTTCCAAATTCCGACGATCGCCAAAGGGCAATAAGCTCTAGAGTAGCGCCGCCGTCCCGGCGGCTGTCCGGCGGGCGTCCTCGCCCGCTGTGTAGGCATAGGAACGGCCGATGTCCGCTAGTAATTCCCCAAGCATTTCCCGCTTGACACGCCCGCGCTCACCAATGGATACTTATGCATTGACTTGCATTTTTATTCATGTCGAAAACAGCCCGTCACAAAGCGATTCTCGACCTCCTCGACGAAGGCCCCGTCGAGAGCCAGGACTCTCTCCAGCAGAGGCTGGAGCGCAAGGGCTTCGACGTCGGGCAGGCCACTCTTTCGCGCGACATTCGCGAACTGAAGCTGGTCAAAGGTTCGGACGGATATCGCCGCGCCGGCAACGGCTCCGGCTCCGACAGCGTGTTGCCTTCGGTGATGCATCTGGCTCGCCAGTTCGTGCTCGAAATCCGGCAGGCGCAAAACCTGCTGGTGGTGAAAACTACTGTCGGCAGCGCGCAACCCGTGGCCGCAGCGCTCGACGCCTCGCACTGGCCTGAAGTAGTCGGCACGATTGCCGGCGACGATACGGTGCTGGTAATCGCCACCGACAACAAAAGAGCGCAAGCGTTAGCGGAAAAGATCAGTGAGTTGTCCTAGAACCAAGCCGTAGAAATCGAGAGGTACGGAGTAGCGAAATGCACATGAGAACCGAACCTGCCGCACCAGCGAGCCAATCGAAGACGAAACCGCCACAGATTTTTACCGAGCCCCTCGCGCCGCGCGATCTGGTTTCCATCCACGATCTCGCGCCCTCCGAGATGCTCGAGCTTTTCAATCTCACCGCGATGCTCAAGCAGCGTCCAGCGGATTTCCGCGGCGCCCTCGCCGGCAAGCAGATGGTGATGTTCTTCGAAAAGCCTTCGCTGCGCACGCGCCTCACCTTCGAAGCCGGCATGGATAGCCTCGGCGGCAGCACCTTCTTCGTCGACCAGACGGCCAGCCGTCTCAATGCGCGCGAGTCGCTCTATGACATCGCTCACAATCTCGAGCGATGGATCGATCTCATCGTGCTCCGCACCTTCAGCCATGCCGAGGTCGAAGAGATGGCCACCTACGCCAGCGTGCCGGTGATCAACGCGCTCAGCGAACTCGAGCATCCCTGCCAGGCCCTCGCCGATTTCTTCACCCTGCAAGAGCATTTCGGCGATCTCAAGAAAATTCACTTTGCCTACGTTGGCGATGGCAACAACATGGCGCATTCGCTGCTGCTGGCCGGAGCGTCGGTCGGCGCAAAAGTCTCCATCGCGACCCCCGAGAATTACACGCTCAATCCCGTCATCGTCACCATGGCCAAGGCCATCGCCGAAGAAACCAAAGCCACGTTGCGCATCATGACCGATCCGCGCAAAGCCGTTGCCGGCGCCGATGCCGTCTACACCGATGCGTGGGCGAGCATGGGACACGAGCAGGAGGCCGAAGAGCGCGCCGCCATTTTCGGGCCTTATCAGGTCAATGCCGCGCTCATGCAGCTCGCCAAGCCGCACGCTCGTTTCATGCACTGCCTGCCCGCGCATCGCGGGCAGGAAGTCACCGACCAGGTCATCGATTCGTTGAACTCGGCCGTGTTCGATCAGGCGGAAAATCGCCTGCACATTCAGAAAGCTATACTTGTATGGTTGTTGGGCAGCGGTGTAGGCCGCTTCCCGGTTCGGAGCGCACATGCCTAAACTAGACGTGCCTAAGAACGAAAAAATCGTTCTCGCCTACTCAGGCGGGCTTGATACCTCAATCATTATTCCCTGGTTAAAAGAGAATTACGCTTACGAGGTCATCGCCATGGTCGCCGACGTCGGCCAGGGAGACGACGTCGAAGCCGTTGTCAATAAGGCCTACAAGACCGGAGCCAGCAAGGTAGTAGTCGAGGATCTGCGCGAAGAATTTCTCACCGGCTACGTGTGGCCCGCATTGAAAGCTGGAGCAGTCTACGAAAACAAATATCTCCTCGGCACCTCGCTCGCCCGTCCCGTAATCGCAAAACATCAGGTCGAAGTTGCGCTGCGCGAAGGAGCAACCGCCGTCAGCCACGGCTGCACCGGCAAAGGCAACGATCAGGTGCGCTTCGAAATGGCCTACCAGGCGCTCGCTCCGGAACTGAAAGTCGTGGCGCCGTGGCGCGAATGGGATCTCAAATCGCGCGAAGATTGTCTCGACTACGCCGAGAAGCGCGGCATCTCCGTTACCGCAAGCCGCGAGAAAATTCACAGCCGCGATCGCAATCTCTGGCACATCAGCCACGAGGGCGGAGAGCTGGAAGATGCCGGCAACGCGCCATTCGACAGCACATGGCAGTTAACCAAGTCGCCGCAAGAAGCTCCCGACAAACAAGAGCAGGTGGAAATAGGATTCGAAAAAGGCGTGCCAATCTCGGTCGGTGGCCAAACTCTCGATCCCGTTTCGCTAGTCGAATTGCTCAACGAAATCGGCGGCCGCAACGCCATTGGCCGAATCGATCTGGTCGAGAATCGTTTCGTCGGCATCAAGTCGCGCGGCTGCTACGAAACGCCTGGAGGCACGCTGCTCCTCGCCGCTCACAACGAACTCGAAGCCCTCTGCCTCGATCGCGATCTGCTGCACTTCAAACAGCACATCGGACTCAAGTACGCCGAACTCGTTTACTTCGGCCTGTGGTTCACGCCGCTGCGCGAAGCGCTTGACGCGTTCGTCGATACCACGCAACAGAATCTGACCGGCTCGGTCACGCTCTCGCTCTATAAAGGCAACGTCAGCGTCGTCAGCCGCCAATCCGATTACTCGCTCTATCGCACCGACCTATCATCGTTCACCATGGGCGAGAGCTACGATCAGAAAGATGCCGAAGGCTTCATCCGCATTCTCGGATTACCTTCGCGCTGCCGGGCGCAGACGCAGACTCGCCCGAAGGTCGAAGTTGGCTAGGTTCGGAGCAGTGGCGAGTACAACGAAGCGTATCGCAAGGCGTTTGGCCGAGGCTGTAACCGGAAACATAAATGAGGGTGCCCCCATCCTTGCGCGCACTTTGCGCAAGAGTGGGTAGCCAAGCCGCTGACACCAACGTGCTATCCCCTCTCCACCGTACCGAAAAACGAGCGGCAACCCGCCATCCGGAGGCAGCACAATGAAAATGTGGTCCGGCCGCTTCCGGCAGCCTCTCGACCCCGAATTCGAAAAATGGCAGCGCTCGTTCCCCTACGATCAGCGCCTGCTCCCCTTCGAACTCGCCGCCAGCCGCGCCCACGCCAACGCTCTTGAACACGCTGGCGTGCTCTCCTCTGAAGAGCTTTCTGAAATACTAAAAGCACTCGCAGAAATCGGCGGCCGCGCCGAATCCTCGCCCGAGTTTCTCAACGATCCCGAAGCCGAAGACGTCCACCATTTCGTCGAAAAGCAACTCGCCGCGCTGATCGGCGCCACCGGCTACAAACTGCACACCGGCCGCAGCCGCAACGAACAGATCGCCACCGATCTCCGCCTTTTCGTCCGCCACAGCATCGACACCCTACAAAATCTGCTAGCCGACTGCGTCGAAGCGATTCTCGCGCGCGCCGACGCCGTTGGCACAGCGGCGATGCCGTCTTACACGCATTTGCAGCCGGCCGAACCCGTCCTCGTCGCGCACTGGCTACTCGCCTACGTAGAAATGTTTCTACGTGATGCGGCTCGCCTCGCCGATTGCCGCAAGCGCGCAAATTTATGTCCGCTAGGCTCAGGCGCCGTCGCCGGAGCCACGCTCACGATCAACCGTCAGGCAATAGCCGCTGAACTCGGATTCGACGGCCCGACCGCGAACAGCGTCGACGCCACCAGCGACCGCGACTTTGCCATCGAATTCGTGGACACGCTTTCGATGCTTGCGCTCCACCTCAGCCGCTGGGCCGAAGAGATGATTCTGTTCTCGACCTCCGCCTACGGATTCGTCGAGTTACCCGAAGCCTATTCCACCGGCAGCAGCGCCATGCCGCAGAAAAAAAATCCCGACCTGCTCGAACTGGTCCGTGGAAAAGCAGCACGAGTCATGGGCTTCGCCACTACCCTGCGCACGCTGGTGAAGGGCCTGCCGCTCGCCTACAACAAAGATCTACAAGAGACGCAGGAACCGCTCTTCGACGCCGCCGACACGATCATCGCCATGTTGCCGCTGGTCACTGGATTTATGAAAGCGGTCGAATTCGACGAAGCGAAAATGAATCAAGCCGCGCAAGCCGGCTTCATGAACGCGTGGGCAGCCGCCGCCTATCTCGTCGAGCGCGGAGTTCCCTCGCGCCTCGCTCACGAAGCAGTTGGAAAAGCTGTGGCTCTCGCGGTCGAGCGCGGATGTGATTTGCAAAAACTGCCGCTCGCCGACCTGCAAGCGATCCACTCCAGCTTTGACGCGGCCTTCCACGGCGCCCTCGGACTCACAGAAGTCCTCGCCCTGCACGACGTCCCCGGAGGCACCGCGCCTCGGCACGTCAAGAGTGCGCTGCAAAACGCAAGGGAAC
Source organism: uncultured Acidobacteriaceae bacterium (assembly GCA_963800565.1). GTDB lineage: Bacteria > Acidobacteriota > Terriglobia > Terriglobales > Acidobacteriaceae > Acidiflorens. Next base: position 1,599,822 of record CAWDBM010000006.1, read on the forward strand.
GGCTTGCTATGCTCCGTTCCCAGGAATCGCTCGCCGCGAGTTAGACCCTGCTTCTTCCGTGAATTGTTGTGTAGCTTTTTTGGGTACTTATCCGCAATTATTTGCCGCTCTTGAATTCGCCGCGTTATTTTCTTTTCAATCCGACGCTTTCAGCCCTACAATTGCACGCAGCCCTTACGCTTTTCTTCCCCTGGGTTCGGGCCCTATCTGCAACCGCCGTCAGGCGGACCAAGAAAAAAGAAAGTTTATCAGGAGGAGTAATGTCGAAATTTTCCGTCTCCCGATCGTTTGCGGGACCCGCCATTTTGCTCTGCCTGCTGGCGGCCCTTGCCAGTGGCCAGAGTTGGACGCCTGTCGCGGCCGCCTATCCGGGCAGCGGCGCCGGCGCATCTTTTCTTCTCACCGACGGCACCGTCATGGTTCATCAGGAGCAAACCTCCAACGATGCATGGTACAAACTGACCCCAGACATTAATGGCAGCTATGTCAATGGCACATGGACCGAGCTGGCGCCGATTCCTTTTTACTCTCCGCTTTTCTTCGGCTCGGCCGTGCTGCCCAATGGTGAGCTGCTCGTCGAAGGTGGCGAATACAACGCACTGAACGCAGTTTGGACGAACATGGGCGCGCTCTACAATCCCGTTACCAATAAGTGGACGAAGATCAATCCGCCCGCCGGCTGGACCAGTATTGGCGATGCCCAGAACGTAATCCTCAATAACGGCACCGACATGCAGGCCAACTGCTGCACCACTCAGTTTGCTTACTTCAATCCGATAGGACACACCTGGACGGCATTTAGCGGCAACGGAAAATTCGATGTGTTCGACGAAGAAGGCTTCAACCTACTTCCGAATGGCGAAGTTTTGTCGGTGGATGCTTACGTGTTTCAATACGACGCTACCGGCATGAATTCCGAACTCTACAATCCCACCACCGAACAATGGTCGAGCGCCGGCAGCACGGGCGTTCAGCTCTGGGACTCGCATTGCGGAATTGAGGCCGATGCCACCTACGAGCTAGGCCCCGCAGTATTGCGCCCCGACGGCACCGTTTTTGCCACCGGCGCGAATACTTGCGGCGCTGGCCGCACCGCTATCTACGATACCGCGACCGCAACCTGGAGCAACGGCCCAGATTTCCCCGGGAAAGTCAGCGTCGCCGATGGTCCGGCGTCGATTGAAATCAACGGAAAAGTCCTGGTCATGGGCAGCCCGAACGAAGGCCCTCCCGCCACCTTCTATGAGTGGGACGGAACCAACCTCACTACTACTGTCGATCCGCCGAATGCCAAGAACGATGGCTCTTTCTATGGCCACCTGTTAGCGCTTCCCACCGGACAGATTCTGTTCGCGGATTACAGCCGGACGATCGAGCTCTACAATCCAGCCGGAACCTACAACACCGCATGGGCTCCGCAAATCACCAAGGCCCCAAAGACTGTGACCCACGGCAAGGGTGGTGCGGTGACTGGTTATCGGTTCGCCGGCGTTTCTGCGGGCGGAGCGTATGGCGATGACTACCAGCCCTACACCAACTATGCGCTGGTCCGGATCACCAACAATTCGACCGGCCATGTGTTCTATTGCAAGACCCACAATCCATCGAGCTATGCCATGCAGTCGGCAGCGCTCCAGACCACTCACTTCAACGTTCCCGCCGGCATCGAAACCGGCGCGAGCACGCTCGTAGTCGTCACCAACGGCATTCCTTCACAGAGCGTAGACATAACCGTGGACTAGCATTTCGCGATCGCAACATTTAGGCCGCGAGTTGATGCTCTCAGCTCGCGGCCTTTTTTATCTCACAAGAATTGCAGATACTCCGTTCCCACCGCTCACTGCACAACCACAACGGGAGATGTAATCTCGATCTCGATCGTCGGCGGGTGCAGGAGAGTGTTATGAATCAGGCAATGATAGGCTGCCTTCTCGACGCCGGCGCGGTGCTCGTCGGTTAGAAGCGCCGGCGTTTTGATCTCGATGTGAAAGTTCCCGACGCGCCCAGGGTCTTTCAACTTCTCGGCATTTACGCGAACCCGGGTGCCTTCGAAACCCAGCTTGTGCTTGCGAAGATATTGCGCCACATAGAAGCCAACGCACGAACCCAGCGACGCAAGTAGGAGCTCAGGTGGCGTCATACCTTCATCATGTCCCCCATTCTCCGGAGGCTGATCACTCACCATCGTGTGTTGGCGCGCTTTGATCTCAAACTGCAATGCTCCAAGGTGTTCTATCGTAACTTCCATAAGTGCCTCCAAATCGCTTAGTAAATGACTTAATGAAGCAATTTCAATCTGCTGTTACTTCAACGTCTGCCGAACCAGCGCGTTGTCAAGATGAGTTCTCACTAGATCGCGGGCCCTGTGCAGCCTCGATTTCATCGCGGCTCGAGAAATTCCCAACCGGCTCGCGACTTCGTCTCCACTCAGGTCTTCGACATCGCATAGCTCATAGACCGCCCGATAAATGGCAGGCAAAGCGTCGATCGCCTCATTCAGCAACCGCTTCATTTCTTGCGCGGCCAGTCGTGCCTCGGGAGTAGGTTCCGATCCGCGAAGCTCCCGTCCTTCCTCTTCGAACGTCGAAAGCTGCAAGAGCGGCAACAACGATTCGCGCTCCCTCAGTTGCCAGCAGACACGCCGCGCAATCTGCGCGAGCCAGGCCCGAAAGGCTGCAGATTCGCGCAATTGATTGAGATGGCGATAGGCCTTGAGCAGCGCCTCGATCAACACATCTTCCGCATCTTCGCGATTGCCGCAAACGCGAATCATCTGACGATAGACAGCGTCTTTGTGCTCCCGGGCTAATGCATCGAAATCCACGCCACCATTGTGTCACTGCCCGGCCTCGCATGCCGAACAATGGTCACGACCGCGCCTCGGATGGTTTCGAATCGCTCGTGGCACACTGACTTCGGTTGTTCCACGGCATTTTTTCGAGGATCCTCCCCATCGCGCAGATGTCGGTGAGCCCGGCAAAAGTCAGGCCCAGGCCGATGAATCCGCAGAAAAGAGCCCAGAGCGGATTCAGGGTCAGCGCCAGAATTGCACCCGTCAGCACCATCACGCCCGCACCCAAACGAACCTGGCGTTCTAGCGACCAACGCGTTTTCACGCTGGCTACAACGGGAAGGCCGGCGCTGATCCATGCCCTTGTACCGCCCTCTAGAACCGCGATTTGCCGTTGGCAGGAGTCAAGCAATCGTGCGGTCACACGCGCCCGCGTGCCCGATTGGCAGATGAGCACAATGGGAACCTGAGGATTCAGATCGTCGAGGCGGCCTTCGATCTCCTCCATCGGAATGTTGACCGCTTCCGGGATATGGCCAGATGCGAATTCGGAACCCGAGCGCACGTCCACGCGCAACGCCTCTGCGGATGACTGATTTTGCAACTGAGAGATGGAGATGCTTGTGCTCAAATTTCCTCCTACCAGAGAAGAGCGGGAATTTCGGCAAAAGGATTCATAGACCCCACAATCGCGGCAGCCTTGAAAATCGCCCTTTAGAATCACAGCGGTCGCCCCGGCGGCCCTCTGGCTCGATCTGGGATTCAAAACAAGAGCGGGATCAATTTCCAGGTGCGACGCCGGTACTCCTCAAACACCGCAGCGAAGTGTCCGGCGAGCAGCCGTTCCTCTTTTCGCATCCGGTCAAAAACAAACACGACCGAAAGAAACAGACTTGGCAATGCAAGCCAACTTGCGAATACCAGAGCGATTCCGGTCGGAATGAGCAGAAGGCTCAAATAAAGCGGATGGCGGATGCTGCCATAGATTCCATCCTGCACCAGCCGATGATCCCGCTGGAGAGTCACGTAGGCGCTAAACTGATTGCCCAGCTTTCGTAATGCCAGCAGGCGCACGATAACGCCGATGCAGCAAAGTAGCAGTCCGAGATACCTCCAGCCTTCCTCTTGAGACGTGAGGATGCTGTGGCGATCAGCAAAGGGCAGGAACCACAGCAGTGTCAGAGATAGAAGCAGGAGCACTCCAAGTTGTACGTTTTCGACTGTTGCCGACGTCTCGCCCCGGCGTAGAGGATTGAAATCTATCTTAAGAAGGATGCCGGCGGAAAATGCGGCCAAGGTCACGATGGTCAATCCGCTGCGCGCCGGGCTGTCAAAAAATGCTGGCAGATTATCGAAACCCCAACCTGCGAAGACCAGCAGGAGCGCGGGCAGTACTTGAAACGTGAGAATCAACGCGGATCGTCGCATGTAGCTTCCGTCGCAGTGGTTATGTGCTACATGGGTAGATTATAGAAATTTGGAGAACAGCAGAACTTTGCGGATATACCGCGTCTTCCCGGTCGAGTCTTGGTCCGCTCAGAGCGCATCTAAGGTTATGTAAGCCCGAATTGGAGTAAATAACCTGATTCTTTCCCGCATTCTTTTTTTCGCTCTCTTTCTTCTAGCCGTCTACCTCGTCCAGCGCTTCTGGTTCCTGCGGGCGTGGACGTGGATCGGCTCATTCTCCAGCGGCGACTTGCGCTTGGGGCTTCACGTAGGAATAATCGCTCTGGCTGCTGTTCTGTTGGCTACGTTGCTCGATCCGCTGCTAGGCCGCGGCATCTCGCGGCTTAACGTCGGAGCTTTCCATCTAGGCAAAACACTCACCACATTTGCCCGCCTCTGGCTGGTAGCTTCCGTCTTCGGCTTCCTCGCCGTCGAATCGGTCGGAGCCATCGAGTGGTTCACGAACATAGCGGCCCGTCTGCGTCCCGGAGCGGTCGCTGGCGGTTTCAGCCCCTCGCGGCGAACTTTTTTCCAATATGCCGCTGTGCTCGCTGGCAGCTTTCCCTTTCTAGCCGCGACTTACGGGTTCGCCGCCGGCCGCCTGCGCTACACCGTCGAGCGCGTCGATGTGCCGATTGCGAATCTGCCTCCTGAGCTAGATGGTCTGCGCATCGCGCAGTTGAGCGACATCCACATCGGCGACTACATGCCGCCCCGCGAGATCGCCCGGGCCGTCGCTATGGCGAACGATTTGAATCCCGATATTTCGTTCGTCACCGGTGACTTTGTCTCGAGCGAAGGCGATCCACTCGATGCCTGCATCGCCGAGTTGAGCCGATTGCGCGCTCCGCTAGGCGTCTGGGGATGCAACGGCAACCACGAGATTTATGCCGGTGTCGAAGACGAAGCCGAACGCCTCTTCCACGAAAAAGGAATGCGACTGCTGCGCGCCGCGAACGCGGTCGTCGAGCACCATGGAGGCCGCTTCAATCTGCTAGGCGTCGATTATCAGCGCGACCACATGGTCAGCGGCGAGCACGCTTCACCAGAACAGATGCTGCGCGAGATCGAGCCGCTCATCCGTCGCGACATGCCAAACATCCTGCTCTCCCACAATCCAAATTCCTTTCGCGGCGCCGCCGACCTGGGCATCGAACTCAGTCTGGCCGGCCACACGCACGGCGGCCAGGTAAAAGTCGAGATCGTAGATCATAACGTCACTCCCGCGCGCCTGATTACTCCATTCGTCGCCGGCCTCTATCATCTACCAATGTCGAACCATGGCCACGCTGCTGCTTCGCACCCAACCAACGGCGCGCAAAAAGCCGCACTCTACGTTAACCGCGGCCTGGGCACTTTCGGGTTTCCCGTTCGCCTAGGTGTCCCTCCAGAGATCACCCTGCTGACCTTGCGGAGAGCCTGAAAAACCAACCGCAGCCGCGCCACCTTGAAGCCCAAAACGTGCTATAATTCTGACACAGAGAAGCTCATTTAAGCGCCTGTAGATGCAACAACTTACACATTTATCGCCGCCACGGCATGAAGCGGGTTTCAACGATGCGCGAGCGGGTAGAATATTGCGCCTGTGAGCAGGCTTCAACTGAGAGCTGACAACTGAGAGCTGAGAGCTACGAATGGCTGACGATCAGAATCCCGAACTCCCCCTGACTCCTCCTCCCGGCGGCGACGGCCCCACTGGCCCCGGCGCGCTCAACATGCAGCCCGTCAACATTGAAGAGGAGATGAAGCGGTCGTATCTCGACTATTCCTTGTCGGTGATCATCGGCCGCGCCCTGCCCGACGTCCGCGACGGATTGAAGCCGGTGCATCGCCGCATTCTCTACACCATGCAGCAGATGGGCCTTCGCCCCGGCGGAGCCACCCGCAAGTGCGCCCGCATCGTCGGCGAAGTCATGGGCAAGTATCATCCCCATGGAAACCTCGCTGTCTACGACGCATTGGTGCGCCTCGCGCAGCCCTTTGCCATGCGCGCGCCGCTGGTCGATGGCCAGGGAAATTTCGGCTCGGTCGATGGCGATCCTCCCGCAGCCGATCGTTACACCGAAGCTCGTTTGACGCGCGTCTCGACCGCGCTCCTGGAAGATCTCGACAAAGAAGCAGTCGATTTTTATCCCAATTACGACGGCACAGAAACGCAGCCTGCAGTTTTGCCCGCGCGCTATCCGAACTTGCTGGTCAATGGCTCCGACGGAATCGCCGTCGGCATGGCGACCAAGATTCCGCCGCACAACCTCACCGAGATTGTCGATGCGACGATCACGCTGGTGAACAATCCCAGCGCGCAGTTGCCGGAAATTTTGAAATTTGTGCAAGGCCCCGACTTTCCGACCGCTGGCATCATTCACGGACGCGCCGGAATTTTCGAAGCCTACCGCACCGGCCGCGGCCGTTTCATGATGCGCGCCCGCGCCGCCATCGAGAGCATCTCCAAAGATCGCCAGGCAATCATCGTCACCGAAATTCCCTATCAGGTGAACAAGCGCTACCTGATCGAGAAGATGGCCGACCTCGTCAACAACAAGACGATCGACGACATCTCCGATCTGCGCGATGAAAGCGATCGCGATGGCATGCGCATCGTGATCGAACTCAAGCGCGGAGCCGAGCCGCAGATCGTGCTCAACCAACTCTTCAAGCACACCTCGATGCAAGAGGGCTTCAGCATGATTCTGCTGGCCGTGGTCAACGGGCAGCCGAAGGAAATGGGCCTGATCCAGGCGATCAAACACTTCATTGACCATCGCGTCGATGTAGTGCGCCGCCGCACTTTATTTTTGCTGAATAAGGCACGCGATCGCGAGCACATTTTAGAAGGCTATCTCACCGCGCTCGACCACCTCGATAACGTGATCGTAATCATCCGCGGAAGCGCCAACCGCGCCGACGCTCGCGAGAACTTGGTCGCGTACTTCGCTGGCAAGAAGATCGACATCAACACCACGGGCCGCGCTCCGAAGCTCGACGCCGACAAGCCCTTCACTACCAAGCAGGCCGACGCCATCCTCGAACTGCAACTGCATCGCCTGACCAAGCTCTCGATCGACGAAATTTCCAACGAGTTGAAGCAGGTACGCGAAGCGATTGCCGAATACGAATCGATTCTCGCGTCAGAATCCAAACTGCGCAAAGTAATCATCAAAGAACTCGAAGAGGTAAAGAAGCTTTACGGCAACGCCCGCCGCACCGTCATCGAAGATGAAGCGGCCGAGATCATGCTCGAGGACCTGATCGCCGACGAACAAGTCGCGGTCACAGTCAGCCATTCCGGCTACATGAAGCGCACGCCGATCTCGACCTACCGCATGCAGCGCCGAGGCGGCACCGGTCGCACCGGCATGAAGACGCGCGACGAGGATTTCGTCGAGCATCTCTTCATCGCCTCCACCCACGCCTACATTCTGATCTTCACCAACACCGGCCGCGTCTACTGGCTCAAGGTTTACGAGATTCCGGACATTGCCGCTGCCGGCAAGGGAAAGCACGTAGGCAATCTAGTCGGCCTGCAGCCCGGAGAAACCGTCCGCACCATGCTAGCCGTGCGCGACCTGGAAGAAGAAAATCGCTACGTCTTTTTCGCCACCCACAACGGCACGGTGAAAAAGAGCGCCGTCAAAGACTTCTGCCATGTGATGCAGCGCGGCATCATCGCCATCAACATCGAAGAGGGCGATGAGCTGGTCGCCGCCTCGCTGACCGATGGCAATCAGATCGTCTTCCTGGCCTCGCATGACGGACAGGCAATCCGCTTCGACGAAAACGACGTTCGCCCCATGGGACGCAACGCCACCGGCGTGCGCGGGATGAACCTTGGCGAGAAGGATTACATCGTCGGCATGGCCACCACGATCAAGCCGGAAGCGAAGGCGGTCGCGAAGGATGGCGATGTCGCTCCGGAGGTCGCCGACCTGGTGCCGGAAAAAGGCTCTCTGATTCTCTCCGTAACCGAGAATGGATACGGCAAGCGCACTCCCGCCGACGAATATCGCCTGACCAATCGCGGCGGCAAAGGCGTGATCAACGTCAAGACAACCGCGCGCAACGGCAAAGTTGTCGGCATATCGCAGGTGACAGAGAAATCCGAAGTGATGCTGATCAGCCAGTACGGCAAAATCATCCGCATCGAATCCAAATTCATCCGCGAATCAGGCCGCTCAGCCCAGGGAGTACGTCTGCTGAACATCGAGCCAGGAGACCGCGTGGCAGCAGCAGTGGTGATTCCGCCGGAAGAACCGAATGGGAATGGGACGCTGATACAGTAGGCAGCGCTAAACGGAGCCAATTAGCCGGGCAGTCCGGGCAAGTCCTTGCAAAAACGGGTTGAAAGTTGCCCGGCCGACGGGGGCAGGGCCTCCTTCAGAAATCTCGCGTATTACCTTCGACAATTGGATTTCCAACCATACCCAGCGAAAATGGTAATGACAAGGTTTGTGGGTTGTTCTATGCTTCAGCGTCGCCACATGGCTAAGGGAAAGCACAACGTTCTGGATGTGCCGAACTACTCGCCCATCGAGGCCGTTCGGTATTTTCACATTCCGATGTCGACGCTTTCGTACTGGACGGAGGAGCCTAACGAGATCGTCATTTTGGCCTCCCATTCGCCGCGCTTGCTTTCGTTCAAGAATCTCGTCGAATTGTATGTGCTTGAGGGCCTCCGGAAGATTCATGGAGTACACACGTCTCGTATTCGAAGCGCCGTCGATTTCCTTCTGAAAACTGAGAAGTCGCGCCACCCCCTCGCGGATTATGACATCAGGACCGAGGGAAAAAATGTTGTCTTCTACAAGAAGGGCAAACCACTTAATGCCTCGCTATGGGGCCAGTACGAAATGGAAGAGATTGTCGGCTGCTATCTGCAGCGAGTAGAACGAGACCCTCACGGCGTCGCGCTACGGATCTTCCCCTACACGCGGCGCGAACAGCTTACCAACCGAGAGCAACCACCCCGAACCATTGAAATAAATCCGGCTGTATGTTTTGGCCTGCCGGTGCTAAAAGACTCCCGGTTAACCACTGGGTTCCTGGCAAGCCGTTTCCGCGGCGGTGATTCAATTCCTTCGATCGCGAATAGCTATGGTAGATCCCTGGCAGAGATCAAAGAAGCGGTCGAGTGGGAACTCGGGCGCTCAGTCAACGAAAAGGCTGCCTAGCCTTACCTTCTACCTCGACGAGAACTGGGACTGTCCTGAGGTCGTGCAAGAACTTGGCCGAGCGGGCATTCGATACCGCATCTACAAACAGGATGTTCTACCTAATACCGGGACGGCTGACGAAACATTCCTACCTAAAGTTGGACAACACGGCTGGATATTAATCACTGCCGACTGGCACCAACGATATCGTCCACGAGAGATTTCCGACCTACGACAATACAGAGTTAGGCATTTCGTAATGCCGGGAAACTTAGGGGCAGAAGCCATGGCGAAACTCCTCGTCGCCGCAAAAAACAATATCCGGGCCCGTTGCAGAGACAATGAAGCTCCGATTAGCGCTAGCGTCATGCGTAACGGGGCGGTCAGACTGCTGATGGACTCCAAGGGAAATCTCCATAATCGCGGAGAGGATATGCTCTACCATAAGGGCAAAGTAACTACCAAAGTCCCCATCCGGCGTTGAAGATCCGGGTTTGCGCCGAGCGACTGGAGATTCTCAGACGAGTTGCAGTCTGCCTATTACCCCCGTAACTTCTACCTAACCCCCGCATTCCGTTACTGTTAATCTCAGTGATACCGCCCCTCCCCGTGTTCGCGGACTGCCGCTTATTTGTTGGCGAGCGACGTTCGTGCATAACGACGTTCGCCCATAACACTAGCCATCGCAAAAACTGAACCTGCTTCGACCACGAGAATCGCCGGAGAACTGAACTATGGGCCCGAAAATCTTCCTGGAAATTATCCTCGTGCTCGCGGGCCTCTGGGCCGCGAAGGAGCTCTACGTTCGCTTTTTTGTGAAGACAGTCGTGCGAAACGCCCTTTCCGCGGTTGGTCGCCGAGCGCTCGAACGCACACCTGACCGCATCACGCTTGTGCGCGTCGACTCTCCCGCCTGGACGCATGGGCCGGCAGTCGAGCGACAGGCGGCCCCGCTGCGGGATGCCGGATTCAGAGACCTGGGCGTTTTCGCCATCGACAAAATGCCGGACGTGCTGATTCGTATGCTGCATCATCCGGAAACTTATATAGCTGCGCATATCTACGATCACACGCGAAGGGGAAGCTGGATTGAATTTGCCACCCGCTACACCGACGGGAGCAGTCACACCCTTACCACCATGCCGCACACCGGGCTCGATCGCCCGGCGTGGGTGCGCACAATTCATGCGGATAAAGGCACGCCCACCGATCAGCTCTATCATCAGTTCAAGACGCAACGCGATTGGCATAACATCAAGCCGGTTGCGGCGGATGAGGTGATCCCCGAGTTTGAGGATGGCTACATGCGGCATATGATCTGGCGGCAGAATAGCGGAATTAGTCCGGAAGAAGTGGCGCGCGTGATGGTGAAATGGGCAAGCAGACGCGCCGATAAAGCCGCAAGCAAATCGGTCTAAGCATTTCGCCCGGCTGCGATTGCCTTCTCCGTTACCCCCGTAACTTCTACCTAACTCTTCTTTCCGTTACCGTTAATCTTGTTGACATCGCCTCTCCCAGCCTGTGTTCGCGGGCTGCAGCCTATTGGTTAGCGAGCGTTTGTGCAGAACACCGTAATCGCGAAAACTGAATCCGCTGCCTACCAGGAACTTCTTGGCCGGCCGATTCGTGAGCTTGGGCTTCAGCTCGCCGGATCTCCGGTGGAGCGCTTTGTCGAGCAGCTTTACCGCGAGTTGGAGGCTAAGGGACTTACTAAGTTTCGCCCGGCTTGTTACTTGACCGATGAGTGGGGATGCCCTTCGGGCGAGCCAATTATTGGCATACCGTTTTATCTGGCACACACGGCTTTGGCGCAGCTGGAAAAAGAAACGCATGACCTTGAAGACGCGCGGGAAATCATGATGTATCTGCGGCACGAAGCGGGACACGCATTCACTTATGCGCATAAGTTGCACAATCGGCCCGAGTGGAAACAGATGTTTGGGCCGTTTCGCCGGCCTTATCACGATAACTATCGGCCAGCGCCGTTTTCGCGCGACTATGTGCGGCACCTGCCGGGGTGGTATGCGCAGAAGCATCCGGATGAAGATTTCGCCGAGACGTTTGCGGTGTGGCTGACTCCGCGGTCGAACTGGCGCAAACGCTATCGTGGTTGGGGAGCGATGGCGAAACTGCTTTATCTGAATCGGCTGGCTCGGACCTTGGGGAAGATCGAGCCTCCGAAGCGGCGCGGACAGGCCGATATTACGGTCGACGACATGGAAAACACCGTGGCGGAGTTTTATCACCAGAACGGACGCGAAGAAGTGGCGGTCACCGAACTGACTCCGGACACCGATCTGCGGGATATTTTTCCGGTATCGAAGCGGCGAAAAGCGGCGGTCGCGGCGCGCGATTTTCTGCATGTACATCGCAAGGCGGTGATCGACAAAGTCGCGCAGTGGACGGGAGCGCAGCGTCCGCTGATCAGAACATTGGTCGACACGATTGAAAGGCGCGCGGAGGAATTGGATTTGCGCACCGATAAGACGCGCAGCGCCGAGCATCTGGCCGAAGTTACAGCCTATGTTACAGCGCTGGTAATGACTTATGTGGCGAAAGGAAAGTTTATACAGCCTTAGGGCACTTCAAGGGCGCAGGTTTTCCTAAGACCTGAGACCTGACGCCTGACAGCTGATTTTCCGGGGAGAGACTGCATGATTGGTGCAAAACTCAAAATCGCGCTGCTTTACGACCTGTGGAACGAAGACCCGGTTGCGGCGGCGGCGAAAGAGGAGGCTGGAGCAACGCGCAAGCCTCACAAGAAAGTTAAGGCGGTCAAGAAAGAGAAAACGGATCGCGAGGAAATCTTTGAGGCCCTGCAGAAACTAGGCCATGAGCCTTCTTTTTTTGAACTGGATGGGCGCCCCGCGTCTCTGCATTCACTTTCGCGTTGCGACGCCGACCTTGTGTTCAATCTCACGGAATCGTTCGACGGCGACGACACCAAAGAAATGAACGTAGTCGCCTACGTCGATCTACTGGGACTGCGCTATACGGGCGCGGGCCCGCACGCGATCTTCATGTCACAGGACAAGGCGATCGCAAAAAAGATTTTTGCATTCCACGGCATTAAGACTCCGTTCTTTGCTACTTCCTATCGCGGGCGTATTGATCACGCGCACGACATTTCTTTTCCGCTCATCGTGAAGCCTTCGTGGGAAGATGGATCGATAGGCATCGATGCCGGTTCCGTGGTCAAGAACATCAAAGAGATGATGGAGCGGATCGAGTATATACAGGACGAGTTTGATTCGCCCGCCTTGATCGAGGAATACATCGAAGGGCGAGAGATCTATGCGGGAATCCTGGGTAGTTATGAGCGCACACAAGTTCTGCCATTAATTGAGCTTGACCTGTCGCGCCTGCCCGAAGGCACGCCGCGCATCGCGAGTTACGATGTGAAGTTTGAAAAGAATACAGAAGCTTATAAGTTGACTAAGTCGGCCATCGCGGACGATCTCGATGAAGTTACCCGCAAGCGATTGGAAGATACTGCCCTCGCAGCTTATCGCGCGCTGAAGCTGCGAGACTACGGACGCATCGACATGCGGCTGGCCCCGAATGGCGACGTGTATGTGATCGAGGCGAATCCCAATCCATGGCTGGCAAGCCGGCAGGAATTTGCCATGGCCGCGAAGGCGTCGGGGATGACTTACATGGAGATGATCGGGTCAATCGTCGACTTGGCTATGAGCCGGTATCTTAACGCCAACTTGGTGAATGTCGCTGCGATGCACTAGCTCTTTTCACAAACGGCCGGCCTACGGCTGAGTCAGTGTCGTGGCTCTGGCCGCCGGTTGCAGTCTTTCAAACGCCTCTTCCGCTCGAAGCAGCGCGCCCTGCACGTTGTCGCAAATATTTTCCGGGCCTACTAACTCCTCAAATTCTGTTTGCTGAATCAGGCGCAGGGGCTGCTCTCGGGCGCCGCAGAGAATCAGCGCCCGGCCGCTGGCTTTCAAAGTGCGCGCGACTTCTTCGAGAGCAAACAGGCCCGTGGCATCGAGGGCGGTCATGTTGCGCAGCCGCAGAATTACCACCGGCGGCAGTTCGTGAATATTTTCGGTAATCAGGTCGATCTTGTCGGTCGCTCCGAAGAGAAACGGCCCATGGATGCGAAAGATCGTCGCGTAGTAGGGTATGTCTTTGTCCTGCAGAATGTGGACTCGCCCGTCTTCTACATAGTCGTCGGTGACCTGAGAAACCGTGGTAGTGGCGGCGACTCGGCTGATGAAGAGAAGCGCAGCCAGGATCATTCCCGCCTGGACCGCCACAGTAAGATCGGCGAAGACGGTCAGCGCGAAAGTCACGAGCCAGACGCTGACGTCGGTTTTTGTCAACTTGAGCAGCGACGGAATCTCTCGCCACTCGCCCATGTTGTAACTCACGACCATCAGGATGCCGGCGAGCACAGCCATGGGGACGAAGCTCACCAGTTTTGACGCAAAGAGCAGAATCGCCAGCAGCGTTAGCGCGTGAATCATGCCGGCAATAGGCGTTTTCGCTCCAGCGCGAATGTTAGTGGCCGTGCGGGCGATGGCGCCAGTAGCGGGCAGCCCGCCAAACATGGGCGAGGCAATATTAGCGATGCCTTGCGCTACCAATTCGACATTCGGGTTGTGCCGGTCGCTCGCGTTGGCACTGTTACTCATGCGGTCGGAAACTACAGCGGACATCAACGACTCGATGGCGCCCAGCATGGCCACGGTTAAGGCGGGGCCGAGGAGGCCGTGAATCAGGTCCGTGCGGAAGGCAGGGATATGGAGATGCGGCAGCCCGCTGGGGATTCCGTTGAACCGCGTGCCGATAGTGGCGACCGGGAGTTTGAAAATCCACACCGCGACAGTGCCCAGGACAAGGGCGACGATTGCGCCGGGAACGCGGTTGGACAGCGCGCGGCAGCTGAGAATGATGATGATGGTTCCGCCAGCGAGCGCAGTAGCCTCGAACGAGAAAGTATGAAAATTCTGGATCAGCGCCTCCATGCGCAACCAGAAGACGCCAGGAACTTTCTCGAGAGTGAGCCCGAAGAAATCTTTGACTTGTGTGCTGGCGATGAGGACGGCGATTCCGTTGGTAAAACCAATGACGATGGGGCGAGGAATGAATTTTACCGCCGACCCCATGCCAGTGAGGCCCATGACAACGAGAATGAGTCCGGCCATGACGGTGCACATGAAAAGTCCATCGACGCCGTGAGCAGCGACGATGCCGGCGATGACCACGACGAAAGCCCCGGTTGGTCCGCCGATCTGTGTGGTCGAGCCGCCGAGCGCGGAGATGATGAAGCCGGTGACGATGGCGCAGTAGATCCCCGCTTGAGGCGATAGTCCCGAGGCGATGGCGAAGGCCATGGCCAGCGGCAGGGCAACGAGGCCGACGGTGATGCCCGCGACCAGGTCGTGGAGAAATTTACCCAGATTGTAATCACGCAGGCAGAGAATTGACTTAGGCAGCCAGCGCTCGTCGACGAGAGTGAATTCCATGGGAAACTACGATTATCGCAAGTTAACAAGAAGAGTTATAGTCCCCGAAGGGGTAGGCGTGGGACAGTCCTTTTGGAAGGACGCTCATCCGAAACAAACAGCCGACGCTGGGCTGAGATCTTGCATGTTGCACATTCAGTCGCTCCTTCCCGAAACCGCCCACCCGCGAGCCGGCAACTCGATAATTCCCGCTTCGTCGGCCGGCAGCGCGTGGCGCAGGCGCTCGCGAATCGCGACCTGCGTCGCCGCGTCACGGCTCATAAGATAATTGGGAGCGGAGCCCTGTCCGGCAAGCAGCGGCTGCCAGTAGTCGTCAAAATTGACGAAGCGCGTGATGATGTCGAGCGCCTGAACCGTCACACGCTCCAAGCCGGCGCTGTCAAACAATTCTCCTAGCGACTCTGGATTGCAGAGCCCGAAGCGATGGGCCTGATCATAAACCGCAGCTTCAGGGTCGACAGCTGTCGCGGCGTCCCAGAACTCGCGTAAAAAACGTGTTCCCTCGGCGTAGTCCCAAACGTAGATTGCTATCACGCCTCCGCGATCTGCAACGCGGCGCATTCCGTGCAAGGCGTTTTTCGGGTCGGGCAGATAATTCAATCCGAGGCCGCAGACAATCGCGTCGAAGCTGGCCGCTTCGAAAGGCAACGCCATCGCGTCGCCGACCTGGAAACTGACAGAGGGACTGGCGCGATGCGCTCGGGCAAATTCAATTTGCTGAAGTGATACATCCACACCCACGATCCGTCTGGGTGCGAAGCGCTCAACAATTGCTTCGCTGAGAACGCCGCTGCCGCAGCAAACATCCAGCCAACGCAGCTTCGCGGGCAAATTCAGCCACTGCAGAAATTCATCAGCCAGTAAACGGCTCCAACGCCCCATCCACCGATCGTAGTCGGCGCCGGACGTCCATTTGTCCATTTTCACGATTGGCTTTTTCTAAAACTTATTCCACAAATACTGGTTGTAAACGTCATGGTGATACTGCACCTCGGGCGCCTTAACGAACGTGCCCAGCAGCCGAGGGCAGCGATCGGCCGATGCTTCTTTCAGGTCGGCATAGCGGCCCTTTACGTCTTCGCCCATTAATTCTGACGTCCAATCGGCTTTACGGAAATCCGCTAGCGCCTTGTAGATGTTGTCGGGGAGATAGCGTTCGGCCTGGCGCAGATTCTTAATCTTGGCAGTGGTGCCATCGAGTCCGGTCTTAAAGATCGAGAGCATAACCAAATAGGGATTGGCATCGGGCGCCACGGAACGAACCTCTACGCGCATGCTGCGCTCGTTGCCGATGGGAATACGAATCATCGATCCACGATCAACCGCCGAAGCCTTGATCTGGTTGGGAGCTTCGAAGTGCGGATCGAGGCGGCGATAGGCGTTGACGCTCGGATTCAGCAACAGGCAGATGTCGTTTCCGTGGGTGAGGATGCGGTCGATAAACTCCCATCCCGCCTTGCTCAGCTTTTCTTCGCCCTTCGGATCCCAGAAAAGATTCTTGCCGCCTTTACTGATGGAAACGTTGGTGTGCATGCCACTGCCGTTCACGCCGACGACCGGCTTCGGTAGGAAACAAGCGGTGAATTCCATGTTGCGTGCAACCTGGCGGCAGATCAGCTTATAGAGTTGAATATGGTCAGCGGCGGCGACGACTTCCGCGTAGTTGTAATTAATTTCGAACTGCGAAGGCGCGACCTCCGGATGATCCTTTTCGTTTTCGAATCCCATGGCGCGCTGCACTTCGGCTGTCGTGTCGATGAAAGTGCGCAGCGGGTCGCCGGGCAGCGAGTGATAGTAGCCGCCCGTATTCACATATTCGAACTTGCCAGTCTCGTGATAAGTACGCTCCGCGTCCGGTCCATTAAACAGGAAGCCCTCGATTTCATTGGCCGCGTTTAAGGTATAGCCCTGCTTCTTGTACAGACCCTCGGCGAAACCCTTGAGAACTCCGCGCATATCGGCGGCGTAAGGCTCGCCGCCCTTGTCGATGACTTCGCCGAACACCATCACTTTGCCGGGTCCGAAAACGTCGGCCGGCCCCCAGTAAAAGGCGCTCCAGTCAATGCCTAGACGTAAATCGCTCTCGCGCTGCGCGGTAAAGCCGCGAATCGATGAGCCGTCGAAGGTAAGGTTATCGTAGCTCTTGAGCAGGAATTTCTTGTCGTAGTCGAGCATGTGCAGACGGCCTTCGAGATCGCTGAACATCACGGTCACGGCCTTGATGCGGCCCTCGTCGGCGAGATACTTGAGGCGCTCCTCCTGAATCTTCGAGGGAGCGACGCGATCGAGGCGTTGCTTCTTCGCCTTCAGATTCATCTCTTGCAGTTCATCGTAGGGGATTGCCAGAAAATTCCGCAGTTCAGTTGACATGCCTCTCCTTGTAGGGGCGCAGCCCAGAATGACTAATGATAACGAAATAGGCTATCGCGCGGGAGGCGGGCGGACAAATAGAAATCGGTTATAGCTGCGATCAGGTTTTCTGATTTGCATCAGGAATGGTGCAGTCGCGAAAAGCTGGGGATTTCTGCCGCAGAGACGCTGAGGTCGCGGAGCGAAAATCTGCGGGCAGCATCTACGGGACTCGAAGCGAGTCGAGCAGAAAGCTCTTCTCGGCGTCCTCGGCGTCTCGGCGGTGAAGCAGGTTCTTCCGTGAAATAATTGAATCGAGGCCCTTGAGTTGAGTTGCGCAATCTGTGAACTTCGTAAAGAAAAGCGATTTTGCCCGGCGGTGCATGGAAAGATCTGTCCGCAGTGCTGTGGCGAGCAACGCGAGGTCACACTCGACTGTCCGAGCGACTGTCCTTATCTTTTGCAATCGCGGCAGCAGGCGCGCGATCACGATGCTCACAACGAACCGTCCGGCACAGAAGACCGCGCGGCTTTGTTTCCCGAGATCGAAATTTCCGAGCAGTTTCTTTACGAGCGTGAGGAGCTGATTCTCGGATTGAGCTACGCGCTCGCCAAGAGCGCCCGCGCCGAGCGCTCGCTCGACGGCCGTTCGTTGATGGATCGCGATCTGATAGCGGCTTTGAGTTCGCTGGCAAAAAGCTATCAAACGCTGGTGAACTCGAATCTCATATATGAGCAGCCGACTGCCAATCTGGCGCACCAGAGCATCGCCCGCGAGGTCGAGACGATGGTGCGGGAGTTTCGCGAGGCCGAGCAGCGGCATATAGGGCACACGCGGCTGCGGGATTCAGATGTGCTAAAGGCGCTCGTATTTCTGCTGCGACTGGCCCGCGGCCGCACTTCCGGGCGCCCGAAATCGCGGGCATTTGTCGATTTTTTGTTCGCGCAGTTTCCCGAGAAGCAACCAGCGATCGCTGGGCCAGACGCGGGGGGGAGCCGCATTGTGATTCCGTAGGCTCAATACGTTCGCGGTTTCATAGTCGCCGTACCGTCTGCCCGTCAGCCAACTCCGCTAGAAGTTCATCAGCGGTTTTTCCGAGCTTGGGATGGCGCGCCTCGGGCGCAATTTCCACCAGCGGCTCGAGCACGAATCGCCGCTTATGCATCGCCGGATGCGGGATCTTCAGGCCCGGCTCGTCGATCGTGCGATCGCCCAACAAAAGGATATCGATATCGATGTTGCGCGGCCCTTTGTCGCGCATACGGAGGCGTCCCATTTCGGCTTCCACCTTCAACGCAAACTGCAGCAGTTCTCGCGGCGACTTGTCGGTGGCGATGGCAACCACACAATTCAGAAACCAGGGCTGGTCGGGCACATCGACCGGCTGGGTCTCGTAGAAAGCCGAAACGGCCAACAACCGGCCTGCAAACTCTAATTGCGCCAGTGCGGCGCGCAGGTTGGCGGCGCGATCTCCGAGGTTGGACCCCAGAGAGAGATACGCAGTTTCGCTCACGCCAACAGTTTGGAGGGGAAAAGCGGGAGAATCCAGCAAAAACATAGGAAATATGTTGACCCGTCGGGCTGATAAAGAACTGGAACTGCCCTCTCATAGGCGTCGCCGCAGTAACCGCACCCTGTACCTCGGTTACTTTCGTGGTTTGTCCGGCCCCGTTAGTATGAAAATGCGATGAATCTGGACACTCTTCTCATCAGCCGTGATGCTGCTCTGCTGGGCGTGCTGCGGCCAGCATTGGAGAAGATTTCGGCCGAGTTGCAGGTTTGCCCGGGCGGCCCGCCGGGCAACGATCTGCTGGCGAAACGCAAGTTTGATGCGGTGATCATTGACTGCGACGACGTGCAGAACGGCTTTGATCTTCTGCGCATGCTCCGCCAGACGCAAAGCAACGCCAAAGCCGTATCGTTTGCCGTGGTGAACGGAAAAACGACGACCCAGCAGGCGTTTAGCTCGGGAGCCAACTTTGTTCTGCAGAAACCGCTCACTTTGATGCATGCCTCGCGCTGCTTCCATGCGGCGCTGAATTTCATGGTACGGGAGCGGCGGCGGTATTTTCGCCATCCCGTGGACATGCCGGTGCGAATCAGCCTGCCGAACAATCAGGGAATGACCGCAACCGCAACCAATGTAAGCGAAGGCGGAATGGCCATTCGCGTTCTCGGCAAGCTAGCCAAAGATGCGCAAGGGCAAATCACGTTCACGCTCCCGGTGATGAACGTCTCGCTCGAATTGAAATGCGAAATCGCGTGGGCCGACGGAACCGGCTGCGCCGGCATCCGCTTTCTCGAGGTACCGCAAAGCTCCCAGTATCAACTGGAAAAGTGGCTGACCGACCGCTTGCAGGAAGAAATGCCCGAAGCGTTCGATGGCCACGGTATGCTCGGCTAACCCCTCTTCAACATCCGCCTTCCGAGATTTCTTTCCCCGCCGCCTGTCCAGACGGTATCCAGCTTGCAACTTGCATGCTGCCGTCGCTGTGGCACTGTAGAGACGGTGGTCTGTCACCTCACGATTAGTCTCAAATGATTAGCCTGGAAGAAAAAATCGCACGCACCGAGCGCTTGCTGCAGCGCCTGGAAGAAGACCAACCTTATCTACAGGCGCGCCTGTCGCCCCTCGGAGCCGAGTATCGCCAGAGCGCCACTGCTTTCGCCGACCGCGTACGCGCCGAAGCCGAAGCAGAACTGCTGCGATTGTTGGCTCAACGCGCCGCTCCTCACGAAGGGAATGTAGCCTAGCCATTCGACTGAATCGACCTCACCCCTGCGGTCAATCGAGGCCAGCTTTCCGAGTTAAATAAATTCCAGTTCAATAAACTCCGGTTGACTCGTTTCCCGATGTGCAGATAGCTTGCTTATTCAGCTTCCAGTATGGGTAGAGGAGCGCGTATGCAGCGTCGGGGTTCGTCGGGGTTATGTACTTTTATCTTTCTGGTGCTCGCACTTTTGGGAGAGTTGGCCTTCGGTTCTGATACCACCGCCCAGAGCAAGACGGATGCGCCGGAATTCAACGTCAAAGAACACTACACGAAATATGAATATCGAATTCCCATGCGCGATGGCGTGCATCTATTCACGGCGGTTTATGTGCCGAAAGACAGCTCTCAGGCTTATCCGTTCCTGATCCTGCGCACTCCTTATAGCGTGTCGCCCTACGGTGTGGATCAATATCGCAAGGGCCTTGGCCCGTCGCCTGAGTTCGAACGATCGGGATACATTTTTGTTTTTCAGGATGTGCGCGGCCGCTATATGTCCGAGGGCAAGTTCGTCGAGATGACTCCGCACATCGATCATAAGCAGTCGAAGCATGATGTCGACGACGCCAGCGACCTTTACGACACCATCGACTGGCTGCTCAAAAACGTGCCTAACAACAATGGCAATGCCGGCATTTGGGGAATTTCCTATCCCGGCTTCTATACCTCGGCCAGCATCATCGATTCGCATCCTGCGCTGAAAGCCGCGTCGCCGCAGGCTCCCATGACCGACCTTTTTATGGGAGACGACGCTTACCACGGTGGCGCCTTCATGCTAGAGGCGAATTTTGATTTCTACAGCTCGTTCAAGCCGCAGGACAACCCGCAATTGCCGCAGAAGACAGTACCTTTCGATTACGGCACGAAAGATGGCTATGAGTTTTATTTAAAAGTGGGGCCGCTCGCGAATCTGTCAAAGCTTCTCGCCGGCCGAAGCGCGCTCTGGGACGACCAACTGCATCACGACACCTACGACGAATATTGGAAGGTGCGCAACCTGGCGCCGCACATGAATAACATCCATTGTGCCGTGCTCACGGTGGGAGGATGGTTCGACGCCGAGGATTTGCAGGGGCCGTTCTCTACCTTCCACTCCATCGACCAGAAAAATCCCGGGATTTTCAACGCGTTGGTAGTTGGGCCATGGATTCACGGCGGATGGGCGCGGCTCGATGGCGAACATCTGGGGCGGGTAGAGTTCGCCGCCAACACCGGCGACTATTACCGCCGCAATATTCTGTTTCCGTTTTTTGAGCAGTATCTCAAAGGCAAAGGCGATGCCAAACTGCCAAAGGCTTATGTTTTCGAGACGGGCACAAATGTGTGGAGAAAATATTCAGCCTGGCCTCCGAAGAATGCCGAGGCGAAAACCTTATATTTTCATGCGCACGGAGAGCTGTCGTTCGATCCACCACAAGCTTCCGAGTCTACGGAATATGACGAGTACGTCAGCGATCCGGCCAAGCCCGTGCCTTTCGTGAGCTACCAGGCCACCGACGTGCCGCAGGAATACATGGTCTCCGACCAGCGCTTCGCCTCCAGTCGGACGGATGTAATGGTCTACCAGACTCCAGTCCTGCAGGAAGACGTGACCATCGCCGGACCGATTTCGCCGCGGCTTTTTGTCTCGACCAGCAGCACCGACTCCGATTTTGATGTGAAGCTGATCGACGTGTATCCGCCGGATTATCCGGACAGCAAACTCGACGCGCGAGACGACGAAAGTAAGCCACGAACCGACGTCGGCGCTCCGGCCTTTACCATGGGCGGATATCAGCAACTGGTGCGCGGCGAACCGTTTCGCGGCAAGTTCCGCCACAGCTTCGAAAAGCCGGAACCGTTTACTCCGGGCAAAGTGGAAGAAATCAACGCCGCTTTTCCCGACGCGAACCACACCTTCCGCCGCGGTCACCGCATCATGGTCCAAGTGCAGAGCTCGTGGTTCCCACTTACCGACCGCAACCCGCAAACATTCGTCGACATTCCCGACGCCAAGCCTGGCGATTTCGTGAAAGCGACCGAGCGCATTTACCACACAAAAGCCGAGCCCTCGGGAATTAGCGTAGGAGTGTTGGGAGACACGCGCGAGTAGCGTCGTTACCTGCTGGTAAGAATCCTTAACCACAGGGGACACAGAGGGGCACAGGGGAAGTCACACCTGAGGCCTTGGGGTTCCCCTGTGTCCCCCTGTGCTCCCTGTGGTTGCCCTTGGGCTTATTCATCACAAACAAAGATGGTGGTCCGTCACAGACGGGACAGTCACTCGGCTGGTATCGATGACTGCAGGCGGAACAAATGGCCACTCCCACGCTCGTCCCCACACCTCGCGTTAATCAAGTTTCCGGCATCGTCGTCAATGCTGCTATGAAGGTTCATTCGCTACTCGGTCCGGGTTTGCTGGAGAGCGCCTACCAAGCGTGCCTGGCGCAGGAGTTGCGAAACCGAGGTTGAAGGTGGCAACGCAATTAGGTCTACCGGTAATCTACGAAGGCGAAAAACTGGATATCGGCTATCGAATCGACCTACTTGTCGAGAACCTGGTGATAGTCGAGATCGAGTGTGTGGACGCCATCCATCCCGTCCATGAAGCGCAATTGCTGTCATACCTTCGGTTGAGCGGAAAAAACGTCGGGCTACTCATCAATTTTCATGTCGCTCGTTTGAAAGACGGTATACGGCGCATGGTCGACGGCAGGGATTGGGAGAAGTAGACCTTAACCGTTGGGAGTGATCGGCAGTTGCCGCGGCGAAATTCCCTGTGCTCCCCTGCGTCCCCTGTGGTAATGGCTCTGCCTTATCACACACTGACGCTGGCGGCCGCGGCGAACGAGGGCAGCGCGGGTTCATCCTGCAGCGAAGTTTCTTCCCAGTACGACCTATCACGCAGAATGCGCGACACCAGAGCAGTGTGCATGGCGTGACCAGCGCGATCAGCAACCACTGAACCAAGTATCTGCTTTCCGAGGAGCGCCAGGTCGCCGATCAGATCAAGCACTTTGTGGCGGACAAACTCGTCAGGAAAACGCAGCGGCGGGTTGAGCACTTCGCTGCGGTTCATCACGATGGCATTCGCCGTGGATGCCCCGCGAATCAGGCCTTGCTGTCGCATAGCATCGGCTTCGTGCAGGAACCCGAAGGTCCGCGCCGGTGCAATCTCTCTCAGATAACTGCCGTTGGTCAGCCGCACGCAAAAACTCTGCTTCCCGATCAGCGGATGCGGAAAATTAATCGAATAAGCGACCGAATAGATGTCTGCCGGATAGACCGCAATAAATTTATCGCCCTCACGCAATTCAATGTCGCGCACGATCCGCAGATAGGTGCGAGCCTTGCGCTGCTTGCGAATCCCAGCCTTCTGAATCATTTCGACAAACGGCTTCGCGCTACCGTCGAGGATTGGCAATTCAAGATTGTCGAGCTCCACGATGGCATTGTCGATGCCGACGCCAGTGAACGCCGACAGCAGGTGCTCGGTGGTCGAGATGAGCACGCCCTTTTTCATCAGGCTGGTGGCATAGCTGACGCGAGCCACGTTGCGTCCGCTGGCTTCGATGGGAAAACTATCGAGATCTGTGCGGTGAAATACGATTCCGGTACCGGCCGGTGCCGGGAGGATTCGCAAAGTAACCGGGGCGCCGCTGTGTAGTCCTGCTCCGGTGCAGGTAACAGCGGCACGAATTGTCTGCTCGTGCGTCAAGGGGGGAGCGCTTGTAAGTCTAATGTTGTGTGTCAGCTTACAGCGGCCGGACAAGTTTCGCATGTGGCAAAATAGCCACACTCCGTGGTCGAGTGCACCGGGACTGGGGCTAAGTTGTTCAGGCGGTTGTGGATGACCGTAGGTTACCAAAGGGTGAAGTTCGACTGTTTTGGCGGTTGGAAATCAACAAGATCCAGTCTCATCGCTTCTTGACCGGCACCGAGGGATCATAAGTTACCGACGCCTCGAACATCGTGTCGGGCAATTTCAGGTTATAGCTGGCGGTGGTGATGAAGCGCTGTTGCGAGGTCTCTCCGTTGAAGTAGCGGGTAATAGAATGCGGGGTCCAGATTCCCTGCACCGGCTTGTAGCTGTCATAGACCTCATCTTCGATATCCTTCTGTTTATCTTTCGGATCGCGCCATGAATAGCTGATCTTCACCGGATAGTGCGTGTTCAGGTCGAGAAAGACGTTCACCGAATCATCCTGGCTGTTGAGCAGCGTGACCCCTTCCGTCTCTTTGCCGTCCACCACCGCCGCGCCATTATAAAAAAGGGCAACGTTCGGATCGCGTATCCATTTGCGGAATATCCACTCGATCGAGTGCTCGCGCCGGCGAAGATAGTTGGTCAAATCGAGCTTATCCTGCGCCGCCGTCCCCTTATAGGTGATTTCGTAGCCCTTATCGCCGTTGTGAATGAGGGCGACATCGAACTTGTTCTTCACCTTCACCCCGCCAATGTCGATCTGTCCCGGAATCACGTGAATGTCCTTGGTTCGGATAACTTCAAAACGATCGCGGTCGGGATACTCGACATAGTAGCGGTAGGGAATTCCGGTGCTCTCTGTGTGCCCGTGATAGAGCGGATAGTACCGGCCTTCCTCGACGCGATTCGTGTAAGTGAGATAAGGTTCCCCGCCCAGCGACTCAATCGTCTGATCGAGAACCACCCGCGCCTTGCGCGCATTTTCCGAGCCGTTGAGATCGACGGCGGGCTGCGCCGCGGACGGTGCAGTTATGGGAGCGCTCTGGGCATAAGCCAGCACGGACAGCAGCAGAACAATAGGGAACCGGTTCATGATTGCTATCGAGTTAGAAGCTTCAGCAGCGATTTTAGCTGCATGGTTTTAACTACACGGTTGTAGGCTGCACAGCTTTACGGCTTGATGGAAAACGCGACCTTGCTCTTGCTTTTGGGTGGCGCAGCGTTTCACCGCTGCCATACTAACCCTAATCTCTACTTGTCATCCTGAGCGTAGCCGAGCCATGCGCGGAGCGAATGGCTCAGCGAAGTCGAAGGACCCCTACTCATCCCTTACTCCCCAAGTTGGAGGATGAATCTGCTCTTAAGCTCACGAAGCAGCTCACTTCTCGCGCTTGCTTTTGGGTGGCGCAGCGTTTCACCTCTGCGATAAACGCCCTGTTCTCAACGACGGCTTTAGCCACTGAGGGGGGATTACCGCGCCTAACGAGTTTTTTTGCGACCTCTCTAGAGTTGCATAGACGCGCGTCGCGTCGCTAACCAGTTCCCTACCCCACCAGCACCGCTCCACCATTAACGTTGAATACCTCACCCGTAATAAACCCAGCGTGCGGCGTACACAAAAACAGAATCGGCGCGGCGATCTCTTCCGGCGTTCCGACGCGTCGCATCGGGATCGTCCGAAAAACCCTCTCGCGCGTGGGCGGATCATTCAGCGCGCCCGCCGACATATCCGTATCCACCCATCCCGGCGCCACGCAGTTGACGTGGATGTGATCGGGCGCAAGCTCGGTCGAGAGCCCCTTTACCATGCTGATCAGCGCCCCTTTCGATGCAGCATAGTCACAGTGAAATGCCTCTCCCCGCTGCCCGGCAGTCGAACTCACCAGCACGATGTGCCCGGCGCCTTGCTTCTTCATCTGTGCAACAGAATGCTTGACCAGCCTAAAAACACTATCCAGATTCACCGCAATAGTCCGATGCCATTGCTCGTCCGCCATGCGGTCCACGGGCGCATCCTGCGGCGGCCAGATGCCATGATTCGCCACAAGAATGTCGAGCCGCCCAAACGCTGAAATGGCCGCTGCCACCAGCTCCGGGGCAGCGGCCGGAGCAGAAAGATCGCATTGCACAGCGCGACAATTGTCGGAGCCACATTCCCGCACCAGCGCGTCCGCCTGCGCCTTGGTCAGCTGATAATTGAAAACAACTTTCGCGCCAGCGCCAACGAACATCCGCACCGTGGCCGCGCCAATGCCCCGCGACCCTCCGGTTATCAGGGCAACTTTAGAATTAAGCGTGAGATTCATAGCGAATACAAAGTATCGCATGCTTAC
Organism: uncultured Acidobacteriaceae bacterium; assembly: GCA_963800565.1. Lineage (GTDB taxonomy): Bacteria > Acidobacteriota > Terriglobia > Terriglobales > Acidobacteriaceae > Acidiflorens. The sequence continues at coordinate 1,625,831 of CAWDBM010000006.1, forward strand.
GCAATCGAAACTACGGCGGCAGGATGACCACGGGGCACTTCATCTAGCGCGTTACAGGGTGCAACTGATTCCACTCAATGTTCTGGAGCAAAGAAGAATACCCGCTGGGTTGGATCGGCCGCAGGCCGCCTCCTACTGTCACAAGTGACAGTTCTCAAGCGGCCACCAGGCATCCATGATGGCGGCATCGGAATCAGTCCTCTGTCCGGGGAAGTCGCGCGGATTGGTCTGCCGTGGGGGCAGGAGTGTACAATTCTGCGGGCCTCTGTTCAAAAATTCTTCCGTAAAAGTGAGGGGCAATGAAAAACTACAAGGCCGTTCTAGGATTGTTGAGCACTTTGTGGCTCCTGATGTTCGCTGCGCAAATCATGCAGTCACAAGAAAAAAGCGCCCAGGGCGCGGTTCAGGTCCACCTGGTCGTCACCAACGAGGCAACCCGTGGCGACGAAGTTCCGACTCTCCAGCAGGGCGACGTGAAAGTCAAACAGGGGAAGAATTTTCTCAAAGTGACCCAATTGATCCCGGCGAAAGGAGATAACGCAGCGCTCCAATTATTTGTCTTGATCGACGACACACTTGACTCTGGTGTTGGAAGCAATCTCAACGACATTCGCGATTTCATCAAGGCTCAGCCAGCATCAACCTTGATCGCCGTCGGCTACATGTCAAACGCGACCGTCAACATTGTCCAGAATTTCACCACTGACCATGACCTTGCCGTAAAAGCGCTCCGCCTGCCTCGTGGGAGTTTCTCGACAATGGATAGTCCTTATCTGTCGCTTATCAGCTTGGTCAAGGGATGGCAGCAGCAGAAGGTCCGGCGCGAAGTCTTAATGGTGACGGACGGCATCGACCGGCTTCGCGGAGAGCAGCCCGCAGCTTCGCGCTCGGGCTCGAACGCAGGAACCCGGAACTCGCGTATGGGCCCGGATTTTGGTCCCGTGTATCACAGCATGCCAACCATGAGCCCGGACGTGAACTCCGCCAGCGAGATCAGCCAGCGCTACAACGTGCTTGTTTACTCCCTGTACGCCGTGGGCGTCGGACGAGCAGCCCGAAGTTCTTGGGACCTGCAGATTGGCCTTTCCGGACTCACGAAGATCGCAGATGAAACCGGCGGCGACTGCTTTTCTCTTGGCACTTCAAGTCTGGTCAGTTTCAAACCCTACCTGGAACGTCTACAGAAGTCGTTCGACAATCAGTACTACGTGGTCTTCCAGGCCACTCCGAAGGGGAAGGGTGGGCTCCAGCGGGTAAATGTCACAACCGAGGTCCCGAATTCTGAAATAGCCGCTCCTGACAATGTCTGGGTTGCGGGTGGCAAATAAAGGAGTTTTTCTTCGTGAATGAAGCCTCGGCGCTTCCGCTTCCGGAGGTGCTGAGAGGAACCTTACTCCAGCGCGGGGACGGATCTTTTTAGAAAGACCGTCCGCGAAGTCAGGACACCATGCTTAGAATTCAGAAAGCAATCGCCGTATTGATGAGTTTTCTTCTTGTCCTGATGACATTTCCTGTTGGGATGAGCGCGCAGAACACCTCCTCCACCGGAACCACGGAGGAGTATGGAACTCTGAGCGCCGAGGAACTCGAAGGGATTGTTGCTCCGATCGCCCTTTATCCAGACGCTTTGGTCGCGCAGATTCTGGGTGCGGCAACTTTTCCCTACGAAATAGTCGACGCCACGCTTTGGCTCAAGGACAACTCCCAGCTTAAGGAAGAGGCGCTGGCCAAGGAGGTCGACCAACAATCGTGGGACCCCTCAGTGAAGGCGCTGACGCAGTTTCCCTCGGTGCTCGACAATCTGGCAAAGAACCTCGCCTGGACCTCTGCCTTGGGTGAAGCTTCAGCAACCCAGCAGCCCGACGTTATGGCCGCTGTCCAGAGAATGCGCGCTAAGGCGCAGACGGCGGGTAACCTGAAATCGAGCCCAGAAATCAAAGTCGTGCAGGAGGACCCACAGACAATCGTCATTCAGCCGGCGAATCCACAGATTGTCTATGTGCCCGTTTACAACCCTGCGGTGGTCTACGGTGTTCCCTACGCCTATCCCGGCTATGTCTATGTCGTGCCGCCCCCGCCGACCGCGGCGATTGTGTTCGGAGTCGGAATCATGGTGGGAGCCATGGTGTATGGCGGGTGCTGCGGGTGGGGTTGGAGTTATTGGGGTACCAACTGGCATAGCACCACCATCATCTACAACCGCAACGTCTACGTCGGAAACAGCTACTGGCGTGGTGGCTATTACGGAGGCGGCTATCGTCCAGGATACCCTGGATATCGTCCGGGCGCTCCTGGCTACCGCCCAGGCTACCCAGGCTATGGTCGCCCACCGGCTACAACTCTTCCAAGTCCCGGCAATCGTCCTCCGGCCACAACTCTTCCTGCAAACGGGGGCAATCGCCCGAATGCCCCCGGTGGCGGTACGAGGCCGGGCGGGGATAGACCGACTACTCTGCCGGCCAATGGAGCGAATCGCCCGAACCAGACCCCGAGTACCCGACCCAGCACGAATGACGCACGCGGTTATCAGCGTCCGCAGACGTCTAACAGCGGCGCCGCGCAAGCGAATCGTCCGAATGCATTTTCGGGATCCGCCGGGGGGCGTGCACAGAGCGCCCGCGGGAACCAAAGTGTTGCGGCCAGGGGCGGCAGGGGCGGTCGCTAGAGTCGAGAAATCTTGTAAGACCTGAGTAGGGCTCTGGCTCGGGGAAGGTTGTGAGTGGTGCGACGAAGGAGCGGTATGACGCGACTGAGGTTTGCCGAAATGAATATGAATCCGCGTGGTTTGCTTTTCGCGACTTTGATCGCGGTTACTGCGCTGTCTGCGGGCTGCAACAAGTCGCAGCCGGTTGCCAGCGGACCGGAAATGTTCGCCTCGCCGGAAAACGCAGGACAAGCGATTTACAGCGTCGCGAAAAACGGAGACGGCACTGGGCTCACAGCGATTTTCGGCCCCGAGGCAAAGGAATTAATCTTCTCGGGCGATCCGGTTCAGGACAAAGCCGACCTCGATCTGTTCGCAAGCCGCTATGATGAGATGCACCGCTGGGGCAAGTTGGCCAACGGCGGAATGGTCCTCGACGTCGGCGCGGAGAACTATCCCTTCCCATTCCCCTTGCTGAAAAACTCATCTGGGCAGTGGTATTTCGACAGTAACTCCGCGAAGCAAGAGATACTGGCTCGCCGGATCGGTGGCAACGAACTGTCAACGGTGGACACTCTCAACGCCATCGCGGATGCCCAAGCGGAATACTTCGGCCATCCTCACGACGGCGGGCACGTGCGGCAATATGCCCAGAAGTTCATCAGTGACGAAGGCAAGCAGAACGGTCTCTACTGGAAGCCCGGTGGTGAAAATCAACCGGAGAGTCCTCTCGGACCGCTGGTAGCTTATGCGAGCGCCGAGGGCTACGCTGGCAATACTCAGGCGCCTCAGCCCTTTCACGGTTACCTCTATCGGATACTGACAAAACAAGGCGAAAAGGCACACGGCGGAGCACGGGAGTACGTTGTCAATGGGACCATGACCGGGGGCTTCGCCATATTGGCCTATCCCGCCGAGTATGGTAATTCCGGAGTGATGTCGTTTCTCATCAACCAGGATCGCGTTGTATTCGAAAAAAATCTTGGGGAAAATACCGCGGATTTAGCCAAGGCCATCACTGCCTTCAACCCTGACGATACTTGGAAACCAGTGGAGTAGTTCCGGCGCCGCTCATCGCAGAAAATCGCGCCCACGGGGACTGATGTCATGAGTCGGAGATACTGAGCGCCATGCCCATCTTCCTCTTCGCTGCTTTGTTCATCGCCGGACTGAGCAAACCTAGGGCTGCGATCCACTTTGAAACCGCAATGCGGCGAGGTCTGCTTCATAGTCAAATCGAGCATTGGCCTCGGCGATCTGCGCCTGTGTCTGTTGTAACTGGGCCTGGCTTAACTCAACAATCGAGCTGAGCCCCAGGCGATACCTTGTATCGGCAAGGTCCAGTGCAGTGTTGGCCTCTTGCAAGAGCTCCGCGGTGACACTCATTTTCTGTTGCGCAGTGTTCGCTCTCAGCCAGGCTGTGCGGACATCCCGTACGATGCGATTGATGAGCCCCCGGCTCTGCTCGTCGGATGCCTTGGCACGCAGATCGGCTTCCGCAGCCTGGGCATGGAATTTGAAACCTTCGAAGATCGGTACCCCAATGTTCACGCCTACCGCTCCATACCAATCAGGGGTGAAGTAGGCGCTGGATCCGATGGGGGTGATGCCGACTGTGCCCGCCCCCGAGATCGTAGGGAGTAATTGGTCGTGTTGCGCCCGGCTGAAGCGCACATCCGCCTCGTGATTGAGTTTGAGAGCGAGAAGATCGGGGCGCTGTCGCAAGGCGAGAGCAATGACTGCGTCGGCTGAAGGCGCGACCGGCGCCGGAGGCGACGGGTCGTCGACAAGTTGGTACTGCGGATTGCTCGTGGTTCCGAGCACATCATTGAGATTCGCCATGGCGGCATCGGACTGATTTTGCGAATCGAGAGCGAGCAACTTGGCCTGCGACAGATTGACTTGCGCGAAACTCTGGTCGAGCGTGGACTTCAGCTTGCTCGCAGTTAACGCATTGACCTGATCGCCAACCGCTTGCCGGGCCTTGACGGTGCTTTTCGCAACCTCCAGAGTGGCCTGCGCCTCCAGCGCGTTGTAGAAGGCGATGTCAACGGCCAGCACGATGTCCTCCCGTGTCGCCTCCGATTGTTGCTCGGATGCCTTTGCCTGAAAGGATGAGGACGCGACCAGATTGCGGGTGCGGCCGAAGTCCATGATCAACTGATTGAGATCAACCCCCGCGCCCACGTGATAGAGAAGCCGGGAGGCATCCAGCGACCCTGTCGAGATGCGGCTTGCTTCCTCAGCATCCACTCCAGTCAGATTGCCGTTCAGCGCCGGAAGCAAGGCAGAGCGAGTCTCGCGGACGACCTGCTTTTGTGCCAGAGCGAGCAGCGCCGCAACGCTGATTCGTGGGTTGTTTTTCAGCGCTAACTGCTCCGCCTGTTGACGCGTAAGCGTTTCTCCCATTGACTCCGGTGCGGGGGAGCCCGGAGAATTCGTTGTCGCGGAATTTGACGCCGGCATCGGCTGTTGTGCTCGAGCCTGGGACTGCGGCGCATCTGGAAGCTGCGCGATCTGCTGCGAAACGATCTCCTGCGCCCGCATGGCTAGGGGACACAGAAGGAGCCAGAGCGCCAAGAATAAACTTCGGTTACGCATGGGGCACCTCACCAGATCGGGGCTCGATTTCGTCATCACGAATTTTTTTGCGATGAATCAGCAGGTACGCTGTCGGCACTAAAAAAACGGTTACTATGCCGGAAACGGTCAACCCTCCGAGAATTGCTCGCGCCAGCGGCGCGTACTGTTCGCTGCCCGGCTCCAGAGCGAGCGCCATTGGTATGAGACCGAGGACAGTGGCTAGCGTGGTCATCAGAATGGGACGCAAACGCACTTTGCAGGCTTCGGCGAGGGCTTGCTCGAGGGGACGACCACTGGCGCGGAGCGTGCCGACGAATTCCACGATAAGGATGCTGTCGGAAACGACGATTCCAGTCATCATGATGACTCCCATGAGCGACATGACGTTGAGCGATGTGCCCGTGACCAACAGGAACAGGATCACGCCCGAAAGCCCCGGAGGAATCGCCAGCAAGATGATGAAGGGATCGGAGAACGAAGCGAACTGCGCCATCAGGATGAGATAAACCAGCACGATCGCGAGGATGAGACCGATGCCGAAACTCTGGAACGAACTGTGCATGTCAGAGATCGCTCCGCCCATCGACACGGTGATCTGGGAAGAGTGGTGCATGGTATCAAGGACTTGTTTGACCTGAGAGCTTACGCGGCCGAGATCTTCCTTCTTCGGCATGACGTAGATGTCGAAACTGCGACGCAGCTGGTAGTGATCGACCTCGGTCGGAGTATTGATCTGCTTGATCGATGCCAGCGACTCAAGTGGTGTTGTGTTTGCCGCCCCGGGGGCTCGCAACGGAATCTGCTTTAAATCAGTCAGGGTTTTAATTTGATTGTCGGGATATTGCACGCTCAGAAAGTAATTGTTGCCAGTCTTCGGATCGACCCAGAAACTCGGGGCAATCATCGTGTCCGATGTAAGCGCAGTGATGACATTATCGAGCGCCGCCTCCGGCGATATGCCGAGCAGCGCCGCATGTTCGCGATCGATATTCAATTCCAGCCCCGGATAGTCGAGGTCCTGCGGAATCAGCACATCGTTGACCGAACTCAATGCTTTCACCCTCGTAGCCACGGACTTGGCGAAAGCAAACGATTCACCTAAGTCACTGCCCCCGATTCGAATGTCGATCGGAGCGGGTTGCCCCTGGTTGACCACGGAATCGACCAATCCACCCGTTTGGAAATAGGTGCTCACTTCCGGAAAGTCGTTGGCCAACCTCTCGCGCAGACGTTGCATGTAAGCGAAGCTGCTGGTCTTATGGTCCTCCTTGAGACTGACTTGAATGAAGGCAGTATGCATTCCGGAATTGCTGGTATAGATAGCCGAAAGATCGGGCGTAATGCCAATGTTCGACACGATCATATTCATGTCGCCCGGTGACACCACATCGCGGATATCCTTCTCCATCTTCCCGACATATTCATCAGTGACCTCAAGACGAGTTCCGGGCGGTACTTTTACATTGACCACAAATTGCCCAGGATCGGTGCGCGGGAAGAACGCTACGCCCATGAATGGAAACAACGCGAAGCTCAGCAGCACGAAAGCAGCAAAACCGCATACGACCAGCACGGGGCGATCCAGGCAAGCGCCGATCGCTTTTTCGTAGGCTTGCTGCAGCCGCTCGAATTGCTGATTGAAAGCGAGGACGATGCGCCGAAAGATGTTGGTGAGTTTTATTCTTTGTTCGTATTCGACTTCTTCTACTGCCGCCGTGGCGCCGCCCAGCGTGCTATAAGAAGCGTCTTTGTGTTGAGGCTCCAAACGAATAAACTTTGCGCAGAAAAGTGGCACGACAGTCATGGCGACGGCATACGAAGCAAAAAGCGCCAGCACGACCGCGAGGGCCAGAGCGCTAAAGATATATTTGCTGACACCCGAGAGCATGATGACAGGAAAGAACACGATGCTGGTGCTGCACGTAGCTGCCAGCACGGCCAGTTGGACTTCTTTGCCCCCGTTGATGGCAGCCTCAACCGCCGGCTCGCCCAATTCCATATGACGAAAGATGTTCTCGAGAACGACGACCGAGTTATCAATCAACCGGGAAAGGGCAAGCGCAATGCCGCCAAGCACCATGGTGTTGATGGTGCTCGCTCCCAGGTTCAACGCAATAAAGGCGGCGAGGCACGAAATGGGAATCGAAAGCAGTACCGAAATCGTCGCGCGGAGATTGCCGAGAAAGAGAAGGATCATCAGCGCGGTGAGGCACAATCCAATGCCGCCCTCGTTGATCACGTTCCTCACCGCAATTTTTACGAAAACGGATTGATCAAAGACGACCGCTGTTTTCAGCGCCTTCGGAATATCCAGCAGATGTTTCACCGCCTCTCGAATGCCGTTCACAATACTGATCGTGTTCGATCCGCCGCCCTGCTTTAAGATCGGAATGTAGACGGAATGCTGACCGTCGACCCGGACGATGTTGTATTGCAGCTGGCCTGAGTCCACTGCTTTCCCAACATCGCCAACGAATACGGACTCACCGATATGGTCTTGTTTGTCCGTCTTGATCGGCATGGCATTGATTTCGTCAACCACCGGAATCTGGCTGTTGGCATAGACGTTGTAGTCTTTCGGCCCGATGCGCACGTCGCCGGCGGGCAGAATCAAGTTCGATTCATTCACCGAGCGCACCACGTCCATCACTGAAAGTTGGTGAGCTTCCAGTTTGACCGGATCAACATAAATCTGGATTTGCCGATACTTGCCGCCATAAGGTTGCGGCACGGAAGCGCCGGGAACGTTGGCGATTTGATTCCGCACCTCAAACTGCGCCAGATCTTTGAGCCGCGTCTGGTCGAGACCCTGACCTTCGAGCGTCACCAGACACACGGGAAGATTCGAAGCATCGAACTTCAGCACCACCGGGGGCAGGGTTCCCGGCGGAAGTCGCCGCAAATTCGCCATGGCGAGATTCGAGATATTGCTGACGGCGGCGTTCGCGTCCGTGCCCGGCTGAAAGTAGATCTTGATCACGCTCACACCGGGCAGCGATCGCGACTCGATGTGATTGATTCCGCTTCCCAGCGTAAAGAAGCGCTCGTAGCTATCTGTGATATCCGCCTCGATCTGCTGCGGCGGCATGCCCGCGTAGAAGGTCGCGACCACCACAACCGGGATATTAATTTCCGGAAACAGATCGACGGGCATACGCGCGACCGTGGTAACACCCACGACGATCACCATGAGGCAAAGCATCAGGATGAAGAACGGATGCTTGATGGCAAAAGAGGACATTACTCGCTTACCTCCTGCGCCGCCGTTGGAATGAACGCCGTATGCGGGGACACAACTTCCCCGGGCTGATAGCCAGTCTGTCCAGAGGCGATCACGTTGTCCCCAGCCTGCAGGCCGCCGGTAACCTCCACGCGGTTCGAGGTTTGGATTCCGAGAGTCACAGTCCGCTTCTCGACATGGTTCGTTGCATCCACCACCAGCACATAAGACTGATTTCCATTCGATGAATCGCCACTCTGCACCACAGCTTGTGCCGGCAAGATAAGAGCGTCATTCTTTTGCAGAAGTTGAATCGTCGTCTCTGCATACATCCCCGGACTGAGACTCAAATCACGGTTGGGGACATCGACCTCGGTCAGCATGGTCCGCGTGTTGGTATCGAGTGCGCGCGAGAAACGGATGATCTTGCCTGTAAATGTGTGCCCGGTGGCGTTGACTTTCACCTGCACATCACCGCCGACCTGAATGTAGGGCACGTCGCTCTCCGGCACGGGCATGCGAAGACGGAGCAGGTCGCTCTCGGCCACTTGTACCACAGGAAGCGTAGCCGTATTGTTTTCCTGTCCGGCTTGGATCAGGGAGCCGGTATCGGCATAGCGCTTCGTCACCACACCGGTAAAGGGAGCGATGATCTGCTCATATCCGGACATCGTTTCCAGCCGGCTGCGGGTCGCGTTAGAAACGCCGAGTTGCTGCTGCATGGCGTCGAGCGAGGCTTTGGCGACGCCGACCTGTGCCGCCGCTTCCAGGTCTTTGGCGCGCGCGTCATCCAACTCCTGCTCCGCGATCAGCCCTGGCCTTTCTTTGGAAGCTTCTTCCAGACGGGTATACTCCGCATGCACCGCGGAGTACGTCGACTCGGCGCTCACGACCTCGCTCCGTGCGCGGGTGATCTCGGATTGGCTATGGCGGACCTCGGCCTGAGCGCCCTCCACTTGATTCTGCAACTCTGGAACTTCCAGCAGAGCCAGGACCTCGCCCTGACGAACGCGGTCGCCAATATCGACTTTGATCCAGCGAATATATCCCGAGACTTTGGCGTGAAGATCCACCTGTTGATAGGGCTGAAATTGACCGGCAACGGTCAGCGAACTTGCCAGATTGCCACGCGTGACCGGGACAACTGCCGCCGCTCTCGGCTGCTCGGCAGGGGCTTTGCCATAGTGATTTCGAACGATCAAGACGAGGGCTGCCAACAAAAGGCAGAGAAGCACCGCGATCCAAAGGATTCGCTTACGATGCATGGAGCCACCTTACTTTCAATCCGCAAGGTCGGGATTGGAATCGACCACAATACATCTCCTGAAAGAGACTGGCATCACCTGACGAATCCTATTCGATGTTTGAGAATAGGCCAGGTTTGTCGTAAATATATCGCCGTGAAGGGATTAACAAAAGGCTGGAGGAGGACGTTGCGCGAGGTGCGGATCGTGAAAGTCCCATCCGCGAGACCTGCAGAGGTTCATCTCAACTTGGTAAAACTCGAATGCAAGAATAAAAATCGCCAGGGTCAAAACCAATAGCGGAATTAGCTTCAACGTCTCCCAAGCCGTATCCGGTTTGGGGGCCTTTTCAAGCAAGGCCATGGTTTGGGCCGAACGCCTCTCTGTCAAGAGTTTGGCAACCGTGACGTTAGATGGAGATTGCGAGGGCTTGTAGAGAGAAAGTTTTGCTTGCAATCCCCATGTAAATACGGCACACGCCAAAATGATGAGAGCGCCTTTGAATGCGTATGTACCGGAAATTTGAGGTCGCTCTAACATCTGTCTCCTCGTTTCCCAAACAGCCCTGTCAATAATGTAGCAAAGAATGGCGTTGCTGGAGAAACTCGGAGAAACTAAAGAAACTCGGGAAAACTCGGAGGAAACTCGAAACTCGCGCGAAAGGCGCTCGACCACGGCCACTGCTCCGGCGCCACCACCATGCCCGCGCGCACCGCATTCAACTCGACATAGCGAAGCGCGGCCCACAGATGCGATTCATCCAGTGGACGCGAATAAAATCGCCCCTGCCACACGTGCCCGCTCGACGAGGCTCGGGCATTCCAATAAGCGGAGTAGCGTCCGTGGGCCTGTTTGAGAGTCTGCGCCAAGGCATCGGAAGTCTGCGGAACCACGATCAAGTGCACGTGATTCGACATCAGGCAGTAGCCCAATAAGGAAAGCCGGTAGAGCTCGGAATATTGACGCAGCAATTCGAGATAGGCGATGCGGTCCGCGTCGTTGGTCAGAATCACTTGCCGGGCATTGCCGCGTTGCGTAACATGATGGGCGACCCCAGTGATGACCACGCGCGGCAATCGAGCCATAGGGAGAAAATATCAGAGAGGACTCGGTTTGTGACCAGGTGGCGGCTGCTTTAGCTGAGAAATGGCACTCCCTTGTTCCCAAATTGGCGAAGAAACTGGGGTACGTCCCGTCTGTCCCCGTGTTTCCCTGACGAACATTTCGGGGGTAACAGGTAAGACTATGTCTGAGTCTTTAAATTGCCCGGCGAATACGAACAACCAACTGTATACGTGCTTTGGCTACGACACCGCTGGGAATCTCATCCAGAATGTTGCTACTAATACCAGTTATACCTACGATGCGGAAAACCGGCTGATCGCGACTAGTGGTGATAGCTACATCTACGACGGCGACGGGAACCGAATCGAGAAATGCACCACCGGAACAACGCCGGGCACATGCGCGAGCAATGCGACTGGCACATTTTATTGGCTGCATGAGGCCGGTGGCACGCTCGCGGAAACCGATCAAGGTGGAAACTGGACCGCAGCGTACGGCTTGATTCGCGGCCAGATTGCATCCCGAGTAGATCTCCCAGCGCAGACGGTGCACTACTATCTTCACGATCACCTGAATTCGACCAGCATCGTGGTAGATAATGCGGGTAACATTCTGAAGGAATCTGATTACTATCCCTACGGCGGGGAAATCGTGATATCGGGGAGTGATTCCAACCGATACAAGTTTACCGGCAAAGAACGCGATCAAGAGAGCGGGCTGGACAACTTTGACAAACGGTACAACGCATCCAGCATGGGACGGTTCATGTCCCCCGATCCTGTGTTCATCAGTGCGGATCGTTTAACCGATCCGCAGAGCCTGAATCTGTACGCGTATGTGCGGAACAATCCGTTGTCGCTGATCGATCCGACCGGACTCGATTTCTACCTCGCGTGTCAAACCTCTGACCACTCAGGATGCGGTCAAGTTGATAACGGAAGTGAGAAGGGCATTTGGGTGCAGGGACAGACCGTCAACGGTTCGTTCCAAGCGACTGATGTCGATATGAACAAACAGGGCGATCCTAGCGCTGGGTACAGCGATCAGTTCGGGAACAACTACACAGGCACATTCGATCAGAACGGTGGTGTCAGCTTCACCAATGCTGCACCAGGAGGAGCTACATCAACAGGATCGCAGTTCATCGACGGCAGCGATAATACCCAGCTCAATGGGAGTGGGGCGTTTGCGAATATCACGGGGAACTTCTTTTCTGACTGCGGCGGTTCTTGCCAGGGCCGTGCTTCACTTAGTGGCTCACCAGAGGCGTTCGCTGCAACTGAAGCCCAGCTCCATAAACAGAGCGGCCTCATGACTGCAATAGACCGTCTGTCGGGAGCACATAAAGCTGGTTCACAATGGAAAGATAGCAATGGCTACGTCCACATGCTCAACCCCTCGGGCCAAATGGAAATGCACTTCGAGGGACATCCGACCGGCGTCGATGTTCAGCAGTTCGTTCTCCACATGGTTGACACGATCAGGGATGCCGTCAGTGGCCGCGCAGCGACAGAAAAGAACACGCCCTTGCCGTGAAAAAGAACTGTCTACTCGCGCTGCTTTTGTTGACCGCTAGCTGCTGGGGGCAAGGCTCGTACACGCTGCCCCTAGCGAAAGCAAACACGGCTCTCTCTATTCCAGCGATGACCGCAGGCGGTGGGGTGCTTTATGAAGCGCATCGATCGTTCGATCTGCTGCGCTTCTCTAACCAGCTTCAAGTGTCGGCCTTCGATCTAGCGACGCACAAGGAGTTGATGCACTCAGTCGTCAATGTTCCGCGCGTTCATGGTGCGCGAGCTGCTGAGGGCTTCTATCTATCACCGGATGGTCAGACGTTGGTCTATGCAGAAATACATGAGCCGAACCTCCTGCTTGCGCTCTCTGCGAAAGACCTGGCGGAGGTCCGGCGCACGGACGTTCTACCGTTCACTTCCGCAGACAGCTATCGCCTCTTCGCGGGCTTCGATGAGAGTGGACTACTGAGCTTCGCATCTGGTCGTTCGGGCAAACTGCGCTTCGCCCGTATGAATCTCTCCGACTTCAAAATCGGGTCGGAGGTCACGGGACCAAAACAGCTAAATGCCGAACCGATCATCTGGTCGCCAAAGAGCCAGACAACCTGGGTTCAGTTGCCCTCCGGAGCGTGGCAAGAATACCGCGAAGACGGCTCTCCCTCTGGAGCAGTGTTGGACTTCCATTTTTTGCATGGGGCGGATAGCGGAGCCACGGTTCTTGGCCCAAATAGACTGCTAGCGTTCTACGGAAGCTTCTCCGCACAAGGTGCCGTTGCTGTCTACAGAAACGGTCATACCGGAGAACTGGAACTGGCGTGCGTGCCTCACCGATACAGCAGCGGCGACGTTCTAGACTATGCAGGGGCCATCTGCACGACCAGCCCCGACCGTGAGCCGGAACATGGTGGAGACAAAATCCTCTCTTCCGAGTTCCTGCTGTTGAAGGCCGATGAGCCGACGATAGCGTGGCGGCACCCGATGGACTTTCTGAGCGTAGCCGACAGCAACGACACGGACACGGGCAGGCAGTGGGGAAATCCACTTCTGTATCGAGCCGGATCGAAACTCGTAATCGTGGCTCCGTCAAAAGCCACAGCCCTGACGGTCTACGAGATCGACGCCCCGCAATAGTGTGTAGGAGGAAATATGCAGAGTAGGCGCTTGGCTTGGGTGTTGTTTCCAATGTTGTGCTTCCTGTTCGGCGCGATTACACCGAGAACAGCAGCCCAAGGGACATCAACACCAGAGGAGCGGGCGCAGTGGGTAGAGATCACGCACAAGCTGGAGAGCAGCCCGCTGGACGACAGCGTGAACAAGCAAGGCGAATCGGCGTTGAAGCAGGTAAGTGATGCCCACGATATCCACGTGCCGCTGTGCCCAAGTCTGCTGAGCGAGTTTAACGGCATGAAGTACAGCTACTCCCACCAGATCACGCGGCAATACATGTTAGCCAGCACTGCGTTCCTGATCGAGAATCCTGACAAGACCAGCGATCTGGGTGCGATGAACCTGGCCGCAGTGGAAAGTGTTCTGAAAACCTACAACGCCATCCTCCAACAGAAGCCGGAGGCGAAGTCAAAGACTCTGGACGATCTGCTGAAAAGCTGAAAAAGCAGAGCCAGGGGAAGCTTAACGACTCCATTCAAAAGCAGTGTCACTGAGCCGGGGCGAGTTCTTTCCTTAGCTGCCGTTTGGCCCTGCCGATCCGCTCCCGTACCACGGGGAATTAGCCGCCGATCCGCGCCGTGATCCAGGTCGGATTAGCCGCGCTTTCCGGTGTCGATTCCGCCACCGATTCGTGGACCGGCACTGTGGCGATTCCGGCACGGTTGTGCGGGCTTTTTCGTGTTCCCGGAGTGCGGTGGCGGGGTTGAGGGTTTTTAGCCGTGCTGCGCACGGGGTGTAAGGGAGTCGCGGTAGGGATACGGATTGCTCCGTACCCCCCGCGCGGATCCGTACGGGCGGATTTCCCGCATACGGCGTTCCCCGGATCAACCTGCCAAAACTGTATGGTGTCATTAGCCCTTACGATGATCTCGTCGCTGTCGGATAAATAGATGCTATTGCTGCGCCAGCCATTCGTTGGCAACGAAAACAAAGGATCGGCCTTACCAGCAGGCGAGAAGCGAATTATGTGTAAGGAAAGGGCAGGCTGTTCGCGCGTAACGAGTCCACTGTGTTCCCGAACCGTGAAGGCTACAAACACTCTCCCGTTGTGGTCAACGGCAATCGAACGTCTTTCGACGGCGTCGCCCTCGCGTGGTTGGAGAGGGTCCGGGACTTGCCAACCGTAATCGCGAAGGTTGAGCACTCGAATGTTCGCGGCTGGAGACTGTGCGGACACCAACCGTACCGCGCAAATGAGTATCGTCGCAACCACCCAAGAGCAACGTTGTTTTAGTCCCATATACATGGCAGCTATCACATGATCGGCACACTCGGGTTGATGTTCCCGAGCAATACATCAATAAATCCGTGAACGAAGGCCCCCAGCCCAAAACCCCAAAGCGGATTTCCATGATCGAGATGAAGGATAGCGCTACCGTCGTCAGCGCTGTCGTGCCAATGAATGGATGGCACGCCCCCAACTCGGCACAACATGCCCGGACAGCTGTCGTCGCCATAGCGTGGGATGAAACTTAAGTCGCTAGGATCACCTAACCATATAAAATTCGGATTTCCGCCTGTCGTCTTCACATATGACAAATCAGCGTAAGCCACGTCCCATGTGAGATCAGGATCGTCGCCGACGAGATTGCGTCGGCAAGCGCTTCAAATTAGCGCAACTCGAACTAGCAGGTGTGTACGTTTTGGTAACAGTACCAAGCCCACCATCCGTGGTGACAAGCGGGCGACCGAGAGCGTCGTGCGTGACAGAAGTCGTCGGCGTGGAACACCCTGAGCCTTCAATGGTCGCACAAGGCATAGTTCTTGTCGTCACCGGCCCCGTGGAATTCCAGGAGTAACCGAACTGCACTGTATCCCAAGAACCACTTGCAGCCTCTATTTGCTGACTATACAAGGGACGACCGATCGCGTCCGCTGTAGCGAGGGTATTGAAATCGGACGCAACAGAGCCACCCGAAGGGAAGGTCATCTGTTTCGCCACCGTAGTCGGAGAATACGTATACTGTATGCCCGCTGTGTTTAGAAGCGGGTCCGTGACCGAAGTCATCCTCCAAAAAGGGTCGGTATAGGTACTACTACTGACAGCGCCGTTGGGGTCCGTGGTCGACATAAGCTTCACCCCATCGCAACCGGAATCCCAAGTAAAGTTCACGTCCAAAGTAGCAATAGGAGGAGTAATTGTTGTCGGTGTGCCGCAAACACCCTCGTTGATCGTGGTGCCGTGGCTGTTGGCATCTGTAGTTGTGTGCAACATGCCATTAGCGTTGTAAGTCGCCGCAGACGTGAGATAGGCAGTTCCGCCCGTCCACACTGCGCTGTTAAGCAGGCTGCCTGGATTGGTGGCCGTTGTGCTGTATTGAAAATATGAGTTCCGCAACACAGTCGAGCCACTCACCATTTTGACTTCACACGGTTTATTATTCACGTTGCTGCCAATAGCGGTCGTACACGTCGGTGCTGATGTAGAGCCGTTCCAAGAATATCCGAATGGGCCGTAAGTTGTCGTGCGAGTCGGTGTGGTTGCCCCAAAACCATACGAGGACACTCCCGTGACGTTACTGTAAGAATCAAAAGTAGTACTCACTCTGCTAGCTACTGTGAGACTACCTAGAGTACTATACACGTCCGTCTGCGTGATAGGGGACGCTGGCTGAGTGGTTGAGCAAGCTGTCTCGTTGCCATTGTAGCAAGTCTGAGTAGTCTTCAATAAAGGTAAGCGGAGACCGAAGGCCGTCTAGACGGGAGCAATTCTGAAGGGCATGCTTCCTTTGTGGCGCGATGTCGTGCGCACGAGGGGATTCATGAACAACACCGCAGCGCCGGATCTCGGCGCCACCCGCTTCAAGCGAAACTACCGCACTGCTGAAGAGAAACGGGAGATCGTCGAGGAGACGCTTGTGCCTGGGGTCTCGGTGGCGATCGTGGCTCGGGCGCGTGGCGTGAACGCCAACCTGGTGTTTCACTGGCGCAAGCTGTACCACGCCGGGCTTCTGGGCGACCGGCCTGCGACTGCAGCGGGCGAAGCCCGCGCGAGTGGGGTGCGGTTGCTGCCGGTGAGAGTTGCCGAAGATGCGCCGAATCAGTCCCCGATTCCGGTGGCCGTGAGCACAGCG
This sequence comes from uncultured Acidobacteriaceae bacterium, assembly GCA_963800565.1. Classification (GTDB taxonomy): domain Bacteria; phylum Acidobacteriota; class Terriglobia; order Terriglobales; family Acidobacteriaceae; genus Acidiflorens. Next base: position 1,642,342 of record CAWDBM010000006.1, read on the forward strand.
TACCGCGTGAATCGGGAAGCGGTTGTCGCGCCGGGTTCGATGGAACTCACTTTGGCGAAAGCACAGATCCGCATCACGGGCACGGTAGACGCGCAAGCGCTGCGCGTGGTGCTGGAGTGCTTACGCGGATGATGGCGCTTCCGGCCAACACGCGCATCTGGATCGCGGCGGGCGTGACTGACATGCGGCGCGGATTCACGGGGCTGAGCGCGTTGGTGCAAACGACGCTCGAACACGATCCTCTCTCCGGTCATGTCTTTGTTTTCCGCGGGCGTCGCGGCGACCTGATCAAACTACTTTGGTTCGATGGGGACGGGCTTTGTCTGTTCGCGAAGCGTTTGGACCGTGGACGATTTATCTGGCCGAAGGTGGACCGCGGAACGGTGTCCCTCTCGCGAGCGCAACTGTCGATGTTGTGCGAAGGCATCGATTGGCGTCACCCCGTGCGAACCGCCGATTCCTTGATGGCAATCTGAGTTCGCGAGTGCGATATGCACAGTTATTTGTGCACCTGTGGACGCGTTGCAGCGGAGTTCATGACATACTCCGTCTATGGTTGCCAGGCCGACAACGCTGCCCGATCTGAACCGGCTAGATCGGGATGGTTTGCAGTCGATCCTGCTGGCAACCCACGAGCGATTCATCGCACAGTACGCAGAACTGATCGCGGCCCAAGAGCAGTTACTCGTCAAGGAAGAGCAGTTACTATCGCGTGTTCACGAGATCGAACACCTGAAGCTGCTGATTGCCAAACTGCGACGCCTGCAGTTTGGGCGTAAGTCGGAGAAGGTCGAGCGGCAGATCGAGCAACTCGAACTGAAGCTGGAAGACCTCGAAGCCCATCGCGTCGGGTCCCTGCCGCAGCCCGCTCGTGAGGCGGACGCGTCAGAACCCGCTCCGGCTCCCAAGAGTCGCCGTCCCCTTCCTGAGCATCTGCCGCGCGAGACCAGGACCCACGCACCTGCGGAACCAGCCTGCCCGGAGTGCGGCGGCACTCTGAAGAAGCTCGGCGAAGATGTCTCCGAGATTTTGGAATGGGTTCCCGCCAGTTTCAAGGTGATCCGCCACGTGCGTCCGAAGCTGTGTTGCGCGGGATGCGACAAGATCGTGCAAGCTCCGGCGCCGAGCCGCCCCATCGATCGTGGCTTGGCTGGTCCGGGACTGCTGGCCCATGTGCTGACTTCGAAGTTTGCGGACCACTTGCCGCTGTATCGCCAGTCGGAGATCTACGCTCGCGAAGGAGTCGAGTTAGATCGCTCGACGCTGGCGAAGTGGGTCGGCGAGGCCAGCCACTTACTCGAACCCTTAGTCGAGGCATTACGCCGCTACGTGATGGCGGCCGATAAGTTACACGCGGACGATACGCCGGTTCCAGTGCTGGCTCCGGGCCATGGCAAGACCAAGACCGGGCGTTTGTGGACGTATGTGCGCGACGATCGTCCGTCGGGCTCGAACGCAGCTCCAGCGGCCTGGTTCGCCTACTCGCCCGACCGCAAGGGCGAACACCCGCGGCACCATCTGCGTCAGTTCCGTGGCATTCTGCAGGCCGACGCTTACTCCGGTTTTAATCAGCTCTATGAGGACGGGAGTATACGAGAAGCTCCGTGCCTGGCACATATCCGCCGCAAGTTCTTCGACCTGATGGAAGCGCACCGCTCGCCGATTGCGAGCGAAGCGGTCGAGCGCATCGGCGCCTTGTATGGAATCGAGCAGGAAATCCGCGGGCGGCCTCCTGAAGAGAGACTCGAAGTTCGCAACACGCGCTCGCGGCCACTGCTGGACGCGATGCGGGCGTGGCTGGAAACATCTTTGTCGAAACTCTCCCGGAAGTCCGATACCTCGGCGGCGATTCACTATGCCCTCGCGCGCTGGGACGCCTTCGTGCGCTACTGCGCCGACGGCCGCATCGAGATCGACAACTCGGCAGCCGAGAGGGCTCTGCGTGCGGTCGCGGTGGGCCGCAAGAATTACTTATTCGCCGGCTCCGACGCCGGTGGGGAACGAGCCGCAACTTTCTATTGCCTGCTCGGGACGGCCAAACTGAACGACCTCAATCCCGAGGCCTACCTGCGCCAGGTGCTGGAGCGCATCGCTGACCACCCGGTGAACCGCATCGCAGAGTTGTTGCCTTGGAACCTTGGGTTGACCGGTTGACCGATACTGTCATGGCACTCACCCCGCGATAGTACACACATCCAGTCACACAGGTCGTGTCCATTAACAAAAAGAAGTGGACACGACCTCATCACCTCATCCCGTCTCCCACGTCAAGACGTTAGTCGGTCCTCGGTTACCAATAAAGTACTGCTACCCTGATATGCTTGGACTTGCAGAGTGTATAACGCACCCGTATCGTTCGCGTCATACATCGACGAGATCACGGTATTGTTACTAGCAGGTGATGGAGAGACCATTGTGGTGACGAGCATATCCCCATTGGTCCCCGTAGCGGTATGCGTCAGCTGACTGTGCCGTTTGGTTCAGTGACGTATCCACTATAAATTCCGGCACCACCCCCAACCAGAGTGACAACTAAACCCGAGCCATCGTTTAGAGTCACAGTAGCTCCCGTAACAGTAGCAGGAACTCCGGTACAAGTATATCCGGTCTTGCTAAACAGAGCGTACGGCCCGAATTCATGTGCCGCGCCACCGGGATCAACATAGCCAGTTACAATGATGTCATTTAGCGGACCTCCGTCCACGTGGCCCGGGTAAGTGTATTCCTCACACGTCCCAAACGTTGTTAGGAAGTAACCGGCCACGGTGCCATTGCGGAGTATCGGAACTTGGTAAGAAAAGCCAGTTGAAGTGGTGGTCGCCTGCGTATTTGTCCACCCGAAATTTTGGTTTGGTGCCCATGTCGTCGTCACACCCGTCTGGGGATTGTTTACTGATAAAGGAAACCAGAAGTTGTTATTGAAAACCAGATCGGCTTCGAAAGGCAGACCAATACCTGCTTTATTTACTAGAGGCACTGTAAGATTGACACCCAGCATGCGTATGTCCATGTCTTTGAATGTCGGAGCACCTGGCTGGGGACCGTCTACACCATATTGAGCAAAGCCCAGCGAGCTGTAAAGCAGTGAGGCAGGTAGTAGTAATTTTCTCAGTAGGGTTTTCAAGGTTCCTTTCAAAAAGATGCACCCAGCACGCACTGCGAAGGCTAACGCAGCCTCGCGTTTGGGCATCACACAGTCATGTACGCGATAAAACGGGCGAACGCCCGTCATTAAGAGGGAAGAATCCCACCAAGAAAGTTGCAGGCAAGCCTGAATTCAAAGGCTTTCTTACTTAGGATTGGGGCAACCTTAGGCCTGTTACAGGCCAGTGTCAAGCTAAAAGAATGTAATCACGATGGCTCGTGACGAGACTTACTTACAACAGGCTGCGTACCGCATCTGGTCCGATACACCCAAGAACCGCCCTTTTCCAACGAAAGCTCCGGAAAGTTGATGTGTCAAAACCGCTCCCGCAAGGATCGACGCAGAGAAGTTCACTGATACTCCGTCAAGTGCCAGAGCCACACGTATTCAAACGGAACTGTCGTATCGAGCTGGCAGGCGAATGAGGTTCTGGGCGGGAAACACTAGCCGTGCGAGACTTCGACTAGAGACGCAAGAACCAGCCAGTGCCGGGGATGCGGGCGGTAGCCTTCGCGAATCCGACCCGCGTACCAGCGGGAGACTCCAATTCGTGATCGAATAACGGACGTTGGAATGGTCGCGAGCAGCGGCTGGATTTGTTGAGAGAATACTTCGGTCGTAAGCCAAGCTGGTTGCGTCGATGCGTCCCATGCCGAGCACGCCCGCGCGTGTCGTTGACGCGAAGCCACATGTTTGGCACGAGCTTCTGGGCTACGCGCCGCAACTCGCCCAATTCGCGCTGCGTTCGCAAGGCGTACGGTCGCTCCGTCGATGGCACACGTCGCGCAATAGGTGCGCTCAATCATGATGGGTTTACCGCATCCACTACAGCCGTGTTCCGGCTTCGGACTCTTAACCCCCGCTACGTCGCTGCCCTTTACTTCGCGTTTGTTCCGCTGAGTAAGGCGAGTCGCTATCCGTTGCCGAGCAAGATTTGATGAGGGTCTGGAGATCGATGCCCAAAGCGTTTGCGCAACGTATTCTGCAATCGGAGCGACCATCTTGCTCCATGTGTGCGAAGTTTGAGCAAGTTTGATTGCCAAGGCTGAACCCAACCGGCAGTTTCCATTGCGATCTTCCCAGAAGTCCGGTTTGCAAAAAGGCTCGCTCTGAAGCCAATTAAGGACGAACGCGTCCACCTTGGGGCGACAGACTTCCATCAGGTCACAAGCGAGGGAATCTCGGTTAGGTGTATCGACATGGAGCACGCCGATACCTGGATCAAGGCCCATTGCAGCGGCGGAAAGGCGCGACTCGCTTTCCAAAAGTGCGTAGAGAAAGTTGAGCAGGGCGTTGGGCGGATTAGCGGCCAGACGGGGGCTGTGGGTCAAGGGTGAGGCGCGCGAGTTGAAGCGTTTCCAATGTTCGGGCACGCTGCGCTCGTCCTTGCGCGGCCAACGAATCGACACGTCAGACCATGCCCGCCAGTACAGATTCGCTGCTTGCGCCTCAACCAGCCTGACACGGTCGATGCTTTCCGCGTTCGTTAACTCGTCTCTGAATCGAGCAATCGCGTCGGCTGTTGCGGGATCGCGCAGCATATCGCGAACTAGCTCCTCCTGCCCGAAGAGTTTCTGGGAGATGAGTTCTTTGGAAATCTTGAGTGCCGTCCCATTGCCGAGTGCGAGCGCTTGCGATCTGCGGAGTTTGGAATCCGACGGAGCGACCGGGCCAGTGACGGCGAGCACCTTGCCTCTGCGGTCAAGCATCACGAACGCCGCGCCCTGATCCGCAAGCCAGCGAAGAGCTTCAAGGGTGATGAAGCCGTCGCTCCCGATCATTACTAGCCTCTTTAATCCGTGATTTACGCGGGGCAGGCGGATGGTCCGGCGCTCGTCCGCTATCCCGTCGTGCAAAAGCAAATGACCGGCGTTTACCTGGACGCGGATGCCGTAGCCGTTCAACACTAAAACGTCAGATTTGCGGACGGCGTGCGAGTGCGGTAGGGTGTGCGAAGCTGCCATTGGAGCCTTCCTCCGACGGTGGTTAGGGCTTGTCAGCTGCTCTAACAGCTGGCAGGCCCGTTGTATCTTAATCATTATAAATCAGCAACATGCGGAGGGATACCATTAGAGAAACGGAGTCGGGTTCAAACCCATTGCTCCAGTTTCGCTAGTTCGACCTCCGTTATCGATTTGGTTCGCTGCATATGTTCAAGGAATCTGCCCATGATCCTATAGGGGAGCTCAGCCCGTGAATATCCCTTTCCCCTACAGTCGGCAAACGCCCATTTCATATAGGCCCAGTTTGCCCCTGCATAGCCCCTGACAAAAAGATCAGCCTCGGGCTTAAGCAATTCATCGCGCAATCTCATCTCCAGCTTTCCGGTATTGACGGGTTTCGATTTCTTCACAAGTATTTCGAGGATTTCAAAGAGCAGATAACTTGTAGCTTTATCAAACTCGTTTTGAATTTTCGAGCATTTGCGAAGCGAGTGCAGCCATGCGTATTCGGGCAGGCCTGCCATCGCCTTGGCGAAGTTTATTGCGGTGTTTTCGAATCGCGTACTTTTCCTGAATTCCACTACTTCATTCCGCGCAAACCAAGCTCTCCGAGGAGCTAGTTGTTTCTCCAGCTCGGATTCGGCATCCTTGACCTTCTCGCTAGGATGCGAAATGTTGAGCCGCTCCAGGTAGGACTGCTGGCGGGACTGAACATCCTGTCGGGATCGAGCGCGACTGGATGCAAATCGTATTCTTTCTTCGCTGCATTATCCTAGCGAGAAGGTCAAGGATGCCGAATCCGCGCACGTCCTCGCACCTATCTTCTCGATTCCACAGGTCTGTACATGGTGGTTATCGACCGTTGGCCTCGTGGTCGTTCTATTCGTCAACGCGCTTTGTGCCTGGCGCGAAACGATGCGGATGATTGAGTTTCAGTCGTACAGGCAGCAGAAGGGCGACGCAAAAAAGTCCCTAGCGCCCGAAGCTTAGCATCTCGCCCCTCTCGCTAGCGCGCGCGCCCAGGCCCCCTCTAGGTTCCAGCCTTCTTTTTGTGGGTGCGGCGGGGTGTAGCATTTTCCCCTCAGTGCGTATAACCCCAAGCGTCGTTTGACCCAACTTTTCCCCCGCCTGTAAGATCAAACATTCCCTCCTTCTTCTGGAAAATCCGTTTCGTCCGCTTGGTTTCGACAAGGCGCTGGCGAAGTCGGAGGGGAGCGGTTGTCCCTACGCAACCGCTGGAGCCTTACACACAAGATGCCGCACGAATTGCCGAAAACTTACGAGCCGGGCGCAATTGAATCGCGCTGGGCCGAATATTGGATCCGCGAAAAGCTGTTTCACGTGGAGACGCCTTCGCCCAGCCTGCCCGGAGAAGCCAAGCGCCCAGTTTTCACCCTGCTCCTGCCGCCTCCGAATGTCACCGGCCGCCTGCACATGGGCCACATGCTCAACCAGACGCAGATGGATATCGTCGTGCGCTGGCATCGCATGCGCGGCTATGTCGCGCTCTGGCTGCCCGGCACCGACCACGCCGGCATCGCCACGCAGATGATGGTCGAGCGCCAACTCGCCAAAGAAGGCAAGAATCGCCGCGCCATGGGCCGCGAGAAATTTATCGAGCGCGTCTGGGAGTGGCGGCGCGAATACGGCGGCGCGATCCTCGACCAGATGAAGCGCCTCGGCGCGTCCGTCGATTGGGGCCGCGAATACTTCACCATGGACGACAACCTGTCGCGCGCGGTCAAAGAAGTCTTCGTGCGCCTTTATGAAGACGGCCTGATCTATCGCGGCAAATACATCGTTAACTGGTGCTCCGACTGCGGCACCGCGATCTCCGACCTCGAAGTCAAACACGAAGACGTCCCCGGCAAGCTGTACGAGATTCGTTATCCGGTGGTTGGCAGCAAAGGCGAGTTCATCACTGTCGCCACCACGCGCCCGGAGACGATGCTCGGCGACACCGCCGTCGCGGTGAATCCGACCGACGAACGCTACACGCACCTGCACGGCAAACACGTGCTGCTGCCGCTGATGAATCGCGAGATTCCTATCATCACCGACGAACTCGCGCAACCTGAATTCGGCACCGGCGCAGTGAAGGTAACGCCGGCCCATGATCCCAACGACTTCGAAGCCGGATTGCGCCACAACCTGCCGCAGATCGAAGTGATCGATGAGCACAGCAAGATGAATGCGAACGCCGGCCCATACGCTGGCCTCGATCGCTTCGCCGCCCGTGCCCGCATCGTCGAAGACCTCGCCGCGCAAGGCTTTCTCGTCGGCACGAAAGATTACACGATCGCGATTGGCAAGTGTGACCGCTCCGGCACCATCGTCGAGCCGCGTCTCTCGACGCAGTGGTTCGTCAAGATTGCGCCGCTCGCCAAGCGCGCCATCGAAGTGGTCGAGAAAGGCTACATCCGCTTCACGCCCGAGAATTACGGCCAGATTTATTTGAACTGGATGCGCAACATTCACGACTGGTGCATCTCGCGCCAGTTGTGGTGGGGACACCGCATTCCCGCATGGTATTGCCGAGAGAAAGATTGCAATGAAGTAATCGTGGCGCGCGAGGCGCCAGCGGCGTGCAAGTGCGGCGGCACGAAGCTCGAACAAGACACGGATGTGCTCGACACCTGGTTTTCTTCAGGCCTTTTGCCCTTCACAACTCTCGGCTGGCCCGAGGCGACACGCGATCTGGAAGTTTTCTATCCCAATTCGCTGATGATCACCGGCTTCGACATCCTGTTCTTCTGGGTAGCGCGCATGATCATGCTCGGCTGCTGGTTCATGATGCCGCCACACAAACCCACCCTAAACGCCCCAAAAAGCGAGGCGTTTAGGATGGGGCACCCGGATTCAGAAAACGACGACTTGCGCGCGAGCGTCCCCTTTCGCGAAGTCTACATTCACGCTCTCGTGCGCGATGCCGACCGCCAGAAAATGTCGAAAACAAAAGGCAACGTCCTCGATCCCATCGAAGTCATCAACCAATACGGAACTGACGCGACCCGCTTCACCCTGGCGGCCATGGCCGCGCCCGGCACCGATATCGCCTTCAGCGAGAGCCGCACCGCCGGCTATCGCAATTTCGCCAACAAAATATGGAACGCCGCCCGCTTCATGTTTATGAACGTGGATAGGATCGACGCAAGTCTGCGGCCCGGCAATGGCCACGGGCTCTCCCTTGGCGGCGGCATTACCGGGGCTCAGGCCTCCTTGTTAGAAGACCGCTGGATCCTCTCGCGCTTTAATCGCGCGGCTCGCGACGTAAACGAATCGCTGCAAGCGTATCGTTTCGACGAGGCCGCAAATCGCATCTACGATTTTTTCTGGGCAGAGCTTTGCGACTGGTACCTCGAACTGATCAAGCCGCGGTTGAACTTCGAGGAAGGCGCGGGCACAACCGCGGCGCGAGCCGCGTGTGCGAACCTGGTCAATCTATTCGAAGCCTCACTGCGCCTGCTGCATCCCGTGATGCCTTTTATCACGGAGGAAATTTGGCAAGCGATGTACGACGGCAAGCCTCCGCTGAAGTCGATTGCTCTCGCGGCCTATCCCACGCCCGATGAAAACCAGATCGATCTCGCCGCAGAGACCGAAATGGCGATTCTCCAGGACCTGATCGTCAGCGTCCGCAATCTGCGTGCGGAGTTGAAAGTCGAACCCAAAGTAAAGGTCCCGATCGAAGTCTTCGCGCACGAACCCGCAATTCGCGCGATGCTCGGACAGAATATTCTCACGATCCTGCAAGATCGCCCAGCAAATGTAGAGAACATCACATTCGTCGAGAGCTCTCTGGCGAACAGGTCCGGTGCCCGCAGCACTTCGCGCTTCGATGTCTACGCAATCTACGAAAAAAAGATTGACGTCGCCGCCGAGCGCGAGCGTCTAACCAAAGAGCTGGAGAAAATAGAAAAAGAACAGGCAAACGGTCAGCGCCAACTTTCGAATGAACAATTCCTGGCCAAAGCTCCAGCAAAAGTTGTAGAAGGATTAAAAGCAAGAGCGGAAGAATTAAAAGTGCTGAAGGAAAAAGCGCAGGCAAAACTGAAAGAGTTAGGAGAAAACACGTAGGCCCAGACGCCCTCGTCTGGGCAGGTGTGCAAAGCACACCGCGCATTTTGCCGGCGCAACAAAGATCACGGCGCCGGTGAGATATGCGAAGCACGAGATTTAACGAGAGCTGAAAACTGAGAGCTGACAGCTGCCTCTATGGACTGGAATTCACGCCGCATCAGCGCGATTATCGAGAACGCGCTCAACGAAGATCGAGCCACGAGCGATGCGACCAGCTACGCCTGCATCGACCCCAACCAGCGCGCCTCGGCAACCATCATCGCCAGGCAGGAGTGCGTTCTGGCCGGGATAGGCTGTGTGCCGCGCATCCTCGACATCTACGCCGCCCTCGACGGAGCCGTCACTTCGCACTACGAAGTCACCAGCCATCCCTCGATTTTCGACGGCATCCGCATGCATGCCGGCCAACAGATCGCCGTCATCCAGCACAACGCGCGCGTGATACTCTCGTGTGAGCGCGTCATCCTGAATTTCCTGCAGCGCATGTCCGGCATCGCGACCACCACGCGCAAGTTTGTCGACGCCGTCGCGGGCACCCACGTGCGGATTCTCGACACTCGCAAAACCGCTCCCGGCCTGCGCGTAATCGACAAGTACGCGGTGCGCTGCGGCGGCGGCCAAAATCACCGTCTCGACCTATCCGACGGCGTCCTCATCAAGAGCAATCACGTAGCTCTGGCCGGCGGCGCAGTTCCGGCACTCGAACGCGCACTCCGCAATCGCCGCGGCCGCCAGCCTATCGAAATCGAAGTGCGCTCGCTCGAAGAATTGCGCCAGGCGCTCGACCACGGAGCCGAGGCCATTCTCCTCGACCACGTCAGCGTAGAGAACGTCCGCTTGGCCGTCGAGATTTGTTCCCGCCATTCGCGCCGTATCCCGCTAGAATGCGGCGGCGGCATCACCCTCGAAAATGTCCGCGCCTATGCGGAGACCGGTGTCGATTTCATCTCCGTCGGGGCCCTGACGCAATCAGCGACCGTGGTGGATATGAGTTTGCGAGTCAGTCCAGCCTAAGTGCGGTCGTCGGTCGGTAGTCGATAGTCGTTCGCAATCCAGCCCTCACAATTTAATTCCCGAGCGACCAACGACCAGCGACTGTTTCGCTATAATCCCTCCATCTCCCCATCCAACAAAACCCGCAGCCTGCCGTCCGTCCATCCCGCGACCGATGTCCGCCTCGGCCGCATCTTGCGTCTTCTGATGAGCCACGCTACCGTCGTCGTCAGCGGCACCAAGATCGCCGAAGAAATTGGCACCAGCCGCTCCGAAGTTTGGCGCATGATCCAGCAGTTGCGCGAACTAGGCGTCGATGTCGCCGGGCATCCCGCCACCGGCTATCAACTGCGCGCGGTCCCTGACTTGCTGCTGCCCGAGATGCTGGCTGCGTCGTTGAAGGGCACAATCTTCGGTAAAAACGCGGCGAAGCAAATCCATCACTACTACAAAATCGGCTCGACCAATTCCGAGGCCATGCGTGCCGCTGCCGATGGAGCGCCCGAAGGCAGCGTTTTCCTCGCCGAAGAGCAACTATCCGGCCGCGGGCGCGGCGCGCACAGCTGGCATTCGGCGCGGTCAACTGGCATCTATTGCTCTGTAATTCTGCGCCCGGCAATGCCGCCTTCCGACGCGCTCATCTTTTCGCTGGCTGCGGGGTTGGCCGTGGGCGCGGCTGTAGCCGAGATCGCCCCACAACACGAGGTCGATCTCAAATGGCCAAACGACGCACTGCTCGACAACAAAAAATTCTGCGGCATTCTCACAGAAATGAACGCCGAAGTGACCCGCGTCCGCCACTTGGTGGTCGGCATCGGGATCAACGTAAATCAGGCGAAGTTTCCGGCTGAACTGCGCGACATCGCGACATCTCTTCGCATCGAAACCGGCACGGAATGGTCGCGCGTGGAACTCTGCGCCGCTTTGCTAAAATCACTCGATCGGGAATACCGCAGCCTGATCGAAGACAAAGGAGCGCGCACCTCGATTCTGCGGCGTTTCGAGGAGAGTTCTTCGTCGGTGCGTGGCCAGAAAGTAAGCATCGAAGAAAACGGCGGCCTGGCAGGCATCACCGAGGGATTAGATGACCGCGGATTTCTCCGCGTACGGACCGAAAACGGATTGCAAACGGTAGTAAGTGGAACCGTGAGGTTGATGGGTAGTCTTTAATCAGCAAGTTTGCAAAGACGCATTTTCAATTGCAACTTACAGATTACCCCTTACAAATTTCCCTATGCTTCTAGTCATCGATGTGGGCAATACCAACACGGTCCTTGGCGTCTTTCAGTTGGCACACCGTCCCGGCGAAGATGTGACCAGCGAACCGGAGCGCTACGATCGCCTGCTGGCAAACTGGCGCGTCGGCTCTCACCTCGCCCGCACCGTCGACGAGTATGGCGTCATCTTCCGCAATCTCTTCGCGATGGACCACCTGGAAGTTTCGGATGTAAAGGGCATCGTGATTTCGTCGGTTGTGCCACCGCTCGATCCCGTGCTGCGCCAGGTGTGCGAGCGCTATTTCAATAGCAAGCCTCTATTCATCGAACCGGGCGTGAAAACTGGCATGCAGGTGCTCTACGACAATCCCGCCGAAGTAGGCGCCGACCGGATTGTCAACGCGGTGGCTGCGTTTGAAAAATACGGCGGCCCTTGCGTGATCGTCGACTTCGGCACCGCGACCACTTTCGATTGCGTTTCGAAAAAAGGCGAGTATATGGGCGGCGTAATCTGCCCCGGCATTGGCGTTTCGGCGGACGCGCTCTTCCAGCGCACCGCGCGCCTTCCGCGCGTAGAGATTCGCAAACCCGCCCGCGTCATCGGATCGAACACAGTCGGCAGTTTGCAATCCGGCCTTTACTACGGCTATCTCGGCCTGGTCGACGGCATCCTCGAACGGCTGGTCGATGAGCTTGGCTCAGAAACCCACGTGCTTGCCACCGGCGGACTCGGAGGGCTGATTGGTACAGCTTCACACTTCATAAAAGATGTCGACGAATTTCTTACGCTCGAGGGCTTGCGCATCATCTGGGATCGAAACCAATCCTTTCGCCGCGAAGCTGCGCCCAAGGCGCCGAAGCCACCGATACCCGCCAAGCCTCTCGGCGCTGACGCGAAACCATGGCCCTCGCCGAAATCGCCAAAGACGAAGTGAGCGGTTAAAGGTCGCAATCTGACCTCTACCCTCTGACCTCCAAAAGCCCCCGTGGAAAATTATTTCAACTACTTCACCGAAATCGAAGAGCACTACCTCCGGCGACGAGGAACGCATCTGCTGCTTTCCACGCTCGATTGGGCACTCATAGAAACCTGGAAAGGCGCGGGCATTCCGCTCCAGGCCGTCCTCCGCGGAGTCGATGACGCATTCGACAAATACGACGCGCGCCCTTCCAAGTCAAAAAAAGTGAACAGCCTGGCCTACTGCTCGCAAGCCGTCCTGGCCGCGGCGGAAGCCATGAAAGAAGCGGCCATTGGCATAAGCGACCAAGAAAAAGCGCCGCGCGCGCCAGGATTTGAGGCCGCACAGATTTCAGCGTTCCTGCGCGAGAATGCCGGCAAACTCGAAAAAGCCAAGCTGCCCGAGCGCCCCGGTTTCGCGACCGCAGCCTTAGCGCGCGAGGAGGCCGCGTCGTTGCGCGAAATGGCGGAGAGCATCGAGCGCAGCGCAAAACTTCCACGCCTCGAAGATTTAGAGCGGCGGTTGACCGTGATGGAAGAAAAACTGTTCGCGGTATTGATGACTGCAACTCCCGACGAAAATTTAGTAAATGTTCGTGCGGAGGCCGATCGCGACATCGCCCCCTACCGTCGCAACATGACAGCCGCGCAGGTTGAGCAACTCCACAAACAATATGTCCACAAGCGCCTGCTGGAGCGCTGCGGTGTGCCCAGGCTAAGCCTGTTTTACATGCATTAGTGTGGAGCGGACATTCCTGTCCGCTTGCCCACAGCTGGGAGATCTCGAAAGCAGGTTGCTGGCCGGAAGGTACTGGGCCCTGCACGACCGCGAGTGCTCACGCTAAACTTACTGCTTGCTCCTCTCCATCGAAAAACTCATCTATGGCGGCGACGGGCTCGCACGCACACCGGCCGCCGCAGATGGCCGATCCATGGCCGTGTTCGTACCCTTCGTGCTGCCCGGCGAAAAAATTGAGGCCCATATCCGGCAAGAAAAGCCCGGATTCGCGCGCGGTGTGCTCTCACAGTTGATCGAAGCGTCGCCAGATCGCATCGAGCCGCGCTGTCCCTACTTTGGCAAATGCGGCGGTTGCCACTACCAGCACATTACCTACGAGCGACAGCTCGGATTCAAAGCGGAGATTCTCCGCGAGACGCTACAGCGCATTGCAAAAATCGAACTGCCCTCCGAACTCCGCCTGCATGCCTCTCCCCCATGGAATTATCGCAATCGCGCGCGCCTGCACCTGCGGACTGCGCCCCAATTCGCGCTGGGATATTTTCGCTTCAACTCTCATGAATTTCTTTCCATTCGCGAATGCCCCATCAGTTCCCCGCTGCTGAATCGCGTAATCGCTCAACTGCTGGAACTCGACGGATTGGAGTGCCCGACCGCAGTGGAAGAAATCGAACTGTTCGCCGATGCCGCAGACGATCATTTATTGGCGTGGGCATTTTGCGGACGTGACGCCAACCCTAAAGATCTGTTGCGCTGGGCCGAGGCGCTCCAGCGCGAACTCCCGGAAATCCGTGGCATGACGTTCTTCTCTTCGCGTCGCTTTTCAGAGCAGCGATCAACAGAGCAACGATTAGAAGATGACGCGCCAGTGGATGCAAAAATACTCGCGCAATCCGGCGCCAAGTCAATTCGCTATCAGACAAAGGACCACGAATATCAAGTCAGCGCCGGAGCTTTCTTTCAAGTGAACCGCTATCTGATCGACGATCTGATCTCTGTCGTAACCGGGAATGCGAGCGGTGACGTCGCGCTCGACCTCTATGCCGGCGTGGGCTTGTTTTCCGTCCCTTTGGCGGAAAAGTTTCGTCACATATTGAGTGTAGAGGCGTCACATACATCCCACCCGGACTTCATGCAGAATGTCCCTGCGAACGTGAAAGCGGTCGTCGCGCGAACCTCGGATTTTCTGAGGAGAGATTATCCGAAGAGCGACTACCGGACGAGCGACTATCCGAAAAACCGCCCGGTACGACAAAGGCCCGACTTGGTCGTCTTAGACCCTCCCCGCACCGGTGCCGGCAAGGCGGTAATCGCTTCTCTGGTGGAACTTGGAGCCCCGCGCGTGCGCTATGTTTCTTGTGATCCGGCGACGCTGGCCCGGGATATCGCGCTTTTGCTGGCAGCCGGATATCGAATCGAGGAAGCACACTTGTTCGATCTCTTTCCGGAGACGTTTCACATCGAATCGGTAATGCTGCTCGGGCGCTGACCGCTTTCACCTCCGCCCAGTTCCTCCTGGAAGACGAGTGGTGCGCGATGTACCCCCAGAGCCCACTCGTCCTGCTGGGTTTAGAGTCCCGTAAAAAGGGGAAGGGCACGACTTCGAGTCGTGCCACAAAGCAATGCGAAACTGTCGCGGCTCCCAGCCGCTGAGGTGAGCTCTTGAAGCCGATTCGAAGAATCTCGCCGCCAGGGACTTATTTCATCACATCACTCACCTGGCAAAGAAGAAGTCTCTTTGTAGCCGAACCGATGGCCCGCCTTCTGCTGGAAACTCTTTACTCTTATCGTCGACAAGGAAAGTTCCGGCTTCATGAGTTCGTGATCATGCCAGAGCATTTTCCACTTACTGTTGACTCCATCGGAGATCACGCTGGAACGGGCGATCCAATTTATCAAAGGCGGATACTCCCACGCGGTCAAGGAGCGATTGGAAAATACGATTGAGATCTGGCAACGAGGATTTACGGACCATCGGGTTCGGGATGCGGCGGACTTTGCGCATCATCGGTTGTACATTCATCGGAATCCGGTGCAAAGGGGTCTAGTCACGGATCCAGCGGCATTTCGTTATTGTTCGGCATTCCCTGGATTCAAGCTGGACTCTTGGTCCTCAGTGGCTGAAGCCGGACTCCTTTCTTCAGCCTGATGGCACGACTGGAACTCGTGCCCTTCCCTTCAGCACCTCGACAACTCATTTGGCACGGCCACAGACAAAAAGCTTAGATCAAACAAGCCGATGACGCACGACGCCAGACCGCCGCGGCAGCCGCTCTTCTGGGGTGCATTGGCGTTTTCAGTCGGCCTGTGGGTCGGCGCGCGCGCCTGGCGTCCACCGTCGTGGTGGTTAATCGCTATCCTGACTTTTCTTTTCTCCGCCTCATGGATCCTAGCGAAGCGCCCTTGGCCGGCTAAAACGCTTTCTCTGAGCCTGTGGGTTCTTTTGGGCGCGCTTTTTATTCAGATCCGTTCGCAGTCGCCCGATGACGCCCAACTCAATCCCATTCCAACTGCCGCCCTGGCTGATGGCAGTCAAGTCACGCTAACCGCGCATGTGCTGCGGGAAGGCTATGCCCGCGCAGCCGGCCAACGGTCGACGCGTTCGATCGATGTCGAAACTGAACAGATCGCAAACGCAGACGGCAGTTGGCCCATAAAAACCGGAATAAGGCTAACGGTATACGAGTAAGCAGATGACCCGATCACCCGATCGCCCGATCACCCGATCCTCTATGGCTCGCGCCTGCGCATCCGCGCCAAACTCCATCCCGCGCGCAACTATCGCAATCCCGGAGCCTTCGACTACGCAGGCTACCTGCGCGACAACGGCATCAGCCTGCTCGGCTCCGCGGAGGCCACCGATATCGAGCCCCTTCCCGGATTCTCCGGCAGCCGCATTCAACTCTGGCGCACCCGCGTTCATGCCAGCATCGTCGCCAAGATTCACCAGCTCTGGCCCGCGCCGCAAGCCTCGCTTATGGATGCCATGGTTCTCGGCGAAGAATCATTTCTGCGCAACGCCACGCGCACCGAGTATCAGCGCTCCGGCACCTATCACGTCCTGGTTGTCTCGGGAATGAATCTGAGCATTCTGGCGTTCGCCATTTTCTGGGCGCTGCGCCAGTTTCGTGTCGATCCCGCGGTCGCGGCCGTCACCACCGTTGTCGTCTCGTTCGCCTACGCCTTCGTGGTCGGAGTCGGCCCCCCGGTGTGGCGCGCCGCTCTCATGCTGGCCACCTACCTCGGTGCGCGCTTGCTCTATCGCGGACGCAACATGATGAACGCCATCGGCGCCGCAGCACTGGGAATTCTTATCGTTGACCCAAACGCCCTGTTCGGCGCCAGCTTCCAGCTCACTTTTCTCGCCGTCTTCATCATTGCGGGCATCGGCTCGCCCATTCTCGAGCACACAACATTGCCCTACGCCCGCGGATTACGACTGCTCCCCGTAGTCAGCTACGATCTGCACGTGCCTCCCAAGGTCGCGCAATTTCGGCTCGACCTGCGCCTCATCGCAGGCCGGCTAAAGAGATTCATCGGTACTCGCCTCAGCATGGCGGTGCCCGCAATTTTTATGCGAGTGACTATTGCCGTGACCGAGTTGATCTTTATCTCCGCCCTGATGCAGGCCGGCCTCGCACTCCTCATGGCCTATCACTTTCATCGCGCCACCACCATGGGGATGCCAGCGAACCTGGCCGTGATTCCGCTAACTCAAGTATTAATGCCCTCGGCAGCCGCCGCCATCGGCCTGGGATACCTATCTACCACGCTCGCCAAGCCCGCGGTGTGGGTCTCTAGCTGGGCGCTCGAAGGCATCGCCGGAACCGTCCACTGGCTCGGCGGCACACATGGCATCGGAATAAGAATAGCTGGCGCATCCATCGCCGACTTGCGCGTAGCCATGCCCACGCTCGCTATGATCCTGTCTTCAATCGCAGCCTTGATGCTTGCCATGCTGGCAGCACAGCACCTTCGCAAACGCTGGCTGGCCATCGCATCTGTTGCGTTGGTATTTGCCGTCGCCATCTGGATTGCTTTCCTACCGTCGCGCCCGCATACCCACCCCGGCACCATGGAGATTACAACCATCGACGTCGGCCAAGGCGATTCCATCCTCCTCATCACGCCCGAAGGCCGCTCTCTGCTGATCGATGCCGGAGGCTTGCCGCAATGGATGCACTCCGACTTCGATCTCGGCGAGCAGGTTGTCTCTTCTTATCTATGGAATCGCGGCATCGATCATCTCGATGTAGTTGTAATTACGCATCCTCACGCCGATCACCTGGGCGGAATGCCCGCCGTGATCGCGAATTTCCATCCCCGCGAACTCTGGCTAAGCATCGACAAGCCCGTCGGCGAACTCGCCCCTATCGTCGCGCAAGCGCAGCGGGCGGGAATGAAAGTTTCAGTAAAAAAAAAGAGCGATGAATTTGATTTTGGCGGAGCGCATTTCCACATGCTCGCTCCCGGACGCGACCAGATTACCGGCTCGATGCGTCCGAACGATGATTGCCTGGTATTCACAGCAACTTTTCGCGGTACGACCGCTTTGCTCGAAGGAGACCCGGAGCGCGCCGCCGAACAGCGCGTCGTCGAGGAGCGCCCCGGTGAAGCGATGCTGCTAAAAGTGGCGCATCATGGCAGCGCCAGCGGTACCTCCACCGATCTGCTTGCAACCATTCATCCCCGCTACGCGGTGATTTCCGTTGGCGCTCGCAACGTCTACGGACATCCACGCCTCGAAGTCTTGCAGCGGCTACAACAAGCCGAAGTGAAAACCTATCGCACCGATAAGGAAGGCGCGGTCAGCTTCTATCTTGATGGAAAGTCCGTGACTCCCG
Organism: uncultured Acidobacteriaceae bacterium; assembly: GCA_963800565.1. Taxonomy (GTDB): domain Bacteria; phylum Acidobacteriota; class Terriglobia; order Terriglobales; family Acidobacteriaceae; genus Acidiflorens. The sequence goes on from CAWDBM010000006.1 coordinate 1,660,261, forward strand.
ACGTAGCGCTACTTCACTGAATCAGCCCTCACCCCGCAACGTCCGCCGTCTCATCATCGAGCGGTGGCAATTTGCGATAGGCCTCGATAATCTTTTTCGCTTCCGCTTCGTTCTCCTCGCGCACCAGAATCACCGTCCCGCCAACTCCAGGATAAATGTCCTGCACCGCGTCAATGGATTTCATGTCCGAGTCGATACCGCTCGATTCCAGCAAGCCCCGCACCACGAGAGCTTCCGTTTCCTGCTCGGTGTCGAAAACCTTGACCAGCCTTTCGTTGGGCACGGGCTGCGGGTCGGCTTGAGGTGTAGGGTTGATAGGTTCGGGCATGCGTCCTCCGTAAAAGTCTTAGATGACAGATTACGGCAGTCACCGCATCCCTGTCTTGTCGGTCACAGAAGTGTACGGCCAAGGGCAGCTTGATTCGTGCGCAAAAGCTGCCACAATGGCTTATAGAACGATAACGCGCGGCGACAACACGCGGACCGCGCTTTACATCCAAATTCAAGAGGAATGACGCAGTATGGAGATACAACCGGCCAGCCAGCCCGGCGGCGAACACAACGAACCGATGGACGAAGCCCGAAGACTCCGGCGCCTGCAAGTCATGATGAGCATGGTCATGTCCGTGATCAGCCAGGACCCGGATCTGACCGTCGAAGAGGCTGCTGAAATTGCCGCCAACGCCCGCCGCGCCGCTCTCACCATGTTCCCCGATAAAGAACTCGCTTATGACATTCTCTACCGCCCGCGCCTTCAGCGCCTGATGAACGAGCGTTTTCGCCTGCAATAGCCTCAGGTCAGCCCCGGCGCCTCTTACCACTTTGGGTCCACACGGCGTTTCCCTGATTGACAGTCGCTCGCGCCGAGATAATCTGGGAGACGGTTCCACACCCAGAGGCCAATCGTTCATGTGCAAACCCACGTACAGCAGCTTATCTGCGACCCCACTATTGTTCGTATTTTTCTGCGCGACCGTGTTCGCGCAAGATCCGCTCAAAGTTGAGCCTTCCCATTACAAACTGGCGTTCGAGAACGAATATGTGCAGGTAGTCAACGTCCACTACGGCCCGCATGAGAAATCGTCCCTGCACGCGCATATGGGCGGCGTAGTCGTCGTGCTGACCGCCGGCCATCTCCAATTCACCGACGAAAACGGTAAGACCCACGAGGTATTTGCCAAGCCCGGCGAGGCTCGCTGGTACCCGCCCTTCAAGCACAAAGTAGAAAACCTCGGCGACAGTTCCTACAACGCCGTTTATATCGGAATCAAGAACAAGCGCCTCGCCACCGAAGTCAGCCAAAACGCCGGGAAGCCCGAAATGGATGAGCAAACGCAGAAGTTAATAGCCGAAGCGCTCCTCGCAGGAATGAAATAATTCACCAGGGCGCAGAACATTCGCGTGCTTTGACCCGATCCTGATGGGTTCTTCTTAGTGGCGAATCCGCTTAGTGGCCTATCAGTGTAGATTGGCTCGCCACGCACTTCCACTGCCCGCCTTGCCGAACCCACGTGTCGGTAAAACGTCCGGAGTGCACAACCATTTTCCCCTTCTCCTTTAGCTTCTCCTGGTACTCTCCCGTCACCACGGCAGTATCGCCATAGAGGTCGGCTTTCATGTTGCGGTTGCTCAGCAGTTCATACTGATCGCTCCCCTTGCCCAGATGAGCCAGCCACTGAGTCTTATTCATGAGGCTGCCATCGTCATCCGTGTTCAGAAAAGTATCGGCAAGCAACATGCGCATGGCCGCCGCATCGTGCCCGACTTCGGCCTGGTTCCAGATATTTTCCAGAGAAAGGACGGTTGCGGATTCATCGCTCGCGGTCCGGCTTTGCGCGCCGCAAACCAGACCGATTATTCCCAGCAGAATCCCGCCGGCAATCGCGCTTCGCATTTGCGTGGATTCTCCCTTCGAACTCTAATGCGCACTGACTCTCGCGGCGCTTCGAATCGCTTTCATCTGGACTCGTGTCGTGATCGTAAACGGATGCCGCAGTCTTCTACTTTTCTTATCGACAAAACCTATGTCCACCTTGACCGCGAATAATCCGCCCCACTACACTCCAACCGGGGTGTTCCCATGCGCAAACTGATCTGGTTCTTTTCCATCGCTCTGGTATTTTCCGCTGCGGCCGTTGCCGACGAAGGCCATCATGACGACCTTACCCAGCAGCAACTGGGCACCGTTCACTTCCCCATTTCCTGCACTCCCGAAGCGCAGAAGACCTTCGAAAAGGGCATCGCTCTCCTTCACTCCTTCTGGTACGAAGAGGCGGAGAAGACCTTCCTCGATGCTGAAAAGCAGGATCCGAAATGTGCCATGGCGCACTGGGGCGAGGCTCTGAGCTTTTGGCACCAGCTCTGGGATCAGCCTAATGCAGCCCGTATTCACCAGGCCTCGGCAGAGCTGAAAAAAGCCGACCAGCTGATCGCCGGCACGACCGCCCGCGAGCGCGATTACATTCATGCCTTGCATGCCTTCTATGCCAACAGTGCAACCGCCGATCACCACGCCCGCGCTCGCGCCTACTGCGCCGCCATGGAGAAGGTCTACCAGAAATACCCCGACGACCACGAGGCGGCAGCTTTCTATGCGCTCTCGCTACTCGCGTCCGAACCTGATAACGACACGACTTTTGCCAATCGCAAGCAAGCCGGCGCAATTCTCGAAAAGCTCTTCGCCGAAGAGCCGAATCATCCCGGCATCGCCCATTACCTCATCCACGCCTACGACAAGCCGCAATTGGCGGAGCTCGGCTTACCAGCGGCGCAGCGCTATGCGCAGATTGCCCCGTTCGCTCCTCACGCCGTCCACATGCCCTCGCACATCTTCGCCCGCGTCGGCGATTGGCCCGATGACATTCAATCCAACCTCGCCTCCATTGCCGCGACCCGCAAGGCTTCCGAGATGCACATGGGCGGCGAAGGCCATCAATTCCACGCCATGGATTTTCTGATATACGCCTATCTGCAAAGCGGACGCGAGACAGATGCCCTCAAAGTGATCGAAGAAGTGAAGACCATGCCCACGATGCACATGGGCGGCATGGATCGTGACATGCAAGCCTTTGCCATGTCGAAATTCGATGCGATGTATGACCTCGAACTGCATCGCTGGTCTGACGCAGCTGGTCTGTCAATAATCTCGAAGGCCTATCCAGCCGATCGCGCCTACACCTACTGGGCCAAGGCAATCGGGTGTGCCCGCAGCGGCGACCTGCCCGGAGCAAAGAACAATCTGCGCGAGATCGCCGCCATTCACAAAGACTATGTAACCGGCAAGAAAACTTACGAAGCGGAAGGGACGGACATTCTTTACGAAGAAGCCTCTGCCTGGGTCTTGCACGGTGAAGGTAAAGACGACCAGGCTGTAGCGATGCTCCGTAAACAAGCCGATCACGAAGATGCCGTTGGCGAAGAGCAAACCTCAATGCCGGCGCGTGAGATGCTCGCCGACATGCTTCTCGAAATGAAGCGCCCCGATCAGGCGCTCGCCGAATACAAAGAAGATTTGAAATTCAATCCGAAGCGCTTCAACGGACTCTACGGAGCCGCTCAGGCATCCGAAATGGCAGGCCAGGCCTCGCAGGCAGCCGACTATTATGCTGTGCTGGTCAAAACCTGTGAGGGCTCGAGCTCGGCGCGCCCGGAACTGGCGAAGGCGAAGCAAGCGGTGTTAGCCCAGAAGTAAAGCAGGTAATTTTGTAGGTAATCCGCAGTCGCAATCGCAAGAACGACCGCCAAAATTGTCCGAAATTTATTGCGAGCACTATCATCCGTCTCCATAAGTGCCACCGCTCCATGTCTCCGTAGCCCCTGTGGCACCCTGTGCCCCCTGTGGTTAAGCCTTCCTCCGCGCACTCCGCGTCTCGGCGGTAACCTAATTTTCGGAAATTATGGCTGAGAAATCGCGAGCGAATTAAATCGTCAATCTATTTGTCGATCCTCTGCAGCCGAAACAGCAGCGTCCCCCATCCCAGCCTGGCGCGCATTTGAACGGGAGTATGACTCGCGTCGTCCGAGAACCACGCCCACACCTTGCCCTTCGACTTCAACGATCCCGAAATCGCCTCCGCCGAAACCATCACCGTTGAAAATGTTCCCGCCGGCACTTTGACCTGCTCACGCTTCTCAACCGTCGCACGCACAATCGCCGTCTTCCCATCGCTGACCGGAAATTCATAAGTAGCGCCCATCTGCAGCGGCAGCGATTGCACATAATAAAAACCTGTGACGACGTCGGTCGCGCATGTGTCCAAGTCGTTCTCGACATGCTTGGTTTCGCCCGTCTTCAGATTCTTTTCGTCGAGCGTGCTTTTCTTCGCCGCATAATCGAAGCGGGTCGAAGTCTCGCGTTTGTGCGAGCCTTCCTCGCTGTGTTTAAAGATCGACAGCGAGCAGAACGTTCGCGGATCAAAACGCGCTTCGAAGTGATCGTGAACGGGAAAAATCACGTTGACCGCGCCCACAGATTCGGCGGTCGCGATAACTTTGCGTTCATTCCCGGCGACCTCCATTCTCACCACGCCCATACCGGCGGTGATCAAATGCCACTCCGCCGAATAAACATAGCTGCGTCCATCAGGAAAAGGATAGTTAGCACGCGGAGCCAGGATCCGGACCGGCGCCGCTCCAATCGACGCCTGCGCCTGTCCCGCCGGCTGCCCTTGCTGCGCCGGCATTGCGGCCGCAAGCAGTGATATGAAAACGAAGAGCTTAAAGAGAAGTACTCGCCTTGGACCCCGCTTTTGGGTGGCGCAGCGGTTTACCGCTGCGATAAAGAGCTTCGTTTCATTGCTGGCTTTAGCCGCTGAGGGAGACTGCCGCCACTCCCCTGAGCCTCTTAGCAATCTATCTGGTCCCTGAAGGTAACGACGCATGCTCCACGGCAGACTACCACACCAGCTTGATGGCAAGAATCGCCAGCACGACCACGCACCCAATGCTCGCCTGATATTCGCGGTGTTTCCAATAGCGCGCCGAAGAGTACGAACTCCCGATTCCGCCGTACGGCGAAAACCGCACCCACAGCCGCGGCACCTTGCGCGCGTAATCCGCGTATTCCGGAAATGCCTGCCGCAGATATCGTTCCTCGCCCGCGATGACCGGAATATAAATCAACGCAAACATCAGCAGCATGATCGCGACGATCCACCAACTCCTCGCCGCGACAGCAAATCCGCCGGCCAGCACCAGCGACCCAAGATACAAAGGATTACGCGTATACGCATAGGGCCCGCTGATCGTGAGCTCCTTATCTTTTTGCACGTGCCCTGAAGCCAACCCGCGCAACACTAGCCCCGGGATCAGCACCAATCCGCCCACCAGCAGCGACGTCCTGGTAGGCCGCGCCAGCCATACATACACAACCGCAAAAATAAATCCCAGTGGCACTCGGATGCGCCGCGCTACTCGCGACCATGTGCTGACCGTCGGCTGCCGCGCTTCCGCTCCGGATTGTGAAACTTCACTCACTGATCTTGGCAATGCCACCATTCGCCATACGAAATTCCGCAGCGCGAGGCTCTGCACTCCGATCCCGCAACAGCTTCCGCGCCGCCGACACAACCTCTGCGACTGTGATCTCAAGCAACCCTTGTTCCGGTTCCCGGTGCCGCGTGTGATCAGTCTGGCTGATCGCGCTTCGTAGCACAACCGATCGCGTCCCAAAAGGCCCGTTGCGCGCCGGATTCGTCGGTCCAAAAATTGCCACTACCGGAATCTTTAAACCCGCCGCCAGGTGCATCGGCCCCGTATCCCCTCCGATGAAAAGCCGCGCCTGCCGCGTCAGCGCGATCAATTCGGAAATCGAACATGATATCCTTCGCGCCGCCCCTGAGCTCGCAGTTTCAACCGCCGCCGCCAACTCTGCTTCCCGCGGCCCGCAGTTGATCAGCGAAAGCAATCCATCTTTCGCAAGTTCCTTTGCGACCTGCCCGTAGCGCTCCGCCGGCCACATCTTTGCGCCCCACCCCGCGCCCGGGTTGAGAATTACGAAGTCACCGCCATCCCCGACAAGCGTGGCAATTTTTTTCTCCGCATCCGGGTCCACCGGAAACTCGACTTGAATCTGACCCGCTCGCAACACCGCACCCGCATTCGATGCGTCTTCATTTGCTGCAACTCCACGGGAAATAACCGCTTCGGCCAGTGCCAGCGCCTGCTCCACGACATGAGCGCCATTCGTATTCAATACAACTTTTCGCGTGTAAAACATGCTGGCCGCGTTCTCGCGCGGCTGAGCATCTCCATAAACCGCCGCTGCCCCCGACCAGCGCGCCAGTAACGCCGAACGCACCGCGCCCTGAAAATCAATCGCCGCATCATATCGAATCCCGCGCACGTCACTCAATCCCACTGCCATCTGCTGCCACGTGTTAAACGAAAGCGGCGCGCGGCGCCATTCCGACGTATTGACAGTATGGATGCGATCGACCAATGGCCGCTCCGGCGAGCGCCGTCCCGACCGCGGATAGCGCAGCGTACACAGCAGTTCAGCCCAACGCTCTTCCACCAGCCATCCCAAAGTAGCCTGAGGAAAAGCCCGGCGCAGCGCCGCCGCCGCAGGCAGCGTGTGGATAATATCCCCCATCGCGCTGAGCCGCACGATGAGCAGGCGATCCCATTGCGGCGCAGCTGAGGCGTCAGAATAGAGCCCGCTCGTCCCAGTCGTCGGATCCGTGGTCAAGCCCGCCACTCCGGCTGCCATCCGCGTCGCCTCACGACGTCTGCGGCCGCGAACGCGAAATGATCTCGCTGGCCGAGTGATCCTTAGGGTCGCCGACAATCATGACTCGACCTCCGCAGCCCTCAACCTCATCGCGCTCAGGAACATTCTCAACGGTGTAGTCCGTTCCCTTGGCATGAAAATCCGGACGTATCTCGCGAACAATGGCGCGCACATCCTTTTCCGGAAAAATGATGACAGCATCCACATCCGCCAGCGCCGCGAGAATTTCCGCACGCTCCTCCGCTGGCATTACTGGCCGCCCCTCACCCTTCAATGCGCGAACCGAAGCATCCGCATTCACCGCGACAATCAACTTGCCGCCCAGTTCCCGCGCAGCGTGCAGATAGCGCACATGCCCAACGTGCAGCACATCAAAGCATCCATTCGCCAGCGTAATACGATCGCCAGCGCGCCGCCATTCCGCCACGCGCTCCTGAAGCTCATCCCGCGAGACAATTTTTCCCTGAAGTGATTTGCTCAATGAAGTCTTGTTGATGATCGTAGCGTCCGCAAATATGAATTGTCATGCTGAGCGAAGCGAAAGACCTATGCATTTGCTGACATTACCGAAATGCATAAGTCACCCGCTTCGCGCCGGATCGCACTCTAGCTATGCCGGAGTCTTGTCCGCGCATCTAATGCTCCCGCGCCATCGGCAGCCCCTTGTCCAGCGCCTCCAACAATTCCTGCTGGCTCGCTGTCGCCGTCCCGCGCTTCATCACTACGATGCCACCCGCGTAATTCGCCAACTGCGCGGCTTCTTCCGCAGTGGCCCCCGCCGCCAGGGCGGCGGTGAAAGTCGCGACCACCGTATCGCCCGCGCCAGTCACATCCGCCACCTCATCACTGCCGTAGATCGGAATATCCACTGGCTTATGCCGTCGCGGAAAAACCACCATGCCATCCTTGCCCCGCGTAATCAGCAGCGCTTCCAGATTCATTCCGCCGACTATCTGATCTCCCGCAGCCAGCAGGCGCTCCCAGTCCTCGCCCACGCGAATACCGAGCACTTCTTCCACCTCCGACTCGTTCGGCGTTGCCGCGGTGATTCCCGTGAACTCCAGCATGCGATGGCGCGAGTCCAGCGTCACCGGAACCCTGTCGATCCCCCGCTTTTCCCGAATTACATTCAACAACGTCGGCGTGGCCGAGCCATATCCATAATCTGAAACCAGCAGCGCGTCCGACGCACGCGCATATTCCCGCGCCGAGAGAACGAGTTCGCGCCGCAAATGCGCGTTCGGCCCTTCCGTGGGTTCGCGGTCAACCCGCACCACCTGCTGTCCAGCAGTGTGCGCAAATCCGGCCAGGATCCGCGTCTTGGTCACAGTAGTGAAGCTCTTTTCTTTAAACACGCCGCTGACCGGAATGCGCTTGTGCCGAAATGCCCGCAACAAAAGTTTTCCCGCCTCGTCGTCGCCGACCACCCCCACCGGCAATACGTTCACTCCAAGATCGGCAAGATTGTAGATGGCATTCGCCCCGCCCCCCGGAACCACCTTGCGATCACGGTGTTTCAATATCAGGACCGGCGCTTCGCGCGAGACGCGAGAAATTTCTCCAAACACAAATTCGTCGGCAACCAGATCGGCCAGCACGGTCACCGTGAGCTTCGGAAAAGATTCGACAATCTTCCGCAGCCGGTCGTTTTCTTTAATATGCTTTGTCATCAAAGATTAGTCTCGTGGTGCAACTGAAGATTTTCTCACGAGCGAGCCTTCCGTTCCGCAATTGTAGTTAAAATCGTATCCACAACCTCCGCCGGATGGTCGAGCACAACGCCCAGGACCGCGATAGCTAGTGGCTTGAGCTCCGACAGCAATGCTGACGACTCCAGATTGATAGAATCTTTTTCCGTCGTCAGGAAGCCACCAGCGCCAAGTTTGCCGCGCATAGCAAGCAGGCGCTCGACATCATTTCTGTCATAAGCACGATGGTCGCGAAACTCGATTTCCGCTACAGGCTCAATTCCCGCCCCGCGCGCCTGCAAAAAGAATTGCTCCGGCCGCGCAATCCCGCAGAAAACAATCGGCGCAGAAGGCGCATCCGCAACAACCAGCTCGCGCTCGATTCGCCAGATCGGCTTTTGCCGAAGCGCCGGATGATCAACCTGCAATCCCGCAGGCAGCACGACCGCATCCGCACGCGCGAGCGACGACAGCGCTTCGCGCAATCGACCAGTCGGTAACAGCGTGTCCTCGAAATCGTGCTCGGTCATCAGCACAATATCGAAATCGCGAAACAACGAACGGTGCTGAAACCCATCGTCGAGAATGTGCAATCGCGAATCGCATTTTTGCTCCGCAACCAGTCCAGCCGCATAACGGCTTTCGCCCACAACCACCGGCACGCCCAGCCGTCGCGCAATTAACAGCGGTTCATCTCCGAAGTCAGCCGCCTTGCCCTCAGCCTCAACAACCAGAACGCCCCGAGTCTTGCGGCCGTACCCGCGCGAGAGCACGTCAAACGGAATGCCTCGCGATTTCAATAATTGTCCGAGCGCGATCACAAACGGAGTCTTGCCCGCACCGCCCGCTGACAAATTCCCGACACTGATTACCGGTTGCTGAAGCCGCCGCGACGAGAGCACGCCGCGATCAAACAGCGAATTCCGCAAACCTGCGACGCCGCCGTAAAGCCCCGCGAGCGGATTCACGATGCGCCGCCCATCAACTCAATCAGAGCCGCAACCGTTTTTGCCGTCGCGCCGCGCTGCGATTCGAGCGCTTCCAGCGCGTTCCGCCCCAGCGTCATTCGCTCCTCATCGTTTTCGATCAGCTCCATTAACACCAGAGGAAGTTCCGCCAGTCCCACAATACGCACCGCGTTGCGCACCGCAAAAAAATTAACCACATCGCGAAAATTCTCGTAGTGGTTGCCCGTAACAATCGCAACGCCATAAAGAGCCGGCTCGATAATATTGTGTCCACCGCGCGGCACCAGGCTCCCGCCAACGAATGCGACAGTAGCCAGGGAATAAATCGCCGCCAACTCTCCAATGCTATCCACGAGAAACACGCCTCCCCCAAGCGCTTCACCGCTCCACAAAGACCGTCGCCACATGCGGAAACCAAGTCGCTCCACCAGGCCGGCGACCTCGTCAAAGCGCTCCGGATGGCGCGGCGCAAGAATCATCACGGCCTTCGGATGATCGACCAGAATATTGCGAAACGCCGAAAGCAAAGAGCCTTCCTCATCCTCGAGCGTGCTTCCGCAAACCAGCACCGGCCCGGCAGTCGAGCGCGCGAACTCCTCTCGCAGGCTGGCCACGATCTCCGGCAACGGGGGCGGCTCCACGTCAAATTTCAAATTGCCCGTCACCGCAATCTTGGTTTCGTACGCGCCAATCTCGACCAGCCGCCGCTTATCTTCTTCCGTTTGCGCCAGAAAACAATCAACATTTCGCAGTGTGTTCTCCAGCAATCGCGGCAGCCAAAATCGAAAGCGCTTATAACTGGGAAACGATCGATCTGAAATTCGGCAGTTGATGACCGCGATGCGAGCCCCGCTGCGCTTGGCCAGCCGCAGAAAGTTCGGCCAGAATTCCGTTTCCGCAATCACCACGAGTTCCGGCTGCAAAGCAACGAGATAAGGCCGTATGGCCATCGCGAAATCGAGAGGAAAATAAAAAACATTCTCCGCGCCGAATCGTTGCGCCGCCAGTTTTTGCCCTGTGCTGGTCGTCGTCGATACGAGCACACGATGAGCCGGGAATTTGCTTTGCAGCGCCGTGATAACTCCGCTCGACGCAATCACCTCACCCACCGAAACCGCATGGACCCAGATCGTGGGCCGCTCGCCGCGGGCGGCAAGCGCAGGCGGAACAGCGCCAAATCTCTGCCGCAACCCCGCCCGATACTTGCCGTGCCGCATCATCTGCAGCAGCCAGTAAGGCAGCGTCGCCACCAGAAAAAGAGCGGCCAGCGCACTGTAGAGCGCATACATGAAAGAAGCCCCATTCTAAATGGCGCACCGAAATCCTATATCGCGCTGGACAACCCAGCGCCGGTCGGGCTGACCGCATCCAACAATCTGACATCCTATAATTCACTTATGCGGAATGCAGGTAAGCTAGCGGTGGTTTGTGCTTCGGTGCTGCTCGGCGCTCTGGGCGCGCTCGCGTCAAAAGAATTTGTGATGCCCACCGCGCAGCCTGGTCGCTCCTACCCGGCGCATGACGATCACCCCTCGGAAAAGGTCGTGGTCGCAGTCGATCCCTACGACGTCGAAAACAAGGCCTCCATCTTTACCGTCAACTATCGCAACAACGGCTATCTGCCGGTCTTTTTCGTCATCACCAACGACGGCGATCAGCCCATCTCGCTCGCCGGCATGAAAGCCCAGTTGAATACGAAAGATCGCAGCAAGTTGCTGCCTTCTACCACGGACGAAGTGGTCCGCCGCCTTTCGCACCCCTCGCGCAATGATGGCCAAGTAGTGTTGCCCATTCCGTTACCAAAAAAAGAAGTCAAAGGCGGAGTAAGCAAGAAAACGTGGGACGAAATTGACCGCGCTCAATTCGAAGCCAAGGCGGTAGAGCCCCACTCCACCGTGCGCGGCTTTTTATTCTTCGATATTCAGGACATCGCAAATCCCCTGCCCGGAGCCAGTTTCTACCTTATGGGATTACGCGACGCAAAGGACAATGAGCTGATGTATTTCGAAATCCCCATGGAAAAATATTTGAGCGCGCCAGAAACGAAGCCAGGAACCAAAACGCAATAACCGCGACGAGGTGAGACGAATGCAAACCGCGACAATGACGTAGGGGCAGACGCCCTCGGGAGCCTGCCCTGAGCGAAGTCGAAGGGCCCAGCCAGGCGAAGCCTGGCAGCTGCCAGCGAGCGCCAACACTCTACGCGAGCAATCCCCTATAATCTCCCAACATGGCGACCACTCCAGCCGTCTCCGCCAATCTCCTCGCCAAGTACGAGCCCGTCATCGGACTCGAAGTCCATGTCCAACTCTTGACCGAATCGAAAATCTTCTGCTCCTGTTCAACTCGCTTCGGCGATCCGCCCAACACCAACGTCTGCCCCGTCTGTCTGGGCCTTCCCGGAGCCCTGCCCGTCCTCAACCGCAAAGCAGTCGAATTTGCAACGCTGGCCGCAATGGCCTTGCAGTGCCGCATCAACGAAGTCTCCATCTTCGCGCGCAAGAATTATTTCTATCCCGACCTGCCCAAGGGATATCAGATTTCGCAATACGACAAGCCGCTAGCCGAACTTGGATTTATCGACATCGATGTAACCGAAAATGATGTAAGCGAAAATCAGGCGAGTGGCAAAAAGAAAATCGGCATCACTCGGCTTCACCTGGAAGAAGACGCGGGCAAGAGTCTGCATGAGGGCTTCGCCGATTCCGCCCACAAAACCGCCATCGATCTCAACCGCACCGGTGTCCCCCTCGCCGAGATCGTCAGCGAACCCGACATGCGATCGCCCGAGGAAGCCTACCAGTACCTCACGCGCCTCAAGGAGATCATCCTTTACACCGGCGTCAGCGACTGCAACATGGAAGAGGGTTCTTTGCGTTGCGACGCCAATATCAGCGTGCGCCCCCGCGGCCAAAAAGAATTTGGCACCAAGACCGAAGTCAAAAATGTCAATTCTTTCCGCTTCATCAAGCAGGCACTCGAATATGAGATTGAGCGCCACATCGAAATTATCGAAGGCGGCGGCCGAATCACGCAAGAGACGCGCCTCTACAACTCGCATGAAGGCAAGACCTACGGCATGCGCTCAAAAGAACAGGCCCACGACTATCGCTATTTTCCCGAGCCCGATCTGCTCCCGCTAGTTGTGGATGAACAATGGCAGACCGCAATCCGCGCTAGTCTGCCCGAACTCCCCGAAGCGCGCCGTCAGCGCATGATGAAGGAATACGGCATCACCGCGGGAGATGCCCACACCTTGACGCTGACACGAACGCTGGCCGATCAGTTCGAGTCCGCTGCCCGCTCAGCCAAAAATCCGAAGCGCGTTGCCAATCTCGTGCAGAGCGAGTTACTAGGACGCCTCAAGGCGCAAGGCCTCGATCTCGATCAATCGCCAATTTCGATGGCGGGAGTCACATTCTCTGCTGACCTGGTCGAGTCCGGAGCAATCTCCGGCAAGATGCTGAAAGATCTCTACGACCTGAGCTTCGAACGCCAGCAGGACTTCCCCGCCGTCTACGAAGCCGAAGGCCGCCCCGAGCAATCCCGCGACACCTCGGCCCTGGAAAAACTCGCCGATGAATTGATCGCAGCAAATCCCAAGCAGGTCGAGCAATACCGTGCTGGCAAGAAAACCATGATTGGATTTTTTGTAGGCCAAATGATGAAAGCGTCCAAGGGCCAGGCCAATCCACAGTTGGTTAACGAAGTCTTAACCAAGAAACTCGAAGGATAAAGCGACAAGAGCAGAGATCTTTTTCTCTTGTCATGCTGAGCGAGGATTGAGCTTCGCGAAAGCGAAGGTCGACCGCAGTCGAAGCACCCCTACTCGATTCGACCTGCTGCGCGAACTTGGACATCCTACTTCGCCGCGCCCATATCCTTCAGCACTTCCTCTGCATAATAATCCGTAATCTTGGCTTCATCTCGGAGCGTCTCGTAATACGCCGCCTTCAACAACTGTTCCCGCCGATCGCGCAACTGCTGACGTATCGCCTGCTGCACCCGCGGATCATTCAAGTCCCTCTGCCCCGCCGGTTCCCTGGAAATCAATTTCACAATCAGATATCCCATCGGCTGATGATTGGTCGGATTTATCACCGGAATCACCGGAGTATATTGCCCCGGCTTGAGCTTCATCACCGCATCCCGCGTCGCAGGATCGGCATTCTTCAGCGCAGATTCCGGAGCCATTCCCAGATCGCCGCCATTATTGCTCGTCTCCGGGTCTTCGGAATAATTCATCGCCAGCGTGGCAAAATCGTCTCCACTATCAAGGCGATTCGCAATCATCTGAATTTTCTTTTTCGCCTCCGCATCGTTCTGCGCCTTGCTGTTCTGCAGGTTGTGCACCTGCCCGTTCCCCGCGCTCGACACCATGATCTTCGCCAGATGATATTGCGCTTCGATCAAATTAAACTCGGCCTTGTGCTCGTTGTAGTAGCTCGAAACATCGGTATCCGTGATGTTGATGCGCGAGGTGATTTCTTTGTTCAACACCTTGTCGCGCGTAAGCGAGCGCCGTAGGTCACGCTTAAAATCGTCGAGCGAAATTTTCTTATCCTGCAGCCGCTTATTAAATTCCTCCGCCGTATAAGGCGACTTGATTTCATTCAGCTTGCGGTCCACCTCTTCATCCGTCGCCAGCAGGCCCAGTTTTTCCGCCCGCTGCATCAGGATTTCCGTCTCAATCAGCTCATTCAGAATGCTCAGCCGCAAGCTCACCGCCTGCTCCCCCGTTGGCTGCTGGTCGGAGCCCGCCGTCTGGTTGGCGTAATATTTGTCGACCTCTGTGCGATAAATCTTGCGCCCATTCACCGAAGCCATTACGTCGCCACCGCTGCTGCTGCGATTGCAAGCCGTTAACCCCGTCAACAAAAACGCGCCGATGATCAGGGCCGCACGCCCCACACAATTACGATTTTTCAAACTTGTCCCTCCGCCGCACTGGGCGACTCGGTTTCCGACTTATGTATCCGAGTTAAATTCAATTCTTGTGCTCAGGTGGCGCAACCCCCGCATCCTTCAATGCCTGATCCAGCGCCAGCCGCACTTCATCTTCGGGCACTGCTCCATCCAGCTTCTGTCCATTCACAAACATCGTCGGCGTCGCCTCTACCCCAATCGCGTCGGCCTCGTGCATTGAAGCCCGCACCTGCCGTTCATCCTGCAGTTTGACGCAGGCCTGCAACTTTGGCACATCGAGATTATGTTTCTGCCCCTGCGACGTCGCAAGCTTGTCGAGCACAGCATTCTGCCCGTCGCCCGCCTTTGCGTCCCTCACAATGTTCGGATTGCTATGCAGGTAGTCGGCATAATCCCAATAGGCATCGTTGTTTTGCGCGGCCAGGCAATTAGCATCAACCGCCGCATGCACCGCCCACGGGTGGATCTCTTCCAGCGGATAATCTTTATAGATGAAAAGAACGCGATCACCGTATTCCTTGAACAGCCCCGGAAAAAGCGTCGCGTGCATGCGCGCGCAGAAAGGACACTCAAAATCGTCGTAGTTGACGACCGTCACTTTGGCATCTTTATTGCCGCGAGTCGGCCGCCCGCTGACATCGATCTTCTTCATCAGGTCGGCGTACGGATCGACGCCGAGATCGAGCTTAGTCATGCGCAACAATGTTTTGTGATCGTGCGCCAGCAGGAACTCGAACTCCTGTTTTCTCCTTTCACTCGTAAACGTAACCGTCAGCGCATCATAGTTCGGAAACTCACTCGCCCGCAGCGGCCCTAGCGTCACCTTAACATCCGGAGGGAGCTGATACTGCGCCCGCACATGCCGCTCGATCACCTTGGTGAGATCCGAAGAAGGGTTAGGGGTAGGAGAAGGATTAGTAGTCGTGGAAGGAGGAGCCTGCGCCGAGCAGCCCAGACAAATAAGTAGCAGAACTAAAAATGCACGCCGCACAATCATGAATCGAAGCCACCTGTACATGAGGAAATCGCTTGATTATCTCATGCCAGCAAGCCTTGCCGCCGTGGAGCCGCAGCTTTGCGGCGTCACACTCTTGGATAGCATCACAAAGATTTGTCATCCTGAGCGGAGCGAAGGACCTGCTTTTTGTCGGACTAAGAGCTGACTTTACGCGCCTCGCCGCAGCAATTCGTCAGCACTCAGCAACTGATTCATCGACCCAGAGCGAAATCCCTCCAAATCGAGAGTGACGAACTTAAACCCCAGCCGTTTAAAAACAGCAATAAACTCGCGCGCCATCTCCGCCGTCAAAGCGCGCGGAAGCTCCTCGCCCGCAATCTCAATGCGCACAATCTCTCCATGATGGCGTACGCGCACCTGCTGGAATCCCATCGCCCTCAAGGCGTCTTCCCCCCGCTCGATCACACTGAGCGCCTCCGGCGTAACCGCACGCCCATACTCCACGCGCGAAGAAAGACACGCCGAGGCCGGCTTGTCCCATACGCGCAACTCCGCCCGCCGCGCCAGTTCGCGAATCTCCGCTTTGTTCAGCCCCGCATCGAGCAGCGGAGCCAGAACATGATGCCGTCGTGCAGCCTCCTGTCCCGGACGAAAATCCCCTGTATCGTCAGCGTTAACTCCGTAAGCAATCGCGTCAAATCCGCGCTCACTGCGATAACGCTCCAGCACAGTGAACAACTCATCCTTGCAGTGAAAGCAGCGCATGGCATCGTTGCGCGCGTAGGCAGGATTTTCCAGTTCCCGTGTCGCCACGATTTCGATCGGAATACCTCGCTCGCGCGCGAAAGCGAGCGCATCCTCGAGATGAGTTCGCGCCAGGCTAGCGGAGTCGGCAATCGCCGCGACCATCCGTTCCCCTAGCACCTGATGCGCCATCCACGCCAGAAAGGCTGAGTCGATCCCTCCCGAATAAGCCACGATCAACCGGCCTCGCCTCGCAAGAATCTCGCGCAAGCGCTTCGATTTCTGATCGAGCATGACGTTGGTGGTCAAGATTCCATTACCCTCTAAACGAAGTTCTCAGTTCCTGGTTCTCAGTTCTCGGAAAACTAAACTTTCCCCCGTGCGCCTCCCCTGCGTACCCTGTGCCCCCTGTGGTAAAAGATTCTAGCCAACCACAAGAAACCCAGCCAGCCCAGCCGTAACTGATGACTGACAACTGAGCTCTGAGGATGCAGCCAGCGAGAACTCGCCTAATACAGCCTCTCCTGCCGCTTGAGATTGCCAAACGCTCCTATGTTCGCCAGCGTAAATGTGAAACGATACTGATTCTCGTTCCGCACTGCGCCCAGCGCGAAGCGCCGGTATTCCAGGCTCAGCCCGCAACAGTCCCACGTATAACTCGTCTGCGCCGTAGCAAACTGCAGCGCGCCCAGGTTCGCATCGAAGCCAAAGCTGGCTGCGGCGCTCAACCCCGGCTTGTTGAGTTGCCCATAACCCATCAGCACACGGAACTGATGATAGTCGGTCGGCGTAGTCACCGGCTGCCCCGCGAGCGAGTCAATCACCCGCAAAAAAGCATCGCCGCCACCAATCGTAAATGGGCCGTAGTGATAGTTGACCAGCGCCATGCTCGAATTGATCCGCCCAGCCTTGAGATCGTAATCCAGATCCCATTCCGTATTAGTGCGCGGGCTGGTTTCAATGCGCAGCCGCGAAATGATAGGAGCAAAGCGCCGCTCCGAATCAAGAAACGCTGTCCCCGTGAAATCGGCCGTCGTGGTGAATACGTTCCGCTGCCCCTCCACCAGCGCGTTCCCAAATGTAGGATCAAAGAAATATTTCTGCCCGATCTCCCAGCTTAAAACTTCGCGCGGCCCCGAGGCGCACACTTGGGCATCCGGGTTAGGAGGCAACTCCCACGGCACCGCGCCCACCTGCGGCGCCCCACCGATGGTCAGCGTGCTCATGCTCAGCAGATCGCAATCTTTAACATTCGGATCAATGTGCCTGGAATAAATCCGATTCACCAGCGAGTATTCGATTTCATTCGTGTTCGTGAGCACATCCGTGGCATCAAATCGCAGAATGTCGGCAAAGTTATTAATGCCGGTCACGTAGTCATAACGCATGCGAGGCTCGATCACATGCTTCCATTTTCGCCCCAGCCACGGACGGTCAAACACGCGCTCCAACGCCGGCGGCCGCAATTCCACTGTCGCCTCCAGCGATTTGCGATTCAGGATGTCATTCGAAGCCTTCCCCGTCGCCGCATCCTCTGCGGCGTTGAACTCCTCGGTGTAAAACGTGTCTTGCAAAGTCAGTGCCGGACGAAACGACCATCCCTGCCAATGCAACGGCATCTCCAGCGATGGCGCCAGATCGAACCGTCCCACCAGCACAGCCGTCCGCAAACCAGGTTGCGAATAAGCAAACGGTCCGACCTCGGGTGCCTGCCGGCGCTGTAAGCCTTCTGCGGCACTCTCGAAAGACCAGTACAGCGGCGTATTTCCTATCTGCCGCTCCTCGCCCGAAAAGAAAAAACTGGGCGTATGCAAAATTCGCACCAACTCCTGCTGCGTAATCGTGGTGCAAGTCCCAGGCTCCGGTGTTGGCGGCGGCACGCACACCTCGAAATTCTGATAGCGCTCGGCTAGTCCATTGAAGTGAAATCCATTAGTCGTATTGGACAGAAAAATCTGCGATCTAACCTCCGAGTCGATCGCCTGCGTGTACACGTCGGTGAACGCGATGCGGAACACAAACGAACTCAAGTAATCCACATTGGCCACGCCGCGAAATTCTCCGAAAGCCCGCTCCGCAATAAAGCGTGCATCTTCGCCGCCCTGATTCTGCGGAGGAGTGCCAATCCCGCGATCCACCATCCCCACATAATTAAAGAACACATACGAGGTATCGCTCGGCCGCCAGCGAAAATTGCCCCGCTCAAACCACCCGCGCTTCGAGTAATAATCCGTCCCCGCCAATGCGTCCATGCTGCGATTGAATACCCAATAGATCGAATCGCCTGCAATCAGCCCTTTGGTCGACGAGTTGCCAAAATCAGGGATCAGCAGCCCGCTCTTCCTCTGCCGCTCCACCGGAAAGCTCACAAACGGAAAATAAAATACCGGAATGCCCATCAGCCGAAAATCGCTGTTATGCATCGAAGCCGTGCCATCCACCTCCACCGAAATGCGCTTCCCGCCAAACAGCCATTTCGGATGCGGCAACTCGCACGTCGTCACCGTCCCCTGCCGCACCAGGTAGCGGTCGGGGCCATGCTTCTCCACAATCTTCCCCGTAAAAGCAAAAGGATTCGACGTCGCCAGCACGTAGCGAGACTTCCGCATCTCCAGCCCCACCGTCCCAATCACATCGTAGAACGTTCCCACCTGCGTGCGAATGTTGTAAGTGCCATGGCTCGCCTCGACGTGCTCGTCGTAAGGCCCGCCATCAAGCACCATATGCCCCTCCAGTTCGCTGTCCCCCGTATCCGAATTGTAGGTAATTTGATCGGCGTGCAGGATGTAACTCCGATAGTCGATCTCCGCCTTCCCTCGCAGATGGTAGATCGACCCTTCCTTCTCCTGTTCCACCGCCCGAATCGTCGCCTCTTCTTCTGTATTTGCCGTTGGAGCGCTGGGGAACTCAGCAGCCTTGGCCGCGTTCGCAGGGGGCAGCGTCTGGCTGGTTACTATCCCACGCCATAGAAACAGATGACAGACCAATGCGGCCGTGATAAAGATTCGAGAGCGGGTAAACATTAGCGAGCAATCATCAACAGGCAGTTATTAACAGACGATCAATAACCAGATCCATGCAAGCGAGCGCTCCGCCAGCCAGTCCGCCAACCGGAACCAACTGACCTTAGCATGCGAACGTCAGGCGAAGCAAAGTTGCCCCGTTCGTCGAGGCCGGCGGTTGCAGCACCTGTTGAGAATGACCGGATGTACGACCCACCGCATCGCCGCAGCCGTACTTATGTCGAATGCACCGATCTCGAACGCACGAATGCCAACCGGAGCAATCACCAACGGCTGCACGGATTCCGCTGACCAGGAGCCGTCCGTCCCTGACGCCAGCAACGCCGTACCAACGCCGACCGCCACGAACCCAATCGCCAGATGCACCTCAAACCCAAGCCATTCTCCGAACGAGCCGAGTTCTGAGCCAACTAGCCAGTCCTGGCGCACGGAAGTCGCCGCCCGCCTCGAACGCTATCGCACTCGCCGCAAGCCGCGCAGCCCTCGCTATCCCTCGCTGCTCTTACCGTTTGATGCGCCCGAGAGTCGGTCGCGTTCCACGCCGTCTGCGGCGGATCCAGTTGTAACCGCGAGCGTTGCATCGGTCCCCATCGAACGCGAGCCCGCCACTGCGCCGCGTCGAGTTCTGCTCGAGCCATCCCGAGATCTCTCTCCCCAGCCCGGCAACCTGATCGAGTTCCCGCGCTCCGCTGCGATCCCCGTCTATCACGCAAGCGATCTCGCCGGCCCCGTCTTCGATCACGCTCGCCCGCGCATCGTCGAGGCCCCCGAAATTCTGCCCCCGCCCCCCGCATTAGGCGGAATGCTGATCGAACCCTCCCCGCAAGAGCTGGCCAACAAGCAAGCCCACTCGATCACCACTCTCCCATCCACATCCGCCTCTATAACGCAGCGCGCCCTCGCCGCCCTTATCGATGGATTCATTCTCGCGGCATCTCTCAGCGCTTTCGCCGTAATTTTTCTTCGCCTGAACCCCAGTTTGAAGCCGGATTTGCATCCCAGCCTCACCACTCTTCGCGCTTCGCTCCCGCTCCTCATCGGTGCTGTCGGGGCCGGTGCCGCTCTCTTCTGGGCGGTCTATCAATTCTTTTTCGTCGTGTATACCGGCTCCACCCCCGGCCTCCGCACTATCCGCCTGCGCCTGGCTGCCTTCGACGGTTCGCCCCTCAATCGCAGCGCGCGCCGCTGGCGTGTCTTCGTGTCCTTTCTCTCTGCCCTTTCAGCCGGGCTCGGCTACCTCTGGTGCCTCCTCGACCCGCACGGATTGTGCTGGCACGATCGCATCACCCGCACCCACATCCAACCCGCCGCGCCCGAAAACGCGCCGACAAAATAGACACTCTTGACAGCAGACTCCCGTGCGCTATCGTACAGACTGTCAAATTCAACTGATTTAGGACGTAGGGGCAGAGCCTGCCCTGAGCTTGTCGAAGGGTGCCCTCACCTGCCCAGCCGGGCGAAGCCCGGCAGTCTGCCCGCGAATCGCCGAGAATGCAGACAATCCCCGTTCATGAAATGAGATTTTCCAGCGCCATTCTCAGCTCCCGAAACCGAAACTCAAACCCACTGTCTATAAGCTTCCCTGGCTCAACCCGCTGGCTGGCGAGCAGCATTTCACGCGCCGCCTCCGAGCCGAAAGCCAGCCGCAGCGCCAACTCCGGCACGGGAAAAATCGCCGGCCGCCGCAAAACCGACGCCAGCACCTGAGTAAACTCCGCATTGCGCACCGGATTCGGCCCCACCAGATTCACCGGCCCCGACAGCGACTCCGTCCCCATCGCATGCTGAATCGCACCCACCATGTCATCGATGTGAATCCAACTCATCCACTGCCGCCCCGGTCCAAGCCGCCCACCCATTCCCAGCTTGAACGGAGTCAGCATCTTCACCAGAGCCCCGCCCTCTGCGCTCAAGACCAGCCCCGTCCGTATATTCACCGTGCGAATGCCCGCCTCCGCCGCCCTCCGGCTGGCATCCTCCCATTCGCGGCAAACTTCGGGCAAAAATCCCCGCCCCGCCGCACTTTCCTCCCGCAGCACTTCATCGCCGCGATCCCCATAAAATCCAATGGCCGATGCACAAATAAATACGCGAGGTTTAGCCTCACATCGAGCCAAAGCTGTAGCAAGATTCCGCGTGCCGAGGACACGGCTGTCACGTATCGCACTCTTCTTTTCGTTCGTCCACCGCCCCACCACGCTCTCACCCGCCAAATGCACCACGGCATCGAACCCAGAGGCCGCCTCTGGAAGAAGCGGCTCAAAGGGATCCCAGGAAACCTGCCCCGAACCTGAAGCCGTCCCCCGCACCAGCCGCACAACCTGAGCCGCCTGAGGAAACGCAAGAGTCAGCGCCCGGCCGATCAGCCCCGAAGCCCCGCTAACCAACACTCTCAAGACCAACCTCCCAACGCTCGTGTGGAGCGGGCATTCCTGCCCGCTGCCTTTGACGTGCAACTTCAACTACCCGTAGTCAGCTCCGCTTCCACGTACTCTACCAGCCCCACTTGACTTTCTCCGCGCCCTCCGCGTCTCGGCGGTGAAATCGCTTGCCCCTGCGTTAAAATCGATCATGGCGACGTTGCGCCAACAGATCGCAACCAACGTACTCACCGTAACCCGCTTCCGCGAGCTCATGAAAAAGCTCCGCGAGAACCGTCCCAACGACGATCTCAACCTCGTAAAAAAAGCCTACGAATTCTCCCAAAAGCACCACGCCGGCCAATCTCGCGCCTCCGGCGAGCCTTACCTCGTCCATCCCCTCGAAGTCGGCAACGTTCTCGCCGACATGAAAATGGATGCCGTCTCCATCGCCGCCGGCCTCCTCCACGATTCCGTCGAAGACACCTCCGTGACCACCGTCGAAATTCGCCAGGAATTCGGCGAGCAAGTCGCCCACATCGTCGAAGGCGTCACCAAGATCAGCAAGATCGACTTCTCGTCCAAAGAAGAAGCGCAAGCCGAAAACCTGCGCAAGATGATGCTCGCCATGGTCGACGACATTCGCGTCGTCCTCATCAAGCTCGCCGACCGCCTGCACAACATGCGCACCCTCGAACACCTCGATCCCGAGCGCCAGCAGAAAATCGCCCGCGAGACCCTGGAAATCTACGCCCCCATCGCGCATCGCCTCGGCATGGGCAAAATTCGTGGCGAACTCGAAGACCTTGGCTTCAAATACGTCGATCCCATCGGATACGAGCAGGTCCGCGTCGCCGTCGAGTCGCGCCGCAAAGAAGGCGAAGCCTTCATGGCCCGCGTCGAAGGCGTCCTCCGCGACGGCCTCAAGGAAGCCGGCATCACCGGACGCGTCGAGAGCCGCATCAAGCGTCTCTACAGCATCCACAAGAAACTGCAGCGCCAGCGCATCAGCGTCGATCAGGTCTACGACCTCTACGCCATGCGCGTCATCACCAACTCAGTACAAGACTGCTACGCCGTCCTTGGCATCATCCACAATCTCTGGCGTCCCGTACCCGGACGCATTAAAGACTTCATCGCTATGCCGCGGCCGAATCTCTACCAGTCTCTGCACACTTCTGTGATTACCGAAACCGGCGAGACTTTCGAAATCCAAATTCGCACCGAAGAGATGCACAAAATGTGCGAAGAAGGCATCGCCGCCCACTGGAAATACAAAGACGGCCCCGTCTCCGCCGAAGACGAGCAGCGTTTAGCGTGGCTGAGGCAGGTGGTAGAGTGGCAGCGCGACGTCTCCGATCCCAGCGAGTTCCTCTCGACTCTAAAAGTCGATCTCTACCCCGAAGAGGTTTACACCTTCACGCCCAAGGGAAAAGTTCTGGTCCTGCCACGTGAATCCACTCCCATCGATTTCGCCTACTCGATCCACACCGAAGTCGGCCACAGTTGCACCGGCGCGAAAGTCAACGGACGCATGGTCCCTCTGCGCCACAAGCTTCGCTCCGGCGACATCGTCGAAGTCATCACCCAGCCCGGCCACAAGCCCAGCCGCGACTGGCTCGCCATCGTCAAGTCTTCGCGCGCCCGCAACAAAATCAAGCACTGGCTCAACGTCCATCAGCGCGAGCGCGCCATCGAAATCGGCAAAAAGTTGATCGAAAAGGAAGCGCGCAAATATCGCATCTCGCTCAAAGAAATCAAAGACGCCGACATGCAGCGAGTCGCCACGGAATATGGCCTCGGCCGCCCCGACGATCTAATGGCCGGCATCGGCTATGGCAAATATTCCGCGCGCCAGGTCCTCGCCAAGTTCGCTCCCCCGGGCGCTGATCCGATGACCGGAGCCGAAGACTCCACTCCCGGCTTCTCTGGCGGAATCTCAAGCGGGATCTCAAGCGTAGTCCGCCGCGTCTTCGGCGCCGACAGCGACGCCATCGTCGTCCGCGGACAAGGCGACCTCCTCGTCTATCGCGCCCGCTGTTGCAATCCGATTCGCGGCGAGTCCATCGTCGGCTACGTTACCCGCGGCAAAGGCGTAGCCGTCCATTCCGTCACTTGTCCAAATGTCACCAATCTTCTCTATGAGCCCGAGCGCCGCATCGACGTCCTCTGGGCCGGAGACAAAGATGGCCAGCCGATTTCCTACCCCGTAAAACTCACTCTTCTCTGCGACGACCGTTGGGGCATGCTCAAACAAATCACCGCCGTTATCAGCGACACCAAAACCAACATCCGCAGCATGGAATCACGCAGCGAGAATGGCCAGGCCAGCATCGATATCGTCCTCGATATCGCCGACCTGAAACATTTGCAAAAAATTATCGACGGAGTTCGCCAGATCCCCGGCATTCACGACGTCCAGCGCCTGCAGAAAATCTAAGGGCGACCGCCCGTAATCGCGTTGAGCCGCAACCGAGCTTCCTGAAAACTGGGCGCCAGCGCCAGCGTTTCGCGATAGGCGTCGGCAGCCTGCGGCAGTTTATGTTGCGACTCCAGCGCTGAACCTAAAGAGAAATATGCCAACGCATCGGGTGCAATCTTTACCGCCGCTTCGTACTCCGCGATCGCTTCGTCGTACCGGCCCTGTTTTGCCAGCAACCATCCAAACGCGACCCGGTGTCGAGCCGAAGCCGGATCCAAAACAACCGATTCCCGGAAATGTTTCTCCGCCTCAACCAGCGCCCCTTGCTGCATTTCAAGCACCGCTAGATTATTGTGGATCTGCGCCAGCATCCGCGTCTCTCCCGGATACTGCAGCGCCTTCTCGTAGTAAAAAGCGGCTTCCTCCAATTTTTTCTGCTGCAGCTTGATCGTGCCCATCTCGAAGAACGCGACGTCGGTCGGCTGAATCTCGAACGATCGCGTCAAGTGCTGCACCGCCTCGTCCAGGCGCCCCTCGCTGTAGAGTGCTTCACCGAGCGCTCGTTCCATCAGGCAGTTCGGTCCCGTCACCGCCAGCGAATGTTCGGAAATACTGATCCCGTCATGCCAGTAGGAAATGTCGCGCGTCGTCGTAGCCGCCAGGGCCGCAATCACCAGTCCGCCACCAGCTATCATTCCGTAGCGCAGCGCGGGAAAGCGTATCCCAGCCTCCGCCGCTCCCCACACAATCGCGATGAATACTCCCAACAGCGGCACATACGTATAGCGATCGGCGTGAGCGATATCTCCCACGTGAACCAATCCGATCACCGGCACAAGCGTGCCCAGATACCAGAACCACCCCACCGCGAAATAAGGGCGCTTCCTCATCTGCCAGACCGCCAGCGCCGTGATCGCGCAGATCAACCCTAGGGAACCCACAACCGGCCGGGAAAAGATCGAGCGATCCTGATACGGATAGAAAATCGCAAGCTTCGCAGGCCACACCATCTGCCATAAGTAAGTCCCATAGGAAAGAAGAGCGTTAGCAATCCGCGACGGCAACGAAACCATCTTGATCTCGTTATCCATCGCCTGGGCCTTCACCGTCAGCAGCGCACTTCCCGCCGCCAGCGCAAGCAACGGAATTTTCTCCAGGCATCTCCAAAAGAAAATCGCAGCGGGCGATTCCTTATCCCAAACAGGAGCCAGAGCGTGGTCCGCCTCCACCGGCGCAAACCCCAAACGCCCAAGCGGCCAGTAGTCAAGCAAAAGCAACGCAAACGGCAAGGTCACCAGCATGGCCTTGGACATCAGCCCCAGGCTGAACCAAAACGCAACCAGCAGATATCGAAGCACTCCCGGCTTGCGCGCGTACCCCGCATATGCCCACAGCGCAAGCAACAGAAACAACGTGGAAAGCACGTTTTTTCGTTCCGCAATCCAAGCCACCGACTCCAAAGCCAGCGGATGTACCGCGAAAATCGCTGCCACCGCCGCACTCTTCCCCAGCGTTCCGGTCATGCTACGCAGCCAGAAAAACAGCAGAATCACATTCAGCGCGTGGATCAGCAGGCTAGTCGCATGATGCCCCCCCGGACTGAGGCCAAAAAGGCTGACGTCCAGCATATGGGAAAGCCACGTCACCGGATTCCAATTGGCTGCATCCAGAGCCGTCAACGCCCACACAGTGTTATGCCACGTCAACCCCTGCTGCACCCGGTCGTTGCCTGTAACGTATAGGTTGTCGTCCACATTGATGAATCGAAACGAGACCACCGGAGCAAACACCGCCAGCGTCATGCCCGCAAGCAGTACCACCGCGAGCGTCGCCCGCCGGTCGAAGTGGAGAGGTTTTAGCACTGCAAAAGTCCGTAACCATTGTCGTCTGCGAGTGCCGAGAGGAATAGATCACAACGGTAACGCGGCGCCGCCAGAGCTCTTCAACCCACCGCCATTGCCACGCAAAAGCCGAAGAGATTAATATGGAAAATTCATCTCAGGGCCAGGCAATTAGAATTTCCGATCGACCTCAAGGAGACTGAAAAATGAAGATTATTACCCGGGCATCTCTCGCCCTTCTGCTGCTAAGCGCACTCGCTTGGGCCGCCGACGACGTAGTCAGCGCCGTCCATGGAACCATCACCAAGCTCGACTCTTCCACCAAAACCATGGTCGTCAAAACCAAAGACGGGACCGAGCACACTGTCAAGTTTGTCGATAAGACCACTGTCCACGGCGTCGAAGCCGGATCCCACGACACGGCCGCGGGCGCTAAAGACACCTTTCACGGGCTCAAGGAAGGCACAGACGTAGTCGCCCACTACACCGCAAAGGGCACCGAAAAGACAGCCGTTGAGGTCGACGACGTCGGCAAAGATGGCCTCAAATCAGTCGACGGAACCGTCACCCACATCGATCGCGCCGCGAAAACCGTAGCCGTCAAGACCGCCGACGGCACGGAAGAGACCTTCAAACTCTCCGGCCACGCCGCCGACGACGCCGGCAAAGACATCGGCAAGGGAACCGAGAAATCCGCCAAAGTCACCGTCTACTACACCGAATCGGCCGGCAAAAAAACCGCCCACTTCTTCGAGAAACTCTAGCCCACCTCGCTCGCGTAGGGGCAGAGCCTGCCCTGAGCTGGTCGAAGGGTGCCCTCACCTGCCCCGTGCCCCACTCATTCGCGTTCTTCGCGAACGGGGCCAATTTTTGTGCTTGTCATCCTGAGCGAAGCGAAGGACCTATGCATTTGCTCGGGCCGGAGCAATCTCATTGCCCAGCACAGTTCCATCGCATATGATTCGACGCGCTACAAAATCCAACTTAATAAACGGAGCACTGAATGAAGAGAACCCTGATATGGAGTGTCGTAGCATTCCTCTCCCTGATGGTCGCAGCTCAAGCAGCCGACAAAGAAATGTCCAGCGCCACAGAGAAAGCCATAGCCGCCCTCGAACAAAAGTGGATCGATGCCGCCAAGGCCAGCAATCCCGACGCCCTCGCTCCCATGCTCTCCGACAAATTCATTAACACCAACAGCGACGGCAAGGTCGTTGGCAAGAAAGAAACTCTAGCCGCCATCAAAGGCTCCAGGTGGGAGATCACCCAGATCAGCAACGTGAAAGTAACCGTCTTCGGCAACACCGCCATCGCCAGCGGCGACTGGAGAGGCAAAGGCACCGACGATACCGGCGCCAAAGTCGACACGCACGAGCGCTGGACCGATACCTGGCTGAAAACCTCCGACGGAAAATGGCAATGCCTGGCCAGCCAGGGCACCACCGTCAAAATGTGATCAATTCTGCAGAACCAGATTCACCCAGAATCGATGAGCAAAGCCCCAGGCGAAAATTGTCATCTTGAGCGAAGTGGCTGCTCCGCAAAGCGAAGCAGCCACGCAGTCGAAAGACCCTGCGTCTTCCCCGCCGCAGCTGCTAATCTGACAGTTTGATCATCCAAAATCCGGTAGAATAGAAGAACATTCTTCCTGAAGAAAGAGGGTCGATGGCAGTTCCTGTATCCCAGATGTGGACAGTGGCCTCCTACGTTCTGCGCCAGAAACTGGCCGGACGCAAGCGCTATCCCCTCGTGCTCATGCTCGAGCCGCTGTTCCGCTGCAATCTGG
This sequence comes from uncultured Acidobacteriaceae bacterium, assembly GCA_963800565.1. Taxonomy (GTDB): domain Bacteria; phylum Acidobacteriota; class Terriglobia; order Terriglobales; family Acidobacteriaceae; genus Acidiflorens. The sequence continues at coordinate 1,687,707 of CAWDBM010000006.1, forward strand.
CCTGCGCCGGGTGCGGCAAGATTCAGTACCCCGCCCACATTCTGAAGAAAGATCTCTCCCCGGAAGACTGCTTCAAAGCTGTCGACGAATGCGGAGCACCGATGGTTTCGATCCCCGGCGGCGAACCGCTGATGCATCCCGAGATCGATAAAATTGTCGAAGGCCTTGTAGCACGCAAGAAATACATTTATCTCTGCAGCAATGCGTTACTACTGAAAGAGAAGCTGCACCTCTTCAAGCCCAGCAAGTACCTGAGCTTCTCCGTTCACGTCGATGGAGAAAAAGAGCACCACGATTTTTCCGTCTGCCGCGAAGGTGGATACGATCTGGCTCTCGATGGCATCCGCGTAGCCGTAGCCGCCGGTTTTCGCGTGACCACCAACACCACGCTCTTCGACGGAGCCGACCCCAACAGCGTCCGCAAATTCTTCGACGAGATGATGGAAGTCGGCGTCGAAAGCATGATGGTCTCGCCCGGATACTCCTACGACAAAGCTCCCGACCAGAAACATTTCATGGGCCGAGCCCGCATAAGACGCATGTTCCGCGCCATGCTCTCCAATCGCAAAAAATCCTGGCGCTTCAATCAATCGCCGCTCTTTCTCGAATATCTGATGGGCAAGCGCACCTACAAATGCACGCCCTGGGGAATGCCGACCTACAACATCTTCGGATGGCAAAAGCCCTGCTACCTGCTGCAAGATGGCTACGCCGAATCCTACAAAGAATTGATGGAAACGACCGAATGGGCAAGCTACGGCACCGAATCCGGCAATCCGCAGTGCGCGAACTGCATGGTGCATTGCGGATACGAGCCCTCGTCAGTCGACGACACCTTTGGCTCGCTGCGCGGATTCGCCGACACCGTGAAAGCGACCTTCTCGCTCTATCCCGATAAGGACGCGCTAGCCGATCTAAATCGCGAAGTGCGACCCGTGCACTCCTACAACCCGCTCATTCAAATTGAATCAAACGCAAACTCCCCGCAACCGGAAGAAAGCCACGCATGAGCGGACGCGAGCACGGCCACGATCCTCTGCTTCCCCACGGAGCACAAGCAGTCGCGCCGCCGCCGATTGCAACCCATGAACTGCCGGGAAATGATCTCGCCAGCCACGATCTGCCGAGTGATGACCTAGAAGTCGTCCCCGGCTTCGAGCGCGAAAATCTTCAAGGTTGGATTCCGCAACTAGCCACCGAAGCCGACATTCGAGCCGTCATAGAAAAAGCCTTCGACTATCGCGGCGACGTGACCATCACCCGCAGAGGCAAAGACGACTCCGAAATCACTGGATACCTCTTCGACCGCCGCATCGGCCCAACGCTACAGACTTCCGTAGTTCGCCTGATGCTGGCAACCGGCAACGATCGACCCGCAATCCCCTACTCCGAAATCGCCGCCATAGCCTTCACCGGACGCGACACCGCCGCCGGCAAAAGCTACGAAGCCTGGGTTAAGAAATACTGGGAGAAGCGCTCCAAAGGCGAAACAAATATCTCCATCGAGCCCGAAGCGCTAGAGTAGTTCTGGTCTTGTGTGGCGCGGACATTCCTGTCCGCGAACTACCAGTCGTGATAAAAAGCCAATTGTTCGATCTAGAATGTCGCCCATGCTAGTGCTAGCGTCCGCTTCGCCGCGTCGCCAGGAATTACTGCGCAACGCCGGAATCGCCTTCGAAGTACAGCCTGCACACATCAACGAAGATCTACTTCCAGAAGAAACTGCGAAAGCCTGCGCCGAACGCTTGGCCCGCGAAAAGGCGCTAGCAATAGCCAGTCAGCGCCCGCACAATGTCGTCCTCGGAGCCGACACAGTAGTTACGATCGATGGCCAACTGCTAGGCAAGCCAACCGATGCCGCAGACGCCGCGCGCATGTTGCGCCTGCTTTCCGGACGCAACCATCAGGTAATCACAGGAGTCTGTCTGGCGTTCAACGGAGACATCTCCGTAGCCAGCGAAGCGACGCAAGTCACGGTGAATGCACTTACCGAGAAAGAGATTAGCGACTACATCGCAAGCGGCGAGCCGATGGATAAAGCAGGAGCCTACGCAATCCAAGGCATCGCCTCGCGTTGGATTCCAAAGATAGAGGGAGATTACTTCAACGTAGTGGGATTGCCAGTAGCGCTGGTCTTTCGCATGTTGCGGGAAGTCAACTCACACACCGCGGTTCTCGGTTCTACTGGGACTAAGAACTGAGAACCGTGAACTAAAAACTCTGCGCTCTAGGCTGTAGGCGGTTTCGGAGTCTCTTTCGGCTTTTCCTCAGGATCCTTCATCGACGACTTGAAATTCCGTATGCCTTCGCCTAACCCCTTGCCCAAGTCGGCAAACTTGCTCGGCCCAAACAGCAGCAGCGCGATCCCTATAATCAGCAGAATGTGCAGCGGTTGAAACAGTCCTTCACCCATAAATCCTCCAAACGGGGTTCGCACGCGCCCGAAGCGCGGATTCACGCCAAATGACCCCAAGTTGATTCTAGGTTAGTGTGAACCCTAAGGTCAAAGCCGACTGTGCTGTCGGTCACAGGCGGCTGTGCAGTCCATCACGCGCCGCAGGTTACCTTTGGGCGTATCAAGCGCGCTCGATCAGGCCGGCGATAAGCGCCGCGCGCCGAGGCAGTTCCGAGATCAATATGTGTTCATGCGTGGCGTGCGCTCCGTCGCCCACGCCGCCAAGCCCATCCAAAGTCGGAATCCCAAGTCCCGCCGTAAAGTTCCCATCAGAACCGCCGCCAACCGCCGCTTCTCCCAGCTTCCATCCTAATTCCCGCGCAATCGCCGCCGCCTGCGCATACAACGCCGCTACTCCAGCCGTGCGCTCCATCGGCGGACGATTAATGCCTCCACTGATCCCGATCCTGCACTCGCGATTGAAAGGCCTCAGCCCACGCATCTTCTTGTCGATTCCAGCCGCGTCCTCCAGCCGAGCAATCCGCACATCGATCTGCGCCTCGGCTTCAGCCGGAACCACATTGGTTCGCGATCCGCCGCTGACCACTCCCACATTGACCGTCAAGCCCCGCTTCAGATCGGTAAAGCCCGAAACCTTCTCGATCTGCCGCGCCAGTTCCCGAATCGCGTTGACTCCCTTCCGGAAGTCGAGACCGGCATGCGCAGCCTTGCCGGTGACTCTGAGGAGATAATCGCCAACTCCCTTGCGCGCGGTCTTTACAGCACCTTCTCGACCATACGAAGGTTCCAGCACCAGCACCGCAGCCGCTCGCTTAGCCAGCGCCTCGGTGATCCCGCGCGAAGAACTGCTACCCACTTCTTCATCCGAAACCAGCAGAACCGTCAACGGGCGCAACAAGACGCCGCGCCAACCCTCCGCGTGCCATTCCTGGAGCGCAGCGATCGCGTGCAGCATGAGGGCGATACCGGACTTCATGTCAAGGACGCCGGGCCCGGTCAACTTATTGCGCGCGACGCGGCACGGCATTTTGGCCAGCGTCCCCAGCGGATAGACGGTGTCGTAATGGCCAAGCAGCAAAACCGGTTTGGCCGACCTGCCTCCAAAGTTGACTTGCAGGTGGCTGCCAAAATTCTTCGCGCGATGAAAACGTATCTCGCCGCCAAGCCGCGAGAATTTCTCGGCCACAGCTTCAGCCACGCGATCAACAGCGGCCTTGTTATCGCTAGGCGATTCGATTTCCACTAACTCGCGAATCGCAGATACGATTTGTTCGCGACGTGCAGTGAAGTAGGCGAGACGCCGCTTGGCTTCGGCGTTCGGTTGCTTAGGCGACTTTCTGGAGGCAGAACTCACGACTGGTTTTCCGTTGCGGGACTTATTATAGCGATTGCTGCGAGCCCAAGGTCAGGATGTGCCTTAGAAAGCGAGGGAACCGAGTCAGATGTTGAACAGCCCAGCGCGACTCCCCAGACTCCGCACTGAGCGCGAATATTCTCCTGCATTACTCCTGGCCTGCGCCGGATTTTGGGTGCTCGCCGGAACTATGAGCTACCTATGGGGAAGCAGTCTCGCGGCCGGACTGATCACGATATTTCTCGCGATCGCTTTCGGTATCGGCGCCATTGCGCGTTCGACAAAAGTTCGGGCCGCCGAAGAAACAACTGATCGTTTCCCGACCGGTCCGCGCCCGATGTGGTTGATTGTGGCCGGCCTGATTCTCCTTCATGGCGTGATCGCGATTGTTGTCTGCAAGCACTGGCTCCCGGAGATCGATACTTACACCTTTCAGCGCGATGCCTGCAGGAATTTGCTGCACGGCATCGATCCATTCGGCGCGACCCAGGCTGACATTTACGGCTCGCGCTATAACTTCTACGGTACGGGAATGGTCGTCGATGGCCGTGTGCAAGTTGGCTTTCAATATCCTCCCCTGACGCTCTTCGGGGCCCTCCCAGGTTACCTTCTTGGCGACGTCCGATATTCATATATTTTGGCGGTGATGATCTCCGCCGGCCTACTTTTTGCCATGGCTCCGAACTCGCGGAGCTTCTGGATCGCCGCCCTTCTGCTGTTGAGCCCGCTCACCTTTTTCGTAGAAATAATGTGCTGGACCGAACCCCTGGTTCTGCTGACCTTAAGCGCGACTTTATATGCGGCAATCAGTAGACGCTGGTGGCTTCCCATAGCTCTCGGCCTCTTTCTAGCTTCCAAGCAATACAACGTGCTGGCATTGCCCTTCCTGGCCGGGTTGGTCCAACCCTTTCATTGGAAGTCCTACAAAAAACTGGTTGGAGGGGCGGCGTTAGTAGCCGCGGCCACCGTGCTGCCATTTGCGCTCTGGAATTTTCATGGCTTGTGGCGCGATCTGGTTCTGTTCCATCTGGCACAGCCCTTCCGTCCGCAGTCCTTGAGCTTTGCCGTGCCTTATCCGATTTTTCTAAAGATCGGCCCGGTGCTCTTGCTCGTATTTATCGTGTGGGCAATGACGAAAAGAACGCGCAACGCGGCAATGTTCGCGGCCGGTTATGCAGTCGCCGTGCTGCTGCTGCTCTCCACCAGCAAGCAGGCATTCTGCAATTATTACTTCTTGATTGCCCAGGCGTTCCTGCTGGGAGTCGCGGCACTGCCCCATCTTTCTCTACGACCGCAATCACGAAGGAATATAGGAGAAATCGCTTCGACCCCGAAGTGAGGATGCATTCGGAATCTAGAAGCCATCTCATAAGTCGGCCTTGAAAGGCCACGGCTTCACAGCTTGCGGAAAAACTCGATCCACAGCGGCTCCGGGAAGGGCACGAGTTCCACTCGTGCCGCTAAGTCGCTGAAAAATGGTGTGCGCTTTAGCGCCTGAGGCTTGCTTCCGGCGCTTGCAATGACCTTTCCGCAACCTCTTCAGCCGTGCCGCCCAGTGTCAAGTAAGACGAGGGCTTTAGCCCCCGAGGGAACAGCGGCTTACTACCTGCGCTCCATTTATCAGATAGCTTCTAGCTCATCCGACTTCAGTCAATTTGCCGACTTCGGCCAATTTTTCCATCGTGCGCGCCAATATCTCGTCAGGAGATCCCTTGGCGACAATCGGCACCAGCACACCGAGATTCTTATAGAACTCTATGAGCGGCGCGGTGCTTCGGTCGTAGGCTTCGAGTCGGACGGCAATCGCTTCCGGCCGGTCATCTTCGCGTTGGAAAAGGCGCCCGCCGCAGCGATCGCATATGCCGCCGCCACTCGACGGCCGCTCCGTAACATGGAAAACCGATTTACATTTTTCGCAGGTGCGGCGGCCACTTAGCCGCTGCACAATTTCAGCTACTGGCAATTCGTAATTGACAACGGCGCTCAGCGAAAGCTGCGCTTTCTCCATCAACTCTTTTAGCGATTCGGCTTGCGCCAGCGTGCGCGGAAACCCATCGAGAATAAAGCCATCGCAGTGCAGTATGCATTGACTGCGCTCCCGCACCATGTCCCAGACGGTCGCGTCGGGCACCAATTCTCCACGCCGCATATACTCGAGCGCTGCCTTCATTGCCGGAGATTGATCGCAGTCCTGCCTCTTGGTCGCCGCGCGAAACACGTCGCCCGTTGAAAGATGACAAGCCCTGAGACGCCCCGTCAGGAGTTCGGCCTGCGTGCCTTTACCCACGCCCGGCGCCCCGAGAAGGACAAGCCGCCAGGGCTTCTTCTGCCCCGTTGGGGCCACAGAACACTCTGCAGAGGGCCCTTGTAACCAGGTGGCGCGATCGGCTTTGATGGACGAGTTCATTCTCACCAAAATACGCCGGCCGGCCCAATTTGCAGTGATGGCGGTCACAAATCATGGCAAGCGATTAGCGGATGGTCGACACCCAACCGCCTCGACAACGTCACATGAAGTTGTGATGTTCATCACGGGAGCTGCAGGGGCCGACTCCGACTGTGCCCTGCTAGGGAACGAAATGCGGAGTTACGATACCTATGAATTCGCGAGAGGAGATTATCTTGGTCTGCTTCCAGAACTTGGAAAAATGCCGCAGGTTGCCGGTGATCAGATAGTCGGCGCGAGTTGCCTCGGCGCATTCCAGAAATTTATTGTCATTAGGGTCGGTCGCAGCCGACACCGAACGAGAGCAGGTGACGAGCTGCGCACGACTCTTTATGAGCTGGAGAAGTTGCTGCTGAAGGCCCTTGCGGATTTTGAATTCGGCTCGCGCTAAGACCTCGCGGTATTCCCCGAGCACCGGTTTGCTGATGAAGAGCCTCGCCGGTTTGGTGATAGCAAGCACAAGCATCGTGCGCTGAAGGCCATCGGGCTTCAACGCCGCTGACACCAGGATATTGGTGTCGATCACCAACCGGAGAGCAATCATCCCCGCTTCGAACCGCGCGCGCGGACCGCGCTGATGACTCGGTCAATCTGGCGCGAGCTGAACTTGTGCGTGCCCTGGCGCGTGGATTCGTCTCCGATCAGCCTAAGTACTTCCGGTTCGGGAGCAGCCAACCGGACGTAATCTCGGATGCTGAGCAGCACGGCTTTGGGAACGCCTCGCTTTTCAATTACAAGCGATCGCCGCTCGCTCTCTAAGCGGCGCAATAGCTTGCCGAAATTAGAGCGGGCGTGCACCGCGGAAACCACGATACTCTCGGCCCTGTCACTTCTCAGCATATTCAACTGCTCAGTTCAGATATTCGAACTGTACAGTTGACAGTGAACAGTGTCAACCCACCCCTGACACTGGTAATGGTGCAGTTTCAGACCTCAACCTTCGAACCTTCAACCACGAAGGACACTAAGTATCACGAAGGCATTCGCTTACGTATTTCCTTCGTGAACCTTCGTGACCTCTGTGGTTAATGATTTCGCAAACTGCACCACTACCCTGACACCCCTAAGCCGTTCCCCAAATTTCGCCAATCACACGCTGAAAGTTCGCGCCCAAGACCTTCTCGATCACCGCCGAGGTCTGACCGCGCTTCGCGAGTTCGATGGCGATGATTTCCATGTGATCGGGTCCGTTGAGGTCAGGGACGTAGGGATAGCGATCCTCGCCCGGCGCGCCGATGCCAAGTTTCTTGCGGCGCGCAATGTCCGCATCGAAGGCCGCTTTCTGTTCGGCAGTGAGGACAGTCTTCTGGATGGAGCCATCCGAGCCGATTCCAACATGATCAGCGCCGCAGACATTAATGGCATGCACAATATGGTCGAGCACATGTTCGCGAGTGGGCACAGTCGGCGAAGCAACGACATAGGGCATAAGATAAACGCCGAAATACCCTCCGCGGTCAGCCAGAGATTTGAGAATTTCATCAGGCTTATTGCGCGGGTGAGCATAGACCGCGGCGCATCCCGCATGCGTGATGAGCACGGGTTTAGCAGATTGGGCAATGCCTTCAGAAGTGGTCCGGTATCCGCTGTGGCTGAGGTCGACGGCAACTCCAAGATCATTCATTTTCTTGACAGCGGCGATGCCCGCTTTGCTCAGTCCGGCATTGCCAGGCTCGAGGCATCCATCGCCGAAAATGCTGCGATTGTTATAAGTCAGCTGCATGATGCGCACGCCTAACTGGCGGAACGTCTCGATGCGCTCCGGCTTTTCTTCGAGGAATGCGGTGTACTGAAAACCGGGAAGAATGCCGATTTTATTTTCTCGCTTGGCGCGCGCAATGTCGGAATGACGACGCACGATCAGAAAGACTTCAGGGTGCTCATCGACCAGCATTTCGATCGCACCGATGTTGCCGACCGTGCCTTCAAAGGTCGGATCCGAGATAGTGAAATTGATGGCAGTGATGCCCGATTGCTGCACAGTCCGCATGATCTCGGCCTTCGGCGGCGCGTCCATGTCAACAAAAGGCCCGCACAGCGAATCGATGACGACGGCGTTCTTGTAGAGAGCGGCGATGGCCGGCGGTGCCTCGTCAGCCGAGTTGGTCAGCGGTTGAGCGAGCAGGCGCGGGGACAGCCACGCTACGGCCGACATTTTCAGAATAGCCAGATTAAAATCGCGACGACGCACAGTCATCTCCCTGCGGGATTCTAACGCACCGGCAAGAATATCTCAGCTAGTTGGCGCCCCAGGCGGAAGGAACGTTCACATAGGAGCGGTCAAGCTGGGCAACCGAGGCGCAACCGAGCAGCCGCATTGTGCGGTCGAGATCGGCGCGCAGAATTTCGATAGCGCGATTGATTCCGGCTTCTCCCGCAGCAGCGAGACCATAGGCGTAGGCGCGTCCGCAGAGCACAGCGCGCGCCCCAAGGCAAAGAGCTTTGATGATATCCGAGCCGCGGCGAATGCCCCCGTCCATCAGCACCTCGGTTTGCCCCCCCACGGCCTTGGCGATCTCGGGCAGCACTCGCAAGGATGATGGAACGCAATCAAGCTGGCGACCACCATGATTGGAGACCACAATCGCGGCGGCGCCTTCGTCGGCGGAGCGGCGCGCATCGTCCGCGGTGAGGATGCCCTTGACGATGACCGGTCCGGTCCATACTTTGCGAATCCAAGTCAGATCGCTCCACGTGACGGTCGATTCGGCGAGCGCGGCGGCGACGTCGATCAGCTTCATGGGGCCTTTGCCGGGGATCACGACATTAGGCAGCGCCGGCAAACCACCATCGAGCAGAAAACTCACCAGCCAACGCGGATGCGAGAGGATATGCGGAAGGAACGGAATTTTGTCGAAGGGCCCTCCGCTGACAAGTTCTCGCATTCCGTTGCGATAATCGCGCTCGCGGATGCCGGAGACAGCGGTATCGACAGTAACGACGAGCGCGCCAAATCCGGCGACCCGCGCGCGTTCCAGCGTAGATTCGGCAGCCTCGCGTCCTCCCAGCAAATACAGCTGATAGAAGACCGGGCCGTATGATGCAGCCTTTACGTCCTCGAGTTTGTAACCGGATATGGTGGAAAGAATGTAGGCGGTGCCCGCGTTCCCAGCCGCGCGCGCGGCCGCCACTTCGCCCGCTGGATGCATCATGCGGCTGTAGCCGACCGGCGCGAGCATGAAAGGCAGAGCGAGATCGAGTCCGAGAACCCGCGTGCGCAAATTGCACTCTTCAAATGCGACCGCATGACGAGGCCGGAAAGTCACGTCCTCAAATACGCGGCAATTCTCGCGAAGCGTGACCTCGCCCTCCGCGCCCCCATCAAGATAATCAAAGACGGCTGGAGGCGTGCGACGGTAAGCGATCTCGCGCAAATCGTCAACGTTGACTACGCGGGGCGTGGCGACGGAGCGGGAGGATCGAGTCATCCGCGATGCCTGAGTAGAAATATAAAGAGGTTACTGACTTGCAGGAAGATAGTAGCACCGTTCAAAATCCTAAGGATGTGAGAATTTGGTAGTGGTGCAATTTCAACCGCAGCCGCGGAACCTTCAACCACGAAGGACACCAAGTATCACGAAGGCGCTGACTTGTGTATTTCCTTCGTGTGCCGGAGCCTGCCCTGAGCGGAGCCGAAGGGTGCCCTCTGTGGTTAATGATTTCGCAAACTGCACCACTACGGAGAATTTCGCGGCCGCCGAGAAGACACTGCGGAGAATTGCCAAAATGCAGAGGAAGGGTTTAGGAGGGCTGAGCTAAGCGTTGCCGCAATGTCTCGCTATCTAATTCCCCTTCCCAGCGCGCCAGTACCAGCGTCGCCACGCCGTTTCCAATCATATTAACCAAAGCTCGAAACATACTCAGGAAGCGGTCGATCCCGAGAATCAATGCCATGCCGGCAACCGGTATTGTCGGAACCACCGAAAGCGTCGCCACCAGTGCGATGAACGATGCGCCTTGCACTCCACTGGCGCCCTTCGAAGTCAGCACCGCTACCGCGAGAATAGTAAGTTGCTGCGTCAGCGTCAGATGGGTATTCGTGGCCTGAGCCACGAACAGAGCGGCCAGGGTCATGTACAGGCTTGTTCCGTCGGTGTTGAAAGTAAATCCGGTGGGCACAATCAATCCCACAAGAGACTTGGAGCAGCCTAGCTTTTCAAGCTTCGCCATCATCGTCGGAATCGCGATCTCCGACGAACTCACCGCCAGCACCAAAAGAATCTCTTCCTTGATATAGGCGAGAAAGCGAAAAATGTTAAAGCGCGCCGCCCAGGCTATGGCGCCAAGCACGATCACTACGAAGAGCGTCGAAGTGAGCCAAAAAGTTGCGATCAGTTTAGCCAGCGGGCCGAGCGAAGCCAGGCCGAACTTGCCCACCGTATACGCCATCGCTCCGAAAGCTCCGATAGGCGCGAAGATCATCAGGATCTGCACCACGCGAAAGACCACGTGAGTGAGTGAGTCGATGAGTTCAACCAGCGGTTTACCCCGCGCCCCAGCCACCGATAACGCGAAGCCAAAGAGCAACGCGATAAAAACGACCTCGAGAATGTCTCCTTTGGCGAAGGCGTCAACAACCGTCGTCGGAATGATGTGCATGAGAAATTCAGTGACGCTCTGGGCTTTCGCCTGTCCGGCATAATCGGCTACAGACTTGGCGTCCAGCGTGGCGACATTGACGTTAAAGCCGCTGCCCGGATGCACAACATTACCGACGACCAGGCCAATCAGCAGCGCGACAGTAGAAACAATTTCGAAGTAGAGAAGCGCCAGGCCGCCGACGCGGCCCACTTTTTTCAGGTTCTCCATGCCGGCGATGCCGGTGACCACTGTGCAGAAGATGATCAGCGTGATGATCATCGTGATCATGCGGATGAACGCATCGCCCAGCGGCTTCATCGCAATCGCGCGCGCCGGATCGACGTAGCCAAGCACAATAGCCAGCGCCATCGCCACCAGAACCTGCACCCAGAGCACGCGATAGAAGGGCGTTTTACGGGATGCGGGCGCGGTGTTGGCAGACACAGCTCGCGCAGTTGTAAGCGTCTCCGTCATTTTGGTCGCTTATCTAGCAGGCTCTGGCTGGAGCACGTGCACCAGCCAGGGAATGATGACTTCTTTGAAGATGCGAGGATCAGGCCACACGCCGACCTGCCGCCCCAAATGGCCGCCCATCGGGTTGACCCAACCGGTCTTCGGCACATCGCCTTTGCTCAGCAGCAGGTAGATGTCCGAGATCGGAACCTGCGTATCTTTCACTCCCGCGAGAATGAGCATCGGCGCCATCGGCTTGCCCAGCAGCCCTTGTTTGACCAGCGACATCTTCGGCAACTCTTCAGCCATTTCGTCGATGGTATGCACGTTCTCGAAAATCGCCATCAGCGCCGGAACCTGATCGAAAAGATATTCGCGATTCCCAATCAACGAATTCATCAGAAACTCTTTTTGAAAAAAAGTGTCGACAGGCGGCGACTGAGCGCTCGCCCCCTTTAAGCGATCCCGTTCGACGATCGCCATCTTCGTCGCCCAATATGCGCCCCAACTCACGCCGTGCATGGCCACGCGATTCTTATCGATCTCGGGACGCGTCGCGATGTAATCGAGCACCCGCGAAAGCATGCGGTCCGCATTTTCACTGACTTTGATCGGATTCTGCCCCGTCCCCGGGCCATCGACGGCCAAGTAGCCAACGCCAAACGGAAGAATCGCGCTGAAGCTCTCCGTCAAATCTTCCTTGCGACTATCCAACCCATTCACCGCGAGCACCAGCGGCACAGGTCCGGTCGCATTCTTCGGCAGGCGGAGATAGCCGATGATCTCTTTCCCTTCAAATGGAATCTTCACGATTTCCATCGGCGGATCGAAGAAGCGCGCATGCGCGCGAAAAGCCTCAAGCGCTTTTTCATACGAGCGCTGCTTGCCCGGAGAGGCGGGGACGGGCCAGCGCCCGAAAGAATAAAGCCGCCACGCGCGGATGTAATCGGCATTCGCTTTCGCCGGGTCGGTCTTCTCCACCGACTTGGCCTCGTTCATGTAGCGATCGGCAACTCCCATAAACGCCGCCGCCCACTCATCTTTATCGCGAGTGTGAACCGAGTTGAGCGCTTCCCGCACGTCGCCAGCGTCGAGGCCTATCAGAGGATACTGCCCCACTTCGGCGCGGTGAATGGCTTCCGTCTTAATTTCGTCGATCGTGCGCTCGGCGTGCTCCTGCGAAAAGCACGGCGCGGCGAGCACAAACAACAGGGCGATGGCGATTGCTAAGCGAGTTGATGAGCAGGATAGCCGATAGATTTGATGATGACGTTTTGATCGTAGCGACACGGGACCAATTCCTTTCCGAATTCAAAAAGACGGGGCCGGAGGGAGATCCGGCCCCGGTTCAGGGGAGTGCGACTCTTCAAAAAACAAGCTTCAGACCGAGTTGAACGGCTCGACTGCCGCCAGAACCAATGACCGGATTAGCAGCAGCAACGTCGGGCGTGGCACAGGCGCAGCCAAACGGCCGAACCGACGGGTCGTTGAAGCCGAAACCGTTCTGTCCGCCGTAAGGATTGGCCAGATTTGGATGATTAAAGATGTTGAAGAACTCAGCCCGGAACTGCGCGCGAAAGCGTTCCGTAAAATGCCAGTTCTTCGCTACCGAAAAATCCACGTCTTTGAACCCGAGGTCGGGAAAGGTATTGCGACTCATGTTGCCGAACTGGCCCAAAGGCGGCGGAAGCATGATGGAGCCGCCTTGGGCGTAACAACCGAAAAAAGCCAGCGACTCTGTTGACGCACCCGGGGTGCCTCCGTCGATCGCCAGAGCCTTAGCGTTACAGGCAGTATTGCTCGTCGGCGCGCTGGGGGCGTCGGTTCCACCGAAGTATGGAAGACCTACCGGCGTGGGCTTGAAGTCCTCCTTGTTGCCATAGAAGCTCCAGCGGATCGGAGTGTTTGCTGGCGGGCTAACCGGCAGCGGACCTATGCCGGCGGCGTCCGTTCCCTCATCCATCGGTCCCCAGAATTGCGGCGTTTGCAGAGTGATGATGGTGTTGAGCTCCCATCCCTCTAACGACTGTGCGTAACCTTTCTTGCCGGGGATAGCGTACGTCGCCGAAAGCGTGAAGCGGTTGCGAACATCGAAATCGCTGTTGGCATATTCGGCCCCGGGGTTATACGCATTTTGCGGTAGCCCCGATCCGTAACCGAAGTCCCAGTTTGCGCCCACATCGTCGAGGGCGTGTGAGAACGTGTAACCCGCGACCATGCTCAACCCGTGGTAATTTCTCGAATTCAAAGTTACTTGCAGGCCGTTGTAATTCGACCGATAAACGTTAGCCATGTGGAAGATGTTGCTGAGGTATCCGAACTGCGCGTTGTAGGGACCAATCTCGGGAGCCACCTGGCAGTTAACATTATTGACTGTGTCGTAGAATCCCTTCACCAGCGCGTCGGCTGTGCACGCAGCGATATTCGCTGCAGGCCATCCCGAGCCCACCGGCGGCTGATTGATATCCCGGATACCGGTCAAGTTTTGACCATGGTTACCGACGTAGGCGATCTCCAAAGTAAGGTTCGGTGTGATGGCATGCTGAATACTAAGCGACCAGTTCCAGACGTAGGGCGTGGTTAAGTTGCGGTCAACAGTCATGATTGGGCAAGGACTGTTGAAACAGTTAATCGTGGGGCTGCCATAGAGCGGGCCGGTGTCCCATTGCACCGGAGTAGCACTGGCGACGAAAGGCAAAGAAACGTTGCCCGTGGTGATCGTACCGCCAGAGGTATCGCCAGCCATGTCAATCGGAGCGCCGGTCGGAACGCTGCCCGGTCCAAAAGCATTGTTGAAGGCGATGAACGACTGCCAGTTCACCGTTTCGTACGTCAATCCACCACCACCCCGAAGTACCGTCCGCCCCGTGCGGAATACATCCCAGGCGAAGCCGAGGCGCGGGCCAAAGTTGGTGTGATCAGGCTTATAAAGACTGGAGATCGCGTGCGGTCCCGTGTTCACCTGTACCAGTCCATACGTCGGATCGAAATTGCCCAGCAGATTGTTCTGTTCCTGTGGAGTCGAACTGAATTCGTAGCGGATGCCCAAATTCAAGGTCAGGCTCTTGGTGGCGCGCCAGTCATCCTGCGCGAACAACGAATACGCCCAGTTGTGCAGGTGCAGGGTGGGATTGCCTACTGTTACCGACCCCTTGAAGGGATAACCCGAAAAAAAATCCTCCAACGGCGTAGAAGCGGGATTTAAGATGCCGCCGAGAAACGTGATGCTACCCCGCGCATTGCCATAGGCTGCGTTGGTGACATGGTTGTAATGCAACTCACCGCCGAACTTGATCGCGTGTTTGCCCGCCGTGTAGGAAACATGATCGATGAATTGAGTGATGGAATCAGGTCCCTGAAACTTTGGCCATTTGAAGCCACCGAGTCCTGTGAAATAGCCGCCAAATCCTATGCGTGGCAATCCCCCAGTGAATGCCCCCGCCACACCGGTGTCGAGTCCATAACTCGATGCGGTCGTGTTGAGATCGCCAGGCAACGTCGGTTGATAAAGCCGGTTATACCCAAAGCGTGCTTCGTTGACCCAACGTGGATTCGGTGTCCACGCCCAGCTTCCTCCAGCGACCTGCGCTCGCGTATGAATGTCTGATCGCCACCGCGATTGCAACTCGGGGAAGTCTTCAACCGTGCCTGTGTTGTTGCCAAAGAAATACATTCCACTGATGTGGCTGCTCATGCTGACGTTGGCGTCGATTTTGCCGATCGCGTTGTAGACCGTCACATCGTTGGGAAACCCATTAGGAATGTTGATATTTGGGTTGTTATTGGTGGGGAAGCCCGTGCCATTACAAGTAACCGTACTGCCAGCGAGCGCGCAGCCCGCAATGTTTAAGCTGGCGGTGCTTACCGGAACTCCTCCCGCCTGAAGATCGGCGATCACGTCGGGGATGCTATTTTGGCAGTCACCCGTCATGGCGCCGAACAGGCAGTTGGGAGTGGGGACACCGTTCATAGTGGGCGTCGGCATCGTCACCATGGCCGGACTGGTGACGCCTCCGAACGAGTTGCCCACGTCATACATCTGCCCTTCGTAAGCTCCGAAGAAAAAGACTTTATCTTTGACAATCGGACCGCCCGCGCTGCCGCCGTATTGCTCGAGCGTTCTGGGAAGCTTCGTATTCGGTACGGTATTGAAAAAGTTGCGCGCGTCCATCACCCCGTCGCGGCCAAAGGCGAATGCTGTCCCATGAATCTGATTCGTGCCGGACTTGAGGCCGACGTTGATTACCGCCCCAGGCTTCCAGCCAAATTCCGCGGGCGCAAGTTCTTCGATATTGAATTCCTGGATAGAGTCGATAGGTAGAATGGTCGCCGAATCGCCTGCGATGCCGGCTCCATTGATGATGGCTTGCCCGGAGTAGGGTTCGCTGTTGAACAGGCCTTCGACAAAGTAGGCGTTATCCTCCGCGCGCAGGCCATTGGTGCTGGTGGTCGAGAAACCTCCGCCAGGATATCGAATCACACCTGGGCGAAGTTGCAGCAGGTTCTCATAATTGCGCCCATTCAATGGAAGATCGTTGATCTCGACATTGCTCAAAGTGCCGCCCAATGTGGCGGACGTACTGTTAACGAGCGGAACCTCGTCTGTAACCACCACCGTCTCAGAAACCTGGCCCGCCGGCAGCGCGAGATCGACCCGCACATCCTCCGCAACTTCTACCGCTATATTTGGGCGCTCTACGCTCTTGAACCCCTTGGCCTCGGCGCGAACCTTGTAAACGCCGGGCTGGAGTTCGGGGGCAACATAATCACCCGAAGCATCGGTCCTCAAGGTGCGGGTCGTGCCGCGCTGCACATCGGTGATAGTAACGGTCGCTCCTGCCACTGATGCGCCGGATTGATCGCTAATACTGCCTAGAATGCGGCCCGACGTGGTTTGCGAAATGAGCGGAACAGCCAGCACGATGATCAGGCAGACAATGGCAACAACCCGAATGCCATTCGACGGAGAATGCATTACGACCTCCAGATCCTCATAAATGAGGACGGACGATTTTATGGCCCGACAATTTCGCGACCGCTTTCAGCGTGATATGGAAAGTTCGCGATTTGAAGATATAGCCTTGACGTGGCCTACCCGTCAAGTAGTATTGTGGTCCGACCACAAACAAGCAACTCCCAGGCTGCTATGTTTGTAGAGTACGGCGGCTGACGCATCAACCCAGCCTCAATTAAGGGGAAGAATCTGGCATGGCAATAGCAACCATCAATCCCGCGACCGGCGAATTGCTCAAGACGTTTGAGCCGCTCACTCCGTCGGAGATTGAGGAGAAATTACAGAATGCAGCTTCGGCGTTTGCAAAACATCGGCGTACGTCGTTCGCCGACCGCGCAAGCAAAATGATGCGCGCGGCCGAGATTTTGGAACAAGAAAAGGACGAGTGTGCCCACTTGATGACCCTCGAGATGGGCAAGCCCTTGAAGGCCGCTGTAGCCGAGGCGCTGAAGTGCGCGACCGGCTGCCGCTATTACGCGGAAAACGCCGAGAAATTCCTCACCGATGAAGTTATTGAGACCGGCGCGAAGAAGAGTTTCGTCCGCTATCTGCCCATCGGCCCCATCCTCGCCATCATGCCGTGGAACTTTCCTTTCTGGCAGGTGTTTCGTTTCGTGGCTCCCGCGCTCATGGCAGGGAACGTAGGGCTGCTCAAGCACGCTTCGAACGTCCCGCAATGTGCGCTGAAGATTGAAGAAATTGTGCGCCGCGCTGGTTTTGCCGAGGGAGTATTTCAAACGCTCTTGATCGGCTCCGGGCCGGTAGATGGCATCCTCAATGATTCGCGAGTCGTCGCCGCCACGTTAACCGGCAGCGAGCAGGCAGGCATTCAAGTTGGAGTTTCCGCCGCAAAACGCATCAAGAAAGTGGTGCTTGAGTTGGGCGGCAGCGATCCTTTCATAGTCATGCCGAGCGCCGATCTCGACGCGGCCGTCGCCACCGCCGTCGACGCCCGCGTCCAGAACAACGGTCAATCCTGCATCGCCGCCAAGCGATTCATCGTGTCCGAGAAAATTGCCGATGAGTTTGAACGTAGGTTTGTGAAACGCATGAGCGAGCTGCGCGTGGGCGATCCGTTCGACGAAAGCACTCAACTTGGCCCCCTGGCGAGCGCCGACGCGGTCGCTTCATTGGACGCCGACGTGCAAAAAACGGTGGCGGCAGGCGCGCGCGTGCTGACCGGCGGCCATCCTCTGAACCGCCCCGGCGCCTATTACGCCCCGACTGTTCTCACAGACATTCCCAAAGCTTCGCCCGCATACAAGGAAGAGTTTTTCGGCCCCGTGGCATCAATCTTTCGCGTCAAGGATATCAATCAGGCCATCCACATCGCCAACGACATTCGCTTCGGCCTCGGTGCCAGCGCATGGACGAACGATCCGGCTGAGACCGAGAGATTCATCAATGAACTCGATGCCGGCATGGTCTTTCTCAACAAGATGGTAGCGTCCGATCCGCGCCTGCCCTTCGGCGGAGTTAAGTATTCCGGCCATGGCCGCGAATTGGCCGAACACGGTATTCGGGAATTTGTGAACATCAAGACAGTTTGGATTCAGTAACCATCGCACTCAAGTTTGATGTGGTATAGTGGTCAGACCACTATACCGATATGGAAAACCTTGCAGCAGTTGTTGAGACCCGAATGAGCAACCAACCGGTCCCGCCTTTGGCCGCCAAGCCGATGTATCGGGCAGTCAAAACCTCCCGCCTGTACGAGCAGATCGTGCAGCAGGTCGAAGACTCGATTCTGAAAGGCCAGCTAAAGCCGGGTGACCAACTGCCAGCCGAGCGCGACTTGGCGCAGCGCTTCGGGGTCAGCCGCACCGCAGTGCGCGAGGCGGTCAAGACGCTCCGCGAAAAAGGGCTGGTCGAGGCCTACTCTGGACGCGGCACATTCGTCACCAATGGCACTTCGCAAGCCACCCGGCAATCGCTCGACCTCATGATTCGGATCAATCAGCAGGAAGGCTCGGCGAATCTCGCGGAGTTAAGGCTGGTGCTCGAGCCCGATATTGCCGGCCTGGCTGCCAGCCGGATTGAAGAGCAACTACTCACCACCATGCGCGAGGCAGTAGCGGAAATGGATCGCAATCTGCGCGATCCCGACGGATACGTCGAAGCGGATCTCGATTTCCATCTGGCACTGGCGGAGGCAGTTGGAAATCCGCTGATTCTTTCTCTCCTTGATTCCATTGTCGGCCTCTTACGCGAGCAGCGCAGCCGCATTTTTAATGTTGAGGGCGGTCCGCAGCGCGGCCAGTACCATCACAAACGTATTCTCGCGGCCATTGAGCAACGCGATTCAGGCGCGGCGCGAGAAGCGATGCGCGCCCACCTCCTGCAGGTGCTGGAAGATTCGTCGCCTTCGCCAGCCAGGAAAAGCTCGCGTAGCGCGCGCGTCAAGCCGCATTCATAATCAAGAAGGAATCGTTCTATGGCAAAACTAGGATTCATCGGCCTCGGCGTGATGGGCGGCAACATGGTGGCCCGCCTGCTCGAAAAAGGGCACACCGTGACCGGCTACAACCGCACGCGATCAAAGGCGCAGTGGCTGATCGACAAGGGAATGAAGTTCGCCGATTCCCCTAGAGCGGTAGCGGCTGCGTCCGATGTCACATTCACCATGGTCACCAATTCCGCGGCGCTCGCCGCCGTGACCGATGGTCCCGATGGATTGCTCGCCGGCATCGGCGCCGGTAAATTTCACATCGACATGAGCACCGTCAGTCCCGAAGTCAGCCGCGCGCTGGCGGCGAAGGTTCGCGAAAAGGGCGCTGACATGGTCGACGCTCCCGTCTCCGGAAGCGTCATCACGTTGCAGCAAGGCAAACTCTCAGTGATGGTCGGAGGCCGCAAGGAGACCTTCGAGCATCTCAAGCCTCTGCTTCACGACATCGGTCCGAAAGTCACCTACGTCGGCGACAATGGCGTAGCGCTCTCAATGAAGATCGCATTGAATCTCCAGCTAGCGGTGCAGATGATGGCGTTTTCCGAAGGCGTGCTGCTGGCGGAAAAAAGTGGAATTTCACGCGAAGTCGCAGTCGATGTGATGGTCCACAGCGCCATCGCCTCGCCCATGGTTGTCTATCGCGGGCCGTTTGTATTGCAGCAGCCGGAAGAAGCATGGTTCGACGTAAACATGATGCAGAAGGACATGCTGCTGGCAATGGAGGTGGGCCGCAAGCTCAACGTGCCGCTTCCGACGACCGCGGTCAGCAACGAATTTCTAACCGCTGCGCGCGCTATGGGTTGGGAAAAACTGGACTTCGCAGTCGTCTTCGACGTCCTCGCGCGCATGTCGGGAATTCAGAAATAAAAATGAAAGTTCAAGAATAATGCTCAAAATGACAACTGCCACACAACTGCGAGAAGCTCCGGAGAAAGTCGACTTATGGCTGCGCATGTATCGGCAGATGATGGCCATCCGCCAATTTGAGGCGCAGGTCAACGAGCTCTACACGCGCGCGCTCATGCCCGGCCTCGCCCATCTTTACATTGGTGAAGAAGCGATCGCGGTCGGCGTTTGCGAAGCGCTCGAACGCACCGATTACATCACCAGCACCCATCGTGGCCATGGGCATTGCCTGGCGAAAGGCGCGTCTCCCGATCGCATGTTCGCTGAGTTGCTCGGCAAGAAAGCCGGCTACTGCAAGGGCAAAGGCGGATCGATGCACATTGCCGATCCGGCCACCGGTAACCTCGGTGCAAACGCCATCGTATGCGGTAGCGCTGGCATCGCCACAGGAGCCGCATTCTCGGCACGCTGCCTCGGCAACAACCGCGTATCGGTATGTTTCTTTGGCGAAGGCGCACTCGGCCAGGGCGTCCTCTACGAAGAGATGAATCTCGCCCAACTTTTCAAGCTTCCCGTGATCTACGTCTGCGAGAACAATCTCTACACCGAATATACGCACTACTCGGAAACAACCGCCGGGGACATCGCGGCCCGCGCCACCTCCTTCGGCCTGGAAGCAGCCACCGTCGACGGTCAGGATGTGCTCGCTGTCTACAACACCGCGAAGCGATTGGTCGATCGTGCCCGCCGCGGTGACGGTCCCGCATTCTTGCTTTGCAATACTTATCGCTATCACGGTCATCACGTCGGCGACATCAATCGCGAATATTACCGCTCCAGGCAGGAAGAACATCTCTGGAAAACAGAACGCGACCCGATCGCAAATTTCGGCAAGTGGCTGGTCGAGCAGAATCTCGCCGACGCCGCAGCCCTTGCTCGCGTTGAGACCGAGCTTGAAGCCGAGATGAAAAAGGCGGTCGAATTCGCCATCGCCACACCCTATCCCTCCGCGAACGAAGTGGACGAGGACGTCTATGCCTGAGGCGCCCATTCACGCGGAAACTGAAAAAGACCGCGTACTGACCTTCGCGCAGGCAATTCGTGAGGCGCTCGCCGAAGAGATGCGCCGCGACAAAACCGTCTGCGTCATGGGCGAGGACGTAGCCGAAGCAGGCACGCCATTCAAAGTTCTCTCAGGCTTGCTCGAAGAATTCGGCAAAGAGCGCGTGCTGGATACGCCCATTTCGGAAGCTGGTTTCACTGGCTTAGCTGTAGGCGCGGCAATGACCGGGATGCGTCCTGTAGTCGACATCATGTTTGGCGACTTTGTCACCTTGACCATGGATCAGATGGTCAACCAGGCCGCCAAAGTTCACTATATGTCAGGCGGAAAGTGGAAGGTGCCGATGGTGATGCGCACCACCATGGGAGCAACTCGCCGCTCCGCCGCGCAACACTCGCAATCGCTGCATGCGTGGTTCTGCCACGTGCCAGGATTGAAAGTTGTTTTGCCTTCGACTCCCTACGACGCCAAAGGATTACTCAAGGCCGCGATTCGCGATGAGAATCCCGTCGTCTTTTTCGAAGACAAGATGATGTACAAGCTCAAAGGCTCGGTGCCGGCGGAAGATTACACCATCCCGCTCGGCGTTGCGGACATAAAACGTGTAGGCGAGGACATCACTTTCGTCGCCACCAGCAGCATGGTGCAAGTCGCGCTCGGCGCGGCCACAATGCTCGAAGAAATCGGAATCAGCGCCGAAGTGGTTGATCCGCGCACCCTGTGGCCGCTCGACGAAAAAACTCTGATCGAATCGGCCAAGAAAACCTCACGCGCAATTATTCTCGACGAAGGTTATGAACGCTACGGTGTAACCGCCGAGCTAGCGTCGGTAATTGCCACCGGCGCATTCTATGACCTGGACGCCCCAGTCAAACGCATGGGCGCGATGCATGTTCCAATCCCGTTTTCGCCGCCATTGGAAGATGTAACCGTGCCCACCGAACAAACCGTCTTCGAAGCCGCTCGCGCAATGTGCGGACGGTAGCGCCGGCGTCTCGCCGGCTTCACGAGAGTTTAAGGAGATATTATGGCTCTTCCAACTTACGGAACGATGGCTGTCGATTGGGAAAATCGCATCGACTTCGATCGCCTGCGCCGCGAGCGCTTAGCGCGCGCCAAAGATCTTCTACAGAAATCCGAAATGGGTGCGCTCCTGTGCTTCGACATGAACAACGTCCGCTATCTGACGGCGACTCACATCGGAACATGGGCGCAGGACAAAGCGAATCGCTTCACCCTCCTGCCGCAAAATGACGAGCCAATCCTTTGGGACTTCGGCTCGGCCGCGAAGCACCACCAACTCCATTGCCCTTGGCTAGGAGAACGTTCGCGCGCCGGAATCTCCGTGCTGCGCGGCGCCATGACGCCAGAAATGGGCCGCGCCGAAGATGTCGCCAAGAAAATTCGCATCGAGCTTGAAATGCGCGGCCTGCATAAAGAGCCCGTCGGAATCGACATCATCGAACTGCCTGTCCTATTTGCTCTGCAAAAGGAAGGAATCAAAGTAGTCGACGGCCAGGCGCTGATGTCCGAGGCGCGCCTGATCAAAACGCGCGACGAAATCAGCCTGCTCAACCACTCCGCCATGATGGTCGACGCCGCCTACGACGAACTCTATCGCGCCATGAAGCCGGGCATGAGCGAAAATCAGGCAGTCGGCCTGGTGAGCAAAGTTCTCTACGACCTCGGCTCCGAATACGTCGAGGCCGTCAACGCGATTTCCGGTGAGCGTTGCAATCCGCATCCCCACGTTTTCTCCGATCGCGTCCTTCGTCCGGGCGACCCAGTCTATTACGACATACTCCACTCCTACATGGGCTATCGCACGTGTTACTACCGTTGTTTCACCATCGGCTACGCCTCGCACGCGATGAACGACGCCTACAAGCGCTGCCGCGAATATCTCGATGCCGCAATCGAACTCGTGCGCCCCGGCCGCACCACTGCCGAAATCGCATCCGTCTGGCCAAAGGCACAAGAATTCGGTTTCCCCAACGAAGAGGCCTGCTTCGCGCTGCAGTACGGTCACGGCATCGGCCTCGCTATCTGGGAGAAGCCTGTCATCAGCCGCCTCGTCTCGCTGGAACATTCCTGCGAGATCAAGCCGGGCATGGTGTTCGCACTAGAAACTTTCTGGCCGTCGACCGACGGCTGGAGCGCCGCCCGCATCGAAGAGGAAATTGTCGTCACTGAAACCGGCCACGAAGTGATCACGCGCTTCCCCGCCGAACAACTTCTGGTCGCCGGCCGGCACTACGTCACCGTCGACGGACCGCTTCCCGCCATCCGCGAAACCGAATCGAAGCCAAGCAAGCGCGTGCGCGAGATGATCGAAGCAAGCTCTAAGCAGGAAAGGGTCGGCGTCAGCGACTAGTAAGCGCACCGACGTTCCACTAATAAATCTTGGATTTCAGGTAGAACTATCTAACCATGGCAATCAGTGTCGTCATGCCCGCGCTTGAAATGGCTCAGGAAACTGGCAAGCTCATTTCATGGCTGAAGAAAGAAGGAGAAGCGGTCGCGAAGGGCGAGCCTCTCCTCGAAATCGAAACCGACAAAGCGGTGATGGAAATTGAATCGCCCGGCGAAGGCGTGCTCGCAGGAATCAAGGTCCAGGCCGGAGCCGAAGTACCCGTGGGCCAAACCATCGCCTGGATCGTCCGCCCCGGAGAAACTCCCCCCACGGATGAAGTCACCGCGACCTCCGGAAGAAAAACCACGTCAGCTGTAACCACCTCCGCGCCCGCAAGTTCCACGGCAACGCCACCTTCGGCCGCAGCTCAATCCGCAGCTCAGCCGGTCAAGATTTCTCCGAAGGCTCGCCGACTAGCCAGCGAGCGCGGAGTCAATCTCGCCGATGTGCGCGGATCGGGCCCGGGAGGAGAAATTCTCGCTTCCGACATTCTCGCCGCTGCCGAAGCCAAAAGCTCCGCACCCTCCGCGCAGGCCGACAGCGGCAGCGCGATTGCTCGCCTGATGGCCGAACGCACCACGCAGAGTTGGACAACTGTCCCTCACTTCTTCGTCGTCCGCGAAGTAGACGCTTCTGCTCTGAATGTAGCGCGCCAAAAGCTAGGCGCCGGAATAGAACAGGTGGGCGGTTCGAAGCTCACCCACACCGATCTCCTCGTGGCGCTGGTCGCGTGCGTGCTCCAAAAGCATCCGCGTCTGAATGCAAGCTGGATCCAGGAATCAGTCGGCCCTAACTCCGACATCAACATCGCAGTAGCGATGGCCGTCGAAGACGGCGTGGTCGCGCCGGTGATTCGCAATGCCGACAAAATCAAGCTCAGCGAGATTGCGCTGCAGAGGCGCGATTTGGCAGAACGCGCGCGCAGCGGCAAGCTTCGTCCCGCCGACCTCGCTGGCGGCACCTTCACCATCAGCAACCTCGGCATGTTCGGAGTCGACGCGTTTACCGCGATCATCATCCCGCCGCAAGCCGCGATTCTCGCCGTCGGAGCGATTGCCGATCGCGTCGTGGCGGTCGGAGAAGGTTCAAGCGCTCACCCTGGCATTCGTCCCATGATGACCTTGACGCTTTCGAGCGATCATCGTGTAGTTGATGGCGCACGGGCAGCAGAATTTATGCGCGACCTGGTCGAGGCGCTCGGGAATCCGCAGAAATATCTAGACCGCTAAACGGCCGCTGAACAATCGCAACGCATTGTCGCGATAAATTTTCCGCAGCACGTCATCCGAAAGATGCAATCCGTAAATATTCCAGCGTCCCTGCCGCGACGCATGAGACGGATACTCGAAATATTCGTCAGCCGTTTCGAGAAAACGGAAATGCAGTCTGTACATCTCGATCGACGGCACCAGGTCTGTCCCGAACAAGATGCGGTCAGCGTGCTTTAGAAAGAAATCACGGGAGCCGTAGGGTTGGCGCCCCAGTTCTGCGGTTCGCGCGCTCATGTCAACCAAAACGTTGGGATGCGTTGAAAGCAACTTGTCGAGATATCCCAGATTCTCCGGCTTCTCCGCCATATGCGCCGCGACAAATGTAGTTTGAGGATGCCGCGCAAACACACGGTCGCGCTGCCCCAACAACTCATCCTTGCTGTACTGCGATCCGTGGAAGCCCCAATCCGGATGCGCAGCCAGTTCTTCGTAGCGTTCATTGAACCGATCGATGGGAAGAAAAAACGCATCCGGATCGGCAATGTGAAACATAACGGGAACGTGAAGTGTCGCGGCCTCCTCGAACAGCGGGGCGAGCCTGATGTCGTCGATTCGCAGCAGTTCACCATTAGCGTCGCGCAGTTGTAGCCCAAGATCCTTCCAGATTTTCAATCCGCACGCGCCTGCTTCAATAAAGCTGCGCAAATTCTCAACCGCCCGCTCAAAAAAACCAGCAGAGTGGATGCCGCTCCAGTCCATCCACGCGATGGTCGAGAAACGCTCCGGCGCAAAAGTGTGAAAGCGGCGTATGATGGCGCGCGCTTCGTCCCCTACCTTCATCGTGATGTTGACAGTTTTCTCAATTCCACACGCATCCATAATGCGCACAACGTCCGCCGGGTCCTGCGCGTCGAGGTGATTGTGAAAGTCAATCGCCGGAAATTTCGCCCGCAATACTTCATGCGCCGGGGTAACCAGCATCGAGCGCGGCTCAAAATCACTTAAAGGAAGATCGACCTTTGCCCGAGCCGAAACCATCGCTATGAATTTGTCTGCTTCCGTCATCTGCCGTTCCTTATTTCGGACTGTCCAAGAGTTTCAAAAGGCATGTTAGGCTTGATTCGTCGCCGATGATTCAATTCAGCCAGGGCGCTCGCAACCGAAATCATAGACGATCTTTCCCCGGACGGCTCCAGTGAAATCTTTTCCAGTCTTAGCTTTTCTCGCGCTGCTCATGGCCGCTGCGCCAATCACCCATTCTCAGACAAACACATTGCCCCCGTCGCTTCTCACGATCGATCCGGGACGAGCCACCTCCGAGAGCGATGGAACCAAACTTTCGCTCGCCAACCACGCGTTAACCGTCGAGTGGACGACGGAGAACGGCAAATTCAAGTTCACAAAGTTCGAAGACCTCTTCGCGAAGCAATCTCCCCCGGCACCTGACGAAGTGTTCGCTATTTTCTTGCAGGACGGGCGCCAATTTGCCGCTTCGCAGATGACGTTAGTGTCCGCGCCCGCTGTAGAAGAAATTCCCGCAAACCCGAACGCCGCCCGTCTGTCTGAAAGAATCAGCGGCAAGAAAATTACTGTCACCTTACGGTTGCCCTCCGAAAACATCCGCGTGTCATGGACCGGAATTCTGCATGACGGATCGAATTATCTGCGACAGGAAATTACTGTGCGCGCGTTGGGCCACGATGCCCCAATTTCTGAAATCCGCTTGATAGAGTGGAAGCTGCCTGGGGCAAAGGTTGTTGGGAGCGTAATGGGTTCGCCGGTTGTCCTCGATGGCATTTTCGCCGGCTTTGAGCATCCACTTTCAAAGTGTGCGGTCTTGGATGGGATCGCGACGTGCGCGCTTTCCCGGAAACTCCCTTTGCCTGCGGAACATGAGGTGAAGTATTCATCGGTGATCGGCGTAACGCCGCAGACCCAACTCCGCCGCGGATTCCTCAACTACGTGGAGCGTGAGCGCGCGCATCCCTACCGCACCTTTCTCCATTACAACTCATGGTACGACCTGGGATATTTCGGCAAATTCGATCAAGCTGGCGCGCTCGATCGAATCAATGTTTTCGGAACACAGTTAAACAAACTGCGCGGCGTCACCCTCGATTCGTTTCTCTTCGACGACGGATGGGACGATCCGAAAACGCTCTGGCGGTTCAACTCCGGCTTCCCCAACGGATTCGCACCAGTGAAGCAGGCTACTGCCAAATACGGTGCTGCGCCCGGCATTTGGCTGTCGCCCTGGGGTGGTTATGGTAAGCCGCATGAAGAACGGATCAAATTCGGCAAACAACAAGGCTTCGAGACGAACGCTGATGGCTTCGCTCTTTCAGGGCCGAAGTACTATCGCCATTTTCACGATGTCTGCATGGAGATGATTCACGCCTACGGAGTGAACCAATTCAAGATTGACGGCACAGGAAACGCGAATGAGGTGATCCCTGGCAGCGAATTCGATAGCGACTTCGATGCCGCGATTAACCTGATCAAAGACATGCGCGCCGCGCAGCCCGACATCTACGTCAACCTCACTACGGGCACATATCCGTCGCCGTTTTGGTTGCAATACGCCGATTCGATTTGGCGGGGCGGAGACGATCACAGCTTTGCCGGAGTCGGCTCCTGGCGCCAGAAATGGATCACCTATCGCGATGCCGACACATACGAGCATGTGGTGAAGGCTGGCCCTCTATATCCGCTGAATGCATTGATGCTGCACGGGCTTATCTACGCGCGCTATGCGAAGAATTTAGGCGCCGATCCGAACCATGATTTTAGCGACGAGGTCCACGATTATTTCGGCACCGGGACGCAACTGCAAGAGATGTACATCACGCCTTTGCTGTTGACCAAAGAGAATTGGGATAGCATCGCCGAGGCCGCGAACTGGTCGCGCCAGAACGCAGCAATTCTCCGTGACACGCATTGGATCGGAGGCGATCCGGCGAAACTTGAAGTCTATGGCTGGGCTTCATGGTCGGCTGAGAAAGCGATTCTTGTCCTGAGGAATCCGAGCAGCAAGCCACAACGATTCTCCGCCGATGTTGGGCAGGCGTTCGAGATCCCAGATGGCGTTCCTACACAGTTCGACTCGAAAAGCCCGTGGGCAATCGATCGCTCAACGCAGCCTCTTCGTTTAAGCGCCGGCACAACACACGTTTTCTCGTTGGCTCCATTTGAGGTGTTGACGCTCGAGGCGATCCCATCAATCCGCTGAGGTTTACTGATTGTTGACTTCGTGGAGGCGAAAGAATTCCTGCATTCGCGCTCTGTCGCGGAAAGCTTCCGTGCCACCGCAGTCGGTGGTAGAAAACGCTCCACACAAATTTCCATAAGCCAGGCACTTCGCAAGATCAGCGCCGCGCAGAAACTGGTGGAGGAATCCCGCATCGAAGCTGTCTCCCGCGCCGACCGGATCGATGACTTTCACCGGAACAGCTCCCGCGTTGAATCGACGACCGTCCTGAATCGCAATCGCCCCGCTGCCGCCCATTTTGACGACAACGGTTTTCACTTGTTGCCCAAGCTGCGAGAGCGCGGCTTCAAAGTCATCAGTCCCGGCAATCTTCATCGCTTCGCGCTCATTCGGCAGCAAAATATCGACGTGCGGAAGAATCTCCGCAAGCCCGCCCTCCCAACAATCGCCAGGATCGTCGTTAGTGTCGAGCGAAGTGGTCAAACCGGCCGATTTCACCCGACGAAAAAGCTCGGGAACATGTGGCAAGAGCTCACGCTGCAAAAAAAGCGACGACAGATGGAAGTGACGCGCCGACGCCAAATAATCGAGATCAATATCTTCAAAACGTAATTCGGAAATTGTGCCGGGATAAGTGAGAATGTGCCGCTGGCCGTCGTGCGGCAGAATGATAGTTACGCCGGACTTGGCGCCACGCACGACCTTCGCAAGATCCACGCCGCGTTCCCGCAGACGTTCCATCGCAATCGCGCCGAAGGAATCGCCGCCCACCTTCGTAACAAAACCCACCTCGCTTCCAAGAGCGGCGAGATTATGCGCCAGGATGGCCGACGAACTACCCAACGTAACGGCGAAATCGGAAGCGAGCAGCTCGCGTTCCGTCGGCATCTGCTCAGGCAACCCGTAGAGAATGAGATCGAGATTAATCTCCCCAACGATTGCGATATCGGGCTTGGCCATGAAAGCTGGTTCTCTTGATGCAATAGCAAAAAGATCAAAGGCTAGGTACCAACTACCGGCCTGAGTTCAACCACGCGCGTAAGGTTTTTCGGCGTATCGGGATTCAAACCCTTCTTGATCCCATAATAAACGCCATACAGTTGACCCCAGATCACGAACGCCGCCAGACGCGCGTACTCTGGCGATTGCAGACCAAGTTCGATGGCGAAGTCAGCCGATCGCTGGGCGCGGCTATCAACGCGGTTCGCGATCACCATGGTAGCCGCGCCGAGTGCCTTCATTTCTTCGAGCAACTCAACTTCCGCCTCGTAAGAAGTCTCCGACATGAGAAACGTAAGGAGCGTGTCAGAACTGGCGATCGACTTAGGTCCATGACGAAATTCCAGAGAATGAAACACCTGCGCGTAAGAAGACGACGACTCGGTCACCTTCAACATGCACTCGGAAGCGATGCCGAAAAGCGGTCCTTGCGCCAGGAAAACAAAGTCAGAGAAACCGCGAGACTCTACAAACAATCGCACTCTCTGTGGAATGTCTTCCAGTAAAGGCGTAACTTGTTTTGAAAGGTCGAGCAATGCTCGTCGAAAGGTATCATTGCCGGAAACTGTCGCCGCGAGATATTGCAGGCCAAGCAACATTGATGTAAATGATCGCGTCATGACGGTACTCTGCTCATCAGCATCAAGAAGCTTCAACGTCAAACTGCATGCCGCTTCCAGAGGCTGGCCGTCGGCGCAAGTAATAGCGAACGTCCGAAGATTATGCTCCTTCTCCAACATCTGCGCGGCGCGCACCGCCTCCGACGTGCGGCCTGAGCGCGAGATGACAACTGGAATATAATCTCGGCCTGCATGCAGAGTCAGTGCGGGATACATCAGTAACTCGGAGGCGGGCGCGGCATAGGCCGGCAAGCCAAGATAGTTGAAGCTTGCCGCAGCAGCCTGTGCGAGATAGTAACTGGTTCCACAACCGATAAATATCCACTCGCCTCCCGGACGCACGAGCCGCGCCGCAGCATGCAGCTCGGTACTGGCCGCCAACTTGGCTAGACACGCATTCCAGCACTGAGGCTGAGAAAGAATCTCGTGTAATGTGTGCTGCCCGTGCTCTGTCACTTCAACTGATTTCATCGTCAGTCTTCGGCTCCAATCACACCAAGGTTACTTTCACGCCCGCCTCTTTCAATGCGCGCAAATCCGATTTCGGAATCTGCTTATCGGTAATCACTTCATGCACCGCACTGACCGGCGTAATGTTGCACAGACTGCGCCGCCCGAATTTACTCGAGTCACAAACTGCCACAGTCCTGCGGGCGATAGCGACCATTGCCCGGTTGACTTCCGACTCCAATAAGTTCGGAGTGAAAAGCCCCGCCGAAGTATCGAAACCATCAACACCCAGAAACAAGATGTCAGCGCTCAGTTGCCGCAAAGTCCGCTCAGCCAGCGGACCGACCAGAGAAAACGAATTCTTCCGAAGTGTGCCACCGGTCAGGATAACTTCAACCTCTGTTCCCGCCAGTTCCGCCGCGATGTTCACAGCGTTGGTGATCACAGTCAGCCGCGCCATGTTTTTCAGCGCCCGCGCAACCGCCGTCGTGGTCGTTCCGGAATCAAGCAATACAGACTGGCCTTCTTCCACCAGACGGACTGCGGCATGAGCAATCTGTGTCTTTTGCTTGTGATGAAGTTGCTCTTTTTCGCGCAGCGTTGGATCGATCAGCGCTCCAGTTTGCACCGGTAGCGCACCTCCGTGAGTGCGCTGGACGACTCCCTGACCGTCCAGAACTTCCAGATCTTTCCGAATCGTAATCTGCGAAATGCGAAAACGACGCGCCAGATCATTGACGAGGACGCGGCCATCCTGATGCAAAATCTCGAGGATTTCACGGCGGCGTTCTTCGTTGAGTAGACCGTTGGAAGGCATGCTATTTCGATTGACTCGTAACTTGCGCTAAATATCTATGAAATTTATTGCCGCGTCACCGTGATGGGCGCTGAAGTTGAGCTTCCGTAGACCGCAACCGGTGGTCCTGATACCGGGCAACACGGCGCAATTGAATTTCCTGAGTACACCGCCGTTAGCGTGTTCGCGCCTGGCGCGAGTTTGGATGCACTCAGCGGCAAGGTTGCGAAAGATTTTGTCGCGCTGGCTGGCAGCAACGGTAGCTTTTTCAGTAAGGCTGAGTTGAGCATGAAACTTACCGTCCCGCTCGGAACACCACCGCCGCCGGGACTAGCCGACACAGTAACCAGGAGAGTGGTTGCGTGGCCCGGTAGAAGAGTGCGCGTCCCAGAGCTCAAAGTGACCGCCAACGAGTTGGCGAGCGTAGTGCCCGTGTTTTCGTAGGCGCCAATGTCAATCGTCGAGCCATTCGTCCGCGGGTTTCCAAGAAAGTCTGTGCTGCCATAGATGGAGTCGGGAGAACTGCCATGGGAATCGCACCATCCAACATCGCAGGAGAGACTCGTGCTGCCCGCACCGACGGCCGGCGACGAAGGAATCGTGTCAAAATCCGGCGGCGTGTCTTCCAGACTGACGAAGAGTGGATCCGCGTTAACGGAGTTCGCGTCTTCGCCACTGGTGCTCTGCCAGTCAGAAAAATTTTTATAGTCAGTCGCGTCACCCCACCATATCGACGTTCCTTCTACGTAACCCGCAGCCGAGTTGTAGAGATTCCAATTAAGCGTTGCCGGCGGCCCGGGATACTCCTGCGAGAAAGGCACGTAGTTGAAGATCCAGGTATTGAACCCACCGGCGTAGACGACATTATTTTCGTAGAAATCCCCCTGCGCGCTCCCTACCTGATACTGAACCTGAAATTCGCCGGTTGCACCGCCTTCAGAATAACTGCCCGGTTGGGTCGCATTGTTATAGAGAGTGTTGTTGACGAAAACATCGTGGTAGCTGCTGCCGCCTCCATTGCTATGCCCGCCATTCTTCGACGCGGGCGCATACCCTCCAATGGAGTTACCACAGGCATTCGCGTTATAGAAGATGTTATTGCGCACCGTAACGTACCTGCCATAACACGGGAACTTTCCTTTAGCGGCCCTGCCGGTTCTGTTGGGGCCAGACCACTCCGTGCCATTCGATTGGCAGACTTGATTCTCGCTGGTCGTCTCGATGCCGTAATCCACCTGTAGAATCACGTTCCGCTCGAAGGTGACATAGGCGCAGCCGTCACAGTACAGTCCGTCAGCATCGTACTCAAATCCCTCACCAGGATTCGTAATCCCGCTGATGTTATAAACTGTGTTCCCGCTGATTTCGCCATACATCGCCTCGTCATAGCCGACAGGCCCGACTCCCTCATATCCGATGACGTCGATACCGATGTTGTCATTATCGTGAATGAGGTTATCGGTGATTTTGAAATGGGTCACGTTTCCATCCACGTTGACCGATTCGCTTTCGCCGGTCCTCAGGTCATACACCTCATTCCCACTGATAACCAACTGCGTAATCGGGGCCTTCGACGTACCGTAAACGGAGATGCCGAAAGCATTGCCATTTTTTTCTGACCTCGTCGCAATGTTATGCACTCGATTGTTCAGAATTCGAATTCCCTTTCCCGAGCCCGTAATCCAGACGCCACTCGGAACCTCGTTGTCGCTGTCGGTCGTGTAATCCCGGATTTCAAATCCTTTGACGGTGATGTAGCTTCGTCTTCCCACAATATTAACGAGGCCCTGAGTGCCGTTCACGCTCAAGCCAGTCCCGTCGATCACTGCAATCTGGCCGGGATAGCTCTGAAATGTAATCGGCGCCGATCCTGTCCCGGACGCCGGAAAACTTACAGACTCGTTGTATATCCCTCCGAGAACATAAACCGTGGCTCCCGCCGATACCGTATTTGCCGCATGCTGTATGGTTAGCCAGGGCAAACTGATTGTGCCAGGATTGCCGTCGTTGCCCTTGGTTGACACGTAGAAGGTGGCTCCACTCTGCGCGGCAAGTAACGGTGTCAACGTCAGGGCAAACATGGTCAGGACGAGCACGACAAGGGCGGAATTTACGACGGCTCGATTCCGCATGGTCAGCAAATTGGAGAGCATAACTTCTCCTTCACCACATCAACCCACAACATCAGCGCAGGCTACCGCATCGCCGGTCACTCCACTCGCAAGCAAGTCTCAGAAATAAAACTTGAGCGCGAACTGAATCTGTCGCGGCGCCCGCGAAGCCAGTGGGAATCCGAATCCGCTCTGGGGGTTAGTCGGATTGAGTTCCAGTGGCGTGGGCTCGGCGCTGATCGCGCCAAACTGCCCAAACAAGTAATTCACGTGGTTGAGCACGTTGAAGAACTCCGCGCGGAATTCGAAACGCTTCTGTTCGCTGATCCGAAACTGTTTAACCAGAGACGTATCCCACTCGGTATATCCAGGGCCCAGAATAATATTGCGTCCAGCGTTGCCAAATGTTCCCTGCACAGTGTTGTGCGCAAAGGCGCAGGTATTGAAGAGCGCGCCCGCGATGCAGGGCTTGCTATTCGGATTGCCAACAAGATTGGGGCGAGAGCAATAGTAGCCGACGGTCCCGCCGCAATCGGCATTAGCAACCGACTCTGTATCCGTGGCGGTGTAGAAATTGCCCGTGGCCGTCGAAAAGACGCCGGTCACTTGCCAGTCGCCGATAATCTGATTGACTACTCCAGACGCATCTTTAGAGAACGTTCGTCCGCGGCCGAATGGCAAATCGTAGACATAACTGAAAACGAAGCGCTGCCGAACATCGAAATCGGCGTTGCCGTAATTCTGTTTCGGATAGCGCTGGTCCTGAAAGTCTCCGTTGTTTACCGAGCCCAGGCTGGCGCTGGAAGCGTTGTCGAGCGCATGCGCGAAAGTATAGGCGGCCTCGAACTGAAGCCCGTGAACGTAGCGCTTCTCCAGGCGAACCTGGAGCGCGTCGTAATTCGAAAATGTGTTCGAGCGGAAGGTGTCGATCGCCGCATCGAGGGCGATGTTGCAGTTGTAAATCGCCGGGTCGTTGTAGTACGCGTCCAACGTACACGCATCGCCGGTAGCTCCGGGGGTGACTTCGTGGGCAGGGCGACGGGGCGCTGTGGGATCGGTGGAAACGGCTGAGGGAACGGCCTGATTGCCGTTGTAAAAAGCGAACAGCTTCAATCCACGCGAGCCAGCGTAAGAAACTTCAAGAACGGTGTCGGCGGGCAACTGATACTGCAGCCCGACGTGCCACTGCTGCATATAAGGCGTGACCAGGTGCGGGTCAAGAGAGTAGAGGCTGGGCGTATTCGGATCGGTCAAACTGCTCGGCTGGCCCGAGGAGTTGGTGGGAAACCCATTGGCCAGCACGTTAAGCGGCAAATTAGGGCTGCTCACATTCGAGATCGAGCAATCCTGCTGGCCAGCCGCCGGGTTTGCGGAAGCGGCAGAGCAGGGTGTAGAGAAAACCTGCGAAGCGAAGAACGGAGGATTGAAGCCGGGGCTCGGATTAGAGAACGGCCCGTTTTCCTGTCCACCGTAGAAAATGCCGTAACCGGCGCGCAACACAAGTTTGTCGGCCAATTGATAGGCCAATCCAACCCGAGGCGCGAAATTATTGGTGTCGGGACTGATGAGTCCGCGGGTGCCATTGCGTTGAATGGCAAGTTCAGAGGCGAGAGTGGGCGTCAGCTGCGTGTTTTGGCCGCTCGGAACAATCAGTGAGAGCGAGTTGAAATCAAATGTTGCCTCATTATTATTAGCCTCTTTGATCGTGGTAAAGAGTTCGTAGCGCAGGCCGAGGTTCAGCGTGAGCCGGGGAGTTACCTTAAAATCGTCAAGGCCATAAACGGCGTAAATCTGCCGGTTGTAGATGATGTTGTTAAGGCCGGTAATCTCTCCGCTGTCAGGAATGCCGAGCAGAAAAGTGGCGATCGATTCGCCGCCCGAACCGGGCGACGCCGGGTTGTCGGTAAAGTCACTTCCAAAGGACATGGAGCCACGAGCCGCGGCCGGCTCGAGTATCGTGAATTGCTCGAAGCGGAGTTCAGTGCCAAACTTCGCGGCATGTCGTCCCTTAACCCAGGTCAGATTGTCCGTGAAAACATAGCTGTGCTGGTGTTCGATGGCGGGCAGATATTCGGAGCTGCCAATGGATGTCGTTCCATCGCTGAAGCCGATGGAAGGCAATCCGCCGAGATTGGGGCCATAGGGCACGCCGGGAAAGTTGATTTGCTGCGCGACGTTGACGTTGTAGTTCAAGTTGTAGCGGTGGGAATTGAGGTGATTAAATCCAAATCGAAATTCGTTGAACAGATTGTTGCGGAACGTATGCAACTCACTGGCCGCCAGCCCCTCCGCGGTGTTGTTGCTATAACCATCCTGAAAGCTGCCGCCGTCGAGAATATTGTTAAAGGGGGAGGGTAGAAAATTACTGTCGTTGCCATAACTAAAGCGCGCGAAAAAATTATCTTTGTCGCGGATGGAGTAGTCGTAGCGAATGTCGAATTTGTTCTCGGTTTCGTTGCGCTTGGGGTCGCTAAGAAAATTGTTGCCGCCTCCCTCAGTCGTATTCGACACGGGAAACAGCGCGGCGAGGCTCGAAGCGAGCTGCGGATTAATGCACGTCGTACCTGGCGGGCACGCGATGCCGGCGGGCAGAACGTTGGTCGGCATCCCGCTGGAGTTATAGCCGCCGATCGGAACGCCGCAGAATCCGTTGGGATTGAGATTGGCTGCCGCTGTGCCGGTTTGCGCCAGGCGCGAATTAAAGACCTCGCCAACATAGGTTAGGTTGCCGTTGCAGTCGAGCGCGGTCTGACTGGTCGTGTTGCCATTCATATCGACTGCTTGGGCCTGAGTACTGGTCAGAAACCCAGAGAAATCTCCACCCACCTCGGCCTGCGTAGGAACCGTCGACAATTGCGGCAGTCCCTGGATAATGCGCAGGCCTTCATAGTCTCCGAAATAAAACATCTTGTTCTTAACGATCGGCCCGCCCAGCGTAAATCCAAACTGATTCTGCTTATAAGGCTGCTGCCCGAATTGGTCGAAGGCGTTGGTAGCATCCAACTTTTCGTTGCGCAGAAATTCCCAGAGGTCGCCGTGGATCTGATTCGTGCCAGACTTGATCACGGCGTTCATGATCGCTCCATTGCCGCGGCCAAATTCCGCACTATAGGAATTCGTCGAAACCTTAAACTCGGCAATCGCGTCGACCGCGGGCTGCACCACGTACGCGGCGCCGTTTAACACGTCGCCAAGATTAGCGTTGTTGTCGATGCCGTCGAGCAGGAAATTGTTTTGCAGTGAACGCGCGCCGTTAGCACTAAAACCATATGTCGTTTCCACCCGCGATCCGGGTTCGGCGGTCGCGACGCCAACCCCGAGCAGGGCCAACTGCGCGTAATTGCGCCCGTTCAGGGGGAGCGCATTAATGCGCTGACTGTCCACCACCTGGCCCAGGTCCGAGGTTTCGGTTTCGAGTTGCGGACGTTCGCCTGTGACCACAACCGTCTCTGTCGCCATGCCGGCCTGTAGCGCCACATCCACGCTGATACGATCCTGAATGTTGACTTGCACCGGCCCGGCAACAGCTTTTCTGAAGCCCTTCTTCTCGACCGTCACACTATAGCGCCCGATCTTCAGCGGGCTCGCGACGTACTCTCCATCATTATTAGTAGAGAGCGCCAATTGAACGCCCCGGTCGACATCAGTAACCGTGACTTTCGCGTCTATGACGATCGCGCCGCTTGGATCACGCACGACCCCTACAATGGCGCCAGCATCCTTTTGCGCCCAGAGAGGCGTAACCATCACAAACAGCAGAGCGTACAACAACACCGAGAGAGCTTGCCGACGGGCGAAACGGGTGGGCATGGCTAGCCTCCTGTAGGCTAAGAGCGAGGTCCGAAAGCACTCCGGATCGAGTCCTTTTTTAAAAGATGCTCCACCGGCGCTTTCGTTGTAATATTACGAACTATTACTTTTACTTTCGTTTTGTTGCTTTTGTCAATGGTATATTTCGGAGAGTTGTGAACCCCGATCAGATCCGGCGCGGAGGAAATCTCTATGGTCACCCGAAAAAGAAGGATGGCGGTCCTTTATCTCACGCTCGCTCTTGCATTTCTGCCAATGGCTTGCTCCAAACTCCAGAAATCGCCTCCGCAAATCGCGACCGTAAAGCCGCAACCTACAAAGCCTTCCGCAATCAATGTCGACATAAAGGGAGGCGGGCCGGTCACGCTAACGACCAGCGCCGCTGAGTTCGAAGTAACGCCGGACGGTTACGTACATGCCCTTTTGTTGAAAGACGGCAAGAAACTCTCTTTGGACGAGCCGCGCGTAGGCTCTCCCGCGGACAGCAATTTTGTTCAAGTTGCAGGCAAGGATGTGAATTTCACGCTCGATTTCCAGCAAGCGCGGGTAAATGAAGCAATCGGAAAAATGGGAGCGGGAAAGCGCGTCGAAATTCCTGCGCGTCCGCTCGGGCCCTCGGGAGTGGGATTGGAGGCTGTGCTCGCCATCGAGGTCTACGACAATTTCCCGAACATCCTGCTGAGCGCTGTGGAATACAAGAACACTGGAACCACGGAAATCAAAATCGACAAAAGCGTGAATCAACGCCGCCGCCTGAATGCGCGCTCCATCGACGCGAAGGCGCATCCTTATGAGATGTGGTCCTTCCACGGCGCGAGTTACGACTGGGGCAAAGACGACGTCGTGAAGTTGACGCCGGCTTTTTCTCAGCCCAACATCATGGGACAGATGGTCAAAGGCGGCTATGGTGGCGGCATTCCCGTGGTAGCCTTCTGGACGCGCGAAGTCGGTGAGGCTGTCGGCCACGTCGAGACAATTCCAATCCCCTCCGCGATTCCGGCAAAAGTCGCAGCCGATGGACGCGTGGACGCCGAAGTCGACTATCCCGCCAATGCCACTCTCAAGCCGGGAGAAACCTACTCCACTCCGCGCAGTTTCGTTTCCGTTTACGCTGGCGACTTCTACGAGCCGCTGCGGATCTGGTCAAGCGTCCTGCAAAAAGAAGGCTGGGACCTGCCGAAGCCATCAAGCGAAGCCTACAACGTGAGTTGGTGCGGTTGGGGATATCAGGAAAATGTCACTCCCGCGCAGATGCTCGGCACGATTCCGAAATTAAAAGAAATGGGCATCAAGTGGGTCACGCTAGACGATCGCTGGTTCGACGTCTACGGTGATTGGAATCCGCGCAAAGATACTTTTCCCGGCGACTCCATCAAAAAGATGGTCGACGATTTTCACAAACAAGGCATGCTGACGCAGATATGGTGGCTTCCGATCGCAGTTGAAGATGGCCAGGGCAGATACGAATCGCACAAGTATGAAGTTTCGAA
Source organism: uncultured Acidobacteriaceae bacterium (assembly GCA_963800565.1). Taxonomy (GTDB): domain Bacteria; phylum Acidobacteriota; class Terriglobia; order Terriglobales; family Acidobacteriaceae; genus Acidiflorens. The sequence continues at coordinate 1,725,437 of CAWDBM010000006.1, forward strand.
AATCGTGCAGGAACATCCCGAGTGGCTGATCCTCGACAAGAACGGAAAGCACGCTCGTATGACGCGCGGCCTCGCGGCACTGTGTCCCGCCGTGCCGGAGGTACGCGCCTATCACAAGCAGCTAACAGAAAAATTCATTCGCGACTGGGGATTCGACGGCAGCAAACTCGATAACATTTACAGCGTCCCCGAGTGTTATAACCCAGCGCACCATCACAAGTCGCCACAGGATTCAACCAATGCGATGGGGGATATCTACAAGGAAATTTTCCAGACCACGCGCGCCATCAAGCCACAGAGCGTTACCCAGAGTTGCCCCTGCGGAACTCCGCCGTCCCTGGCATGGCTCCCATTCATGGATCAGGCCGTCACTGCCGACCCGGTCGGAGCGGTGCAAGTGCGCCGGCGCATCAAAATGTATAAAGCGCTGCTCGGCCCCGAATCAGCCGTCTACGGCGACCACGTCGAACTCTCCGCGATGACCAAGGTTGGCAATGACTATACGGAACATGGCGACGACTTTGCCTCCACAATTGGCGCTGGTGGCGTGGTCGGAACAAAGTTCGTATGGCCCGATCCCGGCCCGAAATTCAAAGACGTCAATCTGACCGCCGCAAAAGAAGAGCGCTGGAAAAAATGGATTGGTTTGTACAACGAAAAGATGCTCTCGAAGGGTGAGTTCAGGGATCTTTACGTGACCGGCTATGACACGCCCGAAGCGTATGCCATCGCCAAAGACGGCAAAATGTATTATGCGTTCTTCAGTTCGGCCGATTGGAAAGGTACGGTCGAACTCCGAGGACTAAAGCCAGGCAAAAATCGCGTAAGCGATTACAGCGAGAACAAAGACCTCGGCACGGTAGACGCGGCAGCCGACGGAATCGCGAAGCTGCCAACGGAATTCAAGGATCATCTGCTGCTCGAGGTTAGTCCACAACCTTGAACAGTCGCACTGCCACAGATTATCGGTCACAGATGATCGATCAACGATCCGATCGACCAGTCTCATGAAGGCACGCCATACTGCTACAATCCTTGGCTGAAGAATCGGGCTGGCCGGGTCGTAATTCTCAAAACCAGCTAGCGCCGAATCCCCACCATTGCGGCCACCTCTAGCCGCACAAAGGAGAAATTCCATGCCGACAATCACGACCAAAGATGCCACAACTATCTATTACAAAGACTGGGGCAAGGGCCAGCCCATCGTGTTCAGCCACGGGTGGCCGCTCACCGCGGACGACTGGGACGGGCAGATGTTGTTCTTCGGTCAGCGTGGCTATCGCGTCATCGCGCACGACCGGCGAGGGCACGGCCGTTCCACTCAGACATGGGACGGCAACGATATGGACACCTACGCCGACGATCTTGCGGCGCTCACTGAAAAGCTTGATCTCAAAGACGCAATTCACGTGGGCCATTCCACCGGCGGAGGCGAGGTCGCCCGCTACATCGGCCGGCACGGCTCAAAGCGCGTCGCAATGGCCGTACTCATCAGTTCCGTCCCACCACTCATGGTGAAGACGCCAAACAATCCCGCTGGCGCACCCATCGAAGTCTTCGACGACCTGCGAGCCCAATACGTAAAAAATCGGCCGCAGTTTTACAAGGACATCACTCTCCCCTTCTACGGCTACAACCGCCCCGGCACCAAGATTTCCGAAGGCATCCGTGAGCATTGGTGGTTCCAGAGCATGATGGGAGGAATGAAAACTGGCTACGACTGCATCAAGGCTTTCTCCGAGACCGACTTCACCGAAGACCTAAAGAAGTTCGACGTGCCCACTCTCATTCTTCATGGCGACGATGACCAGATCGTGCCCATCGCCGCAGCCGCCCTCCAGTCCGCCAAGATCGTAAAAGGCGCCACGCTGAAGGTGTATCCAGGCTTCCCCCACGGAATGCCCACAACCAACGCAGACCAGATCAATGCCGACTTGCTTGTCTTCATCAAACAAAGACAGCTGGCAGCCGCCTAGAAAAACTTCGGGCTTTCGGCCTTTCCCAGTCGACGAAAGGCCGAGCGCCTCCCCCAAAGGCACCGGCCCGAATGAAACCATTCTGCTGAAGCCAAGGAACATTCGAGGGAAGGGGTTTTTGAACGTACATCGAGGTCCCTATTGATGAAACCGCTGCGCTGGTCATTTGCATTTTTCTTTATCTGCTGCTCGCCGAGTGCGGCCTTCCCGCAAGCCGCAACCACCCTGCCCGACCGTATTCAAGCCATCATGCGCCGGCCCGCCTTCGCACATTCCAGCTTCGGAATCGCCTTCTACTCCCTTGACAGCGGAAAGATGCTTTACCAGTTCAATGCCGACAAGCTGATGGTGCCAGGGTCCACCACCAAGCTGCTCACCGAAGGTTCAATGCTCGAACTACTCGGCGGGGATTATCGCTTCCACACCCGCGTCTACCGCACCGGGCCAATCAAGAAAGATGGCGCGCTCGAAGGAGACATCGTCGTCGTCGCCAGCGGCGATCCGAACCTCTCCGGCCGCATCCAGCCTGACGGCACGCTTGCGTTCGAAAACGAGGATCATTCCTATGGTGGCCCCGATAGCAAGGGAGTTGGTGATCCGCTGCAAGTGATCCGCGACATCGCCGAGCAGATCGCGAATAAAGGGATTAAACGCGTAAAAGGAAGAGTGCTGGTTGATGTAAGCCTTTTCCCCGAAGGCGACCGCGAGCTCGGCACGAACGTGGTCGTTTCTCCTATCGTCGTCAACGACAATGTCATCGACGTAATCGTCAGCCCGGGCGACAAAGAAGGAGCGCCGGTCAACTTACAAATCTCCCCAAAAACCGCATACCTGCAGATCATCAATCAGGCGACAACTGCCAAAGCCGACGCAACGGCATCGCCGCCCAATTACACAGCCGAGAAACTCAACCCCGACGGAACCCGCAGCGTCACCCTAGCCGGCACCCTCCCAGCAGGTAAACCCGCGCGCATGATGGCCTACGCAGTGCCGGAGCCAAGCCGTTTCGCGGCGACAGTCCTGGCTGAGGCGCTGAAGCAGAAAGGCGTGGAAGTCGCGATCACTACAACTGCCACGAGCCCAGATTTCAAAACATTGGCCGCGAACTACAAACCAGAGAACCTGATTGCCGAACACACGTCACTGCCATTAAAGGAAGACGTCAAAATCACTTTGAAGCTCAGTCAGAATCTGCATGCCACCATGGGTCCGTTTCTGCTGGGCGCTTTAGTAGCACACAAAGACAAAGGGATCGATCAAGCTGGATTCAGCCTGGAGCAAGACTTCCTGAAAAAAGCGGACCTCGATTTAACCGCCGCATCGCAAAGCGACGGCGCCGGCGGCAATGCCTTTTTTACCGCGGACTTCATGGTCCACTACCTCGCCTTCATGACTAAGCAGAAGGATTTTGCTGACTTCCACCGAGGCTTACCGATTCTCGGACGCGATGGAACCCTCTTCAAAATTCAAACCCACTCGCCGGCCGCCGGCCACGTCGAAGCTAAAACGGGCACCTATGTGATCTATGACGCCCTCAACAAAAATCTGATGGTGACCGGCAAAGGGCTGGCCGGCTACATCCAGACCGCAAGCGGACAACAGTTGGCCTTTGCCGCTTACATCAACATGGTCTCCGTGCCGATGGATGATCCCGACGCCACACAAAAAATTGCCGGGGAAGCGCTCGGCGAAATTGCGGCCGCGGCCTATGACGCTCCGCTCAATCTGGCGGATGCTTCCGCAGCCGAGGCTCCCGCAGCCGATTCTGCCTACGACGTGATTATTCGAAATGGCAGAATCATCGACGGCTCGGGAAATCCCTGGGTTTCCGGAGACGTCGCCATTCGCGGGGATCGAATCGTCGCCATAGGCCGAGGCCGGCTGCAACACGCTACGGCGAAGCGCGTCATCGATGCCTCAGGACTCGTCGTATCCCCAGGATTCATCGATATGTTGGGCCAGTCGGAGTGGTCCCTGCTGATCGACAATCGATCCCTGAGCAAGCTTTCCCAGGGAATCACAACCGAGATCACGGGCGAAGGAGGCTCGGTTGCGCCCCAAGATGCGCTCACCATTCCTCAACTGCAAGCGGAGTTGGATCAGTATCACGTGAAGATCGACTGGTCTACTCTAACGGAATATTTTGCGCGTCTGCAAAAAACCGGCACGCCCCTCAACATCGGAACCTACGTCGGCGCAGCCCAGGTTCGCGAAGCAGTGTTGGGAGACGTCGATCGCGCTCCAACTCCCGATGAACTTACAAAAATGAAAGAGCTCGTCGCCCAAGCGATGCAGCAGGGAGCCTTCGGAGTTTCCACCGCTCTCATCTATCCTCCCGGGCATTACGCAAGAACCGAAGAACTGATCGAGTTGGCAAAGACCGCCTCAGAGTACGGAGGGATCTACGCCACTCACATGCGCAGCGAAGGACGAAGCGAAGTGCCCGCAATCGAAGAAGCCCTGCGCATCGGGCGGGAAGCGCACTTGCCAGTTGAAATCTTTCATCTCAAGGTGGTCGGCAAGCCGCGCTGGGGGTCGATGCCGAAGATTGTGGCGATGATCCAGAGCGCGCGTGATGCCGGCCAAGATGTTTCTGCCGATATGTATCCCTATGTCGCAGGCGGCACTGCGCTCGCCTCGAGCTTACCGCCGTGGGTGGCCGAAGGCGGAATGGAAAAGCTGCTCGATCGGCTGAAAGATCCAGCGACTCGCGCCAAAATCAAGCAAGAGATGGCGACAGAACATGACAACTGGGAGAACCTCTATCTAGGCAGCGGCGGCGCCGCGGGCGTCTTGATTTCGGGCGTCGTGAATCCCGATCTGAAGAAGTACGATGGCCAGACACTCGCTCAGATCGCCGCTGCTCAAAAGAAAGCCCCACTCGACGCTCTCTTCGACCTGGTGATCGCCGACAAAGGTCAAACAGGAGCGATCTATTTCATCGCAAATGAAGATGACTTGCGCTACGGATTAAAACAGCCGTGGACCTCCATCGGCCTCGACGCAGGCGAGTTGTCGTTGGATGGCCCGCTCTATGAGCCGCACTCGCATCCCCGCGCTTTTGGATCGATGCCGCGGTTGCTCGGCCACTACGTTCGCGATGAGCAGTTGCTTCCCCTGGAGCAGGCCATCCGCAAGATCACTTCTCTACCGGCGCAACGCGAGCGCCTGCGCGGTCGAGGATTACTGAGACAGGACTGCTTCGCCGACATAACCATCTTCGATCCGGCGACAATTCAAGATCACGCCACCTATGAAAACCCGACGCAGCTTTCCAACGGTATTAAGTATGTTTTCGTGAACGGTCAGCTCGAGTACGAAGACGGTCACCTTACCGAGACACAAGCAGGGAGAGTGTTGCATGGGCCAGGATGGGACGGGACTCACTAACAGGTAACTACATGCTGAGAGTTATAACTGCCGGGTGCCCCATTCTAAATTTCGCGTTGTTTGCGAAATTTAGAGCCTGCCCTGAGCTTGTCGAATGGGTGGGGATTTTCGCCGGGGCTCCGGCTTGCTCTCGAGATCGATCACTCGCCGCATCCATTACTTACTCCTCTACTCCGGGGCCCACCCGGGTCTGAGCGCCAGAATACCAATCAGCCGTTTCCGGTGTAGCCCACTGTACTTATGAGTTCGCAGCCAATCCAAACCGGAAGTAAGATTCCCTGTCAGGAGGCCTCCCCCATGAATCACTCTGTTCGCTTCCGAAGCCTGGCAACCATTCTCACCTTACTCGTAACCAACGCCCTGCCAGGATCCGGACCAACGATAGCGGTCGCCAGCAACAGTCAGCCGGGGGCCGGCACCGCACCCAGCGTCGTTGCCGCAAGCTCCGGCCCATCACTGGCAGCGCCGCCGCGCTCCGCGGCGCAGAAAAACGCGGCCGCCCCCACGCAAGCAAAACGACTCACTGGCAAAGCCGTCACCATTACAGTTGACGCTTTGACTAACCGGCACCCTATCAGCACGTATGTTTATGGCGGTGCCTATCCCCAGGACGCCGCGACCATTACCGATAGCGGACTGACTGAAGTGCGCTGGGGCGGCGATGCGACTTCGACTTACAACTGGCAATTAGACACTTACAACGCCGCCAACGACTATTACTTCGAAGACTACGCTGCCAACGGTTTCGGCAATGGCAGCGACGGCAACTCCGCACAGTTCATCAAGGATGTGATAGCGGCCGGCAGCAACCCGCTGATGACGATGGTGATGCTGCCCTGGGTCGCGCAGAGCGCGGAAACATCCGTCACTCAGGGTGGTGTGGACGATTATCACTGGAGTTTCTCAGTCACGCAGTATGGGCCGCAATGCAGCGTCGATCCGTACAACGCCGACGCGGGCGACGGGATTGTTTCCGGGACGTGCGGCAACCCGACCTACCTCACGGCGAATCCAAACGATGCGTATTTCCCGCTGCTCGATCAGCCCGGCAATGACGCTCCGCCGAACAGTGTCTATCGCAACCAGTGGGCAGCAACTTTAGCTGCGGCTTTTGGCAGCGCTCCGCATTTTTACGATATGGACAACGAGATTGAAATCTGGGGCAGCACGCATCGCGATGTGCATCCGCAGCCGTCAGCCTACGACGAACTGCGCGATACGTTTATCGCCGAGAGCCGCGCGTTAAAAGGTTGGGATCCGGCGGCGATTCGCTTCGGGCCGATTACCTGCTGCTGGTGGTTTTACTGGAACGGTGCCAACGGCGCCGACAAGCCCGCTCATGCCGGAAACGACTTTCTCCCCTGGTGGCTGAATGAAGTCTATTGGCAGGATCAGGTCGCCGGCACGCGCTCCGTCGACGTGTTCGATCTGCACGCCTATCCCGACACGCCCGACACTTCCAGCTACACGTTAGCGCAGAAGCGGGCATTGGCTCTGCGTATATTCCGCGACTACTGGGATCCAACCTACGTCAGCGTGGACAGCGATATCGACCAGAAATGGACCACATTTATTCAGCCGAAAAAAACCATCCCGTTCCGCATTCCACGCATGCGAGCAATCGCTAACATGATCTATCCCGGCACTCCTCTAAGCATTACCGAGTGGAATGCCGCGATCGCGGGCGAGTCGGATTACTCGACCGCACTCTCCGATGCCGACGCCTATGGCATCCTCGGCCGCGAGCGCGCTTACCTCGCTTCGCGGTGGGTGGCGCCGGTTCCGGGGAATCCTAATTACCTGGGGCTGAAGCTTTATACCAATTACGACGGGCAGCATCACGGCTTCGCCACAACTTCGGTTTCGGCGACCAACAGCGGAAGTCCCAATTTAGTCAGTAGCTACGCGGCGATGAACGCTGCGGGCACAACCTTAACTGTCATGGTTTTGAACAAAGCTCCTGCAACCGCGCTAGCCGCGCAGTTCGTCATCAACGGATTTACGCCATCGCAAGTCACCACCTACACGCTGGGGCCGAAAAATCCGACCCAGATCATAGCTTCTTCAATGCAGTCCTGGTCCTCCAGCATGACGCTCGCTCCTTACACCGCAACGCTGCTCGTGATCACAGGTTCCTCCACGCCGCCAAGCGCGGAGTGGGATCTGAATCCTGATACGGTCATGGTCGCCGCTGGCGAGACCGTGACGCTTTCTCCGAAGATTGTTTCGGGAACGGGAACGGTGACGCTGGGAACTCCACAGGCAGCCACGGGAATTACCCTTGTAGTGACGCAGGGCACCATAACCCTGGCGCAGAACGGAACGATAACGGTGACGGCGGGCAAAGCCCCCGGCTTCTATCACTACAGCGTTCCTTCCACAGATAACGCGGGAGTGGCCCAACAGCAGGAGGGATACATTGTCGTCGGCAATCCGCCCGCATTACTTAGCCAACAAGGAAACAATCAAACCGGCGCGCCCGGAACCAATCTCGACCTCTCGGTTACTTTAGCTCCAGGAAAATCGGGTGGCACCTCCGGCGCCGGAGCCGACATCCTGTTCACTGCCGACTCAGGCACGCTCTCCACCAGGCTGGTGACCACCGATTCATCAGGAAACGCAGCGGTAGTCCTGACATTGCCCGCTAGCGCCGGAACCGTGCATGTGACCGCAGAGGGGCCGTACGGCCTAGGGCATCCTGTGGCGGTTTTCACCGAAACGGCCCAATAGACTGTCAATTGATAAGGCCGGGTGCCCCATTCTAAATTTCGCGCTCTTGGCGAAATTTAGAGTGGGGATTTTCGCCGCAGCTTCGGCTCGCCCGTGCTCTTCCCCTTGAGATTGAGCGCGACTGCTGCGCGGATCAGATCCTTCAACGCAGCCTCATCGATCTTGTCGCCTTCGTGGATGTCGATGGCGCGCCTTACATTTCCATCGAGGCTGGAGTTGAATAGACCCTTAGGATCCTTCAACGCAGCTCCTTTGGCAAATGTCATCTTGACGACGTTCTTATGCGTCTCTCCCGTGCAGACGATGCCGCCGTGGGAAAAGACGGGCGTCCCCGGCGACGTCGGTTTGACCCACTTCCGCTCTTCGACGATTTCAGGGTCGGCCTCGTGTATGATTTGCCGCACTTTCGCAAGCATCTTCCCGCGCCAATCCCCAAGTTCCATGATTTTTTCGTCGATGAATGCAGAGCCAGATTCTACGGGGATCGTCTTTTTCATAGGCACCTCCAAAACTCGCGCCTAATCTAGCTGCGCTCAGTGCAACCTGCAACTCTCACGACTTTTGAGCCTGAGGCGGCCAGTTGGGCCTTTCAACGCCGAACTGCTTCGCATACTCCGCGTTCAGCCGCTGCCAGCCGCCAAACTTCATGGCCTCAGGGCCAACCATGCGGCCGATCGGGGTTCCGCTGAGAAGATGATCCAGAACATCGAAACAGATGTGCCAACCCGCGGCGCCCATCGAGATGAAGCGGTGACCGATGTTGGTCCACAACGTCAGGCGCGTGCCCCCATCCAGGCCTTCGAGTCGAAGATCTTCGAGTTGCCACCGCATATCGAAGTCACCCCAGTTGTACTCCAGCAGCTCGGGAGCGTCGGCTCGCGTCACCGTTGTTTCGGTAACGCGTGGCATGCGCGCTCCCACCGTGGTGAGCTTCACCGTCGCTCCAACCCCACCCAGGCTCCCATCGGCGTCGAAGGGAGCCCACTCGCGCAGATGCGCCGGGTCGGTCAGCGCCTGCCAGACTTTTTCTGGGGCGTGACGGAGTTCTCGAACAAGGACAAGCGTCCACTTTTCTTCACCGTTTTTTCCGCAACCTTTTTGTATCCGCGCTCCGCGGGCTGGACCCGGTGCGCAGTGCTCGCGATCGGTCACGCTTCCCCTCCTATTTGATGCGCGTCCTACCAGCGCTTCAACTGGGTGAGCTGAATGAGGTTGCCGCAAGTGTCGTTCAGCATTGTAATGGTCGAAGCCGTCACGTCGGTCGGTGGCATCGTGAACGTGGCGCCGCGGGCCTTGATCCGCTCGTAATCGCCCTTGACGTCGTCGGTAAAGAACATGATCGCGGGCTGGTTCTGCTGAAACATCGCCTGCTGATACGCTTTGGCCGCCGGGTTGCTGTTCAGCGCCAGCTGCAACTCGGTGCCTTCGGGCTCTTCGGGCGAGGCCACGGTCAGCCAGCGATATGGGCCCTGACTGAAATCGGTCTTCTTGGTAAAGCCGAGTACCTCTGTATAGAAGCGGAGGGCTTTGTCCTGGTCGTCGACGTATAGGCTGATCACTTTGATTTTCATTCCGTTTCTCCTTTGTTAGGTTCGCGGTTTGGGCCGCGTCGTCCTTTCTCTTTTCTTTTTTGCTGCTGTTGTTGATCGCTGGTGATGATCCATGCTCTGACGATCCATTCGGTCGTGATCTATTCGGTCAAGGTGCCGTTCGAGAGCATCGACGTGAGCGGACCAGAACCGGCGGAACTGAGCCAACCAGGCATCGACCTCCCGAAATGGTTCCGGTCGCAGCCGGTAGAGACGGCGCTGCGCGTCCACCTTGGACTCCACAAACCCGGCGTCGCGCAGCACTCGCAGGTGCTTTGACACCATCGGCTGCGGCATGCCAAGCCGATGTTCAATCTCTCCCACGAACTGTTGTGACGAGACCAGAAGGCTCAGAATCGCGCGCCGGTTCGGCTCCGCAATGATTTCGAATACCGATTCCATTTCTTTTATATACCCCATGGCGAATATACTTGTCAAGGAATATACGAAGGACGCGCACTGGACCAATCCCGTGATCCCGGGTTAACCAATTTACTAATACATGGAAGACTGTAGAGGCTCGGCAACCGGGTTCGGTAGATAATGACGAACCGCCTTGTGCCAAATTTCGTAAGCCTGAGCCGTCAGAAGGGTTAGAAAAAGATGAATGCCGTGCAAATCTTGATCGCCGATGATCACGAGCTATTCAGGCGGACCGCACGAACGTTCATCGAATCTCAGCCCAACTGGCATGTCTGCGGCGAAGCCGGAGATGGGATCGAAGCAATCGAGAAGGCGAGGCGACTGCGTCCCAACGTCATCCTGATGGACATCAACATGCCCCGCATGGACGGCCTGGAGGCGACACGGATTATTCGCCGTGAGCTTCCCGGCTGCAACGTCATCATTGTCACCCAGAATCACGAAACAATCGCCCGGCAGCAAGCCGCCGCGGTCGATGCCAAAGGCTTGGTGACGAAGTCAGAATTTACCCGGGAGCTGCCCGCCGCCATCGAAAGGCTATTCGAGAACCCGGCCCCGAAAACGGTCGAGGGGTCGGAAGAAGATGCTGCTGCCACACCGGGATGGGTGCGTGGCGGAGGGGCGCTCGGCCAATTGGTCCGTGAGTTCGATTGGACCAAGACCCCGCTCGGTGCCATCGGGGAATGGCCACAAAGCTTAAAGACTGTCGTTCGCACTCTGCTCACGTCACGCTTTGCCATGTGGATGAGCTGGGGTCCAGAACTCACCTTTCTCTACAACGACGACTACGCGCGGATGACGCTCGGGAAGAAGCATCCGTGGGCGCTCGGAAAGCCTTCTCAAGAGGTCTGGACAGAAATTTGGGGCGACATCGGTCCCCGCATTCAGAGGGTCCTCGATACTGGCGAGGCGACATGGGATGAAGCGCTACTCTTGTTCCTGGAGCGGAGTGGATATCGCGAAGAAACCTACCACACTTTTTCCTACAGTCCATTGTCCGGAGATGACGGCCAGGTTGCCGGGCATCTCTGCGTAGTGACTGAAGAAACCGACCGCGTGATCGGCGAACGCCGGCTCAAAACTCTGCGCTCCCTGGCAGGAGAGTTGAGCCATACCATCACCGAGGAGGAAGTCGTCTCCTGCATCGCTCGCTGTCTCGGCGACAATCGAAAGGACTTACCGTTTACCCTCCTGTATCTGTTCACAGAAGATGGAAACGAAGCCCGCCTTGCCTGCCAAACTGGAATTGTTGAAGGCCACCCGGCCGCGCCAGAGTCAATTCAATTGACGGAAAAGAATCAACCTTGGCCTATCAGCGAACTGCTCGCGGGGAAAGATTCTGTGATCGTTGAGAACCTGCCGGATAGGTTCGAGACGATCCCATCCGGCTCCTGGGACAAATCACCTTGGCGAGCGCTCCTCTTGCCCATCACCAGTCAGGGTCAGGACAGGCCCGCCGGAGTGATCATCGCCGCCCTCAATCCATTCCGTCCGCTGGATGTCAGTTACGCGGGATTCATCAATCTCATCGCCGGCCAGATTGCCGCCAGCATCGCCAACGCACGCGCCTACTCGGCGGAAAAGAAGCGGGCAGAGGCTCTGGCGGAAATTGATCGCGCGAAAACAGCATTCTTCAGCAATGTGAGCCACGAGTTTCGCACCCCACTGACGTTGATGCTTGGACCGCTGCAGGATCTGCTGACAAGAAGTCAGACTCACCTTTCTCCCATGGCCAAGGACCAGCTCGACCTCGTGAGTCGCAATGGCGCCCGGCTGCTGAGACTGGTCAATACCCTGCTCGACTTCGCGCGCCTTGAGGCTGGACGGGTGCAAGGCGTCTATCAGGCTACCGACTTAGCCAGATTCACTTCCGAGTTGGCCAGCGTATTCCGTTCCGCCACCGACAAGGCGGGATTGCAACTCATCGTGGATTGTCGTGATCTCGGCGAGCCTGTCTACCTCGATCGCGACATGTGGGAGAAGATAGTTCTGAATCTGATTTCCAATGCCTTCAAATTCACCTTCGAAGGAGAAATTGCTGTCACTGTACGCCGCGTCGGAAACATGGCCGAGCTTCGCGTTCGCGACACCGGCGTGGGAATCCCCCCCGAAGCAATACCGAAATTGTTCGAGCGATTCAATCGCGTTCCCAATATGCCGAGTCGAACCCATGAAGGCAGTGGGATCGGTTTGGCTTTAGTACATGAGCTAGTGCGGTTGCACGGCGGCTGCATAAGGACCCAAAGCGCCGTGGGACAAGGCTCAACCTTCATCGTCAGCATTCCTTTTGGGCAGGATCACTTAACCTCCGGCCAAATGGGAGGCTCGCGTAGCTTGTCGTCCACCGCGGTGGGCGCGAAGCCGTTTGTCGAAGAGGCCCTCCGGTGGCTTCCTGACTCTGCTTCGGAAGGCCACGAGATTTTTTCCGTGCACGATGAGTTGTTACCAGTCCCCTGTCCGCCGACTTCGCAAGCTGCCGTCCGTCCTCGCGTCCTTATCGCTGACGACAACTCCGACATGCGCCTGTATCTGGCTCGTTTATTGTCGGAACAATACGAAGTGGAAACGGTGGCGGACGGTCAAGCGGCTATTCAGGCTGCGCATAAACACCCCCCCGATCTCATTGTTAGCGATGTCATGATGCCGATACTCGACGGCTTTGAGCTTCTGAAGGCACTGCGGGCGGATGAGCAGACTCGCACCATTCCAGTCATTCTTCTGTCCGCTCGTGCCGGCGAAGAATCGCGAGTGGAAGGCATCCAGGCGGGTGCGGATGATTATTTGATCAAGCCCTTTTCTGCGCGGGAACTGCTGGCGCGCGTCGCCGGCAGACTCGAAATTGCCCGGCTGCAACGCGATAAAGAATCGCAGCTGAGGGCGAGTCAGGCCGAACTCGAGCAGAGAGTGCAGGAACGTACCCAGGAGTTGCTGAACGTAAGCGACGAGCTCCGCGAACTATCCGCCCGCATCTTGCAGGCGCAAGACGAGGAAAGAAGACGGATCGCGAGAGAGTTGCACGATGGCGCCGGGCAACTGCTCGCTGCGCTCGGCATGGAGGCGTCCAATTTAGCCAGGGAAAGAAGCCATCTGAGTTCTCGCGGGGCCTCCTCGCTCAGCAATATCGAGTCGCTGGTTGTGCAAATGACCAAGGATATTCGCACCATGTCTCACCTTCTGTATCCCCCGCTGCTGGACGAGGTTGGCCTGCAATCCGCACTGAAAGATTATGTCAACGGGTTCGCGCAACGCAGTGGGATTCAAGTATCCCTCGACCTCCCAGCCACAATGGAGCGTCTGGACCGCGACCGTGAGCTCTCATTGTTCCGCATTATTCAGGAATGCCTCACCAACATTCATCGCCATTCCGGGAGCAAGACCGCCAGCATCCACATCGTCCGCGATGATGGAGCGCTGGTTCTCAAGATTCGCGATGAAGGAAGAGGCATGCTGCCCGAACGCTTGTCAGAAATTCAGTCGAGAGGTTCAGGCGTCGGGATCCGAGGCATGCGAGAACGGGTTCTCCAATTTTCCGGAACGATGAGCATCGAATCCGATGATTCAGGAACCCTTATACAGTTGGTCATCCCGATTCCTAAAACCGCGTCGCAGGAAAGAACCGGCAGTGATGAACCATTAGAAACCGTAGTCTGACAGTTTTCCGCGGATCGTAAGCGCGCAGAAACTTTCTTCCCGCTGAAAGTATCGAAATTAATGTGTGAGAAATGTTGACAACCTGGAATTTAGAAAAATGCGACGTTTAGCGCGATAAACATCACGCCCACAACGATTGCATAAAACGTGGGATGAGAATACCAGGGCTCCTTTAATTCCTCCTGGCTGATCTGCCCCCGCTCATAAATCAGCCCCTTCAGTGACGCCGCGATCGGTGGTTTCGTCAGAAGAGTTGCAGGAACGATGACCAGAATGCCCGCGACCAATCCCCAGACCGCCATGTAGACATTTGCCGCCATCGGCGAGACAAAAGAAATGATATGCAGGCGATAGAGCACGTATTCCAAAAGAGCGCCGGAAAGGCCGCCCAGCATGCTCAGAAATCCCGCCGTGGCGGAAGGCCGTTTCCATAACATTCCGACCAGAAAGGCAACGAAAAACGGAGAGATGAAGAGGATTCCGATCAGTTGCATGTAGTCCATCAGATTATTGAAATTGAGGACGATATAAGAAGATGCGCACGCTAGCACCGTTCCCAGGATTGTGGTGGTCCGGCCAACCGTTAGGTAGTGCCCGTCGGGCTTGTTCTTGCGCAAATACGTCTGATAAATATCGTAGGTCACCACCGTGTTGAATGCCGTAATATTTCCGGCCATGCCTGACATGAAGCTCGCCAGCAGCGCGGTGATTCCAAGGCCGAGCATTCCTTTGCCATAAAAAAGGCTCATCATGACCGGAAGCGCCAGGTTGTAATCGTGCTTCACCACGCCTGGAGCGATCGCCAGCGCAAGCATCCCCTGGACAGTGACCATGATTGGAAACAACATTTTAGGAACCGCGGCTACCAGCGGGGTTTTGCGCGCAGAGGACAGATTTTTGGCGGCCATCGCCCTTTGCACCAGAAGAAAATCGGTGCACCAGTAAGCCGGCGAGGAGCAAAGACCCAGGCCCACCACAATCACCCACCAGGGTGTGCCCAACGGATCCGAAGGAGCGCCCATTCCTTTCCAGGTGTGGATGTATCCCTCGGGAAGTTGCGAAATCAGGCTATGCCAACCGCCCACGTGATGCAGGCCCAGGAAAGTAAGGGGCAGAAAACCAAGCACAATTAGAAAGAACTGAAGAAATTCGTTGTAGATCGATGAAGACAGTCCGCCCCAGAAAATAAAAACTAGCACGACGCCGCTCGCTAGAAGCACACTCGCAGTAAACGGCCAGCCGATCATGCTTCTACAAATCAGCGCAAAGGCAAACATATCGATCCCGGCCATCAACACCGTGACGATTGCGAAACTGACCGCATTTAAAAGATGCGCCCGATGGTCATAGCGGAGGCGCAAATACTCTGGCACGCTGCGAATTCCATTCGAGTAGTAGTAGCGCACCATGAAAAGACCAAGGAAAATCATGGAGGGCGCCGCACCGACCCAATACCAGTGATTGGTGCGCATGCCGTATTTCGCGCCGTTCGCAGTGTGGCCCAGAACCTCGAGGGCACCGAGATTCGCCGACATAAAGGCGATGCCGGTAATCCAGTGAGAGAAAGATCGCTGGGAGAGCAAAAAGTCTGACGAGGTTTTCATCCGGCCTTTGAGCTTGAAACCAATCCCCAGCACCGCGAAGAAATAGGCCGCGATGATCATGCCATCGAGCCAATGCAGTTTGATCAACATGGAGTCAAACCTCGATCGTTTTCAACAGCCCGAAAGCAGCAGATACTCTCGCATTGCCTCCGATAAGGTGTCAATCGATATGCGAATGCATTCCGAATCTGTATTGACACGCGATCTCTGGCTGCACCAGAATGAACGGGCGCGCATGGGCGAGTTTCGTGGGTGAATTTCTTGGGTGAGTTTCTTGGGTGAGTTTCTTGGGTGAGTTTAACGACCAGGTAATCGTAGTGACCGGCGGCGGCTCTGGCATCGGTAAAGCATGCGCTATTCTTTTTGGTCAAGAGAAAGCAGCGGTCGTTGTTCTCGATTGGGATGAGGACTCTGCCAAAACCACCGTTCGCGAAATCGAAGCCGATGGCGGGACCGGTCTGGCAATTAAGGCCGATGTAGGCGACGCACAAGAAGTGAAAGCTGCGATCGCAAAGACAACAGAACAGTTTGGCAAAATTGATGTTTTATTCGCGAATGCCGCCGTACAAGAGATCAAGCCGATCGACTCAACCACCGACGAAGAATGGGAGCGGGTCATCTCCTCAAATTTGAAAGGCACATTCCTTTGTTGCCGCGAAGTCGTCCCGGTCATGCGTCGGCGCCGATCCGGATCCATCATTATTGCTTCATCAGGACATGCGTTCCAGAGTTACGCCGGCTATGCGGTTTACGCCGCGAGCAAAGGTGGTCAACTCGCGATGATGCGGGCGATGGCAATCGATTGCGCAAGCGATGGAATTCGCGTCAACTGCGTGATTCCCGGAGCAACGGAAACCAAATTAATTCGCGCACATTTCGAGAACAAGCCCGAAGACAGAGCGCGGCTGCTCTCCAGGATTCCGATGGGTCGTCTGGCAACTCCAGAAGATATCGCGCGTTCCGTTCGTATGCTGGCTTCGAAAGATGCGGCCTACATCACCGGAACATCGCTGGTCGTCGATGGCGGTCTGCTGGCGCAAGGCTAACCGCCTTTGCGGGCATTTCTATTTTGGTTGTAGCAATCGTGGTAGCAATCATAAACACATACTGTGAGGGATAACTTTCGTGAATAAAGCAAAAAGGCCATTACGCAGTGAGATCTGGTTCAACGATCCAAAAGATCCGGGCGAAACCGCGGTCTATATCGAGCGTTTCGCGAACTACGGCATCACGCGCCAGGAATTGCAATCGTCGCGTCCAATTATTGGAATTGCGCAGAGCGGCAGCGACGTCGTTCCCTGCAACCGCCATCATCTCGTTCTCGCAGAGCGCGTCAAGGCGGGGATTCGAGATGCCGGCGGCGTTCCATTGGAGTTCCCGACTCATCCTCTGCAAGAAACCTGTCGCCGGCCAACGGCTGCGCTCGATCGTAATCTCGCATATCTGGGCCTGGTCGAAATGTTGGTCGGTTATCCCTTTGACGGAGTCGTCATCACCACCGGTTGCGACAAGACCACTCCTTCGGGCTTGATGGCAGCGGCCACTGTGAACCTGCCGGCCATCGTGCTATCGGGTGGTCCAATGATGGACAGTTACGTCAACGGCAAGCTGGCGGGAACCGGCATGGTTTTGTGGGAGGCGCGGCGCCAACTTGCGGCCGGAATGATTTCAAACGATCAACTCCTGGATCAAGTGGTCGCAGGCATTCCCAGCGCCGGGCACTGCAACACCATGGGGACGGCGCTCTCGATGAATTCGCTGGCGGAGGCGCTGGGCATGTCGCTTCCAACCTGCGGCACGATTCCGGCTCCTTATGCAGAGCGCGCGAAGATGGCGTATCTCACCGGCCGTCGCATCGTGGAAATGGTTGAGGAGGACTTGACGCCGAGCCGCATCCTCACGCGCCAGGCGTTTGAGAATGCCATCGTAGTGAATTCCGCAATCGGCGGATCGACGAACTGCCCGCCGCACATCATTGCAATCGCGCGGCACATGGGCGTGGAGCTGACTCTGAAGGATTGGGAAACCGTGGGACACCACATTCATCTTCTACTCAACGTGCAGCCCGCCGGAGAGTATTTGAGCGAAGCCTATCACCGCGCGGGCGGCGTTCCCGCAATCATCGGCGAATTGATGCAGGCGAAAAAAATCGCCGAAGACGCCCTCACTGTGAACGGCAGAACGATGGGCGAGAACTGTCGATCGTCGCGCAGCCGCAACACGCAAGTCATCAGTACATACGACAAGCCGTTCAAAGAAAACGCCGGCCTGCTCGTTGTAAGCGGAAATCTTTTCGACTCCGCTCTGGTAAAAACATCGGTAATCAGCGAAGAGTTTCGTAAGCGCTATTTGTCGGAACCTGGCAACGAGAGCACTTTCGTCGCTCGAGCCATCGTGTTCGATTCGCCTGAAGATTACCGGGCGCGGATTGAAGATCCCTCGTTACAAATTGACGATCGCTGCATCCTCGTCGTTCGCAACTCCGGCCCCATCGGTTATCCCGGATCGGCAGAGGTCGTGAACATGACACCGCCGGGATATTTAGTGCAAAAAGGAGTTCGCATGCTGCCCTGCATGGGAGACGGACGGCAGAGCGGCACATCCGACAGTCCGTCGATCCTGAATATTTCTCCCGAAGCGGCTGTGGGCGGACTTCTCGGAATTCTCGAGACGGGCGACAAAGTTCGCATTTCGCTCAATGAACGCAAGGTCGACGTTTTGCTAGCGCCGGAAGAAATCGAGCGCCGTCGCGCCGCGCGAAAACCGTTTCAAGTGAAAAGCAACTCACCCTGGGAGCAGTTGTATCGCGAACATACCGGCCAGTTGGAGACGGGCGCGTGTCTGGAATTTGCCACCGCGTATCACGATCTACGCAAAGTTGTACCCAGGCACTCTCACTAGCCGAGAGCAAAACGCAACACGGCGCATTTGTCTCTTGTGAATCTCGGCGTGACAGTTGAAGCGCGACGCGAAGTCAATGAATCAACTTTAGGAAGCTGCATGAATGGTGTTCGCCAAAAGCCTTTGCGGGGCATTGTCCCGCCAATGATTACGCCGCTTGCGGCAGACGACGAGCTCGATGTCGCCGGACTAGAGAAACTTGTCGAGCACATGATCTCGGGTGGAATTCACGGTTTGTTTGTGCTGGGCACGACCGGCGAGGCGCCGGCCCTCAGCTATCGACTGCGCCGCGAGTTGGTTGAAAAAACCTGCAAGCTGGTTAATGGGCGAATACCGGTCGTCGTCGGTGTCATCGATACTTCGCGAACTGAGATGCTTGCGATGGCGAAGGTCGCGGCGGATGCGGGCGCGGAATCTCTCGTCATCGCGCCTCCGTATTATTTTCCACTCAGTCAGAATGACCTGGTCCGATGCATCAAGAGTTTCGCCGCCGAGAGTCCGCTTCCCATTTATCTCTACAACCTGCCGAATCCGAATCATGTGCGCTACACGTTAACGAGTCTCAAGATATGCGGCGATGTTCCCAACGTCATCGGCTTCAAAGATAGCTCCGGAAATTTTGAATTTCTGGAAGCCGCCCTCGAGCATTTTCGGCAGCGGCCAGATTTCGCAATCTTCGTCGGGCCAGAAGGGTTGCTGGCAAAAGGATTGGCGGCTGGAATTCACGGCGGCATCAGCGGAGGAGCCAACGCCTTCCCTCGCCTGTATGTCTCTCTCTATGATGCGTTCGTCGACGGTCGCATGGATGACGTACGGCTTCTGCAAGCCCAGGTCGACCTGTTCATTCGCGAAGTCTATTCGATCGGGGAGCCGGAATCCGGACTGCTCCGCGGCCTGAAGTGCTGCCTTTCACTGCTCAATATCTGCGAGAGCAGGCTCTGCTGGCCATACGTCTCGGCGGATTCGCGCGAGCGCGAGAGAGTTGAACGCAGCATTTGCCAACTGGAGCAGTTTGGGGTGAGCCGCAGTTGCTCAAAGTCAACGTGAAGACGCGCCGATGTAGTTTCCGTAACCCACAATAACCGTTGAGCTCACCAGAATTAACAGGCTGAATACCACAAGCAGCTTAGTCCGCGACCCGGCCCCCTTCCACTCGTTCAGTGCTATACCCCACAGTGTGCTGAAGATGATAATGCTGGCCATGTGCAACGTCCAACTGGAGAACTTGTATCTTCCCATCTGGGTCTCGCCCATCGTGTAGAAGAAAAACTGCATATACCAGGTCGTGCCCGCGAGGGCCGAGAAGAGATAGTTCGCGAGCATCGGAGCCCGTATACCCGTGCCTGGTGCGACAGCCACGGCTATCGCCATCTCCTCCGCGGGAGCATCGGTAGCGGTTTCGAGGATATATTCCTCATCGCGTGCCGGAACTTTGCCGCGAATCTCCGAACTGAAATACTGGTAACCCGTGCGGTTGCGAATGTGCAGGATGAGGCACCAGATAAAGTTAGTGGTGAAGCCGCCGGCGAGCACCACGACAAGTACAGGGAGTCCCTGCCACAGAATAGGAGTGCCATGTTGAATGGTGATGGCCTTGACCGGATCTCCCGCCGCCAGTCCATAAGCGAAGCAGGCGCTCATCACGCCTGAAAAAGTTGCGACAAGCAATCCCTTCTTCAAGTCGAATTCCTTGATTGAAGCGCGCTTTTGCTCGGTCGACATCTCGCGCTCTTTGGATATTCCAGCCGCTCCAGCGAATGCGATACCGAGAAGACAGACGGCAACGCCGCCAAGAATCACCAGGCCGGAATGAGTCCGAAGGACGACGGTCGAGAATTCCCCCCGGAAAATGGGAGGCATCAGAGTTCCGAACGCGGCGGTGTATCCGAGGACCATGGCCATGCCGAGTGACATCCCCAGATAGCGCATGGTGAGTCCGAAAGTCAGCCCGCCGAGTCCCCACAAGACTCCAAAAGCGTATGTCCAGAGGAGACTGCTGGTGGGAGCTTCATGAAGCACGCGAATCAGGTCATGGGTCATGGTCAGCGCGAGGACCCATGGCGCGATGATCCAGCTAAAGAACCCGCCCGCCAGCCAATAGGTTTCCCAGGCCCAGTTCTTCACACCGCGATAAGGCACGTAGAAGCTGGCGGAAGCGAGGCCGCCGAGCCAGTGCAGAAATACCCCTAGTGCCGGGTTCATGGAATCCTCGTGTCTGAATTACAGATGCGAATTACAGGTGTGAATTACAGATGCGAATTTACAGGTGCGAATTTACAGGTGAAAGACTTCCCGCAACGGCTGCATGGCGCGATCGGGCAACACGCCGTCGGGCTGCACAAAAAAGTCACCCATCTCGCGCTGCCAGCGTTGGTTGACTTCGCGCTTGGCCATCGTGGAGCGTGCACGTTCAAAGTTTTCCGTCTCCAGATAGCCGACGAGAAGGCCATCGTCGCGCAGGAACAACGAGTAGTTGCCCCATCCAGTTTCACGCAAGGCGGCTTGCATTTCGGGCCAGACGCTGCGATGCCGCTCTTTATATTCCTCAATCCGCTCCGGCTTGACCTGCAAAACAAAGCAGACACGTTCCATAATTGCTCCTTAGCGCAAGAACGCCTCCGAGAGACCACCATCCACGGGAATGACATGGCCAGTTGTCTTCGCACTCTGGTCACCGGCGAGCCATACGATTGCCGCCGCACAATCCTGCGGAAGGATCGGCAGTTTCGTCAGTGTGCGCCGAGCATAAAAATCAGCGAGCTTGCCCCGCAGTTCCTCCGTCGACTCCGAGTCCTCGAAAGCTATCTGGTACTTTTGCAGAGACTGAATCACGCGATCGCGAGGAAACATGGCGGAACCGGCAACCACAGTCGCAGGCGCAATTCCATTCACCCGCACATGCGGACCCAGCTTGATGGAGAGTTCCCGGATCAAGTGATTGAGAGCCGCCTTGCTGGTATCGTAGGCCTCGCTGCCTTGCTTGGGCACTACACTGTTGGCGGAACTGGTCAGCACCATGGCAGCCGCCAGACGCTGATCGTTGAAGACGCACTCCGCTTGCCGGGCAAGGAGATAGTTGCCAGTGACATTAACCAGGAATGTCTGCGCCCATTGTGCATCGGTGAGTTCGGCGTCAGCACCGGGCACGGGCACAGTCGCAGGCACGGGAAAGATAGCGGCCGTGTTGACGACGATATCGATGCCGCCAAACTGAGAAATCGTGAAATTAACCACCTCCGCGAGGGACGCACTTGAACCGACGTCGACACGAGTGTGTGCGACAAACTCGGGAGATGCGATAGCACCGGCTTCATCGGCAACTTTGCTTGCGCTCTGCTGGTCAACATCAGCCACCACGACATGGGCGCCCTTCCGCGCGAGCAGCAGTGCAACTTCGCGACCGATTCCGCTGGCTCCGCCGATTACCAGTGCGATCTTGCGGCTGAATTCTGCTTCAGGCGGCATACGCTGTAGCTTGGCTTCTTCGAGCGCCCAATACTCGATCCGGAACGCCTCCGATCTAGGCAGCGCCACATAGTTATGGAACTGCGTGAACTGCTGCGACTGCTCTGCATGTCTGGCCTGCGGCAGAGGATCAGAAACTTCTCCATCCTCCAACGCGTTCGCGCCCGCCATGACGTGAATCGCATTAGTGAAGAATTCGGTCGTTATCCGAGCCTCTTTTTTGTTCTTGCCAAAGCCGATCAGGCCTAAGCCCGGAATGACCACCACCGAGGGGTTGGAATCCCGTAGTTTGGGCGACTCGCTCGTCGCCCACGTGTCGTAATACTTCTTGTATGCGTCTCGATACTCGAGAACCTCGGTTGGGATGCGAGCCTTGAGAACCCCAACATCCTCTTTCGCGAAATTCCACGGTAGGAATAAGGGACAGACCCTGGTTCGCAGAAAATGGTCCGGACAACTTGTGCCCAGTGCGCTTAGCTCCTTCGCCCATTTCGACCCGGCAAAAACCAGAGCATCCTCATCGTCGGCGTAATGGGCCACCACTCGGCGATTCGACGACACTGCCCCCCGGAGCGCCGGCAGGATCCGGACTACTATTTCCTTCCGATCTTTCTTCCGATCCTGAACAGGCCCTTGCTCAACTCCTCCGAATAAAAAACCCTTCTTCGATTGGTGCTGCAAAAGGAATTCACCCATCTGATCGATGGTGTGAATGCTGTTTAAGTAGCAATCGCGTTGCGTCGCTCCCCAGGTGAACAATCCGTGACCGCCAAGAATGAGGCCCTCTGCGGCAGGATTATCCTTGATGGTCCGTTCAATCAGGAGTCCCAGTTCGAATCCGGGACGTTGCCAGGGCACCCACACGATCTTGCGATCAAATTCCCGGTTAAATTCCTCGATCTTTCGTTTTCCATTTGCGCTTGCCGCGATCGCGATGGCCCAGTCAGGGTGCAGATGGTCCACGTGCGAAAAAGGAAGAAATGCGTGCAGAGGAGTATCAATAGATGCGGCCACCCGATTCTCGCCAAATGCTGCCAGCGGATAGTAGCGCACCATTTCATCTTCGTACGCTTCGCCGCGATAGAGCTGCTTCAGTTGCTCCAGACGGTCCAGGTAGAGGAGCGCAAATCCATCTTCCGTGATCGATCCGAGGTCCCCGCCGCTGCCTTTCACAGCCAGCACTCTGACCGGTCGCCCGGTGAAAGGGTCTGGAAGCTCCAGCTTTGAGCTTGTGTTTCCGCCGCCGAAATTGGTAATGCGCAAATCTGCGCCCAGCAGGTTCGAGCGGTAGCGTAGCAGGGCCAACTGATTGCCGGCCATTCTCTGCGCTTCGTCTTCTTTCCACAAATCTCTCAGGTGAGTAGTTTCTTTGACCTCAGGTTTGATCTCGGGTTTGATCGCAGGCCTGATCTCAGACATAGACACCCCCGCAATATTGCTCAAATCTTTTCGCGTGCCGCTCCCACTTGCCGGTCTCAAGCGGCTCGAAGACCTCGGTTGGGAAAGATCGATCCACGATGTCGCGGACTTCCCGGAGCGAAGTCGCGCCTCCCGTCGCCAGAATCTGGACCGCCACATTTCCCAATGCCGAGGCTTCGGCCGGGCCAGCCACGACAGTCCTTCCGGTGGCGTCGGCAGTAAGTTGATTCAGCAATCGATTTTTCGATCCGCCGCCGATGATACGAATCTGTGCGATCTGCTTTCCACTCACTAGCTCCAGATTACGAAGCACCAGACGGTATTTGAACGCGAGACTTTCCAGAACGGCTCGTACGTACGCGCCCGGTTCCTGGGGAACCGCCTGCTGGGTTCGAATGCAAAACTCGTTAATGGCCGTGAGCATATTCGCAGGCCGCAGAAAGGACGGGTCATCGGGATCGACCAGGTGACGAAACGCTGCCTCGCCAGTTGCCAGTTCGATCAATTCCCGGTAGTCGTAAGAAAGTCCCTCCGCGAGCCATGATCGACGGCATTCCTGCAGCATCCACAGGCCCATGACGTTCTTCAACAGTCTCGTTGTTCCATCCACGCCACCTTCGTTGGTGAAGTTCAGGCGCAACGCATCGGAAGTGATCACGGGGGAATCCAGTTCGGTGCCCACCAGCGACCAGGTTCCAGAACTCAGAAAAGCAATACCATCGCGAGCCGAAATTGCAGCCACCGCCGATCCCGTGTCGTGACACGCTGGAGCGATGATCGTAGTGCCGGCGAGAGCGGAGCGCCCTGCAATCTCTGGGAGCAACGTCCCAATGATCGAGCCCGGCTCGACGATGGGTGCCGGCAAGTGAATCGGTAGTTCTAGGCTTTCCATCAATCCGGTTGCCCACGCCCGCTTCACCGGATCCACCATCTGGGTAGTCGTGGCGTTGGTAAATTCGCAGACAGCATTTCCGGTCAGCCAGTAGTGAAATAGATCTGGGATCGTGAGCAGATATTTTGCTGCTGCAAGCAGCTTGGGAGTTTGTCGCTGTCCAACGACGAGCTGATACAAAGTGTTGATCGGCATGAACTGGACGCCCGTCGCCTGGTAGATTTCCTCCCGATCAATTTTCCTGAGGACTTCCTCCATGACCCCTTCGGTTCGCCGATCGCGGTAGTGGAAAGGATTTTGCAGCAACTCGCCCCGCTCACCCAGCAGCGCGTAGTCCACACCCCAGGCGTCGACTCCGATGCCCGCCAGCTCCACTGTCTCCAAACAAGAGAGAGCCTTTCGCATTTCGAACCAGAGCCGCGGCGCGTCCCAGTGCAGAGATCCGCCATACTCCACGGGCTCATTGTTGAAGCGATGCACCTCTTCCGTCGTGAGGATTCCTGATTGAAGACGCGCTAGAACCGCCCTGCCACTCTCAGCGCCCAAATCGAAAGCCAGATACGGCTTCGCATGAATGCGGTCAGGCATAGGAGGAGACGTTTCGTGAATTCCGGGCCGCGCGGTCCTTGGTGATGCGCTCGAGGTAGCCACTCTGGCGGAATGCCTCCATAGGATTTTTCGGCAAACCTTTCGACTCTCGCCATTCCTGGATCACCGGACGGACGTCGGTGGCGAATGCGTCCTGCAGTATGGCCTCGGCGCGCATCAGGTCACAGCTTTTCTGTGCCGTCGCAAGTTCACGACCTTCGACCAGCGCCGCCTTGGAGAAGAGTTCCTGCGCCACGGTCACCGTTTGGATCATTGCCTCGATTTTCCCCTTGAGATTGTGGCTCTGGTCAATCATGTATGCGATATCGGCCCGCTTGCCCGTCTCCCACTCGAAATAGCGAATCTCGTGGAAGATTCGGAAGACCTGATAGGGATCGATGGAACCGATGGTCAAGTCATCATCCGCATAACGGCGATCGTTAAAGTGAAAGCCTCCCAGCATCTCTTCCGACAGGAGCCAGGCAACGATCTGCTCAATGTTCTGCGCGGCATAGTGATGTCCGGTATCGACCAACACTCGGGCATGCGGGCCGGCGGCACGAGAGAGAAGCAGAGACATACCCCAATCGGCGATATCCGTGTGGTAAAAGGCAGGCTCAAACGGCTTGTATTCAATCAGCAGTCGCTGCCCCGCGGACAACGCACCATGCGAGTCCTTCAACCCTTCGGTGAACCACTGCTTGCGTTGCCGTATATTCGCAGTTCCCGGGTAGTTTGAGCCGTCCGCAAACCACATGGAAACGTCTCGGCTGTGCAGGCGCCGCGCAATCTCAATGCTGTCCTTCGTATGTTGCAACGCCCGCTGGCGAATTGCGGGGTCAGGATTGCCGAAGGAACCGTACTTATATTCCTGGTCCTGGAAGAGGTTGGGATTGATCGAGCCGGGCAGAACTCCGTAACGGTCGGAGAATTTCTTGACGTCCTCCGTGCTCTGCACGCCCTCGGGGCAATCCCACAGGACGTGCAAGGCGACTGTCGGGCAGACGCCTGTAAGAAGATGAACCTGGCCGGCGTCGCTGAACTTCTCCTCAGTTGTAGTAGCCGCCGCAGGTTGGATAAATTTTCCGAATCGTGTGCCAGTGTTGGCGAAGCCCCAGGATGGTAGCTCGATTCGGAATGTCTCGAGCGCATCAAATATCCTCTTACTCGTACTTGCATCCATACGGGACCTCCGTTCTCATCGAAGGGTACAATCCTTTCCAGCGCCAGATTACGAATTTCTTTTCCAGAACATATACTTTCGCATTGCAGAACGCACAGCATAACACTCTGGCGAACCAAACGGTCAGAAGACGCTTTCCGCCTTAACACTTGCCTTTGGGTGGCGCAGCGGTTCACCGCTGCGATAAAGGCCTCGTTTTCAATGCCGGCTTTACAGTTTCCTGAAAAACTCCAATTCGGGCCGGCTTAGGGAAGGGCACGAGTTCCACTCGTGCCGCTAACTCGCTGAAAATGATTCCGCGCTTTAGCGCCTGAGGCATGCTGATTGCGACAATTTTTTCAGCAAACTATAGAGTGGTCGACGTGAATCGTTGACTCCCAAAAGAGGCTCCCATGCGCTTAAACAACGCCTTCGCATGCGCTACCACCTTCGTCCTCCTGCTTGCTGCTTCCGTGAGTTTCGCGAGCACCCCTCTGACGCTCGCCAACTTACGCTGCGAGTACAAATCCAATCCCATCGGGATTGACGTCGCCGAGCCTCGTCTAAGCTGGGAACTGGTGTCCGCGGAACGAGGGACGCTGCAGTCGGCGTATCAAATCCGCGTGGCGGTTTCCCCCGCAAATTTAGCCAAGAACAAGCTGTTCTGGGACTCGGGCAAGAGAGTCTCGGATGCTTCCATTCAAGTTGTCTATCTGGGTCCAAGCTTGCAGGCCGGCCAGCGTTATTACTGGCAGGTCCAGGTCTCGGACAATCATGGCCGTAACTCAGCGTGGAGCGAACCGGCCTATTGGGAAATGGGATTGCTCCAGCCATCCGACTGGAAAGCTCGCTGGGTCACTCCCAACCTGCAGGAGGATCCCGCAAAGTCGAATCCTGCCCCGATGCTGCGGCGCGTATTCGAAGCAAGCCGCAATATCGCAAGCGCGCGCCTTTATGCCTCGGCGATGGGTTTGTACGAATTGGAACTGAACGGCAAGCGGGTCGGCGATCTATATTTCACGCCGGGATGGACCGCTTATGATTTTCGTTATCAGTACCAGACCTACGACGTTACCGCGCTGTTGAAACCGGGAAAGAACTGCTTGGGGGCCCTGCTCGGCGACGGCTGGTTCCGTGGAAACATGACATGGGATGGCGCGCGCAATTCCTATGGAACAAAATTGGCGCTGCTCGCCCAGTTGGTCATTACATATAAGGATGGCAAGCAGCAAGTCGTCGGCACCGACGAGAACTGGAAGGCGGCGACCGGCCCCATTTTAGCGTCGGATATTTACAACGGCGAGACCTACGATGCCCGTTTGGAGCGTACAGGATGGAGCGAAGCCGCCTATGATGACAATGACAATAACAAAGACTGGAAGGGCGTAGCCTTGCTCGATTCGCCCAAAACAAAGCTGGTGGCTGCCGCAGGACCGCCGGTGCGCGCGATCGAAGAAGTCAAGCCGGTCAAAATAATTAAGACGCCGGACGGCAACAACGTCCTCGACATGGGGCAGAACATGGTTGGTTGGGTGCGATTTCGCCTGACCGCCCCTGCCGGCACCACCATCACTCTGCGGCATGCCGAGGTTCTCGACAGCAAAGGCAATTTCTACACCGAGAATCTGCGCTCCGCAAAACAGACCATTCGCTACACCGCGAAAGGCCAAGGCCAAGGTCAAGGTCAAGGTACCGAGGTCTTTGAACCGCATTTCACCTTTCAAGGCTTCCGCTATGTGGCTGTCGAGGGATGGCCCGGCGAATTGCCGCTCGATGCTTTTACCGGCGTAGTGGTTCATTCGGCGATCGAGCCAGCTGGCACCTTCGAAACTTCGAACCTCATGCTGAACAAGCTGCAGCACAACATCGTCTGGAGCCAGAAGGGAAACTTTGTCGACGTTCCTACGGATTGCCCGCAGCGAGATGAGCGGCTGGGTTGGACTGGGGATGCTCAAGTCTTTGCCCCGACGGCCTGTTTCAATTACGACTGTGCCGCCTTCTATACCAAGTGGCTGAAGGACGTTGCCCTCGACCAGCAAGACGACGGTGCCGTGCCCTACGTGATTCCCAATGTTCTTTCCCACAAGGCGCGCACGGGTGCAGCCGCCTCGGCTGGCTGGGCCGATGTCGCAACCGTGCTCCCCAGGACTCTCTATCTCAACTATGGCGACCGCCGAATATTGGAGGAACAGTATCCCAGCATGAAAGCCTGGGTGGAATATATTCGGCGCCAGGCAGGAGACCAGTTCATCTGGAAGGGTGGGCATAACTTCGGAGATTGGCTCGCTTACTCCACCACCGATGCGGATTACCCCGGAGCCACCACCGACAAGGACTTGATTCAGACCGCGTATTTCGCCCGCTCGACCGACTTGCTGCGAGCCACGGCTGAAGTCCTGGGAAAGAAGGAAGACGCCGATTTCTACGCTAGACTGCTCGATCACATCCGCTCCGCCTTCCAGAAGGAGTTCGTCACTCCGAATGGACGGCTTTCTTCCAACACACAGACTGCGTATTCGCTAGCCTTGGCTTTCGATCTGCTACCGCAATCGCAGCGCAAGCAAGCTGCCGCAAGGCTGGCCGCCGATGTCCGCGCCTTCAAGCACATCACGACTGGCTTTCTTGGTACGCCGCTGATCTGCCAGGTGCTGAGCGACTACGGATATTTCGACGAAGCTTATATGCTGCTGAACCGAACCGAGTATCCGTCCTGGCTCTACCCAATCACCAAAGATGCCACCACCATCTGGGAGCGCTGGGACGGCATTAAGCCGGACGGCTCTTTCCAGGAGAAATCAATGAATTCCTTCAATCACTACGCCTACGGAGCGATTGGCGAGTGGATGTATAGCGTAATTGCGGGAATTGCCATCGACCCGAGGCAGCCAGGATACAAGCACATCCTGATTCAACCGCATCCCGGAGGCGGATTGACCTTCGCGAAAGCATCGGTGCACAGCATGTACGGTAAAGTCGCTTCGTCGTGGGAGCTGAAGGACGGGAAGATGACACTGCGCGTCGAGGTTCCCGCAAACGCGACCGCCTCCGTACGCCTGCCCAAAGCCAGGCTGGAGCAGGTGACTGAGAGCGGGAGACTTCTGCAGTTGAGTCCCGGCATTTCGGGAACGCGGCAAAGCGATGACGCCGTCTTTGCAGAGGTTGGTTCCGGGGTCTACGTTTTCGATTTCAGCTACGAAAGTTCCGCGCAGTAACGGAGCGGCGGCGTAGTCCCACGGAGGGGTAGTGGTGCAGTTTCAGACCGCAGCCTTCGAACCTTCAACCACGAAGGACACTAAGGATCACGAAGGCATTCGCTTACGTATTTCCTTCGTGAACCTTCGTGACCTCTGTGGTTAACGATTTCGCAAACTGCACCGCTACCCACGGGGGCGAAAGTTCGCGCCAATTCTTACCCTCTGTTATTGTCAACATGAATGTTGACAATGAAAATTACATGGGCTAGCCTTCTGGTGCTTCGCGATGTTCTACCATGAGGCCAACCGACCGAAATTCATTTCCTTCAAGCGTGCAGGAGGATTCAAGCGCGATGCGAACTACCGTCCTTTACAAATCGAAACGCAAAATCGCAATGGTTGGCGCCGTCCTTCTAGTGCTGTCTTTTTATGGGTGGCAACCGAAGGATCTGTGGGCCCAATCGCCGGCCTCGCTGGAGATTCGATCGGAAACTCTCTCGGTCACAATGGATGCAAAATTCCCGCGTGTTATCAAATATCAGCCCGCGAGTGGAAAGAGCCTCCCGGCGGCATTGGAGTCGTCGCGCCCGACCATCCAGCTAAATGGACAAGTCTACACGGCCAGCGACTTGGAAGTCCGCGTTCAGCCCACGGCATCGGCTGTAACGTATGGAATGCGGGTTCCATCTCTCGATTTGGAACTGGACTGGCGGTTTGCCATCGAAGGCAACGAGCTGGTTTTCGAATTGACGAAGGTATCGGAGGGCGGAAGTTTCCGTCTGCGAACCTTGGATTTCCCCTATCACTATCTTGTCCGGGTCCCGGCAGCGGATGGAAAGGGTGAGGCCTATCGCGGCGAATACCAGCGGCAAGAATGGAGCGATCCTTACTCGAATCTTCTCTGGCAGTCGACCGCGCACTTCATGAAAATCAGCGAAGCAGACGGAGAAGAGTATCCGAAAGACGCGAACTGGGCTGCCGCCTGGGTTTCCGACGGCGGGCCGGGAGTTGCAGCGACCATCTCCGACAACATCCCCTACTGGAAACTCAAGACGCAAGTCTTGGGCGGCGAAGGTCCGGGCACGGATTTTGCAATGTGGCTTGGTACCTACTATTACCGCATCGGTGGCGACGTTCAGCCCCTGCTTCAGTCGCGCGTGGCAGTGCTGACCGAAGATCGCAATCACGATGGTGCTGTCGACTGGATGGAAGCTGCTCTGTGGCATCGCGACCAGATGCGGACACCGGGCGATACCTACGAACCGAAGACTTTCACCTACATCGTCTTCATCGATTGGGTGAAGCCGGTCAAAGAGCCGCCGGGGGGCTACAATCCGCCGATTGCTTCATTCGCCGAAACCCTGGACATTGTGCGCACCGTCGCCAAGGTGACGGGCAATGCCAAACAGCGGGTGACGCTGGTTGGATGGCAGTTCACCGGTCACGACACCGGTTACCCGGCGTTGAATCAGGTGAACGAACGAGCCGGCGGAGCCGCAGCATTGCGAAAGCTGGTAAAAGATGCGGCCGCGTATAACGCGAACATCGAGTATCACATCAATCTCAACGACGCCTATCCTGACAGCCCGCTTTTTGACCCGAGTGTTTTGCAATTCAATCGGGAGGGAAAGCCCTACGTCTGGTCACACCAGTTTGAAGGTGCGCCGCCGGACTATCGTATTTCCAATACCAAACAATTCCGCTCCGGCTACTTTCAGCGCCGTATCCAATCATTTATGGATACCGTTCCAGTTTCGGAAGGCATCCGTTTGGATACGTTCCGCAATTGTGACACTAGTTTCGGCCCCGGCGAAGACATAGGATTTGTTTCCGAGACAGTTTACGGCGGCAAAATCCTGGACTGGTTTACCGAGCACGGCATCGTTCCTTTGACGGAAGGGCCGGTCGATGGCTACTACGGAAAAACCGAGGGCGTGCAGCATCGCTTCGTGATCTCCGATCCCTTCCAGTTGATGATGATGCAAGGCAAGCTCTACGGTGGCGGCAAATCTTCGGAAGTGGGACAGGCATTGGGATGGTCCATGAATCTGGGCTACTCGGTTCGAGACACTACCGAGCTCGGCGGTATGCATCTCACCAAGTACACCGAAGCCGAGATCGCGGACATGTATTACCTGGGCAATCTCACCCAATCCTATCTGTTAAAGAAAAACCTGATCTGGCTGGGGGCCGAAAAGGTGGGCGAGAAGCAGGTGGAGAAGGATGGAAAGAAAGTCACCGCACCTCGCAACAACTACATTGCTCGCTTTAGTGACGGGACGGTCTCCACGGTCCTTGACGATGGTTCCTGGACGGTCGTTGACCACGATTTCAAAAGCGTCGACGGTCAACGGCGCGTGATTCCCATCGGGGACAAAGAGATTGTCCTCTACTCGGCAGATGGCGGCGCCGTCGATTGGACTCTTCCCTCGCAGTGGGCGGGGGCAAGGATATCCGCAACTCCGGTCGATTCTAGTGTTGGAACAGCGCAGCGCTATACCGTTGGCTCTGACAGTAAAGTTGAGATCGCAACGAAGGGCAGGGCTGCCTACATCTTGAAGCGCTGAACTGAAAGGCGGATCGGTTCTGGGAAGAGCTTATGCAAGACAGACCTGGTTAAAATGTCAACAATAGTGTTGACATTCAGAAGCCTGCCATGAATAATCTTCGCGGCACGGGTAACGCTAAATCATGCACTGCAGACGTCGAAGGCAGCCTCCCAAAGCTGATCACATGAAGCATTTCTCGCGATACCTGGCATGGATAGTCTGCCTGCTAATTTTCCTGGCGAATTGCGCCGCAGCGGAGGATCTGGCACAAGACAAGTCGAGCGCCGTTCCCCAGCACAACCAGTGGCTCCAAGAGCATCTACTGGGAGATAACGCAAAACCACCCTTCTCATTCGTCTATGACAGGCAGGCATCCGGTGCGCTGCTGAAAGACTGGCCGAAGAAAACGGAGACCCGACAACTCGACAGTGCTCGCGCCGAACATGTCGTCACCTGGACCGATCCGAAGTCCGGTTTGCGAATCCGCATAGAAGCGACCGAGTTCGCGCACTCTGCCGTGGTCGAATGGACAGCGTATTTCAGGAATGACGGCAAACTCGACTCGTCCATCCTCGAATATGTCGAACCGCTCGATGTGTCGTTTGCCGTCACGGGAAGCGGCATTCCGACAATTCTCTACTCCAAGGGATGCGGCGGCATGGATACCTATGCCCTGGTGAAGAAGCCCTTGAATCAGCTCGAGTCATTTCAGATTTCGAACGAGGGCGGCGGAAAGACGGTTGAGACCATACCGTTTTTCGATATTCAAACGAGCGGCGGCGGCCTGATCGGGGCCGTGGGATGGCCGGGCAAATGGGCGATCAACTTCTCGCGCCCGACCGAGTCCGCGATTGCGATCACGGCCGGCATGGAAACAACCCATCTCTCGCTTCATCCCGGCGAAGAAATTCGAACGCCCGAGATTCTCCTGCTGCCGTGGCAAGGCGACGATATCGATGCGCACAATATTTTGCGGCGCCACATTCTGAAATATCACACCCCGCAATACGACGAAAAGCCAGTGGTTCTGCCCGTTTCTTTCACGGGATGGGGCGGAATGAAAACCTCCACCAGTCTGCACCTGATCGATCAGATCACGAAGGAGAACATTGGCTTTGAGAACTTCTGGATGGACGCGGGTTGGTATGGCACCGACCGCCCGGTAGATGAATTTCAGATATTCGGCAAGGAAGATTGGTTCTTGCACGCGGGAAATTGGCGGGTCAATCAGGTACCTCACCCCGATGGCGGCCTTCGACCCATCAGCGATGCTGCCCACGCCAAGGGAATGAAGTTCCTGCTCTGGTTTGAACCGGAACGGGCAGTCGTCGGAACGCCGCTGACTATCGCCCATCCCGATTGGTTTATCGGAGAAGTCACTACCCACTTTGAAGGAAGCACCGCGCGGCCGCTGGTGAAATTTCGGTTGTTTGATTTCGGCAATCCCGCTGCCCGCCAATACATGATCGATTCCATGTCCGATCTTATCGACCAACAGGGCATCGACATTTTCCGCCAAGATTGCAACTTTGCCCTCGCGCCTTTCTGGGCCGGGAATGACGCCAGCGATCGCCAGGGTATCACTCAGATACGCTATGCGGAGGGGTTGCTGGCATTCTGGGACGGGCTGCGGCGCAAGCATCCACAACTGATTCTTGACATCGTTCAGCGCGGCGACCTGGAGACGATTTCGCGCGCCGTCGATCTCAGTCGCGCCGACTATCCCGTGTCGCCCGATGCGGATCCCATCGGCGCGCAGGTTAGTACCGAGGGCCTCGCTTATTGGCGGCCGCATTTTGGCACAATAATGCAGATTCGACCGCGCGATACTTATCACTTCCGCAGCGGCTTCGCTCCCGGTTTGGGTTTCGCTCTTTTTAACGGCGCTGGCTATCCGAACCAAGTCGGCAAATTTATTCCACCTGATTTTCCTTTTGACTGGATGCGCAGCATGGTCGCACAGCTGAAACTCGTGCGTCCTTATTATTATGGCGACTACTATCCTCTGTCGCCATGCAGCGCCAACTCCGACTGCACCACAGATCCGCGCCTGGAGCGGAGCGCAGCCTTCGAATGGGCAGCGTGGCAATTCAATCGCCCGGAAGACGGCGTTGGGATGGTCCAGGTTTTTCGCCGGGATGACGCCGAAGAAACCGCCGGAGATCTTCCCTTGCGCGGCCTTGATGCGGCAGCAACCTATGAGGTCACCGACCTTGATTCGAAAACTCCAACTACGGTTTCAGGAAGCGAACTAATGCGCCGCGGCTTGCATGTCGAGCTTACAAAGAAGCTAACAGCCGTAGTCATTATTTATAAGAGAGTTCACTAGAGCGACTCTGATTAAGTCCCTGGGTTCCCCCGTGCATCCCTGTGTCCCCTGTGGTCTACGCTTTCCGCCGACACTTAATCAGAGCTTCACTAGATCAAAATCGGCTACTCGGCGACGACTTTCTGGTTCTGTTGCCCGAGGCCACGAATGCTCAATTTCATGCGATTCCCCGCACGCAGGTAAACAGGCGGCTTTAGTCCGAGGCCGACCCCGGGAGGCGTCCCAGTAGAAATAACGTCGCCGCTTTGCAAACTCATAAATCGGCTCACATAGCTGACCAGAAAAGCCACTCCAAAAATCATGGTCTTGGTCGATCCGTTCTGATAACGGTGGTCGTCGACTTCGAGCCACATATCGAGATTCTGCGGATCGGAAATTTCATCGGGAGTGACCAGCCATGGGCCAATCGGACCGAAGGTGTCGGCGCTCTTGCCTTTCACCCATTGCCCGGTTCCGTCGATTTGAAAAGCACGCTCAGACACATCATTGACCACGCAGTAGCCTGCAACATACGAAAGAGCGGACGCCTCCTCTATGTACTTGCCGGGCTTGCCGATCACCACGCCCAGTTCGACCTCCCAATCCATCTTCGTCGATCCCCGCGGAATCACGACATCATCGTCAGGGCCGCAGATCGCCGAAGTCGCCTTCATAAAGATCACGGGCTCGGCCGGGATCGGCATTCCCGCCTCTTTCGCGTGATCGGAATAGTTCAAGCCGATGCAGACAAACTTGCCCACGCTGCCGACGCAGGGCCCCAGGCGCGGCCGACCGGCTACTTTGGATAAGCGCGAGACGTCCGCGCGGCGCAGCTTCTCAATCGACTCGTGCAACAACGATTCATCGGCAAGATCGGGAATGACTCCCGACAGATCGCGAATCTGTCCATCGTCAGCAAGGAGGCCGGGCTTCTCTAACCCCGGTAAACCGTAGCGCAACAATTTCATTTTTTCTCCAACACTCGCAAGAAGTTCGGTCGCTAAAGGGTAAAGCCACCATCAATAATGTGAGTCTGGCCAGTAGTGTAACTGGATTCATCCGACGCCAGGTAGACGGCGAGTGCCGCAATCTCCTCGGGACGTCCAATTCGCCCCATCGGCTGACGCGCCACAAATTCAGAGCGAGCCTTTTCCACGTTGCCTTGCGCGGCAATTCGTTCTTCCAGCGAGGGCGACTGCACGGTGCCCGGACAGATCGCATTGCAGCGAACGCCACTGCGAATGAAATCGACAGCAATCGCTTTCGTCAGCCCGATCACGGCCGCTTTCGTGCTCCCATAAACGAATCGATTTGGCGCTGCTCTGATGCTTGATGCGGCCGACGACATATTAATGATGCTGCCTTTCCCCGCTCTGAGCATGGCAGGCAAAAAGGCGCGACAAGTGCGATACATGGATTTGACGTTGAGATCGAAAGAGAAATCCCAGTCTTCTTCCGAGCAATCGAGAATATTTCCGTGATGAACATAGCCGGCGCAATTGAACAACACATCGAGGGTGCCAACCTCGGCCGCACAATTTGCAATGTCGCGGATGTCGCGGACATCGAGCCGGCGAGTGCGGATGTTAGGCCGCTCTTTACTGAGGGTCGAAAGCAACTGCTCGTTGATGTCGGTCGCCCAGACCGTAGCTCCCTCGTCGGCAAACGCGAGCGCAGTGGCGCGTCCGATGCCCTGGCCTGCAGCCGTAGCCAGTGCAGTTTTTCCCGCAAGTCTTCCGCTCATATTAAAGCCTCAATAGCACGGGATTAAGATCAACAATTTAATCAGAGATCACGCGACTCGCGTCGAATTTTTGTTGTGGTGAATCGTGCCCTCGGCTGTGGTAGGCTAGTGGACGCACCGGCTTATGTCAACACTATTGTTAACATAAAAATTGTAGATCCAGAATTCTAAAAGGAGGCTCAGTATGGGGCGAATCGTGGCTGTCGTCATGTTCCTTGGCCTGGTAGCACAGGCCCAAACCACTTTCGATTTGTCCGCTGATTTCTCTCTCCAGGAGAATCCCCATAAGGTTTGGCAGTATGGCTATTCCGAGACCAACTCTCTGTCCCCAGACCAGTTTCGATTGGACAAGTATTGTGACGGGGGTAGTCCAATTGCGTTCTGGCATCCGGACGCCAGTAAAGGCCCGGGCCCAGGTTATTACCCCTACGTCGCATATAACACCACCAAGCAATCGCAAACTTGGCCTTCACCAGGTGGCTGGGTCGTGCGCGCCGGCGAGGTCGCCATGGAGTCGAGCAATAGCGGCCAATATAGTCTGGTTCGCTTCGTGGCGCCCGCGGCAGGTACCTACAAGATAAGCGCTCAATTTGAAGGCGTCCACGTGTGGTCTACGACCGATGTGCACGTCCTGCACAATGGCACGTCCCTTTTTGACGCCGACATCGATGGCTACGGAGGAGACCCTGCATTTCGCAAAGTTGAGGGGGCGAGTCCTACCGCGGCGTATTCAGGTCAAATCGAAATGAAAGCCAACGACACCGTCACATTTGCCGTTGGATACGGAAAGAACAAGACGAATTCCGGCGACACGACCGGCCTCTTCGCCCGAGTTGTCTTGCTCGCGGGTGCGGAGAGCGGCAAGCGATAACCACAATTTCAAATCGAGACTAGTCAATCCATGGAATTGGACATCGAGGACTTTGACGCGTTGCAGTGTTACCTCAGCATGCGCGGATTCGTAAAGTTGGGCGAGACAATTTCGTTGCAAAAGCTGGCGGGCGGGGTTTCGAATCGAACCGTGAAACTGGCGTGGGCGGATGGACACGGCTGGGTGCTGAAACAGGCGTTGTCGAAATTGCGCGTCAATGTGGACTGGTTCAGCAGCCCTGAAAGAATCGCGGTAGAAGCGAGAGCGCTGCGCTGGCTTAATCGCTCAGCGCCCTCGGGAACGACTCCAGCTTTCGTCTTTGAAGACATGGAAAACCACCTGCTGGGCATGGAGGCGATTCCGGCAGGACACGAAAATTGGAAATCGCTGCTCCTTTCAGGAAAGGTTGTTTCCGACCATTTTGAGCAATTCGGATCGCTTCTCGGCACAATTCACCGGCGATCGTCGGCATGTCAATCGGAAGTCGCGCGCGAGTTTGCTGATACAACTTATTTCGAGAACCTTCGGCTGGAACCGTACTACGTATATACCGGCCAGAATATTACCGCCGCCGCCGAATTTCTGAACGCGCTGGCGCGAGAAACGCTGGAAAACAAAGACTGCCTCGTGCACGGCGACTTCAGCCCCAAGAACACTTTGATTTACCAGGGCAAACTGATTCTTCTCGATTATGAAGTCGTCCACTTCGGAGATCCGGCATTTGACGTCGGATTTGCCCTAACCCATTTTCTCAGCAAGGCTCATCATTTGCCGCGAGTGCGATATCGTTTGGCGAGCGCGGCCGAGCTCTTCTGGCAGGCGTATTACGACGAGGTCATGCAGATAGACTGGGCGGAAACTGTGGAACCGCGAGTCGTACGCCATACACTGGGGTGCCTGCTCGCGCGCGTGGCCGGGAAATCTCCGCTCGAATATCTGACGCCGTGGGAACGAGCACGGCAACACGACGTAGTGCTGACACTGATGAAAGACCCGCTGGATAACATACCCGATCTCATAACTGAATTCATTCGCAAAATCGAAACTTATGCCGAAAATTGAGCGCCTCTCCGGCCGAGAAATTCTCGACAGCCGCGGCCGACCCACTGTGCTGGCAACCTGTGTCTTAGAAGGCGGAATCTTCGCTTCTGCGTCCGTGCCCTCCGGGGCATCGACTGGTAGCGCCGAAGCGCATGAGCTGCGCGATGGAGATCCAAAGCGGTACCGAGGTTTAGGCTGTCGACGCGCGGCGGCAAATGTAGGCGGAGCGCTTCACGATGCGCTGGCTGGCCGCGTTTTCGCCGACCAGGCTTCATTAGACCGGGCGATGATCGCGCTCGACGGAACCACTACCAAATCAACCCTCGGCGCGAATGCAATCCTTGCAGTATCCGTGGCCTTTGCGCGCGCCAGCGCGATCGAACGTGGTGTTCCTCTATATCAGCATTTCGCCGACATGATGTCTCTTTCCGCAAACATGCTTCCTCGCCTGACCATCAATCTTTTCAGCGGCGGAAAGCATGCCGGGCAGCAAGTGTCCGTGCAGGATGTGCTGATCATACCCATGTCCGCGAGCACCATCGATGAGGTACTAATTGCGGCCTTCAATGTTTATCAGGCCGCGGCGGACCTCATCCTGCAGAAATATGGCATGCGCCTTCTCACCGCCGACGAAGGCGGCCTCGCGCCTCCGTGTCATTCCGCCGAAGAGATGCTCGGGCTGGCAGTAGAGGCGATCGAGCAGGCCGGTTATCGTCCGGGCAAGGATATTTTCCTTGGGGTCGATGTGGCCGCATCGCATTTTTATCGGGATCATCGCTATCACAAAGATGGTGCGATTTTAGACAGTGCTGCGATGATTCAGGCCATTTCGCAGTGGCTCGACCGTTATCCCATTTTGAGCGTCGAAGATGGGCTCGCGGAAAATGACTGGGAGAACTGGCCGCAACTGCGTAGAGCGATCGCCGGACGGGCGCTCACTTTGGGAGACGATCTCTTGTGTACGAATCCCGCCCGCATACGACGCGCGATCGACGCGAATGCCTGCGACGCTCTGCTGTTGAAGGTGAATCAGATTGGAACACTCACAGAAGCGATTGAGGCATACAAGTTAGCCCGCTCCGCCGGATGGTCGGTCACCCTGAGCGTGCGCAGCGGCGAGACAGAAGACAACTGGGCCGCGGATTTGGCGGTTGGATGGCGGGCCGATCAATTCAAGAACGGATCCATTCGGCAATCGGAGCGGCTGGCAAAGTACAACCGCCTGCTCGAAATCGAGGAGGCCACAAGATGGCCTCTCGCCGCGTTGCCACGGGGCGACTAAGTATGGAGCCTTTACTTTGATCGTCCGCCCCAAGGTGACCCGAAACTCATTGCGTCGCGCCGTCGTTCTCCAAGTGCTAAGCGTCTGCGCAGCAGCTTCTCTCTTGAGCGCTCGGGACACTCTTCACAGCAACAACCTTCAGAGCAAAGATGCCTATGTGCGGCGCGAAGGCGATCAATATATCATGGGCACGTCGCTGGTAGAAAAACGGGTTGGCTTCGAGGGCGGCAGATTCTTAGCTCTGTCACTGCGCAACAAGCAGTCGGGACGGGACTATGTAGATAAAAAAAATCCATCGGCCGAGATTCGGTTCTCGGCGAACGGCCACGATGTTAGCGCGCCGAACTGGCAGTGGAGGCTCGGCGACGACCACACTGTCCTGGGTGCTCAAGCGGAACTGCAACTCGACATTAACCTGGAATCGGCAGGCGTACGAGTGACAAAGCACTATGTCGTTTACCCCGGAACTCCGGTCATTCGCGAATGGACGACGCTGGAGAACGGCTCCGCGAGTTCAGTGCGCCTGGAGCATGTTCAATTTCTGTCCTCGCGAGTGCGGCGTCCTATCGCCCAGAATTTTCAATTCAATTACTTAACCGGCGGAGGCAATTACAACGGCAGCCAGCTTCTCAAGAGCGAGTCAATGAACGCCGGTTATCAGCGCATGCTCGATTCCAACGGCGGTATTCAGCCGGGGAACTATAGCAGTTATCTGCCACTCGTCTTCCTGCTCGAGAGCAACTCAAACACTAACGAGGGGCTGGCCGTGGGCTGGGATTATCTCGGCCACTGGCGTTTCCAGATCGAAACTCAACAAAGTTCGCCGCTCGAAATGAGCCTCGAGCTAGCCGGATTCGAAAAAGATTTGGCTCCTGGCGCAAGCATCGAAACTCCCAAAATCTTTACCGCGCCATTTTCCGGCGGAGTCGATGAACTCGGAAATCAACTGCTCGATTGGCAATATGCCTATTTGTGGGAATTCACCAACCCGGAATATTTTGCCAAGACGCGCTGGGCGGTCGATTGGCCCGATCCATGGGTCGGCGAAGGCGGCACGCCGAGTGCCGATAACTGGGGAAGGCGATTGGCGCTCGACCTCCGCTATATCGATCTTCTACGGGAAACGGGCACCGATATCCTGTGGGATGACGCTGGCTGGTATGACAAGTGGGGCACGTGGACGGGACCAGATTGGCGACGAACCAACGACTACCTGCGCAAGCACGGAATGAAATGGGTCTTGTGGTACCCGACTTTTTTAGCGACGGCGGAGTCCAAGGTCGCGCAACAGCATCCGGATTGGATGATCCCAGGCCAGCAAGTTCTCGAGCAGTCGATTGCAGCCACCGCCGACTGGCAACGGCAATTGTTGAGTGATGGAGTCAACGCCTGGGGAGACTTTCAGTGGCGTTATGATATCGCACCCGCTGCCAGCGCCAACGACACGGACGCTCTTGCAGCCGATCAAACTTTTCGCAGCCTGCTTGAGCATTTCAAGCGCGATCATCCGCAAAGTGGAATCGATGCCTGTGATGGAGGAGGACGCTGGATCAGCTATGACATCGCGCGCCTGGCCGAGTCTGGCGAATACACCGACGGTGGCGTGGGTCCTTATAGTTCGTACTATACTTCGCTGCTCGTTCCGCCTGACAAACTTCACAACGTGGTTGATTTCGATCACACCTATTACAACCCCGCGACCGATCGCACACACTTGGCGATGGACCCGACGTGGTATCGAGATCCGGGCGACGGGCCGGATGTGGAGGCGATTCGCAAGGACTGGGAAATCTATCACTATCTTGTAGCGCAAGGCGTGGCCGGCCGCTGGAGTCATGTGTTCCGCCCGAAGGTCGACAGCGATGACGCCATCTGGTACTTCCAGAGGATGAATCGAGATAGTTCGAAGGGTGTGATCATCACCAGGCACGCGAAACACGGCTCCAGTTATTTCGTGATCAGCCGACCTGCAAAGCATTCGACAGATTCGGCCGACCAGTACCGCGGCGGCGCGGGAGAGATGAACATAGTCGAAACAAGCTCCGCTGCAAGTATTGGGACTGGGATTTATGAGGATCCCGTGGATGGAGCGTTCCGCTTCTACGGCGTGCCGGGGCAAGAGTTCGGGCCGCTTAATCTCAAGTACCAGTCGGGCACAGGCGACGAGTCGCTGGTTACAAAAATTGTGCAGCTTGGCGCCGTGCGGCAGGTAGCTGACAAGTTTCTCGGGATGGAATTACAGCTAAACAAACCGATGACGGTTACACAGTTAGGCCAATTCGATCCGGGAAATAATCATGATACGTACACGTTGTCGCTGGTGCGAGCCGATGATGGCAAGGTAATGGCCACGGCCGAGCTTGACATGAGCCGAACGCATCCCGATGCGTCGGGGTTTAAGTACGCGCGATTGAGCCAGCCTATTCAGCTCGAAGCTTCCGCCAAGCCGGTGGTGATTTTTCCGCGCGGACTTTTGCCGGATGA
The DNA here is from genome assembly GCA_963800565.1 of uncultured Acidobacteriaceae bacterium. GTDB lineage: Bacteria > Acidobacteriota > Terriglobia > Terriglobales > Acidobacteriaceae > Acidiflorens. The sequence goes on from CAWDBM010000006.1 coordinate 1,766,700, forward strand.
GACTTATGACGTGCGAGCGAGCGCCTCAGGTCTTCATCTCCAGCAGACCGGTTCTCAGCTCATGGCGAATGGAATCGGTCTCGCGAACATTGCCGCCGGAGAATTGATATTTTTGAACTTGCCACACTATCCCGGCTCTGGAACCGACCAGGCTCCTCCGACCGCGCCTGCGGGCGTGAGCAAGCGCCTGGGAACCAATCTCGGTGTCGAGGGAATCGAACTTTCGTGGTCGCCGAGCCACGATGACAATTGGATTTCGTATTACGAAATTCGCAAGAACCAGAAGGTTATCGGCAGGGCTGCAAAAGGAACATTTTTCTTTGATCACTCAGACTCCGCCCGCAACGATATCGACGCAAGCTTTGAGGTTGCGGCGGTAGATGGAGACGGCAATCGGAGTCCGTCTGTGGCCGCCACGAAGGCGGCAGGCGACTTGCAAACCTACGAGGCCCTCGGAGATTTTTCTCCGGCACAATCGATGCACCAGTGGCTTTATGAAGAGGCGACCGAGGACGGTTCTTACCGCAAGTTAGTCTGGGACAAGGCTGGCTACGAAGGCCGTTGGGCAGGATCAGGGCTGGGGCGGATCGGAAGAGTTTGGATGCAGCCCTCGGCCGCCTACGATTTGTCGCGAACGTTCGTCGCGCCCAGCACCGGAGTGTTGAGTACGTCAGGCGCAATTCGCAAAGATCCCAGCGCCGAAAACGGTGCTTCTTGCTTCGTCAGAATTGTGCAAAATTCGCGGCAGGTGTGGCCTTCAACGGGATGGGCTGAGGTCCTTCCAAACTACAATTCTTCAACCAAGTACGAAATTACGGATCTGCCCGTAACTGCAGGAGACAAGATTCGATTCGTCATCAAGCATAACGATGAGAATCGCCCCGATCCAATCGTTTGGGATCCGATCATCGTTATCCAATGATTCATCACTCCCGAGCTAAGGCAAACGACGAAGCAGCAAAATGTCCGAGCCATAATTCTGCTGCTCGGCAAATTCTTTAATCGCTCCGTCGCCCTTGGCCAGCCACTGGTTCGGCAACTGTTCGGCAATGCCTTTCATCAGCGCTTCTCCCGTCATCACCCTGTCGCGCCCCGGACGATCGTTGAGGCTGGTGACTCGATATTTTGCATTAGCATTCAAACCGCGCAAACGAATGGTCGTTTCAGCGGTCTCCGACTTATCGCGAAAAATATAGACAACCGACTCGGTTGAATCCTCTTTGACGTACTGGATGGAACTCCACCCAGCAGCCGCAACTTTCGGATGGTAGACGTCTTCCCGCAACAGATGACGATACTGTTTAAAGAACAGAAGGTTGCGTTCGAAGGCCTCGACGAAACCCGGCGGAGCCGCCGAAAGAAACTGCGACGCCATTCCGTTGATGTTGCCAAAAGTTACTCCATGGGTGAAGTGCTTGCGGAAGTAATAATCGAGCGCGGAAGCGCTGTACCAGCGGGCCGTGAGGTATTCTCCACCGGCGTCGCCATGCCCGGCGGTTGCGAGCGATCCCCACACATTAGGGCTAAGCATCGGCCCCGTTATGAATTCATTGATATAGCCGCCGGGAAGCAGGCTTTGCGGGCCGGGGTTAGTTCGCGCAAATTGCAAGGAAGGATCGCACTCGAATCCGGAAAGATTCGGAAAGCGCTCGAGGAGATAGCGCATGATCTCCATCCGTCCGCGATAGGCAGCGTAAGCGCCATCGGTTTTTCCATGGCCATGATCGGTCCGGTTACATTCGTAGCTTACGGTCGACGACGGATCCCACTTAATCCAATCCAGATGCCATTTCTCGATGACGTCACCTAACTGCTGCTCGATCCACGCCACGACTTTCGGATCTCCCAGACATAGCTGCTTCGTGGGAGTGAGCGAGGGATGCGTAGTGCCGATGGTTTTGCCATCAATCATGGCCAGCCACTCCGATGGAATTTCGCCAGATTCGACCCGCGCCGCGTCCACATTGCCCGGATCGACCCACAGCCCAAACTTCAAACCCATGGCGTGTACGGCGTCAGAAAGATTCTTGAGGCCGTGGGGGAATTTTTCTTTGTCTTCTCGATAGCTGCCGAGGCCAAGCGTCCAGTCGTTCATGCCGGGAATGACAGATGCTCCTTCATACCAGGTCGCATCGTGGTAGAAGACATCGAAGCCCACTCGCTTCGCCAGGCTGAGTTCTTTGAGGAGCTGCTCCTCGCTATTTTTCTCGGTAAGCCATATGCAATAAGTTACCAGCGGAGAATCCGGCAAAGGCGCCTGAAATACATATTGCTTCAAATAACGAAAGGTCTCATTGCCGGCGTCGTCGCTGTCTCCCTTAGCCAGCGCGAAAAAGCTTATTGGCGTTTCTACGGTTGCTCCGGGCGCTAGCTCGAAGACGGCGGGAGGCGCAGCCTTCTTATCCTTGTCCTTCTTATCCTTAATAAAAATCGTGCCCGCGCGGACCGCGGTGCCGGCACTCGAGCGCATGACTTCCGCTTTCCATCCGAGAACGCCTAAACCAGGTTCGCCGCCGACTAGCATCGATTCCTCAGCCGCTTGGTTTTCGAGAACCAGCCAGTCGGCGAATTCATGCGTTTGCGAACGATTGTCGCTTTCGATCGTGTGAAATCCATGTTGTCCCTTCGCTGATGAATAGGACTTGAGTCCACCCCCGGAAGATTTCAGCGTGAGAAATAGCGGATCGATGTGAGCATCGAGCATCAAGTCGTGCTGGCCTCGATTTTCGATTTGCATCGCGGTCTGAATGACGGCTCCGGTTGGATAAAGCCTCATCTGGAGAGAAAGCCGTCCGCCGTCATCGGACTGAAAGACTAGGGTCAACTGTTTGCCTTCTTTGTTCAGGTTGGAAATAGAGTCTTCCGCAAATCGATAAGGCTTGCCCGATTGATCTGGAACGGCAATTAACGGCGTGCCCGCCACGGCCCATTCTGTGCCCGCTTCACGGCGCAATGATTTAAGCAGTACAGTATCGGAGGAGCGAGCCAGAATCATATCGATGTGGCCGTTGGATAGCTCCCAACCCGCAGCAGATTTGGTGATGGATACCTCAGCAGTCGCGAAACTCATGACGCTGCCGATCAGGCAAGCTACGACAATTATTCCTCTCATCTGAAATCAGGCCTCAGGATCCGGCGTTAGTTAGACGGTTGGGAACTCGCGCAGGCGAAACGTGAATCGCGCCAACCCGAAACAATACAAAATGAAAATAGCGCAATGAGACTAGCCCCGGCACAATGCCGAGGCTAGTCTGTTTTGTGCGGAGAGCTACGAGTTAGAAGGTAAGGTGGGCTCCAACCTGCATACGACGCCTGAAGTCGATAATGCTCGTAATTGTTCCGGAGCCCGTTTGTGAGGCGGGAATCCCAGGCGAGATGCTGGCATTGGGTGATCCTAGATTTTCCCGGTTCAACGCGTTGAACACTTGCCATTGGAACTGCAGGTTAACTCTTTCCGTTATTGCGAAGGCCTTTGCCAGTGTCGTGTCCACTTCACCGTAGCCGGGAGCCAACAAGATGTTGCGGCCTGAGTTCCCGTAGGTGTACCGCTGGGAAACATTGGTAAAGTCGTTGATGTTAAACCACTCGTTACGATTGGGATTGGAGATTTTGCCGCTGCCAATGCGATCCGGTCTCAACGAGATATTGGAATTCAGCGAAGCATTATTAGCCAGAGTTGGCGTGAAATACGTGCCTCCCTGGAAATCGAGAATTCCGCTGAATGTCCAGCCTCCAACCAGGGCGTTTTCTGCCGCGCTGACGTCGCTTGCGTATGCGCGGCCACGTCCGAACGGAAGATCCCAGTTAAAGGCGCTTACCCAAGCCCAAGGCCGGGTAGTATCGGAATTTCCGTAATTGCTGGAGAAGTTGAATATATTCTGAGGGCCGAACGTCCCTTCGTCCAATCCCTTGCCCCAAGTGAAATTGCTGAGCGCATAGATGCCAGCGTGAAAACGCTTCTCGGCATGGAGTTGCAACGAATTGTAGTTACTCCTGAGTTCGGGATAGTTGGGCAGTTGGTCGTTGCGCTGGGTTTCATCTTGCGTCCAGCCAAAGCTGGCATAGTACGGCCGGTTGGGATTGAAAGAACCGGCTACGTCAGGTCCCGGAACCGGGGCGTTCACATTTACGTTATCCCAGAGATGACGGCCATGGTTGCCCACATAGGCGACCGTGAAGATGATGTTGTACGGCAATACTTGTTCCAGCGTTACGTTGTAAGTGTCGTCGTAGCTATGCGGATAAGACCCAACCCCGGGGAAAATGTTGCTGTAGCCATTAGGTCCGCCATCGAATGGAAGCAATCCATTCGCTGGAAAGGGGGGAAGCGCAGCCGGCAGTCCCGGACCCTGATCGAGCGTGAAACCCAAAGGTGCGTAGGGATTGGTCGCGGCATCTGCCTGGCTCTGCTTGATCGGCCAGCAGCATCCCTGAGTTCCGAAACCAGCACCGTACGGGTTCATAAAGTAGCTGCGGGCGTATCCGCCGCGAAGCACCGTGTCTTTCAACATATGAAACGACACTCCGATACGCGGCGAGAATTCGGTCTTTGAAGTCGTGACTCCTGCATACTTGCCCGCCAAGTTAGTCAATTCGACGTTGTTGGTGGCCAAATTGATGTTTCCTACACTCTGTCCTTTCGGCGTAAAGATCGGACTCATGTAGTCCCACCGCAGCCCCGCGATCAGAGTGAACTTGTCTGTGATCCGCCACGTATCCTGTCCGTAGAAGGCTACTTTCCACATTTTTTCCTGGGGTTGAACCAGCGTGATGTCCCTGCCGAAGCTGCTCTGGTAGCCGAGTAAGAAGCTCGCCAGTCCCTCCCCGCAAGCAGGCTGGGTTGGGCTTGGGACGCACAGAGGGCTGTTGGCAGGGGGGTTGAGGCCGGTGATGTTCTGGCTGGAGAAGAAATTACCGCGGCCGCTGACGTCGGTTCGGATGCCGAAGAACTTCGCCACGTCGCCTCCGAACTTGAAGGCGTGGTGGCCTACGGTTTTGGTCCAGTTGGAGTAAAACTGAAAGTTAGTCTCGGTCTCATAAAATGGCAGCCCTATATCGCCCATCGTGAAACCGCCAATCGGACCATCAATCTGCAGCGCCGGCAACCCAGCCGTGTAGATGGTGCCCAGATTGATATCCGGAATTCCAACCTTGGTTGCGGTGTCGGCAGTGTCTAGTTGCAATTCTTGAATGTAGATTCGCGAAAATGCAAACCGGGTGTCTTCCAGCAACGACGGAGAGAAGGTGTGCTGGTAATCGACCATCGCACTCTGGTCGTGATCATACGAGTTTCCCGAATTTACCGCGCCACCCAATGCCGGCCCGCCGCCAATTGGACCAAACACGTTGTCGGTAAAAAAATTAGCGTCAAAATAACTATATTTCCCGAAAACCACCGTCTTCGGAGTGACAAAGTAGTCGACCCGGCCATCGACCTGATTCTGGTTGAAGGTCGCCGGCCGGGACACCGTATAGTTGTTGACGTTTACGCCCGGGATGGTCGGTTCGGGCAACAGCGCCATCAGGTTGGTCGCAGCCGGACTGATCCGGTCGGGGCAGATTACATTGAGCACGCCGTTACACGAAATCTGTTGTCTGCCGGTGCCGTCCGGATTGCCCGTGGCTGGATCATAGATCACGTCGCTGGAGGCTATAGAACTGAAGTCTCCCGCTTTGAATGCATCGGTCGGGGTGGTGTAAAGACTCGAAGTAAAGAAATTGTTTCGCATCCCCTGGAAGTCCGCAAAGAAGAACAGCTTGTCTTTCTTAATGGGGCCGCCGATGCTTCCGCCAAACTGATTCCAAACATTGCCCGGTATACCGTTCGGCTGACTGAAATGGTCGGCAGCGTTGAAACCAGAGGTGCGATAGTACTCGAACAGCGACCCGTGCAGAGCATTCGTACCCGACTTGGTGGTGATTTGCCACACGCCACCGTCCACAGATGCATAATCGGCGTCATAGTTGGTCGTGGTGAGTTTCAGTTCTTGCACCGAGTCTTGCGGAACGACAAGAAGGGAGTAGCCCTGGATGACCTCGGTATTGTCGACGCCATCCAGAATATGAGCATTATTGTTCGTCTGGGTGCCGTTGATGTGAACATTAAAGTCCTCGCCTGCGTTCTCTGGATGAAGGTCTAGTTGGCCCGTCGCCATGTACGCCCCTTGGGCCAGGATCGACAGCCGGGTGATGTTCCTGCCAAAAGCGGGGAGGTCGTGAATTTCCTTTGACTGAATATTTTCGCTGACTTCTGCGCTATCTGTCTGAAGAAGCGGAGCCTGGCCTGTTACGGTCACGGCGGACTTTACTGTGCCGATCGGCAATGCGGCATCGATGCGGTAGCCTGTCCCCGCGTCGACTCGGGTGTCCTCCCTTGTAAACGAGGCAAACCCCTGCTTCGTGACTTTCAGCGTGTATCTTCCCGGGATCAGACTGGGGAACCGGTACGCCCCTTCCTTGTTGGTTACGGTCCTATCCGTCACCGCGGTACCGAGGTTCATGACTTCCACGGTGGCGTCGGCGACACTGGCGCCGGAGCTGTCAGTCACATTGCCTTCGATGCCTCCGGTAACCTGCGTTTGTGCGTGTAACATGCCAATTCCTACCAGGGAAAGAACTGCAATGAGCGTCAGAAAACGGTATGTGGCGGAGTTCATCTTGGAGCCTCCTTGGACGACAGACGACAGACGACGGCGCTCGCGATCCCGGAAGATCTGAGACGCAATGGAGCATGGAGTCTCTATCAGCTGCACGCGGCTGGAAAAGTGGATCGACGTGGCTCTGCGAGCTCTCATGGACCGAGGCGGAAGGTAACCTATGTTGGGGCGAGTGTCAAGGGAAATATTGTCAACACTAATGTCTACAAATGTTGGTATCGATCAAGAATAACTATAAAAATGCGGGTTCGAGGTTTGACTGACGCTGTTCGCTCAGCCCTTTTCTGCCAACCATACTGTTACCCATATTGTCGACAACGTGCTACAGTAGCGGGAAGCTTGCGGCATCGGGTGGCCTGAGGAAAACCGAGCCATTGCGGAGCGCAGGTGGTTCGCCTGCCAGCGCATTTCGGAAGTCCTTGTCTTTTACCTGAAACCAGCTTATATATACACACCACGCCGATGCGAAATTCCAAAAATCATTCAGGTAAACCGGACCGCGGCATTTCCGCCAGTAAGCGGGTAGAAGCTCATTTGCGCAAAGCCATCCACGCCGGCAAACTGCGGCCCCGCCAGCGCATCATTGAAGAAGATCTAGCCAGCGAGTTGGAGGTTAGTCGCGGACCTGTCCGCGAGGCCCTTCTACGCCTCGAACGCGACGGCCTCGTGGTCACAACTTCGAGGCGCGGTACCTTCATCCGCGACATTTCATTGGCTGAAATCGGCGTGATTTTCCGGATGCGCGCCAAACTCGAAGGGCTATGCGTGCGCTACATGAGGGAGAACTCCTCCATCAATCCGCAGGAGCTCCTCAATCGCAGTTTAAAGAAACTGAAAACTGCGGCGGCCAAGAACAACGAAGAACAGTTCTTTGATGCCGACATGGAATTGCACCGCACCATCTGGAAGGCGGCCAACCAACCCCTCCTCTACCGCACCCTCAATCTGCTGATGAATCCTTACATCTTCATCATTGCCCGCGCCTATTCCTCGCGCATCCCGCTCGAGAACCGCAGCGAAAACCATGAACAGTACGTGCGCATGGTGCTGAAGACGCCGCTCGACAAGATCGAGAGCGAGGTCGAGCGCTACTTCGGCGGTTTGTATTCCCGAATCTTCGATCAAACTTCCGCCTTCGCTGGAATTGTCCCCGGACATTGGAGGGACGATCTGGAAGATCCTCTCGCTTCGCCCAGCTCATAATTCCTGATTCCCCGCAGTGCATTAATGTTGTCAATCTTGTTGACATTGAGAAACCCGAGTGCTTCAATGGCTCGGTTTGTTCTCATGACTTCACACATCGTCCAGGCCCTCCTTTTGGTTTTATGCGCCGCCCTCATGAACGCCGCGTATTCGCTTCCCATGAAGCTCAACAAAAAGTGGCAATGGGAGCACTCCTGGTTTGCGTTTTCCGTCTTTGGCGTGGCCGTGGTCCCCACTGTGATCGCAGTCTTTACCGTGCCCGGGCTCTGGTCGACGTATTCTGAAGTCTCCACTGGAACCCTCGCTAGAATGGTGCTATTCGGCGCCAGTTGGGGCGTGTCGTTGGTGTTTTTCGGCTTGGCGCTCACGCGGTTGGGCTTGGCCATCACCTTCGCCGTGTGTCTCGGCACCTCGGCGGCAGTGGGCGCGCTGACTCCGCTGATTGCGCAACACCCCGATCAAATTATGACCCGGCAAGGAGGCCTTATTTTCCTGGGCGTGCTGGCGATTATTGTCGGCGTGGCGCTTTGTGGCTTGGCCGGTAAGCACAGGGAAGCCGCTCTGCAACAAGCCAGCGCCACGGCGCGGCACGGCTTTTGGGCCGGATACTTGCTCGCGTTTGTTTCCGGCATCCTGGGCTCGATGCTGAATCTCGGACTCGCTTATGGCGGAAGTATTCAGCGAGCCGCCCAACAGCACGGAGCGAGTCTCGCCATGATGTCGAACGCCGTGTGGCTACCTTGTCTCTACGCCGGATTCCTGCCCGGTGCGATCTACTGCTACATTCTCATGCGCAAGCGAAACAACGAGAGCGCCCTTCGCCTGCCCGGCACCTGGTATTACTGGCTGGTAGGGGCCAGCATGGGATTCCTCTGGTACGGCAGCATCATCCTCTACAGCATTTCGACAGTGAAGTTGGGTGAACTGGGACCCGCAATTGGCTGGCCCCTGTTTCTCGCGGCGATTGTCGTGGCCAGCACGGTTTTTGGCGTGGCGGCGGGAGAATGGAAGAGTACCGGCACACGTCCGATCGGGACAATGGTCGCCGGAGTCGGCTTTCTGGTCCTTGCCATCGCGATTCTCAGTTATGCGGGACGCGTGCAATCCTAAGATGTCATCTGCCATTTACGATGCGGATAAAGCGCAGCATATGCCGCCGTTTTTTATATTGTCAACAAAAGTGTTGACGATAGCCTCTCAAATTTAGTATGGTGCGAAAGGAAATTCGACCGCGCGGAAGTATGGCGCATTGTTCCACGCTCCTCTTCTCCCGGTTTTAACCGCCTCGTGACAGGCTTCTTAACTCTTTGGCGCCTGGGTTGGTATTACCGGTCTAGCTGAGCAGGATTATGGAAATCTTCCGACATGTGTATCAGATCGCCTCATCCATCGCTGATCGCAATCTGTTTCAATATTTATTCGTCGGTGACAACACCATCCTGCTCGACACGGGCGCGTCCAACACGCCAGGTGAGACGATTTTTCCATTCCTGAAGCGGGTCGGAACCGATCCGGCGCGGTTGTCGATGGCCATCAATACCCACGCCGACGCTGATCATCACGGAGGCAATGCTTCCCTGAAGCAACTCGCTGATCAGGTAAAGCTCGCTTGCGGTGAGCAGGACCGCTTGATCATTGAGTCTCCAGATCGTCTTTTCGCTTCGCGCTACAACCAGTGGATCCCGGATCACGGCGTTGGACTTGGCCTTAATCCCGAGGCCAGCGCTTTTGTGCGAAAGATGGTAGGGCCTCCGCAGCGGATCGACCAGACCTTCGTTGGCGGAGAGTATGTCCGAGTCGACGATGAGCGTTCGCTGGAAGTTTTTCACGTGCCTGGGCACAGCGACGGACACTTGGCGCTCTATGACCGCGTCAATCGCGCCGTGTTTGTCGGCGATGCGTTGCATGGCTGGTATTGCCCCAACAAGTCTGGCGAGCCATCGCTGCCCCCTGCATATTATTCGGTCTTAGCCTATCTCGGCACCTTGCAAATGCTGCACGCGTTTGAAATCGAGTGGATCTATTCCGGCCACTGGCCGACCTTCCACAATTCGCAAGTGTCCGAGTTTCTTCGCGAGTCCCACCGGTTTGTCGACACCGCTGCGAACTTAGTGTGGAGATATCTAGAGAAACATCCAGGCGGTGTAACCCTGCAAGCCTGTATGGAGGAATGTGGACCAGCCTTGGGAACGTGGCCTGTAAACAATCAATGGCTGCTGATGTATCCGCTGCACGGTCACCTTTTGCACCTCGAACAACAAGGCAGAGTGACCAAGCTTCGTGGCGAAGGGCGCGTGCAATGGAAGATTGCAAATTAGAGGGGGCAAGGGTCGCAATGGAATGTCCTGGCAAGAGAGTCCGCGCGAGTAACAATCATCGCAGACGGATTAACATTGCCAACACCGTTGCGGCCCTTTTCTTTTTAATTCTTCTTCCATCATTTTCATTGGCGGCCTTCGCGGCCGAACAGGGCCAGCGTTCGGCCTTGATTCGCACCGGAGCATTTCCCGGCGTTCGCTTCAATTCCGGCCTCACGGTTTGCGACGAAGAGCTGCGTAATGGCCGCTGGGTGAGCCGTTACTGGGATTCGAGCGGCCAGATCATCGCCGATATTCAAGTCGACGCGGAACGGCAGCAGATGGACACGCTGCCCGTCGACGCATTCAAGCTCGAAATCGAAGGGCAGGAACTTTCCGGAACGTGGAAATGGATTGGAGCCAGCCAATCGAAGGTCAGCAATCCTGACGGATTGCTGGTCACCGTGGAACTCGAAAGCAGCGTCCGTCCGATTCGAGTGAAGATGCAAACATTGCTGAGCGGCGGTCCGGTGATCGTGCGCTGGCTCGAAATCACCAATACAGGGCAACGGTCCACCGCCATATCAAATGTGTCCCCATGGGCGGGTCAACTGTGGCATACGCCAAACTTCGCGGAAAAGCTCCCACCCGATTCCGAAGACGTCTACGACATCGGCTACGCGCAATACGAAAAATGGGGATACGAGGGCGCATGGCGCTTTAGCCCCGTAGTCAATGAAACCAAGATTATCTCTGGCGACCGCGGAAAATCTGGATGGGGTCATCCCACCTTCTTCGCGCGCAATAACGCCACCGGAGAATGGTTCGCCGCTTCACTCGGCTGGAGCGCGAACTGGAAAATCCGAATTACCAGCAGAGTAGAAAAATCGCCGGTAGACCGCAGCAATTCGATCGACCGGCCTGTAAACGAAGCTCGATTATTCTTCGACATGGGTCCTAGTTCCGTTGACCCGGAGCTGCGCGTGATTGCCACTGGCGAAACGATCAAGACGCCCGAGACCCACATTCTCTGCATGAAAGGGGATCTCGACCAGGTTACGCAGGCGCTGCTGGATCATGTGCGGCGCGATGTTCTTCCTCGCCCGCCCTCGGAGCACGTCTTCGATGTGGAAGCAAACCATCGCGGCTACATCGTCGACCACGAGACCGAAGCTGGAATCAAGCGCGAGATCGATATGGCCGCCGACATCGGCGCCGAAACATTTGTCATTGACGCAGGCTGGTTTGGTCCCGAGCCGAATCGATGGTATGACAACGTCGGGGATTGGTACGCCGGCGCCTGGCTGCCAAATGATCTTCAACCCATACGCGAATATGCACGGCAGAAAGGGATGCGTTTCGGATTATGGGTTGAGATCGAAGGCGCTGGCGCCGCTTCCAGGTTGCGCAAAGAGCATCCCGACTGGATCCTGACGCGAGATGGGCAGCCCATCGCCAATGGACGTCATTTGGATGTTGGCAATCCCGCGGTCGCGAAATGGATGGAATCGGAGATTGCCCGCATCATTCGCAAATACGATCTCGATATTTTTCGTGTCGACTACAACATGTCGACCGAAGAGGACGGCAATCAACTGCGCGACGGCTTCGTCGAGAATTCCTCCTGGCGTCACGTCGAGAATCTCTATGCCATGTTCGATCGCCTGCGCCAGCAGTTCCCGAAAGTGATTTTTCAAAACTGCGCCGGAGGCGGCGGACGGCTCGATTGGGGCATCCTGCGGCGCTTCGATAACACCGAACTCTCCGATTGGATGCGCGAACCGCGAGGCGTAAAAATCTTGAACGGCATGACGTGGGTGCTGCCGCCCGAAATCCTGTTGCGCACTTTCGGCACGGAGGTGCCCGATTTAGCCGGCGATGGCGATATCGACTCCCAACTGCGACAGGTGCAGATGTCGTTGCCGATCTTTCGCGGCATTGCACCGTCGCTGGCGGAATTAAATCCCATCCTGCGCGACAAGATCAGAACCGGGGTCGAACTCTATAAACACGAATTAAAACCGATTCTTCGCGACAGCCTTGTCTATCATCACACGCCACTAACTCCGTACTTTGACCAATCACCATGGGTGGTACTCGAATATGCCAGCCCTGACAAGAAGCGCGCAGTCGCGACTTTATTCCGCACCTCGAATTTTGAGGATCCGGTGTACCATTTTGTGCCACGTGGCCTCGACGCTTCCGCTTCTTACAAGGTTACCTTCGAAAATCAAAATGAATCAGCGGAAATTTCTGGAATTCGCCTGATGCAGGATGGGATCCCCGTCAGGCTCGAAACGGCCGGAACGTCGCAGATGTTGTTATTCGAAAGCCAGCCGGAGAATTTAGTGCCGCTAAGAAAAGAGCCACCGAAGAAAGAGAGACCTGGAAGCTGAAGGCTCCCCGGGATTTGAAATCGATTTTTATGGAAAATACTTTTCGAAAACTTTTTGACCTGAGCGGGAGCGTGGCCCTCATCACCGGCGCCGGAGTCGGCTTTGGCGAGCAGATTTCGCTTGCCTTCGCAGAATACGGTTGCGACATCGCCGCCAGCGATCTTGATATCGAGAATCCGCAGCGCACCGCCGAAAGAGTGCGCCAGAAGGGACGACGCGCCATCGCCTTACAGGCCAACGTGGCCGTTCCGGGCGATGTTGTCGCGATGGTGGATGCAACGGTGCGCGAACTAGGCGGCATCGACATTCTGGTCAATTGTGCCGGCATCCCGCAACACGATCCCGCGGAAAGTACTCCGCTTGAAACCTGGGATCGAGTCCTCGACATCAATCTCCGCGGCACGTTTTTGTGCTGTCAGGCCGCCGCGCGCGTCATGCTGGCGAAGGGTAAGGGTGTGATCATCAACTTCTCGTCAATCGCTGGCGTTGTCGGCGTAGGCCGCGGCGCAAATGCCTACTGCGCCAGCAAGGGCGGCGTGAACGCTTTGACCAAGCAACTGGCCCTGGAATGGGCCGATCGCGGAATTCGCGTCAATGCTATTGCCCCCTGCCAGTTCATGACTCCGGGGCTCAAAGAGGTCATGGCCCAACCCCAGTTCGATCCCAACAAGCTCATGCAAACCTGGGTTTCGAATATCCCTCTTGGCCGCGTCGGTGAACCCGACGAAATTGCCGGGCCTGCCTTGTTTCTTGCGTCACAGGCCTCCTCCATGGTGACGGGCGTGATCCTTCCAGTCGATGGAGGTTATCTGGCGCGATGACTTCGACGGCGCGTGTCAGGAGCAGAGCATGAATTTGCCGACATCTCTTCCGGGCGGAGTCCAGTTGAGACGTCTCGTCCAGATCGGCATCGTTGTCGCCAATCGCGACCGCACGACCGAATTGCTGACCTCTCTGTTCGGCATGGGCCCGTTTCGTTTCGTCGAGTGGCCAGATCGAGCCGAATCGAAGTATTTCTATCGCGGCGTGCCCGAGCAGATTCGCGTGAAGCAGGCCTTTGTTCAATCGGGAGACGTGGAGATCGAACTGATCGAGCCTGTCGAAGGTAATAGTGGCTACCAGGATTTTCTGGATCAGACCGGAGGCGGAATTCACCACGTACTTTTCGAAGTAAGTGACATTGATCCGGTCCTTGAGGAATTGGCGAAGTCTGGGATAACTGTCCTTCAGTCCGGAACCGGCATACGGCCCGGCACTCGCTGGGCACTACTAGACACTCAGAAGTTACTCGGCTTTCTCGTAGAGTTACGGCATCGTCCCGGAGAATCGGACGGCACATCGCTATCGTAATTATGAATTAGTAAGTGAGTTTGATTGGAAATTCGACAGAAATGCAGACTGCAAGTTCAATTCGACTAAGGACTGCCATCGTCGGCTGTGGCAAAGTTGCCGGCACGCACGCTCTCGCCTATCAGACATTGCCTAACTCGGAACTGGTCGCGGTTTGTGACGTTGCACCCGAACGCGCGCAAGCTTTCGCCAAAAAACTACACGTCAACGATTACACCGATCTGGCTGAGATGTTGAAACGTGAAAAAGTTGATGTCCTGTCGATTTGCACGCAACACACGCAACATCCGGCGGCGGTAGAGATCGCAGCTGCTGCTGGCGTGCACGTTATTTCTGAGAAACCACTCGCCATCGATCTTAGCTCCTGCGACCGCGCTATCGCGGCGGCAAGCGCTGCTGGAATCAAACTCGGAGTGATTAGCCAGCGTCGCTGGTATGAGCCGGTGCAAAGGATGAAGGCTGCTATCGACGCCGGCAAGCTCGGAAAACCAGTTTTGGCAATTGTAGTGATGTTGGGCTGGCGTGAACCTGCTTACTACCTCTCAGATCCCTGGCGCGGGACATGGAAAGGCGAGGGTGGCGGGGTTGTTGTAAGTCAAGCGCCCCACTATCTCGATCTTCTTAGTTGGTTTATGGGTCCGGCTGTCGAGTTATACGCATATTGGGATAACTATAACCATCCCGGAATCGAAGTGGATGACACGGTCATCGCTTCCGTCCGCTTTCAGAATGGCGGGATGGCCTCGATTGTCCTGAGTAACTCGCAGCGCCCCGGACTCTACGGGAAGATTCACATCCACGGTTCTTCGGGTGCATCCGTGGGTGCCGAGATCGACAGCGGCTCACCATTTATTTCTGGAGTTACAGAGAAGATGGATCCACCTTTCAACGATGTTTGGACGGTGCCCGGAGAAGAGCAGAATCTCAGCATCTGGAATGGTGAGGATCGATCGCGTCCCTGGAATGTGATGACGCACTACCACCAGATCCAACTGGCGGATTTTCTCGGCGCAGTAATGGAGAATCGCGAACCTATGGTGGATGGCGAAGCGGGGCGCCGCGTTGTTGAGCTATTTACAGCCGTCTATCGTTCGCAGTCAGAACACGCGCCGCAGAAGCTACCGCTGGCGCAATAAGTATCAGGAGGCCGAAGAATGTCGGAACGATTAGTGACCGAAAGTATTTCACCCGGACTACTACTTACTTACTACAAGAAGCTGCTCGAACTAAGATTGTTCGAACTAAAGGTGCAGGAGTTATATCGCAACGCCAGGCTGCCCGGATTTGTTCACTTATATGTGGGCGAGGAAGCGGTCGCGGTCGGAGTGTGTTCCAACCTCAAAGCGCCAGACTTGGTTTTTAGTACCCATCGCGGCCATGGTCATGCGCTGGCCAAAGGCGTGCCGTCGAGAATTGTCCTTGCCGAACTGTGGGGCAAAGCGACCGGAAGCTCAGGCGGGCGCGGCGGCAGCATGCACATGTATGCCCCCGAGTACGGTTTTATGGGCACGAATGGAATTGTCGGAGCGCCAATCCCGCTGGCTACAGGCGCCGCACTTAGCGCCAAGTTGCGCAAGAACCATCAGGTTGTTGTCTGTTTCTTTGGCGATGGCGCGGTCAACAGCGGTTCGTTTCACGAGGCCGTGAACATGGGCGCAGTCTGGAACTTGCCCGTCGTCTATGTATGCGAGAACAACTTATACGCGACAGAAATGGCTTTTCTGCGCGCCACTAAGAACACGAGCGTTGCCAGTCGCGCGGCTTCATACGGATTACCCGGAGTTGCGGTCGATGGGCAGGACGTGGTCGCCGTTCACGAGGTTGCATCGGAGGCCATCCGCCGTGCTCGTGCAGATGGGGGCCCTACCCTGATCGAGTGCAAAACTTATCGCTATGTCGGTCATCACGAGGGCGACCCCGGCACCGATTATCGAACGCGCGATGAAGTGCAGCAGTGGAAGCAAAAAGATCCCGTGAAAATTACCCGTAAGCTCCTGCTCGATTCGGGAGGAGCGGACGAAAGCCAATTGCAGGCGGCTGATCTCGAGGTGGAACGGCTTATCGATGATGCCGTTGAATTCGCCGAGAACAGTCCGGAACCGGCGGCGGACTCGGTCAACGATCACGTGTTTTAGCTGAAGGAGAAAGTATGTCAGAGCAGGGCCGAGTCATTAACTATGGAGACGCGGGAGTCGAAGCCCTGCGCGAAGAAATGCGCCGGGACCCAAGCATTGTTTACATTGGGCAGGGCATCGGCCCGCGGGGCGGTAACTTCCGGCAGACTCGCGGACTATGGAAAGAGTTCGGCGATGATCGCCTGCGTGACACTGGCATCTGCGAACTCGGAGCCACCGGCGCGGCGATCGGCGCCGCCATGGCGGGCACGCGTACTGTAGTCGACGAAGTTTTTCTGGATTTCGCTCTCGAAGCCATTACTCAAATCGTTCAGCAGGCCGCCAATATTTCTTACATGTCCAATGGCAAGATCAAGGCCCCCGTCGTGATTCGTGGGGCGATGGGAGCTGTACGTAACGCAGGCGCGCATCATTCTCACACTTTCTATAACTGGTTTGCTAACACGCCGGGATTAAAGGTGGTTCTCCCCTCGAATCCTTACGACTTGAAAGGTTTGTTCAAGACTGCGCTTCGCGATCCCGGCCCGGTCGCGTTGATCGAGCATAAGTCGCTTTATAATGCGAAGTGCGTTGTGCCGGAGGAGGAGTATCTCATTCCATTCGGAAAAGCTCGCGTCGTGCGCGAAGGTAAGGATCTAACGATTGTCGCGATGTCTCGCATGGTCGACTTAGCTACAAAAGCCGCGGCTGTGCTCGAACAGGATGGCATTTCGGCGGAAGTGATCGATCCTCGGACCATCGTTCCTCTCGACCGGCAAAGGATCACTGACTCGATCAAGAAGACGGGAAGGCTAGTCGTCATTGACGAATCGCCGTCCTCCTGCAGTTTTGCGGCGGAGCTGCTCGCGATTGCGGCGGAGGATTGTTTCGACGAGTTACAAGTTTCTCCGCAGCGAATTAATTCGTTGCCGGTTCCGAATCCATTCAGTCCAGTTCTCGAAAATCAGATGATTCCCACGGTTGACCGCATCGTTGCCGAGGTGCATAAAATGATGAAATCCTCAAGGAGAAAAGCGTAACCATGGCGTACAAGATTGTCATGCCGCAACTGGGCCTCACCATGGAAGAAGGTTCGGTAACAAGTTGGCTGAAAGCGCCGGGCGATTGGGTTGAGAAGGGTGATCCCTTGTTCATTGTCGAGACCGACAAGATCGAGATGGAGGTCGAATCGATGGGCAAGGGTTATCTTGGACCCATCCAGGTAGAGAACGGGCTGAAGGTGCCGGTCGGGACGCTGCTCGCGATGCTGACCGATGAACGCGAAACCGCCGCTTAGCTAACAACCTGTGGTTGAAGTGCGATTTGTATCAGGGGTATGCCTTCAGGCATACCGCAGGTGCCGTGTTATGAATGCGCTTTTAGGCGCCGGGTTTGGACGGCGGAATTCCACCACAGGCTCTAAAGCTCGGTCCGCTTCACTACTGCATCCTTGTGTTTGAGCACTGCGGAGCTTAACTCTACGCCCAAACCCGGCCCCGGCGGCAGAGGTAACTGGCCGCTAGCCTCGGGAACGAGCGAACGCGTAACCAACCCTTCATACTCTTCTTTGTAATGTCGCCGGACGCTCTCCATGATGTAGAGATTCGTAATGTTCGCCGCGAAATGTGCCGTCGCAAAATGAAGAATCGGCCCGCCGCAATTGTGCGGCGCGATCGGAAGATAGTAAGTCTCTGCCATGGTCGCGATCTTCTTACCCTCTGAAAGTCCTCCGCACCACGCGAGGTCGGGCATGATGATCTGTGCCGCGCGATTTTCGAGGAGTTCACGAAACGCCCAGCGCGTCATGAGCCGCTCACTCACGCAAAGCGGCAGATCGGTCTTACGCGCCAGTTCCGCATAGGCCGCCAGGTTATCCTGCGGCAGCATTTCTTCCAGCCACATCGGTTGGTACTTATCCAAAGCGCGGGCGATTTTGATGGCGCAAGGCAGATTCCAGAAGCCGTGAAATTCGATGGCTACATCAATCGAGTTTCCGAACTCCTCCCGAATCAGCCGCAAGGGTTCGATAGCGTGATCGAGTTGTTCGGCGGAGATGTGGTTGCCGTTGGTCTCTCTCGCGATCGGATCGAAGGGCCAGATCTTCATCGCGCGAACATTACTCGCCAGAAGTTCGCGCGCCAGTTGGACCGGGCTGGAAAGGAAATCCACACGGTCATAGCAGGTGTTATATACACGGATCGACGGGCGCGATGCGCCGCCAAGAAGCTTGTAAACCGGCTGACCCAGAGCCTTGCCCATCAAATCCCAGAGCGCGATGTCGACCGCGCTGAGCGCCCGCATTTCGGCGCCCGCCCAACCGCTATAAGAAATGGCGAGAAACATGTCTGCCCACAGTCGGTCGATCGAGCTCGGATCTCGTCCCAGCAACACCGCGGCCAGCCGCGAATGCACGACGGCGGCTTCCGCTTCGGCGTTCGGATAGCTTTCTCCTAAGCCTATGATTCCCTCGTCGCTGTGGATACGCACCCAGAGATAGTTGATGGCTCCGACATGAACCGTCACTCCGCGGGGCAGGTAAATGGTTTCGACAGCGGTGATTTTCATGACCGGAAAAGGCTGGCGCGACCACGAATTATCGCGGATACGCTGTACATAGTCAACATTATTGTTGACAATATTCAGGTGCGAGACGTACAGTGTGCGCTGCCCTGCGTAGTCGGCTCGCGGAGTTTCGGGTGTTATCGTGATGAAGCGGGAAATGGGTTGCGTCCGCCAAATATTTCCCCAAAAAAGATTCAAATTCGCACACTGGCTGAGTATTTATGCCCCAAGAACTGAAACTGCAGGGAAGAAAAGCGTTGGTCACGGGCTCCGACACAGGGATCGGACATGAGATCGCGCTCGAGTTCGGGCGTCAGGGTGCCGACGTTGTGTTCCATTACGTCGAAAGCGATGCTGGAGTGAAGGCCGCCGTCGAAGAGGTAAAGTCTCTGGGGCGCAGGTCCGCAGCGTTTCAAGCGGATTTCGACGATTTGAAGCAGGTCAGGAATCTGGCCGATCAAGCCAGCGAGTTTCTTGGCGGCATAAATTGTCTGGTCAACAACGCCGGTGTGACCATGAACCGTCCCTTTCTAAAAGTCACGCCCGCGCAGTTCGACAAATTGTTCAACATCAACTTTCGCGGACAATATTTTCTCACCCAAAGAGTGGTGGAAGGCATGCTGCAGGCCGGTTCTGGGGTGATCTGCAATATGTCGTCGGTGCATGGCTTACAAGGAGTGCCCGATCATTCTGCTTATGCCGCGACCAAAGGAGCAATCCTCGCCTATACCCGATCGCTGGCTGTGGAACTGGCTCACCGGGGAATCCGCGTGAACGCGATCGCGCCGGGTTGGATTACGGTGGAAAATTATTTCAAGTGCATCCCCGGTTTTACCGCCGAGATCGCGGCGGAAGCGGGCTACAAGGCAATTCCGGTTGCGCGTTGCGGCGAACCGCGAGATGTCGCCAAGCTGGCAGCCTTCTTATGTTCCGACGATGCTTCCTTCATGGTTGGGCAAACTTTTGTTGTCGACGGCGGCACGACCGCGCTCATGTCTCTCGCCGCCGACTTCAGAAAAGAAAACACGAACACTTTCGGCAAAGGTTACATTCCGGGAATATAGGCGGTCCTGAAATGCTGCAAGAACTCGTCGCAACCCTGAAGGCAGTCGGCAAGTCGCCTGACATCTATCAGACGAATGATGGAACGCGCTTGTTGCTTTTGCCCTACGGAGGCAGAATTCTCGGACTGTTCGCTCCCGGCAGCGAAGAGAATTTTCTCTGGACGAATTCGGCGCTCAACAGCGTGGAGTCCGCTCGAGCCTATTACGCGAGCGATGACTGGCAAAATTCCGGTGGCGATCGAACATGGCTCGCTCCCGAAGTCGATTTCTTTTTCCCCAAATTTCCCAATATCGATATTGCCGGCTATTGGCAGCCGCGAAGTCTCGATCCCGGCAACTATGAATTAATTAAGACCCCCCACGGCGTGAAGCTCACCAATCGCTTGACGGTCAATGCATTCCGATCCAAAAAGCGAGTAGAACTGGAGATCACAAAATCGGTCGACGCCGCCGCCAATCCTTTGCGCTACGACACTCAACTTCGCATCGGCGCGGTTGAATATGCCGGTCACACGCTGCTGACGTCCTTGCGGA
The DNA here is from genome assembly GCA_963800565.1 of uncultured Acidobacteriaceae bacterium. GTDB lineage: Bacteria > Acidobacteriota > Terriglobia > Terriglobales > Acidobacteriaceae > Acidiflorens. The sequence goes on from CAWDBM010000006.1 coordinate 1,786,876, forward strand.
TCCTCGATCCAAATCCCAACGACGCTCCATTGGTCGGCTTATGGAGCCTCACGCAAATGCCGCATCAGGGCGAGCTATTTATTCCCACTTATTCGAAGGCTGATCCTCGAATTTACTTTGGCTTGGTCGACACGCCTCCCGGAGAACTGGCGGTAAGCGATCGTCTCGTGCGCTTCAAGATGCGGGCGCCAGGAGAACATAAAATCGGATTGCGCTCCGCCGTTACCACCGGCCGCATCGGCTACATCTATCCTGCCGGCGACAAGCACGCTCTTATCGTCCGTAACTTCTTCGTGAATCCGTCGGGCGAGTACGCCGACGTGCCTTGGACCGAACCGGACGATCGCGGTTATTCCACACAGGCTTGCAGCGTAAACAGCCGCTGGGGAATGTTCAGCGAAATGGAATATCACGTGCCCGCGATTGGAGGCAACACAGGGTTGCATCACATTGAAGACCACTCACAACTTTGGGCCTTTCGCGGATCTCGAGTAGACATTCTCAAAATTGCCCGAGCTCTGTTATCGAACGAGATTCAGTGATTCTGCCGTTTCGTCGCGACGCAACCGGACAGACACGCGGATCAAAAATGAAGTATTGGATCATTCTATGAGCGCGCCTGATATTGCCGTTGAATTAGTAGCCCCTCTGGATTGCGAGGTCGGCGAAAATCCGCTTTGGCATCCCGAAGCAAACACGCTCTTCTTTCTCGACATCACCAAGGGAACGGTTCACGCTTACCACCCCGCAACCCATTCTTGTTCCGTTGCCACGCAGACGCGGATCACCGGCGGCTTCACTCTGCAGCGCGATGGCTCTCTGCTTCTCTTTCAGGATGGCCGGATTGCTACTCTCACGCGCGACGGCGTTCTCCGCGAAGTGGCCAGCGGCCTTTGTCCGGGAAACGATCGTTTCAATGACGTCATCGCCGATCCCGAGGGAAGGGTATTCGCAGGAGCTATGGGAGGGAACGGCAAACTCCTCCGTTTCGATCCCAATGGCGGCGTCACCGTGATGGCGGATGGTTTGGGCATTCCAAACGGAATGGGGTTCACCCCTGCCCTCGACGGAATGTATCTCACCGACTCCCTTCCGCGCAGAATTTACTATTTCGACTACGATCGCAAGACCGGAAATTTGAGCAATCAGCGGATCTTCGCCGAGATTCCGCGCGAAGAAGGCTTGCCCGACGGCATGACTATGGACCGCGACGGCTATGTCTGGACTGCAATCTGGTTCGGCGGCCGCGTGAAGCGCTACGCTCCAGATGGCCGCTTGGATCGCGAGGTCTTCTTGCCCATCAAGCAAACATCAGCCGTAACCTTCGGCGGCCCAGATCGCGCGGACATGTATGTGACTTCGGCCGCGATAGTTGCTGGCCCCGAACTGCGCCCTCCGGGCTTCGACGGCAACGCGCCGCGCGGCGGGGGGCTCTATCGTCTTACGCTGGCGGGCATAACGGGCGGCGCTTCGTTTCGCTCCGACCTTTCATTTTCGTAAGTTAGCTGCATCCTCCGATCGACAGAAGACGAGGTCGAACCAAGTGATTTGCACCTCGCCGTCAGATTTCGATCGATACTATCCCCATCCAAACTCCTCACAAGCCGTCGCGCCGGGCGGGATTTTGACTGCTCCGGATTAATGTCAGGGCCTTGCGGCATATGTCGTTGAATGGGACCGAATTCGGCGGCAACATGGATTCACCCGAAGCCAGCGTCGGCAATACGGCTTATTTTCCCGTCAATGTTAAAGGCGGCCTCTTTTACATCGGTGACGGCCACGCCGCCATGGGCGATGGAGAAGTCGCGGGCACCGCGATCGAAGTTCCCTTAAAAGCGCGCGTGCGGCTAAGCGTGATCAAAGGTCGCACCATCGCCTGGCCGCAATTCGAGAATGACGATGCGATTATAACCGTCGGCGCTTATCGTCCCCTCGACGATGCCGTGCGCATCGCCTTCACTGAACTGGTGCATTGGATCCATAAAGACTATGGACTGTCGGAGCTCGATGCCTACGAACTCCTGTCCAAAGTTGCAAAGATTCATCTGAACGAGATGGTTGATCCTAACTACGTAGTGGTAGCCTCGATAGAAAAAAAGTATCTGCCGGCGAGAAAGAAATAGGTTTTATAAACGGCTCCCTTCCCGTCCACTTGTGAGATGAGTGATAGCCTCGCCGAGGGAAATCCCGTGACAGACTATTCGATGCGGTTTTGTGATTAACTCCAAACACAGAACTACAGATCGTGGTGAGCGTCGCCACCTCCTCCACCAACTCGGCTTAGCACCCTATCCGCTGCATTCACGCCTCGATATTGCGCCTCCTCGAAGATGGAGAAGCCGCTGAGATCCGAATTGGCGAATAGAATTCGTCCGTGTGCTTTGGCAAGATTGCGGCGTTCGGCCGAAAAGATTGCTCCGACTTTGGGGCGGGCCATCGCGTGTCCCATGCGCATAATATCTATGCGCGACACGCACTTGCGGATGTCATGATGCACCCGTTCGAGGTCGTGAAGAATCGCTTCCTTCCAGTAGTTCCAATTTTTGCTCAGCAGCAACTGCCGATTTTCCGATGGCGGTCTGTCGGCCAAAGCCCAGTAGAAAGTCCAGACTGTGCGTTCCACGTGTGAGCGGACAGTCTGATGAGTCGCATCCACGTACCCGAGTGTCGGGGATTCCATGAAGACGTTGTCCCATGTCGGGTCCGTACCATAAGCGTCGGGATAGCGTTCCAGCGTGAGATTGGCAGTCAGCCACGGCGAGTATTCGAAATCGTGCAGCGGAGCCATACCCTCCCGGCCATCATTCCCTGAGACCGTTAACCAAAGTGGTCAGACACACCCCGAGGCGAGTTCACCGCGAATCGTAACCTACGAATTTATCGATAGCGGAGAACTCGCGCGGCGCTGGGGTGTGCCCGTTTCCTGGGTTCGTGACCAAGTGCGTGGGCGCGCCGAAGATCCTTTGCCGCATGTGAATTTCGGCAAATATGTGCGTTTTCTTTGGGGCAGCGACGGGCTTGAACTGTGGATTCGGCGGCGTATAGTGATGGGGAACAACAGGCGCCTGGGACGGACTCGATGAAAGGAGTTGAGATGAAAAGAGCCCGTCAGCAACAGGCAGGTCACATATTTCTAAGATGTGGGTTTTGGTATGTCCGGTATCGCGAAGAGGTGGTACTTGAGGATGGAAGTTTCAAGCGGCTTCAAAAGTGCCGCCGCCTCGCGCAAGCGATCGGACCATATCGTACGAAACGCTCCGTCGCACAATTGGCCGAGAAAGCATTGCGGCCATTCAACGATGGCGTGGTGGTCGCGGAGAGCACGATGAGCCTGAACCGATTTATCGAATCCGTGTATTTTCCTTACGCGGAGCAACAGAAACGTCGGTCGACGTATCGCGGTTACCGCAACCTCTGGAAGCGTTACATCAAACCGAATGGAGAGAGAGCGTTGCGCGATTATAGAACCTTCGACTGCGAGCAAATGTTGCTATCTATTGCCCGTCAGGAAGATCTGTGCCGCACTTCGCTTGGCCACATCAAACACTTTCTCAGCGGCGTGTTCCGTTATGCACGACGACAAGGAGTGGTTGACACGGCCAACCCCATGCACGAGGTCGAACTCCCCAGGGCTCGTCCCGGCGGTGAGACCCATGCATATTCGCTTGAAGAGGAAGTGCAAATGCTCGGTATCCTTCCCGAACCAGCCGCGACCGCAGTCGCAGTAGCGGCATTTACGGGCACTCGCAAGGGTGAAATCCGCGGTCTTCTCTGGGAAGACTACGATGGCTTTTCAATTAGGGTGAAGCAGGCAGTATGGCGAAGCCATGTGGATGAACCGAAACGGGAGAAGAGCAAGGGGGCCATTCCGGTTATTGCGCAGTTAAGGCTTTTTCTCGAAAGACACCGAGCGCGTTCAGGCAATCCGCGTCAGGGGTACATCCTGCAGAGCCCGCAAGGGAAACCCCTGAATCTGGATCGCCTGGCGACGGACGTGATCCGGCCCGCATTCGAAGCCGCAAAGCTACCGTGGTATGGGTGGCACGCTTTTCGACGCGGGTTGGCCACGAACCTCAACCGGCTGGGAGTCCCCGACAAGGTCATCCAGCAAATCCTGCGACACGCGAATGTGACGACCACGATGAACATTTACGTGAAGATGGTTTCCGAGGATGCCACGGTGGCAATGAAAACGCTCGAAGCTAACTGTGCAGCAACTGTGCAGCAAAAAAGGCTCGTTGGGGCAGTAGAAGGAAGCGAAACCCCGATGAACTGTGAGCAGGAAATCTCTTTGTCAGAACGATCTAAGGGAATTCTGGCGGAGAGGGAGGGATTCGAACCCTCGATACAGGTGTTAGCCCGTATAACGGTTTAGCAAACCGCCGCCTTCAGCCTCTCGGCCACCTCTCCGGCGTTTAGAACCAAACACTTACGGTCGTAGCACTTCGGTACCATCGCACATTCATCGCATAATCGCTATCATTTGTCTGGGAGACAAGGATATGACGCGATTCCAACAGGGGTACATCTACGAGGCTTTCAATGCGTTTCATGTGCGCTACTACCAGACTGAGATTATAGACGGCAAGCCGACCCGCGTCCAGAAGTCTCACAAGCTCGTCGAGAAAGACAAGAAATATCATTCCCGCGCCTGCAAACCAGTCCGCCAGAAGTGCGAAGACTTCATGCGCGGAATCAATGAGCAGGCTCCCGGTCACGTCAATCAAGATGTCACTATAGCCGATTTCTGGGAACAGACGTACCTGTCTTTCGTCACCGAGAAGAAACGGGCGAGCACAGTGTACGGATATAAAAAGTTGTGGGAATCGAATCTCAAAAATCACTTCGGCACACGCACACTCTCCGAGTACCGCACCGCAGACGGCTATAAATATTTGGAGTCGCTGACGAAGACGCTTGGCCGAAATTCTCTCTCCCATGTTCGCAGCCTTGCCAGTGGCGTCTTCACCCGCGCAGTCAATCTCGGTTTGATTGACACGAATCCTTGGAGCGCCGTTCGCCTTCAAGAGTCCCGAGCGCCAGAGCCAACCGTCGCATACACGCTGAAAGAGACGCTAGCAATTCGGAAGGCATTGGCTGACCGGGTTGACGCAGACTTGGTTTTTTCACTCGCAGCGTTTCTAGGAATGCGGCCCTCCGAGATCGCAGGGCTGAAGTGGGAAGACATTTTCGATGATGAGATTCAGATCAGGCAGGCTGTTGTACGTGGTATCGAGGGCGACACGAAGACGCCACAGTCTCAGCGAACGCTGCCTTTGATTGAGCCTGTTAAATCGTTGTTGAATACGTATCGTGAACGGATGAAGGGAGCGACGGTCGGTTGGATGTTCCCCGGACGCACCAAAGGCCCGATGAAGATGGAGAGCTTCATCAAGAATCGCATCATGCCTGTTGTCCGTGAGGCAGGGTTGCCGTGGTACGGCTTGTATGCTGCAAGGCGTGCTTGTGCGACGAATCTCGTAGCGCTGACTGGCGATGTCAATGCCGCATATCAAGTGCTCGGGAACTCGCTACAGGTCGCAATGAAGGCGTACATCAAACCGAGTGCAGAGGCTGGGTTGGCCGGGTTGAAGCTGCTCGAAGCCGCTGCCGCGAACGGTACAGAGTAACCACGGCGGCGGTTACGAAAGTACAATGCGACCCTTGTACCAAATACACATATCGAAGGTAAGTGACTTTTGCTAAACTGATCTTGGTGACCATTGCCGACGTTCTTTGCACAATGAGTTGAAGTCCCGACCGTTCAGGATACGGGCGTCAGATCGGGCGATTCGGACAGAGCCGACGCTGAAGTCTGAGGTTGCTGAAACGCAGCCGTAGGAGGGCACATGAATGCTCTCGAAACAATCGCAACAGATTCCCGCTAGTCCAGCACCATCCACTGAAATCTGGACTGTCACCGACCTTGCTTCCTTCCTGAAGTGCAGCAAGCGTTCAATCTATGAGTTGACTCGCCAGCGTGGGCAACTCGTTCACGAGGTTCCCTTACCAGTTCTTCGTCTGCCTTGTGGTATGAGGTTCAGGCGTGCTGACATCGAATCTTGGTTGCAGCGTTGCGCTGAAGCAGGTGCCCGATGAGCACGGCAACCTGTCCAGCACTTTCAACAATGCCAGTCAGCGCACTGCGCTCGCATCCGATGAACATCAAGGTATACGGAGACCTCGAAACAGACAGAGACTTTCTTACAAGCATTCAACACTGGGGAATTATTGACCCCATCGTCTATCAACCTTTGTCGTTTGATGGTGGGACGACATTTGAGAATGTCATCGTCAGTGGGCACCGCCGTTTTCTTGCTGCACGAACGTTTAAGTTCGACAATGTCCCTGTGCGGCTCGCTATGCCAGAGAGACGCTTCGACAATGAACTTGACCTATTGGAAATTGAGCGCCTGATTCTTGAAGCCAATAAGCAGAGGGTGAAATCCCGAGTTCAAATCGGTAGAGAGTTCATCGAACTACGCAGGATAGAAACGAGGTCAGCCGAGTTACGGAAAAAAGCGGGCACCTCTGGGAAAGATTTCCCTAAGGTCGGCAGAGCGAGGGATATCGCTGCTGATGCTCTTGGGATATCGGGTCGGACTGCTGAGAAACTCTCCAAAATTATTGAGAAAGCGGATACGGGAGACGAGACCGCAAAACAGGTTCTCACAGATTTAGACGAAAAGAAAGTTTCAATCTCTGCTGGATACCTAAAGGCGCTGAACATTCGGTCAGACGACGAAGACCCAAATAGCAATCGTTCGCTGCGTAGGCAGGCATTCCTAAAAGACCATCCTGAACATGTTGGCAAGAAAAACAGTGTGATTGATGGGATGCTGGCGCTGGACGAACAAAACCGCCCTGTAAACCAGACCCCTTGGGAAAAGGAATGTAAGCGGCTCAGAAAATTAAGTATGACCTATGCCAGCGTTAGAGGTGATTCGTTTAACAAAGCGACGGGACAGTACGATACCTTCTATATCCACACAAAGGATTTTATCTGTCGAGATGAACGTATCGCTGTGGAGTTTGCGACGGCAATCGAGGAAGTGTGGCGAAGATTTGAAAACGAAGCCTTGTACCTCAAGTCAGTCAAGCAAAAATTTGTCGCGTCTGGAGGTCAGGGAGTCTTTGTACCAAATACAGTCGAGCAGGGGTGAAGCGGGCAAATGCGAGCGATCCTAAGACATTGATTGAGAGAGAAAGTTAGGAGAGAGCTTTGATCTTGACCCTAGAAGAATCCCCGGAACAGGTCATGCCCTGATCCTAGAGCCTCAACCACGTTCCCAGAACCCTCGTTTGGCTAGGCTCCGAGCACATCGACCGGGATTGCTCATCAACTAAATGATTAGTTGTATTCTCGGATACCGTCAGAGATTATGCGATGACTATGCGATGACGTTTTTAAAGACTGTACTATCAATGCGTTAGGGATGGGTCACGGTTATTGTAACCGCCGCCTAGGACGGACGGTCACCCTCCCGAATTCTGGGAACGACTAGCGGAGCCGCGGTCGACGGAATCGCAGGCCGCGGTCGGGATCATCGCAGGTCAAACCCCGGTTAGGGGTACGCTACGATCCGTAAGCCATTGATTCAAAAGGGGGTCTTTAAAGTCTGCGCTTGGCCGGGTGGCGGGGAGTCCGCGTACCCCGTCGGCTCACAGCAGGCGAGGCCGGGTCAAAACTCGGCTCTATGGGGTGCTCTGGGGTTATTCCGGATAAATGCCTGAAAAGGGTGTCTACGACCCGATTTAATAGGGGTGAAATTCGGCGTTACCTCCCCAAGTACCGTCTTTCTCCCGGAAGGGGGCGGGGCATGGAAACGGGCTACCTCCCCTAGGCGCTCGGAAGGGTGGTCTGTACATTGTATAATTTCACTTGACAGCGGCATATCCGGTGTGCTTACCGTCTGCCGATGCGCCACAGCCTACGATGCCGCTGCACAGCCTTCGCAGGCGCTCGCTCTGGGAGCCGGATGAAGCCATAGATCGTTCTGACGCCCGTGCGCTCATATCGCCTCTGGCGCGTGTACATCGAGCCATGCCGTAACGTCCCTAGGAGTCAACCTCCCGCCCCGATCTATCTGCACATTCATTTTGGATGACATCCTAGCGCTTGACAGAGACCGGCCCGATATGCTTGCGATTTCGAGCTTGACAGGAGTCCGATTTTCCGCTATTATTGAAGATGAGAGGAAGTTGCTCTCCGGCACTCTGGCAACGGTTAGGAGTGGCGCACCCTGACGGGGAAAGTGGGCCGTCACCTGAAAGGCTGGCATCGCAGTAGAAGGCTCGCACATCCGTGCTAGAGCCTGATCCAAAACAGAGGCATCGCAGGGGAAATGTACGCTCAAGCGTACGACGGTTGCTTGGCAGCGCCGACAATTCAATTTTTATACCAGTGAACATTTTGCTGCCAAGCGTGTTCACTACCCTGCGACCCTGAGAGAAATCTTGGGGTCGCCTTTTTGTTTTGGGATGCGCCTTTGGAAAGGAAACGTGGATTCATTGCTAGACGTAAATGACCTTGCAGCATTGCTCAAAATCAGCGTGGGCCAAGTTAGGGAACTCTCACGAACACGAACGAGGCTCAACTCACAGCATCCGTTGCCATCGATCAGATTCAGTAGGAAGGTTGTTCGCTTTGAACGTAGCGCTATCGAAAAGTGGATTGCTGAAGTCTCCCAGCAGTCACAGGTAGGCGCGTGATGGGACGAGGGCTATCAACATTACAGCAGGACATCATGAAACACGCTCAGGCAGTTGGCTACATATCTCCGCAGAAAGCGTCTGAATTGTCATGGAACGTTTGGCATGGTTCAGAAATGCCTTCACCGCAACTAATCTCAGCAACTTCCTCACGTGCGCTGAGACGGCTGGTCAAGCGCGGGTTGTTGGTTAAGCAGAGATTGCGAATGGAACTGAATTACGGAGTCGCACGCTGGAATGTCTACCAACTTCCAGACTTCAAAGGCGAGTATGGCCCTGATTGCCGTGGGCATCGAGTCTGCCATGACTGCGCGTTCAATAACTTTGATGTGGGGGCAGCAATGAAGGCGATGGCAGCGGCAGGAGCTAATGGTTAGTTCTAGCAACTAACCGATAGAAAGAAAGAAAGGAATGCATGGAACCAATCAACGAAATAGAAACGCCAGAGCCGGTGAAGCGTGGCAGGCCAAGACGCATCGCACTCGACGATGACGACGGGTTGCTCGACGAGGCATTAAAGGTTCAGCGAAGCATCATGAACGACCAGAAGGCGAACGCTGCCACGAGAGAACGAGCAGCGGGCGAGGTTCGAGAACTCATCAAACAACGTCAGCAGCGCCGTGACGATGAAGCAAAGGGCGCATTGACCGCCGAAGTCACACGGCTCCGAGGCGAGGTTGAGCGGCTGACGGCACAGGTCAATGAATTGCAACTGTCGGCTCTCGGCAAGGTCGATGCATCTGAGGTCGCTACCATGAAATCCGAACTCGTTCGGTTGCGCTCCGAGTCTGCCGACCACGGCGCACGAATGACGACATTGCAGGCTGACCGAGACGCAGCGCAAACCGCCCTCCGGTACATGGTACAAACGCTCGGGCCAGAAGGTTCCGCTCGGGCAGCGATGAAATTACTGATCGATGCAAAGCCGTCGAAGGACTTGCTCGAACTGTTGGGCGTTGATGCCGTCGCATGGCTTCGGTGTTCGGCCCACCGGACAAAAGACGAGTTGCTTAAGGTCTTTCGAAATAAAACAACGGATAACGAGACAGATTTGACTCGCTATTGCCGATTAAGGCTCTCGGTCGAGTTCCAAATCGACGATGTAGGAGCCGAACTCAGCCGGATCGCTGAGGCAGAGGAAACGGAGCGACGAGCAGCCACGCGCAGGATGATTGAGGAGATGCGGAACGGATAGGCGATGAATATAAATCCTACATCGAGTCAACCCCTACACGTATTGGGGAGGTTGACTCGAAACGTGCCGCAACATGTTCGGGGGCTTCCGCCCCTGCATCGATGTCCTCAGGCTTCCGCCCGAGGGATGCTCCCCAAGTATTCAGTGCTTCAAGTTCTAAAGTGTTCTCAGTTTAGAGACCTGACTCACTGCTTTCAGCACTGATACTTAGTAGTAAGTATAGGGCACACGTATTGGGGTACCACGTATTGGGGAGGTTGACTCACGATTATACGTTGTACAGAGGTGACCCGCTGGCACCAGTATTCCGGCGGGAGAATAGGAAACACTATGGAAGAACAGACGCAACAGTCGTACAGTTACGACCGACACAGGTGCTTATGCCGCTGGTTAGACTCAACCAACAGACCGAAATGGATGCCGTCGGAAGGCATTACTTTAATTGGCATCCTGATAGCCCGTGGTGCCGATGACCATGCAATCAGTGATTCTGTGGAATTGTTCTCGCAGAAATGTAAGTGCTCTTATAACTGGATGCTTGAGGTTATCGGACAATGCGAGTCCAACAAGTGGGTCACGATTACCCGACGGAGAGGCAACAGCAATCGCATTCAGTTGACACAGGCATATTTGAAGTTTCTGAGCATCCCGACCGAAATCTCTCCCGATGCAGCCGCACTCGCCAAATGGTATATCGAAATGCAACTCAAGTACTGGGAGGGTCTCGGGTTGAAAAAGCACACACTGCGGGACATCAACAAAAAGAGTTATCCCGAGAGACAGGGCATCAATGCCGCGAGAATACTCCGACGGTGCGAGAGCCTAGAACATGCAAGAGAGGTCTGCCTATTTGCGATCACCACTGATACGTACCGGAAGCAGGGCACCGCGGTCTCTCTTTACAACATCAACCGTCGCTGTCTGACAAAAAAGTCATTCATGGCAGAATTCGAGGCGAGCGACATTGGCAAGCGGTTTCGCCAGCAACAACAGGCTCAGGCCATAATTCCGACTGAGCAGAGGGGGGAGCAAAATGCGACCGTTACTCAATAGGGTTGAAGACGCTCAGAAACTGTGGGCGATGGCAATTCCGAATATTCAAGCACCCGCGGCGGATCGGTTTGTTTCGTGGCTAGGGACATTTTCCGATAGCGAATTTGAATACGCAATTGTGCGAGCGTCTACGGACGCTTTGCCGAGTTTGATTGCTGGTATCTGCCCGAGTCGAGACTTCCTGATGACGAACAGACGGGACACTCCAAGCAAAGTTGCGACAGACTCAGGTGTCAGGAGTTTTTCTTGGGATGGTGCTAGGTCACCGCTAGGAGCGGTTTGGTGCGATTGTTTCGAGAGCATTCATGTGCCCTCCAATGGCTGCGTTTCAGCAACCTCAGACTTCAGCGTCGGCTCTGTCCGAATCGCCCGATCTGACGCCCGTGTCCTGATGCATCTGCATCGGTCGGGACTTGCTTCCAACTCCAAGACTACACGGGCGCACTCAAGAATTGTATGGCCCATAAGTAACCGGTGGTAACTTGTGGGCAATAGTACCGAGGATGTCTAGATTTGTAATGGATCGTTGGCGTGGTAGCCGACTCGGCCCTGTTGTTACGCTCACTTTAGACCGTGAGCAGCAGGCGTTCAGAAATGCCGTCACACCTCAACACGGCGCTCACGAGTCTGAGAGAATCATACGCGTCAACTTCCCCCGCGACGGCACGCGCAATGATTTTCGTAATTTCTCGACGCTCGTTCGGCGGGATGTTTTCTGGACAACGAGCGAAGATGTCGGCAAGTGTCCGAGCGGTCTCCAGTTCATCGGCCTCACCGTCATCGAATCGTGCCGCCGCCTGTTCTAATGCTTCTCTCACCCTCATCATCCCTCCTGCGTTAACTCACTGCGACGCTGCCATTGCAAATGCCTTCTGACGGCTCTCTAGGACTTCTTCGGCAGTGATCCGCATATACTGCATGCTGCTCTGCACCGAGCGGTGACCAAGAGCCTGCTGGATAACCACGATGTCCGCACCGCTTTTTCGAAGCAGGATGCCAGTCGTGTGCTTGAGAACATGAATATGGCGCTTCTGCGTCGACACACCGGCGAGTTTCGCGTATTTCTCGAATCGCCGACCGACAGCGAAACGGTCGCCAAGATTGAACAGCCGGTCGTTCGGCTTCAGGTCTTTGATCCACTCGCGGACGGCGGTGAGTTCATCCAGCAACGGATTCGGAGCCGATAGAAGCTCCTGCGTCGTCCTGTTGGAGTTCTTGAGACGTTGCACCGTCAACTGTATGCCGGTCGCGGATTCCTCGAAATCTCTGCGACGAAGCTCGATCAGTTCTGAAACCCGGAGTCCATGCGCCACGCCGATCAACCACATGACGTATGCTTCCCGGTCGTTGTGGGACAGCGTGACTTCCAAGAGTGCGCGAAGCTCTTCCGGTGTAAGCGCGAGTGGTGCCTTTTGTCCCGAGTTCATGTCATATCCCTCCCTGATGAGATTTCGATTCAAGTTTGTTTTTGTTTTCCAAAAGTGTGGCGACAAAGATCGCCTTTGCCTTGAACTGGCAGCAAGCGCGGATTTCTAGACTTCGTCCCGCCTCCATCTTGATTAGATAGAGACCGTCCCAGTATTGAACTGCCTTGTGACGAGGTACGCGAACTCTGCTGACCTGCGCCAGAGAGCACTTAATCGCGAGCGACATGCGACATTCATCTTCGTTGTGCTGGACAGTTCCCTGACCGAATTGAGACGACAGCAGCAGTTCAGACATCGTGATCCTCCTCTGTTCGAATTTCGCTTCGAAGTTCGGCTTCGAGTTCATTGCCGAGTTCTGCCGGTGGCTTGCCGAGATACGCAATGTTGAGATACCTCTCCCGCGTCACTGGAATGTCCCGCTTTTTCAGGTACACGACGACTGGGCTATCGGAAACGAATTCGTAGATCGCTTCGAGACAGTAGTCGCAACGACCGACTGCGTTGGTGTTCAAATGCGGACAGAAGTTATTGGGTTCGTGTTTTATCCATGGCATGGGATTTTCTCCTGTGTACAAAACTCCAGCCTGCTCAGTGACCATCATTTGGATTGCTAGGATGCTTCGAAGGTCAAGCCGTCGTCTATAAAACCGCGAACGATGTCAAAGATGAAACGGTGCTCGACAACGATGGCATCTCCGAAGTGCATTGCATCTCTCGGCAGATGTTCATCAGCCCACTCCGTAGCAGCCTCCGTGACCGGCGAGAGCAGGAATATTGTGCCGTGATCGGTCACAAGAAAATCCGCGGTATGTTTTGGCGTTGCCATGTTCCATTCCCTCCGTCTGGTTTGCGATGGTGAGCAAGAACTGAATACATCGTACAATATGTACATACTGTTCGATATGGTACGAATGTACTCAATACAGTAACATCGTGAAGAATGTTACTTAAGGGTGTGTGGTTTACCGCCATGCTTTGACATATAGTTATCAATGACATAGCATGCAGCCATGGACAAAGACCCCCTAAAGCCCATTTCACTAGCGGTCAGGGTCAGTCAATTGGACAGGCTCAAGACCCTGTCTGACGTAACGGGTGCGCCCCTAGCGGAATTGATTCGACGAGCGATTGACATGTATTTGGAAGAGCGCAAGTCGGAATTGAAGGAAGGTCGGCGTTGACCGTCGCCTAGCGGACCCGGAAGCGATTGCCAGGGAAGCGGCAACCCACCGCAAACTCGTATCGACGCGAACTGCTTGGAATCCCGCGATGCAAATGGCATGGCTCACCGGAAAATTGTTTTCAGAGAAGATTCGGCCACTCGCGAAAGCCTCGGCGGCGACGGCTATTGCAAAGCGGATTGGTGTCTCGCGTTGGTATGCGGGCAAAATTCGGCAAGGTTATATCCCGCATCCACGGCACTGGCTGGCACTCGCCGAGTTGGCAGGTGTAACGAAAGAGTGAGAAGAAGATGGCTAGTCACCCACGAAAATATAAGTTGCCCAAGTGAGGTTCGTCACCCACCGCTGTGATGATCTCGCTTTTTAACTTGACACCAAACAGTAACTTCTTTAGTGTGCTGACCACGGTTTCCTGAGGGGGCGAACCGAAACTATATGGAGGTGGGCCTATGGCTCGCTTCAGGTTTTGTGTGCCCCTTATTCTGCTTCTTGTCTCTGTAGGGTTCGCTCAGACTCAACCCCAGAGCGATCCTCAAGCTGTGTCCTTCGCGTCCCAGTCAATTGCCGCGTTGACCGGAGGGACTCGGATTACTGACGTGACCCTGACCGGCAGCGTCACCTGGTCAGGCGGGACAACTCCCGAGACTGGGACGATCACACTACTCGCGTCCGGCACAGGCGAAAGCCGGATGAGCATAGTTTTTCCGAACGGAACATGGACCGAGATTCGTGACGCGTCTACCGGCGCGGCCCTGGGGCAATGGATTGCTCCGAATGGTAAGTCTGGCCTGTTTGCTTCCCAAAACTGCGCGACGGATGCGGTTTGGTTCTTTCCGGTGCTCGGATCCCTGGCGGCGGGTCCGAACGTTGTTCTTAACTATGTCGGTCAGGAAACTCACAACGGCGAAGCCGTTCAGCATATTCAGTCCTACATATACCAAACGAATCCGCCGGGGGTTAACCCGAGCCCGCAACAATTGAGCACGATGGATTTTTATCTCGATGTAACCACGCTTTTGCCTGCCGCGATCACCTTCAACGCCCACCCCGATAGCAACGCAAGTACGAACCTTTCTGTTGAGATTGATTTCTCCAATTATCAGGCCATCAACGGCGTCGCGGTTCCGACGCATATCCAGCGATCTTCGCAGGGGAACGTGCTCGTGAACATGACCATTTCGGGGGCGGCCTTCAATACTGGCCTGCCGCTTTCGGATTTCGCCGTCAACTAGACATGAGCGACCACGCAAGGAGAAGGACCATGAAACTCCATTCATCGCTTGCCGCAATATTCATCATCCTTGGAACGGTCATGGCGTCAGGACAGGTGGCAACGGGTACGCCTCCGTTCGGCAGCTTTGGCGGAGGGCCATTTGATACGGTAAATCTCGGGAATTTGAACGTCCACTTCGCGATTCCGATACTCAACAAAGCCGGGCGCGGTATGCCGTTCTCTTACAACCTGAGTTACGACAGTTCGGGTTGGACTCCCGTAACCTCCAGTGGGGTTAAGCAGTGGCAACCTGCCAGCAATTGGGGCTGGACCAGTACCTATGCAGCCTTCGGCTATGTTTTGCAGACTTCGGGAACGGGTACCGGTGAATGCCTAGGGGAGGGCGGCGACGAAGTGCATTACGGTTGGACCTACTGGTCGACCTCCGGCTATGGTGACCAATTCGGCGTGTTCCACTCTGCTTCGATCTATACAATCCTCTATAGCCCGGCCGCGTCGCAATGCGGCGTCACAAGCATTCGTACAGCAAGCGCTACTGCCACCGACGGCTCAGGCTATACGCTGAACGCAAACCTGGGCAATGTAACTGTTACGTCGCGGTCGGGACGCGTAATAGTAGCCCCGATCACCGGCAGCGCCCCCTCGGGTAGCTTCACAGATGCAAACGGGAATGAGATCACGGAAAACACGAGCGGACAGTTCTTCGACACGCTGTCAAGTACGACGCCGGTTTTGACGATTGCCGGTGGCGGCACTCCCTCTAGCCCGATGACGTTTACTTATACCGCACCGTCGGGCGCTAACGCCACTTACACCATGGACTACACGCAGTATACGGTGGAGACCGATTTTGGCGTCACTGGTGTTAGCGAATATGGCCCACTCAGCAATGCGCTTGTCAGCGGTATCACACTTCCGGACGGCACCAGCTATGTGTTTACTTATGAGATAACACCAGGGTCCTCATGCACGCCACTGCCGGGCACCTTTCCCACTTGCGTGACGGGGAGAATCGCGTCCGTGACCCTACCCACAGGCGGTGAAGTCACATACTCCTATTCCCACAGCGGCGGTACAAATGGCACCGGGATTTATAGTGACGGTTCTACAGCAGGTCTCACCCGCATACTCAGCCCGAGTACCTCTTGTTCTTCTGGTGGATGTTGGCAATACTCCCGTTCTTTAGTGACAGGTACGCCGGGCCCAAAATCGACGTGGACGACAACTACCCTCGATCCGAACGGCAATCAAACGGTCATCAACTTTGCTGAAGATGGCACCAATGGCACTCCGACGTACAATTTCTATGAAACCCAACGGCAGGTGAATCAACTGATTAACGGAACACAGACCCTGCTGGCAACGAGCACGCGTTGTTACAACGCCAACTACACGAATTGTGCCGCCGTCACGGTAAGTTCACCAATTACACAGATTGACGCTTACAGCCAGCTTCAGAACACCGCGCCCCGCTTGTCAGAAGTCCTATACAGCCCCGTTGGATTGGCCACCGATGACAAGGAATACAACTACGGAGTGACGACAGGAGGCGCGCCTGGAACGACGAACCTAATTCTCGAAACAGCAGTTTCTTATACGGGATTAGGCGAGCCGTCTTCCGTAACGGTCTATGACTGGACTAGCGGCACCAAGACCACGATCGCCTCCTCGACCTTCTCCTACGACCAAACGACACCCACAACCACGACAGGCACTCCGCAGCACGTTGCCGTTACCGGTTCGCGTGGAAATCTGACCACAGCTACCACTTCAACAAGCAGTTCGACCTCGCAATCCACGACTTACACTTACTATGACACAGGTAACTTGAATTTTATCACGGATATCAACGGCATCACCACCACGACCTACTCCTACAGTCGAGCAACTCAAGGCTCGACCACAGCCTCGTGTGGAAATTCGTTTCCTACCGGTGTGGCCGTGGTGGGGCCGCAAGTCAATCTGTCGACCTCTACAGTTTGGAACTGTGTGGGTGGTGTTGCAACTCAGTCAACCGACCCGAACGGCAACAACGTCACCTCAAATTACACTGACCCGGATTTCTGGCGGCCCGCAAACATCTACGACCAAGAAAACAATGAAACCACGATCAACTATTACGGCGAGACGGCGGTGGAAACCGCGCTGCAGAACTTTAACAGCGGCCACTCAGTTTCGGATTTTCGGACCACCATGGACGGCTTTTTGCGGCCTATTCTCAGCCAACGATTGCAAGGGCCGGGTGCCACCAATTATGACACTTGGGAGACCGACTACAACAACTTGGGTCAGCCTTCTCGGAACACAATGCCATTCAGCGCGACTGCGGGTACGACTAATTCTTCGGCTCCTGGGATTGACTCGACGTATGACGCCCTGGGGCGTGTTCTGACAGCCACTGACGCAAATGGTGGAACAACTTCCTACACCTATACAAACAACGACGTTCTTCAAAGTGTCAGCGGCTCGCAGACATTTCAGAAGCAGCTCGAATACGATGGCTTGGGAAGGCTGACTTCTGTTTGCGAAATATCGTCCACGCTTCCCTTGGTTGGAACCTGCAATCAATCGAACGCCAAAACTGGTCTGTGGACAAAATATACTTATGATGCTCTCGGCGATCTGCTTACCGTCACGCAAAACGCGCAGGCCGCACCCAGTGGACAGCAGTTACGCACATTTGTCTATGACTGGCTGGGACGCATGACATTGGAGTCTAACCCGGAGACGGGCAATGATGGAACTAGCGGCACCGTCGCATACACCTACGATACAATCTCACCCTGCGGCGACGGCACGAATTATAGTTTCCCTGGTAACCTGGTGCAAAAGAAAGACAACGCTGGGAATATTACGTGTTATTCATACGATGGCGTCCATCGGCTGTTGAAAGCTGGTAATAAGAGTGTTGCGAATACGATCATTAGGCAGTTCACCTATGATTCCGAGAGTTCTTACCCCGCAGGCGTGACCGTCCTTAACGGCAAGACTAACATGGTGGAAGCCACGACATTCAACACTTCGAACCTCAGCGTTTATGTCACTGATGAATTCTACAGTTATTCTCCGCGTGGTGAAACGAGCGACGTGTATGAAGCGACTCCTCACTCCGGTGGCTACTATCACACGGCGGCGGCTTATTGGCCTACCGGTACAGTTAAGTTATTGAGCGGCATCCCAAGTGTGCCCACAATCTACTACGGAGCCAACGGAACCGGACTAGACGGCGAAGGCCGGTATACACAGGTCACAGCGTCATCCGGGATCAGCCCATTAGTCAACCCCGTTTCTTACTCTACTACCAGTACATCGAATCCACTGGGCGTCCTGACTGGAGTCACACTTGGATCTGGGGACAGCGATGGCTTTACCTACGATCCCAACACTGGACGGCCAGCCAGCTACACATTCAACGTTAACGGCAATACCGACACCGGCACGCTGAACTGGAACACGAACGGCACCGTTCAAAAACTGGTGATTAACGACACCATTCCTGGCACGTCCGACAGCCAGACCTGCTACTACTATTACGACGACCTGGCGCGACTCGGTGGTAAGGATGCGAACGGTTACAGTGCAGATTGCGGTAGCACGAAGTGGCAACAGCTCTTCACTTTCGATTCCTTCGGCAATATCAATAAGTCAGGGAGCAGTACATTTCTTCCGAGTTACATATTCAGCAACGGCGCCACTACGAACCAGTTCTATTCCATCCCTGGCGCCAGCGTTAGCTACGACCGGAATGGTAATCTGCGCACTGACAATGTAAATTCCTACACCTGGGACCCGAACTGGGGCAATCCTGCGAGCGTCAACACCACGAACTTAGTTTATGATGCCTTGGGGCAGATGGTGGAACAGCAGAATGGCTCTGCATACACGGAGATTCTCTACAGCCCGCTGGGGAAAACGGCCATAATGAGCGGCGCGACTTTGACTAAGGCGTTCGCGTATCTTCCGGGCGGCGGGACGGCAATTTATAATTCGTCGGGGTTGGCGTATTACCGCCACTCCGATTGGCTGGGAAGTTCTCGGCTGACCTCGTCACAGGCACGAGGGATGTATTCGAGTTCTGCTTATGCGCCTTTTGGCGAACAATATGATCTCTCTGGGACATCCGATGCTTCGTTCACAAGCCATAACGCCGATACAGCAAGTACCCTGTATGACTTCACGTTTCGTGAACACAGCCCGAGCCAGGGCCGGTGGCTTTCGCCAGATCCAGCGGGACTAGTGGCAGTGGATCCGACGAATCCCCAGACATGGAACCGCTATGCGTATGTCGGGAACACCCCTCTTTCGCAGACGGACCCGCTGGGGCTGGATGATTGTCCTTACACGATCTGTGTAACGACATGGGGATGGCCCATAGATCCTGGGCCCATAGATCCTTCCCTCTTCGCTTTTGGAGGACTCTTCGCTTTTGGAGGACGAGGACCCCATTTTGCCCCGCTGATAGATCAAAGCGGCGGCGGTGGAGCCGCAAACAACGGATATACCTCCGCTACAAAGCAAGTCCAGCCCAAATCGCCTGCGCAGCAGCAGTGCGAAAGAGATGCCCAAAACACCTTCAATGACGCTGTGGAGGACACGATTTGGAATAATATCGCTGTTCCTTTCAAGGCAGCTGGCGGCGGAGCAGTCAGCGGAGGAATAATTGGGTGTGTGCTTACTGTTGAGGGCGGCTGTTTTGAGGGTGCCATCCCAGGCGCGCTCACTGGCATTGTTGGTGGAGCGCTAGAAGGCACGATACAGGCCGTGTCTAGTGACATTAGCGGGTATCGGCAAGCGAAGGGTCAACTAGCAGCGGCCCTTGCGGCATGTCAACAGATTCCATGATAAGCATGGGGAGGTGTTATGCGTTGGGACTTAGATCATATTAGCGTTAAATGCTCCAGCTATTGGCAATCGTTATTGCGCTTCGGTCTTCCGTTCATTATTTTGTACCGAGGCATTGACTACGCAGTTTTCCGCACGATCACCCACAGGCCCGGAGCGTATCCGTGGGAGACCACCATCGCTATGGATGTTCTTCTTATGTTCTTTGTGGCTGCTGTCTGGTGGGGCCTTATGCGGCAACTCGCTGCCTGGAAGCGGAAGAGCGAAAGAAGCTGATCGAGCGGGTTGTAGCCGCAAACAGTGTGTAGCTCAGGCCCAGCAAACCTTCAACAACACAATGGGCCAGATCAATAGTCAGTCAATCTGGTCGAGTGTGGTCTTTGGGGCATCCTTCGGGACATTGACTGGTGCAGCGTGGGGATGTTTCAACTCGACCTTCGCCTACGCTATGTGTCAAGAAACGTGGGGAGGGTCCGCACTGATCCCCGCGATCAACGGCGGGATATCGGGAGGTGGAGCTGCAGCTACGAAGTGGTTCCTACAACAAGCTGCGGCTATGTCCAATGCTCAAAACGCATTCACACAGCAGATAAACAACGTTTGCAAAAAATTGCCCGGCTAGACGGAGGTTTCTCCCAAAATGACTATTGCTATGCTCCTGGTCGTTTACGTTGCTCTAGTTGGCTTGGCGGCTGTGCGGGCCAGACAGAGTGGCACGAAGGTATTTTATTTGCTGGCGTTCGCCGTCAACGCCGCCGCGATCTGCTGGCTGCTTTTCCTGTTTAAGTTTCTGACATTCGACGAACAAGTTGCCCGAGGAATCGCTGGATCAGGTAACTCTTGGCTACCTTGGGGATGCTTGTCACTTGCGGTTCTGCTAATCCCGGTTTCAATCGTGAGTCTCGTTCGTGGTGAACGCTCAGGGCAGCACGAAATGACACCAGAGGAGAGGAAGGAAGCTCTGGAAGAAGTAAGAAGACGGGCTCCGGCAAACACCGCGATTCTGATAATAATCGTCTTTTGGATGGTTTTTATCGGGGAGGGGACTTTCGGGTACTTTCGATCCCACTTCTGGCTGATAGTGCTCGGCATCGCAGCATCTGCGGTAGTCGGGTGGATCGTCGTGACGTTAATTAACCATCGACGGTTGTCACACAAGGGTGCTGCGTCGTAATGCGCTTCAGTTACGATGCAGTCAGACTCCCGAGGCCGCAAACAACGGGAAGAAGTGCATCTCGCCTTCGACTCTCAGAAACTTGGCAGCGACCCCAGAATTCGGCGGGCTGTATGCAGCATACCTTGCTTCGCGAGCGGGCGCATGGCTGTCGGGTGGGACCGTTGGAGTCGGGTGGGGGGGGAGCGCTGGTTTTGGTCTAGGACCAAGCGGCACCGTTGCGGTTGGGGCTTCTGTCTCAGGCTCTCTTGTATTCAGTACCGATGGTCTTGGAAACTCCGCCCTCGCGATATCGTTTACCCCTCCCGTGCAGTTATCTGCAATGAGTACCAATCCTAACTGGTTTGATGCTGGCGGAGCAGCAATCGGCGGCCTACAAGTAACTGCTTCTAGTTCTCTTGTGCCGACAACTATTAAGTTCTCTGCCTCGCCGGATATCAACGGGTCGGTTGGGCCTGTCGGATTTGATTGGACCCCGGATAGCGTGAGCCTGCTGTTCGGGCCGGGCGTAGGTGCGCGAGTGGGAGGGAGTGTGGGAGGCAGTCTTTCGCTGTCAATTCCGATTTGCAAGAAGTAGCGGTAACTTGTTCATCAATGACTAGAGCGGGGAAATGAAGGATGTTCGACAAGCCCAAACACTTCGATCAGGAAACGTCTCGGACCCAGCGCTTCATGCGCAAGAAAGCCGTAAGGGTGCTGTGGTTCATGATACTCCTGCTGATCGCTGCGTTTCAGATAATGATGTTCCTGCGACTAAGACGGCAGAACGCCCCACTCTTTCACTCCACACTAGAGATGGTTTTGGTCGTGGCATTGGTGGCGGTCGCTCTTCTAGGTGTCTTTGTGAAAAGTCGACAGGGCAGGAACTGAGTAAGCGTCCGAAGAGGACCGTCTTGCTAAGTGTCCACGAACAGGTTAAGTGGACACTTCCGCAGGTATGGATTTGAAGTTCCAAGGCAGAAGTTCGGCAATGCGGTTGATGGGGTAGTCGGCGATACGGGTCAGCACCTCGCGCAAATAGGCTTCGGGATCGAGGCCGTTCAGTTTCGCCGAACCGATCAGGCCGTAGATGGCTGCGGCACGGTCGCCGCCTCGATCCGACCCGGCAAACAGGTAGTTCTTGCGGCCCAGGGCCACGCCGCGCAATGAGCGTTCGGCGGCGTTGTTGTCGATCTGTAACCGAGGACCGACTAACGTCTTGACGTGGGAGACGGGATGAGGTGATGAGGTCGTGTCCACTTCTTTTTGTTAATGGACACGACCTGTGTGACTGGATGTGTGTACTATCGCGGGGTGAGTGCCATGACAGTATCGGTCAACCCAAGGTTCCAAGGCAACAACTCTGCGATGCGGTTCACCGGGTGGTCAGCGATGCGCTCCAGCACCTGGCGCAGGTAGGCCTCGGGATTGAGGTCGTTCAGTTTGGCCGTCCCGAGCAGGCAATAGAAAGTTGCGGCTCGTTCCCCACCGGCGTCGGAGCCGGCGAATAAGTAATTCTTGCGGCCCACCGCGACCGCACGCAGAGCCCTCTCGGCTGCCGAGTTGTCGATCTCGATGCGGCCGTCGGCGCAGTAGCGCACGAAGGCGTCCCAGCGCGCGAGGGCATAGTGAATCGCCGCCGAGGTATCGGACTTCCGGGAGAGTTTCGACAAAGATGTTTCCAGCCACGCCCGCATCGCGTCCAGCAGTGGCCGCGAGCGCGTGTTGCGAACTTCGAGTCTCTCTTCAGGAGGCCGCCCGCGGATTTCCTGCTCGATTCCATACAAGGCGCCGATGCGCTCGACCGCTTCGCTCGCAATCGGCGAGCGGTGCGCTTCCATCAGGTCGAAGAACTTGCGGCGGATATGTGCCAGGCACGGAGCTTCTCGTATACTCCCGTCCTCATAGAGCTGATTAAAACCGGAGTAAGCGTCGGCCTGCAGAATGCCACGGAACTGACGCAGATGGTGCCGCGGGTGTTCGCCCTTGCGGTCGGGCGAGTAGGCGAACCAGGCCGCTGGAGCTGCGTTCGAGCCCGACGGACGATCGTCGCGCACATACGTCCACAAACGCCCGGTCTTGGTCTTGCCATGGCCCGGAGCCAGCACTGGAACCGGCGTATCGTCCGCGTGTAACTTATCGGCCGCCATCACGTAGCGGCGTAATGCCTCGACTAAGGGTTCGAGTAAGTGGCTGGCCTCGCCGACCCACTTCGCCAGCGTCGAGCGATCTAACTCGACTCCTTCGCGAGCGTAGATCTCCGACTGGCGATACAGCGGCAAGTGGTCCGCAAACTTCGAAGTCAGCACATGGGCCAGCAGTCCCGGACCAGCCAAGCCACGATCGATGGGGCGGCTCGGCGCCGGAGCTTGCACGATCTTGTCGCATCCCGCGCAACACAGCTTCGGACGCACGTGGCGGATCACCTTGAAACTGGCGGGAACCCATTCCAAAATCTCGGAGACATCTTCGCCGAGCTTCTTCAGAGTGCCGCCGCACTCCGGGCAGGCTGGTTCCGCAGGTGCGTGGGTCCTGGTCTCGCGCGGCAGATGCTCAGGAAGGGGACGGCGACTCTTGGGAGCCGGAGCGGGTTCTGACGCGTCCGCCTCACGAGCGGGCTGCGGCAGGGACCCGACGCGATGGGCTTCGAGGTCTTCCAGCTTCAGTTCGAGTTGCTCGATCTGCCGCTCGACCTTCTCCGACTTACGCCCAAACTGCAGGCGTCGCAGTTTGGCAATCAGCAGCTTCAGGTGTTCGATCTCGTGAACACGCGATAGTAACTGCTCTTCCTTGACGAGTAACTGCTCTTGGGCCGCGATCAGTTCTGCGTACTGTGCGATGAATCGCTCGTGGGTTGCCAGCAGGATCGACTGCAAACCATCCCGATCTAGCCGGTTCAGATCGGGCAGCGTTGTCGGCCTGGCAACCATAGACGGAGTATGTCATGAACTCCGCTGCAACGCGTCCACAGGTGCACAAATAACTGTGCATATCGCACTCGCGAACTCAGATTGCCATCAAGGAATCGGCGGTTCGCACGGGGTGACGCCAATCGATGCCTTCGCACAACATCGACAGTTGCGCTCGCGAGAGGGACACCGTTCCGCGGTCCACCTTCGGCCAGATAAATCGTCCACGGTCCAAACGCTTCGCGAACAGACAAAGCCCGTCCCCATCGAACCAAAGTAGTTTGATCAGGTCGCCGCGACGCCCGCGGAAAACAAAGACATGACCGGAGAGAGGATCGTGTTCGAGCGTCGTTTGCACCAACGCGCTCAGCCCCGTGAATCCGCGCCGCATGTCAGTCACGCCCGCCGCGATCCAGATGCGCGTGTTGGCCGGAAGCGCCATCATCCGCGTAAGCACTCCAGCACCACGCGCAGCGCTTGCGCGTCTACCGTGCCCGTGATGCGGATCTGTGCTTTCGCCAAAGTGAGTTCCATCGAACCCGGCGCGACAACCGCTTCCCGATTCACGCGGTACGCTGTGCTCACGGCCACCGGAATCGGGGACTGATTCGGCGCATCTTCGGCAACTCTCACCGGCAGCAACCGCACCCCACTCGCGCGGGCTTCGCCCGCTGCAGTCGCAGGCCGGTCGCCCAGAAGCCCGGCGTGGTACAGCTTGCGCCAGTGAAACACCAGGTTGGCGTTCACGCCACGCGCCCGAGCCACGATCGCCACCGAGACCCCAGGCACAAGCGTCTCCTCGACGATCTCCCGTTTCTCTTCAGCAGTGCGGTAGTTTCGCTTGAAGCGGGTGGCGCCGAGATCCGGCGCTGCGGTGTTGTTCATGAATCCCCTCGTGCGCACGACATCGCGCCACAAAGGAAGCATGCCCTTCAGAATTGCTCCCGTCTAGACGGCCTTCGGTCTCCGCTTACGTCGATCTCGATGCGTCCATCCTTTATATAGCGCGTCAGCGCGTCCCAGCGCGTTTCGTGAACACAGCCCGAGCCAGGGCCGGTGGCTTTCGCCAGATCCAGCGGGACTAGTGGCAGTGGATCCGACGAATCCCCAGACATGGAACCGCTATGCGTATGTCGGGAACACCCCTCTTTCGCAGACGGACCCGCTGGGGCTGGATGATTGTCCACCTTACACGATCCGTGTAACGACATGGGAATGGCCCATAGATCCTTCCCTCCTGCTCTTCGCTTTTGGAGGAGGAGGACCCCATTTTGCCCCGCTGATAGATCAAAGCGGCGGCGGTGGAGCCGCAAACAACGTGAGTAAGCAATACGGACTGACTACGCGGTGTGGCTCTAGCGCAAGCCAGGTTATGGGCGCTGTCGAGGGCAACTTCGCCCAGTTCGGAAATTATTCAAGATGGGGCGGACTGGAGAGTGTCACGTTCTCGCCACCGTCAGGCATGGGTCCCGGATCAACAATTCCGATCAGCGTTAGCGTTTTCGGCTTCACTCAAAACCTCTCCGTGAATGTGCAATCGATGAATTCGCAAAGCATGACCTTTACGACTAACCCAGGGCATCTGCTCTATCCGGCAAGTATCACGTTTGCAGCTTCTCCAGCTTCGCCGGGTTCCATCAACTTCAATATCAATCTCGGAGGAACTGTCGCAAGTCCAACCCAATTTTATTTCGGCGGAAGCAGCTTCGAAGATGCGCAGTGGAACCACTTCCTCGGGAAGGTTGGCGGGTTCTGCAAGGTGGGTGGGTAATGATCGGGACAAGTGGCGCTACCGTTTTGTTCGTCGTCAACTTACTCTTCGCCAGCGTTCTGGGGATCAGTGCTGGCGGCCTTACATGCTTCGTGCTGCGGCGGCCTTGGGGTTTCAAGGCGGCTGTCATAGACAGCTGTACTTGCTGCGGTTATCGCATTCATCGCTGCTTACGTCGTATCGGCGATAGAGGCTGCTCGTGGTGTTTGGGGGTCCCGAGTGACACTCGTCCTGGCCATCGCAGCTGCAAGCGTCGTTTTAAGGCATGTCGTACGGCTGCTGCTTCGTTCCCCCTCGCATTAGCAGATGGCAGCAGTTACCTATGTGTCTACCGTTTACGAATGCGTCACCGAGTCCATCGGAATCGATGGCCGCAAGCATTGCGTTTATTGAAGGACGCTGATAAGGCAATTCCCATCGACGTTGACGAAGAGCCGAAAGAGACTTTCTGGACACGAATCTAATTGGCGATCAAGACTTCATTCGTGAGAACGTTTTCCGCTCACCTCGCAAGTCGTCGTTGGAGGGGTGCAAGCGCGAAACGGATGACCTGTTGGGTTGTACATAAAGCAATAACTCGTGCAATAGAGAGTGCCGGTTCGGTATTGGGAAGCGTACTCTCCTCCCCCAACGACAAAAATGAATTTCTTCCCAGTTTCAATTTCTTCTATGTCTTTCGCGGAAATGTGGTCTCGATTAATAGCCGTGAAGACTCGCCCCGGACTACCCGGCCCCGTAGGTGCGATTGTGTCTCCCGAACCTATGTGTGTGGCAATTCCCACAATCGGTGCTTCTGAATCGGGGCGAACAATCAGCATCGGCTCTGGCCCTCGAAAGTCCACCGCTGGTGTTCGTCCCTCATTTATCAGCCCGACGTTTATAGCGATGCTCTCCGCTGGGGCATCCCTGCCAAAGAACTTGCTCGGCAAAATCGAATTCAAGTCAGATGGAACGAAATAAAGATAGGGTCGTTCCTCAATCTCAAATTGTTTCTGAGATGACGCCAGAATTTGCTTGGCCGTTTCTGCGGAACTTTTCGCGGCTTCCGCATTTCTTCCCATAGCATCGACAGCAGCGGCGACCTTGGTATTGATTCCGTCCGTGCTTCTCGAAAATTGACTCGCAGCCTCAGATATTTTTGTGGCCGCATCGGCCTGAGCCTTTGCGACAAGGGCGAGGTCGTGTGTATCTATTGCTCCAGTTTTCATTTCGTTCCACTGAAGAGCGATGAACACCATCGTAGCGATTACGGACAACCCGGCAATCAGGTCGATCCATCTCTTCGTTCTTTCTAACCCATCAGGAGTTCTCACGCTTAGTTTTCCGGTTTCGTCCGCTTATTCACTCGACAGGTCGCTGCCTTGTATGAATCCAAGCGACAGGTGAAATCCCAAGCCCAGCCGTCCTTATCCGTTTCGACGGCTCTGTCGAAAGTGACAGTCACCAAATACTTGTGCTTAGGTGCCCGTAAATTCTCGTCGGTAGGAGAGAAACAGTGTCCTTCGAGCCATTGCATATCGATTGAAGGACAATCAAACGCTTCCCCAACCGTCAATCGTTGGACTGAAATCATCGTAAGTGTGGGAGCACTGGGTTTAGTTTGACCGAGCGCCAGCAAAGTGACCGAGAACAGAATTAGAACGTGTTTGATCGGCCAAAGGTTTTTCATCGCGGAATTGTCCCATTCAAGAGTAGGGAATTCAACCACACGAGCGTGCTATCCTTCTGGGTCGCGTCTGCGACAGGAGATCACATTGAGTCGAGAGAGCATTGCTAGGGAAGTTCAGGCCGAGATTTCAAGACTGCATTAGATTTTAGTTTTGCTAGGGACTGAGGGGCACGGAAAAGTTGTATTGATGATCCTCAGATCACGCCGACGCCTCGCCCAAAAAACCCTACCGATTCACTAGACATCCATCGCATATTCCATCGCATAATCGGGCCCAAACGTATCCAAAAGCACCCAAAACGGTGCACTTTTACGTCCGTAACGATTTGATTGTAAAGGTATCCGAGCAGATTTTACCGATTAGCAAACCGCCGCCTTCAGCCTCTCGGCCACCTCTCCAAACCCTTTACTGACTATCACTTACATCCGTGTTGCTCGCCGTGGCGCGGCCCGTACTCGCGGGCCTATTCACGGCATCCTCCAGCGTCTGCATGGCTGCTTCGACCTTCGGATCACGGACCTTCACGTATCTATCCCTCGTAATCGAAACCCGCGAATGGCGCAGGATTCTCTGAACCACTTTATCACTCACGCCTAGCTCGAACAAGTTGCTCGCCAACCCTCGCCGGAATGAGTGCCAACCGCGCCACGTCAGGCCTACGCTTTTCATCGCCGCTCTGACTTGCCGGCGTCCTACGTGGTCGAGAGATTCCGCGAACATTATGTCCGTCACGGGAGCCGACCGCTGGTACTCGTCTAGTATAGCCCGCAGGTGACTGATGACTGGGACGAACGCAGCAGAGGCGACGGACTTGGGCGGAGAACGGTGACCCCGCCATTGGGTTTCTTCGATTGTAATGGTGTCGGCGTCGTAGCAATCCCAAGTCAAGCCTTGAATCTCCGCCAATCGCAGGCCCGCGTAACCAGCAATCGCGACGGCGGCGCGATGGGGCAGCGAGAGTAGAGGCAGCACGCGCTCGATTTCCTCCAGCGTATAGAAGCCGGTTTCCCGACTGCGCAGAGCGCGGGCCGGGAGAAAGACGCCCGTCACTGGATTCGCCTCGGTGTAGAAGCCGTAATTTCGGGCGTGATTGAACACGACCGAGATGAAGGCTTTCAGATGAGAGTACGTGGTCTTTCGGAGCGGGCGCTTCGCATCTCGGGAAATCTCGTTGAGCAATTCTTGCACGTGATACGGGCGCATCACCCAGAGCCGCGTTCCGGCCCGCTCTTTTAGATAACGATTGAACAGGCCCGCGTACCCGGCGTAGGTGGACGGGCGAAGGCGTGGCTGGACTTCGGGAAGATAGTGATGCTCGATGTAGGCGGCGAGCGTCGTGCCCAGATGATCCGAGCTAGAGGCGAGCCGGAGCCGCGAGCGTTCTTCTTCCAGACGCCCGCGGATGAGCCGTCGCGTGGGGTAATCCTCGACGCGGCCCAGGTGGATTTTCTTTCGCTTCTTGCCTTCGTAGTAGCGCAGATACCAAGCGCCGTGATCCCGGACCAGAGAACCGTTTTGAGCCATCGTGTTTACTCCTTAGTTAACAGCGCAGAGATCATAGCGCGGAGCCGTGGGGAGTTCAAAGCGCCTCGATGGGGAGTCGAGGCGTGGTGGGTTGGCTTCTCGAAAGAGGAAGCCGAGCGGTTTGCTTCTCCCAACCCCACGTTCGACGCGGAATGGGGATTCTTGCTTAAGGAGACGAAATAATGGACGGTTCCTTCGGATTGTTAGCGGCCAAGTACGGCCCCAACGTGGGGCACGTCGATGTAGAGGAAGCGCGCAAGAAGTTCGAGGCGGAGCGCGGTCCGGCAGACACACGTCTCAACTTGCGCGAAATTCCTAGTTTGGAATCGCATCGTTCCAGTCTCGTCAACCGCATCGCGGATCGGCGTCACTTCATCTCGGTCATCGAACCGCAAATCCCCATTCTGCAAGGCGTCGTGGACCAACTAAAGTCCGACCTTAAAGCCGTACAGGATGCGCTCAAGGACGGCGTATTGATGGGCGGCGCGAAGGCTCAGGCCGCTCGCATCGGGAAGAAACTCGACCACGCGGTTTGGGATTTGGAATCCGAAGTCAAACGCCTTGACGTCGCAAAGACCATACTGAAAGCGACCGAGGAAGGTTTGCGCAAATTCGATTCCGGGCCGGACGGCGCGAGACTGAAGAAGCTCCGCGCTCTAGATCGGGATTCCTCGCGCCCATCAACGCATCGCGGCTCTGGCATCGCTCAAGAGGTTCTCTTGGATGCCGCTCAGGGTCGCATCAAGTTGTAACACCGCTCGCAAGCGCGGCTGTTCAATACCGCGAGAGGCGGTACATCCTCTCCGAGTCTCCGGCGTACTCGTCCATAGAAGCGCCGGTACAACAAGTCAGCTAAACGGTGGTGGGAGAACCTGCCCCCCACCGGATTTTTCTATGAGAACTGTCAAAGTCATCTTCGTCGCCGTAGGCGAGACGTTCACCGCCCACGTACAGGTGCGCTCGGAATATCTGGCAGACGAGCGCGGGCGCAAGCGGTTAAAAAGACATTCTGGAATCGAACATGGTCGCGTACATCGTGGAGGAACCGAAATGAATTGCTGCCCGGCTACGTGCTACTGCCAACTTTGGCGGGTCAACCTCGCATGCGACATTCCCGAAGTCGCAAAGCGCCGCTTACGGCGTGCCCTACTGGAGCACCTTCTCAACGTTCGGTTCATTTCGCCGCGCGATTGGGAGTTCAAGCATCCCGGACCGGTTCCACCGGCGCTTCTGGAATACATGCCCGGATTGGAGCGTGTCCGTGTTCAATAATCGTTTCGAGAAAACCCAGCGCGAGAATCCCACCGCCACGTTGGACGATCTTCTGGACGCCTTCGCGACGGCGCTCAACATGGAGCCGGACTCGAACGCGCCAACGATTGAAGAACTGGAAACACTCATCACCCAAGATTGAAAGATTCGCGTGGATGGGCTCCTCGCGATAGAGCGGACTGCGGTCCTCAGCCAACCCGGTCCGCTCGCTTACTTCTTGCCCGGATAACCCGGCTCGCCTTCTTCCCAGACGCGGACTCTTCTCTTGCTACTATTCACGCGGAAATTCTTCGCAGACTCGCGCAGAATGTCGGCTTGCGCTTTGTAGGTTGCGGGCATCGCGGCGGCTTCTCGCTCCAATTCCTCAGCGACGAACTCGCCTGCCGTCATTTCACGGGGCATGGAAACATCCTCCGGCGAAATTCTACCATCGAAGGCGCGGGCCTATTCGCGGGCCTAATGATGAGTACCTTTTCGGGCTATCGGAGAGGGGCTAAGTGATTCAGAGGAAAGGGAAATGGGCCTGCGCCGTTCCGCGTTAGCAAACCGCCGCCTTCAGCCTCTCGGCCACCTCTCCGGCGTGCGGACCTTCAGTTTACCACGGTCGCCGGATCGACAGTCTGGCCTTCAGCTACCTCTCAGGCGGGTCCTTCACCCCGCTTCAATCGCTCCGCAACAACCTCAACCTCGCGACTCCATTTCGAATCTAACCGCGGGTTCGCTTTCAATTCACACACCCGCGCCCTCATAATGTAGTTCGTTCCCGATGAGTTGCCTCGCACCAAGGAGCGTTCCACCATGCTCGTCCCGAGTTGCGGATCCAAAAGACGATTCCACAGAAAATGCCGCGTTTCACTGATTATTCTCCTCGCATGCATTTCCTCACTCCGCCTGGCAACGCCGATTCTTGCCCAACAAACTGCGCCAGCGCCGCCCGCCGCTGCCGGCCAAGCACCCAACCCAGACAGCGACAAAGCCAAAGCCATTGGAACTCGCCCCACCGAGCCGCCCATGGTCCTTCAGCAACTCAACTCCGCCATCGAGCAACTCACTGCCAGAATTTCGCCCGCCGTCGTCCAAATTCTGGTCACCGGCTATGGCGCGTCGCAGGAAACCGGTCGCGGTCAGACCGCCCTCATCACTCGCGAGCACGCGATCGGCTCGGGAGTAATCGTCGACCCCGACGGCTACATCATGACCAACGCTCATGTGGTCGAGGGTGCCCAGATCATCCACGTGGCTCTTCCACTGCCCTCGGTCGATTCTCCCGACCGCCTCGCGCCCGTCGGCAAACAGCGCATAGTCGCGGCCCGATTAGTCGGCCTCCACAAAGACACTGACCTTGCTCTCCTCAAAATCGATCACACTAACTTGCCCACCCTTTCGCTCGGCAGTCATCGGCCAGTCCATCAGGGCGAGTTGGTATTTGCTATGGGTAGCCCCGAAGGGCTCGAAAATTCTGTAACTATGGGCGTAGTAAGTTCGGTTGCCCGCCAGGCAGATCCCAGTCGTCCTATGGTCTACATTCAGACCGACGCTCCCATCAATCCAGGCAATAGCGGCGGCCCATTAGTCGACAGCGACGGCTACGTAATCGGCATCAACACTTTTATTCTTTCCGAAGCGGGTGGCAGCGAAGGACTAGGCTTCGCCATCCCCGCGCGCATCGTTCGTTTCGTCTACGAGAGCCTGCGCAAGTATGGCCACGTGCATCGCATCGAGGTCAAAGCCGGAGCGCAAACCATCACCGACACCTTGGCCAAAGGTTTGGGCCTCTCGCAAAATTGGGGAGTCGTGATCGACGACGTAACCCCCGGCGGCCCCGCCGATGCCGGCGGTCTCAAAATCGGAGACATCGTGCTCCGTGCCGACGGCCGCGCCATCGGCACGCTTCCCGCCTTCACCTCCGCTCTCTATCTGCACCCTCTGGATGATTCGCTCAAACTCGATGTCCTCCGCGGCACTGAACGCAAAACACTTTTCATCGCCGCTCTAGAAATGAAAGACCCGATGGACGCCCTCCCAGATCTCGCCAATGCCAGAGACAACCTCGTTTCGCGCCTCGGAATTCTCGCGCTTGATCTAAACGACGACCTACGCTCCGCATTAGGCCCTCTGCGTAATCCCGCCGGAGTAGTCGTGGTCGCGCGGGTCGCCGATTTCTTGAGTTCCCCGAGCGGCCTTCAGACAGGAGATGTTATTCATACCGTGAACCGCACTCCCGTCGACTCGCTCACTTCACTTCGCAAAGCTATCGACCAGATCAAACCGCACGATCCCGTCGTACTGCAAATCGAGCGCGATAGCGGATTGCAGTGGCTAGCCTTTGAGATGGAGTAACTCATAACCACAACCTGTTAGTAACTCGGCAACTTAGTAACTCGGCAAGGTGTAGACAATCCCTCGCTAGTGTCCTGTCCCCCAAGTTCGCACCAAAAAGATCGTCATCACAATTCTGATTGTCATCCTGAGCGAAGCCGAGCCAGGAGCGAAGCGAATGGCCCGGCGCAGTCGAAGGACCCCTACCGCACCCATCATCCCGAGCGAAGCGAAGAGCCTGCCCTGAGCTCGCCGAAGGGACCTATGCATCTTGTTTACACTACCAACGCCCTTCAAGTGAACAATAATGCCGTCGGTTGTTATGCCGCGAATGTCCGCGACACCACACTAGTTATTCACCCACAAACACCAATCGCTCCGCTGCGAATACACTCGCAGGGAGCGATCAGAGTTCGTCGCAAATTTTCACAAAGCAGCCTACGGCAAGTAGTAACGGAACGACGTCATAAACATGTTGTCAATTCCGTGCGGAGAGCCGTAAACAGCCGGTGTTGTCGACCCCGCCGGTGTGACAGTTCCCCACCATGCATTCCGCACCACGTAAGAGTACTGCGGTCCGATTTGAATTCTTCCCTTGGGCCCGTGATACGGGCGGAACCAGAATCCAAACGTTCCCTCGATCGTGCTCTGCGTTTGTCCACTACAGGTGAGCGCGCCAAAAGCGTAGCCACCGCTGCCCGGAGTAGTTTCGGTATAGCAATTCGAATCGTTAAAGCCCGGCGCCCCATACCCCAATGGCTTGCCGTTAACGGGATCAAGCTCCCAACGCTTTTTCACATATTCCTCGCCGCCGTTGAGATAAATATCCAATCTAGGCGTGTGATATTCCAGAGTAAGCAAACCCTGATAGCTGCGCAGCGGCGCTAGCGTGCCATCGGCGTGAATCGTGGAATCCGGCAGACCCGACGCGCCATAGCGGCCTACTCCATCCCCATAGATCGCGTGAACACCGAAGTCCAGGTGGTGGGCGATAGTGACGCGGGCATTGGCTCCGACGCCGCCGCCATTCTTCGAATCGTTAAAAGCTCCAATCGCGGAAGCGGCCGTGGTGCCGCACAAGCTCGGGTTCAACGTATATTCCACGCACGGATAAACCCGGTCTCGGAAGCGGCTGTAGATACCGAACACTTCATAGTGTCCGAACCCCGGCTCAAACGCCGCCTTGACGATCACGTCCGGCATCGAGTTAAACGAGTAGCTGGCCTGATTGTCATAAAGCCCGCCCGTGACCCCGGTGCTGCCAAAGGCGAAGTTGCTCGAAACTTGAGTTCCGCCAAAAATCGTCTGCGGATTCTCCAACGACGCCGCCAGCCAGAAATGATCGTTGAATTTCTTAGCCACGCGGAAACCATACTGCCGCGCCCAGCTAAAACCCACGGTATACGCCGGGTCTATGGTCATCGGAAGAGCCTCCGTCCGGTTGTCAACTCCATGCTTGGTCTCCGTCACCAGGCTCCACATCTGACCGCCCGTAAAGCTCAAGCCATTGTCTAGCTCAGCCTTTCCCCAAGCCTGCCGTTGCCGCATCGTGTAACTGTTGCTCTGGTTGTTATTCGACGTCACACCAGACGACAGGAAGTCGGCCTCGTAATACCCCGACAGCTTGGCCATGCTGAGTTTGCCCTCAGCCAACAGCGAAATACGCGACTGACGGCCCGATCCGTAGAATTCCGATATCGCGTTCATTCCGCTTCCCGGCATCGAGACGCTGTTGAACGAAGTATTAATGTCCTCTCCCAGCGCCCGATTCCGATACACAGTTTCACCCGCCAGGAAGCCACCCGGAGTCAGCGTGATCCCCTTGAAGCGGATCGCCATCGGACTCTCCATCGCATCCTTTATGCTTTTCTGCGTCTCCTGCAGAGTCATGGCGTTGTTCGTCGCCGTCGTCTTCAGATCCGTGACATCGCTCTTCAACGCGACCACCGTTTGCTGCTGATTGGCCGATTGCGCCACTGCGGTATCCGCCTTCGTCTGCGCCTGCGTGGCCACCATCTGGTTCTGGTCAAGCCGCTGCTCCAGTTGCTGAATCTTCTGATCGCGGCTCTGCACCAGGTCGCTCAACTGCCTGATCTGCGCCTGCTGCGCGTCGATTGCAGCCTTCATCTGGCTGAGTTGTTCTGAAACCGTCGGTCCTTTTTCAACCGGTTTCTTGTGGACCGTCTTCTTCGTTGCCGGGGCTGTCTCTTGCTGGGCCTGTGTGGCCATCACGCTCCCCGCCAGCGCGATCGACAGCATTGCTGCCATAATTCGTTTCATTGTTGTTCGCTCCTGAGAAATAAAAAGTTCAATTGACACAGCAAACCATGACCACAGACATACCGCACTTACAACTCGCCTTTTAGTGAATCCCCAGCGTAGTCCGCCCTTTGTTAATAATTCGTGACAATTCGTTGAATATTCTGTGAATCGCCTCGCGTACCTATAGGCAGAATCATAATGAGAAATCAATTCCCGATGTCATCCTGAGCGCAGCCGAGCGATGAGCGCAGCGAATCGCCCGGCGCAGTCGTAAGGATCCCTATTCCTGCCCCACCGTCCGAAGCCCGCGCCTTCCTACCTGCGTCGTGACGCAAGCCTCCGCACGTGGACGTAAGCCCACCCGCCTGCGTTATTCTGAGAGTCCTCGCCCCAAACCGAGGACTTCCTCAGCATGGGCATCTCTAAAACCGCGCTCCCTCCGTCCTCCGCAAACCGCAAACTGATCCTCGCCGGCCAGATCGCTTTTTTCCCCACCGGCATCCTCACCACCCTGCTCGGCCCCATGCTCCCCATCCTCATCGCCCGCTGGTCGATGAATGACACCCAGGCCGGAAACTTATTCCTCGTTCAATTCCTGGCCTCTCTAGTCGGCGTGCAACTCTCCGGAGTCCTCCTCTCGCGCTGGGGATTTCGTCCCGCCTTTCTTCTCGGCCTGCTCATGATGGCCGCCGGCGTCAGCACTCTCTACTTAGGATCACTCTGGCTAGGGCTGGTTTCTGTGGCAACCTACGGCTTCGGAATCGGATTGATCGTCCCCACCGACAATCTGCTCATCGCCGAAATCGGCGCGCACTCGTCACAAACACCGACCGATGATCCAGCCGCGACCGCCTCCAAAGCCGGCGCCGTAAGCCTGCTGAATTTTTTCTGGGGTGTAGGCGCCGTCTTCTGCTCGCTCATGGTCGCCTGGACCGCCGCTCACAAGCTGCTCCCGTTCTTTCTCGGGACAACTGCCGCCTTTCTCGTAGCCCTGGCCGTAGCGATGCGCAATCTGCCTTTCCCTCCCGCAGAAACCGCCGCTGACAAATCTTCCTCATCCTCATGGCGAGAGCTGCTCAAAAGCCCGGCCATCTGGCTCTTCGCCATCGTCTTCCTTCTCTATCCCGGAGCCGAAACCTCAGTCGGCGGCTGGATCGGTTCCTACGTCTCCCGCCTAGGACCGCGCGGCCAGGCCATCGCCTCCATGATGCCCGCTTTTTTCTGGTCGGCCCTCACCCTAGGCCGCGCTCTCGGCACCGCATTCCTGCGCCATGTCTCCGAGCGCCAGGTCTTGCGTACCGGCTACGCGACTTCAGCCGCCGGCATCGCGCTCATGCTCTGGTCTCCATCCCTCGCCGGAGTAATCGTCGGAGCGCTCATCACCGGCCTCAGCTACTCCACTCTCTACCCCATCACCGTAGCTCGCCTCTCCGAGCGCTTCGGAGTCGCCGCCCGCAGCATCGGCGCAGTCATGTTCTCTCTAGCCTCCATCGGCCCCGCCCTCCTCCCCTGGCTGGTAGGCGTAGTCTCCCACTCCACCGGCAGCCTCCGCGCCGGCCTCCTGTTGCCCCTAGCCGCCACAGTATTCCTCTTCCTAATCCACATAGCAGATTGGTAAAGATAGAAATGGTTCCGGGAAGGACACGACCTTCAGAGGCTGCCAAAAACTCAAATCGTCCTTGCTTTTGGGTGCCACTTCGGTTCACCGCTGCGATAAGAGGCCTAATCTCTAACTTGTCATCCTGAGCGTAGTCCGAGCCACGCGCGAAGCGAATGGCTCGGCGAAGTCGAAGGACCCCTACCTTGCCTCGCTCTCCAAGTCGCAGGATGAATCAGTGCACTTTGCCTTTGGGCGGCGCAAGAGAAGACTCATCTGGTCTTAGCTTTTGGGGGGCGCAGCGGTTGCAGCTTCTTTGTTGATAGCGCCTCTTAGGCGCTGAGGTGGAAAGCGGTCACCTTCCTTCAGCAACTCACACCCGCGACGCCTTGGCCCGCTTGCCCTCCGCAATCCGCAACGGCGCCGTAGAAGCCAACTCCACCCGATTCCGTCCTTTATTCTTGGCGCGATAAAGTGCCTGATCCGCCGCCTGGATCACCTGCTCCGGCTGCCGATACCGCGTACTCGGCTCCCCCACCCCAATGCTCACCGTCACCGACAGGTGGTCCGGCAAAACACGATTGCGCAAATCTTCGAATAACGATCCCTGCCGAGCAGACGCCGTTTTCTTCTTTGCCGGTTTTCTCCGGTCCCGCTCCACCCCGCGCCGATCCCCACTCTCCGCGTCGCTCTTTTCAGCCATCCGCTCCGCCCGCCGATCCGCCCCTCGCACATAAAAAGTCGATTTCTCAACCGCCGCGCGCAACCCCTCAAGATGCTCGAACGCCTCCCTGGCCGACACGTTCCGAAAAACAATGGCAAACTCCTCGCCGCCGCAGCGAAACGCCTGCCCATCCCCACCGACGCCGGATAACCGCTTCGCCACCATGCACAGCACCTGATCCCCAACATCGTGCCCGTAAGTGTCATTGAATCTCTTGAAATGATCGATGTCGACGATGGCGATGGCGTATTGCTGATCCAGCGTAAGCAGCAACTCATTAAACGCCCGCCGCCCGCGAATCCCCGTCAGTTCATCGTGATAAGCAAGCACATAAGAAGTTTCAATCAACGAAGCGGCGAGAATCAGCGCAGCCGTAGCCACATATGCGTCTGACATTTTCCCCACCGGCGCAAACTCCAGCCACAGAAAAACCGCGCCGCTCGACCACACAAATCCCGGCTCAATCGGCTTGCGCGCCTGCACAAACCGCCTCACAAAAACCGCGACAGCCGCCGCAAAACTAACCAACAACCACGCCGGGACAATCGCACCGCCACCACGCGACGAACCGCTCGCACTATTCTCCGGCCGGCACATCACCGCGAAGACCACCGACTCAATAAACAGCAACCCAAACCGCGGCGCAATCCCCGCAACCGTCAACCCCCGCTCGCGCATCTGCGCAAACGCTATGAAATTCACCGGGATTAACACCACCGCAAGCAATACCGCCATACGCCCAGGCCCGGCGGGCACCACTTGGCCAGACGAAAAAAAATCCACCGCGCGATGCGCCAGCAGCAAAACCAGCAAAGAGAAAAGCACGCGGCTGGAGTTGAAACGCCAGGCCAGCGCCAACCCCGCCGCAAACACTCCCACATAGTAGAAGCCAAGCGACGGCGCGATCTGCGCGAACAAAGAACTATTGACAAGCGTAGCCGCCAGCGCCAGCAGTAAGCCGCCAGGAACCAGCCAAGCCTTCCAGGTTCGCCCGTTCACTACATTCTCTCTCGTGTCGTGTGGAGTGTATTGTGTGTTGTGTGGAGCGGGCGCCCCCGCCCGCTGCCCCCTTCAGAATACGGCACCCGCGACGAGCCGACGATTATGTTTCAGGCACGCTCCGCTTTTTGGGTGACGTATTTTCGGAAAGGGTTCTTGACGGCGGATTTCAGGATTGCGGCAGATCCGCGTTGCGGCAATTGCGTGCCCTATAATGGCGCGCACATGACTTTTCACGGAGAAAAATTCCCGATGAGGATAGGCACGATCGAAATCGTCGCGCTGCTCATCCTGGGATCGATGCTGCCTCTCAGTCCCGCTTCTGCTCAATCAAAGGACGACCCCGCCCAGGGTAAGCAAAC
This sequence comes from uncultured Acidobacteriaceae bacterium, assembly GCA_963800565.1. Classification (GTDB taxonomy): domain Bacteria; phylum Acidobacteriota; class Terriglobia; order Terriglobales; family Acidobacteriaceae; genus Acidiflorens. The sequence continues at coordinate 1,825,082 of CAWDBM010000006.1, forward strand.
TTCCGCGAAGCCTGAAGGTCTTAAGCCGGAGCAGCAGGCCAGCAAAGGATCGGTCACCATCGCAGGAACTACGACCCCCTATGACGCCTTTGCCGGCACCATCGTCGTGCATCCCAAAGGCTGGGATGACGTCCCTCAGAATGCCGACAAGGACGATAAAAATCTGGAACCCCAAGCCGGCATGTTTTATGTTGCGTATTTCAAGTCGGGCGACCCGAGTGGGCAGCGGCCAATTACTTTCTTTTATAACGGCGGTCCAGGTTCGTCGACCGTGTGGCTGCATATGGGAGCATTTGGACCGAAGCGCGTCGTCACTCTCGACGACTCCCATACCCCTGCGGCACCCTACTCCATCGTTAATAATGAGTACAGTCTGCTCGACGCAACCGACCTTGTGTTTGTCGACGCGCCCGGGACGGGTTTCAGCCGCGTAGCTGGAAAGGACCGCGAAAAGGCGTTCTACGGCGTCGACGCGGATGCTGAAGCTTTTGCCGATTTTATTTCGCAATTTCTGGCGAAGTACGGACGCTGGAATTCCGCGAAGTATCTATTTGGTGAGAGCTACGGTACCACGCGTTCCGCGGCACTGATTAACCTTCTCGAAACCGGCCGCTTTATTGACTTCAACGGAGTAATTCTGCTTTCCCAGTCTTTAAGCTATGACACTTTCGCAGACTCGCCGCAGCTGAATCCCGGAATCGATCTGTCGTATCAACTGGCTTTGCCAACCTACACAGCCACTGCCTGGTATCACCACAAGCTGCCTGATCAACCCAATGATTTGACTCCACTGCTGTCGGAGGTCGAGCACTTCGCGATGACCGAGTATGCCATTGCGCTCGGCGCTGGATCCACCTTGTCATCCGACCAACGTCAGGCGGTGGTGGCGAAGCTCCATCGCTACACCGGCCTTCCCGCCGACTATATTGAAAAATCGGACCTTCGGGTGAATGCCGGGCAGTTCGAAAAGACTCTCGAGTCAGACAGCGATACCACCACCGGCCGGCTGGACACGCGCTTCTCCGGACCGACGCTCGATCCGCTTAGCAGGGAGGCGGAATACGACCCCCAGTCAGCGGCCATCGGCTCCGCTTATGTCTCCGCTTTCAACGACTACGTGCGCAAGGACTTGAAGTTCGGCGAGAACCGCGAGTACAAGCCGGAAATTGATGTGGAAAAGAACTGGAATTTCATGCACCAGCCCCCAGGAGCGCCGATTCCCTTGCCGCAGGCTGTAAACGTCATGGTCGATCTTGCCGGCGCGATGAAATATAACCCCCGCCTGAAAGTGATGGTCAACGCAGGCTATTTCGATCTGGCAACGCCGTTCTTCGAAGGGGTTTACGAAATGCAGCATTTGCCAATTCCCGCCGCGTTGCAAAAGAATATCGAATTCAAGTTTTATGAGTCGGGGCACATGGTATATGCGCACGAGGCCTCACTGAAAAGTCTCCATACCAACGTGGCCGCCTTCATTCTCGCGACACAGAATTCGAAAACCAAGTAGGCACAAAGGAATAGGAGTCGCCCGCTTGAACGCTGCTGACATTGTCAGAGAGTAGCGCTGCCTCAACAACTCTGCGGCGTGGGATACACTGTTATCCGCGCCATGCTCACCACGTCACGCCATTGGTTTTCTGCGCCAGGTGCCTCCGTCGCCGGACTCTTACTCCTGCTCCTTTGTGGCTGCTCCGATTTCCGAGCGAACAGCGCGGCTGCCTCCCTCCCCAGCGCGGTACCGGCCCATCTGTACACCGTCACGGAGGAAACCACGCGTCGCCGGGTGCAGGCGGTGGGGTCTCTTTTCCCGCTCGAAGAAAGTACTCTTAGTGCCCAGGTGGAGGGCCGTGTCTCGGAAGTTCTAGCCGATGTGGGCGATAGGGTCGAGGAAGGTCAGGCCCTGATTCTGCTCGATGAGCGGGAATTGCGATTTGAAGTGCAACGGCAACAAGGTTTGGTGCGACAGGTGCGCGCTCAGCTTGATCTTGGTCCGAACGACCCGCCACCGGAGGATTCGCACCAGTTGGCATCGGTGCGCAGAGCCGAGGCCGACCGCTTCGACGCCCAGCGGAAATACGAACGGGCTCAGGCGCTGTTCAAAGACGACCTGATTTCGCAGCAGCAGTTCGATGAGGCAGCGAGCCGATATCAGAATACGCAAGCCAGCTACGAGCTTGCATTGCAGGAGATCGAACGTCTGAAGGCGTTGCTGCTTTCAAGCGAAGCGAGCGAGCATCTGGCGGAAAAGAAACTGACGGACGCAACCATACGGGCGCCCTACCCCGGTTCGGTCCAGTCGCGTGCCGTCCATCCCGGTGAGTATGTGAGAGTACAGAGTCCCGTCATAGTCCTGGTGCGGACGGATCGCCTGCGGGCGCGCCTGGCGGTCCCGGAGAGATGGGCGGGATGGGTAAAGGATGGAGCCCTGGTCGATGTGCATGTAGAAGCGCTTCCAGCAGATTTGTTTCAGGGCAGGATCACTCGCATCAACCCCGCAGTGTCGCAGGACTCACGAACCTTTGAGGCCGAGGCCATCATCGAGAATCGTGAGGCGCGTCTCAAAGCCGGCTTTTTTGTGCAGGCATCGATCCCCAGCGAAAAGGAAGAAAAAACCATCTCCGTTCCCGAGGCCGCCGTGAACTACCGCTACGGCGTCTACAAGGTTTTCCTGGTCAATGGAGATCGCGTCAACGAGCGTCAGATCAAGCCGGCGGGACAGAGCGAAGATGACAAGGGCCGGCGCTTCGAGGTTGCGGAAGGGCTCAAAGCCGGAGACCGCGTAGCGGCAGCCGCGTCCGGGGAGTTGCACGACGGAGATCGCATTCAGGAATCCGCCGGCGCGGCTGAGTCTGGAGCGCGGTAGGGTGAAAGTCTCGTAATGAAGCTCGCCGAAATTTGCGTACGTCATCCCGTATTCACCGTCATGCTCATTGCATTTCTGGTGACCCTTGGCGTGTTTTCTTACCGCGGGCTGGCGGTGGATTTATTTCCCAAAGCGGATCCGGCGACCATTAACGTCGAGGTGGCGTTGCCGGGGGCTACTCCCGACGAGATGATCACGAGCGTCGTGCTGCCGCTGGAGGACGCGATCTCCTCTGTGAGTGGAATCGATGAGATCAGCGTGTACGCCAGCGAAGGCAAGGCGGACATTACCTGCACCTTCGTTTTGGAGCGCGAGATCGAAGGCGCCGCGCAGGATGTGCGCGAAAAGGTTGCAGCCGCTGTCAACCGTCTGCCTCGCGAAACGCTACCTCCCGTTATCACCAAAGAAGACCCGCAATCGGACCCGATCATGACCATTCTGGTCAGCGGTCCGATGAGCCTGCGCGAACTGACTGAGATTGCCGACAAGCAAGTGCGGCGGGCCATTCAACGGGTCGATGGCGTGGGTAGCGTCGATCTGCAAGGCGGCCAGGCGCGCCAGATTCGCGTACTGCTGGATGCGCAAAAGCTGGCTTCCCACAATTTCACCGTGCTCGATGTGCGTGAGGCTTTGCAGCGAGAGAACATCGAGGCGCCCGGCGGCCGCATGATCAACGGCCCGCAGGAACTCGGGCTGCGAACTTTAGGCCGCGTTTCCTCCGCCGATCAGTTTGGCGATGTGATGCTTGGCACCCGCGGCGGCGTTCCCATCCGCATGCGGGATGTCGCCCGGGTGGAAGACGGTGCGGCTGAACTGCGCACCTGGTCGGCCCTGTTTCGGCAGGGAGCCGCGGGAAAAGACGTGGTCGCGATCGACGTCTTGCGCCAGTCGGGCGCTAATACCGTTAAGGTTGCCGACAACGTCCGCGCCATGATCGGCGAACTGAACTCCCAATTGCCGGCAGGTGTGCAACTGCTGGTTGTGCATGATATCTCCGATTTCATCAAGGCGTCTGTGGACTCGTTGATCGAGCACCTGATTCTAGGCAGCATTCTGGCCAGCGCAGTGGTTTGGATCTTCATTCGCAACTGGCGAGCCGTGCTGATTGCGGCCGTGGCCATCCCCGCCTCGATTATTTCCACTTTCACCTTGATGAAGGCGATGGACTTTTCGCTTAACAACATCACCCTGCTGGCGCTCACCCTGGCGGTGGGAATCGTCATTGACGATGCCATCATCGTGCTCGAAAACATCTTCCGCTTCATGGAGGAAAAGGGGCGCGACCGTTTCCACGCGGCCATCGAGGCGACGCGAGAAATCGGGTTGGCAGTGATGGCGACCACACTTTCACTGATCATCATCTTTCTGCCGATCGCATTCATGACCGGCTACGCCCGGAAATATGTGAACTCGTTTGGCTGGACCATGGCCATGGCCATACTGGTGTCGCTGCTGGTGGCGTTCACGCTGACGCCCATGATGAGTTCCCGGTTGCTGAAACTGGGCGGCCGCGAAAAGGAAGCGCATACTCACGGATTTCTCCACCGCGTGGAAACCTGGTACTTGCAGATGCTCCAGTGGTCGCTGGCACACCGCGGCACCATCGCGGTGATTTGCGTAGTCACTTTTCTCTCGACCTTTGGGCTGTACCACATGGTCGGACGCGATTGGATTCCCACCGACGACCAATCGGAGTTGCAGAGTTCCTTTACTCTCCCTGAGGGCACCAGCCTGGCCAAGACAGTGCAGATGGCTACCGACATGGCGCACCGTGTCTCGGCCATGCCCGAGGTAGCCTTTGTGCAAACCTACACGCACGGTCCAACCAACCATGCGCATTTGTTTATCGGACTGGTGCCGCGCGGGCAGCGCAAGTTCACCCATCAGCAGATGGCGACCAAGGTGCGCGCCATTTTAGCGCAGTATCACAATGCCACCTACAACGTGCGCCTGCCTTCGGTGCTGGGCGGCGAAATCTATTTTCCGATATCCGCCGTGATTCGCGGACCGGATCTAAATCAACTCGCGGAAATCAGCAAGAAGGTCGCCGACCGTATGCATCAGTATCCCGACCTGGTCGATATCAATCCGAGCCTGAACCTGAACACGCCCGAACTACAGGTTAAGGTAGACCGCCAGCGTGCCGCCGATATCGGCGTGCGCATGACCGACATCAGCGATGCCGTGCGCTTGTTCTATTCCGGCGAAGACGAGATCACACGCTTCAAGGAAGGTTCGGAGCAGTATCCCGTAACCATGCAGTTGCTACCCGAACAGCGCGATAATCCCGACGTCCTGAACCGCATGATGGTGCCCTCAAGCAAACTGGGGCAGGTGCGCCTGGAGAGCGTCGCCACCATCACTCGCGGCCTCGGACCGGCCACCCTGTGGCGCTATAACCGCGAGTTCGAGGTCAGCGTCTATGCCAACATCGCCTCCGGATACCCGCTTGATCTGGCCGCCGCGCATACCATCAGTTCGATCAAGGAAGTAGGACTGCCCGCAGGCTACTCGTATCTCTTCTCGGGTCAGGTAAAGGTTCTCGAAGAAACTACGTGGAACCTGCTCTTGGCCATGCTGCTCGCTTCGGTTTTCATGTACATGGTATTAGCGGCGCAGTTTGAGAGCTTCTCTTATCCCTTCATTATTATGCTCACCCTGCCGCTCAGCGTTCCCTTCGCGCTCTTCTCCCTTTGGATCACGGGACGCGCCTTAAGCCTGTGGAGCGCGCTGGGCATGTTTCTACTACTTGGCATTGTGAAAAAGAACGGAATCCTGCAGGTCGACTACACAAACCGCTTGGTAGCTTCTGGCATGCCGGTACGCGAGGCCATCCTGGAAGCGAATCGGGTACGCTTGCGCCCAATCCTGATGACCACACTCTCCATCATCGCGGGGTTGATTCCGGTTGCGATTGGAATCGGGGCGGGTTCGGAACAGCGCGCCTCGATCGCCGTGACCATCATCGGCGGCCAGACTCTTTGCCTGCTCCTGACCTTGCTGGTGGTACCTGTTGGCTACTCGTATCTGGCAGAGTTACAGGCGGCGCCGTGGCGCAAGCGAGCAGCCCGCGCCATCGAACCTACACCTGGCATTAGTACAACAGACGGCGACTGAATTGCCAGCGGCCAATCTCAACCCGAAAAGCCCGACTTCTTGTCTACAGTCACAATGTCCTCGGGTGGACCATAACCCCGATCGTGTGCCTGATTCGAGACCGCATATCGCTTCAGCTCGCTCCAATTCCATCGGCTGCAAATAGGTGGCGTCCCGCAGGCACAGTACAGCGTCCATTCATCTACGAATCCTTCAGCCAGCGGCATCAAGTACGACCCGTTGCCATACGGGCTGAAGCCAGGCAAATATCGAGTCGAGCATTTCGGACATTCAACGCAATGGCGAACACGTGAAGCCATAGCATGCGTCGGCGAACTCTTTCAGGGGCTCTTCCCACTCACTTCTTGCGGTAAAAATTCCGGGTCACGCCAATATTGCGCGTGACCCAAGTTGTCCCGCACGATTCTCCGGCCTTGCGCCTTCGCGCAGCATGGCCGAAATGCATGGTGCGGAAGCTCAGAAAATGCCTCCACCGTGGATTGTGCAGTGTGCGGACCTCGGCGATAGCTGCTTGCCAACATTCGCCGCGGGCAAATTGATTTCCGGATGCGTAAGTACGACGTCTGCAACCGACTTGCCCTGGTCTTCGTCTACCGGGGTTGCCAGAAAGGCGTGGACGATATTTCCCGCGCGCGGCCCCGCCATCTCCACCGCCATACCCGCGATTTGTCCGCTCTCATTGATGTTGCTCGCTGAGATTACGAAGAGGTGGGAACTTGCCGGAAATAGAGTGTTAAGGTCGGTCGTCACACCGTTCTTCCAGATGAGGCCGCGAGACCAGCTGTTCTGGGAGTTAAAAGAGCTTCCCACCACCTGTCCCCGGTTGTTGATGCTGGTGGCAAAGGAGGCAACGTCTCCCGGCAGAAGGGGGCCGAGGCTTGTGGCTGTGCCGTTCTCCCAAAGAGCGGCCAAGGGTGCGCCGTCAGAGTTAACCCCTTGCCCAACAATTTGGCCGTGGCTGTTAATCGCGTAGGCTATGGCCCCCGGATCTCCGAGGTCCGGAAGCGCGGTGGCAGTGCCGTTTTCCCACACCACGCCGTAATTCGCCGCGGTGCAGGTTCCCGAGTAGCCTACGGCTTGGCCTTGATTGTTGATGCCGTATGCGACCCCGTCTGGATCGCTACCGATCGTAGGAAGAGCTTGGGCTTTGCCTTTGTCCCACAACACCGGCAGGTCAATTCGATTATTAGTGATGCCCGGCGGGCACGTGGCGTCCACGACGCCATTTTCCGCATATCCTGCGACCTGTCCTCTGTTGTTGATGGCGCTGGCCTGCCCGTTATTCCCGCCCGCCGTTGGCAGAGCGCTCATGACGCCGTTTTGCCAAAGAAACGGAAGACACGTAAGGTGTGTCCCGAAACCGCAAATGTCTTCGCCATTGGGGTCTGGAACTGATGTCTCGGACATGCCGACGGCTTCCCCGGGGTCGTTGATTCCGTTCCAATTGATCGAACTGTTCGGTCCTCCAAGCGTACCAAGTTCGAGCTTGAGCTCGCCGATGCTGATGCTATCGGTGCCTTGCACGAGGTGGGCGGAAAGGGAAACGCTGAAAGGATCCAGGAGCTGCTCCATGTTCAACGTCCAGCCGTGATTATTGAGGCCCATGGCCATGCCCAGGTTGTCAGGGTGCTGAACGCCCAAATCCTGAACTTTGTAGTGCGCTTGTGCGACCGCATTGCTGAAGCAAGCCAGAACCATCGTCGCAACCCCGAGCATCCAGAAATTCCGCAACTTCCTAAGCGTGATCATATGTCCTCTTTCCTCCAGTAAAGTCGTGATGCCGAGATGTACCAATTAATGCCGACTGGCGATTTACGACAGCTACCACTCGGCGCTCTTACAGGCAGTGCGTAATTGAGAGCAACATTGGCTCGCAACTCCACAAATTCCTGCTGAGCGAGAACTTTGGAGTGCATGTGGTGGTCCATGTTCACAACCATTACGTGAGACAACTCGCCCCACACTTCAGAGTTCATAAACGAATGGCGGACTAACAACCTCCTGGGACGATCCCAAAACGGCTGGAGCGACTGTTTCTCCAACTTTTCACATAACGCAGACGAGAGGTTATGAAATTCGAGAGCGGCAGCAGCCCAAAGTCAGGTCATCCAATTGCGATTGATTTTCAAATGATTAACATACATACTGGTCGGTATGTTGGCAGCACGCAAGGGTTCGAAACAGAGTTCGCAACATAGTTCGCAACAAAGTTCGAGAGCTGGGGCGACCAGGCTGCGCGATTCTGCGCGCACGCGGGAGCGCTTGCTGCAGGCGGCATCCCGCGAGATCTACCGGGCGGGTTTCCAGAGTGCCAGCCTGGACACCATTCTGGCTGTAGCTGGGGTCACCAAGGGCGCGCTGTACTACCACTTCGACAGCAAGGAAGACTTGGGACACGCCGTCATCGACGAGATCATCGCCCCCGATGTCCACGGCAAATGGGTACGGCCTTTCCAGAGCGGCAAGGACCCTATCGACGCCTTGATCGGCGCTGTTCAACGGATACCCGTTCGGCCCGCGGATGTACGGGGCGGCTGCCAACTGAACAATCTGGCGCAGGAAATGTCTCCTCTTGACGCGGGATTCCGGAAGCGCCTGGCGGCAATCTTCGATGCCTGGCGGGACGCCGTTGCCTCCGTTTTGCGAGAGGGCCAGACCCACGGAAGCATTCGCCGCGACGTGGAACCCGCTGACGCCGCCGGCTTACTGATCGCGATGGTCGAAGGCTACGGATCGCTGGCAAAGAATGCTCAGGATCCGAAAGTGATGAAAGCTGGGATTAGAAACATTGTGGGCTGGCTGCGGTCCCTGCGCGCGCCGGGCAACCGTAAGCGAGGTTGATTGCATCGGTGTCTCAAGGGAGCATTTTGGCATTGTTACATACCAACCGGTTCGTATGCATCAGCATCGCGATGCGGGCGAAGCGCTTCAAACTACATCGTGAATAGGAGAACGAACAATGACAATGACGGGGACAATAACCACGATCGCACTGTCGCGCAGGAGTCTTCTCGCAACCGGAGCCTGCGCCCTGGTTGGCGCCGTGAGCCTGCCGAGACGGGCAAGTGCCAGCGCAATGGGAGGGCAGAACATAACGAATGGGGAGCTAGTCCGGAACTGGTACGCAGCCTGGGAGCAGAAAGACTGGGGCCCCGTCGATAGTCTGCTCGCCGACAATTTCACCTTTTCAAGCGCGGCCGGCGACGACCACATCAGCAAGAGCGCTTTCAAAGAGCAGTGCTGGAAAACGCAGATCAATTTCATTAAACATTTCGACTTGGAGCGAGTCACCACTGGCGCGGACGATGCTTTTGTGAAGTATCTTTGCCACACCACGAACGGTAAATCGTTCCGCAACGTGGAGTACCTCCGAATCAAGAACGGAAAGTTGCAATCCATTGAGTGTTATTTCGGCGCGCAATCCAGCTTCCCGTCAGCAGTGAGCGCTGGGCAGAAGTAACCTACGGGCCTGGAAGGTGTCAGGAAGTCGAAACGAGAGAGCAAGGGATTCCATCATGAGCGCCCGTGAAATTCAGGATCAGAAGGATCAGAAGACCATTGCACGTGAGATGTTTGTTCGACAAACAGCTCACGCTAATGTGGACGTTTCGGCCAGCCCACTGCGGGGAGCTACAATTTGCTCCACCGATTGTGATGCGAAGAGTAGACGGGACTACATTCTTGAATCAACAGCGGACGAGTTCTGCGAGGCTGCAGATAGATCGTTGCTTCCGGTTTTCCGAGCGGATGCTGCAGACCTCATGCGAGTCTTCCGGCAGTTGGAGGTTATAGCAAAGAGTATTGCGAAACGACAAGCGCTACGAATCGCGTTCAAGGCAAAGGGTAGAATCCTACTCTTGGACTTAGCCGATATCCTGGCCGTGCAAGCCGAAGGCAATTACGTTTCGTTGCAACACCGGACTAATCCCTATTTAGTGCATGAGTCACTCTCGTCCCTGGCGGAGAAGCTCAAGCCCTTCGGTTTCATTCGCATTCACCGCTCGGTCGTCGTAAATATTTCGGCCGTGGAGGAGATCCAACCTTTACCGACAGGGGAGTACAGGCTGCGCGTAAAAGGTGGGAAGGAATTCCTGGTAACGCGTACATACAAACACAACCTCAGAGATCTGGCTCAACTGTGGGTAGGCTCAGAGCGGCTTTGCGGCTAACAGGCAGCCCGATGTATTACTACCTCGTTATTTCCATCATAGCTCTCCCCTGGGATGAGCCGGTCTTGGATGGTTTGCGAGTGTGTCGTTGCTGTCAGAGCGCTTGGGTTGTAGTAGGGGATCGCAGCAAGAAGGAATGTCGGCTTTTCACTGGGGCACTGGGTGCTAGGCGCTCGAGCTGCCAACTATCCCTTTGCCTTCAACATCCCCACCACCCGATCAAAATCCTCCAGCGTCGCATACTCAATCGAAATCTTTCCTCTCCCCCTCCGATCGGCGATCCGCACCCGCATCCCCAGCACTTCCTCAAGCGACCTCTGCGCCGCCTTCACGTTCGGATCCACCCACCGCGCCCCGCCCGTCTTGTGTATCGACCCCGGCCGCGGCAACCCGCTCCCCACCACCAACTCCTCCAGTTTGCCCACCGACAGCTTCTCTTCCATTACCTTCTTCGCCAGCTTCCAGATCTCCGCGTGGTCCCGAAGCTGCATCAGCACCCGAGCGTGGCTGTAGGAAAGTTTTCCCGTCTGCAGCGCTCCAATCACACTCTCCGGGAGGTGCAGCAGCCGCATGTAATTCGTCACCGTCTCCCGCGAAATCCCCGCCCGCGCCGAAATCTCCTCCTGCGTCATGTTGAACTGCGTGCTCAACGTGGAGAAGGCTTGCGCCTGCTCAATACAGTTCAAATCCTGCCGCTGCAGGTTCTCAACCAGCGTCATCTCCGCCGCTTGTTGCTCCGAAACCCGCCTCACAAACGCCGGGATCGTCGCCATCTCCGCCAGCATCGAAGCCCGCAACCGCCGCTCGCCCAGAATCAGGACGAACTTTCCCTCCGCCCCCGGACGCACCACAATCGGCTGCAACACCCCCTGCGCCTTGATCGACCGGCTAAGCTCCTCCAACGCCTCTTTCTTAAATTCGTACCGCGTCTGATAGGGATTCCGCTCGATCAAATCAATCGCCAATATCTGCACGCCCAAATCAGCAGCCTGCCCCGAAGCCGCCGCCTGTATCTGCGGCACCGTCCCAGCAACCGCAGCTCCGGCAGGATCGACGGTCGCCTGACCACTGACAACCGAAGACTGAGAACCGTTGTCCGCGGGTGCCCCATCCTTCCGCGCATCAGGCGGAAGCGTAGAAGCGGGTGCCCCATCCTTCCGCGCACTTTGCGGAAGGGTGGGAGGAGCAATGCCGGGACCACCAGCGTTAGCAGCAGATGCAGAAGTAGGAACAGCAAGCGGACTCACAACCCGAGGTCCGGGCAGTAAAGACGCCAACCCCCGCCCCAGGGCCCGCCGCTTCTCCGCTAACTTCTCGTGACCCTTCTCCGAATTCTTCGAATCAGCCGCAACATTCGCCATAGTGATCGGTACTCCCTATCTTCAAAATTCTCGGAAGTCAAACTGAAATCGTGATCTCTGAAAAGTGGAACCGTGTTCGAATTCCCCAAAAAGTGTCATCCTGAGCGAAGCCACGTTATCCGCAAAGCGGATGACGTGGCGTAGTCGAAGGACCCCTACAACCTCCACCATTTCCGCACACAACCTAAAAGCGGGTGCCCCATCCTTCCGCGCACTTTGCGGAAGGGTGGGAACTGTAGGCCGCCACCAGAACGCGCCGCCAAGCTCTCAACTTATATCGATATACATAAATATTTATGATTATAAATCTAAGCGGCGCCCCGTGCCGCCCCCGCCTGTCGATCCAAAATCTCCTTAGCCAGCCGTATGTAGCTCTCCGCCCCGCGCGACCGCACGTCATACACCAGCGCTGGAAGCCCGTGGCTGGGAGCTTCCGCCAACCGTATGTTCCGCGGGATCGTGGTGGTGCACAACTTATCCCCAAAATATTTCCCCAGCTCCTCCGCCACCTGCTGCGCCAAGTTAGTCCGCTCATCGAACATAGTAAGCACCACTCCCTCCACGACCAGTCCAGGATTCAACTCCACCCGTATCCTTTCTATAGTGTCGAGCAGCTCCGACACTCCCTCCAAAGCAAAGTACTCCGCCTGCATAGGAATCAGAATCCCATCCGCCGCCACCAAAGAATTTAAAGTAAGCAGATCCAAAGCTGGAGGACAATCGAGCACGATAAACTGGAAACGGTCAAGCAGCGGAGCAATCGCGTCGCGCAGACGGTACTCCCTACGCTCCGCCGAGACCAATTCCAGGTTCGCCCCAATAAGGTTCTTGTGGGAAGGGATCAACCAGAGCTGCTCGAGCTGAGTGAGCTGAAGCGCCTCCTCGGCCGAAGCCGCCCCCATCATCACGTCATAGATGCTGATCCGTTCCGGATCCTTCGCCAGCCCCAGCCCGCTGGTAGAGTTCGACTGCGGATCGCAGTCGACCAGCAGGGTATTGACCTCGGCGGCGGCTAGAGAAGCGGCTAGGTTGATGGCAGTCGTAGTCTTCCCGACGCCACCCTTCTGGTTGGCAACAGCAATGACGCGTCCCATGATTATTTCTTTCAGTGTGTTGCGCGCCAGAATAGTAGAAAGATCCGGCGAAAGCAATGCCGGATTATGGTGCAAGTCGATGGATTGTTCCACATGGAACATCAACTTTCTTAAGTTGGGGGCCGGGGACCGCGAACGCGCCAAAGGAAGGTTCCACGTGGAACGTTTGAATTGGCAAGCACTTACGACAAAAAGGAATGTTCCACGTGGAACATTTTCGTCTTTTGTTCGCTTTAACATTGGCGCGGGAGCTAATTGGATATCGCGATTGTTACTCCACTTCTATGCCTTTAAGCGCATAATTGTTGGCTTTTTACTCCACTTACACCGTACACTACTGCATCTACGCCCACTATTGCATGCTTCCTATGATTAGTACTCTGGCATTTGACCCTGGTATTGGGATTGGGGGCTGCCAAGCCAGGGAGGTTTGAGTGGCCGTGTAAGGGAGCTGGGACGTCCCGATCAGGAGGGCTAGAGCAGCGTTTGCGGCCAGAAAGGCTGCGGCTTGGGGGAGGATGGTCTCGAAACGTTCGACCGCTCTCAGGGTGACTACTTCGGCGTGTGGGTGGTCTCTGCCTGCCAGGATGGTTTCGGCTCGCTCGGTGATTATATTGATGTTGGCGAATGTAAGGGCTCGGGATACTTCTTTTAAGAAGGCGGATTTCTTATGGTTGGATTCGATAAGGGTCAGGTGGATTTCGGGGGCCCAGATTTTCAGGGGTAGGGCGGGGAAACCAGCTCCGGAGCCTATGTCGAGAAGTTTACAGTACCCAGTACCCGGTACCCGGTACCCAGCTGAACCGCGGAGATCTCCGCCGTCAGTGACATTCTCGGACGCACCTGCTTTTTCCTTGCTGGACGCCAGCTGCGACGTCGAGTAGGGGTCCTTCGACTCCGCCATGGCATCCGCTTCGCGGATGACATGGCTCCGCTCAGGATGACATTGGTTTTGGGAGATGGGCGGGCCTGGCATCTCGGCGGTGTTGGCATTCGCGGCCGGGGGCGTCCGCGCCACACGGGGAAGAATGTGGCGGGCCAGGAAGAGGGATTCGCCGAAGTGGCGGGTTACTATTTCTTCTTCGGTTCGGATGGCGGTCAGGTTGATGCGGGCGTTCCAGCGTTGTAGTAGATCGATGTAAATCGATATTTGATTTAACTGATCGGCGGCGAGTGTGTTTTCTTCCAGGAAGGGCTCCAGGAGCGCGGATATGCGGGGGATTTGCATGGGGTGTCGTTCGTCGTTAGTCGATTGCACGATTTTAGCGGAGTGTTGGGTCAGGGCGGATTCTAGATTTTGGCGGGGGCCGAGCTGGCGCTCGGCTGGGCAGGTGGGGGCACCCTTCGGACAAGCTCAGGGCAGGCTCTGCCCCTACGTTTTCCTGGGCAGTACAATTGGCGCGGCGGAGGTGGTTATCCGCATCACATATAGCGTGGGAGGGGAATATGACTTCAGCTGGCTTGCGGCTTGGGTTGCTGGGTTGCCTGGTTTATTTTGCGACTACTTTTGCTGGGGCGGCGGATGGGGCTGCCGCTTCTTCTGCGGCTGGGACGGCTCCGGTGCTGGTGGAGTTGTTTACTTCGGAGGGGTGTTCTAGTTGTCCTCCGGCGGATTTGTTGTTGGGAAAGCTGGATGCGCTGCAGCCGGTGGCGGGGGCGCAGGCGATTGTGCTGAGCGAGCATGTCGATTATTGGAATCACGATGGGTGGAAGGATGCTTATTCGTCGAGCTTTTATACCGACCGGCAAAAGGATTATGTGCAGCGGCTGGGCGTGGCGGAGGCTTACACTCCGCAGATGATTGTGGATGGGGTGGCGCAGTTGAATGGGAGCAATGGTCCGGCGGTGGTGGCGGCGGTGAAGAAGGCGCTGGGGGATGAGAAGGTTCCGGTGCGGATTTCTGGGGTGGGTGTGGATGGGCGAACGTTGAAGCTGCATGTGGCGGTGGACGAGTTGCCATCCGATGCGAAGGCGAAGAAGGCGGATGTGATGGTGGCGGTGGCGCTGAATCGGGCGGAGTCGCACGTGTCGGCGGGGGAGAATAAGGGGAAGGTCATACAGCATGTGGCGGTGGCGGAGAGTATTACAAAAGTGGGGCGGGTGGAACGCGGGAAAAAGTTTGATGGCGATGTGACGGTGAAGCTGAAAGGGACGGAGGGGTTGGGAGATTTGCGGGTGATTGCCTTTGTGCAGGCGGGAGATGGGGGCGCGGTGGTGGGGGCGGCTTTGGCTGGGAAGTAGGGCAGGAAAGACAAGGGCGGGAAAGGCTAGCGCGGGTGACAGGAAAGGCTGGGCGGGATAAACGTTCGCGAAGCGGAAATCGTTCCGCTGCGGGGAACAGCAGGTCCTTCGCTTTGCTCAGGAAGACAAACGTAGAAATATTCGCAAAGGAATAAGGAAGTTAAGAATGGACGAAGACTAAACCGTTGGCTTGGCTTGCGCATCTTTATTAGGCCGGTGGGATTGGTCGGCATCAGGCTGGTGGGATTGGTCGGCGCACGGTTGAAGAGGCTCCGGAAGAAGGCGGATGACGATGGCCTGCTCCCTCAAGGGGGGCGTCTTCTCGCGAAGACAGGCGGCGTCGCTGAAGCGATGCCGTTGCAACGAAATTTGAATTTTTTCGCAGCCTCTTGAGCCGTGCGCCGGGAATCCCTCGAAAGCTAAAAGTCGGTACTGAAAAGAAATTTTTTATCGCAGCGGTGAACCGCTCCGCCACTCAAAGGCAAGTGCGAGGGCGGGTGAGTTGCGCCACCCAGGGCACGTTGTGCGAGCAGTGTGATCTCCCACTCTTGCGCAAAGAGCGCGCAAGAATGGGGCACCCTCAGTCAGCTGGTCCCGGGGTGTGCCAGCCTCCAGATAGCCCAGCGGCTGAGGCCTTGAACTCAAAACAGGCTTTCATCGCAGCTGAGCCGCTACTCCACCCGAAAACAGAGATTGCGGTAGACTGCTCTCACTGCTCACTTCCTGAATTCTTGGTCTGATTCTTGCCGATGGACTTCTCGCGATTTACTACGATCAGCTTTGATTGTTATGGGACTCTGATTGATTGGGAGGCGGGGATTCTGCCGGCGCTGCGGGGGGTGCTGCGGAGTCATGGTTGCGAGATGGCGGATTCGGCGATTCTTGAGTTGTATGGGGAGTTGGAGGCGGCGGCCGAGAGCGGGACTTATCAGAGTTATCGCGCCGTGCTCGAGGCGGTGGTGAGAGGTTTTGCGGCGCGCTTTGATTTTGTGGCTAGCGCGGAGGAGATTCGATCGCTGGGTGAATCGGTGAGATTGTGGCCGGCTTTTGCGGATACGGTGGCGGCGCTGCGGGACCTTGAGAAGCGATATAAGTAGTGGTGATTTCTAATATTGATGATGATCTATTTAAAGAGACACAGAGGCGGTTGGGAGTGGAGTTTACGGAGGTGATCACGGCGGAGCAGGCTCGGAGCTATAAGCCATCGCCGAATAATTTTCGGATGGCGTTGGGGAGAGTGGGTTGTTCTCCGGAGCAGTGGCTGCATGCGGGGCAGAGTGTGTATCACGATGTGGTTCCGGCGCGGGCGTTGGGGATTTCTACGGTGTGGGTGAATCGGAAGTCGGCGCGTCCGGGGATTGGGGCGGTGCGGGCGGCGGAGGGACGGGCGGATCTGGAGGTTGCGGATTTGGCCGGGCTCGCGGCGGCTGCCCTCGGCGGCTGAAGCCGCATTTTTCGCGGATGTTATCGCAGCGCTGAAGCGCTGCGCCAAGGTGTTAGACCAAGTTTACTTGCCGAAGTAAACTCACCGACAGTGAGGGGGGGTAGGGATCCCTTCGGCTTCGCTCAGAGCAGGCTCTTCGACTCCGCAGAACGATCCGCTTCGCGTATCGGCCTGCTGCGCTCAGGATGACAGAGGGGGTGGAGTTGTTGTGCCGGCGGAATCGCGGCCCACCCTTCCGCAAAGGGCGCGGAAGGATGGGGCACCCGGCTTTTGCCGAGGTGAGGGTCTTCCGACAGTGAGGGCCGGGTAGGGGTCCTTCGACTCCGCAGAACGATCGCTTCGCGAGCCGTTCTGCTTCGCTCAGGATGACAACGTTTTGAAGAGTTGGGCGTCGCGGCTATTTCGGTAGAGTCGGCTTTAGCGGAAAGGAGTGTCCGCTCCACCCGAGTTGGGGTTAGGTTGTCGCGATTGGCAGGGGGAGAATTTTTTTC
This sequence comes from uncultured Acidobacteriaceae bacterium, assembly GCA_963800565.1. Classification (GTDB taxonomy): domain Bacteria; phylum Acidobacteriota; class Terriglobia; order Terriglobales; family Acidobacteriaceae; genus Acidiflorens. Next base: position 1,841,862 of record CAWDBM010000006.1, read on the forward strand.
TGGATGGCTACGGTTACTAGTTGGGCTTTGTTGTGGATGTCAAGTTTGCGCATCAGGTTGAATTTGTGCGCTTCTACTGTTTTCAGGCTGACGCCTAGTTGGGCGGCAGCTTGTTTTACGGTGTTGCCTTCGGCTAGCAATTTCATTACTTCGCGCTCGCGGATGGTCAGGGAATTTCTGCGCATGGGGACGCGCGTGGCCGAGCCTGGGGTCGCGTCGCTGGTGGTGTTCGTCTGAATCTTTTTTTGGATTTGGGGACTTAGGGAGCGGAGGCCGCGATGGACTTCGCGGAGCGCTTCCAGCAGTTGGGGCGCGGGAGTGTCTTTGAGCAGGTAGCCGCTGGCTCCGGAGCGGAGGGCTTGCTGGATGTATTCCTGATCTTCGTGCATGGTTAGGTAGACGATGCGCGTGGAGGCGCAATGTTCGTCGACTAAGCGGCCGGCTTCGAAGGAGGACATGCCGGGCATGCTGATGTCGAGCAGGACCAGGTCGGGGCGATGTTCGATGACTAGCTTGAGGGCTTCGGCGGCGTCGCGAGCTTCGCCTACTACTTCGAAGTCGGGGGCGTCCTGGAGCAGGCGGCGGACACCGTAGCGCAGCATTTCGTGATCGTCGGCGATCACGCAGCGAATGCGGGCGTTATTTTCGCCAGGCACGTGAAACGGGCCTGGGGTGGTTGTCAACATGAAGTCGTTATCCTGCTTATTCTGACGAAATGGCGCGATGAGACGCAGCCCGGATGCGGCGACTAAGAATACTAGGTTGGATCATTGTACCGAGATTTTCGTGGTGTGGCGAAAATCTTTCACCGCCGAGACGCGGAGGGCGCGGAGGTTTTCTGGGGAAAACACAAAGTGCGGAAGCGGCGCGGGCTTCGTGGCTAGGGTAGGGGTCCTTCGACTGCGCCGCGCCATTCGCTTCGCTCTTGGTGCGGCTTCGCTCAGGATGACAAATTTTAGAAGTAGTGGAGATTCTTCGCGATCCACAGCTGGGCTTCCGAGTGGCAACCAAATCTAAAGCGCTAACGATTTTTCCATTTCGTTTACAATGCGTGTTCAACGATGCTGCGCTACTTCACTTCCGGGGAATCGCATGGGGAGGCGCTGGTGGCGTTTCTTTCGGGGATGCCGGCGGGGTTGGCGGTGGATCAGGCGTTTGTCGATCGGGAATTGTGGCGGCGGCAGCAGGGGTTTGGGCGCGGTGGGCGGATGAAGATTGAGACGGACCGCGCGCATTTTCTTTCTGGTGTGCATCATGGAAAAACGATTGGCTCGCCGATCGCGGTGATGCTGGCGAATCGCGACTGGGAGAATTGGAAAGAAGCGCTGCCGGTGGAGGCGGGGGATCCGGCGAAACACAAGCGGGTGGCGTCGCCGCGGCCGGGGCATGCGGATCTGGCGGGAGCGTTGAAGTACGATTTCACGGAGGCGCGCTATGTGCTGGAGCGGGCTTCGGCGCGGGAATCGGCGGCGCGGGTGGCGATTGGGGCGCTGGCGAAGTTGTTGCTGCGCGAGCTGGGCGTGGAAGTTTTGAGTCATGTGATTGCGGTGGGCGCGGTGTCGATTGCGGAGCGGGAGATTCCGTGGGAGCAGATTGAGCCGCTGGCGAAGAAAGATGAAGTGCTGCTGTCATGCGCGGACGCGGAGGCGGAGCAGCTTATGAAGGGCGAGGTCGATAAAGTTTTGCGGACGGGCGATTCGGTGGGCGGAGTGTTTGAGGTGGTGGCGCGGGGAGTGCCTCCTGGGCTGGGGACGTATGTACAGTGGGATGAGCGGCTGGACGCGCTGTTGGCGGCGGCGGTGATGTCGCTGCAGGCGGTGAAGGCGGTGGAGATTGGGAGCGGGATTCTGGCGGCGGGTTCTCCGGGATCGGCGGTGCATGATGAGATTGGGTATGAGAGTGATGCGGGGTTCGCGGGCTTTACGCGGACGCGGAATAATGCGGGCGGGTTGGAGGGTGGCGTTTCGAATGGGCAGGAGATTCGGGTGCGCGGGTATTTGAAACCGATTTCGACGTTGCGGCGTCCGCTGAAGTCGGTGGATTTTGAGACGCGGGAGCCGGTGAAGGCGGCCTATGAGAGGTCGGATGTGTGCGTGGTCCCGGCGGCGGGAGTGGCGGCGGAGGCGATGGTGGCGCTGACTTTGGCGCGGTGTGCGCTGGAGAAATTTGGCGGGGATTCGATGAAGGAGACTCGGCGGAATTTTTTGGGGTATTTGGAACAGCTGCGGGCGTTTTGATTTTCGCGACCTGGCTGAGATTTGGTTCTGCGGCGGAACACAAGGTCCTTCGACTGCGCCGTGCCTGTCGCTTCGCTCTCGGCTCGGCTGCGCTCAGGATGAGAGAGTTAGGTTGATGCTAATCGCAGAGTTAGGTTGGAGTTAACCGCAAAGTTAGATTGTCTTATGGCAGAGTTAGAGTGATGGCGAATCTTTATTTACTACGATGATTTATCCGATTGTGAAATTTGGCGATCCGGTGCTGGAGAAATCTTCGGCTGAGGTTAGTGTGTTTGATGAGGAGTTGAAGAAGCTGCTGGAGGATATGTTTGAGTCGATGTATGCGGCGCGGGGAGTGGGATTGGCGGCTCCTCAGATTGGGATTGCCAAGCGGATTGCGGTGGTGGATGTGACGTTTAAGGAAGATCCGGGGGCGAGGCTGGTGCTGATTAATCCGGTGATCGTTAAGAAGGAAGGGCGGCAGCGGAGCAGTGAGGGGTGTTTGAGTATTCCGGATTTTCGTGAGGATGTTACGCGGGCGAAGACGGTGACGGTGCGGGCGCAGGATGCGGATGGGAAGTTTTTTGAGCACACGGGAGAAGATTTGCTGGCGCGCGCTTTTCTGCATGAGACGGATCACTTGAATGGGAAGCTTTACATTTCGCACATCAGCGCGCTGAAGCGGGACTTGATTAAGAGAAAGATTAAGAAGATGGTGAAGGCGGGGGAATGGTAGGGTGGGAAAAGCAAGAAACAGGAAAAACAAAAGACAGGAAAAGCGAAATGCAGGAAAAGCAAGAAACTGGAAAAACTAGAAACAGGAAAAGCTTTTCCTGTCTTTTGTTTTTCCTGTCTTTTGCTTTTCCTTCTTTTTGCTTTTCCTATTCTTCGCTTCTCCTGTTCCTCGCCTTTCCTGTTTTTTTATGATTGTGGTTTTTTGCGGGACTCCTTCTTTTGCGGTTCCTACTTTGGATGCGCTGGTTTTGGCTGGGCATTCTTTGCCGCTGGTTGTTACTCAACCGGATCGCGGTCGTGGGCGGGGGATGGAGGTTAGCTTTTCTCCGGTGAAGGATGCGGCTTTGCGGTTGGGGATTGAGGTGGTGCAGCCGGCTGCGATCAAGAACAATTTGGAGTTTCGGACGCGGCTGGAGGGGATTCGGGCGGACGCGATTATTGTGGTGGGGTATGGACGGATTATTCCGCAGTGGATGATCGAGCTGCCTCGGCTGGGAAATTTGAATCTGCATGGGTCGTTGTTGCCGAAGTATCGCGGGGCGGCTCCGATACAGTGGGCGATTGCCAGTGGGGAAACAGTGACGGGCGTGACTACGATGCGGATCGATGCGGGGCTGGATACGGGCGAGATCCTGATGCAGCGCGAGATGGCGATTGGGGCTGAGGATACGGCGGAGACGATCGGGCCGCGGCTGGCGGTGATGGGCGCGGCATTGATGGTCGAGACTTTGCGCGGATTGGAGAGTGGGGCGGTGCGGGCGGTGGCGCAGGATGATTCGCGGGCTACGCTGGCGCCGATTTTGAAGAAAGAAGATGGGCGGATGGATTTTTCGCGGACGGCGCAGAATTTGCTGGATCGGCTGCGTGGGTTCCAGCCCTGGCCGGGGGCGTTCACTAGTTTTAAAGGGAAGACTTTGAGCGTGCATCGGGCGCGGGTGGTGGATGAGCGAATTGCGGCGGGCGAGATTTTGGTTGAGGAATCGCGGCTGATGGTGGGCTGCGGGGATGGCGCGTCGTCGCTGGAGTTGCTTGAGGTGCAGGTGGAGGGGAAGCGGCGGATGACGGCGCTGGAATTTGTTAACGGGTATCGGCCACGATCGGGCGAGCGGCTTGGGTAGTGGTCGTGTGCCGTTATCGGAAAGCTGCGGCGCGCGGTTTGTGGTTAGGGTAGGGATCCTTCGACTGCGCGGCGCCATTCGCTTTGCTCTTGGCGCGGCTTCGCTCAGGATGACAACTAAATTCTGGATGCGAACCGGCGTGGGACAATAGAGCGTGGCTGTTTCTGCTGCTCGCGCTGCTGCATTTGAAATTCTTCTACGGGTGGAGCGTGAGGACTCTTACGCTGCGGAGTTGCTGCATTCGGCGGCGCTCCGGAAACTTTCTGCGCGCGCTCTTTCTGCAAGAGATCATGGACTGACAACTGAGCTGGTGATGGGAGTGCTGCGCTGGCGGTCGCTGCTGGACCGGCGGGTTGCGGCCGCTTCGTCTCTGAAAATTGAGCGGATGGACGGCGAAGTTTTGGCGGCGCTGCGGCTGGGAGCTTATCAGTTGTTGTTTCTTTCGCGGGTGCCGGCGCGGGCGGCGATATTTGAGAGTGTGGAGTTGGTGAAGGCGGCGCGGAAGCGGTCGGCGGCTCCGTTGGTGAATGCGGTGCTGCGGAAGGTGGGCGGGGCTGGGACTGCCGATTTTTTCGCGGCAATTGAGAGAGCTGCGGATGCGGAGCAGTTGGCGCTTGCGGCGGCGCATCCTCTGTGGCTAGTGGAGCGGTGGGTAGCGCGGTATGGGTTGGAGAGGGCGCGGGGGATTTGCGCTTATAACCAGAAGGTGCCGGAGACGGCGATTTATATTGATGATGATCTATGTGAACAAGACTTGGCTAGCGTGGAGCTGGTTCCGGGGCGATTGCTGACTTCGGCGCGGCGCGTAATTGTGGGCGATGTTACTGCAACGCCGGCTTATCGCGAGGGGCGGCTGGCGATTCAGGATGAGGGCTCGCAACTGGTGGCGCTGCTGGCGGGGCGTGGCGTTGATTCTTCGAGTGATCTTACGATTTTGGATTGCTGCGCGGCTCCGGGGAGTAAAACTTCGTTGATGGCTCGGCGAAATCCTGCGGCGCGCGTGGTGGCTACGGAGCTGCATCCGCATAGGGCGCGATTGCTGCGGGGACTTTGCCGGGCTCCTAATGTTTTTGTGGTGGCGGCGGATGCTCGGGCTTTGCCTTTTGAATCTCGCTTTGATCGGGTGTTGGCGGATGTGCCTTGTTCGGGTACGGGGACGCTGGGAAGGAATCCGGAGATTAAGTGGCGGCTGCGGGAGGAGGATTTGCGGGATTTGCAGGGAAGGCAGATTGGTATTTTGAAGTCGGCGCTGGGGCAGTTGGCGACGGGTGGGAGGTTGGTTTACTCGACTTGCTCGCTGGAGCGGGAGGAGAACGAGGCGGTGGTGGAGGCGGCGGTGGGCGGGGAGTTTGCGGTGGTGGATTGTTGCGGGGAGTTGGAGTTGCTTCGCGCGGCTGGGGAGATTGCGGGCGGGGTGGAGTCGATGGTGGAGGGGGGGTATTTGAGGACGATTCCTGGGGTGGCGGGGTGCGACGGATTTTTTGCGGCGGTGATTGGGCGCCGGTGAGGCGACGTGGAAATTGCAGCGGGTTCTAATGCATAGGTCCTTCCCCTTCGGCTCCGCTCAGGGTCAGGATGACATTAGAAATACCTTTCGATCGCAGCGCTAGCGCTGCCGCCACCCAAAAGCAAAAGCGGCCGGGACGTGGTGGTTAGGATAGCGCTCTTCGACTCCGCTCAGGATGACAGCGCTAAGTTGTGGTGCGAAATTTGTATAGGAGTCTGACGGTAGTCGCTAGCGGACTTCGAAATTTATGGGGGTGCCGGTGGCTACTTTTTGACCGGGGGCGGGGGATTGGGTGACTATCATGCTGGCGGGGCTGGGCTCGGAGGGTGTTGGTGGCGGGGTTGGTTGGTCGGCTTGCGGCTGCGGTTGGAGGGTTACTTTTCCTACTTTCATTCCGGCGTCTTGCAGGGCCAGGGTGGCACTGCCCAGGGGTTGGCCGGTCAGGTTCGGCATTACGTATAGTAAGGGATCAGGACCGTCGCTGATCAGGAGGTTGATTTTTGGGGCGGAGAGTCCGGTGGCGTTGGGTGGCGGGTTTTGGGAGATTACTCGGTCGGCAGGCGCGTCGGGGAGATTGATGTGAGCGGTAGAGCCGATGGTCAGGTTGCGGCGCCGGATGTTTAGTTCGGCGATGCGCTCGCTGCCTCCGGTGACGTCAGGGATGGGGATGCGAAGGGGGCCGAGACTTTGGGCGACGCGGACGGACCAGCCGCGACGGACCTTAGCGCCGGGGAGAGGCATCTGGGTCATAATCTTTCCTTCGGGGATGGTGGGGCTGTAGAATTGCCGCTCGATAATGACTTGCAGGCCGGAGGCGGCTCCGGAGCGCTCGGCTTCGAGCGGAGTGAGGCCGATGAGTTGGGGGATGGCGACTTCGCGGCCGTGGATGGCCAGCTGCATGGCGGTGAGAGCGGAGATGAGGGCGACCGTCATGAGGACAAGAGCCAGGAGGAGCATGCGGAAGAAGTTTCGCATTGGGAGGATTATAACTTTTGGGTGAGGGTTGAGGTTTTTGGAAAACTGTGGAGTGCGAAAATTCGCCATTTCCGACAGTGAGGGATGTGTAGGGATCCCTTCGGCTTCGCTCAGGGCAGGCTCTTCGACTCCGCAAAACGATCGCTTCGCGAATCGTTCTGCTGCGCTCAGGATGACAGTTTTTATATTATGAAGTCGGATGTTCGGATGCAATTGTCAGTGCGACGATAGATGCGGATCCAGATAAGGGGGAACTATGAAAACTTTTGTGGTTATTTTTGCGGTTGCGGTGGTGGGGATTGCGGGATGGGTTGGGGCGCAGACGGCTCCGGCTAAGAAGGCTCCGGCGGTGCCTATGGGGCCTACTAAGGTTGTGGGCGATCCTACGAAGACGGCTAGCGGGTTGGAGTATTGGGACATCAAGTTGGGGACGGGCGCGGTGGCGAACGCGGGGATGAAGGTTAAGGTGGATTACACGGGATGGCTGACGAATGGAAAGAAGTTTGACAGTTCGGTGGGGACGGGGCGTCCGTTTGATTTCTTGTTGGGCGGCGGGCAGGTGATCAAGGGATGGGACGAGGGGATAGCAGGGATGAAGGTTGGGGGGAAGCGGCAACTGCGGATTCCTCCGGATTTGGCTTATGGGGAGAAGGGGTATTCTTCGTTGATTCCGCCGAATTCTACGTTGATATTTGATGTGCAGTTGGTGGATGCGAAGTAGGGATTTTGGCGGGCTGGAGTTTTGAGGTTTCGCGGGCCCACTCTAACGTCGCACAGAACGCGACGTTAGAATGGGGCACCGTCGCATTCTCTCTTCATTCTCCCTCGAATCCGGCGTTTTTTCTTACTCGCCGACTTTTAGCGGACAGGAGTGTCCGCTCCACACACCAGCTAGGCTTTGACTACTTTGCCGCTTCTCAGGCAGGAGGTGCAGACCCGGATGTGTTTGGTCGCAGCTCCCACTTTGGCGTGAACGGGGCGGAGATTGACGTTCCAGCGGCGCTTGCTGACGTTGTGGGCGTGGCTGATGGTGCTTCCGAACTGCGGCCCCTTGCCGCAGATATCACATACTCGTGCCATAACTCTTTGGTTCCTTCCAGGCGGATGCCGAGGGCGTTGCTGATACGTTGCCGAAATTTGATTTTACAGGAATGCTGTGGATTTGGCCAGCTTGCGGGGTGATTGCCACCCGCAAAAGCAGGTCCTTCGCTTCGCTCAGGATGACAAATCTTTAAATATCAGACAGCTACGATGGCTTCGCTTCACACCACTCGTGGCCCCGCTAGGCGGCTTTGCCTAAGACGGGTTCGGCGCAGTGGGCGCAGCGGCGGGCGTCTATGGGGATTTCGCTTAGGCATTCGGGGCATTTTTTGGTGCTGGGGTCGGGCGGGACGGCGTTTCTGTTCATGCGGGCCACCAAGGCATTCACCGGCGTTACTACGAAGAAGTAGATGGCGGCGGCGATCAGGACGAAGGATACGCAGGCGTTGAGGAAATCGCCTACGGGGAATTTTGTGGTGCCTATGGTGAATCCGAGATAGGAGAAATCTGGCTTGCCCACGATGGCGGCGATGAATGGGGTTAGGACATCTTTGGTCAGGGCGGTGACTACTCCTCCGAAGGCGGCGCCGATTACCACGCCTACGGCCATGTCGACTACGTTGCCGCGCAGGATGAATTGTTTGAAACCGGATAGCATGGCGGGATCCTCCTAAATAGATGAGTGGGCGCAAATGTACATGCTGGCGCGGGGTTTGGTCAAGGCGCGCGGGGTATGGGAAGATCTTCGTTGAGGGAGCAGGAACCTTAACCGCCGAGACGCGGAGTGCGCGGAGTTGTTGGGCAAAGCGCAAGTCTTCTTCAAGTTTTCTTCGATTAAGGATCGCCACTCAAATGGGCGGCGTGCTCTTTCTGGTTGGGATAGGGGTCCTTCGACTTCGCTCAGGATGACAGATCCTAAGACTATGGATTTACGTCGAAGATGTCTTTGATCAGGTAGTCGTCGGAGATGTTGGCTTTCAGGGCAGTCCACTCTTGGGCGCCGGATTTATTCAGCTTGTACATGGCTTCCAGTGTGCGCAGGAGATTGATGTGGTTGACGCCTTTGTCTTCGGGGTAGTCGCCGGGCTTGATATGGGCTCCGGCTAGGATGGAGGGGATGCGATTTTTTTTGCTTGGGTTGGGGTCGGCGGGATTAGTTGTGCCCCCGGTGAAGGTGAATTCGTCGCTTTCGTCGAAGGTTACAATCAGCAGGCTGTTGTGTTGCTTGGCCCACTGGTAGTAAGCGTCGAGGTTGTGGCGGAGCCAGCGGTCTCCGGCGGGGATGGAGTTGGCGGGCTTGCCATCGTGCATATCGTCGACGAGGTTGGGGATGACGAAGGCTACTGTGGGAAGGTCGTTGAAGTCGGTGGGGAAATCTTGTGGGAAACGGAGGGTGGAGGAACCGGCTGCGGTCGCGCCATTGGGGAGGTTGGAAAAGCCTACCCAGGGGCAATGCTTGCGGGCGTAGAGTCCTTGCCTCGCGACGGTGGAACCGATGGTGGGAAGGCCTTCGCAATAACTTTTGAAGGAGTGGCCGGTGCGGATCAGCTCGGAGCCTAGATTGGCGGCCCGGATGGCGGACTGTGGGATGTTGTCCTGGTAGCCGACCTTTTGATTGTTGCCGGAGAAGAGCCAGAAATAGTTGCCTTCGCTGTGGTGTTCTTCGGCATACATCTGGGTGAGGTTGGCTCCTTCTTTTTTTAGGACGTCATTGATGTAGGGAGCGTTTTTGTTGCCGATGATTTCTTCGTAGTTTTTGTTTTCTTCGATGACGATGATGATGTGGTCGTAGACGGGGAGGTTTGTCGGCCAGGGGAGACTGGGCGGGATTACGGCTTGGGCGGCGAGGTGCGTTGTCGTTAGCGCTAGCAGCAGGGCTAGCGCGAGGGGCTTCACGGGGCGGGGTCTCCTGGTGGCTTAGATGCGGGTGGGGATATTTTAGCTAAGGGGAGGTGATCCATCGAACAGTAAGGTAGTAAGGTTAGGTAGGGGTCCTTCGACTTCGCATAACGACCCGCTTCGCGAATCGTTCCGCTTCGCTCAGGATGACACCTTAAGAGCGTAGGGGTTTTATCGCAGCGCTGAATCGCTGCGCCACCGAAAAGCCAAAGCCCCAAGAGCGAGAGCCCAAAATCAGATGCGCATGGGCATTACTATGTAGCGGTATTTGTAGTCTTCGGATTCGGCGGGGCGGAGTTGGCCGGCGGATTGGGCGTCTTTTAGTTCCAGTTTTACGTCGGTCGAGCCGGTGGCTTTGATGAAGTCCATTAGATATTGGGCGTTGAAGCCTATGGCTAGGGGGTCGCCGTCGTAGGCTACTTCGATGGAGTCTTCGGATTCTCCGGTTTCGGTCGAGGAGGCGGAGATTTTCAGTTCGCCTTTTTCGAGACGGATGCGGACGGCCCTGGAGCGCTCGTCGGCGAACTGGGCTACTCGGGCAATGGCCGCTCCTAGCTCTTCGCCGTGGAGGGCGATCGATTTGGTGATGTCTTTGGGGAGCACGGCTTCGTAGTTGGGGAACTGGCCGGTGAGTTGGCGAGAGGTCAGGAGTCGCTGGCCTACGCGGAAGAAGAGAGTGGATTCGTCTTTGGCGAAGTCGATGGTTTCTACTTCGTTTTCGCTGTGGGCGTCGAGCAGGGATTTCAGCTCGTCCATGGCTTTCTTGGGAACCAGTGTTTTCATTTCGCCGCTGACGCCTTCAAATTTTTCTCCGGCGCGTTCTACATGGGCTAGACGGTGTCCGTCGGTCGCCACCATGGTGATGGATTCGGGCTTGAGGACCATGAGGGCGCCGTTTAGCGTGTAGCGGGACTCTTCGCTGGCTATGGCGAAGCCGGTCTTGGCGATCATGGAGCGGAGAACGGAGGCGGGAATTTTGATGGCTCCGGCGGCGGGGAAAACGGGAAGGCCGGGGAAATTGGATTTCGCCATGCCTACCATTTTGGTATTCGACCGGCCGCAGCGGATGCTGACCCAGTGATTCTCCAGCAGGCGGATGGTGATGTCGGCGTCGGGGAGAAGTTTTACGTAGTCGTGAAGCTTGCGCGCGGGGATGGTGCAGGAGCCTTCTTTTTTCACCTTGGCGTTGCAGGAGGTGCGTAGGCTGAGATCGAGGTCGGTGGCGGTGAGCGACAGTTTGTCGCCGGAGGCCTCGAATAAATAATTCGAGAGAATAGGGATGGTGGTCTTGCGCTCGACCACGCCTTGGGTGGCCGTCAGTTCGCGAAGCAATTCAAATTTGCTGACCGTGATTTCCATGGTCGTTGATGTCGTGGCAACAGCAGGGGCGACTTCCACCGGCATATTGGGTCTCCCGACTCTACTTCTGTTCTCTTCTTATATCAAATACAAAAGCAATTAAACCAGTAGTAACCGTAGGCGGGTCGGAGAAGTGGAAAACCGGGCCAGGTGCCTGCGGTTCAATTGCATGGGCGTGAAGACCTCGTGTGGAGAATCGGACCCTGCTTCAGCGGAGGACCATGTATCGGTTGGACCTCGCTCAAGTTTCGATCCGGTCTCGCACAACTTCCACAAACAACTCACAGGCCGGAGGCTGGAAGAACGGCCTGATGAGTGGAAAAGGCGGTGGAAACCGCGGTCTACGCGCCTAGCTGCTCGGTCAATTTATTGAGCAGCCTGTTTAAATCCTTGTCGACCTTGCGAAGCTCTTCGATCTTATCGACCGAGTGGAGGACGGTGGTGTGGTGCTTGCCGCCGAATTGACGGCCGATTTCGGGGAGCGACGCCTCGGTTAAATGCTTGGCCAGGTACATCGCGATTTGCCGGGGATAGACGATGGACCGCGAATTATTTTTTGCTTTGATCTCGACGAGGCGGAGTCCGAACTGTTCGGCTACGGCTTTCTGAATGGACTCAATGGTGACTTTGCGGGCCTGCGAGTCGATGAAATTTTTCAGGACTTGCTGGGTGTAGGGGAGCGTGATGTCGGCTCCGATGAGAGACGAGTGGGCGACCAGGCGGATCAAGGCGCCTTCGAGCTCGCGAACGTTGGAGCGAATGTTCGAGGCGATGAATAGGGCGACGTCGGTGGGCAGGGTGACGCGCTCCTGCTCAGCCTTCTTTTGCAGGATGGCTACTTTGGTTTCGAGATCGGGCGGTTGAATGTCGGCGATCAGGCCCCATTCGAAACGGCTGCGGAGGCGATCTTCGAACTCGGCTAATTCTTTGGGCGGGCGATCGCTGGCGATCACGATTTGCTTGAGGGATTCGTGAAGGGCGTTGAAGGTATGGAAAAACTCTTCCTGGGTGCGCTCTTTCTGAGCCAGGAACTGGATGTCGTCGATGAGGAGGACGTCGACGTTGCGGAATTTGTCGCGGAAACTGATCATCTTCTCGTAGCGGAGAGAGTTGATCATTTCGTTGGTGAACTTTTCGCTGGAGAGGTAGCAGATGGCAGTTTGCGGCGCGCGGCGCTTGATCTCATGGCCGATGGCCTGCATGAGGTGGGTCTTGCCCATTCCGGTGGTGCCGTAGAGGAAGAGCGGGTTGTAGGCTTTGGACGGGCGCTCGGCTACGGCCTGGCAGGCGGCGTGGGCGAACTGGTTGCCGCTGCCGATGACGAAGGCGTCGAAGGTGTAGCGGGGATTGAGCTGGGCGGCGCTATCCCAGTCGAAGCGGGCCTGCGCGGGATGGAGCCCGGCGTTTGCTTGCTGGCCGGTTTGGGCGGCAGAAGTCGAGCCGCCGCTGTAGCCTTGCGCCGAGAGGCCTCCATTGTGGCGGATGGGGGTGTTTGAAGGATCGTCTTCGGCGGTGACGAATTTAACGTCCTGGTAGCCGAGGCCGAGATTGTCGACGGCTTCCTGGATGAGGTCGGCGTATTTATCGCTGACGTGGCGGAACTCGGCGGTGGGGATGCGGACGAAGAGAACTCCGTTGCTGGCGTGGCTGTAGCGGGTGGGCTTGAGCCAGGTGTCGTAGGAATGGCGATTGATTTTTTTCTCCAGGGCGTCGAGGATGCGCACCCACGGATTCGGAATGACGGCGGAAGTAGTGAGGGATGACATGAATTTACCAGAATCGCTCTACAAAATTACGCACAGCACCGGAGCAAAGGACGTCCGGGAATAGTCTTTTAAATTTTACAAGTCTTGAATTATGAGTCTAAGTTTTCCTGCAGAGCAGTATCTGTTTTGCAGTACGGGTTGTGGTTGAAAATTAATAGGAGACGAACGGGATAGTAGCATAAAAAAATCGCCGCGTCGGTGCGTTGCAATAAAAAAAATCATCGCGAGCGCTATATAGAATCGCGATTTTGGAGCGCTGTCAAGTGTCGAGAAACTAACTGCCGCGAGATGGGTGCAACTTTAAAAACAGGTCAGAGGTTAGAGGTCGGATTGCAGAGGTGAAAATCTGAGGAGATTCTGATTAGTGTCCGATGAAAGCTTGAACCACAGGGGACACTGGGGTTCACAGAGGACTACATGGCACGTAGTCGGAGTTTTCCCGAACGTCGCGAGGGGTTTTACCTCTGACTTCTGCAATCCGACCTTAGTTCATCCGGTTCTGCGCTCGCGGCGCGGGGTTGCGGTTGATTTGAAACTGGCGGGGTAGACGACTACGGAGCGGCGGCCACCTTCGCCGTCGCTTTCGGTGCGTAGATCTTTTTCATCGCGCAGGGCCAGGTGAACGATGCGGCGCTCGCGCGAAGACATGGGTCCGAAGCGGTAGGGTTCGCTGGTGCGGCGGACTTGTTCGGCGGCTACGCGGGCGGCGAGTTGCAATTCGTCGATGCGCATGGCGCGGAAATTTTTGCAATCGAACCAGATTTTTTCGTGTTCGTTGCCCTGGAGGTGCAGGACTTCGGAGGCCAACAGTTCGAAGGCGCGGAGGAGTTCGCCGCTGCGCTCGAGCAGGAGTGAGGAATCAGGACCGGCGAACTCAACCAGGATTTCGGGATGCTCCCACTCGCGATTATCAGGGATGGGAGGATCGACCGTGATGCGGTACTTGAGTTTGAAGCCGCCATGGGAAATGACGGCTTGCAGGAATTCTCCGATTTGTTTGGCGGCGGCGATTTTGTCGGTGATGGGCATAATAAGTTCGGCTTTGGGCTCTTAGCCGTTAGCTCTTAGCTAAAAGCCAAAGGCTAAGGGCTAGAAGATTATTTTTCTTTTTTTCTGGCGCGCTTGGCCATCATTTCTCGCATTTCCCGGCCTAGCGAGGTGCGGTTGAGGGCGGCTTGCTGCACGATGCCTATGAGTTGGCCCATCGCCCAATATAAGCCCAGGCCCGCGGGCAGATACCAACTCATATAGCCCAACATGACCGGCATCATCAGGTTCATCATTTTTTGTTGCGCGGGATCCATGCCCGCCTGCGGCGTCATGCGCTGCATGAAGAACATGGTGACGATGATGGAGATGGGCAATATATGTAAGGGATCGGCGGCCGATAGATCGTGGATCCAGAGCCAGGGCGCGTGGCGCAGATCCATGGCGACGTTGAGCATGCGGTAGTAGGCGAAGAGGAAGGGCATTTGGATGACCAGCGGGAGACAGCCGCCGGCTGGATTGACGCCTTCCTTTTTATAGAGCGCCGAGATCTCTTCGTTCATCTCGGCTTTCTTCGGATCGCGCAGACTGTATTTTTTGTATTTCTCCTGGATCGATTTGATCTGGGGTGCGACGCGCTGCATTTTTAACATCGACTTCATCTGGGTGAGGCGGAGCGGGAGCAGCGCGCCGTTAATGATGAGCGTCTGCAGAAGGATGGCCCAACCCCAGTTGTGGATGTAGCCGTACATCCACTTCAGCCATAGAAACAGCGGGCGGGCGATGATGCCTAGCCAACCGAAGTCGATGATGGCGCGGAGATCGGGTTCGGCTCCGGTGATGCCGGGAACGGAGACGGACTCGAGATCGGTGAGAGCTTTTGGGCCGACGTAGAGACGGGCAGTGGTGGGGCCCCGGAGGCTGCCTACGGCAGCGCCCAGGACGTCGATCTTGTCTAATTGTTTGTCGCTCGCGCTGTGGGGAATTTCGATGGCGTTGCGGAGCGTGACCAGGGCGGCGTTCTGCTGATCTTGCGGGAGGAAGACCGCGGCGAAATATTGATCGGAGACTCCGCCCCACTGGAAGGGGCCGGGGATGGTGCCGTTGCCACTAATCTTTTTGATGGCGAGGCGCTCGACCTTGTCGTTGTTCTGATACATGATCTGGCCGGTAGCGTATTGCGCGCCGGTCATGTCGGCGCCGAAACCGGCGGGCCACATCGGGAAGGCGGTGACTTGTGCGCCGTTGACTGCGACGGTCGTCGACACTCCGATCACATAACTGCTTTGATCGAAGGTGTAGGTCTTCCGCACCGAGACGCCGCCGTCATCGAATTGGAAGGTGATCTTTCCCGGAGTGGTTAGTTTGTCAGGCAAAGGAAAGGAGTTTGGGACATCGGTCTCGCGGCTTTCGGACAGCTGCGAACCCACATACAGCGCCGAGTTCACCTTGTCACGCAGGCCCGCGTCGTAGGTCCAGAGGGTGAGCGGGTAGCCGTATTTTTCTGCCGCTGTGGTATTAACGAGTTCGAGCTGGCCGTTTTTGTCGTCGGTGTATTTCTTGAGGATCCAGGATTTGACGCGGGCTCCGCGATTAGTGAAGACGATGCGGTAGACGTCGTTCTCGACTACTGTCTCTGACTCTTGGGAAGCTATCAGGGGAGCTGATTTCTGGGTTACTTGTTTGCCGCCCGGCGGGACATAAGCCGGCTGCATCTGTTGTTGTGAGGTCGGCGGCGCTCCGGCTGCAGGCGACTGCGCCGGGGGGTTTTGGGCGGCGGGCTGCTCCTGCTTGGCAGGCGGTTGCGGGCCGTACTTTTTCAGGAGCGGCTGGAAGAGCATGATGACGAGGAAGGTCAGAGCGAAGGCTATGAGGAGTCTGCGCTCCATGCCGGGTTCTTGTTGAGGATTGTTAAATTCGGCCAAATTGGTTGCTCGTCATTTCTTTGGTTGAATGATTGACGTTGAGATATAGGCGGGGGGAGACGCAAGGTTCCTCCGCTTCGCAGATCATCGCTTTCGCGATGATCTTCTTCGGTCGGGATGACAGACTTGGGTGGTGCCCGTGTTTCGATGACGGAGTTAGGCGGAGCTCGCGTTGCTCCGACGGAGTTTTTTTAACTACGGGATCGAGGCCACCTTTGGCGAAGGGGTGGCAGCGTAGGAGGCGCCAGGTGGCTAGTAGCCCGCCACGCAGTGCGCCGTAGCGGTCGACTGCTTCCATAGCGTATTCGGAGCAGGTTGGGACGTAGCGGCAGGAGGGCGGGAGGGCTGGGGAGATCCAGCGCTTGTAGAGTTGGAGGAGCGCTAGGGCGATGTCGCGGGGGCCGAGCTTACGCTCGGCGGGGCAGACGAGGGCGTCTGCCCCTACACGTGCCTCGGTGCTGTCGGCTCTCTTCTGCATTATTTTCTTGCCAGCTTCTTTGCTACGGTTTCGAAGGCCTGGCTTACTTCCTGCAACACTAGTGAGAAGTCCAGAGTTAACACAGACTTCTTCGGGTTGATTACTACGTCGGCGGGGCCGGTGCCCGCCAGCAGCGTGCGGCGTTGGCGAACTGCTTCGCGGAGGCGCCGCTTGATACGGTTACGATCGACCGCGCCGCCGAGGGCGCGACCTACGGTAAAGCCGACGCGCGTCACGTCGTTTGTCAGGGCGGCATTTTCTGCGACGTCTGTCCGGCGCAAAAAAAAGACGGTCAGATGGGATGAAAAATGGCGCCGCCCCTGTTTGTATACGCGATCGAAGTCGGAATGTTTCAGCAGGCGCGCCACACGGGGGAGGCCAGCTGCGACAATGGTCGCAGGCTGCTCTACACTCCGGTGGGGAGCGTCGGCGGTCACCAGCTCACAATCCTGCACAGTATTGGTAACGACTATGACGACAGATATTAATGATAATGACGGCCTTTTCTGTCCGTCGGGAGAAATTAATCGCGGAAACCGGGGGCCACGGAAACACGCTTGCGGCCTTTGGCGCGGCGGCGCGAGAGTACGGCGGCTCCGTTCTTGGTCTTCATGCGGGTACGGAACCCGTGCTTTTTAGAGCGCTTGCGCTTGTTAGGTTGAAATGTACGTTTCGGCATCGAAAGTCTCTTGCTCCTGATTCAAACAGATGGCTTATGGCAAACAGTAAGTATAAATGAGGGGCGGCGGATGCGGCAAACGGGGTCGGGGTAGAAGGTCATTGCGCTGGTCCTCCGACTCACCGCCGACATCGCCTTGCTAGAATAGAGAGCCTCCTCATGAGCATTGCCCCAGCTGATGTCACCGACGTGTTGCGTTCCATTGGTGTGACGGAGGGAAAGGTTGTATTCGTTCATCCCGATGCGATTGTTGCGGCTCAGTTCACGGCGATGCCAAGCGAGCGTCGTCTTGAGTTATTGATCGACGCGATTGAGGCCACAATCGGAACTTCCGGCACACTGGTCATCCCCACATTCAGCTACAGTTTCACAAACGGGCAGCCCTTTGATGTTCTCGATACCCCTAGTTCGGTCGGCATGGTAAGCGAATGCTTCCGTAAGCTGCCCGGTGTTTGCCGGTCTGCCGACCCTATCTTCAGTGTTGCCGCTCGCGGGCCTCGCGCTCAGGAACTGTGTGCAATTCCGGTGAAAGAATGTTTCGGTGCTGATTCCATTTTCGCCGCTCTACACCATTTCAATGCCGAGATCGTTGACCTGGGCTGCTCGATGAGCCGTGGCGGCACATTCGTACACTATGTAGAGACAAGTCATGGCGTTGATTACCGGTACAATAAGGTATTTTCCGGGACAGTGATTCTGGCTGATGGTCAGACCTGCGAGCGCTCCGTCACATATAACGTGCGAGATCTGAATCGGAAGTCAGAGGCAGATCTGCGGCGCTTGCAGAAACGCCTGGAGGCGGAAAACAAGTTGCGTAGGGCCGAGATCGGCAGATCGCGCATTCTGGCAGTTGCAGCGAAGGATCTTTTCGACACTGCATGGAAAATGTTGGATGAGGACCTCGCCTCCCTCATCGCTGAAGGGGCTGGGAAATGACGGCGGATGTTTCCATGGAAGTAAATCAACCGGCGCTACTGACGAACGAGGCCAACGTCGATGCCAATATCGGCGAGGAAATGTATGGCTGGGCGAAGGATCTGTTCCCGATTTGCCGGAGCATTACAGGCGAGGGGGTGCGCGAGACGCTGCGATATTTGCAGAGACTACTTCCCTCACTAAAAGTTTACGAGGTGCCGTCGGGAACTAAGGTTTTGGACTGGACCGTGCCGGACGAGTGGAACATCCGCGATGCTTTTATTGCCGACGAGGATGGGGCACGCGTGGTTGACTTCCGCAAAAGCAATCTTCACGTAGTCGGTTACTCTGAACCCATCGACCGGGTAATGTCTCTCGAAGAATTGCAGCCTCATCTCCATTCTCTTCCTTCCATGCCGGAGGCGATTCCCTATGTCACCTCGTATTATGCTCGGCGCTGGGGATTTTGCCTGAGTCAACGGGTGCGCGATTCGTTGCGGCCGGGAACATATCGTGTGCTCATTGACAGCACGCTGGCACCCGGATCACTGACCTATGGAGAGGTCGTGCTGCGGGGAATTGAGGAGCGTGAGGTTCTGCTGTCCACCTATGTCTGCCATCCCTCGATGGCAAACAACGAATTGTCGGGGCCGGTCGTGACGGCGGCGTTGGTCCGGTGGCTGCAGTCTTTGCCGCAACGCAGATATACATTTCGCGCCATCTTTATCCCCGAGACCATTGGTTCGATCACATATCTGAGCCAGCATCTCGAAGCCATGAAGCGGAATACAGTCGCGGGTTACGTTATAACTTGCGTGGGCGACGATCGCGCCTATTCGTTTCTGCAATCAAGGAAAGGCGGCACGCTCGCCGACTCAGTCACGCGGCACGTGATCAGGCATCATTATCCTGAATGCGCTACTTATAGCTTCCTCGAACGCGGCAGCGATGAGAGGCAGTACTGCAGCCCTGGAGTTGACCTGCCCGTCGTCTCATTGATGCGCTCGAAATATGGAACTTACCCGGAGTATCACACTTCGCTGGACGATCTGACTTTGATTTCACCGCAAGGATTGGCAGGGGCATTTGGTGCATTGCAAAGGTGCCTCACATTGATCGAAGCTAACGCCACTTACCGGACGACTTGCCTGGGAGAGCCGCAGTTGGGCAAAAGAGGTCTATACCCTACATTGAGCGAGCGAGGCAGCGGCCTCGAAGTAAGGACTATGATGAACATTCTCGCTTATGCCGATGGTGAGCGGGATTTGATTTCGCTGGCAGACTCTATTGGCTTGCCCGCGGAGGACTGCGTGCCCACTGTTAGACGGCTGGTACAAGAGCGACTGCTGGAAAGACTCTACTGAATCGCTAATACGGACACCTCAAGATGCCTCCGAAAGTGTCGAAGCAACCGAGCACAACCCGCTCAGACAAAGAGCAAAACTACGCCACTCTGATGGAGAAGTGCATTGCCGAGAGCCCATTTTCGAATCTCGATCGATTGCGAAACTTCAGTCTCTATTCCCCCAGGCAGGACCTCACCAATTTTCTGGTGCGATACGAGATCTTCAAGCGCGTACTTCAGATTCAAGGCTCGGTCATCGAATGCGGCGTGCTCCGCGGCGGGGGATTGATGGCATGGGCGCAGTTTAGCGCCATTCTGGAGCCCACGAATCACCAGCGCCGCATCATCGGCTTCGACACATTCAGCGGATTTCCGAAAATCTCTAAGCACGACCGAGCTAGTGAATCGACCGAGGCGCGTCGCGGAGGGCTGGCGGTCGATTCTTATGATCACTTGCAGCAATGCATTCAGCTCTTCGACATGAACCGCTTCATTGGCCACATTCCGAAAGTGGAGTTGGTGCGCGGCGACGCCAGCAAAACGATCCTGCAGTATCTAAAACAGAATCCTCAGCTGGTTATCGGTCTGTTGTATCTGGATTTCGACATCTATGAGCCGACTCTCGCGGCCCTGAAGCATTTTCTTCCCCGCATGCCGAAGGGCGCGGTGATTGCGTTCGATGAGCTGAACTCCAAGGACTGGCACGGAGAATCGACCGCCGTTCTTGAAACCCTGAACTTGCACAAGTATCGCGTTGAGCGCTGTTCGTTTGGATCGGCCGTATCGTTTGCGGAGATCGGATAGACTTACGAATATCCTGAAGTCATAGGTAATGTCGCGCAAAAACCACAGCCCCGATCTTCCCAAGGAAGATCATCGCAACGAGATTGACCGGCTGATTTCGAATGGGAATGCCGACTCGGCTGCCGTGCGAATCGACGCCCTGTGGCGGCAAGAGCACAGCCTGGCAACCGCAGCCTTTATAGCTCCTCGAATTGACAAGCTGCGAGAGCGGCTCAATCTCACGACGCTCCGCGTTGCCATTGTTCGCTCTTTTACGCTCGAGCCTGTCATTCCCTTGCTGCGGGCTGCCGCGTTTTGCTTCCGCCTGGATCTTCAGGTTCACATGGGCGATTACAACGCGTACATGCAGGAGATTCTGGACAGGAGCAGTTCTCTCTATTCTTTCCATCCCGACGTTGCCATCCTTGCGGTGCGGACTGCCGATATCGCACCGGAACTGTGGCACGACTATTCAGCTCTTGCCACGGCAGAGGTTCCGGCAGTGATGCAACGTGTCTCGCGTCACCTGGAACAAGCGATCATTGCGTTTCGCGAGCGCAGCCAGGCCGCGCTCATTGTGCACACGCTGGAGCAACCGCCGCGTGCTGCCTTAGGAGTGCTCGATTCCCAGATGGAGGCCAGCCAGTCGGATGCGATTCACACTCTTAACCGGGAAATCCGCCAGATCGCTCGCGGGCAGACTGGAGTCTATGTTCTCGACTACGACGCGCTCGTGGCTCGCCATGGGCGGCTGCTCTGGCAGGACGAGCGTAAGTTGTTTTCCGTTGGCTTGCCCATAGCAGCGCAGCAACTGATTCATCTCGCTAATGAGTTGTTACATTTTCTGGTTCCGTTGAGCGGGAGGATCGCGAAGGCATTGGTGGTCGATCTGGACAACACGCTTTGGGGCGGAGTGATCGGCGAAGATGGGATGGAGGGCATCAAACTTGGCGCGGAGTATCCTGGCGTGGTTTACCAGATGCTGCAGAAGGCCATGCAGGAGCTTTCGCGCCGGGGCATGCTGCTGGCAATTTGCAGCAAGAACAATCCGGACGACGCCATGGAAGTTTTGGAAAAACACCCTGGGACGTTGTTACGCCCACCCGATTTTTCCGCCATACGCATCAATTGGAACGAGAAGGCTCAGAGCCTGCGGGAGATCGCTGCCGAATTAAATATCGGTTTAGAGAGCATTGCTTTTCTTGACGACAATCCCTTCGAGCGCGAGCAGGTGCGCCGTGCTCTGCCGGAGGTTCTCGTCCTCGGTCTTCCGGACGATCCCATACAATACGCGGCCGCTCTACGCGATTGCGCGGCTTTTGAACGGCTGACTCTCTCGGCGGAGGATCGACAGCGCACAGCGTTTTACGCCGACCGGCGCAAGAGAGCTGAAGTTGAGAATAATTTTCAGTCGAAGGAAGATTTTTTTCGTTATCTTCAGCAGGAAGCAGAAGTCGCACCCGTCGAGCTCTCGACGTTGGCGCGCGTCGCGCAACTCACGCAGAAGACGAATCAGTTTAATCTCACGACCCGCCGGTACAGCGAGCAGCAACTCACCGAAATGGCGGCCACGCCCGGCTGCCAGGTGCTGGCGATGCGGGTAACCGACCGTTTCGGCGATCACGGCCTGGTGGGCGTTGCCATCACCCTTGATAAACATGACCTCTGTGAGATCGAAACCTTCCTGCTGAGTTGCCGCGTGATTGGCCGGTCGGTGGAAACGGCCCTTCTTTCACAGGTGGCGAAAAGCGCTGCGGCCCGCGGCTGCAGGCGACTTGGGGGATGGTTTTTGCCCACACAGAAGAATGCTCCGTCGCAGGATTTTTTCCGCCAGTCCGGTTTCGAGTGTGAGTTGCAAAATGGCGAGGGCTCGCGATGGGTCCTCGATTTGCAGAAGCAGCAGGTTATTTGTCCGGACTGGATAAAGCTGCTCGCACGCAACGGAGAAAGCTTTTGACAACGACGATTTTCGATCAGGTTCGGCAGATCGCGTCCGACATTTTTTCCGTTCCCGTCGGAAGCATTGGAGCTGATTCCTCAGCGGACACGATTGAGGCTTGGAATTCCATGCAGCACCTGAATCTGGTGCTGGCACTGGAAGAGAGATTCGATGTTCATTTCTCTCCAGAGGAAATAGAAGGGATGCACAGCCTGGGAAGCATCGCCGCAATGCTAGAGGGTAAGGCTCTAT
This sequence comes from uncultured Acidobacteriaceae bacterium, assembly GCA_963800565.1. Classification (GTDB taxonomy): domain Bacteria; phylum Acidobacteriota; class Terriglobia; order Terriglobales; family Acidobacteriaceae; genus Acidiflorens. Next base: position 1,863,781 of record CAWDBM010000006.1, read on the forward strand.
CGTAATTGAGGGTCGTGGGATGGCTGCTCGTTTCGATCTGACTCTCATGATCCTTGCTCGCGTCGCCCCTGCCTCCCCTGTGTTGCTGATGGAGTGGACGGGATCTTTACCACGGAGGTCACAGAGGTGCACGGGGGGATGCTTTAGGGTGGAACGAGTTATGCGGCGTTGAATGGGTGCGATGAATCTTGATGACACGATTGTGGCGATTGCTACGCCTCCGGGGCGAGGGGGGATTGGCGTGGTGCGGCTGGCGGGTCCGGAGGCGCGGGGGATTGCGGGGCGGATGCTGCGGTTGGGGCGGGAGTGGGAGGCGGGGCGGGCGGTTCGGTGCGATCTGGTGGAAGCTGCGGGTGTTTCAGCGGAGTCTACATCGCGGATTGACGAGGTGGTGGTTACTTTTTTTGCGGCGCCTCATTCTTATACTACCGACGATATTGTGGAGATTTCGGCGCATGGGTCGCCGGTGGTTTTGCGGCACATTGTGGAGATGTCGCTGGCGGGCGGGGCGCGACTGGCGGAGCCGGGCGAATTTACTATGCGCGCGTTTCTTAAGGGGCGGATTGATCTGACGCAGGCGGAGGCGGTGCGGGATTTGATTGATTCGCAGACGCTTTTTCAGGCTAAGGTGGCGGCGCAGCAACTGGAGGGGGCGCTTTCGAATCGGCTGAAACCGATTAAACAGAAGTTAGTGGATTTGATTGCACTCCTGGAGGCGGGGATCGATTTTGCGGAGGACGATGTGTCGGTGGCTCCGGACGCTACGATTGTGGAGCGCATCGCGCAGGTGAAGGCGCCGCTGCTGGAGCTGGCAGCTAGTTTTGCGTATGGAAAGATTGTGCGCGAGGGGCTGACGCTGGCGATTGTGGGGCGTCCGAATGTAGGGAAGTCGAGTTTGTTTAATCGGCTGGTGGAGCGGGAGCGGGCAATTGTTACGGCGCAGCCGGGGACGACGCGGGACCTGGTGAGCGAGACGGTGGCGATCGGTGGAATTCCTGTGGAACTGGTGGACACGGCGGGGATTCGGCGGGCGCTTGATGAGGCCGAGAGTATAGGGATCAAGAAGTCGATGGAGGCGCTGGCGGATGCGGATCTGGTGCTGGTGGTGATTGACGCTACGCAGGGGCTGTTGGAGGAGGATCGGGAGTTGCTTCGGTTGGTTGCGGGTCGGGCGGCGATTTTGGTGGAGAACAAGTGCGATCTCGTGGGCGGATGGCGAGACGGCCTGGCTGCCGGGCTTCGCCCGGCTTGGACAGACGAGGGCGTCCGTCCCTACGGGGGTTTGGCAGGCACGGACGAAGCGGCGCTTTGCGTTTCTACTTCGGCGGTTACTGGGGTCGGGATTGCCGAGTTGAGGGCGGCTATTCTTGGGCACATCGGTGGGGAATCTGGCGGGCGGGCGGAGGCTGGTTTTCTTACCAGCGTTCGGCATCAGAAACTGGTTGGTGATGCGATTGCCGCTTTGGAGGCGGCGATTGGGGCGGTGGGATTGCGCGTTCCGCATGAGATGCTGCTGCTGGATTTGTATGGAGCGCTGCGGCCGCTTGATGAGATTACTGGGGCGACTACTAGCGACGACATACTTAATCTTATTTTTGGGACGTTTTGTATTGGGAAGTAGGGGGTGGCGCTGCTGACAAGATGCATAGGTCCTTCGCTTTGCTCAGGATGACAACCGGAATATGGATGTGCGCGGTCACTGGTGGAGGCGGCCGTAGCGGGCGTCCAGGGCTAGGTTTAGCTCGAGGACGTTGACTCGGGGTTCGCCTAGGAATCCCCATTGGCGATTCTCGGAGTTTGCCTGGACTAGTTGCGCTACTTCGGATTCGGGGATTTTGCGTTCGGCGGCTACGCGGTGGATTTGGAATGCCGCGGCGGCTGGGGAGATGTTTGGATCTAGGCCTGAGCCAGAGGTAGTTACCAGGTCGACGGGGATGGGGGTGCCGGGATTTTCAGCTTGGAGCTTTGTGACGTCTCCGGTGACACGCGCGATTAGCTGGGCGTTGGTGGGGCCCAGGTTGGAGGCGCTGGAGGCGCTGGCATCGTACCCGGCGGCGCCGGCGGCGGAGGGGCGGGAGTGGAAGTAGCCTGGTCCGGAAAAGGGCTGGCCGATTAAGCGCGAGCCTACGAGAGTTCCGTCTTTTGCTTTGATCAGTTCGCCGTTTGCCTGTTGGGGAAAGAAGATCTGGGCTAGTCCGGTGATTAGGAGCGGGTAGAGGATTCCCAGGAGGATGGTAGTTGCGATGGTCATTAATGCGGCGGTGATTATATTTTTTTTCATAGTCTTCTCGATATCAGGTGTTTGCTATGAGCTTGTTCACGGATCAGTTTCAGGTGATACGGGCAGTCCCCTCAGGGGCTAAAGCCCTCGTCTTTATTGGTGCTGGGTGGCACGGCTAAAGCCATGCCCTTCCCAAACCCTAGCCAGAGCGATTTGTGAAACACGCTCATATCAGTTTGACTCCGGTGATGAACATGTCGATCAGCTTGATGCCGATGAAGGGAACGACGAGGCCGCCGAATCCGTAGACGAGGAGGTTGCGACGGAGGAGGGATTCGGCGCTCATGGCTTTGTAGGCTACTCCGCGCAACGCTAGAGGGATTAGGGCGACGATGATTAGCGCGTTGAAGATTACGGCTGAAAGCACCGCCGATTGCGGCGTCTGGAGGTGCATGATGTTGAGCGCATTCAGGACGGGGAAGGTTCCGGCAAACATGGCGGGGATGATGGCGAAATATTTAGCTACGTCGTTGGCGATGGAGAAGGTGGTGAGGGCGCCGCGAGTCATCAGCAATTGTTTGCCGATGGCTACAACTTCGATGAGCTTGGTGGGATTCGAATCCAGGTCGACCATGTTGCCAGCTTCTTTGGCGGCCTGGGTTCCGGTGTTCATGGCGACGCCTACGTCGGCTTGAGCCAGGGCGGGAGCGTCGTTGGTGCCGTCCCCGGTCATGGCTACTAGTTTGCCTTCGGCTTGTTCGCGGCGAATCAGATCCATTTTGTCTTTGGGAGTTGCTTCGGCTAGAAAGTCGTCTACTCCGGCTTCGCGGGCGATGGCGGCGGCGGTCAGGGGATTGTCTCCGGTGATCATGACGGTCTTGATGCCCATGGCGCGGAGTTGATTGAAGCGCTCGCGCATTCCGCCTTTGACGATGTCTTTGAGATAGATGACGCCGAGGGCGCGCTGATTTTCGGCGACTACCAAGGGAGTTCCTCCGGAGCGGGCGATCTGCTCGACGCTGGCTTGAATTTCGCGGGGGAGCGAAGTATCAAACTGGCGAAGATATTTGACGATGGCGTCGACGGAGCCTTTGCGAATCTCGCGGCCATCGAGGTTGACTCCGGACATGCGGGTTTGCGCGGTGAAGGGGACGAAGACGGCTTCGTGGGAGTAGAGCTCGCGGCCACGCAAATTGTATTTTTCTTTGGCGAGAACGACGATGGAGCGGCCCTCGGGTGTTTCGTCGGCGAGCGAGGAAAGCTGGGCGGCGTCGGCCATTTCGGCGTCGGTGATGCCGGGCGCGGCGATGAATTCGGCGGCCTGGCGATTCCCGAGGGTGATGGTGCCGGTTTTGTCTAGGAGCAAAGTGTTTACGTCTCCGGCGGCTTCTACGGCGCGGCCAGACATGGCCAGGACGTTGTGCTGGACCAGGCGATCCATGCCTGCGATGCCGATGGCGGAGAGCAGGCCACCGATGGTGGTCGGGATTAGACAGACTAGAAGCGAGACCAGGACGAAGACGGTCTGCGGCGATCCGGAGTAGATGGCGAAGGGCTGCAGCGTGACCACGGCTAGCAAGAAGATGATGGTCAGACCGGCCAGCAGAATGTTGAGGGCGATTTCGTTTGGAGTTTTCTGGCGCTCGGCTCCTTCGACCAGGGCGATCATGCGATCGAGGAAAGTTTCGCCGGGGTTGGAAGTGATGCGAATTTTGATGAAGTCGGAGAGCACACGGGTGCCACCGGTGACGGCGGAGCGATCGCCTCCGGCTTCGCGGATGACGGGGGCGGATTCGCCGGTGATGGCGGATTCGTCGACCGAGGCGACACCTTCGATGATCTCGCCATCGCCGGGGACGAGTTCGCTGGCGGCGACCATTACGATGTCGCCGGATCGCAGATTGGAACTGGGGACGGTTTCCGTCTTGCCATTGGGCAGCAGGCGGTTGGCGACGGTTTCGGAGCGGGCTTTGCGCAGCGTGTCGGCTTGGGCTTTGCCGCGGCCTTCGGCCATGGCTTCGGCGAAGTTGGCGAAGAGCACGGTGAACCAGAGCCAGAGCGTGATCTGAAGATTGAAGGCGAAGCTCTGCTTCTCGCGAAACAGCAGCAAGGTGGTGACCACGCTGCCGACCTCGACCACGAACATGACGGGATTCTTCATCATGGTGCGGGGATCGAGTTTGACGAGGGCGTCGACGAGCGCGCGCCGGATGATTCTTGCGTCCCACAAGCTCTTGCTTTTTTTCTCTGCCATTCCTACCTCTGGTGAATCTGCCTTTGGACCGTTTGCTGAAAAAACTCCGATCTCAGCGTGCAGCCCCTAAAGGGGCGTCTGATTTCGAGCTTACGGTATCGCTAAAGCGATACCCTGACACGAACCCCAAAGCCGATACCCTGATACGAACCCTAAAACCGATACCCTGATACGAAACCTGAAGCGGTACCGTGATGCGAAACTCTCTGTTTCAGAAAGTTTTTCCTGCGGTCATCAGCAGGTGTTCTAGTACGGGGCCCAGACTTAGGGCGGGGAAAAATGTTAGCGCTCCTACGATTACGATCACGGAGACCAGCAGAAGAGAAAACAGAGGCGTGGTGACCGGGAATGTGCCGGCAGACGCGGGAATCGATTTCTTCTTGGCCAGGTTGCCGGCGATGGCCAGCATGGGGATGATCATGAAGAAACGGCCGACTAGCATGGTGACGGCTCCGGCGGTGTTGTACCAAGTCGTGTTGCCGTTTATTCCGGCGAAGGCGGAACCGTTGTTGCCTGCCATGGAGGTGAAGGCGTAGAGAATTTGCGTGAGGCCGTGAGGGCCGGCGTTGGAGATGCTTGAGGTGCCGAAGCCTTCTACGGTTGAGATTCCGGTGAGCGCGAGAATGATTAGCGGGAAGACTAGCGTGACTAACATCGCCATCTTCACGTCGTAGGCTTCGATTTTTTTGCCGAGATACTCGGGGGTGCGACCGACCATGAGGCCGGCGATGAAGACGGAGAGGACGACATAGATAAGGATGCCGTAGAGTCCGGCGCCTACTCCGCCGAAGACGGTTTCGCTGAGCATGATGTTGACTAGCGGGACCATTCCTCCGAGGGGTGTGTAGGAATCGTGGGCGCCGTTGATGGCGCCGCAACTCGCGTCGGTGGTGACAGTGGCGAAGAGGGCGGAATTGGCGATGCCGAAGCGGACTTCTTTGCCTTCCATGTTGCCGCCCGGCTGTTGGGCGGTTGCGGCTTGATCGACGCCGTGGAGTAGAGGATTGCCGCGCGCCTCGGCCCAGTAGGCGGCTGACACTCCGCAGAGGAAGAGGAATGCCATTGCGGCCCAGACGGCCCAGCCGTGGCGGGGCGATCCGGTCATGCGACCCAGGGTATAGGTGAGACCGGCGGGGATGGCGAAGATGGAGAGCATCTGGAGGAAGTTGCTGAGTGGGGTGGGATTCTCAAAGGGATGGGAGCTGTTAGCGTTGAAGAATCCGCCTCCATTTGTGCCCAGCATCTTGATCGCTTCTTGAGAGGCGACGGGGCCTTGCGCGATGGTTTGATCGGTGACGGTATCCATGACAGGCTTTCCGTTTTGATCGACCATGGGCTTGCCGTCGGTCCCGGTCTTCTGCACCCGTTGCGATTCGACGAGATTGGCGGTGTCGAAGGGCTTGAGATTCTGGACGACGCCTTGCGAGACAAGCAGCAGAGCGTAGACGATGCAGGCGGGGAGCAGGACCCAGAGAGTGGAGCGGGTCATATCGACCCAAAAATTGCCGATCGTATCTTTTTCGGTGCGGCTGATGCCGCGAACGAAGGCGATGGCGAGCGCGATCCCGACGGCTGCGGAGGCGAAGTTGTGGTAGGCGAGGCCGGCCATCTGCGTGAGATAGCTCATGGTGGATTCGCCGGCATAGTTCTGCCAGTTGGTGTTGGTGGTGAAGGATGCGGCGGTGTTAAAGGCCAGCGTTGGGGCGACGGCGGCGAGCTTTTGCGGATTCAACCAAAGGAGTAATTGCTGAGCGCGCTCGATCAGGTAGAGCAAGAGCATGGTGGCTCCGCTGAAGAGGAGCATGGTGAAGGCGTATTCGGTCCAGCGCATCTCGTGATTTTCGTCGACGCCGGTGAGGCGATAGAGCAGGCGCTCGACGGGGCGGAGGACGGGATCTAGGAAAGTGCGCTCGCCGCTGAAGACGCGGGCCATGAAGACGCCGAGCGGCTTGGTGATCGCGAGGATCAGGGCGAGGAAGAGAAATATCTGGAGCCAGCCGTTGCTTGTCATTTCAGAATTTCTCCGGTCGCAGCAGGGCATAGAGGAGGTACACCATCAGCCCGGCGCTTATGATCAGCATGATGATCGATTCGGTATTCATAGTTGTTGGCGGCCCCTTGGATTGCCGCTGGCAATTTCCTGGTAAATTTTGAGAATTCCCTCAGCGGCTAAAGCCGCAGTGAAGAGAGCTTTTATCGCAGCGCTGAAGCGCTGCGCCACCCAAAAGCTGAGGAGCCCACCCAAAGGCAATCTCAGATTCAAAAGCAGTCTCAGCTTCTTGTCTGAGATTTTTCCATCAGCGAATGCGGTCGCAGAACTTCACATAAGCGAGCGATAGTGCGAAGAAAGCTATGGTTGCTGCGACAAAGATGGCGTCTAGCATTGTGGATCTCCTGTCCTCAAAGATGCGCGCGGCTTGAGCAAGGTTCATGGTGATGCGGGTCGCGAGGCGTCTTGCGCCACTTTCATTAGATTGGTTGCACCGTAAAAACGGGGTAAGGAGTTCGTAAGGAAGTCATAAAGAAAAATGGCTGATGCGCTTATCGAGCCCGCTTCACAGTTTGCTGCGATTTTGGAGAGCGAGGGACGGTAGGGGTCCATCGACTTCGCTGAGCCATTCGCTTCGCGCATGGCCCAGACTCCGCTCAGGATGACAGGTTAGAGTTTGGGCTTTTATCGCAGCGCTGAAGCGCTGCGCCACCCAAACGCTGGGAGAATCGCGCATAGTTTAGAACTTGACCATGATGTCGATGTCGATGAGATTTTCTGCGCGGCGCAGATCGGGTTGCCATAGGCTGCTGCCTTGCGTTGCGCAAGCGGTTTGCGCGAGGGCTAAGTTTGCGGCCATCGACAGGGACGAGTTGTTTCCGAAGCCAGTGTTGCCTCCGTTCATGCAAGCGTAGTACTGGGGAAATCCGTTGTTGGTGTAGGGAACGCCGCCGGAGCCGGGAGGAGTAACTCCGCCGCGACCCGACCAATAGGGGACGCTGGCGTGGCGGTAGTCGTATTCCCAGCGGAAGGTTAGCCATTGCCGGGGCATGTAGTCATAGGTGAGCGAGGTATCCCACGCCTTGAAGGTATCGCCTGGGTTGCCGGTGAAGTAGGGCGCGTTGATGGCGGCGGAGGAGGCGGTTTCGCCGTTGATGGGCGGGAGCAGGACGAGGTAGCGGCCGGGATTGTTGATCATGCCACCGCCGATGGTTAGTCCGTGGGTATCTTTCTTGAACCAGGTGCGGTTGTAGAGCATCCAGCCGACGAAGCTTTGCTTGGGATCGATTCCGCCTTGCGGAAAATTGGCGCTGGGCGCCGCGAGCGCGTCGCGCTTGTCACCGTGGCAGGCAACGCCGGCCAGGGTCGCGGTGCTGGGGCCGAATTCGCAGCCCAGGTCGCCGGTGAAGGAGAATGCCATCTTGTCGAGGAACCTCTCGGGATGGTCGTAGTATTTGATTTCGACGCTGTTGTCGGTGTGGATGCGACCACGATTTGGTATGTACAGGTCGTCGTGGCCGAGGCCGTAATTATTGGAAATTAAGTTTATCCAGGGTCGGGGAGTCCACTTGATCTGTCCGCCCAGGCCTTTGCGGGAATTGGAGGAGCCGTATGATTGCCATCCGTTAATGATCCAAGGTTCAATCTTGAAGTGAGGCGTGGGGAAGATCTGTATGCGAACACCTTCGAAAAACCAGGGCGTGTTGGAGGAAACGTAGGAGGGCTGGTAGGCCCAATTATCAAAGTTGTAGTAGCTGAACAGACCGATGTAAGACAGGAAAATTCCCGCATCGACGTTGATTCCGTTTAACGCGTTGATGTGGTAACCGCCGTAGGCTTCGGCGAGGTAGCGGTCGGCGTCGCCTATATTCCATTGGCCCTTGGCGTAGCTGGGGTCATTGCGGACGGTGGCGGTGGAGTACATACCAAACTGGGTCATGAAGCGGGCGCGGACATTGTCGTAGTGGAAATCGCCGCCGATGCCGAGTTGCTCGAGTTGGATTTCGTTGGAGCGGAAGAGTTCGCTCGATCCGCCCATGGAGTTGTCGATGGGTTTGTTGAAGCTGTAGGCGTAGGTGACGTCGGCGCGGATTTCAGGGGTAAAGAATTTCGAGTCGAAGGCGGTGTCTTTATTGCGCGGATTGCCGTTGAGCCAGGTCCAATCCCAATCAGAGAAGGGCTCGATCTTTTGTTTTTTCGCAGGGGCGGCGGAGTCGGTTGACGGTTGCGCGGCCAGGGCTTGCGCGGGCAGGGCTGTGGGGGCAGCGGGCGCGACCGCTACGATTCCTCCGGGAGCTACAGCCAAGAGCGGCGCATCGGGCGTGCGGCTCTTTAATTCTGCTTCGAGCTGTTCAATGCGCGCCTTCATGGCGGCTAGCTCTTTGGCGATATCGGCGGTGCTCGCGGGATCTGGGGCGGCGGCGGGGCGAGCGGGGGCGACGTCTGGCGATGCGGCGGTTGATGCGCCGGGCGCCGCGGCGGGTTCGTGCAGGGCTGCGACTCTTGCTGGAGCGTCGGGTTGCGCGGACGTTTGCGCGTAAGAGCGGCAGGTGTTGCCGAGCGCAACAATCAAGATAAGCGCAGAAGGCATAGTTAAAATGGCTGTGGCTTTACGCACAATAGCTCTTGTAATTTTCAAGTTCGCATCCTTTCCGGTCTGGTGGAAGGCCGGGTTGTTACGATGATGGTTTGCACTTTGTCGGTTAAAGCACCATCACATCCGAAAAGGCATAAGGGACGGCTAAAAAATTCATAAAGAGCGCATAAAGACGCACCCGCTTTCTGGTTGTTTCAGCGCAGGTGCCGACATTTTGGGGATGGTTTGGAGAGCACAGGGTCCTTCGACTCCGCGGAACGATCGCTTCGCCGATCGTTCTGCTGCGCTCAGGATGACAAAGTTAGGTTGAGCAACAGCAGGTCCTAAATATTTTATGCGCGTGCTAATTATTGAGGATGAAATTCGGCTGGCGGCGAATGTTGCCGCGGCGCTCCGGCGGGGGGCTGGGGTTGCGGTGGATTGTGCGCACGATGGACGAGAGGGGTTAGCGCTTGCGGAAACGGAGCACTATGATTTGCTGCTCTTGGACTTGATGTTGCCGGGGCTTGACGGGCTCAGTATTGTGCGGCAGGTGCGCGCACGGGGGGATCGCACTCCTATTCTGATACTGACGGCTCGGGATGAACGGAGCCATGTCGTGACACTTTTGAATGCGGGGGCTGACGACTATCTGACGAAGCCGTTTGATCTGGGGGAATTGATTGCTCGGGTGAAGGCGCTGATCCGGCGCGGAAAGGGCGCGGCGGATTCTTTGCTGACGGTGGGACGGATCAGCATGAATGCGGTGGAGCAGACGGTGCGATGCGGCGGCCAGTTGATTGATCTTTCTCCGACTGAGTATCGAATTCTGGAGTATCTGATGTTTCGTCCGCGGGCGATTGTATCGAAGCGGGAGCTGCTGGAGCATCTTTACGATTACACGTGGGAACATCATTCGAACGTTATCGAAGCGCATGTGTCGAATCTGCGAAAGCGGTTGCGGGCGGCGGGCGAAGAGGCGACGGTGGAGACGGTGCGGGGGCGTGGTTACAGGCTGGAAGCTCCGGAGCCAAAGTTATAAACGAAGTTATGAGGACGCGCTCGCTGACACGACGGCTGATTGTTGGAGTGCTGTTGGCGGAGTTGTTGTGCGCCGCGGGATTTGCGGTGGTGGCGATTGTGCATGAGATGCATGTGCGGCGGCGAGCCTTCGACATCATGTTGCGGGGGCGCGCGGACTCGCTGCTGGGAGCGGTGCAGGACGCTGATGATCCTGAGGCAAATGTGACGGTTGATCGGAGCGAACTGGCGCTGCCGAGCGAGGACATCTATGAGGTGTTGAGTCCGACGGGGCGGTTTTTGGGGGAGTCGGAGAATGCGGACGCGCGGGCATTGCGTGGGCTGTCGCAATCGCAAAGAGAAGGATATTTCGAGATTAAGGTAGGGCGAGTTCATTATCGGGTGCTGCGCACGGAGGGCGTGCGGGTGATTGACCGGCTGGAGAATGGGGGAACGCGGCGGCTGGTGACGTTGATTTATGGGGCTCCGACGCGGCGCCTTTTTCGTGAGGTGGTGGAGGCGGCGCGGTTTTATGTGCTGACCAGCGTGCTGCTGCTGGCGGTTACGGGCGCAGTGTTGGCGTGGCTTTTGGGGCGATCGCTGTCGCCGTTGCGGGAGTTGGCGCTGAGCGCGTCGCGGGTGTCGGTTACATCGTGGGAGTTCGCGCCTACGGGGAATGCGCTGCGGACGCGCGAGTTGAAGCCGATCATTTTGTCAATCAGGCAGTTGCTGGCGGGATTGCGGGAAGCGTTCGAGCGGCAGCGGCGGTTTACTGGCGATGCGGCGCATGAGCTGAAGACATCGCTTGCGTTGCTGAAGTCGAGTCTGCAGCTGTTGACGATGGGGCAGCGAAATGCGGAGGAGTATGAAGCGGGGCTGAAAGATTTGGCCATCGACATACAGCGGATGGAAGAGCTGACGGAGCGGATGCTGGCGCTGGCACGGATTGAGGAAGAGGGAGAAAAGCAGGCGGAGGCGGTTGATCTGGGAATGACGGTGCGGGCGGTGTCACAGCGGCTGAGGCCGCTGGCGGAGGCGAGACAGGTTACGATCGGCGTCATAGGGGATGGGGCGTGTCTGGTGACGGTGCAGGCTAGTGATGCGGAGATTTTGAGTTCGAATCTTTTGATGAATGCGGTGCAGCATAGTCCGGCGGGGGCGGAGGTTAGAGTTTTTTTGACGGAGCAGGATGGGGCGGCGGAGATGCGGGTCGAGGATCGGGGAGATGGGATTCCGGAGAGCGCGCTGCCGCATATTTTTGAGCGCTTCTATCGCACGGATGCGTCGCGCAGCCGGCAGAGCGGTGGGACGGGACTGGGACTGGCGATATGCAAGGCGATTGTGGAGCGGTCGCGGGGGACGATTGCGGTGGAGAGCGGGGCGGGGCGCGGGACGGTGATTATTGTGAGGCTGCCGACAGCGGTGTGAGGGACACATTGGCGGCCCAGTCTTCGTGAAAGAGCCGCGAAGAATGGGGCACCGGCTTTCTGGTTGTTTCAGCGGGTGCCGACATTTTGAGCATGGTTGGGGAACGCAAGGTCCTTCGACTCCGCGGAACGATCGCTTCGCTGATCGTTCTGCTGCGCTCAGGATGACAAAGTTAGGTTGAATAGGAGCAGGTGCTAAATATTTGCGGAAGAATGGGGCACCTTCGGTTTGGGTTGTGCGCACGAAGGGCGCTAAGGTTCGCTGTTGGGCTAACAGGTTCAGAATTTCTTCATTCAGCAAATCTTAAGGTCGTGGTGATACAAGAGAGGACGCTGAACATCCGAGGTCAACAGGAAAAACTATGGATATCGTGAATCGCTTTCTTCTTCGCAGGATCAAGTTAGTGGGCGCAATCGCCGTTTGCGGCTGGATGCTGGGTGTTGCTCCGGCGGCCGCGCAGCAGCCGTATCAGATATTGGATCACTGGAAAATTGGGGGTACGGGCGGTTGGGATTATCTCCTGGCCGACTCGGCTAACCATCTTGTCTATGTCACGCATGGGCCGCGGGTGGAAGTGATCGATACGGACACAGGGAAAGCGGTAGGAGCGATTGCGGGAATGAAGGGGACGCACGGCGTTGCGCTGGACGAGCAGGGGAAATACGGCTATATCAGCGACGGCGGGAGCAACAACGTGGTGGTATTTGACCGGCACAGCTTTCAGACGGTAACTACGATTGCGGCTGGGACGAACCCGGACGGGATTGTGTTTGATCCGTCGACTAAAACGGTGTGGGCTTTCAACGGGCGCAGCAGTAACGTCTCGGTGATTGATGCGGCGACGAACCAAGTGGTCGCGACGATTGATGTTCCGGGGAAGCCGGAGTTTGCGGTTGCTGATGGTAAGGGTTCGGTTTACGACAATATCGAGACGGCTAATGAGATTGTGCGCTTTGATGCAAAGGCTCGGAAGATAACCGCTACGTGGAAGCTTAGCAATTGTGATTCGCCGTCTGGGCTGGCGATGGATCGTCAACATCGGAAGCTGTTTGCGGTTTGTGATGGGAAGAAGATGGCGGTGGTGGATGCAGATAGCGGGAAGCAGATTGCGTCTCCGGATATTGGCGAGGGTCCGGATGCGGCGAATTTCAGCGCGAAGCATCAGCTGGCGTTCAGTTCGAATGGAGCGGGGTCGTTGTCGGTGATTGACGCGGCTAATGGATACAAGGCTGTTGAAGAGCTGCCGACGGCACGCGGGGCGCGGACCATGACTTACGACGACGCGAAGGATCGCGTTTATCTGGTGACGGCGAAGTTTGGGCCGGCTCCGGAGGCTACGGCGCAGATGCCGCATCCGCGGCCTGCGGTGCTGCCGGACAGTTTTGAAGTGATTGTTGTGGGGCGGAAGTAGTGTTGTTTGGCGATCGCGGTGGGACCTCAGTGTTTGAAAGTATGGTTCGATGACGCGTCGCTTCGAGATAGAGGTAAAAATCCCGACCCTAACGTCGCGAAGAGCGCGACGTTAGGGATGGGGCACCCGTTCGTCCCTACATGCGCTTGTTGAGAGCTAGGGCTTGGTCTCGTTCAGTAGCTTCGGCTCGACTTGCGGCGCGGCCGGTTCTTTCGGGCCCAGGAGAACCTGAAATCCGACATAGGCGATCCAGCTGGGCTGACTGTTGGAGGCGGAGATGGTTTGGAAGCTGCGGCCTCCCATCAGCAGCAGGTTCAACGTTTTTGCGTGGTTGAGGGCTTGCCTTCCGCCGAGACCGATTGTGGTTTCGCGCTGCTTGGGATAGCCGGTGGCGAATTGGCCTACTCCGAGGCCGGGAGGAATGCGGTTGGCGTCCTGGATGTCGTAGAGTTCGAGGTAAGCCTCGGTGCGATCGCTGAACTCGTGGCCGACCAATAAGCCGCGGCCCCAACTTTGCGGGACGGAGTGGTTGCCGAAGTTGTAGCCGACCTCGCCTAGCAATCGTATTGGCCCGATGCGGCCGTTGACTTCGAGGGGAAGGAAGAAGGTGGGGCCGGCCGCCACCAGTCCGCGCTCGACGGCGCGCGTCGGATTGTTGAGAAACAATTGCGGATAGGTTGAGACGCTGAAGTTGACTTGCGCTTCGGTAGAGTCTTCGATTCCGGGCGAGTCGCCGGAGGCGGAGGCGGGTTCGATTTGATCTTTATTTTTATCTGCGTGATGGCCGAAGACGGCAGGCAGGCCGGTGCCGAAGCGATCTTTGAGCCAGGGATCTTTCGGATGATGCTCATAGAAACGCCACTTGATTCCTAGGAGGCTCTCGCCTAGGCCGCCGATCACCTGGCCGGGGACTGCGGGCGTGGAAGGGGTTGCGGGCTGGGGGCGTGTTTCTTCGATGGCGATGGGAAGTTCGTATTTCAACTGAATGCGGTCGCCCAGACCGTAGTTGAAATCGAAGTCGGGGACTTGATAGGCGCCGGCGGCGGGATTGCGATCGCCGATCCAGCCGAAGTTAATTTCCCAATGTTTGTTGCCGGGAGTTTCTGGGTCGTCGGTGCGGAAGGGCGGTCCGCCTTGGGCGTGCGCGGTGGCGGCGAGAAAGAGCGGGAGGGCAAGAAATATTGCAGAGAGGTATCGGGAGGTACGGCGCCCATAACGCTCTCCAGGGGCTGAGCACCGGGAGTTTGGAGAACCAAAAGACATTTAAGGATGGTATCGGCAACAGCTTAAATGTGGCTGAAGAAATTCTTGGGAACGCCGTATGAAACTCTTCACCTCGGCGGGCAGGATGCAGGATGCCCACCGGACTGCTGCCGGGGACATTTGTCGATATGACGGGGACGGATATGATGCAGGGCGAGGAACGCAACTGCTCGCGGCGAGTGGGACGACGTGATGAGGAATTGTAGAATTTCGATGGCGCTGGCGGCGTGCGTGGTTGTTGCCGTGGTTGGGCTGGCGGAGGATCGGATTTTTTCGCAGAGCGGAGCTGCGGCTTCTTCTCCTCAAACATCGGAAAAATCATCCGCATCTTCATCTTCTTCTGCGCAAATGTCTTCTGCGCGGGCGGCTGCGCCTGCTGCTGGGCAGACTCAGGGAGCGGTCTCGACTGGCGGCGTTCATGCGGCGGTGTTGGATAGTGAGAAGCGGCCGATTACGGCGGGTGGATTTGTCGACAGCGGGCCGATTGTTTTTCGGGATGTGGCGGAGAAGGCTGGGCTGACGCGCTGGCGGCATGTGATGGGCACGGACGAGACGCGCTTCATCCTGGAGACGGTGGGCTCGGGTGTGGCGCTGCTTGATTACGACAATGATGGTTGGCTGGATATTTATTTTGTCAACGGATCGACTTATGACGCGATGTCGGGGAAGGCTACGCCTCCGCATGCGGCGCTGTTTCACAATAATCATGATGGGACTTTTACGGATGTGGCGGCGCAGGCCGGAGTCACTAACGACCGGTGGGGTTTTGGCGTGGCGGTGGGGGATTATGACAACGATGGATGGCCGGATTTGTATGTGAGTAATTTTGGCAAGAATCGGCTGTATCACAACAATCACGATGGGACTTTTACCGATGTTGCGGAGAAGGCTGGAGTGGCGCTGGGCAATTGGTCGACGGGCGCGACTTTTGGCGACTATGACGGGGATGGGCGGCTCGATCTGTTTGTTCCGGGATATGTGCACTACGACATCGAGCATCCTCCTGTGCCGGGATCGTCGGTGGTGGCATTTTCGACGTGCGAGTTTCGCGGATTGAAGGTGATGTGCGGGCCGCGGGGATTGAAGGGCGAGGGCGATCATCTTTTTCACAATAACGGGGATGGGACGTTTACGGATGTCAGTGAAAAGGCGGGCGTGGCGGATGCGAATCGGTATTACGGGCTGACCGCGGTGTTTGCAGACGTTAACAACGATGGCAAGGTGGATTTGATGGTGGCGAACGATTCGACGCCGAACTATTTGTATGTCAACAAGGGCGACGGGACTTTTGAGGATGCTAGTTATGCGTCAGGCTACGCGCTGAACGAGAATGGGCGCGAGACGGCTTCGATGGGAATTGCAGTTGGAGATTACCTGAACAATGGTTGGCTCGATCTGTATAACACGGTTTTCTCGGACGACTACAACCCGCTCTATAAGAACGAAGGCGGGGGAAATTTTAGCGACGTGAGCTATCAGGCGGGGATCGCGGAGGTGACGATCCCGTTTCTGGGATGGGGCACGGGCTTTCTGGATTATGACAACGATGGGTGGAAGGATTTGCTGGCGGCGAATGGGCATGTTTATCCGGGGGTCGATCAGAGCGACTGGGGGACGACGTTTGCGGAGCGTCCGCTGTTGTTTCACAATTTGCGGAATGGAAAATTCGAGGCGGTGCCGGCGGTGAAGGGGACGGGGCTGGCTGAGGTGTTGACGGCGCGGGGCGCGGCGTTTGGCGACTTGTTTAACGATGGGAAGATCGATGTGGTGATCAACCAGTTGCATAATGTTCCGGCGCTCCTGCGGAATGTGGATTCGAACAAGAACCATTGGGTGGGGCTCAAACTGATTGGCGGGCCGAAGAGTCCTCGAGATGCGGTTGGAGCTACGGTTTATCTGACGGCTGGCGGAGTGCGACAGCGGGGCGATGTGATCAGCGGCGGGAGTTACGCTTCGTCGAGTGATTTCCGGGTGCATTTTGGGCTGGGGGATGCGGCGAAGGTGGAGGGGGTAGAGATCCATTGGCCTAGCGGAGCGGTGGAGCGACTGGGATTGCCGGCGGTGGATCGGTATTATTCGGTGGAAGAGGGGCGCGGGATTGTCGCGGGGGCAGCGGATCCGAAGGCTGCTGGAGCGAAGTAAGGGACCGGCCGACGGATTTTGTGGCTCAGTTTGCGCGAGCTATCACCACAGAGGGCACTGAGGTCCACGAAGGATGACTTGATCGGCGCGCTCGTGGGATGCTTCGAAGCTTTGAGCCTGTTTTAGTGTTGAAAATCCTTTCTTTCCGCGTCTCTTTTGCGGCGCATGCGGGATCAGCTGAATCGATTTGATTTGGCAACTGCGCTAGCGAGTCGAGAAGCTAAAAATCGTCACCGAGTGGTAGCGCTTGCCTGACTTCAACTCGGTGGATGGGAAATCTGGATGATTGGGAGAGTCGGGGAAATGTTGCGTCTCCAGGCAGAGGGCTGCGTGCTGTTCATAGGGTTTGCCGGCTTTGCCTTTGACGGAGCCGTCTAGAAAATTTCCGCTGTAGAACTGAACTCCTGGTTGATCGGTTAGAACTTTCAATATTCGTCCGCTGCTGGGGTCGAAGAGTTCAGCGGCTTCCGTTAGTTTGCCGGTCTCGTTTTCGATCACCCAGTTGTGATCGTATCCGCGACCGAGATGAAGCTGGTCGTCGTTGGCGTTGATGCGCGCGCCCACTGCCGTGGACTTGCGAAAATCAAAGGGAGTGGATTCTACGGGCTTGAGTTCGCCGGTGGGAATGAGTGTGGCATCGACGGGCGTGAAGCGGGAGGCGTGGAGTGTCAGTTCGTGCTTCAGAATGTCGCCTTGAGCGGCGAGATTGAAATAGGAGTGATTGGTTAGATTGACTACGGTGTCTTTGTCGGTTGTCGCTTCGTATTCGATACGCAGATCGCCCTTGACTAGCGTGTACTTCACGGTAGCGGTGAGGTTGCCAGGGAAACCGGCCTCGCCGTCTTTGCTCAGGTAAGCCAGTTCCACTCCGTTGGCGACCGTTTTCGCCTTCCAGACCACGTTGTTAAAGCCGTGAGTGCCGCTGTGGAGAGTGTTGTCTCCGTTGTTTTTCGGGAGCGAATATTTTTGACCGTCGAGAGTGAAGCTGGCGTGGGCGATGCGATTGGCGTAGCGGCCGATGATTGCTCCAAAGAAGGCATTGGACGGGCCGTTGAAGTTGGCGATGTAGCCATCGAGGTTGTCGAAGCCGAGTACGACGTCGGCTGACTTGCCGGCGCGGTCGGGAGTTTTCATGGAAACTAAAATTCCGCCGTAGGTGGTGATGCGAGCTTCGTAGGCGCCATCGCTCAGGGTGTAGATTTCAACGGCAGTTCCGTCCGGCATTTTTCCAAAGGGCTCGCTGGTCACTTTTGTCTTCGCCTCCGCAATCACGCTGATCGTCGCTAATAAAGCGCTGATCGCGATCGCCCGCCGAATTTGTTGAACGCTCATTATGGCTCCTTGGGTTCTAATGCGCGGCCTGGAGCGGCCACGGACGCTGCTACGGCAATCAGTTTCGGAAGCACGACGCTTAGAGGATCGTCTCCGGGCTGGCCCAAAGCGAAATATAGCTTGCCAAATAAAGGATACAACTCGGCGTAGATACGTTGCGACGCGTCATCCGGCATGAAGGCAGTGTGCGGAGGACAGATTTTATCCTGGGCGGCTTCGATGCTCGGGAAAGTTTTGGCGGCTAGAAAGGCGAAGATCGCGGAGCCGAGACTGACTACGCTCTTGCTGGGAACGAGCACGGGGCGGCCCAATACGTTGGCGTAGACCTGATTGAGCACGTCGTTTTTTTGTGGAATGCCGCCAGCGTTGATGACGCGTTTAACTTCTACGCCGTGATCGGCCATGCGATCGAGGATCACGCGAGTGTGAAAGGCGGTGCCTTCGATGGCGGCGAAGAGTTCATCTTGCGCTGTGCTTTGGAGATTCCATCCGAGGGTGACGCCGCGCAGGTTGGGATTGACGAGGACGGTGCGATCGCCGTTATCCCAGGTCATGCGGAGCAGGCCGGTCTGGCCGGCGCGATAATTTTCGAGGCCGCTGGAGAGCGCCTGGACAGTGGTGCCAGCGCGGGTTGCGATGGCGTTGAAGATGTCTCCGGCGGCGGAGAGGCCGGCTTCGATTCCGGTGCGATGCGGATGAACGCTGCCCTGGACCACGCCGCAGACGCCGGGCACGAGACTCACTGAGGGAGTGATGCCGATGATGCAGGTCGAAGTGCCGATGACGTTGACCATATCGTCGGTGCGGCAACCGGCTCCGATGGCGTCCCAGTGCGCGTCGAAGGCGCCGACAGGGATGGGAATGCCGGGTTTGAGGCCGAGTTTTTCTGCCCAGAATTCTGAGAGCGTGCCGGCGATTTGATCGGAGGTTGCGTATTCGCCGTCGAGTTTTTCGCGGACTCCTTGCAAGAGACGATCGACCTTGATTAGAAAGCTTTCGGGGGGAAGGCCGCCCAGGGCCCGATTCCAGAGCCATTTGTGGCCCATGGCGCAAATGCTGCGCTTCGCTTTTTTCGGATCGGTGACTCCGCAGAGTGTGGCCGCAACCATGTCGCAATGTTCGAAGGCGGAGACAAAGTCTTTGCGTTGATCAGGATTGTGGCGGAGCCAGTGAAGGAGTTTTGAAAATCCCCACTCGGAGGAGTAGACGCCGCCGCACCATTGAATGGCTTCGAGGCCTTCGCGATGGGCGGCTTCGGTGATTTCGGCGGCTTCGCCTTTGGCGCGATGATCGCACCACAGGTAGTATTCGCCGAGGGGTTGCATGTTTTTGCCGACGGGAATTACCGAGGAACCGGTGGTGTCGAGGGCGATGGCCTCGACCTGATCGCCGCTGATGGCGGCCTTTTTCAGCACTTCGCGCATGGCGGCGGCGAGGGCGCGCATGTGATCGTCGTGAGATTGCGTGGCGTATTCGGGATCTTCGCGCTTGCGATGAAGAGGATATTCCTGGACGGCGGACTGGAGTAGACCGCGCTCGCTGTCTACGAGAGAGACGCGCACGCTCAGCGTTCCGAAATCTACTCCGGCTACGATGGCCATCAGCAGGCTCCGCTATCGTGACCGTGGAAATACATATCCCAGCCGAGATAGCGCGTGGTGGCCTCGTGGACGGCGGAGGCGATGGTCGATGATTCCGGGGAAAGATTGGCGGCTACGTGGTGTTCGAAGCCGCGTTCGCAAATGTAGTGCAGGAGTTTTTGCATGTGCGCGATTTCGACGACGCCGGCGCCACCGAAGGTGTTGAGTGGATCGTCGGTGAATCGGCCCTGGCCGACGTAGCCGCGCATTTTTCCTGCGGTATCGTCGGTGGAGAAGCGAGCGAAGCTCATTTTTTCGGGCTTGATGAGGCCGACGCAGGTGCCGAATGTGTTTTCTTTGCCGACGGTGCCGGCGATGATTTCCTGGAAGTCCATTTTCACGGAGCGGAAGAAGTGTTTGGGCAGATTGGAGCAGTGGAAGCAGACTGCCTTGTTGGGATCGGATCCGTAATTATTGTTCCAGTCGAGGAGGGCAGATGGCGCGCCGGACGCGAGTTGCAGGGCATGCATTCCGAGGACGCCGCAGATGTCGACCTCGCAGGCGCTGGAGAGGAGTTCGTTGCTCATCATGCTCATGACCGTGCAGGGGACGACGCCAAGATTTTCTTCGATGGAGGTCCAACATTGGACGGCGCTGATGGTGACTTCGGTTGCGGCCATCCAGTGGTCGATGACTGCGCCTAGCTTTGCCATTTTTAATAATGCGGGTGCGGGCACGCTGCTGGAATCTATGTATTGTTTGATGGCGGCTAACTTGGCTTGCGCGTTATCGTCGTTATCTTTCATGCGATCGATGCGGCCGAGGACTTCGGAGAGGTCGAGGGTTTCGATGGAGATGCCTTGCGATTCGAGAATTTTTTCGCTGTAACGGACGGTGTTAAAGGCGGCGGGGCGGGCGCCGATGGCGCCGACTCGGAGGTTGCGAAATCCCTTTACCACGCGGCAGACGGCGGAGAACCACTGGAGATCGTGGGCAAACTCTGGTGAGTTTGGGCTTTCGGTGTGGAGCGTGGTTAAGGAATAAGGGATGCCGTATTGGCGTAGGTTGTTACAGGCAGACATTTTGCCGCAAAAACTGTCGCGGCGGGAGGCGATCGTCATCCTTGTGGGATCGTCGGGTGTGGCTTGAATCAGGACGGGGACATGGAGATCGGCTAGACGCAAGGCGTCGGCGATGGCACGCTCTTCGCCGAAGTTTGGCAAGGTGACGATAACTCCATCGATGCGATCGCGATTGCGCTTGAATAAGTCGGCACAACGGCGGGATTCTTCGCGAGTCTCGACTGCGCCATACTTACTCTCTTCCGGAGTAAGTGCGACGGCCTCGATTCCGGCCGCTTGCAGGACGTTGAGAATTTCTTCGCGGCCGCTTTTGGCTAGGTGATCGGGGAAAAAACCACGGTTCCCTACAATAACTCCCATTACCATCTTTTTCTGATTGGACGACATCTTACTCTCCACTTACCGGTCACGAATTACGTTTTGGAGCGAACTTAAAGCAGTAAGCTAGGCCGAATAGGAGCAATACAGCTCCCCACCAGACGTTGGCATGCAACTGGAAGAGCACAACGCTTGGATTTTCTGGAGGGTTTATCAACTGATAGATTCCGGCGGCGAGGATCAGCGCGCCGTTCACGGCTAGCGAAATTCCGATGAAGAACCAGATTGAAATCATGGCGCTTGCCTCCGATGTATCCACGAACGGTTACCAGAAAATAATATTGAGCACAAAAAACACTACGGTTACGACGGCTGCCCAGAAGAGCGGCTTCTGATAAAGCGGGATATCGCCGACGGAAGGAACTTCCGTCAGGCCGTAGACTAGTCCGGCCAACTGAGCGTCTGGCACTGGTTTCGTCGCCAGACTCACGACCACGGTTATGATGACGCAGACGATGAAGGACCACAGCGCCTGGAACATATCCTGCGCCAAGCCTTTGGCGTGCGGTGACAGCGCGACATAGCGGAGCGCGGTCGGATCGACTTTTACCCAAGCCCACATGCTGATCGAAGAAAGCGTGCCGCAGAGCAGGCCCCAAAATCCGCCTGGGCCGGTCGCGCGCTTCCAGAGCATTCCGAGGACGACCGTGCCGAAGAGCGGTGCGATGAAGAAGCTGAATAATGCCTGGACGTAATCCATGATGCTGGCGAATTGCATTACGAGATAGGCGGTTCCTACGCTGATTAAGACGCCGATTACTGTGGTCCAGCGGCCTACGTTGACATAGTGGTGATCGCTGGCCTTTCTGTTGAAAAAAGGGCGATAGATATCATAGGTCCACACGGTTGTGAAGGCACTTACATTGCCTGCCATGCCCGACATGAAGCCAGCGATCAGGGCAGTAACTCCGAGGCCGAGAAGGCCAGGGCCGCAGTAACGCGCCAGCATAAGTGGGAGAACGTCATTGTAACTGTGGCCGCCGGTTACAGCGGCTACCGATTCCGGGACTAACTTCTCGGGTAAGACGGCCAGTCCGATCAGGCCGGGCAGGATTACTATGATCGGCACAAACATCTTGAAGGCGGCACCGATGATGGGCGCCATTTCGGCGCTACGAATATCTTTGGCGGCGAGAATGCGCTGGACAACCAGGAAATCGGTGGTCCAGTAACCCATGGAGATGATCGCGCCCAGTCCGAAAACAATGCCGACCCAATTGATACCCATGGGATTGGTCGAGAACGAGCCGAGGCCGGACCAGAGGTGAACGTATTCGGACGAGGCTCTTTGTGCGATTTGCAGTTTTAGGTTGGTCCAACCGCCAGCTTCGTATAAGCCGAGGATGGGGATGAGCAGGGCGCCGGCCCAGATTAGAAAAAACTGCAGGACTTCATTGAAGATGGCAGAGCGGAGGCCGCCGAGGGTGACGTAGATGGCGACGGTCAACGAGGAGACCCAGATGCTGAAGTTGATATCCCATCCGAGGACGATCTGCATGACCTTGGCCATGGCAAACATGTTGACGCCGCTCATGAGCACGGTCATGAAGGCGAAGGAGATGGCGGAGAGGGCACGGCTGGGCTCGCCGAAACGAAGCTGGAGGTAGCCGGGAACGGAGTGAGTTTTGGAGATGTAGTAGAACGGCATCATGACGAGCGCGAGGAAGAGCATCGCGGGGATGGCGCCGATCCAATACCAGTGAGTGGCCAGGATGCCGTACTGGTAGGCCGAACCGGCCCAGCCCATCAATTCGAGGGCGCCCAAGTTGGCGGAGAGAAAACTCAGCCCGGCGACCCATGCCGTCATCTCGCGGCCGGCCATGAAAAAATCTTCGCCGGTGTTGGCGCGCCCTTTTAAGTACCATCCGATCGAGAGGACCAGGGCAAAATAGAAAACCACGATGACAACATCGATCGGAGCGAGACGGACGAGGTGGGCGGGAACGCCGTTCGCGAGCAGCGAGATCATGATTCGTCCTTGTCAGGAGTCCTTGTCAGGAGTCCTGTTTTTGTTTCTGGTCTCGATCCTCAGTCGTGGGTTGTCCATTGGACCGCCCGTTGGACTGTCCATAATATGCATCTTTGCCATGTTTTCGGAGGTGATGTTTGTTGTGCAGGGCGGTTCCTACGGGTTGTGCGGTCGCATTAATGCCGAGCGTGAGATATGCCATGCGCGCGATCGACTCGAGAATAACCGCGTTATGAGCGGCTTCGCGCGGGTCTTTGCCCCAGGCGAAGGGCCCATGATTGGCGACCAAGATCCCGGGGAGGGTCAGCGGATTGGCCGCTTGCAAAGTGCGGACGATGACGCGGCCAGTATTTCCCTCGTAGTCATCGGCAATTTCGGACTCGGACATTTCCGGGGTAACGGGCACCGCGCCATGAAAATAATCGGCGTGAGTGGTGCCAAAACATGGAATCGGTTTGCGAGCCTGCGCCCAGGCGGTGGCGTATTCGGAGTGAGTGTGGGCGATGCCGCCGATTTCAGGGAATTGATTGTAGAGGACGAGATGAGTGGGAAGATCGGAGGAGGGTCGGAGATGGCCATCGACGACGTTGCCGAGGAGATCGGTGACGACGAGATGGTCGGGTCGCAGATCTTTATAGGGAACTCCACTGGGTTTGATGACGACTAAGCCTTCGGTGCGGGAGATGCCGCTGGCATTGCCGAAGGTGTAGAGGACAAGCCCCTGGCGTACGAGTTCGAGGTTGGCTTCGAGGACTTGTTCCCTTAAACGTTGGAGCATGTCAGCGTCGATTTCTCCGTATTAGACAATATCAGTAATCGTTTACCCAGAATGAGCGCAATCTAGACCACTGCGTGGGAAAGCGGCGGAGACCGGGGCGGTAACCAGCGCAGCCGAGGCAGGCGAAGGAAGGCACCGAAATAAAAGGTTTCAATTCTTGCTGCGTCTTCCCTTCTCAACATACCCCGGAGGGGCATCGTTTGTTGGAATCGCGAGTCTGGGGCGGCATATTGGAACTGGCGATTGACAATATAAGCGGCATTTGACATATTGTCAAAGCGGTTAGCGAGGTGGGGATAAAAATGGCCGTCGTGGCATAAAAGTGGCGGGGTCATAACGGTTTTTTCAGCAGAACAGCGGAGCGCATACAGCGCATAAAATGTTGAGGGGCGGCTCGAGCGGTGAAGGATGAGTAGGGGTCCCTTCGGCAAGCTCAGGGCAGGCTCTTCGACTCCGCAGAATGATTCGCTTCGCGAATCCTTCTGTTCCGCTCAGGATGACAAGGTAGTAGTCGTGGAGAAAGACATGAGCGAAAGCGATTCCCTGGTGCACTCGGAGAATCTGCCTGCGGGGCGGGCGGGCGAGCTCCTTCATCTGTCGCGCGAGAAGGCAAAGTGGGAGTGGATGAGTTTCTTCGTACGAAGATTGGCTCCGGGCGATGTTTATCGAGCTGAGACGAAGGGCGAGGAAGCAGCGTTTGTGTTGCTCGGCGGGGTGTGCCTGGCGGATTGGGGGCAGGGCGCGCAGCGGATTGGAAAACGGAAAAACGTTTTCGATGGGTATCCTTATGCGGTGTATTTGCCCACGGGCAATGCGGTTAGTTTCACGGCCGAAACGGTTTGCGAAATTGCGGAGTGCCGGGTGCCTTCGAAGGCGCAATTGCAGCCGCGGCTGATTACTCCCGAGGATGTGGTGAGCAGTTTACGAGGCGGAGGGAATGCTTCGCGGCAGATTGTCGACGTGATGCCGCCGACATTTCCGGCGGACAAACTGATTGTGGTTGAGGTGTACACGCCGGGAGGAAACTGGTCGAGCTATCCGCCGCATAAGCATGATGTGCATAACCCTCCGACGGAAGTCGATCTGGACGAAATTTATTACTATCGGATGAACAAAGAGAATGCGTTTGCGTTTCAGCACCTGTATTCGGGGCAGGATGCGGTGGAGCGAACGGTGAAGACGCGAGATGGGGATGCGGTGCTGGTGCGGAGTGGATATCATCCGGTGGTGGCGGGGCCGGGATATGACATTTATTACCTGAATTTTCTGGCGGGGACATCGCGGGTGATGGCGGTGACGGAGGATCCCGAGCACGTGTGGTTGAAAGCGACGTGGAAGGAAACGGATTCGCGGTTACCGATGGTGTAGCGGAATGCGGGATTCTTTGTGGTGCGGGCTGAAGGCTTAACCACAGGGGGCACAGAGGGACACAGGGGTGGCACAAGGTCCCTCCACTCCGCTTCGCTCCGGTCGGGATGACAGAGTTGGGTAATGCTCCGGTCGGGGGTCGCAGATTTCGGGGTCTCAGATTTTTGTAGGCGGTGGACCAAGGTGGAAACGAGAACGGCTGGAGCGACCGTCGCGACTCCTAAGTTGAAGCGGGTGCTTGGGCTCTGGGACCTGGTTTATTACGGCGTGATTTTGACTTCGCCGATCGCGGTGGTGCCGATGTTTGGCGAGGCGCAGGTGCTTTCGCACGGGCATGCGGTGATCACGCTGCTGGCCGCGATGGTGGCGATGACTGCGACGGCAGTCAGCTTTGGACGGATGGCTACGGTGTATCCGTCGGCCGGATCGGTTTATACCTACGCGAGCCGGGCGTTCAATCCGATGTTCGGGTTTGTGGTGGGCTGGGCGATGTTTCTGGAGTATTTGTTTCAGCCGCTGCAAAACAGTCTCTATGCCGCGCTCACCATCCAGCGGCTGCTTCCGCATGTTCCCTTCGCATTGTTGTCGGCGGCCGCTGTGGGATTCATGACACTGCTGTGCTGGTTCGGGATTCGCACTACGGCTCGCGCCAATCAAGTTCTGCTCTTCATGATGTCGATCGTGATGGTGGTTTTTCTGGGCGAGGCGATCTGGTACATCGTCGCGCACCATCATGTGGTAGGGCTGATTTCTACCCAGCCGGTTTACGATCCTCGAACGTTCAGCGTGCGCGCGATTGCGGCGGGGACGGCGCTGGCGGCTACGGTTTACATAGGATTTGACGGGGTCAGCATTTTGGCGGAAGAGGTGGAGAATCCGCAGCGCAATGTGTTGCTGGCTTCGGTGCTGGTGTGCGTGTTTACGGGACTGTTCGCGGCGTTTCAGGTTTATTTGGCGGTTCGAGTTTGGCCGGACTATCGGACGCTGGTGAATCCGGAAACGGCGTTTATGGATGTGGCTAGCGTGGTGGGCGGGTACAAACTTTTTGTTGGGTTTGGGGCGGTGCTGCTGATCTCGAGTTTAGCTTGTGGGTTGGCGGGTCTGCTGGGAGCGGTGCGCCTGCTGTATAGCATGGGACGCGATAATGTTTTGCCGCGGAAAATTTTTGGACATTTGAATGCGGCGCGGGGCAATCCTTCTTACAACGTGCTGATCGCGGGTGCGCTCGCATATGTGGGGACGCTGACGATGGGGTGGGAGCGGTCAGTTGAGATTTTGAATTTTGGGGCGCTGATGGCGTTTATGGCGGTGAACCTGGCTGCGGTTAAGCACTTTGGATTTTCGCCGGGAATGGCGGGGAAGCGGCATCTGGTGCTGGATGTGATTGTGCCGAGCCTGGGATTTCTTTTCTGTCTGGTAATTTTTCTCGGCTTACAGAATTCGACGCTGGTGGCGGGCGCGATCTGGACGATCGTGGGAACGGTGTACGTGGTTTTGAAGACGAAGGCGTTGGGGCAGCCGGTGGTGATTGACTTCAGTGAGTCGGGCAGTTGATTTGAGAACGGCGTGAGTTATGGCACAGGCACTCGATGATTGGTATCGTCCGGAAATTCCGCGCAAGGAATTGAAGGAGTTGATGGCGCGAGGGGATGGGAAGGGACTGGCCAACTTCGGGCTGTGGCTGGGCTGTTTGGCAGGCAGCGGGTACCTGGCTTATGCGGCGGTGGGAAGTTATTGGGTGCTCCCGGCGTTTCTGCTGTATGGGACGATTTACAGTTCGTGCGATGCGCGGTGGCATGAGTGCGCGCATGGGACGCCATTTCGGACGCGATGGCTGAATGAGGCGTTCTATTTGCTTTCCTCGATCATGAACATGAAGGAAGGCACGTATATGCGTTGGAGCCACACGCGGCATCACACGGAAACAATCATGGTGGGACTGGATCCGGAGATACAGGTGATGCGGCCGGCGGATCTGGGAAGAGTGCTACTGGATTTTTTGTGGATTCCGGATGCGGTGCAGATGTTTCGGGTGATGATTTTTCATGCGGCGGGCGTGGCGACGAAAGAGGCGCGGGAGTTTGTGCCGCAGAGCGAATGGCGAAAGATGTTCTGGTGGCCGCGCGCTTATTTGCTGATTTATGCGGGGATGATTGGGTGGTCGATCGCTGTAAGGAGTTGGCTGCCGCTGCTGTTTTTTCCGCTGGCGCGATTGTATGGGGGATGGCTGCATCAGATTTTCTCGCTGACGCAACATGCAGGGCTGGCGGAGAATGTGCGGGATCACCGCCTGAACACACGGACGGTGGAGATGAATCCGGTGTTTCGGTTTCTTTACTTCAACATGAATTACCACATCGAGCACCATATGTTTCCGATGGTGCCGTTTCATGCGCTGCCTCGGCTGCATGAACGAGTGGAGGATGTTTTGCCGCACACGTATACGGGGTTGGTCGAGGCGTTTCGGGAGATCGTTCCGGCGCTGATTCGGCAGTCGAAGGATGCGAATTATTTTGTGGCGCGGGACGTTCCTCAGAAATCCGGGGGCGAGCCGACGCCTGCGATCGCCGTCAGCGGAGAAACACACTATGCCTGAAACGACCATTGCGTGGCACGCGGTTTGTGGGGTTGAGGAGATCGGCGAGGAAGATGTGGTGCAGTTCGAGCATGGTGATAGGATCTACGCGGTTTACCACACGCCGAGCGGATTTTATGCGACGGACGGATTGTGCACGCATGAGGATGAACTGCTCGCTGGCGGGCTGGTGATGGGGGAGATTATCGAGTGCCCGCGGCACCAGGGGCAGTTTGAGATTCCGACGGGTGAGGCGCAGGGTGCTCCGGTGTGCGTCAATTTGGCGACATATCCTACTAAGGTTGAGGCGGGGAAGGTTTACATAGGGATTTCGGATTCGGCGTGAGCGGAATTTGGGCGATACGCTAAGCCCTTAGTCGCGACTTGAATTGAGGCGACTCGTCGAATGCACCCAATGACCGACGAAAAGCAGGTCCTTCGCTGCGCTCAGGATGACAATCTTTATTTTGGGCAGCAACGTACGTTGACGAGCGAATGGGGCGAATGCCAAGAAATTCTTTTGAGGTTGATAGATGACGCAACGGCTGACTACTGCGCAGGCCATCATACGATTCTTGAAGGCGCAGTTTGTGGAGCGAGATGGCGGGCGGAACGCATTTTTCGCGGGATGCTTTGGAATTTTTGGGCATGGGAATGTCGCGGGCATAGGGCAGGCGTTGCAGCAGAATCCCGATTTTCCTTATTACTTGTGCCGCAATGAGCAGGCGATGGTGCATACGGCTGCGGCGTTTGCCAAGATGAGCAACCGGCTGCGCGCGCTGGTTTGTACGACATCGATTGGGCCCGGCGCTACGAATATGGTGACGGGCGCGGCGGGGGCGACGATTAATCGCATTCCGGTGCTGCTGTTGCCGGGGGATATTTTTGCGCGGCGGAATGTGGCTCCGGTGCTGCAGCAACTGGAGTCGACTTCGACGCAGGATGTATCGGTCAACGATTGTTTTAGACCGGTTTCGCGATATTGGGATCGGATTCAGCGGCCGGAGCAGATTCTTACGGCGTTGCCGGAGGCGATGCGGGTGCTGACTTCTCCGGCGGAAACGGGAGCGGTGACGCTGGCGCTGCCGCAGGATGTGCAGGCAGAGGCTTACGAGTTTCCGGAGGAATTTTTTCAGGCGCGGACTTGGGTGGTGTCGCGGGCGCGGGCGGATGCGGCCGTGTTGCAGCGGGCTGCGGAATGGATTCGGGCGGCGCGGCGTCCGCTGATCATTGCGGGCGGAGGAGTGATTTATTCGGGTGCTACGGAAGCGCTCGCCAGCTTTGTGGCGCAGACGGGAATTCCGGTGGGAGAGACGCAGGCTGGAAAGGGATCGCTGAATTTCGATCATCCGCAGTCGGCGGGAGCGATCGGAGTGACTGGGACGTCGGCGGCGAATCGGCTGGCGGCGAGCGCGGATTTGATTGTGGCGATTGGAACGCGGCACAGCGATTTCACCACGGCGTCAAAGACGGCGTTTCAGAATCCTGGCGTAAAGATGATCAACATTAATGTTGCGGCGTTTGATGCGGCGAAGCAGGCGGCGCTACCGGTCGTGGGGGATGCGCACGCTGCGCTCGAGGAATTATCGGCTGCACTAACTTCGTATCGCGTGGAAGAAAGTTATGCGGCGGAGATTGCGCGACTGCGAGCGGAGTGGAGTAGCGAGGTTGACCGGATTTATGGGCGGCGGCATGGGCCTCCGCTTAGCCAGGGTGAGGTAATTGGGTTGCTGAACTCGAAGGTTGGTCCGCGCGATGTGATTGTTTGTGCGGCGGGGAGTTTGCCGGGGGATTTGCATAAGTTGTGGAGGACGCGCGACGCGAAGAACTATCACATGGAGTATGGATATTCGTGCATGGGATATGAGATAGCGGGCGGGCTAGGCGTGAAGATGGCCGACCCTGGCCGAGAAGTTTATGTGCTGGTGGGGGATGGATCGTATCTCATGATGGCGCAGGAGATTGTTACTTCGCTGCAGGAGAATGTGAAACTCAACATTGTGATTTTTGATAATCACGGGTTTGGGAGTATTGGCGGGCTTAGTCGCGCTTGTGGGAGCGGTGGGTTCGGGACTCAGTATCAATATCGCGATTCTGCGAGCGGGAATATTCCGGTGGATTTTGCTGCTAATGCCGCTAGCCTGGGGGCGCATGCGGTACGGGCTCGGAGTTATGAGGAGTTATCGGCGGCGCTTTCCGACTTAGTATCGCAAGCGCGGACTTCGGTGGTGGTGGTGGAGACGGACTACTACGACGGAGTGGGTGGGTATGAGTCGTGGTGGGACGTTCCAATTGCAGAGGTATCGGAGATGGAGGCGGTTGAGTCGGCGCGGCAGAAATATGTCGAGGGGAAGAAGAAGGAGCGATATTTCTGGCCGGCGGAGGGGTGAGATGGTTAGGACGGTTGGAGCAGTGAAGGACGAGTAGGGGTCCTTCGACTTCGCAGAACGTTTCGGTTCGCGAATCGTTTTGCTGCGCTCAGGATGACAAATGGTGGTGGGAGTGGTGAGTCGGGGCGACGAGAAAATTGTTGGGGAAGGTTGGGATGAGTAAGTTAGGGATTGGCGTGCTTGGCGTGGGGGCAATGGGAAGGCGGCATGCGGAGAATATCCGGCGGTTGGTGCCGGAGGCGCGGCTGATTGCGGTTGCCGACGTCGCCCTTGAGCAGGCGCGGCAGGTTGCGGCGGAGTTGGAGATTGAGCACGCGTTTGCCGGTCTCGATGAGATGCTCGAGCGCAAGGATATTGAGTGCGTCGTGATTGCGGCTCCGGATAAGTTTCATGCTCAGGCGATCCGGGCGGCGGCTGCGGCGGGGAAACATATTCTTTCGGAAAAGCCGTTGGCTCTGGATCTGGAGGATGCGCACTCGGCTCTGGATGCGGTTGCGAAGGCGGGCGTGCATTTGCAGATGGGATTCATGCGGCGCTACGACCCAGGGTATGCGGCGGCGATGAAGCGGATTGAGGCGGGGGAGATTGGCGAACCAGTGGTTTTTAAATCGATTGGACGGGATAAGGATGCTCCGCCAATTTCTTCTTATGCGTCGAAGCTGAATGGAATGCTTTTTTATAACAACACGATTCACGATTTTGATTTGGCGCGCTGGCTGATGAAGGATGAGGTCAGCGAGGTGCAGGCTTACGCGACGGTTGCGATTCGGCCGGAGGTCGCGGAGTTTGGGGATATTGTAGCGGGAGTGGTGAATCTGAAATACGGGCGGGGGGCAATTGGCAATATCGAATCGTATGTACAGGCGGTGTATGGCTACGATGTGCGAACGGAGATTATGGGATCGAAAGGGTCGATCTTGATTGGGAGTCTGCAGCAGACGCCAGTGACTTTTTTGACGGACGAGGGCGGGACGCAAAAGCTGGCGGATCATTTCTTGACGCGATTTGACGATGCGTATGTGGCGGAGGTGCAGGATTTTGTGCAGAGTGTGCTGAAGGATCGGGCTCCGCGAGTTACTGGGGAGGATGGGCTGCGGGCTCTGCAGATGGCGGTGGCGGCGGAGAAATCTTATCTTCAATCGGCGCCTTGCAGGGTTGGTGGGCATGGTGAGAAAATCTCCACCCTCACGTCGCACAAGAGGCGACATTAAGGATGGGGCGCCCAGACAAAGGAAGGGCGAGCTTACAGCTCGCGGCCGCTGTGGGAATTGCGCGAGGGAGTTATGACACGAGTAACTACTACTTATAAGAGTCCGTTGCATGAGATGACGCAATCGACGCCGACTTGCCTGTGGAATGATTCGGCGTCAATCAAAGAACTTAGTTACTCGATGGAGCATGGCGGGGTGGGAGCGACTTGCAATCCGGTGATTGTGCTCGGAGTGCTGAAGCAGGAGATGGGGACTTGGAAGGATCGGATTCGCGCGCTGATTGACGAGAGGCCGACGGCCACGGAGGAAGAGATCGGATGGCGGTTGGTGCGGGAAATTTCGGTGAATGCGGCGCGATTGTTGAAGCCAGTTTTTGATGCGCAGCGGGGACGGAATGGGAGGTTGTCGATTCAGACCGATCCGCGATTTTATCGGGACGCGGAGGCAATGGTGCGGCAGGCGCAGGATTTCGATGGTCTGGCGCCGAATATGATCGTGAAAATTCCGGTGACGCGGGCGGGGATTCCGGCGATTGAGGAGGCGACTTATCGCGGGATCAGCATCAACGCTACGGTTAGTTTCACGCTGCCGCAATGCATTGCGGTGGCGCAGGCAGTAGAACGCGGGCTGTCGCGGCGGGAGAAGGAAGGCAAGGACATTGCTCGCATGGGTCCGGTATGCACGATTATGGTGGGGCGGTTGGATGATTGGTTGAAGGTGGTCGCGGAAAAAGAAGGGATCACGATTGATCCGGGATATATGGAGTGGGCTGGGGTTGCGGTGTTTAAGAAGGCGTACGGAATTTTTCGCGAACGCGGGTATCGGATACGGCTGCTGGCGGCGGCATTTCGCAATCACATGCACTGGAGCGAATTTATTGGAGGGGACGTGGTGATTTCTCCGCCTTATGCCTGGCAGGTACGGTTGAACGCCAGCGATGTGGAGGTGCGATCGCGGATTGACGATCCGGTTGAGCCGAGGATCGTGGATGAGTTGTCGCGGAAGTTCGAGGATTTTCGCAGCGCTTATAGCGAAGGAGGGTTGAGCGTAGAGAGATTTGATTCATTTGCGCCTACGCGGCGGACGCTGCGGCAGTTTATTACGGCTTGCCATGATCTGGATGGGCTGGTGCGGGACTTTATGCTGCCGAACCCGGATGCGGCTTGAGAGATTATGGTTGTGCTTACCTCAGCGGCTGAAGCCGTCGGTGGGGATGGGGCTTTATCGCAGCGGTAAACCGCTGCGCCACCCAAAGGCAGGAGCAAGAGCGCTGAAGCGTTGCGCCACTCGAGGGCGAGGTGCATTTTTCCGCGGATGAAGAGAGCGGGAAGTTTTGTGGCGGGTTAGGCGGTGAGGGGTGGGTAGAGGTCCCTTCGGCTTCGCTCAAGGCAGGCTCTTCGACTCCGCAGAAACGATCCGCTTCGCGAATCGTTTTGCTGCGCTCAGGATGACAGCGCGGATTTTGGTTGAGTGAAAGGATGGCTTGTGGCTCGTACTAAGCGGGTGGGATATGCGGTGGTCGGGATGGGGTTTATCGCGGAGACTTCGGTGTTGCCGGCTTTCCGGCACAGCGCGAAAAGCAAGCTGGTTGCGCTGGTCAGTCATGATCAGAAGCGCGCCAAACAGATGGGCGCGAAGTTTGGGGTGAAGGATTGTTATGGGTATGAAGATTACGATCAGTGCCTGAGCCATCCTGAGGTTGATGCAGTTTTTGTGGCATCGATTAATGGAGAACATGCGGAGCAGACGGTCCGCGCGGCGGCGGCGGGAAAGCATGTGCTTTGCGAGAAGCCGCTGGCAAACACGGTGGAAGAATGCCGGCGCATGGTGCAGGCTTGCCGGGAAAATCATGTCCTTTTAATGACCGCTTATCGGAAGTATTTTGAGCCGGGAAGCGTGGCGCTGAAGAAACTCATTACTTCGGGAAAGTTGGGGCAGTTGCGGCACATGTTTTCTACTTATACGGAAGCGGTTGATCCGGCGAAAGTGAAATGGCAACTGAAGCGGCGGCTGGCGGGCGGCGGATCGCTGATGGACATTGGTGTCTATTGTGTCAACACCATGCGGTGGCTGGCGGGAACGTCGCCGACGGATGCTACGGCGCATGCGTGGACGGATGATCCAAAGCGCTTTGCTGAGGTTGAGGACAGTATCGCGTTTCGGTTGACGCATCCGGAGGGTTTGGTCTGCCAGGGGACTTCGAGCTATAGCGCGAAGGCGGCTTCGTTTGTGCAGGTACATGGGGACAAGGGATGGGCGGCGTTGAATCCGGCGTTTGCGTTCGAGGAGGAACGGCGGTTGTTTGGCAAGATTCAGGGGCGATGGTTTGAAGAGAAATTCAAAGTGATCGATGAATTTGTTCTTGAACTCGATCATTTTGCGGACTGCATACGGCGAGGACGAGAGCCGGAGGCGGACGGCGTGGAAGGACTGCTGGACCTGGCGACGGTTGAAGCAATTTATCGTTCGGCGAGTGAGGGACGGACGGTGGCGGTTGAGAGGATTGCCGGATGACGGCCAGGAAAAGTGCAGAGGGAGGAAAAGCCAAGAGCTTAGGAAAAGCCAAGATCAGGAAAAGACAAACCCCAGGAAAAGCTAAACCAGGAAAAGACAAAACAGGAAAAACTACGCCGCACTGATCACTTTGAGTGCGACGAGCGCCTACGCGTTAACAACACTACTGAGCTTCTTCCCGGCCTTGGGGAATGCCATATCGGGGAAGAACAGCTAAGCGTCATCGAATTTTTCAATTGTCCGGATTCAAGCGTTTTGTCTAGGAAAAAATGCTTGACATTGCGGCGATAAGGGGGCTATATGATAAGCGCTTATTCGCGCTAATTGTTTTGGATTAAAGACGGCAGGCACACCGTGTTTCCGGAGGGGGAAACTTATGGCGAAGCGCACCTGTTTCGTGGCGAGTCTGATGGTCTGTGCGGTGTGGATGGTTTTCGCACCGCAGGCTGGCATGGCGCAACTGACGACCGGCAGCATTGTCGGAACGGTTACGGATGCGACGGGCTCGAGGGTTCCGGGCGTGACGGTGACGGCGACGGAAGTCGCGACCGCGACCGCGACCGCGGTGACCAGCGATTCCGCGGGAGATTACAGCATTACGCCGCTGAAGATTGGCCAGTATACGGTCACGTTCGAGAAGGCGGGATTTCAGCGTGTGGTGCAGACGAATGCGACGCTTAACATCGGGCAAGTGCTCCGGGTGGATTCGATTCTGAAGGTAGGCGCGGTAACGCAGACGGTCGAGGTCGATGCGGCGCCTCCGCTGCTGGAGACGGAAACTTCTTCATTGGGGACGGTTGAGACGGAGCAGCGGATTGTGGAGCTCCCACTGAACGGGCGGAATTTTTTCAAGCTCGCTTATCTTGGGCCGGGCGCGAATGCGGGGGCTTCGGGAACGAGCGCGGGTGCGGGATCGACAGATAACAACCGGCCGGGCAATTCGCTATCGGTCAACGGTCTTCGTATCTTCGATAACAACTATCTGCTGGACGGGTTCGACAATAATGAATTTGGAAACGGGACGGTTGTGATTCAGCCTCCGCCCGATTCGATACAGGAGTTTCGCGTTGAACAGAACTCGATGAGCGCAGAGTTTGGGCGCGGCGGCGCGATGGTGAACATTCAGCTGCGCTCGGGAACGAACCAGTTTCATGGCCAGGGATGGGAGTTTATTCGCAACAACCATTTGGACGCGCTGAATTATTTTGCGCCGGGGCCGACGCCGTTTCAGAGGAACCAATATGGCGGGCAGCTGGGCGGGCCGATCATAAAAGATAAGATGTTTATTTTCGGATCGATTCAGCGGTCGGATATTCGCGAGGCGATTCCTTATGTGAGTACGGTTCCGACTATGGCGGAACGCGGGGGAGATTTTACGGCGTATTTCGCTTCGCTGGGGGCGTCGGCTCCGCCGTTCATCAACAATCCCTATGTTCCCGGGACTGCTCTGAATCCTGATCCTACGCAGCCTTATGTTATTCCGGCGGGGGATATCAACACTACGGGGCAGAACATCGTGAATCTTTTCCCGCTGCCAACGCCGGGAAATACAAATCTCACGAACAACTTTGTGTACGACGGAAAGTACAAGTTCGATGAGACGGCGGTAGAAACGCGTTTCGACTACAACATTACGGGCAAGGACCGTTTCTTTGTTCACTACGCGATCGCGACGCCGGTTGCTACCAATCCATCGTACTTTCCTAATGTTGATGCGGGAGCGGAATCGGGAGGATCGAGCACGCTGAACGACCGCGTGCAAAGCTTCGGCGCCGACTTGACTCACATCTTCAGACCGACACTGGTCAACGATTTTCGCGCGGGATTCATACGGTATCGCGACAACACTTTGCCGCTCGATCAAGGGACGAATCCGACGGAGGCGCTCGGGATTCCGAATTCCAATCGTGGCGGCAACAGTTCGGGGCTGGCGAAGTTGGCGATTACGGGATATCAACAACTGGGCGACTCGTTGTGGGTTCCGGAGACGATTGTCGAGAATATTTTTCAATTGGCGGACACGGTCAGCTGGACGCACGGGAAGCATTCGATCAAGTTTGGCGGCGATTTCCGGCGGCAGCAAAGGAATTTCTTTCAACAGACGGCGCCTTCGGGCTGGTACCAATTTACCGGAGGTTACACGAACCAGGGTCTAGCCGATACCTTGCTGGGAATCCCGCAATTTGCCTTTCAGGATCATTTGAACGGGAGCGATCCGACGCGCTACTTCGATGTGGCGGAGTTTTTTCAGGACGATATCCGCGTGCGTCCAAACCTGACGTTGAACCTCGGGTTGAGATATGAGGTGAGCTCGCCAGCGAACGGACCGAAGGTCGGAAATTTTAATCAGACGACAGCGATTGTAGTGTCGTCGATCGAGCCGAATGGTGTACCGCGGGCGGGAGTTGGTTTCGACTTTCGCGACTGGGCGCCGCGAGTGGGATTGGCGTGGTCGGTGCTGCCGAAGACGGTGGTGCGAGGCGCATTCGGCATTTTCTATGCGGCGGAGGGCAACATATTTGATGACCTGGGATTGAATCCGCCGAATCTGGTGATCGCGCTGAACCGGAACTACAACAGTACGGAGGTTCTGCCTGGCCAGTTAGTTTCCGACGGTTTTCCGGCAACGATTCCGGTAGTGGATCCCACTAATCCTTCGGGCACGGTGCGAACAACAGGGCCGGTGCGAAAAATTCCACGAATCTACGAATGGAACACCACCATTCAAAGAGAGCTGGGTTCCAACTGGCTTGTTCAAGTGGGTTATGTAGGTTCGAAGAGCAGCAACCTATTTGACCATGAATCTTCGAACTTGAATCAACCTCTGCAGCCTCTGGACTCAAACTTCTCGGACTCGACCGGGAATTTCGGACGACCATATTTCGACATACGGCCTAACTTGACCACCGTTCTGCCGCTGGATGTGGCGCGGCTGAGCATGTTCTATAACGCGTTCCAGGCTTCGGCGGAACATAGATTTTCGCAGGGGTTTAACGTTCTGGCGTCTTACACGTACGCGAAGTCGCTGGGGACTGCAGATGGCAACGTGCAGCAGTGCGATGTGCAAAATGCGCACAACATCGCTGCGGAGAAAGGACCGACGACGCCGGACTTCCGGCACCAGCTGGTCATCAGCTACGTTTACGATTTGCCATATGGGAAAGGAAAGCACTTTGGCTCGTCTTCGAACAAAGTAGCGCAAGCTGCGCTGGCGGATTGGCAGGTGAGCGGCGTGACGACGATACACAGCGGCGAGGCGTTCAATGCCGAGATCGCGGGGGATATGACCAATACAGGCTCGGCTAACCCGCGGCCGAATCAGATTCACAATGCTTACGACTTCTCTTTTGATACGGCAGGACAGGCAGCGCTTGGTTGCAGCAATCCCGGGCATCAGACGCTGGATTGCTGGTTCAATCAGGCGGCATTTGTTATTCCGCCGCTGGCGCCGGGGCAAAGTTCGGCGCACGAATTTGGAACGGTGGAACGGGCCGTGTTGCGAGGGCCAGACTATATAAACTTCGATTTTTCGATTTATAAGACGTTCGACTTGACCGAGCGATTCCACCTTACTTTCCGTTCGGAGTTCTTCAACATCTTTAATCATCCTAACTTCTGGCTGCCGAATATGGGGTCGGGCGGAGGGAGCAGCGGCGCGGGATTCATCAATGTTGCGGGCGGCGCGGCGATCACGCAAACCCTGCCAGACGCTCAGCGGGAGATTCAGTTCGGGCTTAAGCTGGCGTTCTGAGGTTTTTATTTATCGATGAATTGTTCTTGGTCTGGCTACGGTCAAGATGACAGAGTCGACAGATGTGGGTGTTTTGTTCGACTTTGTGGTTGAGGTGGGGATAGGGGTCCTTCGACTTCGCCGTGCCAATCGCTTTGCTCTTGGCGCGGCTGCGCTCAGGATGACAAATCTAAATTGATGACGAGAGATCGTAGTCGTACCAGGGTACTCGGCGTTCACGCTCCCACCCTAACGTCGCACAGAACGCGACGTTAGGATGGGGCACCCTCGGGATTGCGGTGTTTGCTTGACTTCGTGGTTGAGGCGGGGATAGGGGCCCTTCGACTTCGCTCAGGGCAGGCTCTTCGACTTCGCCGTGCCATTCGCTTCGCTCGTGGCGCGGCTGCGCTCAGGATGACAGAGCTAAATTGATGACGAGAGATCGTAGTCGTACGAGGGCACCCGACGTTCACGCTCCCACCCTAACGTCGCACAGGACGTGACGTTAGGATGGGGCATCCTTGCGATTGCGGTGTTTGCTTGACCTCGTGGTTGAGTTGGGAATAGGGGTCCCTTCGACTTCGCTCAGGGCAGGCTCTTCGACTTCGCCGCGCCCAATCGCTTCGCGCTTGGCTCGGCTACGCTCAGGATGACAGAGATGATGATGAAGATGATGTTGACAGGGTCGAAGGGATTGAGGGGATGGCGATTCGCGTAGCTAATGCACCGATCAGTTGGGGGATCATGGAGCATGTCGAACTCCCGGCTGATTATCCTTATGGGAGGGTGCTGGATGAGATCAAGGCGGCAGGATACGCGGGCACGGAGCTGGGGCCTTATGGGTTTCTGCCGTCGGAATCGAGCGCGCTGCGCAGTGAGCTAGCGAAGCGATCGCTGACGCTATGTTCGGCGTTCGTCGATATTGAACTGGGCAATGCCAAGGCACTCGCCGAGGGGCTTGCGTTTGTGGCGCGATCGGCTCGGCTGATCAGCGATGCGGGAGCTGGCCTGCTACTTCTTTCCGATAAAGTGATGCCTGACAGGAATGCGACGGCGGGGCGGCGTCGCGAGGCGAATCAATTGTCGTGGAATGATGCGCAGTGGGAGGCCGCGAAGGCTGCAATCAGTTCGGTGATTGAGCTGTGCAAGGCGGTGGGGCTTAGAGTCGCGTTTCATCATCATGCGGGAAGCCATGTAGAAACGCCGGAGGAGATCGATCGGCTTTTTGCTTTATTTCCGGCGGACCAACTGGGATTGTGTCTCGACACTGGACACTATGTGTATTGTGGCGGAGATACGGTGGCGTTTCTGGAAAAGCAGGTGTCGCGGGTGTGGTGCGTGCATTTGAAGGATGTGTATGATGCGAAGGCGGCGGAGGCGCGGGCGGCGCGAATGAATTTTCACGCGGCTGTGCGACATGGGATTTTTGCGCCGCTGGGGAGGGGCAACATCGATTTCCGGACGGTTGTATCGCTTTTGCAAAAAGGAAAATTTGGGGGTTGGGTGGTGGTGGAGGCGGACGTGCTGCCGGGCGGGGTGGGGGCGGACGCTCCGTTGGCCAATGCTGTAGCGGGCCGGGAGTATCTTCGGCTGCTTGGGGTGTGAAAGGCAAGCAAGGCGAATATCGCGGTTCGAGAGGCAGGCGAGCCGGGTATCGAGTTACGACCGACAAAAAGCAGGTCCTTCGCTTCGCTCAGGATGACAAAGTCAGTTAATGATTTCGCCAAACCGAGATAGTACGAGTAAGGTCTACGAGCAGCCATCAGTCAATCTTCTGCTATCCTCAGGTGAATAACTTCGCCAAGGCCTTCGTTTGGGTCTTGATTAACCAGAGATATGGCGCCAGAAAAAAAGACACGCAAACGGAAAACAAATAGGGCGCCGAGCATTTATGACGTTGCCAGGGAGGCGCGCGTCTCGGTTTTCACCGTCTCGGCGGTTGTGAATGGGAAGAGTCACGTGGGCAAGGCGCTGAAACAGCGCGTCGATGCTGCGATTCAGAAGCTGAACTATCGTCCCAATCTGCTGGCCCGGAGTTTGGCGGCGCGGCGGACGCACACGTTCGGCATCGTTGTGCCTGATATTTCCAATCCGTTTTTCCCCCTGGTGGTGCGGGGGGCGGGAGATGCGGCGCAGAAGCACGGATACAACATTCTGCTGTGCGATAGCGACGATCGTCCGGAGCGCGAGGAAGAATGCCTGGAGGTGTTGCTGGCGAAGCGGGTCGATGGAATTCTGCTGACCAAGGCTCCGGGGACGTTTCGTCCGGCGCTGCGGCAGTTGATCGACGATGCGAAAATCCCGTTTGTGCTGCTGATGAGGACTTATCCTGACTTAACTAAGGATGCAGTGTTGACGGATGATTACAAGGGCGCGTATGAGGCGGTTTGCCAGTTGGCGAGGGCGGGGCATCGGCGAATCGGGCTGATGGGCGGGCCCATGACGATCAGCAACGGGCGGGAGCGGTCGAAGGGATTTCGCGATGCTCTTGAAGCGAACGGATTGACGCACGAACCTGATCTGGTGATTCAGGGCGACTACCGCATAGAGTCGGGTTATCGCGGTGGGCACGCGCTGTTATCGCGAAGTCCGGATGGAATTTATGTTGCGAATTATCTGATGACGGTTGGGTTGTTGAAGGCGGCGGAGGAGATGGGGATGCGCTGCCCGGAGGATTTCGGGCTGGTAAGTTTCGACGATTATCCTTGGCTGGCGGTGTTTCGTCCGCGGCTGACAACAGTGGAATTGCCGAAGTATCAGATTGGATTTGAGGCCACGGAAATGC
Organism: uncultured Acidobacteriaceae bacterium; assembly: GCA_963800565.1. Classification (GTDB taxonomy): domain Bacteria; phylum Acidobacteriota; class Terriglobia; order Terriglobales; family Acidobacteriaceae; genus Acidiflorens. The sequence goes on from CAWDBM010000006.1 coordinate 1,903,777, forward strand.
TGCTGGCGCGGATCAAGGACGAACCCACTCGCGGCGGGACCATAAAGCTTGCGCCGGAGCTGCATGTGCGGGAGTCTTGCGGATTTCAGCTGCGGCCTGGCAGGAGCGTGGTGGAATCGCGCAGTGAGGTTAGAGGTTAACGTTTTCTCAATCGAGGGGAAACAATCGGCAACCACGAAGGGCAATCGGGATCACGAAGAGGATCTCGAAGGGCATTGCGCTACAGGGATTTTCTACGCGAGTTCATGCTTTCTTGCGACCAGCTGCTTTTCTTTTGCTCGCGTCCTACCTGGATTTAGAATCAACCTAATGAATCGCAGACAGTGGCTCAGTAATCTGGCGGGGGCTGGAGCAAGTTCTTTGCTGCCGACATTTCTGCGCCGTAGTTTTGGCGCGAGCGCTCCGCCCGCTTATTTCCCACGCTATGTCGATGTGGCCAAAGAGGCCGGTCTTTTATCGAAGACGGTGCTGGTGGGACATGAGAATAAGGACTTCCTGCTGTCGACGACGGGCGGCGGCATCGCTTTGTTTGATTACGACAACGATGGCTGGCTCGACATATTTGTAGTTAATGGGTGGGGACTTACTGCGTTTGCGAAGGGCCAGGAGCCGACTAACCATCTGTATCACAATAATCACGATGGGACATTTACAGATGTGACCGAAAAGGCTGGACTGGTGCGGCATGGCTGGGGTCAAGGGGTTTGCGTTGGCGACTACGATAATGATGGCAACCTTGACTTATTCGTGACTTACTTCGGAACTAATGTGCTGTATCACAATAATGGGAATGGGACTTTTACGGATGCAACTCGCGAATGCGGTCTGATGCAGTCGGAAGAGCGCTGGAATACGGGGGCGGCGTTTGTCGATTACAACCGAGATGGGCATCTGGATTTGTTCGTTAGTAATTATGTGGATCATCAATATGGGTTATTGCTTTATGACAGCAACCCGGCTTTGATGGGGCAGCAATCGCCGGTGCTTTATGGAGTGGCGGGGCTAAAGGGGACGAAGAATTTTCTGTATCGAAATAATGGCAAGGGATTTTTTGAGGATGTGTCGGAGGAGGCGGGGATTCATAAGGCGGAGCCGACGTTTGGCTTCACGCCTTGCGTCGCCGATTATGACAACGATGGCTGGCCGGATATTTACGTGGCCGACGATTCGACTCCCAGTTTGCTTTTTATGAATAATCACGATGGAACATTTCGCGAGAGCGGAATGCTGGCGGGCGTGGCTTATGACGCCAATGGACGGACGCAGGGTGGGATGGGCGCGGATTCGGCGGATTACGACGGCGACGGATTGCTCGATATTATCAAGACAAATTTTTCGGACGAGATGCCTAGTCTTTATCACAACGAGGGAAAGGGATTTTTTACGGACGTGACGGTTCCGGCGGGGCTGGCGGGAGTGACTACTTCGGTGAAGTGGGGCACGGGGTTTGTGGACTTCGACGACGATGGGCGGCCGGATATTGTGATTGCTAGCGGATCGATTTATTCGCCGGGAGCGGGGACGCATCATGTCTTGCCGAAGACGGACAGCAAGTTGATTTTGATGCGGAATGTTGAGGGCAACCGGTTCGTCGATATTTCGGAGCAGGCGGGGCCGGCGGTTGCTGCGTCGCGATGCAGCCGGGGCGCGGCTTTTGGCGATATTTTCAATACCGGGCGGGTTGATATTGTGCTTAACAATTTGAATGATTATCCGTCGCTGCTGCGCAATCAATCGCCGCCGCGGAATGGATGGTTGCTGGTGAAGCTGGTTGGGACGAAGACGAATCGGGCGGCGATTGGGTCGCGTGTGTCGATTGAGGCGGGCGGGCGGAGGCAGGTGCAGGAGGTTCGTAGCGGAGGAAGTTTTTGTTCGCAGAGCGATTTGCGGCTTCATTTTGGACTGGGAGCGGCGAAGGATGCACGGGTTCGAGTGCGCTGGCTGGGCGGGGCCGAAGAAACTTTTGAGCGGGTGGCGGGCAATCGGCTGGTGGTGATTCAGGAAGGCAAGGGGATCGTTTCACAGGAAGCGTTTTGAATTTGAAATGTCGTGATGTCGTTGCGCGCGGTTGTGTCGCTGTGCTCTTGGGCGTGGCGCTGTCTTTGTTCACGGCGACGAAAGCTGCATTCGCGCAAACCTCCAGCGCGCCGTCCTCCCACGCTGACGAAGTGAATTCCGAAGCGACGAATCAAGCGGCGGTACAGGCGGCGTACGCGCAGGCGATGGGGCTGCTTCAGCAGGGTAAGGCGGCAGATGCTCTCGCGGTGATTGATGCGGCTGTGCGCGGAGGGGCGCGCGGTGCTTCGCTTTATAACCTCAAGGGGCTGGCGGCTAGCGAACTGGGGCGCGACGCGGAAGCTGAGGAGAGCTTTCGGGGGGTGATACGGCTGTCGCCGAAGTCGGCGATGGGATACAACAACCTGGGCGTGCTGCTTTCGAGGCTTGGGCGGTATGAGGACGCGGCGAAAAACTTCCGCGAAGGCCATGCGCGGGATCCGGAGAATTTTACAGCGCTGCTTGGATTGGGAACTTCGTTGGCGGCGTTGCAGAAATATGACGAGGCGTCGGCGTATCTGGAAAAAGCGTCGGCGGTGCGGCCAGGGGATTTTCAGGCGGGATATGAATGGGCGCACGCTTTGTATGAGGCGAAGAAGCCGGCGGCGGCTAAGAAAGTTTTGGATCAAGTCGCGGCGCCGCAGGATTCGGACTCAGCGGCGAAGTATTACTCGTTGAGTGGGGCGATTGCGGAATCGCTGCGTGATGACGCAGGGGCGGCGCGAGCTTATCGGCAGGCCTATGCGATCAGACCTTCTTACGATATTTATCTGGCGCTGGTGCAGGCTAGTCTTGGAGCGGGGACCGCAGATGGTGGGCGTGCGGTGTCTTGGGCGAAACTGCCCGTCGCACCAGAACATTTGAGTGCAAATCAGAATCTGGCGATTGGGCTTTTGTTTCTGGGGCACAATGCGGCGGCGGAGGCGATTCCGTTGCTGGAGGGAGCGCTGCGTCAGGATGAATTGAATGAGACGGCTACTTTGAATCTTGGGGTCGCTTATAAAGATGTTGGGAGGTTGGCGGATGCGATTGAGTTAACGGAGCGGGCGCTTGAGAAAAGGCCGTCGGGCGCGCTTTATAACACGCTTGCTGAACTGGATGAGGGCGCGGGGAAGTATGTGGAGGCGGTGGAGAATTATCAGCGGGCCGTTGAGGCTGAACCTACAAATGAAGATTATTATTTCGACCTCGGGATGGAATATCTTTCGCACTTCACGTTTGGGCCGGCGCTGGAGGTGTATCGCGTGGCGACGCAGAAATTTCCGCGCGTGGCGCGCGAGTATTTAGGGTTGGCGTTCAGTCATTATGCGGTGCGGGAGTATCCGCAGGCAGCGGATGCATTTACTACGGCGCTGGAGATTGATCCGGAATCGCCGGCGGTGTTGAAGGCCTGGAACACGGTGCTCAGTTCGTTGTCGCCGGGGGATTGGGCGGCGATTTTGCCGCGCTTGAGTCGGCTGGCGGCGGGGCATCCGCAGAATGCGGATATTGCGTTTTATTATGGCGCGGCTTTATTTCGCGCGGAATTCGCCAAGGGGCCTGAGGGTCATTTGGATGAGGCGCGGGCGTTCTTGGAGAGGGCGGTGAAGTTGCGTCCTGATTTTGCGGCGGCGCGAATTGAGTTGGCGGGGCTGTATGTGGCGCAGAAAGAGGATCAGAAGGCGGTTGAGGAATATATCGAGGCGATTCGGGAGGATCCTCGGGCGGATATTCCGCATTACCGGTTGGGGCAGATTTATCGGCAGATGAATAAGTTGGATTTGGCCACGGCGGAGTTGGCGCGGTATCAGGAGTTATCGCGGCTGCACGAGGAAGAGATAAAGCGGAGCCGGAGCGCGATTCAGCAGTTTGTGCTGGCGGCGCCGGGGAAGTGAGCAATCTCGGCGTCCAGCCGTGAAAGCGTAGAACCACGAAACTTAAACTTCGCTTCTTCCTCGTCCAAATCACATGGTGGGCTTCGTAGGGATCCTTCGACTCCGCCATGGCATCCGCTTCGCGGATGCCATGGCTCCGCTCAGGATGACAACTGGCATGGTCAAATGATGCATCCTCAAGTTGTTATTGCTAAGGTCTCACGCGCGCTTGCGATTTTGGACAGCTACGGCTCGGGCTTCGCGGTAGGACTTTTCGGCGGCGGCGGCTATGGCTACGGCTTGGCGGCCGTCGAAGGCGTCGACTTTGACGGGGTGGTCGGCGAGAACGGTTTGAACAAAGTCGCGCATCTGGTGGAGATATCCGTCGGCGAAGCGGACGAGGAAATGATCGACGACGTCGGTCTTTGCGCCGGTTGCGGTCAACACAACTTCCGCCGTTTGCTGCAAATACCCGGTGATGATGGTTCCTTTTGATCCCACGATTTCGGTGCGGACGTCGTATCCGTAGGCGGATTGCATGTAGTTTTCGACTGCGCCAAGAGCGCCGCGCGAAAATTTCATGTTGAGCAGGGCGGTGTCGATGTCGTTGAATTGCGCGATCTCAGGGAAGACGAGGACGGCGCCGTAGGCGTGGATCTCGGAGATTTCGTCGTTCATGATCCAACGGCCGAGATCGAATTCGTGGACGGTTGAATCCTGAAAAAACATTCCGTTGACGCCGCTGGCCATGTAACTGACGGGCGGAGGCGCGGGATCGCGGGCGATGGATTTGAAGATGACGGGATCGCCGATTTCTCCGGCTTCGATGCGGCGCTTGGCGCGGACGTTGGGAGGATCGTAGCGGCGGACGTGGCCGACCTGAACCTGGACTCCGGCTTGATGGGTGAGGTCGAGGATTTCGTCCGCCTCTTCGACGGTCAGCGTGAAGGGCTTTTCGCAGAAAATATCTTTGCCGGCGTGGGCGCAGACTTTCATCGCGGCGCCGTGAAATTTTGCGGGAGTTACGACGACGATGGCGTCGATGTCTTTGCGCTCGGCCAGGGCTTCGACGCTGTTGTAGTAGTGGTCGATTTCGAGTTCTTCGGCGACTTGCTTCGCGCGATTTAGATCGGTGTCGGCGATGGCGATTAGTTTGGCCTCGGGGATGCGGTGCCGGAGGTTGTATGCGTGCTGCTTGCCCATGGTGCCTACGCCCAGGACGCCTACGCCTAGTTTTGCCATGATGTTTCCTCGTTGACTCTTGCCTCAGCGGCTAAAGCCGCTGTTGTAACGCTACCTCTTGTCGCAGCGCTGAAGCGCTGCGCCACCCAAAAACAAAATCGAGACTTCTTAGCAAACCAGCCTGCGTTCTTAGTGGCTCGCGGCGGTACAGCTGAACAGCTCGCGGAAAACGTCCGATATCGAGCGCAGCCCCTAAAGGGGCATCTGATTCCGATATGAACTTACGGTATCGCTAAAGCGATACCCTGATACGAAACGTGAATTTTTCGGCAAGTTGTGAAGCCGTGCCCATCAAAACGATTAATGAGATTGCTCCTAATATTTGATTGCTATGGAACGGCGCTGCTTTACGGCGCGATAGATTGCGTCGATGATGATGATGTCGCGGAGGCCTTGCTCGCCGGAGGGTTCTGGCTCGCGGCCATTTCGGATGCAGTCGGCGAAATAGTCGATCTCCAGAACGAATTCGTCGATGGGCTTGAAACTTTTGGCGAACCATTTGCCGGCGATCTTGCCGCTGATGCGGCGCTCTTCTTCGAAGGCGAAGGCAGGAGCGAGTTCGGCCCAACCTTTTTCTCCGTGAATGTGGACGAAGGACGAGAAGGCAGCGCTATAGGCGGCGGTGCCCTGGAGAACCATGCCGCTCTTGAAATCCAGGCGGAAGGCTACTCCTTCTTCTACATCTTTGTAGCGGCGGCGCTCGCGAACCCAGCTTATGCCGGTGGCGGCGGTGGGATCTTCGTCGACCAGCCAGCGGGTCGTGTTGATGCAGTAGACGCCCAGGTCGGTCAGCGGGCCGCCTCCGCATAATTGTTTTGAGAAAAGCCACGCGGGGGAGCTGTCGCCGAAGGGACGAAGCTCGGCGAAGAGAGTGTGGATGATGTCGATGCGACCGAGATCGCCGCTGGTGATCAGCTTTTTCAGCATGAGGCTCGCGGGCTCGAAGTATTTTCGGTAAGCGGTCATGAATAATACTTTGTTGCGGCGGCAGGTGTTGACCATGCTGCGAGCCTGCGCAACGGTTGCTGCCAGCGGCTTTTCACTTATGACGTGCTTGCCGGCCTGGGCTGCGGCCACGGCGTATTTTTCGTGCTCGCCGGGCGGAGTCGCGATGTAGACGGCTTCGACTTGCGGATTCTCGAGGCACTGGGAAAATTTGTCGTAGGTGCAGGATTGGGCGGCGTTGAAATCCTGCGCGTACTTCGCGGCTTTGTTTTTGTCGCCGCTCACGACCGCGACGAGCTTGGCTTTCTTGCTGTGAGCGAAGGCGGGCAGCACTGCCACTTGCGAGATGCTGCCCAGGCCGACTACGGCGTATCCGACTCGTTTCCCCGATGCCATCTAGTTCCCTCTTCTGATTAAAGTGCGAGTTAAAGTGCGAGCCGCCGCATTCAGCTTTCGCGGTCGGCTCGGCTCAGGCCCTGGTCTTTGATGGCGCGGTGTTCGAGGCCGCGAAGCTCTTCGATGTTGTCGAGAACTTTGCGGATGCCGTCGACGATGCTGTCGACATTTTCTTTTCCGCCGAGGAAAAGATGATGCGAAAACCATACGGCCTCGTGATAGGCGGCACGCTCGGCTGCGGGGCATTTGTACATGTTGCGCAGATCGAGCGGCTTGGGGCGTTCCCAGCTGAGAGCGGGATAGTCGGTTGGATCGAGCGGAAATAGCGAGCTGCGGTAGACGGGTTCGTAGAAAAGTCCGTCGCAGGGGATGCCTTCGAGTTGGAGCGCGGCTACGAAGTTGGCGCGCGGAATGTCTTTCACCTGCTCGGCGTAGTACTTCAACACGTAGCCGTAAGGAGCTAAGCGGGTGATGCGCGGTTCGGGCTTGAGCAAGCCGATGCCGGTGGTGCCTTTCAGGCGCGATTCGAAATATTCCATGTTTTCGGTGCGAACTTTCGCTTGCTCGGGAAGGCGCTCCAGTTGCGGGTTTAGGACGGCTGCCTGGAATTCGCCGAGGCGGTAATTGAAGCCAATCATGCGGTGATGGAATTCGTCGGTGACGCTGCGGCGTCCGGTATTGATGTAGGACTGAACGCGCTCGAAATATTCGAGGTTGTTGGTGATGACGGCGCCGCCTTCGCCAGAGGTGATGAGCTTGCTGGATTGAAAACTGAAAGCGCCGAGATCTCCGATGGAGCCCGCGCCTTTGCCGCGCCACATGCCGCCGTGGGCGTGGGCGCAATCTTCGACGATCTTGATGCCGTGTTTGGTGGCGAGTGGGACGAGGATGTCAAGATCGGCGAAGCGCATGCCAAGATGAACGGGGAGAAATGCTTTGGTCTTGGGCGTGATTGCGGCCTCGACCAATTTGGCGTCGAGGCAATAGGTGTCGGGATCGACGTCGACAAAAACGGGAACGGCGTTGATAAGGAGCACGGGGCCAACGGTGCCTTCCCAGGTGTAGGCGGGAACGATGACTTCGTCGCCGGGGCGAATGTCGATGGCTTTGAGAGCGGCTTGAATGGCGACGGTGCCGGTGTTGACGGCCTGGCCGTATTTGGCGGTATGAAATTTGGCAAAGGCTTTGCCGAAAGCGTCACCGTGCTTGCCGGGGAAGGGCTGGCCTCCCCACTTGTGATTGGTCAGGACATCTTCGAGCGCCTGACGCTCTTGGTCGGTATAAATCGGCCAAGGATCAAAGCGCTTTTTTCTGGTTGGTTCGCCGCCGGTGATTGCCAGTTTTCCCATCGGGGATTCTCCTTAACAGCCTGGTTGATTCGGTATCGTAATCTTAATTCGACTTTACAGTTTGCTGAAAAACTCACGCGATGCTCGGCAGTTCCCTCAGCGGCTGAAGCCGTCAGTGGAAACAGTGCTTTTATCGCAGCGGTGAACCGCTGCGCCACCCAAAAGCAAGGGCAAGAGCGGTGAACCGTTGCGCCACCCAAAAGCGAATGCAAGAGCGGTGAAGCGCTGCGCCACCCAAAAGCACGGGCAAAGTCGAGTTTTTCAACAATCTGTTCAGGCCCACGGCATGATTGCAACTTTCATGGAATCGGGTGCGACTGATTTGTTCACCGCCGCCTCGACATCGCGGAGCGGAAAGCGGTGCGTGACAAATTCGCGGAGCGGGTAATTGGCCATGTAGCGCGCCATTTGCCGCATGCTGGGGCCGTACGCAGCGGGCTCTTCGCCGCCTACGCCTAGAATTCGCGCGGACTTGGCGCAGATGTGGCGGTGCGGGCTGATGGGAATTTCGCCGAGGTCGGAGAAGTTGCCGGCTTCGACCAGCAAGCCGCCGAGGCGCATTAGGTCGAGGGCTTCGCGGAAGGCTTGCGGAACTCCGGCGGTTCCGATGACCATATCGGCGCCACGGCCGTTGGTCAGGCTGCGGACGAAATCGATGCGATCGGCGAGCGTTGTGTTCGACGCATTGATTGTGTGATCGGCGCCTAAGCGCTTGGCAAAATCCAAACGATAGTCGGAGAGGTCAACCGCGATGATGGTTCCGGCGCCTAACATGCGGGCTTTCATCAGGAAGCACATGCCGAGCGGGCCGACTCCGAGGACTACTACGGTGTCGTCGAAGAGGAAGGCTTCGCTGGGGAACACGGACATTTGTTTGGCGCGATCGAGGCCGACGGTGACGGCCATGATCTCGGTGAGGACGGCGACTTCGGAGGGGAGATCGTCGGGCACGCGCACGAGGAAGCTGCCGGGGATGATGTACATGTATTGCGACCATCCGCCAAAAAGATGCGGCGGGTCGGCGGCGCAGAGATAGTTGCCGTAGTCGGTCATGTTCTGGCAGAAGTAATATGGAAAATCGTGGCGGCAATAGTAGCAATCGCCGCAGGAGACGTTGGCGCCGACTACGACGCGGTCTCCGACTTTGAGCGGGATGCCTTCAAAGTCGCTGTAGTGGCCGTCTCCGCCGATGGCGGCTACGGTTCCGACATTTTCGTGGCCCTGGATGATGGGGAAGCGGATGTGCTTGCCTTCGCCTGCGCCGGCGTATTGCGTGGTGTAACCCTGGTAGGTGTGCTTGTCGGTGCCGCAGATGCCGGACATTTCCATCTTTACCAGCACGCAGCCGGGAGCGGGGTCAGGGAGAGGATACTCGCGGACCTCGTACTTTCCGGGTTGGATCAGCGTGGCGGCTAGAACGGGCTGGGCGGACATCGGGTTAAATCCTCGGGTGGCAAATCAGGCGATGAAATTATTCGACAGTAATAAGCGCTTAGAAGATAAATAGCCGCGAGTATATTTGTCAAGTTGGATTCGCGGTTTGTCGGTGCGGTTTGCGAGAGCGTTGACCACAAAGGCCACTAAGGTACACGAAGGAACGCTTCTAGTTTGTCGAGTCGAGGCGGAGCATTTTTTGTTCACGGTCGGCGGTCTTTCGTTTTAAGTCTTCGAAGATTTGCAGTTCTTTCTTGGCTTCATCCATGTGGCCCTGCTCTTTGTAGAGACCGAAGAGGAGGTAGTGGGCGTCTTCGCGCGTGGGATCGGAGGCGACTACGGACTGGAGGAGTTTGACGGCCTCGTCTGTTTTTTCCTGATTGTGATAGGTCTTGGCGAGGTCGAGTTGGGCATCGGCCAGGCCGGGCTGGAGTTGTAACGCCTTGGTCAAATATTGTTGCGCGTCGTCCAGTTTGCTTTGCTGCATGTAGACGTCTCCGATTAGGTAGTCGGTCATGGCATCGTTGGGCGTGATCTTTAATTCAGCATTGAATTCGGCCAGGGCTTCGTCCAGGCGATTGGCGTCGCGATAGACGGTACCGAGTGCGTAGTGAAGTCCGGCGGCGTCGGGCTTTTGGGCGATGGCTTTTTTGTATTCGTTGATGGCGGCGGCGGTGAGGTTTTGCTGGCGAAGCATTTCGGCACGCAATTGGAACATGCGGTAGGAATCGGGCGCGGCCTTGGAGAGCTGGTCGAAGGCATCGGAGGCTACGTAGACGGAGGCTTTGCCTTTGAAGTAGAGGGCGTCGGCGCTGGCCGGTTCGAGGTCGGCCCAATGGGTGAGCATGGCGAGGGCTTTGTCGTCCTTATTTTGGCGGAGGTAGGCGAGGCCGAGGTGGGCGACTACGACGGGGTCGTCTTTCCGGGACTGGTAAGCCTTTTCGAGTAGGGGGACGGCGCGGTTGAAATCCCCGCTGTCGAAGTAGGTGAGGGCCAATAGGATTTGCGCGCGATCGAGGCGCGGGTCGAGCGCCAGCGCTTTTTGAAATTGCGCGATCGCGGGCTGATAGTTGCCGTTCATATAAAGAGCGAAGCCTAGATTGGAGTGGGCTTCGGCGGAGCGCGGATCGAGCTTTACGATTTGCTCGTAGAGTTTGGCGGCTTGATCGAATTGCTGGTTGGCCAGGGCGGATTTGGCTTGAGTGGAGAGGTCGGCTAGATTTTGGGATTGGGCTGGGGTGGGGGCGGCCAGCAGGGCGACATATATAAGGAGGAGGGCGGCGGGCGACGGGACGGTTCCCTCCACTTTTGGCAATTTGGATGAAAGATGATTGTGTTGGCCCATGAAAAATCCCCTGAGGAACTGCGATGGAAAGAGCATACAGGATGATCTGTTTTCATAGAGTGCTGAAAGATTCGGCGAATAGAGGAAGTTGCGGGAAACTATCATTCGCCGCTCGGGTAGTACGTCGAGATGGTTTATGTTGGCGTCGATGCAGCGCAAGGGTTGGCGTCCCAGGGAAAAGTCAAGGGCCTTTACCACAGGGTGCACAGAGGACCACAGGGGAAACGGACGATTTAGAAATGTCGATCTGTTTGATGCACTCCGCTAGAGAGTGACCTCAGCGCCTGAAGGCGCGATCAATTCGGGCTTTGATCGCTGCGCGACCCAAAAGCGCCCCACCTGAAAGTAAAGAGCAGAGTTGAGGATCAGCAGGTTAAGATCGAGCGGTCACGGTGATGCGGTGGGGAGTGTTTAGTTCGTAGTCATCTTTGCGATCGGGATCGCGCGCGAGAGGCTGAGTGTTGCCTCGGTCGTCGGTGGCACGGACTTCGATTTTGTAGGAGCGCGGCTGAGGGATTTTCCAGGGGAAGGTCCATGGGGTCCAGACCATAGGAGTTGGGGATTGAGAGAGTTCTGCGGGTTGCCAGGGGCCACTCTCGTCGAAGCGCAGTTCTACTTCGGCGATTTTGGCCTCGCCGGCCCAGGCCACTCCTTCGATCTGATAGGTCTTAGAGCGAATTTCTTCGGCGTCGATGGGGCGGAGGAATTTGGAATTGACTCGCATGCGAGTGATGATTTCACGCGCGCCGTTGGCTTTTAGAGCTACGTAATATTTCTGCTGGAAGTAGCCTTGGAAAGGTTCCTGCGCCACTTCGATGCGGGTGAGCCATTTCACGGAGTCCATTCCATACCATCCTGAAACCAGGGCGCGGAGCGGGAAGCCGTGTTCGGGAGGGAGCGGGGAGCCGTTCATTTCGTAGGCGAGGAGGGTTGAGCCGCCCATCGCTTTGTCGAGCGGGATGGCGCGGGCATAGTGGGTTCCGCGAGGCATGCCTTCGGCGTCACCGGCGTCGGCACCGTGAAAGATGATTGTCGTCGCCGTGGCTTGAATACCAGCTTGCTTTAGCAATGTCGCAAGAGGTAAACCCGACCAGACGGCGGTGCCAACGCCCGCGCCTCCAGAGAGGTTTCCGGCGCATTCGGTAGTTAGGGGACGGCGGACAGAGGAGGCTAGCAGGAGGTCGGAATAGGTTAGCTTGATCGGGTTGGTGACTGCGCCTCCGATTTCGAGGGCCCATTTTTCTTCGTTGATGGTGGGAGTGTTGAAGTGATTACGGATGAAGAAGTCGGCGTTGGGAGTGAGAAGACTTTTGGGGAGCAGGTTCGAGGTGGCGGGGTTGGGGCGGGGTGAGGTGGATTGCGCGGGGAGATATTTTGCAGACAGGGCGGCGGCAGCGGCGGCTCGGAGGAATTCACGACGTCGCATTGGCAGAGCGGCGGTTTTTGGCGGGCGTGATGACTCCATATACGACCGGTTGCAACATCTGAATCGAGAGGATTATAGCGTGCGGGCGCGGGAGAGTTCGGCGATCCTTCATCTATTCAGCTCGCTTGTAATCGGTTGAGTTATACGACCGAGTCGTCAGTCTCAGGTTGCTACTACGAAGGCCTGAACCACAGAGAACACGAAGTGCCACGAAGGTTTCTTGGCCATAGGCATTCTCGACCTCGTGGGGGGATAGGGGGCCTTCGACTTCGCAAAGCCAATCGCTTCGCGACTGGCCTGGCTTCGCTCAGGATGACAGTCCTACTTATGTCCGGAACTTACTACTACATCCGCAGCAGCGTTACTTTGCTTTTTGTTCCGCGATCCATTTGTTGGTGCGCGCTTCGAGAAGGTCTAGCGGGAGGGTTCCGCCGTTTAGCATCTCGTCGTGGAAGGTACGGATGTCGAACTTTGGGCCTAATTCTATTTTGGCACGCTCGCGGAGTTCGCGGATTTTGAGTTGGCCGAGCTTGTAGCTCAGGGCCTGCGCCGGCCATGAAATGTAGCGATCGGTTTCGGATTGGATGGTGGGCTCATCGACGGCTCCGGATTTGCGGAAGAAGTCGACCACTTGATCGCGGGACCATCCTTTGGAGTGGATGCCGGTGTCGACGACCAGACGGACGGCGCGAAAAAGTTCGGAGGATAGACGGCCGTAGTCGGAGACGGGATCCTGATAGAAGCCGACTTCTTTGCCGAGTTCTTCGGCATAGAGCGCCCAGCCTTCGATATAGGCGTTGAAGCCTAGACCGTGGAGGCGGAATTTGGGGAGTCCGGTGAGTTGCTGCTGGACGGAAAGCTGCATGTGATGGCCGGGAATGCCTTCGTGGTAAGCGATGGCCTCGTCGTTGATGAGGGAACGAGTCGCGAAGTCGGAGGTTGCTACGACTACGCGGCCGGGGCGTTTGCCATCGGGCGTGCCGGTGACGTAGTGGGTTGCGGCGGCGGATTGGAAGGCGGGAATGGCTTCGACGGTCACGGGAGATTTCGGAAGGAGGGTGAAGAGCTCGGGTAGCTTCGGCTCCATTTGGGCGATGTAGTGGCGAAAATCGTCGAGGATCTGGTCGGCGGACGTCGGAATGTATTTGGGATTGGTTTTTAGCGAGGTACGGAAAGAGGCCAGGTCGGAGAAGCCTTCTTTTTTGGCGATGACTAACATCTCGGCCTGAATGCGATCGATTTCGCGGAGGCCGAGCTGGTGGATTTCATCCGCAGTCATGTGTGTGGTGGTGCGGGCGTAGATGTCGTTTTCGTAACGCTTCTGGCCGTCGGGCAGCGAGGTGATGGAGAGAGTGGTGCGGCCTTGGGGAGCGTAGACGGTGCGGAGAAAATCGGCGAAGGTTTTGTAGGCGGGGATGACGTCGCCGTTAATGGCGTTAGTGATTTGTTGGGTGAGGCGCTGCTGATCTTCGGCGGAGATGCTGGCGGGATATTTTTTTGTCGGCTGAAGAAAAGGGTCAGCGTCGATGATGCCCTGGCATTGCACGGGAAGTTTCTCGGCTAGAAAACGGACGGGCATGAGTTTGTCTTTCATGCCGGCGCGGAGGACTTGGGTTACCTGGCTTAGGACGCGCGGAACCTGATGGAGGCGGGCGATGTAGTCTTCGTAGTGCTTGACGGAATCGAGGGGAACCGATAGCGGCAGATCGGCTAAGCCGGTGTGAATACCACCCTGTTGGTTGATGGGCATTTCATATTCTTTGAGACTGTAGTCGGTGATGCGCTGCTGGAGTACGCGGACTAGCAGGTCGTGCGAGAGCTGATCCTGATCGGAGAAGCCGGTGGTGGAGATGGCGTTTAGGCGCGACAGGAACGATTCGTCGGTCTTGTGGCGCTGAGCAATGGCTTCTAGCGAGTAGTCGGCTAGCTTGTCGTTGTAGCGATAGTCGCCGAAGGCGGTGGCGCGCTCGGGAAAGTTGCGGAGATCGGTTTCGTATTGCTCGTCGAAAAGGGCGTTCTGGGCGGCTAGGCGGTCGGCTACGGGCTGGGTGTTTTGGGCTAAGGCTACGGCTGAGAGAAGCAGGAAGATGATGTGGTAGCGCATAGATATTGCAGGGTACCAGAAGTTGCGGTTGGGGGAAATCGGTGGCGTTGAGGAGGAACGAGTCGTTGTGCTGACGGGATCGCGGCCCGCCCTTCCGCAAAGTGCGCGGAAGGATGGGGCACCCCTGGGCTCGATTGTGCAGTCGGCGAAGAGCTTTAACCACGGAGGTCACCGAGGTTCACAGAGGAAATTCGAGAAAAGTGTCTTCTTCCAGTAGACTGGCTATCCAAGATTGACTTTTAAAGAATGAACATTCAGCGAGGGGTTGCTTTGCACAGACTTGGATTGTGTTTTCGTCGTCGCGTCGTTGCTTTCTTTTTTGTTTTTGTTTTTCTTGTGGCCCGGTCAGCGGGGGGGCAGGTTCCGGCGGAACTTTTTAGTGGGTTGAAATGGCGACTGATTGGGCCTTTTCGTGGAGGGCGCGCGGCGGCTGTCGCGGGCGTGGCTGGCGACTCTACTACTTTTTATTTTGGCGGAGTTAATGGAGGCGTCTGGAAGACTACGGATGCGGGGACGGTTTGGGTTCCTATTTTTGACGGCCAGCCGGTGGGATCGATTGGGGCGATTGCGGTTGCGCCTTCGGACTCCCGGACGATTTATGTTGGGACGGGTGAGTCGGACATTCGGTCGAATTTGTCTTCGGGCATAGGGGTTTATAAGTCGGCGGATGGTGGTTCTACCTGGACGCATATTGGATTGGAGGACACCCGGCAGATCAGCCGAATTGTGGTTGATCCGCGGGATGCGAATGTTGTTTATGTCGGGGCGCTCGGGCACGCTTATGGGCCGAATGCGGAGCGTGGCGTTTATAAGTCGGTGGATGGTGGGGCGCATTGGGACAAGGTGCTCGATGCGGGGAGCGAGATTGGAATTTCAGATTTGGCGATTTGTGCGGGGAATCCGCAGGTGTTGTTTGCGGGAACGTGGCATACGCATCGTCCGCCATGGAGCACTTACGCTCCGATAGATGGGCCTGGGGGCGGGCTGTTTCGGTCGGTGGATGCGGGGAAGAGTTGGGTCCAGCTTAATTCAACCCAGCTTAAGGGGAACGGATTGCCGGATGGAGATTGGGGACGGATTGGAGTGGATGTTGCTCCGGACGGGAAGCGCGTGTATGCGCTGATCGAGGCGAAGAAGGCGGGACTTTATCGGTCGGACGATGGCGGCGACAGTTGGACTTTGGCGAATGCGGACTCGCGGCTTACCAGTCGCGCTTGGTATTTCAACGGGATCACGATTGATCCGAATAACTCCGATGTGTTTTATGTGCCGAATGTCGCGCTTTACCGGTCGGAGGATGGCGGGAAGACGATTTCGATTGTGCGCGGGGCGCCGGGTGGGGATGACTATCATCAGATTTGGGTTGATCCGAAGAATTCTTCGAGCATGGTGCTGGGGACGGATCAGGGGACGAGCGTCAGCCTGGATCGCGGGCAGACCTGGAGCACCTGGTACAACCAGCCTACGGCGCAGCTCTATCACGTGATCACGGACAATCAGTTTCCTTATGTTGTTTATGGGGCGCAGCAGGATAGCGGGAGCGCGGCGGTTTTGAGCCGCACGGATCATGGGCAGATCACGCCTCGGGATTGGTTTCCGGCGGGTGGGAGCGAGAGCGGGTATATGGTGCCTGATCCGCGGGACCCTAACATTATTTATTTGAGTGAGACTTACGGGGGCGTTTCACGGTTTAACAAGAAGACGGGATTCAGCCAGAATGTTAGTCCCTGGCCGATGCCGACGTTTGGCACGGAAATTAATCTGCATAAATACAGGGATCCGTGGACGCCGGTGCTGGTGATGTCGCCGGCTGATAAGACCACGCTGTATCTCGGAACACAGTATGTGATGAAGACGGTGGATGGTGGGCTGCATTGGCTGACGATTAGTCCTGATCTAACGGGTGCTACGTCGGCTGGGGCGGGCGCGGCGGCGATGCAGCAAGCAAAAACCGACGGGCCGGTTACGGTTGAGAACGCTAAGGAGCGCGGGTATGGCGTGGTGTTCACGATTGCGCCTTCGAAGCTGAATCGAAATTTGATTTGGGCGGGGAGCGACACGGGGTTGATTCACGTTACGCGGGATGGCGGGAAGAGCTGGAAGGATGTTACTCCGCGGGGGCTAACGGCTTGGAGCAAGCTGTCGATGATTGAGGCGTCGCATTTTGATGCGGCGGTGGCTTATGCGGCGGTTGATCGCAGCCGGCTGGATGACCAGACTCCTTATCTATATCGGACGCGGGATTATGGAGCGACCTGGCAGGCGATTACGGAGGGGATTGCGGGGCACGCTTTTTTGCGAGCGATTCGAGAAGATACGGAAAAGAAGGGGCTGCTATTTGCGGGGACGGAGACGGGAGTTTATGTGTCGTTTGACGATGGCAATCATTGGCAGTCGTTGCAGCTGAAGCTGCCGGTGAGTTCGATGCGAGATCTGACGATTCATGGCGACGATTTGGTGGTGGCCACGCATGGGCGGTCGTTCTGGATTCTGGATAATATTGCGCCGCTGCGGCAGGCGGCCGAGGCGCAGAAGGCGGATGGGTTCTTGCTATATCGTCCGGCGACGGCGGTGCGGGTAGATAATGATTTTTTTTCGGGGACGCCGCTGCCTCCGGAGGAACCGACGGCGGAGAATCCTCCGAGTGGAGCGATGGTTGATTATTTTCTGAAGTCGGCGGCGGGGAAGATCACGCTGGAGATTTTCGACGGGCAGCGGAAGCTGGTGAGCAAGTTTTCGTTGGATTCGAAATCGGATGTGAAACCGGCGGCGAAGCAGGCTTTGCTGCCGATTGCGGAGCGGTGGCTTCCGAAGCCGGAGGCGCTGGAAAAAACGCCGGGAATGCATCGCTTTGTTTGGAATCTGGCGTGGGGGAATGCGGAGACGAATGCTGACGAAGATTATGAGAACCGCAATCCTAGCGGGCCGAAGGTTGTGCCGGGGAGTTATCAGGTGCGATTGACGGTGGATGGTCGGGTGCAGAATCAGATGCTGAAGGTGGTGATGGATCCGCGGTGTACGGCGACTCCGGCTATATTGCAGCGGCAATTGGAGCTGGGGCTGCAGATGTTCGCGGAGGCGCGGGCGGCGCGGCGGGCGCTCGGCGAGATCGGTTCGGTGCGGAAAGGGCTGACGGGCGTTCAGCAGAAAATCGGCGGAGGGAACGCGGCGCTTTCGTCGGCTGTGGCGGAAGCACTCGCGGAGATTTCAAAGATCGTCAGTAACAAGGGGAGTGTTGCGTGGGAGCCGAGCGGTTTGCAGGATGCGTTTACGGGGCTGGCTTCAGCGCTGCGCGCGGTTGAGAGTGGAGATCGCGAGGTGCCGGCGCAGGCGATCGAAGTTTATAGCGCGTCGAGTGAGCGCGCGAAGGTGGGGATCGCGGCTTGGGAGAAATTCAAGCAGACAGGACTGCGCGAGATAAATCGGAAATTGCAGGAGAGCGATATGGATCCGGTGAGGGTGTCGGAGGTTGAGTGGCGGGATGAAGCGGAAGAGACATGGTAGGGTGCGGTGCACAATGTTGCGATCACTCTGCTGCAGGCGCAGAATCCGGCGATGGTGTATAGGGTGTTTGACGTTTAGACGCGCCTGCGTCCGTCCGAGCCTCAAAACAAATCCGTATCCAGGGAAGCGATGAATTGGATTCCGGGGACGATTTTTCCTACGAGTCTTTTGTCGTTGGTCAGGAAAAGGTCGGTGCCCGCCTGGGCGGCGGAGGCCAGGTGGATGGCGTCGGCGGGCGTGATGCCGGGGGTTCCGCGAATGCGGGCGTAGCGGTCGGCGGTTTCTAGGGTGAATGGGATTGCTTCGGTCACGACGTTGCGCAACAAGCGACGGGATTCCTCAGCTAGTTGCGGGGCGCCTTTGCGATAAGCTCCGGCCAGGACTTCTCCGAAGGTGAAGGCTCCGGTGATTAGTTGGTCGCGTCGCTGTTGCATTTTCGAGCGGATCGCGTCGACTCTTGGCGCGTATTGCGGATTGTCTTCCAGCCAATAGATGAAGAGCATCGTGTCCCAGTAGACGCGGCTCACTCGTGCTCCTCTTCGGTCTGTGTCGGATAGAAGTTGCTGCGTTCGGCGCGCAGGTAGGATTCGCCGCCTCCCAGGTCGGAGAAGACGTCTTTCAATGCGCCGCGGAGGCGAGACCAGGAATCTTGGGCTGGAGGTGTTGAGTCGTGGGAGTTTTTGAATTCGTAGGTGTAGACCACGGTTGTGCTTTGGCCGGACTTGGGGCCTGTGGATTCGACTAGCTGCAAGTTGTTTTTTTCGAGAAATTCATTGGTCTTCAGGGCGCTGCAGACGGCGGGGGCGCGGCCGGTGAGTTTGAGATCGCGGACGATGTCGCCCACTCGGATCGAGAAGCGATTGAGCTTTTGTTGGCGCGCGAGCAGGACATACTTTTCTTCGCCGTAGAGTCGGATTTTGTCGGCATTGGTCATTGGGATTTCCCCCCTAGATTATTGCTTTCCCTGCCTCGTCGTGCTGTCGGCGAAGACCATTTACCACAGAGGGCACGAGGGTACAGGAAGGAAACCAGTATCGTGTGCGATTAGCATGCTATAAATAGAATAGCATAGCGTAACTTGGATCCTTCGCTTTTTGCGACTTCCTTTGTAATTGTCCACTTATGGACATCATCGTCCGGTTCAGGATAAGAGTGGATCCTCCCATTGGTTCCTTACCTCTTAACAACCACTTATATTTCTTCTAGTTACATCCGCTGGCCGCATGGCCTCCCGTTTGCCTATTCGAAATGGAAATGGATATCGCTCGGCCTGAATTCAAGACTCAGAAACGACGGCGGCAGGCAGTTATTGGGGCCGTCATTGTTATTGCTGTGGCTGCGGTTTCGGTGGGGGTAGCGCGGCTTAAGCCAGCGGCTCCTGCGGTGGAACGGGGGACGGTTTGGACGGACGTGGTGAAGCGCGGGTCGATGTTGCGGCAGGTGCGCGGACTCGGGTCGCTTGTGCCTAGTCAGGAGTCGGTGCGGCAGATTCCGGCGGAGACTGAGGCTACGGTGGTGCGGATTCATATGCTGCCGGGGTCGCAGGTGAAGGCGGACACGATTTTGCTGGAGATGAGCAATCCGCAGACGGAGCAGGCGGCGGTCGATGCGCAATTGCAGCTGAAGGCGGCGGAGGCGGAATACCAGAACCTCCGGGTGAAGCTGGAAAGCGATTTGATGAACCAGAAGGCGGGAGCAGCTACGATCCACGACGATGACGCGCAGGCGCAGCGGCAGGCGCAGACGGACAAGGCACTCTTTGAGTTGGGAGTGATTTCGGGGATGGCTTACAAGACTTCAAAGGATAAAGCGGACGAGCTGACTACGCGGAATGATTTGGAAAATCAGGTTCTGGCGGCGAATCAGCGGGCGATTGAGTCGCAGATGGCGGAGCAGCAGGCGAAGGTTGATGAGATGCGGACGCTGTGTCAGCTGAAACAAAAACAATTGGATGCGTTGCGAGTGCGGGCGGGGATCGATGGAGTATTGGTTGATTTACCGTTGCAGGTGGGGCAACACGTTTTGCCGGGGACGATGCTGGCGAAGGTGGTGGAACCGGATCATCTGATGGCCACATTGAAGGTTGCGGAGACGCAGGCGCGCGATGTGCAGATTGGCGAGCCGGCGTCGGTCGATACGCATAACGGCGTGATTGCGGGGGCGGTGATGAGAGTTGATCCGGCAGTGCAAAACGGAACGGTGACGGTGGACGTCAAACTGACGGGCGAGTTGCCGAAGGGAGCGCGGCCGGATTTGAGTGTGGATGGGACGATCGACCTGGAGCGGCTGGACAATGTGCTTTATGTGGGGCGTCCGGCGTTTGGGCAGGAGAATAGCACGATCAGTTTGTTCAAGCTTAGTGCGGATGGGCAGGGAGCGTTGCGCGTGCCGGTGAAGGTGGGGCGAGCTTCGGTGAATTCGATTCAGGTGATTGAAGGGCTGAACGAGGGAGACACGGTGATTTTGTCGGATATGTCGCGGTGGGATAACACGGATCGGATTCGGCTGGAGTAAGGCGTGGGTATTGGTGGGGTTTGCGAAATCATGAACCACAGAGGTCACGGAGGTTCACGAAGGAAAGAAGTAAGCCAACGCTTTCGTGATACTTGGCTTTGTTGGATGGGGCAGAGCCCCGTCACCACACAAACGTAGTCACCACACAGAAACGCAAGAAAACTTTAAAGAGCGGGGGACAGCGATGATTGAAACAGCACGCAGCGAGGCAACGAAGATCGAGGCGGGACAGCCTCTCATACAGATTTCGGATCTAACTAAAGTTTTCTATACGGATGAGATCGAGACGCATGCGCTCTCGGGGATTCATCTGTCGATTGCGAAGGGCGAGTATGTCGCGATGTCGGGGCCTTCGGGGTGCGGCAAATCGACGCTGCTGTCGATCATTGGGCTGCTGGATACGCCGACGGCGGGACGGTATTCGCTGAATGGGAAGACGGTGGAGAATCTGGATTTCGCGGAACGGTCGCGGATACGCAACCAGGAGATTGGGTTCATCTTTCAGAGTTTCAATTTGATTGGCGATCTCACGGTTTATGAAAACGTCGAGCTGCCGCTGACTTATCGGCAGAGGATGCCGGCGGCGGATCGCAAGGCGCGGGTGATGGAGGCGCTCGAGCGCGTGGGGATGGCGCATCGCGTCAGGCATTATCCGTCGCAGCTTTCGGGCGGTCAGCAGCAACGTGTGGCAGTGGCGCGAGCGCTCGGTGGGAAGCCTTCGATTCTGCTGGCGGATGAACCTACGGGAAACTTGGATTCGCGCAATGGCGAAGCGGTTATGGAACTGCTGCAGGAACTGCATCGCGAGGGCGCGACGATCTGCATGGTGACGCATGATCCGCGATTTGCGAAGCATGCGCAGCGCGAAGTGCATTTGTTTGACGGCAAGGTCGTGGCGGAGGAGGAGTTGAAGAAGCTGCTGGCGGAGACTAGCGCATGAGTGGGCTCTGGCAAGATTTGCGCTACGCGTTGCGACAGTTGCGCCGGAGCCCGGGGTTTAGCGCGGTTGTGGTGATCACGCTAGCCCTAGGGATTGGGGCGACTACAGCAATCTTCAGCGTTGTGTATGGAGTTTTGCTGCGCCCGCTGGCATATTCGGCCGCCGATCGCATCATGGCGATCTCTGAAGTGAACTCAAACGGTAGGCTCTCTCGCCTCGCGGATCCGAACTTTGACGACTTCCACGATCGGAGCCATAGCTTTCAATCCATCGCGAAGTACGCGGCCGACACAGTTTCTGTTTCGGGAGCGTCGCAGCCGACGCGCACTACAGTGGCAGCGGTAACGCCAGAGTTTCTCACAGTATTTGACGTCACGCCGATCATCGGCCGGGATTTTACGGCGAGCGATGACCACAAGGGAGCTGCGCCCGTCGCCCTTGTGAGTTATGGGTACTGGCGGCAACATCTCGGATCGGCGCGGGATCTTTCGCAATCACACCTGAAGATTAACAACGCGGTGTACTCGGTGATTGGCGTGCTTCCTTCGGGATTTCAATTCCCGAATGACGTGGACGTGTGGCTCGCCGCCGACATAACTGGCGAGAATCCAAGCCGCACAGGGCACAATTATTCGGCCGTCGGCCGGCTGAAAGGCGGCGTGAGCGTCGAGCAGGCGGGGCAGGATATCAGCGCAATTGCACGAAGAATTTACCAGGAATCGAAGGATAAGAACGACTATCTGCTCAGGGATGGAAGAGTAGTTCCACTACAGGAGTCGATTACAGGCGCGGTGCGGTCTCCGCTGCTGATTCTGCTGGGCGCGGCGGGGTTCTTGTTGCTGGTGGCGTGCGCGAACGTTGCCAACCTGCTTCTGGCGCAAGCGTCCGTGCGCGAGCGCGAGTTTTCGATTCGCGTCGCGCTGGGCGTAGGGCGCGGCCGACTGATGCGCCAATTTTTGAGCGAGGCATTTTTGCTCTCGCTGATCGGTGGAGTTCTTGGAGTGCTTGCGGCGCTGTGGGGCGTGGCCGCATTGGTGGCGCTGGCCCCGAACAATTTGCCGCGGCTCGACAGCGTTTCCGTAAGCCTGCCAGTGCTGCTTTTTACCTTCCTGCTTTCTACTGCGGTGGCTACTGGACTCGGTGTGTTTACAGCTGCGCTAGCAACGCGAGGCGATTTGAGGAAGGGCCTGGTTGAAGGAGGGCGCGGGCAGGCCGGGTCGCAAGGCGGCCAGCGTGTTGGGCGAGCGATTGTCGCAGCGCAAATCGCCATCACGTTAGCGTTGGTGATCGGCGCGGGTTTACTGGGACGCAGCTTAATGAAAGTCATGGAGGTGAATCCAGGATTCCGCGTGGACAAGATCGTAGCGATGGATGTCTCGCTGCCGTGGACGGACGATCCCAAAGCGAAGTCGGCCCAGGGACTTTTCTTTTCGACCTTGATTGGCCGGCTCAAACAAATCCCCGGTGTGCAAAGCGTGGGAGCTGCAAGCGCGCTGCCTATGACTGGCGGACTGCCAGATGGAATGTTTCTGCTGATGACGCAGAATGAAGTTCCCAAAACGCTGGATGGCTTCGAAGCGCTGTTCAATCAAAAGGAACGGCTGGGCGATGCGGATTTCTGTGTCGCGACCGAGGGATATTTCCGCGTGCTGGGAATTCCGCTGATCCGCGGACGAATGTTCGACGAGCGCGACGGCGCGAACATGCCCCATGTGGCAGTGATCAGCCAGTCGCTCGCCCAAGACCGCTGGCCAGACCAGGATCCGATTGGGCACACGATTGAATTCGGAAATATGGATGGCGATTTGCGTCTGCTGACGATCGTGGGAATCGTGGGCGACACGCACGAATACGGCCTCGACGAGCCGCCGCGACCGACGGTCTACGTGAATTTGTTCCAGCGGCCGAGCGCGGTGGTGACGGTAACGATGCTGAGCGATGCTGACACGGGCTCGGTAAGTTCTGCCGCCCGGGGTATTTTGCAGGACCTCAATCCGGAAATTCCGACGAACTTCCGGACATTTCAGCGAGTGTATGCAACGTCTTTGGGTTCGCGAAAATTCAACGTGATACTGATCGGATTCTTCGGGGCCACAGCGCTGCTGCTGGCGACCGCGGGAGTATTTGGCGTAATGGCGTATTCGGTGAGTGGGCGGACGCGTGAATTCGGCGTGCGCGTGGCGCTGGGCGCGACGTCCGGGAACGTGCTGCGCATGGTACTCGGGCAAGGAATGCGGACCATCCTGATCGGCGTGGCGATCGGAATCGTGGGATCGTACGCGCTGACGCGGACGGTTTCGTCGCTGCTCTTCGGCGTTACGGCAACTGATCCAGTCACATTTGGTGGAGTAACGCTGCTGTTGATCGCGGTGGGGCTGCTGGCTTGTTACATTCCGGCGAGGCGCGCGACCAAAGTCGATCCGATAGTAGCGTTGCGGTACGAATGAGGAAGTGGTTATGACCGGATTAATGCAGGATTTTCGCTACGCGCTGCGGCAGATGCGCAAGAGCCCGGGGTTTACGTTGGTGGCGGTGATTACGCTGGCGCTGGGGATTGGGGCTACCACGGCGGTGTTCAGCGTGGTCGATCAAGTGTTGCTGCATCCGCTGGCTTATCCGGAATCGGATCGGATTGTAAAGGTCTATGAGACGTTTCAGGGTGTCGCGGGCGACGACGCTTCGCCGGCCAATTATTTGGATTGGGCGGCGCAGAATTCGGTGTTTGCGGAGATGGCGGCGGCGCGGGGATGGCCGGCGAATTTATCGGAGGGGGATCGTCCGGAGCGGGTAAAAGGGACGATGGTTACGCCGAGTTTTTTTGCGCTGTTTGGAATCAATCCGATTCTGGGACGCGGGTTGGAGGAGAGTGACGCGCGCTCGGGCAACGATCACGTGGTGGTGCTGGGATATGGGATGTGGCAGCGCTACTTTGGCGGGGATCGTGGAATTGTTGGGCGGAATGTGCGGCTGAATGGAGAGCCGTACAGCGTGGTGGGCGTGATGCCGCCGAATTATTCTCCGGACGATTATGGCGAGTTGTGGGTGCCATCGCCGTGGGGAGTGCCGAGCCATCCGCTGGCGATGGATAAGGATCCGCGGCAGTTTCGGGATCGAAGTTATCTCGACGTGTGGGCTCGGCTGAAGCCGGGAGTGACGTCGCAGCAGGCGCGCGCGGAACTGGACACGATCGGGCGGCGGCTGGAGAAACAGTATCCGAATGAGGACGACAAGGTGGGAGTGAGTTTCTTGCCGCTGCATGAATATGTGGTGGGCGACATTCGTCCGGTGCTGTTGGTGTTGCTGGCGGCAGTGGTGGTTGTGCTGCTGATTGGATGCGCGAATGTGGCGAATCTTTTGCTGGCGCGAGCGGCGGTGCGCGGGCGGGAGATTTCGATCCGCACGACGATGGGAGCGAGCCGGCAGCGGTTGTTGCGGCAGTTGCTGACGGAGAGCGTGGTGCTGGCGCTGCTTGGCGGAGGGTTGGGGCTGCTGCTGGCGGTGGTGGCGGTGCCTTCATTGTTGGCGCTTAGTCCGCCGGATATTCGCCAGTTTAAGGAGATTGGAATCAACCGGGAAGTTTTGGCGTTCAGCTTTCTGGCTTCGATAGTTTGCGGGATTGTTTTTGGGCTGATGCCGGCGTGGCAGGCATCGCGATCGAACCCCAGCGAATTTTTGAAGGAGGGCGAGCGCGGGAGCACGGCGAACCGGGGGCGAACGCGCTCGGCGCTGGTGGTCGCGGAAGTAGGATTGTCGCTGGTGCTGCTAGTTGGCGCGGGGCTGCTGGTTAAGAGTTTCGCGCGGCTGATGGATGTTAATCCCGGCTTTGATGCGGACCGTCTGCTGACTTTTAATATCGGGCTTCCAACATCGACGGATGCGACTCGCCAATTTGCGTTTTATCGGGAAGTGATGGCGCGGCTTCAGGCGCTGCCGGGTGTGCGGTCGGCAGGCGCGGTTAGCCGGTTGCCGCTGGCGGGTGGAAATAGTGGGCGCAGCTTTAAGGTTCCCGGAATTGACAAAGATTATTCGGCGGATATTCGCGTGAGTACGCCTGATTATTTTCGGACGATGGGGATTCCGTTGATGAAGGGGCGGAATTTCAGTGAGAGCGACTTGGGCAGTTCGCTGCATGTGGCGCTTGTGAATGATGCGCTGGCGCGGGAGGTTTTTCCGGGACAGGATCCGATTGGCAGACAGCTTACAAATTTTGGGCCGGACAGTTTGACTCTGCAAATTGTCGGTGTGGTTGGAAATGTGCGGCATGTGGGGCTGGATACGGCTCCGCACTCGGAGATTTACCAGTTGCTGGGGCAGGCGCAGTGGCCGTCAGTGTATGTGGCAATGCGGAGTGCGACGTCGGACGCGACTAGCTTGACTTCGCTCGCGCAGAGCGCGGTTTGGAGCGTGAATAAAGATGTGCCGCTGGCAAATATACGCACGATGCAGGAATTGATTGCGAACTCGGTGCAACGGCGGAGATTCAGCATGTTGCTGCTGGCGATTTTTGCGGCGGTGGCGATGGTGCTGGCGGCGATTGGGCTTTATGGGGTCATGTCGTACTCGGTGGCGCAACGGACGAAAGAGATTGGGATTCGGATGGCGCTTGGGGCGCGGCGTCCGGATGTGGTGGCGCTGGTGGTGAAGCAGGGCATGGCGCTGGTGCTGATGGGGATTGGGGCGGGGACGGTGCTTTCACTCGCGATGACACGGATGATGGCGGGGATGCTGTTTGGGATTTCGGCGACTGATCCGCTGACGTTTGCGGGAGTTGCGATGTTGTTGGGAGCGGTGGCGTTTTTCGCCAACTATCTGCCGGCGCGACGCGGGGCGTCAGTCGATCCGATGGTGGCGTTGCGGTACGAGTAAGGCGCAGGCGCGAGGATTAAAAGATGAACGGATTGCTTCAGGATTTTAAGTATGCGGTGCGGCAGTTGAGGAAGTCGCCGGGGTTTGCGGCGGTTGCGATCATTACGCTGGCGCTTGGGATTGGCGCGAACACGGCGATTTTCAGTTTGCTCGATCAGGCGTTGTTGCGCAGCCTTCCGGTGAAGGATGTGGATCGCCTGGTGCTGCTGAATTATTCGGGGAGCAATACGGGGCGGCTGCAGTCGCGGGCGGACGGGCATTTTTATTTTTCGTATCCGATGTATCGCGATCTGCGCGACCGGAATTCTGTTTTCAGCGGGCTGATCGCCACGGATTTTGCGCAGGTGGGAGTGCAGTGGCATAACCAGCCGGATCTGGTGGGAGCGGAGCTGGTGTCGGGAAATTACTTCGATGTGCTTGGGCTGCAGCCGGCGGCGGGGCGATTGTTGGTTGCGTCGGACGATGTGGTGGCGGATGCGAATCCGGTGGCGGTGTTGAGTTTCAGTTATTGGCAGCGGCGGTTTGGCAGTGATCCGGGAATTTTGAATCAGAGCGTTCTGGTGAATGGGCATCCGTTTACGGTGGTGGGAGTGGCGTCGCCGGGCTTTCGCAGCGTGGTGATGGGCGATACGCCGGACGTGTTTGTGCCGATGACGATGAAAGCGGAGGTGATTCCGGGGACGAAGGATCTGGAGGATCGGCGATCGAGTTGGCTGAACATTGTCGGGAAGCTGAAACCGGGAGTGAGCCGCGAGCAGGCGGAGGCGGGCGTGGGGCCGCTGTGGTCGGCGATTCGCGGCGATGAACTGAAGGAGATCAAGGGCGGGTCGGAAAATTTTCGCGACCGCTTTGTTGATAAATCACACTTGTTTGTGCTCGATGGCGCGCGCGGATTTTCGCCGTTGCGCGGTGATGCGCAGATGCCGCTGCTGATTGTGATGGGGATGGTTGGATTGGTGGCGCTGATGGCGTGCGCCAATGTGGGCAGTCTGCTGCTGGTGCGCGGGGCGGGGCGGATTCGTGAAATGTCGGTGCGTTACGCACTGGGCGCGAAACAGAAGCGAGTGATTCAGCAATTGCTGGTCGAGGGATTGCTGCTCGGACTGGCTGGGGGATTGTTTGGGATGCTGCTGGCGCCGCGAGTCTCCGCGGTGCTGATCACGATGATCTGGGGCGGCGGGACGGGCGATTTGCCGTTTTCCGCGAAACCCGATCTTCGGATCATGATCTTTAATTGCGGGCTGGCGTTGCTGGCGAGTTTGCTTTTCAGCTTGGCTCCGGCATTGCAGTTCTGGCGGCCTGATCTGGCTCCGGCGCTGAAGCAGCAAGGGATGACGGCGCGGAGCAGTCCGCTGCGCTTCCGGCGGGTTTCAGTGGCGGTGCAGATTGGGCTGAGCCTGATGCTGCTGGTGGCGGCGGGGCTGTTTGTACGTACACTGCACAATCTCCGATCGCTGAATGCGGGATTTGCGACGGACCATCTGCTGACGTTTGGAGTTGATCCGAGGATGGCCGGATACGAACCGGCGCGCACGTTTGCGCTCTATCAAAGGATGTTTGAGACGTTGAGGGGTTTGCCTGGAGTGCGCGCCGTGGCCGCGACCACAGATGCGGAGCTGGCGAATGAAAACGAAACTGGCAACGTGACGATTTCCGGATATGCGGACAAACCCGACGAGAACATGAACGTCGAGCAGCCTAATGTGAGCGTGGATTACTTCTCGACGATGCAGATGCCGCTGCTGGCGGGACGCGTGTTTACGGATCAGGATGCGGCGGGAGTGCAGAAAGTAGCGATCGTGAACGAGAGTTTCGCGCAACATTATTTTGGAGATCCGCAGCAGGCTCTCGGACATTTCGTGGCGAACGGCGGCGGCAAAGGTGTGAAGCCGGACATTGCCGTCGTCGGCGTTGTGAAAGATGCAAAGCATACCAGCCTGCGAGAGCCGGTGACGCGCACGGTGTTCACCCCGTACCTGCAAACTCCGGAACCGCGTGAAATGACATTTTATGTGCGGACGTGGCAGCAACCGGAGAGCGCGGAGAGTACGATTCGCCGGGCGATGCAAACGCTGGATGCGAATCTCGTGCTCGATACTTTTCGGACGATGGATGAGCAGATCGACAACAACCTGATAGCGGAGCGCGTGATTGCGTTGCTGGCTTCGGGCTTTGGAGTGCTTGCGGCGCTGATGGCGGCGGTCGGGTTGTATGGCGTGCTGGCGTATTCGACGACGCAGAGAACGAGCGAGATAGGGATTCGCATGGCGCTTGGAGCGACACGCGGGTCGGTGGTGAGGATGGTGATGTTTGAAGTGGT
This sequence comes from uncultured Acidobacteriaceae bacterium, assembly GCA_963800565.1. Lineage (GTDB taxonomy): Bacteria > Acidobacteriota > Terriglobia > Terriglobales > Acidobacteriaceae > Acidiflorens. Next base: position 1,932,070 of record CAWDBM010000006.1, read on the forward strand.
GTGGCTGGCGGGGATCAGTATTGCGATTGCGTTGCCGGTGTCGCTGCTGCTGATGAGCGCGGTGAGGAGCCAGTTGTATGGGATTTCGAGCAGCGATCCGCTGACGCTGGGTTTGACGGTTGTGGTGGTGACGCTGGTTGCGATTGCATCGGCGTTGCTGCCGGCGCGGCGAGCATCACGGGTAGAGCCGATGAAGGCGTTGCGCTACGAGTAGGAGGTTCGCGCCGTGAACGGATTTCGACAAGATTTGCGCTTCGCATTGCGGCAATTTGTGAGGACGCCGGGGCTTTCGCTAGTTATCGTGATTACGATTGCGCTTGGAGTGGGAGCGAATACGGCTCTGTTCTCGGTTGTGAATGGCGTACTACTGAATCCTTTGCCGTATCCGCATCCTGAGCAACTGGTGACGCTGCACGAAAGTAAGCCGAATTTTGATACGGGGTCGATTTCGTTTCCGAATTTCCGCGACTGGCGGAAGGACAATCATACTTTTTCAGCGATGGCGATTTCTCGCGGCTATGCTTTCAGTCTTACGGGAGCGGGAGATGCGATACAGGTGAATGGTGAGTTTGTGGCGGCAGATTTGTTTTCGCTGTTAGGAGTAAAACCGCTGCTGGGCCGGACGTTTGCGCCGGGAGAGGACGAGATTGGGGCGGCTCCGATCGCGATGATCAGCGAGGGATTGTGGCGGCGCAAGTTCGGGTCGGCGGATGACATTATCGGCAAGAGCGTGACTTTGGATGGCAGGGGTTACACGACTGTGGGCGTGGTCCCGGCGAGCTTTCACTTTGCGATGTTGGGATCGGCGGGGCAACAAGATGTGTATGTGCCGGTGGGGCAATGGAAGAATAACTTGCTGAACTCGCGCAGTGCGGGGTTGGGCTTACACGGCATCGGGCGGCTGAAGCCGGGAGTGACGATTGAGCAGGCGGCGGCCGACATGAAAGCGGTCACGAACAATCTTGCGGCCGCGTATCCCGATGCCAATAAGGGGATCGGCGCGAGCCTCATCCCGCTTAAGCAATGGGTGATCGGCGGAGTTCGACCGTTGTTGCTGGTGCTGCTGGCGAGTGTTGGCTTTGTGCTGCTGATTGCTTGCGTCAATGTGGCGAATCTTTTGTTGGCGCGCTCGACGGGGCGGACGCGCGAATTTGCGATTCGGGCGGCGGTGGGAGCGAGCCGGGGGCGCGTGTTACGGCAATTGTTAACGGAGAGCGTTTTGCTGGCGCTGGTGGGTGGCGCGCTTGGCTTGCTGCTCGCTGCTTGGGGAACGCGAGCGGCCTTGGGCGTTTTGCCAACGACGTTGCCACGGGCTGAGGAGATTGGGCTTGATGGTAGGGTGCTGCTGTTCACGCTGGCGATTTCACTTTTTGCCGGAGTTTTGTTTGGCCTGGCGCCGGCTTTGAAGACGTCGCCAGCAAATTTGCAAGACAGTCTCAAGGAGAGTGGGCGGGGCTTGAGTGGAACTCGGCATCGCGTGCAGGGCGTTTTTGTGGTGGTTGAGATGGCGATGGCGCTGGTGCTGTTGGCGGGCGCGGGGCTGATGGTGCGGAGTTTGACGCGATTATGGAATGTCGATCCTGGATTCAATCCTCGAAATGTGATGACTGTGGGCGTGTCGCTGCCACCTTCGATGATGAATGCGTCTCCGGGGGCGATTCGCGCGGCTTTTCGCGAGGTCGACAACAAAGTAGCGTCGATTCCGGGAGTTCAAGCGGTTTCGCAAACTTGGGGTGCGCTGCCATTGGGATATGACGACGAGATCACGTTCTGGTTCGGAGGCCAACCCAAACCGTCCAACCAGAACGAGATGAGCTGGGCCATCGACTACATCGTGGAGCCCGGCTATTTGAAGGCAATGGGGATTTCGTTGGAGCGCGGACGCTTTTTCGGCGAGCAGGATAACGAGCATTCGCCGCATGTCATCGTGGTGGACGATGTGTTTGCTCGCAAGTTCTTTCCGAACGCGGATCCGATTGGCAAACGAATTTTGTCGGACAACTTTGCTGGCGGGGCGGAGATTGTCGGCGTGGTAAGCCACGTGAAGCAGTGGGGTCTCGATACGGATGACACGGAGAAATTGAGGGCACAATTTTATATTCCGTGCATGCAGATGGCGGATGGATTCATTGCGATGGCGCCTTCGGGATCAGCGATGATCGTGCGGTCGGACGATGCGGGGAGCGGGTTGCTGGACTCGATTCGTCATGCCAGTCAGCAGATCAGCGGCGAGATTGTCATCTTTGGGCCGCGATCGATGGATGACGTTATCGCGAGTTCGCTTGCCAGGCGGCGCTTTTCGATGATTCTGCTGGTTGTGTTTGCCGCTCTCGCGCTGCTCCTCGCGAGTATCGGGATTTACGGCGTCATCTCTTATGTGGTGGGACAACGCACGCATGAGATTGGAATTCGGATGGCGCTGGGCGCGAATCCGTTGGACATTTTGCGGCTTGTGCTCAGCGGAGCGGGGAGGCTTGCTGCTATCGGCGTCGCGGTTGGGCTGGCGGCTGCGCTGGGGCTGACGAGGCTGATGGCTGATCTTCTCTACGGAGTCACGCCGAACGACCCGCTAACTTTTGCTGCGGTTCCGGCGATATTGATTTCGGTGGCTCTGGTGGCGAGTTATCTGCCGGCGCGGCGGGCGACGAAGGTTGATCCGGTGGTGGCGTTGCGGTACGAGTGAGTTTTGAAAATTGGGAGTGACATGATCCAACTGAAAAACATCGATCGGAGTTATAAGAGCGGAGCGGGGCAGACTTGGGTTCTGCGGCGGGTCAACCTGGAGATTCAGCCGGGTGAGTTTATTACGGTGATGGGGCCTTCGGGGGCGGGGAAATCTTCGCTGCTGAATGTGCTGGCGTTCCTTGATGACCAGTGGACGGGGGAGTATTGGTTCCGCGAGCAGGCGGCGCACGCGATGAAGCGGAAGGAGCGGGCGGAACTGGCGAAGAAAAATATTGGGATGGTGTTTCAGAGCTATCACTTGCTTGACGATCTTACGGTGATGGAGAACATCGATCTTCCGTTGTCTTACAAAGATATTCCGCGCAGCCAGCGGCAGAGTATGGTGGCGGATACGCTTGATCGATTTCGGATTGTCGCGAAGAAGGATCTTTATCCCAGCCAGCTTTCGGGCGGGCAACAGCAGTTGGTGGGAGTGGCGCGGGCGGTGATTCATAAGCCGGCGCTGTTGCTGGCGGATGAACCTACCGGAAATCTGCATTCGGACCAAGCTAAGGAGATCATGGAGCTGTTCCGGGAATTGAATCAGCAGGGGACGACGATTGTGCAGGTTACGCACTCGGAAGCGAATGCTGCTTATGGGACGCGCACGATTCAGATGCGGGATGGGTGGGTGGTGGGGGATACGGCGAATCCTAATTTGGGTGCGGCGAGTTCGACTGCGACGACGGAACCTCGCGATGTGGCGGTGAATCGATGAGGGCCAGTCTTTGCGCGTGGAGGCGTGGCTGTACATTAATGGCGGCGGTATTTGTAGTTACGGCGGGTTTTTCTGCTCAGGCTCAGATTAGCACTCCATCGTCGCTGGCGATGCCGAAGTCGCGCGATCCGTTGCGGCCGTACATAGGGGAAAACGCGGCACAGCCGACGCTGACGAATTCTCCGCGGCTGGATCGGCTGATTCGGGATGGGAAACTTTATTTGTCGTTAAAGGATGCGATTGCGCTGGCGCTTGAGAACAATTTGGATCTGGCGATTGCCCGGTACAACTTGCCGATTGCGGATACGGACGTGCTGCGCACTCAAGCGGGCGGAAGCTTTCGCGGCGTGAATACGGGCGTGGTGCAAGGGACTCCGGGCGGAGGAGTTGGAGGCTTTGGGACGGGCGCGCCGGGAGCGGGCGCTGGTGGCACGACTGGCGGTGCGGGTGGAGCGGGAGCGGGCGCGTCGGGATTGGTGCAATCGACGTTGGGTGTGGGCACTCCGGTGTCGTCGTATGATCCGGCACTCAGCGTGAATATGGGGATCGAGCATTTGACTCTGCCGCAGTCGAGTGAGGTGCTCTACGGTGTCCCGTCGCTGCAACTTAATACAGCGCAGGTGAATGCTCTCTACACGCAGGCGTTTTCGAGCGGGACCTCGATTTCGTTTGAGTTCAATAACAACCGGCAGACGACGAACAGCGGAGATATTCTTCTGTCACCGGCGCTGAATTCTTATTACCGCTTTACGTTTCAGCAGCAGTTGCTGGCGGGATTTGGGTTCGGGCCGAATTTGCGCTATCTGCGGATCGCGAAGAACAACAAGAAGATTTCGGATATCGCCTTTAGAGATCAAGTAATGGCGACGGTCACGCAGATCGAAAATATTTATTGGGACCTGGTGAGCGCGTATGAGCAGGCGCGGGTGAATGAGGAGTCGCTGTCGTTTGCCAATCAGACTTTCGATAACGCCAAGAAACAATTGCAACTGGAGGCCATTCCAGAGATGGATGTGATGAAGGCGGAGGCAGAGGTTTCGAAGCGTGATCAGGATTTGACGGTGGCGCGGACGAATCTGCAGCTGCAGGAATCGCTGATGAAGAATGCGCTGACGAAGAGTCTTGACGATCCGACGCTCGAAGAAATGCCGGTGGTACCGACAGACCAGACGCAGGCGGCAAATACTTCGACTGATACTAGCCAACCGATACTCGATTTGATTGAGGAAGGGTTGCGAAATCGGCCGGAGCTGTTGGAGACGGACGTGGATCTGGCGAACCGGCAGATCAGTCGTCAGGCGGCGCGGAATGCGTTGTTGCCTTCGCTCGCGCTGGTTGGTTTTTATGGAGGCAGTGGGCTCGGAGGATTGGCAAACCCTGTCCCCCCGCCTCCGGGCAGTGGTGCCACACTCTCATCCGGCATTCCAACCGACTTGCCGGGTACGTTGCAAAACACTTTTAACAATTCGTCTCCGGATTATTATGTGGGACTGAATTTGAATATTCCGTTTCGCAATCGCGTGGCTAAGGCGGATCAGTATCGTTCGGAGTTGGAGTATCGGCAGGCAGGGCTGCGCAAGGAGCAGCTGAGAAAGCAGATTCGGATCGAGGTGCGGAACGCGCAGTATGCGCTGGAGCAATCGCGGGCGCGGGTGGAATCGGCGCGTAAGGCACGGGATCTGGGGCAACGCACGTTTGAGATTACGAAGAAAGAACAGGATTTGGGATCGGGATCGAGCTATCAGACCATGACGGCGCAGCGCGATCTCTCGTTGTCGGAGCTGGACCTGGTCAATGCCATGACGGTCTACGAGAAGGCGCGGGTGGAACTTGATCGCGCCACGGGCGCGACTTTGGAACATAATGGAGTACTGATTCAGGATGCGGTCACGGGGACGGTGACTGCTTCGACTCCATAGTCATGCCGACTTCGGTCAAGCCGCAAGATAGCCGTGCGTTTAAAACAGCGGACGAGCTTTCCCATCCGCAACAGAATCGCGCGCCGCGAATTCTCGCGGCCGACGATCAACCTCACATTCTCGAAGCGATTCAACTGTTGCTGCATCCGCAGGGTTATAGGGTGGAGAGCGCGAAGTCTCCGGCGGAGGTGCGGGAGGCGTTGGCGACGGATTCTGTTGGCAATTCTTATGACGCGCTGCTGATTGATCTCAACTACACGCGCGATACTACGTCTGGGCAGGAAGGGCTCGATCTGCTGTCGGAGATTGTTGCGCTCGACAGCACTTTGCCGGTGATTGTCATGACGGCGTGGGGGAATGTTGAACTGGCGGTGGAGGCGATGCGGCGCGGGGCGCGGGATTTCGTCCAGAAGCCCTGGGAGAACGAGCGGCTGCTGGCTATTTTGCGAACGCAAGTGGAATTGCATCGCGCGCTGCAACGAGCGGAGCGATTGGCGGCGGAGAATCGGCTGTTGCAGGCGCAGGGGCGGCCGGAGTTTATTGCGGCGGCGGCTTCGATGCAGCCGGTGCTGGAGGCGATGACTCGGGTTGGGCCTTCGGATGCGAATGTATTGATCACGGGTGAACACGGAAGTGGCAAGGAAGTGGTTGCGCAGACGCTGCATGCTCTTTCTTTGCGTGCCTCGCGGCCGCTGGTGGCGGTGAATACTGGCGCGCTGGCGGAGGGATTATTTGAGAGCGAACTGTTTGGGCATGTGAAGGGGGCGTTTACGGATGCGCGGACCGATCGCATCGGGCGCTTTGAACTGGCGGATGGCGGGACGATTTTTCTGGATGAGATTGGGAATGTGCCGATTCGGCAGCAGGCGAAGTTGCTGCGTGTGTTGGAGTCGGGCGAGATTGAGCGGCTGGGATCGTCGCGCTCGCGGAAGATTGACGTGCGCGTGATTTCGGCTACCAATACCGATTTGCAAGCGGCTTGTTCGTCGGGGCAGTTTCGCGAAGATTTGTTGTTTCGTCTGAATACGGTGGAGATTCGGGTGCCGGCGTTGCGGGAGCGGCGCGAAGATATTCCGACGCTGGCTATACATTTTCTGCGGCGATATGCGACGCGCTATCGGCGGGAGATTGATGGATTTGACGCGGCGGCGCTGCAAGTGATGGCGCAGTATGCGTGGCCGGGAAATGTTCGCGAACTTGAGCACACGCTGGAGCGGGCAGTGTTGATGTGCCGCGGACGCGAGATACAGCCGGCGGACCTGGGACTGAATTTGCAGCGGCCGCAGGGGCAGAATCTCGAGGAGTTGAGTTTAGAGGCGGTGGAGGCGCTTTTGATTCGCAAGGCGCTGCAGCGTTTTAGAGGAAATATAAGCCAGGCGGCGGAGGCGTTGGGGCTGAGCCGGGGTGCGCTGTATCGGCGCATGGAAAAGTATGGGCTCTAGCCCGCAGAGCGGCGGCGGGAGAAAAATGCCGAAGGGTCGCAAGCGGGTTCGTCTGCTGTATGAAAATCGGATCAGCTTTTATTCGTTTCTGGTGGCATTGCCGGGAACTTTGGTCGGCGGGATTTTGATATGGATGCAGGCATGGTCGACCGAATCGAAGCTGGCGTTGTCATTCTCCGTGTTGGTTGTGTGGTGGATATTGGCGCTGGTACTGCATGAGCAGACGGTGAAACCGCTGCAGACGCTGGCGAATGTGGTGGGAGCGCTGCGGGAAGAAGATTATTCGTTTCGGGCGCGGGGAGCGGTTGCCGAGGATGCGCTGGGCGAGTTGTCGCTAGAGGTGAATGCGCTGGCTGATTTGCTGGCGGATCAGCGCATACGGGCGATTGAAGCTACGGCGCTGCTGCGGCGGGTGGTGGAGGAGATTGATGCGCCGCTGTTTGCGTTCGATCCGGATCGCGTGCTGCGGCTGGTGAATCCGGCGGGCGAGAGACTTTTGCAGCAGGCTGCGATTCGATTGCTAGGGCGAACGGCTGGCGAGATTGGGCTGGCTGACTGCCTGAGTGCGGAGAACGAGTCACTGGTGGCTTTGCCGGCGAACAGTGCTGGGGCGCGATGGTTGGTGCGGCAGAGCAAGTTTCGGGAGAAGGGCGCACCTCATACTTTGATCGTGCTGTCGGACGTGAGCCGGGCGCTGCGCGAGGAGGAGCGAAGCGCGTGGCAGCGGTTGATTCGAGTGCTGGGGCACGAACTTAATAATTCGCTGGCGCCGATCAAGTCGATTGCCGGAAGCTTGAGCGGGCGGCTCGGCGAGAGCGGACTCAACCCTGAGCACCGACAGGATTTTGAGCGAGGGCTCGCGATTATTGAGGCGCGAACTACTTCGCTGAATCGATTTCTTCAGGCCTATCGGCAGTTGGCGCAGATGCCGCCTCCGGTGATTAAGAAGGTGGCGCTCACTCCTTTGATTGAGCGCGTGGCTTTTCTTGAGACGCGGCTGGCGGTGGAGATTTTTCCTGGGCCGGATGTGATGGTGATGGTGGATGCGGACCAGATTGAACAGATGCTGATTAATCTGGTGCGGAATGCGGTTGAGGCAGCGCTGGAAACGGCTGTCGGCAATGGCGCTTCGGGGAATTCGCCGAATGGAGCGGAGGTTCAGCCGCGGGTGACTTTGCAGTGGATGGTTGAAGACCAGAGCGTGGTGTTGACGATCGACGATAACGGGCCGGGGCTGTTGAATCCTAGCAATGCGTTCGTGCCGTTTTATACGACCAAGCCGGCGGGGAGTGGGATTGGGTTGGCGCTTTCGCGGCAGATTGCAGAGGCGCATGGCGGGTCGATTGGGTTGGTGAATCAGAATGGACGCAGAGGGTGCAAGCTGCGGGTGACGCTGCCTTGCGCGGGGTAAGGTCGTCGCGGATGGCTAAGAGCTTGCGGAGCTTCGCTCCGCTGGGCGGGTGAGGGCACCCTTCGACAAGCTCAGGGCAGGCTCCGCCCCTACGTGGGCGTGGCCGGCGCGGCCTCCAGTTCGCGGTTCTTTGAGGGCTCTTCAGTTGCGCTCTAAGACTATGGCGCCCATCCAGGGGAGGTTGAGGATCTGGCCGCTGTAAATTTGCGCGGTGTAGCCGCCGTTGTTTTGTTCGGGCTCGAACTCAACCTGAAAATCCGGCCACGAGGAGTTGAAAATTTCTTTGTACGCGGCGCCGGTGGGAAGGCCGAGCCATGAACTGTCTTGTTGCTGGTTTGGCGTGCCGAAGGTTACGACCGCGAAGAGACGCTGATTGGAGCCGCAGACAAAGGCTACGGTGCGATTGCCGGTGGCGACGACCTGATAGTTGGCATCGCCTTGCAAGCCTTTGGAGGGATCGTTGCGCAGGCCCATCAACTGGCGAAACCAGGCGAGGATGCGGGTGTTGTCAGTGGCGGTGGCAGGAGGGAGTTGCGGATTGATGTATTCCTCGTTGTCAGTGAAGGAGAAGGCTGCAGTTTCGCCGACTTCCTGGCCCATGAATAACATGGGAATGCCATTGGAGAGAAGCGTCAGGGTGCCGAGCGCTTTGGCAAGTTGGTAGCCTTGGCCGAATGGCGGGCGCGTGGCGATGCGCAAGTTGAGAGGATCCTGACCGCTGACCATGTCGTGCGATTCGCCGAAGCGGGTTGCCTGGAAGAAAGGGCGTCCCCAATATTGCGGGTTGTCCATCTCGGTTTTTAGCGGGATGGAATCATCCCTGCCGGGATTGGCGCTGTCGTAACTGGCGGATCGGATGCAGTAGACCTCATCGATTCCCCACTGGCCATCCATCACGCCCCATGAGGGATTGGAGACGTCCCAGGGATTGGTGGCGGAATTTTCGGCGACGCAATAGGGCCACGCGCGGCCCTCGGCGGAGGCGGCGGCGCGCAGCGAGGAGCGGATCATTCCCAGAAACTCCCAACCGCCTATGCACTTGGTGACGATGGTCTGAGTGTCGTCGAAACGAAAGCCGTCGAGGTTGAAAGTTCGGAAAAGATAGATGGAAGCCTGGCGGAAATATTCTCCGACCATGGGATGGCCGCAATTCATGCGGTCGCCGTCGTAGTCGCCATTGCGATAGACGTCGGGGGCGATGCTCATGAGGGACGAGCCGAGGGAATGGTTGTAGACGACGTCGAGGGTGACTCCACGACCGTTGGCGTGAGCGGCGTTGACGAAGCTGGCCATCGCGGGCGCTCCACCGTAGAAGCTGTCAATGGCGAAATAAAAGGAGGGATCGTATCCCCAGGAGACGGCGGAGCTGAATTCGGTTACGGGCATGAGACCGAAGATGGTGACGGGAAGTTGGCGCAGATATCCGGGCTGACCGAGGCGACTGGTGGCGTTCAATTCGTCGGAGAGCAAATCGAAGGACGTGAGGGTGCCTACGCTTTGATTGGTGAAGCGGCGCGCGTGAATTTCGTAGATCAGAAAATTTTGCCAGCCCATCGTCCGCCAGGGTTGGACGTGGGCCGCGGCGCTGACTGCCGCGACATCGAGAACGATGGACCAGGATGTGGTGGGGTCGGCGGGATTGTCGTTGAAACTTGTTTTCAGGCTGCCACCGTCTTGCACGGAGCGGGCGGCAGGGTCAATGACTTCTATGTCATCGTTGAGGAGGAAGCGATATCGGGCTCCGGGCGCGGCTTGCGCGGCGGGGAGGGTGCACCACCAATAGAAAGTGTCGTTGGTGAGAGTCATGGGAAACTGCTGGCGCGATGGTCCGCCGGGAGAAGTTTCATCGACGAGGATGAGAGTGGCGCAAATGGCGTGGGGCGCGTGGACGACGAAATAAATCTGGGCGCCGAGAATGGTAGCGCCATGGGGCATTTCTCTGGCGGCGAAAATTCCGGTGCTTACTACGGCGGTGCCGAATGCGGCTTGCATCAAGGCGGCGCGGTTGGGCGGATCGGCGAATTGGGTTGCGGCGCGGGCGCAAACTCCGTAGACACCTTCGGTGGTGTAGAGCGTGGGCGTGGCGGCGGTTGGAGTGAAATATCTGCTGGTGTCGATCCATGCGTAAGGTTTGGGCTCGGTGCCTACGGTCGGAATCAGATCGATGGCGGTGGTGGTGTTCTGTGCCAGGTCGGGCGTGGCTTGCCAGGTTCCGTCGGGTTGGTGAGTTGCGGGGAGGGTTTCATATGCGGGACCATTGCCGACGGAAACCTGGATGGAGAGGCCGTTTGCGAAGCTCGACGACTGCTGAGGTGTGATGGATAGCGGAATCGTGCTGATCGTCGGGAAGGCGGCGAGCCAAGCACTGGCTCCGAGCGCGAATCTGGACACGGTGGCGAGAGCGGTGGGGTCAGCGGGGAATGGGCGTTGGATCGCGGGATTCTCGAGGTCTTGTTGGGTGATGACGGCGTAGCTTGCATCGGGATAGATCGGCACGTTGAAAGTCGCGACATTGAAGAGGTCGCTTCCGGCGTACGGCTGAGCTGAAGAGCTAGTAAGTGGGAACGCCGATCCTTCGACCAGATCGTTTAATGTGAGCTGCGGAGGAGCGGCCAGGCGGGCGCTGTACATTACCTGGAGCGCGACGGGAGTGAGCGTGAGAGGCTGACTGCGCAGGTCGCACTGGCCGCTTTTCAGCCATAGAGACGCGCCATCGCAGGGACGCCAGAGGCGGTTGCTGGCATCGGGCTCCCACAATGCGACTTGGTTATTTGTCGCTGGCCGCATCAGTTTCAGGTTGAAGCCGGTGGTCATCCAGGGGAGCAAAGTTACGCGGAACGTGGATATGGCGCTGGCGTCGTCGCGGGCGGTCTGGGGGAAATAAACGGGAGCGGTGGTGGGATCATAGGGATTCCAAACGTAGATCTGGCCTCCGCGAAACGCGCTTTGGGTAATGACCTGAAAGGTGAGTATGTCGCCTGGGTTGAAGGTCGATGCGGCTGGCGTGGGATTCTGGTAGAGAATTCGCGGGGAGGATTCGAAGGTCCACACTTCGGTCGGGGAGATGCGAAAGAGACGACGGATGAAATCGTCGGGCTCCCACGTGTCGAGCCCGGTGGCGGGCGCGGTGGAATGAAATTTGAATTGCAATTTGCGGGGATCTGGAGCGTCGGGGAGTTGAAAATCGACGCTGGCCGCCGTGGGCGTGCCTTTCGAATCCCAGACGTTGTTGCCGTCCCAGGCGGATTGCCAAACGTGAATGCCCCAGAGGAGGGTTGTGTCGGCGGGTTGGTGATGAACGGTGATTCCCATGGCGACTCTCCTTACATTTGGTGACGCTGAGTGCCGTGGCCCTGTTGTAACTCTAGTTATAACTCAAATTCGAACCTTTGTAAGTCGATGTGTTTTATATTCTGCCTCTCTCGCGGCGCAATTATTGGTTGTAAGAATTCAAAAACCTGATGATGGCGGGAGGGCGCAGCGGCTTGGTTTCGTTGAAGCAAATCTCTATATTGACAACCTCTTTCGATCTGCTCGACTTGTCTTTTCGGAGGCGATAGCGGTGTTCGAAAATTAGGGCTCGGCGGGCGGGACGCCCTCCGGACAGCCGCCGGGACGGCGGCGCTACAATCGCGGCGAACGGGGATCAGGTCACTAGGCTTGCGAGGAGCACTTGACATCTATCGGGCTGCCGCCGCAAAATAACGGCAAATTGGGGTGGTAGGCGGGTTTCCTTTCATAGTTTCGCTTCGATGAGTTTATGACGCCGAGTCAGCCGTCGCGGTCTCCTCAGGATAAAGTCAGCCCGGATCAGTGCAAGCACCCGCGGGTGCAGATTGTTTCTCGCGACGAAGAAGCGGAATACGTGGAATGCCAGGAATGTGGCGACGTTTTTGAGTCGAGCGAATTGAAGGATATGGCGATTGAGGAAAAGAAGGAACCGGAAGAAGAGTGAGCAGCGCCGCGCTCGCGATGCTATTTGATTTTGATCACGAGATTTTCGGATTCATCCAGCCAAAATTTCTTTTGCGGCGGAATCACTGTGGTGGAGCTGTATTCGGTGATTATGGCGGGGCCGCGCATGGGGCGAGCGGGGATCAGGGCGCTGCGCTCGAAGACCGGGGTCGCCAATTGTGTATTTTGAAAGAAGACGGGGGCTTGTTCGACGGGGGTTGGGCGGCGTGGGTTGCGCGGCACCGGACGGGTTGACCGTGAATGCAGCTGGGGCTGGGGAGTGCGCAGGCGGGCGCGAAGGCGCAGGGTGACCAGTTCGATCTCGCGGCTGGGGTGGTGATAGCCGTAACGGCGCTGATGTTCGGCGTGGAAGCGGGCGGCGAGGGCTTGCTGGGTGCTGTCCGTATCCTTATTACTCGCCTTGGTATTTGGAAGTTTGGCTGGCACGTTGAGTTCATAGCCTTGGCCGCGATATCGCAGGTCGAGACTCCTTTGAAATCTGACGACGCCGCGCCATCGTTCTCTGCGAAATTCTTTTTGCGCTTGCGCCTCGAGGCGACGGAATTCTTGCTCGAGCTTTGATCGTGGCGCTGAGTGTGCGGTGTTGTTGATAAGCCGCCAGAGTACGGTGCGCGAATAATCTTTGACGACGTCGCTGACGAGGATTCCAAATGCGGAGAGTGCGCCGGGGTGGGCCGGGATCATTACGGTTGGAATCGCGAGGGCTTCGGCCAGTTCGCAGGCGTGCAGGCCGCCGGCGCCGCCGAAGGCTACGAGCGTGAAGTCGCGGGGATCATAGCCGCGTTCGATGGAGACTACACGAAGAGCGCGCTCCATGTTGGCATTTACGACGCGCATCACGCCGGCGGAAAACTCTTCGACGCTCAGGCGCGCGGTTTTTTTCTTTCCAGCTTCTTCATTTGGCGCTTGGCCCCTCAGCCATTCGGAGGTGATGCGGTGGGTTCTTTCTACGTCGAGGGCGAACTCGCCTCCTAGAAAATGATTGGGGCGAAGGCGACCTAGCAGCAGATTGGCGTCGGTGACGGTGGGCACGGTGCCACGGCCGTAGCAGATGGGGCCGGGATCGGCTCCGGCTGATTCGGGGCCAACGCGCAGCGCGCCACCGGCGTCGAAGCGGGCTAGCGATCCGCCGCCGGCGCCGACGGTGTGAATCTCCAGCATGGGAATTCCGACAGGAAGGCCGGCGACTTCGGATTGACCGCCGGCGCGAACCTCGTCCTGCACGGCGGCTACGTCGGTGGATGTTCCTCCCATGTCGAAGGAGAGAATTTTGCGGAAGCCGCTGCGGGCGGCTGTGGCGGCTGCGCCCACCAGGCCTCCCGCGGGGCCGGAGAGGACGGTGCGCACGGGTTCTCGGGCAGCGGATTCCAGGGCGGTGATGCCGCCGCTGGATTGCATGACGAAGATTCGCGGCACGGTTTGTTTTCTTGTGGCGCTGGCGGGACACGCGGTGTTGATGCGGCTGGCCAACCTTTGCATGTAGTTTTGCATTAGCGGTTGCAGATAGGCGTTGACTACGACCGTGCTGGTGCGCTCGTATTCGCGGAACTCGGGCAGAATTTTGTGGGAGATGGAGACTGGTTGGTTGAGTTTTGAGATCGCGGCTGCTACGGCTGCCTCGTTTTTTGGATTGGCGAAGGAGAAGAGGAGGCAGATGGCGATGGCTTCAGGATGGGCCTTTTCTACGGCCTCGCGGAGCCGGGTCAATTCTGCTTCGGATGGCTGTTCAAGAATCTGGCCGTCGGCGGCGGTTCTTTCTTTGACGCCGAAGCGCATTTCGCGAGCGACCAGGGGTGCGATGCGATCGAAGAAGAAATCGTAGAGGCGAGGGCGCGCCTGGCGGCCGATCTCGATTACGTCTTCGAATCCGGCTGTGGTGATTAGGGCGACGCGAGCTCCTTTCCTCTGGAGCAGGGCGTTGGTGCCGACGGTGGTGCCGTGGAGAAGAGTGAGCGGAGCGGCATGGCGATTCTTCGTTGTGGCGTCGCGAACTGATTGCAGGGCTTCGGCGATGGCGCGGGAGGGATCGTCGGGGGTGGAAAAGACTTTGAGAGTTGTGAGAACGCCGGCGTGTTGCCAGACGCAGTCGGTGAAGGTGCCTCCGGTGTCGACGGCGATGCGGATTTCGGAATTCGAAGATCGAGGCATGAACATGGAAGATTACCACTGGGCGAGTCAAGGGGCGTTCGATTTTGCCGGGAGAGTGTGACCGCAGCGCCTTAAAGAGGTACCGGAAAACTCGTTGGGCGTGCGGCAATTTCCTTCCGGGGGGGTAAAGCCGATACTGAAAAGAAGCCTTTTGTCGCAGCGGTGAACCGCTGCGCCTCCAAGGCCGTTTTCCCAGGGACTAGGAGTGGGTTGGTTTGTCCCACTTTTTACTCTGTTGGTTCATCGCTGATTTCGCGGGAGTGGGTCGGGTTGAGATTGCGGCGTGGGCCGAGCTTGCGCTCGGCTGGGCAGGTGAGTGTACCTGCCGCTACGTAAGTTTCGCGGGTTGCGGGATTCGACTGGAGAGTGTTGGTGCGGTAGGGGTCCTTCGACTGCGCCGGGCCATTCGCTTTGCTCTTGGCTCGGCTTCGCTCAGGATGACACATCGGGAATTTGTGCTTTATCGCAGCCGTGAGCCGATGCTTCACCGCCAAACTGATGACGGGGCCGTGCTTTTGTCCGTGCTATGGGTGAGTTGTCCCACTTTTCACTCTGTTGGTTCATCGCTGATTTCGCGGGAGTGGGTCGGGTTGAGATTGCGGCGTGGGCCGAGCTTGCGCTCGGCTGGGCAGGTGAGGGCACCTGTCACTACGTGAGTTTCGCGGGTTGCGGGATTCGACTGGAGAGTGTTGGTGCGGTAGGGGTCCTTCGACTGCGCCGGGCCATTCGCTTTGCTCTTGGCTCGGCTTCGCTCAGGATGACACATCGGGAATTTGTGCTATATCGCAGCTGTGAGCCGATGCTTCACCGCCAAACTGATGACGGGGCCATGCTTTTGTCCGTGCTATGGGTGAGTTGTCCCACTTGTTACTCTTTTGGTTCTCTGATTTGGGCTCCCACCCTAACGTCGCAGAAAACGCGACGTTAGAATGGGACTCCCGCTTTTACTCAAGTTTTGTGTTAGCTCGCTTTGGGCATGGGCTCGTCGGTGTTCGAGAAATCGCCTTTGGATTCTCCGGTGGAGGAGATGTCCTGGGCGCCGGTTTGTTCGAGGATTTGTTTGGCGCGCTTGGTCCAATCGGAGCTGTCGGAGTGGACGCTTAGGAGGATGCCGCCTTCTTTGATGCGGCCTTCGTAGCGCTTGGCTTCGTACTCGGGGATGCCCATGCCGATGAGGGCTCCGGCGATGCCGCCGATGGCGCCGCCTACGCCTACTCCGGCTAGAGCGGCCATGATGGGACCGGCGGCGATGAATGGGCCAAGGCCGGGAATGGCCAGGGCGCCGATTCCGGCTAGCCAGCCTAGGCCGCCGCCTACTACGGCTCCAGTGGTTGCGCCGGTAGCGGTGCCTTCGGGGGCTTTGGTGCCTTTGCGCACGGCGAAATCTTTACTGGGATCTGCGGTGCCTACATTTTCAGGGAAGAGCACGGAGATATCGGTGTTGCGAAATCCGGCTGCCTGGAGGGCGTCGACGGCTGATTCGACGCTGGAATAGTTGGAGTAGAGTCCGAATACTGCTGTATTTTTTCCCGCCATGGTGAGTTCTCCTTAGTTTCGTAGTTTCGAGTTTCGTTTGGTGGTTATTGTTGCGGTTTGATTTCCATCTGGTCGTTGATCTTGTCGTTGCCGCCGGCTATTTCTGCGGCCTTGGACTGAATGGCTTGCTTCTCTTCTTCGGAGCGGACGGGACCTTTCAGCGTGACCATTCCGTTTTGAGTGACGACTTTTACGTTATGGCCGTAGGTGGAGATGGATTTGTCTTTGGCGATGGAGCGGCGAATCTGTTGGGTCATGTCGCGATCGGAGCGGTTGGATTTTTGCTGGTCGGCGGTCGCTTCGTCGGGACTGCGATCGCGCTGGTTGACTTTCGTGTTGTCGGGTTGAGTTTGGGAATCTTGGGCTGTCGCTACGGCGTAGGCGGGTAACAGGAAGGCTGCTACTAGCGCGGCTCTCGCTACATTTTGCAGGGCTAGGTTCATTGGTGAATCCTCCTTTGTGGTGGAACTGTTACAAACTGGTTGCGCAGGCTAAGAGCCTGCGGGCTTCGCCCGCCGGGCAGGTGAGGGCACCTGCCCCTACGTGCGTGTCGCGACGTGCGTGTGTGTCGCGGGCGCGCTGGTGTCGCTCGCCTGAAACTTATTTCTTACGACTGCGGCCGTCCGGACGAAGTGGCGGGGTGATTCTTATGTTGGCTGGCCGGCGGCGACGAAGAATCGCTGCGTTTGATTGAGTGATGTCAGTTGGGTGAGCGCGATCTCCTCATTAATTTCACTATTTTCACTCTCTCTATATAAGAGGAGTACACGGAATGGAGACATAGGGTCGAGCATGTATTTTCGCCATATTCTTCCGCAGGACTGAGCAGAGCGCGGAGGTGGTGCGGGCCAAAGTGCCTGCGGGGTTCGCCCGCTGGGCAGGTGAGGGCACCCTTCGACAAGCTCAGGGCAGGCACTGCCCCTACGTAAGGGTCGCGGGCGTGGGTGACGCCTGGGGGTGAGTGTCGCCGCTGTCTCACAGCAGGTCCTTCGCTTCGCTCAGGATGACAAGTTCAAAATGGGTTTCGATGAGAGCGTGACAAATTCAAAGAGGGTTCAATCAGGACGGCGTAATTTTTGGTATTGTCGCTGGACTGAGTTTTGGGTGAGGCGATATGGGATTTGTGAATTTATTGTTTGGGCGGCCGCTGGCTTCTTCGGAGGATGAGGGGGAGCGGATTACTCCGTTGCAGGGGATTCCTACGTTTGGGCTGGATGCTTTGAGCTCGGCGGCTTACGGGCCGGAAGCGGCGCTGACGATTTTGCTGCCTCTGGGAGTGCTGGGCGTGAAGTACATCGTGCCGCTTACTTTCGCGATTATTGTTTTGCTGATCATTGTTTTCTTTAGTTATCGGCAGACGATTGCGGCTTATCCGAATGGCGGGGGATCGTACACGGTCGCTAAGGAAAATTTGGGAGAAGGGGCGGGGCTGTTGGCAGGCGCGGCTTTGATGATCGATTACCTGCTGAATGTGGCGGTGGGAATTTCGGCGGGAATTGGGGTGCTGGTTTCGGCGGTGCCATCTCTGTTGTCACACACTTTGGGGCTTTGCCTGGTGGTACTGGTTATATTGACGGTGGTAAATCTTCGCGGATTGAAGGAGGCGGGGACGGCGTTTGTGGCGCCTACGTATTTCTTTGTGGGGACGCTGGCGATTGTGATTGTGGTGGGATTTTATAAGGTGATTGCCTCGGGAGGGCATCCGGCGGTCGTGACTTCCTTGGCGCCTGCGATGGTTGGGCCTTCTCCGGCAGTGCAGATGGTGGGGGCGTGGATTCTGGTGAAGGCGTTTGCATCGGGATGCACGGCGTTGACGGGCGTGGAAGCGGTGAGCAACGGAGTGCAGGCGTTTCGGAAGCCGGTCGTGGACGGGGCACGGGTTACGTTGACGGCGATTATTGCGATTTTGATCGTGCTGCTGGGCGGAATTGCTGTACTGGTACGTTACTACGGAATTGTAGCTACGGATCCGGGAGCTCCGGGGTATCAGAGCGTGCTGTCGTTATTGACGGCGGCGGTGATGGGGAAAGGGATTTTTTACGATGTGACGATGTTCTCGGTGCTGGTGGTGCTGTGTTTGTCGGCGAATACATCGTTTGCGGATTTCCCACGGCTGTGTCGGATGGTGGCGCGGGACGATTATTTGCCGCATTCGCTGACTACGCGCGGACGGCGGCTGGTGTTTTCACAGGGGATATGGGGGCTGGCAATATTGGCGGCGCTGCTGCTGATTCTATTTGGCGGCGTGACGGACCGGTTGATTCCTTTGTTTGCGGTGGGCGCGTTTTTAGCGTTCACGCTGTCGCAGGCGGGGATGGTGGGACATTGGCGGAAGACGACGGGATTTTGCTGGGCGATGGTGGTGAATGGATTTGGAGCGCTGGCCACGGGACTGACGGTGATGGTGATTCTGGCGGCGAAGTTTTTGCAGGGAGCGTGGGTGGTGGTGCTGTTGTTGCCGGCGTTGCTGATTTTTATGGGGAGGATTAAGCGTCATTATGAGGAGACAAATGAGGAAGTGGCGCTGAAGGGTGGATTCGAGTTGAGCGCGGAGAATGCGGCGCCTCCGATTGTGCTGGTGCCGGTGGATCGGTGGAATGCGGCGACGGAGAAGGCGTTGCAGTTTGCGCTGACGCTGTCTCCGGATGTGGAGGCGGTGCATGTGGCGTGCGATGCCGATGAGGAGAAGGCGCCGTGGTCGGATAAGCCTCCGGCGGGGCAGCGGGTGCCGAAGCTGGTGACGTTGCCGTCGCCGTATCGGCTGGTGGTGCATCCGATCGTGGATTATGTGTTGAAAGTGGAGAAGGAGAATCCGGGGCGGACGGTGGCGGTGGTAATTGCGTCGATGGTGGAGCGGCACTGGTATCACTATTTTCTCCACAATCAGCGAGGGCAGATGCTGACGGCGTTGCTGCTGCTGGGCGGGGATGAGCGGATCAATATTATTAATGTGCCCTGGTATTTAAAGGCATAGGAAAGGCAGGGGCGGGAAAGGCAAGATCGGGTGACAGGTGACAGGGCAGAAGCAGTCGTTGGATCGTAATAGACCTGTTTATTCCTGGGACGTGCTACAGCCGCACGTCACGTGCTCGGCACATGCGACACTGGCTTTTCCTGCAGCAGAAGTTCGGTGGCCTGCACTCGCCGGTCGGAATGAAACCAGCGTTGGACCACGTTGTCGCAAAGGAAGTTGCCGAGCGCGAGTAGGCTCATTCCCTGGTGATGAACCATCCAGGAACGGACGAGTTGGTAACGGGCGCCTCGGAAGCGACTGCGCGCGCGACCGTAATCGGCTGCCTCATAGAAGCCGTAAGAGCCGAACCATCCCATGGCATCCATCTGGCGCAGGTTGGCGAGGGCGCTTTCGCGATCTACATTCAGGGCTAGAAATGTCGAGTAGGGGGAAACGATCAGCGGGTCGGTATCGCTCTTTTTCCGCGCCAGGATCGGTACGCCAAACGCCTCGTAGTGATAGTCGCCTGCTTCGTTGCGCCGGGCGCAGGCGGACTCGGAGATGCCCCAGAGAATGCCTTTGCTTTCCGCATATTCCTGCTGCGATCGAACCGCGGACACGGCGGCCCGGTCGAGCAAAGTGTTGGGATAGCTGCGCATCCATATTGAAGGCATCAGGTATTCGAACATAGTGCCGGTCCATGAGAGCAAGACGGGGCGTCCGTTGTCGCTAGTGAAGGGACGATCGAGCCGGAACCAGCAATCCTGGGGAATGTCTTCTTTCGCGATGGCAACGAAGACGGCGGTGCGCGGCTCTGTGGCCAGCAAGTCGTAACAATAAGGTTGCAACTCTTCGGATTGCGCGTCGAAGCCAACCGAGAGGAGCAGGCGCTGCTTGTCGAGCAGGAACGTGAAGTCCATGGCATTAGCGAGATCGCGCGCCTGTGCACTGGCTTGCCGCAAATCCTGAATCAGGCGCAGAGCATTTTGGCGTGCGTCGTTGAGCATGCTTCGAAGGCGGGCGGCCAGGGGTGCATTGCCATTCTGAGCGACTACACTTGCGTCGTTAAGGCGTGCCTCCCATTCTGCAATCACGTCTGGCAATTTCTGAAGCGGCACTTCAGCAATCGGGCGCGAACCTTTCGCCTTTTCTCTCAGGTCGGAAAACTCCGGCAGCAACCAGGGCATATATGCTCGCACGACGCCGCGGATACCCTGCAATCGCAATTGTGTTTGTCCACGAAACCACGCAATGTCGGACGATGAATCAGATTGGGCGCGAGATTTTTTTTCGTCGAGGACTTCGATAGGAAAATTGAGCAGCGGCGTCAGCCAGGCTTCTTCGCGGAGTTGAGCTTCGCAGCGCGACAGGGCACGCTTCGGAAGCACGCGCAATTTCACTAGAACGCGGAGATGGTCGAGAAATCCCTCGGCTAGTTCCCTGGAAAGGAGCGGCCGGCGAATGCGATCAAGGCATCCTTGCTGCAAAGTCCAGAGCGAAGCGACCAGATTGCCACTGTCGACTGAAGAGATGAAGAACGGAGGCTTCGGTTCGAGGGTGTGAGTGTCATACCAATTCACCAGATGGCCGCGATATTTGGGCAGACCGATCATGGTAGCGAGCGTCTTTTGCGTCAGCTCCAACAGTTCCGGGACCGTGACATACCCCAACTCATTCGCCGCCTGTCGCGCGTTCAGAAGCAGGCCGACGTTGGTGGGAGAAATGCTGGCTGCAACTTTTCGCGGGTTCTCCTGAAGATTATCGGGCACAAGCCAGTGCTGTTCCTGGCTGGAAAATTCGGCAAAGTAGCGCCAGATATGCAATGCGGAGCTGCGCAAAAGCCTGATGTCCCGCTCCGCCGTTTCAGGCGTGGGACGAAGGGGACTGGCGTTGAGCCACACTGCTATCAGCTTGCTGCAGGCCCAGAGTACGAGAATCGGAGCGGCGGCGGGCAAGGATTGCGGGCGGACGAGCCAAATTATCAAGCCCATCACGAACGCGAACAATGGCATCCAGTCGATATAGCGGTCGAGCGGAGTGCGGCGGTCGCCCAGTTCCGCTTCCGCAGCCGTCTCCCACTCGAGCAAACGTTCGCGCGTCACGAGATGCCGGACGAGAGCGCGGACAACAGCATCCAGCGACAACAGCGTCTGATGGGCCAGCAGGGTCAACGTCAGCAATACCGAGAAGTTGGTGGCGAAGAGGGTGCTTGCGGCTTCGCTAATGATTTGCGTCTGGCGCGCTAGAATTGCCCGGGTTAGCGCGAAGGCAAACTCGACCCACGCCGGGACAAACAAGATGCAGATCGTGGCGATTGTCCACAAAAACGGATGGCCCGTTACCAGCCAGCCAAAAAGAAGCAACAGCAAAGTTGCGGGCTCGACCAGGCTGCGGCGGAGATTGTCGAGAATTTTCCAGCGCGAAACCGTCGAGATCGGATTGGTGACGCGTCCGCCCGATTCATCTGGCACCCGGTGCGTCAGCCATTGCACAATCTGCCAATCGCCGCGCAGCCAGCGGTGTTTGCGCTTGTTGTAGGCGCTGTAGTGCGAGGGGTAGTCCTCAATCACGATAATGTCGGTGGCCAAACCGGCGCGCGCGTAGGCACCTTCGATTAGGTCATGGCTGAGCAGGGAATTTCGCGGGAAGCGGCGATTTAATACGCGGAACATGGTGTCGACGTCATAGATTCCTTTGCCCGTGAATGTTCCTTCTCCGTATAAATCCTGATAAACATCAGAGACGGCGCGCGTGTAGGGATCGAGGCCGGTCTCGCCTGCGAAAATGGCGGCGAGGCGCGAGCGCGCGGTGGATTGCACGCTGACGCCGACCCGCGGCTGCAAAATGCCATATCCAGCAACGACAATGTTTCTAGCGGGATCGATGATGGCCTGATTCAGAGGATGCGCGAGAGCTCCCACCAGCCGGTGCGCCGAGCCTCGCGGGAGTTCCGTATCGGAGTCGAGCGTAATGACGAAGCGAACTTTGGGCAGGATCGACAGATCCCCGACCTTGACGGGGAAACTGTCGTATTGACCGCGCATCAGCTGATTTAAATCGAGCAGCTTTCCGCGCTTGCGCTCCCACCCCATCCATCCACCTTCGCGCGCGTTATAGACGCGATGGCGATGGAGTAGAAAAAACGAGCCCATCGTCTTCCCGGAATATCTTTCATTGAGTTCGCTGATTAGTTTTGAACACAGTGCCACCAGCGAACTTTCTTCTGGCGCGGGCTGATCGGAATCGGGCAGATCGGAGACGATGGCGAAATGAAGATTGCGATCATGGTTGCCGAGGAAACGCACTTCGAGATTTTCCACCAGGCCCAGCACCTGTTTTTCATTCAGCAGGAGGGTGGGGATGGCAACCATGGTCACGCAATCGTTCGGAATGCCCTCGGAGAAATCTAGTTTCGGCAGAGCCTCAACGGGCATCAGGTTGGTGGTCAAATAATTCATCAACTGAACCGCGGCCTGAGAAGCGGGCAGCAATAAGATCAACATCGACAGCAGAACGAGCAGCGGCGAAGTTGTGGCAGCAGTCAATAACCACACCGCTGCTGTAACGATGAGCAGCGTCAGTACCGCAACGCCGAGGACGAGGAAGTCGTCGGGATGTCTTCGCAAAAATAACCGGGCCCGCTCATCCAACGTTGGATTGAAACCAACGCGCTGGCGGAGAAGCGCTTCTCCTTCGCTCACCAGGTAGTAACCGATGTGCGATTCTCGTTGCGCAATGCGCGGGTCGTCGTATTGTCGAGAGTGGGCCTGCCGCGCCAGCGCCAGCGCTTCCTTCGCCACCTCCAACTCCGATTGATCGCTGCGATGGGCGATCTTTGCCACGCGTTCGCGATAGACGTTACGGCTCTCGATATCCATAGCGGCATAGGCGCCGACGGGATCGTCGCGAAGAATCGGGTCGAAAGGAATGAGCGTTTCCAGCTCTTCCTTCCACGACGTTTGCGTGACGTGCCGTAAGGTTCGGATGGATGTGGTGACGCGCTTCGCGGGCGGGCTCGTTGGATCGTTAATCGGATCGTTAATTAAAGTGCTGCCGCGCGCCGCGATTTCTTCCAGCACAACCAGCTTTACTGCCGGCACCAGGGCGCCGATCTCGTGAAATGCGAGAGCAGTGGTCTCTTCAAACGCTAAACAGAATGCTGTGAAGTTGATTTTGCTGAAACTGTCGTCTGCTTCGTCCAGATAAGCTCGAGCAATCGCCAGCACTCGCGGCACAACTTCGCCTTTGCTGCTGACATGGGGAAGGTTGGTCAGGGGCCCGAGCTCGGTCGCGAGTTGACGGGTCACGGCGGAAAGTTGCTGCGCATTGTCGCGGAGCCAGAGCAGACCTTCGGACTTCGGAGCCTGCGCGTAGGCCGTCTCCACGTTTTCGAAGATCGCGTCGAAATCTTCGGCGAGTTTTTTGCAACGTTTTGTGAAAGTGTCGGATGACGTTGTCCCCGGCAACCAAATCAGGTTCGTTGCCAATTCGGCCGCCTGAAGGCGCACCGCTCGCGCCTCCGCGTCGCTGTTGATGGCCGAGTGTTGCCGGGCGTCTTCGCTAATTCCTTTGCCAAATCCCGTTCCAATAACGACGCTGCGGTCGGCCTGAGTATGGGGAGCCATTAATTACAACCATCCTTGCTTCGATGCTTCGGCTTCAATATGCATCTTCAATCTCTATCTCTGCCGCTAGCGGTAACTCGCCGCTTGCAGCTCGAACATTTCCGCGTAGCGACCGCCGAGGTGTGTCAACTCATCATGGTTTCCTTCTTCGGCAATGCGCCCGTTCTCGAGCACAACGATTCGGTCTGCCATACGCACGGTCGAGAATCGGTGTGAAATGAATAGCGCCATCTTTCCCGTGGTCAGCTCAGCAAAACGCTGGAAGACTTCGTACTCACTGCGCGCGTCGAGTGCCGATGTGGGCTCGTCGAGAATTAATACCTGCGCGTCGCGTAGATAGGCTCGCGCCAGTGCGACCTTCTGCCATTCGCCGCCGGAGAGATCGACTCCGCCATCAAAGCGCCTGCCGAGCATCTGCTCGTATCCAGACGCGAGTTTTCCTACCACGTGGTCGGCCATGCTTTTTTTCGCGGACTGCTGGAGCAATTCGAGGTTGTCGATCAGCTCGATGCGGCCAACCGCAATGTTTTCGCGCGCTGTCATCTCGTAGCGCATGTAATCCTGAAAGATGACGCCGATTTCGCGGTAGAGATCTTCGAGGTTGTACTCTCGGAGATCCACGCCATCCAACAAAACTTGGCCCTCAAACGGATCGTAGAGCCGGGTCAGCAGCTTAACGATGGTGGTTTTGCCTTCGCCGTTTTCACCGATCAGCGCCACTCGCTCGCTCGGATGCAGATGAAAATTCAATTTGTTCAGGATGAGGCGCGAACTCCCTGGATAGCGAAATGAAACATTGCGGAATTCAAACCCGCGGCGGATTGGCCGCGGCGCCGGCAGAGCGTTGGGCTTCGATTGAATCGTCGGGCGCATCTCGAAGAACGCGATCAGGTCGGTGAGGAACAAAGCCTGATCGGCGATGGTCGAGAGGGTTGAGAAAGTTTGTTGCAGATTGGAACTAGCCTCGCGAATCGCGTTCGCGAGCAAAGTTAAGGTGCCGAAGCTGAAGACGCCTGTGACCGTCCTCCAAACCGCGAACACGTAAGCCGTGTAGTATCCGGCCGTGCCGATGGCGGAGAGCAACGCACCCACTACCACCTTGCGGCGCGCAAGGGCCACGTCTTCTTCATAGACTTGCGTGGAGAGCACTTTGAATCGGGACGTCAGGAAATCTCTAAGGCCAAAAAGTTTTAGCTCCTTGGCGGCCTCTTTGCTCCCGCCCAGAATTCGCAGGTAGTCGAGTTGGCGCCGGGTGGGAGTCTGGTTGAAATTCTTGGCGTATCCGAGGAAGGCAAAGTGCGTTTCTCCGACGAACGCGGGGATCACTCCGACGACCAGCATCAGCAAGAGCCACGGCGAAAACACCATGATCGAAATCGAGAGCGTGATGGTCGTGATCACCTGCTGGATAAGGCGCCCGATGGCCTGGATCATGTAAAGGCGGTCGGTGGCCTGAACCCGCGCGCGTTCTAACTTGTCGTAAAAGACCGGATCTTCGTAGGCGAGAAGATCGAGGGAGGCGGCGTGCTCCATGACGCGAACGCTGACGTGGTGCGTGTATTTGCCAGCGAGCAGTGCATCGAGATAATCGATCACCCGGCCGAGGATGCTGGTCGACACGGCCAGTCCAAACTCGACGGCCACCAGCCACCAGAGCCTGGTTCCGATTGGCTGATGAGTGGTGAGGATGCGGTAAATCGTGTCGATGATGAGTTTTGAAACCCAGAACAACGCGGGCGGCAGCAGCGACGCGATTACTCGCGAGATCAGGCCCAACACAACGACGGTACGCCCGGACTCCCACACAAACCGCAGCACCGCCGGAACGTTTCGGAGAGCTGTGATTCGCTCCCGCCATCCGTTATGGAACTCGGGATTTGCGCTCATGATTTCGTCGTGACTGAATCAAATATGGTCGAAGACCAGACCTTATGAACCGGGCGTCGCCCGCCAGAGGGAAGGGCCCGGCACTCGAGCTAGCTAAATGTAAGTCGAAGCGGCGGTACTCGAGTGTCGCGAGGCACTTCCAGGCAAACCCAAGCCAGCTTAAACGATTCTTCGATGAAGAAAAAGCCCCTGGGGTTGGGTGACGATGAAAACAAGCAGGAAGGCTGAGTAGTGGCTCATTTTGAAAGGTGCATTCCCTCAGCGGCTAAAGCCGTCATTAAAAACATGGCCTTTATCGCAGCGGTGAACCGCTGCGCCACCCAAAAGCAAGGGCAGGAGGTGAACTGCTTCGTGAGCTAAAAGCAGATTCATGCTGCGACTTGGAGAGTAAGGGATGGGTAGGGATCCTTCGACTTCGCTGAGCCATTCGCTCCGCGCATGGCTCGGCTATGCTCAGGATGACAAGTTAAAGATTGGGGTTAGTATCGCGGCGGTGGGTGAACCGCTGCGCCACCAGGGCACTTTGTGCGAGCACTGTGATCTCCCACTCTTGCGCAAAGAGCGCGCAAGAATGGGGCACCCTCAGTTAGGTGATTCCGGGGTGTGCCAGCCGGGAACACGGACGGGTTTTTCGGCAAGCTGTGAAGCCGTGCCCTTTCAAAACCGAATCAAACTGAGCCACTACCGAAGGCTGAGGGCCTTCCTGAGGTAGCGGGGAGAGTCATGACGGACTCCCGGCTGCGGGAGGCCGTCGATGAAAGGGTTCAATGGACCATCTGGTCTCCTACGGTCCGACGGTGCTGGTCAGCTTGTTAGTCGGGCCCATGACGACGCACACCCCCTGGCCCGTCCCGAGAGGCGCGCACGCGGGAGTGCCTACGCCAGTACCGCCAACCAGGGTAAAACCAGACCAGCTCGATCCGTTATAGACATCGGCGTAAAGGGCATCGTTGTCTGCGCCAACGCCGTAGGCTCCGCAAACCAACTGGTTCGCACTTTGTGTGGTGCAGCTGGCGTTGGTATTGACCTCTCCACCGATGCTGCTGTAGCCGATCCAATCGCCCACAGTCCAAGTTTCTCCATTGAAACGGGCGCCGTAGATACCGGAGTTGTAGGCTTCGGCAAAGCACACCACATTCCCGCTCGAGTTCATCGATGTGCAATCGGGCTCGCCGGCGGCGATTCCGCCGATGTTGAGGAAGCCCTCCCAGGCGCCCGCTGTGAAGCGATTTACCAAGGTGGCGTAGCCAGTAGTAAATACCGCGCAAATGACTCCGCCGTTGTTATCGGTACTGCAGCTAGGGGCGCTGTAGGCGGTGGTTGTGAGGTTCGCGAACGCGCTCCAGGTGCTGCCATTGTAAAGCGACCATGCCAAGCCACCGGACGAGTTCCGCGCCACGCAGAGCACCTGACCCGTTCCGAGTTGGGCGCAACTGGGAGCGGAATAGAGTGTCGCCTTTATTTTTACCGGCTTGCTCCATACTCCGCTCGTGAGTTCGGCGACCTGCAAGTTGCCATTGGTTGCGGTGGCGGCGCAGAAGACATTGCCGCTTCCATCGCTGGTACAGGTGGGGTCGGAACTGACAGCGCCCGCCAGGTTTTTCCATGTTCCCCACTTCGTGCCGTTGAATTCGTTGACCATGACGGCGGAGGTGCCGCTCCGCACGGCACAGGCGACATTTCCAGTAGAGATAGGAGCGCAGGATGGATTGCCAAAACCGCTGGCAGTGCCGGTTGAAATGAAACTTCCCCAACTGGCCCAGGAGAGCGGGGCGAGCCCGAGGCAAACCGACAAGAGCATAAGGCGGACGATGAGTGATTTCATGGATTTCCTCAAGATGGTTGTGAACAGTTCGACTGACCGAAGGGTTGCCGACGCAGGACAGCCCTGAAAGTTTATTGCTGTTTTCGGGCGGGGAAGGAACCGATTACTTGGAGGGAGTTTACCATGAATCTCGCTGTTGACTACGAGCACGGACTGAGCCGGCAGTCTGCTTGTGACAGTGCGAAAGCAACTTTCATCCGCTGCGAAACTAACCGCCTTGATATTTGTGAAAGCCGGCGCGCTCCATACCGCGCTGCGCTTCGGGGGTTTTCATGAAGGTATCCCAGACGAAGCCGGTGCGCAGATTCTCGGCCATCAACAAGATGATGCCGGTATCGATGCCGATCACGTCGGTGTCGTACCAGTTGTTGAGTGGGTTGAAGGCGTTGGTAAATCCGTATTTGTTGCAGGCTGCTGGATAGCGGCTGCGAATTGTTTTTAAAACGCGCAGGGTCGCCGCAGGCAGGAACGGCAACGACCCGCCGGCGGCGCTTGGAACAACCGAACCGTCGATGGGTCCGGTTGCAGGAGGCCCACCCCATGCCACATAGCCGTGCTGAGAATCGGAGGCCGTGATCCCCCAGAGGTCATCGGAGTAATCGGGGAACTGCTTGCCGAGCTCTATACAAAAGCGGCGATGAACTTCCGTGGCGGTGATGGAATTCTGAAAATAGTCGGCGTACTTGTCGCGCTTGCCGCGAAAATCAAACCACGCCTGCGAATATTGATGCACAAAAAGGGGCGCGAACGATCCGATGTATTTCATGCCGTCGTATTCGAAGGTTAGGCGCTTCCAGGCGTTCCAAGTTTCCGACTTCAGCGGATAGGCCGACGAGCCCATGCCGAGGAGATACATCATCATCAGTTCGCTGTAATAGTCCCAGCGCGAAGAAAGAAATCCGACTTCGGGCGTCCAGCCATGGGTTAGGAGCGAGGTGTCTTCGGAGAGCCAGGTCCAATCGACGCGATTGAAAATCAGGTTCGCCAGCTCCGCGACTCCTGGATGACGGAAGTGCTCGCGGCAAGTCAGAATTCCGCAGAGCAAAATCGCTGTATCCACAGACGAAACCTCGGAGTCGAACATGCGTTCTCCGGTTTCCGGATTGGCGAAATGGTAGAAAAATCCGCGGTGGTTGGGCAGCTTCTTCCACAAAAAGCGGAGAGTTGCGAAGACGCGTTCGAGCGCGTCTTCGTTCGGGATGAATCCGCGTTTTTCTCCGATACAGAGAGCGGTAAGGCCAAAGCCGGTCGCTGCAATGCTGGATGCAATCTTCTGCTCGTTTTTATCGTCAATGTGAACGTTGTAGCGGTCCTTGACCATCCCCGTTTTCGGATTGCCTTGCTCCCAGAAGAAAAGAAAGCTGGCCTGCTCCACCTCATTTAAAAATTGGTCGTCTTCGGTGGATAGAGTCGCGACTTCGGTCGGTTTGGTGACGACCTTAGAGGGCTGCGTGTTCGCGGGCAATGCAGGTAGATACCTGCAAAACGGAAGAGAGAGACCCGTTCCCAGAACCTGACGCAAAATCTGCCGCCGCGAAAGTAGAGGTTTCGAATCAGTCATGCGTTGGCGTTTTGTTTAGCATCGTGACGGGAAAATTAAACGAACGGACCCAATCCGTCATCATATTAGTATTATCGATGTTCGTGCGCATGACTCGGAACCACAAAATCGAAAGCTGGATAGCGGTGCTGGTTCTCATCTCGCTCGCGGCCAGCGCGGGGTTGATTTACTGGCAGAAGCAGAAGGCGATCTCGCTCCGTGGCGCAATCCTGGTGGAGGATTCGGACCCGCGAAAACAGCAGCCGATTGGCGGCGCCACCATTTCTGCTGGGGATCTCGCGGCCTCGGACGCGAAATCCGATTCCTCCGGGTTTTTTCTGCTCCGGCTGCGCAAGCCGGTTCGCAAGGGGCATCCCATCATTCTTTCCTTTAGCGCGCCGCAATACCAGCCGCTGGTTTTGAACGATATCGTCGCCAACAAGCTCTACGTTGTGCATCTCATACCGCTCGCCAGCAGTCCCGCACCCAAGAATCAGCCCCAAACTAAGGTTGCCAGCATTCGCGTGCGCTATACGGTCAAGGGCACGACCGATCTCAACGTGGGCAGCGCGGTGAAAACTTTCGAGATCGAAAACAAGGGCAACGTACCCTGCAAGGGCGCTCGCCCCTGCTCGCCCGACGGCAACTGGAAAGCAACCATTGGTTCGGCAAGTCTGGATGCGGGCGTGGGCAGCGAATTTCGTGACGCCCGCGCCTCCTGCATCGCCGGCCCCTGCCCCTTCACCAAAATTGAAACCGACCACTTCTCGCAAGGGGGACAGGTCATCACCGTCGCGGCTCGCGACTGGTCCGACACTGCTACTTTTCTTTTAGAGGCCGAGGTCTTTCGGCACATGATGACGCAAAGCGAACGCTGGTCTTATCCGGTGATCTTTGGCGAGAGCCTGTCGTTCACGCTGCCCGCCACCGCCGAAAGCGTAAGCATCGAGGCAGAGCTCGGCGGCCAGACCGTCATCTTTCCATTGGGGCCGTCACTTTTTTTGAGTTGGGCGAGTTGCGATGCGGGAGTCAATCCCGATAAGGGGCGCGTCTATCGATGTACACCGAAGCCTGGTTATCGCTTCCAATAAATCAGCTAATCAATCGCTCGGGGTTTCCACCGCAAAAGGGGCTGGTTCGACCCACCGCAATCAATGCCAGTAAGCCGAACCAGCCCTTCCAGGAGTGAACTCGATTTAAGCTCCAGCCGATCCGCGCCTAGAGGCCGCGGCCCAGCATGTAGTTATTTGCGCGCATAAACCAGCCTGCCTCGGCGTTATAAAACGGCCAGGGGAAGCCGGAATTCACATATTGTTTTTGGACGGTGTTGATATAGGTCGCGACGCGAGCCTGGTCACCCATAGCGGCGGCACCGTCGACCACCAGACACCAGGGAAAGGGATCCTGCGAATTAAACGATAGCTCGGGCCAGCCCGGCCAGGCCGCATTCAATGCCGCATAGGCTTGCTGCGCGCGCGGGTCGGAGGAGTTCACCACGCCCATGAGAACGGGGAAAATCTGGGAGCTGGCATCCGCATACCAGGTACCCATGTTGGGGGCGATGAATTGGCCGTACCAATTCTTGTAGACCGCCCAGTTGCCATTCATCCACATAGTCAAAATGCCGTTTTGCATGGAGGTGGCGGCGGTGGCGTAATAGCTGGATTTGGCGGAATCACCGAGGGCGTTGAAGAGCGACGAGAGGTCGCGCAGTCCGCGGTAGCCTTCGGAATTATCCATCAGGTATTTGATCTCATAATCAGGCCGGGCCCAGGTAAGGCCATCGCTCTGCTGGGTCTGGATCAGCACTCCACCAATCACATCGAGCTGATAGGAGATGCTCGAGATGTATGACCGCGCGTTGGCATCCCCGCTCTTCCATGCATTCCACGCCAAGGTGAGGAAAGTGGCGGCGTAAGAGTCGGTCGAATCGGCGGTGTAGGTGGGCGTCTCAACTCCGTTGCTGACGGTGTAGTCATACATGGTGCCGTAGAGGCCCCACTTGTCCGGCCAGTTGAGGTGGCTGACATACCAGTTCATCCAGGCGACGACTTTGGGCATGCGATTCGGATCTTTGGTCATGCCGATGGCGCCAATGTTCGCGAAATAGGGCTCGATTTGTCCTGGGACATAGAGGATCGCTCCATCGGGCTGCGAGAACTGCGATACCCATTGCGAGGTCGCAGTGAAATTCTGCTCATACGGGCCGGAAGAGCCCACGGTGACGTTCATGGTCTTGACGTAGACAGCACCCGTATTATCCCAAGCCTGGACATTGATGTTGTGGGCGCCCGTGCCGAGAGATAGCGCGGTATTGATACTCGCGGCATCGACGGTATAGGCGTCCTGGCTGTCTACGTAGATGCGCATGGCGTCGATCACTCGTCCGGCGGGGGCAGTGGCCGAAGCCGCGAACTGCACCGGCGAGGCGACTGCAGCGCCCGCTGAGGGAGACACGATGTGAACCCCGACACTGGCACTCAATTTGGCGCTCTGGCCTAGCGCCACCGTCACGAGCATTGCTGCGATCACCACCCGGCGAAGCCGATGGAGCGGCATTTTGCCCTCGCGGGCAGGTGACGTTTGGACGGATCTCGAGGAATCGGCACAAAAATTGGCCGGCAGCAGACGGGAACTGGGATTTTGCAAAACGAACCTCCATTGCGTATCAGGGATAACCCTTAAGAGAAAAGGCTGGTACGTCTGCGCACTCAGGTTTTCCTAGAGGGTGTAGACCGCTAAAATACAGGAGTTTCTGTATTGACGCAGAATAGGAAGTTCATCGGGAATTACTGAAGTTTTGGCGGGGAAACGTGGCTGCGAACAAAGTTCTGGGAGGCGACCAGCAGCGGAACGGCCAGCGCTTCAGTGTATTCGTCCTCGTACTGGTTTGTGTCACGGAACGGGAGCCGCCCGGATGGAAACTGCAAATAGGAAGTTCACCGGGTAGTGGTGCAGTTTGCGAAATCATTAACCACAGAGGTCACCCTTCGGCTCCGCTCAGGGCAGGCTCCGGTTCACGAAGGAAATACGTAAGCGAATGCCTTCGTGATACCTAGTGTCCTTCGTGGTTGGAGGTTCGAAGGCTGAGGTCTGAAATTGAACCACCACCGTTCACCGCGACAAAGGCTAGCTCAAGCAGGTGGAGCATGACAGATTCAAAACGGGGCGGGAGCAACTCCAAATTGGGTAAGCCGCGAGAAGTACAAGGGGTTATACCTGGAGCAGGTTTCGGCCTCTCCAGCTCATTCCCCACGAGTAAAAGCCAATAAAAACGAGGATATCGAGGAAGGGGCCGAAGACGAAGTAGAGGACGGGCATAAAGAGGACTGACCCGTGGAGTAGATACACGTGCAGCATATATTGCTGGGGGGCAAAGATCGCCAGGTGGGCCATGGTTGCGAGGGTCAGAAAAATCTTTTGGGCAAGGGTGAAATCGAGCAAATGAAAAGTGAAGCCATAGAGTACTGGAATCAGACCGATGAGAACGCAACTGAAGACCAGCATGCTCACGGTGTAGCCGGGAAGGTCGTGGGGAAAGCGAGCCGAGGCTATGGCGAAATATCCAAGGGCGGTGGCCTGCAGCAGACAAAAACCGCGCAGCAGGTAAGCCCAGGGCAAAGCTTCTTCGGTCAAAAGAAAACTGGCGCCGAACGCCAGAATGGTCACGGCGGTCGTAATCCACCAGGCCTCGCCGCTCGCCGGGCCCGCGGAGAGGCCGAAGCACGGCAGCGCAAAATGAATATGGCTGCCCCATCCCTGCGGAACCAGAATGACGTCGCTCTTAAGCCCAAGATGCTTTCCCCAGAATGCGAGGATGTGCCCCCAGAAGCGCCCTACGGTTGGCAGGATTGCGATCCATGCAGCGGTTCCGGCGAATGCGAGAACCACGGCCTCCACAATCTGTCGCGGTCCGAGCCGCAGGCGGACGAACGCCCTATGCGGCGTGATCAGCCCTCCACGCCAGCCCTTGTGACGCATGGCCTCAAGGGCCGGCGGGAGCCGCCTTTCTTCCTCGCGCTCTTCCTTGTGCTCTGGACCTTGCAGCTTAGAACTCGAGGAAGACACCGAAGGTTCCTCCGATACGTTGGTAGGCGGGCTCCTGATGCTGTTCGACGTTAAAGTTCAACCCCCAGTTGGGGCCAATCCATTGCCGCCACGTGCCCGACACTGTGTGCTGGGGAAAATTCTCCGCCACACTAAAAGCAGGCGCGCCGGGCGTGGGCAACCCCAGCACTTCATATCCCTCACGCCCCCATTCGTAGCGCAGGGACAAAAAGTGTTCTTTCTGGTGTCCCCATGTGCCCGCCAGATATTGGGTGCGAGCAAGAATGTCTCCGGGGTTGGCATGCGTCCACATGAATCCAACCTGGAGCACGAGCGGCTGTTGAAAGTAGTAGGCGGCTCCGATCTGGCCGCGCACGTCATCGTTGATGGTTTTGCTTTGATCAAAGCCCGCACCGGCGGTAACGACGAGCTGCCGGCGACGGAGCAACTTGCGATTGATGAGTCCGGTGGTTTGAAACTTGTTCAGGAAAAATCCTCCGACGCTTCCGCCTATGGAACCCTCGGCGAACCAGTTCTCCGACAAGGTGCGAACGAGATCAAGATTGCCGAACCACCCGCTGTCGCCAAATCGGCCCTCGCGAGTGACTTCTCCCGTGAACGTGTTGCGGCCTCCCGAGACGACCCCGCGCGCGTAGAAGTCATTCCAAGCGGCATATCCATCGGTGAGCGAACTGTGGCTGCCACCCACTTCGATATACCCCGGGCCGTCCAAGCCCAGGGTGAGCGCGCCCAGTCCTGGCAGGCTCGAACCGGGAGCAGCAGTGGTGTTTGAACTGGCTTGCGCGCAGGCCGAGGCGCACCAGAGCAAACATGCGAAGAAGATCAGCGTTTGCTTCATCGCTTCGCCTCAACCGTTTCGGCCCGCGACTGCCACGGGTCGCGACGCAAATTGAATTCGATATTTAGTAAGTGGCCATCGCCCGCATCAACAAAGATCATTCCATCCTCCACCCGAATCGCCGCCTTGCCCTCGACAACCCTTGCGTTTCCGTAATACTCCTGCGGGAAAATCCAGGTCTGGTGCGCGAGCGTCTTCGGACTGGAGGCACTCAGCGTCACCTTGCCGGGGGAGCCTCGCAACAGCGTCCACTGGACGGTCTCGCGTTGATTGAGAAATTCCGATAGCGCAGTCATCGTGTACCAGCGGAAGCGGCCGTCCTTTTCCAGCACGTCAGCGTTATCGAGCCAATCGCGCAGCGTGCCGAAAAAGCGCTCGGCTCCATAAGGATGCGTATACAACAGGCGGGCCGCGTGCTCATGCACTGCGAAGTCCGTCACCGCCATGAGCCACTCCCGCACCGCGCCGATGGGCACGTCGTCGAAGCCCATCTCCTCGAGGCTCGCCTCCTTGCCCATGTGAAGGATGGGAAAGCCCCAGATGCCCGGCCCATCGCGGGTTTCGCCGCGATAGACGCGGGTCGGGCCGAGGCCGGCATCGCCGGTAAAGTAGTAGGCAACGAAGCCGTTTTTTTCCAGCCAACGCGTCACCCATTCCGGTTGATTGCCGAGCGGCGCGGAGTACTCGGTAATGCGCTTGCCGGAAACGCGTTCCAGCGCGTCCTTGTTCATCTCCAGATATCTTTGAAATTCGTCGCCATTGGTGTCACTGATGTGATCGCCAAAATAGTTATGGATCCAGCCGCCGTGACTTCCGATCTCCTGCCCGTGCGCCATCAGGTAGCGGATCCACTTTTGCGTCTCCGCATCATGCGCAACGTCAAGACCCTTGTGATCGCCAAAGGCATCGACGTCCGGACCAGCGGTGAAGTGAATGGAAAAGCGGCCGCGGTCGAAAATTCCTTCATCGGCGAGGATCTTGAGCGGCTTCAGCGAAGAGTGCGCATCGATGTGCCAATTGAATATCAATCCGCCGACGCCGTCCGGAACCGACGCCAGATAAGGCAGCCCGAGCATATGAACGCCAAAAAAATGCAGGAACGAATGCAGCAACAATCCATCCGTGCGCGACGCCAAATACCCTAGCGGCAGATTCACAAACAGCACCTGCCCTTGTTCTTCTTGCCTGTATCCCGCAGCCAACGCTCGTTTCGACTTCAGCAGCACCTCGCCATCGAAATTTCCAGCAGTGCGGAAGACGGGATAGTCGACATCGCCATACTGATACGCCGAAAACGCATATCGACTGGTCGCGGCATCGCGCTCGGCCACTGGACGCCAGTGCGCGAGTCTGCCTCCGTCGCCAGTGACGGGAACCGAGCTTCCCGGCGGGATGCCGAGTTCCTGCATTGCCGCCGCAGTGCCGGTGACTTGTGCGTCCTCCATGGTTTTTGTTTCGTAGAGGTCGTAGAGCGCGTAGCGCACGCCCACCAACGCTGAGAGCCGCGAATCGCCCGGCGGAAAGCGCCCATTCAGATCCCAGGTGCAGGCGTCATAAACCACCATGAGATTTCCGCCCGCCCGCACATAGCGATAGAGCTCGCCGATCAGCACGTCATTGGCAGAGCGATGGAGTTGATCGGGAAGAATTACTCCCGCCGCATGAACGGCCGCAAGCGGGTCGAGGAATTCAGAGTCATGAATCGGTTGCAAGTGGAGACCTTCTTCGCTGGCCGCATCGAGCCATTCGCGCACCGCCGGCGTGTTGACGTCGACCGAGTCGGGCAACAGCAGGAGTAAAGTGTCGGCGCCTCTGCTCGAGATGCTTCCCTCGCGCCGGTGCATGTAGCCAACGGCAAAAAGCAATACTGGCGCGAGCACGGCGACGCACACATACTTGGCGCCTTTTTTCATGGTTGTATTTGGATGCCGTCGGCGGCATTTGCGGTTGGGCTTTCCTGGGCATTCCATATCTCGTCGCAGGCCCGCGGATCGAGCACCTGCGCCTGTGGAAAACGCGCCCTAAGTGACTGCCACACCGCCTCTTCCAGCACATTCCATGAACTGCCGCCACGCAGCGAATTGGATTGCGCAGTCCAGCACGCGGCCGATTTCGTGTCGCCCAGCTTTTCAGCGGCCAGCGCCACCAAACCCCATGGGCTTGGGTCATAACTCCGCTCGATCCAGCCCGTGCCAAACATCCGTCTCCACTGTTGCCACGCTTGACGCGGATCCTGTCCTGGCCCGCTCACATCCGCCAGCCAGGGATAGACCTGCGCGACGATGTCGGGATAAAAAGCGGGACGGCTCCACTGCATCGAAGGACGAAACCGCCCAGTGCGACGGTTCCAGAAAATGCGCTGGATGGCGGCCTCGAGTTTGTCCGCACATTCGTCCGTCGCGGTCGCGGCTGGGTCATGAAGACGAAGTTGTCCTCGAGCAACATCTTTCAGCGCGGCGTAAACTTCAATGTTGTCCATGAAGAGCGCAACATGGTTGAGGCGCGAAATGTGATATACGCCGAGCCGCCCGTTGCGTAGTTTCGCCAGTTGCTTCGCGGCCAGGGTGATGCTGCGCTGCCATTCCGCAGGCATACCGGTCGCGGGCGCCATGCGATAGAGCAGTTGCATCCACAATGCGAGCATGGAATCGTCGGCATCGGCAGGCGCGCAATCTCGCCATGCGTGATCGTTGGTTGACTTGGCGTTGGTGTTGGCGCGGCAGAAGCGTCGGAAAAGCCCGTCTGGCCGCTGTCGCGGTAGAGACCAATCGATCCAGGCCTGCGCGGACTCGCGGATATCCAGTCCGCCATCCTGCGCGACAATCAGCGTCTTGGTCGCGAAGTAGGGCTCGACATAGTTGCCGCCCTGAGTGAGTGTTATCGCGCCATCGGGATCCTGAAAGGTATCAGGATAAAAAGCTGGAGCGCCGTCCGCTTGCACTCTGCAACAAAGCAGCGCGCTGACGACGACCAGCGAGGTTAGAGCGTATCTCGAGAACGAGCGAAGAGATTCAACGCTCGGCGAACCTGCCCTCGGTCCAGATGGTTGTCTGGGCATTACGCCTCGATGTTTCCGCGCACGCGCGCCCACACCGTCCCATGCAACCGGCATCCGCCGGCGATGTTAGCGCCGGACGATGAAATGGTAGTCGGCGCATCGGGCGAGCCAACGTGTGCGCCGCGCGCAATCAGAACATCGTTTTCCGCCATCACCGGACCCGCCGCAAACGTTCGCGGACCGAGCCACACCGTACCGCCGCAGACGATGCTGCCGTGCACGCAAGCGTCCTCGTCAATCGCCGTATCCTTGTAACTCTTGGCACTGCCCAGAAGCCGTGCCCCACGCCCGATGTGCAATTCGCCGGTGGCAATAACATTGGCGTCGAGCGTTTCGCCGGGCGGCAACGCGAAATCACCCTCGACGCGTAGCCGCGGACGCGACGTCGTAAACAGATCGCCTGACAGTGCGCGCCCGGCGTTCTCTTCCCGATCTCTCTGCACCTCGCAGGAATGTGTGACTGAAGCAGGCATCGCTCGCGTGTCGTCGGAATCGACGGTCAGAATCTGCGGAGCGTGCATGTGCTGAAAGGCGCATCCGCGCTCGAGGCGAATCGATTGACCAGCGGAAAGCCGGCCATAGACGACGCTTCCAGGCCGGAGATAAATATTGCCATCGCCGTGAAGCCAGCGCAGCACAGTACTGTTCTTGCCGAGAATAATGTCATCGCGCCCGAACGCCGCGCGCAACGCTGCTTTTTCGCCCAACGCTATCGGCCCGTCAGCGTAAATATCGGCGTCGACTATTTTGCCGGCAGGAATTTGCGCGGCATCGGCAAACATTAACGTGGAAATGCCTTGAGTCTGCTCCGAATCGAAATCGAAATCGTCAGTACCGACCAACAATATTTCCATTCCCGCCAACGATTCGCGCGACACTTCACGCTCAGCACGGCAGCGCTCTAGTTGCGGTCGCAGAGGTTCCAGGCGTGTTTGCAAAGCATCGGCGAAGTTGCCGATCCGCCCATCGTGGCGAGAGGTAGGCAGTGGAGACGCATCGCTCCGCTTCCACAATTCGTACAAAGCTGGCGTCACTGGCAGAGCGACGAGCAGCGCCGTGACAGTGGTCAATGCAAGCGGAGCCCACGCCAACATTAGACAGACTCCCTCAACACGGGAGCAGAGTGGGATAGCGCGTCATCAAGCACAGGCGTCGTGCGCGAGCGCTCCGTCTTGTGCCACACCAGTTCGTGATTGCCGAGAAGATTTCCATAGGTGTTTTCGCGCACCTGTTGCCACGCAGCGTGCGAAACGCTGATCAGACTTACAGTGAATCCGAAAAGAGTCAGCGGTAGAAGACGAATGCGCTGGCGGGATCCGTCGAGGCGCGCCGCTGCTGCAATCTCGAAGAACGCGGCAAAGTTTCCGAGCGTGGTAAAAGCGCCCAGCGCGAGCACAGTCAATCCGCCGCCGATCTGCGCTCCCGTATAAAAGAGCACGACCGCGAGCAGCCATCCCAACAACAGCACGGGGCCCATGAGGTACACACCCAAGAGCAGCAATCCGTCGATGCGCTCGAACCATCCAAGGCCGGGGCACTTCGCTGTGCGGCCGATATAACTCACCATCGCCTGATTGTGGCCTTTGGCCCAACGCGTAATCTGGCGCACACGCACTGGCCAGCGTTCGGGGACTTCTTCGTAGCATTCGGCTCGATTTTCGTAAACCGTCTTCCAACCGGCGATCAGCAAACGGTAGGTAAGATCGGTGTCCTCAGCCAATGCGTTCTCATTCCATCCGCCGATTTCTTCGAGGGCGCTCTTGCGCACACCCGCCACCGTTCCGCCGTATTGCGGCACCAAGTGGAGATTCATGCGAGCCTGCTGATCGACCTGATATCCGCCTGAGCGCTCCAGATCCAAAAGGCGGGTCAAAGATTTCTTGCCGACATTCAGCGGCACCACTCGTCCCATGACCGCGCCAATTTCAGGGTCGAAAAAGGGCGCGACCAGTTGCCGCAGGAGGGCTTTGCCGGGGATGTAATCGGCGTCAAAAATCAGCACGACTTCGGTCTTCACCAATATCATGGCGTCCTTCAAAGCGGCCGCCTTGCCTGGCTTTCCGCCTACACGATGGAAGGGTTCGATGAGTGGGTGCTGCTCGGCGAAGGCGTCGATGATTTCGCGTGTGCGATCGGTCGAGCGGTCATTGACCGGAATAATCGTCATCTTCTCCTGGGGATAGTCGGCTTCGATCAGGGCCTTCATGATGTCGGCGACTACTGCTTCTTCATTGTGGGCGGCGATTAATACCGTGATCTCTGGCCACGCAGCACTTTCCAAATCAACGTAGGGATGGCGCTGCTTACCGAAGAGGCGATTGAACGTAAAGTAATAGTGTCGGAATGTGTAAATACAAATAAGTAACAATACGATACGAAATAAATCCATTAACATACGTCACCGCGTCCTTCTACCTGTCCCGCTAATTCCTGGTCACCAACTTCAACTGCTTGTCCCACCAACCCGTCGGAGTGCAGCGCAATTTGTTCGCTACTCCCGGCACCCTGGAACTGCTCGGAGTCGTGCAGAACGGGCCATTCACCATTCAGCCAGCGCGACAACGCGGTCGCGATTCGCGCGGCGGCGCGCCCGTCGCCATAGGGACATTCGCCGGCGGCCATGGTTTTATAGGCATATTCGTTGCTTAGAAGCCGTGACGCCTCGCTGACAATCATTTCTCGCGACGTACCTACGATCTTTGCCATGCCGAGCAGCGAAGCCTCCGGGCGCTCCGTCACTTTGCGCAACACCAGCACAGGCTTGTGGAAGATCGGCGCTTCTTCCTGCACTCCGCCAGAATCGGTGAGCACGAGATGGCAGCGGCGCAGCAGGGACAAGAACTGGAAATAGTCGACGGGCGGAATCAGATGAATACGATCGCGATCGGATAATTTCGCTTCCACCGTGGACGTGACATTCGGATTCAAGTGCACCGGGTAGATGACGCGAATGTGCGGAAAGCGTTCGACTAGTTCGAGGATCGAATCGCAGATGTTTTCGAGTTCCACGCCCCACGATTCGCGGCGGTGCGAAGTCATCAGGACGATGGGCGAGCCATCGTGGGGCACACCCTGGGGGAGGGGATGTTCGATGGTCTGCATCTCGAGCAGCTTGTGTACGGCGTCGACGATGGTGTTGCCGGTGGTCACTACGTCCTGCGCCGGGGTCGCTTCGGTCAGCAGGTTTTCCGCCGCGAGTGGAGTGGGGGCGAAGTGCAATTGCGTGACTACAGCGGCCAGCCGGCGGTTCACCTCTTCCGGCCAGGGCTGATGAATATCGTGACTGCGTAAGCCCGCTTCGACGTGCGCGACTGGAACCTTTCTATAGAAGGCAGCTAAGGCCGCCGCGAAAGCCGTAGTGGTGTCGCCTTGCACTAAAAGACAATCGAGAGGATTTTCGGCGAGCAGCGTATCCATCGACTCGAGGATTCGGCGGGTTAAACCGTTCAGCGTCTGGTTGTGGCGCATGAGATCTAGTTCGATGTCGGTGCGCACGTCGAACACCCGGAGAACCTGATCGAGCATTTGACGGTGTTGGCCAGTCGAGATCGCTACCGGAATAAATTCGTCGGAACGTTTTCTGAGTTCGAGGACAACTGGCGCCATCTTGATTGCGTCCGGACGAGTCCCGAAGACCATTCCGATCCGTTTCTTCATAGGAGCTCTCCCCCGGCTCAAACTTAGAGGCGCTTCACTTGTTATGGGTTGGCGTATGAGTAATTTGCAGTAGATGCGATGGTGGCTTTGCAGTAGATGAAAATGACCATTGAAATTTGCAAAAAAGCGGCGGCAACCCGTCCGCCGGTTCCTTCACCCAATACCGCATCGTAAGTAGATCGTCCGAACTCGAAGTTGGCCCGAGTTCTGGAAGCAGGTTCCCGGCAGGTAAATTGTTTTGCCCGCTGGGGGCGGGTTATGCCCGTGGTTGGAAATTGGCCGAGCAAGTTTTTATTGGAGACGTTCCCAATGAGCAGACACGGTATACGCATTCAAAAGATCGCTCTGGCACTTTTGCTTTTCTCGGCACTTTTCTCGGCCACATGCTTGTGGGCATCGGATGACGTTCCGCCCGCGTCCTCCGGGGCGCCCGAGCATCAAGCACTCGCCAATAACGAAATGGCCGACCGCATCTTCTATCGGGAAGCCAAGTTCGTTCAGGACATGAAGGTCTACACTCCGATGGTCGAGACCTACATACAGGACTTCAAGGGCGATGACCAGCTGGGGCAGGTGCCGACCAGCGACAAATATTTCATTGGCCGCCTGGTCATGAAAAAAGGTTTCGAGGATTTGTCTTTCCAGAAAAACTCAACGTCGATGCGCAGCAGATTTCTGGAGAAGCTGAACGGCTTTTACAAGATGAATTATGTGGCGCTCGGCTTCATGCAGATGGTTTACATCTACGGGTTTGACCAGCAGAACTACGATCTGAAGTTTCTGCACCAGGAATTTCTCGGCGACGTTCGCACTTTGGTGTTCGATGTATCGCCGAAGGCCAACGTAAAAGGAACGCATTTTTCCGGACGCATCTGGGTGGAAGATCAGGACTACACCATCGTCCGCTTCAACGGCACCTATCTGCCGCAGGGCCACCTGAATTTTTTCTTTCACTTTGACAGCTGGCGCACCAACATGCGGCCCGGAGTATGGCTGCCTGCCTTCGTCTACAGCGAGGAATCGGACGCGAAATACGCCTTGTTCCGCAAGCTGGCGATGCGGAGCCAGACGCGGCTGTGGGGATACAACCTGAAGCTCCCTACGGACACTGATGAGTTCACCTCGATGGAAGTTGATTCGGCAGCGAATGTTGCCGATCAGACGGACGCTGCCAACGAAATTCTCCCCGTAGAGAGCGCGCACAAGTGGGAGCGTGAGGCCGAGGACGATGTGCTTGACCGCCTGCAGCGCGCCGGAGTTCTCGCGCCAGAGGGCGATGTGTCAAAAGTTCTGGAGACCGTCATCAACAATCTCGAAGTTACGAACAAACTCGATATCGAGCCCGACGTCCGAGCCCGCGTCCTGCTAACCACGCCTCTTGAGTCGTTCACGGTGGGGCACACTATCGTGATAAGCCGCGGATTGCTCGATGTATTGCCCGATGAGGCCGCGCTCGCCATGGTGCTGGCCCATGAACTTGGCCATAT
Source organism: uncultured Acidobacteriaceae bacterium (assembly GCA_963800565.1). Taxonomy (GTDB): domain Bacteria; phylum Acidobacteriota; class Terriglobia; order Terriglobales; family Acidobacteriaceae; genus Acidiflorens. The sequence goes on from CAWDBM010000006.1 coordinate 1,973,881, forward strand.
TGCGCTCGGCCATCGGTTGGATACGAAGTACGCATTCGGCGATCGCATGAATTTCCCCGACGAAGAGACCTTCCGCCGCATACAGGTGGCGCGCAACCCGGCTCAGGAAGAAGCCGCCGACAAGAAGGCTCTCGAATTTTTGCAGAATTCGCCGTACAACGACAAACTCGCGAACGCGGGCCTATTCCTACGTGCCCTCGAATCTCATTCGAAACAATTGTCGTCGCTGATCACGCCTGAGTTCGGCAGCCGCATGGCTAAGGGCGACAGCATTCTGCGAATGAGCGCGCTGCTGCAATCGGCGCCGGCGCTTCAGACGACCGACGTGACGCAAATCGCGGCGCTCCCTTTGGGCAGCCGCATCAAGGTTGACCCCTGGGACGATCGCGTTGAAATGAACAAGAGCAAGCCTGTGCCATTGCAGTCGGCACGGGACAAGATGGCGTTCGAAGTAACGCCGATGATCCCCCATCTCGCGCGCTATCGCGGCCCGCAACAGGTCGCGAACGCTGCGGCAGCCGGCAAGTAAGAGTTTTCAGCCCGCATGCCCGTCCGTTCCAGAACTACGGGGAGGGGTGGGACCTGCGGCGTTAAGGTTCGATCGTTTTCGATTTTTCTTTTCTCGATCTTTCCGTTTTCGATGTTCGGAGGTACTAGTATGAAACGCGCCACGCTTCGCTACTTGCCGCCTTATGTGCTGACAGGTTTTCTGACTCTGGTCGTGCTGGCGATGGCCGCTGCAACGACAGGCTGCGCCGGGACTTCGAGCAGCTCTTCAAACCCGCCGCCACCGCCACCGAATCTCAGCGTGATCAAGCACATCATCTTTCTCGCCGAAGAAAATCGCAGCTTCGATAGTTACTTCGGAAAGATGAATGACTATCGCAGCGCGCCGCCGTATAACTTGCCGCGCTCAGTCAACGGACTGCCCGATGATTGCAGCCCGACAACCGGCGGCGCAACACCTTGGACGACGCCATGCAGCGCCATGAACTTATCGCCGAATGCTCAAGGCGTGCCTACTACCCCAATCTATGCGTTCCACTTGCAGACGGCGTGCATCGACGGCCTCAGCCCGGACTGGATTGTCGGCCATTGGGATTTCAATGTTACGAATCCGAGTTCCAACACTCCCGGGACTCTGGGCCTTCCGACTCCTGGATCCGATGGCTTCGTCGTCAGCGCGGCCAGTGCTGCCATTGGTAATGGCGAGAATGATGTGCAAGGCATCCGTGCCATGGGCTACTACACCGGTAGCGATCTTCCGTACCACTACTGGTTGGCGACGAACTTTGCCATGTCCGACAACTGGTTTGCGCCTGCGGCTACTCGCACCCAACCCAATCGTTATTACCTGATGGGGGCGACGTCGGGCGGCTACGCCTATCCTTATATGGGCGGCATAGAACCTCCGATTCAGTCGAAGACGATTTTCGATTCGCTGCAGGCCGCCAACGTTTCGTGGAAGGTTTACACCGAGCTGCCCGACGGATACACCTACGCCTCTGTCTTCAACGGCTTCGTGGATCGATTCGGGAACACTGGGAATGTGGTGAACGATCCGTCGTTCGCGCAGTTTTTATCGGATGCGCAAAGCGGCAACCTGGCCTCGGTTACCTTCATCGACAAGCCTGACGCGGATGAGAAGCCAGACGGCACCGCCGCCAACATCCAGGATGGTGTTGCCGAAACTGAGCAACTGATCAATGCGGTGATGAATGGCCCGGAGTGGTCGTCAACCGTGCTTATCTTTACCTTTGACGAAGCCGGGGGGCTCTACGACCACGTGGTGCCTCCGACAAATGTGCCGAGTCCGGATGGTATTCAGCCAGTCGACCTTTGCACCAGCGCCACCGATCCTGGGTGCACTTTCGCGGCGCTGACACACAGCACGCCGCCCTATGATCCTCCGGGCGATTTCACCCGCTACGGCTTCCGCGTGCCGGTGGTAGTGGTCTCGCCGTTCTCGAAAGCGGGATATGTTTCGCATGTCCAGACCGATTCCACCGCCTGGCTAAAGCTGGTCGAAGAACGCTTTAGCCTGCAACCGCTGAACGCTCGCGATGGCTGGAGCGGGACCAGCGACATGAGCGACTTTTTTGATTTCAGCAATCCTCCGTGGACAACGCCGCCAGCAAACCCGCCCAGCGACGGGCCGGGGAATTGCTATGACAGTCTGCCGTAGAGTGGTCGTTGGTCGGTAGTCGTTAGCTTTGCAATTTGCTGAAAAACTCTCGCAGTGCGCGGCAGTTGCCCTCAGTGGCTGAAGCCGTCATCGAAGACAGGGCTTTTATCGCAGGGCTGAAGCGCTGCGCCACCCAAAAGCCTGAGCTAAATCTATTTGCAGGACTGTGCAACGCGGAAACTCTGCGGCGGCGGGCATTCTCGTGAAGGTAGGGGTCCTTCGACTGCGCCGGGCCCTTCGCTTTGCTCACGGCTCGTCTGCGCTCAGGATGACAATTGAGATTGGGACTTTTTATCGCAGGGGTGAAGCGCTGTGCCACCCAAAAGCCTGAGCTAAATCTATTTGCAGGACTGTGCAACGCGGAAACTCTGCGGCGGCGGGCATTCTCGTGAAGGTAGGGGTCCTTCGACTGCGCCGGGCCCTTCGCTTTGCTCACGGCTCGTCTGCGCTCAGGATGACAATTGAGATTGGGACTTTTTATCGCAGGGGTGAAGCGCTGTGCCACCCAAAAGCCTGAGCTAAATCTATTTGCAGGACTGTGCAACGCGGAAACTCTGCGGCGGCGGGCATTCTCATGAAGGTAGGGGTCCTTCGACTGCGCCGGGCCGTTCGCTTTGCTCACGGCCCGTCTGCGCTCAGGATGACAATTGAGATTGGGACTTTTTATCGCAGCGGTGAAGCGCTGCGCCGCCCAAAAGCGGGAATACCGGTGGATTTTTCAGCAAACTGTTTGATCGCGAACGACTCACGACTCACGACTCACGACTCACGACCCACGGCCGATCTTATTCTGCAACCACATCGAACGGCCGCATCATCTCGTTGTCCTCGTGCTCGAGAATGTGGCAGTGCCAGACATAGCGGCCGGTGAAACCTTCGAAGCGGATAATGATGCGGGTCACCATGCCGTGGTCGGCGCGAACTGTGTCCTTCCAGCCGGCCTCCGCTGGATCGGGCGCTACGGGCGGACCTAGATATTTGAGTTCTCCCGTCGTCGAGTAGGCGTTAATACTGAAGGCTCTGCGATCGAGAATCTGGAACCGCACCAGGTGCAGATGAATGGGATGATCGTCATTCGTGAGATTGATGAGATTCCAAATCTCGACCGAATCGAGCACCGGATTCTCCGTGACCGGCATGCTCCAGTGAGCGTTATTCAATAACGACATTAGCGGCCGCTTCTGCGGGTCGTCGATCTCGCCCAAGGTCAACATGCGAGTCTTGACTGCGGCGGGTTCGGCAATCTTCGAAACCGGCCTCAAACTCTTCGGCAAGGCGCTACCGTCGGGCGCGCCTTTCGCGGCTACGCGAAACTGCATTACGTTGAAGTTGTCATTTCTGAGCACGAGATTGCTTCCGGCGTACTCCGAGAAGTCGAAGATCAGATCGGCGCGCTCTCCGGGCGACAAACGCACCCGCGTCAGTTCGACTGGCGCCGACAGCAATCCCTGATCACTGCCAATCTGATGAAATTTTGGAAACCATTGCGCCTGAGCGCTGCTGAAGATCAAATGAATCGCCCGGCCATTCGATCCATTCAATACGCGGAAGCGATATTTGCGCGGCTCCACATCAAGATAGGGAAAAATCTTGCCATTCACGAGGACGGCGTCACCGTAAACTTCTGGCACCCAGGGAGATTTCGGATTGTTCGATACGGGATAATTCAGCTGCCCATCGAGATCGAAGAGCCGATCATAGATGACCAGCGGAACCTCATATTTGCCGCGAGGCAGGTGCAGCGCGTCTTCAACCTCGTCGCGCACAAAAAATGTGCCCACGAGGCCGGCAAAAATATTCAGCCGGTTAATGCCGAGTGCGTGGTCGTGATACCACAGCATTGCCGCGTCCTGGCGATTGGGATAGTGGCAAAGCGCCGACTTGCATGGGACAAACCAGCTTTCCGGATAACCGTCACTTTTTGGGCCCGCCTTCGCGCCATGCAAATGTACTACCGTCCGCACTTCCGGCTTATCTGCCTCCGCACCATGAATATTGTGGTCGATGGGTAAGAAATGTTTTTCCGGCAACTCATTGGCCCATTCGACCAATAACCCCTGACCGCTGCGGGCCTCAAAAATCGGTCCGGGCGCCGACGATGCGTATCCCCATTGGCTGGTCGGCGGCAGGTCGCGATGCACCTTCGCTTCAAACTGCCGCATTGCGACGCGATAATAAGGAAGTTGAACGGCGGGATTATCTGGGCTGGGCCGACGTCCTACCGGCTGAATCGTCTCCGGGACCGGGAGCGGATCGACAAATTGTGCCAGAGAGTTGGCATTGAATTGTTTGCGAAGCGTGGAGGGAGCGGGGTGGGACGTAGGCTGAACCGCGTTTTGGCCCATGCCGCGGCGCAAGGCCAGCGCCATAGAGATCAGTCCGCCTTGCGCAAGAAATCCTCGTCGCGTGATCGTCAGGCGGTTAACTCCAGCGCATGAACAGCGGAAAGAATGGAGCCGACGATCAGACTTGAACTGATGACCTGCCGATTACGAATCGGCTGCTCTACCAACTGAGCTACGTCGGCTTATGGTTTACTTTGTTCAGTTTACCAGACCAGTTGGCTCTGGCTGCTGCACAACTGCTGCACGGTGGATTTTCCGCTCAAGCTGTTTCATGGCATCCTTCACGTCTTCGCGCACGGTCTTGATGTAGAACCGCTGTGTGGTTCCAACGTCCGTGTGACGCAAGATCGCTTGGATCACGGTGTCAGGAATACCGAGCCGCTTGAGATTCGTCGCCAGACCGCGACGATAACGCCCGCGTTCACGAACTGGACGAGCTTTTCTACATCTGGCGGTACATCAAGGAAATGGACAAGGAAGAGGAAGCGGCGAAGGCTGAGCCTGAGATAAGCACCGTGATGCTGCCTGACCCCGAATTTTTGCAGGAGAAACAATGAACATAGAGAAAATGCAATACGCAATCAAAAAAGTCGAGCACCTCCTGCTGGTGCTCAAACTGATGAAGGACGACCCGCAGGGCGATCATACCTCGATACCGTCCACAGACCCGGCGAAAATCCTACACGGTCGCTGGCAGATCGTGGTGGGCGACTTGCAATCGCTGGTCGATGCACTAAACGAAGCACTCGAACTTGAACGCAAGGGCCTAAAGCTCATCTTCGACACCGAGGAGTTTGCTGACATGGAAGTGGAGGGGTTGATCCAATGAGCGCCGTCTTTTGCAAGCAGTGCGGCATGACCGACGACCAGCAGGCGAAGTGCGATGACGGCTCCGGGGTGTTTTACCAAGAGTGCGACGAGTTCATCGACGTGGGAGAGGACACCGAAGAGGGCAAGATGAACTACCGAAAAAAGGCACGGAGCGCCCCTCGGGCTAATGGGCAACTCTCGGGTGAGCAGACGGCTCAGGCTATTCTTCAGCGAGCATATACGTGCGCTGGATCGTGACCATGCCTTCCGCCTCCAACTGATCAGCAGTTCATTCTTCTTCAGTCGCAGCTTTCGCCCGTTCGTGATAACCCACCAACTCCGACACGAAGTACGGCTGAGGGCTGGCATCCCGCGAGTGCTCGTCGCAAAAGTACTTGGCGACACGGCCCGACAGCAGTTCCCAGACCAGCACGCAGGTTGCAGGATGCGGCACTGACCCTTTGTGTTCGCAGCGCGGGCGCTGAATCTCGGCTTCTTCTACTGGAACCATGTCCACGACCCACACCTTGAAAAACGGTATATGCGGATTCCCGGTCGGGATGTCCGAGTCCTCGTACCGCCCGTTGCATTCCCGATAAAGGATGCCGTTTTTGCGCACAAGCCGACCGGATCGAGTATTGGTATCTAGCGTTGTATCCATAAACACCTCACGCCCCGGCTGACACTGGGGCTTTTCATTTGTGTGCCGAACATGTTCGACAGCTAAGGGGTGAAAGTCCCCTGCCCAACCTGGTGGAGGTGAAGGGCTAGAGAAGCGCAAGGGCGTCGTCGCGAGGCGGGGTCTGAAAGAAGCGTGGATCAAAGACGGGAGCCGATGAACAAGAACCGGATGATGAGGCCTACGGTGTGGGGCGAGCTGGCAAAGGACAGCGAAGCCCGTGTCCACCAAGCACACTGGTGGTAAATCCGGCGGTTGCGCGTCGAAGGCGGTCGAACTTACTTCGGGAGACGCGCCGCATGTCACGGCATCGTGACTGAGGGATGGAGCGATCCCACTTGACCGTGGGGCGGGAGTCAGCAGCGGGCATAGTAGACCGCAAGGTCGAAGGCCCAAACAGTAAGGAGCGGCGAGTAGGACGCAGGACTCGATGAGCGACAAGCGGCAGAAGAACCAGCTACAGATGGCGCTGGCCTTTACCGGGGAGGGGAGGAGTGAAGCTCCGAGGGCTCCGCGGGAAGGGACCGAATCGTTCGCGGCGAAATGCGAAACCGAAAGTCCGGCTAGAGAAGAGCAACTGATGGAGGAGGTCTGCGGGCGGAAGAACTGTCAGCAGGCTTTACGACGAGTGAAGGCCAATAAGGGCAGCCCGGGAATCGACGGCAGGAAAGTGTCGGAGTTACCCGGCTACCGGAAGCAGCACTGGCCAGCTTTACGGGAACAACTGTTAAGCGGGACCTACCAACCGCAACCGGTGCGGCGAGTGGAAATCGCCAAGCCGGACGGAGGGGTCCGCAAGTTGGGCATTCCGACGGTGCTGGACCGGTTTGTCCAGCAGGCGGTGATGCAGGTTCTGCAAGGCAGATGGGACCGGACGTTTTCCGAACACAGTCACGGCTTTCGTCCGCAACGCTCGGCGCATCAGGCGGTGGCCAAGGCGCAGCAGTATATTGCCCAGGGCAACCGCTGGGTGGTTGACCTTGATCTGGAAAAGTTTTTCGATCGAGTCAACCACGACAAGCTGATGGCGGCGATCGCGCGGCGAATGAGCGACAAGAGGATACTGAAGCTGATCCGAGCCATCCTGGAGTCGGGCGTGATGGAAAACGGGCTGGTGAGTCCGGTGGAGGAAGGAACTCCGCAAGGAGGGCCTTTGTCACCGCTGCTGTCGAATCTCGTGCTCGACGAACTCGACCGGGAGTTGGAGCGACGTAAACACCGTTTCGTGCGCTACGCGGAGGATTGCAATATCTACGTGGCGAGCGAGCGGGCGGGGAAGCGAGTCATGCAAAGCGTGACGAGTTTCCTCCGGCGGCGACTCAAGCTCAAGGTGAATGAGGCGAAGAGCGCGGTGGCGCGACCGCAGGAACGCAAGTTTCTGGGCTTCAGCTTTACCGGCGGGAAAGAGCCGAAACGACGCATTGCGCCGAAGGCTCTACAGCGGTGCAAGCAAAGAGTGCGGGAACTCACGCGACGGACACGGGGTATCAGTCTGGAACAGATGATGAAGGAACTCGTCAGCTACTTACGTGGCTGGAAGAGTTACTTCGGCTTCAGCCAGACGCCCTCGGTGTTGCACAGGCTAGAGGCATGGATGCGGCGCAGGCTGCGATCCGTGATCTGGAAGCAATGGAAGCGCAGCAAGGTGCGGTATGGGAAGCTGCGTCAGCGGAACATCGGACATGACCTCGCGGCACAAACCGCCGGCAGTCCCCATGGCCCCTGGCGTCTGGCCAACAGTCCGGCTTTGCAGTCCGCACTTCCGATTGCTTACTTCGACTCGCTCGGTCTTCCTCGGTTGCTGGACGTACTCTAGCTCAACCGAACTGAACCGCCGTATGCGGACCCGCATGTACGGTGGTGTGGCAGGGGAGAGTGGGTGACCACTCCCCCTATGCCGATTGGCGGGCGTTGGAATGCGAGCCGTCAACTCTTCTGCTCGCGGGGTCGCCGTTCGCGGCGTCCGCCTACCTAGAGATTGGTAGCGGCAATTTCGAAAGCAACAATCGCTGCAATTTGCCGACTACAAGAACCTTCAGCATGAAGTCTGACGCCATACGGAGGATGTTCTGCGAGCGCCACTTGGCAGGGGTCTTGTACAAGGACATTTGCCAGCAACTTGGGATCAGCCTGCGCACGGCAAGCAATTGGGCGCAAGAGATGGGGCTGCCCCGTCGAAGCGAAGGTCCGCGTCGTCAAAGGTGGATGCCGGGCAAAAAGCCGAAAATCGGCTGACTTTGCGTATTCATAGTTGGGTGGTGTCGCCACGATGACCCGACAGGTCGTCATGCGTAAGGCTACAAGCATCAAACCCCGCCCGCAGGAATGGCTCTGGCAGGATCGCATCCCCAAGGGCGCGATCACGTGGATCGTCGGACAGCCTGGCAACGCCAAGAGCCTGCTGACGATTGAGATCACGGCAGCGGCTACCCTTTTCATGTCTGTTTATGATCGCCTGCACTCTGTCACCGTGCTTTTCGCAAAACCATTGCTGATAAATTTTGATTGAGGCTGGTTTATCGCACCGCACCTCGTCGCAGTCTGGTTCTTGGACGCCGCCTTCGCAGGAGCAGCCTTTGAGCGTGTACTCGCAGTAGTGGTTCATTATGTTTAGTTAATACTCATCGCTGGGAATCCGAGCGTCTTGATGATCCTGATTGGACGTTTCCTGCCAGCGTGAACTAGACAGGCGCGAGAGTCACCGAGGCATCGTCGAACCTCACAACGGGCGCGGATACAGCAGCAGTCACTTCTGACGCTGCGTGTTTGGTATATGGTAGAAACTCATAGCGGGACGACTGATTTGAAACCATTTTGAAAGACAGGGTTCTCCAATGTGCGGACGATTCCGATTGTCGCGCAGGAAACAGATCATCGAGGAACAGTTCGAAGCCCAGCCTTGGGACGACGACTGGAGTCCTCGCTACAACATCGCGCCCACGCAGCCAGTCCCAGTCATCCGCCAGCATCCGAAGGAGCCAGTCCGGCAGGTCTCATTGATGAAGTGGGGTTTGATTCCGGCATGGGCGAAGGACAGTTCTGGCGCAGCGAGAATGATCAACGCCAGATCGGAGACGGCACACGCCTTGCCTGCGTTCCGCGAAGCGATGAAGCTACGCAGATGCCTCGTTCCGGCAGATGGTTTCTACGAATGGGCACGAAAAGGCTCGTCTAAGCAGCCCTATTGTTTCGAGGTCGGTGACAGTGGACTGTTTGCCTTTGCCGGACTGTGGGAGCGCTGGCGTGATCCGAGCGGGCAATGGGTGAAGTCATGCGCGATACTGACGACCACTCCGAACGTCGTGACCTCGGATGTCCACAACCGAATGCCTGTGATCCTCGACCGCGAGAGCTATGACTTGTGGCTCGATCCGGGGATGACCGACGTGCAGGTTGTCTTGGAGTTGCTGAAGCCGTGTGATGCCAGCCAAATGAGGTGCTTCGCCGTCAGCAGCCGCGTCAACCACGTGGCGAATGATGACGAGGAGTGCTCTCGACCTGTGGAGGTCGCTGAGTTTCAGAAGCCTCTATTCTTCTAGTTCAGAGTGCGTCCAACTACGCCTACCTGCCGATTAGTCGGCACTCTGCCGAAGTGTCGGCGTAGAAACAGTTCCCAATTTGGGAAGGGCTGCTCTCGATTTCTTTGCTTTCTAGCAGTCTGCGGCATTGGGTGTGATGGAATGGTAAGTGCGACCCTTGTAGGCTCCTGTGCGGGAGAGCAAATGCCAACTCTGACCGACACAACGCTAGTCATTCGCTGCCCGCATTGCATCGTCGGTGTCGAGTTCAGACCGATGATCGCCTACAAGGACGGTCGGTTCGTCTGCCGCGACTGCGCCCACACCGTTCGCCCCGGCGCGCCGGAGTACAGATGCACCTGCCGCCCCTGCCTGAGACTGGAACGGGAAGACGAGACTAAAAACGTTGCCTTTCTCATTCCCCTTGATTGCTGAAAAGAAACAGCATTTTCCGCTAAAGTTCAGGCAAGTTTGGTCGATGTGCCCCGCAGGAGGGCACTATGACCGCCGATCTACGCATCCCTGCCGCTCAGTACCTTCGCATGTCCACGGAGCACCAGCAGTATTCGCTCGATAACCAGTCCACAGCAATACAGAAGTACGCAGAGTCTCATGGTTTCAAGATCGTCCAGACCTATTCCGATGCCGCGAAGAGTGGAGTCGCGCTAAAGGCGAGAAAGGGGCTGCGTCAACTGCTCCACGATGTCGTGTCCGGCACCACAGTCTGGCTCCCTCCTCGTAGGGGCCGACGGGTCGATGCAGCAATTCCCGAAACTGTTCAAAATTGACCATCCACGTAAACGGTTGGGCGTTATCTTATTTCCGTGAAGAGAGAACTTAGCCCCAAAAAGGTACTTGCTGTCCGTTGTCCGACCTGTGGTGCTGCTCCGGGGGAAAGGTGTGAGCTTAGCACTGGTCAGCCCCGCACAGAGCCGCATCGTGACCGCCGATTGATAGCAGCAGATTGAGCCAAGCCCGTACCGAGCCTACAACGCAGTGTTAGCCGATACTCATTTAGCCGTCGTCGTGCCGTCTGTCGTTGACTTCGGATTCTTCCCATCCCTAAGATTGCACCCTGAGTTCGTTCTAGTGTTGAACCGGAGGGCACCATGAATCGCGAACGGGCGCTGAAGGTTGTGTTGGTGTTGGTGGGGGTGATTTTCTTGCTTGGTGTCTACCCGCTGATGATGTTTTTATGGCCGAGCGGATGGCGATGGCAGCCCAATCAGCCAGAATACGAGCAGATGATCCTCGGAGTGTATGCCACGCTTGGGATTTTCCTACTGCTCGCGTCTCGTAATCCGTCTGAGAATCGGAGCCTGATCGCTTTCACAGCATGGTCGAGCCTCGTTCATGCCGCGATTATGGCAGTACAGGCATTCCAGAATACGAGTGAACGCGGACATCTGCTGGGCGACGTGCCTGCACTTGTTATCGTTGGCATTGCGCTGATCGCGCTCGCGCCAGCGAAGCAAGCGGCGTAGTGCTGATCGCGTGGCTCGCGACAAAGCCGTGACCCGATTGCACGGTCTTCACCTTCAGCTTTGAGCATAAACCCCGGAATCGGTTCCATTCTTTCCCCTTGCCGACAGTGGCCTTCAGCGTCGCTCCAAATATATTATTGCTTCGACTGCGAGGGCGCATGAACTGGACGAGACTTGCCGCTGTCATCATGAAAGGCGCTTGCGTGCTCTTGGCTTGCTGCTTTGCCGGGATGCCATTGTCTCTAGCTCCACAATCGGGGACATCATCTAAGATAACTCCCCTCATCCGCGAAGAGAACGAAGGCGAGCGGCGGGTTATAAGGGGCTGGCCCGGACACCCTGATCCGGGAGAGACCTTCATTTTGAAAGTTGACCCCAAGAATGGCGGTTCCTCACATCTCGTCTTTATGACGGCCAACCTCGCGCCCGGAGGGGAGATCGTCACCCACAGGCACCCCGGAGCCGATGAGATTCTCTTTCTGCAGACCGGAACGGCGCGGGTGCAGTTGGGAGATTTGGTGAGGGAAGCGCACGCTGGTACCACCGTATTCATCCCCGCCGGAACATGGGTTTCTGTTTCCAACATTGGAAAAGAGGCCATAAAGGGAGTGGCAGTGTTTTCCTCGCCCGGCTTTGAGGATTACATGCGCGACGTATCCGTTCGGGAAGGGGAGAAAAACGTGCCGCTGTCGGTAGCCGAAGATGCTGAGATTGCTAAGAGGCACTCACATGATGTGATTTACAAAGAACCGTAGAAAGTCGGAAGCTATGCCGTTGCTGCGTTCGCCTGCGTGCCCTTTATCTCGCACTCCGCTTGAAGCCAATCGTCCAACTCGTGACCGTCGGTTCTTCCGCGCTGCTCGTGAAGTTCATAGGCGCGGTGCTGAATCTGCCGCTCAATCGGGATCAGAGTGGTCGGCTCGTCCGACTCCGGTGCGAGTGTGGTCTGGGCAGCGCCTTGGTTCGCGTCCTCGCGGGTAGTTGTCTTTTTCTCGATCTCGTCGGGATGGCGATCTACCCTTTTTCCCAGTTGTTCGGTCTGCCGCTCTAATCTGTCGGCTTTGGTGCGTTTCTTTGCCATGCCTATAGCCTGACACAAACCTGATGCCAAAGCGAGGTTGTACACTGCCCCACTACGAGAGACAAGCGTTTCCGGAGCCACACGGCGATCGAACCGAAACCCGCGCCGACATTTCGGCAGGCTTGCCGACAGGCCGGCAGGTATTGCGGAAACTGGGGCACTGGTCCTGTGGGTTTCCTCGCTATGCGTCTAGCTCGGTTTCGTGAGCACGCATGTGCCGGTGGTAGACTGCGCGTATGGCCAAGAACAAAGCTAATAGGAAGCGCACGAAGCCGAAGGGATCTGCCGGGAAGAAAGGAAAGCCGCTGAAGAAGACGGTTAAAAAGAAGCTGGCTAAGAAGAGGGGAACTCCGAAGAAGAAATTGGCGAAGAAGCCCGCTTTGAAAAAGGCGGCGGTGAAAACGAAGGCCCTCGGCAAGAAGACAACCGGTGCGAAGACGCCGGCCGCACTCAGGACACGGGTTCGGAGAAAAAGCCAGAGCGTGGATACCGAGGCATTTGCACTCGAAGGACTGAGAGCGAGGGGCGGGCAATCGGGAGATTTACAGGGACTGTCCAACATCGAAGGTGCGGATTCGGAGAGTGTGTCCGAGTTGATCGAGGAAGGAAACGCGTTCGAGGCCGACGCAGTGTCGGGCGTGGAACACGCTGGTGACACTGACCAGAGGGAGGTTCGCACGCATGAGGTGCCGCAGGACGATGTTCCCGGCGAGTATCTGGATGAAGAGTAATAAGCGAGCGGCTCCTCGTAGTCGGGCGGCGGCCCCGGTTTCACTCCGAAAAGTCGCCGTCTGAAAAGTCGTGTTAGTTACCGACTTCCGGTTCCGGTCGGATGACGCGCCCAACCGTCGCGAAGGCGCGGGAGGAGTTGTGGGCAGCCATGTGCTTCAGAATGTCCGTTGCGGACTGAAGGGGCTTCTCACAAATCTTGTTCATGCTGATCGCGTGCCCGCAGTCGTTGCATGTCATCAGAGTGCCACCTGCGATGCTTCTAGTCGTGGTGTACATTCCTTAAGCCTACGCTTCATTGGTGGCTGGTGCCATCTTAGGACGACTGCTTCATAGCGACTTTGACGGTTAGAAATTAAGATGTGCGGGACCACGGGGGTTGGGTAAACCGTCACCCACAGGCGCAGCGAGTCAGCTTACCCCCTTTTCCTAAAAAAACGAACCGCGACGTAGATCACAATTACGATTATTACGACCTCGACGATCTGCTGAACTGTCATCACGCAAGCCCCTGACGCCGCCCAATTGTAGGCATGGCAAAAAAGCGTACAAAAGCCGGCGTCATTCGTGCACGTCTTCTAGAAATGACTTGAGCTTGCGGGATCGGGAAGGCTGGCGCAGTTTGCGCAGGGCTTTGGCTTCGATCTGGCGAATGCGCTCGCGGGTGACAGCGAACTCTAGGCCAACCTCCTCCAGCGTGTGCTCCGAGCCGTCCTCCAGACCAAAGCGCATCTTCATGATCTTCTCCTCGCGCCGAGTCAGGGTGTGCAGCACGTGCGCGGTCTGCTCCTTCAGGCTCACGTTGATGACGGCCTCGGCCGGCGAGACCGAGGCGCGGTCTGCGATGAAGTCGCCGAGGTGGGAATCCCCCTCCTCGCCGATCGGCGTCTCCAGCGAGATCGGTGCCTGCATGATCTTGAGCACCTTGCGCACTTTGGCCGCCGGAATGTCCATCTGCTTGCCAATCTCTGCCGACGTTGGTTCGCGGCCCAAAGCTTGGACCAGTTGCCGCGAGATGCGAATCAGCTTGTTGACGATCTCGACCATGTGCACCGGGAGGCGGATGGTGCGCGCCTGGTCGGCAATGGCGCGGCTGATGGCCTGGCGAATCCACCACGTGGCGTAGGTGGAAAACTTGTAGCCGCGGCGGTAGTCGAACTTGTCCACTCCCTTCATCAGGCCGACGTTGCCCTCCTGGATCAGGTCCAAGAACTGCAGCCCGCGATTGGCATACTTTTTGGCGATGGAAACCACGAGGCGCAGGTTGGCCTCGATGAGCTCATGCTTGGCCTGCTCCCTGTCCATCTCAGCTTGGATCATTTCGCGCTGGGTGCGGTACAGCTCCTTAAAGGCCACTCCGGCATCGCACTCCAACTTTTCCAGGTCGGCGAGATGCCTCCGCTGGGTCTTGCGGTAATCTTTCTTGAGTTCTTCGCTGCGCGTGCTCTCAATCTTCCTTTCCAGGTTGCTGACCTGCCGGTCGAGCGAGCGCATGATGTCCACGGTCTTATTCACCCGATCAATCAGGCGTTCGCGCTCGAAGTTGGTGAGACCTAGGTTGCGGATGATGATCGAAATCCGAACGATCTCGCGGCCCAGCCCACATCGGCAGCGGCGGTATTCGCGTGCTTTCTTTTTTGCCGGGATAATCGGTAGTCGTACGGCTAGCTGGCTGGCTCTTTTGTAATGCTTCTGTAGCTCGTCGATGCGGCACGTAGTGTCCTTGACGCTGTTCAGAAGGACCTTTTCAGTGATCTCTTCCTCATCGAAGGCGACAATTTCCTTGATCGAGCGTGCGCCGCGCTTCAAATCCTCGCCAATGGCCAGAACCTGGCGGATCACAATAGGCGAGCGTGAAAGCGCCTTCAGCACTCGCTGCTGTCCGCGCTCGATACGCTTCGCAACGTCCACCTCGCCTTCGCGGGTGAGCAGAGGGACTACGCCCATCTCGCGCAGGTAGATACGGACCGGATCGTCGGTCTGTTCAACAGCGCCGGGGACCAAGTCGAGTCCGAGGCCCCCGCCGGGCTCCACTTCTTCCTCAAATGTTCTTTTCAGCACCGAGGAAGGTAGCTTGGGCTGGCGTTCAAGCACGTCAATGCCCAGCGTGCCGATGGTGGCAAGCACGTCGTCCAGGTCCTCCGGGGAACGGACACCATTGGGAATCAGGTCATTCACCTGTTCACCTCGTTGGAGGCGAGATACCCGTTTTCCTTTCCGGCATCAATGAGTTTCTTAGCGTCGTGAGCCAAGCCGAATCCCTTTCAGCGCCTTCCCGCATGGAGCAAGAGGTACTTTGACACTTTGACAACGACTGAAACTTCCGCCCGAGAGCTGTCGCGTTAAACGCCGGTTGAATCCCAAATGGGGTCCACCTCTGGTTTTCGCCGATGCAGCTACGTTATGGTCTCCGCCGAGGGAATGGCTCCAACGTGCTTCCCAAAACAACCTCTCGTCAAGCATTTACGAGGTTCCGATGCTGGACTTTGTTGCGTCGTACGTAGGCAGTGCTAAGCCACGGCTGGCAAGATTAACTTAACTTTAAGTTTCGCTGCTTGTTCCAGTTCTTTCACAGCCGCCATGGTGCGTGCAGTGTAGTCCGCACGCTTACCCGACTTCGGGCGTCGGTTGCGTTTGGTGACAGAATTATGCTTTGACATTGGCTCCTCCTGTTGCTGCTTACAGTACCATGTTGTGCAGAGCGCCAGTTGGCCCTTAACTCACGGAGGCGCTGCCTGGCAGCAGCGGCCCTAATTGCGGCAACTTAATCCCGCTCTTTGCGAATCTTTTTTCGGGCACGCTTTTGCGCCAAAGCTTGCTTCACCCGGCGTCTCTCGCCCGGCTTCAGGTAGTAGGAGTGACGCTTCACTTCCTTAATGATGTCTTCCGTCATAACCTTGCGCTTGAACCGACGAAGGGCGTTCTCTAACGATTCACCCTCTTGTAGTCGAATCTCTGCCAAACTCATCACCCCCAAGCCAGCACTATATCGGACATGTTCGAGCTTACTCCCTTTGTGCGGCGTTCCGTGGAATGAACTGCCAAGTCCGCCATCTGCGTCGCTAAACCGCTAAACATCCTTCAGTTGGTCCTCATCCAGCCCGAAATAGTGGCCCAGTTCATGGATGACAGTCAGGCGGATTTGTTCGCGGACTTCGGCCTCGCTGGAGCAGATCGCTTCGATATTCTTCTGATAAAGCACGATGTGATCGGGTCCTGACGGTAGGTCAAATATGCTCTTCTTGGTCGTGGGCACGCCATGGAAGACACCCAGAAGCAGCCGCCTTTGCTGCCCCGACTGCGGTGACGGCTGGTTCGGCGGCATATCCTCTACCAGAACCGCAACGTTACGAATGCGACTGCGAAACTCCTGTGGAAGTGAGTCGAGCGCCTCCTCGACTACCTTGACGAAGTGTTCACGCTTCATCCTTCACCCCACTGAAATAAATGAGGGCGTGCTCACTCCGAGTAGCCGTCGCCGTTTTCGTCCTCATCATCGTAATCATCTTCGCCGTCGTCCTCCCCTTCGTCCTCTTCTTCCTCTTCGTCATCGTCGGGCTCTTCTCGAAGGAGGACCTCGGCGCCTATCGAATGACCAGAAGGGTCAGAGCCGGGGCTCAGGATGTATTCTGCTCATGCTCAAATGGTACACGCGATAATTGAAGCGGTACGACAATGGCATCTCGTACCGCGGGGTGGCGGATTTCGAGCCGCGCAAATGACTATGATCAAACTTGTTTATTGCCTTACCAAGAAAGCAGGCTTGACGGATGAGGAATTCTTTCGTTACTGGGAAAATATCCACGGACCCATCGGTGCTCGAATTCCGCGACTCCGCAAGTTGGTACAGAGCCACCGCCTAACCTTTCCTGAAGATAAACGCCCACCTGATTATGACGGCATGGCGGAACTCTGGTTTGACGACTGGGAAGAATTACTCGCGGCTCGTCAATCGCCCGAATGGAAAGCATCCAGCGAGGACGAAGCGAACTTCATTGACCACAGCAAGGTTGCTTACTTTGTCTCAGAGGAGCACATCATCTTGGACAAAACGGAGAAAAAATAGTGCCAGTCGGACACTGATGGGAGAGTCAAGATAAAGCTTCGTGCCAGTGGGGATGCTACGCAGGTCAGAAGACGTGCGGGAAGAACCAGGACTGAGCGAAGGAAGAGCAAAGACCTGCCGATCTGAAATCGGCTAGTCAGATTGCTGTACAAAACGCTGTACAAACGGTGCTCAGGGATACCCTAGAACCCCCTAAAACGACCCTGAACCCACCATACTCCACAACAACATACGCAAGGCTGAGTGCGTTACGAATCGGCTGCTCTACCAACTGAGCTACGTCGGCCTGCTTCCGATTCTAAGGGGCGTCTCGAATTCGTGCAATGATTCGTGCTATCGGGAAGTGGGTCGGTTTGAAAGACACATTCCCCCAGCGGCTAAACAGTTTGCTGAAAAACGCCGGCCTCAACGTACAGCCCCTCAAGGGGCGTCTGATTCCGAGGAACTTACCGTATCGCTGAAGCGATACCCTGATACGAAACGCGAGTTTTTCAGCAAACTGTAAAAGCTGTTGTTGATTTTGCAGTTTGCGGCACGTCTGAAGCCGTGCCCTTTCAGAGCGAATCCAAACTGAGCCGCTACGTGCTATCGCTGCTTCTGCAAAATTGAGGACTGACTATGCGGCCTGGGCCATTGCTTTGTACTCTTCGTCGGATTGCGATGGCAGGAGCACCCATAGGGTGTAGATGCCGAGCGCGGTGCCTAGTGGGATGCGCAACAGTGCTACGAAGCCGGCGACCAAGGCTAAGGTTCGCGCCCACGACTCGCGTTGCAGTAGGCCCCAGCCGGTGAAGAAGCCGGCCGACGCGATCGCCAGAAGCAACCATCCGAAACAGTTCATAAGAGGGCGCAGCCATACGGCAACTTCAGGCGACGGAGGGTTGTGCAAGTGGAACGCGCCGCCGAAGATCACCTGGGCCATGATCAGCGCTCCAACTCCGGCGATGACGTACAAGGAGGAATAGGCCATCCAGAGAATTCCCAGGAGACGAACGTGTTCGCGAACCCGGCTGCGGCGAAGCTCGATGAGTCCGAGAACAGGTTTGCCGCAGCGCGCACAGCGCGACGCTCCGCCCAGCAACTGCGCCCCGCATTGATCGCAGAACATAGTGTCTCCCCCCGAACTGCCACTGTCATCCACAGTATTGTACGGATGCGAGCAGTCAAGAGTTCAGCATAGTTATCAGTTGCCCGTTGCCAGTTCTCAGTGAGCGAATCGCAGCCGTTGGTTTTTGCTGAAAACTGACAGGTGATGACTGAAAACTGCTTCCAAAACGAAAAGGCCACCCGGCAACTTGGGCGGCCTTTTCTTTCAAGGGAGAATAGTCCCAACGGAGGTTTCATCCATCAGAACTTTCTGCGGGAATCTTATGAGCCTTAAAACCACAGTGTCAAGCAAAATTTGTGACTTAAATAGTCCTGTTTTCAATCACTTGCAGGATGCGTTCACAAGTCGGCAAACGGCTCCAAAATGGCCCAAAAACCTTCTTTTTCGTCGCTAACGACCTTGAATTGAGGCACTTACCGCTCCGGAGGGAGGGGGCGGGGCTCTTCTTCGAGGTGCAGCGAGATGAATTCCACAGCCTCGCGCCGGTCGAAGATCGAATCGGGGAAAAGCCGTTTTATGAGTAGTCGCACCCCTCCAAACGCCACTCCCGCAACCAGGGCGAGGCCGACTACGATTCCGCAGAGGACGATGGCATTGAATAGAAAATTTGCCAGATTATCTTTCTTGGTGACGTAGGTATTTTCATTCCACGTGACGTCCGCGTCGTAGCTGACTGCGGACATGAGCGCTCGCGCTTCGCTTTTCGACAACGGCCCGGATGCGATCAGAATGATCGGGCCGGTGCGGGTGTCGAAGAATGGCCCAATATCGAGAATCGGGGTCACGCCCGGCTGTTGCTGCGTGACTTGATGCGACGCATCGATCTGGCGGAGCCGGTCCGCCGCAATCTGCGAGGTGGGATATTCGATCAACATCAAAGTTGCGTCGCCGCCGTTCACCGCATACTTGCCGATCACCACTTCGGCGCCCGATTTGAAGTCGACCATCGCGGTGGGCAGCGGCGATCCGATGCGATCGAGCGCGACCGGACCCAGCACGTACTTGGTGGTATTTTTCTCCAGGCTTCTCTCGCTCGTCGACCTTGGGAGCCGTGATGGCAGCGAAGGTAGTTTGCCTTTGTTCTCGGCAGCCTCGGGCAAGAGTCCTGCGAGTTGGCGGAGTTGCGCTGCCGACATCACGCTCATCTTGTCGAAGACCGCATCCACCAGCACGTTGCCCTGATAAAAAAGCACACGGTTATTCTGGAAAGCGGCATGCCCGCCAATCGTCTCCTCGCCCATATCCTCGGAGCAGTAATAGCTAAACGCGCCATAGGCGCCGCTGGCATCTTCGAAGACTGCGGCCTTGACCGTCAGATTGCGGCCGTCGTCGCTGGTGTACGAGGCCTTCTCCATGCGGACGAAGCCATACTCCTTGAGGACAGCCGCGTCAGTCGGATCGGCATAGGCAGGATCGGAACTGCGCGTCACTACACCCTTCATCTGCCAACCGGAAAATTCCGGAGGAAGAACCGCGGAAGATGCGGCAGGAGATGCAGAGACTGAACTCGTGGAAGCTGCAAGCGGCTTAGCTGGTTCGGAGGCAAAGACCGACACAGAGTAAAGCAAAGAGGCAAAAACAACGAGAAAATATCGCAATAATCTCATCCCAGAAACGCACACCACGCTACTTGATTAGACTACTGGCAGCGCAGGAAAGTTTCCACCGGGGACGGTAGTGGTGCAGTTTGCAAGTTCATTAACCACGGAGGTCACGACGGTTCACGAAGGAATACGCAGGGCAAGCCCTTCGTGATACTTAGTGTCCTTCGTGGTCAAGGTTTGGCGGCTGCGATACGAAACTGCCAGGCCAGGGCAACGTCGCGATCTACTTCTTGAGCAGGCTGGTATGGCTGGCCACGCATAGCCACTTGCCGTCCTGAAACACCCAGGTGTCGGTGAAGCGGCCGAAATGCTCATAGGGCTTGCCGCCGTAGGTGCCCTTCGTATGATAGTTGCCGACCACGACGGCCGTCGCTCCGTACATTTCCACCTTGACGTCGTCGATACTCATGACGCTCGGTTGAAACTTCGGGTCGGCAAAATCGGCCAGGAATCTGCCTCGATCGGTCACTTCCCCATCCCACTCGGTGTTGACGAACTTGTCGCCGATCATGCTCGCGATGGCATCCGCGTCGCGTATGACTTGCGCCTGATTCCACAATCGCTCGAGCGCCACGACTTTCGCGGCATCCGCGGACGAGGTTGATTTGGAGGCTTGCGCGGCCGCACTCAGTGTCACCAGAAAACAGCAGGCAGCCGCCTTCAGGATGGTAGTTCTACTCCGCAGACACACGTTTGCGCGCATATTCATCGTGGATAGTCTGCGACACAATAGCGCGGGTCGCTGCCTTTCGCCTACCGAAAACACGGTGCGAAGGGTTACGAATGTCACGATGGATGCTGGATGGACTGGGACAAAGGACGGAGACAAGGAAAGAGCCGGGCTCTCGCCCGGCTCTCAAAAGAACGCAGCCAAATTACGGGTGAGCGAACAGGTCGGTAATCGCCGCCGTATTCGGGTCGCAGGCATGGTTCAAGCAAGGTAACTTGAATCCGCCTTCGATGGTCTTGAGCAAAGAGAAGTGGGTGTAGAAAACGTTGCTCTGCAGGTTGTGGTAGCCATAGTTGGTATCAACGATGGCGGCAACTTGATTGACCGTCGGAGCGACGCTGTAGTCATCCTCGTCCCAAATAGTGACGATGACGTTGTGGCCCTTCGACCACGCCGGGGAGGCATGAATCGCGGTTACGAGCTTTTGTAGTGCCTGGTCGCCGAGCGCCATCAATGCGGGATTCAGGCCGACCTGAGTGCCGTTGTCATTGGGGTCGAACTGGCAGAACTCGGTGCCATTGCTTCGACCGTGTTGGTCGTTGCACTGATTCGGCGCGATGAAAGAGTAGTTCGGCACTTTGCCCGACGCCAGATCACCATACAGACCGCCAGCTCCGTCAAACGGAGCCACGTTGGCCAGACTGTTCCCCGGGGTTGTACCTTCTTGCGTGGATTGGAAATAGGCGAATGGATTGTGCTTCACTGCATAGAGCTGAACGATCTCGCCGGAGTTGAAGGTGGGAGGATGCGAGCGCCAGAGCTTATTGAAGAGCTTGAAATCGGTGAGGTTGGTGAAGTTGCCGTCGCTGTAATTGATGTAGTCGGCGCCGCCGAGCGGAAGGCTCTCTTGATAAGACTTCCAGGTCTTTCCGTTCGCGACCAACTGGTCGGCGATGCTGATGCCGAGGATATTGGGATCGGCCGCGTAGGTATGAACGTCGTCAATCTCAATGTCGCAGGGCGGTCCGGTGACTTCATTGAAGCAGTCGAGGAGCGGAGTAGCGGCGTCGGTGCCGGTGCCGGCGATCGGGCAAATCGGGTGCGAATCGGATTCGTAATTGATCTTGCCGGACGTGATGTTCGGAGTGCACGTCGTGTTGTGCCAGTCTGGTGAGTTGTCATCCAGGATCGCGAAGTTCGATCCGGCATTGGTTTCCAGATAATTCGTCAGGCTGGGGTGGGCGACGGCGAAGTAGTTGGTGGCGAGGTTTGCGGCGGCAGCATACTGAGTTGTGAAGGGCGCGGCCGGGTTATTAAGCACTTGGACGTAACCATGATTCTCCATCATGATGACCCAAACGTGGTCAAGTTGGGGAACGCCTGTGGGCACAGGGCCTTCCTGGGCAACGGCAACGAATGTGGCGAGGGCCAACACACCCGCAAGTAGCGCAGTTCTTTTCATGAATCGATCTCCTGGAAATCTTGGATTGAGTTTGAGCGTCACCAATTCTGGCTAGCGACAATTCGCGTAACGGTAGCAGGCGTTTGTTAGCGTCAGGTGAAGAGAAGGTTAAGGTTTGATGAATGGAACTGCAAAGGAAGCTCTGATTAAGTGTCGGCAGAAAGCGTAAACCACAGGGTACACAGGGATGCACGGGGGAACCCAGGGACTTAATCAGAATCTCGCTAAGGGAGTGGGGATTGACGGCCCAATCCTAGACCAATGTTGGTGGACTTAGCATTCGCGTTTATTGGCCTTCGGGTTTGTCGATCTTGCTCGCGACTTTAACGCCGCTTAATCCGCTCGCATACTTGGATACGCCGCGATAGAGCGATTCAGCGATGCGCTGGCGGTGCTCGGCGGTTTCCATCTTGCGCTCGTCGGTGGGATTCGACACGAAGGAAATCTCGGCGAGAATCGAGGGCATGTTCGCGCCAATCAGCACGATAAAGGGAGCCTTCTTGATGCCGCGATTGCGTATGCCGGCGTTGTCGAGGGACAGTCCGCCGTAGAGCGACTGCTGCACGTCGCCGGCAAACTCGCGCGATTCGTCAATTTTTTCCTTGAGCGCGATCTTCTTGACCAGATCCTGGAGTTCGTGGATCGACTTCTCGGAGACTGCGTTTTCGCGCGCCGCAACTTCCAGCGCCTCTGGCGAGGAAGTGAAATTCAGGTAGTAAGTTTCCACGCCGCGCGCATCGGAATCGCGGCTCGAATTGGCGTGTATCGAGATGAAGAGATCGGCCCGCTCCCGGTTTGCGATCGCGGTGCGGGTCTCGAGGGGGATGAAGGTGTCGTCCTGCCGTGTGTAGATCACTTCGGCGCCAAGGCGCGTTTCGAGTAATCGGCCAAGCCGCCTGGCCACGTCGAGCACAACGTCTTTCTCCAGCAAACCGTTTGGACCAATCGTGCCCGTGTCGTGGCCGCCGTGGCCGGGGTCGATAACGATCTTGCCAATCTTCAAGCCGAGAGCGCGAATCAGCGAGCGATCGCCAGCGGCGGTAGGCCGCGCCTCGCGGGTCACTTCGCGCACATCGGCTGGAAGATCGGCAGTGTCCGAAGCAGCAGAAGATTTCGATTTCTTCCGGCGGAGCGACGACGAAGACGATGATGCTGAAGATGACGATGATGGCGAATGCGATTTGGCAGGCTTTGGCTCGTCGGATTCCGGGAGGTTCGAGTCTTGTGTCGGCCTCACTTCCGGACGAATTTTTTCTGGCGTGAGCGTGGCCACCGCTGTCGGCGCGCGGTCGTCGGCTTCGACGATGGTTTTGGGAATCTTGCGGTTCGAGCCCTTGACGGACACCTGCGTTTTGACCACTCCAATGCCATTGACAGGCTTCGCCGGATCGGGAGTTTGTGAATCAGCGCTGCTATTGTCGGGAGGCAGGTCAGTCTCAACCAGGCCCGGCTTGGTAAAACCGATAGCAACTTTCGCGGAATTCCGGTGCGCTTTCTGCGGTGCGGATTTCGCTTCGCGTACCGGCGTGGCGGCTGGCTGGGCCGCGTCATCCGATTCCGAAGAGGTCGAAGTCTCATCAGCCGCGGAATCCTCTTTCACGGCGGCCGAAACGACGGCCGAATTCGCCGCGAGCATGGTTGTCCGCTTCTGCTTGCCATGAATGTCGATGATCAGGCGATACGGATCGGGCAGCAGGAAAGCGTCGTAGCTCGACAACTCATCGACTTCGAGGACGATCCGCGTGCGTCCCGGCTTAAACTCGGCCACTCGAATTTTCTTCAGGAAGCCATCGTCGACGTCGAAGGTTTTGCCGACCAGGGTAGAGGCTAGTTTCGTGTCGCGCAGGTCGAAGAAAATGCGGTCGGGATGGGCGATGCGCTGGGAATCGAATTTCACTTCCTGCTCGACATCAATCGCGACGCGTGTGTAGTCAGGCGTCGACCAGTGTCGGACACCGGTGATGCGCGGCAAGGCGTTGCGGTGGGCGTCGGTAGAGGTCGCTGCTACAGAGCCCGATTCGGCGTCGTCGTCAGAATTAGCGTTTGCCGGGGTAACCGCATCGGCGCTAACACTCGCAGCCGCGCTTGCCGGGTTGTCGACGACGGAGCGGCCGCCAGAGGTTCGCTGTTTGCGAGCTGACTTTTGGGCGGTGTGTTCTTTGTTCGCCGCCTCGGCGTCGATCTCCTGCACGGCGGCGCGAGCGTCATCCGCCAGCCGGTTTCGCGGATAGCGATGTAAGAAATCGGCAAACGCGGCACGCGCCTCTGCCGGATCGTTGAGATCGTCTTTATAAATCTCGCCGATGGTAAACAGCGCGTCGCAGCGATATTTGCTGCCCGGATATTCTTTTCGCAGGAAGTGATACTGATCGACGGCGCCGCGGAGAATCTTGTCGTCGTCAAAGCGGCGGCCCATCTCGACCATCAATTCGGCGGTCGCCACCACGCTGGGATCGGCCTTCGACGAGGATGGAGACCCCATGTAAACACGCCGGTAGGAATCGATGACGCGTTGATATTCGTGCCGCGTACGCTCGCCTGCGGGGCGGCCGTTGAGAGCTTCGCGCATACGCTCGGCCCGGGCAAACTGCTGGCGGGCCCACGAGTCATTGTGGTGGATTCGAGTCGAAGCGGAAGCGCAGGGAAGAGGAGCGAGCACGAGCAAGAGCGCAACGCCAAGGCGAAAGGCGAGGCCGCCTCGAGTTAGGGTCGTAGAAGCCTGGGTCTGCACTACATTCCTGCCACTAAAATCCAACGACTTATTGCGTTGTCACTCTGAACGAAGGGAAGGATCTATGCACTTTGCATGTTCAATCCGCGTGTCAATCCGCGAGTCCGTCTCCTACCGAAATGACAACCCAACTCGTACCATAAAGTTGCTAACGGCGGGCAGCTATTGCGTGTTGCTGATATAAAGCACGCCCCGGATATCGCGCTCGACATGCACCGGCTCCCGCGATTCGCGGGCCGATGAACTGCCTGACGAGGCCTCACTTACCCCGCCGCCGTTATATAAGTCTGTGATTCGGCGGACGTAATTCTGGGTCTCGCGAAAGCGCGGTACACCCGCACTGCGCGCCACTGCTCCCGAACCGGCGTTATAGGCTGCCAGAGTCAGACGAACGTCGCCGCCATAGCTATCCAATAATTTCCTTAGATGCCGAACGCCGGCGTCCACGTTCTGCGCCGGGTCAAAAGGATTGGCCACATTGAGCGACCGGGCCGTCGAAGGCATGAGCTGCATCAGCCCCATGGCTCCCTTGCGCGAGACCGCATTGGGATTGAAATTCGATTCGACTTTGACCACCGACCGCACCAGGCTGGGGTCTACGTTATGCCGCGCTGCGGCCGCGTCAATCGCCGAATCGATATCCTGCTGCGTAAAGGCGCGGTTAAGATATTGATAATTCGGACCTTTACCATCGAGGTAGTGACTGACCTCCGAGGCTGCCGAGCGCGCCGCCCGCATCATCGCGCCGCTGGTGGGAACCGGCTTGAAGCGATGTTCGGTCGAACTCCAATAAACTAAGGAGGATCGCGAAGAGCTACCATCACTGAAGCTGGTAGTCGTTCGTGAGGCCGAAGAAGGCAGGCCAGTGGCCTCCCCGCTTCCGTCATTGACATAGATCCTGCGGCCGGTTTCGTCGGTCGTCGAAGAGATCGCTCCCACGCGCGAAATCGTGGCATCGCCCAAGGGAGCGCCCGATTGCGCGCCCGCCGGCGTCGCCGTAAATATGGAGAGAAAGGAGATCGCGGTTAAGCTAGCCATGAGCGCGATTTGCAGGCATTTACGCATAGGTTCAAGTCGGCCAAAGCCGTGGCCCAAATTGCGGGCCAAAGTGAAAATCGGCCAAAAGACACACTTACTTTAGGGCCACCCTACCCGCGCACCTGCCAGAGAATCCAGAACCAGAGTACCCTCAGTATAGGGTGGTCGAAAGCTCACGGCAATCTATCCAAAGGGCGTAGAACCACTGAAGTAATCTACGTAAGTGACTGAAATCACTTGATTTTGTCCTTTCTCGCCCAGCTTCTCTATAGCCAGAGCCTCTTTGGCCATGCGGGAGGATACCTTGCCGGTTGATTTTGCGCCGGGCGCTCCAACCACGCATAGCATCTACAATGACTCTGCATCTTGTTCGAAACAGCCATGAATCCCCAGGCCCTCCGCAAACTGTTCGACGAAGTGAAGAAGAAACAGGTCTCGCCCGACGAGGCCGTCGAACGCCTCCGCCACTTGCCCTTCGAGGACTTGGGCTTCGCCAAGGTAGACCACCATCGCGCTCTTCGCCAGGGCATGCCGGAGGTGATTTTCGGTCAGGGCAAAACGCCCACCCAGGTAGCCGACATTTTCTCGCGTCTCGCTGCTCATGAGGGCAACGTCCTGGCCACGCGAACCACTGAAGATCAGTACGCCGCCGTAGTCGCGGCGTTCGGTGACAGGAAAACCATCCCTGAATATCGACCGCTCTCCCGCACCATCTCTCTCAAGCGCGATCGAAAACGCTACGGCAAGGGGGTGATCGCTGTCGTCTCGGCCGGGACCAGCGACATCCCGGTCGCCGAAGAAGCAGTCGTCACCGCCGAATTAATGGGCAACGATGTCCAGCACATCTACGATGTCGGAGTGGCGGGAATCCACCGGCTGCTGGCCCACCGCGAAGCCTTGGCGAAAGCGCGCGTGATCGTAGTATGCGCGGGCATGGAAGGCGCCCTGCCGAGCGTAGTCGGCGGGTTGGTTGGAGTTCCAGTCATCGCCGTTCCCACCAGTATCGGCTATGGTGCGGCCTTCGAAGGCCTGGCCGCTCTCCTGGGAATGATGAACTCCTGCGCCTCCAACGTCAGCGTAGTCAATATTGATAACGGTTTCGGCGCGGGCTATGTAGCGTCGCTGATCAACAGAAAGTAAGAGGACGGATGAATGCTGAAATTGTGAGTCAGCGGATTTTACTGAGAACTGACAACTGAGAGCTGACAGCTGCTTTTGTGGCAAAGTAATAAGGAATGCTCACCGCGAAAGATCCCCGCCTGGCCGGGCGCGTTGCGTTCACCCATCCCAACTTCGTCGCCTACACGCTTGCGCGATTTTTGATCGTCCTGGCGATCGAGATGCAATCCGTAGCCGTCGGATGGCAAGTCTACGAAATCACCAGGCGCCCGCTCGACCTCGGGTACGTCGGCCTGGCTCAGTTCGCTCCCGGCTTCATACTCTTTCTCTTTGCCGGACACGCCGCTGATCTCTTCGATCGCCGCAAGCTGCTGATGGCCTGCTACGCGGGTTATGGTGTGTGCTCAGCGCTGCTGCTTACCATCAGTTGGCGGGCTCCGCAGTCGGTGCATCTGATCTACGGCGTGCTGGTTTTAGTCGGAGCCTGCCGCAGCTTCAGCTTCCCGGTCAGCCGCGCCATCCTGCCTCATCTCGTCCCGGAAGAGCATTTCTCGAATGCCGTTGCATGGAATGCCAGCACCTTTCAGATCGCAACCATCGCCGGTCCGGCTGCCGGAGGCATCGCATATGCCTTGTTCCACGGCCCTAAAGCTGTCTATATGCTGGCTGTGGTCGTGTCGATCCTATCGGTGATCATGACGTTCCGCATCCACCCACTACCTGCATCGCCGATACAGCCCGCCGAGGTGATCGCCGAGAGAGCAACCATCAGCCTGCGCACAGTCCTGGCCGGCTTTCGTTTCATCTTCGAGAAAAGAGTGATCCTGGGCTCGATTTCGCTCGATATGTTCGCCGTGCTCTTAGGGGGAGCGGTCGCCCTGCTCCCTATTTACGCCAAAGAAATTCTCCACACAGGCCCGTGGGGACTCGGGCTGCTGCGCAGCGCTCCGGGAGTCGGCGCCGCGCTGACCGCGATCGCTGTCGCGCACTATCCCATCCGCCGCCATGCCGGCCTTACCATGCTGTCGTGCGTGGCCGCCTTCGGAGTGTTCACCATCGCGTTCGGAATCTCGCATAGCCTCATCCTCTCGCTGATCGCGCTCTTTCTTACAGGAGCCGCCGACATGGTCAGCGTGATCATCCGCGCCACGCTGATTCAGGTCGCAACTCCCGATGAAATGCGCGGCCGGGTCAATGCCGTCGACATGCTCTTCATAGGAGTTTCGAACGAGCTCGGGGAATTTGAATCGGGCCTGACCGCGCAATGGTTCGGCACCGTCCCGGCTGTAATCGTGGGCGGAGTTGGCACATTGGTGGTCATTGCCTTGTGGGCGTGGATCTTCCCTGAATTAAGAAAAGCCGATGAGCTGACCGTAGCCGAGCTGATGCCGAAATAAAGAGCAGGGCGTGTGGAGCGGACACTCGTGTCCGCTGCCTTGGACTTTGATCGTGCCTCGGACTTTTTGCTGGCAACTCATCCAAGAAACCCGCGAGGCCTCCGGTTAACCGAAGACTAGGATCGAGTACGACACCGAGGTCAACGGCAGCGGGCGGGGGCGCCCGCTCCACACTTGGACGGTTGTTGGCTGCTACAATTTTTAGTTCGCAATCCTGCCGAGGTGCCTTCATGCCCGAAACTCTACAGCTCGCCAATCCCGCACCGCTCACTACTCTGACCGAAGACGAAATTCTGTTTCGCGACAGCGTCCGCCAGTTCGCCGAAGACAAGATCCGTCCTTTGGCAAAAGAGATGGACGAAAAAGGAGTCTTCGATCACGCGCTGCTCGAGCAGTTCTTCCAGTTGGGATTGATGGGCATAGAGATTCCTGAACAATACGGCGGCGCTGGGGGCAAGTTTTTCGAAGCTATCCTGGCGGTCGAGGAATTTTCGCGCGCCGATGCCTCCGCCGGGGTGATTGTCGATGTGCAGAATACGCTGGTGGCGAATGCGATCCTGCGCTGGGCTACCGAAGATCAGAAAAAACGCTATCTGCCTAAGATGGCGGCCGACACCGTCGGGGCCTACGCGTTGAGCGAAGCGGGATCTGGCTCCGACGCATTCGCCTTGCAGACCAAAGCGGAGCTCAAAGGAAGCGACTATGTTCTCAACGGCCGCAAGCTTTGGATCACCAACGGCAAAGAAGCCGGAGTGTTTATTCTCTTCGCCACCGTCGACGCGTCGAAAGGCTACAAAGGGATCACCGCATTTCTGATCGAAAAGAATTTCTCTGGATTCAGCGTGGGCAAGAAAGAAGACAAGCTCGGCATTCGCGCCTCATCAACCTGCGAACTGATTCTCGAAGATTGCCGCGTGCCCAAAGAAAATGTCCTGGGCGAGGTTGGCAAGGGCTATAAGATCGCCATCGAAACGCTCAACGAAGGCCGCATCGGAATCGGGGCGCAGATGCTCGGCGTAGCGCGCGGGGCTTGGGAATATGCGGCGAAATATGCGCAGGAACGAACGGCATTCGGCAAGGCCATCGCCGAGTTTCAAGGCATCCAGTTCCAGATCGCGCAGATGGCCACCGAGATCGAAGCCGCGCGCCTCATGGTTTATAACGCGGCCCGCATGAAAGATGCAGGTATGAATTTCGTCAAAGAAGCGGCCATGACCAAACTCTTCACCTCACAGGTGGCGGAGCGTGTTACCTCGCTCGCCATCGAAATCTATGGCGGTTACGGTTTCACCAAAGATTATCCCGTAGAAAAATATTGGCGTGACGCGAAAATCGGGAAAATCTACGAAGGTACGTCGAACATGCAGCTGGCTACGATTGCGAAACTGGTGATGTCGAAGTGAGAGCATTGACCACAGAGGACACAGGGGGACACGGGGGAAGTCATAAACGCTAAGGGCATCCTGAATCGGATGCAGCTGGCTACGATTGCGAAACTGGTGATGTCGAAGTGAGAGCATTGACCACACAGGACACAGGGGGACACGGGAGAAGTCATAAACGCTAAGGGCATCCTGAATCGGATGCAGCTGGCTACGATTGCGAAACTGGTGATGTCGAAGTGAGAGCATTGACCACACAGGACACAGGGGGAAGTCATAAACGCTAAGGGCATCCTGAATCGGATGCAGCTGGCTACGATTGCGAAACTGGTGATGTCGAAGTAAGAGCATTGACCACAGAGGACACTGAGGGACACGGGGGAAGTCGTAAACGCTAAGGGCATCCTGAATCGGATGCAGCTGGCTACGGTTGCGAAACTGGTGATGTCGAAGTGAGAGCATTGACCACACAGGACACAGTGGGACACGGGGGAAGTCATAAACACCAAGGACATCCTGAATTGGATTGTTGGCGGCGGTGATTAGCTGGAGCTTCTGGTTTAATTTGGATTGCTCTTTGTTGCCGAGTGATATAAAGACGCATGGCCACATTCTCCCCAGAACCGCTGTCTGCAATTGCAGCTGAGCTGGAGAATGTTAGCGCGGAGACCATCTCCCGTGAGTCTGCCTGCCTTCTGCTGCGAGTGAACGACGACGCGTTGCCCATGCTGCTCTCGGCCGCACAAGCTGCTCGGGCGAAGTTCAAGCTGCCAGTCATCACTTATTCGCGCAAAGTATTTCTCCCGCTGACCAATCTCTGCCGCGATTATTGCGGCTACTGCGTTTTCCGCCGCGATCCCAATCAGGCTGGTGCGCACACCATGACGCCCGATGAGGTGATGGAAGTCGTCCACGCCGGCGAGCGCATGGGTTGCACCGAAGCGTTATTCAGCCTCGGCGATAAACCCGAGCTGCTTTTTCCAGAGATGCGCGAGACACTGCGACACCTGGGATATAAGTCGACGCTGCACTATCTTGAAGCGATGTGCGAAAAAGTCCTGCGCGAATCGAGTCTGCTTCCGCACCCGAATCCTGGCCTGATGAGTGCCGAATGGTTGCAGCGTCTCGCTCGCGTGGCTCCGAGCGTGGGCCTGATGCTGGAAACGACCAGCGCACGCCTGCTGGCGAAAGATGCGGCGCACGACAACGCTCCCGACAAAGATCCAGCGAAGCGTCTGCGCGTGATTGAAGATGCTGGCCGCCAGAAGATTCCATTTACCACCGGGATTCTCATCGGCATCGGCGAAACGCCCGAAGAGCGTGTGGATACTTTAATCGCGATCCGCGACATGCACGCCAGATACGGCCACATTCAGGAAGTGATCGTGCAGAACTTCCGCGCCAAGGCTGGAACGCCGATGTCGCATTGGCCCGAACCGGGTCGCACCGATATGTTGCGCACTCTCGCGGTTGCGCGCCTTCTGATGCCGAAGATGAACATTCAGGCGCCACCGAATCTTTCCGATCCGCACTACGCCGATCTGCTTGACGGCGGAATCAACGATTGGGGGGGGGTTTCACCGCTGACGCCAGATTTTATTAATCCCGAAAAGCCGTGGCCGCATCTGGAACAATTACAGCACCGTACCGAAGCGAAAGGATTCGCGTTGCGCCAGAGACTACCCGTGTATCCCGAATTCGTCGGAATGCTCGCAACAACGCGCCGAATGACGCCGGCGCAACCCGCGGCAGCGCAGGGCGATTTGTTGGCCGAGCGCCTTCGCGCCGCCACCGACCACGAAGGCTTCGCTCAAAAAGAGAGGGCGGCATGATTACTGTTCTCACTGGTGGCACCGGCGGAGCCAAGTTTGTCGATGGCCTGCGCAAGCTCGTGCCTGCTGAAGAGCTCACCGTCATCGTTAACACCGGCGACGACATGTCGTGGTGGGGACTCTACGTGTCTCCCGACGTAGATTCCATCACCTATATATTGGCTGGCAAACTGAGCGTGGAGCGCGGCTGGGGCGTGAAAGGCGACACTTTTTTCTGCCTGCAAGCCATGGGGCAACTGGGGCAACCTACATGGTTCCACGTCGGCGATCGCGATCTGGCCACGCACATTCTTCGCACCAAGCTGCTCGCCGACGGCAAGACACTCAGCGAAGCTACATCCGAGATTGCGGTCGGCTTGGGGATCAAGGCAAGTATTTTGCCCATGAGCAACTCGCGCGTCGAAACTCGCGTGCTGACACCCATTGGAGACTTGAGCTTTCAAGAATATTTCGTGCAGCGCTGGTATCAGGATCCGGTGGAGTCTGTGCGCTTCGCTGGCGCATCGGATGCAGAGCCGGCGCCAGGAGTGATCGAGGCCATTCGCTCGGCTGATCTCGTGTTGCTTGCGCCGAGCAATCCTGTGACCAGCATCGGACCGATTCTCGCGGTGCCCGGCATCCGCGAAGCGCTGCGCGAAAGTCGCGCCCGCATCGCCGCCGTCAGCCCCATCGTCGCCGGCGCCGCTGTCAATGGCCCCGCCGGCATACTCATGGCGGCGCACGGTTTCGCCGTTTCGATCGCTGGCGTCGCTGATTGTTATCAGGATTTTCTCGATCTCCTAGTGGTCGACACCGAGGACGCCATGGCCGCGGAAGAGTTGAGCAAAACTGGCTTGCGCGTCCACTGCACTTCGACCATCATGCGCAAGCCGGAAGATCGAATCGTATTAGCTAAGAGCGTGCTGGAAGCCGCCGCGCAACCTCCATCGGCTGCGTCAACTCTGGAGCGTGCATGATTCTCGTCCCGATAAAAAATCTTGCCGACGCCAAGCAGCGCCTGGCTTCGCTTCTTACTCCTGAAGAACGCTTCGCGCTGGCGCAGGCGATGTGTGAGGATGTGCTGCAAGCGCTGGCCGATTGGCAGAACCGGCCTGCCGTTGCGGTGGTGACGAGCGATCCTTTTGCGCGCGAGCTGGCAGCGCGTTTTCATTTCGACGTCATTGCCGACGACAACTCCGGAGAAACCAGCGCCATCGAGATGGCAACTCGGGATTGCAAAGAGCGGGGAGCAACGAACACGCTGGTGGTTCCTGCGGATATTCCCCTGATCGAGAGCGCGGAACTGCAAGAGATCGTCGACTGCGCGCCGCCCGCTGGAGCTGTGCTGGTGCCCGATGCAGCTGGGCGTGGCACGAACGCAGCGTGGCGATCTCCGGCAGATTTATTTCCGCTGCGCTTCGGCAACGACAGCTTTTTGCCACACCGCGCCGCGGCGAAGGCGACGGGCATGCCTTGCGTCGTGATCGAACTGCCGGGCATTGCGCGCGATGTGGATCGTCCCGAAGATCTTTCGGAACTCGCTTCGGCCAGCGGAGAAAGGCGATCGCAGAAGCTGATACGAAGCTGGGGTCTTGCCGGTCGTGATCGGATCTATGGGCTTGCGAGCCGGTAAGCGCAGGGCGGAAGAGATACGCATTCTTCCGATTGCGGTTAACGGAGAAATCTGCGCCGGAGAATCGCTGAGTGTGCGGTTGCTGGCGGCAACGCAGAACTCGCAGCTTCGCTTTCAGGATGGCGACATCCTGGTGGTGAAGCACAAAATTGTTTCGAAGGCGGAAGGCGCGATGGAAGCGCTGGACGAAATCCGGCCGACGAAAGCTTCGCGAGTGTGGGCGCATCGCTACGGCCTCGACGCGCGCGTCAGCGAATTGGCGCTGCGCGAAAGCCGGCGCATCGTGCGCAAGAAGCGCGGCGTGCTGATTACCGAGACGAAGCATGGCTTTGTTTGCGCCAACAGCGGCATCGATGTATCGAACGTGGATGGTGGCCAGCACGCGGTCTTGCTGCCCGCAAATCCGGATCGATCCGCGGCGCGCTTGCGCCGCGAGTTGAAGAAGAAATTGGGGATCGAAATCGCGGTCATCATCGGCGATAGCTTCGGGCGTCCGTGGCGCGAAGGCTTGACGGAAGTTGCGATCGGCGTTGCCGGCATGAAGCCGCTGGTTGATTATCGCGGGCGTCGCGATCCGCATGGCTACTCGCTGCACGCGACGATCGAGGCGGTGGCCGACGAACTGGCTTGTGCGGCAGGGCTAGCCTGCGGCAAGCTAGCTGGGACGCCCGCATGCATCATTCGCGGCTATGCTTATCAGCGCGGAAGCGGCGGAGCGCGGGCTCTGATCCGGCCCGCGAAGAACGATCTTTTTCGCTAGCCGTTGATAGAAGTTTCATAGGAGAACGTGATGAACTGGTCCGCCTCAGACCTCGAGCAATTCCCCGCGCTGACATGGGACGAGATTGCGCCCCAAGCTTCGTCGGAGATTCGCAGCGCATTAGAACGCGTGTTGGAAAAGCAAGATGGCGTCTGCCTGACCGACGAAGAGCGCTATGCCTTGGCGAATTGCGATGCATCACACGGTGACCAATCAAGTAGCAAGAGTGCAGACCTGCTCGCTTTGCTCGTCGCCGCGAACACGCTGCGGCGCGACCTGGTCGGCAATATCGTGAGCTATGTGGTCAATCGCAATATCAATTTCACCAACATCTGTTTTGTGGGATGCAAGTTTTGCGCCTTCAGCCGCGGACCGCGGGAGGCCGACTCTTATTTTCATTCGCTCGAAGAGATGGCGCGGAAGAGTAAAGAAGCGTGGGAACTGGGGGCGACCGAAGTCTGCATCCAGGGCGGCTTGCCGCATGGCCTGCCGCCGTTTTATTACCGCGATATTTTGCGCGCGGTTAAGAATACGGTGCCGTCGATGCACATCCACGCCTTCTCTCCGATGGAGATTGTCTATGGCGTCGAATTGACCGGCATGACGCTGCGCGACTATCTCTTGATGCTGCGCGATAACGGGCTCGACACGCTGCCAGGTACAGCTGCCGAGATTCTCGATGACGAAGTCCGGCATGTTCTCTCGCGCAATAAACTTTCATCCGCGCAATGGCAGGAGGTGATTCGCGCCGCGCACACCTGCGGGATTCGCACCACTTCAACTCTGA
The DNA here is from genome assembly GCA_963800565.1 of uncultured Acidobacteriaceae bacterium. Classification (GTDB taxonomy): domain Bacteria; phylum Acidobacteriota; class Terriglobia; order Terriglobales; family Acidobacteriaceae; genus Acidiflorens. The sequence continues at coordinate 2,008,280 of CAWDBM010000006.1, forward strand.
TGTATGGGCACATGGAGACGCCCGATCATTGGGTACGGCAACTGAATCTCTTCCGCCAGATTCAGGATGAAACTGGCGGCTTCACTGAATTCGTGCCGCTTGGCTTTGTGCATCAGAACACGCTTCTGTTTCAGCAGGGATTGGCGCGCAGCGGGCCGACGCTCGCCGAACATCTCAAAATTCACGCGCTCGCCCGAATTTTGCTTGCTGGATCCATCGATAACATTCAAGTTTCGTGGGTGAAGCTCAATCGTAGGCTTTCGCAGCTCTGCCTGCACGCGGGCGCCAACGACTACGGCGGAACGCTGATGGAAGAAAACATCTCGCGCGAAGCGGGGGCGACCGCGGGACAGTACACCAGTCCCGAAGATTTTCAGGGGTTGATCTTGGAGATCGGGCGCATCCCCGCCGAGCGCAACACGAGATATTCGCGGATGAAGATCAAGTTGCCGGTCGCGCCTGTTTGCTGGGATGCTGCGTCCACTACTTCTTCTGAGGCTTTGGCGCCGGAGTTTGCGTGAGCCGGACGATCGCAATTATAGGAGGTACCGGCCCTGCCGGCACAGGCCTTGCGTTGCGTTGGGCGCGCGCCGGAGAAACTGTGATCATCGGCTCGCGCGATTCAGCGCGCGCTGAACAAGCAGCGGAGACGATCCGCAAACGCGTCGGCGCGAATGCTCAGGTTTCCGGGATGGAAAATTCATCGGCTTGCGCCGCCAGCGATCTCCTCATGCTGACGGTTCCGTTTGAAGGGCAGGCGGCGCTGCTCAAACAATTGAAGGTGGCGATCCGCCCGGGCAGTGTACTGATCGACGCCACTGTTCCGCTCGCGGCAAGCGTTGGTGGACGCGCCAGCCGCACTCTTGGCGTGTGGCAAGGCTCGGCGGCGCAACAGACGGCGGAGTTGGTTCCGAAGGGCGTTTCGGTTGTGGCAGCATTTCAAAACGTCTCAGCGGACGTGCTCAACGGAAACCTCGACGAAGACGTCGATTGCGACGTGATCGTGTGCAGTGACGATCCGAACGCCACGCAGATTGCGATGGAGCTGGCGGTGAAGATTCCGGGGATACGCGCCATCGATGGCGGCAAACTTGAGAACGCGCGGATCATCGAGCAGATCACTGCGCTGCTGATTGGGCTAAACATTCGCTACAAAGGCCACGGTGGAATCAGGGTCACGGGCTTGCCCGACTCGGCCTACAAACTTTGACTGCGCAGTAGAATGTTCAGCGTAGTACGACATGACTACTGCTCCTAACCCCGCGCCGGCCATCGAATTCGATCGCGCTTCCTTCCGCCTGAACGGCCGCCCGCTGCTCGAAGACCTCGTGCTCTCGGTGACGCAGGGTGAGACGGTTGTGCTGCTTGGCCGCAGCGGATCGGGCAAGACGACCTCCTTAAAACTTATCAACCGCTTGCTGTTGCCCACCGCAGGCGACGTTCGCGTGTATGGACGCAGCACCGCCGAGTGGGATCCGATCCGGCTGCGGCGCGGCATCGGCTACGTGATTCAGGACGGCGGCCTGTTTCCGCACTTTACTGTTGAGCGCAACATCGGACTCGTGCCGCGGATTGAGAACTGGCCGGAGGCGCGTGTCCAAGCTCGGGTGCGGGAACTCATCGCTCTGGTCGGACTGAATGAGGAGCTGGCTTCGCGCTATCCCAGCCAGCTTTCTGGAGGGCAGCGGCAGCGGGTTGGCGTCGCGCGCGCTTTGGCGGCCGATCCTCCCATTCTGCTGCTCGACGAGGCTTTCGGCGCGCTCGATCCGATTACGCGATCGGAGATGCAAAAAGAATTTCGCGCGCTGCAACAACGCATGCGGAAGCCGGTGATCTTTGTGACGCACGATTTGCGAGAAGCGTTGTTGCTGGCCGATCGCATCGCGCTTATGGAAGACGGACGCCTGGTCGTCGACCTCCCGGTCACAGAGTTTACGCGCTCGCAACTTCCGCTGGTGCGGGCCTATATCGAAGCCTTCTCCGGATTGCCAGAGGTGAACAGGCGCGATGGGATCGCGAGGTTAGCAGAATGAATTTCCTGCAGTTCATGATGGCGAATCGGCAGCAAGTGCTCGAGTTGACGTTGGAGCACATCACGCTCGCGGGTGTTGCTACGCTGCTTGCGGCGCTGGTCGGGATTCCTCTGGGCATTTTGGTCACGCGGGTTCCACAACTCGGCAAAGCGGTGCTCGGCGGCGCAAATATTATTCAAACCATTCCGAGCCTCGCCTTGTTCGGCTTTCTTCTTCCGGCGCCGTGGATAGGCGCGCGCGCCGGGCGGCTTGCCATTCTTGCGCTCGCGCTTTATGCACTGCTGCCGCTCATTCGCAACACCTATGCGGGCATTCGGGGCGTCGATCCGTTGGTCGTCGAGGCAGGGCGCGCCATGGGACTGACAGATCGCCAATTACTCTTTCAAGTGGAGTTGCCGCTTGCCTCTGGTGTCATTGTGGCCGGCGTCCGGATCGCGACAGTGCTCTCGATTGGACTGGCCACGATTGCGGCGGCGATCGGAGCGGGCGGGTTGGGAGAATTTATTTTTCGCGGGCTTGCCATGGTGAACAACCAAGTGATTCTCGCGGGGGCCATTCCTGCGGCGGTCTTAGCACTTCTCGCCGACTTCTTACTTGGACAACTGGAGCGGCGACTTGGGTCGCTGCGCGCTAGATCGTAGGCCGGCGGCGGATTTTTCTACTGCACACAAAAACCGATGAACCACCAAGGGCACGAAGGATCACGAAGGGTTGTTCTGGCACTGGTTCTGTTGTTCGTTTCACTCGCGTTACTGATTTCAGGTTGTGTGCAGCAAAGGAATCGCATCGTTGTCGGCTCTAAGAATTTCACGGAGCAAGTGATTCTTGGAGAGATCTTCGCGCAGATCATCGAAGCGCGCACTCACCTGCCAGTCGAGCGGCGCTTCTATCTCGCAGGGACATTCATCTGCCAGCAGGCGATTCTTGCGGGACGAATCGATATCTATCCTGAATACACGGGCACCGCTCTGACCGCCGTTCTCAAACAGCAGCCCAGCGGCGACAAGCAGCAAATCTATCGGCGTGTGAAGGAAGACTATGAAAGCAGATTTGGTCTCATGGTCGGTCCGCCGCTGGGATTTGACGACAGCTTCGCCATGGTTGTCCGTGGCGATGATGCGCGGCGACTGCATCTGCAAACGCTGTCACAGGCAGCGCAATTCACTCCACAGTGGCGGGCGGGTTTCGGATACGAATTCATGGAGCGTCCCGATGGATATAAGGGGTTGGTGGCAAGCTATGGTCTGCGCTTCGCGGCGCCGCCGCGCATCATGGATCTCGGGCTGATTACGCGCGCTCTCAAAGAACATCAAGTCGACATCATTGCCGGGAATAATACAGATGGCCTGATCCCGGCGCTCGATCTGTTTGCGCTGCAGGACGACCATCATTACTTTCCTCCCTATGAAGCAGTCGCCATCATGCGGGGTGAGATGCTGAAGGAGCATCCCGAAGTCGGGGCGGCGCTGAACGCGCTTTCTGGCGCGATCTCCGACGAAGATATGCGGCGTCTGAATTATTCCGTGGATGGACAGCATCGCGATCCAACTGCGGTCGTGAGGGAGTTTCTGCAAGAGCGCGGTCTGATCCAATAGTGGCTACGAGGCTCTCCGCTGGCACAGGTCGGCGACGGTGTCCAAGGCGTCTCTCACGACAAAAGTGACGGCATCATGCACTGCGCTTTCGGAAAGTTCGGTCGACTTACCGACAAGATTCATCGCCATGCGAATGCGCGTGCCGCCTTTAAGATCGGGCCCGAACGAGACGTTCTGTTCGGCGGTAACGCCCAGCGCATGGTTGAGCAGACTGACCGCGCGCGGCGGACTGATGGAAGTCACGACCGCGGAAATCGTGGTCGCCACTGGCTTAACGATTGTGTATCGTATGCGGCTGCCGACCGCCCAAGGCTCGCCCTCAATCCACGAAGCTTCGCTGTAGATTCCGCGATGCAGCAGGCGGTCGAGATCCTGAAAGGCCTTGAACGCGGCATCGACTGGAACGGGGACGGTAACGGAGTACTCGACACGTGGCAGCATGCGAAACGCTCCACTGGAGGGCGATTATGCGCCGATTCCGAGCGGCAGACAAGTGGGAACACTGGCTTGCTCGAGGTCGAGCAGCTTGCGTTTGATATCGAGGCCTCCGCCATAGCCGCACAGCGATCCGCTCGATGCAATCACGCGATGGCAGGGGACGACGATGGCCACGGGATTCCGGTTATTCGACATGCCGACAGCGCGGAACGCATGCGGGTGGCCGATGACCTCGGCAATATCGCGATAGCTGCGAGTCTCGCCGTAGGGAATTTCGAGCAGGGCGTTCCAGCAGGCGAGTTGGAAGTCTGTGCCGCGAAGATCTAGCGCGAAATCAAATTCGCGACGCTCGCCCGCGAAATATTCCTCAAGTTCGCGAAGGTAGGGTGCGAGCGCTGATTTGGATTCCTGCAAAGTCGTGCCGGAGGTTAGCTTCTGCATGCGCGCTTCAAATTCAAGTCGCACCAGGCCCTTGTTGGACGCAGCCAGAAAGAGCGGCCCGACGGGTGACGATGTTCGAGCGTAGGACAAAGTTTCCATAACGCGTGGAGGATAACACGGCGTCGAAACGGATAGCTGTGGAAACCGGACTTAGCTGAAGTCTGGAAGCATCAATGCGCTCCGCGCCCATACAACTAAAAAAGCCTCCCGCTTTCACGGGAGGCTTCCAGGGGGAGGGTACTGCTTGCTGTTGCTACTACTTCTGCTGCGGCTGATCCTGCGGCGCGGCGCCGGTTGAGGCCAGTTGCTCAAGATTGTTCTTCAGGAGGCTGACTTCAACGCGTCCGCCTGTAATGCGCTTCGGCTTGGCTTCGCCTTCAGCGGCGGTCGTCGGCGCAGGAGCATTGCCCATGCCAACGAGGTAAATGCGATAAACCGGAATGTCATGGTTCAGTACAAGATAGCGAACGACCGACTCGGCCATCTTTTGCGAGGTGGCGATTGCTACCTGTCCATGACCCGAGGAAAATCCCTGCACTTCGACGACGTAGCCGTGCTGCCCCTTCAGCGAAGTCGCCATGTCATCGAGCGCGGTCTTAGCATTCGCGCTCAGGACGGTCTGTCCGGGCTTGAAGCGGATCTCGGTTTGCGTCGCGGGCTGATACTGATCGATGTTGGTGACCACCTGCTCAACCGTGGTGATACGAGTGTTCGCCTGCTGCGCGGTTTGCTGCGCGGCCTGCGCCTTGTTGCCGGCGTCGACAGCATGCTGATCGGCTTCGTTGGCCTTGGCTGATGCGAGTTGGATTCCCTGTTGCGCGCGCACATCGGTGTCTTTGATCGCCTTGCTGTTCGCGGCGGTCAGTTCATCGAGTTCGTTGATGCGGTCGCGGATCGGCTGCGTCTGGCGGGCGACATATTTCTTGCGCGCAAAGGGATTCATGCGTCCCCAGAAGCCCTCGCGCGTCTCCGGCTGTAACGGCTCTTTGCCGGTGGCCGCGGTCGGCTGTGTGGACGACGATTGCATAGAGGTCGACGACTGCGCCGCGGGTTGGGTCTGGGTGGTGGAATTAGTATCCTGGGCGAATACTGGCACGGCCAATACCACGGCCAGCATTAAAGCGAAGATGGTGCGGTTTTTCATTTTCAACTTCCTCCAAGTGGGAGCTAAATCGCTCCGGCCGCCTCGCGGCGTTATCTCGTAATGGCGTCGTTTCGAAGCACAGACTGCATAATTTTTGCATCATTTCGGAGGCAACAGCCGACGCAATGGTTGCCTCAAAAAGCGTCATTGGAAAAGCGCCCGGGTCGCGGGCCCGCCTTTCTATTAACAGTTTAGGTGCCAAATGGCGGAACACCCACCATTAAATGCAAGTGCTTTATTTTCATATAAATTGTAGTTGATCCCTGGGGGAGAACGAAGGCCTGCCGTGGTAATTTTGGCAGCCGCTAATATAAAAACTGCGCGGACAGGCTATGGCTTTGAAAATCCCTCGAAAAAAGAACAACAAATTTTGCGCCAAGGTCATCCACCCACTTATGCGACGATTCGATCCAAAATGGCTGCCGGTTGCCCAGTATCCGCTGCTGTTAGCTCTCTTCTTAGCGTCCTTGGCCTTCAGCGGTTTGGCACGCGCCGAGAAAACGCCTCTCGATCTTTCCCGGCTGCAACTGCCGGCGGGATTTCACATCTCGGTCTTCGCCAACAACATTGAGGGCGCGCGCATGCTCGTCTTTACCCCGGGCGGCGAGCTGCTGGTTAGCGAATCGGGCGAGGGCAAAGTGGTTGCGCTGCGCGATCCGCAGCACACGGGCAAGGCTGTCCAGACGGTGATCGTCCTCAGCGGCCTCAACGAACCGCACGGCATGGCGTTTTATGAAGGCAAGTTCTATGTCGCCGAGAATGACAAGGTTCGGCGCTACGACTGGAACGAAGCGACATTGCGCGCGACGAATCCACAAAAGCTCGCCGACTTGCCTACTGGCGGTGGGCACTCTACGCGCAGCATCGTGTTTCATGGGGGCAAGATGTACATCTCCGCGGGATCGAGTTGCAACGTCTGTATAGAGAAAGATTCGCGGCGAGCGGCGGTGATGGAATTCAATCCCGATGGCAGCGGCATGAGAATTTTCGCGAAAGGGCTGCGCAATGCGGTCGGCGTTGCGGTGAATCCGAAAACTGACACGGTGTGGGTTACCGTCAATGGACGCGACTGGCTGGGCGACGATCTTCCGCCCGAGACGATTTACGATCTCGGCAAAAATGGCGGCGACGGCGGCTGGCCGTATTGCTATGGCGATCGCGTCCCTGATTCTAATTTCACTAAATCGGGAGACAATCGCTGCCAGAGCGTCCTTTCGCCCAAAGTGCAAATGCAGGCGCACTCTGCTCCGCTGGGGCTGGCGTTTTATGAAGGAACGCAGGTTCCGTCTGAATATCAGAACAGCATCTTCGTAGCGTTTCATGGATCGTGGAATCGCAGCATTCCGACGGGTTACAAAGTCGTGCGCGTGAAGCTCGACGACAAGGGCCAGCCCGTTGGCGGCGCGCAAGACTTCATTACGGGATGGCTTGCTCCAGGTGAAACGAAAAAAGGCCGCTGGATGGGACGCCCGGTGGGCATCGCATTCAGTGACGACGGGACTATGTATTTGAGCGACGACTCCGCCGGGGTGATTTATCGGATTACTTACGCGAAGTAGTTAAGCTGTAGCGTCGGCGTCCTTATCCCGGGGGCGCGACCTCGCCCTCGGCGCGGCGGGCAAGATGCCCGCCGGACAGCCGCCGGGGACGGCGGCGCTACGATCGCCGCGTCGGATTAAGAAACAACCTGGAGCCGCGTCGTCGCGAATCTTCCCTCCGCAATCGTTATAATCCGCTTTAACTGAAAGCTGACAGCTGAGAGCTGAAAGCTGCCCTATGCGCTTCGAACTTTTTGTCGCCACTCGATACCTGCGCGCGAAACGCCGGCAGGCGTTCATTGGCGTGATCACGGGAATTTCAGTTCTCGGAGTGGCGGCGGGGGTGGCTTCGCTGATCGTTGCGCTGGCCATTAACAACGGTTTTCGACAGGATTTGCAGGCGCGACTGCTCGGCTCAACGGCGCACATCAGCTTGCTTCGGGTGGAGAGCGACGGCATACATGATTGGCGTCCGCTGCTGGAGAAATTATCGAAACAGCCGCATGTGGTGGCAGCGGCTCCGGCGATTTACGAGCAGGTGCTGATTTCTCGCGGACCGCGAGCGCGGGGGGCTGTGCTCAAGGGGATGCTGCCGCGGTATGAGACGAAGGTCAGCGATTTGCTGCAAACCGTGACGCTGGGATCGGCGGCGGCGCTTGCGGAGGAGCCGGCGGCTGAGACGGGGGGAGCTTCGAGCGAAACAAGTTTAAAAGCAACTTCAACAGCAGCGGACAGGAATGTCCGCTCCACACAACCAGATTCTCCCGATGACCTCGCTGGGGTGCAGCGGCGGGTTGCGGCTATGCCTCCTATAATTCTTGGGAAGGATATGGCTGACGAGATTGGAGCCACTGTCGGCTCGGTGGTGCTGGTGACTTCGCCGCAGGGCGAATTGACTCCCTTTGGCATGGTGCCGAAATACATTCGTTTTCATGTGGCTGGCATCTTCAACTCCGGTTTCTACGATTACGACTCTTCCTGGGCATTCATTCGCCTGGCCGACGCGCAAAGTTTATTTGGATTGGGCGATGTGATCTCGGTTATTCAATTCAAGCTCGACGACATCTATCTCGCCGGTGAAGTCGCCCGCTCCCTCGAACGGGCAGCAGGTCAAGGTTTTATGGCCACCAGTTGGATGGAGCAGAACAAGCCGCTGTTCCGAGCGCTGCGGCTGGAGCGCGTCGTCACTTTCATTACGATCGGCCTGATCGTCTTCGTGGCCGCGCTCAACATTCTGATCTCGCTGATCATGATGGTGATGGAGAAGACGAAAGATATTGCCGTGCTGATGTCACTCGGCACCAAGAAAAAACAGATTCGCCGCGTCTTCATCGCGGAGGGCGTGCTGATCGGCGTAATCGGAACGGCGATCGGGCTTGTGATCGGCTATGCCATTTCGTACGCTGGCGGACACTATCACTTTATTTCACTGTCGCCAGAGGTTTATTCGATCGATTACGTGCCCTTCGCACCGCGACTGAGCGACGGATTCATTGTCGCGCTCGTCTCAATCGGAATTTCGTTCGTAGCCACGATTTATCCCTCATGGTCGGCGGCGCGCATCTTGCCAGCAGACGCTTTGCGCTACGAGTAGGCGCGCTCCTTCTCGAGAGTGGTACGCGACTTCGGTCTCGCTGTTTTGTGATCGCAGTCACTGGCAGCGGTTTTCGGCCGGTATACAGTTTTTGCAGAGCTGATTCCCAAAAATGGAATCAGCCGCGAGGAAGTTCCTCCGCGTCCTCGGCTCGACCGTGGTTTAACCGAGCATGTTCTAATGGATCGCAGATTCTCTCCTCAGGTCGTCGCGGGAGGGACGCTTGGTACGAAGGAGGGGAAGTTTGCATCCAATAACTCAAGATCCTTTACTAAGGGTCGAAGGGTTAGGTAAGAGGTTTCGCTCAGGCGAAGCCGAACTCGTGCTCTTTGAGAATCTGTCTTTCGAGGTCAGCAAGGGAACGATGCTGGCGATCGTCGGGCAATCGGGCGCCGGAAAGAGTACCTTGTTGCACATCCTCGCCGCTCTTGATCGTCCCTCGGCAGGTGCCGTATACTGCGCCAACGCTAAAGTGAATTCTCTTTCCGAGGATGCCGCCGCTGAGTTTCGTAACCGCGAAATCGGCTATGTGTGGCAGTTTCATTATCTCCTGCCGGAATTTACCGCCCTCGAGAATGTGGCCATGCCGCTTCTGACGCGCGGCCAGGCGCTTGCGACGGCTGAGGCTGAAGCATCGCGCTGGTTGCGCGAAGTGGGATTGGCCGACCGCGGGCATCATCGCTCGGGCGAACTCTCTGGCGGCGAACAGCAACGGCTCGCATTGGCTCGCGCACTGATCACGCAGCCGCAAGTGCTGTTGGCGGATGAGCCTACCGGCGATCTCGATGGCCGCACCGGAGAAATGGTTTTTGAACTAGTTGCGCGCTTGCATCGCGAGCATCAATTGACTTCGCTGATTGCGACGCACAACCTGGCGTTTGCACGACGGTGCCATAGGGTTTTGCGGCTGGATCAGGGCAGAATAGAAGAAGTGACGCCGGAGTCGCTTCCGGCGTGAGGAAAGACAGAAAAGCACGGTAGTAATAAACCGGCGAAATAAACTGTAACGCTCACCTAAAGGTGAGCACTAAAGTTAAAAGTTGGGAGTACCCTTAGGTAAGAGCTGAGAGGTTACTAACAGGCGGATATCGCTTAGGAGATCAGGCGATATAAATGCATAATGAGGTAGGGGCAGGGGTTTGGCGGAGACTTGACGTTCCGCGCGAACTCGGGGGAATGGGTATATGTTCGAACGCTATACGGAGAAAGCCAGGCGCGTCATCTTCTTTGCAAGATACGAGGCGAGCCAGTTTGGCTCACCTTATATTGAGACAGAGCATCTTTTGCTCGGCTTGCTGCGGGAAGACAAGGCCCTGACCAATCGTTTTCTGCGCTCTCATGCGTCGGTGGAATCGATCCGGAAGCAAATCGAAGGTCACACCACCATCCGCGAAAAAGTTTCCACTTCTGTCGATCTTCCCCTGAGCAATGAATGCAAGCGCGTGCTGGCCTATGCTGCTGAAGAGGCGGAACGGCTTTCGCACAAGCACATAGGGACCGAGCACCTTCTTCTTGGATTGCTGCGCGAAGAAAAATGCTTTGCGGCTGAAATTTTGCATGAGCGCGGATTAAGGCTTTCGACCATCCGCGAAGAGTTGGCGCGCACCAGCCAGGAAAAATCGGCGCCGCAGCGCGGGCAGCGCGAGTCATCTTTACTTAGTGAGTTTTCCCGCGACCTGACGCAGTCGGCCATGGACAGCCAGCTCGATCCGCTGGTAGGCCGCGATGGTGAAGTCGAGCGCGTTGTGCAGATTCTCTGCCGCCGCACCAAAAATAATCCTGTGCTCATCGGTGAGCCGGGCGTAGGCAAGACAGCCATTGTCGAAGGCCTGGCGCAGCGCATCGCCGATGGGGAAGTTCCGTCATTCCTGGCCGATAAACGCATTCTGGCTCTCGATCTTTCGCTGATCGTCGCCGGTACAAAGTATCGCGGCCAGTTCGAAGAGCGGCTCAAGACCATCATGAAAGAATTGATGGAGTCGCAGAATTCCATCATTTTCATCGACGAACTGCATACGCTCGTTGGCGCAGGCTCGGCGGAAGGCTCGCTTGACGCTGCCAACATTCTGAAGCCAGCTCTCTCGCGCGGCGAAATTCAGTGCATCGGTGCAACCACGCCTGCCGAATATCGCAAGTCGATCGAAAAAGATCGCTCGCTCGAGCGCCGCTTCCAGGCGGTGAAAGTTCCGCCGCCGAACGAAGCCGACGCCATCAAAATTCTCTTTGGCATCAAAGAGCGCTACGAAAAATTCCATGCGGTCACTTACACCGACGAGGCTATTAATTTTTCGGTGTCGCATTCGAATCGCTACATTCCCGATCGCTTCCTGCCAGACAAGGCTATCGATCTGATTGACGAAGCGGGCGCGCGCGTGAAGCTGCGTCAGACCACGCTGCCCGAAGAGTTGACCGAAGTCCAGAAGCGCATCAAGTTCATCGTCCACCGTATGGAGAACGCCATCGCGAACCACGAGTTCGAGAAGGCGCGCTTTTACTCGGACGAAGAACGCAAGGAGCGCGAGAACCTGCGCGCCCTTCGCGAAAAATACCACCTCGATGAGTCCTCCACCGGCGTTGTCGGTCGGGAGGACATCGAGGACGTCGTATCGCGCTGGACGGGAGTCCCTATCACCTCGATCAAAGAAGAAGAAACGCAGAAGCTGCTGCGCATCGAAGAAGAGCTGCACAAGCGCATCATCTCGCAAGAACGCGCCATCAGCGCGCTCGCTCGCGCTATCAGGCGTTCGCGTGCCGGATTGAAAAGCCCGAATCGCCCCATCGGTTCGTTCCTTTTTCTCGGGCCGACCGGCGTCGGCAAAACCGAAGTTGCGCGCACGCTGGCGCACTTCATGTTTGGCAGCGACAAGGCGCTCGTCCGCTTCGATATGTCGGAGTTCATGGAGAAGCACTCGGTCTCGAAGCTGATCGGGTCTCCCCCAGGATATGTGGGCTACGAAGAGGGCGGACAGTTGACCGAACGCGTCAAGCGCGCTCCCTATTCTGTCGTCCTGCTCGACGAAATCGAGAAGGCGCACCCCGATGTCTTCAACATCCTGTTGCAGGTTTTTGAAGACGGCCAACTAACCGATGGCCTCGGCAATACCGTCGACTTCAAGAATACGATCATCATCATGACGTCGAACATCGGCGCGCGGCACCTGATGAAACGCGAGGGTCTCGGCTTCCAGTCGTCAAAAGATGAGATGGTTTCCGAAAAAGTCGAGGATCTCGTCAAGAGTGAGGTCAAGCGCACTTTCAACCCGGAATTCCTGAACCGCGTGGACGAGATCATTCTCTTCATGGCGCTCAGCGAAACCGACCTGATCCAGATTCTCGAATTGATGGTCAACCAACTGAACCAGAATCTAGCCCAGCGTTCGATCACCGTAACCGTGGCCGACGAAGCCAAAAAGTGGATTCTGAACCAGACACTGACCGACCGCAGCTACGGAGCCCGTCCACTGCGCCGCGCCTTGCAGAAGTACATAGAAGATCCTCTGTCAGAAGCGCTGATCCAGGGCACGATCACGACCCGGCCGGCGTTCATCGAGGTCTTCCTCGAAGCGAACAAGCTGTACTACCGTCCGGTGGACGCCGAGAAGACCGAAGGCGTGCTGCTGTACGAGAGTTAGATTGCGTAGGGACGGACGCCTTCGTCCGTCCCCGCGAAGCGAAGCGAGCGAGGTTTTAGCCGTCAGTGAAAACTGGCGGCTTTTGTTTTGTGTGCCGAACATGTTCGACAGCTAAGGGGTGAAAGTCCCCTGCCCAACCTGGTGGAGGTGAAGGGCTAGAGAAGCGCAAGGGCGTCGTCGCGAGGCGGGGTCTGAAAGAAGCGTGGATCAAAGACGGGAGCCGATGAACAAGAACCGGATGATGAGGCCTACGGTGTGGGGCGAGCTGGCAAAGGACAGCGAAGCCCGTGTCCACCAAGCACACTGGTGGTAAATCCGGCGGTTGCGCGTCGAAGGCGGTCGAACTTACTTCGGGAGACGCGCCGCATGTCACGGCATCGTGACTGAGGGATGGAGCGATCCCACTTGACCGTGGGGCGGGAGTCAGCAGCGGGCATAGTAGACCGCAAGGTCGAAGGCCCAAACAGTAAGGAGCGGCGAGTAGGACGCAGGACTCGATGAGCGACAAGCGGCAGAAGAACCAGCTACAGATGGCGCTGGCCTTTACCGGGGAGGGGAGGAGTGAAGCTCCGAGGGCTCCGCGGGAAGGGACCGAATCGTTCGCGGCGAAATGCGAAACCGAAAGTCCGGCTAGAGAAGAGCAACTGATGGAGGAGGTCTGCGGGCGGAAGAACTGTCAGCAGGCTTTACGACGAGTGAAGGCCAATAAGGGCAGCCCGGGAATCGACGGCAGGAAAGTGTCGGAGTTACCCGGCTACCGGAAGCAGCACTGGCCAGCTTTACGGGAACAACTGTTAAGCGGGACCTACCAACCGCAACCGGTGCGGCGAGTGGAAATCGCCAAGCCGGACGGAGGGGTCCGCAAGTTGGGCATTCCGACGGTGCTGGACCGGTTTGTCCAGCAGGCGGTGATGCAGGTTCTGCAAGGCAGATGGGACCGGACGTTTTCCGAACACAGTCACGGCTTTCGTCCGCAACGCTCGGCGCATCAGGCGGTGGCCAAGGCGCAGCAGTATATCGCCCAGGGCAACCGCTGGGTGGTTGACCTTGATCTGGAAAAGTTTTTCGATCGAGTCAACCACGACAAGCTGATGGCGGCGATCGCGCGGCGAATGAGCGACAAGAGGATACTGAAGCTGATCCGAGCCATCCTGGAGTCGGGCGTGATGGAAAACGGGCTGGTGAGTCCGGTGGAGGAAGGAACTCCGCAAGGAGGGCCTTTGTCACCGCTGCTGTCGAATCTCGTGCTCGACGAACTCGACCGGGAGTTGGAGCGACGTAAACACCGTTTCGTGCGCTACGCGGAGGATTGCAATATCTACGTGGCGAGCGAGCGGGCGGGGAAGCGAGTCATGCAAAGCGTGACGAGTTTCCTCCGGCGGCGACTCAAGCTCAAGGTGAATGAGGCGAAGAGCGCGGTGGCGCGACCGCAGGAACGCAAGTTTCTGGGCTTCAGCTTTACCGGCGGGAAAGAGCCGAAACGACGCATTGCGCCGAAGGCTCTACAGCGGTGCAAGCAAAGAGTGCGGGAACTCACGCGACGGACACGGGGTATCAGTCTGGAACAGATGATGAAGGAACTCGTCAGCTACTTACGTGGCTGGAAGAGTTACTTCGGCTTCAGCCAGACGCCCTCGGTGTTGCACAGGCTAGAGGCATGGATGCGGCGCAGGCTGCGATCCGTGATCTGGAAGCAATGGAAGCGCAGCAAGGTGCGGTATGGGAAGCTGCGTCAGCGGAACATCGGACATGACCTCGCGGCACAAACCGCCGGCAGTCCCCATGGCCCCTGGCGTCTGGCCAACAGTCCGGCTTTGCAGTCCGCACTTCCGATTGCTTACTTCGACTCGCTCGGTCTTCCTCGGTTGCTGGACGTACTCTAGCTCAACCGAACTGAACCGCCGTATGCGGACCCGCATGTACGGTGGTGTGGCAGGGGAGAGTGGGTGACCACTCCCCCTATGCCGATTGCAGATGGATGCTGGCGCGCCCTCCAACAATTTTGAGATCGGAGGCATCGCGCCGGATATACTTGCCTCGCCTTTCTCAGGTGGGCGATGGACATACTCAATGTTGGGGCATGCCGAACGGACGAGGAATACGAGGAAGCACAGCAACGACGACGAGATGAGTTGCGCGAAGATGGCCAGACCGATGCCAACTACTTTTTCTATGCCGCAGGCCTGGCGGCGATCTGCAGCGGCATCCTCTCGGTGCGCTTCAATTTTCTGATCAACGTCGGCATCTTCGATCTGCTGAACCTTTATGGAAGGCGGCTTGGCGAGAGTTATCCTACCGTAGCCGTGGGTACCGTTGTCCTGTGGATCGCGATCCTATGCGCGCTGGGATTTGCTGCTCGCAAAGGTCACAGATGGGCCTTTCTTCTCGGCATCGCTCTTTACAGCCTTGACATGGTCGCGCTTCTGATGACTTTTTCGATATGGGCATTCGGGGTGCACGGTTTTTTCGTGTTTCGTTGGTTCCAGGGACAAAAGGCTCTCCAGGACCTCAAACAGGTGGCGGGTTAGCGAATTACCACATGTTCGCGTTTTGTGAATGTGCGAGTAACAGATTGCATCTCGCTAGTCCCCCGCCGCCGCTTCCTTCCCCCGAGGCCGGCCGCCCTTCAGCCCGTTCACCCTCGCGGCCCTTTTCTTCGCAGCGCTTCTCACCGACCCGCCCCTGCGCCCAATCTCGGCCATCCACTTTTTATTACCATAAATCCCCCTCAGCAAGCCCGGTACATAGAGGTCGGCGTCGAGGTCCGGCCAATGCAGTCCGGTTCCACCGCCAAGAATTTCCACCCGCGCAATCTGATCCTTCGTCGCCGACTGCAACCCTTGCAGATCTTCGCGCGGGATCGCGCGCCGGCTGCCGTCATTCAACTTGAGGATGAGCAGATCCAATCCCGGTCCCGGCATGTATTCGACTGCGGTCGCAAGCGGTCCTCTGCGTACAGCCTTGGCGCGCTCGATCGCCTGATCGATCTCATCGTCCGTAGTAACGATCCGATGTCGGGCAATCTTATTTCTTGCCATGAACTTCCTCCCATAGGGCTACGAGTTCTTCAAAGTGCATTGCCGCACGAATCAAAATCTTCCTTACGTCCGACCGCTTTGCATTCGCGGGCGTGACGGCGTCAGTCCGCTTCGCCAAGGCAATGGTTCCGTTCGCCCGGAGATCAATAATCGCCTCCGTCTCGCTAGCGAAGGCGTGAATATGAGGTGGCGGATGGTCGTTCGAATAAGCGACGAAGAGGACGCCGTCAAACCTCAGGGAACCCACTCTCCATTATAACCCAAGCACGCTTTGGTTAAGAAATCTTTCCACTACAATCTTTGTGTGCAGACGAAACTAGATCAGGAAGAGCGCGGCCACCCGAAATGGCTGCCCAAGGCCACCATCCTCTTCATCAACCTCTTCCTGATTTTTCACATCGTTGCTATCACCTGCTGGTGCGTCCCCCTCAACCTGCCACCAATCCTGCTATGCAGAAGGCTGGTGCGCCCGTACTTCCTATGGGCCGGGCTCTTTCAAGCTTGGGATATGTTCGCCCCCACGCCCTGGCCCTCGAACAGCTACGTCGAAGCAACCGTCATCTATAAGGATGGCTCGAGAACTACCTGGCCGTTCCCGCGCATGGAGCAGCTCAGCCTGACCGACCGTTACTTCAAAGAGCGCTATCGCAAATTCTCGGAAGTCATCCAGATCGATGACAACGACGCTTTGTGGCCGGACGTCGCGCGCCACATTGCACGCCTGAACAGCACGCCATCAAATCCGGCGAAGACCATCATCCTGATTCGATGGTATTCGGTCATTATTCCGCGTCCCGACGGCTCTTATCAGCCTGAGCGCTGGGATCGGCATGTTCTCCTGGGCTACGGCGTCCGCCCCGAGGATCTGCAATGAGCGAGGATTTTGCAATGAGGGAAGATTGGCGATGAGGCGGACGCTGCGGTCCTTAGTGGAGGGGTGGAATCGATTTTTTTTTGCGAAAGAATCTCCGCTGCCGATTGCGCTGTTTCGCATCGCTTATGGCTTATTGATTGTCGCGACTCTCATCTTGCTGCACGCGGATTGGCTGGCCTGGTACGGCCCACACTCCTGGATCAGTCTGCAAACTATGCAAACCGCGGAGCCCGGCACGCGCATCAATCTTTTCACCATCATTCCGCAAACAGATGAGTGGATCGGCGCATTCTTCTGGGTTTTTCTGGGCTCGGCGGTCCTGCTCACCGTCGGGCTGTTCACGCGCATCAACAGCGTGATTGTATTTGTGTGCCTTACTTCGATTCATCAGAGGGACCTCTACATCACGCACGGCGGCGATACTTTCCTGCGCCTTGCGGGATTCTTCCTGATGTTTGCTCCGGCGGGTGCGGCACTTTCTTTCGACAGGCTGCTGCGGATCTGGCGTAGAAAAAAGAAAGGTGCTTTCGAACAAGATGACGTCATAGAACCGCAAAGACCGTGGGCGCAGCGGATGATTCAACTTCAGCTTTCTCTGCTGTATTTTGTCGCTTTTTTCACCAAGGTAAAAAGTCCGCTCTGGCTGAACGGAACCGCGCTGTACTATGTCTATCACCTGGATTCACTGCGACGCTTCCCTGTCCCTGCGTGGCTTCTCGGCGCGACGACGCTCAAATGGGCAGGCTGGTCGGCGATTGCTCTGGAATTCTGTTTGGGAGTCCTGATCTGGGTGAGAAACCTTCGCTACTTCCTGCTCGCGCTTGGCCTGCTCTTTCATCTTTCGCTGGAATACTCCCTCAACATCTCGCTCTTTCAATGGGATGTTTTGTCCGCGTACATTCTCTTCATTGACACAGCTGATATAGCGCGTGCCTGGAATTGGATCAAGTCCCGCCTTGCCGGGCGCCGCGTCGGACCGGAGAACCCGACTATGGCCGTTGTTACATCGTCTAGAGAATGTATCTCGATAAATCCTGATCCTTAACAATCTCGCTCAGCATTTTCTGCACGTACGCCGAATCCACCGCGAACGTCTGCCCTTTTTTCTCGGGAGCCTCAAAGCTGATTTCATCGAGCACGCGCTCCATGATGGTGTGGAGACGGCGTGCGCCGATATTCTCCGTGCCTTCATTCACGCGAAAGGCAAAGCGCGCCACTTCTTCAAGTGCGTCTGTAGTGAACTCCAGCTTTACTCCCTCCGTCTCCAGCAGAGCAATATATTGCCGCGTCAGCGACGACTTCGGCTCGGTCAAAATGCGGACGAAATCCGCCATGGTCAGCGACTGCAATTCCACTCGGATCGGAAAGCGCCCCTGCAATTCGGGAATCAGATCGCTCGGCTTCGAAACGTGAAATGCGCCCGCCGCCACAAAAAGTATGTGGTCGGTGCGCACCATGCCATAGCGCGTATTCACCGTCGTGCCTTCGACAATCGGCAGAATGTCGCGCTGCACGCCCTCGCGCGAAACGTCCGGCCCATGGCCGCTTTCGCGGCCGGCGATCTTGTCGATTTCATCGAGAAAGATGATGCCGGAATTCTCCACGCGATCGATCGCGACACGCGTGACTTGCTCCATGTCGATCAGGCGCTGCTCTTCTTCCTGGATCAGATACTCGAAGGCCTCGTTGACCTTCATCTTGCGCTTCTTTGTGCGCTGTCCAAAGATGTTCGGCAACATGTCTTTGATGTTGACGTCCATCTCCTCGACGCCCTGGTTCGAGATAATTTCGAACGACGGAAAATTGCGTTCGCGCGTTTCAATCTCGACCGTGCGATCGTCGAGCTTGCCTTCGCGCAACTGCTGTCTTAGCTTTTCGCGGGTGCGGCTGGATGACTCAGTCAGGGTGGTGCTGGCGTCAATCACCACGCCGCCGGACGACCCGGGCGAGCTCGAATCTGAAGGCCGCGGCGAAATCGGCGGCAACAAAATATCCAGCAGCCGCTCCTCCGCATTCAACTCCGCTTTATCGGCGACGTCCTCCAGCTTTTCTTCCCGCACCATCTCGATCGCGATCTCAACCAGGTCGCGGATCATCGACTCCACATCGCGGCCCACGTAGCCAACTTCCGTAAACTTCGAAGCCTCAACCTTGAGAAACGGAGAGTTAGCGAGCTTCGCCAGCCGCCGCGCGATCTCGGTCTTACCGACGCCCGTCGGCCCGATCATGATGATATTTTTCGGGATAACTTCTTCTGCCATCTCCGGAGTAAGCTTTTGCCGCCGCATGCGGTTGCGCAGCGCAATCGCCACCGCGCGCTTGGCGTCCTTTTGCCCGACAACATATTTGTCGAGCTCCGTGACAATCTCGCGCGGAGTCAGCTCATCCAGCGTGACTTGCTCTTCCTCGGCGGTACCGGGTAAATAAATAGCCATAAAATTCGTTCGCTATTCGTCTGTCGCTGTTCGCTATTCGCTATTCGCGCCAGTGCGGATGGTCTTGCGAACGACGAACAGCGAACGACGCGCAGCTAGAGTTCCTCGATGGTAATCCTCTCATTTGTATAGATGCACATACGGCTGGCAATCTTCATCGCTTCTTCGGCAATCTGCCGCGGCGAGAGCTGCGTATGATCCGCCAGAGCCTGCGCCGCCGCCTGCGCAAACGGACCGCCCGACCCAATCGCCGCAATCCCCGTATCCGGCTCGATCACGTCCCCCTGCCCGCTCAGCAAAAACGTTGCGTCCTTGTCCGACACCAGCAGCAAAGCTTCTAGATGCCGCAGATACTTGTCCGTCCGCCAGTCCTTGGCTAACTCAACGGCCGACCGTCCAATATTGCCGTGATACTGCTCCAACTTAGCCTCGAACCGGCTAAACAAGGTAAACGCATCGGCCGTAGACCCGGCAAATCCCGCGAGAATCTTATCCTGATAAAGCCGCCGAATCTTCTTAGCCCCGTGCTTGATCACAGATTCGCCGAGCGTAACCTGGCCATCGCCCGCCATAACGACTGAGTTATCCCGCCGCACGCATAGGACGGTAGTAGACCGGATTCGGCGTAGAGCGGGGATTTCAGCGGCGTTTTTGGCGGTCGCGGCTACTGGTGTGTTCTTCTTCATGAGCGCAATTTTTTATTATACAGTCGTTCAAGGGAAAGGCGCGGACGCCGTGCCAGTCCTGCAGCGGGCCGAGGCTCGCAAAATGAAGCGACACACTGAAGGGCACATCAGTTTTGTGAGATATCCTGGGCGGGCAGGAATGCCCGCCCCACACGGCTTCAGCTTGCTTCAACCGAGAGTTGCATTCGACTTAAGCCGAATGATGGACGCACCGTGGCTTGTTCCGCCGGAGACTTCCGCGGTGCCGGCGCATCAGTTTTGTGAAATATCCTGGGCGGGCAGGAATGCCCGCCCCACACGAGCCTTAACTATTTTTCAACCCAGAGCCACGCATATTCTTCCGGCCTCGTCGCGAGTCCCCTACGAACCGGATTCTGGCGAATATATTCGAGCTTTTCCGCAAAGCTCTCATCGGAACGTAGAACATGATCAAGCGACTCATCTTGCCATAATGCTCCATGGGCTCCCGCGAGCAGATTGACCCTGCGAGCCGCCGGACCCTTTATGAGCTTAAGGATGTCTTTCAACGGAAACGGCCATCCATCCGCATTTCGCATCGGAGCCAACAACAGATGCACGTGCTCTGGCATGATCACGACAGCATGGAGGTGCATCGTCCGATTATTTCCTACGAGGCAATGCTCCAGCACCAGGGATCGGGCCGCAGCCGAGAGTGGTTCCTGAGTGCGTTTGCAAAACGTCACGAACAGGGGACGGTCAAACTTCTGATAGTGTGGCAGCTTGCGGCGGTACTCGTAGGGGTTCGACTTGAGCCGAATCATGGACGTGATCATGGCTCGTTCCGCCGGAGACTTCTGTGATACCGGCACGTTAGTTTTGTGAGATATTACAGGGCGCAGGGCGGGCAGGAATGCCCGCCCCACACACCCATCCTGTAAAATTTCACTAGCGCACCTGGAGCCATTCTCTTTTGTCGTTCCTCGATCAACTCAACCCGCAACAACGCGAAGCGGTCGAAACCACCGAAGGCCCCGTCCTGATCCTCGCCGGAGCCGGCAGCGGCAAGACTCGCGTTATCACCTTTCGGATTGCCTATCTGATCGAAAAAATCGGCGTCATGCCTGAATCCATCCTGGCCATGACCTTCACCAACAAGGCCGCCGCCGAAATGGCCGAGCGCGTCGAAAAGCTGGTCGGCGGACTTACCATTGCTAAGCCCGTAATCTCCACCTTCCATTCTTTCTGCGTGCGCGTATTGCGGCGGGATATTGAAGCGTTGCGAATTCCGTCGACCGTTCCGGGCCAGCCTGCGATCGGGCTCACCAAAAATTTCGTCATCTACGACGAGAGCGACCAGCAGCAGGTGGTGAAGGGGATCATGCGGCGGTTGGGGCTGGACGATAAGCAACTCACGCCGCGCAATGTGCTTTCGCGAATTTCCTGGGCCAAAAATCACATGCTCGATCCCCAGGAAATCTATCTGCAGTCCGCCGATCCAAAGACCGAAAAAATCGCCCACATCTTCGAGGAGTACCGCAAAGAACTCCGCAAGGCGAACGCCATGGATTTCGACGACCTCCTGCTCGAAGCCATGCGCCTGCTGAAATCCGTCGCCGCCGTTCGCGACTACTACAATCGCCGCTTTCAATACATACTTGTCGACGAATATCAGGACACGAACCGCCCGCAATATGAACTGATGCGCCTCCTCGCCGGCACCGCGCATAACATCTGCGCCGTCGGCGACGAAGATCAGTCCATCTACTCCTGGCGCGGCGCAGACATTCGCAACATCCTCGAGTTTGAGCACGACTTCCCAGAAGCGAAGATCGTGCGCCTGGAAGAGAACTATCGTTCCACGCAGAATATTCTGGGCGCCGCCTCCGCCGTGGTTGCCAACAACGTTCGCCGTAAGGGCAAAAATCTCTGGACCTCGCGGCAGGGCGGAGCAAAAATCGGCTATTACGAAGCTCCCGACGGAGAAAACGAAGCGCTTTTTGCGGCCGACACCATCAACCGTTACGTTCGCCAGGCCGCAGAAAATGGAGACACCGCCCGCGCCGCCGTCCTCTACCGCACGAATTCGCAGTCCCGATTATTCGAAGAAGCGATGCGCCGCTACCAGTTGAAATATCACGTCGTAGGCGGGTTTTCGTTCTATGAGCGGGCCGAAATCAAAGACCTCATCTCGTATCTAAAAGTCGTCCTCAACCCTGACGATTCCGTTTCTCTGCTGCGCGTGATCAACACTCCCGCCCGCGGCATCGGCAAAACCACCATCGAAACCATCGAGCAACTCGCGCTCGAAACCGGATTGTCGCTCTGGGGCGCGTTGGGTGAAGCGATTAAGCGCGGGTTGTTACCGGCTAGAGCGCTGGCTGCGTTGAGGAGTTTCCGCGATCTAATCGAAGATGCGCGAGCGATGTTAGCGGGAACGTATGTCGAGCAACTGGGGCAATCCGCTAAGAGTAGTTTCGCGGGAGCGGGCGAGGACGCCCGCTCGACAGCCGGCGGGACGCCGGCGCTACAGTCGTCCGAGAGCGACTCAACCGACTTCGATCCCAGCAACTTCAGTTTCGATTTCGGAGCCAGCGAAGATACGCCACCACGCGGCAACGATATCGACGCAAGCGAGGAATACGAAAACGAAGAAGACCAAAATACCCTGAGCGATATCCCGCAAGAAACCGACGCCGCAGCCGCAACTGACGGTTTCCGTGCTCCCGGAGCCGCCGCCAACACCGCTGAGCTTCTCAAATTCCTGATCGACCGTACCGGCTACATCAAGCAACTCGAAGAAGAAGACACGCCCGAAGGTTTCTCCCGCATCGAAAATCTCCGCGAGCTAGTCAACGCCGCCATGGACTCCCGCGATCGCGGCGAAACTCTCGATCAGTTCCTAGACCACGCCGCCCTCGTCAGCGATGCCGATCAATACGACGAACATGCGCAGATCACGCTCATGACCCTGCACGCCGCAAAGGGCCTGGAGTTTCCGCTGGTCGTCCTGGCCGGAATGGAAGAAGGCCTGTTCCCGCATTCGCGCACGCTCATCGAGCCCGATCAGATCGAAGAAGAGCGCCGCCTTTGCTACGTGGGCATGACGCGCGCCATGGATACTTTGATTTTGTCGCGCGCCGTTTATCGACGGCGCTATGGCACCGATATGCCTGAAGCCAGCGTGCCTTCACGATTTCTGGAGGAAGTTCCTCCGCAACTGGTGGAAGAACTTGGGGGATCACGGGCGCGGCGGTCTTCTGCCTCGGCTGGCTCTTCTACTTTTTCTTCTTCTGCTGGCAGTTCGCGGGCGGGGGCGCCCGCTCCACGCGAAGCTCACTACTCGTATGAGGACGAAGACCAGAGCGCCGCCTGGAATCCGGCTCGTGTGAAGCCAACTCCGAAGACACAGACTCCGTTGCGGCAATACAACTCGATCAACAACATCGCTGAATTTTTTGCCTCCCGCGGCAAGAAATTTAAAGTCCCGAAAATCCTCCCCGACGAGCCCACGGGCAAGCGCGGATTCCGCCCCGGCCAAAAGGTCAAGCATCCGAAATACGGCGAAGGAACCGTCTACCAACGCGAAGGAGATGGGGAAGACGCCAAGATTACGGTACAATTTCCTCGCTTCGGTTTAAAAAAGCTGGTGGAGAGATACGCGCAGTTGGAAAAGGCTTGAGGCTCGCGGCGAGACCTGTGTCGTGGTGCCAACAAAATGCATGGGTCCTTCGCTTCGCTCAGGATGACAACATGAGTTTTTGCTTCGAACTTGCGCGACGGCACGCCAGGTCCAAGAGTAAGAATTAAATTCCGCGCACTCAATGCGCTCGGATAATCTCTAGATCAGAGGAAATGAAACCGCAATCATGGCCGACACAACGAAACTAACCAAAGAAGAGCGGAAGAAAAGCAAACGAGCCTCCCGCAAAAAAAACAAAGCGGAAAAGCCGAAGAAGCCCCGCGACTACGCCCGCGGATCGAAAAAGCGCAAGGTGAAAAAGCTGGCGCGCGGCCAGGCAAAACGCTAGTCTGATCCCTAGTCTGATCGAAGGTCTGGTCCGACGAACTCCGGGCATGGGCGACAAACCCATGCCCGACTAACTCTCCGAGGAGAGAGCGAAGCCTTGTCACCACCGCCCACCGAGCCCGCGGCTAAGCCTACCGACGAAGTCATCCGCACCTCTAGCCGGCAGGCCTTCTGTTGCAAGTCGATCGACAAATTAATCTCGGAGTCGGAAGACCCGGCGCACCGCCTCAGCAAAACATTAGGCCCGTGGTCGCTAACAGCGCTTGGCATCGGAGCCATCATCGGCTCCGGCATCTTCGTCCTCACCGGCACCGCCGCTGCCGGAGAATATTTCCAAGCCCCGTCCATCCTGCACGCGCAAGCTCTCGACCTGATCGTCAATTTCCTCCGCACCGGCAGCACTGCCGGAGCGCTCATGCACGGCCGTCCACCCGCCGGGCCGTCGATTGCCATTTCGTTTTTTCTGGTGGCGGTCGCCTGCAGCTTCGCCGGCCTCTGCTACGCCGAGCTGGCCTCGATGATCCCCATCGCCGGCAGCGCCTACACCTACTCCTACGCGACGCTGGGCGAAATTTTCGCCTGGATCATTGGCTGGGATCTGATTCTCGAGTACGTCGTCAGCAACGTAGCCGTCGCCGTCGGTTTCGCCGGATACACAAAAGCTCAATTCGCCGCCTTCGGCATCAACCTGCCTGATAAGTGGGCAAGCCCTGTCTGGGCCTCGGGACAATGGACCGGCGCTTACTTCAATCTCCCCGGCTTCTTAATCGTTTTCATTCTCACGCTGCTCTTGGTCCGCGGCGTCAAGGAATCGGCCGAGACCAACAACATCATGGTCGCCGTCAAAATCGGCGCCATCCTGACCTTCTTAGTAGTCGGCGGAATGCTGGTGAAGCCTGCCAACTGGACGCCGTTCGCGCCCTCTGGCTTCGCCGGCATCGTTACCGGAGGCGCCATCGTCTTCTTCACCTACATCGGCTTCGATTCCGTCTCGACCGCCGCCGAAGAATCGCGCAACCCGCAAAAAGATCTCCCCTTCGGCATCATCATGTCGCTCGTAGTCTGCACCCTCCTCTACGTCGGAGTCGCACTCGTCCTTCTAGGCATGATGAAGTACACCACCTTCGTCTCCGGAGAAGCCGCCGACGCCCCCGTAGCCTACGCCATGAAATATCTGGGCGTGCATCCCTTCTTCCGCTCGGTAATCGTAATCGGCGCCCTCACCGGCATGATCTCCTCGCTACTCGTCTTTCAATACGGCCAAGCCCGCATCTGGTATGCCATGTCGCGCGACGGCCTCTTGCCAAAACTATTCTCCGCCGTCCATCCAAAATATAAAACGCCGTACTGGTCCACCTGGATCGCCTGCTTCGCCGTAGGCATCCCCGCCGGCCTGGTCGATATCGGAGACGCCGCCGACCTGGCCAACATCGGCACCCTCTTCGCCTTTGTGCTGGTTTCGCTCGGAGTAATTCTCCTGCGGCGCAATCAGCCCGATCGCAAGCGCGCCTTCCGCGTGCCTTTTGTGCCGTGGTTCCCGCTGATCTCAGTGGTTCTCTGCGGAGGGCTGATGTTAGGCCTAACCCTAATCACTTGGCTCCGCTTCGTGATCTGGCTAGCGCTGGGCCTGCTGATCTACATCTTTTTCAGCCGCCATCACAGCGAGTTTAGAAAGACCGGCTGATCGCGTGAGCTCGGGGTCGAGGGTATTGGTGCGATTTGCGAGGCCATTCACCACAGAGGTCACGAAGGGGCACGAAGGAAGACGAAGATCAACGGATGTGAATTCCGTTTTTAATTTCTGAAGCGCCGGATGGCTTTAGAATCAGATCATGCCCTCGGAGTCCTCTAGTTTCATCCGCACACTCCCGAAGGCCGAGCTCCACCTCCACCTAGAAGGCTCCGTCGAACCATCGACGCTTTTAGAACTCCGCCAGCGCCACAACATGCCCGGCGCGACTCCCGCCGAGGTCGCCGAACTCTACAACTACCGCGACTTTGCCGGATTCCTCACCGCCTTCAAAGACGTCACCGGCCACCTCCGCACTCCCGAAGACTACGAACTCATCACCTACCGCCTCATGGAGCGCCTCAAGGCGCAGAACATCCTCCACGCCGAGGCCATCGTCTCCGTCGGCGTCTGCCTTTGGCGCAAACAGGATTTCCCCGCCATCTTCGAAGGCCTCGAGCGCGGCCGCCAGCGTGGCGAAAAAGATTTCGGCATCTCGCTCCTATGGATCTTCGACGCCATCCGCCAATTTGGAGCCGAAAAAGCCCAGCCCGTCCTCGACCTGGCCATCCAGTTCCGCGACCGCAACGTGGCTGCCTTCGGCATCGGAGGCGACGAGCGCGCCGGCCCTCCCGAGTGGTTCGCCGCCGTTTATGCGCGCGCCGCCGAGCACGGACTCCATCTCACCGCCCACGCCGGAGAAACCGCCGGCCCTGATTCCATCTGGGGCGCCCTCAACCTAAAAGCCGAACGCATCGGCCACGGCCTGACCGCCGCACAGGATCCCGAATTAATCGAAGAATTATCCGAGCGCCAAATCCCCATAGAAATCTGCCTGACCAGCAATCTCCGCACCGGCGTCTGCGCCGACCTGACGCAACATCCCGTCCGCCGCTACTTCGACCAGGGCCTGATGCTCACCCTGAACAGCGACGACCCCGCCATGTTTCACACGACGCTACTCAACGAATACGCGCTAGCCCAACAAACCTTCGCCTTCACCGACGAACACCTGCGAGAACTAGCCCGCAACTCCTTCGAAGCATCCTTCCTCCCCGCAGAAAAAAAAGTCGAATATCTGAATCTGCTAGACGCAGTCCCGCACGCGTAGGGGCAGAGCCTGCCCTGAGCTTGTCGAAGGGTGCCCCCACCTGCCCTGCCGAGCGCCAGCTTGGCTCCGCTATTGGCCAAGCACATCCGAATCCATCAGCACCAATATCATCACCGAATAGTGATATACTAGGTGAAATAGAGGCAGGCATGAGAGCAACTGTGGCACTAGACGACGACTTAGTCCGCAAGGCCCAGGAATTTTCGGGCATAACAGAGAGAACCGCTCTGCTCCGAGAGTCGCTAAAGGCCTTGATCCATCTGGGCGCGTCGCGCAGGCTAGCGGCAGTCGGCGGCACCGAACCGGGTCTCGAAAATATCAAACGGGTTAGAACTGACGACTTGTGATCCTGGCCGACACCTCAGTCTGGATCGACTACCTTCGACGAGGCAATCCAGTCATGGCAACAAGCCTCAGCCATGGGCAGATTGTGATGCACCCGTTTGTAGTAGCCGAGATCGCCCTCGGCTCGATGCGCCACCGCCGCCAGCGGCTAGACGAACTGGAAGCGCTCCTCGAAGTAGAGGTTGCGCAACTCAGCGAGGTCCGGCATATGGTTGAGGAGCGCGCACTTTACTCAATGGGCATTGGCCTCATCGATGCGCATCTCTTGGCGTCGTGCCTGATGACACCCGGTACGAAATTATGGACGCTTGACGCCGCGTTGGAAAAGGCCGCAAAAACTTTGGGAATTCACATTCACCACTCCTGAAATACTGGATCGCGTAAGTCCGCAGCAGTAGATATTGGTTGTCATCCTGAGCGAAGCGAAGGAACTATGCATTTTTGCGTACAGCACCAGATCCGCATATCTTAAGTCGGATCACATCCCCCCGTGCCACGAATCACACCCCACCCCGAACCCGCGCCTATAATCTCCCCATGAAACTCGAAGAAAAAATTGCCGAACTAAAAAAGCGCGACCAGATGGCGCAAGAAGGCGGAGGCGCGCAGCGCCGTGAGCGCCAGCATAAAGAAGGCAAGATGTCCGCCCGCGAGCGCGTCGAATTCCTGCTCGACGACGGCACCTTCGAAGAGACCGACAAGCTCGTCACCCACCGCTGCCACGACTTCGGCATGGAGCAGCAAAAATTCTTCGGCGACGGTTTCATCACCGGCTATGGCCGCGTCGAAGGACGCCTGGTCTACGTCTTCGCCCAAGACTTCACCGTCTTCGGCGGCTCGCTCTCCGAAGCCAACGCGCAAAAAATCGTCAAAATAATGGACCTCGCCGCCAAGATGGGCGCGCCCGTCATCGGCCTCAATGACTCCGGCGGCGCCCGCATTCAAGAAGGAGTCATGTCGCTGGCCGGCTACGCCGACATCTTTCTCCGCAACACCCTCTACAGCGGAGTCGTCCCGCAAATTTCCGCCATCATGGGCCCCTGCGCTGGCGGAGCGGTCTACTCTCCCGCGATCACCGATTTCATTTTGATGGTGGATCAAACGAGTTACATGTTCATCACCGGCCCCGACGTGATCAAAACCGTGACCCACGAAGAGGTCACCAAAGATCAGCTCGGTGGAGCTCACACCCACAACGAAACTTCCGGCGTAGCTCACTTCATGTGCCGCGACGACGCCGAATGCCTCTCCATGGTCCGCGAGCTCCTGAGTTTCATTCCGTCGAATAATCTCGAAGACCCGCCGCGCAAGCCTTGCACTGATCCGATTGATCGCTTGGACGAAAAGCTGGACACGCTAATTCCCGATCAATCCAACATGCCCTACGACATGAAAGACGTGATCCACACGGTCGTCGACGACAGCTATTTTTTCGAAGTGCACGAGCACTACGCCAAAAACATCGTAGTAGGATTCGCCCGCCTGAGCGGCAAGCCCGTAGGCATCGTAGCCAACCAACCCGCCATGCTGGCCGGCACGCTAGACATCAACGCCAGCGTAAAAGGCGCGCGCTTCGTCCGCTTCTGCGACTGCTTCAACATCCCGCTGGTCACCTTTGAAGATGTGCCGGGATTTTTGCCGGGCACGCAGCAAGAGTACGGAGGCATCATCCGCCACGGCGCCAAGCTGCTCTACGCCTTCGCTGAAGCGACGGTTCCGAAAGTGACGGTAATCACCCGCAAAGCCTACGGAGGAGCCTATTGCGTCATGGCCTCCAAGCACATCCGCACCGACGTAAACTACGCGTGGCCGAGCGCTGAAATCGCCGTGATGGGCCCCGAAGGCGCAGTCGACATCGTCTACAAACGCGAACTCGACCAAGCCGAGAACCGCGAAGAAGTGCGCCAGCAAAAGATCGAAGAATTCCGCGACCGGCTGGCGAACCCTTACGTTGCCGCCGATCGCGGATTTGTGGATGCAGTGATCCAGCCTAGAGAGACGCGCAAAAAACTGATTCAGGCGCTGGAGATGCTGGAGACTAAGCGGGATAAGAATCCGCCTAAGAAGCATGGGAATATTCCGCTGTAGAAAGAAACTGATACGCTATAACCCAGACGAGGGGCGTCTATGGAAATCGACCCCAAGGAAATCAAGGGAGCCTGGGACGCCGGATACGTTCTCGATAAGCACACGATATCGAGCACGATGATCGGACACAACGAATTTGGGTACCCCGAATTCGATACGCATCGATCACCGCTGGGTGAACTTATTTACAAGCTAAAGTACAAAGGTGACAAGGCCGTACTCCCGGCGATCGTAGAGAGCGCTGCGACAGTTATAGCTACTTGGGGTATCAATCCTGATGTTGTTGTCCCACTTCCTCCCTCCAAACAGCGAGCATTCCAGCCGGTTATCGAGATTGCTAACCAGCTAGGAGCCGCATTGCATATCCCTGTCGACGTCAGTTCTCTGAAGAGAAAGGGGTCACCTCTCAGATGAAAGATGTTGGCAATTATGCAGATCGAGTTAAAGCTCTAGAAGCCGTGTTTGCGGCGGGCAAGGAATTCAAAGGTAGAAGGGTCCTCTTGATCGACGATCTTTTTCAATCGGGGGCGACAATGAATGTTGCCGCGCGGGTAATCCGCGAGCAAGGCGAAGCGATGGCGATTTACGTACTCGCGCTCACTCGCACCAGGGGTTAAGAATGAAGAACGTTTTTATTGCAGGTTCGCGAGCAGTCTCGAAGCTGAACGCTCAGATTCGAGAACGACTTGATAACATCACGAAACAGAATCTACTGGTGCTGGTCGGGGACGCGAACGGTGCAGACAAGGCCGTGCAGCGCTATTTAGCCAAGTCCGGATACCAGAATGTGGTTGTGTATTGCATGGAGACCTGTCGCAATAATTTAGGAGGGTGGGCATAACAAACGCCATTCCACAGCAACTTGCGATTTCGGACAATTCCCAAGAGAGCAGATTACCCGGCATGGGCTGAGGAGTTGAGGAGCCAGCTCGCGGTGAACTAAGCCTCCTCCCCCCGTTTGACCCCGTTCCCTCACTCCCCCTACAATCCCAATGCTCGACCAGCCACATTCTTCTTCGGAGTTCTATTCATGCGCGTAGTGTCGAAAACAATCCTAGCGCTTCAAAGCGCTTGCTTAGCGATCCTCTTGCTAGCCGCATTCGCAGCGCAAGCCCAAACCGCCCAAGCTCCCCGCGACGTCGTAATCAAGAACGCCACCGTGATGACCGTCACCCACGGCAACATCCAAAACGGCTCGATCTACATCAAGGACGGCAAAATCGCCGCCGTGGGCGCTACCGTCAACGCGCCCGCCGACGCTACCGTCATCGATGCTGGAGGCAAATACCTCACGCCCGGCATTGTCGACTGCCACTCGCACATCGCGCTTGATGACGACGTCAACGAGGCCACCAGCCCCGTCACGCCGCAGATGATGATGAAGGATGCCTTCGATTATCAGGACAAGGCCATCTATCGCGCCCTTGCCGGCGGCGTCACCACTTCGCTTCTGCTCCACGGGTCGGCCAACATGATCGGCGGCCAGGCCATCGTCATCAAGCACAAGTTCGGAGCTGGTCGCGATGAGATGCTTTTCCCCAACGCGCCCCGCTCCATCAAATTTGCCAGCGGAGAAAATCCTAAGCGCGTCTATGGCAGCCGCGATCAGCTCCCCTCGACTCGCATGGGTAACTTCGAGGTGCAACGCCAGGCCCTCGTTGAGGCGCAGGAATATATACGCGAGTGGGACACCTACAACGACAAGGTTAAGCGCGGCGACAAAGACGTCACTCCTCCCAAGCGCGACCTTAAACTCGACGCGCTCGCCGACGTCCTCCGCGGCAAGCTCATGGTGCAGATCCATTGCTACCGCGCCGACGAAATGCTCACCGAGATCGCCATGGCCAAGGAATTCGGATACAACCTCCGAGCGTTTCATCATGCTGTGGAAGCCTACAAAGTTGCCGATCAACTCGCTGCAAACAACGTCGCCATCGCCACTTGGGCTGACTGGTGGGGCTTTAAGCAGGAGGCGTGGGACGCGATCCCGTGGAACGCCGTCATCTCCATGCGCAAAGGAGTTCGCGTCGCCATCAAGAGCGACTCCGAAGATTACACGCGCCGCCTCAATCAGGAAGCCGGCAAGATCATGCGCTACGGCGGCGCCACCGAAGAAGAAGCGCTGAAGATGATCACCCTGAACGCCGCCTGGATCGTTGGCGTAGACGATAAAGTGGGCTCCATCGATGTGGGAAAAGACGCCGACCTGGTTATCTGGGACGGCTATCCTCTTTCGAGCACAGGCGTCCCGGAAAAAGTTCTCATCGACGGCGACGTCTACTTCGACCGCACTCGACCCGGCCTCGGCGCCACCCACTACAAGGAGGGAGAATAATGCAGGCGTCAGCACTCAGCACTCAGCATTCAGCACTCAGAAAGGGCCTGCGGAGCGGGCACTTCTGTTCGGGGGCGTTGATTCTGATCTCGGCATTGATTTTCTCTATGCTGTCGATGCCCGCTTTTACCCAGGACCAACCCGTAGCCCTCAAAGGCGGCAAACTCCTTACCATCACCCACGGAGTAATAGAAAACGGTGTGGTCGTCATGCAAGGAGGAAAAATCACAGCTGTAGGGGCAGCCGGGTCAGTCAACGTCCCAGCCGCAGCCCAAATTATCGACGCCACGGGCATGACCATCTACCCCGGGCTCATCGATTCCGAAACTCATCTCGGCCTCACCGAAATCGAAGCTGAAGCCATGACGAACGATCTGGTCGAGCCTAGCGACGAGATCATGCCCCACATGCACACGGCTGAGGCTTTTCATGCCGAGTCCGCTCTCATCCCCGTGGCTCGCGTCAATGGAATCACCAACGCCATCGTCGCTCCTGAAAGCAGCGACACCCTCCCCGGCCAGGATTCCTTCATTCAACTCGCCGGAGCTAACGCCACCGAGATGCTACTCATCCGCGACATCGCCATGCCCCTGAACTTCACCGGCGATCAACGCCGCAATAAAGGAGGATTCGAGAAGCGCAAATTTCCCTCCACGCGGATGGGACTAGCCGTGCAATTGCGCCAAGCCTTCATGGACGCCCAGGATTATCAAACCAAGTGGGCCGACTACGAACGCAAAAAATCCGACGCGGTAAACAAATCGCCAGACAAGAAAGACGACAAAAAGCCGGGCGACAAGGCCGCGCTAGCTGGTAAAGACAAAAAGTCCGAGCCCACTTCTCCCAAGCGCGACCTAAAACTCGAAGCGCTGATCCCTTATCTCGAAGGCAAGAAGACAATCGTGCTGGCCGCCGAAAGTTCGAGTGATCTGCAAACCGCTGTCAGCCTGGCTAACGAATTCAAACTTAAATTCGTCCTCAACCACATCGCCCACTCGCAGACCGTTCTCGACTACGTAGCCAGCCTCAAGGTGCCTGTCATCGTCGGGCCCATCTACGAAGCGCCCAAAGACGACGAGCGCTACGACGCCGTTTACAGCCTGCCCGCGCAGCTCTACAAGCGCGGAGTCAAAATCATTTTCGCCTCCTACAACGCCCACAACGTGCGCAATCTCCCAGACCAGGCCGGATTCGCCACCGCCTTCGGCTTGCCCTACGACGAAGCGCTAAAAGCGATCACGCTAAACCCCGCAGAAATCTGGGGAGTCGCCGACCAGCTAGGCTCGCTCGACATAGGCAAAACCGCCAACGTGGTGGTCGCCAACGGCGATCCGCTCGACGTGAAAACCGATGTCAAGCAGGTGTACATCCAAGGCCGGGCGATTCCAATGACCAACCGTCAAACGCGGCTGAGGGATGAATACTCGAAGTAGCGCGATGCAACAACACGTCTCATGATTTGTCATCCTGAGCGAAGTGGCCGCTGCGCAAAGCGTAGCGACCGCGCAGTCGAAGGACCCTACCTCCGCCACATATTCACACATTTTCGGACGGATAGAAGCTTGCCCCTCGCTCGCGACCACGACTCGCCTTTGCATACTTTCCCAATCCCTTTTAGACTACTTGCTTCGACTTCATACACAGCAATGAGCAACACGCAGTCTTAAATTTCAGCAGTCGCAATCAGCAAACGCGGCCCGCACCCTGGACCCGCGATTCCACAGATTCAGAAACGAGGAGAAACAATGGCAGCCGTTGATGAAAAAGTGAAACAGATTATCGTTGAGCAATTAGGTGTGGATGAGGGCGAAGTCACGCCCAGCGCTTCGTTCGTAGACGACCTGGGCGCCGATTCGCTCGACACGGTCGAGCTTGTGATGGCCTTCGAAGAGGCCTTCGACATCGAAATCCCCGACGAGGACGCGGAGAAGATTCGCACCGTCTCCGACGCCGTCGACTACATCGGCAAGCACGCGAAAGCGGGCAAATAAATTTGGCGAGTAATTCGACAAGGCGGGTCGTAGTCACCGGCATCGGCCTGATTTGCTCCGTCGGCAACACCACCGACGCCGTGTGGCAATCCCTGCTCGCCGGCAAGAGCGGCGTCGACCGTATCACCGCGTTTGACGTCTCTGCCTACGCTTGCCAGATCGCCGCCGAGGTGCGCAACTTCGATCCCTTCCAGTTCATCGAGAAAAAAGAAGTGAAGAAGATGGGCCGCTTCATTCACCTCGCCATCGCCGCCGCCGACGAAGCGATGAGGATGTCGCAGCTCAAAGTCACTCCTGAAAACGCCGAGATGGTCGGCGTCCATATCGGCTCCGGGATCGGTGGGTTCGACGTCATCGAGCGCGAACATACGGCGCTCATGGAAGGCGGCCCGCGCAAGATTTCGCCCTTCTTCATTCCCGCAGCCATCGTCAATCTCGCCGCCGGGCACGTCTCCATGCGCTTCGGCGCCAAAGGTCCCAACGAAGCGACCGCGACCGCCTGCACCACCAGCGCTCACTCCATCGGCGATTCTTTCCGCATCATTCAGCACGGCGACGCCGACGTCATGATTGCCGGAGGCTCCGAAGCCGCGATTACTCCCATGGGTGTCGGCGGATTCGCCGCCATGCGCGCGCTCTCGACGCGCAACGACGATCCCGCGAGAGCCAGCCGTCCCTGGGATAAAGATCGCGACGGCTTCGTCATGGGCGAAGGCGCGGGCATTCTTGTTCTCGAAGAACTGGAACACGCGAAACGCCGCGGCGCTCCCATCCTCGCCGAACTGATTGGCTACGGCATGTCCGCTGATGCCTACCACATGACCCAACCCGCGCCTGAACACGAAGGCGGCTTCCGAGTAATGCGCAACGCCCTGCGCGACGCGAAATTAGAGCCGAACGTAGTCGGTTACGTAAACGCTCACGGCACCTCGACTCCTCTAGGCGATACGCTGGAAGCGCACGCCATCAGAAATTTATTCGGGAAAAAAATTCCGGTGAGTTCGACGAAATCGATGACCGGCCATCTCCTGGGTGGAGCCGGCGGCTTAGAAGCAGGAGTAACAGTGTTAGCACTACGCGATCAAATCCTGCCGCCGACGATCAATTTGGAAAATCAGGATCCCGAAACCGACGGCATGGACTTCGTCCCCAACCAAGCCAGAAAAGTAGAATTCGAATACGCCATGTCGAACTCCTTCGGCTTCGGAGGGACCAACGGCGCATTGCTCTTCCGGAAGTGGAAGGAATAGCGGAGCTACTGCGTTGCAGGTAGTGTAACTGCGGTCATCGCGACGATCGGAACGCCCGCCGCGAATGGCGAGCCCGGAACCTGCGTGAGGGCTCCCGTAGTCCCATCAACACTAAACACACTGATCGCGGAGGTAGCGCCACTATTCCCGAGGTTTGTGTTGTTCGGTACGAGGAGATAGTCTCCCACGACCTCGATGAGATTGACTGCAGGGGTGTTGGTGCTCGCCATCGGCGTGAGGGCGCCGGTCGATGTATTCACCCGTAACTCCTGAAGTGTATTCGGCGGCACCGTAGTGAATAGATAGTGGCCTGAGAGGTCAAGTGCAAGGCCGGGAAAAACATAAGAGTTCAAAGCAAACGGAGACCCAGGTACCGGAGTCAGCGCGCCCGTGCTGGTGTTTATCGCGAATCCCGCAAACGTAGCTTTGCCTAGCTGTGGGATTTGTGAGGATTACGTAAAGAAAGCCATAAGGGTCGAGAACGACGGACCCCGGAAGCCCATACGAACCGGTCGAAAACGGTGAACCCGGCACCTCCGTGGGCACTCCTGTCTCATCGATGCTGAAGGCCGCTACACCCCCGTTCGAACCAACTTCGTTGTTGGTTGCCGCAGCATACAGATAGGGCGACGTCGAGCTCAGCGACGGGCCGTTGCCACCGCCGGAATTTTCGGGCGGAATAATGGCAAACGGCGATCCCGTAACCGAGGGTGAGAGGGAGCCGTCAGAGCCAATGCTGAAGGCTTCAATGGCAGGGGCCAGCCCGTTCGACAACTGCGCGGCCGCTCCCAGGTAAAGAAAATTATTGAGCCCAAATCCTGAATTCAGTCCGAGGCTTTCCTCCGCAGTAAAAGGTGAGGATGCAATCCCGGTCAACGCTCCTGTGCTGGCGTTGATTGAGTATCCATATACCTGCTCCGGAAAATTCGGCGATGCGGGCGAAACATACACAAATGGCAATCCCGACCCGGCTGCGGTCAGGGCCTCCAGCGGAGCACCCGGCAGCGAAGGCGCCGGTCCGGCGATCGTCAACGGTGCTCCTAGCGCCCCGGTCGTCGAGTCGACTGAAAAACTCAGCAGTGCGCTCGATTGCGGATTCGGTTCTCCGGCAGCAATCAGAAAGGTCTGCTGTGGCGGCGACGTGCAATCGTTGCAAACTTGCGAATGCGAACCACAGGCCGTCAAAGTCAAAGACAAAAAAAGGCACATTGGAACGCCCGAGCCGAATCGAACCGGAGCAGCGCGCATACCACCTCCGCACAGAGTGCGCAGATCGAAATCACAGCAACCTGAGCGCCTCGAGTTTATTCTTTCTTCATCGCGTCGATCGTAGCGTACAACTGACCCGGGTCCGTCACTTCAACATACGGTTTCCCCGTGCGCTTACTGCTGACGATCCAAATCGTGGGCGTGTGGTCGATATGCAGACTCAGCCCCACATCCTTATCCGCTCTAATCAGCCCAGCCAGCTTGCCATCCGGATCGACCACGAACGGCAGCCCGATCTTATGCTCCGCCGCAAACTTCTCCGCAAACCCTCTCAAGTTCTGCGGATTAATCTCCAACTGGTGGGCAAAGACATCCGCCCGAAATTCGTTGCCCACATCTTTCGAATGGGTGTCGAAGTAGCGCGCGAACACTGCCGCATCAAACGACCAGTTATGCATGGGCAGCGGAAAATCGTGCTGCACCAGCGGAATCTTATAGGTCTTCGAAGCCTGCGCCAGCAAAGGCGCGACCCGCCCGCATTGCGGACACTGCAAATCTTCGAACACAACCAGAGCCAGCGTCGCTCCCTTAGGCGGACGTAAAGCCTCGGGCGCGTCCTGGGCAAACGCCGCCGCAGAGAGCAGGAGTAGCAACGTAAAAGCGAGTGACAGCAAAGCAGGAGACACGAAACGCGGTAGTCGTTCAATCGTCATAATTTGTTTTGGATGCAACCAGATCATTCTATCGTAGCGAATTCGCGACAACCGCGAGCCACTTACTTCAAATCGGGGCTAGGCTCCAGGTTGTAAAAATAATAGAAGCGCAGCCCCAGCAGCTTCCCTGGAAACTCCTTCGGCAGCGGCGGAAATGGAGTCGACGCGGTGATGCTGGCCATCGCCGCCCGATCAAGGGCTACGTCACCCGACGTCGTATCGCGAACCAAGCCCTGAACCGAGCCGTCCTTCATAATTACAAACTCCAGCGCCAGCTTGCCCTGTTTAAAGGTTGGCGGATACACCGATGGCGGCATCAGCGTATACCAATTCTGTTTCACGATCTGCACGATCCGCGTCATATAGGGGCCAAAATCCACGCCCATCGTGTCCGTAAGGATTTCCGCCGGAGCCATCGCCTTATATCCGCCCCGACCCTGGCTCATGCCATAATCTCCAGCCACTCCTCCACCACTACGCCCGCGATTTTCCACCGCCGCGCGTTCCGCCTGCCGGATCGCCGATCCCGGAGTCAATGGCGTATTAAAATTCACCATGGGCCGCGTCTGCGGAGGCGTCTGTAACCGCGGTGTCTGATCATTCTGCGGCTGCGTAAATCCCGAACTTTGTTGTGGCGGCTGTGGATTCGGCGGCTGCTGATTCTGCGCCATCTGCGGAGGCTGACTCTGCGCTGGCGGTAGAGGCACATTCGCGCCAGGCTGCCCCGGATGCTGGCTCTCCAGTAATTTCTTCAACTCCTTGCGATCAATCTGCGGCGCTTTGCTGGTCGCGATCCGATCCTTATCCGAAATCACCTTAGCATCGGGGCGCTTGGTCAGCTTCTGCGCATCCGGAGGCAACTCGAGAAACGTCGCATCCTTGGATTTGTCGTTCGCCGTAATCGCGAGATCGACTTTCTGATGTGGCAACAGGTCCATCAATTTCGGCAGATTCCACAAGAGAATAATGACGAATAAATGCAGGATCACCGACAGCCACAGCGCCTCGCGCTTGCGCGCCCGCGAAAGATCATCCTGCAACTGAATGAGAAGGTGGGGCACATCGTCTGGATTGAAGCCGCGATAAGCCGACTCCCAGTGCATCGCCTCAAAAAGTTCGCGCTGCTCCGGCGAGCCCGGAGGCGGTGGAGGCGGAGGCACGGCACTCCCCGACGTGCCGGGTGACGCTTCGCGAGACTGTGGATCGCGGGACGGAATTTGGGTAACCGGCATCAGGGCAGAACTATAAGCTTAGAGACACGCGCAGACCCCGTGGTTGCGTAACTTACAAAGAAGTATTCGCCAAACTAACAACGAGTCCCTTTTCAAGGGAGCTCTTGCGACCGAGGTCCTTCGTAAAGTTACGTAAATTGTGGAGTCGCAAACACTATTCTCTATTGTCGCATTTTTTTCGCCGCCGGAGTGAGTACCTGAGTAATAGCGGCCCACCGAAACGGCGTGCCCGCCCGCCATAATCAAGCGCCCTCGGTAACCACACGCCTTCTAGTCTTCCCCTTCCCTTTATAATGTCCGCAGGGTCCCGGTTATGTTCCGCCAAAAAAATCTTCTCTGTAAAATAGGCGAGGCCGTCGAGTCTCGCCTCGGGCTCAAATCGCCCATCCAGCCCATGCCCCCGGCAACAGCGCTGCTCGCCGCCATCTTTCTCCTGCTCCTGTCCGTTCCAACCTTAGCGCAGCGCGGCGGCGGAGCCCACGTCAACCAGCCCGTCATCTGCGTCTACGATTGCCCTGCAATTGAAACGCTGAACACCGAAGACACGCTCAAAGATTTTCGCCTCTCCATGGCCCTGCAAGCCACCGCCGAGCAGCGCGCCGCCTTTGCCAAAGTCTCGCAATATGCCGAAGCGGCCGACGATCAGATTCAAGCCCTTCGCAAATCTCTTCAGGCCGCTGCTCCGCTCGCCGAGCGCGCCGCCGCTCTCGATCAGGCCATACAAAAAGCGCGCGCCAGCAACCAGAATTTCCTCGCCTCCCTTTCCACGGCGCAAAAAGCCGGCCTGCAAGAATTCATCAAGAGACTAGGCAAAGCCGATTCCGACCTCGACCGGCAAATCAAAGCACTCGATCAGTTTTTCCCAGCGGCGAAGCCCGACAGCGAACCGCTAGCTAGCGCCGCCGCCGCGCTCGGTAAAGCGCTCGCCACCTTCCAAACCGAACAACTCGCTCTAGCTAGAGAGATGAGTATCCTCTTCGACGCCGACGGAGCGGGGGTGGCCTTCAGTCTTCCTCCCGTCACCAATTCCATCACCATCGATGGCGAGGACATCGCCATCCCCACCTCGGGCGCGGTTCTCCGCACGTCGTCCGCAACGACCGCCGCAAAACCCGCATCAACTACCACCGAAAACGTCCCAAACATTTTCAGCCTGAAGTTCGTCTCCGATCTCTCCGAAGTGCAGCAAAATATAACTGCCATTCTTCGCGCCGCGCTCAACCGCGTTCCTCGCTGCGGCGAGCGCATCAACATTCTGCAAGCCTCGCTCACCCCGCTCGCGCCCGATTCGAGTCTCGTCGTCGCCGATTTGCATTTCGAGCGCTGGGTCTGTCCGGCTGGTCAGGCTCGCGCAAGTCTCGGCGCTGGCGGGCCCACCGAAGTCGCCGACGGCAACGCTACTTTCGAAGTCAAGCTCACTCCATCGCTTGAAGCGGCGCAGCTAAAGCTCGCCTCCGAAATCACGCGCGTCGACGCCACCGGCATGCTCCGCAACTCGCTCCGCACCGGCGATCTTGGAGTCACACTGCGCGACGAAATCGCCGCCGCGCTCCTCTCCCCACTACAAAAGTCCGCGGACGTCAAAGGCACGCTCCCTCCCGTAGCGCAGACATCCGCCACCTTGCAGAAAGCGCAATTTCAAGACGCCGGTGCCGATCAACTAACCTTGGTCCTCGACGGCCAGTTGCAATTCTCCCAGGACCAAACCAAACAATTCGCGGCCCAACTCAAGCAGCGCCTCTCCGCGCAAGGAACCGGCGTCCCCTAAGGGCGCAGAAGAAAGCCGGCCTCGGCGCACAGCCCCTAAAGGGGCATCTGATTCCGAAGAACCTACGGTATCGCTGAAGCGATACCCTGATACGAAACGCGAGTTTTTCAGCAAACTGTTTAGCCGCTGGGTGTGGCTCAGTTTGCAAAGATGCATTCCCTCGCCGGCTAAAGCCGAAATGAAAATGCGATGCCTATGGCACGGCTAAAAGAGGCTGCGGAAAAAGTCGTTGCAAGCGCCAGAAGCTTACCTCAGGCGCTAAAGCGCGGACCCCGTTTCAGCGACTTAGCGGCACGAGTAGAACTCGTGCCCTTCCCAAACCCGCCAAGAATCGAGTTTTTCCGCAAAGTTGTAAAAGCCGTGCCCTTTCAAAACTGAGTCAAACTGAGCCACTACCAGCCGCTAAGGGAATGTATTTTACCTAAGTCATCTCGATTTAAACCGCAGTTGCATTTCTTCGTGCCTTTGTGGTGAAAAACAATTCACCAAACGTTCATTTCCCGCCGTTTGTCTTTTCCACAGCGCGAGCGTATAGTTGCAAATGTACTGTTGTGTCGTAGTGCGAGGAGTGTCGGAGCACACCAGTGGGCGCAAGCCCACTTTTTCGTTGGTGCCGAGTCCGCCCCGACCGCTAGACGCAAATTGCTGAAAACATGGCGTTTGATTTCGACAAGATCCGGCAGATTGCCGAGCGCGTAGCAAGCTCGAGTGGCTTGGAAGTAGTCGATGTCGAGGTCGCCGGGGCGGGCAAGCATCGTACGTTGCGCGTCTTCATCGACCGCCCCGGAGCGGCGCCAACGCCGGGCCGGCCCGATGGAGTGACGCACGAAGATTGCTCGCAGTTCAGTCGCGAGTTCG
Source organism: uncultured Acidobacteriaceae bacterium (assembly GCA_963800565.1). GTDB lineage: Bacteria > Acidobacteriota > Terriglobia > Terriglobales > Acidobacteriaceae > Acidiflorens. The sequence continues at coordinate 2,048,345 of CAWDBM010000006.1, forward strand.
GGACGATAGTCGACGTCGAAGATGTTTTGCCGGGCGGATCGTACGTGCTGGAAGTTTCATCTCCAGGCCTCGATCGCAAACTGACGAAGGCGTCCGATTTCGAACGCTTCCGCGGACAGCGCGTGAAATTGACGACGCGCGAACCGGTGAACAACAACCGGCATTTTGAAGGCAAGCTGGAAAGCTTTGAAAACGGCAACCTGCTGCTCGACCTAAGCGCGGCGCGCAAAAAGAAAATGCGTCCCAAAGAAGGCGAGTCGCAAAAAGTGGAAATAGAACTAAAGAACATAGAGAAGGCAAATTTAGTACCAGAAATTTGAGGTTTCAGGGTTTCAACGTTTCAAGGTGGTTCACGAGCGGGAGTTAGCGCCAAGCCTTGAAATTGAAACTCTGAAACCTTGGGTTGAAACATTGAAACCTGGAATTTTATGGCAAGTGAGCTCTACAACATCATCGAAGGGGTCAGCCGCGAAAAGGGCATCGATCCGCAAATTGTAGTTACCGCCGTTGAAGACGCCATCGTCGTCGCCACGCGCAAGTACTACAAGACGCAGGAAAACCTGCGCGCCGTCCTCGATAAAGACAGCGGCAAGATCAACGCCTACGCGGTGAAGTCGATCGTTGAAAATCCCGAGCAGGTCGAAGATCCGAATCTTCAAGTCACCGTCGATCAGGCGCGCAAGCTCGATCCCAGCGCCGAGGCTGGCGGAGAACTGCTCATCCCCAAAGCGACCGAAGGCATCCTCGGCCGCATCGCTGCTCAACTTGCCAAGCAAGTCATTTTTCAAAAAGTGCGCGAGGCCGAGCGCGACACCGTCTACAACGAATACATCGGACATGTAAACGAGATCGTCAACGCGACCGTCAAGCGCCTCGAAGGCCCCGACGTCATTCTCGATATCGGCAAGGCCGAAGCCCGCATGGGCCGCAAAGAACAGTCGCGCCTCGAATCCTTCGCAGTAGGCGAGCGCATTCGCGTCGTCATCGTGCGCGTAGAAAAAGCGACCAAGGGTCCCGGCGTAGTCGCCTCGCGCTCCGCGCCAGAACTGGTGCAGCATCTGTTCCAGACCGAAGTGCCGGAAATTTACGACGGCACTGTGGTCATCCGCGCCATCGCCCGCGAAGCCGGAGAGCGCACCAAGATCGCCGTCATGTCGAAAGACAAAGACGTCGATGCTGTTGGCGCCTGCGTCGGCATGAAGGGGATGCGTGTGCAGTCGATCATCCGTGAATTGCGCGGAGAAAAAATCGACATCATCGAATATCACGAGGATCCTGTCTCCTTCGCCGAAAAAGCTCTGCAGCCCGCGAAGGTGAGCCGCGTAACCGTAGTCGATGCTGCCGACAAGCACTTAGAAGTCGTCGTCGACGACACGCAGCTTTCGCTCGCCATCGGCAAGAAGGGCCAGAACGTCCGCCTGGCGGCCAAACTGCTCGGCTGGAAGATCGACATCAAGAGCGAAGAAGAGAAGCGTCAGGAAGTCGAGCAGCAGATGTCGGCGCTCGTCACCCAGACCGTCACTCCGCTCGAAATTGTTACCGGCCTCGGCGAGGGCCTGGTCGAGAAACTGAAATCCGCCGGCGTCAATACCGTCGAATCGCTTGCCGACATGACGCCCGAGCAACTCGAGGCCATTGAAGGCATCGGCCCGAAGACGGTGGAAAAAATCAGCATCGCGGTCAATAATTATTTTGCCACTCTCGATGGCGGAGAGGCCGTAGCCACGGAAGAAGGCGCCGCGGAAGCCGCGTCCGAAGCGGGAATCGCTGAAGAAGCATTGCCCGAGAGCGAAACGCTGCCGGAGAATTCTGCCGAGGCAGTTCCGGTTGATGCGGCTTCGATCGAAGAAGGCACGTTCGAAGCCGACGCGTTATCGGGCGAAACCGAAGCGAAGGGCGAAGGCGCAACAGAAGATATCGCCGAACTTTCGTCGGAACTTTCGTCGGAAAGATCGTCGGAAGAATCGCCAGAAACATCTGCGGCCGAAGGAAGCGCCACAGAAGAAGCTCCGGAAGACAAGCAGAGCTAAAGCCAGAGCGCGGCGAGTTCGGATTTCAATCCGAACCGGACCCGCGAGGCTCGCCATACGGAAGCCCCGATTGATTATTCTCGACTAAAATTGTCGAGTAAAATTGCTGAGGGTGTCGGAAGCAAGCTCCACGAGGCTAAACATGCGAACCTAGGCGCGCGAGATCAGCAACAAGAAGAGGAAACGAGAACGGATGAGTAAGATTCGAATCAATGATCTGGCCCGTGAGTTGGAAGTCAAGAGCAGGGAAATTCTTGACGTCCTCACCACGGTGGGTGTCACGGAGAAAAAAACGCACTCCAGTTCTCTGGAAGATTTCGAAGCCGACCTGGTGCGCAAGCATCTTCGTGGACGCTCCGATGGGTCCGCCGGTTCCGCGCGCTCTTCCTCGCGCGCCAGTCAAGGCAGCGCCGGCGACGACGAGATCAAGACCAAGATCGACCTCTCGCACATCTCACAACCCGGAGACGTCCTCCGCGCCATACAGCAGCGCAAGGCCGCAGTCGAGCCGCCGCCTGCCGCGCGCCCCGTAGCCAAGCCGCCAGCATTCGAAACCAAGACTGAATCTCCGGCAGCCGCCGCGCCTGCCGCGCCATCAGCGCCGAAAGCCGTTCCGCCAAAGCCGGCGACGGAAACCGCCACGCCCGCGCAATCGCAATCTCCGTCCGCGCCCAGGCTGGTGACTCCGGCCTCCGTAGCGGCAACCTATCGTCCGCCGTCGGTCGTAGTGATTCCGCCGAAGACCCCTCCGTCAGCCGCAGCCACGCCCGCCGCGCCAACCAGCGCCGCGCCCCCAGTTGCCGTTCCGCCGCGAGCCACGCCGCCTGCTGCAACCACATCCGCCACGCCCGCCGCGTCGGGCAGCGTTTCGAGCCATGCGCCGAGCACCGCGAGCAGTCTCCCGAGCAACGTGACGCAGATGCCGGCCGCGCCATCCCGGCCATCCGCTCCGGTCGCTCCTCCGCCGCGCATGATCATGCCCCAGACCGGCCCGCGGCCGGTCTACAAAGCACCCATACCACCGCCCAGTGCCGCCGCCCCGGGAGCAATTTCACGCCCCGCGCCCGGCCGCCCCGTGCCCGGCCAGCCAATTTTTCAGCGTACCGCCCGTCCGCCCGCTCCCGGCGGGGCACCAGGCTCTGCGCGTCCGCCGCTTCGTCCAGGCGAACGCCGTCCCATGCATCCCACGCGCGTCGCGCCCGCAGGTTCGCGTCCGCTCGGCGTAGGTCCTGGAGCAGGCGCAATGCCCCCGCCCGGCCCATCGCGTCCCGGAGCTCGTCCCGGCGGTCCATCGCGCCGTCCCGGCCAGCGCTACGTTCCGCGAGGTGTGAAGGAAGGCCCGATGAAGGGCTACACTCCTCCTCCGCGCATGATTGTCAGCAACGAGCCTGCGCCCATCACGCGCAACATCACCATCACCGAAGGCATCTCGGTGAAAGATCTCGCCGAGAAACTCGGCATTCGCGCCAAAGATTTAATCGCGCGCCTGGTAGTCCGTGGCGTCTTCGCGACTATCAATCAAACTCTCGACGCCGAACTCGCCAGCGAAATGGCGCGCTTCTTCGGAGCCGATACCGAAGTCATCACCTTCGAAGAGCAGGCCGCCAAAGACACGACCGAAGCCACCGAGAGCAGCGAAGAAGGAGCCGAAGCCATTCCGCGTCCGCCCGTCGTCACCATCATGGGCCACGTCGATCACGGCAAAACGACGCTCCTCGATTCCATACGCTCCACCAACGTCGCCGGTGGCGAAGCCGGAGGCATCACGCAGCACATCGGCGCCTACAAAGTTCGCATCACCGACACCGCGTCTCCTGCCTACGGACGCGAGATCGTCTTCCTCGATACGCCCGGTCACGAGGCCTTCACTCGCATGCGTTCTCGCGGAGCGAAAGCCACCGACATCGTAGTGCTCGTCACTGCCGCCGATGATGGCGTAATGCCGCAGACCGTTGAAGCCATCGATCACGCGCACGCCGCTGAAGTCCCCATCATCGTCGCCGTCAACAAAATCGATAAGCCGGGAGCGCTCCCGGAGCGCGTCAAAAAGCAGCTCGCCGATCGTGGACTCGTCCCCGAAGAGTGGGGAGGCAAAACCGTATTCGTCGATGTTTCCGCCAAGCAGAAAACCAATCTCAATCTGCTGATGGAAATGATTCTCCTGACCGCCGACCTGCAGGAATTGAAAGCAACTCCCGGACGCGCTGCCAGCGGCCTGGTACTCGAAGCCAAGCTCGATCGCGGCCGCGGCCCCGTCGGCACCATACTGGTGCAAAACGGCACGCTCCGCGCCGGCGACAACTTCGTAGTCGGCAACGTCTATGGGAAAGTTCGCGCCATGTTCGACGATCGCGGCAAGGCGCTCAAAGAAGCGCCGCCTTCGACGCCAGTGGAAATCATTGGGCTGGAAGGGCTGCCGCAGGCGGGCGATCAGTTCGTCGTGGTTGCGGATCGCGAGAAAGCCCGCGATATTTCGGATTACCGCGAACAGAAGGCGCGCGAAGCCACGCTGGCTAAGAGTTCTCGAGTCTCGCTCGAAGGTCTGGCCGAACAATTGAAAACGGCGGGCATGAAAGAGCTGAACGTTATTCTGAAGGCCGACGTGCAGGGCTCGGTCGAAGTGCTGGGCGATTTGCTGGGCCGACTGTCGAACGAAAAAGTTCGCCTCAAACTTCTCCGCTCAGGCATTGGAGCCATCACCGAGACCGACGTGCTCCTTGCCTCCGCCTCGAACGCGATCATCATTGGATTCAACGTGCGTCCCGAGCGCAAAGCGCAAGAACTCGCCGACCAGGAAAAAGTCGACATTCGCCTGCACTCGATCATTTACGAACTGCAGGACGAGATCAAGCGCGCCATGACCGGCCTGCTCGAACCGACGATCAAAGAGGTTTATCAGGGACGCGCCGAGGTTCTCGAAACCTTCCGCATCCCCAAAGTCGGAACTATCGCCGGTTGCCGCGTAAGCGACGGCCTGATCAAGCGCGACTCCGAAGTCCGCCTGCTGCGCGACGACGTAGTCGTCTTCAAAGGCAAAGTAGCCTCCTTGCGCCGCTTCAAAGACGACGCCAGCCAGGTTACCAGCGGCATGGAGTGCGGCATTTCCATTCAAAACTACGGCGACATCAAAGCCGGCGACGTAATCGAAGCGTTTGTCACCGAAAGAATCGCCGCCGAAGCCATCAAGTAAGACGTAGGGACGGCCGCTCCCGTGAGCTTGCCCTGAGCGTAGTCGAAGGGTCCAAGCCGAAAGCTCGGCCCCCCCAATTGAGCGACGTATCGCGGCTGTGGCACGGTCGCGAGGAGGTAGGGATCCCTTCGGCTTCGCTCAGGGCAGGCTCTTCGACTTCGCAGCACGAATCGCTTCGCGAATCGTTCTGCTTCGCTCAGGATGACAACTTGTAGAATGGGACGGGCGACTTGGCAAAATGGCTCAGTAAGAAAAAGGGCGCAGCCATAAGGCCGCGCCCGATTACTTAATGCCCAGCCTACTTCCGCTGAAAGGCTCCATGCGGCCGGATTGTCGGATGCACAATCGCGATGTGCGACTGCGCGGATGCTTTCTGAGCCACGGCATTCTGAACCACTCCTGCCGCAGCGGAATTCTGCGCCTCAAACGCCCCCACTCCAAGCTGGGCCGCGCCTCCATCGTTCGCAAACGAGTCCACGTCGATGAAGACGGCGGTGGAACTGTCGACCACATAGTATTGCAGCGTGAAGCCGCCCAGCGCCGTGCCCGTATTGGTCGACAAGATCGAACCGCGGCCGTCCGCGGGAGTCGTAGAATCGGGGACATACACTCCGCTCATGGACCCCGTGGTTGGCGCCACGCCCAGATTGCTCTCGTCCAGTAACCCCGTCATGTTGGGAGTCCCAGTTATGACTGTATCGGGAGCACCGGCATTGAATTGCGCAATATCGTTGATCACCCCGAATGGGGGGAAAGTATTCGAACCGGAAAGGTTGAGCCCGTAACCGCCCGAGGGGGTGAATGCTGTTGCAGATTGCGAAAAGGCGGCGCCCTGAAGCAGGCCGAGACTGTCGATCTCCAGCAATTGGATTCCTCCGCCGGAGGAAGGAGAGGCGGGATAGGCGGCGAATACGAAATTATTCAACGCGCCGTTGCTGAAACCGGCCAGCGAGAGTTGGCAACGTCCCGGGACACAACTGGCTGCCGAAGTTGAAAAGGACTGCCCTAACCCGACTACACCAGCGTCGTTGTAATCTTCGACGCCGTTAGTCAGGTTCGCATTGGCATCCGTCGTCGCGAAGCCACCGGCCGAGACTGGATTCCCGCTACTGTCCGAGCCGCCAAGCGCGAAAACCAGCTGTCCCGAGGCGACAGAGGTTGCTTGCGTGAAGGCGTCGCCAGAAAGCACATTTAGCGTTGCGTCGGTTTCGATAAATTTCAGGTGCGTGGAGTCGATCACCCACACGTCGAAACCTAACGTTTCGAAGCTGGAGTTTGTTGTTAATGTCGCCGTGCTAGGAGCACCCGCTGCACCCGCAGTCAACTGTCCGCTGAGGGTCAAACCCGTAAGATTGTTGGAAAGGCCACCGTCGTTAAAATCCTCGATGCCGCTGATGCTGGTGCCGCTGATCGTGAACGCCCCCACTGTGCCCAGCGAATTCACCCCCGAGTCGGTGCCAGCGAGAGAGAACGCGTAGGATCCGCTTGCAGTCGGCGTCGCGGCCTGCAGATCGATGGTGCCGCTACCGGTGCCCAAGGTGTCGAAGCGACTGATGAGCCCATGGCTCGATGTGGCCAAAACGAAATCAACGTTGAAGGTTCCCGCCGCCGTCGCAAGCGTCCCCGTGCCCCGCCCGTCGGGACTGATGGAATATCCGCTGTTCGCAGAGACGATGGCTTCCCCTGGAAGCACGCCGAGGTTGCCGGGGTCGTTGATGTCAAGCGTGCCGCTCTGGATGTCGCCCTTGCCGTCGGCCACGATGATCCCCGCGATTGCAAAAGGCACCGCATTCGAACTGGAATTGACGTCCCAGCCCGACATCGAAATAACATACGTCCCAGTGAGATTGCTGTTGCCGAAGCCGCCCTGGTTGGGCGTGGGAATGTTGCTGGAGCCGCACGCGGACATAAGAGAGATGCTGGCGATGGCCAAAGCCGCGAGCAGGCTTCCGGCACACTTGCTGCTGGCAGGGGATTTCATAAGACACTCCTGTTGTTGTAGGTCTTTGTTCGTAAGATGCGCTAACCCACATCCTAAAAGAAAGTTTCGGTGAAAAATATTGATAGAATGGTTTCCGATTACGTTCGTAATTCAGCAGTTCTGTCATGCTGGGCGGAGCGAAAGCGCAGAGAAGGGGGATGGCGCCTTTGCTTTCTGGCTTGCTGCTGGGGGCATCTTTGCGTTCGCCGAGTGTCGCGGGCTTCGCCCGCTGGGCGGGTGAGAGCACCCTTCGACAAGCTCAGGGCAGGCTCTGCCCCTACGCGAGGGTCGGTGGGGTGAAAATGATTCCGGCGCCGATCAGGAGCCCAAAATTAAACTCCGGCTCCAACCGGCGCGAGGCGCTTGCGTCTCTCCGCAGCCTTCTCCGACGCCCATACTGCCACGCGATAGGCCAGGAGAATGGCCAGCAAAATCCCGTATTCGATGGGCTTGGTGTGGTCCGCCTTTACCAGCCAGAGGTAATGAACCACGCCAAGGATCGCGGTTAGGTAGATAAGCCGGTGCAGCCGCTGCCAATTTTTGCCGCCTAGCCGCCGGATCGACCAGGCGGTCGAGGTCAGGGCCAGAGGAATCATCAAAACAAAAGCCGAGAATCCGACGGTAATGAACGGCCGCTTGGCGATGTCTTTGACCATCTCGTGCACATCGAAAAATTTATCCAGCCAGATGTAAGTGAGGAAATGTAAAGTTCCGTAAGAGAAGGCGAACAGCCCCAGCATCCTCCGCACGCCAATCAGCCAATATTGCCGGCTGATGCGCCGCAGGGGGGTGATCGCAAGCGTGATGAGAACCAGGCGGAGGGTCCAGTCGCCGGTGGCGTGGGTGATGACCTCAACAGGATTGGCGCCGAGGCCGTCGTGAAACGCCTTCCACGCCAGTCGCGCGAGCGGAGTGAGCGCCGCAATAAAAACAAGAATTTTAAGGATACGCAGTCGGGTCATAAGACGATTGCAGAGGTGAGAGGTCAGATTGCAGAGGTAGGAGCGTTGGCGCGACGCTTTTCACCTCTGCAATCTGACCTCTCACCTCTGACCTCGTAATTACCTCTAACCTCTCAGAAGTTCTTCCTCAGGTCCATCCCGGCATAAAGGCTTGCCACCTGATCGTAGCCATTAAACATCAGCGTCGGCCGCTTGAAGAATTCTCCGAGGCGCCGCTCCTTGGCCTGGCTCCAGCGCGGATGATCGACGGTAGGATTCACGTTCGAATAGAAGCCATACTCGTGCGGGTTCGATTGCTGCCAGGTGTTGAGAGGCTGACTGCTCGTAAAGCGAATCCGCACGATCGACTTTGCGCTCTTGAATCCATACTTCCACGGAACCACAATCCGCAGCGGCGCGCCGTCCTGATTCGGCAGCAGCTCGCCGTACATGCCAAAACAGAGCAGGCAGAGAGGATGCATCGCCTCATCCATGCGCAGCCCTTCGACATAAGGCCACTGCAACACATTGCTGCGCTGGCCGGGCATCTGCTTCGGATCGTAAATGGTGGTGAACTCGACAAACTTCGCCTTCGGGAGCGGATCGGCCCGCTTGATCAATTCGCTCAGCGAGAATCCTACCCACGGCACGACAATCGACCAGCCCTCGACACATCGATGGCGGTAGATGCGCTCCTCGGGCGCAGCCATTTTCATGATCGCGCCAATATCCAGTTCCTGTTTTTTGTTGACGTCACCATCAATCTTCACCGTCCACGGGCGCGTCTTGAAATCTTTGGCCAGCCCCGCCGGCTCGTATTTGTCGGTCGAAAATTCATAAAAATTGTTGTAGTTGGTCACATCTTTATAGGGAGTCTGCGCCTCGGTAGTGCTAAAGCTACTTTTCTGAATGCCGTCAATCTTGGCGTTGGCATAGGCAGTCAACGACGGATTCACCAGATCGCCGAAATCGCGAAACGCCACGCCAGCAACCGCTGCCGCACTCGCCAACCCGACTCCCGCCAGAAACTTCCGCCGGTTCACGTACGCCGACTTGGGAGTAATTTCAGAAGAAGGAATCGCACCCGATTTACCAATCAACATAATTCACCCCACCAGTCTCACGCCCCAGCACCCCACTTGAAGTACGCGCAGCGAGCGGATATGGATCTACCCACAGTATAGTTCGCATGAAGCAGCAGAAAAGTTACGCGAAGTTCGGTAATGGTGCAGTTTGCGAGTTCATTAACCACAGAGGTCACCCTTCGACTGCGCTCAGGGCAGGCTCCGGTTCACGAAGGAATCCTTATTGTGGTAGATGATTTTGGGTTGTTAGCGGATGGATTGAAATCTCAGTTTCCGGCCGACTTGGCAATCGACTTCGTCCCCGGCTTGGCGCGCAGAACTTCGCGCACTTTCTTGGCAAGATTTTGCAGGGTGAAAGGTTTTTGCAGAAACGCCGTACCGGGGCTGAGCACGCCTCGCGTCGCGATGGCATCTTCGGTATAGCCGGAAAGAAAAAGGACGCCAATCCCCGGACGCAGTTGCAGCAACTGATTGGCGAGCTCGCGTCCTCCTATGCCCGGCATCATTACATCGGTGATGAGGATATCGATCGCTTCTTTGCACTCGGCAGCGACGCGCAATCCCATCTCGCCGTTTTCCGCCTCGATCACTTTGTAGCCGCGAGAAACCAGCGTCAGATGCACCAGCTCGCGCACAGACTCTTCGTCCTCCACCAGCAGCACCGTTTCCGAGCCTCCGCCTTCGTTCGCGGCCGCCGCAACCGGGCTGGTCTCTTCCGCGGCATCTTCCACTCGCGGCAGATAAACGTAAAAGGTCGTGCCCGCGCCAATTTCGCTCTGCACAAATACGTACCCATTGCTCTGCTTCACGATGCCATACACGGTCGACAGTCCCAGCCCTGTGCCTTTTCCTTTTTCCTTGGTGGTAAAGAAAGGCTCGAAGATGCGCGACTGTGTTTCCTTGTCCATGCCGTGCCCCGTATCCGAAACCGAGATCACCGCATAGCGCCCCGGTTGTATGAAACGGTGCTGGCTGAAATTCTTGGCCACGTTTACATCGGCGCTCTGCAAGGTAAGCTTGCCGCCTTCCGGCATAGAGTCCTTGGCATTCACCACCAGGTTCATGATGACCTGCTCCAGTTGGCTGGCGTCCGCACGGGTGTGGCCGGTTTGGCTGGAGAGTCGAGTGGTCAATTCGATATTCTCGCCGATCAGCGGCCGCAACAGCCGCTCCATGTCACCGACAACTTTGTTGACGTCGACGACTTTCAGTTCCAACAACTGCTTACGGCTGAAGGCCAGCAATTGCCGCGTCAGCGTCGCCGCACGATCGGCTGCCTGCTGAATGGAATGCACCTTATCGTGCTGCGGACCGCCCTTTTCCAACTCCTCCAGCAAGACTTCCGTATACCCGTTAATCACCATCAGCAGGTTGTTGAAATCGTGGGCTACGCCGCCGGCTAGCCTTCCCACCGCATCCATTTTCTGCGCCTGGCGAAGCTGCTCTTCCAACTGCCGCCGGTCGGTGATGTCTTCCGCAATCAGCTCCAGCACTTCTTCCGGCTCATCGCTGATGGTCGCGGCGCAGCCGCTGATCCGCACAATAATGGTGCGTCCTTCTTTGCGCTTCCACTGCACCTCAACGCCGTTGAGGCTACCAGCGCGGTGATTATCGTCGGCTAGCCGGTCCAGTTCCTGCGGACTCACAAATACATCCCGCCGCACATCGAGCGCCAGCAGCTCTTCCACCGATCCATATCCCAACATGGAGATGAGCGCCGGGTTTACATCCAGAAATCTTCCGCCGAGCGTGCACCGGCAAATGCCAAATGCTGCGCTCAGGATCAACGACCGGGAGCGCGCTTCCGACCGGCGCAGCGCCTCCTCATAGCGCTTGTGCTCGATCGCCGCCGCGAGTTGCTGCGAAACAAATTTCAAAATCTCGCGATCGCGCTCGCCAAAGCGCGCATTTTCGCTGTAGCTCTGCACCACCAGCGCTCCAATGCAGCTCATCCCGCTCTTCAGCGGAACACCCAGCCAGTCCACCGACGAAGCTCCGATTAACTCGACTTCGCTGCGCCGCACCAGATCCGCAAAAACTGATGGCGTCGCCAGCAGGGGCTCGCCCGAGCGCAAAACATATTCCGTCAGTCCGCGCCCCAAAGGCTTGGGCGTCGGCGTAGGGTCTTCCTCATCCACGAAATATGGAAAGCTCAGCAACTGCGATTGCGGATCGTAAAGCGCGATGTAAAAGTTTCGCGCGTTCATCAGCTGGCCTACGATGTTGTGAATCGCGGCAAAAAATTGTTGCAAGTCCTCGGCCGACTGGCTGCGCGCCGCGATCGCATACAACGCCGCGTTCAATTCCTCCGCGCGCTTCTGTTCGGTGATGTCGCGATACGACGCGTATGCTCCCACTCTTTTGCCGTTCAGCATTACTGGCGAAGTCGAGAGCTGCACCTCCACCAGCGACCCATCCTTCCGCCGGCGCCGCGTCTCCACCGAAAGTTTGCTTTGCGTCTTGATGCACTCCGCGATCCATGCCGTTTCCGCATAACGATCGGGCGGCACAATCAGCTGGTCGAGTGCTCTCCCCACCGCCTCCGCCGCGCTATAGCCGAACACTCGCGTGAACTCGCCGTTGATCCGCAAAATCCGCCGTTCTTCGTCGATAATGCTGATCGCTTCCGGCGCGTTTTCGATGAGTTGCTCGAAGTAGGCTTTTTCCAGCGTAAGCGACGCTTCGGCAGAATTGCCGTTCGCAGGTCCGGATTCCGGCGCTCCCGGAAAATCGTGCGCAGGCATGCCATCCGATCTCTGAGAAGAAGATGTGTGAGGAGGGGAAGTGCGAGAAGAAGAGATAGATGGAGAGGAAGACGCGGCCGCAAACATCGCTTGCGCATCGTGCTCGAGAACATCGCGCAGCGCTTTCGCCGGCAGCTCGTTCGGACTCGCTGCCGGGGCGATTTTCTCCCCCATACGGTTCTTTCCCCTCGGCTGGTGGCTCTGGTCTGATGGTAAGTGGGACGGGCCGCTCGCAGGTAGTTACCGGGGTAATGGAAATTTTCAAATCGGGAAACAAATAGGAAGCAAATCGCCAAACAAGAACGACTCGAACGAGAGCGCCTCAGGCATTCGACAGCAGCACGCACACCTGCCGCAAAGTCATCCGTTGTTCGCCGGTCACGACCAGAAACTCGACGCCGCAGCGCAACCCGTCGCTATATCGCACCACGCCCCTTAACTTCATCAGGTGCGGCGCCGCCGGAATGGGAAATTCCAGGGACACGACCTCGCCTGCCTGCACCGCCCCGCTCAGCGTCGCTCCCAGCCCATCCTGCGCCAGTTCATTCGTTCGCCCCCATAATGTAACCGTAACTCCATCGCGAAAGACCGACGCTTCAACCCGCGCGTCAAAGCGATACCTGGGAAAACGCCGCGCTGCCTTCTGCGCCTTGGCTGTGGCTCGTGCTTGATCGCTCAATCCATGTCTCCGTTCCTCTTTCCATCCAAGGCCGACTCGCGATTGTGCTTCATGCAAGCCGTTTCCTCAACGGCATCAAAGTGCATGTACCACCGACGAGAGCCTTCGAAACCGGGCTGAATGCCTCCGATTTGGCGGCAAATGCTCCATTTTTCCCGGTCGCAATCCCGGTCGCAATCCCTTGTTCCCGAGGCAAAACGGGTGTAGTATTTCGCCCTCCCCTAAGCAAGACGGCCCCCATCTACTCACAAGGAGGATTTCTTATGCTACCCACCCTGACGCTTGCGCCTCGGTTATTTGACCGCGCACAAAGTGAAGTCCGTCCCAGCAAGAATCTGAACCGGCAATTCCCAGGAACCATCTCTGGCACGTTTCTCATCATCGTTTTCGTGATCGTGATGTCGGTTGCGGCCAGTGCGCAAGATCCGATGGCTTATGAATTCGTGGGGGGCTCGGACAACTGGGGCCCCATCGATCTGACGACCGGCGCATTCAGCCAGACCGGCAACACGGGTGAATTGCTCTCGGGTTTAGGCGTGGGTCCTGGAGGGCTGTTGTACGGCGGCCTCGACGCTAGTGGCACGCTGTACCAAGTGAATCCGGCGAATGGAACCCTGACGACCGTGGGAACTTCCAGCGTGGCGTATAACGACTTCGGATCCACCACCAGCGGGGTCTACGCTCTTGATACTAGCGGTAATCTGTATTCCGTAAACACAACTACCGGCGCTACCACCCTCATCGGACCGACGGGCCTTAACGTAAGTTTCACTATAGGGCTCTCCACGGGGTCGGAGACTCTGTACTTTACCGACGGAGCAACCCTCTACTCGATCAACACCAGCACCGGGGCGGCCACGGAAATCGGCAACACAGGTATAGGGGGGGTCGGCGCCCTGGTCTATGAAAACGGCACGCTGTATGCTGGAGCGAACCGTCCTTCCGTTGCCCTATACACGCTGGACCCCGCCACCGGGGTGGCAACGTTTGTCGCCGATGTGTCCGCCGGTGCATTTTGGGGATTGGCGCCGTCGGTCTTCCCGGTCGTAGGCCTCTCGCCCTCCAGCTTGAAATTGGCGAGTACTCTCGTCGGCCAGTCGAGCGCCACCGGTACGGTTACTTTGACGAATTCCGGCAGCTTCAGCCTCGGCATCAGCTCGGTGAGCGCTAGCGGCGACTTTTCAGAGACCGACACTTGCGCCGGACAAACGATAGCGCCCAGCGGGACGTGTATGGTTTCGGTTACGTTTACACCTTCGGTCACGGGATCGATTTCGGGCGCGCTTACCATCATCGACAATGCGGTGAACACTCCGCAGATCCTGGCCCTCTCTGGAACCGGCCTGCCCGAGCTTTCAGTTTCACCCGCCAGCGAGAGCTTCGGCACGGTCACTGTCGGCTCAACCAGCGCCGCGAAGACCGTGACGTTGACGAACAACACCGGCGGAACGCTCGATTATGCTTTCCTTGCCAGTTCGAACTACACAGCCGCTGGAAGCGGGAAGAGCCCTTGTAACGGCGCGTTGGCGAAAAAGGCGAAATGCACCGTCAGCGTAACTTTCACTCCGACCGCGAACGGCACAGCCGACGGCAGCCTGGCTGTCTCCAGCGCTTCTTTCCCCACACAGGTAGCCAATCTTTCAGGCACGGGGTCGGGCGGCGCAACCGCTCCGCTAACCTTCTCGCCCACCAGCTTCAAGGTTGCCAACACTCTGGCCGGCGCGAGCTCCTCACCGGTCACGGTCACCGTGACGAGCAGCAGCGCGTCCACCGTAAACATCACCAACTTCAACGCCAGCGCCGACTATAGCGTCACAGGCAGTGGGGCGACTCCTTGCAGCGGCACCTTGGGACCGGGCGCCAGTTGCACGGTCGCGGTCACATTCAGCCCTTCCGTCGCGGCCAAAATCGAAGGCGGCGTCGTTTTCATGGACAATGCCGCCGTCAACACGCAGCTCTATGACCTGACGGGAACGGGCTTGCTGCCGGTTACGTTTGCGCCTGCATCTCTAACCTTTGCTTCACAAGCGTTAGGCAAAACCAGCGCGGCCAAAACTCTCACTCTAACCAACAACCAGAGCAGCACGCTGACCCTGAGCGGTATCGCCGCCAGCGGACAGTTCTCCGCCGTTCCCGGAGGAAAGAAACCCTGCGGCGCGACCGTAAACGCCCACAGCACCTGTACCCTCGAGGTGACCTTCACCCCAGCGCAAGCGGGCACCATCCCGGGCGCACTTACCATAACCCACAACGCGTCCGGCAGCCCGCAGAACGTCAAACTCTCCGGAACCGGCCAATAATGAAGGAAGGGGCTGACGCATCAGCGCCCGCCCCCTTCTAAAGCCGCGTGACAGATCGTGCCGCGCCATCTAACATCAAAGATGTATTCGCAATTCTCAGGCCCTTATGACGTATCGCTCCAACGCCGCCGAAGCCTGGTATCCCGACCCGCAATCCACTATGTCAGAGTCCGATATCCCGCTCGACCTGCTTCCGCCGCCGTCCCTGACGCAGCCGCTCTGGCGCTCGTTGATCGGCAATTTCCGCGACCGCTTCGCGCCGGAAAAGCTTCCGCCTCTCAACCTGACCTCGCGCCCCATCGCGGTCGGGCTGTCCCTCGGCGAGCGGCTGCGCATGCCCTGGTTTCGCACAGTCTTTACCAACATTGGCGACGTGCTCTCGCCCGAAACACTGCCGCCTCTCGAGCTCGAATCCCGACCGGTCGATGTCGGTGAACTTATCACCGATCAGCTCAGCCATTTTTGGTGGGGGTCACTGCTCCGCAATCTGGCCGATCGCGTAGCTCCCGAAACTCAGCAGGCCCTCCAACTCACCGCCAAGCCGATTCCGGACATCATTCCCAAATCCTGGATCCTGCTTCCTCTGTGGTCTGAAGTAATCGACGGGCCGAAGATTTTTTATCCGGACAAGCCAAAGTCCGCCGACGCGGCGCGACCTATCAATCTGCAACCGATGCCGATTCCGGAGGAAAAGCGGGAAGCCATCGCCGAAGCGCTGGTCAAAGAGCCGACCGCCGCGGAACTCCTACGCGACCTCCGCCGCTCAAGAATCCGCCAAAGAATCTGGATTGGGCTGGCGGCCGCGCAGGTCATCTATATGGTGCTGATCGCAGTGGGATATCTGCCGTAGAGGTCAGAGGTTAGAGGTCAGATTGGAGAGGTAAAAACCAAACCAATCAATTCTCACGCTTTTACCTCTGCAATCTGACCTCTCACCTCTGACCTAGAGTCCAACCTCACTGTCGCAAACCTACCCACCCCTCCGCGATCACCATCGAGTTCCCGGGATTGCGCGCATCATATTTCACCGAAGTGGGCACGCCCAGCCGGCAGGAATGCAGATTGATCCACTGCCGAAGATAAGTAACATCCTGCGAAGCCTCATAGGAAACGCCGGCCACGTCGTACTGATAAATCAGCATCGTCGCCGGACGACCGAGAGCGGTCACGATCTCCTGGACATCAATCACGGTTCCGTCCGTAATGCGACCAACCGTATTCAGCCAGCCGCGCCGCTGCCGCTCGACCTCATCGGCATTAACAGGTTTGCGGCGAAGCAGCGCGTAGCCAGCCAGCGCCACGGCAATGGTACTCAGCGCCAGCGTATACAGTCGTAGCGAAATCATCGATAAATAAATCCCGAACCTTTCCCTCCTTTCAGAATAAGCTCTAACGAGCCCAGCGCCAAGGGCACCAATGTGTCTCGCGGCTCCCACACTCGGCCCCTGATTTTTTTAGGGAAGAAGAGAGTAGGGCGGGCTGCGGAGCTTCGCTCCGCTGGGCAGACGGGGGCGTCTGCCCCTACGTAATTTCGGGGCCTACTCTCAGAAGAACCGCGGCGTCCTTCACTCCGCCGGAGCCATAGCTCTAGCCAGCGCGAGAATCGCTCCGCCGAAGAGCAGCGTGTCCGCAAAATAATTGATACCCTCTATTTTCACTCCTGCGCTCGGATTCATCAGCGCAGCAATCAGGATGGGCCCATAGACCATCAACACCAGCAGTACAATCCACGTGCCGAGATAAGTCGCCGCCATCCGCACCTTCTTGCCGAGAAGAATGCACACACCCGAAACGAAAAGAATCACGCCCGTCACCCAGCCTATGAGTAAGCGCCCCGAAATCCATGTCGGCATCACCATTTCTAGCGGTACCCCGGGAACGTTCAGCGGATGGAGAAAATTCAAAACGCCGTAAATAGTAGCGGCGAGCCCTACCAGCACCCGGCCCACAGTGATAAGTTTTCTGCCGAGCCCGCGACCATCTTCGCCTATCGCAATCCCCGCCAGAATCAGCCCACCGCCCCCGAATGAGCTTTCGCGGAAGACAAACGTCCAGGCAAACCTGCTGTGAGGGTTGGCGAAAACACCCGGGATAATCAACATCGCCACAAAGAGAAACATCATCGCCGCGAAGAGAATGCCGGACCAACGCACCAGAATTTTTGTGGCAACGCTCAATGACGCGGCCAGCAGTGCAAAGCCGACGAGGTAGGCCCAAAACAATCGCCACGGCATATACTTCGGCACGATCGGCAGGACAAATTCCACGGCCGAAACATGCAGCGCGCCAAAGACCGCCAAGGGAACGGCGAAACACAAATTGCTCAGCGCCACAATCTTGTCGAGGCCGCCAGCCCGCGCAATATCGCTCCGGGCAGCCCACAGCGCAATCAGAAAAACCACTATGCCCACTCCGCACATCGCAACCACCGTGCGAGAGATCCCAAAAAATGTGGCAGGGAAAGTGACGAGAATAGTGACAAGAAAAGTTGTGTCCATGTGGACGCCAAGTATAATCCCGCGGATGTGAACGCGGGGCGCGGAGATAAGCTACCACATAGGAATGCGAGGCACGATTGCTGCGAAGATCGCTCCAAGAACAAGTGAGTGCAGCAACAGGCGTTTTAAACCGCCTCGTCCGCGATACCACTTCTGCTCGCCCGCGTCGAGTGCGCCCCACAGCACCGAGGCGCTCAACACGTAGCAGATTGGCAGCATGAAAAGCCATGCCCTCATCGCAGTCCCTCAAGCCGCATCATGCTCCACCCAGGACCCAGACGAACCGCGCCTACGCCCGCCGCCGATAATAAATATTAAATTCAAATCCCGGGTTCACCGGAAATATCTCCGCCACCTTCCGCAACCGCTCCGCCATCGCCGCCGGCGCCAGCAGCGGATAATCCCGCTCCCGCAGATCGTAGTAATCGACGTCGAGATAAATCGCCAGCAGATAAATCGAAATCGCGTCGGCGAAGCTCGCCGTCAAATACTCATTCTTATACTTCTCCGCATCCGGACCATTGGCCGTAGCAAACTTCCTCGCCTCCCAGGCATCCAGCGAAGTCTCGCCGCGCACCTTCGCCTCCACCTGCTGCCACGCCAGGTCGGCGAAACTCTGCGACACGCCCGCGCGCTCCACCAGCGCGTGCCCGACGTTGATATAAAACTCAAATGCCACGGAAAATTTATCGTCCATCAGGCGCGTCGAAATAAACACGCACTGCGCGTCGCCCAGATTCAGATTGCGATGGCAAACCGCATTGTCGCTGAGCGCCACATCGTAGCGATCGGCAATCACCGTCTCATCACCCTGCGTCACCGTGAGCGGCACAAAATAATACGCCTTGCGGCTAAGCGCCGAAGCCACCGCCACCGGCACCGCCGCAATCATCCGTTCCAAATCGTTATCGGCAAGAGTAATTTCGCCTGAGCGGGCATAACAAATGCCGTTAGGAGCCTGTGAAACCGGGCTATTTTGCACGACCTCCGCGGGGCTGCGGACAATCGGCGAAGCAGTCTGCGACATGGGAACATTGTAGCGCACGCCTTACCGTAAGAAGTACGCCGCCAAAAGTAGCCTTGATCTAGATGAACAGGTGCGCCAAGCTCACGTAGGGGCAGGTGCCCTCACCTGCCCAGCGGGCGAAGCCCGCAGGCTCTTAGCCAGTGTTACGGAAAACTCCGGGTCCGCGAATGGCCTTCTACCGCCGAAATCTCCCCCATCTCCAGCGCGATGCCAAACCCCACTTCGTAACCTTCGTTACAAAGAATCGCCGCATCCTCGAAGACCAAGCCCGGGAGATTGTCTTAGCCTGCTGTCGCCACGATCATGAAACAAAATACAACCTGCGCGTCGCCGTGGTCATGCCCGACCACGCCCACATCATCTTCACCCCGCTAATCGACGAGGCGCGCCAAGCGGTCGTCTCCATCGCCGAGATCATGAAAGGGATTAAGGGCGCCTCCGCCCACGCCATCAACCGCCAATTCCATCGCCAAGGCACTCTCTGGCAAGAGGAATCATTCGATCACGTCCCGCGCTCCTCAAAAAACCTGGATCACAAAATCATCTACATCCTGGAAAATCCGGTTCGCAGCGGCCTCGTGGATGATTGGCGCAACTACAAGTGGCTCTGGTATCGATCACCGCCAAGTCCATACGCCCCACCGCAAAACGAGCCAGCCAAACTCGCATAACTCCCGACCCCGTCAAAATCGCGTAGCCCCAGACGCCCCGTCTGGGGAGGCGTGCGCAAGGCGCCAGGATTTTAGCCCGCGGCTTGGAAAGGCGGGTCTTCGCCCCGCCTGGGCAGGTGAGGGCACCTGCCCCTACGCGAGCGAATGTTAAACTTTAGTGTTCAGCGAAATACTAACGAGCCATCATGTCCGACAGCGTTCATCTAAAACTCCCCGACGGCACCATCAAAGAGGTCGCCAAAGGCACAACCGCCCTCGACGTAGCCAAATCCATCAGTCCGCGCCTGGCCGATGCCGCGCTTGCCGCTAAGACCAACGGCGACCTGATCGACCTGACTCGCCCGCTGGACAAAGACACCCACCTCCGCATCATCACCGAGAGAGATCCCGAGGCGCTCGAGGTCTATCGACACTCCTCGGCTCACCTGCTCGCCGCAGCCGTCCTCGAACTCTTCCCCGAGACCAAACTCGGCCACGGCCCCGCTACCGACAACGGATTCTTCTACGACTTCTATCGCGAGACTCCCTTCACTCCCGAAGACCTGGAAAAAATAGAAAAGAAAATGCAGGAGCTAGTCCAGCAGAACCTTCCCTACGCTCGCGAATTCCTGCCACGGCAGGAAGGTCTCGCAAAATTCAAAGGTGAAGGCGACTTTATGAAGTGCCACTTCATAGAGCAGTTCACCAAGCCCGATGAAAAAATTTCCATCTACAAAACCGGCAAATTTCAGGATTTCTGCCGCGGCCCGCACATCCCATCGACCGGAAAGATCAAAGCGTTCAAAGTCCTCAACGTCGCCGGAGCCTACTGGCTGGGAGACGAAAAAAATCAGCATCTCCAGCGCATCTACGGCACTTCGTTTTTTTCGAAGAAAGATTTGGACGCCTATCTCAACAGCATCGAAGAAGCCAAAAAGCGCGACCATCGCGTCCTCGGCAAGCAGCTCGATCTCTTCTCCATTCAGGAGCTCGCCGGCCCCGGCCTGATCTTCTGGCATCCGAAGGGCGGCATCATCCGCAAAGAGATGGAAGACTGGATGCGCGATCAGTACGTCAAGCGCGGCTATTCTCTCGTCTACACTCCGCACGTCATGCGCAAGCAGTTATGGCAGACCTCCGGCCACGAAGGCTACTACGGGCAGAACATGTTCGATGCCATGGAGCTGGACGACGCCGAGTATCGCCTCAAGCCGATGAACTGCCCCGGCCACATCCTTATATATAAAGATTCGCTGCGCTCCTATCGCGACCTTCCCGTGCGCCTCGGCGAACTGGGCACGGTCTATCGCTACGAGCGTTCCGGTGTAATGCATGGACTGCTGCGCGTGCGCGGATTCACGCAGGACGACGCCCACATCTTCTGCACTCCCGAACAGATTGAAAAAGAAATCGCCGACTGCGTAGAATTCGCCCGCGACGTTCTAAAAGATTTCGGGTTCGACAAATTTCAAACCGAGCTCTCCACCTGGGATCCCAACGACCGCAAGAATTTCGTAGGCAGCGAAGAGCAGTGGAACCACGCCACTCATTCGCTCGAAAAAGTTTTGAAAGAGTTGAACATCGAATACAAAACCATCCCAGGCGAGGCCGCGTTCTACGGGCCTAAAATCGACATCAAGCTAGTCGACGCTATCGGCCGCCTCTGGCAGCTCTCCACTGTGCAGTTCGACTTCAACCTGCCGCAGCGTTTCGATCTCGAATACGTAGCCGAAGACGGAACCCGCAAGCAACCCGTCATGGTGCACCGCGCCCTCTACGGATCGGTCGAGCGCTTCTTCGGCGTGCTCATCGAACACTATGCCGGGGCGTTTCCGGTTTGGCTGTCTCCGGTGCAGGTTGCGATGATCCCCATAGCAGAGCGGCATTCCGCCTACGCGGAAAAAGTAGCCGATCAACTGCGGGCCGCGGGAGTACGCGTAGAAGTAGATTCACGCAACGAAAAGATGAACGCAAAAATCAGGGAACACGCGATGCAGAAAATCCCGTTTCTCTTGGTGGTGGGGGACAAAGAATCCGAAGCCAACAAGGTCAATGTCCGCACTCGCGGTAAAGAAAAGACTGAAGACATGCCAACCACGGAGTTCGTAGAGAAAGTTAAGAAGCTGATAGCCGAGAAGACCGCCGCGCTGACGTAAACGACTTCGGCTGCGACCAAACACGGCGCTGATTGCGGGTTTCCACCCAAAACTACACCCAAAACTACTCATTGACAAGCCCGGGTGGCCGTCATAACATCCCGACGGGTTAAATTCGACCCCCCAAGAGAAGGGTTCCACGGGAGGTAGACGCATGAAAACAATGTTGCTCGTGTTGACCATCGCGCTGGTGCTAAGCGCGTCGACGCCTCTGTTGTGGGGAGACATTTACGACGTGGGTGGATATTCGGTTGGAACCAACACTATTTCCGGCATAGCCCAGGTGTTGGGAACCCATGGCGGCCCTATCGGCCCGCTCCTGACCTTCACCACCGGAGCGCTGGAAAGCGGAACCCTGACGAGCGGAACGTTTGCGGCCGGCGGGTCGTTCGACCTGACCGAGTACCACTGCGGCGGATGCAGACGTCATCCGCGGGACCTTTTCGTCGGCTCTTTTACTGGACCGACCTCGATCTCGACCAATTCGCAAGGACTAGAGACCCTGTCGGGCGCTATTGGAGGCACCGTGATCACCGGCCGATATGTCACCGGATACACGACCCAATACTTGAGCGGAGGGGAGATGACAGGATCCAATTACTTTAGATATAGGGGAACCTTAACGGCTCCTGAACCTTCCACATTGCCGTTGCTGGTGACGGGACTAGTCGCGATCGCCGGGCCGATGCGTAGATTCACGCGGCGGAATTAGAGCCAACAAAAACGAGGCTCGACCATCACACTCTCCAATAATCCCCGCGCCACTCCCGAATCGCCTTCTTAATCTCCACCGCGCTTAGCTTCTCGTTCAGTGCCCGGGCCGCCAGAGCTGGCAACTCGCCATCCGAAGCAAAGCGGAGCGCAATCAATTGCCCTTCCGTCAGCTCACCAATCCGCGGACGCATCCCCGCATCCAGCAAATTCATCAGCCGCAATCTTTCTTCGAGCCGAATCACGCGATCCTGCACCTTCAGCGCATACAGCCGAATCTTAAAAACCGCCACCAGCGCGGCGATCATAACAATCGTCAGCCACGCCGAATGCAGCCCCGGCCGCCGATACAAATGCACAAAGCTCGCGACCAGCGAGATGGCGAACACCGGTATCAGAAAAAAATGGAAGAGTGGATCCCAACGCGTGTGATTGGAAAAGTTCTGCGAAGACGATTGACCCGTAGCCCGCTCCTTTTGCAACGTATCATCATCGCACGAACGCGCTCGAATTTTGGGAGGTCACGACTTCGAATGCCAGGGAAAATGTACTTCGCTTTTCGGTGTCACAGTGTTTCAGAGCGGCGGTAACAGCTTCACCTCGACCTCGGCGGCTGAAGCCGTCATTGACAAAAGAATTCTTATCGCAGCGGTGAACCGCTGCGCCGCCCAAAATCAACAACAACGGTGTGTTTTTCAGCAGACTGTCCAGGCGCTGAGATGGCGCCGCGCTAACTCCCCTCATCCAGCAGCTCGCGTATCTTGCGCGCCAGGGCATCCAACAAAAACGGCTTTTGCAGAACGACGACAGAATTGCAACCATCGCTGACTCCGCTGCCCCAGGTACTGTGATCCGGATACCCCGACATGAACATCACCTTCATTTGGGGACGCGTCTGCGTGAGGCGCGCCGACAGCTCCCGCCCGCCAACATTCGGCATCACCACATCGGTCAGTAACAAGTGAATCGTATCTTTGCACACGTCGGCGATCTGCAGGGCCTGGTACCCATCCGCTGCCACCAGCACTGTGTAACCTTTATTCTGAAGAAACTCCGCTGCCAGCTCTCGAATCCCCTCCTGGTCTTCTACCAGCAGTATGGTCTCGGTTCCACTCGCCGCCGATGCGCCCGATATTTCTATCCTGGATACATCCGCGGCCGCGATCGTGGTTTGCGCTTCGGGCAGGTAAATATCAATGATGGTTCCATTTCCCAATTCGCTGCGCGTCGTTATCCAACCGCCGGTCTGCTTCACCACCCCATAAACGATCGCCAGCCCCAGTCCCGTACCTTCTCCCGGTTTCTTGGTCGTGAAAAATGGCTCGAAAATTTTGGCCTGTACGTCCTTGTGCATTCCGGTGCCATTATCACTCACGCTCAGTACCACATATTTCCCAGGAGGAATCCGCGCATGGCTCCCCGCATAAGAAGCGCGCAATTCCACATTCCTGGTCGCAATCGTCAGCCGTCCGCCTTCTGGCATAGCGTCCCGCGCATTCACTACCAGATTCAAAATCACCTGCTCGATTTGCCCGGGGTCAGCCTTGATCCAGTTCGGAAGAGCTGCAGCTATGACCTTCAACTCGATGTTGGCAGGAATGAGACGATCCAACATCTTTGCCACTTCCGTCACCACGCCATTCAAGTCAATAACCTTAAGCTGCAAAACCTGCCGCCGGCTGAACGCCAGCAGTTGTTGCGTGAGCGCCGTCGCCCGCACCACCGCCTTTTCAATTCCCAGCGCATCTTTGTATGCAGGATCGCTTGCCGCCAGCCGTCCCCGGAGCCGCTCGTTGTGCGCCTGGATCAGCATCAGCAGATTATTGAAATCATGCGCCACCCCGCCCGCCAATTGTCCGACCGCTTCCAGTTTCTGCGAGTGCCGGAGTTGTTCCTCCAGTCGCTTGTGCTCGGTGATGTCATAGAGCACGCCTTGCATCATCAAACGTTGCTCGCTCGCCGCCGCTTGCAGCATCACCCCTTCATCGCGAAACCACAGCACGCGCCCATCGCGAGCAACCATGCGGTATTCCGCATGGAAGAGTTCGTGCGTCTCCTGAAAAAGCTTTTCCGCCGCCAGCGCAATTTCACGATCTTCCGGATGAATGTGGTTCATCCAATTCATCGGATCGGCGAGAAACTCCTCCGGCGAAAAACCCAGTATGGATTCGATTTGCGGGCTCACATAATGCCACGGCCCGTCAGCGCCGAGCTCCGCGACGTATGTAATCGCCGGCAGCCGCTCCACCAGGGTGCGATAACGATCTTCGGCGGCGCGCAATTCCGTCTTGTCGCGATCGCGCTCAATGGCCAGCGCGACCAGATGGGTTGCGTGCGCAATCAGCCGCAGATGTTCCGCTTCAGGGGTGCGCGGCTCGCGATAATAAATCGCAAACGTCCCCAGCATACTGCCATCCTGCGCCGGAATCGGATTTGACCAGCAGGCGCGGAGCTCGTGCTTCAGCGCCAGTTTGCGAATGCCGGTCCACAGAGGATCGTTCGCGATATCGGACACGACCACCGGCTTCTTACGATAAAGAGCCGTGCCGCACGATCCCGCGCAGGGCCCGATTTTCACTCCATCGATCGCCTCGCTGTATTCCTTCGGTAGACTGGGAGCAGCCCCATTCCGCAATGTTTCTCCGTCCGGGTCCAGAAGAACCACCGAACACAACATGCCCTGATGACCTTTTTCGACCTCGAGACAGAGCGCATCCAGGGTCTTCGCCAGCGGGCTCTGGCCCATGATCATGGCCAGTATGCGGTCATCGAGCAGGGATAGATTCTGCGCTCTGGCCGGCGCCGCGTTGTCAGCAACCTTTTTTACCCCGGTAGACATGTCCTAACATCTTCCTTGTCGCCCAGCATTACTTCCAAGTTACGAGAGTAACAGCGAGGTCAGAGGTTAGAGGTCAAATTGCAGAGGTAAAACCGACGCGCGCGCATTTCTACGGGTTCTCACTTCTGCAGTCTCACCTCTGACCTCGACGGAATTTCTTTTAACAAAAACTCCAGATTCTTGCGCATATCAGTGATTGACACCGCATCGGCCATAGACCATACTCTCCGCCGTTTAGTGCTCGCGGACATTCCGCAAGTTTCCCACACATCTACAGGAGGTTCTATCCATGTCAAAGTCTCGTTGCTTCCAGGTTTTCGCTTTCACTGCCGTGTTTGCCTTATTAGTTTGCGGGCAACAGGCGCTCGCGCAAAACCCACATCACCTGCAAATTCGCTCTCTCTCCCCCGCCGACGCAGGCAAAATTTATCCGCCCAAAGGTCCAACCGAAAAAGCCCGCCTCGAACAACTTTCTTCCGGCTTCGGCGTTCTGCCGCCCGTCGACAGCAACGGCAATGACGAATGGGTTTGCTTCCCCAACGCCAACGCCAATGGTGCGGATTGCTCCCAAATCGCGACTGGCGGAGTCGTCATCGGCCAGCCCGCCTACACGCAGTCACTCGCCAGCTGCGACGCTAACGCTTCGGGCGCAGCCAATTGCGGTCAGTTCTTTTCCTTCTACGAAGATGACACCGGCGACAACACCGACGATCTCGTCGTGTCCATCGTGGTGAAACAGGGACTGAAATACATCATGGATACAGGGACTGTCGACCTGGGCATCAATCCCTTCCCGGCAGGCTCGGTCATCGTAATCTACGACGACACGGCCTTCGGCACCTTGGGACAAACTGGCCCGGGCAACGGATTTTGCGGCGGAAGCACGGAAACCTGCGTAAACCCCGTCAAAGGCCCAGCCACCGCAACCTTCACCATCACGGTAGGCGAATCAACCATCAAAACCACGATCGACATGTTCCTCGAATAAATGCTCCAAGAATAACCGTGGCACATCCCACCCTTCGCAAAGCTCCTGGCCAGCGAAGGGTGGGATCTAAAAAATATCGGCCATCCTCACGTAGGGACAGAGCCGGCCCTGAGCTTGCCGAAGGGTGCGCCCACTTGCCCAGCCGAGCGAAGCTCGGCAGCCGCCCGCACGACAAAAATGCCCACCACCACGAAGAAGGGAAACACTTCTAATTTTCGTTCTCTAATATAAGTAAGCGGCGCTCTCCGCGCAGAAGCGAACGGTGTGGGCCGTTCCGGCCGGCCGAGGCACCGGCCAGGGCGCGCAAACCCGCTGTTGCAAGAAAGGATGCCGCCATGTCCCCCACGTCCTTACTCTCGAAAATCAACCACATCGTAGTAGTCATGCTGGAGAACCGCTCTTTCGATCACATGCTCGGCTTCCTCTATCAATCAAACAACAACATCTCTCCCCTAGGCCAGCCCTTCGAAGGATTAACCGGGAAAGAAAGCAACCTCGATGCGACCGGCAAAACCGTCACCGTATTTCCCATCGAGCCGACCGACCCCCACGCCTATCTCCGCCCCGGAGCCGATCCCGGCGAAGGTTACCTGAACACCAACTCGCAGCTATTCAGCGAGCAGGATGCTCCGGTCCCCATCACACCGGCTCTAAACAACGGCTTCATCACCAACTTCGCCTACACTCTCGGATGGGAAGGCAAAGAGCCCGGCCAGGTCGTCAAGGGCACACAACCCTCGCAGATCATGGGCATGTACACGCCCGCAACCCTCCCCATCCTTTCCGCGTTAGCCAAAGGCTACGCCGTCTGCGATCACTGGTATGCCTCCGCGCCCACGGAAACTTTTCCCAACCGCGCATTTGTGTCCATGGCAACTTCGCAGGGCTTCGTGCAGGATAAATCCAACAGCACTTACACCGCGCCCAGCATTTTCACCGCGCTGACAAAAAAGTCGGCGACCTGGTGCGTTTACGGCTACGACGCTCCCGCGCTGATGCGCGGATCCGTCGCCGACATCGCCAACGCGCCCGAATCCAACTTCGGCGAGTTCGCCGACTTTCAAAACGCCGCCAAAGCCGGCACGCTGGCCAACTACGTTTTTCTAGAGCCCATGTGGGGCACAAAGGGAAACAGCCAGCATCCCAACTACGACGTGAGCAAGGGCGAGCAATTTCTTCACGACGTTTACTACTCGCTCTTCGGCACGCCCGTCTGGAATCAAACTCTGCTGATCATCACCTACGACGAGCACGGCGGATGTTACGATCACGTTCCGCCGCCAGAAAATGCCATCCCGCCCGATAACTCGGCCGGAGAATTAAATTTCGATTTCAAACGTTTCGGGCTGCGCATCCCAACTGTTTTAGTCTCGCCGATGATCGCCGCCGGCACGGTCTTTCGCACTGCCTCCAGCACGCCGTTCGATCACACCTCGATTCTCGCGACTGTCGAAGCCCGCTTCGGAGCGTCCGCCCTAACCAAGCGCGATGCCGCCGCTCCCAACATAGCAGCCGTGCTGACTCTGCAAACCCTCCGCACCGACGACCCTCTCAGCGGAGTGCAAGTCCCCACCAGTGCCGTAGCGCCACCCGCTTCAGCCAAGCCCGACAAATTCGAGCAGGCCATAGCCGAACACGCCGCCGACCTGCCCGTCCATGACCCCACCGGCAATGGCCATCACCGCGATTCGACAGTGTTCGCGACAGGGGATGAAGCGAAAGCTTACGCCCGCCAGCGCTACCAGCAATACGCCCAACAGCGTGGGGCTACAAGAAAAAAACCCCGCGTCGCCTAACGCAGATACCGGCAAAGAGCTTGCGGAGCTTCGCTCCGCTGGGCAGGTGAGGGCACCCTTCGACAGGCTCAGGGCAGGCTCTGCCCCTACGTGAGTTTGGCGACATCTCGCGCTCTTACCCACGCTCGGTATAATTGCGACGCTCATGCACTGGCTCCCCTCCGCCTACCGCTGGCTCTTCCACTCGGAGCAGGGCGCACCCAACCGCCTGATCCCCCGCTGGCTCTTCCTGCGCGCGTTGGGATGCATCTACTTCTCCGCCTTCTACTCCTTAATCTTTCAAATCCGGGGCCTGATCGGCCCGCAAGGAATTCTCCCCGCTGGCGATTACCTCAAAGCTGCCGCACAATCGCTAGGCCGCATTGGCAGCGTCTGGTATGTCCCAAGTCTTCTCTGGCTGAATAGCGGCTCGCACATGCTAATCGCGCTCTGCGCTACAGGGATGCTGGCCTCGCTCTTATTAGTCCTCAATATCTGGCCGCGCGCCACACTGCTGATCTGCTTCGCTTGCTACCTCTCATTCGTAAGCGCCGCCCAGGATTTTTCCGGATATCAGTCCGACGGCATGCTCCTCGAAGCCGGATTTATCGCGCTCTTCTTCGCTCCTCGCGGAATCCGCCCCGGCCTGGGCAAGTCATCACCGCCCCAGCGCGCCGCTCTCTTCCTTCTACTGTGGGAATGGTTCCGCATCTACTTCGAGTCCGGAGCAGCGAAAATCCTGGGCGGCGACCCGGAGTGGCGCAACTTCACCGCCATGGACGAGTACTACCAAAACGGCCCGCTTCCCACCTGGATCGGCTGGTACATGCAGCACCTTCCGCATCGGTTCCACGCCTCCACTACCTTCGCCACGCTAGCGCTAGAACTAGTCCTCGTCTGGATGCTTTTCCTACCGCGCCGCTGGCGCATCGCGTGCTTCCTGATTGTCACGCCGTGGGAGTTCGTAGTAATCCTGACCGCCAACTACACATTCCTGAACTATCTAGTCCTATCGCTCGGCATCCTCTTATTAGACGATCGTTTCCTGAGCCCATTTCTCCCGCAACGCTGGAAAAAATTTCTTCCAGAAGAAACGCTGGCGACAAAAGACGCCATCAGCATCGCGCACAATGAATCAAAAAATCCGCGGCTGGGGCTGAATCACCAACTAAGAACGCTAAGAATCTCCGCTGCCGCTCTGCTTCTAACCTGGGTTTTCTACGCCACCACCGCGCAACTCCTCTGGATGTTCTGGCCGCTTCCGTTCCCCACCGAACCCGTGGCGCTACTCGAGCCCTTCCGCATCGCTAATCGCTACGGCCTCTTCGGCATCATGACCAGAGGTCGCTACGAAATAGAATTTCAGGGCTCCGACGATGGAAAGAATTGGACTTCCTATCCCTTCCGCTACAAACCGCAAAATTTGAACGAGCCTCCCGGAATCTACGCCCCTTATCAACCTCGCTTGGATTGGAATCTCTGGTTCGCCTCATTAGGATCGTGGCGCGAATATCCGATAGTCCCGAACACCGAAGTGAGACTGCTCTCGAATGACGACGACGTCTTAGCTCTATTCAGAAGCAATCCATTCCCCAAAAAACCACCGCGGCTGGTGCGAGCCGTGCTTTGGCAATATTGGTTCACTAGCATGTCCGAGAAAAAGAAGGAAGGTTTGTGGTGGCGCCGCGAATACCGCGGCCTCTACGCGCCGACATTAGAACGCGCCCCCGACGGAGCGATTCGAGGAGTAGAGTGGCCAACAGTGACTCCGAGAGAGTGAAAAAGAGGATCTTACACGCGTGGGCTTGGGCTGACGGAGTTTTGATTTCCGCGGTGCCTTGAGACGGATTTACCACTGGGAGCACGGGGGAACACGGGGGAACCCAAAATGACGCGCAGCGCGTGCGTAATAGGCGCCGGCCCAAATGGCCTGTCCGCCGCAATCACCCTGGCCCAAGTCGGCCTGAGGGTCGACGTCTTCGAGGCTGAGCCACAGCCCGGAGGCGGGGCTCGCACCCTACCGTTAACCCTCCCCGGTTATCATCACGACTTCGGTTCCGCCGTTCATCCGTTGGCGATAGGCTCCCCATTCTTCAATTCTCTAGCTTTACAAGATCACGGTCTCGAATGGATTCACTCCCCTGCCGCCCTAGCCCATCCCTTCGACGACGGCACAGCCATCACACTATCTCGCGATCTAAGCAAAGCCGAATCTGAGTTAGGCCAAGACGCCAAAGCGTGGCGAAATCTAATGGGCCCCTTCGCCGACCAATGGAACGAACTCGCGAACGAAGTCCTCCGCCCGATTTCGTTATTCCCAAGCCATCCCTTCCTCATAGCAAATTTCGGACGACACGCCCTGCGATCCGCCAAATCCCTGGCCCACAGCCTGTTTCAGGGCGATCGCACCAAAGCCCTCTTTGCTGGAATCGCCGCCCATTCCGTGCTAAGTCTCGACGAACCCTCGAGTGCCGCCGCCGGAGTTCTCCTCGGCGCCGCCCTCCACGCAGTAGGCTGGCCCATTCCGCGTGGAGGCGCGCAATCGATTACCAACGCTCTGTGCGGTTATTTAGCCGCTCTAGGTTCGACCATAACCACAGCGACGCGAATAGAAAATCTAGCGCAGCTTCCCAACTACGAACTAACTCTCTGCGACGTAACTCCGCGCCAGTTGGTCGCAATAGCCGGCGACCGGCTCTCACCGAAATACAGATCTCAACTTTCCGAATACCAATACGGTCCTGCAGTCTTCAAAGTCGACTATGCCCTCCGCGATCCCATCCCGTGGACAGCGCGAGAATGCCTGAAAGCCGCCACCGTCCACATCGGCGGGAGCTTCGAAGAAATCGCCACCTCCGAGAAAGCCATGCGCACCGGTCGCCACGCCGAAATACCCTTCGTCCTCCTGGTACAGCCCAGCCTATTCGACCCCATGCGCGCCCCGGCCGATCGCCACACCGCTTGGGCCTACTGCCACGTCCCCAACGCATCCACCTTCGACATGCTGCCTAGAATCGAAGCCCAAATCGAACGCTTCGCCCCCGGATTTCGCGACTGCGTCCTGGCCCGCCACATCCTCTCACCAGCCGGTCTGGAGAAAATGGACGCCAACCTGATCGGCGGCGACATCAGCGGAGGCGCCATGAACCTGCGCCAACTTCTCTTCCGGCCCACCCGCCACCAATACGCAACCTCCGCCCCCGATATCTATCTTTGCTCGTCATCAACTCCGCCGGGCGGCGGAGTTCATGGCATGTGCGGTTATCACGCTGCCAGGCAGGCGATCTCTGGCTTGAATGTGTGAATGGCCGGCTCGTTTGTGGCGAGGGTTGCTGGATCGTTCACCACAGAGGCCACAGAGGTTCACGGGGAAGTGCAGAAGCTAAACCGAGTGCATTCCCTCTGCGGCTGAAGCCGTCATTGAAAAACAATCTTTTATCAAAGCGGTGAACCGCTGCGCCACCCAAACGCAAGCCAAGATCCCCGCACTAAAATCCTGGCCGCTGCCGCATCCGCCAAGCCCACATCAAAAACGAAGTAGCCGTCAAATCGATTCCCGGCTCCGTCGTGCTATAAGACTGCACATTATCCTGATACACCGCCGTGAGCGATCGATCAAAGGCTCCCGCATTCCCATTAAATTTCCGAAACGTGTCCACCCCGTTCGCCGGACACAAATTCATCCCGCCCACCACTCCCGAAGTCGCATAGCTCGAAGGACCCTCCGTGGCTGCGCCCCACAACACCGGCGTCGCTCCCGAAGTCCCATCCAGCGCGCCCGCCAGATTCGCCACCTGGTGTTGAATGCAATTCGGAAATGTGCTCCCATCGCCCACAATAAAAGACGCCCCCCAAGAATTCGCACCCAAAATATTTGCCAGCCAGCGCTGCGAATAAGTGTCGTACTTCTTCGCCTGCGTCACGTAATAAGCCTCGCTCGCCATCACCGACAAGCCCGCCCCATGCGACGTCGTATCCCCATAACTCCACTGATACCCCAATCCCCAGGGATCATTCTCCGCCTGCGCAATCGCGTCATCTACCTGCCGCAAAAATTGCCCGCGAATACTCGCCTGCGAAACCGCCAGCCCATTCGGATTCCCCGCCATCTTAAGCGCCCTATAAAGTTCGAAATGCGCCAGCCCGCTAACGTCATAAAGATTCAGCGTGTCCGTATATCCGGCGTCGTAAATCTTAGTGATGTAATTCCGGGCAAACTGTGCCGCCTGTTGCAGATAGATCATAGGATCCGTGTGCGCCAATCCCACCGGCAAAAATCGCCCGCCCGATTTCGATTCTGACTCCGCCGACTCCAGGGCAAAATAAAGTTCGGTCGCCCCCAACTCCATGTCATCATCCCAAACATTTTCCGGATACCCATCAAACGGCACAATCGTCAGCAAACACCCGCTGCACGATCCCGATCCCACCGCCGGCGCAGGATCGGCATACGAAGTATCCGCCAGCGCAAAAATATCTTCCGCATCCTTAAGGCACCGATTCGCCAAAGAAATATCCGTAGCCCGATTGAGCTGATAGCACAACGCAAAATCCGCCGTCAGCCGCCCCGCCAGATTCGGACTAATCGGCGCTCCGGCCGCCCCCGCCACATACACCGGCCGCCGACATATATGAAATGTCGTATAGGGATCGCAAGCTTGCGGATCGCCCTGCTGCCGGTAATTATCCGCCGCCTGCGGCAGCGTCCATATGTCGTACTCCGTGATCAAGCAATAAGCCGACCGATAACTCCCGCCGCAAGCCGCCGACGTTGGATCGCCATAGCCGTAATAGTCCCACTCCTGGCTGTTGTCCACCTGGTAGTAAAGCGTCTGGGTCTTGTCATCCCACATCTTGAGCAGCCAGTCGATTCCGAACCGCGCCTCACTGGTAAAATCCGACGACGCCGGAGCTCCCGCACCGCTATTCCCCGCATAAGAAATCGACCCCGGCGGAGCCGCCGGATTCATTTCCGCACCCGCTCCCATCTGATTCGGAAAATCGCGCACCCCAACTTCCATCATCGCCGTCGTGTAACTCACCGTCTCCACATACTTCATATAGTCGCCGGCGTCCCACCACCCACCCGAAGCGTCTATGTTCGGCAGCTGAGCCGGCACCAGCGGAGGCGCAGGCGGCGCATTATCGTTAAAGTCATTGCCATCGATCGGAGGGGTCTCATACAGACGCGCATTCCCATCTTTTAAATGTCCCGGTGCCGTGCGCAGCGCATTCGCAATAAAATCCGCTCCATCGCGCTCCGTCTCATAAAAAAATAACGTGTTCAGCAACAAGCCGGAATACAGCCGATCCCGCGAATCCACGGCAAACACAGGTGACGTCGCAAACACCGGCCCGTACACCGAAATCGTGTACAGATCGCCGCCCGGAACATTAAAGTCGAGCGCATAAACGTCGTATATCACGGTCTTGCTATGCGCCCAAGTCCCCAGCAACGCCCCGACCGCGCCGGCGAATGCATTGACCCCCTTCGAATTCACCACATTAAACCGCTCGCCGCTTACCGGGGCCTTTGTCATCAGATAAGCCCGAAAACTCTTTTCCCCCGCTTCATACCCAACCTGGCTGACGCGCACATAGCCCGTCTGCGCCAGCCCCAGGCGAGCGCAAATCAGAAGCGCGATCACAATGCTAGAAACAGAAACAAATCGGGAGCGAGTAGAAAAGCAACGGCAGGAAGGCAACATAGCTGGACTCCAGGCCGGGGGGAGAATTGGCCCTATTAAATGCGTTTAATACAGCGAGAATATTGCCCCATGCAATTTAGAGTGTCAAGCCAACTATCGATCAGTTTTGAAAGGGTACGGCTTCACAGCTTGCGGAAAAAGTCATTGCAATCACCAAGAGCTTGCCTCAGGCGCTAAAGCGCGGACTCGTTTTCAGCGACTTAGCGGCACGAGTGGAACTCGTGCCCTTCCCGAACCAGCGGTGAATAGAATTTTTCCGTAAGCTGTTCAGCCGTGCCGTAACCTTTTCTCGGCCCCCTCGGCGTCTCGGCGGTGAAAAT
Source organism: uncultured Acidobacteriaceae bacterium (assembly GCA_963800565.1). Lineage (GTDB taxonomy): Bacteria > Acidobacteriota > Terriglobia > Terriglobales > Acidobacteriaceae > Acidiflorens. Next base: position 2,081,967 of record CAWDBM010000006.1, read on the forward strand.
CCCGCGATAAGAAACCCCACTTTCCGCTCATTGCCCGGCCGCAAAAAATATGTTAAGTTCGCTGCCTCATGTCGGGTTTCCTGTCCAAACTCGGCTTCGGATCAACCCGGGAAGAAGCCCCCGAAATCGTCCAAACCGACAGCCCAGCGCTGCAGGGTGCCGATCTGTCCGTCGCCTATTTTTCTCGCAATGGAGGCGATCTGCACGACTTCGTTCGCGTCGGCCCGTACCGTTTTCTCTTCGGATTGCTCGACGTCGCGGGCAAGCGCGAAACCTGCGCCCCCGTAATTCAGGCCGCGCAAGCTTGCTTCCGCTCCGCTGGCCAGCAGATCTTCGCCGACGACGGGATCAACGAATCGGAAGCCATGGTCGAACTCTCGCGCCGCCTCAATCTCGAAATCATGCGCGCCGCCGGAGGCGTCCGCAGTTGCCCCGCCTTTGCCGGCTGCTATAACGAAGAGCTCGGCACCGTCTGCTACGTCAACAACGGCCACACTCCCGCTCTTTTGCGCGACGAGCAAAGCGTGGTTGAACTCGCCGCCACCGGACTGCCTCTGGGGCTCTTTTCCCTAGCTCCCACCGACGCCCGCATCGTCGGCCTCGGCACCAACGGCTCCCTGGCCGTCGTCTCGCGCGGAGTAGTCGAAGCCGAGTCCAAGCACGCCGAATTCGGCCTCGACGGAGTCAAGAGCGTATTGCAATCCGCGAGTCCGGCCAAAGTTCTTTCCCAATCCATCCTGCTATGCGTGCAAGATTTCATGCACATGGCCCCTAAGCACAACGACGTAACCGCCTTGACCCTAACCCGCGGAAATTAGCCGTCGAACGCCGTGGTGGGGGGGAAACGCATGGTCCCCTTCGGCTTCGCTCAGGGCAGGCTCTCCACTCCGCAGGTCATCGCTTCGCGATGATCTGCTCCGGTCGGGATGACAGAGTTAGTGGTGCTCGGGTTGAGATGACGGATTTTGTGGCGCGGGAAAACACTTCGCATGCAGTAAAACACTTCGGATAGGGCGGTGCTCCGCCTCCCTCCCTTTTCCCCAACCCCGTCCGCGGCGTAAAATGAGTGAACAATTCCCTCGGGGTTACCCCAGGTTTTTAGCGAGCTTTAATAATGAAGATGACCACGACCCGATTCGCTCTGCTCTCAGCGGTTACCTGCGCCCTTTTCATCCCTACTTCCCCTGCCGATACCGTCGTTGAAGAGATCGTCGCCCGGGTCAACAACGAGATCATCACGCGCACTGAATACATCCGCAGCCGCGACCAGCTCAAGCAGGAAGTCCTCCAGCAGGATCCCTCGAACGCGGACCGCGATTTCAACGACCGGCAAAAAGACGTACTCCGCGATCTGATCGATCAGCAACTGCTCCTGCAAAAAGGCAAAGACCTGGGCATCACCGGAGACACGGAGCTCGTCAAGCGCCTCGACGAGATGCGCAAAGAGATGAAGCTCGACTCCATGGAAGAACTGGAAAAAGCCGCCGAGGCGCAGGGAGCTTCCTACGAGGATTTCAAGCAAAACATGCGCAACCAGATCATCACCCAGCGGGTGATCGGCCAGGAAGTTGGCTCGCACCTCGCCATGTCAAAAGAGGACGAGAGAAAATTCTACGAGCAGCATAAAGCCGAGATGGAGCAACCCGAGCAGGTCCGCCTCAGCGAAATTCTCATCGCCCCTAAAGTGGCCGCCAAGCCCGCCGCTCCCGGAGCGAAGGCGGACGCGCCATCCGACGCCGAGAACGAAGCAGCGCTGGCCGCCGCACAGGCCAAAGCCAACGATGTTCTGGCTCAGATTCAGAAAGGCGTGCCCTTCGCAGACCTGGCGAAAAAATATTCTGACGGACCCTCAGCCAAAGACGGTGGCGACCTCAGCTATTTCAAGCGCGGCAGCCTGGCCAAGGAACTCGAAGACAAGGTTTTCGCGCTCAAGCCCGGAGCCACCACCGAAGTCATTCGCACCAAGCAAGGCTACGTAATCCTGGAAGCGACCGAGCATCAGCAGGCCGGCATCCCCACCATGAAAGAAGCCGAGCCCCGCATTCAGGATGCCCTCTACATGCAGAAGCTCCAGCCCGCGCTGCGCGCCTACTTGATGACCCTTCGCGAAAATGCGTTCATCGACATCAAGGCGGGCTACGACGACTCCGGAGCCAGCGCCAAGCAGACCAAGCCGGTGGAAACGTCAGATAAGGAAGCTAAAACCAAGAACCTGAAAAAAGGGAAGAAGCTGGGCGTCTTTTAAGTTAATCTCTGTGGGACGGTCTGGATTTTGTTTTGGAAGGGCGCGCCTTTACAGTTTGCTGAAAAGCTCCGATCTCAGCGCACAGCCCCTAAAGGGGCGTCTGATTGCGAGTAACTTACGGTATCGCTAAAGCGATACCCTGATACGAAACGCGAGTTTTTCAGCAAAACTGTTCAGCTGTCATGCACAGCATGCCAATGGTGGTGGCTTTAAGCCGCCAACTGCACTGCCGCTCACGCGGAGGGTCATGAAAGATTTCTTTATCTCCGACTGCAGCCGCCAGGAAAACAAAATCATCACCGCTGGCTTTGTCGTCGCCTCCAAACAGGTCAAGGCGAAAAAAAACGGCGAGCCCTACCTGGCTCTCATCCTCGCCGATCGCAGCGGCCAGATTGAAGCGAAGATGTGGGACAACGTCGAAGAATTCCTCGACATCTTCGAGCAGGACGATTTCCTGAAAGTCAAGGGCCTGATCAACAAATATAAAAACCGCTTTCAGCTCACCATCCACAAAATCCGCCGCATGGAAGAAGCCGAGATCGACTACACCGACTATCTTCCGAAGACGACCAAAGACATCGGCGAGCTCTGGCGCACGCTGACCGAATTCGTCGCGACTTTCCAGAATCCGCACCTCAGGCAGTTAGTCGAACTCTTCATGTCCGACGCCGAAATTGCCGAGCGCTACCGCAACGCCCCCGCTGCTAAAACCCTCCACCACGCCTACATCGGAGGCCTGCTCGATCACGTAGTCTCGCTCTTCCGCTCCTGCGATCTCATGTGCCGCAACTATCCCCAAGTCAATCGCGACCTGCTTCTCGCCGGAGCCTTCCTCCACGACATCGGCAAAATCCAGGAGCTCACCTACAATCGCGCCTTCTCCTACACCACCCGCGGCCAGTTGCTAGGCCACATGATCATCGAACTGGAAATGCTCCAGGCCAAACTAGCCCAGCTCCCGAATTTCCCCGCCGAACTAAAAACGCTGCTGGAGCACCTGATCATCAGCCATCACGGCCAATACGATTTCGGATCGCCGAAGCTTCCCATGTTCCCCGAAGCCCTCATGCTCCACTACCTCGACGATCTCGATTCGAAGATGGAAGCCATGCGGGCGCACTTCGAGCGCGAGTCCGAACAAGAAGGGCCCTGGACGAGCTACAACGCGTCGCTGGGGCGGCCGTTGCTAAATTCCACAAAATTCATGCGAGGGGAAAAAGCAGCGGTCGACAAAACCACGGCAGAAGCCACGCCGGCAGCCATTCCCGCCGCAGCAGAATCAGCCACCGCAGAAACCCCAGCGCTAGACCTCTTCAGCGAACAAAAGGCCTGAAGCAGAAAAAGAGCGCAGGAGACCACTGTCGCGAAGACATCACTTTCGTGATCCTTCGTGCCCTCCGTGGTTAAAGCCTCTTTCCGTGGCTCCGGGCCTCCGTGGTAAGAGAGTCGTTGCCCCCACTCCGTTCACACTCTAGTAACAATCCTCCCGTATATTCTTGCCACATTTAGCGCCGCGTTCCTGGCGCAGCCAATCCAGATCCGGTCGACCAAAGGAGATTTTCGAATGGCCACTGCACCGAACCCCGAAAACTATGCCGAGCGGTTAACCGTGGCCCCAAAACCCGCGATTCACGACAAGCTCAGCAAGCGCCCCGGCAGGATCGGCATGATCGGCTTCGGCATCGTCCTGGTCATCGGAGTCATCTACTCCGCCTATCATCTCCTCACCGATCTCGCGACCGTCCACTCCGGCTCGGTCATGCCCTACGTTCTTCTCGGCATCGCGCTGCTCGTCGCGCTCGGCTTCGAGTTCGTCAACGGATTCCACGACACCGCCAACGCCGTCGCCACCGTCATCTACACCCACTCCCTTAGCCGCACATCGCCGTCGTCTGGTCCGGCTTCTGGAATTTCCTCGGCGTCCTCACCTCCAGCGGCCTGGTCGCCTTCGGCATCATCTCTCTTCTGCCCGTAGAACTCATCCTGCAAGTCGGCAGCAAAGCGGGCTTCGCGATGGTTTTCGCCTTGCTCGTCGCCGCTATCATCTGGAACCTCGGCACCTGGTGGTTCGGTCTCCCCGCCTCCAGTTCTCACACGCTCATCGGCTCCATCATCGGAGTCGGCATCGCGAATCAACTCATGTCGCCGAAAACCGGCACCAGCGGCGTCGATTGGGGCCAAGCCGCCAACATCGGCAAATCGCTCGTTCTGTCTCCCATCGTCGGCTTCGTCTGCGCATTCCTCTTGCTTTACCTGATGAAAGCGGTCATCAAAAATAAAGCGCTCTACGAAGCTCCCGTCGCACCGAGCCGCCGCCCTTCTGGATCCGCGCTCTTCTTCTCCTCACCTGCACTGGCGTCAGCTTCGCCCACGGCTCCAACGACGGCCAAAAAGGTATGGGCCTCATCATGCTGATCCTCATCGGCACCGTGCCCACCGCCTACGCCCTTAACCACGCCATCACCCGCAAACAGTCAGATGATTTCATCGCCGTCTCGCAGCAGGCAGCCAATACTCTCTCCAAGTATGTAAGCCCTAACGCCGTCATCAGCGATGAACGCGAAGAAGTCACCGATTACATTCGCACCAAAGATTTCACCCCTAACACCATGCTGGCCTTGCGCCAGCTGGTAAGCGATGTCGGCAACGAAACCGCCCTCTTCGGCGAACTCGCCAAAATTCCCAACGACCGCGTGCGCAACTTCCGCAACGATATGTATGTCGCCAGCGAAGCCCTACGCCTGATGAAGAAAAATCACCAGCCCGCGATCACCGCCAGCGATTGGGGAATTCTCGACAACTACAAGAAACACGTCGACGCCTCCACCCGCTTCATCCCCGGATGGGTAAAAGTCGCCGTAGCGATGGCGCTAGGCCTCGGCACGATGATCGGCTGGAAGAGAATCGTAGTAACGGTAGGAGAAAAAATCGGGAAGGAACATCTCACCTACGGACAAGGTGCCGCCGCCGAAATTACCGCCATGTTCACCATCGGAGCGGCTGACTGGTTTGGCCTCCCCGTGAGCACGACCCACGTGCTCTCCTCTGGCATAGCCGGAACCATGGCAGCCAACCATTCCGGCCTGCAATGGTCTACCGTCCGCAACCTGGCAATGGCGTGGGTTCTAACCCTGCCCATATCAATGATGCTGGCGGGATTTCTATTTTGGGCTTTCAGAAGAATGTTCTGAGTTTTTTTAAGGTAAGAAAAGCAGAATAAAGCTCAAGTTCGGCATTTGACGGCTCGAAAGGTGAGGAGGAGGTAGGGTTCCTTCGACTCCGCAGAACGATTCGCTCTGCTCCGCTCAGGATGACAACGCCAGTGTCAGCGCTGAACTTCGCGCGGGCAACGCGGGATTCCTACTCCATATCTCCGCCCATAGGCACATACTTAAATTTCTTCCCGTCATAGAACAGCGCCGAACTCGTGCCCATATCGCCCGCTTCTTCCATGTAAATCGCTTCCACCGATCGCTTCTTCGTCTTAAACCTTCGCACCGACACCGACCGGAACGGCAGGTTCACGATCACATACTTCGCCTTCGGAGTCTTATTACGCCACGCATTCGCCCCCGCGCCCTCGATCACCAGCACGACCAGCCCACGCTCCCGCGGATCACCGGCGCTGAACGTCGTCGTCATCCGGGGGTCGCCGTAACCAAAGAACTCGTCATAAGGATCGATCACCGCATAATTGTGCTCGCCCTGATCGAGCATCGGATTCTTGCACCGCGCACCGATCACAATGTCTTCCACACCATCGCCATCGAGATCGCCAAAGGCCGTTCCCAATTCCGGCAGCAAAGTAAACTGGTCGCCAAACTGTTGCTGCACAAATTCGTTGTCAATCTTATGAGAGACAGCCCGCTCAGCCGCGGCGGGCATCGATACAGCCGGAGCCTGGGCAAGAGCCGGAACCAAACTCACAAAACAGAACGCCAGGGCAAACAGCGAGGCAGCAAAGACTGAAGCAATAACTAAAGATGGGGTTCTCATGCCCCTAATCTAACCCCGCTCCGTCACCGAACGCAGGTAACGAAAGTCACCAGCGGGGTTCTAAAGAGCAACGTTGAGTTGAGGAAGGCTTACCACAGGGGGACACAGGGGCACCATGGGGGAATCTAGCGAGCGCGAAAGTGCTCCCACCCGCCAGCCTTCAGCCGCCGAGGCTTCCCACCCACCATCAACCGCATCCCCGCAAATCGCCCTACTCGCCCAATGCAAGTCACCCGCACTCCCTCAATCTCCGCCGGTAGCTCCGACTCAGAAGTGAAAAGCAACTCGTAATCATCACCGCCATGCAGAGCCAACTCCAGCGCCACCGTTTCTTTCCCAATCAACGCGCGCGGAACTGCGGAGGCATCAATCTCCGCTCCCACGCGGCTCTCTTCGCAAATGTGTTCCAAGTCCGTCGAGAGCCCATCGCTCAAATCAATCATCGCCGAGGCCATGCCGCGCTCCCGCAACCACCGCCCCACGGCAACCCGAGCATGCGGCCGCCAATAACCAGAGCGCGGGAAATTTCGAGGAAAAGCCTGCCGCAAATTCCCCGCGCTCTTCGGCTCTCGAAGCCGCCCCAACTCCGCCGCTGCTCCTCCCAACTCCCCAGTCACATAGATCGCGTCGCCAGCCTTAGCTCCCGATCGCAAAACTGCCGTCCCCCGAGGCACCGACCCCACCACGACTATGTCTGCCTGTATCCCGCCAGCCGATTGCGCCGTGTCGCCTCCTGCCAGCGAAATCCCAAATTTTTTAGCCAGCTCGAGCAATCCCCGCAAAAAGCGATCCACCCATTTCTGGGGAACATCGCCCGCCACCGCCAGGGACAAAAATGCAGCCAGCGGCTCGCCTCCCATCGCCGCAATATCGCTCAGCCCGCGCGTGAGGCAGCGCCATCCCACCAGTTCCGGAGGATGCCAGTCCCGGCGGAAGTGCACCTCCTCAATCGAGAAATCCGTAGTAACCAAAACTTCGTGACCACTGGGGATGCGCAACACCGCGCAGTCGTCGCCAATCCCCGTCACCACGCCCGAGCGAGCGCCGGCGGCGGCCCGCCGTATCCGCTGAATGAGCTTCTTCTCGCCGAGCCGCATATTTTGCCAATATACCAACATGCTGAAAACAACCGGCCTGCTCGAAAGCTCGCAGCCCGAAGCATACCGAATACAGTCATTGCTGTAGTGCCGACGACTCTATGCCGTTACCACCTTACGCTAGTAATTTGCCCGGTTGGGCACCGGCAATTACCCTGCCTTGGTAACCGTTCCAACGGGCGTACGATGGTTGACACGCGGAATGGGGTTTGCTACCTTTAACTCGCCGTTCACAGATAATTTGCCGAACCAAGTACTGCAAGATGTATCAGTTGCAGCGAATTGGTTTTAGGCTGCCTGGTTCCGTGGTCACGCGTATAAGCCAGTCTGCATCTAAAAGCAGCTTGGTGGAATCAGGATTCCGAGCCAGAGCATGACTGTTCCGCTCCCGCCGGTTTCCGATAGTAAATCTCATTTTGCGGAAGTAGGTTCATTGCGTAAACGTTTCTACATTTTTTTCGTAGCCCGCGACGAAGCCGGACAGCTTCGCAAGATCTCCATCCCGGTTCAGTATTTGTACATCGTTCTGGCCGGAGCGGCCATCGCCATCCTTTGCCTCACCGGAATTGCCAGTTCTTATACGAGAATGCTGGCCAAGGTCGAACACTACAACCAGCTCCGCACCGAAGACGCTCAGCTCAAAGATCGCTATACGCGCCTCGAACAGGTCGCCAAAGAACGTGACATTCAGGTCGCTTCCCTGGGCTCGCTGGCCAGCGAGGTTTCCGCCCTCTACGGGCTCAAGTCGAATCCGGCAATGGTAGCCGCTTCCACCGAGAAGATTCAGGAAGAGCAGGTTAGCTCGTCGCTCGACCAGCTTTACGCGCTCAAGCACACCGCACTGACCGGAGCGGCCAGCGTTGGCATCTCTTTAGGCCTCACAAAAAATTCAACGACCGCGGATTGGGTTCGCGCCAATTCCGCTCCCAATCTCTGGCCCGTCGAAGGCCAGGTCACCGGCTCGTTCGGCGAACGCATCGATCCCTTTAACGGGGAAGGCGCCTTTCACTCCGGCGTCGACATTTCGGCAAATGTAGGCTCGCCCGTGATCGCTCCGGCCGACGGCACCATCACTTTCGCCGACTTCCTCGGAGGCTACGGACGCGCCGTAATGGTCGACCACGGCCACGGCATCAGCACGCGTTACGGCCACCTTTCCAGCTTCGCCGTTACCGCCGGACAATACGTCCACCGCGGCGACACGATCGGCTTCGTAGGCCAAAGCGGACGCTCCACTGGCCCCCATCTTCACTACGAAGTGAGAATCAACGACGTCCCCGTAAACCCCTACAAATATCTGCGGCTGACCGTAGCCCGAGTAGGCGCGTTCACAGCGGGCGAGTAAGCAGGCTTCGGAGTTACCGGGGGGTTGACGAAGACTGGCGCATCCATTTAGCAGCGCGTTTTCCAAGTGTATTTCTTTAGGCGTCCGACACGCGGGCGAGGGCGCCCGCGCCACGCAGACAATACCATTTTTATTTCTTCTTAAAACCTAAGCTCGCGCTTTCTTCACTTCCTCGATCAGCGCTGGCACGATATCAAACAAATTGCCCACCACCGCATAATCCGCAATCTCAAATATCGGAGCCTCCGCATCCTTATTAATCGCCACGATACTCCGCGACCCCTTCATCCCCACAATATGCTGGATCGCCCCCGAAATCCCCAGCGCCAGATACAGCTTCGGAGCCACCGTCTGCCCTGACGATCCAATTTGCCTGTCCATTGGCAACCATCCGCTATCGCAGATCGGACGCGATGCCGCCAGCTCTCCGCCCAGCGCATCCGCCAGCTGCTTCGCCAACTCAATATTTTTCTGCTCTTTAATTCCGCGCCCCACCGAAACAATAATCTCCGCCTGCGTCAAATCGACCGCCTGCTTCGCTTCCTTGAAGACTTCCTGCGGCTTGTTCCGCACCACCCCCGCCGGAATCTCCACCGTCACCGTCTCCACCGGAGCCGCCGACGCTCCCGCCTCCACCTCCACCTTATCCGCGCGAAACGATCCATTCTGAAAGGTGACAAAACAAATTCCCATCCCCGCAAAACTAACGTCGGCGACAAACTTCCCCTGAAACATCTGCCGGGTAAAAATCAGCTTCCCGCCTTCATACTTCACTCCAATCACATCGCTGATCGCCGTAGTCTGCAAAGCCGCCGCCAACTTCGGCACAAAATCCCGCACCTGGTACGTATGCGGCATCAACACCAGCTTCGCGGGATGCTTCCCTAAAAATTCCCGCAACCCATACACAAAAGCATCCGGAGTATAAGGCTCCAGAGCAGGAGATTCGACGTCATAAACCTTGGCGACTTTCTTAGCCGCAACTTCGCCAGCAATGGCCGAGACGCCTGACCCAACCACCGCAGCCTCGAGCGTCCATCCCGTAAGCGCAGCAATAGCCTGCCCAGCTGCAATCGTCTCCCAGGAGACGCGATTAAGCTTCCCCTCGCGCTGTTCAACAATCACCAAAATATTCTCAGCCATAGAAATCAGTTCTCAGTCTTCAGTACCTAGTACCCAGCGCGGTTTCCAAGCTTTTCGCTGCGCACCAAGAAGCTGTCTAATAAATGAACCCGGGAAGTAAGCCAGCGGCTTCCTCAGGGGCTAAAGCCCGTGTTTATTGCCCCTTTGCGGCACGGCTAAAGCCGTGCCCTGCCCAACCCGATTTATTAGATGGCTTCTGAGTACTGGGTACTTAAATCACTCTCAACTCATTCTTCAACTTCTCCACCAGCTTTTTCGCCACTTCCGCCGGAGGCCCTTCCAAGAACTCGGTATTCTTCGATTTTTGCGGAACATACAACTTCTCAATCTTCTGCAAATTCCCGCCCACTGCCGATTGCACTTCCGCCAGCGTCACCTTGCGCATTGGCTTGGTCTTCGCCTGCTTGATCCCAATCAAAGTCGCATAGCGCAACCTATTAATTCCCGACTGAATTGTCAGCACTGCGGGCAACGGCACATCCACGTACTGAAAAAATCCCGCCTCCAACTCGCGCTTTACCCGTATGCCCGCATCATTTTTTTCAATATGCATAATGATCGTCGCGTGCGGCCATCCCAAAATCTCCGCCAGAATCACGCCTGTCTGCGCGTACCCATAATCATCCGACTGCAGCCCGGTAAAAATCAGATCAAACTTTTCATCCTTAATCGCTGCCGCAATCGCCCGCGCCGTGTTGTAAGCGTCGAGCCCGACAAAAGCGTTGTCCTCCAGATGAATCGCCCGATCCGCGCCCTTCGCCAGCGCCTCGCGCAACACCTGCGAAGCCCTCGCCGGCCCCGCCGTCACCACCACCACCTCGCCAGTATGCTTTTCCTTCTGCCGCAGCGCCTCTTCCAGCGCGAACGCGTCGGGCTCATTCACTTCATAAGAGACATCCTCGCGAATCCAAGTCCCCGCCTCATTCAACTTCAGCGGAGCGTCCTTCTGCGGCACCTGCTTCATGCAAACCAATATCTTCACAATCCACTCCCTCAACCCGCTTCAACCATCGGATCAAACTGGTTAGTATAAACGACTGGAGAACGCGAAGCGTGGCAGAACCTTTATCGGCTTTTATTCAAAGGGTTGCCATCCTGAGCGAAGCGAAGGACCCGCTGTTTGTTGGCACCAATCGGGAGAATAGGAACTGCGAGAAATCCGCGCACAAAGAAAAAAAGGAGAAGGATTGCGAAGAAAAAATTATTACAATCCAAATTCGATTGCCAGCAAAGTCAAGCGAACGACCAACGACTATCTTCTTATCTTCCGCCCGCCGGCAACCCATCTTGCAAAAACGCCACACTCTGCACACCGGTAATCTCAAAGCGCTTGCGGCAACGCAGGTTCTTGCACATCATCACGTCGTCGCGCCGGAGCATATACGATTGCGCCTTGGCAAACTTGGCGCGATCCCGATCATCCGCGCGCGGCGGCAGAGTTTTTTTCTTCGTCCGCACCAGCCACTGAATCTCGTACTCCGCCGACTGATTGCAATGCGGACAACTCAAATTCGCGGGCTTCTTATCCGACCGCTCGTCAAAAAATTCACGCTCGTCCATGTCAAGATTATTGCACTTTTTGCGGGTCGAATGTGCGAAGATGCGAGGATTACAGTCATGGTGCGCAAGCCAAAGAAAAAGATCTTCTCCGCCGCGAAGGTCGTCCGCGAGATGGCCCGCGAGCGGGTGGGCAGTCCCAAACCCTCGCGCCTCGTCCCCGCCAAAAAAACCAAACCCGAGCGTCACAAACCGACGCTAGGCAAGCTGCTGGAAGAGGAATAGCTGCCGGCGGCGATTGATTCCCCATTGATTAGTCGAAAGTCGCTGAGATGAGAACGCCACTGGCTGGCATGGTGAGACTACACGTGTTCGAAGGGTTGCCAGGCGTGCATCCATTCCAGCTCACAAACGTATGGCCGGTGTTGGGTGTGGCCTCGAGTACGACCAGGTTCCCGATCAGAATCTGGGCGCCGCAGGAGCCCGGGCACGTAATCCCTGCCGGTACGCTCGTCACCGTTCCATCTCCACTTCCCGCAAGTACGACAGCCAGCGTGGCCTGTTGGGAACTCCCGCCCGGGCAGTACGAAATGTCGGGGTTATCCACGGTTACGGTTCCATAACCGACCACAATGTTCGACGATCCACCCGTACCCTCGGGGGCTGTAGCCGCAACATCCGAAACGCCGCACCCACCCTGAGTAGTCACCGTCCCCGGGGGGGTGCCGCTAACAACAGCAACGACGCTCGCAAGGCCGTCCACGCGCCACGTGACTTGGTTAGTGATATCCTCCGTCGCGGGCGGATGAATATAAGTACCGTAAGCGTGGTATTGCGTCGTTTGACCTGTAGTAGCCACCAGAAACGTAAAGCCCGATGGCTGCACTTGGACGCTCACCAGCTTCTGCGGATGTCCGCAACTCGGCAGGCTCAGCGCCGCTCCCACCGCTACGAGCGCGCCCAATGCGATCCCAATATAACCACGCTTCATCGCCACAACTCCCGCAGGCAAGCCGCAGCTAGCCCATACGTCGAATCAAGAGGAAAGATGAAATCTAGCCGAACCTTGCCCAAAAAGCAACAAAGGCAGGTCAGAGGTCAGAGGTTAGATTGCAGAGGTAGAACCAAGGCGACCTGGTATCCAAGGTTTTAACCTCTCCAATCTGACCTCTTACCTCTGACCTCGCAATCAGTCCACGTGCTCTCCCACCTCAAACCCCTCTTCCGCCGCTGGCAGCACATCACGCTCGCCGGCAATCCAAACATAAAGCGTTGGCAATAAAAACACGCTCATGATCAGCGCCGCGATCAGACCTCCCACAATCACGATCGCGAATGGCCGCTGCGAATCGGATCCAATCGCATGCGACAACGCTGCGGGCAGCAATCCTAACGTCGCGACCAGCATCGTCATCATGATCGGACGCAGTCTCAGGACCGCACCCTCCACCGCCGCATCCTCGATCGTGTAGCGCCGCGCCCGCAGCTGATTGATGTATTCCAGCATGATCACGCCCGTCTGCACCGACACGCCAAAGAGCGCCAGAAATCCCACGCCGGAAGACACGCTGAAATGCGTGCCGGTGAACCAAAGTGCAAGCAGGCCGCCAATCGGGGCAATCGCGATCGTTGCCATAATCAGCAGCGCCCATTTGAAGGATTTGAACATGGTGTACAAAATGATGAAGATGATGAAGATGGTAATCGGCAGCACGATCAGGAGGCGGGCGTTCGCCCGCTTCTGGCTCTCGTATTCGCCCTCCCAATCCAGGCTGTATCCGGTGGGCAATTTCACTTGTTCGTTCACTTTCTTGATTGCCTCTTCCACCGTGCTTCCCAGGTCGCGTCCGCGGACACTATATTTGATCGCCACGTAGCGCCGGTTCCCCTCGCGATACACCTCCGAAGCCCCGTCCGTCTCCTTGATCTTGCACAACTGCGCCAGCGAGACCCGCTCGCCGCTGGGCGCCAGCAGCCGTATGTTTTCAATTGCCTCCTGCGTATCGCGATACTTCGGAAGATAACGCAGCGTAAGATCGTAGCGCGCCTCGCCCTTCAGAACCTGCGTCAGCGCGTTCCCTCCCACCGCCGTCTGAATCGCATCCTGCACGTCGGCCACATTAATCTGATAACGCGCCGCCGCCGCGCGATCGACCGTCACATTCAAATTCGGCTGCCCCAGCACGCGAAACACTCCCAAGTCTTCAATGCCCTTGATCTGCCGCATGATGTTGACGATCTCGTCGCTCTTGTCTTCGAGCACTTTGAGATCGTCGCCGTAGACTTTCGTCGCGAGCGCGCCCTTCACGCCGCTGACCGCCTCTTCCATGTTGTCTTCAATCGGCTGCGAGAAGCCCCAGACCACACCGGGAATTTTGTCCAGCTCGCGCTGCATGGCCGCAATCAGTTCATCCTTATTCTCGTGAAACACCGGACGCCACTTTTCTTTCGGTTTCAGGTCCACGAAATATTCGGTGTTAAAGAAACCCGTATTATCCGTTCCGTCATCCGGCCGTCCCACTTGACTTGTACATTGCGGGACTTCAGGAAAGGAGCAGAGTACGATCCGCGCCTGATTTGCGACTCGGATTCCCTCATCCGGTCCGGTGCTGGGCGCAAGCGTACCGCGCACCCACAATGCACCTTCATCCAGATGGGGCAGAAATTCGGAACCGATCATGCCACTGAAAGCGAGAAAATTGGCAAAGGCCACCAGAAGCAAGCACACACCGACTGTGATCAAACGCCTGCGAATCGCCCAGCGGAGGGCCACGCGATATCGTTCGCTCACGAAAGTCATGACGGGATTGTCCCATTCCTTCGCTCCTTTCGCGAACGCATAACTGGCCAGCACGGGTGCGACCAGGATTGAGAAGAGCAAGGCTCCGAGTAGCGCGAAGGCCACCGTCCAAGCCATGGGGTGGAAGAGTCTGCCTTCGACCCGTTGCAGCGTGAAGATCGGCAAGAAAGCGGTAATGGTGATTACGATGGCGTAGAACACCGGCCGCTGCACTTCATGCGACGCAAAACTAATGCGTTCGGTGGAGGTCTTGATCCCATCGGCATGGTTCATGTGGCGCACGATGTTTTCGATCAACACGATGGCGCCTTCCACGATGACTCCAAAGTCCAGCGCGCCGAGCGAAAGGAGATTGGCTGGAATGTGCATCAAGTTCAGGCAAATGGCCGCAAAAAGTAAAGCGAAGGGAATCGTTAAAGCAACGATGAAGGCGCCCCGAATGTTACCGAGAAATAGGAGCAGGATGACCGATACCAGGATCATGCCTTCGGTGAGGTTGTGCAGGACGGTGTGGGTGGTGTAGTGGACGAGGTCGCTGCGATCAAGAAAAGGGACGATCTTCACTCCCGGGGGCAGGATGTGATCGTTGAGTTCTTGTACTTTCTTGTGGACGTCAGCGAGCGCCGTCTCGCCTGTCGCTCCTTTCCTCAGTAGCACGATGCCCGACACCACATCGTCGTTGTCGATAATCTTTCCGTCGTCGCGATGAATGGCTTTGGCAAACTGTCCCAGCCGAATCTTCGCCCCCTGCGAAACCACCGCAATGTCCTTCACCCGCAGCGGCGTGCCGTTTTTCGTCAGGATCACCGTCTCCGCAATATCCTGAGAGCGATCGACCAATCCCACCGACCGCACGTTAATCTGCTGCAAGCCTTCCTGTATAAAACTTCCG
Organism: uncultured Acidobacteriaceae bacterium; assembly: GCA_963800565.1. GTDB lineage: Bacteria > Acidobacteriota > Terriglobia > Terriglobales > Acidobacteriaceae > Acidiflorens. Next base: position 2,096,982 of record CAWDBM010000006.1, read on the forward strand.
CCCGCGTTGGCGTTGTTATTGGTGAGCTGCTGCTCGATCTGCGCCAGGCTCAGCCCGTACGCAATCAACTTATTGGGATCAACCCGCACCTGATATTCGCGCGTGGGGCCGCCGAAGCTCGATACATCCACGATGTTCGGCACCGACTTAAAGTTTTTCTCTACCACCCAATCTTCCAGCGACTTCAGCTCCATCGCGTCATAGGCCGGATTCGAACTGCGCAAGGTGAAAAAATAAATCTGCCCGACAGGGCTCCAGTCCGTGCCCATTTGAGGCACCACGTTGGGCGGTAACGTAACCTCGCTCAAGCGCTCCAGAACCCGCTCCCTGTTCCAGTCATTGTCCGAGTCCTCGTCGAAGATCAGCTTCAGGTCAGAGAGTCCAAAGAGCGAGAACGACCGCAGATGCACCACATGCGGAATGCCATTCATCACAATTTCCAGCGGAATGGTAACTTGTTGCTCAATCTGCTCCGCCGAAATCCCGGGCCATTGTGTGATGACCTCGACATAGTTATCCGCTACATCGGGATAGGCCTCAATCGGAAGTCGCTTGAACGAAGCGATGCCCGCGGCGAAAAGAATCAACGCCAGCGCCAGAACGAGCAGGCGGTTATCCAGAGCAAAATCGACGACGCGCCGAATCATCTATTGTTCCACCGTGTTTTGCAGCGCCAGCGCATTGGAAACAACCTGATCTCCCGGCTTGAGCCCGGAAACAATCTCCTGCAAATTCCCGGCCAGCATCTTTCCGGTAGCGACTTCCAGGCGCTTGAAATGCCCCGACCCGAGCGGCGTGTACACCCACTCCCGATCGTGCAAATGCAGAATCGCCGCCGCCGGAATCGCGGCCCGCATCTCTGGCTGCTTCCCATAAAAAGTAGCGGTCACAAACATGCCCACGCGCATCATCCCGGGATTCGCAACTTCCAGCCGCACCTTCGCCGTCCGAATATTCGGATCGAGCACCGGCAGGATGTTATCGATTCGCCCTTCGAGAACCTGACTGGGATAAGCGTTCAGCCGCAGGTCCGCAAACTCGCCCACATGCACCGCGTCAAGATCGTTTTCGTAAACATCGCAAATGATCCACACATAAGAAAGATCGGAAATGGTAAAAGGATTCGGCGAGCCCAACCCTTGCACGCCCGACGAGTTAGTAACCTGCTGATCGGTGATCACGCCGGAAATCGGCGCGACGATATCGACGATTCCCGACGGATGATCTTTATCAATCCCCAGCAGCCGCAACTGCTCCAACGACGCATCCAAATCTGCCTCGGCATTTTTGGCGATATCCTCCGCCTGCTCCAGCGCGCTCTTGGCGATGGCTCCCTTGCTGTACAAAAGCTGCGCCCGCTCCAGTTGAATTCGCGCCAGTAGCTCGTCGTTCACCGCTTTGCGATAGGTTTGATAAGCTCCCGAAACATCGTTGCTTTGCACCCGCAGCAGCAACTGCCCCTTCTTCACGACATCGCCCAACCGCGCCTTGATCTCCACCACCCGCCCCGCCGCGAGCGAAATCACCGGCACCGCCCGTGCAATATCCGGCTGGACCACGCCCGTCACGTTCAGGGCCGGCGCTGCCTTATACTCCACCGCCGCCACAATCGGAAATTGCTCGGGATGCTCAACCTTGAAATTATTAGCGTCCAGATCGGGCTGTACCGTAGCCGCAGGCGGAGCCTCCGCCTTAGGATCGCCCTTACCCTCACTGCAACCCACCAATAGTCCCACCAGAGCGATCAGTAACGCGGTGGCAAGAATCGCGCATGGACGGGTGCCCCTTCCCGCAAACAAGAACGGCGCGGCTCCAGGAGGAGGTAACACAGCAGCCGCGCCGCAAGAGCTCGCCGGATTCCCCCCGGTGGCTCTCGAAATCAACAAAGTTTTCACCGTCATCACTGAATCACCTCGCGCCCCACTGCCATATTGAGCTGCGCCGCGGCCGTCAAATAGGCGCCCACCAGATTCACGTAGTTGAGTTCCGTCGCCCGATACTCGCTTTGCGCATTGAGAAAATCGAGCAGTGAAGCTCCTCCATGTTGATAAGAGAAAGCAATCGTGTCGCGCACCCGCACCGCCATTTGGAGATACTTCGCCTTGTAAGGCTGCAGCAAAGTTATGTTGCTACTCACCGTCGCATACGCGGAATCCACATCGCTATAAACCTGCGCCTGCGACGCATCCAGCAGCCTCTGATTCCGATCAATGTCCAACTTGGTGCGAAGTTTCTCACCCTGATTGCGATCAAATATCCGCAGCGGGATGCTCACTCCAACGCCGAAATACAAATCGATCGGCGGATTCCGCCCCACGTCAAGACTAAAAGTCGGATCCGTCGATCCATTCGCAATCGCCAACTTGTGATCCGTCTGCGCCTTATCGACCGCCTCCATCGCCGCCTTTAAATCCGGCCGAGTGTCCAACGCAAACTTCCGGAAATCATCCTGCGGCAACAGCTGCTCGCTGAAATCAAACGTCCCATCGACATCAAACTGTTCCACCGAAGTCCGGTCATTCAGCAAAGTCAGCATCTGAATCTTCGCCGTCCGCAAATTGACCAGCGCCGTCTGCACATCCGATTCATACTGCACCCGCTGCAACTCCAGCCTGTCCAAATCAATCTGCGCAATATCGCCCGCCTGAAAACGATCGCGGCTGATCCCGAGCAAGTGGTCGTAATATTCCAGATCGTCCGTAGCCAGCTTCAGCACCGCCTTCGCTTGCAGCGTTGAAACAAACGCGCTGCGCAGCGTGAACAGCATGGTTCGCTCCATATCCGCATGGCTCGACTCCGCAATCCCAGTGGCTTTCTTCGCGCTCTCCAACCGCAACTCCCGCTTGTGCTCCCGCTCATGCAGATAACTCAAGGTCGCCGAAGGCAGCAGATAAGCGAGCGCGCCATGATCCGGCCCGACATTAAAAGGAGTAATCTGATCCGACAGCAACCCGAGCGTAGGATTCGGCCGCAAATACGCGGTAATTTCCTGCGCCTTCGACTCGTCTATGTTGAGGGCGTCCGCCAGCAGGGTAGGATTATTCTGCTCAAACCGGCTCTTCACCTGATCCCACGTCAAGCCCGCAGACGCAGACGCGCCGGGGCCCAATTGCGGCGGACTAGACGCTGGCTGCTGCGCCCACAGGCCCGCGGCAGCGCCCAACGCCACCAACGCAAGCATCCACCGATCTCGCTGGATCTTTCTGCCCATCCAATAACTCCGTCAAAGCCCCTCGGATCACCGAACATTTTGGGGAAGGGCACGAGTTCATTCGTGCCATTAGTACACCACCGCTATGAGTATGTAGTTTCAGCCGTAAGGATTTCGTAAAAAATGAAACCGCCGTCGCAATCAATTCTTGAATGCAATGAATCGCAATCGCGAACTCACGATTCGATCGAATTCAACGTCGAGTTACATCAGGTGAGAAGAAACTGGAGGGCCGCGGCTGCCGTGGACAATCATTGGCGCCGCAGTTACCGCAACAAAAAAACTAAAAACTTCCAGCCGGTTTTCGGGAATAAATCCGCGTGAGGCCGTAGCCGCGACCGTAGCCGGTAAGGTCTGCCAGCCATTGTGCCACGCCGAACCCTTTTCCCCCGCCTGCGAAACGCTGCGCTTGCCCGGAGAAGATTCTTCCATCTCCGCCCGCATCGCGTGCAAATCGTCAGAAGCGGAGATCACCGGAAACAACAGAACAAACGCGCATCCGAGCGTACAAATAAACACCAGCGGACGCGCCAACGTATCTTTTCCTCGACCTTCCGCAGCAGCAGCCAACCGTTCCCGCCACAACAAACAAGCAGGCAACACCAGCGACAACCAGCAGAGATTAAGAAAAAGCTCCATAGCGCGAGGTCAGAAGTTAGAGGTCAGATTGCAGAGGTAAGACCTCCACCCCCCCAAATCATAGTCAGGATAGCACAGCCGCATCAAGTAACCAGCGTACCTTATCCCCGACACGATGAAATTTCCCGCCGTGAAACCTTCGTTAAACTGAGTGCCCCCTGGGGGCTAAACTCTTGCCTCTAACCTCTGCAATCAAACCTCTGCCCTTCTCACGGCCCCTGCACAATTTGCAGCGCCCCCGCTGTCTGCAGCCTTTGCCGCAATATCACATTGCGCGCCGCGATCTCCGCGATCGCATCCGCATGAACCATATACCCACCATATCCAGGCGCGCTCCCAAACGGAATCTTCACATCCGTCGCTCCCGCCTTCAGCGGAAAATGTTCATACCCAATCGCCGTAGCCCTCCCATTCTCCGCGATCGCCACAATCACCACTGTCAGGTCGAAATCATCCTTCGAGCCATTCGACACTTTCACCGATCCGTCGATCCTGTTGTCATGCACCTTCGGCGCCTCATCCCACTCCATCAGCAGCGCCGCCGTAACCGCCGCCTGCATTTCCTTATTAATGCTATGGGCCGGATTCCCCGAATCCTCCACCTTCAAAGTGAGAGCATAGGACCCGCGCTGAGCAGGCCGCCCGCTCAGCAACCCCTCCCGAGTCAGCGTAACTCCCTCCGGCAACTCCCCGCCCACTACGCTCCAAACATAAGGCGGGACGCCCCCTTTGGCATGAAGCAGAGTATGAAACTCCAGTCCCATCCCCATCGGTGGCAAACTCTCCTCAACTATAGCCAGCGGAGCAGGCCGGGCCTGAGCCGCACCCACTCCACCCATGCAAGCTAGCAATGCAATCCGCAAAATAAGTTTGAAATTCATCTAAGGTTGGTATTCTTCCTTCGTGAACTCGGGTGCCCTTGGTGGTAACCGCTCCTCGCCGAACGCCGAAGCAACTTCCTGTGAGCTTGGTTTGATTTTACGCCGCCCACAGCGTAAAAGAACTCAAGATGTCCCATCACATGCCGCACATTTTCCTCGCTTTCATTCTGATCTCCTTTCTGCTGTTGGCGTCCGCCAGCACCTCAGCCCAAGCACCGCCGCCCGCGCCGCCCAACAAAAGCAAACCTGACCAGCAGACAAGGCCGACCGATTCTCCCGACCCCAACGCCGAAGAAGCCGCCATCTTCGAGCGCATCTTCAATCATGTCCGCTTCGAAAACGATGGCACCGACGTCAGCGAAACCGAAGCGGTAGTCAAAATCCAAAGCCAGGCCGGAGTAGAAGAATTCGGCCAGCTAGTCTTCGGCTACTCCTCCGCCACCGAAAAACTGGAGATCGAATACGTCCGCGTCCGCAAGCCCGACGGTCAGGTCATCACCACGCCCGAATCCACCGCGCAAGACTTCGCGCCCGACGTGCTCAAAGAAGCTCCGATGTACAGCGACTACCGCCAGCGCCACATCTCGGTAGCCGCTCTCCAGCCCGGGGACACGCTCGAATACCGCACCGTCACCCGCGTAACCACCCCGCTGGCAGCCGGAAATTTCTGGTACGAAGCGACCTTCCCCAAAGGAATCGTAGTCAAAGAAGATTGCTTAATAGTCGACATACCCAAAGCGCGCGAAATAAAACTGAAGTCTCCCACTCACCAGCCCGAAATAAAAGACACCGCCGACCGCCGCATCTACACCTGGACGGTAAAAAACATCCAGCCCGATAGAGATAAAGAGAAAGAAAGGGATGGCGAGGAAGCCGACGACACCACGCCCGACGTCCAACTAACCACCTTCACCGACTGGAAACAAATCGCGGAGTGGTACGCCAAGCTGCAGGGCGAGCGCATGACCATCGACGACAGCGTGCAGAAAAAAGCCGACGAACTCGCGAAGGGCGCCGACACGCCCACCGAAAAAGCGCGCCGGCTCTACGACTACGTCTCCCGCAACATCCGCTACGTCAGCATCTCTCTAGGCGTAGGCCGCTATCAGCCCCACTCCGCCGCTGACGTTCTGCAAAGCGGCTACGGAGACTGCAAAGACAAGCACACTTTATTTTCCGCCATGCTCCGCGCCGAAGGAATCAAAAGCTATCCCGTCCTCATCGACAGCTCTCGGCAGCTCGACGAAGACATTCCTTCGCCGGCGCAGTTCGATCACGTCATCACCGCCGTCCGCTTCTCCGCCGGACCTGGCCTCACCTGGCTCGATACCACGCCCGAGGTCACTCCCTTCGGCCTCATTCTTTATCAGCTCCGCAACAAGCAAGCGGTTCTGGCGTCTGACGACAGCGAAGCCGGTATTCAGTGGACGCCCGCCGATTCGCCCATAAAAAGTTTCATGCACTTTTCGCTGGACGGAAAATTCACCCCGTTCGGCGCCTTGGATGCCACGCTCGAAATGACTGCCCAGGGCGATCGCGATTGGCCGATGCGCGCCGCTTTTCGCCGCGTGGCTCGCGCGCAATGGAAAGATTTCGTCAAAGCCCTCACCGCTCAATGGGGCCTTCCCGGCGACGTCGACGACGTTCAACTCGATTCCCTGGAAGACACGAGCAAGCCCTTTCATCTGAAATTTCATCTCCGCCAGGATCAATATTTCGTAGTCCCCAGCGCCAGCGTAAATTTCCGTCCCATCCCGCCGTTAGGTTTGCCCGCCGTCCGCGCCTCGGCAAAAAATAAACAGCCGCTCAACATCGGGCCTGAAGGAGAAATCGACTACCAAGTCCGCCTCCAATTTCCCGCGAACTACACCGTGCACACTCCCACCGCGGTAAAGATGTCGCGTGATTACGGCGACTACTCTTCCACTTACACACTGACCAAGGGAGTCCTTGAAGGCGAGCGCAAGCTGGTAGTCAAAACCAACGAAGTGGCCGCCGCCCGCCGCTCCGATTACGAATCCTTCCGCAACGCCGCCCACAGCGACGAGGACCAACTTCTGACTTGCACCATCCTCACGCCCGAAGTTCAGTCAGCCAACGCCGGTTCAAGACTAGAGGGCACCGCCGCCGAGCTGCAAAAAGCGGGGACGAAATCTCTGCAATCGAAAGACTATCGCAGCGCCATCGACCTCCTGAAACGGGCCACAGACAGGGACTCCACCCTAAAAGAGGGCTGGTACGATCTGGGCCTGGCCTACGCCGCCGCCAATGATCACGCCGAGGCCATTGTCGCGTTCCGCAAGCAACTCGATCAAAGTCCCAACCACCAACATGCCAACTTAGACCTGGCCATCGAACTCCAGCAAACCGGCAAAACCGCCGAAGCCATTGCCGCCTATCGCAAACAACTCGAAGCAACTCCATACGACAAAGCGACCCACAAAAATCTAGGCCTCTTGTTAGCGCAACTAAACAAGGACGCCGAAGCCCGCACCGAACTGGAAGCGGCTGCCGCGCTCCCACCCGACGATCCCGAAATCAAATTAGCCCTGGCGCAGGTCTACACGCGCCTAGGCGAAAAATCGCAAGCGCAGGAATTAATGAAGGGTCTAACTGGAAGTACGACGGCCAGCGGCAACGATGCCACGCAGGACATCTACGCCGCCGCCCTAACCAACGACATCGATCCCACCCAAACCGAAAACGATGCCCAGCAGGTTCTCTACGACATAGGGAGCCAGTTCGACTCCGGCGAATTTGATCGCTTAGGCCCATCCGCATTCTCGTCCATGCGCCTGGTCGCGCTCTCGTGGGCGCGCATAGGATGGGCAAAATTTCAGCGCGGCGAAGCTCTCAGCGCTATGCAATTCCTGAATTCCGCCTGGATGCTGAGCCAATCCCCCACCGTAGCCAACCGCCTGGCCCAGGTCTACGAAAAACAAGGCCAGATCGAAAAAGCGCGCAACCTATACGCCCTATCCATAGCCGCCGCCGGGAGCACAAATACTAAAGACAAGCAGGATTCAGAAACGCGCCTGGCGAAACTTGCACCCGATCCCGCCCCATCAGGCAAAGCCGCTGAATCAACGACCGATCCCAAGAAAGCGAGAGAAGAATTGATCGAAGAGCGCACGGTAAGACTCGGCCAAATCACTACCAAGCCCGCCGCTGCCCGGTTCAATCTAGTCTTCGACAGCTCCCCGCGCCCCGAGCGCGCCGACTTCGCCGACGGAGACGAATCCCTCCGCGCAGCCGCTGCTCAACTCCGAGAAAAGGATTTCCCCATAAGATTCCCCGACGTTTCCTCCATAAAAATCATCCGCCGAGCAAAATTAACCTGCACCGCCTCAGCCTGCACCATCGAACTATTGCCGATCGATTAGGCCAGAGATTTTCTTGTTCGCCTGCATCTGCCGAGCTTTGCTCGGCTGGGCAGGTGAGGGCATCCTTCGACAGGCTCAAGGCAGGCTCTGCCCCTGCGTGGGTATCGCGCATTGCGATTCGCGTACAATCGCTATCCATAGGACGCGATCATGCCCGACCTAACCACCACCCTAGCGGCCGCCCTCACCACCCGCTACCAGAAACTATCCACCGTTCTCCACGACCAAGCCGCGCCCCTAGCCGACGACGAATTCTGGACGAATCCCTTCCCCTTCGGCAACAGCATTGGGCACCTCGTTCTCCATCTAACCGGCAACCTCAACTACTATGTCGGCGCTGAGATCGCCCAGACGGGCTACGTCCGCGATCGCCCGCAGGAATTTTCCAACGCTACTCGCCCCGCGAAAGAAGAAGTGCTGAAGAACTTCGATCAAGCCATCGCCATGGTCATTCGCGCAATCGAAGCGCAATCTCCCGAAGACTGGTCAAAGCCCTACGCCGGCAAAGGAACTGACGCCCGCACCCGCCTCGAAATCTTCCTAGTATGCGCCACCCACATTCACCACCACATCGGCCAGACGATGTATTTGGCATTCCAATTACAGCGAGACCGCAAGTGATCGAGAGTCGCGTAGGAAGTCGCGTAGGAAGAAGGGATATATGCGGGGTGGGGCGGTTGGCCATTGCAGGCGGTTTGGTTGCGCTGGCAGAGGGCTTGAACCACAGAGGGCACGGAGGTTCAAAGGGGAGAACCTCTAATCACCCAGCGGAGAAAAATTGCGCGGCCTAAAATCAAAACGAATTCTGATTACGGGCGGAGCCAGCGGGATAGGCGCAGCCACCGCCGCAAGGTTTCTCGAAGAAGGCTCCAAAGTGTGCGTCTTAGACCGCGACGCCGAAGCAAATAAGAAAATAAAAAAAGACCTACCCTCGTTGTCCGCCGCGATAAACGCCGATGTCACCAATCTCGACCTGGTAAAGATCGCCTTCGCCGAGGCCATCCGCGCAATGGGCGGAGTCGACGTCCTTATCAACAATGCCGGCATCAGCATCCGCCACAACTTCCTGGACATCACTCCCGACGAATGGAACAAAGTAATCGCCGTCAACCTGACCGGCGTCTTCTACGTAGCCCAAACTGCGGCTCGCCACATGCTGCAACAAGGCAGCGGAGTCATCCTCCAAACGGCCTCGACGAACGGCATCGCCGGCTACCCTTACTACGCCGACTACAATGCCACCAAAGCCGGAGTCATCGAGCTCACCAAATCCATGGCCCTCGAGCTCGCACCCAAAATTCGTGTCAACGCGGTCGCTCCGGGATACGTCCTCACCCCGATGCAGCGCGCCGAATACACAGACGCTATGCTCGAAGCGGTCAACCAAAAAATTCCCCTCCGCCGCCACGCGAAGCCCGAAGAAGTCGCAGCGCTCTTCGCCTTCCTGGCTTCCGACGACGCCCAATTCCTCACGGGGGCCGTCTACACCATCGACGGAGCAGAAACGGCCGGCGCCCTCGCGAGCCGCTAGCCTGTAGAGACAGGTTGGCGGTGCGAGCCGAGCTTCGCTCGGCTGGGCAGGTGAGGGCACCCTTTGACGGGCTCAGGGCAGGCTCTGCTCCTACGTGAGTCTGGCCGCAAAGATGATGGGAACCGCTACCCGTTCCCGCACGTATCCGTCTAACAGACAGACCTGCGCCCGAAGTCTGCCACTAAGCCATAAAATATTCACCGGAGCCCCAATGCGATCCCTAACCTGCGCCCTGATCCTAGCCCTGCTCATCCCCGCCGCCGTCGCGGCCCCAGCGCCCGCCGATCTTGACGCCCGGCGCAAGGCGCTCAACGACCTGCTGCATGAGCAGTGGGAATACACCATGCGCACCAACCCCATCTACGCCTCCATCCTCGGCGACAAGCGCTACAACGACAAGGTCGACGACTTCTCGCAGGCAGCCATTGACGATAGCCTCGTGCAGGCCCGCAACTTCCTCGCCCGCTTCGAAGCCATAGACACCACCGGATTCCCCGAGCAGGAAATCCTCAATCAGCGGCTCATGGTGCGCGACCTGAAGATGACGCTCGAAGGCGCGCGCTTCAAGCCCTGGGAAATGCCCGTCAATCAGTTCAGCGGAATCCACATCGATGCACCCCAACTCGTCAGCGTTCTCGCCTTCGAGAGCGTCAAAGATTACGAAGACTACATCGCGCGCCTCAAACAAATTCCGCGCCTCTTCGATCAGACGATCGACCAGATGCGCCGCGGCATGGCCGCCGGCCTTATCCCGCCAAAGCTACTGCTCGAGAAAGTCGTCACCCAGGCCAACGACATTGCCTCTCAGACTCCCGAGCAAAATCCTTTCACTCATCCATTCGATAAATTTCCCGATGCCATCCCCGAAACCGATCGCAAGCGGCTGCGCGCCGAAGGTCTGGCCGCGGTTAAAGATTCCGTCATCCCTGCTTATGTAAAATTCACCGCCTTCGTCCGCGACGAATACGCGCCCAAGGGCCGCTCCGAGCCCGGAGCCTGGTCTCTCCCCGACGGCGACGCATGGTACGCCTTCCGTGTCAAAGAAAGCACCACCACCAATCTTTCGCCCGAAGAAATTCATGAGTTGGGCCTAGCCCAGGTCAAAGAGATCGAAACCCGCATGATCGCCGTCGTAAATCAACTGGGCTATAAAGACATGAAGAGCTTCAAAGCCGCCGTCGACGCCGATCCCAAACTCCACGCCCAATCGCGCGAACAGATCCTGGATCTCTATCGCAAATACGAAGATCAAATGTACGCGCGCCTGCCGCAATTGTTCGGACGCCTGCCGAAGGCCAAGCTCGAAGTCCTGCCGGTCGAAGAGTTCCGCGAGAAAGGCGCATCCGACGCCGAGTACATCGACGGCACACCCGACGGTTCGCGCCCCGGCCATATCATGGTCAACACCGGAGACTTCGCCAAGCGCACCGTTCTCGATATCGAAACCACCGCCTATCACGAAGGCGTCCCCGGCCATCACATGCAAGGGTCGATCGCGCAGGAATTGCCCTCGCTCCCACTCTTCCGCCAGCACGAAAATTACACCGCTTACGTCGAAGGCTGGGCGCTCTACTCCGAGCGTTTAGGAAAAGAAGTCGGCTTCTATCGGGACCCATACAGCTATTACGGCCATCTGCAAGACGACATGCTGCGCGCCATTCGCCTCGTCGTCGACACAGGCTTCCACTACAAGCATTGGACGCGCCACCAGGTAGTCGATTATTTTCACGCTCACTCCGCCATCGACGAAGTCACGGTGCAAAGCGAAACCGACCGCTATATGGCATGGCCCGCGCAGGCGCTGGGCTACAAGATCGGACAACTCGAAATCCTCAAACTCCGCCAGTATGCGAAAGACCAGCTCGGCGACAAATTCGACATACGCGCCTTCCACGACGAAGTCCTCAACGGAGGTGCGCTCCCGATGGACGTCCTGAGCACTCGCATCCACGACTGGACCGCCCAACAAAAAGCGCACGCCTCAATCTCGCAGCAGAGCCAGACGGTAGGGTTTGACTGACGAATTACGTCTTATGCGACGCACGGGGCGGGAGTGACGGTGTTGGTGAAGGTCATGCGGATGCCGTGCTTCGGCCGCAGAATGACCATGGGGCGAGCTTCAATGGTTTGGCCGGGAGCCAATTGAAAATCGTATTTTCTGAGCAGATCGCTCAAAATCATGAGGATCTGCAGCATCGCGTAATTTCCGCCGATACAGCCTCGCGGCCCGGCTCCGAAGGGAAGATAGCTGAAGGGTGTGCGCAGCTTGTCGTTGGCTTTGGTGAAGCGATCGGTGTCGAAGGTCTCTGGATTCTGCCAGTAGCGCGGAGCATGGTGCGCACCGTAGACATACACAATGACCATCGATCCGCGCGGTATAACGACGTCGCCTACGCGATCGTCTGCAACAGCCATACGGTCGACCATCCAAAATGGCGGGTAGAGGCGGAGCGCCTCGCAAATGACCTGAGTGGTAAATTCGAACTTGGGAACGTCGCTGTATGTAATGGGCGCGTCGCCGAGCACGGCGTCAAATTCCCTCCGTACTCTATCGAGACAATCCGGACGCGAGCTCAAAAGATAAAAAATCCACGATAGCCCATTCGACGATGTTTCGTGTCCGGCAACGAGAAGCTGCATGCTCTCGCTCAGGATGAGCTCATCGGGCATGCCTTTGCCATCGGTGTAACGCGCATCCATCAAGGTCTGTAGCAGATCGTGGCCGGGTGGCTCGTGGCGGCGCTTCTTGATGTACTCGAGCAGAATGGCGTCGGCGCGGGTGCGCATGTCTTCGTGCTTGCGCAGTTGGCCCGAGACCGCAAACCATGGATTCAGATAGGGCTGAAGGGTTTGCCGGACGATGAATTCCTGGACGGTGCAGATGGTATGACTGACAAGATCGATGTCTTCATCCTTCAACCGCGCGCCAAAGAGCGATCGCGCGACCATGGCGAAGGTGATTTTCATGAGCTGCGGGTAAATATCCACGGGGCCGCGGTGGATTTGTCTGTCGAAATCGCGCAGAGAGTCGGCAAGGGAGTCCTGCATGATTGAGGACAAGGCATCGAGCTGCTTCCGATCGAAGCCGGTCTGGATCAGACGGCGCTGGGTGCGCCAGGGTTCTCCGTGGGTCGTGAGCAGTCCTTTGCCGAGGAAGTGGCCCATGCGCTTCACTTGAATTTCGGATTTCTGATAATTCTCGGCATTGGTCTTCAACACGTGCTGAATGACCGAGGGATCGATGGTGACCATCGCCTCCTTGAGGCCACCGATGCGGATCCAGAATGTGTCGCCGAACTCTTCGTTGTAGCGAGACAGAACTTGCACCGGATTGCGGGCCATGGCGGGAGAATCCGCAAAGCAGCGAAGCCGGGAAATAACGGGGACAGGCACAGGCATTGTTGAGGTCAAATCAGTCTTCATTCCCCCAGTTGCTTCAACAGTATCAGATGATGGCGGATTGCCAGGGTCATGGTGGAGTGCTGCCTATAGGGAATGCCAAACTCTTTGGCCGTCTCCTTCACGATTCTGGTCAGCGGAGCATAGTGGGTATGGCACACGAAAGGGCAAAGGTGGTGGACGACGTGATGGTTGAGTCCGCCCGCGAGCCAGCCTACGAGCGGGTTTTCCGTCGCATAATCGGCCGTGGTCGCGAAGATGTGATACACGCCGTTTTCAAACTCGCCACGATCCGAGGGAAAGTAGGTGTCGTCGACGGTGTGCGTGGTTTGGAATACGAGCGTTACGGCTAAACCGACGACCAAATGGACGAGCAGGAACGCCCCGGCGACCAGCAGAGGTGATTTCCCCAGCACCAGCACCGGCAGGATAAGCATGTAAGTGAGGTAGAAGGCTTTGCCGGCAAAGAGGGTGGCATATTCTCGCAAAGGATGTTTGGTGCGCCTTAGATATTCGTGGTCGGGAAAGAAAAAGCACTGGAAGTCTCTGAAGAACACATAATCAAGCGAGAACATCGCGTAAACGAAGAGCGCGTAGATGTGCTGGAAGCGATGCCAGGGCGCGCGGGGTTCATACGGGGTGAAGCGAAAGATGCCGCGCCCTGAAAGCGCGTCGTCTTCACCGTGGAGATTGATGCAGGAATGATGGCCGCGATGATGGAGGATGCGCCACATGTAGGAACTCATTCCGCACAGATCGAAGACGTAGTTCAGAGTTTTGTTGACGCGCGATCGGGACGAGATAGCGTTGTGATTGCTGTCGTGGGCGATGTTCAGCAAAAGGAAGGTCTGCGCGAGGCCGCCTAAAAGGTAGAGGGCGACAAATTTCCATGAGCCAGGCCTGAGCGCATACAGAGCAATCCACGCGCCCGCTAGGACGGCCAGACCCATAGCGATCTTGACCCACATGGTGCGGTCCGCTTTGGGAGAAATGCTCTGATCGGCAAAAAACCTGTCGAGGCGGCTACGCAAGACTTTCGGGAAGGAAGGCGCACCGGCCGATTCGATAACCGGCGAAGGCGAAGTTTCCGAGGGTACTAGATCCGCGATGTCCGGCTGATCGGCAATCACCTCTTGGGCAATCACTGCTTGGCCAATCACTACCTTGCCAATCGTCGCTTCGGGTTGGAACGTCACCGGGCGCCTCCACGATCATTATAAATGGGGACCCGATGCGCTCGAGATGCCGCATGCGTAGCCCTGACTCGCAGCGATATTGTTACCGCGCCGTCGACAGTCTTGCTGCAATATTCTAGCGGGAGCCATTAAGGGCAATCAAGAAAAATTCAGAACGGACAGGGTACGGAGGTTGGTGTCTCATCCCAAGAAGCGATCCCCGGAAGCGATGACACGTGGAATTGTGTGAACGGTTTGCTAATATACCAAATAATGACTCTTAGCGAACGGAGCCTCCTGCCTGTAGGGCAGGAACTCCACAAGACTGCTTCGCCTCATGGCGGCGAGAGGGAGAACGTGCGTTCCCCAGCCGATCGAGCGACGCTTGTGGTGAGAAAAAAATTACGCGTACATTCTCACAGTCCCACATTCCAGGCCTGCACTGCGATCTGCGCTTTGAGCTTCAATCATGTTTCACCTCGCTCACAGGCGAGGTACGTTTTGTTTACTGACTTGCGTTCGATTCGACCTTGGAGGGTCGCTGATTGATAATGCCGACGGCGTCAATTTTGGACCACCTCGATAGGCTGGCGGATGAGCACCCGGACAAACCTCTGTATTCTTACCTTGACGTCAACGGCGATCCGATCGAGAGCTACACCTACTCGTCGTTTCTCTACCGAACGCGAGCGATCGCCGGACATTTGCTGAGAGACGGCCGCTTCGCGGCGGGCGACCGGCTTCTGCTTGCCTATCCGCCGGGGCTCGAAATGATCTGCGCATTTTTTGGTTGCGTGCGCGCCGGATTGATCCCCGTGCCGGTCTATCCGCCCAGTTCGCGCGGCTTCCAGAGCGCGCTCTACAAGACGGTCCACATCGCCAAGGATTGCCAGGCGGCTGGCATATTGACGAGCAAGGACTATCACGCATCGCTCAAGACGAATCTCGCCAGAAGTGGAGTCTCTGCGTCAGGCGTCGACGTAGATTACATCTCCGGTCTTCCATGGATCGCGACGGAAGATTTTGTGCATACGACTTCGGGCCGCCTGCCTGTCGATTGTTCGGAGATATTGTTTCTCCAGTACACGTCGGGTTCGACGATGGAGCCCAAGGGCGTGATTGTTACGCACGAAAATATTCTGACCACCTGTCCGCTGGTGATCGACCATCCGTCGCCGGTCGTCGTTTCGTGGCTTCCGCAGTATCACGATATGGGGCTGATCGGATGCTATTTGTATCCGGCACTGAAAGGCGGGACGACTTACGGGTTCGCTCCCATGGATTTTATTCAGCGCCCGATCCTGTGGTTCAGTGCGATCACGAAATACCGGGCCACTGCGGCGGCTGCCCCCAACTTCGCCTACGACTATTGCCTGCGCGCTGGGAGGCTTTCAAAGGAGAGCCTGGAGGCTTGTGATCTGAGTTCGCTCCGCGTGTTGATGTGCGCGGCGGAACCGGTAAAGCCGGATACCTACACCCGCTTTCTGGAAGCCTTTCAGCCCTATGGACTCAAGTCCGAGAGCTTCTATGTTGCTTTTGGACTGGCCGAAAATACTCTGGCGGTATCGCTCGGTGGTCGCAACATCGTTTCCGTCAACAAGCGTGCCCTGGCGCTGGGGAAGGCCCGCCTGACTACGGAGGTCTCAGAAATCGGCGGGGCGACGCAGATTGTCAGTTGTGGAACCCCACTCCCTGGCCTCGACCTGAAGATCGTGGATCCAGAAGGACATTTCGTTCTTAAGCCTGAGCGCACCGGAGAAATTTGGGTCGCAGGAAGCGGCAAGTGCCAGGGTTACTGGAATAACCCTGAGTTGACGTTGAAGCAGTTTCGAGCCCGGCTGGTGGACGATACACCCTATGACGATGGCTACCTTCGCACAGGCGACATAGGATTCCTTCACGGTGGCGAACTCTACGTCTGCGGCCGCATCAAGGACATGATTATTCTGCGTGGGCAAAACTATTACCCGCAAGACATCGAGAACATCGTCGAGAAATCATCCAATCTGCTCCGGCACAATTGCGTGGTCGCGTTCCAGATTCAGGAAGACAGCGAACCTGGGCTGGCAATTGTCGCCGAAGTCAAAAATCCTAAATCGCTTCCCGAAGCACGAAAGATTGCCGCGGCGGTCCGGAATTATCTCAACGTGGAAGTGGCCGTGATTTCCTTGATCGCGCCTCGTGCCATCCCGAGAACGAGTTCGGGGAAGGTCATGCGCCATAAGACCAAACAGATGTGGCTGCAAGGTAAGTTCACCGTTATCTCCGACTTTTCGCGGGAGAAGGACGCTGGGAACTGTGCGTCCATTTCCGACATTAATTCCACTTTTGCGGAATTGAAAGCCAGATACAACCTGACCGGCCAGGAATCCTACAACCTCGTCGAGGCCGGCCTGGATTCCCTCGACCTAGTCGTGTTCATGCATGAACTCAAGGAGTTGCTGAAAGATAAAGGCGCCGAGATGCTGGCGCGGCAGGTAGATATTGGCGTCATTCAGCGAGTCAGCGTAGCCGAGTTGTTTGAACTAGCCGAACAACTGGAGAGCGCTCCCGAAGAGGCGCTGGACCATCTGCGCCATTCGCTTTCGTCTTTCCGCGAAGAGCAGTCCACCGCTGAGAAACAGATGATGAGCGACGACAGAAAGCTCATCTTCGAGCCTCCGGTGCCCGCGCCCATGCCGGAGATACCGATGCCGAAACAGGTGCTGCTCACAGGCGGCACCGGCTTCATTGGGCCATTCCTCATAAAAAGTTTGCTGGAGCAGACACGCGCGAAGATTCATGTTCTGGTCCGGTCTTCCGACGAAAAGCAGGGCAAGCAAAGACTGCGAGCCGCAATGGCGTCCATGGGGCCATACGAGGCGAGGCTGATGGAGATGTTCGAGGCCCGCGTGATACCCGTCTCCGGCGATCTGGGGCAAGCGAAGCTGGGCCTGCCACAGGATGTATGGGATTTGCTCGCCAATGAAATCGATACAGTGTTCCATAACGGCGCGACCGTGAACTACCTGCTCAATTACGACCACATGCGCGACGCGAACGTGCTCGGAACCAATGAGGTCTTAAGATTAGCGTTCGAGGGAAGGCCGAAAGAGTTCAATTATGTTTCGACTACCTTCGTGTTTGGCTGGGCGGTCAAATCGGTTTTGTATGAGACCGACCTGAACCAGAATATGGAGCTTCTCGATTTTGGCTACAGTCAATCGAAATGGGTGGCGGAACAAGTGGTGGTCGACGCGCGCACTCGCGGGCTTAGCGCCCGCATTTTCCGGCCGGCGCTCGTGAGTCCTTCCGTCAGCGGCGGAGGCAACAACTTCGATATCGCCGTTCGCCTGGTTGCCTTTATGGTGAATCACGGGATTGGCGTCGACACTCTCAACCAGGTCAGCTTTGTTCCGGCCGACATTGTGGCGAACAATATCGTTGCGATTTCTACCACTCCCGGCACCGCGAATAAGACCTACCACGTCGTTCGCGATGATTATTCGAACATGATGGATATTACCGGGCTGATTACCAAAGCGACTGGCCGGCGATTCGAAATATTCAGCTTGCCCGATTTTGTTCCCGAGCTGATCCGGAGGTGCCGGAAGGAAGATCTTCTCTTTCCGCTGCTCGATTTTCTGGTGGGCTCGGTCGACAACATCTCGTCCATGGAGTTCAAACGGTATGACAACTCTTCCTATCAAATGGCACGGGATGCCTCGGTGTGGGGCAAGGCGGACCCGTCTCTGGAAGATACGGTCAACGGCATTCTGAAATTCATGCACCGCAAGGGAATTATTTCGGTCGCGGCCCGTGAGGTCGCGGTGCCTCCGATGTTCAAGCGCGAACTGAACATCAAGACTCATCGGAGAGGCGCGGATTGCGGTACGAATTGCCTTGAATGCATGGCCGATGCTGGAGAGCCGGAGTGCGTCGCGGAGATTCCGAAGGTCGAGGCCTCGGAGCAGATGTGAGAGGATCGCGGGGGCAAAGAGTGAAGCGCCTGATTTAGGAAACCATCGAGACAACCGTCTGACAGCACTGCGGAAACGATCACGTTTCTCTGACTATGCGGGCGGTGAGCGCAACCGCTAGAAAGAAACCCCGCCCAAGACGGGCGGGGTTGAACGCTGACCAGCGTCCTATGGAGTGACTTGGTAGACCACGCCGGGGCCTTCTATGTAGCCACCGTCTATGCCACCCCGGTAAGTCATGCCATAAAGGTTGCCCGCGTCCAAAATCACACCGCTGAAGGGCCCACTTCCGTCCGGGCCATTGAAATTCCAGAGAGTCTTCTCTTTGTAGGTCGTCTTTTTGCCAACTGGGGCCACCAGTTCGAAAACAGTTCCACAGCCGAGATCGTCTTTCTTCGCGATTTCACAATACTTGCCACCGGTAGCCGTAGTACCATAAATATTCCCGGCCGTATCGAACACAATCCCCGCCTCCGGAGTTCGGCCACCCCTGCCGCCCGGGAAGGAGTAAAGAATCTGCTCGGTCCACGCCGTTCCGGCACTTAGCTTGTAAACCGTCCCTTCATAATCGGCACCGCCACCCTGCGTTGTACCGTAAACGTTTCCCGCCTTGTCGACCGCAGGAGTGCCCTGGGGATCGCTGCCATCTTTGGGACCCCCAGCAAACGTGTGGATCACATTCGAGTTCAACCCACCGCTGCCGTTTGGTGACAGCTCGAATACCGTTGAATATGTAACGCCGAAGATGTTCTGCTTTGCGGCATCCATAGTCAGTCCGGCAAAGGTAGAGTCATTGAAGCTGTAGATCACTTGCTCTGTCCAGCCTCCTTCTGACGGACTCAGCTCGAAGACGTTTCCGGTTTGGTTTGAGAGGTTATGCGTTGTGCCATAAAGATTGCCCCCTTGATCCATTACCAAGCCGTTGACCGGATTGGATCCGTCCGCTCCGCCCGTAAAGCCGTATAGGACCGTTTCCGTCCAACTTGAACCCGCTCCTGGGATTAATTCAAAAACGACGCCGTGTCCATACGCCCCACCATAGAGTGTCGTGCCATAGAGGTTCCCCAAACTGTCAAATAACACGTAAGTCAAATATGGATCGTCTCCGTCTGCACAACTCGGAGCAGAGCAGAAGCTATACACCACGTTTCCGTTCCAGCCTCCGCTGCCGTTCGGCGACAACTCGAATACACTTCCATATCCCGTAGCCCCCCCGCCCGTGGTTGTCCCATAGAAGTTGCCTTTACCGTCGGAGGTGAGGTTGCCGGTGGGCCCGCCGCCATCCGGGCCGCCTGTGAAGTCGTAGAGCACAGTCTCAGTTTGGGCTTGCGCTGGACAAGTGGCAAACTGCAGCGCGGAAAGCAGAGCTAGTGTAAGAGCGCTGCGAATCGCTGCGGCGGCCAGTTCCGTCGCGCTGAATCGCGGCGCAGCATCGGAAATGTTCACACAGTTTTTCGTCAGCCTGTCAATCCCAGGAAATTGCATAGCCTTCTCCTTATAAGAGCAACCGTCATTGCGCCGACAGAATATGCGCTAACAGAACTTTTACCGGAAGGGGGTGACCGGATTTGACCAGCTAGAAACTTGCGAGGGATTATGTCCGGACGGCTGGAACGTGTCAAGAGGCTTATGGCCGACGCGAAAGCGGGTAGTTGACGTAACGGTGCGCCGTGAAAGGCGCTGGACTTCAGCGGGTGCAACTCCCGCCCGGGAACTGGTTCGCTCCACCCGGTAGCAATCGAAGCGGCAGCGGAGGCAACGAAGCTGTCGGAGCTTTCGATGGAAAGGGTCGCATGGCGACTCGGCGAGCGTGCAGGCCATAACGTGAGTAAACGCTGAGCAGGCCCCGAAAAAACAATTGCAGGAGCCGACCTGACTGTTACACAGGGAAGGCCGCAGACGATGGAGATAGACGAGCGAACAAACTTCATCGGACCTGCCGGGGTAATGGCGATGGCATGTACGCATAGGAGACCAGAGGCAACACGGGAAGCCCCAGCGGTGATCGCGGTAAGGATCAACTGGCAACTCGCGAGAGACAGGCCGGGCCGTGTGGGGTGGCGGAGAGGTTCGTAGTACCGATGAAGCCGGGTAACTCCGGCGGAGGGAAGGGGCCTCAGTTAAAGACGGACGCAACAAGCAACGAAGGACATGGGGATTGACGATGAGTCTAGTAGCCCCAGGTTGTGTTCAGAAGTTGCAGACGGCGTCACACGCTTCGCTTCCTTATCTACCCATGAAGCGTGTGTCTTTTCCGAGAGCCGGATGCGGGAAATCTGCCAGTCCGGTTCGATGAGCGGGAACAGGAACCAGAGCTAAGCCAAACCGGACTGAGGCGGCGATGCGAAAGCTCCGCCATACATAGCCACCGGGAGACTACAGCCACTGCGCCTGTTCTCGACTCTACTCGCAATTTACGGTTATCGATCCCAGAACGATCGCCCTCTGCACTGCGCGGACGCACTGTGCGCTACTGCTTCTTAAATACCAACTTCTCCGTCAGCCGCTGGCCGGTCTCCAGCGTGCCTGTGGTGGATACGGTCATGTGCTGCCCATCCGCGGAAACCACCCACCTGTCTTTTTGAGTGACTTGACCGTCGCGCTGGTAACTCGCATCGACGGTGTGAGGATCGACGAGTTGGAGCGTCACCGTATCGTTGCGGGAGTTTTTTAGATCGTATGGTTTTCCGTCAAAACGGGCGGTATAGCTGAAGTCGCCTATAAAACGGACTCCGCCGCTTCCGTCCGCTTCGATTTTGAGCACCTGTCCTTGTCCTTGCCGCAAAAGGGTCTTGCCGAGATCCTGCGTCCACTCGCCTACGAACGGGTCGATGACGAGCTTCTGACCTCCGGTTCGCGTCCACACGGTGACCTTGTCCGGATGGCCAGCGGTTACAGTCGTCGCCGTCAGTTCTTTTCCATCCTTCGAAACTTGTTCGTGAACCGTCGCCACCACCGTGCCGTCCTTTTTCTGTGTGACGTCGGCCTGGTGCTTCTCGATCCTGCGCAGATCAATTTGATTGAAGCCGAGATTGCCGGGTGCGGGAGAATCGTGTCCGTTGCGATTCGCTGTGAAGTCGAAGTGCTTTTCACCCGACATGACTACGTGCACTCCTCCGTTATGCACGTGGGTAATAGAAAGCCGGTTGGGAGGGTCCAGGCTAGACTCGGCAGAGACAAGCGTCCAGACGCCGATGCGAGGGTCTGGCGCTCCAGATTGCGCAATGGCAAGTTGCGCGGCGGCGAGCAGTGCAAACAACAGTACGGTGCGAATTGAGCCTCCTACGTTGATGCCGAAAGTTTAGCAGATTCGCATTGCTTGTTAGCGCGGGTTGTTAACGCGATTGCTGCGCAAGTGTCCTCGCCCTCGGCGCGGCGGGCGTGACGCCCGCCGGACAGCCGCCGGGACGGCGGCGCTACGGTCGTCGTGCGGGAATCAGGACAATACCGCAAGAGACCTTTCGTGACGACGATCTTGTATGACATGATGAGTGCGATGCATGTGAACCGTTTATGGGTGTCGGGGATCGTCCTCGCAGGGGCCCTGGCACTTCTCCCATTCTCTTTTCATGCCGAGCGTCACCTAGAGACCGCGACTCGTGTCGAAGGCAGCCAGGCTGAAACCGTCCGGCAAGAATTGGCCGACCGCTTCCATTCGCCGTTTGTGGACGAAGTGGTCCTGGTGATTCAGGGACTGCCGCCGGCGGATTCGGCGGAAGGCACGCAGACACTTGAGCCCATCGTGACGGCGCTGAGAGATCAACCCGGCGTTTCTGGAGTGGTCTCCTATCTCGACTCTCACGATTCGATCTTCCTCGGGCGGGGAGGGGGAACGTTTGTTCTCGTGGGAGTGACATCGAGCGATGGTCCGCTGGAGTTGCTGGTTCCGAAGATTCACCAGCTGGCAAGTTCGCTGGAAAAGCAACTGCGGGGCCGTTATCCGGCGGTGAATATCGAACTCACGGGCGAGATTCCGCTGAATTTCGATATACGGAAAGCGAGCTCCGACGACGTGGACCGCGGCGAAAGCCTGGTGATCCCCGCGACCCTCGCACTTCTGCTGGTGGCTTTTGGAAGCTTCATCGCCGCCCTGATTCCATTGGCGGTTGGCCAGCTCGCCATCGCGACCACTATGGCGATTACGGGGTTCTTTGCCCAGCGCTTGCACTTGTCAATTCTGGTGCAGAATCTGGCGACCATGCTGGGCCTGGGCCTGGGCATCGACTACGCGCTTCTCATGGTCAGCCGCTTTCGCGAAGCGCTTTGCGCCGGGAACGATGGGCCCGCCGCAGCAGTGATCGCGGCAAAACAGGCAGGTCGCACGCTTTTGATTTCAGCTTCGACGGTGGCCATTGGATTTTCAGCGCTCTTGACGGTGCCGATCAGCGAAATCCGTTCCATCGGCATTGCGGGATTCCTGGTCGCGGGAATGAGCGTGCTGCTCACAAACACCATCGTTCCGACGGCGCTCGGGTGGCTCGGCCCGCGGATTAATATTGGCCGATTGCCCTTTACTCCAAAGCTGGATGCGCAGAGGGCTGAGCGCACCGGCGTTCGCTGGCGGCAATGGGGCCGGGTGATTGTCGCGCATCCGTGGCTTGCCCTCATTCTGGCGGGCACTCCTTTGCTTCTGCTCGCCTGGCAGGTCAGAAGATTGGATACCAGTCTGCCGCGAGGAGATTGGCTTCCGGCGAAGGCCGAATCCGTCCGCGCTCTCCACACCCTGAAACGAATGGATCGGGAAGGCGTGGTTGAATCGTTGCGCATCATCGTCGAGCTTCCTTCCGATTCGATCGCGCAAACCGACGCTGGCTGGAATGTGCTGGATCGTCTTACCAAGCGGCTCGCGAGCGACCCTCGTTCCGGCCGCGTAATTTCTATCACTGCGATTGCGGATGGCAACCGGTCTTCTCTCCTTAACATCGCGCGAGACACCCGCCGATCATTTTTGAGTAGTGATGGACAAGCGGCGCTGATTGAAGTGTTCCCCGCGAGTTCGGTCTCCGTGCGCGAGCAGGTCAACTGGGTGCGGGAGCTTCGAAAAACTGGCGCACTGGCTCTCACCGGAGTGCCTGGCGCAACCCTTCTGGTTGGCGGCATCCCGGCACTCAACGCCGATTATGAATCGATTATCAGAGACCGCTTTCCGTCGGTCATGGGGCTCGTAGTCGGGGGGACGCTGCTGGCGCTTCTCTGCGGGTTCCGATCTGTCTTCGCCGCCTTGAAGGCCATCTTGCTCAACCTGTTCTCGGTTGCCGCGTCCTTCGGAGCATTGGTCTTGGTTTTCCAAAGCGGGTATGGCAGCAGATTCCTGGGAGTTCCTGACCCAACCGGTAGCGTGTTTCCTCTGGTTCCGATCGTCGCTTTCGCCATCGTCTTTGGATTGAGCATGGACTACGAGGTATTTCTGGTCGCGCGCGTTCTCGAAGCGAGAAGAAGCGGGATGAGTGAATTGGATGCGATCCCGGAGGGTATGGCTAGAACCGCGGGCCTGATAACGAGCGCCGCTGCGATCATGATCGTGGTATTTGCGGCATTCACCTTCGGAAGTTTTCTGGTGGTCAAGATGATCGGGTTTACGTTGGCGATCGCCGTCTTGATTGACGCCACACTGGTTCGTATTGTGATCGGTCCCGCGCTTCTGCGTATTGCAGGGGATTGGAACTGGTGGCCTGGGGGCTTGTCGAAGCGAGAAAAGTGCGATTGATGGCAAGTCGCGGAACGAGTCGTGGTTACCAGTTGGAGTCCCATTAGAACGAACTAATTTATGGCCGTCTGTGCCCTCACTGAAGTAACTTTCACCCGCGAGGGGAGCGTGGAATCATGTCAGACAACCGCTCAAACGAGGAAATGCTGGGAGAGGCGCTACGCGAGATCGGAGTTCTTATTGTTGTATTCTTCCCCTTTGACGAGTGGATAACCTTCCATAAGCTAACCCTGGGTTTCGTGCTCGGCTCGGTCTCGCTGAGTGCCGCCTGTGTTATCGGCGGGATGTGGATAGAGAGGAATCGCCGGAGGTAACATTATGGCCTTCATCGTCACTGGACTATATGTTCTCGCGTTGTTCTCCGCAGGCGTAGTCTTCGTCCGCCGAGGGAAAAAGGAAAAGCGAGAGAAAGAAGAGCATTGCGCTACCTCTATCCCGGCATGGAGCGGTGCCGATAGACGGAGCGGGGCTGATCGACGAACGGGATAGACCGACGACCGACGCCACAGAAATGTAGCTTTGACGCGTTAAAAGTACTTCGGCTCTCCCCTGTCGCGACCCTCCTGGCATACCTTAAGTTTTCAAGCGATAATTACCCCTCTCGGGAGTAACTGCGCCCTTACAGGTCTTCTGTGGAAGGATGTCGCGAAACCTATCTCCAAGAACTGATCGCAGCATCCAGCGCGTCCAAAAACGCATGCGGCGTAGAGTAAATATGATCGACCGACGCGAGCTTTTGCTGTAGCTGCTGTGACGGATGATCTGGCAATTCTTTCTCCCCGCGCGGTACCCATACGGTTTGCATGCCCGCTTTCTTAGCGCCCTGCAGGTTGCCGATCGTATCTTCTGCCATGATTGTCTCGCATGGCTTGATCGGGTCCGCCGGGTCGCGCGTGTTGTTAATAGCCGCGAGCACTTTCTCAAAAACTTCCGGATCTTTGCCTTTCTTGTAGGGAGAAATCTCTTCCAACCCAAAAATTCTGCGCTCGGGAATCACTCCTTTCAGACCAAGCTTTTCCAGCTTTTCCATGGCCTGTCCTTCGCCCTGCTTGAACGAATGCGAGAGGACAACAACCTCGACTCCAGCGTCAGTCAGCCGTTGTATCTTGCGTACCAGTTCGGCATCGGGCAGGATGAACCCGCTGCCCATGTGTTTATTCCACAACCGCGTAACCCCTTTTTCTCCCTTTAGGATTTGTCCTCGTAGTCCGTCGCGCGTGAGTGCCGGTTTCTTCTTGCTCCTGCGGTTCTGGAGTAGCCTCAGATTAAAGGCCATGGCGATCATGTCCTTGTAAGGCGGATCAAGGTACGGCGGATCGAGGGAGCGATCCCGCTGCGTAGCTTCTTCGGCGGCAACCGAGCGCGCCAGCCTCCGGCCGCGACGATAAGCGTCCAGCATGCCGATCACGGAGGCACCGGCATAGCCTAACTTTTCCAAGCGCTCCGCCGTCTCACTGATGTATCGGCATAATTCATCATCTGGATTCTTCTTCGCCTCTTCGTTTGCCTCTTCAATCAATTGTTGCGCTATTTTCTTCCGGAATATGGGAAGGCCGTATTCCCTTTGTACCGCACGCCAAGCTCGCAGAACGGCGTTGCGGTACGCCTTGTCGTAGGGGTAGAGAAAGGCATCCAGGTCCAGGATAACGAGCCGCACATTCTCGGGGTAGGGCGCAGGGTCGGGGTAAGTTTTAGCTTTCATACACTCAGGCGCGGGCCTGAGAACGCGCACAGCCGGGTGATCTTCAATCCCACAGCCATTCTGGTGGACGGAGGCTTCACGCCACCGCAATCGCATCAATCTCCACCAGCACATCCTTAGGCAACCGTGCCACCTCCACAGTAGAGCGCGACGGCGGAGCCTCCTTAAAATACCTTCCATAAACTTCATTCATGGCCGCGAAATCTCCCATGTTCTTCAGGAACACGGTGCAGCGCACCACCTTCCCCAAAGAGCTTCCGGAAGCCGCCAAAATCGCCGCGAGGTTCCGCATCACCCGATCCGTCTGCGCCGCGACGTCCCCCGCCACTACCTGCTGCGTAGCCGGATCAATCGCCACCTGCCCCGAAGTAAAAATCAATCCCGCCGCCCGGATTGCCTGCGAATAAGGCCCAATAGCCGCCGGAGCCTCCGAAGTGGCAATCACCTCACGCATAATCCCCTCCTGCCGTGGGTTACCCCAATGAGGGTGCCCCATCCTAAACGTCGCGTTCTGTGCGACGGTTAGGATGGGCCCACGAAAATATCAAAACAATGAACTCTGCCGGCGATTCGGCACAATCCCAAAATGCTCGTAAGCCAGCTGGGTAGCCACTCTCCCCCTCGGAGTCCGATTCAAAAACCCAATCTGAATCAAGAACGGCTCATAAATTTCCTCAATCGCATCCGGCTCCTCCGCCAGCGCCGCTCCCAAAGTGTTCAGTCCCACCGGACCGCCCTGATACTTCTCAATGATCGTCAGCAGCAGTTTGCGATCGACTTCATCAAACCCATACCGATCCACTTCCAGCATGCTGAGCGCCGACTGCGCCACCGCCAGATCAATCACGCCGGCTGCCCGCACCTGCGCATAATCCCGAACCCTTCGCAACAATCGATTCGCAATCCGCGGAGTCCCGCGCGACCGCGAAGCAATCTCTGTAGCTCCCGCCCGATCAATCCCCACTCCCAAAATTTCCGCCGACCGCTCCACAATCACCCGCAAATCTTCATGGGTATAAAACTCCAACCGCAACAACAATCCAAAGCGCGAACGCAGCGGAGCCGACAACAACCCCGCACGCGTCGTCGCGCCAATAAAAGTAAACGGCTTCACATCCATCGTGTGCGTCCGCGCCGACGGCCCTTGCCCAATCATGATGTCGAGCTTGTAGTCCTCGAGCGCCGAATAAAGAATTTCCTCGAGCGCGGGCTGCAACCGATGCACTTCATCGATAAACAAAACTTGCCGGTCGCGCAGATTCGTCAGGATCGCCGTCAGATCCCCCTTGATCTGCAAAGTAGGTCCCGACGTCTGCTGAAACGCCGCGCCCAACTCATTCGCAATAATATTGGCGAGAGTAGTCTTGCCTAACCCGGGAGGCCCATAAAGCAGCACATGATCCAAAGCCTCACCGCGATTGCGCGCCGCCTCAATGGCCACCGAAAGATTTTCTTTAACCTTATTCTGCCCAATAAACTCAGCCAGCCGCTGCGGCCGCAGCTTGAGCTCAAAAGAAGAATCGTCCTCCACCGGAGCAGCCGAAACCACCCGATCCTTTAAATTCAAATGAGGATTGTTCTTAGCGGCAGACACAGGAAAAGATGTTAGCAGTTCCGCGTTCAAGCTTCTAGCAACCAACCTGAATCGCGTAGGGGCAGGTGCCCCCACCTGCCCAGCCGAGCAAAGCTCGGCAAAGCACAAGCAAAATCACGCAGGAAGATACAGACGGTGCCCCATTCTAACCTGGCGTTCTGTGCGACGTTAGACTGGGAGACGTGATTGCGCGAAGAACAACCAAGCCCCTCACTCCCCAATCACTCCCACCCGAACCCCTTTCAACTTCCGCTCGTCAAACCAGCCCACCTTCTGTCCAAACCAAGTCTTATTCCCCGACAACTTATACTTCTTCGCCGCCGCCGAAAACTCCGAAGTCCCCAACAAATACGCCACCGGAGTTTCCCCATACTTCCCCAGCCACTCCCCCAACCACCGCGCGCTCGCCGGAGCCGCCAATATCACCGGCTCCCCAGGAAAATACGCCATCTTCCCAAAATCCTTCTCCGTCTCAATCAGCGGCTCCGACCACCCATAAGCCTTCCGAAACAATGCCACCGATGCATCCAGATTATTTACCGCGATCACCACATTCTCCACGCCCGTCACCGGCGCCCCATGCACGCTAGCCGATATCTGCACCCGCCAGGCCCGCGGCGTCTGATCCTCAATAATGAATGGCAGCACCGACCCGCGCGTCCCACTCCCCACTCCCGCCGTAGTCCACTCAACCGACATCCCGTCCGGCCGCTTCCGGCTTCCCGGCTCCGGAGCCGTCACCGCAATCCCCGCCTTCTTCAGCCGATCCACTTCCCGCAGCAACACATTCGTCCCCACCGCCCAAGCACACGTGACCGCATCCTCGGACATATACTTCGCCCACTCCGACCCTGTCGTCACCCCCGCCTTAATCGGAGCAATCAATTCAATGTAAGTCCCATCGTCAAACCCCACATACGCCATCTGCGTAACGCCATTCCCATGCGGCCCACCCATATCCGGTGTCAGCCCCACATCCGTAAACGCCTGCCGCAGCGTATCCAGATTCGATCCGCAAACCGACACATGGTCCAACTCCAACACCACGCTCTTTTTGTCCTGAGTCATAGCCGGATAGCTCATCATCAAAAGAAGAAAAATACCAGCAAACGAAACCCCGCAGCCGAAAGGCGAAGTCGGCCTAGCCATGATCCCTCCTGGGCACCCTAGAAGAAGAAAAAAGAATAGTACGCCAGAAAAGCCAGCGAGCGAACCTATTTTTAGGGATTTTCGCGCTCGTCATCCACCACGATGTGTCATCCTGAGCGCGAAGTCGGAGGACCCCTACCCCCTCGGATCCTCCAGCGGTATGGGGATCCGCTAGAGCCGCCCCGCCCAATATTCAGGTCGCCTGCTGGCGTGAGCAACCGCCCAGATCGTAATTATCGATTGTCGTTTCGAATAGACGATGGTGAACGGGAATCGCCAAAGCTGAAATCGCCTCGTACTGTGCTTCCCGATCGGCCAGCGTTCCGGAGATTCGCGGATGGTTTGAGTGGCGCGGTTCAGCTCTTCAACAAAATCGAGTGCCGCCTTTGGACTGCGCTGTCGATACCAAGCGACTGCGCTTTTAACGTCGGCCATTGCGCCCTGGTGGTAGTCAACGCGCTCAGCGTTCATTCACCATGGCCAGGAGTTCGCGATGCAGTTGTTCCCAGGGCACGGTCACCGCACGGCCCGCGTTCAGGTCTGCGATTCGGCGCGCTACCTCGGCATCCCACGCATCTTCAACCGAGCGCGCGTCCTGGAGAGCGCTAGATTCGTCCACACTGCCCAGCGTGTCGAGCAGCGTATTAGCTAGTGCCGCACGCTCCTCAGCCGGGAGCGCAAGGGCCTTTTTGAGGAGATCGGACGTTTCAGGGCTCATGAGATTATTTTACCGCACGGCAAGCGGACGCGTGAGTTCCTGGAACTTCCAGAACTGAGGCGAACCAAGCATGAACCAGCGCTATTGGTGATAGGTACTGCATTGCTCAATGAGTCCAACGGCCCAAGCCCAAGCCTCCGGATACGAATTGGCATCGAGTATGAATTCCTGCCCTCTTGGTTGAGTTTGAAGAATAGCCTGATCATCGCCCGAGCCTATCCACGACGCCTGTCTTGGATGGTGAGTGAGCGGAGGACGCGGACTCCCAGCATCCTTCCAAGGATGCATCCATGCCGGAAGCTGCCATCGACTCGGTGCGGCCCTTAGTTTGCCCTTCTTATCTGCTAACGGGACAGGATGAGTGAGACGGAGTTCTTTCTGGAAATAAGGAAAGACACCCCAACCCGGAACGTTAGCGTTCGCGTCGAGTTTCTCTTTTGCAATGTAAATGACGTTGGGAACAGGCTCGATCTTCGCGAAATTCAGATGAGGGTGATATCGAGCCCAATTCGGTACTTGCGAAACGTCGCCGGGCAATCTGTAGATTTCTCCGACCAAGAGCCAACCAAATAGAACTTGCTCTACTGGCGAGCCCGTCGCATAACGAAGCCCTCGTTTCGACTCTACTTCTACCCTACGGAACTGTCCGAAGAACAAGAACAGAGAGCCTTTCCCCACGTCTGCCTTTTCTAACTCCCGCTGTGCAGTTGCACTCTGACCAAAGATTCCTCTCCACCCCTCCTCACGCGTGATGGAACCGAAATCAAGATCGGGATCGAGGTGAGCGCGACAGGAATCAGAAAGCCTGAATCCACTCAGATACTCAACAATTTCTCCGAGATGGCTGAATTCTCGCTTAGGGCTGTTGATGTCGCTATAAGCGAGTGGCGACTTACGGGGAATCGGCAAACTCACCATTCTGCCGTCTGGAAAGATCGGGCTTGGAACGCCGCCGTTTTCGGCATCGAAGCCTTTACGACTGAAAATGATTCGCAATGCATCCTCCTGCTTCTCCCCGGGCGGCAGGCATGCATGGGCAGCAAAAAAGTTCTCCACCGAGCTCGTTGAGAAGAACGGAAGGAGAGTCGTCGCAGCGTTGGCCCCCGCCCCTACTCTTCCTCCTCCTTAACCTCGCCCCGTTCCGCTTTCGCCTTCTCAATAATCTTGTCTTGCAACGCCTGCGGCACCGTGTCGTAATGATGCATCTCCATCGCGAAACTCCCGCGCCCCTGCGTCATCGAAGTCAGATCCGCCCCATATGTCAGCATCTCCGCCATCGGCACCTCCGCCTTCACAATCGTGTTCCCCGCCTTGTTATCCATCCCCTGAATCCGCCCGCGCCGGCTATTCAGGTCGCCCATAATCGTCCCGGCAAATTCATCCGGAATCGTGATCTCCACATTCATGATCGGCTCCAGCAGCGTAGGCTTCGCCTGCTCCATCGCCTTTCGAAAAGCGATCCGTCCCGCCATCTGAAACGACAGATCGTTCGAATCCACATCGTGATACGACCCGTCATAAAGGATCACGCGAAAATTCACCACCGGATATCCCGCCAGAAATCCCCGCGCCGCCGCGTCCTTAATCCCTTTCTCCACCGCCGGAATAAAATTCCGCGGAATCGACCCGCCGAAGATATCGTTCACAAACTCAAACTCCACTTCGGAGTTGCGCGGCAGCGGCTCCATCTTGATCTTGCAATCCCCATACTGCCCGTGCCCGCCCGTCTGCTTCTTGTGCCGCCCCTGCACGTCCGCCTTTCCGCGAATCGTCTCGCGATAGGGCACCTTCGGCGCCTTCAGCACCACCTCCGCGTGATACCGCTTCCGCATCTTCGAGACCACCACTTCAATGTGCTGCTGCCCCGTCCCCGCAATCAAAAATTCCTTAGTCTGCGGATCGCGAAAAAACCGCAGCATCGCATCTTCTTCCATCAGCTTGTGCAGCCCCACTCCCAGCTTGTCTTCATCCGCCCGGCTCTTCGGCTCAATCGCAAACGTGATCGCCGGCTCCGGCAACTTCACCGCCGGATACCGTATCGGCGAAGCCTTATCTCCCAGCGTGTCGCCCGTAAGCGTCTCCCGCAGCTTAGCCACCGCCCCAATATCCCCCGCATGAATCTCCGGAAGCGCCACCATCTGTTTGCCCTGCACCAGCGCAATATGCGCAAACTTCTCCAGCGTGTTGCGGTTGTAGTTCTGCAAAGAGGCGTCGTTCTTCAGCACGCCCGAAAAAACTTTGAAATAAGAAATGCGCCCCGCAAACGCATCCGACACCGTCTTGAACACATACACCGAAGCCGGCTCGTTATCCGTCCCCTTGCGCTCCGATTGCTCCTTTCCATCGGCCGTCCATCCCGTAATCGCGTGATGCTCCGTGGCCGCCGGCGTGTAGTCCACAATAAAATCCATCAGCTCATCCACGCCAATATTTCCCAGCCCCGAAGTAAACAGCACGGGAAAAAGTTTGTCCTCGCGAATCGCCTCATGCAGCGCCGGGACCAGATGCTCCTCCGGAATCGTCCCAGTCTCAAAAAATTCTTCCATCAACTCATCTTTCCCCTCAGCCACCAACTCCACCAGCGTCTCGTGCGCCGCCTTGGCCGCATCCGCCACGCTAGCCGGAATCGGTCCTTCCTTCCCCTTGCCATTCCCGCCCATCTCATACGTGTAAGCCTTCATCCGCACCAGATCGACAATGCCGCTCAGGCTCTTTTCGCTCCCAATCGGCAATTGCAGCGGAGTCACCGCCCTGCCAAATGCATTCGTCAGCGATTCGAGTACCCGCGTAGCGTCCGCCCGATCGCGATCCATCCGGCTCACCACAATCATCCGCGGAAGATTAATCTCCTCGCAGTATCCCCACACGCGCTGCGTCACCACCTCCACGCCCGCCACGCCATCGACGACGACCAGCGCCGCATCCACCACCGGCAGCACCATCTTCGCCTCATGTACAAACATATTGAAGCCCGGAGTATCCAGCAGATTGATCTTCACCCGCGCCTCGGGCTTCCCCCACTCTACGAACGCGAGGCCGGTCGAGATCGACATCTTCCGGGCAATCTCTTCCTCGTCATAATCCGTAGGAGCCGACCCATCATCGACCCGCCCCAGCCGAGGCGCGCC
Organism: uncultured Acidobacteriaceae bacterium; assembly: GCA_963800565.1. Classification (GTDB taxonomy): domain Bacteria; phylum Acidobacteriota; class Terriglobia; order Terriglobales; family Acidobacteriaceae; genus Acidiflorens. Next base: position 2,129,158 of record CAWDBM010000006.1, read on the forward strand.
CCCAGACGTATAGAGCATGGCGGACACCAGCGTGGTTTTTCCCGCATGACCATGCCCGATCAGGGCAAGGTTGCGGAGATTACTTCCTTCATAAGCTTTCACGGATTGTTTTCTCCTTCCGCAGGCGTACACAGGAAGGGCGAGAGCGCAGAATTATCAATGAGAACAGGCCACAGCAAACGCCCACCCCACCTGCGAAACTCCCGATGCTACCACACCCCGCGCCCGCCGGTCAGCACAGTGTCCGCGACGGTCGTGGTGCTGAGAGATCGCGGCTAGGGTAGGGGTCCTTCGACTCCGCGGAACGATTCGCTTCGCGAATCATTCTGCTGCGCTCAGGATGACTGCGATTCTGATAAAAATTTGTCGTCGCGAGCGGCCCACCATTCGGTGGCTTCCCAGGTTTATGAGATGCCCGGCGTTGTCCGCAGAAATATCTTCTGGCCCACCGCCACGCGCCCCGCGCGGGTGACCGCCGCATAAATCCCGTCGCAGTTCTGATTGCGGCGAACGACCGCCTTCAGCAGTTCTGGAGCCACGCTAGCCGTATCAGGATCAAGGTTCACCATCGAGCAGCGCTCATCGCGCATCGTGACCGCAATGGACGGAGCGTCCTCGCCCTCGCCAAACGACAGCATGCCGCCCACCCACTCGTCCTCCTGAAAGGCAACCGGCCGCGCCAACCGAACCACAACATTCGGCCGAAATCGTCGCACGTCGATGCTTCGCCCCGCCAGTTGCCCAATCTCGCGCACCGTCTCCGAGGCAATCACCGAGATGCTCGCTTCATCGAAGACGCCGTGCTTCATCCGCATCATCTCCACCGGAGCCCCATACCGCCGTCCCACCTCCACCGCCAAGTCCTCCCCAAACACAGCCATCTCTTCGCCATCCGGAGTGCCTACATGCGTAGGAAGCCCATCTTGAGCGCTGTCATCGCGCCGCGGAGCAAACAACACCAACTCAGGAAGCTTGCCAGCCGTCAGCCAGGGAAACCCTCCGCGATCATCCATCCGCCGCAACGCCAGCCGCCTGTCACCCTCGATCCCGTGCCAGCCCATCTCGGCAGCCTCAAGTCGCTCGCCGCCCATCGACTTCACGGGATACCGAAAGATCGCTTCCACACATCCGATTTCAATGAGCATTCTCAACCCGAGCCCGCGCCCAACAGCGTATCACCGGAACAAGTTTCGTTTCGGGCCGCCGCACGCGCGGGTAGAACAGGCGAGCACGAATCGCGATACCGCCTACTAGACCGGAAATGGCCATGGTCGCCGTGACCGTTTGCACCGCCAATAAGGTCAATGAATGTAATTAGGATTTATCGTCAGTCTGCCAATTCCAACGGTGTATTATGGTGCCGTTTTTCGGGTTCGATGGGGAATTCCGAGTTAGACCGCAGAGAGGGCGCGCATGTCAAAGGCGGCGTATCTGGCCATTTTCTTGTTCCTCAGCGTCTCTTTGCTCGTTTCAGAAGAAACCAAGTTCGAGGGCGTCAAAATTCGCCGGCACCAGAGCGCGGAAAAGCGGGAGCTGGTCGATAAGATCGGCGTACTCAGCTTTGAAGATGACGGTCAGAAACTGACATTTCGCAGTGGTGCAGGCGATCAGTTCGCCATTCCATATTCCGACATCACCAAGGTTGTCTTCGATACGGATACGCACGGGACGTGGATGGCGAGCGTTCACGTACATGATCGCTGGCTCTACCTGGAGTACCGTCAAGGGGACCATTCGGAGAAGGTACTGCTAGTCCTGCCGAGAGCCATTTACGATAAGGCGACCGCCAAATGCCGAAGTCTGTTTGGCGAACGCGTGACGATTGCTAATTATCCCGAAAAAGGGGAGTCGATTCTCGACAAGTACGGTGACATGGACAAGAGCCGTATTCCGGATTGGAAGTCCAAGTATTCGATCAAGCTCGACCGGACGGCTCATCCATTGCCTGAGGTGAAGTCAGATAAGGCAACCATTGTTGTCGTCTGTCCCCCACTGATTGCGCGCGAAACCGGGCGTTGGGGCGAGTTCAAACTGCATGCCAATGGCAAGGTCATCGCGGTAAACGAGGTGGGTACGTATAGCATCGCCTACGTCGATCCGGGAAAGTATTCGCTCATTTCACAGTCTGCAAATGCGAACGGATTTGAGATGGATCTCGAAGCCGGCCAGACGTATTACTTCATCCAGGAAATTGTCATAGGAGGCTTCGGAAGAATCCTGACGATGCTCTCTCGCAACAGCCCCGAGGTCGTCATGTACCTCGCGGACGGTGCTTACCTCTCCGATTGGAAGCGATTGAATTAAGGGTTTCAGTCGCGTTCCCATTACGCTTTTCTTCGCTCAAAGACGCTCTTTCCCGCATTGCGCCAGACTGACGAAAACACGTTTACACTCAATACGCCTCTGGCGAGGTTAATCAGTGTAATCGGCCATCCTCTACTCGGTCTGGGCTAGGTGACGGTGAAGGTCAACGCCTGGCTATCTCCGCCGCTCTGGCAACCGAGGTCACCGGAAAGATTGGCAGGGGTGTGCACGACGATCTGGGCGGTACCGGGAAATGAGATCTGGGTCGTGGTAATCGTGGCCTGCAACTCGGTAGCACTAATGACGGTGGTCGGCAATGCCACTCCGTTCCATAGGATGGTCGAATTGGAATAGAAGTGCTCCCCGGTGGCGGTGAGCAGTAATCCCTGGTCCACCTGAGTAAGGGTCGCGGGGTTGGGTGCGAGCGAAGTCAGCACAGGCACCGGCCGGGCACTCCCGCAGAACGGGTCTTTCACACCACAACCGGCGAGGAACGTAGTTGTGAGCAGCAGAGCAAATAGAGATTTCCGGATTTTCTGCCGCGGGGTAACTTCCGATTTCATCGGGTTTCCTTTTCTTCGTTCACTTTCTTCGTTCACCTCAGCGGGAAGAAACGCGAAGGACTGTGATCAGGTATATCGGAGAAAGAGGCAGCAGCGCTATTGTCCAAGGTAATGATGCGGCGGCGAACAAAGGAACTGCTCTGCTGCGCAGCGGTTCAGCATCGCAGCTGCAAGTTTACAGGAGCAACTGTCAAACTTGACAGTACGTGTGTATTGCCATAGGTGAAGGCGCGGTAAGGGGCGCCGGGGTTGGCAGTTGTTAGTCTGCGGGGCGTTAGTCTGCGGGTCCGGCAAACAACAGCAGATTCCCATCCGGATCTTTGACCAGGAAATTCGTGGCGCCCCAGGGCTGCTTTTTCAGCGTCTGGTGAAAGGCAACACCAGCAGACTGGAACTCGAGAAACAGCAGCTTGATCTCCTCGCGAGTAGCGACAGTCATTGACGCGGACAACAATGTTGCCGACAACAATGATGCCGGCAACGATTCCTCCCGATCGCAGGCTGTCGACTCGATTACGGATCGCTCGACACACCTTAGATTGAGACGGGCGGCATCGCGAGCTACCTGGGCATAATAGGGAGGTTTGCCGTAACTGAATACGAGCGAAAAGCCTAACTTCCCGCAGAAAAACTCGCATGATCTCTTGATATCGGTGACGAACAGTTGCGGCTCGGCACCGACAATCGTGGCTTTCGATGGTGATGATTGGGATGGCGACGACTTGGGTGGCGTTTTCAAAAGCTCGCTCGTCAAGGCTCGCCAACTATCGAAGCCTTCCTGCATGGCGATGATTTTTTGCGCATCGCTGAGTTTAAAGCTGGCCGCAAGAATCTCGGAGTCGGGCATATTCTGGAAACGAGGCAAGTGTGCGCGGATTTGCGCGGCGACGGGGTAGTAGCGTTCGCGATGCCAGCGCAATAGGAGCTTGGCTTTTTTTTTGAGGTTCTCTAGATTGGGCATGCAGGCCTCCACGATGAGATCGTAGGTGGGCATTGCCCTTCGGCGACGTGCCGGTGCTTCCTACATGCGGCGATTGCAGTATCTGCGACGGCGTGAGCAGTTGTCAATTGAGTAAGACGCGACGCAGTCGTGCGGTTTGCGAAATCATCAACCACAGAGGGCACCCTTCGGCTCCGTTCAGGGCAGGCTCCGGTTCACGAAGGAAATGCACAAGTCGGCTCCTTCGTGATACTTAGCGTCCTTTGCGGTTGAAGGTTCTGCGGCTGCGGCTGAAATTGCTCCACTACCAGACGCCACGTAGATTCCTGAGTTGACGCGCGGGCGGTTTTGTTGCATATGAGGAGAGCTTAAGGAGAGGCTCTATGGTCGCAAAAGAGAAAACTGGCGCAATCGGCCGGCCAGTGCCGGAGCTGCCGGTGGCTGATGTGGAGCTCGCACAACAGCATTACAAAGACGCACTCGGCTTTGAGATCGGATGGCTTTATCCCGGCGGAGAAATTGGGGCGGTGTCACGCGGCGATATGGGGCCGATATTTTTTCGGAAGAGGAAGCCACCGTTCGAACCTGCCGTGCACTGGGTGTTTGCCGAAGATATCGATGCGACGTGCGAGGAACTGAAGTCGTTAGGCGCGAACATCGTCGAACCTCTGGAAAAGAAGCCGTGGGGGTTAAGGCAGTTCACCGTGAAGGATCTGGACGGGAACCTCTTCTATTTCCACCATGACTAACCAGACGTCGCATGGCAATGAGATTTGCTCAGGAGGGGGACATTCTAACTAATGTGGCGGTGGGTATAATTGGGATGCAGCCTCCGGCAGGGATTTGCGGGTATTGTCCTATGGGGACAGGACTTGCGAGCACTAGCCGTTGACAAGGGTGTTGCGGCTGGGCTATCCTAATATCTCTTTGGAAGTCCTGCGGCTGCCCGCCTGGAACACCTAGCGCGCGTTCTGCGTGGATATCACGGATACGGCAATCAGGTATAGGGCATTAGGTTTTAAGGCAGTCGTTATAGGGCTATCAGCGTTCTTCGTCGTTTTAACGTTCTTTTAATTCTGGGAGATTTCCGATGTCAACTTATTTCCCCAAAGAGGGAGATATTGCGCGTAAATGGTTTGTGGTAGATGCGAGCGGGCTGGCGCTTGGCCGCCTCGCCTCGCGCGTGGCCCGCATTCTGATGGGCAAAGAGAATCCGAAATACACTCCGTTTATCGATACGGGCGATCACGTCGTGGTTATCAATGCCGAGAAGATCAAGGTTACCGGCATGAAGACCGATCAGAAGATGTATCACCGCTATACGGGGTATCCCGGCGGGCTGCGCTCAGAAGAGATGAAGAAGCGGCTGGTGCGGAAGCCGGAGCTGATCATCGAAGATGCGGTTTCGCGCATGCTGCCGAAGAATAAGCTGGGCAAGCAGATGTTTACCAAGCTGAAGGTGTATCGCGGGGACAAGCATCCGCATGAGGCGCAGAAGCCGGAAGCTAAGGTGTTTGCTTAGGAGCAGCTTTTAGCTATTAGCCGTTGGCTCTTAGCTCGCGCGAATTTCGGTTACACAGGTTTTCGAATTTGAGAATTCGAGGAAAGGTAAAAAGTTGGCGCTTGGCTGGCAAAGCTGAGAGCTAACAGCTAAGAGCTAATGGCTGAATTGGTTCAATACTACGGAACTGGGCGGCGCAAGACGGCGATTGCGCGAGTTTTTCTTCGGCCGGGCAGCGGCGAGCTCAAGGTCAATGGCAAGTCGTTCGATGAATACTTTGTGACGCCGTCGCAGCGCATCGCGGCCAAGCGTGCGCTGGTCTCGACCGATACTGGAGCCACTTTCAACGTGCTGGCGAACGTTTGCGGCGGCGGAGTGGCTGGGCAGGCCGATGCGGTACGGCTCGGCATCACACGGGCGCTTATGCTGTTTAACGCGGAGCTGCGCGGGAAGCTCAAGGCTGAGGGTATGGTGACGCGTGATCCGCGGGCTAAAGAGCGCAAGAAGTATGGACAGAAGGGCGCGCGTAAGAGATTCCAGTTTAGTAAGAGGTAGTCGATGGTCGTTTGTCGGTGGTCGTTCGGAGACTGACGATAGAACGTGCAGTTCGACTTTGATAGAGAGTTGGGCCGGTTTTAGCTTGCGAACGACTAGCGACGAACGACAAACGACTGTTTAGGAGTTCAATTCATCCCCCCACCTCCCCTGAGATGGGGTGGAAGGGAATGGCAATCCGGATCTTTTCAGCATCCGGATGCAGACCAACTGAGGAGGTTGATTGGCGAATATCACGATGAAGGAGTTGCTCGAGGCGGGCGTTCACTTCGGGCACCAGACGAAGCGGTGGAACCCAAAGATGAAGGAGTACATCTTTGGCGAGCGCAATGGGATTTACATTATCGATTTGCAGAAGACGCTGAAGATGTTCAAAGAGGCGTCGAAGTTTGTGCAGGATCTGGCCGCGGATGGCCGCATCATTCTCTTCGTGGGCACCAAGCGCCAGGCGCAGGATGCGATTGCCGAAGAGGCGCAGCGCTGCTCGATGTTCTATGTGAACCAGCGCTGGCTGGGCGGCCTCTTGACCAATTGGGTCACGGTGCAGAAATCGGTGAAGCGGCTCAAAGAGCTAGACGAGATGGCCACAGATGGCCGTTACGACCTGCTGCCGAAAAAAGAAGTGATCAAGCTCGAACGCGAGCGCAAGCATTTGCAGGCGAATCTTGCCGGCATCAAGAACATGACGCGGCTGCCGGATGCGATTTTTGTGATCGATTCGAATAAAGAGCAGATCGCGGTGCGCGAATCGCGCAAGCTGGGGATTCCGGTGGTTGCGGTGGTCGACACGAATTGCGATCCGAGCGAAGTGGATTATGTGATTCCGGGCAATGATGACGCGCTGCGGGCGATCCGGCTGTTTACTTCGAAGATTTCGGAGTCGATTGCAGAGGGCGTGCACGCTCGGGATGACAAGCAGGTGGCGGAGATTCAGGCGGTAGCCGAGGTCGAACCGGCGGCTGAGATTGCGGCTCCGGAAGCTGAAGAGCTGTTCGCTACGGTTGCGGCGGATGGCGCGGCCCTGCCAGTTGCAGTCGAGGGCACAGGCGAAGAGATTCGGATGGAAGACGTGCTCGGCAAGGGCACGCGCAAGCGGCCTTCGCCGGCGACGGAAGATGTTGACGAGTTGCAGGCGGAAACGCGGCGGTTTTGAGGTTGGCTGTTAGCTATTAGCTGTTGGCTTTTCGCAAACCACATCTGACCCGCGCAGTTCGACTGTGCGCGGGTCGAGTTTTGTAGGAACAACGTTTTAATTGAAGGGCGAACTACGAATGAGCACTACTATGGCGAACATTTCCGCTGCACAGGTTAAGGAACTCCGGGAAAAAACCGGAGCGCCGATGATGGATTGCAAGACGGCTTTGACGGAAGCGAGGGGCATCCTGGAGGATGCGATTGTGCTGCTGCGGAAGAAGGGCGTATCGGTTGCGGCGAAGAAGGCTACGCGCGTGACTAGCGAAGGTTCGGTAGGCTACTACATCCACGCCGGCGGCAAAATTGGTGTGCTGGTTGAGGTCAACTGCGAGAGCGATTTTGTGGCGCGCACGGAAGACTTCAAAGAACTGGTGCACGATATTGCGATGCACATTGCGGCTAGCGATCCGAAGTATGTCCGCAAAGAGGATGTGACTCCGGCGGACTACGCGCGCGAAAAGGACATCTATCTTGCGAAGGCGATCGCGAGCGGCAAGCCTGCGAACATCGCTGAAAAGATGGTGGCGGGCATGATGGAGAAGTTCTATGAGGAAGTTTGCCTGCTGGAGCAGCCGTTTATTAAGGACCAGACCATCAATATTTCGCAGCTGATTGCGGCGAAGATTGGGAAGCTGGGCGAGAATATCGCGGTGAGGCGGTTTGCGCGGTTTAAGGTGGGCGACGCGGGTGAGACGATTGCGGTTACCAAGCCGGCGGAGCCGAAAGAGGAGTAAGGACAAGATCGAGTCCCTTTATTTTGGCCCCAGCATGTTAGCGATGTTGGGGCTTTTTTGTTGGTTACCGACAGCTGCCGAGCTTTGCTCGGCTGGGCAGACGAGGGTGTCTGCCCCTACGTGAGTCAGGTTGGAGCTGGGCAGGTGGGGGCACCGTTCGACAAGCTCAGAGCGAGGCTCTGCCCCTGCGTGATTCAGACGCTGCGGCCAGTGCTACACTGAATCTCGATGGCGGAGCCGGTCTTTAAACGCATCCTGCTGAAAATCTCGGGCGAGGCCCTGGCGGCCACGCAGGGGTTTGGCATTGACACCGCACGCATACATGAAGTGGCGGCTGAATTGGCCGAGGTGCAGAATCTTGGCATCCAGATGGCAATTGTGGTGGGCGGCGGGAATTTTTTTCGCGGGGTGGCCGATCAGGCTCGGAACATGGATCGCGTTTCGGCCGATCATATGGGTATGCTGGCTACGGTGATTAACGCGCTAGCGCTGCAGGACGCGCTTGAGAAGCAGCATGTTTATACGCGGGTGCAGACGGCGATTGAGATGAATCAGGTGGCGGAGCCTTTTATACGCCGGCGCGCCATTCGACATCTGGAAAAAGGGCGCGTGGTTATTTTTGCCGGCGGGACCGGGAATCCATATTTTTCGACGGACACGGCGGCGTCGCTGCGGGCGATGGAGATCAAGGCGGACGCGATTCTCAAGGCGACGAAGGTGGATGGGATTTATGATGCCGACCCGATGAAGGTTCCGGACGCGAAGAAATTTGACACTCTCACCTATATGGATGTGCTGAAGCAGGGGCTGAAGGTAATGGATTCGACGGCGATTTCTTTGTGCAAGGATAATAATCTGCCGATCATTGTTTTCAATCTCAATCAGCATGGGAATATCCGGCGCGTGGTGCTGGGGGAGAAGATTGGGTCGCTGGTAAGTGCGTAAGGACTTGCTCCGTATAAGAGTTGTCATCCTGAGCGAAGCGAAGGACCTATGTATTTTGCTGCACACCAGAGCAAACGCATAGGTCCTTCGCTTCGCTCAGGATGACAAGACGGTAGAATGGCGGTTTATAATTCACCGTTCTGATATCAAAACATTGGGAGCTGATAGAGATGGCTCATCCTGCCTTGAAAGAAGTTTTCGGACAACTGAAGACGCGCATGGATAAGGCGGTGGAAGATTTCCGCCGCGAGATGGCGGCTACTCGCACTGGGCGCGCGAACATTCACATGCTGGACACGGTGTCGGTCGACTACTACGGGTCGCAGATGCCGCTGAACCAGATCGCGCAGATTCATGCTCCAGAGCCGCAGATGATCACGGTGCAGCCTTTTGATACGTCGCAACTGGGGGCGATTGAGAAGGCGATCCGCGCGGCTGACCTGGGGCTCAATCCGATGAATGACGGCAAACTGGTACGCGTGCCGGTGCCGGCGCTGACGGAAGAGCGGCGCAAGGATATGGTCAAGCATCTGCATCGGATTCTGGAGGAGCATCGCACGGCGGTGCGGAATGTGCGGCGCGATGGGAATGACGCCATCAAGAAGACGATGAAAGATAAGAAGATCGCCGAAGATGACGAGAAGCGCGCGCTGGATGAGATTCAGAAGCTGACGGATGACGAGATTAAGAAGATGGAAGAAATGAGCAAGGCGAAAGAGAAAGAGGTGCTGGAGTTTAAGTAGGGGTCGTGTGGAGCGGACACTCCTGTCCGCTTCTACATCCTCAGACGGCCGATATACTATACCCTTCATGAATTGTTATCCCGAGCGAAGCGAGGACCTCTGTATTTTGTTTGCACAACCACCGCGCTCAAGTGAGTGGTAATGGGCCCGGCTGGTTATGCTGCGAATTTGCGAGACCAACACTAGACAGATTTCCGTGTCCAAGTCCCGTCTCAAGTCCGCAGGCGCAGTGAAGGCTGACCAAGTGTCTGCCGCGACCGCCAAATTGCGCTTGTTAAAAAGACTGCGCTGCACCCTCAACTTGGAAAAAAAGGCCTGGGCCGCGGGCGCGAGATACGTTGCAGGAGTCGATGAAGTCGGCCGTGGATCTCTGTTCGGCCCCGTAGTCGCCGCCGCCGTCATCCTCTGTGAGAGCAACTGTGACATCGACGATCCCGCCCGCCGCATTCGCGGCTTGCGCGATTCGAAACTCATCCCCGCCGAAAAACGCGAAGAACTGGCGCTCCTCATTCGCGATCGCGCCATCGCCTGGGCCATCGCCGCCGTCGATTCCGCGCGCATCGATCAAATCAATATTTATCAGGCGTCACGCCTCGCCATGCTGCACGCGGTTCAACAATTGGCTCCGGCGGCAAATCATCTTCTGATCGATGCCGTGCGCCTCGATTGCGAAATTCCGCAGCAGCCCATTATTCACGGTGACGCTCTCTCCCGCTCCATCGCCGCCGCCTCCATCATCGCCAAAGTCGAGCGCGACCGCATGATCTCGGCGTGGGATCCGGTTTTCCCGATGTACGGTCTCGCCTCAAACAAAGGTTATTGCACGCCGCGCCATCTCACCGCTCTGCGCGAGCACGGCCCCTCGCCGCTTCATCGACAGTCGTTTTCGCCGGTGTGGAATGCGCCGATTCCGCAGGAGGTTCTGGGCTTCATGCTCGACGAGGTTAGCGCCGATGCGGTCGCCGCCAACGAAGAAGAAGGCGAAGAAGAACTAGTAACAGAGGTCGCCAAAACTTAGCCGTCGAACCTTGGCCACCGAAAACTAGCCCGCGTTCCCCAACTCTTCAGCGATTCGCAGCAGTACCGCGCGCAGCAGCGCAATAAACTGCCCCATCACCCGCCGTCCCACTTCAAGCACCTCTTCGTGCACCAGCGCTTTATCAAGAATCCCCGCCGCCATATTCGTGACGCACGAAATTGCCAAAACATTCATCCCCATGTGCCGCGCCACAATCGCCTCCGGCACAGTCGACATCCCCACCAGATCGGCGCCAATTGTCCGCAAGTATCGAATCTCCGCCGGAGTCTCATAACTCGGCCCCGCCAGCGCCGCATACACTCCCTCGCGCGGAGCAATCGAAAGTTTCTTCGCCTCCTCCAGCGCAATCTCGCGATAGCGCTTGGCGTAGGTGTACGTCATGTCAGGAAAGCGCGGCCCGAAGCGATCATCATTCGCACCCGTCAGCGGATTCTGCCCCTGTAAATTGATATGATCGCGCAGAATCACCAGCGCTCCCTGCCCATATTCGACATTAATCCCGCCCGCGGCATTAGTAAGAATCAACGCGCGAATGCCAGCGCGTCCCAACACCCGCGTTGGAAATGCAACCTCGGCGGCCGGATAGCCCTCATACAAATGCACGCGCCCTTGCATCACGGCCACAGGAACGTCGCCGCACTTTCCCATTACCAACTGCCCGGCATGACCGACCGCCGTCGATCGCGGGAATGTAGGAATGCGCGCGTACGGAATGCCGACAGCGTCGCGAAGATCGTCAGCGAAAGAGCCTAGGCCTGAGCCGAGGACAAGCCCGATCTGCGGACGCAGAGCAGTCTGCGAAAGCACAAACGCCGCCGCCGATTCCGCCCGAGTAAAAAGGTCAGGAGTCATATAGGCACCATCGCATAATTACACGTTGTCATCCTGAGCGCAGCGAAGGACCTATGGATTGTGAGAAGCGCCAATGCACAACAGGTGTTTCGCTTCGCTCAACATGACAAGGCTGCAGGATCTCACGTTAGAACCTCTTCTCAAACTCCGCGAAGGCTTTTTCGAGTTGAAACTGCACCCGAGCCCGCTCGCTATGTCCCAGCGCTGCTTTGCACCTGGAATCCGGGATGCCATTACCGCGAAGCGAAATCTCACACGGGGGAATGTACCCTTCGGGCGGGCCATCGCTAAACAGACTGTCCCCTGCAATAAAACTATGCTCCAGGCTCGCCCGAGCCATGCGCTTCAACTCCGCATACGACAACCCATACGTTTCCGCCGCGCGCAAATATTCGTGCGTCATATCGCTGCGCGAAACCCCTTCATCATCCGTAGCAAGCGCCACCGGCACTCCATACCTCATATACACCGGCAGAGGATGCCGCGCCCCGCTCACGCCCAAAATCACATCATTCGACGTCAGGCAAATCTCGACCAGCACATTCTTTCGAGCCATCTCCTGCAACAATCCAATCGGATCATCCTCACTCATCACTGCCGTCCCGTGCCCGATCCGTTCTGCGCCCCCGCGCTCGATTGACTCGCGTATATGAAATCGCAATCCCTCCGGCGGCACCAGCCCCATCCACAATTCGTCAGCGTGCAACGACACATGCGTCGCCGGATAAAACTTATGCAGCGCCTCGATGATCCGCATATGCAGATCGAAGTCGTGCATCGGTACGTAATAATCTTCCGGCATCACCAGGTTAAATCCCACAAACCGCGGATCGGCCTTCGTCAATTCGAAGCCGAGCAATATCTGCGCAAATACCTGCTCGCGCGGCAAGCCCCGCAACACCTGATACAAATAATGCAGCGTCACCGCGCATCCCGGAGCGGCGTGCGCCGTCCCGCAGCGCAGCACCTCTTTTTCCCGCGCTTCATCGGAATCAAGTTGCCGGCGCACCGACGCCACTACGTCCGACATTCCTCCGGCCAGCAGTTTGTCGCGTAGCTTCGCGAAGTCGCCAGGAGTCGATCCATCCGCCCAGCCGATCTTCGTGCCCAGAATCGCCGCCTGCGCGCCGTCCGCCGTGTGCATCACCTCCACATACTGCAGATGATCCTCCGCCGCCCGCGCCGCGACCTCAGCCAGTGCATCCCCCACATGCTTCTCCATCGCCGGACCAAACTTTTCAAACGTCGCAAAAAAATGATCGTGGCCTGACTCGTCCGCGGCATGCCAGTTCCGCATCGACCACGCATCGATCAGCTGGCCATAAAGAATGTGATCCTGATAGGCGCAGCGCACCGACGGCTTATTGGTGTAGGAATCGCACGAATCGCACGAGGCATGAATCAATTTCGACGTGCTGCGATCCACACAAAGCGCATTCTCCGAAGCCCAGTCGATAAAGCTCTCCGCATAAATCGCCCCGCTCAAATGAACGTGCAGATCGCCGCCTTTGGGCATCTCCTGCAAAAATGCCTGCAACAATCCCGGATTGTGCCGGACCGATTCGAAATACTTAGCCGCCTTATCCTCGGCGCTCTCCGCCGCGGAGATTCGCCCAAGAACAAGAGCAAAGACCATGCAGAGGCAACTATGAGGCGCCCAACGCAGCTTTCGCATCGCCAAAACCCTCCAAACCACCCTTCCAGTTCACTGTGCAATTGTAGAAAAAGCGATTGTAGGCCATAAGTATCGCCGTCGGAACCAGAGCCAGTCCGCACAATAGACAGCATTTATGCTACTAAACCTATGATTTGCACAATCACAGTGCACTGTGATCCCGAGAGCGGAGCGGCGCGGAAACCCAGAAAAACGGCATGGATACTGTGGATTTCGCAGCTTCATCCAAGCCATTGCACAATTTCCGCGTCACCCGGCTGTGAACGGGCTGCACTCGATTGATGAATAAGAACTTACAGGCGCATGAATTTCATTGACCTAAAAAACTAATATGTTAAAACCATAATCGTTCTTTGACACGTTCTGAAGTTTTTCCGGTTGGTGCAGCGTCCGGGGCTCAAGCGTAGTCACTCAGACAACCGCGAGGTGGGTTTGGGAGGGCGAGCAAGGGTCTATAGCTAAGCGCTGGTCGAGGAGAACAGGAGCCTCTGTCGAAGGCAGGATAGAGTCCCGAGGCGTTGGACTGATTTATCCGGTTGGCGGTGAGCCCGGAGCCCGAGCAAAGATCGTCTTACAATGAACCCGCAAGGGAGTTGTAGGAAAGGGTCAGCAAGGGTCTAAACGCGAGCTACTGGCCGAGACGAATGAATCCAACATCACCTCGGGACTCTCTATTTGTGTGGGCAGTCCAGCTTCACGTAGGGACGGAGCCCGCCCTGAGCTTACCGAAGGGTGCCCTCACCCGTCCAGCCGAGCGAAGCTCGGCAAGTCCTCTAGTCCGCGATAAACTCTACTCCCCGTATCTCCCCTTAAGCGCGCCAGCCAACTCATCCCGCAGCTGCCGGTAATCCGAATGCACCGTAGCCCGCAGCGCAGCCTCCGTCGAACTCCCCTGCGACAGCATTTCCAGAATCCGAGTAATCTCGCTCATCCCATAAGCGTCGCGTATATATTCCGTAGCCGCCAGTGACTCCGCATAAGCAGCGGCGGCCTGCTGAGTGTTAAAGCTCATAAAGCTCCCCTCCAGCACGTTGAACGGAATCTCGCTCCCCGACGCAAACAGCATCGACAACTGATGGCCATAAGGAGCCGCCGACTTGCCCTCTTCGACCTGCGCAATACCCTCATTCAACCAAGTCGGGCAGCGGTTGCTCGCCTTCTGCGAAATAAACGAGTGCGTCAGCTCATGTTTCAAAATCCTAGCCAGCTCCGGCGTAACGCTCTGCACGCCGCTGATCGGAATGCGCAACTTGCCGTCATTCACCGCACCGCTCCACGAAGGCGCCCGCGTCACATCAAAAAATGTCTGCTGCGTGTAGAGCGTGACCGCAATCGTATTGTGCGGAGAGTACCCGAGATCGCGCACCAGGTCGTCATACTCCGAATCGAGCGTCGCGACCAGATCGCGCCGGAAACTCTCCGAAGTATCCTTCCCCTCAAAATGCAGGTTGAAGTGATTGCTCTCCCGTTGCGAAAATTCGGATTCTGCCGTAGATTCCCGCTCCGCTCGAGCCAGATATTGGCTGACCGTCGCATCGGGTCGCAGGGCCAGTGACTTCTTCCAAGCTCGAATCGCCTCCGGCGTATGATCGCTCGCGAACTGCACAAATCCCAGCATGCCCAAGGCATCCGGCGAATCAGGAACCACACTGGCCGCGTGTTGCGCGTAAGTAAGCGCTTCTGCCGCATGCCCCGTCCGCAAAAGCGCAGCCGCGTAATAGATCAGCAAAGTCGCATTATCTGGCTGAAAGCGCATCGCCGATTCGTAATACACCTTCGCCCTGGGAAAATTGCCGTGATCAGACTCGTGCTTGCCCGCCAGAAAATAAGCCGTCGCCGCCAGTTCCGCACTCCCCGTCTGCGCCACGCTCGAAAGCGCGTCCGTATCCACCTTGCCGTCGTGGATCACTTTCCCGGCGACATCGGCCTCATGACTGAATGACGGCGCCTCGGGAGTAATATCGATCGCTCCGCCTGCGCCTCCAGATCCCCCATGCACCGGCGCAACCCCGCCCGTCTCTATCCGCTCCACCGACGACTTCGGAATCGCGTAAGTATCCTCCCCCAAATCGTATTCCACGCGATCTTTGCCGTCCCGAACCTGGTCGGCCCAAATAGTGCGCCCGTTCTTAAGATGAATGACATCGGCCGACGCGGGCAGCGCCGCCACCAGCGCGAGCATCACAAGCACTAGAATAAAGATCGAGACAAGGCCTCGCATTCGGCTGATTCTAGCAATGGGGTGGAGGGCCAGTAAGGTGACCAAGGTGCTCGTTCGATCGCGGCGACCGATCACGCTGGCCTGCTGTTTCCTGGCCTGCTGCCTCCATGCAACGATCGCCTGCGCCCAGGCGGCCTCAAGTCCGCAGTGTCCCCAAACCACCAGCGCCCTTTACGCCCGCATCCACTCGGTCGGCCTCGATCCCAACCGCGTCTACCACGTCCGCGGAGCCACTATCGACCGTCCGAGCCTCCACATCGACTTCGACGACGGAACCCTCGCCTTCACCGCGGACATCTGTGGCCGCACCACCGGCGCCTTTTTCGAGGGTGACGGCGAAGTGCGCTTGCGTCCTCCCCACTCCGCCGAGCGCGGATCATTAGCCCTCTTCACCGGCATGGCGATTCTCGAAGAACAGTTCTCAACTGCCTATCTGCGCTTCAACGACGACACTGCAGCCGTATTGCAGCCCTTCCTTACTTCAGCGCCAGAGCCCGCCGAATTCATCAAAGAGTGGGGCGATGCCAGTCTCACCCTCGCCGAGTTCGATGGCCTGCGTCTGCTTCTCGACTTCAGTCATTTCCTTCCTGCACCTTCTGGAACTGAGCCGAATCGAAAATTCCTGCCTTTGCTGCACGCTCACCTCTTAGGCAAAACGCTCGGCGGTTTTGAAGTCGTATGGGATGCCGCCAACCCCGAGCCTCTCTGGGCTGGTCAGCCCCGCATGAAAGACGGCAACCTCTTCTTCGATATCTGGACATCTTTCACTCCCGCCGGCAGCGCCGCCCCACCCCCAGTCGACGCATCCATCACCAGCTTCCACATTCAGGCTTCGGTCGAACCTCCAACTCGCTTGCAGGCCTCCGCCGATCTAAACGTCCAAATTAGTGGGGGCGGCGAACGCACTCTGCTCTTCGAGCTATCCCGTTATCTCAAAGTCGACGCGATCGAATCCGACGGCCGCCCCATCGACTTCATCCAGAATCCCGCTATCGAAGGCAGCGAACTGCGGCGAAAGGGAAATGATCTCGTCGCCGTCGTCTTTCCCGCTCCGCTCGCACCCGGCCAGCAATTGAAACTGCGCTTCCGCTACGCCGGCGACGTCCTCTCCGAAGCCGGCAAAGGATTGCTCTACGTCGGCGAGCGCGGCACATGGTATCCCAATTTCGGTCTGAGCCCGGCCCAGTTCGACATGGAGTTTCACTATCCCGCAGACTGGACCTTGGTCGCCACCGGAAAGCTGCTGTCACACACCGGCCTCGAAAACGCAGAAACAAACCCAGCCACGGAAAAAGTCTCGCACTGGGTCTCCGAGCGCCCTATCCCGGTCGCCGGCTTCAACCTCGGCAAATACATTCGCGCCGAGGCCAAGGCTGGCAACGTCCTGGTCGAGGCCTATGGCACCACGGGAGTGGAAAAATCGTTTCCCAAGCCCCAAGGGGAGGTGGTTGCCCCGATTCTTCCCCCCGCCCCGGGCCCTTCTTCTCCCGGCCAAAGATTGCGGTCGATCGACCCCGTTGTCATCACTCCTCCGCCACCCTCCCCGGCCCGCGACGCACAGGCCGTGGCCGACCGCGCCGCGCAATCGGTCGCCAACTTTTCCCAATGGTTTGGCCCCTATCCCTACGATTCGCTCGCCCTCACGCAGATGCCCGGGCTGATGAGCCAGGGCTGGCCCGGACTCGTATTCCTCTCGAGTTTCGCCTTCCTCAGCCCGCGCGAACAGGCCGACCTGCGTCTCAGCCCAATAGCGAGTGCAATCGACAATCAGGTGCTCGTCCACGAAACCGCTCACCAGTGGTGGGGAGATCTCGTGCAGTGGACAACCTATCGCGATCAATGGATCTCGGAAGGCCTGGCCAACTACGCCTCTCTGCTGATGCTCGAGCAACGGAATCCAGAGCAGTTCCGCCAGATCCTCGAAAAATATCGCCACGATCTTCTAAGTAAAAACAAAGACGGAGAATGGCTGCGCGACGCCGGCCCCGTAACCTTCGGCCAACGCCTCGATTCCTCCCATTTTCCCAACGGATACGACGAAATCAGCTACGAACGCGGCACCTGGCTCTTTCACATGCTCCGCACCATGCTGCTCGATTCGGAGATCGCATCTCATTCCCGAAACGGGCGGCCAAATTCACTTTCTGAAGAGCCCTTTTTTCGCGCACTGCGCAAAATCCGCGCTCGCTACGCAGGCAAGAGCGTCAGCACCCAACAACTAATAAAGGTTTTCGAAGAGGAACTCCCTCGGCCACTTTGGTACGAGAATCATCACAATCTCGACTGGTTCCTCCAAGGTTGGATCGAAGGCACCGCCATTCCACAACTGGAAACCCGCGAAATTCGCTTCGTCGAGAAGAATGGAGTGACCACCGTTACCGGTGTGGTCGTTCAAAAGGACGCGCCCAACGATCTCGTCACCGCCATCCCGGTCTACGCCGCCATCCCTGGAAATACCCTGGTTTTCCTCGGCGAAGTGCTAGCCGATGGCCGCGAGACCGCCTTCCATCTGCCCGCACCGCATGCCGCGCGTAAAATTCTCCTCGATCCCAAGCAAACCATTCTCAGCGTGGCGAAGTAAATTTCCGAATCCGCCGTGAATATTACTCCGATTCACGCGTGACTTGTGCGAGCCCCGAGAGTTATGCGGTGATGCGATTGCTATGACAATTTGCGAGACATAAGGGGAGAATAATAATGACTTTTCAACCGTACATCCGCGCCAAGAACGAAGATGAAGATATTTCTGGCCGGCGAATTATTCTCCTAATCGAAGACAAGCCCTTCGTCCGCGAAGCCACCTGCGGCATTCTAGAGAGCGCCGGCTTTGAAGTTCTTCCCGCCGCCGATGCCCCCCAAGCCCTCAAAATTTTCCAGGAGTGCCAGCGCGATTGCCAGCAGAAAGACTGCTCCCGGAAAATCGACCTCGTCATGACCGACATGATCTTGCCAAGCGGCACCGGCCAGCAATTAGCTCAGGATCTCCACCAGCGTTCCCCCGAACTCGTCGTTCTAATAACGTCCGGATACCCCAACCCTGACTTTGAAACCGAAGCGTCCGAAGCCAACCTGTATTTCCTACCGAAGCCCTACTCCAAGCGAACCCTCTGCGAAAAAATCAATCAAATCCTATCCCCAAAATCCCAAGCAGCCAAACAAGCCAGCTAACCCAAGCCCCCATAATCGCGCGGGGACAGGCGCCTCGCCTGTCCAGCCGAGCGAAGCTCGGCAGCTGTCAATGATCGCGACTCGACCGCCCGCGCGCGAAAACATAACCGCCGCCACCGCGACACGGCCGCCGTTTATAATCCTCGTTCCACAGATCGATCTAAACGGTAGACTCTAAGTTCGCTGAAGCGTACTCAAGAACCAAGGAGCCCCAATGACACTACAAGGACGAGTAGCGCTGGTCACCGGAGCATCCCAAGGCATCGGCCACGCCTGCGCTCTAGCCCTGGCCCACAACGGAGCGACCATAGCCGCCGCCGCCCGCAACCAGCAAAAGCTCGACGAACTGGTAGCCGAAATCACCAAAACCGGAGCCAAAGCTGCCACCTTCGCCATCGACGTAACCGACGAAGACCAGGTCAAATCCGGCGTCAAAGCCGCGCTAGCCCAGTTCGGCAAGATCGACATTCTAGTAAACAACGCCGGCATCACCCGCGACCAATTAGTCATGCGCATGAAGCGCGCCGATTGGGACGCCGTCCTCTCGACCAACCTCACCTCCGCCTACCTCTGCATCCAGCAAGTCATCGGCTCCATGCTCAAACAGCGCTGGGGACGCATCATCAACATCACCAGCGTCTTCGGCCAAATGGGCCAAGCCGGCCAAGCCAACTACGCCGCCTCCAAAGCCGGACTCATCGGCCTGACCATGGCCATGGCCCGAGAAGTAGCCTCCCGCAACATCACCGTAAACGCCGTAGCCCCCGGCTTCATCGACACCAGCATGACCGCCGCCCTAAGCGAAGAATTCAAGCAAACCGCCGTAAACCAAATCCCCCTGGGAAGAGTAGGCAAGCCCGAAGACGTAGCCGCCGCCGTCCGCTTCCTAGCCTCCGAAGAAGCGTCTTACATTACCGGGCATGTGCTGAATGTGAATGGCGGGCTGTTGATGGGGTGAGGGTGCAAGGATGTGAACCGGTTAGCTCGGCACGCCCTTGCCTGACTCCGGCGGGAATCAGCTTCTCTTGGCCGCCGCGCATTCGATTGCCGCTACGATCTTCGCTTGGTCCCAACTCGCAACTGGAGCACTGACCCTCTTTAGCACGTCCGGGGCTTGACCTCGTGAGTCTTTGAGGCGCACGCCACAAACCCCTTTGCCGAGTCTCAAGGCTGTCTCCAATTCCCATTCAACCCACTCGCGCCACGCAGTCCCGTTCCCGATAAGGCAAACGACGACGGAGCACCTCTTTATTTTTTCTGAGATCACCTTTCTGAGATATGTACCCTCCGCACTGTTGATCGCAGAACGGACGCTCACATCGGTGAAATCAATCGGTAAATTAGGGCTGTACGCCATCAGCCGGAATCCGCCAACTTGGTTTCGATCTTCGTAATGAAAGCTGAGGAATAGCTTCCTCACGCGGGCGGGCTCAGTGAGTTGTCCACGCGCAGCTCGAACGAGCTGCGACTGAGAATCAAATCCCCGTCGTCTCAGTATCGTCCCCAGCTTCATGTCGCTCCGAGCATTGAGGTCCAAACCGTACGTTTTCTCTACGTTGGAAATCTTCGTATTAGAGTTTTTCTGGCGGAACATGCGTTACTCCCTCTCTCAGGTTGCGCGCCGCGCTATCCACAACGTGTGCTCGCGTGAAATCGCACTTTCAGCATCCGCGACGAAATCTGAGAATCCTTGTTCAGTTGCGATGTTCTGACCCTGTTCTTGAATAAAGCTAAGCTCAAGCTCCGCAACAGAGTAAGACTGTGTCAGTTCTCTATATTGCTTAAGCTGCAGCCACGCTATCAGGGCGCTTGCGAGACACGTGAATAATCCAGTTACCTTAATCGTAGAATCAGGCCACCGGACTAATGCTATGGCGGCGGCTAAGGCGAGCAACTGGCTGATGATTATGAGCGCGAAGTATTTATTTTCAGCCGAACGATTGCTTTTGGCTTGCTTCGCGTACCATCGCCGTTGGTCCGAAATTCTCTCCGCAAGGTACGTCGCCCTTCTTTCTTCTAAGGACGCTGATCGCACTGCTCGCATACACTCCGTTATTTGCGGCTGCTCAGAAAACTCCCCACCAAAACCAAAGGCTAGTTGTTTTCTTTCCTTAAAGATTGATTCCAGGTCCAAGACAAACTTTTGGTCTACTTCCGCACGTCGGAGGTCGCTGAGGTACGGTGCGGCTCGCGTCATGTAGCGCCATGCCATGCTCTTCGTTGACCCCGCCACCGCCCGCCCGCCGTACCAAAGCTGCTCAGGCTTTCGCGTCTTCAAGTATGCCGTGAGGCAAACACTAACAGCCAATAGCAGCGCGCTGGCCGTTGCTACTGCAGGATTGAATGGTCGTAAGGCTGGCGAAACTGCGGCGAACGCGGCACCTACGAAGAGGAGTATGAGGGTCCCTCGTGTTAGGTTGAGATATTCCGCTTGGGCGGCAGCCGAGGCCCTGTCGGCCGCCAAGAAAAGAGCGGGATATTCCTTCTCGTTTAATTTCAACCGCTCCCTTCACAAACCCAATCTTCTGTAAACCTCATCGGAGTAGTAGCGCGGGCCCGAGGTACTAGCCTCAATCCGCGAGTATTCATCAGGGAAATTGTCTAGTGCGTGTTGAATTATGCTTGCTTTGAATGCAACGTGCGCCGCAACCCAGTTCCGTAATCCCGCCGGGCAGCGGTCCGAGTCCATCTGCCTTGCGCCGTTGAGGTTTGCCGCAATGATTGGGATATTCAATTTCTGTGAGATCTCAATCTCCCATGGGACCCACTTCCGGAGATTCTTGGTTGCTTCTCCAACCAAAACTACGGCTTGCTTCGCATTTGAAAACCTCTCCCTCAGTCGTGTCTTTAATGGTTTCATCGGATGCCCGATCGGTAATGGGACCAATGTCGTGCGCATCGTGGAAATTGAAATCCATATTGGCATTGGATTTCCAGCCCTTCATGAAGGCATAGGCCCATCTGTCATTATCTGCATCGAAGATCACGTACGTTTTATTTCGGTAACTCACCTGCACCTCCAAAAACGCAAAAGGAGACACGGGCATGCCGTGTCCCTCGTCGCGGTACGTCTTTTGGGCCGCTTAATTCGGTCCAGCTAGCGCGGAATCACCTATCCGTTGCTCTCATTAGCCGTGAACTTCACATGCACCGGGACCTTCACCGGCTTATTGGCTAGGAAATCTACTTTTGTGCCGTCCTTGGTTTTGAACTGCACTTCGGTTTCCCGCTTCACGGTTTTATGAGCGTTGAACTCCACCTTCTTCTTACTCATAGTTACTCCTATACAATTACGTAATTCCGCAGCTTAATTCTAGCTGCAACCGCTAGTGCTCCCGCAGCTCATGCACTTATAGCAACTCCCATTCCGCACCATGATCGACCCGCACACATGGCAACTTGGAGCATCTCCCATATCGATCATATTGGCGAGCGCATCCGCCGCATGTATGGACCCTATTCCTGGCCCCGGCCGTTGCTCGCTCGGAGCCGGCCCGCCAATCGAGCCATTGAGATCGCCGATCCCCTCCGGAGCCGCCTGCGGCTTCGGCCTCAGGTTCTCGAACAGGAACTGCTGCTGTCCGCTCAGGAAGCGCATCTGCAGCCAGCGGAAAATGTAATCCATAATCGACTTGGCAAAGCCGATATCAGGATTACTCGACCATCCGCTAGGCTCAAACCGCGTATGCGCGAACTTGTCGCACAACATCTTCAACGGCACGCCATATTGCAGCGAGATAGAGACAGCCAACGCAAAGCTATCCATTAGGCCCGAAACCGTCGAGCCTTCCTTAGCCATCTTGATAAAGAGTTCGCCCGGTTCGCCATTCGGATACAGTCCCACCGTGATGTAACCTTCATGGCCGCCAATGTTGAACTTATGCGTCACCGACATGCGCTCTTCTTTCAACTTATGCCGCACCGCTCGCGGAGGCGCATCAAGATTGTCATCCAACGCCAGCGTCGCAGCCGCCGCGTTGCGCGCCGCATCATCCTTAGTAGAATTCGCCGTCTTCGAACCCGCCGCCGAAAGCGGCTGCGCCTGCTTGCATCCATCGCGATAAACCGCGACCGCCTTCAGCCCTAACTTCCACGCCTGAATAAACGACTCCGAGATATCATCAACCGTAGCCGCATTGGGTAAGTTGACCGTCTTTGAGATAGCTCCAGAGATAAACGGCTGCGCCGCCGCCATCATCTTCAGATGGCCCATATAATGAATCGAACGAGTCCCCTTAGCCGGCTTAAACGAACAATCGAAAACAGCTAAGTGCTCGTCCTTCACATTTGGAGCCCCTTCAATCGTCCCAGTAGCGTCGATGTAACTAACAATCGCATCCGTCTGCTCATGCGTGTAACCCAGCTTAAACAGCGCCCCTGGGACAGTGTTATTGACAATCTTAATCATTCCACCGCCGACCAGCTTCTTATACTTAATCAGCGCGAGGTCAGGCTCAATGCCGGTTGTGTCGCAATCCATCATGAACCCAATGGTTCCCGTAGGAGCGAGCACCGTCACCTGCGAGTTGCGATACCCGTACTTCTCCCCATGAGAGAGCGCCTCATCCCAGCACTGCTTACTAGCCTCAAACAGCGGAGCCGGAACATTCTTACTATTAATGTTATTCACGCTGGCCCGGTGCATCCGTATTACATCCAAAAACGGCTCGCGATTGATATACCATCCAGGGCAAGCCGCCCCCGGCATATCTTCCGCCTTCGTAACTCCCAGCCGCGTCTGCACCGTATCAGTAATAGGAGTCAGCGGCCGGCACTGCTCCGCGATCTTAGACGATTGCAGATAAGCCTCGCCACACATAATGGCAGTTACACACGCCGCGTAATCCCGTCCCGCATCACTGTCATAAGGCAGACCAGCAGCCATCAGCAAAGCGCCCAGATTGGCATAGCCCAATCCCAGCGGACGATAGTCGTGCGAATTCTTGCCGATAATCTCCGTTGGATAGCCGGCATTGTCCACCAGAATTTCCTGCGCCGTGATCGTAATATCCACCGCGTGCCGGTAAGCTTCCACGTCAAATGTCCCATTGGGCGCGAACTTCAGCAGATTCAAACTTGCCAGGTTGCAAGCCGAATCATCCAGGAACATATACTCGCTGCACGGATTGCTGGCGTTGATTCGAGCCGTGTGCTTCGAAGTATGCCAGCGGTTAACCGTCGTGTCGTACTGCATCCCCGGATCTCCGCAATGCCAGGTAGCCTCGGAGATCTTCGTCATCAGGTCTTTAGCTTTGTAAGTCTTGACAACGCGGCCGTCGACGATCGAGCGGGTCGAGAAATCCGTGTCCCGAGTCACCGCAACCATAAAGTCATCAGTTACCCGAACCGAGTTATTAGCGTTTTGAAAGAAGATAGAGCTATAAGCGTCCGAGTCAGGATGCGACCCATCGTATCCTTG
Organism: uncultured Acidobacteriaceae bacterium; assembly: GCA_963800565.1. Taxonomy (GTDB): domain Bacteria; phylum Acidobacteriota; class Terriglobia; order Terriglobales; family Acidobacteriaceae; genus Acidiflorens. Next base: position 2,153,011 of record CAWDBM010000006.1, read on the forward strand.
CGCGACTAAGGCATGCGCCTTAGCTTCTTCTTTCGACTTACATTCAATAAAGTCGACGATATCCGGATGGTCAATGTTCAGAATAACCATCTTAGCCGCGCGCCGGGTTTTACCTCCCGACTTAATAACTCCAGCGAAGGCGTCGAAGCCCTTCATAAAGCTGAGCGGACCGCTAGCCGTCCCGCCTCCGCTCAATACTTCCGTCGAAGAGCGCAGCGGCGAGAGATTCGTCCCCGTGCCCGATCCCCACTTGAACAGCATGCCCTCGGTCTTCGCCAGCGTCAGAATCGAATCGAGCGAGTCCTTCACCGAATTGATGAAGCACGCAGAGCACTGCGGCCGCGTGTATCCGGTGGCGCCGAATTCAACTTGCTGCGTCGCGAAGTTCCAGTGCCAGTTGGTAGCGTCCGACTTCGGCTCGATCCGCTCGCAGCCCACGTTAAACCACACCGGCGAATTAAAGGCCATGTGCTGCCGAATCAGCAGGTGCACCAGTTCATCGTGAAAAGTAGCCGCATCTTCGCTGGTGCGGAAATATCCATCCTTCATGCCCCAGTCGCGAATCGTTTCCGCGACGCGCGCCACCAGTTGCCGAACGCCCGTCTCGCGCTCGTCAGTGCCAATCTGCCCATGAAGATACTTCGAGGCGACGATATTAGTCGCAGTCATCGACCAGTCTTTTGGAACCTCCACATCTTTCTGCTCAAAAATCATCCCGCCCTGCGAGTCGGTGATCTGCGCGTTGCGCAGCTCCCACTCGATCTCGTCATACGGAGAGACTCCGGCCTTGGTGAAAAAACGGCGAAAGCTTAAACCACCATTGGGCTTCCGATCAGCAGCAATGGACTGGGTTTTGACTTGGTCTCGCACTTCGGGCATTTCCTTCTCCTAATATTAGATGATGGCAAAGAGCGGTCGATCTACGGCAACTACCACTCCCAAATAAAATGTTTTCAAAATGATAACGAGCCCGCGGCAACCAAAGTTTGCGTCTCCGCGCCAAAGCCGACATGGGCCATAGATTTCGAAGAGCTCATGGGATCGCCGACGCGATATCCCCCGCAAAGCCGACTCTCTACGGGGCCGGATCGCCCTGCAGGCGTTTTCGGTAATTGTGTTCTGGGATCGTTATCGGCTTGGGTGCGCGCGCAGCAGGCGCGGCCAACACGGAATTCACCACCGTCCGGCCGATTCCCGCACTTTCGTCGGCTGGGCAGATGACAACACCTGCCTCTGCTTTGGAATCAATGGCCGGACATTCTATGCCGTGACGGGCGAAAGACGCGGCAACAAGATTCATTAATGCTTCCATCGGGGCTCCTAGGACGCGACCGAGACGGGGCGTGCCGCCTCTCTCTATCAACTCAAAATCTCTCAATGAATTCCCCCGGAGGGATTGCCTGGGGTACCAGCCCGGGGGAAGCCACCGCTTGTTTCTTCTGCTTTTCCATCCACTCCGGAGGGATGGTTTCCCGTGGCGGGGAAGACGCAACATCCTGCTCTTCGCTCAGGATTTCGGCAGCGGACTAACCCCCGCTAAAGCCTAAACTTTGAGTCTCGCCCCTGGTTTTTATGGTCTCTGCCCCTTAAGGGGTCTGCCAAAAAAGTGCTCTGGGATGCTTAACGTACTCCCGTATATGGTGCCTGTCAAGAGAGAAACACTACATCTGGTAGCTCGAAAGTGTTAAGGGTATCTAAGAAGCCAAGTTTTAAGTTTCCGGAAATTCCAAAACCCAGTTCCAGACCCCCTGAAACCTTCCCCTCAAGCACTGGCGCGGTTGCGCGCCTCTACTGAAGCCGGAGGCGCCGAATGGGCGAGCACGCCCGGTACTCCTCGGGCCGAAAGCTTCTTATCCAGAGATTGATGTTGCGCAGACACGGACTGCGATCCCTCCAGCGGCACATAGATATCTTCGAACAGGGCTTGATTGGTGATGCGCTTTATACCATCAGAAAATTCGACGAAATAATCGCCGGACTGGCCCGATTGTTCGCGGCCGAGGGCATCGGTGAAGACAACTGGTTCGGTGAGTTGACAAGCACGCACCAGAAAACGGGTGCGGTAGACGGTCCATTGACTCTCAGCGTTCATAGCATCCTTCGCTCCCTCAGGGGGGAGGGCTGTTCTCATTGCTCGCATTCTCGTGATGAGTTTCATCCGGGCACGGTCGGGCGCACGGCGGATAAGTGTGTTTGCAAGTGGAGTGACTCTACGCGTACTAACGAAGCCCGGTCAATTCCATAAGAATGGTGCAACGGTGGAATTCTCGTTCCCAGATTGGAGGTGACGAATCCGACAGAATCTCGGCCCGCATCAGACGGCAGTTGGCGCACAAGGGGCGGGGATTAGCGGTTGGCGACAAACTGTCGCCAAAGCTTTTTCGACATCGAAGACGGAATTTGCACAATGGGTGCACAGGTTAGGAACAGTTGACGATTGTCGCAGCTCAAGCGGGATGTGCCGCATGTCTCTCCCGTGTCGGGGATATCCGTCGCGCCAGCTATTGTCCAGCGGTCAAATCGGCCAGCTTTCGTAACTTAACTGTCGCGTCATTCGCGACGTCCTGTCGCAACCACGCCAGGTGACCGGCGCCATAGATCACAAGAATCCTATCTTTTGGAGAGTCCACCAGCTTGATGATGTTGCTATAGATGCGGATGTTTCTCTGATACCAGGCCGCCAGCAGATCAGGCCCTGCATAATCATCGGGATCTCCAAAGGGCACGATAGCAAAATACGAGGCCATATCTTTCGCCGCCCTCGAATCAGCATTCATATACTCCAATGTCTCGAGCACAGTGTGCGACTGCAAGAAATCGCCCTGCTCCTTCACCATCGTGCCCCAGCCCGCGCTGATCGTGTCGAGCTTGGCATTGCGGCCATTTGCCTTGGCGTAATTGACCACCCGTGGCCAAGGGAAGTCGGCTTCCTGATCGACTGAGTAAACCGTGTGATGGCCAAGCTCCTTGGCCAACCGGTATGCGATTTGATTGGTCTCGTTTCTCGTCAGCGTGTACTTTCCAGCGACATAATCGGAATATTCCTGCTGTACGCGCTGGCTGCCGGTATCAGCTTCAATCGCAATCTTCGTTGGATGAAACTTCTTCAGCATGTCGATCAGCTCCGTGATCTCCTGCTGCCGTTTCGGCGATAGAACATCGTCGGCCTGCATGTTATAGATATCGCGCCCCGGATTCGCCATATGATACGTCCCCAACACCAGAATCTCCGGCCGTGCGTCCAATTGAGCCCAGGCAGCCGTCGCAATCATCAGCGATATCGTCAATGCCGCGACCATCGCAAGAATCTTCTTCATATATCCTCCGTCTGTTTATACGAGCCTCTGTGGGGCAAAGTTCGCGTCCCTGAGAAAAACCATCGTGAGCCTTCGTGCCCTTTGTGGTTAAGTTCTTGTGGGACTGTGCCGGAATATCCGCGTGAGGCAACGCCCTGGGCCGGAAGTACGATAAAGTTTCTTTTACGGAGGCCGCCCATGGGCAGCGTAGCGCTTTTGCAATCTTTGAAAGAAGGTATTCTGGGCCACCCGAGCGTCAAGACAATCTATGGCGACGCGATCTCCGCCCACGGAAAGACCATCATTCCCGTGGCAAAAGTCATGTACGGTTATGGAGCAGGCGCGGGCACGGGAGGAGTGGGCGATACCAGCGCCCGCGGGGAAGGCGGCGGCGGTGGCGGCGGAGTGCGCGTCGTCCCCCTGGGAGTAATCGAGGTAAGCGAGCGGTCAACCTGTTTCATCCCAATCACCAATCGCAAGAAGATGGCGGGCGCAGTGCTGGCGGGAATTTTTCTTGGCGTGTGGTTCGGATGGCGCAGAAGCAGATCGCGTTAATCTCGGCCGCCGAGGCCTACGTCTCGAAATTGAGATGCAGGCGCCCGGCGAATCCTTGAAACGTTGAAACTCTGAAACCTTGAAACCTGCCCTTATCAGTTACACCCTCGCCCGTTGGTGACGCTCGTCAACACGTTGTTGGCGCCCGTCAATTCGCGGCTATAGCAGTATCCACTCGAGTCGGACGCGAAATAGTTCTGCGCGCTCGACTGATCCTGGTTGCCGGTAATGTATCCGGCGGCGCTGAAGTCTAGCGCGTCGGTTGCGAACACTCGGTTTTGCAGCAGCGTGAACGACGTCGCCTGTCCTTTGTGTCGCCCCTCCGAGTCCAGTTCAAAGTATTGATTACTGGTCGTGGTTTGCACTCCCGATCCGTCCGGGTTATACGCGACACCAATGTCCATCGAGAACGGCCAGTTATAGTTCACCTTCTCGACGAAATTGCCCGCGTTGTTCTGTGTAGTTACAACCGACCGGATCGTCGTATTCTGCTTGATGTCCTGCTGATAGAACGCAGGCAGTATCTTGAAACTCTGAATATTCGAAAAATTAATATCCTGCGTGATCGTCGTCGTAACCGTACCCAGCGAAGTGTTTACGTATCCCGAGATCTGAAAGTTGTGCCCGGAACTCGTGTTGACGCTGCCGCCCAGGTTTCCGTTCTTCGCAACGTGAATGTTTTCTATGATGTTCGGCGAGGGCGCAGTCAGCGTGTTATTGGTCAGCGCTCCCGTAACTTGCGTCGATCCGGAATCGAGATAAAGCAGCAACGACGCGGTCGCCGAGAAATAACTGTCGGCGTTGAAGACGCTGAGGGCAATCGTATGTGGCTGGCCATCGTCAAGCACCGCCGCGAACGGCGTCAGGTTAACGCGATACGGCCGGAAATTCAGCGTCTGGACTCCGGGAATCGGAATCCACAATGACGGGTCGATACCGCCCGTGTAAATCCACGGATACACCGGCGCGACGCCCGCCGGATTTCCATCGATGGTCACCTCCGATTCCCGAAACGCCGTTCCAGGGCAGCTGAAGAGCTCTCCCGCAACGTCATTCGGCACGCACGTGTACCAGAATTCGTCACTCGACTGGCTCTGCGAAAAGACGTCAAAATAAAGATCGGTGATGTTCGTCGGTAGCGTCAGAGTCTGTTCCAACAGGCTCGTAGTGCTATAAAGACCAACCGTCCCGCCGGTAGGCCCGGCGGAGAATCCGATAACCTGGTCCGCAGTGCGCGGCGGCGCTTGATTCTGCGCCAATGGATAGAACAAAACATCCGCAGAACCGAATATGAGCCCATTGTAGGTTTTGTTGTACGTGTTGCCGAGATCGATCGTGCCATCCTCGCTCGTAGTAAAGATGGTGCTGTATTCGGTCAGGTCGCGCTCCACGTGCCAGTTGCGGGCGTCGTTAGGATCATCCTCGGCCGTGGTGCCAAAATAGATGTTCGTTGGGCCGATCCAGATATTCGCCGTGCGATCGTATTGAATCCCTTTGGTGATCGAGAAATTCGCTTCCAGAATTACTTTTGCCCACGGTCCCGGACACTCAGCCGGCGGCGCGTAATTAAAGCTCTGCGGATTATAGTTGTCGAACTTGTATCCCTTGAACAACTGCACTTTGCAGGGCGTTGTCTTAGGCCGTGGCACCGGTGGATCGGCAGTGGCAGTGTTGCCCGAACCGATCTTATACTGAGCGCCGGCGAAGCCCGACAGCAGAAGCAGTGATGCAAGCGTGGCGGCAAACTTCGAGAGCTGGGAAGTGGACAGAGTTCCGGACAAAGCAGTGGACATGGTGCCTCCTGGCGGCGGTGGAACGGATAGCTGGAACAGGATCGTCTGCGCGGCCAAAACCCGCAGTGGTAAAGGAGTTTAGAGAGAAAGCGAAGCAAGTGTCAAGCGCCGGAGGAATAAGCGCCGGAGGAATAAGCGCTCTCTTCGGCGCTGTGACGCGGGCCGTACGGTTTTCTCAGTATCTCCGTGCCTCCGTGGTGAAAGGGAATATGTTCAGGACACGATTCAACCGCGACATTGTCACCGAATTCCTACCGCCGGCGCGGCGGCGGAAAATTCAAAGGGCAATCATCCTCTGCGATGGCATGCCTTCGATTCCCCGCAAGCAAGCCTTGGCCGAATTTCTTTCCAGAAAAGGCTACTGGGTCTTTTATCCGCGCTATCACGGAGCCTGGGAAAGCGGTGGCCAATTTCTCAAGCGCTCCCCACACCTCGACATTCTCGACGTGATCAGCGGCCTGAATAAAGAATTCCGCGAACTGGCCTTCGGCCATCGCTTCCGTCTGCGCGTTAACGAAATCTTTGTCATTGGCGGAAGTTTTGGTGGAACTGCCGCGATTCTTTCCACTCTCGACCCGCGCGTAAAGAGGGCGGTGGCGAATTGTCCCGTGGTCGATTGGGCAATTCTCGGAAGCGAGCAAACGAAAGAAACGTCGAATCCCAGCTACGCCGCCTACATTCGTGCCGCGTTCGGCAACGGATATCGCTTGTCCGACAAAAACTGGAAGAAACTCGGCAACGGAAAATTCTACAGCCCTGCCTACCACGCAAGTGAAATCCAACGCTCGAAGGTCATCCTGTTCCATGCGCAAGATGACCCGTATGTTCCTTATCAGTCGGTGCAACAATTCGCTCGAATCACGGGCACAAAGCTTAAGTTGTCGCGTCGTGGCGGCCACTTGAGCACCGATTTAATCGTGCGAAAATATTGGCCCGAAATCAGAAAGTTTTTCGAAAGTTGACGATCGACAGTTGTGCTGGTCCAAATCGCGCACATCCACGCCTCAGGTCAATGCCTTAATGCCAATACGCGATCGCCTGTATTTCCCATGGCCGCACCCGGACCCACGATGAATGGGGGTGTTCTTGTACAACACCGATCTAGTTCGTAAGCTTTGCGGAGAAATTGCAAGTGAGCAGAATCCCGACAAGGTGAGCGAACTTATGGCACTCCTTCGAGCCGTCATCAGCGACGATCAGGCAGAAATCCGAACCAGAATGGCCTTCCTCGCCAAGAAATATGCTCTTATCAAGGACGTCGCCGCGGATTGAACCGCGAGGCCAACCTGCAAACAAAAAGACGGCGCAGACAAAGTCCGCGCCGCACTGGTCGATCCCGCTAGTTTCTATTCCTATTTCTTCACTGCCTGGTAGCGCTTATTGATCTCATCCCAGTTCACCACATTCCACCACGCTTGCAGATATTCCGGGCGACGGTTGTTGTATTTCAAATAGTAAGCATGCTCCCAAACATCGTTCCCAAATATTGGGTGGAGTCCCTGCGAGATCGGATTGTCCTGATTCGGTGTCGACACGATCTTGACTTCGCCCTTCGAATCGGCCGCCAGCCAAACCCATCCGCTACCGAACTGCCCCACCCCGGCGGCGTTGAATTTTTCCTGAAAGCTCTTGAAGTCTCCAAAAGTTTTCTTGATCGCTTCCGCGATCGGCCCGGTCGGATCGCCTCCGCCGTGAGGCTTCATGATGTTCCAGAACATGGTGTGATTCACGTGGCCGCCGCCGTTGTTGCGCACAGCGCCGCGTATATCTTCCGGCACAGCATTCAAATCGCGAATTAAATCTTCCGCCGATTTCTTGTGTAGTTCAGGATGCTTGTCGAGCGCCGCGTTCAGGTTCTTGACGTAAGCGGCGTGATGCATGTCGTGATGCAGGTGCATCGTTTTCTCATCAATCGTGGGTTCGAGTGCCGTGTAATCGTAGGGCAAAGCCGGCAGTTCATGCGCCATTTTCACTTCCTCCAAAATTTGTGCCATTTTTCTTGTCCTCCTAAAACCTTAAAGATGACGAGGCGCGGAGGAAAGATTCACGCCGAGCGGACGCGGTTGTCTTCACGGCACGTTATATTTGTAACACTTTGAGACGCCAGATCGCGTGCCCATAGAATACTTTGATAATGCGCCTCGGCGGGCAGGATGCCCGCCAGACAGCCGCCGGGACGGCGGCGCTACAATTAGAGGCATCCCGGAGGATCTTTGAAAGTTTTGTTGCTCGAGAACATCAGCGGCGTGGCAGCTTCTCAGTTCAAAGAGGCAGGCTTCGACGTCGAGTCGCTGAAGGGCGCGCTGGACGAACGCGAGCTGGTCGAAAAGGTCCGCGGTACCTCGATCCTGGGCGTCCGCTCGAAAACGCGCATCACTGCCGCTGTTCTCGACGCGGCGCCCGAATTAGTCTCCGTAGGGGCCTTCTGCATAGGCGTAGACAAAATCGACCGCACCGCCTCCAGCGAACGCGGAATCGCCGTTTTCAACGATCCACACTCCAACAGCCGCTCAGTGGCCGAGTTGGCCATTGGAGAGATCATCCTCCTCATGCGCCGCACCTTTGAAGCGAGCACCGAGTTGCATGCCGGGGCCTGGAATAAATCGTCCGCCGGATCGCATGAAGTTCGCGGCCTGACCCTCGGCATTGTCGGCTACGGAAAGATCGGCTCGCAGATCTCGGACTTGGCCGAGGCCTTGGGCATGCGCGTAGTATTCCACGACATAGCTCACGTTCTCGCGCGCGGGAATGCGCGCCCCGTCAGCTTCCGCGAATTGCTCGAAACCGCCGACGTCATCACTCTCCACGTCGATGGCAAGATGCAAAATCAGGATTTATTCGGCGAAGAAGAAATTCGCCAGATGAAAGACGGCGCCTGCCTCATCAATCTCAGCCGTGGCTTCGTAGTCGATCACGAAGCTCTCGCGCGTCACTTGAAAAGCGGCAAACTGGCGGGAGCTGCAGTCGATGTCTTCCCCGTCGAACCGGAGTCCGGCGGCGCATTCTCCAGTCCACTGCGCGGCCTGCCCAACGTAATTCTGACGCCGCATATCGGCGGCAGCACCGAAGAGGCACAGCAGAATATCGGCCAGTTCGTTTCCGCGCGCATGATCGATTATTTCAATACCGGCAATTCACAGCTCAGCGTCAACATGCCGCAATGTCATCTCGAATACGAGCCCGGATCGCACCGCTTAACCCACATGCACCACAACATCCCTGGAATTCTGCGGGCCATTAACGACATTTTGGCCGACCGCGGAATCAACATCGAGCGCCAGGTGCTCGATACTCGCGGCCCACTCGGCTATGCCATTTACGACATTAATCAGGATTGCGACGATCAGATGCTCGCGAAATTGCGCGCCGTTCCCCAAACAATTCGCGTGCGCGTGCCGGGCGTAGCGGCGCGAACTTGACTTCGAAAATCTTCCGCCACACATTTCTAGAGTCGCAGAAGGCTACAGATTTGTTGCAATAAGTTGCATTCTAGTAAATAGAACTAATGAGTTTGACGCTTAGCGCATCCGCAGTTATGCTTTTTTGGCATCAGTAGCGCGGTGAAGGCTGCGTCCCCAAAGCAGTCTGAGACGAGGCCGCGGGTACTAAGTCGTATCAATCTTTTTTATTTTTTAGCTGGGAAGGGTCGCAATTATGGCTGTTATGCGTGCTCGTGCGTTTGCCGCTTGTCTTTTTTTCGTTCTCGCCGCCATGACGCTCGGCTGGGCGCAAACTCCGGTCACCACTTGGCACTACGATAACGGCCGCTCGGGCGCCAATCCCAACGAAACCATCCTCACTCCGCAAAATGTCAATAGTAATCAATTCGGCCAGCTCTTCAACCAGCCCGTCGACGGGCAGATAATCGGCCAGGCGCTCTACCTCCCCGGCGTGACCATTCCCGGAGCTGGCGTCCACAACGTCGTCTACGTGGCCACCATGAATGACAGCGTCTACGCCTTCGACGCCGACAGCGCCACCGGCAGCACCGCCAATCCGTTGTGGCAAACCAGCTTTCTAAGCAGCGGCGTAGTTCCTGTCCCCATCAATCTGCAAAAATGCGGCGGCACAACCTTCTGGACGCAAGTGGGAATCGTTTCCACGCCTGTGATCGACCCCGTCGCCGGCACGATTTATGTCGTGGCCAAGACCTACGAAAATTCCACGTTCGTTCATCGCCTCCATGCCTTGAACGTCACGACCGGTCTCGAACAAACTGGCAGCCCCGTAGTGATCACCGCCAGTTACGAATATGGCGGCTCGAACTACGTTTTCGAAGACATGATGCAGATCAATCGTCCGGCCCTGCTGCTCGAGAACGGCTACGTCTACATTGCTCTCGGTTCGAATGGCTGCCGCGGTGATCACGAACAAGGGTGGGTTGTCGCCTACGACTCCACCACGCTGCAACCAGCGGGCGCGTTTGACGATGAACCGGGCGAATCCGCGGCTGCCGTGTGGATGCGCGGCGGCGGCCTCTCCGCCGACAGCTCCGGCAACGTCTACGGAGCGACTGCCGATGGTCCCTTCGCCGCGGGCACTAATTTCGGCCAGTCCGTCTTCAAGCTTTCGCAGTCGGGCAACACGCTGCAACTCGCCGATTGGTTCACTCCCTACAACGAACTCTATCTCGACCAAAACGATCTCGATATGAGCGAGCCCGTTCTCGTGCTGCCGAAGCAGGGGGGAAAGAATCCAAATTTATTAGCCGCGATCGGCAAGGAAGGCACGATCTACATTCTCAACCAGAGCAACCTGGGGCACTTCTGCGCCACCTGCACGCAGGGAGACACGCAAATCGTGCAAGAGCTCCCTGCATTCGCTCCCTTTGGCGGAGCCCTCGTTTACTGGAACGACGCTATCTACACATCCCCCACCGGAGCGCCCATCGCCGCCCTGTCCTTCACCAAGGGGAAATTAGCGCAGACCCCGTTCGCACTTTCGAAGAAAGTCGACTCGGGACACTCGCCTGTGATCTCCGCCAATGGCAATACCTCCGGCGTTCTATGGCAGATCACCGGCGCAACCCTCAGCGCCTTTAATGCGTCTACTCTGGTTAGGCTCTACAACAGCAAACTCCCTCCCATCCCCCACTTCGCCAATGTGGTCGTCGCGAATGGCAAAGTGTATGTGGGCACGAACAACAGTTTGGTGGCTTTCGGATTGTTGTAGCAGCCTTAAGAGACCGGCGCACCTTTATTTTGTCGCGGCGCGTTTCAGCCGATCATGGACTGCTTCCCACTCCGGCTCATTCGGCGGTAGATCAATCGCAATCCAACTGTAGTTTCCCTGATCCGCCTGGTGAAGAGCATCATAGAGCACCGCGGCGTAATCGCCTGCGGGTTGCGGCATCTGCCGGATCGTGATCCCGGCCAGGCGATGTTTCAACGGGTGGCGATGCTGCAAATAAATTCCCTTGCCCCTCCCAACGCCAAATAAGCTGTCTCGCAGGACTCCATCCGTAACCAAATATAAATTCGTGTGCGGACTGTAATGGCGTGCATGCATCCCCGGAGCAGGATGCGCTCCGGCTTGCACTGCTTGCGCCGCGGCAATAGGGCCAATAATCGTTTCCAACTGAGCTCGCGAAATTCCGCCGGGACGAAGCATCATCGGACGCCCCTCCGCCAGAGACAGCACGGTAGACTCTATGCCAACCTCGCAAGCTCCGCCATCGAGGATGAGATCCACATCTGAGCCGATGCCCATGCGAACATGCTCTGCCGTGGTTGGGGAAAGCTCGGTGAAGCGATTGGCGCTCGGAGCCGCGAGCGGAACTCCTGCCGCCCGTATCAGCGCAATCGCCATCGGATGCGCCGGCATTCGCAGACCAACCGTGCCCAGTCCAGCTGTAACGATGTCAGGAATCGTGTCGCTTATGATTCCGTCACCGGCCAATCGCTTCTCCAGCACCAGCGTCAGCGGCCCAGGCCAGAATGCCTGCGCGAGATGTTCAGCCATCTCGGGCCACTCCGCCACCAGCGATCGCGCCATTTCAACCGAAGCAACGTGAACAATCAACGGACTGGTAGAGGGCCTGCCCTTGGCCGCATAAATGCGCTCCACCGCAGCCCCATCAAGCGCGTTAGCGCCCAGCCCATAAACGGTTTCCGTCGGGAAAGCTACCAGCCGACCAGCGCGCAGCAATCGAGCTCCGCGTTCAATTTCCGCAGGATCACCGCCGTGAGATCGTCCTAGGCCCATCAGCAGATTGTAGATGGTGCGAAGATCACGTAGGGGCGGGTGCCCCCACCTGCCCCGCCGAGCAATGCTCGGCACAGCCGGCGCTAACCGAAATCAGATTTCGGCAACCGCAACCGTCCTATCCGACCGCGCACTCAACGGGAACGCAAACGCCGCCCCCGTGAGTCGAGCCCACGCGAACTTATTTCTTCTTGCTGTCGCTTTCCTCGACCACCAGGTTGTTATCCACCGAGAACGCCCCAGGCACGCTGTTCGCCCGTATGCCTGCAACCGTCTTGTCCATCTCGCGCGCCACCGAGCCTTCCAGCGTGATGTGCCCATTCTTCACGATGATGTGAATCGGCGGTACCGCACGTACCTGATACATGCTCAGCACCGGGTCGCCATAAATGGCACGGTAAGTGGCGAGGCGAATCCGATCGTCCATTGGGGAATTCGGCAGTACCTCTATGTTGTTCACCACCCGCGTGACGCCTTCAATGCGTTTCACCACATTTTCCGCATCGGACTTCAGCGTCGGTCGCGCCACCTGGCCGATCAAAGTTACCGTACCATCCGGATCCACTTTATAGGCGAGGTTATCGAATACGCCGTAATACGGAAGCATCACCAGTTCATGACGGACTTCCTTGACGATGCGATCCAAACTTTTCTGCGGTATTGCGCCGGCCATTTGGTTGTCCTGAATGGCGGGACCGGCAAACGCCGCCATCGAGAAAATCGTCAGCGCAAAACCCATCAGCAGCGCTAAAGACAGTAACCTTTTCATGTGCTTGACCTCGTGCGAGGTAATGTAGAAAATCCTGAGAGTTCTTCGCACTTCTGAGACGCGGGAAGTGTGCGATAAGTTGCTTTTTCTTGTGCCGGATTGAATCCTATATCGTTCGCCCTCGTGCGCACTTAATTCGAACGATTGCCTATAAAACATTGATGCACGAAATTCTGCGAAAACCGGCTCACCACTTCCGCCGGAATATCTTTTTCCTCTAACTCGTGGAAGCGAAAATCAATGGTGTGATCCGGATTTACCTTTGCCAGCAGATATCCGTAAACATTGGTCTTCGCCGCTTTGGCATCGTGAGCGTCCGCCGGCAGAGGGTAGCGCACCGCGCCCGCTGTTCCGATAATCCAACCCGGCAGTACGCCTCCATTCGCCCGCCAATACGCAGTGTTAAAAATGCCATCCATAAAAAAGTGCGAATGGCTGGCGAGAATGTAAACGTTTTTCTTCGAAGTTTGCTGCAGCTTGACCAGATCGCCATAGGCGCGTCGTCCGCTGGCTTCCGCTTGCGGCGTGTCGCTCATGCTGTGCCCGCGCGCGATGCTGTCCGGCAGAGCTTCATGCATGCCGACGACCACGCTAGCAATCGTCGCATCTTTCGCATCCTCGGCCAGAACGCGCTCGAACCATCCCAGTTGCTCACTATCAAACTGGTCAGGCGACGCGCTGTCGAGCGTAACGAAGTCAACTCCTCCGCGCTGCCAGTGGTAGTAAGTGTGCAGCCTGTGGTCTTTCGGATTGTCTTTCAGCCTCTGCTGCCGCAGCTCCGGCGTGTCAAGCCAGTCGGCAAATTGCAGCAGATAGTCGCCGCGACTTTTCGGAGCGTAGAGCTCATGATTGCCAATCGCTAGATAAACCGGAGTATCGCCAAAAGGGTTTAGCTGATTCTGGATGAAATCGTCCCACGCATTTTTCTCGTAATCGCTGATCGTCGGCGGCGAGGACGCGAGCTGCTTGTAATCCTGATCGAAATCGTAAATCGCGCGAAAATCGCCAAGATGCCAATAGAACGCCGCCTGATCGTGATGTGCGCCCGCTGCAATCGCCGGCATGACAACATCTCCGCAATTGCGCGAGTCGCCCGAGACGGCAAACGTCCAGGATTGCTGAGCGAGCACCACGGGAGTGAAAACCAAAAGCAATGAGGCAATACGCAAGACAGCCAGCATCAGAAAATAATACCCTCCGGCGAATCCAACTTGTCGTAGCGGCCTGAATCGCGTAGGGGCAGACGCCCCCGTCTGCCCAGCCGAGCGCAAGCTCGGCAGCTGCCTGCGGTCTGGGGTAACTCACGTCCTACGATCAGGCGGCTTTCGGTTTGCGCCGACGCTCTCGGAAACCTTCAATCAATAAATAAAGCACAGGAATAAAAAATAAATTCAAAATCGTGCTCATGATCATGCCGCCGAAAACCGTCGTGCCCACCGAGTGCCGTCCGTTTTCTCCCGCCCCGCTGGCGACGACCAGCGGAACGACGCCCATAATAAACGCAAATGACGTCATGAGGATGGGACGGAGGCGTATCCGGGCCGCTTCCACTGCCGCCTCCAGAATCGTCATGCCTCGTTTGCGAAGTTGCTCGGCGAATTCCACGATCAAGATAGCGTTTTTGGAGGCGAGGCCAACGAGCATGACGAGCCCGACCTGGCAGTAAACATCGTTTTGCAGGCTTCGTATCCACTGCGCACCGAGGGCGCCCAGCAGAGCCATGGGCACGGCGAGAAGAATAATGAAGGGCAGAACAAAGCTTTCATACAACGCTGCAAGCGTGAGGTAGACGACCACGCCGCCGAGGCCAAAGAGCATGAGCGCGGTTGAGCCGGAGGCGATTTCTTCCAGCGAAATTCCCGACCACTCGTAGGTGTAGCCCTGAGGCAAGACCTTCGCCGAAACCTGTTGCATGGCGTCAATGGCCTGGCCGGAACTGAAGCCAGGGGAAGCGGAGCCGTCGATTTCCGCTGACCGGAAAAGATTGTAGTGGTTGATAACTTGGGGCGCCGTGCTCTGGGTAATGGTGGCGAGGTTTCCCAGCGGGACCATGGCTCCCGAATCGGAGCGAACGTAATACTGTCCAATATCCTGCGGGTGGGAGCGGAACTGTTTGTCGGCCTGCACGTAGACGCGGTAAGAGCGATTATTGAAATCGAAATCATTGACGTAAGACGAACCCATGTAAACGCCGAGCGTATCCGTGATCTGGCTCAGGGGGATGTGGAGGTTCTTGGCCTTTTCCCGGTCGATGGTGACGACGTATTGCGGATCATTTGAGGTGTAAGTGCTGAACAATCCGGTGACATCTTTTTGCGGACGCTGGCTGGCGGCGCGAATCAGGTCGCGGTTGGTCTTGTCGAGATCCTGGAGGGTGTGAGCTCCCTGATCGAGAAGCTCATACTGGAAGCCGCCGAATTGGCCGAGGCCCTGAACGGCGGGCGGCTCGAACGGGATGACGAAGGCTCCGGAGATTCCGAAGAGCGGACCGCGGAGGCGGTTGATGACAGCGGCGGCATTGTGTTCTTCGCCCTCGCGCTTGCTGTAAGGACGAAGAGGCAGGAAGACGAGGCCGGCGTTGGCAGTGGCTCCGCCGAAGCTGAAACCGGCCACCGAAAAAGTGCCCCGAACTTCAGGGATATTTTTTGTGATGGCGGAGACCTGCCGGCCGATGTCGCGAGTGTACTCGAGCGAAGCTCCGGTGGGAGCCTGGATGGCCACGATGAGATAGCCCTGGTCTTCGTTCGGAACGAAACCTTGTGGCACTTTCGTGAAAACAAAATAAGCGAGACCGAGGCCGGCCGCGAACAGGATCAAAGCGACGACCTCGAAGCGCAAGATGGTGCGGAGCGCGCGTACATAACCTCTGTTAATGGCATCGAGAGCGCGGTCAACCTGCCTGAAAAACCAGTTCTTTTGGTGGTGTTCGATGCGGCCGAGCAGGATCCCCGCCAGCGCAGGCGCCAGGGTGAGCGCGTTGAAGGCGGAAATCGAAATAGAAAAAGCGATAGTTAAAGCGAACTGGCGGAACAGAATTCCCGTAGTGCCAGGGAAGAACGCAACCGGCACGAATACCGCAACCAGTACGAGCGAGGTAGCGATAACGGCCCCAGTGACTTCCTTCATGGCGGCGGAGGCGGCTTTCGTCGCGCTGGTCTCGCCCTCTTGCAGGTGGCGCTCGATGTTTTCAATCACCACGATTACGTCGTCGACGACCAACCCTGTGGCCAGCGTGATGCCGAAAAGAGTCAGCGTGTTGATGGAAAAACCAAGTAGTTTTATGAAAGTAAATGTCCCGATGAGCGAAACCGGAGTGGCGATGAAGTGAATGATCGTCGTTCTCCAGTCGCCGAGAAAAACGAAAATCACCAGGATGACGAGGAGGATCGCAGAACCCACTGTAACAATGACGTCGCGGATGGATTCGCCGACGGCATCGGTGGTGTCGAAGGCGATCTCGTACTTCATGCCGGGTGGAAAGCGCTTGGCAAGCCGATTGAGTTCGGCCACGCAACGCTGATGCACGTCGAGCGCGTTGGCGGTGGAGAGCTGGGTGACAGCGATGCCAACCGCATCACGCCCGTTGTAATCGAGGTCGGTGGAGTAATCCTCGGCCCCGAGCTCGGCGTGGCCAACATCTTTCAGCCGGACTAGAGTGCCGTCGGCGTTGCTTTTGAGGATGATGTCATCGAACTGCGCGGCCTCGGAGAGACGGCCGACAGCGCGGACGCTGATCTGGAATTGCTGCCCGGGCATGGAGGGCTGGGCGCCGACTTGTCCAGCGGAGATCTCGACGTTTTGCTCCTGCAGCGCGCTTACCACATCGTCAGCAGTCAGCGAGCGGCTGGCCATCCGCACGGGATCGAGCCAGAGGCGCATCGAGTATTTGCGTTCGCCGAAGATGAGTACGTCGGCGACGCCGGGAACGCGCTTGAGCGTGTCGCGAACATAGACGTCGAGGTAGTTGCTGATGAACAGCGTGGAAAGACTCTGGTCGGGGGAGAAGACAGCCCCGCCGAAGACGAAGTTTTGCGAGGTCTTGGCGACGGTGATGCCAATTTGCTTGACGGCTGCGGGCAGGCGTCCGGATGCAGTGTTAACGCGGTTTTCGATATCGACGGTGGCGAGATCGGGGTTGCGGTTGAGATCGAAGGTCGCGGTGATGGTGCTCACGCCGTCGTTCGTGCTCGACGAAGTAATGTACTTCATTCCTTCTGCGCCATTGATCTGCTGCTCCAGCGGCGTCGTCACCGCCGATTCGACAGTCTGCGAACTCGCTCCCGTATAAACCGCGGTCACTCCCACTTGCGGAGGCGCGAGATCGGGGAACTGTGCGATGGGCAGCGTGGGGATGCAAGCGGCGCCCGCAAGAATAATAAGCAGTGCGCATACGGTTGAGAATACCGGGCGCTGAATAAAAAAATCGACCATAAGTGTTCGTTGTCATCCTGAGCAAAGCGAAGGATCTGTGCATTTGCCGACGCTCACGAAGTACAGATGTCCCTCGCTTGCTCAGCAGTACCACTCTTGTAAATGTGCTGCGCAGTGCGGGACGCTAACTAGCTGCTGCTTCTTGCGGAACTACCGGTATCCCATC
Organism: uncultured Acidobacteriaceae bacterium; assembly: GCA_963800565.1. GTDB lineage: Bacteria > Acidobacteriota > Terriglobia > Terriglobales > Acidobacteriaceae > Acidiflorens. The sequence goes on from CAWDBM010000006.1 coordinate 2,170,225, forward strand.
AATCAAAAACTGCGTGCCCGAGACGACGACTTTGTCTCCCGGCTTCACTCCGTCGAGAATCACATAATCATTCCCGACGATCTGCCCTACCTGAAGCGGCTTCTGGTGGACCACATAGCCACCGTTTTGATCAGGCTCAGCCACAAAAGCAAAATAGACTCCGCCGATTCGCGACACCGCCACCACCGGAACGACTGGCTTTTGCAGACTCCCCCAAACCACTCGGGCGCGAATCACTTGCGCTGTGCGCAACTTGTCGTTTGAGTTCGCGATAGTCGCCTTGGCGAGCACGGTTTGCGTCGCTGTATCCACTTGCGGCGAAAGAAACGTGATGCGACTGGTTGCCAGCAAATTTCCCGCGTCGTCGACAATCTGCACCGGCAAATTCAACTTCAACAACGCAGACTTCTCGACGGGCACATAAATGTAAGCTTCGAGACTGCCGGGCCGATCGACGGTAGTCAGCGTGGTAGTAGTCACAACGCGATCACCCACGCGCACAGGCACATCGCCTACAATTCCCGCGCGCGGGGCAACCACGCGATAGTAGTGCAATTGCACCTGCTGTTCATTCACCTGCGCCTCGAGCGCCTGCAGTTGCGCCTGGGCCTGGTCGAGCGTGGCGCGCGCCTGGTCGAGATCCTGCCTGCTTACCACCCCAGCGCTGGCCAGCCCGCTGACGCGCTCGTAATTCTGTTGCGCCCATTTCAGTTGCGCTACCTGCGCCACCCGCGCGTGCTCCTGGCTATTGAGCGTAGCCTGCTGCTTCTCCGGATCGATCTGCATCATGGGTGCGCCGTCAGCAACCCGCTCACCCGAGTGCACGTAAATCTGGGTAATGATGCCTTCGACCTGCGGCATGACCACTGCCGAATCGCGCGATTTCAGCGTCGCCACGTACTCGGTGGTGTCGTCGATCTTCTCCGCCTTCGCCGTCTGCACCTTCACCGGCATGGCCTGCGGACCGCCAGCTTTCGCCTCTTTGCTATTGCTGTTGCCGCAGCCCGCCGTCGAGAGAATCAGCGCCAGCAGCGCTGCCGGCACAATCCCAGCCAAAATCCGGCTTTGAATTGACGATTGCCTTCTTGCAAGAAATAAGGGTAGAAACATAGTTGTTCGAGACACTCAGTCGCACAATATTAGACTAAAACATATAGATTCGCGGTCCCCGCAGAAAGCTCCGAAGAGTTTTCGATTCTGCTAGATTGTCTTAAACAGATTGACAATTGGCATGTTATGAAACCGAGCCGAAGTTTTGCCAGCGACAACAATGCCATAGTGCATCCCGAGGTCCTGGAGGCCATTGCGCGCGCCAATCAGGGCCACACGGTGGGCTACGGCAGCGATCCTCACACCGAATCGGCCATCGCAAAATTCCGCCAGCACTTTGGCGGCGACATAAAAGTCTTCTTTGTTTTCAATGGCACGGCCGCAAATGTGCTAAGCCTGCAGGCCCTGACTCGTCCCTATCATGCCGTCCTCTGTCCCGAGCTCTCTCATATCTACACCGACGAATGCGGCGCACCCGAAAAGCAAACCGGTTGCAAACTGATTCCCCTGTCCGCCCCGGATGGCAAATTAACCGTCGAAACCGTCACCCGCGCCTATCACGGAATCGGCGACCAGCACCATGTCCAGCCCCGCGTAATCTCGATTACGCAGTCAACCGAGATGGGCACCGTCTACAAGCCAGCCGAAATCGAAGCCCTAGCCCGCTTTGCCCACGAAAGAAAAATGTTCCTCCACATGGATGGCGCCAGGATCTCCAACGCCGTCGCCGCTCAGCAACTCAGCCTGCGGCAGGCAACGCGCGATCTCGGCGTGGATGTGCTGTCGTTCGGCGGAACCAAGAATGGCCTGATGGGGGTCGAAGCCGTCGTCTTCTTTGGCCCAGAGTTGGCCGAGGATTTTTCATTCCTCCGCAAACAGGGCATGCAACTGGCCTCCAAGATGCGCTTCATGTCCGCTCAAATGGAAGCGCTCCTGACCAACGACCTCTGGCGCCGCAACGCCGAGCACGCCAACCGTATGGCGCGCCTGCTCGAACAGGAATTAAACAAAATTCCCCGCGTCAAGATCGTCTACCCGGTCGACGCCAACGGCCTCTTTGCGCAAATTCCTGCGGCCGCAATTCCGAAAATACTCGAACGCTATTTTTTCTATGTCTGGAGCGAGGAGGAATCGATCGTCCGCTGGATGTGCTCGTTCGATACGACTGAAGATGACATCCGGCGGTTTTCAACATTTGTGGAGGAGGTGGTAAGGAGCCTGCCGAATTGAAGCTCCCAAAATCGTATTTGTCCTTGCTTTTGGGTGGCGCAGCGCTTCAGCGCTGCGATAAAAGCCTTTTTCACACCGGCTTTAGCCGCTGAGGGAACTACCGGCAATCCGCCACTATTTCTTCTTGGCCGCCTTGATTTTCGCCCATCGTGCCCGCTGCGCGGCCGCAATTCTTCGGCGTCCTGCAACTGAAATCTTCCGCTTTTTACCAGCTGCTGCTGGCGCGGCCTTGCTCCCGTGCAGGTAGACGTTCCCAAAAGTGGTGAGCGCAACGCTTACGCGGTGTAGTTCGTTCTCCAGCCGCGCGCGTTCCTGCTGCAGTTGTTTGACTACCGTCTCAATGAGTGTCTTTGGCATTCAGTGATTCTAGCACCCAAAAGTCGGCCAGCAATGCGGTTCCCGCGGGCAACAGCCCTTAAGATGAAGAGGATTCCCGTTTTCGCATGAATCCCGTTGTGGCGTTAAGCCCTGCTTGACGATCCTCCCGAACACACAGGCTCTCACTATCCTCCATGCGTCATCGGCGTGGCATCCGTCGCAATGCATATCCATGAACCATTCCTGTAAATCCACGTATCGATGAAGCGTTCGCGATGCGACTTGCCTCCATTGGCATCCTTCACCGCGATCACTCCTATCGCGATCGCCGTGCTTCCGAAAACGCGCACCGTTAGCGACTCCGGTGCGACCTGCTCGTCATTCGCATTGGACGCCTTAACGCTCGCCAGAAACTCCGACTTGGTCTTGAGCGAGCCATCGTCTTCAACCAGCACCAGCGAATTGTCGAGGATCGAAGACAGCGCCTTGACGTCCCCCGCCTTATAGGCCTGGTTCCAGGCTTTTTCGAGAGCCAGCACCTGAGCGCGGGCGACCTGTTCATCCTGTGCCCATACCATCGCGCCATTCCCAGCCATCAGCGCCAGAAGAATCCCGAAGCCGACCCACTTCATACGCCGAGCCTCCCAGTTCGCGCCGCTCCACTTCCACAAACCTTGCGGCAGTTCGAAGTACGATAGCAGAAAAGAACGGCGACAATAAGTTGAGCGCTTGGTGCCAAAGCCATTCTGTTGTTAAGCTGGGTGGCCATGAAAGGACTGGACCCGATGAAAATCAAAATTGTAGGAACAGTTTTTACGCTAGTAGTTGCCGTCGCGCTCGCTGGCGCGCAAGGCACCATGAAAAAACCCGCTGCGCCCAAACCGGCGGTGGGTCCGTCGCAGGCCTTGCTCGACAACTGGAACTACGTCGCCCACAAGTTGATCGCCATGGCGGAAGATTTTCCCGAAGATAAGTACGACTTCAAGCCCGTGCCCGCTGAGCGCAGCTTTGCCGAGCAGCTATTGCATGCCGCGAATACGAATTATTTTTTCACCAATCCCGCCATGGGTCTGAAGCCCCCAGCCGAAGAAGATCCGAAGCGCGACCAATATAAGACGAAGGCCGCAATCGTCGAGTTCGTGAAGAAGGCCTTCGCCGACGGAGCCGCCGCCATCAAGCAGAAGGGTGACAAGGGACTGAATGACCTCATGGTCGATCCCTTCGAAAATCAGCAAGTGCGCATGTCCGACATGGCGTGGGGCCTGATCGAACACTCCGGAGAACACTACGGCCAGCTGGTTGTCTATTATCGCGTGGCCGGTTTAGTGCCCCCCGAATCGCGGCCGAAAAAGTAACGCGCCCGGCGTTTTGCAGCCCGCGAGAAATTCCGGCTATGAAGGTTCTCCTTCGTGTCCTTTAGTGTCCTTCGTGGTTGCCGGTTTTAGCCGAACGAGCTACCCCATACACGCTCGCACCGACTACCGCTGATACCATGACGTTCGTGCGACCGCTGCTCGAAGTCCGCGATCTGAGCATACAATTTCCGCAATCTCGCGGCGGGCCCACGCTCGCCACCGCTCAGCCATCTGCGGCCGTGCGCGATCTCTCATTCTCCATCGCGCCCGGCGAAGTTCTCGGCCTGGTCGGCGAATCCGGCTCCGGGAAATCCGTCACTTCCCTAGCCATCATGGGCCTGCTGCCCCCATCCGCCCAAGTCACCGGCGAAATCACCTTTCAGGATCGCATAGGCAACGGCGATGATGCGGCCGTCCCCACTCACCTGACCACGCTCCCGCCCGATCAGCTCCGCCAGCTTCGCGGCTCCCGCATCGCCATGATTTTTCAGGAGCCCATGACCGCCCTCAATCCCGTCATGCGCGTCGGCGACCAGATCGCCGAAGCTGTGCTCGCTCACCATCGCGTCCCGAAAGCCGAAGCCCGCCGCCGAGCCGTCGAAGGCATGCGCGAGGTCGCCATCCCCGAACCCGAGCAACGCGCCCGCAGCTACCCCCACCAGCTCTCCGGAGGCATGCGCCAGCGCGTCATGATCGCCATGGCCATCGTCAATCGGCCGCAACTTCTCATCGCCGACGAGCCCACCACCGCGCTCGATGTCACCATCCAGCAACAGATTCTCGATCTGCTCAACGATCTCCGCCGCAAATTCGGATTAGCCATGCTTTTCATCTCGCATGACCTCGCCGTCGTCTCCCACGTAGCCGATCGCGTTGCCGTAATGTATGCCGGCAATCTGGTCGAACTTGGCGCAAAGGCCGACATCTTCCGCGCCCCCGCTCATCCCTATACGCAAGGCCTGCTGCAAGCCATTCCGACGCTGACAACGGATCGCGATCGTCCCCTGGCGACGATCGAAGGTACCGTCCCGTCAATCAGCGACCTTCCCAAAGGATGCCCCTTCGAGCCCCGCTGCCCCCATCGCCTTCCGTCATGCGCCACCGCTCTACCGCCGCTAGTCGAGGTCGCCGCCGGACATTGGGCCCGCTGCCCCGTCGTGAATCCGCCAAAAATCTGATACACATAATCTGCGTCTGCAGAACGGGGACCGCATGGGCACCAACCGGCTCGAAGCCTTCAGCGACGGCGTCATCGCCGTCATCATCACCATCATGGTGCTCGAGCTAAAAGTGCCTCGCGACACGACGCTAGTATCTTTGCGCAGCCTGGCCCCGCAATTTCTCAGCTATCTTCTAAGTTTTTTCGTCGTCGCCATCATGTGGGTCAATCACCACCACATGATCCACTCCGCGCGCCGCGCCGATGCTCGCCTGCTCTGGTCCAACAACATTCTCCTCTTCTGGATGTCCCTCGTCCCCTTCGTCACCGCCTTCATGGGCAACAATCCCCACGATCCCCGCGCCGTCGCGCTCTATGGAATCGTATTGACGCTCTGCTCCATCTCTTTCGCTCTCTTGCGCAACGCCATCATCCAGCATCACCGCGATAACGAGGATATGGTCCGCTATCACCGCCGCATCCAGACCAAAAATCTTTACTCGATGTTCCTTTACCTGGCATCCGCTCCGCTCGCGTTCGTCGATGTCCGCATTTCGTTCGGTATCTTCGTATTCGTAGCCCTCTCGTACTTCCTCCCCGAGCGCAAGCTCGCCGAAACGTAGCATTGGATTGGTTTGAATTTGGTTTGCAGGGCGCGGCTAGTGTCCCGTCCCCCAACTTCGCGTCAAAACTATCGTTGCCATCCTGAGCAACGCGAAGGACCCATGCATTTGCTCGCGCTACCACACGCTGCAAGTGAGCGATAATGGCTCCGTTGTTATCGCACGAATTCTCGGGACACAACCGGAAGCAGTTTGCGAAAATCAGAGTTTCACTTTTTTCGCACGACATGAAAAGCGCTGTCGAAAGCAGCTAGTCAGAGCTTTTTAATACTTGGGCATCTTCGGATCGATGCGCTCCGCCCATGCAGTGATGCCGCCGGTCAGGTTATAGACTTTGGTGAATCCGGCGCGGCGCAGGAAGTTTACCGCTTTAGCGCTGCGCCCACCCATCTTGCAATGAGCGACAATCTCGCGGCTGGAATCAAGCTCACTTACGCGCTTGGGTAAGTCGCCAACAGGAATGAGATATCCATTCAGATGACAGATCTGATACTCGTGCGGCTCGCGCACATCCAGAATGAAGACGTCAGCTTTCGCATCCAGCTTCTTTTTTAAATCCTCTACCGAAATCGATGGAATGTCGTTTCCGGCAGGCTCTTCCTGCCCACGGATGCCGCAGAACTGGTCGTAATCGATCAGTTCGGTAATGGTGCGGTGAGTGCCGCAGACGGGGCAGTCAGGATTCTTGCGCAGTTTCAATTCCCGGAATTTCATGCCGAGCGCGTCCACTAATAGCAACCGCCCAACCAGCGGATCGCCTTGTCCGAGAATCAGCTTGATGGTTTCCGTCGCCTGAATCACTCCCACTAAGCCCGGTAGAATGCCCAATACTCCACCTTCGGCGCATGAAGGAACAAGGCCGGGAGGCGGCGGTTCGGGATAGAGGCAGCGATAGCATGGCCCATCCTCCGTAGCGAAGACGCTGGCCTGGCCTTCAAAGCGAAAAATCGATCCGTAAACATTGGGCTTGCCCGTAAGCACACAGGCGTCGTTGAGAAGGTAACGGGTAGGAAAATTGTCTGTGCCATCCGCAACAATGTCGAACTCGCGAAATAATCCGAGCGCATTGGCGCTGGTTAATTTCGTATCAAACGTCCGCAGGTTCAGATAAGGATTGATCGCCATCAGTTTGTCGGCGGCGGAGTCCAGTTTTTTGCGGCCGACGTCGGCGGTCGTGTGAATGATCTGGCGCTGAAGGTTGGTGTAATCGACCACATCGAAGTCGACGATGCCGAGCGTGCCCACGCCAGCGGCGGTGAGGTAGAGCGCCAGCGGCGATCCCAGACCGCCCGCTCCGATGCACAGAACCTTCGCAGCCTTCAGCTTCTGCTGTCCTTCCATGCCCACCTCGGGCATGATCAGATGGCGCGAGTAGCGCAGGATTTCGTCATTGCTCAGCAACGCTTCGGCGGGTTTGACATCGGAAATCGTGGCCATAGGGTCGATTATGTTCACTTGTGGCTATCCGCCATCACCTCAGCGGCTAAACAGCTTGCTGAAAGACTCAAGTTTCGTATCAGGGTATCGTTAGCGATACCGTAAGTCCTTCAAAATCAGACACCCCTTTAGGGGCTGAGCGATAAATCGGAGTTTTTCAGCCAACTGTGAAGCCGCGTCCCTTCAATAGACATTCAAATCGCACGATCCACCCGCAATCGACGGCACTATGGAAATGGTATCACCGTCCTTCAGTTCGGTTGCTTCCTTCTGCAGGTAGCGCATGTCTTCATCGTTGACATAGACGTTGACGAAGGTACGTAGCTTGCCCTCGTCGGTATACAGGTGGCGCTTCAGGTCCGGATGCTGAGAAACGAGGCCAGCAAGGGCCTCGCCCACGGTTTTCGCCGGAACGTCAATCGAAGCCTGTTTGCCCGAGTATTGGCGAAGGGGAGACGGAATCTGAATCTGCGGCATAGACATTAAAGATGCTATGGTTCGGCCCGAAGATGCAAGCAGGAAATGAAACAGTATGCGGCTTCGCCCACCAGTCGCGCTCGGACTGAGAGCACGCGCATGCGTCGTAGTCCAGTTACACGCGGTTCGCTCTCCTGGTGACTTCTGACACTAAGGCGCAGGCGGCAATTTGCCGATCTGATGGCTACGGAGAGCCGCGCATGCGTGAAGTGATTGCCGTAGTGGAATCGAAGTTAATGAAAGAAAGCATTGCCCACGCAGAGTGCCTTTGCGGCGAGCATCTGCGCGAAGCGCAACTGATTCAGGCGTCGCTGCTGCCCGTTAAGGGGCTCAGCCATGAATCGCTGGAGATCGCCTTCCGTTGCATACCTTTTTTCGAGGTAGGTGGGGATTTTGCCGACTTTTTCAAGCTGCCTGACGGTTTCGTCGGCATTTACCTGGGTGATGTCGTCGGCAAGGGCCTCCCGGCGGCGATGTACGGCGCACTGGTGATGGGAACCCTGCGCGGCATTCACAAATGCGGCACCGATACGGCACGCGTGCTTGCGAGCTTGAACGAACGGCTGGTGCAGCGCCCGATCAGCGGCCGCTTTTGCTCGACGCTGTACGCGCTTTTCAATCCCATAACGCGAGAACTTATTTTCTCCAATGCCGGTATGCCGCTGCCGCTGCTGGTTTCCGCAACAACCTGTCGTCCGCTCGGCGACGGCGGATTGCCCTCGGGAATGTTTGCCGGCAGCACTTATGAAAGGCACGTAGTGCAGCTCGATCCCGGAGACTGCGTACTTTTCGCGAGCGATGGCCTGCATGAGCTGCGCAACCCGGACGGAGAAGAATTCTGCACCTCACAAATAAAAGAGGCCTGGGCACAATGCCTGCGGAAGTCGGCGACGGAGTCGGTCGATTTCGTTTTCGATCGCCAGGATGCGTTCTCTGACGGCACCGCGCCGCATGACGACATTACGGCAGTGGTGCTGAAGGTGTTGGGCTAGAAGGAGACCAGTTCCCGATCACCCTACTTCGGTCTTCTCGTCTACTAGCTTCTTTTCGGCTTCGTCGCTGCCCGTGAGCTCGAAGGAGTTTGTCAGCACGGCCTTGCCCTTCTCCACGCTGGTGATGACGTAGGAGCAGCCGAACCAGTGCGCCTCGGCCAAGTCGGTGGGCGACCATTGCGCGGGGTGGTCGGGGTGGGAATGATAGAAGCCTACAATGTCTTCGCCGCGCTCGCGTCCTTCGCGCTGAATACGGATGAGCTCTTTCGGATCAATGTGATAGCGGTTGTGCGGCGAATCGGCCCGGGTGTTGCCGCAGCGCCCAATGCGCGTGACAGTCTTAGCGCCGTCGTCTTCGAAGTGGCCCAGCAGGACCCCACAACACTCGTGAGGATAGGCTTCCTCGCCGTGCTGGCGAAGCGAGAGATAGTCGGACTCGGAAATTTTCAGCATGGCCAAAGGTCAGAGGTTGTGCAAGGTCAGAGCTTAGAGGTCAGATTGCAGAGGTAAACACTTTCACTCGCCGCGATAATTCGAGTCCGTGGATTTTCACCTCTGCAATCTGACCTCTGACCTCATACCTCACTCCAGAATCTTTCGCTGAGATATTTTTCGCCGGAGTCACAGAGGATGGTCACGACAGTCGAGCACTGACTTGTTTTCAGCCGCTCGACGATGTTAAGGCTGCCGACGATCGCGGCTGCGGCAGAAACCCCAACAAGCAAGCCCTGTTCTCGCGCCAGGCGGCGGGCCATGGCGTGCGCATCTTCGGTGGAGATCTCGAGGTTCTCGTCGGCAAGCGACGAGTCGTAAATGCGCGGCACAATTGCGGACGGCAAATGCTTGGCGCCCTCTATACCGTGGAACGCAGAGTCGGGTTGCAGCGAGACGCAGCGAATGGTCGGATTGAGCTCTTTCAAGCGCCGCGTCGTGCCAATGAAAGTTCCGGTGGTCCCGAGCATGGCGACGAAGTGCGTGAGGCGCCCTTCAGTCTGCTGCCAGATTTCATTCGCCGTGGTCTCGTAATGAGCGCGCCAGTTGGCGTCATTCGAATATTGATCGGCGTAAAAATAAAGATCGGGATGATGCGCGGCGAGTTGGCGGGCGATCTTGATCGCTCCGTCGGAGCCCTCGGCTGGATCGGTGTAGATGATATTTGCGCCGTATGCCTGTAGAATGCGTTTTCGCTCGAGCGAAACATTCTCGGGAACGCATAGAGTGACCGGGAATCCGAGAGCGGCGCCGAGCATTGCATAAGCAATGCCGGTGTTGCCGCTGGTGGAATCAAGCAGAATTTTTCCAGGAGCGAGTTGACCGGCGCGGCGCGCCTCCGCCACGATTCGGGCGGCGGCGCGATCTTTGACCGAACCGCCAGGGTTATACCATTCGGCCTTGCCCAAAAGATTTGCTTGGGGAAAATCGGCAACGAGCGCGTCGAGCGGCAGCAACGGAGTATTGCCGATAGCCGCGAGAACAGCCTCCCCGCGAGGCGCCCGCGTGGCGTCGGGCGGCAAGGGCGCGGAACTGTAAGCGGTTGCTGTCATTGAGCAATATTCTGAGCGTTACTCTCGGTGATCTGAAACGAATGTCTCTGTGACTGACGTAATGTGCCCGCAAACGTAAAAAGGTATATCTATACTAACGTTGTCGAATCGCGTTACAGAATTAGACAATACCGAATTCCAAGGTAATTAGATTCGCACCTGCGAGTTTTGATTCCATCAAAACCACGCAAGCGGCATCTAAAACGTGGTGCGGTAAGTAATTCAGAAATTATTCGCGAGAATTGAGTTCATAAAATGGCAGCGAAAGTCGAACAGAAAATCTACGAAGAAGCGGTGCAGTGGCTGCGCGATCATGGCTTTGACCTGATCGAGGCTCCGGGCGCCCAAACCCGCGTGTTCCTGAAGAAATATAACTGCTCGGCCGCAATCCAGAAGACGGATGACGGCGGCGTGAAAATATTTGCCTATCCCGGATACTTGATCGGCAGCGAAATTTCAAAGCTGGTCAACCGAGGCTATCAGCAGTTCTTAAAAACCACCAAGACCGAAGTGCCAGCCACCGCCGATCACCTGAAAGCGCTGCAACAGTTCTCTGAAGAACTGAAGGAAGCGCTAGGCTTGCCAAGCCTGTACAACGAATCGCTCGGCACGGTCAGCGATTCCTATCAATACGATCGCGTGAAAGACCGCGACCAGTGCGAGGTTGACCGTCCGAAGCGGCCATGGGAAACGGTAAAAGTAAAGGCTGCGGCGGCGACGAAGAAGAGCAGGGCATAAAAGCAGTTGTCAGCCAACAGTTGTCAGTCATCAGTTTTTTCAGCGGCACTGGCTTTTTTAGTTTACCTGACGGGTTTGCCAGACGAATCCCGCTCTTTCCTCAGTAAATACTTCAAGTAATTCCCTCTGCAATCGTGCGAAACTTATCAGCGGAGGGGCTATGCGATCTCTAATCTTGCTTGCCGGAGCGCTTGCTTCATTCGCTATTTCTTCAGTCGGGCAGGACAGTTCCGATGTTGCGCGTGCAGCGATTCGCAAGGTGATTGAAGAGCAGCAGGCGGCCTGGAATCGGCACGATCTTGAAACCTTCATGGCGAGCTATTGGAATTCCCCGGAGCTGACATTTTTCTCAGGCGCGCGGGAGTCGAAAGGCTGGCAGGCGGCCCTCGATCGCTACAAGGATAAATATCAAAGTGCCGGCCATGACATGGGCAAACTCGAATTCGCCAACCTGCGCATCGAGACGCTCGGCCCCGAAGCGGCATTTGTCCGCGGAGAGTTTCATCTGACCATGCCAGACGGGAAGACGCCGCACGGCGAGTTCACCCTTATCTTCCGCAAATTCCATGACGGCTGGAAGATTGTGCACGATCACAGCTCGGGAGAGTGAGGAGATTGGAGAGATGGGATTGTAGAGGTCAGATTGCAGAGGTCAAAACCGCTTCGAAAACGGTTCTCCGATTCACCTCTGCACTCCGCCCTCTTACCTCTACAAACTTACTTCTGCAATCTTACTTCTTCCCTCGATCCATGGCCTCATTGGCCAGCCGATCAGCTGTCTTGTTGTGCTCGCGCAATGCATGCCGGATTTCAAAATATTCCAGACGCCGCACCAACTGCTGCGCCTCGTCGTACAGCTTGCGCAAATCCGGATTCCGCACCTTATAGATTCCCTTCATCTGCCGGACCATCAGCTCGGAATCGCTAATCACCTTAAGCGCCTTGATCTGGTTTTCCGCCGCATAACGAAGCGCCGCGAGGAGCCCTTGATACTCGGCGTAGTTGTTCGTGCGGTGCCCGAGATACTCGCTGAGTTCCGCGACCGAGTGGCCTGAGCCATCCTGAATGGCTACGCCGTAACCCGCGGGGCCGGGATTGCCGCGCGCTCCGCCATCGACGTGCGCGGTATGGGCGGCGGGCGCTGATTTTGGAGCAGAGAAAAAGTTGCTGGAATCCGAAGCACGCGAAGGCATGGAAATGAGTTTACAACGTCGGCTGATCACGCCCGCGTGCGTGCTGATGACCCTCTCGCCACTCTTTCGTAAAGTGCGCGAAAGCGCCACGGCATCCGCCCCTGGTATCGTCCCCCTCACAACAGCGAGGGGCTGCGCGGCATCTAAGGTGATCGGATGATGGCCGGGGAGTGAAAATCGTGAGTAACGACAAAGCAGGGAATAACGCTGCGACTGGCACTGCAACAAATACCGCGAACGGCAACAATGGTAACGGTAATGGCAATGCCAACGCCAAAGATCCATCAAAGTTCGACTGGGTGACCTCGCGCTCCGCATGCACCCTAGCCAAGGTTTTTGCGACCCTGCGGCAACAGGCAGAGGAGGACGTCAAGACGCGCAATGCCCAGCGACCGACCTATGCCCCCTATGAATTTTCGCTGGCCGACGACATCGACGCGTTTACGGTTTTTCTCAAGGCGAAAGACTTGAGTCGCTCAGTGACCTTCAAGTTAAACGAGCATGACATCACCGTTCAAGACGATCAGGCCAATTCGAGGTTTCAGGTCAGACTGCACTTTAATGACCTCGGAGAATGCAGGCTGCGCATCGACGATCAGGAGCGCGAATTCTGGCAGGTGCGACGTATGGCACTCGAAGACTTGATGTTCCGACAGGAGTGAGTGTCCGCACCGCGGCCTTATAAGCTTCCCGCGCTCAAGGTTCCTCAAACGGGGATTTTCTGAACACCAGAGACAGCACGATCGATCCGGCGCGAACTTCTAGTGATGATCCCCGTGGCCATGCCGCCACGCCCAGTATTCCTTCTGTTCTCCGGGAGGCAGGTGGCGAAAATCGCGATTCGGATCGCGGTGATATTCGTGCGCCCATTGATGGTAGTAGACAATCTCGTCATGGTTCCAGACGTGGTAGTCGCTGTAGTAGGGATCATAGACCTGGTAGTAATGATGGGCGCAGGCCGTGCCCAATGCGGCAGTTGCCAACGTGCCGGTCAAGAAAAGCAATCTGGCAAAACGAGATGCACGGTTCATCGGTCGGAATGTCCGCCTCGTGGCGACAACTTCGAAATATGGATGCCGAAAATAGATCGACAGTGCGCACGAACAATGCAACGCACAGGTAGGTAAACCCCCGAACACGAGGAAAGTTTCACTGATAAACCAGCGGGATTATTGCCGCGGAGAGAAGAAAGAAGTGGGTCGCCGCTTCAGATCTTTCATCTACCCGTAGCGAGCCGCGTGGCCAGGCGTTGCGGCAAATTTGCGGCAAGAATTTTTTCCTGGGCGACGCGCAGATTATAGGGAACACGATAAAAACTCACAATCCAGGAGTCGGAGTCGAACATGGCAAAGGCGGCGCGCCAGTCGCCATCCCGCGGCTGTCCCACAGAGCCCGGATTAATCAGATAGCGGCGATCTTTGCGCAGCGGCCAGTCCGACGACTCCGGCTGTCCGACCGTCCGATAGCCCGGACGATAAGCTTCGCTGATCTCCCCGCTGAGCACGAAGCCACCTTGCAGATGAGTGTGTCCAAAGAAAGTGATCGGTACGGGATTGGTAATGAGCGGCGCAATCGCGTCGCGCGCACTCACCATATATTCATCTTCGTCCAGTGAAGAGCCGTGCACGAATTGTAGGCCCGGCAGTTCGTCAAGGTGAATCGGGCCTTGCGGCAGTGTGCGCAGCCATTGCAGATTTTCCGCAGTGAGTTGGTCGCGCGTCCAAAGCGTGGCGAGGCCGGCCACCGGGTTGAATTCCTCGAGATTCATCAGCCCGCTGACCGCTTTGTCGTGGTTGCCGCGGACGAAGACGCGTCCCAGCGATTGCGCCTTGGCAATGACTTCGTTGGGATTGCCGCCATAACCAACAGTATCGCCGAGATTGACGACGAGGTCGTGCGCTGGCGCAGCCGCCAGGCACGAGTCCAGCGCCTCAAGGTTGCTGTGAATGTCGCTGAGAACAAGGATGCGCACGAAGGGGGATTATAGCTTTTGCCGTCCACCCACGCCATCTACTTAAGTTTCGCGCAGTCGCTAAGATTGAACATGCTTTGAAAGAGTACGGTTTTGACCGTGCCGTATCTGCCGCGAAATCACTGGTGGCTTAGCCGCGGGAAGCCGCGAGTCCTACTACTAAGTTGTCATCCTGAGCGCCGCCGAGCCATAAGCGAAGCGCATGGCCCCGCGAGTCGAAGAATCCCTACCCATCTCTTCCCCTTCAACCCCAGCGGCGCACTATTCCCTTTCAACTCGCACTAACAAAGTTCATACTATCTCGTTCACCGATTTCTTCCCTGCACCAATAGATTTCAGTCCTAGGAGACTCGATGAAACGCACCTTACATTTGCGCGTCACGATCCTTTTCCTATCTCTTCTCTTAGTCGTTCAATCCGTCCAGGCGCAAGCTCAGAACAGCGCAACTAACGCGCAACCGGCGAGCCCGGCCGCGCCGCAACAGCCAGAGCAAACCTCTAACTTTACTTCCGCAAAAGGATTTGTGCTGGAAGACGCTGTCCCCGTCAGATTGCGATTCAATCGCACTGTCTCCTCCGCCGACGCGCACGTCGGCGACACCGTGGATTTCGAAGTGCTGCAAGACATCAGCGTAAACGGCACGCTCGTCGTTCCCAAGGGTGGCATCGCGCTCGGCACCGTCACCGAAGCTCAGCCGAAACGAAGAATGGCGCGAGGAGGTAAGCTCGAGATTAACGTCGACTATGTCAAATTGGCGAACGGCGACAAGGCCGCCTTGCGCTCAGTGAAAGGCGGCAATGGTGGTGGTCACGTTGGAATGATGACCGCAGGAATTGTCGCCACCGGACTCATCTTCTTCCCAGCCGCCCCATTTTTCCTCTTCATGCACGGCAAAGACATCACCCTCCCCAAGGGTGCCGAATTCACCGCCTACGTCAACGGAGATATGAAACTCGACCTGGCAAAGTTTCAGCCTGCGGCTCCTGCGTCCGACCAAAGCGTGACTGCCACGAACCGTGATCAGAACGCCAGTCCGCCAGCAGCCAAACTCCAAATCGACTCAACTCCCCCAGGCGCTGACATCGAAGTCGACGGCAGTTTCGTCGGTAACACGCCCTCAGACGTTCAGGTCGCAGACGGCGACCACACTGTAGTCGTCAAGAAGTCAGGATTTAAAAATTGGGAACGCGCATTAAAATCCAGCGCCGGCAGCAACGTTCATCTTACCGCCGAGTTAGAGAAAGCTGACGCAAGCGACGCAAGCCCATCGCAGCCTCCAACCGAGTCCCACCAATAAGAAAAGGGAGCGCCGCAGCGCTCCCCTCGCTCTTCCAGGAGTTACTAACTCACTTACTTCCCGCCGCCCATTTCCGCCTTCTCGGTAGGCGTAATATCCAGTGCAAACTTCTTGCCCGCAAAGCGCAGCTCAGAAATCGTCGCCTTGCCGTTGCTGTGGTCGAGTATCGCCGAGTCCGCACTATAAGCTTTGTCGGCTGTAACCACCTTCGCCGATGTCTTCGCCACTTCCTTGTTGTTCATCAAAAAGCTGACCTCGACCGTCGGACCCGTTCCATCCCAGCGCACTTGATACTCGCCCGCCTTGAGTTGCTGACCGTTAACTTCTAATGACTCTCCCACCAGCAGCGTCCCTTTGTTACTTGCGAAAGCACTCGTCGCGAGCAGCACGGCCAGCCCGAGCACAACAGTCTTTGCCAGATTCGTCAGTTTCATATGCTCCTTATCTTTCTCCCGGTTTCCGGCCGGGCATTAGGGGCGGCTGGTGATTGGTTCGGACGCTCGACTGTGGGCTTGCCTTTTTCCTGCAAAGTCCTACAATGCGCATGTCAGGGTGATGCAAAAAGATGCGGGCCTCGCGCTCGTTCTTTTTACCGGAATCCGGCGCATCCAGGGCCGCCAAACCATGCCTGCGCCAGTCCCATCACCCTGCAATTTCTTTTTCAGGCGGATCGAATTTTCAGGTTTCGTCCACCTCGTAGGCGCGAAGTCCAATTTGAAGAAGTAAGAATTCGCGCTCTCACCTCTGACCTAACTTCAGTTCGCTACAGGATACGAATCTCGCTGCGAGTAAGTTCCCATTATTTCTTGCAAACCACTCGTCTCGGTGTGGCATTCTCGCTGCCAGACTAAAAAGAGCGCAAGTTGTTGAACAGAGTGCGCGAGCCTTCCACACCCACTCGGGCACCTGTTCTCATCCGCACATCAATGTCCAAAAATGAACGGAACCCGCCATGACCGCGCCTTTTCACACAGCTGTTCACGCGAAAGCTGTTCGCCTTAAGCGCTTTAGCCAACATGCCTATTGGACGAACTCACGCTCAAGCGGTTAGCAGAAATTGATGGGATGAGTAAACAACAGATTCGAAGTGTCTTGTCTCGGATTGTTTGGGAAGATCGTTTTGAAAAGAACGAAAATCGTTTGAAAAGAACTAAGATCGATACCGACATCCGTGCTTCACATCGACGCGCGCTAGCGAAGCTTCAGCACAATCTTGCCATAGTTCTTACCTTCTTTAAGCAGCATGTAACCATCGCGCGCCTGCTCCAGCGGAAAAACCTTGCCAATCACCGGATGCAGCAGCCCTGCCGCAAGCCACTCCGAAAGCTGCTTCCACGCCGCTTCCATCAGCGGACGATTCGCACTCAAATAAGAAAGCCACAGACCGTGAACGCTCGCGCCCTTCGTATACAGAACCCGCGTATCAAGCGTCGGAGTCTCGCCCGTAGCCGCGCCATAAACAATCACGCGCCCAAATTCGCCCACGCACTTCACGCTCTTCGCCACATGCGGCCCGCCCAGCATTTCAAAAACCGCGTCGACCCCTTCACCCTTCGTCAACTCTTTGATCGCCTCGGCGTAATCGGACTGCTTGTAATTAATCCCATGCTGCAATCCTAGCTCGCGCACCTTCGCCAGCTTGTCATCCGACGACGAAGTCCCATACATCTCAATGCCAAGAATCTTCCCAATCTGCACCGCCGCCGTTCCCACCCCGCCAGCCACGGCATGAATCAGCACGCGTCCCGCCTTGTTGCGCGTCTCCTTTATAGGACCGAGCAGACCAGCCTTCCAATAAGCCAGGTACGCGGTAAAAAAATTTACCGGAAACGCTGCGCCTTGTTCTGCCGTCCAATTTTCAGGAACCGGCCAAACCAGATCGCGCTTGGCCACGGTCTTCTCCGCAAACGCCGCCCACTGCGTATACCCCATCACCCGCCGCCCGGCGGCGTTATCAGCATCAACTTCGCGCCCCGCAAACTCGCGCCCCGCCGTCAGCGGAGGCTTAGGAGTCCCAGCGTACCCGCCCTGCATAGTCATCAGATCGGCAAAGTTCAACCCTCCGGCCTCGACCTCCACCAGAACGTGGTCCGGCCCCGCGTGCGCCTCCGGCACCTGCTGCAACTCAAGAACTTCCGGCCCGCCGAAGCGAGTAATAACCAGAGCTTTCATCGGAAAAGTGTACCAGCGTTTGGAAGGAATCGATCGTGAGACACTGGCGCGAACACAACCCTCTCTGAATCCCGCGGTGTCCCTCCCTGTGTCCCCTGTGCCCTCTGTGGTTAGCGCCTATAGCGCGCGGAATGATGCTTCGCAGAGTCGACCGTCGGCATCTATAATGTAGATCGAGTTTCCGATCTCTGAGACCTCACTTATGCGTGGCCCCAGAGACGAGGATTACGCCAGTTCGAAAGGCGCGATTCGAGGGTGCGAACGGAAACGTTCGCGCCTCCCCAAGTTGGAAAGGAAACACTCGCCAGGGCTTTCCCTGCCTGCCTTGTTTCCCAAGTTCGGCAAATTAGCATTTAGCAAGAGCGGCGACGACGTTGCCTTGCAAAAGCTAATGGCTAAGTGCAAACGGCTAATTGCTACTCTCTATGCCGCTCACCGACAAATTCGGCCGCTCCATTCACGACCTGCGAATCTCCATCACCGACCGCTGTAACTACAAATGTGTCTACTGCCGCACCGGTACCAACGGAGCAGCCTTTGCCGAGCTGCCCTTCGACGATTATCTCCGCATGGCCCGCATCCTCGTCAGCCTGGGAATCACAAAAATTCGCCTGACCGGCGGCGAACCGCTGCTTCGCAAGGGCATTGTCGAGTTCGTGCGCGACCTAGCCAAACTCCGCACCGAAGAAGGCCACAAGCCAGAAATCGCGCTAACCACCAACGGCCACCTCCTGGCGGAAATCGCTCAGCCCCTTAAAGACGCCGGACTCGACCGCGTCACCGTCAGCATGGATGCCGTCGACCCCGAGAAATTTGCCCGCATCACTCGCGTTCCCAACGGATACGAGAACGTCCTCGCCGGAGTCCGCGCTGCGCGCCAAGTCGGATTAGATCCGGTGAAAATCAACTGCGTCCTCCTCCGCGGATTCAACGAAGATCAAGTCACAGCCTTCGGCAAATTTGCCCGCGAAGAAAACGTGGTCGTGCGCTTCATCGAATTCATGCCCCTCGAAGAAGACCGCGTCTGGACCCCCGAAATCGTAGTCCCGCTCGAAGAAATCCTCGCTCGCATGTCCGAATATCTGCCGCTCGAAGAAATCGCGCACCAGCGCAGCGAAACCGCCCGCCGCTATCGCTTCGCCGATGGCGTTGGCGAAATCGGAATCATCGCTCCCGTGTCGCACCCCTTCTGCGGCCATTGCAGCCGCATCCGCATCACCTCCGACGGCAAGCTGCGCACCTGCTTATTTTCCGTCTGGGATCACGACCTGCATGAATTGATGCGCCGCGGCGCACCCGACGAAAAGCTAGTCGACTTCATCCAGCAAGTAATAGGGAAAAAAGAAGAGCGTCACCACATCGGCGAGCCAGGATTCGTTCCCGCCTCCAGAACCATGGTCCACATCGGCGGATAGAGCTTGTGCCCCATCTTTCACTTCAGGGGCGGGAATCGGATTTGGGTAAGGTACGTTTTTGGGTAGGGCACGGCTTCAGCCGTGCCGCAACAGACAGTAAAGACGAGGGCTTTAGCCCCTGAGGGAGCCGCATATTCATTCCCAACATTTACTGTTAAGACGCTGTTACTTGTGAGCTGGAGACTGGAAGAAGTTAACAATGAACAGGAGAGGTCAGTAAAACGAATCGTACTTAGTAACCGCCCATCCTTCATCCTTCTTCTCCTCCGTAACCGAGAAGAGGTCTTTATAAGTCGCATCCTGCGCGGGCGTGCTATAACGTTCGCCTTTGTAATGCAGAATCACCAGCGGCGGCGCGTCTTCCCATTCCACCAGGTTCCATGAAATCAAGGGATGCTGCGCCTCCGAGCTGCAAAGAAAGTCCGCGCGCTTCTTACGGTAATCCCTTTCCCACTTCGCCAGCAGTTTCTTGCAATTCCCGTCGCGCATCTCTCCAATAAACTTGTTAGCCGTCCGTTCAATCGTCCGATCGCGAAACGGATTCATGGTGATGCTGATCGGCATCTGCGTCAGCGGGTCGCGCTCCTCCGACCGCGATAATACCGGCGGCTGACTACTGAGCCAATACAAATAGCCTAGGAAAACCAGCACCAGCAAGCCAGCCGAGCCCACCGCGATTGCGATATGACTGCGCGAAAACTGCATCATCAGAAGTGTGGAGGACGAGCTGCGTAACAGCAAGGTTACGTCAGATACTTTGGTAACTGGTCGATCGGGCAAACCCGCCAGGCCTCGGACGCAATCTATAGTCGTACGTCTGCAATCCAACCTCTGACCTCACACCTCTCTAGGGATTTGAAAAGCGCCTGATTCCTGTTATTATTCTCTCCTCTTCCTCGGGCCTAAGTATTCGACCATGTTACTTGGGACTATTTAGCAGTTCGCCTGCGCGAAAAATCCCCTGCAACTGGATAGCAGTTTATGGAGTTTTTCATCCACCTGGTTACTTTAGACAACATTTCACGATTTAGTGGAGACCTCCCTCATGAAAAACGTTGCGTTGCTTCTCGCACTAGTTCTGGCAGGGCTGCTGGCAGCCTGCAGTAGCGGTAGTTCAACTCCGGCTCCCACCCTCACCTCGATCACTGTTTCGACCCAAACCCCGTCTGTCGCCGCCGGTCTAACCTCGCAGTTCACCGCCACCGGCAACTACAGCAACAACACAACGCAAGACCTGACCGCCACCGCGACCTGGTCCTCGTCGAATACCTCCGTCGCCACAATCGGCGCCGGAGGCTTGGCCAAGGGCTTGGTAGCGAACGCCAATGCGATCACTATCACCGCGACCATGGGCACCGTATCCGGAACAGGCTCTCTTACCGTAACCGCAGCCATCCTGCAGTCGATTGCCGTGACACCCGCCAACGACACCGTCCCGCTCGGCACCAACACGCCGTTTACCGCAACCGGCACTTACAGCGATAGCTCCACCCAGGATCTGACCGCGACCGCCACCTGGTTGTCATCGAATACCGCGCAGGCATCCATTACTTCCCCTGGCGGCCTAGTTACTGCGCTCGCCCTCACCAGCACAGCCATTACCATCACCGCGACCTCTGGCACAGTCAGCGGAAACACGGGCTTGACCGTAGCGACCGCAACACTCACTTCCATCGTGATTCCAAGCGGCCCTCAGAACACCGTCACCATCGCCAATAACACGAGTTATCAGTTCGCGGCCTATGGCTTATACAACGATGGCAGCAAGCGTAACCTCACCACAAAAGTGGCCTGGGCTTCATCCAAGCCAAGCGCGGCAACCATCGGACCTGGCACCGGTCGCGCTCAAGCTGTAGGAGCCGGCCTCTCTACCAGCATCACGGCAACGCTAGGCTCAGTGAGTGGAATGGCCACGCTGGACGTAAGCACCGCGACCATCCAATCCATCGCAGTCGGGCCGACAAACGTTCAGATCGCTCCCCTCACCACCCAAACCTTCACCGCGATCGGCACGTTTAGCGACACTACGAGCCAAAACATCTCGCAAGATGTAGTGTGGGCCAGCAATAACCCAGTGGCCACCATCAGCAACACCTCAGGAAGCATAGGAGTCGCCACGGCCGTCGCTCCCGGCGGCGCCACCGCAACCATCTCCGCCGTTTTCGGAGGAATGACCGGCACCGCCTCACTCATCGTGAGCACGGCAACGCTGAGTACCATCACCGTAGCTCCGGCAACAGCGACGCTAGCTGTGAATGCGAACCTGGCCTTGCAAGCCACCGGCAAGTTCAGTGACGGCTCCACTCAGTCGATCACAACTGCCTCGACCTTCACCTCCTTGGATACGACCATCGCCACAGTCAACGAAAACATCGTCACCGGCGAATCGATCAATCCGAACCCGGTGACTATCGACAGCACTCTCGGTGGAAAAACCGGCTCAGCGAGCGTGACCGTAGAAGGCTTCACCGCAATCGCAATCACGGCGCCCAACAACGGCACCGTCGCGGAGAACACGTCGATTGCCCTGACCGCAACCGGAACGCTCACCGACGGCACGACACAGAACATCACGAACTCCGTGCTGTGGACGTCATCGAATCCAGCCCTCGCCACCATGAGCAACGCATCAGGCTCCTACGGTTGGGCAAACGGCATAGCCCCCGGCACCGTAACCGTGATCGCCGCCTTCGGAGGACAGGTAGGAGTAGCTTCCTTAAACGTAACCGACGCCACACTGTCAACGATCACAATCACGCCCGCAAATCCGAGCGTTAACTTGGGCACCCGTCAGCAGTTCTCGGCGAAGGGAACGTTTAGCGACAGCTCGACCGAGGACCTAACCCAACAAGTAACCTGGACGTCGTCAGTCCCAGGCGTCGCCATCATCAACAGCGCGGGCCTGGCCTTAACCACCGGCACAGGATCGTCGTCGATTGGCGCCACACTGAACGGAGTCACCGCGACATCGGCAAACATCACGGTGTTTTGAATCTTTTTGGCCGATTTGCAAGCTACTGGGCAGGAGTTTCAGCAGGACACGAAAAAGGTTAACGAAGCGGCTTGGTGCTCCCTACACCGCGGGGTCGAGCCACTTACCTTCATTCACGCAATCGACAGTGTAGGGGTGCGCAGCAACCCGCTGTGGTCAGCACTGTCACCAGTTGAACGGCGAGCATCGTCCGACTGAAACCGCCGACATCAGCACATCGATTCGTCGATTGGGCCAAAGACAACTCCGAGGCAATGCCCTGCGGATTCTGCCCAAGTCCAAGCAATCACTCGGGCCAGCGTTCTCGCTCATTTGGTTTTGGCAGCCGCGATTGCAATCATTTCATCTGCCGATCGCCAGCGATGCGGCCAACAGGTGGGCCCAATCGCCATTCAGTCTCACTTTTCTGCCTTAGGCTGCGTCAAATTGGCCACTAGACACGATCCTGTGGTGAAATAGAAACAGATGCAACGATGACCACCACAACCCCGAACAGGTCCCTGGCATGGCGCCGCAAATTCAAAGCGGCCGAACGAAACGTTCATGGCCTATGGCAAATCCTCAAGGCCGTCGTTTCGACCGACCATCCTCTGCTCGCGCATCTCATTCCCATCCGCCGTTGCAATCTTGCCTGCACCTACTGCAACGAGTTCGATGATTTCTCCAAGCCCGTGCCGACTGAGCAAATGTTGCATCGCGTTGATCTGCTCGGCGATCTCGGCACCTCCGTCATCACCATCAGCGGCGGCGAGCCGCTTCTCCATCCGCAACTCGACGACATCATCCACCACATGCGCAAGCGCCGCATTGTCTCCGGCCTCATCACCAACGGTTATCTCCTGGTCGCCGACCGCATCAAGCGCCTGAATCAATCAGGCTTGGAGTGGCTCCAGATCTCGATCGATAATGTAAATCCCGATGAAGTTTCGAAGAAAAGTCTGAAAGTGCTCGACCGCAAATTAGAGTTGCTCGCCGAGCACGCCGAATTTCACGTAAATATCAATTCCGTAGTCGGCAGCGGAGTAAGCCATCCCCAAGATGCGCTCACCATCGGCAAGCGTGCTCTGGAATTAGGCTTCAGCTCGACCATCGGAATCATTCATGATGGCACCGGCCAGGTTCAGCCCTTGAACGACGAAGAGCGCAGCGTCTATCACGAGATGAAGAATCTCGAGAAGCGCAGTTTTACGCGTGTGAATGCCTTCCAGGACAACATCGCTCTAGGCCGTCCCAATCAATGGCGCTGCCGCGCCGGCGCACGCTACCTCTATATTTGCGAAGACGGCCTTGTCCACTATTGCTCGCAGCAGCGCGGCTATCCCGGCATTCCGCTCGAAAAATACACGCTCTCCGACATCCGCCGCGAATTCCACACCGAAAAGTCCTGCGCTCCCCATTGCACCGTCTCCTGCGTCCACCAGGTCTCCGTCCTGGACGCATGGCGAGCCCCGCAACAGTCGGCAGCGCCGGCAGCAAGTGAACTGGTGCAGATCGAATAAGCAGTCAGGAAGATCAGCACTTAACAGTTAGCCAAAGGAAGCGAGAGGCTTGGTGAGCCTAGGTAGGGCAAGCCTCCGGTCTTCGCTAACGGCTAAGAGCTACTTGCCAACTACTGCTCTCAGAACGTCGTCGCCACCGTAAACCGGAACGTCTTCCTCGGTTCCAGCAGCTTGAACGGTGCGGCCAGTGTCGATCGTATGTAGTTATAAGTGTAGCTCGCGGCGCCTGGGTTGACGCCGAATGGGAACATACTGGGTGTGATCTGTATCGGCGGGTACGCGTAGCTATCGAGGCGCAGCGCGTTATAAGCATAGTAAATACGGAACGGTGCATTCACTACAGGAAGCATCGTCTGCAACTCGATTCCCGTCGACATGCGCGGCACCCAGTTCGTCCCCGGCACCGGCTGCAGATCGGGTGGAATATTGGTGATGGTCTTCCCGCCCTGGCAGCTGTAAGCGGTGCTCAGCTGCGGGCAGCCAAACAGGGTGCTGATCAAGCTCTGATACTGTACCGGATTGATCTGCAACTGCGAAGTACGCAGAATGGGATCAGTGCCGATGTCGACAAATGGTGCAATCGCTACCGGTCCCGCAATCGTGATTCGATATTCCAGGTTGCCGTGAATACTGAAATCTCCGCCCGGCGTTACCAGTTGCTGATACGGAATCGGAATATTCCAGCAATTGCTCACGCACGTTCCGGAGGAACTGATCTGCACCGGGAAACGTGGGTTAGCCGGAACATAAGTTCCATCCGGATTCTTCAGCGGGACATTTTGCACGCTTGGCAGGTACGCAATCGGCGAAACCGTGCGCACATCAAATCCGCGCAAATCGTTTTCGCCGCCCAGGTAAGCTCGCTCAAACGGAGGCGCAACTACCCCGTCATATCCCGTAATAAACGACGCCTGTATATTGTAGCCAAGCGCGTTGCGGCGCTTTTGCATCGGGAAAAACTGCTTATATTGAATGATTGGCCGTATGGTGTGCACCGTGCCGCCGATTCCGGCAAACTCACCGCCGATAAACAAACTCTTGCCATGATGCGGCGCATAGTTCGAATCGAGCGTATTCATCGTCAAGCTGGGCGTGACCTTGCTCGTGATGATGCCATTCAGGGCATTCGGCCCGCTGATGCCGCGGAAGTTCAGATTCTCAAACAACAGCTTCGAAGCACTGCTCACCGCAATCAGCGACGAGCGGTCGAATGAATAGCTGATTCCCAGCCGCTTAAACGACCGTTTCCCGCGCAGCGGATAGCTCACGCTGCTCGAGAATCCTTCGCTCGACTGCGAATAATTCTGCAGGTTCTGCAGATAGGCCGAGGGCAGATTCGGATTCTGTCCCGTCAAAACCGCATATTGCCGCGCCTGGTTATAGTTCGTCTTGCGCGTGTAAACGTTGAAGCCAGTCTGTATCGGCCGGTCAAACAGGTAAGGCTCTGTGAATCCAAATACCAGATCGCGCTGCCGGCTGCCGAGGCTCGCCTGCACCGACAGAGTCTCGCCCAATCCCAGAAAATTGTTGGTGCTGTAATTCAACCCCACGAAAGCTCCCGCCAGTCCGCTGATGCCGCCCTGCAGGCCAATGCTGTTCTTTCCTTTTTCGTGAACCTTCAGTGTCAAATCGACGGTACCGTTCTTTTCGTCAAGGTGGCGTTCCGTCGTATTCGGATCGTCCGGCTTCAGCTGATCGAAATATCCCAGCTGATTCAACCGCAACAAACTGAGCTCCCAATAATGCGAGTTGTAGATCTGCCCTTCTTCAAGCGCAATCTCGCGGCGAATAACTTTGTCGCGCGTCGTCGTGTTGCCCTGGAACTCTATGCGGCGAACATAAAATTCCTTGCCCTCGTCCACGTCAATTTCCAGGTTCACGATTTTCTTCGTGTCGTCGAACTTCGTGTCCGGCACCGAAGTAAAGTTGATGTACCCATTTTCGCCATAAGCCTTGCGCAGATTCTCCAACCCCTTCGCCACTTTCTCGCGACTGAAGATATCTCCATCCCTCATCGGAAAAAGGTTACGCAACGCAGCCGTATTGCGAATCGCCTTGTTGTTCTTGAACGTGATTGTGCCCAGCCGGTACCGATCCCCTTCTTCGATCGGCATCGTGATATCGACCGCCTTTCCTGCTCCGCTCTGAATCCACGGAATATGAAATCCCGGGTGCCCAGTGTCGTGAATCTCAGCCTTCGGATCTTCAACCAGCACCTTGAAATACCCGCGGTTCTGATACTCCGCCCGCACCCGTTCCGTGTCTTCTTCCAGCTTGGTCGCGTCATACGTCTTGGCAAACAGGTTTTCAAGAAAGATCGAATGCGGAATGCCGATCGGCTTGAGGTTCTTCATCGACGCCCGCAGCGTCCGGTCATTAATGTGCCGGTTCCCGCGGAAGATGATTTTCCCCACCTTAACCTTTGGCCCTTCTTTAATCACAAAGGTGACCGCAACCGCGGCCGGCGGGATTGGCCGTATTTCGCTGCGTATCGTCGCAAACTGATGTCCGTGTTCTGAAAGCAGCTCCTTCAGCGCAACTTCCGCCTTCTTGATCTTCGTCGGATCGTACTGGCTCTCCACTGAAAGCCCAACCTTCCGCTCCTTGAACCGATCCAGCACATCGCTGGTCGAGACCGCATTCAGCCCTGTGTAGTTGATCTCGCGGATCGTCGGCCGCTCTTTGAGGTAGATGTGGATGATCCAACCCTTGTCGCTCTGCTCGCGCTCGAAGCGTATGTCCTCGAAGTAGCCCGTGTTCCACAACGCGTTGAAGTCGCGCTCGATAGCAGCCTGGTCATACACGTCACCCACCTTGCTGAAAATGCGCGCCTTGACCGTATCCGCCGGAATTCGCCGGTTGCCATGCACGACGATGCCGACAATCAGATCCGACTGCCCCATCGCAGTCGCCGTCAGCAACAGAAAAGTCGCCCAAACAAGCAGAAAATTCCACCCAGAGCTCCGCCTGCAAACTCTTTGGGAGGAAGAAGATGGAGAGCACTTCGACTCTGTCCGCGAACCCGCGTCCTGTCCGGCCCGCAGGGCCGAGACAGGGATTACCTGATGATGGCAATGAATTGCAACTACCTCGAAAAACTAGAGTTAGGAAAACGGTAATTATACGGTAGAGATCGAGAACCGTCCAAGGCAGAGACAGATTTCTCCCCGAAACTCACGCCCGAAATGGTTCTACTTCAACACAGACGGAATAGAACGTCGCCGCGTTGCCCATGTCCGTAAGTTTTTCTGACGTGAGCACATTAATATTTCGCCCGCCCGGCCCAAATCGTGCCCAATCGAGCCACGCCGCCACCACTCCCGGAGCAACCGAACCCTGATTTTGAGAATTGACGACGCGCGCCCGCAGCACAATTTCCCCACGCGAATTAAACGCACGAACCTGATCGCCATTCCTCACGCCTCGCGCCTCTGCATCAGTTGGATGCATCTCCAGCTCCGCCATCCCCGGCTCCATCTCGCGAACCGACGGCACGTTAGCAAACGAAGAATTGAGATGGTTGTCCGGCTTCCGCGCCAAAAGCTCAAGAGGGAAGCCAGATTTAGATCCCGCCCCATGCCGCGATTCCCCGGGCGGCGCAAACGCAACCACCGGATCAAGCCCCTGAGCCTTCAACCCCTCACTATAAAATTCAGCCTTCCCGCTAACAGTAGCAAAATTCCCTTCCGCAAACGGCAAGAATGGAGCAGTTTGTTTTCGGGTGGCGCCGCGGTTCACTCCTCCGGCAGGCAAAATTTCCAAATTGTCATCCTGAGCGCAGCAGAACGATTCGCGAAGCGGATGGTTTTGCGAAGTCGAAGGATCCCTACTCATTCGTGATGCCGGCGCGCTGGATACGGCCTCCCTCGACACACCTGCAATAGCGAACGCGCTCTCAAACTCGGCTTCAGCCGCCGAGGTACTCAAATTCAATCGCACCCAATGCTCCCGCTCCAACCTCTCCCGCGTAATCCCCTCCAGCCGCGAATTCCCCGAATCCAGCGCCCGCTCAATCATCGCGTCCACCGACTCGCGAAAGCACTCCTCCTCAAATCCCATCCGCTCCGCCAGCCCGCGAAACACCTCGACATTCGACCGGCACTCCCCTAGCGGTTCAATCGCCTGCTCCGACATCTGCAAAAAATAATGCCCATAAGCCCCCACCAAATCCTTGTGCTCAAAAAAAGTGGTAGCCGGCAAAACAATATCCGCATAATCGGTCGTGTCCGTAAAAAATTGCTCATGCACGACCGTAAAAAGATCCTCCCGCATCAACCCGCGCACGACCTCATTATGGTTGGGGCAAACCGCCGCCGGATTCGAGTTATAAACAAACAGCGCCTTGATAGGAGGCCCGCTCAGCGTATTCAGGGCCGTCCCCAACCGCACCATGTTGACCATCCGCGCCGGCCGCCCCAGCACCTCGCGCATCAACTCGGGCATCCGCAGCGCATCCGAATTCAATCCAAAGGCTCCGCTAGTCGAGAGTTGCAACCCGCCCCCAACTTCCTTCCACGATCCAATCAAGCAGGGAAGCATCGTCACCGCCCGCATCGCCATGCCGCCGCCATCCGACCGCTGAATCCCGTAATTGACGCGGATCACCGACGGTCGCACCGTCGCATACTCGCGCGCCAGCTCATGAATATCGTCCGCCGAAATCCCCGTCCACTGCGCAACTTTCTCCGGCGGATACTGCTCCGCACACGCCTTCAGCTCTTCAAATCCCAGCGTGTAACGCGAAACATAATCGCCATCAAAAAGATTTTCGCCAATGATGACGTTCATCAACCCAAGCGCCAGCGCCGCATCCGTCCCCGGATTAATCGGCAAATACCAGTCCGCCAGCTTCGCGGTGCGCGTGCGATAAGGATCGATGACGACGAGCTTCGCACCGTTGCGCCGCGCCTCTTCAATGAACGGCCAAAGATGAACATTGTTGCCGTGAATATTCGAGCCCCACGCAATGATGTATCGCGAATGCGCAAACTGCTCCGGCTCCGTCCCCATCTTGATGCCAATCACCGACTGCAGTCCCACTTCGCCCGCGTCCGAACAAATCGTCCGCTCCAATTGCGAAGCGCCCAGCCGGTGAAAGAATCGCCGATCCATCGAAGCGCCATTCAGCGCTCCGAGCGTCCCGCCATAAGAGTAAGGAAGAATAGCCTCAGGCCCGAATTCATCGGCGATGCGGCGAAAGCGCTTAGCGATTTCACCGAGCGCCTCATCCCAGGAAATCCGCTGAAATGCAGCCTGTGCGTCGGTTTGTGTTGAGCTAGCCTGTGTGGAGCGGGCGCCCCCGCCCGCTAACAGAGCGCCAGGTGCCGGCCCTTTAGCCCCAACCCGCCGCATCGGATAAAGCACGCGCCCCGGCGAATAAACGCGGTCGAGATACTTAGCCACCTTAGCGCAAAGAAACCCGCGTGTCACCGGATGCTCAGGATCGCCCTGAATCTTAGTAGCGCGCCCATCCTCGATCGTAATCAGAACGCTGCAAGCATCCGGACAATCATGCGGACAAGCAGCATGCACAACGCGCTTCATCCCCCGATTATAAGGCGGAAAATTACAAGGCGAACCAGCAGTTGCGCTCTCCTCCGTGAACCCCTGTGCCCCGTGGTTAAAGCACCAAGCAGACACCGGAGAACTCTTCGAAACCGTCGGCGCAGGTAGTGCCGGCAGCGACGACAACCTACACACTTTATTCAACGAATCAGTATGGGAGGACTACAGCGAAGGTCAAGGTAAACAGTGCAGTAGCGAGGCAGAGATCTGCGCTGTGCGACGGGACTGCAGATACTTCGCTTCGCTCAGGATGACAATGAGAGTTTTGATGCGAATTTCCGGGACGGCACACTAGCATCTTCGCCGAAGAGGTCGCGCTAGGCAAGGGCCGACTGGAAGATGGAGATTATCCTCGCGAAAACAACTACGAGACGAAGGGGTTTCCGGCGATGAAGTAGCGCCAGGGATAGTCGGCGGCCTTCACAATTCCGATGCGGGGAGAAACCGTGACGCGGCGAACGCGATAGCTATCGTCGACGATGCGGAGATCGGAACGGGCGCTTACCAGGCTTTTGTCATTGTCGCGAACACGGGTGACTCCAAGAGCTTCGGACATACGGCCAGGGCCAGAAGAAATTTTTTTGAGTACAGAAATTTTTCTAAGTTCCGGCTTTTCCGGCAGGTCGATTCCTCGCGCTTTCGCCATCTGCTGGATGCCGGCGACTGGTTCTAGCGCCCGAAACAGTACGCCTCCGGCGACGCCCTCGGGCAAGCAGGAAACATTCAGGCAGTAGTGATTGCCGTAGATGAAATAGACGTAGGCGTGGCCGGGAGGGCCGAAGAGAACGGCGTTACGCGCCGTCTTGCCGGCCGCGCTGTGGGCGGCAGCGTCGCCCGCGCCGAGATAGGCTTCGGTTTCGACGATTCTTCCGGCGAGGATGCTGGTGGGTGTTTGGCGAATGATCAGCTTGCCTAGCAGAGCGCGCGCTACGCGGCGGGGATCGCGGTTGAAGAACTCCGGCTTGAGCAGCGAAGCTCGACCAATGGGTCTCATGATGCGAGGTCAGAGGTTAGAGGTCAGATTGCAGAAGTGAAAACACTGCTTGGTTCATACCTCTGCAATCCGACCTCTGACCTCTGCAATGGTCCTTTACGTGGCGCTCTTGAGATAGGTGAGCACTTCGTCGGCGTGGCCCTCGGGCTTGACGTTGTTGAAGATGTGTTTGATTTTGCCGTCGGGGCCAATGACGAACGTGGTGCGCGCGATGCCTTTCACTTTTTTGCCGTACATGTTCTTTTCTTTGACCACGCCAAAAAGGTTCGCGATCTTCTTCTCCGGATCGGCTAGCAACGGGAACGGAAGGGTGAATTTGTCCTGGAATTTCTTCTGCGATGTTGACGTATCGGCTGAAATTCCTAGCAGCACCGCGCCGGTTTTCCTGATCTCCGAATAGCTATCGCGGAAGCTGCAGGCTTCTTTGGTGCAGCCGGGGGTATCGGCCTTGGGGTAGAAATAGAGGACCACAGTTTTGCCGCGAAAATCTTTCAGGGCAACCTCTTTGCCATTCTCGTCCGTCGTACTAAAGTCTGGGGATTTATCATTGACTTCCATGGAATTTTTTCCTCGCCGATCATCGTTATATCGCAATAGCCTGTTCGCCGTCACCTTGGTCATGGCGATCGCCGTCGCCACTTCGTCCGTCGAGGCCCACGCCCAGTTGACCCAGTATGGCCGCAAAGCCGCGGTTGACAAGGGGCCGCGGGCGCTGGGGCTGGTTCAGCTTTCGCCCAAAGGCAAAGCTCGGATTATTCCGATTGCCGTCATGATGGACGGAAAATTCTATGACGCAGGGTCTTATAAGGCTGCGCCGGTTCCGATGGCTCTCGACTTTGGGATTGTCTACGAAGGATTCGTGACCGGAGTGTCGCAGGGCCTGTTTACGATTACGCAGCCAGGACAGCTGAATCGCACGTGGATAGCGGAGGGCAAGTGGCTGCCGGCGGGGTCGATCGATCCATCGAAAAAGAAGAAATACGCGGAGCCGGTGATTGCCGACGATGACAGAAACGGGCCGCCTGTGCTTCATCGGCGCGCCCGAGCAGAGGCGGACAGCGCGCCTGAGAGCAAGACTCCGGATAAGGACAAGAGTAGCGACGCGGGCAAGGACCAGGGAAAGTCCGCGCCCGCTGCGTCTTCGGCGCCGCCTGCGACCGCTGCGTCAACCACGCCCGCGCCCTCAACTACTCCTGCACCCGCGAGCCCTTCGGCGGCTGCACCTTCACCAGCACAAACCGCGAAGTCCGCACCCGCCTCCGCGCCGAGCGCTTCTGCGTCGAATGATGACGAGCCGATCGGCGATCCCAATCGTCCGCGATTGCGGCGTGGCAAGCCGGAGAAGGTTGAGCACGAAGAGCCGTTCGCGGTCTTCGCGCCGGTGACGCAAGTTGCGCCCGCGGCATCGCTGGCCGGTGCGGGAAAATCGGATGCGGCGGCGAAGGATCCTGCGGCGGTGCCGCCGGTGGTGATGATCCCCGCGATTTCTGATGCTGGCGGGCCTGATCCGCGTCCCTATTCCTATGATCTGAAGCCGGTGGAAGAAGCGATTTACCGCAACAAGATGCTGGAGTTGGCCTCGACGCAGCTTATGCCAAAACCGGCTGGGGGCACGGCCAAGAAAGCATCGACGGGCAAGGCAGCCACGGGTAAGACGGGCGGCAAGCCTGGCGCGAAATCGCCCTCACCGACCTTCGATAGCGTGAGCTTGCGAATCTTCGATCTCTCCAGTTCGAACGAGCCGGTGCTGGTGCTCTCGGCGAAGGCGCAATTGCCCGCGATCGGTTCCAGCGCAAGCTCCGCGGAGCCAAAGGAGATCACGCTGATCGCCCGCACCAACCTGGAAGGGGAGCTGCGAAAACTGTTTTTCTCGGAGACTGATTCGCGGCATCTTGATGTGAGTCCGCGGATGGAGCTGATCGACGCGGTCGATGCCGATGGCGATGGCCGCGGCGAACTGCTGTTTCGGCGCACCTTTGACGATGGCAGCGCCTATGCTATTTATCGCGTTACCGCCGACCGGTTGTGGCCGTTGTATGAGGGAACGCCGTAAGGCGGTCCTGGTCGTTGGTCGATCGGCGATCGCGGTTTCTTCTTGACGACTATCGATTTCGGCTAGCTACGTTATCCAGGAGCGTTGAAGTTGATGGTGAGCGTGGTTTGGGTCGACGCGGCGTGGCCGTTGATGATGTAAGGCTGGAAGCGCCATTGCTTGATGGCGGCGATGGCCGCGCGGCCAAGCACGAAATAGCCCCTGACAATTTTCACATCCTCTACCGTGCCGTCGCGTCCGATCACCGTCTGCAGGACTACCGCGCCGTGGAGTTTCTGGGCTACGCCAGCGGCGGGGTACACGGGGTCGACCGTGTGCACAATCAGAGCTCGGGCCGCTTCTTCATTCAATGCGACAGGTTCGCTGAGTTGCTGACCCAATTGCTGGCCTACAGGTTGCGATTGCGGGGCCGAAACCGGCATCATCTGCGCCGGAGTCACGGTTACTACAACGGGCGGCGCAATGGGCGGGGAGTTTCGCATGCTCTCGGGAATCGCGGCTCGCTCTACTTTAATCGGCGGAGCTTCCTGCTGCTGCAAAACCGGTGCGGGCAGCGGAAAGTCGGCGGCCTTGGGTAAAGGGGCGCGGGTTTCGGTCAGCGTCGACTCTGTCGCCACTACGCCGATCTTAACGGGCCCGGCGGCTTGGGCGTCTGGAGTCGCCGGGTTGCGACTGAAATAAGCATCCTGTTGTGCATCGGCGCCAGCGGAACTGACGGGCAGCGCGCCCGTTTGATTTAGATAGAAGAGCGCCGCTACGGATTCCTTCAGGACGCGGACTCTGCCTTCGGGGGTGTGCGAGAGATAGTCGATGGTTCCGCGCGATCTCCACAGAAAAAACGCGGCCACCGAAACGAGGGCGACAGCACAAACTACATTCAACTGAGGCGCCGCGTGACCTCGGCGTCGAGGCGCTTCGTCCTCGGAGTAAGCGGTTCCGCCTTCATCCGTGGTGGCTTCGGTTGAAGGCGCTTCAGAAAAGCTGCTGGACTCGGCCTGGTGAGTTTGCCCCGTCGCGCCGGATTTACCCGAACCGGCAGTCATGCCTGCGCTGCCTTCACGGGATGGTTCAGTTGGATCTTCTGCGCTCGACGGCTGCATCTGCTCGCAGGCTTTCAGCAGCACCGCATCGGCTTCGCCTGACGAGATTGGGCGATAGACCAGAAAATCGAGTTTGTGGTCGCGCATCTCGGCAGCTGTCGGTTCATGATCGACGACCACCACGGCGACTGTGGCTCGGTTTAGCACCGACTCGCGAGCGCGTTTTAATAAAAAGCTCGCCTCTGGTTGCTCAGCCCAATCCGCGATCACGCAGGAAAATGGTCGTGTCTTGGCTTTTTCGATGGCGGTAAAAATGTCAGAACAGATTTCGGCGCGGATCCCCGTGCTTTCGCACGCCGTCGTCATGGCAGCATTCGTCTCCGGGCTTTTTGAGAACAACAGTGCGCGGAAAGCCATTGCGCCAACAGATTATCGGGGTTTTAGGCACTGCAACAGGTAACGAGCGGGTAGTCCCGCTGCGGAATCTGGTCATTCTCTTGATGAACCGGGTGCGGGACTTTGCGTGTAGACGAGGTGACTTTCGTAACCGATGTTCCAGGCGTCGGGGTTAACACAGGGTCAAATTTCGGTCCACTCTCCCGAAAACTCGTGGCGGAGCTTCTCCTGGCGTTCCCGCAGCCTCTGCTGAAGTTCTCGCAACCTACGATCGCGTTCCTGCTGCCTCTTTTCCGCATTCTCGCGGTAGAGCTCGGCTCGCTTCTGCAGTTTCTCCACGATTGCCGGACTGATGCGAGCAATTTCGTTTTCGGCGCGGTTGATGGCCTGTTCCGTCTCGGCGGATATCTCGGGGATCGTCAAGGTGTCCTCGAGCAGGCTGCCGGAATCTTTCTTGTCGGGAAGGGTGAGCGTAAGATTTTGCTCTCGCTTGTCGCGCATCACCGTGATAGAGGCCGTGTTGCCGGAAGTTGACCGCAGGGCGTGGGTGAAGTCGGAGGTATCGTGCACCGGTTGGTTGTTGACCTTAACGACCACATCGCCGGCATGGAATCCGGCTTTTTCACCGAGACTGCCTTTTTCGACCGAGCGCACGAGCACGCCCTTGCCATCCTTGACGCCAAAAAAATCTCCCAGCTGATTGGTAATATTTTCCACCATCAAGCCGCTGCGCGCGGAGGAGTGGACGACGACAACGGAGACAGGAAAATCAAAGTCGGGCATCGCAGGCATATCCGGCATTTTGGGCATATCCGGCATCTTTGGCTGCCATGCCATCGACTTGCGGCGGTCCGCGAGCTGCACTTTGATGGTCATGGGCTGACCGTCGCGGCTGATGCCGAGAGCGATTACCCGGCCCGGCGGCGTCTCTTTGATCATGCGGCGCAATTGGGCGGCGCTGTCAATCGCGGTGCCGTTAAGACTCAGGACGACGTCATGCTCGTGGATGCCAGCCTTTCCGGCAGGAGCGTCCTGGTCGACCATGATGATCTCGGCGCCATGCTCCTCTTTGAGCTTCAGTGCGCTGAGTCGCTCGGCGGTGACGTCGGCGATGTCAACGCCGAGAAACGACGAGCCGCTTCCCTCTTCGGAGTTGAAATCCCAGTTCCAGTTTTCTCCGGCATTGTCGTAGTCAAGTTGTCTTGGTTGCGCACTCAAAGCGAGCGATGCCAGCAGCGAGTAAAGAAATATGCCAAGCAGGAAGCGATGGATCATAGATCCTCCTGAGAAAAGAGGTCGTTAGTCGGTGGTGGTTAGTCGCTGGGAAAGTCAGCGACGCGCTGCGATTCGCGAACGACCAACGACTAGCGACCAACGACGTTCTTAACGACTGATACGGCGAAAATTTACGTTTCCAGAATTTGTACGAACTTTCAGCACCGGGCCGCCACCATTAAGTTGACCTTCGGCAGTCACCGTTTTCGGCCCCCACTGTCCGCCCTCGCTGGATATGTGAATATCCTGGAAATCGCTATGGATGCCGTGCCCATTGGAGACTTCGATTTCGGCGCGAATGGAGATTGGCAGATCGTTGGCCAGATAAACCGTGATGTCGCCCGCTGAAGTTTCCAGGGTCGAGTTGCTGTGAATGCCCGAGGAGGAGAGCAGCTTGACGATGATGCCGCCGGCCGAGGTTTCCGCCTGTACCGATGTTGCTCCGTCCAATTGAATGCTGCCTCCGCCGGTCTGGGCTTGCACACGCCCATTGGCAGAGGCCAGACGGATACTGCCCGCGCCCGTCTCGATTTCCGCCGGCCCGCCGATCTGACCCAGATCGACGCTGCCGCCACCGGTCGTAGCTTTCACGTGACCGCTGCACTTCTCGACGCGAATGCTGCCGCCGCCGGTTTCGAGCACTGCGCCTTGCAGGCCGGAGAGCACAACCACGCTGCCGCCGCCACTTTCCGCCTTAATTTCGCCCTTGGCGGATGCGACCTTGATGTTTCCGCCGCCCGTTTGCAGATTCACATTGCCTTGCACGCTGCCGATATCAATGCCGCCGCCGCCGGTCTCGGCCACCACGTCGCCGCCGATGTCGTCGACATGAATGTTTCCGCCGCCGCTCTCGAGTTCGGTGCGTCCGGCGATTCCCGTGGCGTTCACATTGCCGCCACCGGTTTCGATCTTTGTCCCCTGTAAACTGCGCGGAACATTGATGACGAAATCATCGGAGCAGCGGCGATCGCGTCCGCCCGACTCCGCCACAATCCACGCCGTGTCTCCCTTGACCATCGCGGTGACCCGGTAAGACTCAAATTCATGGCGCGCCTGCTGTTCCGAAGAGGTATAGGCCTTGCGATGAATGACGTATGTAATTCCTGACTGCGATCCACCCTGAACCCGCACCGACCCTGATGCCAGTTTCATGCGCAGGTTCTTCGCCGAGCCGAGATCCCCGGTCATCTCCTGGACCCAGTTGCTGCCTTCGCGATATACGCGGGTTTCCTGGCCGAGAGCCAGAGATGCCAGCGCGGTAAGCATTGCCGCTATGCTGGCGAGTTTAATTGCTTGCTTCAATGAATGTCCTCCTCGTAGTGCTCGTCGTTGGTCGATCGTCGTTCGGAATTTGTCGCCGAGCGTTGGCGTTTGCTAACGACCAGCGACTAACGACCAACGACGGTTCCTCAATCCATCTCCGGCATTTGCGCCAGCATGGCACGGGCCTGGGTGCGAATGGAAGCGTTCTGATCGGTCTGCGCCAGCCGCGTTAACACCGATCGCACGTTGCTGTCCGTCTTCATCGGCTCGACCAGCCGCAAGGCCTGCATACGAACGCCGGAATTTGTGTCGCTGATCAGGGCTCGTAACACTCCATCCCGCACTTGCGGATCTTGCCGCACGAAGCCGCTCAGGCCGTCCAGGGCCTTCAGGCGGACACCCGGATTCGTGTCATTCTGCAAGGCGTACATCAGGGCTTCGCGCACGCGCGAGTCGTCGGGAGCCTGCGTCAGCAGGTCAACCGAATCCATGCGTACTCCGGAGTTGTAATTGTTGCGCGCCGCGTACAACAGAAGCTGCTGAATGCGGTGATCGTTCAGCGAACCTTGCGCTTCCTGGGTCGAGACGGTGTCGTACTTGATGCTCACCTGATTGGAGCCGGGCTCCTGGGTCACGGAGCGGATGCCGGCAATCGCAGACGATTCGATCGGCTGCTGATTGCTACTTCCAGTCCCGAGCGAACCCGTTACTACTCCAGGATCGCCGCGTACCGAAGTGAGAAAGTTGTACGTCGCCCCAATCCCGCCGCCAAATCCAACAATGAAAATCGCCGCTGCCAGCGCCGGCGCCATACGAATCTGCCGCAGCCACAAAGCAGGCTCCAAAATCAATCGCCGCCACAAGCCGCCGTGGCGTGTTGTTTCAAGCGCTTCCTGCAGCCGCATACGCGACGCCGCGAGCAGGTTCGGAGTCGGCTCCTCGACCGGCATCTGCGAAAGCGTCGCGTGCAACTTGCGCGTCGCTTTCAGTTCTCTGGCGCACTCCGGGCAGCGCCCGAGGTGCTGCTCGACTTCATAGCGAGCGTCGTCTTCGAGCTCGTTGTAGACATAGAACAGAATGTTCTGTCGTACCCAATCACATTTCATTTTCGTATCCGTTCGCGGGAAGTAAGTCGTATTTCATAGGTGCTCGCATCCCTCAGGGGCTAAAGCCCAATTCCTATTGGCCCCCAACGGCACGGCTCAAGCCGTGCCCTACCCAAAACCGTGGCCTTGTCCAACCCAAAACCGTGCCCAACCCAAAACCGTGCCCAACCCAAAACCGTGCCCAACCCAAAACCGTGCCCTGCCCAAAATCGTGCCCTGCCCAAAAACCGTGAACTGCGACAAAACTGATTTCTCCAACTCCAAGCTCATCGCATCTCCGCGAGTGCGGCTCGCAGTTTTTGCGTCGCGCGAAACAATGTATTCTTCGCCGTTTCTTCGGTCGTATTCAGCATCTCGCCTACC
Organism: uncultured Acidobacteriaceae bacterium; assembly: GCA_963800565.1. Classification (GTDB taxonomy): domain Bacteria; phylum Acidobacteriota; class Terriglobia; order Terriglobales; family Acidobacteriaceae; genus Acidiflorens. Next base: position 2,207,744 of record CAWDBM010000006.1, read on the forward strand.
GTGCGCAGCTTGAGACCGTGATAGTGCTTCAGTTCGAATACCATGCGCTCGCGCGGCGTCAGCGCCGACAGTGCTGTGCCAATCTTTCGTCCCAACTCTCGACGCATCAGATCGCGTTCCGGATTCGCTCCCGCGCGCACATCGGCGAACTGCTCGATCCGGCTGTACTCCTCGCCTGAGGCATCGACTGCGACCGGAGCATCTTCCTTCCGCACATTCCGTTTTCGCAGATGATCGAGGCAGAGGTTGGTCACGATGCGGTAGATCCAGGTGTAGAAGGAACACTCGAACCGGAAACTGCCCAGATTCTTGTAGGCCTTGAGGAAGGCCTCCTGATAAACGTCCTGGGCGTCGGATTCCGATCCGGTGAGGTGAAGCGCGAGCCGCAGCACCGACTGATCGTAGTGGCGCACGAGGACTTCGAAGGCCGCACGGTTGCCCTGCTGCGCCTCCCGGATCAGACTGGTGTCGTCAATGCGGTTGCCTTGCGCCGCCAAAGAGCCCCTCATATTCCCGTATAACGTGGGGTTCTGGTTGCCGCTCTGCTCCGCCCGCCTCGGACGGAAAATCTCGCCAACCGTAGTTGCTACTGCGTAGGAATCGGCCGGCATTGTCTATCTCTGTCCCCTACAAGTGATCAAACCTCACTTACAGAGAAATAGACGGGATAGCAGCCCGAACGTTAGCAGGGTATCAGGAATTGGCCCTTGATTTGCTAAACAGCCGGAAACAGCCGCAAAGACAGGGTCGCATCGGGATTGTACCCGGAGCAAAGTGATGACCATCACATTAAGGTTAGACGCGGTCAGGCTAGGGTGACGTTGGAGATATCTGTGTCCACTGGACGCTTGACGCAAGCTGTCTTGCGCGCACTCGATTGGCTTGCAACTAAAACGCTTCCGGCCACGCTAACCGCTGAGCACTTGCGTACCGGGCAACAGGGCGAAGAGGAAGCGTATTTCTATCTTCGCCGGCGCGGCTATACCATCATTGCTCGCAATTTCCGCTCTCCGCATCATCGCGGCGAAATCGATTTGGTCGGTTGGGATGGCGACACTCTCTGCGTCATCGAAGTGAAAACGCGCACGACGCGCGACGTGAAACCCGCCGAGGCAGCCGTGGATCGCGCGAAGCGCCGGCATCTGGTGCTGGTTGCGCGCGACTTCATGCGACACATGCCGCCTTGCCCGTGGCGTTTCGATGTGCTCGCCATATACTATGAGCACGGACCCAGCCATCCCACGTTCGAGCTGTTCCAAAATGCGTTTCCGGTATCGTACAATCGGAAACTCGGAAATCAAGGGTTCGAGCGGGGCTTCGAAAATCGTGGGTTCAGGAACCTCAGCTGAAAGGATTTAGTACGTGCCCGAATTAAGAAAAGACCCCATCGTGGGCCGGTGGGTGATTATCTCGACGGATCGAGCCAAGCGGCCTACGGACTTTGTCCGCGAAGGGGTGAAGATCAAGGGCGGCTTCTGTCCGTTCTGTTACGGCAATGAAAGCAAGACCCCGCCGGAAATTTTGGCATATCGACCGACGACCAACGGCAATCCTCCGCAGAAAGACAGCCCGGGATGGACCGTCCGCGTGGTGCCCAACAAATTCCCGGCGCTCGGCATCGAAGGCACTTTGAATAAACAGGCTGAAGGCATGTTCGACAAGATGAACGGCATCGGCGCTCACGAAGTCGTTATCGAGACGCCGGACCACACGGCCACGCTGGCATCGCTTCCCGCGAAAAGAATTGAAGACGTTCTTTGGGCCTTTCGCGACCGCATTCTTGACCTTAAGAAAGATCGGCGCTTCAAATACATTCTGCTTTTTAAGAACCACGGAGAAGCGGCTGGAGCGTCGCTTGAACACGCGCACTCGCAGCTGATCGCGCTGCCGATTCTGCCGATTTACGTGACTGAGGAGTTGCAGGGGGCGAAGCAGTATTACATCTATAAAGAGCGCTGCGTTTTTTGCGACATCATCCGTCAGGAAACAGACAATGGCATTCGCGTGGTGGGCGAGAACGAAGACTTCCTGACGGTTGCGCCGTACGCGCCGCGGTTTCCGTTTGAAACCTGGATTCTTCCGAAGCGCCATGAGTCGGCGTTTGAAAATTCGTCGTCGCACATGTTTGAAAATCTGGCGAAGGCGCTGAAGTCGCTGCTGATGAAAGCGGATCGCGTGCTCGACAATCCTCCGTACAACCTGGTGGTGCATTCTTCGCCAGTGCAGGATCCGACGAATGAGTATTACCACTGGCACATCGAATTCATGCCAAAGCTGACGAAGACGGCGGGATTTGAGTGGGGGACGGGCTTCTACATCAATCCCACGCCGCCCGAGGAGGCGGCTAAGTTTTTGCGCGAGGCTAGCATCGAGGATTTGGCTCCGAGTGCGGTGGGGGCGCGGTAGGGAACGCTCTGCGGCCGCTACGGAGCCGTTTGGCGGTGGTGGGCGATGACCCTAGTTGCAGGATAAAGTTAGGATAAAATTGGAAGTGCATCATGCGCCCTGTCTTTGCACTCGTTGCGATCCTCATTACCGCCGCGATCGCGGTAGGACAGGAATGTCCCCAACCTGGTACCACTGGACCTAGCACCCCATCGGAAGTTCGGGTTCTGGAGGGCAGGCTTATCTTCCACGATTCCATTCGACAATGGTTTGAACTGAAGCTGGACGGGCCACAGTGCGGGCAGGTCTCCGTCGAGCTGGTACGGGCAACCCTCGACGATTCCCTCTAGAGGTTCTCCGAGGCTGTCGCGTCCGGTCGAGCGGTACCATCGATTTCTCGGGTACCGGATATTACTCGCTAGGGACCTTCCAGGACGTGGTAGAGATCGAATCGATCGGCACATGCGAAATGCAGTTACCGCTCCCTGACTATTCCGCCGCGAAACCAGAAAGAACAGTCCTCAAGTATCGGGTCGAGATGCGCGTCAACTATCAGCCGGGAGACCATCCAGTCGTCTTCCGCGTGTCCGGTGGGGGCAGGGATCTGGAGCCTTGGCAGGCCTACGCAAGTTACATACTGACAGGCGGTTATGTTCTTTACGGATTGTGTGGCGACGGTTTTGTCATCGATAAGGTTTTTGGGACGCCAGAGGCGAAGCCGTCCCACTTTGAGGAACCGCGAACCTCAGACGATATGGCAGCGTTTGATCCAGAGAGTGCAGCAGCAGCCGGCAAAAAGGATTTGAATTTGGGATACACCTGCGTGCGCGAGCCCTGACTCTTCCACTCGTTGATTAGCCGCGGAGGCACTATGATCCGCGGCACTATCCCTGCGTTCGGTCGAGAACTTCGGCGTGCCATGCCATTTGAATCGCCTCTAACTTTGCTTCGTTCGACTTCGCGGGATCGTCTTTGAAGTCGGGGAGCGCGGTCACATATTTGTGCAGGTCGGTGAAGCGGATGGCTAGAGGGTCGAGTTTCGGGTAGGTTTCGGAGAGCAGAATTCCGATATCGTCGGCATCGGTCCACGTAAGTTCTTTCGGCATGCGTACCTCAGCGGCTAAAGCCGCAATTAAAGTTCACTCTCATCGCAGCGCTGAAGCGCTGCGCCACCCAAAAGCAAGTGCCGAGACGGGTCAACCGCTCTCCGCCACCCAAAAGCGCCTACCCAGAAACATGAACGAGGCGCGTTCTTCAGCAGACTGTGACGCCGCTTCTTTGGTGCTCGTTTGTGGCACGACTGAAGTCGTGCCCTTCCCGTTTTCTTCTAGTGTTCTTCGGAAACGTAATTCCGGTTCCAGGCCGGAATTTCTACCACCAGCTTGCCCGGCTTCTTAATCACCGTCTGGCATCCGAGGCGCGAGTTTAACTGAAGATCGGCGGCCATGTCGAGTTTGTCGGCTTCGTCGTCTTCCATCTCCGAGATCAGGTCGGCGCCTTCTTTCACCCAGATGTGGCAGGTGGTGCAGGCGCAGTTGCCGCCGCAGGCGTGATCGAGATGGACGCCGAAATTCAAGGCGACATCGAGCAGCGACTCTTCTTTGCCATGATCTTTATAGGGCAGCTTGCCGTGTTCGAAGGTTACTGTTTTACCTTCGGGCAGGAAGGTGACTTCGACGGTGTTCTCGTTATTTTCGGCGGGAGCGTCCATGGTGGTGGTTCCGGTCGCGTGTGTTTTCTGTTCAGACATTTATTCAACCCCAGGTTTCAAAGTTTCAAGGTTTCACGAATTCCAATGCCGCGAGCAAAATACAGAGGTCCCTTCGGCAAGCTCAGGGCAGGCTCTTCGCTTCGCTCAGGATGACAATTCTTTTTTGAGCCTTGAAGTCTCGCAATCTTAAAATCTGTTTCATTCAAAATCTGCTTTCGCCACCGGATGGCCAGCTTGCGGGCCTTCTTCGATGCCGGTATTATCCATCGCTTTTCCCTTAAGCGCGGTCGAGACCACAGTATCCATCATCAGTTCCGCGAAATGCGTTGTGGATCGATTCAGTGCGTCGATGCTCGCGCGGATAGCCTGATGGTCATCACCTTCTCTTACGTCGGCAAGAGATTTCTCCAATGTCTCGATCTTTCTCCGCTCTTCGCTCGTTAGCTCCTGCCAAGCGGGATTTTTCTTTTCCTTCCCAAGGACAGACAGAATCGCATCCGCTTCGCGTCGCGCTTCGATGACTTGCCGCTGACGGAAATCTTCTTCCGCGTAATCGTAGGATTCGAGCAGCATGGTCTCCACTTGCTCGTCGGTGAGGCCGTAGGCGGGCTTGACGTCGATTTCGGCTTCTTTGCCGCTGCGCTGCTCGCGCGCGGAGACGCGCAGGATGCCGTTGGCGTCGATGAGGAACTTCACTTCGATGCGCGGCATGCCGGCGACCATCGGAGGAATGCCCTTGAGATCGAAGCGCGCCAGCGAACGGCAATCGCGCGCCAGTTCGCGTTCGCCCTGCAATACGTGAATCGCAACGTTGGTCTGGCCATCGACTTGGGTCGTGTAATACTGCGTCGCCGACGCGGGTACGGTCGAGTTGCGCAGGATGATTTTGTCGGTTACGCCGCCGGCTACTTCGATTCCGAGGGACAGCGGAGTTACGTCGAGCAGCAGCATGTCATGAGTGATATCGGAGCCGCCACGGAGAATGTTGGCTTGCACGGCTGCTCCGAGCGCTACAACTTCGTCAGGATTCAGATCGGTGTGCGGCACGCGTCCGAAGAGATCCTGCACCAGCCGGCGAACCTTCGGAATGCGCGTCGATCCTCCGACCAGCACGACCTCGTCGATTTGCTCCGGCTTCAATCCTGCGTCTTTGAGCGCCTGCTTGCAGGGGCCGACGGTGCGTTCAATGATAGGCTGGATCATCTCTTCAAACATCTCACGCGAGATTTCCCGCTGATATTTCTTTCCATCGGGCAAGTCGACATCGAGCTTTGCTGTCGGCTGCGACGAGAGAGCGATCTTCGCTTCGATGACGGCCTTGCGGATGAGGGCCAGGGCTTCGCTGTTGTGACGCGCGTTCGTACGCAAGTCAAGCCCGAGATCGCCGCGGATGTCGTCGACTGCAATGGCGATCAGCAGATTGTCGATGTCGTCTCCGCCGAGATGGGTGTCGCCATTGGTCGCGATCACTTCGAAGATTCCGTCATGCAGCTTAAGAATCGAAACGTCGAAGGTGCCGCCGCCTAGATCGTAGACTGCGACAATTCCGTTTTTCTTTTTGTCGAGGCCGTAGGCCAGCGAGGCTGCCGTCGGCTCGTTGACCAGACGCAGGACATTCAGGCCGGCGATGCGGCCGGCGTCTTTCGTTGCCTGGCGCTGCGCGTCGTTGAAGTAGGCGGGGACGGTGATGACGGCCTGGGTTACGGGCGCTCCGAAGAAGCGCTCGGCGTTGCGCTTCAGTTGGCGCAGGATGAGCGCCGAAATTTCTGGCGGAGTGTAAGTTCGGTCGCCGATCTTGATGCGGAGAACTTCACCCTGGTGAAGATCGTCGGCTAACTGGAAGGGAAATAGTTTGAGTTCGTCTTGTACGTCTTCGAGGCCGCGGCCCATTAGGCGCTTGATGGAATAGACTGCACGCTCGGGCGTTTCGATCAGATAGCGGCGGGCGGCGTTGCCGACAATGACTTGATTTTTTTCGTCTAGCGCGACCACGGAGGGAACGAGATTCAGCCCGTCTTCTCCGGGGATAACGACAGGGGAATCACCCTGCATGTACGCCACGAGGGAGTTCGTGGTGCCGAGATCGATGCCGACGATGTAGTCAGTTGCCATAGCGATTGCAGAGGTTAGCGGTCAGATTGCAGAGGTGAAAACGTTGCGCGGTCTGGTTTTGGTTTTCACCTCTGCAATCTGACCTCTAACCTAATTTTCCATTGCCTCGTTCACGTCGCGTAACAGGTTGCGGATGTAATTTCTGCGATTCAGCACATCCAGCATTTTGTCGAGCGCCCTTCGCCGGGTGGGTTCGTCTGCCGATTCGTCCCACTTTTTCCACTCGGCCTTGAGTTCGTTCAAGAGCGCATCGTGCTTTTCTTCCAGCGAAAGCTTAGCCTTGCCGATCTCCTCTAACAGGGCGGGATCGTCCTCACCCATCTTTTTCTGCATCCGCAATTCTTCGAGATGCATGTTGAGTTCGAATACTTCTTCGAGCAGGTCGGGAGGGACGACTTGTTTTTTTAATTCTCCGGTGGCGCGAGCCTTTTCGGTGGCCTGTTTCGATTGCTCTTCCAGTTCGATGCCTTCGAGCCGCAGAAGATATTGGGTGCGCTTGATGGGATCTTTCAGAGTGCGGTAGGCGTCGTTGAGCATGGAACTCTGTTCGAGACTCCAGGCGCGCTCGCGATCGTCGGCTTGCCCGAAGACATCGGGATGAAGGCGGCGACTCAGCGCGTAAAATTCCGTTTCAAGAACGGCCGTGTCTAGGTTGAGCTTGCGCGAGAATCCAAAAAAAGTGAAGTAATCGACCGGCTTGGGCGGCTGCACTTTGCCGCATGCGCTGCAAAAATGCACGGCGCGCATCGTGCCGCAGGACCAGCAGCTGGGGGTCGCCTCTTCCGGCGATTGGCTAGGCATAATCAGCGACGATTTGGATTCCACATTTGCCATAACAAAATTCAGGGCGAGCGCTGAGCCCGCCCTCACTACAACACCCTCTGAGTTTCAGCAGATTGCTCGCGGGCGAGGGCCCCTTCCACTGCGCTCAGGGCAGGTCCGCTCCACGCAATCTCTCTTGCTACGAGAAAGAACTGCCGCAGCCGCAGGACTTGGTCGAGTTCGGATTGACGAACACGAAGCCCTGTTGCATCAGGGTTTCCTGATAATCGAGGGTCAGCCCGTGCAGATAAATGAACGACTTCGGGTCCACGAAAACCCGCACGTCTCCGTACTGAAACACGCGATCGCGTTCGCGCGGCTGGGTATCGAAGCGGATGTTGTAGCTCAGCCCCGAGCAGCCGCCGCCTTGGACGCCCAGGCGAAGACCGCCTTGCTCCGGCGAAATATTTTCTTTCACCATGGCTGAGCGGATTTTGTTGAGCGCATTGTCGGTCACCTGGATCCCCTTGGCCGGAGCTTTGGGCGCTTCAGGCTGAACTTTCAGCGCTTCGTCTTTGATTGCTGGTTCCATGACTCCGTCTTCGGCTTCCACGCTCACCGGAATAATTAACCTGCGCGCAGCGAATGCATAGGTCCTTCGCTCCGCTCAGGATGACACCGGTGAGGAGGCGACTTACTGCGCCGCCTGCACTTCTGCCGGGCGCACGGCTTCCTGCTTTTTCTTCCAGTCACCGATGGCGGCTCGAATCGCGTCTTCGGCGAGCACGGAGCAGTGAATCTTCACGGGAGGAAGGGCGAGTTCTTTCACGATCTCGGTGTTCTTGATCGCTAGCGCTTCGTCGATGGTTTTGCCCTTGACCCACTCCGTCGCGAGGGACGAGGATGCAATCGCCGAGCCGCAGCCGAAGGTCTTGAACTTGGCGTCTTCGATGACGTTGGTCTGCGGATTGACTTTGATCTGCAGCTTCATCACGTCGCCGCACTCGGGAGCGCCGACGAGGCCGGTGCCCACGTCGGAGTCCTTTTTGTCCATGGAGCCGACGTTGCGCGGATTGTTGTAGTGATCGATTACCTTATCGCTGTATGACATTTGCTATCTCCTTGGAAACTTTGAATGCCCAGCCCCTAAAGGGGCCGTTCACGCCCGCCTAGACGGCATCGCTAAAGCGATGCCCTGATACGAAACTTAGTGCGCTTCTGCTGCCCACTTCACACTCTTTAAGTCCACACCTTCTTTCGCCATCTCGTAGAGGGGCGACAGTTCGCGCAGACGGCTTACGGTTTCGACCACGCGATCAGCAACGTAATCAACCTCGGCCTCGGTGTTGAAGCGTCCGATGCCGAAACGGATCGAGCTATGCGCCAGATCGTCGCCGGTTCCAAGCGCCTTTAATACATAAGATGGTTCCAGCGTCGCGGAGGTGCATGCCGATCCGCTCGAAACTGCGATATCGTTGATGCCCATTAAGAGCGATTCGCCTTCTACGTAGGCAAAGCTGATATTCAGGTTGCCGGGCAGGCGATGCTCCATCGAGCCGTTGATGTAGACCTCGTCGAGACGGCTCATGATGCTGTGCTTGAGACGGTCGCGCAGGCCGGCCAGTTTGGCGGACTCCTGCGCCATTTCTTCGTGAGCGATGGCGCAGGCCTTGCCGAGGCCTACGATGCCGGGGACGTTAAGGGTTCCAGAGCGCATGCCGCGTTCGTGGCCGCCGCCGTCGATCTGGGCCACCAATTGCACGCGCGGATTCTTGCGACGAACGTAGAGGGCGCCCGCGCCCTTCGGACCGTAGAGCTTGTGCCCGGTGATGGAGGCGACGTCGATGTTCATCTTATTCACGTCGATCGGAACTTTGCCGATGGCCTGCACCGCGTCGCTATGGAAGACGACGCCGCGTTCGCGGCAGAGTTTGCCGATTTCCGCGAGCGGCTGCAGGATGCCGATTTCGTTGTTGGCCGCCATGATCGTGACCAGGATGGTCTTGTCATCCATGGCGCGCTTCAGGTCGTCGAGGTCGATGAGGCCATCTTTCTGCACGGGCAGATAAGTGACGCGGAAGCCGAGTTTCTCCAGATGCTTGCAGGTGTCGAGCACGGCCTTGTGTTCGGTGACCTCGGTGATGATGTGATTGCCCTTCTCGCGATACATCTCGGCGACGCCTTTGATGGCGAGGTTGTCGCTTTCAGTGGCACCGGAGGTGAAGACGATCTCTTTCGCGGAGGCGCCGATCAGCTTGGCGATGCGCTCGCGCGACAGTTCGACTGCTTCTTCGGCCACCCATCCGAAGGGGTGGTTGCGGCTGGCGGCGTTGCCGAACTTCTCCATGAAGTAGGGCAGCATTTCTTCGAGGACGCGCGGGTCCATCGGAGTGGTCGCATGATTATCCATGTAAATCGGCAGCTTGATCCCGTTGGGATTCGCATGCTGCCCGTTATCTTTGTTTTGGCTGGCTAGGGTCGCCGTTTTTACGTCCGTGCTCATGATCGCTCTCTCCTGAAATCTATCCCTCAGGGGCTAAAGCCCCGAATTTTTTTGCCTCAAACGGCACGGCTGAAGCCGTGCCCTACCCAAAACCTGTTTTCTACCCAATTCTTGTGTGGCTTAAAATCTGTGCTACGAAATCGTTACTAATTCCACCGGCTTCTTCGTGTCTGGCTTCTCGACATGCTCGTGCACGTGGAGAACTTCCGGCTCTTCTTTCATCTGCGAAATTTTGATGTTTCTCAGAACCTGCTCGATGCTTTCATTCACCTTGCGGAGCGGCTCGCGGATGGTGCAGCGGTCGCTCTGGCCGCACTCGCCGCGCACGGTCACGCAGGAAGTAATGAACAAGGGCCCGTCGATGGCTTTGATTACCTCGAACGCGGAAATCGTCTTCGGATCGCGGGTCAGCGTGTAACCGCCGTTCATGCCATGCTGCGACCGAATCAGTCCTACCTTCGCCAAGCGTTGCAGGATCTTGGCCAGCGCTTCCTGCGGAATGCCGTAGGCCTCCGCGACATCCTTGGCGCTGCACGCGCCCTGGTCAGCGTGCTCCGCCAAATGCTTCATAGCCATCAGGCCGTAATCCGCTTTTTTGGTCAGCTTCAGCATATGACAAATGCCGACCAATATAGTCGCATAAAACTCCGACTGTTTCGGTCGCATTTCGATTTTAACCCCGGCGGCGGATTCGCGCAAGGTTGGTCAGGGATTGGCAGAATTCGGCGGTTGAACGGTAAGTTTCAGCAGCTAAACGATTTGGGCTGCAGAGCAGGCTCTAACATCCTGCTTTGCTGCCCAGACCATTCAGCACCAAGCCGCAGATTTCGTCGGCGAAGCTCTCGTCGAGCTTGTCGTGGCGAATCAGAAATCGCATGTAGATCGGGCCATAGAGACAGTCAAGAATGAGGTCGAGATCGCTATTGGCGGGCAACTCTCCGCGCTCGATGCCGCGCCGCAAAGTAAGGTAAGCCTGCCTCCGTCTGGGCCACAGGAATCTTTCGCGAAAGGCCTCGATCAACTCGGGGTCGGATTGTCCTCCGGCGAGAAGCGCCGCCACGACCTTGCCGCGGTTCGAGCGGAAGACGCGAATCAAGCGCCGCATCTGCAGGCTCATGTCGGTTTGCACTGAGCCGGTGTCAGGGAACTGGAGCTCTCCCTCCGCGCTGGCGGAAAAAGCGTCGGCCACCAGGGCGGCTTTGGTTGGCCACCAACGGTAGACAGTCGTTTTGCCCACGTTGGCATCGGCGGCGATCGCCTCGATGGAGAGATCGGCGAAGCCGCCTTCCTGCTTGAGAAGTTTCAGGGTGCTGCGCAGAATGGACTGCCGCGATTCCTCGCTGCGCGGGCGGCCGGGGGCGCGTTTTTCGGCCGTTCCGTTGCTGCCGTTTTGTCCATTACTTCCGTTCCGCGTCCCGGCGGACCGAATGTGATTTTGAACCATGAGTGAAGTCTATTATAATTTAAATCCGATACGTAGTGTTTTGAATCTTAATTTGATGGGCCGATTGTCGCTGTGGGAACTTCGGCTGTAGTGTTGTTGGTTTTCGCCGGCGTGTCAGAAACAGTACTTCGCCGGTTTCTTTTGGCTGTCTTTTATGTGGATAGTCGCATTAGCGCTTCGCCGCCCTTATACGTTCGTGGTGATGGCACTGCTCATCATCATTCTGACGCCGGTCACCATCCTGCGTACGCCGGTCGACATTTTTCCCGACATCAATATTCCTGTGGTCAGCGTGGTCTGGAGCTTCGACGGAATGTCGCCGAGCGAAATGGCGGACCGGATTGTCAGCAATTCTGAGCGCGGCTTCACGGTTACGGTGAACGACATTGAGCATCAGGAATCGTTAGCTGTACCGGGGAAGGCCGTGATCAAGATTTTCTTCCGGCCAAACGTCAATCTTTCGATGGCAATGACGCAAGTGACGGCGATGTGCCAAACGGTGCTGCGCGGATTACCGCCGGGAACAACCCCTCCCCTCGTGATTACCTATACCGCGTCCACTACCCCCATCGTGCAACTGGGGTTAAGCAGCAAGACGCTTCCAGAACAACAGTTGTTCGATCTTGGGAACAACTTTCTACGCACGCAGTTAACCACGGTGCAAGGCGCGGCAACGCCGTATCCTTACGGCGGCAAGCCGCGGCAAATCCAGGTCGACCTCGACCCCGCGAAATTGCAGACCTACGGACTGTCACCCGCCGATATTGTCAACGCCGTGGCGGCGCAAAACCTGATTCTTCCGGCAGGCACCACGAAGATTGGGGCGACTGAGTACAACGTGGAGATGAACGGCGATCCGCAGACAATCGCCGAACTGAACGATCTGCCGGTGAAGACGACGAATTCATCTACGCTTTATCTGCGCGATGTGGCGCATGTGCGCGACGGTTTCCTTCCCCAAACCAACATTGTGCGGCAGGATGGAAGCCGCGGCGTGCTGATGTCGATGTACAAATTGGGTGGCGCCTCCACGCTGACGGTGGTGAATGCGATCAAAGGGTTGTTGCCAATCGCTCTGAAGACCCTTCCGCCCGATCTGAATATCAAAGCTCTTTTCGACCAATCGCTTTTCGTGCGCGCGTCGATTAACGGAGTTTTGCGGGAAGGCCTTACCGCCGCCTGTCTGACCGCCGTCATGATTCTGCTCTTCCTCGGCGATTGGCGGCCAACCGTTATCATCGCCGTTTCGATTCCGCTATCCATTTTTGTCTCTGTGATTCTGTTGAGCGCGCTCGGCCAGACCATCAACATCATGACCCTGGGAGGGCTGGCGCTCGCCGTCGGCATTCTTGTCGACGACGCCACGGTGGAGATCGAAAACATCGAGCGCAATCTCGCCATGGGCAAGGAGATGAAGCAGGCCATCCTTGACGGCGCGCAGCAGGTCGCCGTGCCCGCCCTCGTATCGACGCTCTGCATCTGCATCGTGTTTGTGCCCATGTTCTTTCTCACTGGGGTTGCGAAATTTCTTTTTGTGCCCATGGCCGAGGCGGTGTGTTTCGCCATGCTGGCTTCGTACCTGCTTTCGCGAACGCTGATTCCGACGATGGTGATGTTTATCATGCGCGGGCACGAGCATCGCGCTCTGGAGCCGACGAACCCTTTCGCTAAATTACAGCGCAGGTTTGAGCACTGGTTTGAGAGCGTCCGGGGCGGCTACCAGCATTTGTTGGAGACCACACTAGACCATCGCGGTTTGTTCGCGCTCGGCTTTGCCGCCTTCTGCCTGTTGTCACTGGGGTTGGCGTTCTTTCTAGGGCAGGACTTTTTCCCGCAAGTGGATGCGGGGTTGATCCGGTTGCACTTTCGCGCCCGTCCGGGGCTGCGCGTGGAAGAGACGGCGCGCCTTTGCGATGAAGTCGAGGACGTGCTCCGCAGCGAGATTCCGAAAGCAGAGCTCCAGACGGTGCTCGATAACATCGGACTGCCTTATTCGAGCATCAATCTCTCGTACAGCAGTTCCGGCGTGATCGGGACGAACGACGCGGAGATTTTGATTGCGCTCAATCCCGAGCATCACCATCCCACGGCGCAGTATGTACGACGCTTGCGTCGCGAGCTGCCAGCGCGCTTTCCGGGCGTGGAGTTCTTTTTCCAGCCCGCCGACATTGTGTCGCAGATCTTGAACTTCGGATTGCCCGCGCCGGTCGATATTCAGATTGTAGGCGCCGACATGGCCACGAACTACGGAATCGGCCAGCGGATCGCAAACCGGCTCCGGCTGATTCCAGGGACGGCGGATGTGCACGTGCAGCAGATGATGAGCCTGCCCACCATATATCTCGACATGGATCGTACCCGCATCAATCAGGTAGGTCTGACTGCCAATAATGTCGCGCAAAGCGTGTTAATCAGCTTGAGTGGAAGCTTTCAAACCGCTCCCAATTTCTGGCTGAACCGGAGCAACGGAGTCACCTATCCGATCGCAATCCAAGCGCCGCAGTATCGACAGACGTCATTGCAAGACTTGATGGGCACGACGGTGACGAATGGTAGAGAGCCGCCGCAGGTCCTGGGCAATCTTGCCCAGTTGGAGCCAGTCACACGTCCCGCGGTGGTGAATCATTACAACGTGCAGCCGGTTATCGACGTATACGCCAGTACACAGGGGCGCGATTTAGGTGGAGTTGCCTCCGATATCATGAAAGCGCTCAAGCCATTTCAGGACCATTTGCCGCGCGGCGCGACCCTCGTAGTTCGCGGTCAGGTGCAAACCATGAAATCTTCATTCTTTGGACTCGGGTTTGGCTTACTGGGCGCGATCGTGCTCGTCTATCTCTTAATCGTGGTCAACTTCCAATCGTGGCTCGATCCGTTCATTATTATCACAGCGCTGCCCGGAGCGCTGGCGGGCATCTGCTGGTTCCTGCTGATCACGCGCACCACGCTGAGTGTTCCTTCGCTGACGGGCGCGGTCATGTGCATGGGAGTCGCCACCGCGAACTCGATTCTTTTGGTTTCCTTTTGTCGCGATCGCATGGATGCTGGGGTTCCCGCATTGCAGGCCGCGCTCGAAGCGGGCTACACGCGCATGCGCCCGGTGATCATGACGGCGCTCGCCATGATTATCGGCATGGTGCCGATGGCCTTGGGCTTCGGCGAAGGCGGAGAGCAGAACGCGCCGTTGGGCCGCGCGGTGATCGGCGGATTGCTCTTCGCCACAGTTGCGACATTATTTTTTGTGCCCAGCGTATTTACGATTATTCATGGCCGCCGCGAAAGACGATTGGCAGAAGCAAATAAGTAGAAGTGAAAGAGTTGGAGAACGACATCATGGCAGTGCAATTGTCACCCGGAACCAGCGAGCAGAACGAGATGCGCCACGTGTCTTCCGATCCCGCTCACTCCGACACCTACCAACACGGCGCGACAGGGCCGGCTCCGGCGGGGAGGGCGAAGACGCTGGTGGGCGCGGTTTTGCTTGTCCTGATCACTGCGGGGATAGTGACATTCATCAATCGGAAAAGCGAGTCCGACGCACTGGCCAAAGAGACGGACGCGATCGCTATTCCCACGGTTGCCGTCGTTCAGCCACAAGCCGAAGCTGGGAACGACGAGCTTATCCTCCCCGGAAATTTGCAGGCATTTATAGAGTCTCCCATTTTTGCCCGCACCAACGGCTACCTTCTGCGCTGGTACAAAGACATTGGGAGCAAGATCGAGAAGGGCGAATTGCTGGCGGAAATCGACACTCCGGAAGTTGATCAGGAACTCTTGCAGGCTCGCGCCAGCCGCGAGCAGATCAACGCTGCGTTAGGGTTAGCCAAGATCTCCGCCGACCGCTGGGCTAATCTGCGCAAGACTGACTCGGTCTCGCAGCAAGAGGCCGACCAGCAGTCGAGCGGCTATCAGCAGGCTCTGGCTAACCTGGCTGCGGCGGATGCGAACGTCCGGCGCCTTGAGGAGCTGGAATCTTTTAAGAATGTGTATGCACCATTTTCCGGCGTGCTTACGAAGCGTAATGTCGATCCGGGCGCGCTCATCAATTCTGGAGCGCAGGTTGCGGGAAGAGAGCTGTTCGATGTCGCGCGCGTCGATCCGCTGCGCGTTTATGTGAGCGTTCCGCAGGCCTACGCGCCCAACATAAAAATCGGAATGAAGGCTGACGTAATGCTGCAAGAATTTCCTGGCCAGAAATTTGTAGGGGCGGTGGCGCGCACCGCGGAGGCCATCGATCCAGCGACGCGCACGCTGAATACGGAAGTCGATGTCCCGAACAAAGACGGCAAACTGCTCCCCGGTTCGTTCGGGCAGGTGCATTTTGCGACGGGAACATCGGTCCCGAGAATTACGATTCCCGTGAATGCGATGCTGTTCCGCGCCCAGGGGCCGCAGGTCGCCGTCGTCGAGAAGGACGGTAAAGTTCACCTGCGGCCGATCAGTATTGGTCGCGACTTCGGAGCTACCCTCGAAATTCTCGGCGGCATCGAGCCCAGCGATCAGATCGTCATTAATCCCTCCGATTCACTTGAGGATGGCCAGCAAGTGCACGTCGCCAGGCCGGTTGCGGGAGATGCGCACTCGTGAAGCAAAACCCACCACGGAGGCACGGAGACACGGAGAAAATCCTTTTCAAACGCGCATTGCTAATTGCGACGTTACTCGCTGGTTTGGCGAGCACTCTGGGATGCACTGTCGGGCCACGGTATAAGCGCCCTACAGCGCAGGTTCCAGACACTTGGAAAGGCGAAGGGCCGTGGCAAGCCGCCGCTCCTAAGGACGCGATTCCAAAGGGCGCATGGTGGCAGATATTTCATGATGCGCAGCTCGACCGGCTAGAGCAGGAAGTTCTACAGGCAAACCAGTCACTGTCGGCTGCGCAGGATCGTCTGGCGCAGGCGCGAGCGCAGGCGCGGATTGCATCGTCGGCATATTTTCCTGTGGTCACTACCGATCCGAGCGGCCAGCGCGTGCGTATTTCCGGCAACCGCCCACTGGAGGGCAGCGCACCTCCGCTCAGACCCGACACCGAGAATGTTTTTACCGTCCCGTTTAACGTCAGCTACGAGCTTGATTTGTTTGGCCGCGTGCGTCGCACGCTGGAAGCGGCGAACGCTTCATTGCAGGCGAGCGCGGCTGACCTGGAAAATGTGCGCCTCGTCTTAACCGCCGAGCTCGCCGCTGACTATTTCAATCTGCGCGAGCTTGATCGGGAAGCCGGGGTGGTGAGGGACTCGGTCGAAATCCAGCAGAAAGGAATGGACCTGGTCAATCATCGGCATGAAGGGGGAGTTGCGAACGGCCTGGAGGTTGCGCAGCAAGCGGCAGTTCTGGATTCGACCGCAACTCAGCTTCAGCTTGTGCTGCAACAGCGGGCGCAGTACGAACATGCGATCGCCGTGCTAACGGGCAAAGCCGCATCGGTTTTTGACCTGCCAGTCGAACCGCTGGATGCCGCACCTCCCGCGATTCCGACCGGCGTTCCTTCGGAGATTCTGGAGCGCCGGCCTGACGTGGCGACGAGCGAGCGGCAGATGGCTTACGAAAATGCGCAGGTCGGCATCGCGATGACTGCGTTCTATCCGCATATCACGCTGTCAGGCGGAGCCGGCTGGGAAAGCCGCGACCTTGGGACATTATTAAGCGGACCCAGCGCCTTATGGTCGCTCGGCGGAGATGTTTTGCAGCCGATCGTCAATGGCGGACGGAATCGCGCCAACCTGGCTTCGACGCGCGCCGCCTATGACGAATCCGTGGCGAACTATCGGGAATCTGTGCTGGAGGCTTTTCAACAAGTGGAGGACGGGCTCTCGGGCCTGGCGATGCTTGACCAGGCCGCAAAGTCGCAGCAGGCAGCTGTGACCGATTCGCGGCGCGCACTCGAACTGGCCAACAACCGTTATGTCGGCGGCGTTACAACTTATCTCGATGTGATTAACGCGCAATCGACGCTGCTGAGTAACGAGCGGCTGGCGACACAGTTGCTCGGCGAGCAGATGACCACGTCTGTTTATCTGGTGAAGGCGCTCGGAGGCGCTTGGGACGCCTCTGAAATTCAGCATGAACAGGTAAGGCCTGCGCTGGTTCAGGCTGTCCAGCAGTAATTACGCGACATGCGTAGTTGAACCCCAGGTTAACGCAGACCCCACCGTGCCGCCGGACTTTAGCTCTGGACTCGGCCGGCAGCCGCGCCGAATGCCTGCCCTTGGCTGCCCATGCGGGAGCGAATTTCTTGCTCTGCCATCAACCAATCCTGATTTTCATTGCCACTTTCGTGGCCGGCAGTTGCTCTACGCTCGAGGTAGAGTTCATAGGCGCGGCGGCGGATTTGGTCTTCGAGATTCTGATTGAGATTCTGATTTATGGGAACAACGTTGGCCGGCTTTCCATTCTTTAGAGCTCCTTTGGGTATTTCTTTGCCGAGTTGGGGCGCAACCTGTACCTCGGCTGGAGGAGCCGCGCCGGGGGTTTTCTTGCTGCGACTGCTGGTCGTGTTTCCGTTGGTTTTTCGAGGCATACAGTACTCCTTACAGATCCCTAAATTCAGAAATGGTCTTACACGGTAAATCAGCGACATACATTCCTCGATAGTCGCTGTCCTTCGAGTGGCAACGATTATGTATTTAAATATATCGCGAACGGCTGTGGAATAGTGCCGCAAGCCGCCTGAAATTAACGAATCCGAACAATCGAAGACACCATTTCGAAACCTTGTGGGGGAGGAGGCCCAGCCAGTACTCAAGTAACTTGTCGAAAATTACCCTTACCCGCAACAATGAAGAAGAATCCGAAGGGTACATCTATGCCACCAACCGGCAGTCAAGGGAGCGGAGTCGCTGTCGCCAAAGCCAGCCTCAGTGATTTGGAGAAAATGATTTCCGAATCGCCGAGCTCGGACCGAGTCAGCCTCAAGCTCGCCCAGATCCTGCGTGTGCGGCGCAGCGAAGTAGCGCTGCTTCGATTGGACAAGGGCACTCTGCGGTTTATCTTTCCGCCCGAACTGCGTTCTGCTGGCGTGCTGCCGCTGACCGGTTCGGCAGTTGCCGCGCGGACGGCGGCGACTCGCACTTCGTTTATTTCGAATTCCTTCATGCGCGTAAAACATGTGAGCCTGTTTGAATCAGTCAAGCTCGGCGCCTCCGCTCAGGAAGAAGATCGCAGTCAGGAACAAATGCCGATTCAGAAGATCATGTCGGTTCCCATCGCGGCAACGGGGGGAACAGTGATTGGGGTGGCGCAGGTTTCGCGTAAGGGCCTGGATAGTTCGGGCGCAGGAGCAGACTTCACTAACGAAGACCTGAGACTGCTGGAGCAGGCCGCGGAAATTCTTGCTCGAATGCCATTCATGCAGGAAGGCGCGGAAATTTAGCAATTTCCGATTGGTACTTGTGTTTCTTGAATCATACGCGTTGCCTCAGACTGCTTGACCCGCGCAAAATCCCGATGCCCATGCCCACTGAAAATTGTAGCCGCCGAGTTGGCCGGTAACATCGACCACTTCTCCGACAAAAAATAGGCCGGGCACTTTTTTAGCTTCCATGGTCTGCGCGGATAATTCGCCGGTGTCGACGCCGCCAGCGGTGACTTCGGCTTTTCCGTAACCCTCTGTCTCTTCGGGGTTCACATCCCAGCGATGCAACTGCTGCTCGGCCTCGGCGACGGCTCGATTTGAGCTGCCGGCTAATGGATAAAATTCAAGCCAGCGATCTGCCAAACGGCGCGGAAACATTCCCCTCAGCAGTGTTTTCCAACCCGACGGTTCGCGATTGTCGTGCGCGAGTAATTCGGCGGCGAGATCGCGATCGGGTGCAAGATCGAGATAGATGGGCTCTTTGCCGTCCCAATAAGAAGAGATTTGAAGAATTGCGGGGCCGCTAATGCCGCGATGGGTGAAAAGCATATTTTCGCGAAACGCAGTCTTCGAACTGTGATTCTTATTGCGAGTGGCGCCACGCGTAGAGGCAATCACGTCGATGGAGACTCCCGCCAGTTCGCACCAGCGCTTGCGCTCCCTTTCGCCGAAGACGAGCGGAACCAGCGCGGGGCGCGGCGGCACGATCTTCAGGCCAAATTGCTGCGCCAGATCGTAGCCAAAAGAAGTTGCGCCGATCTTCGCGATGGACAAGCCTCCAGTAGCAACGACCAGGCGGGGCGCGGCGAAGGTTGCGTCTTCCGTTCGCACCGTAAACTTCTCACCTTTCTGCACTTCTTGTATTTTCGTATTGCAGCGGATTTCGACTTCAGTGTCGCGGCATTCGCGCTCCAGCATGGTGGTGATGTCGCTGGCAGCTCGATCGCAGAATAACTGGCCGAGTTTTTTTTCGTGATAGGCGATGCCGTGTTTTTCGACGAGCCGGATAAAGTCGGTGGGAGCATAACGTGCGAGCGCCGATTTGCCGAAGTGCGGATTCGCGGAAAGAAAATTATCCGGGCGGGTATGGAGGTTGGTGAAATTGCAGCGGCCTCCGCCGGAGATCAGAATCTTCTTGCCGATTCGATCCGCGCGTTCGAGCACGGCGACGCGCCGCCCGCGCTTGCCCGCTTCGATGGCGCTCATCAGTCCGGCGGCGCCCGCTCCGAGGATGATGGCGTCATAGACGGGATTGTCGCGGGATTGATTCACGCAGAAATCAGCTTAGCAGGGCTCGTGCTGTTGGCAGGGACGAACGGTTGTGTTGCCCCTGTCTGTCACGACGCGACGGCCTGCTATCATTTCCGTCGTGGCGGCGCGCGGGAAATTTATCAGCTTCGAAGGTCTCGACGGCAGCGGGAAGAGCACGCAACTGGAGAAACTGGCGCGTTCGCTGCGCCACCACGGGCTTTCCGTTACAGTCACCCGCGAACCCGGCGGCACAAGCACCGGCGAGAAGATTCGCGATGTGCTGCTGCACTCCGCTACTTCGGGACTTTCTCCATTCACCGAGATGGCGCTCATGTTCGCCTCCCGCGCCCAGCACATTCACGAAGTCATTTTGCCGGCGCTCGGCGAGGGACGCATCGTTCTCTGCGATCGCTTCACCGATTCGACCGAAGCCTATCAGGGTGGAGGACGAAAACTGGGCACGAAGCCGGTGTTGCAGTTGCACCAGATTCTCTGCGGCAATTTGCAGCCCGATCTGACGATTCTGCTCGATAATGATATGGCCTTCAGCGTGGAGCGGGCGCGCCGGCGAAATCTTAAACGCAAGGCGGGGCGTTCAGAAAAAGAACGAGACGAGAACCGTTTTGAGCAGGAAAACCGCGCTTTTTTTGGCCGAGTCCGCCACGCCTATCTGGCGATTGCCCATCGCGAGCCGCACCGAGTGCACATCGTGAACGCGCGCGGCACGCCAAGCGAAACGCATGCGGTTATCATGGAGTTGGTGCGAAAAAAATTAAAGCTGTAGCACATGCGCTATTCGTCCTTCTGTTCGCGTGGAGCGAGGCGGCGAATAGCGAACAGCCAACAGCCTGCCTTTATGCCCTTTTCTGATTTTGCCGGCAATCCGGAAACCATCCATCGCCTGCGCGAGATGCTGGGGCATAACCGTATGCCTCACGCGGTTATTCTTTCCGGCGCGCAGGGGGCAGGGAAATATACGCTCGCTCTCATGCTGGCGCGGGCCATGAATTGCCTCGAACGGCCAATTACTGACGGCTTGCCCGATTTCTGCGGGCATTGTTCAAACTGCACGCGCATCGCGCAATCCGCCGACTTGGACGCGCGCTTTGCTGAAGCGGTCGAGGCTCGGGAAAATCTGCGCGACACGGATAAAAAAGAAACGCGTCTCTTCGTCCAGACTCATCCCGACGTGCTCATCATCCCACCGGATCCGCCACAAATGATGATTAAGGTCGATCAGGTGCGGCACGTGATCGATACTATTTACTATCGCCCCGGCGAGGCTCGCGAGCGCGTCTATATATTTACCAGTTCGGCCTTCATGAAAGAGGCCGCCAACTCACTGCTTAAAGTTCTGGAAGAGCCGCCTGAGTTTGCGACTATTTTTCTGCTCACCGAAAACGCGGGAGAATTGCTGCCGACGATTCGCTCGCGCTCCATGACGTTTAGCCTGGGTGCGATCGCTTTTTCGGAAATCGAGAACCGTCTCGCCAAGCTTCGACCGGATTGGAATGCGCGGCAACGATCGCTGGTTGCCCGTCTCAGCGAGGGCGCAATCGGGCGCGCTTTGAGCTTCGACATCGAAGGTTATATTGCCGCCCGCAGCCAAGCTCTCGTTATGCTGAAATCGGCCATCTCGGGAGGCGATCATACCGAGTTATTCAAAACCACGGAGACCTACAGGGCCGGCGCCGACGGACGCGAGAAAATCGACAAGCTGCTGCGGACGCTTTATTCGTTACTCGAAGACCTGATGTTCCTGCAGTCGGGCGCACCGCAACTCGTCCGTAATACGGACATTTTGGGCGAACTCAAGAAGATGGCGGAATCAACCGACTTCGACTGGGTGCAGCGTGCGGCCAACGGCCTGGGCGAAGTCGAACGCGGCCTGCGCCGCAACCTTCTGCGTTCGCTCTCGCTCGATGCCTTTGCGACCGCGCTGGAGCGCGTTTCCTAGGCGGGGTTCCGGCTAAGGCGGCAGGTTGCTACTTGCACAAAAGACACTGCACAAAATATTGTCATCGCCTGCCTGCTGTGATACCGTACCCTCAGTTCATACCTCTGGACCCACTAGTTTCAGGCTCAAATGTTGTGGTAGATTCTGCCCGCGCGGCGCGCAGGTGGTGCCATTTGAAAGATGCACTAGACTCCATATCAGCCGAACCAACCGCGGAACAGGAAAGCTTCGCGAATCGCAAGCTTATCCGCCCGACGCTCAACCGTGGCGTGGAGCACGGGCACAATAGCCACGGCCCCAACCACCAACCCGCGGAAAGAAAGGAGCGGGATCGAGACCGCTCTGCCGCTCCTGGCAAGAAGACGCCGCCCACGGAACAGACCAACGCCGAGAATTTTTACTATCAGAAGCAGATGCAGTCGAAGACTCCGATGGTCGTCGTATTGCGCGACGGCGAGGAAGTCCACGGCTATATCGAGTGGTACGACAAGAACTGCATCAAGCTCAACCGCAGTGGCGCCGCCAATCTGATGATCTACAAGCCCGCGATTAAGTACATGTTTAAAGAAGGCGAGAACGGGCGGAAGTAGCCGTCAGCTATCAGTTTTCAGTCGTCAGTTTTCAGTTTCTTAAACTTTCCCCTTGAAATCCTCGTGTCAGTATCACAATGCAGCGGCAGGCCGCTCTCGTTCCAAAAAGGTGCGGGTCTTCTGCATTACTTTTCCGCTTTTTCAAGGCTATCCAAGCGCGCTTGCGCATCGCTAAAGTTGGGCGCTAGTTTTATGGCATTTCGATACGCCTCTGCCGCGGCTGCCGGTTGACCTTTTTCCTCCAGAACGCGGCCTTCCCAGTACGCCGCTAGTGGCGAGGGGGCAACTTGTGCCGCCTGCTCAAAATCCTGCAAGGCGGCGTCTCGTTTGCCTTCTTCATGTTCGATCAGGCCGCGGCCGATTCTACTGTTCTGCTCGTAGGGGTTCAGCGCAATCGCTTGCGTAAACTCAGCTTCCGCGTCATCTCGCCGCCCTAGTTGATTGAATAACACGCCCAGATTGTTGTGCGTCTGCGCGGCTTCGCGCTCGTCCGAAGCGTACTTCAGCGCGAGCTGGTATTCCTGTTGCGCCCGATCGAGATTATTCTGACGATGGAATAGCGTTCCCAAGTTATAGTGAGCGGCGGCGAATGTGGGCATGAGGTGGATGGCCCGCTCGAGGTGCGGTGCGGCCAGGTCGGGGCGGCGCAGCTCGATCAGAGCCGAGCCCAGATTGCCCTCGGCGATGGGATTCGGGTCGGTTACTTGAAGGGCGTGGGCGAAGAGGCTGTAACTGTCGTGCCAGTATGTGATCTGGCTGCGCGTCGTTACCGCGTAGCCGGCGAGCACGGCCAATGCAATGGCGACTTGCGCTGCGCGCCCGAGCGAAATACGCAACGCCGCCTCGGAAAGCAGCCAGACGATAATTACGAACAATCCCCAGAGCGGAAAGTACGCATAGCGGTCGGCCCATGCCTGGCGCCCGACCTGGACAACCCCGATCACTGGCGCCAGCGAGACCAGAAACCAAAGCCAGCCTATCGGCAGATAGCGGTGTTCACGGTAATGCCAGCATGCGGCTGTGATCGTGATGAGAATGACGGCTGCGGCGAGCACCTTCCCGAGGGCGAGAGAGCCTTCGGGATGGGGATAAAAAACAGCGAGGCGCGAGGGCCATACAGTCTTATCTAAGTAAACAAAATAGGAGTAAATGGCATTTTTGACGCGCATCGATAGGGGCAGAAGTTCTATGGAGCCGAGCGCGCCTCCGGCACGCTGCAGGTAGACCGTAATCGCGGCGCTGGCGGCTGACAACGCAAGCAAAGGAAGTTTTTCGAGCCCGAGCGCGGAAAGTGGCGTCTGGGGAAACCGCTGCAGCGGCCAGAAATCGATCAGCAGGAGCAGAACCGGGAGTGTGATCACCATGGGCTTCGCCATTAGCCCAAGTGCGAAGAGCAGAGCAACCAGCAGATAGCGGCTGGCGCGCGGCTTCTTCACATACCAGGCATAGGCGGCCAAAGCGAGAAGCAAAAAGAAAGTGCAGAGAACGTTCTTGCGCTCTGCGACCCATGCCACTGACTCCACGTTCAGCGGATGGACGGCAAACAGCGCAGCCACAATGGCGCTGCGGCCCACGAATCTGGTTGCGTTTGCTAGCAGCAAGAACAGCAGCACGACGTTAACGGCGTGCCAGAGGACGCTCTGGGCGTGGTGTCCGGCCGGTCTCAGTCCGAACAAACGCACGTCGAGCATATGCGAGAGCCATGTCAGCGGATGCCAGTTGACTTCCGCAGTGGATGTGAAAGCCCACGCTACGCTGTGCTTGGTTAGGCCCTGCTGAACATGGAAATTCGAGGTTACATATGCGGGATCGTCGTAGTTCACGAATCCGTTGTGCAGCGCGGGGTAGTAGAGCGCGAGGGTGCCGAGAAAGAGCAGGAGAGCGATGAGGGATTGAGCGGTGCGATGCTTCGGCACTATTATTTTCTAGCAGAGAGGGCGGGAGCGGAGATAGTCCTCAATCGATGTCCGACTTGGCTGAACCACGAGAGACTCTGGAGGCTGAACGTGTTTGTCTGCCGAGTCAACTGCCTTGTGCGATGAAACCAGGGACGCCTGTTTTCACCACCTGATTGAGCCTCTGCCGGGTCTGAATGCGATTGATTTCGTTCAACGCGTCTCCCGGAAGGGCAGAGATGTCAAAATTCTCTCTCGCGCGAGCCGCGGATTTGGGAGTGGTGAGCAACGCCGTGCCGCGTTGCACCGCCCACGCCAGCAGCACCTGTGCCGGTGATTTTCCTACTTGTGTGGCGATTGCGGTAATCACTGGATCTTCGAGCAGCCCCGGCTTCATTCCGTGGCCCAACGGCGCGAAAGCCAAAAACACGATGCCCTTTTCTTTGCAGAATTCCAGAAGCTCCGTTTCCGGCAGATATGGATGGGATTCGACCTGGACGGCGGCTGGCTTGATTCTTGCCGCTTCGTAGATGAGCAACAATTCATGCAAGCTGATGTCGGAGAGTCCGATGGACCGGCACTTGCCGTGACTCACGAGAGTCTCCATTGCCCTCCAGGTGTCGAGCAGGGTCACTCCGTTGTCGTAGATGACATTGCCGTTTTGATCGCGCGGGTTCTGCTCATCGCCCGGTTGAAATGCAAAGGGAGTGTGAATGAGATAGAGATCCAGATATTTGAGCCTGAGTCTGTCGAGACTCGCCGCGAAGGCCGGCTCGACGCGTTCGGGACGATGGTTGGAGTTCCAGAGCTTTGTGGTGACGAAAATATTTTCGCGGGCGATTCTATTCGCGGCTAGTCCTGCCTGCAATACCTCGCCTACCTCGCGCTCGTTGCGGTATCGCTCGGCGCAATCGAAATGTCGAAATCCGGCGTCCAGTGCGTCTCTGGTCGCCGTTTTCGTTAGAGCCGGGTCGGGAATCAAAGTCCCAAAGCCGAGTGCGGGCATGTGGCCGGCTCCGTTGTTGAGCGGGAATGTCACCGTCCGAAGATCGGGAGATTCAGTCATGGTCTCCTGCCAAGCTATTGGGTGTCTGGTATCAATGCGAGGATTCAAAAGTTAGATTCCGGGTGCGCGGTCCGGGTGCGGATTTGATGAGGAGAGCGCAGAGGAGCGGGCAACTTCGTGAATTGAACTGGCGATCGATACGGGGATCGTTGTTGACCGCTTCGATCTCTCTGGGGTCGGAGACCTCATAGACATCGAGAAGGCCAGGGATGTGGTTTCGCTTCAGCTAATCCTCGCTTATAAGATCCCGGGCCGAACACGCACAACGCCGCTACAATTTCGGCAGCACGATCCCCTTCTGCGACTGGTATTTTCCCTTGCGATCTTTGTAGCTCGTCTCGCAGACTTCGTCGGACTGGAAGAAGAGGATCTGGCACAGTCCTTCGTTGGCATAGATCTTCGCCGGCAGCGGCGTGGTGTTTGAGATCTCAAGCGTCACGAAGCCCTCCCACTCCGGCTCGAAGGGAGTCACGTTCACGATGATGCCGCAGCGCGCGTAGGTCGACTTGCCCACGCAGATGGTCAGCACATCGCGCGGAATCTTGAAGTACTCGACCGATCGCGCCAGCGCAAACGAATTCGGCGGCACGATGGCGACATCGGCGTTGACGGTGACGAAGGAGCGTTCGTCGAAATGTTTTGGGTCGACGATGGTGCTGTTGACGTTGGTAAAAATTTTGAATTCGTCGGCCACGCGTAGGTCGTATCCGTAGCTCGATACGCCGTAGGAAATCACCCCCGCGCTCACCTGCTTTTCCGAGTACGGATTAATCATGTCGTGTTCTTGCGCCATGCGCCGGATCCAGCGGTCACTCTTGATGCTCATGAAACCCCTTTTTGATTTGGTAATTGGGTAATTTTGTAATTTGGCAATTTAAAAACAGACGCGCGAGGAGATGTGTGTCGCGACGGTTCTTAAATTACAAAATTATCAGATTACGGAATTACAAGATTCTCTCGGCTGGTGCTGTCATCTTACGAGACAACAGGCAGGGTTGACAATCCGCTCTATCCCCCTTAGCATCAATAACTTGAGGAGTGCAAATCCGGGGACGACGGGAGACGGCGCGTGATTAAGCTGGACATCATCAACGAAGTGGTCAACCGCACCGGGATCACCAAGACCAAAGCGGAACTCGCTGTCGAGACGGTTTTTGAGAGCATGAAGAAGGCGCTCTCGACCGGCGACCGCATCGAGCTGCGCGGTTTTGGCGTGTTTAATGTGCGTCCACGCAAGACTGGCATCGGACGCAACCCGCGCACCGGCGCCGAAGTTTCCATTCCTCCGGGCAAGGCCGTGCGTTTCAAACCTGGCAAGGAACTGCAGTCGATCGACTAACGCAATTGCAGAGGTTCGAGGTCAGATTGCTGAGGTAAGAGCGCAACTTTGTTAACCTCTGCAATCTGACCTCTCACCTCTGACCTTCCTTGGGCCTTTGCAGGTAATATTTAGACAGGCCCGAATGTCCGAACCAACCTACACTTCTCCGACCGCTGTCGAATGGGAGCCGAAGCCTCAGCCGACTGTGTGGGTCGTTCCGGCGCCGCGGACGCGATGGTGGCTATACGTGTTGTTTTTGGTGCTGACCATGTTCAGCACCTTGGTCGTCGGGGCGCGCATGCAGGTCAACTTCCTGCGCCACCTGCCGGTCTTTTCGCTGAGTGACGATACGCTCTCATTGTTTCCTGTTGGCTGGATCATCCAACATCCGGCAAACCTGCTGATGGGCCTGCCCTTCTCGCTGACCCTGATGTTCATCCTGTTTGCGCACGAGATGGGGCATTATTTGTACGCGCGGTACTACCGCGTACATGTGACACCTCCGTTCTTTGTGCCGTTCCCTAGTCTTATCGGTACGCTCGGAGCCTTCATTCGCATTAAGAGCCCGATCCCCTCACGCGCTGCTCTTTTTGACATTGGGATTGCAGGGCCGATCGCTGGATTTATGCCGGCCTGTATCGCATTGCTCTACGGGCTTTCACTTTCGCATCCGATAGCTCATCCCGCAACCTCGGAAATTCAACTAGGATTCCCGCTGGTGTTCTACCTCGCGGCGCGTCTGTTGAATTTGGGAGCGCCCTCGGCGCTTATGCTGCATCCGATCGCCGCAGCGGCATGGGTGGGGATGTTTGCAACTGCGCTCAACCTATTGCCGGGGGGTCAACTCGATGGCGGGCACATCGTTTTTTCCATCTCGCCTCGTCTGCATCGTTGGATCTCTATGCTGACGGTGCTAGCTCTCGTGCCCTTCGGGAAATATCTTTGGACAGGCTGGTTTCTCTGGGCCGTGCTGCTGGCATTGACCGCCAGGCATCCGCGGGTTCCGCGCTATCCTGATGTGACCGGAAAGCGTCGCGCTCTCGCGCTCTGCGCTGCGCTGATGCTGGTGCTAACGTTTACTCCGGCGCCGTTCACGCACAGCTCAGGGCGAGAAGTGTGGCCCGACATTCGCGATGGAAGTCGCGAAACGGTGCACGAGATTCGCGACGGCATTCGGCATCTGTTACATCACAAATGATTTTGGCGCGGTCTAGAACCTCAGAGTCTTTGCGATCCGCGAACGACCAGCGACGAAGGACTGACGGCGCTTCACATCAGCCACACCGCATCCACATCCACAATCACCTGTGTGCGCGGGATCTTTTTCGCTTCCGCTTCGGCCAGCATCGCCCGCAGAAGCGCGTTCATCTTTTCGCGGCTAGGAGACTTCAGGATGAAGTGATAGCGGTAATCGCGCTTCAGTCGCGTGATTGGAGCGGCCGCCGGGCCCAGCACGCGAATGCCTTCATGCCGCGTTTTCTCAAACCAGCGTCCCAGTTCACCCGACCAGGTCAGCGCCTCGTCTAACTTCTCGGAGCGGATGAGCACGTTTGCAATCGCGGAGTAAGGTGGATAGTGCATCCAGGCGCGAAATTGCAGCTCTTTTTCGTAGAAGCCGGCGAAGTCGTGATGCGCGGCGAATTGCACGGCATAGTGATCTTGAAAATAAGTTTGCAGAATAACTTTGCCCGGAGACTGTCCACGCCCCGCGCGCCCTGCCACTTGTGTCAGTAATTGAAACGTTCTCTCGGCCGCGCGAAAATCGGGCAGGCCGAGGGCCATGTCGGCTCCGACGACGCCGACTAGCGTCACGCCGTGGATGTCGTGGCCTTTCGCGATCATCTGCGTGCCGACCAGCATATCGAGTGCGCCTTCGTTCAGTGCGTTCAGCGCGTGTTCGAAATCTTCGCGGCCGCGCACCGTATCGCGATCGAGCCGCCCGATGCGCGCTTGCGGGAACATGCCGTGCAGCAACTCTTCCAGCTTCTCCGATCCTGTCCCGACGAAGTACACATACTCGCTGCCGCAATGCGCGCACTTGTCGGGAATGCGCTCGACGTGGCCGCAGTAGTGGCATTCCATCTTGTGCTCGCGTTTGTGGTGGGTCATGGAGACGGCGCAGTTCTTGCATTGCAGCGTCTTGCCGCAGGCGCGGCATAAGACCACCGGAGAATATCCGCGGCGGTTGAGCAGCACCATGACTTGTTCTTTTTTTTCCAACCGCTCACGAATTTCCCCGGCCAGCTTGCGCGAGATGACCTGCTCCTGGCCAGTCTCCTGAAATTCCTGCCGCATGTCGACGATCTCGACTTCGGGCAGCGGACGCTTTTCGACGCGGTCGGGCAACTCGACTAGGGCGTATTTATGTTTCTTCGCGTTGTAGTAAGACTCGAGCGAGGGCGTGGCGGAGCCGAGCACGACGGCCGCTCCTGCCATTTTTGCTCGCATGACGGCAACATCCCGGGCGTGGTAGCGGGGCGTTTCTTCTTGCTTGTAGGACGAATCCTGCTCCTCGTCGACGATGATGAGAGCGAGATCGTTGAGCGGAGCGAACACGGCCGACCGGGTGCCTGCGACTACTCGCGCCTCGCCACGGCGTATGCGATGCCATTGTTCGGCGCGCTCGGCATTCGTCAGTCCGGAATGCAGGATGGCGACCTCGTCGCCGAACACCTGATGCAGATCGGCAGCGACTGCCGGAGTGAGCCCAATTTCAGGAACGAGCAGGATCGAGGAGCGGCCCTGCTCCAACACCTGTCGCATGCAGGCGAGATAGACCGCTGTCTTTCCCGAGCCGGTGATGCCGTGCAGCAGCAGGCCGCCAAATTTGCGCGATGCGACGGCCTCGCTGATCTTCGCGAGCGCTGCTTTCTGAGCTGTGCTGAACTCGAATTCAAACGGAGACTGGCGCGGTTTTAGCTTTGAGGCCGTGAAGCTTTGGGGCTCATCGACAAGTTCAATTAGCCCTCGCCGCGCCAGCGTACTGAGGGTTGTGCGTGGAATGTCTAACCCGCGCAATGCTTCGACCGGCAAGCGCCCGCCCGATGCTGCAAGTGTGTCGATGAGACTGCGCTGATTTTCGTTAAGCTTTTTCGATGGGGCAGGCGTACTAATGTGGGGACGGGTGCCTCGCCCATCCTGCCGAGGCGAAGCCTCCGCCCGATCCTCTGCCCCGAGAAGGACGGCGACCTTCACAAGGCGTGTCGCGTCCCGCACCGCCGACACATCCTCGCGCGCAATCCATTTCTTGCGCACCATGCCGCTCAGCAGCGCTTTCGAGGCATGCGCCGAGCCGCGCAAACTGGCCTCGCTTACGCTCTCGCGTTCCGCCAGATGATCGAGTACGCGAAATTCGACTAGTTGCTCGTCCGGAGTACGCTTCGACTGCGCTGGGGAGCCTGACGTTCCTGCCAAATGCAGCGCCATTCGCCCTTGATCGGTGATGCGATAGACGATTGAACGCTTGAATTCGGCGGAGAGCGGCAGCATGGTGCGAAACACCTCGCCGAGCGGTGCGAGATAGTAATCTGCAATCCACTTGCCAAGTTTCAGCAGTTGCTCGTCGAGCACCGGCGCGAGATCGAGCGCTTCGATTACTTTCTTGGTTTTGACTTGCGGCGGACGATCATGCAGCTCGACTACAATGCCCGACAGCCGTTGCTGCCGAAACGGCACGAGCACGCGTCCGCCCACGACTGGCTCCATGCCGGGAGGAATGGAGTAGGTGAACGGTATGTCGAGCGGCACGGCGAGAGCGACGTCGCAGAAAAGGGGCATGTGGAGGTGGCGCCAGCGCTTCGCCGGCTAGAAAATGCTAACACTCGCGATCAGCATCGCTCCGAGCGACTGTCAGACGGCGACCGGATCTGTAAGCGCGGAACCGAATCCTTACGCGTTCTCCCGATCGCCATGGGACGGAGGATGTGAAATCACCAAGAAATGAACCTCGTCTGACGAGTCATTCCTCATCTGGTGCGAGGTTCCTGCCGGAATCCAAATCCCTTCCCCGGCGCTTAGAACGATCGTCTCACCCCCGACTTCCATGGCGGCTTTGCCCGCGAGAATGTAGAAGAATTGCTGCGCGTGATGGTGGAAGTGGCGAATCTCGGTTGTGCCCGCCGGCATACGCTCCTGAATGACGCTCAGCTGCGGATTCTTCACGAGGTGCCAGCCGTCGCAACCCTCGCCCCAGGTGTAGTGCTCGGCAGTTGCTTTGCTGATCGTGTTGATGTCCATAAGCTCCGGCAAAGGCTAGCCCCCAACTGACGCCGCCGGGCTTCGCCCCGGCTGGACCCTTCGACTTCGCTCAGGGCAGGCTCCCGAGGGCGTCCGTCCCTACGTGTTTGCCTTTGGTGGCTTCATCCCCAATTCTTTCATCACCATTTGCAAATCTTTCCATGCCTCGCCTTTCTGCCTTGGATCGCGCAGCAGAAACGCTGGATGATAGGTAACTGCCAGCTTGCATCCATTCCAATTGGGATCGTTGCTGCGGACGCCTGTGGGCTTGAAGTCATAAAAACGCCCGCGCAATTGCATCATCGAAGAGCTCATCGCCAACAGCGTCTTGGCGGCGGTGGCTCCGAGAGCCACAATTACTTTCGGTTTGACGACGGCGATCTGGCGCATCAGGAACGGTGAACAGGTGTCGCACTCGTCGCGCTCGGGCGTGCGATTGCCGGGCGGGCGACACTTCACGATGTTTGCGATGTACACGTCCGAGCGCTCGATGCCCATGGCCTTGATCATGTTGTTGAGCAGTTGGCCGGCGCGGCCCACGAAGGGCTCGCCCTTTTCGTCTTCATCGGCGCCCGGGCCCTCGCCAACAAACATCAGCTCAGCCTTTGGATTCCCTACGCCGAATACAATCTGCTTTCGTCCCTGTTTGTGGAGCACGCAACGCTTGCAGTCGCCCAGGTCTTCGCGGATGATCTTCAGCGCCTTCACTGGGTCGCTTACACTCTGCTCGGGCTTCAGCGCGATTACGTGGAGAACATTTTCTTCAATCTCGCGCGGAACCGCGAGCGCTGTGGCCTTGCGTGGACTCATTTCTTCTCCTGGGTCAAATTTGTGTTCCGAAATGGTGATTGTTTCCTCGTCGAGAGAAATTGCGGTCGCAAGTTCCCCGCTGCTTTCGGACAAGGGGCGCCGGTAAAAATCGTAGATGCCCATTTCGTTGTAGTAGCGGATGCGCGCGGCCAGGGCGCGGCGAAGGTCAGGGTCCAGGGTAGGAGGCATTGCGGATAAGGATAACAACTTTTCACCACGGAGACACAGAGGCACGGAGAAAAACAGTGGAAGGGTTGCTCTTCTCCGTGCCTCTGCGTCTCCGTGGTTGAAAAGGACGGGTCAGCGAACCGAAACGCTGCTCCGCTTGCGCAGCTTCACAACTTGATCGAGTACGCGGTGTGCGACTTCCCACTTTGAGGTTTCGGGAACCTCGACTACTTCGTTCTGAGAAATGATCGTGACCGCGTTACGATCGGAATCGAATCCGACGCCTTCGCGGGAGACATCGTTGACTACGATTGCGTCGAGCGATTTCGACGCCAGCTTCTTACGCGCGTTTTCCAGTACGTTCTCTGTTTCGGCGGCAAAACCCACTACGATCTGTGTTGTCTTACAGCGAGCCACTTCCGCCAGAATATCGGTTGTTGGTTCGAGTTCCAGCGTAGTCCCGCCTTCGCGCTTGATCTTTTGTGGCGCTGCCGCTTTTGGCCGGAAGTCGGCCACGGCCGCTGTTTTGATCACGATCGTCGCTTGCGGCAGCAATTTCAAAACGGCTGCCAGCATCTCCTCCGCGGTCTCCACTCGCGTCAGTTCTGCGGCGCCTGGAGCTTCAATCGCGGTCGGGCCGCTTACCAGCAGCACGCGAGCTCCGCGGCGCAAGGCTGCCTCTGCAATGGCATAACCCATGCGTCCGCTCGAGCGGTTGGTTAGATATCGGACGGGATCGATTTTCTCCCGCGTTGGCCCGGCCGTCACCAGCACGGTTTCTCCGGCGAGATCTTGCGAGGCTCCGAGCGCCACCATGACTGCGGCTACGATGGCTTCGTTCTCGGCCAGGCGGCCAGCGCCGGTCATGCCGCAGGCCAGATAGCCTTCACCTGGTTCGACGATGCGGACGCCGCGCTTGCGCAGAATGTCGAGATTCGCCTGGGTCGCGGGGTGATTCCACATGTTGACGTTCATGGCGGGAGCCACGACGACCGGAGCGGTGGTCGCGAGATAAAGAGTGCTTAGAAAATCGCTGGCGATTCCTTGCGCGAAGCGCGCTAGCACATCGGCTGTCGCTGGAACCACGACGAGCGCATCGATGGCCTGCGCGATCGCAATGTGTTCGATGGCCGAATCGACATTCGGCGCGTCTCCGGAGGCGGACGCGAACATATCGGTGATTACTTTTTCTCCGGAGAGCGCGGCGAAGGTCAGTGGGCGAATAAACTCCTGCGCTGCAGCCGTCATTACTACTTGCACGCGGATGCCGCGGTCTTGCAGAAGGCGCGCGATTTCCACCGCCTTATATGCTGCAATGCCACCGGACACGCCGAGTGCGATTTTCATAGGAGAAAGCAGGCGGACGCGGATTCAAGAATACGTGCAACTAAAGAATCCGTGCCCGCCTACACAATTGATGCCGCGCACCGGCTGGGGGATGCAGCCGCGGGCTCGGCGGTCTACGCGTCTTCTGCGAAGACCTTGTTCAGGTTCTCGGTGGCGGCCACAACGGCTAATTTCGGAAGCTCCGGAATCAGCCATTTGACCTTGCCGGCTTTGATTTCATCCTGCGCGATGCGGCAGGGTTTGCGCGAGCCGGTATCGATCACCGGTGGAGCGCCGCCTTGCAGTTGCCGTGCCCGCCGCGCCGCGACCAGGATGTAACGATAGTTGCTGTCGAATCCTTCAACCAGCTTCATAAGCTCTCTCCCAAGAACTTCAGTTGCCCTCTTGACGCTTGCGGAACGAATCCAGAATCGGCTGCACCCGCTCGCGCATTTGTTCCAGCCGGCACGCTTGCGCGGCCGCCACCAACCGGGTTTCCTCTTCGGAAGGTTCCACGCCGCTCGTCCGCAACCGCTCGGCCAGCACTATGTCCTTTAGCTGGTTCGCAGATTGCTCAAGCAGATCATTTACTAATATATAGTCGTATTTTGAGTAATTCTCAATCTCTCCTCGGGCCGTGTCCAACCGGCGACGGATTACTTCCTCCGAATCCTGTCCGCGGCTTCGCAGGCGGCGTTCCAAAGTCTCCCAGTTTGGTGGAAGGATAAAAATGCTCACCGCCTCTGGAATCTTCTGCTGAATCTGCTCCGCCCCCTGCACATCGATATCCAGGAGGAGATCGTTTCCGCGTTCTTGGGCCTCGCGTAGAAAGCGCCGAGCCGTTCCATAACAGTTTCCGAAGACATCGGCATATTCCAGAAACTCATCCGCGGCAATCATGGCCTCAAATTCTTCGCGGGAAACGAAAAAATATTCCTTGCGGTTCTGTTCCGGCCCGCGCGGCGGGCGGGTTGTGTACGAAATCGAGAAATCCAGGCTTCGAACCATCTTGATTAATTTCGCCACTAACGTGGATTTTCCAGAACCCGAGGGTGCTGAAACAATGTAGACGATGCTCATTCGAGATTCTGTACCTGCTCTCGCGATTTTTCGATTTCCGATTTCATCAGCAGGCCCATCTCCGTGACTTTTAATGCCTCGCCAGCCAAGCCGGAGGTTTTCGAGAGCATTGTATTGGCTTCGCGATTCATCTCCTGAAGTAAGAAGTCCATCTTCTTGCCGACCTCGCCGCCCTGGTCGAGCAAGCCGAGAAAATGCTTTACGTGAGCATGCAGCCGGACCAGTTCTTCCTGAATGTCGCTGCGATCGACCAGCACGGCAACTTCCTGCAAAATTCGTTCTTTGTCGACCTGTGCGCCGAAGAGTTCTGACATGCGCGCCTGCAAACGCTCCGAATAACTTCGCAGAATAGTCGCGCGATGCGCATCCACCCCGGCCGCGGCTTTTTCGAGATTCGCCATGCGAGAGCGCAGTTCTGTGCTGATGCTGCGGCCCTCCTGTTCGCGCATCTCATTCAATCGCGAGAGCGCTTCCTCAATCCGTTCCATCACCGCGGCTTCCAGTTCGTCTCCACATTTCTCGGCGCCGGCATCCATAGCGCCTGGCATTCTCAGAACTACGTTTAGATCGGGTTCACCTTCAATGCCGAATTCATCGGCTGCCGCGCGAAACGCCTGCACGTAGCTGCCGATCAACTGCCGGTTGAGCGCGACTCCGTTCGTGGCCGAACGGTCGAGGTTCAGAATCACTTCCACGTGGCCGCGCGCCATCTTCTCTTTGAGCATACGGCGCAGTTTCATTTCGAGCGCGTCGGTATCGGAGGGCAGGCGAAAGTGAAGATCGAGAAAGCGATGATTCACGGATTTCAGCGAGAGAGCAAAGGCGAGTTGGGCGTTGACTTGCCCTCTTACCTGCGAGAATCCGGTCATGGAGCGAAGAGTCATAAGTGCCAGGTTTCAAGGCTTCAGAGTTTCAAGGTTTCAAAGTAAAGAGCCCGGGATGGGCAAACGCAGCTTAATCGCCACTTTTACATTTTGACATCTTGAAGCGCTGATACCTCAAAACTTTAGTTTTTACGCTTCGGCAAACTGCAATTCGTAGAGTCGCCGATATGTGCCCAACTTTTGCATCAATTCTTCGTGCGCACCGATATCACTGATGGTTCCGTTTTCGAGGACGACGATGCGATCCGCTCGCCGCACGGTCGAGAGTCGATGCGCGATTACAAACACAGTACGCCCAGTCATCAAATTTTGCAGTGCCGATTGGACAAGGGACTCCGATTCGCTGTCGAGCGCGGAGGTTGCTTCGTCGAGAATCAGAATTGGCGCGTTTCTTAGAATCGCCCGCGCAATCGCGATGCGCTGGCGCTCGCCGCCCGAAAGCCGTACTCCGCGTTCGCCAATCATGGTGTTATAGCCTTCGGGAAGCCCGCGAATAAACTCGTGGGCCCGCGCGGCCCGGGCCGCTTCTTCCACTTTTTTCTGGGAGACGTGGGGCTGGCCGTAGGCGATATTATTTCGCACGGTATCGTTGAATAAGACCGTGTCCTGCGTGACGATTCCGATTTGGGAGCGCAGGGAATCGAGCGTCACGTCGCGTACGTCTTGATCGTCAATTAGAATGCGCCCGCCGCTCGCGTCAAAGAATCGCGGAATCAAGTGGACCAGCGTACTCTTTCCTGCGCCGCTCGATCCCACCACAGCCAAAACTTCGCCGGCCTTCACTTCGAGGTTAATGTTATGCAGCACGACGGGGGAATCCTCAGCATTCTCGTAGGAAAAAGAAACGTCTGCAAACTCGATCGACCGCGCGAATTTGCCCATCCGCTTTGCGCCCGGCTTCTGCCGTACCTCGTCTTCCATATCCATGAAGCGGAAGATTTCCGATGAGGCGCCCACCGCCTGCTGAAAATTATTATTGAACTGCGCGAACTTGCGCACTGGGTCGTAGAGCTTGAAGACTGCCACAATGAAGGCGAGAAATGTGCCCGCGGTAAAAATGTGGTGGTTGATTTGATTGCGGCCCATCAGCAGCAGCAGGGCGATCGCTACGGAGCCAAGAATATCCATCAGCGGAGAGCTGATCGCGAAGGCGGCCACCAGTCGGAGATTCGCGCGGAAGAGCCGTCGCGCGGCGGCGCGGAAGCGCTCCATCTCCCAGTTCTCCATGCCGAACGCCTTAACGATGCGGTTGCCGGTAATTGTTTCGTGGAGAATGTTCTGGATTTCGGCGAGCTTGTCTTGTCCGCCGCGCGTGGTCGTGCGCACTTGCCGTCCGATTTTCTTGGAGGAATATAGAATCACGGGCACGAACAGCAGCAGCACCCACGCCAGCTTTCCACCCAACAAAATCACTACGGCTGCTGTGAATAGAAATGTAAAAAACTGCTGCAGGAATTCCGCTAGCACGCTCGACATCGCGAACTGCACCTTTTCAATATCGTTAACGATGGTCGAGAGCAACGTGCCGGTCGTGTGCTTGGTGAAAAATGCGGCCGAACTGCGCAGGATGGCGTTATACAAGTCATCGCGCAGATCCGTGATCATGCCAAATCCGGCGTAGTTGACGAGGTAAGTTCCGGCGTAGTCGAAGATCCCTTTCAACACCGTGGCTGCGACTAGCGCGAAGGCCACCATGGTCCAGGGATTTTGAAAGTGCGAAGGGATCAGTTGTTGGAGGTCGAGATAACGACCCGTGCCGGGCAGTCGGAATAGCTGCATGGTTCTGCCCTGCGACCCGGGATTCAACACGCGATCAAAGATCGGGCCAATGAGTAGAACGCGACCAGCGTCGAGCAGTCCCACCATTGCCATCAGTGTCACAGAGGCCAGAAGCGGCCACCAGTAAGGCAGAACATAGTGGAGTAAGCGTCTGATGGGACGAGGCGGCCGGGGCGGGACGGATCTTCCTTCGCTCTTCGCGCCCGCGACTGACGAGGTTGCCATGCGTGTACGGCTCAATTCTACATGCTCGCCACAATGAAGCCAGTGACCGGCGTGCAGAGCCGGTATCGGAGTGAGCTTTACCGCGGACTATCGCGATGCACGACCTTTACTTTGTATCCCGCCTTCCGCAGCCGCTTGCTTACATCTTCAGCGATCATCACCGAACGATGTTGTCCGCCGGTGCATCCGAAGCTGATGGTCAGGTAGCTCTTGCCTTCGCGAATGTAGTGGGGCAACAGATACACGAGCAGCGCGGAGATGCGATTGATGAACTCCTGCGTCTGCGGAAACGACCGGATGTACTTGGCGACGCGCGGATGGCGTCCGGTCAGAGCGCGAAACTCCGGCACGAAATGTGGATTGGGGAGAAAGCGTACATCGAAGACGAGATCGGCGTCGTCGGGCAATCCGTGTTTGTAGCCAAAACTTACGCAGGACACGAGAATCGTCTGCTGGCTACCGGAGTGCTGCTTGAAGCGATCCGTCAAGTGCGCGCGCAATTCGTGGACGTTGAATTTTGAAGTGTCAATGACGAGGTCGGCGAGCCTGCGAATCGCCTTGAGATGGCGGCGTTCCGCGCCCAGCGATGCGCGCACCGTCGTACCTGTACCCAGCGGATGCGGCCGGCGCGTCTCGCTGAAACGGCGGAGCAATGCCGCGGTGCTCGCCTCGAGAAAAATTACTTTCGTCGGAATCGTGTGCTTCACAGACTTCAGGATGGCGGGCAGCTTCTCCAGTTGCGACCCTTCGCGCACATCGACGACGAGGGCGGTACGCGGAATCTCTCCCGATTGCAAGGCCAGTTCGGCGAAACGGGGAATCAGTTCGACCGGCAGGTTGTCGACGCAGTAATAGCCGAGATCTTCGAAGGCCTTCAGAGCGGAAGCCTTCCCCGATCCGCTCATGCCGGTGATGATGACCAGTTCCGACGCGGGGCGCGGTTCGGCCTTGTGTGCGCGGGATTTTGTCGCAGCGTGCTTTGCCGGATGCGTTGCCTTCTTTGGCTTGCTGCGGAGGGGCATGCCCGAAATCTTAGCATTTCGGAGCGGATGACATCGGAAGGGGAATCAGCCAGCTAATCCTGGCTCTGGTGCCGCAGGAAAACTTTTATATTTCGGATCGGTCAGAATTGGTGGGCGCAGTAGGATTTGAACCTACGACTTCCACCGTGTGAGGATGGCACTCTACCGCTGAGTTATGCGCCCTTAGATCGTGGGCAGAACGCCCTTTGTCACTATATAGATACGAAAATCGGCCGTCAACTTGGGCAAAGAACTGGCGCTGGCGCGATGTTACGTCAACAGCCCACGCGATGGTTTCCCTTCTTGTGAGTCCCTGTTCGCCATCAAGTGGCGGGCTATGGAATGACTACCATCCTGCGGCGTTGCTCATCACGTTGCCAGGCGTTCTCAATATCTGCGAGAGGAACACGTTCCGTTTCTATGCGAAGCTCCCCGCTGGCAGCGTGGGCCATGACTTTTTGCAAGGCATCGACGAGAACATCAAGAGGCGGAATCCCCGCCGTCCCGAGAATGGTCAGCGCTGTGCTACGCAGCACGGCGGCGGGAAGTGAAATGGTCGGCCCAGCGCTCTCGCCAACCTGAACGAAGCGAATCTCGGATGTGATGGCGCTAAACTCTTTGCGTGTTATCGCAGCCAGAAATGCCTCTGCCGGGCTACCCCATACGTAGTCAATCACGACCTGAAAGCCTGCCTGACCAGCCTCACGCACAAAAGCCTCGCTGACCTCCCTTGCTGGTGCATCGAGGCGAATGATGGCATCCGCACCATGCAGATGCAATGTGCTCAATGCTTGTTGATTGCGTCCCGCAGCGACAACGCGAGCTGCACCAAGAAGTTTGGCTACCTTTACAGCCAGCTTACCCGTCACTCCGGTCGCACCTAGGATGAGTACGTTTTCACCGGGCGCCATCTTGGCGCGGTAGGCAAGTGTGAGCCAGGCGGAGACGCCCGGATTGGGCAGCGCAGCCGCGGTCTCGTCATCTACTTCTTGAGGCACCGGAAACGCGAATGCACGGCGTACCACGGTGCGTTGTGCCATCGCACCGTAAGGGGGGCGGGTTCCACCGAAGAACACCCTTTGCCCGTCGCCGAGATGCCCAACTCCATCGGAGCCGCAGACGATGGGGAAGTCGTGTGGGCTGGCATAGTGAGAGCCGGCAGCCAGTTGTTTGTCGATAGGTTTCAGCGACGCGGCATGAACATGCACAATCACTTCGCCCTCACTCGCGATGGGCTCGGTGAACTGTTCGCACCGCGGCGGTTTTCCGAGAGCGCGCAGAACCGCAGCGTCCATAGTGGCTTCCTCGCGACCGAAGGCACTGTACAAAACTTCCCTCGTGCCGTTCGGCCCACCGATTTTGCCTCAACATTTTACTCGAGGCGGCGTCAAACAACCGCCTCCGATCAAGGGAGAACTTTTCTTTTGACATCCCTTTTTTATTGAACTCATTGACTTCGTTGGCCGGATATCAATCTAACGCCTGAGACTTGACACACTTATTTGCCTAGCGGCCGCCGGTCACGTCGAGGAGGGTTCCGGTTCTGTAGCTGGCTTCTTCGGAGAGGAGGAAGAGGATGGCTTGGGCTACTTCTTCGGGCTGGCCTCCTCGCCGCATGGGGACTCCGGCTTTGACGCGATCTACACGGTTGGGCTCGCCTGACTGGGCGTGAAGCTCGGTGTAGATGTGGCCGGGGCGGACGGCGTTCACTCTGATGTTTTCTTCGGCTACTTCTTTAGCCAGGCCCAGAGTGAGGGTGTCGGTGGCGGCGTAGTCGATGTATTCGTTGGGGGAGCCGATGCGGGAGGCGGCGGAAGAGACGTTGACGATGGCTCCGCCGCGGCCTCCGTGGCGCGGGGACATGCGGCGGACGGCTTCGCGGGAGCAGAGGAAGGCGCTGAAGACATTGATCGAGAAGATGCGCTGCAGGCGGGCAACGTCGATCTGATCGAGGCGGGTTTGACGTTCTACTGTGCCGGCGTTGTTGACCAGGGCGGTGATGGGGCCTAGCTGGGCGGTGGCGGCTCCGATGCCGCGGCTGGCGCCGGTGATGAGGAGGACGGGCGGAGGTGCGGTTTCCAGCTTTTCTTTTTCTTTGGGCATGGAGTTTGGGTTGGTGCGGGAATTTTAGCAGGGAGAAATGAAAGGGCATTGAAGAACGTAGGAAGAACATGGAACGAACAGCGGCGAGAAGAATTTTGGACGTGTAATCGCCTGCAGCGGTGAAAAAACAAGCAGGTGCGGGAGAGAAAACCGTTATCATCTGAAGACCGCAGTGAAGGGATGTATTTCGGGCGCGATTACCCAAGCCCGCTCACAACCGTTACGTCCTATAAGTACTCTAACCAATACCTGCCTAAATCACGCGGGCATTTTCGAACTGCGTCAACCAGCAAAAGTTTAACGGAGAAACTCATTGAGCCCAAAAAATCATCCGCCGACGGTCAGTAGGAACCTCGCACTCTATGTTGGCTTGGCCATTGTCAGCCTGCTCGCCCCTTCCATCCTGCGCTCGGAAGACGTGCTCGTCCGGCACCGCCAGGGCGCCCTTCGCGGTTTTCTTGTATTGCGAAACGCCGACGGAGCCATGATTGCCGACGGGGAGGCCTCGCAGGTGGTGAGCGGCAGTCGCGTCACCAGTAAAACTCTATTTCACTTCAAGGACGGTTCGACCTACGAAGAGACGGCCGTCTTTTCTCAGCCCAAGAACTTTCGGTTGCAGAACTACCACTTGATTGAACGCGGCCCTTCGTTCCCCAATCCGGTAGAAGTACTCATCGACTGCCCGCACGACCAGGTCGAGGTTCGCTCGCACGACGATAAGGAACATGACGACAAGGGACATGACAAAGTAATCAAGCAGCACATGGATTTACCCAGCGATCTCGGCAACGGCCTTCTTTTCACGCTCTTCGCGAACATGCAACCTGGCAGCCCTAAAAGCACCGTGTCTATGCTGGTGACGACTCCGAAGCCGCGAATCGTTCGAGTGGACCTCATCCCTACTGGTACTAAAGATCCCTTCTGGATTGACAACTCGAAGTACGAGGCAAGTCACTATGTCGTAAAAATCGATATTGGAGGAGTCGCCGGGAAAATCGCTCCTCTGGTAGGCAAGCAACCGCCCGACAGCGAAATTTGGATCTTCGAAGCGCCCCCTCCTCTAGTAGTCAAATTCAAAGGACAGCTTTTCGAGGGCGGACCAATCTGGCAAATGGAACTCACCGCCCCAGCCTGGAAGACCGCTGACAGCAGCCGCTAGTAACCTCTTCTTATTATTTTGGAACTAGAACATCGACCAGAAGCTCAGAGCCATGGCTGTGAGTTGGCGCCATCTCTCATTGACCTTGCCCGAGGGGTTCTGGGTGTAAACGCCTTTGGCGACACTTATATTTACATTCTTCAGTCGTGCCACCTTACGGATTCATAGAGCTGACCGTGAAGGAAACGACGTTTGAGTCGTTACCGTTGCACGTGGATGTTCTGGTCGTTGTTCCGTCGATAGAGCTAGAAGACGTGCCACCCTCTGAGGGATTAAGCACAAGCACCGGCACCGTTCTGGGCTGCGCAATGGCAGTAGCGGGGATCGTTGCAACCAACTGATGACTGTTGATGAAATTCGGCGTCAAAATGCCGTTAAAGTCCACCGTCGAGGTGCTGAGAAAGTTATTACCGTTGATGGTCAACACCAACTCGCTGCCGCCAGCGGTTGTGCTGCTGGGTGAGATTGAAGTGATCGATGGAGCAGCCGGGCAAGCGCAAGACACGGTTGTCGCCAGCGCGATCACAAGCAAGTACACAACGGACCATCTCGCTGCCGTTGCCAACGGCACACACCGCTGGCAAACTGACTCCAACAAACGAGGTGCTGGGAACCTGAGGGCCATTCAAGAGGATCGGTGAAATCAGCTGGACCTTGCAACCGGGCCGCCAGAGAAATTATACGCCTGACCTGTAAAGGCAAACCTCTAGGGCGGGCTACCCGCTGTAAAGAATAATTACACTTGATGTTAAAATTCGCGATTACAACTTCTTGACTATGCGCAAGTCCTTCCACTGACTACCAACCTTTAATTCTCCTTTCCGGTCACCGCCCAACCCGACGATAGCGAAAACACTCCACCGCATGATCATTCACCATCCCCGTAGCTTGCATAAACGCATAACAAATCGTCGATCCCACAAAATTAAATCCCCGCTTCTTCAAATCCTTGCTCATCGCATCCGATTCCCGCGTCCGCGCCGGAATCTTCTGCCCCAACCGCCGCGCATTCACCAGCGGCTTGCCGCCAACAAATTGCCAGACATAGCGGTCGAACGACCCAAACTCCTTCTGCAGCGCCAGAAACGCCTTGGCATTCCGAATCGCCGACGCAATCTTCAGCCGATTCCTCACAATCCCTTCATCGCGCAACAGCCGCTGCACCTTTCGCCGGTCATAGCTAGCAATCTTCTTCGGGTCAAACCCATCAAAAGCCGCGCGATAATTCTCCCGCTTGCGCAAAATCGTGTCCCAGCTAAGCCCCGCCTGCGCCCCCTCCAAAATCAAAAACTCAAACAACCCCCGATCATCATGCAGGGGCACTCCCCACTCGCGATCGTGATAGAGAATCGAGAGATCGTCGCTCGGCCACGAGCAGCGAACAACATCATTTTTCTTGCGCATCATTCTCTTGATTGTAGCGCCAGCATCCCGCCGGCAATCGTCGAAACCTGCCAGCAGAGGTGCCAAGGAAGCGGATCCTACCGAGCGATATAATGTGAGAATGATGCAGGAAGCCGAGGAATTACTGAAGAAAGCTCTAGCCCTACCTGAGAAAGAACGCGCCGATTTGGCAGGCAGTTTGATCGACAGCCTGGAAGAAACCGTCGATGAAAACGTGGAAGCTGCATGGCAGGAAGAGATCGCGCGTCGCCCCGAAGAAGTTCGCTCCGGAAAGGTGAAGATCACATCATGGGAGGACGTTCGCCAGAAAGGGCGCACCCTCCTCAATGGCCAGTAGCGCGCTTGATTTTCATCCGGAAGCGGAACGGGAATACCTCGCGGCTCTAGCGTGGTATCAGGAAAGAAGTCCATTCGCAGCACTTCGATTCGAAAGCGCATTCGGCCAGGCGATAAGCAGGATCAGAGCAACTCCCCATCGATGGCCGCTCTACCTCTTGGGTTGCAGGAGATATATAGTTCATCAATTCCCGTTCCTCATCGTCATTCGACTCTTAACTCCGACACGATCGTTCTCGCCATCGCTCATGGCCACAGGCGACCTGGGTATTGAGAAATCGCTTATGAGGCCTGCTTGCCCGCCAGCACCACATCAATCTTCTCCAACTCCTCCGCCGAAAACTTAAGGTTCTTCAGCGCCGCCACATTGTCGTCCACCTGCGACA
The DNA here is from genome assembly GCA_963800565.1 of uncultured Acidobacteriaceae bacterium. Taxonomy (GTDB): domain Bacteria; phylum Acidobacteriota; class Terriglobia; order Terriglobales; family Acidobacteriaceae; genus Acidiflorens. The sequence continues at coordinate 2,251,010 of CAWDBM010000006.1, forward strand.
CCTTGCTCGTCCCCACCAGCGCGCTCGTCACCCGCGGATCGCGCAACACCCACGCCACCGCCATCTCCGCCAGCGTCTGCCCGCGCTGCTTGGCGATTTCATTCAGCGCCCGCACCTTCGCCAGCGTCTCCCCGCCAATGTCTGTCCTCTTAAGAAAAAAATCGCGTGCCGCCCGCGAGTCCGCCGGAATCCCCTGCAAATAGCGATCCGACAGCAACCCCTGCGCCAGCGGGCTGAACACAATCGATCCCACTCCTTCTTTCCCCAGCACGTCCAACAATCCCTGCTCCGGATCGCGCACAAACATCGAATACTTCGGCTGATGAATCAGGCAAGGCGTTCCGAGCGATCGCAGAATCTCCACCGCGTCCGCTGTCTCCTCGGCGTTGTACGCCGAAATGCCAACGTAGAGCGCTCTGCCCGACCGCACTGCGGTATCCAGCGCGCCCATCGACTCTTCCATGGGCGTATCGGGATCAGGACGGTGATGATAAAAAATGTCGACATACTCGAGCCCCATGCGCTTCAGGCTCTGATCGAGGCTGGCGAGCATATATTTCCGCGAGCCAAAATCCCCGTACGGCCCCGGCCACATGTCCCATCCCGCCTTGGTCGAAATAATCAACTCATCGCGATACGGCAAAAAATCTTTCTTAAAAATCTGCCCGAAAGTTTCCTCCGCCGATCCATAAGGCGGGCCGTAATTATTGGCCAGATCAAAATGCGTGATTCCGAGATCGAACGCCCGGCGCAGCATCGCGCGCGAGTTCTCGAAATTATCGACCCCGCCAAAGTTGTGCCAAAGCCCTAGTGAAACGGCCGGGAGTTGAATCCCGCTGCGCCCGCTGCGCCGATACTGCATAGAGTCGTAACGATGGCTATCTGCGACGTACACGAGGCCCTCCTCGATAACTTAAGATGAAGTTAAACGGGAATTTATTCTACAGGTTCAATCGTATCGCTCGTACCGAATCGCCGTCCGATCCCACCCCAACTCCTTCAGCAACTCGCGATTCGCCTTGACCATCTTGTCGAGCCCGCAAATATACGCGTGCATATCCGTGCGCATCCCCACGATCTCTCCCAAGTGTTGCTGCACATATCCGCGTAACCCCTTCCACTCCTCGCCAGCGCGGCTCAATGTCGGCAAGAAGTGAAAATTGTCATGCTCCGCCGCCAGACGCTCGAACTCCTCGTGATAATAAAGGTCCTGCAACGTGCGCGCCCCGAACAGCAGCCAGAACTGATGCCCCTGATGCCGCTCCGCGTCCGCCAGCAGCCAGTACAGCATCGAGCGAAATGGAGCAATCCCCGTCCCTGTAGCAATAAAAACCGAATCGCGCAGCGGCGGCCGCAAAATAAAACTTCCGAACGGCCCCTGAAACGTAATCTGCGCGCCCTCCTTCAGGCCACAGAGATAATTCGACATAAATCCCTCTTCCACGCGATTCAGGCAGAAAGCGAAGTGCCCGTTCTCGCCGGGAGGCGACGCAATCGAATAGGCGCGTGTCATTTCTTCGCCGTCAGGAGTAGTAGCCTTCACCGAAAGCCATTGCCCTGGTACAAAGCCAAAGTGACTCACTCCATTCACCTCAAGCTCAAGGTGCTTGGTAAACTCAGTGAGCGCCACCGACCGAACCACGCGCGCGTCAAAAGTTTGAAACTTAGCCATCATTAATGTAGATGATACAAGTAAGCTGACGGACGCTTCAGTGGTACGCCATGAGCCTTTTCACCACGGAAGCACGGAGTCACAGAGAGAGCCGTGAAATCGTCATGATGGAGAAGAGAGGGTTTTGCCTGGCTATTGGTTTTTCCGTGCCTCCGTGGTGGAAACGCTGTCCGCGAGGCTTGCTGCAGTGACGACGCCCGAACCTTCGTCTCTGCCTCCAATACCGAACGCTCGACTGCAGAATCTGAGCAATAAAGAATTCGAATTCCTCTGCACCCTAGCCGCCACCAATCTGTCGCCCCTGCGTCGCGCCCGCATCGTCGATTGGAATCTCTCATCCCTCGACTGGCAAAAATTCATCAGCCAAGCTGAGCACCACGGCGTTCTTCCGCTCGCCGCCCGCAACCTGCTAGAAATTGATTCCGCAGCACCCACCCCGCGACTTCCCAAAGAAATCACCCGTGAATTGCAATCGGCCTACGACGCGAACCTGCGCCGCAACCTATGGTTCGCCTCCGAAATGCTTCGCATCCTGCAACATTTCGAGAGCAAACAACTGCAGGCTATCCCATATAAAGGTCCCGTTCTGGCGCAGACGGCATACGGCGATCTAGCCCTCCGCCGTTTTTCCGATCTCGACTTCCTGATCTCCTCCGCCGACTTCCATCGCGCCAAGCAAGCTCTAGCCGAAATCGGATACCATCCCTCATCCGATCAAAGAGCGCCCGTCGAGCGCTTCTGGCTCCGTGAAGGCAACGAGCGTATGTTCGACGGCCCCGCCGCGAAAAACCTGGTCGAACTGCAGTGGGCCATCCTCCCGCACTTCTACGCTGTCGATTCGAATGCAAAAGATCTATCCGTCGAAAATCTAATCGCGCGCGCCCACCGCACCACCGTCGCCGATCGCGAAGTCCCGAGCCTCTCTGTCGAAGACAATCTGCTAGTTCTCTGCCTGCACGCTGGCAAGCATCTGTGGATGCGCTTGATCTGGCTAACCGACATCGCCGAAACCTTGCGATCCGAAGCGCAGGTCATAGAACACGCGCAGGTCCTCGCGCGCGCCCGTGCGATAGGGATCATCAGAATTCTGGGAATAAGTTTCTGGCTAGTAAGAAATCTACTGCGCCATGAGATCCCCAATTGGGCGGAAGAAACGATCGCATCCGATCAAAGCGTCCCAACTCTCGGCCACGAATTCGCCAACCGCATTGCCGTTAGCGCCACCTACAATTTCGAATCCATCGAATACTTCCGGCTAATCCTGAAATTACGCGAACGCCCGACCGACCGCGCGAAGTATCTCTGGCGTTTGCTATCGACGCCAGGACAAGGCGACCTGGCAGCGATAGATTTGCCGGAATCGATGTTCCCCCTCTATAGGTTCGTTCGCCTGGCCCGCCTGCTAAGAAGGTGTTACTGACAACTGACGACTGGTTCGAAGGTTGAGAAGACATCTAATAGCGAACTGGAGGGTGAATTAGATACCCCCTCAGGGGCTAAAGCCCTTGTCTTTAGCGGCCTTTGCGGCACGGCTAAAGCCGTGCCCTACCCAAAGCCGCGCTTTACCCAAAGCCGCGCTTTACCCAAAGCCGCGCTTTACCCAAAGCCGCGCTTTACCCAAAGCCGATTCCCTGCCCAAGGGCCGATTCCTACCCAAGGGGGATTTATTGGATAGCCTTCTGAAGGCTGAGAGCTAATGGCTGGCCGCCGTGCTAATGCAGTTCCCCATCGCCCGGCGCCACATCCGGAGTATCCACCTTCCGCGCCACCGCTGGACTCCCCATCGCCGGAGCCGGCTGAAATTCCCCCGGATCTTTCCCCGCCAGCGCCACGTTCATAAACTGCATCCAGATCGGCAGCGCGGCCCGCGCCCCCGTCTCTTTATCGCCCAGCGATTTCTTCTCGTCGTACCCAATCCACACGCCGCAAGTCAGCGTCGGAGAAAAACCAACAAACCAAGCATCCGTAAAATCGTTGGTCGTTCCCGTCTTACCGGCCAGGGGATACGGCATCTTCGCCGCCGCCACGGCCGTCCCGTGCAGCACCACCTCCCGCAGCATCGAAGTCATGACGCGAGCCGTCCGCGAACCCACCGCCTCCTTAACATCCGAAAAATCTTCCTCCAGAATCCGCCCTTCGTAATCCGTCACCTTGGTGATATATCGCGGAGCCACGCGCACTCCGTCATTCGGAAACACACTGAACGCCGAAGTCTGCTCCAGCGGCGTGATCTCGGCTGACCCCAGCGCCACCGGCAGGTACGCCGGAATATTCGCGGTGACGCCAAAGCGGTGCGCGTAGTCGATCACAGTCTTAATGCCCACATGGTCGGCCAGTTTCAGCGCCGGGATGTTTCGCGACTGCGCCAGCGCCCGCCGCAGCGTGATCGTCCCCTCAAACTTGTCGTCGTAGTTGTGCGGAGTATAAGGCCCGGAAGCCGTCTGAAAAGTTATCGGCGCGTCGACAATCGTATCGTCGGGGCTGGCGCCTTCGTCAATCGCTGCGGTATAAACGTAGGGCTTGAACGACGATCCGACCTGCCGGAGCGCCTGCGTAGCCCGATTAAACTTCGACAGATTAAAGTCGCGCCCGCCGACCATCGCCTTGATCTCTCCCGTAGCATTATCGATCGCCACGAGTGCACCCTCCGCGCCCGAATCCTCCTCCAGACTGACCCGCGCTTTGCCGCCCGCATCCAGCGCCAGCACTTTGACATAAACAATGTCACCAGCGTGCAGTATCTCCGGAACCTTCAGCTTGCCCTTCGGCAGAATCCAACTCATGTCCGCCGGTGCGAGCGCAGCTGTATGCGAGCCGAAGCGGATCTCGGCAGCACCCGGCGCAACCTGCGTCACCAGCGCGTGCACATATCCATTGACCTCCGGCTCCTGATCCCAATCCGGATCCGCATACTTATCAATCTTCTGTCCCTCGGCAATTACATTCAAAAGTTTCCCGCGCCATCCATGCCGCCGCTCATACGCTGCCAGCCCATCGAGCAGAGTCTGCCGCGCCGCCCTCTGCATATCCGTGTCGAGCGATGTATAAACCCGCAGCCCGCCTTCAAGCACTTGATCGCTGCCATACTTCGCTTCCAGATAGCGCCGAATCTCCTCCACATAATGCGGAGCCAGCGCGTTCTGATCCTTCTGCAAATTGAGCGCGACCGGCTTGCTCTTCGCCTCTGCGGCCTGCGCCGCCGTGATCTTCCCGTCCTCGAGCATCGCGTTGAGCACAAGATTGCGCCGCCGAAGCGCCCGCTCCGGATGCGTGATCGGCGAATAATATTGCGGAGCCTTGGGCAATCCCGCCAGCAGCGCCGCTTCCTCCAGTGTCAGTTTCTTCGCCGGCTTGCTGAAGTAATACTCCGACGCCGCCTCATACCCATAAGCGCCATGCCCCAAAAATATCTGGTTGGCATAAAGCGTAAAAATCTGCGGCTTAGTAAATCGCCGCTCGATCTGTATGGCCAGCAGAGCCTCCTGCACCTTGCGATAAAACGACCGGTCAGGAGATAAGAACAAATTGCGCGCCAGTTGCATCGTCAGCGTCGATGCTCCCTGCACCTTGCCGCCCCATTCAATATCGCGATAAGCCGCGCCGATGATGCGCCAAACGTTGATCCCCGAGTGCCGGTAAAAATCTTTGTCCTCGATCGAGATCAAAGCGTTGCGCAGCACCTCCGGATAATCGTCATAGGCAGCAATCACCCTGCGCTGCAAAGCGAACGTCCCAATCACGCGCCCCTGTCCATCGTAGAGTTCCGTAACCGAGCTGGGACGGTAACGCTCCAACTCTTCAACCTGCGGCAGATCCGTTGAATAAACCAGCAGCAGCCCAACCGTCGCCCCCACCACCGCAGAGAGCAGAACGAGAAATCCAAACAACACTCGTCCCACGAGTTTGCGCCCGCCAATCTCAATCGTAGGAAGATGTTGGTAAATGATTTTCATTGAGTCGCGCTAAGGCACAAGTTTCAGGATTTCATGGTTTCAATATCTTAGGTGTATCGGTGGTAGTGCAGTTTCAGATCGCAGCGCCAAAACCATAAACCACGAAGGACACTAAGCATCACGAAGGCGTTGGATCATGAATTTCCTTCGTGCACCTTTGTGACCTTTGTGGTAAACGATTTCGCAAACCGTACCACTATCGGTGTTTCAATGGTAACGCAAGCGCCAGCGGCAAAAGTTCCCACATTTACCGGTGTCAAAAAAAATCGCCCGCCAAAGCGAGCGATCCTAAGACTTTGAAACGTTGAAACTCTGAAACCTGACCTCTACCCCTTGCGGTTCTTCAATACTTCCAGCGCCTTGTTCAGCTGGTCATCCGGCACATTCTTCGGCTTCTCATCTTTCTGCGCCGCCGACTTATCCGGAGCCGCCTCATCATCGTCCGGCAATCCGCCATCATCCTCCGCCGCGTCCGCCACCAGCACATTCGGAGTCACCGCCACATCCTGAATCGCCTTCCCGCTCGGCGAATAATATTTCGCGATGGAAAGAATCAGCGCCGAATTGTCCGGCATCTCGATCAGCTTCTGCACCGAGCCGTCGCCGAACGTCTTATCCCCCACCACGTCTCCACGAGCATTCTCCAGAATCGCCGAGGCCACAATCTCCGCCGGCCCCGCCGTCCCGCGATTCACCAGCACCGCCACCGGCAGCTTCGTGATGTCCTTCGAAGCATCGGCATTAAACGCCTCGCGCGGAAATTTCTGTCCCTGCAAATAAGTGATCGTCCCATGATCGAGAAACAGGTTCGCCGTGGCCACGCCTTCAGCCTCCACGCCGCTAGCCGAGTTCCGCAGATCAAGCACCAGCTTCTTCGCTCCCTGCTGTTGCAGATCGCGAATCTTGCCAGCGATCTCCTGCGTCTCCCCCTCCGGGAACGCGTCGACGTGTATGTAGCCAACGTTATCCGCCAGCATCTTTTCGCTCGCCGGAGGAATCGCTACCACATCGCGCGTGATGACAATCTTCTGCGGCTCCGCGCGCCGCGGCCGCACCACCGCCACCGTCACCGTCGAGCCCACCTCGCCCGTCAACAGGCTGTGAATCTCAGCCAGTGAAATGTCATGCGTGCTCTTGCCTTCGATCGATTCGAGGATATCCTGGTTGTCGATCCCAGCCTTGTCCGCCGGACCTCCCGGAATCACCGCCACCACCGCCGCGTATCCGAAACGCTTCGAAACGGTGGCGCCGATATCCGCCTTACCGCCGTTCTTCGTCGCCTTGTAACGCTTATATTCCTCCGCCGACAAGTAGCTCGAATTCGCGTCCAGCGACTCTAGCAGCCCATGCAGCGCGCCATCGGTCACGCCCGCAATATTCGGCTCTTCGACATACTCCAGGCGAATCCGCGACAGCACTTCGCTATACACGGACAACTGGCGATACGCCCCATCATTTGAAGACGCCCGCACGTTGACAAACCCGCCCACCACCGTGAACAGCAGAATCGCCAGCGAGCTGGCAATAATTGTGACCTTCAACTTCGTCGACATAAATTTAATCTTCACTTCTTAATTCGGATTTTGCGATCGACAGCCCCGAGCTACCGTGACCACATTATATCTGTTAGATGCACCGAGCGACAGCAGGAGTTAAGTGAACATTTATCAGCGGTTACCCCGTGCGTACAAACGGACCCACATCTCTTCGACCATTGAAATCATATGCTTAGCGCTCAGACCCAAATTCAAGGTGTCATCCTGAGCGCAGAGTCGAAGGACCCCTGCCCATACCTCAGTTTTCGCCAACTCATGCCCGCTCCAGCAGCGCAACAATCTCCGCGTGTCCCTTGTCCCGCGCAACATCCGCCGATGTCTTCCCTGTGTCATTCGCGAGCGAAGCATCCGCACCATGCCTAAGCAGCAATTCCACCATCGCTCGATCTCCGTTCTGCGCCGCGGCGTGAATCGGAACCCACCCTGCCTGCTGCCGCGCATTCACGGGAGCGCCGCGTTCGACGAGTAGTCGCGCCGCCTCCAGATTCCGAGCGGATGCCGCCGAATGCAGCGCCATCACCCGAGTCGGATTCGCGGCCACCACATCGACCGCCGCTCCATGCTCAAGCAACAAGCGAGCCGCTTCCGGCTGGCCAAAAAAACAAGCAAAGTGCAGAGCGGTGAAACCATCCTTCGAAGCCGAGTCGATCGAACTCCCGCCGTTCGTCGGCAAATCGTCGATACAACTTTTAAGGCGATCGAGCCGCCCGAGCGCCGCCGCCTCGAAAATATCGAGCTTTTTCTTGCCCGCAATCAGTTCCGCCAAGTCGCGCTGTCCGCGATAAAGGCACTGCATCAGCAGGCTCACTCCGGCAGCATCGCGCGCCTCGGAAGCGCCTGGATCCTCTTCCAGAACTCGCCGAAGTGCATCCCCTTCGCTCGCTTTCAAAAGCTCAAAACAATGCTGGAAATCGTTCATGCCGCCTCCGTTAGTTAGCAATGCTAACTAATTATAGGGCGCGCTATTGCCTTGTCAAGATGATTGTTAGCATTGCTAAACATTCCGATGCTAAGCTTTTATCGTATGTCTGATGCGAAGAAGCCCGCCCGTTTTGAAGTCGCCGACCGCTTGCACTCCGCCGCCATTCATCTTCTCCGTCACGCCCGCAAACGAGACGTTCTCGCTGGAGTCGGCCCCGCGCGCCTTTCGGCGCTTTCCGTCCTCGTCTTCGGAGGCCCGATGGCGTTACGCCAATTGGCCGCAGCCGAGCAAGTCAAAGCCCCGACCATGAGCCGCATTGTCGCCGGCTTGCAGCGCTCGGGCCTGGCCAAGATCGAAACCGACCCGAGCGATGCGCGCCGAATTCGCGTAACCGCAACTGCCAAAGGGGAACGCCTGCTGCAGCAGGCAAGAACAAGGAGAGTAGAACAATTAGCGGAAATTCTCAGCGGGGCAACGCATCGAGATCTCGACACGCTTCGGCGCGCGGCTCAGTTGATTGAGCAAGTAGTGAAGCGGGCCGCGGGCGCGAAGTAACAACTTGGGAGCTCCAGGAGGCTGCTGAAAAACTCGTTGGCCACGCTTGCATGGTGGCGAGGGTAGGGGTCCCTTCGGCTTCGCTCAGGGCTGGCTCTTCGACTTCGCTGAGCCCTTCGCGCATGGCTCGGCTACGCTCAAAATGACAACGTAGATTAGGACTTTTTATCGCAGCGGTGAAGCGAACCGCTGCGCCACCCAAAAGCAGCGCGAAGCCGAGTTTCCCAGCAAGCGACTAGGCCACGGGATTACTTAATTTCCCAATCCCCTCGATCGATACCTCAATCACGTCCCCGGCAACCACCGGCCCTACGCCCTCGGGCGTGCCGGTAGCGATCAGATCGCCCGGCTCGAGCGTCATGATCTGCGAAATGTAGCGGATGACCATGCCCAGCGAAAAGATAAAATCGCGCGTATTGCCCGACTGCCGCACCTCGCCATTGACGCGGGTTTCTACCTGCACGCCCTTCCACGGATTTACCTCGTCCGAGACTAGCGGCCCCACCGGGCAAAAAGTATCGTAGCCCTTGCCCCGCACCCACTGGCTGTCTTTTTTCTGCAGATCACGCGCGGTGAAATCGTTGACGCAGGTGTAACCCAGAATATAAGGACGCACATCTTCGTTTTCGTCCAGGCGGTGGCAGCGGCGCCCAATCACCACTCCTAACTCGCCCTCGTAATCGGTGCGCTCAGAGATCGCCGGCCTGAGAATCGTGCCGCCCGTCGCCAGCAAAGATGATGGCGGCTTAAAAAACAGGAGCGGCTCCGTGGGCACTTCGTTGCCCAGTTCGGCCGCATGCCCCTTATAATTGCGCCCCACGCAAATAATCTTCGAAGGCTGCACCGGCGCGAGCAAATGAGCCTCTACCAGCGGAATGCGGTCCATCCGCCGGCTAGGCAGGCTCTCGACATCCCCATCGCTATGGTGTGGTGATTGGAGCAGCAGCCGGGTAATCTCTTCTTCCTGACCACCCGCAACCGTTTCGACAAGCCCGTAGTGGGCAGATCCATTAACCAGAAATCGGCAATATTTCATCGCTCTTTCATTCAAACACAATAAAGCGAAATAAAAACACAACGAAGCGAAAAATCTGACGAGTTGGTTGGCAGAGCTTTCCCCTGTGTTCCCCCTGTGGCCTCCGTGGTAAAGCTCCCGCCGCGAACGCCGAACTGCTGACTATGGCACCGCCTCGCTAGTCTCCTCCGAACGCCCACTCTCATTCCCGCGCGCATCCACCGCAGAAACCGAATAGGTATAAGTCTTGCCCGATTCAACCGCCATATCCCGATAAGCAGGCGATTTCGCTAGTTCCGAATTCACTCTCACCATCCCCGAGCCCCCGCCGTCGCTGCGATACACGTTATATCCCGCCAAATCTGCACTCGTGACCGGAGCCCATATCAGGTCGATAAACGGCTTCTGCCCCTCACCCGAATAAGCCGCCTGCAGCCCCGTAGGCACCGACGGAGGAAACACATCATGCGCCACCACCTTCACCGGAGCGCTGTCATCCCCCTCCACCTGCACCTCGCCGTCCGCCCGCTTCACTACCGTCACCGCAGTAACGCGATAGAGATAGGTTTTTTCCCATTCAAAACTTGAATCCATGAAATGCATGCCGCCGGGTTCGAAAGCAACCTCGCCCGCAATCGCATCCTTGCCCGTGCTCTCGTCGCCCCCGCTCTCCCAGTGACGATAAACGCGATACCGAATCAGTGCACCCGTGGATTTCAGCTCATCAAAAAGCTTTTGCGCCTCTGTGGTGCTCGTCCACGTAAGCTCGACCCCGTCGCCATTGAGCGCAGCAGCCAGATCGCCCGGCGGAGGCAGCGTCGCTACCGCTGGCACATGCACGCGATTCGATAATCCCGCCCCTCGCGCATTGCGGTTCAGCACCTCAATCGCAAAAGTCAACTCTGCCGCCGGATCCGCTCGCAACAGGTTCGCAGGCAGGGTATCCGTGTAGCTTTCCGGCGTTGGCTTATCGGAAGCAGCCTTCGGCTGGTTACGGCGCCGGGGGGCGGGTTTATGTGGGGCAGGCGGCGGAGCAGGCAACAAAGCCGCTGGATTGCCGCATTCAGTAATTTCGCTTTCCACGCTGCGGCAGACGAGCGTCGGCCCGATATAGCGCACAGTCTGGCGGTCGGTAGTGCGAGTAGGCTCGCTCCAACTGAGGGAAACGCGGTCGCCCTTACGGATGGCCCGCAGATCGCCGGGCGGTTTCGGAAGCTCAAGCGACGGCGGCAGCGGAGGCCCTGTCTGCGCGCACCCGATCATCAGCGCGCAGAGCAGCGCGCAAAGCGCAGCCATCGCAATCGGCAATCCATGATGGACTCTCATGCGGGAAACAAAAGACTACCAGAGCCAGGCGAGTGGCCGTTGGAAGGCTACCCCGTCGCGCAGGCATGCCGCTTCTGAATCTGGTGAAAGACCTGCCTGCCTCTATCGCCCTTTCGGTAGTGGTGCAGTTTGCGAAATCATTAACCACAGAGGGCACCCTTCGGCTCCGCTCAGGGCAGGCTCCGGCACACGAAGGAGATACACAAGTCAGCTCCTTCGTGATCCTTAGTGTCCTTCGTGGTTGAAGGTTCCGCGGCTGCGGCTGAAATTGCACCACTACCACAGTTTCTCGGAGATGGACATTGGCCTCCACACGTTCTAGCATTTCTTACCCATGGTGCCGCCTTCCGAGTTCGTCGGCCGCATTCTCAGCCACTATCGCATCGTCGAACAGATTGGTGCCGGCGGCACGGGCGTGGTATATCGCGCGCACGATGATCAATTGGATCGCGATGTTGCGCTCAAAGTGCTGCCCGCCGGCACATTGGCGGACGATGCTGCGCGAAAGCAGTTCCGCAAAGAGGCCCTGGCGCTCGCCAAGCTGAGTCATCCGAATATTGCCACGGTTTTCGAGTTCAGTTCGCAGGAGGGCCTGGACTTCCTGGCGATGGAACTGATTCCCGGAAGGCCCCTGAGCGAACGGCTTTTTGGTGGCGCGATCCCGCAGCCGGAGATCGTTCGACTGACAACGCAACTGGCGGATGGCTTGGCTGCGGCGCATGATCAGGGAGTCATTCATCGCGATCTCAAACCGGCAAACCTGTTTGTAACGCCGGACGGGCGGTTGAAGATTCTCGACTTCGGGCTGGCAAAGCAGGCGCCTAAAGCCAGCGGGGCCGACGTGACGCGCAGCATCACGGTAGATACCGGTACGGTTTCGGGGACCGTCCCTTATATGTCGCCGGAACATCTGCGCGGATTGCCCGTCGACCCGCGCAGTGACATTTACGCGGCCGGCGCAATTCTCCACGAAATGGCGACGGGACGGCGGGCATTTCCGCAGTCCCAGAGCGCGGAGCTGATGGGCGCGATTTTGTATGAGTCGCCAGCGTCGGCGCGGTCGGTGAACAAATATGTCTCTCCGGGACTTGAGAGCATCATTTCTAAGTCGCTGGCGAAAGACCCATCGCAACGCTATCAATCGGCGCGCGAGTTGCGAGTGGCGCTGGAAGGACTCTCCACCACCACGGGCGATTTCAGAGGATTGTTGCCGGTTGGGCGGCCCAAGAAATCGCAGATCGCAATCGCGGTTATTGCTGCGGCGGTTGTTCTTGCAGGCTTAGGGATCGGCTTGAATATTTTTGGAGTTCGCGACCGCCTGTTCGAGCACAAGCAAACCGCAACCACTGGAATATCGAGTCCGTCGGCCTCACCAGCCCATGGGCGGCGATCGGTGGCCGTGCTGGGGCTGAAGAATGTTTCCGGGCAGGCGGACAAGGCGTGGCTCTCGACGGCGCTTGCGGAAATGCTGACCACGGAACTGGGCGCGGGCGAGGAATTGCGAACTGTCGCCGGCGAAAACGTGGCGCAAATGAAAACCAACCTCGCCCTGCCCGAGGCCGACAGCTATGGCCGGGAAACACTGGCCAAGATTCGCGAAAACCTGAACGCTGATGAAGTTGTGGTCGGGTCATTCGTCCCACTGGGGAAAGATCAGATTCGGGTCGATCTGCGATTGCAGGACGCGGTGGCGGGGGAAACGCTGGCGTCGGTATCCGCCAAAGGACGCGAGGATCAAATCGACGATCTGGTAGGCCGCGCTGGTGCGGAACTGCGGCAAAAGTTGGGCGCCGGCGCGATTTCGGCGACGGACGCGGCTGCGGTGAAAGCATCCTTGCCGTCGAACGCGGAAGCGGCGCGACTCTATTCCCAGGGGTTGGCCAAGCTCCATGCCCGCGACACTCTGGCGGCGCGCGACCTGCTGCAAAAATCGTTGGCGCTGGAACCTGGCTTCGCGCTGGCGCACTCGGCGCTAGCAACGGCGTGGACGAACCTGGGATATGACGGCAAGGCAACGGTGGAGGCGAAGACAGCGTTTGATTTATCCGGTGGGCTGGGCCGCGAGGACAAGCTGGCGATCCAGGCACGGTATTTGGAAGCGAACCATGACTGGGAAGGGGCGATCGGCATTTATCGCACGCTCACGCAGTTCTTCCCCGACAATCTTGAATATGGCTTGCAGCTGGCGTTGGCACAAAACGCGGGAGGGAAATCCAAAGATGCGCTGGGGACGCTGCAACAGCTGCGGCAGTTGCCGGCTCCAGCATCGCAAGATCCGCGACTCGATTTGGCCGAAAGCAGCGCGTACTTCAGTCTGTCGAAATTCAAGGAGGCGGGCGAAGCAGCAGCGCGTGCTGCGGCGAAGGCACAAGCCAGCGGACAGCGATTGGTGCTGGCGCAGGCGCTGAATCAGGAAGGAGCTGCTTTTCGCTATCAGGACCAGAGGGACAAGTCGAACGCCGCATTGCAAGAGGCACGGCGAACTTACACCGAGGCGGGAGATCGACTGGGCGCGGCTGGCGCCACCATGGGATTAGCGACCAACCTCTATCAACATGGAGACTTGAGCGGCTCACGGCAACTAAATGAGCAAGCGCTGGCGGTCTTCCGCGAAGTGGGCGCGCAACGCAATACGGCTACCAGTCTGCTCAATATTGCTATCGTGCTCTACGATCAGGGCGACCTTGCGGGGGCGCAAAAACTGTACGAAGAAGCGCTCAGCATTCAGCGCGAGACCGGAGACAAAGATAGCCAGGCGAATACGCTCAACAGCATTGCGAATGTGTTGGCCGACAAGGGCGATCAAGCCGGGGCCAAAGCAAAATACGAAGAAGCGCTCGCGGGCTTCCGAGAGACGGGCAGCCAATTCCAAATTGCCATGACCATGGGCAACATCGGCGAGTTGTATCTGGACCAGGGTGATTTGCCCGAAGCGAAGAAAATGTTCGAACAGGCGTTGGAAATTAAACGCGGTCTGCACAATCGGCATTCCGAGGCGTACACACTTTCGGCGCTGGGCGATCTTCTGCTGTATGAAGGCGACATCCCGGCAGCTCGGAAAGCGCATGAAGACGCGCTGGCGATACGGACGCAGTTGGGAGAAAAAGGAACGGCGGCTGAGGATTCGCTGGCGCTAGCGGGACTGACGTTAGAGGACGGGCATCCTGAGGCAGCGCTGGAAACGGCACGCAAGGCTGCGGCCGATTTCCACGCGCAGAACCGAGCCGACTATGAAGCGGGTGCGCACACGCTGATCGCGCGCTGCCTGTTGCAGTCGGGAAAGCTTGCCGAGGCAAAGGCGGAGATTCAGCAAGCGCAAAAGATGGTGAAGACTGACGATCACGTGGCGCATCTTCCGGTAGCGATCGCGAGCGCGGGAATCGCAGGGGCGTCGGGAGATCTGGCAAGCGCTCGTAAAATTCTCGACGAGGCGCTGTCCGAGGCAACGAAGGCAAACCTGCTCTTCTTTCAATACGATGCTCGGCTTGCTCTGGGCGAGTTGGAAATCAAATCCGGCAAAGTAGCGGCCGGACGCACACGGCTGACCACACTGGAGAAAGACGCCGAGGGCAAAGGATTTCTGCTGATTGCGCGCAAGGCTGCTGCAGCATTGAAGAGCTAATTATCGGCCATTTTGAGTGTCCGGGGGAATTCTGAATTCGGACGGTTTCTTGTCATAGAAGTGCAAAGTCTTTCAGCGTGCTCGCTTTTTCCTCAAGAAAATTGTGAATTATGATTGCATTCGCCAGAGTTGCTCGCTAGAATTCGACCGGTTCTGTAGAGTGAGTTCGCGGACCGCTTTTCCCTCCCCAATTTCCGCGGAGTACTCTCGAAGACTTTCTTGATGTCACCTCATTAATTGATGCTGAATCTCCAGGAGTGAATCTATGCGCGCCACCGCTCTCGCTGCGAAAATTTCTGTGTCTTCGGTCGTCAAACAGGTTCACAGAGCGCTATTGTTGACGGCTCTGGTCGGGGCGGCCAGCCTAAATGCGTTGGGGCAGATCACGGTTTCGCCGGCGACAATAAAATTCACGGTGAAACAACTCATCGACACGACGAGCAGCGCGAAGGCGGTAACCATCTCGAATGGCGGCACGTCGGCTCAGCCCATCGTAATTGTGATGAGCGGCGACTTCACCGAGACCGACAACTGCAGCGGAAGTGTCGGCGGCGGCGGCTCCTGTACGGCAAACATTTCTTTTGCTCCTACTATCGTGGGGTCGATTTCGGGAGCGGCCAGCATCTACGACAACAATAAAAATTTGCTGGCCTTTGTTGGCCTCACCGGAACCGGCGAAGCCCCGGTGACGACCGCACCGACCAGCCTCGGTTTCGGCGCCGTGACGATTGGCACGCTGAGCACCGCCAAGACCTTTAAGATCACCAACAATTCGGCCAATCCAATCAACGTTACGGCCATCACAGCCAGCAGCGACTACGTCGTCAATACTGGAACGTGCTTGACTGCGGCGATCGACCACGCCAAATTCTGCACAGTAAGCGTGGAGGTTCAGCCGACATCGGCTACCGACAACGGGGCCATCATTATTACTGATAATGCTCCGAATGGCATTCCGCTAGAACTGGGACTAACCGCAACTGGAACCGGCGGTTCGACCGACCCAATCTCTCTTAGCAAGAGCGCTCTCACTTTTAAGACGGTAACTGGCGGGACCAGCCCCAGCCAGACCATTACGGTTACCAATACCAGCAGCAGCACTCTTACTCTCGGCACAATTACCGCCAGCAGCGATTATGCAATCATCAACAATAACTGCGGATCCTCGCTCACAGCGAGTGGCACTTGCACGTTCGGCATCACGTTCAATCCCACGTTTGTGGGCAAGATCGGCGGATCGATAGCGGTCGCCTATACCGGCAATAACAGCCCGCAACTGGTGAGCGTAAGCGGCACTTCGGAGGCTGACCTGACGGTTGCCCCCGCTAAGCTGACCTTCGCATCGCAGGGCGTAGGCACAACCAGTACGGCGAAAGCACTGAAGATCACTAACAACAGCGCCAGTACTGTGACCTTGAGCAGCATAGTGCCCTCGGGCGATTTCCAGATCCAACTCAGCGGCACTACCTGCTCGCTTACGGGTGGCACGCTCAACGCTGGGAAGAACTGCACGGTTGAGATCCAATTTGCGCCGACCATCTCGGGAGCTGTTACGGGCGCGCTCACGGTTACGAATACTTCCAGCCCCAATCCGCTGCTGATCGCCTTCTCCGGCACGGGCACCATTACTTCGACCGCGACGCTGAATCCGGCTTCGGCGCATCAGGGATCGAGCGAAACCATCGTGATCACTGGAACGGACACCAATTTCGGATCGACCACGACAGTCAATTTTGGAGCCGACATTACGACGGGCACCGTGACCGTGAATGGCCCGACGAGCGCATCGGTTCCAATCACGATCGATGATGTCGCCGCCACCGGTGCGCGCACTGTGACTATCACCACCGGAGCGCAAGTGGTGAACGCCACGTTCACGGTGATCGCTGGAGTACCGCAAGTTACGTTGATCAGCCCGAATACGATTCAGCCTACGCAGACCGAAAGCGTCAGTGTGACAGGAGCATTCACCAACTGGGCCAGCGGGACGACCAAAGCCAATTTCGGTCCGGGCATTGCTGTGGGAGGAGCCGCAGCCGGGGCATTCGGTCCGGTGACCGTCAACAGCGCCACCAGTTTGACGGCGAGCCTGGTCACTTCCGGCGCGTCCAATGGGTTCCGCACCGTGCAGATTCAGACCAGCTCGCAAACTCTGACCGTGACGAATGGAATCGACGTCGAGACCTGCAACGGCACGGCGCCGACCATTCTGCACACCAGCCCAGTCAGTGCCGCCTCCAATGTGCCGCAGAATGTGCAACCGCAGATACAGTTCAGCGTGCCCATGAACCGCAGTACGTTCTCACTCGGGAACACTAGTCCGGCGACGATCTTCTTCTACGACAACACCACGGGCAAAGAAATACCGGGGACGATCAGCCTCGACGCCTCGGGCACGATTGCGACCATCGTTCCCAGCGAAGTGCTGCCGGCCGGACGTGAGTTTGTCGTCTACTTGAGTTACGCAGCGTATGTACAAGATACTTGCGGCGACAATCTGGGCAGCTACGACTTCTACTTCTACACAGCGTTCAGCCCAAATTCGACGGGCCCGGCGCTCACCGCGAGCAGTCCGGTGAGTGGCGACACGAATATTCCGCTGCATGGGAACGCGAGCGGCGGAACTCCGGTTGTGTTGCAGTTCAGTTCGCCGATTGATCCGATCACGGCGCAGCTTGGGTTCTCCCTGGAAGCGGGCGGCAACCAGGTTCCGGGCAACTTCACTTACTCCGCCAACGACGAGACGGTTACATTTACGCCGGTCAATCCGTTGACGGCGAGCACCACTTACACCGTTGGTTACACCGATCAGATCACGGATTACGAGGGCAATCCGCTGACGAACCCCGGCAGCTTCAGCTTTACGACTGGAACCGCCGGCGACACGACCACGCCCAGAGTGACCGCTGTCAATCCGCCCAACGGCGAGTTCGGCGTCGGTTTGAACGTGACGCCGCAAGTGACGTTCAACGAGCCGGTCGATGGGACAACGATTCCTGCGGGGCTCATTTTGTATTACCAGGACGACAGCGTCATCGTTCCCGCCACCGTGACCGTGTCGGCAAACCGCTTGGAGGCGACAATCACGCCCAGCGTCCCGCTTCTGCCGAATACCTACTACTACGTGTATCTGTGCAGTTACACTGACATTGCCGGCAACAACGGCAGCTGCTTCGCGTCGACCTTCTTCACGGGAACCACCGCCGTCACCAGCCCGCTCACGGTGAGCACCATCAACCCCACTAACGGGCAGACCGGAGTTCCGCTCAACACGCGCATTTCGGCGCAGATGAGCAACTACGTCAATCCCACATCGATCAGCAACAGTTCGATTACGGTTACACCCTCAGGCGGCAGCGCCATTGCTGGAACGGTTAGCCTGTCCTCGGACGGTGTCACTCTGGTCTTTACGCCGACGGCTGCGCTGACTGCCTCGAAGGTCTATAACGTTTCGGTTGGAGGTTTCACCGACATCGACGGCAATGCCGTCACCACCTTTACCAGTTCCTTCACGGCCGGCACCAGCTCTTACGGCAGCGGATCGTTCACCATAAGCTCGACCAGTCCGACGAGCGGCGCCACGGGCGTTTCCGTAACCAGCCCGGTCACGTTCAACATGACCAACCTGATCGATGCGGCCTCGGTGAACCCCAACACCGTCTATGTCTACCTCACATCCGACAATGAAGTAGTGACGGGAAGTTACGGCGTCAGCGGCGCATCGGTCACCTTCACGCCCCTCACTCCATATCCAGCCAACACGCAGCTGGAGATGACCGTCTGCAGCTTGCTGGATGAGGCGGGCAATAGCGTCTGCCAAAACGGAGGTTCGTTCACCACCGCCAACACTGTCGACCACACGGCCCCGACGGTTACCATCTCGCCGGTCAACGGCGCGCAGAACGTTGGAATCAACACGCAGATCGTGCTGACGTTCTCGAAGTCGATCAATGCATCCACCATTACCACCAATACGCTGGCTCTGTTCAATGGCGACACCGCGATTGGTTACAACTACACCATCTCTCGCGACAACCGTACGATTCTCGTCAACTACAACGGCGCCACGCTGCCGCCCGGCGCCACCCTCACTATTGAACTTACGAATGGCATTCAAGATTTGTCGGGCAATCCTCTGGCGAACACCAGCAGCCAGTTCACTTTAACTACGGAACTCTCGAACTCCGCACCGCAAGTGGTTGCGATGCGTCCCGGCAATGGTGCGACCAATGTTTCCGCTACCTCGGTGATGACTCTGTTTGTCAACGCCGCGTTGAATCCCAGCACCGTCACCGGAGCCTTCAACGTCACCGATAACGGGGTCGTGGTTTCGGGGACGGTGCAACTGTTCAGCAATGCGCAGGCGATCCTGTTTACGCCCGCCGCACCATTCAATGCGGGCGACATCATTCAGGTTTTCCTGAGTTCGGCCGCGCTCAGTAGCGACAGTGTTCCGCTGACGAACTTCTCAGGACAATTCACCATCGCTGGATCGCTGGACACCGCCGCCACTGTGCAGGCGGTCAATCCCCCGAACAGCGCTACTCCGGCCCCACCCCCGCTGAACACCATCATTCAGGTGGAGTACAACCAGGCGCTCAAGGCCAGCACGCTCAATAACACGAGCGTAACTCTCTATCAGTACAGCACCGGAACCTACCTGACTCCGACGATATCGCTGGTGGGCACGCAGGTCATCAACATCGCGCCCGCGAGCAACCTGGTGGCAGGCTCGCAGTATCAGGTTTATGTCAGTCCCAACAATGCGGTAACCAACGCTGACGGCGTGCCAGTGCAGCCGTTTGCCTATAATTTCACCGCGGGAACGGCGGTCGATAACGCCGGTCCGACGATCACCTCGGAGGCGCCGACCAACAACTCGACAGTGGGTACGAACAGTGCGGTTTCCGTCAACTTCAACAAGACGATCAACCCAGTTTCGATAACTGGCACCACGATCCAACTGACCGCGGGCTCAACCACGGAAGTACCGTCAAGCATCAGTTTCAGCTCCGACTACACTCGCGTTTCCGTCATACCACAGGCTCCGCTGCCGCCGAGCACTCAGATGACGCTCACGGTAAGCGGCGTGACCAGCGAGGCGGGCAAGTCCGTCGCGAAAACCACGACCACTTTCAACACTGAAGCCCAGCCGGACTTCGCCGCACCCTATGTCACGGCGAGCAGCGTGCAAAGCGGGCAGGCCAACGTTCCCGTCAATTCCGTATTCAGCATGACCTTCAGCAAGCCGATGGATATTGGCAGCTACGGCGGTCACACGGACGTTTATGTCTATAACAACAACACAGGCCAGTACGCAGCGACGACGGTGTCCTGGAGTTCGGACCAGACAACCATCTTCCTGCTGCCGACCAGCCCACTGGCAGTCGGAGACAGCTATCAAATGGGTAGCTACTACATGACGGATCTCTCCGGCAATCCGCAGCAGAACTTCGCCATCAACTTCACGGCGGCGTTCACTGCCAACACCACCGCGCCTACGGTAGTGAATACCAACCCGGAGAACAGCGAGACTGCAGTGCCGGTGAACGCGCCGGTCGAGATTCTGTTCAGCGAGCCAATTCAGCCGACGAGCATCGGCCAGATCACGGTCACGACGGGGGGCAATTCGGTTGCGGTCACACCGACGTTCACCGACGCCAATCAGCTATTGACCCTGACGCCGACGCTGCCCTTGCTGGCTTCGAACGCGACTTACACGATTACCATTACCGGAGTCAAAGATACGGCCGGCAATACCATGTCGGGCACAACTACGAATACTTTTACGACCGGACCGACTTTCAACCTGATCCATCCGTCGGTGACACTGACTGATCCTTCGAATGGATCGACCGGCGTCGGCACCAACGTCGCCCCGCGGATTACTTTTAGCGAGCGCCTGAATCCGCTCACCGTCGTCACCAGTTCGAATGAGGTGTACAACCACGGTTCTGTCGAGATCTACAACGCCAATACCAATCAGTACGTACCGGCGACGGTCAGCATGGACTCGACTCGGACGATCGCCACCATCACGCCCACCTCGGCGCTGCTGCCGAATACCAGCTACGAGCTGTATATCGGATGCTCCGTGTCTTACTTCGACGTAGCTGGGAACTACGGTGGTTGCAGCGCCTATAACTTTGTCACCGCGAGTGCCACGGATACCAACCATGCCACCGTCAGCACCATCAACCCCGCGAACGCGCAAACGGGCGTGCCGCTGAACGCGAGAATCGTCGCCGTGATGAGCGACGAGATCGATCCCACGTCGATTTCGAACAGTTCGATTACGGTCACGCCCTCGGGCGGCAGCGCCATCGCTGGAACGGTCAGTCTGGCCAGCGACGGCGTCACTCTCACGTTTGTGCCGAGCGCGGCTTTGACTGCTTCGAAGGCCTATAGCGTGTCGGTCGGCGGCTTCAACGACGTTCAGGGGAATTCGGTTACCACCTTTACCAGTTCATTCACTGCCGGCACCACGTCGTACGGAAGCGGTTCGTTCGCCTTGACATCGACCAGTCCGTCGAACGGCGCCACCGGCGTCTCGGTAACCAGTCCGGTCACGTTCAACATGAGCAACCTGATCGATGCGGCCTCGGTGAGCCCCAACACGGTTTATGTCTACATCACCACCAACAATGATGTGATGGCTGGAACCTATAACGTTAGTGGCGCATCGGTCACGTTCACGCCTCTCACCCAATATCCAGCCAGCACCCAACTAGAGATGACAGTCTGCAGTTTGCTGGATGAAGCGGGCAATACCGTTTGCCAGAACGGCGGCACGTTCACCACTGCCAACACTGTCGACCACACCGCCCCGACCGTGACCATTACGCCGGCCAACGGCACCACCAACGCTGGGCAGAACACGCAAGTCGTGCTCACCTTCTCGAAGTCTATTAATCCGGCGACTATCACCTCCGCCAGCGTCAACCTGCTTAATGGAGATGTCCCACTCAACCCGGCCACCTCCATCTCGCGCGACAATCGCACGGTCGTGCTGAACTACAACGGCTCAGCCTTGCCCGCGGGCGCTACGATCACGGTCACGGCGACGAGCTTAGTCACGGATCTTTCTGGAAATGCTCTCGCGAACACGACCAGTGAGTTCACCGTGACGCCACCGGTTTTGACGGCGGCGCCAAGCGTGGTCAGCATGCGTCCCGGCAATGGCGCTACCCTGGTGCCTACTAGTTCGGTGATCACACTGTTCACCAGCGCTCCCATGAATGCCAGTTCTCTGACGAACGCTCTGTTTGTTTCACAGAATGGAACGCTCATAACAGGCACCACCAACGTCGGCAGCAACGGGCAGAGCATCGAATTCACTCCCGGCTCAGCCCTAAGCGCCGGCACGCCCGTCCAGGTCTTCCTCAACTCGACCGCGCAGGATATTTACGGTAATAACCTGTCCTACTTCTCCGGGCAGTTCACAACGGCCGGATCAATCACGAACACGGCGGCGCAGGTCCAGGCAGTCAACCCGTTCCCGAACGCCACGAACGTGCCGCTGAACACTGTCATTGAGGTGGAATACGACCAGGCGTTGAAGGGCAGCACAGTGACTTGCAACGGGAGTTCTGGTTCCGTAACGCTCTACCAGTACAGCACGGGCACGTATTTAACCCCGAATTGTGCAGTGAGCAGCGGCGTCATCACCATCACTCCGAGCAGTAATCTGGTGGCGTCATCGCAGTACCAGGTCTATGTCAATACCAATAATGCCGTCACCAATACAGACGGCGTGGTCGTAACAGCCTACGCCTATAACTTCACCGCGGGCACCGCCTCTGACACGGCCGCGCCGACCGTGGTGACGGTTGCTCCGCCGAACTCCGCCACCAACATCGGCACCAACGCGTTCATTGCTGTCGACTTCAACAAGGCCATCAGCCCGGTATCGGTGACCGGTAGTTCCATCCAGCTCAGCGGCGGCTCGGTCACGGAGGTGCCATCGAGCATCAGTTTCACTACCGACTACAAGCGAACCATCATTGTTCCGCAGGCTCCGCTGCCATCAAGCACGAAGATGGCGATCGCTATCAGTGGAGTCACCAGTCAGGCTGGAGTATCGGTCGCCGGTCAGACTACCAACTTCACTACCATGGCTGGCGCGAATTTCGTCGCGCCTTCCGTGATCAACCCAAGTGTGCAAAGCAGCCAGACGGTTGGCACCAACGCTGTCTTCGCCATGCAGTTCAGCACGCCCATGGATCCGGGCTCGGTCAACCCCGGCGGAGTAACCACGGACGTTTTTCTCTACGACTACAACTTGGGCGCCTATGTGGCCACAACCATCAGCTTCAGCGCGGATCTAACCACGGTCTTCCTCAAGCCGACGGCCAACCTCACCGCGAGCCATGAGTTCGAGTTGTGCAGCTACTACATGACCGACCTCTCGGGGATCGCGCAGAATAATTACTGCGTGAACTTCTACACCGGAACCGGAACCGAAACCACCGGACCATCGGTGACACTGGTCAGCCCGCCGAGCGGACAGACGGGCGTCCCCATCAACGCGCCGGTGGACGTCCTGTTCAGCGAGGCGATCTCCGCCGCGTCTGTCGGAGGTGTGACTTTGAAGCAGGGCGGTTCGGTTGTTCCGACCATCACGTCGCTGTACGACGGCGATCAGGGTGTCCAGTTGCTGCCGCTGGTGCCGCTGGCTGCTAGTACAACCTACACGATCAATGTGACCGGGGTAGTGGACATTACCGGCAACAGCCAGTCCGCCTTCTCGTCGGTCTCGTTCACCACGGGAACGGGAACCGATCTAACCAAGCCGACGATCGTGTCGACGAACCCGACCAACAGCGAAACGAACGTTCCCGACAACACAACCTGTCAGGTGGTCTTCAGCGAGGCCATGGATCCGGCGTATTTCGATCCGAACAATAGCTTCACGTTGCGGGCGGTTGCGAATCCCAACGTCCCGATTGCGGCGACCATCACGTTCTCTGCGGGATACACGACGGCTACGTTGCAGCCCACGTCGAACTTGGCCGCCGCCACCGAATACTACTTCGAGATCGGCTACCAATCTTCGCTGTACGACTTGGGCGGGAATCTGCTCCCTGGGACATACATAACGTTTACGACTCACTGAGGATGCAGGGGGACATAGCTGAATTTGTAACCAAAGCCATAACGCGAGAGCTACGTTCCCCAGGGCCTCAAGGACGTCAATGTGTACAGGTACCGGCTACGAGCCGAGCCAGTCATCAGTTTTCTTGAGCGGGCATTTGGCACGCGGGAGATGGCGAAGGACGCATCGCCAGATGGTTCGCCGCGTTTCCGCTGAAAACGGTCAGTCAATCCGATGTAATCGCCACTGCGCTCGAACCCCTAGTTAATAACCGCCTGTGGAGTGTAGTGCACCATTCACCCTTGCCCGCTTGAAATTTCTCGAAATTTCCTGAAATCTGTCGAATGGGCCGTGTCTCATCCGTCATACATTCAGGGGCGCAAAGGCGCTCCCAATTCTTTCAAGGAGAAAAGGTGATGCAATTCGCTTTGCTAATCTTCGAATCGCCAGAAGCTTTTGCGGCACGGAATGCGGACGAAAATGATCCCTATCTCGGTGCGTGGCGGGCCTACCACAAGGCGATTGTAGAAGCGGGTATCTTCGTCGGTGGCAGTCCACTGCAGCCCCCGGAGACGGGAACCACGGTGCGACTGAAGGATGGAAAGCGGCGTGTACAGGATGGCCCCTTCGCCGATACTAAGGAGCAACTGGGAGGATTCACGATCCTGGAGCTTCCCTCGCTTGATGCGGCGCTTGAATGGGCCGCGCGGTGCCCGGCCGCCTCGATCGGCGCTGTTGAGGTTCGACCCGTTTCGCCGGAATACCTGCGTCGGGTCACGGTATGAATGAAAAAAGATGAGTGAAAGCGAACCAGAGAGCACTCACCGGAGCACTCATCGAACTATCGAGCGTGTGGCTCGCGAGTCTTACGGTCGCCTGGTGGCATACCTTTCGTCGCACACGCACGACGTGGGGAGTGCGGAGGACGCCCTCAGTGACGCACTCATAGCGGCACTCGAAACTTGGCCGCGAGATGGCGTGCCACACAATCCGGAGGCGTGGCTCGTGACGACGGCGCGCCGCTCTTTTATCGATCTTGTGCGTCATCGGCGAGTAGCCGAGGCTAGCGAACCCACGCTCGCGCTCCTTCGAGAGGAATTGAATGACGTGACTGTGTCGCCGGAATTTCCTGATGAGCGATTGAAACTGCTGTTTGTGTGCGCCCATCCGGCAATTGACCAGGCCATGCACACACCGCTCATGCTCCAGACGGTTCTCGGCCTGGATGCCGCGCGCATTGCTCAGGCGTTCCTGATTTCGCCGACTACGATGGGGCAGCGCCTGGCGCGGGCTAAGACGAAGATTCGCGAAGGAGGTATTCGGTTTGAAATTCCACAGGAGCGTGACTTGCCGCCGCGCCTCGACGCGGTGCTGGAGGCGATTTACGCCGCCTTCGGAATCGGCTGGGATGACATGGCCGGTGTCGACCAACGCGGGCGCGATCTCGCCGAGGAGGCGATCTGGCTGGCGCGAGTGCTTTTGCAGTTGATGCCTCAAGAAGCAGAGGTCCAGGGGTTGCTGGCTCTCATGCTCCACTGTGAAGCCCGGCGGGCGGCGCGGCGGGGGCTGGACGGCCGTTACGTGCCACTGTCGGAGCAGGATTGCCAGAAGTGGTCTGTGCCCTTAATTGAAGAGGCGGAACGGCATCTGGGCGAAGCATCGAGTCGTGGTCGCACGGGCCGGTTTCAACTCGAAGCTGCGATTCAATCGGTACATGCCGAGCGGGCCCGGGGCGGCAGGATTCAATGGAACGCGATCATGATGTTTTACGAACAGCTGATCCGAATATCGCCGACGCTCGGCACGCGAACTGGATATGCCGCAGCCATAGCCGAAGCAAAAGGACCGGAAGCTGCGCTGGCAGCGTTGGATGGGATCGATGCGGCCGCTATCTCCGCCTATCAGCCTTACTGGGCGGTTCGCGCTCACGTATTGCAACGGGTAGGAAAAACACGTGAGGCCGTGGATGCCTTCGACCGGGCGATTGGTTTGACTGAGGACCCCGCAGTAAGACGGTTTCTGCTCCGCAGGCGAGACTAAATTTTTTATTTTCGCTTGTCGAAATAACCCCATCTTACCCGTCATCCCTATAGAGGCGGCTTAACAGTCAAGTTGGCCACCCGAGGAGGTAAACGATGTGCCCATTCTGTTTGGCAACCATGGGAGCAGTCGTTGCCGGAGTGGTATCTACCGGTGGTCTGGCGGCACTGGCGGTGAAAATTTCTCGCAAAAAGAACGCGGCAGAAGAAATCGCCCCAAATTTGAATAACAAGGAGAAATGAAAATGTCGACGAACAAAGAGAAAGACAAAGAGCACGCGAAAGAGCATCTCGCCATGAAGAGACCCGCGATCGTGTCGCCGCAGGAGTGGGAGACTGCGCGGCAGCACCTTCTCGTGAAGGAGAAGGCCTTGACCCGCTCCCGTGATGCACTAGCCGCCGAACGCCGCCGGATGCCGTGGATGGTGGTCGAGAAGACGTACGAGTTCGACGGACCCAAAGGCAAGGTAGGCCTGCTCGATTTGTTCGAGGGCCGCCCTCAGTTGATCGTGTATCGCGCCTTCTTCGATCCCGGGGTGTTCGGCTGGCCCGAGCATGCTTGCCGCGGCTGCTCCTTTGGCGCCGACCAAGTCGGCCACTTGGCCCATCTGAACGCTCGCGACACTACCCTCGCATACGCCTCACGCGCGCCGCAGGCAGACATCGCGCGCCTGAAAGCGCGGATGGGCTGGGAGATGCCCTGGTACACCATCACCGACAGCTTCGACAAAGACTTCGGCGTCGATGAATGGCACGGACACAACGTGTTCTTCCGCGACGGCGACAAGGTATTCCGCACATACTTCATCAACAACCGCGGCGACGAGGCGATGGGGAGCACCTGGAGCTACCTCGACCTCACGCCCCTCGGCCGTCAGGAGACTTGGGAGGACTCGCCGGAGGGTTACCCCCAGACCGCGCCGTACAAGTGGTGGAACTGGCACGACAACTATAACGCCGAGGCCACGCCGAACCCGAAGTGGGTCGATATCATAACCGACCCTCAAGCAGCTGCCGCCCGAAGGCGCGACGAAGAGGCGAAGGCGAGCTAAAGATACTCTTAGTTTGGAAGATCATCGGTGGAAGGTCATCCAGTGATGTCGTATCGGCGGCCGCGGTCCAATCGCGGCCGTCGAATTCTTATCCGCGCGCTCCACTGGGCGGCTGGAGGGAACGTGGGTCAGGCAACTCGGGTTCATATCCGAGCAGCATGCCGGTGTTAACGCAGATTTGGCTAAAGTTTGATGCATCCAATCGCCTTCCTCTTTCGTTGCCGGGAAAAAATCCAGCCCGCACTCATGCGATGAGGGAATCGTCCTCAAAATGTCGCTCTTAGGGGTGAGCAGTACATTTGGAAGTCAATTTCAAAAAGGACAAACCTAAGAGGACGCCATGAAACCTAAAAACCAGTTATCTCGTATGATCGCCACCGTGCTGTGCCTTCTCGCTTTTGTGTCGGCCAGCTTCGCGAAAACCAACCCGCTCAGCTATCCGAAAGGCATTGCTGTGGATTCCAAGGGAAATCTTTGGGTCGCCAATTCCGGTGATAACAACATCCTTGCGTTCAGCCCTGGCTACGGGCTCCAGACGGCCGACACGATCACAGAAGGAATCAGCAATCCCAGCGGCGTTGCTTTCGATGCACAAGGTAATCTCTGGGTCGCCAACTACGGAACCAGCAACGGCGGCGCCAATGGCAGCGTTTCCGAGTACGTCAAAGGCAAGCAGAACACCAGCGCCAGCATCACGAATGGCATTCTCGGCCCCGAAGCCATCGCGGTCGACGGTCTGGGCAATGTCTGGGTTGAGAACGACTTTAGCAACGTGACAGTGTATGCCCCGTCCTCGGTCTACTCCCAACCATTCAGCCTGCTAAGAACGCTTGCTCCGTCATTCCCTATGTACGGCATCACGGTTTCGGATGGAGCGTTTAGCTGGGGCAGCAATATAGCAGTAGCCCAGGTTGCTGCGACTCCGGCCTTGGCCAGCGGCACCATCAGCGGCTACACTTACGGCAATGATACCGGCATTGCATTGGCTAGCGATGCCAGCGGGAATGTCTACATGGGCAACCTCGACGGCTCGGTGAACATTGCTTCGCCACTCGTGTATGAATACGGCTTCATTAAGTTGTCGTCCCCCCCGCTGGCATCGCGGTCGACAATGTACGTGGGCGGGTTTACTTCTCCAACTACAACGAAAACTCGATTTCCGTGTACAGCACTTCCGGTACGCTGCTGAAAGTGATCGAATAGCAAACCGTCGTTGCGCCTGGCGGACGGCCATTGCCCGTCCGCTTTTTTCTTTTTCTGGGCAAAGATTAGAGGCGGGAAGCGCTGCGGAGTGTGCATTCGCCGATATCGCGAATGCACTAAGAAGATGCGCCAACCGTATTGTAAGATGTCTCGGTCATGGCTTCTTCGTCCGATCGCTGGCGGCGTCTCGAAGCCTTGTTTTATGAGGCTCTCGAACTGAAGCCGGACGCGCGCGTCGAGTTTCTCGACAAACACTGCGAAGGTGACACAAAGCTCCGCAAAGAAATCGAAACCTTGCTGGCTTCCGCCGAGAAACCCATGGACTTTCTGCACGAGTCCGTGCGCGAAGCCGCGAATCAGATGATGACCGAAGATCGTCACCAAATGTGCCCTCCCGGCACCCGGTTAGAGCACTACAACATAATCTCGCTGCTCGGCACCGGCGGCATGGGTGAGGTTTACCTGGCCGAAGACTCTCGCCTTCGACGCAAAGTAGCACTCAAGCTGCTCGCTCCGGAACTTACTCAAAATGAGCGTGGCTTGCGTCGTTTTGAGCAGGAGGCGCACGCCGCCTCCGCCCTCAATCATCCCAACATCCTTACCATTTATGAGTTCGGACAGGCGAACGGAATGCATTTCATTGCTTCCGAATTTATCGACGGTGCCACCCTGCGCAAGAAAATAATTGGCGGCAGGCTGGAGTTGAACGCCGCAATTGACATCGCGATGCAAATGGCCAGCGCCCTTGCCGCCGCTCATGCCAGCGGCATCGTACATCGCGACATCAAGCCCGAAAATGTGATCGTTCGAACCGACGGAATTGTTAAGGTTCTCGATTTCGGAATCGCCAAGCTGAGCGAGAAGCGCTTTGGACAGACCATTCGTCGAAGTGGAATGACGGTGACCTCATCAATCAGCGAACCGGGGATGGTCATGGGCACCGCCCGCTACATGTCGCCAGAACAGGCTCGGGGCGTGGATGTCGACGCTCGCAGCGATATTTTTAGTCTCGGCTCGGTTATGTATGAACTGGTCACCGGAAGGTCTGCATTCGAAGGGCAAACCTCGAGCGATGTGATCGCGGAAATTCTGAAAGTTGAGCCGCCGCCGCCCGCGGAACTTGCTCCCGATGTCCCTCCTGAAATCGAACACATCATAGGCAAAGCCCTGCGCAAGGACCGTGACAACCGTTACCAGAACGTCAAAGATCTGCTGATCGATTTACAGGACTACAGCAAGGAAGCTGAATTCCAAGCCAAGCTTCAAAAAAACGCCCGTCCCGAGCGGGCACGCATAGGCTGGACGAGCCGGACCCCGGCGCGTGCCATATCCGCGCGGTCGCCTGCCGCGCACCAATCTGTTGTTACAAGTTGGTGGATAGCGCCGGTCGCGGCATTAGTGGTTGCTCTTTTCGTAATCGGCTACTTCCTCGAAAAGAGATGGAACGGCGCTCCGACCTCGGCGCGACCGCGCAGTCTCGCAGTTCTTCCATTTAGAAATCTCAAACAGGATCCTCAGACCGATTTCCTTGGCTTCTCGCTCGCCGACGAGATCATCACCAAACTTGGTTATGTCAACGCCCTGACTATCCGTCCGTCGTCGTCCGTCGATAAGTACCGCAACCAGATCATCGATCCAAATCGGGTTGCGGCGGATCTGAAAGTAGACACGCTGCTGACCGGCAGTTTTATGAAAGACGGCGATGATCTCAGGATCAACGCGCAACTGATCGATGTGAAGCCCGACAAGATTTTATGGCGAGAATCCTTCGATCTGAAGTATGACAAACTGCTGACGGTTCAGGATCGCGTGGCGCAGCAAATCATCAAAGAGTTGGAGCTGAACCTGTCGCCCGCGGAAGCTGCCAATCTAAAGCCCGAGAAGCCGATCAGCACTGCTGCTTATGAATATTATTTGCGCGGAATCGATCTCTACTCACTGAATCAGTTTGCCGCCGCCATCGAAATGCTGGAGAAGTCCACCGCTCTCGAACCGAAATACGCGCCAGCCTGGGCACACTTGGGGCGAGCGTACACAACGAATGCCTCGCTGCAGTTCGGCGGCCGCGAGGATTATGGCAAAGCGCAGAGCGCCTACGAGAAAGCGATCGCCATAAATCCGGCTCTCGTCGAGCCGCGAATCTACATGGCGAATCTCTTGACTGACACCGGCCGAGTCGAGCAGGCCGTGCCCCTGTTGCGCTCCGTGCTGCAGGATAGCCCCAATAATGCCGAGGCGCACTGGGAGTTGGGTTACGCCTATCGTTTTGGCGGGATGCTGAATGAATCGGTAGCGGAGTGCGAAAAGGCGCGGCAGAATAATCCTCAGGTAAAAATAAACAGTTCGGCGATCAACAGTTATTTATACCTCGGCGAATATGACAAATTCTTGCAGAGCCTTCCCGTCAACGATTCGGTTTACATCCTTTTCTACCGTGGCTTTGCCGAATACTACCTGAATAGTCGTGAGCAGGCGGCCGACGATTTCGACCGCGCCTTTCAGGAAAATCCGTCGCTGCTTCCCGCGCAGGTCGGAAAAGCGCTGAGCGACTCGATCAAGCACGACAACGCCGAGGGGTTGAAACTTCTGGAGCAAACCGAAAGCAAGATCGACGAGCGCGGAGTCAGCGATGCTGAAGGGATTTACAAAGTCGCGCAAGCCTACGCTGTGCTGGGAGACAAATCTTCCGCCCTGCACATGCTGCGTCATAGCATCGGCGGCGGATTCTTCTGCTATCCCTACTTCGAGCGCGATCCACTACTGCAGAGCCTGCGTGGTGAGCCGGAATTTCAAGCGTTGATGAAGCAGGCTGAGCAGCGGCACGATCAGTTCAAAGCGGCTTTCTTCTGATACCGCCTCAACTCTCTGCTCATGCCGAATTCTGAGTAAGTTCCCGGTGCAGCCACGCTTTAGCCATCTTTAGTTCGCGATGCACCGTGGCCGGAGAAATCTTGAGCGCCGCCGCCGCTTCATCATAAGTGAGCCCGCCGAAGCACAACAATTCGATGATCTCGCTCTTGCGCTGGTCAAGCGCAGCAAGTCGTTGGAGAGCCATATCCAGTTGCACAATTCCGCCACTGGACCGCGGACCAATCATCACCGCCTCGTCGAGTTCAACCATCTCCACTCCGCCGCCACGCTTCTGGCGACGATTCGCCTTGGCGTGGTCGACCAGAATGCGACGCAGCAGACGCGCCGACACGGCGAAGAAATGGACTCGATCCTGCCAGGCTACGTCCGCATCCACCAGCCGCAAATACGCCTCGTGCACCAGAGCGGTAGCCCTTAGCGTGTGATTGGTTCGCTCCGAACGCAAGCAAACCTTCGCTAGTTTCCGAAGTTGCTGGTAGACAACCGGCATCAATTTGTCAAGCGCCTCTTTATTCCCGCCGCCCCATTCCTGGAGTAGACGCGTGACCAATTGGCGCTCCGTAGGTGTTTCCGGCATAGGCGCCTCCCGTCCACTTGTAAGCGCTGATTTTATCGAAGATCAGTGTTACGGCTGTGAGAAATCATGACAAAGTTTTTTTGGGCCCGTGAGGGAATCGCCTGCGCAACGTCGCTCTTATAGGTGAGCAGTTATCAACGCTCAATCCAGGAAGGAATTACCATGAAACTCAAGACCTTATCCCTATCTCTTGGCGTGGCTGTCGTCCTCTGCATGTCCGCCTTCGCCCAATCCTATAACTTCACCGCCATCAATTATCCCGACGACGCGTTCACTCAAGTGCTCGGCATCAACAACTCCGGTGATATTGCCGGGTACCACGGCGCGAGTGTTAACCAGGGGTTCACTTATACGGATGGCACATTCACCAGCGAAAACTATCCCAAGTCGCAACAGACCCAGGTGATCGGCATCAACAACCGGCCCTTTAAGACCTCCGGATTCTATGTTGAGCACGGAAAGACCATCGGCTTCACTGACTATCAGGGAACTTTCGCCACCGTGGCCTTCCCCAAGAAGCCCTTCAACCAACTCCTCAGCCAGAACGACATGGGCCAGGCCGCTGGATACTACAGCAGCAACGCGGCTGGAACCGATCCTGACGTGCCGTACGTGTATGACGAGTTCGGCGGCGTTTTTGAGGTCTACACCATCCCCGGCGCCACTGGCGGTGCGCAGGCGACCGGCATCAACAACTCCAGCAGCGTTTGCGGTTTCTACATCGACTCCACCGGCAACAGCCACGGTTGGCTCCAGGTTCAGGGACACTTCACCGTCCTCGACTACCCCCAGGCCGCTCAAACGTCCGCCTCCGGCCTCAACAACAAAGGCCTCGTGGTGGGCTTCTATGTGGACACTCAGGGCAACACCCACGGCTTCGTCTACAACACGTCCAGCGCCACCTTCACCTCGGTTGACGATCCGAGCGGAGTCGGCATGACGATCGTGAACGGAGTTAACGACAAAGGCGATCTGGTTGGCTTCTACGGTCCGAATGCTTGCACCGGCAGTTCGACATGCAGCGGCTTCGAGGCCACCCCCGCCGAGTAACGGCAAGCTAACGCATAACGCGTTAATCGCAAAAAACACAATGACGGGAATCCGAGAACCTGCGGATTCCCGGTCTTATTTGCGCTGCAATTTCCAGGCAGCGCCCGGCGCATCCGATCTGCTTCGCCGATTCTGGGGATTGTTGGGTAGGGGTGCAGTTCGAAACTGCGCCACTGCCGATTGACTAGATGGCCGGTTCTAGAGTTGGTCTGAGCGCGCGCGAAAACGAAGCTCCCAACCCAGGAATGCTCCGAGCGCGGCGCTGACCGGAACCACAGCGGTATGCCACGCGAGGATATGCGCGGCCTGGAAGTTCGGGCAGTGCAGTTCGAGCACGCCCAGACCGGCCAAGCCGCCCAGCATGCCGGCGACCAGTCCGGCTGAAGCGGGATTGACCGCGAATCCGCGGCGAAGCATGAGCCAGCTCAGCAATCCGGCGGGGATCGCATGAAGAAGACCGGTGAGCAGGCATACGATGCCAGCCGAAAAGAAATGCTCGGTGTGGTAGTCGCGGAATAAGTCCGCGAATACGGCAAGCAGCCCGACGCTGCTAAGACCCAGCAGTGCGCCAGGAGAGACGCGAATCAGGCTCGCCGGAATCATCTGATGGGCGAAACTGACAGCTGCCAAACACGCGAGGATGCCGAGTGCGGGAAAGACTAGCGAGCGTTCCGGCAGAGTCATTTTCGCAACCCCAAAGAAGCCGGCGCGCGCTGCACCGGCCAGGGAAACAGCCGCGCAGACAAGAATGATGCCCACGGCTATCACCCAAACGGGCGGCAGAAGACGTACGGGGCGCAATGACGGCTTGATCGACTCGCCGATGCGCTCGAGCAGCAGCGGATCGACATCCTGCGGGGCCTGCGCGGCTTTTTTCAGGACGCCGTCAATGTCTTCGTCTTTCACGCGAGTCCTCCGCTCCGCCACTTTCTCGAACTAGCGGCGCCCATCGTTTCCCGTAGCTTCTTATAGGCGCGGTGCACTTTTTGCTTCACCGATCCCACGCTCGACGACGTGGCGCGCGCGACTTCCTCAAGTGACATGCCTTCGACCTTCAACATAGCGATCACCTCGCGCTGAGCCTCCGATAGCGGCGCCAACAATGCCTCCAGTTCGCCGGCCTGCTGCTGAGCCGACGAGAAGCCTCTCGACATTTCCTCCAACTCTTTTTCGCCGGCTGCGGCGCGGATCGACTTTCGGTAGTGGTCGACGCGAATGTGCCGGGCAATCGCATAAAACCACGGTAGCGCCGCCTCGCTGGGGCGATAAGTGTGACGCACTTTGTGAATCCGCAGCCAGGTTTCCTGCAGCAGGTCATCGGCATCGGCGCGGCTGTTAAATGTCGCAAGAAAAAAGCGGCGTAGGTACGGACTGATGCTCTCGATGAGAGACTTCGCGGCGGCGAAGTCGCCCTGTTGATAGCGGACCATCAACATCTCAAGATTTTCGCCGGAGGGCATGCGATGGATATCTAGCTTTGAATCTTCACCGACTTCAGCGCCTTTGCGCAAATGCCGCGCCACATCGCCGCACCCGCCAGCCGGCCCCACTCGCAGCCTCCCAATAACAAGATTCGACAGACCACGCTGAAAAGTTACGCCGGAGACGAAAAAATTCAGACATTTTATTTTCAGCGATTACGCCGGGGCACCGTAACTTTCCGCGAGTTCGAAGCGAATCCATCTGTGAACGCGCTCATGCGGGGAACCAATCCAACTCGCGGCGAGGAACAACTTTATCCCACACTCTCAGGAGATCACGATGAATAAGCTTTATCCAGCGAATCTTCGTTCGTGGCGCGCAGGTTTTGTGCACGCCGCTCTGATTCTTACCATTGCCATTGCGGCTCAAGGCCAGCACGTGCGCAGTCCGCTGGTGATCACAAGCACGAATAATGCCAGCGGAAACGCTGTCGTTGTCTTCAAGCTAAGCACAGAAGGAACTCCCTCGCTCGAGTTGGAGCAGACGCTGCCGACCGGAGGAAACGGCGGCGGCAGCACAAATGCGGGGATCGTGCAGTTCCAACGGGAACTTGGTGCGGTTGCAAACTACGGATCCAATACCGTAAGCCAGTTGGTGCGCTCGGGCGACGCCATCGCAATCAGTTCGACAATCCCGCTGGCGACTGGATGCACAAAGCCCGACTCTGTCGCATTGACCCAAGGCCACCTGTTCGTAGTTGGCGCGAACTGCGCCGAGAGCCACACCTGGCCATGGGGGTACGTGGAGGGTCGAGTCGTGAGCCTTTCCGACCCCTCGGCAGCGCAGATTGCAGTTGGCCAGACTTGGGCCGCTGTCACGTTAAGTTCCGGATCTCTTTTGCAACTTCCGCTCACGCAGCGTGGCGTGTTGAATGGCACGAGCAATCCGATCCCTTTGCCCAGCAATGCAAACATGGTGCCCCTTGGAGAAGCGTTCTGGGGGAACGTGTTGGGCTTCACTCCGGCGCACAGTCCTGACAGCTTTGCCATCGTTGACGTGAACGGAAATGTGAATGCGGTGGCTGGCCCGACACCGCCATACCCCGCAAACGCGCCTTGCTGGGTAGCTAAGGGTGCGGGCAATATTTGGTACACGGGGAATTCGCCGGGACAGGCGATCAGCATCTTTTTCAGCGACAGCCAGGGGGGAGTGTTCTACAAATCGCTGCCGTTGCCGGGATCGCCGACCGATATCACGGTTTCCCCCGACGGCAATTGGCTGGCGGTAATCTATAGCGTGAGCGGCAATGCGTCTGTTGCCGTCTTTTCGATCGACAGTTATGGCGACTTGACCCAGGTAGCCGCCTCAAGCGCGGCGGGCGTTACAGCGTTCAGCGGCGTAGCGTTCAGCGAGTAATTTCGTCGAGTAGGTACCGGATACGTCATGGAGACGACGATCGATGAGATCGCACAAGCCCCCGGCAAAGGTTGATTGCGCGTTTTTGAGAGCTCGGTTTCGTCGAGGAAATCGGCGACCGCGACTTGTTCCCGTTCTGGGGGAACCACAGCCACGACTAACCAAGTCCCGCGCAGGTTCGGACTCGTTTCGCGAGACTGACTTGGCGATTCAAGGTGACCCTTTCCGATCAAAACCTGTATCAGTGCAGGTATCACCAGCTTGCGAGTGCTCGATAGGTAAAAGATCTGGCGGAGAGGGAGGGATTCTATTACCGCCGTTACCTGCAAGTGCCGATGGACACTGCACTTCCCGCATAATACCCTGTGTTTAAGGGGCATACAAGCGAAACCGATCTTCGGCTCCAGTTTCTACAGTTCCCCTAATTCGCTGCAATTCCGATGAAATCGGTATCGCTGGTATCAGTCCCTGGTTGATTCGTGCGAGGCAGGCTAAGGTTCGGCAGATCCATCATTGCATCGTCGAGACCATCGGGCGAGGAGGCAAATCTCTTCACAGTGAGCCCAGTAGCGCTATCGCAATGAACGACCAATTAGCGACACTTTCGAAGAGAGGCCCGCCAAAGCGCTGTGACCGACGGCCGACCAGCCGTCATCTGTGTTCAGGCGCCTCGCGTCTCCCGATATGCGGAGACCAATCCCCGAACGTATATCCCGGCCAGAATCACCAGGCACACAGTGGCAAGCCGCATGTAGCGATCGACCAACTGCGCAACCGACCACCCGTAGACCGTGGTGAGCAGGCTGGGGTCAGAAAGGTTGACTCCTTCGATCTCTCCGAATGGAATATCTTCAAACGGTCCTGACCATACCAGGAACACCTGCATGAAGCTTATCGCTCCGATGGCCAGCAATCCCCAGCGCAGACCCCAACTCTTGTATATTGCGCTCTCGCGAGGAGCGTAAAACGTCGCCATCAGCACTGTGCTTAGCACCAACGCGCCGGCATCCCCACCAAACACAATCGAAGCCCCTGCGGGCAAAAGAAAAAGGAAAATCAGTTGCACGATGAGCATCACCCCGGCAGCACACAACCACCACACCCGCTGCGACCGCCATGCGAGAAATCCCCAATACATGATGGCAGAGGTCACCACCAGCACGACCCACCATGATCGTTCCTCGCCGTGCATCGTAACCCAGAGCAAAGGAACCGCCCAGCGGCCCGTAAGGCAAGCGGTGATCGCGTGCCCGCTTTCGTGCAGCACCATTGCGAGCATGCCCAGTGGCGAGCGTGCCACCAGGCGCGCTATGACCAGTGCCAAAGGCAGAGCGAATATCCGGTACTTGAACTCCCAGAGCGCATCGCTTCGGAG
Organism: uncultured Acidobacteriaceae bacterium; assembly: GCA_963800565.1. Lineage (GTDB taxonomy): Bacteria > Acidobacteriota > Terriglobia > Terriglobales > Acidobacteriaceae > Acidiflorens. The sequence continues at coordinate 2,287,730 of CAWDBM010000006.1, forward strand.
CGCGTCGTTTCGGAATGGTGGAGGTGCATTTGTCGAAAGCGTACGAGTTTGGACCACCGGCTCCTCAACGCTAGCCCGTTTTGCCGCTGAGAGCGCCCCTAGGTAACGCGCAAAAATGATTCCACACTTCAGGCACTCGGTCGTCTGCAATGGATGATCGAATTGGCATTTCGGACAGCGCATCCCTGATGGAGACCTGATCCATTGTATGAGCGGACCGCTGCTATCTACACGTCCCTTGGTGTCGACGCAGGTACCGCGAGAAGCGAGTCGTCCGGCGGAGTTGCATGCACGGGTTGTGCTTTGAGGTAGGCTAGCGAGATCACCGAGCGACTTGTGTCGACTTACGGCCGATCACACCCCTTCGCTCCAGTTGATCGATGGATCCCTCGCTTGCGGCCTGGATAGTGTGCGAAAAGTGTGCCTCACTGAACGGACGGGGTTGCTGTTCATGAGGTGTTTCTCGTTCTTAACACATATCCAGATGTCCCAGAAGCGGACTTCGGGACAATGCGCGAGCCTGCGTTCGAACATACGTTTCGATTTGCTAGGTAACCAAAATCGTCAGGTGACTTCTCGTGAGCGCTATTCTAACTTCGCATACTCTGCCGTGGCCTGCTTCAAGACAGGAATGTCAGGATCGGCGTCTTTCCACAGAGTGAGGAAATCCTGGTACGCCGCTTTTGCTTTGGAGGCGTCTCCCTGGATGACATACGCTCGGCCCAGTTGGAGATGAGCCAGGGCGCCGATAGGATCCCCGACCATTATCCCGGGGTGATCCACAATTTTCTGAAATTCACGGGCGGCCTCAGCGCCTTGGCGCGCGACTAAATATGCTTGTCCACGCGCATAGATGGGATAGAGGGCCCCGAAGAAACTCGTCTGAGTGCTGCGTGGCTGGCCCAGTTCATACGGTGCGGCGACTTGGAGAATTTCGATATCCTTTGCGGGTTCGCCGTGGTTCAGCGCAACAAACGCGCGCACACAAGGCAGATAACTGAACTTAACCGAAGTGTCTTCGGGGAACCTGCTTTCCAGGTCGTTGGCCAGCGTTTGAGCCTGAGAAGAATCTCCCGAGATTGCCAGAGCGAGGGCCGCGCCATACTGTACCTCCCGGTTCCTCGCAAGAGCAAGGGCTGCAATCGCGCCTGGCTTTGCGGCGGAACCGTTCCCATAAAAAGCCTGCCACAGCGCAGCTCGGATTTCAAAGCCAGCCGCCTTTTCTCGATACCCCGCCTGCTGCGCCAATTCGCTTGCCCCTCGTAATATCTTCGTTGCCTCTTGCAGGTGACCGGCGGATGCGAGGACAAAGGCTTGATGGTCGGAAATTAATTCTTCGACTGCCGATTTCCCCCGAGCCGCGTCCACTTCCCGCTGCATGCCAGCGCTGTCGCTTTTCAAAAAGGCAATATCGTAGCGCAGGAGGGCTAACAAAGGGATTTCGATTCCTCTCTCGGAGGCTCTACGAACCGCGTCTTCGGCTGCTCCCAGACGGTCGAGGCTAAGAGAGTTGGAGGCAAGCAGGGCGTAACCAACACCAAAATCGGGAGCGAGGTCAATCGCCTTTTGGGCCTCTAAAGCTGCCTTTTCATGTTCTCCTAGCACGGGATAAACGAAGCCCGCTAAGAAAGAGTGCGGGGTCCACTCGCGAGGATAAGCTTGTGCCCATGCCTCGCAGGTTTGCTGCGCTTTTTTCTGGTTTCCGGTTGCCCGTCCATCGTAATACGCCGTGATAAAGAACTTCTCGTTGTCGCTGGCATGTTCCCGCAGTTCGTAGGCTTTTTTAGTGTTCTCCGTACCAAGTTCAGTTTCGCCACTTGAACCGTACATTAGTCCGAGCGACGCATATGCGATGGCAAATTTGGGATCGATCTCGACGGCATGTTTAAAAAAAGGAATAGCAGCATCCCCACCCGGGGAGGCGGCAACTTTCCAGCCCATGCTATAAGCCTTTAAGGCTTCCAATGACGGGGTGGTGGCCTCCGCCAGGGGAGTGTCGTGCTTTTGAACCGTCACCAACGATTCTCCGATTCGCGTTCTGAACTTGCTTGCAATTTGGGTCAGAGCATTCAGTACGTCTTCCTTTCTTGCCACTTCTACTTGCTCTTCATCGAGGGTGTCACCTGTGCGACAGTTCTTCGCACGCAGGCCGAGCACATACTTGCTTCCCAGATTTGCAATCGAGCCGTCGAGGACGGCAGCGCTCGCGGTGCGCTCGCAAACTTCATGGGCGAGCTTCGGGGTAAGCCGCGCATCAGAGGACTGGCCCATCAAGGACAAGGTGTGCTGGACTCGCTGCTCTGAGATGAGGCTGAGGAAAGGTGACTGTTCCAATTGCACGGCCATACCTTGGCGCAGCGTCCCGTCAAACACGGGATCTCCCGTCGTGTTCGTGAAATCGGCCAGGACGATTGTGTCCTTGTTGGTGAGCTTTGGATGTCGCTGGAGGTAGAAATAGGATCCTCCTGTCAAGACCGATATGGCCACGACGGCATAAATAATTGGCTTCCATTTTCCAAGGCCGGATGCAGGTCCCTTCTCCGCACTTATCACCGTCGGGGCCGAATCCGTGTCTCGTTTCATCCGCCGCAAGTCGGCCCGGATTTCCGAGGCATGCTGATAGCGAAAATTCGGGTCTTTCTCCAAACACTTACCGATGATTCTTTCCAGTTCAGGTGGCAAGTCCACATTTAATCGCACGGGAGGCACAGGGGTGCGGCTGAGAATGGATTCAAAAATCACCCCTGTAGTTTCTCCGCGGAATGGCAATGTTCCAGTTGGCATTTCGTAGAACACCACACCGAAGGAGAACAGGTCGGAGCGCGAATCCAATTCCTTTCCGCGAACTTGTTCCGGCGACATGTAGGCCACTGTTCCTACTGCCGTGCCCGGGTTCGTAAGAGAATCGTCCCTCGTCGAGTCGTTCTGGCCCATGGCTCCGCGGTCGAGTGCAAGCTTGGCCAGTCCAAAATCGACGACCTTCGCGTGTCCGCGCTCGGTGACGAGAATGTTCGCGGTCTTGATGTCTCGGTGGACGATGCCAGCCGCGTGAGCGGCATCCAGTGCGTCCGCTATCTCGATGCCCAGCGACAAGATCAACTCGGGTTCCAGGGCACGCCCCGCGATGCGATCCTTCAGGGTCGCGCCGTCGAGAAATTCCATGGCGATGAAAGACTTCCCATCGTGTTTGCCGATCTCGTAGATGGTGCAGATGTTGGCATGATTAAGAGCCGACGCGGCTCGCGCCTCTCGGCGGAAGCGTTCCAACGCTTGCGGATCGCGGGATAGGTCTTCGGGCAGAAATTTCAATGCAACGAAACGGCCAAGCTCAGTGTCTTCGGCCTTGCAAACAACGCCCATCCCGCCGCTGCCCAGCTTTCCGACAATGCGGTAATGGGAAACGGTACGACCAGCCAGAAAATCTGCATCCTCGTGATCTTGCTTTCGTTGTTCCTGCGCAATTGCCAGAGCTGCCGCTTCTATGGCGGGACTCTCCAGAAAACTTCCAGCCTCCTGCTGCGCCCGCAGCAGCGACCTTACTTCGCGCGCCAGCGCTTCGTCGCCCGCACATGCACTCCGCAGAAACGCATCGCGCTCCCCATGCGGAAGCTTCAGCGTTGCCTGAAGTAAGCGATCGACTTGTTTCCACCGATCAGAGTCCATCGGTCGCCTCGCCCGCTAGCTCACGATAAAGCCAGGCCTTGGCGGTACTCCAGTCGCGCATCACGGTGACGGGCGCGATCTTGAGCACTTCCGCCGTCTCCTCGACGCTGAGGCCGCCAAAGAAACGCATTTCGACGACCTGCACTTTGCGCATATCAATACGGGCCAGCTCATCCATCGCGTCATCCAGTGCGACCAAGTCCGCGGCTCGGTCGCCGCCCACCAGGGCTGTTTCTTCAAGAGCAACGTGCTGCACGCCGCCCCCGCGCTTTAGATTGTGGCGCCGCGCATGGTCAACCAGAATGCGCCTCATCAGCTGTGAGGAAACCGCAAAAAAATGGGCGCGATTCTGCCACTGCATGCGTTTGTAGTCAATCAGACGCATGTAGGCCTCGTTGACTAAAGCCGTCGCCTGCAGGCTGTGACCAGGGCGTTCGCCTTTCATGTAGTGCCCTGCCAGGCGACGGAGTTCGTCATAAACGATGGGCGTTAGCCGGTCGAGTGCCGCCCGATCTCCGTCGCTCCAGGCTCGGAGCAAGCCGCTCACTTCCGCATAATCGGGAGCTTGTGCCTCTTTGTGCTCCCCTAGCTTAAAGTTCCCCATGCTTACACTCGGGGAGATCATACCCTGCCAGGCCAGTCCTTCAAACAAAAAGAGGTCTGCAATTGATAGTTTCCCGCCACGGATTGCGCCTATTTAGCCAAGAGCGAAATAAGCTCAAAGATCGGCCGCACACATCGCGGATAAAACTTTAGGAGGCCACATGAAATTCCAATCTGTATTGTCCCTTTCGGCATGGTTGCTAGCAGCGCTAGCGGTTCCACTGACCGCTGCCGCGCAGGACGCCGTGCAAAGTCTGCACTCGGCCACACGGTACACCGTGGCCGATCTGGGCACGCTGTCTGGTGGCAATTCCAGCCAGCCTTTCTTCATTACGAAGAATGGACGCGTCGCTGGATCCTCAAACCTCGCTGACGGCTGGTCTCACGCCGTTGTCTGGTCCACAGAACAGGCGATTGATCTCGGTACGCTTGGCGGATCGAATAGCATCGCCTTCGGTGTGACCAACGATGGCCGAGCCGCTGGCGAAGCCGAAGTCTCCGCCTCCGACCCCAATGGAGAAGATTTCTGTGGCTTCGGCACCCATCTCATCTGTCTTCCTTTCGAATCGGCAAACAGAGTCATGAATCCTCTCCCGACGCTGGGAGGAAACAATGGAGTGGCTACGGCGATCAGCAATCGGGGAGCAGCGGCTGGATTTGCTGAAAACTCGACACCGGACCCAGGCTGCCCGGCGCCCCAGATTCTCCACTTTAAGCCCGTCATTTGGGAAAATGGGGTGGTTCACAAATTGCCTACCTTTCAGCGCGATCCGGATGGCGTCGCCGAGCAGATCAACGACTACGGACAGGTGGTCGGCGGGTCGGGCACTTGTGCACCTTTCAACACAAATTTCCTGTACAACCTCGTGCCGGTTCACGCCTTGCTCTGGGAAAAAGGCAAAGCGATTGATCTCGGCAACCTCGGAGGTCAAACGGGAGAGGCGGGCGGAAACATCGCCTATGACATTAATAATCGTGGTCAGGTAGTTGGTAATTCCGACCTCCCGGGCGACACGACTTTCCACGCTTTCCTGTGGACCAGGAAAACTGGTATGCGGGATTTGGGCACACTCTCCGGAGATCTCGCGAGTGTCAGCATCAGCATTAATAACGGCGGCGCGGTTGTTGGTGCATCTCTAGACGCGAATTTCAGCCCGCGGGCGTTTTTGTGGGAGAAAGGCGTGATGACCGACCTCAACACGCTACTTGTGGGTAATTCTCCCTTGTATCTGCTAACTGGTTGCTCCATCAATTCCCGCGGGGAGATCACTGGCTTGGGTCTAGCCAGCACCGGAGAAATTCACACTTATCTGGCGACGCCGACAGAAGGCTTTGCGAACAGCGAGAGTACTTCGCAAAGCGCGATGGGCCAGAGCATGATGAGCGATGATGTCCGCAAGCTGCTCGAGCAACAACTAAACTCCCGATCGGCAGCCCGATTTATGGGGCTTCGATAATCACGTCGAATGAGTGCCAACGTCCAATGAACAGAAGCAATGGAAAGGTGTTGCCGTTGAGAGAGCGGGAGATTCTCCTGCTCTCTCGTCTCTCCCGCCGTGCCGAGATCGCAATCTGACCGCGGCAGGCCCCGACTGGGCTCCCCGAGGTTTGGCGGCCAATCGGGAACTATCCAGAAACGCGACCTTCGGCAACGATAGGGTGCCGGGGCGCCCGCCGGGGGGCCTAACTGGACGACCATCCTGCCAGGCCCCTCGATTCAACGAACGACCGTTGGGTTAGTGCCACCATCAACAGAATCTAATGGTAGAAAACACAACCCTACTCACTGCGGTCTACACACCGATGTCGGGGACCCATCGCTTTCACCCCCGCGCGACCCTCGCCGGCAGCAATCTCAGAAGGACATTGGCGATCACCAAAGGTTGGTGCTCTCCCGCACTTCGCACCCAGGTGTAGGAACGCTCAAACCCGTTCGGTCCCAAGATCTTCATTTCCCAACCGTCGTTTTCGCGAGAGCCGACGATCGACACCTGCCAATCTCCCGGTCTGTCACCGAAAGCATGTTCCACCAGTGCCCGAACTTCAGCGCCGGTGCGTTGATCACCTATGTTATGGAACTCGATCGAGACGGCCATTGAAATTTTCAAGGGTCGAGCGCAGGAGTATTTTGCTCCCTAGTTCGTAGGCCGATTTGCGAGCCGTCCTACCGCGGACTAGAGTTGTCTCAGCCACTGGAAACTTTGACAGCTTACACATTGAGAATGGCGCTATATGCTTGTGGAATGTAGCCGCCACACCTCAGCGGCAGAAGTTGGTGCATATGATCGCCGAAACAAGGAACCATCTGGATGCAGGAGTTCTCCCTCTCTTGAATGCAGTCTTTTGCCTGGATTGCGAGGTCATCAGTACCAGTCGCGGTGACGAATGCCCCGCGTGCAAGAGCCGCTCGCTCGTGAGCCTCGCTCGGATGCTCGGCGGCAGTTTGCTCGTGCACAGGGCACAACAGTCTCACCCAAGCGAAAGTGGGCTGTTCGACATCACAATTGCGGTGGAATTGCAGCAGATACACGCCAAAGACTTGAGCACCACCGTTGCGCGGTTGACCAGTGTGATTGGTCCGAAGCTCGCGGGAGACCGAGGGTCATTCCACATCCAGGTGAAGCCAGCAGTAGACAGACTTGACCTACAGCCCTCGCTTTGCTTCCTGGAACAGGAAGCTGCATAGAGCCTTGTTACCTAGGCTCCCAACGTCAGTGTAATCGCGATTTTTCAACAACTGACCCGAACTTCGATTTCAACGACATCGCGATGGGATTGACCAAAACGAATCTCCGGGGAGTGCCTATTCGTAACGCAATGCCTCGATCGGATCCAGATTGGCGGCTCTCACCGCGGGGAACATGCCGCTGACCACTCCCACCAGCGCCAGAATGATCGTGGCTACAATCAAAATCTTCGGCGCCACGATCAGTCGTATGTCGCCGGCCGTAGCGTACTTTGCGAGGGCAGAATAGAAGGTCAACCGGCCCACCGAAAGAGCAACGACATAGGCAAGCAGAATCCCCAGAACGCCCCCGAGCCCAGTAATTACCAAAGCTTCTGCCAGAAACTGAAACAGAATGTCCTGTTTTCGGGCACCCAGCGCTTTTTCCACCCCAATCTCACGGGTGCGCTGCGTTACGGAAACGAGCATGATATTCATCAGGCCGACGCCGCCAATGCCAAGAGTAACGGTGCCGATGAATCCCAGCAAAATCTTTAGTCCCAAGAGGATGACGCCAAACTGCGCCAGTTGTGTCCGCACATCGAAGACCCGGACTGCCCGGTCATCGCCGGGCTTGAAGTTGTGGGTGATGGCCAGCGCGTTGCGGATCGTTTCAGTCAGGTGTGTGTTGTTCAGTCCCTGGGAGTCCAGCCAGATACCGCCGATGTAGTGAATGTCCTGCAGAACATCCATCGAGTTATAGGGGATATAGAGCACCCGATTGTCGTTATCCCCCTGCTCCTGCATTCTCGGCTGCAACACGCCGACCACCTCAAAGCTCACGCCATTGATGCCAACCGTCTGGCCGAGGGCTGTCATTCCGGAGAAAAGTTTCTCTTTGGCTTCCGAGCCGAGGACCACATAAAGCCCGTGGCTGGAGTTGTCCTGATCATTCACGAAACGGCCTTCCGCCGTTTTCAGGTTCCAGATGGACTGGAGGCAGGGATCATCCCCGAACACTTGCATGGAAAACGACCGGGGACTGTTCACTGCCGTCGCCGTCATGTCGGATTGGCGGCAGATATGTCGGGACAGGGGCAGCACATTTCGAAGCACGTCGACGTCGGCGTCAGTGAAGCGGACTTGCACTCCCGCCTTGTTGCCGCCGGCCTGCAAGGAAGTGCGCCCCGGAAAAATACCAACCGCCGTCGCGCCAAAGCTTTCAAAGATGTGATGGATCGCCTGCCCGAAGCCATCGCCGTATGCCAGCAGAAGAACCACCGTCGCAATGCCCCAGGCCATGCCCAGCATGGTGAGCAGGGTCCTGCGCAGATCGTGGCGCATCGCGCCGTAAGCCTGGTGGAGTAAGTCGCGTTTCATGGTTATTCCCTGCGCAGCGCTTCCACGGGCTGCAGTAGGGCCGCTTTGCGCGCGGGATACAGTCCAGCGATCACGCCGGAAATCGCCAGGGCTCCAATGGCTGCGGCGACACTCCAGGGAACAAGCCGCGGAGTGTCCCAGCCGGGAGGAGCGGGAAGGAATGAAAGCAACCCCATCAGCGTCGCAGCCCCGGCCACGCCCAGGCCGCCGCTCAACAAAGTGAGAAAGGCGCCTTCCACAAAAAATTGGAACATGATGCTGAGATTGGTTGCGCCCAGCGCTTTGCGCAGCCCGATCTCGCGCGTGCGGTCGGCGACCGCGACCAGCATAATGTTGATTACGCCGATCGCTCCCAGCGCCAGCGTGACCAAGCCCACGCTCCCCAGAAACACGTTCATCGCGTCAAAAATCTTGCCGACCGAGTCGGCGGTGCCCACCGTGTCCCATTCGTCGTATGAGTCCAGGTTGGTATAGTCAAAGCCGTGGTTGCGGGCGATGACCTTGTGGACTTCCAACTGGGCGGCCTCGTGCAGCGCACGCGAGCGGGGCTGATAGTTGATCAGACTGACCGCATCGTGGACCTCACCCACACTGAGCATGGGAAAATCCTGGCGCATCGTACTGAAGGGCACGAAACTCCATAGATTCTTGTCGTTGTTGTCCCCGTGGCCTGTGCGTTTTACGGAACCGATTACCTGGTAGCGAATTCCGTTGAGCAGAATGGTACTGCCGAGAAAAGGACGCCCGCTAAAAAGAACGCGGCGCGTCTCGTCGCCCAGCACGATCACCCGCCGGCTCTGTGCCACATCGAACTCGTTCAGCCAGCGCCCGTTCGCGAGCGGAACGTAGCGGATTTTGGCAAAGTTCGGCAGAACTCCAAAAATTATCCCCGAACTCTGGTAGTAATCACTCACGGCCCGGATGTCGTTGCGCCGAATGTCCGGAGTGACAGCGCGCACGTCGGGGCATTGTGTGCCGATATCCCGGTAGTCGCGGTCAGTGATGTAGTACTGCCTGAGGCTGTTGAAACTGCCATCCATCGTCGGAGCGCGGCCGCCCCAGATGAACATCACGTCCTCACCCAATTCATCGAATTGCTTACGGTTCCCGGAGCGGAAGCCCTCGCCCAGGCCAACCAGCAAGAGCAGTGACCCTACACCCCACGCGATGCCAAACATGGTAAGGAACGAACGTAGTTTGTGTGCCCAAAGGGTATGTAGAGTCTGGCCGAGGATGTCAACACTCAGGCGCATGCCGTCTTATGATACGCGGTATGCAGGATTGCATGTCCCGCGAACTCTCGCGCAGTCGACAAGCGTCCCGACCGATAGGGTTCTGAAGGCGTTCCTATTCCTCTCGGCGTTAGTCACTCCCGGCAGTGGCAACTTTGAGATTCGCTCTACGGGGCGGATGGCAACAGTTCTGAGGACACATTAACTATTGAAACCAGGCGTGGCTGTTGAAAAAAACAAGGTCGTGGTGGCGATCGCCAATAAACTGGCGCGCATCGCCTGGGCCGTGCTGTCCAGCGACGAGACTATCGACATCAGCCGCTGCAGCCGCTGGCGGCGGCTTGATGGCAGTGGAAAAGACGCTGCGCTTGGAAAGCACAAAACGCTTTCCACTTTTCCACCGCCACGACGACGGAGTTAGAAAGAGTTCTACCAAGGTCTGCTGAGGAGAGAAGAAGACGAGAAGAACAGCCCAATCGCGTGCCGGAAAACCTGATGTTGCAAATGCGTCCCTGGTGACCGAGGGATTTGTAAGGACCGACACGCGCGTATCATCATCGAGTGCCCGGAGAACATTCTCCACTTAGAGGCCGGATATATTTACGCGGACTGTCCCTTCGTCAACTTCAAACCTCTTGCGGTCCGGCGGCGGACCATACATTGCAACAGTTAGGCGCTGAGACGACTTAGCTTCTGGCGCTGGACTTGGCCGCAAGCAGGGTTGCCGCTAGACGGCGAACACTGTTCAGGAGCCGGTCCAAACTCTGGGTTTCGGCAGAAGCTGTTGCCTCTTCGCTGAAGCCTGCTTGTACCATTTGCCCGGCCGCAGCGGCAAAGCGGTCGGTGCTGGTATCGTCCATCGCGATGAAGCGAAATGCCTGAGCGAGCGCAACGCCATCGGCCCCAGTTCGCAGAAATTCAATCTTGGCATCCACCCTCCCGAAAACCGTGTTCAGGGATATGTCGCCCATGGTTCCATGCGGTATGGGGCCCTTGGAAAGAACTGCCGAACCACCGGTGAGGGAGAGACGCTGAATTACGCCAACGAACCGGGCAGTGTCCACAGTGAAGAGAGCGCGCTCGCTATTGGGAACGCGAATGCGAGGGGCTCGGGCCCGTTTGCTCGGTTTTTGAGGCTTCCGCACCATCCTAAGCAGGATGGCAAGCGGGAAGGCTGCGGTCAAGATTACCGCGGTGCCCAGTCTTGTAGGAGTGATATCGGGGAAAAGCCGAGCGCAGGATCGGAGAATCGGGTTCTCTCCCCGAGGACACGATTCAGGCTGGAGGCTCGGCCAGAAGTACGTCGGGCATCATATCGCGATGGATGTAGAAGTCAAGCGCCAAAACCGGGTCTTTCTGCAAATGGGAACGGCCTAGTTTGTACATAGCCGTTGAGCGTTATCGGCAGTCACCGCAAGACTGGCGACCGTGATGGCCGGGCTGCCGTCAAATCACATCGTCTCGCTGCTCACTTGCAAGTGATGCTAGGGTTATCCTTCGCCAATTCGACACAGGCCTCATGCTGCCTCATGCTCTGCTGATCTGTTGCCGAAGTTGGAGTAGAAGGGGGAGCAATTGCCGGTGAAGCTACAGCAGGAGTCGCAGTTGGAGCCTGCGCACTCGACTTGGGAGCCTTGTCTAGCCATGCTTGAAATGCCGTAATCTCCTCTTGTTGGCTCCATATGAACTGACGAGTTTCCACTTGGCAGTCCTCGTTCGGATATTCCCAGACAGGCTGAACAATTATCTTTGTCGTGCCGTTGAGTTCCACCAACGAATAGGACCACACCTTTCTTGTGGTCATACCCTTACAAATACCTGTGATCGTGGACATAGAATCCATGATGGGCAGTTGCCCGGGCATCGAGAAGCGGAACTGCAACTGATTGTCGGAATCGAGCGCGTAGCCTTCTCTTAGACTCTCCTGGACGATCAGCGCCTTAACTGTTTGAGCAGACGCTTTGCTGGTGAATACATACGGTCCCGGCTGAGGTTTCGATTTCTTGTCCCGCGCCGCAGCCAAGGTCGATATCGCTAGAATTAGAATCAGTACTCGTTTCATACTTTCACTCCATTGTGAACTTTACCGAGATGACCCTGCGAACCGCTAATTACCGGAGTCATCTCAGAATTCCTACTCCTGCGAGGTGGGTCGTGAAGTTAAGATCTAACGGTCGCAATCAGATGGGATGAGTTCTACATGGCGCTCAGCGCCACAACGATTAATGAAAACGGGAAGCATTGGCAGTATGCTGTGCCGAGGCGTGTGGTCCAGAAGACATGCGCCGTTTGGATGAGCAACTGGTCGCTCACCCGGACATACGCTGCATCATCATCGATCCGATCCTGCAGCACGTGATCAGCGAGAAGGAGCAGGACGTGCGCCGCGGAGTTAATACGCTACTGGGCTTACTCCAAAAGCACAACATAGCACTGCTGTTTGTCTGCCACTTCAACAAGGTCGCTGGAAAGAACCTGTCCAGTCCCCTAGACAAACTTAGCGGCGCCAAGGCCTGGGTCGGTCTGCCTCGTTTTGTCTTTGCCATCATGGCTGATTCCCGGATGAGTCCGCCGGTGCACCATCTGATCTGCGCCAAGCACAACATCTCGGCGGGTATCCGCTCGCAGAGCTTTGCCATTGAGAGCGCCAGCGAGGGAACAAAGATCTCGGACATTCCACGGATACGTTGGACTGGCGAGTCGGACACCAATATGGTCACGCTGCTCAATTTGCCAAACGATGGCGGATCGGCCGACACCGTACTGGAGCGGGTCATGAACCTGATCAAGTGCTAGATAACTAAAGGTCTGGCGGAGAGGGAGGGATTCGAACCCCCGGTACGGTTTCCCGTACTCCAGTTTTCAAGACTGGCGCCTTCAACCACTCGGCCACCTCTCCCAGGGTAGAACTGGTTCAGATTTCACTATTTTACGGTAGGAATGGGGCTTGCGGCTTTGCTTCTCTTGTCGAAAGGTTTTTCAAAGAGGCTTAAAACTTACTTCGTCCCGTTTGGATAAACCAATATCTTGCTGGCTTCGCCCGTCTTTAGTCGCGCCATGGCTTTCGAAAAATCCTTCATCGGGATGCGATCGGTGATTACTGGGTGAAGATCGAGCCGCCCGCTCTTGAGCAACGCCGTCATCTGGTACCACGTCTGGTACATGCGGCGGCCGTTAATGCCCTGAATGGTGATGCCTTTAAAAATGATGTCTTCCGAGAAATTCAGCGGAATCGGCTTCGAAGTAAGGCCAAGCAGAGAGATGCGCCCGCCGCGCCTGACAATATCGAACCCGGTGCGGATGGCGTCGGGATGGCCAGCCATCTCTAGCACCACGTCTACGCCCAGGCCTCCGGTTTTTTCTGCGATCACGCCGCGAACGTCTTCTTTGGATGGATCGAGCGCATAATCGGCATTCATCTTTGTCGCGAGCTTACGGCGATGTTCATTGACTTCGATCGCGAAAATCGTAGTCGCACCGACAGCTCGGGCCACAGCAATCGAAAACAGGCCAATCGGTCCGCAGCCGGTGACGGCCACGGTTTTCGCTGCAATTTCGCCGGCCAGTACCGTGTGCACCGCATTGCCCAGCGGATCGAGAATGGATGCGTACTCCTGCGGGATGGCCGGATCAAGCTTCCAGATATTTGATTCAGGAATGACAACGTACTCGGCAAAAGCTCCGTCGCTGTCAACGCCAATAATTTTCACGTTCTGGCAAATATGCGCGTCGCCAGTGCGGCATTGCAGGCACTTGCCGCAAGCCACGTGCATCTCGGCCGATACGAAATCGCCTTCCTTAACGCTCGTGACCTCCTCGCCGAAGGCAACCACCTCGCCGCAAAATTCATGGCCTGGAATGAGCGGCGGATGAATGCGGCCCTGAGCCCAGTGATCCCACTCGTAAATGTGCAGGTCGGTACCACAGATGGAGGCAACCTTGACTTTCACGAGGACGTCATTGCGGCCAAAGGTGGGGATTTTGACTTCGCGAATCTCCGCGCCCGGCGCGGCTTCCGGCTTGACCACCGCGAGCATAGTTCCGGGCATCAGAAGCCTCCTTGTGAGCGCGGGGGATTAGAAGCGCAAACGTTTTATTCTAGCATCGTCGAAGGAATGTTTTTTCCCATGCGCTCGTCTGATTCAGGCGCTCAAGTTCTGGGCGTTCCACGAGCATGTGTCTTGGGGCTCGCAGTTTTGTAGTCCTCGGATTTTCCTCTCGGAATGCTGAGTGTTTGCCATTGTTCCGAGCGCAGATGTTTGGCGAGGAAAACGATTTGCCCGATATGTTGGGCGTAGTGGGCGAGCGCGCGGTTGAGGGCCTGCATTACGGTGTGAGCCTCGCCGCGGATGGTCACGGTGCGCTGCACATCCTCAGGTCGCAGGGAATCAAGGGTCGAAAATACATGCGTCCAACCCTGTTCCCACCAGCGCATCACCTCTTCGCGGGTGGCATTGTCTGGCACCTCAAATTCCTGATCGCGAAAACGATCAGGCTTCTCTCCGTCGCTGGTCAGAAAATCGGTGAAGCGTGAGCGCGCGTTGCCGGTAATGTGCTTGACCATCATGGCCACAGAATTCGATTGCGGATCAAGGACGGCCAGGAAATCCTTGTCTTCGAGCTGAGCCATGGCGGCCTCGCCCATGCACTTGTGTCCGCGGAACTGCCGCTTCATTTCTTCGAGGTATTGGGATGCGAGATCAGTCATAGATGATTGCAGAGGTCAGATCGCAGAGGTAAGAACGCAGCATTGTGCAGCGGGATTAACCTCTGCAATCTGATCTCTAACCTCTTAGTTATTCTACGTCGCACGCGACGCGAAATCCGTAATCCGCGTATTTGAATTCTGGCGGGATGCTGGAGCGAGCCGCGCAACGCGAAATCTTCACGTGATGCCGCCACGATCCGCCGCGCGATGCCCGCCGCTCGCCGGTTTCAGGTCCGCGCGGATTGCGCTCCGGCGAAACCGCATAGTAATCGGGTGCGTACCAATCGCTGCACCACTCGTGCACGTTGTCGCACATATTGTGGAGGCCAAGTGCATTCGGACTGGCAAGGCCTACTGGCTCGGGACCGTTTTTCCACCAGGCAGCGCAACGGTCAGCATAGCCTGACAGCGACTGCGGAGGCGTGTCTCCCCATGGAAATAGCGCACTTGCGCTTTCGTCACTATTGCCTCCGCGTGCGGCGCATTCCCACTCCGCCTCGGTGGGCAGACGAAATGTTTTCCCCGCGCGTGCACGGAGCCATTCGCAATAGCTGACCGCATCGTGCCACGATACACCGACGACAGGCTGCCCGGGATGGTTGAATGCCGCGTCGCTCCAGTACGGCGGCGGCAATGACTTGGTGGCGTTCAAGAAGTACCCGTAATCGTTATTGGTGACTTGACGGGCGGCGAACAGAAATTCATCAACCCAGACACGATGCACCGGCTTTTCATTGTCATGCCCGCGATCGCAGCCCATGAAGAACCAGCCGGCTGGAATAGGCACGAGTGGAGGAACGAATTCTTCCTGCGATCGGCAAAGCAGCAGCGCTGGCTCCATTGGATTGGTCGAGCCCATGATGTTAGGGTGTCCGTACGGCGCGAACGACGTCTTCGATTTTATTCTCTTGAAACAAGCGTATGCCGGCGACGCCAGCCGCTCCTGCATCCAGGCAAGATGCCGCATTCGGCACCGTGACGCCACCGAGAGCAAGTATCGGGATCTTGCCCTGGCAGGCTTCACGTAAAGCAGCGAGTCCGGCGGGCCGAGTGCCACTTTTTCCGAACACTGGCGCGAATACGGCAAAGTCGGCAGCTTCGGATTCTGCGAGAGTCACGTCTTCCAGTGAGTGGCAAGAGATAGAGATAATAAAGTTGTCGTGGGTTGGTCGCGGCGTGACAGCTCTCAGCATCATCGCCACTTCGCGAGGCGCGACATCGCCTGCGCGTAGATGAACTCCGTCAGCGCCAGCGGCCAGCGCAACGTCGACGCGAGAATTGATCAAGAGGCGCGTCGAGGAAGAATTCTGACGCACGATCCCAACCATTTCTCGCGCCAACATTTCCAATTCGCGCCCACGCAGATCTTTTTCGCGAAGCTGTATGTAATCGACGCCGTCGCGGGCCGCTTCGGCAATTTTGCCGAGCAGTGCGCGGCGGCGATCCTGTTCGCCGCCGCGAAACTGGCTACGATCGGTTATGTAATAGAGCAGGCAGCGATCCGCCATATTATCCCGCTGCTTCGCGGACAGGAATGTCCGCGCCACACAATATTAGCGCGAGGCCAGTGCACCAGACCGCCCGATTCCCGCTTACTGAGTGGTGAACAACTTCAGGTTCTCGGCTTTCCAGCGCATCGCGGCATAAATGCGATTGCGGCCGCTGGGATGATCGAAGAAGATCCACTCTTCGACTGGCCCGGGATTCATCTTGCGATATTCGCCAAGATGGATGGCGGCTTGGGCCATACCATCAGGCTGCCGGCTGGCGTTCAGTCCAAACATGTCGGCTTCGTACTCCTGCGTGCGGATAAAAGTGTTGAACACGGGAGTGGCGGCGAAACCAAAGATCAAAACCAGCAATATCACGAGCGGAAGAACGGCAGTGTCGCTCACGCCGCGAATCTGCCATTTCTCGCCCCAGCGCTGGAGCGTCCAGTCGAGACCCCAGCGCAAGTAGCCGAAGGCCAGCACAATGATGATCAGGAAAAACATGATGCCCTTGTAGGCGTGGTTCATCACGTAGTGCCCCATCTCGTGTCCCATGACTGCCTGAATTTCTTCCGGTGAGCCGCGGCGCAAGAGGTTGTCATTGAGTGTGATGCGCATGGTGTTGGCAAAGCCGCTGACGTTGGCGCTCATCCGCGTCGTCTGCTTTGACGCGTCGATTGTGTACACATCCTTGGCCGGGATTCCATTCGCTCGCGCCATACTCAGGATCGGGTTGACAACCTTCGGGTCATCCAGACGCGTAACCTTGTTGAAGATGGGCACTATATAAACCGGAGCGATCAGGATTCCGAAGATCGTGAATAAGAGAGTGGCCACTGAACCCCAGATCCACCAGGTGCGTGGAAGGCGGCGCACAATCCTGAAGAGCAGCATTGCCAGCAGGCCTCCCAACACCAAGTTGACCCCAAGGTTCTTCAGTTGGTCGCCCATCCAGGGACCGAAAGTTTGAGTAGCAAGTCCGTACTTGTGTTCGCGGAAGTAATCTTCGTAAACCGAAAGCGGGAAAGCCAAGATGGATGTCAGCACGAGGTATTGCAGCCAATATAAGAATGTCTGCAGTGGCTTGAAGCGAGTGATGCGCTCGGCGAGGTCGCGCATGCGCGCCGACCAGCGCAGATTCAGCAACAACAGGCATACGATGGCGGCGTAGAGAAAATCCCAGAGAATCATCCAGTAGCCGCCTTCAAAATAGGCATCGGAACGCGCCGTCTTGTCAGCGGGAATCTGCGCGAGATAGGCATTGGTGGCCGCTACGGCATCGAAATGGGCTGAGGGCTGAGCCTCCGGCGGGACTTGAATCACGGAGGGCATTTCATTTGCCGATGGTGATTGAGCGAGCGCCGCACTACCACCAAGCATCACATAGATAGTTGCGCAGGAACCAATCAGGCAACAGAGCGCCGTCAGTCGGCGTGGTTGTAATGGCATCTTTTGTTTCTCCCGAAACATTGACTCAAAGCAGTGTATACGGAGTCGAGAGACTGAAAGTTCAACTCTTACAAAGGCAAACGCGCGGCCTACCCCTTCCCCCAGCACCGTTTCGAGAGTGCGCGGACAAGAGCGTCCGCGCCACATGGTTCTATCCCACTTCAAGCAGCCCGTAGCTTAGCGCCCAGCGCGAACGCATCTCGCGCAGCGCGCGATCAACCTCTTCCTTCGATATTTCGCTATTCGGCCCGGAGATCACGAACCCAGCCTCACGCTTCGCGGCCTCCAGCAGTTCGCGGTCGCGGATGATATTGGCTACGCGGAAGCTTGGAATGCCCGCTTGCTTCGTGCCGAAGAATTCGCCGGGGCCGCGGAGTTCCAGGTCGAGTTCAGCGATCTGGAATCCGTCGTTGGAGCGAACCATGGCGTCGAGACGGCGTTCGCCTTCTTCGGAAACTTTGGCTCCGCGCATAAGCACACAATAGGATTTCGCGGCGCCACGGCCTATGCGCCCGCGTAATTGATGGAGCTGCGCCAATCCAAAGCGGTCGGCGTGCTCGACGACCATGACGGTCGCGTTCGGGACGTCGACTCCGACTTCGATCACCGTGGTCGCGACCAGAACTTCGATCTTGCCCCGCTGAAATTCGCACATGACGTGCTCTTTTTCATTGGCGTCGAGACGGCCATGCAGCAAGCCAACATGGAGGTGGGGAAAGATTTTGTCGCGCAACTGGCGATGCATCTGCTGCGCCGCTTTTAGTTCGCGTTCTTCATTCTCTTCGATCACGGGATAAACGACATAGGCCTGGTGCCCGGCGGCGATTTGCTTGCCGACGAAATCCCATACTTCGGGCGCGCGCTCGTCGGGCACGGCACGGGTTACGACGGGCGTGCGTCCGGGAGGAAGTTCGTCGAGCACGGAGAGATCGAGATCGCCGTAGAGAGTGAGCGCTAGGGTGCGCGGGATAGGGGTCGCGGTCATCACTAGGACGTCGGGCTCGGAGTCTGGCTTCTTGTCTAACTTCGCCGAGCTGCGCTCGGAAGCGGGCAGGAATGCCCGCTCCACACTTACACCCATGCCCACACCTGCTCGGGTTTCGTCGGATTTTTTCATCAGCTTCAGGCGTTGCATTACGCCGAAGCGGTGTTGTTCGTCGACTACCACTAGGCCTAGATTTTCGAATTCGACTCGATCCTGAATGAGGGCGTGGGTTCCGATGATGAGCTGGGCGTGGCCTTGCGCGATATGGCGACGGATGTCGCGCTTGCGATCCTGTTCGAGCGATCCGGTCAGGAGCACGATGCGGTATCCGGCACGTTCGAGAATCTGGCGAGCAGAAAAATAATGTTGCTGCGCCAGAATTTCCGTCGGCGCCATCAGCGCGACCTGGTAACCGTTTTCGATGGCGATAATCGCAGCCTGGAAGGCTACGATCGTCTTGCCGGATCCGACGTCTCCTTGCAGCAATCGCCGCATAGGGTTCGGCGCCTGCATGTCGGTGGCAATCTCTTTCAACACGCGCTTCTGCGCCGCTGTCGGGTGAAACGGCAATATCTTTTTTATTGCGGTGCGAACGCCCTCGTTGAGTTGAAAGGCGATTCCAGTCTGCGCTTTTTGCTCGCGACGCTTGAGTTCGAGACCAAGCTCGATAAAAAAAAGCTCGTCGAAGATCAGGCGGATGTGGGCGGCGGTGCGTGAAGATTGGAGATCGTTGAAGCTCTCGCCAGCATCGGGCCAATGCACCTTCCACAATGCTTCACGCGCAGAGACGAGGCTCAAATGCGCGCGCACCGCGGCCGGAATGGGATCGGGAAGATCGGGGCCCAGATTTTCGAGTGCCCAGCGGATAATGCGGCGAAACCAGCGCGGCGTAAGCTTGCCCTGGCCGGTCGATTCGTAGATGGGAACGATGCGGCCGATCTCGAGCGAGGAGGCGGCCTTTTTCTCCGCCTCTTTTTCAGCCGTCTCGGCGCCGCCTTCGTCATTGGTGTTGATGTCGCCGAGAATTTCGAATTGCGGTTGCACGATCTGCAATCCGCCGTCGCGATCCTCTTCGACTTTGCCGTAGAGCGCCAGCATCTGGCCGGGTTGGAATCGGTCCTGCAAGTATGTGGAGTTGAACCACAAACATTTGAGGCGATTGCGGCCCTGGCCGACCGTCAACTGAAAGATGGGCATGCGCCGGGTGCGAAACAACCCGGAGTTGCGGACCTCGGCGATCACGGTGGCCATCTCTCCTGCGCGCAGTTCGGCGACGGAGCGCGGATTAAGCCGGTCTTCGTAGCGAAAGGGCAGGTAGTGAAGCAGGTCGTCGACCGTCCGAAGGCCCTTCGCAGCAAGCACTTCGGCCAGGCGCGGGCCGATGCCTTTCACAAACTGCACTGGAGTGGACGGTTCCAGCATCTTAAGCGATGGTAGCAGGAGTGGACCGAGGCTTGACCAAGACCCCGACCAAACACAGGACAGCAAAGAATTTTCTCGACGCGCTTATGGCCGTGCTCTCCGGCAACGCGATCTATTATCTGCTGATGCCGCATCTGCCGCCGGTGGCGCGGCATAGGCTCTTTCAGGAAGACTGGGGGCTCCTGGTTGATTTCCTAATCTGCACCGCGATCTTCGCGGCCGTGAAGTATGGGCAGCGCAACGAGGAATGACAGATCGAAGAACGACTGTCGTAAACTCAATCGCAACATACTGACGATCGATCCATGCTGAAGCCACGTGAAACCATTGCCGGATTGAAACCATATCATTCGCCGATTCTGAGCCGCGAGGGGTTGAGCCTCGATCTGAACGAGAGCATGGCCGGGTGCTCGCCTCGCGTGCTGGCGCGCTTGCATTCGCTCTCGGCGAAAGATGTTTCGTTTTATCCGCAGCGCGAAGCTGGCGAGGCATTGGTCGCGAATTTTCTCGGGATAGCGCCCGAGCAGGTACTCGTCACCAATGGCATGGATGAGGCGCTGTCGCTCGTCTTTACGGTGTATCTCGATCGGGACGATGAACTGCTCTTTGCCGATCCTACGTTTGTGATGTATCCGATGCTGGGCGCGGCGGCGGGTGCAAAAGTCGTGCGCGTGCCGTCGGGAGAAGATTTGACGCTACCGGTCGACGATTTGCTGGCGCGGATCTCGCCGCGCACACGGGTGATCGCGGTTGCGAATCCCAACAATCCCACTGGCCTCGCGGCCTCGCGCGCTGATCTCTTGAGGATTGTGGAGTCAGCTCCCAACGCGGCAGTCCTGATCGATGAAGCCTATTTCGAATTTTGCGGCGGCACATTGACCTGCCGGACTCTCATCCCAGACCTGCCATGTCATCCAAACCTATTCGTGGCGCGCACGTTATCGAAAGCCTACGGACTCGCCGGCCTGCGCCTGGGAGTGCTGACCGGCGCCGCTGACCAGATCGACTATTTGCGACGCCTCAGCCTGCCTTTCAACGTGAATTCCGTAGTGCTGGCTTGCATGGAAGAGGCACTCGCGGATCGCTCCTTCGTAAGCGAGCATGTGGCGCAAATCAAGCGCGGCCGCGAACAGTTGGCGCAACTCTTTAACGATCTCGGGCTGCGCTTTTGGCCGAGCCAGACTAATTTTGTTCTGGTGCAAGTGGGTGACTCGGCGAAGCTTTTCGTGGATGCAATGAAGCGGCGCGGCATGCTGGTTCGCGATTTCTCGGCCAGTCCCTGCTGCGCGGGCTGTGTGCGGATCACAATAGGGACGACGAAGCAGATGGAAGAAGTGCTGCCAGCCGTTCGCGAATCACTTGCGGAAGCGCTGCGCGGCTGATCGCTCAAGCGCGCATTTGCCCATCGGCGTCAGGGAACCTTACTGCCGACTACAACCGCATCCCAGAGAAGTGCAACATATGTTCGCATGTGGACCATTCTTCTCTTGACTCTCTCCAACATTTTTATGACCTTTGCCTGGTATGGACATCTGAAGTATCGCAACGCACCGCTGTTGAAGGTCATCGTCATAAGCTGGCTCATCGCATTTGCCGAATATTGTTTCCAGGTACCGGCCAACCGCATCGGCTCTTACGAATTTAGCGTGGCGCAGTTGAAGACGATTCAAGAAGTAATTACCTTGACGGTGTTCTCGGTCTTTTCAGTCCTCTATTTTCATCAACCGCTGAAATGGAACTACTATGCGGGGTTTGCGCTGATTGTATGCGCCGTCGGGGTAATCTTTAAGAAATGGTGACGGGCCCGTCGCGCGAGGCCAAGGCGCGAGCGAACCCGTTTCCCGTAGAATGTTTCAGCGTTTGAAACTAAGAGCTAAGTGCTAAAGGCTAACTGCCAAATGCTGATCTTCCGCAAGCCGCTGCCCAACGTCGAGCATCCCGAAATGCCAGCTGATGTCGTCATCGTCGGCGGCGGGCCCGCGGGCATGGCTTGCGCCCTGCGGCTTTCGCAGTTGGTTGACGAGCACAACGGACGGCATCCAGAATCGCAGCTTAGTAAGGAAAATATCTACGTGCTCGAAAAAGCGCGCGAGGCCGGACAGCACTGCCTTTCGGGCGCGCTGCTCGATCCGCGCTCGATGAAAGAATTGCTGCCCGGATTCGAAAGCGAAGCGCCGCTTGATGCCGTGGTTCACAAAGAGGCTGTTCATTTCCTCACGCGTACTGGCAACTACGAGCTGCCAATGACTCCGCCGCCATTGCAGGATCACGGCAACTATGTCATCTCGATCAACCGTTTTGTGAAGTGGCTGGCCGGCAAAGTCGAGGAAGCGGGCATCACTATTTTTACGGGCTTTGCCGGCTCGGAATTACTGTACGACGGCAATCGCGTCATCGGCGTTCGCACTGACGACAAAGGAGTCGACAAGCGCAACCAGCCGAAATCGAATTTCGAACCCGGCTACGACGTGAAAGCCAAAGTGGTCGTGCTCGCCGAAGGCACGCGCGGATCGCTCACCAAGCAACTCGTTCAGAAGTTCGACCTGATGAAAGACCGCAATCCGCAGACTTACGGTGTAGGCGTGAAAGAGCTGTGGGAGGTCCCGCCTGGCCGAATCGAGGCGGGCGAAGTGATCTACACGATGGGCTATCCGCTGACCACGAAAGAATACGGCGGCGCCTGGATCTACGGATCGAAAGAAAATACCGTCTCGCTCGGCTTTGTCACGGGACTCGATTATCGCGACCCGCGGCTCGATCCGCAGCACGTGCTGCAGGCATTCAAGGAGCATCCTTTTATTGCGGGTCTGCTCGGCGGAGGCAAGATGATCCGCTACGGCGCGAAATCGCTGCCCTATGGCGGATGGTGGTCGCTGCCACCGCTCGGTGGCGATGGCTGGATGATCGTCGGCGATTCCGCTGGGTTTCTCAATTCCGCGCGCCTAAAAGGGATTCATCTCGCAATCAAGAGCGGCATGATGGCGGCGGAGACGGCTTTCGAAGCGCTGGTGAAATCGGATGCTTCCTCAGGAACTCTCGGCAAATACCAGCGGCGCGTCGAAACCAGTTGGATCTACGACGAACTTTGGCCGGTGCGCAACTTCCACCAGGGGTTTAATAACGGCATGGTCGCTGGCATGTTCAACACCGTGCTTCAGGAAATTTTTCCCGGCGGCCTTCGCAATCGTGTGCCTTCGCATTCTGGCTACGAGAACCTGCAACCCATCGCTAAGTTACCGACTGACGGAGGGCCGGAGGCCCACATGCTCGGCCCCGCTAAAGGCGATGGCAAACTGACCTTCGACAAACTTACAGACCTCTATCATTCCGGCACGAAGCATGAAGAGGATCAGCCGGCGCATCTGCTTATCGACGATACCAACATCTGCAACGATCGTTGCGTAAAAGAGTTTGGCAGCCCATGCCAGAACTTCTGCCCGGCGAACGTCTACGAGATGATCGAGGACGCCTCGGCGTCGAATGGGAAGCGCATCAGCCTCAATCCGGCTAACTGCGTCCACTGTAAGACCTGTGACATTGAGGACCCCTACCAGATCATTACCTGGGTGCCACCCGAGGGGGGCGGCGGCCCAAATTACGACGGAATGTAGCCTCAAAGGCCCGCAGATCAAGGCCGAAGCGAAATACTGGTCGACCTTCCCCACCGGGTATATACTGCTCGCGTCGCTTTTTGCACTAACCCGGATATAACCGGGCACGGGCGTATTTTAATTTCTTATAGTTCCGTGAATAGAACGCTGGCGTTGGGCTATTAATAATCATTTACCCCAAATGACCGGCGGCGGGCGGGAATCGCTAAAGCGGTACCTTCTCCGAGAGAGGTCTTACTCGTGGACGTCCTACTTATACGCCTTCTGTTTATTTTAATTGTCGCTGTTATCTGCTCTCTGATTCGTCCTTTCAACCTGCCCTCGCATCTCGACGCTGCCGTCGGCCTGGTGATCGGCGCCGCCATCATCGTGTTCGAGTGGAGGTTGCGCGCGATGAGTCTGAAGCGCCTGATCGGCGCTGCCATCGGCAGCGTGCTCGGCATTATCGGCGCCTATCTTTTCGCTCTGGTTATTCGCAACAGCCTGCCTGCCAGTCCGGTGCAAAGCTTTCTCCAGATCATGGTCATGCTGGTCATGGCTTATGTGGGGTTAGCGGTCGGTTCGAACAAGGGCGACTTACTCAACCTGGCGGCGCTCGGAGGGATCTTCGGCGGCGAAAAGTCGGGTAAGAAGAGTTACAAAATTCTGGATACGAGCGTAATTATCGACGGCCGTATCGCTGATATCGCAGAGACCGGCTTCCTCGACGGACTGATCGTGATTCCGCAGTTTGTGCTGCGCGAGTTACAAC
Source organism: uncultured Acidobacteriaceae bacterium (assembly GCA_963800565.1). Taxonomy (GTDB): domain Bacteria; phylum Acidobacteriota; class Terriglobia; order Terriglobales; family Acidobacteriaceae; genus Acidiflorens. The sequence continues at coordinate 2,311,689 of CAWDBM010000006.1, forward strand.
TGGTCGCCGACTCCGCCGACTCACTAAAACGGAATCGCGGCCGACGCGGCCTGGACATATTGCAGCGCCTGCAAAAAACGGCATCGGTGCAGATTCAGATCGTGGAAGACGACTTTCCCAGCGTTCGTGAAGTTGATATGAAGCTGATCGAACTCGCTAAGCTGTATGAAGGCAAGATACTGACCAACGACTTCAATCTCAACAAAGTCGCGCAACTGCAGGGCGTCGCCGTGCTCAACATCAACGAACTGGCCAACTCGCTCAAGCCCATCGTTCTGCCTGGCGAGATCATGCGCGTTTTCATCCTGAAGGAAGGTAAGGAATACAACCAGGGTGTGGCCTATCTCGACGATGGCACCATGGTGGTCGTGGATAACGCGCGCAAGATGATTGGCAAGACCATCGACATTTCGGTGACGTCGGTGTTGCAAACCACCGCCGGGAAGATGATCTTTGGCAAGTGGGATGAACGCGCGACCGGCCGCCACGATTCTAAGATAACGGTGCCGCCGGTGAGTGTTCCCCCTACCTCGACACCATCGAGTGGAACTACTGCGAGCAGTGGACCGGCTTCTGATCCGGCTAAGAAAGCCATCTCGGCGGTTGGCGACCGCGCCGCCGACTAGCTTCGCTTCAGTTGCCGAGTGCGTTCCACACTACGCTACGCAGCAGCAGGACGGGAAGGCGACGTCGCGTCAGTGGTGCTCGCAGGAAAAAGTCCCCTGTCCTGTACTATACTGATCGCCCCTATGAAGGTTTTTATCATTGTTCCGGCGGCCGGACTCGGTACGCGCATGGCCCCGCCGTCGGCAGAACGAACTAGGAAAAAGGCGCCGACTAAGCAGTTCAAAGAAATTGACGGCGTGCCAATCCTCGTCCACACGCTGCGCAAATTTGCCGCCGTCCCCGCCGTTTACGAAATCATCGTCGCGCTGCGCAAGGATGAAATCGCTGGCTTTCGCACGCAACTCGAAAAAGAATATTCGGAAATTCTGAATAAGCGTGTGCAGATGGTCGAGGGCGGCGAGCATCGCCAGGACTCTGTGGCCAGTGCGTTGGCACACACTGCAGCGGACCCGGAAGATATCGTGCTTGTGCATGATGCCGTTCGCCCGTTTGTCACCTCCGAAATTATTGACAATGTGATCGAGGCCGCACACAAGCACGGAGCCGCCATCGCCGGCTGGCCGGCCGTAGACACGGTAAAGCAGGTTGAGCGAACCTCGGAGGGCGCGCTCATCAAAGCCACGATTCCGCGGGCGAGCATCGTGCTGGCGCAAACTCCGCAGGGTTTTCGCTATAGCATCCTGAAAAAAGCTTTTGACGATGCAATCGCGGACGGCTTTCTTGGCACCGACGAGGCCTCGCTGATCGAGCGCGCCGGGCTGCCAGTGATGGTCGTGATGGGAGCAGCGCGAAACATAAAAATCACTACGCCGGCCGATATGGAATTGGCCGAGTTCTATCTCGATATGGAAAACAAGGAAAATTCTTGAGCCCCGAAAAGCGGAAGCCAGAAATGCGCATCGGCTACGGCTGGGACTCCCACGAATTCAAAGCTGGCATCCCGCTGAAAATCGGAGGCGTGGTGCTGCCGCACGATAAGGGTCTCGGCGGTCACTCCGACGGAGACGTTCTGCTGCACGCGATCACCGACGCGCTGCTCGGCGCCATCGCCGGGCCTGATATTGGAGCGCTGTTTCCGCCTTCTGATCCACAGTGGAAAAACGCCGACTCCGCTGTGTTTCTGCGCGAGGCAATGCAGCGCATCAAGGCCGCAGGCTACGAGATTGTGAATTTGGATTCCACGCTGATTCTGGCGGCTCCGAAGATCGGTCCGCACGCGGATGCAATTCGCAAACGGGTCGCAGAGTTATGCGGGATTCCTGGCGATTGTGTTGGGATCAAAGCGAAGACGCCTGAGGGTATGGGTACGGACAATGCCGCCATTGCGAACGTGGTGGTGCTGCTGCAACGAGCCGGCTTGGAGGAAATAAACCCCGAGGATTGGGATGATGTTTTGACCACGATTGGGTCGCAGCCTGTCTGATGCGATATTTGTAAATTGTCATCCTGAGCGCAGCAGAACGATTCGCGAAGCGGACCGTTCTGCGGAGTCGAAGGACCCCTATAGCCGCTTAAGTATCGGACTGCAATCTTTTATTTCTCGCGAGAGTTTCTCGGCGGCGAATGTACACAGCTCTGTCACGGTAGGGGTCCTTCGACTCCGCTATCGCGTTCGCTTTGCGAACGCAATAGCTACGCTCAGGATGACAAATCATGTGGTGCGTGGTTCCAGTTCTGCCGCCAACTCTGCGTGCTTCGCCCGCGCCGCCTCAACAAACGTACGAAAGATCGCCCGCGCTGACTCCGCTATCTCCGGCACTTGGTTCACGCTCCGCTCCGGATGCCACTGCACGGCAAGCACAAAATGTTCGGGCGCAGTTCCTTCGAGAGCCTCGATGACGCCGTCTTCCGCCGAGCGCGCCACCACGCGCAATCCCTTGCCCGCAACCTCGGCCGACTGATGATGTGACGAATTCACCGCGACCTGTTCGCTCGCGCCCACAATCTCGGCCAGCCGCGACTCTGGCTCGATCGTGACTGTATGTGCCTTCGCGACGGTCCGACCCGGACTGTGGTTGATCACCGATTCGATATGCTGCACCAGCGTGCCCGACTGATACACGTTCAACGATTGCAATCCATAGCAGATGCCGAGGATGGGCTTGCGGTGCTCATAGGCATCATCTAGCAACAATTCATCCACCGTATCTCGCTTGGCATCGGCGGGGGCAGTTTTCTTATGGCGAGCCGCGCCGTACTTTGCGGGATCGACATCGGCTCCGCTGCCGGGCAAGAGAACGGCGTCGCAGTGATCGATCTGCTCTCTCACTTGGGCGGGAGTCTGATCCAGCTCGATGCGGACCGGTTCTCCTCCAGCCAGACGCACCGCCGCTTCGTATTGTGGCAGCGAGCGCTGAGCATAGCTGGGATCCGCGGAATGCGGCACGGGGATGGCGATCCGCGGTGCACTCGTTTTCAAGTCATCTATGCTCATGTTCAACTCAGACGCTCGATCCCGTCGAGCGCTTTGCGCTGCCGGTAGTTTCGAATTTCCATCCCGAGAGATAACGCCAGTACGATTCCACCAGCAGTGATCGCAAACGGAAACGCAATATGGCGGTACGCGAAACCGAGGTTGGGCGCGACGTGCTTCACCTGCGAATAGACCACTGTGCCCAGGATGCTGAGTAGCAGCGCGACCGCAAACGACAGCAGCGTAAATAGGAAGGTCATCGCAAACACGCGGGCAGGAATTCCAATCCATCGCGGGCTCGAATCCTTGTTCGCCATACTTCTAAACTACACCACGCGCGGAAAAAGATTTCAATGGTTGAGAGCCGCGGATTTCCAGTACAACCCGGCGTCGTCAGTTATAATCTAGCTACAGAGTAGCGTCCGTTGTGAGCCAGCCAAGAGCCCCGGATCCCGCCCTTCCGGGAGCGCCGACGTGCTAGTTGGCTCTGGTAAACCTTAATTTGGAGTGAGATGGAATCCCCGGGAAAAAATCTGTCAAAATTTCTGGAAGAACGCGATCCGGCGAACCCTAGATTCTGGCGCAGGGTTTGGGCCAACCGTAGTCGTCCGTCTTCGCCCACCATGCCATCGCTGGACAATGAACCTGGGGACGAAAAAGACGAATTGTCTCTCTGGCACGATGTTTTCGTCGAGCAACAATTGCCCTGGGGAAGATTCCTGCAATCTGTTCTCTTGCATACAGCGGCGGTGGCGCTTCTGTGGACGATCTCAATCGCGTGGATTCGGCAGCAAAAGATTCTGACCACCGCAGCCTTTGACCGGTCGTCGCTCGTAACTTATACGCCGGACGAATATCTGCCGCCGCTCAACACGGGTGCGTCCCATCCGCCGAAGCCGCAAAAGGGCAACCCGATCTACGCCAAGCAGGCGATTCTGTCGGTTCCTCCTGAAGCGGATAACCGTTCGCAGACCATCGTCGCGCCGCCCGATCTCAAGCTCAATCGCGACGTGCCCTTGCCCAACATCATCGCCACAGGGGCCGTTGCACCGGCCGTTCCGCTGGACGCAACACAAGCGCGGTTGGATCGCATCGTTGCGCCCGCGGCCGAGGTGGTAGCGCCGGCGCCGGAGGTGGAGTTTGCCCGCGATCGCGTAGTGCAAGCGGCCATGAAGTCCGATGTGGTTGCGGCTCCTCCGGAGTTAACGCAACCATCGACAAGGGGAAAAGTCGGCCTCGTGAACATTGGTCCCAGTGATGTGATCGCACCGGCACCGCAACTCACCTTGGCCGAACAACATTCGCTGGCGCGCGGTGGCCATTTGCCCGGTAGTGTGCAGCCAGTCACTCCTCCGCCGAGCGTGGCATCGGCCGGAGGTGCGCACGCAGGAGGACGGCTGATCGCACTTGGCATTCATCCTGTCGCGCCCAACGGGCCAGTTGCCGTTCCCGAAGGTAATCGCCGGGGAACATTCTCCGCAAATCCGCAGGGCAAACAGGGTGCTGCTGGCACGCCCGATCTGGCGGGATCAAATACGGCGGCGAAAAATGGCGGCTCGAAGACCAGTACCCGCGGCACATTGCCTTCCGGCTTTTATGTGGGGGCTGCGGGCGATCCCGCACGCGCGCGCGAGATGGCGAGCCTGTCGTCACCAGGAGCTTCTTCGGGGACGAAGGGTGACTCCCGCGCTGCGTCGGCCGTGCCCGACAGCAAACTTACCGACGTTGATCGTCAGGTTTTTGGCGGCAAGCGCTTATACGAAATGCGGCTGAACATGCCGAACCTGAATTCCGCCAGCGGCAGCTGGGTAATGAAGTTCGCCGAACTCGATGGCGGAAAACACGAAGGCGAGCTGTTGACGCCGGTTTTGATGGAGAAGATAGATCCAGGGTATCCGCTCGAACTGATGCGCACCAATGTCCACGGTATGGTCACGCTCTACGCGGTCATACATCCCGATGGGAAAGTCGGCGAGATTCGCGTGCTGAGCAGTCCCGATGAACGCCTCGACCCGTACGCGGCCAAGGCTCTTGCCCGCTGGAAATTCGCGCCCGCGGAAAGAGGAGGGAAGGCTGTGGCGCTCGAAGCGGTGGTGCAGATTCCGTTCCGGGCGAAGACAAGCTTTTGAAATTTTCCAGCGGGAACTTTATTTTTGCGCCGATGCCGATTTTTCTCCGGGCAGAGCGGCGTAGACGGCGGGGTTGGCGCACACTTCGTAGTAGCAGAGATCATTCCAGTACAAGATAGATAGATCGCGCACATCGACCTGCGCGATGCGATTCTTGCGAATGGCGATCTTGCGAAACACGCCATTGGCGATGGGCACGGTCCCCACAAAAAACTCGCCCTGCTCGTCAACCCACGGGCTGTTGAAACCGGGCTCGGTTGACTCGGCCGACCACGGCGCAAGCGAAATTTCCTTTTGCAGCTTGTGAAAGGCCGCTTCGCTGAGGCAGATTCCGCCAACGTTATAGTTCAGCCGCATCTCTTCCTCCGCGGCATCGGCGGTCGCGCTTTCGCTCGTGTCTTTGCCGCGGCCTCCGATCTGCACCGAATACACCTGGAAGACTCCGGCATCGGGTGCGAGTTTCTTGCGCACGCGCTTGCTGCACGAGGAGAGGCGGTCGCTCTCATTGATGGCGTCGGAAATCATGATGCGATGCTCGCCATCCATGAGGTAGAGTGGCGGCGAATCCTGATAGGCGATGCCGAGCCCGACTTCCATCGGGGGCAAGCCGGAACGTTCCAGCAACTCGTTATACTCGCGCAACAGGCTGACGATCTCCCAAGCGAGCACGCAGGTGCGGCCCACGCCCAGCATGGCCTCGCCTTCGCGCTCGAGCAGAGCCACGATGATGGCATCGCCTTCGAGAAAAACTTTGGTTGCGCCGTATTTCGCGAGCAACTTGTTGACCGGATCGTAAAAGTTAAGGCTGAAGTAAGAAGCCGCGTTCATGCCTTTTTCCATCAGCGAGCGCGTCAATCGCGAGGAGTCGCGCACATCGGCCTTGAGAATGACATGGTGCCTGACGCGATCCTCGGCAGCCTTCTGCTCTTCGGGCGGCAGAAATTCGTAGAGCATGCCATTGAGCGAGGAAAGTTCGCGTACTTTATCGTCGGTGACCAGGTTGATACTGTCAAAGCCGGTGCTCAGCGCTTCGAGCCCGCGCAGGTCGCGGTGATAGCAAAACAGATCGTGCATCAGGCGCGCCGCGAGACGGTTGCGTTCCGATCCGCGGCATGAGGCAACGCGCCCAATCGCGGCAAAAAGCCGGTCGGGATGCAGGCGGCTTTCGGCAATTATCTTTTCGACGCGTGCGGCTTCGTCACGCGAGATCAACGCATTTTTGATTTGCTGCGGATTGACCCGCGGCGCATATTCCGCCAGCAGCGGCACCGCTTCATAAGATGCGATAACTTGCGAGAGAATGCCTTCGCGCTGGAGCATACTCCTCCAGATGTCGAGCCGGCTTTGGCGATTACGATCTTCCGGCGTCAGGTCTTCGCCGTTGCCCGCGCCCACCAGCGTGGCAGCGTTCTCCGGAACATTCAGCGCCTGTTCCAGATGCTCGTCGTCAATCGCTTCACCGTAGCCGAGCTCGCGCAGAAAATTCAGCGCAAACTGGCGCAGGCTGGGAAAGCGATCGGAATCCTTGTCAAAGTTGCCGAACATGTAATAGTGCTCGGCGCAGAGATAGTCGTCGCGGCCGTCTTCGCTGAGGATCAGAGGATTGAGAAACAGCCGATAGCAATCGGCGGGCAATTCTCCAAGCAGCGAGCGGCGCGTGCGAGAGAGCGTCTCTTTTTCGATTTCGCGAAGCAGCCGGAAGACCTCCTGCCCCGCGCGCCGCAAAATGATTTTCTTGCGCACCTGGAATGAAGAGACCAGTTCCTGCGTCTGCATCATCTTCACTTGCCGCACGCCTTCGAGCGACTTCAACTTCATGCGGCATTGTTCGAGAATTTTTCCAAACTGCGCCTGCACTTCCACGCGTATGAACTTGAGCACAGCGAGGCGGCCGAGCAGATCGATCGAAGAATTCCCCTCAGCCTTCGCGCGATTCAAAATCGCGAGATGAATCGAGACCAGCAAAGTCTTCAGATCGGCTGGACCGGGTTGGCGCAGTTTGGCGGTGCCTTGCGCAGCCGCAATAAACTTGTTTTGGCCAGCGGTAGGGACGTCCATCTCGAAGAGCGCCTCCACCTCACCAAAGCGACAGATGTAGCGCGCGAGATGAAAGCTTAGATCGGCGGTAATGCGCGGGCTGAGAAAAACATCGTAGCGGAGATTATCGACCCCGAGTTGCAAATCGCTCAGCGCGAGCGTGATCCCGTGGTATTGCAGATCGGGCAGAGTGGGCGGTTCAGAACTTCGCAGCCGAAAAATCGGGAGCCTGGGCATCGCCTCTCTTCTCGTGGAATTGCTGGAAAATGGCTGATAATACGGTACAAAACAGGCTAGCACGCTCGCGGGACGGCTCGAAAGTTACGCTGGTGTAGCGCGGCGTAATCGCGGCGATGGCAGCGAATTCGCGTGACAAATCGAGACTGTCCACCACTTGGTCAACTGAAGGCCGGCTCGTCTAGCCTCGCGATTTTGCCCGCGACCGCGGGATCAGTTTTTAGAGCTTCAACCAGGTCGATTATCGCGCACGTCATCTTTCGGAAGAAACAACCGCCTGACCGCGGTTTTATTGGCATCGGCGAGACGGCGGTTCAGGGCTTCCACGTCGGCTCTTACCCAGCCCACACTTGAAATCTCGATTTCAGAGTCAGACGCGATCAAGAACCATGTAGGGACGTTGGTGATGCCGTATGTATTGGACACTGCATAACCAGCGGGATCGTCGAGTAGTGCGGGGAAGGTTACGCCATACTCCTTCAAAAAAGCGGCCGTGTCTGCCTTGTCGTCCTGAGAGATGGCCACGATCGCGACCTTCTCGCCATACGCTTTGCGCAAGCGCTCGAAGAAGGGGAACGTATATTGGCAAACGGGACAGGAAATCTTGAAGAACACGGCAACCACTGGCCCGCGCTGAAGTGCATCTTTCAGCGAGAACGTGCTGCCATCTAGGGCGGGCAAAGAAAAATCGGGCGCCGTCGTGCCCTCTTTCAGTGCTGTCATGTCTGCGTGACCTCCAAACTTCCCTCTGAATAGTCGATCGAGCCATCCCATGTGGAACATGCCTCAACCAATCTAGATCATACCGCTAGCCTTTAAAATTTTGCGGGTTAACCCTGTGATCGGGAGCTGCGGGATACGACCCACTTCGATCCATTGCCCCCTGGCCGCGGACAAATCGCCAACTAGAGTCAGTGGCTGCAACGAACTATTCCGCACGACGTGGACCGTGTAGTTGGTAATGGTGATCGAATGTCGAAACGTCCGCCACGGCTCGACAGTTCGTGAGGAAGGCGGAAGCGCGGACCATTGCGGCAGTTCCCACATGCCAGCCATGAGTGAAGCTTTTTGCGGGCGTCGCACCAAACGAACTTTTGCGTCGCCGCTTCCCTTGCCGTTTCCCTCGCGGCAATCCAGAACGCACCAGATTTCTTTCCTTTGCTGGCGGACGGCCGGCTTCACGCGGCGTGTTTCTACTCCACGAGTGACGCACCATTTTCTTACAGGACAGGCGATGCAACGAGGTTCGCGGGGAACGCACACAGTCGCGCCCAACTCCATCATCGCCTGATTGAAGTCGCCGGGACGTAAGCGATCAAGATAATGTTGTGCGCGTTCCCAGATTTGCCGGGTCTTTAGAGTGCGGCCAATCAAGCGCTGCAACACGCGTTCGACGTTGCCATCGACCACAGCCTCGGGTTCGCCGAACGCAATGCTGGCGATGGCTGCCGCTGTATAGCGTCCAATGCCGGGCAGGGCAAGCAAAGATTTGGAATTTTGCGGGAACGAACCTTTATATTGTTCGACAATCTGCTCTGCGCACCGGCGCAACATGCGGGCCCGCCGATAGTAGCCCAGGCCGCTCCAGGCCGCGAGCACGTCGGCTTCAGAAGCCGAAGCCAACACTTCGATGTTGGGAAAGCGCTCGATGAAAAGTCGGTAGTGTTCGAGCACGGCAGCCACGCGCGTCTGCTGCAGCATGATTTCGCTGAGCCAGACGCGGTAGGGATCATGAGTTTTGCGCCACGGAAGATCGCGGTGATGCGCATCATACCAGCGCAGCAGCGCGTGCTGAAATGCCCGTGGAATCTTTTCTTTGGCAGCCGTGGACGTCTGGCGCTTTTCTGAGATGGAACTAACTGCCGGCATTATTGTGACTGGCTGACGCTGTGCGCAATGGCAATCCATCCTTCCTTTTGTTGCTGCCACACGGTCATCATGTGTTGCGGCGCCGTCGGCAGTGGTTGCGGGCCCCCGGGGCCGCTGGCAGTGCCATGAAGAGTGATTGTGTAGGTGACGACGATGGTCGTTCCATTCAACTCGGTTTGCAAGTCGCCGAGCGCATAGTCTTTCAACTGCCAATTTCGGTACTGCTCCATCGTAGCCGAGCGGTCGAGCGTGCCTGATGGAGTGATACCCGAGTAATTCGAAGCGAGCGAGCGCTCGACTTGAACCCAATTCGCCGCTTGTACCTCTTTCCAGAAGACGCGCTCCAAATCCTCGCCACCAGTGGCTTCGGAAAAAGCGCGAGCAGGGTGATCGCCATAAAACGTGCAGGCCGAAACCAACATCCAATAAATGAGGAGCGACAGCAGTGCGAGTCTTCGCGGCATGGCGAAATTGTACCGTGAGTCTCGATTGTAGCGCCGCCGTCCCGGCGGCTGTCCGGCGGCATCCTGCCCGTGCGGCGAGGGCGAGGACGCCCCTTCGGCAGGCTCAGGGCAGGCTCTCGGGACAGCCGGCAAGGATGCCAGCGCTACTTTCCGCGACTGCGCAACTACCCTGGGATTGACCATGCGCGCAAACGACTCCATACTTAAGCTAACGTTACTTAAGCTAACGTGGACCCTGCGGCCGACGCTTGATCAGCCTGCCGCTCCCGCAGGACGAAGGTAAATATGACCGAATTCGATCGCAAGGTGGAAGAGGCTTCTGCACGTTTCAACCGCTCGGTTGCTAACATCGCGGAGACGCTGGAAAAAGAGACGGCAGACCTCGTGAACTATTTGAACGACGAGGTCGTGCCCGCAGTGCGAGGCCATTCTTCAAAGGCGTTGCGAACCGCGGCGGGGAAGCTCTCGCAGTTCGCCGACTTTCTGGAAACACAACGTAAGCATTCTTGAACTTACTCGCCTCCAGGTCGGGATTAATGGATTCGCGGCGAGCAGCCGCTCCATCGCTTCCTTTGCTTGTCTTATTTTTACTTCTGGGCAATATCCTTCTGACCGGTTGCAGACACAAGCCCCAGCAAGCACAGGTTCCGCCGCCCCCGCCAATTCCGCAACAACAACCAACCGCCCCTCCACCCGAGGCAACGCCAAGCCGCGATACGGGTGAAGACGAGAAGATACAGCTCCCCGCCGATGCTAAGCCCATCTTCGAAGAAACCGGCGTGGCGAGCTGGTATGGCGCTCCCTACCACAATCGGCGCGGATCGAACGGCGAGGTTTATAACATGCACGCCATGACGGCGGCTCATCTTACTCTGCCGCTGGGATCGATCGTGCGAGTTACAAATTTAAAAACCGATCATTCGGCGCTGGTGCGGATCACCGATCGCGGTCCGTTTGTGCCGGGCCGGGTCCTTGATCTTTCGCTGGCCGCCGCGAAGGCGCTGGATGTTTACTTGCCCGGCACCGCGAAAGTGCGATTAGAGGTGATGCAGTCGCCCGCGCCTATTAATACTGGTGGCCGCTGGGCAGTTCAGATCGGATCGTTCGCCGGTCAGAAAGCAGCCGCCGAGCTCGCCGACCACCTCCAGAAGCGCTACCAGACGGCCAAAGTCCTGAAGTTCGTCAGTCCCGTAGGAGTGTGGTGGGTGCGGGTGCGAGTCTTGGATGACGACCGCGAGCGCGCCATTGCCCTGGTCCGCGAGACCGAGACCGCAGAGGGATCGGTATTCCTGGTGCGCCTCGACTGAAGACAGTTCTTTACAAATCATATTTACCAGGAGTGTTATTGTTCTTCCGGAGATACAAGGGCAGTTCTATCGCAGGTTACTCGCCGGATGATCTTACTCCCAGGCGAGAGGAGACTAACTCATGGCGGATTGTCTATTCTGCCGCATCATCAAAGGTGAAGTGCCATCCAAGAAAGTTTATGAGGACGACCACACCTTTGCCTTTGAAGATCTGAATCCGCAAGGTCCGACGCACGTGCTGATCGTGCCAAAGAAACATATAGCGGGGTTAAAGGAAGCAACCGGCGAAGATGCGGAGATCGTTGGCCGCTGCCATCTGACGGCTGCTCGCATTGCTCGTCAGAGGTCGATTGAGGACGGCTATCGCACCGTACTGAACGTCGGCCCGCGATCCGGGCAATCAGTTTTCCATCTGCACGTACACCTGATCGGCGGGCGCGCCTTGTCGTGGCCTCCCGGCTAGAACCCTTCCCAGCCCGCTTCTCTGCCTTACAATCGTGGGATGGCAAACCTCACACTAGTGTATGGCCTGCGCCTGCTGCCGGCCGACGAAGTCGCGGAGGTGCAGGCGGCGACCATCAAATTAAAAAATGGGCGGGATGCGCACGTCACCATGCACATCCTCGAAGGCAGCAAGGACGAGATCGAAAAGCAACTTAAGACGAGTCTCTCCGCGTTCTTCGACATCTATCCAGAGATATAACTGGCACTCAGGCGATGAGACTGATCTCTCTGGAACTCGAGAGCAAGCTGCGCGACAGGGGCCTGTGGCCGCAGAGCTGGATCGCGTGGGCGGCGCTCTACGCCCTGGGACTCGACTTTGTTCTCTTCGCCGTGCAATTGTTGACGCGGCATGCGAGTCTGTCGATATCAGATAGCCTCACTGGCTGGGTAATTTTTCTCAGCGTGCTGACGATTGTGTTGCTGGCGATCGCAGCCTCGCGATGGTTGCGCTCGCAACTATTGTGGCGGCTGCGCAACCGGTTGATCGTGACCTACGTTTTTATCGGTGTGATTCCAGTCTTCCTGCTGGTAATGATCTCGCTGATCACGCTTTATCTGCTGGCCGGCCAGTTCGCGAGCTTCGTTGTAACCTCTGACATCGCTTCTCATCTGCGCAGCATGGAGTCGGCCAACCGAACCATCGCTCATCACCTGGCGGTACAAATCGCCAACGGTGGCAACCTTGATGCCGAAGTTCTAAGTCGGACCAGACCGCGCCGCACCGAGTGGGCGCGCCGTCAAGTCTGCGCGCGCTACGGCAATGAGCCGCAGACTCACTGTGTCGGGCCCGACAATGCAACCGCCTCTGCCTTTCCTCCATTTATCGTGGGCGATTTCGGCGACGTCGTGCGCGACCACGGCACACTTTATCTACGGACGGCCACGGTGATTGCGCCGGAGGCGGCGACTTCGTCCCCAACTTCCTCGCCACCTTCCTCGTCGACTCTGCGTGTGCTCTTGAGTGAGCCGCTCGACAAGAATTTTGTGGAGATGATTGCCGGCGATCTCGGCCGCATTGCGGTGTATGGCGCGGCCGGCCCGGCGTCGAATTCGAATTCCGCACCCCGCCCCGCCGAGTCCAAGCCTTTCTTGGCTTTCGAAAACGGCGCTCAGCGCGAGCAAACCTTCTCCGCTGGAACGATTCCGCCCGCCAGCGGCACCTTCGATCACGAAATAACCTTCCCGATTCCGCTGCAAGTGGTCGACTGGTCGACCGGAGAACGCCAGCGCGCGGGCGCGTTGGCGGAGGTCGAGACGCGCCCGTCCGTCCTCTATGCGAGGCTTTTTGCGGCGCTGGGGGATTACGCCCGCGGCGTCGAATATATCTTGTTGTCGATCGCGATCATATTCGCGCTCATCGAACTGTTCGCTCTTTTCGTCGGCACCAAACTGACGCGGAGCATTACCTCGGCCGTCGCTCAGCTCTACGAAGCCACGAAGCACATCAATCGCGCCGATTTTAGCCATCGCATCACCGTGCAATCCAGCGACCAACTAGCGACGCTCGCGAATTCATTCAACTCGATGACTACTTCCATCGAAAAGCTGGTGCAAGAGCAAAAAGAAAAGCAGCGGCTCGAAGGCGAACTGGCGATCGCTCAGGAAGTGCAGGCCCAACTCTATCCCAAGTTGATTACACAACTCGACACGCTCGAAGTCCACGGTTTCTGCCGGCCCGCGCGCACCGTTAGCGGAGACTACTACGATTTTCTCGCGCTCAATTCTGAGAGGATGATGCTGGCCGTCGGCGATATCAGCGGCAAAGGAATTTCAGCGGCGCTCCTGATGGCGACAATCTATTCGGCCGTCCGCGCCTACAGCATCGAAGACCTGCCCATCCTCCGCGAACTGGTGCCGCGGGAAAAAGTACCGCGCGAACCGGCCACGATTGCGGTCTCGATGGGTGGTTCGAGCCTGCTCCTCGATTCTGAATCGCGAACGACAGAAGTATCGCCGGCAACGCTGCTCGCGCTTTTGAACCATCAACTTTATGAAGGCACTCCGGCGGCAAAATACGCGACGTTGTTTTTAGCGATCTATGACGCGGCGACGCGAAGCCTCACCTACGCCAATGGCGGTCACTTGCCGCCGATCCTGATTGCGAAAGACGGCTCATCCCAGTTGCTGAGCTGCGGCGGAACCGTTGTTGGCTTGTTCGACAATTTGAGTTTCCCGGAAGCAACCGTACAACTTCGCCCTGGCGACCTGCTCGTGGCTTACACCGACGGAGTCACGGAACCGGAAAATGATTATGGCGAATACGGCGAGGGCCGCCTGATCCAGTTAGTGCGCGAAAATCGCCATCTGCCGCTCGAGCGCATCACTGAAATCGTAACCGCCGCCGTCGCCGACTGGATCGGCGACAACGAGCAACCCGACGACGTCACGCTGGTATTGGCGCGCGCGAGGTAAGGGAAGGCGGCAGCATTCAGCACTCAGCATTCAGCACTCAGTGCCGGTTCGATGTGACGCACCTCACACGCCGAGGTGGTGTATATCACTGTAGACTTTCACTTCCCGGCGTTTAATGACACGAAAGCAGAAACTCATCATCGCAACAGAAAGTGTGATTCCATCATGACCGAGCAGACAGAACAGCCGGCAAGAATTGTCGACCCGGAGAGCGCCCAGATTACGGAATCAAGCGAAGCAGCGAATGCCGAGTCGAGCGAGCCGCGGAACTTTGAAAAAGAAGTGCATACCTGGAATCCGACGCTGCCCATGTGGCGGAGAAGCAACAAGGAATAACATTCAACTCAATCCGAAGCCGATTGTCGTCAGACAATCCGTTCTGAGTTCTCCATCTGCTGCCGTCCCGCCTCGACCTCATCAACAAGATCCGGTGATACATCTTCTTGAGGCCGGAGAAGCGCACGGCTGTCGACCGATTCTTCGCCGCATTTGGGGCGAGTTGACAGACGACCGGCGGCCCGGCGAGAACGCGAAATTTCAAACGGTGAGGCAATTCACAGAGAGGTTACTACATCGGAAATCGCGTAGGTCGGGAACCTCTGCGCCAGTGGAAACAAACCAAGAACAATTTCCTCATTAACCGAAAAGCCTTGCTGGACGCGCCAACTCAGCGGTGCTGATCTTCTTGGCGTCACCTAAAACGGTGACAAAAATCACAGCTTTCTTTGAACTTCAGGATTAATCTGATTGGCGTCGACCCTCCCTCGACTCCCTCAACTGCTCGCTGGCAAAGCACTTTGCCAGGCTGCTCTGCCCTTTGCACTGGAATCTATGCCAGCAAAAGTGCACGAAATTAACGATCGAACTTCGTGATCCGGACTGCCCCACCCCTAAGGGTTGTTGAACGGGTTCACCTGAATTCTGTGGAGGAAATGAAAATGAAGCATTTGGCAGTAATACTGGGACTATTGGCGCTGCTGTTACCGATGGCGGCTTGGGCGGACACGATTGAACTCACCAACCAGGGCGGTACGGTTACATTTGGAGCTTCGGGAATCACAAGCAAAGGATCGGAACTGACGGGCTGGGGCAACCTTGTCGCCGCTAAGGGACAATCCCTTGGTTCGGTCAGTTTTTCTACGGGCGGGTTCAGCAGCGGGTCGCTGTGGACGGGGGGTACGCTTTCAGCTACGGGCTCGTCATTTGATGTGATGGGCATGGGACCATGGGCGAAGAAATTGTCGGGGCAATCGACCAATCCGGTCAGTCTCTTTGCGGGCAGCTTCACCGGGCCGATTGCGTGGACATTAGACAGCCAGAACCACGCCAATTATGTATTCACATTGTCGGGTACGATCGAAGGCACGCTTTATACCGGGCGAATGGTGACGGGAACTACGTCGCAGACGATCTACGCGTACACGGACCAGGAACCTTACGATCACAAAGGCACGATTCACATGGGGGGCACGAACCTCACCGTTCCTGAACCCGGCACATTCGGATTGCTCGGAACTGGACTAGTCGGGATCGCGGGGGCCATGCGCCGCAAGCTCTTTGGAGCGTAACACTCGGACCTGATTTGACGCTGTTTTGATCTCGCCGAGTCACTCCGGTTGCCTTCTGAGTGGCCGAAGTGAATGTGTGGGCGCGGACAACTCCGATCCGCGCCCACGCGGTTTCTTGGCAACTTCCGCACATCTCACTTCGATTTGGTAGGTGGCGGCGCCGCCGTGCGATACTGAAATTTATGGCGCTGCCTGATTTTACTCCGCGTGTGGGAAACGATCCGAAGTCCGTCGTGATTCATTTGACTACTGGAACGGGCATGGATATTGAATGGAAGGATGGCCACCGGTCCATCTACACGTTTGCGTTTTTGCGGGATGCTTGTCCGTGCGCGCTGTGCGAGGACGAGCGGACGAAGGCGGGACGCAAGGCGGGCGAACCGGTGAAGCTGGCTCCGGGAGCGCTGCCGATGTTCAAACCGGGGGTGAGGGCGCTGTCGGCGGAAGCGGTGGGCAAATACGCTCTGCGGTTTGCATGGAACGATAATCACGATCTGGGAATTTATTCGTGGTTCTATCTGCGGGAAGTCTGCCCTTGCGCGGAGTGTGCGTCGGCGCGGTGATGGCTTGCGCGGCTTTCTCGCATCCGCTGGCAAACAGCAGGTCCTTCGCTTCGCTCAGGATGACAAATCCTTTTATTAATTATCAGTTATGACAGTGCGCGTTCGGTTGGCGGAAGCTGGCGATATTCCGGCGTCGCGAAAATTGATTGAGGCTTCGGTGCGGGGATTGCAGGCCGGGGATTATTCGGCGGTGCAATTGGAAAAGGCGCTACAGACGGTTTACGGGGTCGACACGCAACTGATTTCGGATCGAACTTATTTTGCGGCGGAAGAAGTGGATGATTTGGCCGAACCTTCGAGAGCGCCTTTGCTGGTCGGGTGCGGCGGGTGGAGCAAGCGCAAGACTTTGTATGGTGGCGATCAGTTTGAGGCGCGGGAGGATTCGCTGCTTGATCCGGCAACCGATGCGGCAAAGATTCGCGCATTTTTTGTGCATCCGGCATGGGCGCGGCGAGGCATTGGGAGCATGATTCTAGAGGCCTGCGAGGCGGCGGCGCAGGCTGCGGGGTTTCGGCGACTGGAGATGGGGGCTACGCTGACCGGCGTTCCGTTTTATCGAACGAAGGGCTATGTGGAGTTGGAAGCGGTGGAAGCGCCGTTGGGGGATGGGCTGACGCTACCGATTGTGCGGATGGGGAAGAGGGTGGGTTAGGTAGCGATTTGGTGTGCGTCGTCAAAAAGCACATGCGCGTCTTTTTGGCGGTGATAGGGGTCCTTCGACTTCGCCGGGCCATTCGCTTCGCTCACGGCCCGGCTGCGCTCAGGATGACAGCTGCTAATAATCTAGTAATCCCTCATCGCGGCAGTCGGCTGAAACTTCGGGGTATTAGCTGACGATGGAGTCGATGTAGCGGTTGAGAAGCACTTCTGCCTGACCCTCGTAATCCATAAACATGATGCCGTTGCCGAATTGAGGGTGGCGGGTGACGACGCGTCCGAAGACGACGATGGGTTGGCCATCGAGCCAGAGTTTGAGTTGAACGCGGGCGGCGACGGCCAAGGGCATCAGAAGTTGGACGTAACAGCCGCCTCGGCTGAGGTCGGTGGTCTCGAGGCGGAGGGGAATGTCGCTGCCTTCCTGATGGAGTTCGACCTGGACCTGAACGGTGCGGCGCGGATAGCGGCGGCGATCGTGTTCGGTCGCGGGAGATGTCGAGGGTTGGGAATCAAACACATTCATCGGTCGTCTCCGGGATTCGCGGCATGTTAATTCATAGTCCGTGCCAGCGCCATCCTGAGCTAATTGTTTTCTTTGATCATCTTGATCATCGGCGATGCGGGCAAATGAGTCTAGGTCATAGGTCACAGGTGGGCGGTTACGTCGGTGACCTGCCGGGCAAATGAAGGATTTTCCCGAAGGTGAATTTTTTCGTTATTAGCTCAGGGCTTAACGCCGAGTTCTGTGTAGAGTTCGGCGGGTTTATAGATCACTCCGTCTTTCACTACGAGGACGGTTTTTCTGATGTCGCTGATGTTCTTGGTGGGATCGCCGTCGACGAGAACCAGATCGGCGAGTTTGCCCGGAGCGATGGAACCCAGATCTTTATCCATGCTCATAATGCGGGCGGCGTTTAAGGTGGCGTCTTGCAGGACTACATTGGCGGGGATGCCGGCCTGGACGTCGAGTTCGAGTTCGCGATGGAGGGCGAATCCGGCCATGTTGTCGGTGCCGTCTTCGATGGAGAGGCCGGAGCGATAGAGAAGGCCTGCGAAGTCGATCATCTTGGCGAAGGATTTCTTGTAGGTGTCTTCCATGCCGGGAGGTGGAGTCATTCCGGCGGTGAGGAGGTTGCGGCGGACTTGCGCGGGCAAGCGATTTGCTACGGGAAGGAAGCCGGGAGAGATCTGGCCGGGGCGGGCCATGTATTGGTCTTCGAAAACGGTGAGCGTGAGGTCGAGCTTGGTGTGGTGATCTTGCAGGAGCTTGATGAAGTCTTGGACCTTCGCGGAGTTGAGATCGAGGCTTGCGGTGACTTCGCCGGGCTTGGTGAGGCGGGCGATGGTGTTGGTGTCTTTGATTTCGGGGAAGAAGTTGAGGACGAGGAAATTGATGTGCTGGATTTCGTCGTAGCCATCTTCGACGCATTGCGAGGCGATCATGTTGGCGGGGATGTGTCCGCTGACGCGGAGGCCGTTTTTGTGAGCTTCGTCGATGATGACGGGGACGAGCGCGGGCGTGACGGAGCTGTAGATTTTTATTTGCACGTAGCCGAGTTTTTTGTAGTTGTCGACGGCGGCGCGGGCTTCGGCTTCGGTGGAGACGAGAACTTTAGTGGGGCCGTGAAAGGCGTCGGGACTGTCGATGATTCCGGCGAGAACTATTCGGGTGCCGATTTCTTTTCCGTCGGCGATGCGCTGGCGGCGAGCGAGGAGCGAGTCGGTGTCGTTGGCGAGATCGCGGACGGTGGTGACTCCGGCGGCGAGGTTGAGGAGGCCGTCGTTATCGCCTACGTGGGCGTGCATGTCCCAAAGGCCGGGTAGGAGGGTTTTGCCAGTGGCGTCGATGGTCCGGCGCGAAGCATCTGGTGGGCACGACCACTCTTCCGGCGGCATGACGAAGTTTGGTGCATGGATACCGCTGGGAGCGAAAGCGAGGCCGACAATGCGATTGCCCGAGACGCAAACATTCTGATCGCGAAGGATGTTGCCCGACGTGGAGTCGAAAACGTTTGCGTGGGTGAACACGAATCCATTATTAGTTGGGTGGTGCGCGAGCTTTGCGGCGAGATCGGCGGAACGGGATTCTTTGATTTTGCTTTGGGCGGCTAGGAGAGCGGGGATGGTGGCTTCCCAGCCTTCGGGAATGATGGAGCCCCATTCGTCGACGGTGGCGAAGAACTTGTCCTTATTGAAGAACCTGCATGTCGGGCAGCCCTCGTCCGCTAACCAGACGTAGGTGGGCGAGAAATCGAGTCCGGCGATGGCGTAGAGGGTGACGTGCTTTTTGCGTCCGCTGGCTTCAACATCCAGCTCGGTCATGCGCTGGACGCGGGCTTCGCCTTCGGGGAGCAGGGCGATTTTGCCTCCGTTTTGCAGTGCGGCGTGAGCCAGGAGAGCGATCTCGGAGGGTCCGCCGTTGAGGGCTAAATAGACGGCCGGACCTGAGATTTTCTTTTCGCCTTGTTCGGCGGTGTTTTTCCAGCGGGCCGTGCCTGATTCGAGAGAATAGTTTTCGTCGACGGGGGATTTGAGATAGTCGTTGCCGGTGACTACTTCGGAGACGGGGATTCCGTTTGCGCCGAGTTTTAGGACGCTGGTGGTTTTGGGGCCGCGGCCGCGATCGTTGAACTGAAAAAAGATGTGGAGAGTTCCGTCGGAGGCGGTCCAGACGGCTTGCTGGCCGGCTAGGGTGCCCATCAATAACATGGAGTAGTGATCGGCGGTGGCAGGGATGTCGGCGGGGAGGGCGGGTGCGGCGGACTGGGTTTGCGCACCTAGCGCGGTGGCGAGAAGGATGAAGATAAATATCCTGTGCATGTAACCTTTCTGGAATAGGGTCAGAGGTCAGAGGTCGGATTGCAGAGGTGAAAATCCTCCAAATCGGCCACACGGGTCTTACCTCTGCAATCTAACCTCTCACCTCTGACCTCTAGCCGTGCGCTACAGTATAATCTTCGCCTTGAACAAAACCGCATGACTGACACTACACACTCTGTTCCTTACGAGCCGGAGCCGGTGAAAACTGGTATGGATATTAACGATATTCTGAAGATTCTGCCGCATCGCTTTCCTTTTCTGCTGATCGACCGGGTGGTCGAACTGGAGCGGATGAAGAGTATTGTAGCGCTCAAGAATGTGACCATCACCGAACCTTTTTTTCAGGGACATTTTCCGGAGAAGCCGATCATGCCGGGGGTATTGATCGTGGAAGCGATCGCGCAGGCGGGAGGGCTGCTGTTGCTGACGGAGGTTCCGAACCGCGACGAGATGCTGATGGTGTTCACGGGGATCGAGAAGGCGCGCTTTCGGCGTCCGGTGGTGCCGGGGGACCAGTTGCGGATTGAAGTGGCGGTAAAGGCTTGGCGAATTACAGCGGCTCGGCTGGAGGGCAAGGCTTATGTGGATGGGAAAGTGGCGGCTGAGGCTACGGTGACTTGCCGGCTGGTGCCGCGGGGTTTGAGCGCGGGGGATAGCGCGGGTGAGGAAGCGTAGGTTGCGGCCCAGGGAAGAATTTAGGAAGAGTAGGGGTCCTTCGACTCCGCATCTGCTTCGCGTTCCGCGAAGCGGCTGCTCCGCTCAGGATGACAAGGGAAGAAGTATTTGAAAGTGTCTATTCATTCTACGGCTGTCGATCCTACGGCGATTCATCCTGCGGCGATCCATTTAACAGCGATCGTTGATCCTAAGAGCAAGATACATTCTTCATGTGTAGTGGGGCCTTATTGCGTCATTGGGGCTGGGGTGGAAATTGGGGAAGGGTGCCGGCTGGATTCGCATGTGGTGATTGAGGGCGCGACTAAGATTGGCGCCGGCAATCATTTTTTTCCGTTCACCTCGATTGGGATGGCGCCGCAGGATGTCAGCTATGCGGGCGAGCCTACGCGGCTGGAGATTGGCGATCATAATGTGATCCGCGAGTTTGTGACCATCAACCGCGCTACGGTTAAGGGTGGAGGATGCACGCGCGTCGGCAGCCACAATCTGATCATGGCGTATGTGCACATTGCGCATGATTGCCAGATCGGGGATCACGTCATCATGGCGAATGCCGCTACGCTGGGCGGGCATGTGATTGTCGAGGATTGGGCGACGGTCGGGGCGCTATGCCCCGTGCATCATTTTGTGCGCATAGGCACGCACGCTTTTATTGGCGGAGGCACTACGATTACGCGGGACGTGCTGCCGTTTTCGAAGACGTCGGCGGAGCGCGGAACGCGGGCTTATGGATTGAATGCGGTGGGGCTGGAGCGGCGGGGGTTTAGTAAGGAGCGGATACGGAAGATTCATCACGCTTATAAGGTGCTGCTGGCTTCGAAGCTGAATACTTCGCAGGCGGTCGAGCAGCTGCGCGGCGAGCCGGATCGCGGGGATGACACAGACATGCTTATCAGGTTCATTGAAGCGTCGGAGCGTGGTGTGATTAAGTGAGTGCCAGCGGAGCATTCCCCCACCCCATCACGCCAAAACCGGGCGTGCTGGGGGCCCCGGTTCGCTCCGCTGGGCAGACGAGGGCGTCTGCCCCTACGTGATTCTTATCGTCCTACGTGATTCCTCTTATGGCGCGGCTTGGGCTGATTGCGGGCAATGGCAAGTTCCCTTTTCTGGTGTTGGACGCGGCTCGGGCTCAGGGATTTGAGGTTGTGGTCGCTGCGATTAAGGAAGAAACTTTTCCTGAGATTGAGTCGCGCGGCGCGGCTTCGGTGCACTGGCTTTCTCTGGGAGAACTCTCAAAACTCATCGACACATTTAAGAGTGCCGGGGTGACTCGCGCGGTGATGGCGGGGCAGGTCAGGCACAAGCAGATTTTTTCGTCGATCAAGCCGGATTGGCGGCTGGCGAAGATGCTGTTGTCGCTCGGCACACGGAATACGGATTCACTGCTGGGCGCGGTGGCGAAGGTTTTGGCGGATGAAGGGATTGTGTTGGAGAATTCGACTTCGCTGCTGGAGCCGCTGCTGGCGAAGCCGGGCGTGCTCACGAAGCGGGCTCCGAGTGAGAACGAGCGCAGGAATATCGAGTATGGGCGCACGGTGGCTCGGCGGCTGGGGGAGTATGACATTGGGCAGACGGTGGTGATCGCGGAAGCGGCGTGCGTCGCGGTGGAAGCGATGGAGGGGACCGACGCGACGATTGAGCGGGCGGGAGAGATTATGCGGTCGTTGCAGCCGGAAGGCGAAGCTTCGACGCTCAGTCGCGCGCTGACGGTGGTGAAAATTGCGAAGCCGAAGCAGGATATGCGATTTGATGTGCCGGTGGTTGGAGTGAAGACGATCGAGACAATGGCACGGGCGGGAGCGAGTTGTCTGGCGATCGACGCGGGGCGATGTCTGTTGCTGGATGGGGCGGAGGTTATCGTCGCTGCGGATCGGGCAGGGATTGCGGTGTGCGCGGAATAGGGGAGGTTAGAGGTTAGAGGTCAGATTGCAGAGTTGAAAAGCAGCGTTACTTCTACACTCTCGCATCTCACTTCGGACGTGGAGGTATTTAATGACAGAGGCGGCTCGCATTGCTGACCAGCTACGACGGGCCTTTGAGGGCGAGGCTTGGCACGGGGATTCGTTGCGTGAAATTCTTAAGGGTGTTTCCGCGGAGCGGGCGGCGGCTCGTCCGATTAAGAATGGGCACACGATCTGCGAGTTGGTGTTGCATATTGCGGCTTGGGATGGGGCGGTGCGGCGACGGATGGGTGGAGTTGCGGTGACGCTGTCGGATGCGGAGAATTTTCCTCCGGTTACGGACACTAGCGAGGCGGCTTGGGGGACGGCAATGGCTGGATTGCGGCGCGCACATGAAGAGTTGATTGCGGCGGTCAGCGCGCTGCCGGACTCGCGGCTCTACGAGCCGGTTCCGGGGAAAGAAGGCGCGCACTATACGTTTTATTACATGCTGCATGGCGTGGTGCAGCATGAGCTTTATCATGCGGGGCAGATCGCGCTCCTGAAGAAGATGTGAGGGGGAGTTGGGTCCACCCCTTCGGCTTAGCGCAGGGCAGGCTCTAACGTCGCACAGGCCCGCGACGTTTCGGATGGGTACCGGACGCCGTGCGTGAGATCCTTCTCTGGAGCGGACCAGATTTCGGCGGTTTCTGCGGAGCATTCGCTCCGCCGGGCAGACGGCGTCTGCCCCTACGTGAGGCTCGCGCTACCGGGAGCTCGTTCGTGCGCTCGCACTTTCCTATTCAGGGGTTTTGCTGCGACAATAGCGCGATGTTTCTGCGCGGTGGAGTACTTATCTGAGCCAGGAATTCCCTATTAATGTTGCGGTGATTGGCGTCGGAGCATTCGGGCGCAATCACGCTCGTGTTTATCGGGACCTGCAACAGGCTGGGAGCGTGCGGCTGGTGGGGGTGGTGGATCCGGATACTCCGCGGGCGGACGCTATTGCGAACGAGTTCGGCTGCAAGGCGTTCGGATCGATCGAGCAGATGCTGACGACGCACAGCGAAGTACAGGCGGCGTCGGTGGCGGTGCCGACGGTGCTCCACCTGGAAGTGGCTCGGACGCTGATGGGGGCCGGAGTGGATGTGTTGATTGAGAAGCCGGTTGCGGCCACGCTGGCGGAGGTTGACGAATTGATCGGCGTGGCGTCGTCGTACAAGCGCATCGCGCAGGTGGGGCATTTGGAGAGATTCAATCCGGCGGTGCGGGCTGCGCTGCCGCTGATTAATCATCCGATGTTTTTTGAAGTGCATCGGCTGAGTGCGTTTTCTCCGAGGGCGCTGGATGTGGATGTGGTGCTCGACCTGATGATTCACGATCTCGATGTGGTGCTGACGTTTGTGAAGTCGGAGGTGAAGGAGATTCGGGCGGTGGGGTTGCCGATTCTTTCCGGCAAGGTCGATATTGCGAATGTGCGGGTGGAGTTCGAGTCGGGGTGCGTGGCGAATTTTACGGCGAGCCGGGTTTCGACGGAGCGAGTGAGAAAGCTGCGGTTCTTTCAGCCGGGGCAGTATATTTCGATCGATTACGGACGGCAGGATGTGCTGGTGTTTTCGGTGGGCGGGGCTTCCGACAGTTCCCACCCTAACGTCACAAAGGACGCGACGTTAGGATGGGGCACCCGCGCGGAAGGTAGGGGTACCCGGCTTAGTTCCCAGCCTAGTGTGAATCCGCAGATCGCGGTGAGTAAGCCTGAGATTACGGCGGAGGAGCCGCTGCTGGCGGAGATCAAGGCTTTTCTGCTGGCGGTGCGGGAGCGGTCGCGTCCGTTGGTTTCGCTGGAGGATGGGCGGTGGGCGTTGGAACTCGGGCTGGCGATTCTGGCGGAGATTGAGCGGCACGCGGGGCGGGTTGGCGTGGGAAAGAGCTAACGACGAAATTCGTCGCGGAGTTGCTGCAGCCGGGCTTTCGCCCGGCGGGGCAGGTGAGGGCACCTGCCCCTACGCGAGCTAGGCGTTGCCGAGATTGGTCCTACGCGAGCCGGGCGGCAGTGGCTTCTAACCTATGCGAGCCGGGTCGTTATTGTTGAGGTGGCGGCGCTTGCTGGTCATTGGAGTTTGAGTTGGGCGCTCCGCGGTGATGGCCCCACTGACCACGCTTTGCCTGCATCTCATCCCACTGTTTTTGCTGATTCGGATCGAGCAGGGCGCGAATCTGCGTGTCTGCGGTTTGGTGAATCGACATCATTTTGCTGTGGCGATCTTGCTCGGAGAGCGAGCTGTCCGAACGCAGGGTTTCCATCTGCGAGGATGCGGACTGGAGGATTTGCTGCACTTTTGTTTGCTGGTCGGTGGTCAGGTTGAGCTTCCTGGTTAATTCCTGAGTGCGCTGCGCCGGATCCATGTGGCCACGGTGGCCGTCGTTTTCTTGCGCGGATGGCTGATTGTTGGGCGGGGCATCTTGCGCGAACGCGCCGATGGATAGGATGCTGGCCGCTAGAAGAATGAGAAGAGACTGCTTGAACATGTAGATCTCCTTAAGTTTAGGGACGAATAGCTTTCGAGACGAGGTGCCTGTATCTAAGAACGTAATTATGGCCGGGAAGTTGCTGGAAAGACATGATTCGGACAAATCTTTGCAAGACTTTACCTGGCGCGGCTAAGGTGCGGGTGCGTGATAGACAATTATAGACAATTGAGGAACTGGAGCCCCACCCCTGCCCTGCGAGAAGCTCAAGGACAAGAGTGAGGCTCTTACTTCATTTTCAGGCTTTATCATCACTCGACTAATCATTATCGGACTGATCTTTATACCAGCCCCTGATCCAGCATCGAGTTCGCAACCTTCAAAAATCCTCCAATATTCGCGCCATTCACCAAATTGCCCGGAGTGCCATACTTCTCGGCCGTTTCGAAACAATTCTTGTGGATGGCAATCATGATGTTGTGCAAGCGATCGTCAACCTCCTCACGAGTCCAGGAAATGCGCGCGCTATTCTGCGCCATTTCCAGGCCCGAAGTCGCCACGCCGCCCGCATTGGCCGCCTTCGCCGGTCCGTAAAGCACTTTTGCGTCGAGGAACATTTTCGTCGCCTCCAGCGTGCTCGGCATGTTCGCTCCCTCGCTCACGAGCTTCAAGCCGTTCTTGATGAGATTGGCCGCATCTTTTGCGTTGATCTCGTTCTGCGTGGCGCTCGGGAAAGCGCAATCGGCTTTGATATTCCAGAGCCAGTTGTGGTCGAGCTTCTTGTCGGTGGCGTTATAGACGGCGCTCTTAAATTCGTCGGTGTATTCCTGAATGCGGCCGCGACGATTATTCTTCAGCTCCATCACAAACGCGAGCTTCTCGCGGTCGATCCCATCAGCGTCATAGATCGCACCATCCGAATCGGACATAGTCACCGGCTTCGCGCCCAGATCAAGCAGCTTCTCGACCGTATATTGCGAGACGTTCCCGCTGCCCGAAACCAGACACACTTTACCTTCCAGCTTGTCGCGGCGAGTCTTCAGCATCTCCTGGGCAAAATACACGCAGCCATAGCCCGTCGCCTCGGGACGAATCAGCGACCCTCCCCACGACAATCCCTTGCCGGTTAGAACACCAGTGAATTCGTTCCGCAGCCGCTTATATTGTCCGAACATATAGCCGATCTCGCGTCCGCCCACGCCGATATCGCCTGCGGGAACGTCTGTATCGGGCCCGATGTGCCGCTGCAATTCGGTCATAAAGCTCTGGCAGAAGCGCATCACTTCGTTGTCGCTTTTTCCCTTGGGATCGAAATCGCTTCCACCTTTTCCGCCACCCATGGGCAGCGTGGTGAGCGAATTCTTGAACACTTGTTCGA
This sequence comes from uncultured Acidobacteriaceae bacterium, assembly GCA_963800565.1. Lineage (GTDB taxonomy): Bacteria > Acidobacteriota > Terriglobia > Terriglobales > Acidobacteriaceae > Acidiflorens. Next base: position 2,337,701 of record CAWDBM010000006.1, read on the forward strand.
ACGCCAGGAATTTCAGAATGCCGAGATTCACCGAAGGATGAAATCGCAGTCCGCCTTTATAAGGCCCAATGGCGCTGTTCATCTCGATGCGGAATCCGCGATTGACTTGCACTTTCCCGCGGTCGTCAAACCACGGCACGCGGAACATTAATACGCGTTCCGGCTCCGTGATACGTTCCAGGATCTTGGCTTCTTGATACTCAGGGTGGCGCTCCAACACGGGCCTCAAAGATTCGAACACTTCAAGAACGGCCTGGTGGAATTCCGGTTCGGCTGGGTTTTTGGCTTTAACAAGGTTGAGGACTTGATCAATATAATCCGCCGCCCCATTGCGCTTGGGCGGTTCCATAACATGGCTCATAGGCTTGCCTCCAGATTTATTTTAGTCCTTCAAAAGGATCGCGAAACAGCAAACGGCGCCGGGTTGGTGAGGTCTGCGAAATCATTAACCACAGAGGCCACCCTTCGACTGCGCTCAGGGCAGGCGAAGGTTCACGAAGGAAAGTAAACCAACGCCTTCGTGATACTTAGTGTCCTTCGTGGTTCAGCATTCAACTACAGCGACTGACTGCTGATTGCCGAGTGCTAATCGCTACTTCCGCCGATCAAGATTGATCACCGTCACGTTGCCCGTCACCTGCTGGCTGAATCTCATGCCTCCGACGATCACGAGGCTGTGCCCCATCACCAGCAGCGCGTGATGATCCATCGTCGGTTCCGAAACATCTTCGTTCACCGTCTCCCATCGCTGGCCGTAAACGTCGTAGGCGAAGGTCAGCGCCGAAGGCTCCGCCGGTTTCCCGTTATAACCGACGCCGTTGTAGTCGTAGGGCGTGTCGCTCCCGCCGGAAAAATATATCTTCCGGCCTCTTCGATCCGCCACGCCCGCGCCCGCCGCTATGCGAAAGCGCGCGTTCCCCGGATGCGCCACGATCTGCGACCATTCAATCTTCGTAATGTCACCCTTCTTCGAACTCGGAAGCTTTCCCATCCAGCAATCGCTCGACGCAACATACTTCGGATTCGCCCCGCCCGTATTCTTACGAGCGCCATCGACAAAAACAATCGTGTCTCCGACAATCGCGCCCGCATGACCAAACACCGGATTCCCCGGAATCGGCGTGCCCTGTATCCACGTATCTTTGTCGACGTCGTAAATCTGCACATTGTTCACGGGGCCTAACTCCGCCGTCGACCGCCCGCCAATCACATAAATGTAGCGGTCGCGATACACTCCCACTACCGCATCCGCGACCGGCACGGGAATATCTTTCCCGCGATAATACCGATTCTCTGCTGGCACAAAGACGTTCAGATCGGGCACGGTAGTCTCCCCACCCTGTCCGTCAATGACGTAGCCGCCAAAAATAAAAACCTGCTCGTGCAGCGCCACGGCCGACGCGCCCAGTCGCCCCGCCACGCCCGGCACGGGCCGAAGTTCTTTCCACTTCCCTGTATCCAGATTCAACTCGTAGCCGCTCGCCGTCACCGCATCCCAGGTTTTCTTCGGGCCAATGCCCATGAAAGAAAAAATTCGCGAGCTGTCCGAGCCGTGCGAAATGGCTACCGCATTATTCGACAGCGGCACCGGCAGGGGCCCGAACCTAGCTTCGTTGGCGGCCTGCACCGCGGCGATCGACAGAAAGCAAAACAGCAATATCGATACAGCGCGGCAAGCAAGGTTCAATAGCAATTTCATCGCTGAAATCATAGCAGCGAAGACCCTTGAGGCGATGTTGTTAGCGCTAGTCAAAAACGAACTCTACGAGATTTGGTAGGGGTGGGGTTGTTGTTTCCAATAATCCATAGACACGGGCGTTAATCCCCGCTAACCCTATGAAAGTAAGACATGGAGGTTTGGTGCCCCGAGTGCCATAAAATCTCACAGGACGCCACCTGCAACAATTGACAAGCCTGCGCCTCGAAGCGCAAAATGCTGCAACTCTGCAGCGGGCAATGTGCCCATGCGGTCCTCAAAATATAGTTCGACTGGCGGATAGCAAAGCCAAGCCATAACTAAAATCTGTACCCATTATGAATAGAAAAGCAATGCGATCCCGTTCAGGCAGATTCCTAGCAAATGTGCTGGCAGCCGTGGCGTTTCTGTGCGTCACCCTGCTCCTAGCGACGTTGACGGCGACCGAAGCCAGCGCGCAGCAAGCGACCGCCAAAATCGTAGGCGTCGTCACCGATCCGCAAGGAGCGGTCGTCCCCGGCGTCAAGATCACCGTCACCAACACCGCGACCAACGTCTCTGTTACCACGACCTCGGATAAAAGCGGCTTCTATCAAGTCCTGAACCTGCCCATCGGCACATATAAAGTGGTCGCCCGCCAGCCAGGGTTCCGCGCGCTCGAAGTGCTAACCGCTCCGCTCGAAATCAACCAGTCATTCCGCGCCGACCTCAAGCTCGAAGTAGGTGCCGCGAGCGAGCAGGTCGAAGTCGAATCGCAGGCCGCAGGCGTAGAGACCGTCAATCCCACGCTGGGCGAGTCGGTCACCAGTCGCCCGATTGTGAATATGCCTTTGAACGGGCGCAACGTGCTGCAACTTGCTCTTCTTCAGCCCGGAGTCACTGAAGATAACCCGGATGACACCAGCGCTACGCAAGGCTTCAACATTGGCGGTGGACGCACTGACTCAGTAACCTATCTGCTCGATGGCGGCCTCAACAATGATCTTCTCAGCAACGGCGTGGTGTTCAACCCGAATCCGGACTCGGTCGCCGAGTTCCGCATTCTCACCAGCAACTACACGGCGGAATATGGCCGCAATGGCGCCGGAGTCATCAGCGTCGTAACCAAGTCGGGGTCCAACGCATTCCACGGCAGCGCCTTCGAGTTCGTGCGTAACACTGACTTCGACGCCAACTCTTATTTCAATAATCAGGCCGGGTTACCCAGAAATAATCTCAAGCGCAATCAATATGGCGGCACGTTGGGTGGTCCCATCGTCAAGAACCGGCTTTTCTTCTTCGTAGCCTATCAGGGGCAGCGTCAGATACAGACTCAGGTCCTGCAGGAACAACAAACCTTCACGACCGCCGAGCTCGGAGGCGATTTTTCTCAAGCCGGGAACCCCGGCCCAGATCCAAACGTTGTCTCATTTTTACAGGCAAACCCGTATTTCCAGCCAAACGCTGCCTTGGCCGCTCAAGGTATCATTAACCCGGCCTCGTTCGACCCCGGCGCTCAAGCCTACATTGCGACAGGGCTCATTCCGTCGAATTCGACGGGCCTGTTTTTCCCCACAGGAACCTCTGTGGACAACCGCAACGAGCTCACGGTTAAGATCGATTTCAACCTGAGCTCCAAAGACAAGCTGACCGGCACCGTCGGTGGCAATCGAGCTCCCCTGACCTCACCCTTCGGAGGCCCCGGGGGTAACTTTAACGCAAACACGGCGGCGGGCTTCCCTAGTATTACCAAGATTGACGACTCCTTTGTCAACATAGCTTATACTCGAACCTTTTCGCCAACCAAGCTGAACGAATTCCGCGTGACCGCGCAACGCCGCAATTACCAGCAGAGCCAGCCTGTTGCTAAGCTGGCTGCGCTCTACCCCGAGTTCGGAATTGTGTCGGATATTTCCACTGGCCCGCCTGTCCTAACCTTCGACAATGGTTTAAATTTGGGGCAAGACCCGTACGGTCCAACCTTCTTAATCGGCAACACGTTTGCCTACACGGATACCTTTTCGTGGGTGCATGGTCACAACACGTGGAAATTCGGTGCCGGGTTTTCCGCCTATCAGCAAAATACGCTCTACGATTTTTTCGGCGATAGCGAATTCGGTTTCTACGGAGTTTTGTCGGGTGGGGTCGGCACCGGCAACAGCCTTGCCGACTTCCTGGTCGGAGCTCCGAACTTCGTGTATGAGGGTTCGAACGCAGCCAGCAGCATCCGCAGCAAGGCAACCTACGTATTCGCGCAGGATGAGTGGAGGGTAAGACCTAACCTGACTTTGAGTTTGGGTCTCCGCTACGAATACAGTACGCCCAAGCTCGACACACAGGGAAGGAGCTTTTCCATCATCCCAGGGCTGCAGTCAACCAGATTCAAATATGCGCCGCAAGGCCTGGTTTTTCCTGGAGACCCGGGTGCACCCCGTGGAGCAAATTTCCCGGACAAAACAAACTTTGCACCGCGCATCGGCTTTGCCTTCAGTCCGGGCAGTAGTAGCAGGACCAGCATTCGCGGAGGATTCGGCATCTTCTATGATGTCCTGAAGGGCGAAGACAATCTGCAATTCAACGGCGCTCCACCGTTTTACAGCGAGCCCAGCGTCAGCTTTCCGTGTTTCACGAATCCGGCCACTGCAGCGAATTGCGCTGCTGCGGAGCTCCCGACCGTACCGGCGTTTACCTCGTCCGGCGCACCCTTTTACAGCTCGCCATGGGGGGTCGGAGCTCCCAACCCATTTCCCTCCACTCCGCCCGATCCCGCCACCGCGTTCAATCCCGCGAATGGGGGAGAGTTTCTCCCGTTTGGAGGATACGAGAGCTCTCTCTTCTTCGTGAAGCCGCATCTGCACACGCCCTATACCTACCAGTACAACTTGAGCGTCCAGCACGAAATCGCAAGAAACTTAATCGCCGAGGTCAATTACGTGGGCAGCAGTGCCAAAGGACTAACGGCGCTCCAGGATATCAACCCTTTCGACTTGAGCACACTCAACACCAACCCGACTCGAGTCTTGAATGAGCAATCGACGATTCAGAGTACGTTCGGCAGCTTCTGCACCGCATTAGCAACTGCTGAAGGAATAACAACTCCTTTCTCCGCTTGTCCTTATGCCGGCGACGAACCGGAGTTTAAGAATGTCGCGTTCGCCAATTTCAATAGCCTCGAGGCCTCGCTGACCAAGCAGAATGGCGAGAACCGCATATTGGGCAACACCTACTTCACTCTTGCGTACACCTATGGTCACAGCCTCGATGACGCATCCGGCTTCCGCAACCGGGATGCTTACGTGCCGGCTTATGAAACCAACATCTTTTATGCCTCCTCTGACTTCGATGTAAAGGAACGACTAACTTTCAGCGGAGGATGGGATTTGCCATTTGACCGCGCGTGGGCGTCGGGTCCAAAACGTCTGGTAAAGGGATGGAGTCTCTACCCAATCTTTAGCTGGCGGACTGGATTTCCGCTCAGCATTAATTCGGGACTCTCTGGGGCGGCGAATTCGGATCCCGGACCTTCGGGGGCTGGCGACGGGTTTCTCGCCAATGCCGATTTCGCGCCCGGGTTCAGCAAGATCACGATCCTGAATCCGAAGAAAAATGGCAATTACTATTTCAATCCCGCCGCATTCCAGCCGATCAACGACGCTTACAATCCAAGCGACGCTTATGGCACAACGGGGCGAGACTTCTTCCGCGGGCCGGGCCGCACCAACCTTGATCTGGCTCTCGCCAAAGCGACCGCCATTACTGAGCGCATCAACGTCGAATTGCGGCTCGAAGCGTTCAACGTATTGAATCATACTGAATTTGCCAATCCGGACTACAACATCGACTCCAGTACCTTTGGCCAAGTTACCACCACAACGCTGGGAACTGGAACCAATGCTCTGCAAACCCAGCGCATCGTGCAGCTAGGCGGTCGGCTGACCTTCTAGAACATTCTGGTGGTGGAGGCAGGGCGTACCTCGCATCTCCTCTAGGCGAAACCGGACCCCTCTGGCCTGGTCATAGCTCGGGTCGCGTGAGACTCAATACCTATTCGTATAACGCCCACTTTTTCTTCTTGACAGGTAGTCGTAACCTGGGTAAGTTGCTTCAAAAGTTAAAATAGTATTTTGGTCTTAAATTGCGACCGACATTTTGTCGGGAACCTTCCCGTAGTCACAGGATCCGCCTAGTTCGCGAGCGCGGGTCTTCGCCCCAAGAAATCCTACAGGCTGGTCCTCTTCCGCAATCGGCGACTGCTACTTCTCGGCATTTACGTGGCCAGCAACATACCTGGTCGATTACTACTCGGGCCAATGCGAATACGATGGGTTTCCATACGACGAACAGATCGATGTGCCGTTCTCCAGTTCGAGCGACGGGCAATCCGTCACTGAATATGTATGCGCCATCCCTTCCTACGAACTGCCACTTGCCAGTAGCAACTTCGCCATTGCGAATCTGCTGCCTTCGAGCGTTACGGTCCCGTCGACCGGATTGTCCGCTACTTATGGCATGCCGCAGCTGTCCGTTCTTAACACTGCTGGAACTGTCGTAGGCAGTGCGACTGCAACTTCGGTTGCCCCGGGGGGCGTCAGCGCAACGTTTCCATTCCCGACCAGTACATCTGGAGGCAGCCTCGGCAGCGGCTTTTACTTCTTTCTGGTCAAGAACCTCACATCCGCCGGCGAGTCCAAATTCATCGACGGCACCTACTTCGATCTGGGCGGGGACACAACGCTCTCGAGCGCACTTGGCGTAGATGCGGGAATATATCTTAGGACAGAATATCACTGTGTCATCGGGCCTGGCGGAAAGGAAAAGTGCTCCGAAGCTTCAGCCAAGACCTCGGAACCTGTCGTCACACAGTACTATTCGGGCCAAGTCACTTACCTCGGAGAAACGCTCGCAGTCGGGAGCTACCCAGTGGCGGTGAAGCTGTACGGCTCATATACGTACACCTCCCCTCCGGACGGGGACCTCACTGTCACTGAAACCTACCCTCCGAATGCCGTCGTCGCGAACTCGGGGTCAAATAGCGTCAGCTTTGTGAATTTCGTGAATAAGACGAGTACAAGTGTCGCGGTTGGCACTCAGCCTATGGCTGTCGCCTTGAACTCCGCTGACACCTACGCCTATGTCCCTAACTACGGCAGCGGCACGTTATCGGAAGTTGACCTTTCCACTCAGGCCGTGTCCCGAACTGCCACTGTTGGCACGGGCGTGCAAAGCGTTGCGATGGACCCAAGCGGTTCCTATGTTTGGGTAGGTGGTGCCAACTACCTGTATAAGATCGCCCTGAGTACGTTTACAGTCGCCGCCAGTTATCCCGTCAGCGGCAGCGTCACTTCGATGGCTGCGAGCAACGCGCAAAACGAGCTGGTCTATACCCTGGTCCAAAACTGCTGCTCAGGCTCAAGCACCTACGTTGCAAACGAGGTTAGTCTAAGCAACATGTCTACCCTCGGCAGCCACGCTCAGGGGGCGGCCTCGGCATACGCACCTTACACCATGAACGGAACACTCCCCAGTGCTGCGGTAATTCCAACCGCAACAGCAGTCAGCGCCCAGTTCGGAAATGGCATGGCCGCCTCGGCCACGCCGACCGGCTTCGTAATTTACGACGTGGTCAGCCACCATCAGATCATGACTGGAACCACGCCCACGCCAGTCCGAGGCATCGCTAGCGATCCCCTCAACCTCTTTGCGTATTTCACCGTTCCTGACAGTAACGAATACATTACAGTGCCGCTGCCTCAACCATAGCCATATCTTGACCAAGTCGTGTGTGGTCCATTCATTCGCGCCTACGTGAGTGAATGGGCCACTTACCCCGCTGTGATACGCTGATCCCCAGTGACCCGGCTGGCGTTTTTTCCCAGAATCATTCTCAGCATCCTCTCCAGCATCCTCCCGCTCGGAGCGCCCGCCTCCGCGCAGTCGTCAGCCGCCCAGCCCGCCGCCGGCAAGAATCCTCCAGATGTCTACCTGATCACCATCGACACGCTACGCGCTGACCACGTTGGCTGCTATGGATACAAGCAGGTTGAGACTCCCGCGCTCGATGCGCTTGCTGCCGACGGCGTCCGCTTCTCCGAGGCTTTCACCCACAGCCCAATCACTAACACTTCGCACACTTCAATTCTGACCGGCCTTTTGCCGAGTGTGCATGGCGTCACCGATTTCGGCGTCCCGCTCTCGCCGCAGCATGTCACCGCCGCCGAGTTGCTGAAGAAGCGCGGATACCAGACCGCGGCTTTCATCGGAGCGGTGATTCTCGACAGCAACGCGCTCGCTCCGGGCCTCGATCGCGGCTTCGATTTCTACGACAATTTTCCGAAAGCTGATGGGGCCGCGGCAGATGGCAAGACGAACGGCGCCAAGAATGCTGACGCTAAGAATACTGACCTAAGAAATAACGCGCGCTGGGACCGCGTCGAGCGCCGCGGCATGGAGGTCGTTCAGCACGCCGAAGCCTGGTTCGATCAGCACCGGACCGGTCCGCACTTCGTGTGGGTCCACCTCTTCGATCCGCACGATCCCTACGAGCCGCCGCCGCCCTACTCGGAAAAATATAAAGATCATCTTTACGATGGCGAGATCGCCTACGCCGATTCCGCCGTCGCGAACTGGATCGCTTACCTGAAAAAAGCCGGAGTCTATGACAACGCCATCATCATCGTCTCCGGCGATCACGGCGAGGGCCTGGGCGAGCACGGAGAAGAAACTCACGGCCTCTTTCTTTACGACGCAACGCTCCACATTCCTTTGCTCTTGAAGACGCCGCACACCGCCGCGGGCGCGGCTCCGCACGGCCTGGTGATCGATGCGCTGGTGCGCACCACCGATATCCTGCCGACCATTCTTGCCGCCACCGGCATCGCCGCTCCGCCAGAGTTAAACGGCGAGTCGCTGTTTCCCTTGCTCGATAAAAATTCTGGTGAAAAAAAATCAGACGAACAAAATGGACGCGAACTCTTCGGCGAAACTGATTATCCGCTGCGCTGGGGATGGGCTCCCCTGCGCGCCCTGCGCACCGAAAATGCCAAGCTGATTGAAGCTCCGCGCCCCGAACTCTACGACCTGCAAGCTGATCCTAAAGAGACAAAAAATCTCTACGCCGCCGACGCCGCCAAGCTGCAGGCGTTGCGGGCAGAAACAGCGAAGTGGGAGGCGAAGCTTCCCACGCCAAACAATTTCGCGAAGTCAGAGAAGCTGCCCGACCCGAAAGACAAGATTGAAGTGCAGAATTTGCTCCACAGCGCCATGCTGGCGAGCGATGACAATCGATCGAATGACGCACGGCAGTTTCTAGAAAAGGCGGCGCAGCTCGATCCCACCTCGCCGAACGCCGTCATGCAACTGGGCGAGATCGAATTAGCCGCGGGAGATTACGCGAAAGCCGCCGCGCACCTGAAGCGCGCATCAGAGTTGCGCGCCGACGATCCGAACGCTGCGTATGAAGCAGGCGAGGCGCTGGAGAAGTCCGGCGATTTTGCGGGAGCGCGGGATGCGCTCGAAGCGAGCCTGAAGCTAGCGCCTAGCCAAATGCCGGCGCGCCTCCTGCTCGGCCACGTCTATTTGCAATTAAGAGATGCGAAGAATGCCGCCGACCAATTCGAAGCCGCGCTGCTGGTTGATTCCGACAACGCCGAAGGCCGCCTGGGATTAGCCGAAGCTCAGATTCAACAATCCGACTTCGCCGCAGCGGTGCCCGATCTCGAAGCCCTCGCCAAATCCGACCCGCGAAACGCGCCCGCTCTTCACCTGCTCGCGCGAGCCTATCGCGGACTCGGCCGCGAGCCCGATGCCAAACGCATCGAAGCGCAGGCCGCCGCGTTAGACAAGAAATAAGAAATAACTATTTCGCCGGCGCGCTTCCCTCCGCCGTCTCCTGCGTCTGGCCTTCTTCCGCCTTGCGCCAACCGGCCGTCTCGTATTTCTTCATGCCCTTAGCGGCTGTCTCAGTCTTCCGTCCGAGATCTTTTTCGTAGACGACACCATCCTGATTCACGATGAAGGTCATCACGCCCGACGATCTGTATACGGCCGGATAGGCAACGAAAGCGAAGCCGCTCTTATCTGCGCCCTGTAACACGTGGAAATAATATCCGCGAAACGGAGTTGCCTCGCCATTCTGGCTCGCGGCATAGCTCTTCACCGCCGCGTCGGCTACCAGCGGGCCAGTCGGACTCTCCGGCTCGCCGTCGGCTGCCTTCCAATACAGGCCGTTATGCTGCCCTTGGTCGCTGAAGATCTTTTTGGCGTACTCGCCGCCGTGCTGCGTCGCATATTCTTTCTGGGCCGCTACCAGTTCTTCGGAGATGCGGACTGCCGACAACTCATTTCTGCCAATGCGCCGGTACAAAACTTCTTTCTTGCCCGCTTCCGTGTCGAAGTACCAGATGCTGGCTTTGTGCACGAGCGGAATAGGCGTCGGCCAATTCTGCGCGCCGATATATAAAGTCGTTGTTCCGTCCTGCTCTCTCACCAAGCGGTGCATCTCCTGATAGTGCTTCGCGAACATGGCGCGGCTATCGGCGTCCTCAGCTTCATCGCCCGATGAGACTACTTCTTTGCCCAACGGTCCAAGAATTGCCAGCATCGCTTTTTCATCGTTATTCTGCGCCGCCGTGGCCAACGCCTGCGCCGCCGCTTGCGCCGATGAAAATGTCTTCTGTCCGGCTTGCTGCGTTTGGCTGCCAGCGGAAAGCGACGCTACGAGAATCACTGTTACCGCCGCGAATTTAGGAAGATTGGCCCAATAGAATCCATCGGAATTTATATTCGGTTGCCGCATATGGCTCATCTCCATTGTTTTTCAAACAGTAGCAAATTAGCGAACTCTCGATTTGCTATTCACCGAGAGTTCGCTGATTGTGAGTTGGACTGTTAAGTTCGATTATCCTGACCTAACTCAGCGACTGACCGGGCCTAACGACGGCCGCCGCCCGCGTGTCCGCCACCGCCGCCATGAAAGCCCCCGCCACCGCCGCCGAAGCTGGATCGTCCGCGAGAGGCATAGCTGCGCGACTCTCCGCCGTGATCGTAGCCGCTGAACGCGCCGGAGTGAACTCCGCTCTCGCCCCGGGGCGCCGCGTATCCCCGAGCTGCCTGCCGGTTGCCTTCGAAGGGCCTTGGTTGAACGCCGCTATGGAAGGCTGGGCCGCGCGCAAATCCGCCACGGGCATAGTTGCCTCGGTTATAAAACGTCCGGCTATTCGAATAGTATCGGCCACCGCCATACAGGGCATATCCGCCATGCCAGTTGAACCCCCAGTGCCCCCAGCCCCAGCCGAAACCGCCAAACCAGCCGATGCCGAAGCCGAGGCCGAATGACAGATAAGGACCGCCGAACCAGATCCCCGGGTAGGGATACCATCCCGGCCACGCTACGATTGGATAGCCGTAAACGAGCCAGGGATTATAGGCCGGGACGTAAACCACATTGGGATCGGCCGGCGCAACTTCGATATCTGGACCATCGTCGTTTACAACTTCCTGCGGAGTGGTCTTCAGAGCGCCGGCATCGCGCGCTTTGCGGCGCATCACCTGCACCGCGTTCATCACATCCTGCTGCTGGTTGTAGTAAGCGTCGCCAAGTGTCGACGTCCACGAGAGGTTCTTATCCATGTTTCCGAGCACCGACGGAAATGCCGTCAACGCCTTCACACTCGGATCCCACGGCTGCTGATTGACCGCGTCGCCCAGCGCCTGGCCCTTTAAATCAGGATTTGCCTGTACCCAGCGATCGGCCTCGACCACTTCGTCGGGAAATGTGGCTGCCGCCAGAATCTGCGCCACCAGTGAATCGGGATAGAGCGCGATTGGCGCTACTAACCGTTGCAATTGATCGGGCGTTTCTGGCACGTAGGTCGGAGCCTGAGCGCCCGTCGGCGGCGCCTGATTATCGGGCGGTGCAGCTTGCGCATCCTGATTCTGCGGCGAGTCCAGCGCCCACAGGCTAACCGGGCCGGCCGCCATCAACATCGCTAATGACAAAATGCAAGCCATCGTCTGCTTGCCGAATCCGCGCCATGAAAAAACCGTGTCACTTTCTGCGTCACTATCAAAGTTATTCATTTCTCTGAAGCTCCTCTGCAGCTTCGTCGCGTCAACCTCACAACTCTAGGATGCTATCGAAGCAACTTAGGCTGCAATTTCCATCTTCGCTTTTCCTTTATCGCACTCTGCTTTTTCCGAGCGGCATATGACCAAAAGGACGGCCCCGATCGTGTTCACAAATCGGCGAGACGACTGGTCGTCCAGCTACTTAAACCCCGATTTCCACTGAAGGTTGCGCGGGAATCCGCCGATGGCCAATGCAGGCGATTCATAAGGCCGCCGTATCGTCTTGCTTCTCAGGTGTTTGCGGTTGTTCAGCTAACGACGTGTGGCGGCGATTCAAAGGCTAGATGCTCCCGGCAAAATCGTCGCCAGCAAATTCTTGTTGATCCTTGCCAGACCGCCGAACACTAGAAGCACCAGAGGGATGTTGGAGAAACAGAATTAATGAGCGAGCGACTAACCCACGTCTTACTGATCGAAGACAATCCCGGCGACGCCGACTTGGTACGCCTTCGTCTCCAGGAAGGCAATTCGGCCGTGGCCGTGAGTCATGCCCTAAGACTGTCGGACGGCCTGGCAACGCTCTCCAAAGACGCGCCCTCGGTAGTGTTATTAGACCTCAACCTCCCCGACAGTCACGGCGCTGAGACCTTTCGCAAGGTACTGGAGATCGCGCCGAATGTGCCTATTGTGATTCTCTCCGGTCAGGCCGACGAAGCGTTGGCGATCAAGGCGCTTCATCAGGGCGTGCAGGATTACCTGGTGAAAGGCGCCTTTACCAGCGGCGCTCTAAATCCATCAAGTTCACGCCCTCTGCCGGATCCGTCGCTGTCAGCGCCAGCCTGTCGCCAACCGACCCCGACTTCGTGTACATCTCCGTCGCCGACACCGGCCGCGGCATCGATCCGCAAGCCAAAACTTTGATCTTCGAACGCATGTATCAGGATCCGAACTCCATCGATTGCAGCCGCAACGGTTTGGGCCTCGGATTGTATATTGCGAAAGAATTGGTCGCGCTCCACCGCGGCCGCATCTGGGTGGCGAGCGAACTCGGCCACGGCAGCACGTTTTCTTTCACTCTTCCGCTCTACTCGATGGCCAAACTCCTTCTGCCGGTCATCACCTACGAGGGAAGGTTGCGCGACGCTGTCGTTTTGCTAAGAGTCGACCTGCGGACGCGTTCCAGTTCCCCGCGCGGACATTGGAAGGAAACCTGCCGCGCCTGCCTCGAGGTCCTGCAGCGCTGCGTCTATCTCGACAAGGATCTTGTCCTGCCTCCGATGCCGACTGCGGGCGCCGAGCAATCCTTCTTTGTCGTGGCGTCTACCGATCTGGCCAGCGCAGAAATAATGATGGCGCGCATCCGCGAGCAGTTGAGCAACGTGCGCGACTTGAAAACCACCGGCGAACTCAAGGTATCCGCGAGCGATGTCCCGCTCCGCACGCTGGGCGATGTCGGCACACTCGAAAAGCAAGTCGAGGTAGTTGCAGATAAAGTGACCGAGATGACGCAATTAGCAATGGCTGCGGGACAGACTTAAGCCCGGCAAAACAATTCAAGTTCTCGAAGCATCAGCAATTCAAGAAACGGAGATGTGCAATGGCAAACGCGAAAATCCTGATCGTGGACGATGACACCGACTTGAGGCAGGCGTTAAAACTCCGCCTGCGAGCCAACCACTATGACACCGTCCATGCCGGCGATGGATACTCGGCCATCGCACTCGCCCATAAAGAGCAGCCGAATCTCATCATTCTCGATCTCGGCCTGCCCGCTGGCGACGGCTTTGTCGTGCTCGATCGGCTTCAAAAAGACGATAAGCTTTCAAACATCCCCGTGATTGTGCTGACGGCGCGCGATGCGCAAAGCAGCGAGCAACGCGCCCTCAAGGCCGGCGCAGCCGCGTTCTTTCAAAAGCCGGCCGATAACGCTGAATTGCTGGAGGTGATTCGCGCGACTCTGCCGAAAGACATCGCAGTTCCGCTGACTTTGCCGTCCTGAGAATATCGGCTGGCCAGGAATCGATCCGTCTTACGGGCTCGCTAATCGAAGAAGCGGCTCCCGCTCCCGCTGCGCTACTCCACCGTGTGCTTCGCGACGTAGCCTTCGCGCGCGTAGACGATGTACTTCACTTCCTTGCCCTTCTGATCGTGCACTTTCAAAGGACCGCCGTCCGGCGCCTGCAGCTCAACTTTTAACTTGCGATACGTCCCATCCAGCTTCGCATTAGTAGGATGGTAGCTGATGCTGTACTGATTGCGAATGTCGGATGCGATGTCGTGAAAAATCTCCGGCAGTTCGCCCTGGAAGCGCGGAAAGTATGCGCGCCCTCCCGTCATCGACGCGAACGTCTTCATCTGATTGTCGGCCTGCAGTTGCGTGATTTCCTGCATCCCGCCCATTTGCCCTCGCAGCGCCCGCTGCGTCTCCATCATTTCGCGCCACTGCCATCCGATGCTGACGCCATAAATTGTCACGTCCTTGGTCGACTTCACCTTCTTGATGATCTGATCGAGATTTAATTTGCTGAAAGTGTCGCGTCCGGTGGAAACGAGAATGATATATTTCTTGCCCTCTATGCGATCGCAACGGTCGATGGTGTCAAAGAGCGCGTCAAAAAGATTGCGCTCCGAAAATCCCGGTATGCGCAGCATATTCAGCGCGCCCATGATGGCGCGTTTATCTTGCGTAAAGTCGACCAGAATCTGCGGTTTCAAATCGTACGAAACCACCGCGACCCAATCATCCTTCTTCAGGCCGCTGGCAAACGTGTAGGACGCATTCAGCGCGTCAACCATGTACCCGATGTTGGTCGAGGCGTATTCGACCAGCAGCACCGCCGTGATCGGAGCCTCCGTCTGATTGAAGCTCGCGATCTGCTGCGGCGCGCCATCTTCCATGACCTTGAAATTCTCTTTCCTCAGCCCCGGAATCGTCTGGCCGTCCTTCGTGGTCACCAGCACATCCAGGTTCACGATCGGCACATCAACCTTAATCGAGTAGTCGGGCATGTTCTCGATCTTCTTCGGCTTCTCCGGCGCCGGCGGCGGTGGCTCTTCCTTTTTCTTGGGGATCACATATGGGCCGACATCGTTCTGCGGCCCTCCCGCTTCGGGCGGAGCTTCCTGCTGATTCGGATTCGACTGATTTGGATTCGTCGGAGGCTGTTGCGATGTGTCCTGAGCCTGCGCCCGTTCGGCGACCGGCGCCGCCATCCAGAAAACAACCAATGCCAATAAGATTAAAGGCTTGCGGGAAGCCCAAAGCAGCCGCGCCTGCCCGCGAAACACGCTGAAAAACATGGGGAGTCCTCGAAAACTTCTGTGCTAGTATAGATGCAAGAACTTCGCAGTTGGGATATTTTGCGGGCCCTAAAAGCGCTGCCTCTCCTGGCAAAAACATTCTGAAAGTATGCGGAGTTGGTATCACGGTCATTTTGTGACTTCCGGGGTATTCATGGGGAAAGCTGTACGGTCACTCGCCCTCCTGTTGTATCTCTCGTCCTTAATCTGCCTTAACGCGCGAAATCTGAGCGCCCAAAATCTGAGCGCGCAAAAGTTGTCTGCGCAAAGCGCGCCAGCAAACGCATCCCCAGTAAAGATTGCGGCGGCCGACGTGCCTGCGGCAGCTACTCTTCCCGCGCTCCCTTCGCCGAATATCATTCCGCTCATTCAAATTCACGAAGGCATGAAGGGCACCGCCCTTACCGTTTTCCAGGGCGTCAAGCCAGAGTCGATGGACGTAGAAGTTTTAGGCGTAATGCACAACGTGAATGGCCCCAAGGGCGACATTATTCTAGTCCGCCTGCACGGCACCAAGCCCGAATACACCGGCGTAGTCGCCGGCATGAGTGGAAGCCCCGTCTACTTCGATGGCAAACTGGCCGGCGCTCTCGCCTTCCGCATCGGCGAGTTTTCCAAGGAACCAATCGCAGGCGTAACTCCGATCGAAGAGATGCTCGAGATCAACGCTCTCGATCGTCGCCCAACATCAGCGACGCTGCGAGCCGATCTCAACGGCAACAATTCTTCAAATAGCAGCGCGGTAAATAGAACCGAAGCCAGCCAGACCGCTAGCCCCGGCGAAAACTCATCTCTGCCCGCTGTGAATTACAGCAACTACCTCAAGCCCATCGATACCCCTTTAGTCTTCAACGGATTTTCCGCCGAGACCTTGCAACGCTACGGCCAGCAATTCGCCGCCGCTGGCATCGTGCCCGTGATGGGCATCGGCTCATCGAGCGATCGCAAGCAGCCTGAGCCAATCGTAGCTGGCTCCGCCGTCAGCGCCGTTCTCGTCCGCGGCGACATGGATATCGCCGCCACCTGCACCGTCACCTACGTCGATCCCGAGCGCCTGCTGGCCTGCGGACATCCGCTGCTCCAATTCGGCGAGGTCGATTTACCAATGACCAAGGCCACCGTGCTCGCCACGTTGCCCTCGCCGATGAATGCCTTCAAGATCGTCGACACCACCGAGACCATCGGCGCCTTCGTGCAGGATCGTCAGAACGGCATCATGGGCGTGCCCGGCCGCGAGTCGAAGATGATTCCCGTCACCGTCTCCATGCACATGGGCGCTGCGACGAAAGAATTCCACTACGAAATTCTCAACAACGCCAAGCTCAGCCCGCTCGCCATGATGGCCACCGTATTCAACGCGCTGCACGGTACCAACGAATATGGCGAAGACATCACCTACCGTATGAATGGCGTGCTCAGCGTCAAGGGATATGCCGACGTCACGCTGCGCAATATGTTCTCTCCGCAGGATAATGGTCAGCCCGCTGCCGCCATGGCCGCCGCCACCATCGCCGATCATTTCGGCCGCATCTACACCAACGCCTTCGACGTCCCCGATGTGCAAGGAGTGAAGCTCGATTTCGATCTAGTCCGCGAACGCCGCTCCGCTCGTCTCGAAGCCTCGCGCACCGACGTAACCGAGGCCCGCCCCGGCGACGAGATCATGGTCGAGACCGTTATCCGTCCCTATCGCGGCGAGCGTCTGGTCCGCCAGATTCCAATCCGCATTCCCACCTCGACGTCAAAAGGAACCTTGCGCGTTCTGGTCAGTGACGGAGACACGCTAGACCGCCTGCACCACGGGACTCCCATGATGAATCGCGGTCTGAGCCTGGCTCCAACCATCGCCTTGTTAAACAAAGAACACGCCAACGATCGCGTCTACGTTTCGCTGATTCAGTCCGACCCCGAAGCCATGGTCGCCGACAAAGTAATGCCCACGCTCCCGCTCTCCGTAATGAACGTCATGGAAAACATGCGCGGCACGCAAGACATGGTAGTCCTGGGCGAATCGTCCGTAAGTGAAGCATCGACCGACCCCCTGGACTACGTAGTCGCAGGCGCTCAGATGCTGACCATCACCATCAAGTAGCGGAGCTAATTCGCGTCATCACTACGTTGTCATCCTGAGCGGAGCAATCGCGTTCGCAAAGCGAACGCAATTGCGGAGTCGAAGGACCCCCTGCAATTGCAAACATCGTCGGCTCCCTACGGCGGCGATCTAGTGAATGGCAGGAGATTGCCCTTCTCACATCGCCGCGGACATAGGGGTCCTTCGACTTCGCAGGACGATCCGCTCGCGAATCGTCCTGCTGCGCTCAGGATGACAATTTGAATTTAATGTTGGAAACTGGGATTGAGGTATTCATTTTGGCTCGTAAGAATTTAACTAGTAAGACGCTCGCCGCACTATCAGCTCTAATTCTTCTCTCCACCGTCGCCCTTGCCGAGGGCACCCGCACCTGGGAACAATCGAAATTCGACGAACTGATCAAGGGCACCCCCAAAGGCGTCGCCCTCCGCAGCGAGGGCGGACTCGAACTCGCTCCCGCCTTCAAAGCCCTGGCCACCACGCCCTCGACTTACATCTGGTCGATCGCCTCCGACTCCGCCGGCAACATCTACGCCGCGGCTGGCTCTCCGGCGCGCGTCTATCGCATCACGCCCGACGGCCAGATCGCCACCATCTTCGAGCCGCAGGAATTGCAGGTGCAATCACTCATCGTTGATAAGAAAGACGCCAAGAACGGCACAGTCTACGCCGCCACCGCGCCCGACGGCAAAGTTTATCGCCTGGAACCTCCAAAAGCCGTGCCCGGAGCCAAGTCTGCCACAGCCTCGTGGAGCGCCACTCCCTATTTCGATCCCGGCTCCAAATATATTTGGGATATCGTCGAAGACAAATCCGGCGCCCTCTACGTAGCCACCGGCGATCACGGAGAAATTTTCAAAGTCGCTGCCAACGGACAGCACTCGCTTTTTTTCAAGAGCGATGAAGTGCACATCCGCGTTCTCGCCCTCGATCCCAAAGGCAACCTGATCGCGGGCTCCGACGGCAGTGGCCTCGTTTATCGCATCACGCCCAATGGCGAAGCCTTCGTTCTCTACAGCGCGCCGAAAAAAGAAATCACGGCGTTGGCCATCGATGGCGCCGGCAACATCTACGCCGCAGCTGCCGGAGAAAAGCGCCCTGAACCCGGCACGCCACAACTGGGCTTCGCACTCTCAGCCCCGCCGCCGCAAGCCGCGCCCGCAGCCGGAAGCGGTAACATCACCATCACCGCTGCCCCGCCCCCTGCCGCCGCGTCTCCATTCCCCGTTCCCGGAGCGGGCGTCAGCGGCGGCTCCGAAATTTATCGCATCGCGCCCGACGGTGCTCCGTCGCGCCTCTGGACCTCTCGCGAAGATCTCGTCTACGCCCTCGCCTTCGATCAGCGCGGGCGCCTGCTAGCCGGCACCGGCAATCGCGGCCACATCTTCGCCATCAACGGCGTCGACGATTTCACCGACCTCATCAAGGCCAGCGCCACCCAGATCACCGCCTTCGCGCCCGCGCCCGCCGGAGGCCTCTATGCCTCCAGCAGCAACCTGGGAAAGATTTTTGTTCTCGGCGCGGCGCCCGAGGCCGAAGGCACCTACGAGAGCGACGTCTTCGATGCCCACATCTTTTCTATGTGGGGACGCGCCACCATGCGCAGCACCGGCAACATCGAACTCTATGCGCGCAGCGGCAACGTAGACAATCCCGACCGCAACTGGAGCCCATGGACCCGCGTCAATTCCGCGCCCGATTCCGCCGCCGACTCCGAACTCAAAATCCCTCCAGCCCGCTTCGTACAGTGGAAAGCTGTCCTCCACGCCGGCAACATCGCACCCAAACTCGACGATGTAGTCCTCAACTACCTGCCGAAGAACGTCGCGCCGGAGATCGACGATGTTACCGTATTACCTGGGTATCGTTATCAGCCCACCCCGCATGTGGCCGGTAGCGATTTGTCCGTGCAAGGGCTGGGACAATCACACTTCGATACACCGCCTCCGCCCCCCGCACGTGACCGCGACGCGATCGGCATTCGGTGGTCGGCCCGCGACGACAACGATGACCAGCTCGTCTACTCCATCTACTACCGCGGAGATGGCGAGTCGCGCTGGCTGCTGCTGAAGTCGAACCTCACCGACCGCTTCTACTCCTTCGACGCCAGCCTTCTGCCCGATGGAGGATACACCGTGAAGGTCGTCGCCTCCGACGCCCCCTCGCATTCGCCAGGGGAGGCGCTCTACGCCGAGCGCGTCAGCCCCCGCTTCGAGGTCGACAGCACGGCCCCTGTCATCGAGAACCTGTCCGCCACCATAGAGCAAGGCGGCAAACAGATTCACGTGACCTTCCGAGCCCGCGACTCCTTCTCGGCGATCAAGCGGGCGGAGTACTCGCTCGACGGAGGCGACTGGCAGTTTGTAGAGCCCTCCGGCCACCTGTCCGACTCGAAGACGGAAGACTACGACTTCCCCGTCCCTGTCTCGCAACCTGAGGCGGCACCAGCAGTGATGGCCGGGAGCACGGCCAATGACCACGTGGTCGTGGTCCGGGCCTATGACCGCTTCGACAACCTGGCCACGGCTAAGACAGTGATTCGAGGGAAGTAAGGTGGGGCGAAAGGCGAAAATGTTCCACGCGGAACATTTGTAGGGGCGTGGATGTAGGTACGCGTCGATACTTACATTTGCGATTGTGTACGGACGTTTGACGGACTCTGACGGGCTAGTGCCGTCGGGCCGGTGGGCCGCCGGCGCTACTGCTTCGCGAAAATGATGGATGCGTTCGGGTCTGTCGTGGTCTCATCCATCACGAAAAAATCCTGGATCGTACACACAGGGGTTTGGGTGGTACAACCGGTGCTGTCCACGGCATAGATGGCATAGATCAGAGCCGCTGGGGCGGTGAGCGTCATTGTGCCAGTACCCGCAAAGCTGATCGCGTAAGCGCCGGTCACGGTCTCGGGTCCCGGATATTGCGTTCCTGATACGTTGAACACGGCGTTACCGGGAGAGGTGAGAAGAAGGTTAGCTGCAAGCGGAGTAACTGCCGCATTGCCGCTGGCGACCGTTGCGGCACCGTACGTGCCGGGCAGCGAAGAACCCCCAAAAAACTGGTTCCCTTTTCCTTGCGGGCTCATCGTGCCCGTCATAACCGATGAACTGGATTGGTCGAGTAGAAATCCGCGATTTTGTCCACTGGCGTAGAGAATAAAGGGAAGCGGGGGCACAACGGTTTTCGCGGTGGGATTTCCCAACATCTGGAAGGTATAACGTCCGTTGCTGCCGGTGGCCGCATAGGTGTAATTGGAACCTGAAACCGGAAAAGAAACGGCGGCGAGGACGGACCCGGCGTTGTTCTGATCAAATTGACCGGAAAAATCGCCATTGCCATCGGTCGAACCCCATACGAGCGCGACGTTAGAGTTGGATCCTTTTGCTCCGGTCAGCGCGGACACGGAGATGCCGCTGAAGGCGGCGTTGTTGTAAGTCTGGGTTGAATCCTGAAGCACCATGGTTCCGGAAACTGCTGGATTCGCGATGAGATCAGTGGAGATGGCGTAAAAGGTGAGAGGACTCGACTTGCTGGCGGACCCGCCGGCAATGAAGAAATCGAAACCGAGCGTCGAGCTCGCGGTAGTCAACGTCATGTGCCACACTCCGTTGGCGTTCGGGCCGGTGTAAGTGCCAGTAACGCTGCAGGGGGACACGCCGCAAACGTTGGAGGTGGTGCCGTTGTCGTTGGTATCCATCTGGCCGGCAACGATGGAGCCGCTTCCGTTCATCGGCAAGACTCCGACATAGCCAACGCGCTTGCCGGTGGCGTCGACGCCACTGAAGCCGAAGGCGTAAGTTTGATCGCCCTTTAGAAGATTGGCATTGGATGAGATCTGCGCGATGCCAGAGCCGGTGCCATGGCCATCGGCTTCGATCATCTCGATGTCCCCGTTGCCGTCGAGAACGACCTGGAAGGTGTTGGGAAAGGTTCCGGTCGCGAGGGTGAGCATACCAGCGTTGTTAGAGTTCGGGTCGGAAGCGGAAATTGGAGTATAGACGCCGCCTGTGATGGTGTGTTGCGCAGGGCCGGCGGAAGTCAGTTCGTCCTCGAAGCCGGAAATCGTGCCATTCGAAGCGGTGAAGGTCCCGACGACGGAGGTGGCATTGTTGCTGCCGTCATATCCGGAGAAACGGAAGGCGTAGGTGCCGTTTACGCGCGAGGTTACGAGCGAGGCTTTGGCGATCGGGCAAGATTTAGGATTGGCGGTGCAGCCATTTGGGTCAAGAGTCGAAGCCGCCGAGATTTGAATGCAACTACCGCCGCAGTTGTCATCGGCTGTGTAGTACGCCAAGCCCGATATCTTCGAATCTTGAACGAAATGTGCGCACTGCACACCATTAGCCGTACAGGTCCAGGTGAAAGTCTGCGGCGCGTCGTCAGGAAGGGCGGTGGCCGTAAATTGTTGAACCAAAGCCGGTGGACCGGTGCCGACGCTCAGGGCCGTTGGAGCTACGGCGGTCGTGATATCCACGATGCTGATGTTATCGATGCCGGTTGCCGAGGGATCGGCCTGCGACGTTGCAGTGATGGTCACTCCCGCTGGACTTGGCACGGTCGCGGGCGCCACGTAGGCTCCGGTGGACGCGTCAATGGTTCCGCAGGGGTTCCCACCGCCAGTGCAGGCCGTACCGCTCAGACTCCAGGTAACGACCTGGCTGGTTGAGGCTGGCATCACCGTGGCGGTGAAGGTGATCGCCTGGTTCGGGTAAAGAGCGGACTGGTCGCCATTGTTGACGGTGACCTCGACTTGAGGGGGACCGACCCCGTTGCCGCCTTTGGCGCAACTAGTGGCCAGCGCGAGACTCAACAAGGCCGCAGCGAACAGAAGATTTTTTATCATAGATAGATATTCGGTTTGAAATTGGCTTTGATCTTGGAATGATTTCTTAGATGCTGGCGAATTCAGATGCATGGGTCGCTCGCTCCGCTCAGGATGATACACGGTGGAATTGGTCACACCTGTCCTTCATGGCTAATGCAGCCGCAAGGCCAATTTAGTATTTAAATCAGCAAGTTACAATGTACCTGAATACATGGCACTTTGCCCGCACGAGAGCCGATCCATAGAGTAGATCGGCGGGACTACTGTGCAAGGAATTGCACAGAAGTAGGCCTTATTCTCGGTTGACGACATCGAGTTCGAAGGTTGATGTTTCAGGCTGCTTGTGAGGTGGAGGTAGGGGTCCCTTCGGCTCCGCTCAGGGCAGGCTCTTCGACTGCGCCCAACGACTCGCTTCGCGAATCGTTCGGCTTCGCTCAGGATGACAACTTTTGGGACCGCTCAGGATGACAATTTTTGGGACGAGGTGGCGAGCTTGGCTTTAGTGCTTTGACGCTACGTTTCTGACACCTAAGACTTGTGTGCTGATACCTGGCTCTTGCTTCGGGTCGGGCAGGTGCTTGGCATTCTCCAACAAAGGACGCAGTTCACTGGCGGTGATGCCTAGCGTGCCTCCGGAGAAGCCGTCGATGTAGGCGGAGTTGATGCCTACTACTTCGCCGCGCAGGTTGAGCACGGGGCCTCCGCTGCCGCCTCGGGCGGTGGGAGCGTCGTAGATGAGTTTGTCTCCAGTGACGTCGCCGATGTGGCCGAAGGTGGCGGAGGGACGGATCAGAGAAAGCGCGGCTAGTTCGGCGGCGGTGTCGCCGTTGTCGGGATGCGCCGACAGGCGGTCGTAAACGACTGCTGGGGATTTCGCGACCATGCCGGTGACTCCCATGGGATAGGCGAGAACGCTGACCGATTCGCCGACGTGCGGCGGCGTCTGCGCCAAAGTCAATGGGCGCAACTTCTCGGTGAAGTCGGTTGTCTGGAGGCGCAGGAGCGCCAGGTCGCCGTGAAGGGCGATTACGGCGGGCTCGAGAATTACCGGTAGGGGCGAGCCGGGGAAATATGCAACTAGCTTCTCAAGGACGGGCTTGCCGCCATCACGCAGGGCTCCGGCCACTTCGCGATCACCGTACCAGGGCTCAGCTACGTGTCGATTGGTGGCCAAAAGGCCGTGGGCGACTACGAATCCTGTGCCCGCTACGCGGGCACGAAAATGCTGGCCGCGTCCGGAGATGTGATAGATGCCGTAGATGTAGGCGACGGATTCTCGGGCGTCGTCGACTACTCCGGCTGAGATCGACTGCTGCGCTTCGAGAGTGGCGACCTGGCTCGACAGTTGGTGGACTTGCTGCTCGAGGCCGGAGGTCTCAGGCGGGGCATAGTAGTGCGCCATGATTCCGGCGCCGACCAGGGCTAGCACGCCGAGCAATCCCTGGACGAAGCGCTGCCAGGTGTCGATCAGTTCGCCTTCGGCGGTTCTTTCCCCGATATCAGAATTGAACATTCGTTGTCGGACCCAAGTTGTCAGACCAGCTGCCAGCCCGGTTCGGAGGGAGTTGACCGGGTAGGCACTATGCTGACGTATTTGGGGCCGAGCGGATAGGGTACAGAAGTCTGTTGGAACGCGACCTTAGGTAACTGAAGTTCAGTTGCCAGTACTCAGTACCCAGTACCCAGCCCCGATCTTAGTCGGGCCGGTTTGCTGGGTACCGGGTGCTGGCTACTGCCCTAGATCTCAACTCCGAGGCGCTTGGACATTTCTTCATAGTGGAAGCCTTCGCCGGGGGTGTAGGGCTGGATCCATTCTCCATCGATCACAAATTGCGGGATGGCGCGCTTGCCAGTGCGCTTGACGACCTCGTCGGCGGCTCCGGGAGTAGTTTCGATGTTGATGTCGGTGTAGGGGAGTTGGTGGTCGTCGAGGAAGCGTTTGGCCTCGCGGCAATCGGGGCACCAGGGAGCGGAGTAGACGGTGATTTGCATGCGGGTCAGATTTTCAACTTGTGGTTGACAGTTTATCAGGGGCGGAAAATGTGCGAGGCACGGCTTAGTCGTGATGCAGGATAAAGCTTGAACCACAGAGGGCACTGAGGAACACAGGGGAAGAGCACTTGAGGCACGTGGAATCATGGCAGGAATAGGGGCCCTTCGACTCCGCCAAGCCATACGCTTCGCGCTTGGCATGGCTCCGCTCAGGGTGACACGCAGTTATTCTGCGAAGGTGCGGGACGGCCATACTAGAATAGCGGCAGATGCGGGCGATTTTTCAGTGGTTTGTCGGTGGGCGTGTCCTCGAGTTGGGACGGCGCACGCTGATCATGGGGGTGGTCAACGTAACTCCTGACTCGTTTTCTGACGGGGGAAAGTACATCGATGCCGCGAAGGCGGTGGCGCACGGGGAACAATTATTCGACGAAGGCGCGACGATCATCGATGTAGGCGGAGAATCGACGCGGCCGGGAGCGGAAGTTGTTTCGGAAGAAGAGGAGCGGCAACGGGTGCTGCCCGTGATCCGGGATTTGAAGCAGCGTCGGCCGCAGGCGGTGATCAGCGTCGATACTTATAAGGCCAGCGTGGCGCGGGCGGCGGTGGAAGTTGGCGCGGAAGTAGTGAACGACGTCAGCGGGTTTCGTTGGGACGGAAATTCCGGAGACGCAAAATCCGGCGACGCAAAATCAAAGATGGCGAAAACGATCGCCGAGCTCAAAGTGGGAGCGGTGCTGATGCATTCGCGGGGGCGTCCGGAGGAGTGGAAGGCGCTGCCGCCGATTGGCGATGCGGCGCTGATGGTGAAGCGCGATCTGCGGCAGTGGGCGGAGACGGCGATGTTGGCGGGGATCAAGCGGCATCATCTGGTGCTCGATCCGGGATTTGGTTTTGGAAAACGGCTGGAGGAAAATTATCCGCTGCTGGCGCATTTTGGCGATCTGCAGCAGATGGGATTTCCGCTGCTGGCGGGCGTTTCGCGGAAGTCGTTTATAGGGCGGATGCTGGCACGAGACGGCAAAGACGCTGAGCTTTCGGAGCGGCTCTATGGGACGCTGGCGGCGGAGACGGCTTTGATCTTGAAAGGGGCGCACATTATTCGGACGCACGATGTGCGGGCGGCGGTAGACGCGGCGCGGGTAGCGGACGCGATTGTGGCTAGCGGCGGGTAGTGCCTACACAAGGTGGGATCTCGAGTTTCTCGCGGCTGGTTGCATGAGCCGAGCTTGCGCTCGGCTGGGCAGGTGAGGGCACCTGCCCCTACGTGATTCAGGCGACTAGGGCGTCCGTCCCTACGTGATTTAGACGACCAGGGCGTCTGTCCTCGTGTGATTCCCATTGATTCTTGCGCGATTTAAACTCTGGCGGCAGCGGCTAATTGGGCGGGGACTCTGAGCGCTGGGAGGCGGATCTCGAAGACGGCTCCGCCTTCGGGACGGTTGTAGCAGGTGATTTGGCCTTTGTGATCGAGGATTACGCCGTAGGTGGCGCTGAGTCCGAGGCCAGTGCCTTTGCCCACGGGCTTGGTGGTGTAAAAGGGATCGAAGACGCGTTCGGGATCGCGCACTCCTGGGCCGGAATCGGCGAATTGTACGACGACCTCGTAATCTTCGCGCCAGAGGGATACTTGCAGGCGTCCGCCGCCGACTTCTTGCAGTGCGTCGACTGCATTCTCGACGATTTGAAGAAATGCCTGCAGTAGTTGGTTGGGGTTGCCTAGTACGCGCGGCAGCGGCGCGCTATCGTTGTTCTCCACCGTCATGCTGATGCGCTTGTGTTCGAGCTTGAATCCCTCCATTTGAATAGCGCGCTGGAGAAGCGGCTTGAGGTCGAGCGGACTTTTTTCTCCGGGCGTCTGCTGCGAGAAGCTGAGCAGATCGTTGATGAGTTCGCGAGTGCGGCGAGCTTGCTGGCCGATTTTCTGGGCAGTCGCGAGTTGCTCGCGAGTGAGATTGCTGCTGGCTGCCATGTTTTCCGAACTGCTGAGAATGGCGGAGAGCGGGAACTCGAGTTCGCTGGCAGCGAGGGCGACCAGTTCTCCAAGCGAGGCGAGTTTTGCCTGCTGAATTACGCGGCTTTGCAACCGCTGAAGATTGTCGAAGCTGTTGCGCGAACTCTTGAGCAGATGGAGGAGTCGCCGGTCCATCAGGTGCTGCTTCAGGAAGACGAGAAAAGCGAGGAGGCCGACGCCGATCATGGCAACCATGAAGCGGACCTGACGGAGATAAGGCTGATCACGGCTGAGGAAGAGCGCCCAGTAGGCCATGAGGGGTAGAGAGAATAGAGCGAGTTTCGCGAGGAACGGTGCGACCGGCCGGCTGGGAGAAGTACCGGAAGGAATGACCTGCATTTCGCGAAGAGATTGCCGTCCGGCAATCGTGACCCAGAGAAACCCGAGCACGGCGGCGAGGAACGGCAGATCGTAGATTTTGCCGGTCTGGTAGAGGCCGCGCACGACGGCGGCATTGGCGATCTCCAAAGAGATCGAATAGACAACCGTGGCCAGGAAAATGTTGCCATAAAGCTTCCGCCACGCTCCGGTACTGGTGAAGAAGGCGGTTGCGGACGCGACAATCAAAATGCCCTCGTCGACGCGATAGAGCATATCGCGACGCATCAGGTAGGCGGTTACGTCGGGGACGATGTATTCCTCGGGGAAAACGAGGAAGGCATAGGCCACGATCCACCACACCAGCAGGATGAGGACGTTCAAAGTGCTTGGCAGCATGCCCTCGCGCTCATCCACCTGATGGGGGCGTATAGCGACAGCTGCAATGATGGGGACAATGTGGAGGAACAGCACCATGGCGCCGGGGGAAGGTTCCGGGAGCGGTTTGCGCAGCACTACTTCGAACCAGGTCCAGCAAGCCTGGTTGTAACACCACATGGCCATGCCCGCCGTCATTAGTCCCCAGAACAAACGAGTGTGTCCGTGACTGTCGTAAGCGTTTCGGGCCGAGACTACGAATGCGGCCACGATGACCAGAAGCGGGACGATATTTCCCATCGCCACACGGAACGCCGGATTGGGAAAGATCAGTGGAACCACCGCGAAGGCCAACAAAAGGCCCGTCGCTGAGATAAGCGCCGATTTGTGGAAGCGAGACACGGCTTTCTCATCATATGACGTTTGTCACAAGATGTTTAGATCACGCAGTGGTTACCTCTGGTTACTGAGGTAATGCTGGGGACGGATCGCGAGGTGTCTTTCACCACGGAGTCACCCTTCGACTGCGCTCAGGGCAGGCTCCGGCACAGAGAAATTCTAACTGCTTTACGCATCCTTCTGGCTCTCGGTAAAGTGAATTTCTCAAACGTTCTTTGAGAATCGCCGTTAATGACGAGGTTTCAATTTCTTGGGAAATTGTCCTGCAAGGCAATTAGACATTCTTTCGGAGTTTTGTCGGTGCAATTTGTCACTCGAAGATGTGATTGGCCTGGATGAGGTTTGGGCGGAACCGAGGTAACGTGCACGAAAGCCCGGCTCATCCTAGGATTCAATCTGGGATCGCTTTTCCTTCGCGGCTCAGTTCGTGTTCAACGATGGGGCAATAAAGACGGGGCAATTAATGAAAACCAAAATCTCGCTAGTACTCTTCCTGATATCGCTCGCCACCTTGGCGTCGGCTGCCGCCAAGTACGTCTCTACCGACTTTGGCTTCGCCGGGTCGTATCCCGCAGATGTTGTCCGCTCACAGATTTCATCGGACGTGGCCAGCTTTACTGCAACCGCTCCGGCCAGTGCATGGGTAGCTCAGGTCAAAGTCGTTAAGAATGTCGCGATGCCTCGAGAGATCACCAAACAATTCATGGAGGCGAAACTTGCGGAGGTCCTCAGCAGTGGGGGTATGACCCAGACGGGTGCGAGTTCCTACACCACGTTTCATGGCCATCCCGCTCTTCTCGCAACCGCGAATTTCTTTGTCAACAATCAGTTCACCAACTATGTCTCCTACAATGCCACGGTGGACATGAAACTCATCTTCGTCAAGAGTCCGCATCTCATTGACGGCCAGAATCGCATGTATTGGGTCGGAGGCTGGGCTCTTCAAGGCAAGGATCGCTCAGGCATTCAGCCGTTCCTTGACTCGTTCGAACTGAGATGAACGTAAGCGGGATTAACAGTTATTGAGCATGGGCTACTGAGCATGGGCCGCCTCGAGCTATATCCGAGCGATCGCGATATTACGCGACCTGACTATCCGGGTAGAGTAGACATTCCCGGCGCCTCTCCTGCCGTCCATGAATCTGGCAACTATTGTTTAAAAACCAACGGGGGCCCACTCACTCGCTTCACCTGGAGGTCGACATTCACTTCGACACGGTCGGCGATCGTGACGAAGGGAATGCCTTTATCCATCCCGTAGTCCTTACGGTCGAAGGCCATGGTCCCTTTAATATCGCCAGATCCTGACCCGCGGGTGCCGTTAACGGTAAATTTAAGCGTCTCCGGCTTGGACACCCCGCGAATGGAAAACGTTCCCGGCAAATCAAAGGTGTTGGGGCCGGTCTGGATGATCTTGTCGGAGTGAAAGGTGATCAATGGGGCCTGCTTTACGTCGAAAAAATCTTTGCTCTTTAGCTTGCCGTCCTTCATGCCGCTTCCGGTATGCACGCTGTCGGCCTGAATCTTGATGTCCAACACGCCTGTTGAGACATCCGTAGAAGCGAAGGTGAGAGTGGAATCCCAGTGTTCAAAAGTACCGACTAGCGCAACTGACGCCTTGACGTTGAACTTAATCGTGCTTTCTTTTGGTGTAACCGCGAAGGCAGGGATCTGATCCTGTCCCTGTGACACCATTGCGGCAAACAGTACAAGGCAGAAGACGACTAGACGTGAGCTGCTGACAATTCGACTTTTAAGCACAATATTTCCCCCATGAAGGCGCTCAAGTGCATTCGAGCGTAACGCGTGATGTCTGGCGGCGATACTGTCAAATCTGACAGGCACATCGGGACAGCGGACAAGGATGCCGGCCCTACTTATGCAGCAACTTGCGCCGCGCCGGACAGTTCTGCGTAGTCTTCTTTGGCCAAGTGCAACGTGGCCGCCGCGACGTTCTCTTCTAGATGTTCGATGGAGGATGTTCCAGGGATCGGCAGCATGATCGGAGAGCGTTGCAGCAGCCACGCCAGCGCGATCTGATTCGGCGATTTTTGTTCCTTTTTGGCTACGCGATCGAGAACCTCGCCTGCCAATTTGCCAGCTCCGAGCGGGAACCACGGGATGAATGCAATCGCATTGCGCTCACAATAGTCGACGACATAATCCCATTCGCGGTCGGCGAAGCTGTAACGGTTTTGCACGGAGACGATGGGGACGATCTTGCGGGCGCGCTCGATGTGCTCCTGGGTGACATTCGACAGGCCGACGAAGCGAATCTTGCCGTGGCGCCGCAAATCGGCCAGCGTCTCGACCGACGCCTCGAAAGGCGTCACCGGGTCGGGCGCGTGCAACTGGTAGACGTCGATGCGCTCGACGCGCAGGCGTTTGAGGCTGCCTTCGATCGCCTGGCGGAGATGCGCTGGCGATGCGTCGTGGGTCCATTGATCGGGCCCGGGGCGATGCCACCCACCTTTTGTGGCGACGATCAGATCCTTGGGATACGGGTGCAGCGCTTCGGCGATCAATTCTTCGCTGACGTTCGGGCCGTAGGAGTCGGCGGTGTCGATGAAGTTGACTCCGAGTTCGACGGCGCGGCGCAGAACGGCAAGCGCGCCTTTCTGATCTTTCGGGGGGCCCCATATTCCTTTGCCGGTAATGCGCATGGCTCCGAAGCCGAGGCGATGGACTGGAGCTTTGCCGCCTAATGAAACAGTTCCTGCCAAACTTGCGGTTATTTTGTTTGCGGTCATCGTGGCCTCCAAGAAATTAGCTGGTTATTCCTTCTAGCGTTTAACAGCGTGCTGAAAAGCGCTCGGCAGTGTCGCTCAGCGGCTAAACAGTTCGCTGAAAAACTCTGATGTCAGCGCGCCGCCCCTAAAGGGGCGTCTGATAGCAAAGAACTTACGGTAATCGCTGAAGTGATACCCTGATACGAAACGCGAGTTTTTCAGCAAACTGTAAAGCCTGAATTGAAAAGAGATCCTTGATCGCAGCGGTGAACCGCTGCGCCACTCAAAAGCCAGTGCAAAGCCGCGTAGCCGCTGCGCCAACCCAAGAGCAAGTGCGAAAACGCGTGAACTGCTGCGCCACCTAAAGTCTGGGGCAAGGTCGAGTTTCGGCAAACTGTTACGTCGCGTCTCGCGAGTCCGTTAATGCGCATGCGGTTGCGCGGTGATACAGAGTATAAGCGCGGGAAATGCGGCCAACCCCCGATTGTCGCGACCTGATCCCCGCCCTAGTCTTGTAGATGAGTTCACGAGTAGTAAGGAGTCAACATGACAAGAATTTTTTATCGACCTTTAATATGCTTTGCGGCAGCGGGATTGATGACCTTTGCGGCTGCACAACAGAACCAGGGTTCGACGGGAGCCAGTTCGTCGATGGAAGCCAGCTCAAAACTTAGTGCCAGCGACCAGAGATTCATCGAAGAAGCGGCTGAGGGAGGCTTGGCGGAAGTGGAACTCGGCAAACTGGCGGTACAGAAAGCTTCGAGCGATGATGTCAAGCAATTCGGGCAGCGCATGATCGACGATCACAGCAAGGCGAACAACAATTTGAAACAAGTCGCCAGTGCGCTAGGAGTTAAGTTGCCCCAGCATCTTAGCGCCAAGGACGAAGCTACGAAAGAGCAGCTTTCGAAACTCTCGGGGGACCAGTTTGATAAGGCCTATGTCCGGGATATGGTGAAGGATCACAAGGCCGATGTGGCCGCCTTCCGAACGGAAAGCAGCACGGGACGCGATGCGTCGATCAAGAGCTTCGCTACGCAGATGTTGCCCACGCTGCGGGATCACCTCAAGAACGCCGAAAACATCGAACCGAAGGTGCTGCAGGCGCGAGCGACAATGGCGGCTAAGTCGTCGCAGTAGCGCGGGCGCTTGTCAGTATGCCTAAGAAGAAATCCGCCAAAAAGGACAGCAAGAAGCGGTGGGTGGCGGGTGTGACGACCGATTTTCCACCCACCCGCCTGACTGACGATGCGGCCAGGCCCCTCCCCGGTGCTTGGCCTTCGGCATTCGCCGAGCCTCTTGACCGCATTCCCCGCGCCCGATAGCCTCTTTTTATCGCCCTTTCATGGCTGCTTCCAACACTCCCGAGGATAAGCCCGTAACCGATTCACGGGAAAACACTTCCACGCGTTCCTCCGCGCCCGAGAATGCGCAACTTTCTCCCCAGCGCGGGGTTCCTAACAGTGTGAGCAGTGTGGCCATGGACCGGGGACTGCTGAACGGCGGGCTGCCGGGCTTTTCAGGAACTCCGCCGGGAGCTGCGCTCTCGCAATCTTCGCCGACGGGTACGACGATTTCTATCGAACCTGGCTCTGATGTCGACCTGATGCTACGCGTGAAGGCTGGCGATGAATCGGCCTTCGCCGGTCTCGTGCAAAAATATCGCCGGCCGATGGTTGGGTTTATGTATCGCTTTTGCCACAATCCATCGACGGCGGAAGAGTTGGCGCAGGAAGTTTTTTTGCGGGTGTATCGCTCGCGCTCCACTTATGAGCCGAGCGCCAAGTTTACGACCTGGC
This sequence comes from uncultured Acidobacteriaceae bacterium, assembly GCA_963800565.1. Lineage (GTDB taxonomy): Bacteria > Acidobacteriota > Terriglobia > Terriglobales > Acidobacteriaceae > Acidiflorens. The sequence goes on from CAWDBM010000006.1 coordinate 2,369,284, forward strand.
TCTATCGCATCGCGACTAACCTGGCGGTGAATCATGCGCGTGATACGCGACATGAGCGTCCGGAGAATACGGTCCGCCTTGACGAGCCTGATCAGGACACGGGGACGACTCCCGACCTGGCCGATGAGTCGCTCACGGTCGAAGAGCAGATGCTGAAGCAGGAGCGGCTGGCCGCGATCCGCAGCAAGGTAAATGCGCTGCCCGAACGCCAGCGCCTCGCCGTCATTATGCATAAATATCAGCAGATGGATTACCGCGAGATTGCGGGCGTCCTGAAGCTGAGTGAGTCTGCCACCAAGTCGTTGCTGTTTCGCGCCTACGAAACATTGCGCGAGCAGTTGAAAGAATTTGTTTCGGGGAAGCAGAGGAACGCAGTATGAATTGCAAAGAAATTCGCGAACTGTTGCCGGGCCTGGCCGCTGGCATGGACGCTACCACACCGCCGGAGGTTGAGAAACACATCGCATCCTGTAACGACTGTGCCGCAGAACTCGGCGAATTGCAGAAGACGATGGCGCTGCTCGATGAGTGGCAGGCGCCCGAGCCGTCTCCGTATTTTGCTACTCGCATGCAGGCGCTATTGCGCGAGGAAATGGCCCGTCCGCAGGCGACGTGGTTTCACTGGCTGCGGCGGCCGGTTTGGGCTATGTCGATGGCTGCCGTGCTCTTTGCCGGAGCGTTGACTATTGGTCTCAGCAATAAGTCGTATCTGGTGGAGATGGGATCGATTCAAACCCGGCCGCCAGCTCCGAGTCTGCCGGTGCAGCCCGGAACTGCGGTTGGCGATCTGCAGGCGCTAGATAGTAATCACGACCTGTACGCCGACTTCGATATGCTCGACGAGCTGCAGGTGCAGGACGACGTAACCGCGAATCCGTAAGAGTTGCCGCGGGGACGCGTCCCGCCGCGTCTCTGCAGTGGAGGAGTGGTAGCAGAGTTGGTTTGGCAAAATCGGCCGGGACGGACAGGAACAACGATGTTGGGCCAGGGGAGGATTGCGCACTGTCTGGTAGCCTTTGTGCTGCTTACGCCGGCGTTCGCCCAAAGCCAACAATCGCAAGCGCCGCCAGCCGACGGGCAGTGGCATCATTTTTCAAACGGCGGCTCGAATGTCGGCCGTCCGAATGATGGTCGTCCTAATGAACGACCGGCGCAGAATCAGCCGGGCCACGCGGGAAACTGGTTGCGCCGCTATAAAGACCTGCCGCCCGCGCAACAACGCCGTGCGCTGGAGAGCGATCCTCAGTTCCGGAGGCTTCCGCCGCAACAGCAATCCCGTCTGCTGCAACGGTTGCAGCATTTTTCCAGTCTGCCTCCGGCGCAGCAGGAACGCATTCTCAATCGCATGGAGACCTGGGAGCATCTGACTCCAGATCAGAAGACGCGGGCGAGCCAACTCTTCCAGGATTTCAAGCAGCTACCTCCTCCGCGTCGGCAGGCAATCAATCGCGCCATTCGCGATATGCGGGGCCTGACGCCCGATCAGCGTGATCGGCTGATCAACTCTGATCCGTTTCGGCGGGCATTTTCGCCCTTCGAACGGCACATTCTCCAGGGAGCGGCTCACCTTCCACTCGCCCCGGGCGATGTCTGGTGAGATAACATTCGAATTGAAGAAGCAAAACCCGAGCGCTTCCCGCAGGTTGCGCTCGGGGCTGGACTACTGATTGGCAACGTAGGCGAGGAAATAGGGCGCCGCATCGCTGTTCTCGTTGGTTGGAAGCGCCCCTTTCACTCCGATTCGAGTTTGATCCCCATACAGGAACCAACCGCTCAAGGCTCCCGGCGAAGGTGTTTGCCCGAGGCCGCTGATCTTTTCATTGTTGGTGTCGAGCGTGAAATAGATGGTGAAGTAGTAGTCGTCGAGCGGCGATAGCGCCAACTTGACGGTATCGAGCCGAATAATACAAGGATTGGTGACGGAAACCGGCTGCACTGGGCAAACAGACGTGCTGGTCAGGTTAATGCTTGGATCGGAAACGGCGCCCAGCGTGACCTTGGTGACCTTAAGCACCGTGCTGCCGTTTCGCGGCGTTTCGTAGAGCACCATGTTGCCTATGTCCGCTTCGGATCCGCCAGTGAATCCGATGTAGAGAGCGGTTGTGGTGGAGCTCGCTCCCATCAGCGACGCCCCCGGAATCAGAACGAACTCGGAGAGGCCGTCCCAGGACTGACCGCCACTGCTGGCGACCGTTCCTTGCCCTTCCGTTAAATTGGCCAAAGCTATGGCTGGAACCGGCTCCTGCGCAAAAGCGCCCAGCGTCAGAACCGTCGTCATCAGCATCATCGTTGCGAGTTTGTAGAAATTTTTCATCGGGAATCTCCGTTGTTTCTAAATTGAATTCAACCTGCCGCTACATATCAGTGGATCGATGCTGGTTAATTGTTCATGACGTACATCAGGCTGAAGGGCTGGCCGCTAAAGCTGAGGGTGCTCGGAATCGACTCACCGACAGTAAGCTGAGTTTCGTTGCCGCTAATATAAGTTCCCCGCAGGCTGCTCTGCTGAAATTCGGGAGCGGTGAGGCCGATCGAGTTATTGTTCGAGTCGCTGGCAGTAAAGTACACGGCCAGATAGTAATCGGACAGCGCCGAGAGAACAATTTTCGTCGGATCAAGCCGCACTATGCAGGGATTGAAGGTCGATATCTCGATCACAGGACAGACCGTAGCGCTCGCCAGGTCGATCATGGGATTGGAGATTCCGCCCAAGGTCACGGGCGTTACGGCGGTGATCGTCGAGCTGCCTCGCGCCGTCGTATAGAGGACCATATTGGTGATGTCCGCCTCGGCCCCGGCGGTGAATCCGAGATAAAAAACAGTGGTCGTGCTGGTGATCGGGATCAGACCTGCTCCGGGAATCAGGGAAATCGCTGTAAACCCGCTCCAACTGCTGTTGTTTCCAACCGGTCCGGTCACGCCCCGTTCCAGGTTCTCGGCTTTGGTGGCGGAAAAGCTGTATGCCGAGACTGCGAAAATCATGAGAGTAAGTGTTGCGAACTTGAAAATAGTCTTCATTGGGAATCTCCCCTATTCAAAATGTGATTCAGCGTTCATGTATGTGTTTCCGTGGAATGCCCGTTGCGCATCGCGCGCGACAATTACGACCGGACTTCAGTTATTCATGACATACATCAGAAACGATGGGCTACGATTAGCCACTCCAGGAATGGACTGCCCGGTGGTGAGATGGCTATAGTCGCCGCCAAAGTAGGTTCCCGCCAGGCTAGTTTGATTATTGCCGGGTTGTGTCCCGGCGATGGCCGAATTGTTCGAGTTATTCGTGAAAAAGACCACGAAGTAATAGTCGTTCGCTGGAGAAAGCGCGAGCGATGTGGGATCGAATCGCACAATGCAGGGAGTGGTTTGGGAAGGCGAGACGGGACACACCGATGTGTTGTTCAACATGATGCTGGGACTCGAAGAACCGCCTAGCTTGACAGGGGTAACCGCGGTGATCGTCATGCTGCCGCGCGCGGTCGTGTAGACAGCCATATTGCTGATGTCAGCCTCGGTTCCAGCCGTGAAGCCGAAGTAGAAGACAGTGGTTGAACTGGCGATCGGAAAGAGCGCCGAGCCGGGAACCAGGCCAAATACCGAATAATTTGCCCAGCTGCTATTGTTGCCGGCGGGCCCAATGACGCCCCGCACCAGGTTCTGAGTTGTTGTCTCTGGCTTTGGCGTAGTACTTTTTTGCGCAAAGCTGGATATAGCGATCGCCAACATCATGAGAGTTAGCGTTGCAAACTTACCAACAGTTTTCATGAATATCCTCCCTAGTTGAGTAGTGGAGCTAAATCTGATACGGGTATTGGCTCGCATCCAGCCGTCCTAATGGAACTAGCGTGGAGAAATTTCTCGAGCGGCCGATTTCGCCCGGCACCGATGGCGCCGGAATTCGAACGCAGCTGTACGCCGCGCCAGACACGCGAGGGTCGATCCGCTTCTAGTTTCTCGACGAGCTGAATAATTTGCCTACCCACGACTTTCTAGAAGACAACAGCCCGGGTGTGCCGATGGCAGGGGAGGACGTCGCATTTGGGCGTGCGTCAGCGCCGGGCAAGCAGCTCGAATCAATTTGGATTCGCGCCGCGCAACATCATAGCATCGCCATACCATCGCTTGTGAGCGCTTCCTGAAAATAAAATTCGCGGCTGTGCAAACTTCTGCGCAGGAGAAAATTCCCGAGCTTGCAGGAAACTGCAATCCTGAGGCTAGCTAAGAGTTCGCTGACGAAGATTGCGATCGTTACGTCGGGGTGGAATTCCGGTTGATCGCTGAAGGTCGAGATCGGAAATCGAGATTTTGAGTTAAAGGCGTAAGGTTGGATTAGCGCCGGATGAGGGCCATTACCCATCCCGCAAGAAAGACTCCGCCGACAAACAGGGCGAAGCAGTAGAGGCCGTACTTCACTTGATCGATCGTCGAATTGCGCTGGGTTATGCCGAAGACGATTGAGGCGAAAAGCGCAAACACAACTGCGGCCGAGAAGTGCGACAAAGCGATGGTCACGGTTTCTTCCCCAAGGCTATGTGATGCGCATCGGCGGCGGCGATGAAGTTCAGGAGGCCGGCAACGATGAGGAAGGTCTTGCCATAATCCGCCGCGGCATTCGCCGCCATCACGTCGCCCCAATCCATGATGCGGGCGAGAATGTAGAGGGCGCCAGAGCCGATATCGCCCACGAAGCCAAGAATGTCGAGGATGTCGCCGCCGTTGGGCTGGTAGATCCGCCCCTGCATGCCCAATCCGATCAGGAACATCGCCACCACCGAGATCAACAGCAAAACGCCACGCCCATAGCGCTTCAGCAGAAAGTGCCCGCCGCCCGGAATCAGCCAGCCTACGATGGGCGCGACTACTGCCATCGTCGTCAGCGGATACTCCGGCTCGGTCTTTGTTACCGCAGCATTTTTTGAGTTGGTGATTGGCTTGGCCATTCAGATGGTCACGATCTCTTCTTGGATTCTACCAGTGACTTCGGCGCTTCCCGGACGCACCAAGACATTTACTTCCAGCCGCACGCCGAATTCGGGCAGGTAAATTCCCGGCTCGATCGAGAATAAGGAGTTGGGCAGAATGCGCCGCTCATCGTGGATTTCGAGATCATCCATATTGGCGCCGTTCGAATGCACCTCTGCGCCGATGGAATGGCCGGTGCGGTGGATGAAGTAGTCTCCGTAATTCGCCTTCCTAATATGACCGCGCACCGCCCGGTCCACTTCCCACCCCGCGATGGGCCGCTGGGCGGCGACGGCATCCTGCACCGTCTTTATGCCAATGTCGCGCGCCTCGCGTACAATTTTGAAAACCTCGCGCTGCCGGTCGGAGGGAGCATTCCCCACAAATCCCATCCAGGTTATGTCGTAGTAAACGGCTGTTGGCGTATTTTTCTTCGCCCACACGTCGAGCAGAACGAGGTCACCTTCGCGAATCGGCACCGGATGGGTGGCGCTCGGCCCGTAATGCGGATTCGCGCTGTTGGCGTTCACGGCCACGACCGGAGGGTCGTCGGTCACCATGTTTTCGCGCTGGAACGCTTCCATGAAAAATTCCTGAATATCGTGCTCATGCGTTCCGCCGTTGCGCACGCGGCGGCCAATCTCTTTGAACGCCTCTGCTGTGACGGCGTCGATCACATCGCGGGCGGCGAAGTGCGACTTGATCTGCTCGTCGGTAAGAGTCGCTTCAAATTGCGCGATCAGGTCGGCAGCGCTGACAATGTTCTTGCCCAGCCCGCGGATCATATCCGCGGTCCCGGCGTCGACCATGGAAATTGTGAACACAGTGTTATTCGGCGAATACTGCATGGCCACATCGCGATGGGCGGCCAGCATCTGCTTCAGACCGTCGAAGAGCTCCTGCCATCCGGCATATTGTTTTTTTGTGCCGGGCAAGCTATCAAGATGCCCCGCCTCAATCTTGTGAACCAGTTTGGTGGGCTCGCCCTTGGCCGGAATCAGGTAATACCAGCGCCGCGTCACCATCAGGCCATCGGGCAACCCGAGGACGCGGTAGGAGATAGGATCGCGATGATGATGATCGTAGAAAAGCCATGCGTCGATCTTGCGCTCGCGCAGGGCTTGCTGGATGGCGGATAAATCCATATACAAACGGTTATTCTACACGACCGCTGACGGCCGAACCGTTTGACGCCTTTCCTCCGCGCTCCGTATAATCCTTAGCGTCCATATCCTGATCATCACGCTTGGCGGTTTCGGCGTGAACAGGGCCGGGCGTCGTAGGCGCCTTGAGCGCTCGCTCCGCTGTTCAGGTCTATTTTCAGATTTGTTTTCAAGTCTGATGACTGATAGGCTCGGTTGCAATCAGTTTCGTTGAGCCCAGCGAGCTGGAAGCTTCCAGCATTTCTCGAAAAATTCGAAGGAGTTAAAGGATCCAATGATGAAGATGTTTGCGCGCGTCACCATGGCCGTCGTAGTCGTGTCTGGCCTCTCCCTATTCGCTCTGGCCCAAGCCGATCCTCCTGCCGCTCCGTCGGCGGTTGCGTCAGCTCCGAATGCCCCGTCCGCCGCGGCGGCCGCCGCTTCCAGGGTTACCGGAACCAAGGTTGGGACCATTAACATCGAACAGGCAATCTTTCTCTCGAACGAAGGACGCCGCGATTTTGAAACCCTCAGCAAGAAATTTGAGCCGAAGCAGAATGAACTGAAGAGCTGTGCCGACGAAATCGACAGCCTCACCAAGCAGCTCAATACGCAGCAGGACAAGCTGAATGACGATTCGCGCGAAAAGCTGGTAAAGCAGATCGAGACTAAGAAAAAGAGTTGCGATCGCGCCACTCAGGATGCGCAGGAAGATTTTCAGAATCAACAGGGCGAAATCGGAAACAAAATCCTCACCAAGATGGCGCCCGTGATTCAGAAATACGTTACGGACAACGGCTATGGTCTGCTTCTGGATACCTCGCAACCCTGGCCGCGCGGTCCGGTGATTGTTTCGGGACCGTCGATGGACATTACCCAGCCGATCGTGGAAGCCTATAACGCGCAATCGGGCGTGGCGGCTCCCGCTGCGGGAACTCCGGCTCCGAAGCCGGTGAGGCCGGCGACCCCGAAGCCGACTTCGACCACTCCGCCGAAACACTAGCGGCACCCCCGGCGGAGTTTCGGTTCAAGAGTTTCAAGTAATTTTTCAGACCGCGTCCCGGACGCGGTCTTTTTTATGGTTCGCGTTTTGTCTTCGCGTCGGGATCAAATAGCACCCCGCAGGTGTCTGTACTGGCAACGGGCCCGTTCCAAAGGACACTACAATGTTCAGCACACTTGAAAGCACCTGGGACCAGTCTGCCCGCCGCCGCGGGTGGACCGCACTCGCAAGTTTCACAATGCAAGCCTTAGCCTTGAGCTTGCTGCTCGCCATCTCGCTATTTTGGGTGGGAGGGCCACCGCAGGTGCGCTGGCTGCAACTCACCGCGCCCGCAACGTTCACTCCGGTCGGGGAGGCGCAGCCGGTGCGCGGGCGTCATACGGCCGCGCCTGTACAGACGCCTCACACCGAGGAGTTCTTCGCGCCGCGATCCATCCCTCCCGAAATCGCAACTAGCGACGACAGCTCCGTTCCTGCCGCGCCAGATATTTCGTCTATCGATAACGGCGGCGCTGGATTGAATCGCGGAGGTGGTGACGTCATCCACGGTCTCGGCAACAACATCTCTACAGTCATTCCGCCGCGACCGGCCGCCACCAAGCCTTTGCTCGTCTCGCATCTGGCGGAAGCTAACCTCCTGCACAAGGTGCAACCGATCTATCCGCCGATTGCGCGTCAGGCCCGCGTTCAGGGGGCGGTCGAATTGCGGGCGATCATCAGCAAGAACGGCACGATCGAAAACTTAGTCGTTGTCCGGGGACACCCTATGCTCTCCGCCGCGGCGATTGAAGCGGTTCGGCAGTGGCGATACCGCCCTTACCTGCTGAACGGCGAGCCCGTTGAAGTCGAGACGGAAATCACGGTGAACTTCCTCTTATCGGGCGGCTAGCAAACTATGACAGGAGCCAGATCACGATGCGGAAGACTCGATTCACGACGGCGTTGGGAAGGGCACGAGTTCGACTCGTGCCGCTGAGCCGCCGAAAATCATCCGCGCTTTAGCGCCTGAGGCACGCCTGCGGCGCTTGCAATGGCTTTTTCGCAACCTCGCTTAGCGACGCCGAAATAGTGGCAGTTACCATCGGCACAAACATCGGGGCGCAGGCGGTCACTATAATTGGCGAAGTGAACGCTCCCCGCCCTGATTTGTCGAGAGTGCCCGATCGTCGCTCGCTGATTCTCGACGGCCGGACCTGGGCGGAAGTTTCTCTGGCAGCGCTTACAGAAAATTTTCGAGCCGTTCAAAAGCACGTCGGCAAAGCCGTCACGACCTGTGCCGTCGTCAAGGCCGACGGCTACGGACACGGTGCGATTGAATGCGCTCGCGCACTCGAATCCGCTGGTGCGCTCTGGCTGGGAGTTACTGATGCGGCCGAGGGCCTCGCTCTTCGCGGTTCCGGGGTGAATGCCCGCGTGCTGTTGATGACCGGCATCTGGAGGGGCGAAGAAGACGGCATCGTCGCCCAAAATCTCACTCCCACCATCTGGGAACCTTGGCACAGCGAGTCGCTTGAGCGAGCCGCTCGCCAGCGCCAAAGTGTTTTGCCGGTGCATCTCAAGATCGACACCGGCATGAACCGACTTGGCACATCGCTCGAAGCGCTGCCGCGCTTATGCGAGACGCTGCTGGCGTGCAAGTACCTTACGCTCGAGGGAGTAAGCACGCATTTCGCATCGGCGGAAGTGCTCGACGCCGAAGACGCTTGCCGTCAGATACAGCGGTTTGAAGCGGGACTCGCAATCCTGCAAAGTTACGGTCTTCAACCAGCGTTGATCCACATGGGAAACTCCGCCGCCATGAGCGCGCGGCCGGATACGTGGAAGACTATGGTGCGTCCGGGGATTGCTCTCTACGGATATTCGCTGGCTTTCACACGGGACGGCGAGCCTGCTGCGGTTGCTCCGCTGCCGTTGCGTCCGGTGTTGTCGTGGAAGACAAGAGTGCTGACGGTGAAAGAGGTCGCGGCGGGGGAAGCGGTCGGCTATATGGGAACCTTTGTTACAAAAGCCCGCAGCCGTATTGCAGTGCTGCCCGTAGGTTACGCAGACGGCTATCCGCGCCTGCTGTCAAATCGCGCCCGCGTGATTGTCGGCGGCGAATATGCGCCGGTGGTAGGCCGCGTATCGATGGACTTGACCATTGTTGACGTGAGTCAGATTCGCGGTGTCGCGGTGGGAGATGAAGTTGTCTTAATCGGCGCTGCCGGCGGCAAGAGCGTGGATGCGGTTGAGTTGGCGCGTTTGTGCGAGAGTGTGCCTTACGAAATTTTGTGCGGATTGTCGCAGCGCGTGCTGCGCGTGTATAGCAGCAGTTAGTCGATTTTCGGCCGCTCCCGGAGCAGGTGTACAACAACCTTACGATGAGTGTTGTTGAGGATGTCCGAAAGGTTCTTCAAGACTTCCTGGCGCCGGAACTGCGCACCGTGCACGCGCGTCTTGACGCCGTCGAGGAGAATATGGACACCCGTTTTGACGCCGTCAAGAGCCGCTTTTCCGCGCTCGAAGAAGTCGCGACGGCCCGTCACAATGAGATTCTAACCAAGATCGATGGCCTGAAGAGCTCTCTGGATCTGGACAAACGAGTCGAGAGACTCGAAAGCCGGAAACCTCAACATCCTTCGTAACGATACTGCCATTAACGACGCTCCCTTTCGCTCTACCCATGTGCGCTTCCGATGGTTGTTACTGCAATTGGCTGCGGTTTCGCGCGTCTTTCGCCGGTGAGTTTGTTATAACCGTTTTACGATCATGCCGTCGCGCTATGCCGAATGGATGTACGACTGGGAGACCCAGCTCACGTCGGTCGATAACAACCGAGTTGTGCGTCCGCTCGACTGGGGCCTGGATTGGACGCATCGTTGGCCGGGCCGCAATGGCGGTCTTTCTGGAGAAGGCGGTGGTCAAACTGCGCGTGACCTGCTCGACTATTTTTCGCGTTTCAATGATCGCATTATTCGCGACAGTGACGAATTTTATTCTTATCAGAAGCCGACGGATTTCCGCCTCGAGCGCCGCGAAGTAAAAGTATTTAGCACACGCGAAGTTCCCGATCCGCGCCTGGAAGAGAAAGTTCGCGGCACCCACGCCGACTTTCTACGCTTCACCTCACCGGTCGTGACGCCTTTTCCAGAAAATAATCTAGTGAACGCGCGCTGGTTTCCGGCCCGCGGCCGCCGCGCCGTGGTTCTTCTGCCGCACTGGAACTCCGATGCGATTTCCTACTCCAGCCTCTGCCGCGTCCTGAATTGGATGGGCATTGCGGTGCTTCGCCTGAGCATGCCCTATCACGACATTCGCCGGCCAGCCGAGATCGATCGCGCCGACTACGCCGTCTCCGCTAACATCGGGCGCACGCTCGACGCCGTGCGCCAGGGCGTCATCGATGTGCGCTGCTGTCTCGACTGGCTGGAATCGCAAGGCTACAACCGCCTCGGCATCGTCGGCACCAGCCTTGGATCATGCTATGCGTTTATCGCCACCGCGCACGATCCGCGAATTCAGGTCGCTGCTTTCAATCATGCCTCGACTTATTTTGCCGATGTCGTGTGGCACGGCCAGTCGACGCGCCACATCCGCGAGGGCTTGGAGCCGGCAATCGATTTGGAGAATCTGCGGCAGGTGTGGCGCGCCGTCAGCCCCATGGTCTACTTCGATAAATTTTCGCGCTGGCCGCGCCGTTCGCTCATTATTTATGCGAAGTACGACATGACCTTCCTGCCGGAATTTTCTGAGCAGGTGGTCGAGGAATTTCAGAAACACAAACTCGATCACAAAGTCGTCGCGCTCCCTTGTGGGCATTACACCATGGGAGAAACCCCTTACAAATACATGGATGGCTGGCAGTTAGTCAGTTTTCTCAGGACGGCGTTCGATTAAATGGCGCCGGGCCGTTTTTCCGAGTTCCGGACAAGGACTAAGCCGCAGGCGCGGCGGACGCTACCGCGTGGATAGACCGAGAGAGTTCAGGAAGTGCTGACATAGTGTGGGTCATAGGGAAAGGAGATTCCTGTGACCCGTTTACGCAAGATGATGCTGGAGGAACTCCAGGGTCGAAAATCACTGCGCTTGTGCTTGGCTTGGTTGAGGGTTCGGTGGTTCGATCCGATAGCCGAGGTTTCGGAGTTGCCGGATCATCTTCCAAGTGCGCAGTTGCTTCGATCGTTTGGTAACGGCAGGACCGCGTTCCTCGTAACGAACTCCTTGGTGCAGGATCAGCCAGATCAGTCGACACTGGCGATGTGCAATGGCTCCGATGGCTTGATTGTGTCCCAGGCGCGGGACCGAGCGGCGATACACGATCTCGAATAGGCTTCCTTTGGTCCTGGCTGCGGCGTTCGCAGCTTGATTGAGTAAGCGTCGCATGTGGCGGTTGCCCTTTGGAGAGCGGTGGCTGTGGTTTACGCCCGCGCTCTCGTCGTCGCCCGGGCAGGCACCGACCCACGAGGAGAGACATTTCTCGGAGGGAAATGTTGCTGCGGCAGCGCCGACTTCTGCAATGATCTGCTGCGCTGAATCCACTCCCAGACCAGGTACCTCTGCCAACCGCTGAACGGCATCTTGGTGCTCGCCGAGCAAACTGGCCATTTCCCGATCTAGCCGGCAGATCTGGTCATCGATCAATTGCAATTCCTCCAATGCCAACTTCACCAGCCGCCGGTAGACAGGGTTCAACTGCGTACACGCGCCGAGCGCGTCGCACAGCTGCTCGGGGGTTGCGCGCAAGTGTTTATCCGCCAAAGCGGCTAACGTGGCTGGGTTGGTTTCGCCTTCGGCGATTGCCTTCAGCATCCGCTGGGCGCTGAGGCCCAGCAGATCGGAGACGAGACTGGACAGCTTGATATGAGCTTCTTCCAGAAGAGACTCCAGCTGGTTCTGCAGCCGTATTCGATCGCACCTTAACTGATACTTCTTGCGCATGACGGTGCGCCAGAGACGTTGCTCGGGATCGGGCACAAAGCTCAAGGTTAATTCTTGGGCCACCAGTCGCTTCACCAGACGTTCAGCATCAGGGAAATCCCGCTTGCGTCCTCGTCGTCCACGATTGGATAGCGCCTGTGCTAAATGCAGGGTTCCAGACTTCCGCTTTGCGCCTTCTCGTTTCTCGCATACTGGTTTCCAATATCTTTCCAGCGCTTCCCACACTGGTTTCCAGTATTGGGCCGTCGATTCCATGACGACTTCTTCCGCCTCTTGCTCGAGTAGCCATGCCGCCAGCGATCGTAGTTGTTCGGGGCTACTGCTGAACTTCCTCCGCTCAAAGTGGAACTCGCTATCGACTTCGACATCAGACACAACGACAGCGAGCATTCTCTTGTGGACATCAATTCCCGCTATCCTATAGGACATAGTTCCTCCTGGCCGGAGCAGAGAGCATGCTGCGGTTACCTTAAGCAGGGTCGCGGGCTATCGCCACTCCCACTAGGGAGTACAACGACACCCAATTATTCGCTCAAACACGCACGCTCCGGATCAGACAGCGACACGGCTTCGACTTCTCCAGTGAGTTCTCGACCTCGCAGCTCCGGACGCTGCGATCTTAGCGCTAAACACATTTTCATGAGGTTTCGCGGGCCGGTCGGCCCTAAAAGGACAGCGTCGCAACTATTCTGCCATCACCACACGCAATTACTTGCGGGTGGTGACCGAGTTCGCCAAGTATTTCGGCAAGTCTCCCGACAAGCTCGGCCCCAACGAACTTCGAACCTATCAAGCCTATCTGCTGACCGAGCGCAAACTGACGCCCGGCACAGTGATCAACCGGGTAGCGGCGCTGCGCTTCTTTTTCGTCAAGACACTCAAGCGCCATCAGTTTCGCGAGTTCTTGCCCTACCCCCGGGACCGGCGCCGACTGCCGACGGTGCTCAGCCGGGAGGAAGTTGCGCGATTGATCGATGCCGCCGGAACCCTGTTTCGACGAACTCTGCTGATGACGCTCTACGCCACCGGCATGCGACGCAGCGAACTGGCTCGTCTCAAAGTCAGCGATATCGATAGCCAGCGGATGATCATCCGCGTGGTGGAAGGCAAGGGCGGCAAGGATCGCGACTTGCCTCTGAGTCCAACCCTGTTGGAAACCCTGCGCGAGTACTGGCGCTGGCGCAAGCCCAGACTCTATCTGTTCCCCACGCGCACCCGTCAGCCCAGACTCGATCAGCCCATTTCAGACAAAACCGTCTGGATTGCATGCAGCGATGCCGCGCAACGCGCCGGCATCCGCAAGCGCGTCACCCCGCACACGCTGCGCCACAGTTGGGCGACTCACTTGTTGGAGGCGGGCACCGACCTGCGCACCATCCAGGTTCTGCTCGGGCACGGCGACCTGGAAACCACCGCCCAGTACCTGCATCTGTCGCAGCGGCACCTGCACGCGGTGACCAATCCGCTGGAGGGCATGGCGCTCTCCAGCACCGAGAACATCAGCCGCAGCTTTAAACGAAAAAACGAAAAATGACTCGGCCCACCTTCGAGGTGGCCGACATCCTTCGCGTGCACGGTGATCGCTTCCTGGATCGGTATCGATCCAGCTTTGGCTTTCAGCAGCTCAAAGCGTTTCGGGCCATTCTGCGTTGCCGCACCGCTGCGCTGGGCGGTCATCGCGATGCCTGCCCGAGCTGCGGACATCAGGCTATCTCCTATAACTCGTGCAGAAACCGGCACTGCCCCAAGTGCCAGACACAAGGACGCCAGCGCTGGTTGGCGGCCCGCGAACGCGAACTCCTGACCACCAGTTACTTCCATGTCGTGTTCACTGTGCCCCACGAACTCAACGCGCTGGCCTTGGAGAACCCGCGTTTGTTCTACGACTTGTTGTTCGCCGCCAGCGCGCAAACCTTGCTGGAGATCGCTATTGATCGCAAACACCTGGGCGCAGAGATCGGCGTGATCAGCATCCTGCACACTGGGGGACAGAACCTGCTTCTGCATCCCCACATCCACTGCGCCATTCCTGCGGGCGGACTCTCACCCGATCACCGTCAATGGATCCGCCCACGCTATCCTTTCTTCTTACCCGTAAAGGTCCTCAGCCGCGTCTTTCGCGGCAAGTTCCTCGCCGGCCTGAAACGTCTTCACCGTCGCCACCAACTCTGCTGCGCCGGCCCCGCCGCCGCTCTGGCCGATCCGCAGCAGTTCGCCAAACTCCTCCGCCGACTGCACCGCCACGATTGGGTCGTCTATGCCAAGCCCGCCTTCGGTGGACCCCTGCAGGTGTTGCGTTATCTCGGCCGCTACACCCATCGCGTGGCCATCTCCAATCATCGCTTGTTGAACTTCGACCAAGAGCGCGTCGCTTTCCGCTGGAAAGACTACGCCCACGGTGGCAAGCAAGGCACGATGACACTTGGCGCCACCGAGTTCTTACGACGCTTCTTTCTGCACGTGCTACCGAGAGGATTCGTGCGCATCCGTCACTTCGGGTTCCTCGCCAATCGCTGGCGCACTTCCCGCTTGGCAGTATCCCGACAACTGCTATCCAGCCCTCCCTCCACACTCGGCGAGACTGGAACCTGCAACGCTCCGGCGGAGAGTTCTTCTCTCTGGCATTGCCCACGCTGCGGCGTGGCCATGATCGTGGTTCAGAGATTTACCGCTGCGGAATTATCCACATGCGCTTACTTCGATTCTTCGTAGCGTGTCCACCACTGGCGGCCCGGGGATGTGCTCCGGCACGCCGACGCAGGCGTGTGCCTACCCCACGGCGACCGGTTTCCGCGCACACTCTTGCCGGCACGTGCGACGCTATCAACGATCGCGACCCCGCCTTTCCCATCCGCCACTGCTCTCCCACTTCTCGACTCGGCAGCCAACTGGCATTCAAATCCCATAGCGCACCGCGTCCGCCGCAAACGCCAGCGGCTTCCTCCTAGTCTCCTTATCGAAAACGCCTCGGATCGACTCTTCTGCCCTTCTTCAACAGTCTTGCCCGAGGCGTTTCCGATCAAGGCTAGCGACGATCCGGTAGTTGTGCAGGGCGGCTCCAGCCAGCCTTATTGTAAGCCCAGTTCGCCATCGTACTGTCGGATAACCCCATAGCACTCGCAGGTGGACGCTTCAAGTTTCTTGCGGTTCACGATTTTCACCGCGCCACGGGTGTACTCAATGAACCCCTTTCTTTGCAAAACGCCAGCCGCCAGGCTCACGCTAGGTCGATCTGTCCCTAACATTGTCGCGAGAAAATCATGGGTGATGCGCAGCGACCCGGAATCCACTCTATCCTGAGTCATGAGCAGCCAGCGCGCCAGCCGCTGCTCAATGCCGTGCAGTCGGTTACACGCGGCGGTTTGCGCAAGCTGCATACCTCGAATTGCGACATAGCGGTTCAGCAGCAGTCGAAGGTGAGGAGTGGCCACCAAAGTATTCTGCAAAGCCCCAACTCTTACCCGAAACCCGTCTCCCGTGATTTGTATCACTGCCCGCAGCGGGCCCCTGCTCAGGCCAACCACCGCCGGTGCTCCCGTGAAGCCCTCATTGCCAACCACGCCAGCTTCGGCAGTTCTTCCATCTTTCATCACGACGACGAGAGAAATCAAACCCCGGTTCAGAAAATACGCAAATTCCAGCTTTCCACCCGCCTCGTGGAGGACCAGATGGTTGGGCAAATTGACGTATTCCAGATGAGGACGAAGCAGGTTGTATTCGCTATCGGAGATCGATAGAAGGATTAAGTTGCTGACGGGCTTCCCCTCGCCATTCGTGCGCTCTCCCGACTGCACGGTTTTGAAGTCTTTGTTAGCCACGAACCAGAACCGAAAAGCCTGCTCAGACGTAACGTTGAAGCTATCCGTCAAGGTCTGCGAAATGGCAACTCTATTTGATCCGCACTAAGCGCGAAATTATACAGGCCCACACGCGACGCTTCCGTAGGGTTCCCTACAGTCGTCCCATCGCTGCCACGCGCACGGATCAGCACCGAACGTGACCAATGCTTACAGCCGCTTTGTGCCGCACCCCAAAACGAGACCACACGAAATCGACGTCCGCGCAAATGAAACCTTCCGCCTTGCGTAGGATTCCCTACAGACGACCCTAAATTGGCCCACGTAAAATTCCGGCACTCGCAGATCGAATGGCGGTTTTCTTGTTGAAATCAGGCCCTTCGCGGCTGCGAGAAGAGCCGCTAATGGCAAACCGGAACGCTACATCCCTTGACAGCAAGTGGCTATCCGTTGCGTTGCACCACAGCGACAGGTGCGCCCACATGGTCGGTAGCCGGGGTGGATCGATAATGGACCTCGATGCCACGAGGCAAGCCAGAATCGCAGTCTTGCAGGAGGAAATGGACTTCATCCACTACGCCAACGAACTCTATTGGCGGCAGAAGAACCACAGCGATGCCGCCAGGACAGAGTATTACAACAGACAGGATCGGTTAGAAGAAATCCGGAACTAACTTGCCGAACTACGAAAATAATTACGTAGGCGCTGGGACACAGTTCCAGAGGAAGCCATGAGCCGGGTGCTGGTCTGGATCGAGCAAGAGCGTTTTCGAGGTTTCGGTTGCTCGGAATGTGGGTGGCGATTCCAAGCTTCCGGCGTGGCCGGCGGTGGATCTTTCGATGAACTGATGCGCAACTTCGAACTGCAGCGCGATAAAGAATTTGCAGCGCACGTTTGCAGCGATTACATCAAGAAAGCCAGGTAGCAACTGGGCGTGCACTTATTGCGCCGGATCGCGAACCAGTCGGAAAAGTCGGGCCGAGCCAGTCCGTCAAGAAGTCCGACGGCGCGAGACGCTCGCGCTTACTCTCTTAGCGGCGGGCCGTGATCTGGTCGGCGATTCTGTCGTACTCCGCCTTGGGCACTATATGCCGAGTCTCTACATCGACAGAGTCATTATAAGGACGCCCGGCAATCACGCGATCGGCCTCGCTGGCGCTCATTCCAGGAAGGCTCATCAATTGATCTCGCGACGCTGTATTCAGGTCGAGGGGTTTGTCGCGGTTCCAGCCTTCGCGCACCCCTTCTGCCATGGCTTTGACGTCGCTCTTTGCTTCCGCCGTCGCTTCTGCGGTCTTCTCCCGCAACTCCTGCGGGCTTTGTTGTTGTTGGGTGCATCCCACGAGTGCGGCCAGCAGTAACACTGCCGGAATATAGCTAGATCTGAGAATGTTCATTTTGCACACTTCTTTCCGTCGTATTGGATGGCATCTCAGCCTCTCTGGTTGGTGCGGACTGCAGTATCCCGAGTAAAATAAACTTCGGTGCCCAACTTATGAAAAACTCCGCTATGTCCCGCCCGCTCTATGAGGTTGACCCGGAAATCGCCAATGCCATCGATAACGAAGTACGCCGCCAGCATGAAGGCCTCGAACTGATCGCTTCAGAGAACTTTGTCAGCGAAGCCGTGCTCGAAGCCGCGGGCTCAGTTTTCACGAATAAATATGCGGAAGGCTATCCCGGCAAGCGCTATTACGGCGGATGCGAGTTTACCGACGTCGTCGAAAACCTGGCGCGCGAGCGGGTAAAGAAACTTTTCGGTGCTGAAAACGCCAACGTGCAGCCGCATTCCGGATCGCAGGCCAATCAAGCCGCTTACGCCGCCGTGCTTCAGCCCGGCGACACAATTCTCGGCTTGAATCTGGCTCATGGCGGCCACCTCACTCACGGGCATCATCTTAATTTTTCCGGAAAGACTTACAAGATCGTTCCCTATGGCGTGACGCGTGAGACCGAGACCATCGACTATGACGAGTTGGAAAGAATTGCCACACAGGAGCATCCGAAGCTGATCATTGGCGGTGGCAGCGCTTATCCGCGGATCATCGACTTTGCCCGGATGCGTCAGATTGCCGATAAAGTTGGGGCGCTCTACCTGGTCGACATGGCGCATTTCGCAGGACTGGTGGCGGGAGAAGCGCATCCCTCGCCCGTTCCGCACGCGCACATTGTCACTTCGACCACGCATAAAACGCTGCGCGGACCGCGCTCCGGCATGATCCTGAGCAAGCAGGAATTTGCTGCGGCGATCGATAAGACCGTCTTCCCCGGAATGCAGGGAGGGCCGCTGGTCCACATTATGGCCGCGAAGGCCGTGTGCTTCCTCGAAGCGTCGCAGCCGAGTTTCCGAGACTACGCGCGGCAGGTTGTTGCCAACGCCAAGGTGATGGCCGAGACACTGGCTGCGGACGGCTATCGCATCGTTTCCGGTGGAACCGACACGCACCTCATGCTAGTCGATGTGTTTGCGAAAGGCATGCTCGGGAGCGAAGCGGAGAAAGCTCTAGGCGAGGCCGGCATCACCGTTAATAAGAATGCGATTCCGTTTGATACGAATCCGCCGATGAAACCGAGCGGCGTTCGCATAGGCACTCCGGCCGTCACTACCCGGGGCATGAAAGAAGCGGAGATGCGCCAGATCGCCCACTGGATTACTGAGGCGCTCAACCATCGTGCCGATGCCGCGGCGCTGACAAAGATTCGCAAGCAGGTGCTGGGGCTGGCCGAGAAGTTTCCGCTGTACGCCGAGCGGCGCGCCAAGGCGCAGGCCGAGGTCCGGGCCTAACCTCAATAAACTGTCATCAAACTGTCATCCCGAGCGGAGCGAGGGACCCCTACCGTGGTCACACCTTTGCGGGCAACAGGAGCGTTCGATCCAACAAGACGCGCCGAATTCCCTGTGCTCCCTCTCGCCCCTATGATTAAATTCAGGCTGTGAAAGTAGCCATCGACATCCGTCGCATGACGGAATTCGGAGTTGGCACCTACATCCGCAACGTGGTCCGCACCCTCGCGCGCCTCGATCGCGACAGCAAATATTTCCTGATCGGAGCGCCGGAGAAGGTGGCGGAATGCGGCCCGCTGCCGCCCAACTTCCACGCCGTGGCTCTGGCGGGCAGCGATAATACGCTCAAAGGCAATCTCGATTTCCGCGCCATCGTGCATCGCCTCAACTGCGACGTCGTGCACATTCCGCATCTGTTCTGGCTTCCGCGAGGCCTCGGATGCCCCTATGTCATCACCGTGCATGACCTGCTCGAGCACATGTATGGGTCGCGCAACGCATCCAGTCTGCGGCGCAGTCTGCATTTTTATCTGACCCGGCGCGTGCTGCGCCGCGCGGCACGTGTGATCGCAGTTTCGCAATTCACCAGAAACGAAATTGAAAAACTGTTGACGATTCCGGATGCGCGCATCGAGGTCGTCTACAACGCCATTGACGAGCGTTTTCTACACGGCCATGCCACCGAAGCCGATCGCGACCTGATTGCCCAGCGCTATCTCGTGAACCATCCTTTTATTTTGTATGCTGGGGCAATTCGGCCTCATAAGAATGTGGTGCGAATCATCGAGGCATTTTCCGCGCTCAAGAGCGAGCTGCAAAAAAAAGGCCTATACCCTGATTTAAAGCTGATCATCATCGGCGACGATCTTTCCAGCCATCCTCGCTTGCGCCGTACCGTAGTGCGTAGCGGGGTGCAGCACGACGTGCGCTTTCTCGGATTCGTGCCCATCGAAGTGCTCCGTATTTTTTATGATGTCGCCAAGATTTTCGTGTTTCCGTCGCTCTATGAAGGATTCGGACTGCCTCCGCTTGAAGCCATGGCGCACGGTACTCCAGTCGTGACTTCGAATACGTCGAGTTTGCCGGAAGTCGCCGGCAACGCGGCGTTGCTGGTGAATCCGGAAAATGTTTTTGAGATCCGTCGCGGATTGGAGCGCGTCCTTCTTGACCTGGAGCTTCGAGTGCAAATGAAACAGCGCGGCTATGAACAAGCCAAGAAATTTTCCTGGACGACTTCGGTGTCGAGAATCCTTGAGATCTATCGCGAAGTCGCAGAGGCTCGCGTGTCGGCCAAAGTCGCGGCGGCGGACTAAGAGCACCGTAGTCCGGGTGTTTTTTTCCTTTATACTAGTAAGAAATCACTTGACGAATTCCAGCGTTGCGCCCGATCCCGCCTTCTCGACATCCGAGAACCTGATCCATCCCAAAACGATTAACTCGAAAATTTTCCGTCCCAAGATTTCAATACTGTTGCTGATTGCGTTGTGGGCGGTTATTTACATGACAGGGCTGTCTCGGCCTGCCCTGCTCGACGACGCCGACACAGTGCATGCCGAGGCGGCGAAAGAAATGTTGCAGCGCCACGACTGGGTGACGCTCTACGTCAACGGCGAGCGCTACCTGGAAAAAGCTCCGCTGATGTATTGGAGCGTCGCGGCCAGCTACAAAATATTCGGCATCAGCGAGTGGAGCACTCGCTTCCCGCTCATGCTGGTCGTGCTCGCCATGATCCTCTCGACCTACGGATTGGGCCGCTGGGCATTCGGCGACGAAGGCGGGTTCGTTTCTGCATTGGTCTTGACGACGGCGCTCGGGCCGTTTCTTTTTACTCGATTTCTGATCCCCGATGTAGCGGTTGGTTTGTGGCTGACGCCAACGTTTTGGTTTTTCTTAATGTCTGTCGAGCAAACGAAACCTCCGCGCTGGGTATGCTGGGGTCTTGCGGCGGTGTGTGCGCTCAACGTGCTTACGAAAGGATTGATCGGCTTAGTCTTTCCCGTCGGCGCGATCTTACTTTATCTGCTGCTCACGGGAAACCTGAGGCACCTGCTGAAGCTTCGCTTGTTTTCGAGTACGCTGGTCTTTCTAGTGGTCGCTGCGCCGTGGCACATTCTGGCCGCGCTGCGCAATCCTCCCCAGGGCAACGTGCGCGGATTTTTGTGGTTCTACTTCGTCAACGAGCACGTCAATCGTTTCTTGAACACCCGCGTTCCGCGGGATTACGACAAAGTTCCACTGCTGCTCTTCTGGGCGCTTCTGGTCGTGTGGCTAATTCCTTGGACCGTGTTTCTTCCGCAGTCGCTGCAGGAAGTACCGCGACGATGGCGCGAGTTTCGTTCGCAAATGTCGCGGCGTCGGCGAGCTTATCTTTTATTTTTCCTGTGGAACCTCGTGATCGTGGGCTTCTTCAGCCTGTCGACGCGGCAGGAGTACTACACCATCCCCGCGATTCCGGGGATGGCTTTGCTGGTTGGCGGTTGGCTGCAACGGGAGAGAACTTCGGTTGTCGGCAGTGGCGAGCGCCGCGGTGGAAGGATTTCGTCGGCGGTATTGCTCGTGATCGGAGTCGTCATCGCGGCAGCCGGTTTTGCGCTGCTTGTGTTTTCGAAGGTGCCCGCTCCGGGCACAGATCTGTCGGACCTGCTGCGAAAAAATCCTCAGGATTATGCGCTCTCCTTCGGGCACTTTCTGGATTTAACTCCTCAGGCGATGGGGGCATTCCGCTTGCCGTTGTTTGGCTTCTCGCTGGCGTTTCTGTTGGGCACGATTGGCAATTTTATTCTGCGGCATCGCGACCGCGCTGGCGCTGGAAATGCGGCGCTGGTCGCGATGATGGTGGTTGTGCTGGCGTGCGTGCGCATCGCGTTCGGTATTTTCTCTCCGATTATTTCGTCGAAAGACCTGGCGCTGGCGATTCGCGAGCAATATCGGCCGGGCGATGTGATCGTTGTGTACGGTCTCTACGAGAATGCGTCGACGCTCAGCTTCTACACGGGTCTGCGCCTGCGCAGTCTGCATGCTCCTGGTGGAAACATGTGGTATGGCGCGCAGTTTCCTGACGCTCCTCCGGTTTGGGAGACGCAGGAATCATTTGTGAGTATGTGGAATAGTCCGGGGCGCGTTTTTTTCTGGACCGATCAGAAAGATCCGGCGGCGCTCAAGGAATTGAAGAGCTTCGTGGTGGCACGCCGTGGCGGCAAAACTATTTTTTCAAATCTGCCTACGCTGCCTTCGCAGTAGGCACTTCACTTCGCGACGATTAAGCGCCCGTCTTTCAGATCGAAGACATCACCGCGCCAGTAGATTCGATTACCCATAAAACTGGCAATCCACACGAGGGGCGCAATCAAGTCTCGCAATATCAGCAGGAAGATGTTGGTGATCAGTCCGGTGCGGAACATCTGGCGGTCGCCGAGCACAGCATCCGCGGCGATATAGGCAACGAAAAATCGCGCGGCGAATGTCAGCGCAAATAATGCCAAGGCCCAGAACGCGCCGCGTGTCGCTGCGACGGTCAATAACGCCCAAGGAAGTCCAAAGGTAAAGATTAATCCCGCGTATCCCCAACGACGGGCATCTCGAATCGTCCGCGACCAGCGTAGTTGATGGGCGAGAAATTGGCGGATTGTGTAAGCAGGAAGAAGCGTGGCGACGGCAGTCGCGCTCAGTTTAATTTTCTTTCCGGCCGCGGCGATGCGCTTTCCGAGTTCGTAGTCATCCGCAAGATAATCGACCATCGACTCGAATCCGCCGGCCGCTTCGAGGTCACGACGGCGAAAGGCGAGTGTTGAGCCCAATCCAAAATGCAGCCCGTGCTCGAGAAATCTTGCGCTTAAGACGCCCGGCACAAAATCGCTGGCGATGCCTAAGGCCTCTAGCCGCGAGCCCAGTGTTGGGCAGGCGATGCCGCGATAGAGGCAAGTAACCAGCCCCACTGAAGAATCCGCCAGCGGCGCAATTACATTGCGCAGGTAATCCGGAGGCACGCGAATGTCGCTGTCATTCACCAGGAGAATTTCATGGCGCGCAGCGCGCAACATCTGAGCCAGGTTGCTGACCTTGATATTCGTCCCCAGGATGCGATGGCAAACGATCAGCTCAATCATTAGATTCGGAAATTTTCCCTGAAGCTTCCGCACCACTTCGACGGCAGGATCGGCCGGGTCGCTGACTCCGAAGATCACCTGGAATTCGGGATAGTCTTGCTCGCAGTGACTGCAAAAATTCTCCCAAATTTCGGGATCAACGCCCTTCAATGGCTTGAGGATGGAAACGGGTGGCAACGCAGAATCGAGACACGCAGCCTGCTCGGCTTTGTCGCGGCGATAGCGCAGAAAACTAGCCAAGCCGAGCGCAGATAGAAAATAGAAACATAAACTGCCTGCGGTTCCAATCAAGGCCACGAATTCGATCGCAGTTCTGATTGTCAGTGGCGGCATCGGCACCATCTTGGCGGCACTATGTTACTCGTAGCGCAGCGACTCGATGGGATCGAGGTTGGCTGCTTTCCACGCTGGATAAATTCCGAAGACCAATCCAACTGTGGCCGAGGCGACAAAGGCGAAGATCGACCAATCGATCGACATGGTCGCGGGCAAGGACGGAAATGCAATCGGAACGATCGCCGTGATAATTCCTCCCACCAAGAGTCCGATCACTCCGCCGACCGCCGTTAGCATAACCGCTTCCAGCGTGAACTGGACGAGAATGTCGCGCTTGCGGGCGCCGATGGCTTTGCGGACGCCGATTTCGCGTGTGCGCTCGGTGACCGACACCAGCATAATATTCATCACCCCAACGCCGCCCACGATCAGCCCGACACTCGATACCGCAAACATGAAGACGAAAATCATTCCGGTGATCTGATTCCAAACATCGGAGATCGAGTCTTGCGTGAAGACGGCGAAGTTATCCGGCTTTTCCGTCGCAACCCTTCGCCGCCGCCGCAGCAACTCGCGCATCTCGTCGATGGCTTTCGGCATGTCGTCGTGCGACGTGGCTTTCACGCTGATCCAGTATTGCTTCAATTCGGGATGCAGCTTGCGAAACGTACTCAGCGGAAAGAAAACGATGTTGTCGTCAGGATTCTTTCCTCCGCCGAACACGCTCTTGCGCAATTTCGCCACGCCTATCACGGTAAACAACTGCCCCTCTATGTCGAGTTCTTTGCCCAGGGGCGATTCACTGGGGAAAAGCTCCTGCGCGGTGTCGTGCCCAATAATAATGACTGGGGCGCGGCGTTCTTCATCGATGCTGCTGAACCAGCGGCCGGAGTCGAGTGCCACGTCAATCACATCTTTGTATGAACTGGTGTCGCCTTCCAGAATCGTTTGTTTCGCCTTACGGTCTTTGTATTTGACGGAGTAAGTGCCGGTGCCGAGTTCGGGCCGGAAATAGCGAACTCCCACGCTGACGGCTTTGACGTGCGGCAGATCCTGCATTGCCATCGCGTCATCGAAGGTCAATTCTTTGCGCGTGCGCATCTCTTCCGTCGGACGCCCAAAAGTAAAGGGCTCGAGATGAAAGGCGAAAATAATATTCGAACCGAGGCTGGTGATGACCTGGCTGACGTTATCGTTCAGGCCGCGCACGATTGATGAAATCCCTATGACCACGGCCACGCCGATAACGATGCCGAGGACGGTCAGCGAAGAACGCAGCTTATTGCTGCGGATCGTATCGAGCGCCATGTTCAGCCCTTCGCCGAGTTCGCCTTTGACTAGCATCGGTTCAAAACTCTTCACCGCCGAGACGCAGAGTGCGCCGAGAAAACCTTTTTCCTGTCTTGGCTTTCCCCTGTGAAACTCTTTGCCCTCTGTGGTTAAGTTTCAAATCTTAAAGCCGCAATCGGATCGAGCATCGCGGCCCGCCGCGCGGGATAGACGCCGAAGAAAATCCCCACGCTGGCCGCCACTAACACTCCCGCCATCACCGCCCACAGCTTGATCGTCGAGGGCATGCCAATGGCGAGTGTAACCCCCTTGGCAAAGACGATGCCGAAGACCACTCCAATTGCTCCGCCAAGCAGCGCCAACGCCACCGATTCAATCAAGAATTGCAGCAGGATGTCGCCGCGCCGTGCGCCCATCGCTTTGCGGATGCCGATTTCCCGCGTCCGCTCCGTCACCGAAACCAGCATGATATTCATGATCACGATGCCGCCTACGACGAGCGAAATTGCAGCGATTCCGATCATCGCGTAAAAAAATGTGCCACTGAAATTCGACCAAATGCTCAGCAGGCTATCGTTAGTTTCGATATCGAAATTGTCATCGTCGCCGGGATGGACGTGCCGCCGCGCCCGCAACACGGCGCGCGCTTCATCCATGGCTTCGTCGAAAACGGCGCCGCTCGCCGCCGCTTTCCCCGAGATGTGGACATCCTTATGCGAGCCATTCTGCTTCATGAACGCGGTGATTGGCATGAGGGCGTAATTGTCCAAGCTCTGGCCGAGCGTCTTGCCCTTGCGTTTACCCACGCCGATTACGCGATAAATCCATCCGTCGATGCGGACCTCCTTGTTAATGGGATCCGCGCCCGGCATCAGGTTGTCCGCGATGTCCGGTCCGATGACGACCACGGCGGAATTGTTGCGCAAATCGGTATCGCTAATCATGCGTCCGGCAGTGAGATCGATATCGAGAATGGTGACCATGGAGGGCGTCAATCCGCGCACAATGGTATCGCTGATGGATTGCTCTCCGTACTTCACGTGTCCGGTAGTGTTATAGAGCGAAGCTCCCACCCATTCGCAATGCTTGCAGGCTTCAAGGACGGCTTCGTAGTCCTCCATGGTCAAGTCTTTGCGCTTTTCGCCTTCGAGGAATTTATCGACGTTGGTGACGGCGGGCGAAACTTTGAAGACGATAAAGACGTCAGCGCCGAGGTTGAAAATCTTTGTCGCTACGTATCCGTTGATGCCGTTCACGAAGGTGACCACGGCAATCACGGCTGCAACTCCGATCACCACGCCGAGCAAGGTGAGGGCGGAGCGCAGTTTGTTCGCCCATAGCGACAGGAACGCGATTTTGATTCCCTCGGTGATGTGCATTTGCGAATGGCTTGCGCGTGAAGCCGCACCTGCGCGCACGTGGGAGCAAGCGCTTTTTCTTCAAATGAGTTTAGCAGGATGGGGCATGCGAGTATGGCCCGTATACTGCCACAATTAGCGGGTGTTATGTGAATCCGGTAAACCGTCGAATTCCATTCTAAGTACGACACCGGCGATCAAGCTGCGGCCAAGCTCGACAACGCGACGATCATCACACCTCGCCGGAGCCAAGCTGCATCGATAGTTTCGTCGATACCAACGCGATCACAAGTCCGAGCACGATCCAGCCGGCCGCAGATGGCATGTTTCCATGGAATAAGGACGATGCCACGGATGGCCAGGAAACAGAGAACTGCGGCACAGCGGAGGCAGTGATCGATCGCGCCGTGTGCACAATCCACGCCAACAGAATCCAACCCAGCGCCAGGGAGCTAACTACCACTCCCGGCAGCGCGCGTTTCCAGGGAAACGGAATCGGCGCTGGGGCTGCGGCTTCGCGCCGAACTGCGTCCATGACGGAAGCGGCAAAGCCCACAGAGGGGAGAATTTCGTGGTCTTGGGAAAGAATGCGGTTCATCTCGTCCTCCTCATGTTCAGTCAAGCGTTTCATCAAGCCTCCTCCAGGCGCGGCACGGCAAGCAGTTGCGGAAGTTTGTCGCGCAGGATTTCGCGCCCGCGAAATAATCGCGCCTTCACTGTGCCCTCGGGCAATCCGAGGCTCTGGGCCGCGCTGGTCACATCCATGTCATGAAAATAAAAAAGGATTAGAGCCTCGCGATATTTGGCGGGCAGGGACAAAACAGCGCGCCGCACGGCGCGATCCTGGTCGCGGTTTTCGAGGCCTCCGTCAGAAGCGCGCTGGTCATGAAGTTCGGCGATTTCATCGAGGGATAGAGATCGCGCCGGAATGCGTCGGATTTCCGAGCGATAGAGATTGGTCGCCAGTGCGAAAAGCCAAGTGGAGAAGGCGGCATCGTTGCGCCCACTGAGCAAGCGCGCGGTAGGCGCGCAGAAAGGCCTCCTGCGCCATTTCTTCGGCCCGGCCGCGATCATGGCAGAAGCGGTACGCGAGATTGATCAGCGGCCCCTGCCAACGGCGAACGATTCCCTCATAGGCCGAGATCTCACCGGCCAGGACTCTTTCCACATCGGCCTGATCGTCGCTGGCGCTCACTCAGGGATTGCCTCAACGGTATGACATCGCGCAGCCCCGGACGGTTGCATTATTTCAAAAGTGCATTGCGCGCAAAGAAAACGCAACCGTGGTCAGGCAAGACGGGTCATACCAGACGTAAGCACAGGAATTTCAAGGAGTGGATATGGCATTCGAGGCGAACAGCAATACCGTTGGGGTTGTAGCGATCGCGATACCGGTCGTAGGAAGCATTGCTTTATTCTCCTTTCTGGCCGTCGCCTCATGGGCCGAAGCTCGCCGTAAGGAACGTGAGGCTTACTACACCAGCGAAGCGGTGAAGAAGATTGCGGAAAGCTCTACAGAAGGCGCCAAGAGCGCGCTGGAACTTCTGCGCGAGAACCAAAAGAATTCCTTTCGCCGCCGCATAGAGGGTCTAAAGCTGGGTGGTTTAATCACAGCCGCCGTTGGTCTCGGCGTCATGGTTCTTCTGCGCGGAATCGTGGAGCGCGAAGATGGGCCAGTGTATCTTGTGGGGGTAATCCCCTTGCTAATTGGCGCTGCCCTGCTGATCTATGTGTTCGCCCTTGCGCCCAAAGCAGTGGAGTGAGAGCGAACGGCGCCCGCGAGTCCCGTCCGAATGTGAATTCGAACAGAAGGCATTGTCAATGCTATCTCAGCCAGAGGATGCTAAAGGAAAGACGATCAGGCGAACCACGTTGGGTGCAACGTTCGGTTGGATCGCGGCTTGGGCATGGACAATCGCCGCGGCCGGGGGCGGCATATGGCTTCTGTGGACGAAAGGGCCATGGCCGCTAACCAACGGTTGGTTCGCGCTGCTTTCGGGGATTGCGGCTTGTCCGGCGATCCCCTGGTTCTTAGAAAAGTACGCGGGCGTTACGATTTCGGGATACCTCCGGATGGCCGCTGCTGCTTTCTTTTTTATCGCAGGGAAAATTGCTTTGGCGGTCGGAGGCTGATTTGATGCTTACAGGACTGCCAATCTGCCGGCAATATCTGTACGAGGCCTACCCTGCACTATAATGAACAGGTTGGCAGCCGGACCGGACGGTCGCTCGTCGGAATTGCAAGACGGGAGGAAAGTCCGAACTCCGCAGAGCAGTGTGCCGGATAACGTCCGGGAGGATGGTCCATCCTTGCGTTTTTTGCAAGGGTGGGTTGATTCGACGGAAAGTGCCACAGAGAACATACCGCCCGGGCCGCAAGGCTCAGGTAAGGGTGAAAAGGTGCGGTAAGAGCGCACCGCCGCGGCAGTAATGCAACGGGCAGGGCAAACCCCACACGGAGCAAGACCAAATAGGGAGGGATTTTCCGGCGAGCCTTCGGGAGCGACGGGGATGCGTGCCGGCTCGGCGCGCCACAACCTCCGGGTAGGTCGCTTGAGCCCCGCAGTAATGCGTGGCCCAGAGGAATGACCGTCCCGCCGCAAGGCGGACAGAATTCGGCTTACAGGTCCGGCTGCCACAAGGTTTTATTTTCAATCACTTACTGGACGCCGTGTCCCGTTGTGACGCCGGTGTAACGCAGTTGAGCGGTATCGGACGGAATCTCGGTTCTCGTTTGCTTGAGAATCGCCTTGCGCATGAGGCCGAAAAAGGGCCAACTTCACTACAGGCGAAACTTCCAGAACGCTGCACTGAAACACTTGATCCCAGTCTCAGTGGAAAGAATGACGCCACCTTCGCGTAGCCTACCCCCTGCGGAAAACCCGCCACCCACTGCGAAAAAGAACTGACAATCCCCAGAAAAGGCGTGGTGTGTAGACTGCTTTCTCGCTTCCTCTACGGACACACAGGGACGTCCGCGAGGTGTGAGATTATTCCTTGATCGAGTTCTGGCAGTACTCAAGGTGATGATGGCTTTACGTGAACGAATCTGATCCCAAACTTTTGGACCTGCAATCTGCTCTTGCTGAGGTGCAGCGCCTACGGGAAGAAAATGTTCGTCTGCGAAGTTTTTTGCAAGAGCACGGCATACAGCTTCCGGTGGTGCAGCCCCCGAACGGTATTCCCGTCACAACGAGCACCCAACCAAGTGCGCATACCCCTGTCTTGAAAGCTGAACAACGCATTGCTTTGTTCCGGAGCCTCTTCCACGGCCGCGACGACGTTTATGCAGTTCGCTGGGAGAACGCCGACGGGCGATCTGGGTACATGCCCAAGGCAGATCGTGACTGGAAGGCCTATCTTCGCGCCAGAGACGAGGATCGCAAGAAGGTTGACCGCCAGACTCGGAAGTTCAGACCGCTGACTGACGAGGTGGTCCGTGGGCACCTCGTCGGAGATAACACCGTCGGCATTTATCCGCTGCTGCAGGATGAGACCTGCTGGTTCCTCGCGGTCGATTTCGATAAGAAGACATGGCAAAAGGATGCTACTGCGTTTCTGGCCGTATGTGGCGAACTGAAAGTGCCAGCGGCACTGGAGCGTTCGCGCTCAGGCAACGGTGGCCACGTGTGGATCTTCTTCGACTATCCAGTTCCCGCAAGCACCGCGCGAAAACTGGGCTGTTCAATCCTGACTCGGGCCATGGAGTCCCGTCACCAACTTGGATTGGATTCATACGACCGCTTCTTTCCCAACCAAGACACCATGCCAAAGGGCGGACTTGGCAACCTAATCGCGCTGCCGCTGCAAAAGCTTCCGCGCGCAGATGGAAACAGTGTCTTCATAGATGCGGGGTTTCGTCCATATGATGATCAATGGACCTTTCTGGCGGGCGTGAAACGGATGCCCGTTTCTGCTGCTGACGCCGTCGTGCTGGAAGCTCAACGAGGTGGGGACCTTATCGGAGTGAGAATCAGCTCTGCGGAAGATGAGGGACAAGACCCTTGGACTCTGCCGCCATCCCGAAAGCGAGCAGAGCGTCCAATGCCAGGCCCCCTTCCGGTGCAGGTCCGAATTGTTCGCGCCAACCTTTTGTATATCGAAAAGAAGGATCTTCCTTCCGCAATGCTCAACCGGTTGCTTCGCCTTGGGGCATTCCAGAACCCCGAATTTTACAAGGCGCAGGCGATGAGGCTTCCCACTTTCAACAAGCCACGAGTTATCGCCTGTGGCGAGGAACTCGCTAACCACATTGCCCTACCACGCGGCTGTCTGGTGGAGGTTATCGAGTTGTTGAAAACGCACCGCATCAAGCCAGAAGTCAGTGACGAACGGTTTGTTGGTCGTCCGATCGAGGTAGAGTTCTCCGGCCGACTGCGTCCGTTACAGCAGGATGCCGTTGATGCGTTCGTGCAGCACGATGAAGGAATTCTCTGTGCTCCCACGGCTTTTGGCAAGACGGCTGTGGCAGCATGGCTGATCGCGGGAAGAAAGGTGAACACTTTGGTGTTGGTACATCGTCAACAATTGTTAGACCAGTGGCATGCGAGGTTGGCAATGTTCCTCAACCTTCCCGCCAAGTCAGTCGGACAAATCGGAGGAGGGACGACAAAACGCAGTGGCTGTGTGGATATTGCCATTCTTCAAAGTAGCCTCGACAAGGAAGGGGTGAAAGACTTCGTGGCAGAGTATGGTCAAGTGATTGTTGACGAGTGCCACCATCTATCGGCGTTTACCTTTGAGCAGGTGATGAAGCAGGTGAAAGCGAAGTACGTCGTCGGACTGACAGCAACTCCCGAGCGAAAAGATGGACACCATCCCATCATCTATATGCAGTGCGGTCCGATTCGATTCAAGCTCAGCGCCCGCTCGATGACGGCAGCTACCCCTTTCGAGCACGAGGTAGTTCCTCGGTTGACAGACTTTTGCTTGCCACCTGAGCAAACCGATATGACGATTCAGGAAGTGTACGCCGCACTCGTCGATGACCGCGTCCGCAATGAATTGATCCTTACCGATCTCGTCCAGGCAGCCGTAGACGGGCGTTCACCGTTGCTTCTTACCGGCAGAACAGAGCACTTGAAATACTTCGAAACGGAGCTTGCTGGCAAGGTGAACAACGTGTTTACGCTGAAGGGTGGCATGGGCAAGAAACAACGACGATCGACAGCAGAGGCAATTGCGGCTGTGCCCGAGTGCGAACCGAGAGTCATTCTGGCGACCGGCAGCTACATAGGCGAAGGATTCGACGACGCTCGCTTGGATACACTCTTTCTGGCAATGCCCATTTCCTGGAAGGGAACGCTACAGCAATACGTAGGGCGTCTCCACCGACTTCATGATGCCAAGCGTGTTGTGCGAGTCTACGATTACGTGGACTCCAACGTCCTTATGCTGGCGCGAATGTATGCGCGTCGCCTGAAAGGGTACAACATGATCGGCTACACGATCCGGGACGCCAGCAACGAAAGGGTCGTTCTCTCAGCAGGTTGAAAATCGATCTCCCAAAGAGCCCTTTATCAACGGAGAAACATGACGAAGCGGAACAGTCGCCCGGCGATTCTGCATCTGCGGAAGCTGAAAGGCGAGTCTGGGACTAATCTCCCTTCACTCAGCAAGGCGAGGCTTAAGGAACTGATCGAACAAGCGATCGTGGATGCTAACGGCGAAGAAGAACAAGCAGGCGGTTTTTTCACCATGATTGAGGAGCACCTAGCGTTGCCGTTCCCTGTGAAGGTCCTCGGCGTCGATGCTGAGGTAGAGAAAGTCGACATGACGCTAGATGGCCAAATTGTAGCCATTTGCCGTCGAGGCAAAACGCGCCAGAAGATCCCAATCCTGGACTTGCCTTTGCCAATGCCGGCACCGGCGGGCGTGGAATGGATTGTCGCTTATCGCCACTGGCGCCGAGGGTCCTGGTGAGCGAATACCAGTACTACGATTTCCGCGCAATCGACCGTCCGCTGACCAAAAAAGAGATGGCCGCGCTACGTTCCATCTCGACGCGGGCCGCAATTACCACAACGAGCTTCACGAACCACTACGAATGGGGAGACCTGAAAGCCAATCCGAGCAAGCTGCTGGAGAAATATTTTGACGCTTTTGTCTACTTCGCGAACTGGGGGACGCATGAGTTCTATATTCGCCTCCCGCAGGAAGCGGTTGACTACAAGTTGCTCAAGGCCATGATCCCAGGCGAGACCGTACGTGTGCGAAGAACCGCGAGATTCGTGATCGTTGAATTTGGATGTGAGTCGGAGTGGGATGGCGAGGACGACGGGACCGGATGGATGGCCTCCCTGATGCCTCTGCGCTCAGACCTGCTTCGCGGCGACCTCCGATGCCTGTATCTCGGCTGGCTTCGCAGTGCGCAGGATGGAGGACTTGATGAAGATGAAACGGAGCCGCCCGTGCCTGCAGGCTTGCAAGAATTGTCCGGTTCCCTCGATGCTCTGATCGAATTCCTCGAAATCAACGAGGATCTCGTTGAGGTTGCAGCACAGGCTTCAAAACCACTCGCGGCTGGACCGAGCCGCAAAGAGCTGTCCGCATGGATTCGAGGTCTGCCGGAAAAGGACAAAAACGAGTTACTCATTACTGCGGGAGTGGAGTCGAGTGAACTCTGGCGAAGCAATCTCATGCGGCGTTTTCAGCGTCAAAACTCTCAACACTCTTCGCAGACGGTTGCAACGGCCCGGCGCAGTGCAGGCGATATCCTGGCCGTGGCCCACGCGCGAGCGAAGGAAAGAATCCGGCGGCTGAACGAACAGCGCGCGGCAGAAGAGGCAAGACGAAAGGCCCAGGACGAGGCCAACCGAGCTCGCTATCTCGATCAACTAGCGCGACGCGAACCGGAAATCTGGGAGCAGGTCGCCGTACATATCCTGAAGCGGCAGCCCAATGACTATGCCAGGGCAGTTGGCTTGCTGACCGACTTGCATGATCTCGCAGTCCGCCGGGGCAAGAGGGCCAAATTTCAGATGGAACTTGAGAAGATCCGGCAGACACACGCCGCCAAGGAGAGTTTCTTGCGTCGACTTGCCAAGGCAAACTTGTAGGTAGGCTGATCGCGACTACCCGCAAACAATCGTCTCGAACCGCCCATTGTGACACCGGTGTGACGCAAAACCTACCATCACTGCCAAAGTTGACATCATTGACACTCCACGGCGACTGATTCTAAATAAGTTGTTTGTCCGCTGCCCAAGCAAACGCGTCACACCGGCGTCACAACGAGATGTGCAGCGGTATTCGGAAGCTGGAACGCGCGTCAGCTCTGCTTCGGCAGGAACAACCCGTTCACGGACGTCGACTGGCTCCATCCATTACCCCTCACCGGAGATCACGTGAGCAATTCGCCGCAGGTACTCATTGGCGTAGTCGCCGAGGGACAGAATCACAATCAGGCGTGCTTTCGCTCGACTCAGCGCGACGTTGATCAATCGAGGCCCTTCGACAGGATGCCCCAGTAATCTCCCGCCAGTCGCGATCACTGGATCGAAAATAACAGTGTGATACTCGCTCCCTTGCGCCCTATGCACGGTGCTGACCGGGACCTTGGCCTGTCCAGCATTTCGGAGAAAAGTTTTGATCAGCCCTCGCTGTGCTCGATAAGGAGTCAAGACGAGCACGTTCTCCTCACCGACCTGGCCGGCGAGAGAAGGAACGATCTGTCCGATATACTCGGCGGACTTGTAGCGTGTGCCAATGCCATATTTCGTCTGTTTGAAGTCGCCTTCCGCAGGGCACTTTTCGAGGTGTACGCGGTCGGCACCCATCCCGGGGACGAACTGCGTACGTCGCTCCGCACACCACTCCACGTCGGTTGCGCACTTCTCGGCGACGATCAACTCCCCGTCATAGAACACGTGGCTAACGATGTCACAAATTTCTTCGGCCATACGGGACTGTTCATTCAAGAAGCAGCGGTTCTGCGGGTTCATGTACTTAAACATTGATACGCCAAGCCACTTCGTTGCATCGGGACGCGCTGACCGCACGATCGGTGCAAGCTGCTTGTGGTCGCCGGCGAAGAGGACTCGCTGGCCAAGCGGCGCCAACGCCAACGCATGGGGCAGGCTGACTTGGCTGGACTCGTCGAACAAGATGAGGTCGAATGGTCGACGAGCCCGCAGAGCACTGTACGAAAAAGATGCTCCGGTCGTGGTCATCGCCGCCACTTGCGCCTGATCGATGGGCTTCGGTATCTGTGCTCGAAGAGCGCTAATCTTGTCTTTCCAGGTGGCATATGCTGCCGCATTGCTTCGGTCCGGCATCTGCGTTTCGAGCTGAGCAATCCGTCGAACAAGATCGCTATCAACAACTGGTAATAAGTGTTCGCGGCCTTTGTAGTTGCCGGCGATGAAATGGGTTCCGATTCGTTTGCACCGCTGGCGCAATCCGTGAGCCGCGGGATCGGTCCGCTCGAGTTCTTCCAGACGGCGGTCGACCGACAGCAATGCAATGTCGACCGCCCAGTTCGTCGTCGAAAGCAGTAAGATTCTCGCTTGCGGCCTTTGATGCAGGTACGAGGCCAATATCGCTCCCACCGTATAGGTCTTCCCGGTGCCCGGCGGTCCCCAAAGGAACCCGAACTCTCGATCCAGCAAGCCCAAATGCCTGTCTTTGCCTATCCCTCAATTCGGGGAAGCCTGGTACCGAACGCACATCGGGGAGTGGGGAGTAATTCAGAGCGGTGACTTTTTCAAGCCAACCAAGACTTGCCTCGGCAAAGAGCGGTGATTTCCAAATGTCCCTCAGAGCCTCCAAATATCGCGGGGTGTGAAGGACGATCTGGCCGCCTTTACGGGGTGGTGGGCCACTGAGATACCGGATGTTGATTTGGTCGTGTTCGGCAGAGACGGAGAGGACGTCAGCTGTTCCTTTGGGCGGCCCCGGCCAAGCCGCCGCGGCGCCCTCGAGGCTCTCATCCAGTCCGTGAGAAGAATCTGCCGAATTGATGAATACCTTAAAAAGCGCTGCGCCATCCGGTTTCACCTCGGAAACAGTGAAGTTTAGCGGCCCGCCGCTTACTCTGAGCTCGTCTTCGAGGGCATCGATGATTTCGCGCTGCGACGTGAATTCTCGACGCTGCATAACAGGGCTCCGGAGACCATGGTAAACCTGGGCCAGGGTGGCGAACGACAACCCACAACGGCCCTTATACACCACGCCACAGTCTTCGCTATGGCAGCCGAATGAAGGAGTCAAAGGAAATCGCCGGACGCTGTGTGCGCCCGCGGTTGAAGCCCGCACGAGCAAGCAGAACAGTAACCTCGCCGAGTGCAGGGTCGATCCGTAGAAATGGCTATGACTTCTCGCCGTCGACTTGCCAAGGCTAACTTGTAAGTAGGCTGATCGCGACTACCAGCAAACAATCGTCTCGGACCGCCCATTGTGACGCCGGTGTGACGCAAAACCTGCCAACACTGCCAAACTTGACATCATTGACAGTTCACGGCGACTGATTTCAAATAAGTTGTCTGTTTGCAATGCAGTCCGGCGAATTCGGCTTACAGGTCCGGCTGCCACAACGCACTTCGAGTTGCTAACAATTCTCAGTAGTGAAACCGCTGATTAAAACGGTCAGGCTCGCAGTGGGGCGAGTCCGTACCTCTCACCGAACTCGGCCCTGAGAGTTCGGACGTACCAGTCGTCAAAGGAACCAAATGAGTTTTGGATGGCGTAATTCTTCGTCAGGGTCACGAATTTCTGGTCGTATAACCGGATAGCGGAGAGAAAAGCTCCTTGATGGAATATATAGAGTCTCGATGGTTTTCCTTCTGCGGCATGAGCGGCATTTCTGCCCTCAATGTCATCCTCGACGAAACAGGAGTTTGGAATTGAAGGGACGGTCGGGCGGAAGATTGTCTCGCTATCGAAGATGTCCCCGCCGCCAGTCGCCTCCCATAGTTCTATAAGGTCGGAAGGGAGTACCAGCGCATTCTGACGCAGCCACTCTCGGAGTTCTGCCGCTGGAATTGCGCCGAACGGGAAGAACACGCCTGGTGTGTCCACTGCATCTTTGAGGAGAATAAGCATCTGCACTTTGTATATCGCACGCTGGTTTAGGTCAATTGGCGATCAATCGCGTAAAACTCACAATCGCTAGATGCCCGGAATGAGGGGTGGATTCCAGCCCGGCGCTCATTCATCTCGTTGCCGCCGGGACGGCACCGCTACGATCGCCGCGCGGCCAACAGCCAGTTGGATTCGCGAATGTCGGATGTGCGCGCCACATGGTAGCATTCCCGAGTGAGCGATTCCGCTTACATACCACGCGCTGCCTCGGCCCTTCCCGCCGCCGTTCCGACCGCCGTCCCTACCACGACGGTTACTCCGCGGCACTCTGCCCTCGTCCGCGTCACGCACTGGATCACCGCCCTGTGCTTTCTCGCGCTGCTCGTCAGCGGGACTGGAATCGTCATCTCTCACCCGCGCTTCTATTGGGGCGAAGTCGGCAACGATTTGACTCCGACGTTGTTTAAGTTGCCGATTCCTGCTTCAAGGAAATTAGTTCCGACCGGCTATGGGTACTTGTTGCCGGACGCCAATGGCTGGGGCCGGTATCTCCACTTTCAGGCTGCATGGGTGGTGGTGTTGACGGGGCTATTGTATTTAGTCTTCGGTTGGTTAACCGGGCATTTCCGCAGGAGCTTATCGCCCCGACGCGCTGATCTGTCGTGGCGGGCCTTATCAACGGACATCGCCAGCCATTTGCGCTTCGAGCGGCCGAGCGAGGCCGAAGCATGGTCATATAACCTGCTGCAGAGGCTCGCCTACCTGTTCGTGATTTTTGTTCTTTTCCCACTAGTTATCTGGACGGGCCTGGCTATGTCTCCCGCGTTTGTCTCCGCGTTTCCAGCGACCGTCAATGTACTCGGCGGCCAGCAATCGGCGCGTACGCTTCACTTTTTTGTCACTCTGTCTCTCGTGCTCTTCCTGCTGGTCCACGTCGGAATGGTTTGGTTTGCCGGATTTAGAAGCCGCATGCGGGCGATGATCACGGGCCGCGTCGCAACACCTGTCGCCGCGGCGGACGAGGAGCGCACATGAGCGAGCCTTCTTCCAGCAACGTCTTACCCAGCAAATTCTCGCGCCGCAAACTAATTGCTACCGGACTCGCGGCTACGGCCGGGGTAGCTGGCGTTGGCGTCGCCGCGCGGCTGGCGCAAACGTATGGCCTCGTCCCGCCCGATCATGGCGGAATCTGGGGGCTTGGCGAAACGCTGACTTACGCGTCGCAACGTTTGCTGACGAAGCATTCGTTAGCGCGCGAGTTTTCTCGCAGCCAGATTTCGAAGCCTCCCTTCGCCAACGAAATCGACCCTCTAACCGGCGAATTCAAGCGCCTTCAGGCCGGAGGGTTTGCCGACTGGCGCCTCTCAGTCAACGGCATGGTCGGCCGGCCCGCCACGTTTTCGATCGATCAACTGAAGAGTTACCCGTCTCACAGCCAGATCACGATGCTGCAGTGTGAAGAGGGATGGTCGTATATCGCCGAGTGGATCGGCGTGCCTCTCTCGCAAGTCTTGCAAGCCGTGGAGGTTCACCCGCAAGCGCGATACGTTGTCTACTACTCGATCGACTCCGACTGGTGGGAAAGTATCGACATGGCCGACGCGTTGCATCCGCAGACCCTTCTCACCTATGGCATGAATGGCGACGAGCTTCCCGTGGGCCACGGTGGGCCGCTTCGCCTGCGGCTCCCGCGCCAGGTCGGCTACAAGAACGTGAAGTTCCTCACCCACCTGACGGTCACCGACAATCTGAAAAAGTTCGGCAAGGGTCTGGGCGGCGTGAATGCAGAAGCAGGCTATGCCTGGTATGCCGGAATCTGAGGGGCCTGGTTAGGCGGGCCGCAGTGGTCGCCGTCATTGCAACGGCGCGGGCGTCATCCCTTGGAATGACGTCCCGAGAAATTTTCCCTGGGCATCGAAATTCCAGGTGAAGATGGCTAGTCCGGCGCGAGCGCAGGCGTGGCATCCATTAATTAAGGGATACGACACCACAAACTGGGTTCCACCGTTTGGGCCCGGCTGCGACTCAGGCCATGTCTTGCCGTCACGGTCTCCCGGCCACAAATCGACTTGGGGGAACTGATTCTTGAGATCCTGAAACTGCGCGCTCTGCTTCATCGTCTTTCTGTCGAGCAGTTTTAAATCCTCGAGGTTCACAATCCGCGGCTGTCCATTCACCAGCAACAGACCATAGTTGGTGTTGGCGCGAAGTGGATAAGTAATCCACGCAACGCTAACCGCCCCCCCGTCCTGGAAGCCGGTCATGATGCCGAACTCGCCGTGACTTTGCTTGGAGAGTTCACGCGCAAAGCTCACTGCGGCCACGGGAGCGCCAGCCTTCGACATCTGGCCTAGTAGACACTCGACGATATGCGCAGTGCCGTCACAGACAGCGTGGCCGCTGGCGAGGAATTGCGGCGTTACCTGCCACACCGCGGAGGCATCAATCTTCGCCGGGCCACGTTTTGACGATGCAGATTGCGATTGCGCGGCGGCGCATCCAACGAAACAAACGAAAACGAAAAGTAGACGTCTCTTACCCATATTTCTCCATCGCAGCCAACATCTATAATTCGAGTATCAGTATCTTCTTCCAAAGGACGGCTCGTGGCAACAAACGTCGAATTGCTGCGGGGGCCCGCTAATGAAACTAGCCTGTCTTTTTGAATTTCGAAGCGTGGTCCAGCATGTCCGCTAGCGCCAACCCGCAGATTCCTTCGACCGCCGGTCTTTGCAGCGACTGCCAGCACGCTCGCCGCATCGAATCCGACCGCGGATCGATATTCTGGAGATGTGAACTATCTTTCGAAGATTCCCGTTTCCCAAAATATCCGCGCCTGCCGGTTTTGACTTGCAGCGGCTACCGGCCGAAGTAGCGGTAGTAGTCGGTGGCGACATGTCTTTGCCACTATGGCGGACGAGCCCTATAATTGGTTCTTCGGCACGCCTGCAATCCGAAAAATTCTACTTTTGAATACAGAGGAGCAACATTTATGTCCGCACCCAGCCGTCGTCCTGAAATTCGCCGCCGCCGCACTCGTGCGGAAAAAGTTACCAAGTTGCGCAAGCGCTTAGCCGCTGCGACCGCTCCTGCTGATCAGGAACGCCTCACCGCCAAACTGCACCGTGTCGGCCTGGTCTCGCCGGGGAATCCGCTGATCAAGGACGTCTAGCTCGGTCGATCAGCAGGAGAACTCCGTTGGCGAGCCTATCTGATCTCCGGAATAATGCGGAAAGCGCGCCTACGGCCTGCTCGATACACCGAGAAGTCTCGCCAGTCCAACGTAAAGATAACGTCAAAGCCGTCGCGCTCGGCCAGGTATAGTAACGCGGCATCCGCCAGTTGCGGTCGAATACTTTTGTATTTCTCGATCACTTTCCCGATCGCCCTTGCTTCAGAACCCTCAATGGGGAGCAGCTCAAGGAACCCATTTGAGACGCTCTCCAGTAATTGCCTGACCGCCCCCGCATGTTTACGAAGCAGCCAAGCCGCCTCCGTGATGACTGGCCAGCAGGTAAACAACGGCCCAGGCAGTTCGTGTAAGGCATCGACGCACGTCTTGTGGTACTGATCTGTGCGCGACATGATCGCCACCAACGGGCCCGTATCCACGAGCACCCGCTTCATCGGCGTTTGCCGAAGCCTTCGAAATGCTTGCGGTTAGTGCTCAGGTCAGTGGACGCGCCACGGACACAGCCGATCAAGCCTGCTTCTCTTGCCAAATCGTGCGCTGAACTAGGCGTTGGAACTGCGCTGAGATAGTTCTCCAGAGCTTCGCGCACTAAGGCGGATTCAGGCCGGCCCTTCGAATCCGCGTACTTTTTAAGGCGCTTGACCAATGATTCGGAGACGCGAACTGTTATGCGCTGCGAGGACATGTCAGACATTGTAACACATTTGTCTGACACGCTCAGCCTGCGTAAACAATTCTCCCGCCAACAATCGTTGCCACCACTTTCCCTATTAGCTGCCAGCCATCAAACGGCGTGTTCCTTGATTTCGAGTGTGAGTTCGCGGCCTCGAAGGTCCA
This sequence comes from uncultured Acidobacteriaceae bacterium, assembly GCA_963800565.1. Taxonomy (GTDB): domain Bacteria; phylum Acidobacteriota; class Terriglobia; order Terriglobales; family Acidobacteriaceae; genus Acidiflorens. The sequence continues at coordinate 2,408,971 of CAWDBM010000006.1, forward strand.
TTTCTTCTTCGGATCGAAAATCGTAACGTCGGCAATCGAGCCCCGGACCAGGGAACCGCGCCCACGCAGATCGAAGCATCTCGCTGGGCCGGCGGTGAAGAGCTCGACAACGCGGGAAAGCGGAATCCGCTTTTCGCGATGGAGTCGCGAAATCGCCAGCGCCAGCGCGGTTTCCAGCCCCGTGATGCCAAACGCGGCGCGCTCAAATTCCATCTGTTTCTCGTGAGTAGCATGGGGAGCATGATCGGTCGCAATGGCATCGACGGTGCCGTCGGCGATCGCGACCAGGATGGCCTCACGATCTGATGGGGAGCGCAGCGGCGGATTCATCTTGTAATTGCTGTCATAGTCGCGCATGTCCTCGTCGGTCAGCGTGAAGTGATGCGGCGTTACTTCACAAGTGACGCGGGCTTTCGCACGCTTACCGCGACGCACGCTCTTAAGCGCATCCGCCGTCGAGAGATGGGCGACGTGCAGACGCGCATTCGGAATGTGCATCGCAAACTGAACGTCGCGCTCGACGACAGAGGCCTCAGCCGCCGCAGTCATGCCGCGCAGGCCAAGTCGAAACGACCGCGCCCCCGCGTGCATAGAGCATCCTTCCGTCACGCGCGTATCTTCGGCGTGCTGCACAACCGGGAAATTCAGCTCGCCGCCGAGCACCAGCGCCTCGCGCATGATGTTGTCGTCGAGAATCGGCTTGCCGTCGTCGGTGACCGCGATGGCGCCAGCGGTCTGCAGTGCGCGAAAATCGCTGAGCATAGCGCCTTTGCTGCCGCGCGTCGCGGCGGCGATGGCAAACACATTCACCAGCGCGCCGCGCTCGGGCTGACGCAGCCACTCGATCCATTCGACCGAATCGACAACAGGAACCGTGTTCGGCATGGTGCAGACTGAAGTGAAGCCGCCCGCTGCGGCTGCAGCGCTGCCCGTCGCGATGGTCTCTTTGTATGCCTGGCCCGGCTCGCGTAAATGCACGTGCAGGTCAATGAAGCCCGGCGCGACCACGAGTCCGCGCGCATCGAATTTTTCGTCAACGCTACCTTTAATCTTGTTCGGAAAGGCAATCTCGGCAACCCGGCCGCTCTTAAGGAGAATATCCATGGGCGATTCGATGCGAACTGCGGGATCGATGAGATGCCCGCCCTTGATCAACAGACTGCCACGGTCGCTTTTCGAGCTCGCCATTGTCATCGAATCTGTCATCGAATCTTTCGTTATCGCATCTTTCCCATCGCCCGCGCCAGAATTGCCATGCGCGTGGGCACGCCAAGTCGCACTTCCTCGAGGATGCGCGCCTGCGCGCCGTCGGCGATCTCGCTGGTCAGTTCGAGTCCGCGAATAATCGGCCCGGGATGCATCACAATGGCATCTTTCTTTGCCATCTTCAAGCGCGCAGGGTTCATCTGGTAGCGGGCGATGTATTCCGCCAGATCGATCTTCAACCCGGCGAGGCGCTCGGTCTGCACGCGCAACAGCATGATTACGTCCGTGCCTCGTAATGCATCTTCAATATGACGGGTTACGCGCACGCTGGAGGCTAGAGTCGCTGCAATTTCGGGAGCCAACTCCGGCGGCCCGCACAGAATAATCTTCACTCCAAATTTGCTCAGCAGATGGCAGGCGGATCGCGCCACGCGACTATGAAAAATGTCGCCCACGATCGCTACCTGCAAGCCTTTGAAGTTTTTTTTGTTGCGCAGAATGGTGTAAGCGTCGAGGAGCGCCTGGGAGGGATGTTCGTGCAGTCCGTCGCCGGCGTTAACTACCGGCACGTCGACGTGCTGCGCCATCACATAAGGTGCGCCCGCGTTGGGGTGGCGGATCACAATAATATCGGCGCCCACCGCGCGCACCGTATATCCCGTGTCCAGCAGCGATTCGCCCTTTTCGATGCTTGACCCCATCGATTGGATGAGGACGGTGTGAGCGCCGAGTGATTTCGCCGCGATTTCAAACGAGCTGCGCGTGCGCGTCGATGCCTCATAAAAAAGAAGAAGCACTCGCTTGCCCCGGAGCAGCGGCCGGGGCTTGTCCGGGTTCATGCGCCGGGCAAACTTCAGGATTTTCATGATCTCGGCTGCTTCGAGGTGCTCGATTCCAAGCAGCGAACCGCGCGCTGGATTCATATCAGTCTGTGGCCCATTGTCAATCAGATATCCGGATTCGTGATTGGCGATTGTAATTAAAGAGACTGGAAATGAGGATTGTGTTTTTCAATTACAAATTACCAAATCACCACAATTTACAAATTGATCCTTACACCTTTTCCATCAGCAACACTTTCTCCGCGTCATCGATCTCGCGGAGCTTGACCTCAATAATCTGATTTTCCGTGGTCTGGACCGCACGTCCGACAAAAGCCGCCTCGATTGGCAGTTCGCGGTGGCCGCGATCGATCAGCACGCACAACTGCAAACGCCTGGGACGGCCCGACCGAAACAACGCGTCCATAGCGGCACGCGTGGTGCGCCCGGTGTAGAGGACATCGTCTACCAGCACGACGGACTTGCCCTCGATGGGGACGCCAAGCTCACTTTTTTGCACGACCGGCTTGGAATCGACCGTAGAAAGGTCGTCCCGGTAGAGCGTGATGTCCAGCGTGCCCAGCGGCACGGGCTTCTTTTCAATGCGCTGAATTATCTTCGCAAGACGTTCGGCGAGCGGAACTCCGCGACGGCGGATGCCGACGAGAACCAGATCTTCGACGCCATTATTTTTTTCCAGGATCTCGTGCGCCAGCCGGATCAAAGTACGTTCGACTTCCGACGCCGACATCAACTGCGCTCTCTGCTGAACCTCGACGGAATGATCTGGAGCGCGCATATTCATAAACGCTGCATCATACGCGCGCCAGAGGATGAGAGCAAGGTTGAGTCGAAACCCGCATCAACACGGGTCGAAATTATTTGCGCGTTTGGCCTGGTCGTTGCAGCAGCGAAGCCAGCGCGCCGCCCACCAACCCAAGCACAACCGTGATCAGCATCCAGAAAAAAAGCGTCATCACCAGCCCGGCTGGAGTGAACAGGTTGTGGATTCCTGTTTGAAAGTTAGGATCCGCCGCGTTGATTCCCATCCCCTGCGCAATCTGCATCAGTGACTTGATGTATTCCTGTTGCCCATGAAAAACAAAGATTCTGATCATGAGCAACAAGGCGGAAATTCCGAAGGTGACAATCGTAGCCGCTGCGCCAAGACGTGCGCCCAGCGCGGTGGGAAGCACCAATTTACTTTCACGGCGATAGAAATAGACGGCTAAAGCTCCGGTCAGCACGACGCCGAGCAGCGGGATCATTCCGATGAAAATGCCAAGCACACCGGCCTTCAGTGCGGCTCGACCGGCGACGCCGCGGTCTATGGTGTTGCCATGATCGTGGGATCGCCCTGGCGGCCATTCGTCCGTACCCTCTACAGAAGTCTCAGGAACGAACTCGTCCAACTGCCTTAAATCTTCGCCCAGCGCAACGTCAGCGGCCTCTACTTGCACATGAATTTGAGGAGCTCTACATTGCGGGCAAAACGGGCGGCCATCCTCGACCGTCGTCCCACATTGCTGGCAAAGATGATCCACATTATTGAAGCTAGCGCACTACGAACCAGAAGAGCAAGAAGGAGCATCGGGTGATCTGGTGATCCGGCCATCGGGTGATCGGAACTTCGATGTCCCGATCTTCCAACGACTCGATCACCCGATGACTCAGATCGTGTCGTCCTTGCCGGTGTGCATGCGCACGTAAACCAGGGCGAAGCGGGAGCCGTGGCCGGCCGTCTTGACCGAAACGACGTGCTGGTTGCCCTCGGTTCCTACTTTTAGCTCCACAGAGTCTGAACTGCTGTCATTGCCGCACGACACGGGCTTGGAAATTTCGTCGTTCGTGTCGTAATGCGTGTGACCACCGTTCCAACCGCCATGGCACTGGATGGGCTTGCCATATTTGCGAAGCTCTTTGTCGTAGTAGGCGAGGATTTTGTCTGGAGCGTCGTCGGAGAGGAACTCCGCCGCCACCACTTTCAAAGAAAATCCGGGTACCGACAGATTTACATTGGCGCTCTTCTTATCGTCCCCGTCGTCTTTCGGCGCGGGCCGGGCTCCCGGATAAAGTGTCAGCCCGGCATCGCGAATATCGGCCTGTTCACTGACGTGCAAATCACCGATAGGCGACTTGATATCGACATTCTTCTCGCCGTTCTGACCTTTGTCGTTGGCGTTAATGCTGCACGCGGGAAGAATACAAAGTCCAGCGAGTATGCCTCCGAGTGCCAACTTCGCGAGCGAGGCGCGGAGGAGCATTTTAGCGGAGAATGGTTTGCTGCGGGATATTTTGCCTGACATCGGACGAACCTCCTGAACTGGGCTGGGCCGCATTCTGTGCTGGCCGTTCCATTCCATCGCCTCGTGCTGCAACATCCGGAATCGCAACCGGCAGATGACCGCCGATCGCAATCTCGCCGAAGATGGCCTTGGCCGCGGCTGTTTCCGAAACGGTGACATTCGAGAACGCGCACACATAATTCTCGATCGCGGGGAAATCCCTCACCACATAAGGATTGCCCATAGCGAGGACAACAGTACGCTCGGCGGCGCGCTCGAGAATTTCTCTAAGCAAAGCTGCCGTGGCGTCATTCATAGAAACCGAATTTTTCACCCCACCTCCGGCAGTGCGGAGAGCCTTGCCCGCGGTCGGAACGACGTACACCGCAGCGATCACACGCTCTGCCGCGGCCACTGCTTCCAATACCGGCGCCTTCATGCCTGCAGCCGAACGCGCATCGACATACAGCACGCGAGCGTCCGGCACGCGCATCAGAATCTGGCGTTCGAGCATGCGTCCGGATTCGGTGCGCAAGTCATCGGAAAAAATCACCGCTACTAGACGGTCGCCAGCCTCTGTCAATGGTTGATACGGAAGGGGGGCCTGCGAAGTTCCCGGAGTTGAAGATGCCTGCAACGGCATAACCTTCCCGTTGTCGCGGACGAGCGTAATCGCTTCGTCGGCAATCCGCTGTCCCGCCTCCAGATTCTCTGGCTTGGCGATCTCGCTGGAAAGCTGGCGGAGATCAACAAGTCGCGCCTTGTTCAAACCGACGGCGGCCTTTGTTTCCAGAATCTTGCGCACCGATGCATCGAGCCGAGTGCGGCTGATCTCGCCGGTCTTCACCGCTTGCAGCATGGCGCGGTAGCTGGCATCGAGATCGTGCGGAATAATCAGCACGTCATTGCCAGCCTTGAACGAATCGACCGCTGCCCGGCCGGTATCCTGTGCGTAAAAGCGCGTCAGTCCGGCCATATCGAGCGCATCGGTCACGACGATGCCCTTGAACCCCATATCCTCCCGCAGCAGTCCGGTCACAATCGCCTTGGAGGTCGTGGCGACACGGTTGGGCTCGGGATCGAGCGCGGGAACCGTGACATGCGCCACCATCACTGCATCGACACCCGCCTCGATAGCGCGGCGAAAGGGTGGCAGTTCGACTTCATTGAGCCGCGTCCTGTCGCCGGTCACTTGCGCGAATCCAAGATGAGAATCGGTCGCGGTGTCGCCATGCCCGGGAAAATGTTTTGCCGTGACCAGCATGCCGCCTTCGTGGGCTCCGCGAATATATGCCGCCACAAAGTCGCCCACCTGCGTGGGATCTCCGCCAAAGGAACGGGTGTTGATGATCGGATTCGCGGGGTTAGAATTCACGTCGGCAATCGGAAAGAAATTCCAATGCACTCCAAGCGCCCGCGCCTCTACCGCCGAAATGCGACCGAAGACCTCGGCATTTTCAGTCTTGCCTGTCGCGCCAAAAGCCATGGCGTGCGGAAAGACAGTTGTGCCGCTCACGCGCATCGAAACGCCACGCTCAAAATCGGCGGAGACCAGCAGCGGCAGCCTCGATGATCGTTGTAGCCGGTTGAGCAGTTCGGCGGCCACATAGGGTTGGCTCCTGAGCAAGACCGGTCCGTCCACCGGCACCGTCATCACCAGCGAGCCGACACGATACTTGCGAACCTGGTCGCGCAACTGTATCCATCGCGGGTCGGCGTCGTTCAGGAATTGCGCCAGCACCTTGATTCCAAAAAGTTGTCCAACTCTCTCTTCGGTCGACATCCGGTGCAACGTCTTATCGGCCCACTTCTTGCCGCTTCTGTCGAGATGGATGGGCCCTGGCTGCAGGAAGCTGTCTTGCTCTTTATTTTTGGCCGGGCAAAGCGCAGCTGCCAGCACCAGCGCAATCAGCAGCAAATGTCGAAGCATGCCTTTGACAATAGCAAAAATGGATGGCAGCGTCCCGCGAAGTTGTGGGGCAAATCAAACTTTGGATTCGACGATCGCAACGCTTTCCGCTTGAATCGCGTCGTCGTTGCCGAAGCCAGCCAGCCAATGCACATTCGGCTCTTGCCGGAACCATGTCATCTGGCGCTTCGCGTAATTACGGTGCGCTTGCTGCGCCGCTGCGAGCGCCGATTCCCGATCCAGTTCACCGCGCAAGAACTGCATCGCCTGCTTATACCCCAATGCCGTGAGGGGGCGCGCTCGTTCGCCATATTTCGCCAGCAAGCGCTCTGTTTCCTCTATGAGGCCATCGTCAAACATTCTTGCGGCTCGCTGGTTGATGTGCGCATACAAACTTTCGCGCTCCGGATTCAACCCCAGGCGCAGGACGCGAAAGCCCTGCAATGGTTCGCGCCCCTGGTGCCAAAGTTCAGTCATCGGCTGGCGCGCAGCCAGGCACACTTCAATCGCGCGAATCATCTTCGGAACATCGTTGGCATGAATGCGCTTCGCCGCCGCCAAATCGAGTCGATGCAGAATGCGATGCAAGTATGAGGCGCCCCGTTCATCGACGTGCGCGCGCAGCCTCGCGCGCAATTCTTCTGACCGTTGCGGGCCGGGAAAAAGTCCTTCGAGCAAGGCGCGGAGATAGAGGCCCGTGCCGCCGCTGACAATCCCCAAATGCGAATGGCCCGCAATCTCGCGCAAGCTCTGCCGCGCCTGCCGCGCGTACGCTCCCGCGGTCACGTCGGCCATGGGATCCACGTAATCGAGGAGATGATGCGGAATTTCCGCACGCTCCGCCGCCGTCGGCTTCGCTGTGCCGATTTCAAATTCGCGATACATTGCGATCGAATCGCAGTTGACGATCTCGCCGCCGAAGCGCCGCGCAATCGCCAGCGCCAGAGCGGTCTTGCCGCTAGCCGTCGGACCAAGCACGACGACCACCAGCGGATCGCAGCTCTTTGGTTCGCGACTCTTTGTTTTTAGCGGGATTGGCGGCATCGCGGCCAGGTCAGCGCGCGCCCCACGGAATCTCGCGCCAATAGCGGATGACAGTGAGGATGAGCAACACAACCGCCATGATCAGCAATCCGCTGGCTTCGGCCGCGTAGGCGGCATGGCGGTGGTGATGCGCGTTGTCCGGATGCTGGTGGTCGGCTGCCGGTTTCGGAGGGACGGGCGAATTCACGCCGCTATTGTAGACCTTCCCGTGTGTTTGTCGTTCGTCGATAGTCGTTGGGATAGTCGTGGGCACGTGCGCGGATGCCGGTATGCCTTTCGCGAAGGTGGCAGAATTTATCCCGAGGCAAACGAGGCGGAAATAGATTCTTCATTTCCGCCTCGACGCCGCGAACTTTTACGGGGTTGGCGTGAGGATCAGTTGCGCCGGTTTGCAATCACCAACCGGCTTGTCGAAGAAAAGCCAGAAAGTGGCCGGATAGTTCTTAATATTTGCTGAAGGCGCGGCGAGGAACCGCGATATCGGCGTTGAGAAATCGATAACAGCCAGGTTCGCTGTTTGTCCAGACACCAGACCTTTACTCCAGAAGGCGTCGGACAGTCGATCCAGCGAATTCGAATCTGCCTCCGCTTTGGCAGGGTGCTCAAGCTGTATATCATGTTTGTGACAATCTTCCGGGTCCTCCGGGTAATCCACGAACAGAGTCAGATTGAGCAGAGCGGTGATGTGGTGGAAAGCCTCGCGAGAGTGCGTATCGCACTTGTCATTCGGATCGTCGTCCTGCGCGGGGGCGATGTCGAAACGAATTGACGGAGTCTCTACGCGCAGCAATACCGGGTTGAATGTGCCGGCGTCGGGAGCGCCGGCCAACGAAAATCCGTTCAGGCTGCTGACGTTGTAGCGAAAGGAAACGGCGGATGCGTATTCTTTTTCCGTCGAGGGATCGGGCGGATACTTTGGGCCAAAACGCATTCGGCTACGCTCGGCGACAACGTATTCCTCAGGTTTGGGCAGGCGGATCACATATCTTGCGCCCTTGTTGTCCAGAGCGCGTTGCAGACTTTGGGCGTCAATCTTCGCCTGCGCGATGTCGGGGTCGGCGGTCCCGGCAGCCGTTCCGCTATGAGCGGGGAGCGAAAGCTCATAGGTTCCGGCATCCAACTTCGCATGATTCGAAGCCATTACAAAGAGCGGGCGATGGCTCTTGGTCTTCGGTGCAATGGCGAGCACACTGTTCGGATCCTTCGGATCGGGAGCAAAAGCCCACGGTCCCTGAAACTCGATAAAAACTTTTTCGGGAGTGGGAGCGGGGGCGGTGGGCGACGGAGTTGGTTGTTGCGTTTGTTGGCACGCGCTAAGGCAGAACAGGGCCAGCAAAACGCTGGTCAGGGCAACCAAAGGGCGGTTGAAGTGGCGTTCGGTCTGCATAGAAGGTCTCCTAGGTTCAAGATTAGGGCCGTCCGTACGCTGCAAATGCTGACCAGTAATAAGGATGTGCTGTGCGCGGATTGGCCAGCATATTTCTCGAAGCTATGCGAACCGCCTCGGAAACGCTTTGGCCCGACAGCGCGTTGCGATAAAAGTCCTCTACGAATCCTTGGGTTTGCTCTACCGCCCATCGGCTCGCAACCACATGAGGGACACCTGCCCGCAGGAAGGCATCGGTAATACTTTCGAATCCACTGGAGCCGCCGTCGCCAGAAGCAGTGCTGCACGCGGACAGTACCGCCAATTGCAGGTTCTGTAAGCGCAGGTGCTCCACCGCGGCTGCATTCATCAGTTGCGGTGCTTTCGCGCTGCCGTCAGGGCCTTCTAGCATCAGCCCGCTTCCGGCAGGTGCGGCGATCGAATGCCCGGCGAAGTGGAACACGCCTGCGCCAGGCAGTTGGCTTTGGACGGCGGCGAGAGTAGCTTCTTCGCCTTTGAGTACGCGCACGGAATGAAAGCCGCTGGCAGCGGCATCCGCTTCGGCCGCTACGCCCGGAAGCGGAATGAGTCCTGCCGCCGAAGACGACGCCGTGCTTCCTACCACGAGCGCTGGCAAGTCCGCGGAAATCCCGGTGCTGTCATGCAACCACGGTTCGGAAGCCTGACCCATGGAATGAACCATGACGGCGCGCTCAATCAGATAGCGGCCGTTGGCATCAACCAGCGCTTCGAAAGGTATCTCCCCGAGCCATCCGTCGGCCTCAATTACCAGCGTTCTTCCGGGCGCAAGGTGCTGTTCCACCGGGCTGATAAGCGACTCATAAAGGCTGCGAGCATCACGGCGCAAGGCGGTCAGATCGGATCTTGGGTCGGAAGACAGATCATGGAATCTGCCCGCTAATTCTCGCAGGCCGTCGGTCGATTTCGGAATCCACTGCGCGTCGACACCCCGGTCGTCATATGCCCATATCGCTAGACCGTCCGGGAGCGCGGCATAGGCGACCACCATCTCATTTGCCAACTGTGGAAGGCGTGACGCGATAAGGGTAGGGTCGGGCGAAGCTTGCGCCACGCCGGAATGCTGCCGGCCGCCGCGCTGCGGGGCTTGAATATACCACTCGAACACATCCAGCGATTCCTGCTTTCGCCCTTGAATCAGTTCAGCTTCGGCGAGTCCAAGGTAGACCGGTGCGGCGTTTTTACTCCAATCCTTTCGAGCGCTCTCCGAGTCCAGGGACGCCAGATTCTTCTCGGCCAATCGCAGCGCGGGTCGGAAGGCTTGCTCTGCTTCGGCTTCATGGTGACTACCCAGTTGTACTTGGCCCAGTGTGGAATAAAAAATTTGAGCGAGATAATCATTGGAAAGCTGCTGCACTTCGGACTGGACGCGAGTCAACCGGCCCAGCGCAACATCGAATGCACCTTGACGGGCCTCCAATTGAGCTGCCCTGATTTCGATCTCGATGCGATCGTTCCGGATAGCATTGGTCTGCGGGGCACGACTATAGAGCCGTGCGGCCTCGGCGTATTGGCGTCCGGCTAAGCTCGGCCAACGGGCGTCGCTCGCTGCCCGCGCCATGCTGCTGTGAGCAGCGGCGCGTAGCGACAGATCCTCGTTATCATCGATCATCGCCACAGCTGTCCGCCAGATCGCCAGTTCAGAGTTTGACTGACCTGCGGCCTCAGCGGCATAAGCCTCCTCGTAATACAGGTTGTAGCCCCGCATCGCGGGAAGCTGGCCCGACCAATAACGCTCCAGTCCTGCGTGAGCGAGCTTCCAACCTGCCGCCCGGTCACCGGCGTCGAACTTGCGCTCCGCGACAAATCCCAGTGCTCTCAAATAAAGGGCGCCGTAGCCGGACTGTTGAGCGCTGTCCTGAGCACGATGGGCAGCCTTTTCGTAACCGCCGAGATCGCCCATCAGCGAGGAGCAGACGCTCTCCTCTAACCCGAGCTGAATCTGAACCCAGGGATACGAATATCGCTTGGCGACTGCCACCGCTGCTGTCGAGCGGCGCAGGCAGTCTTCGCTCCGACGCGAGATTTGGTCTGAGAAAGTTTGTTCAAACTCCGCGCGGAGCACGCCTGCCGCGTTGCCAGAAATACGAAATAATTTTTCTGCGAGCTCAGCCTGCTGGCGAGAAAGATCAAAGTTGCCCGCATCATTCGCCTGGACGGCGCGGGCCAGCGCATTGGCCCCCTCCGGAAAGTTTGGCGCCGAAGAACCGCGCAGAAAATCAGTCAGCCAAAGATCGCCGTGCTGGCGCGCGGTCAAGTCCGCCAAAAAAAAAAGCGCCTGAGCGGCGCCCTGATTGGTATCGCTTTTTAAGCCAAATGCCTGCGGCAGCCAGGAGCGAACCGCTTCATGCAAATATTCTTCGATACGCTGATCGACGGCGGAGCGCTGCGCCGCAGAATCAGGACTGCCGCTGCTCGCCAAGGCTGCTACTTCCGCCGGGGAAAGCAGCGGCAACGCCCTGCTGCTGTGCTCTTTCAATTTTTCGCGGATCGCGTCCGCTCGATTGCGCGCTTCTTCCACCCACTGCGAGCCGGGATCGAGCCGCAGGTAGTGCTCCCAATCATCGAGCGCCTGCTGATAGAGAAACTGATGTTCCGCGACAATGGCGCGATTAAAAAGCGCGACCTTATCATCCGGGTTCAGCCGCAGCGCCTGGCTCAGGTATTCATAAGCGGCGCCAAAATCTTCCTTGCGATTTTCCTGCTGGGCGCGCTGGAAATAAGCGGTGGCGAGGTCGGTCAGGATGGCGGGCGAATGGGGCTCCAACTCCAATGCGTGACGCAAGGCCTCGACCGCCGCGTCATACTTGCCTTCCAGCAAGTCCGCCTGCGCTTGCGATTGCAGCCAGGCGGGATCGGAAGGATGAGCCTCAAGCTGGCTGGCAATCAACGCCTCCGCCTTTAAGAGCGCGGCCGGCCGGCTGGTAAACGAGGCGGCCGGTCCACGCGAAACTCGCAGCGGCGCGTAACCGGCGTCCCCGATCCTCAATTCCATAGTCCGCTTTTGACTATAGGCACGAGCCAACAACTCAGCCGCGGCTGGCTGACTCCTCCGCTGCATGATGACCCACGATCCCACGCCAACCACAGCCAGAAGAGATATTCCGACCATCGCCAGGCGCGGTACCCACGACGTCTGCCACCACGATCGCCCGGTTGTCGCTTTGCGCCCCGGCGCCGGAGCGAGGGTTCCACTGATCCGCTGCGCCAGTCGCTGCTGCCATTCCACACGCGAGCTGTCGAGTGTCGCTATATAGTTGCGCTCGGCCTCGGTAATCTCCCCGTGCAACCCGATAAGCTCGGTTACTGCTTCCTGCAACAGCGGACCACAGTGGTCACAGCGGCTGGCATGTTCAATGTAGGCCAACGTCTGCGCGGCCGGCGTCGGAGAACTCGCAATCTCGCGCCACACCCCCGGCTCGGGGCAGGAGTTCCCAGGCTGATTCGACTTCGCCGGCTGCAGGCTTTTTAGTTGGCGATCGAGCGATGCCAGCTCTTCAAATTGCTCGCGGCAGCTATCGCAGTCTGCCAGATGTGGAAACAGAGCGACCGCATTCCGCGCCTCATCCGCATGCGCGCGGGTTTCTTCGAGGAGCCTGGCCAGTTCCGCCGCCCCTAGATGTTCATTGAACTTGCTATCCAAAACTTAGTTCCCCATCCTTCTAAAACGATTTTGACGGCTCAAAACCTTCACTTCACGATGGGGATTTGTGCTTAAAAAGTGACTCCGAATCATGCTCGACAGGCGAAGCAGCACGCTTTCCACTCCCTCGGTGGTCAACCCGATCTCTGGGATGGATGCGATCTCGCTAGCGGTAAGCCCCTGGCGGTGGCGAAGCCAGAAAATTGTAATCTTTCTTTCCTGGTCTTTGCCCGCGGCGACCAACATCAGGACCTTGTCGATCTGCTCCAACTGCAGCCGCTGACTTACTCTGTTAAAACTGTCGGGGCCGATCGTCCTCGGGTCGACCTGAAGGGGTTCGACGATCGCTTCCGTCAGGGTTGCGCCACGCTTCACCGCCCGCGCCGACTTGTAATGATCGTGGACGACATTAGCTGCCACCACTCTTAAGAATCCGTAAATGGAATCTTCATGCCGCGAGTGGAATGTCCGGAGCAACCGGCAGTCATCTTCGCAGAGCTTCAGGTAGGTGTCCTGGACGAGATCGTCGACTTGCGAGCGCGATGGTTCGCCCCAGCGCCGCGCCGTCCGCAACACTGCCGCCGCAATCACGACCTGAAAGCGCCGTATGAACTCTGTCCACGCTCTCTCATCTTTCGAGCCAGCGCACGCCCTGATCAATTCCGTAGACGACAACTCCGCATAACGGGGCACGCAGCCCTCCCGAGTTCGGGGGATTTTACACCACTTTTGCAGTAAATATTGTGAAAAGACTTTTAGCCTGCGTCCTAGATGGTGCGTTGAGAGGCTGAATCGTTTCTAATCTAAATCCGACGGCGCTGGAAGGTTGCGCCGCAGCGTTGGACAACCCTATTCTTAGCAGTAAATCACTGCAAGCAGGTAAGGCTTGCGCCCTCCGAAAAGGGGTGTTGCCCTACCGAATCATGCCTATAGAGGGAATTACGCTAGAAGCTTTGCCGCTTCCATCGCGTAATACGTCAGTATCATGCTCGCCCCTGCCCGACGAATGCAGATAAGCGACTCCATCATCACGCGATCGCGATCGATCCACTGATTCCGGGCTGCGGCTTCGATCATCGCGTACTCGCCCGAAACCTGGTAAGCCGCCAAGGGCAGATCGAAGCGTTCGCGAGCGGCGGCGATCACGTCCAGGTAAGGCATGGCGGGCTTCACCATGATCATGTCCGCGCCTTCTTCAACATCCAACTCGATCTCGCGCATCGCCTCGTGCAGGTTTGCCGGGTCCATCTGGTACGAGCGGCGATCCCCAAACTTAGGAGTCGAATCTGCCGCTTCGCGAAAAGGCCCATAAAATCCCGACGCAAACTTCGCGGCATACGCGAGGATTGGCGTATTTTCAAAGCCAGCTTCATCAAGCGCCGTGCGAATCGCTCCCACTCTTCCATCCATCATGTCGGAGGGCGCAATCACGTCCACTCCTGCCCTCGCCAGCGAAACCGACGTTTGCGCCAGCAACTCAAGGCTGTCGTCATTCACGATCTCGTACTCTGTAGTGGCTGGCGGAGCTGCGGCAGCCGCGCCCAGCGATTGCGCTTCTGCCTTAACAATTCCGCAATGCCCGTGCGACATGTATTCGCACAAGCAAACATCACCCATCACCACCACATCGCGTACTTCGCTCTTGATCGCGCGCGCCGCTTCCTGCACGATCCCGTCCTGCGCCCAGGCTCCTGTAGCCACTTCATCTTTTTTCTCGGGCAGCCCAAACAGAATTACCGACAGCACACCCAGAGACCGCGCCGCCCGCACCTCTTTTACTGCCTCGTCGACCGAGAGATTAAACACTCCGGGCATCGATCCTACTTCTTTGCGAAGGCCCGATCCCGGGCAAATAAAGAGTGGATAAATAAACGATTCGGGAGTCAGACGGGTTTCGCGGACCAGCGTACGCAGCGTCTCAGTGCGCCGCAAACGGCGCAAGCGGTTAGCAGGAAAGGCCATAACAACGCAATTCTAGCAGCCCCGGCCGGAACCGCGACCGGCTCCGTCACGGCTCATTGTGACGCATATCACGATGACGCGCAGCACGCCGCACTATTTCCCGGGGTGAGGCGGCGGCCTTCTTACCGGAGGAATCCTCCGCCCGTGATCAAAAATCACCCAGCCCACTGAAGAATGAAAAATCGGCGGCCCATCCATTCTCGCTGCCGGCATGTGGAACTGCACATTGATAAAAACTTCCTGCTGGAATCCGGACGGAGGGAACGACCCGCCACTCACCACATCCAATGCCGCCCGGCTCAAATCGCGATCGGAATTTTGCAGCGTCTCCGCATCCAGTACATGTCCATCCTGCGCATCCAGAATTGCGTGCACAATCACCGGCTGAAAAAACGGGGAAGTCGGCCCATCCGAAGGATCGACCCGCATCGGAAAGCGATTGGGCGATGCCAGCGTGAACGATTCATCCGCACTCCCCATCTCGGGCGACGTCTTGAATAGATTCGGATCGAGATCGGGCGCGTCTTCCACACTTCCTACGCGCACCTGTACCGCGGGTCGGCCGTCTTCGAAGATGGTGATTTCGCGCGGCAAGGTGTGCCCGTGAAATGCCGTCGCGCCGCTGTAATCATAGATCGCATAAATTCCCGGGGCTTCCGACCACATTTGCAGCCGGCCCGTAGCCGCGTCGACGCAATATTCCCGCTCCACCCATGACCGCGGCGCGGGGTTCGGAGGAATCGAAGCGCTCGTGAGCAGGCAGGTCATCGACTTGCCATCGCGCTCCACATCGGCCGCTCGAATCGCCGCCGCGCTCGCATTCCGCATGATCGGCCAGTGCAATGCCGACCGCACCAGCTGCACGCGCATCGGGACAGGCTCCGCAGGATTTGTCCCATAAACGCGGCCGTCGGCCCCAATCCGAATCAGCTGCGAATCGCCAGCCTGCGCCGACCAGCGCCAGTGCGCCGCGCCATCCGAAAACTCCTCCATCGTCCACTCGCCTTCCATCTGAGCAGCGCCATTAGTTTCGAACGAAACTTTCAGCGCGTGGGGACTGGAGATGTCGTGCAGATTGTAGTTTTGGCGAGCGCGATCCAGCAGATCGAGCGCGGCCGAGCGCTCCGCCGGCTTGGTGAGCGTCCGCGGCTCCCGCGTTACCATTTCATGCGGATCCGCCGGAGGAGGATTAGTTTGCGCCAGAACGGTCGGAGAGAAAACTAAAACCAACGAGAAGCAAAACAGAGGTGCGGAGAAATATCGGAATCGCAATTTCGACTTAGACACCCGCGCGGTGGTTCCCATAAGGCCTCCTGAAAAAATGGCCGAGTTCCAAACGGGCAGCGCCAGCAATTCTACTCAACCTCTTCGACCATCGCAAACCGTGGATAGAATACATAGTTTTGTTTGCGCACTCTGCTTCATGTACCATGCTCGCGGTTGATTCGCATGAATAAGAAATCCTGGAGTCGCCGTGACTTTATTCGTGCCAGTACGGGCGCTGCTGCGGTTGGCGCGACGGCACGATATACCCTGCTACAAGCGAAGCCGCTCGGAGCCTCTGCCCGACCTGTCGCGCCCAGCGATCGCGTGCGCTTCGCCGCCATCGGGACGGGAATTCGGGGATGCATCCTCCTGGATGCCTCTTTGCGTGTCCCGGGCGTTGAATGCGTCGCCGTTTGCGACCTCTACGATACCCGGCACTTGTCGGCAGAGCAGGCCCTGAAGAAAAGCGTTCCGTGGTCGCGGGACTATCGGGCGATTCTCGATCGAAAAGATATCGACGCGGTCATTGTTGCGGTTCACGATCACCAGCATCGAAGGGTTTTCGTCGATGCCTGTGCCGCGGGCAAAGACGTCTATTGCGAGAAGCCGATGTCTCATACCGTTGAAGACGGCTTCGCTATGGTAGAGGCGGCGCAGAAAGCAAACCGCATTGCGCAGATTGGAAGCCAGCGCGTGAGTTCAATTCTCTACGCTCGCGCAAAGGAGATTTACGATTCCGGCAAACTCGGTGAGGTTTATGCGATCCAGGCTTCATGGGACCGGAATGATCCCGGAGGAGCATTTGTCTGCCCCATCCCTCCGGATGCCAATGAGCAGACGGTTGACTGGAACGCCTTTCTGGAAGGAGCGCCCAAGCGGCCCTTCGACCCTATACGGTTTTTCCGCTGGCGCTGTTTCGCTGATTATGGATCTGGATTAGCGGGAGATCTCTTCGTCCATTTGATTTCCGGGATTCACTTCGCTACCGGCACGAACACGGTCGCGCAGCGGGCTCAGTCAGCCGGCGGCTTGTTTCACTACAAGGATGGACGTGATTTCCCTGACCTGATTGAGACCTTCTACGACTATCCGAATTTCCGCGTTATGCTGCGTTGCAACTTGAACAACGATCAGGGTGAATTCTTCGGTTTCTACGGCACTAAAGGCACGATGATTATCAAAGAGTCGACCGTAACTTTCACCGCTCAGGACACTCATCCAGAGCCCGATCTATACACCGTTACGTGGTGGCCTGAAAAGTTGCGCAGCGACTACATGGCGCAATGGCAAAAGGAGCATCCCTCGCCATCTCCTCTGAAGTCTGATCTTGATCAGCAGACCGAGGTTTTCGCGGTGCCGTCCGGGTACGACGATGTGGTCGACCACGAAGCCAACTTTTTCCAGGCAGTCCGTTCGCGGAAGAAAGTAGTGGAAAACGAAGAATTCGGCAACAACGCGGCGATCGGTTGCCATTTGGCCAACTATTCGTATTTCAAACGAACCGCGGCGGTTTGGGATGCTGCGGCGAAGAAGATCGTTGGGTGACGATATGGATAAACGATATGGATGACTCTGACATCTGCTGCTCTGCAGCAGATGTGAATCAGCAGAAGATCAACCTAACCAGGCAGTGATGGGAGAAGAAAAATATGGATCGGCGAACTTTCTTAGGCACACTGCCGGGAGCGGCTGCGGCTGTGATGATGAATCGCAACCTGGCATGGGCTGCGGAGCAACATCGAATCAACCCAATCGGAATCCAACTTTATACCGTCCGCGATGCTTTGCAGCGCGATTACGATGTAACGTTGGCGCAACTCGCCCAAATTGGATATCGCGAAGTGGAATCGGGCTGGGACCAGGATAAAGAGCACCCCAAAGAGATGCGGGAAGCGTTGCTGCGCCACGGTCTCACTTCTCCTTCGACCCACGTAGATTGGGATAGCCTCGGCGCAGACTGGCCCAAAGTGATTGAAGGCAACAAGATGATCGGCCGCACCTACCTCGTTAATCCTTGGATCGATGAAGAGGTCCGCAACCAGCCCGATGGCTGGAAACACGCCACCGATACCCTGAATCGCGCCGGGGAGACAGCCAAGAGGGCCGGCATTCAGTTCGCCTATCACAATCACTGGATAGAATTTGTCGCCTTACCAGATGGCAAGCTCCCTTATGACATTCTTCTTGAATACCTCGACCCGAATCTGGTGAAGATGGAAATGGATCTCGGCTGGATCACGGTCGGCGGGCAAGATCCGGTGAAATATTTCCAGCGTTATCCGGGACGGTTTTGCATGGTGCATATCAAAGATGTGCACCAGGTTCCCGACGCCGCCAGTGTCCGCTCCAGCAGGTTTGCGGGAGAGAACATGACGATCCTGGCCGATGTCGGTACAGGCGTTATCGACTGGAAGCGGATCTTCGCGCACTCGGAACACGCGGGCATCAAGCACTACTTCGTCGAGCATGACAATCCGAAAAACTCGATCGAGACTGCGCGCGTCAGTTATCACTATCTCGATACGCTGCGCTTCTGAACATGGGGATCCCGTCGCGGCGGAGAATATTCTTATTGCGTCGACCTCTCTATGCCAACGCCGCGATCGGCAATATTCGGAATGCTGACGGGCAAGTGGCCGCGAATTGGGATCTCGCCGAAGAGCGCCTTGACCGCGCTGGTTTCCGAGACAGGCGCCGATGAGAATGTGCACACGTAGTTTTGAACCGCTGGGAAATCCTGCGCCAGGTAAGGACTCCCCACCGCGATGAGCATGGTCTTCGCGGCCGCATGGTCGAGAATACTCTGCAGCAGAGTTTGGGTTGCGTCGGCGCGGTTTACTGGATTTCCGCTGCCTCGAACGCCGGGGCTCGGCGCTGCATACACCGCTGCCAGCACGGTTTCCGCTTCATCGGCAGCCTTCAATATGTCGGCCGACATCGCTCCGGCGATTCGCGAATCGACATAGAAGATATGGGCATCGGGCGCGCGCATGTGAAGTTGCCGCTCGAATCCTCGTCCCGATTCCAATCGCACGTCGTCAGTAAAGACCACAGCGACGATGCGATTGGTTATTGGAACCGGAACTTGATAGGGCAGCGGAACAGCCGATTTCTTTATCGCCTTCAGGGGAAGAACTTTGCCGTTGTCGCGCACCAGAGTTATGGCGTCATCGGAAATTTCTTGAGCGAGCGCGGCATTCTGCGGCTGCCCGATGATCCGATCCATCGTGCTTATGTCGACGAGTCGGGTCCGCTGCAATCCTAAGGACGCCTTTGCCCGAAGAATTTTTCGCACCGAACTGTCCAGGCGATCGACTGAAATTTCTCCACTCGCGATTGCTGCCAACATGGCGCGGTAAGCGGCGTCCAGGTCAGGTGGAATGAGCAGCACATCGTTGCCGGCTTTGAATGCGTCAACGGCCGCGCGCCCGATGTCCGCGGCATACAAACGAGTCAAAGCCCCCATATCGAGAGCGTCGCTGACAACAATTCCCTGAAAGCCAAGTTGCTCTTTAAGCAATTGCGTAACAATCGCCGGTGAGGTCGTGGCAACCTTATTGGGATCACTTTCGAGCGCGGGAACGGCGACATGCGCCACCATCACGGCGTCCACGCCCGCACCAATCGCGGTGCGAAACGGCGGAAGCTCAACGGAATCGAGCCGCGCGCGGTCACCGCTGACCTGCGCTACGCCAAGGTGCGAATCCGTCGCCGTATCGCCGTGGCCCGGAAAATGTTTGGCCGTGGTGAGCATTCCGTTCGAGTGCGCGCCACGAATGTAGGCAGCCACCAGATCGCCCACCTGCTGCGAATTCTCGCCGAAGGAACGCGTGTTAATGATGGGATTGGCCGGATTCGAATTTACATCCGCCACCGGAAAGAAATTCCAGTGCACTCCGATGGCGCGGGCTTCGAGCGCGACGATTTTGCCGAAGCTCTCTGCATAGTCAGTTTTTCCCCCCGCGCCAAAAGCCATCGCCTGAGGGAATACCGTCGTTCCATTCAGGCGCGATGACAATCCGCTCTCAAAATCGGCAGCAATCAGCAGAGGCAGCTTCGATTGCTGCTGCAAACGATTCACCAGCATCGCCGCTTCGTACGGTTGCCCTTTAATGAGGAACGGCCCGTCGACCGGCACGGTGAGCGCGAATGATCCAACATGATAGCGGTCGATGCGGTTGGTGAGTTTGAGATACTCGGGACTATCCACGTTAAGAAATTCGGCGCGCGCCCACACCATGAAGAGTTGTCCGACCTTCTCTTCGGTCGACATTTTGCTCATCGTATGCCGCACCCATTTCTCGCCCTCCCGGTCGAGATGAATCGAACCGGGTTGCGAATCGTATTCCTTCGCCAAGGTGGTGGCGGGGCGCACGAGAATAATCAGGGTGGCGATAATGACGAGATGGATGAGAATACGCATAGACGGAGACGGAAACGATCAGATCATAGCCGCGCGGCATCAGAGCGCAGACTCGGCCACTGCCGCTGGTTTCACCCCTCTAGCGAAATCTGCGGACGAGCAGCGTGTGCCGGTCTGATCGATACAAGCCGAGAACGTACAGCGCAGCCTTTCCCTTCGTCGAATAAATTAGCTGGCGGATCCGCAGCAGCGGTTCCTCGCGCGGCACTTGCAGCAGATTTGCTGTAGCGGGTGCTGCTGCGGTCGCATCCATTTCTTCGTCCGCGTACGCGAGTTGAATTCCATAAGTACCTTCGATGATGGAGAAGAGTGATCCACGCGCCACCGCAGCGCGCGTGAGTCCAGAAAACTCCTCGGCCGGCAGGTAACAGGTTTCCACCGCAAAGGGTTCGTCGGCCGCGATCCGCAGGCGTTCCACCTTGAGCAAGCGAGTGTCGGTAGCCAATGCCAGGCGGGCGGCGACTTCCTGCTCGTTGTCGACGATGCCGAATGACAATACCTTCGAGCACGCCTTCAAGCTGCGCCCCGCCATCTGCTCGGTAAAGCTGGTCAGCTTATTGAAGTGAATCTTGGGAGGGGCAACGAAGGTTCCAGCGCCGCGACGCCGCTGCACCAGACCCTCGCGTTCGAGCGCGGTCAGTGCGTGGCGCGCCGTCATCAGGCTCACCTTGTGAATCTTCGCCAGTTCCCGTTCGGAATCGACGGTGTCTCCCGGCTTCAACTGCCCGCTTTCAATGCGCTTAATGATCGCGCCTTGAATCTTCTTATATGCCGGCATTCCATTTGGGCGGCTATTTGGCATGGACTCCCCAATCATTTAAGTGTTGATTCCATACTACTGTGCACTGGTAAGGTTGATCGTCGCCATCACAATTTTGAATGCGCTATAGAGCAAACCGAAACCTATGCGACCGACCGCCAGCTTTCCTCGCAGTAAGCACTCGCAGTTTCTGAGCACTGATATGCTATAGAGCTGTGACGGGACCAGCCATTCCATGTAGCTCTCTCACGATGGATGAACCTTACCCTTTGTCGATGAATTTTGTAAAGAATTGGTTTGATTAAACGTGTTAATACGGCATTTCATAGAATTATTCCATTCTGCGTATCCAATTCGGGAATCCCACTTTTCCACAGGCTGATCGCGGTTTAAGATCGGCAGTGGAGGTCGAGTTTTTCTGCTGCTATAGATGTGTGCGAAAAGCTGCCCCTAAAGAAAATTATTTATCCTCACATTTTTCCCTTGACGATCCCGACAGAAGTACTATATAGCATTAACCTAATCTTAATGCACTATTTGTTTCGTACGTTCTGTTTCACGAACGCGTCTCCTGGAGGTTCTACGATGCCAACGTCTTTGATTGGAAAATCGGCGACTCAAAAATCAGCGATCGGAACGCCAGCGCTGCAAAAGTCAACTTGGATTGCGATCATGCTGCTGGCCGGCCTTCTTTGCACGCTGCGGCCCGCGTGGAGTCAGGAAGTGACCGCCGCGATTGTCGGTTCGGTGACCGATCCGAGCGGAGCTCCGATCAAAGGCGCCAGCGTAGTCGCCCGCGACACCGAGCGTGGCGTGGTCTGGAACGCGACCACCAACGACACCGGCTCGTTCGACATTCTGCGACTGCCAATCGGGACCTACACGGCGGAGGCGACAGCTCCCGGTTTTGAAAAGACCGTCTATCCACCCTTCACCCTGGTCCTCAACCAGACGGCGCGTCTGAGCTTCAAGATGAAGGTAGGAAAAGTGTCGGAGACAGTGGAAGTGACGGGATCCGCCCCAATTCTGCAGACAGAGGATGCGCAGGTCGGTACGGTGATCGATTCGAGCACCATCACCAGCGTCGCATTGACGACACGCAACTACATTCAGTTGACCTTGCTCACTCCAGGGGTAGTCACGACCGATCCCTCCACTTTCAACTATGGTTCGCAGACAACGCAGGGCGCCATCAATGGCGGGGGCCGTCCTTACATCAATGGCAATCGCGAGGAGGATAATAACTTCCTGCTCGATGGCGTCGACAACAATCAGGCGTCCGACAATCTGACCGGTTACACTCCCTCCCCGGATGCAATCGGCGAGTTCAATCTGATCACGCAGAATGCTTCGGCGGAGTTTGGTAACTACGCCGGTGGAATCGTCAACGCCACCATAAAGTCGGGAACCAACAGTTACCACGGCGATGTGTTTGAGTTCATCCGAAACAACGTTTTCAACGCCAATCAGTGGGAGAACAGCCCATTCATTACCGGTACGGCTACCGGAAATCCCACCGAAGCATTGCGTTGGAATATGTTCGGAGCAACCTTCGGCGGTCCGATTATCAAGAATAAGCTGTTTTTCTTCGTTGACTATCAGGGCGGGCGTTTGGATCATCCGGCAACCAGCAAGACCATCAATGTTCTCACTCAGCCTGAAACCACAGGCGATTTCAGCGAACTGCTGCACATCTCGACTCCGGTCCAGCTCTATAACCCCTGCGCTGCTGGGACGGGCGGAACGTCTGGCGTTGCCTGCTCGATTCTCGACCCTGCCTCGAGACCGATGTTTAACAACAATCAAATTTCCCCCGCGAACCTCGATCCAGTGTTCACTGCCCTGGTCACCAGCCCATACTATCCAAAGGCGACGAACACAGCTCCTGCAGCGAATGGTTTTGGAACCGCGGTCAACACCACCGACACGCAATTTAATTCGAATCAAGGCGACGTCAAGGTTGACTACAACTTGTCGAGTAGGGATCACATCAACGCTCGGTATTCAAAAGCCGACGAGAATGATCCCGCCACCAATTCCGTGGCGCTTCTGGGCGATACATTGAGTCAAGCCTGGTTGAATAACGGATCTGCAAACTGGGACCATACATTCTCGCCCAGCTTGCTCAACGAAGCACGCTTTGGGAAGAACGGCATCAAACTGATTGCTCCGAATTTCACTTTTTCGATCGGAGATTTGGCAAACACCCTGGGCATTCTTGACGGAAACCCGGCCGGAATCCCTGGCTTCCCAGAGTTTGGCTTCTCCGGCGGTACGGCTAGTTCGGTCGCTCAGGGAGCCCTCACAAATCTCGGCGCGCTGGTGAACCCGCAAAAGTTTTCCTCCACCGTTACACAGTTCGATGATGTGCTGATTTATACCCACGGCAAGCATGTTATTAAGACGGGGTTTGAGTTGCAGCGCTACAACCTCAATGTGTTCTATCCCGGCAATGCCGGCGAACTGGGAGCTGAGGTCTTCGGTCTGGGCGCTGGCGGCAACTATTCAGGCACGGTTGCGCTGGTGAACGGTGTGCTTACACCGGTCGAAGGTGACCCGTCCGCAGATTTTGCCTTGGGTCTTCCGGAAAGTGTTGGCCGTGGCGCAAGCACGGGAGGATGGCATGCGCGCGACTGGCTCATCGCCGGCTTCGTACAGGACGATTGGCGCGTGACGGACTCCCTCACCGTGAATTTGGGATTGCGATATGAAGCGCGCACTCCCTGGACTGAACTGAATAACCACCAGTTAAATGTGAATATTTACACCGGCGCATTGCAATACCCTGGGAGTTATCCAGTTCCCGCC
Organism: uncultured Acidobacteriaceae bacterium; assembly: GCA_963800565.1. Taxonomy (GTDB): domain Bacteria; phylum Acidobacteriota; class Terriglobia; order Terriglobales; family Acidobacteriaceae; genus Acidiflorens. The sequence goes on from CAWDBM010000006.1 coordinate 2,432,503, forward strand.
GGAATCGTGGGGACGAATGGATTTTCCGCCGGGCTGTACCCTGGCACCTACGGACTGCCGGACTTCCAGCCGCGTTTGGGTTTCGCATGGAGTCCACGTTCCTTGGGCGGTAGCACGGTAATTCGTGGCGGCTTGTCGATTTCGTCATTCCAGGAGGGTACGGGAACCAACCTACGCCCGACTCAGAATCCGCCCTTTACGCCTTCTCAGTCCGCCGGCACGAACGTCGGCGGGACGGGCACCATGTATCCAATCACTGCCGCATTTAGCACGGCAACGGCCTTCACTGCGGCGGCGCCTCCGGCGGGCGATCCATTCATCGGCGCCACAATGGAGACTTGGACGAATGTGCAGCCGGCAGTAGCCGATCAGTGGAACCTCACGATTCAGCGGGAACTGCTCCGCAATACTACCTTCCAGATCGGTTACGTCGGCCAGCGCACAACGCACTTAATGGTTCCAATTTATCTGAATCAAGGCGAACTGCATCCGGACAACTCGATCACCTATCCCTTCATCGGCGGGATGAATCCGGCGGGCACTGTCATCGACGGCATCACGACGACAGCGCCGACCTATGGCCCCAACGGCTTAGGCATAGTGAAGCAGAGTGCCGCCGTTGGCAATATGAATTACGACGCTCTGCAAGTGGTGCTTCTGAAAAAATATAGCAATGGGCTGGAGGGACAGGTCTCGTATACCTGGCAGAAGTGTATGGCCAACAGCGCCGGCTACTACGGAAGCTGGGGTGGTCAGTCACAAAACGCCGATAGCTACTGGCAAAACATCTTCGACCCGAACGGTGATTACGCGCAATGCTATTGGGACGCGAAGCACGTTGTGAGTATGTATGCCGTCTACGATCTGCCGTTTGGCCGCGGCAAGCAATTCGGCGGCAATGTGCCCACGGCTGTGAATGACGTGATCGGCAATTGGTCCATTAATCCGATTATTTCCTGGCATAGCGGTTTCCCACTGAATCTGCGAGGAACGGATGAATCGGGGACGGGCGATATCTTCTCGCCTCGTCCGGATTGTAATGGCCCTGTCTCCTACCCTAAGACGCCAATTGTCGGCGGCATGCAGTGGTTTGACCCGACCCCATTCACAAATCCCGCGCCCTTCACGTTCGGAAATTGTCCCGCGCAAGGACCAGTGATCGGGCCAGGCTACTTCGATGCGGATTTCAGCGTGCAAAAGAATTTTCTCTTCACGGAGACAAAGAGGCTTCAGTTCCGTGCCGATTTCCTAAACGCAACGAACACTCCGAGCTTTAACGCGCCCTCCACCAGCACCGGAGTTGGCATGGGCCAGCTCTCGACCACGCAGTCGGCTCGACAAATGCAGTTTGCTCTAAAGTTCTATTTCTGACGGTACCGTTGTACGATGGGGCAGGCGTTTCGCGCGCCTGCCTCTTTTTATGTTCCGAGTTTGTATGTGGAAACCTCGCTCTTCTTTTCTGTTTTTCCTGATCGTGGGTGGTTCGCTCGCGATGTTCTCCGTGGCGCAAACTTCCTCTAAAGCGCCGGAGTCAGGCGCGGCTCCATCGGCGTCGTCTGCGGAGCGGGCTCTCCGCCTTGCGCAATCTGGGCACTGCAAAGAGGCTTTGCCGCTTTTGAAGCAATCCAGATCGCGCGTTACCGAGAAAGATCTCAAGCGCAATCTCGGACTTGCGGGCGTTCGCTGCGCCATGTTTGATGGGCAGCCGGATGCGGCCAGCGAATTTCTCTTGTTTTTAAATCGCGAATTTCCACACGATCCAGAAGTACTCTACGTGTCGGTGCACACTTATTCTGATCTTGCGAATCGCGCTGCGGCGGACCTGGCGATGACCGCTCCGCAGTCGGCCGAAGGGCATGAGTTGCACGCCGAATCACTCGAGACCAATGGAAAATGGGATGACGCTGCCAAGGAATATCGGCTGATCCTGCAGCAGAATCCGCGCGCGCCCGGTATTCATTTTCGGCTGGGCCGATTGTTGCTATCAAAGCCGAATCCGAGTCCAGCCGACGCGGAAGAGGCGAAGAAAGAGATGCAGGCCGAGCTTGCGATCGATCCCTCGAATGCGGGCGCCGAGTACGTGCTCGGAGAATTGGCCAAGCAGAATCAGCAGTGGGATGAGGCGATTGAGCACTTTTCGCGGGCGGCCAAACTCGATGCCAGCTTTGGCGATGCGTATGTCGGCTGGGGAGGATCGCTGGTTTCGCTGAAGAAATTTTCCGAGGCGATTTCGCCGCTTCAGACCGCGGTCAATTTGCAGTCGGGGAATCCCGCGGCGCATTATTTGCTGGCCATTGCGTATTCACGAACCGGGCGCAAGGAAGACGGCGACCGCGAGTTCGCCATTCAACAGAAGCTGACGCAAAAGGGTGCGGCAGGCGAACCGGCCGAACCGCAGCAGAGTCCGAATTAGCGGGTAGAAAATCAGCGAAGTGAAGACGACGCCTCGGCTCCCAATCCGAAACGCATTCCCATCCTCGCGCCGTCAATTTCTGCGGGAAACTGTTCTCTATGGAAGCGGCCTCCTTCTACCCGGCCTGTCGCGTCTCGCTGCGGCAGCACCGACGCCGCTTTATCCCTTTGAAGAAGTGCCGTCCTCGGCGAGCGGCATTACCTGGACGCACACCAATGGCAAGTCGGCGCAGAAATACCTGCCCGAGACGACCGGAGCGGGCTGCGCATTTCTCGACTACGACGGCGACGGTTGGATGGACATTTATCTGGTGAACAGCGGCAAATGCGATTTTTACAATCCCGATCCGCCGTTGCGGAACGCGCTCTATCGAAATAACCGCGATGGAACGTTCACCGATGTTACCGAAAAAGCCGGCGTCGCTGCCGGAGGCTACGGACAAGGCGTGGCCGTTGGCGATTACGATGGCGACGGATTCCCCGATCTCTATGTCACGCAATATGGGCGGAGCATTCTGTATCACAATAACGGAGACGGAACTTTCACCGATGTAACCGAGAAAGCCGGAGTTGCGGCGCCCGGGTGGTCGTCGAGCGCAGTGTGGTTTGATTACGACAACGATGGGAGGCTTGATCTCTTCGTATGTCAGTTTGTCGACTTTGATAAGTCGAAACATCTCCCTTGCGAGGCTGACAATAAGCCGGGTTACTGCATTCCGCGGCTTTATAAGCCGATGCCGAGTTGGTTATTTCATAACAACGGAGAGGGCACTTTTACCGATGTTAGTAAGTCGAGTGGGATCGGCAAGTATCTGGGCAAGGCGTGGGGTGTGGTTGCCACCGATATTAATAATGATGGGCGGATGGATCTTTTCGTGGCCAATGACACGACCGCGAACTTTCTTTTCGCCAATCGCGGGGATGGACGCTTCGAAGAAATCGGAGCGCGGTCCGGCGTGGCCTACAGTGAGGCGGGCCGGCCACGGTCGGGCATGGGCGTCGATTCGGCCGACTTCAACCAGGACGGTTGGATGGATCTGTTCGTCGCCAACATCGACCAAGAAATGTATTCTCTCTACCAGAATAATCGCGATGAAACATTCGATGACCAGGCGGGGGTGATGGGCATCGCTTCGGCTACACGCCTAATGAGCGGGTGGGGACTGAAGTTTTTTGATTACGACAATGACGGAAATCTCGATTTGTTCTTATCGAATGGAAATCCTGACGACCTGATCCAGGTCTATCACAAAGACGTCCAGTATCAGGAGCCGCTGTTGTTGTTCCACGGAACCGGTAAGAGCTTTGAGGATGTAAGTGCAAAAAGCGGTCCGGTTTTTACTAGAAATTTCTCGGCGCGCGGACTTGCGGTTGGAGATTTTGATAATGATGGCGCGGTCGACGTGCTCGTTTCCATGAACGGTGGCGCTCCGCTTCTTTTACGCAACAATGCGGGAAAGCTCAATCACTGGCTCGGCCTGACATTAGTCGGCAGTAAGTCGAATCGAGATGCGGTTGGTGCGCGGGTTACTTACCAGGCTGGCGACCTCAAGCAAGGCAGGATGAAAACAGGGGGCGGCAGCTTTCTGTCGTCGCATGACCCGCGATTGGTGCTTGGCCTGGGCGCACGCAAAAAAGTCGACTTGCTCGAAGTGAAGTGGCCCGGTCCCAGCAATATGACCGAGCGCTTCACCGATCTTCCCATTGATCGCTACATTACGATCGTCGAGGGCCAGGGCAAGTGGAAGTGACGGCGGACGGATATGGATTATTGATGATGGCGAGTCGCTCGCCGATGGACGATCCCACTTTGCCTGCCTACGGTTACCTAAGGTCAGCCCGCCGGTTTCCAATTCTCAGCCGTCTGACCTCTAATCGCGAGATCGGTTCCTGGCCCAACGAAGTACGAAGTACGCGGTGCGACATTCCCCTTCTAAAGGGAGAAGTGGAACTGCCGATGTACATGGAGTCAGTCAGAAAAACAGCGGAATGCGTTGGGAAATATAGCCACGCAACGCCGCGGAGTAGTGGGAACCGATGGATAAGATACGGGCCCTCATTGTGGATGACTCCTCGGTGATGCGGAAAATAGTAGAACGCTCGCTGCGCCAGGCGGGAGTCGAGCTGGACAAGGTTACAGAAGCGGGAAATGGAGCCGAAGCCCTGGCCTCGTTGCAAGACAACCCTGTCGATCTGATTCTGTGCGACATCAATATGCCGGTCATGGATGGGCTGGAATTCGTTCGCGAGGCCGCAAAACTGGAATGCGCCAAGGGCGTTCCGATCGTGATGATCACTACCGAAGGCAGTGAGTCGCATGTAGTGCAGGCGCTCTCGGCTGGAGCTCGCGGCTACATCCGCAAGCCCTTCACTCCCGATCAGGTCAAAGAGCACGTATTACCCGTGCTGGTGAAAAAACCATGAGCACAGATACTTCGTTTATCACCCGCTCTCACGAGGAGAACTGGCTTCCTGTACTCGAACTGGCGGTCGAGGAAGTTTTCGAGATCATGTTGGGATGCCGCGTCAAACCGGTGGCGCAAGCCGAACATCCTCCCAGTTCTGAATTCACCGCCATGATCGGTCTGGCAGGCGCGTTATGCGGAGTTATAACCGTCTGTTGCAGCGCGAAGAGCGCGGGCCAGATGGCCACGAAAATGTTAGGCGACGCCGCCGCCTCACAGAGCGAGGTAGGTGACGCGCTCGGCGAAATCTGCAACATGATCGCGGGCAACTTTCAGAGCGGTTCGGCCCGCATGATGGCCGCCTCGGAAGCCGCTCTTGATCGCATCGCCGGAATGCTGGGCAAGCACAAATATCGCTTGCGCATCGAGGGTTACACCGACAACACTCCCATCCACACCGCGCAGTTTCCTTCCAACTGGGAGCTTTCCACGTCGCGCGCTACCGAGGTTGTTCGGGTCTTCATCGTCCGCGAGGGCTTCAGTCCTGATCGCTTGAGCGCTGCCGGGTACGGCGAATATCATCCCTTCGCCAGCAATCTCACGGTGGAGGGTCGCAGCACGAACCGCCGTGTGGATATCGTTATCCTCAGCCACGACTCAGACCGGGCTTTCCCGAGCCCGCTTGTCAGCCAAGCCCCGGCGCCAGCGGGAGCGCCGAACGCCGGTCCAACCAACACGGCATCGCCGACACCTTCGCCCGCAATCCTCAAGCCGGCGGCGGGAAAACTTGTTGGTGAGCCCCTACAGCAGTAGCTCCATCCACAGCGCGCTTTCAATCGGAATGTTCGTATATGGCGGAATTTCCCGGAACCCAACTCTACGATAAAGAGCGATCGCATCCTGCATCGCCGAACCCACCGTATCCAGCCGCATGCGCTCGTAGCCGATCGTCCGCGCTTCGGAAATCAACCGTTCCACCAGCATTCGGCCCAGCCCAAGCCCGCGCGCCTCCGGCCGTACGTAAAGCCGCTTCATCTCGCAGATACCAGCTTCCAGTTTGCGCAACGCGATGCATCCGGCAGCAAGGCCCCCGGAGCGCGCCAGCAGCAGACGCCCGGTAGGCGGCGAGTAAGCGCCGGGAAGCCCCTGTAATTCCTCATCGAAACTCTGGAAACACAGGCTGAAGCCAAGCGAAGTGCCATACTCCACGAACAGCTCGCGAGCCTGCTCAATGTGAACGGAAAGCGTCGCCTGGAAAAGCTCGATAGGGTGGTTAGTGCTAGGAATTGGATGAGGCGGGTGCATGGAGTCCTTTGTAAGCGTATGCCTTTATCGTGCAGCGGATTCCCGGGCTTTGGCAAGAGCCGCCGGGACACCCGCCCTGGCCAAGTGTAAGTACAAATCGGTAAATGTAAATACACATTTGCCACCACAAATGTTCCACGTGGAACATTTTCGCCTTTTTGTCGCCGTGCCTGTCAGGGTTGCGCCCTCCGCTCCGGGCAATTAAGATTTCCCTACTCCCATGTCCGAAGTCCTTTCGCCCGATCCCGCGTCCGCCCCGGCCACCCCCGCCCCCAAGCCCTCCGTCGAAGTCTTCGCCGTGTATGGGGCCGAGCCTGAGATCCAAGCCTACGCCATGGCGAAGTACTCACGATCCTCCCTCTCGATGAAGGAGTCGCTGAAGGAAATCACTTCGCAGAAGGCGGAGAAGTTTCTCAACACTTTTTATTTTCAGTACGGCCATCGCTCCATCGCCGACCTGGCTCACATCGCCCTCGCTATCGAGCGACTCTCGATCCTCGCCGCCATTGTCGTGGCCGACGAACAGCGCTGGGATGGCCAAGAGCGCTCGACCCGCTATCAGGATTTCAGAAAAAGCGGTTACTACACACCAGGTTTTCAGGGCGACGCTACCGCAAGCGCGCTCTATCGCGAGACCATCGAGTCGCTGTTCACGGCCTACGAAAAAATCTCTCAGAGAACTTTCGAATACCTCGCGAGCATCACGCCGCAGCCCACCGAGATGAAGGCGGACGCTTATGAGCGGACCCTGCGCGCCCGCGCCTTTGACATTTCGCGCTACCTGTTGCCGCTCTCGACCAACACATCGCTGGGGGAGATCGTCAACGCCCGCACCCTCGAAACCCAGGTCGCCCACATGCTCTCCGAACCGCATCAGGAAGTTCGCGATCTGGGAGCATTGCTGAAACAGGCTGCCCTTGCTCCGGCCTACAACGCGAATGAAGAGTCGCTGCGGGCGCTGGTGGCCGCGATTCGGGACGTTTCACCCGAACTCGCCGAGCGCGCAGAACGCGAGTTGCTGCGTGAAGTTCGCGTGGCGCCCACGCTGGTGAAGTATGCCGATCCCAACCGCTATGAGATCGTGACGCGCCTCGAATTGCAGCAGGCGGCCGAGGAGTTGATGCGAGGCGCGCCCATCGAACCCGCGCCGCTCGTTGACCTGATCGAGGATGACTTGGTCGAAGATGATCTGACAGGTGCTGCTTTGCGTCAAAGTGACGGGCTTGAAATTGAGCTCGCCACTACGCTCGTCTATGGACATTGTCATTATTCTTACCGTCAGCTCCGGCAAGCGATCGCATCGGCCGGGGATGCGCGACGGCGCGAGATTGTCGACCTCGGCCTGCGGCATCGCGGCAAGCACGACGAGTTGCTGCGCGCCTTTTCCGCCGGGCAACGGTTTCGATTCGACATTCTGATGGATATTGGCGGCTTCCGCGACATGCACCGCCATCGCCGCTGCGTGCAGATCATGCAGGATTTCACGACCGTTCACGGCTTCGACACGCCGCCAGAAGTTGAGACCGCGGGAGTGCGACCCGATTACGAATCGGCGATGCAGCGCGCGACTGGCGCGGTCGAGAAGCTGGCCGCGTCTGGCGGTGATGAAGCGGCGCAGAGCGCGCAGTACGCAATCCCTCTCGCTTTTCGCAAGCGCACGCTTTTCAAAATGGATTTCGCCGAGGCGGTTTACATCTCAGAACTGCGCACCACACCCGCCGGACATGCGTCCTATCGCAACGTGGCCTATGCCATGTATGAAGCGGTCGCGGCCAAGCATCCAGCGCTGGCGAAATATTTTCGCGTGCACGATGTGCGCGAGCCGGTGGATCTGCTCAAGCGCTGACGAGTGCGTTCACCACCAAGGGCACGAAGGTCCACGAAGGAAACTCGTAGGGTAGGGAATCATCGCTTGCTGTTCCTTCGTTACCCTTCGTGTCCTTCGTGGTAAAGGTTTTCGACATCGCAATAATCTCCACGAAATTGACGACAATCAATCTTCGCCTCTAAAATCAGCTCACACATGCCTAACTACGAATACTTGTGCAAGGACTGCGGACATCGCTTTGAACAGATCCGGAAATTCTCTGACAAACAACTGCGCAAGTGCCCCAAGTGCGGAGGCGTGATCGAGCAGGTGATCTCCGCTCCTGCCGTGCAGTTTAAAGGGTCGGGATGGTATGTGACGGACTACGCCAAGAAGGGTGCGACATCGGCAGGTTCGTCGTCATCTTCTTCAGAGAGCGATAGCAGCGCAGGCGAAGCGAAAGAATCCAAAGCCGCGAAGGAAACTAAAGACAGCAAGAAAGACGACAAACCCAAGTCAGATACCTCGCAGAAGAAGAACAAAAAGGACTAGCGTCCCGTACCTGGAAATTCGCAGCATCCAAACCGACGCATTATTACCCGATTGAAATGTCGGTAGCGCAAACAGAATACATAGGTCCCTTCGGCGAGTTCAGGGCAGGCTCTTCGCTTCGCTCAGGATGACAACGGTAATTTTGCCGCGTGCCATTCGGCAAACTGCGCGAGCATTTCCATTGCCCGTCCTACGCGCACACGGTCTCCGGTTGCGCAAAGATCTAACAGCAGACCGCGCGTGGCAGCCAGGAGCAAGGTTGCTTCGGCCGTGTCCCTCTGCTGCGGAACGCCAGCCATCTCTGTGAGCGACTGCCAATAGGCGATGGGATCTTCGAGAACGCCGGGATAGTCGCGCGGATTGCGGAGCGCCAGCGCATACAACTCGAAGACGAGTCGTAAGCCGGGCCGAAGCGGAGGTGCGCTCAGGCGCTTCCAGTACCAGCGCAAGAACTGAGGAAGCGAGCGCGGTTTCTCGCCAGTCCGGAACCAAGCCTGGATGCGCGCGTCCTCTCGTTCCCGTAGCCCGGAGAGGATATGACGCATCAGTCCCTCGCGCGAGCCGAAGTGATAGACGAGCATCCGGGCATTCGTCTTCAGGGCCTTTGCCAGCGGTCGAAGAGCCAGATCTCCAATGCCATGAGCGAGCACATAGTCGACAGCCCGGTCACGGAGGCTGGCGCGGATGCCGGGTTCAGGTGGTCTTGCCATCGATGAAATCCTTTTTATTATTGTAACATATGTTACATTAATAACTGTCGGGAAGAATTTCAACTTTCCGCTCTCGCCGCTGGTTCGCCGCGAGCACGGAGAGTCGAACCGATCAAGGAGAATGGTATGCGCAGGGTTTTGTTTTTACTGTGGTCATTCGCGTCGTTGCTTTCGATCTGCATGCCCGCTGTGGGACAGCAGGCCGGGGAACGGGAAAGGAACAAGCAGATTGCCCGCAACTTTTTCGAAGAGGTGCTCGGCCAAGGCCGGTTAGACAAATACGCGGATTCTCACGCCAAAGATTTTGTCGCTCACGCCGGCAATCACGAAGCAACGTTGGAGGAGGATATTGCCGCAGCCAAGGAGGAGCGTAAGGCCCTACCGGACATGAAAGTTTGGGTCAACCAAATGGTTGCGGAGCGGGATCTTGTGTCCGTGTACTGGAGCGCATCGGGCACCAACACACAAGCAGCGATGGGGCTTCCCGCTACGGGCAGGAAGATCAAGATTGATGGCATGACGCTGTTCCGTTTTAAAGACGGCAAGATACGGGAAGAGTGGAGCGCCTGGGATATGCTCTCAGTTTTGCGGCAGGCTGGCTTATTCCCTCCGCCGCAGTGAAGCGGGCGTTGGCCGAGCCGCGCGATCGCAGCTATTTCTTTCCGCCAGCCTGCGACTCCGGCAAACCGACGACGACGGTCCGGCGGCGCGGTAGTTCAATCTCGGAGATCTCCGCCTGGAATTGCAAGTCGAGGCCTTGCCGCTCGGACTCCTGGTAGGCCGCATCGTTGAAGAAGTAGACGATGTCTCCTCCGAAGCGGTCTCTGGCGCGGCGGCGTTCGTCGAGGTCGAAGGGACTCGCCGAATACACTTTGATGTCGGGCTGTTCGCGCACGACAGCGCCTAGTTCGCGCTGAAATTCGAGCGCCCCCCGCCGGACTTGCGCCATGGTGAAAGCAACGACGTGATAGGTCATAGGGATCGGGTGATCGGGCCACCGGGTCATCGAAAATCGCATTTTCAATCGCATGATCAGCAGATGGCCCGATCACTCGATATTTCTTATTTGATTCCTGCGGCTGCCATCATTCTGCCGGTGACGCCCTCCTCGGCCCTATGGCTGAAGAGTAACTCTGTATGGCATGCCGTGCAGGGCGCCGTCGCATCGATATTCTTTGCCGACATGCCCGCATCGAGCAACTGGCGACGATTGGCTTCCACGAGATCTAGAAAGAGCTTCGTTGGTAATTCGCTGTGCCCGGGCGCACGTGCGGTGAGGAACAGCAAAGGATATTTCTCCCGCACGGGATCGGATTCCTTCACCTCGCGAAATAGATTGCTGCCATAGGCGAACTGCGCTTCGAATTTTGTCCGCACTTCCTCGCCTACCTCGTAGCAGCAGGACTGCACACCGGGGCCGATTGCTGCCAGCAGGTTTCGCGGCTCGCTCTTGAAATGCTTGCGCATTTCGCCGACTCCTTTCTCGAGGATGCGCTTGACGGTGCCACGCCAGCCAGCGTGAAACACTCCGACAGCGTGGCGCTTGCGATCGACGAGAATGATGGGAAGGCAATCGGCGGCCTGCACGGCGATGACGATTTCTGGTGTGTCGGTGACGAGGCCGTCTCCGGCAAGAGGCTCGCGCATTGCTTCGCTTCCATCGACGCGATAAATGAGATCGGAATGTATCTGGCGCAGAGAAACCAGAGGCCATGTCCTGCGCCCGTCCGTGCCGCCTAGTTCTTTGAGAAAAAGATCGCGATTGCGCCCGACGGCTGCTCGGGAGTCATGTTGCGTGAAGCCTAGATTCAGAGCCTTGCCGCCGTAGTGGCGCGAAACTCCACCGGGGCGCGTCGAAAAGCCGTGGATCAGCCAAGGCAGCGTGGCTAGCTTTTCGGAACGCAGAACTTCAAGTTTGTTGCTTCTGACGGCGGTGGTCACCACACTTTGATAATAACCGGAATCCTCGGGTGATCGGGCCATGGCATCCGATCATCTGACGGCGGCGGATCGCTTTCAGTTTTCTACGTCGAAATAAATCTTTGTCGTGGCGCGATAGAGCAAAACCTTTTTTCCATCCAGTTGCATATCGAAGGAGTCGACGTGCGCCCACTTCGTGCCACGCACCGTCCTCGCGGCTTCTTTCACTGCGGCCTCGGCGGCCTTGGCAAAACTCTCTTTCGAAGTTCCGATCACCTCGATAATCTTCTGCGTCATTACACCTCTCCTCAGAGCATTGATATTCGCAGAGATTGTACGCCATCTTTCCACTGCGCTGTCGCCGGTTACGAGCTAGAAGCCGCGAGCAATCTTTAGAAATATTGCCCGCGGCTCGCGATCTTCGCATTTCATGATGTTCGAAAATTATTCCTTGCCGCTGGTCAAGCCGTTGATGGGCGCTTCGGCGGTGCGCTCTTCAAGCGGTGGATTGATCTTGACCGTGGCCAGAATTTTCTCCAGCTTGGCGAAGACTTCGTCGTGGTTGACGTGCCGGATGCCGCCTTCGGTGGCAAAGCCTTCCGTGCCGAGGCCAAGGACGTATTCGTAGCAGGCTCCATTTTGGTAGCTGTGGTAGTACTGCGTTTCATCCTGTTCGATGGCGTTTCCTGAGAAATTGGAAGTGGTCTCCATTTCAGTTTCGCCGATTTTCACTTTTTCGGCGTCGACCGGTTCGCCGTCCGGATTGCGCGTATCGACGAAGGCGAAGTGTTCGCACTCTTGCTGCGAGAGACTGCGATTGACGTTCACATCGAAGAAGGCGGAGGCGAAGTCGGTGCCAGGATAAGACTTATCGGGCAGCGCTACGGTGGCGATGGTGACACCGCCGGGCTGAACGAAATTCATAGCAACATTCGTAGGAATGTTCGCGGGTGTGTCGCCGGCGCTGGCGAGATCGGGCTTTACTTTATCGCCTGAAAACAGCAACGCTTTACGCGGATAGAGGAATGAAATGCCCGAGTTCGCGTCAGTGTAGGTGACGCTAGCGGGACGCTTCCTGACCGCTTTTTTTGTGGGTGCTGGTGCGGCGGCAGGAGCAGATGGCGCTATTTCCGCAACTGTGGGCATGGACGAAATTGCCGCGGGGCTGGAAACGCCTACCAGCGCGGGTTGTGACGATTGCTTCGAGCAGGCGCTCGCCGCGAGAAGCACGGCGAGAATGGCGAAGCCTGCGATCATGGCTAGTTTTTGTTGGCGCGACCAGGACGAAAGCGTTGTCCCTGTATTGGTCTTGCTGGTTTGGTTCGCGGGTTTGTTCGGTGGTTTCCTGTTATCGGATTCGGATTTCCAAGCGGTTGTCATGGTGTCACCTCCTCTGCGGCTGGCGCAGTCGAAAGTGATAAGGCAGGACGGCGGCCAAAGCTGCGAGTGTTGATGTTGCTGGATTTAGGATCCTGAGCGGCGCCAGGCCGTGTGCCGCTTCAGACACGGCGTGGGCCGGGCCACACAGCGGAGTGATCGTCCGCACTAGAATCGTTACATGCACGCGGAATCGCTCCGCCGTTCTCCTAATTCGCAGGCCGGTTATCGCGGGCGGCTGGCGCCTTCGCCGACGGGGTTGCTGCATGTGGGTCATGCGCGGACGTTTTGGATCGCGGCGCAACGGGCGCGCCGATATCAGGGAATTTTGGTGTTGAGGAATGAGGATCTGGACCCGCAACGTTCGCGTGCGGAGTTTGCGCGCGCGATGATGGAAGATTTGCGCTGGCTGGGAATTCAGTGGAACGAGGGGCCGGATTGTGGCGGGGCGTTTGGGCCGTATGCGCAAAGTGAGCGTCGGGCGCACTATCTGGAGGCATGGCGGCAGCTGCGCGAAGGAGGATTTATTTATCCGTGCGTATGTTCGCGGAAGGATTTGGCGCAAGCGGCTGGCGCTCCGAATGAGGGCGACGTCGATGATGAGCCAGTGTATCCGGGGACTTGTCGCGGGCGATCGAGTGTCGAGTGTCTGGAACCGGCGGGGGTGAATTGGCGGTTTCGCGTGCCCGATGGCGAGGCGATTGAGTTCGCCGATTTGAATCTTGGCACGCAGCGGTATGTTGCTGGGCGGGATTTTGGAGATTTGTTGGTGTGGCGGCGGGATGATGTTCCGGCATATCAGCTGGCGGTGGTGGCTGATGATGCTGCGATGCGGATTACGGAAGTGGTGCGGGGCGCGGATTTGCTGAAGTCGACGGCGCGGCAGTTATTGTTACTGCGAGCGCTGGGGCTGGCTGCGCCCGATTATTTTCATTGCGAACTGGTGCGCGATGCGGCCGGAGTGCGGCTGGCGAAGCGGAGTGATGCGCTCAGTCTGCGGCATTTGCGGGAGAGCGGGATGGCGCCGGAGCAGGTTTTGGAGATGGCCGGTTGGCCATAATCGCGCAGCACTTTGGTTTCGGGCGCGAGTTACCGGGGGTAGATACGGATTGCCGCGAACGGCGATAGCATTAAAAGGAGGAGTGCGCAGGCCGGGGGAGGGATATGCGACATTTGGCAACGCGGCGAATGTTCTTGAATGTTGTAGCCATCGCTTTGTTGATGGGCTCGGCGGCCTTTGGACAATCGCTTGGCGACATTGCGCGGGAGAATCGCGAGAAGCAGAATGCCGAGGATACGTCGGCGCAAACGCCCAAGCCAAAGGTGATTACGAATAAGGATCTGCCGAAGGATCCGGACGGTGATGTGACGCCAGGAGCGGCAGCGGTCGCGAAGGTGGCGCCGAGTGCGCCAGCGAATACAGCGGCGAACGGTACGGCAAACCGGGCGGAAGAACGACGCTATGCGCAGCAGCGGGCTGGGGAGCAGCGTGCCGCCGAGCAGTGGAAGAGACAGATTCTGGCGCAGAAAACGAGGATGGCGAATTTGCAGGCGCGCATCGATCAGGTGCAGGCGTCGATTCGGGCGGCGAATGGCGAGGTACAGGCGGAGCAGCCGTTCAATCACTATCAGGCGCGGCAGGTGCAGCAGGTGGCGCTCATGGAGCAACAGTTGAATGAGCAGCGGATCAAGCTTGACCAGATGCAGGATGCGGCGCGCCGCGCGGGTATGCATACGGCGGTTTACGATCCGTAGCGCTAGAGCGGGCGCGGGGCGCGCGATTTGAATGGTGGATGGTTTGGCTAGGAGTGCTTTTTATGAGGCGAGTGGGGCTGAAGATTTTTTCCGGCGTGCTGTTGATCGGCGCGGTTGCCTATGGCCAATCGCTCGGCGATGTGGCGAGAGAGAATCGCGACAAGAAGCAGGCGAAGGCGGCGTCGGAATCGGGATCGTCGAAGCCGAAGCCAAAGGTGATTACGAACGACAATCTGCCGGCGCGTGTGGTGGCGTCGTCGAGCGAAACAGAAAGAGATATCAAGCCGGTGTCGGCGGCGGCTAGTGGCCAATCGACGGAGCACGTATCTGCGGAGGAATGGAAGAGCCGGATAGCGGCGCAGAAGAGTGCGATTGCGGCGCAGCAGGCGCAGATCGATAAGCTCAACGAATCAATTCATTACGTTACGGCGAGCCTGTATACCAACGGCATTCAACATAACGAAAACCAGGCGAAGAAGCAGGATGCGGTTGCGCAAATGCAGCAGCAACTCGAAGAGCAGAAGAAGAATCTCGCCCAGATGCAGGAGGCCGCGCGGCAGGCGGGCATGGGCAGCGCGGTTTACGATCCGTAGGGAGAGCAGTTACCAGCTGCCATTTTTCAATTCTCATTTCTCACAACACACCTACTTGGGGGACATTCCCGAATCGCGCTCTTGCCCCTGCGAGCTCTGAATTCCGCCACGAAAATGGGCGTTTTTATACTTTTTGGCTGTCCAAGGGCCATTTTCCGGCCATTTTCGAGGGGTACCTTACTGGGAACCGCATAAAATCTGCATAAAATGCTACTTTTCCACAGTGCGGTGCGTTAGTATTCGTTCGATACATGCAAATTAAGTAAGTTCCTGAAGGAGGAATTCATGGCTTCTGGTATGACTAAGACCCAACTGACTCGGCATCTGGCCGAGGAACTCGAACTCAACAACAAGACGGCCGCCGCTTTTCTGGAGCACCTGGCCGACACGGCAATTAAAGAGACGAAGAAGAATGGTGTGTTCGTTGTGCCCGGACTGGGCCGCCTGGTGAAGGCGCATCGCAAGGCACGCATGGGACGCAATCCGCAGACCGGCGAACCGATTCAGATCAAGGCGAAGACGGTGGTAAAGTTCCGCGTGGCGAAGGCCGCGAAGGACGCGATCGCGCCGAAGAAGTAGTTGTGCTGTGGCAGTTTCTGTATGGCGCGGGCGCCTGGCCCGCGAAAAAGTGGAAGCAATGAAAGGGGCCGCCTTTCGAGTCGGCCTTTTTTGCTGCCTAATTTCATCTACTAAGTTTTCAGCTCGATCAACTCTGCTCGCACTTTTCCGTCCGCTATCATCAGCTTGCCTACGCTCACGGGCAAGTTAAATCGCCGCGGGCCAGCGCTGCCGGGATTGAAATAGAGGACTCCGTTTTTCTCGTCGATCTTGGGCTTGTGGCTGTGGCCGTAGACTACTATGCGGAATCCGGCCGCCTCTGGCTTCAGATCGAGTTGGGCGAAGTCATGCAGCATATAGATCGAGACGCCGTTAATTTCGACGATTTCGGTAAGCGGCAAAGTGCTTGCCCAGGGCGCGGTGTCCACGTTACCGCGGATTGCGGTTACAGGTGCGATTTGCTTTAGCGCTTCCAGGATTTCGGGAGCGCCAACGTCTCCGGCGTGGAGGATGCGATCAGATCCGTGAAGGGCTTCGACGGCTTGCGGACGCAAGAGGCCGTGGGTGTCGGAGATTACGCCGATGGTCATTACAGCGTCAGCTTAATCACTCTTGGGCCAGTTTGTCGCTAGGGTGTGAGCTTAGACACCGTTTAAGTTACGAGGAAGTAGCCAACATCTGGAGCGCGGAACCGGATCTCTCGCGCAATGCCGACTTCTGCTCATTGGTTATTGGCATTTGCTGGCGGTGCACTTCCATAGCGCTGCCGATTTGCCGGAAAGCACGAATGCGCGCGGTGACCACCTCCCTGCGCGTGCAGCTCAAAAGAACAGAACATTCTTGATCGGAGTTCCGCTCCAGAACTGCTATTACGTAGACAAAACGCTCGAACGGTTCGAGGGCAAGGACTGGGGCGATCTCCGCCTGGAGCCCGTCTGATAGCGCTTTGGCGTTTCTGTCGACCGAATCAGAATTCGACCGGCCACGACCGTTTCCGCCGGTTAGGCGCGGATTGATCACCCTTACGGCGTTTAGGATCACCGCACGGCGAGCCCAGGAGCGCGCCCATTCCTTGAAAACCGGATTGCCTATGATTACGTCGTCCAGCCCGGAAACAAAACACCGCTCCGCCTTCTCATGATCCGCAGTTAGCAGAAACGCAAGCTGGTACAGGGTGTTCATGTCTTCGTCAAACACCTGCCGGAAATCTTTGCAGCTTGCGTAGGGTGTGGGCCTCGCGGTTTGCTTTGCGACCATCACGTTCACCTCGTCTTTCACCTTGTTAGTCGTTTGAGCCTGGCGAAATATTGTTGTTTTCGCTTTCAACGGCTGACTTTTTTCAGCGAACCTTCGAGGATCCCATCGGCATCTTCGATGGGCGGAAACACGAGGTCCCCTTCGACTCCGCTCGGGGCAGGCTCTCCGCTCCGCTTCGCGTCGGTCGGGATGACAGAGTTTAGTGGGTCGAAGAGGAGAGCTTTATTGGCGCTTGCCGACGGCCGAGGGCGGCCGTCGCTACGTGATCTCAATTCATCACAAAACTGGATGTTTCGCGCTCACAGACTTCTTGCTCAAAGCTACGACTATACTTCTCATAGAAGTTCTCCCGAATTCGTGACCGAAAAAATTCAAAACGACAATATTTCAAACCTGGCGGAAGCGCTGCGGCGCTATTGGGGATATCACGAGTTTCGTCCCAAGCAGGAGAGTGTTATACGGAGTGTGCTGGCGGCGCATGACACTTGCGTGGTGATGCCGACTGGTGGCGGGAAGTCGCTGTGCTATCAGCTTCCGGCGGTGATTTCGGGGCGGACGGCGGTGGTGGTGTCTCCGCTGATTGCGCTGATGCAGGACCAGGCGGCGCAACTGGCGCAGATGGGGATTCCGGCGGCGGTGATTAATAGCACGCAGACTCCGGCGGAGCGGCGGCAGGTGATGGAGAAGGCGGCGCGCGGCGAGTATAGGCTGCTTTATCTTTCTCCGGAGCGGCTGGCGGCGGGAAATACGTTTGAATGGCTAGCGAAGGTTCCGGTGGGCTTTTTTGCGGTGGATGAGGCGCATTGTATTTCGGAGTGGGGGCATGAGTTTCGTCCGGATTATCGGCTGCTGAGCCGGCTGCGCGCGAGTTTTACGGCGCTTCCGATCGCCGCGTTTACGGCGAGCGCGACTCGGCAGGTGCGCCACGACATTATTAAACAACTGCAGATGCGGACGCCGGATTGTTATATCGCGAGCTTTCATCGCGAGAATTTGTGTTATGTGGTGCATGAGTGCGAGGCGCGGACGCAGATGGAATTGCTGGGGCGCGCGCTGCGGCAGTATGCGGGCGAGAGCGTGATTGTGTATTCGCCGACGATTCGGCGCGTGGAGGAGACGGTCGAATACCTGGAGGAGAGTGGGATCGCGGCGATTCCTTATCACGCGAAGATGGAGACGCCGATGCGGCGGCAGAATCAGGAACGCTGGATGTCGGACGAAGTGCGGGTGCTGGTGGGGACGATCGCGTTTGGCCTTGGCATCAATAAGCCGGCGGTGCGGGCGGTGATTCATTTGTCGCTGCCGCAGTCAATTGAGCAGTATTACCAGGAGGCGGGACGCGCGGGGCGGGACGGGCGGCCGGCGGATTGCGTGTTGCTGTGGCAGAAGCAAGATCATGTGCTGCTGGGATATTTCATCGACAAAATTTCGGACGAGACGGAGCGCGATCGGGCGCGCGATCGCAAACGAGTGATCAGCCGGTTTGCGGATTCTTCGGGCTGCCGGCATCGGCAGATATGTTTACATTTTGGCGAAACACCGAAGTGGGAGAGTTGTGGGAATTGCGACAACTGCAACGCGCGGCCGGAGTGGCTGAAGAAGGAGGCGAAGCGGGTGGAGCTGCCTCCAGTCGCGGCGCGGAAGCGCACTTTGTCGCGGCCGTCTTTCGCGTCTGCGTCTTCTGCGTCGCTTGAGGGACCGCTGTTCGGGGAGACGCCGCGCAGCCGCGAGGCGGCGATGACGGGGGCTGATCCGGCGCTGGCAGAATATTTGCGCGAGTGGCGGCGCAATATGGCGCGGGAAAATAAAGTGCCCGCGTACATAATTCTGCACGACAGCACGCTGGAGGAATTGTGCCGGCGGCGTCCGGCAAATTTTGCAGAGTTGAAGCAGGTGGCGGGAATTGGCGAGAAGAAGGCGGATGTTTATGGGGCGGAGATTCTGCAGGCGCTGCGGAATTTTGGCGGAGGAGCGCGGGCGGCGCCGGTGGTGGCGCGGGAGGCGGCTCCGGCGGAGCAGACGCTGCGGCTGTTGAATGAGGGGCGCAGCTTTGAGGAGATTGCGCGCATACGGGCGCGGCAGCTTTCGACGGTGGTGTGCACGGTGGCGAGTCTCGTCGAGAGCGGGCAGATCAAGCTGGATGCGAAGTGGATTTCTCCGGACGCGCAGCCGCTGATCGAGGCGGCTTGCCTGAAGCACGGAGTCGAGCGACTGCGAGATATCAAAGACGCGGTGCCGCCTTATGTCAGTTTTGAGGATATACGGCTGGTGGTGGCGCATCTGCGGGCGGAGAATCGGATCGCGGCGCGGACGGCTTAGGAAGGCATACTTCAAATGATTGTCATCCCGAGCGGAGCGAGGGATCGGCATTTTCGCGGGGAGCTGCAGATCCCTCGCTTCGCTCGAGATGACGAATCCAAAGAAAGTCTAGACGCCTTTGGCGGCGGGATCCCAGATTAGCTTGTGGATTTGCAGGCTTAGTCTGGCGGGGACGTTGTCTTTGAGAATCCATTGGGCTAGTTCTTGCGGATCGAGCTGGCAGTGCGAAGTGTCGCGCGTGCCGGAGGCGGTTTTTTCGAAGGCTGGGGAAAATAGGATTGCATGGACGCGCTCGGCTAAGCCGTGTTCTAGAACGAAGTCGCGGGCGAATTCGTAGTCGGTGCGATCGGTCAGGACAAATTTCAGTTCGTCGTGAGGGCGGAGCACGTTTAGATTTTCGATTGCGAAGGTGTCGGGTTCGCCGGAGTGGGGACACTTTACGTCGACGATTTTGATGACTTGTTTCGGAACCCGGGCCAGTGGGCGCTCTCCGCTGGTTTCGAGCAGAACTCGATAATCGGCGTCGAGAAGCTGCTCTATCAATGGGATGACTTCGCGCTCCTGGAGCATGGGTTCGCCGCCAGTGATTTCGATTAGTCCTCCGGAGGGGCTCAGGCGCGCGACTTCGGTTAGTACCTCCTGGAGCGTCATCTTTTTACCGCCGTAGAAACTGAATTCGCTGTCGCACCAGGAGCAGCGCAGGTTGCATCCGGTGAGGCGCACGAAGACGCAGGGCAGACCGGCATGGGTGGATTCACCTTGGAGCGATTTGTAGATTTCTGAAATCTGCATAAATTCAGTTGCCGGTTGCCAGCGACCAGTTGCCAGCTAGTGCGGTTTGTCTGGGAGCTGGCAGATAGATGCCATAAGCCCGTTTGAACGAAGCCTTAGGGGCAGACGCTTTCGCGTGTCCGGTGTCAGCGGTTGTGTGTGAGCGGATAAGGTTGGGTCATAAGGAGAACACCTATGACCCACCTTCGCAAAATGATGCTCGAAGAACTCGAGCGTCGTAATTACGCTCAGACTACCATCGATTGCTACATCCAAGCGATCGAAGATTTTGCGCGCCACTTTCACCGCCCTCCGGACCAGCTCACTCCGGAGCACATCCGCGAGTACCAAGCGTATCTGTTCCGCGAGAGAAAGCTAGCCGCGTCCACTGTGACACAACGGCTCGCGGCTCTGCGGTTCTTCTACACGCAGACGATCAAGAAAGCCTGGAGCGTAGCCGATACACCGTACCCGAAGAAAACGAGACCCCTGCCCAGCATTCTGAGCCCGGAAGAAGTGGGCCATCTCATCGACTCTTCTCAGACTCGATTTCATCGCATGGTATTGATGACACTCTATGGCACGGGGGCACGGCGCGCCGAGTTGGCGCGCTTGCAAATTTCCGATATCGACAGCCGACGCATGGTCATCCACATCCGCGGTGGAAAAGGACGTCAGGACCGGGATGTCATGCTCAGCCCTCGGCTGCTCGAAGCTTTGCGCGACTACTGGCGTGGGTTGAAGCGCAAACCCACGGAATGGTTATTTCCGGGCGGATCCCGGCACACCTCCAACCGTCCCATCACTCCCCGAGCCGTGTGGTATGCGTGCCAACGTGCTGCCCAGCGAGCAGGCCTGCAGAACCGGGTTCATCCCCACACGCTGCGCCACTGTTTCGCGACTCACTTACTGGAAAACGGAGCTGACCTGCGCACCATTCAACTACTCCTGGGACATCACGATTTGAAGGAGACCACGATCTATCTTCATCTCTCGCGACGGCATCTCCACGCTACCGCCAGTCCCCTGGACTCGCTCAAGCTGAAAGATAAGTCACCGCAGAACCCGTAGATGAACCAGCCGCCACTTGAGGTGGCCGATCTGGTTCGCGCCGCGGGGCGCGCCTTCATCGAACGCAGTCGCCGGTGGATCACCTGGCAACACCTTACGGTGCTGCGAGCTATCGCGCGCTGTCGCACCGCCGCCTTGGGCGGGCATCTCGATGAGTGCATCGCCTGTGGCTACCGTCCGGCTATCTCTTACAACAGCTGCCGCAACCGGCACTGCCCGAAGTGTCAAGCCAACGCTCGATCTCGTTGGCTCCAAGCGCGTCGTAAGGAGCTTCTCCCCACGCGCTATGTCCATGTTGTCTTTACCCTGCCTCACGAACTGGCGCCGCTCGCCTTGCAGAACAAGAAACTCCTGTACCATCTCTTGCTGCAGGCCAGTGCCGCAACTCTCCTCGAAGTCGCTCGCGATCCCAAACATCTCGGCGCCGAGATCGGCTTCTTCAGTGTGCTCCACACCTGGAATCAAAAACTCGAACACCACCCGCACGTGCATTGTGTCGTGCCCTCCGGTGGACTATCGCCGTCTCGCGCCCACTGGATCCAGCCACGCTATCCCTTCTTCCTTCCCGTCAAGGTGCTCAGTCGCGTCTTTCGCGGTAAGTTTGTTTCCGCTCTCCAACGCAACTTCCGGCAGGGCAAGCTGGGTTTCCACGGCAACCTGAAACCTCTCGCTCACCCCAAAGTCTTCTCCGCCTGGTTAAGAACCCTGTTCCGAAACGACTGGCACGTCTACTCCAAACGGCCCTTCGGAGGTGCCGAGCATGCGCTCTGTTATTTGGGCCAGTACACCCATCGCGTCGCCATCTCCAACCACCGGCTCGTCTCCTTGGCCGATGACCAAGTCACCTTTCGCTGGCGCGATTCTCACAACAATGAACACAAGTTGATGACCCTATCGCTCGATGAGTTTCTGCGCCGCTTCCTGTTGCACACGCTGCCCAAAGGCTTCGTCCGCATCCGCCACTTCGGCTTCCTTGCCAACCGCCGCCGCACCACTCTCCTGCCACTTTGCTTTCGACTTCTCGGCACGATTCCACAACCGCAGGTGGAACAACAAGCATCGGCAGCCAAGGAACCACGCCCTCTTTGGCGCTGTCCTAAATGTGGCGGCCCCATGGTGGTCCTCGAAAGACTTACTGCGGCCCAACTCCAACTTCGTTCTCCGCCCTGGCTCGCCGGAGTCGCGGCATGAAACTCCCATTCCGATCTCGCTGGCTCGGTGTCTCCCAACACCTACAGGCCTCGTGCGCTTTCGTTGCCCATCCACCAGGCTCTCGGCTTCGAGCTTTCGCTCACAAACTACAGTCGATCCAAGTCCGCCTGCGCTCCGGTTAGCTCCATCACCGATTCCTCAAGTCTTTCTCATCACGCAACACCATTGAATTTGCATAAGCGCTTCCTCCCCGGCGGCTTCCTTCAAACAGCTGTATCGACCGCGCCCCGCACAACCTCCCGAACCTACCTGCATTCCTGGAATGGGGCGCGTCCGATACAGCACTAGCGTTTAGGATTCGTCCGACTTCAGCAGACATTCCTAAAAGCTCCAGGGTTTGCTCGGCCTCAATGTACCCCAGGTTTTGCGCTATTTGGAACTGCGTTTCGACCTCCATTAACGATCCGCGTGCCAGGCCCAAGAAATGACAAAACTCTTTTTCTGATACGTGACCTTGACCCTCGGCAATGTTGCTTGGGATTGAGACGGCTGCACGTCTCAGTTGCGAAGTTAGTCCGAACAGTTCTTCTCTTGGAAAGCCTGCGGTCGACTTATATGTTATCGTCACGAGTTCCATCGCTTTCTGCCAGGCGACGAGGTCTTTGTAGGATCGCCCCATGATTTCTCCATCAGTGCGTTGGGAACTGGCAACTGGCAAACTTCTATTCCGAGTAGCGCGCGGTTGTTGTGTCGGTCTCGAAGACGGTCACGTCTTTTACTCTTACCCTGCCGTTGGTTACTTTGCCTAGGCGCGTGTTGGTTTCGTCGTAGAAATATTTTGCCAAATTTTCGGCGGAGGGATTGAGGACGGTGAAGGGCTCGATGTCGTTGATCATCTGGTGGTCGAGACGATCGATGGCGTGCTTCATGACATCTTTCAGGTCTTTGAAATCGAGCAGCAGGCCAGCCTTGTCGAGCTCGGCCCCGGCGAGGGTCACACGAATTTTGTAGTTGTGGCCGTGCGGATTCTCGCACTTGCCTTTGTAGTTACGCAGGTAGTGACCGGCGGCGAATGTGTCTTCAACGGTGACTTCGTACATGAATTGCGGTTAGCCTCGGGTTGTGTTTATTGTACATTTTGGGAGCGGTGGGGGACATCACCCGAGCATCTGCCCGTTCTCCGCGGAAGGTGTTCACCACCACCGGCACAAAGGTTCACTAAGGTTTCCCGGATGGAAGAGATTCCTTCGTGAACCGGAGCCTGCCCTGAGCGCAGTCGAAGGGTGTCCTTGGTGTAATGTTTTTGTCTGCAATCGGAACAAGCATGGCGAGCAATTTCACAATTCGAGAAGCGACGCGGAGCGAAGTGGCGATTGTTCTGCATCATCGGTGGGCGATGTTTCGCGATATGGGGCAGGGGACGGCTGACGAACTTGCTCGGATGGTCACGGCTGCTGAGCCTATGTTGGCACGGGCTTTGGACAATGGTTCTTATCGTCATTGGCTGGCTACGGACGCTTCGGGGCGGGTCGTTGGCGGTGGCGGAGTGCTGCTGTGTCCGTGGCCGGCGAATCCGAAGGACGCTTGCACCGAGCGTGCAATGATTTTGAATGTGTACACTGAGCCGGAATTTCGGAGACTCGGAGTGGCGCGGCGGACCGTGGAGACGATTCTTGATTGGATTCGGGCGCGGGGATTGCGGTCGGCCCATTTGCACGCCAGCGATGAAGGGCGAGCGTTGTATGAAAAGCTGGGGTTTGTGGCGACGAACGAAATGCGGCTACGGTTTGATGGAAAGAAATGAATTAGAAATCAATCTTGTCGCCGACGCGAATCGTTCCGGGGGTGAGAATTTGCGCGCGCAAGCCTCCGCGATGGAGCAGGCCTTTGATTACAGGTTTGCCGGTTAACTTTTGTAAGTAATCGCAGGGTTCGCAGAGGCGCAGGCCGCGAATGCGGACATCGCCGATGGTAAATTCGCGACCAACCAGGTGATTCAGCGGCAGGTTGCGGGTGACGATGTTGCGGCGCGCGTCGCCGGCGGAGAGATCGATCTGATAATCGCGTTGGATCGCTTCGATCGCCTCAGCCTCGATCAGCGTGAGTTCGTAATCGGGCTCGGGCTTATAGAAGGTGCCGAGTTTCAGCGCGTAGCGGTCGCCTTCGAGGCCCTGGCCAGGAATCGCCGCCACTTGGGCGACGGATTCCATGGGCTTTTGGGCGTCGGGAGCGATGTAGATCGATTCGACGGTTCCGTTGTGCATGTTAGGTCTCGGTTTTCAGTCATCAGTTCTCAGTGACAAAACGCTTCGCCTGAGAACTGTCAACAGTAGAGTTGCTACGCTCCTACGCTCGCGATCGACTCTTCCAATACGTCGACGGCTACGTCGGCTTCGTCCTTGGTCACTATGAGCGGCGGCGCGATGCGGATTGTGCTGGGACCGCAGCCTAGAAACAGTATGCCTCGCTCGAAGGCCGTTTCTACGATGCGGTCGCGTTCGGCCGCCCCGTATTCGCGCGTCTTCTGATCTTTGACGATATCGACGCCGATCATGAGGCCGCGTCCGCGAACGTCGCCGACGATCTTATGCTTCTTTGGCCAGTCGGCCATGCGCTTCAGCATATGATCGCCAACCTGCTGCGAGTTGCGCAGCAAGCCCTCTTTCTCGATCACGTTGAGCGTTGCCAGCGCGGCAGCAATGCAGACGGGGTTTCCGCCGAAGGTTGAGGCGTGCGAGCCGGGAACCCAATCCATGAGATCGGCCTTGCTCATGGTGACGCCGAGCGGCATGCCGGAAGCGATCCCTTTAGCCATGCAGACAATGTCAGGATGGACTCCGGTGTGTTCGACGGCAAACCACTTGCCGGTGCGGCCGATGCCGCTCTGCACTTCGTCGACAACGAGCAGGATGCCGTGCTTGTCGCAGATACGGCGGAGTTCCTGCATGAAGACGGTGGGCGCGACGACGTAGCCGCCTTCGCCCTGGATGGGCTCGACAAAGATCGCCGCGACCTCTTCGGGCGCAAGGATGGTTTTGAAAAGCTTGTCTTCGATGTAGCGAGCGCAGCCCAGCGCGAATTTCTCTGCATCCTGCGGGCCGCCTTCGCAGCCGCGATAGACGTCGGGATAGCGAATGTGGGTGACTCCGGGAACGAGGGGCGAGAAACGGCGCTTCTGCTGCGGCTTTGAGGCAGTCAGCGAGAGCGCGCCCATGGTGCGTCCGTGGAATGCGCCGAGGAAGGCGATGACCTGCTGGCGCTTGGTGTGATAACGCGCAAGTTTCAGGGCGCACTCGATGGCCTCGGCTCCGGAGTTGCCGTAATAAAACTTGTGCGGGCCGGGCATGGGGGCGATCTGCGAGAGGCGCTCGGCCAGCGTTACCAGGCCTTCGTAGTAGAAGTCGGTGCCCGACATGTGAATCAGTTCGCCGGCCTGCTTTTGAATGGCCGCGACGACTTCAGGATGGCAATGGCCGGTCGAGGTCACGGCGATGCCGGCGGAAAAATCGAAGAATTCGTTGCCGTCGACATCTTCGACGACGAGGCCGCGTCCGCGCTGGGCAACCAGTGGGTAGGAGCGCGTGTAGGAAGGGGAAACATATTTTTCGTCGCCGGCGAGAATGCGCTTGGCGTTGGGGCCGGGGAGGGCGGTCTTGAGCTTGGGGCCGGCGGTGGCGGTTGTGGCGGGCATGGTCTTGGTGGTCATGGAGTTCTCCGGATCGTTGTCAGTCGTCAGTTATCAGTTCTCTGTAGTAGTGCTGGCCTCTTGACCGTCCACAAAGAATGGGTGCTTGGATACGGCCAGATCGCGAGCTTAGCTAGCAGCGATCAGCAGGTGCAGAAAAAGGAGGAAAGAAAATTAGTCGCTGCCGAAGAGGTTGGCGCGGACGTGCGAAGGCAGAACGGACAGGTAGCGGCGAGGACAGGCGCGTCCTTCGATCCAGCTTGACCTTAGTAGCGAAATGTATCCGTTGCAGCGCATAACTAGGAACATTATAGCCTGCGGTTGATTGCGGCGTAACCCCCAAAAGGACGGGGTCGGGCGTGTCCCAAATTTAGCGATTTTGTTGCCTCGCGGCGGGCAGGATGCCCGCCGGACAGCCGCCGGGACGGCGGCGCTACAATCGCCGCGCGGGATTGGCAGGTGTTTCGAAGACGAAGCGATCGCCGAGGAGAAAATTCAGCAACGAACAGACAGCGATCGCAACACAATTCGATAAGACATAATTGAGCTTGAACTTGCCTACTAGCAGACGCATCAGCAGCAAGTTTCCGCCGATGGAAACGGCTCCGTTGGTGGCATTGAATTTCGCCAGCCTGATCAAGGAATGAGTCAGGCGCAAAGGCGGCCTGTCGGCCCAGGTGAAGCGTTCGTGCCATACGAAGTTGTGGAGGACGGCGATTTCGACTGCGATTCCCGTGGCCAGAAGATAGTTGAGTTTCAGCCAGGAACGAAAAATGGCGAGCGCGGCCAATTGTACGATTATGCCGATTCCGCCGACGGCGTTGAATTTTATCCAGCGGAGGAAAGTCTGGCGGACGCGGTTGGGCTCCGTTTTTTCTATTTCCCCCTCGGCTTCAATTGAGACTTCGGTCAGGGGCGCGGCCTCGCGAAGGCCGTCATCTCCGCGCGAACTCGTCATGGAATTTTCTCTTCGCGATAGAGACGAGCCGTGTTCTTTGCGGTTGCAGCAATCAGCATCAGCGACATACCGACTAATCCGATCGCACCGCCGATATCGAAAAGGCGGTAGCGTCCGTGAATCACCCAGGCCCAACGGAACAGGGCGAGGTTGCCAATGATCAACAAAACACGTAACTCGGTGGGGCCGAAGTGCCACATGGAAAGATGGAATTCGCCGAGTGTGTAGGTCGCAAGATAGGACTGGACTGAGAGCAAGAGGAACGCAATGAGCAACCCGATCGCGATCACGGGATGCATGTAGCCGGAAAGAGCGAGGCCTCCCATCATGGCGACGGCGCCGATGGAATCGATCATGTGATCGACATAAAAACCGTAGCGCGGACGCTGCTGCTGTCGAACGCGCGCCAGCGTGCCGTCGAGGCTGTCGCCAAACCAATTCAGAATGAGGCAGAGAATCGCCACCAGCAACATGCGGCGATCGCGGCCGGCGAGGGCGTAGCAGACGCAGGTGGCAAGCTGGCCGACGAATCCGAGAAGAGTGAGATGGTCGGAGTTGATCCGCGCCGGCATGCGCTTGGCCATCCAGATCAGGGCGCGCTTCTCGGCGGCGGCCAGGAAACTTCCGTGGACGCGGGTTGCTTGCTGGAACTCGGCGCCCGGTGGCTCGGGCAAAGAATCGGGCTTCATCTGACACCGCGAAGTGTGCTTGGGATGAACAATACAGTGCGAGGAAAACGAAAATCAACCAGCAGGTTGCCAGTGGGGGATTTCGAATGAGAAACCATCCCGACAACCATACTGGATGCGATCGGAAAAAGTGTCTCGGAAACCAGGGCGCGCTCCTTGACACCATGTTTTCACCCCTTTATTGTTAGTAATTGCTCCCTGAGAGACTTTCGTCTCTGTGCGCACTTCCGCAGGCCTTTGCGGCATTTGAAATGGGGGCGGCGAAGGTTCCAAGTCCAATGTTCATCGAACTTAAGGCGTTGGAGCTTCACCCGATCGACTTCCGGGAGGAGTTAAGCCCGGGTGTGATTGATCTCGGCGACGAGGTGCGGCAGCGTTCGCCGCTGCGCACTGAAGGCCGCGCCGACCTGGTCGAAGAGATTCACGGCAAGCACCAGGTGGTGCAGGACATACGGCTCAGGGGCAAGCTGGAGACAAGCCTCGAAGTGGCTTGCGCGCGCTGCCTCGAACCGGTCGTGCACCCGGTGGAGCGGAGTTTCGATTTGCTGTATCGGCCGCTCGGCACGGATTCTGGCCACGAAGAGCTTTCGGTGACCGATGCCGAGGCGGAGATTGGATATTACGAGGGCCAAGGGTTGTTGCTCGAAGACGCGCTCCGTGAGCAGGTTCTTTTGGCGCTGCCTTTGAAGACGATTTGCCGCGAAGACTGCCGAGGGTTGTGTGCGCAGTGCGGCAAGAATTTGAATGAAAATCAATGCTCGTGCGTGGATGAAGTTGAAGATCCGCGGTGGGCGGGGTTGAAAGAGATACGAGACAAGCTGAATCAGTAGGACAAAAAGGAAATCATGCCTAATCCAAAACGCAGACATTCGCAGAAGCGCACCGCGACACGCCGGGCGCACGACTCGCTCTCCAAGCACTCATTGTCAGAGTGTCCCAACTGCCACGAGCAGAAGATGCCGCACCGGGCTTGCCCGAAGTGCGGAACCTACAAGGGCCGCGAAATATTAGAGGTCGCAGAGAAGTCCTAGTTTTCTTTCTTCCTACATGCCAACCGTAATCGCGCTGGATGCGATGGGGTCCGACAAGGCGCCGAGGCCTGAATTGGAAGGCGCCTTGCAGGCGGCGCGTCATCACGGCGTTCATGTGCTGCTGGTAGGACCGGAAGCGCGTCTAAAGGCCGATCTGGCACGCTATCCCGGCGCTCGGCGCCTGGGAATCGAGATCGTTCACGCCAGCGAAGTCATCACCATGGAAGACAAGGTGGACGTGATTCGCGGCAAACGCGATTCGTCGATCCGCGTAGGATTGCGTTTGGTGCGCGAGGGCCGCGCCGCCGGTTTCGTAACCGCCGGCAATACAGGCGCTGCCATGGCCACGGCGAAAGTCGTGCTGGGCGCGCTACCCGGAGTCGACCGCCCAGCGCTGGCGGCGGCGTTTCCTACGGTGCTGAATACGGCGGCAGTGTTGCTCGATGTAGGCGCGAACGTGGATTGCACGGCCAACAACCTCGCGCAGTTCGCCGTGATGGGCGATATTTATTGCCGCTCGATTTTCGGCATGAAGCATCCGCGGGTGGGCTTGCTTTCGATTGGCGAAGAAGAAGGCAAGGGCAACGATCTGACGCGCGAGGCCTTTCAACTGCTCAAACAGCTGCCGATAAATTTTATAGGCAACGTCGAAGGCCGCGATTTATATAACGGCCACGTAGATGTAATCGTGGCCGACGGCTTTGTCGGCAATGTCGCGTTGAAAACCTCCGAGGGCGTGGCCCGCCTGGTGCGAGCCGTGTTGAAAAATACGTTGAAAGCAACGATCACCCGTCAGGTGGGTGCCTACATTTCGCGCAACGCGTTTTCCGATTTCAAGAAGCGCCTCGACCACACCGAATACGGCGGCGCTCCGCTGCTCGGCGTAAAAGGTGTCTGCATCATCACCCATGGATCGTCGAATACGAACGCAATCAAGAACGCAGTGCGCGTAGCGGCGGAGTTTGCCGAGGGCAAAGTCAACGAAACCATCGAGCGTGAGTTAGCGCAACTGAGCGCGGCGGTTTAGAAAGGTCAGAAGTAAGAGGTCAGATTGCAGAGGTTTAAACCCATGGCGAGAAGGCCAGCGATCACCTGATTTTTACCTCTGCAATCTGACCTCTAACCTCTGACCTCAACAACTATGACAAACGATTCTTCCCGAACTGCTTTCCTCTTCCCCGGCCAAGGCTCTCAATCCGTGGGGATGGGCAAAGACCTCGCCGAAAACTTTCCCGTAGCCCGTCAGACGTTTGAAGAGGCTGACGAGGCGCTTGGGTACAAGCTGTCCCAGGTCTGCTTTGAAGGGCCGGAAGAGAAACTAAAGCTGACGGAAATCACGCAGCCGGCAATTTTGACCGCCTCAGTGGCGGCATGGCGGGTGCTGAAGGAAAAGGGACTCAAGCCTGATTTTGTCGCCGGCCACAGCCTGGGCGAATATTCGGCCCATGTGGCGGCGGGTACGCTGGCTTTTAGCGACGCCGTTCGCACCGTTCGCAATCGCGGCCGCTATATGCAGGAGGCGGTTCCAGTCGGAGTGGGCGCGATGGCGGCGATTCTTGGCATGCCGGTCGAGCAGGTCATCCAGATTGCGGCCGATGCGGCGCAGGGAGAAGTTTGCCAGGTGGGCAATATCAATTCGCCAGAGCAGATTGTCATCTCTGGCAATGCCGGCGCCGTGGAGCGCGCCATCAAACTTGCCCCCCAGCGTGGAGCAAAGAAAGGGGTCAGCTTGCCGGTAAGCGCGCCCTTCCATTGTTCGCTGATGCAGCCGGCGCAGGATCGCCTGGCAGCGGATCTCGCGGCACTTGATTTTCAGAATCCGGCGTGCCCGGTGGTTTGCAATGTCGATGCGGCGGAGGTGGCCTCTGGCGATGCCGCTCGCACAGCGCTCATCCGTCAGGTAACCGGCACGGTGCGGTGGGAGCCGTCCGTGCGCTTGCTGATTGATCGGGGCGTCGAACTATTTATCGAAGTAGGACCAGGAAAAGTTCTCTGGGGATTGATGCGCCAAATCGATCGCTCGAGAACAGCGGTGGCGGTAGGAGATACTGCCTCACTCCAGAAGGCCCTAGATCAGATTGGGGGTATAGCAGCGTAGCTCACGTAGGGACGGAGCCTGCCCTGAGCTTGCCGAAGGGTGCCCTCACCTGTCCAGCCGAGCAAAGCTCCGCAACCGCTGCAGACGGCCAAAACTTCAACCGCCGCCTTTAGTACGGATACACCGTCAGCGTCTTATCCGATTTCTGCACGAACATCCGGGCGTGCTCTGTGCGCTCGTTAACAATAACTTCAACCACTACTCCACCGCCGCCAAAACTCCTGGTGTTAGCGGACCCGTAGATGCGGTGCGATTTGACCAGGCCCCATTCCCCGCCCGGTCCCCAGTCACGATAGAAATCAGCGTAAGTGTATTGCGAATATTTCTGCTGATGCTGGCGCCAGCCGGGGTCGTTGAAATAGATGCCGAAAGCGGTTTCGTACTCCTGATGTTGCAGCGCGCTGAAAAATTTGTCGACGGCGTGCTCTTCAGGCCAGTTGCGGTAGAACCACGCCAGCGCAGCCAAAACGATCACAAGCACCACGGCAGTAGCGATCTTTATATTACGTCGCCGGGCTTTTGTGGGATCGTAAGGCTGGGCATCGAGCAGGGTCATAAGTTTTTTCCAATTTTTCTTTTACATGAACCTTCGCGTTTGAGCAATCCAGCGCGTTCTTATATTCAATCTACATGGTATCGTTAAGTAGCCTATTTCCATGACGGTTTCGCGTCGATTTCGTCCGTTTCGTATTTGTGCCGATTCGCGCCACTCACCCTTAAGCCCTGTCGGAGACCTTCAGAATACTGTGGCAGCGGCTGTTCCCGTATCGCAGTAACCGCATCAAAGCTCGACGGAAAACTCCCTGGACTTCCGAGTTCGCAAACCATAAAGAGAAGCCTGGGAGAGAAACAACCTTTGGAGAGAAAAATTTCAATGACAATTAAATTCAAGAAATTAGGCTGGTGGAGTGCAGTGCTTGGCCTGGCGCTGGCGGCGGCAATGCTGCCAACAAGAGCGGCCGCGCAAGATGAAGATCAACGGGACGATCCGCCCACGCGAGTGGCGCGGCTCGGTTATATCGAAGGTTCGGTTTCCTTTCAACCGGCTGGCGAAACGGATTGGGTGCAAGCGGTTCCCAATCGCCCCATGACAACCGGCGATCAGCTCTGGGCTGACCGTGATTCGCGCGCCGAGTTGCAGCTGGGATCAGCGGTAATTCGCCTCAGCGAGAACACCGGTTTCTCCTTCCTCAATTTGGACGACCATACGGTGCAGATACAACTCACCTCCGGCACGCTCAACATTCGTGTGCGCCGTCTGGATGAGGACGACGATTTCGAAATCGACACGCCGAATCTGGCATTCACGATCTCTCGGCCGGGAAGCTATCGCGCGCAAGCCAGTGAAGACGGCACCTACACCGTCGTCAGCATACGCGATGGCGAGGGCCAAGCTACCGGCAACGGCCAGACCTACAACCTGCATGCAGGACAGGTAGCCAACTTCAGTGGAACCGATTCGCTGAATGCCGATGTTGAGCAACTTGGCGATCCCGATCCATTCGATAACTGGGCCTACGGCCGCGACCACCGCTATGATATTTCGCCATCGGCGCACTATCTGTCGGCGGACGTCGTCGGCTACGAAGACCTCGATGCGAATGGCGATTGGCGGGACGATCCGAGCTACGGGCACATCTGGTATCCGCATATTGAGGCAGGCTGGGCGCCGTATCACACCGGCCACTGGGATTGGATCGCGCCCTGGGGATACACATGGGTTGACGATTCTCCGTGGGGCTACGCGCCCTTCCACTACGGACGCTGGGTCACAGTTGGCGGACGCTGGGGCTGGATCGCCGGACCGGTCGCTGTGCGCGCCGTCTACGCGCCGGCGCTCGTCGTCTTCATCGGCGGCGGACCGGGCGGCTGGGGCGGAAATGTGGGGTGGTTTCCGCTGGGCCCGCGCGAAGTTTATGTGCCGCCTTATCAGGTGAGTCGCGGCTACATGACGCAGGTCAACGTCAGTAACACGACCGTCAATGTGGTGAACGTCACGAATGTTTACAACACGACGATCATCAATAAAACCACAACCATCACCAACGTGACCTACGCGAACCGAAGCGTGCAGGGCGCGGTCATGGTGGTTCCGCAACACGCCTTCGCCAGCGCACAACCTCTGGCTCACGCGGCGGTGGCCGTGAACGCGCAGCAACTCGCCAGCGCGCCCATCAGCGCGAGAGGGGCAGCGGTCGCTCCGACGCGAGAGGCCGTCCTGGGAGCGAAAGCCTCCAGTGCTGGCCATGTAACCGCGCCGCCGGCAGCCGTCATGAATCGCCAGGTGATTGCGAAGAAGACACCTCCGCCTCCGCCCGTGCCCTTTGCAAAACAGCAACAGGCTCTGGCAGCACACCCAGGCCAACCGCTGGCAAGACAGGAAGTCCAAACCTTGCGGCCAACGGGCGCGGCGGCTCCGCATCCGATGGTGAAGCAGGCACCTCCGGGAAAACCGGCGACGGCGACTGTCGGGCGTCCGAACGCTCAGCCCGCGACAAATGCTGCACGA
Source organism: uncultured Acidobacteriaceae bacterium (assembly GCA_963800565.1). Lineage (GTDB taxonomy): Bacteria > Acidobacteriota > Terriglobia > Terriglobales > Acidobacteriaceae > Acidiflorens. The sequence goes on from CAWDBM010000006.1 coordinate 2,465,437, forward strand.
CCGGGACAGCCGACCTCGGCGCCTGCTGCTCAACCGGCGAATCGGCCTGCACCCCCGGCCGAGGCGAATCGTCCCGTGGGGTCGCAGCCGAATCGCCAAGCGATACCTGCGACGAATGGCCGACCGGAGACGAATCTGGAGACAATTCGGCCGCAGACGCAGCCGAATCGGCCCGCGCCAACTCCGGAGGCAAATCGTCCTCCGGTTGACCAGAGGCCGAATAACCAGCCGGAGGCGGCTCGGCCAACCAACCGTCCGGCAGAGACGCCGGTGCCCAACAATCGTCCGCCTGCGACACAGCCGAATCGTGCAGAGCCGGCGCGGCCGGAAACTCAACGCCCGGCCGAGGAGAATCGTCCGGAGCCAAATCGCAACCAACCAGCTGCGAGGCCGGCTACGCCTCCTCCGAGCGAACGCGAACAACCGCACACGCCTCCGCCGGCAGCCGCCAAGCCGGCGCCTCCTCCTCCGCATCAGCAGCCGAAACCCGCTCCCCCGCCCAAGAAGGAAGAGGAGAAGAAGGAAAAGCCTCCATCGGCGTAACGGCGAAATCCGTACGCAGGACTTTTCGGGCATCCCAAATTTTGGGATGCCTTTTTTTGCATGCGCGAAAGGCTGCCGCGAATCCGCTGACGAATGAGCGATACAGCAGATCATGCAAGAGGCTACCCCACGCACCCGATTCCATTGCGCGGATCATCGGTTAGGGTGGTTAGGGTGGTAAGAGTGCCCCCTTAGTCCGAAGTTGCTAATTCAACGCGAGGAGAATCTATGGCAGCGAAAAAAAATTCAGGTAAACAATCAGGTGGTCGCAAGTATGGCAAAGCCGCCGGCAAGTCAGTTGAGAGCGCAATGCACCGTGAGAAAAAAGGCACGCTGCGTTCGGGAAAAGGCGGCAAGGGCGGCAAGGTAACCAGCAGGAAACAAGCGATTGCCATTGGCCTCTCGGAAGCACGCAAGAAGGGCGCGAAGGTTCCCGAGAAAAAAGCGAGTTAATCTGTTGCGGCACATGTACCGGGATCTATCGAATGCAAGCTCTGACGCCGCATTCGCGACCATCGGCAACCAGGCTCGTCGCCGCCGCATCCTAGCTTCGCCCTTTCTAAAAATTGAACACTTTCCGCGAGGTGACCTGTTGAAGTCCGACGATCTCTTGAAGCTGTACTTTGATCAACTGGATCAAATCCACTCCGCAGAGACCCAGATCCGCGAAGCGTTGCCCAAGATGATTGAAGCCGCCACCGAGCCGGAATTAAAAAGTGCTCTGCAAAATCATCTGGAGCAAACGACAGATCACGCCGCGCGCCTCGACAAAATTCTGATGGAGGCGAAAGGCGTAGTCGATCCAAAGCCGTGCAAGGGCGTAGCCGCTTTGATCGGCGAAGGGGAAGACGTCATCCATGATGCCATCGACGATTCGGTCCGCGACGCGGGCATCATTGCCGCCGCGCAAAAAATCGAACACTACGAAACGGCCGCCTACGGCACGCTGCGCACGTTCGCCGAAATTTTAGGTAATCCCGAGCACGCTGCCCTGCTCGACCAGACCCTCGAAGAAGAAAAGCAATCTGACGCGATCCTGACTGGCATCGCCGACACGGCAAACGACAAGGCACACAAAGTTTTGGACCGTTCGGCGCCCACGACCTTGACGCAAGTGACCTTGACGCAAGTGTTTGACGCGCAGGCGAAGCTCATCTAGCCTCTGCGGATATGTCCACAGATCCCGATCTAATCGCGCAGCTGTTCCTCTGGATTGATCTGTAACGGCTCCGCGAATCTCCGTCATCGAAGCTTTCGGCAGTTCGTAGACGGTATCGGCGGTTGCATCGATCGAGACCCGCGTTACTCTTTGCCGCACCGCGGCTTCACGCGCAATGATGGAACGGACAACAACGGTTTTTCGCGACTTACTGATGGTAACCATAGGAGTGCTTGATGATTTCAGTCGCGCTGGGATTTGCATTTCCGGTGAAATAACCCTTGCCGCTCGGGTCGCTCCACGTACCCTGAGGATTCCAGTGCCAAGCCTCAATCGCAAGCTCCGTATTCTGCCGATAGTTTACGGGTTGCCATCCGGCCGCAAGTATGGCGGGCAGCGGAGGCTCACCGAAATATTTCTCCACCGCGGCAGCAGGGACACGGTCGATTCCAGCCCCTAGCGATTGGTTGGGTACGAAAGAATTGGTAGCGTGATCTGTATCTACTCGAATGGTTTGGCCGTACGCCAGCGCTGACAGTATCGAAGCGACAATAAGAATGCTTAGAGCATGCGTGAGATTCTCGCTGCGATGTGGCATGGCTTTCCCTTTCACCGGGATTGGTACAAAGTGGGCAGCCTAAAAAAGAAACTTGGCGCCGATTTGCATGATGCGCGGGTCTCTCGTCGCAGTCACAAGTCCGAATGTGCCTCCGTCCGAGGGGTACCCTGCATTGATCAACCCGCTAGGATTCGTGAATTGCGCGTGATTGAAGAGATTGAAGGCTTCGAAGCGCAACTGCAGTTCCTTTGATTCCGTAAGTTTCGTGGACTTCAGCAGCGCCATGTTCCAGTTGTTGATTCCCGGCCCGTGGAAAAAGCGTTTACTGCTGTTTCCGAGCACTCCAAGCTGTTCGGTCGTGAAGAGCGACGTATTGAAGTACTCGTTCCCGTGTCGCGGATTGGTATCTTGCAGGACGTGTCCGGGAGTGTAATTTGGCACATCCAGCGGAACGGCATTGGCGCCAATCAGCGACATGTCGTCATTTTCGCTCAGCGTGATCGGAAGCCCGGTGGCGAAACTCGTGATTCCTGACAAGCTCCATCCGCCCAGTACCCGCTTATGCCAACCCGAGAGAAACTTATCAAAAGGCATCAGCCAGTTGTAACTGAAGACAAAGTTATGCATTACGTCGAAATTGCACAGCGCCACGCTCAGTTGCGGATTGAAGGGATTGGTCGAGTCCTGTAAACCGGAAGCATTGTCGATGCACTTACTGAAGGTGTAAGCGGCAAGAAAGCTCAACGACTCGCTATTATGGCTAACACTCGCCTGCAGCGAGTTATAGTGCGAGTTAGCCACAGTGGAGACAAAAGGATTGGTATCAAACAGCGGGCCCAACGGTCGAACAGCTGGGATAACTTGGTTGGAAGTTGTAACCCACGGCGTGCTGATTCCAGTGCTGGAATCAAACGGTGGAGTCTCGGCAAACGGGCCGCATGGCCCCGCGCTGTTTGATGCGAGGTTATTCTGGTTATTCAAGAAAAGGCATTCCGCCTGGTTTGCTGGATTAGCCTCTATGGATGTTACTAAGCGGTGCCCTTCGTTGCCCACATAGCTGACAGTAACCACGGTGTTAGCCTTGACCTGCCGCTGGATCGAGAACTCATAATGCTCCGAATAAGGCAGCTTATTCCTGGAGTCGAAAGAAAAATCGTAAGACAGAGGCTCAACCTGCGCCCAGGGAAAGGTCGTATCCGGATTGCTGGGCGAAACGTTGGTCGGTGGATAGGGAAAAGGAAACCGCTGTCCTACGCTGGCGCCCGTCGATCGTGTGAGATACGGAGCCTCCAGTAGGGGCGGAGCCGCACTGCCGTAGTAGAGACCGTAGGGTGGGTCGCCGACCTCTAGGAATTGCGAGAGATCTTCGACCGACGTGTAATAGAGACCAGCACCCACGCGAATACTTGTGCGGCCAGGTCCGCCAAACAACTTACCCATAGCGCCGTCAGTCGCGCTCGGCGAATACACTATGCCGAGACGCGGCGAAAAATTATGCCATTGCGTGGGTGCGAGAGTTCGCGGCACACCGGGATCGCCGGCAACCACATAGCCCAAAGGCGCGCCGGGAAACTTTACCGATTGCTTGCCAGGAATGATCGTCTCGATTTTATTCTGCGTGTCATACCAAGGCATGCTCGCTTCCCAGCGCAGCCCGTAGTTGAATACTAGGTTAGAAGTAACTCGCCAGCTGTCTTGCGCAAACAAGGCGTAATATTTGCTGCGTGAGTCCAGGATTTGCGGGCTGGCCTGGGTCAAGCTATCCGGAGCGCCAAGCAAAAAGTCGGCAAAATCAATGCCGGTCTCGCCTCCCGTAAATAAGTACTGGCCATTTTCCGCAGCCAGGTTTCGCTCATTAATCTGATCGTAGTGGAACTGGCCGCCAAAGCGCAGCGAATGGGTGCCGATGACTCGGGAAAAATTGTCCAGTAATTGAAACGAGTTATTGTATTGCCGCGTGCTCACCTGCGGAACTCCAACCGTGAAGTTATTGAATTCGAAGTTAGGTACGCCTTGCAGGCTGGGAGCAATCGGACTGATGCCTCCAGTGGTCGCATTCCACGGAGTAACAAAGCCCAAGTTTTGCAAGCTATAATCCGGCCCCACTCCGCCTTGAGGCGTGGTTAAGGCGAGCGTGTTGCGGACATAACTGAAGCGAAATTCATTGACCGCAAATGCGCCGAAATTCTTGGTGTCGCCAAGGTTCGCCATCTGTGCGCGTCCGTCGGTGATGGCATTGTAGGCAAAATTGGTGGCGGGAACGTTCGCTCCGGCACTCGGAAACGGATCGTTCAACGTGTAGTCATCGGCGAAATAGTAGCCAAATAGCGTGCCGAAACGCGTCGTCTGGTCTACGCGAAGTCCGCCTTTGTCGTCGCGGAGTTTGCGCGGATACGCAGAAGTCTCATAAAAATTATTGGCAGAGTTCGGCTGCGGAATAAGCCCAAGCTTCAGCATAGCCATCGCCACTGGCGACCAGGCTTGCGTGGGAATCGCCGCGGTTGGGAATACACAACCAGTCGTGGGATCGGCACTCGGGCAGTTGTATCCAACCGGAACACCAATGCCAGTACTCGGGTCGATCGTTGCCGGATTGACGTATTGCGAGGTAAAGTAGTACGGTTCGCCGCTGGCGACGGTAGTCCCCAGTCGTCCGCCGAGCAGACCCGACCATGAAGTTGGCGAACTGTCATCGCTGTTCACTAAAGCCATGATCGGATTCCCTGCCGCATCGGTGCCGCTGGAGAACGGGGCCGCATAATCAGAAAAATCGCCGGAAAAATTCTGAGTCGATGGCATCTGATAATTCTGAGTCGGCGCCTGCGACTGACGCGTTCCCTGATAGTCGACGAAGAAGAATGTCTTATCCTTCTTGATCGGCCCACCGAAAGTCCCACCGAACTGGTTCTGACGGAAAACAGGAACAGCAGTATCAAAAAAACCTTTTGCATCAAGCGCCGTGTTGCGGAAGAACTCAAAAGCGCTGCCGTGAAACGAATTGGTGCCCGACTTAGTAACTACGTTGATCTGCCCGCCGCTGTAGTTACCGTACTCGGCATCGAAGTTATTCGTGATAATACGAAACTCTTCAATCGAGTCGAGGTTAGGAATAATTGCGGCTCCATTATTCTTGCCTTCCTCTACGCTCGATCCATTGACCATGAAGCCGTTGGAGGCTTCCCGTTGGCCGTTCACCGACTGGTTGCCCGCGTTCAGTCCGCCATCCACCGGACGATCGTTGATTCCGGTCATGCCAGTATCTACCGCGTTATAGGGAGATACGCCAGGCTGCAGCGCGAGTAAGTCAGTGAAGGCCCGGCCGTTCAAGGGCACCGCGGTCATCGTTTTGCCGCTGATGACCTCGCCCATTTGCGTGCTTTCGGTTTCGACGTGAACGCTGTCGGTCTTTACCTCGATGTGCTCATTAATTCCGCCAATAGGCAGAGTCGCATCGGCCTTAAGAGCGGAGTTGGCGTCGATCACAAGGCCGGTCGCGATGTAATTTTTAAAGCCCGGATGCGTCACCTGCAGGTCATAAGTACCGATGGCGAGCGCGGGCAGACTATAGAAACCTTTCGCGTCAGTGGTCACCGTGGTCTTGATTCCGGTTTGCGTATCGACGGCGACGACTGTGGCTCCAGAAACCACAGCGCCGCTCGGATCGGTAACGACGCCCGAAATACCGCCCGTAATGCTCGCCCATGCGAGCACGGCCGCAAAAATAAAAAATGCCGAAACCAAGAAAAGAGACCGTCGAGGATCGCGCATACTCGAACCCTCCCGCGGCATCGCTCTGCGGCGAATCCGCATAAAAACGCTTGTTGAAACGATTTAACAACCTAAGACGGTCGCTATTATAGCGTCGGTCGTCTGAATTTCGCCAAGTATATTTTCGGCGATATTTTCGTCGAAAGAGCGATCGGTAGTTGCTCTTTTGAAGCGGACTCGCCAGTCGATTCCGCTATCCAATCTTCGCCGTCAACATCGAGATCGATCCTCCGTCGACGCCCTCGATTGGAAAGGTGATGACTTCGCCCTTCTGCCGGCTGCCAATCACATACAGCATGGGGAGGTAGTGATCGGGCGTGGGAATAGATAGCTGCGCCTCCGGCCCCAGGCTCTCGTAATCGATCAGCGGCTTGTATTCCCCGGCGACCATCATCTCTTTGGCCTCCTGCTCGAAGCGGATCGCCCAATCATATGGATCAGGCATGTGCCGTCCCCACGCGTAGGCGTGAAGATTGTGAACCAGATTTCCGCTGCCCACAATCAGAATGCCTTCGCTGCGCAACGACGCAAGCCGTTGTCCGATTTCAAAGTGAAACGACGCCGGTTCTGTCTCGTCGATGCTGAGTTGCACGACGGGGATATCGGCTTCGGGATAGACGTGCTTGAGCACCGACCACGTGCCATGATCGAGACCCCACGAGCTATCGAGCCCTACCGGCAACGGCTTCAGCAACTGTTGCACTCGGCGCGCGAGTGCGAGGTCTCCCGGCGCCGGATACTGCACCTGATACAGTTCACGCGGGAAGCCGCCAAAGTCGTGAATCGTCTTCGGTGCCGTGCTGATGGTGACGCCAGTTCCAGGCACAAACCAATGCGCGGAGATCGAAAGAATGGCTCTGGGGCGGGGCAGTTGCATCCCGATTCGGCGCCATCCCGCGGTATAGGTGTTCTCCCAGACAGCGTTCATGGGATTGCCGTGGCCGAAAAATATCGCCGGCAAAGTCTCAGCCAATTGCAGTCTCCTCTCGGCCAATGCTCGGCCGCGGCCTTTCACCGTAAACGAAAATCAGTTTACACCCGAGATTTCAAGTTCCCGTCACCTTCCGGGCGCTGCGGCGGTGTTATCCTGAAACACGCCGCAGGGCCGCACCTCTCATGTCCAATCCAAACATTTCCGATCCAAACGCGTCCGACACAAGCACCGCTAATGCGAGCACGACAGGGACGACACCAGCCGAAGCCTCGCAGACCGAATCCTTCAAAGACATTTTTTCCGAGTACGAGCAGAGTCATCGCCGCAAGGCTGAACCCGGCTCGCAGCGCCGCGAGGGAACGGTAATCGCTTTGACCGCCGACTCGATTGTCCTCGATATCGGATTCAAGACAGAAGGTGTTCTGCCGCTCACCGCATTCCCGGCCGACAAGCCGCCGAAGCCTGGCGACAAATTGGAGGTCACCATCAAAGGCCGCGATCCCGAGGGCTATTACGAACTGACACGCGGCAAAGTCGAACGCCCTACCGACTGGGCTTCGCTCGAAAAGGCCTTCGCGGAGAAGTCAACCATCATCGGCACCGTCACCGGCGTGGTCAAAGGCGGCGTGAGCGTCGATATCGGAGTGCGCGCCTTCATGCCCGCGTCGCGCAGCGGGACGCATGATGCCGCTGAATTAGAGAAGCTGGTCGAGCAGGAGATCCGCTGCCGCATCATCAAGCTCGACGTCGATGATGAGGACGTGGTCGTTGATCGCCGCGCCATTGCGGAGGATGAAGAGCGTGCCGGCAAAGAGCGGCGTTTCTCCGAACTCAAAGAAGGCGACGTTGTGCAGGGTGAAATTCGCAGCCTCACAGATTACGGTGCATTCGTCGATATCGGCGGCGCCGACGCGCTGCTGCATGTGGGAGAAATTTCGTGGCATCGTGTCGCGAAGCCTTCTGACGTGCTGACGGTTGGCCAGCAGATCGAAGCGAGGATCATCAAAATCGACGAAGAAAAGCACCGCATCGCCATCAGCGTGAAGCAGCTCCAGCCGCATCCCTGGGATGCGGTCGCGGGAAAGTACACGGCGGGCGAGCGCGTCCGCGGCACGGTCAGCCGCATCGCCGATTTTGGCGCATTTGTAGAAATCGAGCCCGGAATCGAAGGGCTGATTCACATCTCCGAAATGTCGTGGGCCAAGCGCGTGCGAACGCCGAGCGACGTGGTGAAGGTGGGCGACACGGTCGAGGCCGTTATCCTCGGAGTCAACGCCGCCGAACGCCGCATCTCGCTCGGCCTCAAGCAGGCGCTGGGCGACCCATGGGCCGGAGCCGATCAGAAATTTGCGCCGGGCACGGTGATCGAAGGGCCGGTCACCAACCTCACAAAATTCGGCGCGTTTGTGCAGCTCACCGAAGGCGTCGAGGGCATGATTCACATCAGCGAAATCAGCGCCGAGAAACGCATCAATCATCCGCAGGAAGTGCTACGCAGCGGGCAAGTGGTCAAAGCGCAAGTGCTCGCGCTCGACACTGAGAAGCGCCTCATACGCCTGAGCATGAAACAGCTCGTGCCCACTGGCCTCGATGAATATCTCGCGGAACACAAGGAAGGCGACGTCGTCACCGGCCGTTTTATCGAGGTCTCCGAAGGTCGGGCGCGAGTGGAACTTGGCGAGGGCGTGCAGGCCATTTGCCGTATGCCCGCGGCAAATCCGGCGAAAGAAAAGCCTGACCCCGCGCCAGCTTCGTCAGCCAAGCCTGATCTCTCGTTGCTCGGTTCGATGTTGCAGGCGCGCTGGAAGAGCGGCGCTCCGACCAGCGAGGCTAAGCCGGAAGCCATGCGCTCCGGGCAAATCCGCGAATTCAGAATCGCGAAGCTCGACGCAGCGGCGAAGAAAATTGAAGTGGGATTGATCTAGATTGAGGGAAAAGTTAGTGCGCGTCGCGGACGACAAGAATCATCCCCGGCCGTAGCACCGCCAGGTTTCGATTGTCGTGCTTTAGGGCAGAGACAGTCGTGTTATACGAGCTCGCTATCGAATACAACGTCTCGCCTTGCTCGACCGTATGATGCTTGACGGTTTCGTGACTCGCGGGCGCCGAATTTGCGGCGGGATCGGCGACTGACTTGACCGACGCGGTTTCGCTTCCGCCACGGCGGTGCGCGGAGGACGAACGCTTCGCGGCAACCTGAGATTCGCGGGTGCCAGCCGTCACCGGGAGGTGCAGATACAAAACCTTTCTTCCCTCCAGGCTATTTCCCTTCAGGCGATTCCAACTGCGCAGCATTTTCACTGAGACGCCAAAATTCTCGGCAACCGACTCGACGGTATCCCCTTTGCGAACTTTATAATGCGTGGTGGCATGCGCGTAGGTGCTGGTGTCCGCCTGCTTGCCAGCCGCGATCGGAATGATCAGGCGCGCTTCCGGCGACAGTGCCTCATAATTCATGCCGGCATTCCGGCCGGCAATTCGCCCATTGTTCGGGCTCGGATGCAAGTCATTGGCCTCGGCAATGGCTACAGGAGTCGTGTGATAGGTGCGCGCAATCGAGGCGAGTGTTTCGCCGCTCTGCACCTTGTGATAGCGCCACCAGACGCGCTTGTCGGTCGGAATCGAAGCCAAAGCAGTTTCAAATTTGTCGACTGTTCCCGCGGGCAGATGCAGGTCAAAGGCGCTGTCCTTAGGCGTGGTCATTCGCAACAGGCTGGGATTCAAATCGAGCAAATCTTCCGCCGTAGCATCCACGCACTCCGCGGCCAATCGAAGATCGATGGGATAGTCAATCTTAACCGTGTCGTAAGGAACCGGCTTATCCTTCACCACCGAATCGAGCCCATACTGCGCCGGATTCTTGGCCATGATGGTCACGGCCACGATGATGGGAACATAGTTGCGAGTTTCCTTAGGCAGCACATTGCGGCGATAAAGCTCCCAGAAATCGGCATACCCGGTGCGCTTCACTGCGCTCTGGACCGTGCCCGGGCCGGAGTTGTAGGCGGCCATCGCCAGATACCAGTCTCCGAATTCGTTATAGAGATCATGCAAATGGTGAGCGGCGGCGCGGGTGGCCTTTTCCGGATCCTGCCGGTCGTCAACCCACCAGCTGCGTTCGAGTCCGTAGCCTGTGGCGCGGCTGCCCATGAACTGCCACATGCCGCGAGCGCCTGCACGCGACACCGCCAACGGATGAAATCCCGACTCCGCCTGCGCGAGATAGATCAACTCCTGCGGCACGCCTTCTTCCCGCAGAACGCGGCGAATCATGTCTTCGTAACGGCCAGAACGCGCTAGCGCGTGTTCGAGAGTGCCGCGTCCGCGATCGGAAAAATAATTGATGTATCCGGCGACCTGGTCGGTCATGACCAGCGGCAAGTCGGAATGCGTCGACTTGATCTCCGCCTCGGCCTTCGCCTTTACGCTTTGGTCAACCGCTGGAGTCGCTTCATTGGCTTCGTCAATCGGAGCCGGCTCCGACTTCTGCTCGGCAAAGCCATCGCCCTGTTGCAGGGCGGCAAGCTCAAGCGCGTTGATGCCGTCGAGGATGCGGTCGAGTTCCCGCTCCAGCCGGTCGTCTGAATTGGCCGAATTGCTCGACCGAAGATCGTATCCGCTGCCCAGCAACAGGTTGAATGCCGAGTCGAAATTCTGTTTCGCAGCCTCCAGATGTCCAGCCTGATAGTTGTCCTGCCCAGCCTGATATTCCTTCTCGACCCGGGCGATCAGATCGGCCACAGGATCGACTTGGAGCGCCTCCGGAACCGGCGGCTTTGACTTCGGCTCAGCGGCGTCAGACTTCTGCTTAGGCGGATCTGGAGGTTTTCCAGTCGCCACGAGGGTCGGCGCCTGCGCTTGTGCAGGAGGCAGGAACGAAGTTCTCTGGGCGCTCTGGCAGCCGAGGGTCGCCCCTAATACGGCTGAAACCGAAATCGCCAAATACCGCTGGGATGAAAACCTCATATTTTCAAAAACTTACTGAAACCCCTCCCAGGGCTCAACCTGCCCTTTCGATCAAGCTGCTCTTTTCTATTATGAGATGGTACTATCGCAAAATTCGTTGGGTCAACGCCACGGAAGACACCTGCCGCGGATTACTTTGGAAACCGGTTGGGCATGTTACCCCACGGTCGCGGCCGCTGGCAACGAGTCTTTTGCCGCTCCCCTTTCATCGAAGGAAACTATGAAAGCCATCCAAATCAGCCAAACGGGTGGGCCGGAAGTGATGCAAGTAGTGGACTTGCCGGTCCCACAGCCGAAGCCGAATGAAGCCATCGTGCAGATCAAGGCGGCTGGCGTCAACTTTATCGACGTTTACAATCGCGAGGGCCGCTACAAAGCTCCCCTGCCGCTAGTCCTCGGCCAGGAAGCCGCTGGAGTCGTGATCGCTCTCGGCACCGCTGTGCGGGCTGACGAGAGTAAGGCCGCCCCCGAGCACCCCGCCTCGCCCGCTGTCGGCGATCGCGTGGCTTACACCTCCATATTAGGAGCCTACGCCGAATATGCCGCTGTGCCCATCGACCGCCTGGTGAAGATTCCTGATGGCGTCAGCGATCGCGACGCCGCGGCCGCCATGCTCCAAGGCATGACCGCTCACTATCTTTCTCATGACTCCTATCCCCTGAAAAGAGGTGAAACCGCTCTGATTCATGCCGCGGCCGGCGGGGTAGGACTGATCCTGGTTCAGATGGCCCACAACATCGGCGCGCGCGTTATAGCGACCGTTTCCACAGATGAAAAAGCTCAACTAGCGAAAGGTGCGGGCGCCGACGAAATCATCCTCTATACGACGTCAGATTTCGAGGCCGAAACGAAGCACCTGACCGGCGGGAAAGGCGTTGACGTCGTCTACGACTCGGTTGGAAAGACGACTTTCGACAAGGGCCTGAACGTCATCCGTCCCCGTGGCATGATGGTGCTCTTCGGAGGTTCAAGCGGCGCCGTCGCCCCACTTGACCCTCTGGTGCTGACGCAAAAGGGATCACTCTTCCTGACTCGCCCTTCATTGACGAACTACATCGCGACTTCGCAGGAATTGCACTCCCGCGCCGTCGCCGTGTTCGGCATGATTCGCGATGGCAAACTCAAGCTGCGCATCGAACATGTCTATCCGCTGGAGGAGGCGCAAAAGGCGCACCGCGACCTGGAAGCGCGCAAGACCACAGGGAAATTGCTCCTGCTGCCGTGAGTCAGCCTGTCGCTGGAGTAATCCTGGTGCGACGCTGCCTTCAGTGCATCTAGATAGGTAGGGCCTCCAGATTTACTCGCCCAGGCGACGAATGTGATTTGGATTTCCCGGGAGGTGTCTGTGCACGCTCCGTTTCTGAACAGTCTTCTGAACAGCCCACGATCGAACAACGAACGATATCGATTCGGCCTGATAGCGATGGCCTGTCTTATTGCAGTCGCGCTTGGCACTCACGCTGTCGCCCAGCAGGCTCCGAACGCCAGTGGCGCCCCCGTACACATGATTGTCACTGTCGAGCCTCACAAGGGTTCCGAAGTACCCGTCGTGACCCGTGAAGACGTGATGGTTTACGAGGGCAAGAATCGCGACCAGGTCACGGAATGGATTCCAGCCCAGGGCGACCACGCCGGACTGGAATTCTATGTCCTCGTTGATGACGCTTCCAGCTCCGCGCTCGACACGCAGCTCGGCGACATCAAGAAGTTCATCGCCGGCCTCCCGCCGAGCGCCCAGGTCGGCGTCGCGTACATGCAAAACGGCACGGCGCGCATGGAGCAGAAGCTGACCACCGACCACGACCTAGCTGCAAAATCCCTTCGCCTGCCGTTGGGCTACCTGAGTGCAGATGCCAGCCCATACTTCTCTCTAAGCGACCTTGCGAAGCATTGGCAGCCAGACGGCAATCGCCACGAAGTCCTCATGATCACCAGCGGAGCGGACCCCTATTACGGAAGCGGCGGTCCGGACGATCCTTACCTGTCAGCTGCGATCGAAGATTGTCAGCGCGCCGGCGTTCTAGTCTCCGCCATCTACGCCCCAGGCGCCGGGCACTTCGGGCACAGCCATTGGTCTAACTACTGGGGCCAGATCTACCTTTCGAAGCTAACCGAAGAAACCGGAGGCGAAGGATACTACATCGGTTTCTTTGGCCCCGCGCCCGACTTCACGCCCTATCTAAAAGACGCGGCGAATCGCCTGCAGCATCAATACCTCTTAACGTTCGTGGCGCAGCCGCAAAAGAAGGCCGGCGTGCGACCCGTCAAATTGCGGACCGAGTTGCATAACGTCGATCTAGTGTCGGCAAACGCAGTCTACGTTCCGGCGTCGGAATGATGCCGCAGTCGGATTCCAGCAAACAGCCGAAAAACTCGATGCACGCGCGCTTTGCAGGGAAGGCCACGAGTTCCACTCGTGCCGATAAGTTGCTTAGAGAAGCGAGCGCTTTAGCGTCTGAGGTATGGTTCTAGCGCTTCCGCGATACGGTTACGGCTTTCCCCGCGAGTAATTCTTCAAGTAGTCCGGCATCACCCGCTCACAGCGCTCGTCGCGAATCGCCTTACCGACAACCATCTCCAGCGGAATCACCCCCGCCCAGGTAGGGAACGAATAATCCTCTTCATGATCCACCGCCGGCCCTACTCGCACCTTAGCCGAAAACTCATTGATCGAAATCCGCAGCACCGAAGTAGCCTTCAACTCTTTCTCATTCGGCTGCCGCGCATCCTCCCAGCGCCCCGGAATAATATGCTCGCTAAGCGCGCGCAGCGCCGCCAATTTTTCCGCCGGATCATCGACCAGCGTAGCCGTCCCCAAAATCACCACCGACCGGTAATTCATCGAGTGATTGAACACAGACCGAGCCAGCACTAGCCCATCCAGCAGCGTGACCGTAACGCAGACCGGTATGCCCTGACCAAGATTCCGCAGCATGCGGCTGGCCGCCGACCCGTGAATATAAAGCAAGTCGCCGTCGCGTCCATACGAAGTAGGAATAACAAAAGGTTGTTCGTCGACCACAAAGCCAACATGGCAAAGAAAAGCCTCATCAAGAATCTGATAAACCGCGTCGCGATCATAAACCGCCCGCTGCGGCTCGCGCACAACCCGCGTGCGCAGACTGGGAGCGCTGGAACTGGAATTAAGATTTGTGGACATGCAGCAGATTTCCTAGGCAGGCGCCAAGAGTGGTGAAGACCGGTGAAGCAAGGAGTTTAGCATTTCGGGGAGTTCGCAGCGAAGACGCTGCCACCGTCCGACTCAACCAGGATTTGTCATCCCGAACGGAGTGAGGGATCTGCAGTGCGCCAGAATGCCAAGGCAGACTAGAGCAGCCCGCCCGTCTTCACCGCCAACGTGCTCAACGCCATCTCCAGCTTAGTGATCGCCTCACCAAGCTCCGGATGATTCCCCAGCGTCTTCTGCAGTTCCGTGAGAATCCGATGAGCGCTGGCAACTTGCTCTGCCGCCTGGCTTGAATTCTGTTCGGGCTTCGGTTCGCTTGGCGTTGGCATGATCACCATCCCTCGTGACTCTTCATTCTACCCTTCAGATGAATAGGAAGAGGGCACCGCACCGTCTTAGAAATCAGCGCCGCTTTTTCCCCGATGCTTTCGGCTCCTCCTCCAGCACCGCAAACTGAATCTTCTTCTCCACCGGATCAATCCGGTCCACCAGTACCCGCACTCGATCCCCCAGCCCGTAAGTCTTCCGCGATCGCTGCCCAATAATCTGACGCGTGTCTTCGTGATAAGTATAACGATCGTTCCCATCGCCGTCGCTGAGCGTGTTGAGCGGCACCAGGCCTTCAACGAACAGATCAGTCAGCTCCACAAAAAATCCAAACTTGGTCACGCTGATAATGAGCCCGTCGAAATCTTCTCCAATCCGACGTTCCATGAATTTCACTTTCTTCCATTCCATCAATCCGCGCTCGGCTTCATCGGCGCGCCGCTCCGATTGGCTTGACTCATCGGCAATGTTGTGCAATTCCTCAATTGTGATCGGACCACCTAGAGGTTCGATCGCCTGCTGATGCGATTCGCGATCGCGGCGCTTTGACCAGGGGGACGGCGGCGCGGCGCTGGAATCTCGGAGGGGGTAGGGGTCCTTCGACTGCGCGGAACGATTCGCTTCGCTCCTCGTTGCGCTCCGCTCAGGATGACAATCGCTTGTGGGGCGGGACATCCCCACTGGTATCTCCCCATCGATTTTTTCCGCCGATTCCCGCAACACATCTTTCAAAATGCGGTGCACAATCAGATCAGGATACCGCCGAATCGGCGAAGTGAAGTGCGTATAAGTAGTCGCGGCCAGCGCGAAGTGTCCGCGATTTTCTTCTGAATACCTCGCCTGCTTCAATGAGCGCAGCATCAGGAAACTCAATATCCGCTCCTCCGGCTTCCCCGCAATCTTCTCCGTGAGCTTCTGATACATCCGCGGAGTAATATGCACTTCCTTCGGCACTTCAATCTCGCGCACCCGCTTTCCTGTCCCGCGCGCATCGCGCCGATCCGCCTTCAGTTGCACCCGCTGAATCGGCAGCGCGCCCACTCCCAGCGAATATCCAAAGGTCGCGGCAATCACTTCGAAGTCGTAAACCCGCTTGGCGTCCGGCTTTTCGTGGATGCGATACAGCGAAGCAATGCGTTTATTTTCCAGATAATGCGCCACGCTTTCGTTCGCCGACAACATGAATTCTTCAATCAGCCGGTGCGCGATATTGCGCTCCGACCGGGTGATGCTCTTCATCATCCCGAATTCGTCGAATTCAATGACCGCTTCGGGTAGATCGAAATCGATCGATCCGCGACGCTTGCGTTTGCGATTCAGAATCATCGCCAGATCGCGCATGCGCTCGAAGTGCTCGACCTGGCCGGCATATTCGCGAGCCTCAGCGTCGCCTTCGATCACCGCATTCACCGCCGTATAAGTCATCCGCGCCGCCGAGCGGATCACGCCCTCGTTGATTTCGTAACCAATAATTTCACCCTGATGATCGATCTCCATAGTGCAAGAAAGCACCAGCCGATCCACATTCGGCCGCAAGCTACAGATGTCAGTCGAGAGTTCAAGTGGAAGCATGGGAACGGCCCGATCGGGAAAATAAACGCTAGTCCCGCGCAGCCGCGCCTCTTGATCGAGTGGAGAATGCGTCGTCACATACTGCGCGACATCGGCAATATGCACCTGCAATTCATAATTGCCATTTTCGAGCAGCCGCACGTGTACGGCATCGTCGAAATCGCGCGCCGTCTCGCCGTCGATGGTGACGATAGGAAGCTCGCGATAATCGCGCCGCCGCCGCAGAGCCTCGGCAGGGATGATGTTCTCAATCGCCTGCGCCTCCTCGATCACCTCGGGCGGAAATCGATGCGGCAGATGAAATTTGCGAATCATGATCTCGACATCGACTCCGAAATCATCTTCTTCGCCAAGAATTTCAATCACGCGACCGCGCGGATTCTGTGTAGCGCCGGGCCAGTCGGTGATTTCCACATCGACGACAACGCCCTCGAGATCCTGCCAATCGGTCTGGACTTTCGCTTCGTCGCCGATGACGCGGTCCTGGGACTTCTTTCCCTGCGGCTTGATCGCCCCTACGGGAGAAGTCTTCACCACGGGGGGCACAGCGGTCACAGGGGACTGCGGGTTCTCCATCCCCGGAGGAATCACAATCTCCTGCGTCACTTTTTCATCAATCGGCTTGACGTAATTGTTGTGCCGCCCGTAGTGAAAGATTCCGACTACTGTCGGATGGGCCCGGGCCAGCGAGCGTAGGATCCGCCCCTCGGCTCGCCCATCATTACGTACAGCGGAGACTTCAACCAGCACGCGGTCGCCGTGCATCGACGATCTCACCGCATGGGGAGGAATAAATACATCCCCCGCCAGCCGCGCCTTAAGATTTTCGTCGAGTGAAGTGGCTTCAGGAATCACGAAGCCATAGCCATCGCGGTGCATGGTCAGCCGCCCGACCAGCATGTTGCGGCCCTTGGCCGCCTGCGGAATCGCGTAGCGCTCGGAATCAACCGCCAGCAATTCGCCTTTGCCGACCAGCGCGTGCAGGCGATCGGTCAGTTCGCGCCGCGCCTCCCCCTTGACGCCAAGTTCGCGCAAGAGCTGTTTATGGCTAGCCGACTTCTTAGGCTGGCGCGCGATGTGCCGGAGGATGGCGGAATCGGAAAGCATCAAGAAGGTCGCAGGTGACAGATCTTAGGTGTCAGGAAAAACTCGATGCACTTTCTGTCACCTGTCACCTGACACCTGTTTCAGATATCTCCCTTCCAAAATTCCCCGGCGATGCAGTTCATGTCCAGCGATAATGTAAGCCAGCGCGCGCACCGTCACCTCATTCTTACTCGCCACGCCGCGCCGGGTCCATGCCGCCTGATCAAGATTGCGAAACAAAGAGATTGTCGCCCGCCGCACTGCGATGTAATCCTCGATCAAACCCGCCAGCGCACTCCGCGCAAACGGCCCGTTGCGCACGTAATCATCCTGCTCAAAGCCCTCTATCGGAGTCGCGTCCCCCCGCGCAATACGCAGCGCGCGATAGCTCATGATGCGCTCGGTATCGTTCATGTGGCCGAGCACTTCCTTCACGCTCCACTTCTCAGGCGCATAGCGCAGGTCTCCATCCTCCTCGCTGCGCCCCGAGAGCAAAAGCAGGGTCTGCCGCCGCTGCTCTTCCAATTCACCTAGAACATCGTCGCTCCGCACCAGAGAAATATAGCGCTCATAGTAAGGAGCACATTCGCCCGGCTGAGGCCGAATGGAAGTTGAAGCCGTATCCGTAGGAGTCATAGAAATTCCTCGTCAGGCCAATCAGCACCTAAGGCCACGTGATAGCACCATACTATCGAACGGAAAAGCCGCGCGATAAAAGAATTACCGCAGGATGGGCAGGCCTTACACGGTCGCCAACCCAGCCGAAAGGACATGACTGGCGAGGCACTCCCGCGGGGTACTATGAAAAGTAATAAGAAAAGCTTGATTTCCACAACATCTGGCGTTTACTGAGGAGTACAATGCAATTTGGCCACCGAAATGCGGCGGTTGTTTAAAGTTTCCTAATAATTACACGACGAAAGGATTTCGACCACAATGTGGAAGCCCACGAATCAACCTGCGACACCTGGCCGCCCGGCTGAGCCGGAACGTCCAACCTCCGCGGCAACGACGGCGCCCCTCAGCATGAACACAGCCACGAGCGAGTCCGCTCCCGCGCCCCGCCCAGTTGCGACTACCACTTCGGATCAGGCCACAATCGGCAAGTCGCTGGTGATCAAAGGTGAAGTGACCGGCTCCGAATCTTTGTACATTGACGGCCGGGTCGAGGGTTCGATCAACCTCTCGGGCAATCGCGTGACCATCGGCCGTAATGGCGTGGTCGCCGCCAATATCAATGCTCGCGAAATCGTGGTGCTCGGCAAAGTCCGCGGCAACCTAACCGCAAGCGACCGTGTCGATATCCGCAGCGATGGCTCTCTGACCGGCGACGTCGTAGCAGCCCGCATCTCCATCGAAGACGGCGCCTTCTTCAAGGGCGGCATCGACATCCGCAAAGCCGGATCAGCCGGGGCCAAAGCCGACTCGCGTCCGGAAGAAGTCACCAAGAGTGTCTCCAATGCGACGCCCGAACCGGCGATTGCTGCGCGAGCGTAGGCCGGGCTTTCAGCTCCCAGTCAGTGAACCAGTTGAACAAAAAGGCATCCTCGTTCTGAGGGTGCCTTTTTGCTTTTGGAGCGCGCACCCTCACAAAATATTTGATTGACGGCGATCACGGCGCGGCCACTCTCGCAGGTCTATCCTGACGTTGTCATGCTTAAGATCTGTTCGATCCTCGTTCTCAGTCTCTTCCTATGTTCGGTCCAAATCTGCGCTGCAGACTACCCTGTAGGTGACAAGCCGTTTCGCCGGCACGTCATCGAGGGGAGAGATGGCAAGCGAATTACCTTCTATCTTTCAACGCAGTCAACTCCCGCTCATCCTGTCCCGCTGATCGTCTGGATCCAAGGCACAGGTTGCTCTTCGCAATTTGTCAGCATCGGCGGACGGATGAGCCGCGGATTCCAGGGTGTCCTCTATTCGGTCGCGGGCGATCGCGCCCGCATCCTGGCAATCGAAAAACCGGGTGTCGAGTTTCTGGATGATCCTGCTGATGACGGTGACGCTCATGCTTGCCGTCCAGAATTCATAGCCCAATACACTCTCGACCGCTGGGCTGCAACCATCGCGGACGCAATTGCGGCGGCGCAGAAACTGCCGGGTGTCGATCCTTCCAAAACGCTTGTGATCGGCATTTCGGAGGGTGGCATTGTAGCCATGAAGGTCTCGAATGTATCGCCTGTGGTGACGCACGCCGCCTCCTTGTCGGGGGGCGGACCGGTGTATCTATTCCACCTGGCGGAGTATATGCGCAGCAAGGGATTGGATCCGGAGAAGGAAGTTTATGCGTGTTGGAGTGACATCCTGAAAGACCCGGACAGCTTTACCAAGTTCTGTTGGGGGCAGACCTATCTGCAGTGGTCGGGCTTCATGAAAACCTCCGTCATCGCCGAAGCTCTCAAATCGCACGCACTTTTATATTTTGTCCACGGAACCGCCGACACGCAGCAGTCGATCGCAGGATTCGACGTCTTGCGGGCCGAGCTGGCGGCAAAACAGCGAGACGCAATCTTTGAGCGAATCGAAGGAGCCGATCATGCCCTCGACCTTCCCAATCAGAAGGTGCCCGAAGGGTTGGAAGCGGTTTTTGGCCGGGTGGTGGATTGGTTCGTCGCTGATGGCAAGAGATAAAAGATAGCAAGAGATAAATCCTAACGAGACGGCGCTCTAAGGTTCTTTGCCGGTCGCCATTGTCTCCGCTGCCTGACCGCCAGCCACTCCAGCTAATGTCGCCGGTCTTCTTCCACGCAAATCTCGCGGCAATTCCGAACGCAGCAGCCATAGACCCGCTGCAACCGCCGCCGCCCAAGTCAACGACCCCAGGGCGAGCGCGACAAGATCGCCGCGACGGCTGCCATTGAGCGCAACCGTACGCATCACTTCATAACTCAAGCCGCCAGAAACCGCGCCCACCAGCGTTGTCTTCGCCAATTCCCTCCACTTCAATCCGCCGAGCGAAACCATCCCACGGATATGCAGCAGCGCCGCAATCGCCAGCGCATTCGCAGCGATACCAATATCCGAAGCGATCGCCAGCCCCGTAACCGACAGCTCGCGAAACAGCAGCGAATAAACAGGCAGAGAAGCAACCGTAATCAAACTGGTCGCAATCATCGGAGTCAGCGTGTTCCCCGACGCATAAAATGCTCGCGCATAAAGCGCCTGGCACGACCACAAAGCCAGCGACAACGAAAACCAGAAAAAGTAAACCGCCGTCGATGTCGAATCGGCAAAAGTGAAATGCCCGCGCCGATACACCAGATCAATCAGCGGAAGCGCAATCGCCATCATCCATCCCGTCATCAGCAGCGAAGCCGCCGTGATGCGATACACTGACGCATTCACCGTCGCGGAAAATTCCTCAAACTTTTTCTCGCCAAACAATCGCGAAAAAAACGGCAGCGACGCCTGCCCCGTAGCCTGCCCCAGGATCGCGATAGGAACCGCAAACAACCGCTTGGCATAATTCAGCCGCGCAATATCGCCGATCCCGCTCGAGGCAAAATAGCGCAAAATCCAATCGTCCGCCGTCACCAGCGAAACGCCCAGCATTAGCGGGATCGACATCCGCACCCACTCGCGAAACGCAGCGTTCTTAAGCTCGAACGAAGGCCGGTACCCCGTGCCAATCTTCGCCGCCCCGATGGCGTTAATCAGAAACGGCCCTGCGATGCTACCCGCGAGCGCGCCAAACGCCAGCGAAGAAATTCCCATCTGTCGCCCAGCAATCACTCCGCCCGCAATGATAAAGATGTTGTAGATCAGCGGACCCAGCGCCGGAAACAAAAACAGCCGATGCGACAACAGCACCGCCGAAACCACTCCGCCAACGTAAAAGAAAATCTGCGCCGGCAGCAGAATGCGCGTGAGATGGACGCACAATGCCATCTGCTCGGCCGTAAAGCCATGAAACATCCAGCCCGCAAATTGCGGAGTAAAAATTTCAGCCAGCACCGTCCCCACAATGAGCACCGAGGTCATCACCGTAATAATGATGGAGAAAGTTTTCTGCGCATCCTGCTCGCGCTTCTCCGCCAGAAAGCGCGTATAGATCGAAATGAATGTGATCGAAGCTGTGCCGCCCGCCACGATGTAGTTGAGCCAGTCCGGTAGCGTGAACGCCGCGACGTAAGCGTCCGTCTGCTGCCCCGCGCCAAACGCATAGGCGATGTAAGCCTCGCGAATATATCCAATCGCGCGCGAAAGCGTGATGGCCGCCATCAGCAGCAGCGTCGCCGAACCCGCTGTATGCTGGTGTGACGGACGAAAGAAGCGAAGCCAACGCATCCTTTGCAGATTAACGCATCCAGCGGCTGGCGAGACGGTGGATCACGCCAAGAATCGCGGATGACACTGCCGTCCCAGAGGGCTCTCTAAGAAGGGCCGGGTCGAAGCGATGCCGCTGTGCGGATGAGGCGAATTATCGGTCATGGCTTTGGTGGTGACGGGTTTACAGCCTGAGTCCTACGCTATCACGCTACAATGTAGCTGCCATGATCGCTCAAGATCTGCTCGACATATTGGTTTGCCCGGTCTGTAAAAAGCCGGTCGTACTCAGTGCGGCCGGAGACAGTCTGAAGTGCGGGGAGTGCCGCCGCGTCTACCCGATTCAGGATGACATCCCAATCATGCTGGTGGATGCCGCCAAAATTGACGCCGCCTGAAGCCTTGTTGCCGTCGGACGTTTCCGCAAAGCTGACGACAAAAACGACCCCGCAAAGACGACAAGTTGTGTTTCCACCCACTGCGGAACGACATTTAGTGTCAATCCGGCGACGCGTACCCGTCTTACTGTATAGGCTCTCCCGCAGTCATAATCCCCGCAACCTTTTGTAAAAACTTGGGTTCTAAGTGGGTGAGGGGACGGACACCCCGTACCTCAGGGTCTACTAAAGTTACGGCATTCAGATTGCATATATCCAAAGCGTTGCCGATGAGTCTAACTAAGCGGCAGGAGGTCGAAAGGTGAAAATGGCTAGCAAAGACAGATTTACGGTGACGGAGCTATGCGCCTTACGAAATGACCTGATCCAGGGCGGCATGGTGGATTCCCGCGAAGCAGCGGAACTGCTCCAGGTTTTTCTAGCCGGCCGTGGCTACGGAGTTTCGCAGATGGCAGCAATCGACGCGGCTGGCCGGGTCGAAATGGCGGGCTGCTCGTTGCCCGTTTTGGAGCGCGAGCTCGAAGGCCTTGCGCTGGTCATGTAATTTGCACGAACGATGGAATTCCGGCGCCAGATGAGGCTTCGCGCCAGAATTTTGAAGGGGAACTGATCGAGCTCAACTCAGCCATTGACAGTTTCTTACCACGAGCGCTGGACATAACTGTCCGGCGCTTCGTATTTTGCGGCACAGTATGTCTGTTTGTAACGAAACAAGAGCGACAAATCCCTTCACGATGGCTTGCGAGAGATTGAGCCCAGGCCGCTGCGCGCACTGGCGAAGACCGGTGTTTCCGTATTTGCTCCCAGTTACGGGCCCCCGCGCGTACCCACCTCGATAGCAGCAGCTACGGCTTGCCCGTCCCAAAGAGCGCTATCGCCTATGTATGAAGAACAACGAGCAACCCTTGACTCTTATAATCTCGTCATAGAAAACGCACTTGGGATCAATAAAACGCAGTGATCACAACTGGATTATTCTATGACCACGCGCCGTATCGATCGCTCGTGCCCGGGAGAAGTGCGCACGACGGCGCCACATTTCTACGGATTGGTCACGAATGATTGGCGCAGAACTGATGCGGTTTCGTGGAAAAGAAGCATAAGAGCAACTCCATCCCGATGAAGAAGATCACTTTGAATGTTAATGGTCGGCAGCACGTCGTGGCCGTCGATCCGGAAACGCCTCTGCTGTTTGTTCTGAGTGACGAGCTCTGGTTGCGCGGACCCCGATTCGGATGTGGCATGGCTCAGTGCGGAGCCTGCACCGTAATCATGCGCGGCCAAGTCGTGCGGTCCTGTGTCATGCCTGTAAGCGCAGTTGGTCAACATGAGGTTACGACGCTGGAGGGCTTGGGCACTCCTGAAAAACCTCATCCAATTCAGCAAGCCTTTATTGAAGAGGGCGCCGCCCAATGCGGTTTCTGCCTGAGTGGCGTGATCCTGACGGCGAAGGCGGTGCTCGATGCAAAACCGGATGCTTCTGATCTGGAGATTCGAGATGCTCTCGGCGGAGTCTTATGTCGTTGCTTCACGCACACTCGCATGTTGCGGGCAATTCGAAAATATGCCGGGGCAACACGAGCATGACTCAATCCCGGCGCGAGTTTCTGAAGAGTTGTGGTGCCCTGATTGTCAGTTTCAGTGCTGGGTCGTTGTGTATGCTGTCCGCACAGGGCCAAGGACAGTTCGCCACACATCCTTCCCACATTGATCCGGAAAAGCTCGATTCATGGTTAGCCGTCGGAGGTGATGGAATCATCACCGCATATACGGGGAAATGCGATTTCGGTCAGGGAATTTTCACGGCTCAAACCCAGCTGGTCGCGGAGGAGTTGTGCGTTCCAATTGACCGCGTCAAGCTTATCCAGTGCGATACATCTGTCTGCCCGGATCAGGGAACCACGTCTGGAAGTCAATCGACTCCGACCAACTTTAACTCGGAGAGTCTCGCACTCGCGGCAGCCACCGCTCGCGAAGCTCTGCTGGGTCTCGCCGCTGCGAAGTTCGGCGAGCCGGTCGACCAGCTCAAAGTAGCGGATGGCATCATCACCAGCAATACCGGACGTCACGTCCGCTACGAGGAGCTCATCGGAAACAAGCATTTCAATCTCCCTCTAAGCGCGACGGCGAGGCGGCGATCTGCTGCGGATTGGACGGTGCTGGGTAAACCAGTGCCTTCACTCGACAGAACCGCGCTGATGACCGGCCAGTTCGAGTTCGTTCACCACATTCGTATACCCGGGATGCTTCACGGGCGAGTCGTGCGGCCTCCGGAGATGGGAGCCACGCTTGTTCATGTAGACGAGCGGTCGGTGCGGAGTATTCCAGGTCTAGTCAAGGTCGTCGTCCGCAAGAATTTTGTTGGGGTCGTGGCCGAGACTCAGTACCACGCAGGCTTGGCCGCGAGAAAATTGGCGGTGCAGTGGAATCCAGGGCCCGAGCTTCCGGCGCAGAATAGTTTCTTCGACTATCTCCAGAAACAGCCTTCCCACGACGTTCTCAGCGTTGACTCGCGGGACATTGAAGCTCAACTCGCTGCCGCAAGCACTGTGATCCGGGCTAAGTACACCTATCCGTACCAAATGCACGGATCCGTTGGCGCATCGTGCGCGGTGGCCGACGTCAAGCCCGAGAGTGCAACCGTATGGTCGGCAACACAGTCAGCGTACCCAACCAGGAGCATCGTTGCAAAGCTTCTGGGCATGCCGGTTGATAAGGTGCGTGTGATCTATGTGCGGGGCTCGGGCTGCTATGGATTGAATGGTGCCGATGCCGTCTCCTTTGATGCGGCCCTACTCTCTCAGGCCGTGGGAAGGCCGGTGCGCCTGCAGTTCTCACGTCAGGATGAAATGATGTGGGAGAATTTCGGTTCCGCATGCGTCGTCGAACAGCGCGCCGCTCTGACCAGCGATGGGCGCATCGTTGCCTGGGATCGGGAGGATTGGGTAGCTTCGCTGGGCAATCGGCCGGGCTACGATCAACCAGGAAGCGTTATCACCGGCATGCTGCTGGGATATGAACCCGAGTTGCCTGAGCCTCGGTCCGCCAAGCCGCCTGCGGGCAGGTTACGCAACCAGAGCAACACAGTGCCATCCTACTTCGCGGCGTGCATCGGTGACACCTGTGATGGCGACGGAACCATCCGCAGTGAACGAGCGCTGACGCATACTGTGCGTTCGCCGTTCTTTACTGGACCACTCCGATCGCCGCTGCGAATTCAGAACACATTTGCCAGCGAATGCTTCATGGACGAACTTTGCGCCCACGCAAAGGCTGACCCTGTGGCTTTCCGGCTGCAGCATTTGCAGAACTCACGAGTCATCGGTGTCCTCAAGGCGGTTGCCGGTGTCGCGAGTTGGCAGGCCCGCCCCTCGCCGGTGCCGAATTTCTCTCGCCCGCAAACACTAAGCGGACGTGGCATCGCCTGCGTCGCGTATGAAGGAGACAACGGCTATGCCGCGCTCGTTGCCGAAGTCGACGTAGATCCGCAAACCGGCACAGTCCGGCCGAAGCGCTTCGTAATTGCGTTGGACTGCGGACCGGTGTCGAACCCTGATGGGCTGCGAAATCAGACCGAAGGCGGCATCCTGCAAGGAATGAGCCGCGCCTTGGTCGAGGAAGTTACGTGGGACAACCGGCGTGTGACCTCGGTCGATTGGGAAACCTATAACAGCTTGCATCTTGATTATGAGATGCCCACCGTTGAGACGGTCTTTGTGACGCCAGCGGATGTGCCCGCAACCGGCGCGGGGGAAACCGCCATCACAGTTACGCCCGCTGCGATAGGGAACGCTATCTTTGATGCCACGGGTGCACGACTGCGGGACCTGCCATTCACTCCTGAGCGAGTGAAAGCTGCGCTTCTTGCGGACAGGAGTGTGAGGGCGTAAGTATGAAGAAACAACAATTCATTGCGTCCCGCGTCGCTGTTGGGCAAACGTATTGTTTCCTATCCTCGCTGATCTTATGGGTTGCCATGCAAGGGGTAGTACATGCCAAAGCGCAACTTGTTCATGAAGCCGTGCCGCGCGATGATTCCAGCGCCGCTGCTGCTTTCAATTCTGAGTCGGCTCTAGAAGCTGACTTGGATGATGGAGTTGTTAAGATCGGGCTCGGAGAAACCTTCGTAGGTTCCCGCTACCGTCGAGGAAGGGAATGAGATGTACAGCGTATTCATATCTGTGTTGGCGAAGCACACAAACTAAACCTGTGTTACTGGCTGTATTTGTCGGCACTCCGGAAGTTATCTGGAAAAATCACTGGGGAGCGAAGCGCAACTTAACAGATTTGTAAGCTTTTCTACGATAATCGATGACGCTGCGGACCTGACCTGCCCCGACCCGCACCGACTGACGCCCTTACGTCCCTCCTCCAATCAACCAGAACCAACTTGACAATCGCCAGCCAAAAAGAGATACTGCAATTGGCGAACAAAAAGCGAATACGCCACCGAGGGCCGCAAGCTCTCTGCGTTCCCTGACAATTGCGAGAAAGTATGTCTGCCTCTCCGGTTTTTTCATCGGCGGCCACTGGCCGCCATTTTATTTTCTCTTCGGCGGTTTCTTCGGTTTCTCCGCGCCCCACGGCTGCGAAGATCATTAGGAATGCTGCGGAGATTTCAGCCCTTATGGGCACAAGCCCCAAGTTGGCAGCAGTCGTTCCTGCTTCGCGTCTGGAGATGCGTGCGACGCCGGAAATGGTTTCAAGCGGCATCGCGCAACTGGATACACTGACGGGCGGCCTGGCTCGCGGTTGCCTCACGGAAATCTGCGGTACGGCCTCTTCGGGCCGGACCAGCGTATTGCTTTTTGCGCTGGCCCGCGCTACCGAGCGCGGAGAAGTTTGCGCGCTGGTCGATGCCAGCGATACGTTCGATCCCGCATCTGCCGCAGACGCCGGCATGGAGATGAGCCGTTTGCTGTGGGTGCGATGCGGAGAAAAATTTCCCTCACGTAAACCTCCATCGGCCGAGGGCAGAACAAACTCTCGAGCTGAGGAATTGCCTGGGAAGAGAAGTTGGGGGCTCAATCCGGAAGGCCAGCGTTGGGAGTCCCGGTTGGGGCAAGTTTTGAAAGTCACCGACCTGCTGCTGCAGAGCAATGGTTTCGGAATGATTGCTCTCGATCTTGGCGATGTTCCGGTGGCGAGTGCGCGGCGCATTCCTTTGGCCTCGTGGTTCCGCTTTCGACGCGCGGTTGAGCATACGCCGACCGTGCTGCTGGTATTGGAGCGGCAGCCCATTGCCGGGAGCTGCTCGTCGATGCTGCTGAAGGTTGCAAGCGCGACAAAACTGTCAGCGATCAGCTGCTCGCTGCAAGGAAAGGCACCGATGCATGCAGAGTTATCGCATACCAAATTGTTAGATCAATTCGAAATCACCGCCGAGTTGATGTGTTCGCGCCTGGAACGCAAGTTGGAGCGCAAGCCAGTGCAATCAACGCGAGCAAGTTTCCGTAGTCGAGCCGCCTGGGCGGGATAGTTTATTCCGTAAGTTTTAAATCGTTCTCAGTTACAAAACTCAGAAATTGTCGCCATCATTCGTCATTGTCAAAAGTATGAGCCTTTACTGAGAGCTGACAACTGAGAACTGAGAGCTGATCTCCATGTTTGCCTGTATCTTCATCCCCGATTTTTCCGCGCAGGCGCTGATTCGCCTTGAGCCTGATTTGCGCGTGCGTCCGGTCGCGGTGTTGGGCGGTCGTCCTCCCCTGGAAAAAGTCGTGGCGCTCAACGAAAGAGCGCGGCAATCAGGAGTAGACATAGGCACGACCAAGTCGCAACTCGAAGCATGGGAGAACCTCGTTCTGCGCACACGCTCGGAGTCGCAGGAGTCGTCGGCGCACGCTGCCCTGCTCGATTGTGCGCAGTCGTTTTCTCCGGAAGTGGAAGATACCTCGCCCGGCATCGTGTTGTTGAATCTTGCCGGCCTTGAGCCGCTGCTCGGTCCGTTGCCGAAGATTGCCAGCAATTTGTCGCAGCATGTTTCTCAGTTGGGATTGGTAGCAAATATAGCCGTGGCGGCAAATACGGATGCCGCTCTGCTCGCGGCTCGCGGCTTCCCCGGCGTGACTTTAATTCCCGAAGGTCGTGAAGCCGAGCGGCTCGGAAATCTGCCGGTGGATGTGCTGCTGGAAAGCTTTTCTTCCGATGCGGACGAAGCTGCGCGTTGGATGGAAACGCTGGACCGCTGGGGCATTCGCAAATTGCGGGCGCTGGCGGCTCTGCCCGAAGTTCCCGTCAGTGAGCGACTGGGGCAGCAGGGAATCCGTCTGCAACAGTTGGCGCGCGGCGCGGTGCCGCGCAATTTGCGAGTGTGTGAACCGCAGCTGACTTTTGCCGAGAGTGTGGAACTGGAACATCCCATCGTGTTGCTGGAGCCGCTGGCATTTTTGCTCAATCGCATGCTGGAACAATTGTGCGCGCGCTTGAGAGCGCGAGCGTTGGCGGCCCAGGAATTGCGTCTGGAATTCAAACTCGCAGCATCCCAGGTAAATGATGACGCGGCGTTTGCTGAAATGCCAGCTGGCGCGGTTGCCGGAAAAATCGAGCAAAAATTCACTCGCACTTTATGCCTGCCGACGCCCATGCTGGACGCGAAAGTATTTCTAAAATTGTTGCAGCTTGATTTGCAGGCGCATCCGCCGGGAGCGCCCATAGTGAAAATTGATTTGTCGGCGCAGCCTGCGCGTCCGCGAGCCTTGCAGAGTGGATTGTTTCAGCCGGTTTTTCCCGAACCGGGAAAGCTGGAGCTAACGCTTGCACGCATCGCGGGAATTGTTGGACAGGGGAGAGTGGGGTCGGTGGAGTTGCTGGATACGCATCGTGAAGGCGCGTTTGCCATGCGGCATTTCGCGCCACTGGAGCCTGCGCTCGACGACCGTGCAGGAAAAATAAAAGTCAAGCCGTCGAGAAATCAAAAGAAAGATAAAGAAAATATGTCCATGCAAAAGAATGACAAAGCATGCGAACTCGCAGGAAGTTATGCAAAAAATAAAAAAGTAAATGGCGAAGAAAAAATGAGCGCAGTGATTGCGCTGCGTCTGTTTCGTCCGCCGCTGGGCGCGAGCGTGATTGTGCGCGAAGCGAAGCCGGTACAACTATGCTGCTTCAATCGCGAGGATATTGCCGGTGAAATCGTCTGGACCGCCGGCCCCTGGCGCTCTTCGGGCGACTGGTCGGAACAGGAAGGCTGGTCGCGCGAAGAGTGGGATATTGCCGTGTCCTCCGAAAGCAGTTCCCAGCTGCCAGTGCACAGTTGCCAGACTGATGAAAGAAATCGGATGCCTCAAAGCCTTCAATCGGCGCCGAGTCTCGTGTTGTATCGCCTGGTGCAGGACAGGCTGAGTGGAAAATGGTTTGTGGAGGGAATGTATGACTAGGAAGAAAATTCTCGGTTTCTCCGTGGCGAGAGTAACTGAGAGCTGAAAGCCGATGTACGTTGAACTCCATTCCCGCTCCGCATTCAGTTTTCTCGAAGGAGCTTCTCTTCCCGAGGAATTAGTTGCGGTGTGCGCAAACCTCGCGATGCCGGCGATGGCCGTCCTCGATCGCGATGGGCTCTATGGCTCGCCGCGCTTTCATCTCGCTGCAAAAAAAGCAAAGATCAAGGCGCATATTGGGGCGGAAGTGACGTGCACTACGTTTTTACCATGGGAAGGCTACGAGCTTCGAGCCGTTAGCTTCGAGCAAAATAGTAGCTCGCAGCTTCCTCATGAATTTCGACTCCCGCTGCTAGTCGCTTCGCGAGCGGGATATCAAAATCTTTGCCGCCTGATAACAAAAATAAAATTGCGAGTTGGCCGCAAAGAGGGAGCCTCCGCGGCGGAGGCCGATTTGGTCGAGCATGCCGGCGGTTTGATTTGTTTGACCGGCGGAGATGAAGGCCCGCTGGCTGCCGCGCTCAAGCAAACTGGGCCGCAGGCCGCATGCGCAGCGGTACGGCGATTAACGGAAATGTTTGGGCGGGCAAATGTCTACGTCGAGTTGCAACGGCATTTTCATCGCGACGAGGAATATCGCAACCGGGTTGCGATCGAGATAGCGCATGCTTTGCAACTCCCGCTGCTCGCGACCAATGGCGTAAATTATGCGTCTCCTCGGGAGCGCGAACTGGCGGATGCATTCACCGCGCTGCGCCATCATCGTACGCTGGCCACTGCCGGACGCCTGCTGGCGCGCAATGCCGAGCGCTCTCTCAAATCTTTTGCGGAAATGCGAGCGCTCTTTGCGGATGTGCCGCAGGCTATTGCCAACACTCTCGAACTTTCTTCGCGGCTGGAATTCGCGCTCAATGATCTGGGATATGAGTTTCCCCGTTATCCCGTGCCAGAGGGAGAGACGATGATGTCATTTCTGCGCGAGCGCACGCGAGAAGGATGGCAGAGCCGGTACGGCCGGGCGGATGCGGAGTTAAAGAAGCGCGCCCACCGCCAGATTGAGCGCGAATTAAATTTGATCGAACATCTGAAACTAGCCGGCTATTTTTTAATTGTCTGGGACATAGTGCGCTACTGTCGCGAACAGAACATTCTGGTGCAGGGCCGCGGATCGGCCGCCAATAGCGCAGTTTGCTATTCACTCGGCATCACGGCAGTTGATCCCATCGGCATGGAATTGTTGTTTGAACGTTTTCTTTCCGAGGAGCGCGGCGAGTGGCCTGATATCGACCTAGATCTGCCGAGCGGCGACGAGCGCGAACGCGTTATCCAGCATGTCTATCAGCGTTACGGACAGCGCGGCGCGGCGATGACCGCGAACGTGATCACCTATCGCAATCGTATGGCCGCGCGCGAAATGGGCAAGGCGATGGGCTTCGACGATGACACACTGAAGCGAATTTCAGCAGCCGTCGCTACCTGGGAATTCAAAGACGAGCATGATGCCCTGGATCGCCGGCTATGCGATGCGGGGCTCGATCTTAAGCATCCGCGAATTCGCAAATATTTCGAGCTGTGTCTCGCAGCGCAGGATTTGCCGCGGCATCTCGGGCAGCACTCCGGAGGCATGGTCATCTGCGAAGGGCGCCTGGATTCGGTCGTGCCGCTGGAGCCCGCGTCCATGCCGGGCCGCGTGGTGGTGCAGTGGGATAAAGAAGATTGCGCCGACATGGGCATCATCAAAGTCGATCTGCTCGGCCTTGGCATGATGGCCGCGTTGAAAGATTCTCTCGAACTGATTCGCGATCACTATTACGAAGATGTCGATCTAGCGCATCTTCCGGCGGACGATCCCGCGGTTTATTCGACTCTTCAAAAAGCCGACACGGTAGGAATGTTTCAAGTGGAGAGCCGGGCACAGATGGCCTGCCTGCCGCGGCTCTTGCCAAAAAAGTTTTACGACATCGTGGTGCAGGTGGCGATCATACGGCCGGGCCCGATTGTCGGGAATATGGTGAATCCATTTCTCAAACGACGGCAAGGTCGCGAAGAGGTTACCTATCCGCATCCATCGCTCGAAACGGTGCTTGGGCGAACGCTGGGAGTGCCGCTCTTTCAGGAGCAGTTGCTGCGCGTGGCCATGATCACCGCCAACTTCACCGGCGGCGAGGCGGAGGAGTTGCGGCGCGCCATGGGCTTCAAGCGTTCAGAAGCGCGAATGAAAGTGATCGAAGAAAAGCTGCGCGCCGGCATGACGCGCAATGGAATTCTCGGCGATACGCAGGAACAGATTATCCAGTCGATCACTTCGTTTGCGCTGTATGGATTTCCGGAATCTCATGCCGCAAGCTTCGCTTTGATTGCTTATGCCAGCGCATATTTGAAATGCCATTACCTGGCGGCGTTTACGGCGGCGCTGCTGAATAATCAGCCGATGGGTTTTTATCATCCCGCGACAATTGTGAAAGATGCGCAGCGCCACGGATTGAAAATGTTGCCGATGGATGTGACGCGTTCGGATTGGAAGTGCAGTTTGGAAGCAGTTGCCAGTGAGCAGTTGCCAGTTGCCAGTAAAGGCAATCATTTGGCGGGGAAAAATATTGCAGTGCGGCTCGGCCTGAAATATGCACGCGGGTTGCGCGAGCCGGCAGGGCAGGCTTTGGTTCGGGAGCGCAGTTTGGCGCCGTTTACCTCGATCCAGGATTTAGCCCGTCGCATCCCCGAGTTGCGCAAGGATGAGTTGACGACGCTGGCGGAGATCGGCGCGCTGAATGAAGTCGGAAATCTACCACGGAGGCACCCTTCGGCTGCGCTCAGGGCAGGCTCCGACACGGAGAAAAAATTTCATTC
Source organism: uncultured Acidobacteriaceae bacterium (assembly GCA_963800565.1). Classification (GTDB taxonomy): domain Bacteria; phylum Acidobacteriota; class Terriglobia; order Terriglobales; family Acidobacteriaceae; genus Acidiflorens. The sequence goes on from CAWDBM010000006.1 coordinate 2,497,428, forward strand.
AGCAAAAGATTGTGCTGAAGAAAGTCTAATCAATTCCTCCGTGCCGGAGCCTGCCCTGAGCGCAGCCGAAGGGTGTCTCCGTGGTGCAAGGTCTTTCCATCGCCGCGACGCGCTTTGGCAGGTGGAACGCGCCGTCCGCTGGTCGGGGCCATTGCTCGATGACTTGCCGGAAGATGAGTTGCCGGAAATTGCGGAAGTATCGCCGCTCGCGGCAATGACAGATGAAGAACGGTTGGTAGTCGATTTCCGCGCGACAGGGCTGACAGTGGGGCCGCATCCCATGCAATATCGCCGCGCAGAAATGAAGAAGATGGGAATTATTCGTGCTTGTGATCTGGCGCATCTTCCGCATGGACGGCGCTTGCGAATTGGCGGATGCGTGATTGCCCGCCAGCGCCCGGGCACGGCAAAGGGAATGATGTTCATGAGCCTGGAAGATGAAACGGGCATCGCCAATGCGATTTTCAGTCCTGACCTGCTGCAGAAGAATCGCGTTTTGCTGATCTCCGAGCGCTTCGTAATGATCGAAGGGATTTTGCAGAACCAGGATAACGTCATCCATATACGGGCAGAAAAAGTTTCGCCGCTTCGGGTTACAAGGGCAGAGACAGAGTCGCACGATTTTCATTGAGGCCCTTCAGCGTCAAAGCGTATCGAGTCGCGACATTTTCTTTACAAACTCTTACGTTGCACGCGGCAACCCGCCAAGCAAATCGCCCCTCTAAAAAACTAACTGGAACCTATGTGGCAGCAGCTTCGTTGTAACGAACAAACCTCTGGCCGCAGGAGGCCCCCGGGGCCAAAAACCTCTCTAGATTGAGCGCCTGATACCGCTGCTACCCAGTTCGTTGTTGTGTTTGCAACGCGTTGTGTTCTGGCCAAAGGAGTGCCTCCTCATGATTGAAAAACAGATTTCCGCATGCCATCGCCTTGGCGCGACGTGGGTCGTAAGGACAATGACAATTTCGGCAACGATGCTGATGATCGCTTTGCCCGCCTTCGCAGGACTCGGCGAGAACGTGGGTTCGGTGCTAGCGGATCAAGCGCATATGCAGGGCACCCTACGCACTGCGCAATCCGAAAGCTATACCCTTCATGAAATTACCGCTGCGAGCGGAGTGGTCGTGCGCGAGTACGTTTCGGCGGCCACCGGCAAGGTGTTCGCGGTGGCGTGGCAGGGAGCATGGCCGCCTGACATGCGGCAGGTTTTAGCGAGCTATTTTGCGCAGTTCCAGCAAGCCGCGCAAACGCAAGCGAATTTGCGTGCGGGGCGACGGCCGCTGCTGATTCATCAACCTGGGCTCGTGGTGGAGTCAGGTGGGCATATGCGGTCGTTCGCGGGCAGAGCTTACGTTCCTGACATGCTGCCGGAGGGAGTCCAGGCCGAGGTGATCCGATGAAAGGCGCGCGGGATAAAGTGCGGAAAGTCATCGACGGAAATCGGATGATAATGATAACGATCAAGAATGGAATCACGACCGGCGTAGTTTGCGGAGCCTTGCTGTTTGCTGGCGCGTGCGGAGGTGGATCGTCATCGACTCCGACTCAAACGCCGCCGCCCACGGGATCCAACGTAGCGACCCTGACCGTGAATGCCGGCCCGGCGGGGAACTATGCCAATGGTGCGTTTACCAGCGTGACAGTGTGCACGCCGGGCACTTCGACTTGTCAGACGATCGACGGGGTGCTGGTCGATACGGGGTCTTCCGGGCTTAGACTGCTTTCTTCCGCGTTGAATGTTTCGCTGCCGCAGCAAAACTATACCGATGGCAGTCCAGTCGCCGAATGTCTTCCGTTCGTGATCGGCTATACGTGGGGGCCAGTTCAGACCGCGGATGTGGAGATGGCCGGAGAGAAGGCGAGTTCACTGCCGGTGCAGGTGATCAATGAGACGGCTTTCACCCTGCCCTCAACCTCGCTCTGCGCCAACAACCCGGGAGGCCCTTCGGATACGCTGAACACACTGGGCGCGAACGGCATCATCGGCGTGGGTAGCTTCGCGCAAGACTGCGGCGGCGCGTGCGCGTTGCCGCCGTCGGGGGGGCAGAATCCCGACTTATACTACGAATGTCCGGAAACTGGCTGCACCGCGATCGCCCAGAGCTTGACGCAGCAGGTAGCGAATCCAGTGTCTCTCTTCTCGACAGATAACAATGGCGTGATCATCGAATTGCCAGCCGTCAGCGGACCGGAGGCGAGTTTGACTGGATCGCTAATCTTTGGCATCGGAACACAGTCGAACAATGGATTGAATGGCGCGACCGTCTACTCCGTGGATGACAATGGCAACTTCATCACCAATTTCAATGGCACAGAGTACAGTCAGAGCTTCCTGGACAGCGGCTCGAACGCATTCTTTTTCTCAGACTCCGCCATACCACCCTGCCAAGATCTCAACGATGCGTTCTACTGTCCGAGTTCGACCCTAAGTCTCTCCGCCACGAATGCGGGATACAACGGAACGCCCACGGGGACGGTCAACTTCAGCGTGGCCAATGCGGATAATCTGTTGAACGACAACCCCTCAGCAAGTGTGTTTGGGCAACTGGCCGGTCCGAACACAATCAGTGGTTTCGATTGGGGGCTGCCGTTTTTTTACGGACGGAATGTCTATACGGCGATTCAGGGCAAGAGTACGCCCGGCGGAACTGGGCCATTCTGGGCTTATTAGAGTTTCTCTAGGGTGGCTATTCAGTGGCATGACGGGCTGATCAGAAGGCACGACAAAGCCGTCACTAGGCAGTCGAAAGCTTTCGCGCGTTGTGACGAAGCGAGCGGCCTTCGGATAACGCGAAGATTTCCTCCGCTAAATTCTTGGCATGGTCGCCGACGCGTTCCAGGGCCTGGGCCGCGAGCAGAATGTCAAAGTTCTTTTGGCCGCTTGGCGTGTTCGGCTCGGCCAAATGGCGATGAAAGAGCGAATGACAAATCCGGTCCACCTCGGGATCGGATTGCAGAACGCTTTGCGCGTGCGCGACATCCCGGTTCGTAAAACCCTGATGCACATGATCGAGCATGGTGCAAAGTAAAGACGCCATTTCAACGAGTTGACGAGTGTCGGCCGCCGGCAATTTTTCCCGGCGCGATTGCAGTTGCATGACCGCGCTGTAAGCGAGATCGCCGATGCGCTCGAGATCGGTAATGAACTTCAAACAGGCGAGCAACTCGCGGGCCTTCGCTTCGCCGACGCGGGTGATGGCTTCCGGGAGTTGTTCATCGATCTTGCGCTCGATCTGGTCGAGCTCTTTTTCGCAATCCTTGATGGCGAGAAAGGCAAGCCGCGAGCCTTCCGCGAGAAAGTCCCTCACATTGAAGACGGCGTCGCGGGCGATCAAGCAGCCACGGACGACCTGTGCGGATAGTTCGTCCTCTGCGCTCTGATCGCTATTATCACCGCGAATGGCGGCAGGGCGCGCTGGAGCTTCCGCAACTCGCGGTCGCGCGGACGCCGAGCGGCGTTTCACTCGCGCTGTCGGAAGTTTTCGGGTCATGTAATATTCGCGATCTATTAGCCGCGATCGCCAGCTGCAACCAAGCTAGCATAAAACGGAAGTGTGAAAGGAATGTGAATCTTGCGATGCGCTCTGGATTGACGCCCGCTCACGCGGTAGAGGGAGCGAGCGGTTTCTTTCCCACCGTTAACTGGCGGAGAACCTCGATAAATGCCGTCGAGGCGCAGGAGAGCGTTCGGTCGCGCCGGTAAGCTAATCCCAGTTCGCGAAAAAGTTCTACATTTTCCAGTTCGACCAGTTTGACTCTGCCCGCCGCAACCTCATCGCGCGCGAACGACGCACTAATGATGGACACTCCGAGGTCAGCCGCAACAAAACTTTTAATCATGCCGATGCTGGGCAACTCCATGCGAACTTGCAGTTCGTCCCGATGAGGGCGAAACAGTTTGTCGAGAAGCCTTCGCGTGTGACCCGTCTTCGGAAGCAATAGGGGATGCTTCACGATGTCGCGCACCCCCGCGCTCTTCTGTTTGGCCAGAGGATTCTTTGGGCTCACCATCAACATCAGTTTGTCGCGGAAGATGGTTTGAATCTCCAGGCTCGGAGACTGTATGGGTAAAGTCAGAAATCCCACTTCGACGGCCCCGTTCTCCAGTTTTTCCGTGACCTTGTAGCTGAAGTTCCGGTAAATGTTGATCTGAACCGGCGGGTAGCGGCGGCAATACTCGGCAAAAACCTCGGGCAGCACGTAGAGACAGGTGGCCTCGTTGGCCCCGACACGAAGCGTTCCCCGCGGTGTGCTGCTATGGTCCGCGACGGCGATCAGCGATTCTTCCCGCAGCAATTTCAGTCGCTCGGCGTAGTCGTAAAGCACTTGCCCGGCGGGGGTTAGCTTGACTGTCTTGCCCGAGCGGTCGAGCAGGCGGTCGCCGTATTCCTGCTCCAGTTGGCGGATTTGGGCGCTGACAGCCGATTGGGAGCGAAAAACCTTCTCTCCCGCCCGCGAAAAGCTGCCCTGCTTCGCCACTTCGAGAAACGTGATGAGCTGATCGAAATCCATTGCGATGCCGGGATTATAGCGGACTCTTGCCTAGTCTTGCGTGAAATTAGGAAGCTGGACTTGTCATGAGGCCGTAACGTTCACAATTTCGCATCCTTCGCATCGAAATTCTGAATTGTACTTTGCCCCGCGGAGGTCGCTAAATAATAGGTTGTAGTAGTGCGTTCCTGAGCCGAAATACGCCGCCGTGCGGCATCCGAGGCGTAGCAAGCCCCTACTCAAGAACAACTCATCTGGAAGCGGTTTCGTGCCGCTTAATGATGCCGATGCTGCAAACGTGCCCATGACGACGCGTCGCGACAATTCGAATGCTCCTCCACCCGCCCAGGGTCTGTACCACCCGGCGCAAGAGCATGACGCCTGCGGAATCGGATTCGTCGCCAATGTTCGGGGCCACAAAAGCCATGACATCGTAAAGAAGGGCATCGAGGTGCTTCTCAACCTGACGCATCGCGGGGCTTGCGGATGCGATCCTGAGACCGGTGACGGAGCCGGCATTCTTCTCCAGATTCCACATCAGTTCTTTAAGCGGGAGTGCACCAAGCTGGGCTTTGAACTGCCCTACCCCGGCGCGTATGGCGTCGGCATGACGTTTTTGCCGGTGGAGAAGCATCCGCGCCTGCAATGCGAAGGCGTTCTCGAGCGCATCGTTCGCGAAGAAGGATTAACCGTTCTCGGCTGGCGCGACACGCCCTGCTTCGCGAGCGCGATCGGCCGCGTGGCGCGCGGCTCGCAACCGTACATCCAGCAAATTTTTATAGGATGCGGCGCATTTACCGAGGAAGACGCCTTCGAACGGAAGTTATACGTAGTGCGCAAGCGCGCCGAAAACGAGATTGCCGCGTCCGGTATCGAAGACGCGAGCACCTTCCACATTCCATCGCTCTCCTGCCGCACCATTGTCTATAAAGGTCTTCTGCTGGCGCCGCAGATCACTAATTTCTACAAGGAGTTATCCGACCCCGACGTGACCAGCGCGTTGTGCCTGGTGCACCAACGTTTTTCGACCAACACTTTTCCGAGTTGGCAGCGCGCTCATCCCTATCACTACATCGCGCACAACGGCGAAATCAACACGCTTAAGGGCAATGTCAACTGGATGCATGCCCGGCAATCACTGCTCCAGTCGCCATTGTTCGGCGAAGACATCCAGAAGCTCTATCCGGTCATCGCGCCCGACGGCAGCGATTCAGCAAACTTCGACAACGCCGTCGAGTTGCTGGTGCAAGCCGGGCGCAGTCTGCCCCATGCGATGGCCATGCTGATTCCAGAAGCGTGGGCCGGCAATCCGCACATGAAGCCGGAGAAGCGCGCGTTTTACGAATATCACGCGTGCCTTATGGAGCCCTGGGATGGACCAGCGGCGATTGTGTTTACTGATGGCCGCGTCATTGGCGCCATCCTCGACCGCAACGGATTGCGCCCCGGACGCTACGTAGTCACGAACGACGATCTCGTCATCATGGCTTCCGAGACGGGTGCGCTCGATATTGAGCCGGAACAAGTAAAGATGAAAGGCCGATTGCAGCCGGGAAAAATGTTCCTGGTGGATACCGTCGAAGGCCGCATCGTCCCTGATAAAGAAATCAAGCAGCGGTTAGCTTCGCGGCAGCCCTATGCGGAGTGGATCAAAGAAAATCAAATAACGATCGATCAATTGCCTGCGCCCTCGCGCATGCATCATCCGCCCGCGGAAACCTTGCTCCGCCGGCAGCGTGCCTTCGGCTACAGCGATGAAGACCTGCGCATGATTCTCGCTCCCATGGCATCAAAAGGCGAGGAACCCGTTGGCTCCATGGGAACGGACACGCCGCTGGCCTGTCTTTCTGACCGGCCGCAGTCGCTCTTTAATTACTTCAAGCAGCTCTTCGCCCAAGTTACGAATCCTCCGATCGACTCGATTCGTGAAGAGATCGTGATGTCGTTGAGCAGTTACATCGGAAGCGAGCGCAATATACTCTCGGAAGAACCCGAGAACTGCCACATGCTGAAGCTCGCGCATCCCTTGCTAACCAACTTAGACTTGGAAAAGTTGCGCCGCGTATCGACCGGAGACTTGCTGGCGATCACGCTGCCAGCCCTGTTCCGAGTCAGCGAAGGGGAAGCGGGGCTGAAGCGCGCGCTGGAAGAGTTATGTCAGCGTGCGTCCCTCGCGGGCCGGGCGGGCTACACACTTTTGATCCTTTCCGACCGCGGCGTAAATAAGGAGCTCGCGCCGATACCCAGTCTCTTAGCCTTGGCCGCTGTGCACAACGTGCTCCTCAAAGAAGAGACGCGATCCCAGGTTGCTCTAATTACGGAATCTGGTGAACCGCGCGAAGTGATGCACTTTGCTCTGCTCAGTGGTTATGGCGCAAGCGCGATCAACCCCTATCTCGCGTTCGAAACTGTTGAGAATATGGCTCGCCGCGGCGAGTTAGCTGACGGCATAACTCCAGAGTTGGCCGTGAAACATTTTATTAAGTCGGTGAATAAGGGCTTGCTGAAGACCTTCGCGAAAATGGGTATCTCGACTTTGCAGAGCTATCAGGGAGCCCAGGTTTTCGAAGCCATCGGCCTAAACAAAGAGTTAGTGGAAGGTTACTTCGCAGGAACAGCGTCACGCTTGGAAGGCATAGGGCTCGAGGTAGTGGCTCGTGAAGCTCAAATGAAACACGAGCATGCATTCCGTCCGCTGACCGAATCGGAGACTGAGCTGGCGGTTGGCGGAACGTACCACCAGCGCGCGAACGGCGAATATCACTTGCTAAACCCGCTGACTATCGGAAAATTGCAACAAGCGGTGCGGCAGGAAAACTTTCAAACTTTTCAGGAATACACCGATCTCATCGACCAGCAAAGCAGCAATATGGCGACGCTGCGCAGTTTGATGAAATTCAAGAAAAACGTCAAGCCAGTTCCAATCGAAGAAGTCGAGCCCGCCAAAGAGATCGTGAAGCGTTTCACCACGGGAGCCATGTCATTCGGCTCCATCAGCAAAGAAGCCCACGAGACTCTGGCCATAGCCATGAATCGCATGGGCGGTAGGTCAAACACTGGCGAAGGCGGAGAAGATGAGGAGCGCTTTACACCGGATGCGAATGGGGATCTGCGCCGGAGCGCAGTGAAACAAGTAGCATCGGCGCGCTTCGGAGTTACTGCGAATTATTTAGTCAATGCGGACGAGTTACAGATCAAAATGGCGCAAGGCGCGAAGCCCGGTGAAGGCGGCCAACTTCCCGGTCACAAAGTCGATGAAGTTATCGCACGTCTGCGACATTCAATTCCCGGTGTGGGCCTGATCTCGCCGCCGCCGCATCACGATATCTATTCGATCGAGGATCTTGCCCAGCTCATCTACGATCTCAAAAACGTAAATCCGCAAGCACGCATCGCGGTGAAGTTAGTAGCAGAGGTTGGAGTAGGCACGGTGGCGGCTGGCGTGGCGAAGGCGCACGCCGATGTGGTCCTGATCAGCGGCGACAGTGGAGGCACCGGAGCCTCTCCGTTGAGTTCAATCAAGCATGCCGGCATTCCGTGGGAGCTAGGTCTCGCGGAAACGCAACAGGTTCTTCTGTTGAACGACTTGCGCAGCCGAATCCGCGTGCAGACCGATGGCAAACTGCAAACCGGCCGTGACGTGGTGATCGCGGCGTTGTTGGGGGCAGAAGAATTCGGTTTTGCGACCACGCCGCTGATCGCAATGGGCTGCGTCATGATGCGCAAATGCCATCTCAACACCTGCTCGGTGGGAATCGCTACGCAGGATCCCCTCCTGCGCAAGCGTTTTCAAGGTCAACCCGAGCATGTCATTAATTTCTTTTTCTTTCTGGCGGAACAGGTGCGGCGATACATGGCTGAGCTCGGCTTCCGCCGCGTGGACGAAATGGTCGGCCGTGTCGATATGCTTGAAACGCAGCCGGCGGTTGATCACTGGAAGGCGAGTGGCCTTGATGTGTCGGCCATTCTATATGCTCCGCCGACTCCGTCTCGCGTGGCGCGACGTTGCGTGCAGGCGCAGGAACACGGATTGGAGCAGGCGTTAGATCATCAACTCCTTGCCAAATCGCAGGCGGCACTCGAAACCGGTGCGCCAGTTGTGATCAAACTACCCGTACGCAACATTCATCGTTCCGTTGGAACCATGCTGAGCGGAGAAATTGCGCGCCGTTATGGTTCAGCCGGCCTTCCCGACGACACGATTCGAATTCACCTCGACGGATCAGCCGGACAGAGCATGGGAGCGTTCTTGGCCAAGGGCGTTACTCTCACGCTGGAGGGCGACGCCAACGATTATGTAGGCAAAGGACTGTCGGGCGGCCGTTTGGTGGCCTATCCGCCGCGACGATCGAGGTTTGCTCCCGAAACAAATGTTCTGATCGGGAACGTTGCCCTCTACGGCGCAACCAGCGGCGAGGCATTTTTCAACGGTGTCGCCGGCGAGCGTTTTGCCGTGCGCAATTCTGGAGCCATCGCAGTGGTCGAAGGCATTGGCGATCACGGTTGTGAATACATGACGAAGGGCCTTGTGTTGGTGCTCGGAGCCTGCGGAAGAAATTTCGCGGCCGGCATGAGCGGCGGCGTAGCCTATGTTTTCGACGAGCACGGAGATTTCACCAAAGAACGTTGCAATCTGGATTCGGTCGACCTCGAGCCCGTTCTCGAATCTCATGATCCACAATTCAATGGGAGTCGCGTAGCCGAAGCCAAGATCGTCAAGGATTTAGTCAATCGCCATCTCGGGCTTACCGGCAGCCCGCGCGCCCTCTGGATTCTCGACAATTGGCCTGAGGCGTTGTCGCGATTCATAAAGGTGTTCCCGCACGAACACAAGCGGGTGCTCGGTGTCAGCCGTCGCCGTCAACCGTATATCCCAAGTGTCCCGCTGGGCGCGCCGATCGCAGATGTGCAGGTGCAACATGGGTAAGGACACGGGATTTCTGGAATACGGTCGCGAACTTGCGCCGCGACGGCCTGTCACGCAACGCGTCAATGATTGGTTCGAGATCTATCTCGATTTTCCCGAAGAGAAGCTTTGTACCCAGGGTGCGCGCTGTATGGATTGCGGCGTGCCTTTTTGCCAGACGGGATGCCCCGTCAACAATCTGATTCCCGACTGGAACGATCTCGTGTATCGCGGGCATTGGAGGGAGGCGGTTCGTCAACTGCACGCGACCAATAACTTTCCGGAATTTACCGGTCGCATTTGTCCGGCTCCCTGTGAGGCATCCTGTGTGCTCGGAATCAATCAGCCGGCGGTGACCATCAAGCAGATCGAAAAAAACATCGTGGAGCGAGGGTTTGCCGAGGGCTGGATTCATCCCGAGCCGCCGAAAGTCCAGACCGGGAAAAAAGTTGCGATTGTCGGCTCAGGCCCTGCAGGATTAGCCGCTGCGCAGCAGTTGTGCCGCGCAGGGCACACGGTAGTCGTCTACGAAAAGGCGGACCGTATCGGCGGCTTACTCGTCTATGGTATCCCGCAATTCAAGATGGAGAAGCGCATCGTTTACCGCCGCGTAGAGCAGATGTCCGCCGAGGGCGTGCAATTTGTCACGAACGCAGAGGTGGGTAAGAATGTTACGGTCGAAGATTTGCAGCGCGACTTCGACGCCATAGTGCTCGCCGGAGGAGTCGAGCACCCGCGCGATCTAAACGTTCCCGGACGCGAACTGAAGGGAATCCATTTCGCGATGGAATTTTTGCCGCAGCAGAATCGCCGTTCTCTCGGCGACGTCATCGCACCGCAGGAAGAAATCCTTGCGACGGGCAAGCGCGTCATCATCATCGGGGGCGGCGACACCGGCGCGGATTGCCTCGGCACCTGCCATCGCCAAAAGCCGCTTTCCGTGCATCAATTCGAGATCATGCCGAAGCCTCCGGATGAGCGCTCGCCACTTACACCGTGGCCACTTTGGCCGATGCAACTCCGCGTCGAAGGCGCACACGAAGAGGGCGGTATTCGCGACTGGAGCATCGCGACAACGAAGTTCACTGGCTCTAGCTCTGGCGAAGTGCAGCAACTGCACGCCGCGCGAGTTGGGCCGCCGCCAAAATTCGAACCGATTCCGGGAACTGAATTCACGATGGAAGCGGATGTTGTGTTGATCGCGATGGGTTTTGTCGGACCAATTCGAAACGGAATGATTGAGCAACTGGGCGTGAAACTCGATCCACGCGGCAACGTCGCGACCGACCAGAACTACATGTCATCGGTCTCCGGAGTTTTCGCGGCGGGTGATATGCGTCGCGGCCAGTCGTTAGTGGTCTGGGCTATCGCGGAAGGGCGCCGGGCAGCAGCGAGCGTCGACGTTTATCTGCGAACGCAGGCGATGCCCATGACGGCTCAATCCGTATCCGCTGAACAAAGGATCACCGCCTGATTCCCTGTCACTCTCGTCGGCGCACTTTCGATGTGCTCGAGCAACAAGTCGCAGAATAACGACTTCATTTTCCCGCCCCATCCAATTCCCGCGCCGCGAATTCGATCAGCGCCGATTCGTCCTCCAGCGCCTTGGCGACGCGCACGATCTCATGTTCCGCCTCCGCATAATTCTTCTGCTCGATCCCTTCGCGCACGCCGGGCACTGTCTTTGCTCCATAGCCCGAATAAACGCCGGGGGCATAAAGCAAATGTTTGTACCAGGGACGCCGCGGCAATCCATCGGCATTGGTGAGGCGGCGCTCGCTCTCAATCAGATCGTGATTCAACGCGCCTAGTTTCGTCGCGAGGGCATCATCTCCCAAACTCGCCTGCTTTGCTGCCAGCGCCTGCTGATAGTGCTTGGCGCTGCGAGTCAGCGAGTCGACTGCATTCTGCATCGGCGCAAAATTCAAGTGTGGCGGAATCTCTTCCTTCGCCGGAGCGACCGTCGGCCGTCGCGGATCAAATGTTGCCTTGAACATTCCTTCGTCTATTTCCTGATTGCGCTCGCGAATTTCATCCTGCTTGCTGGTGAGCAGTTTCTCGAGATCTTTCGTATACATTTCCACCGTATCCGCGAAATCCACAAAATCGAAAGGCAACACTTCCGCATCGGCCAGGCGCATCACCGAAGTGCCGATGGTTTGCGCCATGGCTCTGCCGTATACAAAATCTGTGTCGGAAAAATGCGTGTACCAGTAGAAGTCATCGTAGATGGAGTGATAGATGCCCTGCTCATCCTCGCCCTCGAATCCCAGATTCAGGCAGGCGATGCCGAGGTGATCGAGATAAGCCGTGAAATCCGTGCCCGAACCCAACGCTTCGATGCGGAGATCGGTGCGCTGCCGCAGCTCCCTTCGATCATCCGCGGATTTTGCTGCAGCGACCGCGTTCAACTGCGCTCGCTGCCACACCGTCATTTTCGTTTCAGGATCTTCAATGTCGCGCGCGACTCCGTTGATGAATTGCTCGAGGCTATGCGAGCCGCCCATATTCAGAATGCCGCGGTCGTTAGTATCAGTATTGATATAGACTGCGGCATGTTCGCGCAACTCATCGGCGTGGGTTTCCGCCCACTCCGTCGAGCCCAGCAGCATGGGCTCTTCGCCATCCCACGCGGTGTAGATGATCGTCCGTCGCGGCTTCCAGCCCTGCTTCAGCAGCAGACTAAGAGAGCGCGCTTCTTCGAGCAGGGCGACTTGCCCGGCGGTTGGATCCTCAGCTCCGTTCACCCACGCGTCATGATGATTGCCGCGAATGATCCACTCGTCGGGAGCAATGCTGCCCGGAATTTTCGCGATCACATCATAAACCGGTTTGATATCCCAGTTAAACGCGAGCTTCAAATGAACCTGCGCCGGCCCGGGTCCCACGTGATATGGAATCGGAAGCGAGCCGCGCCAATCGTCCGGTGCCATGGGTCCGGCGAGCGCGGCCAACAATGGTTGCGCGTCGCCATAGGAAATCGGCAGCACCGGAATTTTTGTTAGGCTCTTCGCATCCTTCAGTGCCAGGCGCTTGGCATCGGGAGTCGCGCCGACCCCGGGAGTCAGCGGATCGCCCGGGCTCGCGGACGCGAAATCCATGACACTGCCGCGCTGCACGCCATCCGGGTTACGCATGGGCCCCAGCGGGAAAACATTGTCGCGCGTGTAACCGTCGTCCTGCGGCTCGGAGTAGATCAGGCAGCCAATAGCTCCGTGCTCGGCCGCAACTTTCGGTTTGATCCCGCGCCATGAGTGCAGATACTTCGCAATCACGATCGCGCCCTTCACCGAAATGCCCAGCCGGTCAAGCTTTTCGTAGTCTTCCGGCAATCCGTAATTAACGAACACGAGCGGCCCAGATACATCGCCGTCGATGGAGTAGGCGTTGTAGGTAGGCAACTGTTCAGCTTTCTGATTCGAAGTCGGATCTACCGCCAGCGCGGGCTCTTCAAGTTTTGCGGTGAATTTCGTCGGCGCCAGCATCTCCAACACGCGCGCCTTGGGCGTGGGAAATAAAACGTCGAATCTTTCGATGTGCGCGTCGAGTCCCCAATCCTTGAAGTGAGCAAGAATCCATTCGGCATCGTCCTTATCGTAGGGCGAGCCGACATGATGCGGGCGCGCACTCAGTCGTCGCATGTATTCCCGAAGATTCGCAGGATCGGGAATGGCACGGAACTTTGTCTCCCATTCGCGCTCGCTCTGACTGGCGCGTGGAGAGTATCCGACCAGCGCAGCCGGATTCGAAGAGGCTGGATCGGCACCGAAAGAAAGAGAAGGAACAATCAGGGTGAAGATGAGTACCAAGGCAGAGACTGGTCGCATGCAGCTCCTTTGTTGGAAGGGTGTCATTATAGCCGGTGGAATCCGTTGTAAACCTCTCTTGTTGGCCATTCATGCTCGATCGGGTGAAAGCGGCCTTGCTTGCGCGAGGATGGGAATCAGGCGAGAACAATCTCCGGCACCTCGGCCAGCGTCGTGATTTGCGCATCCGGCGTTTCTGGGATGCGCTCAGGCGCCTGATCGAACCGGTTGCACCAAAGCACGCGGAAGCCAAATGCTTTCGCCGAATAGGCGTCCCAGCCGTTGGAAGAGAGAAAGCAGATGCGATCCGCAGGTATGTTGAACGTCGCGCAGGCCATCTGATAAACGGAAGGATGCGGCTTGTAGATCTTAACTTGCTCGACGGACAATATCGCGTCGAGCAGATCGGCGATACCCGCGTTGGCTGCGGCACCCGCAAGCATGGCAGGCGAACCGTTCGACAGAATCGCGAGCTTCATGCCGGCTTTTTTCAGTTGCTTCAACGCCTCAGGAACTTCGGGATAGGCGCCAAGAACCAAGTAGAGATCCATGAGTCGGGCGCGCAGCGCAGTATCTTCGATGTGCAACGTCGCCAGCGCGAAGTCCAATGCATCGCCCGTGACCTGCCAGAAATCCGCGTGGTTCCCAGTCAAGCCGCGAAGCCAGGTATATTGCAATTGCTTCGCGCGCCACAACTCGGCGAGCGGCTGCCACTTCTCTCCTAGAAGAGTTCGCTCGGCGCGCGCCGCGCTGTTGACATCGAACAGCGTGCCATAAGCGTCGAACACGCAAACCACAATCCTGCCAAGCTTCAGCGCCATCGTCATTTCACTCCCAGTCGTCGCTGCCGATGGGGTCGCCGTCAGGCGGCGCGGCGGGCGCTGTCAGGTGCACTTCCGCCGGATTCTTTTGGAAGTGATCGATTTGGCTTTCGGCAAAGAATTGTTGCGCGCGCACCGCATCGTCCTTTGCTGACGGCGCCTGCGCTGCGATCCATTTTTTCAGCTCATTGAGCTCCAGCGCGGCCATGGCCCGGACCTGCGCAGATGCGTGCTCGTCGCTGGCCAGCGAAATGAGGTGATCCAAAACGACCGCGTTAACTGTGCGCTGTATGGCCCCGTGATATCCCGAGACGGACTGCGCTTTCCATGTGGCGGAAAGTATGTCTCCCACCAACTCGTCAAATCCGGGATTGCCGGCATCGAGCGCATGATACTCGACCATGCGCTGCGCGCGTTCTGGCTGAAAAAGCACATTGGCCACAATTTCCGCAGCAGCTTCCGCAGGCGCAAGCGCATCGAATGCTGGCGAAGTGCGACGCGAGAAATTCTCGCGACCAGTCGGAGATTCCGGCGGGCGCGGCGGAATTAGCTTGAGCAGAGATTCGGGCAGAGCAAGCACCTGAGGCGAGAGTGTGTCGAGCACCGCGCGAATGGAAGCTCGTTGCTGTGCGGCCGGCACGATCTTAGGCGATGTCTCACTGTCCTTAATCCCTCGCAGATTGAACGAATAGTCGAGCCCGCCGATCGATTTCGCCACCGCCATCACTTGATAGCGGTGGTAGAGATACATCGGGACTAACACATCTTCCAGTGTAGCCATCGGAGTATGCTCCGGTATCGCGCTCCCTGAAAGATTCTTCAACGCCGCAGCGCGCACGGCCATCACGCGGTTCAGGCCATCAAGAGTATTCGCGCCTGTATCCCAAAGGTGCGCGATGGGGCTAGCAGAGCCCAGTGGGCGCGCGTCCTGATCAGTGAGGTAGAGAAGCCCTCGAGAGAAAGCGTCTGCAAGAATCTTGTCCAGCGCTGGCGTCTCATCTTTTTCTTGCGAAAAATCGCTATAGCCATAGGCGATCGAGACTTTGTCCCACTCGCCAATCCCCACCGCATAGGCATCGGAAACATCGGGCCGTCCATCGGCGCCGAGAGTTACGGTCGGCGGAGGGTAGTCCATGACGGAACTGCGATTGACGATGCTGGCTGCGTAATTGTGCATGAGGCCAAGGGTGTGTCCAGTTTCATGTGCGGCCAGTTGTCGAATGCGAGCGAGCGCCATTTCGTTAGCTCGCTTAAGCGCCGATGGATCGTTTCCGAATGGGTCAAGAAGGCCCTGCGCAATCAGAAATACCTGGCGGATTCTCAGTGCATCCAGATTGACGTGGCCATTGATAATCTCTCCGGTGCGCGGATCTGCAATAGCGCTGCCATATGCCCACCCACGAGTTGCGCGCGGAATCCATTCGATGACGTTGTAGCGCACATCCATCGCGTCAACGTCCTCGGGCAGTAGCTTTACCTGGAATGCGTCCTTGTATCCGGCGGCAGTGAAAGCCTGATTCCACCAACTGGTTCCTTCGAGAACTGCCGAGCGAATTGGTTCTGGGATGGCGCGGTCGATGTAATAAACGATAGGCTTCACGGACTCGCTCATCGCGGCGGAGGGATCTTTCTTTGCGAGTCGGTGGTGCGCGATATATCGTTTCACGATAGGTTGATCGACCGGCGTCGCAAAATCCATATAGCTGATGCCGAAAAAACTTGACCGCGAATCATAGGCACGCTCGTGAAATCCGCGGGGAGGAGCCTGGATGAATGAAAAGTGCTCGTGCACGGTGATGGCGCGAGGGTCGGGCGTGACCTGTTCCACCCAATGGCCGGGATTGTCTCCGACAAAAGTTAAGGTTGATTCGACGTCGGTATTCTCCGGGAAATTCTTGGTGCGCGGAAGGTAAATAGCGGACCGCGACGCATCGACGCGGTACGTGCCCTGTTTGAGCGTGGCAAGCCTCGATGCGACTTCATGCGCATCGCTCAGGAAAAACGGCGTCGCGTCGACGAGAACGGACTTGCCATCCCCGTCTTCGGCGGCGGATTCAAAACCCCAGAGAACAGACTGAGCGAAGGCCTGCCGCACCGCGGTTTGCTGTTCGAGGTCGTCCGTGATTGCGCGGTAACGCTCATTTTCCGCGACTAGAAGAATTCGCGGACCACTGCGTTCGAAATGGACGACGTTGGTTTTGCCCGGCTGACCCCGGTCGAGGCCAACATCATTCGAACCGACGCCGTTGGGAAGCGATTCATAATACAGGAATGGCGTATTCCATTTGTCGATCTGCAGCCAGAGTTTCCCTTCGCGCGCGTCCCAGTAACAGGCAAAAAAACCAGGCATCTTCTCCATGCCCGAAGTTTTCTGCTCGATCGTCTTCCGCGCCGCGTCGGCAGGTGTCGCCGCTTTGTGCGATGCGTCGGCAGTTGAATTCTGGGCGGGTGCGACCAATGCGAACGACAAGAATGCCAGCAACGCCATGAAGGCGCATTTCATCGATGTGTCCTCCAACGTCCTCACGCGACAGCAAGGGGCTATGGTAAATGACTTGACCTTCGATGGGCGGAAAGATGTGCGGAAATTGGAAAGCTCTGGCGCGCTGCAGCCGACCTCACGCAACGCTGCGGACCGGCTGTTCGCCGGAAGGAACTCGCGCTGGAAGGTAGGGCAATCGCGCAGCGGAAGCCCATCGCGCGCGCACAGGGCCTAACAACACGCTGGACAGATCTTTCTGAGCTCTTCTCATAGAGAGAAATTTCTTCGACGTTCGCACAACCCAGTCGCCGCTATAGCAGCCGCGGAAGCCCTGTTCGAGCAGCGATTCCAGCACGCCCGGCGCACAATGAGGATGGTTCCAAACGAGATGCTTGGTGTCGAACTTCGACCAATCCTTTTCAAAAATGCCGTAACCGGAATCGAGTTCACGCCACATCTCTGTCTGCGGATGCGGCGTGACGATCGTGATTTGCGTCACATCGAGTTTCAAAGACGCTAATGTCCGCAGATCTTCGCTGATCGATGCCGGCGTCTCCGGCGGCAATCCGATGATGTAATAGCCGTGGGCGTAGAGGCCCGCACCGTGCAGCCGGTCGACGAGTTCAAACGCGGCATGCGCTTTTTCGTTCTTGTGCATCTGCTTCAGAATGTCCTGGTGAAAACTCTCGATCCCGAAGAGCGCGCCCTCCATGCCGCAGCGCTTCCATTCGTCGAAGTTTCTAAGGAGCAGGTCGACGCGCGACTGCACCAGCCAGCGGACGCCGTGGTGCGCCAATAGCTCTATGACCGCATCGGCATGAGATGGAATATTGCCGAAATTTTCGTCGAGCAGCAAGACAATGCGAACCCCGTGCTCAACGTAGAAACGCAGCGTTCTATCCAGGGCTTCAAGTGAAATTTCCTTTGGCTTCGGCGCGAACGTGGTGGTCTGGCAGAAAGTGCAACGAAAACTGCAGCCGCGCGAAGAAAACAAAATGCCTAGCGGAAACGACCATCCCCCAGGCAGACGGAAGCGCGTGATCAGCGGTGGATGCTGGATTTCATGCAGACTGAGCCCCAGCTTTTCTGCGATAGCGCTTTCGCTATAGCCGTTGAACACGTGGTCAAAGTGCGAATGGATAGAGGGCGTCAACGCGCCATAATTTCCCGCCCACAGTTCGCGGACACCGGCCTGGCGTGCTTCCGCGGCCATCTCAAGAATGTCGTTGGTTTCCTCGAGATAAAAAGAAAAACCGACGGCATCCCATCCCCGCTTGAGCTGAGCAGAGAATTCGGCGTGCGAGGGGTATTCCAAAATGCTTACATCGGGAAGGTTCTGCCGCAGGAATCGCAGGCCAAACGAGATCGTTCGGGGCATTCCGAAACGCCAGCGAAAATTTCGCGGAGCATTTTCGCGAAAATAATCGTAGAGACCCGAATCGCGGCAGCGCGTTGTCAGCAAAATGCGAGGCAGTCTTTCCTCCTCGTTGCAACGAAGACAAGAAACGGACGGAGCGCGAATAAGAATCTAGCACACCTTCAGCTTTCGGTGCCAGAAGGTCGCTGGCTATCGGAGGAGAGATCGCATCACTGCGCCGCAAAGCGCAACCGGAACGTCTTGATCTCGTAAGGATGCAGATCTAAGGAAATCGTATTTCCCTTGCTCTGCAGTTCTCGCCCTGGATCTTCAATGAGGTTTGCTTCACGCGCCGAAGCCAATGGCAGAGCAAAATGTACTTCGGCGTGCTGGACGGAATGTCCGCCTGCTTCATAAACTCGCAACGCGATCTCGCCATCGCGGCTCGGCTTGAGCGCCGAAACAACCACGTCCGGAGTGGAAATCTCCAATAATCCCCATTTCCTAGGCATGGCGCCCGCATGGGCGTCAATATTGCGCGCAACCAGCGGGTTGTTGAACTCCCATCCAGCGCGAAAAATCTGCGCGTCCTGCCAGCTTCCGACGTGTGGAACCAGAGCGTAGTCATGAGCGATTCGCTTGCCCAACTCCAGAGCCGTATCGGATTCCGAAGCCTTAGCCGGATCAAATCCAGAATCGTCTGCCCCATAAACCTCAAGCCGTGTGGAGCGCAGCAAAGAAACCATCATGGTGTCATCGGTGACATTATTGCCGGGTAACCCTCGATTCAGGACCGCCAACCCGCGTCCCCCGGAGCTGTAGTCAATCCAATTCTGAGCAGGGAATTCCTGATGGAGCGGTCGCTCCACGGCGCCGAATGCAATCTCCTGCGTGTTCGTACCCTCATGAATCGTGGTCGGAAATAGCACCCGGTATCGAACCGACGGCTCCATATTCACAATCTCCGTATGAATATCGATCCGTTGAATACCGGGATACATCCGTATCGTCGTGTCGAATTGATTTTTACCGAAGGGATGCGAGCTGGAAAATTGCGTCACCACAGGTCCCGGCTTAACCTCCGCGCCACCGCCGATGTAATTGTTGCTCCACTGCGTCGCGTCCGGACGCGGCAGGCCAATTGGCCTCTTCTCCGTAGTCCCGCGGTCAGCAGCCAAAGTTCCATTGAGCTCCCAAAAATCGCCGCGGTCCTCCTCGCGCGCGACAATATTTCCCGGCTTGCTCAAAACCTCCCAGCGATTCCTCTTCAGCACGAGACTGGTGATTTCGCCGGTCCAAAGATTCACCGTCGCCTTGTAGAACTCGTTCTCCATGCTGCCGAAATCATCGCGATTGGTTGCGAAGGATTGACCGCTATAGGCCGACTCTTCTCCATCCCTATGCGGCGCCGCTTCGGTCGCGGTGCCTGAAAGAACGGGAACCGCGTGGTAGATGGCATAGCCCATCGCGGGAACGTCACGGGCGATAAAAGCGATTGTCGCGTTACTCAGGCCGCCGTCGCCACCGTTGGAGTGGCTTGCCAAAACTTGAACGGGCACGGCTTTACCCGATGAATCCTCCAGCTCAATTCCTGAAACTCCTGGCTGGCTGAATCCGACTTCGGCCTCCACGTAGTCGCTTCTATCCCACCCTAAGAAGTTGAAAACTGCCAGAGGCGCTCCGGGGCCTTGCGTATCCACTTTCGAGAGAAGAGCGTCGAGATCGCTTTCCAGAATTTCATCACCCAGGCGTTTTGAGAACCGATAGCCCGCCAGCGTGTCCTCATAGACGTGATCCAACATCACTCCCGAGCTAAGATCGTGCGTCTGATTAAAAAGCACGGGCTCCCAGGCGCGTTCGATCGTCTCACGATCAGAAGTCGAGGTGCGTTCCGCAAGGACGCTGGCTTTCTCCGCCGAAGTGAGCGTGCGTTCCATGTCGCGCATCCAGCGTTTGAGCTCAATGCGCGTGCTGTAAACGCCCTGAAATACGGGATTCAAGTCTCCTACAATAACCGGCCGCTCGGACGCGTTCCCCCGCAGAGACGCGAAATCCGACGGCGTTCCTAACTGTATGGAAAACGGTTCTGATTTAGTGCGGTTCCATTGGTCCACGTACCCTGGAAGTGTCTCGTCCGGATCGCTAACATCCGATCCCGCGAAAAGCACTCGCCCTGGCCCGCGCGAGAAAGGAGTCAACGCATCAAAGCTGGAACGAATCGCTGCTTCGAAGCTCTGAAAGTTAGGTAGGTGCTCATCGAAGGGATTGTATCCCGTGGGCAGCCAGTATCCGGGGATGGTTGTGCCATCAATCCCTTGCCAGTTGACTTTGGCCGGCGTTTGCGGGTTGGGCACGCCGCGCGAAAACCAATAGGAATTCATGCCTGCCAGTTTCAGGATCTGCGGCATTTGCGCGTTGTGCCCGAAAGTGTCGAGTCCCCATCCAGTTCGCACTTCATAGCCGAGCCGATCGCGAAAAAACCATTTGGATAGCAAAAACTGATGCGCGATCGATTCGCCGGAAGGCACATTCTCGTCTTCCATCACCACTGTGCCACCCACAATCTCCAACCGATGCTCGTCGAGCATCTTCTTGAACGTGGAAACTTCGTCAGGGTAGCGTTCCAGAAAAGGCCTGACATAGGCCATCTGATCGAGCACGTAGTGATACTGCGGATATCTCTGCAGAAGGCTGAGCGCCTTCATAATGTGCGGCAGCCCAATCTGCAAATACTCCTCGCGAGTCTTGAACACCGCGCCTTCCCAATGGGTATGCGGCACGATGAGCAGAAAGTCTTGCTTCGGGTCTGCTGACTGGGCCCGGAGCGGCAAAGCAATCCCGAGCATCGAGACCGCCAGAAAAGTGAGAGGGAGCCAACGGAGAGGGCTCATTCTACGAACTGAATGTCGCGCTGTGTTCATTTGTGTCCCGTGAAAGCGGCTCAAGGATTAATGAATGGCGCAACGATGTCAAGGTCGCGGCAATGTAAGATAAGGATGCATTGCGCGGCTTTATAAGCGTTTCGCGGAATTAAAGACGTGGGAAGATAGAGATCCGCGGGTCCTCCTGCAAGTTTTGTTGAATCTGGTGGCGGCGGTAGGACTCGAACCTACGACCTACGGATTATGAGACCGTCGCTCTAACCACCTGAGCTACACCGCCAATCCTGAACACTCCAAAGGAAAGCAGGGACAGCCCGGAAAGGGGCACACAATCCCGCGACGCGGGTGGGCGCGTCCCTAATGCATTCTAAAAGTGCATGATCCGAGTGTCAAACGATTGCCGGAGCAAAACGAATGCGACGTCTTACGAATCGCGTGTCAAACGCTGCGCTCCGTGCGAAACTGGGCGCATGGAAGTTGTCGCCGTGATTCCGGCTCGGCTCGCCTCGACGCGCCTGCCGCGCAAAATGCTACGCGAAATTGCCGGGGTGCCATTGCTGGCACGGGTCTACCGCGCCGTGCGGCGGTGCGCCTCGCTCGACCATGCCATCGTCGCGACCGATTCCGACGAGATTATGCGCTTCTGCGAGCGGCAGGGTTTTGCTGCGCGCATGACCTCCGCGGCGCATCGCTCGGGCACCGAGCGCGTGCACGAGATCTCGACTGCGGTTCCTGCGGATATTTATTTAAATATTCAGGGCGATGAGCCGTTGACTCGGCCGGAGCATATCGAGAGCCTGATCGCGGTGATGAAGCACGCCGGCGTGGAGGTGGGCACGTTGAAGACGCCAGCGGTCGCGATCGATGTTGGCAATCCGGGCGCAGTCAAGGTGGTGACGGATTCTTCTGGACGCGCGCTCTATTTTTCCCGAGCTACCATTCCGCATGATCGCGATGGCGTGCGTCCCCAATATTACAAACACCTGGGCTTCTACGGCTATCGCAAAAACGCGCTGGATAACTTCGTAGGCTGGCCAGAATCGTCGCTCGAACGCAGCGAGCGATTGGAGCAATTACGCTTTCTTGAAAATGGAGTTCCAATTTATGTTGCAGAAACTCCCTTCGATACCGTCGGCGTCGATACGGAAGAGGATGTTCGGCGGGTGGAGGAGATATTGCGCCATGAATAGGAAAGCCAATAGAGAGGTCAGTGCGATTTCGCCCAGGCTTCAGCGGCCGCGACCCGCTTGACGATCGCCGGATGGGAATGAAGCAGCCACTCGACCCAACGCGTGGGCGTTTTTTCGGAGAGATTCTGCTCGGCCAGCTTATTCATGGACGAGATAAAGGGCTCGACGCTGCTCACGGATTGAAAACAATAGCGGTCGGCCTGTCGCTCATTAAAACGCGAATAGGCGTTGAGCGCCGGCATCAGCAAAAACGATAGCGCGGTTGCGACCAGAATCAGCAGCGGCAGATTGGCGAAATCGGACATTGTCTCGAATAGGTTGCGTCGCTCCACCGCGTAGCGCAGGACTTGATCGGCCAGCCAGAAGCCGAATAGAGTGATTCCGGCTTGAACGAAAATGCTTTTCAGAATGTGCCGGTGCACATGGTGACCGAGTTCATGCGCGAGTACAGCTTCAATCTCGTCGTCCGAATAATTGTCCAGCAGGGTATCGGCGAGAATGATTCGCCGCGTCGCTCCCAGTCCTGTCAAGGCCGCATTGGCCTTTTTGCTTTTCTCCGAAAGATGCCATTTGTAGACGCCGCGGACGCGTGTGCCGGCGCGTTCACTCAAAACGATCAAGCGTCGTTTGAGTTCCTCGTTTTCGAGTGGCTCAAATTTATAGAAAATCGGAAACAAGACCACGGGCGCTAGTTGCGCGAGCAGAACGACCAGCCCGAGAAAAACAATCCACGCGACGATCCACCAGTGCTGCGGCGTCTGCCGTATCAGCATGTAGAGCAACTCCACCACAATCGTGGCCATGATCAATCCGATGAGCAGGCCCTTGCACTCGTCCCAGACCCAGGCGCGAAAGCGCTGGTTGGAGAGATTGTAGCGATGCTCAAGCCGGAAACTGTAATACGCGAGCGGTAATCCGACCAGCTGGCTGATGAGCATCAGCATCACGACGTAGAGGAAAACCGCAATGACGTAATTTTGCGAAGCGCCTCGCTCCGCCAGATCGCGCAGCGTGCCCGTCCATCCCGACGCGAGGAGGACGACGAGCAACCCGAAGCCTACGGCAAAATCGGCTATGCCGACCCATCGCTTGACGCGATTGTAGCGGCGCGATTCCGGGGAATCGCCGAGAACCGGTGTGGTTTCCTTGGTGACCATGCTGCTGTCATCACTATCCTATCGTGTTATGGAGCCATCCAAAACGCGAAAGTACCGTGTGGAGCATGTCCCGGCGTCACGTCTGCCGCACGAATCTTTCACCAACTTCCAGGATTTCTTCCACGAGTTGAGGCGAGGCCGCTTCGACGTAGCAGCGTAGCAGACGTTCCGTTCCGGAAGCGCGAAACAATACCCAAGGATCGGCGCCGTTGCCGTTTTTGGGAGCGTCAAGATAGAACTTTATGCCGTCGCGATTTTCTTTCCGCAAAATTGAATAACCGCCGAGGGTCGACGTTTGCGGATCAGCAGCGCGCTGTATCGCGCCGTTCTTCATCTCATCGGAAATATGCAGGTCGCGGCGGCCATAATAGTGCGGGCCGAATTCGCGCTGCAGATCGGCAACGAGCTGTCCCAGCGGCTTGCCCTCTTCCGCCATTACATTCGCCAGCAACAGCGCATTGAGGATGCCGTCGCGTTCGGGCAGAAAACGCCCATACCCGATGCCGCCGGATTCTTCCCCGCCAATCAGAATTTCGTGCTCCATCATCAGATCGGCAATGTACTTGAAGCCGATTGACGTTTCACGCAGTTTGCGCCCGTATTTGGCAGCGATGCGATCCATCATGCCCGTGGTGTTGAAAGCGCGGACCACATCACCCGGCCATTTCTTGCGCACCAGCAACCAGTTCAACAAAACCGACATGCACTTGTGCGAATCGACAAAGCTGCCATCTTCAGCTACAGCGCCGATGCGGTCGGCATCGCCATCTGTGACCATGCCAGCATGGCATTTTTCTTTCACTACCGTTTCCTGCAGCAGCGCGACGTGTGGCAGGATCGGCTCAGGATTTATGCCCGGAAACAGCGGATTGACCTCCTGCCGGATGGCTACGTAGCGTATGCCGTGCGCGTCGAAGATTCCCGGCAGAACGCCGCGGCCCGAGCCGTACATGGAGTCGATGGCAAACTTGAAATTGGCGCGGCGGATAAGATCGAGGTCCGCAAATTCGCTGATCGCTGCGACGTAGGCCGGCTTGAGATCGACTTCCTCGATTCGTGTGGGTGCCACACTTGAGCTAGCGGGTGCCCCATGCAATCGCGTTTTGTGCGAATGAGTGGGTTCACCGCCGTCAACCGCCGCCAGTTCTTCTTCAATCAACTTCATGATCGCAGGCGTGGCCGACCCGCCAAACTTCGCCTTGAATTTCACACCATTCCAATTCCACGGATTGTGGCTGGAGGTAACCATCACTCCGCCCGCTGCGCCCAACTTTTTGACATTGTAAGAAACCGTAGGCGTAGGCACGTAATCGTTGGCAAGCAACACAGGAATGCCCGCGCCGGCAATCACCTCGGCCACAAGGCGCGCCATACGGTCGGACAGGAAACGCGTGTCATAGCCAATGACCACACCGTGCGTGGGATCTTCGTGTTTGATGACGTAAGCGGCTATCGCTCGAGCAACAAGGCGCACATTTTCAAAAGTAAAGTCATCGGCGATCAGGCCGCGCCAGCCATCGGTGCCGAATTTGATTTGCGTCATACTTGGTGTTGGTCGCTAGTCGTTGGTCGTTGGCTGTTCGCTATTCGCGAGAACCTTCAGGTTGTCATCCGAGCCGCGCGCGTTTTGTATTTGCGAAAAGCGAACGACGAACAGCGAATCACGGCAGGTTTCACACTAATTTCTTCAACTTCTTCTCATCCAGATGCTTAACCACTTTGCCGACATCCTGCGACTGGTCAAGCGTAGTTACAAGCAGAGCGTCTTCCGTCTCGACAATCACCAGGTTGTTTACTCCGACCAGAGCCACGAATTTCCCCGGCGCGTGCACATAATTATTCTTCGCATTTAAGGCAAAACTGCCAGAAGCTGAAACCGGGCTCCCATCGAGCGGTTTCGTCTTGGCCACGTGGTGCTCGTGCAGCGCAGTCCATGATCCCAGATCGTTCCATCCAAAATCAGCGGGCAGGCAGAAGACGCGCGACTGACTTTCTCCCTTTGCCGAGCGCGGCTCCAGCACGGCATAGTCGATGCTGATGTTCTCGCACTTCGGATAAAGCCTACGAAAAGTGCTTTCAAAATTGCGCGTCCCATAGGCGGCCGCAATTTTTTCTAGAAGTGGAGCAGTCTCAGATAGATGTTCGCGCAGAGCATTTGCCAGCGTATCGGCCCGCCAGAGAAACATGCCACTGTTCCAGAAATAATTGCCGGCATCGAGAAACTGCCGGGCCAGCCCGAGATCCGGTTTTTCGGTAAAGCGGCGCACGCGCAAAAAAGAAGCGTCGTCGTGATCGGGGCCACCAGCCTCGATATATCCATAACCGGTTTCGGGGCGTGTCGGCCGGATGCCGAGCACAACGATATTTTCTCCCGCAGCGGCGAGTTCGATTCCCCGACTCAGCGTCGCGCGATATTGAGCTGGCTCGGCGATGACGTGATCGGAAGGAAAAAGTCCCAGCACCGCCTCTGGATCGCGACGAAGCAAAAGAAATGCCGCCAAGCCAATTGCCGGAGCGGTGTTGCGACCAACCGGCTCGGCGATGATTTGTTTCGCCGCGAGTTTCGGAAGTTGGCGCCCGATGGCAGAGCTCAGGTCGTTATTGGTGATGATCCAGAAGCGGCCAGGAGCGGCCATCGGCGCCAGACGCGCAACGGTCTGCTGAATCATCGTATCTTTGCCGTCGAGCGCAAGCAGTTGCTTCGCCCGCCGTTTGCGGCTCAGGGGCCAGAAGCGCGTACCACGCCCACCAGCGAGAATGACGGGATAGAAATGTGGGTTCGTCTTCACGAATAGAAAGCCTACCACGCACCAGCGCGAGAGAGGTTAGATGCGTGTGGCTGGCTCACCGACAACGCCGCCGGGAATACTCGCTTTCAAAAACTCAACCGCCCACTGTGGACGGACGGTGAAATCTTGCAGAGCAGCCGGGATCACGACCGCATCACCCTTGGCGAGCGTAACTGGATCGCGGCCTTGCACCTCGACAACTCCACAACCCTCGACGGCAACCAGAATTTGCGTTGAAGTTTTCTCCCCGTCATTCTTATCGTTCGTCGAGAAATCCTGCAGCTCTTTCAACTCATACATCTCGACCGTGAAGTACGGCGCCGCAATCATCGACGAGCGCCGGTTCTTGCCGCCATTGATCGCGACGGGCGCTGGTCGAATCACTTTGCCCGAGGCTGTGCGCTCCTTGACCGAGGCGAGGCCACGCTCCAGATGCAGCGGTCGCGGGCGTCCGTAGTCGTAGAGGCGATACGTTGTGTCGGATTGTTGCTGCGTCTCCACAATAACCGAGCCCGGCCCCAGCGTGTGCACCGTGCCGCCGGAAACGTAGATCATCTCGCCCTGGTATACGTTGACCCAATTAAGCAATTCTTCCGCGCGCTTTTCATGGATGCTCTCCTCGAATTTCGCACGCGTGACGCCGAGCTTGAGCCCCAGCGCGATCTGAGCTCCAGGCTTGGCGTGCGCCACGTACCAGCATTCAGTCTTGCCCCAGGGCTCGCCGAAGCGTTGCGCGGTGGCGTCATCAGGATGAACCTGCACGGATAGCTTTTCTTCCGGAAACAGAAACTTCAGCAGCAAGGGAAAGCGCTGCGGATCGCGTGCGGCAGTGCCCACTAATTCGACGCCGAACTCCCCGCTAAGATTGGCGAGCGTGCGCTTGGCCAGCGGCCCATTCGCAACGACGCAGTTGTCGCCTGTGAGCCACGCTTCCCCAATGCGTTCGTTAAATCTGTAATTGGGATAAATCGCGGAGAGATCGAGCGTGCCCCAAGGACGCGGGTCGAACGCGGGCTGCATCAGGAGGGGATAGAGTTGGGTCATGAGGAGAGCTATGTCATCCTGAACGAAGCGAAGGGGCTATGGCATTCAACCGCATGCCCATTGCATAGGTCCTTCGCTTTGCTCAGGATGACGCCTCTATATGTATATGGACATGTATATGCGACGCGTCTACAAGCCCCCAAAGAACTTCCGCATCCGCTCCAACCCGCGGTCCAATTCGGCAATCGTTGTCGCGTACGAGATGCGAATGTGTTCCTTCGTCCCAAAGCCTTCCCCGGGAACGGTGGCAACGTGCACTTCGCGTAGAAGTTTACCGGCCAAGTCAGAAGCCGATTCAATCCCGCTGCGCCCGAAAAATTCCGAAACATTCGGATACGCATAAAACGCGCCTTCCGGCAGGGTGCATTTCACGCCAGGAATCGAGCGCAATCCCTTCACCACATGATCGCGCAGCTTGATGTACTCCGCGCGCATTTCGTCGACGCATTGCTGCGGACCTCTGAGCGCCGTGACCGCTGCTTTTTGCACGATCGATGTCGGGTTCGACGTCGACTGGCTCTGCAGTTTCTGAACTGCAGTGACAATAGGCGCCGGGCCCAGCGTGAATCCCAGACGCCATCCGGTCATCGCGTATGTTTTTGAAAGCGATCCCACCACCATGAACCGGTCGCGATATTCGCGCAGCGAACCTACCGAAAAGCGCTTCCCCGTGTAATTCAGATAAACGTAACACTCATCCGAAATCACCCAGATGCCGCGCTGGTGGGCCAGTCGCACAACCTCGGTCATATCTTCCGGGCTGATCACGGCTCCCGAAGGGTTCGACGGCGAATTCAGAATGATGAGTTTGGTCTTCGGCGTTACCAGTTCCGCGACCATATCGGCAGTGACGCGAAAGCCCTGCGATTCGTCACTTTGTAGCAGCACACACTTGCCGCCCGCATAGCGCACCATGTCTTTAAACGACACCCAGTAAGGAACAGGAAGAATGACCTCGTCGCCATGGTCGACCAGGACCGAGATGACGTTGAAGAGCGCATGCTTGCCCCCGACCGAAGCCGCAGCCTCTTCGCGCCGATAGTCGGAATCGAAGTCGACGGCATGACGATGCACGATCGCGTCCTTCAACTCAGCCGTGCCCCCGACCGGCGTGTACTTCGAAAAATTCGACTGGATAGCCGCGATAGCCGCATCCTTGATGTGCTGTGGCGTAGAGAAATGCGGTTCACCGGCCCCGAAATCCACGACGTCGATTCCCTGCTGGCGGAGCTTGTCGGCCTCGGCCACTACCGCCATAGTCGCGGAAGGCTCGATGCGGTTGATGCGTTCCGTCAAGCGGACGGGGTGGATGACGGGTGCCACGATGGTGCTCATAATTTCTTTTTCCTGAACTGGCTCTTGCCCACGGAAGAAACTCTCGGGCCCGGCTCACCACTCGCGAATTTGTGAGCCACATCTATTTTCTCATGAAGCTTCTGTTCCACAAGCTCCGGGACCAGGCATTCGATCGATCCACCAAGCTGCGCAATCTCCCGCACCAGCCGCGAACTCAGATAAGAATACTTTTCGGCGGGCATCATGAACACGGTCTCAAGCGAAGGCTGCAGTTTACGATTCATCAGCGCCATCTGTAATTCGTATTCGTAATCACTGATTGCCCGAATGCCGCGCAGGATCGCCTGCGCCTCGACGCGCAGCGCGTA
This sequence comes from uncultured Acidobacteriaceae bacterium, assembly GCA_963800565.1. Lineage (GTDB taxonomy): Bacteria > Acidobacteriota > Terriglobia > Terriglobales > Acidobacteriaceae > Acidiflorens. Next base: position 2,526,017 of record CAWDBM010000006.1, read on the forward strand.
ATCCACCGTCAGGCCCTCAAAAGTGTCGACCGAAACATTGTCGAAACCTGAGGTCATCGACTCCAACATCTTGCGGCGGTCGGCGACGCTGAACAGCGGATCCTTCTCAGGATTCCGAAGAATCGCCACCACCAGTTCGTCAAAAATCTTGCTACCGCGCTCGATTAAATCAAGATGGCCGTTGGTAGGAGGATCGAACGATCCGGGATAAATGGCTTTGACGCGCTTCATCAGGGCCCTCGATTGACGACAGGGTCAACGAAAAGGATTGTATGCGGGCGCTGGCGATGCTGGCAATCGGCCGAGAGTGAAGTGCAGACTCTGAATGCAGCGCGGGCGTCGTCACCGTTAAGCAAGTGAGACGCCCGCTCCATATCGCCTGAGGACTGATTTTCGAATTACCGTCTCGCCGGCACCTTCGCCGCTTCCGCTGCGCTAGGCATAGTCGTAACCCGTCCCTGCGTACCGGTAGCCTGCGCCGGAACCGCTGTCGGTGTGGGCGATTCCTTGGATGGCGTCAGCCCCAGAGCCTTCCGCACCTCAGCGTCGAGCTTGGCCATCGTATCTTTGTTTTCTTTCAAAAAGGCCCGAGCATTCTCGCGTCCCTGGCCGATGCGCTCGCCCTTATAGCTGAACCACGATCCCGACTTCTCCAGGATATTGCTGCTTACCGCCAGATCGAGCAGATCGCCTTCGCGCGAGATGCCTTCGCCATAGAGAATGTCAAATTCAGCCTCGCGGAAAGGTGCCGCGACTTTGTTCTTCACGACTTTGACGCGAGTGCGAGACCCGGTAACCACGTCGCCTTCTTTAATCGCCGCGATGCGCCGAATATCGATGCGCACCGACGAATAAAACTTCAACGCCCGTCCGCCCGTCGTTGTCTCCGGATTGCCAAACATCACGCCAATCTTCTCGCGAATCTGATTGATGAAGATCAGGCAGGTGCGCGATTTTGCGACTGTTCCCGTCAGCTTGCGTAGTGCCTGCGACATCAGCCGCGCCTGCAGCCCCATATGGCTGTCACCCATCTCGCCGTCGAGTTCAGCCTTAGGAACAAGCGCGGCAACCGAATCGACCACCAGCACATCAATCGAGTTCGATCGCACCAGCGCCTCAGTAATCTCAAGCGCCTGCTCGCCGTAGTCCGGCTGCGAGACCAGCAGATTGTCGACGTCCACGCCCAGCTTCTTGGCATACCCCGGATCGAGCGCATGCTCGGCATCGACGAACGCCGCCATCCCTCCAGCCTTTTGCGCCTCGGCAATCACCTGCAACGCAATCGTCGTTTTGCCGGAAGACTCCGGGCCAAAGATCTCGACCACCCGCCCGCGCGGCACTCCGCCCACGCCGAGCGCGGCATCGAACGAAATTGCGCCCGTCGAAATCACCGCGATCGGGACGATCGCCTCTTTCGACCCCAGCCGCATGATCGAGCCCTTGCCAAACTGCTTTTCAATCTGTGCGAACGCGAGTTCAATTGCCTTGTTGCGTTCGTTGTTACGATCATTGTTACGATCATCGACTCGGTTGCTACGCTCTTCCGCCATGATGGCTGCTCCTGAATTGGTAGATTAAGATCTTTGGGTACAAGTCCCCGTAGCCTACACCCCCGGGCTGGAGCGTGAAGTGTTGGCCATCACATCAATTTTGGTCAGTTTAACATGAAGCGAACGAAAGGCGAAGACTAAAGTTGACGCCGCTGGTTCGAGGAGTAGCCGCGCAACGTATCAAACATTTAGCACCCATCAAACCCTGTCATGCCGACCAAAGCAATCAAATACCGTTGTCCTGACCAAAACATCTGAACTCTGTCATCCCGGCCGGAGCGAAGCGGAGCGGAGGGACCTTATGTTTACCCGTTCTCCCCTGTGTCCGCTGTGGTAATCGCTTTCTTGCTAGACTCGCGTGATGGATGAAGATGCCAGAAACATCGGCGGCCCGTCGCTCTACCTGATCGCGACGCCAATCGGCAACCTCGAAGACATCACCCTCCGCGCCCTACGCATCCTCAAAGAGGTCGACCTGATCGCCTGCGAAGACACGCGCCAGACCCTGAAACTGCTCAGCCACTACGGCATCCAGACCCGCCTCGTCAGCTATCACGAGCACAACGAAATGACCAAAGCCGCCGAATTAGTCGTCGATCTCGAAGGAGGAGCCAAGATCGCTCTCGTCACCGACGCCGGCATGCCCGGCATCTCCGACCCCGGATTCCGCCTGATCGCGCTAGCCATCCGCCATCACGTCGCCGTCATCCCCATTCCCGGAGCCTCCGCCTTTCTGGCGGCCCTGGTAGCCAGCGGCCTGCCCACCGATTCTTTTCGCTTCAGCGGCTTTCTCCCCTCGAAGTCAGGCCAGCGCCGCAAGCTGCTGGAAAGCATAAAAGATTCTCCCCGCACACAAGTTTTCTACGAAGCCCCGCATCGCCTGCTGGAGACGCTTTCCGATGTTTGCGAAGTTCTAGGAGAATCCCGCCACGTAGTAGTGGCGCGCGAAGTGACGAAACTGCACGAAGAATTTCTCCGCGGACGCGCCCGAGAAATTCTCGACCAACTCCAGGCGCGTGGAGAAGTAAAAGGAGAGATCACCCTCCTGATCGCGAAAGCCGAAGAGGGCGCGGCCCCCACAGTATCCGAAAACATGAGCGTGGCTCAGCGCGTGCGCGAAATCATGACTGAAGAAAAGGTCGACGAAAAAGCCGCCCTGAAAAAAGTCGCCAAAGAACGCGGGATTGGCAAGAGCGAAGCGTACCGGGAATGGCAGCAGAGCAAGTAGGGCCAGGAAGTACAGGAGTTCGTGCGGGAGTAAGTCTTTATCCAAAATAAACATTGAGCGCATAAGATAGAGGGCTTTCGAGGTGGGGTGTTCTTGAGTCGGATTTTTAAAGTCGCGTCATCGCTGTGCATTCTGCTGACCATGGCGTCCGTAATGGCCGCCGCCTCTGAAGCGCAGAGTGCTGAGCAACTCTCCCACGTGAAAAAGTTATACGTCGACTCGCTCGGAACCGGCCGCGGTGCCTACCAGATGCGTGACGAAATGCTTCGGCTGTTGCGCAAGAGCCACGATGTCCAACTCGTCTCCGCTCCAAGGGACGCAGATGCGATCATCAAAGGCACCGGCCAGATCTGGGTTACTGGCCAGGTTTCTCTGAGCCCCCATTCTCACAGCGCGACCGAGCGCATCTTTGAGGGCTTTCTCTCCGCGGAAGTGATCGGCAAGAATGGCGACACCCTCTGGTCTTATCTCGTGACTCCCAGCAATTTTCCGTGGAAGGGAATTACGAATGACCTCGCCCGCCAGATGGTGAGCAAACTCGTCGCCGCCCTCAAAATGGAAGGGCAGCCAGAAGCCTCCGCCGCCGGCCTGCAGGGATCGGCCGAGGGCACGCTGCGCGGCGCGGGCGCAACTTTTCCCGCGCCTCTCTACCAGCGTTGGTTCGAATTGTTTCAGGAACAAAATCCGAAGGTTCACATCAGCTACAACGCGGTCGGCTCGGCCGAGGGAATTCAGCAGTTGGAAGCAGAAAAGATCGACTTCGCCGCTTCCGAGATACCCCTGTCAGACGAGGCCATGGAGCAGGCGCACCAGCAATTCACCCACATTCCTAGTGTGCTCGGCGCCGTGGTCGCAATTTACAACGTGGCGGGCCTTCACCAGACTCTCAACTTCACACCCGAAGCCCTCTCGGGGATCTACCTCGGAAAAATAGCCAAGTGGAACGACCCCGAGATCAGGAGGTCGAACCGCGGCATCACTCTGCCCGACGCCGACATTGTCGTTGTCCATCGCTCGGATGGCAGCGGCACGACGTTTGTGTGGAGCGATTATCTGTCAAAGGTCAGTCCGCAGTGGAAGAGTTCGGTCGGCACCGGTGCGACGGTGCCATGGCCCGTCGGAATTGGCACGGAAGGCAACGAAGGAGTCGCAGCAACCGTACAGCACACGCCAAATTCTATCGGCTACGTCATCTACGCGATTCAGCACGAACTAAGCTTCGGCGCAGTCAAAAACGCCGCCGGGCAATTCATCAAAGCAGACATTTCGAGCGCAACGGCAGCGGCGGCAACGGCCACTGCGCCTGGTCACGATCTTCGCGTATCGATCACGAACGCGCCCGGTGAAGCCGCCTACCCGATTTCAACTTACACTTGGCTGTTGCTCCCTCAGCAGACAGAGGCCAAGAGCGGGAATGGCTTAATGACAGAACTTGTGCGCTGGATCTTGACCGCCGGACAGAAGAAGTGTTCAGGCCTGGGTTACGCGCCCTTGCCAGCAGAGGTCGCCAAGCGCGCACTGGATTCGTTCGATTCGGCGAAGTAATTGGCGCCCGCGATCCGGGCGAACCCTCGCCGTCTACCGCAAAAGGTCTCTACTTGCCCGCCAACTCCTTCTTTACCGCCTCGCTGACCACTTTCCCATCCACCCGCAAGCCAGCCTCCGCGAATCGCGCCATTGCCGCCTTCATCACCGTCCCCATATCTTTCATCGTCAGCGGACCGGTCATCTCGGCAATCGTCGCCCGCACCCCTGCCACGATCTCCTCCGCGCCCGCCTCCTTCGGCAAATAAGTCTCGATCAGCGTGATCTCGGCCGCTTCCTTGTCGGCCATCTCCTGCCGTCCGCCCTTGGTGAACTGCTCGACCGAATCTTTCCGCTGCTTGATCAGCGTGGAGAGCACCTGCTGCGATTCCTTGTCGTCAAGCGGAGCCATCTTCTCAATCTCGCGATTCTTGAGCGCGGTCTTCACCATGCGCAGCGTGGAGAGCCGCTGCTCCTCGCGAGCCTTCATGGCCGCGACAATGTCTTTCTGTATCTGATCGATTAAAGGCATGGCGGAATTATAGTCGGGAGAACCCATGTTTTCCCCGTGCTCCCTGTGCCCTCTGCGGTAAAGCACTTCCTAATTTCTTCCGGAATGCCAGCCCCTTCGCATATTCTGTTAAGTAATCTCGGCCGACACCCATGATCAGAAAAAACCGTCTCTTCACTCCCGGACCAACTCCCCTTCTTCCCGTCGCGCAAACGGCGATGGCGGCTTACGGCGCGCACCATCGGACCGCCGAGTTCCGCGCCCTGCTTACCCGCGTACTCGCCGACGTGAAAGAATTCATCGGCACAAAGAACGACGTGCTGGTCCTCACCTCATCCGGTACGGGATTCATGGAAGCCTCAGTCTCTAACCTGACTTCTCCCGGCGACCGCGTTCTCGTCCTGACTGCCGGAAAGTTCGGCGAGCGCTGGACCGGGCTCACCAAGGCATTTGGCTGCGCAGTCGAAACCGTCACCGCTCCCTACGGCGAAACATTTTCGCTCCACGATGTTCGCCAAAAGTTAACGCCAGAAACGCGCTGCGTCTACATGCAAGCCACCGAGAGTTCGACAGGCGCGCGCCACGATGTAGGAGCGATTGCAAAGATGGTGCGCGCTTTGCCTGACACGCTGCTAGTCGTCGACGCAATCACGGGCCTGGGCACTACCGCCCTCGACGTCGATGGCTGGGGACTCGACGTCATCCTGGGCGGATCGCAGAAAGCCTTAATGATCCCGCCAGGATTGGCTTACGGCGCCGTCAGCGAACGCGCATGGCAACGCATGGAAAAGACGACGTCCCCGCGCTATTACTTCGATCTGCGGAAGGAACGAAAAGCCGCGGCCAAGGCCGAAACCGCCTCCACCCCCGCCACAGCACTATTCGCCGGCTTGGCCGCGGCGCTCGATTACATCCGCCAAATGGGCGATGGAAGCCTCGCAGTCGGCCGTGACGCGCTCATTGCCAACGCAGAGTTGTGCGCCGCCATGACGCGCGCCGGAGTCGAAGCACTAGGCCTGAAATTATTCGCGCCGACTTGTCCCGCCTCCGCCCTGACCGCCGTTACCGCGCCCGCCGAGGCCGACTCGAACATCATCTGCAAACGCTTCCGCGAGCAATTCGGCGCCGTCGTAGCCAACGGAAACGCCGAAATGAAAGGCCAGCTTTTCCGCGTCGCCCACATCGGCTACTACGACTACATGGACACGATAGGACTGGTAGCCGCACTCGAGCACGTGATCGCTGAAGTTACCGGGGACGCGGTCGAGTTTGGTTCCGCGGTGCGCGCGGCGCAGGAAGTCTATGCAAAGGTCAGTGCAGGTCAGAGGTGAGAGGTCAGATTGCAGAGGTTAAAATCGAAGGCCGCCGGAGTTGTCTCGCAAGAGAGGTTTCAGTTCTGCAATCTGCCCTCTTACCTCTGACCTTCTAGGCGTCAAGCGCCGCCCGCCGCAATTTCCGGCTCTCCGCCAAGAGCGACATGGAGTGCATCAGATTCTGCAAGGTCACGATGCCAACCAGTTGCTGCTGGTCAACCACCGGAATAATGCTGAGATTGCGGGCAGAAAGCTTGCGGAAAGCCGAAGCCAGCGACTCCTGCTTGGCCGCCACTTCAAAAATCCGATTCATTACCGCCTGCACGTAGCCATTGCCCTCGGCTCGCAGAGCTTCGAGAATTTTCTGCCGCGACACCACTCCCACCATGTCGCTGCCCCGCACCACCGGAAAATCATCCTGCAGCGTATGCACCGCTTTTTCCAGCGCATCTTCCAGCGTGTCGGCCGGCGAGAGCGTGGCGAAGTCCGTGAGCATCACCTCTTCCAGGCGAACGCTCTGGAGCACAGATTGAAATACCGCCGAACGCTCTTCCAGTTGCGCGCCGAGGAAGAGGAACAGCCCGATCATCGCCAGCCACCAGTTGCCGAGCAGGAATCCGACCATCATGAACAAAAAGGAAAAGACGTGGCCAATGCGGACGGCGCGCTGCGTCGCTCGCACCATATCAACCCGGCGCGAAAATATGGCGCGCAAAACCCGCCCGCCATCCATCGGATAAGCCGGCAACAGGTTAAACAAGCCGAGATAAAGATTCACCCAAACAATGCTTCGCAAAAGTGCGCTCGAGTGCAGAAGCGGCTTCGCCGTCAGCGAAAAGCCGGGAATAGCCGTAACCAGAATCAACGCCGACAAACCCGCGATGACGAGATTCACCACCGGGCCAGCAGCAGCAATGCGAATGTCGCGCTTCCACGCGTTTACCGAATCTGGAATGGCATGCGCTTCATCGAGGACGGTGATTCCGCCGATCGGCAGCAGGATGATGCCCTTCGCCGGAACGCCCGAGCCGCGAGCCACGAGCGCGTGCCCTAGTTCATGCAGCACTACGCTGCCAAAAACAATGCCGACCAGCGCTAGCACGTGCAGCGCTGCGTTCGCGTCCTGTGTAGTAGCTTCCGTGCCCCACACGAAGAACAACAGAAATAGAAAAGTCAGATGAATTCGAATTTCGATTCCGAAGAGACGACCGAGCGGGATGGACCAACTACGCATCGACATGCCTACTACTATTCTATCTACTTAGACACAGATTGGCGCGGTGGAGTTGCGCCCAGTAGAAATCGGAAGGGCTGCGGCGAAAGATGCTGATGCGAAAGATGGGCGCGCGAAACATGCCCGCCGCGTCGACTCAAATTCCGATGCTCTTGCGGAGCATGACAAGTTGTCCAAGATGATATGCATTGTGATCGGCAACCAGCAGAGCCTCGCGCAAAACTGTCTGCCCATCGCCCCACGGAATACGAGCGAAGAGATCGGTCTTGCGGGTGCTGACGAGTTGCGTGATCGACCGCAGGTCCTTTTTGAACGCGGCCATGCTCGCCTTCCACGCCTTTTCATCCGTAGGCTCTTCCGCCAACGGCCAGTATTCCTCCGGCCACTTCGGCGAGACGTGTTTCGGATTGCGACTGAACTCGAGAATGTCCCATTGGCCAATCCGCATGTGTTCGAGCAGCATCCACGCCGTATGCGGGAAGTTCGCAACTTTTACGCCGGCGAGTTGCACCGGCCAGTCGCCCATAGCGGCGTCAAAAGTGGCGTGAGCGTGGCCACCGTTCAACAGATCGAGAAGTTGGTCCCGCAGGGCCTGATCGAGAGACGCTAAGGGTGCCGCTGGGTTCTTATTCGATACAGACTTAGGAGAAGTATTCTTGCTTTGCGTTTTTCTTCTTATGCTCTTCTTCGCCATGGTGCTTCCATTGTATGAAAGTTTTAAAGTTTTGCTGAACGAGGTCATACCATCCATAACAAAACGGCTCGCGGCGATTTAGGTTTGTACCCAGAACTCCTCGGCGTTCTTCGCGTCTTGGCGGGTGAAAAACCTCTACGCCGGAACGATCTCGGGAACCTCACCCTTGTAAACGCGTCCAATCCCCCGCACCAGGCGACGCATCGGTAATTCTCCTTTTGCATTGGCGAAAAAGATTTCACCCGCCCTCGTCCCGCGATAGCACCACCGCTTCAGCATCGCGAGATGCTCCAGTCTCTCAATCGCGCTTGCTGGACTGGCGGCCGGAAACTCCGCCAGCGACGCCTGAATCCGTGCTTCCATCGATTGCGACTTGGCATGTTCCGCCTCGGAGATGGGAAACGTGAGCGGCCCCGCCATTGCGCCCGCGTCAACGCGGAATAATGCCACGCTCTCCGGCTGCGCCGACTTTTGCACAACGACCGCGTGCAGGCGGTCGATCCGCTGAACGAACTCCGGCAATGACTGCAGCACAGGAGTGAGTTTCTCGATCCGAGCGTGAATGGCGGCCGCTGCCTCGAATTCCATCTTGCTTGACGCATCGTCGCGCTCCACCCCCAGTTGCCGCTTCAACGATTCGCCGCGCGAATCCAGAAAATCCTCAACCCGCACCACTTCCGCGCGATATTCATCGTCGCTGCAACCGCGAAAGCAGGGCGCCAGACACATCTTCATCTCCGAATAAACGCATCCGGGAAACTGCGGATCGGGATGCAGATCTTCCACGCAGCGCCGCATCTTGAAAAAGTCAAGCGCGTCGTTCATAAACTTTTCCGCCGCCATCCGCGAAGCAAATGGCCCATAATAAACATTCTTTCCCGAGATTCGTCCCAACCGAGTAGTAATCGAAGCGCGAGGGTACTCGTTCTCTAAATGCAGTTTGACGAGCGGAGCAAACCGCAGCCGCAGTCGGTTCGAATAGGTCGAGGGAAAAGCCGCGCGCAGCGCCTGATACAAAACGAATCCCGATTCGAAGTCCGACCCCGTCCGGGTGTATTCAATCGTCCGAACTCGATCCCGCAAGTTGAGCCGCTTAGTGTGCTGCTCCGGAACAGAAAGCAGTCGCTGCAACCGCCGCCGCAGATTGGCAGTCTTGCTGACATAAGGCTCAGAGTGAGCATCCTCGCCGCGCAAAAGAAACACGGCAGGCGCAGCCGCCACAGCAGAGAAAATCTCAGCGTCAGCCGCCGGATGAAATTCGATGCGCTCGCTCAGCACTCTACGATTGTAGTGCCGCCTATTGCGAAATATGGAGATGTTGCGAGCTAGTCATTGCTTAGGTGTTTGGTTCGGCCCGTCACCACTCTCTGTCATCCCGAGCGCCGTCCCGAGCGAGTGCGAGGGCAAGTCGAGGGACCTTGTGTTCCCGTACCAATCCGTAGCCAGGTCTTTCCATCCCGGGTTAAACCACCCGATCAGCCACAGCTTCTTCTCCCGCCGCCAGCCCTTAAGTGCTTTTCGCGATTGATCGCCTTCGAGACCTCATCGAAGCTCTGCCAATACACAAGCCGCGTGGCGTTGTAGTCGTCAGTAAATCCCTCGGTCCTGTGCGTCTTGTGCTCAAAGACACGCCGGTGGAGATTGTTGGTCATTCCGATATACAGAGCCCGCCTGGAACTGCTCTGCAGGATGTAAACGAAAAAGTGATATTCGCGCGGCATGCTTCGACAATATGCGGACGATCACGTCGACGCAGTGTCGCGAATCACTCTGAATTTGTGACAATTCGAAGGAGCACAAGGTCCCTCGACTTGCCCTCGCATTCGCTCGGGACGGCACTCGAGATGACAGATTTTTGTAGGCCCTTACCCAAAACTCGCGCTCTTAAACTTCTGCCGAAAATCCGGCCCATTCATCTTCACGATGCGGCACATTTCCTGCAACCGCGAGCGCATGCGCTCCCCAATGCGATCGCCGAGAGTTTCGTCGCGCGACGCAGCCCGCGCTGATGACAGAGATTTGTTGACGCCCGCCGCCGGTTCGTCGGCAAAGTTCGTGGTGATGATCGTGGTTCGATTGTCGTTGTAGCGCGTATTCAGAATCAGGCTGACCGTATCCCATACCCACTCGCTCGGCTTGACTGCGCCCAGTTCGTCGAGCAACAGCACTTCGGCCTCAAACACCGGCCGCAACACCTGCAACTCGGTCGCCTTCACCGAATCGTTATACGAATTCTGAATCTGCTTCAGCAGTTCGCGATAGTCGCAAAAAAGGCAAGCGCTGCCCCTGCTCGCGATGAGTTCTTTGAGAATGCCCACCGCCAGATGAGTTTTGCCTGTGCCGATTCCGCCCACAAGCAGCAAGCCCGCACCGCCTCGAGGATCGAACTCCTGCACAAATCGCGACGCACTGATCTGGGCGAGCGCAATCGAAGAGTCGGCTCCCGGAAAATCCGTCGTAAAGTTCGACAACTCGCAGTGTTCGTATCTCTTAGGGATATGCGCCGCCGCGATCAGCGCGCTGCCCCTCGCTTGCAACTGGCAATCGCACCGCGTCACTCCCCGCTCCGGCGCTCCCGCCACCGGCTTCCATCCTGAACCCGCGCACATGGGGCAAACTTCGGCTGCCGTCTTCATAATTCTGAATGCATCCTCTAATAAGAACTCTGCACCCTAACCGCTGTACACCGCAACTCGAAAGCGCTCACTCTCTGTGCACATCCTGTGGAGACAAGCACCGACTTGTGGAGAATCACGCAAAAGATCGGAATAGGTCTGCCTGGCATATGCGAGAACCCGCGACATAAGCCGATTTCGTGACCACTCCATAAACGACCCGTGTCAAAACCGGCAACTGGCACGTGTTTCCCATTGACAATCCCCCAGAGTGGGCGAGAATGGCCATCGCCGGTGCTCGCGCCCTGAGCTCTCCCTCCCCGGCCGATGCGCGGGAGCCGAAACGAAGTAGTGCTAGGAGAATGCATGAACAAAGCTGATCTGGTTGACCGGATCGCAGGAGCCTGCAGCATCTCAAAGGCGCAAGCGACAACCGCAATCGACACCACCGTGGACAGCATCACCGCTGCCCTTCGCAAAGGAGACCGGGTTGCCTTGATCGGTTTCGGCACCTTCTCCGTCTCGCAGCGTAAGGCCCGCAATGGCCGAAACCCGCAGACGGGTGCCACCATCAAGATCGCCGCCCGCAGAGTCGCCAAGTTTACTCCCGGAAACGAACTCAAGAAGGTAGTCAACAAAGGTAAGTAGGGGCCCAGACATTTTCGACACGACACGAACGGCAGGAGGTCGGTCCTGCCGTTTGGTTTTGGCTGTCATCTCTCAGCCATCAGCTCCAGTAAGACTAGTCTCCATAAGAGTCTGAGGATTTGGAGTTCCGCTCTGACTGAGCGCAACGCTCTCGCAGCCGCGAGTTCGAGAATTTACTGAAAGCTGACGGCTGATAGCTGACAGCCAGCTTGCTGAATCCTTCCCCACTCCGGTAGAATCAAATGTCTGAATCGAGGATCTAGGAAACCGTCATGAAAGCAGCCATTCATCCCCATTACAGCGAAATCCGCGTGCATTGCGCCTGCGGCAACGCCTTCGTCACCCGCTCCGCCCATAAGGGCGATATCAGTGTGGAAATCTGCTCCGCCTGCCATCCCTTCTTCACCGGCAAGCAGAAGCTCATGGACACCGCTGGCCGAGTAGAGCGCTTCCGCCGCAAATATGCCAAAAGCGACGCGGGCAAAGCCGAAGCCGCCAAAGCCGAAACCGCGAAAAAGTAAGTTAGTCCTTAATCTCTAGCGAGTTTTAGAAATCAAGCCTTCGCCTTGGCGGGGGTTTTTGATTGGAGTGCCCGTGCCTATTTCTAGGCTTGGCTAAGCGTGGTCTCGCGATTTTGCCCATAACCCAAAGAAAACTCCCACTGTAATAACGATGACCGCAATCGCTATGGTCTTGGCCAATAAGAACCACATCCATATGTTGTTGTAGGAGCTCGTTAGTGACGGAAGGTAATGAAATTCCCAGTGAACCAAGGCATCAAAAAAAGGTGGGACGCCTCGCGTAATGGGATATATCACTACGAGGAGGGCTGAAATGATCTGATGTAGCCCGCCATATATCAGAGCCGCAGCAATAACGGCGATTCCGTATTCCCGAACATAGGCCCATCCCCCTAGCGATTGCTTTCCCGTCATGAGATCGCCGCTTCATCCGCCGGCGGCTCTCCAATTGGCGGCTCTGCCGAGCCCGCAGTTCCCTGATAGAGCCATCGCGCTAGGTAGTAGGCGGTTGCGAGATAGAGAATAACGGTTGCGGCCGAGTAAACCAGATTGTCCCAAGGATACGGAGGGCGTGATGATCCTAGGACAGATCGCGTGCGTTGATCATTAAAGACCCAAAACGCGGCCTGGACGAGATAGGTTGTCAATGTAATCACTGCGTTGCAGGCTAGTAGAGCTACGAGAATTGAACCGATGTACTGAGTCAATAGGATTTCGCGAAGTCTCTCAACCATACCTACCTCGATTCGCTCGCATTGTCGCACACGCGGGCACGCACCGAAAGGACGGTAGAATAGACTTGTGCAGAAGTTCTGGGACAACCCGCCAAGCAACGCTCCCGCCTGTGAAAACACAGGGCAAGTCGCCCCGCGTGCGTTTCCCACATCTTTCACCATAGGCAAGGTCCGCATATCTCCCGCCACCGTCCTCGCTCCCATGGCCGGAGTCACCGACACCGTCTTCCGCCGCTTCATCAAGAATCTCGGCGGATGCGGCCTCATCATGACCGAGTTCACCTCCGCCGACGGCCTTCTCCGCGATCCCCGCGTCCGCGGCCGCTACCTGCATTTCTATGAAGACGAGCATCCTATCTCCGCCCAGCTTTTCGGCAGCAATCCAACCGTGCTGGCGGATGCTGCCCGCATGGTCGAAGACGTAGGCTTCGATTTAGTCGACCTCAATCTCGGCTGTCCCGCAAAAAAAGTAGTGAAGTGCAACGGCGGCTCAGGCCTTCTGCGTGATCTCCCGTTGATCCGCCAGATTTTCGAATCCATCCGCGCTGCCGTCAAAATCCCGTTCACCGTGAAATTCCGCGCCGGATGGAGCGACGACGAAATCGTCTGCGTAGAACTGGCGCGCATGGCCGAAAGTTGCGGCCTGGGAGCCGTTGCCCTCCACGCGCGCACCCGCGAGCAAGGTTACAGCGGCACCGCCCGCTGGGAATGGATCGCCTCCGTCAAGCAGGCCGTCAAGATTCCCGTCATCGGCAATGGCGACATCCGCTCGCCCGAAGACGTCTGCGCGGTAGTGGCCCAAACCGGATGCGATGCCGTGATGATCGGCCGCATGGCCCCAGCAAACCCGTGGATCTTTCGCCAGATCGAACAATATGTCGGCAGCGGCCAAGCTCACATAGGGGCAGACGCCCTCGTCTGCCCAGCGGAGCGAAGCTCCGCAGCTTCGGCGAGCGCCAAACTCTACGACGAACCCACCGAGGCCGACCGCTACCAAATGATCCGCACCTACTTCCAGATGCTCCTCGAAGAAGAAATGCCCGGAGCCGAAGGCAAGATGAAACAGTTCGCCTCCTGGTTCACCCACGGAATCCCCGGGGGCGCAGCGCTCAGAAAGGCAATCTACGGAGCTAAGAGCGGCCCGGAGATATTGGGACAAGTGGAAGAATTCTTCGAAGCGAAACTGCCAGCATAACCCCCAAAGACCGCGCACGGCCGTGACTAATGGTACTTGCCCGCGGCGGTAACTTTCTTAAGATAGCTACGGGTACGTTCGATGGAACACAGAGACGATTGGATTCGCGAGCTTGAACGGAGGCAGGACAACATCGATCCAATCCGGCGCATTCCGAACGGCGCACTGTTCCATGGAAGTCTCATCAACGGGAACCTGCGTCTGAACCGAGTACAGCGTGCAGGAGCGTTATTCTTTGGGATTTGTGGATTGGCAGAGGGGTGTGCTCTTGTTGCCGGTGCCATCGCTGATCTTCGCGCGGGACGCTGGCCCGACTTCTGGTTCTTGATTTTTTGTCCATTTTCATTGTGGGCTGGGTGGAACATCACAAGGAACGCAATAATGAACGACCCCGCGAAATCGCGGAGTGGGAAACCTAGAACTTCCGGCTCAGATCGGCTTTAGGATCAACTTCCCGCGCTCCCCGCGTTCCACGTACCCCCAAGGCGTAGCGTCGTCATGCGTAAACACCGTCAACCACTTCTCCGGAATCGCCTCCGCATAATACTTCTTCCGGCTCTCGATCGTCTTCAGCGGAAACAGATCAAACGCCATCACCCAAGTCACGTCAATATGAGCCGCCGTAGGAATCAGATCGGAGATGTAGCACGCAGTCTTCTTCTCGCCACTGCTGCCGCCGCTCTCGACAATCACCGCCTGCATATTCGCCGTATGCCCAGGAAAAATCTTGACCGAAACGCCGGGCACAATCTCCGCATCACCATCCAGCAGCACCATCTGCCTGCTCTCAATTAACGGATCATAATTCGGGCTCATGTAGCTGATCGCATCCCGCTCCAGTTGCAGGCGTCCGTGCTCCCACTCCTGCCGCTGCGCGTAATACTTCGCCTTCGGAAATGTCGCGACCACCTGATCGCCGCGCCGCACCGTGTTCCATCCGCAGTGATCAAAATGCAGGTGCGTATTGATGACAATGTCGATATCCTCCGGCGCAACTCCTGCCGCGTGCAGGTTGTCGAGCAGCTTGGCCGGCTGTGTGTAAACCTTCACCATCTTGTCGGGAAGTTTGTTGCCAATGCCAGTCTCGACCAGAATGTTTTTATCGCCAGTGCGGATGAGCAGCGAATTCAGCCCGGTGTCGACCCGATTGAGCGGGTCCGCAGTCACCTTCTTCGACCACATCGCCTTAGGCACGACGCCAAAGAAAGCTCCACCATCAAGAAAGTAAGTGCCATCCGAAACAATGGAAAGCTCGAAATTGCCAAGGGTCCTGCGCTGCATAAGTCACCACAATCACGTAGGGGCAGACGCCCTCGTCTGCCCAGTCGGCTCGAAGAGCCGACAGTCTTCACGGCCGCCCTAAAAATCTGTCGCGCTATGCTCGGGCGGGCAGACGAGGGCGTCTGCCCCTACGCGATCACTTCAGTTCCTGATTCCAGAAATCGTCCATCATGTGAAACAACTGTGTCCGCGTTCCCATGCCCGCGATACCATGCGTTTTATTCGGATAGGCCATCATTCGAAATTGTTTTCCCGCGCGGATCAGAGCGTCCGCCATCTGAATTGTATTTTGAAAATGCACGTTGTCGTCGCTCGTCCCATGCACCAGCAGCAACGACCCGTGCAAATGGGTGGCGGAGCTGACAATCGAATCGTCATAGCCACGCGCGTTGTCCTTCGTCAGTCCCATGTAGCGCTCGGTATAAACCGAATCGTAATCGCGCCAGTTCGTCACCGGCGCCACCGAAATCCCCGCCTTGAAACGCTCAGAGTGCGTCAGAGCATAGAGCGTCATCGAGCCGCCGCCCGACCATCCCCACATGCCCGTGCGCGTCCGATCGAGCTGCGGAAACTGCGCATACAACTGATCGAGCGCCGTGAGTTGGTCCTTCAGTTCAACGCCGCCATATTGCAGGCGAATCGCAGCCGAAAATTTCTTCCCACGATTCGGAGTTCCGCGATTGTCAACCGAAAAAATCGCATACCCCTCCTTCGCCAGAATCTGATGGAACAGCCCGTTCGTTCCCCCCCACGAATTCTGCACCGTCTGCCCCGCAGGCCCACCGTAGATGTGCACGATCAATGGAATAGGAATTTTCTGGCTGGCATCGACATTGCGCGGCAGGATCAGGTAGCCATACAAAACCGTCCCGTCGTCCGCCTTGAATTCCAGAAACTGCGGCGCGATCGGATCGTACTCCGCAATGCTGCGTGCTTCCCAGATTTTCCTGCACGGACCGCCAATCGTGCACAACGAAATGCGCGGTGGCGTCAGCGTCGCCGAATGCGTCTCCACGAAATGCTTGCCGTCATCCGAGAAAGTGGCGGAATTATTTCCGTCCTCGGTCGAAACGGTCTGCATCCCCGACCCGTCCAGCTTCACCGAAAAAAGTTTCTCCTGCCGCGGATCGCCTTTATTGGCGATAAAGAACACAGTCCCCGGTTGATCGCCCGACGCTTCATCCACCCCGCTGATGGCGATCACTTCATAATCGCCGCTCTCCAGTTGACGTTCCAGTTTCGCGTCCGCTCCGATCGGATCGGCCGCATTAAAGCTGTAGAGATAAATGTGCGTGTAGCCGTCGCGCCAGCTCGTCCACAAAAATCGGTTTCCCGATTTCAACACGCGAAAGTCATCATTAACATTCACCCAGGCCTCGGGCGCCGACTCCGTCAGCACCTTGCGCGACTTGCCTGACTTCGCCTCAACAAAGTAGAGGTCCATCACATCCTGCTTGCGATTCAGAACCTCCGCCCACGCCAACCCCTCTCGAATCCAGCCAAAACGCGGTATGTAAATATCGTCGTCATCGCCGAGCTTGATCCACCGCACCTTTCCGCCGTTGCCGTTCGCCAGTCCCAGGCGCACGCTTGGATTCGGATCCCCTGGCTGCGGATATTTTTCCTGATCCATAAAGGGGTGGGTCGGCAGCCAGTCGGTGATCGGGTAACTTGGCACGCGGGTCTCATCCATCTGCAGGAAAGCAATTTCTTTCCCTTCCGGCGACCAGAAGTAGTTGCTGCGCACAGCCAGTTCTTCCGCGTAAACCCAATCGACTTCGCCACTCAGGAAATTGTCGTTATAGTTTTTGTCTTTTTCATCGCGGTTCAGCGGATGCTCGCCCTCCTCGCCCGAAACCGGGTGCACAAATAAATTGTGCCTGCGCACATAAGCGAGCCGCTTTCCATCCGGCGAAAATTTCGGGTCCTCGCTCGCGTCCGGAGACGATGTGAGCGGCACCGCCGTACCCGTGTCGAGGCTGTAATACCAGAGCTGTCCCTGCGCATCGAAAAGCAAGTGTTTGGAATCGGGCGCCCAGTTGTATGCCGCGACGTGATACCGCGTTACGCGCTCTTTTTCGCGCTCGTCGTGAATCCTGCTGGTAGGCGGCGCAAGTTGCGACAGCTTGACCTCGCTCACCAGAACTTTTTTCTCTCCTGTCGCCACATCCACGTACCAGAGTTCGCCGTGCTCGCCCGTGTCATCGCGCTGCACGAAAGAAACTTTAGTGCCGTCCGGGCTCCATTTGATCGTCTCCGGAATGCGCCCCGTAACCCCACCCTCGGCAAAAATCTGCTCAATCGTAAGTTGCTGGGGCACCGGCGTCGCAGCGTTCTGCGCGCGCGCCGAAGAAATGAAAAGCAACAGCTGAAAGGTGACAACAAATAGAAATTTCTTCACGAACGGACTCCGATCCAACCTGAGGCGCGGTCTAATGCCGCGCTAGCAGCGAAACTCAAAAGTTTACAACGACGACAGAATTCGCGTCAGAAGGATTCGCGCGGTCGGATGGGATTGTACAGAGGAGGTCTGCCGCTGAAGCGCTCAGTGGGCCAGAATCGCATTCATCTCCGCGCCGACAGGATGTCTCGCCTCATACGCCGCAATCTCCGCCTCATGTTGCAGAGTTAGCCCTATATCGTCCAACCCATTCAGCAGGCAGTGCCGCGAGAATTCATCCATCGCGAACGATGCGGAGAATCCGCGCCCATCCTCAACGCGCAGCGTTTCCAGATCGACCGTCAGTTCGTAGCCGTCGATCTCCTTAGCGCGCCGCGTGATTTCAGCCACCTCTTCGTCGCTGAGCCGCACCGTCAGAAAGCCATTCTTCAGGCTGTTGTTAGAAAAAATATCGGCGAACGACGCCGCAACCACGACTCGAAATCCATAATCCGTCAGCGCCCACACCGCATGTTCTCGCGAAGACCCGCACCCGAAGTTCTTCCCCGCAACCAAAATCGTCGCCTTTGCGTAGCGAGGCGCATGTAGCACAAAGTCGGCAGTCTTTTTTCCGTCCCCGGAAAAGCGCCAATCGTAAAAAAGAAATTCGCCAAATCCCGTACGCTCGATCCGCTTCAGGAATTGTTTCGGAATAATCTGATCGGTGTCGACATTGACCTTGTCGAGCGGCACAGCGACGCCAGTATGCTTGCGAAACGGTTTCATGTTTTCTAACCCAATCTTTCTCTAGCGTTATCTCGCTCTCTTGACATCTCGCCACCTTGTCATGCTGAGCGGAGATTGAGTTTCGCGAACGCGAAGCTCAATCGCAGTCGAAGCACCCCTACCGCACCCAAACCTTCCCCATCGCGACGGCAAAACCCAGGATTTCAATAGAGCCTGAGGGCCTCTAATTAAACCGCCAATTCCGAATATCCGTAAAATGCCCGGCAATCGCCGCCGCAGCCGCCATCATCGGACTGACCAGATGCGTGCGTCCTCCACGCCCCTGCCGTCCTTCAAAATTCCGATTGCTGGTCGAAGCGCAGCGCTCTCCCGGTTGCAAAATATCGGGATTCATCCCCAGACACATCGAGCATCCCGACTCGCGCCACTCAAATCCCGCCTCCAGAAAAATGCGATCCAATCCTTCTTTTTCCGCCGCGTGCTTGATCGCCTGCGAGCCCGGCACCACCATCGCCCGCACCTTCGGATTCACATGCTGCCCCTTCGCCACCCGTGCCGCCGCCCGCAAATCTTCGATGCGCGAATTTGTGCATGACCCAATAAACACGCGATCCACCGCTATCTCTTCCACCGGCGTCCCAGGATTCAGCCCCATATAAGCAAGCGCCTGCTCCGCCGCCCGCCGATCGGCATCAAGCGCAAAGCTCTGCAACTCGGGAACGCGCGCCGTCACCGCGACTACCATTCCTGGATTTGTCCCCCAAGTAACAAACGGCGCAAGCGATGCCGCGTCAATCTCGATCACGCGGTCGAACTTCGCTCCCGGATCGCTACCCAGAGTATGCCAATGCGCGACCGCCTCTTCCCAATCCCTTCCTTTAGGCGCAAAACGCCGTCCGCGTGAATAGGCGAAGGTCGTGTAGTCCGGTGCGATCATCCCCGCCCGCGCTCCCGCCTCGATGCTCATATTGCAAAGCGTCATCCGCCCTTCCATCGACAACCCGCGTACCACTTCGCCGGAGTACTCGATCACGTGTCCAGTCGCGCCATCGGTCCCGATGCGGCCAATGATTCCAAGCGCCAGGTCCTTAGCCGTCACGCCCTCAGCCAGTTTTCCGCTGACATTGATCTGCATCGTCTTCGGTTTCGTCTGCGGCAAACATTGCGTGGCCAGCACATGCTCCACCTCCGAGGTGCCAATGCCAAACGCCAGCGAGCCAAACGCGCCATGCGTCGAAGTGTGGCTGTCTCCGCAGACGATCGTCATCCCCGGCAACGTGATCCCCAACTCCGGCCCAATGACGTGCACAATGCCTTGCTCGCTCGAATCCATATCAAACAGCGGAACGCCAAACTCGCGGCAATTCTTCTGTAGCGCCTCAATCTGCTTAGCCGCAATCGGATCGGCGATGGGCAAGCCTCGCGGAGTAGTCGGGATGTTGTGGTCGACCGTCGCCACCGTGCGCAGAGGCTGGCGCACCGCCCGTCCCGCCGCGCGCAATCCATCAAATGCCTGCGGTGAAGTTACTTCGTGTACCAGATGCAAATCGACATAAAGCAGCACCGACTGCCCTTCCGGAGCAGCAACCACGTGCGCATCCCAAACTTTTTCAAACAGAGTGCGAGGGGGCATGCCTTAGTTTCGCCCAGACTTAATCAATTGTTCAAGCGCCCTGGCCGTCGCGCAGAGATGTTCTCCTGCGGAAGCCCTCATTTCCGGTTATTATTTTGTCAGACCCGCGAGGAAACCACAGCATGATGAACGGCAAGCGCATTGCCGTAGTATTGCCCGCCTACAACGCGGAAAAGACGCTGGAAGCGACCGTCCGGGAACTGCCCGACCTGGTCGATATCCGCATCCTCGTCGACGACCATAGCTCGGATCGCACCGTCCAAGTGGCCGAGCGCCTCGGCCTACAGCTTTTCGTTCATGATCGCAACTACGGCTACGGCCGCAATCAGCAGACCTGTTATCGCGAAGCTCTCGCAGCCGGCGCCGACGTCGTCATCATGGTCCATCCCGATTATCAATACACGCCGCTGCTGGTGACCGCCATGGCCAGCATGATCGCCTACGACGTTTACGATGTTGTCCTGGGCTCCAGAATCTTAGGCGGACGAGCGCGGCAGGGTGGCATGCCGGTGTGGAAATATTATGCCAATCGTTTCCTCACACTATTCGAGAACACTCTGCTCGGCGCCAAATTGTCCGAATATCACACCGGATACCGCGCCTTCAGCTGCACCGTTCTCAAGGAACTCCCGCTGCTCGAGAACTCCGACGATTTCGTCTTCGACAATCAGATGCTGGCGCAGTGCGTCATGTTCGGCTTCCGCATGGGAGAAGTTTCCTGCCCCACCAAATATTTCGCCGAAGCTTCCTCGATTAATTTTCGTCGAAGTGTGCAGTATGGCCTGGGCGTGCTGTTAACCTCGGTGCAGTTTCGCCTGCAGAAACTCGGTTTAGGAAAGTTCCAGATTTTCAATCGCCAAGGCCGCTGCCTCGAACCGGGCGTCGACGCTCGCTACTATCATCCCCGAAATCCTGACGGCCCGATCGCCCGCGAAGCGACAACTAGCGACCGGTCCGGCGGCTAAAGTTGCCGAACGAACCTGCATCCCGCGCTGGGACTTGGAATCCTGTCAAGCGCCGCATGGCCTTGCTGGCGCTGCTCACAACGTTCGCCATCCTAGTGCAGGGCTATCATCCCGGACTCGAAGATGACGCCTTTTACCTCGCGGCTATCAAGCGCAATCTCAATCCATCTTTATTCCCGCTCGACGCCGATTTCTTCCGCGTGCAATTTCAAGCGACCATCTTCGATAAGCTCATTGCTTCTTCCGTGCGCTTGACCCACGTTTCTCTCGCATGGGGAATCCTCTTCTGGCAGTGGGCAGCGACCTTTCTAATTTTGTGGCAATGCTGGCGCATCAGCCGCCGCTGTTTCGCGGAAGCGCACGCGCAGTGGGCAGCCACTACGCTCATCGCCGTTCTGCTTACCCTCCCAGTCTCGGCCACCGGCCTCACTTTGACCGACCAGTACCTGCATCCGCGAGCCTTGGCGACGGCAACGATTTTAGCCGCGATCGTAGCCGTCCTCGACGCGCAGTTGCTGCTGGCGCTCGCATTGTTGACCGCCGCATTTTTCGTGCATGCGATTATGGCCGCCTTCGGCACATCCTATTGCCTTTTTCTACTGTGGAAGCCAAACCGCAGGGCCGAGACAAAGCAATGGCGGGTGCCAGCGCTCGTGGCGCTGCTAATGCCGCTAGGATGGATCTTCGAGCCCGCGTCCGATGCGTGGCGCCAAGCCGCGGCTACGCGTCCCTTTTATTTTGTCTTGCGCTGGCACTGGTATGAGTGGCTGGGTGTAATAGCTCCGCTGGCGCTTTTATGGTGGTTCCGCGCGCTGGCGCAGCGCAAGCAGCAAGCGAACCCCGAGCAACAGACGATGGCGCGCGTGTCCGAGCGGCTGGTCTACTTCGGCATATTTCAATTGGCCGTTGCATTGCTGATGTTGCTGCCTCCGCAATTCGAGCGCCTGCGCCCGCTGGAGCCTATGCGCTTCCTGCACTTGGTTTATCTCCTTTTTATTTTGCTGGCAGGAGGACTGCTAGGCCAGTATGTACTCAAGCGTCACACGCTGCGATGGCTGCTTCTCTTTCTCCCGCTCAGCGCCGGAATGTTCTACGCGCAGCGCCAGATGTATCCATCAACCGCACATCTGGAGTTGCCCTGTTCGGCTTCTCGCAATAACTGGGTCGATGCTTTCCACTGGATCAGCCAAAGCACGCCCGTGGACAGCCAGTTTGCACTCGATCCCCGTTACATGGAATTGCCCGGCGAGGACTACCATGGTTTTCGCGCGCTAGCAGAGCGCAGCGTTCTAGCCGACGAGATCAAGGACGCTGGCATGGCCGCCCGAGTGCCGCGCCTGGCACCACGCTGGCTGCGCGAAGTTAAAGCGCAACATGGATGGCGCAATTTCCAGCGGCCCGATTTCGAGCGTCTGAAGCAAAAATTCGGAGTCAACTGGGTCGTTCTGCAAGCCCCGGGCGCAGACGGCTTGCCATGCCCCTACCGCAACTCGCAGGTGACGGTTTGTCGAGTCGAATAACATGGTCCCAAACCACCTATGAATTGTCATCCTGAACGAAGCGAAGGACCCGCTTTTTGCGGCGTGCCGCAATTCCCTGACTTTCCGCCCGTATGTTGCGTGCGGTCGCCCTGCGAGGGTCGCTCATGAACCTTAAGGCCGATCTGGGTACGCGAGTAATCGAAAAAATCCATCCGGGCGCCTATTGGCCAATGGTGGTCACTGCCCTGGCTGTCCGCCTGGCCGTCATCCCCTTCCTCTATCGCGATTGGCTCGATCCATTTGTCCTCGAGCACTGGGCCTTCGGCCGAGTCGCTCGGTCGCTGGTCGCTGGCCAGGGATACGGAAATGTCTTCGCCAACACCGGCCCCACTGCCGTCCTCGCTCCCGTCTACGTGTATGTGCTGGCAGCAGTGTTCCGCATATTCGGAACCTACACTCCAGCCTCAATCATCGCCGCGCTAGCGCTGAATAGCGTCTTCTCAGCGCTAACCTGCATCCCCGTTTATCTTCTAGCCCGCCGCTGTTTCAATCCCCGAGCCGCGAACTGGGCAAGCTGGGGCTGGGCCTTTTCGCCCTACGGAATCTACTATGGCGCCGACTGGGCATGGTCGACGTGCCTGGTGACATTGCTGCTGGCCATTCTTTTCCTGTGGTCGATCACATTAGAAGAATCAGGAAACATCTGGGAGTGGCTGGCCTTCGGCGCGCTCGGCGGCCTTACGGCGTTGACGGAGCCCGTGATTCTAGCCGTCGTCCCACTGCTCGGCCTGTGGACGTGCTGGCGGCGTCTGCGCAACCAGAAGCCGTGGTTGATTCCAATGACGGCAGCCGCCCTCGGAGCAATCGCCATAATGGCCCCATGGTTCGTTCGCAACTACGATACATTTCACCAGTTCATCCCCATACGCAGCGGATTCGGCCTGGAACTCTATATAGGCAACAGCGCCGACTCTCTCCACTGGGTCGACCGCAGCCTCCATCCCAATCACAGCGATGCCGAACTCGCGGAATATGCCGACCGTGGCGAACTCGCCTACATGGCGCACAAGTCCCAACAAGGCAAGCAGTACATCCGTAATCACCCCGGCCAGTATGCTTATCGCATAGCGAGGCGGATAATATACATCTGGACAGGCTTCTGGAGTTTTAACCGCGCCTATTTGGCAGAAGAGCCGCTCGATGTGCCCAATATCTTTCTCAGCACGATTATGACGATACTAGCGTTGGCAGGGCTGCGACGGTTATACGGCACAGAATCGGCACTTGCGAACCAAGGCCTGGCAGCGCGATTTGTCATGCTCTTTTCATTTTTTCCGCTGGCGTACTATTTTTCGCACCCCGAGACCTATTATTTCAGGCCGGTAGATCCGCTGATCGTGGTCCTGGCAGCGTATTTTGTGACCGAACGATTTGGCGGAAAATTCAAGCCAACTCGCGAGAGGGCTGTCTAGCCGAGTTAGTGTTTTTAGCGTCTTGTGGCGCGTTTCAGCATCTTAGAGGGTAGACAAGAAAGTAATCAGGCGAGGTAGAACTTAGGTGAAGCATTGAATCCCGTGGATACTAAATTCGCCGATGTCGCCAGCCCCGCATCGGACGAGGTCAACATTTACGATCGGCCGAGCAGTCCGCCGCCCCTCAGTCGTCCACAGCCCAGTCCGCCGCTGGAGCATCCGCCACAGGAAAGAAGTCCACAGAAGCCCAACCTCGAGAAGCCCAAACTCCAGAAGCCCAACCTGGCGATGGGCGAGAGCCTGCGCTTCGCCTACGAGACTTTCGACAGCAACAAGGTTCGCTTCTTGCTCACCGCTCTCGGCATGGTGATCGGCACAGCCTCTCTCGTGCTCGTAGTCACCATCGGCCTCACCGGGAAGCAATACATCCTCGACCAGATTCAGGGCATTGGCGCCAATCTGATCTACGCCAACTATTCCGGCGCCGGCCAGCGCATAACCGCCGTAGCCCTCGATGAACTGACCGTTGACGACCTCGAAGCCGTCCGCGAGCAGGTTCCATCGGTGGTCGCAGGATCGCCCTTTTCAACCCTCAACGACCGCATCAGCGTAGGCAATGGCAAAGAGCAGGACATTTCCATCCTCGGCGTCTTCCCCGAATACCTGAAAGTCCGCAACCTGGTGATGCTGGCCGGCCGCTTTTTCGACAACGAAGACTATCAGGGACGCAACAAAGTCGGCGTCATCACGGAGAAGCTCGCTGCGAAGCTCTTCGGTGGCTCCGAGAGCGCCGTCGGCCAGGTCATCAAGCTGAACGGCCTGCCCTTCACCGTCATCGGAGTCTTCAAAGAACGCGTAGAAACGTTTGGCCAATCGGAAGTCGAAGACAACACCATGGCCATCCCGTACTCAGTCAGCCGGTTTTTCCTGCCCTCAAATGCCGTGCGCCAGATTTATTTTTCGGTCGCAAGCGCGGATGAAGTGCCCACCGCGACCGCTCAAATCAAGCGCGTCCTGCAGTCGCGGCACCGCCCCGAGTCTGTCTATAACGTCGAAAACCTGACCCAACTCGTAAGCCTCGCCGAAAAGACAGCCAACATCTTGACCACCGTTCTGCTCCTGATCGCGACCGTTGTCCTCCTCGTCAGCGGTATCGGCATCATGAACATCATGCTGGCCACGGTCAGCGCCCGCACCCGCGAGATCGGAATCCGCAAAGCCGTCGGCGCGACCAACCGCGAAATCCTCTGCCAATTCCTCTCCGAAGCTGTACTCATCTCGCTCATCGGCGGAATCTTTGGTATCGTCATCGGCCTCGCCATTCCGTTTTCCGTGCGCTATCTCACCGCCTACCGCATCCCGATTTCAGGCCTTTCCGCCATCATCGCCATCGTCGTGTGCTCGCTGGTGGGAATCTTATTCGGCACTCTTCCCGCCATCCGCGCCTCGCAACTCGACCCCGTCGAGAGCCTGCGCTACGAATAGACTCGGTCTGCAATAGGAGTCCAGGCATCCTCTTGGTTAAGAATCAAGAAAGTAACAAGTGGGAAGGAACATCGAGCCGCACCAGAATAAGCCGTCGCCAGTGGCCGTAACGCTGCCATTCCTGTCATAAAATATGAACGAAGCCAATAATACTTGCCATGGCATTGAATGTACCCAGCAGCCGTAGCCGCGCCGTCGTCCTCCTGAGCGGTGGCATGGATTCGTGCGTCTGCGCGGCTCTTGCGGCGCGCGACCACCAAGCCGCTGCCGTCCACGTGAGCTACGGCCAACGTACCGAAGCCCGCGAACGCCAATCCTTCGAGCGCATTTGCGACCACCTCGACATCCGCGACCGGCTTCTGGTCCGCAACGAAGCTCTGCGCGCCATCGGCGGATCGGCCCTCACCGACTCAACCATCAGTGTCCCCGAGTCACGCGAAATCGGCGCAGGCGTCCCCGTCACTTACGTCCCCTTCCGCAACGCGCATTTCCTGGCCGTCGCCGTAAGCTGGGCCGAAGTGCTCGGAGCCGAAAAAGTTTACATCGGAGCCGTCGAGCCCGACAGTTCCGGCTATCCCGATTGCCGCCCGGAGTATTATCGAGCGTTCAATGAAGTCGTAAAAGCGGGTACAAAAGAAGGATCGATTCAGGTGGTGACTCCGCTCATTGCCATGCGCAAAGCCGGGATCATTCAGCTGGGCCTTGAACTCAATGCCCCGTTCGATTTAACGTGGTCGTGCTATCAGCGCGAAGATCGCGCTTGCGGAGTCTGTGATAGTTGTGTTCTTCGCTTGCATGCGTTTCGCGATGCGGGCGCGAAGGATCCCATTTCGTACGCGGAAGCCGCCGCCCAAAAGAGTTAGAGCCGTCATGTCAGCGGCCATAAATTCAGAGGTAAAGCCGGGAGGCTAATCATGTTGAAATATTTCATTGTTCCCCTAGTGCTCGTGTTGGCGGTGAGCCTGTGCGCTCCGCTCGCCTTGGCGCAAACCACCGGCAGCGTTAAAGGAGTCTGCAAAGATGTCGAAGGCAAACCCATCACGCAAGCCGATGTGGAGTGGCTGGGCACCGAAACCGGCCACAAGTACACAATCAAGACCAATAATAAAGGCGAGTATTTCTCGCTCGGCATCGCTCCCGGCAAATACAACGTAACGCTTCGCAAAGACGGCAAGGAAATCTTTCATATCAACGGCGTCACTGTTGCTATGGACGAAGCGACGCTGGACTTCGACTTGAAGAAAGAACAGGCCCGTGCCGCCCAGGGTCAGGGATTGACTCCGGAACAAGTGAAGGCTCAGCAAGAGGCTGCCGCCAAGGCCGAGAAGGAGAGGAATACAATCGGTTCGCTGAACGAAAAACTTAATGCCGCCAAAGCCTCCTCTGATGCCGGCGATTTCGACACGGCCATCGCCACGTTAACCGCCGCCAACCAGATCGACCCCACTCGCGACTTAATCTGGTTCAAACTTGGCGACGCCTACCGCATGTCGGCGCCGAAGCAGACCGATCCTGGCGAAAAACAGAAGCGTTATGAGACCGCCGCCGCCGATTACCAGAAAGCCATCGACCTACGCACCGCTTCCGAAACAGCCCAGAAAGAAGCAGATAATAGTCAAAAAATGGCCGCCTACTATAACAACCTGGCGGAAGTTTATGCCAAGTCCAATAAGGTCGATGATGCCGTTACCAACTACTCCAAGGCAGCCCAGCTGGATCCGACGCACGCCGTTACCTACCTGTTCAACGAGGGGGCAGTGTTGACCAATGCGGGCAAGCCGGACGATGCAATTGCAGCATTCGATAAAGTGATTGCGGTCGATCCAACCAAAGCCGACGCCTATTACTGGAAGGGCATCAACATGATCGGCAAAGAGACCATCGGAAAAGACGGCAAGGCGACTGCTCCCAACGGCACAGCCGAAGCCTTTCAAAAATATCTGGAACTCCAGCCCGACGGCAAGTTTGCCCAGCCAGCCAAAGACATGCTGGCCAGCATAGGCGCCAGCGTAGAAACCGGCTTCGGAAACAAGAAAAAACCGGCCGCCAAAAAACAGTAGCCAGTACTCAGTACCCAGTACCCAGGGCAAAGCCGGACTTAATGCCGCAGCATTTCAAAAGATCTGGTGGCATGGCAGAAAGCCATGGATCTGGTGACCGAAACTTATAAGCTTACCGACGGTTTTCCAAAGCGGGAGGTTTACAGTCTTACGGACCAGATCCGCCGCGCCGCAGTGTCGGTTCCCAGCAATATTGCCGAAGGCCAGGCGCACTACAGCCATCGCGAGTTCCGGCATTTCTTGCGTCATGCCGCAGGCTCGCTAGCGGAACTCGAAACACAACTACTGTTAGCCGAGCGTCTAGGCTACACAGACTCCACTTCCGTCGAAGCTCTGCTTAAAAGAACCAATGAAGTAGGCAGAATCCTGAACGGATTAATAAAGTCTCTACCAGAGTAGAGGTTTCGTTGGGTACTGGGTACAAGGTACTGGGTACTGCCCTCCAGTTACCGAGGTCGTTGTCCTACTTGTCCTTCGCCATTCCGCCCTTCAGAGTTACATTCAATAGATAGATTTCTCCGCTACTTTTCTCCCCCGTGGCGTCAACCCAATTTTTTTGGAGTGCATGCAATGGCAGCTCCGGGGAGTTCCCCGATCGCAATTGCCTTCGAAGGCATCAATAACACGGACGCGATTCCCACTCCCGTGCTTCTGGCCGGGATGCTGCGCGCCTCCGAAAAGGTCAGCGACCTGATCTTTTCGCCGGGCCGGCCTCCTCAAGTCGAGATTCACGGACAACTCACGCCGGTCGAAATTCCCGGCAGCAAAGTACTTTCGGCCGACGACACCCGCCGCATCGCGGCCGACCTCATCGGCAACAACAAGCAATCCATCAATACCCTGCGCGAGCAAGGCTCGTGCGACGTCTCCTACGGATTGCCCGGTATGGCCCGTTTCCGCGTCAACGTTTTTATTCAGCGCGGCAGTTGCGCCATCGTCATGCGCGTCATCCCCACCGTAATTCCGACTTTCAGTTCGCTCCATCTCCCTGCGCAATTGGAAGAAGCGGCCAAAGTCCGTAACGGCATCATCCTCGTCACCGGCGGTACGGGAGCCGGCAAGTCTTCCACGCTCGCCGCTCTCATCGACCGCATCAACAGCGAGTATTGCTACCACGTCCTTACCGTCGAAGATCCCATCGAGTTCCTGCACCGCCACAAGAAATCAACGGTTCATCAGCGCGAACTGCACAGCGACGCGCCGAATTTCACCCTGGCTCTGCGCGCCGCTCTGCGCCAAGCGCCGCGAGTAATCATGGTCGGCGAAATCCGCGACCGCGAGACTTTAGAAATCCTTCTCGAAGCCGCCGAAAACGGACACCTCGTTCTCTCCAGCATGCAGACCGTCGATACCTCGAAAACAATCGAGCGTATCGTCGGCCAGTTTCCCGCCACCGAACAGCAATCCATCCGCGAACGGCTGGCCAAAACTTTTCGCTACATCATCGCCCAGCGCCTGATCACGCGCAGCGATGGCGGTGACCGCATCGCCGCCGTAGAAATCCTGAAATCCAACTCGCGCACCCGCGATTGCGTCGAACAAGGCGAGCGTCCCGGCCGCACTCTCCTCGACGCCATCAAGGCGAGCGAAAACGAAGGCATGCAGCACTTCGACGCCGAAATCGCCAAATTAGTTCGCTCCGGCCTCGTCGATCTAGAAACTGGCCTGGCCTTCGCCAGCAATGCCACCGTGTTAGGTCAAGAATTGGCGCGCTAACCTATCTCGATTCCCGCCTCGACCTCAGAAAAATCCCAACCCTACAGGTTATGATTCTCCAATGTCTTCCCCTGCAGTGCCGCCGGCCCGCGTGTTGAGCTTCGAAGAAGCACGCCGCCTCGTCGAGCACCATGCGGCCAGCGTCTCTCCGCGAGAGGTTGAGACGGTAAATCTTATGGCTGGTTTCGGTAGAGTGCTGGCGGAAAAGCTCGTAGCCGACCGTGACTTTCCTCCATTCCGCCGCGCTACACGCGATGGATACGCAGTGCGTGCTTCCGATGTGTCAGTTACTCCCCTGCATCTCGACGTGGTCGGCGAGATCAAAGCAGGCGCCCTGCCAGAGTCGCAAGCGCGCACCCTGGACCCGGGCCAGGCCATCGGAATCATGACCGGTGCCCCGCTTCCCGACGGAGCCGACGCCGTCGTGATGGTGGAGCACACCTCCCGCGCTGAGCAAAGAGTCGAGGTGCGGCGCAGCGTCAGATCTGGGGAAAATTTTGTCCCCCGCGGCGCCGAGGCGCGCGCCGGTCAACTGCTTATCGACAGCGGACGCCGCCTCGACCATGCCGGGGTCGCAATCGCCGCATCGGTCGGCAAGAGCCATCTGCAGGTCTTCCAAAAGCCGCGCGTGGCGATCCTTTCCACAGGCGACGAAGTGGTAGAGATCAACGCCACACCCGGGCCAACACAAATCCGAAATTCAAATTCCTATTCTCTGGCCGCGCAGGTGCAGAACGCCGGAGGCGAACCGGTGCGCCTGCCCATCGCTCCCGACGAACCCATGCGGCTCCAGGCCTTGATCGATGAAGGTCTCGGTTGCGATCTCCTGCTGCTCTCCGGCGGCGTCTCCATGGGCAAATATGATCTGGTTGAACAGGTTCTAACAGGACTGCAAGCCGAATTCTATTTCACAGGCGTGGCCATACAGCCAGGGAAGCCAGCCGTCTTCGGCTCCTGTGGAGCGGGCGCCCTCGCCCGCTTGCTGGCAGCCCATGAGAAGCCGACCGGAACCGGAGTGCCTGAGCCGCAAAAGAAATTCTTCTTCGGATTACCAGGCAATCCAGTCTCCACCATGGTCACCTTCGAACTGTTCGCGAAGCCAATGACCGAAGCCTTAGCCGGCCAGGCGCCGCAGCCCCTGATCTTCCCGGCCGCCAAGCTGAAATCAGAAATCCGCACCAAGACCGGTTTAAAAAGATTTCTTCCCGCAGTCCTTTCCGGCGAGTTCGAGAACGCAGAGGTCGAACTCGCGCCATGGCAAGGCTCAGGAGACATTGCGGCGCTGGCTCGAGCGAACTGCTACGTGGTCATCCCTCCCGACCGCGAGCACATTGAAGCCGGCGAGTGGGTGTCATTGCTGATGCGCTGAACTAAGATGCGCTAAGAGAAGACGCGTCAGGATGCCATAGCCGCCGCGATACGATACCCTGTTGTTGAAAGCAAATTGCTGATGGCAAAGAAAACTTCGCGGCTCTCGCATTACGACGCGCAGGGCCAATCCCGCATGGTCGACGTCTCCGAGAAGCCGCGAACCGCCCGTGAAGCCGAGGCCAGCGCCTTCGTAGCCATGAGTCCGGACGTCTTACGCGCCCTGCCGCAGAATCCCAAAGGCGATCCTTTAGAAGTTGCCCGCACCGCCGGAATCATGGCCGCCAAGCGCACCTCAGAGTTGATACCGATGTGTCATCCCGTGCCGCTGTCGCACGTTGCTGTGACCCTACGCGTGTGCGAGAATGGCGTTTCTGTTGCCACAAAAGTAAAGACGACGGCCGAGACCGGAGTCGAGATGGAAGCCTTGGTAGCAGCCAGCGTGGCCGCGTTGACCGTATACGATATGTGCAAAGCGCTCGACAAAGGCATCGAGATAAGAGAAGTAGTACTGCAACGGAAATCGGGCGGGGAAAGCGGCGACTACCGCAGAAGCACGAAGAAGTAGCCAGCAACTTATTTGTTTTTGTTCTAATTTATGGCGACCGACGTCAAAATCCTGCTGGTGGATGATAACCCAATGGTGCTGGGGATGCTCCAACAGGCGCTCTCTACAATGGGCGAGGTCACCGTAGCGACCGATGCCGCCGATGCGTTATTGAAAGCTGTCGACGACTTGCCCGACGTCATGATTTGCGACTATCGCATGCCCGGCATGGATGGGCGCCAATTGCTGGAAAAGCTGAAGAGCAGGCCGGCAACGGCGAGTATCGCCGTGATCATGATGGCGAGCAAGGCCGACATAAGCGAACGCTTGTCAATGCAGGACCCGATCGAAGACTACCTTGAAAAACCTTTTTTCCTGAAAGATGCGACCCACAAAATCAAGCGCGTAGTCGACCGCATCGCCCTCGAAAAACTGAGCAAAGCCGCCTCCACGGATGGCATCCTCCGCGGCAACCTCACGCAGATGAACGTGATCGACCTCGTGCAATCGCTCGAAATGGGACGCAAGAGTTGCCTCCTCACCATGACCAAGGGCGACGAAAAATGCGAAATCTATTTCAGCCAGGGACAAGCCAAACACGCCGCCTATGGCTCGATCACGGGCGACGAAGCCGTTTTCAAAGTGCTGCGCTGGACCGAAGGAAACTTTCAAGTCGATTTCAACGGCAAGTCATCGCAGGAAACAACCACGCTCAACACGCAAGGCCTGCTGATGGAAGGCTTGCGCCTGCTCGACGAAGCGCGACGTGACGCCGCAGCCGAAGGTGAAGATGTCCTCCTCGACACCTGATGCATCAATGCACGGCTCGTCGAGTCCTTCTTCGAGTCCGATGACGGCGGCGGTGTTAACGATCAGCGATTCCTGTTCGCGCGGCGAAAAACAGGATCTCTCTGGCCCGGCCGTAGCCGATGCTCTCGCGCGGCATAATTTTCTAGTGGTGGCGCGTGAAGTAATTGCCGACGAGAGCGCCGCGATTCAGCAAAAATTGGTCGGATTGTGCCACTCAGTTCGCCTTGTCGCGACCACGGGCGGAACCGGAATCGCTCCCCGCGACGTAACGCCCGAAGCGACAGTAGCAGTCTGCGACCGCCTGGTAGAAGGAATCGCCGAGCAGATGCGATTGCAGGGAACGAAAAAAACCCGCTATGCCGCGCTAAGCCGTGCCGTATGTGGCGTCCGGGGCACTACCCTGATCCTCAATCTGCCCGGCAGTCCAACTGGCGCGGTCGAATCGCTAGAGGCAGTGATTGATTTGTTGCCGCATGCGCTGGAGTTGATCGCGGGAAATACGGCACACGGTCGTTAGTCGTTGGTCTATCGTTAAAAACGTCGTCCCCTGCAAATTGGAATTGCGAACGACGAACGACCCTTCACGCTCGCGTAAACTAACCACTTGAAGAAGTTCGCACATTTCATCCACGCCTATAGTGAGTGGATCAAGCACGTGCTAGTCCCCCTAGGCCCTTGGGGCATGCTCGCCCTGGCGGCCGTAGATGGCTCTTTCCTCGGCATGCCGCTCGATGCCATCTTCGTCTACTACGTTTACACCGATCGCTCGCGCTTCCTCTTCTACGTCTTGCTGGGCGCAGTTGGTTCCACGCTCGGCAGCATCGTCATCTACATCATCGGATACACCGGAGGCGAGGTGCTCCTGCGCAAACGCCTGCCGCCCGCGCGCTTCGAGAAGATTCATGAATCTTTCGATCGTCACGAATTCTGGGCACTGATGTTTCCGGCGATGTTGCCGCCGCCCGCCCCGTTCAAGATTTTTGTGCTGGCCGCGGCCGCGTTCGAAATGTCCCTCCCGCATTTCCTGCTCGCCATCTTCGCCGGACGCTTCTCACGTTTTCTGATCGAAGCGTTCCTGACGCTCTGGTTCGGCCCCCAAATCGTAACCCTGACAACTAATCTCTTTGCGCACCACATCATAGGGATTCTGTTGGCGGTGGGAATACTTCTGATCGGTTGGTGGGTGATCTGGCGGCGATCGAAGCGCCGGCGGCCAGCGATCGATATCATCGCAGACGGCCAAGAGCGACCGTCCCTGGACGATTCTAATTAGGCTGCAGCCGTTCCCTGCGGTTTGCCGTCAGAGTGTGCTAATCCCGCGGCAAGCGCCGGCAATCCGAACATCAGCGCCGTAAACAGCAGGTCCCCCGCCAGTCCGCGCCGGAAGAATGGCACGCCCGCGGCATAACAAGTCATCAGTCCCGACAGCGTCTTCGGATACATATTCCAGCAAGCCCATACGGCAAAATTACTAACGACGAAAAACGAAACAGAACTAGCCAGAGCAGTCCCACCCACTCGCACCCAATTTGAATTTTCGCGCAGCCGCGTGCCCAGCAAAAGAATCGCCGCATACCAAGCCCAGGTCACGAAATGGTCCCACGAAAATGGAACGGCATAGACAAACTTATCAAGGACAACGTCAGAACAGGCGAGCAGCACAAAGGGAACCCACAGCTGGCGCTTGGGCCCGCGCGCGCCAAAATAAAGCAGCGCCGCCGCCACCGGAGTCAAATTCCAGGGATGCGGCATAAACGGCATTCGCGCCAAGACCGCAAAAATCACAAATAAATAAGCCAGCATGATTCACCTCGTTCGTGTCATTAGGATTGTTGCGCGAGCCGACACTGCCGGTCAAGCGCGGGGACGCGGCCGCAGCGCGAAAAGGTGGATCCGTCAACCGAACTTGATTGACGCCGCCGCCGATTTACCCCTAAGATGGGTCGCTCGGTCTCCCCCTGAAAATCTGAGCGCAGACGCGACGCACCGCGGACTCGCAACAAGGTCCGAGAAACAACGTTCGAAAAACTGCTGGTCAATAAATAAAGCTGAAAAACAAGAAAAGATGATCGGAAAAACAGTTTCCCACTACCGGATCGTAGAAATGCTGGGCGGCGGTGGGATGGGCGTTGTCTACAAGGCGGAAGACACCGCGCTAGGGCGCTTCGTCGCTCTCAAATTTCTGCCTGAAGAAGCCTCGCAAGACCCGCAAGCTCTCGAGCGTTTCCGGCGCGAGGCCCGAGCCGCCTCCTCGTTGAACCACCCTAACATCTGTACCATCCACGAAATCGGCCAGCATGAGGGCCAGCTCTTTATTGTCATGGAATGCCTCAGCGGTCAAACCCTGAAGCACTTGATCCAGGGCAAGCCGATGGAGCTGGAAACACTGCTCGACCTGGGCATCGAAGTGGCCGATGCGCTCGAAGCAGCGCACAGCAAGGGCATCGTACACCGCGACATTAAGCCCGCCAATATTTTCGTCACCGACCGGGGTCACGCCAAGATTCTCGATTTCGGTCTGGCCAAAGTCGCACGCGCCAAAAATTCGGCTCTAGACGATTCGCCCACCCGCGCCGACGCCAGCAACCTCGATCTCACCAGCCCCGGAACCGCCGTCGGCACGGTCGCCTACATGTCGCCGGAGCAACTGCGCGGCAAAGAACTCGACGGGCGTACCGATCTCTTCTCCTTCGGAGTCGTCCTCTACGAAATGGCCACAGGAGTCGTGCCCTTTCGCGGCGAAACTTCCGCCGTCATCACCGACGCTATCCTCAATCGCACGCCCACTACCGCGACCCGCCTGCGCCCACAACTTCCGCTAAAGCTCGAAGAGACCATCAGCAAAGCTTTAGAAAAAGATCGCGACCTCCGCTGTCAGACGGCCGCCGAATTGCGCGCCGACCTCAAGCGCCTCAAGCGCTCGATCGATTCCTCGCGCACTTCAGTCGT
The DNA here is from genome assembly GCA_963800565.1 of uncultured Acidobacteriaceae bacterium. Classification (GTDB taxonomy): domain Bacteria; phylum Acidobacteriota; class Terriglobia; order Terriglobales; family Acidobacteriaceae; genus Acidiflorens. Next base: position 2,560,678 of record CAWDBM010000006.1, read on the forward strand.
CGCAGAAACGAGCCCCGCGGAGCCGTCAGCCACACGCTCATCGTCTGTGTCTTCGCTCGTGGGCACAGGCGCGAGTCGTAGCGTCGCCACAACGCGCTCCAAGTCCGCCGTCCCTCCGCTCGTTTTCGCCGTGGTAGTCCTGCTCGCAATTGCCGCTGGCATCTATGGCGGCAAGCTCCTTTTCACGCCCGCGCCTCTGCAGCCGCCCACCTACCGCCAACTCACTTTCCGTCGTGGCAGCATCCGCTCTGCCCGCTTCGCTCCGGACGGCCAGACGATTCTCTACAGCGCCGCCTGGCAAGGTGGCCCCGTCGATGTTTTCACCGCTCGCCCCGAAGCGCCCGAAGCGCGCTCCATGGGCCTGAGCCGCACTCAATTAGTCTCCGTATCCTCGGCCTCAGAAATGGCCGTTCTACTCAACAGCAAAGCCATCGGCACTTGGGTCAACATGGGAACTCTCGCCCGCGCTCCGTTAGTCGGCGGCGCGCCGCGCGAAGTGCTCGAACAAGTGCAATGGGCCGATTGGTCAGCCGACGGAACCAACCTCGCCGTCGTCCGCGATTTCGGAGGCCGCAACCGCTTGGAGTACCCCATCGGCAAGCCGCTCTACGAAACCGGCGGCTGGATCGGCCATCCCCGTGTCTCTCCCAAAGGAGACCTGATCGCCTTCATCGATCACCCCGTGCAGGGCGACGACAGCGGTTCGCTGGCCGTTGTCGATATGTCCGGCCACATGAAGAAACTTTCCGGCGAATGGTTCACGATTCAAGGCTTGGCGTGGGCGCCCAACGGAAAAGAAATCTGGTTCACCGCCAGCAAATCAGGCGTTGATCGCACTCTCTACGCCACTACGCTCGATGGCAAAGAGCGTATGGTGTTGCGCCTGCCCGGCGCAGTAATGATCTTCGACATCTTCAAAGACGGCCGCGTCCTCCTGATGCGCGCCAGTTGGCGCCGCGAATTAATCGGCATGACCGCCGATGACAACAAGCAGCACGATCTCTCCTGGTTGGATTACACCTACCCCGCAGATTTATCGGGGGATGGAAAGACTCTCCTCTTCGACGAAGAAGGTGGCGGCGGTTCGTTAGATTATTCCAAGTCCGGCGGATTATCCTACGCCGTCTACATCCGCAAAACAGACGGCTCACCCGCCGTGCTGCTAGGCGAAGGCGGAGCCGTCTCGCTCTCGCCCGACGGCAAATCCGTGATCGCGCAAACCCAGGATTCGCCTTCGCAGCTCAAACTGCTGACCACGGGCGCAGGCGAGCCGAAAGACCTGACCAAAGACACCATCAATCACGCCTGGGCCCACTGGTTTCCCGACGGCAAGCGCGTGCTCTTCTCCGGCAACGAAACCGGCAAGGGCGAACGCCTCTACGTCCGCGACCCCGCGACCGGCAAAGACCAGCCGATTTCTCCCGAAGGAGTCAGCGGCACGGCCTTTGTCATTTCTCCCGACTCCCAAACCGTAGCCGGAATCGGCGCCGACCAGAAAGGCTACCTCTACCCAGTAGCCGGCGGCGACCCGCGCATCATTCCCGGACTTGACCCCGGAGAGCAGCCCATCACCTTTAGCGCCGACGGCGGATCGCTCTACATCTACCAACCCGGAGAACTGCCCGCAAAAGTCTATCGCCTAGATCTAAACACCGGCCAGCGCACTCTCTGGCGACAGCTAATGCCCTCCGATCCCGCCGGAGTAGAAACCATCGGCCCCATCCTCATGACCCCCGACGCCAAAAGCTGCGTCTTCGGATATCACCGCATGCTAGCTGACCTGTATCTGGTAGAAGGCCTGAAATAAATCGCTAAGAGTAAAGAGGAAGTGTCATCCTGAGCGCAGCGGGAAGATTCGCGAAGCGAATCGTTCCGCGTAGTCGAAGGACCCCTACTCATCCTCAATGTCCGCGCGCAGCATCCATTTCTCCACCGGCATGTCCTCGCAAAGAAGACCCACTTCTTCTCTTTTTAGGTGGTGAAGCGCTTCAGCGCTGCGATTAATGCCGCTTGAACTCGGGGCTTTAGCCCCCGAGGGCGCGAGCTCTACTTAGCACCCATCTCTCCCTCTACCACCCTCAAATCCCGCGTCAGCAGCACGAACGCGCCGAGCGTGGCTCTCCCATTCCGTCCCGGATAGTCATAACGCAAATCGCGAAACCGAACCACATACGCCGGCCGCCCATTATCGCCAGGATCGCTAGCCAGTTCCTCAGTCTCAGTGATCGGATATTGCGCCCAGCTCAAATAAACGTGCCCAAGATAACTGTTCTTGGCCGCCAAAGTGACCGCCGTTTCTTCCGGCTTGTAGCGAATCTGCATTTCTCCCTGAGGATCAACTTCGGGCGCAAGCGAATCGACATCCATGGTCGCGAAGAATGCGGGGGCCTCCACCACCCCATGCCAGCGAAACGGACTGACCCAGTACGGATACGCTGAAACTCGACTCGCAACCGCTCCCTGATAAGTGCGCGCATCAAGCGCGGCGACAGCGCGACCATGCTCATAATCGCGAATTCCCCACCACACAAAAACGCCCAGCAGCGCCACAATCGCCGCCATTCTGCCGGCAGGTTGTCCCGTGCGCCGCGACCCGATCTCTTCGTTAATCAGCGAAAACAGCCCGGGAAGAATCAAGCCCAGCGTAAGCAGCACGAGGATTACCGGATCGACGATGAACACTATGTCCGCCGCAACCCAGCGCTCCGAGAATGGCCAAAACGGACGCACTCCATAATTGTTAGTAAAGTCGAGCAGAATGTGGCTAAGTCCAGCCATGCAAGCGAAGCCAAACAGCAATCCCCATCGCGGAGGCAGATCAGGATTGCGTATCCTGCGCCCGCGCACCCGCCAGATGAGATAGATAAATCCAACTACCGCAGCCGCGACAAGCGGCACGCCCAGAAAAGAATGCGTAAACCCGCGATGATGATTCAACCCAAACGCCGACCCGCCAAACCGGCTGAGTACATCGAGGTCGGGGGCCTCGGCGGCCAGCGTCAGCGTAGCCGTAGCCAGCGCCGTTTTGCGATTGAGCCCGGCGCGCCCCATGCACGCGCCAAATAAAAAATGAGTTACAGGTTCCAAGGCGTTCGCTAGAGTTTATCTGGAGGCGAAGCAAGGGCAAAATAATAAATGAGGCGCCAACAACGAGACGAGAAGAATGCGCGCAACCTAAACATGCGCCGTCGGCAAGGTCGAACCAACGGTCACACCGTGAGTCGACCACGCGCCAATCGGATTCACCGCGCCGCAATCAAGACATCGCGTTCCCTCATATCGCGTCGCGCAGTGCGGACAAACCGCCCCCGTCTGGAAACTATCGAACGCGTTCCCACATTTTCCGCACTTCCAGTATTCTCCGATCGGCGGACTGGCCTGGCATGACGGGCAGGAGTATTCAAATCTCCGCGGCAACTTCGCGAAGCGCAACAAAGCTCGCGCATGCTGCAGCCCGCTCCAGCAATTCAGCAGCAAGAAGACGGTGACCGCGCCAAGCCAGGCGTCGTGCATCCAAAACGCGAGACCAATGAATGCGGCGATGCCGACGAATCCAAGCACCGTGGCAACCAGCAAACTGTGAGCGCGCCCCATAACAAACCACAGCAGCGAACGAAGAATTTGACCGCCATCGAGCGGATAGATGGGGAGAATGTTGAACACGAACAGTACGACATCGATCCACAAAACCGCGTGTAAGAAAGTCCGCAGGTCAGGTACAGCCGTATACAAACCCAACACAAGGCTCATCCGCCCAACGACCATGATGATCGGAGCGAGCACGACATTCACCAGCGGACCGGCCGCAATACTCCACAACGTCGCACCCGGACGTTGCGGCGGATTCACGTACGCGACGCCGCCGAAGGGCCAGAGGACGATGCGATCCGCCTGCCCGCCTACCTGGCGACAAGCCAGCGCGTGGCCAAATTCGTGAATGGTAACGATCAGAAACAGCGCAAGGTATTCCGCGATATTCCAGCTGATGGAGGAATAGTTTCCCCGGCGCGCATTGATCTCGTAATACGCCAGCAGGAACCACGACCAATGCAGAAAGACGTCGATGCCAAAGATTCGGAAGAGGCGAATCGATCCCGAGCGTCCGGTAGGCATAGGCGATTTATAACACGAAAGAGGATAATGATGACGACAGTCGGCGAGCGCCTCCTAGGCTGGAACAATCATCGACAGCGCATCCGGAACCATCGTTAGACGCGCCGGCAAACGTCCCAACAATTCGCCGTCCGCCTCAACGTAGACGCGTTGGCCAGAGCCGGCTGGATGACCATCCTCTTCCGGCAACCGGCAAAGTATCTCCGAGCAACTCACCAGATCGATCCCCTTCACATTCCAATGCCTTCCGAGCAGCGCTCCCGCGACATATTGCAGATAAGCATTGCGACTGGCTGTGCGGCACATCGCGGCGCGCACATAGCCACAATCGAGCGAGGCGCCGGGAAGTAGTTCGCGCAACACATTTCCAAAGAAGCGTATCCTCACCGCCAAAAGTTCAGTGAGCGACGCGTGGTGACGCTCCCCGCCGTCGTCCGTGTAATCAACATTGAAGCGGCGCATATTGTAGGTCGCCCACAACTGCCACGCTTTGAAGTAATAGGCGGCCATGCCTCCACGATTCTTGTGCTGCGAAGTGAGCTTATAAAAGAGGTGCGCGTCGACCCCCATTCCGGCAGCGACAGTAAAGTAGCGCGCGCTGGGCTTCCCTTCGAGGCTCTCATACTCGATTCGCCCCAGCGGAACGCGGCGCACTGTGCCAGCAACCGCGACTTGAGCCGCTGCGCTAGGCCGAAGCGGAACCCCAATATCATGGGCCAATGCGTTGGCCGTGCCAAACGGCAGAATTGCAAGCGCAACCGAAGTCCCAGCTAATCCCTGAATAACATCGTGGATCGTCCCATCTCCCCCGCAAGCAAACACCGTATCGCTCCCGTCCGCGACTGCGCAGCGCGCATTATCCGTAGCCTCGCGGCTGGAGCGGCAAACCGTAAGCTCGGTACGCACGCCCGCGGATTGAATGATCCCAATGGCATGGTTCAACTCCGCATCGCGCTTCTTCCCGCGCCGCCCAGAGTTGGGGTTAAACAGAATTGTGGCTTTGTGCATTCGCTGGCTGGCTCTATCGATTCCGCATTGAGGTCGCTTCCAGTTTCGTCTTTCAGTTTAACGTACGCCCCACTCCCACATGCCAAACGTAGCCTTCTGAGGAATCGCATGCCCCGCCTGGCGCGCCAGCATCGCGATCTGCCCGCGATGATGCGCGTCGTGCGCAATCAGGTAAGCGAAGAGCCCTGCCACATCCGGACGAAACCCTTTAACCCGCCCGTCGCCCGCCAGCGCTGACTCAAGAACCTCGCGCAGCGCGGCCCGGCTGGCGTCCAGCGCCTTCTTTGCCTGCGCTGGCGTCACCGTGAAGCGATCAAGTTGCTCCGGGATTTTCCCCTTCGCAGCCTTCAACCACATCACCCGAACATTGTGCATATGCGCGACTACGCCCGCCACATCCCGCCCTTTTTTCCCCGGAGGCTCCGCCCGCCAAGCCTCCGCAGGCAGATGATCAAGAAGATATTGGTTGATGCGATCGTTCGTATCAAAAGCGGAGAGCAAAGCCTCGGCAAGAACAAAAGGCGTACTGGTTTTTTTCGGCATGGCGGTCCCTGTTGTTGGAATTCCTCGGTGCGGTAGGTTATCAGGTGTCAGCTATGCCGGCCAAATTGGTTATTATGATTTGACTCTAGCTTCGGGATATTCGCCGCGCCAGAATCTGCATAGTCCCCCAAGTGTCATCCTGAGCATAGGCGAGCCATGCGCGAAGCGAATCGCTTCGGCGGAGTCGAAGGACCCCTACCCACCCCCGACTGTCCGGGACGCCCGGGCGTTTCTCCGAAAACACGCACTTGTTCTCCGCGTGGCGCAGCGGTCCATCGGTGCGATAACTGCTCGCCTCCGATTTTCGGCATTAGCCGCTGAGTGAGTTGGCGTGCCGCCGCCCCACCAACCGCCCGCGTTACACTCGAAGCATGGCGGAAATGGGACGACTGCTCGTGATCCTCGGCATAGCCCTGGTAGTCATCGGAGGCCTCGTCATGCTCCTCGGACGAACGGCCCTGCCGCTAGGCCGCCTGCCCGGCGACATTCTCTACAAGGGCAAAAACACAACTTTCTATTTCCCGCTGGCTACCTCCATCCTTATCAGCGTAGTTCTTTCGGTCATTCTCTACCTGATTGTGCGACTAAAGCGGTAGCGCGTCGCCCGCGAGTTTGCAGCACATCCGTATTGTCATCCTGAGCGAAGCGAAGGACCTATGTATTTTGCCGGCACAAGCAGAATGCGCAAGTCCATCACCTGAAGACCGAGAATATCGACTTGTGCGTCAAGGTAAACTGAGAAGTCACAACGGGAATTTATGGCGACGTCCGACCAACTCGGCTTCCAGTTTCGCCCTCCAGAGCGCCGCGTCTGGACTGTCCGCGCCCTTGTCTCCGCCGTCCGCTCCCACATCGAACGCGAATATTCCGACTGCTGGGTAGAAGGCGAAATTTCCAACCTTCGAATCCCCGACTCCGGCCACCTCTATTTCACGCTCAAAGAAGAAAGCTCGCAGATTCGCGTAGTCATGTTTCGCTCTTCCGCCAAACTGCTGCGCTTCCGCCCCGAGAACGGCCTGCACGTTACCGTTCGCGGCCGCATCACCGTCTACGAAGATCGCGGAGAACTCCAGATCTCCGCCGAATTCATGGAGCCAAAAGGCGCCGGCGCCCTCCAGCTAGCCTTCGAGCAATTAAAAGCAAGGCTACAGGCAGAAGGATTGTTCGAAGCCTCAAGAAAAAAACCGATCCCGCCCCTGCCGCAAAAAATTGGCCTCATCACCTCGCCGCAAGGAGCCGCGCTCCGCGACATCCTCAACATTCTGGCTCGCCGCCATCACTCCGCCAACGTGCTGATCTATCCAGCGCAGGTCCAGGGCGACGCCGCGGCCAGCGAGGTGATCGCCGGGTTGCGCCACTTCAATCAACCAGCCGCCAACCGCAGCGCGGTCGAAGTCATCATCATCGCGCGCGGTGGAGGCTCAGTCGAAGACCTCGCCTGCTTCAATCACGAGGGCCTGGCGCGCGCCGTCGCCAATTCAAAGCTTCCCGTGATCTCCGCCATCGGCCACGAAACCGATTTCACCATCCTCGATTTTGTCGCCGACCTGCGCGCCCCCACGCCCTCGGCGGCGGCGGAACTCGTTATCCGCTCCCGTCAGGAGATCGAAGCCCAGGCCGAGGAGCTATATCGCCGGCTGGAGCATGGCGTGCGCTACCGCCTGCTGATGGCCCGCCAGGATCTCACCGAACGCGCGCAGCACGGCGCCTTCGCCCGCATGATGGATGGCATCCACCGCCGGCAGCAGAAACTCGATGAACAGCGCTTTCGCATCGAGAAGGCAGAACGCCAACTGTTAGATCGACTTCATCGGCGCTGCGAAAGCACCATCGCCGCCGTCCGCCATTACGACGCGCGCCGCCGTTTGGCCGCAGTGCGGCAAGGACTGCAAGCGCAAACGGCCAACCTCACCACCGCCACGCACACCCGATTGCTCGAACTCCGTGGCGCACTCGATCGCCAAAACGCCAGCCTGGAGGCGCTTTCGCCGGTGGCGATTCTGAATCGCGGATACGCCATTGTCTTCGACGCGAAAGGCAAACTGGTGAAGGATGCAGCCACACTGACCGTCGGCGAAGAAGTCTCCGCTCGCCTCGCCCGCGGAAAAATTCGCGCTCGCGTCACCGCAACCGAGGCCAACAACCCTGAATCAAGCTAACTGCATCACCCGTTTGCCTTTCACGCACCGCATTGGGGGCGCTGCATTAGAATGAAATCAGTTCAACTTCTAACGTGAGGGTGGTGTGACGCCGTCGCTGATCTGGTCGCACATCTCGGCGATCTCGGTCATTTCGATCTTGGATATCGTGCTGGTCGCGATCCTGATCTACCAGTTTCTCGCGCTGGTGCGAGGCACGCGAGCCGCGCCGATGCTGGTCGGCGTGGCAGCCTTGGGCTTAGCCTTCTATCTCGCCCGCCTCGGCGAGTTGCGCACGCTGAACTGGCTCCTCAGCACCATGCTGCCCTATGTCGTCTTCGCGCTCATCGTCGTCTTCCAGTCGGAAATCCGCCACGCCCTCGCCAACCTCGGAAGCCGCCTTTCGCTGATGCGCTCGAGCAGTTCAGTAGCCGACGTTTACGACGACATCGTTTTGGCAGCCAATCTTTTCTCCCAAAATCAAACCGGCGCGCTAATCGTAATCGAGCGCGAGATCGGCCTCCGCACCTATATCGAAAGTGGTGTGGCCCTCGATGCCCGGCTCTCCTACGACCTGCTGGCCACGATTTTTCGTCCCTCCGCTCCGCTGCACGACGGGGCCGTGATTGTGCAGCGCGATCGCATTGCCGCTGCCGCTTGTTTCCTTCCGTTATCGATGAATCCCGTGCTCTCCACTCAACTCGGCACCCGTCATCGCGCCGCCATTGGCATCACCGAAGAAACCGACGCCGTCACAGTCATCATTTCCGAAGAGACCGGAACCATCAGCGTGGCCGTTGCGGGCAGCATCGAGCGTGATTTGACCGTAGAGCGCCTGCGGGAGCGCCTGAGTAATCTCTTGCGCCGCTATGCTCCCGCGCACACGCTGCCGAGCGCTATGGAAGAAACCTTTGTCGAAGAGGATTCGTCCACTCCGCAGATTTCGCGCAGGCAAGATGCCGGAAGGGACGACTGATGCCGCCCTTTGCGCAGCGCAGTTTTTTTCACCGGATTTTCGTGCACAATATCGGCCTCAAAGCGATTTCGCTGTTGCTCGCCATCGGCTTATGGCTGGTGGTGGCTCGCGATCCCATCGCTGAAGTAGAAATCCACGTTCCCATCGAATTCCACAATCTCCCCGACAATCTGGAGATCGATTCCGCCAGCTTCACCGAAGCCCAAATACGCATACGAGGACCGGAGCGCGTAATTCATCGTCTCCAGCCCGAAGATGTTCGGGCCGAGATCGATCTAGCCGAGGTGCATCCCGGAGAGCAAACCTTCGATTTGACGGCGCGCCACGTCCATGTACCACAGGAATTGGACGTAGTGCAGATCATCCCCGGCCAGTTTCATCTCTCCTTCGATAATCGCGAAACTCGAACCGTCGAGGTGCGTCCACGAGTTACCGGGAACTTCGCCAGCGGCATGCGTGTCGCACAAGTCGTCGCCGACCCCAACAATGTCATGATCACCGGCCCTCGCCGCCGAGTCGATGCAGTCGAGGCTGCCACCACCGACCCCGTCGACGTCAGCGGAGCCATGACCCGCGCCACTTTTGTGACCCAAGCCTACGTCCCCGATCCTCTGATCCAAGTCGTGCATCACGTTCCGATTCGCGTCACGGTTATCATGGAAGGATTGGCAGACAAAAAAAGTAAGACAGTCGAATAAGACGTCGATGGTCGTTAGTCGATAGTCATTCGTGAATTTCGAAATAGTCGGCACACTGCGAACGACGAACGACCAAGAACCATTCATGACCCAAATCAGACAACTCTTCGGTACCGACGGAATCCGTGGCGTCGCGGGTGAATTCCCCCTCACCCGCGACAGCGTTTATTGGATTGGCCGCGCCCTCGGCCACGATCTTACCCGCGCCAATGCCAAAGCGCGCGTGGTCATTGGACAGGACACGCGTGCATCCAGTCGATGGATCGCCGACCGTTTTCTCCAAGGCCTGGCATCCGTTGGCGTCGAAACCCGCAGCGCCGGTGTCATCACCACGCCCGGAGTGGCCTTCCTCGCGCGATCTCAGGGATTCGACGCCGGAGTCGTGATTTCGGCCTCCCACAATCCCTGGACCGACAACGGAATCAAAATTTTCTCTCGCGATGGCTACAAGCTCCCCGATGCGCGCGAACTGGCAATCGAAAAAGAGATTTTCGCCCTGCTCCAAGCGGGTTTGGCTACTGCGCCCGAACCAATGCCCGATTCAGCTCCCGAGGTTGCCAGCCTCCCTGGCGATGAAACTCTCCGCCACGCCTACGTTCGCTGGCTCGCCGCCAGCATTGCGACCGATTTGAGCACGCTCCGCGTCGCCGTAGATTGTGCCAACGGAGCCGCCGCCGCCGAAGCGCCGGAATTATTTCGCGCGCTAAAAATCAAAACAACATTTCTCCACTCCAGCCCCAACGGACAAAACATCAACGAAAATTGCGGCGCGCTACATCCGGAAGTGATCGCGCGCTACATCTATGACAGCCTTGCTGCCGACCAGGCCGTCGCCGGCGGCCACGGCCGCTTCGACTTGGGCATTACATTTGACGGCGACGCCGACCGCGCTCTTTTTTCCGATGCCGGCGGGCGCGTCGTCAACGGCGACGCGGTCCTGTTAGTGGCCGCGCGCGAGATGCAATCGCGTGGCGCTCTCGCCAACGACACCGTAGTGGCGACCACCATGTCCAATATGGGATTAGAAATTGCCCTCAAACGATCCGGTATTAGGATGCTCCGCGCCAACGTCGGCGACAAATATGTGCTCGAAGAAATGCAGCGCGTGGGCGCAACGCTTGGCGGCGAGCAGTCAGGCCACATCCTCTTTCGAGATGGCGACGCCACCACCGGCGATGGACTACTAACCGCACTGCGACTGATGGAGATCATCGCCCGAACCGGCAAGCCGCTGGCCGATCTGGTCAGTGACCTTAAAGTTTTTCCGCAGACGATCAGAAATGTGCGAGTGAAGAACAAAACTCCGTTCGCCGAGATTCCTCCAGTTCGAGCGGCGATCACAGCGGCGGAGCGCGAACTCGATGGCAATGGTCGCTTGGTCGTGCGTTACTCCGGCACCGAGGCGCTGGCGCGAGTGATGATCGAAGCAGAATCGAAAGAACAGATGGATCGGCTAGCGGAGGCAATCGTCGGCGCGATCCGGTCGTCGCTGGGCGCGTAGAAACGGGCGGCCTAGAGGAAGACATAATTCCGACGTTTGGCTCTAGCCCCTGTGTCCTCTGTGCCCCCGTGGTTAAGATGTTGACGCTCATGCGAGAGGAAATTCTCCCTCGCTTATAACTACGTCCATTTGAACGGCGCGGTTATCTTGTGCTCTCCGCCCATCACGTCGAGAATAAGAATCGACTTCAGAATCAACCCGCTTAGAACAATCTCATGAGAATCCTTATTGTCGAAGATGACGCCGCGCTCGCCAGTTTTATCCGGAAGGGACTGGAAGCCGAACATCATGCGGTCGATATTGCCAGTGAAGGGAATCAGGGCCGTTCCATGGCGATGGAGTTCGATTACGACCTGGTCATCCTCGACTTGAATCTGCCGGTTCTCGATGGTTTGTCACTCCTCCAAAGCCTGCGCCAGAAAAAAGCGAACTTGCCAGTCATGATTCTCACCGCGCGCAGCCGCATCGAAGACCGCGTGCAGTGCCTCGATTCCGGCGCCGACGACTATCTCGTTAAACCATTTTCCTTCCTCGAACTTTCCGCCCGCGCCTTGCTGCGGCGCAGCCATCTGCCCTCCGAGTCTATTCTCACCGTCCGCGATCTTTCACTGTCGAACGCAAAGTCGCCCGTGCCGGCCGTCATATTGAATTGACCGCCAAGGAATTTGCCTTGCTCGAATACCTGATGCGCAATGCCGGCCGCCGCTTGACCCGCGCCATGATCATCGAACACGTGTGGAATCTCACCTTCGATTCCACCACCAACGTGGTCGACGTTTACATCAACTATCTGCGCCGCAAAGTCGACGACGGTTTCTCACCCTGCCTGATCCATACCGTCCGCGGTGTCGGCAATCAGATGAGCCCTGAAGCAGCATTGGCATGAGCGCCAGTTCCCATCCGTTCTCAGAACCACTGCCAACGCCCGGCGTGCTCGGCGAGCTCCTTCATTCGCTGAGCCAGCCCCTCACCAGCCTGCGTTGTTCGCTCGAACTTTCCCTCGACTTTCCCCGCGAACTTCCTATTGAAGAAGCAGTGGAGCAGCAGCAGGAAAGCGTTGCCATCGTGCTGCAACAGACCGAAAAAGTTATCGGCATGATTCAGCTGATGAAAGAGTATCTCGATGCCGAGCAGCTTGAGCCACCAGCGCATGCCTCCGCATTAGCGCCCGCCTTGAGCAGCGTGATCGCGGAGCTATCCTCGATAGCAGCGGTGCGCGGCGTGCGGTTGCGCCTCGTCGGCTCCTGCACCGCAACCCTGCCGTTGCCCGAGGCGCGGCTTAGACTGGCCTTGCAATACCTGATCGCATCCTTGATCGATGCCCAACACGCGTGTGGCAGGGTCACACTCCTATTAGGAGAAGGCCCTACTGAAACCGTGTTGCGCGCGGAAGGCGATCAAAGTTCCACGAGTCAACCGGCAAAACGCAATGCCGCCCTCGCCATTCCCCCCTCCGTGGCGGCCCTTTGCCGCGTCAGACTGGCCATTGCCACTCGCTTGCTCGAAGGCGCCGGGGCATCTCTGGTATTTGCCGATCATCGTGCCATTACGTGCTCCGCTGTTATTCCCGCGGGCTTCGTTCTTCGCATTGCGCACCGTCCTCACCTTCCTTCTTCATAAACTCCGCTTGAAATTTAGCCCGGCAACATCATCCGCGTAGAGTACAATCCACCCTTTCCGGAGGTCGTCGTGAAGCGCTCCCTTATCCCGCTAATTGTCCTGTTGAGTTTGTCATCGCTGATCTCTCTTGGCTGGGCTCAGAAAAACGCTCCTACCCCGCCCGTGACCATCATCCGCGCCGGCACTCTGATTGATGGAGCATCCGCCTCGCCCCGAAATAACGTCGTCATTACCATCCGCGGCAATACGATCACCGACGTCGCAGACGCCGGAGTAACCATTCCCACCAATCTTCCCGCCAACGCGACCGTAATCGACCTCTCACAATCGACCGTCCTTCCCGGATTGATCGACGCCCACACTCACATCTTCCTTCAAGGCGAAGATCCCGCCGAGGGGGGATACGATATTCAGCTCCTCAAATATCCACTAGCCTACCGCGCGGCGCGCGCCACCGTCTCCGCCCGCCGCGCCCTCGAGCAAGGATTCACCACGCTCCGCGATATGGAAACCGAAGGTGCCGGCTACGGCGACGTCGGCATCAAAATGGCCATCGAAGGCGGATACATTCCGGGCCCGCGTCTCTTCGTCTCCACCCGCGCCATCTCGACGACCGGAGGATATCCGCTCGAAGGCTACGCGCCAGAGATCGAAGTGCCTAAAGGCGTCCAGATCATCGACGGCCCCATCGAAGCTCGAAAGGCCGCGCGCGAGCAACTCGACCACGGAGCGGATTGGATCAAGGTCTACATGACCCACAGATCGTGGGTCGGGAAGAACGGCGAGTTGGTATCGCAGCCCACGCTCACCGTCGAAGAGCTCCGCGCCATTGTCGATGAAACCCATGGCTGGGGGGAAAAAGTGGCTTGCCACTCCTACGGCGGAGAAGGCATGCAGCGCGCGCTCGACGGCGGTTGCGACTCCATCGAGCACGGCCTGCAACTGACCGACGCGCAGATCGCCCAGATGCTTCGTCAAGGCACGTGGCTCTGCCCCACACTGAGTGTCTACTACACCGATTGGGCCCCCGCCGACACACCCGAAGGCCAGCGCGATCGCAAGCGCGCCTCCGAGCACGAAGTGTCATTCCGCAAGGCGGTGAAAGCCGGAGTGAAAATCGCTTTCGGCACCGACATGGGCGGCATCCCCTGGACCGAGCCCATCGCGCAGGAATTTCCGCGCATGGTCGATTTCGGCATGACCCCGATGCAGGCCATCCAAAGCGCAACCACGCGCGCCGCCGAACTCCTCGACATGAAAGGAAAGCTGGGCGTAATTGCTCCCGGAGCCTACGCTGACGTAATTGCCGTGGACGGCGATCCTTTGGCAAACATAAAGATTCTGGAGAGCGTAGGCTTTGTGATGAAAGACGGCAAGGTATTCAAGAACGACCTGGCGAAGAAGTGAACCAACTAAAGAAGTGAGCTCGAAAAGAAGTGAACCAGGAAATTAAACCAGAAGTAAACGAAGAAGAGGTGGGCCATGAATATTCTCGAAATGTGTGACCCGGAAGCGGCCGCAGTTCCAGTCGACGCGACCGCTGAGAAGGCGATCAAAACCATGCTGGATCATCACGTAGGCGCAGTCGCCGTGATCGACGAAAATAATCGCGTGGCCGGAATCTTCACCGAGCGCGATGTTCTGCGCCGCCTATCGCTCGCCGACCGCGATCCGCACGAAGTATCCATTCGGGAGGTAATGACGACACCGGTCGAGCTCGCGACCCGGGCCACGACTGCTGGCGAAGCCCTAACCACCATGGTCGAACGCCACTATCGGCACTTGCCGATTGTCGATGAAGACGGACGCCTGCTAGGAATGCTCTCCATCCGCCACGTGCTGGAAGCAAGAATCGACACGCTGACCCGCCAACTCGATCACGCGCGGGCGGTAGTGCTCTGAAAATGTGCTCTGAGAATTTTTATAAGAACGCCACCTACCGATGCACGTCCGGGCTCTGTGCCGGATTCCTGTGCGGAGGAGCCGCCGCCTTTGCAATCTTCACATCAAAACTAACCGGCAGTTGCTTCGGCGGATAGCACGCCTGATTGTCGCAAGCCTGATATTTAAGCGTTCCTCGGACGACGTATTTCCCGGTTTGCACTGACATCAGCGGACGCACCAGCACATCGATCTTGAAATCTCCTGTGTAGACATTCAGCTTCTCATCGGGGGCAAACGCGAAGCTCGTGTCCTTCCCCTCAGGATAAGTAGTCTTGCCAATCACGATATCCGTAGTGGCCTCCACCTTGAGCACGGTAGGAATAAGAAACTCCGCCTTCGGCTGGTTGGAATTTATGTGATAACCGCTAGCCACGCGAAAGTCGAGCGAAACCGTAGCTGGCTTTCCCTGCACCGCGGTCACGGTCGCGACCGGCGCCAGCTTCACGACCGAAGTTTGCGGCGCCGGATTATCCTGCGCTAAAGCCCACACCGACAACCAGCAGAGTGCGCTCGAAAGAAGAATTTTCATTGGGCAGAGTAACTAAATTTCAGAGTACTCCAAATTAGCCAGCACCACGTAGTTACCTACGAGCCTGTACCGCTTGCCCCTGACTCAGTGCCTTTTTGATATGGTCGACAAAGACGCTGCGGCTCTGTAAGCCAAATTCACGGGCAATCAGCTTGCCATCGCGATCGACAAAAAACGTAGTCGGCAGCACGCTGACCCCGCCATAGCTTTCGCCCACGGATTCCTTCCCCAGCAGAATCGGATAATTCACGCCCATATCTTTGGCGAACTTCGCAATGTCCTCTGTGCTCGCGTCGTCCATGGCCACGCCAATAATCTGGAATCCCTGCGGTCCATACTCCTTTTGCAGTTCGACAAACCACGGCATCTCAACCTTGCACGGACCACAATAAGTCGCCCAGAAATTCAGCAAAACCGCCTTGCCGCGCAGGTCCGACAGTTTGACATCCTTGCCGTCGAGCGTTTGCAAGTCGAAGTCAGGAGCCACGCCGCCAATCAATTGCCCCTTGCCAGTATTCCCCGCGCGATTATTTCGGGCCATGCGCAGCCCCGCGAACAGCATAGCCGCAACAATGGCGGCAATAAAAAACAAAATCAGTGGATTTCTCTTCATAAACAACCTCAACCAACTTCCAGCAATCGCCTAAAAAGCTTTGTCACCCGAGCGAAGCGAGGGATCTGCAGTTCACCGCTACAGCGCAAACCGATTCAAAAACGAAAAATACCCCGAAATCAGCGCAAACCTTCCCATCACCAGCAGAATGCCCAGCGCGATCAGCAAACCTCCGCTAGCCACTTCCACCGCGTGCATATGAAACTTAAAGCGATTGTAAAACTTCAGAAAACGCTCAATGCCCAGCGAAGTCAGCAGAAAAGGCACCGCCAGTCCCGCCGAATAAATCGCCAGCAAAAAAATTCCCTTCCACACCGTGTCCTGAGCCGCCGCAAGTCCCAGCACCACCGCGAGAATCGGACCCACGCAAGGCGTCCATCCAAAAGCAAACGCAAATCCAATCACAAACGCGCCCCACGCCGAAGGACTGCCCTTAAGCCCATGCAGCCGCGTATCCGCCAGCAGAGCCTTGATTTGAAAAACACCAGTAAGGTGCAGACCAAAAAGAATAATCACCACTCCCGCAATCCGCGCCAGTAGCGACTTGTACTGGGCCAGCACCTGTCCAACTTCGGTCGAGATCGCCCCCAGCGTAATAAATACGATGCTGAAGCCGATAATGAACGCGGCCGAATTCAGCATCACCTTGCGGAACAGTTGTCCCTCCTGCAACTTCAATTGCTCGACGCCGACGCCCGAGATTAAAGAAACGTATCCCGGAACCAGCGGGAGCACGCAGGGCGACAGGAACGAAATCAGTCCGGCGACAAACACCCCAAGCGGCAGTGGCAAGCTAGTCATATCTGTCTATTGTAGCGAGCGGGCAGAGGTATGCGCCCTTCCTAAAGAGATGCCGCGAGAAGCCTTATGGTCACAACATTTAGGACTACAACTCACGCCTACGCGACCGCAAGGTAGACATAACGCAGGATAAACAGCGCCGTAAGAATCCATATCAGCACGGTAATCTCGCGAATTTTGCCAGCCGCAATCTTCACCACCGTGTAAGCGATCAGCCCCAGGCTAATGCCGGTGGCGATGCTGAAAGTCAAAGGCGTAGCCAGCATGGTAATAAACGCCGGAACTGCCTCGCTGAACTCGCTCCAATCAATATGCGAAATCGATTGCGTCATCAACGCGCCCACCAGAATCAACGCTGGCGCTGTAGCATAGGCCGGAATTGCGGTAGCCAACGGAGAGCAGAAAGTCGCGATCAAAAACAGCCCCGCCACCGCCACATTACTCAGACCCGTGCGCGCGCCAGCCGCGACCCCAGCCACGCTCTCAATGTAACTAGTCACCGTCGACGTCCCCGTCAGCGAGCCAAAGAGCGTGCCCACTGCGTCCGACACCAAAGCCCGTCCCACCCGAGGAATCTTCCCATCCTTGATAAATCCACCCTGCTCGCAAACACCAACAAGTGTGCCGACATTGTCGAAGAGATCGACAAACAAAAACGCAAATACAATTTCCAGAAAACCAAGATGAATCGCCCCGCGAAAATCCAGCTTAAGAAAAGTAGACGAAGGATGCGGCAACGACACGAGCGCAGCGGGCCAATGCGAAATACCCCGCAAAATTCCTACCAGCGTAGTTCCGAAAATCCCAATCAAAATTCCGCCATTGATCTTCCGCGCCATCAGCACGAGCGTAAGAGCCAGCCCGAAACACGCCGTCTGCACCTCTTTGTCAGAAAAACTTCCCAGGCCCACAAACGTAGCCGGATTCGCCACCACCAGCTTCGCATTCCGCAATCCGACAAAAGCAATAAACATCCCAATGCCCGTTGCCGTAGAATGCTTCAGGCAATCGGGCATCCCATTCACAATCTGCTCGCGCACGCGAGTCACCGTCAGCAGTAGAAACACCACGCCTGAAAAGAAAACCACCGCCAGCGCCGTCTGCCACGGAACATGCATATTCAGGCAAACCGCATAAGTAAAGTACGCATTCAGCGACATCCCCGGCGCCAGCGCGATCGGATAGTTGGCGTAAAGCCCCATCACCAGCGTCGCCGCCGCCGCCGAGACGCAAGTAGCAAATACCACACCCTCAGCCGGCATCCCCGCCTGCGCCAGAATTTGCGGATTCACCACGATGATGTAGGCCATGGTCACAAAAGTAGTGAGCCCGCCCAGCATCTCCTGCTTAACCGTGGTTTTATTTTCTGTGAGCTTGAAATAACGATCGATCAAGTAGTCCCCGTGTTGTGTTCAGTCAGCGCTCCCCTGTGAACCCCTGTGTCCCCCGTGGTTCAAGCTCTTCGCCAGAAGCCGCTGTGCGATAGAAGTAGCCAAAGAAAACAATCCGCTCAATAAAGAATCTTCCCCGGATGCTCTTGCCAAGCGCGAAACGCCGCCAGCGCCTCTTCGCGCATCATTTGGATCAAAGGAATCTTGCGTTGCGCGTGCGGCTGCGTGATTTCCGCGTAGATCGCCGAGTCGTCAAACCCAATCCTGGCAGCATCCTCGGCGAGATTGCCAAAATAAACTTTCTCAATCCGAGCCCAGTAGATCGCGCCCAGGCACATCGGGCAAGGTTCACAAGAGGTATAAAGATCGCAGCCGCTTAGTTCGAAACAACCCAGCTTTTGGCAAGCCAGCCGTATCGCCAGCACTTCAGCATGCGCCGTTGGATCGTTGGTCGCGGTAACGCGATTCGCGCCTTCAGCGACCACGCTCTCGTCTTTGACGATGACGCAACCGAACGGCCCACCGATGCCCGAGCGGACATTTTCAAGCGAGAGTTGAATGGCGCGCGCCATGAAAGTTTTGTCCATGTCTCTCGGCTCCGTCATCGCGTGATCGTCAAGAGCACGTCGAACTTAGCGACTCGTGCTTCCGCGCGCAAATCGGTCGTCATGGACTCTTTCGCAGCCGCCGGTCAAGAAGGGAAGTATAAGCGCAGCCCAGAAATACGCAAACTCTTTCCTTCGTGGACCTTCGTGGCCTTGGTGGTGAAGGCTGTTGCCCCGCTGCACACAAGGTTGAAAATCCCCGAGACCCGCGATAGCCTCGGACATGGACGGGCAGGCATTTCTTTCGCGCCGTATTGTAACCTCTGACGGAATCCGCTCCGGAGCAATCCTGATGCGCGGAGAAAAAATCAGCGCGCTGATTTCAGCCGAAGAAGTTTCCGCCGAAAAAATCCCGCCAGACTTCAAAGTCCTCGACTTTGGCAACGACGCGATTCTCCCCGGCCTGGTCGATTCTCACGTCCACATCAACGAGCCCGGCCGCACTGACTGGGAAGGCTTCGAAACCGTCACGCGAGCCGCCGCGGCCGGAGGCTACACAACGCTGGTGGACATGCCGCTCAATTGTCTGCCCCCCACCGCAACAGTCGCCGCGCTCGCCGCCAAGCGCGAAGCCGCGCAAGGCAAATGCCGCGTCGATTGGCTCCCCTGGGGCGGAGTAGTCAGCGACAATCAAGCCGATATCGAACCGTTGGCCGCCGCCGGCGTCCCCGGTTTCAAGTGTTTTCTGATTCATCCCGGTATCGACGGCTTCACCATGGTCACCGAGCGACAGCTTCGCGCCGCTCTCCCTCACGTCGCCCGAACCGGCCTGCCGCTGCTGGTCCACGCCGAACTTCACGACCCCGTTAACGAAGCCACGCGAAATCTGCAAGCCCAGCGCGCGGATTGGAGGAACTATTCCACCTATCTCCAATCGCGTCCGGAAGAAGCAGAACTCTCCGCGATCCGCCTCCTGCTCTCTCTCTGTCGCGAATATAAATTCCGCCTCCACATCGTCCATCTCTCGGCCAGCCAGGCGCTCGCAGAATTGTGCGCGGCAAAGGTCGCAGGCCTTCCCGTCACCATCGAAACCTGTCCTCACTACCTGCATTTTTGCGCCGAAGAAATTCCCGACGGCGCCACCTTATGCAAGTGCGCGCCGCCGATCCGCTCGCGCGAAAATCGCGAAAAATTATGGCAAGGTCTAAAAGACCGAATCATCGATCTCGTAGCCACCGACCACTCCCCGTGTCCCCCCGCCATGAAGCGTCTCCATGAAGGTGACTTCCAAACCGCTTGGGGCGGCATCGCCAGCCTCTCCGTGGCGCTGTCCGTAATGTGGACCGAAGCGAGCCGCCGAAAATTTACTTTAGTCGAGCTCACGCGCTGGATGGCGTCAGCCTCCGCCCAACTAGCCGGATGCGCCGCCCACAAAGGCCGCATCGCCGAAGGCTGCGACGCCGATTTCGTGATCTTCGATCCCGAAGCCGAATTCGTAGTCACCGAAGATCGCCTGTATTATCGTCATCTGATCTCACCCTATTTAGGAAAAAAATTGCGCGGATTAGTGAAGGCGACCTATCTGCGCGGCCAACTCGTGTTCAGCGACGGCAAGTTTCCCGCCGAGCCAAATGGCCGTGAGATCCCGAATAGCAATACAAAACATGACTGACCAACACATCATCGGCAAATCGGTCCCGCGCAAAGAAGGCCGTGACAAAGTTACTGGCGCGGCGCGCTACGTCGACGATATGACCTTGCCCACAATGCTCTACGGAGCCACCGTCCGCAGCCGGATCCCACGCGGCGTCATCAGGAACATCTCCTTCCATCCGGGATTCAACTGGAACGAATTTGTCGTCGTCACCGCGAAAGATATTCCCGGCAAGAATTGCATCGCTCTCATCGGCGACGATCAGCCCTGCCTGGCCGACGGAAAAGTCAATCATCCTGAAGAACCGATCGTGCTACTGGCTCATGCCGACCCGCATCTCCTGCGTAAAGCAGTCGACGCCGTAACCATCGAATACGAGCCACTCCCCGCAATTTTCACCATGGAAGAAAGCGAGGCGCGCGCCGAAATTATCTGGGGAGACGACAACATCTTCAAGACTTTCCTGATTGCAAAAGGCGATGTCGATAGCGTCTGGTCCAGAGCCGATTACATCGTCGAAGGCGAATACACCACCGGCGCGCAAGAGCAGCTCTACATCGAAAACAACGGAGTGATTGCTGCCTTCCACCCAGAGCAGGGAATCACCGTCTGGGGCTCGCTGCAATGCCCTTACTACGTTCACAAGGCCCTGATGGCATTGTGCGCATTAAACGAAGACGACGTCCGAGTTGTACAAATGGAAACCGGCGGCGCCTTCGGCGGCAAAGAAGATTATCCATCGATCATCGCAGGCCATGCTGCGCTCCTGGCCATGAAGTCCGCACGCCCAGTGAAAATAATTTACGACCGTACCGAGGATATGACCGCGACAACGAAGCGTCATCCCTCGCGCACCCGCCATCGCACCGCTGTAAGCAAAGACGGGAAAATTCTCGGCGGAGAAATCGACTTCACCATCGACGGCGGCGCCTACGCGACTCTGTCCTCCGTGGTCCTCTCGCGCGGCACCATCCACGCTGGCGGTCCCTACTACTGGCCGAACATCCGCATTCGCGGAAAAGCCCTAGCCACCAACATGCCGCCCCACGGCGCCTTTCGCGGCTTCGGAGCCCCGCAAAGTCTCTTCGCCATGGAGCGCCACATGGATCACATCGCACAAACGGTCGGTCTCACTCCCATAGAAATTCGCCGTCGAAATTTTCTGAAGCAAGGCCAAACCACCACCACCGAACAAACCATCCGCGAAGCAATCGATCTCGACAAATTGCTGGATCGTGCCCTGGAACTCTCTGACTACAGCACCAAGAAAAAACGTTTCACCCAAGAGAACCAGACCAGCCCAATCAAAAAGGGAATAGGCATCGCCACATTTCTCCACGGCGCGGGCTTCACCGGTTCAGGCGAGCGTTATCTAGCATCCGTGGTAGGCGTAGAAGGCTGCGCCGACGGCACCGTGCGCGTCCTCGTCTCCAGCACTGAGTTCGGCCAGGGAACCAACACCGTCCTCTGCCAAATCGCAGCCGAAGCTCTCAATCTGCCCTACGATGACGTCCACATTGCGCAGCCCGATACCAATCAGGTCCCAAACAGCGGCCCAACCGTAGCGTCGCGCACCGCCATGGTCGTCGGCAACCTCGTGCGTTCGGCTGCGCTCGGCATCAAGCAAACGTTGATTGCCGACGGCGCGCTCAACGACAAATACTCGCCAGAAGAATTTCACTCCGCGTGCAAAAATCACATTGTGAAGCATGGTGCTCTCCGCTCGATCGCCCGTTATGACCCTCCCCCAGGCGTTTTCTGGGATGACGAAAAATATCGTGGCGAAGCCTACGCAAGCTTTGCCTGGGCAGTCTACATCTCGGAAGTCGCGGTCGAGCTCTCCACCTACACCGCAACCGTAAAAGATTTCGTGGCCCTGCAGGAAGTCGGCAAGGTCCTTCACCCCATCCTCGCCAAAGGCCAAATCATCGGCGGCGTCGCTCAAGGCATCGGCTTTGCTCTCTACGAAAAAGTTGTTTGGCAAAATGGGCGCATGCAGAACGGCCAGATGACAAATTACATCATGCCGACTTCCGCCGACCTGCCCGAGATTCGCGTCTTCTTTGAAGAGTTGGGCAATGTTCACGGCGCATATGGCGCCAAAGGCATCGGCGAACTTCCAATG
Organism: uncultured Acidobacteriaceae bacterium; assembly: GCA_963800565.1. Classification (GTDB taxonomy): domain Bacteria; phylum Acidobacteriota; class Terriglobia; order Terriglobales; family Acidobacteriaceae; genus Acidiflorens. The sequence goes on from CAWDBM010000006.1 coordinate 2,582,877, forward strand.
GATGGTCCCGCGCCCGCCATCGTCAACGCCATCGAAGACGCGCTAGGCGCCCGCTTCGACTCCATCCCGCTTCTGCCCGAAGATATTTTCGAAACCGTCTCCGCCGATGGAGTGCGATGACCGGTCCCTCCGAGCGCCAAGGCAAATGCGAAGTTTCCCTCACCGTAAATGGCCGGCGCGAAAATGTCCGCGTCTATCCCATGGCAAGACTCCTAGACGTTCTGCGTCGCGATCTGAATCTAACCGGCGCGAAAGAAGGCTGCGGCGAAGGCGAATGCGGATCATGCTCCGTCCTGTTGAATGGTGAACTGGTGAACAGTTGTCTGATCCCCGCTTTGCAAGCGGCGAACGCCGAGATTACGACGATAGAAGGCCTGGCCGGCGGATCGCAATTGACCGCATTACAATCAGCCTTCCTCGAACGTGGCGGCGCCCAGTGCGGCATCTGCACTCCAGGCATGATCCTGAGCGCCCGCCATCTGCTGAATAAAAATCCTGATCCAACAACGGACGAAGTTCGCGAAGCACTTTCCGGCAATCTCTGCCGCTGCACCGGCTATGCGCAAATTGTCGAGGCCGTCGCCCAAGCCGCTCGCCGCAGGAGCAGCGAATGAGGTCCGATCCCGCAGATTACGATCTGATCGCTCCCGGCAAGCTCCAAGCCGTTGTGCAACTCCTGGCGGACGAACCCGGCAAGTGGCTCCCCATCGCCGGCGGCACCGACCTGATGGTGCAGTACGCAGCAGGGAAACTTCCGGCGCGAAAGCTAGTAAGCATCTGGGACTTGCCAGAGCTGCGCAGCATAGAAGTTTCGCCGGATGAAATCACCATCGGCGCCGGGTGCACCTACACGCAATTGCGCGAGAACGAGTTGATTGCCGGCGAATTTCCAATGCTGGCCATCGCTGCCCGCTGGACCGGCGGAGTCGCCAATCAAAACCGCGGAACACTCGGCGGCAACATCGTCAATGCCTCACCCGCCGCCGATTCACTGCCCGCCCTTCTGGTCTACGAAGCCGAACTAATCCTCGTCTCGATTCGCGGCGAGCGCCGCGTTCCTTACCGCGGCTTTCACACCGGTTACAAAAAAATGATCTTGGCGCCCGATGAGTTGATTCGAGCCATCAGCCTTCGACCGCAATTTTCAGGCTTTCTTCACTACGCACGCAAAGTCGGATCGCGCAACGCTCAGGCCATTTCGAAAGTGTGCATCGCCGCGCTAGGCCGCCTTCGCGAACCAAACGGCGGCAATTTGTCTGCGCCCACGATCGACGGCATTCGCATCGCCGTCGGCAGCGTCGCCCCAATTCCACTTCGCCTGACCGAAGTCGAGCGAATGGTAACTGGAAAAATAATCGAGCCAGACCTGATTCAATCCGCCAGAAGGGCCGCTGCTGTAGCCATCGAGCCCATCGACGACATTCGGTCCACCGCCAGATACCGCGCCGCCGTAACCGGCAATCTCGTTGCGGAATTTCTCCACCGACTGCGCGACTATGGAAAGACGGCATGAGCGATCTCCTCTCACGCTGGAATTTTCTTCCCGCTTTCGCCGCCGCCAATGAGATACTGCCGTGCTGTGGCTCGCAAGCCTGGGCTTCAGCAGTCGCAGCGCGCAGGCCGCTTGAGACCGAAGCGGCGCTGCTGGCTGCGTCAGACGAAATTTGGCGCTCTTTGCCCGAATCGGATTGGCTGGAAGCATTTCGTAGTCATCCTCGAATTGGCGAATCGCGAGTCCCGCAATCAGCGTCGCCCCAGTCGGCGGCCTGGTCAGAGCAGGAGCAACGCGGCGTTGCGCAGGGAGACGATGCAATGCGAATTGCGCTCGCGGAAGCGAACCGCGAATACGAACGCAGATTCAGTCGTATCTTCATCGTCTGCGCGACCGGCAAATCGACAGAAGAGATTCTGCAAAGTTTGCAGTGTCGTCTCCATAATGACGAACCAACCGAATTGCACGAAGCAGTCGAGCAGCAACGGCAAATCACGCACATTCGTCTGAGAAAATGGCTGCACAAATCAGATTGAGATACGAATAATCATGGCGCACATTTCGACCCACATTCTTGATATCGTCCAAGGACAACCGGCAAACAATGTCCCTGTGCGGTTGGAAAGGCGAGATGCAAAGGGCCATTGGCGCCTGCTCGCGTCGGCGCGCACCGACCAGGACGGTCGCTGCTCCGAGTTGTTACCCAAGAAAGAAACGCTAACGCCAGGCCTTTATCGCATGGGCTTCGAGACCGCAACCTATTTCGCCGCGCTCAAACTGGACGGATTGTATCCGCTGATAGAGATCACTTTTAAGGTTCGAAAAGGGCAGCAGCGTTTTCATATCCCGCTGCTGCTCAGTCCAAACGGTTACACCACATATCGAGGAAGTTAGAAATGATCACGGTCGCGGAAAATAAATATGGGAAGTCGCGCGTCCGCCTCGTCCAGGTCAAGCGTCGCGATGGCTGGCATGACCTCCGCGAATGGACCGTCGAAATCCTGCTGCAAGGCGATTTCGATTCCTGCTTCACCGAAGGCGACAATAGCAAAATTCTTCCCACCGACACCATGAAAAACTCGGTCTACTCCCTGGCGCGAAATTCCGCGGCCACGTGCGTGGAAGAGTTCGCCAAAGAATTAATCGACTTTGTTCTGCATCGCAATCCCCAGGTTTCGGCAGCCGAAGTCTCCATATCCAGGAAGCTGTGGGAGCATCTCGAAGTCGTCGGAAAGCCTCATCCCACCACGTTTGTTCAAGACGGCGGCGAAACACAAACCACGAAAGTCACACGAAACAGAACCGGCGAATTCTCGGTCACCGCCGGATTCGAAAATCTCGTCATCATGAAAACTGCGCACTGTGCCTTCGAAGGCTACATCCAGGATTCGCTGACCACGTTGCCGCCCGCAAAAGACCGCCTGTTAGGCACCGCGGTTCGTGCAAACTGGAATTACATAAGACCCGACGTCGATTTTAATTCTCTGCGCGTAAAAATCCGCGAAACCCTCCTGGCTACGTTTGCCTCACACGAAAGCAAATCCGTGCAGCACACACTCTACGCCATGGGCAAAGCTGTGCTCGAAGAAATCGCCGAAGTCGAAGACATCGAACTAGCCATGCCCAACAAGCATTGCCTGCTGGTCGATCTTTCACGCTTCGGACAAGACAATCCCAACGAAATCTTTGTTCCTGTCGACGAGCCGCATGGCAACATTCAAGCCCGCCTTCGTCGCCACCCCGTGACAAATAGCCATGCGCGATAGCGAAACTCTAGCCCGAGAGGTTATCGCGCGTTGCCAGACGCTAGCCCGCTTCAGTGAAGACGTCGGCACGATCCGCCGCACATTTCTGAGCCCGCCCATGCGCGACGTTCACCGTGCACTCGCAGAATGGATCGCTCCGCTCAAAGCCACATCGCGGGTCGATGCCGCTGGCAATCTCCGCATCCTTTATCCGGGCGCTGAAGCGAATGCCCCGCGCCTGCTCATCGGCTCACACTTGGACGCCGTCCCCAATGCCGGGGCGTATGACGGCATCCTGGGAGTTGTCCTGGCCATCGCATTACTCAGCGCAAGCGACGGCCGCAAGTATCCGTTTGCCATCGAAGTCCTCGGATTCTCCGAAGAAGAAGGCGTTCGCTTCGGCACCCCGTTTATCGGCAGCCGCGCCCTTGTCGGTACGCTCGACGAAGAACTCCTGAGTCGCCATGACGGACGCGGGATTTCGGTGCGCAAAGCAATCGCAGATTTCGGGTTGAATCCAGCAGAAATCCCGCAAGCTGCAATCGGCGACGACACCCTCGGTTACATTGAGTTCCACATTGAGCAGGGCCCAGTGTTAGAGAACGCCGGCCATGTCCTCGGAGTCGTAGAAGCCATCGCTGGCCAAAGCCGCATGGAGTTCACCTTCGCAGGCCACTCCAATCACGCTGGCACGACGCCAATGAACGTTCGCCACGATGCACTGGCCGCTGCGGCCGAGTGGATCAGCGCCGTCGAGCATCACGCCCGAAACACACCGGGTTTAGTAGCTACGGTTGGCTCGATCCAAGCCAAGCCGGGTGCTGTCAACGTCATCGCCGGCGAAACGCAATTGAGCCTGGACGTCCGCCATCAAAGCGACGAGGCACGCAAGCAGGCGGTAGATTGTTTTATTCGCGAGGCAGAAGATATAGCGACGCGTCGCGGCCTGCGCGTGCAATCGGAACAACTGATGGACCAGCAAGCCGTCCCCATGGATTCGATCCTTACAGACCAGGTCGCAGAAGCCGTGCGCAGCGCCGGATGCGAGCCCTATCGCATGGTAAGTGGTGCGGGCCACGACGCCATGATATTGGCCGCGAAAGCTCCCTCCGCCATGATATTCCTGCGTTCGCCCGGAGGAGTCAGCCACGATCCCGCCGAAACGGTCGAGGTTGATGACGTCGCGAAAGCGATCGACTGTGGGATCCATCTTCTCGATCAACTCGCCTCCTCATCCGATTTCGTATCCTCTTCATCAAGGACGCACCGTGCATAATCTAGGCCTTACTCGAAGTTCCCAGCAGTCGAATCATCTTCTGCTGACGCCCGACACATTTGTACGCACAATCTTGCCCGGCATGAAAAATTGCGCCGCGATCTTGCACGCCGGCCCGTCGATGGGAGCCGCATTTACCCAATACACAGCGGAGATCGAAGTTGGCGGGGAACTCGGCAGCACCGCCGCGCAGCGTTTTATTTTCGTGATGGAAGGCGCCGTCAATCTCGTCGCGAACGGCAAAACGAGCTCACTCAGCGCGCGCGCCTACGCCTATCTGCCAACTGGAATCACGCACCGGATCACGGCCGCGGAAAAGGCTCGCCTTGCAGTCATCGAAAAATCCTACGAAACGCTACACGAAGTCTCAGCGCCGCAATTAATTATCTCTCGCGAAGACGACGTCGCCTCCCATCCCCTCAGCGACGATCCTGACTTGCAGGTCAAATGTCTGTTGCCCGACGAAATGAGCTTTGATTTCGCCGTCAACACCATGGTCTACCAGCCCGGAGCCGCACTCAGTATGGTCGAAATGCATATCATGGAACATGGCCTCATCATGCTCGAAGGCGGAGGCATCTACCGCCTCGGTGATTCCTGGTATCCCGTCACCGCCGGCGATTTCATCTGGATGGCGCCGTGGTGCCCGCAATGGTTTGGAGCCCTCGGAAAAGTTCCCGCAAAATATCTCATCTACAAAAACTGGAACCGCCACCCGCTAGCGGGCGCGCAAAAATGAATCTTGAAGTCGACCAGCAGAAGTTGCTATCCGAGATCGAAGCCCTCGCTGCGATCTCCGATGCCGAGGCACCAGCCGTCACGAGAATTGTCTTCACGCCTACCGACCTCAAAGCCCGCGCCTGGCTTAAAGCCCGCAGCCAGGAAGCCGCTCTCGCTCTTCGCGAAGACGCCATCGGCAACACCTTCGCCCGCTGGGAGGGTTCCGATCCCACGCTTCCCGCCGTCGGCACCGGTTCCCACATCGACGCCATTCCCAACGCCGGCAAGTATGACGGAGTAGTCGGAGTTCTCGGCGGCCTCGAAGCGATTCGCACTTTACGGCGCAGCGGATTTCGCCCCAAGCATTCCATCGAATTGCTGATGTTCACATCGGAAGAGCCCACTCGCTTTGGCATCGGGTGCATTGGCAGCCGCATGCTTTCCGGAACTCTATCCGCCGAAGCTGTGCGAAAGTTGAAAGACAGCGACGGCCATTCGCTCGATGAGGTCCGGGAAAACGCAGGCTTCGCCGCGCCGCTCGAAACTGTCAAACTTCCGCCCAACTATTACAAGGCATTCGTTGAATTGCACATCGAGCAAGGCCCTCTGCTCGAGCGCCAGCAGATTCCTCTCGGCGTGGTCACCAGCATCGCCGCGCCGGCGAGTCTGAATATCACTATCGAAGGTTCGGGCGGCCACGCAGGCGGAGTTCTGATGCCAGACCGCCGCGATGCCCTCTGCGCCGCCGCCGAATTAATTCTCGCCATCGAGAATTCGGCCCGCGCGAGCGCAGCCATCGACACCGTAGCCACAGTCGGAATCTGCGAAGTCTTCCCCGGAGCCGTCAACGGCATCCCCAGCCGCGTTCGACTAACCGCAGATATTCGCGACACCGATTTCAAGCGCCGCGACGAAGTCATGCAGAAGATAGAAACTGCCGTTCAGGCAATCGCAGCCAAGCGCGGAGTCGCGATCCACTCCGAATTATTAAACGCCGACGCCCCCGCTCAGTGTGCGCCAGCCGTGATCGAAGCCCTGTCCCAATCCTGCCGCAAACACAATCTGAATTTTCTTCCCATCGTAAGTCGCGCCTACCACGATTCGCTTTTCATGTCCCGCATCGCTCCCACCGCCATGCTCTTCATCCCCTGCCGCAACGGATACAGCCATCGTCCCGATGAATACGCGTCTCCCGAAGACATTGCCCGAGGCACATTGATTCTCGCCGAGACGCTCGCCGCACTCTCCCAATGAAAAATTACTTCGCTAACCAGGCCGCTTCGCCGAGTTGCGAATCCTCGCATATCCCGGCTTGATCTTCGTGTAAATAAAATCGCAGCGCTGGTCGTAAGGCAAAAAAGCGCTCTTCATAGCATTAATCGTGATCTTTTCAAAATCGTCCAAATTCAAATCAAACGTCTCGGCCGCAGCCTCAAACTCCTGCGTCATCGTCGTGCTGCTCATCAGCCGATTGTCGGTGTTAAGCGTGACGCGAAATTTTTCCTGATAAAGAATCTTGAAAGGATGATCCGCCAAACTCGGCGTGGCTCCGGTATGAACATTGCTAAGCAGGCAAATTTCCAGCGGAATCCGCTTGTCGAGCACATATTGCGCGAGATCGCCCAGCTTCACAGCTTTGCCATCGACGACGGCGATGTCATCAATCAACCGCGTTCCATGCCCAATCCGGTGCGCTCCGCAATACTGAATCGCCTGCCAGATCGACTCTTTTCCATAGCCTTCCCCGGCGTGAATCGTGATATTAAAATTCTCCCGCTGAATGTAGTGAAACGCGTCGACATGTTTCTTCGGAGGATGCCCGCCCTCTTCGCCCGCCAGATCGAACCCCACAACTCCGCGCTCGCGAAAATCGACCGCCAGTTCCGCCATCTCCAGCGACACATCGAGATTGCGCATTGCGCAGATAATCAATCCTGAGCCAATTCCATAATCCTTGCGTCCCCGTTCCAGCCCTTTCAAAACCGCCGAAACCACCTGCTGGTGAGTCAACCCTTTCTGTGTATGAAAAATCGGCGCAAAGCGAGTTTCAAAATACACAACGCCGTCCTTGCTCAAGTCCGCGGCCTGCTCATAGGCGACGCGCTCCAGGGCCTCTTCCGTCTGCATCACCGCAATCGTGTGCGCGAAGCCCTCCAGATATTTCGCCAGGCTCCCCTGATTCGCGCCGCGAAAAAACCATTGCGCCAGCGCTTCGGGATCGTCGGTCGGAAGTTCCCCATATCCCGCATCTTTTGCTAACTCCACCACCGTCCGCGGCCGCAGCACGCCATCAAGATGCTCGTGCAACAGCACTTTCGGAACGCTCTGCAATAACTGCCTATCAAATCTCATCGACGACTCTCTTCTCGCCCCAATCGATAGCAGGCAAAACGTGGCCAGATCATACACCGTCTCCTCAGCCAGATTTTCTCCAAATCCGTTCTCCGTGAGCCCCTGTTGTACAATCCCACCCCAATGCATCTCAACCAAGCGCCGCCAAACTCCGCGCAAGCATCCATCGCGACTTCGCAAGCCGCGGACTACGGCCTCCGCCGCGAAATTCTCTCGCCCATGGAAACGCTCGCACAATCCGTTTCCACTATCGCTCCGACCACGACGCCGGCCGCGACGATCCCGCTGGTCTGCGCGTTAGCCGGCAACGGCACATGGCTGGCCTATGCGCTCGCCACCGCCGCCGTGTTGCTCGTCGCGCTCTGCATTGCCCGCTACGCCCGCCATTCCGCTTCCCCCGGGTCGCTCTACACCTACGCTTCCATGATTCTCCCGCCATGGCTCAGCGCGACCGTAGCGTGGAGCCTTCTACTCGCCTACGTCGCCACCGGATCCAGCGTCATTGGCGGCTTCTACCATTACGCAAACCTTCTGCTCCACGATGCCACCGGCCACGTCTTCTCCACCGCCTTACTCGCGACGCTGGTCACTGCCGTTTCGATCTGGATTGCCTACCGGGACGTCAAAATCTCCGCCCGCCTCATGCTATGGATCGAAGCCGCATCCGTCACCGTAATCGTGATCGTTGTCGCTCTCGTACTTTTTCGTCACGGCTGGCATTTAGATAGCGAACAACTGCATCTCCACGGCATGACCGGCAGCGGCCTGCGCCTCGGCCTCGTGCTCGCCCTCTTCAGTTTCGTAGGCTTCGAAAGCGCCACCACCCTCGGCTCCGAGGCGCGCAACCCGCTCCAGACCATCCCGCGCGCAGTCATCCTAAGTGCCCTTCTAGCCGGAGGCTTCTTCATAGTCTGCGCCTACGCCGAAGTCCTGGGCTTCCACACTGCCGGCCAGGATCTAGGCGCAAGCCAGGCTCCGATGCACGTACTGGCGCAAGTCGGAGGCGTCCCAGTGCTCGGCCTGCTCATCGATATCGGCGCCCTCGTCAGCCTCTTTGCCGGAACCCTCGCCTGCATCACCGCCGCCGCACGCGTCCTCCTGCTCATGGCTCACCACGGCCTGGCCCACGATTCCCTGCGCAATACCCACGCGCAAAATCAAACTCCCAGCCGCGCCGTCATCATTACCGGCCTAGCCGCCCTCGCCCCCGTCGCAGTCCTCGCCGCCCGCGGAGCCAGCGGTCTGGATGTCTACGGCTGGCTGGGCTCGCTAGCCACCTACGGCTTCATCGTCGCCTACGCATTAGTCTGCGTCGCGCTCCCCCGCTACCTGCGCGATCACGGCGCTCACCGCGCAGGAGCGCAGATCATCCCCTGGCTAGCCGCGACCGCCATGCTGCTCGCGCTGGTAGGAAATCTCTATCCCGTCCCCGAAGGCCCCTACGGCAAGCTGCCCTACATCTATCTAGCGTATTTGACCGCAGGTCTGCTCTGGTTCGCCATCCATCCCCGTAACAAAAAACCACTGCGATAAACACACTCACTCTTGAAATTTGTCATCCTGAGCGTAGCCAAGCCATGCGCGGAGCGGATGGCTCGGCGGAGTCGAAGGATCCCTACTTACCCCTCACTGTCCGGGTCCAAACGCTGACCTTAATAGCCGCTGGCGAAAGCCGCGTCGACGAGACACGATCCCGCCATAAAAATATCTGATCTCTGCCAAAGAAATTTTGACTACAGCGAATCCTTTCCTTCCGCACTCAACTCGCGTAAATTTGCTCGTTCCCTTTGCATCGAAACGCGAGCAACCAGCCTTGCCGCAAGTACCGTTTCTGAAACTTAAGAAGTAACTCAACCCGCGGACAAGCGGCGCTGTCGCAGTGTCTTTACTCAAGAACTCATACGAGGCAATTGATGCTCAAGAAAATCAGACTCACCGTTCTACTCGCCGCATCATCACTCATCCTGCTCTCCGCCCACGCTCAGCAGACTCTAGGCGGCATCACCGGCGCCGTAGCCGACAAAACCGGCGGAGTTCTCCCCGACACCACAGTCACCATCGTCGGCGACCAGACAAAACTCACCCGCACCCAAAAAACGAACACCAGCGGCGTCTACGATTTCGTCAATCTTCCCATCGGCACCTACACTCTCACCTTCACCCACGACGGTTTCGAGACGCAAAAGATCCCCTCCATCACAGTTCAAGCCAATCGCACCGCGACCGTCAACGCAGTCCTACCCGTCGGCCAGGTCGGAACCGTCGTCGAAGTTCAAGCTGACCCGCTCATGAACGCCGTCGATACCACCAACGGCTACGTGCTCGACGACCAGCAGATTCAGAACGTCCCGCTGCCCACCGGCAGCTTCACCGGCCTCGCCATCCTCACTCCCGGAGTCAACGCCGAACTGCCCGGCGGCACCGGCGTCAACAGCGGCCTCGGCAATCAGCCCATCTGGGCCAACGGCCAGCGCGACACCAGCAACAGTTTCCTCCTCAACGGAGTCGACGCCAGCAATCTCTTCAATGGCAAGAGCACCAGCCAGGTGGCATCCGCCCGCATCGTCAACAATACCGGAGTCGCCAATCCCAACAGCACCACCGCCGCGCCCGTCCAGAGCACCGCCTCCGTCTATCTCGCCGTCGGCCAGGCCTTGCCCACGCCCGCCCCAGAAACGGTTCAGGAATTACGCGTCAATGCCTCCATGTATGACGCCCAGCAAGGCGCCTCCAGCGGCGCTCACATCGACATGAGCACCACCTCCGGCACCAACCAAATTCATGGCCAGGCCTACTGGCATCGCGGCACGAATTGGCTCAACGCCGCTCCCTTCTTCAACAAGGAAGACCCAAACATTCCTACCGACGACAAAAATCCCGAACTGCATCGCGAGACCGTCGGCGGCACGCTAGGCGGCCCAATCATCAAGAACAAACTCTTCGGCTTCATCAGCTATCAGCACCTTCACGATTCCGATCAGGATATCGGGGTCTCCCGCCTGATCGTGCCGCCGGGTCTTACCGACACTAACCGTACGGCGCAGGGATTGGTTGACCTTGCGAATGCGAATGTCAACTTCCCCGGCAACTTCTACGGCCTCCAACCGATAACTGCAAACCAAGTGAGTCCGACTGTACTCGCCTTGTTTAATTACAAATTGCCCAACGGTCAGTTTTTGATTCCCTCGTGGGATGGGCAGACCGCCGACGCAACTTTCCCCGAAAACGCTTTCAGCCCCGGCACCGCCTACTTCAAAGCCGATCAAGCCGTCGCCAATCTCGATTGGAACCCGAGCGCCAAAGACACCATCTCCGCGAAATATTATTATCAGCACGACCCGACCGTTGCCCCTTACGCCTACTCCAACGTCCCCGGATTTCCTCAATACCTCGATGCCGGCAGCCAGGTCGCGTCCATCACCAACACCCAGGCGCTCCGGCCCAATCTAAGCATCACCGAAGTTCTCGGCATCCTGCGCGAGAAGGTCTACAGCACCATCGGCCAGCCTTTCACGCCGCAATCTTTCGCCGGTCAAACTGGAACCGCCCCCATCAACACCTTCGGCTCAACCTTCTTCCCGGGCATCAGCGTCGTCGACTCTTTTGGAATAAACAACACCACCAACAACTCGGGCATCGGCCCAGCCTGCAACGCCGCCAATCCCTGCCCCATCACCAACCAGCAACCTCTCGTCATCGGCCAGGGCTCTGCTTCTCAGGGAGCTTTTACCGGAGTCTTTCAAAATCGCATCATGCCTTCCGCCAATGCCATCTGGATCAAGGGTAAGCACACCCTGAATTTCGGCGGCAGCTACGCTTACACTCAGCTCAATGCCCGCGACAAGAGAACCGGCCAAGGCATTATCTCCAGCGCCGATCTTTCCGAATTTGTTCAGGGAATTGTCAACATCAGCGATGACTTCACCACCACCAAATTCCTGCAAGGCGACGCGGACCGCTACTACCGCTCCGGCCAATCCGGAGCCTATATCCAGGATAAATTTCAGTTCCGCACCAACCTAACCTTCACCGCCGGCCTGCGCTGGGATTGGGATGGTGGCCTCACCGAAAAATACGGACGCCTCTTCAACTTCGATCCCTCTCGCTACACCTACGATGACGCCACCGACACCATCGATCCCTCCGGCACCGGCCTCAACGGAATCATCTTCGCCGGCAACAACAAACTCTTCCCAACCAAGGGTGTAAGCAACACCACCCTCACCGGCCGTCAGTGGGGATTGGCCCCGCGCCTAGGCGTCGCCTGGAGTCCCAAGCGCTTCAATGACAAGGTCGTAGTCCGCGCCGGATCCGGCATCTACTACGATCGCGGCGAACTTTTCTCCTATCTTTCACCTGGCTACGCCGAAGGCGTAATCAACGGTGGGCCTTTCGGCGTCAACCAGACTCCGCCCTTCGTCGACGCAACCAACTGTACGCCCTCAAGCTACTATCTGGGATTCATACCGACTTGTCCCGCTCCTGCCCCACCCTACAACAACGCGAACGACCCATTCACTAATCCATGGGGGCCAACCCTTGCCCCCCCTCCCAGCGGCAATCCAGCCAGCATCGACCAATACCTGCCCAACCAGGCAGCCATTATCAACGGCGCATCGCTCTTCTCCTTCGCAACCTACAACCGCGCCAACAAGTTGCCCTACACCATCAATTACACGCTCGACCTCCAGTGGCAGCCGCGTAACGATCTCGCCATCGAGGTCGGATACGTCGGCAACCTCGGCCGCCACGAAGTGATCCCCATCCCCTTCAATCAGCCAGTAATCGCCACGCCGACCAATCCCGCCCACCCCAACTCTCAAAACCCCCAGCAATACACCTACGGATATACGGTAGGGGGAATTAACCTGCCGAATAACCAGCCCTATCTAGCCAATTTCGAAGGCGGCAACGTAGATCTGCGCGTACCCTACATCGGTTATTCGGCGGAATCAGAGAGCTACACTGCGGCGGGCATCTCCTCGTACAACGCGCTCCAGACTCACATCGAAAAGCGCATGAGCCACGGATTGCAGTTCGGCTTCTCTTACACCTATTCCCACGCCACCGACGAACAAAGCGGCATGGGTCTCTTCTATAACGGGAACAATCCGCTCAATCTTCGCTCCGGCTACGGATCGTCCGACTTCGATCGCACTCACGTTTTCAATTTCAGTTACGTCTACGAATTCCCGAAATTCTTTCCAACGAACACGCTGAAAGGCAAGCTAGCGGATGGCTGGGCGATTCAAGGCATCACCGTGCTCCAGAGCGGACAGCCCTATAGCATCATCGACTACACCGGTGCCGTCGGCAGCATCTACTACAGCGTCTTCGATGGCATCACCAATCCGGTGGTCCCGCTTAAAGCTGGCTGCACCGCGAAAAGTGCGGTCACGGGCTCGACGGGAGCCTTTGGAAATGGCGACGAGGCGCTCAACCCCAACTGCTTCACCATACCTTTGCTACAACCCGGAGATCTCAACGGCGCAATCCCCGCCGGAGATACTTTCGAGACCAACTTTACCACCGGCCAGCGCAACATCTTCCGTCAATCATGGCAGCGCCGCGCCGACATTTCTTTTGCCAAGCTCACCCAACTTACCGAGCGCTATTCTCTGAAATACACCTTCGACATTTTCAACCTGACCAACACCGCCAGCTTCGACATCCCCATCGACGACGTTTCCCAGAACCAGTTCTATAACAATTTTCCGAATGCAGGTACAACGCCTTTGCCTACCGGTTGCGGCACGCCAAATGCGATGAATGGCTTCTACAACTGTCCCTCCGGCCTGGGCATAGTCAACAAAACCATAGGCAGCCCACGCCAAATCCAAATGACCCTGCACTTTGTCTTCTAGCGGTTTGCTGGCGCTTTTGGGCGGCGCAGCGCTTCAGCGCTGCGATTAAATCTACGTCTTGATCGGGCCTTTAGGCGCTGAAGTTAAAGTCACTCCTCCCCGATATCTTCATTCCAAACCGCCGGATTCTGCCGAATATAATCCCCCAACAAAGAAGCGCACTCCGAAGAATCCAAATCAACAACCTGCACTCCCAGCGACCGCAGCCACTCCATCCCACCCTGAAAATTCCTGCTCTCGCCCACCACCAGCGATCGAAATCCAAACTGCCGCACCAGCCCGCTGCAATACCAGCAAGGAGCCAGCGTCGTAACCATCGTCAACTCGCGATAGCTTCGCTGCCGCCCGGCGTTGCGAAACGCGTCGGTCTCCCCATGCAGCGAAGGATCCCCATTCTGCACCCGCCGATTATGCCCCGCCCCCACCACCTTCCCCGCGGAATCGAAAATCGCCGCCCCAATCGGAATCCCGCCCTCCGCCAGCCCGATGCGAGCCTCCGCCAAAGCCACCGCCAACATCGCCGCATAATCAATCTCACCCATAGCGCCACCATTATAGGGACTCACAAGATTGGAGTAAGGGACGGAGTAGGGAGGGGCACGGCGGTGGGGTGGGGAAGGGCACGACTTCAGTCGTGCCATAAAGTCACAATGAGGAGGTGGCGCTTTAGCGCCCGAGGTGAGCTTCTTCGACCAACTTCAATCCGCCGGCATAGGCGATGGCCGAACGACCATCCCAACTGCCTTGAGCGGAGACAGTTCCTCTGCCGGCACTTCCATCCACTTCCGAACTTCCGGCAAAGCCGCGCGCATCGCCATCTCGCCCACGCGAATCAACTCGCCAGCCCGCTTGAAATCGTCATAATCGAAGCCCGCCACATCCGGCTCAATCACAATATCGGCCGCGCTCCGCCACACCGAACTCATCATATCCTGCGCGATCGCGAACGACTGCCCAATCACATCAAAGAAATGCCGGGGTACACAGCCCTTCGACCATTGCCCCTTCAAATGCACTCCAATCACCCGCTCCGCGCCCATTTCACGCAGCGGCCGCGTCGGCACTGGATAAGAAAGCATCCCATCCACCAGGCAGCGCCCCTCAAGTTCGACCGGCAAAAACATTCCCGGATAAGCGCAACTAGCCCGCACAGGATCGATGATTGGTCCGGAAGTAAAGACCGTCCCTCCGCCCGTCTTGAAGTCGGTGGCCGTAACAGCCAGGGGGATGCGCAACTCTTCGAAGGAATACACCTTTAAAGTCCGCCTCAGGAAGGAAGTCATGCGGTCGGTCGAGGCAAAGCCAAATCGCGAAAGCGTCCAGCGCGCAAAAGTCGTGAAGCGAACTTTGTGAGCGAGCTCTTCCAGTTCGGCAATCGTCAGCCCGCTGCAATAGGCCGCGCCCATGATCGCGCCTACGCTAGTCCCCGCAACCAGGCTGACCGGGATGCCTTCTTCTTCGAGGACCTTCAGCACCCCAATGTGCGCCATCCCGCGGGCAAATCCGCCGCCCAGCGCAATGCCAATCTTGGGCACGCTCGATCTGTCGATCGCACCAGACCGGCGAGATAGCTCCCGTCCAAAAGCCTGTACCGACCGGATCACCTTGCCCAGACGCTTCATTGGAACCCCACGTTCCCGGTCTGCCGCGTGCCGCAAACCTTTTACAGCTATTGCATAAGATGCCACAAACTCGCCAGAGGTAACAGCCCACCATCGTGCTATCGCTAGTTACAGTAGAATATATTTCGAGTTACCCGAAGCAATGTATCTCACTAACCCCGCCCCTTAACTCCTTCTATCTCCATCACCTTGCCAATTGGGGCTCCGAAAGAGGTTTCGTCCCGTTTATGACTATCGACCGTTTCGCCGCCGGAAAAGATCCTCGCGATTTCAACCGCTGCCCAACAATCTGCGGAATCCCTGTCAGACGGGGCATTCGGTAACAGTAACTTTTGTCACCCTACAGTCATCTACGGGTGCTCACTACATCTAACCCCGTCCTTCTGTTAAAGTCTCTGCCGCAGGGATTCCGGCTTCGCGGCGGGTGCAAGGTCCAAGCAGATGAGCTGAAACAATAAACTCTGAGGAAGACGAACCATTGCCAGCAAGTTACATCGCAGCCCTCGATCAAGGAACAACCAGCACGCGCTTCATCGTCTTCGATCGCTCGGGCCGCATCGTCTCCTCAGCTCAAAAAGAGCACCGGCAGATCTACCCGCAGCCCGGATGGGTCGAGCACGATCCCGAAGAAATCTGGCGCTGCACCTGCGATGTAATCCAAGAGGCAATGACGACGACGACCGCGCGCGCCCTACGCCCGCAAGATCTGGCCGCTATCGGAATCACCAACCAGCGCGAAACCACTGTCGTGTGGCACAAGAAAAGAGGCAAGCCGATATACAACGCCATCGTCTGGCAGGACACGCGCGTTGCCGCGACGGTAGCCGAGTTCGCCGCGCATGGCGGACAAGGCCGCTATCGCGCCAAGACCGGCCTCCCGTTAGCCACCTATTTCAGCGGCCTAAAGCTGCGCTGGATTCTAGAAAATGTCGCCAACGCCAGGGCCCAAGCCGAAGCCGGCGATCTCCTCTTCGGCAACATCGACACGTTCTTAATCTGGCATCTCACCGGTGGTCCGCAAGGCGGCGCACACCTAACCGACGTCACCAATGCCAGCCGCACCCAGTTGATGAACCTCAACACGCTGCTGTGGGACCAAGAAATCCTCGACGACTTCACTATCCCGATCCAGATGTTGCCCAAGATTGTCTCAAGCAGCGAAGTCTACGGCACCGCAAACCTCCCGCCCATCGCAGGAGTCCCCATCTCAGGCGATCTAGGCGATCAGCAAGCCGCCCTAGTCGGGCAAGCCTGCTTCAAGCCCGGAGAAGCAAAAAACACCTACGGCACCGGCTGCTTCATGCTGATGAATACCAGCAATAAACCAGTGCTCTCAAACTGCGGCCTACTGACAACAGTCGCCTATAAGTTCGGCGATCAACCACCCAGCTACGCGCTGGAAGGAAGCATCGCCATCACCGGAGCTCTCGTGCAGTGGCTCCGCGACAATCTTGGCCTAATCAAAAACAGTTCCGACATCGAGGCGCTGGCGAGAACTGTGAATGACAACGGCGGCGTCTACTTCGTGCCCGCCTTTTCCGGTCTCTACGCTCCCTATTGGAAGGACGACGCGCGCGGCGTAATCGCCGGCCTGACCCGTTTCATCCATAAGGGCCACATTGCCCGCGCCGCCCTCGAAGCCACCGCTTTTCAGGTCCGCGAAGTAGTCGACGCCATGGCCATCTCCGACTCCCAAGACTCCGCCATCGGCCTAGACATCCTCCGCGTAGACGGAGGCATGGTAACCAACGATCTGCTGATGCAATTCCAGTCCGATATCTTGGCGAGGCCGGTAGTTCGCCCGATGGTGAAAGAGACCACAGCGCTAGGCGCAGCCTACGCCGCCGGCCTGGCAGTCGGTTTCTTCCGTGACACAGATGAACTAGTCTCCAACTGGGCCGTCGACAAGCGCTGGGAACCCACGATGGACGCCTCAACTCGCGAACGCCTCTATCACTTCTGGAAAAAAGCAGTAACTCGCTCTTTCGCGTGGGTAGAACAGCAATAACTCCTCACATCACAATCCAGGATGGCCCGTCCTTGTCGCGCCTTCCGCGACAGAGCCTGCCCTGAGCGAAGCCGAAAGGGCGGGGATTTTGACCTCCCGTCGCACCGCCGATGAACCCCGCTCGCGACTTTGGCCCCAGCGCAGCGCAAGCTATCCTGCTCATCAAGCACCCATGACTCGATCCGAAATGTGGCGTCGCCTCGAAGCCCATCCCACTTCCTGGGACATGATCGTCATAGGCGGAGGCGCGACCGGCGTGGGCGTTGCCATCGACGCGGCCTCCCGCGGCTACGACCTTCTTCTCCTGGAGCAAAGCGATTTCGGCAAAGGTACCTCCAGCCGCAGCACTAAATTGGCTCACGGCGGCGTGCGCTACCTCGAGCAGGGCAACATCGGCCTCGTGATGGAAGCCCTAAAAGAGCGCGGCCTCCTCCTGCAAAATGCGCCCCACATTGTCCACGACCTGGCCTTCGTCGTCCCCAACTACGATTGGTGGGAAGCCCCGTTCTACGGCCTCGGATTAAAGCTCTATCAGTTACTTGCCGGCAAGTACGGCTTCGGCGCCTCGCGCATTCTCTCCCGCGAAGAGACGCTCGTACATCTGCCCACATTAAAGGCCGAAGGCCTCCGCGGCGGCGCCGTTTATTACGACGGACAATTCGACGATGCCCGCCTCCTCATCCACATGGTTGCCACCGCTTATGAGCAGGGAGCAACGTTGCTGAACTACGTCGAGGTCACTGGCCTGACCAAAGACGTTCAGGGCTTCGTGAACGGCATCACCGCCCGCGATGTCGAAACGGGCAACGAATTGCGCGCCGCCGCCAAGGTTGTAGTCAACGCCACCGGAGCATTCAGCGACGCCCTTCGCCTCCAAGCCGAGCCATCAGCCACGCCAATGATGGTTCCGAGCCAGGGCATTCATCTCGTCTTCGACAAAAGCTTTCTTCCGGGAGAAAGCGCCGTAATGGTTCCCCACACCAGCGACGGCCGCGTATTATTCGCCATCCCATGGCACGGCCACACCCTGGTAGGCACGACCGACACGCCCATCCCGAAGCCGACCCTGGAGCCCGTCGCCACCGAACAAGAAATAGAATTCATCCTGGCAACCGCCGGAGAATATCTCGCAAAAGCGCCCAACCGCAGCGACGTATTAAGCGTCTTCGCAGGAATAAGGCCGCTGGTAGGATCCTCGAACGCGGCCGGCAGCACGGTGAGAACCGCCGCCCTCTCGCGTGACCACATCGTCCACATCGACCGCTCCGGCCTCGTCACCGTCACTGGCGGAAAGTGGACAACCTATCGCCACATGGCCGAGGATTGCGTCGATCAAGCCGCAATTCTAGCCCAATTGCCAGAAAAGCGATGCGTGACGGACCATCTCCACATCCACGGTTTTCGTGAAGCCGCCCAGCCGCCCGACTCGCTCGCAATCTACGGATCGGACGCCCATGAAATTCGCAAGCTAATCGAGGCCGACGCACAACTCGGCGAGCCACTTCATCCCGCGCTCTCTTATATCAAGGCAGAAGTAATCTGGGCCGCCCGCCAAGAAATGGCCCGCACCATCGAAGATGTCCTAGCCCGCCGCACTCGCGCTCTCTTCCTAAACGCTCGGGCGGCGCAGGAAATGGCGCCCGCAGTGGCCGACTTGATGGCCAAAGAATTAGGTTGGAACGAGTCAGAACAAACCAGACAACAAGCGGCATTTCATGAGGTGGCGTCAAACTACGTGCTTCGTCCCTGAGAGTTGCCCTGTGTCCCTCTGTGTCCTCCTTGGTGCATGCCTTTGGTTGCTATCGAGAATCGCTCTCGAAGTTAGCCAGCGAGTTGCGCGCGACCACCACAACGCTCATACTCCGTCCATGACACCCAAAAATGCAGCCCTGCTGGCTCTTGTGGGAACGACTCTGATAACAGCTCTTCTACTGTGGACGTTCGTGTTCACCCTGCTCAACGTCTTGCGCGGCGTGGTTCCTCCGGTAGCGCTATTCTCCTCGTTCATCGAGGGGTTCGGATGTTTCACCGTGGCGCTCTTCTTTTATGTATTTCACAAATCCCAGTAAAGAAGATCGCCTGCGTGATCCACGTCACGTCCCCAGTTCGCTCGAAGATGTTAGATTTATAAATTCATGTCCGCTCCCAATTCTCTCTTCATTCGCACCGCCAAGGCGCAGCCCACAGAACGCACTCCCGTCTGGTTCATGCGCCAGGCCGGACGCTACATGGCGGAATACCGCGCCATCCGCAAACAATATTCCCTGATCGAGATCTGCAAAAAGCCCGAAGTCGCCGCCCAGGTCACCATTGAAGCCGCCGAGATCCTCAAAGTCGACGCCGCCATAATTTTCGCCGACCTTCTCCTCCCGCTCGAAGTCATGGGCCTGCCCTTTCATTTCTCCGTCGGCGAGGGCCCAAAAATTGAGAAGCCGGTTCGCACCGCCGAAGACATCTCCCGCCTGCGCACCGATCGCGCCGCCGATCTAGGCTACGTCTCAGAAGCGGTGAAATTAGTCTGCAAACACTTCGGCGACAAGCTCCCCGTCATCGGCTTCTGCGGAGCCCCCTTCACCCTAGCCAGCTACATGATCGAAGGTAGAGGCTCGCGCAACTACATTTTCACCAAGAAGATGATGTACTCCGCGCCCGCCGCGTGGAACGAACTGATGAAGAAGTTGGTCGCCGTCACCGCAGAGTATTCCGCCGAGCAGGTGCGAGCCGGAGCCGACACCATTCAAATTTTCGACAGTTGGGTAGGCTGCCTGAGCGTCGAAGATTATCGCCACTACGTTTTGCCGCACGTGACCGATCTGGTCAGGCGCCTGCAAAAAACCGGAGTCCCCGTGATCTATTTCGGCACCGACAGCGCCACGCTTCTCCCGTCAATGCAAGAGAGCGAAGCCGAAGTAATTGGTCTCGACTGGCGCATCCCACTAGACAAGGGATGGCAGACCCTCAATTGCAAAAAAGCCGTGCAAGGCAATCTCGATCCCGTCCTGCTTTTCGCCGATTGGAAAGAACTAAAATCACGCGCCGAAAACATTCTGCGCCAAGCCGCTGGACGCCCCGGCCACATCTTCAACCTAGGCCACGGCATCCTTCCCGAAACTCCGGTCGACAACGTGAAAGCGCTCTGCGATTACATCCGCGAGCATTCAGCCGATTTCAAAGCGACCCCGAAGAGCAAGCGTTGATAATCTCTAATTATGAATTGTCATCCTGAGCGAAGCGAAGGACCTGCTTTTTTCAATAGGGAGCACCCCCGTCGCGAGCGAGGCCGAAAATGACCGCATGCCCGCTAGGCCTCGCCAGCCAGTGCTACTGCGCGAATAACATAAACTCGTTCGCCGGCGCGAAGCCCGCGAAAACCGCCGTCCTCCTGCTAGCCCACGGCAGCCCCGAAAACCCCGGCCAGACGCCCGAATTCCTAAAGTACGTCACCGGCGGAAGGCCGCTGCCACCGACGGTCGTAGAAGAAATTCGCCATCGCTATTCTCTGATCGGCTTCTCCCCCCTCGCCTGCTGGACCCTTCTCCAAGCCGATCAACTTTCGCAACTGCTAAACATGCCCGTATTCGCCGGCATGCGCAATTGGAAGCCATTTATCAGTGAGGCCGTGAAAGCAATCGCAAGCCACGGCTACGATCGCGTAATCGCTATCTGCCTGGCCCCGCAAAACTCCCGCACCAGCGTTGGCCTCTACCGCAGCGCTGTCGCGGGCGAAGGTAACCTCCCCTTCGAACTGGACTTCGTCGATGAATGGCACGATCAGCCGACCCTAGCCAAAGCCTTCGCCGAAAAACTCCGCGGCGCGTGGGAGATAGTCTCCGCAGAAAACGGCGCGAAGCTCCCCATAATCTTCACTGCTCACAGCGTCCCCGAGCGCACCATCGCCGCCGGCGATCCCTACGAGCGCCAATCCAAAGAAACCGCCGAACTGGTAGCCAAAGAAGCCGGCCTGTCGCCCGACGACTGGACCTTCGCCTTCCAGAGCCAAGGCATGTCCAGAGGCCCATGGATCGGCCCCACCGTAGAAGACACAATCAGAAATCTAAAAGCGAAAGGCCATCGCGGAGTCTTCCTCCATCCCGTGGGGTTTCTCTGCGATCACGTCGAAGTCCTCTACGATATCGACATCTTCTTCAAACAATTCGCGGAAAAAGAAGGCATGCGCCTGTGGCGAGCCGAATCGTTAAACGACTCAAAGACACTAACGGCAGCCCTAGCCGAACTAGTAAGCAGCCGGTTGAAGGCGGTGAAGCCTTTAGCGAAAAGCGAAGAGCGAACGGCGAACAGCGAACAGCAATCATGAAACGCATAGCCATCATCGGCGGCGGCATCTCCGGCCTATCGGCCGCCTACGTGCTCGAAGAAAAGCGCAAGTCCGGAGCGCTCGTCGAGTACGTCTTATTCGAATCAAGTCCACGCCTAGGCGGAGTCCTGGTCACCGACCACGTCGACGGCTGCATCGTCGAAGCCGGCCCGGATTCCTTTCTCACCGAAAAACCCTGGGCCACCGACCTATGCAAAAAGATCGGACTAGGCGATCAACTGATCGGCTCTAACGATTCCGATCGCAAGACTTACATCGTTACCAACGGCAAGCTCGTCGTGATGCCCGACGGACTCATGTTCATGGTGCCCACCAAGATCATGCCCACCGTCCTCTCGCCGCTTTTTTCCTGGCGCACGAAGTTTCGCATGGCGGCAGAATGGTTTCATCCACCGCACAAAGCCACCAGCGATGAAACCGTCGCCCAGATGGTCGAACGCCACTACGGCCCGGAAATGGTCGACCTGCTCGCCGATCCCTTGCTCTCCGGGGTCTATGGCGGCGAAGCCTCGCAGCTAAGCGTGCGCTCGGTGCTCCCGCGCTTCGCCGACATGGAATCGCAATACGGCAGCCTCGGTCGCGCCATGCTCGCATCGCGCAAAAAAATGAAAGCCGCTTCCAACGGCCCCGCGCGCCCGCTCTTCACCTCGCTCAGAGACGGCATGCAGCAGATGATCGACGCCTTAGTAGCGCGCCTCGACGCGAATGCCCTCAGAACCACGTTGCCCGTCGAATCGCTGCTCCCACAAAGCGACGGCAGCGGCTGGACCGTTAGCGTCCGCGACAAAACCGATCGCTTCGACGCGGTAATCATGGCGACACCAACGCAAGCCGCCGCCTCTGTGTTGCAAAGTTCAAACGAGAAACTGGCCCAGGAATTAGCCGGGATTCAATACGGTTCCTCGGTGACAGTCACTCTTGGCTACGATGAAAAAGTCCGCCGCTCTCTTCCCCCGGGCTTCGGTTTTCTGGTCCCGCGCAGCGAAGGCCGCCGCATGCTCGCCGCCACTTTCGTTCACAATAAATTCCCGCACCGCGCTCCCGAAAATCGCGCCATCGTTCGCTGTTTCCTCGGCGGAGCGCGTGACGAACAGATCCTGCAATCAAGCGAAGAAGAAATTCTCGAAATCGTCCGCCGTGAACTGCGCGAAATCATCGGCCTCACCGCCGAGACCCTCTTCGCCCGCGTCTATAAATGGAAGTCGGCGATGGCGCAATACACAGTCGGCCATCTCGAGCGCCTGCAACGCATCGAATCGCTGCGCCACCAACTGCCAGCGCTCGCCCTGGCGGGCAACGGCTATAACGGCATCGGCGTCCCCGACTGCGTTCGCTCCGGCACCGAAGCGGCCGCGAAAGTCCTGGCTCGCATGGGCCTGAGTAACGCCGCCTAGCCACCCGCTTTTTGCTTTGTCATCCCGAGCAACGCGAGGGATCTGCAGTTAGTCACAATCTCACTCCCAATTACCGCCGTAATACCCCTACGAAAATCACAGTTGCACGCAACTACGCATCTAAGGCAGGGTTAATATAATCGCCATAAAAAAGGCTGGAGAACTCTCATGAAAACTCTGCTGACTCTGCTTTGCCTGTCCGGCGCGCTCTGCTTCGCTCAACAAAATTCGTCGCAAGATATGAAGGGCATGAATATGCCCGGCCACGATATGTCACAGATGGGTGGCCAGGAATCCGGAGAAGACGCTGACGCCAGCCTGCATTCCATGGAAGGCCATCACATGGATATGGGCCCCCACATGCATATGACGGCGCTTCGCACTCCGCAGCCCGGCGATGCCGAGAAAGCTCAGAAGGTCGCGGACACGGCGCGCGGCGTGATGGAAAAGTACAAGGACTACCACGTAGCGCTCGACTCAGGCTTTAAAATTTTCCATCCCGAAGTACCCCAAAAGCAATATCACTTCACCAATTATCGCTACGCCATCGAAGCAAGATTCGCGTTCAATCCCGAGCATCCCACGTCGCTCCTTTATGAGAAGGTCGGCGACGGTTATCGTCTGGAGGGCGTAATGTACACAGCTCCCAAGCGTTTCACCGAAGACGATTTAAACGAACGGATCCCGCTGAGCATAGCGCAGTGGCACGAGCACGTAAACTTTTGCCGCGCCCCCGAAAGCCAAAGGGGAGAAGGCCTGCGTCCAAATCCCAAGTTTGGCCTGAGAGGTTCCATCGTCACCAAGGAAGCGTGCGACGCGAACGGCGGCCAATTCTATCCCATCGTCTTCAATTGGATGGTCCACCTTTATCCACTCGAGAAAGACTCTGCGGCAATCTGGTCAGTAGATCGCCAGCACGCCGATTAAGATAAAGGCGCTGCACGTCGTTCGCTGTTCGCGAGAATCCGAGCTAAGCGAAAAGCGAACGACGAATAGCGTCCCAAACTTGCTCCACTCCTCACCGATGCATATCATCGTTGAATCATGAAATCAGCAAGCCTTCTTCTTTTTCTCTCACTAACTGTCTACGCCTGCGCCCAGGCGCCAACCTCCAAAGAAGTCGACGCCGTCTACCCCGCCGCCCACGACCTATACATCGATCTTCATCAGAATCCTGAACTCTCCTCACACGAGACACAAACCGCCGCCAAACTCTCCACTCGCTTACGCAGCCTCGGCTATGAAGTCACCGAAGGAGTCGGCGGCACCGGCGTAGTCGCCATTCTGAAAAACGGCGCCGGCCCCACCGTCATGCTTCGCACCGAACTAGACGCGCTTCCCGTCGAAGAAAAAACCGGCCTCCCCTACGCGAGCAAAGTCCACACCAAAGACGACTCCGGACGCGACGTCCCCGTGATGCACGCCTGCGGTCACGATCTGCACATAGCGTCGCTTGTGGCCACGGCAGCTATCATGGCGCACAGCAAAGACACGTGGCACGGCACGCTGATGCTGATCGGCCAGCCCGCCGAAGAAACCATATCCGGAGCCAAGGCCATGCTCGCCGACGGCCTCTTCACGCGATTTCCAAAGCCCGATGTCGGCATCGCCCTCCACGTCGGCAATGGTCTTCCCGCCGGTCAGATCGGCATCACTCCCGGCATCTACAACACGAATGCCGATTCTCTGCGAATCACCATCTACGGCAAAGGCGGCCACGGATCCGCGCCCCAGGCAACCATCGATCCCATCGTGATCGCCGCCCGCACCGTCCTCGCTCTCCAAACCATCGTCTCCCGCGAAGTAAAGCCGGGAGAGATGGCCGTAGTCACCGTTGGATACATCCGCGCCGGTACGAAAAACAACATCATCCCCGACAAGGCCGAACTCGGCCTCACCGTGCGTACCTACAAAGCAGAAGTGCGCAAACAAGTTCTAGCCGCGATCACCCGCATCGCCAAAGCCGAAGCCGTCGCCGGCGGCGCACAGCAGGAAACGCTAATCGAGCACTACGAATCAACCGACTCCGTCTATAACGATCCTCATCTCGCCGATCGCCTGCGCGCTCCGCTCGAATCCGCGCTGGGAAAAGACAACGTAATCACTACCGATCCCATCACGTCATCCGAAGACTATGCCTTCTTCGTCGAACAAGGAGTCCCATCCCTCTACATGAGCCTGGGAGGCGCCGACCCGCAGAAGTACGCCGAAAGCAAAACATCCGGCAACACGCTTCCCTCCAATCACTCACCCTATTTCGCCCCAGACGTAGATCCCGCGCTCCGCTCGGGCATCAAAGCCGAAGTAGCGGTTCTCCGCAACCTGTTGAATGGCGCGTAGTGATGGCTCGCGAAAATCACGTAGGGGCAGGTGCCCTCACCTGCCCAGCCGAGCAAAGCTCGGCAACCGCCACGAACATGTGAATGTGAGACGGCTAAATGACCAGATCGCCCGACGATTAGCAGTCCGCGCGCTCTGATATTCTGAATTTTCCCGTTCCTCAATCCTATGAGTACAGCCCCTACCAGCCGATGGAAGATCATTCCCGCCTTTGGTCTGGTCTACGTTTTCTGGGGATCAACCTATCTCGGCATCGGCATCGCCGTCGAGAAAATTCCTCCCGGCCTGATGTGCGCCACGCGTTTCCTGATCGCCGGTACTGCGATGCTCGCCTATTGCGCCCTGACCGGACGCCGCATCAAATTTTCCTTGCGCCAACTCAGCCATTTTGCCGCAGTCGGCATTCTGCTCCTGATGGGCGGCAATTTAACACTCTCCTACGCCGAACTGATCGTTCCCACTGGCCTGGCCGCGCTGCTGATCGCCGTGACGCCGCTCTGGTTCCTCGTGCTCGATAGCCTGTTGCTCGGCGACCACCACATCTCTCGGCGTGGAAAACTCGGCCTCGCGATTGGCATCGTCGGCGTCGTCGTACTCATCATCCCCGATCTCCGCCATGACAGCTCCCTAGGCCATCGCGAACTCTGGTGGTCGCTCGCCTTGCAACTGGGCTCGTTCAGCTGGGCCTTCGGTTCGGTGCTCTCCAAAAAATGGCAGACGGCAGCCGCCGATCCCTTCAGCGCCATCGCATGGCAGGTATTTTTCGCGGGAATTGCAAATCTGATTTTCGCGCTGGTAATAGAAAAACCATCCTCCGCCACATGGACCATCCGCGGAGTGGCTGCGATTTTCTACCTGGTCGTATGCGGTTCCTGGATCGGATACACCGCCTACATCTGGCTCCTGCAGCACGTTCCCACCTCCAAGGTCTCTACTTACGCGTACGTTAATCCCGTCGTCGCTCTCTTCCTCGGATGGCTCGTCCTCCACGAGCGCATCGACCGCTACATCGCAATGGGCAGCGCCATCATCATTGCGTCGGTGATTTTAGTGACCAGCGCGAAAGTCTCAACGCGCACCGGCAGCCAAGAAGAAATCCCTGTGGTCGAAGCTGCCGGCGATTAGCCTCGTTTCCCCCGACTTGTCATCCTGAGCGTAGCCGAGCCATTGCGCGGAGTGAATGGCCCGGCGCAGTCGAGGGACCCCTACCATCCCGCTCAGTCCTGGCCCCGGGGATTGAGGCGATGAGCGCTTTTGACCAAGAATCGCATTATTGACAGCATGATACCTTGTAGTGCATAGTATCGACGTGAAGCAAACCGGAGCCCGCGATCCCGAGGCTGCAGACAAGTGGGAAGTCCAACTCCGCAAGGGCTGTCTCGAACTCGCGATCCTAGCCTCGTTGTGGGATGGCAAACTCTATGGCCTGGAAATCCTGCGGCGGCTAGAAAGCGATTCCGACCTCATCGTCTCCGAGGGAACCGTCTATCCGCTGCTCAGCCGTCTCAAGGCGCTGGGCCTGGCGCAGAGCGAGTGGGTGGAGTCGGATGCCGGCCATCCCCGCAAATACTATGCGCTCACCTCGGCTGGACGCCTTCGAGTCCGCGAAATGGCGGGGATTTGGGCTCGATTCTCGCAGAGCATGAGCCGGCTGCTTGCTCCGATAGTGAAGGGGAAATAGTGAAGGGAAAATAAAAACCATGTCGGCCGACGCGCAGCAGAACGAACAACACGGTGCACAAAAGACGATCGAAGCGTATCTGCTCAGGTTACGCCAGCGCTTGCGCGGCCTGAACGACGAAGATACCCGCGAGATTATCGAAGAGCTGCGCAGCCACATCCTGGACAAATCCGCGAGCGACGGCCCGATAACGGTCGCCGCAGTAGATGCCGCGTTGGCCGGTCTCGGCGATCCCGAGGATCTAGCCAGCCAGTACACAACCGACAATCTGCTAGCGCGAGCGGAAGTCAGTCGCTCGCCCCTGCGTATCCTCAAGAGCTTGTTCCACACGGCGGGTCTGAGTATCGCCGGCTTCTTCGTCCTGCTCGGCTCCTTCCTCGGATATTTCTTCGGCGCCGTTCTCATGCTGGTGGCGGCGTTGAAACTAATTCATCCGCACACCGCTGGATTGTGGATCGTTCCCAATAGCGGCGGCGATTTTGAGTTCTCCTTTCGACTTGGTTTCGGCAGCGTACCCGCGGGCGGAACAGATGCGCTCGGTTGGTGGATCGTACCGATTGGCTGGATAGCAGGCGGCGCGCTCGTCATGTTGACCACCTATGTCGCAATCAGGTTCGTGCGGCAATACAGAAAATCATTGTCTCTGCCTCGGAGCTGATCGGCAAGACAGTCAACTCGCAAGGAACCCATCAGGACTCATTCCGCAAGTCGCGCCGAATCGGGCGTAACAATACAGGAGAGCACCACTGCAGGTCCGGAAAACGCCGCGCCGAACTGGCGGCAGAGCAAATGGCTGGCCGTCGGCGAGTTGGTCGTCGTGGCTTTGATTTTTGTGGCCGACGAGCGTCATCTCATTCCCGTCAGCAAGACTCCTTTCCTTCTGTTGTTTGGCTGGCTCTCACTCTGGCTTCGAAAGATCAGCTGGCGAGGTGTCGGCCTCAAACTCTATCGGAACTGGAAGACATCGATCGCGCTCGGTATTGCCGCTGGAGTGGCGCTCGAATTAATCGAGCTCTTCATTACGCAACCCATTCTGGTGAAATGGCTCGGCAAACAGCCGGATCTCGAGGTCTTCCGCGCGCTTCACGGCAGCATCAAGTGGACTCTGCTCGCCGTGGCAGGAGCCTGGACGCTCGCCGCCTTTGGCGAGGAAATGGTTTATCGCGGCTATCTCATGAATCGTGTCGCCGACCTGTTCAATCGTACGCGCCGTGCCTGGATTATCAGCCTGATCGCGGTCCACGTCGCCTTTGGTCTCGCCCATGCGTACCAGGGACTCACTGGCATAATCGATGAGGGCCTGATGGGGCTATTGCTCGGAATCATCTATCTTCGGACAAACCGCAACCTTGCTGTGCCAATCATCGCGCACGGAGTGAGCGACACGATTGACCTACTGCTGATGTACTTCGGCAAATATCCTGGTATGTAAACTCGCAAACGACCGTCGACGAACGACCATAGACTGAGGTACTACTCCTCCGGCTCTTCCGCATCATTCACCACGTCAACGACCCGACTACGTATAGAGAAGACAAGCTTCGGCTCGTCCCCATGCTGAAAAGTCACCCGCACAGGCGCGCGCTCCCAACTCGGCGCCGGACACTCCGAGTCAGGTTCGTCGCTCGCGCTGGGCACCCCAGCATCTTTTTTCAAGATCGGTTTACGCCGCCCCACCTGAAACACCACGGCGTAAAGTTTCTTGCCATCTTCCGACACTCCGCAATACGCGACATAGTCGCGATACCAACTCGCCGTTGAATAGAAGGGATCAAACTCGGGCAGGTTCAACTGCGACACACGACCCGTGAGGCGGTCGACCAGCAGCCATCCCCCGCGCTGCCACTGCCAATGATTGGCATTCGTCTTAACATCAGCACTCTCGTTCGGCAACGCATCGTTTACTCGAAACGCCCGCCGCACCACAAAGAGGCGGTCGGTCACTTCATGCGGATTCCCAGTCGTGTATTCCCTCAGCCGCGTATCCACAAACAGCGCTCGTACTTTCAAGTCGATCATCCTTTGCCCAGTAGCATTCGGCCATTTAGCAGAAATCCATTTCCCAAAAGTGATGACATGCGCTTTCGCAACCGCCGCGCATTGGCTCCCAAGCATACACACCATCACAAACGTTAAGAGCCATATCGGTAAAAATTTCCGCAACATGCTGCGAGACTGCCATAAGACTCAAGATCGCCGCCATGATGCCTGAACATTGAAAATGTTCGGTTTCGAGAACGTTTTCTGGCCGAGCCATAATCATGAGGTTCCTTGGAGCCATCCCCTGTGTTCCTCCGTGCTCCCTGTGGTAATGCAGTTTGCCAGAATCAGCCCAAAATCTGGCGTTACTCCCTGATACGCTGGCGCAGTTCCACCCAGTGTGGGAAACTAAAACTACAGCAACGCGCACCGCTGCCCAGGAAGCGAGTGAAGCCATGGTTTACCCTCCACGAGAGCGCCGGACAACTTTTTCCCAGGAATCAAGCTCTTATGCCAGTATGGGCGATCTTTTAGTAGGGCGCCGCAAGCAGTCGATCCTCGTCGTCGACGACAATGCAGTCAACGCCGCCCTGCTCAAGGAATTGTTGTCGAGTCGCGGCTACAACACAACCGCCGTGCAGAATGCCGCGGCGGCCGAGGCCGAAATTCGCCGCGAACCTCCTGACCTGATTCTGCTCGACGTAATCATGCCCGGCAAGACCGGCTACGAACTATGCCGCGAACTCAAAGATGATTCGAAGACACGCCTCATTCCTATCGTTATGATTACCGGCCTGAGCGCTCGCGAAGATCGCCTCAAGGGCATCGAAGCAGGAGCCGACGATTTTCTGACCAAGCCCATCTACTCTGAGGAATTGTTCGCCCGCGTAAATTCGCTCCTCAAGTTGAAGGAATTCACCGACGAACTGGAAACTGCCGATTCGGTTCTTTGCACATTGGGACTAAGCGTAGAGGCGCGCGACCCTTACACCGAAGGTCATTGCGAGCGCCTGGCGCGTAATGCCACCGATTTGGGGCGTTTTTTGGGCGTCGGAGAAGAATCGCTGGTCGCCCTCAGCCGAGGCGGCTACCTCCACGATCTGGGAAAAATCGCCGTGCCCGACGAAATTCTGAAGAAGGGAAGCGACCTCACTCCGGCGGAGTGGCAGATTATGAAGCAGCATCCGGTCACCGGCGAATCGATTTGCCGCCCGCTGAAGTCGCTGCGCCTCGTGCTTCCGATCATCCGCCATCATCACGAGCACTCCGACGGCAGCGGCTACCCCGACGGATTGCGCAGCGGCGAGATCCCGCTGCTGCCGCGCATTTTGCAGGTGGTGGATATTTACGACGCGCTGCGCACAGCACGCCCATATAAGGCAGCGTTGAGCCACGATCAAGCCGCCGCGACTATGCGAGCCGAAGCCCAAAGCGGACTCTGGGATGAAGAGCTAGTCTCCGAATTCTTCGGTATGCTAGACAAACGCCAGCAAGTGGCATAGTCATTCGACGGATGGACTTTTGAGCTACAGCTTCGTAATCCCCGCATATAACGAAGGCGTGCGCCTGCGCCCAACGCTCCATGCTCTCATCCGCCACATCCAGGAACAAAACTGGGATGCGGAAATTCTGGTAGTGAATGACGGCTCGACCGACGACACGGCGCAAATCGTCCGCGAATATGGCAAGGCGCATCCGCAAGTGCTGCTCGTGGAAAATCCCGGCAATCGCGGCAAGGGTTTCAGCGTGCGTAACGGCATGTTGCATGCCCGCGGCGACGTTTGCCTGTTTTCCGACGCCGATCTTTCTTCGCCCATAACCGAGGCCCAGAAGCTTTTCGATGCGATTGCTCAAGGTGCCGACATCGCCATCGGTTCGCGCTGGCTGCGGGCGGAATTGCAAACCGAGCGGCAGCCCCTCTATCGGCAGGCTTTCGGACGTATCTACAACGTGGTGTTGCGCGTATTTCTGGGATTGCGTTTTGCCGACACGCAGTGCGGATTCAAAGCGTTCCGCCGCGACGCCGCGCAACGCATTTTTCCTCTCCAGAGAATTGAACGCTGGGGCTTCGATCCCGAGATTCTTTTTCTGGCGCGCCGCGCCGGCTTGCGAATCGAAGAAGTTCCGGTTCTCTGGGCGCACAGCGAGGGAACGCGCCTGCACCCCTTTCGCGACGGACTCCGCATGTTCCTCGAGGTCCTGCGAATACGGTGGTACGCGATGTCCGGTGACTACGCCGCGGACGCAGTGCCCTCGCCGGAAAAAATGTGAGACTTAGCGCCGCGGTTGCCGCAGAGAGTAATGAAGACTCACGAAGCGGCTCGCCCGCTCGTGCCAGCCGCCAGCCGCACGAACTCCGCAATCTGCCCACCCATTTCCTCAGTCGAAACCGCCCGCTCCCCGTCCCGCGCGAGGTCGCGCGTGCGAAAGCCTCCCATCAAAGTCGACGTAACCCCAGCCTCCACGCACTCGCCTTCCTTGGGCAAATTGAAAGTATGGCGCAGCATCAGCGCCACCGAAAGAATGGCGCCCAACGGATTTGCTATTCCCCGCCCGGCAATGTCCGGCGCCGAACCATGCACCGGCTCGTAGAGCCCCACCGCCCCTCCTATGCTGGCTGACGCGAGCAGCCCGAGCGACCCAATGACGCCGCCCGCCTGATCAGACAGAATGTCGCCAAACATATTCTCCGTGAGAATGACGTCGAAGTCTGCCGGCTTAAGGGCGAGATTCATAGCGGCCGAGTCCACGTACATGTGCGAGAGATCGACGCCAGGAAAGTCGCGGGCGACGCCGGTTACGACTTCGCGCCAAAGGCGCGAGCATTCCAGAACATTCGCCTTGTCGACCGAGAGCAGCCGCCGCCGCCGCGTAAGCGCGAGCTTAAACGCGGACCGAGCGATTCGTTCAATCTCCGCCTCGCTGTAGCGCATGGTGTTCACCGCGCGGCGCTCACCCCGTTCGCCTTCAATGGAGCGGGGCTCGCCGAAATACAATCCTCCCAGCAACTCTCGCACGATGAGAATATCTGTGCCCTTGACGATCTCTTGCCTCAGCGGGGAGCACGCGGCGAGCGCCGGATAATAAACCGCTGGTCGAAGATTGGCGAACGCTCCAAGTTCTTGCCGCAGCCGCAGCAGTCCCGCTTCCGGCCGAAGTTCGCGAGGATTCTGATCGAACGCCGGACTCCCCACGGCTCCAAGCAGCACCGCTTGCGAAGCGAGACAAGCCTGAATCGTGGCGTCCGGCAGGGGATTCCCAAACTTCGCCAGGGCGACGCCGCCAATTTCCTTTTCGTCGAGCTCCAAATCGTGGCCAAACCCACTCGCCACCTCTTCCAACACGCAAATTGCCTGCGAAGTAACTTCTGGCCCAATTCCGTCACCGGGAAGAGATGTGACGCGGAGTTGCATGAATTCCTCGCTCGCCTAACCGTTTATTCGGCAATTCCCACCTATGACACAATTATTACAGTCATTAGGGAGAACTTGCAGTGTCCCGCGTCTCAGCCGCGAGTGAGCGTAATCACATTTTCAAAAAAGCCAGTATCTCGTAGAACCGCGGCAACGTCCACGAACGAATAGATAATATATATGCAGAAAAGGGAGTTCAGGGCAGCGCGTTCGGGCAGTTTTACATTCTTTTACGATTGAACTTCTTACTATTGCGAATCAACCTTCCAAAGTTAAACGCCCCAAAGATAATCTTCCTGCTCGCCGTGATGGTCGCTGAAAGGAATCTTCACCGTCGCCTGTCCGGCACTCCCCGCCACTTGGGCGCTATGCGCGTCACTCGAACTGGCCGCCACGGCCGCCGCACGCGGCAGATGTAACGACGCCGTGGCTGGCGGAAATTTCTTGCCCGTGCTGCTGACCTCGCTGCCGTTGCTCGCATTGCCTTCAACGACATCGCGGATCAACTCCAGCAGATGCCCGTCCTGCACCTTCTTGATGCGATCCGCCAGCACCACAAACCGCCGATAAATCTCATCCAGTTCGCGTCGCTCAAACTGATGTCCTAATTGTTCACAGCGCAGCGCCAGCGCATGACGCCCCGAGTGCTTGCCTAGCACCAGCCGTGAATCAGGCACGCCCACCGATTGCGGCGTCATAATTTCATAAGTCAGCGGATTCTTCAGCATCCCATCCTGATGAATTCCCGCCTCGTGCGCAAACGCATTGCGCCCAGTGATCGCCTTGTTCGGTTGCACCGGAACCCGCGTAATCTCGGCCAACATCTGGCTCGCTGCAAACAGGTGTTCGCTAGCGACTGCGTTTTCGTAAGGATAACGATCGCGCCGCACCCGCATTGCCATCACGATCTCTTCCAGAGAAGCATTGCCCGCCCGCTCGCCAATCCCGTTGATCGTACACTCCACCTGACGCGCCCCCTCCTGCACTCCCGCCAGCGAATTTGCAACCGCTAATCCCAGATCGTTGTGGCAGTGCGTCGAGATCGTTACCTTCTCGATTCCCGCAACCTTCTCCCGAAGCGTCCGAATCAGCTGCCCGTATTCCTCGGGCATGGTGTAGCCGACCGTGTCAGGGATATTAACCGTCGTTGCGCCCGCTGCGATCACCGCCTCGACCACCTGGCAAAGAAATCCGACATCGGTGCGCGTCGCGTCCTCGGGAGAAAATTCGACGTCGGCGCACAACGACTTCGCGTGTGTGATCGCTTCCCGCGCCTGTTCCAGACACTGCTCCCGCGTGATTCGGAGCTTGTACTGCAAATGAATGTCCGACGTCGCCAGAAAAACATGAATGCGCGGATGCGCCGCCCCTTGCACTGCCTGCCAGGCGCGGTCAACATCGCCCTTGCAAGCGCGCGCCAGGCCCGCTATAACCGGCCTCCGCACCGTGGCCGCGATCCGCCGCACCGCTTCAAAATCGCCATCGGACGCAATCGGAAATCCCGCCTCGATCACATCGACGCCAAGACGGTCGAGTTGCTGAGCCAAACGCACCTTTTCCTGCACATTCATACTGCATCCCGGCGACTGCTCGCCGTCACGAAGCGTGGTGTCGAAAATAGTGATGCGCGGCCGATCCATCGTTTTCTTCCTCCAGAATGACTGCCTTCCTACTTTATCGGCGCACAGGGCCGAAAGAGAAGGTTATTATGTTTACGGCAACATAAGTGGTGATGATACTATTAGATATTCTTATGCTGCCACCAATTTAGAAAAGGTGTCGACGTTCCCTGTGTACCTGTGTACCTGTGTTCTCTGTGGTAAAAATTTTTTCCGTAGCCGACAGAGAAGGACACTTGATCAGGAGTCACGAGCCCATGGACCTTTCCCAACTCGAAGTCTTCCTCACCGTAGCTCGCGAGCGCCGCTTCTCCCGCGCCGCCGAAAAGCTCTTTCGCACCCAATCGGCCGTAAGCCAAACCATCCGCAAACTCGAAATCGACATCGGCGAGCCCCTCTTCGATCGCTCTTCGCGCGACGGAGTCCTCACCGATGCCGGGCGCGTTCTCCAGGAATACGCGGAGAAACTGCTGAACCTCAGGCAAGACGCCCAGACCGCCCTCGTCGAGATGCGCGAATTACAAAAAGGCCAACTGGCCATCGCCGCCAATGAATTCACCGCTCTCTACCTGCTGCCGGTCTTGGGAGAATTTCGCCGTCTCCATCCCACCATTAAAATTACGGTTCGCCGCTCTCTCGGCAGCCACATTCCCGACGACGTGCTCAAACACAACGTCGAGCTAGGCGTTCTTTCCTACGATCCCCAAGAACCACAATTACGTTCCGCCGTCGTTTACCTGGACGAATTAGTCTTCGTCGTTCCGCCCGGCCACCCGCTAGCTTCCGCCGGAGAAGTCAGCATCCGCCAGCTGGGCGCGGAGTCATTCATCGCTCACATCGTCGCCTCTCCCTATCGCGAAAAAGTGATCGAGGCCTTCCGCCGCCACAAAACCCCGTTGCACATGGACGTCGAACTCCCCACCCTGCAGGCCATCACGCGTTTCGTCAGCATGGGCAAAGGAGTAGCGCTGGTGCCCGAGATCAGCGTAGAGAGCGAGATAAGCCGAGGCGAACTAGTCCGCGTCCCGGTGCGCGACCTGCATTTTCAGCGCAAGCTGCGCCTCGTCTACCGCCAGGAATCCGCCCTCTCGCACGCCGGAAGAGCATTCCTGAAAGTAGCCGAGCAAGCCGCCAAAGAGCGAGGCGGCCGCTATCGCTTTCAGAGGGAAAAGTAACGCCTGTAGGAAATTAAAGCCGCGGGAGCCGGCTGGTGGGCAGCAGATTTCCCCTGTGTGACCCCGTGTCCCCTGTGGTAAAGCTTATTGCTTTTATCAATCGAACCAAACAGCTCAAGCCGAATGAATTTCTTCCTGAACCATCGCCGCCATGGCCTCGGGAACGCTGCCATACACGTCAAATACTGTTGCAAGGTTCGTGATTTCAAAAAGCTGCCGCAGCGATCTCTTAGGGCAAGCAAACTTCAGGGAATATCCCGCCGACTCCGCCCACATGTGAGTCAGCACCAACTCGCCCAACCCGCCACTGTCCACCGAATCCACGTCCGCCAAATCCACCACCATCCTCCGCGTCGCGGGCAACACCTCTGCCACAATGCCGCAGAGCTCGCGAGCCTCCCCTTGAAAAATGATCCGTCCCTGGCAATGCAGCACCACCGCGCCACCCGAAGATCCCGCCTCGAGCGTCAGCTTGATTTTCTTGTCATGCAGAGTGGCATTCGTCCGATCGTGAGCCGAAGGAGAACGCAAACTGCGGGCATCCGGAACATTTTCAGACGTCATGGCCAAACCTTAGTCTCAAAAAAGACGCGGCGGGTTGCGCGAAGATGAAATTTCAGTAAATTCCAGCCAGCCTTCCCAGTGGAATTTCCCTGTGTACCCCGTGAACCCCGTGGTAAAAGAATTCGCAAATATCGGCAGATAGATTAAGGAGGGAAGAGGTTACTTGCGGCGCGAAGAATCCACAGGAGGAACGATATGTCGCCGCAGAGGCACAATCGCGCCCTTCGCCGGATCAGCCGCAGCCGAGGCACGCGCCAGCACTTCATGCTGTATGTACTGTACGAAATCCTGTATCTGGTGCTGCATCTCTTCCATGCGCTCGCGCATTTGCAGAATAATCGCAATCCCGCTGATATTCACGCCCAGATCGCGCGCCAGCGATAGGATGAACTCCAGCCGCTGCAAATCTTCATCCGTATAAAGCCGCGTATTGCCCTCAGTGCGGCTAGGCTTGAGCAACCCCTCGCGCTCATAAAGCCGCAAAGTCTGCGGATGAATCTCATACATCTCAGCCACCGCCGAGATCATGTACGCGCCCTTAGATTTACGCTTGGTCATATCCCAGAGTACAGTTCCAACCCCGTCATGCGCGCAATCCGCACAAAGTCCCGATCGAGCGTAAAAACGCTGGCGCCATGTTCCAGCGCAATCGCTGCGATGACGGTATCAATCGTGCTGGCCGTGATACCTTTTCCTCGTCCAGCGCGATAAATCGCGGCCGCGCTCCGGTAAGTGTCAAATCCCCCCGGCTCCAGCATGTCCCACTGCGCCAGAAAACGCTCAATCACGCCGGCATCCCGCGTCAAACCCTGCAACACCTCGGCGACCACGATCCCGCTCAGAGCAAAAGGCTCACTCTCCTCAATCATCCGCCGCAGTTCAGCCCCGCCACGGCCCGGTGACGTACGAAAAAAATCGATCCAGACGGAGCTGTCGACCAGGATCACACTCGATTTCTCCGCGAGTCCTTCAGATCGCCTTGCCAGATGCCGCTTCCGTAATACTTCAGGATGCCCTTGCGGCTCTCCGAACGCACCAGCAGATCCAGCGCCCGGTCGACGATCTGCCGTTTGGTCCGGAGTCGGGTCAGTTTACGAGCCTTCCGGATCAGGCTCTCATCGATCACAATGTTCGTTCTGCCCATGCGTATAATATACACCACTTTTTCGGCATCGTGTGTATGAAGCCGCCTAGGCGCGAAAGACCAGATGC
This sequence comes from uncultured Acidobacteriaceae bacterium, assembly GCA_963800565.1. Classification (GTDB taxonomy): domain Bacteria; phylum Acidobacteriota; class Terriglobia; order Terriglobales; family Acidobacteriaceae; genus Acidiflorens. The sequence continues at coordinate 2,619,670 of CAWDBM010000006.1, forward strand.
ACAAAAAGAGACGCGGCTAACCTTGTCTCCATTCGGGTTTCCCCGTGTTCCTCTGTGTGCCCTGTGGTTAATGGTTCTTGCCAGCGGCGCCCAACCGCCGCAGAAGGAAGAGAGACGGACTCTACGAGTGATCGCTTAGGCGTTCAGCAATCTCTTTCTTTATTAAATAGCCACCAAGGAAGGACACTATACCCAACCACGCGGCACATGCGATTCCGATCAACAAGATCGCACCTCCCGGCTCCGGCATAGCTAGCGTCGCAAGCGCGCCGCATGTGATCCAGAATGCGACCCACAGAAGTCCTCTGAGCCGGTTCACGCGAACCGTAACTCGCGTAAGTCCATTTTCGTCCTCTTTAAATCGCAAGTCGATGCCGCTGACAAATGCGAACGGATTTAGGCCAAGCCAGTTGCTGCGACTGTAGAGCTCCGGCTGAATCCCAAGCACAACAATTGGAGTTCTTACTGAGGTAATAGCGAGATCGGAAGACGTATATTTGACGCCATCTTTTGACAACAGGCGTTCCATTCGTTCCAAGGCTGTCTGGACAGGCAACTGGCAGATGAGTTCGTAGGTCTTATGTATCACTGCTGTCCTGACCCGCACGTCTAACCTGCTGTTTCGGAGGCCGCTCCCGGAAACCCAACACCCCCGCCGCCAAGTAGATTCAAGGGAAAAATTACGCCGCCATCTCCGGCTTCGGCTCCGGACGAGCCCAGCCCGCTGGCTTCAGCGCGTGGTTGATCGCGTAGGCCACAACGCCCGCTCCCATCAGGATCAGCCCAAACCAAAATGCGCTCATCCCGAGGATCGCTTCATGCTCGCTGTTCACCACCGCAAACCCGAGCAGCAGAGTCGGAGGAACGCCCACCGCAATCGCCCCAAACAGCCCGCCCGGCACGCGAAACGGACGCTTCAATTCCGGCTCGCGAATGCGCAGCGCGATCAGCGCTATAAACTCCAGCGTCAGGCTGACGCCATAAATCATAATGTCGAGAGTCACGAGCCTCTCGAAGCCAAGATTCAAAGCCAGTCCCCATCCCACCGCCAGGGCCAAGATAGCAACCCAGGGCGCGCGCGATTTCGGATGCAGCTTGCCAAACACTTTCGGCAGCATCCCATCCTGAGCCATCGCCAGCGGCAGCCGAGAATAACTCATGACCAAAGCATTGAACATGCCAAAGCCCGACATCATCCCGCCCACCACCAGGGCGATCCGCAGCACCGGCCCGCCCATCAACTGCGCAATGTCAGCCCAGGCACCCGTCTCCCAGGCCGAAGCCGGAAGCCCCGTGATCCACATGGCGGCAAACGGCAGCACATAGCTTGCCGCGACAATCGCCACCGCCCACAGCATGGCTCGAGGATAAGTCCGCTGCGGCCGCTCGACCTCCGCCGCAATCGTCGAAGCGTTATCCCATCCCATGTAATTCCACATGCAGATGAGCAACCCGCCCAAAATGTCGACGTTCGAAGTAGTCGGCTTGGTCACCGCATTCGCCAGCGCATGAAACTTAAACGGAGCCAGCAAGCAAATCGCCGCGAACGGCGCCGACAAAGCAAAGAACAGCCACAGTGAAGTCGTCGAAACGACCTTCACGCCCATAATATTGAGCGCCGCGCAGGCAATCACCACCCCAAGCGCCACCAACACGCCGCGATGATTCTCCTGAAACCACGGAAACATCCGCGTCAGGTACGCGACAAACAGCGTCGGATAAATCGCCATATCGAAAATCGACGCAACCAGCGACAGCCACGCTTCCTGAAATCCCCAGAAATTTCCCATCGCGCGCCGGACCCAAGCGTAGTATCCGCCCTCAAAAGGCAGAGCGCTCGAAAGCTCGCCAATCATGAACGCGGTTGGCAGGCTCCAGAGAAGCGGCGTCAGCAGCAGAATGAGAATCGCCTTGCCATAACCCGCCCCGTGCACGATGTCTTCGGTGCCATAGGTTCCGCCCGAGACCATAAAAAAGGTCGCGGCCACCAGCGGCCAAAGCGTCAGCCGGATAGATTTCTTCTTAACCTTGTCGTTCGTGGGAGCGTTGAGAGAAACCGCCTGAGGAGCGACGCTGGGATTCGTGGCAGGATTCAACTCAGTCTGCGGAAGGTTAGGGCGTGCGGTAGCTGTTGCCAATTTCTATGGCTTCCTCCTTAAGCGACTCACTCTCACCACCGCGTCTCCCTTTAAGATGCTCTCGCGGTTCCCGAGTTGCAGCGATTCCCGGACATTTCGGCGAAGTTAGTTCGCATGTGTGAGATTACGGGAATTTTCCACAGATGCAAGATTTTTTTTGCAATTTTTTTGTCAAGAGTAGTCAAGAGTAATGAAGCCGCCAAACTTTCCCGCGCCAGAGGTTTTCGCCGCCGTCTACGAGTACTCCCACCGTCGAGCCAGCCGCCGGGCGACAGCCCAAAACACGACGCCGATGCCGAGCAGAACCAGCACCTGCGGCCAAAGATGCGAAATCGGCTCATCACGCCAAAAGACTTTCGTGAAGCCGTCAATCGCCCACGCGTTGATCGTCAGCAGTCCCGCCTTCTGCATCTTTTCCGACATGAAATAGCGCGGGAACATGCTTCCCCCTACCGACGACATCAGCAAAATGAGCAGCGTCGATAGCGGACCAAGCTGCGCCCGCGTGCGGCAAATGCTGGCCAGCAACATGCCGAACGCACCCACCGCAAAGGCAGTCGATACGCCCATCACTACGAAGCCAGGAATATGCGGTATAAAGTCGACCTTAAAAACGAGCCAAGCCCAGAGAAACATAACGACGAGCTGCGAAAACGCAAGCAACATGCTGTAGAGCAGTTTGCCCGCCAGCAGATTCCCCATCGTCACCCGCGAACTCAGCACCCGATCAAGCGTGCCACTTTCCGCCTCGTCCAACAACGAACCGCTAGCGCCGCTGGCCGTGAAAAGCAGGAACATCACCCCAATCGCCGCCGCATAAAAAGACACCATCGGGTTGTTCTTGTTTTCTCCAACTACATCGCGCGTAGTCACGGCTACAGGCATTCCCCGATTCGAATCGCCGGATGCGCTCGACTGCTCATCAGAGTTTTCCCGCCGGCGCAGTGCCGCCAGGCCGTCGTCGATCCGCTTCCGCTGCTCCGGAGTAAATCCGCCCGCAAACTGATCCAGATATCTGGATCCTTGCTCCGCCATCAAATCCGGCATCGCCGTCATCGCAACCTTCTGGAGCAATCCACCCACGACCTGAGCTGCAATCAAGTCGCTGCTGTCTTTCAGCAACTGGATTGTCGGTCGATTCTCACCCGGCCCGCCAAACGAAATCGGATTCTCCCCAAAGCCATGCGGAATAATCAAAGCCACCGGCGCCATGCCATCCTTTACCGCGGCCTCCGCCGTCGCGGCCGTGTACTCTGCCTGCTCCACACCGTCTTTAGCGGCTGGTTTCGTCTTCACCGCCAGCGACCCCTCGCGCTCCAGCCCACGAATCAACCTCTGCGAAGCCGTGCTATGGTCTTCGTCAACCACAATGACCTTAACTTTAGGCGTGCTGTCGCGATGCCCACCGAAGATCACAGCAAAGATCGAAAAGAACGCGATCGGCAGCACGAAGCTCAGCGCAAAAGCCCCGCGGTCGCGGCGAAGTGCGATCAAGCCCGTCCTCACAATCGGAAGAATCAATCGCGCAGTTCCCTTCCGGTCAAGTGCAGAAAAACGGATTCGAGATTAGGTTTGCGCAGCGAAATATCCGCCAGTTCATGCCCCGCCTTGCCCGCCGAGTCCAGCAACACGGCGACTTCGTTGGCATGCTCGATGGTGAACCGAGCCGTCCCGTCGTCGAGTACGCCAGCCCGCTCTTTTACCCATTCGTCGACGCCTTCGCCCGTCTTCGCGAATCGCACTATCACTTCGCCACGCGAGGCAAAAACATTCTGCACCAGTTCATCCCTGGTACCGAGCGCGATAACGCGCCCGTGGTCGATCACCGCGATGCGATTGCACAGTCGCTCCGCCTCTTCCATGTAGTGCGTTGTATACAACATCGAAACGCCCTCGTCGTGCAGCATCTCGATCATTTCAAAAATGCGGTTGCGCGATTGCGGATCGACTCCCACCGTAGGCTCGTCCATCAGGATCACCTTAGGACGATGAATGAGTCCAGCCGCCATATTCAACCGCCGTTTCATTCCTCCCGATAGGTGCAGCACCGGCTCCAGCGCGCGGTCGGTGAGCAACGCCCAATCCAGGCACCACTCCACCGCCGTCTTCAACGCGGAGCCGCGCAGCCCGTGATACAGGCCAAACGCTTCCAGATTCTCGCGGCAGGTGAGCTTCGGATAAAGCGCCAACTCTTGCGGAATCCAGCCCAACGCCTCGCGCGCACCGCTGGAATCGGCCGGCGCGCCGAACACCGAAACCGTCCCCGCGTCCGGAATCACCCGTCCGACGACGCTGCGAATCAGCGTGCTCTTCCCCGCGCCATTCGGCCCCAGCAATCCCAGGCATTCGCCATTCTTCAACTCCAGCGTGACGCCATTCACCGCCATCAACCCGCCAAAGCGCTTGATCACTCCCTCGATGCGCAATGGCGGCAAGCTGGGATTGGAAACCAAGGGTGCGGACGCCATTCATCCTCCTGGGTATGGCGATCGAAAACCAATTGTAGGTTATGTACGGTGATGTTGATCTACAAGTTCATTTAAGCATTGTCAGCAAGCACGGGTTATCAATTGTCATCCTGAGCGAAGCGAAGGACCTACTGTAGTGGATCGCGGAACATAGCGGCCGGATAGAGGGGATCTTCAGGTTTTGCGCCGGGAATTTAGACCTTCGCCCACAACTCTTCCCGCGGGTCTTCAGGATTGAGCTTAGCCAACTCCCGCAGCAATTCCTTAGTCTTCTCGTCCCGAGGCATAGGCACCGTAATCTTCACCTCGACAATCTCATCCCCACGCACGCCGTCCTTCGTGGCCGAAGGCACGCCCTTCTCGCGCAGCCGCAGCTTCTGCCCCGACTGCGTTCCGGGAGGAATTTTCAACACGCTACGCCCATCAATCGTCGGCACTTCGATCTTCGATCCCAAAGCCGCCTCGACCGCCGTAACCGGCACGACAATCTGAATGTCGTCGGCGTCCCGCCGAAACAGCGGATGCTCGTCAATCCGGATAATCACATAAAGATCGCCGCTCGGCCCGCCCCGCATCCCGGCGTTACCCTTGCCCGCAATCCGTATGCGCTGCCCGTCGCGCGTCCCCGCCTTGATCCGAATCTCCAGCGGATCGGTCCGCTCGATCGTCCCTTCACCATGGCACACCGGACAAGTCGAAATATTTTTTCCCGTCCCATGGCAACGCGGGCAGGTGACATTAAACTTCATCCGCCCGCCCGTCTGCTCAATCGTCCCCTTGCCATGGCATTGCGGACATTCGCCCGGCGCCTCGACGTATCCATTCCCGTGGCAGTTCCCGCAAACATCGCGCCGCGCGATATTCAACTTCATCACGCCGCCGCGTATCGCCGTCCAGAACGGCACATTAACCTGATACTCGAGATCGCTGCCTTCCTCCGGCCCCGAGTCCGCCGCGTCGCCCCGCCCGCCGCCAGTAAAGATGTTTGAGAAAATATCGCGAAAGCCACCGCTCGATCCACTCGAGCTTTTCCGTCCTCCGCCGCGCGCGCCTTCAAACAAATCCGAAAAATCAAACCCGCCAAAATCGACGTTACTCGGCCCGCCCGGCTGCCGTCCTCCGCCGGGAAACCCGCCGCCAAAATCCGCCGGCCCCGCGCCCGGCTGCCCGCCGCCGCGCGCATAAGCCTCCGCCGTAGCCGGATCGATATTGTCCGAGTAAAACCCCAGCTGGTCGTAAATCTTTCGCTTCTTGGGGTCGCTGAGAACATCGTTAGCTTCTGAGAGAGTCTTGAATTTCTCCTCCGCCGACTTGTCCCCAGGATTTACGTCAGGATGATACTTGCGCGCAAGCTTGCGAAACGCCTTGCGAATCTCGTCGGTTGAGGCCGACTTCTTCACCCCAAGTACGCCGTAATAGTCTTTATCTTTAGTTTGAGTGGCCATCGTCTAGCTTGAGCGTAATGCGAGTTCGTCTTTCTTCGCCATGTTACGCCATGTCAATCAGAAGAATAGTTTCTAGTTGTCATCCTGAGCGTAGCACGGCCCTCGGCAATGCCGAGGGCCGCGTGCAGTCGAAGGACCCCTACCTCACAATTAATTCACAATTTCCTTCGCCTGTTCATCCATCTCTACCGTGAAAGCCTCAAACGGCGCCGCATCCATCGACACCGGAATCCGCTGCACCCCCGTAGCCGTAGGCGCGAAGCAATACCACCGCCCCTCCTCCGGGACGAAATTCACGAAAAACATCTGTCCATTAACTTCAAATTTCAATTCACTACCCCCGTTCTCGCCCGTGTTAATCATTTCAACCCCGTGAAGCAAATGGGGGCGCAGCACGCGCCCCCAAGCCAAAGCCAATGGCTAAAAGCCAGCAACGTTACTTCTTGTCTTCGACGTCCACGTACTCAGCGTCGATCACGCCTTCGTCCTTCTTCTGACCAGCACCGTTGCCGCCAGAAGCCGCACCCGCTCCATCAGACGGACCAGCGCCCGCTCCCGGAGCCGCCTGTGTAGCCTTATACATCTGCTCCGCCAGCTTGTGCGACGCCGCCGTCAGCTTCTCGCGAGCCGAGTCCATCGCCGCCTTGTCGCCGCCTTCGATCGCCTTCTTGGCGTCGGCCAAAGCATTCTCCACATCGCCGCGCTCCGATCCCGAGATCTTGTCGCCATGTTCCTTCAGCATCTTCTCGATGTTGTAGACCATCGTGTCGAGCTGATTCTTGGCCTCGATCTCTTCGCGTCGTGTTTTATCTTCGGCCGAGTGAGCGTCCGCTTCCTTAGCCATCCGCTCCACCTCTTCCTTAGACAATCCCGAAGACGAAGTGATCGTGATCTTCTGATCCTTGCCCGTGGCCATATCCTTAGCCGTCACATTGAGGATGCCGTTAGCGTCAATATCAAACGTCACCTCAATCTGCGGCACGCCTCGAGGAGCCGGTGGCAATCCCGTCAAATGGAATTTCCCCAGCGTGCGATTCTGCGCCGCCAGAGGACGTTCCCCCTGCAGCACATGCACCTCAACCGATGTCTGACTGTCGGCCGCGGTCGAGAAAGTCTCCGTCTTCTTCGTAGGAATCGTAGTGTTCCGAGGAATCATCGGAGTCGCCACGCCGCCCAAAGTCTCAATCGACAGAGTCAAAGGAGTCACATCAAGCAGCAATAGATCCTTCACTTCGCCGCCCAGCACGCCACCCTGAATCCCCGCGCCGATTGCCACGACTTCATCAGGATTCACGCCCTTGTGACCTTCCTTGCCGAACAGCTCTTTCACAATCGCCTGAATGCGAGGCATACGAGTCTGTCCGCCGACCAATACGACTTCGTTGATCTTCGAAGCATCCACGCCAGCATCTTTCAAGCACTGTTTAGACGGTCCAACCGAGCGCTGCAGAATATCCTCGACCATCGTTTCCAGCTTCGCGCGCGTCAGCTTAATCACCAGGTGCTTCGGCCCCGAAGCGTCCGCCGTAATAAACGGCAGATTGATCTCCGTTTCCATCGTCGTCGAAAGCTCAATCTTCGCCCGCTCCGCCGCGTCGCGCAGACGCTGCAAAGCCATCTCATTTCCCTTGCCGCGGAGATCCAGCCCTTCATTCTTCTTGAACTCATCAATCAGCCAATCCACCAGCCGCTGATCGATGTTGTCGCCGCCCAGGTGCGTGTCGCCATTCGTGGCCTTCACCTCGATGACGCCCTCGCCCACTTCGAGCACCGAAATATCAAAGGTGCCGCCGCCAAAGTCATAAACGGCAATCGTCTCGTCCTTGCCCTTGTCGAGCCCGTAAGCCAAAGCCGCCGCCGTAGGCTCGTTGATAATGCGCTTGACGTCGAGCCCAGCAATCTTGCCAGCATCCTTGGTAGCCTGGCGCTGCGCGTCATTGAAGTAAGCGGGCACAGTGATCACAGCCTCGGTCACTTTCTCGCCGAGGTAGTCTTCCGCCGCCTTCTTCAACTTCTGCAAGATCATCGCGGAGATCTCAGGCGGGGTATATTTCTTCCCCTGCGCCACGATCACCACGCCGTCGCCGTCCTTCTCAACCTTGTATGGGACCATCTTCAGCTCTTCGCTAACCTCGTCATAACGCCGTCCCATAAACCGCTTGATCGAGAAAACCGTGTTCTCAGGATTGGTAATCGCCTGCCGCTTCGCGACCTGCCCCACCAACCGCTCGCCGGTCTTGGTAAATCCGACGACCGAAGGCGTAGTCCGCCCTCCTTCTTCATTCGGTATCACCTTCGGCTCGCCACCCTCCATCACAGCCACGCAGGAGTTGGTCGTGCCTAGGTCAATTCCAATAATCTTTCCCATAACGCGTCCTCCTAGCCTATCCTTGAAAAGATAAGTGCTTTACAATCAATATGATGATTATTACGCATCCGGCCATGCTATAACCTGAGCGAATCACTGTCAAGGTTTAGATGCGATTGGGCGGAAAGAAGATGCGAGGGATTGACCCGTACAACCGCTATCTTCCTTCTCTTCCGATCTTCACCTTAGGGGCGGGCCGGTGCCCCAGGTAATCCCGTCCTGTTGAGCGAATGAGGGCGCGCCGTCCCATAAGCGCTTGATCGAGTACACAGTATTCCCCGGATTGGTAATCGCCTGCCGTTCCGCGACCTGCTCTCTTGACCCTCGCGGTATCATCCCTACTTGCCGTGCTGGAACGTGCCGGAAGAAGAAGGGCAGGACAATGGATCGAAGAACATTCTTGAAGCAGTCCGCGAAGTACCCAATTTTTGCCGGCCTGCTTGCGGCAAACCCAGACCTTCTTTGCTTTCCCGCTTTCGCCAGCAACAACTTTCGACGTCGCCGGCCCTCCGACCCCGATTGGCTGGTGGCCCATTCTAAATTTCGCGTTCTTTGCGAAATTTAGTGTGGGGATTTTGACTTCCCTTGCCCCCAGCAAGGTTTTTTCGTGCCCTAACCTCATGGAAGTCCACTTCACACCCGAGCAGCAAGCGCAGATCGCCCAGGTCGCCACCAAAGCCGGGACCGTCCCCGAACAACTTGTGACCAATGTTGTTGTCCGCTATCTCGACGAAGAAGCGCGCTTCCTGGCCGCCGTAGAAAAGGGACTGCAGGCCGCCGCTCGTGGTGAGTTTATCGAAGAAGGAGAAATGGACGCCCGCCTGGAAGCCATGTTCAAGCACTGACGCGCGCCCCTCCCATGCGCATCCGTTGAACTGTCCCAGCCGCCGATGATCTTCAGAACATCAAGGACTATCTGCAAAAACATCATCCGCGCTTCGCAGAACCGACGGTGCGGGCGATCTACCAGCGTATTCGTCTTCTGAAAACCTCACCGAAATAGTAGCAGGCCCGGCCACCGCAGCGGGACCAGAGAACTGCCTCTGCCGCCACTCCTTTATGTCGTTGTCTATTCTGTCAACGCGGGCGCGGTTGAAATTCTGCATATCTATCATGGTGCGCAAGATTGGCGCTGATATTCCCGCACCGCTTCCACGATCTCCAGCGGCTCAACCCGATCCGTATAGTCCTCATTGACCGAAGCAAACAGCACCACGCCATCGCGATCTATGACATAAGTCGCCGGGATCGGTAGTTCCCAGCTAGAGTCGCCATTGGCAAAAGGCAAATTGACGAACGTCCGGCTGTAGAGAGCCCGCTGTTCTTCGGGGACGCGATACACCAGCCCGAACTGTCGCGCAATCTCGTTGTGAGCGTCGATCAGCAGCGGGAACGCCAGTTTGTGCTGGTCATGCATAAAGAAAGCCTGCCTCGCTGTTTGCGGAGAAACCGCGACCATCGCAGCCTCCGCCTTGGCTATCTCGACGGCCACGGAAGACATCGCCTCCATCTGTGCAACGCAAAAGGGGCACCAGCGCCCGCGAATGAAAAAGACGACAATTCGCCCCTTAGTCAAAAGGTCGGCCGAAGAAACCAGCTTACCGTTGTGGTCCGGAAGTTCAAAAGCAGGCGATACATCGCCGACCTTGAGCGCCCGAGATGCAAGTCCCTGAGCCTTCAGACTAGCAACGGTACGGGCATGTATGGCCTGAACGTCAGTCGGCACGTACTGTGAGATAGCATCTTTGCGCTCAGCGAAAATCTCACGCAAAAGCCGAAGATCACTCGACGGACCCGATTCCGGAAGAGATCGCCACTTCATAGATCAGCAGTTAGCACTTAGCAGTTAGCTTTTTAGCAAACCACCACGGGATACTTCGGCCTTCACTAACTGCTCGCCCCTCACATCCCCGGAAACTTCATCCCCGCCATCCGCCGCGCGAAACTCGGTTTCCCCATCTGCTTAAACATTTTTTTCATCTGCGCATACTGCCGCAGCAGATTATTAACCTCTTGCACACTCGTGCCCGAGCCCCGCGCGATCCGCTTGCGGCGACTGCCGTTGATTGCTTCGTGATGGTTGCGCTCGAATCCCGTCATCGAGTTAATGATGGCTTCAACCCGGTTGATCTGCTTCTCGTCAACCTTATCAGCCGCCTTCTGCAAGCCGGAAAACGCCCCTATACTCGGCAACATTCCAACCAGACTCTGCAGCGATCCCATCTTGCGAACCTGCCGCAACTGGTCGCGGAAATCCTCCAGCGAAAAGCCATCGCCGCTCAGCGCCTTGGTCGCAAGCTCGCTGGCTTTCTTCTTATCAATCTGCGACTCAGCTCTCTCGATGAGCGAAAGAATATCGCCCATCCCCAGGATCCGCGACACGATGCGATCCGGATGGAACGGCTCGAGCGCATCATATTTCTCGCCAATGCCAATGAACTTGATGGGCTGCCCGGTGACCTGCCGAATCGAAAGCGCCGCGCCGCCACGTGCATCACCATCCATCTTGGTAAGAACAACGCCGGTCAGCGTAAGTTTTTTATGAAATTCATCGGCCGATTTGACTGCGTCCTGTCCAGTCATCGAATCGGCCACAAACAGAATTTCCTGCGGATTGAGCAGCCGCTTCAGCGACTGCATTTCCTCCATAAGCTGATCGTCGATGTGCAGACGACCAGCCGTGTCGACGATCAGGACATCGCACCCGGAGTTGATTGCCTCGCGTCGCGCTTCTTTAGCCAGCCGCTCAACCGTAGCCGTATTCGCTTCGCCGACCTCGCCTTCATAAATATTGGCCTTGATCGCCGCCGCCACCACTTTCAGTTGCTCGCGAGCCGCCGGCCGATACACGTCGACCGAAACCAGCAGCGGACGATGCCCCCCATTCTTCAGCCAGTTGGCAAGCTTGCCCGAAGTCGTAGTCTTACCCGACCCTTGCAACCCGGCCATCAGCACGACCGTGGGCGGTTGCGAGGCGAACTTTAATTTCGCCGTATCTTTGCCAAGAGTTTCGACCAGCTCATCGCGGACAATCTTGATAACCTGCTCGCCGGGCGAAAGCGCGGTCAGCACCTCTTGCCCAACCGCCTTGGCCTGTATGCGCTCAATCAGCTCTTTAACGACTTTGAAGTTGACGTCGGCCTCAAGCAGCGCCAGACGAATCTGCTTGAGCGCCTCGGAGATGTTCTCTTCCGTGAGGACAGCCTGTCCGCGAAGAGACTTAAAAGCGCGCTGTAATTTTTCCTGAAGATTCTCGAACATAAAGTTGAACCTTATTTTAACAGTCCCGGAATCGTTGGCATCGAGCAGGGCGCGATGAACGCGGCCGAAATAGGCACCCAATCTGTACGCCAACGTACCGACACTCGACGGTCAACCGCTCAAAATAAAAAAAATCTAAAATTTCGCGCAACTATATGAAACTCGGGCCCCGCTTTGGGCATCTTTAAAAATTATTTCAAAACCAATAGCGAGGAAAGGACATGGCTTCTCCCGCACCCGCCAAATTCAGAATTGACGTCGACATTCACAACCTCCTGATGAATTCCGCCTCCTCTGGGCCAAGGCCAGCCGAGCCGCGAGGCGTGACATTACCCGAGCCGGTTTTCCCGCAGTATCCGGAATTGCTAAAAGACCCAGGCCCCGAAGTGCCTCCGGAGAAACGCGACTGGACTTACGGACAGCTCTGGCGCAAGGTCCGCGGCTGGCTTGGGCCCTACGTGCGATCGCGCGTCATGCCCGGCGAGTTCCATCCCATTACCGCGTATCTCTTCCTCGACTACAAATGCAATCTCGACTGCTGGTACTGCTGGGCCTTCAACAACAAAGTGAAAGGCATGACCGAGGATGTTGCCAAGCGCTCCATCGACTGGCTTCACGACAATGGATGCCGCGTACTGGCGTTGATGGGTGGCGAACCGCTGCTGCGCCCACAGGTGGCGCACAAAGTCGTTTATTACGCGGCGAAAAAAGGTTTCTGGATTTACGTCGGCACCAACGGCCGCCTGCTGCGTCCGGAAGTTGCCGATCGCCTAGGCGATGCCGGCGTGTCGATTTTTAATTTCGCGCTCGATGCATGGGACGAAAAGCCCAGCCTGCCCAAGGCCTTCGTTCCCGGCCAAAAGCATCTCGAATACTTAATTCGCAAACAGTACGTCTACGGCTACATGGTGTTCTTCAATATCAACATCTGCCGCAACAATCACGAAGATGTGAAGAAACTCACCGAATACGCGCACGCGCATCGCCTCGCCACCGACTATCACATCAACGAAACGCCGATGCTCGAGCAGGACGAACATTTCAAACACCTCGACGAAAATCCAACCTACATCCGCCCCGAAGATTGGCGTGCCACCGATGACCTCATCGACTGGATCATCGAAAAAAACAGAGCCGGCTATCAGATGGTGAATTCTGTGCAGCGCCTGCAGGAGATGAAGGCCTTCGTCCGCATGTCATCAGGCCTCGACCTGAAAAAATATGGATGGTATGGCGACGGCACCGGTACAAACGGCAACATCGCTGCCATGCTCTCGAAGACTCCGGGCATAGCGCAAGATACGAACGGCGAACTGCATTTTACCGAATGGAATTGCCGCGCCGGCCAGAACAACGTCATCATCCGCACCGACGGCACCGTCGCTCCATGTTTTCCCATGTACCCTTCCACCTTCGACTGGGGAAATATCGACACTCCAAAATTTGATCAGCAGCAGCTCAAGCAGATGAAACATACCTGTGAGCGCCATTGCTTCTCCACGCTCAATCACAATCTCGGCTACTGCTATAACGACGCGCGCGTAATCAAGTGGATTTGGAAACAGGTCGTGACCAACCGCATGAAGGGAGGAGCAAAGAGTTTCGAGGATTGAGAGCAGCTATCGACTCCTCATCACTCGACCTTAGGCCGTACCATCTCAAACCGTTGCGTCGTGCGCGTGTATTGCATTCCGCCCATCCGGCCGACTAGATCGAGCGAATCCCGATCCAGTCGGCCATCTTTGAGATGGCCTTCGTCGATGTGAACCGAGACGATTTCGCCGATCACCAGGCTACCGCCCTCGGCCGCCGGATTGAAGTCAAGAATCTGATACAGCTTGCATTCAAAGCTCACCGGAGAATCCGCCACGCGTCGGGGCCGCACGACATGAGATGATGCCGACGCGACCTTCGCCAATTCGAATTCATCGACGCTCGCGTCATATTCGCCGCTGGTCAGGTTCATCGCTTCAGCGAGCTCGAAGCTGACCACGTTGATCACGAATTCTCCGATCTCGCGAATGTTTCGCAGCGTGTCTTTAACATGCACTCCAGGATGCCCTTCAGCCTCGTCGGCCGCCGCCTCTGATTTGTACGGCGTGCGCATTCCCGTCGCGAACGCCAACAGCGGAGGCTTGGCGCAGACCGCATTGAAAAATGAAAAGGGTGCGAGGTTTGGACGTCCCGAAGCGCTGAGAGTCGAAACCCATGCGATCGGTCGTGGCACAACTGCATTAATCAGAATGTTATAAAGCTCACGATGCGGGAGTTTCGAAGGGGTGACGTCCATGAAGAAAAGTATAGCTTCTGGCGTTTTTTTTTCGCAGGCAGCGCTTGTCTCTATCAACTATTCCCGCCGAACACTTCTTTCGCAGCGACCACGGTGTTGGCGTGAATCGTGACGGTGTCTTCGAACTTCAGCGCGTAACCGCCGGCGAGAGTGACCATCACCGGGATACCGCGAGTCTTCGCGATTTGGAATACGAGAACATCCCGCTGCTTCAATCCCTCAATCGTCAGCGACAATCCACCAAGTTGATCTTCGCGGTAGGGATCGGCTCCGGCCACATAGCAAATAAGTTCCGGCTCGAATTTTTCCAATCCAATACTGATCGCATCGCCCAGACAGGCCAGGTAATCGGCGTCGCCTATCCCGTCGGGCAAATTCAGATCGAGCGATGAAGGAGGCTTGAACGCCGGGTAATTGTTCAACTGATGGAGCGAGATGGTGAATACATCTTCGGCATGGCTGCTGCGCGGCCTCGTGCCCAGCGGCACCGGCCGCGCGTTGCGGTGCGCAGGATTGAGAACGGTGGCGGACGCCGACGAGAGCGGGTTGTAGCCCACCCGCGTACCGGAAAAAATCGCAGCCGTGCCGTTGCCCTGATGGACATCGCAATCAACCGTCATCGCCTTGCGAATTTTTTCGTCGCGCTGCATGCAGCGGATGGCGATCGCTATGTCGTTGAGCATGCAGAAGCCCTCGCCGTGATCGGGGAAGGCATGATGGAATCCGCCGCCAATACTGATCGCAACGCCGTCGTTGAGCGCATGATCGGCCGCCAGCACGGAGCCTCCAGCAGCCAGCCAGAAGGCGCGCACTAACTCTAATGAGTAGGGAACCTCAAGTTCTAACTCTTCGCGCGCGCTCAACGTGCCCGTCTTTAATTTGTGAACGTACTGTTGGGTGTGCACCAGCAGCACGTCTTCGTCGGTGGCCGGGCGAGGCGCGACAAAATCAGAAGGCTCCGCAATTCTCGACGCCAGCAGTCGGTCGTGGATGCTTTTGTATTTCTCGGCGGGAAAAACATGAGACCCGATGGGCAGGTAATAGTCGTCGCTATAGACGAGCTTGAACGGCAGCATGGGCGCTCAGGGTCCAGCACTCGGCGGGCAGGTGCCAGAAAACTCCATATCATACGCGATTGCGACCAAGTGCGTGATAAAGTCCGTTCGATCTCCGTCATCCGCAGAACTGTTAAACTTGGCGAGTTGCCAGCCAGGAAAAAATCGTCGCCTCCCGAGAGTGTTTTGCCGGCAAATCCACCCGCGCAGCCGCTCGTTCCTGCCGGAACTAAGGGTCGGATTTTTCTCATAGACACGATGTC
Organism: uncultured Acidobacteriaceae bacterium; assembly: GCA_963800565.1. GTDB lineage: Bacteria > Acidobacteriota > Terriglobia > Terriglobales > Acidobacteriaceae > Acidiflorens. The sequence goes on from CAWDBM010000006.1 coordinate 2,634,958, forward strand.
ATTTATTTTTCGCGCGTATCACGCCATGGCGCGGCAACGTCCTATGTCCACGAAGACAGGAGTCCCGACGGCGGCGACCTATGTTTTCGTCAACATGCTGCGCAAACTGCGCGACGATTTCTCGCCGGAATACCTGGCGGCGGTGTTCGATGTCGGCGCGCCCACCATCCGGAATCAGCAGGCGGAAGCGATCACCACAATCCGCAAGTTTGATATCAAAACCCAAACCTTCAAAGAATCGCAATACGGCGGCTATAAGGCGAACCGCGCCGAAATGCCAGGCGACCTGGTGCAGCAGATTCCTTATATTCGGCGCGCCCTGGACGGTTACCGCATTCCGATCTTGCAGCTCGAAGGTTACGAAGCCGACGATGTAATCGGAACGCTGGCTCGAAAAGCAGCGGCGGAATCGTATCCCGTATACGTGGTGTCGAGTGACAAAGACATGCTGCAACTGGTCAACGAGAAAGTTTGCGTGCTGAATCCGCCGAAAGATAATTTGATTTGCGATGCCGCGAAGGTCGAGGAAATTCTTGGCGTGCCTCCGTCGAAAGTGGTGGATGTGATGGCGCTACGCGGCGATTCGATCGACAACATTCCCGGAGCTCCTGGAATTGGAGACAAAGGCTCAGTGGAATTGATTCGCCGCTTCGGCAGCGTGGAACTGGCCCTTGAGCGTGCCGCCGAGGTAGAGAAGAAAACTTATCGCGAATCGCTGCAGAACAATCGCGACAACATCTTGTACAGCAAACAACTGGTGACAATCGACACCAACGTAGCGGTTGAGCTGGATGTTGCGGCGATGAAAGCGGGCGATCCGGATGCCGAATCCTTGCGCGCGCTATTCGCCGAACTCGAATTTACTTCGCTGCTGAAAGAACTGCTCCCGGTGGTTGAGGTCAAAGAAGGCGACTACCGGGAGATCAAGACGAAGGCTGAACTCGAAGAGTATTTGAAGGATGCGGATAAGAGCGTGCCCCTCGCGTTGGCGATTCCAACAGAACATACGGAGAATGGCAAATCTGAGAGCTCCGCGGAAGAAGATGAGCCGCAGCCGGAGCAGTCGGGTTTCCTGAATTTGCAGCCGGCGGATGCCGAGGATCGAACTGCTAAAGCAGCAGAAAGCCTGGCTGTTTCGAATGCACCCGGCGTTGGTGCAATGATCGCGATGGAAGACCAAGCGCTTGCCGGCCGAGTGAAAAACCTACTCGAAGATCCCACCGTATCCAAGACGATTCACGATCTGAAAGGCGCGCTCCACCATTTCTCGAAGCGTTCTCCTGAGCGTGGAATCGCTTTAGCCGGAGTGCAGCACGATCCGATGCTGTATTCCTACTTACTTGATCCGACCTATTCTTCGCATTCGCTGCCCGAGGTTGCGCTGCGCAGGCTCAATTTGAAGTTGAGCGGCAATCTCGCGGAGGCGGCGGATGTGACCGGCAGGCTGGCAACGGCGCTGCGCAAGGAGGTTGACGAACACGGACTGACTGCAGTCTACGAAGAGATCGACGCGCCGCTGGTGCCGGTTTTGGCGCGCATGGAAGACGCGGGAGTAAAAATTGATTTGGCCGCGCTCGAGCAGATGTCCGGAAAGTTGCAGCGCGAAGCCGCAATCAAAGCGCGTGACATTTACGAGCGTTGCAACTTCGAGTTCAACATCAATTCCCCAAAGCAATTGGGCGATGTTCTTTTTAACAAGCTGGCTTTGCCTATGCCGGTTAAATACGGGAAAGGGAAAAAGATTTCGACCGCGGTAGATGTACTGGAGGGACTGGCGGAAGATCACGAAGTACCGCGACTGGTGCTGGAATACCGTCAGTTGACAAAATTGAAATCGACCTACGTCGATGCCTTACCGGCGCTCATTCGCAGCCACAGCGGCCGCGTGCATACAACCTTTGGGCAGACCGGCACAGCTACCGGCAGACTTTCGTCAGCGAATCCTAATCTGCAGAATATTCCTATTCGCACCGAACTCGGGCGTGAGATTCGCGCGGCGTTTATCGCGGAACCAGGGCATGTGCTGCTGGCAGCAGATTATTCGCAGATTGAACTGCGTCTGCTCGCTCATTTTTCCAAGGACAGACTGCTGGTCGAGGCGTTTCGACGGGGAGATGACATCCACACCCTGACCGCATCGCAGGTCTTCGGCGTGCCCCCGCTCATGGTAACCTCCGATGACCGCCGCAAGGCGAAGGCGGTAAACTTCGGAATCGTCTATGGTTTGTCGGCGTTTGGATTATCGCAGCAGTTAGGCATCGAGTCGTCAGAGGCCAAAAACTTTATCGAAGCGTACTTTGAAAAATATGCCGGTGTGCGAGCCTTTATCGACTCCACGCTTGAGCACACTCGACGCGACCAGAAAGTGAAGACGATGTTCGGGCGCATTCGGCCGATTCCTGACATCAACAGCAAGAATGCCACCCAGCGCGGATTTGCCGAGCGTACTGCGGTGAATACTCCGCTGCAGGGAACAGCTGCAGACCTGATCAAGCTCGCAATGATTCGCATCGATGGAGAAATCCGCGAACGAAAACTAAGGTCGCGCATGACATTGCAAGTCCACGATGAACTGGTGTTCGAAGTGCCGGAGGCCGAGGTGGAAATCATAAAGCCTATGGTCCGTGAGCACATGGAGAACGCCCATGCGCTCGCCGTGCCGGTCGTAGTCGAGATTGGAGTTGGCCCAAATTGGCGCGATATGGAGTAATCCTCACCGCGCCTAACTATTCACCGTTTTCTCGCTGCCTTCCGATATACTCTGTGCAACTATTCACACGCGCATGCTATTCGTTGTTCTTCCAGCCGATTGCGTCCAGCCGCATGATCGAATTTTCTACCTTGCGGAGGAAGTCTAATGAGTGCAGTTCTATCGTCGACGCTACGTGAAACGCCGCAGCGCAGTTTTCACCGGCACCCGATCAGCGTGCCTCTGGACATGATTATCTTGCGGTCCGGAGTCCCCGAAAATTTGCCCGGGCGTTGCACTGACATCAGCGAAGTCGGTGTTGGCGCGGTGATCGCGGGAGAAATGGCCGCAGGCCAGCAAGTGGCCGTCGAGTTGCGCCTCCCGAATGTTAGTGTGCCGATGCGTGCTCGCGCGCTGGTGCGTTATCAGTCGCAACTTCGTTGCGGCCTGGAGTTTGTGGGCCTGCCTGCCGAGCAGAAAGAAATGATCCGCTATTGGATTTACCGCTCCGGTACAAAGCCTCCCGATTTCACGAATTTCAAAAAAGCAGACTTTAGTGAGGACGAAAGTGTTCGGTCGTCAAAGAACGAAGCGCACCGAGCCGCCGACGAACCCGCCCCCACGCGAAGGCGCGGAGTTCACATTGGACGACGCGCTCTTTATATCGTGATTGCCTCCATGCTAGCCCTCGCCGCACTGGGATGGTGGGAATGGCAGAGATCATGGAGCGAACTGGAGAATCGACCCGCGGTCGGCGAAGCGCTACGAGTTTCTCCCGAAACTATGGAGAAGAGAATTATCACGAAAGTGGAACCAATCTATCCAGAAGCTGCGCGCATCGCGGGAACCGAGGGGCGAGTCGAATTGGGAGCGATGATCGGGCCCGATGGCAGCGTGGAGCGCTTGTGGGCCATTTCGGGCCAACCCCTCCTTGTTCAGTCCGCGACCGAGGCAGTGCGCTCCTGGAAATTTGCACCGTATCTCTCGAACGGCAACGCGGTTGAGGTCGAGAGCAGGATCGTGGTCGAGTTCCGTTTGAAATAATCAAGCGTTACAAGCGTTAATCGAATAACGCAGCAGCTTGCCGCTCTGACGAGCGCCTCAGGCGACGGGGCTCTGATTCCGCGGCGCAGCCGAAATTGCTGAGGTCCGAATTACCATCCGATCCTGCGGCATTCTGTCCCTTGGGATCCAGCCCAGCACGTTGTAATAGGCTTCTTCAATCGAGTGGGCGATTTCAGGCCACAAATACCGGCCCCGGATCCGCTCGCATCCCCGCGTCGCAGCCTCGCGGCGAACTTCGGGATCGTGGATGAGCAGATCGAGTTTGCGTTCCAGGTCCGCCTGGTCGCCCCCGCGGAATGTGAAACCCGCCCCCTCTACTACTTCAACATTTTCCGGAATGTCGCTCGTCAGCACACAGACACCCGCCGCCATAGCGTCGAGCAATGCCAGCGACATGCCCTCGATTTTCGATGGCAGCACGAAAATAGCGGCGTTAGAAAGAAGTTCGTCGAGTTCATTTCCCGAGACCCACGGCAGGAAGCGAATCTGGTCAGATTCATGGCGGCGCAGGTTCTTGACGTAAGCATCGGAATGACTCGATCCACCGGCCAGAACAAGCTTCATGCAGGGGTGAAGGGATTTGGACGCGTTGATGAGGAGTCCGCAGTTTTTCTCTGGAGAGAGCCTGCCCAGATAAAGTACGTAGTTTTCAGGCAAAAGATCCCATTCGATGAGTTTTCGCGGGAGGCGCCGCGGCGCCAGCGTGGCTCCGTTTGGTACGTAGATAGTCTCGTGTTTGTGCTGTCGGCGATAGTGTTGCTGCAGCATGCGCGAAACAACCATTGTGGCGTCGGGCAAAGTAACCGCGGCCGCTTCTCCCAAACGCAGCACGCGAGACGCAATCCATCCCCATTTTCCGCGTTGCCAATCGAGCGGCTGCGATTAGCTCTCCAAGCGTGAACCGATCAACGGTGCTTCGCGAGGGCAGTGGATGAGTGGCAGGGAGAACTCTTATCGGCGCGGTCTGATCGGTCGCGTCCAATGAACCGCGGCGGGGCGCTTCGACCGCCGCACATCTCGGAGGCTGCAAAGCGGACGTTCCAAGAGTCATCCGGGCATATTGCGAGGGATCATCTTTAGGTCCGGTGTCCCAGACTCGGCTTGTGGTCAATTCGCCCATAAAATTCACAAACTCCGGTAGAGGCCCTGAGGCACGGGAAAACGGCGCTCGGCCAGGACTGTCCCAAGTAGAGGAACCTGCGCCTTCGCAAGCTGATCCTTGATTTGAGTGGCGACGAATCGTCTCGTTTTGTTTGCCGTCAGCACCAGCACTAATCCGTCGCATGCTTGGCCAATGCTGGCTGTTATCCATGAGACCGGGGCGCAACACAATATCGAGAAGTCGAAATCCGTCGTGCGTTCGCGAAGACGAGACAAGTCCTGATCCGTGATGCGCGCCCCCGATGCGTGCTTCCTCACGTTTGTGAAGGTAGAGCAGGTAGTTGTCTTCATCGGTCTTCTGCGTGCGCAGCAGATCTTGCTGATCCATGGCATCCGATTGCAAACGCTCGGCGAATGCGTGCAACGACGCAACCTGAGCCGCCGCATCGCTTTGCCGAGCCCGCAACCCGTCCCATTGCACCTGAGCCTTTTCCAGTTGCATTCGCGCCCATTCGTAGTACGGATCCTTGTCGCTGGTCTCGTCGCGCACTGGCGTAAGTGCTTCGGCGGCGATCGAAGCTTGCGTTTCCGCGATCTCCTGTTCCACCTCCTGTACCAGTCGGTAGGAGGGCGCAAAGCGATTCCGCAGTTCGGTGCGTTTGAGTTGGAGTTCTAATAGATGAGTTTTCATCTTTTCTAGGGCTTCGGGGTTGTCGGCCCACCGCTTCAGCGTCACCGAACGTGCGGGAAACGACTTGAGCTGCTCGCCGAGCGATGCAATCTGCCGCTCCGTGTCAGTTCGGTCCTGGTCGATCTGGCGATAGGCCGCGTCCGCTTCGCCTAATTTCTGAAGTGCAATATCGCGTTCGAGCGCCGCCGAAATTACTCCGCGGGACCGCGTAAAACGGACCAGTTCGGCTTCAGACTGATGTAGCCTTTTTTCGTAAGCTGTAGTTTGCAAATCAAAAAACTGGATCTCCCCGGGCGGCCTCTGGAGATTCGTGTGCCTCTTCACGTAGAGCGAAGCGAGCGCAGAGAGCACGCGAGCCGCTCGATCGCGATCGGCATCCTTATAACTGACTTGGATCGGGTTTGATTTCTTCAGCGACTCGACATCCAGCCGGCGCGTTAGTTTGCGAACTGCATGTTCGATTCTCGGAAGGGCGCTCGGATTCCCGCGTTTCCGCTGGAATAAGGCCCGCTGAAATTACTACCTGCTTGAGAAGGTCTTCATCGCGCAACAACTCGACTTCAGAATTCAGCTCTTCCTCAGTAATGTCGGGGCGGGTGAAATCCATGGGGCTGGCGGGTTGAGAAGACGCGACAGGGTCATAGCGTCCTCGGCGCAGCAGAACCATGAAGTGCGATTCGTAGCGCGCCGAGAAGATCACGAACAGCATCGTTGCCAGCAACACCGCACCAAAAGAAGCGGCAACTAATCGCGGACGCCGGAACAGCGTGGCCGCAAGTTCACGGGGCGTAGGCGTAACCGCGGCGCGCGAGTTTACCATCAAGTCGGCGGACATGGGTCAATACAGCGAGCAATCAGACCCGGCGAGATCTTAGGGAATCCGCCAGATTTTGGTGATGCAAATGAACGCTGCCACTCCCTTCTGCTAGAACTGCATTGGATTGACATACCAACTCATAGTGTTGGTCGGAACAAACTTCCGAATCTTCGAAATGCGGCTCTGCGGCACATAGATAAAGTCACCCGGCTGAAGGTGGAAATCTTCGCTCAGGTCATGAGAATTCAGCATTTTCTTCGAATCGATCACATGAGTTTCGGCGACGTACGGGGAAATCCGGCGAAACACGACCACCTGCGAATGCAGCGCCTGCTGCGTAAAGCCACCGGCAATCGCCACGGCCTCAGCCACAGTCAGATCTTCGCGCAGCTCATACTTCCCCGGCTTCGCCACTTCACCCGAAGCCAGAAAGTATGGCTTGTCAAAATCCTTTAGAGTCACGGTGATCTCCGGCTCTCGCAGAAAGCTGCGATAAGCCCCGACAAGCGCCTCCTGCATCTCGGGAACTGTGAGTCCTTCGACGAACAGCGTGCCCGCACCTTTCAGGGCTACGAAGCCATCCGGTTGCACGGTTAATAGCTGATTGAAATCTGGAGAGAAAGTGAAATTGACATCGACGATGTCCGACTTCGAAAGCCGATAAAGCGGATGGCGCTCCCCTCCGAATGCAGGATCTCCCTGGCCACCCGCTTTCCCGGGCTGTGTGATCGCCCCGCTGGTCAACCCCACCGCTCCCGGCTGGGCCTGACTCTGCGAGCTCTCCGCGCCAGCGACCTTGCCGCTGGCCGAAGCAGAGGACTCAGGCGCCGGCCCAGGAAGCGGTGCAGCTTGCTGGGCGTACGCGATCACGGCTAGCTGCAGAATGAGCGTGCTTGCAGCCCGCAATACGACTCGTCTAGTAGATACATTCATCTCCGAACTCTCACCGTTGCTCATCCGAGCGGCGAACTAGTTGCAGCTCAAGTCTCTGAGCTGTGGCCCGAAGGTATCGTTGCCCGGAGGACACAGCAAGACTTGCAAAGTACTGTCCACTGCGGTGCATGGCACCTTCTGCCTATCGAAACGGTGATGAAGCTCGAATGGGCCGCCAGACTGGGGTCTAGAATCGTCCGCGCGACATCGAGCGAAGCGTCTTGCCACAAACGTTGTGCACCAGCGTAGCTCTCCCAAAGTAGACGGTGGCAGCCGGATTCATCACCAACAGCGTGTGACGATGGCTACATACGGCGATTGCAACTTGGTTGATGATTAAACTGTGAATAACATCCGCGCCGCTAAACAACTCACGCCCCCGCCGCCCATCGCGGCAGAAATCGTCCATGTTCTCGTCGCCGATTCCGGAGCTATCCAGTCGCAACTCCTCGCCCGCGCATTGAAAACCCGTCGCGACTTTCGCGTCTCCGTCGTCGATTTGGAGATGACGGCACTACAAAATCTCCTGCAATCCGATCGCGCCGACGTGATTCTGATTGCCGCCAGTCGGCTTCCCGATCTCAGCCTGCTGCACTGGCTGCGCCTTTCCTATCCGAAGATGTCTCCCGTGCTGCTCGTCGACAGCGACGAACGCGAACTAGTCGTGAACGCCCTGCGCGCCGGCGCCAAGGGTATTTTTCTTTTCTCCCAAACTCCTTTTCCCATGCTCTGCAAATGTATCCAGTGCATTTTTCGAGGCGAGGTTTGGATCAACAGCCAGCAGATGAATTACGTTCTCGACGCGCTCTCCGAGGTGCCCACCCTGCGCGTGGTCAACTCCAACGGCAGGGTCCTGTTGACGCCGCGCGAAGAGCAGGTGGTCGCGCTCGTCGCCGATGGCTTGACCAATCGCGGAGTCGCCACCGAACTCGGTCTCAGCGAGCACACCATCAAAAAATATCTCCTCCGCATCTTCGACAAAGTCGGAATCTCCAGCCGCGTCGAACTCGTCCTCTACGCCATGTCGCACAACGAGCATCGCCCGTCGGAATGGATGCCCGGCAACAACAGCGCGTCCGCATAGAACGAAAACGCAAAGTACAAAGTACAATGTCGCTATGCGGAACAGCCAGGAGACTGCGCGGTGAGCATCGCCGAGCCGTCGAACCAATCCCAATCCAGAGTTGCCCGCCGCTGGACCGTGATCGCCTCAGGACTGCTCCTGCTCGCGCTCGCCCTGGTCGTGATCTATACCGCTCCCAACGCCTTTTACAGCCCAGTAGCTCTGGTCACGGTAGCCGCCATCGGTCTAGCCGCGCTCTTGCTCCAGGTCTGGTTTCGCCTCGATCTCCCGAGCATTCAATCTCCGCTCTGGCTCAATGTACTCGGCATAGCCTGCGCCCTGCTGTCGCTGTTCGCGAACAACCTCCGCCTGAATCCGCGCTTGCTAGAACTGGTGGCATTCACCGCCGTGATCTGCTTCGGCATCAGCGGATCGCTAATCCTGCGCGCTCTGCGTAGGCGAGTTCGGACGCCGGTCGTGTCAGGCACGGAATAGCCAAAACGAGTTCTAGCTTGCCCCTGTGCGCCTCTCCCCCGTGCCCTCTGTGTCCCCGGTGGTAAAAAAAATTCAAATCGAAACGAGAACCACGACACCCACCCGAAACTCCAGTCCCAACGCTCTAACGCCTTACTTTACAATTCCATCATGCGTGTCACCTTATTCGGAGCCTCAGGTCTGCTAGGCCAGGATCTGGTCAACGAACTAAAGGCTGAGCAATTAACCGCGCTCTCCTCCAAAGACGCCGACCTCCGCGACCGCACGCGGATTCAATCAGTGATTCAAGATTCCCGCCCCGACTGCATCATCCTCTCCGCCGCCTACACCGACGTCGATGGATGCGAGTCCAACCGCGATCTGGCCTTCGCCGTAAACTGCGACGGCGCCGTCAACGTAGCCAAGGCCGCCCGCGAAGCCGGATCGCGCCTGATCTTCCTCAGCACCGACTACGTCTTCGACGGCACCAAACGATCCCCCTACGAAGTCACCGACCCAACAAATCCCACCAGCGTCTACGGCGAAACAAAAGCCCAAGCCGAAGAGCGTCTGCAAGAAATTCTGCCCGACGTCTGCATCGCCCGCACCTCCTGGCTCTTCGGCCACGGAGGCAAATGCTTCCCCGCCACAATCCTGAAACTAGCCGCAACTCGCCCCGAAATTTCCGTAGTCAACGATCAGCGCGGAAGCCCCACCTTCACTCGGGATCTAGCCCACGCGATAGCCAAACTCTGTCGCGCCAACGCGAAAGGCATCGTGCACGTCACCAACTCCGGCAATTGCACCTGGTACGACTTCGCCGCCGAAATCGTACAAGCCACCGGCCTGCCAACCAAAGTCAACCCCGTAACCACCGCCGAATTCCCGCGCCCAGCCCGCCGTCCCGCCTACTCCGTTCTATCGCCAGATAGCCTGCACGCGTATAACATCCACATGCCGGGGTGGCGAGATGCGCTGCGGCGGTACCTTGCGAGGGTGCCGGATGGTTCCGTCGCGCAGTAGGACCGGCAATCCGGCGGTGTGCCCCTAGCGATCGCGGGCAATGGAGCGATTCCGCGAAGCCGACCTCCAAGCGACCGGGAATTCTGAGTATTGTGAGTGTAATCGCGAGTGGCTGTTGAAAAACTAGGTCGCGGCAAAGTCTTTTTGGCTCTGTAGGGGTTGCTGCTGCCGAGTTTCGCTTCGCTCACTTCGGCTAGGTAGTGGCCGCCAGAGCGGATGTTGTCGGTTGGCTGAGGAACCGCACTAGTCGCTTGATGTTCTGCGCAGCCGCTGCCAGAAAGAACTGCTCTCGAACGAACTTCATGCGTCGGAGGCGCAAGCGGCGCAGTCCGATCTGATTCTTCAGTTGCGCAAACAAAGCCTCGACTTTCTTTCGCTGTCGTTGCGCCGTGGAAAACTCGGGTGTGTTCGCCAACTCCCGCGCGCGTTGTCGTGCCGACTCATGGATGTGAATGGCGAGATATTTATATCGTCCACTCGTGCAGTGCGCTTTTTGTGAGCATGCTCCGCAGCGTTTCGCGCTGCCGATATAGGCATGGGCACGATTGCGAACGTTCAAGCCAACGTAGTTCAGTTGCTCTCCCGCAGGACAACGGTAGCGATTGCTCTCGGGCTGATAGGTAAATCGCTCGGGGCCATAGCCGGGATTGTTCTTTCTCCGAGCACTGTCTCGCGTGCGCATATAAGGGGTGATGCCGCGATCCAGCAACCATTGCAGAAACTCCCCATTGCCATAGGTCGTATCGGCTGCTACCGATTCTGGCTCTCGTCCCTGCCATTGCGTAAAGCGAGTGAGCATGTCCTGCGCGGCCACCGTTTCTTGACTCATCCGTGCCGCCGTCGCTTGTACTCCCACGATTACGCAACTGTGATTGTCCACCAGGTAGTTGTCGTAGTAGTGCGCCGTGAAAGGCGCTGGACTTCAGCGGGTGCAACTCCCGCCCGGGAACTGGTTCGCTCCACCCGGTAGCAATCGAAGCGGCAGCGGAGGCAACGAAGCTGTCGGAGCTTTCGATGGAAAGGGTCGCATGGCGACTCGGCGAGCGTGCAGGCCATAACGTGAGTAAACGCTGAGCAGGCCCCGAAAAAACAATTGCAGGAGCCGACCTGACTGTTACACAGGGAAGGCCGCAGACGATGGAGATAGACGAGCGAACAAACTTCATCGGACCTGCCGGGGTAATGGCGATGGCATGTACGCATAGGAGACCAGAGGCAACACGGGAAGCCCCAGCGGTGATCGCGGTAAGGATCAACTGGCAACTCGCGAGAGACAGGCCGGGCCGTGTGGGGTGGCGGAGAGGTTCGTAGTACCGATGAAGCCGGGTAACTCCGGCGGAGGGAAGGGGCCTCAGTTAAAGACGGACGCAACAAGCAACGAAGGACATGGGGATTGACGATGAGTCTAGTAGCCCCAGGTTGTGTTCAGAAGTTGCAGACGGCGTCACACGCTTCGCTTCCTTATCTACCCACGAAGCGTGTGTCTTTTCCGAGAGCCGGATGCGGGAAATCTGCCAGTCCGGTTCGATGAGCGGGAACAGGAACCAGAGCTAAGCCAAACCGGACTGAGGCGGCGATGCGAAAGCTCCGCCATACATAGCCACCGGGAGACTACAGCCACTGCGCCTGTTCTCGACTCTACACCGAGACGCGCCGGCGTGCTGCCTTTGGTGGCATAGGTGGAATCGGGATCGGTCGTCGACACCAGTTCTTGCGTATTCACCGGTTCTTCCACCGGGTTCTGCTGCTCCACCTCCTTCAGATACTGCCGCAGCGTGCAATGGACCTCTGCAGCTTCCATCAACTGCTCGCGTGGAATGCGGCTCTGCTTGGCCGCATTGGCTTCCACGAAACTGCCGTCCACCGACAGGTTGTCGCCGCGCACCAGCCCTACCTCCACACACTGCTGCACGATCTGTTCAAACAACTGCTCGAACAACTTTGACTCTTGGAATCGTCCGTGCCGGTTCTTGGAGAACGTCGAGTGATGCGGAATCTCTTGATCGAAACTCAGTCCCGTGAACCAACGCCACGCCAGATGCATGCGCAGTTCCTCGACCAGTTTGCGCTCGCTGGTGACACCGTACAGATAACCAATCAGCAGAATGCGCAGCAGAAGTTCGGGATCAATCGAAGGTCGGCCCGTGTCGCTGTAGCTCTCCTTCAATCGCTCCTGCACAAAGTCAAAGCTGATGTGCTTATCGATCAGCCGTAGCAGATGGTTCTCAGGAACCTGGTCTTCCAGACGGAAGTAGTAAAACAGCGACTCTGAGCGAGCGTGGTGTCCCATCATGAGCAGCAGGCCTCCGAGCATGGCGATGAACAGCAGCATCAAGAACTCTCGCCTGCTTATAACCGGAACCCTGCTTCACCACAAGCATCAACTCAGGGACTTTTTCAACAGGTACAGGCGATTTCACTCAGAATCCCCGTCCGAGGTCAATGAGTCTAAATGCGATGTTACGCCAATCGTGGGCCGAGAGATTGACCGCTTTGGGAAATTCTTAGAACACTTAGTTAGTTAGCGCGTTAGCTGACCTTGCAGCTCTGGGCGTGTCCTTACCATGCCCAACTTGGTTGCAAAACTGCGGTCACAGGGTTACCTTCTGTCTTCAGCTCAATCCCTAATCGTGAGGTTCAATTGCTCCTCAATCCTAAGCGTTTTTTAGCGCTCCAGGCTGCTCTCTTTTATGTCGCCTGCATCACGTCGTTTGCGAGCGATGCACCAAGTCCGTGGGCGGCCTCGCACTTCACCATCGATCCAAAAGTTCTCTATGGACAAGCATCTGAGGCTGCAGTGCCTGAGGGAGCCAACGTCACAGTTCTGGATGATGAAGCGAGTTACAGCTTCGACGCATCGAGCCGCAGTTTGTACACCGAATACATGGTCTACAAGGTTCTCACCCAACAAGGAGCGGAGGGGTGGAGCAGTACTTCGGTAGCTTGGGAACCTTGGCACCAAGAGCGGCCTTTAATCAGAATCCGCGTCATCACCCCAGATTTCGCTGTCCATGATCTCGATTTGAAAACCCTCACCGAGGCTCCAGCACAGGATCAGGAGTCAAATATTTACAGTGATCGTAGAGTCATTCGAGGTCCGCTACCCGCTGTCGCTCCAGGCTCGGTCGTAGAGCAGGAAATTGTCGTCCGTGAAAGCACTGCCTATTTCAGCGCTGGTGCTTTGGGAAGATATTTCTTCGGCCGGGTTTCAGTCCCTGTGCATCACAGCCGTTTCGTAATAGAGGCACCATCCTCTCTGCCGCTCCATTATGTGGCAGAGCTGCTTCCCGAATTACAGCCACAAAAGTCTGAAAGTGATGGGCGAGCCCGCATCGTTTTCGAGCGCGGGGCCATCGATCCGCTGGAAAGCGCCGATTCGTACTTACCCAGCGACGTGCCCGCCTATCCCGCCATAGTTTTTTCTACAGGAACATCATGGCAGGTGGTGGCCAGAGACTACGCAGCAATCGTGGAAAGCAAAATCAAGAACGGCGACATCAAGGCCGTGGTGGAGAACTTGATTCGGGGCAAACAGTCACAATTAGAAAAAGTACAGGCGATCTCCGGCTACCTCAACAAGGAAATTCGATACACGGGGGTGGAATTTGGTGATGCGGAAATCATTCCTCATTCCCCGGACCAAACTCTGGTGCGCAAATACGGAGACTGCAAGGACAAATCGACTCTCATGGTCGCAATGCTTCGGGCCGCGAACGTTCCGGCCTACCTGGCGCTCTTGAATGCGGGAGGAAGAATGGATGTGCCTGCAGGTCTCCCCGGCATGGGATTTTTTGATCACGCAATCGTCTACGTACCGGGAAGTCCCGATTTGTGGATCGACGCTACAGATGATTTTGCGCGGCTAGGTCAACTCCCAACCTCGGACCAAGGCCGACTCGCTCTCGTGGTTCGGCCCGAAACTACTTCGCTCGTGCGCACTCCCGAAGCGTCCTCGCAGGACAACCTGGTAGCCGAATTCCGAGAAGTTCATCTTGCAGAATACGGCCCGGCCCGGATCATAGAGCGCACTCAGCCGCATGGAAGCAGCGAGTCATCTTATCGAAGGTCGTACGCGGACAAGCAGAACAAAACTACACGAGAGAATTTGACGAGTTACGTGAGATCGCAGTACCTCGCTGAGAAACTAGACAAACTCGACCGTTCCGATCCGGACGATCTCTCACATCAGTTCGAACTACTGCTGGAAAGCGATCAGGCCAAACGCGGCTTTACAGACCTTGAGATTGCGGTGGCTGCCATTCGGCTAGAGGGTTTGTTCTATCGCCTCCCCGTAGTGTTAAGAGAACGCCAGAAGGATAGCAGCAGCACCAGCGGGCAGAAATCCAAAACGAAGCGCACAGCCGATTACCAACTTCCCGAGGCATTCGTTACCCATTGGCAATACTCGATCTCGCCGCCTAAAGGGTTTCGACCTAAGTCATTGCCGAAGGACGTGGAGTTCCGGTTAGGTTCCTGCCTTCTCACCGAAAAGTTCTCTTCGGATCCGGACAATACGGTCCATGCCAATCTCCGATTCGATACAGTGAAGCGACGCTTGAATGTTGACGAAGCCGCAGACCTACGCGACAGAATTACGCAATTGGCAGAGGGGCAGCCGGTTCTCGTCTACTTTGAGCCTGTCGGAGAAGTACTGGCTGGAGAGGGGAAAATTCGTGACGCTCTCCAATCGTATCGGGACTTGATTACTGATCATCCCAAGGAAGCGGTCCTGCACCTGCGGCTCGCGAAGACGTTGCTCGCCGCGGGAATAGCGGACGCTGCACGTGGGGAGGCGCAGATAGCGACCACGCTGGACCCAAATTCCGCTCTCGCGCAAAAGACACTGGCCGAGGTCCTGGAATACGATCTCGTTGGGCGCAAGTTTCGGCGCGGCAGCGATTATGCGGGTGCTGAAACTGCCTTGCGCACCGCGGCGAAACTTGATCCGGACGACAAAGCTACGGTAGGCAATCTTGCAATTCTGCTGGAATACGACCATTGGGGCCTGCGCTATGGACCCGGAGCGAAGCTGAAAGACGCGATAACCGAGTACAGAAAGCTCACTGCCGAGCAGTGGAATGATCTTGGGATACAAAATAATCTCCCCTTTGCGTTGTTCTATGCAGGTGAGTTCTCGCAGGCCCAAAAGGCGGCTCAGGATCTGAGTGCTCAACCAACTGCTTTGATCGTCGCCTGTGAAGCGGCCCTCAACGGCAAAGATGCCGGCATGGCGGAGGCGCGTAAACGCACCGCGGGAGACGAGCAATTTAGACAGGTGGCGCGAAGCGCCGGGGAGATGTTGGAGAATCTTCGGAAATACGCCCTCGCTGCCGATTTCATAGAGGCGGGGGCTGCTGGAGCTGACGCTTCCGATCAGCAAGCATATGCCTCCTTGATGCGCAGAACCCAACTTCATGAGCAAATACAACCTCCCGACGACCCTGCAGGTGCTGCCATTCGGTTCCTCCTACTTGAGAACGACCCCGACCTCACATTTGACCAACTCCGCTCGATCAGCAGCCATAACGGTGCAACTACACTTGCCATTTCAGACGTCCGCGACTATTTCACCAAGACTGAACGGGGGATCATCAGCGAAAAATCACGGAAAGGAATTTTTTGGGAAAATGGCGAGGACTTTTCCATTGCTCGGGCGCAGCCAAGTGTCCAGGGCAGCGATGCGACAGGCTATAAGGTGACGCTCTGGCCCGCAGCGGACTACAAGCGATCGGTATATGTCGTCAAGGAAGATGGCCATTGCAAGGTTCTCGCGACTTCCCGCTTTCCTGCCGGTATAGGTTTAGAAGTACTGGATCGGCTTGCCGCAAACGACCAATCCGGTGCACGAGCTCTGCTCGATTGGCTGCGCGAAGACCAGCACCTTGAAGGGGGCGACGATCCACTGGCTGGAGTTCCGTTCCCCCGCTTTTGGACGAAAGGCAAGGAATCCGATGTGGCGAAGATGAGGCTGGCGGCTGCCGCGATCCTCGTGATGACAGATGCCACTGCGGAACGGGGAGTTTCGATTCTGGGAGAGGCGGATGGTTCAGTCGATGGCGAGGCCGTTAAGACCAATGTCGCCCTTGCTCTCCTCCGCGGCTATTATCGCCTCGGTAAGTACGAGAAAGGCGTTGCGGTGGCTTCCAATCTGCAAGAACAATATTCGGGTTCAGACACTGCATTTGGCTGGCATACCGACCTCTTGCGTGCGGCGGGGCGCTCGATCGAAGCTGACGCGATTGCCCAAGAGTGGTTACGGCGGACTCCCGGCGATGTGGACGCTTTGATCTCAATGGCGTACAATGTTCCCGTCCCGCTTCTCGCCACAACCTCTTCTTGTACCGTAGGCCTTCGTTCAGCGCCACCGCTTGCAACTGATTCATCATCCGCGTCCGCGCCTGTACCATCCGGTGACGATGCCACAGCAGTTGCCGCAGATCGCGATTTTCCCCGCTCGGTACCCAGATCTTGGGAAAACGATTCTCCATCAGCAACTGCAGAATATGCTGCGCATCCTGCCGATCCGTCTTCTGCTTGCGTTCACGCTTCCTGGCGATCTCGGTGGCGTCCCCGATCCACAACTCAACTTGCAGTTCCGCCAGCAGTCGTTCAAACCAGCGGGCATGCCCGCTCGCTTCCATCCCCACGCGCACCTTCATTCCTTGCGCCGCAAGATCGCGATAGAACTTCTCCGCTTCCTCGCGGTGCTGCAGTCGCCGCTCTTGCAGTTCCCCACTCTCGGTATCTACAAACGCAATTTGCTGCAAGCTCGGGTGATAATCACATCCTATAATGATCATCGTTCGGCTCCTTTCTCCCGAGCGCTCTTGGTTGGTTGCTAGCCACCAAAGTTTACTCGGCCCCAGGAGCCGACATTGTCATGGAATCAATTACACTCAGAACCCGGCCGGGCCGGAGACCGAACCAACACTAAAAGGCTCCTGCCGCTGTCCAATCCTCGCCCGGGTGATTTATCCTTTCCTTTCTCATTCGCGACATACGACTTAGTAACAACCGAGGATCAACCGTGATCAAGCGCTTCTCCATTCCGCTCGTCTCGCTCTGCATTTTGCTGTTCCCCTTAGCACTCTCCGCCCAGCCCTACGACCCGGCCATGTATCAAGACCTCCACTGGCGCCTGATCGGCCCATTTCGCGGAGGCCGCACCGTCGCCATGTCCGGCATCCCCGCCCAGCCCAATGTCTTCTACATGGCTCCCAACAACGGCGGAGTCTGGAAGACGACCGACTACGGCCTCACCTGGACTCCCATCTTCGACAACCAGCCCGACGACCCTCAACACTCCGGCTCCATCGGAGCCCTAGCCATCGCGCCCTCGAATCCCGACATCATCTACGTAGGCAGCGGCGAAGGCCTGCGCCGCCCCGATCTCTCGACCGGCGACGGCATGTACAAGTCAACCGACGGAGGCCGAAGCTGGCACCATCTGGGTCAACGCGATGGCGCTCTGCGGGATGCCCAGCAAACCGCCAACATCATCGTCGATCCCAAAGATCCCAACCGCCTCTTCGTGGCCGTGCAAGGCCATCCTTACGGCCCCAGCTCCGAGCGCGGAATCTACCGCTCGCTCGACGGCGGCCAAACTTTCCAAAAAGTTTTCTACAAAGACGAAAACGTCGGTGGAATGGATCTCCTCTTTGATCCCCGCAACTCCCAGGTCATCTTCGCCAGCATGTGGTCCTCGCGCCGTCCCGTGTGGACAACCGGCGGCGGCTACAACGGCCCCGGCAGCGGCCTCTATAAATCCACCGACGGCGGCGATCACTGGCAGCAACTAACCAAAGGCCTGCCCGGCGAGGCTGAAGGCATCGGCCGTATCGGACCCGCGATTTCTACTAGCGACCCCGATCGCATGTACGCGTGGGTGAATGCCAAGAAGGGAAGCGGCATCTACCGCTCCGACGATGCGGGCGAAAGCTGGCAGCAGGTCAACGACGAAGACCGCATCTGGGGACGCGGCGACGATTTCGGTTGCGTCCGCGTCGACCCGCGCAATAAAGACGAGATCTACGTAGCCAATACCTCGACCTATCGCTCCACCGACGCAGGCAAAACCTTCACCGCCATCAAAGGCGCTCCCGGAGGCGATGACTATCACACCATCTGGATCAATCCCGACAACCCCAACATCATCGCCATCGCGCTGGACCAGGGCGCAACCATCAGCGTCAACGGCGGCCAAACCTGGAGTTCGTGGTACAACCAGCCAACCGCGCAGTTCTATCACGTCATCACCGACAACCAGTTTCCCTACTGGGTCTATGGCGGACAGCAGGAGAGTGGCTCAGTCGGCACCGCCAGCCGCAGCGATTTCGGCGAGATCACCTTTCGCGACTGGACGACCGTCGGCACCGAAGAATACGGCTATGTCGCGCCCGATCCATTGCACCCCAATCTCATCTACGGCGGCAAGGGAACCGTCTTCGACCGCAACACTGGCCAGACGCGCAACGTCGAACCCGTCGTTCTCCGCACCGGCAAGTATCGCTACAATCGCACCGCGCCGCTCATTTTCTCGCCAGCCGATCCGCACATCCTTTATCTAGGATCAAACGTCATATTCTCGACCCGCGACGGAGGCAACAGCTGGCAAGTCATCAGTCCTGACCTCACGCGCGAAGATCCCGGAATCCCCGCAACCCTAGGCCCATTCGTAGCCGACGATCCAGCCAAAGGCAAGCATCGCGGCGTCGTCTATTCCATAGCGCCATCAGCGAAAGACGTGAACCTGATCTGGGCCGGAACCGACGATGGCGTGATTCAAGTGACCCGCGACGGAGGCAAGAACTGGAAGAACGTCACTCCTCCCGAGATAACGTCGTGGAGCAAGATCGCCCAACTGGACGCGTCGCACTACGATACCGCAACCGTCTATGCGGCAGTGAATCGCTTCCGCCTAGACGACCTTCATCCGTATATCTATCGCACCCACGACGGCGGCAAAACCTGGCAGAAGATCGTCAGCGGCCTTCCCGACAACGAACCAGTCAACACAGTAAGAGAAGATCCCGAGCGCAAAGGCCTGCTCTTCACCGGAACCGAACGTACCGTCTACGTATCGTTCGACGACGGCGACCATTGGCAATCGTTGCAAAAAAATCTGCCGCCAAGCTCAATCCGCGATCTAGTAGTCCATCACGACGACATAGTAGTAGGAACTCACGGCCGCTCGTTTTGGATCTTGGATAACATCACGCCGCTACGCCAGTTCAGCCAAGACGTAGCAAATGCATCCGCGTATCTCTTCCAGCCCCAGCTAACCTATCGCGTCCGCCGCAACAACAACACCGACACCCCATTACCTCCCGAAGAACCCGCCGGCCAGAATCCTCCCGACGGAGCCATGATCGATTACCGGCTGAAAACTCCCGCCGCCGGCCCGGTCACGCTGGAAATCGCTGACACAGCCACAGGAAAAGTAGTCCGCCATTTTTCCAGCGCCGATAAACCAGCAACAGTCGACCCGAAAAAATTCAACGTCCCGATGTACTGGGTGCGCCCCGCGCGAACCTTGTCGGCAGCGGCAGGCATGCATCGCTTCATCTGGAACCTAGCCTATCCAGCGCCCGAAGTGCTGTCGCGCGACTATCCAATCTCGGCCATCTACCACGACACTCCCCTTCACCCGCTAGGAGCGACCGTTCTGCCCGGACACTACAAAATCACCCTGACAGTAGGCGGCCAGCGCTATACAAAAACGCTAGACATAAAAATGGACCCCCGAGTAAAAACGACGCCCGCAGACCTGCGCCGTCAATTCGATCTGGACCGCAAAATCGCAGACGCTCTGCACAAAGATTACGAAGCCCTGCAACAGCTACGCAGCCTGCGAGCCCAACTAAAAACGCTCACCAGCGCATCCGATCCAATCCAGAAAGCCGCTGCCGACCTGCAAGCCAAAGCCACGACCATCCAAGGCGAAGGCGGCGGATACGGCGCGCGCTTCCTAAGCACTCCCGAAGGCCGCACCCTGTCCCGCCTGAACAGCGGTTTCGGAGCGCTAGTAAGCGCCCTGGACACCGCCGACGCCGCGCCCACAACCCAGCAAGTCGAAATGTTCGGCGAACTGAACAAAGCGCTGGAAGAGCAGCTCTCAGCTCTCGGAGAACTCAAGTCGAAAGACATTCCAGCGCTGAACGACCAACTAAAGAAAGCAGGATCGCCAGCAATCGATGTGCAGAAGGCGGTTCCGGGCGCGACCGGAGAGGCGGAAGCGACCACACAAGATCGCGACCAAAACGAAGAGTAGTTAGTGTGTGGAGTCGGCGCCTTCGCCCGCAGAGAGCCGATTCCGGGAAGGTTGAGTCGTTCTTTTATCTGCGGGGTGGTGCGGTTTGGGTTTTACCCCCCCCCCCCCCCCCCCCCCAAAAAAAAACCTGCAAAATATATAATATAAAGAACTTAACTCCAATATCCTCTTTAGGAGTAGGAACTTTGGTGGTACGTCACAGCTTTCTGTGATTTCAAAGAGCTGGAAATCGGCCCGGGTGCTTCGCTGACGTCTCTGGAGAGCGGCGCGATTCGGGCTGTCTTAGTCGGGACATTGTCGCGCTTATTCGGGCTCAATGTCTGTGATGGCGTGCACAGGTTAGATGTGATGAAAAAAAGATCAGGTCCGCAGCGGATTGACTACCTCAACCGTTCCGTAATGCTGACGGTGTGCCAGGTCTTCTGAGTAGAGAACCGCGGCTCCGCAGCTCTCGGCGGCTTGCAGGATCAAGGCATCCCAATACGAAACCTTGTATCGTGCCTCCATCTCAAGGGCTGCCAGAATTGATTGTGGAGTGTTGATAACAATCTCCCAACTCAAGTAGTCCTGAATCAGCTGTTTGATCTCATTAGCCGGCAGCGGGTGTCGAATCCTACGACGAAGATTTACGCAGAGCTCTTGCAGAACTTGCGTGCTGAGAGCGCCTTGTCCGGTGGTCCACAAATGCCCCAATAATTGGCGGGCAAGATCGTGCCTAACGCCGGCCTCGCGATCGTGGGCGTAAATGAAGATGTTGGTGTCGACGAAATACTTGGGAGCAGCGGGCGTCATCGCTGGTAAAGCTCGTCGCGGGAACGAGGCGGAGTCCAGCCGAGTTTCATCCCTTCTCGCAACCGTGCCAAGGCACGCCGTCGGGAACGATCATAGCTCTTGCGTTCACGCACAATTTGCTCAAGGCGCGCCGCCAACAGCGCACTGATGGAAGTGCCTTCTTCGGCGGCCAGGACGCGAATCTCACGCAAGAGGGAGGCGTCGAGTTTCAGTGTGACGTTGGTTTTCACTTTTTTTGTTGGCACGTGTTTGTGTGCAGCACGAGTATATGTGCTCTGCATAGTGCGCGTCAAGCCAGAGGATAGGGTTGCGGAGGTGCGGACGCCCGCGGCATCCCACGTCTTGAAAACCGTGACGTCCGGCGCCCGGCTTTGGGAGTATGGTGTCGTTCCATCGACCAGCAAATGTTTTTCAAGAAATCTAATGCCGACGAGTGGCCTTCCTACACATCAGACAGGGAGGGCTTTCGAGTATTGTTTCCTGGTGTGGTGGAAAGACGATTCCACAGTCTCGTGGGAAGGGACGATGGGACATCTCCCGGCACAGCGGTCTACGTATGCAACAGAGGCAGCCTTCTAAGTACGCTAATCTACCAGATCAGTGTCACGCGGGTGATGAAGTATGTTGGCCCTCCCGAAGAGTTCTTAGAAACAGCGGTTCTTGAAATGATACAGTTACTCGACAAGGAAGAGTTGCTGTCGGAGAACTTCATTAGGTTCAAGAACCATCCCGCCATCGAGTATCAAGTGCGAATCAAAGGCCACTGGGGGCTTGACGGTATCGTGATATTCATGTCGAAGACCATCTACAATCTTTCGGTTTTATACAGCCCCAAAAGCGCAAACAGCTACAGGGAATTCATCGATTCCTTCGAGATCCTTGATCGGATTACTGATGCGGCTTCCGCAACCGGCCTACTTTCTCCCTGAGGTATGCCGTGTAGTCGGTTGGGAAATTAAACTTTTTGGCTCCTGTTTCAAGATGCTTAAAGTAGTCTTCACTCACCTGCCGCTCCTCGGCAAATCTGCGCTTGAATCTCTCTCTTCCGGGGCCAGTGCCCGCGTAGGTAATTGCTCTGATCCTACGCCCGTTTCTTACTTGGACGGTCACAGGAATACGCCCGTAATTCCCTGTCCCGTCCGGCTTCGCGCCCTCAATCTCATCCATCCTCGAACGACCGCCTGCCACCGGTACCACAAGGTTGGCCGGAACGTCATAAAGAATGCCAAGAACGTACTCACTCGCAGCTTTTCCTTTGTCAGTGATGTCAGTGACGCCACATTCATTGCACTCGCTATAAAGGTCGAAGCGAATACCCCATCCATCCAGTCGAGCGACCCTGGGCTTCTTCGCTTTGTTGTCCAGGCGGTCACGGCTGTTCAGTCTCGCAGGATTCATGTTCGAGCCGTACTGAAAAACTCTCACGTACCCCTTCGGCATCGTTGGTTGCCTCATGTGAGGCGGAGTCTAACACTTCTTGCCATGAATTTGGCCTCAGGCAAGTAATGTCTGGGCGGGTGCTCGTTTCCCTGCAACTCCCGGAGTTACACCGGAAACTCCCGCCGCACATACTCCATAGCCGCCTCGCGCGACCCGAGTCGCCCGTCCAGCTGCGCGTCCTCCACCGCACCCAGAATTTCCTTAAACCGCGGCCCCGGCGCATACCCCGCCTCGATCAAATCTTGCCCCGTGATCAGCGGAGCAGGCCGAATTGCCTCAGCCGGCGTCGACTGCAATTGCTGCCGCGCATACTCATACGCTCCCAGTTGCCCGTGGCTGGAGAGGCTGTCGATGCGGTGCAGTTCCAGGTGCTCGTCGAAGGCGGGCAGGCGGAGAAATTTCTTCAGCGTCGATTGATTCATCTGTTGCACCTGGCCGAAGCGCATGTGATGGTCAATGAGCGCGAGAATCTGATCGGTGTCGTCGTTCGAGAAGCGCAGCCGCCGAAGGATTTCCGCGGCCATCTTCACTCCCACATCGACGTGGCCATCAAAGCGTATGCGGTCAGGCGCTACGCGAAAAGTGGGTGGCTTGCCCACGTCGTGCAGCAGGGTTCCCCAAGCCAGCGTCTTCGAGGCGCCGGCGGGCAGCTTGTCGAGCAAGAGCAAAGTGTGCACAAAAACATCACCTTCAGGATGGTATTGCGGCGGCTGCTCAACCCCCTTCATGGCGGCAATTTCGGGCAGGACTTCCGGCAACAGGCCGGTCGCATCAAGTAGCAGAAACGCGCGGCGAGCGTGTCCTTCGGTAAGCATTTTGGTAAGCTCTTCGCGAACGCGCTCAGCGGATACCTGATGAATTTTGCCAGCCAGCTTTTGAATCGCGCTCAGAGTCGCGGGTTCAATCTCGTAATCGAAGCGAGCCGCAAAGCGTACGGCGCGCAACATGCGGAGTTTGTCTTCGGTAAAACGGCGCTCCGGGTCGCCAATGGCGCGAATGATCCCGGCATCGAGATCGGCTCGCCCACCGACGAAATCGAGAATCTCGCCAGTGGCCGGATCAAGCATCATCCCGTTGATAGTGAAGTCGCGGCGCTCAACATCTTCGCGAGGATCCTTCGTGAACCGCACTTCGTCGGGATGGCGCCCATCGGAGTAGCCGAGGTCAGAGCGGAAGGTGGCGACTTCGACAGATTTCCGCAGAGATGGCGGCAGGAAAAGATATCGCTGTCCCCCTGAACCGTCCATCGCGCCCGCTATGACTTGCTCCTCGAAGGTGTGTGTTCGCGCAGATCGGTCGCCTTCGTGTTCCTTCGTGTCCTTTGTGGTGGCAGCTTTGAAGGGCACCAGCACCACTCCGAACTGCTCGCCCACGGCAAGCGTCTGCGGAAAGATTTGCATGACCTGCTGCGGAGTCGCGTCAGTAGCCACGTCGTAGTCGGCAGGCTCGCGATGGAGAAGAAGATCGCGCACGCATCCTCCAGCGAGATGCGCCTGGTGGCCCTGCGCACGCAAATTCCGGATGATCTCTTCGGCGAATTGTTTGGCGTGAGACAAGAAGCACTCAGCAATCAGCACTCAGCATTCAGTCATGGCAATGCGGAGCGCTAGAGGTAAATTCGGAATCGTCTAAACTGAAAGCTTGAGCTAGTAGCTAAGAGCCAATAGCCGATAGCTGAATGCCAATTATGCCTGATGCGTACATCCTCGGCATCGAAAGCTCCTGCGATGAAACAGGCGCTGCGGTGGTGCGCGCGGGACGCGAGATTTTATCGAATGCGGTGGCCTCGCAGATCGCCACTCACCAGCCTTATGGCGGAGTAGTTCCCGAGTTGGCATCGCGCGAGCACCTGCGAGCGATTGTTCCGGTAGTGCGGCAGGCATTGGCGGACGCGGGACAAACCTACGTTTCCCTTGACGCAATCGCGGTGACACAAGGGCCAGGGTTGGCCGGCGCTTTGCTAGTCGGCATCAGCTTTGCCAAAGCGCTAGCGTTCGCTCTCGACAAACCTCTGATCGCGGTGAATCATCTCGAGGGCCACATTCATGCCGTCATACTCGAGCAGCGCCTCAACGGAGAGTGCGGGTTGAATTTTCCTGTTCTGGCGCTGGTAGTGTCGGGAGGCCATACCCACCTTTATTTGGCCGAGGAGCGCGAAAATTTGTGGACCTACCGCAACATCGGCCACACCCGCGACGACGCAGCTGGAGAGGCGTTCGACAAGGTCGCGAAGCTGTTGGGTCTAGGCTATCCGGGCGGTCCGATCATTGACCGTCTGGCGGTTCACGGCGATGCGCAGGCGGTCAAGTTTCAAGCTTCGCAGATCAAGCATCGCGATCGCCGCGATCATCGACAGGGAGAACACGTTCCGCCGGCAGCACAACCCGCTGGGCCGGATTTTGATTTTTCTTATAGTGGAATTAAAACGGCCGTTTTGCGTTACGTCGAGGCGCACGACCTGAAGCAGTCGATTGCAGCGCGGAGGCAGGCACTGGCAGGAATCAGTTCGCCGACGATCGAAGATCTGCAAAAGGTTTGCGATCGGCAAACGCTCGATCTCGTCGCGTCTTTTCAGCGGACGATGGTCAATGATCTCGTGGCCAAGACGCTGGCGGCGGCTAGGGAATATGACGTTCGCACTCTTTTTGTCAGCGGGGGCGTGGCCGCCAACCGCGAATTGCGGAGCACGTTCGAGCGCGAATCTGCAATGCAGGGGCTTCCGGCGTTTTTCCCGTCGCGCGGACTCTCTACCGACAATGCCGCCATGATCGCGGCCGCGGCGTATCCAAAATTTCTGCGGCGGGAATTCGTGGCGATGGATTTTTCTGCCGAAGCCGGAATGGCGCTGCGCTGATTGTCGACCAAACGCTAGTCGACAATATCGCCAGTCGGCGCTAATTACAGCGAGCTCTTTAATTTCTTTGACTTCTCTTCCATGCCGCGCGCGAGTTTTTCCTTGTGCGCCACTAATTTTGCCGCGATCGCAGTATCCGCCACACCGAGAATCTGCGCCGCGAGAATTCCCGCATTCGTAGCTCCAGGCTTGCCGATAGCGACCGTAGCCACCGGAATGCCCGCCGGCATCTGCACCGTCGCGAGCAGCGAATCCATGCCTTGTAAAGAGGTCGACGGAATGGGAACGCCGATCACCGGCAGCGTCGTGTGCGCCGCGATGACGCCCGCGAGATGGGCCGCTCCGCCCGCGCCCGCGATGATCACGCGAATGCCGCGCTGCGCAGCCTGCCGCGCATATTCAGCGGTGCGATCCGGCGAGCGATGCGCTGATGTCACGTCCATCTCATAGGCGATGCCGAATTCGTCGAGAGCTTTGCCCGCCTCGCGCATGATCTCCAGGTCAGAGTCACTGCCCATTACGATTGATACTTGTGGTTTAGCCATTTCCCGCCCTTCAATAAAGAATGCAATACCGGACTAACGCCGATGAGGCGCAAACTACTTCTTGTTCAAGGCCCGCGCCGCAATGTCCTTGCGATAATGCGCGCCGTCAAAATTAATTTTCGCGCATGCTTCATAGGCGCGCTCAACCGCCGCTTGCAGTTCTGAGGCGCGCGCCGTCACGCCAAGCACGCGGCCTCCCGAAGTGTAGAAAGCCCCATCCCGCTTCGACGTCCCGGCGTGAAAGACTTTCACGCCGTCGAGTTTCGCAACATCGTCGAGCCCGGTGATCCTCTTGCCCACCTCATAGCTCCCCGGATAACCGCCCGATGCCATCACAACGCAGACGGCCGCATCGTTCGACCATTTAAAATCGCCATCGCTGGTGCGCCCGTCGATCGAAGCCTCCATCGCCTCAAGCAAATCGCTTTCCATGCGCATCAAGATGGGCTGCGTCTCCGGATCGCCAAAGCGGCAATTGAATTCCAGCACCATCGGGCCGCGCGCCGTCATCATAAGGCCGCAATAGAGAATGCCCTTATACTCTGCTCCCTCCGCTTTCATGCCAGCGACGACAGGCCGCGCAATATGGGTGACGAGCCAGTCGCGCATCTTGTCGTCGACGATATCGCGCGTGGTGTAAGCGCCCATGCCGCCGGTGTTCGGTCCGGTATCGCCATCGCCCTGGCGCTTGTGATCTTGCGCGGCAACCAAGGGCGCCACGCGCTCGCCGTCGCTGATCACCAGAAACGACAACTCATCTCCTTGAAGAAATTCCTCCAGCACCACGCGCGCGCCCGCCTCACCCAACATTTTGCCGCTCAACATTTCAGCGGCGACGCTCGAAGCCTCATCTTTACTCTGCGCGATCACCACGCCCTTGCCGGCTGCGAGTCCGTCGGCCTTCACCACGATCGGAGTATGAAAATGAGGCAGCGCTTCCAGCACCTCGTCCGAGGAGTTGCAAATCGCATAATGTGCCGTCGGAATGTGGTGACGTTGCAGGAATTCCTTGGCAAAACTCTTGCTGGTTTCCAGCTGAGCCGCAGCCCGGGTAGGGCCGAAAATGCGCCAGCCACGCCGCGTAAATTCGTCGACCACGCCAAGCAGAAGCGGAAGTTCCGGCCCTACCACCGTGAGATCGGGTTGAATCTGGTTGGCCAGCGCGACCATGGCGTCGAGGCTCTTGACGTCGACCGCGACGCACTCGGCATCGTCGGCGATGCCCCCATTGCCCGGCGCGCAGTAGATTTTGGTCACCCGTGGCGACTGCCGCAGCTTCCACACTAAAGCGTGCTCGCGTCCGCCGCTGCCGATGACCAGTATCTTCATAGCCGAGACATTCAAGGGTAGGGATGAACGAGGATGATGTCAAACAAGAGATTAAGAGATTGCAGAGGTCAGAGGTCAGATTGCAGAGGTGGAACCCCAACTCACCATCTTCCGCGAAAGCCGGCTTGCCGCGCCAGATGAATCCTCCGTGGTCTAACCTCTGCAATCTGACCTCTGACCTCTACAATCTGTTCTCCCAATCTGACCTCTGACCTCTGCAATCTCCCGTTAACCATGCTTAATCCCGCCGTATAATCCATCTACGTGATTACCGTTTCCAAAGAGGACTACCTTAAAGCGATTCTCGGAGCCGAGAGCGAAGGCGAAACCGTCATCTCGGCAACCCTCGCGCACTGGCTCAAAGTTTCGCCGCCGGCTGTGACGATGGCTGTGCGAAGGCTAAAGAAGGACGGACTGGTCCGCGTAAACACCGACGGTCGCGTTCGCCTGACCGCTGCCGGACGAAAGATCGCCCGCAAGCTGACAGTCCGTCACCATCTGATCGAACGCATGCTCGCCGAGATTTTCGGGATGGAATGGTACAAGGTGCACGATGAAGCGGAACGGATGGAGCATGCCGTCTCGCCCGATTTCGAAGCCCGCTTGCTGGCGAAACTTGGCGCGGGAGTCGCCTGTCCGCATGGCAATCTGTCAGAGCTTGAGAGTCCCGCGAGCCGCCGCCGCCGCGGGTTGCTGCTGCTAGCTCAGGCCGAGCCCAGACAGAATTTTCAGGTCAGCGGCATCTATGAACGCGACCGCCATCTGCTCGAGTTCCTGGAGCAGCGCGGCATTCGTCCCGGAGCGAAGATACACGTCGCGCACCGCAATTACGACCAGACTCTGACCCTGACCACGGGCGCAGGCCGAGTTTCCCTCGGATTGTCCGCCGCAGAGAAGGTGTGGGTTAAGTCGGCGGACAGCAAGGTTGCTGCGAAAAGTTAGAGATTGAGCCATAGCAGCGATCCCATAAGCTGTCGCCATCCGAAAATCCAATATCCGCAATCGCAAAGGCAATTAACCATAGTTTATTCGCTGAGATATACTTAGGCTAATTGTCCACCGAGCGAATGCTGCCTCTCGCCCGCGTCAGCGAATGAAAGAGCGAAATACAACGTCGGAGCGCGGGGGAGAAAACGACCCGCGATCTATCGTCGTCAACGATCTCGAATCGAATAATCAAGCCTCTTCTGCCAGCGAAGTTGTCATCACCCACGAGGATATCGATCGCGCCCACGACCGCGAACAAGTCTCAGCGACGCGCGCGCGCCGCGGATTCAGGCCCCGCCTCCGCTTATTCTGGCTCCTCATCGGTCCCGGCATTTTGGTGATGCTAGGCGAGAATGACGGACCCAGCATGCTCTCGTATGCCGCGACAGGAGCCCGGTTTGGCGTCGGCTTCTTCGTACCCTTCGTGGTCCTCACCTTCCTCATGGCCTGCGTAGTTCAGGAAATGACGGTGCGCCTCGGCGCGGCCACCCATCGCGGTCACGCCGAATTGATCTTCGATCGCTTTGGCCCGTTCTGGGGATGGTTCTCGATGATCGATCTGATGGTCGGCAACTTTCTCACTCTGGTCACCGAGTTCATCGCCATTCGCGCCGGTCTCGGATTCTTTGGAGTGCCGCCGGCAGTCGCCGTTCTCGGCGCCTTGCTGGTTCTTTCCGTCGCGCTCATGACGCATCGCTACTGGACGTGGGAACGAATCATCTTAGGCGCTGCGGTTTTCAATCTGGTGTTTGTGCCGGTGGCGCTGCTCACCCATCCGCACTGGAACGAAGTCGCTCACTCGCTGCTGACTTGGAAGCCATTGCCCGGCGGGCTCACACAGGAAACTGTTCTAATCCTGCTCGCCAACATCGGAGCTACCGTCACTCCCTGGATGCTTTTTTTCCAGCAGAGCGCGATTGCCGACAAAGGCCTCACCACGCACGACATCCACATGGGTCGCGTGGACACGGCGCTGGGTGCAGCTTTGGCGACCTTCGCCGCGTTGGCAGCCATGCTGGCCACCGCTCCGCTGTTCGTGCACCACATGTCGGCGGCGAACTTCGAAGCCGCGGAATTCGCGCAAGCACTTCAGCCCTTCGTTGGCCACTGGGGAGCTGCGCTCTTCGCGCTCGGCATCTTCGAGGCAGGCATGGTCGCGGCAATCACCATTTCAACTTCGTCTGCCTACGCCTTCGGAGAGGTGGCGCGCCGCCCGCACAGTTTGAATCTCCCGTTCAAGCAGGGCAGGACGTTCTACCTCGTTTTGCTGATCGAAGCGGCAGCTGCGGGCGGACTGGTGCTCATCCCAGGGATTCCACTGGTCTACATCGTGCTGCTAGTGAACGTGATTGCCGTCCTGGCCATGCCTCCGGCCCTTCTTTTCCTATACATGCTCGTCAACGACCGCGAAATCATGGGCGACCTCGTGAGTCCGCCCTGGGCAAATGTGCTGGCCTTGGCGGTTGTAGTCATACTGATCGCCGCCGGCCTGCTATTCGGCATCAGTGTCATCGCGCCCAATGTGCTGGCCATGATTGGAGCGAAATGATTGGCGCAAAATGACCGGAGCGAAGCGCTCAGCCCGAGTAACGGCAATTAAGGATTGGAGCCAAGTAAATGGATAAGCATCTCGATTCCGTGCCCGACCATGAGGTCAGTCGCGAAGAAATCACTTCGGTGATGACGGCGCTCGAGCCCGACCAACTGATCTTCGCCAAGGAGCACCATCATTGTCCACGCCGGAAGCTCACGCGGAAAGAGATGGTGCTTTTCTGGGCGCTCAGAATTTACCTGCTGTTTATGGTCGGCGTGGTCGTGTATCAGATTTGGACCGGCGTCCGCTAACAGTTATCGGTCAGACTGAGGCGCGCTTCACCTGCAACAGATCCCATAGGTTGCCGTAGAGGTCTTCGAATACTGCGACGGTTCCGTACTCTTCTTCGATCGGCTCACGTATGAACCTGACCTTCCGCGCCGTCATTTCGCGATAGTCTCGCCAGAAATCGTCCGTATGCAGAAAAAGAAAAACTCGCCCACCGGTCTGGTTGCCGATGCGACTTGTCTGTTCAGGGTTCGCGGCGCGGGCCAGCAGCAAAGTCGTGCCCTGCGATCCAGGCGGGGCGACCAGCACCCAGCGTTTGTCAGCGCTCAAACGGGTGTCTTCAACGACGGTAAAGCGGAGCGTGCCGGTAAAGAAAGCTAGAGCTTCATCGTAGTCTCGGACGACCAGCGCGACATGGCCAAGGGTCTGTTTCACTTTTGCGGTCTTACACTAGAACTTAGTTTAACGTGACGCGCGTCACGCCACGAACTCCGCGAAACCAATTACACTGTAAGGTTGGTTTCCGCATCGTGCCCGGCTCTCCACCGGAGCGAGTGAAAGAAGGTCAGCTATGTCATCCAATAGTTTTGGCGCCCGCGCAACATTCAAAGTTGGCAAGAAAGAATACGAACTTTACCGCCTCGACGCCCTCGACAAACAAGGAATTTCGACCAAGCATCTACCCTTCTCGCTCCGCATTCTGCTCGAGAACCTGCTCCGCACCGAAGATGGTCGCAACGTCACGAAAGACGAAATTCGCGCCCTCGCCGCCTGGAACAAGAATTCCAAGCCGGAGAAAGAAATCGCCTTCACGCCAAGCCGCGTCCTGCTGCAGGATTTCACCGGCGTGCCCGCGGTGGTCGATCTAGCCGCCATGCGCGATGCCATGAAGCGCCTCGGCGGCGATGCCAAGCTGATCAATCCCCTGCAGCCCGCCGAGCTGGTCATCGACCACTCCGTGCAGGTCGACGAGTTCGGAACGCCCAACGCCTTCGACGTGAACGCGCTGCTCGAGTTTCAGCGCAACAAAGAACGCTACGCATTTCTCCGGTGGGGTCAGACCGGCTTCCGTAATCTTGCCATCGTGCCGCCGGACACGGGCATCGTTCACCAGGTCAATCTCGAATATCTGGCGCGCGTTGTTTTTGTCCACGAAGAAGGCGGCAAGCGCACCGCCTATCCTGACACGCTGGTAGGCACCGACTCACATACCACCATGGTCAACGGACTAGGCGTTCTCGGCTGGGGGGTGGGCGGCATCGAAGCCGAAGCCGCCATGCTAGGCCAGCCTGTCTCCATGTTGATTCCGCTAGTCGTCGGCGTGAAACTTTCGGGCCGCCTGCGCGAAGGCACGACCGCGACCGATCTCGTTCTCACCATCACCGAAATGCTGCGCAA
Source organism: uncultured Acidobacteriaceae bacterium (assembly GCA_963800565.1). GTDB lineage: Bacteria > Acidobacteriota > Terriglobia > Terriglobales > Acidobacteriaceae > Acidiflorens. The sequence continues at coordinate 2,666,251 of CAWDBM010000006.1, forward strand.
GCACGGCGTCGTTGGCAAGTTTGTCGAATATTTTGGCCCCGGCCTGCAAGACCTGCCTCTCGCCGATCGCGCGACCATCGCGAACATGGCTCCGGAATACGGCGCCACCTGCGGCATCTTCCCCATCGACAAAGAAAGCTTGCGCTACCTGAAACTCACTGGCCGCAGCGAAGAGCAAATCGCGCTCGTCGAAGCGTACGCCCGCGAGCAAGGACTTTTCCACGATGCCAGCACTCCCGAAGCCGAATACTCCGAGCTGCTGAGCCTCGATCTCGCGACAGTCGAATCAAGTCTAGCCGGCCCGAAGCGCCCACAGGATCGCGTCGTGCTGTCGAAAGCGGGCGAGTCATTTACCCAGGCATTGCCTTCGCTGATCAAGCCGAGGGCCAAGGCCGCAGTAGCGACTCCGTCCGACATCTCAGGAAAGCAACTCAATAAATGGGAACAGGAAGGCGGCAATCCAACGTCCGTCGGCGTCGAAGACCCGAACGTCCACGAACACATTTCCGGCAATGGCCATGCCCTGAAGCATGGCAGTGTCGTGATCGCAGCCATCACCAGTTGCACGAATACATCGAATCCGTCGGTGTTGATCGCCGCGGGCTTGCTGGCGAAAAAAGCCGTCGAGCGCGGCCTACAAGTTCCTGCCACGGTCAAAACTTCGCTCGCTCCCGGGTCGAAGGTCGTTCTCGACTATCTCCAAAAGGCCGGCCTGATGCCCTATCTGGAGAAGCTGAAATTCCACATCGTAGGCTACGGCTGCACCACCTGCATCGGAAACTCCGGCCCGCTCCCCGTCGAAGTTTCAAAAGAAATCGACGAAAAAAATCTGGTCGTCGCCTCAGTGCTCTCCGGCAATCGCAACTTTGAGGGACGAATCAATTCCGAAGTTCGCGCCAACTACCTGATGTCGCCGCCGCTGGTGGTGGCCTTCGCGCTCGCCGGCCGCATCGATACCGACCTCCGCAAAGATCCCGTCGCAAAAGGAAAAGACGGCAAACCGGTCTATCTCGCCGACATCTGGCCTTCGCAGCAAGAAGTGGAAGAGACGATGTCGAGCGCGATCACGTCAGAGATGTTCCGCAAGAGTTACAGTGAGGTCTACGCAGGCGACGAACGCTGGCGCGGTTTGCCGGTTCCAAAGGGAGAGACCTATGCGTGGGAGAAAGACTCAACCTACATAAGGCAGGCGCCATACTTCGATGATATGGCTCTAGAGCCAACGGCGGTCGAGGACATCAAAGGCGCGCGCGTCCTGGCCGTGCTAGGCGATAGCGTCACCACCGACCACATTTCGCCCGCCGGCTCTATTAAGAAAGATGGACCCGCAGGCAAATATCTGATCGCTCACGGCGTGCAACCCGCCGATTTCAATTCTTACGGATCGCGCCGCGGCAATCACGAAGTCATGGTGCGCGGCACATTCGCCAACGTCCGCCTGCGCAACAAAATGGTCAACACCGAAGGCGGATTCACCCGCCACTTGCCCGACGGCGCGGAAATGTCGATCTTCGAAGCATCCGAAAAATATCATGTGAAAAAAGTGCCGCTAGTGATCTTAGCGGGCAAGGAATACGGCTCCGGCAGTTCGCGCGACTGGGCCGCCAAAGGCCCACGCCTGCTAGGAGTCCGCGCCGTGATCGCCGAAAGCTACGAGCGCATTCACCGCTCGAACCTAGTAGGCATGGGCATTCTGCCGCTACAATTTCTGACCGGGGAAAATGCCGAGACGCTGAAGCTAACCGGCGAAGAAGTATTCGAGATCGCGGGCATCAGCGAAGTCGTCGAAAAATTTTCGTCCGGCCGCAAAATCACCGTCCGCGTGAAAGGGGGCAAGGCCGCAGAGTTCCAAGCGCGCGAATTTCAAGCGATCGTCCGCATCGACACGCCCCAGGAAGCCCTCTACTACGCCAACGGCGGCATCCTCCAGTACGTGTTGCGGCAATTGCTGGCAGGGAAAGCACAACCAGAGGCGGTCACGGTTTAGGAAGGTCCTGACCTGCTCGAGTTTCTGGATCACATTTAGCGTGATTCGCGCCGAATGCTATGATCCCGACGGAGAGTTCATGCCCTTTGTTGATACAGGTAGCCTCAAGGTCATCGAGCGCCTTCCTGGCTGGCATGGACGCTATTTTCACTCATCGAACATGACCTTCGCGCACTACGACTTTGTCCAGGGCGCATCCATTCACGAACATTTCCATCCTCAGGAAGAAGTTTACGAAGTGGTCGCAGGCGAACTTGAAATTACGATCGACGGCGTGGCCCGGACTGCGAAACCAGGTATTGTGGCCATTGTGCCGAGCAATTCTCGTCACTCGGTGAAGGCCCTCACCGACGGCCGAGCGATTATCGTCGACTATCCAGCCCGGCCAGATTTCGGCTAGTCTTCCCTTGCTGGAAAATTCTCACCCCGTGCTAATCTCAATTTCCCATGCCCCTCGCAGCCCAATACCTCCCCGCGGCCTACAGCCTGACCGCGTTCGGCGTCTGGGGAGCCAGCGATTTTCTTGGCGGAGTCGGCGCCCGTCGCGCCAACGCGTTTCTCTTCACCGCCATTGTCCATCTCAGCAGCCTGCTCGCCGTCGGTGCACTCGCGTTGACGATCGGCGGGCCATTCCTCGGACGTACCAGTCTCGCCTGGTCCCTGCTCGCCGGCGCTATGGGAGGCTTCGGCCTCGCCTTGTTCTACCGCGCGTTAGCCCAGGGAAACATGGGACTAGTTGCGCCGGTAGCGGCTGTTTTGGGTGCCGCGATCCCCACGATGGTAACTGCGTTCTACGAAGGTTTCCCGAGCCGGCGTCATCTCCTCGGCTTTATTCTCGCCGCTATCGGCGTGTGGCTCATCTCGCGCACCGAAGCTGGAGTGGGCCGTCCCGAGGGCTTGGGCATTGCCGTGCTCGCCGGAGTCGGCTTCGCCGGCTTTTATCTTTGCGCTCATCAGGCGGGCGACGCCTCGGCCCTGTGGATCGGCACCTGCTCCCGCGCCGGCTCTCTACTCGTGACCGGAACGATTGTCTTATTCGGAAGGCATCTCCGCGCCATACCCGCGCCGGTGCTGGGAATTGCCCTCACCGCCGGCGTTCTCGACATCGCCGGGACCGTCGTATTCATCCGCGCATCGCAGATCGGACGCCTGGATGATGCGGTAGTGATCAGTTCACTCTATCCCGCGATCACCGTTCTTCTAGCGCGCATCTTTCTGCACGAGCATTTCAGCCGCGCCCGCACCATAGGAATGGTGGCGGCCTTGGCGGCCGTGCCCATGATCGCGGGGTAGGCTAGATTCGAAGAAGCGCGGCAATTATCTGGAACAAAATTCAGCGACCGAACGTATGATCGTGTAGAAGCGAGAGGCTGATGCGAACACTTAAAATCACCTTGATTGCAACCTTGATCGCGACCGCTTTCAGCATATGGGCTGGGCAGTTAGGATTGATGCAGAAGATCTGGCCGCAACATCCTCAATGGGCTGGCTTTTTTCTCACCCTGGTTACCTGCATAGTTGTACAAATCGCTTGGCCTAAAGAGTGGCTGGGCGGAAAGCACGACAAGAACTGACGCCACAAAAACTGACACTCGCCGCCCGCGGCTGCTAATCTTTCTGCGTGGCTCTCGTCGAAGTCCGCAACCTAACCAAGATTTTTGATCTCTCTGAATCCTCGTTCGGCACTCGTAGCTCAGGCGAAGTCCGCGCCGTCGACGATGTCTCTCTCGACATTCATCAAGGCGAAACCTTGGGCCTGGTGGGTGAATCCGGCTCCGGCAAGAGCACGTTAGGACGCCTAATCCTCCGTTTGATCGAGCCAACGTCGGGCTCGATCTTCTTCGATGGTACCGATCTAACCAAGGCGGGCAGTTCGCAATTGCGCCGCCGTCGCCGCGACATGCAAATCATCTTCCAGGATCCCTTCGGATCGCTCGATCCGCGCTACCGCGTAGAAGACGTAATCGCCGAGCCTCTGATTCTTCATCAAAAGATCCTCCACCAGAAAATCACGCATGAAAGCTCGAACCGCAATGCCCGTCGCCAGCGCGTATGCGAACTTCTGCGTTCAGTTGGAATGGACGAATCCGCCATGCCCCGCTACGCCCACGAATTTTCCGGAGGCCAGCGCCAGCGCATCGGCATCGCCCGCGCTCTCGCCTTGCGGCCAAAATTCATCGTCGCCGATGAGCCCGTCTCCGCCCTCGACGTAAGCGTCGGCGCACAGATCGTAAATCTTCTGCAACAATTGCAGCGCGATTTCGGCCTCACCTATCTCTTCATCTCCCACTCGATGCCTGTCGTGCGCTATCTCTCGACCCGCATCGCGGTAATGTATCGCGGCAAAATTGTAGAGATCGGTCCCACCGAACAAATCACGCGGCAGCCACAACACGACTACACCCGCAAACTGCTCGCGGCCACTCCCGAGATGGCAATCTCATAAAATTCAGGTGAGAGGTCAGAGGTAACATTGCAGAGGTAAAACCTTCGCTTCGAAGCGTCCCGGTTTTCACCTCTGCAATCCGGCCTCTAACCTCTGCAATCGCACTCCCACCTCTGCAATGAAGATGTTGTCATTCCTCCGGAACGAAACTACAATCTCCTCCTAATTCCTGGAGACGATATGGCGACGAATCCCTCCGCTCCACTACAACCATCGCAACCGATTCAAATGTCTCAACAACCCGCCGCGCTCTCCGAAGCCCAGCGTCTTATCGGCACTTTCTTTTCGCCAGGCAAAACCTTTCCCGACCTGCGCCGAAACGCCAGTTGGTGGGCGCCCTTTCTGATCATTGCGATCGTTTCCATGTTGTTTGTTTTTGTCATCGATCAGAAGGTTGGCTTTCCGAAAATCGTCGAAAATCTGATCCAGTTGCAACCAAAGCAGGCCGATCGCATCGACCGCCTGCCCCCCGATCAGCGGCAAACGATCATGCAACAGCAAGCGACGTTTACCAAATGGATTTCCTACTCGTTTCCGGTTGTTGCGCTCGTAGTCTACGCAGTGTTTGCCGCGCTTCTGTTTGCCACGCTCAAGTTTGCCGCGAGCGCCGACTTGAAATACAAAACTCTATTCGCTCTCATTGTCTATAGCAGGCTGCCGCTGATATTTGGGCCATTGTTGGCCGTCCTCTCGCTTCTCGCAGGAGTGAGCAGCGATGGCTTCAACCTGCGCAACCCTGTAGCCACCAATCCCGGATATTTCATCGGTCCCGACGGTTCGCCCGTCCTCCGCGCCCTGCTGACACCGTTGGATGTCTTCTCCCTCTGGACGCTCATCCTGACCGCCATCGGCATCACCTGCGTCAGCAAAGTCAAACGCGGCACGGCGTTCGCTGTCGTCTTCGGATGGTTCGCGGTCTATGTTTTGGGCCAGGTTCTGCTCGCCGCCGCAACCTCCTAGCGCCACAAAGCCCATGCACACCGCAGACGTAGTCCTCATCGGCGGAGGGATCGTAGCCTCCAGCATCGCCTATCATCTCGCCGCCGCCGGCTGCAAAAACATCCTCGTCATCGAGCGCGAGTCCGCGCAGGGCAAAGGATCCACCGGCAAGAGCATGGGCGGAGTCCGCGCCCAATTTTCAACTCCCGTCAACATTCAGATGTCGCTCTATTCGATCCCGTTCTACGCCAGCTTCGAAGAGCGACTCGGTTACCCCTGCGATTACCGCCCCCAGGGATATCTTTTCTGCGCAACCAACGAAAACAATCTCGCCTACTTGCGCGCCAATTACGAAAAGCAAACCGCGATGGGATTGAAGAACGTCCGTCTGGTCGCAGGCGACGAAATTCGCGCCCAGTTTCCGCAACTTCGCGGAGATGACATCGTCGGTGGCAGCTTCTGTTCGACCGATGGCTTCGTCGATCCCTACAGCGCCATGATCGGCTACATGGCCTGGGCCGGCGACCACGGCGCGACCCTGTGGAAGAACACAAGCGTCATCGCAATCGCGCAGAGTAAAGACGGATGCTTCGCAGTAGCAACCACGCGCGACACCGTCTCGACGCGCACCGTAGTCAACTGCGCCGGAGCGTGGGCCGCCCCCATCGCGAAAATGGTCGGCATCGATTTGCCAGTCGAGCCTCTGCGCCGCATGTTGGTTCCAACCGAGCCCTTCGACCAGTTTCCGCACTCCGCGCCCATGATCGTCGACATGTCCACCGGCTTCCACTTCCGTCCCGAGAGCCGAGGATTTCTATTGGCGTGGAACGATCCCGAAGAAACGCCCGGCTACAAAACTGATTTCGATCCAAACTTCATCGAAAAAATTTTGACCCGCGCCGCCGATCGCGTACCCGTGTTCGAGAATGTAGCAATCAATCCCAAACGAGCCTGGGCCGGCCTCTATGAAATGACGCCGGACCATCACCCAATTCTCGGCGAGTCGCCTGAAGTCCCCGGCTTCTTCTTCGCCAACGGCTTCAGTGGCCACGGAGTAATGCACTCCCCCGCGACGGGAAAAATTCTGAGCGACTTGATCCTGACCGGAAAGACTGAATTGATCGACGCGTCGTCGCTGAGCTTCTCGCGCTTTACGGAGGGGCGGACGATCCACGAGACGGCTGTGCTGTAGTTTGGTTTTCCTTCGTGTACCTTAGTGTCCTTAGGTGGTAAAGAAAAATGCGCAACCACCAAGGCCACTAAGGCACACGAAAGAAGAAAATCAAACCTTGCCGCAGGAACTCAACTACTGGCTAACCACTGTGAAGATGCCAATGCCGCCCGAGCAGCCGCTCCCCGAGGCCGCTGACGTCGCGATCATAGGTGCCGGATTTACCGGCCTCTCCGCCGCGCTAGCCCTAGCCAAACGCGGCGCTAAAGTCGTCGTCCTCGAATCCGAAACCGTCGGCTGGGGCGCCAGTTCCCGCAACGGCGGCATGGTGCTAACCGGATTGAAACTAGGCGTCAACCAGCTCATTTCGAAGTATGGGCGCGATCTCACGCGCCGCATGTACGCCGCGGCGCTCGAGACAATCGATACAGTAGAGCGCATCATCAAAGAAGAAAACATCGCCTGCGATTTTGCCCGCACCGGCCATCTCGAAGTCGCTTGCAAGCAAGCTCACTTCGACGACTATGCCCGCCAAGCCGAAGTAATCGCCCGCGAGTTCAATCACCAGTTGCGCATCGTCCCCCGCAACCAACTCCGCAGCGAAATCGGCTCCGACATTTATTACGGTGGGATGGTCGACGAAATTTCCGCCGCCGTAAATCCCGCGCGCTACGTCGCCGGCCTCGCCGCCGCCGCAATGCGAGCCGGAGCCCAGATCTCCGAGCACACGCGCCTCCACAACATCCAGCGCCAGACGCGTAACGGCTCTCCCGGGTTCAAACTGAACACCTCTCGCGGCGGAACTTGGGCGCGCGACGTGTTCGTCGGCACCAGCGGCTACACAGGCGTCGCGACTCCCGCCTTGCGCAAAAAAGTCATCCCTATCGGGTCATTCATTATCACCACCGAAGTGCTCTCAGACGCGGTAGCCCGCGAACTGAGCCCCCACAACCGCCAGATCTACGACTCGAAAAACTATCTTTATTACTATCGCCTCACTCCCGACAATCGCATGTTGTTCGGCGGCCGCGCCGCTTTTTTCCCGGAGACCGATCAGACCATCCGCAAGAGCGCCGAGATTCTGCGCCGCGGCATGATAGAGGTCTATCCACAATTGCGCAACACGAAAATCGAATACGCCTGGGGAGGCACGCTAGATTTCTGTTTCGACATGATGCCGCACGCGGGACGAATCGATGGCATCTATTTCGCTCTAGGCTATGCCGGGCACGGAGTAGCCATGGCAACCTATCAAGGTCAGAAAATGGCGGAACAGATCGCGGAAGACGCCACCGGCAAAAAAGACGCAGAGAAAAAAACCCACAACCCGTTCACCGAAATCCCATTCCCAGGCGCACCGCTCGGACTATACAACGGCAACCCATGGTTCCTCCCATTCGCCGGCGCATACTACAAAGTTTTAGACTGGATATCGTAGAAAAGCAGGAAAAGCAGGAAACAGGAAAAGCAAGAAGCAGGAAAATCATGAAACGAGTGATTGGTGACGGGAAGACTAAGAAACATGAAAAATGAGTATTGGCTTTTCCGGTTTCTTGCTTTTCCTGGTTCTTGCCTTTCCTGTTTTTCCTGTCACTCGCAACCCGCCCCAGGAGAACCCCATGTCCCTATTTGGCCTTATCGAATACGCCGATGCCAGCCCCGAAGTGCGCGCCATCTACGATGACATCATGGCCACGCGCAAGACTGACTGGATCAACAATTTCTGGAAGGCAATCGCCCACGATCCCGTCCTCCTCAAGCGAACCTGGGAAGACATCAAGCAAATCATGGCTCCCGGAGCGCTCGATCCGCTCACCAAAGAAATGATCTATGTCGCCGTCTCGGTCACCAATCAGTGCGAATACTGCATCGCATCGCACACTGCGGCAGCAACTAAAAAAGGCATGACCGATGCGCAATTCAAAGAGCTGATGTCCGTAGTCGGCATGGCCAACGAAACCAATCGCCTCGTCGCCGGATATCAGGTAGAAGTCGACGAGCGCTTCAAGAGCAGATCGTAACTGTCAGGTCGGAGGTGGCGGATCTAGCTTTTCCGAGACCTGTGACCTGACACCTGTCACTCCTGCACTTTCCCGCTTCCCGCGAAGCTCTATAATCATCAAACGACTAGCGACTAACGATCATCGACGAACTTGAAAGAGGTAGAGGCATGGTTGAGACGACGGCGACTCCAGTTGCCACGCACGGTTTTTTTGTCGACGGCAAGTGGCTGGAAGAGGGTGACATTGTCGACATCCGCGCGCCATACGACGGAACTCTCATCGCGCATGTCCACCGCGGCCAGCGCGCCCACGCCGAAGCCGCCATCGCCGCCGCCGTCAAGGCTTTTGGCACCACCCGCCGATTACCTGCCTTCGAGCGCCAGCGAGTTCTGCGCCAGATTGCAACTGGCATTCACGATCGCAAGGAAGAATTTGCCCACACCATCGCTCTCGAAGCTGGCAAGCCCATCAAGAGCGCGCGCACCGAAGTCGACCGCGCCATCTTCACCTTCAACATCGCCGCCGAAGAGACGGTTCGCAACTACGGCGAATACCTGCCGCTTGATTGGCAGCAATCGACCGCCGGACGCTGGGGCATCGTCAAACGTTTTCCTCTAGGCCCGATAGCCGGCATCACTCCCTTTAATTTTCCCCTGAACCTGGTCGCGCACAAAGTTGCGCCAGCGATCGCCGCCGGATGCTCCATGGTGCTCAAGCCCGCGCCCGAAACGCCGCTCACCTCCTTGCTCCTTGCCGAAGTCATCCAGCAAGCCGGATGGCCCGATGGCGGCTTTAACGCGTTGCTCCTCACGAATGAAGACTCCGGCCTGCTCGTCTCCGATGAGCGCATCAAACTCATCAGTTTCACCGGCAGCGCCGCCGTCGGCTGGGCGATCAAAAATAACGCGGGGAAAAAGAAAGTCGTTCTCGAGCTGGGAGGCAATTCCGGCGTCATCGTTCACAGCGACACCGACCTCGCCTACGCCGCCGAGCGCTGCGTCACCGGAGGCTTCGCCTACGCCGGACAATCCTGCATCTCTGTGCAGCGCATCCTGGTCGAACATTCTGTCTACGGAAAATTCACCGAGCTCTTGCTGGCCGCAACCAGCAAACTAAGAGTTGGAGACCCGCTAAAAGAATCAAGCGATCTTGGTCCGCTCATTCGCGAGAGTGACGCCATCCGCGCCGCCGATTGGGTGCAAGAGGCTGTGCGCGGAGGAGCGCGCCTGCTTTGCGGAGGCGGTCACAAAGGTTCGCTCTTCGAACCGACCATCCTCACCGGCACCAAGCCCAACATGAAAGTGAATTGCCAGGAAATTTTTGCGCCCGTCGTCACCGTCGAGCCCTACACCGATTTCGCCTCAGCCCTAAAACAGGTCAACAGTTCCGCCTACGGCCTGCAAGCCGGACTCTTCACTCGCGACGCGAAATTAATTTTTCAGGCCTACGACGAATTAGAAGTCGGAGGCTTGATCGCAGGCGATGTTCCCACCTTCCGCATCGACCACATGCCCTACGGTGGCGTCAAAGACTCAGGACTAGGGCGCGAAGGATTGCGCGACGCGATTCATGAAATGACCGAACCGAAACTCTTGGTCATGAACCTGCGTTGAAATTTCGTTCTTGTCGTTGAATTTTTCAACGTTCTCAAATATTTTTTGTGCAACGAATCGGACATCCCAAATCGGCACGAATAAAATCTGCGCAACCTATTCCATTTTCCGTGTAGCTGATATACTCTCCTGTTTCAGTAACGCGCGTCACAACCGCATGTGACGTAATTCATAATGCGTTCAGCCGGGTGCGGCGCGAGCCAATCTCGTATTTATTAAATTTCATAATCAATGCAGATCTTTCCGCGCAGCAGCAATGCCATTGCCCGGGCCTCTCTGGCCCTCGTTGTACTTGCCGTGGGCGGGTTGGGCTGGGTTGTGCTGGAGCTTGAACGCACCCCTTACATCACTAACGCCGGAGTTCGCAAATCTCAGCCCGTGCCCTTCAGCCACGAGCATCACGTCACCGGACTCGGCATCGATTGCCGCTACTGCCACACCACGGTTGAGACGTCGAGCTTCGCCGGGATTCCTCCGACCAAGACCTGCATCAACTGCCATCAGCAGATTTGGACCAACGCCGCCTACCTCGAACCGGTCCGCGAAAGTTACCGCACCGGCCGCTCCATCGAATGGACGCGCGTCAACCAGCTCCCCGACTTCGTTTATTTCAATCACAGCATTCATATCAATAAAGGTGTCGGCTGCAATACCTGTCACGGTCCCATCGACCACATGCCGCTGACCTACCAGTACGCGTCGCTGCAGATGGAATTCTGTCTCGACTGCCATCGCAACACAGAAAAATATCTGCGCCCGCGCGACCAGGTCTTCAACATGCGCTATGAGCCGCCGGTCGACGACCCTCTGGGAAAAAATGCGGTTGCTTTTAATGGCAAGACATACAACAACCAGATCGCGCTTGGCACAGCCTTGCACGAGGCATACAACGTGCGCTCGGTGAAGGACATCACCAGTTGCAATACGTGTCACCGGTAGGGGCGAGGGTTTACTGAGAGCTGACAGCTGAAAGCTATTTCTGATGAGCATCGACGAACACAAACCGAAACCGGCCGCTGCGAAATCTGACGTCTGCCCCACTAAGCGCAAGCACCTTGATCTCGCCTCCGTCCGCGAGCAGATCGAGGATACAACCGGCCCCGAATACTGGCGCAGCCTCGAAGAGCTGGCCGGCAGCGAAGAGTTTCAGGAGATGCTGCACCGCGAATTTCCCAAGGGCGCCTCCGAATGGCTCGAAGGTTTCTCCCGCCGTGGATTTCTAAAGACGATGGGCGCATCGCTAGCGCTAGCCGGCTTGACTGGCTGCACGCGCATGCCGAACACCGAAATCGTCCCCTACGTGCGCCAGCCGGAAAATGTCATCCCCGGCCGCCCCAAGTTTTACGCCACCGCGCATACCCTCGGCGGATACGCCTCGCCCGTTCTGGTCGAGAGCCATCTTTTCCGGCCGACAAAAATCGAAGGCAATCCGCAGCATCCCGCGAGCCTCGGAGGCACCGACGTCTACGCGCAAGCCTCGATTCTCGATCTCTACGATCCGGACCGCGCGCAGAACATAACCTACATGGGGGACGTGCGTTCGTGGAACGCGTTCGTATCCGGAATCAGCGGCCCCATGATGGCGATGAAAGGCATGGCAGGAGGCGGCGTTCGCATCCTCACCCAGACCGTCTCCTCGCCGACACTAGCCGCGCAGATTAAGGATTACCTGGCCGCGAATCCGCAAGCCAAATGGCACGTCTACGAGCCCATCAATCGCGACAACGTAGTCGAAGGCGCGAAGCTGGCTTTCGGCGAGCCAGTCGAAACGCGCTATGACCTGTCGAAGGCCGACGTCATCGTTTCGCTGGACGCCGATTTCCTCTACCCCGGATTCCCCGGCTCCACGCGCTACACCCGCGATTTCGCCGCCCGCCGCAATCCCGATGCGAACATGAACCGCCTCTATGTGATCGAGAGCACACCGAGTTCGACGGGGATGAAGGCGGATCATCGTGTTCCGGTGCGAGCCTCGGACGTCGAGGGATTCGCGCGTGGGCTGGCGGCCGTGACCGGGACGGACGACGGTGTTGCTGGCGGGAAAAATGAGATTGGCAGGTCGTTTGTGGCCATTTGGAAGGATCTCCAGACCCACAAGGGATCCAGCGTTATTATCGTCGGCGATCAACAACCCCCGGCGGTTCATGCGCTCGCCCATACGCTCAATCAGGCGCTTGGCAATGTCGGCAAGACTGTTTTCTATTCCGAACCCATCGACGCCAATCCGTTGAACCGCGGCGAGTCGCTGAAATCCCTCGTCGATGACGTGCACGTCGGCAAGGTCGACGTGCTCTTGATTCTCAGTGGCAATCCCGCCTACGACGCGCCCGCCGAACTTGAATTCGCCTCGGTGCTCAAGTCACCAGCCGTAGCCACGAAAATTTATCTAGGCTCGCATCGCAACGAGACTGCCGAACTCTGCCAATGGCATGTTCCCGAAGCCCACTATCTTGAATCCTGGAGCGATGCCCGCGCCTACGACGGCACCGTAACCATTATTCAGCCGCTCATCGAACCGCTCTACAACGGCAAGAGCGCCCACGAAATCATCGCCGTCCTCGCCGGAGACTCCGCCGCTACCGGGCACGATCTCGTCCAGTCCTACTGGCAGAAGCAGCACACCGGCGCAGACTTCGACGCGTTCTGGCGCAAGTCGCTGCACGATGGCTGGATTGCCGACACCGCCTCGAAGCCAAAAACTGTCGCGCTCAAAACCAGCAGCTCGCCAACGCAATCCGCATCCAGCTCAGGGATCGAGCTCAACTTCCGCCGTGACCCATCGATCTACGATGGCCGTTTCGCAAACAACGGCTGGCTCCAGGAACTTCCAAAGCCGTTGACCAAGCTCACTTGGGACAACCCCATCATGATCGGCCCCGCCATGGCCGAGCGCCTGAAGCTGAATTTCAAAGACGTAGCCGAACTCGAATTCAATGGCAAAAAAGTCAAAGGCGCAGTCTGGATTCAAGCCGGCCATCCCGACAACTCGATCACCGTCTTCCTCGGCTACGGACGCACCCGCGCCGGCCGCGTTGGCAGCGGAGCCGGCTTCGATGTTTATCCGCTGCGCACCAGTCAGGCTCCGTGGTTCGCCGACGGCGCAAAGTTAACCGCCACCGGCGAGACTTACAACCTAGCCAGCACCCAGGGCTACCAGACGATGGAGACGCCCGACGGCAGTGAGCGTCCGCTCGTCCAGGAGCGCAGCCTCTCCGAGTATAAGAAAGAGCCGAACTTCGCCAAAGAAGGCGAGCCCAAGCCCGACCTCACTCTCTATCCCGGCTTCGATTACTCGAAAGAGGCGTACTCGTGGGGCATGGCAATCGACCTCAACGCCTGCGTCGGCTGCAACAATTGCATCATCGCCTGCCAGTCCGAAAATAACATCGCCGTAGTCGGCCGCGAGCAGACGCTAAAAGGCCGCCACATGCACTGGCTCCGCGTCGACACTTATTACAACGGACCGCGCGAAAATCCCAAAGGTTTCTTCCAGCCGTTACCCTGCATGCAGTGCGAGGACGCGCCCTGCGAACTGGTCTGCCCGGTGCAAGCCACTCTTCACAGCAGCGAAGGCCTGAACGATATGGTCTACAACCGCTGCGTAGGCACGCGCTATTGCTCGAACAACTGCCCCTACAAAGTTCGCCGCTTCAACTTCCTGCTCTTCCAGGACTGGGAGACGCCGCAATTCAAGCTCATGCGCAATCCCGACGTGACCGTCCGCAGCCGCGGCGTCATGGAAAAATGCACCTACTGCGTGCAGCGCATCGCCGAAGCGCGTATCGACACCGAAACAGCTACGGTGCGCGAAGGCAAAGAAATTAAAATCGGCGACGATCTGCAGACCGCCTGCCAGCAATCCTGTCCGGCGGATGCAATCGTCTTCGGCAACTTAAACGACCCAAACAGTCAGGTAAATAAGTGGAAGGCGCAGCCAAGAAATTATTCGCTGCTAGGAGAACTGAATACGAGGCCGCGCACGACCTACTTAGCAGAAGTGCGCAACCCGAATCCGGAGTTAGAAGGTTCATAAAGTGGTTTTGAAAGGCACCGCCTCAGCTATGCCGCATAGCGCGGTTTTGAAACGGCACGTTTTTAACGCGCCGCATAAATCGGTTTTGGGTAGGGCACGGTTTCAGCCGTGCCGAAAAGGGTCGATAAAGACGGGGCTTTAGCCCCTGAGGGACCGGCAGTAGAAGCGAGTTAGAGGTATCAGCGGAGCGCAAGTAAGGCATGGCGACAAACACGCAAATACCAGTGGATGACAGGCGAGTTCCGGTAATCGCGCCGGGCCACACCTTCTCCACTATCACCGAGAAGATCAGCAACATCGTGCTGACCCGCCCCATCTCTCTCGGATGGATCCTCGGCTTCCTCATCGTGTTCGGCATGATGAACATGCTCATGCTGGCCCTCGGCTACCTCTTCATCAAAGGCACCGGCATCTGGGGCATCAACATCCCCATCGGCTGGGGCTTCGCCATCGTCAACTTCGTCTGGTGGATCGGTATCGGCCACGCCGGCACGCTCATCTCCGCCATTCTCGCGCTGCTGCGCCAAACCTGGCGCAATTCGATCAATCGCTTCGCTGAGGCGATGACGCTCTTCGCCGTGGCCTGCGCCGGTATCTTCCCGCTAGCCCACACCGGCCGTCCCTGGCTTGCCTACTGGCTCTTTCCCTATCCCAACACCATGCGTTACTGGCCAAACTTTCGCAGTCCGCTGGTGTGGGACGTCTTTGCGGTTTCGACCTACCTGACGATTTCGCTGGTCTTCTGGTTCGTAGGCTTGATTCCCGATCTAGCGACCCTGCGCGATCGCGCCGAAAAGCCCTGGCTCCAGCGCACCTACGGATTGCTAGCCATGGGCTGGCGCGGCTCGGCTAAGCACTGGCATCGGTATGAGACGGCCTACCTGCTGCTCGCCGGCCTCGCGACGCCTCTGGTCCTCTCCGTGCACACCGTCGTGAGCTTCGATTTTGCCGTCGGCATCGTTCCCGGATGGCACACCACGATCTTCCCTCCATACTTCGTTGCCGGAGCCATCTATTCCGGATTCGCCATGGTGCTCTGTCTCGCGATCCCGATCCGCGCCATCTACAAGCTCGAAGATTTCATTACCATGCGCCATCTAGAAACTTCGGCCAAGGTGATGCTCGCAACCGGCCTCATCGTCGCCTACGGCTACGGCATGGAAGCCTTCATGGGCTGGTACAGCGGCAATCAGTTCGATTCTTTCTTGCTCTGGAATCGCCTGCACGGCCCCTATCGCTTCTTCTACGCCGCCTTGCTCGCATGTAACATTTTTATTCCGCAGGTTCTCTGGCTGAAAAAATTCCGCGTCTCCACCGGATGGCTCTGGATCATCTCCTTCGTCGTCCTCGTCGGCATGTGGCTGGAGCGCTTCATCATCATCGTAGTCAGCCTGAGTCGCGACTTTGTCAACTCTTCGTGGGGACAGTACTATCCGACGAAATGGGATTGGATGACCTTCTTCGGCACGATAGGCCTATTCCTCACCGGCATGTGGCTCTTCGTCCGCGTCCTACCGATGATCTCGATTTTTGAAATGCGCACCTTGCTGCCCGAGTCGCACGCGCATGAGGCGACGGAGGTCAAACAATGAGCGATCTGTCCGTTCATGGCACGATCTCGGAGAATCCAACCTACGGCTTGATGGCCGAGTTCGATTCGGCGCAGGAGTTGCTCGACGCCGCGCACAAGACGCACGAGGCCGGTTACAAGAAGATGGACGCCTACAGCCCGTTCCCCATCGAAGGCCTAGCCGAAGCCATCGGCTTTCACAAGAACCGCGTAGCCCTCGTCGTCCTCATCGGCGCCCTCGTCGGTGGAATCTCCGCCTTCGCCTTGCAATACTGGGTCGCGGTGATCACCTATCCCACCAATATCGGCGGACGGCCTTATTTCTCCTGGCCCTCATTCATCATCGTGACTTTCGAGTTGACCATCCTCTTCGGAGGAATTTCCTCCGCCGTCGGCATGATCGCCCTCAACGGCTTGCCCATGCCCTATCACCCGGTCTTCAATGTGGCCGAGTTCGCAAAAGCGACGGAAAACAAATTCTTCCTGGTAGTCGAGTCGGCTGACCCGAAATACGACGCCAATGCCACGCGCGCATTTCTCAACGGACTCGCTCCACGAATGATTGCGGAGGTGCCAAGCTAAATGGCCGCCCCGCGCAATCTCCGAAAAGTTCTGCCCGCGGTTCTGGCGCTCGTGGCCGTCACCGCCGGATGCCGCCTCGACATGCACCTGCAGCCCTATTACCGTCCATTCGCGAAGAGCGACTTCTTCGCCGACGACCGCTCCGCCCGCATGCCCGTCGAGGGCGCCGTCGCCCGCGGCGATCTCCGCGAAGACACCTATTTCTTCACCGGGAAAAACGGGGACGCCCCCGGCGCCGCGTTGCCCTTTCCCGTAACGAAAGAAGTTCTCGATCGTGGCCGCGAGCGCTTCAACATCAACTGCACCCCCTGTCATGGTCGCGTCGGCGATGGTGGAGGATTCATTCCCACCCGCGGCTTCCGCCGTCCGCCGTCCTATCACATCGAGCGCCTGCGCAATGCGCCCATCGGCCACTTCTTTGACGTGATGACCCACGGCTATGGCGTCATGCCCGATTACGCCAGCCAGGTCACGCCGCGCGACCGCTGGTGCATCGCCGCCTACATTCGCGCGCTGCAGCTAAGCCAGAATGCAACCGCCGCCGACATTCCCGCCGGGCAACAAGTCCCATCGCCGCCGCCGCAATTCCGCGATATCGGCAACGGAGCCACGCTGCCCGAAGTCGTCACGCCCGCCGCGTCCGAAGGGGAGCCGAAACAATGACGACGACCGCCATCAAACTTAACCGGTCCGATCTCATGGCCCCGCCCGTGGCGCAAGTCATGCAGCAGCGCTCGCTCATCATCGGAGCCATCGGAGCGATCGCCGCCATAGCCGGAGCGTTTCTCGCCCCCGCCAGTTTCTATTCCGCCTACCTCACCGGCTTCATGTTCTGGCTCGGCCTGTCGCTCGGATGCATGGCCGTCCTCATGCTTCACCACCTCGTCGGCGGCTCCTGGAGCATAGTGATTCGCCGCCAACTCGAGTCCGGCATGATGGTGCTTCCATTGATGGCAGTCCTCTTCATCCCCATTCTGCTGAATCTGCCCAAGCTTTATAAGTGGGCCCAGCCCGATCAACTAGCTGCACATCACGAATTGCAAGACATAGCGAATAGTTATCTCAACCCAACCGGGACCGTAGTGCGCGCCATCCTCTACTTCGTGATTTGGTTTGGCATGGCCTATTTCCTGAATCGCTGGTCGACCGAACAAGACTCCATCGCCGGCCAAAGCACGCTGCGCTTCCGCGCCCTCAGCGGAATTGGCATGGTCGTCTACTCCTTCGTGATCTCTTTTGCCGTAATCGACTGGGTCATGTCGCTCCAGGCGCGCTGGATCTCTACCATCTACGGCATGCTCTTCATCGCCGGCGAAGCGCTCTCCGCCTTCTGCTTCTGCGTGCTGGTCGAGACCATCCTCGCCAAACGCAAGCCCATGTCCGACTATCTCACCGACACCGAAGTGCACGATCACGGCAAGCTGATGCTCGCCTTCGTCATGGTCTGGGCCTATTTCAATTTTTCGCAGTGGCTCATCATCTGGGCCGGCAACCTGCCCGAAGAAATCCCGTGGTACAAAGCGCGCCTCAATGGCGGATGGCAATACGTGGGCCTGTTTCTAGTCATCTTCCATTTCGCCGTTCCCTTCGCGCTCCTGCTCTCCCGCCAGTTGAAGCGCAAGGCGGCCACGCTTGTCTGGCTGGCGTCATGGCTCATCCTCATGCGCATCCTCGATATCTACTGGCACATCGAGCCGGCGTTTCACACCGAGGTTCACCTGAGCTGGGTATTCTTCGCCATCCTCGCCGGAATGGGCGGCCTGTGGATGGCCTACTTCTTTCATAACCTGCGAGCGCGTCCGCTGCTCCCCCTGAACGCGCCGCAAACCCTGCGCCTGCTGGAACGGGAGCACTGAGTAAGAAAGAGGAGCAACGAAACAAAGGTTGGCAAACGCGATTTGCGAAGGACGAGCAGCGAACGACTAAAGACCAACGACCAACGACGAGCAACGCATTATGAGCGACGAAACCATGAAACACGGACTCCCGGCCGATGACACCGGCTTCGAACATGAAGACTTAAGCACGCGCGGCATCGTCGCCTTCATGATCGGTCTCGCCGTTACCGGCGTGATCATCTATTTCATCATCGTCGGCATGTACTCGTTTCTCGACAACTATGAACGCTCTCAGATGTTGACGGCCAGCCCGTTGACGACCACAAAGGGCAGCGCGATATCGCGCGTGGTCAACCAGTCGGACATGGAAAAGACTTTCCAAGACAACGGTGCGCCGATGCTGGAAGTGATCGAAGGCGTCGAGTTGCGCCAAGATCTTGTTAAGCAGGAAGAGCAACTCAACAGTTATGGCTGGGTCGACCAGAAGGCAGGAGTCGCGCACATTCCGATCGAGCAAGCCATGGAACTGATTGCCCAGCGCGGGTTGCCAACCGTTCCTCCAGCCAAGGCCGGAGGAATAACGACTCCCGCAAGCAAGGAACCGGAGAAACAAGGCGTGAAAGCGCCGCGGTAGCAGGCTAGAGGTTTCGTAAACAAAACAGAACAACCGCTCCGGCCGGATTGCAGGAACAAAGATCGCCGGAAAAGGAAAACGCAGTGCGTGGTAAAAGCAGTTTCTTCAACTCGATTGCGGTCGCAGCGTTGTTGCTGATGTTCTCCGCCGCCTCACTCTTTGCGCAGATCCGCGGCCCCATGTCGGGGGGCATCATGACTCCTCCCGCCAATCAACGTCCGCCAGGACTCCAATTCGTCGGCATCGAGCAGCATCTCAACGCCGATGTTCCCGTCGATCTTCTATTTCGCGACGAAACTGGCCGCGCCGTCACCCTCGCCGAATACTTCGGCCACGGCCGCCCCGTCATTCTGAACCTCGGCTATTACCAGTGCCCCATGCTCTGCAGCGAGATCCTGCAAGGCCTGGTCGGCTCTATGAAGGCGCTGACCTTCAATTTAGGCCAGGATTTCGACGTAGTCACCGTCAGCTTCGATCCCAGCGAAACTCCGGAGATGGCTGCCGCCAAAAAGCGCGACATCATGAAGCGCTATGGCCGGCCCAATACCGAGCAAGGCTGGCACTTCCTTACCGGACAAGCCGACCAGATCAACGCCCTAACCCGCGCCGTCGGCTACCAGTACCAATTCGATCCCCGGACCGAGCAGTACGCGCACGCCGCCGCCATCGTCATGCTCTCGCCCGATCACCACGTTTCCGGCTACTTCTACGGAGTCGAGTTTTCTCCCAAGGATCTGCGCCTCGGATTGGTGCAGGCCTCGCAGAATAAAATCGGCAACCTCGGCGACCAGGTGCTGCTCTACTGCTACCACTACGATCCGCGGACTGGAAAGTACGGCGCCGTCATCAGTAATATTTTGAAGCTGGCCGGTGTGGTAACGATCCTGATCCTTGGAACATTTATGTTCGTCATGTTTCGCAGCGACCGCCGATCGGCTCTGATTTCTGACGGCCACGCCGGTCACGGCGGCTTGAGACGGATTACGTAATTATGTCGAAATACTTACCATTGTGGCCCGATACGGCCTCGACCATGGCAGGCCAGGTGGATATGCTCTACATCTACCTGCTGCTCGTCGCCGGCGTCATGACGACGCTCATCTTCGTCGCAGTCACCGTCCTGGCCATCAAATATCGCCGCCGCCCCGGCCGCGAAGCGGTGCAGATCGAGGGATCGACCATCCTCGAGCTCAGCTGGTCGATCATCCCTTTCTTTGTCATGCTGACTTTCTTTGTCTGGGGAGCGGTCATCTTCTTCAAAGAGCGCACACCTCCTGCCGACTCAACCGAAGTCTACGTCGTCGCTAAACAATGGATGTGGAAGATCGAGCACATGGAAGGCCAGCGCGAGATCAACGAACTCCACGTCCCCACCGGCCAGGACGTCAAGCTGATCATGACCTCGCAGGATGTCATTCACAGCTTCTTCATACCCGCCTTCCGCCTCAAGCAGGACGTCCTGCCCGGCCGCTACACCACGTTGTGGTTTAAAGCGACCAAGCCCGGCCGTTATCATCTATTCTGCGCCGAGTATTGCGGAACCATGCACTCCGGCATGGGCGGCGACATCGTAGTCATGGATCCGCAGGATTACGCGCAGTGGGCGGCTGGAGGTGCCTCGGCGCCCTTGCAGGAAACTGGCAAAGAGCTTTTCGCCGCCTTCGGATGTTCCACTTGTCATCGTTCCGACGCCCAGGGCCGCGGCCCCAACCTGCAAGGCATCTACAACAGCGGCGTTGTGCTTGAAGATGGACGCACCGTTACCGCCGACGAAAACTATGTTCGCGAATCGATCCTCGATCCGACCGCCAAAATCGTAAAAGGATTTAAGCCTGTCATGCCCGCTTTTCAGGGCATCGTCAGCGAAGAGCAGTTGAACGCGCTGGTTGCCTACGTCAAGTCATTGGCCCAGCCACCCACAGGAACCGCCGGACTGCAAAACCAGCCCGCCGCTTCCTCGGCACAACCACAGAATACGCAGGTGCAATAGTCATGGCGAGTAATGCAGCGACGACCATAATCCCGGCTCCTTCGGCACCGAAGCTGAACTATCTCAACAACGGGCACACGCTCAAGTCGTGGCTGCTGACGACTGACCACAAGCGCATCGCGCTGCTTTATCTGCTTTCGGTGACGGCCTTCTTTTTCCTCGGCGGCTTTTTCGCCATGCTCATACGCCTCGAACTCCTCACGCCGGAGGGTGACCTGCTCCAGGCCGACACCTACAACAAAGTTTTCACCATGCACGGCATGATCATGGTGTTCTTCTTCCTCATCCCGGTCGTGCCCGCCACGCTGGGCAACTTCCTCGTACCCTTGATGGTCGGCGCCAAAGATCTTGCCTTTCCCCGCATCAATCTGCTGAGCTGGTATCTCTACATCATCGCCGGCACGCTCTTCCTGCACTGCATGCTGAACGGAGGCGTCGACACTGGTTGGACGTTCTACACTCCCTACAGCACGGTCGGCAGCAACACCAATGTCATCGAAGCGGGGCTAGCCGTCTTCATCGCCGGCTTCTCGTCCATCTTTACCGGACTCAACTTCATCGTCACCGTTCACCGCATGCGCGCCCCTGGCCTTACCTGGGATCGCCTGCCGCTCTTCATCTGGGCCAACTACGCCACCAGCCTGATCATGATTCTAGGCACGCCGGTCGTCGCCATCACCATCGTCCTCGTAGCCGTCGAACGCGCCTTCCATCTCGGCATCTTCGACCCCCGCCTCGGCGGAGACCCGCTCCTCTTCCAGCATCTTTTCTGGTTCTACTCGCACCCCGCCGTCTACATCATGATCCTGCCCTCCATGGGCGTGATCAGCGAACTCATTGCCTGCTTCGCGCGCAAGCGCATCTTCGGATACAAGTTTGTCGCCCTGTCGAGCGTCGCCATCGCCGTCCTCGGCTTCCTCGTCTGGGCGCATCACATGTTCGTCGCCGGAATCTCGCTCTACGCCGCCATGATCTTCTCCTTCATCACTTTTTTCATCGGCGTGCCATCGGCGGTTAAAGTTTTCAACTGGACCGCGACTCTTTACAAGGCTTCCATCACCTACGCCACGCCCATGCTCTACGCCTTCGGTTTCATTGGACTCTTCACCATCGGCGGATTGACCGGCCTTTTCCTCGCGACTCTCGGCATCGACGTCCACGTCACCGACACCTACTTTGTCGTCGCTCACTTCCACTACGTCATGGTCGGCGGAGTTCTTATGGGTTTCCTCGGAGGCGTACATTTCTGGTGGCCCAAGATCAGCGGCCGCATGTATCCCGAAGGCTGGGCGAGGCTCTCGGCGCTGCTCGTGTTCGTCGGCTTCAACCTGACCTTCTTCCCGCAATTCATCCTCGGCTACGTCGGCATGCCGCGCCGCTACTGGCAATACCCGCCCGAGTTCCAGGTGCTCAACGTCCTTTCCACCGCCGGTTCGAGCGTCCTGGCGGTCGGCTACCTGCTGCCCATGATCTATCTCCTCTGGTCGCTGCGCTACGGCCCCATCGCCGGCGACAACCCCTGGGGAGCCGCTGGCCTCGAGTGGAAGACCACCTCCCCGCCGCCCACCTTCAATTTTGACCAGACTCCCGTAGTCACCTGGGAAGCCTATAACTACGACGAGATTCCCGAACCCAAGGAACTGGAGGCTCCCGTTGCAAAATAGTCCTGCCGTCGACGGTCAAGCGAACCTCAGCGTCGAGCACTTGGAACATGTGCACAACCCGGCGCTGCTCCATCACTTCGCCGACGCGCAGCAACAGAAAAACGCCGCCTCGCTCGGCATGTGGCTCTTCCTGGTTACGGAAATCATGTTCTTCGGCGGCATGTTCTGCGCCTATCTCATCTATCGCCTAGCCCACTTCAACGCCTTCGCCGCCGGCAGCCAGCAACTCAACATCTGGATGGGCGGCGTCAACACCGCCGTCCTAATCGTCAGCTCCGTCACCGTAGTCTTAGCCGTAAAAGCGGCAGAAGCAGGCAAGCGCAAACTCCTGACCGGCTACCTGGTAGTGACCGTGCTGCTCGGCATGACGTTCCTGGTCATCAAAGGCTTCGAGTATGCCGAAAAGTTCGAGAAGCACCACGTCCCCGGCCCCACCTTCAACTTCACCGAAAAGTTCGACGACAATGGCGAGCAAATCCCGGTCAACCCGAAAGAAGCCGAGCTTTTCTTCTCCCTCTACTTCGCCATGACCGGAATGCACGCCCTGCACATGATCATAGGCTGCGGCCTTTTCAGCACCCTGGCCGTCCTAGCGTGGAAGGGCCACTACACGACCAACTACTTCACCCCCATAGAAAACGCCGGCCTCTACTGGCACTTGGTCGACATCATTTGGATTTACCTGTTCCCATTGCTGTACTTGATAAGTCGCCATACATGATGGCAGCCTAATAGAAGTTTGGTTTTTGCTTTTCCTAACACCAAAGGCCTGACACCTGTCACCTGCTTTTTAGAGGATTGCATGGCACAACCCGAACCGACGCACGAACACGACCTCACCGTAGAACACGAGCACACCACGCACTCGCAAGGCTTCTACATCGCCATCGGCGTCGTCCTGCTCATCCTCACCATCACCACCGCCGCCGTAGCCTTCGTCAACCTCGGCCCCTTCAACCCCGTAGTCGCGCTCCTCATCGCCACCATCAAAGCCACCCTCGTAGTCCTCTTCTTCATGCACGTCAAAGGCGCCAGCGAAAAACTCACCGGAGTAGTAGTCCTCTCCGGCTTCTTCTTCCTAGCCATTCTCCTAGCCCTCTCTCTAGCCGACTATCTAACGAGATCCTGGAGATAACCAAACTCTGTCATCCTGAGCGAAGCCGCGCCAAGAGCGAAGCGAATGGCACGGCGCAGTCGAAGGACCCCTACCTCGACCATTCAGCTATCGCTCACTTTCTGCCCTTGCTTCCAGCGCCCACATCCTCCAAGATGTTCTGTGCCCTATGCCGCAGACTACTGCCACATCCCCGCCGCATCCAGCGCAACTAGACGTCACCGCCCTTGAGGCTGCCCTCCGCCGCCACCTGCGCGGAGAAATTCGCTTCGACAAAAGCAGCCGCGCCCTCTACGCCACCGACGGCTCCAACTATCGCCAGGTTCCCATCGGAGTAGTCATCCCCCGCGACAAAGAAGACGTCCGCGCCACCGTAGCCATCTGCCGCGACCATCGTGCCCCGCTCCTAGCCCGCGGAGCCGGCACTGCTCTAGCCGGCCAATGCTGCAACGCCGCCGTCATCCTCGACTTCTCGAAATACATGTCGAGCATCCTGGAAATCGATCCCGCGCGCCGCATCGCACGCGTTCAGCCCGGAGTCGTCCTCGACACTCTCCGCGCCGCCGCCGAAAAGCACCACCTAACCTTCGCGCCCGATCCCGCAACCCACGACCGCTGCACCCTCGGAGGCATGATCGGCAACAACTCCTGCGGCGTGCACTCGATCATGGCCGGCAAGACGGATGACAACATCGAGGCGCTGGAAATCCTTACCTACAGCGGTCACCGCATGACAGTAGGCGCAACCAGCGCCGAAGACTTCAATCGCATCGTCGCCGAAGGCGGGCGTCGCGCCGAAATCTACACCGGCCTCAAATCTCTAGCCGACCGCTACGGCGACCAGGTGCGCCGCCAGTTTCCCAACATCCCGCGCCGCGTCTCCGGATACAACCTCAACCACCTGCTCCCCGAAAACGGCTTCCAAGTCGCTCGCGCGCTAGTAGGCTCCGAAGGTACTTGCGTCACCATCCTCGAAGCGACTTGCCGCCTGGTCGAGAGCCCGCCCGCCCGCGTCCTCCTCGTTATCGGATGGCCCGACGTCTTCATCTGCGCCGACCACGTTCCCCAGATCATGGAGCATCGCCCCATAGGCCTCGAAGGCTTCGACGACATCATGGTCAACGCCAGCCGCCACAAAGGCGTCAACCTAGATGCCCTAGCCATGCTGCCCGAAGGCGCAGGCTGGCTCATGGTCGAGTTCGGAGCCAACGACATCGCCGAAGCTGAAGCCCAGGCCCGCCACTTGATGGAGATCCTCGACCGCTCCGCCATCCCGCCCAACATGCAGCTCTTCACCGACCCGCGCCTCGCGCGCCGCATCTGGGACGTCCGCGAATCGAGCCTGGGCGTCACCGCCCACGTTCCCGGCGAACCCATTCGCTGGGAGGGCTTCGAAGATTCTGCCGTCGCCCCCGATAAACTCGGCGCTTACCTCCGCGACCTGCGCCACCTGATGCAGGCCTTTCACTACGACGGCTCCTTCTACGGTCACTTCGGCCACGCCTGTGTACATACAAGAATGGACTACGATCTCGAGTCCGCCGAAGGCATCCGCAAGTTCCGCCAGTTCATGGAAGAGGCCGCCGACCTCGTAGTCCGCTACGGCGGCTCGCTCTCTGGCGAGCACGGAGACGGCCAAGCCCGCGGCGAACTCCTCCCCAAAATGTTCGGCCCCGAATTAATGCAGGCCTTCCGCGAATTCAAATCGCTCTGGGATCCCGACTGGAAGATGAATCCCGGCAAGCTGATCGATCCCTATCGCCTCGACGAAAATCTCCGCTTAGGCGCAAGTTACGATCCCTGGCAGCCCGCGACCCATTTCAAATTTCCCGACGACCACGGCAGCCTGGCCGCCGCCACCCTGCGCTGCGTAGGAGTAGGCAAATGCCGCCGCGATTCCGGCGGGGTCATGTGCCCCAGCTACCGCGTCACCCGCGAAGAAGAGCATTCCACCCGAGGCCGCGCCCACCTGCTATGGGAGATGACCAACCGCGACGTAATCAAAGACGGCTGGCAGAGCGAAGAAGTAAAAGAATCGCTAGACCTCTGCCTATCCTGCAAAGGCTGCAAAAGCGATTGCCCCGTAGGCGTAGACGTAGCCACTTACAAAGCCGAATTCCTCTCCCACTACTACGAAACCAACAACCGCCCGCTGAACGAGCTAGCCCTTTCGCAATTCGAATTATGGCTAGGAGCAGCCGCCCATGTCCCCGGCCTGATCAACCTGGCCACCCAGCTTCCCGCCTTAAGCACCTTGGCAAAGCGAGCCGCCAAAATCCCAGCCCAGCGCCGCATCCCCGCCTTGGCCCCAGAAACCTTCCAAAAATGGTGGGAGAAACAAGAAGCCCGCGGACAGCGGGAATCACGAGGGCAACAAGAATCACGTAGGGACAGACGCCCCCGTCTGTCCAGTCGAGCGAAACTCGACAGCGCTCGAGGCGCGACAATGCAAGCCGATCCCGCCGAAAATCCCGTCCTCCTCTGGGCCGACACCTTCAACAACCACTTCCTCCCCTCCACCGCCAAAGCTGCCGCCGAAGTCCTCGAAGCCGCTGGCTTCACCGTAACCGTCCCGCGCGCCCACCTCTGCTGCGGACGCCCCCTCTACGACGTAGGAATGTTAGATCGCGCCAAGCGCCTCCTCCTCCAGATCATGGACGAGCTCCTCCCCGAAATCGAAGCCGCCACGCCCATCGTAGTTCTAGAACCAAGCTGCGCCAGCGTCTTCCGCGACGAACTAACCAATCTTTTTCCCAAAGATGAGCGCGCCCAGGCTCTCTCCAAGCAAGTCTTCCTGCTAAGCGAATTTCTGGAGCGCCACGCCAAGAATTTCCCGCTCCCCAAACTCAATCGTCGCGCCCTCATCCACGGCCACTGCCACCACAAAGCCATCATGAAAATGACCGCCGAAGAATCCATCCTCCACCGCATGGGCATCCACTACACCGCCCCCGCTCCCGGATGCTGCGGCATGGCCGGAGCCTTCGGCTTCGAAAAAGACAAATACCCCATCTCAAAAGCCATCGGAGAACTAGAACTCCTCCCCGCCGTCCGCCAGGCTCCCACCGACTGGCTGATCGTAGCCGACGGTTTCAGCTGCCGCGAACAGATCGCCCAGGAGACCGACCGCCACGCCCTCCACCTAGCCGAAATCCTCCAGATGGCCCTCCGCGAATCCACCGAAACCCCCGAAGGCTACCCCATGTTCGATCCCGCCCCGCAACACTATCCCGAAGACGCCTGGGTCCGCCCCCACCAAGCCGCCATAGAAAAAAATATGAAACACACCGCCCTAGCCGCAGCCGCCCTAGCCGGAGGAGCAGCCCTGCTATTCACGCTAGCCAGAAGACGCAAGTGAGCAAGCTTTTGCCCGTGTGGAGCGGACACTCCTGTCCGCTGCCGTTGACTTTGATTTTGACGCAATCGTGATCCACGATTTTGATCTCGCCGAAACAATCAGCCCCAAGGGTGCCCCATCCTTTCGCGGCTTCATCGCGAAGGGTGGGCCGCCAAGCAGACAGCAGCCGAGACGCACAGCGAAGATGATGCAGGTAGCGAAGCCATAGATCAATCCGGCGCAATCAACAAAGAAGGTGCCCCATTCATCTCGTTTTGTGCGATGAGTGGGCCGCCAATAGATAGCAGAACCTCAGAGCTTACTGGGGAGTTGTATATAGGGCCCTGTGCAGAAAATGCGCAGCGGCCTTTACGAGGAGGTTCCATGCACACTATCAAATCGCAGCACAACCACATCGGTCAGCCGTTTTCTTGTCTGGAATGTAGGAAATCACTACCCGCTTTGCCGGGCCCCACCTTAGAGGTTACGTCAGCCGACGGGACGGTAGAGGGGTATTTGCACGCCTTCGGTGGGTGCCGCACTAACTGGGAAGCTCAACATCCCGGCTTCAATTACGGTCCTCCGAAGTAGGAGCCTGATTAATGGCGCGGGCCCCCCGGTCAATCGTTATTTTGATTGCTGCGGACTAGCCGACTTAGTCACGGTCTTTGCGTCCGCAGAGTATGAGAACACCGTCTCTGCATGTAGTTCCCAAAGTGTGTTGTTTGCAGCTTTGCACATGCCTTCGCTGTCGATCAAGTTGTTAGGAGGACTCTCTCTTGGCACCACTGGCTCTGCCAGCGTTTGATACGCGTAGACCTTCTTTTGTACTAGGTCTATCTTCAGCACTCCCAACAGGTGGCACTCCCCTGCGAGAAGGGGGCCTTGTACGTCCCTGTTCTCAGCAACGATCTCGTTATCATTCCATCTTGTCACCTGATAGTCGGCTGAGTCCGGGTTGAGACTGAAGGCATCGCCTATAGATATGATGTTTGCCATTTGCTCGTGGCAGGACTTGTCTGAGCGATTACAGTATATGTCCGAGACTGACGGCCCAGATGGAGGCGAACTGGAGCCACTGGCCACCCAGACTCCCAAGGCATGTACCGCGCCCTTGTACACAAAAAAACGCGCGGGCTCATCCTGCAGGTGTACGAATGGGCCGTCTTTAACGGCCTTCTTGGAAAACTCGTACTTAGGTGCCTGTGCAATCGCACAGATGCTAAGTGCGAACAGTAACACGGAGATTCTCATCGAAGCCTCCCATCGTCCGCTATTTTAGACTGCGGAACTCGTTCCCGGTCAGACAAAGTAGCGCTGTCGTACGTTCATACCGGCCGCAAAAAAGTCGAATTTTAGAGGAGAGTATATGCAAGATCCGGTTAAGACTAAAGAGAGCTTCTTGAAGGCCGATTTTCACGATGCATTGAAGTGGCTATTTGTTGGCGCGGTGACGTGGCAGGCACACCCTCTGGACATAGACAAGAACTACCTCCGCGCAACTGGCATGTTTACGAGCCTAGTCCACGCGCGGGCTCTTTATGAGTTCTTCTATAAGTGTGACGCGCCGAACTTTGAGGCGGGGAAAGATGCAAGGGCCAAACACTTCGTTTCTTCGTGGAAAATGCATGACGACCCTAACAGCCTATATGCGAAGTATATGGGCAAGGGGAAACCAGCGCAAAGACGGGTCTTCCACCTGGTTTATGGCAGAGAAACTACCGAAGGGGGCAGCAGGGACGGTTCGGGAGAACTCAATTCCCGCGTACTTGAGTTTGCGACGGACCTGAAGCGTATTACTGAGGATTTCGCAAAGAAACTTACAGGAACCGGGGAGCTAGATAGATATCGCGAACTTGTGGAGTGCGTCCTCGCCATGTCGCTAGCTGAAAGCAGTGAGGTTGCTAAAACTTACGGGGTTCCGAATCCTCTCTGACCGGACGGGAGGCCCAGCCTCTTATCTCGCCGACACGACCTATCCGGTGACAGAATCCCGAGGGACAAATCCCCGGGCCATACAGAACGTTCCCAGTTACTAGCCTGAATCGCACCCCAGCGAGAACCGCAGCGCAGCACACACTTCATTCATCCGCGCGGAACTAAGCTGCGCCACGCGTTTCCCCAGTCGCTCCTGCGACACCGTAACCGCATTATGCAGGTTCACCGCGCACGGGGACTTCATCCCGTCCTCTTCATTCAGCACGACCTCCGACGGCACGCCGCGAATGGTAGAACTGACAGGCGCAACCGTGACCGTCGATAAATACGCGATCACGCTGTTGCGCGTGAGTACAAGCGCCGGTCGTTTCTTGTCGGGCGGGGCAAACTGGTAGAGCCGAACTTCGCCTCTGGCTATTCTTCCGGCCACGCAGCCTCCGCTTCCCAACCCCGCGCATCAGCATCTGCCTGCGGATTTCGCGAGTAGCCCTGCCGGTCGCGTTCCTCGCAAACGCGCAGTTCCAACCGCCGGAGATGTTCGCGAAGTGCATCACGCACCAGAGCGGAACGGTTTCGCTTCGTGCGCTTCGCGGCTTGGTCGGCGGCCAGTAACAGTTTTTTATCCAATACAATTTGAACGATTTGCATATGTGGAATCGATTCCACAGTATACTCTACATAGAAGACATTTCCAAATAGGGGGAATCCCAACGACAGATTTCACCGGCACTTGGAAGGCAAATCTCGAAAAAAGTAAATTCCTCGGTTTCCCGCCCAAAGCTCTCACGATAAAAATCGACCAGTCCCGGACCGAGCTACACCAGGAGATAGTCGCCATCAGGCCCGACGGCAACGAAGCTCGCATGACCTTCGCCTGTGCGATGAACGGCGAGCAGAATAAAACCTCGCTAAACGGCAATCCAATCCGCGGATCAGCCACCTGGCAAGCCAACGAGCTGCTAATCGAGTCCTGGCTGAAGGCCGGAGAGCGCGAGCTACAATTCCGCGACTTCTGGTCCCTCTCCGACGACCGAAAAACGCTGGTCATGGAACACAGAGAGATGATTTGGCCGGCCAGCGGACGGTCCTCGAAAGAGTGGAATGATCTCGAAATCAGGCAAGACTTCACTCATTATATTATTGTAAATCATTGATAATAAACGACATATTCAGACCACTCCCCTTCCCGCCCCATTTCTGGGACAATAGACATAGACAGCAGGTCCACGTAGCGGCCCTCGGTCCCCGTCGCAACCGCCACACGCCGCATCCTTTACTAGAGAACTAATAGAGACCTGAAACCAGAAAGTTGAACCCTATGGAAACCGTGAATCAGACCCTCGTGGCCCCCACACCGGCGCAGTCCCCCATCGCCCTAGCTGCACATAACAAAATGTTGCAAGGATCGGTGCTCGTCCTGATCCAGTTCGACGTGTGCGAGGAGATCAACCTCGACTCCCTCCGCAACATCTTCGGAGCCCGCCGCCAGGAGGCCAGCTTCAAGCACCCCGCCCCCGGATACGTCCGCTTCCAGCGTCCGCCGGTGGTCGAGCAGGTTGAGCCGCTGATCCTCGAAAGCGGCGAGCGCCTCGACGTCCAGATCAAGTACTACGACTACGGCGTCCTGAGCGTCGTCTTCGAGCTGCCCTTCGCCGGCGACTGGGATACGCTGGTCGGCCTAGCCGGCCGCTGGGTTTGGGATACAGACTTCGCAAGCTTTGCCCAGAAGATTGTTAAGCAGAAAATCGATCGCGCCCGCCCCGCCCTGGTCAAGCTCTACGAGACCTGGCTCCATGAAGATTATTTTGTCTTCCACGTCCACGACATCGCCGGTAATCCGTCCGCCGCCGAGCTCCTGGCGACCCAAGGCGGCCGCATCGCCCAGATCGTCCGCGGAGAAAATATGCCGCTCTCCGAAGGCGAACAAGCCGAGATCATGCAGTCGAAGATCTCGTACTACCCGAACGATCTGGCCGTGATCAGCTGGAACGGGGCATTCCTCTACGACTCAACCGCCGGTGCCGAGACCGTAATCCAACTGCTCGAGTACGCCAATTCGCAGCTCCTCGAATTCCGCCACTACGACGAACTGCTCACCCGCGAGCTGGCCAGCGTTTACGATTTCATGGACCACGGCTCTGGCATCTGGGCCCGCTGGCGCACTGCCCGACGCGCCACTCGCCTCCACACCGTCCTGCTCGACGTCGATGAACTGACGGAGCGCGCCGACAACGCCATCAAGTTCCTCAGCGACATGTTCTCCGCCCGCCTCTATAAAGTGGCCGCCTCGAAGATCGGCGTCACCGACTACAAAGACCTGGTCAACCAGAAGGTCCATACCGCCGAAGAGCTCTACCGCTTCATGATCGACCAGTTCCACCAGAGCCGGGCCTTTGTGCTGGAGCTGATGGTAGTGATCATCCTGATCATCGACCTGATCTGGCTCTTCAAGGGGCGGACTCCCGTCTAGTTCGCAAATGTACATACAAATGTTCCACGGGGAACGCTTTGCAGATGATTTTGCATGTATACAATTGTAGGTATCGTGCAGGTGATCCCGAGTAGGTTCAGATGCTTAGCCGCTATTTTCGGCTACGTCGGCTAGATGCTGTTTCAGCTGAAATACGCTGATTCCGAGCCCCGCAACCACGAACAAGCCCAGAACAGCTAGCGTTACGGCGGAAACTCCTCCCTTGTGCAGGAAGACGAACCAGCGATCCCAGCCCAGGCCGAGGTGCGCGGGTTCGCCGCTGGTGAGGTATTTCCAAAAGAGATGAATTTGTCCGCTCAGCGAGTAGTTGAGGCGATAATTCCAGCCAGCATCGTAGTAACGGCCGCGCGGCACCTGGTCCTCCATGAAACTGGTTGCGAGCGATACGCACTGGACGAAAGCTCCGAGAGCGAGCGCGAAGAGAGCCAGTTTCCTGATATTCGAAAAGCCTGCGGCCAGCATCGGCCCCAATCCTAAGCAGAGCAATGCGATCGATGGGACAAGGTAGCGCGGCCCTACGCAATATCCGCCCTCCCACTGCGTGTAGCGCGCAAAGAAAAACAGATAGAGCAAAGGAAGGGCGATGGCGACCGTCGCCGCGCCGCGCTCCAGTTTC
Organism: uncultured Acidobacteriaceae bacterium; assembly: GCA_963800565.1. Classification (GTDB taxonomy): domain Bacteria; phylum Acidobacteriota; class Terriglobia; order Terriglobales; family Acidobacteriaceae; genus Acidiflorens. The sequence continues at coordinate 2,698,217 of CAWDBM010000006.1, forward strand.
CAGAGGCGGCGAAGTCCAGCCAGAGCCAGAATCACCGGAGGCGCGAAAATAAATACCGACTTGCCCGGTGACAACAGAAATCCGTAGAGGCCTTTCCAGAGCGGCGTGTCAAAAGTATTCAGGCGCTTCGCTCCTTCGGCGGCCGTCGGATATCCAAACTGAAATGGCCCGCCGAACAAGATCGCATTGTGAGCGAGCAGCAGCGCGACTCCGATCGCCGACGCAGCGCACAAGAGAAACGCGGAGCGCAGCGCAGGTTTTCCATCATGTACCAGCACCGCGGCCGCAAATACCGGAATGGCGAGAACGTTGGTCGGGCGAACGATGGTAGCGAGCCCGAGAATCAACCCTGCAATGAACGCCGCCCGCGACGTAATTGGTTGTTTTCCGCGCCCGAAAAGTAGCAGCGTTACCGCCATGAAAATCGCCGTGGTTAAAGGTTCGGAGAAGAGCCATCCCGAATAAGCAAAGATCGGCGTCCCAAGACCGACGATGAACGCGGCGAATAAAGCCGCCCTCAGTGGGATCGCGATTCCACTGAGCAACAGAAAAAAGAAAGCGACGGTGAGCGCGGAAAAAGTTGCGCTGCTCAGGCACGCGGAGAAAGCGACGATCAGGTCGGTGTCTTCCTGCGGCACGCCAGGCAGACGCGCCAGCAAGTATTGTCCGACGGCGTACCAGGGCGCACACAGGAGAGCTTGTCCAGGAGGATAGGCCGCGCGCGGTTGCCCCGTCCGATCATATCGTCCATAAAAATTGTGCAGCTGCACCGCCTGCGGAACCGCCGTAGAGCCGCGCAGCACAAGGCTTTCCGTGGTGTAGAGAGTGTTGTATTCGTCAGGCGTGCGAACGCGGCCGGTCGAAGTCAGCAGATAAAAGAACTGAAAGGATAGGAAAAGCCAGACCGCAACGCGACGCACCGAAGATGAGTTCGGGCGTGATGCATGCGCGCCAGATTCTAGCGGGATGCTGGAAGTGGCCACCGTGACTTGATCGTATCAATCGTACTTGGCGAATGCGACGACTTGTGAATCCGCGGGGTTACTAGCGGCGCAGCAAAAGGGCGCAAAGGAAAAGCCTCTCAAGAGGTGCTTCTCTGGAGAGGCTTGGGGGAAATCTTAAATCAGCGTCCTTTGGCCTAGTGTTTCTTTTTCTTGGCGGCTTTCTTCTTGGTTGCCATGAAGTGTTTCCTCCGTTTGAACGATTTGTTCTCCCAAGGTTCTCGACAGGGCACCTTGATGCCCGGACTACTCAAGTACTTGTATGAGCAGCTGTCCTACCACAAGATATTGCCATGTGTATGTAATTTGTCAATGAAAATATCGCATGCATGAACGATTTTGGTGAGAGGCGTGCTCGTCTTTGCAGAAAAGTGACCGCGGAGATTTTGCTCGCGAGACGGAAGTTCCAGCTCGCTGCCAATGAATCTGCAGCACTGTGCGATAATTTCAGAAGAAATTATGTCTGAACACAAAGTATTCTGCGCAAAATTAAAGCAGGAGTTGCCCGGTCTCCCCGAGCCTCCTTTCGACAGCGACTTGGGAAAAAAGATTTACGACAACGTCTCGCAACAGGCGTGGGGCCAGTGGATGGAGCACTGCAAGATGCTGCTCAACGAATATCGCCTGAATCCGGCGCGCAAGCAGGATCAGGAAGTGATCGTGCAGCAGATGGAGCAGTTTTTCTTTGGCGAAGGCGCGGCGCGTCCCGCCGAATACGTTCCTCCTTCGCACTGAGTGCGCGATCGCTAAGCAGCCGTAGGCAGCCACGGGCTAGTCGAATATGCGTGGCGGCAGCATGGTTACTGACGAGTTACCTCCGGCTTCAAAACAGTTCTCAATTCATCATCATGTAACACGCGTCGTCGACAATGAAAGCCGTGGCGCCGCCTGTCGTTGTTCCGCGGATCGTTGCTCGGCAGATCAGTGACACGCTGATCCTCTCGGATCTGCACCTCGGCGCGGACATGAGCCGCGCGCGCGAAGCGCTGCACGTCCTTCAGGACAATCAATATCGCCGCCTGATTCTGCTCGGCGATATTTTCGCTGACCTCAATTTTGGCCGCCTGAAAAAAGAGCACTGGAAATTCCTCGGCTACATTCGCAAGCTCTCCAATCCCAAACGCAAGGTCGAAGTGGTCTGGGTCGAAGGCAATCACGATCACGGCCTCGCCGAAATCATGTCTCATCTGGTCGGCGTCCGGGTGTACCAGGAATATCGATGGGATTATCAGGGCAAGCGCCACATCGCCGTGCACGGCCACCAGTTTGATGGCTTCGTGGTGAGCAATGTACACGTCAGTTATCTCATCGGAACGCTGCTCTACCTGCAACTGCAAAAGTGGGATTCGAAAAATAAAACGCTCACCCGTTTTCTCGATCGTCTGGGAACGAGTTGGCAGCGCCTTTCGCCGAAGGTTGCCGACGGTGCCCTCGCATATGCCCGTCACCACAACGCGGCGCGCATCTTCTGCGGCCATACGCACGCCGCCATGCAAAAGACCGACGCCGAGCATGGCATCGAATATTTCAATTGCGGTGCCTGGATCGATGCGCATCCTACCTTCATTACGGTCGGCGATGATGGGGTTCGCATCCACGAATATGTTGAGCGACCCGACGATCTTCATCCTACGGGCGAGCAGAACGCATCTGACATCGAAGCTGGTGGGTTCGCCGACGAGGCGGAATGGCTCGAAGACGGTGAATTCGAAGGTGTGGCGACCTAAACGCGCCTTTGCTGACGCGATAAAGTTAGAAACAACTCGCAGGGAAGTAATCCGTTGGCGGGAAACGAGGCAAGGGAGAATTTGCGCAAACTAACTATCGTTTTCCACCACGCCGGCGGAGGACATCAAAGCGCGGCAGAGGCCCTCAAAAGCACGCTCTCTACGCAGGCGGACCCCTGGGACGTCAGCCTTCTCGACATTCAGGAATTGCTCGACCCGCTCGACCTGATTCGTCGCGCCACTGGCATACGCATTCAGGACACATATAACCTGATCCTGCGCAAAGGTTGGACGCTGTTCACGCCGCAACTCCTGCTCATTCTGCAGGCAACGATTCGCGTCTACCATTCTCCGATTGTGAAGGCGCTGCGAGCATACTGGGCGGAGCATCCGACGGATTTGGTGCTATCGGTGATTCCACACTTCAATCGCGAGATTGCGGAAAGCCTAAAGCCGCAAAGTGCGAGAAAACGTGACGGAGAAACATCCGGGACTCGAATACCGTTCGTCACTCTGATCACCGATCTGGCCGATTATCCGCCGCATTTCTGGATCGAACGCGAATCCGAATACATCATCGCCGGCACCGAACGCGCGCGACAACAGGCGTTAACGATCGGCCTTCCCGCCGGCCACATCTTTCGTACCTCGGGGATGATTCTGAAGCCGAAGTTCTACGAAAAAACTACCGTTGATCGCGTCGCGGAAAGAAAAAAACTTGGCCTCGATCCCGATTGTCCGACCGGCATCGTGCTTTTCGGAGGACACGGCTCGCAGGTGATGGTCGACATCACCCGCAAGCTTAATGAGGCGGGAAGCGGAGTCCAGTTGATTCTGATTTGCGGGCACAACGAGAAACTCGCGGCGGAGTTGAAGGATCTGAAGACGGCGAAGCCGAAGCTCATCGTTGGATTCGCAAAGAATGTCGAATACTATATGGCGCTCGTCGACTTCTTCATCGGCAAGCCGGGGCCGGGCTCGATCAGCGAGGCATTGCAGTTTCACTTGCCGGTGATCGTCGAACGCAACGCGAAGACGCTACCGCAAGAGCGCTACAACGCCGAGTGGGTGACGGAGAATGGCTACGGAATCGTGGTGCCGAGCTTCAAGAAAATTGCGCCCGCCGTGGAGCGCTTGCTTGAGCCAGCGACTTTCGCCGAGTTCCGGCGCAAGGCTGGCGAGCATGAGAATCGAACACTGTTTGAAGTGCCCGCGATTCTCGAAAAATGTGCGGAAGGAACGCCAGCCGCAGCGCAATCTCAGCCTGTTTAGCCAATGTGAGGCGCGTCAGAAGTGCACCGCAACGCCAGTCGAAAAGCGCACCCCATTCTCGCCCTCGCCTGTAAAGACGAGTGTTGACCCAATCGAGATCTCCGCGCAACGATGAATCAGCGAAACAACGAGGCAAAAAATCCGCCGAGTCTCCTGAAGAAGCCGCGTTTTGGCGCTGGATTCGCGGAGGCTGTTTGACCGCCATCTGGCGACGAGGGTTTGTTCGCAGGTGGCGGCAGCGGGGCGGTCAAAGCGGGCATGGCGCCGGGGCGTGCATCAAGCGGCAGAGCGCGCACATCGTCGATCGGCGCGGGAGCAGGGCCGGTCGCGTGGAAGACAAGAGGCGCCTCCACTTGAACATGGAGCTCGTTCGGCGCGACGGAAGCGTCGAGTGGAGCGGCCGTTGCCGGTACGGCCGTCGCGGGCGCGCTCTCGGCGTGCGGAGTCTGCGCCGGCGCGGTCGGGTTCGCGTTCAAGGGCGGCAGGGTCACACTTGGCGGATTGGGCGTCTCGCTCTGCACCGGCAGATTATTGGTCGCGCGCTGCGCATCGCGCGGCGGCGGACATCCACATTCGAGCGGAACCGCCGCATCCACACGATCGAGCTGCCCGGAGTGAAACATAAGTTGATCACTCGCCTTCACCTGATACGTACGATCGCCGATTAACTCGCTGACAATCGCTGCCGCAGTGTTGCCGGGCAGTGCGCGCACACAGGTGTTGCCTTGATTGTCGGCGCTGATGGCGTAGTGAAATTCTCCCGGCCCAACCAGCAGGATGCGGAAATCCGGCGTCATCACGGAATCGGAAGAAGCGTCAAGAGGGAAGTGGGCCTCGAGCGCGCCGGTGTTCATGCTGAGCATTACATTGCGATGGTTCTGCGACGGCGTCACAGAGACGGTCGTTCCGGGACAAACGTGCACTTCGCCGCCCGTCGTAAGATTGACCACCGCGGTGTCGGGGCCGGCGGTGATCGTAGAGCCGGAGCCGGCGTCCTTTCCCGTGAGCGCCACCGGAGTTGCTGTGCGCACAGAGGCGATCACGGGCTGCGGCGACGACGTCAGACTCGGAGTTGACGGCGCCTCAAATGGCGAGTTCCGCGCCTGATCGGAAGCTCTGCCAAGATGCACCACCAGCCGATTGCCCGCGGCATCCCAGGTATAAGCGCGTGGGGCGAGGAGATCGACCACCACGCGAGCGATCGGCGGATTCTGCTGAAACTGGTCGGCGCGCAGCGATCCAATCTGATCCGCCTGCACGCTGATTTTTTTCTGTGGCGTATCGAGGCGCGCGTTCGGCAGGTCGATCACCAGCCGGTCAGGGTTGGCGATTGCCTGAATCGCCGGAATCACCGGCCGCGTCGATAAAATCTCAACCGCCTGACCGTCTTTTTCCTGCACGATGCGGAAGCTTTTGATCGTCGCAATCTTGCTGGGCGCAGTCTTGCTGACGGCAGGCGCCGAATTGGCGTTACTCGGTGCCTGCGCGTAAAGCGGGAACACTGCGAGGACAAGCATTCCCGCGGCGCGCAAACAGCCGCGAGATAGCGGTTTAGGGAACCCAAAAATCGGTGGGGAGTCCTTCACGGCAGTGCTCGAGTGTTACTCAAACATACCACTCGCAGCTCGCGGGAAGAAAGTTGCAGGAAGCTTTGCGGAGTCGGTTTCGCAATTGCGCGCACAAGATTCTTGAACCACCAAGGGCACTAAGGTTCACGAAGGTTCTCGTCCTAGAATTTCCTTCGTGATCCTTAGTGGCCTTGGTGGTTAAAGGTTTTGCCTACGAATCTGCCAGAAACTCATACTCATCGATGACCGCAGCCACGGCCAACTTGCCGGCTGGCTCTCCACCTTCGACGCGCATGACGCGGCCTTTGCAGCGCACGCGTATGCTTTCAGTCAGCGTGATCTCGGGCGGCAAGGTCAGGGTGAAATCGATAGCCGAGCCGGCCTGAATCGCCGAATCGACATAGAAGCAGATGCCGCGCGCGCTCACGTCGCGCGTCTGCGCCGCGTGCTCTTCTTCTGTTTCTCCGTAACGGACGCTTACCGGCAGGCGAAGCGCGAAGCGCCGCGTGGCCCGCTTGTCATTGTCCTGGTCGCGCTGCGTCTCGGCCATTGCGTAGCTCCAAAAGCAAGGTTTCAAAGTTTCAAGGTTTCAAAGAGCCCGTTCGAACCGCCTGTAAGCATGGCAATTGGGGGCCGGACTGTCAAGCAGAGCTAACGTCTCAAAGTTTCGAGGTTTCAACGTTTCAAGGAAAGAGCAAGACCGCGAAGTAGCACTGCGGAATCGCCGAAACCTTGAGACCTTGAGACCTTGAAACCTTGAAACTTTGAAACCTGCCTCCCAGCGCTACAATAAATCCGTGGTCTTCGTTCTCGACAACTACGATTCGTTCACTTACAACCTCGTCCAGTACGTCGGCGAACTGGGCATGAAGGTTGAGGTCCGCCGCAACAATGAAGTGACCGTCGACGAGATTGAAGCGATGCATCCCGAGCGCATCATCGTTTCTCCCGGACCATGCACGCCGCAGGACGCCGGCATCAGCATCGACGTCATCCGTCATTTCGCCGGCAAATTGCCCCTGCTCGGAGTCTGCCTCGGACATCAGGCGATTGGCGCGGCCTTTGGCGGCCAAGTCGTCCGCGCGAAGAACCTGATGCATGGCAAAACCAGCCAGGTCGAGCATGATGGCAAGACCATTTTCCGTGGCATCTCTTCTCCGATGACTGCAACCCGCTATCACTCCCTGATCGTCGCCGAAGACGATCTGCCAATCGACCTCGAAGTCAGCGCCTGGACGACGGACAAAGATGGAACCCGCGTGATCATGGGCCTGCGCCACAAGAAATTCCCGATCGAAGGTGTGCAGTTTCATCCCGAAAGCGTGTTGACCGACGAGGGGAAGAAACTGGTGGCAAATTTCCTGCGCAGTTGATCGGGTTCATCCTTGTCCGGTGTGCACTGTCAAAAATACCAGTTGATCCATGACACACGCACCGTCAACATTTCATGGCATCAGGGAGGTTAACAAAACCCATGAGATATCGCCTTGCGTTCACCATCGCCGCAACCCTCCTTTTCTCCAGTGCGCCCATGTTGGCGCAAGAACAACCCGGGGGTTCATCCGCCGAAACTGCTCATTGGGTCGCGTATTGGGCAGGACCGCGAGTGATTCTCTTTGGCGCTGAACAAGACGCGTTTTACCAGAACATGAAAGACGTTAGGTTCCTTAGGAATGACTATGATGCTCCCGTCAATCCCAGCGCGCTGGACGATAACGTTCAATGGCTCAAGGATCATCCCGGTGTGCGCTTTTATGTTGATGGATACACCTCAATCACTGGAAGTAGTATGTACAATCTCGGGCTCAGCCAGCGGCGCGCGGACTGGGTCAAGCAGACTCTGGTAAGCCGAGGCATTTCCGAAGATCGCATCGTTGTGGCGGCGGGATGGGGAGAGTTGTATCCCGTTTGCGCGGAAGACACCCAGGAATGCCGGGACAGGAACAAACTCGTCCGCTTTATTTACCGCCCAACTTGAGAGGCGCTTCGGGCAAAACCGCAACCCTTAATCTCGGTCCACGAATCAATAGTCGTTGACGCCAGGCGTTCTCACTGACTACGGGCGGTCGGTACTGTGCCAATTTTATCGGGAAATGCCGCCAGCAGTTCGGCAACCGAAGCGTTGTCCCCGAAGGTCTGGCTGACGTGCCGGTACCAGTCAATATTGCCGGGAGCGAAAACAAAGCTTCCTCCCAGCTGAAACGGATTCTTGCCCAGCTTGTGCTGCCGGTGTCCGGCGGCAGCGGCTCTCTTTCGCGCCGAGGAATTGTCGCGGCGAAGAAGATGCAAGAGCGAGCCCTGCAGCAGACCCACGGCGCGATACGCCTGCCGGTCGGCGTCGACCAGAAGTGGGAAGGTGATTCCCGTCTCCTCGCGGAAAACCTGCGCGTAGAAAGCGTCGCGGAGGCCAATGGCGGCTAGCCCTGCGCCTTTATTGCGGAACGCCTCTTCGTGGCCGCGCAACTGCGCGACATGCTCGCGGCAGAAGATTCATCCGTAGTGGCGAAGGAAGACGATCACAGCCGGACGGTCGGCCCAGAGCGAACCGAGGCGCACGAGCTGTCCGGCAGAGTCGGGCAAGACGATTTCCGCGAGCCTTTCGCTGATCGTTGACTGTGACGACGTTGACTGTGACGACGATGACTGTGACGGCGATTGCGGCACGGCCTCATTCTCAAATGGCTTCTCGGGGCTGTCAAGCAGGGCAGCGGCGCGGGTAAAACATGCTTTTCAAAACTGTCGCAGACCTTGAATGAAGTCTACGCCAGCCTTTTGTGTCCCGCCCTAACGCGAAAGCGCGTTAGGATGAGGCACCGGGCATTCCGTAACCGGAAAAGAAATCGCGATGGAATCTCGCCGACATTTAATCTTCGCTGCGGTTCAGATTCTGGCGGCGATTGCTGTCTTTTGGATCCTCGCAACACTTCCCATTCGATGGAATACCCAGCGCTACGTCGGGATGGCATTGGTCGTGGTGGGAATTGGCTTTATTGCAGTTGCCCGATACCAGTTGGGCAAATCGTTTGCGGTAAGAGCGCAGGCTCACGAACTGGTTACTCGCGGGCTCTATTCCAAGATACGCAACCCTATTTATGTTTTCGGCATTGTGACGTTCATAGGCGTCGCGCTGATCATGCAAATGCGTGCCCCGTGTATTGCCCTCGTCCTGATCATCATCCTCCAGACGCTACGCGCGCGCCGTGAAGCCCGTGTGCTCGAGGCGGCTTTTGGCGACGCCTACCGCGAATACCGGCGCAAGACGTGGTTTTGAGAGAATGGAGATACTTCGCTGGCATACTCATCTCTGCCTCTGCGCTTACCACAGCGGCGCGACAGGTTCCTCCTGGAAGACCGGCGGAGGGCCGCCTTTGTTCGACAGGCGGATTGCCGTCATATAGGGCTTGGCTTGCGGATCGTAAGTCACGGTGATGCTCCCGCCTTTCCCAGGCGAGCCATCGAAGCCGCTGCGCCCGTCAGAGCCGCTGCTGCCGCTGCTTCCGCTCGGCGTCCCCATGCCTCCGGAGCCGCCGCTGCCACCGCGACCTCCTCTTCCGCCCGAGCCTCCGGGGCCGCCATCCGCTTTCACCGTCAGCGATCCTCCCTGCGGATCGACGAGGTAGAGCTTGTCTTTGCCCAGCGCGGATACTCCGACCTGAAGAAGAGGATGGGTGCCGGCTCTTAGCGCGATTCGAACTTGCACGGGCGGCGCGTTTCCGCCGGGGCCTCCGTCCTGGCCGTTCGAGCCATCGGTTCCATTTCCGCCGTTGCCACCAGCAGACGGATTATTCGGATCTGTCGAGCCGTTGCTGCCGCTGGCGCCATTCATTCCGTCGCTGCCGTTCATGCCGCTGGAGCCGGGGCCGCCCGAGTAATTCGAAACGAAAGCATAGTTATAGCGCACCGGAACGTCGAGCTCGGCGCTGTGAATGTCGGGATGGCTGGGCACGGTGATCGATACGTGCGCCAGCTTGCCGTCGCTGATTCTCGGATCCTTGGGAAGAGTGAGGACGCCCTTTTGATTGACGGTGGCGACGGTGGCAGTTACGTTGAGGTCCTTCCACATTACTTTCCCTTTACCTGCGCCCTCGGTCCGCAATGTCTTGCCGTCGGTTCCGGTAACAACAACCACAAGCGGTGCCTTCTCTCCGGGCGCGATTCCAGGGCCGTTTGGCAGGCTGACCGCGATGGATGCGACGGGAATCTTGGCGAGATAGACCTTCATGCCCAGGTGGACTTTCATCGACGTGCACCCTGTTAGCGCGAGCAGAAGCGCCGCGCTCAGGCAGGCATTGGAAGTAGTCATTATGCAGTGCGGAATCGGTAACGAAGCCAGTGACCTGAACCTGCTCATGATTGAGCTCCTTTGGACGGTCCACGACATTGAGAGGAGTTATTCCTGACTCAACGTAATCAAAATCTAAAACCGATCGCGCATCTCGGGCTCATTCTAATGAATACTTGTTTGGGATGCGTGATGGATCGAACACGAAGGCAATCGGTATGTTGTGGGCTAAGTTGTGTTTGACGGTAAAGTTTTGTGAAGATTGCGTCGGGATTTGTCGCGGTGAGTTACGACACATCAAGTAACACCAATGGCTCGGCGCGCGGACAACTTACTCGATGCCTCTAGCCATCTCCACCGCGCGCAGCACGGCGCGAGCCTTATTTTCCGTTTCTTCAAATTCGCTTTGCGGATCAGAATCGGCGACGATCCCGGCGCCCGCTTGCAGGGTGGCCTTCGTGCCTTTCATTACCATGGTGCGAATGGCGATGCAGGAATCGAGATTGCCCGCGAAATCGGCATAGAGAACGGCGCCGCCATAGACGCCGCGCCGCGTCGGCTCCAGTTGCTCGATAATCTGCATGGCGCGAACTTTGGGCGCTCCGCTGAGGGTTCCGGCAGGGAAGCAGGCGGCGAAGGCATCCATCGCACTCAGTTCGGGACGCAGTCGGCCTTCGAGCGCCGAGACCAGATGCATGACATGCGAGTAGCGTTCGACATACATCAGGGCCCGAACTTTCACCGAGCCGTATTCGCTGACGCGGCCGAGATCGTTGCGGCCGAGATCGACGAGCATCACGTGCTCGGCGCGTTCTTTTTCGTCGGCCAGCATTTTCTTTTCGAGCGCCGCATCGGCAGCCTCGTCGCGTCCGCGTGGATGCGTGCCGGCAATCGGACGGTATTCGAGCTTGCGTCCTCCCGCCGAGGCGCGCACCAGCATCTCGGGAGATGAACCGATCACGTGCATACCCTGATTTGTTTTCCTATCGTGAGCGTGAGCGTCAGCGCCGATGCGCAGAAAATACATATAAGGCGACGGATTCACCGTGCGCAGCGCCCGATAGAGATCGAGCGGAGCTACTCCCGGCTCGAAATCCCAGCGCTGCGAAAGCACAACTTGAAAAATATCTCCCGCGGCAATGTATTCCTTGGCGCGACGGACGCTCTGCAGAAACTTCGGCTTCGGAGTGCGCGCCTGCGGCTTCAGCTTTGATTTCGCAACGTTTTTGCGCCAGTGCGCCGGCTTCCACCCTGCAACCAGCTTTCGTTCGATACGCGCGATATCTTGCACCGCGCGTTTATAGGCCACTTTCGGCGCTTCTCGCTTAACATCTGCCGACGCCACAATGTGTATCTGGTGGCGCAGGTGATCGAAGGCGAGAACGCGATCAAAGAACATGAGCACGCAATCGGGAACGTCGAGATCGTTAATGGCGTGCTCGCCGATGTTTTCCAGTCGCCGCACAATATCGTAGGCGCAATACCCGACCGCGCCGGCTGTAAATGGCGGCAAGCCCTCCATGGTCGCTGGGCGATGCTGCTGCAAGAGCTCTTTGATGATGTCGAAAACATTTCCCGAGCGGCGCTCGACTTTGCGGCCTCGTGTGATCGTAATGTCGGCGCCGCGCGATTCAAGTCGCAGGAATGGACGCACGCCGAGAAACGTATAACGCCCAATTTTTTCTCCGCCTTCGACCGACTCCAGCAGAAAGGCATCCGGTTCTCCGTCAGCGACGGCCAGGAAGGCAGAAACCGGCGTGAGCAAGTCGGCGGAGATCGACTTTGCCACCGGCACCAGCGTGGCGTCGCGCGACAGACGCGAGAACTCTTTGTAGTCGGGACGAATCATTTGTGTCGCCAGGGTTCATTATAAGGAAGCTGGTCTTTGCTCACGGTTCCCTTTCCGGCACTCCCCTCGCTTGCCTAGCCTTCCGCGGCGGCCATATACTTTGCGAGGCTTGCTCGATAGCAGAAGAAGATCGTAATCGCAATATTGCGGAGATTTTATGACGACAGCGTTGGAACTTGAACAGGAAACTAATCCCTGGAAGGCACAAGCGGCCCGCTTCGACCTGGCCGCGAAAAAGCTGAATCTCGACGATGGCCTGTGGCGGGTGCTGAGCAGTCCGAGCCGCGAAATTATTGTGCACATTCCGGTGCAGCTCGATAACGGCCGCCTGGAAGTTTTTACCGGATTCCGCGTGCAGCACTCGATTGCCCGCGGCCCCGCTAAGGGCGGATTGCGCTACGCGCCCGACGTCAATCTCGACGAAGTCCGCGCTCTGGCGAGCTGGATGACCTGGAAGTGCGCAGTCGTGAATATTCCTTTTGGCGGCGCCAAAGGCGGCATCATCTGCGATCCCCACAAAATGTCGCAGGGTGAACTGGAGCGCATGACGCGCCGCTATACCGCGGAACTCTTCGAATTCATTGGCCCGGAAAAGGATGTCCCAGCGCCTGACGTCAATACCAACGAGCAGACCATGGCCTGGATCATGGACACCTATTCCATGCATGCGCGCCAGACGGTCACCGCAGTTGTCACCGGCAAGCCCATCAACATTGGCGGATCGCGCGGACGCCGCGAAGCCACGGGGCGCGGCGTGCTCATGGTTTGTGATCAGGCGATTAAGAAGCTGCGCCTGAATCGCGACACCTGTCGCGTCATTATTCAAGGCTTCGGCAATGTGGGATCGAACGCGGCCCGCCTGATGGCAGCAGCGGGATACAAAATCATTGGCATTCTCGAAGTGGGCGGCGGCCTTTACAACAAGAATGGCCTCGACCTCGAAGCGCTATGGGAGTTCCGCCAGCGCCAGGGGACGATTCACGGCTTTACCGGCGCCGAAGCATACGATCCGGAAGAACTATTGCTCACGGAGTGCGAGATCCTGATTCCGGCGGCGACCGAAAATCAGATCACCAGCCGCAATGTCGATCGCGTGAAATGCAGGATCCTCGCCGAAGGCGCGAACGGACCTACGACTGCCGCTGCCGATGATGTGCTCTCCGCGAAAAAAGTTTTCGTGATTCCAGACATTCTGGCGAACGCTGGCGGCGTCACGACTTCTTACTTCGAGTGGGTGCAGGATCGCCAGGGCTACTTCTGGAAAGAATCAGAAGTGAACGAGCGGCTGGGAGACATCATGATTACGGCGTTCGATGATGTAGTCCGCTACGCGGAGACCCACGGCGTGAACAATCGCATCGCGGCGTACATGCTGGCCATCGATCGCGTGGCATATACCATCCGGCAGCGCGGCATCTATGCGTAATTCTCGGAGATTTTGTCATCTCTCATGAATTGTCATCCTGAGCGAAGCGAACGACCTACGCATTAAGCCCGCCAAACTGCACGGTCTTCCGCTGCGCTCATGAGTGGAGAAAATATGCGGCTCTCTCCTGGGAATTCTTATCGGCGGACACTAACTTCGTGCCTGTTGATAGCCCTAAGCACTTCGCCGCTTATGGCGAGTGGGCAAGCCAGCTCAAACGGCGGGAATGCCGTTGCTTCCAAACCGGCGGCTCCAGCCACTGGTGCTACTCAAACCACTGCAGCCTCCCCGGCCTCCACCGGCAGCACGACTGCGACAACGGCTAAGTCCGGCGCTCCGACCGCCCAGGAAATCGCCTCGGCCAAAGCCAGCGGCAAGGTCTGGGTCAACACCGACACCGGTGTCTACCACAAAGGCGGCCGCTGGTACGGCAAAACAAAGAAAGGCAAATTCATGACCGAGGCCGATGCGAAGGCTGCCGGCTACGAGGTCGCTAAACGGGACTGACGAACCAAATATCTGCGATGACGCAAGATAGATTGCGAGGAGAAATGACGATGACCCGGAAGTTGATTACTAGAATTTTAATCGCAGTTTTCGCGCTTACCTTGCTAAGCGGGATGGCCGCCGCGCAAGCCGCCAAAACTCCCGCCTCAACCACGGCAGCGACCGCCAAAGCCGACCTTCTTGACATCAACTCGGCAACGAAAGATCAACTGCAGGCGCTGCCGGGCATAGGGCCTGCGTACTCGCAGAAGATCATCGACGGTCGTCCTTACGCCAGAAAGGACGAACTGACGAGAAAGAAGATCATTCCGCAGGCCACTTACGACAAGATCAAGGATCAAATCATTGCCAAGCAAAAGTAGAGCAGCAGTTTGTAAATAAATTCTCAGCGAACTCGGCGTCCCGGTTAACAATTCGCCAGAATCACCTTGATGACGACGCCCTACTGTCCGTTGCCTTGTCTCTCGATGTGGAGGATAATCGAAACAGTTCGCCCCTGAGGCTTCTGACTTCGGTATTGTCATTGTCATCGTGTGAATCTTCCCAACTCCATCACGCTCACACGCATCGCGGCGATCCCGCTTCTCATTTGGATTCTCTGCACTCCGCGCTTCGCGGGCGAACCCACCGGCGAAAGAGAAATCCTCGCATCTCTCGTTTTTATACTAGCTTCGATCACCGACGGCATCGACGGCTATCTCGCGCGCAAACGCGGGCAGATCACGACCATGGGCATTCTGCTCGATCCCCTCGCCGATAAGTTGCTGGTCGCGGCTGCCTTTATCACACTGGTGCAATTCAATCCAGCGCTGGTGCCGGCGTGGATGGCGGTGGTCGTCATCGGCCGCGAATTCCTGGTGAGTGGCTTGCGCTCGATTGCAGCTTCCGAAGGCTTTACCATTCAGGCGAGCGAACTCGGCAAGTTCAAAATGCTGGTGCAGATTATTTCCGTAGTCGCGGTGATTCTCGCGCACCGCTGGCATGAGTGGCCGCTTTTCGGCATTTACATTTTCCCGGTTTACTGGATCGCCCTGGTCGCCATCTGGTTCATGGTGCTCCTCTCGCTCGTCTCCGCCCTCGATTATTTTGTGGCTTTCTGGTCGAGGATCGATCGCAAGTCAGAGAAGCGGCGCCGCCGTTCCTTCGTCCTCGCCCGGCGGAGAAAAAGCAATGTCCAAGCTGTCTGAAACTTCGTCGGAAAAAGCGCCCGAAAATCTCACCGGGCCCATTTCCGATGCGCTCACCCCACCATCAGAATTGTCGCTGGAGCTGCGGCGGATTCTGCTTGGCATTGCGCATCAGTCCATTCTTTCCGCTTTAGAACACCGCCCATTCGAAGAACAGGCTTCCTTGCCTGCTGAGCTAATGGAGTTGCGCGGAGTCTTCACCACGCTTTATCTGCGCGGCGATTTCCGCAGCAATCCGCCAGGCCCAGTTGTACCCGAAAAACTTCACCGCGATCTGCACAGCGAACTGCATCTCGAACATCATCGCGAGTTGCGGGGTTGCGTCGGCTACGCTCTACCCGTCGCTCCTCTTTATCGCGCCGTAGCTGAAACCGCGCGCGCCGCCGCTTTCGACGATTCCCGCTTTTCACCAGTCACGATCGAGGAAGCGCCCCGACTAGAGGTTTCGCTCAGCGTGCTCTCGCGACTCTTCCCCATTCATCCGGGCGCGGTGGAAGTCGGGCGCCACGGGTTGTTGATTTCCGAGGGCGCTCACCGCGGCTTGCTCTTGCCCCAGGTTCCGGTGGAACAGAATTGGGACCGCAAGACTTTTCTCGACCAGACCTGCCGCAAAGCCGGACTGCCGCCCGATGCCTGGCGCAAGGACGCAACCATTGAGGCCTTTACCGCCGAGGTTTTTGGGGATTCCGATGTCGAGAGTGTGGGCTGAATCAACGGAGAAAACCCTTTAACTACTAAGGACACCCTTCGACTGCGCTCAGGGCAGGCTCCGGATCACGAGGAGAATCGAGAAAAAGCCTTCGTGTCCCCTTGGTGTCCTTGGTGGTTAAGGGTTGGACTCATGTAAACCGCGACCACCGGTGCATCCCCCACTTTCGTACCCTTGTGTTCTCGGCAGAAGGAAGTAAGCTGATGAGCTGGCGCTTTGCTGTTATGAGGGCGTTGCGAGGCAGTATGGAATTAGCTGTTGTGATCGTAGTCGTAGTCGTCGCCAGCGCGATGATTCCCGGCAACCCCAAAATTCGTTTCTACCGCTGACTGTCCAGTGCTCGGCGGTTTTCCCGCCTTGTAGAGCAAGCTTTCCCCGCTCATCTACTCCGAGGGAAGCTTTCTGCCAAATTCGCGAGACATCCGCAAAAACTAAGGGACGCGGCAAGCCGCGTCCCTATCGACTCTTACTAGGGTTCGACTACTGCTGTTGCTCGTCCAGTTCGACCGTGTCGCCCGCGTAGACATCTTCCAGCGCGAAGACAACCATCGCCGATGAAGCGGTTGGAGTGACGCTCAACACCACCACTTCGCCCACGCCGCGCCGCGGCAGATCGGCCACGTGAATGTTCGGGCCCTTGGTCTTGGTGAAGCGGCCCGCTTCAAAGGTCGGCGGAAACTTCTGCGTATCTTCTGAAGTCTGCGCTTTAAAGGAGAGCGAGTCCACGGGATCGGCGAGCGTGGCCGTATAGGGGCGCACGACGCGGAAATAATCGCCCACCTTCACCCCCTGGTTCGAACCCATGTTGAGGTAGAGCTTCATGCCCGTTCCGAGGAAACCGTCAAAGTCTTTGCCGAGCACGACCCTGCCCGTCAGCTTTCCATTGGACGGCGCAAAGCGGTCGAAATGCCCCGGGACGTGGAACGAAATCCGTGGTCTTTCGACGAAAGGTATCGCGAGGTCGCCAGGATTGATCGGATCGCAACTGTACTCGACCTGGGCGATCGCGCTGTGGCTGCGAGTGTCGACGATTCGCACACGGCCAACGTCACTGTAGGGGCGACCGGCGTTCGCCAGCACCTTGTCCTGGCCAGGATAAATTTCATACTCGTTGGTGTCGCGCACTTCGCGCACGATCGAATAGAGTTGGCCCGCCTGGTATCCGCCTCCCGCCAGGTAAACCAGTTCGCCAACCTGGAACTTGGTGGACGTTGGAGTCTCGAGACCGCCATTCACGTAGTTGGCGTTGGGAACGCGCTCTTTGGTAAGAAAACCGGCGCAATAAATGTCAGACGTGGTAGGCGTCTGGTAGCGCACAAACGGTACGTTGACCGTGGTGTGAACGATTCCGTCCGCATCGGGCGTGCTCGGCTGCATCGATTGCTGCGCCGCAGCGAGCGTCGCCGCCAGCGTCAGCAGCATTAACAATCCTGTTTTCTTCATCTTACCTCCAACTGCCGATTCTTCTGCGTGTGCTCCCGCTATCTCTCTCGGAAGACAAGGGTTACAGCCGAAAAGTAACAAGCGGCGGGGTACGGGTCAAGGTTACGAGGGTGTTTAGCCCCTTTGCCCAAAAGTGTTTTCGACCGTTTTGGCAGTCTTCTTCTCATCCCTATTGCGGTGGTGGTGGTGCGGTTTGCAAAATCATCAACCACAGAGGTCACGAAGGTTCACGAAGGAAATACGTGAGCCGAAACCTTCGTGATCCTTAGTGTCCTTCGTGGTTTCAAGGTCCGGCGGCTGCGACCCGAAACTTGCGCCACCACACCCTATTCTGGTCCCTCGACCAATCCTTAGGTTGCATCTACGCGCACGCCACTGTAATATCGCGCCGTCGCTAATAGAAAGCTAATTAGAAAGTGGTTGCAACAAATAAGAAGAAAATGGCCTTAGCCTTATCGTCCACCGTCGCACCCCGTTTTATACCCCAGCGCCTGCCCCGCGTCTGCCTGGCGCTCGGCGACGACACGGTCGAAGACATGCTGGCCACCGCCGAGTCCATGGCGCGCGATAACCCCTTTCTGGAGTTTCGTTTGGACTACCTCAAGCAGCCCCTCGCCGCGCTGCCGAAGATACATCGTTTTCTCGAAACTCACCAGTACGTCACCGCCGTAGGCACCTGCCGCCGCGCCGATAATGGAGGCAAATTCAAAGGGTCGATCGCCTCCGAGTTAGAAGTCCTCACCAAGGCTCACGCCGCGGGCTGCCAGCTGGTCGACCTCGAGATGCAGAGCGCGCTGAAATCCAAGCCCGAGGCAATCGCCCGCCTGCGCAGCCGCGCCGGACTGATCATCTCGTTCCACGATTTTCACGCCACGCGCAACCTCGATGAGACGCTGGCGAAAATGCTGAAGGTTCCCGCCGACTTCTACAAAATTGTCGGCACGGCGACCACGCTCTCGGACAACGTGGCCATGATGAAGTTCCTCCAGGCGAATAGCGGCCGGCACGCGCTGATCGGCGTATGCATGGGCGAGCAAGGCGTCATTAGCCGCGTACTCGGAGTGCGCGCCGGCAGCGCCTTCACCTTCGGCGCCGTCGATCCGAGCGCCGGGCTGAAGACCGCGCCCGGCCAGATCAGCGCGCGCGATCTGCGCAGCATCTACCGCATCGATCAGGTTGACGCCGCCACCCGAATCTATGGAGTCGCCGGCGATCCCATAGGCCATTCGCTTTCGCCCGTCATCATGAACACGGCGCTGCGCCGCGAGAATGTTAACGGCGTTTATCTCCCGCTGCACGCCAAGACGCTCAAGGATCTGCTTTATTGCGTGCGCGAGATTCCGCTGCACGGGCTCAGTGTCACCATGCCCTACAAGCAGTCGATCGTTCCGCATCTCGACAACACCGACGCGCACACGGCGAAGATTGGCGCGTGCAACACCATCGTCCGCGGGGGCGAGGGCAAGCTCTATGGTTTCAACACGGATGTCGCTGGAGTGGTGCGTCCGCTAGAACAGCGCATCACGATCGAGAACGCGAAAGTTCTAGTGCTCGGCGCAGGAGGAGCGGCGCGCGCCGCTGTCTTTGGCCTGAAGGAGCGCGGCGCCGAAGTCTGGGTCCTGAATCGCACTTCGGTCAAAGGACAGAAACTAGCCCGCCAGGCCAAGGCGCACACCATCAAGCGCGCCGACCTGCGCAAGGTCGCCTTCGACGTCATCATCAATGCCACTCCCGTCGGCATGGGGAACACGCGCGACTGCCCGCTCAAGGACGAAGAGATTCAGGCGAAGGTCGTCTTCGACATGGTCTACGACCCGGTCGAGACCCATCTGCTCCGCGTCGCCCGCACCAAGGGAATCGCCGTCATCCCCGGAGTAGAAATGTTCGTGCAACAGGCGGCGCGCCAGTTTGAGATCTGGACCGGCAAGCCCGCTCCCGCCGGCGACATGCTGCGCGCAGTCACGATCGCCCTGCAGGACAGAGCGGCCGCGCAGAAACAGAAAGCTTGAAGCGCGACGGGGACTCCGGCCCGAAATTGTATGTACAAATGTTCCACGTGGAACATTTCCGTTTATTGTTCGTCCGTACAACTATATAGTTACATCGCATTCATCATGATTTATATGGGGTTAGAAGTTCCCGACACTCGATGGCTCGGTGGCCCATTCAAGCCGGTTTTGGCTTGAGTGGGGCAGTTCTACTGTGAGATAGATCTCCAGTCGTTCTTTCCTGTTCCTGATGTCGGTCCTATTCCGATGGATCCACGCGTAAAATCCCCACTCTAAATTTCGCAGAGAGCGCGAAATTGAGAATGGGATACCGTTTTTTTCCACGATTGTGTGTAACTACAAAGAGCAATACAATTGATTCTGAAATGGAATGAAATACGAGTGGGATGACGAAAAGAACCGGACGAACCTCGCGAAGCATGGCTTCAGCTTTGAGGATGCCGAGCAGGTTCTTGCCGGGCCTTGCGTGACGTTTGAAGACGACCGTTTTGCTTACGGTGAAGAGCGGCTTATCACTCTGGGTTTATTGTCCGGACGCCTGGTGGTGATAGCCCATGCGCCGCGCGATGACGGGACGCGCATCATCTCCCGGAGAAACGGAAATCGACGTGAACCAAAAATCTGTCGTTATCAAGAAAGCTAGCGACTTGGCACGAATTGACCGCATGAAAGACGCCGATATCGACTACTCGGACATTCCGCGCCTCGACAAATCGCTTCTCAAGAAGGCAACCATGCCCTGGCCTCCGGAGAAAAAGCAGTTAACCATCCGTCTGGATGCGGACGTGCTTGATTGGCTGAAGCGTCATGGCAAGGGCTACCAGACACGCATCAACCGCATCCTGCGTGTGGTGATGGAGAGTCAGCCGTCGCGGACCGCGCATCGGTAAGACTTCGTCGATTGCTTTGGTTCTTGGGAGACGTCCCGTCTATCCCTGGCTAGTCCAGATCGATCCACACTCTAATTTCGCAAAGAGCGCCAAATTAGAATGGGCCACCGGCCAGTTCTGGTTCTGGCCACCTTGCCCCGCCCCAAGCATCACTGAGGGACCTTTTCAACACACAAGGGATTTGCGTAATGTTACCGAAGATTTACTGCATAGTACCCGCACAATTGCTAAGATTCGGCTCATCAGGGCGGCTACTGAACCGCCTGGATCGCCTAACCGTGATTTGCTGACTTGTTAAATCGGTTAGTAATCATGCCATAGCGAGGAACACCATGAAGCACTTCTTAGTGATACTCGCGTTATGCGCATGCGCGACGGCGCAGCGGGTACTTTTTTACTGTCCACCCGGCTCGATAAGTATAGTGCCAGCATCGGATGGCTTGTGCCACCAAGGCCCACCGCCTAGCCCGTACGATCACGGTGTGGCCGGTCGCGATACACGGCCATTAATCACTCCGGAGCAGATAAAGCAAAGCGAGAACTTAGGAGCTGAGGCCGTGGCCGCATCAAAACGGCTCGCGCCAAATGTTGGCAAAGAGCCGCTTCGTCCTACGGAGTCGCTGCCCCAGACGCCTGTGCTCGCACCGATCCCGCACTGGCAGCCACCGGTGTCCGACAACAGCGGGTATGGAAGATATATTCAGGAACGGAATCGCCAGAATTACGAAGTAGGTCAACAGATTGGGAATGCAGTTGGTGCTTCTCTGGCCCATCAGCTTGCAGAGCGAAAAGTTCAAGCGATGCAGCAGAGCATTCTGCACCTACAGGAGCAACAGCAGAAACTCACTGATGAGCTAGCAGCCAAGAAGGAAGCCGACCGACAGAAGGTATGGACGCAGATTAAGGAGCGGGGCGACAACTACGAACCCTCAAACAGCATTGTGAGGAACTGCATTGATGGTTCGATGGGTTCCCATGTGGAAGTGGGTTGCGAGCGTGCATATGGGACCCAAGAAGGTTTCGTAAAGGCTTGCAATGGTATTGCAGGCATGGAGTGGTACGACGACGGCTGGCCAAAGGGGGAGTGTGGTTCTAGACGGCACCAACAGCCACTGGTCCAGTGCACAATCGGCAATGGGCATGGTTATGACGTTGTACCGTGCCCCTGACTGGCAGGTTCCGAGGGGGCAGGCAAGAAAAATATTACTCAAGCCCACTTTTTTGAGCGGGGAACCCGGGAACGGTCGGGAAACACGGAACACGGGACAGATGGGACGTTCGCCCGGCTTTATTTGCATAGCAACCGGGGTCACTCCGGTCTGTCCCTGGTTTTCCCTGGTTTTCCTCTCCTATCGCGATTGCCAGCGCCTTGGATTGCGCCTGCCGTGGAAGCAGGCTAACACCACAATCCGATTATCTTGCACCTCGAAGAATATGCCATACGGGAAGCGGCGCACTCCCGCCCGCCGACGGTTCCGGTAGACGACAGCGAATTGCAGCGGATGTTCCGCTAGCACCTCAACCGTGGCCTCGACTGCCGGCGCGAAACGCTCCCCAAGCTCCGGGCGGATATTGTCATACCATGCCCGCGCGTCCAGCAGATCCTCATTCGCTTCTGGAGTCCAGACGACCGGGAGTGTCACGGTTTCTTAAAAAGGCCCGCCCTGACTTGGTCCCACGGGATGATATCGGAGGGGTTTTGCTCATGTCGAGCAATGCGGTAGTCAAGTTCAGCCTTTTGCGCGTCCGTGAGCGATAGTGCGTCCGCTTCCAGACTTTCCCAGACCGTATCGAGCAGTTCCGCCTTCTCGGCAGGGGAGAGGCCGTTTATCTGGTTTAGCAAATCGCTCATATGCCTCTAACCCTAGCGCGGTTTTCCCGCATAGGCAAGTGACTCACATGCCCGACCCGACTCCCCGCCAAAATCGTGTTTGTTGCAATTTGAGACAAATTGCGATGCGCTCCGCATAAGAATGGTTGCAAATGATACGGAACGGCAGTAGTATGACGTTTGGACGCGGCTTTCGCGTTCATCTTGTCTCAAAAAACCAAAACTTCCAGTAGAAACGCAGCCCTAGCTAACGATTAAATCTAAAGGGGTGCCCAGACCCCGGTGCAATCGGAGAGAGTGCATGTCGTGGTATGCGTACTGCCTCACTGAACACCAGACCCTTTCTAATGGTGTTCGCGCCCGCCGTCCTTTCGTTTTAGATGGAATTCAAGGAGTCAACTCCGCCCCGGTCATGAGCTACCCGAGCGGAGAGTTCGCGGTGATTGTCAGTGAATTTGATCGCGCGACGGCCAAGCTCGATGAGAAGTCCGTTTTGGAACACGCTCGGGTGGTTAGCCAGAGTTTTCGTACCGCAACGGTCCTGCCGTTCCGATTTGGGACGATCTTCGACACAGAGGATGCTATTCGGCAGGCTGTACGGTCGAACCGCCGTACTTTCTGTGAGAGTGTGGAGCGGCTGCGCGGCAAATCCGAGATGCGCATCAAGTTGACGGTGCGTGACGGGTCGCAGCGGGGAAACATGGAGGAGATCGTGCTTCCGGACACGGTTGGGCGCGAATACCTGCTTAAGCTGCGGGAGAAGGCTTCGCGCGAGCGGGAGCGCCAGACCAAGGCGCGCGCGCTGTCGGTGCAGGTACATAAACTCTTCAATCCGCTGGAGGAAGAGGTTAGCTGCAAGAAGGTTGACGCCGACGGAATGTTGCTCGATATCGCCCACCTGATTGACACCAAATCCATCGAAAAGTATCAGAACCGCTACAGCACAGCCGCCAAGCAGTTGAAGAACTGCCAGATGGTGGTGACAGGTCCCTGGCCGCCGTATCATTTTTTGCCCGGCAAGGTACGCACCGTCGCCGGCGACAGCTAGACTGTTCTGCGTTCAGTTTTTCGGAAGGCCGGGCTGAGGCTCGGCCTTTTCATTTGTGTGCCGAACATGTTCGACAGCTAAGGGGTGAAAGTCCCCTGCCCAACCTGGTGGAGGTGAAGGGCTAGAGAAGCGCAAGGGCGTCGTCGCGAGGCGGGGTCTGAAAGAAGCGTGGATCAAAGACGGGAGCCGATGAACAAGAACCGGATGATGAGGCCTACGGTGTGGGGCGAGCTGGCAAAGGACAGCGAAGCCCGTGTCCACCAAGCACACTGGTGGTAAATCCGGCGGTTGCGCGTCGAAGGCGGTCGAACTTACTTCGGGAGACGCGCCGCATGTCACGGCATCGTGACTGAGGGATGGAGCGATCCCACTTGACCGTGGGGCGGGAGTCAGCAGCGGGCATAGTAGACCGCAAGGTCGAAGGCCCAAACAGTAAGGAGCGGCGAGTAGGACGCAGGACTCGATGAGCGACAAGCGGCAGAAGAACCAGCTACAGATGGCGCTGGCCTTTACCGGGGAGGGGAGGAGTGAAGCTCCGAGGGCTCCGCGGGAAGGGACCGAATCGTTCGCGGCGAAATGCGAAACCGAAAGTCCGGCTAGAGAAGAGCAACTGATGGAGGAGGTCTGCGGGCGGAAGAACTGTCAGCAGGCTTTACGACGAGTGAAGGCCAATAAGGGCAGCCCGGGAATCGACGGCAGGAAAGTGTCGGAGTTACCCGGCTACCGGAAGCAGCACTGGCCAGCTTTACGGGAACAACTGTTAAGCGGGACCTACCAACCGCAACCGGTGCGGCGAGTGGAAATCGCCAAGCCGGACGGAGGGGTCCGCAAGTTGGGCATTCCGACGGTGCTGGACCGGTTTGTCCAGCAGGCGGTGATGCAGGTTCTGCAAGGCAGATGGGACCGGACGTTTTCCGAACACAGTCACGGCTTTCGTCCGCAACGCTCGGCGCATCAGGCGGTGGCCAAGGCGCAGCAGTATATCGCCCAGGGCAACCGCTGGGTGGTTGACCTTGATCTGGAAAAGTTTTTCGATCGAGTCAACCACGACAAGCTGATGGCGGCGATCGCGCGGCGAATGAGCGACAAGAGGATACTGAAGCTGATCCGAGCCATCCTGGAGTCGGGCGTGATGGAAAACGGGCTGGTGAGTCCGGTGGAGGAAGGAACTCCGCAAGGAGGGCCTTTGTCACCGCTGCTGTCGAATCTCGTGCTCGACGAACTCGACCGGGAGTTGGAGCGACGTAAACACCGTTTCGTGCGCTACGCGGAGGATTGCAATATCTACGTGGCGAGCGAGCGGGCGGGGAAGCGAGTCATGCAAAGCGTGACGAGTTTCCTCCGGCGGCGACTCAAGCTCAAGGTGAATGAGGCGAAGAGCGCGGTGGCGCGACCGCAGGAACGCAAGTTTCTGGGCTTCAGCTTTACCGGCGGGAAAGAGCCGAAACGACGCATTGCGCCGAAGGCTCTACAGCGGTGCAAGCAAAGAGTGCGGGAACTCACGCGACGGACACGGGGTATCAGTCTGGAACAGATGATGAAGGAACTCGTCAGCTACTTACGTGGCTGGAAGAGTTACTTCGGCTTCAGCCAGACGCCCTCGGTGTTGCACAGGCTAGAGGCATGGATGCGGCGCAGGCTGCGATCCGTGATCTGGAAGCAATGGAAGCGCAGCAAGGTGCGGTATGGGAAGCTGCGTCAGCGGAACATCGGACATGACCTCGCGGCACAAACCGCCGGCAGTCCCCATGGCCCCTGGCGTCTGGCCAACAGTCCGGCTTTGCAGTCCGCACTTCCGATTGCTTACTTCGACTCGCTCGGTCTTCCTCGGTTGCTGGACGTACTCTAGCTCAACCGAACTGAACCGCCGTATGCGGACCCGCATGTACGGTGGTGTGGCAGGGGAGAGTGGGTGACCACTCCCCCTATGCCGATTTTCCTCTGACGCGCAATTCCTTAGGCCAAAGTCTGAACGCGCAATTCTGAAAATGTGCAGCTTTATGCAGCTAGAGTCGCCTGAAGGGGGTGCGTGTTTCGCGGAGTGTTTCTAAGGTATTCACCCTAAAATCCTGATTCCGAACAAGTTCCCAAAATGGATCTCGGCGGCCTTTTCCGTTCCCATTTTTGGCTCCGCAAATGCATATCTTCCTGGTAATAAAGAGGTCGTACCCGTTGGAACCACTTCACTCTCGATGTTCTCGACATCTCACTCTGTCCGTTCCGGTCCCCAGAGCGGCGTCAACCGTGACTCTCCTCTGATTCCCGCCAAAAAACCTCTTTGAAAAGGGTGGCTCCGAAAGGGGCCGCTTTTTTGTCTCCGGCGCTCCTGTTACACTCGCGCTTTCCAATGAATTTCAAAAAAGCCGCTGCTTTGTGCCCTCTTCTGTCCCTGGCCGTACTCTTTGGCCAGCAGCTTCTTCATGCCCAAGCCGGTCCGGCCGTGCCCGACGACGTCCTCCTAGCGACCATGGAAAAGGAGTTGCACCGCGGCCAGTCTGAGCTTGCCAAGCAGGATCCGGCGCCTTATTTCACCAGCTACAACGTAACCGATGGCGAATCGCTGGTCGTTCTAAGCGCCCAGGGCGGCGTTCTAACTTCCTCCCACACTCACCGCCGTTCGGCCGACGTCAGCATGCGCATCGGCGCGCCGGCGCTCGATAACACCCACGACCAAGAGCGCTCGTCTGGCATCACCACCGGCCAACTGCCGGAGCGGGATGACCCCGACGCGATCGCGCGCGTCCTTTGGCAGTTGACGTATGCGCAGTATCGCAAGGCCAGCCAGGCGTTTAGCAACGTGAAGACGAAGAGCGCCGTTCGGGCCAAGGATGAGGATGACTCCGCCGACTTCTCGGCCGAGAAGCCTTCGACCTATGTTGAGCCGCCGTCGCCGGTTGCTTTCCCCGAGCAGAAGGCTTGGGAGGCGCTCGCGCGCCGCTATTCGGCGTCTTTCCGCCAATTTCCGCAGGTCGAAGAGTCGCTGGTCTTTCTCTACGCCGAGAAGACACACAGCTACTTGGTCTCGACCGAAGGGACGAAGATCGTCACTTCCGATGCGATCTTTCGCGTGATGATTGAGGCCGAGACTCGCGCCGATGATGGTATGCAGTTGATGCGGGTCGAGACTTTTCAGTTTTCCGATCCGGCAAAGGTTCCGTCCGACGCGGAAGTGGCCGCTAGCGTCAAGAAGATGGCCGGAGATTTGAGCGCCTTGCGCGCCGCGCCGCTGGCCGAGCCGTATAACGGGCCGGCGTTGCTCTCTGGTCGGGCTGCTGCTGTTTTCTTTCATGAAGTGCTCGGGCATCGCGTCGAAGGTCAGCGCCAGCGCGGACGCGATGAAGGCCAGACCTTCACCAAGAAGATCAACGAAAAGATTCTGCCCGACTTTTTGAGCGTCACCGATGATCCGACGCTGCGTTCGATATCCGGCACGGATCTATCCGGTTTTTATCGCTACGACGACGAGGGCGTTCCTGCGGCGCGCGTCGAGGTGGTGAAAGATGGAGTGCTCAAGAATTTTCTGATGGGGCGTTTGCCGATAAAAAATTTCAGTACCTCGAATGGCCACGGGCGCGGCCAGGCTGGATTGATGCCGGTCGGGCGCCAGGGCAATCTGATCGTGACCTCTTCGAAGACGATTCCGGATGCGCAACTGCGGACGCGCTTCGTCGAAGAGATCAAGAAGCAAGGCAAGCCCTACGGGCTTTACTTCGAAGACATTCAGGGCGGATTCACGCTGACGTCGACCGAGCTGCCGCAGGCATTTCAGGTGTTGCCGGTGATGGTGTGGCGCGTCTATGCGGATGGGCGCCCCGATCAACTCGTGCGCGGCGTCGACATTGTGGGCACCCCGCTGACGGTGTTGACCCAGATCGCTGCCACTGGGGACACGACCAGCGTATTCAACGGCATCTGCGGAGCGGAATCGGGCAGCGTTCCGGTGTCGGCAGCCGCGCCGGCGATGTTGTTTTCTGGGATGGAAGTGCAAAAGCGAAAGTATGGCGACGCGCGGCCTCCGGTTCTTCCGCCTCCGCCGGGCGCGATGGATGAGAAGGGAGGCGCAAAATGATGCGAGTCTGCGGGCGTCAGTATTTGGGCGGAGTATCGGTCGTCCCTCCGGGACTTGGATTGTTAAGGCTGGTTTTCCCAGCGCTGAAGCGCTGGGCTAAGGTGGTTCGCCCCTTCGGGGCTCGACCGCCGGGAGTCGCTTATTTCCGCAACCCGCTGTGTCCAGCGATTGCATGCGCTATGCTGCTCTGCGGATTAGCGGTTTCCGCTCGCGCAGCCAATCTCACTTCCCCCGATACTCTGCTGCGCGCGCTTCGCGAAGAGATGGATCGCTCCAAGACTCAGCTGAAGATGGAGAATGTTGCCGCGCCTTACTACATCGAATATCGAGTTACCGAGATCGATCAGTACGAGGCGAGCGCCGTTTTCGGCGCGCTGCGCGCCCAGCAGCGTGATCACGGACGCCTGCTGCGGGTCACGGTCCGCGTCGGCGACTACAAGCAGGACAGTTTTTATGGCAGCGGGGAAGGCACCATCGATCTCATTCCCTCCGACGATGACGTATTTGCCATCCGCCATCGCGTCTGGCTTGCAACCGATCGCGCTTACAAGGCCGCGACCGAGGCGCTCTCCGCGAAGCAGGCGGCGCTCAAGCAATTGAAGGTTGATGAGCCGGTCGACGATTTCGCCCACGCCTCGCCGGTCGAAGTGATCGAGCCGCTGGCTCATCTCTCGACTGCCGATTTCGCGCCGTGGGTTCATCTTCTAGAAGAATCTTCGGCGGCTTATCGCGCCGACAAGGATCTGGAAAGTTTCGAAGCTTCGCTGCGCTTCACTGCTGAGAATCGTTATTTCCTGAACTCCGAAGGCACGGTTGCTCGCACGGGTGACGCGCATTATGTCATCTACGTCACCGGATCGACGCAAGCCGCAGACGGAATGTTGCTGCAACGCTCGCATGGCGATCAAGGCGGCGATCTCAAGGAACTTCCGACGCGTGAAGAATTCTTGAAGACGACGGTGCAGCTCCGCGACACGTTGAAGTTGCTGCGCGACGCTCCCGTCGTTGAAGAGGAATATCGCGGGCCGGTGCTGTTCTCAAACGACGCAGCGGCGACAGTGGTCAGCGATCTGGTCGAGCCGAATGTTCTTGGCAAGAAGCCGAAGCTTGGCGAGAATGCACGCACCACTGGGCACTGGGCGAGCAGCTACAAATCGCGCGTGTTGCCGGATTTCATTAATGTCTTCGACGACCCGACCGTTTCGACCATCTCGGGCAAGCGCCTCTTTGGCAACTACGCGATCGACGACGAGGGTGTGAAAGCGCAGCGCGTTTCGCTGATCGAAAAGGGACAGCTCATCGCCTACCTGGTAGGGCGCGAGCCGATTCGCGATTTCCCGGTTTCAAACGGACACGGCCGCTCCGGCGCTACGGCTACGCCTGTGCCGCAGGTGGGCAATCTCATTCTGCAATCGGCCAATCCGCAGTCCGACGCCGACCTCAAGAGCAAGCTGATGGAGATATGCAAGCAGCGCGAGCTGCCTTACTGTTTCTACGTGCAGACTATGGGGCCTCGGCTGACGCCGCGGCTGCTCTATCGCATCTGGACCAAAGAGGGCCACGAGGAACTGGTGCGGGGCGCGGTCTTTGGAGACCTCGACGTGCGTTCGCTGCGCAGCAATCTGATCGCCGCTGGCAACGCCGTCGATGTTGAAGATCGCTTCGACCCGGTCGCCTACAGCGTGGCCAGCCCGGCGCTGCTGTTCGACGAGCTACAGATCAAGCGCTCGCAATCGGCCAAGCAGAAGCTGCCTGAGTATCCCGCGCCGCCACTGAGTCAAACGGCGGACACCGGTGGCATCGGCGATCGAAGCCGGTAAATTCTGTACGGTGCTGTCCCTGTCCAGCTTTTTCACCACGGAGGCACGGAGACACGGAGAAAAGCTTGAACCTGTAAAAACCACAAGAGATTAAGGTCTTGCCGAGCAGTTGGGTTCTCCGTGTCTCCGCGCCTCCGTGGTGAAAAAGCGGATTAGGAGGCTACTTTCGGTAGGGCGACCTTGACACCCGGCCAGCCGTCCGGCATTCTATTTGACTTAGGGATAAGGTCAGTTTCTTTCTGTGCCGTTCCGGTCGGAACCGGGACGCGGCATCGCCGGCTCTAGCCTGTAGGTTGTAGGATCTCCGGCCATAGAAGAAAACAATTCCCGCAGTTCGCCAGAGAAAAGAGAAAGCGGATAGCAGCAAACTTGTGCCGAGTTCCGCTCGGCGCAGCCTGAAAGGGCGCTTCCGGCGACGGCGGTTCAATCACGTATTTTGTTACCGGGGATCGACTTGGCAGCGGAAATGATTTTGTTGGCGGTACCAGGCAGGTTGGCGTTGTGGTTGCAGCTACCGGGCGGTGGGAGTCTGCTCTCGCTGGCGCCACTGCTGTTTATTTTTGCGATTTTTTACTTTCTGCTGATTATGCCGCAGCAGAAGAAGCAGAAAAAGTGGCAGGCCATGCTGAGCGAATTGAAAAACGGCGACAAGATTACGACCAGTGGCGGACTGCGCGGGACGATCATCAGCCTCAAGGACGATGCGCTGACGTTGCGCGTGCCGCCCGATAATATCAAGCTCGAAATCAGCCGGGCATCGGTGGTATCGGTGACGACGGCGGAAGAAGGAAAATAGCACGGGAGCTTTCAGGTGGGAGTAGGGGTCCTTCGACTCCGCATGAACTTCGCTTCGCGAAATTCATGCTGCGCTTAGGATGACAGAGCGTTTTAGGCCGCAGACTCCTGGCTCGAAGCCGATTTTAGGATTGTTTATTCATGAATAAGAATCTTACCTGGAAGTTAGTTACGATTATCGGCATCCTGCTCATATTCCTGTTCGGCATCTTTGGCGTGCCGAAGAACTGGACGGGCAATGGTCTCGTCGCGGCCATTACGGACCGCATTCATCTTGGCCTCGACCTGCGCGGGGGCACGCACCTAATCCTGCAGGTGCAGGTGAATGACGCGGTCAATGTCGATTCCGACAACGCGATTGCGCGCCTTAAAGAAGACATGCGCGCGCATAAGATCAGCTACGCCGACATTACCAAGCCCGATCCGGTCAATCATCCGGAGATGATCGTCGTAAAGGGCGTTCCGCCGGAGCAGACCAGCGATTTTAAGAATATCGTTTCCGACCGGCTGCCGGAGTATGACGCGAGTTCGGGAGCGGAAAACTCCTGGACCGTCTCGATGAAGCAGCAAAGCCTCGCCGACTTAAAAAACCGCGCGGTCGCGCAGGCCATCGAGACCATCCGCAACCGTATTGACCAGCTTGGCGTCAGCGAGCCAGTCATCCAGGAGCATGGCCTGGGCGATTATCAGATTCTGGTTCAGCTTCCCGGCGTCGATGATCCGGCACGGGTCAAAGAGATCATGCAGTCAACGGCGATGCTTGAGATCAAGCAATCGCTTGGCGGTCCTTATTCGAGCCAGGAGCAGGCGCTGCAAGACAAGGGTGGCGTGTTGCCGCCGGACGCTGTCCTAATGCAAGGCAAGAGCATCGGGTCGCACACCAGCGATACCGGCGAGCAGTGGTACCTGATCTCGCGCGCCTCAGCCGTAACCGGCAGCGACCTTCGAGACGCGCAACCCGGCAACGACGAAAATGGCCAGCCCGAGGTCAAGTTCATTCTCACCGGCGAAGGCGGGCGCAAATTTCAGGCTTTCACTTCCGCGCACATTGGCGACAGCCTCGCGGTCGTTCTCGACAAGCGGGTGCAGGAAGTGGCGACGATCAAGAGCGCCATCAGCGACAGCGGCGTGATCACAGGGCGATTCACCGATCAGGAGACGCACGATCTTTCGATGACCTTGCGTTCGGGCGCGCTGCCGGCGGGCATCAAGTATCTCGAAGAGCGCACGGTTGGGCCGTCGCTCGGCGCCGATTCGATTCGTTCGGGAGTGCGTGCGGCCGTGTTTGGCATGCTTGCCGTCCTGGTCTTCATGCTGATTTACTACCGCTGGGCGGGCGTGAATGCCGACATCGCGCTCATCCTCAACTTGGTCATCCTGCTCGGCTTCATGGGGTACTTTGGAGCGGTGCTGACCCTGCCGGGGATTGCCGGCGTGATTCTGACGGTCGGCATGGGCGTGGATTCGAACGTGCTGATTTTCGAGCGCATCCGCGAAGAATTGAGGAACGGCAAGACGCCTCCGTCGGCGGTGGAGCAGGGCTTCAGCCATGCCTGGATCACGATCGTTGACACGCACGTCACGACGATTGTGTCGGCCGCGATTCTGTTCCTATTTGGAACCGGGCCGGTAAAAGGTTTCGCGACGACGCTGGTATTTGGTCTCGCGGCCAACCTGTTCACGGCAGTTTTTGTGTCGCGGGTTATTTTTGATTGGGTGCTCGGCCGCAAGCAGCGCGGCGAAGCGCTGAGTATCTAGGAGCGCGGTACTCGCACGGGCCCACTCTAATGTCGCAAAAGGCGCGACGTTAGAATGGGGCACCCTTTTTGAAAAACGAATTTTGAAGGGATCGTAAGCAGCGTGGAATTTTTTAGAAATACAAACATCGATTTTCTCGGGAAGAAGTGGTACTTCCTCACCTTCTCGCTGATCTTCAGCGTTGCCGGAGTGCTCTCCATGGCCTTCTGGCACGGCATTCCGCTGGGAGTTGACTTCCGCGGCGGCACGCTGGTGTACGTGAAGTACGCGCACACACCCGACCCATCCGTCGTTCATAACGAGATCGAAAGCGCTGGCCTCAAGAATGCCCGCGTGCAGAGATACGGCCAGCCCGGCAATAATGAAGTCCTCATCGCCCTCGATATTCAAGAGACCAGCGAACAGGCTCTCGACAAGGGCAAAACCCAGATCATTCAGGCGCTCGAAAACAACGTCACGCAAGGCAAGCAGGATCTCAACAACTCGAGTTCTTTAGCCATCGCGACTTATCTTTTGGATAAGGATCCGCTTCGCCTCGGATCGGGCAGCGAGGCCAACCCGCGCTATACAGCCATAGCTCAAGCCATCGTCGACTACCGCGATAAGACGAAGGGTGGCGTGATCTCATCGCTGGACGAGTTGAAAGGCGTTACGGATCCCGCCGTCGTTGCCGCGCTCCAGGACAGTTTCTTTGTTTCCGATTTTCACATTTTCAACGCCGAGATCGTCGGCCCACAGGTGGGGCAACAACTGCGCGGGCAAGCCATCCGGGCTACCCTTTATTCGCTGGCCGGCATGCTCGTCTATCTGGCGCTGCGCTTCGAATGGATTTACGGTGTCGCCGCGGTATTAACTGTATTCCACGACACTCTCATTACGGTTGGCGCCTTCTCGCTTCTGGATCGGGAAATCTCCCTGACCGTGATTGCCGCCATTCTGACCCTGATCGGATATTCGAATAACGACACGATCGTGGTCTTTGATCGTATTCGCGAAAACATCAAACTGCTGCGGCGCGACAAGTTGGCCGACATTGTCAACAAGAGTATTAATCAAACTTTAAGTCGAACTATCTTGACAGCGGGCCTGACTTTCCTTACCGTGCTTGCTCTGTTTCTTTTCGGCGGCGAGGTGTTACATAACTTCAGCCTTGCACTGGTGATCGGGATTTTGATCGGAACGTATTCGTCGATCGCGATTGCCGCCCCGATTCTGGTGGCCTACCAGGAATGGCGCGGGGAGCGCGGCAAGAAGCCGATTGCTATGCCGTTGCGGCCTGGGAGCACCGGTTCCACGCAGCCGAAGGAAAAAGTTAGGGTTTAGTTTTGGCTTACTGGCGTAGAATCATTGACCTGCCCGCAGAGGCGGGAGTTCCGAGAGGCAAAAAGCTTCAAAATCAGGGAGCAAAGACCAAACGGACGGTGTCTAAACATTCGAATGGTCTGGTGTGTGTAGGAGAAGCCTATGTTTGAAGACAGCCTTATTGAGTCAGGGAACAGGTTCAAGGCCAAGCGCCGGTTGAGCACCACAATCTTATCGTTCCTGGGACAATTCGCTCTCATCGGAGTCCTGATTCTGATTCCGCTGATTTACACCGATGCGCTGCCCAAGACCCAGCTGATGACCTTTCTGGTCGCTCCACCGCCACCGCCTCCTCCCCCACCGCCCCCGGCAGCCGCTCCGATAAAAGTAGTCAAGATGGTGAGCGAAGTGGTTAACGGCCAGCTCCGCGCACCCACTAAGATCCCGCAGAAGATTCAGATGATCAAGGAAGAAGAAGCGCCGCCCGATATGGGTGCTGGTGTCCCGGGAGGCGTACCCGGTGGTATTCCCGGAGGGTCGGCTGGCGGCGTCATCGGCGGCATCCTCAGTTCGACGCCGGTAGCAGTTCCGAAGGTCGCAACTCCGCAACGTGTTCGTGTGTCGACCGGCGTAGCAACCGGCCTTTTGATCAGGAAGATTACGCCTAACTATCCGCAACTGGCGAAACAGGCTCGTATTCAGGGCTCGGTCGTACTGCAGGCAGAGATCAGCAAAGACGGCACGATTCAGAATCTGCAATTAATCAGTGGGCACCCCATGCTGGCGCCGGCGGCCATCGAAGCCGTAAAACAATGGCGCTATAAGCCCTACCTGCTCAATGGTGAGCCGGTGGCCGTGGAAACCCAGGTAGTGGTGAACTTCAGCTTGTCGGGAGGCTAGACACTCCGGGCGAGTTTGGTTTTGTGGCGGTTAAATGCTCTCCCCCGTCCTACCTTTTCCCAAGACGGGAGACCAAGGGGCCCTATCGGCACCCAGGGCACTCCGCCTACTTAGATTTTCTTGCATCAAACGTTTCATCAGTAGTTTGCAGAGGAGCTCGGGTTTCGCGTCGCGCGTCGATTTTTACGATGAAGGCCGGGTGAAATCAGGCTACTGCTCGCGTTTGGGGCGTGGCATCAAAATTGGCTCTTCCTGCATCCTGTTGTGCCGCAGCTCTTTGGCAAACTCCAAAGGGGTGGGCATTACCGTCCGCGCCATGCTTGAATCGCGAGTGCGGGCTGGGAGAATTTGAGAAAGGCGCTCAGATTGATGGGCGCGAAACAGTTCCGAGGAGGAATAGCAACTCATGGTAGCGAACCTGGCAACAGTCGCACTTTGTAATTTCCATCTTTTCGCCGCTTGGCTGTTTCAAGACAACAGCTCGGTCGGTTGGGACCCGATTTCGCTCTGGAAGCAGATGGGTATTCTGGCGAAAGTCGTGGTTATTGTTCTCTTCATCATGTCGGGATGGTCGATCGGCGTCATGATCGACCGCTGGATGGCTTTCAACGCCGCCCGCAATCAGTCCCGCGCTTTCGCTCCCGCAGTTGCTGGAGCGTTGCGCGAAGGCAAGATTGACGAAGCAATCAAGGTCGCCGAGCGCAACAAGAAGAGCCATCTGGCGAAGGTCGTCACCGCTGGCCTGATGGAATTCAAGGCTCACCAGGATAGCCCTGGCGAAATCCCCGGCGAGACGATCGAAGCTTCGAAGCGCGCTCTGGAGCGCACTGAAGCGATCGTGCACGCTGAACTGAAGCGTGGCTTGGGCGGTCTCGCGACCATCGGCTCGACGGCTCCCTTCGTGGGACTGTTCGGAACCGTCGTCGGCATTCTGAACGCCTTCAACGGCATCGCCAAAGAAAAGGCAACCGGGCTGGCAGCAGTCGCGGGCGGCATTTCTGAGGCACTCGTGACCACCGCCGTCGGCCTGTTCGTGGCCATCCCGGCCGTCATGATGTTCAACTATCTAACCGGGCGCGTGGAAGCGTTCGACGTGGAGATGGATAACTCCTCGAGCGAACTAATCGATTACTTCCTCAAGCGCCGGAGCATGCGCCGGTCGTAAGTTTGAGCAGCAAGTCGTACCCATGAGTTGCCAGTGGCCAGCCGGGCGGCAACGCCCGGCTCTCCACGAAACGAGTTTTGGGGACGCACCGACGCAAGCGCAAGCAGGAGACAGAATTCCATGGCATTAGCGAAGCGAAACGAAGCAGCCAACGTCACCTCCGACATCAACGTCACGCCTATGGTGGACGTGATGCTGGTGCTGCTGATTATTTTCATGGTCGTCACGCCCATGCTGCAGCACGGCAAGCAGGTTGACATGGCGCAGGTGAACAATCCGACCGACATGCACGACGCCGATAAAGAAGACGCGTTGCAAGTTGCGATTACCCGCGACAACAAGGTCTTCTTCGGCACCGATCCGATCAATCCTGACGATCTGACGCAAAAGATCAAAGATCGCTTGGCCAATCGGACCGATAAGCGGGTATTTCTCAAGGCCGACGCCCGCGCGAAATTTGGTTGGGTAGTCGCGGTCGTGGATGACGTCCGCGCGGCCGGTGTCGATCAGCTGGGATTATTGACGGAACAGAAGAAGTCTGGCCAGTTTGCCCCACCGCCGGTCGCCCCACCTGCGCCGACGGGCGGGCAATAGCAGTTTCGCCATAGCGATACGTGTAGTAGCGATACAGGAGATTCAATATGGGTATGGCAGTCGGCCCCAAAGGGGGCCAGAACGCTAACATGAACGTCACGCCGCTGATCGACGTGTTGCTGGTGCTGTTGATCATCTTCATGGTGATCACGCCCCTCACGCCGAAAGGCTTGGATGCGTTGGTGCCACAGCCTCCGCCAAAGGATCAGAAACAGCCGCCACCGACTCCCGACCGTACCATCGTCGTGCAGCTGATCGATCATGGCGCGGGCAATCCTCCCGGACTCAAGATCAATACCGACGAAGCTACCTGGGAGACTCTGCAGGGCCGTCTGGAAGATATTTTCAAGACGCGGGCCGAGAAGGTCATGTTCGTAAAGGGCGATGACAACGTTCCCTTCGCCGACGTGGCTAACGTTATTGACATCGCGCATTCGGCGGGCGTGGATAAAGTTGGCCTGATCACCGCCAAGATCGAAGCGGGCGGCTAGAGTCGGGCAACTTGCAGAAAAAAGCAGATCCTTCGCTTCGCCAGGATGACAAATCTTGATAAGGTGCCGCGTTCGGACACTCCGCAACAAAGGGAGATTCATAAAGCAATGAAAACGAGAACTACGCAAAGGGTCCTGGTCGTGTTCGCCGCAGCCCTGGTGATGCTCGCCAGCGTCGGTTGCGCCAAACTGAAAGCGCGCGACCACCTCAACAAAGGCGTGCAGGCTTATAAAAACTCAAAGTTCGAGCAGGCAGTCGATCACTTCCAGCAAGCGGTCGCTCTCGATCCGTCGCTGGTTAACGCCAAGCTATACCTCGCCACGGCCTATGCCAACCAATACATCCCGGGCGCGGACACTCCCGACAACAACCGCTTCGCCGAGCAGGCCATCGACGAATACAAGCAGGTGCTGCAGGTCGATCCCAAGAACATCAACAGCATTAAGGGCATCGCATACCTCTATCTGCAGATGAAGAAGTTTGACTTGGCCAAGCAATATTATAAGAAGGCATCGGAGGCCGATCCCAATGACCCCGAGCCGTATTACTCTGTCGCCGTCATCGATTGGACCCAGACTTATGTGCCGCGTCAGGAAGAGCGCGCCAAGCTCGGCATGAAGCCCGATGACGCCCTCCCCGCCAAAGACAAGAAGGTCTGTGCCATGATCAAGGAGAAAAATACTCCCAACGTTCAGGAAGGCATCGACAATCTGAACAAAGCGCTGCAACTTCGTCCCGACTACGACGATGCCATGGCCTACATGAACCTGATGTATCGCGAGCGCGCCGACATTCAATGCGATGACCCGGCAGCGCGATCCGCCGATTTGAAGACTGCGGACGAATGGGTCGACAAGACGATGGCTACCAAGAAAGCCAAGGCAGAAAAACAGCCCGGTGCTGGCGGCATTGTCATGGATCAGAAACAATAAGTCAGCTTTACTACAGAGCATTCTTGTCACTAAGGCCTCGCGCTTAACGGCGCGGGGCCTTTTGTTTTCCCGTGCGATTCTTCTGGATCTAGTGGGCGAGCCAGCTGGCGAAATAGGTCACGAAAGAGCTGGCACCTTTTTCCAATTGACATGCATCTTATATGTTGGTAAATTACCAACATGGGTGACCGCTTGGGAATCCAAGAGGCTCAGGACTTATTGCGCTATTGCTTCGAGTCCGGAAAGGTTATTCCCGGCAGGCATTTCCGCGATGCTTGAAAAAGAAGGCTTGAGCATCATGGATGCTCGGGTCGTTTTGAAAGCGGGGAGAATTTACAATCCTCCCGAATATTACACGGGCAGCGGGGAATGGAATTACCGGATAGAAGGGCACGAGCCGGGCGGGAAGTGGTTAGCGATTGTTTTTAGTTTTAAGTCTGTGGATAAAGCGTTTCTTATAACAGTCTTCAGTGTCGAATCGAAGACGATGAAAGGCTAGACCGATGGGTGCCAGAATAGCGAAAGCCGAAACTGAGTTCCTTGTCGGAGGAGGAGAAAACAAATAGCCAATTTGTGGTAGGCGGTATTGGGGAAGATGCAGCCACCAGAAAGGCAACGATCAACATGAGGAGTCTAGATACCGTGCTCTGTAGTAATTGTTCGCAACCAGCCAAAGTTGTCCACGGGAATTACCAGTTCAAGGAGAGCGGACTGGAAAACATAGTTCTCTGCGGTATTGAATTAGTCAAGTGTAGTCATTGCGGGAACGAGGACCCAATCATTCCGGGGATGGATGATTTGTTCAGAACCATCGCCCTGGCTTTGGTTACCAAGCCGTATAGGTTAGCCGGAGAGGAGGTACGATTCCTGAGAAAGTATATGGGTCTGACAGGAGATGGGTTTTCGCGATTGCTGCACATTGACAAAACTACTCTGTCCAAATGGGAGAATAATGACGATCCCGTAGGAACTCAAAGTGATCTCGCTATCAGGATGCTGGCGATGTCTCAAGATGAATCTCTACGGGACAAACTCAAATATGTCGTCCATGAGCACTTCGAGAAAATCCAGTTTCGCGTTCATTGTGCTCGGGTACGAAGTCGCGCGAAAAAACCGAGATATGTCCCTGAGCGTCCTAGCATCGAGATAAAGGCCTCTGACCTAACCTACGCTTACGCCTAATTCCCCCTACGCTTGCTCTAACAAAGCAGGCGTATTTTTTTGGCTTGACGGGAAGCGTCACGCCTTTGGCATACAGGCAACTCTTACGGCGCCCCTGTTACGTTGCTTCTATGTTGCGTAAGTAAGTCTTGCTGACTTTCTGCCGCCAGTCCTCGCGGTCTAACGGCACAACGGCAGGTGATTCGCATCACGCACTTCTCCCCGCCGACAGGTAAAATCAACTGCGGCGCAGTTCGTTCGAAGTGATCGTTTACCAGCATGTTCAAGAAGATTCTAATCGCCAATCGCGGGGAGATTGCAGTGCGCGTGATCCGCGCCTGCCGCGAGATGGGCATCTCGACGGTTGCTGTCTATTCCGACGTCGACCGCGCCGCGCTTCACGTACGCAAATCCGACGAGGCATATCACATCGGTCCCGCTCCCGCCGCCGAATCTTATCTGCGGATCGATAAAATTCTCGATGTAGCCAAACGTTCGGGCGCGCAGGCCATCCATCCCGGCTACGGTTTTCTCTCCGAAAACGCGAAGTTCGCGCAAGCCTGCGCCGACGCGGGCGTGAAATTTATCGGGCCCACTCCACACTCCATGAATTTGATGGGCTCGAAGACCAGCGCCCGCCAGCAGATGGAAAAAGCGGGAGTGCCCTTCGTTCCCGGAACTTCGCGCGGTCTCGCCTCCGCCGAAGAAGGCGAGCAGGTCGCCGAGCGCATCGGCTATCCGGTGATGCTGAAAGCCGCGGCTGGCGGCGGCGGCAAAGGCATGCGCCTGGTGCACACTCGCCAAGAACTTCGATCCGCCCTCGAATCGGCGCAGAGCGAGGCGCAACGTTCATTCGGCGACAGCGAAGTCTACATCGAAAAAGCAATCATCAATCCGCGCCACATCGAGATGCAGGTGCTCGCCGACGAGCACGGCAACACTGTCTGGCTCGGAGAGCGCGAATGCTCGATCCAGCGTCGCCATCAGAAAGTTCTGGAAGAAGCGCCGTCGCCAATTGTCGATCCCGATATGCGCCGCCGCATGGGCGAGGTCGCCGTCAAAGTCGCACAGGCCGCCAACTACACCAACGCCGGCACCATCGAATTCCTGGTCGATCAGCAAAAGAATTTCTACTTCCTCGAGATGAACACGCGCCTCCAAGTCGAGCATCCAGTCACCGAATTAACCACCGGACTCGATCTTGTTCATCTTCAGATACGCATTGCAGCCGCAGAAAAGCTGCCCTTCAAACAGGCCGACATCGCAATTCGCGGCCATGCCATCGAATGCCGCATCTACGCCGAGGATCCCGACAACAATTATTTCCCCAGCCCCGGCAAAATAACCGTGCTGCTCCAACCCTCGGGCCCGGGAATCCGCCGCGACAGCGGCATGTACGAGGGGTGGAATGTTCCCATGGATTACGATCCGCTGCTCGCCAAGGTGATCGGCTACGCGGCCGATCGGCCGCAAGCCATCATGCGTCTCGAGCGCGCCCTCTACGAATATTTTGTGGCGGGAATCAAGACCAACATTTCGCTCTTCCAGCGCATTCTCGGAGACGCCGACTTTCAGGGCGGAAAGCTCGACACCGGATACCTCGATCGCCTGCTCGCGAAAGCTAATCCAGTCGTAGCGTCACTCGCGCCCAAGGCAGAGACCAAAGAACTGGAAAAGATAGCCGCAATCGCCGCCGGAATGTTTGCCGTGCTCGATTCATCGTCGTCGGCCAATAAGAATGGCAAGGACGCCAACGACTCCGCGATCTCGGCTGCGGCAAGTTCCAAATGGAAGCAGAAAGGACGCTCGGAAGCGCTGCGCTGATTTCGATCTTATGGTTTATGAAATCATTGTGGGCAAAGAGGGCAGCAAGCCCCACCGGCTAGAGTTGGAGAAAGCCGGTGAGGGATGGGAGTGCCGCGTGGACGGCCAAACCGTCCACATCGACGCAGTCATCCCGCGGCGCGATGTCTTGTCGCTGCTGATCGATGGCCACTCCTACGAAATCAAGCGCGAGCAGACTGCCACCGATCTCCATATGTGGGTGGGCAGCGCGCGCTTCGCGGTCGAGTTGCGCGATCCGCGCTCCCGCCAGAAATCGGGGGGCGACGAAAAAGGCCCGAAGAAAATTCTCGCACCCATGCCCGGCCGCGTAGTGCGCCTGCTCGTCGCGGAGAATTCTGAAGTCGAAGCTGGTCAGGGCATCGTCGTAGTCGAAGCCATGAAAATGCAAAACGAAATCAAGTCGCCGAAGAAGGGAGTGGTAAAGAAAATATCGGCGACTCCAGGCGCCGCCGTGAACCCCGGCGACGTTCTCGCCATAGTCGAGTGAAAATCCTCGAATGAGAATGCTGCGTGGAAACAGCCTTTTCCGCGTATTGTTCTTGGCATCCTAAAGGCCCACCGCCATAGCACTAACGTCATTTCAATCCTGATTTCCTTCGCGCGTACCATAGATAAGGAGCGGAGGTATTCGTGAAGCTGAACCGCATCATTAGTTTTGTCACGCTGGCGATTTCAATCGTCACGCTAGTGCTGGTTTTAAAGCGCCCCGCGCCGGTTGCAAATGCGGTTGCTCCGGCGACGGCCGCCGCCAATGCGCAATCTTTTCAGGAGAAGGTGAACCAACTCGCCCAGCCCAAATCCGCAGCTGAAGGCGGGAACGAGATTCGCATGACATCCGGCGAAGTCTCGGCTGCGCTAGCGCAAGCTGCCGGATTGTTACCTGCAACGGCAGCCGCGCCCGCGAATACTTCCAGCGGCGCGAGCGATGCTCCTTCTTCCAACGCTCCCTCTGCCAGTCCTGCTTCTGCCACTCCTGCCGCAGAGTTCCCTGGCCCAGTTCCCAATATCAAGGATTATCAGGTCTCCATGGATGGAGACGTCGTGCGCGGACAATTTCTCACTCAAATCGCTGGCAAAGACGTTTATCTTACACTCGCCGGACATCTCGGCTCAAAAGACGGCTACGCGACCTTCGACGCCACCGAGGTCAAGGTCGGAGATCTCTCCGTACCCGCCGCATTGGTCAACGAAGTGTTGCAGAAAAAACTCGCGGAGCAGCGCGATCAGCTCAAGCTCCCCAACAACGTCAAAGATATCAAAGTAGAAAACGGCGAGCTGGTCTTGGTCGAGAAGTGACGGCGGCGATTAGCCAGGAAGTGCGTCGAAGATGATGATCTTATGTTGCGCCTCGATGGGCGCAGGTTTTGGCGTAGGACGAAGTCAGGAGCATCTGCCACAGAGTGCACAGAGGATCACAGGGGAACCCTGGGGCTTACAGTCATCTGCCACCCCGGGCAGAAATTGCCCGCTACTTACACAATCCACCACCTGTAAAGGAAAATTTAACTTCTCCACTACACCATGGTTTGCCTTCGCTAGAGTCTTCTAATCTGCAACTAATCTCCTTCTAACCAGATCGGTTTGAAATTGACACTATGACGACTTTTCCGATCCCGCCTAATTATGCCGACCATATTCTGGTAGCCAGCCCCAGCACCGTGGTGCGCCAGCGCGTCCTCGAAAGTCTGCGGTCCCCCGCCCGCCGCTTCGAACAGGCTAGCGGTGGCGCCGAGGCCTTGGGCCATCTGGAAAACGGCTTCTGGCAAGTGCTTTTCCTCGATCGCCACCTGCCCGATCTCGATGCCGAGGAACTCGGGCAGACCGTGCGCAAGCGTTTCCCGAAAATCGAAGTCGTTATGCTCGATCCTGAGCCTGAGCCTAATGTTGTTGAAAGCAATGTCGACCCTGACCCAAATCATGCGGCGGCAGGCGCCCCTTCAACGAGCTCGGATCACGCTCTGAACTGCCCGGACTCCGTAATCGACAATTATGAGCTGGCTCCACTCCCCGCACACGCCGCGCAGTCCCTTCTCGACGCACCCCTCCCCGGCATGATCGGCAATAACTCGCGCATCATGCAGCCGCTGTATCGTCTGGTACGCCTGCTTGCGCCGCGCAACACCACTGTGCTGATCACCGGCCCTACCGGCTGTGGCAAAGAAATTGTCGCCCGCGCCATTCATCAGCTAAGCCCGCGTGCCTCGCGTACTTTTGCGGTGGTTAATTGCGCCGCCATCCCCGAGACCTTGCTGGAAGCGGAACTCTTCGGCTACGCGCGCGGCGCTTTTACGGGAGCCGCCCAGCCTTATGCGGGAAGAATCCAAGCGGCCCAGGGAGGCACGCTCTTTCTTGACGAGATCGGCGAAATGCCATTGAGCCTTCAGCCCAAGCTGCTCCGTTTTCTTGAGCAGAAGGAATTGCAGCGCCTGGGCAGCTCCGAGGTCGTGCGCGTCGACGCCCGCGTTATTTCCGCCACTAACGCGCATCTGCTTTCGCTCGTCAGAGAAGGAAAGTTTCGCGAAGATTTGTACTACCGCCTCTCCGCGTTCCCACTGGAGATTCCGCCGTTGCGCGATCGACCCGAAGATATTGGTCAGCTAGCTGCACACTTTCTGGAAAAATATGCTTCGAGTCCGCCTGCGCCGCAGCTCTCCGCCGCCGCCCTGCACCTGTTGCGAACCCAGCCCTGGTCGGGCAACATACGCGAATTGCAAAATGTGATCGAGCGTGCCCTGATTCTCTCCGAGGAGCAGCCGGTCATTCGCCCAGAACACATCTCGCTCGCCGACGCGAGCTTTGTCAACTTGCATTAAGATGCACGCCGGCAGGTGTTTTGCGCGTAATTGATCGA
Organism: uncultured Acidobacteriaceae bacterium; assembly: GCA_963800565.1. Lineage (GTDB taxonomy): Bacteria > Acidobacteriota > Terriglobia > Terriglobales > Acidobacteriaceae > Acidiflorens. The sequence continues at coordinate 2,740,650 of CAWDBM010000006.1, forward strand.
GCTTTTAATTGATGGAGAAGAGGTAGGCGGTCATGTCGCGACTCTCCTGTGAGCTGACGCTCAAGTCAGGCATAGTCGTGCCCGGCTTGCGATGAGAAGGCCTCTCCAGCCACTTCTCCATGTTCTCCGGCGTATTTGGGACGGTACTCAGAAAGGTGCGGCGCCCGTACCAATGAGCGAGCGACGGTCCTCTTCTGCCGTCAGCCTTCGGAACTCCCGGAATCACATGGCAGGAACTACAGGAGTGCATGGCCAACTGCCTCCGCCCCAACTGGGGATTGCCTCCTGTGAGGCGCGCCCCGCGCTCGAAATCGAAATCGCGAAACCAATTGCAGGCCGACAAAGCCAGTGTCATCGTCAGCAGGACAAACGCTGCCAGCGTCCTTATCTGGCACGGATAAAGGAATGCGTAACGTGTTCTCATTTGATTGTCACGCCTGTCGATCGGCAGATTGCGATCGACTGTCGCGTGCTTCTCTATTTTGCAGTTTTTGAGGGCCGGGCCGATGTGACCCAGAGCACAAACACTGGTGCAAGTGCTGATGAGCGGAATATCATCTAAGCCGCGAGGCCGCGCAGTTTTTTCCAGGCAAAGCGCGCGGGAAAGAACAGGATCGCGGCCCATAAGAGCAGGCTCGGTCCAGTCGAAAGAAGAAAGAGGATGAGGCTCACGACTCCGTCTGCCGCGTTGCGATATCCCTCGACGGCAGCATTACCCATGCGGGTCGCCGTCGATGGCGGGACAATCTGCAATTGGGCTTTATAGTCTTCCGTGATCGTCGCGGTTAAGGTGGCATAGCTCACCTGGTTCGCCATATTCTTCCGTTCGGCTTCCATCTGCTCGATCTCTCCGCGCACCCGATCCAGTTCCTGTTCAACTGCGAGAACGTCGGACAGCTTCCCCGTTCGATTACGCAGCAGATCCGTCAGCCGATCTTCAGTGTTGCGGGCATTTGCGAGCCGCGCCTCTAGGTCGACATATTGCGAGGTAACATCCTGCCCACCCTGCGACTCGGATTCGACTCGGCCCAGCGTCTTGACCTCGGCCACCGTAGCGCCGAGTTGGTCGGCGGGAACGCGCAGTGTCGCGGTAAGCGTTCGCCCGCTGCCCGTGTTGCCACCGGCATTCAACTCGCCGACGTAGCCACGATGCCGCTTAAGGATCACTTCGAGGTTCACCCGGGCTTGGTCGAAATCCTTCGTGATCACGCTGAGCTGCGCGGTGCGTATGATCATCGGGCCGTTAGCTGGCGGATTATTTTCTGTCGTTAGCTTGTCTGCCTGCGGGCCGCTGGAACTTACGGGCGGCGCGGGTTGCAGCTGCGCGAACACCTGAAGCCTATCGAGATTCTTTCCATTCACCGGTAAAGATGAAGGCGGAGGCGGAGGCGGGGCTGACTCCGCGGGTTGCTCCTGACTGAGTTGCGACGCGACCGATGAGAACCGGTGGCGGCCTTCAAACCGCACTGCGCCCAACATGACAAGAAAGACGGCTGTAACCGCTGCCGCCCATGTGACCATTGTCCAACGCCCTCGCAATGTTTCTCGCCAGCTTTGCCGCGCACGAAAAACATCTCGCTTCGCCAGTCGATCCTCCGCAAGCGCAGTCGTAAGCGCTGGCGGAATCGCCGACCCGGGTGAATTAACTTTCCAAGTGGTCAGATTTTGAGAAACACTTCGCAGTTCGGCAGCCAGTTCCTGGCACTCCGCGCACTCGCGTAAATGTGCTGTCGCGCTCGCCGCGCGATCGGCAGCGAGTTCGCCATCAAGGTAGGCCATCACTTCTTCGGGTTCGATCGGATGCCTCATTCCGTTCATATGGCCTCGCCTTCCGCCTGCTTGAGTTTGGCTGTCTCCGCTGCATCTGCCACGGAAGCGTTCGCGATATCTCGCTCCGGCTTCAGGTGTTCCTTCAGCGCCATGCGCGCACGAAAGAGGCGCGAACGCACCGTATTCACCGGCAGCTTCAATAACTCGGCAATCTCCGAATAGCTGAGCTCCTCATATTCACGGAGCATCACGATCTCGCGTTCCGAATCGTCCAGCCTTGCAAGGGCCTGGCGCATCCAGAGAACACTGTCGGAATCGTCACGTGTCGCCGGCTCTGGCGCGATCTTTTCCGAAGGCGAATCGCGGAATTGTTTGCGTCGTTCCGCTGCCAGCAGGTTCATCGCGATGCCATAGAGATAGGTCCGGACGAGCGCCCTCGGTTCGTAGCGATCAGTTGCTCGAATCACCGCGAGAAATGTTTCCTGAGCCAGATCCTCCGCGCGCTGGTCGCGCTCCAGCCTGCGCCGAAAGAAACCGTAGAGCGGCCCGCGATAGCGTACAAACAGCTCCTCAAATGCCGCCTGCGACCCGCCGCGGAACTCCTGCATCAAGGCTTCGTCACTGATCATTTCTTTTTCTTGTCAGCGCCTCTGGACGCCGCGTTGCTCTCAATCTGCAGTCCATGAAGTTTCGTTCATAGGCTGTAATGTCGCAAGCCGCGAAAAAGTTCCGGCCCTTGAGGAAATTTCATGCGATATGATGACAGCCGAGACAATTTGCTTCTGGCCCAGGAACGAATTCCGGGACGCAACTTGCTCCGCTTTCTCATGGCTCATCACATCCCCATCGGCGTTCGCGGTGAGGCGGCTGAGACGGTCGAACTGAAGCACACGCTCGCCGCGCATGATCCTCGGCTTCCACCCGTATATTCCACTCCCGATATGATTCGGCTGATGGAGATCGCTGCTTTCCAGGCACTGCAGCCATTTTGTGAAGACGGAGAAATTACGGTGGGTATTTCGATTAACATCGAACACCGCGCCGCCAGCGCTATTGGAGTGCGGGTTAAAGCGGAGGCTGAACTGGAATCGTTCGATGGACGTTTCTATATTGTTCGCGTCCGCGCTCATGATGGCTCGCAAGAGATTGGGCGCGGCACCGTCGGACGAGCCGTGGTGCATGTTCCCAGCTTCGTCAAGCGCATGCGGGAGAAAGCTAGCGGCAAGTAGACGGGGCGAGAGACAATGCCCGCGCACCGTGTCGCGACAAATTAGCTGAATAACCGAGAAAACGATTGCGAAACAATAAGGCCATGGAATCCCACACCAATCAGGCGATTCAGTTCCGTCAACTTCACCGCGGGCCGAACGTGCTCATCCTGCCGAACGCCTGGGATGTGGCCAGCGCCCGCATCTTTGAGGATGCTGGTTTTTCCGCAATCGCCACGACCTCGGCGGGCATCGCCTACTCGCTTGGCTATGCCGACGGCCAGCATATTCAGCGCGAAGAGATGATGGCCCGCATCGGCCGCATCGCTCGCGCAGTGCACGTACCCGTCACCGCTGACATCGAAGCTGGTTACGGTTCCACCGTCGAAGATGTTGCGAAGACAACCTGCGAACTGGTTCAATTGGGCGTTGTCGGGATGAATCTCGAGGACGGAAGCAGCGATCCCTCGCGCCCTCTGATTGGCTTCGAGTTAGCCGTCGAAAGGATCAAGGCGGCGCGCCAGGCCACCGTCGACGTCCGCGCGCAAATTGTGATCAATGCGCGCACCGACGTTTTTCTTCTGCCCGGCGGCAATCCCGACGCCGACTATTCCGAAGCATTGCGGCGCCTGCTGGCATTTCGCGATGCCGGCGCCGATTGTGTATTCGCGCCCGGACTCAAGGATGCCGAAACCATTGGAAAGCTCGCAAAGGCCGTTGAGTGTCCGCTGAACATTCTCGCCGGGCCGGGAACGCCTTCGATTCCGGAGCTCGCGAACTTGGGAGTGGCCCGCGTCAGCGTGGGATCTGGGCCCATGCGCGCAACCCTGGGATTACTGAGGCGATTGGCCGAAGAACTGAAAACTTCGGGGACGTACAGCGGGATGGAAGGCGCGGTACCCTATGCCGAGGTGAACAAGTTGCTGGGTGGCTAGAGACATGGCGGAGCTTCGCTCCGCGGGGCAGACGAGGGCGTCTGCCCCTGCGCGTGCGTTTTACCCATTGACGAGATTCATCATGTGCTCCGGGTAGCGCAATCCCGCTGCCGCTCCGGCGGGAAACACTTCTCTGAGACGCCGCAAGTCTTCCGAACTGAGTTTCACGTCGACAGCGCCGGCATTTTCCTCGAGATACTTGCGCCGTTTCGTACCAGGGATCGGAACAATGTCATCTCCCTGCGCCAGCACCCACGCCAGCGCTAATTGAGATGGCTGGCATTTTTTATCGCGTGCCATCTCTTCCACTTCCTTTACCAGGTCGAGATTCTTCTGAAAATTTTCGCCCTGAAAGCGCGGCGAAAAGCGGCGATAGTCATCCTCGGCGAGGTCTTCAAAGGTCTTGAACTGGCCAGTAAGAAAGCCGCGTCCCAGCGGACTATAGGCCACAAAGCCGATGCCCAGTTCGCGGCAAGCCGCCAGAATTTCATCTTCAGGATCGCGCGTCCACAACGAATACTCCGTCTGCAACGCCGCGATGGGATGGACTTTCACCGCGCGCCGCAACGTGCCGACGGCCGCTTCCGACAATCCGATGTGACGAATCTTTCCGGCCTTGACCAGTTCGGCAAGGGCTCCGACTGTTTCCTCAATCGGAGTATTCGGATCGACGCGATGCTGATAATAGAGATCAATGTAGTCGACGCCTAGCCGCCGCAAACTTGCTTCGCAGGATTTCTTCACATACTCCGGCTTGCCATTAACGCCGCGAACATTTGGGTTGGCGGGATCGCGGACAATGCCAAACTTTGTGGCGAGCACCACCTGATCGCGCTTGCCCTTGATGGCGCGCCCAACGAGTTCTTCATTTTTGTAGGGCCCGTAAACGTCGGCGGTGTCGAGAAAGTTGATACCGAGCTCGAGTGCGCGATGGATAGTCGCGATCGATTCCGCGTCATCGCGTCCCGAGTAAAACTCCGACATGCCCATGCAGCCCAAGCCGATGGCGGAAACTTGCAGACCGGAACGTCCAAGATTGCGGGTTTTCATGCTGCATTTCCTCTCGCCCGAAAAATTAATTCAGAAAATTTGATACTGATCGCTTCCATGCAGACCTCTGTTTACCCTAATAGATGCGACCGGCCACAATAAGGCTCGCCGCCGTCTCACGAATTGCGACGCTCGTGCTTGCCGCTGCATCTCGTAAGAGACAAGGTTTTTGTTCGCATACTGCTATGAATGCATTGCCAATTTGGTTTGAACGAAAGTTTGACTTCAGCTTTCCGGAGCAACAGCACCCGAACCTGTGCGCGCGTCTGCGCGGCACGCCGGCCCGGCTGGAAGAAATTGTCGGCGGCGCTGAACGTGAAGTCCTGATTAAGAAACCGCGCGAAAATGAAAAGTGGTCGGCGCAGGAACATGCGGGACACCTGGCAGATCTCGAACCTTTGTGGATGGCGCGCGTCGACGACTATATCAAAAGCGAATCGCAACTCACCGTCGCCGATCTGACCAACCGCAAGACCTTCGCGGCGCAACACAACCAGCGCCCGATCGAAGAAATTCTGGCTGAATTTCGCAGCGCCCGCGCACAATTGTTGAGCAGAGTGGAAAGCATCGACCGTGCGATGTTCGCTCGCACCGCGCTCCATCCGCGGATGAAAACACCGATGCGACTGGTCGATCATCTGTACTTCGTGGCGGAGCACGACGACCATCATCTGGCGTATATCTGGGAACTGATCAAAGGCGGCCGGCCGGAAGCACGCTAGTCGAGCCATCTTTACAGTGAGCTAGCCGCTTCCTCAGGGGCTAAAGCCCCTTTATTTATTGCCCTTTGCGGCACGGCTAAAGCCGAGCCCTGCCCAAAACCGATTTCTGAAATTGTTCTGGTCAGGCCGTGACCCGGATCAAGGGCTTAGTGCGCGGAATCACCTCGCCAATTTCAACTGCAGAGACGCTGGCTTCCCGGAGCGCGCGTGTCAGTGCGCCGGCATCGTCGGCGGCGACTGAGATCAACAATCCTCCCGCAGTCTGTGGATCGAAAAGCAGCGTGCGGATATCGTCCGGCACGGACTGATCGTAGGTCACCATACATTCTGCAAAGTCGCGATTTGCTTTGAGGCCGCCGGGAATGTATCCACCACGAATGCAATCGAGCGCGCCCTCGAGCACTGGAACGCTGGCGGAGTGAACAATCAGGCTGACGCCGGATGCGACGGCCATTTCGCGCGCATGCCCAATCAATCCGAAGCCAGTGATGTCGGTGAGTGCGTGAACGGCGAATGTCTGGTTGGCCGCTGGTTGTTGGCCGGCAGCGTGGCTCTGTCCGACTTCTGCCGAGGTTCCCTCGGCTGGACAGGTGAGGGCACCTGTCCCTACGCGATTCCCGCTAATTACTTCAGCCGCCGCCTTGTTCAGCGTCGTCATCGACTTCACGGCGGCGTCGATCCACGCGGGCTTGGCTACGCCCTTCTTGATCGCGGTTGAAATCACTCCCGTGCCCAGCGCCTTCGTAAAGAGCAAACGATCTCCCGCGCGTGCGCCCTGATTCGCCAGCACGCACTTGGGATGAACTACTCCCGTAACCGAATATCCAAATTTTGTTTCATCGTCGCGGATGCTGTGGCCGCCGATCACCGTACATCCCGCCTCGATCATCTTCGACAAGCCGCCGGCGAGAATGCGTTCCAGAATTTCGAGATCGCCTTTCTCCGGAAAACACACGAGCGCGAGCGAAGTCAGCGGCTTTCCACCCATGGCATAGACGTCACTAAGCGAATTCGTCGCGGCGATCTGGCCGAAGGTGTAGGGATCGTCAACGATGGGCGTAAAGAAATCCACCGTCTGGACCAGAGCCGTCTCGGGAGTGAGCAGATACACTCCGGCATCGTCGGCATGATCGAAGCCGACTAGCACGTTCGGGTCCTGTTGCCGGGCTAATTTCCCAAGCACCGTGTCCAGCGCCGCCGGACTCAGCTTGGACGCTCAACCCGCAGCTTTGACAGACTCCGTGAGACGGAATGGTTTTACATTAGGCACGAGGTCATTGTAGCGGAGGAAACGCAGTGGAGAGGTCAGAGGAGAGAGGTTAGATCGAGGTAAAAAAGCTTCACCTATGATTTTTACCTCTGCAATCTGACCTCTCACCTCTGACCTACCTCACGCTGACTTCGCTCACCTGCAGATCCGGGTAGGCGTGGTTCCACTGTGCGGAAATATTTTCGAAGATCAGGCGAAACGGCTTGCTCTCGCCCGGCGCGAGCGGCGAGATCGTGAGGTCTACCGCTTCGTCATACGGTCCGCCGGTGCGCAGCACGTGGATGGGAACTTCCTCGCGCTGCGCCGTCTGTCCCATGTCGTCTTTAAACGTGATCTTCACTACCGCGTGAATGACTGTCTTATCGCCGGTATTGGTGATGACACCATCGAGATAGCTGACGGTGGCGCCCACAAAATTTTGTGCGGCGCTGGGTTTCATCTCCGAGAATTTCAGGTTCGCGGCATATGCAGGCGGCTCGGCAGGCTTTTTTTCGTCCGAGCGAAGAATCAGCGCCAGCACGCCAACGATAATCCCGACGACCACGATTCCGAGGAGAATCGGACGAGCGCTCGACTCTTGGGGCTCGGTCGTTGGGTTGAAATCGGGATTGAAATCCGGATTAAAATCGGGATTCCGATTGGAATTTGGATTTACGCTCGGCTGTGACGGGCCACCCATGGCCGGATTGTACTACCGGATCGCGTCTAGTAAATCTCCGCGGCGTAGGGCTGCGCCGGATGCCGATTCTTAGCATTGCCTGCGACCTGCGAATCCACCACGTGGTAATTGTCATATTCGATCGTCAGCGTGGCGCGTCCGCCGAGACGTATGTAGCTCACAGATTCGTTACGCTGCGGCAGCCAAAAATTCTGGATCTTCGTGTACTGATGATGAATTTCGCTTTTCTTCGTCCAGAAAGAAGGATTGAGGGCGGGCTCGGCGTCAATCCGCGTCACGGCAAAATCGGTGCCGTCGACCCACACCCTGCCGCGATAGACATATTTGCTCTTTGCCTTGGGATAGACCTCAAGCACATACTGTCCGCTCGCACCCGATTTTTCATAGCCCACCAGCGCGATGTCGTAGTTTTCCGGATTGAGCAGCGTTCGCGCATGTATCTCCGGCTCGGCGGCTTCTTTTTCGCTGTCCAGCAAGCGCTTGAATACGCGCTCGATAATCAGTTTCGATCCCGATTGAGAAATGATTTTGAAATTTTTGGTGGAGGGGCTGTCAAAAGTGGCCTCCACGGTCATTTCGGCGTCGCGATCGCTGGGGAAGCCGCGATAGGCGAGATGGTAGATTCGCGTCGATTCATAGTGGCGCAGCGCCCGTGCCCGCTCCGCATCTCTCCGAACCAGGTTGCTCACCACTTGTTGCACGGTTAGGGGCGCAGTGGTGATCGAAGGCGGTAATGGACTGGGATCGGCCTCGACTCCGAAGCTGCACACCACCAGGGCGACTCCGAGCAAAAGCCAAACTTTGACCGAAAGTTGGATTAACTGACCGATGAATGTTTGATTCGGGTATCGGTCACCGCGTTGGTTGGAGGTTTCTCTAAACCGTGCTTTAGACTTGGCATCGAATTGCAAGGCGCATTCAAGATTGTGCTCAAATCTCCGCACCCGTGCCATCGCTGCCGCTCCAGGAAATCTAGCTTACCACCAGCGCTCGACATCACCGAACACCATCAGGACAAGCGACCGCGGGAGCAGGTGCACCGCAAGAATGCCTCGCGGTCGGGCGCTATGCCGGTCTTCACAATGTCTGAGGAATGCCTAAATTTCTTCCGAGAGGGATGAGTACACCCAGTGTCAGAAAGCGGGCAAAAAATTCTGAGAATGTTTTCAGTCACTTACCACGAGCAACGAAGGGGCATATAATTGCACCGTAGGTTGGCGCAGGAAAACAGGTTCGCGCGAGAAACCAAAAGGAGCCCTCCCCCGATGAGGTTCCGTGAGCAGGAAGCAGATGTTCAATGGAATTGGATCGCCATCTTCTCCTACAGCGCGTCACTCGCCGTGAGTGTCGCAATTTGGAGAAGTCTATTCTTGGCCGTTGAGCGCCTGATAAAGTAACGCGAAGCCAGAAGCTAAAGCGAAAGTTCCCGGCCCTGAGTTCTGAGAGCCGCCGCAGCGGTCGATCCTTTTGTCGCCAAACCTAATGATCGTAGTTTCTACTGATCATAGTGCAGCAGCGAGAACACATCGTATTTCTGCAATCGCTCTCGCCCTTTCAGAAAGTCCAATTCCACAACAAACGCCAGTCCCGCAATCTTTGCTCCGAGGCCGCTTGCAAGCTCCGCCGTAGCGACCGCCGTGCCGCCAGTCGCCAGCAGATCGTCTACGATCAAAATCCGCTGGCCCCTGATGATCGCGTCTTTGTGGACTTCGAGCGAGTTGCTGCCATACTCCAGTTCATAGCTGATCTTCAGCGTTTCGGCGGGCAATTTTCCGGGCTTGCGCACGGGGACAAATCCGGCATTCAGCCGGTAGGCGAGCGCCGGACCAAAAATAAATCCGCGCGCCTCCATGCCCAGCACCAGGTCAATTTCCTTGCCGATATAATTTGCCGAGAGCGCATCGATCAGCAGGGCGAAGCCGACCTTGTCCTTGAGCAGCGTGGTGATGTCATAAAAAAGAATGCCCTTCTTGGGGAAGTCGGGCACCTCGCGGATCATCTTCTTTAAGCGGTCGCAGTCTGCTGCCTCAATTGACTTTTCCGTCGACGTTCTCATCCTGAAGTTAAGCTCCTGATTAGTTAAGCTCCTCGAACCTGAAACGACTTGATTCCCGTGACCGGCTCCGCGTCAAAGTGTTCGACCTTGTCGACACGCGCCGCGCGCGGCCCTTCCTGCAAACGCGACCGCAATCCAGCCAGTTGCTCGGCGGTTCCCATCGCCAGCACCTCGACCGTGCCATTCGGGTTGTTGCGCACCCATCCAGCGATTTGCAAGATGTGCGCCTCGCGCTCGACGAACCAGCGGAAGCCGACGCCATGGACGCGGCCATGCACGAGAAAGCGACGAGCTTGAACACGAGATTGATCGTCCGTGGAAGCCATCGAGTGATTGCAGAGGTGAGAGGTCAGAATGCAGAGGTGAAAACCAAATCACGCGCCCTTACCTCTGCAATCTGACCTCTAACCTCTGACCTAGCCTTACTGTGCCCGCGACAAATACGTTCCCTCAGCCGTGTCGACTTTGATCTTCTCGCCTTCGTTGATGAAGGGCGGCACCTGTACGATCAGGCCGGTTTCGGTCTTCGCCGGCTTAGTCACGCTCGAAGCAGTGGCGCTCTTGAGGCCGGGCTCAACCTCCATCACCGTCAGCACAACCGTCTGCGGCAACTCGATACCGACCGCTTTGCCGTCGAAAAACTCGACCTTGATCTGCAGATTCGGTGTCAGGTAATCCACTGCGTCGCCCAGCGTCTCGCGGGTGAGATGAGTCTGCTCGTAGTTCTCCGTGTTCATGAAGTAATAATCGTCGCCGTCGCTATAGAGGAACTCCATGTTCTCCTCATCCACGTTGACCTTCTCGATCGGGTCGGGCGAACGAAAACGATGCTCGAACATGGCTCCGGTGCGCAGGTTGCGCAGCTTGGCCTGTATGAAGGCGCGCAGATTGCCCGGCGTGCGGTGTTCGACGCTGAACACGGAATGCAAATCATTGTTGTGCTTGATGATCATGCCGGGACGGAGTTGGGTCGCTGGAATCGACATTGCTGGTTTACATCTCCTTCACTTTGCTAGTTCACTAGGCTAGGAATTCTGGCAGCGGGGCAGGTGCCAACTTTCCCGCCGCACTTGGAATCAACCTTTCATTTTACACAGGCCGAGTCGTTTCTGGGAAACCTCCGGAGCGGGAGCACCGCTCAGTTAAAAGCAACCGGCAAGAACCCTAAACCACCAAGGGCACTAAGTATCACGAAGGCTTTGCCTTAGTGTTTCCTTTGTGTGCCTTCGTGACCTCTGTGGTCGACGATTTCGTAAACCGCGTCAGACGGCTAAGGCCTGGTCGAGCTGTCTCCCGCAACTGGGAAATCCGCCCCACGCCTAAAATCCAAAATACGTTACGAAACTGCCGCGGAAATAAGGACTAGAATGTAGAGACGGGGCTCGCTCCGTTTGGCATTCTAGAAATCAGGAGGTTTTATGCGCATTGGAAAATACGAGAGTTCAGAGAGCAACACGGTCGGCACCGCCATCACTTTTTTGATGATCGGTCTCGGCGTGGGCGCCGCACTCGGCCTATTGCTGGCTCCGAAGGCTGGCCGGCAGTTGCGGAAAGACCTGCGACGATCTTACGACGATGTTCTCGAAACCGCATCCGAGTGGACCGACGAAGCGAAGAGCCGCTTCGAAGAAGTGGTCGAAAAAGGCTCCGATCTCGCCGATGAAGTCCGCTCCGAAGTTCGTTCGAGGACCAAGCCCATCAGCGACATGCTTCGCCGGTCGTAGGACGGCAGTCGCGCTGCGTCCTCGTGGGTGTAGTAGTCGACAGTGTCTTTGTCGCCGTCGTTCGCGGCACGCTGTTCGCTGTTCGTCGTTCGCGATTCGCGGGGCACTTGAAGACTGGCAAACGGCGCGAGATTCCCGAACAGCGAACGACGAACAGCGAACGACGACGAGCCGGGCGTCCTACTGCTGATGCTCGATCTGGTTCTCTTCTTCCAGCGTGTGCCGCTTCTTGTGCACATTGCGAATCACTATGCCCGCCGAGAACCGGAAGTTGTCCTGTATCTTCTTGCCGAGAAGTGTAAAGTCTGTGCCCGTCTGGAAATAGTCGGCGTTCAACCGCATGGCGAATCTCGGAGTGATCTTGTAATCGAGCCCGCCGCCGGCCACGAGCGCGCGCCCCGTCCCGATCTCGGTCACCTGCGCGCCTCCGCCGTTGGCGATTCCGCGGACCCCCTGGTGGCCGTACAAGAATTCGCCTCGCGGCGTCCAGCGTTCATACTTGCGGCGCGCCAATTGGACGCCAAACAGAATGTTGTATTCCCGAGTCGTCGCATCGAATAGCGGCGCCGTGTAAGGGCAAAACGACGGACAAGGCGGAAACGGCTTTTGGTTGCCGGGGCTGGTTGGAATCTTCGAAGTGCCAAAGTATTGGCCACCTTCCACGACGAACCCCAGATAATGCGTCAAATTCACGCCGAATGAAGAGTCCCACCCGGCCAAGCCCGCCCAGTGTCCGGCATTATAAAAACCGGCTTCGGCATACGAACCGCCGATAAAAAACTCGACTCTCGGAAACGGCACCAGCGTGATTTTCTTTCCCAGGTCCGATTGCGGAATAGGAGCGGCCTCCGTGGGCTGACCTTGCGTTGGCGTTTGAGCAGGCGTTTGCGCCGGAGCCTGAGCCGGTGCTGGCGCGGGAGCCTGAGTTTGAGCCAGAGTCTGCGTCGAAGCCTGATCGGGAGTCTGCCCTTGCGCCGGAGCCTGCGCCCACGACATCACAGATAGCGCAGCCATTCCAGCCAAAACTCCCAGGTATTTCCTCACGATTCCTCCTTGAAATGCAGTACCCAGTACCCAGCTGCCAGTACCCAGAAAAACCTTCCGTCCACGTAATCCAGATCATTGGGGCAGACAAAAAAGGCCCATCCCCGTGCTGGGTAGTGGTTACCAGGTACTGGGTACTGGTTTTCCAAACGCTGTAGTGTAGTGCAGCCGTATATCCCCGCACGTGCCCTGCTCGGGCGAATAGACGACGCAACTATCAAAGGGACGCGAATAAACGTGTAGCGTGACCGCCCGCTCATTCGCGGCCCGCGGATTCACCACCCTATGCACAGGTTCCCGCGGATCGACGGCGCACGGATTCGCCGCCGTCAACTCCACCGTGTTAGATGCGGCCATCTGACACTTTCCTGTCTCACTATCCTCGAATGCCACATGAAAATTTTCTACCAGCAGGCTCCCCATCGGAGCCGCCATCCAACAATTCTGCCCGCGATGATTGTGCACCGAACTGCCCTGCCCAACTTCCCAGCAGATAGCAAGCAGTTCATACAGATCCGTCTTGTCGATCAGATTGCGCGTGTAATGCTGCCGGTCCCAAGTCAAATAAGGCGCAAGGCTAGATTCTGAGACGGGCAGGTTCGTCAGCAGCGCGAGAATAGTGTCCGTGTCGTCAAAGGCCGATGCGGGCAAAGCGCGCAGTCGCGCGACCAGTTCACCGACCCCGATCCGAGTTGGTGCTAACAGCTCACTCATAGTGTTGTGCTCATCGTTGTCTGATTTATGGACGTATCCGACAAACTATTGAGTATACAGAAATCGTGATTGAGAACACGCAAGCTACTGATTCTTATATGGGCGAGACTGGCAGGAAAAGCACGATGAGCAAACCCGTAGCAACTTTGGGAGTTACATTGATAGGGATGATGGTACTGCGGCGGCGATCGCACGCGCTGCCTGGCGTGCCAGCAATTCCAGTCCGTGGTTGTGGGCGTCTGCGGCGAGCGCGGTGAGTTGATCGTGGCCCGATGCAGTGTTGAGTTTCATCTCCCCCTGTCCTAGCGCCAGCCGAGCTTCGCATTCCAGACCGTAGTATCCGAGTTTCCTGGCTTTTTCTATCGCGGAGCGAAGCTCGCGGAGCGCAGAAACCGGCACCGGCGCTGTTCCACTTTTGTTGGCTTGGAAGATTTCTACTCGGGCAGTTTGAATGGCGACGGGCAAGGTTAACGCGGGATCGGGGCTGTGACGAGCCAGCTCGGCGGCATGCTGAATGGCCTTACGCGACTCTTCTAACTTTCCTTGCATCAGCAGACAGCGGCTGAGTAAAGTGTAAGCGCCGGTGGCGTCCGGGTCCGCTTTTTCCTTTTCAAATTCAGCAATCGCCTGATGCAGCAATGCCTCCGCCTGTTCAGGATGACCTTCTTCAAGAGAAAGGCCGGCTAATGAAACCTGGCTTTCTGCGACCAAATCCTGCGCGCCCAGTTTCTGCCGCGTCTCTAACGCTTGCTGGTATTGCTCTCGGGCTCCGGCGAAATCTCCTTGGGCTTCCATCGCATCGCCGAGCACAGCTATCGCGCCCACGAGGTCGCGGTCTACCACTGGGAGGGGGCGGACAATGTCTACGGCTTGCGCCGCAAGATCGTGCGCTCTCTTGACTTGCCCCTCTGCCAACTCCAGGTCGGCGAGTCTGTACATTGCATAGACGGGGGCAACCCGATCGAGCGACGCCTCAACCTCGATGGCTTGCCGGTAGACTCTTGCCGCCTCAGGCAGTTTTCCACGAAGATAGAGAATGTCCGCGATATTGGCGAGCGCGACTCCAGTGTTGCGCTTGTCTCCCGCCTGCTCGAAATGGTACTTGGCCCGACGGTAGAGCTGTTCGGCCCGGTCGAGTTTGCCCTCGTTGGCAAAGCCGATCGCCATGTTGTTAAGGACAGTCCCGATTTTCGCGTGATCGCCCAAGGATTGTAAGATCCCGAGCGCTCGCTGGTAGGTCGCGGTCGCTGATTCGGTGTGTCCTTCACCGCCCTCAGTGTCGCCCATCAGGCGCAAGGCATCGGCTGCACCCAGGCGATTGCCCGCGGCGAGAAAAAGATTGTATGCATCTTCGCACGAAGCTTTTCCCTCTTCCGGATGGCCACTGTAGACCAGAATCATGCATTCCCATCTTCGAGCGTCGGCGTAAACCAGTTTCTTGTCTTGCGCAGCAGCTTTCGCCAGAGCAGTTCGTACCATCGCCAGTTCCGCCTGCTTATCGTGAAGCGCCCGCACCTCCGCCATATCGATGCGCGGGTCGTCGGAAGCGGGAGCCGGCAATCGTCGAAGCCTGGCGATCGTTTCCCTAGCCTGGTTTGCGTGACCAGCTTTGTCCTGCGCAACAGCGAGCAGAAGCCCATACTCGACGCTATCCGGAAATAACTCAAATAATGCACGGTAGGTGGACGCGGCTTTCTCGTGATCCGACAGACTTTCGTAGTACTGACCCTCCACGAGCATGCGCTCTGCGCGAGGTAGGTTCACGGAAAGATCCAAGGCCTTCTTCGCTTCTTCTTTGCGCTTCTGCTCGTAGCCGAGTTGGTTCCAAGCACGCGCCAGCATGGCGTGCCCCAGCGCAAATTTTGGATCGGCCTTACACGCCTGCTGGAGAAGATCCCTCGCGGCCAGGAAATCAAAGTCGCGCAGCTTGACAACTCCAAGAGCATAGAGCGGCGCAGCCTCGCGATTCGATGGGAGCGAAGCGGCGACACTCACCATGTCCGGCTGATCGAGCTGCGGAACGCCTAAGCGACTGCGAAGCTTTTCGCCGATGGCGGACACGAGCTGAAGCACGTCTTGTCTGCTGCCGATTTCTGCAATTTCCGACAGGATTTCTCCGGTCTTGGCGGATTGCAGGCGAACGTCCAGGCGAAGTTGTTCGCGATCAGGACGACCGACGGTCGTGTACGAACCTAGCACCAGCAAGTCGCTGTTCAGAGTGCCGCCGATTCGTGCGGTGGTTTTCTGATCGAGCGTATCGGTTGAGGGCCACGGAGAGGAGAGCCGCAAGTTGGCTACGTCCTCTCCGGAGACGAGCCGCAGCTTTTCACCGGCGGCGAGCTCGGTGCTCAGCATCTCGGACAGAGCAGTGGCCAGCCAGCCATCGTCGGCCTTTCCCGACAAGTTGTGGAATCCGAGAACTGCGACCGAAGTGCGCGTAATTGGGGCAGTTGCCGCGGTGGCTTGAGGTGTCACGTTCCGCGCTCGGGAGAAATCGCCTCGCACGTACCATACGACGCCGACCGTGATCACGACCACGACAATGGAGATGGCATAAATAAGGTGGCGGGTCTGGCCCCGGGGCAGACTTGAAACTTGCGCCTTGTTATTCGAGCTCGCTTCTTCGACAACTGCTGGTGCTCCATCGACCACCGAAGTTAGCAACTTAACCGGCGCGGTTTCTAAAGTTACCGGGGCGATGAAACGGTAGCCGCGTCGCGGAACGGTCTCAATAAATCTGGGATTGTCAGAATTGTCGTCGAGGTGGCGCGGAGTTTCTTCAGAATCGCGTTCAGGCTGCCGTCGAAGTCGACAAAAGTTCCTTCTGGCCAAAGCCGCTGACGCAGTTCCTCGCGGGTAATGATTTCGCCGGGACGTTCCAGCAGCAGGATGAGTACGCGAAAAGGCTGATCCTGGATCTTGACGCGCACACCATTTCGACTCAGCGTGTTGCGGGCAACGTCCGCCTCAAATAATCCAAACCTGAAGGTTTGCTCGGAAGATACGGCCGACCCCATGGTGGCACGTCCAGCAAAGTGGCAGGAATCATAGCACAGCTCCCATAGCAAGTCAGCAATCCGTCTAAGTCCCTCGACTTACAAGATTTATCTGGTCAGATGAGAAGTAAGAACCAGTTCCTTTGACCGTCGGAGCAATTCGCTGCATGCTGCGACGCGTTGTAGCGCCTTGAACCGAACGGGCGTGTGACCACGGATCAGGCGCAAGCATTTCCTAGAAGGCTTTCTCAAATTCAGGAGGTAGAGAGATGCAAACGTTGACGTCACTTCGTGTCGAGCGCGACCTCAGCCGGCAACTTGTTTCGCTGGCTGCTATTCATAGTAAGCATGCGACAGAAAGGCGAAAGATCGGCTGGGTCTTCGCAGCTTTGCTGCTCACCATGGCGTTACTAACCGGCGCGTCGGCGCAGATCACGCCCAGCCAGGATGCCTACACAAACACTGCGGATCCGACCACTAACTATGGCGCGAAGACACTGCTCGACGTCGAGAGCGCTTCCCAGAACAGTTACATTCAGTTTGATCTGTCGTCGATTCCGGCGGGCTATACCGGTTCCAGTGTCGCTAAGGCTACGCTGAAACTCTACGTCAATGCCGTAAAGGCGGGCAGCTTCAATGTGGATTACGTCAATGGTACCTGGACGGAAGCAACGATCGATGCCAACAATGCTCCGGCCCTCGGTTCGACGATCGCGGCCAGTGTTCCGCTGACGACTGCGGACAAGAACCAGTACATCCTCATCGACGTCACATCGGCGGTGCAGGCTTGGCTGAACGGAACGGCGAATGACGGCATTGCGCTAGTTGGCAATAGTCCGCTGAATGCCAGCTTCGACAGCAAAGAAAGTACGTCGACGAGCCACGCCGCCGAGTTGGACATTGTATTTGCCGGCGGAAACGGCACGATAACGGGAATTGACACGGCGGCCGGCAGCGGCCTGATCGGCGGCGGTACGAGCGGCACGCTGAGCCTGTCGCTGACCAATGCCTGCGCTGCCAATCAGGTGTTGCAATGGAATGGCACGGCATGGGTATGCGTGAATCTCAAAGGCGGGGGAACGATCACTGGTGTGACGGCGGGCACCGACCTCACAGGCGGTGGCAACAGCGGCAACGTTACCTTGAATCTGGACACGACGAAAGTACCGCAGCTGGCAAGCAATAACACATTTACGGGTGCACAAACTATCTACGGCCTTGTCTATGCAGCCGCGAACGTTCCGTCCGGCGGCTTCCTGGTGTCCGGTGCGAACCAGAGCGCGACCGGAGGCGGGGTGCTCGGCCAAGGCGGCACGTACGGTGTCTACGGGACCGGCGGACTTGCAGGCGTATATGGCCAGGGCAATGGCTCAGTCACCGGAGTGTACGGCTCCAGCCCAACCGGCGTCGGCGTATCCGGAACGACGACCGGGGGGACAGGCGTGTCTGGCACGGCCGCGGCCTCAACTGGCGGAACTGGCGTCTACGGCGAAAACCAAAGTTATTCGGTGGGGGGCGACGGCATTATTGGGAGAGCGCATACCAGCAGCGGCAATGGCGTGCACGGCATCAATGATGCCACCTTGGCAGTCGGCGTCTACGGCGAAAATTCCGCCAGCAACGGATACGGAGTGTACGGCCACGCCCCAAACGGCTACGGTATGGCCACTGACAGTAACGCTACCCAGGCACGCAGCATGGGCGGATGGGTCAAGGCCATGGTGTATGTCGATCCCTTCAATGGCGGAATCCAGCGTTGCTTCAACTCGCAACTCCCTGGTTCGCAGGCGACGACCGTCCCATGCGGGATGACTTACACCTATCTCGCCGCTGGAGAATATCTTATCGACTTTGGATTCCAGGTGGACGACCGCTTTCTGCAGGTCTCAACTACTTACAACAATACCGAAATCTCTTCCTGCGCGGCCGATTCTTGCAGTGGCCTAAGCGCCACCCAGGTATACGTTATTGCCGCGGGCGGTTTCAACGGCGACGCTCCCTTCTTTCTTACCGTTTTCTAGAGACTGCGGGCACTCGCGAAAGGATGCCCGCCCTTTTATTTGGGCACAACGAGGAGAAAAGCTCATGTCACGGCCAGGAATTGTGGATATCGAGATAGAGAATGGAAGAGGCTGACGTCGCTTCATACTGACCGGCGCTCTTCTTTTGGTGATTGCCGTTTCTCTGCAAGCTCAAAGCTATAACGACCTTTGGGTTTTCAGTTGCCCCACCAATTTCCTGTGTAACCCGGTCAATTTTGGCCAAGTCGTTCAAGGACTGAACGGCACTCTCTATGGAACTGCTTTGGACGGTGGCCAGCAGAATCTGGGGCCGGGCGGACTGTTCAATATGGACCAATTCGCCAACTCATTCAACGGATCCAATTACAGCGTGAGTGGTTTTTCTGGCGGTTTGACGTTGGCGAGTGATGGTTATTTTTATGGGACGACCTCATTAGGGGGGACATTCGGCGACGGAACCGTCTTTCGCGCCGACACTTCTCTGAATCTCACGGTTCTGCACAGCTTCAACGGAACTGACGGCCTGAATCCGCTGACCCCTCCCGTGCAGGGTCCGGACGGGAATTTGTATGGTGTCACTAGTTCGGGGACGACTTACCGCATCACGCTTCCCGCGGGAAAATTCAAGCAACTGCCCAAGAACATACCCAACAGCCCCACGAATCAGTACGCCACCCAAGCGCCGCTCTACCTGGCATCCGATGGAAATTTGTACGGCACCTCGGAGGCGGGCGGAAAGTCGGGCAACGGCACAGTCTTCCGGATGACGACTGCGGGCGCGATTAGTGTCGTCTACAACTTCACCGGCGGCACCGACGGCGCCACGCCTTATGGTCCATTGACCCAGGGTGGTGGCGCCGACACCAACTTGTACGGCACTACTTACGCTGGCGGCAGCAACGGCTGCGGGGCCATCTTCAAGCTGACGCTGACGGGAACGTTCACGCCACTGCACAGCTTCGATGCCTGCAGCAGCGGCTTCAACAATGACGGAGCAAATCCCACTCCCGGACTCCTGGCGTTCAATGGGCAGCTTTACGGAGCTAACTTGGGTGGTGGGGCGAATGGCGAAGGTACCATCTTTCAGGTCACTACGAGTGGCACTTTCACGAAGCTGTTCAACCTCGGCAGCGCGGTAGCAGATGGAACATATCCTTACGCAACTCTGATGCAGGGCACCGACGGAACAATTTATGGAACTACGTTTAGTGGGGTGATGAAAACAGTGGGGTTTTATTCAGTATTGTTCTTCCCGACCATTTCCCAATCCTCAATATTGTAGGCCCAATCTTTGTGCTTCCCGGTTTGCCGGTCGAATTCCGGGGCACTAACCTTACCCAGACCTACGAAGTTACATTTGCCGGGGAGCAGGCCCAATTTTCGACTCAGGCTGACACCTTTATGACCGTGCAGGTGCCGAGCGACGCACTCGACGGCGTGGTCGCCGTTACCATCGACACCGGCCTGCAATATCAAACGCAATCGGCCATCCACGTTCTCCCAATCATCACCGGCCTCGATCCTGTTTCCGGAACGCCCGGGACACAGGTCGTCATCACCGGAGGCGGTTTTGCGGGAGCGAAGAAAGTGAGTTTCGGCGGGGTGAAAGCGACCAGCTTCAGTGTTCAGGATCCGATGCACATCTCGGCGACCGTTCCGGCGGCCGCAAAGACCGGCAAGGTCGTTGTTACGACTCCGAACGGCACCGCGAGGAGCAAACAAACGTTCACCGTGAATTAAGGCCAGTGGAAAACACAATGAATACAAAGGCAACGCTCGTAGCACCCTTACTTGCGCTCGGAGTACTGTTGTGGTCGCCATCGTCGGCGCATGCTCAAGACAAGACTCATGATCTAGCGCAACTCGTCATGAGGCAACTGAAGCCTGCGCATGCGGGGACGGTGAGCCGACCCGTGTCCGACGCGGCTCTGCCGGGGACGCATGCCTATCATTTCGTCACGGCCGATTACCCGGGCGCAGATGGGTCGGAAGCGTTTGGATTCGCGGACGGCACTACGGTTGGAGTTTTCGGATTCAGCGGTTTTCAAAACCAATCATTTACTTTCCGCAGCGGCCAATACAAGCAGCTCAGCGCGCCGGATGCGACTGCAACCTTCGCCATGGCGATCAATGACAACGGCCAGATCGCCGGCGGATTCGTGATTGGCCCTGCGCAAAATTGCTTCGTAGACACCGCTGGCACCTTCGCCACTATCAGCTATCCGGGCGCAAACGGAACGCTCTGCATCGACATCAACCTTCTGGGCCACGTTTCCGGTGTTTACTACGACGCCGCTTCGAACCCACATGGATTCACCTACGATGGCTCGACATTCACCTCCCTTGACTTCCCCGGGGGCAGCCAGACAGTGGCAAACGGGATCAATAGTGGGGGCGAGGTAGTGGGATCCTACACGGACGCCAGCAACGTTCAGCACGGGTTTACTTACGTCGGAGGTGTCTATACGACGCTCGATCCTCCCGGCTCCACCTACACCGCAGCCTTTGGAATCAACCACAGCGGCGTTATCTCAGGCGTCTACATCGACAGCGACTCCTTAACGCACGGTTTTCTGTACTCGAACGGCGCATTTAGCAGGGTGGATGTACAAGGGGCAAGCGGGGGCACCGTCTTGAACCACGTCAACAGCAAGAATCAATTTACAGGACTCTTCTACGACGCGTCGGGAGAGGGTCATGCCATTACCGGTCACTAACAAATGAGTGATCGGGAGTCGGGTGAGTGCAAAGGCTATGAGGACTTTTCGCAGACGATTGCGTACTCTCGGCGCTCGTTGTCTTGCACTCTTGCTTGGCACAATGCCCGTGTGTGGGGCAGCGCAGCCTGTGGTGTCCGAAGCTTCACAAATCGTCACGTCGAGGCCGATGCCGGCTGATGAATACGAAAAGGTGCTTTCCGAGGCTCTTAAAAGTGCCACGGTGGAGATGGGTCCGAAGCTTAAGAATCCGGCGATTTCGGATGATGGTTTACCTACAGACGTTGCCACGACACTGCAGGAACAGAGAACCTATTTGGAAAAACATCGATCCATCGCACAGCGGGCGGAGATTCTGCTCAACGCTACCCGGATGGCGAGTGAAAACACGCGCGATCCAATGCCCCCCCGACATGTTGCATGCCACAAACCGATGATCCGCTCAGTCAACGGAAGGCTGCAAGGGGTAGTTTTCACATCGATTGCGGCTGACAATACATACAGCATTGAAGGGTGTTTTTTTGGGACCACACCGGGAATTGTTCAACTCGAAGCGCAAAAGGCCTCAGCCTCCGTTCTCCCGATCGTGATGCAAGTGGACCCGAGTTCGGTCGCATGGTCGGACAACGAACTTCTCGTGCAGCTGGACACGAGCCTCAGCGGAATTCCGGATCAACCTGTAACGTTGGTTATATATCCGTTAAAGCGGCCGCGTATTGAGTTGCGAGGCTGCCGGTTTATCGCAGAGCGCGGCGATTCGGAACTGTTGACTGTGATTCCATCCTCGTGGGTTCGACTCTACCCGAGCGGAGTAGATTCGCGCTCTATTCGTCAGTTAGAATACACGTCGCCGACTCAATCTATGGTTAACATTGGGCAAAATGCGCTACCTTCGTCGGCTTTAGTTACTCGCTGGAACCGGGAACAATTCAGGATTGGCAAGGACCACTACGACTTCAGCCGCTTGAATCCAGGGTGGGTTTTCGAGGCCGTGCAATTACAGACGTACAAGGTTGTCTGCCCGGGCGATAGCAGAGGGGCTCAATCATTGGGGCGCTGGGTGACAGAATGGACTTTGAATGGGTTGAGTGTGACGTTTGGGAATAGCGTGTGTACGAGTTCCGTTCCTCCATCCTTCGTGTTCAGTATGAGTTTTTCCCAATACGCAATCGGGGTGTGGGTGGTCGGTCCAAAAGGAACACAACCGCTTCCCCTCGTCCAATAATTCCAGTTCTGGCTTAAGTGGTTAATGGAAAAGAATCAAGAAGAACGAGGGTGTATAACTCTCAGAGGTTCTTGCTGTTTTGTGTGGTGTGTTTGTGTGTCCCTCGATCGCCACTCTGACTTCTTGCAATTGGCCCCGCTCTATACCAAGCGCAAAAGAACCATTGCATTTCCCTGGCTCAATCTGTAAGCTCCACACGATCTCGAAGTCATGAGATCGTTGTCACTCCCCCGTTCGCGTTTCTCGAAAACATCAATACTTACCTTCGCCAGGAGTCTCTATGCGTGCCACGCGCCTCGTTCAAAATACCTCTGCGCCTTCGATCGCCAATGTTTTCCTGAGATTCTTGCTCGGTGCGATTCTGCTCGCGACAGTGGGGGCTTGTTCATGGGCACAGAGCATCACGGTTTCTCCGGCCACTCTGACGTTCGCGAAAACGGTGATTGGGGTGACCACCAGTTCGAAGCCGGTAACGATTTCGAACGGCGGAGGGACGGCTCAAGCCATTAACATCGTGATGAGCGGTGACTTCAGCGAGACGGACAACTGTGGTGGGAGCGTTGTCGGTGACGGTTCCTGCACGGCGAACATTTCGTTTACGCCGACCCAGTCGGGTACGATTTCTGGCGCGGTGAGCATCTACGACAACAACAAGAATCTGCTGGCATTCGCGGGGCTTACCGCAAGCGCAGAGGCACCGGTATCGGCTGCACCCGCAAGCCTCAGTTTTGGAGCGGTGCCGATTGGCACGCTCAGCGCGGCCAAGACCTTCAAGATCACCAACAATTCAGCCGGTTCCATTAACATTACGGCCATAACTTACAGCAGCGACTACGTCGTCAATACCGGAACCTGTTTAACGGCGGCTATCGCCCACGGGAAATATTGTACGGTCAGCGTGCAGGTGCAACCGACATCGGCAACGGACAACGGTTCCATCATTATTACCGACAACGCAGCGGATGGGACGCCTCAGGTCGTGGCGCTTTCCGCAACCGGGACAGGGGGCTCAAGCGATCCGATCTCCCTGAGCAAGACCACTCTCACGTTCAAGGAGGTAACCGGCGGAGTCAGCACCGCGCAGACGATCACGGTGACTAACACCAGCGGCGCTACGCTGTCGCTGGGCGCGATTTCCGTAAGCAGCGACTACGCGATCGTTAACAACAACTGCGGCACCTCGTTGGGCGTGAGCGGAACTTGTACCTTCGGCATCACCTTTAATCCGGCGTTTATCGGGAAGATCGGCGGATCGGCGGCGGTTTCTTATACCGGCAATAACAGTCCGCAACTGGTGGATTTGAGCGGCACGGCGGAGGGTGACGTGACGGTTGCCCCTACGAGCGAAAAGTTCGGTTCGCAGGCGATCGGCACGAGCAGCGCGCCGAAAGCAATCAAGCTCACGAATAACTACAGCAGCGCAATTGCTCTCAACAATGTTTCGGTCTCCGGGGACTTCCAACTTGATCCGACCGGCACCACTTGCTCGCTTACCGGCGGCACGCTGGCGGCGGGGAAGAGTTGCACGATCGAGGTTCAATTCGCGCCAACGATTGACGGATCCATCGTTGGGTCGCTTACGGTGGCCAATGCGGGCAATCCGAATCTGCTGATCCTTGCACTCTCTGGTACGGGGACAGGTACTTCATTTTCGGCAATGCTGAGCCCGTCATCGGCGCACCAGGGCGCGAACGAGACGATTGCGATCACGGGAAGCAACACGAATTTCAGTTCGAGTACGACGGTTAATTTTGGCTCCGGAATCACGACTGGCACGGTAACGGTAAATGGACCGACGAGCGCGTCCGTACCCATCGCGATCAGCGACTCGGCAGCGACAGGGGCGCGCACTGTAACCATCACCACCGGGACGCAGGTTGTGAACGCGACTTTCACGGTGATAGCGGGAGTGCCGCAGATAACACTGATCAATCCGAATACGATCCAGCCGACACAGACTGAAAGCGTGAGCGTTACGGGCGCCTTCACGAACTGGACCAGCGGAACGACGAAAGCCAATTTTGGGCCAAATATTTCAGTTGGTGGAGCGCCCGCCGGCACATTCGGCCCAGTGACCGTGACCGGAACGACGAGTTTGACGGCAAGTCTGACCACCTCCGGCGCGCCGAACGGCTACAGAACGGTTCAGGTCCAGACGGGCTCGCAAACTTTGACTGTCAATAACGGAATCTTTATCGAGACCTGCACCACGAATGCGCCGTCTATTCTGCAATTCAGCCCGGTGAATGGGTCTACGAACGTGCCGCTGAATGCGCAGATCCAGATCCAGTTCAACGTGCCTATGAATCGCAGCACGTTCAGTCTTGGGTACCCGGATAGTGTCTACTTTGAGGATACGACCACCGGGCAGACGGTGCAGGGCACGCTCAGCGTCGACGCCACTGGCACGATTGCCACGATCATCCCCGGCGGCTTGCTTTCCGCCGGGCATGAGTTCTACGTGTACTTAAGCTACTATGCGTCGATCCAGGATACCTGCGGAAATAACCTGCCCTCCATTTTCTACTACTTCACTACTGCTTTCAGCCCCGATACGACGGGACCGAGTGTCACCGGCACCAGCCCTGTGAATGGAGATACGAATATCCCGTTGAATGGGAGTTCCGCGGCGACGCCGGTGGTTCTGCAGTTCAACATTCCGATTGACCCGATTACGGCTCAGAACGGTTTCTCCATGACGACCGGAGGCAACGCGGTTCCGGGCAACTTCAGTTATTCCGTCAATGATGAGACAGTCACGTTTACGCCAGTCAATCCGCTGACGGCGAGCACCGCTTACACCGTTGGTTACACGGCGCAGATCGCCGACACGGCCGGCAATCCGCTGAATAATCCGGGCAGCTTCACCTTCACCACCGGGACTACCGGTGATACGAGTTACCCAACTGTGGTGCTCGTCGATCCGCCGAGCGGCACCTCTAACGTGGGCCTGAACGTGGCGCCTCACATCACATTCAGCGAACCGGTGAACGAGTTGAGCGTGCCCGGCGCGCTGGTTCTCAACTACTATGACCCCTACTATGGCTCGCTCCCCGTTCCCGGCACGGTAACAGTTGCGGCAAATCGTTTGACTGCGACCTTTAGTCCCACGGCACAACTTCTGCCCAATACTGAGTACAACCTCTACTTGAATGGCAGCGAAACCGACATTGCTGGCAACTCCGGCGCGGCCTTTAACAGCTACTTCTATACCGGCACCTCGGCCGATACCTCCCCGACCACAGTCAGCACCATCAGTCCGGCGAACGCCCAGACTGGAGTTCCGACGAATGCTCAGGTAGTGGCAGTGATGGGCGCTCAGATCGATCCCACGACTATCACCAACAGCTCCATCACGCTGAAGCAGGGCAGTAGCACAGTCGCCGGAACGGTTACATTAGCCAGCGACAACGTCACCCTCACCTTTGTGCCCACTTCGTCGCTAACCGCGTCGAAGCCCTATAGTGTGTCGGTTGGCGGCTTTGCCGACATCGAAGGCAACACGGTTACAACCTTTACGAGTTCATTTACCACGGGAACCGGTTCGTACGGGAGCGGATCGTTCACTCTGAATTCGACGAGCCCGGCCAGCGGCGCCAGTGGCGTGTCGGTAACCAGTCCGATCACCTTCACCATGAACAATCTGATCGATCCCGCGTCGGTGAACACCGGCACGGTAGAGGTCTGCATCAACGCCTGCGGTGGCACCTATGTGGCGGGGACCTATAGCGTCAGTGGCGCAACCGTGACATTTACGCCGCTGAGCCCATACCCGGCCAATGCAACCATCGGCATGTATATCTATGGCCTAGCCGACGAGGCGGGCAACCTCGCTTCTAACAATGGGGGCACGTTTACGGTAGCTAACACCGTCGACAAGACGCCGCCCACGGTGACGATCTCGCCGGCGAACAACGCTACCAATGTCGGGCTCAACGCCCCTGTGGTATTAACTTTCTCGAAGTCCATCAATCCATCGACCATTACCACGAATACCGTGTCGCTGTTCGCCGGAGATACAGCCATCAATTACGGATACAGTATCTCTCAGGATAACCGCACAATTGTCATTAGTCCGAACACAGGCTATGGCGCGTGGACTCCCGGTGCCACCATCACGGTTGAACTCAATAGCGGCATTCAGGATTTCTCTGGTAATTCCCTCGCCAACACGAGTAGCCAATTCACATTAACCACAGTCCTTTCGAATACTGCGCCGTCCGTGATTTCAATGCGCCCCGGCAGCGGCTCGAATGTCCCGGCCAATACGGTCATCACGCTCTTTACCAGTGCCCCCATGAATGTCTCCACGATTGCTGGAGCCCTGTTCGTTAGCGATAACGGCGTAGTGGTTTCGGGAGGACTGCAAACCTTCAGCAACGGGCAGGCGATACAGTTCACGCCGAGCAATTCGTTTGGAGCGGGCGACCTGATTCAGGTTTTCCTGAATTCGACGGCCACGAGCGCGGACGGTGTGCCGCTGACAAGCTTCTCCGGACAGTTCTACGTGGCCGGATCTCCGGTCAACACGGCGGCCACGGTGCAGGCTGTGAATCCGGTCTACAATGCCGCGAATGTGCCGCTGAACACGGTCGTTCAGGTGCAGTACGACCAGGCGCTCGCGTCCGGAACGGTCAACAACGCGAATGTGACGCTTCACGACAATACGGTAGGGACCTATCCGGCAGTGAACGTTACGTTGGTGGGCAACGGGCAAGTGATCAATGTCGCTCCCGCGAGCAACCTGACGGCCGGTGATTCTTTCAGTGTGACGGTCAGCACCGCCGTGACCAACTCGGATGGCCTGCCGGTGCAAAGTTATACTTCTTATTTCACTGCGGGAACAACGACGGATAAGGTTGCGCCGACAATCACTTCGCAGGCTCCCACGAACAACGCAACCAACATTGGCACCAACACTCTAGTTTCGGTGACCTTCAACAAGGCGGTCAATCCGATCTCGGTGACGGGCAGCACAATTCAGTTGACGGCCGGTTCGACTACGGAAGTGCCATCGAGCATCACCTTCAGTCCCGACTACACTCGTGTGACGATCACGCCAGAGGCACCACTGCCTCCGAGCACTCCCATGACCGTCACAATCAACGGTGTGACAAGCGAAGCAGGGGTCGCGGTCACGAAAACGACGACCACCTTCACCACCGCGGGGCAGCCGGACTTCACTGGCCCCGTCGTGTTGAACTCCAGCGTGCAGAACGGTCAGACGAATGTTCCGGTGAATTCGGCGTTCACCATGCAGTTCAACGAGGCCATTGACATTGGTAGCGTCGACACAGGGTTTGTTGGCATCTCCGCCTACTACTACTACGGCTGCATTTATGGCAGTCAATATCTGATTCCGGCGACCGTCTCGTGGAGCACCGATCAGACCACGGTCTCTGTCGTACCTGGTGCCCCCCTGGCCGTGGGAAGCCAGTACTGGCTGTGCAGTGCATCGTTGACGGGCCTTGCCGGGAATCCGCAGACGAATTTCAGCTCGAGCTTTACAACCGCCTTCGTGGCCAACACCAACCCGCCGACGGTCATCAACACCAGTCCGGAGAATACGCTGACCGCCGTCCCGATAAATTCGCCGGTGGAGATTCTGTTCAGCGAGCCGATCAACCCGGCGACCACCGGCCAGATAACGCTGACGACAAGCGGCAATCCAGTTGCGGTCACGCCAACATTCGGCGATGCCAGCCAATTGCTGACCCTAACGCCGGCAGAGCCGTTGCTGCCCAACGCGAATTACACGCTGACGATTACCGGGATCAAAGATACGGCTGGCAATCTAATGACGAGTCCGGTTACGAATACCTTCACTACCGGAACCACATTTAACTTGAACGGTCCAACCATAACCGTTGTCGATCCGCCGAGTGGCACAACTAATGTCGGCACCAACGTGACGCCCCGCATTGAACTCAGCGAGCGCCTCAATCCCCTTAGCGTGGTCACCAGCTCGAACGAGACCTATTACAACGGCTCGGTTGTTCTGCGTAATAGCGCGACCAACCAATGGGTGCCGGCCACAGTCAGCATGTCCACCAACCGGATGACGGCCACGCTCACACCCACTTCCCCGTTGGCGCCTATTACCACGTACCAACTCTACGTCAACTATTACCAGTGTCTCTACGACGTTGCCGGAAATTGCGGCATTAACGACTACGCCGGCACCTTCATCACGGGTTCCGGTTCTGACACCACGCACGCTACGGTCAGCACCATTAGCCCGGTCAACGCCCAGACCGGCGTGCCGCTCAATGCACAAGTCATTGCGGTAATGAGCGACAGCGTCGACCCGACGACAATTAGCAACAGCTCGATTACAGTTACGCCTTCGGGCGGCGGCGCCATCGCCGGAACCGTGACCTTAGCCAGTGACGGCGTCACTCTCACCTTTGTGCCCACGGCCGCCCTCACTGCCTCCACTGTGTACAGCGTTTCGGTGGGGGGCTTCAATGATGTGCAAGGCAATTCGGTCACGACCTTTGCCAGTTCGTTTACGACGGGCACCAGTTCGTACGGGAGCGGTTCGTTTACATTGAATTCGACCAGTCCGGTGAGCGGAGCTACCGGCGTTGCGGTGACCAGTTCGGTCACCTTCACGATGAACGATCTGATCAATCCAGCGTCAGTGAACACGCAAACCGTCGAGGTTTACGTGAATGCCACCGGTGATTATGTGGCAGGAACCTACAGCGTGAATGGCGCTTCCGTGACATTCACTCCGCAGACCCAGTACCCGGCCAGCACGGTCATGGGGATGTATGTGTACGGTCTCGCGGACGAGGCGGGAAATATCGCTTACAACAACGGTGGGACATTTACGACGGCCAGCACTGTCGACCACACTGCGCCCACCGTGACCATCACTCCTGCGAACGGGACCGCCAATGTCGGCCTGAACTCGCAAGTCGTACTGGCGTTCTCGAAGTCCATCAACCCGTCGACGATTACGCAGAGCAGCGTCAATCTGCTCAACGGAGACGCACCGCTCAACCCATCCATGTCCATCTCTGAAAACAACCGGACCGTCGTGTTGAATTACAGCAACACGGCGCTTCCAGCAGGCGCAACCCTGACCGCAGTGGCTACAAGCCTGATTACGGATCTCTCGGGTAACGCTCTGGCCAACACGACGAGCCAGTTCACCACCACGTCGGGGGCTTTGACTGCATTGCCGACGGTGATCAGCACACGACCTGGGAATGGCGCCACCCTGGTTCCCGCGAACACGGTAATTACGCTGTTTACGAGCGCGCCGATGAACGCTGGCACGATCCCCGGCGCTCTGCACATTTCACAAAACGGAGTGATTATTTCGGGCACAACCAATGTAGTCAGCAATGGCCAGGGTGTAGAATTCACGCCGAGTTCGTCGCTCACTGCCGGCGCCTCAATCCAGGTCTTCCTAGATTCAACGGCACAGGATGTTTACGGTAACTACATGACTTACTACTCCGGCCAGTTCACAGTGGCGGGATCGCTCGCCAACACGGCGGCGCAGGCGGAGGCGGTAAATCCGTTCTATAACGCCGCCAATGTGCCGCTGAACACCATTGTCCAGGTGCAATACGACCAGGCGCTTGCATCCGGGACGATCAACAGCACGAATGTGACGCTGACCAATCAAAACACGGGAATCGCGCTGACATCGACACTGTCGCTGGTGGGCGGCGGAGAGGTGATTAACATCGCTCCCAGCAGCAACCTGACTGCTGGAGATGGTTACATTGTCAGTATCAGCAGCGGAGTAACCAACACCGACGGACTGCCTGTGCAGAATTACAACTCGTACTTCACCGCAGGGACAGCAACCGACAAAGTCGCTCCCACGATTACGGCGCTCGCTCCGCCGAACGCGTTTGGCAACATCGGGACCAACGCCGGGGTCAGCGTTAGCTTCAACAAGGCGATCAATCCAATCTCGGTCACGGGAAGTTCGGTCCAATTAAGTGGAGGTTCGGTCACGGAGGTGCCATCGAGCATCAGCTTCACGCCCGATTACACCCGCACGATGATTGTTCCGCAGGCTCCGCTACCTTCGAGCACATCCATGACAATCGCTATCAGCGGCGTCACCAGTGAAGTGGGAGTGGCCGTTGCGAATAAGACCACTACCTTCACTACGATGGCGGGCCCGAATTTCAACGCGCCATACGTCATCAATCCCAGCGTGCAGAGCGGCCAGACGGTAGGCACGAATGCAACGTTTGCCATGCAGTTCAACGAGCCAATCGATATTGGCAGCCTCGATGGCGCCACTGTCGGTATCTGCTCCTACGCTTACTTCTACTACTGCCCGTATTATTACTCGTTTATTCCGGTGACGATTTCGTGGAGCAGCGACCAGACCACCGTTTTCGTCGTGCCCACCAGTCCCCTGACGGCGGGCACCGAGTACAGCTTGGGGAGTTCCTCGCTGGCCGACCTCGCCGGCAACCTGCAATCGAGCTTCTACGCGAGTTTCTACACCGGAAGCGGAACCGACACAACCGGCCCGGTCGTAGGGCAGGTGAATCCGCCGGGCGGCTTCACAAACGTGCCCATCAATGCGCCAGTGCAAATCTTGTTCAACGAGGCCATCTCCGGAGCGTCGCTCACGGGAGTGACTTTGAAGAAGGGGAGTACCGTTGTTCCGACCACCGTCTCGCTGTTCGACGGCGACCAGGGAATCCAACTGCTGCCGCAAGTGCCACTGGCCACCGGCACGACCTATACGATCAACGTTACCGGAGTGGTCGACATTACGGGCAACGCGCAGTCCACGTTCGCGGCGGTGTCATTCACCACGGGTACGGGAACCGACCTGGTCGTACCGACGGTCGCGTCGACGAATCCGACCAATGGCCAGGCGAATGTTCCCGACAACACTACGATCCAGGTCGTATTCAGCGAGGCGATGGATCCAGCGTCGTTCGATCCAAACAACAGCTTCGTGCTGTATGACCCGTCGAATAACATAGTCGCGGGGACGATCACATTCTCTGCGGATTACAAGACGGCCACATTGACTCCGAAGAACAACCTGATCGGCGGCGGCGCGGCGTACACCATGGAAGTTGGTTGGCCTTACGTTAACGCGTACATCTACGACCTGGGAGGAAATGCCTTGTACGGAACGTACTTTTCCTTTACCACTCACTGAGGTGGACGTGGCGAGTCCGTCAGGTGGCCAGAAGTTTTGCGCGCGCAACTCGCGCGACCGATTCAGCCCATGTGTCCGGCTGTCCCTAAAGTGTGGAACTGTGTGGCGCGGGCGCCCTCGCCCGCGGCCGTTAGTTTTGCCGCTTCTATACAATCAAAGCGACGAAAAAACTAACGGTCATACAATGGACATAAAACTAACGGAAAGCGAAGTCCGCGTCCTCGGCTCTCTGATCGAAAAGGACATCACCACTCCCGAGTATTATCCCCTGTCGCTGAACGCGCTCGTGAATGCCTGCAACCAGAAGTCGAATCGCGATCCCGTGATGCAGCTAGAAGAAGACGCGGTGCGCGACGCGCTCGAAGGCCTGCAACAGCAGCGCCTGGCCGGTCCCGCGCGCGGAGCCGACAGCCGCGTAACCAAATATGAGCAGCGCCTGCAAGAGGTTTTCAACTTCACGCGTCCGGAGATCGCCATCCTCTGCGTCCTGCTGCTGCGCGGACCGCAAACTCCCGGCGAACTCCGCGGCCGCACCGAGCGCCTGTTTCACTTCGAAGCCCTGGACGATGTGCAGTCGGCATTGCAGAAATTAATGCAGCGCGATCCGCCACTGGCGAAAGTCTTGCCTCGCCAGCCGGGGACGAAGGAATCGCGCTACGCGCATCTGTTGGCTGGGGATGTGGTCGAAGCCGAAGGGCTCGCGCGGCCTAGCGAAATCTCTGAGCGCAAGTCAGACGACGCCGACCGCATTGCTCGCCTGGAGGAGCAAGTGGCCGAACTCAGGAGGGAAGTGGGCGAAGTCAAAGATCAGCTGGAAAGATTCCGAAGACAGTTTGAATGAGTCTCACCGCCGAGACGCCAAGAACGCCGAGAAGTCTCGAGATGGTGCTCTTTTACACCCCGAAAAGGGTAGGCTCCCTCCCTTCACCTGTCGTTGGGAATGCCTTGATCGCTTTTTACTGCGTCACGATTCATCGTGGTGAAATGAATCATCCCAGTTTGATCCATCAAGAAGCTGCGTTTGCTTTGGCGTGAGTACACGGTCGGTCGCGCGACGATGCGGTATTCCACAACGCTCCCTGTCTGGTCAGGCACCGTCCAGGCAATTCGATAACGGTAGGGGCCCCCGTCCCAAGTCAGCAGCTCCCCATTCAAGCTGGCACCGAGTGGCAAACCCAATTGCGGAAACGTACTAGTGTTGTGTCCCATAAATAACTAGCATAAGTATCGGGCTTGAGATAAACTCCGACCATGATCACGGGACGCCCCAAGCCCTCCCTTACTCTCGCCCAGGACGAACAAATCCAACTACGTAGCCTGGCTGCTTCCCGCAGTTTGCCGCACTCTCTGGTGGCGCGGGCCAAACTTGTGCTGTGGTCGGCGCAGGGGCAAAGCAACACGCAAATCGCGATTCGTCTGCGCTGGAGAAATGCTACCGTGGGCAAGTGGCGGCAGCGTTTTATCGAGCGCCGACTGGCCGGACTCTATGACGAACTGCGTCCCGGTCGGCCCCGCAGCATCGAGGATGAGCGGATCGCCGTTCTGCTGAAGCGCACGCTCGCGCGTAAGCCCGCCAATTGCACCCACTGGAGTATCCGGCAAGCTGCCCAAGCCAGCGGAATCTCTCGTTCCACGGTGCATCGCGTATTTCAGACCTTTGGGGTGCAACCCCACCGTACCCGCAGTTTTAAGCTGTCCACCGATCCTTTCTTTATCGAGAAGGTGCGCGACATCGTCGGCCTCTACCTGAACCCACCGGATCACGCTTTGGTGCTTTGCGTCGATGAAAAGAGCCAGATTCAGGCTCTGAACCGCACCCAACCCGTGCTGCCGATGGGCTTGGGCTACGTCGAGGGCGTGACTCATGATTATGTCCGCCATGGCACTACCACTCTGTTCGCCGCTCTGGATATCGCCACCGGCGCTGTGTTCACCGAATGTAAGCCGCGGCATCGCCACCAAGAATTTCTCTCCTTCTTGCGCCACCTGGACGAGTCGGTGCCGCCGGAACTCGAACTTCACCTGATCGTCGACAACTACGCCACCCACAAACATCCCAGGGTGCGCACCTGGCTGGCGCAGCGGCCCCGCTATCACATGCACTACATCCCCACCTATTCCTCCTGGCTTAACCAGGTCGAACGCTGGTTCGGCCTCATCACCCAACGCGCCATTCGTCGGGGTACCTTCACCAGCGTGGCAGACCTCATTCAGAAAATCGACTCCTTCGTGCAGCATTACAACCGTTCCAGTCGGCCATTTGTCTGGACCGCCACGGCCGACTCGATCCTGCAGAAGATCGCCCGACTTTGTTCGTATATTTCCGGGACACCACACTAGCGTATGAAGCATGATCCTTTTGTGTAATTTTCCCGCATCGTGTGCAAAGCGATCAAACTGGCGATTGCGCCCGCTTCATAATGATGAACGTGTTCCTTCCAGTAGTAGACGCCGAAGCCGAACGCAAAATACACGGCGAGCACGCAGACCAGCGCCACCACGCAGCGAATCGCGATTCTTCGACCTAAAACACTGCTGCTGCCGGCCATCAGGAAGAGCCAAATACTTGGTAACGAGTCGCTAATACTGTTGTTCGAACTGATCTTGCGTGAGCTTCGGAGCAAAATTCAGCAGAACTGAGCGAAGGGGCCACTTGTCTGTTAGCCTCAGCAACCCACGCTATACATCGTTCCCTCGGCGGTCTCGGCGGTCTCGGCGTCTCGGCGGTGAAAAGCCCTACAGCACCCTCTCCTGCGTATATCCCGCCGCGCCCAGCGCCGAAATGATCTCGGCGATATGGTCAGGCCCGCGAGTTTCCATCGTAATCTCAATTGCGGTCTCGCCCAGGCCAACGCCGTGATAAGCGCGGTCATAATCGGTTTCGACGATATTCGCGCGATGCTGCGCGAGGATCGACGTTAGGCGATTCAGCGCTCCGGGATAATCAGGCAGGTGAACGCGCAGCCGCACCAGGCGCCCATCTTTCACGAGGCCGCGCTCGATGATGCGTGAGAGTAGCGTTACGTCGATGTTCCCGCCACACACCAGAACCGCAACTTTTTTCCCAACCAACGGCAGCTTGCGATTCACCAGAGCTGCAATGGCGGCGGCGCCCGCTCCTTCCGCCAGAGTTTTTTCGCGCTCCAGCAGCAGCAAAATTGCGTTAGCGATTTCCTCTTCTTCGACCGTAACAATGTCGTCCACGTACTTCTGCACCAGTGGAAGTGTACGCTCCCCCGCGCGCCGCACGGCGATTCCATCGGCAAT
The DNA here is from genome assembly GCA_963800565.1 of uncultured Acidobacteriaceae bacterium. Lineage (GTDB taxonomy): Bacteria > Acidobacteriota > Terriglobia > Terriglobales > Acidobacteriaceae > Acidiflorens. The sequence continues at coordinate 2,775,205 of CAWDBM010000006.1, forward strand.
GGTCGAAGCCGCCGCCAGCGTCACTGGCTTGCCTTCCGCGACCGCAACTTTCATCGAGGGCAGCCGCGACGGTTGCACTCCGAAAACCTGAATCTTTCGATTCGACTGGGAATTCGACTCTTTCAGCGCGCAGGCAATGCCGCCAATCAAGCCGCCGCCGCCAATCGGCACAACCACCGCTTCGAGATCAGGATGCTGCTCAATCAGCTCCAACCCAATCGTCCCCTGCCCGGCAATCACGGCATCGTCATCGAAGGCGTGTACAAAAGCGAGGTGCTCCGCGTGGCTCCGCCGTAACGCCTCTTCGTACGCCTCGTCGTAATTCGCGCCGTGCAGCACCACCTCGGCGCCATAGCCGCGCGTCGCCGATACCTTGATCAGCGGCGTAGTCAGCGGCATGCAAATCTGGGCACGGATGCCGAGCTTGCCGGCGTGATAAGCCACGCCCTGCGCGTGATTTCCCGCCGACGCCGCAATCACGCCCTGGGCGCGCTCTTCAGCACTCAGAGAAAGCAATTTGTTCAGCGCGCCGCGCTCCTTGAAAGCGCCCGTCCGTTGCAGGTTGTCAAGCTTCAGATAAACCTGATTGGCCGTAGACTCTGAAAACGTCGCGGAAAGCGCGCACGGCGAAAGGTAGATAGAACTTCGAATGCGGCCCAAGGCCGACTGGATGTCGTCTAAAGTAATCATCTGCAGAGTGCGGCGAATGATGGAACGATTGCAACATCTTACCTGATCGGCAGTTAGAGGCGCGGCCGCCGGTGTCGTCGGAGGCAGCGGGGAACGAAGGGAGTAGGCATTACCGGTTCCAGGTACAACCATCGTAATGGCCCTATTGGACGATGCCTAAGCCCTTTCGAAACCTATACACCCGTCAAATGCCACGTCAGAATGGGCTTTTAGAGGAGTTCAACCCCTGGGACTCATGCCTACTTCGACCGCAGCCGTTCTCGCCCCTCCCCCTGTCCATCGAAAAACCGTTGCCCGCGTCGCCCTCTTTGATTTGCCCGGGGGCTCGGCGCAGCTGATCAGCGAGTGCTTCCGACAACATGGGATCGAAACGATTCCGATTCACCGCGACCAAGCCGACCGCTTGAAACACGAAAAATTCGAGGCCTGCGTGCTATCCCTTGAAGAAAGCGCCGGCGCCATCATTGAACTGGCCCGCGCCTCGGCCTCCAACAGCCGGATCATAATTTACGGCTTAGGCGGCACCGCGCAGGACGCCATGCGCTACTCCAGCCTGTGCCTGAACGCTGTGTTTCACGAGCCACTCGAGCGCTCCGCCGCCATGAAACTTGTGCGCTCCACTCGCAGTCTCGTGCTTCACGAATTTCGCCGCTATGTGCGCGTCCCGGTGATGACTGAGGTAGGCATCGTGATGAATGACGGTGGGCGCATCACCGCCACGAGCCAGGAAATCAGCACCGGAGGAATGTCGCTCAAGGGCAATCACGTACCTGAGATCGGCGCCCAGGTGGAAGTATCCTTTTCGTTGCTGACTCTGCCGCGCGTGTGGGTCCGTGGCCAGGTGAGCTGGAAGAAACCGAATAAAAGTTTTGGCGTTCGTTTCGATACCACCGACGAACGCCGGCAACGCCTCAAAGAGTGGATCGTAGGCTATCTGGAAACGTAGCCACTTCGCAGGTCAGCTCTCAGTTTGCGTGAATCGTTTCTTTCCCGGCTACAATATCGGCGTGAGTTCCTCTTCTGCCGCGATCGAGCCTGAGCAACCCGTTCGCTCCGCTCGCCCGTTCACATTGCGGCAAAGGATTGCGCTGTGGTTCATCAGTTGGGTCAGCTATTTCGCGATCTCGCTGATCGGTCCCACCCTGCGCTATTCCATCTCGTGGGAAGAACCGCCTTCGCCCCACGATGCAACCTTCGAAAAGCCGGTGATTTATTCCTTCTGGCATCGCGCCGTTTTCCCCAGCGCATGGCTGTGGAGAAATACCGGCCTAGCCGTCATGATAAGCCGCAGCTTCGATGGCGAATACATCGCCCGCACTCTGGAGAAACTACGCTTCGTCGCGGTCCGAGGGTCCAGCAGTCGGGACGGCGCAAAAGCCCTGCTGGGTTTGCGAAGCCAGCTCCTGAAGGCCAATTCCGTAGTATTTACGATCGACGGCCCGCGCGGCCCAAAGTTCGTGGCCAAGCCGGGACCAGTGCTACTCTCCCGCGCCAGCAATGCTCCGATGGCTGCCTTCGGCCTGGCGCTAAGTGGTGCCTGGGTCCTGAACACGTGGGATGCTCTGATGATCCCCAAGCCATTCGCCAGGGCGCTGGTTCGCCTTAGCGCTAAAATGCAAGTCCTCGCCGAAACCAGGACAGAGACATTCGTGGAGCGGGACGCGCGACTGGCGGCGTCCCATCGCGAGTTGCAGTCCGCCCTCGACCGCGTAACCGCTTTTGCCGAAGAGCACGTGGCGCAGGTAGGGACGGCGGAATTCCCAATCATCAAGCGCTAAATAGCGCACTTGCCCAACCGCCGCAAAGTTATTACAATTGTAATAACACAAGGGAGAGTTATTGTGGTGGAACTAAAAATCCGCAAGTTCGGCAATTCGCTCGGCGTCGTTCTGCCAAAAGAAGTGGTCAACCGTCTAGGCGCCGGCGATGGAGAACGGCTTTTTCTGATCGAATCGGCCGACGGCGACTATCGCCTCACTCCGTACGATCCTGCCTTCGAGAAAAAAATGACGAAGGCAGAAGAAATCATGGCGCGATATCGCAACACTCTGCACGCCCTGGCAAAGTAACCCTCTCGACCGATGAAAAAGAAACTGCTCTGGATCGACGAGCACGATGTTCTCGCGGTCCATGATCGTCTGCTCGCTCTTCACGGCGGCGCGAGCGGCGTGCGTGACCGCGGCCTCCTGCAATCAGCTCTGGCGCGTCCTCGCCAGCACCATGCCTATGCCAAGAGTGCCGACGTCGTCGAAATGGCCGCCCTGTACACCGCTGGCATCGTCCGGAACCATCCTCTCGTCGATGGCAATAAGGGGACAGGATTTGTAATCGGCATTCTCTTCCTGGAACTCCACGGCTTCGATTTCAATGCCAGCGAAGAAGACGCAACGCAGGCCGTAATGGCGTTGGCGGCAGGCACGCTCCATGAGGCTGGTTACACTGCGTGGCTCCGGGAGAATGCGAAGCGCAAGCGGCACTCAATATAAAGGACTTGCGGCGCCTTTGAGCGCTGTTACAAGCCATCGGCAACTCCTATCGACGACCACCCCATTTGCAGCTATAATCGCCCAAGCGTCATCTAAAGCTTGCAAGGTAAAGACGACGCGCACAGGCTCTATCCGCCTAGCTTGCGGAGGGGCACTGGAGGACACAGTGAGTCTCACACCTATCAGCGGGCATTCTCCGCGCCGCAAGGTCACCACCGCCACGATCCGGGAAAAAAAGCTTCTCCACGAACCCATCACCTGCCTCACCGCCTACGACTACGCGACCGCGCGCCTGGTCGACGAGGCCGGAATCGATATTGCCCTGGTTGGCGATTCGCTCGCGATGACGATGCTCGGCTATGAGAACACGCTCTCCGTCACCGTAGACGAGATGCTGCATCACGTCAAAGCCGTCCGTCGCGGCGTGAAAGACGCGCTGCTCATTGCCGACATGCCTTACGGCTCGTATCAGGTTGATGCCAGCGAAGCGGTGCACAACGCCGCACGCTTCGTCAAAGAAGGCGGAGCCGAAGCCGTCAAGATGGAGGGCGGCGAAAAGCGCGCCGACGTGATCCGCCGCGTCATTGACGCCGAGATTCCCGTCGCGGGACACATTGGCCTGACTCCGCAATCGGTCAACGTGATGGGCGGATACAAAGTGCAAGGCAAATCTCTGAACGCCATCGAGCAACTCATGCGCGACGCGGTGGCGCTCGATCGCGCTGGCGTGGCTTGTATTTATCTGGAAGGCATTCCTCGCGAGGTCGCGGCCCTCATCACCGCCGAGGTCGATACGCCTACCATTGGCATCGGAGCCGGCCCCGATTGCGATGGCCAAGTGCTGGTCTTCCACGATCTCGTCAACCTGACGTTTGGGCACGGCGCAAAATTTGTCCGCCACTACGGAGACGCGGCTGCCCTGATTACGCAATCTGTGCTTGCCTTCAAGGCCGACGTCGTTTCGCACCAGTTTCCGAACGACGCCGAAAGCTACCACCTGCCGAAGGAGACGCAGGCCGCACTCGAAACGGTACTCCACCGCAAGCATGCCATGCAGCGATAATAGCGGGCGGGGAAAAACGTCTTGCTTAACGAATCGGGGAAGCACGCGCGCGCGAGGCTACGGGCTGTTACGCAAGCAACGCTCGCCGTCGCCCTTTTTGCGATTTCGATCTCGTGCTCCCAGCCCGCCGCGTCGCCACCGGCGGCGCAAGGGCATGAACCCACCGGCCTCGAATCCATTCCGCCAGCGGATCGGTCAAAGTATCCGGCGGTCAGCCATATGGCGGATTGGAAGAATCCCTATCTCGTGGTGCGCGAGGATGGCATCGGCTTCGTCGATCTTTCCAATCACGAGATTCACATGCTGACGCCAGAACAAATCCCGGCCGAGTTGGTTTCGCTCGGGTCGAGCGCATGGCCCTACGGCCGTGTGGTTATGATCGCTCAGGCAATTCCCAAGAATGCCTCCGAGCAGACGAAAACCGACCTGCGGAAAAATCGCGCCTTGCTCATCGGCACCCTTCACGAGTTGGATGTTGAATACTACGAGGCGCCCTGATTCCCGATGTTCGCGAAATATGTCAGCGAAGCGAAATTCGCGAATAATGCCGGCGACTACTTCGCGCTACGATGAAAATCTGTTCGACCATCGCCGAAGTCCGCGCCGCCTGCCGCGCCGCGCGAGCCATCGGCAAGCGCCTTGGTCTCGTTCCAACCATGGGCGCACTGCACGAAGGCCATCTCTCGCTCGTCCGCGCTGCCAAAGCGCGATGCGACGCGGTCGCCGTCTCGCTATTTGTGAACCCTACCCAATTCAGTCCCACCGAAGATCTGTCTAAGTATCCGCGCCAATTCGATCGCGACCGCCAGTTGCTCGAAAAAGAAGGAGTCGACATCCTTTTTGCTCCCTCCGCCGAAGAGATCTATCCCGCGGGTATCACTCCGCACGACGCCACCTGGGTCTCAGTCGAAGGACTGAGCGAAAGGCTCGATGGACGCTCCCGCCCCGGCCATTTTCGCGGCGTGACCACCATCGTCGCCAAGCTCTTTCATATCGTCGAGCCCGATGCCGCTGTCTTCGGACAAAAGGATGCCGCGCAACTCGCCATCATCCGCCGCATGGTGCGCGATCTCAATTTCCCCATAGAAATTGTCGCCTGCCCCATCGTGCGCGAACCCGACGGCTTGGCGATGAGTTCGCGCAACGCCTACCTGAATGCCGACGATCGCGCCCGTGCACTCGTTCTGCACCGCGCGCTTGAGCGGGTAGAGCGCGAGTTCCAAGCCGGTGAAAGAAGCGGCGCCCAATTAATCGCCGCCGCCAAGGAAATTTTTGCAGGACAGCCCGGCGTGGTGCTCGATTATTGCGAGATCGTCGACCCCGATACGCTGAACCCCGTCGAGCAAATATCGAGACCAACGCTCGCCGCGGTGGCCGCGTACGTCGGCACGACGCGCCTGATCGACAATCTGATCTTGAAACCCTGGATCTGAAATAGCGCAGCCACGACGGACTGCGCCGTTGTCGACATTTTGGGATTCTAGTGCGGGGCAGAATTATGAGGATGTAAACAGTTTGTAAACACGAGTAGTGTCGTGTTCTGGTGGCGAGCATCCAGCCCGCCGAGCAGAGTACAACGAGATGAGCGAGCCGCGCCTACTGCTGTTCGACTTCCTTCAGTCGCGCCGCTTTACCCTTCAGTCCGCGCAAGTAATAAAGCTTGGCACGGCGGACTTTTGCCGAGCGCACCACGTCAATCTTGTCGATGACCTTCGAGTCGATGGGGAAGATGCGCTCCACGCCCTGGCCAAAGCTGATCTTACGGACGGTGAAGCTCGGCTGCGCGCCCCGCGTTCGCGCAATGACGACGCCTTCGAAGGCCTGCAGGCGTTCTTTTTCGCCTTCTCTGATCTTGACCTGCACTTTGACTGTATCGCCGGGGCCAAACTTCGGAATGTCTGTGCGGCGCGATTTCGCCAGCAACTTTTCAATAATCGGATTGCGCATAATGTTTTCCTTCCTGATTCTAATCTCCGCAGAGAGCGCTAGCCTTCTCTGTCGATTCCTTCTGTGCCGATCCCCTGAGAAAGCCCCAGCCTGATCTCGGCCAGCAATTCCTCGTCTTCATCCGTCAACCGAACCCGCTCCAGCAAGTCTGGACGGTTGCGCAGCGTCTTCGCTAGCGCCGTCTTCCGCCGCCAACTGCGAATCTGCTCATGGTTGCCATTAACCAAAACGTCCGGCACCGCCATGCCGCGAAACTCCGCCGGCCGCGTGTAGTGCGGATAATCAAGCAATCCGCCAGAAACGCAAGTCGAACTCGGCGCATCGCCGGCCAACTCCACTTCTGCTAACGACTGGGTAAACGACTCCTGCCGAGTCGAATTCTGATTCCCGACCGCACCCGGAATCAACCGAGTCACCGTATCGACAATCACTGCCGCGCCCAGTTCGCCGCCGCTCAATACATAATCGCCAATCGAAACTTCGCGGTCGGCCAGGTGCTCGCTGATCCGCTCATCCACTCCCTCATACCTTCCGCAGATGAGGACGATCAACTCGAGCCCAGAAAGTTTCGCCGCCAGCGCCTGATCCAGCCTGCGCCCCTGCGCCGAAAGCAAAATCACTGACTGCGACGCCGTCGCGTTCATCCGCGACTCACGCGAAGCCACATCGCCGAGTGACTCCAAACATTCAAAGATCGGTTCCGGCTTCAGGACCATGCCCTCGCCGCCGCCAAAAGGGCGGTCATCCACGGTGCGGTGCTTGTCTTTCGTATACGCCCGCAGATCGTGAATGCCAACATCTACCAGGCCCGTCTCGCGCGCCCGGCGCACAATCCCATAATCCAAAGGCCCGCGAAAAAAGTCGGGAAAGATCGTGAGGATGTCGATCTTCATTTACGGAACCCGTCGTTGGTCGTTCGTCGCTGGTCGTTCGCCAACTCAGATGCCTATTAATTCCTCGATCGACTATCGACCGACGACTAACGACGCTTCTCTCTCGCCACCGGAGCATTCACTTCCAACAAACCTTCGGGCAACTTCATCCGAACTTCCTTCCGCTCCATATCCAGCTTTTCCAGATACGCTTCGGCGAAGGGAATCTCGTAGGGAAGCTTCGCTCCACTCTTCTGCGCTTCACCTCGGACTACCAGCAGCGGCGCTTCCCCTGCTCCGAACTGCACATCTTCGATCGCGCCAATCTCTCGCGCGCCATCGAACACAGTGCATCCGATCAGGTCGCTCAAATAAGTCCAACCCGGATCAAGCGTGGCCCGTTCGGCCAGCGGAAGCTGCAACTCAGCATTTACCAGCAACTCAGCATCGGAGAGAGTGTCGATGCCTGCGAACTTCAACACCAGAAAACTCTTATGTGGCCAAAGATCTTCCACCGTAACTTCTCGGCGATCGCCGTCTTTCAAAAGCGCCCACAGCCGCATGCCTTGCTGAAATCGCCCCGGAACATCGGTGTGCAATTCCGTCGCAACTTCTCCGCGCCGCCCCTGCGTCTTGATGACGACCGCAAGAGTAACCCACTCGCCGCCAGCGTCCGAAGCCATTTGCTGATTCTATTCGCCGAGAACTTTTTCGCCGAAACGTCGAATTCCTACTCGATAATCTCAAGCGCGTAGCGCTTGTCGAGTTTGGACCCGGCCGCGCTGAGCACGTTGCGCAATGCCCGCGCCACACGGCCCGATCGCCCAATCACTTTGCCCAGATCGGACTCGGCCACTTCCAACTCAATCACCGTCTCGTCGCCGTCTTCGTATTCGTCGACAAAAACCTCGCCCTTGGCCTCGACAATCGCCTTGGCGATGTATTCAATCATGGCGCGCGGGCTGGCGCTCGGCTCGATCATTAGCGGCTCCTGATAAGACGATTAAGAATGAAGAGTGAGCTTAAGCGACCGAAGCGGCTGCTGCCGGTGCAGGAGAAGCAACCAGTTTCCGAACCCTGTCCGAAAGCTGGGCGCCTTTCGAAACCCAATGCTCGATGCGCTCGCGTTTCAAGTCAAAAGTAGCCGGATTGGTGCGCGGATTATACGTCCCCACCACTTCCACCGGGCGGCCATTGCGAGCCCGCTCCTTCTCAATCACTACCACACGATAATAAGGTTGTTTGCGCGCGCCAAAGCGCGCCAGTCGAATCATCAGCACAGAATGCACGATCCTTTGCCCGGAAGCGTCCGGAGAGATAAAGACAAACAACTATTATGCCGGAGGGTGGCGCTTTCCGCAATGGGCTGAACCCAGCAGCGTCGCGCATGACAGCATCGCCAGCCCTGATGCCCAGCTTGCGAAAGTCATTCGCCAATTTGTTGATCGAGTGCATCGGCAGTCTAAGCAGCCGTGGACGACGAGGCCGCGGCGTCCGGCCTAGCGCCCCGGATCAGCAGCCACAGCATAAACGCGATTTCCCCGATGATGGCAGGCTGGAGATAGCTATTCACCTTGTCCTGATACTGCGGCAGCAAAGTGCCAGTAAGGCTCAGGATCACCCAGGCGAAGCCGGCGAGACCGAGCCAAACTCCCAGGAACCGCGGCAGGAATCGCGACCGGTACACAAGCAGCGCGAGCGGAAAGAGCCAAAGCCCCCAAAAAATTTCGGCGACGGCAATTCCGCGACCATGCAGATGCAGAAAGAGCATCGCCAGAATCTCGCGCTGCCCCTTGTCGACCACGGATAGATAATCAGCCCCACGTATGAGGGCGAGAGCAGCGAAGGAGTTCAGTTCATTCAGAAACGCTATTGGAATCGAAACCACAATCAGTAACACCATCAGGGAGGCGTGCCTCCGATTGACGCCCTTGAGCAGATCGTAGAGAGCCAGAGCCACGAAGATAAAACCAGCCTCTCCAATCAACTGCCCCGCAATGCCCAGGCGAAAAAGCGTCTCATGGGCCGTGATATTACCGGCCGTCGCCCCCGCGTTGCCGTGGACGATCAGTTTATCGGGCACATAGCCCATGGCGAAGAAGCCAAGAATCGACATGAGTATATAGAGCAAGCCTGCGTATCTGCCTGGGTTCTCGGCGAAACTCTTCTTGACGAAACTCATGCGTGTTCTCGCTTGTGAATGTCTAGGTAGAGATACGCCGGTGTCAATCAAAAGTTCCGCCGCCAGCCGCAACAGGAGGTTCCGCGTTCCCCTCTTGCTAACCGAGCGGAACCATGTTTAGTCTAACTCGGTAACCGTGAGGAGACCTCGTGAGCAAGCCTTCCGACCCTGTTCAGGGGACGCTGTACATGGAAAATCTGATTCAGGATTTGCGCTACGGGTTCCGCCAACTCTTCCGCAGCCCCGGCTTTTCTTCCCTGGCGATTCTCTGCCTGGCCCTCGGCATCGGCGCCAATACTGCGGTATTCAGTTGGATCGAAGGCATTCTCTTCCGTCCCTACCCGGCCGTAGCTCATCAGGAACGGCTTCTCGCCTTGGCCGGAACTGCCCGGGGCGAGAGCGGCCCAACGCCCCTCTCATGGCCGGATTTCCTCGACCTGCAAAGAAGCTGCACGCTCTGCGATGCGTTCTTCGTCAGCAAGATTACGGGCAGCACGCTCAATGTCGGCGACAAGGCCGAGGTCACCACCGGCAGCATCGTCTCCGCAAATTACTTTGACGCCATCGGCGTTCACCCCATTCTTGGTCGCGGCTTCGAGCCTGGCGAAGATGCAGGCAGCAACGCTCACCCGGTCGTAGTGATCAGCTATCAGCTTTGGCGGGACCGCTTCAAGAGCGATCCGCAAATCATCGGCAAGATGCAGCGCCTCGACAATGTTCCCCATACCATCATCGGTGTTGCGCCCGACGGATTCTATGGAACCTTCGTCGGATGGGCGATGCGTTTCTGGGTTCCCGCGTCGATGGAGGAGACCTTTGAAGGCGGCGGATACAAACTCGAAGATCGCGGCGAGCGCTGGATTGAATCCTATGTGCGACTCAAGCCAGGGGTCACCCGCGAGCAAGCCCAGGGAGAAATCTCGGCCATCGCAACCCGCCTCGAATCCGCCTACCCTGCCACCAACCGCGGACGCAACATCACGCTCTGGCCATTATGGCAAACCCCTTTCAATAATGCCGGGACTCTTCTCCCCACACTCGAAATCATGCTCGCCGTGGTCGCGTTTGTGCTTCTCATCGCCTGCGCAAATGTCGGCAACCTGCTGCTGGTCAGGTCATTTGCCCGCCGCCGCGAAATGACGGTTCGGCTCGCCATCGGCGCCAGCCGCGCCCGTTTGTTGCAACAACTCTTCACCGAAGGCTTGATCCTTGCAGCCATCGGCGCAGCCTGCGGACTATTGGTTGCCTACTGGTGTCGTCACGCGCTCGTGCTCCTGCTCCCGACACGCTCGGGCGTGCCAATGTATCTGCCTGGGGAAATCGATTGGCGCGTGATGTTGTTGAGCGCCGCTATCTGCCTGATCGCCACGCTGATTGTCGGATTAGTCCCCGCGCTTCAAACCCGAAACCTCGATCTCGCCGGCGCGCTGAAAGCCGAATCCTCGGGGGTAGTCAGCGCCCGGGGAACGGCGTGGGTGCGCTCGGGCCTCGTCGTTTTCCAGGTTTGTCTGAGTTTTGTTTTGCTGGTCGCCGCGGCGCTGCTGCTGCAAAGCCTGCAAAAGATTCGAACCACCAGCCCCGGTTTCTCAACCACCAGCGTGGTGCAGACTGGAGTGTCTTTAATCGCGGCTGGATACGACGCGCCGCGAGCCAAGACCTTTCAGCAGGAGTTGATCGATCGCATCCGGGCGCTACCGGGCGTCGAGTCCGCCGCATTCGCGCGTGTGACTCCGCTCGGCTATCGATCGTACTCGTCCACTCCCATCGCCGTTGACGGTTACCAGCCTCCGCCGGAGGAGCAACCGACCGTCGAGTACAACGAGGTCGGCCCTGACTACTTCACTACCCTCGGTATCCCTCTGCGTTCCGGCCGTGAATTCACCCGCGCCGATGATGAAAACGCACCGCTCGTTGCCATCGTGAATCAGACCATGGCAGCGCGATACTGGGGCGCACAGGATCCAATCGACCGCCGGCTTCAAGTCAATGGCCGCTGGGTGCGGGTCATCGGTGTCGCCGCGGACTCCAAGTACCAGACCATGCGCGAGACCGCAAAGCCGTTTTTCTACGTGCCGCTGCTGCAGGATTTCGCAATAGCGCCAGCCTTGAATATTCGCACCACCCAACCTCTACAGAGCGTTTCATCCGCCGTGCTCCGCGAGGTCCACGCGCTCGATCGAAACCTTGCCCTCTACGAAGTGATTACGCTTCAGGAACAAGTAAACCGCTCAACCTCGACGCAACTCGTAGCTGTAACTCTGGTTTCGATCCTCGGAGGCTTAGCTCTTCTCCTTGCGGCGATCGGCCTCTACGGCGTGATGTCGTATGCCGTAGCCCAAGCCAATCGCGAACTAGGACTGCGCCTGGCTCTAGGCGCCGGAGCCTCCAATCTGTTTCGTTTGGTGATTTCGCGCGGCCTGAGATTAACCGCAGCCGGCATCATCTTTGGTGCCGCTGGGGGATTGGCGCTGACGCGATTATTCGGCAAGCTTCTCTACAACGTCAGTCCGAACGACCCGCTGGCCTTCGCATTGGCAATCGCAGTAATGACGATCATCTCAGTCGCCGCCTGTCTTCTCCCCGCCTGGCGCGCCATGCGCACCGATCCCGCGCGGGTGTTGCGGGATTGATCCTGCGGTCGGCTTGCGTCTTGTGATAAAAAATACTGTTCTCGTAATTACCCCGAAGAATGCGCGCCTCCGTCCACACCAACCCGCCACAATCCGATCCGCACCAACCCGGCGCTCCATGTTAAGGGCAGCCTTCATCGCCCTTTCCGAGAACCGTTCGTTGCGCGGCATCGCCGAGCGCTCCCGCTTTGGCCAGCGCACATCTGCCCGTTTCGTCGCCGGCACCCAAGTCTCAGACGCCATCCGCGCTGCCGCTGCCATGAATCAGCTCGGAGCCAGCGTCTCCATCGACAACCTCGGAGAAAACGTCACCAACGCCGACGAGGCCCGCGCCAGCGCCGACCTCTACCACAATCTGCTCGACGAAATCGCCGCTCACCGGCTCAACGCCAACATCAGCCTCAAGCTCACCCACATGGGCCTCGACGTCAACGAGAAGCTGGCCTTTGATATCGTCCGCGGCCTCGTAGCCAAAGCCGCCAGCATGTCGCCGAGGAATTTCGTGCGCGTCGACATGGAAGGTTCCGCCCACACCCAGCGGACCCTCGACTTTGTTCACGAACTGCACCGCGTCCCCGGCAACGAAGACTCAGTCGGCACCGTCATCCAGTCCTACATGCGCAGCGCCGAGGCAGACGTCGACAAGCTGCTCAGCGAGCGTATCCGCATACGTCTTTGCAAAGGCGCCTATAAAGAGCCGGAAGCGATTGCCTTCCAGAAAAAGGCCGAGGTCGATGCCAACTACGTCAAGCTGATGAAGACGCTGATGAAGAGCAGCGTCTACCACGGCCTTGCCACGCACGATGAAGCCATCATCAAGCAAGCCAAGACCTTTGCCATAAGCGAAAACATCCCGCGTAACCACTTTGAATTCCAAATGCTCCACGGCATCCGCCGCGACCTGCAGCAGAGTCTGGTCAAAGATGGATGGGGAATGCGCGTCTACATTCCGTTTGGGACGGAATGGTACCCCTACTTCATGCGCCGCCTGGCCGAACGGCCAGCCAATGTGCTGTTTATAGCCAAGGCGCTACTGCGCAAGTAACTCCTTCTTTATCATTCGCCTAGCTAGCATCGACCAGCCCAAGCTAAGGTCCCACAGAGCCCTGCGATTTTTCTTTCCCAAGAGTGAAGGGAACTACTACCCATTCTCGTTTTAGGAAGTGGAAGCCAGCTTGGATTGGATTCACCGCCTGCCCCCTCGGCACTGTGCTGTTTCCAACTAAGATCAGTGGGTCCGTGGCTCGCGACGGTTTGTGCATCGAGACTCCGGTTTCCAAATTAATCCTCCGCTCCGCCACGGGGAAGGGCGGCGCGGAGGTTTTTTGCACTCCGCGGCGTCGGCGCGTCGACTATTGACGCGCCAACGGAAGTGGCAATACTCTGTCGGCGTTACTGAGAAATCGGTGCATCGCAAGGAGGTCTGAATGTTTGGTTCTTTGCGGCGGCTGTGTCTGACGGTTTGTTGTCTTCTCTGCCTATTGTCTATCTATATGCTGGCTCCCCGCTATATTGCCCGGGACGTCGTCCTCGCAGAGGACGGCGGACCCACAGCTGCCAGAACCGTTCAACTTGAGCAATCGTTCTCGAAAGATCCAGTCAAGATCATAAGGGTAATGGAAGGCAACGTGGAGGTTAAGCCCGGCGTTCCTTTCGAGGCTGGCGATGAATGGTTCAAAGATCTCTCGGTTGTGATTAAGAACGTGTCGAGGAAGAAAATTGTGTTCGCCCGCATCCAAGTGCGTTTTCCTGAGACCGGGGACGGAACCAAGGAACATCCCACCGTTGGGGACCAAAGCTCGGCCGGCCAGATGCCCGACCACGCGCCATACTCTGGTATTACAGGCCAGAGGCTCAACGATCCTCCTCGCGATCCGATTCTTGTGGAACCTGGCCACGAAGTGACCATCCCGGTCATCAGCCGCCTTGGCGACGACCACTTCGAAGGTATCAAGTCCATGATTGAGAGCAGGCAGTCGCTTTCAAGCGTGACGAGCTGTGTTGTTGGCCTCAGCTCCTTTTATTTTGACGATGGGACCAAGTGGGCGTCTGGGGCCTACTATCGGCCCGACCCAAGTATTCCCGGGAAGTACAACGTTGTCTCTGTTGACGAATTCAAAGACCCTCCCGTGCACAACTGAAACCAATTGGAGTCTATAGGGACAAAGCTCCGTCCCTAAAGGAGATATCGAATGATTCGTTGGTTGGCGCTCACAGCGTGTCTGATGTCCCTGGTGCTCGCCGCTATCGGCGTGGCAGCCCAAGATACGGTGTGTGAAAACTTCTCCACATCTCCGGCAGAATGCGGATATCCATACGGCTGCAAAAGTAACAATCTGGATACGATCATAAATGACGACGGTCCCGGACCGTATCACATTGAATACGAAACCTTTACGTGCTCCGGCGCGAATCCGCAATGCAACTCCACTAGTCAGATACCGGTTTCAGTGCCCAATCCTTATTGCAGCGGTGGCGGCGGTGGTGGAGGCGATGACGACGACGATGATTGCGGCGGTAAGGGCTGTCTCGTAGAGGGCCCAAGACCCTATTCCAGTAGGGCTTTGCCTCGGCAAGGTGCTGCCGGCGCACTCCGCCCACGCGCTCCCCTTCTGGGCGGCTTCTATCGAAACGGGGAACTTTATGACGAAGCGCCGTTTGCGGCTCTACCAAGCTCCGACGACCCAATGCCAAGGCCGAGCCGGGAAGGGGAGATAGAGGCTGCCCCTCCAGCCGCGGACCTCAGCCGCGCAATTGCCTCTGCGACTGGCTATCTGGAGCGCGCCTGCGGCCCGGATGGGAGGTTCACATACCAAATTGACCTCCGCACTGGAAAGGACCCCTCGTACAGCATCATTCGCCACGCCGGCACGATGTACGCGCTCGCAATGCTGTATCATCACCAGCCCGACCCTAAACCGGCCGACACGATATTACGAGCGGCGGCGTTCCTCCGGCAAAACTACGTTGGGCCCGGGATACGTCCGGACCAACTAGTCGTTTGGTCGGCGCCCTTGCCCGAGCGCTCCGATGCGCATTTAGGTGCGACTGGCCTGGGATTGGTGGCACTTGCCGCCGCTCACGAGATAGACCCGAAATCGATTCCGCTTGAAGATCTGCGGGCGCTGGGGCAGTTTCTACTATTCTTGCAGAGGGACGATGGCAGCTTCGTCAGCAAGTATCGCGTCGAGAGCGGGCCGGTGCCCGATTGGGAAAGCCTGTATTACCCCGGCGAAGCAGCCTTGGGTCTCATTGCGCTGTACGAGACCGATCACTCACGGCAATGGTTGGATGCGGCAGCAAAGGCGCTACTTTACTTGGCTAAAAGCCGCGCGGGGGTTTCCACAGTCCCGGCAGACCACTGGGCGCTGATCGCAACTGCCAGGCTTCTGCCCTACTGCGACCGGGTCCGATGCGTGGCGTCGCGCAAGGAACTGGTGCAGCATGCGGTTCAGATCTGTGCTTCGATTCTGCGCGAGCAGATCACGAATCCAGTCCTTCCAAGTCTGGATGGCGCTTTCGATGCCAGCAGTCGGACTGCGCCCGCCGCTTCTCGATTGGAGGGTTTGCTGGCAGCCGAAGAATTTCTCCCGAAAGAGTTAGATCAGCTGCGCACCCAAATCAGAACGGCGACCGACCGCGGCGTAGTGTTCCTGTTACAGGCACAGATCGCCGCTGGACCCTATACAGGCGGCATGCCGGGAGCGATCGGCGAGGGCGAGGGTGCGTCTATCATTCGTATAGACTATGTGCAGCACGCGATGTGCGCCTGGCTCAGCTACCAGGAATTATCCCAGAGCAACGCACATTAGGCACCCCGCAAGACTCTCTGTCGCCAATCATCCCCTACCCCTCCCAAACAAACGCGTCAAACACTCGCGCCGACTCAAATCCAATCCGCTTGTAAAGCGCAATCGCCCGGTCATTCGCCTCTGTTACCGTCAGCGAAATAAATCGAAATCCCCGACCGCGCAAATTCCTCGTCGATGCGGCCATCATCACTTCGCCAAGTCCCGCCGACCGGTATTCCGGGAGCACGCAGACCTGCGTAATGTGTCCCACATCCGGACGCACCTGCGAACAAAGAATCAAACCCACCAGCGTCCGTGTTTTCCGCTCATGCACCACAAACGAAGCCTGCGGATCGAACGTTCCGCAGCCAGGGAAACGCACAATATTATTTAGAAAACGCAGCGAACCCGTCAGCGTCCGATACTGATCGTTGATCTCGGAATCGACATGCCCGCGATATGCCGCTGTAATCAGCGCCGCCGCCGACTGATATTCCGCCTCGGCCCATGGACGAATTTCAAACTGCGCCGGAAATGCTGGAGTAGTCTGCGCGTGCTTGCCAATATCAAAATTCATAAACACACGCGGATGACGGCTGAATCCCTGCTGCACAAACGGCCTTGCCACTTCTCCCGTCGCCTGCGCCAGCAACTGCGCCTCGACTCGATGAACGCCAGGAGACTGCTGTAGCGTCTCGATGACATGCGTCAGCAGTTTCTCTTCTACCTCGTGACGGCCAATCTCGTGACCGACGCCGTCATGGACCCCGCCGCCGCGCGCTCCATCACGCACAAACAGATCTCCAATGACGCCCTTATTCTGTTCATACACAAAAAACGAATAACCAAAAATGCTGCCCCGCTCAATTGCCGCATAACCAGGCAGGATCTTCGCATCCATGTAACGCAAAATCATCTCCGCCGATGTCGTGTAGTCCCACGACAGCAGCCGTCCCCACATCGCAATCTCATCTTCCAGCAAAGGCCGAAGGTCCGCGGAAGAGAAATGTCGGAGATCAAGAATT
Organism: uncultured Acidobacteriaceae bacterium; assembly: GCA_963800565.1. Classification (GTDB taxonomy): domain Bacteria; phylum Acidobacteriota; class Terriglobia; order Terriglobales; family Acidobacteriaceae; genus Acidiflorens. Next base: position 2,791,891 of record CAWDBM010000006.1, read on the forward strand.
TCCATGGATGAACTCAGGTTTCAGAGTCTCAAGGTTTCAAGGTTTCAAGGTTTCAAAGTGTCAAAGTGTCAAAGTGTCAACACTCTGATGCTCGCATTCCCCTCGTTTTTGCTCTGAAGCCTTAAAACTTTGCAACTTTGAAGCCTTGCTACTTCCCCACCCAGTACAACTCCAGCTTCTGCGCCGGGATGCTGGTTAGATATGATACTCGGCGTCCAGCGACGATTTTGGCAACATCGACCTGCGAACCTTGATCCTGTGAACCATGAGCGGCAACCAGCACATGCGCCTCGGCGGGAATCTTCCCATCCTCATACTTTTCCGCCGCGCGATTAAGATAAAACTCCAACCCATACTCCTGCTCGCGATGGACGTGATAGAGCGCCACCGGCACCTGCTCGCGCGAAAAACCTTGAATGCTCTCGGCAATGGGACGCGCCGATTGCGTAGCATCGATAACCGGCGCCGCAAAACGAATCACCGCGGCCACGCTGACGACAACGGCAAACATTGTGACTCTGCCAATCAGCCGCACCCCATGGCGCGAGAGCAACGCAACGCCGATGGCAAATGCGATCACTGCCGCAATAACAGCGTCAATGTATGTTGACCTTTCCCACGCCAGACGATGAGTCGCCGCGACCGACGCTGCCGAAACGGCAACGAAAATCAGCGCCCCGCACATAGCTCCATGAGCCACCGCGAAGAGCGGCGAAAATCTCTTGTCGTCACTCGCGCTGCTTCTACTGCGCCGCCCAGTAATGAACTCACTCACCAGCAGCGCTCCCGCCGGAACCGCCGGCAAAATATATCCCGGCAGCTTCGATTGCGAAGCACTGAAAAATAAAACCGGCACCAGCATCCAGATCAGCAGAAAAAGCGTCCACGAATCTTCCGCGCTCGAGAAGGCCTGCCTTCGCTCCGCCCAAATAAGCCGTATGCGTTCCCACATAGAGACGATCAGGGCCAGCGCCCAAGGCATCAGAGCCAGCAAAAACACGGGCAGATAAAACCAGAACGGCTGGGGATGGTGATAGACATTCGCTGAAAATCGCGCCAGATTGTGCTCGAGGATGAAGACTCGAAAGAATTCAGGATTGCGCATCTGAACCGCAACGTACCAGGGCAACGCCACAAGCAAATAAAGAACAATCCCCGGAATCCACAAGGTAAGCCAGATCGCACGCCAGTCGCGCTTAACCGCCACAAAAAGAAAAATAATCACCGCCGACAAGGCCGGAGCAACTGGCCCCTTGGCCAAAGTGCCGAGCGCAACAAGTATATAAAAAGCCGCGAGATAGGAGCGCCGTCCGCTCTCATACCACGCGTACCACCCCAGCAGTGCAATCGAAAAACACGCAGCCAGCGGCATATCCGTGGCCGCCGCATGAGCAAATCCAATCACGCCTGCGCAACTGGCGGCAATCAACGCACCGTCCATTTCACTGCCCGGACGAAAACGCCGCAGAAAGAAGTAAATCGCCGCGACCAGCAAGGCAGCATCGAGCGCGACGGGCAGCCGCGCCGCCCGATCGCTCACTCCGAAGGCCCGAAACGCAATCATCGTCTCCCAGTAATAAAGAGGCGGCTTTTCCAGCCAAGGCTTCCCGAGCAGCGTGGGCGTAACCCAATCCGAGCGCTCGAACATCTCGCGCGCAACTTGCGCATAGCGAGGCTCGTCCGCGCCGACTAGCCCAAACGCACCAAGGCCATAAAAAAAGAGGAACCCGCAAAATGCCACCAGCAACAGCAAATCAGTACGGTTTCGCGGGCTAATTCCAGAATTCATTTGTAGTGAGCAGAACCGCTCGAAACCCAACTGAGACGCTTAGCCCGCTAAATAGCGAACGACTAACGACGAAGCCCTCAGTCCTCCCTCAGCGCCAACGATTCCGCCCGCAGCCGATCGACAATGCGAGACACAGCCACCGCCAGCGGCCCGTCAATCGAACAGCCGCTGGCGCACTTGTGCCCGCCGCCGCCAAAAGATTCGGCCACGGTCGAAACATTCACTTCTCCCTTGCTGCGCAAGCTCACGCGAAATCTCAGATCTGGCAGCTCGCGAAAAAAAATCGCCACCTGCACATCGGCAATCGAAAGCGCGTAGTTGACCAGGCCCTCGCAATCCTCCTCCCGCGCTCCCAATCGCGTCATCTGCTCCTGCGTCACCCATATCCAGGAGAGTGGCCCTTCGCGATGCAAATTCGACAGCGCCGCGCCCAGCAGCCGCATCTTGGCCGTCGAATGGCCGAAATAAATGTGCCGCGCACACTGCGCCGGATCCGCCCCAGCCAGCACCAACTCCCGTGCCACCGTGAACGTGTGCGCGTTCGTGCCCACGAACATGAAGCTGCCCGTATCCGTCATGAGCGCCGTATAAAGGCATGTGGCGATGTCGCGATCCACCGGAACGCACGCCAGCCGCGCCAGGCGAAACACCAATTCCGCCGTGGCCATCACCGTCGAATCGATCCAATTGATATTCGCGAAATTGCGCCCGCTCGCGTGATGGTCAATATTGATGAGAAAACACTTTTCGAGCCCCGCCAATTGCGTGCGCTGCGCACCGTCGCATTCCAGCAGAATCACCGCGTCGTTCTCGGGAACAACATCCGCCTGCACCGCGCGATCCGCAAAGGGGAGATTCTGATAGATACGAGGCACTCCGTCATGCATCACGACTTCGGCCTCTTTGCCCATCACCCGCAGGATCTGCCCGCATGCCAGCGCCGACCCGATGCCATCGCCATCCGGCCGGGCGTGCGACGTCACCACAAACCGGCGACGCCCTCGAATCTCCTGTAGAACCCGCTCCAGCATCGAATGCTCTCAGCAATCTGCGTCGTTGGTCGCGCGTTGTTTGTCGTCCGGGATCACAGGTTATCGCAGCAAGCTTCCTAAATCGTGGGCAACGGACCCAACGACGAACGACTATCGACCAACGATGTCCTATTCCGCCTTCTTCTTCGCCCGCTTCTTCGCCCTTCCCAGCAACTCATCCACCCGGCTTTCCAGTTGATCCGCGCGATCGACCTGAAAATAAAGTTCCGGAGGCCGCCGCAGGCGCAGGCGTTCGGCCAGTTCATGGCGCACATAATTTCGAGCCGCCGCCAGCCCTTCGAGCGTGCGCTCCGCCTCGGCGTCGTCGCCTGCCACGCTGACCATGATGCGAGCCGAACGCGAATCCTGTGCCATCAACACCGAGGTCACACTCGCCAGGCCAATCCGCGGATCGCGCAACTCTCCCTCAAGAATGGTTTCAATCTCTTCGCGGATTGCCTCGCTCAGCCGTTCCCGATGATATTTCTGGCCCCGATGCTCCACGGCTCACCTCGGATGGAGAAAACTCGTAAGAATATCAGAAAGCTGAGTGGAATCATGTGATGTGTTAGCCACCGAAGAGCCTGACCATACAAAAGTTGGCGATCGCAAGAGTGGTAAGAGCAGCTTTCGTCAGTGCTCCTTAGTGCTCTTGGTGGTGAAGGGTTCAGCGCGTTCATAGAAATTCCACAAAGGAATCCGTAACCTCGGCCCCCGCGTTATTGGCAATCCGGCAAGCCGCCCGCTCAACGTTCTTCATCAGCCCATCCAGATAATCGCGGGAATGCGAAACACTGACCACCCCAATCGTCGCCTGATTCCAAAGCATGCTCGGGTCAAGCTCAGCCACCGACACGTTGAACGACGATCGCAGCCGGTCTTTAAGGCTGCGCGTAACCTGCCGCTTGTCTTTAAGCGACTGCGCCGCCTCGATCCGGAGTTCCAGGGTAAGAAAAGCAATCATGATTGGGTTAGATACAAACGCAGATCCAAACGAGGATACGAATTAAGATGCCCGCCCAACTCACCTATCCGCCAAACTCACGTAGGGGGAATCTGCCCTGAGCCTGTCAAAGGGTGCCCTCACCTGCCCCAGCCGAGCGAAGCGAGGCGGTATTCTTAACAATTCTAAAGGACTTAGAGGCGATTTCCTCTAGATCAGCGACATCCAACCCCGCCCCTAATATTCCTGTGCCGAGCACGCAGACCTGTGCTACACTTCACTTGCTAAGTTTGACTCACATGCACTTGCAGGATGGTACCGCCAACCAGCGTCACCCCCTCTTCAGCAGCGAATCACCTCAGCATATTTCAATCAAGTAACAAGAATAGGAACATTTACAATGGCAGAACAAGGAACAGTGAAGTGGTTTAACGACGCCAAGGGCTATGGCTTCATCAGCCGTCAAAATGGCGAAGACGTTTTCGTGCATTTCTCCGCTATTCAAGCTGGCGGCTTCAAGAGCCTGCAAGAAGGCCAAACCGTGCAGTTCGACGTGACCAAGGGCCCCAAAGGCTGGCAAGCGGAGAACGTTACCGCTGTCTAGGTAACGCCGATCGTCTTATCACGATCTCTGCGATAACAGTGCCCGGGATTCGAGAGAATCCCGGGCATTTTCGCGTCTGCAATATGAAAGCAAGAGTAGAGCGGGTACCCTCGCCCGCTGCCCTAGATTTTGACCTTTAGTCCGAATCAAACCAAACTGAGCTACACCACTTTCTAGCGTTTCCAGAGAAGCTGCCCGCCAAACCCCGGCGATGTTTAGGTGACTCGCACGCAAAACCCCACTGCCGCGCCCGCTCTGCCCGTTTTGGGGGTTGTCCGGCGGCGCGGCTCGTGCTAGAAACGCTATACAGGAGTAACGGAAGCGTCCCCCATGACCCTCCGCAAGAAGGCGACAAAAACGAAGAGGGCGTCCCGCAGTCCCGAAATCGTTATTCCCGACAAGCTCTATTTCCGCATTGGCGAAGTGGCCAGCCTGTGCCGCCTGCCCGCCTACGTCCTCCGCTTCTGGGAGACCGAATTTCCCCAACTCAAGCCGGTCAAAAGCAGCACTGGCCAGCGCATGTATCGCAAGCGAGATGTCGAGTCCGTCGTCCGCATCAAGAAGCTTCTCTATGAAGACGGCTTCACCATCGCCGGCGCCCGCGTCCAATTACGCGACGAAATAAAATCCGAACGCAGCCAAACCGCCCTGCCGTTCCCTGTGAATCCCACTCCAAACGTGGCGCTAGTGCGCCACGAACTCCAGCAGATACTGCACATCCTCTCTGCCCGACACTGAACGCGTCCCCCCAAAAAAGTCATCCCGAGCGAAGGGAGGAATCTGCAGTTCAACGCAACCTGGAGTTCCGTTCCTTCGCAAGGGATGACAAAATCTCGCGATCGATTACTTACGCTGTTTCCCGCTCCGCCTCGACCAGCGGCGCGTTGACGAGGTGTTCACTGGTGAACCAAACCTGCAATTCATTAGTCCGCAGCACATTGCTAACAACGACATCATTCGTGCCGGCATCGCCCAGTTTATCGGCTCGCTCTGCCAGTTCGCGGCAATGCTCAATGATGATCTCGTGTGCATCCAGCAGCCGCGACAGTTGCACGGGAACCTCCTCGCGCCCCTTCGGCGGCCGCGGAATCTTCGTCGTCTCCGCCACATCCGCCGCCATCGCAATGCTGATTCCGCCGAGCAACTGGATGCGCTCCGCAATCGTGTCAACCAGTTCGCTCTGCTCTTCATAATGCTTGTCAAACAAAAGATGGAGTTGATAGAAAGTCGCGCCCGACACCTGCCAGTGCGACTTCTTATAAAGATCCCGCAGCGTCATCGTGTCGGCCAATAATTGGTTGAGTTGCTCGGTCATTTCCAGGCGGACAGGCTCTTCGAGTTGCAACGGCTGCATGCTGGTCACCGTGCCGAATGCCTGGAGTTCGCGTGCCGACTGATGAAAGCGCGGTTGCGCCGATGCCTTGTGCGAATTGCCGGAGACAGGTTTCTTATTCATGGAATTCTCCTGAGATTTCGAATTTGCGGGCAGCCAGAAAAGAAGGATGTTTCCGAGAGCCGAGGTCAAACGCTCCGGTCCGGTCTGCCGATTCACTCTCTTGGATGCCACGGCCTACAATTCGGTTCGGATAGAAATAGAAATTCCCCCAATGGCCAATATCCCCATCTATCGAGAACCCGGAATTTCCTCCTCGCGAAAAAATCCTCTCCTGCAGTCGTGCATCTAATACCAACGGTAGAAACGTGTATCACTAGATTCCGAAAGGCCGCGTCGTCATTGGCTGGGCGAGGGAGCGTTTGTTTTGAGCGGCAGCAAAGAAATCCTGGTAAGAACTCGAAAGTTCTCGGTGAACAAACTTTTAGGCCTTGCCTTTTCACTAGTCCTGCTTCCTTGTAGTCCGTTGCTGAGTGCGCAGACTTGGGGGCCTATCGACGTCGGTTTGGTGGCCGGAGAGAAAACGACCGAGGGGCCTTCTCCGTCCACTTCGGATGGGCCGGAGGAGAAGAAGCTGGATCAGGGGATCCATGCGGCCAAACCGGGAAGCGTGATCGGCACTCTCCTCGACCAATCGGGAGCGGTCAGCGTGGGCACGGCGATCCGGCTTACTCGCGAAGACAAATCCGCTTATCGAGAGGTCACCACCGGCAACAATGGACAGTTTTCCTTCCCGAGCGTTCCTCCGGGCCACTTCCAACTCTCGGTGAGTTCGACGGGGTTCGGCAAGGAAGTGTACTCGGGCGATCTCGCGCCGGGGCAGACCTTTCTCGCGCCCCCGCTCGTTCTATCCGTGGCCACGGTCGTGACCGAAGTAAAGGTGACCGAAGATACGGTGGAAGTCGCAACCGAAGAGCTTAAAGAGCAGGAGCACCAGCGTGTGCTCGGCTTCATCCCCAATTTCTATGTGAGCTACCGCCCGGATGCGGCGCCTCTCACCACGAAATTGAAATTTCACCTGGCATGGAAATCAACCACGGACGTGGTTACGATTGCCGGAGCTGCTTTTCTAGCCGGGATTCAGCAGGCGGGGGATGAATACTCAGGGTTCGGGCAGGGGGCGCAAGGTTATGCCAAGCGTTTCGGCGCCGTCTACGTGGATGTGTTCGCGTCCACGTTCCTTTCCGGTGCCGTTTTCCCATCCCTCCTGAAACAGGATCCTCGTTATTTTTATCTCGGGACGGGCAGTAAGAAGAAGCGACTGCTTTACGCCATCGGTAACTCGGTGATGTGTAAAGGCGATAACGGACGCTGGCAAGTCAACTACTCCAACATCGCGGGAGTTGTCGGCGGCGCGGCAATTGCGTCCACCTATTACCCTGTGAGCAACCAAAGCCTAGACATTCTCGACAACAGCCTGATCCGAATCGGCGGAGTTCCCTGGCGGGGGTGGTAGAGGAATTTGTTTTGCACAAGTTCACCAAAGTGTCTCATCGCCAGGACTCGCCTCTCGCGTCCCCGCCCGCGACCCTCTCAGCATCCGTGCCCGGCAAGCGCTAAGTGGGAGGTGGCCCGGACGAACGTTCGAGAAGCAGAACTTCGAATTGATGGACAGGTTTCTTATTCATGGAATTCTCCTGAGATTTCGAATTTTCGGGGAGCCAGAAAAAGAAAGAAGGATGTTTCCGAGAGCCGAGGTCAAACGCTCCGGTCCGGTCTGCCGATTCACTCTCTTGGATGCCACGGCTACGATTCGGTTCGGATAGAAATAGAAATTCCCCCAAAATGGCCAATATCCCCGCCTTGGGTCAATCCCACCCCAGGCGCCTACGTCCTGCTGGAAACTCCTTCGTGCTCTTTTGGTTAATGACGGCCTACAAGCACAGATGCGTTCTCGGCGCGAACAAGCACCCAACAGAATCAGTAGTTGGCGAGGCATGGAATGGATGACTGCGCGGTTTACCCTGCTTGAACAGGGTCACATTTCCGATGGGTCGGGCGGCTTTGGAGCATTCGCCAGCACCTTCAACTCTAATCCCTTGAGCGTACCCAGCGAGTAGGCCGCAGATTCGCGTTCTTGAACGCCGGTATTGAAATTCAGCAAGTCAAAAAGTCGTCCTGTGACGATACGTTTGACGTCTCTGATTCTTTCCGCAAATTCGTCGAGTCGTATCTCTACGAGACCGGCCTCGGAGAGCACTCTCCACGCCTGCTGTTCGTCGGGTTCATCATCGGATGGATTCACAGTACCAAAACCTCGTTCTATTCACTCGACCTGAGACTCTAGCTCCCGGTCGGTTCGTCATCGGTCTTTTTCTTGGTCGTGCTCTTGCACTTTGGACTCTACCGGCTTGAACCTGAGGTAGGTGTATGCCAGATATTGGTTCAACTCTGCCCAGAAAGACTGGTCCCGTTCGCGCGGATCCATTCCGGCCCCGGCCATCGAAAGCAGGCGTTCCTCACACTCCTCTCGCTCCTGGTCAGTGACCTCACTGATTTTGCGCCACGCCTGGGGCTGGGGACAGCCCGAGATCCTGTGCTCTGGTATCACTCGTCCGTCCTCCAGAACAAAGTCCCGCCAGACCAAACCCCAACGCACTCCTTTGAGAGTAGCCGTTTCGGATGCCGCGGATGCGGTGGAAGATCTTAACGAAATGATCTGGCCTTCCTCCGGAGGCCAGTTCGCCGCCGTAGATAGTCGTTTGGCCGTGGACTTCATCATTCACTCACCGGCGAGAATCAGGTTTAGTTGCTCTCTTCTGGATTGGGTTTGCGGCTGACGATCCGAGATCCCTGTGCATCCGGTCTTGGCCAATCGCTGCGCGACAAGACCCGGTCCACCGCCTGCTCTACCCTCAACATAAAGCTCGCGTCAGGATCCAATACCGCCGTTGAGCTGGACAATGCCAAACCGAGAGTATTCGCGTTCGTGGCTGCCTCGATCTGTGGCACCAGGTGCGGCTGCTGTTTCAGATAGCCGATCCAGATCAGAGTGACGGCGTTGTATGCCGTGCTCTTCAGTAGGCTGATCATCGCAGCCTGACCGTTACCGTACCACATCACAAAACTGACCAGGATTAGTTCAACGCTGGCAAAGATTCCGAATCCGAGCGCTATGCCGAATACCTGCTGCCGCGAGCAATTTCTGAAAATGCGGCAAAGAAGCATCAGGAGCAGGAAGAGGCCAAGCTGCATCAGGCGTACGCTGCGATCAAAGGCTAGTACCGTCGCTACGGCCCTGTCTGCAACCGCCTCGCTGCTGGACCACGCACCTAGAATTGCAAGCAGAAAGAGCAGCCCGCACGACCATCGGAATATGGTGACTCCCAAAATCTGAACTCCTCCATACTCCCTGAAAAGACTGCGTAATATTTCATCCATCACCGCGACAGTAAAGATCACGCTGAGGGCGTTTCCGACCCAGTACGCGTAAAAGTAGTTCTCAGGGAAATACCTGTACACGACAAACAAACATGCCGACTTGAGGGTCTGAAACAGGATGTAGGAAAAGAATCGGGGAAACACCTTGCTGACCTGGCGGCGAACCATGAAGATCAGAAGGGTGATCTGCAAGAACGGACCCGCGAGCCAGTTGACGTACATTACCCAGTTCATCGCATTGGGGACACGTAACGCTCGGAAGCATACCTATCCCTCGACCGCTCTGCAACATCTATTTAGCGCGGCGTGGCCGGTCTCGATCTTACGAGCTCACCTTTCCAGACTTACTTGATTTGGCTCGGGCATCGCCCGGGCCGGCACAACGGCATCGGGTCGCTACCATCAGCAACGACCACAGCCTGTTCCGCTCGAATGGCAGAATTGCCGGGCGCCGAGTTGCTCGTCGAGATTGCGCCGTACAGCCCAGCCAATGCCACCACAGTTAACAGGACTTCCATTACCTTGCTCATCGGGGGAGGTCTCCTTTGCGCATACTTCTGCGCGTGGCGAAGTATATGCTCAGTCGAGGCTTTGTGAGCACGACGACCTGTGGATAATTGACGTTTTTGAGGGATCGATGCGCTGCGAACTGTTAGAACTGGAGCGGTCGCGAGATGGTTTGAACGATTCTTGGGGCAAATCATGCGGTCGGGATAGGCAAGTCAATCCGTCTCTATCTCGTATCCCGGGCCGTCGTTGACTTGCCCCCGCATCCCGCCTACCATACGGCGACCGCATGATTGGGGAAACCATCTCCCACTACCGCATCGTCGAAAAGCTCGGAGGCGGCGGCATGGGCGTTGTCTACAAAGCGGAAGACACGCGCCTTCGCCGCTTTGTCGCGCTCAAGTTTCTGCCCGAGGAAGTCGCTCGCGATCCTCAGGCTCTGGCCCGTTTTCAGCGTGAAGCCCAAGCCGCCTCCGCTCTCAACCACGCCAACATCTGCACCATATACGATATCGGCGAGCAGGATGGCCAAGCCTTCATCGCCATGGAATTCCTCGAAGGCGTCACGCTGAAACATCGCATTGCCGGCCGCCCGCTCGAGACCGACGTCTCGCTCGGCCTCGCCATAGAGATCGCCGACGCGCTCGATGCCGCCCACTCCGAAGGCATCGTTCATCGCGACATCAAGCCCGCAAATATTTTCGTAACCAAACGCGGACATGCCAAAATCCTCGACTTTGGCCTGGCCAAAGTAAATGCATCGACATCTCGCCCCGCACTAGACGCCACGCAGACCGGCACCATCGAGGCCCACCTCACTAGCCCAGGCATGGCGCTCGGCACCGTCGCCTATATGTCGCCCGAGCAGGTTCGCGCCAAGGAATTAGACGCCCGCTCCGATCTTTTCTCCTTCGGCGCCGTCCTCTACGAAATGGCCACCGGCCAGCTCCCATTCCGGGGCGAAAGCTCCGGAGTCATCCAGCGCGAGATTCTCGATCGCGCGCCCACCGCCGCCGCCCGCATGAATCCCGATCTCCCTGCCGAACTCGAACGCATCATTAACAAGGCCCTCGAGAAAGATCGCGACCTCCGCTATCAGCACGCCGCCGACATGCGCGCCGATCTCAAGCGCCTCAAGCGTGAAACCGAATCAAGCCGAGGCCCCACATCAAGCGCGTCAGATGCAATTTCTCAGGTCAGTTCAACCTCCACCCCCATCGCCATCGCGCAGAACACACCGTCTCCGCTTAGCGGGGTAACTCCTCCCGCCAGCGGCGCCCACCCCGCGCCAAGCCACGGCAGCAGCTCAGCCGTAGTCGCCGCCGCGAAGCAACACAAGTTCGGCTTAGCCGGAGGAGCCTTCGTAGCTCTCGTCGTCCTGGCCGCCGCTGGCTTCGGCGTCTATTCCATGCTCCATCGCGCGTCGTCTACGCCCTTTCAAAATTTCACCATCTCGCAAGTCACCAACTCCAGCAAGGCCGTAGTCAGCGCCATCTCCGCCGACGGCAAATACCTGCTCACGGTAATGGACGACAAGGGCCTCAACAGCCTCTGGCTGCGCAATATCGCTACCGCCAGCGACACGCAGATCGTTCCGCCCTCGGCCAGCATTCCGAACGTCGCCTTCTCGCCCGACGGAAACTACGTCTACTTCCGCAAAGCCGAAAACTCCATCAACAGCGATTTCAGCATCTATCGAACTCCTGTCCTCGGGGGCGCGCCGACCAAGATCGTCAACGACGTCGACAGCTCCGTAGCCTTTTCGCCAGATGGCACGCGCATGGCCTACTTCCGCGCCAATGATCCGGAGACCGGCAAAGTCTGGCTGCTCAGTTCGAAATTAGATGGCAGCGACGAAAAGATTCTTCACGTCGAGCCGCTCACCTTCCTCCCACGCTGGGTGGTGTGGTCGCCCGACGGCAAGCACCTCGCCTACGCCAACAACCCGCACGGCGCTTTTGGCGCGCTGAGTCTATTCGCCGTGGATAGCGGGCAAATAAAAACTCTCACCTTCACTGATAAAGAGATTGAGGCGATACAGTGGTCCGCTGCCGGCGACGGCCTGTTTGTCACCTATCGGCGAAAGGGTCCCGAGGCCGCTCGCGTCCAGATTGGTTTCGTCTCCTTGCCCGGAGGGCAAACCTCCGACGCGTCTGATGGCCAGGTGCAACCTATTTCGCATGATACGAACACCTATTCGACCCTGACCCTTTCCGCGGACGGCAAGACCCTCGCCACCGTCCAACAAAAAGCCGTGAGCAATTTTTATATTTTGCCCGCCGCCGGCAGCACCGCTCCCGACGCCACTCCTCTATCCGTCGACGGAGTAAGAATCGCCAGCTTTAATTGGGCCTCCGACGGTGCGCTTCTCACCTCCGACTACGCGCGCCTCGTGCGAACCGACATCTCCGGAAAGAATCCCACCATCCTCGCCAGCGATCCCTCCGCTGCAATCTTCGCCTTCGCCCCATGCGGCACGCAGTCCATCGTCTTTGCCTGGGCCTTCCACGGCGGCACCAACGTGACTGCCATCTGGCGCGTCGACGCGGATGGCTCCCATCCCACACAATTGACGCAGGGGCCCCACGACAATTTCTTCGGCTACCCGCCAGTCTGCTCCGGCAATCAGCCCTGGGTTTATTTTGCTCGAGGTGTTCAGACTCTCTGGCGCGTTCCTCTCGATGGTTCCAGTAAAGAAGAGCCGATTCCGGGCAGCGAAATTCAAAAAGCCGGAGCCTTCCAGACGGGCCGCGGAATGGGCCTTTCGCCAGACGGAAAGACGCTGGCCTATCTGATCAAATATCTGGGTCAGCAAGAAGTGGGCACGATAAAAATTGCGCTGCTCGACCTCGCGACCCTGAAGAACCCGCGCCTGCTCGACACCAATGATCACATCTCCGCTGGCCCCATCTTCACGCCCGACGGCAAATCCGTAGCCTATCCCGTCCGCGAAAACGGAGTCGACAACATCTGGATTCAGCCCCTCGGCGGCGCTCCCGGCCACCCCATCACCCACTTCACCTCCGAGCAGATCCAATATTTCCACTGGTCGCCCGACGGCAAGAACCTAGGCATCCTGCGCGGCCACATCGACTCGGATGTAGTGCTCCTGCAAGAATCCAAACCGTAGGCCGTTTCAGCGTGGTATCTTGTGCCCTTCTATGAAATCGTTGCTTGCATTGCTTCTCTCTGCTGCCACGCTGGCCGCCCCTCAAATCAGTCTTTCTCAGGCCACTCCGGGCGCCAGCACAAGCCCCGTCGTGGCAAACTCTCCAGCCTCGCAGACTCCCGACCCTGACGCGTTCTATCACCTTGGTCCGGATTCGCTGCCCCAGGATGGAGTGCCCAAGGGCGAAATCCGCGGGCCCTTCACTCTCCCAAGCAATGCCTATCCTGGCACCCAGCACACCTACTGGGTTTACGTTCCCGCGCAATACGATCCGGCCTCGCCCGCCAGCCTCATGATCTACAACGATGGGCAGGCCTTCATGAACCCGGAAGGCAACGTGCGCGCTCAAAACGTCATGGACAATCTCATCTTTCGCCGTGAGTTGCCGGTGATGATCGGAGTCTTCATCAACCCCGGCCGCCGTGCCGATCAGTCGGAGCCCAATTCCAGAGAGTGGGGCGACCAAACCACCAATCGTGTCACCGAATACAACACACTCGATGACAAGTACGCCCGCGTGATCGTCGACGAGCTCATGCCTGTGCTTTACAAGGAGTACAACATCTCTAAAGACCCTGATCAGCGCGGCATCGGCGGATCAAGTTCCGGAGCGATCGCAGCCTTCACCGTTGCGTGGCAGCGGCCCGGCGAATTCCACAAAGTTCTAAGCGATGTCGGCAGCTTCGTCGATATCCGCGGAGGCAACGCCTACCCCGACCTCGTCCGCAAAAGCGAAAAGAAACCGATTCGCATATTTCTTTGCGATGGGCGCAACGACAACCGCGGCCAGCGTCCCGGTGAACCCTACAACGAGTCACGCGACTGGTTTTTGCAGAACGTTCGCATGATGCAGGCGCTCTCCGCCAAAGGTTACGACCTGAACTATGCCTGGGGCATCAACAAGCACGGCCAGAAGTTCGGCGGCGAAATCCTCCCCGAAATGATGCGCTGGCTTTGGCGCGATCATCAGTTCTCAAGCGATCCGAACGACGCTGTGGAGCGATCCTTCAACCTGCCAAAAACAGGCGCGCAGAAACCCTCCGACACGCAAGGAAAAACCGCCGACAATCCTTCGAAAAGATGGTAGTGGCCCAGTTTCATTCGTTTTGAAAGGGCACGGCTTCAGCCGTGCCGTAAGCGTCGGATTTTCATCGCGGCTTTAGCCGCTGAGGGAATGTAATTTTCAAACTCAGCCATTACCTAAAGATAAGTAACCTTGACGACGATTCCGGTAGTGAACGAAATCGCCAGCAAAACCCACCCTCTGCGCACTTGTCATTGGCCGCCAACGCGGTAATATATTGGCTCTCGGCCCACGGACGCTTTTCGTCGGGAGGAACTCCATGTCGGAAGTGCTCAGTATGCTTAAGCTTATCGGTTCTAAACTGCCGTTGCTCGCGGCCGTTCTCGTCTCGCTCTCTGCAATCATTCAACCAGGGCCCGCGCAAACCCTAACCACCCTTTACTCTTTCACCGGCGGCACAACCGATGGAGGGAATCCCGACGCTGGCTTAGTCCGGGACGCCGCAGGCAATCTCTACGGCACCACCGTCAACGCCGGCTCCTACAACAATGGAACCGTCTTTGAGGTAAGCGCGACTGGCAAGGAGAAGGTGCTGCACAACTTTGCCGGGTCACCAGACGGAGCTGAACCGTACGGCGGCTTCCTGACACGCGATGGCAAGGGGAATCTCTACGGCGCAACCTTCTGGGGCGGCGCGTACGGTGGAGGCACGGTATTCGAGTTACCCAAGAAAGCGCCAGAGACAATCCTCTACAACTTCGGGTCCGCGGCAGGCTTTGCGGATGGCCAGAGCAGCTCCGGTGTAATACGGGACGCGCTCGGCAACCTCTACGGCGCAACCCCGTACGGTGGCGCTTACTCGACCTTCGGAACTGTGTTTGCCATGACGCCGGCGGGTGACGAGACGGTGCTCTACAACTTTCAAGGGGGCAACGACGGAGGCGAACCGCAAAGTCCGTTGATCCGCGACTGGAAGGGCAATCTCTATGGCACAACCTTTCAGGGCGGCGGCCTCGGTTGCACCGGTTATGGTGGCTGCGGCACGGTCTTTAAGGTAACGCTGTCCGGTACGGAAACGGTGCTCCACAGCTTCAGCGGCCCACCGAATGACGGGCAATTTCCGGCCGCTGGCTTGGTCCGCGACTCGAAGGGCAACTTCTACGGCACGACGCCCCAGGGGGGCACCTCCGGCAACGGCACCATCTTCATGCTGACCAAGAAGGGCGAGGAGACGGTGCTGCATAACTTCGCGGGGGGAACGAGCGACGGCGCATTCCCAGGCGGCGGTCTGATCCGCGATAAAGAGGGCAACTTCTACGGCACACCCAGGGAGGCGGCGGCACGGGTAACGGCGACTTCGGCTGGGGCACGATTTTCAAGATGTCTCCCGAGGGCGCCGTGACGTTGCTGTACAGCTTTACCTGCGGAGCCGACGGGGGCAACCCGGTCGGCGATTTAGTGATCGACGACGAAGGCAATCTCTACGGCACAACCGTTTACGGCGGGGTCAACGGTTCCGGCTGCTGGTCGGCCCAGACATCGCTTGGGTGCGGCACCGTGTTTGAGTTGAGCCAATGAGTGGGCGTGAGCGGAAATCGATCTCGAAAGACGACAGGCGGCGCGACGAATAGTTTTAACGGCGGAAGGTTCTGAAAGGCGTGGGGAGGTTCGAAATCTCAGCAGTCTTACCCTCGCGCGGAGGCAGATTCCTGCCAGTGGTATGCGGAGTGATCTGGGTGAGCGATTGGTCCAGCAGGAATCGTGCATTCGGAATCTTGCCGTTCCAATGATCCCAGAGTTCTGCTCTCTGTGCTTCCAGGTGCTGCGCCTCATCAACGTGACCAACTTTTCGGAGAAGGGTGGCCAGAGCATTCCATGTTCGTGAAAGACAGGTTGCATCCCGCAGATCGTTTCGCGGGTTGGGGTTCCAACGCGTCAGTTTGTCCAAAAGCTGCTGGTAGGATTCAATGGCTTTGCTTGCCCGTCCAGTCTCGGCGTAGTGGTCGGCCTGCGCCCTCAGAGCATCGTAGGTGTCGCTCATAGGCTCGACTTTGTCTGCGGGGTATCGGCCGGCTTGGTGTAACAACTCGAATGCGCGGCCGATGCGTCGCTCGGCGTCTATGTCTCGAGCCGTCCAGCGCAAAGCATAGGATAAAGCGGCCAGAAGTTCAGCTTCATCCCGTTGTGTACTGACATTGCTTCTTGCCTCGCGTATCCGTGCAAGAGCGTGCTCGTAAACCAGCAGCGCGTCCTGCGGATTGCCATGGCGGAGGATATTGCCTATTTCCAGGCTTGCGGTTGCAACATTATGGCGGCTGAGATAATCGCTAGCATCCTTCTGCGCGAGATCCTCCGCAATGTCCAATGCCTTGTGAAATTCGGCCAGCGCCTCTGAACTGCGGCCGAGACTTGGCTCCGCATCCGCCCTGCCGAGAATCATGCCTTCCAAGTCGTAACTGTTTGCCAAGTTGATGCGAAGCGAGGCGTGTCCAGCCGAGGCTTCGGCCTCTCTTTTTTTGAGCTCGATGGACTCAATCGCAGTCTTGAGGGCGCCATCCAAATCGCCGGCCTGCCAACGTGCAAGCCCTAAAACCTCAAGGGCAGATCCGCGAAGGTCATTCGCCCTGTGACCCGGCACCGCGATCTCCAATGCCCGCTGGCAATAACGTATTGCGTCATCAAACTCCCTGCCGTCAATATAGGTACCGGCCACATTTACATAGAAATATCTCATGCTGTAGAGGTCCCTGAACTCGACAGGGTGAGTACTCATGAACCGTTCGATCAACGAAACAGTGGCAGCGGCATATTTCAATTCTTCTGCTTGGTCACCGCGGTTGCTGGCCAGGATCATGCGATCGTGCGCGATTGTGGTAGCGATGAACAACGCTCGGGGATTTCTGGGGTCTTTCGAGAGCACAGGCTCCACGAATCTCGATGCGTTGTTCAGACTTGCTTCCGCTTCGGTAAATTGGCCGAGATTCGGAGAAGTTGGATCCCCTTGCACATGCGCTACGCGCACATAGGCATAGGCAATCTCGAGCGCGAGATCGTTGTCGCCGTGAATATCGCTGCCGAGCGAAGTCAGATATTCCAGAGAATCGGTAACCATCTGCATCCTGACCTTTGTCGCGCCCGGCACACCGCGGATGTCTTGATCAAGTGCGATGAATTTATTGGCCAACTGGCGCACTTGGGCAAATCGTCGTTCGGCGGCCTTCCGCTCGCGGTTTGCAATCAACAATCCCGTTGTCAAGCTCCCAATTACGAGTGCGATGGCAACGCTGGTAAGTGCTACCACTGTGCGATTGCGCTGCAGGAATTTGGTCGTGCGGTATGCGAATGTATCTGGCCTTATGCTGATCGCTTCATGCTTGAGGTAACGTCGCAGATCCTCGGCGAAGGCCGTCACCGACGCGTAGCGCTCCTGCGGAACCTTCTTCAGAGCCTTGCCGAGAATTGTGTCCAGGTCTCCGCTTAACTGGCGACGAAGTTTTTCAGGTGTAGTTGCGAGCTTTTTAGCGGCCGAACTGCCCGCCAGCGCCGTTTCCGATGCTCGCGGTGGTTCCGCTTCCACAATCGCTTTCACCAGACGTGCAGGAGAGTGCACGTCGGCACCCGCAGGATGCTTCCCCGTTAGCAGGACATAAAGCAGAACTCCCAGCGCGTAGACGTCGGTGGCGGTTGTCACGGTTGCACCGGTCACCTGCTCGGGTGCCGCGAATCGTAGAGTCAGCGCACCCGGGCCATCCATGGTCAGAACGGTCGCGGCCGAACTTTCATCTCCTTCCTCGACAAGCATCTTGGCAATACCAAAATCCAGCAATTTAACTTGACCATCCTTGCGCACCAGCACATTGGAGGGTTTAATGTCGCGATGAACAATGAGGTTGGCATGGGCTTCGGCCACGGCGCTCAGCACATCGAGAAAGAGTTTGATTCGCGCCTCCACATCCAGCTTGTGTTGGTCGCAGTATTGGTCGATGGACACTCCATCAACGTATTCGAGGATGAGATAAGGGATGCCATGGGCAGAAATGCCGGCGTCCAGCAGTTCGGCGATGTGAGGATGAATAAGCCGGCCGAGAATGCTGCCCTCGCGTTTGAATCGTTCTTCGGTGGCGCGATTGGTAAGCGCGATGCTGACAAACTTGACGGCGGCTTGCCGCTCGAACCTGCCATCGCTGCGCTGCGCCAGCCACACGCTTCCCATTCCGCCTTGACCGATTTGTGAAATCAGCGTGTAGGCGCCAACCTTTTGGCCGACAAGGCGCGCGCCGCCCGCGGGGAGCGGCGATCTCTCAAGAAAACCTTCTTGTTTCAGTTGCCGCTCCTCGTCCAATAGTGATCGGACCAGGGAAGCCAGCCTCGCATTTTTTTCGCTGAGCGAGAGGAGCCATGCAGCACGCCGCTCCGGGACAATCTCCAGAACTTCGTCGAGATACGGGCTTACTTCTTGCCATTCATCGGGAGTGAGGGTCGACATCGATTTCTCACAGCGGCACATCCGCGCGCAGACTGCGATGCAGGTAAATGCGTGCCTTTTCCCACTTTCGCTGCACAGTACGTTCGGACAGGCCTTTCATATTTGCGATCTCACCGAAAGAAAACCCACAGAAAAATTTCAGATCGACAATCTGAGATAACGAGCTATCCACTTGCGCCAACTCGTCGAGAGCCTGGCTCATCCGCGCAAGTTCCTGATCGTCGCTGGTTACATCTCCAACGTCAGTGGTCAAAGAAGTGAGCTCGAACGCCCCTCCCCGCTTGATTGCCAATCGATTTCGTACATGATCGATGATGAGTCCCCGCATGACCCGTGAGGCATAGGCCATGAAGCGGCCCCTGTCCGGGAAGGAGTGACCCTCTTGTGCGGCCATGTCAAGGTACGTCTCGTGAATCAGAGTAGTAGCGCTGACGCTTATCTCACCCTGCCGCGCGAGCTGGCGCTTCGCAAGGCGATGGAGTTCTCCGTAGAGCAGAGTAAAAAGCTTCTCTGCGGAACCTTCATCTCCCTGTTCTGCCAAGTCAATGAGTGTAGAAATGCTGGGGTCAGCCGTATCCATGGCATCCTGAACACGGCGCACAGGCTCTCGCATTTCTGAGCAATAGTCAAGACAAAACACCCTGAGATGTGGGCGGGGATTGCGGCCCGCCCGTCCTCCTTTATTGATGAATCGGCGGTACCGTCGCTCTAACCGTGTGGCTCACGGGCTGAACCGGCCGGGTCGCCTGGGGCGCGACTTGTGTTTTGTTCACCGGAGCGGGCGGCTGCGGTTTCATTGCCGCATCCTTCGTCCGTTCCTGCGCGGCCTTCACTTTGTCCAGGTCGTGCGTATGGTCGGCGAAGCGGACGGTCTCGTAGTTCTTCCGCACTGCCATGATGCGATAGTCGAAATCCACGGCCGAAGTGCCACCGCCCAGCTCACGCACTTCAAACGACGTCGCTGTCCTATTGGTCACATACAGGCCTTTGCAATCGCCGTTCGGCACCGGGAACACTTTATAGTCCATGGTGGTGTTGACGGTCTGGATGAAGGTCGCATCCAGCTCGACTACGGCCACGCCGTTGACCAGCCTTGCTGAGCCCGCGTCCTCAAACCAGTTAACAGGCGACTCGATGGCCGACATCGCCACTATGCGCGTGCCGCCGTCGACCGGCACAACTGCGTTCTTGCTGCCCGTGCAGTTTATGTCGCCGCTACCGTCGATTTCGCAGTAGTGGCCCCCGGGTGTTTGGGCCAGAAACGGCCAAGAGCCACCCTCACCGCCCACGCCCTCGACTGCCAGCTGGTACGCAGTGGCAATGGGAGTGGTGTTGATGCCGACCTGGCCGTACTTTTGCAAGATGCCTGGCGTCCAGCTACCGGAGGCGTAGTCATACAACAACCAATCGCCAGCAGGGCCCGTGTTCAGAGCAAAGGAGTTTGCGCCCTGGTACTGCAGGGAGAACGCGGTGGCGCCCCCGGCGTTGATGGTCAGGCCACCGGCCATATCCAGAGTTGCGCCCGGAGTTATTGTCCCGATCCCGACGTTGCCCGATGAGTTGACGACCAGTCTGGGAGCACGGGCGGTGTTGTCCCATACGGCAAAGTTGCCCGCCCCGACGCCGGCGCCCCCACTGCCGGAGTCGATCCAGTATTCGTGTCCGCCGCCGCCAGTGTTGGTGTTGTTAAGCGAGATCGCTGCGTCCGTGCCGCCGCCGACCATCGCAATTTCAGCGACCGAAGCATTGGAGTCCACTTCCAGCAGGTGGCTTGGGCTGTTCGTGCTGACGCCGATGGCTCCAAAGGAGTTGGTGCCGGTGAAGAGGTTATTCGAGGTCAGCAGCGGCACCTGGCTCGTGTTCAAGTTTAAAGTCACGTTGCCGCTGCTGCCGCCGCCAGTCAGATCGGTGCCTGCGGTCACGCCAGTGATCGTGCCCGTGCCTGCGTTGCTGCACGCCCACTCGCTGCCGTTCCACTGCAGAACCTGCTTGTTCGCGCAGCCATCGGTCAGGCTGAGATTGAGCGTGCCGCTCGTTCCTCCACCGGTGAGCCCGCTGCCACTCGCCGTCGTCACGCCCGTGATCGTCCCGTCGCCGCCCGCGAACGCTACATCCAGCTCCGCCGGATGGCTCGTCGTCGTGTTTTCTTTGCTGTCAAACGTCGCGTTGAACGAACTGTTGGCCACTAACGCAAGTCCATTATTCGTCTCGCTGCCGCTCAGCCATGCCTGCACCGCGGCGGTGACATCGACCAGGATGTACTGGTTCTTGTCGGCCGTCGTGACATTGACGTTCGACGCGATAGCCTTGCCCAGCGCCGGGGCATTGCCGGCGTCAATTTTGCCCTCCGACCAAGAGCCGTTGACGTAATCGACATTGAAGCTGCCCGCCGTGGTCACTGCATTGACATAGAGTTTCAGCGTCGCTTGGCTGACGCTCGCCGTCGAGGGAATCGAGGCCAGATTGAATTGGATGTAGGTTGTCTGCGAAGTCCCATCGACATCGAGCAGCGTCTTCGATCCATAGTTGGTGGTGGGGTCGGCGCTGTTGATGTAAGAGTCGCTGAGGGGCGTGATCTGGGCGTGCGCCGCCGTCCACGCAAAGAAACTCAGGCCCAGTACGAGCGCCAACAAAATTTGCAGCGTCCGGCCTTTCAGGACAAAGTGTGTGCGGTTCATACATCCTCCTGGGTCTCCCTCCACAACGGAGAACCCTCTACTGAGCAAATCGGAAACGGCGGGCAAAAGACGACAACATGGGAAAATTTAGAGACTAGCTAGGATAAGAACCCAAAAAAAATCCTCCGCAAACATGCGGAGGATGGAGCCTTGCGTCGCGCAACAAAAGTCGCGCCGAGCTACTGCAAGTAAATGCTCCAGCTTTGCTTCAGTGAATACACCGTGGCGTACTTTACCTTGCATGTGATAGCGCCCTCTTTGTCTTTACAAGTCCAAGTCGGGGTAGCGATCGAGGTTTCCACGGAAATGGTGGCCGGCCCCGCAACCGGGTCAACGCAAGTGTGGCCCCCGGCGGTAATTACCGGATACGTTAGGGCGGGTGGAATGGTACTGGGGTAGTTGTAATCGGGAACGCAGTTGCCGTTATTCGGGCCGCTATCGCCCAGGGCGCCGAAGTTAAAGTCCTGGTAAAAGACTACTACCCCCCCGAAGATTTCCGCGAACTGATTGGGGCCCCAGTCCTGCGTGCCCGTATCCGCAATGACGTTTTGCCCCTGCGTGACTTGCGCCCTCCAAAGGATCTCGTCGCTGGTATCGCCAGTGTAATCCTGGTAAAAATTATTGGTTTGACCGCAAGGAATGTAGTAACCGTTGATGGCAGTATTTTGCCATGTTGCCCCCTGGTCCCAGGTGTAGGGATTTTGCGTCCCGTTGGTGGTTCCATCACATGCCGCCAGCGACCAGGTGAAGTACGGGATGCCAAGCGCCATTCCGTGGAATGAAGTCGAGGGATTACCTATGCTGGGGCAATCGCCGTTGCCGCCGCCATCGCCGAAACAAGGCCACAGCTCGGATCCGTCGGAGTTGTTAGTCCAACCATTCCCTGGCAAATTGGGGTCGTAGGGACTACCGGCAAACGCCTGCGTGACAGCGTACAGGCCAGGAGCGGGGTAGGAAGTAGCTTGAACTTGCGAATGCTGGGCGAATACCGCATGCGGGCGTGCGAGCGCCATCTGACTGCAAGCGCAGAAAGCAACGATCGCAAATAGAACTGGCGCGTGAAAGCAACGAGGCTTTGACATTGGTGGACCCTCCAAATATTCAAATTGGAATTCGGCTGATTTCGCCTCCGAACGGCGAGGTCGGGGGCTCGGGAATAATCTTGGACGGCTTCAGTCCACTTGCTCTGGGTCTCCCGCCCCCTATTGAGGAAATCGGAAACGGCGGGTAAAAGACGACAGCGGGCTAAAAAATTATCTTTCACGAGCCGTCGGTAGGCGGGGTGGCAGCGCAAGCCAACAAGGAGCACGTGGATTACAGACGTTTCAGATGATGGATGGCGAAGAATCGCGTTAGCACTTCTTGACCTTCGAAAACGGCGAAACAAAAGCGCAAACTTGTGTAAAAGCCTGTGGGTGTTGAAAAAAGGAACCAAAGCAGTAATTTCGGTGAATTTCAGCCTCTATGGCGAACGAACATTCAATAACTTACGAATGAATTTTGCTGTTGAAATTCCATGAAAAGAGTTTTTCAACATCCACGCCTGATTGCAACAGTTTCTGCGGATTGCCCGTCATCGAGCCAAGTGACCGCCAGAGGCAAGGCGCTCTATCAACTCGTGTTGTGCTTCACTTATCGACTTCCAAGCCGTATCAATCACCAAGTGCGGTGTTGACCATTTTTCGTATGTTCTTTCGCAAACACTTTCCCAGGTTAGAGGCGGCAAGCCATCGCTTTCTGCCGGTCTGCTCTCGATGCGTCTCCGGTGCTCGGCAGCATCGGAACAAACCACTTCCACCTCCACGAGGCTCACGAGCCCATTACGCGCAACTTGCCCCCATGAATCGCGAGTGACTTGGAGAGCATTCACTGAGTCGGCAACGACGGGTTGGCCCAGACGCAGGTTTTCTTCCGCTACCCAATAGGCACTCACATACCCGGCAGGACCAACGTCGTCGCGGAGCACGTTACTACTGCGAATCGCCATCTCGATCGTATCTATGCGCAGATAAACAGCGGCGCATTTTGTCGCCACAGCTTTTGCGAGCGTGGTCTTTCCCGCACCTGGCAGTCCTCCAAATACGATCAGCAAAGGATGAATCATCGGTTGATTGTATCGCCCGGCTAGCGACGCGGATCACCGGCGCCAACGAACTGTCATTTTCCAGCGAGCTGCTTCAACTTGGAGTAGATTGGGCCGGGAAAGCGGCGTGTCATTGTTGGCGAAAAATCGCGTTAGCACGTACCTACGAGCCAAGCGGGAGCGCGCTGGCGAAATCCTGAGCTGAGCCGAAGGATCTCTTTGGCAGGGAAGAATTGGTCGGGACGGCGAGATTTGAACTCGCGACCCCTTGCACCCCAAGCAAGTGCGCTACCAGGCTGCGCTACGTCCCGATCGAATCGCTGCCCTGATGAAGATGACAAAGGCAGCGTGGGGTTTAACCTCTAAATTCTACACTAGCCCTAGACTCATCGCCGCCTCGCGCTTGCGAAAACCTGTCACGCCCCCGTCTCCTCCAGTTGTCAATCACGCCACACTTCACGTACTCTGCGGCGCATGGGAATTAGAACCTCGTTGACCTCATTGTGTGTTGCTACCTTACTGCTCGCTACCTCAGCCCGGCTTGCGTGTGCGCAGACCGCGTCGCAAGCCTTCACGCTCGAGCAGGTTATGGGTTCGCCCTTTCCCACCAACCTGGTCGCCGCCGATCACGCTGGCCGCATCGCCTGGGTCTTCGCTTATAAGGGCGCGCGCAACGTCTGGGTCGCGGACGCACCGAATTTTGAAGCGCGGCAAGTCACGCACTACCAGGGCGACGATGGCATGCCCATCGCCGCCTTAAAACTGACGCCCGAGGGCAAGACCGTCGTCTACGCGCGCGGCACCGAGGTCAATGGCGCCGGAGAAACCGCCGACCCCACCAGCAACGTCGAGAAGCGCACGCAGCAAGTCTGGGCCGCGGACGTGGATAACGGCCAGCCGCGCCTGCTCGGCGACATGGGCTGCGATGAAGAAGGATGCGAAGACATTCAAATCTCGCCGAACGGCGAGTTCGCTGTCTGGGCGGCAAAGAAACAAATCTGGATGGCGCCGATTTATCCGAAAGCCGTATCCGCCCAGATCAGCGACAAAGATAAAGATAAAGATAAAGACGCCACCAAGGCCAAGCCGCTTTTCTTTGCACGCGGCAACAACCAGCAGCCGCAGTGGTCGCCGGATGGAAAGAAGATTGCCTTCGTTAGCGATCGCGGGGATCACAGCTTCGTGGTGATCTACGAGTTCGGCAGCAACACGCTGCATTACCTTTTGCCCAGCGCCGATCGCGATCTCTTCCCACGCTGGTCGCCCGACGGCAGCCAGATGGCCTTCGTGCGCCTCATCGGCAAAGAGATGAAGCAGCCCATCATCCCTCTGCTGCCGCTGCCTTGGTCGATTTTTATTTATGACGTGGCCAGCAATTCCGGCCGCGAGATTTGGAAGAGCGGCCGCGACCTCGATGATTCGTTGCCCGTCCTGACTGAAGGCAACTCATTCAAATTCGCCGCCAAGAATCGCATCATCTTTTCGTCGGAGCAAGACGGCTGGAACCATCTCTACTCCGTCGCAACTTCCGGAGGCGCGGCCACGTTGCTGACTCCGGGAAAATTCGAGACCGAAGATGTTGCGCTCAGTGTCGATAAAACCTCCGTCATCTATTCGTCGAACCAATATGATCCTGACAAAGACCCGCTAGACGTCGACCGCCGCCATCTCTGGCGAGTCAGCGTAGAAGGCGGAAAGCCCGAAGCCGTTACGCGTGGCGCGACTATGGAGTGGACTCCGCTAGAAGTAGCCGGCAAAGTAGTCTGCCTCGGATCAACGGCAACGAGTCCGGCGATGCCCTACGTCATCACCTCACAGGGTCGCGAGATGATCGCAAAAGCCGCGCTGCCCGGCGATTTTCCTTCGTCTCAGCTTGTCACGCCGAAGCAAGTCATCTTCAAAGCCGCCGACGGCTGGGAGATTCATGGTCAGCTCTTTGAACCGAAGCAAGCCGGCAAGCGCCCCGCGCTCATCTTCATCCACGGTGGCTCGGTCCGCCAGATGATGCTCGGCTTCCATTACATGGACTACTACCACAACGCCTACGCGATGAATCAATATTTCGCCAGCCGCGGCTACGTCGTGCTCTCGGTCAACTACCGCACCGGCATCATGTATGGCCGCCACTTCCGCGAGCCCAAAGATGGAGGCCCGCGCGGCGGTGCCGAATACAAAGACATTGTTGCCGGAGGAAAATATTTGCAGAGCCTGCTGAATGTTGACGCGAAGAGAATCGGCCTGTGGGGTGGTTCCTACGGAGGCTACCTGACTGCGATGGGCCTGGCTCACGACTCCGATCTATTCGCCGCGGGAGTTGATCTGCACGGTGTCCACGACTGGTCCGACCTGAAAGAAGAAATCCCCGCCGATGCGCCCGATCATGACGCCTTCCTCAAACTAGCATTTCAGTCGTCGCCAAACTCAGCTATCGCAACCTGGAAGTCGCCTGTGCTGCTGATCCAGGGAGACGACGACCGCAACGTCCCCTTTTCGCAAACCGTCGATCTGTTGCAGCGCCTCCGCGAACAAAACGTCCACGTAGAAGAGTTAGTCTTCCCTGACGAGATTCACGGCTTCCTGATGTGGAAGAGCTGGATCAGAGCCTACGGCGCGACGGATGAGTTCTTTGGGCGGGAGATGAAGTAATCTTCAACAGCCTAAGCTAATTGCAGCCGGTGAAGCTTGATTCGATCAGCGCGAACCTGCGCCAGATCGTAGTGCGCCTGCTGCACCAACCAACTGGCGGCGCTGCCTCCGAAGACCTTCGACAATCTCACGGCCATCTCGGGAGAGATCCCGCGCTTGCCATTGACCAGTTCCGACAGGGTAGTGCGCGTGACGCCAAGCGCAGCGGCCGCATCTGTGATCGTCAGGCCTAGCGGCTCTATGCACTGCCGCAGCACAAAACCGCCAGGGTGCGGTGGATTTTTCATTGGCATGTTCAAGTCCCCTTTCAATGGTAATCGACGTAATCTACGTCCGATGCGTCGCCATCAGCAAAACGAAAAGTAACACGCCAATTGGCGCGAACCGTTACTGCCCAATAGCTCTTCAGTTCGCCCTTTAGCGAATGCAGCCTGAATCCGGGCACGTCCATGTCCGCGATGACTTCAGCCGCATCCAGACGTGCAAGGATGTCGCGCAGTTTAACTGAATGTTCACCGGCCACGCCGCGCTGATCATCGTCCTCGTAAAGGCGCTTCAACCCTTTATGGCGAATCGACCGGATCATTTTCTAGCGTAATGCGTTACGTAACGGGTGTCAAGATGCAATCGGAAAGAGCAAGCGATGAAAGCCTCATGCTACCTCCCATGGGTCATAGAAATAACGTGCCCGTTGGCCTTCGAGATTTGGACAACGGCCACCCCGCCGACACAATCCCCGGTGGTCCTGCCGCCTTTCCCATCGGAACAGTGTAAGGTCCCAGACACGGTCCACACGTTATCTTTCAGCGTGGCAGTAAATGGTTCTTCAGACTCGATATGCTTTTTGCCGTAGACAGGAACGAGTTTTGCCTCACCGATCTTAACGGCAGTGGCCGAGTCGGGAACATAACCGTCCTTTTGTGGGCGGGAGCCTTGACCAAATGCCAGAGCGCCTATCAAGAGGGAAAAGCTGACCACGCAAATCCTCATTCCGCGCCTCCATCTACAAACGCATTCTTGATCCGCTCCCAAGTAACATTCAGCGTCTCCGGCAACACGCGCGTCTCGCCCACCACGCTAAGAAAATTGGCATCCGCGACCCAGCGCGGCAGAACGTGCATGTGGATGTGTCCGGCCACTCCCGCTCCCGCCGCTTTTCCAATATTCATTCCGAGATTGATTCCGTCGGGCACATAAAGCTTCCGCAGCACCGCCTCCATCTTCTGGGTCAGCGCCATCATCTCTTGCGCCGCCTCGACGGGTACCTTCACCAATTCGTCGACATGCGCAAACGGCACGATCATCACATGCCCGTTCGTATAAGGATAAGTATTCAGAATCACAAAGCAATGCTCTGCGCGATGAACGATGTGCGCCTGCTTATCGCTCTGCTTCGGAAGTTCGCAAAATATGCAGCCCGAGATCAGGTCGGCGCCAGTGACATACGCGTAGCGCCACGGAGTACAGAGGTGGTCCATGCGTGGAGAGTAGCAGAATCAGCCAATGTCAGGCCAACGCGCTTTTTGACGAATGTACCGTCACAAGACAGAGCAATCGAGAGCAACTCAAAAAATCGCAAAAGAGCAATCGTTAATAGGTAACCACCGGGTAACTTCGGCTACCGGTGCGCAATGTAACAAGTCCATGAATTTTTTCAATCACGCCGAAATCCCGCGTTTCGTGTTTGACACTCTTCCAAAGCGATTGCTATAGTCAAAGAGTCCCTATTGGACGCGGTTTCGAACCAGCTGGAATTGTCCTAGGGTCGTCCGCCAGGTCGGCCTCAACGCAACCTAATGACCACGCCAGCAGTCCGCTATACCACGTCCCGCATGAGTCGCGCACGAATGCGCGCGACACAGAGCTTATGAGCTTGTTCGACGACAGCACCGCCCGCAATCTTGAATCCAGCGTTGAAACCATGACATCTACACATGATAACCACACCGGCGGCCCGGCCGTTTTAGACGCGCCCGAGCACGCACAACCATCATCCGCGGACCAAACCTCCGCCATTGCCGAAGCTCCTGAAATGAATCCGCAACACGAAAATTCTGAGGCTCCCGCTCCCGAAACGGCCACAGCCGCGAGCGATGATTTCGCCGCCGCTCTGCATAACTTCGAGACCGAAACCGAAGAAGCTGTCGGCGAAGACCACGTCATCAAAGGCCGCGTTGTTAAGCTGACCGCGACCCACGTCGTCGTCGATTACGGCGCGAAGTCCGAAGGCATGGTGCCTCTCGCCGAAGTTCTCGATCACGAGGGCAAGCCCAAGTTCCAGCCCGGCGACGAAATCGACGTCATGCGCGAGAAGGGTGAAACTGAAGAGGGCTACGTCAACCTCTCGCACCTCAAAGCGCAGCGTCTCCGCTCGTGGGACGAAATCGAGCGCGCCTACAACGAAAAGAAGCCGATCAAAGGCATTGTTGTCGAGCGCATCAAGGGCGGCCTCACCATCGACATTCAAGGAGCGCGCGCGTTCCTGCCCGGCTCGCAGGTTGACCTTCGTCCCATCCGCAACCTCGACGGCATGAAGGGCCAGACGATGGAAGTTGCCATCATCAAGCTCAACAAGAAGCGCGGCAACATCGTCGTCTCGCGCAAGCAGCTGCTAGAAGAAGAGCAGAACGAAAAGCGCGGCAAGACGCTCGAGCACCTCGAAGAGGGCAGCGTCCTGACCGGCATCGTCAAGAACCTCACCGAATACGGCGCCTTCGTAGACATGGGCGGCATCGACGGCTTGCTGCACATCACCGACATGTCCTGGGGACGCCTCACGCACCCCCGCGACCTCGTCAACGTGGGCGACCAGATTCAGGTCAAGGTCCTCAAATACGACAAAGACAAACAACGCGTCTCGCTCGGATTCAAGCAGCTTACTCCCGACCCGTGGCTCGACGCCGAAGCTCGTTACCCCGTGGGCGCGCACGTCCACGGCCGCGTCATCAGCGTTACCGATTACGGAGCCTTTGTCGAACTCGAGCAGGGCATCGAAGGCCTCGTTCACGTCAGCGAAATGACCTGGTCGAAGCGCATGAAACATCCCTCGAAGCTCGTCAACGTGGGCGATGAGGTCGATTGCGTCGTAATCAGCGTCAATCCGACAGAACGCCGTATCTCGCTCGGCATGCGCCAGCTCGCCTCCAACCCGTGGGACACGCTGCACGATAAGTATCCCGTGGGAGCGACCGTCGAAGGCCGCGTCCGCAATCTCACAGAGTTCGGCGCCTTCATCGAAATCGAAGACGGAATCGACGGTCTCGTCCACGTCAGCAACCTAAGCTGGACGACGCGCGTCAAACATCCATCCGAAGTTTTGAAAAAGGGTGACAAGGTCAAAGCCATCATCCTCGCCATAGAGCCCGACAAGCGTCGCTTGTCGCTCGGCG
Source organism: uncultured Acidobacteriaceae bacterium (assembly GCA_963800565.1). Classification (GTDB taxonomy): domain Bacteria; phylum Acidobacteriota; class Terriglobia; order Terriglobales; family Acidobacteriaceae; genus Acidiflorens. Next base: position 2,821,014 of record CAWDBM010000006.1, read on the forward strand.
TCAAGCAGATGCAGCCCGATGTTTGGGATTCATTCTTCGCGCAACATCGCATTGGCGACATCGTCCACGGCAAGATCTTACGAGTGGCCAACTTCGGCGCGTTCGTCGAAATCGCTCAGGGCATCGAAGGCCTCTGCCACAACTCCGAAGCCGTCGATGGCAACGGACAACCCATGCATCTCGAACCCGGCAACGAGTACGAATTCAAGATCATCAAGATGAATCAGGAAGAAAAGAAAGTTGGCCTGAGTATCCGTGCCGTCGGTGAAGAAGCATCGCGCCAGGAAGTCGAGTCCTACAAGCACCCGTCTTCCACATCCTCGTCCAACAGCACCACCATCGGCGACCTGATCTCGTGGAAGCGCGCCGGCGGAGACAGCAACTAACTAGCCATCGCGTAGGACGGCCGTTCTCGGCCGTCCTTACGATCCTCTGCACGCCTTCATGCGATTTGTCATCACGAGCGCAGTGAGGGATCTGCAGCACGCCCGCCCTACAGTTGAGTCCCGATCGAAACCGTTCTCATCCAACCCAACATGAATCTAGAGTTGGATGGAAAGCGCGCACTGGTCACCGGATCAACCGCAGGCATCGGATACGCCATAGCAGAAGCTCTGGCTCGCGAGGGCGCAAGCGTCATCGTCAATGGGCGCACGGAAGAGCGGGTCGAGCAAGCGACCAAATCGATTCTTGCCATTCATCCCCGAGCCAAAGTCGAAGGTCTGGCCGCCGATCTCGGTACTGCTGACGGAGTCCGCGCCGCCATTGAGCGGCTCGCCGACGTTGATATTCTCGTCAATAATCTCTCGATTTTCGAGCCGAAGCCCTTCGATCAGATTCCAGACGAAGATTGGTTTCGCTTTTTTGAAGTCAACGTCATGTCCGGCGTTCGGCTGAGCCGCCAATATCTTCCCGGCATGAAGGCTCGCAACTGGGGACGCATCATCTTCATCTCCAGCGAATCCGCTGTGCAGATTCCCGCCGAGATGATTCACTACGGCATGACGAAAACCGCCGAGCTAGCCATCTCGCGCGGCTTGGCGGAAACGACCGCCGGCACTGGCGTCACCGTCAACGCCGTTCTCCCAGGCCCCACCGCTTCCGAAGGCGTGGAGAAATTTATCGAGTCATTATCGGCCGGTTCCAAGCAAACCAAGGCCGAATTTGAGAAAGAATTCTTTCGTAACATTCGCCCCAGTTCTTTGCTGCGCCGCTTCGCGCGTCCTGATGAAGTCGCGCCCCTGGTGGTGTTCCTCTGCAGCCCGCTAGCCTCGGCCACCAATGGCGCGGCCCTCAGAGTCGATGGCGGAGTTGTGCGCTCGATTGTCTGAGGCTGTCACAAGCGGTGCGAACCGTCAGTAGTGGTGGAGTTTCGAACCGCAGCCTTCGAACCTTGAACCACGAAGGACACTAAGTATCACGGTGGCGTTGGCTACGGTAGGCTTTACCGATCCGCTCTCGGTCTCGAAAGTCGTCTCCAAAACCAGACTTCCGTCGCGGTAGCAGCGGCGAATGGATCGTATCGAGTCCGCTGGCGAGATTGACCAACGCCCGTTGTCAGCCCTACCGACCGGCGCGGCGAAACAGGCGCGCGAATCAAAGTGAGGAAGGCAAAGCCAATCAATCGATCCCTGTTTTGAGACCAGGGCAGCCGTGTAACAATCGCCGATCATCGCGTAACCTTCTATGCGGGTCGACAGGAATTTTCCTCCGGCAAATCAGAGTTGGATTGACTTGGCTTGATTTTCGATGCCTGAGGACCGACGGCCGAGCCCGTTGTTCTCTTTGGCGGGTTTACAACGGTGGGTTCACGACATCCAGAAGACTTGGCTGGAAGCCAGCTGTAGAGGGATTCGGTCGAGAGCTACGCGGTGCCCTGTCCGCGAGCCAGCAAGGCTTTCACGTCCGCAGGTTGTCGCTCCTGCTCATTCACGCGAAACATATCCCGCGGCTGAAGCTTCATCAGCCGTGCCATGAAGACTTCCGGCAGTTGTGCGATGCGGGTGTTATAGGTATTCACGTCGTCATTGAAAAACTCGCGGCGGTCGGCAATCCGCTCTTCCAGTTCAGAGATGCGATTCTGTAGGGCCAAGAACTTTTGGTTCGCCTTGAGTTGCGGATAGCCCTCAGCCACCGCAAAAAACGATCGCAGAGCGCCCGTCATCAAAAGGTCCGCCTGAGCCTTCTGCGGAATGCTCTCCGCATTCATCGACGCCGCGCGGGCCTGCGTAACCGCCTCCAGCGTCTGCCGCTCGTGATCCATGTACCCCTTGACGCAAGCGACCAGGTTCGGAACCTCATCATGTCGCTGCTTGAGAAGAACATCGATGTTCGCCCATGCCCGCCCCATTTCATTCTGCAGGCGCACCAGCCCGTTATAGACGATCACGGCATAAATTGCGGCGCCGGCGATCAAGAGAACGAGGGCTGCGTAGTTGAGCATGAGCGCGTACCGGGTTTCCCCGCAGGACAATTCGCGGAGCACAGCCTAGAACTTAGCCGATGGACAGGTGACCGACAAGTTACGCCCGGACCGCGACAGGCGTGCATCCGCGCGAGGTAGCGGAGCGGCCTACTTGCTCTCAGCTTTGGTGTTTACTTTCAGGTCGATGTAGACCTGCTGACGATCGTCGAACTGGCTGACCGTCTTAGTATGGCTCTTATGATTGTTGAACTGGGCATAGACTTCGTAGTCGATGCTGGGCTGCAGGGCGGGGAATCGGTAAGTCCCGTCAGGGCCCACGATGTAGGTCTTAACGGCGCGGGTATGGGTGTTGGTCAGATAAACCACCGCGTCCGGCAGCGGGCTGTCGCCAGCGTCCAGCACCTTGCCTGTGAGCAGGCGGGTCTTGTCTTCTGGTTTCGAGTCACGCCCAAACAACTGGGCGGGCGAGACCAAAATCGGTTTTGGGGAGACCGCCGCAAACATAGTCAGCGACGACAGGACAAGCAGCGAGGCCGCAACTGTGATGAGCGTTTTTCTGCAGGTCGCTTTCTTGATGATCGCTTTCGTCATGAATGGCCAGGATTCCATACCGCCGGTTCTGAACCACTACGGCGGGCCCTACCAGTCTAAATGAAGACCGATGTCGGCACGCTCGTCATTGTCGATATGCACGGTTACCTCGGCGCCCGGCTTCAAGGTTTTGCCTGAAGCGAGTTTGTAGCCCCTGAGATCCGCCCAAACGATGTAGTCAGCGTTGCCGACGGGCACGCGCTGCGCGAATTCGCCGGTATGGTTGGAATAGAGCTCCCAGCGCGCCTTCCCCGGCTTATCGGTCGCCCGCCGTATCTTCACCTTGACTCCGTAGAGCGGATGGCCGTCGGGGTCCCAAACCGTCCCATAGATGAGCGCATAGGGCTGCGGTTTATCGGAGGCATACGCGCGGGCGCCTGAAGAGGCTGACAGAGCCGCCAAACACAGGCATGCCAGAGCCAGGACCCAAGGCCGAACGAGATTAAGCTGGAGCTTGCGGAAATGCGCAGAATTCTTCAGGAATCCTCGTCCTCATCTTCTTCTTCGTCGGCTTCCTCGTCGTCTTCGTCCTCTTCGACCTCGTCTTCGCCGACCTTCTTCAGTTCAACAGGATTCACCGTAATTACCTCGAAGTCTGCGCCGCACTCCGGGCAGGAGACGACCGCGCCTTCATCGACCTCATCTTCATCGATGTCGAGGTCCGTCTCACAATCAGGGCAGTACACCATGTTTTCCTCCACGTTCTGGGTCCCACTGTTATATTTAGTTTCTTCGAGAGGAAAAGGTCAAGTGGCTAACCGAGAAAAATCGAAGATTGCCGAGTCGGCGGCTGTCCGCGCTTTTTGCACAAGTTTTGGGGCAGTCGGTCTGATTGCAGCTACACTGGCGTTCTGCGCGCCTCTGGTCGCAGCTCAGGAAATGGATCCACCGCGCCTAGCGTCCGACAAGCATACCGATCCACGCATTGCCGAGGCGCTCCGCCAGGTTTCGGCGGAGCACATACGGCAGACGATTGAGAAACTCGTCAGCTTCCAGAATCGCTCCACCCTCTCCGCGCAGGATGAGGAATCGATCAAGGCAGGTAAGGGGATCGGAGCAGCGCGGGAATGGATCAAAGCGGAATTTGAGCGCTATTCGAAAGAATGCGGCGGATGCCTGGAGGTGAAGACAGACGTTTTCACCGAGCAGCCTGCAGATCGTATCCCAAAGCCAACTCAGATCACGAATGTCTATGCCGTCCTGCGTGGCAGCGATCCGGCGCAGGCGAATCGCATAGTGCTCGTGACCGGCCATTACGATTCGCGCAACAGCGACAACGCCAACGGAACTGATCCCGCTCCGGGAGCGAATGATGACGGCAGCGGAACTGCGGTGAGCCTGGAATGCGCTCGGGTTTTGAGCCAGGCTTCTACGAAAAATAAATTTCCCGCAACAATCATCTTTCTCACGGTAGCCGGAGAAGAGCAGGGGTTGAATGGCAGCAAGCACTTTGCCCAGATGGCGAAGGAGCAAAGATGGAAGCTCGAAGCCGTTTTGAACAATGACATCGTCGGGGGCGACCTGACTGCCGGCCAGGATGCTGAGGTGGTAAGAGTGTTTTCCGAAGGCCTGCCTGCGGCAGCCAGCGACGCCGAAATCAAACGCATTCGAATGCTCGGCGGAGAGAGCGATTCGCCCTCGCGTGAGTTGGCCCGATACATTGCCGATGTAGGACGCTCCTATAACGCGGGCGTGAAGCCTATGCTGATCTTTCGCCTTGATCGGTTTTTGCGCGGAGGCGATCACTACTCTTTCAATCAATCTGGCTTCGCCGCAGTGCGCTTCACCGAATTCCGCGAAAATTTTAATCATCAGCATCAGAACATTCGTACCGAGAACGGCATCGAATATGGAGACCTGCCAAAATTTGTAGACTTCGATTATGTGGAGCACGTGGCACGTCTGAATGCGGCCACACTGGCGTCGTTAGCCTCCGCCCCTGCGCCGCCGTCGAACGTGAAATTGTTGACGAAGAATCTCGAGAACGACACGACTTTAACGTGGGAGCCGTCGCCGGGCGCGGCGTCGTACGAAGTGGTTTGGCGGTCTACGAGCGCGGCCGATTGGGAGTACGCCCAAATGGTGAGCAGTGGGACGCGTGCAACTCTGAAGGTTTCGAAGGATAATGAGGTATTCGGTGTCCGCGCGGTCGATGCGGCAGGACACCGGAGTTTGCCGGTTGTGCCGGAGCCGGAAAGATAAGGTTTCAAAGTTTCAGAGTTTCAAGGTTTCAAAGTTAGCGATGACGCTGATTTTTTAACTAGGGCCTTGAAACTCTGAAACTCTGAAACGTGGAACCTAATTGAGTCGCGGACAATCCATTTCGTTCAGTTTCCCTCCTTTCGCGGGGTGGGTGAAGCGCATCATCCTGACTTGCACAGGGATATACCTTGGTCAGCTCATCCTGGATCGTTTATTTGGAATCCCATTTCGCACCACAGAGGATTGGTTTGCATTGGTGCCCGCTGATGTCCTCCATGGCAAGATTTGGCAGTTGGTTACCTATTCCCTGGCGCACCACAACTTCAGCCACGTGTTTTTCAACATGCTAACGCTCTGGTTCATCGGCGCCTATCTGGAGCGCGATTGGGGGTCTCGGCGATTTATTGAGTGCTATACGTTCTGCGTGGTTGGCGCGGCACTAGTAACGATCGCAATCGCCTATACGCACTTCCTGGGTGCGAGCCCCGTAACCGGCACTGTAGGCGCGTCGGGCGGGATTTTTGGGCTGCTGATGGCTTTTGGAATTCTCTACGCGGATCAGGAAATGTATCTGTTCCCGCTGCCCTTTAGGATCAAAGCCAAGTATCTCGTTGGCATCTGGGTCATCGTTGCCATCGTTGCCGTTTTTGAGCCAGCGAACGGGGTCGCGGTGTTCGCCCATCTTGGCGGACTGCTGTTCGGGTTTCTCTTCGTGAAATTCCTACCTTCTCGCGGAATGAGCTACGTCGCCTCCGAGCGTTATTTCGGCATACGAAATTCTTATTACCGCTGGAAGCGGCGGCGCGCGGCGAGAAAGTTTGAGGTCTACATGCGAGACCATGACCGCAAAGTTACGTTCGACGAGCATGGGAATTACGTGCCTCCCGACGATAACGACAAGACGAACGGCGGGTCGAAGTCGGGGTGGGTGAATTAGCTGTCAGCTCTCAGCGGTCAGCTTTCAGTAAAACCGACGCTACCTGAAAATCTCCTCAAACTTCGCTGCGATTCTCGTCGGGAGTTCTTTGCCTTGCGTCTTTCCTTTAAAGCCTAAATCGTGACCTGCGCCTTCTACTATCATCAATTCGGTTTTGGCCGGGATCAGCTCGATTGCCTTATTTATTTCTTCTATGCTTCCGAAGGGGTCGCGGGTTCCTTGTACGAACAGGCTTGTCGTGCGCAGATTGGGCAAATGCTGGGCGCGGAGTTGAGCGGGCTTACGCGGTGGGTGTAGTGGGTAGGAGAGTAGCAGGAGTCCAGAGACCAGTTCGGGCTCCTCCGCGCAGAGCATAGTGGATTGTCGTCCTCCATAAGAATGGCCGCCTAGAAAGATTCTTCCGATTACGCTCTTTCTGATAGCCACAACTGCATTGCGCAGACCGGCCCGATCGCGCTCGGCGTTACCGGGAAACGGCGGACCCGTCCGGCCCTCCTGGCGATAGGGAAGATCGCAGCGGAGGGCGGTGTAGCCGTGAGCGGCGAAAGCTTCACTGAGCGCGACTAACAGAGGTGCGTTGCAATCGGAGCCAGCGCCGTGGGTGAGAATCAGAGTGTCGCCATTGGGATTTTCAGGAAAGTGCAGAAAACCGCGAACGGCGGGCATTACGGAGTTGTCGGAGAATGCCATGGCTGGTCGCATCGCTTTATTTTGCAATTTACGGGCTGGCGAAAGCAAAAGCAGGTCCTTCGCTGCGCTCAGGATGACAAACCATTTTTTTGTGCGAGAGTCTCTACTTTTTCAATCGCTTCGTCGAATGTTGGCGCTCGCTTTCTCCCACCGTGTGCAGCCGCATGAAATTTGTTGCTCCTGAAGTTAGTTTGGTGCCGGCGACCAAGCCGAGCACGTCCCCGGGACCTAGAAGACCTTTCGGCAACAACTCTTCTTCAGCGGTTCTGAGCATGGCTTCGGCCGACTCCCACTCCGACTTGTGCACGGGGTGCACGCCCCACAGCGCGTTCATGCGGTTACAGACTTCGAGCCGGCGGCTGAAAGCGTAGATGCACACCTTGGGACGATGTTTGGAAAGCATGCGCGCGGTGTTGCCGCTTTCGGTAAAGACCGCGATAGCGCGCATGGGCAGATCTTCGGCTGCGTGCGCGATCGACTCGCAGATGGTTTCAGCGACGGAGTATTGATGCGCGTCAATATCGTGACGGCGGCGCGGGGAAGGCGGGAGTTTTGCGATAGCGGACTCGGCCTCAAGGATGATGCGGACCATCATAGCCACAGTCTCGCGCGGATAGCGGCCACTGGCTGTTTCCCCGGAGAGCATGACCGCATCGCTGCCGTCGAAAATCGCGTTGGCTACGTCGCTCGCCTCGGCGCGCGTGGGGCGCGGGCTATCGGTCATCGACTCCAGCATCTGAGTCGCGGTGATAACGGGCCTGCGCCATACTCCGGCGCGTTGAATAACGAGCTTTTGAATGATGGGAACGCGCTCCGGCGGCAGTTCGACGCCGAGATCCCCGCGCGCGACCATGATGCCATTCGTGACTTCAAGAATCTCTTCCAGTCGCTCGATGGCTTGCGGCTTTTCAAGTTTGGAAATGATGGGCACGGATTTTCCAAACTGTCGCATCAACGTCTTGGCCGTGCGAATATCGTCGGCCGAGCGGACAAAAGAGAGCGCGACGACATCGACTCCATGCTTGAGCCCGAACTGGAGATCGAGTTTGTCTTTCTCGGTAAGGACAGGAATGGCGACCGCCGTGCCGGGGAGATTGATTCCCTGATGTTCGCCGAGCGCGCCGCCGTTGAGCACTTCGCACTCAACGTCGTCGTCCTGAATGGCGCGTACTTTGAGCTCGATGCGTCCGTCGGACAAAAGAATGCGGGCGCCGGGCTCGACCTCACGTGCCAAACCGGCAAAGTCAGTGGAGATAAGAGAGACGGTACCGGCAACTTTACGCGGAGTGATCGTGAGGATGGAACCTGATTTGAGCTCGACGCGCTTGCCGTCTTTGAGGCGTCCGGTGCGAATCTTCGGGCCTTGAAGGTCCTGGAGGATGCAGATGGTGCGCTTCAGATCATGCGCGGCGCGGCGCAGGCGCTCGATGCGGCGAGCATGCTCGGCATGGGTGCCGTGGGAAAAATTGAGGCGGGCGACATCCATGCCGGTGAGCATGAGGGCGCGAATCATCTCATCGGAGTCGCAAGCGGGGCCGATGGTGCAAACGATTTTTGCGCGGCGCAGGGGATGAGCTGCGTCGTCCAGCAGCGGAATGGCGGCGGAAAGAGCGCCTTCAACTAGATCAGGTTTGCGTTGTTTCAGGAGCTTCCTCTTTCTGGGAAATAAAAGGTGTTTATATTTTACGAGACGATTTGAGGTCGCGCGAAATTTGAGTATCAGTTACTTGTTGTGGCCGGTGGAGGCGGAACTTTTGTCAGGGTGCGAGGGAAGAGCATGGCATTGAACTCGGCACCGATGAGGACCACGAGCGAAATGAGGTACATCCAGACGAGAAGTGCGATGCCCACGCCGAGCGAACCGTAGATGACGCTATAGTCGACGTAATGTTGCAGATACCAGCCGAAAAGCGCAGAGGAAATCAGCCACATGCCGGTGGAAAGAACGGCGCCCGGCAAGACGCTGTGCCAGGGCTGGGTGCGAGGTACGGCGTTGTGATAGATGAGTTGGATCACGGCGATACTGGTCATGATGGCGACAATCCAGCGAAATAAGCCCCATAGCAGAAGAATGATAGGGCCGAATTCGTGGCCGATGTGAAAAAGGACCCGCGTTTCGATCCGGCTTCCGAAGGCGACAAGGATGGTGGAGAAGGTGAGCGGTATGCCGGCCATGATCACCAGCGAGATCGCGATGACGCGCTCTTTCACTAATCCCCAGGTTTTTGGAAGCTGATAAGCGCGGCGAAATCCATCCATCCAAGAGATGATGACGCCCGATGCACTCCACACCGTCAGCAGGGAAGTAGTGAAGAGTAAGCCGACAGGGCGGTCGGTGCTGCCTCGCAGGTATGAAAGTGCGGCGGAACTGCCGGCGGGAAGTATGGTGCCGAGGGCGTAAGAAATCTCGTGCAAATAGACTTGGCCGCGGCTCAGCGTTGCCAGCACCGAGCCAAGGACGAGCAGCGCAGGGAAGAAAGTGAAGATGGAGGAATAAGCGGAGGCTTTAGCGGTTCCGAAAGCATCGTGCTCGAATGCGCGCCAGATGGAGAGGCGAAAGAGCCGCCAGAAGCGGCCTAGCGCCGGCGCTAATATCAATGCGCCAGGAAGCGGCTCCGGCGTGGCATTCGGATCCTGAGGCTGCCCGATCAGGTGCTGTGGTTCCAGTGCTAAAGCCATTGGCGTCTTGAAACCATCGTCAAATTAAGCGTCATTCTATAGTGAATTTGGTGTTGTGGCGACTGCTGGCGGTTGCCTGGAAATGCTCGGCCTGGGCATCCCTGGCAAGCGGTGGGCAGGTACGCGAGGACACCCTCCCTGTTTGGACCGTTCTTACGCGGGCAAAAGTCAGGGGCGACTCTTCGTCGCCCCTGGGTTGCAACGCGTTTTGTCTTACTCCGCGGCCAGTTCTTCGGTTTCGCCTTCGTGACGCATGAGTTCGAGCGCACGCTCGGCGTCTTCGTAAGCCTGCGAGACTTCTTCCTGCACCTTGCTCGCTGCCTCTTCCATTTCTGGCGAGAGACGCACGTTGCGGTAGTACTCCATGCCAGTTCCCGCAGGAATCAAGCGGCCCACGATGACGTTCTCCTTCAGGCCGCGCAGATGATCGACCGCTCCCTGAATGGAAGCTTCGGTCAGCACGCGCGTTGTCTCCTGGAAGGAGGCAGCGGAGATGAACGAATCGGTCGAGAGCGACGCCTTGGTGATACCGAGCAGCAACGGGCGCCCAGTGGCCGGTTTGCCGCCGTTCGCGATTGCACGCTCGTTTTCCTCGTGGAAGCGGAACTTGTCGATCTGCTGTTCCAGAAGGAACGGGGTGTCGCCTACATCTTCGACCTTTACCCAGCGCATCATTTGGCGGACGATCACTTCGATGTGTTTATCCGAAATGTTCACGCCCTGGAGCCGATAGACTTCCTGGATTTCGTTCACCAGGTACGACTGCAGCTCCTTTTCGCCGAGGACGGCCAGGATGTCGTGCGGGTTGAGCGGGCCGTCCATCAAGGGTTCGCCAGCTTTCACGCGCTCGCCTTCCTGCACATTGATGTGAACGCCGCGCGGAACGGAATATTCTTTTTCCGTGCCGTTGTCGGCTGCCACGTAGAGTTTGCGTTGTCCCTTGGCCACTTCACCGAAGCGAACCACGCCATCGATTTCGCTGATGACAGCGGTTTCACGCGGCTTGCGAGCTTCGAATAATTCGACCACACGCGGCAGACCGCCTGTGATGTCCTTGGTCTTCGTGGTTTCGCGCGGGATCTTGGCCAGCACGTCGCCGGGGAATACGGTGTCTCCGTCCTGCACCATGAGGTGAGCGCGTGATGGCATCAAGTAGCGCTTGCTCGCTTTGCCCTTGATGACAATCGCAGGCTGACGCTTCTCGTCGGGCGAATCCGCCACAACGTGACGCGAGAGGCCGGTAACTTCGTCGACTTCTTCGTGCAACGTGATGCCTTCCTGCAGGTCCTTGAACTGCGCCGTACCACCGATTTCGGTAAGAATCGCGAAGGTGTAAGGATCCCACTCGACGAGAGCCTCGCCGAGCGCAACCGGACCACCATCCGCAACTTTCACCTTGGCGCCGTAGACGACTGCGTAGCGCTCGCGTTCACGACCCTTTTCGTCAACGACTGCGATCGAGCCCTGGCGATTCATGACTACAAGATCGCCGGTTTTCGATTTCACAGTTTGCAGGTTGATGAAGCGCACCGTGCCGTTGCTCTTGGCATCGAGACGCGACTGTTCCGAAACTCGCGATGCCGTGCCTCCGATGTGGAAGGTACGCATGGTCAGCTGCGTTCCCGGTTCGCCGATCGACTGCGCCGCGATCACGCCGGTTGCCTCGCCCAGTTCGACGAGACGGCCGGAAGCGAGATTGCGTCCGTAGCACATGACGCAAACGCCGCGCTTCGACTCGCAGGTGAGCACTGAGCGAATCTTGACGCGCTCGATACCGGCAGCCTGAATCGCGCCCGCCAGATCTTCAGTGATCTCTTGGTTGATGTCGACCACGACCTGACCCTCGTAGTCTTTAATCTTCTCGAGCGACACGCGGCCGACGATGCGGTCGCGCAACGGTTCGATGATCTCGCCGGCTTCGACGATACCGGAGACGAAGATTCCGTCGACGGTGCCGCAGTCGTATTCGCTGATGATGACATCTTGCGCGACGTCGACCAGACGCCGCGTTAGATAGCCCGAGTCAGCGGTCTTCAGGGCGGTGTCGGCCAATCCCTTGCGAGCGCCGTGCGTCGAGATGAAGTATTCGAGAACGGTTAGACCTTCACGGAAGTTTGCCGTGATCGGTGTCTCGATAATTTCACCGGTCGGTTTCGCCATCAGTCCGCGCATACCGGAGAGCTGACGAATCTGCTGCTTCGATCCTCGAGCGCCGGAATCGGCCATGACGTAAATCGGATTGAGCTGGCCTTCTTTATCCCGCCGCTGCATCTGGCCAAACATCTCGTCGGCAACTTTTTCGGTAATGGCCGACCAGATTTCGATGACCTTGTTATAGCGTTCGCCGTTAGTGATGGCGCCGTCGAGATATTGCTGCTGCACCGCAATAACCAGCTTGTCGGCGTCTTTCACCAGCGTCTTCTTGTTATCCGGAATGACCATGTCGTCGATGCCAATCGAGAGACCGGAGCGCGTGGCGTACTTGAAGCCGAGCGACTTGATCTCATCGAGCATCTTGACCGTGACTTCGAGGCCAAAGCGCAGATAGCAATAATTGACCAACTGGCCGACACCCTTTTTCTTCAGCAGGCCATTGATGTACGGCATCGCCAGGTTCACACCAGGCACGGCCTTCGGCAGATGGTCATTCAGAATCGCTCGGCCTACCGTCGTGTTCAGGTATTCGCGCACGATGTGGATCGGCTCCGTGTGGTTCACGTCCTGATCGTCGTAGGCTTGCGTCAGGTCAATGACCTCGCCGGTATAGCGCAGGCGAATCGGGCTGAGCGTTTCCACTTCGCCCATTTCGAGCGCGATCACGACTTCATCAATATTGGCGAAGGAGCGGCCTTCACCCTTCGCGCCGGGTTTCGCTTTGGTCAGGTAGTAGAGACCAAGCACCATGTCCTGCGTGGGCACGGTGATGGGCTGTCCGGACGCTGGCGACAGAATGTTGTGCGAAGACAACATCAAAACGCTCGCCTCCACCTGAGCCTCAGGCGACAGCGGAATGTGCACCGCCATCTGATCGCCGTCGAAGTCGGCATTGAACGCTGTGCAAACCAGCGGATGGATCTTGATCGCCTTGCCTTCGACCAGCACCGGCTCAAACGCCTGAATGCCGAGGCGATGGAGCGTAGGCGCGCGGTTCAGCATCACCGGGTGATCTTTGATGACCTCTTCGAGAATGTCCCAAACGATCGGCTCCTGCTGTTCCACCATTTCTTTGGCTTGCTTGATGGTGGTGCAGTTTCCGGTTTGTTCGAGGCGGTGATAAATGAACGGCTTGAAGAGTTCGAGCGCCATTTTCTTCGGCAAGCCGCACTGGTGCAGTTTGAGCTCGGGGCCCACCACGATGACCGAACGTCCGGAGTAGTCGACGCGCTTGCCCAGCAGGTTCTGGCGGAAGCGTCCCTGCTTGCCTTTCAGCGTGTCGGAGAGCGACTTTAGCGGCCGGTTGTTCGCTCCGCGCAGAACGCGGCCGCGGCGTCCGTTGTCAAACAAAGCGTCAACCGCTTCCTGCAACATGCGCTTTTCGTTGCGCACGATGACTTCGGGAGCGTGCAGGTCCATCAGCTTCTTCAACCGGTTGTTGCGGTTGATAACGCGGCGGTAGAGGTCGTTCAAGTCGGAGGTGGCGAAACGGCCGCCATCCAGTGGAACCAGCGGGCGCAATTCGGGTGGAATTACCGGCAGCACGTCGAGGATCATCCACTGCGGCTTGTTGCCGCTCTTGCGGAAAGCCTCAACCACTTTCAGGCGCTTGGCATACTTCAGGCGCTTCTGCAGAGAAGTCTCATGCTTCATCTTCTCGCGCAGTTCGACGGACAGGCCATCAACTTCAATGCGCTTGAGAAGTTCTTTGATCGCTTCCGCGCCCATCATGGCCTTGAAGCCGGCGGGGCGGTATTGCTGATCGAGTTCGCGATACTTGACTTCGTCCTTGATGACTTCGCGCTCTTTTACGGGTGAATCGCCAGGATCGACGACCACGTAGGCTTCGAAGTAGAGGATTGCTTCGAGATCGCGCAGCGAAATATCAAGAAGATGCCCGATGCGGCTGGGCAGTCCCTTGAAGAACCACACGTGCGAACAAGGCGACGCCAGCTCGATGTGGCCGAGACGCTCGCGGCGGACTTTGGATAAGGTGACTTCCACGCCGCACTTGTCGCAGATTACTCCGCGATGCTTCATGCGCTTGTATTTGCCGCAGAGACATTCCCAGTCGGTGACTGGGCCGAAGATGCGCGCGCAGAACAATCCGTCGCGCTCTGGCTTAAAAGTGCGGTAATTAATGGTTTCCGGCTTGGTCACTTCTCCATGCGACCAGCTCCGGATTTTTTCCGGGGACGCCAGGCTGATGCGAATGGCATCGAAATCAGCCACGGGATTTGCCATATCGAACGGGCTCGAACGAAACATGTTCCTCCGCTTTCCTGCTCTCAGGGGCAGTACCGAGTACCTAGTAGCCAGTACCTAGTCTGCTCATCTTTTAATGTTTCGCCGAGGCCGAGAGCTGTGACTCGCGAAACGTTTTCTAGAATTCGTCTTCCCATAGCCTCGCGCCCGGGTTGATTTCAACTGGGTACCGGGTACTGGCTACTGGGTACTGCTGTTAATCCGCTGCGATGGCCATCGGCTTCTTCTCGGTGGCCTTAATCAATTCCACATCAAGGCAAAGCGCCTGCAGTTCGCGAATCAGCACGTTGAATGACTCCGGAACGCCCGGCTCCATCGCGGCCTCGCCTTTGACGATGGCCTCGTAGATTTTGGTGCGCCCGTAGACGTCGTCCGACTTCGCGGTGAGCAACTCTTGCAGGATGAACGCCGCGCCGTACGCTTCGAGAGCCCAGACTTCCATTTCTCCGAAGCGCTGGCCGCCGAATTGCGCCTTTCCACCCAGCGGCTGCTGCGTGATCAGCGAGTACGGACCGATGGAACGCGCGTGAATCTTGTCGTCCACCAGGTGCGACAGCTTCAACATGTAGATGTAGCCGACCGTGACCGGCTGTTCGAATATCTCGCCAGTCATGCCGTCGCGCAATGAGGTCTTGCCAGACGTAGGCAGGCCCGCGCTGCTCAGCAATGCCTTGATCTCCGTCTCACGGGCGCCGTCAAACACAGCGGAGCCCATGAACACACCCTTCTTCAGGGTAGGCGCCAAGGCTTCGAGTTCCTCTTCACTCATGTCGGCGATGGTGTCGGCCAGCACAGTGTCCTTGAACAAGGCTTTCAGATCGCGGCGAATAGCGTCATTCCGAGTGTTATGTTTCAGCAACTCCGAGATCTTCTTGCCCAGTTCAAAGCCCGCCCATCCGAGGTGGGTTTCGAGAATCTGCCCGACGTTCATACGGCTTGGCACGCCCAGCGGGTTGAGAACGATCTCAACCGGCGTTCCATCCTCGAGGTACGGCATATCTTCCTCAGGCAGAATGCGCGCGATCACGCCCTTATTACCGTGACGTCCGGCCATCTTGTCGCCGACGCTCAGCTTGCGCTTCATGGCGATGTAAACCTTGACGAGCTTGATTACGCCCGGCGGCAGTTCATCGCCTTTGGTCAACTTGTCCTTCTTTTCGTTGACGATCTTCTTGAGCACGTCGATCTGGCGCGAGGTCATTTCCTCGATCTCGTCGATCTGCTCGTTGACCCGCGGATCCTTGTCGGCATACTTGATGCGCTTCAAGTTGCGCGTCGAAATGCGCTCGATGGTGTCGCGATCGAGAATTGTATCTTTCGTGAGCAAGCGCTTGTTGGTGCGCTCGTCGTGCAGGTCGGCTTGCACTTCTTTGCCGCCGAGCAACCCTTCGAGACGCTTCAGCCGCTCGTCGGTCAGAATGCGAATTTCGTCGGACAAGTTCTTTTCGAGTTTGGCGATCTGATTCCCTTCGATGGCTTTGGCGCGTTCGTCTTTTTCCTGGCCCTTACGCGAGAAAATCTTCACGTCGACCACGATGCCTTCGATTCCAGGCGGGCAGTAGAGTGAGGCGTCACGCACGTCGCCGGCCTTTTCGCCGAAGATCGCGCGTAGCAGTTTTTCTTCCGGTGTGAGCTGGGTCTCACCCTTCGGCGTAACTTTGCCGACGATGATGTCACCCTGTTTAATGCCGGCGCCGATTCGGATCACGCCCGCTTCGTCCAGATTGCGGAGCGTAGACTCGCTGACATTCGGAATGTCGCGCGTTACTTCCTCAGGCCCAAGCTTGGTGTCGCGGGCTTCCAGTTCGAATTCCTCTATGTGGACGGAGGTGTAGTAATCCTCCTTCACCATCTTTTCCGAGACAAGAATTGCGTCCTCGAAGTTGTAACCGCGCCATGGCATGAACGCCACAAGCACGTTGCGTCCGAGAGCCAACTCACCGAAGTCGGTGCACGGGCCATCGGCGATGACCTGGCCTTTGACCACGCGCTGACCCTTCTTGACGATCGGCTTCTGGTTGATACAAGTGTTCTGGTTCGAGCGCTTAAATTTCGTGAGCTGATAAATGTCGCTGCCCACTTCGCGCGAAAGCTGCATCGGATGATGCTCGCCTTCAACGCGAACGATGATGCGTTCGGAGTCGACAGAGTCGATGATTCCGTTGCGCTTCGCCAGAATCACAGCGCCGGAGTCGCGCGCCGTGACGCCTTCCATGCCGGTTCCTACGATTGGAGCCTGCGCACGGAGCAAGGGCACGGATTGACGTTGCATGTTGGCACCCATCAAAGCGCGGTTGGCGTCGTCGTGCTCCAAGAACGGCACCAGCGATGCGGCGACCGAGACAAGTTGTTTCGGGCTGACGTCGACGTAGTCAACTTCGTCGCGATTCACCAGGACGAAGTTGCCGGCTTTGCGAGCGTTGACCAGTTCGCCTGCAATCTTGCCCTTATCGTCCAATTCAATGTTCGCCTGCGCGATGGTATGACGGTCCTCTTCCCACGCGGAGAGATAGAAGGAGAAGGGCTCGACTTCGACCAGCTTCTTCTTTCGCTCTTTGAGGTCGGCGTTGGTCTTGTCCATCTCGCTCTTCTCGACGTAGTCGCCCACCTTGTGGCTACTGTCGCCGGCGTTGACGACGATGACGTAATCGACCACGCGCGAGTTCTTCACTTTGCGGTATGGCGACTCGATGAAGCCGTAGTCGTTGATGCGCGCAAAGCAGCTCAGCGACGAAATCAGTCCGATGTTCGGACCTTCCGGCGTTTCAATCGGACAGATGCGCCCGTAGTGCGTCGGGTGAACGTCACGCACTTCGAATCCTGCGCGTTCACGCGAGAGTCCGCCCGGCCCAAGGGCCGAAAGACGGCGCTTGTGGGTGATTTCGGACAGCGGATTCGTCTGATCCATGAACTGCGAAAGCTGCGACGATCCAAAGAATTCGCGAATCGCGGCCATTACTGGCTTGGCATTGACCAAGTCGTGCGGCATCGCCGTCGACATCTCCTGGTAGACGGACATTTTCTCTTTGATCGCGCGTTCCATGCGGACGAGGCCGATGCGGAACTGGTTTTCGAGCAACTCGCCGACAGCTCGCACACGGCGATTGCCGAGGTGATCGATATCGTCAACTGCGCCGATATTCTTGCGCAGCTTAAGCAAGTACTTGATGGTCGCGTAAAAATCATTCGGATCAAGCGTGCGCTGCTCAAGGCTGGTCGCTTCCTGGTTCTCGAACAGTTTGATGTTGAACTTCAGACGGCCCACGCGCGAGAAGTCGTACTTGCGCGGATCGAAGAACATGCCCTGGAACAATGCCGTCGCCGTATCGAGCGTAGGGGGATCGCCGGGACGCAGCTTGCGATAAATCTCGATCAACGCTTCCGAAGGAGTGGTGATCGAATCGCGGCGCAAAGTCTGGCTGATCACCGTGCCGACGTCGTCGCGCTCCGGGAAGAACACGCTCAGTTCAACCACTCCCGATTCGAGGATCTTCGAAACCTTGTCGGCCGTGATTTCCGTGTTCGCTTCGAGCAGAACCTCGCCAGTGGTCGTGTCGACGATGTCGCTCGCCGCCCACGCGCCCTCGAGATCGGTCATGTCGATTTCGATCTCACTAATCTTTGCTTTCTGAATTTCCTTCAAAATCGCAGCCGTGATCTTGCGGCCCGAGTGCGCGACCTCATCGCCCGATTTCGACTTGACGCTGTGCGCCAGTTTCATGCCGAGCAGGTTCGTCGCCTTCTCGCTGGCGGGATCGAGCGTCCAAAAGAGCTTCTTGTCGCGGACCACAAGACGGTCAGTGGTATAGAAAGTCTTGAGAATATCTTCGCCGGAGCGCAGACCAAGCGCGCGCAGGAAAATTGTGCCCAGAAATTTGCGCTTGCGATCGATGCGCACATAGAGAACGTTCTTCTGGTCGTATTCGAATTCGACCCACGATCCGCGGTAGGGAATGATCTTCCCCAGGAAGTACGTGCGGTTCGCTGCGGTCTCGAAGAACACGCCAGGCGAGCGGTGCAACTGGCTGACGATGACGCGCTCAGTGCCATTAATAATGAAGGTGCCGTTCTGCGTCATCAGCGGAACGTCGCCAAAGAAAACTTCCTGCTCCTTGATGTCCCGAATGGATCGGTTGCCGGCTTCGTCTTTGTCCCAGATGGTGAGACGCATCGTGACCTTGAGCGGCGCGGAGTAGGTCATGCCGCGCTCTTCGCACTCGGCCACGTCATACTTCAGTTGCAATCCAACCGGGTCGCCGCACTTGTTGCAGAAGTCGGGCGTGTTCGCGTTATACGTGCCGCACTTGTGGCACAGAACTTCGCCAGGATGGAACGGGTCTGTGATCACCGTCGATCCGCAATTCTTACAAGTGGTGCGCAGGTGATGCAGGCCCTTCAGGTGGCCGCACTTGCACTCCCAGTTGCCGATCGCGAAATCGACGAACTCAAGTTGCGAGACATTGCGGAAGTCGGTAATCGGAAACACCGACTGAAACACGGCCTGCAAGCCGCCGTCTTCGCGCTCGCTCGGCAGTTTATCCATCTGCAAGAAGCGATCGTAAGAGCGCTTCTGAACTTCGATCAGGTTCGGAATCTGGATGGTTGCTGGAATCTTGGAAAAATCGAAACGCTTGCGGTGAATATTGTGCTTAGGCATTCTAAGGAGCTCCTGCTTTCAGGCAGCCTGGGGCTGCGGTGTCAAGCGGAATGACGGCGCTAAAATCGGCGCCAAAATAATGTTACGGTTGACGAAAACGAGCGGAATGCGCGGAAAAAAGACAGCGGCCCCCGCAAGGACAAGTTTGTCCGCGGGCGCCACATGTGACGCTTACTCTTAAATAACTTGTAAAATTCCGCGCCAGTTCAAAAGGCCTGTTCCGTCCCGCCGCCCGCGGGACCGGCTGCCATACTTTTTCCCAGCGACCCTTTTCCGTCACGCTTCCTGGGTCTATTTGGAGGATGCGGGTCGCCGTCGCCTCGCAGTGAATCCAGGATAAGCGGGTTATTTATTAGATATTAACACCGCTTAAAGGATTCAGCTACTGTTCGGTCAAATAATTGCAACAGGGGACGGCTTTCTCGGTGAGATCATGTAGCTGTGATCGATAAAACCGTCCCGCGCTGCCCAAACTACTTGACTTCGACGACTGCTCCAGCCTCAGTGAATTTCTTCCTGATGGTCTCAGCCTCATCCTTCGAAACACCCTCTTTAATGCTCTTGGGAGCGCCATCGACCAAGTCTTTCGCCTCTTTCAGGCCAAGGCTCGTCACTTCGCGTACTGCCTTGATTACATTGATCTTATTGGCGCCGACCTCCTTGAGGACGACTGTGAATTCGGTCTTTTCTTCCGCCGGAGCTGCCGTGCCTGCACCTGCACCGCCGCCGGCAACCATCACCGGGGCTGCTGCTGCCGCCGAAACGCCGAGACGGGCTTCCAGTTTCTTGACCAGGTCCGCCGCTTCGAGCAGCGACAGGTTAACGATCGACTCTTCCAACTGCTGTAGATCCGCCATGTGAATCTCTCCACTTTTATTTTAAGATTTTTATTTTACTTCTTGCGATTTCGCCATCGCTCGGCCAGGTTTCCAGTGCGACCAGGTCATCCATTCGAGCGCCAGACAACGCCCGAATTTCAAACCGCGCCACCCCTCGCTTTGCGACAACTCAATCTTTTTTCGAGCAGCATCGCTGCCCAGAAAATCTTCGTAACTCGGAAGCTTATGCTTCCTTGAACTTTTTCTGCTCGACGCCCTGGCCGACGACAACTGCCAGGTTTCGTCCGACCGCATTCATCGCTGTGACCAGACGCTGCGACGGAGCGTTCAGCAGGAACAGCAGCTTCGAATACAGTTCTTCTTTCGACGGCATGGTCGCGAGCGATTCGATTTCTTTGACCGAAATTATTTTGCCTTCGACCACGCCAGCCTTGAAACTGAATTCCGGATTATCTTTAACGTATTTCGCCAAGGCTTTCGCCAGCGCTACAGGATCGCCCTCTGTATAGGCGATCGAGGTGACGCCCTGAAGATTCGTCAGCGCCTGTTCAACCTTGGTGCCTTTGCCGGCGCGCTCCGCCAATGTATTTTTCACCACGCGATACTTCGCGCCTGTCGGACGCAAGGCCTTGCGCAATTCGAAATCCTGCGTCACCGTTAGCTTGGAATACGTAGCGACAATCATGCTCGAAGCATTTTTCAGTTCGCCGCCGAGTTTTTCAACCTGTGAAACTTTCTTTGCTCTGGTAACCGCCATAATCAGTCCCTTTCAAAACTCGTGTGATGACGGGGCTCTGCCCCTACATCAACTTGTCATCCTGACCCTGAGCGTGCTGATGGGGAAGGACCTGCTTCTGATTCCCGCCATGGCTCGCGAAACTTATGCCTTCGACGCAACCTCAATCGGAGTTGTGTCCAGCGAAATTCCAGGCCCCATGCTCGAACTCAGGTAGCAGGCCTTGATGTACTTGCCCTTCGCGACCGACGGTTTAGCCTTGATCACGCTCGTAATCAAAGTGGTTGCGTTCTCGATCAACTTGTCGGGCGTGAAAGAAATCTTGCCAACCGGCACATGCACCAGCGCAGTCTTGTCGGTGCGAAATTCCACCTTGCCGGCCTTGACTTCCTGGACGGCTTTCGCGACGTCCATGGTGACGGTGCCGGTTTTCGGATTCGGCATGAGGCCTTTTGGTCCGAGAACTTTGCCCAGCCGACCGACGGACTTCATCATGTCGGGCGTGGCGATCAGCGCATCGAAGTCGGTCCAGTTTTCTTTGGTAATCTTCTCGACCATGTCTTCGCCGCCCACAAAATCCGCGCCCGCCGCTTCGGCCTCGCGAACTTTTTCGCCGCTCGCAATCACCAGAACTTTTTTCGACTTGCCGAGGCCGTGCGGAAGCACGACCGTGCCGCGCACCATCTGGTCGGCATGTTTCGGATCGACGCCGAGTCGCAGCGTCACCTCGACAGTTTCATCGAACTTTGCGAATTTCACTTTCTGCAGGAGTGGAACTGCCTCCTGCAGCAAGTAAGGCCGCGGCTCAACTGCCTTCCGCGACTTCTCGATATTCTTACCTGACTTCTTCATGTTTTCCTCGTCTCCCACCGCGCATCGTTAGTCTGATGAGCCGTGGTGTTTTCGACATCAGCCCTTAGCGCTTGGCTCTTAGCCATTAGCTAAAACTATCCAACTACTTCGATGCCCATCGATCGCGCCGTGCCCCGCACGCTCTTAATGGCGGCATCAACGGACGCGGCATTCAGATCCGGCATCTTCTGTTTAGCAATATCCTCGACCTGCTTCAGAGTGACCTTGCCAACCTTATCCTTATTAGGCGCGCCCGATCCTTTGGCGATGCCAGCCGCGCGCTTCAGCAACACCGACGCCGGCGGCGTCTTGGTGATGAAGGTGAATGTGCGGTCGCTGTAGACCGTGATCACCACCGGAACAATCAAGCCTTCCAGTTCCTTCTGCGAGGTGCGAGCGTTGAACTGCTTGCAGAACTCCATGATATTGACTTGCGCCTGTCCAAGTGCCGGACCCACCGGAGGCGCCGGCGTGGCCTTGCCCGCCGCGATCTGCAACTTTACGTATCCTGTAGCTTTCTTTGCCATGATGCCTTTCCCGTACCTGTCTTCAATTGAGCTCCGAGTCTAGGATTTTCGGCTCAGCGCTTTTGCAACTTAATAACTAATTACGCGACTTTTTCGACTTGCCCAAATTCCAATTCCACGGGCGTCGAGCGGCCGAAGATGGTGACCATTACTTTTAAAGTCTCGCGATCTTCGTTCACGTCGTCGACCACGCCGGTGAAGGTTGCGAATGGACCCTCGCCGATTCGCACCTGCTCGCCCTTCTCGAACTTAACCTTGAGCTTCGGCTTCTCGCGGCTGTCCGCGACTTTATAGACAATGTGGTTGACTTCTTCTTCGGATAGCGGAGTGGGTTGCTGGCCCGTGCCTACAAATCCTGTAACGCGCGGCGTCGATTTGACTACATGCCAGACGTGATCGTCCATGTCCATCTCCACCAGCACGTAGCCGGGATAGAACATGCGCTCCGACGTATATTTTTTGCCGCCACGGACTTCGGTGACCGACTCGGTCGGAATCAGCACCTTGCCGATTTTGTCTTGCAATCCGAACGCCTGCACTCGCGATTCAAGTGACTCGCGTACCTTGCGCTCGAAGCCCGAATAGGCGTGGATGATGTACCACTTCATATTCGGATTGTGCGCAGGTTCGCCGCCCGTTGCTGCTTCAGACGGGGCTTGCGTGCCTTCGGGGACGGCGCTCACCGTCGCAGCGCTTTCGATTTTCTCTTTATTAGTATCCGTATCCGGCATTCAATCGCTTCTTTCGCCCGCCCCTAATGGCGCGAGAAATAATGCAGCATCCGCTCCAGGCTGTTGCTGATCGCCAGATCCACCAGCCAGAAGTAAAATGCAAATAGAAATACAGTGATGATGACCACTGTCGTCGTCGCCTGGACTTCCTTGCGCGAAGGAGACGTGACCTTTTTCATCTCGGTGCGCACATCGCTATAAAAAGACTTGATGCGTTCCGGCCAGGACCGCAGACTGGTTACCACCGCGTTTTGTTCTACCGCTGTCGCCATACCTTCCCGCTTTCCTCGACTGCTGCTCGGGCCTCAACTTCGCCCTCGGCTTTACCCTTGATTCTGGCAGGGGCGGAGGGATTCGAACCCCCAAGTTCGGTTTTGGAGACCGACAGTTTAACCGTTGAGCTTACGCCCCTGTTCCCACCGGGTGATCGCCTCATCGGGCCATCGGATGATCTTAGATCGCCCGATGGTCAGATGACCCGATCTATTTCACCTCTTTATGCGACGTGTGCTTGCGGCACCGGCTGCAGAACTTCTTCAGTTCCAGACGGTCCGGTGTCGTTTTGCGGTTCTTGGTCTTCGAATAGTTCCGCTCTTTGCAATCACCGCACTGTAACGTAATAATCTCTCGGGGCATTGCTCACTCCCTAAACCAGCTCTTAGCCTTTAGCAATTAGCTCTTGGCTTTTATGCGCGACATCTTCTGTCTCGCGAATCGTACTCATGTGAGGACGGGGCATAGCCCCGTCACCACACTGCTGTTCAGCTACTTCACAATCTCGGCAATCGTGCCCGCGCCGACGGTGTGCCCACCTTCGCGAATCGCAAAGCGCAAGCCTTTTTCCATCGCCACGGGCGTGATCAGTTCGATCACCAGGCTCACGTTGTCGCCCGGCATCACCATCTCCGTGCCTTCCGGCAACTCCGCAATCCCCGTCACATCCGTCGTGCGCAGATAAAACTGCGGACGATATCCCTTAAAGAATGGCGTATGCCGCCCGCCTTCTTCTTTGGTCAGAATGTAGACTTCCGCCTTGAACTTCGTGTGCGGAGTAATCGATCCGCCCTTCGCCAACACCATGCCGCGCTCCACATCTTCCTTCGCAATACTGCGCAGCAAGAGGCCCGCATTGTCTCCTGCCATGCCTTCGTCGAGCTGCTTCTTGAACATCTCGACGCCGGTCACAACCGTCTTGCGCGTCTCGCGGAAGCCGACAATTTCCACTTCCTCGCCGACCTTCACCTTGCCGCGCTCGATCCGTCCCGTAACCACCGTGCCGCGACCCTGAATCGAAAAAATATCTTCAATTGGCATCAGGAACGGCTTATCCAGTTCGCGCGCCGGCTGTGGCACGCTCTTGTCAACCGCTTCCATCAAAGCGTCTATCTGCTTCTCCCACTTCTCTTCGCCATTCAGCGCGCCCAGAGCCGACAGCCGGATCACCGGCACATCGTCGCCAGGAAACTGATACGACTTCAAAAGCTCGCGCACTTCAAGCTCGACCAGATCGAGTAGTTCGGGATCGTCGACCGCATCGCACTTGTTGAGCGCCACGACAATGTAAGGCACGCCCACCTGGCGAGCGAGCAGCACATGTTCGCGCGTCTGTGGCATCGGACCATCCGTCGCAGCCACGACCAAGATCGCACCATCCATCTGCGCCGCACCCGTGATCATGTTCTTGATGTAATCGGCGTGCCCCGGGCAATCGACGTGCGCATAATGCCGGTTTGCCGTCTCGTACTCGACGTGCGCCGTGGCAATCGTAATGCCGCGCGCCTTCTCTTCCGGAGCGTTATCGATCGAATCAAACGACCGAAACACAATCTTCGGATTGTGCTTCTGCAACACCTTCGTGATCGCCGCCGTCAGCGTGGTCTTGCCGTGGTCGATGTGACCAATCGTCCCCACGTTGCAGTGCGGCTTATTCCGTTCAAATTTTTCTTTCGCCATTTCCTGTTTTCCTCTGTAGCGCCGGCGTCTCGCCGGCTGGTTCGCAAATCAATGGTCGTCCTGAGATCCACTCAGTAGTACTGATACAACTTGTGAAACTTCGCGCGTAGCGCCGGTTCAACCTCTTCAAGCTTCGAGAGATAAAACTCTCGCACCTGCGCCTGATCCGAAACTGGCAACGCCGCATGCAATGCCCGCGCCATCCCAGCCTTGTCGCCCGTGGCCCGATCGATCGCATCCTCAGCGAAAATCGCATCCAGGTCGCGGACTCGAAGTCTGCGGCTGTCGAGCTCTTTCAAATACTTCTTAACTCGCCCCGCCGCGAACGCCGTCTCGATGGCACGCTTCAGGTCGTTGAACTCACGTTCTTTTTCGACCTTGATAAGGCCTTGCTCGAACTTCAGGGTCATCAAACCTTCACCAACAGATCCCTCGCAAAGAGCGCTCGGGATTTCGGCTGCAGGCTTCCGCTTCGCTCACGCCTGCAGAACGCCTCAACTCTGGAGCGGGAGACGGGGATCGAACCCGCGACCAACAGCTTGGAAGGCTGTGACTCTACCACTGAGTTACTCCCGCCCAACCAGCCGTCAGCTCTCAGCCGTCAGCTGTCAGCAAACCCTCAATCTCATGGAGCCGATGATCAGGATTGAACTGATGACCTCTCCCTTACCAAGGGAGTGCTCTACCAACTGAGCTACATCGGCCCACCTAAAAGTTCTATTTGTCATCCTGAGCGAAGCGAAGGACCTGTTTCCCTCCGCACCGCCGCAGACTCCAACTCTTCAATCCGCCGGCTTGGCGTCCGCCCGCTCATCCTCAATCCGCGTCCGCCAGTAATACAATGCCGCCCGAAAGGCAAACAATCCAAGGATGATCAGCGTACCGGTTCGCAGTCGGATGCTTGCATTCAAGATTTGAATCGGCTCGTCCGACAGCGTGGTCCAAGCTAAAATGCCCAGCACCGCATAAGCCACCATCGCCAGCACGAACTTCTTCTTGATCGTCACACAAGTCCCATGTTTCAGGGTTTCAGGGTTTCAGGGTTTCAAATTTTCAAGCAACTCAGGCACACCGTCGCTACTTTGAAACCTTGAAACCCTGAAACCTTGAAACTTTCTTCACACATCTGGTGCACAGGGGAGGATTCGAACCTCCGTACCTCCTGAGAGGGACAGATTTACAGTCTGTTGGCTTTAACCACTCACCCACCTGTGCAAATCCGAAAACACCGCCCGCGCGAAACACAGCCGCCACACTTCACAACTTTTTCTCAGCTCGGGAAAACTTGAATGCGAGAACTCCCGCCTGACAACTACATTCGCCGGAAAATCATCTGAAGAAGTGCTTTCAAACTGCGCCGCCAGCGCGCGTTGCCGCGTAAACCTCTCTGTTTCCGGAATCCTGTTTATCTGGAGCTGGCGAAGGGAATCGAACCCCCGACCCTCTGATTACAAATCAGATGCTCTACCGACTGAGCTACGCCAGCAGGTGGAAGCGGGTCCTTTCGGACACAATACTTCCCTGATCCCTTCGTGATGTCCGGGACAATTATTTAAGTTATCACAAGGGCAATTGACGTGCAACCGGAAGTCCGCGTCGCTTCTCGCTTACACTCGAGACCATCCTACTACGTGCTCGGCAGGCGAGTGCTATCATTAATTCGCTCACCGTGGGACCACAGCGGATGAGCCGCAAGATCCCCCGACCTTCGATGCGCATTCGACGCCGTCTCCCCATCTTTGTTGTTCTGTTGCTCGTTGTCGCCGCTGTCGCCCTGATTATCACCCTGCGTAAGCATGCTCCGCCGGAAGCGGCGCGGTTGCTGCCCGGAGCCGACGGTTTCTTCTACGTCAATCTTCAATGGATTCGGACCTTCAACGCCGCCGGTCATCTGCCTCCAGTTTCGCGCGAGCCGGAATATCAGAATTTTCTGGAGCAGACGGGCTTCCAGTGGGAACGCGATCTCGAGCAAGCCGCCTTCGCCATACACTATCCGCAGAGTTGGGGAAAGGCGGAATCCGGCACGCCGTCGGAGCTGCGTTTCTCCGAGGTCTTCGTCGGCAAATTCGATTCGACTCGACTGACCGCATACCTCAAGAAGCTGTCTTCTTCCGTCGACGACTACCGCGGCTTTGAGATCTACAACATTCCGCTTGAAGGGCGCACGGTGCGCGTGGTCATTCTGAACTACGACAGCGTCGCGGTCTCAAACCACCCGAATCCGGACGTGATTCGCGGCATTCTCGACCGCTCGCGCAAACTAGCGTCACCCTTTGGCGGGCCGTGGTTGCTGCGAAAGTTCTATAAGGAAGTTCCGCTCGCGAGCCTATCGTTTGCCGTCCTGCGCGTGACCCCCGAGATGGGATCGCTGGATGGCTTGGGCAGTTGGAGTTTCTTGTTTCCGAAGCCCGCCGTTGCCGTGATTTCCGCGCGCTATCTTCGCGCTCTGCACCTGCGCGCCGTAGCCTTCACCGACAGCGCCGCCGACGCCCAGGCCATCACCGAGAAGACTGCGACTTTTCTAAGCCTCTTTCACGCCGCCGAAGGCAGCGTCGGAGTGCATGGCACCGATCCCGATGTAAAGACCTTCTTCGACAGCCTCAAAGTGCAACAGTCGGGCGATCGGGCCATTCTTACAGCCGTAGTGCCCGCCGGATTTTTTCAGAAAGTGCTAAGCGAGGCGCCGCCGGAAGCGGTCGCGCCTATTTCGCCGCCGCCGATTACTCCCGCCCCTTCACCGCGAAAAGCATCGCCTCCCAAAAAGCCGCAGAGTTCAACTTCAGCAAGATAAAAAGCCGTCTGCGATTCGCCTTAGCCGATTGGCGCGAAGGAAACTGGTGCGCGAGCGGGTGCGTCAAGATACGCCAATAAGAAAAGGCGCACCCGAAATTCGAGTACGCCTTGGGGAAGAACTGGAAGCCGCCAGCCTTAGAAGCTGAAGCGAGCTCCCAGCGACAGAACACGAGCGGCAAGAGCGGCAGAAATCGTGCCGAAGTTTGAATTGCCAATGTTGTTCGAAATCCTATTGTCGTTGAGATTCAGGTTATTGAAGACGTTGAAGGCATCCATTCGGAGTTCGAACCGGGCGTTCTCGCCCAGTACTCGATTGTTCGGAAGGCCGAAACCCTTGGCGATCGTCAGGTCCACATCCTTGTATCCAGGAAGGTTCAGAGAATTGCGATAAACTCCGGGGGCCTGAGGCAGGGCTGTCCCATTGCAGTTGGCGCAGGAGTAGGCGGTGTAGGTTGGCGTCGAGAAGTAGGCCGCGCCCCCGTTAGGGAAGTTTGGGCTACCCGGGCCCGAAATTTGTTCGAATGCTTTATTGCTGGTACTGCTGCCCGCTCCACCGAGGTAACCGGCAGGGAAGAGACTCGAGTAGCCGCAATTGTTGCAGTAGAGGTTTCCACCAATGACGCTTACAAACGGGTTCCAGGGGAATCCGGAGTGCCAGTTCCAGATGCCGCTCAGCGACCAGCCGCCGGCTATTTTTTCAACCCAGTTGTTGCTGCCGTGGAAGAAGACCGGTTGCCACATGCCAAAAAGTTTGAACGCATTGGTGACATTGTAATCCGACCGTCCGTAATCGAGGTTGAGCGCGTACGGGTAGGGCTGTTCCGAGTAAGGCGCGGAGCTGGTATCCATGCTTCTCGACCAGACATATTGAGCGTCGGCCATAAACTGGTGGGAGAACTGATGCTTGAACTCCGCGAGCATGGCGTTATAGTTGCCGCGGCCGTTCTGATTATATAAGTTGCCGCCATTGATATTAAGATTGAGAGCGTCGCCCTGGGTCGAGGGCACGGCCTGTGGGTTCTCATTGAAGTAGACGTCACGCGACAAGCTTCCCTGATATCCGAGGACCATTATGTTCTGGTGGCCGAGATCGTATTGCATATCAAACGAGTAGTGATAGGTGCGCGAGGTGGGGAGGGTACCGGGGAAGAGGTCTACACCGGCCGCGTTAGGTGTGCCGTTCGTAGTGCCTGTCGGCAATCCATTGGAACCAATCGGTAAGGTGAAATTGGGGTTTGCGGGATAGCCAAAGACGCTGTGCGGGTCGGTTGAGGTGGCATAGAGGATGCCTGGATTTGGTGAGGTCGGCGAAGCCATGGATATGTACTCGCCAATGCTCAGTCCCGGATTCCCGCTGATATTGGATGAAATCGCGATCTCATTCTGGTTGTAGTTGAGGCCGAAACCGCCGCGGAAGACTAGCCTATTGTCGAATTTGGTTGGACTCCAGGCGAAACCGATTTCAGGCCCAAAGTTGTTTTTCTGGGCGTTCCAGGAGTTCCCCTTACTAACCGTCAAGCCTGTCAGGTAGTCCGACCCGGACCCGGGATGCGCCACATACATGTTGCCTTGTTTGGAATAGAGTGGGCCGAAGTAGGACCAGCGCAGGCCCAAGCTAACGGTCAGATTGGGACGGATTTTCCAGTCGTCCTGAGCAAAGAAGCCCAAGAGGTTTTCGCGGTCGTCCTGGCGCAGTGTTGTAGGCAGACCGGTAGTGGGGTCAGCGGTGAGATAACCTTCCCGGTTTGGCGCGTCATTGAGGAAGTCCCAGATGTTAAAGAAGCCATAGCTGGGCACTCCGCAGGGATAGCAAGAGTCCTGATAAAACAACCGCGTAGCCTCTCCGCCAAACTTGATGGTGTGACGCCCATAAATCTTGGTAGCAACATCTTTGTAACTATAAGTCCACTGGTCGTATACCTGGCCGACGTTGCCGCCAAAGGTCCCCACGGTGAGACTGCCGAGACCGGCGACGGTGTCCAAAGGAAGTCCGACCGGTGTTTGTGGGTTGTCGCCGATTTCGTTAAACCGCCATCCGGCAGCGTTTGCACGAAGTTCGTTGAGAAGGGTTGCCGAGAAGGTGTGGTTCCAGATCAGAGAAAATGCATCGTTGACTTGGCTGTGATGGAAAATGTCGTACTGGCGGCTGCCATTGTAGTCGTTGGTCGATTGAGGAACCCAGTAGATGGCGAAGCCGATGCGATCTCTGCTGGTAACGTCGGCATCAAGGCGGCCATTGTATTGAGCGGCGTTATGTGTCGTCGGATTGAAAGTATTGTACTGGGCAAGGTCGGCGACGGTACCCAAGGGGCTCCCAGGGGTTCCGCAGCCGGTGCCAGCACCGCCGCAGCCCGGATTACTTTCGCTCGTCCAGCCAAAGTCCTGCGTACCCAGGCCCGCAGTCAAAGGGGTTCCGACGTTAATACCCTGGCCGGCGATCGTGGCGCAGTTTACGCCCTCGACGAGACCGGCAGTTGCGCAGTCGGCGCCGGGGTTAATGGATCCGACTATAGAGTTCCCGGGGAACGTAAGATATTGCGCGGCGATGCTTCCCGCGGGTGCCAGAGCGTCGAACGCTGGGGTATCGTACCAACCGGTGCCAGTCAGCGATGCGTTGGGCTCGCGAACGGTTTCGTAATTGAAGAAAAAGAAGATCTTATTTTTCCAGATGGGGCCCCCGACGCTGCCACCGAACTGATTGAACTTACTGTTATCTCTTAGGGACTTAGTGCCATAACCGAAGTACGGTTCATAGGCATTCAGGTTTGGTTGATGGGTGGTAAAGAAGGCACTGCCGTGGAAATTATTGGTTCCGCTTTTGGAAGTGATCTGAACCTGGGCTCCGGTAAATCGGCCATCCTCAGCGTCATAGTCGTTGGTAATTACTTTTACATCGCTGACGGAATCTTCAGACGGGGTAATCACTGTAGCGCCGCCCCAGACGGCGCTCGTCGTGCTGATGCCGTCGATCGACACGCCGGTGTTCTGAGCCTGGTTGCCATTGGCATAACCCTGGACGAGGTTTTCAGTCCTAAAGATCCCAGTCGATCCACCCGAGGACGTGGGTGCACTCTGTGTGCCGGGAAGGGTGTATTCCGCGCCTCCCCCGTCTTGCGAACCATCGTTGAACATGCCCGGAGCCAATTGCGTAAGTTTGGTGACGTCGCGGCCGAAGGTTGGCATGTGCTGGATCTGGTTATCGGTGACGACACCGTTGAGCGAAGCGCTTTCGGTGTCGAGTGCGGGGGCCGAAGAAGCATTTACGGTTACCGTCTGCGAAGTAGCGCCGACCTCGAGTTGCACGTTAAGAGCGTTGGCCTGATCAGGGATCAGTTCCAGCCGGTCGAGGACTTTTTTCTCGAAGCCAGTTTTTTCCACCTCGAGCCGGAATACCGCGGACGCGGCCAGGGCGTTGAAGTTGAACACGCCATTGGCGTCGCTCGTCCTGACCTGCTTTTCGGCGGTGGCTGGATTGGTCAGCGTGAGAGTGGCGCCGGGGACAACGGCGCCCGTGGAATCGGTCACCACGCCCTGAATGGATGTTCGATACTGCGCCTGGACCAATGCGCTCGATGCAACGATGCCGACGATCAGCAGTGCGACGCGGACTGCCAAAGTGGAACGCCTCATGGAAATTCTCCTCAGATCAAAAAGTGCGTTTTCGTAAATCTTCAGTTGATGCATGAATTAAATGACTGTTCTGTTTGGCGAAAAGCTGAGTTATGCAATCAAAAACCCTAGTCCTCCAGCCATTCGTCAGTCTGTGCAAAATTGCTCACTCCCCTCCACGCGTTCTGCGGGCGAACTGACAACTCGGCACGACTGCATTCTTACCGGCGGATCGGTGTTTTGCAGAGCCATCGCGACCTCCTTGCAAACCATGTACCAATTTCTACTAAATCGTTAAAAAATCGATTTAGTAGAGATAGGCGCATATCTATCACAGCCCGCTGAATTTAGGCGGTAGACGGAAGCGGAGAAAGCGTCGGTCTCAAGATCGCGTCTATGAAACTCCGCTCGGGTCTATGAAAATTTGGAGATTAATATGAGAAGCGATAGGTTGGTTAAGGCCGCCACTTCGCTGTCACCAGCGTCCCTGTCGGCGCGGGATAAGTGGTTTCCCGTATGACCAGCTCTGGTTCCACAATGTGTTGATCGCGAAGCTCGGAGCCGGGACGGTTGATGCGCTTCAGCAGAATCTCGGCGGCGGCCCTGCCCATCTCGCGCAAAGGTTGGCGCACGGTGGTTAATCCAGGATTCTGGAAGGCGGCACTTTGTATGTCGTCGAATCCGATGACCGATACATCTTCTGGAACCTGCTTGCCAGCTTCACGCAGGGCGCGAATCGCTCCCATGGCAGAAATATCATTGAAGGCAAACAGAGCGGAGAAGGGGCTGCGCGACGTCAACAAAACTTTGGTAGCAATGTAGCCCAGCTGTGGTGAAGGCGAATCGCCGTGGAGTTGCGTGACCAGGCGGGGATTGATCTTCAAGCCAAGATGCTCTGCGACATGTTCAATATTCGTCCAGCGAACCTCCGTATCGGAGCTGAATTCCTGCCCCTTCATGAAGGCGATGCGGCGGTGACCGAGGTGAAATAGGTGCTTCAATGCTAGCTCCGCGGCACGTTGGTGGTTAAGCACAATATTGGTGACACCCTTGACTTCGTTGTGCCCGGAGACGGTGACGACCGGCACGGAAAGGTTGAGATGCCAGGGAGTATCGACAGCGATGAGGCCGTCGACCGAGCGTTCGAGAAACATACGCGGGTATTCGTCAATCAGATCGGCGCGGTGCCGGTGGCTGGCAACGAAGTAGAAGTAGCCCTCCTGAAGCAGGTAGTCCTCGACCCCGCTCATGACAGAGGCGGAGTACCCCTCACTAACTTCCGGGACGATGACTCCTATAGTGAAACTGCGCTGGGTGCGGAGCGAGCGGGCAAAGAAATTGGCGCGGTACTTAAATTTGCGGGCGGCGGCAAAAATGCGGTCCTTGGTCTCCTGTGGGATCGAATCGGCTACGCTGGAGCGGTTGATAACGAGAGAAACGGTAGCCGGAGAGAGATCGAGGTACTCGGCCAGTTTCTTGAGGGTCATAGGACGCCGAGGAGAGTGCGCGGCGGATTCGCTCGGCTTTGCCTTCTTTGATGGCACCGGCGCAGTCTCGCACAACGAAATCCCGAGGGCAAGCAGAGATCTTGATGCGCCTTGCGGTCGAATGTTTCCGCACCCCTTCCTGAACTTTCTTCCTGAACTGTTGACAGCGGTGACAAGAACGTAGTCTGATACAGACCGCCGTTATTCAACTAATCCGATTTAGTTGAGTTCGGAATCGACTTGTTCGAGGGTTGAAGAAATGGGACTGGCTGGGCGAGGAGCGGTAGCGGCTGGTATCCGGCCGAAATGGCATGGACGGCTATCGCGGGCGCTGCTTTTCGCGGCGCTCTGCCTCAGTCACTGTTGGCTGCCAGCACAAGGGCAGACACCCGCATTTGAAAGTGGCAAAGATGTCCGCGAATCGGGGGTTGCAGATCCTAAACTTGATGCCAGAGTCGAAACCATTCTTAAGGGCATGACGTTAGACGAAAAGGTTGGGCAACTGGTCCAGTATTCCGCGGGGCAACCGACCGGGCCGGAGACGGGGCGCAGCGACTACAAAGAAATGATTGCGCAGGGACAGATTGGCGCTCTGCTGAATGTAATTGAGACTCCGCTGATTAATGAGTATCAGCGGATTGCGGTCGAGAAGTCGCGGTTGCATATTCCGCTCCTTTTCGGCCTCGATGTCATTCACGGATTCAGGACCGAGTTCCCCATACCGTTGGGCATGGCCTCGACATGGGATCCGGATCTCGTGGAGAAGGCGTCTCGCGTAGCAGCGTCGGAGGCTTCTGCCATCGGCATCCGCTGGACATTCTCGCCCATGGTCGACATCGCGCGCGACGCGCGCTGGGGCCGCATTGCCGAAGGCGCTGGAGAAGATCCCTATCTCGGGTCGGCGATGGCCGCAGCCTACGTGCGCGGCTATCAGGGCGCGCGTCTGGATGCCCCGGACACCATGGCGGCCTGCGTCAAGCACTATGTGGGATATGGTGCGGCGGAGGCGGGCCGGGATTACAACTCGACCGAAATCTCGGAGCACACTCTACGTGAATTTTATCTCCCGCCATTTCACGCCGCGGTCGAGGCCGGAGCCGCGACCCTGATGAGCGCCTTCAACTCGCTCAATGGCGTGCCGGCTTCGGCGAATCCGTTCACTCTCTCGGAAATTTTACGCAAGGAGTGGGGATTTAGAGGGATGGTCGTGAGCGACTGGTCTTCGATCGGTGAACTTGTGGCCCACGGGATTGCCATCGATGACGCTGCCGCCGCGCGCAAGGCTCTGCTCGCCGGCGTCGACATGGATATGGCGAGCAGCCTCTATCACGATCAACTGGCGCAACTCGTTCACTCCGGCGCCGTGCCCTTGGCCAATATCGACGAAAGCGTTCGCCGGGTTTTGCGGGTGAAATTGGCGCTCGGTTTATTCGAGCATCCTTATGTTGACGAAAGCCGCGCTCAACATGCGTTCTTATTGCCGGAGAGTCTGCAGTTGGCGCAAACCATTGCCGAGCGCTCGTTCGTTCTGCTGAAGAATGCGCCGGTCGCGGGCGCGCCGATTCTTCCTATCTCGAAGGATGTGAAGACTGTGGCGGTCATTGGGCCGCTGGCTGACAATCCGTCGGATCCGGAAGGAACGTCCGGCGCTCCAAAAGCCGGAGTATTATCTTTTCCAGCGGAGCTAGCGCGACGGTTAGGAGAGAGCAACGTGTTGCGCGCAAAAGGCGGTGGAATTCTTAAAACCAGTGATGAGGAAATCGCGGCCGCGGTTGCCATTGCCAAGCGCGCCGACGTGGCGATTCTCACGCTGGGCGAGTCCCCGGCGATGAGCGGGGAAGCGGCGTCGCGCGCGCATCTTGGCTTGCCCGGGCGGCAGGAGGATTTGCTCGAAGCTGTCGCCAATACTGGCAAACCGGTCGTGCTCATTCTCTTCAGCGGCCGTCCACTTACGCTGCCTTGGGCGTTCGAGCACGTGCCGGTGGTGCTGGCAGCATGGTTTCCCGGAACCGAAGCTGGCCCGGCATTGGCCCGCACGCTTTTCGGGGAATCGAATCCCAGCGGTAAGTTGGTTGTCAGTTGGCCGCGAAGCGTCGGACAGGAACCGCTTTATTACAACGCACTAAGTACGGGAAGGCCGCCGGGTAACATCGACCTTACGCACCCTCCGGCCGATGTGGAGTCCAAGTACGTTTCTCGCTATATCGATGAGCAGAACACTCCACAGTTTACGTTTGGCTATGGACTCTCTTACAGCAGCTTCAGTTATGGTCCGACTAAGATCAATAAAACGCAAATTAGAGCCGAGGATATCAATGCGAATTCAAATCGACGAACCGAGCCGTTGAATGCTCTTACCGTCGAGGCTGCCGTGACTAATACCGGCTCCCGCGCCAGCGAAGAATTAGTTCAGCTCTATATAAGGCTGCAAGGGACGAGTACGGCTCAGCCAGTACGTGCCTTAAAAGGATTTCAGCGAGTTGTGTTAGCCCCTGGAGAAACCAAGCAAGTTACATTTCAAGTGGATCCGGATGCCTTTGCCATCTGGAATGAGCGCAACCAATTCGCAGTTGAACCGGCCAAGGTCACCGTGTGGATCAGCCCAGATTCCGCCAGCGGGTCAGGCGCCCAGCTGGAAATCTTGCCGTAGAGATCGCTTATGAAACTCCTTCGTTTCGCACTCAGCGTTTTGCTTGCATTGGGATTGCCTGCTGCGCTGTGTCTGGCGCAAGCTTCGCCCGAAAAAGTCGTGGAACAAGTAGTGATCGATGCGCACGCTCCCGGACGCCCGTTCCCTCACTTTTGGGAACAGACATTTGGCTCGGGACGTGCCATTCTCACCTTGCGCGAGAGTTACCGCAATGACCTTCGCGAGGTGAAGAAAGTAACTGACTTCAATTACGTCCGCTTTCATAATATCTTGCATGATGAAGATGGTGTCTATGATGAAGGCGCACAAGGCAATCCCATTTACAACTTCGCGTATGTCGATCAGATCTATGATGGCCTGCTGCAAAATGGCGTGCGGCCTTTCTTTGAGATCAGTTTCATGCCCAAGAAACTGGCACTGCGGCAGGATGTGCATCCGTTTTGGTATAAGCAGATCGTCTCCCCGCCAAAAGACTATAAGAAATGGGACGATCTTATCCATGCACTGGCGCAACACTTGGTAGATCGCTACGGGATTGACGAAGTTAGTAAGTGGTATTTCGAAGTATGGAACGAGCCTAACATCGATTTCTGGTCAGGCGATCCGAAGCAGGCCACTTACTTTGAGTTATACGATCACACAGCAAGAGCTTTGAAGGCGGTAAGTCCTCGCCTGCGTGTCGGTGGCCCTGCAACCTCGTCCGCACATTGGGTAGATGCGTTTATTCAGCACGTTGCCGCGGAAAATGTTCCGACTGACTTCATTTCCAGTCACGGCTACGCCGACGACACTGTGCAGGATCTCTTCGGGACGAACGAAGATATCCCGATGGATCAAAGGGTGTGCCGCGCCATTAAGAAAGTGCATGATCAGATTGCCGCTTCGCCGCGTCCCGGTTTGCCATTGATGTGGACCGAATGGAATGTCCCATCGTTCGGAATGCTTCATGCCAGAGATACTACGTATGTCGGTGCCGCGCTTGCCGATGACATACGGCAATGTGATGGATTGGTCGATATGATGTCATTCTGGACCTTCAGTGACGTATTTGAAGAGAATGGACCAAAGAGTGAGCCCTTTGACGGCGGCTTCGGACTGATTGCGCTCGGCGGTATCAAGAAGCCGAGTTACAGCGCGTTCGCGCTGTTGCATAAGTTGGGCTCGGAGCGCGTGGTGGGAAAGTCGGACCCACCTAACATTCTAGTCACTCGCGAGCGCGATGGTTCCCTGATTATTGCCGCGTGGAATCTGGTTGACCCGGACAAGAAGGGATCAGCGCGCCCAATCGAGTTTGAGATTCACGGTGTGCCTCCAAACAGCCGCGTTCGCGTGAGCCGTGCCGACTCCGAGCATGGAAACACACTGGCTGCTCATCAGAAAATGGGCAGCCCGCAGTATCCAACCCAAGCCCAGGTAAGCGAACTGAATCGTGTGGCGGAAGAGTCTTCGGTACAAAGTATGCGCCTGTTGAAAGGCGTGATCGAGTTACAGGTGCCCGTGAACGGCGTCTTATTGCTTGAAGTGCTCAAGAGGTAAATCTTAGTTGTTCTTCCGCGTTGTTCGTTTTCGAAAAGCGGGATCGCATCGAGCGGTAGAAACCGGAAATGTTGGCCTCGAATTCAGACAGGGTCATGTCAGCGGTTACGTGGACGCGCGGAATGGCAAAGCGATAATTCGTGGCGCCGAAGCCACCCCCCGTGTTCATGAAGGCGCAGCGGAAACCGGCTCGCTCCGCGAATTTCAAGTCTCGTCGTGTGACGGTTGCGGCATTGCCGAAAGGGTAGCCCAAGGCCCACGCCGGCCTCCCCAGAACTTTTTCAAGAACGGTTTTGCTTTCAGAAATTTCCTGCCACGCGAGATCGTCTGCAGCGCGAGCGAGTATTGGGTGCGAGAGACTATGGGCGCCGACGCTCATTCCGGCCGCAGCGAGTTCCTGCAAGCCAGATTTATCAAGGGTAAGAAATCTCGCCACCAGGCACGGGTCTTCGACAAATTTGGATCTCCAGTGTTCTGCAAGGTGGAGCTGTTGCTGGATACGATTCAGAAATTCGCGCCTAGACTGTGCGCTGAATTGCGAGAAGTTTTCTACCAAACTCCACCAGAATGCGTGTAGTTGTTTCGGACTCGGCGAAACGAGATTGATTCTGATATCCGCTTCGGAAAGGTTCAACCCGATCGGTTCGGCCGTGTGTAAAAGCATGAGGTAGAGTTCCTCGTACCAAAGCATGGACGGGATAGGGTTAGTAGACGCGCCGGTCGCGAAAAAAAGGCACGAAACGCCAAAATCGCGCAGAATAGGAACCATTTCTGTGAGCGTGTTGCGCAGCGCGTCGTCACAAGTCAACAGAATGGAACGCGGAGGGAGCGACTGCTTTGCAGCGGAAGGTTTCCCCCGAGAACTTTTCCCATCGCCGCTTTTTTCCTCACTCCATTGCAGTTCGGACCAGCGCAAGAATTCTTCCGGAGTAATCACATGATAGTGCCTCTTTAGAAGCTCGAGCTGGCGCCGCAGCGCATCGGCATGCACAAGATTGCCGTCGAGGGCGGAATTTCTGATTTCATATCCCTGCGGAAATACCCCATGATAGGTCACAACCGCTGGGCCATCACCCGCCGCGTAGCGTAGGTAGCCGCTCTTCGAGAGCGCGGGAAAAACCAAATGTTTCAGAGCCGGGCTGACGAATCTCAAGGTGCCTTTCGAAGTCAGGGAAATTCTAGCGCAGCGCGCCTGCTTCAATAACCTGCGTCCCCATCGAGGAACTGAAAGCTCACCGGCAAGACGTCGTCGAGGAGATGCGAAGGGTCATGTAGCATGATTGGCTCCTCATATTGCTGCCAGTAGCCATTCGATTCCAGCGCCCGACGCAGAATTGGAAAAGAGGAGAGCGCTCGAATCCGGCACACTTCCGGGTTAACTTTCGCCGCCTTCGTGACCAGTTCGCAAGCGACACTCCAGTCCTTCGCATCTTCGGAATCCACAACCAGATCGAGCAGGCGAGCTTCCCAGTCCGCTATTCCGACAACAAAGTACCCGATGATGTCGCCCCGGTGCTTCAACAAAAATCCCTGCATTTTGGGTCGAGGACATACCAGCAAATGATTCAGGCCGGCGAGTGTTCGCTGGCAGAACGTCCATGAGCGTTCACTATTGGTTAGTAAGGTAAGAATCGAATCATCGAATTGACTTACCTGAAAGCAGGCCCACTCTTTGTCTCGGCGGGCGCGCGTGGGATGGGTAAGTCCGTGCAGTAATCGCAGCGTCGATCTTCCGGTCATCGGACGCGTCCGAAACTCACGCCAGGGCCGCAGCCACCCGCTGTAGGTCGGAGCATTTCCCGCCAGGCGAAAGCCAAGGCGGGGAACAATCATTCGAGTCGCTGACGCACCGCCGATAACGAAAGAAGTCGGAGCCATCTCCATCAAATGGCGAAATAGCCGTATGCCGGTTCCGGGGATCGAGGGATCGGCGGCCCAGTCCATCATAGTCACGCTGTTAACCGTGGTCCCGTTCGGTAGATGAAGGATGACCGGGCAAATCCCGCAGTGCGCTGCGATCTGGCCATTCTTTTCGAGCAGGTAGCTGCGATTGCCTTCGCCTTCGGGCCACCCGCGCAGGTACTTCCACTCCAGCAAGTCGAGACCAGCGTGATGGTCTGATGGGTCGAACTTGTAGATGCGGACGAGGAATTGCGCGAGGGCCGAGAGATCCTTCAGTTCGGTTGCTCGGATGTCCGCTGTCATCAGATATTTGGATCAAATGTCGGTTCGCTGCTCGGCGTGGCGACTGAGATACCAGCATGGCGGATTTCCGGCGTGCGGAAAAACTGCGTGGACGCAAGTCTGTTGCGCAGGCGGATCGAAAATGAGCTCGGCTCTGCCATCTTTATGAGCGACCTCGTCATAGTGTTCGACGGTTACGCTGCCAAAGGGCTGGCGATTCACCGACACGCGATATCGAAAGACGCAATAATCCGCGCTATAGGCGATCGATAAGACGACGACCAGCGCCAGCAACGAGCGCCAGACCAACGATCGCGCGGAGGACGATCGCGTGACGAACGATCTTTCGGCTGCCAATGGCAGGCCGGGTCCGGCTCTGGCCGCGACTTTATTGCCATCGACTTTGTTGCCACGGACTGCGGTCACGGGCTGAATTATACGCGTGCGCGATTAGAGCCGAAGCATAAGCCTTGACAATTCTTCACAAAAAAGTTGACCCGATTTCGCTCTCTCGCACGTCAAAACATGGTGGAATATAAGTGTTAAGATGCAGCTGATACGGTTCGGGGCGGGAGTGTCCGTGCCACTGCATTTTTCCGCGAAAGTCTTGTCCCGGCGTCGCCTTACAGCCGCATTTCAACTTCAAGACTAACAGCGAACTCTCCCTGACTGATGAGGAGCGCGATTGACAGAACAACGAGTTATCGAACGACGACCGGCGGAACAGGCACCCGACTTGGTTGAGCCCGAGTTTGAACGCCATTTGAACGGGGGTTCGCCGACCCCTAAGAAGCGCTGGTGGATCTGGCTTGTCGTCGTGGCGCTCCTACTGGGCGCAGTGGCGTGGTGGACCCGGCGCGGGACCGATACCACGGCGAAGGGCATGACGAATATGGCCTCGCGTCCGGTGTTGGTCTCGACGGCCGTAGCCCAGCAGGGTGACATAGGAATCAACTTGAAGGCATTGGGTACCGTCACGCCCGTCTATACCGTGACGGTCACGAGCCGTGTGCAAGGTGAGATCACGCAGGTCTACTACCACGAAGGGCAAATGGTGCAAAAGGGTGACCCGCTGATCGAGATCGACCCGCGCCCCTATCAGGCGGCGTTGACGCAGGTCGAGGGGCAACTGGCGCACGATCAGGCGGTGCTGAATGAAGCCAAAATCGACTTGGATCGCTATAAGCAAGCCTTAGACCGCAACGCCATCGCTAAACAGCAATACGAGGATCAAGAGCAGGTCGTCTTTCAGGATGAAGGCACCGTAAAAAACGACGAGGGCCAACTGGCGAATGCCAAGGTCAACCTCGTGTATACGCGTATCACCGCGCCCATCGCTGGGCGCGTTGGCCTGCGGCTGGTTGATCCCGGAAATATTGTGCAGGCGAATAGCACCACCGCCTTGGTGGTGATCACGCAGTTGGAGCCGATCACGGTCATTTTCAGCATTGCCGAAGATCAGCTGGCGCAGATTCAACAGCAATTGCGCAAGGGCAAGAAGTTGACGGTCGAGGCTTATGACCGTGATGA
Source organism: uncultured Acidobacteriaceae bacterium (assembly GCA_963800565.1). Taxonomy (GTDB): domain Bacteria; phylum Acidobacteriota; class Terriglobia; order Terriglobales; family Acidobacteriaceae; genus Acidiflorens. The sequence goes on from CAWDBM010000006.1 coordinate 2,861,041, forward strand.
AAGAACGAAGCTTGCTTCCGGCACATTGCTAACTCTGGACAACGTTATCGACCCAACCACCGGAACTTTGAAGCTTAAAGCAATCTTCGATAACAAGGACGGAGCTCTCTTCCCGAGCCAATTCGTGAACATCAAGCTGCTCGTCGACACGCAGCATAATGTGACCTTGATCCCGAGTCCGGCAATTCAGCGCAACGCTCAAGGAGCGTTTGCTTATGTAATCAAAGATGGCCAGACTGCCTCGCTGCGGTCGATTACTCCTGGCACTACGGATGGCACGAACACCGCAGTACAGGGGGTTGAACCGCAGGAAGTTGTCGCAGTCAACGGATTCGACAGACTGCTCGATGGGGCCAAGGTTGTCACGCGTCCGCTCGCAGGTGGCGGAAATGGCGCTGGAGGACAGGGCCAGCAACAGCCAAACTCAGGCAATCAATCGGCTCCGTCGGGATCGCGCGGTGGAGGCGCTTCTGGAAGCAATCCAGGAGGCAGATCGAAGTGAGTCCGTCTCGCCCGTTCATTTTGCGGCCGGTAGCAACATCACTTTTGATGGCGGCCATTTTGCTCGCGGGCTTCGTCGCTTATCTGCAATTGCCCGTATCCGCGCTGCCTGAGGTCGATTACCCCACAATTCAGGTGGTCACGTTTTATCCCGGAGCGAGTCCGGACGTGATGGCCTCGGCCGTTACCGCTCCGCTAGAGCGTCAATTCGGGCAGGTCCCCGGCCTCAATCAGATGACCTCCACGAGTTCCGATGGGAGCTCGATTATTGTTTTGCAGTTTGCCCTCGAGCTCAACATCGACGTCGCCGAGCAGGAAGTGCAAGCCGCCATCAACGCGGCGCAAACCTATCTACCCTCCGATTTACCTGTCCCGCCGATCTATAGCAAGACGAATCCGGCGGACACTCCGATTCTCACGCTGGCGCTCTCTTCGAAGACCATGCCGCTGTCCCAGGTCGAGGACCTGGCCGACACGCGCTTCTCGCAAAAAATATCGCAGCTCCCCGGCGTAGGCCTGGTGAGCATCAGCGGCGGACAGAAGCCCGCGATTCGGGTGCGCGTCAATCCCACGGCTCTCTCCTCTTACGGAATCAACCTCGAAGATGTCCGCACCGCTCTGCAGCAGACCAGTCTTGACCAGGCCATCGGCAACTTCGACGGTCCGCAGCAGGATTACCAGATTCAATCGAACGACCAGCTCCTGACCGCCGCGGATTTCGAGAAGGTCGTGATCGCCTACCACAACGGGTCGCCCGTCAAACTTTCGGATGTGGCGACGGTTGACAATGACGTGGAAAACGTTCGCCAGGCCGCCTGGATGAACGAAACTCCCGCCGTCATCGTGAATATCCAACGCCAGCCTGGAGCGAACATCATCCAGGTGGTCGATCGCATCAAGAAGCTGCTGCCGGTCTTGAAGAGCAATCTCCCCGCTGCCATTCAAATCGATGAACTGACGGACCGGACTACCACGATTCGCGCCTCTGTCACAGATGTCGAGTTTGAACTCATGCTCACCGTGGCGCTGGTGGTCATGGTCATTTTTCTTTTTCTGCGCAACGTTTCCGCGACCATCATTCCGAGCGTCGCTGTTCCTCTCTCCATCGTCGGCACCTTCGGCGTGATGTATCTCGCCGGCTTCAGCCTGAACAACCTCACGCTGATGGCTCTCACCATTTCGACAGGTTTTGTGGTCGACGATGCCATCGTGATGATCGAGAACATCATCCGCTTCATCGAAGAGGGTGATCCGCCGCTAGAAGCGGCGCTCAAAGGTTCAGAACAAATCGGTTTCACCATCGTCTCGCTGACTATCTCGTTGATCGCCGTGCTGATCCCGCTCCTCTTTATGGGCGATATCGTCGGCCGGCTCTTCCGCGAATTTGCCATTACGCTGAGCGTGACCATTCTTGTTTCGGCCGTGGTCTCTCTAACGCTTACTCCGATGATGTGCTCGCGCCTCTTGAAGAGCACGCATGGACAGAAGCAAACCCGTTTCTACGAAGTTTCAGAGAACGCTTTCGAGAGCATCATCGCCTTTTACGGCAGAACGTTGAAGTGGGTACTGCAGCGCCAGACGGCAACCTTGCTTGTTGCCGCGGCAACGCTGGTTCTGACGATTGTTCTCTACGTCATCGTGCCCAAAGGCTTTTTCCCGGTGCAGGACACGGGCATTATTCAAGGCATCTCAGAAGCCACGCAGTCCATTTCTTTTCCCGCCATGTCGGAAAAGCAGCAGCAACTGACGCATGTGATTTTGCAGGATCCCGCGGTCGAAAGTCTCTCGTCATTCATTGGCATTGACGGAACGAATACGACGCTGAACAGCGGACGCATCCAGATTAATTTGAAGCCGCTTGAAGATCGCAAAATCAACGCCTCGGATGTCATCCGGCGCTTGCAGCCGAAGCTTGAAAAGATCGACGGCATTACGCTTTACATGCAGCCCGTGCAGGACCTCACGGTTGAAGACCGCGTAAGCCGCACCCAATATCAGTACACACTCGAAGATCCCGATCAGCGCGAGTTGAATCTCTGGACGGCCAAGCTGATGGCCAAACTGCAGACGATTCCTGAACTTCGCGATCTCGCCACCGATCAGCAAACCTCAGGTCTCGCGGCTTCGCTCACCATCGACCGCGTAACCGCCTCGCGCATGGGCATCACGCCGCAGGCGATCGACCAATTGCTCTACGACGCCTACGGCCAGCGTCAGGTTTCGACGCTCTACACGCAGTTGAACCAATACCACATCGTGCTGGAGACGCAGCCCGAGTACCAGAAGAACCCGTCGAAATTGAGCGACATTTACGTTCGCTCCGCATTGGCGCCGACAGCACTTACTACCAGTTCCAGTTCGGGTACGGTTACTGCGACCACCGCTTCCGGCAATTCCGCTTCGTCAGCTGCGCCCAGTCCGTCCGCAGCGCCAAACACTGCTGCCAGTTCCGGCTCCGCCAACCCAAGCGCGATCGCTTCGGTGAATGGCGGCGGCATTCCGCTAAGCGCCATTACGAGATTTGAAATGAAGAGCAGTCCCCTCTCGGTCAATCACCAGGGACAATTTCCCGTGGTCACGATCTCCTTTAACCTGGCGCCCGGTGCGTCACTCGGAGGAGCGACCAAGGCCATTGACAAGGCTCAGAAGGAAATTGGCATGCCGCTCAGCGTGCAGAGCGCGTTTCAGGGAACCGCCGCTTCGTTTCAAGCTTCGCTGTCGAATGAGCCGATCTTGATTCTGGCAGCGTTGATCACGGTTTACATCGTGCTCGGCGTTCTCTACGAAAGCTACATACACCCCATCACTATTCTGTCGACGCTGCCGTCAGCAGGAGTGGGCGCGATTCTCGCCTTGCTGATTTGCGGGCAGGAACTCAGCGTGGTCGCCCTAATCGGCATCATCCTTCTTATAGGAATCGTTAAGAAAAACGGAATCATGATGATTGACTTTGCTCTGGAAGCTGAGCGCAAAGAAGGCAAGCGGCCGGAAGACGCAATCTACGAAGCCTGCCTGTTACGTTTCCGTCCGATCATGATGACCACGATGGCTGCTCTCTTGGGCGGGTTGCCGCTGGCGCTCGGCACCGGCATAGGCTCCGAACTTCGAAAACCTCTGGGCATCTCGATGGTTGGCGGTTTGATTTTGAGTCAGGTGCTTACGCTCTACACCACGCCGGTGATTTACATTTTCTTCGACCGGCTGGCGCATCGTTGGTCTTCCCGTCACGCCCAGGACAGCGGGCCGGAGGCCGTCCCAGCGGATTAGTGCGGACTTCAGTGCGGACTAAAGATTAATGCGGATTAAATAATTTAGATGAGCCTCTCTTCTCCATTTATTCGGCGGCCCGTAGCCACGACGCTCCTGACTGCCGCCGTCGCGCTAGCGGGAGCGGTGGCCTTCACCGAGCTCCCCGTCTCGCCACTGCCGCAAGTCGATTTCCCCACCATCGCAGTCGGTGCCAGTTTGCCCGGAGCCAGCCCCGAAATCATGGCTTCCTCCATCGCCACTCCGTTAGAGCGTCAGTTCGGAAGAATTGCCGGCATCACCGAAATGACCTCCTCCAGCAATCTAGGCACCACCAGCATCGTTTTGCAGTTCGATTTGAATCGGAGCATCGATGGAGCAGCCCGCGATGTGCAAGCGGCGATCAACGCGGCGCGCAGCTACCTGCCTTCGAATCTCCCCGGTAATCCTACCTATCGCAAGGTCAACCCAGCAGATTCTCCCATCATGGTCTTGGGCCTGACCTCGAGTGTGTACGACCGCGGGGCGCTTTACGACGCCGCCTCCACCATCATGCAGCAGCGCCTTTCCCAGATTCGTGGAGTCGGTCAGGTCAGTGTCGGTGGCAGTTCGCTGCCCGGAGTGCGCGTCGACGTCAATCCGACGCAACTCAATAGTTACGGCCTGGGATTGCAGGACGTTGCCTCCATGCTGAGCAATCAGAACGCCAACAGCCCCAAGGGCCAGATGGTAGACGACACGACAAGCGCCGACATCACTACCAACGACCAGCTTTTAAAGGCCGTGGACTACATGCCACTGGTCGTGGGCTATCACAATGGCGCGGCGGTCAGATTGTCGGATGTGGCGAATGTCACCGATTCGACCGAAAACATTCGCGCCGCTGGTTTCATCAACGGCAAGCCTTCCGTCCTGATTATCATTTACCGCCAGCCGGGCGCGAACATTATCGACACCGTCGACCGCATCCGCGAAGCCCTTCCCTCGCTCAAGGCTTCGATTCCTTCCGCCATCGACACGACCATTGCGGTCGACCGCACCCAAACCATTCGCGCTTCCGTGCATGACGTCGAGCGCACCCTCATCATCTCCATCATGCTGGTGATTCTGGTCGTCTTCGTCTTCCTGCGGAGCGGCCGCGCCACCCTGATCCCCGCCGTCGCCGTCCCTGTCTCCCTCATCGGCACCTTCGGCATCATGTATCTGTGCCACTACAGCATCGATAACCTCTCGCTGATGGCGCTCACCATTTCGACCGGCTTCGTGGTCGACGATGCCATCGTAGTGATCGAAAATATCACCCGTTACCTTGAGCAGGGCATGACGCCCATGCAGGCCGCGCTCAAGGGCGCCAGCGAAATTGGTTTCACCGTTCTCTCCATCAGCATCTCTCTCGTGGCGGTTTTCATCCCGATTCTGCTCATGGGCGGCATCGTCGGCCGCCTCTTTCGAGAGTTCGCCGTCACCCTTTCGGTCGCCATTATCGTCTCCCTCGCGATTTCTCTAACCACCACGCCGATGATGTGTTCCCGCCTCCTCCGCCATGTCAAAGAAGACGAGCACGGCACTATTTTTCAGCTCAGCGAGCGTGCCTTCACCGCTGTTTTGGGCTCCTACGAGCGCAGTCTCGCATGGGTCCTCGAACACTCCGCCCTCACTCTGGCCGTTCTCTTTTTAACCATCGGGCTCAACATCTATCTATTTTGGATTGTCCCCAAGGGATTTTTTCCGCAGCAGGATAACGGTGTCATTTTCGGAGGCATCCAAGGGCCGCAGGATACTTCTTTTCAAGCCATGCAAAAGGCCACGCAACGCATTGTCGACGTTGTCAAAGCGGACCCCGGCGTTGCCAATGCTATGGCATTTACCGGTGGCGGCGGCTCCACCAATGGCGGCTTCATCTTCGTAGGCCTGAAGCCTTTTAACCAGCGCAATGCCACTTCCAGCCAGATCGTGGACCGGCTTCGACCAAAACTTTTTGCCGTGCCGGGTGCAAACACTTTTATGCAGGCGGCGCAAGACCTCCGTATCGGCGGACGCGGAAGCAGTGCCCAATACCAGTACACCATTCAGAGCGACAATCTCCAGGAACTGGTGGAATGGGGCCCCGTGCTTCTCCAGAATATGCGGAAAATCCGCATCCTTACCGACGTCAATACCGACCAGCAAAACAGCGGACTGCAGAGCATGCTCACCTATGACCGTGCCACCGCTTCCCGCCTCGGCATCACTCCGGAGATGATCGACAATTCGCTCTATGAGGCATTCGGTCAGGCCCAGGTTTCCACCATGTACACCAACATCAACCAGTACCACGTCGTGCTCGAAGTCCAACCAAAATTCTGGCAGTCGCCGGTTAGGCTCGACGACGTCTACATAAGAGCCGCACAAGGTAAAGTCATTCCGTTAAGTACCATCGCACATTACGAAACCAGAACCGCTCCTCTCTCAGTGAATCACCAGGGTCAATATCCCTCGGTGACTATTTCCTTCAATCTGGCCCCTGGTGTCGCTCTCAGTGACGCTGCCCGCGCCATTCTTACCATGGAACAAAAAATCGGCATGCCCAACACCGTTACCGGCATGTTCTCGGGCACCCTGCAGCAATTTCAGGCGACCAAAGATTCCATGCCCATTCTCATCATCGCCGCTCTGCTGGCTGTTTACATCGTTCTCGGCATTCTCTACGAAAGTTTCATCCATCCCCTCACCATCATCTCCACTCTGCCCTCGGCCGGAGTGGGCGCCGTCCTCGCTCTCATGATTTTTCACATGGACCTGAGTATCATCGCTATAATCGGCGTGATTCTCTTGATTGGCATCGTCAAGAAGAACGCGATCCTGATGATCGACTTCGCCCTGGCTGCGGAGCGCATCGACGGCAAAAGTTCGCGCGATGCGATTTTCCAGGCCTGCATCCTGCGCTTCCGGCCCATTCTGATGACCACCATGGCCGCCCTCTTTGGCGCATTGCCGCTCGCCCTCGGTCGGGGCACGGGCTCCGAACTCCGCACTCCTCTTGGCATCACCATTATCGGCGGCCTGATTCTGAGCCAGATGCTTACCCTCTACACCACGCCGGTGGTTTATCTTTCACTCGACCGCCTGCGCGTCAAATGGCTGCGGGCGCATGGAAAGTTGGAGGGACAGGGGCAAAGAGAGATCGAGTCCTTCGGATGATGATCCCTTGCAGTTTGCGAAAAAACTCGATTCACGGCAGCGGCGCCGGGAAGGGCACGGGTTCCAGTCGTGCCGGTAAGTCGCTGAAAATGGTGTGCGCTTTAGCGGCTGAGGCTTGCTTCCGGCGCTTGCAATGACTTTTTCCGCAACCTCCTATGCGCGAGCTGAATCGGAAGCGCGCGGAACTGGCGTAGCATAATATGGAGTTTCACCCAGTGATGAATGTGTCGAACAAAAATCGTGCAGCGGCCGCACTTCTCTGCGGCACGCTTTTTCTCTCGGGATGCGTCGTCGGCCCGCACTATCATCGCGCCTCGGTCGACACGCCCGGGACGTTCAAAGAAGTTACCCCCGACGATCTCAAGAAAATGGACGGCTGGAAGGTCGCGCAGCCGCAAGACAGCGCTCTGCACGGCAAGTGGTGGGAAATCTTTGGCGATCCACAATTGAACGCGCTCGAAGAACAGGTCAGCATTAACAATCAGAACGTCGCTGCAGCCTTCGCCAACTTCATGGCGGCGCGTGCCATCGTGCGCGAGGCGCGGGCGCAATATTTCCCATCCGTTACTGCAGGTATCAGCGCCACGCCGCAGCACCAGCCGGGTTCCGCCAGCAATGTGGCTGCCGCGGCTGCCGGATCAACTTTTACCGAATTCGATCTACCTTTCGACGCGAGCTGGACGCCCGACTTGTGGGGCCGTGTGCGCAACCAGGTCCGCGCCAACGTCGCGAGCGCGCAAGCCAGCGCCGCCGATCTCGAGAACACGCGCCTCACCGCGCAAGCGGAGCTGGCTGTCGATTACTTCCAATTGCGCGGACAGGATGCCCTCAAGGAGCTGTTGGATGCGACGGTGAAAGCATATGCGGAGTCGCTTAATCTCACCAAGGCGCTCTATGAAACCGGCATCGACTCCGATGAATCCGTGGCCCAAGCGGAGACTCAGCTCGAGGCAACGCGAGCTTTGGACACGAATCTTGGCATCCTGCGCGCCCAGTACGAGCACGCGATTGCGCTTCTGGCCGGAAAATCTGCACCTGTCTTTTCAGTCGCAGTCGAGCCTCTGAAGACTCCACCGCCGGCCATTCCGATCGGCGTTCCATCGCAATTATTGGAGCGCCGTCCCGACATCGCCGCAAACGAGCGGCTGATGGCTCAAGCCAACGCGCTGATCGGCGTCCAACAAGCCGCCTATTATCCAACCGTGACGATCAGCGCATCCGCCGGATTTGAGTCCACTAAGGGATCCACTTGGTTCACCTGGCCCAGTCGGTTCTGGTCCGTAGGCCCGGCGCTATCGGAGTTGGTTTATGACGGCGGGCTGCGGCGTGCCACCATGGAACAATATCGCGCTCAGTACGATGCGACGGTTGCCAACTATCGCAACACCGTGCTCACGGCATTTCAACAGGTCGAAGACAATCTTGCCGGTCTTCGCATTCTTTCGCTGGAGATACAGCAACAGGATGTAGCGATCCAGTCCGCGCAACGCGCCCTCACGCTGGCCACGGATCGTTACCGCCTTGGCATCGATCCGTACCTCAACGTTATCACCGCGCAGACCACGCTCTTCAGCAATCAACAGACCGCAGTGAATTTGCGGATTACCCAGATTGTAGACAGCGTGCAACTGGTCGAAGCGCTCGGCGGAGGCTGGGATGCCTCCACGCTTCCAACGTCGCAGCAAATCATTTCGCGGGCGACCCAGGCTAGTCCGACTACTACGGCCGAATCGCCTGCAACGCAGCCCGCTTCCACGCCCCCGGCATCGACCGCTCCTTAGCAGGATGGAAAACAAATGTCGCCAGAGAGATTCTCTCTGAACTCTGCGGCTTGGCGGTCAATCTTTCGCTTTTCATTCGTGGTCGCACCCGCAACTTTATCTGCATATGTACATGTTCATGCGTACAATTAATACTGCATAACGTTCCACGTGGAACATTTGTATGTACATTATCGGCGCCCGAGTTTGTCTAACTGGCCAGTGCCGTTCTCTCCCTAGCCGCGTTGGCCTCCTTGGCCGCATCAGAGGCTCGTTCTCTCTCTCCCACTTCATCAAGCTGCAGGTCCTTCGTCTCGGGAGAATAGAGCAGGCTGACGAAGGTCATGATCGCGCCCACGGTGAGCACAACCGACGGCGACAACCACAAATCCTGCTTCTCGATCGCGGCAATAAATGGAATCTTGTGCGCCCACCACGCATAGACGCCGAACCCAGCGCCCAGCAACGCGCCGGAAGAATATCCAAAGCCGACTCCGGCAGCGCGGCGGCGCGTTGGGAAGCGCTCGCAGAGATAGGCGGGAACCACTCCCCACGCCAACTTGAGCATGGCGGCCATCACGGTGCCGAGGACGGCCATCCACAGATCGCGCGCAATGGCCGCGTGATAGAGGACATAGAAAACTGGAATTCCAAACACCACCAGGAAAGCGCAATACCACTGCGTAAGAATTTTCCTGCCGGTTCGATCCGACAGCCAGCCGTAGAAGTTATAGCCGAGAAACGCCATAAACATCGCGAAGCCATAAATCAAGCTGTAGGTCGTCGTGTCAAAGCCGCGTCCATCGAGAGTCAGAATTTTGGGGAGGAATCCATAGACAGAATAGTCGGTAAGGAACAGCCCCGTCATAAAAAAGAAGACCTGCAGGAATTCCCAAAGTTGGGGTGTTCTGAACAAGCTCAAAAACGGAGATTTTTCGATTTTGCCAAGCGCCTTGGTTTTCTCGAACTCGGGCGACTCGCGCAGATTCTTCCGAATGTATAGCGCCACAAATACCGGGATCACTCCCGTAACAAAAACGATCCGCCAGCCATAGGCGAACATGGTCTGTTTAGTAGTCAGATGGGAGACCAGAGCGAAAACCAGTGCGCCCAGTACATAGCCGAGGGGAAAGCCCGATTGGATGAAGCCGCCAATCGCTCCACGCCGTTTTTGCGGAGCATATTCAATGGCGAAGGTGTGACCGACGGCATATTCGCCACCGAAGAAGATTCCCATCAACAAGCGAAGACAACAGAAGGCTACGTAAGACCAGACGCCGATCTCGGCGTAGGTGGGGAGAAAGCCTCCAAGAAGCGACATCAAGCCCACGCCACCGATGGTGAAGACGAGGAGGAACCGGCGTCCAATTTTGTCGGCATAGCGGCCGAAGAGAGCCGAACCGATCGGCCGAGCCGCCATCGTGATGGAATAGGTAAACACAATCACGATGAACTTCCATGCGTCGCTCCCTTTGGGAGAGATGAATACTTTGACCAGAATTGGCGACATGACCAGAACGAGCGCCATGTCGTAGGCGTCGAGCATGAATCCCAGAAACTGGGAAATCATCGCCATCTTTGCGTCTTTGGATAAATGTTGCTCGGGGAACTGGGACTCGGGCATAGAAAACTCCTCGTCGTGGAGGTGGGCCGGTGATGCGCGCTAGATATAGCACATCCGCGAAAGGCGACTCGCGATCTACGTCACACGGGCTTGTGACGGCGCGCACAAACACTGGCGCTGGCGGGCCCGCGGAGCGCGGCCCTGACAACGCTTGGCATATTATCAGCAAATAAGGATGGATTTCAGCTTCTTTGGGAAAACCTGACAAGGCGACGGTCGCGACCATGCTGGCGGGCATGTGCACGTTCCTCAGCGTCTACAGCACGCAGCCGTTGCTGCCGCTTTTCCGTGAGATTTTTCATGCTTCCGAGTTCGCGGTCAGCCTTACGGTCAGCGCTACCATTTTCGCCACCGCTCTTACGGCTCCCATCATCGGCATGATCGCCGAGCGTCGCGGACGCAAGAAGGTCATCGTTCCATCGCTGTTCCTCCTCACCATTCCTACCGCTTTAGCAGCGACTTCCACCAGCCTCGGAGCACTCGTCTTCTGGCGCTTCGCCCAGGGTCTGTTTGTGCCGGGAGTCATCGCGGTGATGCTCGCCTATATCAATGAGGAATGGGCTGGACGGGGTGTTGGGCGCGCCATGTCTTCGTATGTGACGGGAACGGTGGTCGGCGGATTTCTTGGGCGCTTTCTCTCCGGCATGATCGCGACGCACTGGCAGTGGCGCGCGGCCTTTCTGGTGATTGCTGCGCTTAATCTAGTGGGCGCGATGTTGGTCCGCGCCTGGCTGCCGCTGGCGAAAAATTTTGTGCGCGCCGAACACCGGCAACAGGTGGTCGATCATGCGAAACAACATCTGCGAAATGCGCGGCTGCTTGCCAACTTTGGCATGGGCGCTGCCGCTCTCTTTACCCTGGTCGGCTGCTTCACCTATGCGAACTTCTATCTGGCCGCTCCGCCGTTTCGCTTGAATTCGGCGCAACTGGGCAGCATCTTCTTTGTTTATCTGCTCGGAGCCGTCATCACGCCGCAGTCGGGCCGCTTCCTCGATCGCTTCGGCTTTCGCCGTACGGCGATTCTTTATTGCGCCATGATGATCGCCGGACTGCTCTTCACTCTGGTCAGATCTTTGCCGGTCGTCATCATCGGTCTCGCCATATTTTCTTCCGGCGTCTTTGTTGGGCAGGCGGCAGCCACGGTGCAGACCGGCGCAATCGCGGGGCGCGCGCGATCATCGGCTGCCGGGCTCTACGTAGCCTTCTACTATCTTGGAGGTAGCATAGGCGCGACCCTGACCGGCCTGTTCTGGCGCTGGAAGGGATGGACGGGCTGCGTCATGGTGTTGGTGGGTGCTTCGCTACTGAGCTGGTGGCTGGCGCGCGTCAGTAGTCGGCCGCTCGACCAACTTGACTCCGCGGAGATTGAACTGGTTGGCGATTAGGCGCTCGTGAGGCCGGGCAACCCGGACACTTCCTCTTGCAACTAAAAGATTAGTTACTTTTTGCTTGCTGCTACGTCTAAGGAAAAGGAGGGCGTCCCGTGCCGCCGAGACAATCAGGAACGTTGACCGAAGCGGAGCTGAGGATCATGAACGTGCTCTGGGGGAATGGCTCGGGAACGGTCCAGCAAGTCCTTGATTCTATTACAGAAAAGCCTCTGTTGGCCTATAACTCTGTTCTCACTACCATCCGCGTATTGGAAAGAAAAGGCTATCTCAAGCATCTAAAGGATGGCAGGGCGCACGTGTATACGCCGGTGGTTGGGCAGCAGGAAGCGACGCGGTCGGAGATTCGGCATCTGGTGAGCCGTTTTTTCAAGAATTCTGAGGAACAGCTTGTGTTGAATCTGCTGGAAGACCAAGGGCTTGAGGCGGAGGAGATTGGCCGGTTGCGGCAGATGCTTACGCAGAAAGATGTGATACAGAAAGATTCGACGCAGAAGAGCGCTATCGGGAGTGACGGGAAATGAACTGGCTTCCCTTGCAGACCGCGGCGCAGTTTTCGGTGGAGCACATTCTTAACGTGCTCCCGGAAGGGCTGTTGATCGCATTTTTTGCGTGGGGATTGCTGCGCATTTTGAGCGGACAAAATTCGGGGACGCGATTTGCTGTCTGGTTTCTGGCATTGCTCTCCATCGCGGCACTGCCTTTGCTGGGCGCGATCGGCCATGAACACACTGGGGCGCGGATGGCATCGGGAGCATGGGGAAGCATGCATCCCGCGATTAACCTCCCCGCCCGAATGGCGCTGTTTGTTTTTCTGATTTGGGCGGTGGGCGCGTCGCTGGCGATGGCACGATTGGTGTCGGGACTGTGGCGTCTGGGACGGCTGCGCCGGAGTTGCACACCGGTCGATGTCGCTAGGATCGGTGCCGCTAACTTCGGTGCCACTGATTTTGATCCGGCTTTGCGCCAGACTTTAGACAAGACTTTAGAAATGATCGGCGCGGCGGGGGCGACTGTCGCCAGCTCTGAGAGCGTGCGCGTCCCGTCTGCGATCGGTTTCTGGAACCGGACTATCGTGCTGCCGGCATGGGCGCTGCGCGAGATGCAGGCCGAAGATCTTAATGTGATCCTGCTGCATGAATTCGCGCACCTGCGGCGTGGCGATGACTGGACGAATCTTATTCAGAAGGTGGTGCGCGGTCTTTTCTTTTTTCATCCCGCGGTGTGGTGGATTGAAAACAGGTTGTCGGTGGAACGCGAAATGGCCTGCGACGATGCGGTGTTGGCGGAGACTGCCAATGCGCACGGATATGCGAGTTGCCTGGTTTCGCTGCTGGAGAAAAGCCTGGCTCATCGCCCCGCGAATGGGCAGATGTCGATGGTGCAAGCGGCTGTGCATCGCGCGCGTGAGGCTTCGTTGCGGTTGGCTCGCATTCTTGATGCGAAGCGGCCAGCGGCTACGCGGGTCTGGAAGCCGGCGATTGGCATGGTCGTGATTTTCTTGATGGGATGTTTTGCGGTGTTGCCGCACGCGCCACAGTTCGTGGCCGTTGACCGAGGTGTGAGCGATGCTGGCATCCTGGCGAGTGCAGTCGGCCAGGGTAATGCCGTCGGGGTCGGCCAACAGTCCTCGCCGATGGCTGCTGTGATTCGCGCGTCATTTCATACCGACAGAGAAGTGCCCGTGACGCGGCGGGCAACAACCCCTAAATTTTTTCATGCGCATCTCCGAACGAAAGAGGCAGTTGCGGGTCAGCGCTCTGAGCCGCAGGCAATCGCAACGAGGATGAAGTCGGATCAAGCGACGAGGCGCGAAGGATTCATGGCCGTCAATTTCAATGCGATTGCAGATCGGGAGAGTGCGACGGAATTTCAGACTCTAGTTTTTATTCAGACTTCGGAGTACTCGACTGGCGATGCGACGGTTTGGAGTGTGCAGGTTTGGCGGATGACGGTTCCAAGCGCAATGGCTGCGCGCCTAGCGCGACTGCCCGTAGCGAACAAGATTTAAGGCCAAATTTTTTTGCAATCAGTAACTAGATAATTAGTTGCAAATGGCTTTAAGGGAGGTCTGCTTCGGCAGAAAGCATAAACCACAGGGTACACAGGGAGGCACAGAGGACTCAATCAGTATCTCCCTAGAACCTCGATCAGTTACACATGAACCAGTTCCACAAGGAGAAAAGAAAATGAAGAAGTGGCTAGTAGGTGGTAAAGCAGCAATGACCCGGCGGGTGCTGGCGGGCGCATTGGCCGTTGCAGTGGTTGGGACGGTCGCGACGTTGAACTTCACGAAGTCGGCGACTGCGGCGGCAGCTCCGGCTCCGGCAGCGGCGGCGCTTGACGACAACAGCGTGGGGGCGTTGGTTACGCTCGACCAGGCTATGGAAACGCTGGCGGCCCGAGTGACGCCGGCGGTGGTCAACGTCACGGTCGTATCGAAGGCTCACGAGCAGCAGGGCGGGGCGGAAGGCATGCCTGACATGCAGCAATTCTTTGGACCGGACGGCCCGATGGGCGGCCAGGGCAGTCCGTTTGGCCGACACTTTAACTTTCAGCAGCAGCCACAGAACCGGATTGAGCACGGGCTGGGCAGCGGCGTGATTATTTCTCCGGACGGCTACATCGTCACCAATAATCACGTGATCGACGGAGCGGTTGATATTCGCGTCACCATGAGCAACCGCGAAGTCTATCCCGCTAAGCTGGTAGGCGCTGATCCGCTGACCGATCTCGCGGTCATCAAGATCAAGGGAAGCAATCTGCCGAGCGTGCCTTGGGGGAATTCCGCGAGTTTGCACCCGGGACAGACGGTGCTGGCTTTCGGCAATCCTTATGGATTTCAGTTCACGGTGACGCGCGGCATTATCAGCGCGCTGAATCGTCCGAATCCGGATGTGAGCGATCGCCGCAAGCCGGGCGAATTTATACAGACCGATGCGGCCATCAATCCTGGTAATTCTGGCGGAGCGTTGGTGAACGCGCATGGCGAACTGATCGGCATCAACACGTTTCTGATTTCCGGCTCGGGATCATTCTCGGGCATGGGATTCGCGATTCCAACCCAGATTGTGGAACCGACGGTGGAGACGCTAATTCGCGATGGCAAAGTGACCCACGCGTTTATCGGAGTTTCGATCTCCGATGTCACCCCCGACAACGCGAAGTTCTTTCAGATGAACAAAGCTGAGGGAGCGCTGGTTTCTGACGTTACTCCGGACGCGCCGGGAGCGAAAGCCGGCCTGCGCACCGGTGACGTGATCACCGAACTCGACGGCAAGCCGGTGACCGATGCCGGACAACTTCAGATGTTGGTTGGGCAAAAGCGGCCCGGCGACACGATCCATCTGAAGGTGGTGCGTGAGAGCAAGCCGATGAGCGTGGCCGTAACGGTCGAAGCGCTCGGTGGCGACAAGGGGACTGAGGTCGCCAACGGCGAACATAAAGGTCGTTGGGGAATGAAGTTGTCTGATCTAACGCCGGACGTTCGCAATGAACTGCAATCGCAGGATCCGAAGTTTCAGAATTCGGTTCATGGCGCGGTCGTCGAGGATGTTCTTCCTGGCAGCCCGGCTGATAATGCCGGCTTGCAGCAGGGTGACGTCATCATGGAAGTGAACCGGCACTCGACGAAATCTGCGTCCGATGTGGTGCAGGCGTTGTCGAGCGTTCCGAATGGGCAGGATGCGCTGGTGCTGGTGTGGTCGAACGGCGGCAGCACATTCCGCGTGCTACATGCTTCGCAAGGGTAAGGGAAACGTGCAGTAGGAATGTTTGTTGTGCGCGCTGCGTTCCCGGCCGTCCTCCTGGCGGTTGGGCGCAGCGCGTATTTTTCTATGTAAAGAATGAGTTGGACCGAATCGGGGCTGCCAATTGTTACGGATCAGACGAGTTGTGCTGGCTGATGGGTTCGATCAACAATTCGAATTGGACGCGGCGGGAAGCGAAATATTAGAGTTCCCTTAGTCTTCTATTAGACTTGGGTGAAGCTTTGTGCATCTTAGAAGCAAATTTGACCATCCTGAGGTACACCGTGGTAATCATTCTTCCTGCGGCAGTGTGAGCACTTTCCGTTTCTTAGCCGATAGAATGACTTAACGTGGGTGGGGATTCACATACCTTAATGGTTGATGTTTGGTTTTTGTTGGTTGCCAGTTCCGGCGCAGCGGCCTTTTCTGGCAACCGGCAACGGACAATTGAAATGGAGAAACGATTTGGATCGATCGGATGAGCTGGTTCAGGATCAAGACCACGCTGCCTGTTCTCTCGACGCCAGCTATGTGCTGACGGGCGAGGAAATCGGAAACCTGGCGGCGGAGCCGGGCAAACCCGCTGAGACCCTGATGAACGTTGTCGCTTTGATCGCCCGCCGTTTTGGCACGGATGTTTGCTCGGCTTACCTTTTGGAGCCGGACCGCGCCAATCTGGTTCTGGCGGCGACTCTCGGACTGCGCCCCGAGTGTGTGGGCAAGCTGCGCATGGCTGTCAATGAAGGCCTCGCTGGGCTGGTCGCTGAGCAGGTCAGGCCCGTGGCGGTGGAGCAGGCCAGGAATCATCCGAGATTTAAATATTTCATCGAAGCGGGCGAGGATAAATACAGTTCATTTCTCGGAGTTCCGCTGATTGACCGCGGCGTGCTGCAGGGCGTTCTGGTGGTGCAAACGATCGAAGCCCGCGCCTTTCCGGAAAATGAAATTCGCCAGCTCACAGAGGCTGCGAGCCGCGTCGCTCATGTGGTCAGCGAAGCTCGCACTCTCGACCGATTTATCGCGCCCGTGCAGGAGCGGCTCTGGGCCCTGGCCCGCAACATGTGGTGGAGCTGGGATCATGATGCTTCGAGCTTGTTCCGCGATATCGATCCGCTGCGCTGGCGACAGCTCAATCACAGCCCGGTGGCGCTGCTGAACGAATATCCACTGGAAAAGCTCGAAGAGCGCGCCAACGAACTCGCCCTGCACAGCCGCATCAACTACGCTTATCGCCGGCTGCGCGAGTATGAGGAAACGGAACATACATGGGCGGCGCGCCGCGCCGGCGTGCTGCGGGCTCGGCCGGTGGCTTATTTCTCCGCTGAGTTCGGAGTGCACGAATCACTACCGATCTATTCCGGCGGCCTGGGAGTGTTGGCGGGCGATCACATCAAGAGCGCCTCCGATCTTGGCATTCCGCTCGTGGGCGTCGGCCTTTTTTATGGCCAGGGATATTTTCGTCAGCGCCTGGATCGCGACGGCTGGCAGCGCGAGGAGTATCTCGAGACCGATGTCAATCAGCTGCCCATGGAGACGGCGATTGGCAAGAACGGACGGCCCGTTGAAGTGCAGGTCGACACTCGCCATGGGCCGATCTACGCGAAAGTCTGGCGCGTGAGCGTTGGCCGCTGCGATTTATTCCTGCTCGACTCCGATGTCGAAGGCAACACTCCCGAAGATCGCGAGATGACCTCGCGGTTGTACGGCGGCGATGGTCGCGTGCGCGTGCATCAGGAAGCGCTACTCGGCGTCGGCGGCTTGCGCGCTTTGCGTGCGATGGGCATTACTCCCGGCGTGCTTCACCTGAACGAAGGCCATAGTGGATTTGCCGTTCTGGAAGCGATTCGCCAGCGCATGGACGATGAAGGCATCAGTTTTGACAAGGCCGTGCCGCGCGTCGCTCGTGAAGTCGTGTTCACGACGCATACTCCCGTGCCCGCCGGCCATGATCGCTTCGACGCCGATCTGATCGAGGAGCACCTGGGGCCGCTACGCGAGGCGCTGGGCTTGTCCAAAGAACGATTTATGGGGCTGGGGCGTGAGAATCCGGACAGCGACGAACGCTTTTGCATGACCGTGCTCGGCCTTCGGCTGTCTCGGCGCGCTAATGCTGTTTCTTCGCTTCATGGCGAAGTGTCGCGGGCCATGTGGACGGGGCTGACTCCTGGCAAGACGGAAGACGCGGTTCCGATTGGGCACATCACTAACGGTGTGCACGCGCCGACCTGGCTGGCGCCGCAGATGTTCCGCCTCTACGATCGCCATCTGGGGACGGGATGGCACCTGAAGGGCAGTGAATCCAAAACATGGGACGGCATTGAAAACGTCGATGATGGCGAGCTCTGGGAGACGCATTTCAACCTGAAGTCGCGCATGATCGAATTTGTGCGCCGCCGCGCCGTCAAGCAGGCAGCGCGCCGAGATGAACCGCGCGCGGTGCTGCAGCAACTGGAACGCGCGTTGACTCCTGACGCGCTGACCATCGGTTTTGCGCGCCGCTTTGCCACCTACAAGCGCGCCAATCTTATTCTGGCCGATATCGAAAAACTCGCCACTCTCATCAATGATCCGAAACGGCCGGTGCAGTTTGTGTTTGCCGGGAAGGCGCATCCGCTGGACGAACCGGGCAAGCGCGTCCTGCAACAGATCGCGCAGTTGATGCGCGATCCGCAGTTTGCCGAAAAATTTATCTTTGTCGAAGATTACGACATTAACGTAGGCCGCCATTTGACGCAGGGAGTCGATGTCTGGCTCAACAATCCGCGGCGCCCGCTCGAAGCTTCGGGAACCAGCGGGCAGAAAGTTGTTCTCAACGGCGGGTTGAATCTTTCCGTTCTGGATGGCTGGTGGGCGGAAGCCTACGATGGCATGAACGGTTTCGCCATCGGCAACGGCAGAACTCACTCCGACATGAACGTTCACGATGCTCGCGACGGCGAAGATCTGATGCGCGTGCTGCGTGAAGAAGTGATTCCTCTTTACTATCAGCGCGATCGCGATGGCCTGCCTCGTGGCTGGATCAAGCGCATGAAGCGCACCATCCGCACCCTGGGCTGGCGCTTCAATGCCGATCGCATGGTGATGGATTACACGCTGAATTGCTACGTGCCTGCCGCGGGAGGCACGTCCAGCGATCTGCGGCTGCAGATGTAGGAACTCGCCGCGCGATGCTCTTGTAAAGAACAGCCTTCCTCGGCCGTTCTTTTTAACGACAAAGGACACGAAGTAACACGAAGGCCATAACCTCAAGTGTTCCCCGCGCATTTCTTCCCGTGTCTTTATGACCTTTGTGTTAGATGATTCCTGCTAATCGCGAAATCGCACGTATTTCGACTTGACAGTTCGGCCAGACCATTTAATATAGATGAATAATTATGCATGATAATGGATAAATATGCCTCCAGGCGGAATTTGAGGCTGGACATAAGGAAAGGAATCGACACCCGCACGTTTGCGATTTGATGGCAGCGAAGCTTAAAACCGCGGTTCTGGGCGCGACCGGCTATTCCGGCCTCGAACTGGCTCGCATTCTCAGCCGCCATCCCCACACTGCCGCTCCTTTGCTTTTGCGGCGCACAGGGGAGACAGACGGGAGCACTGACGCAGGGAAGGAATGCACGAAAGCATCCTCCGCATGGCCGCCCATTTCCGGCAACGGCCACTCGTACGTCGAGCCCTTTTCCTGGTCAACCCTTCAGAAGCACGGAGTGGAACTATTGTTTCTGGCCACGCCGCATGCCGTCTCGCGCGAACTGGTTCCGGAGGCGATTTCTCGCGGGCTGTCGGTCGTTGATCTGAGTGGCGCGTGGCGGCTGAAGCAGCAAAAGCATCGGGCGATCTATCACTTCAAAGATGCTGACGCGAAAACTGCGGCCGAAGTCGCCGAGCGCGCCGTATATGGTTTGCCCGAATTGAATGCGGGTCAGATCAAGTCGTCCACGCTGGTGGCGAATCCCGGTTGTTATGCGACGTCAGTCATTTTGGCGCTTGCCCCTGTGCTATTCGCCGGGTTGGTCGATGCAGATCGCGGCATCATCTCCGATTCGAAGTCAGGCGTATCGGGAGCCGGCAAGGAGCCGACGGCGCGCACACACTTCGTGTCGGTGGCCGATAATTTTTCCGCTTACTCGGTTTTCGGACATCGTCACACGGGCGAGATTCTTGAGCAATTGGCGCTCGATTCGACGCAGCTGATTTTTACTCCGCATCTGCTGCCGATTCCTCGCGGCATCCTTTCGACGATTTATGTGTATCTGAAGCGCAAGATGACGGCATCAGAAATTCAAAGCTGTCTTCAAAATTTCTACGCTGGAAAAAAGTGGGTGCGAGTTTACTCGGCGTCGACTTTGCCGGAGATTCAGTTCTCCGTGCACACCAATTATTGCGACATCGGCTTCTCGCTTGCGGACGACGGCCGCCGGCTGATTTTGGTTTCTTGTCTTGACAACCTGCTCAAGGGCGCCGCGGGGCAGGCGGTGCAGAACATGAATCTCATGTATGGATGGGATGAGGCCGAGGGGTTGCAATGAAGATTGTGGTCAAAATCGGCGGCAAGGCCCTCGAGGATAAAACGACGCTGCAGAAATGCGCGAAGGCCGTGGTATTGCTCTCCCAGGATGGGCATCAGGTGGCCGTTGTCCACGGCGGCGGTAGCGCGTTGACGCGGACGCTCGAACTCCTCGGGAAAAAAAGTGACTTCGTGCATGGGTTGCGTGTTACGGACGCCGAGACGCGAGACGTCGCGCTCATGGTGCTCGCGGGCATCGTGAATAAGAGCCTGGTGGCGGCGATCGCCGCTGCCGGACAACCGGCGATCGGGCTTTGTGGAGGAGACGGTGGAGTCTTTCGCGCCCGTAAAAAACAGGACGCTGAATACGACCTGGGATTTGTTGGCGAAATTTGTTTTTCTGAACCGCGCTGGCTGAAAGCGATCTGGGCCGAGGGCGGCATCCCGGTGCTCTCGTCGCTGGCGCTCGGCGGCGACGGCCAATACTACAACGTGAATGCCGACCAGATGGCGGCGGCGTGCGCCATTGCCTGCGAGGCCGATGCACTGATTTTTCTTACGGACGTTGACGGAGTGAAACAGGCCGATGGATCGGTGATGGCGCGCTTGGATACCAAACAAGCTGCCGGGTTGATCGATGACTCAGTGGTGAGCGGGGGGATGATGCCGAAGCTTGAAGCGTGCACGCAGGCGCTTAAGTCCGGAGTGGGCCGGGTGCGGATACTTCCGGCATCGCAAGTCGAAATGCTGCCGCTCTTTTATTTCACCAAACTCGATTGCGGTACAGAGGTGTTGAGAGCATGAGCCTCGCAACTGTTTCACGGATGGAAGCGAAGCTTCTGCTTCCTACATATGAGCGCCAGCCGATTCTTTTTGTGCGCGGGCGCGGCGTCTATCTCTGGGATTCCACAGGCAAGCGCTATCTCGATTTTCTGAGCGGAATCGGAGTAAATGCACTCGGCCATAATCACCCTGCCATTCAAGCCGCGATCAAGCGGCAGGCGGGCCGGCTGATTCACGTTTCGAACCTTTTCTATCACGAGTATCAAGCGGAGCTGGCGCGCCTGTTAACGGAAATATCAGGGCTCGATCGCGTGTTCTTTTGCAACAGCGGCACGGAAGCGTGGGAGGGTGCGCTCAAACTGGCGCGCGCTTTTGGGCAGATGAACCATACGAGTGACGGTGCATCTGGAACCCCGTCTACTGTGAAGACGCAGATTCTGGCCATGGACAATTCTTTTCATGGACGAACGTTCGGGGCGCTCGCTACTACAGGTCAGCTGAAATATCGCGCTCCGTTTACTCCGCTCGTGCCCGGCGTGACCTTCGTTAAGTTCAACGACCTCGACGATCTGCAGCGCAAGTTTGATTCGAGCGTTTGTGCGGTCTGCATCGAAACAATTCAGGGTGAAGGCGGAGTCTGTCCAGTCAGTGCTGAATTTCTTGGATTGGCCTCGCGGCTTACCAAGCAGTCGGGTGCATTACTCGTGCTCGATGAAATTCAGTGCGGGCTTGGCCGCACCGGGCACCACTTTGGCTACCAGCGCTACGGCGTTGTGCCCGACATCGTTACCATTGCAAAACCGCTGGCGGGTGGGCTTCCGCTCGGCGCGATCCTCACGACGGAACGGGTTGCGACTTGCATGCATCCCGGACTGCACGGCACGACCTTTGGTGGTGGTCCTCTGGCGTGCGCCGCGGCTATCGCCTTCCTGCGCGAGGAGAAAAAACTGCTCAAGCATGTGGGCGCGATGGGCGCCTATTTTCAGGCGGCGCTCGCGGGGCTCGATCAGAAACACAAATCGATTCTGGATGTCCGCGGCGTTGGGCTGATGCAGGCGGTTGAATTGGATTCGCCTGACCTCGCCAAGGCTGTTGCCAGTGAATTATTGAAGGAGGGAATCATCATCAATCGCACCCACGAAACCGTGTTGCGGTTTCTGCCCCCCTATATCATTCAGAAGAAGCACATCGACCAACTGATCAAGGCTCTGGACGCGGCGTTGCGGAAACATGAAGAAATCAGCGAAACGAAAACGAAGCCTGCCACGACGCAGCGCCGGAAAGAAGCCCATGCGCACGCGTGAGGCGGTCCTACCCGACGCGGAGCAGATTCATTCGCTGGTCTCGGCCTACTCGGGCGATGGCACTCTGCTGCCGCGCTCGCTGGCCGAGATCTGCGAAAACGTCCGGGACTTTATCGTCCTCGAGCATGACGATCGCATCATCGGATGCGGTGCGCTTCATCTCTATGGCCAGCATTTGGCGGAGATTCGTTCGATTACTGTCGATCCCGCGAGCCAGAGCGGAGGCGGCGGACGGCGATTGGTGAAGGCTTTGCTGGCGCAGGCGGAGAAACATAAAGTCAGTTGCGTGTGCCTGTTTACGCGCATTCCTGAATTCTTTGGACGCTTGGGTTTCACGCTGGCTAACCATCAGGATCTTCCCGATAAGATTCACAAGGATTGTTACAAGTGCCCACGGTTGTATCGCTGCGATGAAGTGGCGATGATCCGCGGGCAGGCGCCGGCTTTTGCGATTTTGCCGCCGCCGAAAAACTGGTTGAAGATACAGGCATGAAGTCGCTGCGCCGCTCTCCTGAGAAAGTTCGTCTACCGAAGGGATTTTCTTTTTCCGCAGCTGCAGCGGGTATCAAGATTAGCGGACGACCGGATCTGGCACTGGCGGAAGCGGTCGGCGGCGCTAACGCAGCGGCGTTGTTCACGCAGAACCGCGTGGTTGCTGCTCCCATCATAATTGGCCGCCAGGCCTTGGTGTCAACGGGCGGTCGCGTTCGCGCTGTCGTCGTAAATTCTGGAAATGCCAATTGCGCCACGGGACGTCGCGGCCTTAAAGCCTGCGAGCAAGTGTGTCGCGAAGCGGGAAGTTTGTTGGACGTTTCCGCCGCCGAAATCTTTCCATCATCCACTGGCATCATCGGAGTTCAGTTGCGGGCGGAGAAGGTCTGTGCCGCGCTTCCTGAGCTCGTTGCCGCGCGATCCGATAGCGAATGCGGCTTGCTCGCCTTCGCTGACGCCATCATGACCACCGATACGCGGCGGAAGATTGCTTCGACACGCCTGCGGATTGGTTCGAAGGACGTCACCTTGCTGGGCGTTGCCAAGGGGGCGGGCATGATTCATCCGCAACTGGCAACAATGCTGGTGTACTTGTTCACCGATATAAAGGCCACGATGCGTGATCTGCAGCCTTTGTTGCGCGCGGCTTGCGACAGCTCATTGAACTGCATGTCCATCGATGGTGATACTTCGACGAATGACACGGTGCTGTTGCTGGCTAATGGCGCTAGCGGAACTGGACTGAAAGACACTGGCGCGCGAAAAAAGTTTTCTGTAGCTCTCACTGCGGTGTGTCAATCGCTGGCGGAGCAGATCGTTAGCGATGGCGAGGGTGTGCGGCATGTGATTCGTTTGTTTGTTGAACAGGCGCGCAGCCGGGAAGAGGCGCTGCTGGTGGCGCGGACGATTGCTCACTCCATGCTGGTGAAGACGGCGTGGGCTGGAGCTGATCCGAATTGGGGGCGCATCCTGGCGGCGGTTGGGCGATGCGGGGAGGCGATCGATCCTTCGGGCGTTCAGATTTTTATTGGCAAGCAGAAGGTGTGTCGCAACGGGATGGGATTTGCCTTCGACGAAGGGCGTGCGCATCGAACGCTGGCTCAGCCGGTATGCGATGTTCGCGTCCAACTCGGACGCGGCCGACACGTGGTGCGTTTCCTAACGACCGATCTGACGTCGGAATATGTACGGATTAATGCGGACTACTCTACTTAGGCGTAATTCACCACTTTGGTATTGATGGGACGGTTGTGAATTGTTTCGTGGAGGGCGGGCGAGACGCCCGCCGGACAGCCGCCGGGACGGCGGCGCTACAATTTGCATCAGAAGTTGAACGATGCCTGCAATTCTATTTTCCGGTTGGCGGCTGCACTGGAAAATGGGCCTCCGGCCAGAGCAACGGACTCTCCGAAATTTGGCGAGGCGATGACGCCGATCGGGGTTGCAGCGTTCACCCTGTTTAGGACGTTGCGCGCATTGACGCTGAAGGAGAGGCTGTAGCGTCGATTGGTTGCGGGACCGCCGCCGAAGCCGCCGACGCCCCCGTAGCCTACGGTTCCGCCGCCTCCACCGCCGCCGCGTCCACCGCCTCCACCACCACCGCCGGGACCGCCACCGGATTGCGCGTTATTTTTCCCGCCAACTTCTGGACCAAAGCCGAAAGTTTTCGACAGCCGCAGGTTGAGAGTGAATTGCGTGGGGCCAGTCAGATAGTTGATAGGGATTGGAGTGTAGGGGACTGGGGTTAACAGGCCGCCCGGAACGGTGAAGTGGTTGCACGCGGCGGCCGTGGGAAAGGGGCAGGAGCCGGGAGGATTGGTGCCGAATGCGGGACGATCGTTGAAAAGGGTATCGCCACTCAAGTCCTGGCCGACGGTGACGTTGTAGGGAGTGCCGGAATTGAAAATCATGAAGGGGCTGAGGCGAAAGCCGCGCGGGAGGCTGAGTGTGCCTCCCATAAAGATCTTGTCGCGGATGGCAAAGGAAGCGCGACCGTAGTCGAGGCTGAGATCGTGCTGGTTGGAAGGAAAGCTGCCTGCTCCGGAGACGTCGCTGTTGGCGAAGTTCAGCGAGTAATAGCCGAAGAGGGAGAGCTTGGCTCCGGCACGGATGTTGAAGCTGGCGATCAACTGGTTCTGACGGAAAACTCCGTCGGAGGCGTATTGATAATAGTAAGTGCCGGGCGCTGGCCCGATAGGGACGGGATAGTCAACTTCCGGGGCGTTCGGAACCACGGAGAGGAATTGATGCACGCCGCGGGAATTCAAATAGGTCAGCGTGGCGTTGGCGATTTTTGTGACCTGCCGCTCCATGCTAAAGGCGCTTTGCAGGATGTAGGGAGAGTGCAGAGTGGGATTGATCTGGTAGATGGTTTGCGGCTCTGGCGACGGGGGGTGGGGTGCTATAGGGTTCGGCGTATAAGCCGGAGTGTTGATGAGATATTGCTGCTGCACCACGCCATTGAAGCGATCGACGTTCAACACATAGGTGTTGGTGAAACGGTCGTAGAAGATGCCAAAGCCGCCGCGTAGCACAGTTTTCGGCGCGGTCTTACCACCGCCTCCAATGCCCCAGGCAAAACCGAGGCGTGGCGCCCAGTCGGCATGATCATGAATTTGGTTTTGGGTTTCGAAACGCAGTCCACCGCTTAAGGTGAGGTTGGGACGGACCTTCCAGTCGTCCTGTATGTACAGGCCGGCATCGACGACATTCAGCGAAACGGTGGGCGCTGCGCCGGTCGGGCCGTCGATGATGAGCTGGCTGGGCATTTTAGGGGAGGCGTTGTAATCATTAATGGTGGTGAAGGTGTAGGTGCCGTTGAATCCGGCATTGGAGGTATTGACTTCATGAACGTCGCGCAGGCGCAGGCCGAACTTTAGAAAATTATTGCCGTGCGCGATCGAGGTGTAATTCTGCAGTTCATAGTGATCCTGGTAGTCGTTCTGAGTGCCAGAACTGGAACCCCCGCCGATGAAGGCGCCCTGGACGTTGATGCCAACGGCATTGCTTATTGGATTTTGCCCGCTGTTATCGCGCAAATATTGAAAGCGAGTCTCGTTGATCACGTGGCTTCCAAAGACCTGCGTGTCGCTGATCTGAACGGTGTGTTCGGTGGAAGTGGTGTCATAGCCAGCCTCGGCCAGTACCTGGCCGCCAACTCCAGCATTTTGCTGATCGTCGTGGTAATACTGATAGCGCGCGGTCAGCGTGTTATTGGGAGTGACCTGATAATCGAAGCGCGGACCGATGTTGGTGCGGGTGCGCGGGTTGGGAACGGCTTCGTTCACGCCGATAGCCGTCGCGTTCACGACGGCGATTTCGTCGATGTTGCGGCGCTGCACGGTGAAGAAAAAAGATGCTTTCTTGCCAATCGGGCCGCCGACGTTGCCCTGGTAGATGACCGAGTAGTAGGGCTCGGCCTCATCGGGAGCGAGAAAGGGGTTGCGCGTGTTCAGGCCTGAACTGTTACCCTCGACAGAAAATTGGCCGTGATACTTGTCGGTTCCCGGTTTAGTGAAGACTTCGATTCGACCGTAGCCGAGTTTGTCGTATTCAGCGGAGAAGGGGTTGGAGTTGATGCGAATCTCGCGAATGGAAGATTTTGGAGGAAGCTCGCCGGCGGTAAATCCGTCAATGTAGAGTTGACCGCCGTTGGGGCCGGCGGATGGGCCGGCTAGCGCTTGCAGATCGGCCAGCAATTCGTCGGGATCGTCGGGCAGCGCGTCGAGATCTTTGCCACGAAGTACGATGGCGCTGGCGTTGTTGGCGGGATTGACGTCGAGGGTTGGTCCCTCGGCCTGTACGTTGACATTTTCTTCTTTTACTTTAATGTCGAGCGCGATGTTGAGTTGCGAGGCTTGGCCAGCGGTTACGGCGATGTCGTTCTGAATAAAAACCGCGAAGCCCTGGGCATTGACGGTAACGGTGTAATTGCCGGGCGGCAGATTGCTGATTTCGTAGGCGCCAGTTTTGCTGCTGCTGGTAATATGAGTTTGGCCGCCGGACGTGAGCACTCCTACGGCGGCATTGGCCACGACCGCGCCGGAGGGATCGGTCACTTGCCCGCGCAGAGTTCCGGTGGCGGGCTGCGACTGCGCGTCCGCGGGGCCGACGGCTGTTGCAAAAATCAGAATGGCCAGAATGAAAACCGATAACTTCAACGTTCACCTTTTCTTTCCACATCACATTAATAAGGGGGGCTAGATAGTTGCTATTGGGCGCCTTCACCCTCTCCACCGGGAGCGCCGAGCGACCACGGCGAAAGCAGCGAAGACGCGCTTCGATTGGGCGCCGCAGTCAGGATGGCATCGACCCCCGCGAGCACAGTAATCGCCGTGACCGCGTCGGAGTCTCCGGCCTCGGTCGAAACGATCATTACGGCATCGCCTTTTTGCAGGTCAGCCAGCTTGCTGTTAGGGAGGCGGCTCAACATGCGCTGAAAATCTGGGGGACCGTTGCCGCCCTGTCCGCCGCCTGGACCTCCGGCAGGTCCCCGCGACGCTCTGGTTTCTGGCGTTGCCGCTGACGTTGTTGCCGACGGTGGCGTGGTTTGGGAATGCCCACTATCTGCGTTCGGCGCACCTTGGCCGCCGGCGACCGATTGACTTCCGCCGCCTCCGCCTGCGCCCGCCGCTTTTAATCTCATGGCGATGCGTTGCGCCATTTCAGGCGGCAGTTTTTTCATCTGCGAATCTGGTGACACTTTTACGATCACCGGGCTCTTGGTGATGGCGTCCTGCACCGTCATCGAATTATTCGCTGCGTCGATCGATTTGATGGTTCCTGCGATATTTCGGAAGGAGCCGCTTACAATTTCTTCGGCAGTCAAGTCGCCGCCGTCGGCGCTACGACTTCCGCGAGCGCGCAACTGGTCTCCGACTTTTAGTTTCGCCATGAATTGAGTCGTGGGCTCCGGTTTTGCGTCGTCGAACTTCACAGAGCCGGGCGCGTAGCGGCGCAGGATTGTATCTTTGCCAACTTGGACGGCTACGGACTTTGCCGTTCCTACTCCACCCGTCGAGACAGTGATTGTGTTGGTCGCTGGGTCGATCTTGGTGACCAGGCCGCCGATGCCGCGCTTCTGCCAGTCGTCGCGCTCCTGCTGCTGTTTTGCGCTTACGTCGGCCTGCTTCATTACGATCACCGCCAGGGCGGTAATCGTGTGGGCGTCATCCGCGGCGGCTTGGCCACGAACCAGCACGCGATCGCCGGGCTGCAAATCTTGCGGCTGAAGGGGCGTTGCGTTCTTCAGATCCTTTTCTCCCGGCGGCACGCGCAGGATTTTTGTCGTGGCAGACAATTTTGCGGTGACGTCGCCGCCGGATTCAGCCGCCAGCGAGATGGAATCCGCCTGAACGCTTTTGATTACGCCAAC
Organism: uncultured Acidobacteriaceae bacterium; assembly: GCA_963800565.1. Lineage (GTDB taxonomy): Bacteria > Acidobacteriota > Terriglobia > Terriglobales > Acidobacteriaceae > Acidiflorens. The sequence continues at coordinate 2,888,949 of CAWDBM010000006.1, forward strand.
GGCTTTGGAGACTTGTGCGGCGGGCGCAGTGGACGCTCCCTTGTCTTGCGTAAACGCATACTCCGCCGGCGCGAAAATCGTTATCGCCAATAGGGCGGAAAGTAGGCACGCCTTAACTAGTGTGGAGCGGACACGTTTGTCCGCTTGCACCGATCGTTTCACTTCAGACAAGCGGACAGGAGTGTCCGCTCCACACTGCTGGAAACATGACATCAAACAACTTTAGCATCGCGGGACGGGTCGTATTTGTGCCTTTACGAAGTTTTACCCGGCTTTGACAGAGCTTTAACGGCGGGGCTGGCAACCACAGATTCGTGGCGGCGCATCCACTTAGTATTCGGCTCATGTTAACGTGTGTCTAGTGTTGAGGCGTCCGGGAATTCTCTTAAAGGAATATGATCTTCAAACTTTTTTCTTGGTCGCGGCCGATAGTCTTCCTCTTCGCTGTCTGTGCATCGATGGTCGCGCTGATCGTTCTACCCGAGATCGGCGATGCGATTCACGCTCAGGATGCGGCTGCCCCGGCTACTACGATCGCGGTCGACGTTAAGGTCGTGACACTGCCGGTTACGGTTCGCGACAAGCATGGCAAGATCGTTCGAGACCTCACTAAGGATGATTTCACGCTGCAGGAAGATGGGCGGGCACAGGCGATCAAGTATTTTTCGCAGGACACTAACCTTCCGCTGACGCTGGGATTGCTGATCGACACCAGTCGCAGCCAGGAGACGGTGCTGGATGCGGAGCGAGCCGCGAGCCGCAGTTTCCTGGAGCAGATGCTGGTGCAGCCCAAGGACAAAGCCTTCATTATTCATTTCGACCGTCAAGTGGAGCTGTTGCAGGATTTGACCTCGTCGCGGGAGAAGCTGCAAGCGGCGCTCGAATTGCTGAAGACGCCGTCGAACCGCGACTCGAACGATCCGAATGATCCGTCGAATTCTCCGTCTGGGCGGGATTCAGATTCGCATCATGGCGGCACGCAGCTTTATGACGCGGTGTTTCTGGCGTCGAACGAACTGATGAAGAAGCAGCCCGGGCGCAAGGCATATGTGATTCTGTCGGACGGCGTGGATCGCGGCAGCAAGACTTATCTGGAGAGCGCGATTGAATCGGCGCAGCGGGCCGACACGGTTGTTTATTGCATTTATTTTGCTGAGGCACGCCACGAACAACGCCAGGGAAATGGGATGGGCCGAGGCGGTGGCGGTGGATGGCCTGGCGGAGGAGGCGGCGGAGGAGGCTGGCCTGGAGGCGGCGGTGGATGGCCGGGTGGAGGAGGTGGCGGGGGCGGACGTCAGGGCGGCGGGCAGCGTCGTTCGGAAGAGTCGCGCACGGACGGCAAAAAGATTCTGGAGAAGATCTCCAAGGAAACGGGTGGGCGGTTTTTCGAGGTCTCAAAGAAGCAAACCGTGGGTGAAATCTACGACAGCATTGTCGAAGAATTGCGAACGCAGTACAGCATGGGGTATACGCCGGATAAGGACAGTTCAGCGTCTGGCTATCATCACGTCGTGTTGACGGTGAAGAAGAAGGAACTGACGGTGCAGACGCGGGATGGGTATTACGCGGACCGGGAAGTTGCGGACAGCAAGAGCGGCAAGTAGGATAATTACGCAGCCAACTAGTGTTGCGCTCTCAGCGCCTAAAGGCGTAATCAAGAACAAAACTGTTACCGCAGCGGTGAACCGCTGCGCCACGCAAAAGCAAGTGCAGGCGCACAATTTCGAAAATCATTTCGCCGCGAGTTCATCCCGCAGGGCTTTGCCTAACGCCGACTGCTGGATTGGAGTCAACTTGGTTCCGCGGGAGCTTAGATAAAGAACGTCGATTGCCATCTGGCCTTCGGTTTCGATCAGCGCAATTTCGATGTTGCAATCGTGTTTGGAGACGAGCGAGCACATACGGTAAAGCAGCCCTGGACGATCCTGCGTGAGAATCTGCACCAGCGTGCTGTTTGCCGAGCAACTATCGTCGAATTCAACCTGAGTTGCGACTTTCACTTTTACTTTTGTGCTTTCGGCCGTCTCTGATTTCAAGCGGTCGCTTAACATCCGGGCCACATCGGCCTGGCCTTTGACTACGTCGGCGATGCTTTTTTTCAGACGATCCCATTCCTGGAGATTCATCTCCAGGGTGCGGAAGCGATCGGTGAAATAGAAAGTGTCGACCACGATGCCGGCGGCGTTTGAAAACGCATTCGCTTTCACGATGTTCATGCCCCAGGCGGCCAGCGCTCCGGAGACTGAGGCGAAGAGAAATGGGCGGTCGGTAGTGACCATGGTCAGCTCATACCAGTGGCGAATCTGCTTCAGACTGAGTTGTACGCCGTCCGGGCCCAGTCGGGCGGCCATTTCGGCGTGGGCAATGACATCGGTTGCGCCGTGGATGCGCAGATAACGTTGCGGCAGCCCTTCGAGAAAAATGTTGAGTTTTTTCCCCGCTACCGCCGCCAGCGAGCGCAGATGGGCCAGATTGGAGGGCGCCAGGTTGGAACTGTCGGCATCCGTGTGCACTCGTTGATCGGCGCTGCGGCTTAGGTAATTCGCGCACGCGATGTAGAGCTGCCATAAATTATCCGCCTTCCATGGCGTCATGGCTTCGGGGTTCACGGCTTTCACGTCGGCGTAGGTCATCAGGCAGAGCATTTTCAGGCGCTCGGGCACGCCCACTTTTTCGGCAAAAGATTTCACATTCGCGGGATCGAAAACATCGCGGCGCATGGCGGCTGACATTTCCAGATGGTTCGCTACCAGGAAGCGAAGAATTTCGCGATCGGCGGGATCGAGGTCAAGCCGATCGGCGCAACTTTCTGTAAGTCGGACACTGACATCAATATGATTTTCGCTTTCGCCTTGCGCGGCTTTGCCGGAATCATGCAGCAGGAGCGCGAGATAAAGAAGTTCGGGTTGCTCGATTTCGCTGAGTAAAAGGGCAAAGCGCCTGTCCCCCTCTGACTGCGATTCTTTGAGGCGATGGAGATTTTCGATGGCTAAAAACGAATGCTCGTCGACTGTGTAGCGATGGTAAAAGTCGCGGACCACGAGCGCCTCTATGCCTTTCAATTCAGGCAGCAGAAGCGCGAGCAGGCGAAGCGAGTTCATGGCGCGCAAAGCGTCGGCGGCGTGCGGTTGCAGCAGAGTTTCTTGCAGATAGAGCCACAATTCAGCACCGCGCGGAGGGGTTGAAGCGAGCGCGGGCAGAGCCTGCTCGACTTTATATTCGGTGGTCGTGCTCAGCTTCAGGCCATGCTCGGCCATGAAATGAAAGAGTCGCAAGAGCATTTCCGGATCGCGCAGTCCGGCCGATTGCTGCGGTTGTTGCTTGAGAAAAATCAATCCGTCGACTGTGGAAAAATCGTCGCTTGCAATTTTCGTCCGCCAGCCCTGGAATTGGCGATGCAATGGCGACCAGGCTGCGGGGATTTCTTCTAACAGTTGCGTGCAGACGCGATGTACGCTGCGAACGTGGCCGAAATAGACGCGCATCCAATCGGCGGCGTTTGCGATTTCAGAATCGTTCGCGCCAATTTTTCTCGCTGCGGCTTCGTCCTGCGCCTCCCAGGTGAGAGTGTTGTCGTGACGGCCGTGGCGATAATGTAGAAAACAGCGGACGGACATTTGAAAATCGAGCGCGTCGTCGAAGGCGCGACGGGACGAAACGGGCAGCAGGGTTTGCGTATCGGGCCATACCTTCAACTTTTCCATGGCCGAAATGAGCGCCAGCCAATCGGCGACGTTGTAGTCGCGGAGGCCGCCGGGGCCATCTTTTACGTTCGGCTCGAGATGGAAAACTGTATTGGCGAATTTGTGATGACGCGTGCGCGTGATTTCGGCGAGGTTCTGAATCAGGCTGTGGCTCTCACGACCGACGAGGCGCGGAATATGTTTTTCGCGCAATCGGGTGAAAAGTTCGCGATCGCCCGCCAGATAACGGCAGTCGAGTAGCGAGATGGAAAATTCAATGTTGTCGGGATCAAGGCGTTCACACTCGGCGAGGTTTCGCGTGGCAGGACTGACTTTGAGGCGGAGGTCCCACAGTTCCTGCGAGAAGCGGCGGATGGGATCTTTGAGGACAGTCTCGGAGTCACTTGTCTCGCAGAGAAAGAGGAGGTCGATGTCAGAGTAGGGGAAAAGCCAACCGCGTCCGAATCCTCCGGTGGCGACGAGCGCGAAAGCTCTGGTAGCGCCGGGATCGATGGAATCTGCAGCGGAGGATCCAATGACGATTTCGTTCCAGAGCCGAAGACTGATGGCATCAACCAGCGCGGTGCGACGGGCGATTGCTGCGCGCCCATCCCCAGTGACGGCGAATTCCTGTTCGATGGCCGCAGATTCTCGCGCGTAGAGATCTCGCAACTCACTGTAAACGGTGGCGCCGGTCGTCATTCGATGACACCCTCCTCAGTTGGCAGATCGCGATCTCTTTCCGGTTCTCTTGCGCTTGCTTCTCTGCGCTTATAACGCGCCCTCACCGCGTTCGTCATTGCGAATGCGAATTGCCTCGTCAATTCGCGAAAGAAAAATTTTCCCGTCGCCGATCTTGCCGGTGCGTGCGGCTATGGTGATGGCCTGCACGACTTTCTCAACCACTTCGTCGGCCACCACGATTTCGAGTTTCGCCTTGGGGATCAAGTCGACCGTATACTCGCGTCCGCGATAAAACTCGGTGTGTCCCTTTTGGCGGCCGTGACCTCTGGCTTCAAAAACGGTCATGCCTTCCACGCCCACCTCGTGGAGTGCATCCTTCACGGCATCGAGCTTGGATACCTGAATAATCGCTTCGACTTTGGTCATTGATGTTCCGTTCTCGGAGATGATCGTGAACTCAATCCAATAGCCGCATCATAACAATAGTCTGTTGAGTGAGTTGGCGGAAATCGAAAGTATTTATGTTGGCGATTGGAAACGGTTATAGAGGTCGAGGAAAACGTTGTCCGCTGGCAGCCAGTGCGACCTCAGTGCCTGAAGGCGGATTCAGGCTGAGCAGTTACCGCAGCGCTAAAGGCGCTGCGCCACCCGAAAGCAAAGAAAAAATCCAATCTACGCAAGGGTCGAGTCAAGCGAAACGTGGGCGCGTGATTGACGGCGGAGGGGTTTTGCGATTGGATGGAAGGGCGTGACGATCAGGCCTTTCATTGTCGATCCGGAGTCGCGACGGTTCAGTCGGCTGGATGCCGTGTGGCTTGCCATATGGCTGATCTTCCTTGCCGGACTGGCCGTGCTTCCTCCGCAACTCGAGTGGCACAAGCAGCTGATCCTGCTCGCCATTGGGATTGTGCAGTTGCTGGAGTCGCGGATAATCTCAAATTTTCCCAAGCGCGGCGTGGCTTACGTCATCCTGCTCAAGATTTTGCTGGCCACGATGCTCATCGATCACACCGGCGAGATTGGGATCAACAGCAGCTACTGGCCTATTTATTTCGTTCCAGTCGTGACTGCTGCGCTGTATAGCGGCACGTGGGCGACGCTGCTCTGGACCTTGTTTACCTCTGCTGCTTACTGCTCCTATCTCTACCCGGCGATGCAGGAATATGAGTTGACGCAGGAAGCGTTCGCTTATCTGGCGCTGCGCATACTGTTCTTCTTTGTGGCGGCGATGGTGGTGAACCGGTTTGCCCAGCAGAGCCTGCATCAAACGCAGTTGTATCGTGAACTGGCGGAGCGGCTCGCCGAGACGAATCGCCGGCTGGAGCAGGCTCAGGCGGAGGCGCGGCGCTCGGAGCGGTTGGCGGCGCTCGGGCAGCTCTCGGCTGGGCTGGCGCATGAGATTCGCAACCCGTTGGGAGTGATCAAGGGCTCGGCGGAGATGTTGACGCAGAAGTTGCAGGCGTCGGACGAATTGGCCCGCGAGTTAGCCGGATATATTTCGACGGAGGTTAACCGGCTCAGCGCGCTGGTCACGGAATTTTTGGATTTCGCGCGGCCGCTTCATGCGCAACCGCAGCCGGCGGACTTGACGGCGCTGCTTGATCGCGTGTTGCAAATTGTGGCTGGGCGGTTTACGGGGAAGGCGGGGCCGGGCGTCCGCGTTGAAACGCACTATGCTAGCGGATTGCCGCTGGTTCCGCTGGATGAAAGTTTGTGCGAGCAGGCTTTTCTTAATCTGGTGCAGAACGCTTACGAGGCGATGGAAGAGCGCGGCGGAGTGTTGCAGGTTGACGTGCAGCTTGCTGCGAAGGATGGGCGAGATGGAGTAGAACTGCGCTTGGCCGACACAGGGCCGGGCGTGCCGGAGGAATTGCGCGAGGAAATTTTTAATCCGTTTGTGACTACTAAGAAGACCGGGGTGGGGCTGGGGCTTTCTATTGTTTCGAAGATTGTCGATGGGCACGGCGGATCGATTCATGTTGAGAATGCGCCGGAGGGCGGGGCGGTGTTTACGTTGTTCTTTCCGCTCGATGAGACTGGCGATACGCCGGCGGAGGCCGAGCTGCGCTCGGTCGGGCAGGTGAGGGCACCCGCCCCTACGTGATTTTCGGCACTTGCCCGACGTGAATATCGATTGGATCGTTGCGTTTCTTCCCACTGGAACCAACCTAGCGAATGGCTACTATTCTCATCATCGAAGATGAAGCTAAGATGCGGCGGCTGCTGGAGCTGAATCTGGGCGAGGACGGCTTCAGGACGCTTTCCGCAGGCGACGCTGAAACCGGCCTGAAGCTGCTGGCGTCGGAGCCTGTTCATCTCGTGTTGACCGATCTCAAACTTCCCGGTATGAACGGGCTTGATTTTTTGCAGGCGGCGAAACGAATGGATTCAGAATTGCCGATTGTGGTCATGACTGCTTTCGGATCGGTCGAGACCGCTGTGGAGGCGATGAAAGCTGGGGCAACGGATTATGTGCTCAAGCCGTTTTCATTGGCCGAAATGCGGATGGTGGTACACAAGGAGCTCGATAACTCGCGGCTGCGCGAGGAGAATCGCTCGCTGCGCGAAGCGCTGGGGCAGAAGTATAGCCATCCCAATATTGTTGCGGTGAGCCGCAAGATGCAAGAGGTCCTGGCTACGGTGGAACGGGTTGCGCCGACCAATTCGACGGTGCTGCTTGGCGGGGAAAGTGGCGTGGGAAAAGACTTGATTGCGCGCGCTGTTCATGAAAAGTCGCGGCGCGCCTCGGGGCCATTTATCAAAATTAATAGCACGGCTATCCCGGAGAACTTGTTAGAGAGTGAACTTTTCGGCTACGAAAAAGGAGCCTTCACCGGAGCGGCGACCAGCAAGCCGGGCAAGTTTGAACTCGCCGATAAGGGTACGCTCTTTCTCGACGAGATCGGCGATGTGCCCGCGGCAACGCAGGTCAAACTCTTGCGGGTGCTGCAGGAGCGAGAGTTTGAGCGCTTGGGTGGAACGCGCACGATTAAAGTTGATGTGCGGCTGGTGGCGGCTACGAATCGCGATTTGCGCGCGGCGCTCGAGGATGGGACCTTTCGCGAGGACCTTTATTACAGGCTGAATGTAGTTCCCATCGATATCCCGCCTTTGCGCGACCATAAAGAGGATATTCCGGGGTTGGCGAATTTGTTTCTGGCACGGTTTGCCAAGGATTCCGGTCGCGAGGAAAAAATAACCGGCATCTCTCCCGCTGCCATGCAGCTTCTGGTTAGCCATTATTGGCCCGGCAATGTGCGCGAGCTGCAAAACGTGATTGAGCGCGCGTGTGCGCTCGCGCAGGGCGGACAATTGGCGGCAAGCGACGTACAACCGGATTCGCCGCGTAATCGCGCGGGCGCGGCGGGCGATCGATTTTTGCCCGACGGGATGACTCTCGATCAATGGGAAGATGAAATGATTCGCGAAGCATTGAAGCGCGCCGGCGGCAATAAATCGCAAGCGGCGCGCTTGCTGGGATTATCACGAAATGCGCTGCGCTATCGACTTTCGAAGATTGGGATCGACGACAACGAAGAGTGAACCATCGGGTCATCGGGCGATTGCTAGCTCGCTGTGTCCCTCGCCTCTAGAGTTCCTCGCATCCAGCGAGGCATGACTCACCGCGCCTGGCAGACCGTCCCTCGCAGCGGGAGTTCCTACACTTTTGCGGACCGCATCGTGACGGCTTTGGTTGGCTTGCTTGTCCTTTGCGTGCGACTTCGCGGCATTCGAGGTTGCGGATGCAGATTGGGTCGTCGCCTGCTGCCCATGGACGCTCGCTGCAGGTTGCGAAGTGTGAACGACCGCCCCAGCCTGAGCGGGTTGAGCGACCGCCGTGTTCGGCACGGGATCATACCAGGTCGGATCGACTTCCTGCTGGCCATAGGCTGGGGTTAGCAACGCGGTACAGATTGCGCCGAACAGCATTGCAGTGGACGCTAGGATTCGGGAGCGCAAGATGGCTTTTGATTTGATCGTTGTCGTGATCGTTGTCGTTGTCTTTGGCATGGCGATACCTCCACTTAACTTTGACTTCGCGTCGCAAAAGCTGCTTGCGGAAGAAATCATGGTTGCGATCTTGCGCCTGATTGCCGGAAGCGTCCATGGAGAGCGGCTGAATCGTTATGAAGCCATCTGAAGAACGCTCCGGGACAGTAAAAAGAGTGGTTGCGTGGGATTGATCGCCTGGCCGAAAACCACCACCTTGGTGGATCCGGGCCACCAGACAGGTGAAAACCGCGCTCGCTCTCGAATGGGTTGCCTCTTCTAACGAACTGAAAAACAATTGGTTACAAGAATGTTGGTTTCGTGCCGAGCATTGGCATACCGCATGCATTGATACGGGCATAGCTTTTCAAGATCTTGGTGTGCGAAACGGTGTGGAGGTTTTGTGAAACTCAGGTTCTTAGCGGCATTCTTAGGCTTGATGCTGGCGATTCCAGGCGCGATCTTTGCCCAGGGTGGCGAGCAGTATCCGGATCAGCAGGCGCCCGATCAATCGAAACCCTCACCCGGCGTTCCGATGCAGGCTCCGAATGATCAGGGCATGAACTCGCAAGGTTCCATGGGTCAGGATCAGGATTCTCAGGATCAGGATTCCATGCAGCAGGATGAGCCGCTGCAACCGGCGGAGCGTTCGATGGATCAGGGGCCGAAGGATCAGGGCCAAATCTATCGTGGACCGAGCGATCCGAATGCCAACGATTCGGGCGGCAGCGCTCCTAGCTACAACACGCCAGCTCCGGTCGAGAATAATGGCGTGGCGCGCGTCAGTCTGATTCATGGCGATGTTTCGACGCAGCGCGGGGATTCGAAGGATTGGTCGGCGGCAGTGTTGAACCAGCCTGTGCTCGCGGGTGACCGCGTTTCTACGGGCGACAAGGCGCGAACCGAACTTGAACTTGACTACGCCAACACGCTCCGCCTGTCGGAGCATACACAGGCGAACATCGTGCAACTGACGCGCGCGCAAATTCAGATTCAACTTGGGCACGGGATGGCGAATTACACCGTTTATCGCGGCAGCGATGCGGACGCGGAAATCGATACGCCCAACGTAGCCATTAAGACGGAGCGGCGCGAATCGAGCTTCCGGATTCTGGTGACGGCCGACGATCACACTGAAGTGCTGGTTCGCAAAGGCGAAATCGAAGTTACGACTCCGCAGGGCGGCACGCGCGTGGGGCAAGGGCAGTTCATTACGATTCAGGGCACGGGCGCGGATGAGCAATATAAGGTTGGCGAAGCGCCGGCGCGCGATGACTGGGATCAGTGGAATACGGATCGCGACAACATGATCCGGAACTCAGAAGCGCGCAAGCGCACCAACGACTATTACGTCGGAACGGAAAATCTCGATGGCCGTGGGACGTGGTCGGAAGTTCCGGATTATGGTCCGGTGTGGCGGCCGAACGTCGACCCGGGCTGGGCGCCTTACCGGAACGGACGCTGGGTGTATGAACCCTATTGGGGATGGACGTGGGTTTCGTACGACGACTGGGGCTGGGCTCCGTATCATTACGGCCGCTGGATGTATGTGGGTGGCGGGTGGGGTTGGTGGCCGGGGCCGGCTTACGGGTATCCGTTCTATCGGCCGATCTGGGCGCCGGCTTATGTTTCATTCTTTGGATTCGGAGGTGGCTTCGGATTTGGAGTCGGCTTCGGCTATGGTTTCGGCGGGTGGGGATCGGTTGGCTGGTTGCCATTGGGGCCGTGTGATCGTTTTCACCCGTGGTATGGGCGATATGGCGGCGGCTTCGGAGTCCGCGGTTTTGGCGCATATAACCGCGGCGGCTTTGCCTCGCTGCATGGCGGCTCGCGTTTTTCGAACGTGAACCTGGCGATGCATGATGCGAACTTCCGTGGTGGAACAACTGTGTCAGGCAGAGACTTTGGCAGCGGCCATATGAGTCCGCAGGCCATGACGCACTCGCAATTTCAGAACGCTCGCTTCTCTACCGGCAGGTTGCCGGTGAGCCCGAGCCGCGAAAGCTTCTCAGCGAGTGGGCGCGCGGCGGCGGCGTCGACCACGCGGAATGTTTCGCAGAACCAGCACTTCTTCTCGGCTCACAGTGCGAGCGGGGCATCAAGCGGCAGGTCGTTCAATGGCGGTGAGACGGCGCGATCTGGAAACAGCGGTTTCAACGGAAGAAGCAACACTGGATCAGAGCACACGAGTGCGAATTCTGGCGCGACAGCGAGATCGAGCGCATCGGCTGGCGGACGCGAAGGCGGCGGATGGCAGAAATTTTCGCCGATGGCTCCGCGGTCGAGTTCTTCTTCCGAGGCGAGCCGAGGTTCTGAGGCGAGCCGGTCGCCTGAGTCAAGGTCGAGTGGATCGGTGGGCGGCGCAGAGAACCGTGGTTCCTACGGATCGGAACGCAGCTCAGGATCTGAGAGTCGAGGCTACGGTTCGGAAGGCCGGGGCTATGGATCATCGAGTCGCAGCTATGGCGGGTCGTCGCGGCCGCCTTTGAATATGAGGCAGCCGATCGTCACGCAGCGGTCTTACGGCGGAGGAGCCTACGGGCGTTCTGCTCCGAGTTATGGCCGCTCTGCTCCCAGCTATGGCCGTTCGGCTCCAAGTTACGGCGGAGGACGCTCAGCGCCTAGCTTTGGCGGCGGTCATTCGGCGCCGAGCAGCCATGGCGGAGGAGCACCGCACGGTGGCGGCGGTGGATCGCACGGAGGTGGCGGCGGACACGGTGGACATGGGCGATAGAATTGCGCTGGATTTATGCCCGGCGCAGTAAAGCAGCATAGCAACACTCTTCCCAGCAGTGAGGCGCGTGAGAAACGCGTCCCACTGCTTTTTTTTGCGGGTTAGGCGCTCAAGGAATAGGTTGGTCACTCTCCGACTGCGCCGGAAATTCGTTTCGCCGCTGGAGGGGCGGTTAGATTGGCATCAGGCTGCGGAGACTGAACTCGCGGATCGCAACCAGTTTTCCATTTGCGTGTGATCGACGGCTCCGGCTTGTTGCGTGACTAACCGACCGCCGTAGAAGACGGCAAAATTCGGTATGCTCAGGACGTTGTAGCGGGCCGCCAGTTGTGGATAGCGCTGAATGTCCACTTTGACAACTACCGCTCGGCCGGCCATATCCGCCGCCGTGCGGGCAACTTCCGGCGCGGACATTCTGCAGGGACCGCACCATGCCGCCCAGAAATCAACCAGTACGGGAACGCGGGTGTTTTGCGTGATTTCGTCGAACTGCTCGGGATAGACTTCCAGCGGTTCGTTCACGGCGGGCAAGGGAGACTTGCATGCCCCGCATCGCCCGCTGTCGGCCAGATGTTTTGCGGGAATGCGATTTTTCTGTCCGCAGCTTTTGCAGGTTCGCACCAGAGACATTTTCGTCCTCCTTGCTTTCTTCGATAACCCAGTTCGGCGCCAACCTCCAATTGATGACGACCGGCTCAAGTTTGATTTTAAAATTTGCGAGAGCCGTCGTAACTGCTACGAACTTCTCTGAAACTCCCGGTTCCGGGGCGCATCCTTGTTATAGGAACCGTTGCTGCCATTGGGATCGAACAGTTCATGGGTCGACATTCAACAAAGGAGGAAGCCGTATGACTACGAATGTGTTATCGCTGACCGCAAACGAAATTCGCCATAAGTGGGGATGGCTGCTGGTACTTGGAATCAGCATGGTCATTCTCGGAACCATCGCGCTCTTCATCACTCCGGCGGCCACGCTTGGCACCGTCCTCGTATTGGGCTGGCTGCTGGTGGTGAGCGGAATCGCAGAAGGGATTGAATCTTTTCGGGTACGACAATGGGGCGGTATTTTTCTTCACCTGATTGGCGGAGTTCTCGGCGTGCTGGTGGGATTGCTGGTCGTGACGCACCCCGTGGCCGGGGCGCTGGCATTTACTCTGCTGTTTGCGTCGTTTTTCACCGTGGTCGGAATTTTCCGGCTGATAGCGGCGATCAGGCTGAAGTTTCCCAACTGGGGTTGGGCGGCTTTCGATGGCGCAGTCACGGTGCTGCTGGGCGTGATGCTCTGGATGGATTGGCCTGGGTCGGGGCTTTGGTTTATCGGCTTCGCGGTGGGACTCTCGTTACTTTTGCGCGGCTGGTCCTACGTAATGTTTGCCATCGCGGTTCGTGCGGTGCCAGCGTCGGTCGCGTCGATCCGGCAAGCGGCGTAACCCGGGCGTGTAACTCATCTACCAGGTCTTGGCCACGAAAGTCTTAGTCGCGGAGGGCCGGCTAATTCTTACCGGATCCTTCCGCGGCCGCGGCTTCTTCTTTTAGATAGCCAGGGGCGAGTGTACCTTTCTTCTTTGCGATTTCGAGAAGCGTGGGATAGAACTGCACAAATGTAGTGTCCACCGCTGCGTGCTGCTCGTGACAGGAATAACACACAGCCTCTTTTGGGATCTGCTTGGTCGGCTTGGTCTCGTCGAGTGGGAAGAAGGCCCAGCCGCCGAGGAAGCGCGTGTCTTTGATATGCGCAGATCGCGTCATAACGTCGGTGGTCTGGAAGTGTCCGGCCTTGTTGATCGAACCTTTATTGGCAGCCATGCGGCCTTCGAGGACGATCATGGTTTTGTCAGGCCAGGTGCCGGTGGCGACGAAAACTCTGTAGGCTTCGGGATTGACGAAGATATTGTCGAACATGGAGTGCCCCGGCATGGCCGCGAGATCGGGGTTGTAGTCCATATCGAGGCCGGTGGTGAGATAAATCCATTCGCGATAGTTGGCGGGGAACACCAGGCCGCCATCGGACGTATATACGGGTGCACCCGAATTATTGATTGCGGCTTTTGGGGCATCCTTCGCAGATGATTGGGCCAGTAACATGGCCGATAGACAAAGCAAAACGGAACAGCGAATCATGACGTTTTCTCCTACGCAGCTCTCGACATTGTCAGGCAAGGCTAACCAACTCTAGCGGGGCGCGTCTAGAACAAAGGCAACATAGGAGTTGGACATGGGCAGTGCAGATTCCGAAGCGGGCCGCGAGAGGGCGCTGGGGGCGGGCAATTTCTATGGCGCGGTCGAAGGGAAGCGTGAGCAGTGCGGCGCAATCTTCACGAATCTACGGCACACATCGCCAAAGAGGCTTCCAGCGCACGCTCATGAATTGGCTTTCTTTGCGCTTCTGCTCGAAGGTGAATATGGAGAGCGCTACGAACGGCAGGATCGGCAATTTCGCCCGTTCACCATTCATTTTCGGCCCGCTGGGATTCCGCATCAGGATGAAGTTGGACCGCGCGGCGTGCGGTTTTTCGAGATTGAAATTCGACCGTGTTGGCGTGAGCGCCTGGCGGATTATTCGGCGGCGCTCGATTTTGCGCATGACGATTGCGTGGGCGGGTCGTTGCTTTGGCTCGGCATGAAAATGTATCGCGAGTTCATGGGAACTGACGCGACTGAAAATTTAACGGCGGATGCGTTGGTCGTCGAGAGTCTGCTGGCGGAGATGGTGGGTTATGTTGCACGTGCGCGGCGTGAGAAGGTTGATCATCCACCGGCCTGGTTGGGGCGTGTCGTTGAAAAACTCACGGCCGAGTATTCGGAGCGGCTGACCTTGGATGAACTTAGCGCGGAGGCTGGGGTGCATCCGGTGCATCTGTCGCGCGTCTTTCGCAAGTTTGTTCGAGAGGGAATTGGAGAGCATGTTCATCGGCTGCGGATTCGGGCTGCGTGTGAGCAGATGCTCACTCGTGAGCTGTCGATGGCTGAGATCAGCCTTGCTACGGGGTATGCGGACCAGAGCCACTTTACGCGCGCGTTCCGCAAGGCGACTGGGATGACTCCGGCGACGTTTAGGAGACAGTTGGCGTAGCGGACAGGTACATGGCGACGTGGAAAGTGCGGAGCGGGTAGGGGTCCTTCGACTCCGCTGAGCCATTCGCTTCGCGGATGGCTCGACTGCGCTCAGGATGACAGCTGAAAATAGATCTATACATCGCAGCGCTGAAGCGCTGCGCCACCCAAAAGCAAGGCGTAATAGGTGAGCGTCGCCCTGGTTAAGGAGCAAGTTCGTTTTCCTGGGCGGGGCAGTGGGCAGATACATGGCGACGTGGAGAGCAAGTGGTGGGTAGGGGTCCTTCGACTCCGCTGAGCCATTCGCTTCGCGCACGGCTCGTCTGCGCTCAGGATGACAGCTGAAAATAGGTCTCCTCACCGCGGCGGTGGGGCCACTACTTGCCAAACATGGGATAGTGACTTGCCGCTCCCATAAGGAAGAGCAGCGGGAACGACATCACGAAGTTTGCGCGCGAGATCAAGAAAGACTGGCGTGCCAGATACTTTGCCTTGTCGGGTATCGGCGTGCCGTTGGCTGCGTTGTCGGTGGTCCACTTAATGATTTTCTTTTGCGCGCGCCAGATCACTCCCCAGACATTGAGCATCATGACCCAACCCATTCCGCCGCCGATGCCGATGGCGAGCAGGGAATTACTCTCCCAACCATGGTTGTTGAGGCGCAGAAAGAGCCATGAGGCGGCGACCAAGATGACGGTGTAAATCACGCCGAGCACAGGCCCTTTGTCGAGCGCGCCTTTGCCGGGGATGGTGCAGGCGTACATGAGCGCCCAGACGGTGGTCCAGATCAGAAAGAAGCTGGCCATCGCTGTGCCAGAGGAGGCGCCGCCGTTTCTCGCGTCGATCGAAACTGTTTGGCCCCAGAATGCCAAGCCCATCAGGACTGTGAGCACTGATGCCCAGCGAAACCACCAGAGCGTGCGCGACATCAGGCTGGGCAACACCTTGCCTTTGGTGGCGGGATCTAGCTCTTTCATGAACGGCACATTAACAAGATTAAAAAAATACAACAGGCCGAGCCAGGTAAAGCCACCTATAAAGTGTAACCAACGAAACAGCATGAGAAGGTTCGTGTGTAAGTCGGTCGGGAAGTTGATATCGATCAAGGTTGTGGCTCCTCGGTGCAGGGGTGCTGATGCAACTTACTTCTGGACTGTATGCTGGAACTCACGATTGTAGACGGCTAATGATGGAATGAAAACGGCGATTTGCCCAAGAGGACAATCGTTCGGCCAAAAAGGATTTTTGGGTGCGGTGGCAGACTCAAGGAGCTGCTAAGAATAATTAATCTGGTAGAAGTTGAAAAGCGGGGGATAAGGCCGTATTGTAGGAGCCCTAGGAAAAGAGCTGCAGCCAATTGCCCTCCCCAAAGCTCAAATGGCGCGGCATCTAACTTGAAAAAAGGAGATCGGCAATGGAAGCTAAGCCGGCACAACAGAACATTCAGGATTCTTTCCTCAACACGGCACGAAAGGAACGGCACAACATCACGATCTATCTGGTTAGTGGAGTGAAGCTGACGGGCCGTATCCGATCGTTTGATAAGTATTCGGTGGTTCTCGAAACCAGCAACCAGGAGCAACTTATTTTCAAGCACGCGATTTCGACGGTCGTCATTTCGCGCGGGGCGCATAGCAACCATACAGAGGCGAAGCCGGCGGTTGCGGCGCATGGCGAGGCGGCGAGTGCGACTTCCGCTTCGGGCACCGAAGGATGAAATGAGTTTGCTTGCGCGGAGATGATTCCAGATTAAGCGGCCGTGGCGGTTCGCGAAACGAAGCTAAGGCGGTGGTCAATCCATCGGAACAGCAGGAGCGGGCGTTCCTGGTGGGGGTGGAGTTCCGCACGCGGGGCCGCGCGGGTGCGGGCAAGAAAAGTTCAGCCATTACGGCGGGCGCGCAGGCGGCTCGCGATCACGCCGCGAACGTTGCCGAGTCGTCTGCGTTGTCTTCTGCTCCGTCACTTCTTCCGGCTGATTCGCCAGACTTCACCTCAGAAGAATCGCTCGACGAATTGCGGGCGCTGGCTACGAGCGCGGGCGCCGAGATTGTCGGAGAATTCACGCAACGCAAAGATCGGCCCGATCCTGCGACGCTGATCGGCAAAGGTAAGCTGGAAGAAATTGCCGGCGCTGCGGCTTCGGTTTCCGCGGGTGTGATTCTCTTCGATCACGATCTGTCACCTTCGCAACAGCGCAACATTGAACGCGTGGTCAACACGCGAGTGATCGATCGCACGCAACTGATTCTCGATATTTTTGCGCGGCATGCGCGCACGCGTGAAGGCCAGTTGCAGGTAGAACTGGCCCAGCTGGAATATATGCTGCCGCGGCTGGGCGGGCGCGGCATTGAAATGTCGCAGCTTGGCGGCGGCATCGGCACGCGTGGTCCGGGCGAAACGCAACTGGAGACGGACCGGCGAAAGATTTTCCGGCGCGTGCGCCATGTTAAACAGCAGATCGAAAATGTTCGACGCATTCGCGCGCAGCAGCGGCAGCGGCGGGAATCGGTCCCGGTCGCGTTAGTGGCGCTGGTGGGGTATACAAATGCGGGCAAGTCGACGCTGTTCAATGCGCTAACTAAGGCGAATGTGGTGGCTTCGTCACGCATGTTTGCCACGCTTGATCCGACGATTCGCGGAGTTGAACTGCCGTCGAAGAGAAAAGTTTTGTTTTCTGACACGGTGGGTTTTATACGACAGCTTCCGCATACCCTGGTCTCGGCGTTTCGCGCCACGCTCGAAGAAGTGCAGCGGGCGACGCTGATCATGCAGGTTTCGGATGCCAGCAGTCCGGTGTCGGCTGAGCAGGATGCGCAGGTGGAGAGCGTGCTCAAGGAACTTGAGGCGGATAAGAAGCCGCGGCTGCGGGTGATGAATAAGATCGACTTGCTGCTTCCGAAGCAGCGAGAATCGCTGCGCGACAGCGACGCGGACGACAAGGTGCAGGTGATTCATGTCTCCGCCGCAGAGGGAATTGGATTGAGTACACTACTTGATCGCGTCGATGGGCTGCTGGAGGGAGATCGTCCGCGGCGGGTGCGGCTGCGCATTCCGCAAAAAGAAGGAAAGCTGCTGGCGCAGTTGCAGGCGGGCGGGCACATTTATTCGCGGCAGTATCAGGATGGGCTGGTCTTGATGGATGCGGAAGCGCCGGCGTCGCTCCTGCGGCGGGTGCGGGCGTTTGTGGTGGAGTGAGACTTGTTGTGGCCGCTCCCTCGGCGGCTACAGCCGCATCGAGAGCAGCTCTTTTATCGCAGCGGTGAACCGCTGCGCCACCCCAAAGGCAAATTCGAGGACTGGTGAACCGCTGCTCCGCGCAAAAGCCTGAACCGACTTGGGTTCTGCGCCGGGTAGGCAGCTTGGGTGGTTTTACGCCTTGCCGAATGGGTCTTCCAGCGACGGGCTTTGCGGCGTAAACAATTCCGCGCCATCTTCTATTATGTGCATGTCGTCTTCCAGGCGGATGCCGAATTCTCCTCGGATGTAGATTCCTGGTTCGTCGCTGAAGGTCATCTCGGGCTGTAGCTTGGTTGGATTGCCTCGGACCAAGTAGGGCCACTCGTGGCCATCCATGCCCATGCCGTGGCCTAGGCGGTGGGTGAAATATTTGTAGTCGGGGCCGTAGCCTGCATCGCTGATTACTTTACGCGCGGCGGCGTCTACTGAGCCCGCTTCTACTCCTGGTTTTGCGGCGGCTAATGCTGCGCTCTGGGCGCGGTGGACGATGTCGAAGACCTGTTTCATCTTGTCGCTCGCTTTGCCTAGCACGTAGGTGCGGGTGATGTCGGATTGATAGCCTTCGGCGGAGCAGCCTCCGTCCATCATGACGATTGTGCCTTCTTTGATGACTTGCGGAGTCACTGAACCGTGAGGCAGCGCGGAGTATTCGCCGACCTGCGCGTCAGCACCGCCTTCGAATCCGAGCTGCCTGTGGGCGGACTCCACTAAGTTGGCCACGTCGTGCTGCGTCATTCCGACTTTCAGCGAACGATAGGTTGCTTCGTAAGCGGCTAGTGTTACTTTGGCGGCCAGGCGCATGAGTTCGATTTCGTGATGGCTCTTGATCATGCGGCATCCGGCGGTGACCGGAGTGGCGCTGGTGAAGGTGGCGCCGGACGCGGCTTTTCGAATGTTGTCGCTGAAGACAAACTTTACCGTTTCTTCCACGCCGATGGTGCCCGTGGAGAGTCCACGGTCGGTGAGGCCTTGCGCTACGCGCTCGAAGGGGCTTTCGTCTTCCTGCCAGATGCGGACATCGACATTTGGCTTCGTGCCCTCGGGAGCTTGTGCTATTTGCTCGCGGGCTCGGCCCTCTTCGAAGGCGGGAGAGACATAGAAGGCGTCGCCTTTGGTGGGGAGGATCATGGCGAAGAGGCGCTCTCCGCCTTGCCAGTGGATCCCGGCGAAATAGGCGAGCGACGTACCCTGGCCTAGGATGATGGCGGAGAGGTTGTTGTCGCGCATCAGTTGGCGGGCGCGTTCCTGGCGCTGGGCGCGCTCTTCGACGGTGATGGGCTTGGCTTCGGCGCGGCGGGAGTGGAGAGCGGCGATGGCTTGCGGCTTGTCATTCTCGGCTGCGAGCGCGGGCAGGGCTATGCCGACGCCGGCGGCGATGGAACCGGATTTCAAGAAGTGGCGACGCGTGAGCATGAGGCCTCCGAAAGAGGAGGATTATACAGGGTCGTTGCGCCTCAGCGGCTAAAGCCGGAGTTGAAGATGGAGTATGAATCGCAGCGGTGAACCGCTGCGCCACCACAAAGGCAAGTGCAATCGCTGCAGCCGGCGGGAACGGACCCGAGCAGTGAGGGACGGGTAGGGGTCCTTCGACTCCGCCGGGCCCTTCGCTTCGCTCACGGCTCGGCTGCGCTCAGGATGACAACGGCAGCGGTGAACCGCTGCGCCAACCAAGAGCAGGTGCAATCGCTGTAGCCTGCGCGAACCGACCCGAGCGGTGAGGGACGGGCAGGGGTCCTTCGACTCCGCCGGGCCCTTCGCTTCGCTCACGGCTCGGCTGCGCTCAGGATGACAACGGCGCTGGTAAAGCGCTGCGCCAACCAAAGGCAACTTTGTTGTGGAGGCTGAATTAAAATGAAGTGCAGTTATAGCTATTCAAGTTGCGACGGCGAATTTCGATGGGAGGAGCGATGGGCAACTATACGACATCTGTAACCACGGGACGGATGGTGGCGCATAATATGGTGACCACGCAGTTCGAGTTGGATGGCTTTCGCGTGGTCCGGACGCTGGGGGTGGTGCGCGGGATTACGGTGCGTTCGCGATCGATCTTTGGGACGATTGGAGCGGGGCTGCAGACGATCGTGGGCGGGAATATTACGTTGCTGACTAATCTCTGCGAGCGGACTCGCGCCGAGGCATTCGACCTGATGCTGGTGCACGCTGCGGAAATTGGAGGCAATGCGGTTGTTGGCGCGCGCTATGACGCTACCGAGGTGATGCAGGGCGTCACGGAAGTTCTGGCTTATGGGACGGCTGTGTTTGTGGAGGCGGCGAAGTAGTTCAGGAACAATCCCACCTATTTTCAAGAAGTGTGAATGGGCGGCGTGTCCCGAGTAGAATTTTCCAGAGGTATTCACCACATCCAAAAACATACTTGACGTGTACGGTATAACCGTACATACTGGAAGAGTGAAAGTGGCATCATGCAGCTTGTGCGCTTTCGCCACAAAGGGCTAAGGCAACTGTATGAACGGGGAACGCCAAGGGAGTGTCATCGGCGACGGCGGACAAGTTGCGCAAGCTCCTGTTTGCCATCGAGACGGCCGAGCTCGGCCGATTCCCTGGCTGGAAGCTGCATCCGCTGAAAGGCGACCGAAAAGGATCGTGGAGCCTGACGGTTACGGGAAACTGGCGGTTGATTTTCCGTTATGACGAACGAACGAACACCGCCAGCGATATTGACTTGATTGACTACCACTAGGTGACCGAAATGCCCATGAAGAAGCCGCCGCATCCGGGCGATCTGATTCGAACTGAAGTCATCGAAGCCCTTGGCCTCAGCGCGTCGAAGGCGGCGGAGATTTTGCAGGTGCGCCGCGCTACGCTCTCCGACCTTCTGCATGGCAAGTCCGCGCTTACGCCGGAAATGGCGCTGCGCATCGAAAAAGCGTTTGGCCCGGAGATGGACCACCTGCTCCGGATGCAACTCGCCTATGACGTGGCGAAAACGCGAGAGCATGCGCGAGGCATCTCCATCAAGCGGTATGCGCCGGCGTGAGGTACGATCTGAGGCGAAAATGAGAAATTTAATCTTCGCTATCAACATCACCCTGGATGGCTGCTGCGACCATACCAAATTCAATCCCGATGAAGAAACGCTTGAGTATTTTATGCACCTCTTGCGAGATGCTGACACATTCGTCTACGGGCGTAAGACTTATGAATTGATGGTTCCTTATTGGCCCGACGTGGCGAAAAACCCTTCCGGGCAGAGAAAGGCAGACGTCGAATTTGCCCAGGCATTTGACGCCGTCAACAAAATTATTGTTTTCTCGCGATCATTATCATTAGAATTAGAAAGCGCTGAAGGGGAAAAAACGAGAATTGTTCGCACGGGCCTTCACGACGAAATACTTAAATTGAAACAAGAACAAGGCAAAAATATTCTTACCGGTGGTGTAACTATTCCTTCACAACTTGCAGAGCTTGGTCTGATTGATGAATATATTTTTCTGGTTCATCCGATCGTTGCAGGAGGAGGGAGACGGGTGTTTGAAGGCGTCAACCTAAAAGAGAAATTACAATTAAAACTTGTTGAGTCGACGGTTTTTAAATCGGGGAGTGTTGCGCTTCGTTACTTGAAATAGTAGGCCGACAAAATGGGGACAGACAGAACGTTTTCAGTTTTCACATCGGTTCCACTTCGGTTCTACGGAGGGGTCCCCTTGTAAGATGCACCTGGACCTGGTGCTGGGGGCGTAAGGGCGGTTTTTCCTGACGGGAAATTGGGGAACGTTCCGTCTGTCCCCCGGTTTTGTTCCCCGGTTTTCCGTTCGTCACGGGGTTGCTGTGGCTCATCCATTCAAACCTAGTTCACCGTCTGTGTCAGCGAAGCCGAGCTGGCGGTGAAATCTGTGCTGCCGTTATATGTTGCCGTGATGGTATGCGTGCCTTCCGTCAGCTTCGAAGTTGTGTACTCAGCCTCCCCTCCGCTCATTACGCTCAGGAACACGGTTTTGAGTGGGGTCGTTCCGTCCAGGAACGTAACCGAGCCGGTCACTTTACCGCCGAACTGCCCTGCCACGGTGGCGGTGAAGGTTACCGACTGTCCGGAGTTTGAGGGGTTCAGCGACGAAGCAAGCATGGTGGTGGTGCTGGCCCGGTTCACTACCTGGCTCACTGCATTCGATGTGCTGCCGCCGAAGTTCGAGTCACCGCTGTATGCCGCCGTGATCAGGTCCGTGCCCACCTTCAGAGTCGAGGTAGTGAAGCTCGCCGAGCCGCCGCTCAACGTCGCCTTTCCGAGTATCGTTGTGCCTTTCATAAAGGAGACGGTGTCTCCGTTCGGCGGAGTTCCCGCGGTCGAGCTCACCCCGGCGGTGAAGGTCGCTGCCTGACCGACCGAGGAGGGATTGGGGCTGGAGACGAGAGTCGTCGCGGTCGCGACCTTATGGGGCACTTGGCTCAATTCGAACGCAACGCCGTATCCGTTTCCGTCGGGTCCGCTCCCGAAATACGCCCCGCCCTCGTAAGTCGTGCCGTAGAGGTTTCCTGCGCTGTCCAGAATCAGGCTAGCTAGGGGCCACCCTCCGTCGGTGTCGTTGAAGCTAAAGAGGATGCTCTCCTTGCGGCTGCCGGTACCAATTGGGGCCGCCAGCTCGAAAACAGTCCCCGCGCTGTACCTGCCGCCGAACGTTGTGGTGCCGTAAATGTCCCCTGCCGCGTCGAGGACAATCCCCGCAGAAGGGTCGCATCCGCCAAGTCGGTCGCGTTTAAAGGTGTGGAGAATCTTCTCCGACCATTCTCCATTGGCCCCGGGAGTAAGCTTGTGGACGGCTCCGCAGCTAACGGGGCCGGAGGTTGTAACGTAAAGGTTCCCGGCTATGTCGAGCACGGGAGTGCTCGCCCCGGCGAGGGTGTCGATCACGGTCGGAGTCCAGCCGCCGCTGCCGTTCGGCGACAGCTCGTACACGGTTGTGTTTGAGGCGCCGAAGATGTTGCCGGCAGCGTCCATAGTCAGCCCAGCGAAGCTGCCGCCGTTGGCATAGATCACTTGTTCCGTCCAGCCGCTACCTGCAGGGCTAAGCTCGAAGACAGTGTCAACTCCTCCGTTTCCGTAGGCGTTGCTGAATGTGCCATAGAGATTACCGGCTCGGTCGAAGATCAGGCCGCTTGACGGCTGGATGCCGTCCGTGCAGCCGTTTTGCGGGCAAAAACTGTACAGGACGGTCTCAGTCCAGCCTGTTCCCACGGGGCTAAGCTCGAAGACGACGCCGTATCCCCACCCGTCGTCGAGGCCGTATCCGTTGCCGCCGTAAGTCGTTGTTCCGTAGAGGTTCCCCGCGCTGTCGAATATCACGTTTGACATTGGACCCGCCCCGTCCGCGCAGTTCGGAGCGGAGCAGAAACTGTAGAGCGTGGTCTCGTTCCAGCCTCCATAGCCGTTCGGCGAAAGCTCAAATACCGTGCCAGCTGGGCCTGGAGGCTGGCATAAGATTGCCGTGCAGCCACCGGCGGAATAGGTTGTCCCATAGAGGTTGCCCGCCCCGTCAGAGGTAAGGCCGGCGTAGGAATACGCGCCATCGTAGCCGGTTGTGAAGAAGTTGTAGAGCACACCCTCAGTTTGAGTCTGGGCTGGGCGGGTGGCAATCAACAGCACAGAGAGCACGGCCAGTATCAGAACACCGCGGGTGGATGCGGTTGCCAGTTTCGTCGAGCCGAATCTCGGCCCGAGAGCGGAAACATTCAAATGGATAGCGCGGGTGTTGAAAGCGCGTTGGCGGGTCCTGGCAGACCTCCTCGACTGGGGCTCTGCGTGAATTTCGGGTCGGCGGAACTTCTGTTAACCGAGGAAGACGGGAAAGTGGCGCCTCAGCCGTCCACGACATGGCACTCCCGTGCCGAACAAAAGTCAACTTAAAACGACAGTTAATGACGATAGCTCGCGTTTACAGTCACCGGCCGCAACTCTAAAGTGACAAAATTTCCACTGTGGATTCCGGATTCGCGGAAAATGCAAGAAAAATGTTAGCGAATGGATAGCGAAGGCATCTGGAGCGTAAACGCAAGCCCTAGTAGTCATCTTTCTGGTTAACCCCTACATTTTGCGTTTTGCAACTTGAGTCTATTACGAAGGTCTCAACTTGAAACTTTCTTATTGACAACAAACGATTTAGGCGTAGGATGTGGACAAAAGTGGTTGAAAGTGGAACAAACATTAGAGGTCGTGGGAAACAGACCTAAGTTTCGAGGCGCCAGTGAGTTCTGCAGCTGACACCGACAAAACGAGGCCCAACGAACCCGAATCCATTGCTTTTGTGGCCGCTTCTACCTCCCTCGTGATGTTGGCTGTGGTAGCAGCCAGGAATAAACGGAGCCCAATAACAACAAGTCAGGCCTATGTTTCGCGGAAATCATCCAGCGCGCGTCGACGAGAAGGGACGGTTAAAGGTCCCGGCGGAATTCAAGCGCGTGATGGAAGAGAAATACGCGCAGAAATTCTATATCACGAGCCTCGATGGAGTTGTTGCTCAAGTGTATCCCTTCGAGGAATGGGAGCGGATCGAGCAGAAGCTGGCTTCGCTGTCGACGTTCAATCCGACGAAGAAAAAGTTTTTGAATCGGACGAATTATTACGGGCAGGTGGTGGAGATGGACGGGCAGGGGCGCCTGCTGGTTCCGCAGATTCTGCGCGAGTCGGCGCAGTTGCGCGGGGAAGTGGCAGTGCTCGGCAATCTGACTTACCTGGAAGTGAGGAACCTGGAAGCGTTCCGCAAGGAGATTGACGAGCAGGCTTTCACGGATGACGACACGAAGACGCTTGACGAATTGGGCATCTAGGGAAGTTGCGATTCAATGTGGGCAAAAAGCGGCAACCACGGGGTACACAGGGGTTCACGGAGGACCCGAGAGGCTCGGACAGGGCTTCCGCGGGGGAAACGGATTCTGGAGTAGACATCCCCGAGCGGGGTGGGCGTGGGCCGGTTGGACACGTTCCGGTTCTTTTAAAAGAAGCGATCGATTTTCTGGCCGTAAAGCCGGGTGGAACTTATCTGGATGCCACGGTGGGGCTGGGCGGGCACAGTTTGGAAATCGCAAAACGCCTCGGCGCCGCGGGACATTTGATTGGCTTCGATAAGGATGGGGCAGCGCTGGAGAGAGCAGTTGCCAGTTGCCAGCTGCCGGTTGCAAGTGAAGGCGACCACGCGCGGGCGGATTGGCCGACGGTGACTTTTATTCACGGGTCGTTTGCGGAAGTTGGTGAGCGGGTCGCTCCGGCTTCTCTTGACGGTCTGATGGCGGACCTGGGCGTTAGTTCGTTGCAGCTTGGGGATGCGGCGCGAGGCTTTAGTTTTCAGGCGGAAGGACCGCTTGACATGCGGATGAATCCGATGTCGGGCGAGACCGCCGAACAAGTGGTAAATCATATCGACGAGCGCGAGCTGGCCGATGTGATTTACGAATTCGGTGAGGAAAGGAGGTCGCGGAGAATCGCCAGAGCCATTGTCCGGTCGCGGCCGATACGCACGACGACGCAACTTGTCGAGGTGGTAGCGGCCGCGGCCCGGTCAATGAACTGGAAGCATGAGCGCATTCGAATTCATCCCGCGACGCGAACTTTTCAGGCTCTCCGAATATTCGTAAACCGTGAACTGGACGATCTGAAGGCGTTGATGGAAGCGGCTCCGCGGGTGCTGAAACCGGGCGGAAGGCTGGTGGTGATCAGCTTTCATTCGCTGGAAGACAGGATTGTGAAAGATGCGATGCGGGCGGAGGCGAAGGACATGAACTTTCGACTGCTCACCAAGAAGCCGGTGACGGCATCTGAGGATGAGATTGAGCGGAATCCGCGATCGCGCAGCGCGAAGATGCGGGCGGCGGAGAGAATGGTTTAACTCGCGGGTGGTGGCGGCACGCGGGCGAGGGCGCCCGCGCCACACGAGCACAAGTTTTAGTTTGCCCCGGAGAAACTGCCGGGCATCCCGGTGCGGTGATAGTAAGGCGTGCCGGGTAAAGAATTTGGTAGGACGGTCGTTCGATAGGGGCGACCGCAACTCTGTGGTGGAGTTTTGCCGGAGCGGCCAAGAAAGAATAAAACAAGACCGGGTCCGGCGAAGAAAAACTGGGAAAAGTAGAAATGACATTTACAGGCACTCTGATTGAAGGCTTAATGGCGACGGTGGAACGCGCGGAGCGGCGGGCGGCTTCCGTGGTCGCGCTTTCGCAAATGGAACCGGCACAACTGGAGCCCGTGCTCATAGAGCCGTGGTTTGCATTAGGTCAGGACACTTCAGATTACGATTCCAAATTTATGGGAGTGGCATAAATATGAGCGCCGTCGCGATGCAAAGCGCTGTTGCTCTTGGCCGGAACAAGGCGTGCTGGCTGGGAACTCCGGAGATTTATTTCCGCAAGACGATCGACAACTCGCGACTGGTGAAGGTGGAAGACCCGCGCCGGGGACGCGAAATGAGGCAGTTTGGAATCGCGCTGTGCCTGCTGTTCGTGCTGGTGATGGGATACGCGCTGCAACATTTCCGCGCCATTGAATATGGATACAAGATCGAGACGCTGCGAGTGCAGCGCGATGGGCTCACGGAGATGAACCGGGCGCTGCATCTGGAAGAGGCGTCGCTGCGCGATCCGGAGCGAATTGATGTGATGGCGAGAAAGCTTGGGTTGCAATCGCCGCGGCCGGGACAGGTGATGCGGATGGATACGGTTGGCGATATTGCGGCTCCGGTGATGGCCAGCGTGACGCCTGTGTCGGTCGTGTCGATGCGGTAGTTTTATTGCGGTCGAGATTCGCGGGCGGGGGCGCCCGCGCCATATTGATTTCATTATTTCTACGGCGGCCTTCGGGGCCGCCGAAAGTTTCTGAGGGCTGGAAGTGACGGCTAGTCCCACTTCGAAGGGCGCACGATTCCGGATTTACGCTTTAGCTGGATTGCTGTGCCTGTGGCTGCTGGCGATCTGCCTGCGGCTGATCTACCTGCAAATTTTCTGTTATGGAGATTTTGAGCGGCGCGCGCAACATCAGCAGCAGCGCAGCTTCGATCTCTCAGCGAAACGCGGGATTATCTACGATCGCGCGGGGCGCGAGCTGGCAATGTCGATCCAGGTCGATTCGGCATTCATCGTGCCTTCGGAGACGCCCGACCTCGCCAATACTGTCAGCCTGATTTCGCGGATCACGCAGGATGATGCGCGAGTGGTGCTCGCCGATTGCCGGGCCCACAAGACGTTTTGCTGGGTAGCGCGCAAGGCGGATGCGGAGGTGACTGAGCGCATACGGGCGCTGAATCTTCAGGGAATACATTTTCAGAAAGAAGCGAAACGCTTTTATCCCAAGCGCGAACTGGCGGCGCAAGTGTTGGGCTATGTCGGGACGGACGATCAGGGATTGAGCGGACTGGAGCGGCAGTTTAATTCGCAACTTCAGGGCAAGCCCGGGAAGCTGATGATTTCGGTCGATGCGCGCAAGCACTGGTTTGCCAGCGTGGAGAAAGAACCAGAGGCCGGCAGCAGCGTTGTGCTCACGATTGACCAGAACATTCAGTACATCGCGGAGCGCGAACTGGAGCGCGCGATGGAGGAGACCAAAGCCGTCGCCGGTACCGTGGTGGTCGAGAATCCGCATACCGGCGAAATTTTGGCGCTCACTAATCGCCCGACATTCAATCCTAATAACCGCAAAGAAATCCGCCCCGAGACCCTGAAGAATCACGCCATCAGCGATGTTTATGAGCCGGGATCGACATTCAAGGTGGTCACGGTTTCTGCTGGATTGGAAGAGAAGGTGACGCGGCCTGACGAGATGTTTGATTGCCAGATGGGTTCGATCGTGATCAACGGCACGCGTATTCACGACAGCAAGCCGCACGGGCTGCTTTCCGTTTCCGACATCATCGCCGAATCGAGCGACGTGGGCGCGATCAAAGTGGCCATGCGTCTCGGAAATGAACGCTTCTACAAATACATTCGCGCCTTTGGATTCGGCCAGTCCACCGGTATTGAGCTTCCCGGTGAAACTCGCGGACTCGCGAAACCGGTCGATCGCTGGTCGAAGATATCGTTCGCATCGATTTCCATGGGGCAGGAGGTGGGTGTCTCAGCCGTGCAACTCTCGGCGCTCATCTCGACGATCGCCAATGACGGAGTACGCGTTCCGCCGAGGATTGTCGCGGGGACGATTGCGGCGCAGAAGGCGTTTCAGAATAATCCGCAAACGATCGCCTTTCAGCCGGTGGAAGGCACGCGCGTAATATCGCCGCTCAGTGCCGCCCAGATGAAGGAGATGCTGCAAGGCGTCGTCCTGCATGGCACGGGCCCCAAAGCGCTTCTCGAGGGTTATACCTCGGCCGGCAAAACCGGCACTGCGCAGAAGTTCGATCCAGCTATCGGCAAGTATTCGCACACCAAGTACTACGCGTCGTTTGCCGGATTCGCGCCGATTAATGACCCGCAGATCGCGATCGTCGTGGTTCTCGATTCGGCTGTGGGTTTGCATCAGGGGGGGCAGGTTTCCGCTCCCGTGTTCCACCGCATCGCGCAGCAGACGCTGGAATATCTGCATGTGCCGCATGACGTGCAGCTTCCGCCCAACCGGCAAGTTCTGTTGGCGCGGCGCGATGTACCGGAGGCGAGTCTTGAAGAAGGTACCCCTGATCATCTGGGTGCGAATCTGGAGATGGCGGATGTGAGCGAAGCGCTCACCGCTGCGACGCCAGCCAAAACAGAGTCGATCGGCGGGCAGGTTGTTCCGGCGGCGTTGACAACAAAACTTGTCGAGCAACCGGGGAAGTCCATGACGACGAACGCAGCGAGTTCTGTACCTGCGATGGTATCGCCGGAGAATTCGTCTGCGCAGATGTTGCCGGCGGGCGGGACGGTGGTGCTCGACGTGGAAGAAGGAGGAATCGAGGTTCCGTCGTTCCTCGGGAAAAATTTGCGTAGCGCCTTGGAAGCGGCGGAGGACGCGGGATTTGACCTCGATGCTATTGGCAGTGGAGTGGCACGCGAACAAACGCCTGCGCCGGGCGCGCACGCGGCGGCGGGATCGCGGGTGGTGGTGCGGTTTGGTCGGTGACGTTCCAGCGAACCTCTGCGTTTTGCGCGATTTAAAAAAGGCTTTAACCACAGGGGACACCGAGGTTCACAGAGGAAGCCTCAGCTTCGCCAATTAAGAATCCTAACGCTCGCTATTTATAATCACTGCAATGACATTCCAACAACTGTTGCAAGGCGCCGAGGTGCTCTCGCAGAGCGGGAACCCGGGCGTTGCCGGTGTGGAATATGATTCGCGGCGGGTGCGGCCAGGGACGGTTTTTGTCGCGATGAAGGGGGAGACGAGCGACGGGAATCGTTTTATCGATCGCGCGATTGCGGCGGGAGCGGTGGCGATTGTTACGGATTCTGCAGCTGAGGCGCCGCGTGCTGGCGTCGCTTGGGCACAGGTGGTGCATGGCCGGCGGGCGCTGGCTCGGCTGAGCGCGAATTTTTACAAGCGTCCGGCGGAGCGAATTGCGAGCGTCGGAATTACCGGCACAAACGGGAAGAGCACGACTGCGTTTTTGGTCGAGTCGATATTGCGCGCAGCGGGCCGCAAGACGGCGCTGGTCGGAACGATTGAATATCACGTGGCGGGGAAAATTCTTCCGGCTCCGCACACGACTCCGGAGGCGCTGGAGTTGAACCGGCTTTTGGCAGAGGGGCTGAGCGTGGGAGTTACCGATGCGGTGATGGAAGTGTCATCGCACGCGCTGGAGCAACAGCGGGTATTTGGGATTCCTTTCGACGTTGCGGTATTCACGAATCTCACGCGCGATCATCTTGATTATCACGCGACGATGGAAAATTATTTCCGCGCCAAAGGGATTCTTTTTGAGGGCTGTGGGACGGAGCCGCCGCGCGCCGCCGTGGTCAACATCGATGACGAGTATGGCCGCCAGCTCTTGAAGATTTGCAAGAAGAAGAGTGCCGAAGTGCTCTCGTATGGGCTGACCGCAGGCGACTTTCACGCGGAGTCGGTCGAGATCACGCCGCGCGGGACGCGCTTTCAAACGGTGACGCCGTCTGGGACGATTGCGATGTGGTCCCCGCTGATTGGCCGAGTGAATGTTTATAACGCGCTTGCCGCTGCGGCCGCGGGGTATGCGCGCGATTGTTCAGCGGAGGCGATTGCAAAAGGAATCTTTGATCTCGCTAGCGTTCCGGGGCGCTTTGAGCGCGTCGATTGCGGGCAGCCTTTCACCGCGGTTGTCGATTATGCGCACACGGACGACGCGCTACGCAATCTCACGGCGCTGGCTCGCGAATTTGTGGATCGTGCCGGCCTCAAGGGCAAAGTTATTACTCTGTTTGGGTGCGGCGGCGATCGAGACCGCGCGAAGCGTCCGCTGATGGGCGAGGCAGCGGGGGCGGGGAGCGATTTCGTGGTGCTGACGTCCGATAATCCGCGCTCGGAAGATCCGATTGCGATCATGAATGATGCGCTGGTCGGGCTGCAAAGATCGGGAACGAAATATTCTCTGGAACCGGATCGGGGCAAGGCTATTGCGTTCGCGCTGCAACAGGCTGCGCCCGGCGACATCGTGCTGCTGGCGGGTAAGGGGCACGAAAAAGTTCAGGTGACGAAACAGGGAGCGATTCCGTTCGACGATGTAGAAGTGGCGCGCGGGAACCTGAAGGCCATGGGGTTCGACTGCAAGAGTGTGGCGAAGGCGGGGATTGCGGGGAAGAGCGCATGAAACTCCAGCTCTCGCGCATCGCGGAATTTTTGCAGGCCTGCGGTCAGTACGATGGGCAGGCGACGGCGCAGGGATATTCGATTGATTCGCGGACAGTGCAGGAGGGTGAAGTATTTTTTGCGGTTAGGGGCGAACGGCTCGATGGGCACGATTTTGTGGAAGAGGCGCTTGGCCGGGGTGCGATTGCGGCGGTGGTGCAGAAAGATGAGTTGGCGCGCTATGCGAAATCTGC
This sequence comes from uncultured Acidobacteriaceae bacterium, assembly GCA_963800565.1. Classification (GTDB taxonomy): domain Bacteria; phylum Acidobacteriota; class Terriglobia; order Terriglobales; family Acidobacteriaceae; genus Acidiflorens. The sequence continues at coordinate 2,919,252 of CAWDBM010000006.1, forward strand.
GGGCCTGCTTGCCGTTGACGACACGCTGATCGCGCTGCAAACTCTGGCTACGGCGGTGCGAAAAATCTGGGGGAAGACGGCCATCGGGATTACGGGTTCGATGGGCAAGACGACGACCAAGGAAGCGATGGCGCATTTACTGGCAACGAAATATCGCGTGCATCGCACGAAGGGAAATTTCAACAATCACTTTGGATTGCCGCTGGGATTGCTGACGCTGGAGCCAGAATATGATCTGGCGGTGGTGGAAATGGGGATGTCGCACGCGGGCGAGATCGCAGCGCTGGCGCGGATCGCGCAGCCGAACGAGGCGGTGATTACGAATGTTGCGCCGGTGCATTTGGAGAGTTTCGGTTCGATCGCGGGGATTGCGCGCGCGAAATATGAGTTGATCGAGGCATTGCCGCATGGTGGCACAGCGGTGCTGAATGCGGATGACGAATATGTTTGCCAGTTCGGGCGCGACTTTAAAGGGAAGGTTGTGATGTTTGGGATGAGCGGGAAGGGGTGCGTTCCGGCGGATGTGCGGGCGGAAAATATTGAGATGGAGGGAGCGGAGGGGACGTGCTTCGATCTGGTGAGCGATGGAGTGCGGCAGGCGGTGCAGTCGCCGCTGCTGGGGCGGCACAACGTATATAACGTGCTGGCGGCGGCGGCGATTGCGATGGAGCATGGGATTACTCCGTCGGAGATTGCGGCTGCGCTGCCGTTATTGCAGGCCGCGGATAAGCGCGGGCAGGTCGTCCAAGTGGGTAACGTTGCGGTGCTCTACGATTGCTACAATTCAAGTCCGAAGGCGCTGATGGCGGCAGTGGATACTCTGGCGGCGATGCCGGCGCAGCGGCGGATTGTGGTTGCGGGGGAGATGTTGGAGCTGGGCACGACGAGCGAGGAACTGCATCGCGAGTGTGGGCGATATGTTGCGGCAAGTAACGTGGACTTTCTGCTGGGAGTGCGCGGGCTGGCGAAGGCGGTGGTTGAGGGAGCTCGCGGGGATGGCATGGAAGCGGAGTTCGTCACTTCGCCGGAAGAAGCGGGCGAGTGGCTTGCGCGCGAGACGCGCGAGGGCGATGTTGTGCTACTGAAGGCGTCGCGCGGCGTGAAGTTGGAAAAGGCGCTGGAAAGGTGGCGGGAGCGCGACCTCGGCGCCTAAAGGCGTGTTTACGACTGCGCTCTAACCGCAGCGCTAAAGCGCTGCGCCACCCAAAAGCAAAGATCACTGAGAGCTGACGGCTGAGAGCTGACAGCTGATTTTTTCGGAGGCGGATTGCTCTACTGGCTGCTTTACCTGAAGCTCTTCCATTACTTTCCGCCGTTTCGCATTTTTCGTTATCTTACTTTTCGCACTGCTTTCGCGAGTCTCACTGCGCTTTTTACTGGGCTAATCGTGGGGCCGATTGTGATTCGCCGGCTGCGCGATTTTCAAATTGGGCAGTACATACGTGAAGAGGGTCCGCAGGCGCATCAGAAAAAAGCGGGCACTCCGACGATGGGCGGGTTGCTGATTGCGATCGCGATTCTTGTGCCGACCTTGTTGTGGGCGGACTTGAGCAATCCGTTTGTGTGGATTGCGGTTTTTTCTACGGTGGCGTTTGCCGCGATTGGTTTTGCCGACGACTACATGAAGGTTGTTCACCGCCGCAATCTCGGACTTACTGCGCGTGCCAAGATCGGCTATCAGGTTTTGGCCAGCGTGTTGATTGCGGTTGCGCTGATTGCGTTGCAGTATCGCGGAATGTATTCAACGCGGCTGCTGGTGCCGTTTCTCAAGCAGTTTCATCCCGATCTGGTGATCGAGCGGTGGGCGGTGCATCCGCAACTGTGGCCGCTGGCATTTCTGCCGTTCGTGGCTTTTGTGGTGCTGGTGATTGTGGGATCGAGCAACGCGGTGAATCTTACGGATGGACTTGATGGGCTTGCCATCGGCTGCACGGTGATCGCGGCGGGGGCGCTCGCGGTTCTCACATATCTCAGCGGGCACGCTACGTTTGCTACGTATCTTGAGCTGCAGCGCATGCCGCAGATTGGCGAGCTGACTATTTTTTGTGGGGCGATGGTTGGGTCGTCGATTGGATTTCTGTGGTACAACGCGCATCCGGCGGAAGTGTTTATGGGCGATGTGGGCTCGCTGGCGCTGGGCGGCGCGATTGGCACGGTGGCGGTGATGATCAAGCAGGAGCTGTTGCTGCCGTTCATCGGCGGGATTTTTGTGATTGAGGCGCTGTCGGTGATTTTGCAAGTGGGATCGTACAAGCTGCGCAAAAAGCGCATTTTCAAGATGGCGCCGATTCATCATCATTTTGAGTTGTTGGGCTGGTCGGAGTCGAAGGTGATTGTGCGCTTTTGGATTGCATCGCTGGTGTTCGCGCTGTTTGCGTTAACGACGTTGAAGTTGCGGTGAGTGGATTCACACGGAGGCACGGAGACACGGAGGGGAACGAGACTTTGGGTTGGCAAGACAACTCGTCACTGTTGGTGAAGTGAGTTTTGATGGAACTTAACAACAAACGCGTGCTCGTGGTGGGATTGGGGAAGTCGGGCGTGGCCTCGGCGCTTTTTCTCAAGTCGCGGGGGGCGCGTGTGACGGTTTCGGATTCGAAGCCCGAGGCGGAGTTGCGCGATGAGATTTTGCTGCTGCTGGAGCATGGCATTACGGTTGAGACAGGCGGGCACGGGGAGCGGACGTTTCGCGGGCAGGATTTGATTGTGGTTAGCCCGGGGGTTCCGGTCGACGCGCCGCAACTGGTGCAGGCGCGGAATCTGGGAGAGCCGCTGATTGGGGAGATCGAACTGGCGGCACGGTTTTTGGCGGGGCCAATCGTCGCCATCACTGGAGCCAACGGCAAGACGACGACGACTTCGCTGGCGGGCGAAATTATTGCGGCAGGGAAATTTCCTACTCTCGTCGGCGGCAATATCGGAACTCCCGCAATCAGCCTGGTCGATCAGGCTGGACCAGCGACGTGGACGGTGCTGGAGGTGTCGAGTTTCCAACTGGAGACGATTGTTGAATTTCGGCCGCGGATCGCGGTCATCCTTAATATAACGCCCGATCATCTTGACCGGCATAAGACGTTTGACAATTACGTAAACGCGAAGGCGCGCATTTTTGAGAATCAGCGGGCGGAGGATTTTTCGGTGCTCAATGCGGATGAGCCTACCACTGCGGGATTGGCGGGGCGGACGCGGGCGCAGTTGTATTGGTTCAGCCGAAAGAAAGAGGTTGAGCGCGGGGCGTTTGCGCGCGGCGCGGATATTTATTTCCGCGATGGGCATGGGGAACGCGAAGTCATGGCGCTCGGGGAAGTGGGGCTGAAGGGCGCGCACAATCTGGAAAATGTGCTGGCGGGAATTGTTATTGGCATGCTCGCGGGATGCACACCGGAGCAGATCCGCGCGGCGGTGCGAGGTTTCAAGGCGGTTGAGCATCGTCTGGAATTCGTGGCTCGGTTCGCGGGAGTGGATTATTACAACGACTCGAAGGCGACGAATGTGGATGCGACGATCAAGGCGCTGGAATCTTTTCCGGGGAAGATTCACTTGATACTTGGCGGGAAGGATAAGGGGAGCGACTATACGGTGCTGCATCCGCTGTTGCGCGAGCGGGTGACCCGCGTTTATACGATCGGTGCGGCGGCGGCGAAGATTGAGTCGCAGATTAAGGATGCGGCGGAGATCGATCACGCGGAGACGCTGGAGAATGCGGTGCGGCGAGCGAGCGCTGCGGCGGTGGCGGGAGATGTGATTTTGCTGGCTCCGGCGTGCGCGAGTTTTGATCAGTTTCAGAGTTATGAGCATCGCGGGCGGGTGTTTAAGGAGATTGTGCATTCGCTGGCGATGGCGCGGTCGACGTAGGGTTCGCGAGGCAGCCGCGGGGCGCTACCCTCAGCGGCTAAAGCCGGGTATTGAAAGGGGATCCCTATCGCAGCGGTGAAGCGCTGCGCCACCCAAAAACAACGATAGCAACCAGTTGTTCTGCAGAACGCGAGCAGCCGAAAATCGCGTGGGAGTTCGGAGGATGGAGGAGGGTAGGGGTCCCTTCGGCCTCGCTCAGGGCAGGCTCTTCGACTCCGCTGAGCCACTCGCTTCGCTCCCGGCTCGGCTGCGATCAGGATGACAAATGGAAATAATTCTCTTATCGCAGCGGTGACCCGCTGCGCCACCCCAAAACAGAGACAGCGTGATCGGCGCAACGTCGGGTGCAAGATTCGTTGGCGTCGGCAGTTGCCGAGCTTTGGCTGGACAGGCGAGGGCGCCCGTCCCTACGTGAGCGTTCCACTACGCGAGCTTTCTCGCCTCCGGAACCTACTCAGTTATCACCCAGCCAAAATCCACGGTTGAAACCGCTGCGTCTTTGCTTCACCCCGTGGTGAAATGGACTCTCCATGGCTAAGAGAGTCAGCGTCGATCGCTGGATGTTTACGGTGACCACAATTTTGGTTTTTATAGGGCTGGTCATGATTTTCAGCGCCTCTGCGGTGATGGCCAAGGAGCGATTTGGTTCGGCTTACGAATTTTTGTTGAAGCAACTGGTATGGGCGGTTGCGGGACTGATCGTCATGGCTGTGGCCATGAAGGTCGATTACAAACATCTGCAGCATCCGGCGCTGGTTTTTTCGGTGCTTGGATTTACGACGCTGCTGCTGATTTCTGTGTTTTTTCTGGATCGCGCGCACGGCACGCATCGCTGGTTTCATCTGGGGCCGGTTTCGTTGCAGCCTTCGGAGTTGGCCAAGCCGGCTCTGATTTTGTTTCTCGCGTGGTTTCTGGAAAATAAAACCAATGCGATGGATGACTGGCGCAACACTCTCATCCCGGCGATTGTGCCTACTGTGGTTTTTCTGGGGCTAATTGTTTTTCAGCCCGATCTGGGGACTGCGATTGCTTGCGCCGGCATTACGGCTTGCGTGTTGTTTGTGGCGGGGATTCGATTGCGCTATTTCGGATATGCTCTCGCGGCGGCGATTGTGCCGCTTTATTTTTTGATCTTTCACGTTTCGTATCGGAGAGACCGCATTCTTGCTTTCTTGAATCCTTATGCCGATCCTAAAGGATTTGGCTTTCATATTATTCAGTCGCTCATTGCGGTGGCTACGGGCGGCGTTACCGGGCTGGGGCTGATGGAAGGGAAGCAGAAATTGTTTTATCTTCCGGAGCCGCATACGGATTTTATTTTCGCAGTCACGGCTGAAGAGTTGGGGCTAGTCGGAGCGCTCACGGTGGTGATTCTTTTTGCAATTTTTCTCTGGCGGGGGACGCGGGCCGCGCTGCGCACGCAGGATAATTTTGGGCGCTTCCTGGCGGTTGGAATTACCAGCATGATCGTGTTGCAGGCGTTCATCAACATCAGCGTGGTGCTGGGGCTGATGCCCACGAAGGGGATTCCGCTGCCGTTCGTTTCTTATGGCGGTTCGTCGCTGTTTGTCACGCTAATGTGCGTGGGCGTGCTGCTAAATATTACGAAGCAGGCGGAGTAGGGCAGGGCGGATTACGATTGCGGAATCGGCGATGCGTCACTAGAATGGCGGGGCTTCACTCAGTCTTAAAATCTGCTTCTCAATCAGGAGAAAAATGAAGAAACGAACGATAGGGTTGGTAGTGGCAGTGTGCTTTGCGGCAGTGGCAGTGAGCTTCGCTGGCAATCCGAATATGGGGACGTGGAAGTTGAACGAGGCGAAGTCGACGATTCCGGCTACGGCGTCGAAGAACACAATGGTTGTGTATGAAGCTGCGGGCGACAAGGTGAAAGTTACGGTCGACGGCGTGGATGGCAGCGGCAAGCCGACACACAACGAGTGGACGGGAAAGATCGATGGGAAAGATTATCTGCTGGTGGGTGATGCGGCGGCCGACACGCGATCATACAAAAAGGTTGATGATCGAACCACCGAGTTGACGAATAAGAAGGGTGGCAAGGTTACGGCGACGGGTCGGATTGTGGTTTCGGCGGACGACAAGAGCCGCACGGTCACGGTGAAGGGAACGGACGCCATGGGCAAGAAAGTCGAATACTCGGCGGCATATGACAAGCAGTAGCTGGGTTTCTCTTTAGAACTGAATCAGAACTGAATCGAAATGCCCTTCCGCTTGCATCTGGGTGAAGGGCATTTTTGTTTCGTTGCAACAGGCTGAAGCTCAGATCGTTCGAAAGCCTAGTTTTGGTTGATCGTTTACCTTGCCGGAGGAGTTGTGGACTCCGCGCACGGGCCGCCTGTCGGAGATGTACACGCGCATCCGGATTTGCTGTTGTAGCGGCACTGATCGCCGGGATGTCCGAACTGGTCGCAGATTGGATTGCCGCAGCCGGAAAATTTTGGAATCTTGCTGCACGCCGTGTATTCGGAATACTTATGAGTTTGCTCCCACGCACTGATTTCTGGCGCGGCGAAGCGCAGCTCTTCGTGGCTTAGCACATGGAGTTCAAGACCCTGAGGGCCTGTCACCTCCTGCACGCCTCCGTTTACATCCAGGGTATACGGGCCTGAAATCGTGATTCGTGTGTCGCTGGATTTCGTTTTGCCGGGAACGAAGTTGATAATCACGGCGGTCTTGCCGCCATTCTCTTTGGTGATGGAGACATTGCCGACGGTCACGATGGTGACAGTGGCGCTAGTATCCTGTTTTGGTGGCTCCTGAGATTGGGCAATGGTTGCGATCAGCAACGAGCATAGAACTATGGTTGAGGCGCGGCTAAGCTTTCGATTCATATGATCTCTGGGTCGCGTTTCATTGGAAATCCTATGGCTAGTGTAACTGTTGCGGGCTAGCGGCGACCGGATGCGGCATCGTCTTTGATGCGGTTGATGGCCAACTGAATAAAGACTCCAGAAATCAGGCAACAGCCAAATCCTATCCACAGCCAGACTGCATCTCTCTGCATAGCTCCCAGGCCAATCACAAGAATGCTCAGAAGACTCATGGTGGTGGTGAGGACGGCTTTCAGGGTCAGGCTGAGGTCTCGTGAGGATTGGCTGGAGGTCGCGCGGATCTGGGAGGACGGTTGGGTAAACATGGGAGGCTCCTTCCCCATGCGAAAAATCGTAGGCCGAGTTGCGGGGCCGAGTCAAGGCGGTTGACGTTCCGGTGCTGGTGCAATTTCAGCTACAGCCGCAGAACCTTCAACCACCAGGGACACTAAGGATCACGAAGGAGTTGACCTGTGTATTTCCTTCGTGCCCTCCGTGGTTGATTTCGCAGACTGCACCGCTACCGACGTTCCAGTGCGAGCAAGCGATCTTTGCGACCAATGCCCCAGCGATAGCCACCTGGGTCGCCATTTTGCCGGATGACCCGGTGGCAGGGGATGACTACGGCTACGGGATTGGTGGCGCAGGCTCGGGCTACGGCTCTGGTGGCTTTGGGCATTCCTATCTTCTTGGCCACGGCGCTGTAGGAGCGGGTTTCTCCTCGCGGGATTTCCTGCAGAGCTTCCCAGACTCTACGCTGAAATGCGGTCGCCCTTATGTCTAAGGGTAGCGACGAGTTCGCTTCCTGGCCTCGGATGACGCGGGCTAGAGTTTCTTTCCAGGGCTGAAGAGCTTCGTCGTCGCGGCGGCGGGTGGCGAAGGGGAATTCTCGCATCAGGCCTTGCTGGAGTTGCTGGTCGCTCGGGTTCGTATCCGCATCATTATTGTCATTATCATTATCGGCCGAATTATCGGGCGAGCTTTCGGCAAACTGGATGGAGCAGATGCCTTTGTCGGTGGCAGCGATCAGCATGCGTCCGATCGGCGAGTCGGCGATGGTATAGCGGACGACGGCGGCGACGGCTCCGCGGCGATACTTTTCTGGAGTCATACCGAGTTGGGCAGCGGTGCGCTCGTAGAGGCGGCTGCTGGAGCCGTATCCGGCGGCGTAGAGAGCGGTGGTGACATCGTGGCCGGCCTGCAAATTTTGTTTCACGCTGCGCAGGCGGACGGCGTCGATGTAGGCCCTGGGCGAGACGCCGAGAACGGATTTGAAGGTGCGCTGGAGATGGAAGGAACTGCGGCGGAATTCTTTAGCGAGGTGGCGGAGAGTCAGGCGCTCCTCGAGTTGCTGATCGGCTACGTGCCGTTCGATGTAGCGGCAGATGGCGCGGATGAGCTCGGAGCGCGGGTTTCCGTCGACAGCTTTCGGGCGGCAGCGCAGGCATGCGCGATAACCGGATTGTTCCGCCTGAAGCGGATGAGAGAAAAATTGTACGTTCTTGCGCTGCGGCCGTTTTGCGGGACACGAGGGACGGCAGAAGACTCCGGTGCTGGAGACGGCGAAGACGAAGGCGCCGTCGAGGGAGCGGTCGCGATCGAGAACGGCCTGCCAACGGCGGGCATCGATGTGGGCGTCGATCTGAACATCGATCTGAGCATCCATCGGCAGATCGATTCGTTCGAGACTTCCCGTCGGCGTCTCTGCTCGCTCGACGGTTGTTTGTTGAGTTCGGCTCATCGTCTCTGCTGCAAGTATCGCATTGGTCGCCATGCGGCTAACATAAGGCCAATGCGGGTGCGTGGGCTATCCGAATGTTGCGGTCAAACGAAATTCGGAAGGTCAGAGGGCAGAGGTTAGATTGCAGAAGTGAAAACCAGCTCTGCAATCTGACTTCTGACCCTACTTGTCCTTAAGGCCCGGCGGGCTGGCTTACCAAAAAGTGCAGAGGCTTGCACCATCTCTTCTTCGTCGATTTCTGCTTCCCTCGCTAAGTCTATACCCTACAGTGAGATACATGCCATCTTGCATATGGTTTCAGGGATGCACTAACGCATGGGGAAGCCTATAGCTTCGTGGGCTTGCGGGGGCGAACTTGACTGTCATCTATAGCACGGAATGCAAGAAAGCTACTTCGCGACCGACGGGCATTCTGCCCTTGTTGGTAATCCTCTTCATAGTGTCCTACGGGATTCTGACCATGCTGGTTTTCGAGCAGGGGCAGACGATTGAATCGCAGCGCGGCTTGATCCGCGAAATGATGAAGGACAGCACGCAACTGGCAGCGCTGAAGGGGAAGATGGCAGTGACCGGCGGCTCGCGAGCGCCAGATAAGGCGGCGTCGCCGGCAGATAATCGGAACGCGGAGAATCCCGCGGCTGGCGCGAAAGGATCGGACGCCAAGGGCGCGGACAAGGACGCGAAGCGGCCGGGTAAGGCGGCGCGATCGTCGAAGACGGTTCCGGGGAAGCCGGAGGCGGATTTAGAGGATGTGCGACGATCGACGCGCGTGATCTAGAGTACGGCGGGGTCTGGATAGCAGTGCAGTTTGCGAGTTCATTAACCACAGAGGTCACGAAGGTTCGCTAAGGAAGAACGAGCTCGGAAGACAGTTTAAAGAAAAATAATTTAAAAAAAGTTTAAAGAGAAAAAAGTTCTGTGGACGCGGCCTAGTGGTGGGCTGCGAATGGAAGCGAGACCCAATCATGAAGGCCCTGGCCCTAGCCCTAGTTTTGTCTCTTCCTGTTCCGAAGTTAGCCCCCCCTGCTCAGCTCTCCCCTACCCCCAGCCAACAACCGGCAAAGCCGAAGGGAGGGCGGTGGTATTTCGCCGCCAACGGACATGCGGTCTATTGCTACGGGCCGGTGATGACGATGCCGCAGGCGCCAGGCCGGCTGTTGAAGGTTGCGACCTTCTGCCGGGGCGACCAGACGATGGTCCCGCTGAAAGACTAGGCGCTGGCTGGCGTCCGGGGATGATGAAGTCAGATCGGCGAAAATTCTGGCCGCCGCGCTTACAGCAAGTCGAGCACAGAGCGGCTCTCCCTTTCAACCTGCTTCATCGTGCAATCTCGCGGAGATTTTTCGGGACGCCAGCGCAGGAATTTGGTTCCATGGCGGAAGCGGCCGCCGGTGAAATGATCAAATTGCACCTCTACTACTAGCTTGGGCGCTAGCGGCTCCCATTCCGTCGAACGTTTTGTGCTCCAGCGGCTGGGACCTCCGGGAGCCTTGCCGGTAAAGCCGGGCGGCTTGACCATCTTGGTTAGTTTACGGGTCAATGCGGCGCGGTCTTTATCCTGGATCGAAGAGGTAAAGCCGACGTGATCGAGCTGGCCTACGTCATTGTAAAGGCCGAGCAACAGCGAGCCGACCTGCCGTTTGCGGGCCAGAAAACGGAAACCTCCGACAACGCAGTCCGCTGTGCGCTGACGCTTGATTTTTTGCATGCCCGTGCGCAAGCCGGACTGATAGGGCAGGTCGCGGCGTTTGGCAATGACTCCGTCGAGCGCGATGCCCATGTGGAACCACTTGCGTGCGACGGATAAATCCTCGGTGACGGGCGAGAGGCGAAGGGTGGAATTTGCCTTTAAGAAGCGTTTGGCGAAGCCCTCTAGCTTTTCACGACGAACTTCGAGCGGCGCTTCCACGAGGGACTTGCCGGTTTCATCTACGAGAAGATCAAAAATAATAAAGGTGGAGGGCGTGGCCACGCTCAACTTCTGAATTCTTGTCGCCGCAGGATGAATGCGCATCAGCAACTGGTCGAACGAGAGCGTTCCATCAAAGGGAATAACGATCTCGCCGTCGAGAACGAACTGGTGGGCCGCGATTACGGAGAGCGCGGCAACAAGCTCCGGAAAATATCGGGTCAGCGGCTTGGCGGCCTTTGACATGAGCTCGATTTGACGGTGATCGCGAAAGGCAAGGCAGCGGAAGCCGTCCCACTTGGGCTCATATTGCCATTCGGGGCCGGTGGGCATCTCCGAGGCGGGGAGCGCTTCCATCGGCTTGTAGCGTTTGTTGAGCGGCAATGCCATGTGAATAGAAGTGCTGCCGAGATTGGATGCTCAAGGGGGCGTAGTAGGCGCCGAAGATCGGGGGAACTCGGGACGCGTTTCACATGAGAGATGGCCAGTGCGAGGAGTCACCGTCATCGCACCGGCAGGGGGATTCGGATAGCGGTTAGTCTCCGTCGGTGCCGGTGAATGCGGGGTCCGACGCGCGATAGCGGTTTTTCATATTGCTCACTTTGTTCTTGACGTCATTGGTGACGTCGACGGCCTTGTCGCGGATCACGTCGCGCATTTCTTCGCCGGAGCAGGGGGCGAAGAGAATTCCCAGCCCGACTCCTACGCCGATGCCGCCGATAAAACTCAAGGTCGGCGCGACCCAATTGCTTTCACCGCGCAGCGCCGAGCTGGCATTGGAGAAACGATCGCTCGCATCTTCGTACTTATCCCGCATCGCTTCGTAATTGTCTTTCATCACATCGCTGACATCGTCGGTGCGATCTCTCAATTGATCTTTGAGAGAAGACCACAACTTTGGATCGCTGAGGACAAGGCCAAACTTCATAGCAAATCTGGCCCACTGTTTTGCGGTATTTCGTCTTCCGAATGACATAGCTGATTCTCCTTGATGAATTCCGTTGTATTAGATCTAGTTATACGAAGGATGGGAAAAGACGGCTATACACACCTTCTTGTAGGGAGGGCAAAGAATCCGCGTAGAGCAGTTTAGAAATGGAGCGCGGCCGGCATTGGGAAAATTTTTGCTTCGCAATGCCAGCCGCGGCCGGTCGGAGTTTTCTTTTCAATCGAGCCTGACGCCGATTGCCCAGGTGTTAACAGATTGCTGAAAAAGTCATCGCGAGCGCCGGAGGCAGCCTCAGGCGCTGAAGCGCGAATTAATTTTCAGCGACTTAGCGGCACGAGTCTCGTGCCCTTCCCAAACCTGCCGGAATCGGGTTTTTCAGCAAACTGTTAAGCCGCACGCTTCGGTGTTTTTCGTTCGGTTTTGGAATCAGTCTTCTCTGCCGCATCGTTTGTCGTCTCGTTGGCCTGGGGATTGATTTGCCTGGCGAGTTGGGTCAGCTTCTCGTCAGTTTCTTTTTCCTCGTTGAGGGTCTCCTGCAAGAGTGAGGCGTGCTCGGACTCGCCAAGGATCTTGGCGAACTCGCACACCGTGCCATAGGCCGCCATTTCATAGTGTTCGACGCGCTGGGCAGCGCCGATCAGAGCGGAATCCATGAGAGCGCCCTCGAAGTCTTCCGCCATCACTTCTCCGCCTTCTTTGACGAGACCTTCCATGGCGGCGCACTTCTTGCCTTTGGGGCTCTCTCCGAGGGACTCGAAAATCTGTTCGAGCCTTTGCACGTGGCCCTTTGTCTGTTCGAGGTGCTCTTCGAATCCTGTCCGGAGTTCATCGGAATTGGAGGCTTTCGCCATTTTGGGGAGAGCCTTCACCAGCTGGGTTTCGGCGTTGTATATATCTTTGAGTTCATCAATGTACAGTTGCTTCAGTCCTTCGTTGCGCATGTTTTCTCCTGACTATAGTTATGAATTGTTTCGAGATCGTTGTTTCGAGATCGTTGTTTCAAGACCCTTGACCTGTGCTGAGTCTTGGTTGCCTGCAAAGCTCTATGGGTTGGTGAAAATCGCAGACAACCTTGCTCGGTGGCGTGAGGGTGAAAACTTCGAAATTCGATCCAAAAAATCGTGCTGCGATTGAATTTGCGATTCGAGGGCGAGAGCTTTGTGGTAGGGACTTGGCGCTGGCGATGAGGGCGGGAGAGCAAGCACGTCCGTAACTACCGGTCTGACGTCACATCGAAGTATTATCCAGCCAAATCATCGGCTTGGAGAGTCTTATGCAGCGAATTTCTCTAAAAAGTTTGGGCGTTGCTCTGCTGATCAGCAGTATCGCTTACGGGCAATCGTTAGGGGATGCCGCGCGGGCAAATCGCAAGCAGAAAAGCGGCGCTCCCGCGAAGGTCATCACCGGTGACGACCTGGCCGAGGCTTCAAAACCGGAGATAATTCAATTGATTCCTGGCTCCAGTTCTACAGGGGACGGAACGCTGGTCGCGCCTGGGAGAGGAAAACATAGCTATCAGGTCACCATGTTGGATGCCAGCCGGTTCGTGAATGGGGGCACTATCCATATCACGATCACGGTCGGTGGCGGGGAATCCGAGGCGTCGTTTGATTTGTATCCGCAAGATCTTGCGCTACCTTCCGAGGGACTGCCGAACTCTCTAGCCAATGCAGTGAATATACACAGCGCTTCCTGCGCTAAGATCAATTATCGTTTTGCGCATGGAACTGTGTTTCAATTCGGCGCAGAGGGCAGCTGGAATGCAAAGGCCGGAGCTACGAATACTTACAGCTTTGTAGTCGATGTGGACGGCCCATCTACCAAATAACCCCCTTGGTGAGAAACGTTGGCGGTGCGTAGGTGGTGGTGCAGTTTGCGAAATCATTAACACCAAAGGGCACGAAGGTTCACGAAGGAAATAAACAAGTTAACTCCTTTGTGATACTTAGTGTCCTTCGTGGTTGAAGGTTCTGCGGCCGCGGCTGAAATTGCGCCACTCGCGGTGCGTGTCGCACGGTGCCCTCAACTCTCTCCCCCCGATGCCCGCAACGCCCTGCCCTTGTTGAATACTGAATAGCGTGCAGGCAAGCGTAGGGGAGGGCTACCACGTCTGGCAACCAATTCCTGGAACGCCCAGCCAGCACGCGGTGTGATGCTACCAGCGTCACTGCAAAGTGTAGGTACGCTGCGAACTGAAAAAAGCAGAAGAATGACGGGCGGAGAGGGCAAGGAATGGTAGGCCCGGCAGGAATCGAACCTGCAACCCTCGGATTAGAAATCCGATGCTCTATCCGCTTGAGCTACGGGCCCAGCCAACTAATTCTACATATCTTCAACTTCTTGTAATCGCAAAATTGCGGCGGCGCGGCCGGCGTTGATCCCTGGACATTGATTTTTCTGCACATGGATCGCTCTGCACATTGATCTCTCTGCACATGGATCTCTCTGCACATGGATCTCTCTGCACTTTATCTCCGTCCGAGAAACTTTCTGCGGCAGAGAGAGCTTCAATACAGAGCTTCAATACAAAGACGGACGGGATGAGCCGCCTAGCAGGGCGGTGTTCATATTGAAGATGGTGTGATTTCCTTCGTGGCCGCCCCAGGCGAACATGATGGAAACCATGGGGAAGCCTCCGGCGCGGAGGGTTAGGCCGGTGGCGAAGCTGTGCTTGAGATGACTGAAGCCAAGGTCTCCGCGGGTCAGGGCGACGCGGCCTTGATCGGTCATGAACTGGAAGCCGAATGGTCCCCAGATGGAATGCTCGAAATCTTCTTGCAGCAAAAGAACGTTCGGCGCGCGAAAACGATAGTCCTGGTAGTTGCTCAATGAAGCGGCGTTGTCGATGTCCTGACCGCCGAGAGTCTGCTGGAAGTAGAAAGGAACGACGCTGGTTCCGGAGGCAATCGATTCGGAGACGAGGAGTCTCGCGCTGATCGAGCCGTTCAGGTTGCGGGAGTAGGAGATGGGCGGGCATTTTTGTTTCGGCGGCGCGCAGTGGTCGGGGCCGTTTGCGTCGGTATTCAGCGTCGAAGATTTTGTTCGGCCGTATAGGTTGAAGGTGTGATTGAGGTCGGTGGTCCAACGGCGGAAAGAATACTGCGAGTCTGAGGGTGCGAAGAACTCCTGGAAGTTGGCGAGGTAATTGAGTTGAAAGTGGTCGCCGATGCTGGGCTCGATGCGAAAGCCTTCGCCTAGTTGAATGAAGCTGGGCTGGCTGGCGAGGCCGGGCGCGGTGGCGTTGGTGTAAAGAGTTTGAATGGAGGGGAACGATTGCCCGTATTCACCTCTTAGGTCGACGAAGCGGCCGTTGGCTTCGCCGAGCAGCGCGAGATTCAGTTTGCTTATCGCGGGCCATTCGAAGACGGGCTTGATTACGCTGGCTCCGACGATGGTTTGAGTCATGCCAAAGACGGAGGCTCCCGCCTGCGTGGAATCGTTGCCCAGGCCGTAGAAATTTATTTTGTTTAGCGAGATGGATTGGGCGTAGAGGTTGAAGACAGTGTAGGGATGGGTGAGATCGACGCGATGCTTTTTGGGAGGCGCAGGCTTGGGTGGTTCTCCGGGCTGCGGAGGCGCGGGTATGCTTATTTTTATTTTTTCGCGCGGCGTGTGGATCATCTTCATATAGCCGCCGGCGCGCCACGAGGCGTTCGATGAGCCAACGGCGTCTAGGTCCCAGGTCATGCGCCAGTTGGTTGTATTTTTGTCGGCGACGGCGGCTACGCCCAGGCCGAATCCATTTTGCGGCGGCATGCTGCCGGCGGCGATGTGAAAGGGGTGGTCGGTGAATAACTCGTAGGCGCAACCGGGGATGGCTTTAAAGCTGAATTCTTTGCAGGCGTCGGCGACGCGTTCGCTTTCGCGGCGAGTATCGGCCTCTGGCCGTTCTTCTTGAGCTAAGGCGGTCGCGGACGCGAGTAATACTAGTAATAGCAAGCTCCAACGCATACTAACTCCTGCATAGTCGTGTAAGTTACGTCTTTCGGCCTCGACCCTTCTTGCTTTTCTTTTTTCCGCCATTCGCACTTCTTACTTTGTTGGCCGGTTTTTGGGCAGCGGCGGCAATGGCGATTCCGCGGGTGCGGCTGGCTGCGGCGGCTTCGTGCGCCTCATGGATCGCAGTTGTTACCTGGCGGATATAATCGGCGGCTTCGCCCTCAGTTTTGATCGCGTTGATGTAAATGTCAGTTTGGTGACGGAGCGGCAGATTGTTTTCGGCGGCGTGCAGGTGCTGAATCTGGGCTTTGAGCAGGGCGTTCACGGGGCGATTGGGATCCATCGCGCCTTTGAAGTCGTTGGGAACGTGGATTAGGGTCATCGGGTCGTCCTTCGGTGTGGGTTGTCAGTCGTCAGTCGCTGGTCGGTGGTCGCATTTTCCTCTTCATACGTCGAAGTCAGGGCAATCGGTGCGCATAGCCGTCAGCGATAGCAAGTTGCGCGTGGGATCGACCGGCGCTACGTTCGGTTCGATGAAGACGTCGGCGCTGGTTTCCCTGGGAGAGCGCGGCGAGTAATCACCTAGAAAGAACTTCGTAATGGTTGCTGGGATCGAGGCGTGGTCGAAAATGCGGGCGTCTACTACGGTGCCTTTTGGAATCCACGGTGAAATCAAAATTGCGGGGACGCGAACGCCGAGGCGATCGAAGGCGAATTGCTGGCCGGTTCCGGTGTCATTCGCGGACGCGGTGAATTGGTCGGGCGTGCAGGCGGGAGGGACGACGTGATCGTAGATGCCTCCGTGTTCGTCGTAGACAACTAAGAGCGCGGTGCTCTGCCATAGGTTTGCGTTTTGCTTGATGGCGTTGTAGACAGAGGCTATGAATAACTCGCCGGCCTGAATGTTATGGTCGGGATGTTGATCGCTGGCGACGGCTTCTCCAGTGTCGGTGTCGTGATCGCTGTAATTGGGCTCGATGAAGCAGTATTCGGGGAGATTGCCGCTGCTGCAATCATCGAGAAATTGATCGTAAGTGCCGAATAGCTGGGGTTCGTTCTGAAGTAAGTTGGCGACTTCCATAGTTGAGCTGGCGGTGTCGTAGTAATAGAGTTTGGCGGTGTGCTTCGGATTGGCATTGATGAGGCGGCTGTAGATATCCTTGAAAGGCTCGTTGATATAGAGAATGTTCATGTCGACGCGTCCGAAGGAAGTGCCATAGTGGGCAAAGGCGCGATTACAGATGGTTGGGCCGGGAATGGAGGCGAACCAGCGGTTGAAGACGGCGAACTCCAGCGCTAACGTCGTCAGCACTAGTAGCTGGTTTTGGGCGAAGTAATACATGATCTTCTGAGAGTGCGCTACATCCTCCTGCTGGTTGAAGTAACTCTTGATGAAGCCCTGCATGTTGGGCCGGCGTCCGGCGCTTGTATTTCCACCGAAGATTTGTAAGTCGACGGCGGGAAAATGATGGTCGGGATCTGGATCTAACTGGCCTTGAAACTGGGCCAGGGGCTGCGGTTTGACTAATGCGCCGGTGGTGTCGGGGTTACTCAGTTGGGCGGTGACGCCATCGATGCGGGGATCGACGGCGGTGAGTGAGCCGAGCATGTGATCGAAGGAGCGGTTCTCCATCATCAGAACGACGATATGTTTGAGATTGTCTAATCCTGGCGGCATGAAACTCCTTGAACTTCTTTCCTGGCGGCTGCCGGTCGACTTGTATTGCCCGAACTCTATTTATGTCTTTTGTGCGACGGGCACGGGTTGCGGGGAAGGTGTGGTGCTTTTGTTTTTGGTGAAGGCCCCAATCAAGCTCTCTAAGAACGTGAAGAAGACATCAACGGCATAACCTACGAGGAAGGCGATGGCCAGGGGCGGAATGGTAGCTCCCTGGGTGATGTTGAAATTGTTGAACAGACCGACTACGGCGCCACCTATGGCGGCGATAAGAAAGCGAGCGGAGTTGGCGACCGTGGGCATGAAGGTGCGAAGGGCCATTTGCTGCTCGAAGGTTCGCAGCAGATAGGCGCATGTGCCTAGCAATGCGTAGAGAACGGGCAGGATGCAGGTGGCAATCGCTCCGTAGTAAACGGAGACGAGATCGAGCGTGTCTTGCGCGAACAGGCGGTCATCCTGATAGGTTGAGGTTAAGTCATCGACTGTCTTAGGCATGTTGGGCAGACCGATGGGAAGCTGAAAGAGAGCTTTGAGCTTTAACTGGTTGTCGCTGTTTTCTTTCGCGGATTTCTTCGGATCCCAGCGTAAGTCAATGTAAGGATCTCGCGCCGCTCCCACTACGAACGCATTTAATTGGCGGGTGCGAGCGTCGATGCCGCGCAGAGTGGAGGCATAAAGCTGGAGTTGCGAGATGACGTCGGCCTCGCTCAGGCTTGTCGGGAGCGGCTTATCGGGAGTTCCACCCTTGGGCGCGTCCGCAGTTCCGAGTTCAGCTCTGAGCTTTACGGCCAGGTCGTTGGCGGTAGTGATGTCGGTGCGGATGGCGCTCGATATAGAGGAAGAGACAAAACTGGCGATCGAAAACGGGACGATGACGATGGCGAGGAGGATGGCGACGATCCAGTAACTGCGAACGGTGGACTGGGTGTCATCAGCATAGGCCTTCAGACTTTCGGCGCTGATGGGGCTGAGCTTGGCCGCGAGCGTAGTGAGCGCTGCCAGCAGGTTCGCGACAATTTCTTCGGTCCAGCCGCTGCCGCTGGCGGCCCTCGCCTCCAAAACATGATCGCGGGTGGCGGTATCGACATCAACGCCGGTTTCGGCCGCATACTTCAGGAGTCGCTCGGCGTCGTCGAGCGCCTCGCGAACGTAGAGTGGAGGCTCGGGGTAGTTGGGCGCAGGCTGGCTGTGGGACGGCGTCGAATTATCGGGCGGCGCTGGTGCAGGACCTTCGTTACTCTGAGCGGCTACGCTGGCGGGAGATTGTATGGTTGTCCGCTCCGTTGTCGGCCCTTTTGTCGGGTCTGCTGTCGGCTCCGGGGGGTAAAGAATGCGGCTGTCGGAAGATTGAGCCATGTGAATCCCACCATTGGCAGACGTTCGCGTGTGCCTTGCACATTAGAACGAGAATCGGGATGTTTTCCCTTCAGGCGGGTAGGACTGGTTGGCGCTGAGTGTGTATCTCGCTGGGCGATCGGGCACGCACGTAGTGAGAAGTCGGCCATCCTCTGGACTTGGATTCGCAGGCTGTTTCTTAAGGGCGTTTTCGAATTGGAAACCTCAGAAAATCAAGCGGTTACCGCTACCCTACCAGAACGTCCTATGGAGTCACCCATTCGTGCCATTCTCGTTTAGGCAGAGAGAACGTAGAGTCGTTCTTGAGCAGACTTCGGGGGAGGGCTGTTCGACGGGCGTCCGCTGACTCTAACGAGTCCGGACGCTTTCGTTTTTGGGTTGAGGAGCGGGCTTGCCTCAGCAGCCAAACAGTTTGCTGAAAACTCGATTTGCGGTGCCAGCCCCTAAAGGGGCTTTTCAATTTTAGGACTTATGGCATCGCTAAAGCGATGCCCTGATACGAAACGTGAGTTTTTCAGTATTCTTTCGGCTTCTTGGGTTTTGGTTTCATCATCTCCCACTCTTCATTACTTAGCTGCCTGCCTAGCGCGGTGAATTCGCCTGCGCCTTGCAGCCATTCGCCGCCATCCATGGTGACGACTTCTCCGTTGATGTAGCCGGAGCCATCGCTGATGAGGAATGCGGCGAGGTTGGCGAACTCTTCTGTGGTGCCGAAGCGTCCCAGGGGGATGCGCTTCTTCGCGTCTTCGGCTAGTTCAGGTCGAGGGAGCAGGCGGGAGAAAGCGCCTTCGGTGGGAACCGGGCCGGGGGCGATGGCGTTCATGCGAATGCCGCGGTCTCCCCACTCGACGGCGAGGCTTCTGGTGAGGGCCTGCACGCCGGCTTTGGCGACGGCTGAGGGTACTACATAGGCGGAACCGGTCATCGTGTATGTGGTGGTGATATTGAGGACTACTTTCTTGCCTTTGCGGTTGTCCGCGAGCCAGCGGCGGCCGCATGCCATGGTGGTGTGCAGCGTGCCTAAGAGGACGATGCCGATTACGGATTGAAATGCGCCGAGGGAAAGTTCTTCGGTGCGCGCCAGAAAATTTCCGGCGGCGTTGTTCATGAGCACGTCGAGGGGAGCGTCAGCCCAGATTTTTTCGATCATCTGTTCGACGGCGGCGGGGTCGCGCACATCGCAGGCATGGGAGTGGATTTGGCCGCCGGTGCGCTGGCGCAATTCTTGCTCGGTGGCGGCTAAGACTTCCTGGCGGCGGCCGCAAATATAAACTTCAGCGCCCAATTCAAGGAAACGCTGAGCGGCGGCTTTGCCTAAGCCGGTGCCGCCGCCGGTGATCAGTATGCGCTTCGCTTGGAGCAGATTTTTCTCGAACATTTGGCCCTCGGTGGATGGAAAGACGATTGTAATGGAGGATGATTTTAAGGGAGGAGTGATTGCGAAATTCGGTAGGTGGTGCAGTTTGCGAAGTCGTTAACCACAGAGGTCACGAAGGTTCACGAAGGAAATACGTAAGCGAATGCCTTCGTGATCCTTAGCGTCCTTCGTGGTTGAGGGTTCGAAGGCTGGGGTCTGAAACTGCACCACTAGCCGGAATTCAGCAGGCAGTACGCTTTGCCCTTACTCGCGATCGGAGTCGAGTCTTGCTTCCGCCCAGCGCGCGTGTTCTGCTACCACCGCGTCGGAACCTTCGCTTAGTTTCTTGAGAGCGGGAATAAATTTCTTGTTGCCGCTGTTGCCCATGGCTACGACGGCATTTCTTCGCAGGCCGGAGAGCTTGGCGCGGCGGACGGGGGATCCGCGAAAGACTTCGCGAAATTCTTCGGCCTGCATTTCGGCCAGCCAATCTAGAGCGGGGTTGACGAGACCTTCGCGCGGCTGGAACTCGGGAACTGAGGTTGCCGGTGCTTTGCAATTCCAGGGGCAGACATCCTGGCAGATGTCGCAACCGAAGACGTGGCGGCCTATGCCGGGGCGGAGGTCGAGGGGAATCTCGCCTCGCTTTTCGATGGTGAGGTAGGAGATGCAGAGGCGAGCGTCTAATTGGCCGGGCGCGATGATGGCCTGAGTGGGGCAAGCGGTGATGCAGCGGGTGCAGGTTCCGCAACGATCGGGCGCAGGGAGATCGGCGGTGAGATTATCGTTGAGCTTATCACCGGCAAAATCAAGCGAGGTTAGAATCACTCCTAGAAATAACCACGATCCCATTTTCTGGTTGATGATGCAGGTATTTTTGCCAATCCATCCGATGCCGGCGTACTTGGCGTAAACGCGCTCGACTAGCGGGCCAGTGTCGACGTAAGAGCGTAAGTACCCAGTACCTGGTAGCCAGTACCCAGTGTCTTCAAGCGTTGCGCGTACGTTGTTTTCTACTTGCTTCAGTCGGCGCAGGATTGAGTCGTGATAATCCTCTTGCGACCAGGCGTAGCGGGAGATCCAGCCGGTGCTCGCATCTTCGGGTTGGGTGTATTGCGTGGAATACGGATGGGCGGTGTTGTAGTTGATGGCGCAGACGATTACGCTGCGGGCCCAGGGAGCTACGCGGGCGAGGGCGGCGCGCTTGAGGTCTCCGGCGTCGTCGCGCGCTTCCAAATATTTCATCTCGCCGTTCTTGCCGTCGGCGATCCAGGCGGGAAAAACTTGTAACTCGCCGAAGTCGCGGACGGGAGCGATGCCGCAGAGATCGAATCCAGCGGCGCGGGCGGATTGCTTGATGCGAGTTGAGAGGTCAGTCGGCAAGTGGTCCAGTGCTTGCGTCAATTTCGATACGGACGGAGCTCACATTCTCCAAGGCTATCACGGGGGCGTAACCGTAGGATTTGAACACGGAAGCCTTTCGATGTGCTATGCCGGCAAGATGCCGGCGCTACACGCAGCGCGGCTTGCGGTGACGCGGTGACGGCACTAGGAGGGTTTGAGTGAAACTATGGGTTCCAGCAATCATTTCCCATTTTTGCGGCTCAGACTGACTACGCCCGTTGCGCCATGGCTTTTCGTTTTGCCGGAGGCTTTTTGGAATAGCTCGTTTCTACGCCGGTCAGATCGTCCTCGGACTGGCCTTCGAGCACATCATTCCAAAACGAGCTCGCCGGGTCGTTTGTTGAGACGCCAATCTGGCCAGCTTGCGGAGAGTTTTCTGCTCCCACCCAGGCGACTTGAAACTGTTCTTGCTTGTTGGAGCGGGAGAGAGAGACAGTGCTGCCCATCTGGAGTTTGCCGCGGATGCCTTTCAACAGGGCTCCTGACCGGCTGATGTTTATCGTCACCGCGTCTTGATCGAGCGACTGGCCGTTGGCGTCGATCACGCTGAGTTGCACGGGCAAGGATATGTCGAGACGCCTATCCGGACGCTCGATCTTGAACTGTCGCATCAGGTTGCTGAGTTCGATGGCTATGGAGGCCAACTCTTCGGCGGCTCTTTGCGACTCTTGCGCGCGTGCCGATGTGCCTTCGGCTGCCTGGGCCACTCCGCCAATGCTGACCGAAATATCGCCGGCCCCGCTGGCTGCTTCGTTGGCGTTGCGCGTCATTTCATTGGTGGTCGCGCTCTGCTCTTCGACTGCCGCGGCGATGGTGGCGGAGATGGTGTTGATCTGATTGATGACGCCGCTGACCGTACCGATCGCCGCTACCGCACCCTTGGTGTCGAGTTGGATGGTGGTGATTTTCAGACCGATATCTTCGGTGGCTTTGGCGGTCTGCTTGGCGAGTTCTTTGACTTCGTTGGCGACGACGGCGAAACCCTTGCCGGCTTCGCCGGCGCGGGCGGCTTCGATGGTCGCATTCAGGGCCAGCAAGTTGGTTTGCTGGGCGATGGTGGTAATGACTTTGATGACTTCTCCGATCTCGACGCTGGATTGTCCTAGCTTAGCGACGGTGGTGGTGGCGGTTTGTGCCGTGTTCACGGCAGAGGATGCGACTTTGGCGGCTTCATGGGCATTTGCGGCAATGCTCTGGATGGTCGAAGTCATCTCGCCGGCGCCGGTTGAAAGACCCTGGAGATTCTGGGAAACCTGTTGTGTGACGCGAGCGACGGAGGTTGATTGCGTGGCGGTCTCTCCGGAATTGACGGTGATTTGCTCGCTGGCTTCGAGCAGTTGCTGACTGGCGATGGCGAGTTTTTGGGTGTGGGCCGAGATCTTGCGAAGGATTTCCTGGAGTTTGTCCATGAATAGATTGAAGAAATGGCAGACTTCGCCCAGTTCGTCATTGCCGAAGCCGACGGACGCTTCCAGGCGTTTGGTGACATCGCCCTCACCCTCGGCAATGTCCTGAATCATCTGGGTCAACCGCCTGAGCCGGGCGGCGGTGCGGCGACTGAGAACGATGGCGGCGACGGAGCCGAAGGCAAGTGCCGTCAAGGTCGTTGCTCCGAGCGTCATTTTGAGCGAGCGCGTTGCCGCATGGACTGCTTCTTTGTTCTTTTCCAGCAACGCGTGGAAGGAATCCGACATGGCTTCGAGCGATTTCCGGGAGGCTTCGGCTGCCCGCGTGCCATGGTCGGTATACTCGTTGCCCGCCTGGATGACAGCCTCGCGGTCGCCTACGGCGTGATTCATCGCTTCCTGCTGGTCGTCATGAAGCAAGGTTAGTCGCTTCTTAATTTCATCCAGACGGTCGCGGTTTGCCTGATCCACCCATTGGGGAGCCAATTGGTCCAGGCTGGCGAGGTCCTTCGCGACAGTGTCCCAGGTTTTTTTCCACGCGGCGAGCGCTACCTCTCTCCGATCCGGCTGCGACCCTGCGAGAATGGCCTGGCGGGCTTTGACCGAAGTCATGTTCATGTCGCGCTGCAAAATTTTAAGGGCCTCGCTGGAGGGGAAGCACAACTCGAAGGTCACATCCACGTTTTGCGTGACGCCGGTCAATTTTATGTAACTTACGGTAGAGCCGAGAACGGCCAAAGCGAGGATGACGCCAAAGCTCAGACCCAGTTTTTTGCCAAGCGTAACTCTCACGGCGTTTGCTCCATTTTTTGCGTCAGAAATCCGTATCTATCTAGATCAAGCATCGACAGAGGTTCGGGAAATCTTTAACAATTTTTATGGGGGTTTGGTCAGAGGTAAAAGCGGCGTGTTTCAGCAGAACGGCCGGACGATAGAGATTGCGCTTATCTCATGAGAGACGTGAAATATTGAGGCCAGATCCGTTTATTAGAGGGTTCAGAAAAAAGGGATTTAGCTTTTGCGGGCACGGGCGGCCGCGGCTTTCTTCTGCTCTGGGATGAAGTGCTCGACCCGGTTGCGACCGCTCTCTTTGGCGGCGTAAAGGCCAGCGTCAGCCTGATTCAACAATGTTTCCAGGTCGCTTTTCCCATCGCTTGGAGAAATGGCGACGGCGACTCCCATGCTCATGGTGATGAGTTTCTCTTCTCCGGAACAAGCCACTGGGGCGCGAGAGATGACGTCGCGCAATTCGTTGGCGCGCTGCAGAGCGTTGGGCAAATCGCAGTCGGGCAAAACCATCAGAAATTCTTCTCCGCCGTAGCGCCCGACGCCGTCGTAGACGCGGAGTTGTTCGCGCAGACGGCGGCCGACTTCGCGCAGCGCTTCGTCGCCGAAGAGATGGCCGAGGGTGTCATTCACTTTTTTGAAATGGTCGATGTCGGCGAGGATGACGCCCACGGGGGAGTGATCGCGGCGCGCGCGTTCCAGTTCGCGCGCCAGCATGGCCATAATCTCTCCTCGATTCATTAGTCCCGTGAGGCTGTCGTGGGTAGCGGCGTGACGCATGGACTCGCGGGCGGAAACCAGTTCCTCCTGCAGATCAAGAATGCGTTTGCCGACCAGCAGGCGAGCTTTTAGTTCCATCTCGTCGAAGGGCTTGACCAGGTAATCGTCAGCGCCGGCTTTCATGGCATCGAGCATGTTCTGATGGCCTTCTTTACCGGTTAGCAGAATGATGTAGACGTAGGGGCCGGATGAACGTGCGTTGCGGATGCGGCGGCAGAGTTCAATGCCATCGAGATCGGGAAGCACCCAATCGAGCAGCGCGAGCTTGGGAGAATCGGGTTGCTCAAGAATTTTCCAGGCGTCGGAGCCGGTCTCGGCCAAGGTGACGCCGAAACCCCAGCTGCGGAGCTGGTCGCCGATCAATTTGCGATAGACGGCCGAATCATCGACCACCAAGGCCTGCATGAGGCTGAATCCTCCGACCTCTGCTGGGCGAAAGAACGTAGGACCGCTCAGTCACACCTCCGTGGCGGACGACTTAATGGGATCGTGATGCATCCATCATAAGACCGAGGAGGGCCGATAGGGCAGTCAAATAGCGGGGCCCGTGCTTTCTGAGGTACGTCTGGAAGAATCGGCGGCAGGCGGCAAATGCTTTAACTTCTCAGGTTTGCGCGGTAGTGGTGCAGTTTGCGAAATCACAACCACAGAGGGCACCCTTCGGCTCCGCTCAGGGCAGGCTCCGGCACACGAAGGAAACACACAAGTCATCTCTTTCGTTATCCTTAGTGTCCCTTGGTGGTTGAAGGTTCTGCGGCTGTAGCTGAAATTGCACCACCACCGCTTGCGGTTACGGGTTGACCGAGTCTCGGGCAGCGGCCTAACATAACGCCGACGGCACTGAGGCCTCTTGGAATGATCGGCCAAACGGTCTCCCACTATCGCATAGTGGGGAAGCTCGGCGGTGGTGGCATGGGCGTGGTGTATGAGGCGGAAGACACGCGCCTTGCGCGCCACGTTGCGCTCAAGTTTATTCCCGAGGAGATGGTGCACGACCGCAAGTCCCTCGACCGCTTTATGCGCGAGGCGCGCGCCGCTTCTCAGCTGAACCATCCCGGCATCTGCACCATCCACGACATCGACGACAACGCGGGCCATCCTTTTATTGTGATGGAGAAGCTGGAAGGGGTGAGCCTGAAGGAACGGATACGCGGCAAGTCGCTGGAGATCGATGACGTTCTAGACATCGGCATTCAGGTAGCGGATGCTTTGGCGGCTTCGCATGCCAAGGGAATCATCCATCGCGACATCAAGCCGGCGAATATTTTTGTGTCGCAGACGGGGCAGGCGAAGATTCTGGATTTTGGATTGGCGAAGGCGGCGCGCGATCCGAGTTCGAGCGAGGCGGCGATGGAAGATTCGCTGACCGCGATGGGGGTGATTCCGGGGACGGCGGTTTATATGTCGCCGGAACAGGCGCGAGGTGAAGACCTCGATCCGCGCAGCGATCTGTTTTCGCTGGGCGTGGTGCTCTATGAAATGTCGACGGGCAAAAAGCCCTTTGCCACCGGCAACGTGATCACCACGATCGATGCTGTGCTCAATCAGAAGCCGGTTTCGCCGCTTAGCCTTAATCCGGCGCTGCCCCCGGACCTTGAGGGGATTATCGGCCGCGCCATGGAGAAGGATCGCGGCCATCGTTATCCGAATGCGCTGGCGATGAAGGGCGACTTGCAATCGCTGCGGAAGGAAACGGAATCGGGGATGACCAAGAGTGGAATGCGGCGGCCAGTGTTGCCGTATCGCATTGCCACCAGCACGTTTCAGGCGACGAGTAAATTTTCAACGTATCTTCTGTTAGGCGTCACCGCCCTGTTGATTACGGTTTTGGCGGCGGTCGGTGCGGTGTGGTTCAAGCAGCATCGGATGGAGGCAGCAGCCGCGCCCAAGAATACGATCGCCGTGCTGCCGCTGCAGAACATGAATGGCGACATCAGCGTGGAGTTTCTGCGCTTTGCGCTGGCGGACGAAATTGCCAATACGCTTACGTACACACGAACGCTGGACGTGCGGCCGTCGGCGATCACGCGCAAATTTGTAGGGAACGACGTCGATCCGCAGCAAGCGGGCAAGGAAGTGCACGTCGCCAACATTCTTACCGGTCACTTTCTAAAGCAGGGCGACCGCCTGATGATTACGCTGGAAGCCATTCAAGTCGAGGGGAACAAGCTGGTATGGCAGACCAACATGACGGCCCCGGCTCAGGATCTGATTGCCTTGCAGTCGCAAATGGCGGCGCGGATACGGCAGGAGTTATTGCCAGCGATTGGAGTGGCCGGCGGATTTCTTGACACGGGAACGCGGCCGAAAAATGCGGAGGCTTACGACCTCTATCTGCATAGCCTGGCGCTGCCGCATGATGCGGGACCTAATAAGGATGCCATTGCGGTGCTGGAGCATGTCGTCGATGTGGATCCTACCTATGCGCCGGCATGGGAGCAACTTGGGCTGCGTTGTTACTATGACGCGGACTATTCGGATGGCGGGGAGCCGATGTTCCAGCGCTCTAACAAGGCTTATGAGCGCGCCATCGAACTGGATCCGAATCGCGTGTTTGCGGCGGGCCAACTGATCACCAATCATGTGGAGCGCGGCGAACTGGGCAAGGCGTATCAATCGGCGCAGGCCCTGGTGAAGCGTCGCCCGGAGAGTCCGCAAGCTCACTTCACGATGAGTTTTGTCTATCGTTATGCCGGGATGCTGGAACAAGCGACCAATGAATGCAATACTGCGCTGGCGCTCGACCCCGGTAACTATGCGTTTCGGTCGTGCGCGTGGGCCTTCATGGAGTTGGGAAAGACGGAGCGGGCGCGCGATTTCGTACGGCTGGATGCGGGTTCGGAGTGGGCCGCTTATGTGACGCCTTCTGTTCTTTTACGCGAAGGCAAAGTGCAGGAGGCGCGCGAGATGGTGAAACGCATGCCGACTACGCCGCGCTATCATCGCGATTTGATGGAGGCTTGTCTTGGGTTGCGTCCGGCGTCGGAACTGGACCGGATGGCGCAGGAAGCGGAAACGAATTTGCCGACCGAACCTGATCCCGAGACGTGGTATTACCAGGGATCGATTTTTGCTTACTGCGGAAAAAAGCAGGCGGCGCTGCATTTGCTGCAGAGCGCAGTGGAGCAGAATTATTGTGCGCACGAGAATCTGCTGGCCGATCCGCTGCTGGGCAAGCTCAGAACAGATACTGCGTTTGACAAAGTGCTGACCGCGGCGGGCGCTTGCCAGGAAGCAGTGCGATCTTACTCGGACGCGGCGGCGCAGTGAAAGATCACTGGATGAAATGTTAGACAAGCAGCGGGACGCCGATACCATCCCCCTTTAACAATGGTTTTCTCCTTGTTTACTCCCGCAAAAAGCCCTAAATGAGGGTTCGCGCAATGAGTTAGCTCTTGCAACCGACCGGTCGGTTTGTTAGGCTAAGTCTTGGATTATGGTGGACGTAGGGGTCCTTCGACTGCGTGAGAACTTCGCGCTGCGAAGTTTTCTCTGCGCTCAGGATGACAACGAAAGTGCACACCGTTCGCTGTGGATGAATACTTAGATTTCCACGAACACACGCTACACGGCATTGGGAGTCGCTATGACGGAGCAGAAAAACGCGCCAGCCTCAGGCGCGGCGAAGGCGGAGAAAAGAATGATGACGGGGGCGGGCATCCTCTGGGAATGCCTGGAGCGGGAAGGGGTGCGGGTGGTGTTTGGCTATCCGGGTGGAGCGATTCTGCCGGCTTATGACGCGCTCAAGCACAGCAAGATTCATCATGTGCTGGTGCGGCACGAGCAGGGCGCCACGCATATGGCGGATGGCTATGCGCGCGCGAGCGGCGAGGTGGGAGTGGCGGTGGCGACGTCGGGGCCGGGCGCTACCAACATGGTTACGGGGATCGCCACGGCGATGCTCGATTCGATTCCGATTGTTTGTATCACGGGGCAGGTGGGAAGCAAGTTGATTGGGTCGGACGCGTTTCAGGAGACGGATATTACGGGCGTGACGCTGCCGATCACGAAACATAATTATCTGGTGACGCATGCTTCCGAGGTTGCGCAGACGGTGCGCGAGGCGTTCTATGTCGCAAAGTCGGGACGGCCGGGGCCGGTGCTGATCGACATAACCAAGGATGCGCAACAGGGCACGTGCGAGTTTGACTGGGAGGCGGCCAAGCCGCAAGTGCCGGGCTATCGACCCGATCTGTCGCCCGCTCCGAAAGAATACGAGCAGGCGCTGGAGTTGATTCACAACTCGAAGCGGCCGGTGATTCTTGGCGGGCACGGCATCATTGTTTCGGGAGCGATGCGCGAGGTGCGCGATTTTGCCGAGCGGGCGGGGATTCCGGTGGCAATGACATTGCTGGGGCTGGGAGCGTTTCCGGCGTCACATCCGCTGAATCTGGGGATGATGGGGATGCACGGGGAAGCGTGGGTCAATCACACGATTCAGGAGGCGGACCTGCTGCTGGCGTTTGGCATGCGCTTTGATGATCGGGTTACCGGGAACTTAAAGACCTACGCGACCAATGCTAAGAAGATTCATATCGAGATTGATCCGGCGGAGATTAATAAGAATGTGAAGGTGGATGTGCCGCTGGTCGGCGATTTGCGGGAGGTATTGCTGGAGTTGATGCCGAAGGTGGAATCGATTGATCGTAGTGAGTGGCTGGATTCGATTGACAAGCTGAAGGGTGATGCGGCGGTGCGCGACATTCAGAACTTGCCCGACAGCGGCCATCTTTATGCGGCGCATGTGATCAATGATTTGTGGCGGCAGACGCGGGACGCCAAGACGATCGTCGTCACCGACGTGGGGCAGCACCAGATGTGGGAGGCGCAGTATTACAAGCATGAGCATCCGCGGACGCTGATTACTTCGGGCGGGCTGGGGACGATGGGCTTTGCGCTGCCGGCGGCGATTGGGGCGAAAGTGGCTTGTCCGGATGCGGAGGTGTGGGTGGTGGTGGGCGATGGCGGATTTCAGATGACCATGTGTGAACTGGCCACGCTGGTGCAGGAGAATCTGAAGATTCACATCGCGATCATCAACAATGGCTTTCTCGGCATGGTGCGGCAGTGGCAGGAATTTTTCTATGACCGGAATTATGCGGCGACGCCGTTGCTGAATCCGGATTTCGCGAAGCTGGCCGACGCTTATGGGATTCGCAGCATGACTATCTCGAAGCGGTCGGAGGTGGTGCCGGCGGTCGAAGAGGCGCGCGCGCACGATGGGCCGGTGTTGATCAATTTTAAGGTGGAGCAGGAAGATACGGTGTATCCGATGGTGGCGGCGGGGGCGGCGCTGCACGATATGATCCGGCGGCCGAGTCCGATTGTGGAGACGGCGGAAGATGAGTGAAATCAGGTCAGAGGTGAGAGGTCCGATTGCAGAGGTTAGAGCTTTAGCTTCGATCGGTCTTACCTCTGCAATCGGACCTCTCACCTCTGACCTGATACCGGGAGAGCGATCGAAATTATGCTGAACACTTTCATGGTGTATGTCGAAAATAAACCTGGGGTGCTTACCCGTGTGGCTTCGCTGTTTCGGCGGCGGGCTTTCAATATCGATTCGCTGACGGTAGGACGGACGGAGAAGCCGGAAGTATCGCGCATGACGATTACCGTCGACGCCGATCATGACCAGGCGAAGCGCATCGAGGCGAATTTATACAAACTGGTGAACGTGCTGCTGGTCGAGAATATTACCAATCAGCCGGCGATTGTGCGCGATCTGGCGATGATCCGGGTGGCGGCGGCGCACGAGGCGCGGTCGCATGTGCTGCAACTGGCGAGCGTATTTCGGGCGCGCGTGGTGGATGTGGCTCCGGAGTCGTTGACTATCGAAATCACCGGCGCGGAAGAGAAGATCGACGGTCTGCTTGAATTGCTGCGTCCTTACGGGATTTTGGAGATGGTGCGGACGGGCATCGTCGCCATGCGGCGGGGGAGCAAGTCGGGCCAGGCGACGGCGCTGGCGGAATATGCGGCGCTTGATTCCGGTGTTGCGAATGATGATGATGTTTCCTACTCGGTGTGATCAGGTGGGTTCTGGCGCCGATCCGGCGCGTTAAAGCCAGATTCTAAGAAGTGCATCTTGGCGGCTCGGGATTGGTCGCGGGGGCCGAGCTGCGCTCGGCCGGGCAGGTGGGGGCACCCTTCGACAAGCTCAGGGCAAGCTCCGCCCTACGAAGACCTTGCGCGGTTCCGAAAAGCAAATTGAGAAGGAAGGGCGCGTCCGCCTCGCTGGCGCCTCATCACGTCCTTCCCGGCGGCACGTCCTTCCGATAGTGACTAAGAGCGGTGGCGCGTTGCCCTCGGGGCTTCACGTGCTCGTACTCCAGGAAAAGTCTGTCGCTCGGTTGCGCCTTTCTAATGGCCGAGGCTGAACCTCGGCCGGTGCACTTCGAGAGCGCCGGGTGGACGCTCCGCGAGACTTAGGCTCAAGCGGACTGGGAACAGCGCCGATGGAGAAGGTACATCGCTATGAATGATTCCGACGACATTGTCAAAGAGTTTCTGGTCGAGAGCTATGAGAACCTCGACCGGCTGGATCGCGACCTGATCACGCTGGAGAAGCATCCGAAAGACCGCGAGATTCTCGGCAGCGTTTTCCGCACCATCCACACTATTAAAGGCACCTCGGGCTTCCTCGACTTCGACAAACTGGGGGCGGTGGCGCATGTGGGCGAGAGCCTGCTCGGGCGGCTGCGGGACGGGCAACTCGAACTGGATCGCGAGATCACGAGCGGGCTTTTGGCGATGGTCGATGCCGTCCGGCAGATGCTGGGGAGCATAGAAGCGACCGGAGTCGAGGGCGAGCGCGACGACACGAAACTGATTGCGCGGCTGACGCGGCTGCAGCAGGCTCCGGAAGCGGGGGGCAAGGACGCGCCGTCGGAGGCGAAGTCGGCGGAAGCTGGGGGTGCGAGTGGAGGAGAGGTTGCGGGCGGCGAGATCCAGACGAGCGCGGTCAAGGCAAGCAAGGCGAAGCCGAGTGCGGCGAAAAGCGCGGTGAAGGCGATTTCTGCGACGGCCGACAGTCGGGATGTGGAGAAGCCCGTAGCGGAGACGAGCGGGATGACAGTGGAGGAAGCGAAATCAGCCGACACAGGGGAGGCACAGCGGGCGCAGGCGGCAGCAGGCGGCCAGAGCGCCAGTGGGAGCACGATACGGCTGGATGTAAGCCTGCTCGATCACCTGATGAATCTGGTGGGAGAGCTGGTGCTGGCGCGCAACCAGATTCTGCAGTTTGCCAACCGCACCGAAGAGAGCACGCTGGTGGCGGCCAGCCAGCGGCTCAATCTGATTACCACCGAACTGCAGGGTGGAGTGATGAAGACGCGGATGCAGCCGATCGGAAACATCTGGAGCAAGTTTCCGCGAACCGTGCGCGACCTGGCGCTCGATTGCGGCAAGCAGGTGCGGGTGGAGATGGAAGGGCAGGAGACGGAACTGGACAAGACGCTGATTGAGGCGATCAAAGATCCGCTCACTCACCTGGTGAGAAATTCGGTCGACCATGGCATCGAAACGCCCGAGGTGCGGAAGGCGGCGGGAAAGAGCCCGGAGGGGCGGCTCGGGCTGCGCGCTTTTCCTGAGGGTGGGCAGGTCAATATCGAGATCTCGGACGATGGGGCGGGGCTCGACCAGGAGAGGATTCGCAACAAGGCGGTGCAGAAGGGATTGATTTCGGCCGACCAGGCCAGCCGCCTGACGGATCGCGAGATCGTGAACCTGGTGTTCCTGCCGGGCTTTTCGACGGCCGAGAAGGTTACGAATGTGTCCGGGCGCGGTGTAGGCATGGACGTAGTCAAGACTCACATTGAAAAGATTGGCGGCACCGTCGACCTGCAATCGAAGCGCGGTGAAGGGGTGCTGGTGCGCATGAAGATTCCGCTGACGCTGGCCATCATTCCGGCGCTGATTGTGACCAGCGAGAGCGAGCGCTATGCCATTCCGCAGGTCAGCCTGCTCGAACTGGTGCGCCTCGAACAACGATCGGAACAACGATCGGAACAGCGAGCGGGACACCAGGGCATCGAGATGATTCACGGCTCGCCCGTCTATCGGCTGCGGGGCCGGTTGCTGCCGCTGATTTACCTGAGCCGGGAGCTGGAAGGCAAAGACAAAAACAAGGACAAAGACAAAACCGCGGAGGCTGCCACCCCCGCCCGTCCGGCCTCGGGAAAAAACGGCGCGCCGCTTCCGCCGGACGCTCCGACGGAGGGATCGCAGGCGGTGAACATGGTCGTGAACATTGTGGTGCTCGAGGCCGATGGCCGGCAGTTCGGGCTGGTGGTCGACGAGATCAACGACACCGAAGAAATTGTGGTGAAGCCGCTGAGCCGGCACCTGAAGAGCATCAGCGTCTACGCCGGAGCGACCATCATGGGCGACGGCCGGGTGGCGCTGATTCTGGATGTACTCGGTCTGGCGCAATGTTCGAGCATTCTCGCCGAAGGGCGCGAGCATCTGCCGCCGGAAGCAGCCGAGGCGGCAAGCGGCGGGCGGGTGAAGCAGAAGCTGGTGCTGTTTACTGGCCGCGCCGGGTCGCGCATGGCAGTGCCGCTCGAGATGCTGGCGCGCCTCGAAAACATTCCCGGGGCGGAGGTCGAGCGCTCGGGCAACCAGTGGGTGACGCAATACCGGGGGCAGATCCTTCCCTTGATCCGGGTAACGCATGCGCTCGAGGCGCGGCGGCAACTGCCTCCCGGCGAGGGCCTGATGTCGCTGCCGACAACCGAGATGCTGCAGGTGCTGGTGCTCGAAAACGAACGGCAGTCATTTGGGCTGGTGGTCAACCAGATTCTCGATATTGTCGAGAGCACGCTCGAACCGCAGTCTGCTTCGACACGCGCAGGGGTGCTGCATTGCTCGGTGATTTCGGAGCGGGTGACGGAGCTGCTGGACGTCGCCGCCTTGCTGCGCACGGGGGAGGCGTATGAGCCGGCAGTCAGTACCCAGTAACCAGTACCCAGTACCCAGAAACCGAGAACCTAAGAGCCAGGAGCTAAGTGCCAAGAGTCGAACCTTATGAATGATGCTCGGCAATTCTGCACCTTTTATCTGAATCATCTTTTGTTTGGCGTGGAGTCGCAGAAGATTCAGGAAGTGGTTACCTATCGCGAGTTGCGTCCGGTGCCGCTGGCACCTCCGGTGGTCGCCGGCCTGATGAACCTGCGGGGGCAGGTCGTACTCGTCCTCGAGCTGGCGCCGCCAGCTGGAGCTGCCCGAACGGCCTCCGGATATGACTCCGATCTGCCTGGTGGTGCGGGCGGCGGGAGGGACGGTATGCCTCCTGGCGGATGAGGTGGGCAATGTCGTTGAGGTAGAGGAAGCGACCTTCGAGCCCTCGCCGGAGACGCTCTCGCCGCGGCTGCGCTCGGTGATTCTCGGCGTGCATAAGCTCGAGCACCAGTTAATGCACGTGCTCGATACCGACCAGGCCTGCGAGGTGCGGGTGGCGGGGCAAGCGGAGGCGATCGAGGCGTGAGGGCGGCGCAGTGTCCGCGGCTATCGGCTCGGCGGCAAGAACTTGGGTGCAAATTCAGTAGTCAGAGGGAGAAGTAAATGACATTTACATTGGGGAAGAAGTTAGGGGCTGGTTTTGGATGCATCCTTGCCCTCATGGTTCTTAGCGCGGTACTCACCTATGTGAAGGCAGGAGCAATCAAGGAAGGCCACGACCGCACAATCAACATGCGCTTCCCCAGTATCGCCGCCTGTAAGGATTTGCAGAGAGATCTGAATCAGGCGCAGAGCAAGG
Organism: uncultured Acidobacteriaceae bacterium; assembly: GCA_963800565.1. Classification (GTDB taxonomy): domain Bacteria; phylum Acidobacteriota; class Terriglobia; order Terriglobales; family Acidobacteriaceae; genus Acidiflorens. The sequence continues at coordinate 2,953,000 of CAWDBM010000006.1, forward strand.
GGCGTCAAGCAGTTCTCGCCGGAACAGAGCCGGTCAGGAGGGAGGCAGCGAAGAAATTGTTCGAAGATAACTGGGGCGCGATCGGAAAGGACGTCGCCCAGTTGGACGAATTTGCTCCCAAATGGTCTTTCCAGGCGAACCGCGACCGTCTGGCAGACCTGAAGCAGCAACTTCCAGTGCTCCGCGCCGCGCAGGAGTCTGCCATGAGTCATGCGGCCAGCGGTGAGCACGATGCTGTTTTAAGAGCGGGTGATGAATTCGCCGATCAAGCGACGCCTGCTACTGAGGCGATCAAGAAATCGCTCGGAAGCCTGGCGGATTCCCATGAGGATTTGCTGCGGCAGGAAACGGAGCAAATGAATGCCAACAACCGCTCCCTCAACCTCACCATGGCGCTGACCACCCTCGCGGCCTTGGGCATCGGGATTGGCGTGGCGATCTTCATGAGCCGCCGTATTGCGGTGTCGACTCAATCTCTGCTCACGCGGGCGCAGGCGATTGCCGCCGGTGACTTGACCAATGCCGATCTTAAGTCGCAGGGCAACGATGAGCTCGGAGACCTCACTGCCGCGATCAACCAGATGCAATCCAGCCTGCGCGAGCTGATTCACTCGATGCGGGAGACGGCGGAGCAGGTGGCGGCGTCGAGCGAGGAGCTCTCGGCCACAAGCCAGCACATCACGGCGAATTCCGAGGAGACGACGGCGCAGGCGAAAGTCGTGTCGGAGGCCGGGGGGCAGGTGAATACCAATCTGCAGACGCTCGCCTCGGGTGCGGAGGAGATGAATACCACGATCGGTGAAATTGCCAAGAATGCGACCGAAGCGGCGCGGGTGGCGGGGCAGGCGGTCGAAACAGCGGAGGGAGCGAATCAGACGGTTTCGAAGCTGGGCGATTCGAGTGTCGAGATCGGCAAGGTGATCGAAGTGATTACCTCGATTGCGCAGCAGACGAACCTGCTCGCTTTGAATGCCACCATCGAAGCGGCGCGCGCCGGCGAGGCGGGGAAAGGCTTTGCGGTGGTGGCGAACGAAGTGAAGGAATTGGCGAAGCAGACGGCGAAGGCTACGGAAGAGATCAAGCAGAAGATTGGCGTGATCCGCGAGAACACGGGCGGAGCGGTCGAGGCGATTGGCGGGATTAAAGGAGTGATTGACAAGATCAGCCAGATCTCGACAACGATAGCGACGGCGGTGGAAGAGCAGAGCGCGACCACGCAGGAGATGGCGCGGAACGTGACGGAAGCAGCGCGGGGAGCGGCGACGATTTCGGAAAACATACAGGGAGTAGCGGAGGCGGCGCAGAGCACGTCGACGAGCGTGGGAGAAGCGCAGACGGCGACCGAGCAACTTTCGCGGGTGGCGAACCAACTGCGGGATCTGGTAGGACGGTTCCGGGTAGACGCGGCAGCGCGGCTACGAAGCGTCGCAGGCGAAGGCGGTGGCGCATGCGGCTGGCCGGCGGTAGTTGCCCGCCAGACTCCGAGGTGTTCCGCGTGGTGATGAAGCGCCGTGGGCGGCCATTCCGGATTGCCAGAGCAAGAGAGTGAAGAGGGTTGAGGAGGAAATGAAGATAACGGTCACGTCGAAGATCAACACCCTGATCGCGTCCACGCTTTTCGTTGGCGTGGCGGCGGCGGCGTTTGTCATGTACCGGGGAATCGAGCTGGAAGCGCGCTACGACCATCTTCTGTCGCACGAGGTGGCGCAAGTGGAGGGCTCGCGGCAGGTGCAGGTGTTGTTCAAGAAGCAGGTGCAGGCGTGGAAGGACATTCTGCTGCGGGGAAGCGACCCGGGAAGCCTGGAGAAATACAGCAGCGAGTTTGCCGCGCTCGAGAAAAGCGTCGACGACGGCGCGGGCGGGCTCGAGCGTTCGGTCGACAGCAGCGACACGCGCGGGAAAGTGGGCGAATTTCTGGCAGCGCACCGGCTGCTGGATGAAAAATACCGCGCCGCCCTGGACGGATTTCGCGCCTCGAAGGGCAAAGACTTTGCGGCCGCCGATCAAGCGGTGAAGGGGCAGGACCGGGCTCCGACTGACCTTCTGGATGGAGTGGTGAAGAGCCTGCAGGAAACGTATGCGGCGAGCCAGGTACAGATCGTCGCCTCGGCCGTCTCCGCGCGGCACACCACGATAGGAGCGCTAATGGCGCTGTCGGCAATCGCGCTGTCGGTCGGCACCTTGCTTAGCTGGAAGCTAACGCGGCCGATCCATATTGTGCTGGAGCGCGCCGAAACCATCGCGGGCGGGGACTTGTCGGGAGAGGAAATTCGGGTCAGCGGCAGCGATGAAATTGCCGACCTGACCAAAGCGATCAACCAGATGCAGGCAAGCCTGCACGCCATGATCCGGTCGATACGGGAGACGGCGGAGCAAGTGGCGGCGTCGAGCGAGGAGCTGTCGGCGACCAGCCAGCACATCACTGCCAACTCCGAAGAGACGACGGCGCAAGCGAAAGTGGTTGCCGAGGCGGGCGCGCAGGTGAATACGAACCTGCAGACTCTGGCTTCGGGTTCGGAGGAGATGAGTTCGACGATTGGCGAGATTGCCAGGAACGCGCCCGCAGCGGCGCGGGTTGGAAGCGAAGCGGTGTCGGCTGCGGAGTCCGCCAATCAGACCGTCTCCAAGCTGGGCGATTCGAGCGTCGAGATTGGCAAGGTGATTGAGGTGATTACTTCGATTGCGCAGCAGACGAATCTGCTGGCTTTAAATGCCACCATCGAAGCGGCACGGGCGGGCGAAGCGGGGAAAGGCTTCGCGGTTGTCGCCAACGAAGTCAAAGAATTGGCGAAGCAGACGGCGAAGGCTACGGAAGAGATCAAGCAGAAGATTGGCGTGATCCGCGAAAACACGGGCGGAGCTGTGGAGGCGATTGGCGGGATCAAACGGGTGATCGACAAGATCAGCCAGATTTCGACGACGATTGCGACGGCGGTGGAAGAGCAGAGCGCCACCACGCAGGAGATGGCGCGGAACGTGACGGAAGCGGCGCGGGGAGCGGCGACGATCTCGGAAAACATACAGGGAGTGGCGGAGGCGGCGCAGAGCACGTCGACGAGCGTGGGAGAAGCGCAGACGGCGACGGAGCAACTGGCGCGGGTGGCGAACCAACTGCGCGATCTGGTGGGGCATTTCAAGGTGGAGGCAGCAGTTGGAGCACGCGGCTATCAAGCGTCGCAGGCGAAGGCGGTTGCACATGCGGCGGGCGCGCGCTGAGGTTTGGGACAGGGACTGGCTGCAGGGAAACCGAACCGCATTGGACGGGAGGCGGAAAATGCTGCGGAAGACTAACCTGAACGGGAAAATTCTAGGGTCGATTGCCTTGACCCTGATTTTGACATCGGCGGTAAGTTACTGGGTTACACAACGCCGGGTGAATCAGCAGGCGGACGAGGCCTTCCGCGACAAGGTAAAGGTGGTCGCAGGCATAACGGCGGCGACCGGGAACTGGTCATCGGCGACGGTTGAATTCACGGAGGTGGCCAAGCAATATGCGGCCGACCGGCAGATGTCCTTCCGCACCCCGGCATTGCATCCGCGCGACAGCAAGAATCAGCCGAGCGAATTTGAGCGCCGGGCACTCGAGGCATTCGATAAAAACCCGGCACTCCCGGAATACTACGAGCGGCTGGTCGAGAATGGGAAAGATGTTCTCTATTATGCGCAGCCGGTACGACTTAGCGAAGACTGCCTGGGGTGCCACGGAACGCCACTCGGCGAAAAGGACCCGTTTGGCTATGCCAAGGAAGGCTTGAAGGCCGGCGACGTCAAGGGCGCCTTTGTGATCAATGCCCCTCTCAAGGGGTTGGTTCAAACCTCTCGCTCCAATTCGATTGCACTTTTTCTGACCAGTCTTCTCACTCTTTTGGCGGGCGTCGGCGTGCTGTCCGTGCTGGTACGCAAATTTGTTACCAAGCCTCTGGCATCGGCGGTCGGTCTGGCCAACGAAATTGCCGCCAGCAACCTGGCGGTCGAGGACCTACCGGTAGAAAGCGAAGACGAAATTGGGCGGACTACGGTGGCGCTGAATGCGATGAAGAACAATCTGCGCGAGATCGTGCAGTCCATGCGGGAGACGGCGGAGCAGGTGGGAGCGTCGAGCGAGGAGCTGTCGGCGACGAGCCAGCACATCACCGCCAACTCCGAGGAGACCACGGCGCAGGCGAAGGTCGTCTCCGAGGCGGGCGGGCAGGTGAATACCAATCTGCAGACGCTGGCGTCTGGTGCGGAGGAGATGAATTCAACCATTGGTGAGATTGCCAAGAACGCGACTGAGGCCGCGCGGGTAGCGGGACATGCGGTCGACTCGGCCGAATCGGCGAATCAGACGGTATCGAAGCTGGGCGATTCGAGTGTCGAGATCGGCAAAGTGATCGAAGTGATTACCTCGATTGCGCAGCAGACGAACCTGCTTGCTTTGAATGCCACCATCGAAGCGGCGCGGGCGGGCGAAGCGGGGAAGGGATTTGCCGTAGTTGCGAACGAAGTCAAGGAGCTGGCCAAGCAGACGGCGAAAGCGACGGAAGAGATTAAGCAGAAGATTGGCGTGATCCGCGAAAACACGGGCGGAGCTGTGGAGGCGATTGGCGGGATCAAAGGGGTGATCGACAAGATCAGCCAGATTTCGACGACGATAGCGACGGCGGTGGAAGAGCAGAGCGCTACGACGCAGGAGATGGCGCGAAACGTGACGGAAGCGGCGCGGGGAGCGGCCACGATTTCGGAAAACATACAAGGGGTAGCGGAGGCGGCGCAGAGCACGTCGACGAGCGTGGGAGAAGCGCAGACGGCGACCGAGCAACTGGCGCGGGTGGCGAACCAACTGCGCGATCTGGTGGGTCGGTTTAAAGTAGGCGCCGGAAGCGCGCGGCGCGGTCATAAAACGTCGGAGAAAGCGGCTGCGCACGCGGCGGGCGGGCGCTGAGGTTGCGCGCTGCGCAGGGCGCCGCAATCTCTTTGAGCGGGAGACATGAAACCGGTTCGGGTGCTGATTGTCGATGATTCCGCGGTCATACGCAGGCTGCTGACAAACCTGCTGGCGACCGATTCGGAGATTGCTGTTGCCGGCACCGCGGGAAACGGCATTCAAGCGCTGGCCAGGATTCCCGACGCCAAGCCGGACCTGATCACGCTCGATATTGAAATGCCGGAAATGGACGGGATTACGACTCTGGTTGAGATTCGAAAACTTTATCCGAAACTGCCGGTGATTATGTTCAGCACTCTTACGGAGCGAGGTGCGACGGCGACCCTGGAGGCGTTGGCCAAGGGCGCAAGCGATTATGTAACGAAACCCTCGCATAGTGGAGGGTCGGAGCGCGCGCGCGAACTGGTGCGGGACGAATTGATTCGGAAGATCAAGTCGTTGTGCGCGGTGGCCGCTCCCCGGGCGAGGCCGATGTTGGTGGCTCCGCGCCGCGCCGATCATCCGCAATCGCGCATTGACCTGGTGGCCATTGGCACGTCGACGGGAGGGCCGAACGCACTCACGGCGCTGATTCCGCAACTGCCCGCCGATTTCCCGGTGCCCATCGTGATTGTGCAGCATATGCCGCCGCTCTTCACGCGTCTGCTGGCCGAGCGTCTGCATTCGCTGGCGCGGCTGGATGTGCGGGAGGGCGAAGAAGGCGAGAAATTGCGGCGCGGCCAAGTCTGGATCGCGCCCGGCGATTATCACATGACGGTGGGGCGCAAGGGGGCGGAGATGGTTCTCGGCCTCAACCACGATCCGCAGGAGAATTCCTGCCGGCCGGCGGTGGACGTGTTGTTTCGCTCGGTAGCCCGGACCTGCGGCGCGAACGTGCTCGGAGTAGTCCTGACCGGCATGGGAACGGATGGGACGCGCGGGTCGTCCGAGATACGGGAAGCGGGCGGCGAGGTATTCGTGCAGGACGAAGCGTCCTCGGTGGTTTGGGGCATGCCGGGCAGTGTTGTTGCCGCCAGCCTGGCGGACCGCATTTATCCGCTCGCTGGCATGGCGCCGGAAATGGTGCGCAGAGTGGGGATGCGGAGAGCCTTGGGCAGCGCGGCGCCGTCGTAAATGAAACACGAATTGAGAAAACAATTTTCCGGAGACGATGCGGGAAAAGTTGATCAGCAAGGGTTGACGAACAAGAGTTGACGAACAAGAGATCAGACCATGCCCATTGAAATTGCAAAACCGAAACTGGCTCCGGCGGCCGAACAAAACTCGAGCGATCCGGCTTTTTTGAAAATTCGCGATCTCGTGTATAAGATTTCGGGGATTTATCATGCCGAAGAAAAACTCTATCTCCTGACCTCGCGCTGCGCGCGCCGCATGGTTGCGCTGGAGTTGACCAGCCCGTCGGAATACCTCGAACACCTGACCGTTCGCGGGAATCGCGATGCTGAGTTAAGGCTGCTGCTCAATGAAATCACGATCGGTGAAACCTACATGTTTCGCCATCCCGCGCAACTGGATGCGTTGCGCAAGGTCATCCTTCCCGAGATTCTTCAGTCCAAGGGCGTGCACGGCCTGAAACGGCTGCGCTTCTGGTGTGCGGGTTGTTCAACGGGCGAAGAGCCGCACACTCTGGCGATGTTTCTGCTCGAAGAAAAAGAGAAGTTGCTGGCGGGATGGACCTTCGACATTCTGGCCACCGATCTGAACGATAACTCGCTCGAGGCCGCGCGCGCCGGCATTTACGGGGAGTATGCGCTGCGCAGCACCAACGATCGCCTGCGGGCAAAATATTTTAAGGATGCGGACGACAAGAAACTTCAGGCCAATGATTTGCTCAAGTCGCAAATTCGTTTTGACCGCATCAACCTTCGCGACGACAACAAAATGTTGTTTCAGAAAGGGATGGATGTCATTTTCTGCTGCAACGTGCTGATCTACTTCGATCTGGCTTCAAAGCGGCGGGTGGTTCAGCATTTCTATTCCAATTTGATGCCCGGCGGCTATCTTTTTCTGGGACATGCCGAATCACTTTTCCAGGTGGATGATACGTTTCGGCTGATGCATTTCACGGGGACGACGGGGTATTGGAAGGCGCCAGCGACGCCGCCAGCGGGAGTGAAAAAATGAATGCTCAAACAGAATCTAAACTGCAGGCACAAATCCAGCACATGGATTCGATTTCGACCGCTCCCGCAATACTGCAGCCGCTGCTCGAGATGCTGCGCTTGCCCCTCGAAGGAATCAAGATTGAAAAAGTGGTGGAGCTTGTCTCCTACGATGGCGCAATTGCGGCGCAATGCCTGCGCCTGGCCAATTCTCCGCTCTACGGCAGGCGCGAGATTGAAACCATACGCTCAGCGGTAATGGCTCTCGGGCTGGATCGAGTGCGAACCTTGCTGCTTGGTCTGTGCATGAACCGGGTTATCCCGGCGGATAAGTGGGTGATTGAGCCCAATGCGTTCTGGCGCCATTCGCTCGGCTGCGCCTTAGTTACACAGAGGATGGCCAAGAAAATCGAATATCACGAGCCCGAAAAAGCTTACCTGGGCGGATTGCTGCACGACATTGGCTTGCTGGTGAACTCGGTTCCTTATACCGGGGGCTTTCGAGAATGCCTGCGGATTGCCGCGGAACAGCAGGCGCCGCTGCACGTTATCGAAGAGCAGGTGCTTGGATTCACTCATTGCGATAGTGGGCGCATGCTCGCGGAACATTGGCGCCTTTCCAAGGAATTAGTGGACGTTACGCATTGTCACCACGATGTAAGCCTGCTGGCGACGGCCGGCCCGCTTGCCTGCCTCGTTCACCTCAGCGATCTTCTGTGTCGCGCGCGCTATCTGGGATATGGCTACGATGAGATTATGAGCGTTGATCTCGGCGGCGACGCAGCGTGGCATATCCTGGTAGCGAGTTATCCGGCGCTTGGAAATATAGACATGGTTCGCTTTACTCTCGACATTGACGGAGCAATGGATCAGATCGTGGCCACGGTCGATTCCGTTTTTGGAAGCAAAAAGATCGCGGTTTCTGCCGCCACGTAAGTTGAAGATTGTTTTTTCGAGTTCAGAGGTGAAGCGCTCGGATCAAAATCGCAGCCAATAAAAAAACGTTCTGAGCGATGAAGCTCAGAACGTCTCTGGCAGCCCTCCCCCAGAACTGCCAAACTACTTGTTCATCCTATGTCCGCATGGCCGTACTGTAAATGTCACTTACGTAATGGGAGGGCTGCAAATGAGTACCGCGGTTCATGTACGAAAGTAACACGTTACTATGAGGAGTTACTGCGAAGCGAACTGGCAAAACGCCTGGTAGTGGCGCAGTGTGAAAAAGCATTCCCTCAGCGGCTAAAGCCGAAATGAAAATGCGATGCTAACGGCACGGCTCAAGCCGTGCCCTTTCAAAACCGAGTCAAACTGAGCCAGTACCGAACGCCTGCCTTACTTGGTTTTCCAGGTTTTTCCGTCATCCGCGCTTGTCCAGATTTCCTTGTTGCTCGTCGAGACTACGATCTCGCTTGGAGCCTCAGCATCCTTGCTTCCCGAACTAACTTTGCCGACGCTGGAATTCCGCAGCTCAATGCGACTTATGTCGGAAGTAAGTTGGCGGCCCTCAGAGTTAGGATGCAACTGGATCCAGGTCAGACCTGCATCGATAGAATGGTAGAGCGCACCGCCCTGCCCACCAGCCCATATCTCGCCGCTATAACTTGCATAGCAGAGCAAGGCGCGCTCTGCGTGTAAGCTGCCTTGCCAGGTTTGGCCGCCATCCAGCGATCGTTGCAGGATGCCTGCGCTGATCGCCCAGACAAAATTACGTCGCCCGAAATCGTGTTGCGCAAAGCCCCCTGCCGAAGCCGGGTTCGCGCCCATCGCCAGCTTGGCCGTCGCGCGTCCTTGTATCGTTGGCGTTGTCGCGGGCGTTGCTGCGGCGCCTGCTGCCTGCTGCTGATCTGAGCCGCTCGCAGGCTGTCCGTTAGCCAGCGCTGTGCCTTGCAGAGCCGGCTTCGCTTTCTCGATTGCTGGGGCATCATTGACCGCCACTACGCTGACCTCGGCGGACGTTGTGGAAAGTTCGCTGGCCGCCGCTGAAACCTCGGTAGTCTGGGTTGCTGCTGCACCTGTGGTTTCGCTCGCTACGGACTCCTTCATGACCATCACGGCTGGCATGTTCGCCCGCGTGTCCGCCTGCGGCGAAGACTTTTTATTACCAGCGGCCAGCATCGCCGATTCGGCGGGAAGCTGTGGCGCAGGAGTAAGGGTTCGTCGCGCAGTGAATTTGCGAGGCGCAGCGTCTTTGGATAATGGCGCCTCGATTACTAAGTTAGCTTCGTTAGAATTGGAGGAGTCTCTTGAGTTGTCATTGGCGGAGGGTGTGGCCAGGGCAGAGGCACCCCTGCTCGCCGCTCCGACGTTCGCTGTTCCGATGCGGGGCGCGCCGGCCGCCGTCGAAGACGCTGCATTCGTCGCAATCTGTGGATTTGCGGGAGGCTGGTTCAGCTTTCCGGGCCGCAATAGAAGCACCGAGCCAACGACCACAACACCTGCCGCGAGGGCGGCCCAGCGCAGACTGGGCCAGGCAAAAATCGCACGGGGCGTGCGCTTTGGCGCTTGCGAAATCGGGACCGCTTCACTTTCGGCAGCTATCGGTAAAGCCCTTACATCCTCAGCCGGCAGCACCAGCGCGACCGTGTCGCGGCAGCCTCTACAAAGCGCCAAATGCTCGAGCACGCCGACACGCTCAGCCGCTGTGAGCGACTGCTCGGCAAAAGCGGCCAGGAGATTCGCGTCTGGATGCGTCGACTCAGCCGCGTTTTGGCTCTCATCGAGCGCGGCGGCCCGGAGGCGATTGTGTACGATTTTCGGAACTTCAGTCATGTTTTGCCAATTCGCTTCTTGTCAATCGTCTTCTATCAGTCGGTACTTTCTTCCGTGTCTTGCGCGGGGACATTTCTGCCACTACCAGGGAACGTTTTCCGAGCGGAATCTTGCGTCAAACGGGAGCGCAAATTGAGCTGCAGATCGCGCACGTCCGCCTCCAAAGCTTCGCTAGCCTGGGCGTGGCTCATGCCGCGCAGCCTAAGAGCCGCCAGAATGCGCTTCCGGAGCCCGATTGCGAGGCGATCAAGGCGGCGGCTGACGCTCGATTCGTGCAATCCCAGGGTACGAGCAATATCCGCCAGGGTGCGCCCGTCCAGAAAATACGACGCCAGGGTAAACCGGTCCTCTGCCGAGAGTTCCGCCAGGGCCTCGTCGGTCGCCGCCTCCAGTCGTCGATCGGAAGTGCCGTCGCCCATTCCATCTGAGCCGCGCTGCAAATTCTCGGGCGCGGCAAACTGCACGCCTTCTTCTATCTGCTCATCGAGACTCACCGTGCGTTTCTGCTTGCGGTAGCGATTGATAAACTCCTGCGCCATCACGGTGCGCAACCAACCTTCGAGCGAACCTCGGCCGGTATAGAAGACGAGCTTGGAATGGCGCACTCCGGCGCGCACGTTGACGCCATATAAATCGGCAAAAAGCGAGTCGGCTAGCTCCGCGGCATGTGCGCTGTCGCGCGTGATATGCAGCGCCATACTATGAAGTTTCTGCCGATAACGGCTGATGAAGTCGTGCCATGCCCGCTCGTTTCCCTGGGCACACGCGCGCGCTAGGGCCAGTTCTTCGAGGCGGAGACCGGCGCAGAAATGAGCGTGCTGCTCAGCGCTTGCAGCCGGGTTCGAAGCAACATGCTTGCGCAGAATTTCTTCGAGAATCGCGGCGAAGCGCTCCGCGCTTAATCCATAGGCCGCGGCACCGCTGCGCTCGTAAAGAGCGGGGGTTGTCGACACTGCGCTGATCGTTGGTCCGGTAAGCGATGGTTCGTTATCGGATTGCACGGGCTTTGGCATGAGCGAGTACCAGATGATGCTAGCAATTTTTTAGACGCAAGGAATTAGAAATCGTACGTTCTTCGATCAGCGAGCAGAGAACGACACTCCTGGAAGACTCGCGGTTGAACTCCCCGGCACGCTCCGTCTTTGGCGTGCCGGGGTAGCGGCGGCGCAGAGAGAATCGCGCAGACGCGGGAGCGGATGTGTCTTTCGCTCGTTGCCACGGTTCGTTGCTACGGGGAGGCCCAGTTATGCGGCTTGTCGTCGTGGTTGCAGGAATCACTCTGTTAGTTCTGGCTGCGGTGATTGTTCCGTGCGTTTTGCAAGCTGGTGAAGCGGCACCAGCATCTGGTTATTCCCTCCTGAGCCCGCTTCGCAGCGGAAATCTAACTGTCTTTCCGGTGGTGGCGAGTAAGTCGTATGACACAGCCGAGTTTCTCACGCTCGATGAAGGCCTGCGCATTGGAGAGGTGGTGGTTACAGAGGCGGGGCAGGCCCGGGGCCTGATTCGGCGCCGGCCCGACGATCCGGCAATCATTCATTCCGTGCGGCCGGTTCGCGACGCGGAGGTCAATCGACTCGTGCTGGTTAATAACTCGAAACGTCCGCTGTTACTTCTGGCGGGAGAGATAGTGACTGGTGGCAAGCAGGATCGAGTTATAGGCAAAGACCGCATCGTTCCCGCCGAAAGCGATCCGGTGGACTTGAGCGTTTTTTGCGTCGAGCCGGGGCGCTGGGTGGCGGCGAACGGTAAGAATGAATTCAGCAGTGCACCTGGTATAGAAAACGGCTTGCTCGCTTCTCCCGTCGTACGCAGCAAGGCAATGGCGGCGAAAGATCAGCAGCAGGTGTGGGACAGCGTGCGCACCTCGCAGCAAGCGATGGCATTGACGGTCGAGGCAGCTGGTGCCGCGCCCACAGTGAACGCGACGACCTCTTATGCACGGGTTATGAACAACGACGAGGTGCAAAAGAAAGTGGATGCGGTTGCTGAGCCGGTGCAGCGTAACTATGAGAGCGTGATCCGGCAACTACGGGATAAGAATGCGGTGGGCGTAGTGGTCGCGGTTAACGGAGAAATCGTCTGGGCCGATATTTTTGCGAGCACGCAGTTGCTGCAAAAATATTGGCCAAAACTGGTTCGCTCTTACGCTACCGAGGCAGTAGTTACGCGTGCCAAGGGTGGAGAGGCTAGCCTCAAAGACGCAGAAAAGTTTCTCGACGATCTGCGAGGTCGCCACGAGACGGCTGAGACCGAACCCGGACTCTATCGTCAGGCGGAAATTACGGGTGAAGGCTTTAAGGTATTCGAGTTGCGGTCATTGCTGCCGAAGACGGGATTTACAGTGCACATGGCCAAGATGACGGACTAAAGCGAGCGACTAGATTTGCGATCGGGCGAAGCCTTTGTGCACTACGTCGTTTGTATCGTGGGCGAGGTTGAGGGCGGGCAATTCTTCGAGCGTGAACCAGCGCACATCGGCGGCGTCGCTTCCTGCTTTGAGATTGCCGCCAACCGGACTACACAAGAAATCGATCAGTACATAGTGGTAGCGCACGCGTCCGTCATCAGCTCGGATGCCGCCGCCTCGAATGATGCGTTCATAAACTCCCAGCATTTCCGTAGGCTCGACGAGCAATCCGGTTTCTTCGAAGGCCTCGCGCGCCACAGCCTCGCGCAGCGTTTCGCCACACTCGAGAACGCCGCCCGGCAACGACCATTCGCCGAGCAGCGGTGCTGTTCCGCGGCGAATCAAGAGGACTTGATTCTGGTCAGTGCGATCGTCGACGATCACGGCGCCGACTCCTACCAGGGGAGACTCGGGATATTCACGTTTCATTGGTGATTGTGCGCGGATCGCGCGGGCAGAAGCGTAGCTGCCAACACAAAAAAATAAGAACGGTGTGAAGACGTAGACAGCTTGGTCGGCGATTCATGCCTACATACCTGATGTCCCTTGCTAGAAACCGGAACAGTATACGGCCTGGCGTTGCTTTAGAGAGTGACGATTTGGAATGGCGAGAGCGAAGTTTCACGTGGCTACTGCGGCGCCGAGCGACGCGCTCGGCTGGGTGAGGGCACCCTTCGACAAGCTCAGGGCAGGCTCTGCCCCTACGTGAAACTCGCGCACTTGCGGATTTACAATAGGCGGCATGTCGCTTGATGAATATAAACGGAAACGGCGGTTTGAGGCGACGCCTGAGCCTCCGCCAAAAGTGGAGAAAAAATCGCAGCATCGCTTTGTGGTGCAGCGTCATGATGCAACGCGGCTGCACTACGATTTCCGGCTGGAGATGGAGGGCGTGCTCAAGTCGTGGGCGGTGCCGAAGGGGCCGTCGCTTGATCCGGCGGATAAGCGGTTGGCGATGCAGGTCGAGGATCATCCGGTTTCGTATTTCGATTTTGAAGGGACTATTCCAGAGGACAACTACGGCGCGGGCACGGTGATGGTTTGGGATGTAGGCACGTGGGAGCCGCTGTCGCCGGTGCCGGTCGATGGGGAGTATGTTCCCGGCACAGAGAAAGAAGCGGCCGCGATGCTGGCGAATGGGGATTTGAAGTTTCGTCTGCATGGGAAGCGGCTGGCGGGCGATTTCGCGCTGGTGCACATTAAAGCGCGGCGGCCGGGCAGCAAAGGCAACGAGTGGTTGCTGATTAAGAAGAAAGACGATCACGTGGTTGCGGGGTTCGACATTGATGCGTACAAGACTTCTGTCCTCACCAATCGCACTCTGAAGCAGATTGCGGACGATGCGGGATCGGCGGAGTGGACGAGTAGCCCTCCAGTGTCGCGCGGGAAAGTGAAGGCAGCTTGGCTGGCGGATGCAATTGCGCGCGCGGATGCTAACCGGAAGGGTCTAACCGCGGAGGGCGCTGAGGGCGCTGAGAAAAAAAAACTAACAATTCAAGGCAGGCCGCGCAAAAAGTAGCCCGCGCGAAGGGCTCGTCTGCTGACACCGCTCGGAATGTTGCTGGGCCCAAATCAAAAAACAAGAAAACCTCCGCGAACTCTGCGTCCTCTGCGGTCAAAGCTCTGGCCGGCGCGGAGGAGGGGCCTATGCCGGGACTGATTCACCCCATGCTGGCGACGACAGTCGAGAAGGCGTTCGACAACCCGGAGTGGTTATTTGAAATTAAATGGGATGGATACCGGGCGGTTGCGTTTATTCAAGAGGGGAAGGTGCGGCTGGTTTCGCGCACTCAAAACGACCTGACGCCACAGTTTCGCGATCTCGGCAGTTTGCCGGAATTCATCAAGGCGGAGCGCGCCATTCTTGACGGAGAGATCGTCGCGCTCGATGAAGAGGGACGGCCTTCGTTCAGCCTGATGCAGCAACGGACGGGCTTCCAGCCGGGCAGGCGGCGGTTGCCGGGGCGGGAAGGAGTGCGGGTCATCTATTATGCGTTTGATCTTTTGTACCTTGACAGCGTCGATTTGCGGCGGGTTGCGCTGGAAGAGCGCAAGCGGTTGCTGCAAGAAATAATAAAGAAGAGCGACGTGATTCACTTTTCCGATGACTATCCAGAAAAAGGTCTGGAACTGCTTGAGGCGGCTCGGCAGCGGGAACTGGAGGGCATTGTCGCGAAGAAACGGAACAGTATTTATGAAGAGAAGCGCTCGCGCGATTGGCTGAAGATCAAAATCACGCAGCGGCAGGAGTGCGTGATTGGCGGATACACTCCGCCGGAGGGCAGCCGCGAATATTTTGGCGCGCTGGTGCTGGGGCTGTATGACGCGCGCGGGCATTTTATTCATGTGGGGCAGGTGGGGACGGGTTTCGATCACAGCACGCTGAAGGGGATGTTTGAGCGGATGCAGCCGTTGAGGACGAAAGAAAATCCTTTTTACGGTGAGATTGGCGGATTGAAGAAAGTGCAGTTTGTGCGTCCGTCGCTGGTTGCGGAAATTAAGTTTGCTGAGTGGACGCACGAGACGGCGGAGGGTGGGATGAAGTTGCGTGCGCCGGTGTTTATGGGGCTGCGAGACGATAAGATAGCGGAGGAGTGCAGGTTAGAAGAGGCGGTGGTTAGCTAAGGAAATTTCGTGCAAGCTTAGGGTTGCAGTGGTGGTAGGGGTCCTTCGACTACGCTGAGCCGTTCGCCCTGCGAACGGCTCGGCTGCGCTCAGGATGACAAAGGGTCGCGCTCACGATGACAAAGGGTCGCGCTCACGATGACAAAGGGTCGCGCTCACGATGACAAAGGGTCGCGCTCAGGATGACAAAGGGCTGCGCTCAGGATGACAAAAGCAGAGATTGGGAAGCCTAGAAGGCGCTGCCGCCGCCTCCGCCGAAACCGCCTCCGGAGAAGCCTCCGCTTGAGAAGCCGCCTCCGCTGCTGAATCCGGAGCCTGTGGAACTTGACCTAGGCGCCGATGTAAACACCTGGTGCATGTCCGTTGCCATGCTGTGCATGGAACTGGAAAAGAACAGCGGGCTGAATCCGACGTAGCCATTGGGCGAAACATACCAGCTCGGCGGGTCTTTGATGATGCCGTCGAAGGCTTGCGCCCAGTGGTGCTCGACTCCGAGGGCCATGGCGTAGGGGAGAAATTTTTCAAAGGTGTCGGGCGGCATACGCTTGATGCGATCGGCGTCGACGCGGTTCATGAACTCCTGAAATCCTAGGACGGCAATTCTGGTGCGGGCTCCGGCTACGGTTTTTGCGGTCATCTGGCGGGCGAAGAGCCACCAGATTATGGCGGAGACTAGAACGCTTGCGATCAACAGCGGCACGGAAGAGAAGAGATTCATCCAACCCATCACCTGCACCGCGACTAATAGGAGGGCGATGGCGACACCTGCAGCAATGCTGTAGCCATTGGCGGATTCGGGATCGAGGGTATAGATGCCCTTGCTTTTCAGGGAGGACATGATGTCCTGGCGAACGATGGGGATGACGGTGTAGAAGCGATTTTTCAGATCGGAGAGGCGCGTTCCGGTTCCGGCGAAAAAAATGTTTTCCAGCATGACGCGTTCGTGCGCAGTCAGATCGGATCCCCACTGTTCTTGCGGCTTCAACAATGTGAAAAGGTAATCCTTGTGGTGAAAAAGGAGGAAGGTGTCGACTTTCTCCTCGATCTTGATGTAGCCGCGCACGGCTAGATCGACGATGGTGCTGGTGATGTCGCGGGGATGGATAGTGTCGTCGATGAGGGTTCCGGCTTCGGCGGGACACATGCCTTTGGGCGGCTCGTACTGCGGGGCGACGGAGACGCCGGGGTCGGGATCGCGTCCTACGGAATACCAGAGGACGAACATCACAGCCAGTGTGAAGAGCGGGAGGAAGAGAATGGGATTGCTGCCTAGAAACCAGAAGAATTTTGTGAGCGCGGACGGCGGCTTCAGAATTCCCTGGGGAATATAAATGTCGATGGTGAGGCCGCCACGCATGGGGAGCGGGCTGGTGGTTTCGGAGACGACGTCGGCTCCTTTGACTTCGGCGGTGGCATCGCTTTGCTTGGAGCCGTAGGCGCCGGTGAAGGCCTGGGCGCGCAGGCCTCCGGCGGCATTTTCGGGGAGGGTGACGAAGGCGGAGGCGTGATCGATGGGGACGGGCCAGTCGTTGCCGGTTACGTTCCAGTAGAACTCGGCATAGTTGTCATTGTCTTTATCGAAGAAGCGGACGGCGTTGCGGACGGAGTAATCGATATTGACGACGCGCGTGGTGTCGACAGCTCCGGGAATGTAGATTTTCAGGTCGCGGTAGTTGCCGGATTTCGTGGAGTCGTACTTCAGCTTGTTGCCGTTTTCGTCGGTGACGCTCATGACGTCGACGAAGAGGGTGTAGTTGGTGCCCTGCGGACCGGGATATTCGACGGGGATGGTGCGGTGAATGCCATGCCACTGGCCGACGAAGGCTAGCGTGATTTTTTCGCTGACTAAGGCCTTGCCGTCAGTGGCGACGGAGATGGTGTCGTTGAAATCGGTTACTCGCCAGTTGTGGGGCTGGGCGTGGGCTGGCGTCGGGATTAGAAGCGAACCCAGGAGCAACAGCAACAGCGAGAGCTTTACCACAGGGGGCACAGGGACACACAGGGGACTGCTGGGAATGCGGGACGAATTGCTGTGGCGTGATCGCTGCGGCAGCATGCCTAGAACTTTACTGCCACTGGTTCGCGATCGGCGGCGGCCGCTTCGAAGAACTGTTTCTGCTGGAAACCGAACATGCCGGCCAGAATGTTGGTTGGGAAAGATTGAATCTTGGTGTTGAGGTCGCGCACGACGGCGTTGTAGTAGCGGCGGGCGTTTTGAATTGCGTCCTCGATTTCGCTCAGGGAATTCTGGAGTTGCGTGAATTCTTGCGAGGCCTGGAGCTGAGGATAATTTTCGGCTACGGCAAACAGGCTTTTCAGAGCGCCAGAGAGCTGATTTTCCGCGGCTGCCTTGTCGATCGGGCCGGTGGCCTGCATGGCCATGGAGCGGAATTTGGCGATGTCTTCGAAGGTAGTTTTTTCGTGAGTGGCGTAGCCTTTTACGGTTTCGACAAGGTTTGGAATCAGGTCGTGGCGGCGCTTGAGCTGCACGTCGATGTCAGACCAGGCCGATTCCGAGCGCACGCGCAACTGCACCAGGCTGTTGTACATCACGACCAGGAAGATGCCCAACAGAACTATGACTGCAAAAAAGGCCATGATCATGTGCGTTCTCCCGGACGTGGATTTAAGGCGACGGTAGCAGCAAAGTTTCAAAGAAGCAAGGTTACAGGCGTGACCTCGGTATTGACAGGGAGGTAGGGATCCTTCGACTGCGCATGGACTTCACTTCGTGAAGTCCATGCTTCGCTCAGGATGACAATTGTTTTTCGCTGGTTTTATTGTCTTGGGGCGTAGTAGCCGCGGCGGGCTCGGACTTGCAGATCTTTTTTCAGTGTCGTGATCTCGATAGAGCGGTAACGCCCGTCGGCATCAAAATCGGAGGGCTTATAGGAGACGGCGTACTGGCTGCGGAGTTCGTCTTCGATGGAGGCGAAGGAGTGGGTGATGTCTTTCATCTTGTAGGGGAAGAAGGCGCGTCCGCCGGTAGCGGATGCGAGATCGTCGAGAACCTTGTCACCTCGCAGAATCAGCCCGCTGTCGTCGGTCGAGATGGCGTAGATGAGAACCTCGGCGCGCTGCGCCATTTCGATGGCTTGGGCGCGAGTGTGTTCGCTCTGATTGTCTTCACCGTCGCTGACCACGATGATGGCCTTGCGAACGGGATGATCGAATTGCTCGCGCAGCAATTTATCCTGGCAAGCTTTATAAACCGCGTCGTAGAGCGCGGTGCCGCCGCCATTGCTAAGACGCTCGACCCCAGCGGCGAGCAACGGAACCTTGTCAGTGAAATCCTGAGTCAGATGACTATCTTTATTAAAGCCGACAATGAAAGCGCGGTCGTAGCCGGGACGGATGATGTGCTGCAGGAATCCGACGGCGGCCTCTTTTTCAAATCCGAAACGGCCCTGCACCGAACCGCTGACGTCCATGAGCAGACCGAGTTCGATAGGCAGATCGGTCTCACGCCGGAAGTTCAGGATCGATTGCACGGGCTTGTGATCGTCGAGAATGGAGAAGTCGGCTTCATTAAGGTTGCGCACGAACTTGCCGTGTCGATCGGTAGCGATGAAAAGCACGTGGACTTCATCGACCCGCGCCTTGATGGTTAGCATCGGTTCGTTCTCGTCTTCATCGATGCCAGCCGCGGAAAGAGTTGAGTCGGCGGCCGCTGTCGAGGCGGCGATGACGTACGGACTGGTTTGAGCCACCGCGGTTTGAGCCGCGACGGAAGGAGGAAGACAAGTGAGGGCAGCAATCACAAAAGCGATGAGTGCGAAGGAACCGGCTCGGAATCGGAATTGGTTGCCCTTGGTCATTACCTTGTTTCTCGCCTCAATTTTGTTACCCGAATCCCTCGACCTAAATGCCTGTATCTGATGGACTGCCAAATACTTCGATGCACGCCAGGGGCCGAAGATTATCCCCAGATGACTGTAGGCCGCATCGGGGTAGACCTCCAAGTTACAAAAGGAGTACGCAGGGAGTGTTCACTTTAACCGTAGGCCGGTCAATGGGTTGGGGATTCCGATGAGCACGGGCCATGGATGCGGAGGGGCGCCACCGGTGTATCGGAGCGTCGGCGGACTTCGGGCAATATTCAAGGCGGGAAAATTCTCAGGATTTTTTTCCGTTATTGGCCGCGATCCGTGCAAAAACTTCGGCACGCTATTGCCGCGGCGGGACCTGTTCTTCGGGATGGAAACGGTGCTGCCCGCGGCGAGCTACGATGGTAATCTGAAAAACACACCGACGGCGAGATCTCAACTTTTCTGCTCCGGAGTCGCAATATGTATTTTGAACAATTTTATTTGACCTGCTTGGCGCATGCCTCCTACATGATCGGGTCGGAAGGCGAGGCCGCGGTGGTCGATCCGCAGCGCGATGTGGACATTTATCTGAAAGCGGCGGACGAACAAAATCTTAAGATCACGCACATTTTCGAAACTCATTTGCACGCCGATTTTGTTTCTGGCCATAAGGAACTGGCGGCACGCACGGGTGCGAAAATCCATATTGGGGTCCGGGCTGATGCTGGATTTCCGCATGTGCCGCTGACCGATGGTTTCGAAATAAAGATTGGAGTGGTACGGGTGCGCGCGCTTGAGACTCCGGGGCATACGCCGGAGAGCATTTGCCTGGTGCTTACGGATGGAGATAAATCGGCGCAACCTTGCGCCGTGCTGACCGGCGACACGCTGTTTATCGGCGACGTTGGGCGTCCCGATCTTTCGCGCACGCACACTCCGCGCGAACTCGCGGGATTGCTTTATGACAGCCTGCATGAAAAGTTGATGACACTGCCGGACGCGGTGGTGGTCTATCCGGCGCACGGGGCGGGGTCGCTTTGTGGGCGGGCGATGCGGGCCGAGCGCTCTTCGACGATTGGCACGGAGCGGCTTACGAACTACGCTGTGCAGATTCGCAGCCGGGAGGAGTTCGTCGCACAGTTGACGGCGAATCTGCCGGCGCGTCCGGAATATTTTCTGGAGGATGCGGAGATCAATCGCTCGGGTGCGGCGACATTGACGGAGTTGCCGCCGGTACCGAAACTTTCTTCGGCGGAGGTACAGGCGCTACTGGATCATGGGACGAATGTGCTGGACGTACGTGCGGGCGACTTGTTTGCCGCTGGGCATGTGCCGGGATCGATCAACATTGCTCTGTCGGGGCAATTCGCATCGTGGGCGGGGGGAATTCTGGGCATTCATTCGAATCCGGTCCTGATTGGCGATACCGATGCGCAAATCGAGGAAGCGCGGCTGCGGTTGGCTCGCGTGGGCATTGAAGAGTTGCGCGGTTACCTCGACGGGGGCGTAGCGGCGTGGGTAAAGGCTGGGTTGCCAGTGGCGAAAACGGCGCAGATTCCCGCCGGGGAATTGAATCAGAAATTGCGCGAGGGAAGTTGGAGCGCGGCGGACGTGCTCGACGTTAGGCGCGAGGGCGAATGGCAAGCTGGGCATATTGCCGATGTGCGATGCACCGCGCTCGACGGTTTTCCGCAACGGCTGCCGGCGATTGATCGTGCGCGGCCGGTTGCGGTTCACTGCAAGAGCGGATATCGCAGCATTATCGCGTGCAGTCTGCTGGAGCGCGCCGGGCATCGCAACGTAGTCAATATGGTCGGAGGGTTCGACGCGTGGCATGCCGCGGGATTTCCGGAAGTCGCCGAGCAGCTTGCTAGGGCGTAGAAAGCTGTCAGCTCTCAGCTTTCAGCTATCAGTAA
Organism: uncultured Acidobacteriaceae bacterium; assembly: GCA_963800565.1. GTDB lineage: Bacteria > Acidobacteriota > Terriglobia > Terriglobales > Acidobacteriaceae > Acidiflorens. Next base: position 2,973,555 of record CAWDBM010000006.1, read on the forward strand.
CCGCAGCGTCATTGAAGAGTCGCGGCGTGGGCTCTCGCTAGGAGCACTTCTCTCCTGACCGGAACTTGGGGTAGAGCGGCCATCAGGCGGCGGGTGTAGGCGTGGGTGGGTGCGGTGAAGATCTGTTCGGTCGGGCCACTCTCTACAATTTCGCCTTCGTGCAGGATGGCGATGCGCTGGCAGATTCCGGCGACCGACGGTAGATCGTGGGAGATGTAGAGAATCGACATTCCAGTCTCGCGATTCAGGCGCGCGAATAATTCCAAAATTTCCGATTGCGTGATTACGTCGAGAGCGCTGGTTGCTTCATCGGCGATCAGGAGCGCGGGACGGTGCATGATGGCCATCGCGATCAGCACGCGCTGCGCCTGGCCGACGCTCAGTTGCGAAGCGCGCTTGCGCAGAAAATCAGGATCGTCGGCGTCGCTCGGCAGGCTGACGCTTTTCAGGGCGGACTGGATAGCGCGATCGCAATCCGCGCTGGTGGCGTTGCTGTCGCTATGGGCGCGCCAGGCTTCCCTTAACTGCGTGCGGAGGCGAAGCGCTGGATTGAGCGAGGCTAGCGGACTTTGAAGGACGAGGCTCAGGGAACGGCCGCGATGGTGGCGCAGTTCACGCTCGGACATGGCGAGGAGATCGGCGTCCTGAAAAATGATGTTGCCTTCGATGGTGGCGCGCTGGCGGCCGAGTAATCCGAGGATCGCCATGGCCAGCGTGCTCTTGCCGGAGCCGCTCTGGCCGACCAGGCCGACGATTTCTCCGGGGGCGATGTTGAGCGAGATTTCGCGAAGGACCGGTGGTTTGCCGGGATAGCGGACGGTTAGGTGAGCGGAGAGCAGAGTTTGTGGATTCATTCGTAATTGTCGGCCCGCATTGGGTCGTCCCTCCGGGACTGGTTGTCGGCTCGCCGATTTCGGCTCGCGGATTAACGAGTGAATCGCTATCGGCTTGCTCGCGTGTTTAAGTTCAAGGTGATGCGTTCGGCATTCCAAAAAGTTTGCGGGCTTAGGATTCCGGGGTCGGCACCTTGCACTGCGCTCGAGACCGCTGACAGCGCGTTCTGGTTGACCAGATAAATGAATGGCGCTTGCTCGGCCACGATTTCCTGTACGCGGTCGAAACTTTCTTTGCGTTTCCTGGGATCGGCTGCGGAGGCTTGCGCGCGCATCAGGCGGTCGATCTCGGCCTCCCATGCGGTTTCCGGAGATTTCTGTTGCGGATTCCAGGCATGATCTTCGGCCGAGCTTAGCCAGATATTCATTTGTCCGTTGGGATCGAGATCGACGTTGCGGAAGCCCAGCATCGCGGATTCGTAATTAAATTTCTGCGAAATGCGTTCGATCAGCGATGGGAAATCGAGCGTGACTACGTTGACTTTGATGCCGAGTTTGCCAAGATCTTCCTGCACCATGACGGCCATGCGTTCGCGCGGCTTGCTGCCGGCGTTGGTGACGATGGAAAACTCTACGGCGTTGCCAGCTTTGTCGAAAAGCGCTCCATTTTGCAGGTGGAAGCCGTCGGCTTGCAGGAGTTTAAGGGCGGCGTCGGGACGATAGGATTCAGCTTTGAGATTGTTGTTGAACCAAAATTTGTTGGCGGGAGAAACAGGGCCGACGGCGGGCTGAGCGTGTCCGTTGAAGACTACGCGGGCCAGATCGTCGCGGTTGATGGCTTCGGAAACTGCGCGGCGGAAATTAGTGGAGTGGAACCATGCCCGCTTGTAGTCGGGGATGGGAGCGGTTGCGACTTGGTTGAACCACATGAAATCGGAGTCAAGCGAAGCTCCGGCGTCGTGCGCCAAGCCGGGCGAACTGGCGGCCAGGCGGTCGAAGTAATCACTATCGATCACGTTGATGAGGTCGAGTTCGCCGCGCTTGAAGCGCAGCATTTCGACGTCGCGGTTCGATTGAATATCGAGGCGGATGGAATCGAGATACGGCAGGCGGCGGCCCTGGGAATCTTTTTTCCAGTAATTGGGATTGCGGCGGAGGAGCAGAGTTGATCCCGCTTTGTATTCGGCGACCATAAAGGGGCCGAGGACGGCGGCTTCTTTTTTCGGAGAGTGCGCAGACATGATCGCGACCTGGTCGAAGAGGCGGTCGAGTCCGGCGATAGGCGCGGGAAAGGTGATGGCGATCTGATCGGGCGCGATGATTTTGGAGGTGACGGCGCCACTGCTGGAGCGGAATGCGTCTCCGGTGGAAGAGTGAAGCGTGGGATTCATGAGGCGTTGCATGGTGAAGGCAACGTCTTCAGAGGAGAAGGGGCTGCCGTCGGAGAAGGTGACACCGCTGCGGAGTTTGAAGGTGATTTGCTTTCCGTCTTTCGAGAGCTTCCATGATTCGGCCAGTTCTGGCTCGAGTTGTTGCGTGTGGCGATTCAGGCGTACTAACACGCCTCCGGTCAGATAGCGGATCGATAGGGAGGAATCGTCATCGACGAGGAGGGGGTCGAAGGTCTTGGGCTCGGAGCGCAGGCAGAAGCGCAGTTCGCCGCCGGTCTGCGCGAAGGCTACGGCGCTGAGCGCGGGAGAGAGTAATGCGACGCACAAAAGAAGTCGCGGGAATGCGGAGCGGGCCGTCTTAGTTGTCATTATTTTCATGCGGTCACCTCTTCGTTCGACAAGAGCATCTGGAAGGACGTCATGACGATGATCAGCAGTAACAGGGGTACGAGGCGCCATGGTTCTTCGCGGAAGGAAATCAAGCCTTCGAGTTCGCGCAGCAGGCTTCCCCAGGAAGGCAGCGGTTCGGCAACACCTAAGCCCAGGATGCCGAGATTGGCTTCGCTGAGGATGAAGACGGGGATTGAAATCCAAAATTGCGCGTAGAGAACCGGCTTGAGGTTCGGGAGTATATGAATCAGGAATAGCCGCGGACCGTGCAGGCCTGAGGCTCGGGCCTGCAAGATGAAGTCGGAGTTGCGCAGCGCGTCGGCGCTGGTTGAGAGCACGCGGGCGGATGCAGCCCAGCCCAGCAAGCCGAGGATGAGAAAGGTAATCAGAACCGAGGTCAGCGGCGAAACGTTCAGCGGCAGCAGCGCGCGGACAGTGATCAACAGAAATAACCAGGGCAGGGAGAGAAAAAGGTCGGTGAATCCACGGGCGAGGCGCAGCCAGAATCCTCCGAGATAGCCGGCCAAGCCGCCGACGAGCGCGGCTAATGCGGTTGAGACGAGCGCGGCGGCGGGGGCGAGTAACAACGAGATGCGCGTGCCGTAGAGAACGCGGGCAAAGCGATCGCGGCCCACTTCATCGGTTCCCAGCAGATGCTGGTGCGAGGGGGGCGCGTTGGGAGTTTCGCGAAATTGTTTGGCGTATCCGGCGGGCGCGAGCCAGTTCGCGGCGAGCGACATGGCACACACGACGAGCACAACGACACACGCCAGCTTGCGAGCTCGGTTCATGCTGCCTTCACGCGTCCGCACTTTCTCGAATTATGTTGGGCGGTAGGTTTCGCTATGATGTTTCGCCGCTAAGACTCGCCGCGCGCCAACATGTAGACCATTACATCGGCACCTGAGTTGGCCAGCAAGGTTACCAGCGTAACCATGATCGTGAGGTTGACGAGCAAGGGAAGATCGCGGGAAAGAGCGGCCTGCCATGCGAGTTGTCCGATGCCGGGCAATCCGCAGAGGGCTTCCACGGGGATGGCGGCTCCGAGTGCGATGCTGACGGTGATGCCGGCGAGCGCGATCATCTGCGGGCCGGCGACGGGCAGGACGTGGCGGGCGAGGATGCGAGATTCGCGGAGTCCACGGGCGCGAGCGGCGGTGATGTGGGGCATGGCGTAGGCCTTCGCGAAAAGGTTGCGAGAATAACGGTAGATTTTGGGGAAGACGATCAGGGCGATGGCGAGGTATCCGGGGGCGTTGAGAATTACGGAGAGCAAGGCGAGCACGGCGGCGGGGATGCAGAGGAAGGTGCCGCTGACCGTCGTGCCGAAAATTTCGAAGGCCGGCAGACGCCACAGGCAAGCGGTAAAGGCTAGCGTTGAGGCTAGTATCCACGCCAGCAAAAGACCGATGCCCGCGACACGCAGGGTGACGGGCCAGCGTTCGCGCAGGAGGTTTTGGACAGGCTGACCGAGGGCATGAGAAGTCCCAAGATCGCCGTGAAGCGCGTTACGAAGATAGCTGCCGTAAAAGCTGAGAATATTGTGTTCTCCGGCACGCGCCTGGCGCAAGGCGAGTTGGCTTTCGGCGCTGAGGCTGGGATCGAGTTCGTGTTCGTCGGCATCAAAGCCCGGAGCCATGCGCACCAGCGTCGCTGAAAGCAGTCCGCCGAGAAGGACGAGCGCGGCGATGGCTGCGAACTTTTGCGCGACGCGCCTGGCTATTTTCAAAAGTTGCATCTTCGCGGGCAGCGATGGTTGCGGCATTCGATCCGTCCTAATTTACGGTTGCGCCGCGGGCGCGCGATGGGGGAAGACTCGCATCGCGTTCGGTTGCGGGGTCGGAGTGGTGGACCTTCTTCATGGAATACATGCGGCGATCGGCTTCGGCGAGCAGGCGTTCGACGTCGAAGCTGTCTTCCGGGCAAAATGCGGTGCCGACGCTGAGGCCAACCAGATCGCGACCGGCAACTTTTCTGCCGGCTTCGATCGCCAGTTGGTGAAGGCGGCTCGATTTTTCGTCGGATGCTTCCGCGCTCAGGCCGGGAGCAACCACGACGAATTCATCGCCACCCATGCGTGCGACGTAGTCGTAGCCGCGGCAGACTTCCTGCACGCGGTTGGCAAAATCCTTGAGCAGGTTGTCGCCTTCGAGATGGCCGTAGAGATCGTTAATCTGCTTGAAGTTGTCGAGGTCACAGACCATCACGGCGAGTGTGGTGCCGGTGCGGCGGCAACGGGCCAGTTCGCGCGACAGGTGAACAAACAACGAGCGCGCGTTGGGTAGTCCGGTGAGGTAGTCGGTGGTGGCGGAATCTTCAGCCTGCTGATACTTGAGCGCATTTTCAACCGAGAGCGCGATCTTCGAGCTTACCGCGAGCAGGATGCGCAGATGGTCGGCGGAGAAAGCGTCGGGCTCGCTGCGATACATGGCCAGCACTCCGACGACGCCATGAAGACCTTCGAGCGGCACGGCGAGCACGGAGCGCAAGGTGGTGAAGCGCGCCGGATCGCAAATGTAACCCGCTTCCGCCTCGGGATTTTCGTTGATGATGGGCTTGCGCTTCTCCGCGACCCAGCCGCACAAACCTTCTCCCAACCCGACGTTTAGCGACGAGAGCAGCCGGAAATTATCGCCGCTTACCAGTTCAGGCACGAGCCGGTTTTCTTTCAGTAGAAAGACGACCAGCGAATCGTAAGGAATCATCTTGCGCAGGCGTACTGAAAGCACGGAAAGCGTTTCGCCGAGGCTCAGCGAGTTGCCGAGATCCTGGCTAAGCTCGAACATGGTTTGCGCTTCCTGGCGGGCGGAGGCGATGGAGGACAGGAAATCCGTCTCATTGGATGAGCTGAGAGACGGTGCGGGCTGCTCGAATTCGCCGACGGGCGTGCTCATAGTCTTCGTTCTGACCTCGGCCGCCGTCGGAGCCAAGTCTTCCGCGGGAATGGAAACGGCGGTTGATAGAGTAGCCGAATCCGATTGCGCCATCCGCTCGAGGTCACGGTAGCGGCGTTGCAATACTTCGACCACCAGCGGGTCGAAAGACGACCCCGACATGGAGGCGACCTTGTCCATGGCGGCATCGAGCGACATGGCGCCGCGATATTGGCGGTGAGAGGCGAGGGCGTCGAGGCAATCGACGGCGGCCAAAACCCGCGCTGCACGCGGAATCTCCTCTCCCTTCAGACCGTCGGGATAGCCGCCGCCATCCCAGTGCTCATGATGGGAGCGGACGATGGGCGCAACGGGATAAGGGAAGGCCACGCGCTGCAGGATCTCCGCCCCCACAACCGTGTGGATTTTCATCTTCTCGAATTCTTCAGGAGTCAGGCGCCCAGGCTTATTGATAATGTGCTCGGGAATCGCGAGCTTGCCAATGTCGTGTAGCAGCGCGGCGGCGCGCAAGGCTTCGATTTCGTTTTCCGGCAAGCACAATTCTTTGGCGACCTCGACCGCGAACACGCGCACGCGCTGGAGATGTTTGTGCGAGGTGTGATCCTTGGCCTCGATGGCCAGCGCCAGGCTCTCTATGGTGCGCAAGTGAAGCGCAGCCACGTTCTCGGCGTGCTTTTTTTCGATTTCAACTTGCTTCTTTTCCGCCGCCAGCTTAGCCAGATAAAGGTGATAGGAGCGATAGACCCAATAGACGAGGGGCAGAATGAGGAGCGATGTTTGCCAACCCACCTTGTTGCTGAGAAAGCCGACTGCGAAGACAAGGGCGGCACCCACCATGTAGAAGGGAAACGACCAGAAATGGCATTCCGCCCAGACCTTATGAGCTGGTTTGTTCTCCGTGACCGAAATAATGAAGGCGACCGGAATCGTATTGGCCAGGAAAAAAATCAGGGAGGTGATAACCAGCAGAGGTAGCGTGCCCGCGCCCAGCACGCGCTGCAAGGCATGATAGGCGAGATACGACAGGACAATCGCATTCGCCATCATACTGAAGACGTTGAAGACAATCTTGATCGGTACCAGCTTCTGCCGCGTTCCGAAGAGGCATTGCGCGAGGGTGGCGGTGCAGCCTAGAACCAGCGTCTCGGGGAGGTTCAACTCGAGAATGCTGAGCAGAATGAAAAGAAAGTTGACCGACATGGTGCCGTCGAGCCCGGGTAGTCGAATCTTGAGGCTCGAAGCCAGAACGGCGACCAACAAGTAGCAGGCGAAGCGCGTCAGGTCGACGCTCTGCCAATGCCATAGGGCATTTGCCAGCGCCCACATGCCGAGCGCGGCGGTTACTCCTATAAAGAGTTTTGCCCGATTAGACATAGGTCGACGACTGATTAACCTTACATTCCGTGCATCTTCGGAGCCACATCGTCACCCTTCATTACTTTGGTAGGGCCTTGATTCCGCGCCAGTTATCACGACTAATTCGATTACCATGGGATCGCCGCCCAGTTATTCCCCAAAGCGGCGCGCTCCTGCCATTTTTTGGCTAGGGCGTGTGATTTTTAGACGCAGTCTCAGGCACTAAGAGCCCATTCTCGACGATGGTAGTGCACCTCCAGTAGGAGGAGATACTTACTGAAGTAACTGCGAATCGGTCCTGCCGTTCCTCGTTGATTGAGTCGTACCCCCCGAAAGTTACTTTGGTGTGAGCTTTGGTACATAACCCCGCCTCGATGTGAGCGGGACTGTGTCAGCATCAGAATGCTTCGCTTAATGGCCGCATGTGCAATCACTAAGTCGGCCATTAAGTAACCCGCGTGGCGCCGCGGCTTAAAGCAAAACTCCCCTGAAGCGAACGAAACCAGAATGGCAACTCCATCGAAGGGTCTGACCAGCGAAGGCGCGGAGAAATCCGTCGCTAACAGTCGAACTGGCCAAAGTGTGCGCGGGAAAGATGAGTCCGGTGGGCGATCGGTCGTGCCACCCGGCGGTATGGAGCAGTCTGGCGCCGTCTTGATTTTCGTGACTGACCTTCATGGCGCGGTTATCAGTTGCAACCAGAGTGATGAACGTAATGCGAACGCAAACCGTTTTTCGCCGCAGGACTTAATCGGGCGAAACTTCGCGGATTTGTACAGCGGTGGACAGGCGCCTTCGTCCGCCAGCCGAGCCCTGGCGTTGGTTCTAGAGCACGGAGCATTCGAAGGCGAACTCCGGTTCCGCTCAAAATCCGGCCAGGATATTGATGTTCGCTTGCGTTTGACGCTATTGCGCGATTTGAACGCGGCGCCCGCGAGCATTGTGGGATTTGCGGTTGATACAACCCGGGAGAAGTCGCCCGCGCAGGTTGCCGGCCCGACTGGCGCGATTCCGCTGGCACGTCGCGAAATCGACGGCACTCAATTTCTGATTGCCAGCCCGCTGATGCATAAGTTCATGGGCATGGTCGATCGTGTTGCCGGACATACTGAGACTGTGTTAGTAACTGGCGAAACGGGCACGGGCAAGGAGCTAGTAGCACGCACTATTCACGGATCCTCGTATCGCCACATCAAGGCGCTGATCGATATCAATTGTGCGGCCTTGCCCGACAATCTCGTTGAAAGCGAACTATTTGGCTACGAAAAGGGTGCATTCAGCGGCGCGGATTCCTCTAAGCCTGGTTTATTTGAACTGGCCGACAAGAGCACAATTTTCCTCGACGAAATCGGCGAGTTGCAGCCGCAGATTCAGGTGAAATTGCTGCGGGTGCTGGACGGCGCTCCATATTATCGGTTGGGTGGGCACCGGAAAATTACCGTCGACGTGCGTGTAGTGGCGGCCACCAATCAGGATCTCGAATTGGCGGTACAGGAAGGGCGATTTCGCAAGGATCTTTATCATCGCCTGAGTCAATTCCAATTGCGCGTGCCTCCGTTGCGCGAGCGTCCCGAAGATATCGCCGCGCTGGCGCGGCACTTCCTCTCGCTGAAAGCGGCGGATAAAGTTTTTACGGCGGACGCGCTGGTTACGCTGCAAGGTCATTCGTGGCCGGGTAACATTCGCGAACTGCGCAACCTGGTTGCAAAGCTGGCAATGGCCGCGGGGGAGCGGCAGATCACGGGCGTTGAGGTTGCGGCCGAGATCTGTGGCGAGATCTCGCGCGGTGAAGGCGTGGCCGGAAGGCGCGGCAGCGGTGCAGTGCCGCTGGGCAATCTCGACAACATGGAAGAGCAGATGATCATCAGGGCCCTGGAGCAGACTGGCGGCCATCGCGCCCAGGCGGCGGAGCGTTTGGGAATTTCGCGGCGCACGCTCAGCCGCAAGCTGCGCGAATATGAGATTGACGTGCCCTCGGGAGATGCTTCGGCAAAGCTTGGCGTCATCAGCGAAGACCAGCAGAAATTCTTTCGCGCCAAGGTCAATATATGGGTGACTTTGAAGAACGTGCACGGCAAAGAATTGCAGGTGCAGGCGCTCAACCTGAGTACGGGCGGCATGGGGCTGGATGTGGTGGCGGATCCCAATGGGTTTGCGGGATTGATCGATGTGAGATTTCTGTTGCCCGATAGCGAGACCGAGATCCGGGCAAAAGGCCGGCTGGTATGGGCGGATGCCGGCGGCAGAGCTGGGTTGCGCTTTATCGTGATCGAGCCTGCGCTGTTCGAGCAGTTACAACACTGGACGAATAGAAAGATGAAGGATGAAGGATGGGAGATTCCGTCGTGATCTGCCAAGACCAATGCCCTAGACCAAAGCCCAGCCAGGGTACAACGTCTTCTGTAACCTGTCGTAACACGTACTTTCGTGCGATTCTCAATTTGCCGTTAGAAGCCCATCGACCGCGACCGCAGGGCCAACTCCCGCTGCGGTCGCGGAATCTCAAGTGAGGTCATTTCATGTTGCAGTCTGTCGAACCGAAGTTCTCTCCAAACGCGGCTCCCACCAATAGTTACACTCCGGTGAAGCCGGCTACCTCACCCATGGATCAGGCCAACATCGGCCGCTCGCTCGTCATCAAGGGCGAGATATCGGGTGCGGAATCGCTCTTCATTGATGGACGGGTCGAAGGCACCATCAGCTTTCCTGAAAATCGTGTCACCATTGGCCGCAGCGGAAACGTGGCGGCGAACATTGTCGCCAAGGAACTCGTGATCATGGGCAAGGTGCGCGGCAACGTTGATTGCGCGGACCGGCTCGACATTCGCAGCGAAGGCGAACTCTCCGGCGACGTAATCACGCATCGCATCAGCATTGAAGAAGGCGCGGTTCTGAAGGGCGGCGTCGAAGTACGTCAGTCCGATAAGAACAATCAGAAGCCGCAGGCGCAGAATAAGCCGGAGCCGCCCAAGGCGCTGGCCGCGACTACCGGCAACGCTTAATCCCACGAAGTTAGAATTCGAAGTCGGAATTCAAGATAGCGATGGAGGGACGGGCAATCTGGCCCGTCCAGCCGGGCGATGACGCACGGCGCTCCATCGATTTCTTCTTTACAGATTTGCTTTTTTTAGGAAGGGTTACTTCTTCGGCTTGAAGTCGAGCGACGCCGAGTTCATGCAGTACCGCAGTCCGGTCGGCCCCGGGCCATCAGGAAATACGTGGCCCAAATGCGCGTCGCACTTCGCGCAGCGCGCCTCGGTACGGCTCATGCCATAGCTGGTGTCGGTGACTTCCTTGATGTTCTTGCGGTCGGCGGCGGCAAAAAAGCTTGGCCATCCCGTGCCCGAATCAAATTTTGTATCCGAGCCAAAGAGCAGTGCTCCGCAACAGACGCAGTGATAGCTGCCGTCGTCGTGCTTGTTCCAGTACTGGCCGGTGAAGGGGCGCTCGGTGCCGCAGGCGCGGGCTACCTGATATTGTTCAGGCGTGAGCTGCTGCCGCCACTCGGCTTCGGTCTTGCTGATCTTGTCATCTTCTTTGAGTTGGTCGGTTAGTTTTTCCGTCATGTTGTGTCTCCATCAATAAGATGATGGGCGACCGGGAAAGTTGCAACCGGGCGTCTTTTGGGAAGGGCACGGCTTTAGAGGCTGCAAAAAAGTCGTCGCGAGCATCCGAAGCGTGCCTCAGGCGCTAAAGCGCACACCATTTTGCAGCGGCTTAGTGGCACGGGTGGAACTCGTGCCCTTCTCAAAGCCGGGTGAATCGGAGTTTTTCCGCAACTTGTTTGGCCCCTGGCGGAGTTCCGAGGATTGGTAACGAACTCGTCCTGGCAGGCTACTAGTGGGCCAAAGGCTGATTCGCTCCCAGCAACAATCCAATGCCGGCTCGCTTGCGCAACTCAGACAACAGAGCTGTGGCGGCGTTCAGGTAGGTTCGATTGGGATCGGACGTATCCGCCCATACCGCTTCATAAACAATCTTTGCCGCTTCTTTCGCGTCCATGTGGAGGGCGGCTTCCATGAGGTCGGCCTGCTGACGAACCTCACCGTAGCAGCTGTGGCAGACGGCGGCAGGTTCGGTGGCCCCGCTGTGCTGGTGTTCGAGAACGCAGCGAAAAGTGGCTGCGGCATTGATCTGCGTGTGCGAGGCGAAGGCCTGATTCTTGAGTTCTTTGAGAAAGCGTTCGCGATCGTCGTCGATGGGCGCGATTGCCGGTATAGGCGCGGCCGCCTGTGCGGCGGGCGGCGGTGCGACATTGATGTGCGCCACGGGCGCGGTCGGCGAAACGCGAACGGTTGACTGGCAGATCGGGCAAGCGGGCAGGTCGGCGGTATAGTACGCGTGGCAATGCGAACAAGGCAGTCCGTAGCCAATCGCCTTCTTCTCGGGCGCTGATCTGACCTGTGGCGATTTGACCTGCGTTGATTTGACCTGCGGCGAAGCCGACGGCGGCATAGGCGGATTCGGGGTCGAGAGGGCAGCGGGGTTAGCGGATTTTTGCCGGTCTGGTTGGGCAGCGCTGCTTTCCATAATATCCTTCCCTTCGCCGAGCTGGAGTTACCGTTGGATGGTCGGGCCGTAGAGCCCGTCCAGAGCCATCTTTGACTCCTACAGTTTAAGTTCATTGATCTCTGAAGGCGACGCACGCCGGTGCATGAGGAAGTATGTCCAATGGTTCATGTCGCATGGTTCACGCCAGTCGCCGGTTACTTCGACGAAGTAATGAGCCGGACGAGTTCCTGCATGCGGGCCCGGTAGAGGTTCTGGCTGGGATCCATGCGGGAGGCGATTTCGAGCTCTCCGAGGGCCTCTTCATTCTGGTTGAGAGCCATCAGACAGGCGGCCAGGGAATAGTGATTCTGGGCGCTGGGCTCGAGCCGAAGGGCCTCGCGAAATTCTTTTTCCGCTTCCGCCAGTTGCTGAGTATTGACCAGTGCGGTTCCGAGAAAATGATGGCCCAGGCCAGATTCAGGATTGAGCGCGACCGACTGGCGGAGCACTTCGACGGCTTCCTGATCCCTGCCCGAAAGCAACAGGGCCTGCCCCAGGACGCGATGTTCAGCCGCGCCGGCGGGGTTGACGACGATCGCCGCCTTCAACTCGCGGATGGCCGATGGATAGTCGCGTTTTGACATGTAGGCGCGGGCGAGACAATTGTGGCCGCCATCCCACTCCGGATCCTGCCGATAGAGTTCGTTGAATTCCGCGATTGCGCCGGCGAATTCTTCTTTGTCGCAAAGCGTGTTTCCCAGATTATTGCGGATGCTGGCTTCGTCCGGCTTAAGGCGTTTGGCGACACGATATTCGGCGATCGCCTCGTCGAACTTGTCCTGATCGTGGAGGACGACGCCAAGATTGCTGTGCGCCTCCCAAAAGTCTGGACGGAGGGTGAGCGCGTGGCGATAGGCGATCGCGGCGCGCCGTAAATCTCCCGCATCGCGATAGGTGATCCCGAGGTCGAAGTAGACGTCGGCGTTCGCGAGCGAACCGGCAGGTTCGCGCTGAAGTGACTCGTCGAAGGAATGCAGGGCGGCATCGTATTGGCCGCTGGCATAGAGCGCCAGGCCAAGGAAGCGATGGGCCTCGGCGTTCGCGGGATCGATACTGAGCGCAGTTCGCGCCTCGGCGAGAGCGTTATCCGAATCTTCTGCCCGGTAAAACAAATAGGAAAGCTGATTGTGCGTTTCCGGGAAAGCCGGCATCAGGTGCGAGGACTCGGTGAATTCATCGAGCGCTTCGTCGAAGCGATCTTCCCGGCGGAGGATGGTTCCCAGAACAAAATGCAATAGCGCGGCATTTTGCGAATTGTCGATCTGTGCGGCAATCCGCGGCGCGGCTTGGACGGGCTGATCGCGCAACAGGTTGCGGAGTTGAACCTCCGCGGCCTTCAAATTCTTGTCGTGAACCAGAGCCGCCACATGGGCGGCTGAAGTTTGGCAGGCGCAGGGCGCGTCGGCAGGAGCATTGTGAGCCAGAGCACGATCAGGCTGCCCATGCCCGAGGCTTTCGATCAATCCTCTTTCGGCTCCGGCTTTTTCCAGGGCGCGGGTACACTGGATGGTGACGCGGCAGGAAAAGTTTTGGGCAGTATTCGGTGTTTGAGCAAGGCGTTCGATCCGGGCACTCGAGATGCCGGCCGCCAGCCACCAGAAAATGTTGTCGGAAGCGGGCGCGGCTGCAACCTGATCAGCCCGCGCAAAACCTGCCGCCAACAAAAGTAAAACCCATCCCCGGACACAGCGTTTCACAGACCCCTCCAGCGTTTTTTTGGCGGCGGGCGCGCGCGAGCATTCCCCTTTGCCAAAATAGTCTGGCGGCGAGATCGCCGATAGGTCACGGAGGTAATCCTGGCGGACGGCGGCAAACGCGGAAGGGCGCCGTCCCGGCGCTAATCGGCAAGACTGCCAACCGCTGCGTAGTGTCCTGATTTAGCTCATGTTGCCTAGCCTCGGCGGGCAGGATGCCCGCCGGACAGCCACCGGGACGGCGGCGCTACTATCGCCGCGCGCAAGATATAGGGGCACCACCAACTGCTGGGTTGGGGTACACTACGGGGATAATCCTGATCGGCGTATCCGGTCGGCGCGGCTGATTGGAGTGCTCTATGTTTGAAGGTCTTTTTCAACCCATGCACCTGCTGGTGATCCTGGTCATCGCATTGATAATTTTTGGCCCGAAAAGATTGCCGGAATTGGGCAAAGGGCTGGGCGACGGCATCCGAGCACTAAAGGAAGGTATGAAGGATCGCAGCAATGATGCCAAGGTTGAAGCCAAGACGGAGAGCAAACCCGACGTCAAGCCGGATGTCAAGCCGACGATAACGCCGGATAACAACCCTGAAAATAAAGCCTGAGTCGAAGCTGCGATTGTTCTCGCGCGCCCCGATCGAATTTCAAGAAACCCTGAAATGTGCTGGGAGTAGCTGCGGGAACTGCCCTCGTTTCGTGCAACCTTCGGGACGGAATTCACTTCTACTGTTAATTACGCACTGATGTCAATCACGAACTGATAAAACGCTATCCGTTATTCCTGGAGGAGGTTCCTGTGCATTTGAAATCCATGGCAGCCATTCTTCTGCTCCTGACCATTTCGGCATTGGCCGACCAGGTCGTCTTAAAGAACGGCGACCGCCTGACCGGTTCGATCACTAAGTCCGACGGCAAGCAACTGGTAATCAAGACCGACTACGCCGGGGACATCACGGTGAAGTTTGACGCCATCCAAAGCATTACCTCCACCGGCGACCTGACGGTTATCGAGGGCAGCAAAACGGTGGTCGGGCCGGTAACCACGAGTGGCGCCGATCTGATCGTTGCGACCAAGGTTGCAGGTACGGCCGAAGTGCCGATGGCTTCGGTTACAACGCTGCGCAGTCCGGCCGAGCAGACAGCTTTTGAGAAGAGTCTGCACCCGGGGTTCCTCGAAGGCTGGAAGGGTGGCCTGAATCTGGGTTTTGCGGTCACGACCGGCAACAGCGAAACCAAGAATCTGAATGTCGCTTTTAGTGCTGTGCGCACTGGATTTCACGACAAGTTGACCTTGTATGCCAACTCCATCTATGCGGTGAATGACAAGGTCGTGCCGCCTCAGACTGGTCCGCAAACCACGGCGAATTCTACCGGGGGCGGAGTTGTCTACAACCATGACTTCACCCCGCGCATCTTCTGGTATGTGAGCGGCGACTTCTTTAGCAACTCGCTGCAAGACCTGGATCTGCGAGCGATCATGGGAGGGGGCGGCGGCGTGCACCTGATCAAGAACGCCGCTACCACTCTCGATTTTCTCGCCGGATTGAACTACACGCACGAAAATTTTACGGGTGTGCCGAGCCCAATTCCTCCTCCGCCTACGTATTCGTATAGCAATAGCTTAGCGGCCTTGACGGTGGGAGATACTTTCTCGCACAAGGCTGGCAAAAGCACGGTGATTACACAGACCTTCCTGCTTTACCCCGACCTCAGCAAGTTAGGCGAGTATCGCGGCACATTCGCTTTAGGAACGGTGACCAAACTCAACAAATGGCTGGGTTGGCAGAATTCCTTCGGGGACGTGTTTGACACCAATCCTCCGGCAGCGCTGCCCCGGATCGAGAGAAATGACATACAGATTTCGACTGGGTTGAATATCGCGTTCACGCACTAGAGCCGCGGCAAACCTTAACCACCAAGGGCACGACGTAGCACGAAGGAAGGTCGAAGTTGACTGCTTTGTGCTTACTTCGTGTTCTTTGGTTGACGATTCCCCGCGACTGGCTTGCGCTGCGTCGTGGTCTGATATATTGGCCTCTCTCGGAGGTGCGTCATATGTCCCGAACCGTCCGCTGCGGTCTGATCCAGGCGAGCAATGCTCTGGGCGCGAATCGCCCGCTGCCAGAGATCAAAAAAGCGATGATCGATAAGCATCTCAAGCTGATCGAGCAGGCGGCGAAAAAGAAAGTCAAAATACTCTGCTTGCAGGAACTTTTCTACGGTCCTTATTTCTGTGCCGAGCAGGACGTTCGCTGGTACGACCTCACGGAACGCGTTCCCGATGGGCCAACTACGCTGTTGATGCAGAAAATCGCAGCCAAACACGGCATGGTGATGGTGGTACCGGTATACGAGGAGCAGATGCCTGGACTCTATTTCAACACTGCCGCGGTCATCGATGCCGACGGAAAATATCTGGGCAAGTATCGCAAGCATCACATCCCGCACGTGCATCCTGGATTCTGGGAGAAGTTTTATTTCACGCCGGGCGACCTGGGGTATCCGGTATTTGAGACAAAGTATGCGCGGGTTGGCGTTTACATCTGCTACGACCGTCATTTTCCTGAAGGCGCGCGCGTCCTCGGACTGAACGGCGCGGAGATTGTTTTTAATCCTTCGGCGACGGTTGCGGGCCTGTCGGAATACTTGTGGGAACTCGAACAGCCTGCCCACGCGGCGGCCAACGGGTATTTCGTCGGCGCGATCAATCGCGTGGGACGCGAGAAGCCGTGGAATATCGGTGAGTTTTACGGCAAGAGTTACTTCTGCAATCCGCGCGGCAAGATTGTTGCCCAAGCCAGCCGCAATAAAGATGAGGTGCTGGTCGCCGATCTCGATCTCGACATGATCGAGGAAGTCAGAAGGGTGTGGCAGTTTTATCGCGACCGGCGGCCGGAGACTTATGGCGCGCTGACGACGCAGTCGGGACAGACGGCGGCTGCGGATTAAGTTACTCACACGACTCTGATTGGAGCGACAAAGATCTTTACCACAGGGGGCACGGCGGAACACGGAGGAAGACGACCTGAGAGTTTTCCGCTGTCTTCCCCTGTGCCTCTTCTGGTGAGGAATTCCGTTAAACATGCCGCAAACATCACGAATCGAATCCAGCCCACTCTACAACGCCGATCTCGCGCCCGCGAGGAGAGAACGTCGGACCTGGGGCACCTACAGCTTTGCCGCGTTGTGGGTATCGATGTCGGTCAATATTCTCACTTACATGCTGGCGGCCAGCCTCATCCAGGGCGGGATGAACTGGCGGCAGGCGGTGGCCACCGTGTTTCTCGGCAATACCATCGTGCTCATTCCGATGCTATTGAATTCCCATCCGGGAGCCCGCTACGGCATTCCATTTCCTGTGCTGGCGCGCGCTTCGTTCGGAGTGCTCGGCGCAAACGTTGCCGCGGTCTTGCGCGCCTTGGTTGCCTGTGGGTGGTTTGGCATTCAAACCTGGATTGGCGGCGAAGCGATCAACACGCTGATTACAACGCTGGCGCCGGGCTGGGGGCAAGTCGCACATGGCGCGGCGATCTGCTTCCTCGCCTTCTGGCTCATTAATCTGGCCGTCATTCTCAAAGGCATCGAGTACATACGGTTTCTACAGGGAATCAGCGCGCCGGTTCTGCTGGCAGTCGGCCTGTTGCTGCTGGCTTGGGCATACAAGTCGGCCGGTGGATTTGGTCCTATGCTCTCCGCGCCGTCGCGCTTCGTCACGTTTTCTGATTTTCTGAAATTCCTGATCCCGGCGCTCAATGGCACGGTTGGCTTCTGGGCGACCGTTTCGCTCAACATTCCGGACTTCACACGCTTTGCCCGCAGCCAGCGGCAGCAGGTGATAGGACAGGCCCTCGCTCTACCCACCACGATGACACTTTATTCGCTGATTGGGATCCTCGTAACCTCGGCGACGGTGGTGATTTACGGCACGGCAATCTGGGATCCTGTGCAACTGCTGAGCCGATTTCACTCGCCGGTAGCCGTCGTGATTTCGCTGCTCGCAATTTTGCTGGCTACTTTGAACGTGAATATTGGCGCGAATGTCGTTTCGCCAGCCAACGACTTTTCTAACCTGTGGCCGCGCAAAATTAATTTCCGCACCGGCGGCATCATCACCTGCTTCATGGGGATCGCGCTCATGCCGTGGAAACTGCTCTCTGACTACGGAACATTTATCTTCGGCTGGCTGGGAGGCTATGCGGCATTCCTTGGTCCTGTGGCGGGTATCATGATTTGCGATTACTTCGTGATTCGCAGGCGCGTGCTCGTGGTCGATGACCTTTACCTGCGCGGCGGCATCTACGAATATTCGCGCGGATTCAACTGGCTGGCGGTGCTGGCGCTGGCTTTGGGAGCGGGCACTGCGCTGGTGGGATTAGTCGTTCCTGCGCTGCGCGTTTTGTACAGCTACTCGTGGTTTGTCGGCTTCGCGGTGTCGTTTGTGGCTTATTACGCAATGATGAGTTTGCAGAGACAACCCGAGACTTCCGCCTGACTTCGTGGAGAGCGAGTTGTTGATTCGTCATCCTGCCCTTAGTTCTACAGTAAACTCCAGCGGACACTAAGTGGTCTTCACCGATAATTTCTCAACCATCAACATTTACGGCCATTTACGGCATCCTATTGTTGCGAGGTGCCACATTAAGCACATAACACTAATCGGCGCGTGTTTGTTGATCTTGCTGGGGACTGCTCCGGCAAGCCAGGGAGCAAGAGATGCTGACGATACCGCCAAAGTGCTCGGCTGTATCAAACGCTCGCAGGAGAGCTATCTAGTCACTGATAATCACGGAACTACTTACCTTCTGGATGGTGTGGGAGACGAGCTCAGCGGCGAAGTCGGCCACACTCTGGAGGTGAAGGGCAAGCTGATTGAGCCTCCGAAGCCGATGAGGCAGGCTGCAAAGCAAAACTTCCGGGAGAGCGATAATGCAGGCACGCAGTTGCCAACCCTGCGAGTTACGAGCGTTATCGACGATGTGCATCGGCTAGGCAATACCTGCCCATCGCGATAATAACCAAGGGCGTCGCGCGCCGCTCAGGGGCCTAGCTCTTGCGAAAAGCGGGTAAAACGTGCTTCTTGTAGGCTTCGAGCGTGTCCTCTTCATCACCGCACATGAGATAAATATTGAACTGCGTTACTCCCGCGCGGGCGAGCGCCCGAATCTTTTCAACGTGCGCTTCGGCGGGGCCGAGCAGGCAGAAGCGGTCGGTCACTTCATCCGAAACGAAGTTGCGGTTGCTGCTGTCCACTTCGCAATGATGCAGGTAATCGTACTTTCCGCGATCCTGTATGTAAGAGGTTAGCGCGGGTGGAAGTTCCTCCGGCTTGTAGCGGGAGACGAGATCGACGATGTGATTCGAAACCAGGGCAGGGAACCAGCGCACCCGTTCGCGGCCGACGCTCATGTCATCGGACACCCAGACCGGTGCGGCCGACATGATCTCGATTTTGCGCGGATCGCGACCGGCGGCCTCAGCGCCTTTTTTGACGAAACCGACGCACCAAGCGATCAGATCAGGATCGGCGAACTGAAGGATTACGCCGTCGGCGATTCGGCCCGCCAGTTCGAGCACCTTCGGTCCATATCCCGCCACCCACACGGGCGGAACTCCAGCGGTCGCCCAGGTGAGACGCGCGGTCAGGCCTTCATATTCCGTTTCCTTGCCGGCGGTGAGATCGCGAAAAGCGTTTACTGCTTGCTCTAGCTCCGCCGACGTAACCGGCTTCTTGCCCAGCACGCGCCGCGAGCTGTCGCCGCGCCCGATGCCCAGCTGCATGCGTCCGCCGGAAATTAAATTCAGCGTGGCAAATAAACTCGAGGTGACCGTGATGTCGCGCGTCGCTGGGTTTGTGACACAGGTGCCGAGGCGCATGTGTTTCGTGTTCGTCGCCATCAAGGTGAGAGTGGGATAAGGTTCCAGCCAGAGGACATGCGAATCGAAGATCCAGCCGTACTCGAAACCGGCTGCTTCGGCCTGGCGCGTGAGCGCGACGATCCGGTCCACGGTCATGTCGGGCTTGATGGTAATGCCGAAACGCATGGTCTCTCCTCCACCTTGGCCGTTGTGCGCCTGCGAGAGCTTTCACCGCCGAGGACGCCGAGATCGCAGAGAAAATCTTTAGAAAATGAAAAGCCTAGACCATCGAGCCTAATCGGTACTCAAGGTAGCATTTGTGCTGTCTCAATATAAATACAAAAAAGGAAATTCTGGGTCTTCTCGGCGAACTCCGCGTCCTCTGCAGTAAAGGCCCGCGCCAAGTGCGGCTACGTAGTTTCGGGAGTTTAGCATAAAATCTCTACTTCGCTGCTGAAGGAGAGCCGACATTCATGGGCTTCGACACCATCATCGCAAACGGGCGCGTCGCCACCGCCACCGACACGTACGTCAGCGACGTTGCGATCAACGATGGCAAGATCTCTGCGGTGGGGCAGAGCCTGCCTCGGGAGAATGCCGGAAAAATAATCGACGCGGCGGGCAAGTACGTTTTTCCTGGCGGGATCGATGTGCATACTCACCTCGATATGCCCTTCGGCGGCACCACGAGTGCGGATGATTTTGAGACTGGAACGCGCGCGGCGGCATTCGGCGGTACGACGACCTTGATCGAT
This sequence comes from uncultured Acidobacteriaceae bacterium, assembly GCA_963800565.1. Taxonomy (GTDB): domain Bacteria; phylum Acidobacteriota; class Terriglobia; order Terriglobales; family Acidobacteriaceae; genus Acidiflorens. The sequence goes on from CAWDBM010000006.1 coordinate 2,993,278, forward strand.
TTCGCCATTCAATACAGGGGCCAGACGCTGCGCACGGCCTTCGATACCTGGATGCAGAAGGCATCCGGCAAAGCGGTTTGCGATTACGCGTTTCATTGCATCATGACCGATCTGAGCGGAGCGCAACTCGACGAGATGAATGCGCTGGTCCGCGAGGGCGTCACCAGTTTCAAGTTGTTTATGGCGTATCCCGGCGTGTTTATGCTCGACGATGCCAGCATTTTTAAAGCTCTGCGCACGACCTCGAAGAATGGCGGGCTCGTCTGCATGCACGCCGAAAATGGCGGCGCGATTGATGTGATTGTGCAGCAGGCTCTGGCGGAGGGGAAGAAAGCTCCGAAGTATCATGCTCTGACGCGCCCCACAACAGCGGAAGCGGAAGCTGTGTCGCGTGCGATTGCGCTTGCCGAGATGGCGGGAGCGCCGCTCTACATCGTCCATTTGAGCTGCAATGAGGCGCTGGAAAAAGTGCGAGAGGCACGCGACCGTGGGCTTCCTGTCTATGCGGAAACCTGCCCACAGTATCTTTATTTGTCACTTGAAAATATGGATGCGCCGGGATTTGAAGGCGCAAAATATGTTTTCACTCCGCCGCTGCGCGAGAAGTGGCATCAGGAAAAATTGTGGAATGGGCTCAAGCGCGATCATCTGCAGGTGGTTTCGACGGATCACTGTCCTTTCTGCTTCAAAGAGCAGAAAGAATTGGGGCGCGACGATTTCACCAAGATTCCAAACGGTGGTCCGGGAATCGAGCACCGCATGAGCCTTATTTATTCCGGTGGAGTTGGCGGCGGCCGATTCAGCGTGAATCGCTTCGTGGAGCTGGTTTCGACCACTCCGGCAAAGCTGTTTGGCTTGTATCCGCGCAAAGGCACGATCGCGGTGGGCAGTGACGCAGATCTTGTCATATTCGACCCCAATCGAAAGCACACCATCAGCGCCAAGACGCATCACATGCGCGTCGATTATTCGATGTTTGAAGGAATTGAAGTCACGGGCGTAGCCGACACGGTCCTGTCGCGCGGGCGCGTGGTGGTCGAGGGCGATAAATTTCTGGGACGGGCTGGCGCCGGGGAGTTTTTGAAAAGGGCCCTCTATTCGCAACCGTAGGAGGGCAGCAAAACAATGAGAGCCGCACCAACATCATGGAAACGTAGAGCGTTCCAGGAGTGCGTCTCCGTTTCATACGAGGCTGTCTTCGACGCCGAACAATTTTCCCGCATTACCGACGGTCTTGTTCCAGATGTAATGGAGGACAAGTGGTTCATCTATTATGAGGAGCCACATTTGTTCCTGCATCGCAGTTGGACGGGGCAACCGGTTTATCGACTAAGATTCGAGAACGATGATGGCCGCATGAAAGTGGTCGAAGCTTACTGGTCGAAAGACCTAGCCGACCGGGCCGGGGCGAATGAAGGCGAGGGTTATCAAGTGCGACTGCTTGATTTCCTGTTGTGCAATCTGCTGCTCGGCCAGGCTAAACCCTTCCCGCTTCCATCAGATTTTGAGGATGCGCCGCCCGGCGCTTTTCAGTATCATATCGCGGGCACCGGCTACGCACAGTCGCCAAATGCAGTCGTTTCGGCACTCCCTGCAAAGCCAAAAAGGTTCTCGTGGCTCAAGTTGCTAGACAAAAGGCATTAGTGCTTGTCGCCCTGCTCAACAAAAAACTTTCCAGTCTCCCCCGCCGAAAAATAGCGCGAAGTCACCGTCTTCTTGCGCGTGAAGAACTCGACCGCATCCCAACCATGCACATGCAGGTCGCCAAAGAACGAATCCTTCCAGCCGGAGAATGGAAAATAAGCTGGCGATGCGGCCACACCGATATTTACGCCAACCATGCCGACTTCGATGCGCCGGCTGTATTCACGCACGGCTGCGCCGTTTTCGGTGAAGATTGAAGTGCCGTTGCCGCGCGGATCGCTATTCACCAGCGCAATCGCCTGCTCGAGCGTGTCCACGTGCATCACCGAGAGCACCGGCCCGAAAATTTCATCGCGGGCGGCGCGCATCTCAGGCGTCACGTTGTTCAAAATCGTCGGACCCACGAAATTTCCGCCGGCCGGAACATCGCGTGGGCGCCGTCCATCTACCAGAAGCTCAGCCCCTTCTTCCACTCCAGTTTCGATCGCATCGTGGATGCGTTCGCATGCGGCGCTCGAGATCACCGGGCCGAGACTCGCTTTCGCATCCATGCCATCGCCCGCAACCAGCTTCTGCGCCGCCTCTTTGAGCGGACCCATGATCGCGGCTCGCGCCGAGCCAACCGTCACCAGCACCGATCCCGCCATGCAACGCTGACCCGAGGCGCCAAAGGCGCTGCCGAGAACATTCGATACGGTTTTGTCGACGACCGCGTCCGGCATCACTACCATATAGTTTTTCGCGCCGCCCAGCGCCTGCACGCGTTTGCCCTTTTCCGCTGCGCGCCGATAAATATATTTCGCGGTGCTGACCGATCCGACGAACGAAACGGCGTGAATCCCCGGACTGTCGAGAATCGCATTCACGGCATCGTGGGCGCCATGCACCATATTCACCACGCCTTTTGGCAGGCCGATTTCTTCGAAGATGTGGAACATCAACTCGGCCGTCAGCGGAACTTGCTCGGACGGCTTCAGCACAAATGTATTGCCGTAAACAATGGCAAACGGCAGGAACCACATGGGGACCATCGCCGGGAAGTTGAAGGGCGTGATGGCGGCGCACACGCCGACGGGCTGGCGAATGGTTTCGGTATTAATGCCGCGGGCGACGCCTTCGAGAACGCGCCCCTGCATGGTCATCGGCGCGGAGCAAGCCACTTCCAGCACCTCGATGGTGCGCGAGACCTCAGCGCGCGCATCGGAAAGAACTTTGCCCCCTTCGCGCGTGATCGAGGCTGCGATCTCGTCAATGCGCTGCCGAAATTTTTCGCGCAGAGCGTAAATAAATTCCGTCCGTTCACCTACGGCGCGGCTGCGCCAGTCAGGCAGAGCAGCGTTAGCAGCGGCGACTGCTGCTTCCACGTCGGCAGATCCTGATAAAGGAGCACGCGCCAAGACCGCGCCGCTAGACGGATTGGTGACGTCGACAAAACCGGAGGCTTGCGCTGCAACCCAGCGTCCGCCGAAGTGGTTGGCGAGAATTCTCGGTGAGGCAGCGCTATCGGAGACGGCGCTGCCGTGCTCCTTACCGACGGCGGTCTTATCCTCTGCCGTGATATCCGTCAAAATATTCGTTTCAGTCATGGCTACCCTTTCGTATCTACATTCGCTTGATCTGCCGGAATTTAAAACGTGCCGGGTTAAAGCGCCAACCGGTTAACTTATGTGCCAGCCATTGCGAAATGCGTCCCCAGTCCGTTGGCTTGGTTTTACCACGTTTTGCGGACTAACGACAGCGCACAAGCGCGAGGGGAAAGGGGTCAGTTTGAAAAGCACACTGCCCATCGGCTGCCCGATTCCAATAAATGGGACTGCTCTGAGCAGCCCGCGCGGTGACGACGTTGTCCCACCCGAGCCGCCGCCAGTGCTAAAATCTATGAGATGTAGGCGCGTAGCTCAGTTGGTTAGAGCGCTACCTTGACACTCTACTTAAGTTCGTAGAATCAGAGAGTTAACGGGCGCATTCGGGAACCTTCAGGCACCTACAGCGCATTCGGTTCCCATGCTTGTTCCCACGGTTGTTCCCACGCGAAAAACAACCGTCATTGGTTCCCACGTTGCTAATTTTCTCCCGACCTCCTGACCTTTGTAAGGGTACCAGCGATGAATACCCAGCATCCGAATGCCCGCCAACTGCTACGGTAGCTTTCTTCTCGGTGCAACGTCTCTTCTTGGCTCAGTAAACCGACCTTGAATCACCACCGCAATCGCTCGCGCGCTCGTGAGCCGCTTATCGCCTTTCCTTGGAATCCATGCCGTATCCGTAAGGCCAGAAATCTCGGCGTGAATCTGGAATCTCGATCCTTAAGAATGGCCAGAATCCCGCTTGAAGAGAATTTCACGTCTATTTCACTTGACTAAAGATATGCCTTCCCTTACATTCCTCGACATTCGGGAAGACTCTGATTTTGCGTCGCCCCAAGAGAAGCGTACACCGCAACGGTTTAGACAACCTCAGGGCACGCAGTTAGTGTTTTCCTGAAGCCGAGGGAACGACTAAAGCGTTTGGAGAAACTTATGCCTTGCCTCGGCATCGTGTTGCCTTTCTCGGCTGTTTTTCTGTCCAAGGACCAGACGGCCACTCGGCCTTTCTCGACTGGTTCTCATTTTCCATGTGAATCCCCTTCGATTCGAACTCAAGTGTGTCGGAAATTTGTCCTAGCATCGGTTACGCTTTCACTTCTTTTTTCTGCTCACCTCTTCGCTCAGAGCAGTTTTGGATTCGTGAACAACATCACTGTCGTGCCAGTTCCGGGTGTGGGGCATGACTACCTTCACGACCTTAACGAGATCGTGAATCCCGCGAACGGCTCGCTGAGCGTGCGCATCGAGGCTCCGCGACCTAAAGAGCGCGGCCCGAATTATCCGTTCTATGCATTCATGTACGATTCTACGCAGCAATTCGCGGTTGTATATCAACTACAATCCAATTCTCCTTACCAATGCGGTCCGGACACTGACCCAAGCGACGGAGACGGCGGCGATGCGCCCCAGCCTCTAACGTGCGTCATTCCGCCCGTGCAATTTCCCTATGAAAGCCTATCGTATCCATCTGGATTACAAGGACTTTTGAGTGGGCCAAACAGCATGCTTTCGACCATAGCGGAATACGGAAGAGAAGAAAACTCCGGCGCATACTGGACTTGTACTCTGTACCAGAACTCTTCTTACGAAGATCCGTATGGCGTAATTCACGATCTCGGTGTGTACGATATCGCAACTTTTGATCCCGAGAGCGCCTGCGGGTACTTGGGCATTAACCCTAACGCTATCGGTGGGGATGAGCAATATAAGATTGTCGTAACTGACGACTACTCAGAATTAACAATTCCGATCACCGGAACTCTAACAAACGGGCCCGGTATCATGATAGATACCCACGGTAATTCGGTTGCGACGATCGTTGATGGATCGTCAGGATTCTTGGCGATGGAGGATACCAATGGTAACGGCGTTAACGGCACCGGACGCAGCGGTTCTTACCAGAGTTTTCAACCTTGGGGAGACGGTTTAGCCAAGACTGCAAGCCGCACATTCGCCGGTGGGGCTACATACAACTACACTTGGGGGAGTGCTAGCTCATACTATTCTCCTGCTTCGGTTGATGAAAGTGCGATCCAATTTGGTTTCGACAACCTTTGCGTTGCTCCCAAGAACTACGGACATTGGACAAATCCAGCGGTTATGCAGATGAAGGAGCCGGACGAGCTTTATTACACGTTTACATATGACCCCACTTACGGCCTGCTCAGCGAGATAACCTATCCTACTGGCGCATATGTGCAATATACGTGGGGAGTAAATTCCCTGTCTGACGCCACTGGATTCACAACCCCACCACAAGATACCAATTCCTACTCCGATCCCATCCATATTACCTACGGCATAAACATGAATACCTCGTGCATGTTCGAGCACGACACTCCAGCGATTACAAAACGCGTCGTGAGCTACGATGGGGTTCATGCGGCACAAGAGCAAGATTTTGCTTATTCCACAAACTGGGGCACCGGTGGCGAGGCCGGCGTTTGGACCTCGAAACAGACAATCGTAACCACCAAGGACTTACTATCTACCGGTACACCTTCTTTTCAAACAATCTACAACTACGCGCCTTATGCTGATGTCCACAGAGATATAGGAACTCACCTTGTGTCATCGCCACTGGCAATTGAAAATACAATTGTCTATAAAGACACTGCCGGAAACGTACTACGCACGGTGACGAAAGCGTGGAATTACTTCAATCAGCTCGCGGGCGAATGCACGACCCTGCCCAACGCGAAGACATCCGGTCTTTTCTATCAGTACGAGCCATACGCTTTGTCGGACTATAACCCTGGCACCATAAATCCAGCCGCTTTGACCACCAATGTGTTGACGGATGTCGCAGAGTATGATTACGGATCGGTTACTACTCCATGCCAGCGACCGACTACCACTCCAATGAGAGAAACAGTTACGACATACGCCAGTTTTGCCAACACTCCATTGTGGCCGACGTTTTCAATGCTCTATAACAATCAGGGTGTGAATGTGTCGATGCCACCTATGGTAGACCGGCCAGCAACGGTCATCAAGTACCAGAATGGCACGAAGATTTCTGAGACAGACTACAGCTACGATCAGACGGCCGTGACTTCAATCTCTGCTGCTCCGATAGGACATGACCAGGCGAACTACGGGAACGGATCAACCGTTCCCCGCGGAAATCCGACTACAGTCACGCAGAAATGCTTTCAGGGTAGTGTGAATTGCACCAATTCAGTCACAACGATCACATACGACACGACCGGTCAAGCGCTTTCGGTCACTGATCCGAACGGCAATACAACGACGCTATCCTATGCTGACAATTACACGACGGACGACGGGACGCCATCGGGAAACACGAATACCTACCTGACCATGATGACGCGTCCGACGACAAATGGCGTCGCTCACATCGAGAGTTTTCAGTGGGACTTCAACAAGGGCGACCTTCGCATGCTGACGGACGAGAATAGTCAGCAAACATCTTACCAATACGCCGATCCGTGGTGGCGCCTAACCTCTTCCACTTTCCCCGACGGTGGCTCCGTCACCAACACTTATAGCGACGCCGGACCCAACCCTAGTGTGACGACGACTACGCTTATCAGCACTGGCAACAACTTGCAAACAGAAACGATCATGGATGCAGCGGGTCACGTCATTCACAACGAGCTTCTGTCAGATCCTTCGGGCACTGATTACACCGACACGGTCTATAACGGATTCGGTCAGGTCTACTCCGTCAGTAACCCTTATCGTAGTACTTCGGATCCGACTTATGGGCTGACGACTTATGCCTACGATTCACTGAACCGCAAGACGCTGCAATATCAACCAGATGGAAGCTTGCTCCAATGGTGCTATAACGACGTGGCGAGCAGCAGTCAAACGAATTGCTCCGCGAACGCCTCTAGCCAAGATAGTAGCGACGCCTGGATAGACTTCTCTGACGAGGTCGGCAATCACTGGCAACGTGCCTATGATGCACTCGGCCGAATGCAATCGGTTCTGGAGCCCAACGGTACAACTCAGGCCCCCTCGATGGAAACTGACTATGGATACGATGGGCTGGACGATCTCGTAAGCGTGGTGCAGAATGGCAGTAATTCTAGCTACGCTCGCAACCGCACATTTGCCTACGATTCTCTCGGTCGGCTTACATCCGCTACAAACCCTGAGTCCGGTAAGATTGCCTACAGTTACGACTTAAATAGTAACCTACTGAGTAAAGTTGAACCCAAGCCCGGTCAGACCGGCACTGCCCAGGTTACGATAAATTATTCGTACGATGCCCTTAATAGGTTATATCTGAAAACTTATACGGGAATGACCACCTCCAAGGCTCAATATGCCTACGATGGAACCGCACTTTCGGGTTGCACCGTTCCTGTTCCATCAATAACCAGTCCGACCTATCTTGTTGGGCGAAGGTCATCCATGTGTTCGAACCTCAGTTCGTCCGCATTTAGTTATGACCAAATGGGGCGCGTGCTGTTCGACGCGCGCGAGAACAAAGGGTCGTCGAAGCAGGCGTATACGGTTGGTTATACCTACTATGAGAATGGTGCGCTTAGGACGCTGACGTATCCGAGCGGGGATGTGGTCACGTACGTGGTGGGTGGTGCAGATCGCGTCACCCAAGTGAGTGATCCGAGCAACAGCTACGTGGGCTATTCTGGAACTCCCGCAATACCTGCGACCTACACTCCGAACGGCGCGCTCGCCGGTATGGTGAACGGATATACGAGTGCGTTCGCGGGGATCACAACTTCGAACATCTACAATGATCGACTGCAACCCGTTCTGCTCTCGGCCTCTGTCGGAGGAAGCGCAATATTCAGCTTGTGCTACGACTTCCATTCCGGCGTGGCGATCAGCCGGACGCCTTGCGGTTTTGGCAAATACACGACTGGCAACAACGGCAATGTGTTCCAGATTCTCAACCAGTTTGACTCAACTCGGAGTGCGGCCTTCACCTATGACACGCTAAACCGGATCTCGCAGGCGAATACCATCACGGAAACCGGGAACAACTGTTGGGGCGAAGTTTACACAATCGATGCGTGGGGCAACCTCTACAATCGCGCGGCAGTAAGCGGCATGACAGGATGCACCTACGTATCTCTGAGCGCTTCTGTTAGCACAAGTAACCAGCTCAGCATTCTGAACTACGACGCAGCAGGCAACGTGACGCAAGACAACATCGGCAATCAGCCTACTTATGATGCCGAAAATCGCATCTCGACCGTTGCGGGCGTCACGTACGACTACGATGCCGACGGCGCACGTATGGAGAAGTCTTCGGGAATCATGTACTGGCCAGGTCCTTCAGGCGCCTTGGCCGAAACGAACCTTTCCGGCACGATCAACGAAGAGTACATCTACTTCAACGGAGAGCGCATCGCGCGGGTGGATCGTCCGAGTGGGACCGTCCACTATTACTTCTCGGACCACCTTGGCTCTGCCAGCATGATTACGAGTGCCACTGGCACCAGTCCGACTTATTACTACTATTATCCATATGGCGGTCTATTCGCCACGGTCGGCAGCGATCCCAATCGCTACAAGTTCACCGGCAAAGAACGCGATTCGGAATCTGGCCTCGATATGTTCGGGGCCAGGTACTTCGGCTCAAGCCTCGGCAGGTTTATGACGCCGGACTGGGCCGCCAAGCCGACGAATGTACCTTACGCAAGCTTCGGGAACCCGCAGAGCCTGAATCTCTACAGCTACGTCAACAACAACCCCACCACGACCGCGACCCGGACGGGCACTCAGACGCGGGAACCTTCTGTAACACGCAGTGCCGCTATGGAACGCCGGTCTCCGATGCCGAGATCCAAGTTGACAAAGGGATCCTCGAATTGAGTGCAGCTGCGCTGGCTGGCCCTGAAGTACTTGCTGCAGCTGCGGAAGCCACAACCGTTTTACAGACCCTGGCGGTAACCAGCGCAGTAGTGGGCACGACGGGCACTGCCGTGAATGGGACGGTGGATATCGTGGGAGGTTTGACGCACACCAATGTTGACGCAGGTACGAATGCTGTCACAGCGGTTACAAATCCAGTCGCTGGTGCAGTTTCCCTGGCCACTGGGTCAATGGAAAAAGGATCGCAGGCAGCGGATCTGACAACCGTCGTGAAGGCAGGCGTGAATCTTGCGACGGGTAAGGGAATGTCGAATCCAGCTGAAGTGGGAAGCAGTCTCGCAGGCGCCAGAGATGCCGTGACGGGGGCCGTCGCGCGGTAAAGTCGGTAGTTTCGGGGCCACCAGCGCCCCCTCCTCCGCCGACTCCCAAGCCTCCTTCGTGTGCGGCTTCCGGGTCCTGCAATTAGCAACGATTTCTCGGCAGCATGGGTGCGCAAGAGGAGCTTTCGCGTGAAGAAATCAACGATCCTATTCATTGAGCTTGGGATGCTTGGGGGCATCGTCTTAGCCGGGTATACACTCCCCGGCAGCACGCGCTGCCAGTGTTTCTCGTCGGCAGCGGGACATGTTTCGCCGTCGGGAATATTCTTCTGGTTAGAAAGATTAGACAGATCAAGGCAGGAAACAGCTCTGCGGAGGGCGGGCCCTGGCTGCACCTTTTTCGTGCCTTCGCCATATTGGCGATTTTCTGGCTGCTGAGTTTCTTGTTCTTTAAGCGGTGACCAATGGGCCGGGATGAGTTCATTCCTTAGCCGCCGATCCGGGTCCGATTAGCCGCGATTTCCGGTTTCGATCTGCCGCTGATTCCCGACCGTGCAGTGTGGCGAGTCCGGCACGGTGAGGGGTGGCTTTTCGTGCTCCCGGAGTGCGGTAGCGGGGTTGAGGGTTTTTAGCCGTGCTGCGCACGGGGTGTAAGGGAGACACTCCACCCCTGAAAGGGTGCTGCACGGTAACTTTCGGTTACCGTGCGCGAACCTGTTGAAAGCAGAGCAGCTAGAGGAAAAATCCCGCCGTCAGGTTGCTGTACGAGCAACCGGAAGTTAGCGCAGGCGAACTTGTTGATTCTTAAGCGCGGCTGCTAGTCTCGGCTGTGATGGCGAGAGAGGAAGCCGGGACATGGTGAAGCCGCCGCTGCGCACGAAATCCATCGGTTTCAAAGTCAGCGAGGAAGAGTACGCGCAGCTGGAAACGGCGGCGCAGGCGAGCGGTCGGACGCTCGGGCGAGTGGTGCCGCGAGGCGATCCTGCGGGGAGGGTCGGCTAGCGAAGATCCGGCGCTGGCCGAGATCGTAGGGGTGCGCTTGCTGCTGGTAAACGTGTTGCGGCCTCTGGCGGCAGGCGAGAAGCTGGCCCCGGAAGCGTTCGACAAAATGCTGGACCAAATCAGCGAAGTGAAGCACGAACTCGCCGCCAAGTTGCAGCAGGCGGCCAGGAAGAAACCGCAGCCAGAAAAAAGCAGCGGCGACGGGAAGCGGTGATCTCCCTTTTTTCGCTGGAGAGTGTACCGAGCGCGGGAGCCGAGTCAAGGGTCTGCGCTGCGCTCCGATGAACGCGCACAGAACGCGCGCCCTTGACTCGCCTCCCTCTCCGCTCCGGTGTTGCTTCCAGCTAGGAAAAAATGTGATAGAAAAATGGGAGCTGGAAAACGGCGAAAAAGGCACGAGATAGGAAAAAGCGAGCGCGTTTTTTGGAGGTGAAGATAGAGACTCTATGGCCTTCGCTCTTGCTCATCTATGTTCTTCTCTATGTGCAGAACAGGACGCGCCCGGAAACTGGTTCAGCACCGAGTTCAGAGCGGAGGCTATCGCGAAGTTGCATGAGCAAGTCATCCATGGAAGCGGTCTTGTTCGCTCAGTTAGATTGCAAACTTCTGGGCCAACCGAACCTGCTCGGGCGTGCCGAAGAGCTGAATGTTAGCAATGGCCTGTGATAGCTCATCGGCTACCTCGTAAAGCCGGGGATGATTAACGCCTTTCGTGAGTGCCCGGAATGCAGTGACGAGATAATCGACACGCTGCTGCAGACGATCCTTCTCAAGGTCTAGACGATGCGTGAATAAATGGGTCAAGCACACCACAGCGAGGGCAACCACCGCGAAACTACAACCTGCACGAGTTGGACAGAGACGGTGTGCATGAAAACAAAGCCCGGTGCCCTTCGCTCCCGCAGCGTAAAGGATTACGACCGCTACGCGGCGCGCACGGAACGCGCGTCCTTAACTGCTGTTTCGCTGCGGGCGTGTCTCAGCTATGAGAGGTATGGCCTCTCTGCGCCTTCAGCAAACGAGAGGGAACGGCTTCTAGCTGGCAGTGATGAGCAGCGAAAGGATGCGCTGACTAACGTCTTCGAGCGTCAGCAACTCGTGGTCAGGAGATACAAAATAGCCTCTGCCGTCGCGCGCCGTGACGTACTGCTCAAGGGAAACGACATCCTGCCGCAAAATCTTGTACGAGAAGCCGCGCACCCATGGGAATAGACCAGGAGCATGGTGTACAGACCAGCCGGGCAGCGATAGGTGAGAGAGAAGTCCGTGTGTCCCCAGCGATAGGAAAGCTCAGGAGCGGGCGTCAGCGACGTGACAAGAGGATGGGCGTTGAATCTCTAGCACTCATCCCGCAGCCACTAGAGGAGATCGGCTCACGGCTCCCAATACAAAGCCCGTTCGGCGTCTTGCTCTGTGAGCTGAATAATCATCGCGCCGCGCCTCTCAGAATGGAATAGAGCGCACTCAATACAACCGACTGCTGACGTGGCGGCAGGCTCTCAATCTCTTCCATACGACGCAAGACCTTGAGGCTGGGCTTCTTCGCGCTCTTCTTCTTCGCCTTCGGATGCAGCAGCTCATCGGTCGAAATATAAAGAGCTAGGGCGAGAGAACGGCCATCTCTGCGGATAAGCGCAAACGATCTATCTCGTAGTCCGACACGAGGGTCTGAATGAGTCGATCTTCTAGGCTAACTCGACCTGGGTGAAACCGAGTTCCTTGCGAATCCGAGCAAGGCGCTGCTCTACGGTTGCGTTTCCGTAATCGAGCGCAGGCAGTTCAGAGTCGTCTTCTTGGCATGGCAGCTGCAATAAGGGCTAAGCACAAAATGGCTTGACCGCGTACTGTATGATACGGTATTTTTACCACGATTCAAGAAGCGAAAATTTACTTGACACGTTTTCAGGAAAGACTCTGAAAACGGAAGGAGAGCAGGGCGACATGGCGCGTATACAACAGGAAGAGATAGACAGGTTGCAGCGGGAAGTCTCAGTACAACGGTTGGCAGAGGCGAGCGGGATAAAGCTGAGGCGCAGCGGCCATGAACTGCTCGGCCTCTGCCCTACCACAGAGACACCGATCCCAGCCTGCGAATCAATATAGCCAAAAACCTGTGGCACTGTCTGGGAGCTTGCAACGAAGGAGGAGGCGCAATCGAGTGGGTGATGCGTGCCGAGGGAATCAGCTTCCGTCATGCGGTGAGTTGCTCAGAGAGGATCATCTTCCCTTAGCGCTGCTGCTGGTGAGCCGCTGAGGAAAAGCACGGTGACGAAGTTGCCCCCGCCGATAGATCGAAATGCAGACGACCGCGCGCTGCTGTTACAGGTGGTCAGCTACTACAACGAGACGCTACGGGAGTCTCCCGAGGCCCTGCGGTATCTGGAAAAGCGCGGTCTGAAATCTGCGGAGATGATCGAGCACTTTCGGCTGGGCTTCGCCAATCGCACGCTGGCCTAACGATTGCCCGCTAAGAACCGCATCGCGGAGCGGAGATGCGCGGACGCTTGCAGAAACTCGGCTTGCTGCGCGAGAGCGGGCATGAGCACTTCAACGGGTCGCTGGTGATCCCGATCTTCGACAGCGCCGGTCATGTAGCGCAGATGTACGGGCGCAAGATCACGCCGAACCTGCGCGAAGGCACGCCGTTGCATCTGTACCTGCCGGGGCTGCACCAGGGCGTCTGGAATGAAGCCGCGCTGATCGCATCGAAAGAAATCATCCTGTGCGAAGCGCTGATCGATGCGCTGACCTTCTGGTGCGCGGGCTTCAGACTACGTGACCACGAGCTATGGGGTGAATGGCTTCACCCATGAGTTGCGCGCGGCCTTTCAGAAGTACGGCACGAAGCGAATCTATATCGCCTACGACCGCGACGAACCTGGAGAGCGTGCGGCCCAGGAGCACGCCGCGCAGCTCATGGAGATGGGTATCGAGTGTTTCCGGGTGCATTTTCCGAAAGGCATGAACGCGAACGAATACGCGCTGAAGGTGCAACCCGCACCGAAAGCGCTGAGTGTGATGCTGAATCGCGCGGCATGGCTGGGGAAAGGCGCGCAGCCCACGGTTGCCGTGATCGAGCCGGTGAGGGCGCATGAGCCAGCAGCACGCATGGAGGAACTGCTGCAGGTGGAGCCGCCAGCAGAATCAGAGCCAGAGATCGAGCAGCAGCCGACTGCGCCGATTCCAGAAGAAAAAATCGAACCCGCAGCTAAAGAAGAAAATGCAATCTCTCTACCAACTCCCCCGATCACAACGGCTGAGAACATTCTTCCTTTAGCCGCTGAAAATCAGGCTGCGCCGTCGCCGATGCCGCTGCCTTCTACGATGTCGCCCACCATCGATATACCCACCGAGATCAAGGCCAATGGCACGGTCGTGATTACACTCGGCGACCGCCAGTACCAGGTCCGGGGCCTGCAAAAAAACACCAGCTATGAACTGCTGCGCGTCAACGTCGCTGTGGCGGGCATGAATCTACGCGGCGAACTGAGCACACACGCGGACACGTTCGACTTAAACAGCGCGCGGCATCGCGTGACGTTTGCGAAGCAGGCAGCCGAGGAGCTGGGCATCCGGGAAGATGTGCTCCGCCAGGAACTAGGCCGCGTGCGGCTGAAGCTGGAAGAACTGCGCGATCAGCAAATCGAAAAAACGCTGGAGAAACCACAGGAGATCGAACTAAGCGCAGCGGAAAAAACAGCGGCGCTGGAGCTGCTGCACGATGCCAACCTGATCGAGCGCATCCTTGACGACTTCGCGCACTGTGGCGTGGTGGGAGAGGAAACGAACAAACAGGTAGGCTATCTGGCCGCCTGTTCGCGTGCTGGATACGCCGCTGGCCGTGCTGGTGCAGTCGAGTTCCGCAGCGGGCAAGAGTTCGTTGATGGAAGCCGTACTCGCGCTCATGCCGGACGAGCAGCGAGTGCGATACTCGGCGATGACCGGGCAGGCGCTCTTCTATCTGGGCGAAGCCGATCTTAAAAACAAAATCCTTTCCGTGGTGGAAGAAGAAGGCGCGCAGCGCGCGGCCTACGCGCTGAAGCTGCTGCAATCGGAAGGCTCCCTCCTATCGCGTCCACGGGCAAAGACCGACAGCGGTAAGACTGGTGACGCACCAGTACCGCGTCGAAGGCCCGGTGATGATCTTCCTCACCACGACGGCCATCGATGTAGATGAAGAGCTGCTGAATCGCTGCCTGGTGCTGACGGTGAACGAGGACCGGGAGCAAACGCAGGCGATCCATCGCAAGCAACGCGAAGCGCAACCATCGAAGGACTGCTGGCGCAAAGACGCACGCGACGGAAATCTTCAAGTTACATCGCAACGCGCAGCGGCTTCTTGAAATCATATCGAGGTGGTCAATCTCTATGCGCCCCACCTGACCTTCCCTGACAACATGACGCGCACGCGCCGCGATCACATGAAGTTCCTCACGCTGATCCGCGCGATCGCGCTGCTCTACCAGTACCAGCGCTCACACAAAACCATGAGCGGATGCGGCGGCCAGCAGCAGGTGGAATACATCGAGGCCACTTGGGACGACGTAGAACTGGCCATCAAACTCTCGCATGAAGTGCTGGGCCGGTCTCTGGACGAGTTGCAACCGCAGACGCGAAAGCTTCTGCTGCTGGACAGATCGAAATGGTGCGGCGCGAGTGCGAAGAAGCAGAAGATCGAGCGCGATGAGTTCCGCTTCTCGCGACGCGACGTGCGCCAGTTTAACGAGCTGGGGAGACACGCAGCTCAAAATCCATCTGCACCGGCTGGAGGAACTCGAATACCTGATCGTGCATCGTGGCGGACGCGGCCAGAGCTTCGTTTACGAGCTGATCGAGCTGCCCTCCGGCGACCAGAGCCAGCCGTTCCTTCCCGGCCTGATCGAGATCGAGAAGTTACGGACCTTGCGGTACGACACAAAGAAGTCGGGGGTAGAAGGCGACATGTCGGGGGCCGGTCGGCCCCAGGTCGGCCCGGTGTCGGAAGAAGGGCGGAGTGAAGAATCGCCAGTGAGTACGCAGCTAAATCAGGAAAATGCGCTGAATCCTGAAAACAGCGCTGTTCCCGGCGTGCGCGAAAATCCTGTCGTAAAGAAACCCGCTTCCGGGGTGAAGTGATGGCCCGCGTCGACGAAGAAGCGCAAGCCCCAGGCCCCGCCGCAGCACGCCGCTCGAAGCCATGATGCACGAGCACCTGAAGGCGCTACGCACGAAAAACTACTCGGAATGGACGGTGCGAAACCGGCATGTGCATATCGGCTTCTTTATCGAGTGGGCGCAGGAGCGCGGTTTAAATGAGCCGCTCGAAATCACGCGGCCCGTGCTGGAGCAGTATCAGCGCCATCTCTTCTACTACCGCAAAAAGAACGGCGATCCGTTGACGATTCCGCAGCCAGCACTCGCGCCTGGTGCCCTTGCGCGTGTGGTTCAAATGGATGACGCGGCAGAACTACATCCTGCACAACCCAGCTTCGGAGATCGACTTGCCGCGCCTCGGGCGCACGCTGCCGAAGAATATCCCCTCGCGCGCAAGAGGTCGAGCAGATCATGATGCAGCCTGAGATCACTGACCCGATGGGGCTGCGCGACCGCGCCATCCTGGAGACTGCTGTACTCGATCAGGCCCGCGACGCCTCGAAATCATCAATCTGAAACTCTACGATCTTCAGTTCGACCGCGGCCTGATCGTGATCCGACGAAGGCAAGGGCAAGAAAGACCGCTACACGCCGGTTTCCGAGCGAGCGATAGCGTGGATAGAAAAATACGTGCGCGAAGCGCGTCCGCAACTCGCTATCGAGCCGGACGATCTCACGGTGTTCCTCACAGCCCAGGGCGAACCGTTCAGCCGCGACCATCTGACGTGGACGGTGCGCGTTCACATCGTGGCCGCGAAAATCGGAAAGATCGGAGCGTGCCATCTCATGCGGCACGCGATGGCGACACACATGCTCGAAGGACGGCGCGGACATCCGCTTTATCCAGCAGATGCTCGGCCACGAGGACATCAAGACCACGCAAATCTATACGCACGTGGCGATCCGCGCGCTGCAACATGTGCACGCTGCCACGCATCCCGCCGCGTTCCTCGACAAATCGAAAGCGCCGGCACTGCGCAAAGAATCGCCGCAGCTTGCCGTTCCCGCAGCCGAGGAGCTGCTGGCCGCCCTCGATGCCGAGGCCGCAGACGACGAGGAAAAAGAGTAATTACTTCAGCAGACCTTCATCACGCAGGAACGAATCCCAGAGACTCATGCAGGTGTCCGCAAGCTGGAAAATGTCGTACTTGGTTGAGCCGCAAATGAGGAACCAGGAGGCGTTCAACTGTGGCCGGTCGCTGGGCCAGTTCGCAGGAACGTACTCGCGTCCGATGGAGAACTGAGCATCAACCTTCGCGCGGTCGAGCCGCCAGTGCTTCGTGCCGTTGCACACGTCCTGGCACACTCGCATCGGCTCATGCTGCCGGAAAAAATCCTCCAGCTTGCTCTGAGCCACGGCCCGCGAGTTCTGCAGCCAGTCCCGCAGGTGATAGCAGTTCTGAAAAAAGGCGTAAACAAAATCGTGTTCCTGTTCGGTGTCGCCTTCCTTCTGCTGTCTGCCGATCTTCTGGACGAGCGAGTGCCAGCGCTTCGCGCGGTCGTACTGGCCTCGCCACCCGTCCGCCTTGTGAACACTGACGCCCAAGCCCACGGCCTTGTCCTCCTGCGAAAAGAGTAGCTGCTAACCAGCCCCAAAGCTACAATCTCTAGCTGATGCTCTGCGCCGCTAAAGAAGAGACGGCCGCCTTGCCCGTGATCTGGGGCGAGAGTGTTCTTCCTTTAGCTGCTGATCCTGCCTTGCTCGAAAATCGCATCTGGGGAAAATCCTCGTAGCCGAAAACTCGCGTCAGGGGTTTGAACTTCGTTCGAGCTCACTGCGCTGGGCTTCGAGTGAAGTTAAGTCGAGAACTGCATTAGGGATGCGCGGGGTGTTGTACGACGAGGGCATCAGGTCACGTTTACCGGCAAAGAAAGAGACGCCGAATCAGGGAACGACTACTTCGGAGCTAGATACTACGCAAGCAGCATGGGGAGATGGATGTCGCCCGACTGGAGCAAGACTCCAACAGGCGTTCCGTATGCCGATCTGAGCAATCCGCAGACCCTTAATCTCTACAGCTATGTGAAGAACAATCCCCTGAGTGCGTTCGATGACGATGGACACGCAACAATCGAGATTCGATACACGTCCATAGGCCCTGGCTACACACATTCGTACATCGTTATTACCGACACAAATGGTGCGCGAACTTACTTCCGAGCCGGGCCGTCTGCTGGAGGCCCTTCGTCGGGAAGTTCCGGTGCGCTTTCTTCAGCTAGCGGTGGCTCCAGCGGGCAGTCGTCAAACTCCAATTCCAACTCCTCGAACGGTTCCAGTCCTGGGAGCGGCCCAGGCGGTGGTGATGCGAATACAGGGCCGTTTGGAGCACTCCATGCGGACAGCGGAGCCTATGTTCCGGGAACGATCGATTACGAGACGAATCCAGCGGCATCGACGACGCTACTCTCAAACGATCAACCCGCCTCTGGCTACATCGATCAGCTTAATTCGTACTCGAACAACATCAACGGCGCGAATATCCCCTATAACCCTCTGAGCACTAACAGCAACGCTTACGCTGCTGGAGCTGCAAACTTCCTCGGGCTGACAGTCCCCAAGCCGCCTGTAAACGCTCCGGGGTCTGGTACGCCGTTACCGGTGCCTCCACCAGCTCCGCCGCCTCCTCCACCGCCCCCACCTTGCTCAGTAGCTGGTGCCTGTTCGCAATAACACTAAAGACTGGAGTAAAGATGAGTCGATGGATTTTATGGACGATTGGCGCAATAGCCCTGTGTGCGGCAGTTGCTGCTGTTGGGTCGGCGTTACTGTCGCGGTCCGCGTGTCGGGCGGCAACCAAAAATGGAACTGTCAGAGACTTTCGTGAATTTACCGGCGAAGAGCTTGAAAGGGATGTGCGTAGTCAAGTGCCCTTAGGCAGTTCACGTGCATTTGTTGAGAGTTTCCTTACGAAAGAACGAATGAAGTTTAGTTATGACTCCTCGCTCAACGCAACTCTGGCGAACGCGCCCTGCCTCAAGGGGAGTGGGATCGTTGTGAAATCTCTAGGACTGACGTTTAGGTTCGACCACGAATCAAAGTTGGCATCCATCGAATCCCGCGTTCGCCTGACGGGGCCGTAGCGGTATGGTGCAACTCCCTACATCTACGACGGCACTTCGCGTTTGTGTATTTGTGTACAGGTTCACCGGCAAGGAACGAGATTCAGAATCCACCCTTGACGAGTTCGGCGCGAGATACTATGGATCGAGCGTCGGGCGCTTCATGACGCCGGATTGGGCGGCGGGCCCGAGCGAGGTGCCCTACGCCAATTCGGGAAATCCCCAGTCACTCAATCTTTACAGCTACGTCCAAAACAATCCGACAACGATGCGTGACCCCGATGGGCATGAGCTTATAGTGGATCCCTTGCTGGCCGAATCAGGGAACGACTACTTCGGAGCTAGATACTACGCAAGCAGCATGGGGAGATGGATGTCGCCCGACTGGAGCAAGACTCCAACAGGCGTTCCGTATGCCGATCTGAGCAATCCGCAGACCCTTAATCTCTACAGCTATGTGAAGAACAATCCCCTGAGTGCGTTCGATGACGATGGACACGCAACAATCGAGATTCGATACACGTCCATAGGCCCTGGCTACACACATTCGTACATCGTTATTACCGACACAAATGGTGCGCGAACTTACTTCCGAGCCGGGCCGTCTGCTGGAGGCCCTTCGTCGGGAAGTTCCGGTGCGCTTTCTTCAGCTAGCGGTGGCTCCAGCGGGCAGTCGTCAAACTCCAATTCCAACTCCTCGAACGGTTCCAGTCCTGGGAGCGGCCCAGGCGGTGGTGATGCGAATACAGGGCCGTTTGGAGCACTCCATGCGGACAGCGGAGCCTATGTTCCGGGAACGATCGATTACGAGACGAATCCAGCGGCATCGACGACGCTACTCTCAAACGATCAACCCGCCTCTGGCTACATCGATCAGCTTAATTCGTACTCGAACAACATCAACGGCGCGAATATCCCCTATAACCCTCTGAGCACTAACAGCAACGCTTACGCTGCTGGAGCTGCAAACTTCCTCGGGCTGACAGTCCCCAAGCCGCCTGTAAACGCTCCGGGGTCTGGTACGCCGTTACCGGTGCCTCCACCAGCTCCGCCGCCTCCTCCACCGCCCCCACCTTGCTCAGTAGCTGGTGCCTGTTCGCAATAACACTAAAGACTGGAGTAAAGATGAGTCGATGGATTTTATGGACGATTGGCGCAATAGCCCTGTGTGCGGCAGTTGCTGCTGTTGGGTCGGCGTTACTGTCGCGGTCCGCGTGTCGGGCGGCAACCAAAAATGGAACTGTCAGAGACTTTCGTGAATTTACCGGCGAAGAGCTTGAAAGGGATGTGCGTAGTCAAGTGCCCTTAGGCAGTTCACGTGCATTTGTTGAGAGTTTCCTTACGAAAGAACGAATGAAGTTTAGTTATGACTCCTCGCTCAACGCAACTCTGGCGAACGCGCCCTGCCTCAAGGGGAGTGGGATCGTTGTGAAATCTCTAGGACTGACGTTTAGGTTCGACCACGAATCAAAGTTGGCATCCATCGAATCCCGCGTTCGCCTGACGGGGCCGTAGCGGTATGGTGCAACTCCCTACATCTACGACGGCACTTCGCGTTTGTGTATTTGTGTACAGGTTCACCGGCAAGGAACGAGATTCAGAATCCACCCTTGACGAGTTCGGCGCGAGATACTATGGATCGAGCGTCGGGCGCTTCATGACGCCGGATTGGGCGGCGGGCCCGAGCGAGGTGCCCTACGCCAATTCGGGAAATCCCCAGTCACTCAATCTTTACAGCTACGTCCAAAACAATCCGACAACGATGCGTGACCCCGATGGGCATGAGCTTATAGTGGATCCCTTGCTGCAGGGTAAGCGGAGACCGAAGGCCGTCTAGACGGGAGCAATTCTGAAGGGCATGCTTCCTTTGTGGCGCGATGTCGTGCGCACGAGGGGATTCATGAACAACACCGCAGCGCCGGATCTCGGCGCCACCCGCTTCAAGCGAAACTACCGCACTGCTGAAGAGAAACGGGAGATCGTCGAGGAGACGCTTGTGCCTGGGGTCTCGGTGGCGATCGTGGCTCGGGCGCGTGGCGTGAACGCCAACCTGGTGTTTCACTGGCGCAAGCTGTACCACGCCGGGCTTCTGGGCGACCGGCCTGCGACTGCAGCGGGCGAAGCCCGCGCGAGTGGGGTGCGGTTGCTGCCGGTGAGAGTTGCCGAAGATGCGCCGAATCAGTCCCCGATTCCGGTGGCCGTGAGCACAGCGTACCGCGTGAATCGGGAAGCGGTTGTCGCGCCGGGTTCGATGGAACTCACTTTGGCGAAAGCACAGATCCGCATCACGGGCACGGTAGACGCGCAAGCGCTGCGCGTGGTGCTGGAGTGCTTACGCGGATGATGGCGCTTCCGGCCAACACGCGCATCTGGATCGCGGCGGGCGTGACTGACATGCGGCGCGGATTCACGGGGCTGAGCGCGTTGGTGCAAACGACGCTCGAACACGATCCTCTCTCCGGTCATGTCTTTGTTTTCCGCGGGCGTCGCGGCGACCTGATCAAACTACTTTGGTTCGATGGGGACGGGCTTTGTCTGTTCGCGAAGCGTTTGGACCGTGGACGATTTATCTGGCCGAAGGTGGACCGCGGAACGGTGTCCCTCTCGCGAGCGCAACTGTCGATGTTGTGCGAAGGCATCGATTGGCGTCACCCCGTGCGAACCGCCGATTCCTTGATGGCAATCTGAGTTCGCGAGTGCGATATGCACAGTTATTTGTGCACCTGTGGACGCGTTGCAGCGGAGTTCATGACATACTCCGTCTATGGTTGCCAGGCCGACAACGCTGCCCGATCTGAACCGGCTAGATCGGGATGGTTTGCAGTCGATCCTGCTGGCAACCCACGAGCGATTCATCGCACAGTACGCAGAACTGATCGCGGCCCAAGAGCAGTTACTCGTCAAGGAAGAGCAGTTACTATCGCGTGTTCACGAGATCGAACACCTGAAGCTGCTGATTGCCAAACTGCGACGCCTGCAGTTTGGGCGTAAGTCGGAGAAGGTCGAGCGGCAGATCGAGCAACTCGAACTGAAGCTGGAAGACCTCGAAGCCCATCGCGTCGGGTCCCTGCCGCAGCCCGCTCGTGAGGCGGACGCGTCAGAACCCGCTCCGGCTCCCAAGAGTCGCCGTCCCCTTCCTGAGCATCTGCCGCGCGAGACCAGGACCCACGCACCTGCGGAACCAGCCTGCCCGGAGTGCGGCGGCACTCTGAAGAAGCTCGGCGAAGATGTCTCCGAGATTTTGGAATGGGTTCCCGCCAGTTTCAAGGTGATCCGCCACGTGCGTCCGAAGCTGTGTTGCGCGGGATGCGACAAGATCGTGCAAGCTCCGGCGCCGAGCCGCCCCATCGATCGTGGCTTGGCTGGTCCGGGACTGCTGGCCCATGTGCTGACTTCGAAGTTTGCGGACCACTTGCCGCTGTATCGCCAGTCGGAGATCTACGCTCGCGAAGGAGTCGAGTTAGATCGCTCGACGCTGGCGAAGTGGGTCGGCGAGGCCAGCCACTTACTCGAACCCTTAGTCGAGGCATTACGCCGCTACGTGATGGCGGCCGATAAGTTACACGCGGACGATACGCCGGTTCCAGTGCTGGCTCCGGGCCATGGCAAGACCAAGACCGGGCGTTTGTGGACGTATGTGCGCGACGATCGTCCGTCGGGCTCGAACGCAGCTCCAGCGGCCTGGTTCGCCTACTCGCCCGACCGCAAGGGCGAACACCCGCGGCACCATCTGCGTCAGTTCCGTGGCATTCTGCAGGCCGACGCTTACTCCGGTTTTAATCAGCTCTATGAGGACGGGAGTATACGAGAAGCTCCGTGCCTGGCACATATCCGCCGCAAGTTCTTCGACCTGATGGAAGCGCACCGCTCGCCGATTGCGAGCGAAGCGGTCGAGCGCATCGGCGCCTTGTATGGAATCGAGCAGGAAATCCGCGGGCGGCCTCCTGAAGAGAGACTCGAAGTTCGCAACACGCGCTCGCGGCCACTGCTGGACGCGATGCGGGCGTGGCTGGAAACATCTTTGTCGAAACTCTCCCGGAAGTCCGATACCTCGGCGGCGATTCACTATGCCCTCGCGCGCTGGGACGCCTTCGTGCGCTACTGCGCCGACGGCCGCATCGAGATCGACAACTCGGCAGCCGAGAGGGCTCTGCGTGCGGTCGCGGTGGGCCGCAAGAATTACTTATTCGCCGGCTCCGACGCCGGTGGGGAACGAGCCGCAACTTTCTATTGCCTGCTCGGGACGGCCAAACTGAACGACCTCAATCCCGAGGCCTACCTGCGCCAGGTGCTGGAGCGCATCGCTGACCACCCGGTGAACCGCATCGCAGAGTTGTTGCCTTGGAACCTTGGGTTGACCGGTTGACCGATACTGTCATGGCACTCACCCCGCGATAGTACACACATCCAGTCACACAGGTCGTGTCCATTAACAAAAAGAAGTGGACACGACCTCATCACCTCATCCCGTCTCCCACGTCAAGACGTTAGTCGGTCCTCGGTTACGCTGCAGGCTGCCGTGTCAGCGTTGAGAGCGCAGTCTACGTCGTTTGATAACGAACTGCATGCTCATGAGGGTCCCGATAACCCCGATCTAGTCATCGAACCGGGTACAACTAGTAAGGACCCTGATGGCTCACCTACGAATGGTTTGACTGTTGTTCAGCTGAGCTCAAATCCCTTAGTGGATGAGGAAAGCTACATACGTTCATTCGTAACGGTCAACAACGATGTCATGAACAACGGTGCCGAAGTCGAAGATGTTTTAAAACACGAGCTTGGACACGTCCACGACGCACGTACAAACACGTTTCAATATTTATGGGACAATGACGCAACGGCTCAGAACCACGGTCAGATTCCTGGTGTTTGCAAGGCAAACTGCCACGACCAGCGCCCAGAGGAAAGGAGAGCTAACGATTTCAAAGCACAGGTAAATCGCGACACCGAGCAACACAAAAAAGACAAAAAGAGAAAGAACAAGCAGAACCCTGATCCTCCCCCTCCACCTACTCCCCCCGACAAAGGCTACATGTCCCCGAGCTAGGATAGACTATGAAAAAAAGGGAGCCAGCATTGGTTGTGAGGCAGATGGAGAAAAGTACCGAACGGAGTTGCGGTGGTGTAGTGGGCAGCCGCCGAGCTGGGATACCATAAATCAATTCTGATCGTCCCCGAACGAGGATTAGAATTGGAACGGGGTGTGCGATGTTAACCGAAAGTCTTTCTCGGATCTCTGGCGGGGTAAACCTGCGGGTCCTCGTCACCAACGCCTTCGCCATCCTTTTGTGGCTGAATCCGTTTGTCGCTTTTCAGCCCTATGCGCTCGCCCAAGCATGTAAGGGAGAAAAGCTTCAGCTGACTATTGCGAACATTGAACGCGAACTGGATGTTGGCAACACCGTTGTGCGGTTACATCGAATGGAGGTATTGGAGGACGAGCTCTTTGTCCCTCAACCAGACTCCGACAGTGCCGACAGTCCCTTTTTTGTATATCAAGCCGAAATGCGACGTTACTTTCTTCAGGACAGCAGAGTCGCGGAGCAAGTTCCTTGGGGGCTAGGGCTCTCGAAATATGTCGCCATTTCTCATGATGGGAGCGAATCCTACGGCTTGGCCGGATTCAAGGACTCGGAAGCGAATTTTCAGCGTCTTATGTCCGATTATCACATACCGGCTCCTCACTTCAGCTCAGGTGCCCAGTCGCGCGCGCTGTATTGCGCGCGTGTCGTCTTCGGGGTGGAGGAGAGCCAGTGGATTTGGAATGAGGCGGAAGCTCAGATGCGGGTCAAAGAGCGCCTTTCTGGAGACAATAAGAAAGACGCTTTCGCAAAGACGGATCGATGGTGGCGCAACTTTCGACACGAACACCCGAAATACAATGTGAATCTCTCGACCGCGGATTCAAACGACCGAACATTCACAACAAGGATACCCTTTTTTTGGGCTCCTGTCGAAGGTGAGACGCCTCCGGAGATTCGAGAGCTGCAGATACGTATAGATCAAGACGGCTCGTGCCATCGATTGACTGATCCCACCTTGTCTTCAAAGCAATGACTCGTTTTTCTGGACTCAGGGTATTCGAATCGGCGGACCTTGCGTCGGGAGTCTTGTTTCTCCTCACGGTGGCCACTCTTTTCACCCTAGTTGGCTGTGGAGGCGGTGGCTCTAGTTCCCAGCCGCCACCCCCACCGCCTCCCGAAATCACCTCAGTAACGCTAACCCCAGCGACCACGCAGCTTCCTACAGGAGGCAGCCAGCTATTCACTGCCCAGGTCACTGGAACCGGTGCGTTCAATCCCAGTGTGAACTGGTCGGTAAATGGCATTAATGGAGGAAACGCTACTCTCGGGACGATTGTCGGCGGACAGTACACAGCTCCGGCAGTAGCCCCCGTCCCAAGTAACGTCACGATCACCGCCACGAGTGTCGAGGACTCGGCGAAGTCCGGCAGTTCCGTTGCGACGGTCTACGCCGCAGCACTGTTGACTTCAACAACGCCTGGAGCGTCAAGTGCGGGTTTGCAGATCACGATCAACGGTCAGAATTTGGACAGCACCACGCAAGTAGTGTTTCCCGGTGCAAACGGAACAAGCATCTCGCTGCCTTTTCAACCAGTCTCGTCAAGCGAGATAACAATCACCGTTCCGTTTGGATCGACGACGGGGCCATTGTACGTCAACTACACCCCCATCCAGGGACTCAACGAGACGAGCAATTCGATTACCTTTACTCGGCTACCGAATTTGCGAGTCCATCCTTCAACAAGAGACCTTTCCTCCGGTGAGACATTGCCATTGGACTGGCGGCTGCTCGGGGCGACTATGCCGAGCGTAATAACATGGACAGCGGATTCCGGCAGCATCAGCGCTCAGGGCGTGTTCCAGGCGCCCGTCGTAGCCAGCGAAAGCTACTCTAGTGTCACTGGCTGCGTTCAGAACACTACGTCCTGCGACACCGTCCTGCTACGCGTTCTTCCTTTCCGCATTGCTCCAATTACTCCGATCGTTGATGTCGGGAACACCCTTCAACTCGACGCCATTAAAGGTGGCTCTACTCTTTCCCCGCAATGGTCAGTGTTGGCCGGAGGCGGGAGTATCACGCCGGGAGGATTGTTTACAGCTCCAACGATCCCTGCCGAAGCTGGGCCGGTTCCGGTGGCCGCAATTGCGGGCTCAACAACGGAGCAGACATCCGTGGCCGTTTCGGGAGCTTTCGCTGGCCTTGTCAACAGGGTGTATGACTATGCCAATTTCAACAATCCGCAGCCTCCGGAGGCGAGCTTCGTCAAGTCGGTGGCGGTCAGTGGGAATCGGGCCTACACGCTGACGATCGGAACGCCGTTCTTGCTGACGCCATCTTATGAGGCATTGGAAGTTTACGATATCAGCAATCCGGATCAACCCGTTTGGATCGACGCTGGCGAGTCCGCCACCAATTATCCAGCCGACCTTCTCACTTACGGGAACACCCTGTTTAGCATCGATTCAAATTTTCTTATTATCTACAGCCTGACGACGCAGGTCCCGACACTTACGGCGATTATCCCCATCGCCGAGCCGTGGCAATGGACTCTCAACAACGGAGTGTTGTACGTCATCGAAACTGTCCCTCCGGGCGAAGCATCACCGACCTTACCAATTGATCTTTACAACATGACTACTGGGACGGCGGTTGTCAACCACTATGAATTGCCTCAACCGCAAGGGGGGGCGGGTCAATTGTGGGGCATCTCGGGCACTGGAAACACCGTCTATGTGTCTTGGTTCGTCAACATTAACAACGTTGATAACTTCTACATTGCGGCCTACGACATCTCCCAATCGCCGCCCAGCCTCCTCTCGACTGTCGTAACGACCAGCGGAACCGAATACAACCTTCAGGTTATCGGCAATCTTCTCTTTGCGGATTCTCAGCTTTACGACATCTCGAATGTCACTCCGGATCCAATCGCGACGATTCCTACACCGCTGGGTAAGGTCTGGGGCGTTGAAGGGAACAACGTTCTTGCAACCGGCGCTCTGGCGGTGAACGGGAGCTCGATTAGCTATGCCAACTATACGACTGTGGACATCAGTTCGCCCTCAAATCCAATCGTGCACGCGAATGTTACCGATGTCACGGCGTTCGACATTTTCGATCCGCGCACCGCGACATGGGCGAATAACGGCCGGTTTTATGCAGCTGACGGGACCGGCGGATTCGCAGTCTACAACGTGTCCGCAAACGGCGGTCCGGCCACGGCAACGACACAGCCGATCTTTGCTTATATCTACGATCAGGTTCTCCAGCAACAAACACTTTACGCGGCGGCATTACAACCCTCCGGCGCGGGAGGGCTGGCATGTTTTGATGTGAGTAATGGCACACCCAATCTTTTGGGTCGTTTGTTATATGCAAACGATTCGAGTTTTGCGCTTCAAGTCTCCGGCTCTAACGTCTTCTTGGGACTTGCGGACAGTTTGAAGGTTGTGAACGCGTCGAACCCCCAGGCTCCCGTCGAAATTGGTAGCGTAACGATTCCGGTCAACGCATTGACGCTGTCGGGAAATACTCTCTTTGTGGGGACTGGCGACGGACGATTGGTCGTCTTCGACGTTTCAACTCCGGCATCGCCCACGCAAATTGCCAGTGTGACGATGCCAGTGGCGTCTACCATGCGGCTATCAGGAACGCTGCTGCTCGTGGCCGCGGGCCCAAACGGTCTGCTGATATTCGACGTTTCGCACCCGAGCGCGCCAGCGATGCTGTCTCAGTTTTTTCCAAGTGACGGTTCCAGCGGGAGTGCTCCTGTTTGGGATGTCGCGCCGTTAGGATCCGCCGCATCGCTGGCAGCGGACGTTTTCGGCGTTGTTACGGTGGATATTTCTACGCCTGCTAATCCCGCCCAACTATATCAACAGCCTTTGCCTTACCTTAACGCTTTTCCCGCTCCCCATACCAATGCGGGAATTCTGCCCGCATTCTCTCTGGCCTCACAGAACGGTCTTACCTATGTCGGGACACTGGACGGGGTTATGTTCGTTTTTGATGCTACTATTCCCGCGGTCCCAAGACTGATGGCGCTCAACATCGTGGCCCCTAGTGATATCGATATGATAGTTTCAGTGATAACCCCGAGCCCAAGCAACCTCTATCTTGCTGTTGAAGGCGTCACCACGCAGCTCGACAATTCAGTTCCCCAGAACTCGATCGAGTTGTACTTCCCGCCGGCAGCGTTGTCGAACGCAGTCCCAATTACCGATGTGGTTTCGCACGACGGTTTCACACTTGGTCCCACGGCAGGATCGCTTTCGAGACGATCGATTGCAAACGGTTATGCTCCGGACCGCTTTGGCGTCGTGCGCCACGGAGGCGTTACACATTTCGCAAAACATTCCAAGGCTGTTTCGCCGAAAACGCCCTACCCGGCGAATCAAGCTGCAGTCCGTTAGCTTGACGAAATGTCGTTTTCTGGAGGTCATGAAGCTGGCCAAGGCTGCGCTTTAAATCGGCCCGAAGCGTAAGCTACGGAACCAGCTTTACTAAATAAGCCACCTATCTATCGTGTCAGCAATGAAGTCGATGAACGACGGCAAACGGTATGTATGCTTACGAGTCGCCACAGCGTTAGACGCAATCTTAAACTATCCGATTTCGTGTAGGCTGCGCGCTCTGTCCACTCGGATTGGAGAGGTTTGCTCGGGATTATTATTGGTTCGGGCATAACAACTATGCAGAATGAACCCATCAAAAAGTCAGCCCAAGAGCACGCGCCCAATATTAGTGCTGATTTCTTGACTGGGAGCACGGAGATAGGCCTCGACCGAATTCGCACCCGCCTGCTTGATCTCACCAATCGCAATAAGCTGCTTAACTTCAGGCATTCCAATGTGTCGTCCCTTCGCGTCGTGGATGTTCCGATGGACACCATATTCGCGCGACTCCGGGACAATGAGAAACTCGCCTTTCTGCCCGTTCCGGAGCCGGAGTTCGAAGGCCCCGAACGAGTGGCCGCGAAGGACTATGCGGCCGAACTGGGCTGGAACACCTCCTTCGACCTTGACGCCGGCACAGACCACAGTACCCAAGCTCTGCCGGTTCTCCATTACCAAGAACAGCTCGACACCGTAAGCCGCAAAATCGCCAGCGCTGCCAAAACGGCCATTGAGGAATCCGGTACGAACATGCTGTACTTGGTGTTCGGCTTCCTTGAGTGGTACGAATCTGATGACTCCGATCAACCGCACCTTGCTCCCCTTGTCGTTGTGCCGGTGACCATTGAGCGGGCCGGAGGTAGGGGGAAAGCGGTCGAAACTATCATCGAACACTCTGGCGAAGACATCGAGACGAATCTCTCGCTTGTTGAAAAGATGCGCCGCGACTTTGGCCTTGAAATGCCTCTCTTGGGAGAGGATGACACGCCTGAGAGCTATTTCAGAGAATTGGCGACGGTTCTGTTGCTTAAGAAGCGCTGGACTGTACGGCGCCACATTACGCTTGCGCTGCTCAGTTTTGGCAAGTTGCTCATGTATCGGGACCTTGATCCCAAAACGTGGCCCGCCGGCCAGAGCATCGCCAAGCATCCACTGGTCCGCGAATTGTTCGAGGGAACCAAGAATCCGAACATCACTCTCGCGGAAGAATACGATATCGACGATCCCGAACTTAAGAAGGACATCCCGCACCTAATCCGCGATGCGGATAGCTCTCAGCACAGCGCATTAGTGCATGCATTGCGCGGTCAGAGTCTGGTCATTGAGGGTCCGCCGGGAACCGGCAAATCGCAAACCATCACCAACCTCATAGCCGCCGCCCTCGCCAGAGGCAAAACCGTGCTATTCGTTTCCGAGAAGCTCGCGGCCCTCGAAGTCGTGCGCCGCCGCCTGGATGATGCCGGTCTTGGCATGTTCTGCCTGGAGGTTCATAGCCACAAAACCAAAAAAGGTGCCTTGCTCAATGATATTGCGCAGCGCCACCAAATGCGCGGGGCATTCAAAGATCCTCGCGACCTCGACGGACATCTTTCCGTGGTCGAAGAAAAGAAGGAGCTTCTGACAAGATACGCGGCGCTTATTAACAAGACCATCGAACCCTTTAAGGCGACCGTGTTTGAAATTCTCTGGGCTCGCGACCGTTGCGGCCAGGACATAGTCGCCCACCAGGCACGTCTGACACAGGTTATCTTGCCGGTGGTCGTCCGGTTCACGCGGATGCAATTCACTCAGGCTGAGCAGTTTTTGTCCGTCTACGCGCAGCATCTGGCTTCTGTCCTCGCCGCTTGCAATTCGATAGAGCAACATCCTTGGGGCTGGATCAGCAATCCCCTAGGTTTTGAAGAAGAGCAGCGTGTGGTCGATGATCTGGGCGAATTCCTCACCACAGTGAGAATGGCGGAGACGTGCTGTCAACATCTGCAGGAACTTGCCGGAATCGCCGTGGTCCGTACCCCGAGCGGCCTTGAACAATCCACATCGACGCTGGCCGGCCTGCCCGACCCGGAAGGGCCGCTAAACGCGGAATTACTGGAACCGTGCCGGATCGCGGCGAACCGGATGTTGCTCGCCGCGTTTGTGGAAAATGTCGAGTCATTCCGGCGCGGCTATGAAGGGCTGTCGTCATCCGCGAGTAACGTCAGCTCTCTTCTCGACGCACAGAGCGCCAATAAACTGTCCGGGGCCCTCGACTGCCTGCGGCAATGGGGACTTGAGGGACATTACGTCGCCGAAATCAGAGATCTCTTGAAGGCGACCATCGAGACGGCAAAGCATCTTCAGAACGCACATTCCTCTTTCCGGATACTCCTCGACATCGTTGGCTGCGAATCTTCGGCCACTCTGCCCACCACCACGTTCTTATTGGAAACGGCCCGCATCCTGGAGAACGCGCCCTTTGCTCAACTTCATTTCCGGCAATCGACATTTGAGGGCGAGCGTGCCTTGTCTATATTGCAAGCCGCACAGGAAGAAGCGAACGCGCTCAAAGCTACCGAGTCAGCGCTCGGTAAGGAATTCGATCTGTCACTGCACAACGGGTCGCCTACTCCGCAACAACTGCTGGAATATGCTTCCGTCCTGAGCGGGGCTTCGTTCTGGCAGCGCGTCTTTGGCGGTAGCTACCGCCGGGCCGTCAAAGCGTTCTGTAATATCGCACTTGCGCACAAGAAGGCTCCACGCCTCGAAATGAGCCAGGGGCTCAGAGCTGTTGCCGAGTACGCGCAGAAACGCAACCAGTTTGACAACCACGCCGGCTATCGTGAGTTGCTTGGAACGTATTTTCAGGGCGTGAACACGCCGTGGCACGATCTGCATCTGGTCATTCAGTGGTACCAGCACGTGC
The DNA here is from genome assembly GCA_963800565.1 of uncultured Acidobacteriaceae bacterium. Classification (GTDB taxonomy): domain Bacteria; phylum Acidobacteriota; class Terriglobia; order Terriglobales; family Acidobacteriaceae; genus Acidiflorens. The sequence goes on from CAWDBM010000006.1 coordinate 3,024,158, forward strand.
TTGTGGCATTGCCTGAGCACCAACTCCCGTCAGAGTCGTTCCGCAAGCTGGTGTTGAGTGCAAGAATCGAGCGACTAAAGGCCATCAAGGCCAATCTCGACTCAGTCCAGGAGCCTCGCGCGGCGCTGAGTCAGCTTGTTTCGCGCGTCACGAAATTCACGCGCGTGGTTCCAAGCGAGCGCGTTTTCATGCTCTCTGCATCCTTTGATGAAATCCTCAGCCGCTTGCAGAGGTTCAACCAAGAGATTAATGACGTTGTCCAGACATTCGACCACGCGGCCATTCGTGACAGCGTATCGCTCAGCAGCGTCCCGAATATCTTGGCCGCCGTCGGTCAGTGCTGCCGTGCGATGGGATCTGTTCAAACCACCTCCGAGTTACCCGCGCTTATCGGCGGCGCGTATCGTGGGCTGAATTCCGATATTGAGCCTATCAAGCATACGGTGCGGTTTGCGGCGGCTGTATCCTCAGGAGCCCTGCCGCAGAAGGCCGTTGAATGGCTTCTTTGCCCCGAATGCTCGGTGCGCCTTGCTGAGCTTCGTTCTTATCTCAATGATGTCCACGATTGCGGCGAAAAGCTAAAGGTACTCGCTCAGGAACTGGCGTCCATCTCCGGATCAGCATTCTGGAGAGACAGTTCTGAGAATCCTTGGGGCGGCCTGCAGGCGCTTGCTGAATACGCATTGGCGAACCAGGAGGAACTGTCTCGCTGGAACCATTTTCTTCGTCTTCGAATCAAGTGCAAGGAGGCCTCGCTCGACAGGCTCACGGCAATGGCCGAAAACCGCGCGTTGGAGCCGCATGAACTGGAACGCGCATTCCATTTCGTGTTTTATAACACCCTTGCCCGCAGCGTCTTTGCCGAAAACGATGAGCTGTCGCAAGTGACCGGCGTTACCCAGGAGCACCTTCGCCGCCAGTTTGCCGCTGCTGACAGGGATTCGATTCGACTCTATAGCGAGCGTGTCGCCGCAGTGATTGATAAGCGACCGGTTCCCAACGGAAACCAGAGTGGCCCCGTGCGTAGCTGGACTGAGATGGCGCTCATTGCCAATGAAATTAACAAGCAAAAACGCCACATACCGATCCGGCAACTGATGCTGCGCTCTGCCAACGCTCTGGTAGCGCTCAAACCATGTTTCATGATGGGACCTTTGTCCGTTGCCCAATATCTGGCACCCGGCCAATTGAAGTTCGATCTAGTTGTCATGGACGAAGCGTCTCAGCTCAAGCCTGAAGATGCCATTGGTGCGCTCGCACGGGGCGGGCAGGTAGTCATCGTCGGCGATCCGAAGCAGCTTCCTCCCACGAGCTTCTTTCAGCGGGTGTCGCTCGATGCCGATGACGACAGCGATGACGACTCCCGCACGGCCGTGGAAGAAGGCGAGAGCATCCTCGACGTTGCCAGCACGTTGTTTCAGCCGGTTCGGCGACTGCGCTGGCACTATCGGTCGCGCCATCACAGCCTTATCGCTTTTTCGAACGAAGAGTTCTATCAGCGGGACCTCATAATATTTCCGTCCGCATATCACGATGACCCGTCCCTCGGAGTGAAACATCATTTCATCGCCGATGGGATGTTTGAGAATGGACGCAACCCTCGGGAAGCCGCCGTTGTCGTAGAGGCCGTCTTGGAGCACATGCGCCAACACCAGACTGAATCACTCGGCGTGGTAACGCTCAATTTTGAACAACGAGAACTTGTTGAAGAACTTCTTGATCAGCGGCTGAGGGACGATCCCGCAGCTATCGCTTATCAGGAGAGCATGAAGGGCGGACAGGAGACCCTGTTCGTCAAGAACCTCGAAAACGTCCAGGGCGACGAACGGGACGTTATCTTCATCTCGACCACCTATGGCCCCGATGCACGCGGCAATCAATACCAGCGTTTCGGCCCAATCAATAGCGTAAATGGCCACCGCCGCCTGAACGTGCTTTTCACCCGCGCCAAGAAGCGCAGCGTTGTATTCAGCTCACTCGACCCCGAACGCATCCAGACGACATCGAACAGCCCGTGGGGGTTGCGGGCGCTGAAGGCATACCTGATTTTTGCCAGGACCGGCATTCTGCAACAGGCGGACGACGGTCTGGGTCAACCCACGAACGATTTCGAGCGTTCCGTAGGAGCCGTCCTTAAGGAGAAGGGCTTCGACGTGGTGCCCCAGGTCGGCGTCGCTGGTTTTTTCATCGACCTTGGCGTAAAACATCCCGCCAAGTCCGGTGCGTACTTGCTCGGGATCGAATGCGACGGCGCATGGTATCACTCGGGGCGGTCGGCGCGTGATCGTGACCGCCTCCGACAGGAAATCCTCGTGAATCTTGGCTGGAAAATTCACCGGGTATGGTCAACGGACTGGTTCAAGAGCAGGGACAAGGAGATCAAGAGATTATTGCTGACCATTGAAGCTCTCCTGGAGAATGATCCCGCCTACCGCGAGCAACGGCAGAAGGCAATCAGGAGAGAATCCTTGCGCCAGCGTTTGGTAACGCTGCGCGATACGGAAGTCACGCCTGCCTTTCCGGACTCGCCAGCGGAGAACGGCTTGCTACGAAACGACCTCCTGGAGGAGTTCGTTGACAAGCGACCTAAGTCGAAAGATGACTGGTTTCGCAAGATTCCACAACAGTTTCGGATCACGGTGGATTCAAAGCAAGTGGGGCGGTATCTCGACCGCGTGCTGGAAATCATTGCTGAGTGCGATAGCTAATCGGTATGCACATCAATAAGACGGTTGGAACCCTTTAGGGAAAGCGATGCCACTGGGCCTGCCACAGTCGGTAAAGGACAATATTGAGAAATGTCGTGCGGCGGCCATCGCTGCCGTGGATGTCTATAACCGGCCAGGTCCAAGGTTTCGAACCGCTCATTACATTGTTTTGATCGTACTAGCCTGGGCGGCGCTGCACGGCATTCCGCAACTTCTCAACGCTTTCAGCCTTCTCCACGAAGTTTCTGAATTCCGGTGATTGGTTCTTCCGAGCTAGATTTGGAAAGTTGCTTACAAGCCCGTGCAAACGGTGGGTGCTGTCAATGATGGACCACGCAAACAGGAACGGTCCCACAGCGGAAATACGCGCAACACTTGGACCCGACCCGGATAGAGGCAGGAGATAACCACAGAGTTGCTCATATGCCAAGTCCGCCATCTCCGCGCTGAACCGGACTCCGTCACAGAACTGAGCCTGCTTGGGGTTGAGGTTGGTGGGCAACCTTCGAAGCGGCGAATTGTCCTTGATGAGCATCTCCACAATAATAACTAATCCGCTCCGCCGCGTTTCAGTCTTAACCGTCTGCGCGTTCGCGTTCTTCACTTGCTCTGCCCATCACGTCTCCCGTTTTACTGTTTCCTCTCTGGCGTGAGGTAGAACGAAGCCCATACTCAAATTGTCCGCGCGTCCACTTTGCTTCCGTCGGGTTTCACAATCATGGAAGCATCATCCGGTAAGTTGGCAACCGACGCCAAAATTTGATGTATGGCTTCGGCTTCTGAGTCAGTTTCGCCTCGCCCTTCCAAGCGCTGCTTGAGCATGTCATCCACGATGCGTTTCTTTTCGGCGTCACTCATCGCGCCCCGTCTCGATCCACATAGTTCCCTCCCATGACGCCGGGTTTTGGGATGCGCAAAACCCCACGACTCCGCCAGTTTGTCGGCGTCTTGCTCGGATAGCGCGTCTTCGTGCTTTTCAAAGGTTAAGCTGGATGGGTATGTAGTTGCGCCGGGCTTGTAATGACCCAATACAACATGCGCAAATTCGTGCGCCACGGTGAAATCAACTTCCGCTTGCGATTTAGATTCCAGATGTGGGCTTAAGTACACAAAGATGCTGTCTCCAGTTCCACACGGCAATACGTGACCGAGTCGCGCAGCCGATGGAGCAAAGACAATGCGCGCTGGTAAATTGTCCTGTACAACATCCGGGACGCGCTCAGATAGATTCCGCATTCCTTCAATCGTTTTGTGGCGGTCATAGTCAAACCAGCCCGTCTCAATGTGCTGATACCGAAAATTAAACCATTTTTCATCCTTGTTCATCGCGTCCCCGTTTCGGTCTCAAGCTTCTGCGATACCTCGTGCGCTCAATGCAACGTCGCATCTCTGGAAATGCGTATCGCGCCATTTTGTTATGTCGCCGGGCGTCATCTGAAGACCGTCCGCCCCCAAGAGTGCATTGGCGAACTCTATAATCTGTTCCCAGTACGCCCGGAGCATCACATCCGTATCACGCACCAAGTCCCGCATCATCTCGCCAGTCTCGTTGTCAAGCACCTCGGCTGGAATTTGCTTTTCTTTGCCCCACCAAATCAGAAAGCAGGCTTTAGCGCAGCTCGTCACCTCACCTAACGTGGCGGGTGTACCAAGCACGGCCCAGAAATCTCCCCGGCACGGACTTAACAGGTTTTGAAAGTCCAAGTCCTCATCATCCGCACGGAACTGAAATTCCGCAAATGGTGCAATCACACTGGCAACCCATGACGCATAGCTACCGCGTCGTTCTCTTGCACGCTGAATTTCTGATGCGTCGCCCAGAGCACATCGGAATAACCCAACGCATCATTTCCATGTGATGCGAGAGTGATGCTCACCCCGCGCGGCCCGATAGGTACCGCCCAATGAAACGCAGCAATCACATGTGCGGCTTCGTGTACGGCAGCGGATTGGAGAAAAGTCTCTGCTTTTTCGTTCCGCGTTTCCGTCTCAACCGTCTGCGATACCGCCGTGCCCGGTCGCGCGCTTGTGAGCGTCCGGTATCCGTGTGCCCGTAAGCCATCTTGCGACATCGTTCTGAACAGTGCTTCTGCCACGGCTTCACCGGCTTGAATCACTTCCGGTAGCACCCGCATTGAGTCTTGTGCTCGCGACGCAGTTGGCTCAGGCCACATCGTTACATGCGTCGGTGATGCGCACAATGGCCCATCAATACATACTGCGCGCGGTGCGTCCGTGACAGCTTATGCATCCGTTACGCTCATACGAACCAAACATAAGTTATGTCAAGTTGTGTGTATCAATATGGATGTACACATATGTATGTATACTGTCGGAAAGTTAAACACATGTTTCCTAAAGCCCTCGGCCGATGAATTCCATACATGAACAGGAAATGGGTGGGATTTACTACTTGGTTACGTACTATTAACTAATCGATAAATATAACTACCAATTGCCGATTTCGGGGTCGGGTGTCCCCTTCAGACCGTCCCAATGGCTGCTCAGTTCACCAGCTTCATCGAGATCCTCCGGCTCATCGCGCAGGGGGGCGGTGCGCAGACGACGTAGCGGATAGCCGCTTCCTATGTCTTTTCTATACGCACCTCTTCTAAATTTAAAAATAGTCCACGGGGTGAATATATAGAACTGGGTTTGTACCGCGCTGCATGTACCACCAACACCCCGTCAGCGTCGGAGTAGGTGTGCGGACGACGTAGCGCACACCCTCTTCCTAACTCTTTTTCTGGGTACCCCTCTTCTCTATTTATTGAATTAGTCTGTACAGGGAATATGTAGAAGAAGGGTTTGTACATCGCCCTATGCACCACTCCCGCAAATCATGCCAACGTCCCCATCTAATTAGCTCAGACTTATCCTAATAACCTAAATAGACCTATCCGCGGTGTTTTCAACAAACTAACCCCCTCGCGCACATATGTTGAGGGGGTATTTCTTTATGGTCGAACATGACGCCCGACAGCCAAGATCCCGATTCAATTGGTTCATGCTTGCCCTGAGAACCTAAATGGGTTTATCCGCCCGTGTTTTCAACGAACTAGCCCAGTTGTTACTCACTATTGAGGGAATATTTTTCTATGGTCCAACGTGACTCCAGCGTCTTCGATCTCTTCGGGTTTCCCCGCCTCGCTGAGGTGCGATGGCTGTCCACCGGGCGAGCCTTTACGCTGTTCACATCTAACCAGGCTATCGTAGGTGACGCCTTGGCAGATCCCCGCGTAAGCGGGTTGAACGCCTATGTGTGCGTGAATCCACCGCGTTTCGACATCCTGGAGCGGCGCAAGATCCTACCGGATACGCTGTTCAGTCCACGAAAGGGGCAGTGCACCGCAGACGCGGATGTCCTGGAGCACATCTCGCTCCCGATTGACCTCGATCCCAGGAGACCCACGGGCACTGCCTCAACGCCCCAGCAAGTTGATCTGGCAGTCAAGCAACTCGATCTGCTGATCGAATACCTGATTAAGCGCGGCTTGCCAGATCCCGTCGGAACGGTTCTGTCAGGTAATGGTGCTCATGGCTATCACCGCTCCCGCCTGCCCAACAATGATGAGACGCGCTTCCTCCTGACCGCATATTACACATGCCTAGCGCGGATGTTCGGCACAGCCGAGGTGATCTTCGATAAGTCTGTGCGCTCACCCGCACAGTTGATGCGTTGGCCGGGAAGTTTCAATCACAAAGCTCAACGTTACTCATCCATCCAAACCTTTAATGGAGACGCTGGGCTGGTCACGATGGAAATGATCCGAGCGGTAACCGAGGACCTGCGAGGCCAGCTAGGCTTCAAACGCCCTCTTATCGCTCGACAGGGGCACTGGACTCCAGAGCTAATGGAACGCTTTCTCACTTTCTACTCCATTGACTTCCTCCCCCCAACCGAGATTGCGGCGGGTCTCTTGTACGTGCTGAATCCGTGCCCACTGAATGACGCGCATGTCGGCTCATCCCCCGCGGTGCTCGTCACTAAGGCGGGATGGCCGCGCTTCCTGTGCAAGCACGAGAGTTGCGGCGGCGGTCGGATGAAGTGGAGGGAATTCCGCGCCCGTCTGTTTGCGCTGACCGACAAGTTTTTCTTGAAAGGACTACACGATGCTGAGTAACGAGGCGTTGAAGATCTTCGGGCGGTCCGCCGCCGTCATTGCTGGAATTGAGGCCACACCTTCAGACGAGTTGTCCAGAGCGGATAAGAACCGGCTGATCTTGATCGAACTACGCGACGGTGCTCTTAAGAAGGCCGGGCAGATCTACATAGTGGGCAGCGTGCCTCATCTTGTCATGCCGGATGGCCGCATGGTTGCGCTTTTGCCCAAGACACCAACCATGGACGAGATCCTGATCGCCTGTGGCGTCATGCCCGAGTCCTCAACTCTGGATAAGGCACTGTTCAGGTTTCTCTTGGCGGACAGTAGTTTCCCCGAGAACGAGATCATAGGGCTTTTTAAGTACCGGCCTGCTGAGCACGAGTTGTTAGTCAATCTGCATGATGGGCACTATCTGAGATTTGCAGGTGATGGGCGTCCAACTATGCACGTGAACGGCGAGTGTGGCTTTTTGTTCAGCCAAGGCGGTGAAGCTCACACGCCCGATTTGGACGTGATCAGCAACTACAAGGGCGGGGCTTTTTCGTGGGATGAGGATTCGCCTCTCGTGAAGCATGTTTTCAGCGTGGGGGTTTACAGCCCGACTTCAGGAGTCGGCCGGCAAGTCGCTATTGACGTAGAACTCGCATGGCTTCTGGCAGGCATGTTTCAGGAACGGGTTAAGGCGCAACCCTTGCTGCATCTCCACGGCCTCGGGGGCACGAGAAAGACGGCGATTGCCACGGCACTTGGTTGGGTCATCAGTCCGAAAGGCATGGACTTTCACGTTGTAGCCGCGCCGGATGATCGGGGACAGATGGAGACGACATTAATAAACGCTGATGGCCTGCTCTGCTTGGACGAGGCCAACAACCTGCGGCTGATGTTCTCACTGCTGAAAGCCATTATCACTAACGCTACGATCGAACGTCGGATTCTGTATACAACGGCCAACATTCAACGCTTCGTTGTCCGCTTGCTCTGCATCCTGACCACGAACCACTTGGAGATGACGGACGAGCAAGTGGCCCGGCGTGTCCTGAAGGTGGATATGGGCAATCCGTCCGGCGTCGAGGCTAGTTATCGCGGGGATGGAGCGGTAGAGCGGGAATGGCGTGAGGGCAATCTGCGGCGGGTTTGCTTTACTGATCTTCTCTGCCGCGTCGGCTCTGCGATGCGCCAGCTCACTGTTGCGCGTGAAAAGGGTGAGGATGAGCCGGTTGTACGCTACCGCATGGCGGGCTTTTGGAGTCTGATTCTAGCTATTGCAAAGGAGGAAGGCCCGGAGATCCTTGAGAGGATGACCAAGGCCGCCGAAGCCATCAACGCGGAACAATCTCGCAGCGTGAACACGAGTGATGATTTGCTTCCTTTGCTGCAAGACTGGTTAGAGAAGCGCCCCGAAAGTCGGGGCAAGGATCTCTCCGCCTCAGAAATCGGGGAGGACTTACTGCGGACAAACATCTACCTTAGCGCCTCCACAGCCAAGCTGCTGGGCAGCGCCTTGATGCTCTCGAACAAACTGACCTCATCCTCCGAGTACGTTCGCCTCTTGGGCATGGAGGTAGTCAACTCTCGCCGAACCAAGAAATTCCGGTTCGATTTATCGAAGGTGAAACCGGAGGATCTACGGGCATGAATATTCTTGAACACTTTCCACCAATCATGACACCGCGTCCGGGACAAGTCGAAGCATTGGCGCGGATTGACGAGGCGTTCAAGAGCGGCCAACGCTACTTTGTTTACGAAGGTCCAACCGGCGCGGGGAAATCCGCAGTCGCCAAAGCCATTCTTAACTGCTACGGGACGGGCATCATAACGTCGCCCGTGAATACGCTCGTGGGTCAATACGCCAATGATCCCAAATTGGCACCACTGCCGGAGGTGCGGGGCAAGAATGCCTATGAGTGCAGCGTGTTCAGTAGGGCCGACTTCCACCCGAATTGCGAGGAAGCCGAGGATGCCGCCGGTTGGAAGGCCCATTCGGATCGTTGCGCCGATTACATTGCTGCCCGGAATTTTTTTTGGCAGTCTCCGCAGAGCGTGACTAACGTCCACTATTTGTATTGCGCGCCCGCCGTCGAAGGAGCTTATTGGCCGCGCAAGGTGCTCATTATTGATGAGGCGCACAACCTGGAAGCGACGTTGATCAAGATGGGTGAGCGCTCGATCTCGTCTAAGCGCGTCCAGGACCTAGGCGGCAAGCCGTTCGACTTCCCCACTAAACCAGACAAGGCGCTGCTGGATACCAAGCCCGTTGCGGAATGGCTTGCGGGATTCAGCAGCCATTTAGGTCACGTTATCTCCCGGATTGATGACGGTCACGGGACAGAGGCGATCAGGAGGAAGCGGCAGCTCCAATCTTTGCGGGAGGGGATAGATTTCACGTTGCAGTGCGGAGAATGGATCGCATGGTTCACCACTAACACCTTCGGTGCTCGCATTTTGAATATTACCCCTATGACCGCATACCGCGCCGCGGCCAAACTCTTCCGTGGATTCGATCATGTTCTCTTTGCCTCCGCCACCATCGGGAATGTGGAAGTTTTTCTGCGGGGTCTCGGTATAGAACGATCCAAGGCGGGGGTACATCGCGCGTCGTGCGATTTCCCGCCGGAGAATCGGCCTATTTACTGGCAACCAAAAGGATCTCTGGCGAAATCTACCGGGCAGGCTGGTTTCCCACCCATCATGCAAGCGATTCGGGAGGTATTGCAGCGCCATCCCCACGAGCGTGGAATCCTGCACTGCCATTCCAACGCGCTCCGTGATCGCATCCTCTCCGATCTCAAGCGGGACTTCGGGACCCGGCTTATCACGCACGGGCAAAAGCAAGACCGGGATGCGGGCATTGAGCGCTTGCGCATTAGCCGAAGCGGTGTGCTGGTTTCTATCGCCATGACCGAAGGCGTGAGCCTCGACGATGATGATGCCCGTTTTTGCATCTTCCCCAAAGTCCCATGGGGTGACATGGGAGATCCCTACGTGAAGGCGCGAATGCAGCGGGATGACGAGTGGTACGCGAACCAAGCAGCCATAGCAATCGTGCAGGGATCTGGCCGGATTGTTCGACACGCTGAAGACCGCGGGGAGACTTACATCTTCGATAGTTCGTTTGGTCGCCTGCTCCGGGATGCAACGTTCCCTGAATGGTGGCTGGCAGCGCTGACCGGAAAGAAGCCTGCGCACAGAGTTACTACCGCCGCGCTCAGCGGCAGAAAAGAGGAAGCACGATGAGCTACACCCACCGATTCACTAACCGCCGCCGCAGCGCGGCAGAGAAGGAAGAGTCGTAATGGCAAGACCAAAGAAACCAACCGGGCCGCAAGCAACCGCACCCGGAGGCTGCCCGGAGAGGCCGTCTGGGTTATCCGCAATCGCCTCGCAGGAGTGGGAGACGCTCGTCTGCGAGTTAACCGAGCTGGGAATCATTTCGCAGGTGGACCGCGCTTGCGTTGAGATGGCGGCCCGATATGCCGGGCACTATCACGAAGCTGCCGCGGAGGTAGCGAGGGACGGGCTAACGGTGCAGACGAAGCAAGGCGTCAAGGCCAATCCGAGCATCCGCGCACGCGACGATTCCGCAAGGATTCGGAAGACATACTTGGAGGCACTCGGCCTGACTCCCGCTTCACGCTCCCGAGTCAGCACACCAGCACCGGACCCAGGTCCGTCACTGCAAGACATTCTTAACGGAGTTGACTGACAGCATGAACTACGAACCGCTGTTGAGTGATGCTGAGGCTGCCCATTTCTTGGGTGGCCTACATCCCAAAACCGTGCAACGTATGGCGCGGCGTCGAGAACTGCCTGCCTACCGCGTTGGGCGGTATTGGCGCTTTCGGGCGAGTGAACTGAACGATTGGCTGCGTGTACAATCACAACACCCGAATGCGTCCGTTGCTCTCACAAAGGGGAAAATCCAGTGAGAAAAACGGTCAGTTATCAGCAGGGATGTTTATTTCGGGAGAAGCGCAAGGCCGGTCCTTCGGTTTGGGTGTTCCGTTTCCGAGACGGTACGTCGAACCGCAAGGTTATCGTTGGTTCGGTTGAGAAACTGAGGACGAAGACCGAAGCAACGAAGGCGTGCGAATCTCTCCGGTCAACAATCAACCGGGATGCCGGGGCACCGCTCAACGTGGTGGAACTGGTAGACCATTACACGGAGAAAGAACTGAGTGGCGAAGGCTCAAAGGCGCATTCCACGCGGGAGATGTATGGAAGTTACATCCGGTGTTGGGTTGTACCTCAGTGGGGCGAACATGGGTTATGCGATGTTCGTGCAGTTGCAGTTGAGGAATGGCTGAGGACGTTGCCGTTGGCGAATGGCAGCCGGGCGAAAATCAGAAACATCATGCACGCACTCTACAATCACGCAATGCGGTACGAGTGGATGGACAAAAATCCCATCTCATTGGTGCGGCAGTCTGCGAAGCGTGAGCGCGTGCCCGATGTCCTGACTGTGCCGGAGATTGCCGCTCTACTGACGCAACTGCGTGAGCCATCCAAGACGGCTGTGTTTGTGGCGTTTTCGACGGGCCTGCGAGTCTCTGAGCTATTGGGCTTGAAGTGGGAGGACGTTCGCTTTGACACGATGGAGATTCGGCCATCTCGCGCCATCGTGGACCAAGTGGTCGGCCCACTCAAGACCGATGCCAGTGGCAAGCCGGTGCCGATGAACACGGCACTTGCGGACGTGCTATTGGACTGGCGGGGGAGATGTCCGTACAACCAAGACGCGGACTTTATTTTCGGAAGTCCCGAAAAGGATGGACGGCAACCCTACTGGCCCGACAGTCTGATGAGGAAAGGGGTCCGTCCGGCTGCTGTGCGTGCGGGAGTTCGAAAGCACATCGGTTGGCATTCGTTCCGGCGAACCTTGGCGACGCTGCTGCAAGGTAACGGTGAGACCGTCAAAACGACTCAGGACATGCTCCGTCATGCGACGAGTCGTCTGACGCTCGACCTGTATGCTCAAGGCACGATGCCCGAGAAGCGACTGGCACAATCCCGTGTCACTCTGGCCGTGGGAACAGCAGTTGTTCCCATGGGAACGGTGGTAAAATCGTAGGTTGTTGTAGGCGCGTAGCTCAGTTGGTTAGAGCGCTACCTTGACACGGTAGAGGTCAGGAGTTCGAGTCTCCTCGTGCCTACCATTCCTTTTCGACAATTCCTCGAATTACTTGTTTGTCATCAGACCTCCGCAGGTCATTTTCTTGGGTTGGAAGAAAAAAGGTTGTTAAACAGATGTCCCGACCGCTTGCATGCCATCGGGCAAAAGTCCCGTGGACCCAATCTATGAGAGTTAAAGGCGGGCCTGCGCACTCGATTTGCGCACGACTAGTTCTGGCTCGATGGCGATTTCCGGGATGTACTTCATCTTCCCCTCGATTCGTTCGAGCAACGTGTATGCGGCCATCTCGCCCATTTTGATGAGCGGTTGTCGCACCGTGGTGAGTGGCGGATTGATATAAGCAGCACTCTGAATATCATCGAAGCCTACTACCGATATGTCGTCGGGGGGTAGCCGAGGTTGGGAGTGGGATCATCGCCCTAGCATTGAACGCAAATTCGGTCACTACGCTGGCGTGGCGCAAGTAGGGTGTGGGCCTGCCCAACGCAATTGGTCCGCGTCGTTTCAAATAGTGGCAGATCGGTTCGCAGTGTCGAAACCGAACTAGACAGTATTTGCGTCGATGTGGACCAATGAAGTAAATCTCTATGACGCCTTGCCCTGGCGCGGCCAACCTGCGTATTGTTACAGAGTGAAATTTCCACGATGTAGTGGAATCCTGCTCCACTTCACGTCCCTACCCGGCCGCTTCGGCATCGGCGATCTTGGTCCCAGCGCCTACGAGTTCGCGGACTTTCTCTTTGGTGCCGGACAGAAAGTTTGGCAGGTATTGCCGCTGAATCCGACGGGATACGGCGATTCTCCGTATCAGTGCTTCTCCGCTTTTGCCGGCAACCCGATGTTGGTCAGTCTTGAACGATTGCGCGATCAGGGCTTACTCAACGCGTCAGACCTGGCGCCGGCTCAGGCGCCGCCGTTTCCGGAGGATTCCGTCGACTACGGGTCGGTCATCGAATTCAAGGTGGCGGCCTTGCGCCGGGCGGCGCAGGTTTTCTTTGCCGACGGTTCCCGCGCCGACCGTTCCGCCTTCGACCGCTTTTGCGGGAGCGCAAATCCGTGGCTCGACGACTACGCGCTTTTCATGGCCTGCAAAGATGCGCATCAGGGCGCGATGTGGACTTCATGGGATCCACAGATACGCAAGCGAGATGCTCAGGCGGTGAGCGAGTGGTCGAGAAAATTGGCGCCGGAAGTGAAGGTTTTCAAATATTGGCAATTCGAATTTTTCCAGCAGTGGGAGCATCTCAAGACCTATTGCCAGAAGCGCGGCATCCGTTTCATGGGTGACGTCCCGATCTACGTGGCGCACGACAGCGCGGACGTCTGGGCTCATCCCGATCTTTTCTATCTCGACGATCAGGGCCGACCCACTGTAGTGTCGGGCGTGCCGCCGGATTATTTCAGCGCCACCGGACAGCTTTGGGGAAATCCGATTTATCGCTGGGACCGCCTGGCTGCCAGCGGATACCAGTGGTGGATCGAGCGCTTCCGTGCGTCGCTCGCCCTTTTCGACATGGTGCGGCTCGATCATTTCCGCGGCTTTGAATCCTACTGGGAGGTTCCCGCCCATGAGACGACGGCCATAAACGGGCGCTGGGTTCAAGGACCGGGCGAAGAATTTCTGTCGGCACTGCAAAACGCATTTGGCGGACTGCCGATCGTGGCGGAGAATTTGGGCGTGATCACTCCGCCGGTGGAGAAATTGCGGCAGCAGTTCGGCTTACCGGGCATGAGTATTTTGCAATTCGCGTTTGGCGCGGATCCGCAGGGTCCATCGTTCCGTCCGCATAATTACAGTCGCGACCTGGTCTCTTACACCGGAGGACACGACAATGACACGACGGTAGGCTGGTGGTCGAGTTCGGGCGTTGGCGACAGCACGCGCACTCCCGAAGATGTGCGCAAAGAGCACGACTTCGCTCGCGCCTACCTCAACTTTAAATCCAATGACGATTCCGAGATCAACTGGATCATGATCCGGGCGGTGTTGGCGTCGGTGGCGGATGTGGCGATCGTTCCGTTGCAGGATGTGCTGGGTCTGGGCAGCGAGGCACGCATGAATCTTCCCGGCAAGGTCAGCGGAAACTGGAAATGGCGCTATCGTCCGGACGCATTAAACAGCGAGTTGAGCGCGCGACTTCGCAGCCTGGTCACGCTGTACGACCGGTAGATGGTGTCCTAAAGCACATTCACCACGGAGACACAGAGACACGGAGGAATTCAAGGGACGGCAGAAGACTTAATGCTTTTACAGGTTTGATGGTTTTCTTTGTGCCTCTGTGTTTCCGTGGTGGGGTTCTGGTTTGTGAAGGGCATTCTATGGACAAGCCTCCACGCACGTTTTGGCAGATTTGGAACATGAGCTTCGGTTTCCTCGGCATACAGTTTGGCTGGGGATTGCAGATGGCGAACATGAGCGCCATCTACGAGTACCTGGGCGCGAGGGCGGACCAGATTCCCATTCTCTGGCTGGCTGCGCCGCTGACCGGATTGATTGTGCAACCAATTATCGGCCACGCGAGCGATCGGACGTGGGGGCGACTGGGACGGCGGCGTCCATACTTCCTCGCGGGCGCGATATTGAGTTCGATGGCGCTGATCCTGATGCCGCGCAGTTCGGCACTGTGGATGGCCGCGGGGCTGCTGTGGATTCTCGATGCCTCGATCAACATCAGCATGGAGCCGTTTCGTGCGTTTGTGGCCGACCTGCTGCCGGAATTTCAACGCACTCGCGGCTTTGCGATGCAGAGTTTGTTCATAGGGCTGGGCGCGGTGATTGCCTCGGCGCTGCCCTTCTTGCTGACTAATGTTTTTCACGCCGGGGGGCAGACGGCTCCGGGGACGATTCCTTTCACCGTGCGGCTTTCGTTTTACATTGGCGCCGCGGCTTTTCTGGGCGCTGTCCTCTGGACCATTTTCACTACGAAGGAATATCCGCCGGACAATCTGGCGGAATTTCAAAAAGAAAAAAGTGAACGCGCGGGCATTGGCGCAGGGGCGCGTGAAATTCTGGTTTCGATCCGCGAAATGCCTCGCACCATGAGGCAACTCGCATGGGTCCAGATCTGCACCTGGATGGGTTTGTTCTGCATGTGGCTTTACTTTCCGGTAGCGGTGGCCCGCAATGTCTTCGGCGCGGCAGATACGAATTCGCCGCTCTATTCCGCGGGAGTGGAGTGGGCGGGCGTTTGCTTCGGAATGTACTCGCTGGTGTGCTTCGGGTTTTCTTTCCTGCTGCCTGCACTCGCTCGGCAATACGGGCGCAAAGCAACCCACAGTTTCTGCCTGATATGCGGCGGCCTCGGACTGCTTTCGGTGGCCGCGATTCACAATAAGTATCTGCTTCTACTCTCCATGGCCGGAGTCGGGATCGCCTGGGCCAGCACGCTCTCCATGCCCTATTCCATACTTGCCGGATCGCTGCCTCACGGAAAGACCGGAGTCTATATGGGCATTTTCAACTTTTTCATCGTGATTCCAGAGATCACGGCATCGCTCGGCTTCGGCTGGGTCATGGGCCATCTGTTGAACAACAACCGGATTGCCGCGGTGGTAGCGGGGGGGATTTTTTTTATGCTGGCAGCTGTGCTCACGCGGCGCGTGGAGGACCTGTACGATCTGCGCCAGCTGAGCGGTTCGCTGCCGGGCATTGCCGTCGGAGCAAAGTCTTGAATCAGTCGTTGGTCGTTAGTCGCCGGTCGTTGGCAGTCAGCGCATGGCGACCGACTAACGACCAACGACCGTCGACTCTTTCTTACCGTGCACGCACGGCGACGAGTTCGGTTCCGACCGGGACCCCGCGAGCGATCTTTACCCGGACCAGCGCCTCGAAAAACGTTGCCGGTGCCGCGCCAGAGGCGGGAATCGCATGCAGCAATTTTTCGACCGACTCTTGACGGCAAACAAACTCCACGGCGCCTTGCGTGCCAAACGTAGTCGTTCCGGCGAGAATCAGTTCGTACCGGCCGGATCCAATTCCCGGCACCAGTCCGATGATCGAGTAATCTTCCGTCAGCGAAACATTAGAGGGACTCGCAAGATAGGTGTTTGCCTCTCCCTGCTCGGGATGCTTGTTGACGATTGAAAGATCGCCTCGACGCGGGCCCGATGCCACTCTCTGAAAAACGAATTCCTGCGTTCCCGGAATATCGAGCAGCGAAAGATTTTCCGAAGGCGAGCCGACAAAGATCAAGTTGTTATTTCTGACGTCGTCGAGCGTGAATAAACTCCCACGCTTCACTACGATTCTCTGCCCGAGCGTGCCGAACGCATCATCGAGCGCATGAATGGCCAATACCTCTCCCACACCCGTGTAATGGTCATACACCGCGCTCTTCGAATCCTGGCGGGAATTGTAGTAGCGCATGCCGGTCTCCGGGCGTCCGACGAAGGCAGCATTGCTGAAGATCACCCAGGGTTCCTCAACTCCCGAGGTAAAGGGTCTCCAAAACGCAGCGAGAGGGGTAGAGGCTTCCGATGGTGCGCTCGCCGCGGTCGTGGGCTCGGGCCGTTTCCGGTCCCACAGCAGAACCCCCAAAACAATCAGTGAGACGGCCAAGCTGGCCATGAGCAAGACGGCGGCGATCCGCCAGCGCGCTGGGACGGTTTCGATTGCCGCGTCGTGCGAAGGCGCTTCGCGGAAAGGCACGGTCCTCGGCTGCGGCAGCGGCTCGACCGCTCTCGCCTCGAAGATCAGGTGATAGCTGCCTTTCGGAACTTTGACGAGGATCTGGTCCGCCGCTCCCTCCGTGGCGTAGTACTCTGCCAGTTTCAGACGTAGACGGCCGGCTTGGACGCGGATGGTGGAGTCAGATTGTGGATCGAAGTCCGCGGGCCGCCCGTAGACTTCGGTGGCAATCTGATATTCCTTCAAGGGCGCATCGGGATGATCGAGGGCTTGTTTCGCAAGATATTGCAGAAGCTTGCAGAGAGATTCCGAGCCGCGGAGACTATGACTTTTAATAATGTTATCTATTTGTTGGTAGAACTGCTTCGGTCCAGTGGCGAAGGTGTGTGACACAGCCATTTAACACCGTTGTAACAGGGGATGGTATCCCCGTGCAACAGCGGCATTTTACTCCTGTAACCGTTTAAAAACCTAGTGGAACCTACGGCGGTAATTGCTTTGCATTAGAGTTTGCGCGTTCTGTCGTAAACGTGCCATCCAACAAAACTCCCTATGCCCGGCGGAATGCCCTCGAAGACATCCGCGAAATTGGAGGAAACATGCAGCGCAAATTCTTCGCGGTTCTGATTCTTGTATTGTGCATGGCAGGTTTGGCGCTCGCCCAGTCGGATACGGCACGTATATTCGGGACCATCACCGATCCCAGCGGCGCCGTCATAGCCAACGCCACGGTTACAGTGACCAACGCCGCGACCGGACGCGTGCTAACCCAGAAGACAGGCGCGGCGGGCGAGTACACCGTCAACGCTCTACCGATCGGAAAATACCATGTCCAGGTGAAGCAGGAAGGTTTTAAGGCGGCAGACGCAGACATCACTCTCCAAGTTTCCCAGGTCCAGGAGCTCAGCTTGCAACTCCAGACTGGCTCTTCATCCACCACGGTGGACGTGAGCGGTGAAGTGGCGCTTGTGGATACGTCAACTTCGAGCACCGGCGAAGTGATTCAGGGACGACAAGTCGTAGAGCTTCCGCTTAATGGACGAAACTTCACCCAACTCGCGCTGTTGACCCCGGGCGTCAGCCGTGGCGCTTATGGGGATAACGCAATTGGCATCGGGCCGGGGGGAGGACCGGCAGCCGAAACTTGGCGGAACATCGAGTCCGGGGGCGCGTCGCTCTCTGTCAATGGTCTGCGGCCACAGGCCAATAACTATTTGCTGGATGGCCTCGACAACAACGACTCCATGGTCAACACGCTGATCATCTACCCGGCGATAGAGGACATCGCAGAATTCAAGACCACAACCAGCGTTGCCCCGGCCGAGTTTGGACGCGCCGGCGGGGCGGTAATCCAGGTTGCCACCAAGTCCGGGACGAATGATATTCACGGCGCCGCCTACTGGTTTAACCGTTCGAGGGAAGGTGCTGCGAAGACCTTCGGCAACCCCGTTACTCCCGAGTTGAGCCGCAATCAGTTTGGCGCTTCCTTGGGCGGACCGATCTGGAAAAACAAGATCTTCGCCTTCCTCGACTACCAGGGCTGGCGGCAGGACGTGCCGGCGGGCGTTCAAAATAATAAGGTGCCGACGGCGCTGATGCGCACCGGCAATTTTACCGAACTGCTGGCAGCGAACTCACCGTCGGGCACCTCGACCGCGACGAGCACGCCGGACCCGGCGGTCTGTCCGAGTCTTTATTCGGGGAGTAGCGTGTTGCCGCAATTTGCCTCCAGCATCGGATACGTCTACAACCCGCAAACCTGCCTGCCGTTCGGCTGGGTAGGTGGGATTAATTCCTCGCAGGCGGGCAATACCCAACTCAACATCGTCCCCATGGGCAGCCAAAACACAGTTGGCTTGGCCTATCTGAATCAGTTTCCCAATCCCAACATCAGCGGCGCAAACCCGGCAACCAACGACAACAACTTCCGGGGACCGCAGCAGAACCTTACGCATCAGGACGATTACGATGCGCGAGTGGATTTTAATATCACCTCCAAAGACAGTGTTTTCGCCCGCTATAGCCTCGGCGACGATTTCCTTGCCAACACCCCGTGGCTGGTGGGCGCCAATAACCCCCAGCACTTTCTGCCCTCGGGCAACGGCACCAACCCGCAGCGTCCACGCCAGGTCGCCGTGGGCTACACGCACATCTTCAGCCCCAACATTCTCAACGAATTCCACTATGGTTACACGCGTCCGTATTACGGCTACCAGCAGCCCGGCTTTGGGGTTGCGATGGCTTCCGCGATTGGCATTGCCAATGCCAACACTGACCCGTTACTTGGCGGCTATCCCATCATCGGCGGTTGGTATGGAAACGTATCCTACGTGGGTGATGGTGGTCCCTACCTGGTCATCGAGCCGGCCCATCAGTTCACCGATGCGGTGACTTGGACAAAAGGGAAGCATGTCTTCAAGTTTGGCGCCAGCGTCATTCATCGCGACGTGAATTGGACCCAGGGCAATAACGCCAAAGGCTACTTCTGGATCGACGATGGCAGCTTTTGTTGCGGCGCGTTCCCTACCACGACCTCGCACCACGGAACGTTTACCGGCTTTGAAGATTCCGAGTTACTAGCTGGTTTCATGGGCGCCTACTCAGTGGGTGGATTCCATGGGTTGTACAACACACGGAGCTGGGAGAACGGATTCTTCGCGCAAGACGATTTTCGCGTGAACCGCCGGCTGACGTTGAACCTAGGCCTGCGCTACGACCTTTTCACCTGGCCGAGAGAAGCCAACAACCAGCAGTCCAACTTCAACCCCGCGACTGGCGAACTGGTTGAGGCCGGAACCGCCGCTGCCGCCGGTTACAACGATTCTCTCATCGATACGGCAAAGCATAACTTCGGGCCTCGCATCGGATTTGCATACGATTTGTTTGGGACGGGCAAAACCGTGCTCCGGGGCGGTTATGGGTTGTTCTACTATCTCGACCGCGGCGGCGTTGCCAATGAACTTTCTGAGAACCCCGACTTCAACGGTACGCAGACTTACTATGCCTGCAATAAGACGACTGCAGGCCCGACAGATTGCTCGGGAGTCGCTCCCGACAGTGGGTATCGCATTACGCTGAGCGGAGCGGCTGCCCCCGGAACCACCAATCCGGTTGGAGCGACTGGAGCTCTACCAGCCAAAGTCGGCATCAGCCCGAGCGACGTGATGTCCAGCGACAACGTGGTTTACTGGCCGAAGAACAGCCCGAACTCGCGCATCCAGCAATGGAACGTGCAGATCGAGCAGGAACTGGATAGCAAGACGTCGTTCGACTTGGCGTACGTTGGGACGCACATGTCAAATATCGCGACGCCCTTCAATGCCAACGAGACCGCTCTTTCACCTTCTTCGGTGCCCGCGACCAGCTGGTTCCCGTCTGGGGGTGTCATCAACGTGAACGGCGTCGGCAACATCAACGAGTATGCGATGATCGGCAGCGGGAACTACAACGGCCTGCAGGCGAAGCTAAATCGCAGGCTGAGCAATGGGCTCACAGGCACGGTGGCCTACACCTGGTCGCACACGCTGGATAACGCCGCCTCCTCGCTGGGTGGCCCCGGCGGCATCGTGGTGGGGGCAAGTGGTACGCCGCTGCTGCATTACCAATACGGCAACTCGAACGACGATCAGCGCCAGCTGTTTGCCGCCAGCGCAATCTACGAGCTGCCCTTCGGACGTGGAAAACGCTTCGGCGGCGATGTGCCGAAGGCGGCTGACTACGTGGTTGGCGGCTGGCAATGGAACAACGTGATTGTGAAGACCACCGGAACCCCGATCGACATCAGCGGCGCCCCGAACACCGCGAATGGCCAGAATGGCCGCCCGGATTATCACGGCGGATGCAGTACCCACGTTTCCGCCTTTGTCTGGCTCGCCTGTCCGGCGGGGGCGTTCACCGCTCCTGCTGGGCTCATCGGCACTCTTCCCAGAAACGCCTTTCCTGGCCCAGGAACATTCACCTGGGACAGTTCGGTCAGCAAGAACTTTAACGTGACCGAACGGGTGAAGGCGGAATTGCGTGTCCAGGTATATAACCTGACCAACACGCCCCAGTTCCAGAACCCGGACGGCAGGTACACCGACACCCCCAGCGCAACCGGCGGTTTCGGCGTACTGGTTTCGCCACGGCTCGCGCCCACTAATCGGGAGCTCGAGCTCGCAATGCGCGTATCCTTCTAACCCGCAGCGCTGGGATGGCGCTTGAGTGTAAAGCTCAGGCGCCTCCGACGCGCCCGGGAGGCAGAATATTCTCTCGCCTCTCCTTATCTTGATCTGTGTGCTTCGCGCCGCTTGGCTTTACGACGGTCCACGGGTAACTGCCATGAAAAACATACGCAGCAATGCGCCGTCGCTAATCGTGTGCTATGTCATCATGGCATGTCTGCTTGCGCTGCCGGCCTGGCCGCGGACGAGTGCCAGCGAGTCGCATGCTCCGGCAGTTCGCAAGGTCGAGCCTCCCAACTGGTGGGTGAACTACACACCCGACCTCACGCTGCTTCTGACCGGGGAGAATCTAAGTGGCGCTCGGGTGGAGAGCTCGACGAATGGTGTAACCGCGCTCGGCGCGGAGAGTTCAGCCAACGGACATTATCTCTTCGTCCACCTGCAATTGAGTTCCGACCTGCCGCCGGCGACCGTGCCCTTGCGGCTTGTCACTTCGGCGGGATCGACGACGGTGCAGTTGCCGCTGCTGGCCCGTAGCGACACGCGCGGCCACTTCGAAGGTTTCTCCCGCGACGACGTGATCTATCTGATCATGCCCGACCGCTTCGCCGATGGCGATCCGTGGAACGACCGTCCTCCGGGCTCGACTGGAGTGTACGACCGTAATCAGCAACACGCGTATCACGGTGGCGATCTGCGCGGCATTCGAGACCATCTTGGATATTTGCACGACCTCGGCGTCACCACGCTGTGGCTCACGCCGGTCTGGAAGAACACCGATTCCGATTACCACGGCTATCACGTCGTCGACTTCTACGCCCTCGACGACCACATGGGCTCCATGCAGGAATACCAGGGGCTGGTTGCCGATGCTCACCGCCTGGGCATGAAGGTGCTCATCGATTACGTCGTCAATCACACAGGCCCCAACCATCCATGGGCCAAGGATCCGCCGACGCCGACGTGGTTTCATGGCACGCCCGAGCACCATCTGGAGCCCGCTTATACCTTCAATGGTCTGGTCGATCCGCACGCTTCGCCGCGCGAGTATCTCAACACGCTCGACGGCTGGTTCGCCAACAAGCTGCCCGACCTCAATCCGGACGATCCGGAACTCGGCCTCTACCTGGCGCAGAATGCCATGTGGTGGGTAGAGATGGCACAGCTCGATGGATTCCGGCTGGATACGTTTCCCTATTCCACCCGCCAGTTCTGGAGCGGATGGCACGAGCGGCTTCATCAGGTCTATCCGCAAATTAACGACATTGGAGAAGTGGCGGATCCCGATCCCGTCATCACGTCATTTTTTGAAGGAGGCCGAAAGCAGTTTGATGGCGTTGACTCCGGTCTGGCGACGGTCTTCGATTTTCCCCTGGAGAGCGCTCTGCGCGACGTCATCAATAAGGGAGCGCCGATGCGGAAAATCGTCGACGTGCTGCGCCATGATGAACTCTATCCGCATCCGGAGATGTTGGTCACGTTCATCGGAAATCATGATCACACCCGATTCGTGAGCGAAAAAGGCAGCAGCCCGGCCAGATTGAAAGCGGCGTTCTCGCTTCTGCTCACGCTACGCGGGATTCCGCAAATTTATTCTGGCGACGAACTAGGGATGGAGGGCGGCGCCGACCCCGACAACCGGCGCGACTTTCCAGGAGGTTTCCCCGGCGATCCGCGCAATGCTTTTACCGTCGCGGACCGCACCGCCGAACAGCAGGACATATTCGCACACGTGCAATCGCTGCTGGCGCTGCGCAAGAGTCACTCTGCCCTGCGCACCGGGAAGCAATGGCACATTGGATGGGACGACCATTACTACGCCTTCCTGCGCGAGTCGCCGCAAGATGGAGATAAGCTGCTGGTCGTATACAACAACGCCACGAAGAAGCTCGAACTCAATATTCCTGTCGACAATACGCCGCTTGAGGCCGCGCACCAACTGCAACCGGTGTTTGGAAATACATCTGCGGAATTGGTCTCCGGCAAAGTGCGCGTGTCACTGCCGGCCCAGACACTGGCTGTGTTCAGCGTGCGTTAGTGGAACAAAGCGCCATTATCAATTACTGTGCACGTGTATGAAGGCCGATTCGAGGAGACCACCCACCGGAATCACTCTCGCTTTTAAGCTGTCCCTTTGCCTGCTGTGGAGCGTCGTCGGCCTAGTCGCTCAAGTTCTCCAAACGAATCATCCCGCAACGCAAGCCGGCCGGGCCACACCCGCCAAAGAATCCGCGGACAAGATCGTGCCGGCCGCAGCGGCGATCCAATTCGAAAATGTCATCGAACAATCGAAGATCAAGTTCAAGCTCAGGAACAGCGTCAGCCCCCAGCGTTACACCTTTGAAACCATGGCTGGCGGAGTCGCGGTCTTCGACTACAACAACGACGGGTTGCTGGATATCTTCTTTACCAATGGCGCAGCCATTCCGTCGCTGGAGAAAAGCGATGCGAGTTACTTCAATCGTCTATTCCGCAATAACGGAGACGGAACTTTCACCGATGTAACCGAGAAAGCCGGCCTGCAGGGTATCGGTTATTCGATGGGAGTGGCTGCGGGCGACTATGACAATGATGGATTTGTCGATCTCTACGTGACCGGAGTCAACCGCAATCAGCTTTTCCATAACAATGGGGACGGAACGTTTACCGATGTTACCGATAAAGCGGGAGTCGGCGGTTTCGTCCCTAAGATCGGGAAAGCGTGGTCGGTAGCCGCGGGATGGTTCGATTACAACAACGATGGGCGGCTTGATCTTTTTGTGGTCAACTATCTCAATTACGGCATCAAGACGGCAACTCCGTGCGTGCAGCAGGGACTTCCGGTGTACTGTTCTCCTGTCGATTTTCTTGGAACGCCGAACATCCTGTATCGCAATAATGGGGACGGCACTTTTACTGACGTCTCCGAAGAGTCCCACATTTCGCAGTACGCTGGCAAAGGGATGGGGGTGGCGTTTGCCGATTATGACAATGATGGGTTCACCGATATCTTCGTCTCGAACGATACGTTCGAGAATTATCTTCTGCACAACAACGGAGATGGAACCTTTACCAACGTGGCGGTGCTCGCCGGAGTTGCGTACAACGCATTCGGCAAGGCGATAGCCGGAATGGGCGTGGATTTCCGCGATATCGATAACGATGGACGGCCGGACATTTTTGAAACGGCGATGTTCGGGGAGGGCTTTCCTCTTTATAAGAATCTGGGGGGCGGTCTATTTCAAGATGTCAGCGGAGCGGCCGGACTGAGCGCTCTGACCAGTCGCTCGACGGGCTGGGGAGTGGGGATTTTCGACTTCGACAATGACGGGAACAAGGACCTCTTCACTGCCAACGCTGACATCCTCGACAACGCCATGGAGATCGCGCACAGGCCTTATCCGCTACCCAATCGAGTATTCCGCAACAAAGGCAACATGACGTTCGAGGATGTGAGTGCAAAGGCCGGAACGTCGTTCTCCGTTCCCGCGGCGCATCGCAGCGCGGCCTTCGGCGATCTCAACAACGACGGCAGAATCGACGCAGTCGTGACGGTTCTCAACGGCCCGCCGGAGATATGGATGAACCGTTCCGGTACCGAGAACGGCGGCAACCGAAATCACTGGATCATTCTGAAACTGGTCGGCGTTAAATCCAACCGCGACGGTCTGGGAACCAAGGTCAAGTTAGTAACTTCTTCAGGCAGGCAGTATAACCAGGCGACAACCGCGGTTAGCTACAACTCTTCGAGCGATAAACGGGTGCACTTTGGGCTGGGAGCGGCGGCCGTTGTGGATAGTATTGAACTCACCTGGCCGAGCGGCATCAAGCAGGTTTTGAAGAACGTCAAAGCAGATCAGATTCTCACCGTAACCGAGAGCGCTCCCTGAGATTTCGCAGGCTAAGGTCGTTCGATGGGAAGAGGCGGCAGGTCTCGAACCTATTTGTCTGCTGCCGCCTTAGCCCAGATCGATAAAGGATTAAGAAATGGGTAGGTAGTCGAGGGAGCGTCGATGACACCGCGGAGTGAAGTCTTAAAGGGCACCATCCGTCCGTAAAATGCTCGTGTGCTGTCCTTGTCCTGCTTGATGATCCCGTGCTCGAGCGTAGCTCCGACAAAGACGCCGCGAGAGCGGGAATAACTCAACACCTGCGCGCGCATCTTCCAATCCGTTTCAGCGGCGGTCTGTCTACCGATCGGACCGGCGGAGACGCTGGCCTGCCCGCCCAGCCTAAACTTGCTGGAAAGCAGCTGCATCATCCCATTATCATTCATGATCAGCATGATTACATCCACGGCCTGGCCGCCGAATTGTGGGCCGAAACTGCCTCCCCGCACGACAAAAAAAACGGGTGTGCTCCAACCCTTGGCGGTGCGGCAGGTTGCCACCCCGCGCCCATAGCGCAAGCCAAGAACGAAGCCGCCATCTAACATGGAAGGTACTACTGCTACACACGCAGCCGAGGCCAGTACCTCTTCTGGAATGCCCTGATCCGGCGCGGACTGGATTTGTTGCAGAATTCTGCCCGCCGCGTTGACGCGGCCTTGAGCTTTCACCGGATTCTCGCCTGCCCATGCGGCTAGTGAAAGACACACCACCAAAACTATGTGCAGAAGACTTTTCATTTCGTGGCCTTTCTGCTTTTGATTCTAGATGGATTCAGGAGACTTATGATGCGGGAGCTGAAGAGAGCTATTAGCTACTAAGGCACTCGTAAGTAGCAACAGCTATCTTATATCTTAAGTTTTTATTTCTGCGCGAGGTTGCCCGATAAACGCCGCGCCAGTTCGGTTTGCTCATTGCGCTGAAGAAGGTCGATCAGTTCTTTCATGAATTCGGGATTGTTTCTCCCATAAGCAGCCGCAGTTTCGGCGTTCAAGTCGGCGTCCGACACTTTACCCAAGCGGAAGTAAGAATCGCAAAGCATGTACAGCAACTCTGGCTTCATGGTTCTCGCCTTCGCCAGTTGTTCCGCCGCATCGGACCAGCGCTGCTGTTGGTAGCGCACCTCGCCCAGTTCGGCAATCGCCGTCTGATAGTTCGGGTCGTTTGCCAGTTCCGCCTTAAACTCACTCTCGGCCGCATTCAGGTCGCCTAATTTCAGCCTTAGGATTCCCTCATAGGTATGAGCTCCGCGAACGGTTGGCTCAAGCTCCAGCGCGTGATGAAGACAGCGCAATCCATCTTCAACGTCTCCCCTGGCGAGATAGAGTTTGCCGACAAATACATACGCGTCCGCTAAAGTGGCGGACGTTCCTTGGAAGCGTTTTCGATACAGCTGCAACGCATCCGCTTCGCGGTGTTCGGCAAGCATTTGAATCGCCGGAGCCTGAATCGGGGCTTCGCTTCCTTCCCGCTCCACGGCGCGGACGAACGTCATCTGTTCCATCATCAACTGATGCAGAGCAGCCTCGTGCTGCGCCTCGGAGTTCTTCCCCATTCCGACATAAGCCCGCGACAGATAGTAATGCGCCAATAGCCGCGTGGGAGCGAGCTTTAACACCAATTGCAATTTATCGACGGCGGCAGGATAGTTCTTCAGTTCGAGTTCGCATTGGCCCAAGCCGAAGAGCGAGTCCACATCGTCGGGCTTAAAGGTGAGGATGCGCTCAAATGCATGCTTAGCCTCTTCCCATTTGGCAAGCTTCACATCCGCACTAGCCAGCAGTTCAAGGGCGGCCACATCGTCGGGTTGGGATTCGACGGCGCGAGCCGCGTATTGCGCCGACCCGGCAAGGTCCATTAACTTTAAATCCGCCACCGCAATGTCATAATCGATGTGCGGTAACTTAGCGTCCGAGTGCTGCGCCTTGAGCAGCCACCGCAGACCATCCTCGCATTCTTCCTTGATGCAGAGCAGTTCCCCGTACTCTTGCCACACCGATGGATTGTCGGGCTCAAGCTTCAGGCTCCGTCGGATGGCACCGAGCGCCAAGTCGTCCTGGCCACTCAGGTGATAGGCCTGGGAGAGATAATATTGAGCGTCACCATCGCCGGGAAGAATCCGTATGCAGTGCTGCAGCAGCTTGATGGCTTCTTCCTTTTGCCCCGCCGTCAGTTTGTATTTGCCGACTTCGAGCAAGAGATCTGGGTCGCTGGGCGCGAACTTGAGAGCCTGTTCAAAGGCGGCTCCGGCCTCGGCGAGGTGGCCTGAATCCTCCAGCAACATGCCCTTGAGCTTGAGGGCGGGCGCAAAATTTGGATGCTGCTCGAGCAAGTGGAGGACAAGATTCATCGCCCCCTGCTGATCGCCATGTTCGGCGAGTTTGAGCGCCTGCTGCACTTGCCCCATCAGCGGAGACTCGGCAGGATGGGCTTTGTTTTGTGCGTGGAGCGCGGTTCCTCGGGCAGCACAGAACGCTGCCAGAAGCAGGAGTGCACGAAGACAAGTCGCAGGCCAGACGGCAGATTTCACGCTCGCAGTGTAACGCCCGCGGAAACCAAAAGTCATTTTCACGGTCGATCACGGGGGCGTCGACGTATCGCATCGAGGAGATTCTGAGATCTATGAGGGCTAACACTTATCAACATTATGTAGCAAAACGACGCGTTGCTTGGCGGTAAAGGTCAAAAACAGTGAGCACCCCGCTTGTGATCCCTGACAAACAGAATGTTACGAGTGGCGCCCCGATGACCTTCGTGGCGGCGTGCCGTTGGCGAAAACAACAAAGGGGCAATATGGTACAGAACAAAGACCCCGGCTAACCCCGGCTATTCCTGCTGCGAGAGATGACAGAACGAACAGAAAGCCCATTTTCCTGATGAAGTGAGGCATCAATCCCACGCCTACGACGATGGGAGGCATCGCAGCTTTTGTCACCAAAGACAGCGACGTGTACTGATCGAAGTAGTACAAGAACAAGAGGGCTGCGAAGCCGCCGAACCAGAGCACCCACGGTTTACCTGCCACAATCACCACGTCTTGCAAACCTGAAAAGAACAGTAGCAACCATGGCGCAGTCCACAAAGCCCCATTCGCGAGTTCCCACAAGACAGTTGCCGGAATGCGAGTTGTCATTCCTTCGAGCGCGAAAGTGATCCCGTACATCAGCAGCAATCCCGTCGCTGCCGCCAGAATTCTCGCCGTGCCGCGCAGAATCATCACACGGAAATCGTACTCGGCCAGCATTGTCGCCGTAAACATCGATTTCACCCGCGATCCCCAACGTGTCACGGCGATTACGACAACAACCACGACCGAAATACTGCGACGCCGACGCCAAAATCCGCGCTTCGCATTGACGCCAACTGGGATCGACGGGACAATAGAGTCGTCTTCACGTTTAAGAATCCGGCCCAAGTCCTAAGTATGACTGTGCAACCCGATGCGGCTAAGAATCCTCAGCGCTACCTTTTTCCCGCAGCATGTTTTTCAGCATTAACCCAAAGGGCCGTTATCGTACTCCAACTCGCGCTCGCGATCTGTGTTTCAGTCTCTGCATCCCTAGCTCAAACGTCCGCTCCCGTCAGCATGTCCATGTCTATGCCCACGGCAGCACGGGTTCAATCGTCCGGCTGGTGGCCCACCAAAGGGGACGCCACGCGAGACAGCTTCGTCGGCACGGCAACCTGCGCAAGCTGTCATGCGTCCAAGGTTGCCACCCAGCAAAAGCATGCCATGGCCAGTGCCGCCGTTCACGCCGCCGACGCTGCGATTCTTCGCCAGCATGACCATCTTTCCTTTCGCCTCGGTCCTTACCGTGAAGAGATCGTAACCAAGGGCGAGAAAAGTGTTCTGACGGTCATTGGTCGCAACAGTGGCGGCAACGGCGCAGCACCCTTCTCCGTTGACCTGCTGTGGGCGTTTGGCGTCGGTCACATGGGCCAAACATATGTGTATGAGCGCAAGGGCAGCTACTACGAAAGCCATCTCACTTTTTTTTCATCTTCCCAGGATCTGAATATCACTCCGGGACAATCGCTTGCGCCGCCGGGCAGCGATGAAGAGGCTGCGGGACGCCGCATGCCCCCGGCAGAGAGCCGCGCATGTTTCTGCTGCCACACAACCGCTGCGGTTACCAGCAATCAATTGAATGTAAATGGGGCTGTGCCGGGGGTCACGTGCGAAGCTTGCCACGGGCCGGGCGCCAGTCACGTAGCCGCCATGAATGCGGACAAGGAGGATGGCGGGCGACTGATTATGAATCCGCGCCACCTCGATCCGGTCGAGTCGGTGGATTTTTGCGGCGCGTGCCATCGCACCTGGCAAGACGTTGTATCCAACGTGGGACTGGGCGCTTTAAGTCTCCGTTTTGCGCCTTACCGCCTCGAAAACAGCAAGTGTTGGAGCAAGCCAGACGCTCGACTCACCTGCGTTGCCTGCCATGATCCTCATCAGCCTTTGAACCATGATGCTTCGGCCTACGATTCACGCTGTTTGCAATGTCATGTCAATGAGGAAGGCGCAAAAACGACCGACGATCATCCGGGTGCGGCCTGCCCCATAAGCACGAAGAACTGTACCACCTGCCACATGCCTAAGATCGAGTCGGCCATCCAGCACTCGACCTTCACCGATCACTGGATCCGCAAACCGCTCAGGTGACGACTCCCAGCGTATGCCCCGGCTCGAATGTCACTCATTCTGAACGAGAACACTCAGGCCTACAGTATTCACCTTATGTTCATCAAGGATCAGCCCGGTTCACAATGTAGCCAATTTTTGAATCTGTCCTGTGCAAAAATCCCGCTTGAAGGTGGCATGCCCGTTGTGGCATAAATCGAGGATACACTTGGGGAATTACAACTTTTTTTAAACCGTGCATCGATTGGATCATCCAAGAGCTAGGAGATGCGTATGGCAACGAAGCTTGTCCAGATTGAAAATGACAACGAAATTCAAGAACGCCTCGCAGCAGAACGCATGCGTCTGCGCAAGATCGCCGGCCTTGATCGGCCGACCCACTTCCACCGGCCGGTGGAGCGCGCATTTACGGCCGAAGAACGCAGCCAGGTTACGATCCTGTTCGGCGGTTTTACCTGGAAGCACGAAGATCTGATTCGCGCGGTGTTCCAGGGCTGCGGATATCGCTGCGAAAAACTTCCCGTTCCTGATGTGCCCGCCTTCCAGACCGGCAAGGAATTCGGCAACAATGGCCAGTGCAATCCGACTTACTTCACAGTCGGGAACCTCGTGCAGTATCTGCAGTTTCTGGAAAAAGAGGGCGTTCCCCGCAAAGACATTCTGGACAATTATGTTTTCTTTACCGCCGGCTCCTGCGGACCATGCCGCTTCGGCATGTATGAAGCTGAGTATCGTTTCGCGCTTAAGAACGCCGGCTTCGACGGTTTCCGCGTCTTGTTGTTCAAAGACAGCGACGGGATCAAGGCGGCGTCGGGCGAGCCCGGTTTGAAATTTACCATCGACTTTGGTTTCGGCATGTTGAACGCGATGCACCTCGGCGACGTTTTCAACGATATGATTCATCAGATTCGGCCGTTTGAAGTAAAAAAAGGCGAAACTGAGCGCGTCTTTCGCGAGACCGTCGATGGCCTTTGCGACGATCTCAGAAACCGTGATTCCTTTGAGATCGAAGAGCGCGCGCCCGACTGGGCGAAGCCGAAATTCAAGAGCAACAAAATTTTGCGGAACACCTTCAACGTGTTCGGCAAAATGAACGAGCACTTGCGGGGCAAAGACTATCTCACTGCCCTAGCCGCTGCGCGCGAAAAAATGGACGGCATCGAAGTGGATCGCACCAAGGTTAAGCCGGTGGTGAAGATCACGGGCGAGTTCTGGGCGCAGATCACCGAGGGCGACGGCAATTTCCACATGTTCGAGTTTCTCGAGCGCGAAGGCGCGCAAGTGCTGGTCGAGCCCATCGCAACCTGGGTCGCCTACCTCATGTATCAGGCGAAGGCGCACGCCAAGGCGAAGTGGCCCGTCAATCGCCCGCATCGTAATCCACAATGGTGGGAACTGAAGAAACATATCGCGAACGATTTCGGGCTGCGCAAAAAGCTGATGGGGATTGGCGTCGGCGAATGGATGTGGAACGGCCTCTATCACCGGACAATTAAGAATCTTGGCGGACTCACGCACCACCTGGTGCCACAGAAGGAACTGGCCGAAAGGGCCAATCCTTTCTACAACCAGTTTGCACGCGGCGGAGAAGGCCATCTAGAGGTCGGAAAGAACGTTTATTACACGGTTCATCATCTGTGCCACATGGTGCTGGCGCTGAAGCCGTTCGGCTGCATGCCGTCGTCGCAATCCGACGGCGTACAATCGGCAGTAGTGAACAAGTTCAAAGATATGATCTTTTTGCCCATCGAAACCTCCGGCGAAGGCGAGGTCAACGCGCACAGCCGGGTGCAGATGGCATTGGGCGAGGCCAAGGTAAAAGCCAAGACGGAGTTTGAGCAATGCCTGAAGTCCACCGGCAAAACTCTCGACGACATTAGAGAATACGTAGACGAGCATGCGGAGTTGCGGCGACCCTTTTACCACGTGCCGCACCGCGAAGGAATAGCCGGCACGGCGGCGCAGTTCATTCTGCACGTGAACGATCGCATCAATCGCGATCGGTCGTCATGGTTCCCGGCGCGTCGCAGGCGCATACCAGGAGCCGCTCTTCTCAAAGAAGCTGCCTAACCGATCTGGGCCAACAGTGCGTTGGCGTTGCTGGCCCTTTGCCGTTCTCGCTGAATCCTGATCGGAGATTGAATGCACGACCATTCGAGTGGACACAGTCAGCAGCCAGCTCAATTTGTGCCTCTTGGGCGGATTACTCCCGCTCCTTATCAGAAGCCGCACGACCACCACACGCAATTCCTCGTAGGGCTCGACGTCGGCTCGACAACAGTGAAGGCGACAGTCGTAAACGCTGCGACCGACGAGATCCTCTGGCAGGACTACCAGCGTCACGAAACCAAGCAGCCGGAAAAGACCCTGGAATTCCTGCGCCGCATGGAGACCGAAGTCGGCATCAACCGCCACAACACGCGCATGTTCATGACCGGCTCCGGCGGCGGCGGAATTGCTGAACAGATCGGCGCAAAATTCGTCCAGGAAGTCACGGCCGTCTCGCTGGCTGTTGAGAAGCTTCATCCCGAAGTCTATTCTGTGATCGAACTGGGTGGGCAGGACGCCAAGATCATCGTCTTCAAAGACGACGATGAGACTGGCCGCAAGAAAAAAATCCCGTCGATGAACGATAAATGCGCCGGCGGCACCGGCGCCGTCATTGACAAGATCAACGCCAAGCTGAAGATTCCGACCGCCGAGCTTGCGCTGCAGGGCTACCACGGAATCAAGCTGCACAAGGTAGCAGGGAAGTGCGGCGTCTTCGCGGAGACGGATATCAACGGCCTGCAAAAAGTGGGAACGCCGCCAGATGAATTGATGGCGTCGTTGTTCGAGGCCATTGTGCTGCAGAACCTGAGCGTGCTGACGCGCGGCCATACGCTGCGTCCCCATGTGCTTCTTTTGGGTGGCCCAAACAGCTTCATCAAAGGCATGCGCGAAGCGTGGCAGGCGAACATTCCGCGCATGTGGCAGGAGCGCAAAGTTGCCATCCCCGAGGGCGCGAAGCCCGAGGATCTGATCAAGGTTCCGAACAATGCGCAATATTTTGCCGCGCTCGGCGCTATCGAATTCGGCAAGACGGAAGACGATTGTGTGGGCTGCTATCAGGGCTACGAGAAACTGCTCTACTACATCGAGTTCGGGCGGCAGGAGGAAAAATCGAAATCGGGCGCCAAGGGCCTCGTCTCGAAAGATGGAGAACTCGACGGATTTAAAGAAGCCTACCGCCGCAAGAAATTCATCCCCGCGACTTTTCAGAAGGGGCAAACCGTCGGCGGTTTTATCGGCATCGATGGCGGCTCGACGTCGACCAAGGCCGTATTGCTCGATGACCGCGGAGAGATTCTCTGCAAGGCTTACCAGCTCTCGAACGGGAATCCGATCCAGGACACGATTGAGATGTTCGAGAATCTGCGCGGCCAAGTTGAAGCGCAGAATGCCAAGCTGGAAGTCTTAGGGGTCGCGACGACTGGCTACGCCAAAGATATTCTCAAAGACGTTTTGCACGCCGACGTAGCGCTGGTAGAAACCGTGGCTCACACGGAATCGGCGCTCAAGTTCTACGAAGACCCCCACGTCATCGTCGACGTGGGCGGCCAGGATATCAAGATCATCATTCTCCACAACGGCCGCGTCAAAGATTTTAAGCTCAACACGCAGTGCTCTGCGGGCAACGGATACTTTCTGCAATCGACCGCCGAAGGTTTTGGCCTGGGCGTCGAACAATATGCCGATCTGGCCTTCGCAGCGCAATCGATGCCCGTCTTCGGCTACGGCTGCGCCGTGTTCATGCAGTCCGACATTGTCAACTTCCAGCGTCAAGGCTGGCGCGCCGAAGAAATTCTAGCCGGATTGGCCGCCGTATTGCCGAAGAATGTATTCCTCTACGTCGCCAGCATCCCGAATCTGGCAGCGCTCGGCACGCGCTTCGTTCTGCAAGGCGGAACGCAGAACAATATGGCCGTCGTAAAAGCGGAAGTGGATTTCATCAACAACAGCTTCCGCGCCGCCGGGAAAAAACCCGAAATCATCGTGCACGAATTCTGCGGCGAATCGGGAGCGATCGGCGCTGCGGCTGAGTCTTTGCGTCTCTGGCGTAAAGGCCAGCAGACCACATTCGTCGGACTGGACGCCGTCAGAAAAATTCAGTACCGCACCACGCGCAATGAAGCGACGCGCTGCAATTTCTGCAAAAACAATTGTCTGCGTACCTTCATCGACATTCGAACTGCTCCCAAGGACGATCTGGCCTTCGTGCCCATTCAAAAAGTCACAAAAGTTCCCCTGATGCATGGCGAGCAGCGCCTCATCATCGCCACTTGCGAAAAAGGTCTGGTCGAAGACGTCAACGACATGAAAGACATCAAGGCCGGGCTCGACGAGGTCAAAGCGAAATATCCGAACTTCGTAGACTTCGCCGCCCACGAGGTCTTTCGCCCGGTGAATGCGAAGAGTGTAGCCGACCCAATTCCCACCGCAAAATTCTGGAACAAAGCGGGCAAAGAGCGCATTCCGCTCATGCAACATCGCAAGAAAGTTCGCGTAGGCATTCCCCGCGTCCTCAACATCTATACCTACGCCCCGCTCTTCAACGGATATCTAGAGAGCCTGGGCGTGCAGCCGGAGAACGTCATTTACTCCGACTACACGAGTTCCGATCTTTATCGCGCGGGAGCCAGTCGCGGAGCGATCGACCCTTGTTTCCCGGCGAAAATCGGCATCTCGCATGTTTATAACCTGATCCAGGAGAAGCATCGCAAGAAGCCGCTCGACGTCATCTTTTTCCCCATGTACGACGTCCTGACTTCTCCGCTTGTAAAGATTGTGGCCGCGAACGCCTGCCCCACCGTGACCGCGACACCTGAAACAGTGAAGGCCGCCTTCACCAAGGAGAACGACGTCTTCGCCGAACACAATGTGAAATACCTCGACCCGGTACTCAATTTTGCCGATCGCAAACTCTTCGCTCACCAAATGCTGCAAGCGTGGCAGCCGATTCTCGGCCTGTCACAAGAGGAGAACGACCGCGCGGTTGATGTAGGCTACAAGGCGCTGGCCGATTATGAAACCAGCATCCGCGGCAGGGCTCGCGAAGTACTCGACCAGTTGGAGCGCGAAGATCGCATCGGCATCGTCATGCTCGGCCGCCCCTATCACCACGATCCTGGCCTCAATCACGAAATCATGGAAGAGTTCCAGAAGCTTGGTTACCCCATCTTTTCGCAGAACACCTTGCCCCTCGATGAAGATATGCTTGAGCGTTTATTTGGCGACGAGGTGCGCGCCGGCGTCATCAGCCATCCGCTCGATATCACCGATGCCTGGAAAAATTCTTACTCCTGCAGCACCAACCATAAAGTCTGGGCGGCAAAATTCACCGCTCGGCACCCGAATCTGGTGGCGCTCGAAATTTCCAGCTTCAAGTGCGGCCACGACGCGCCAATCTATGGCGTCATCGAAGGCATCATCGAGCAGTCTGGCACGCCCTATTTCTGTTTCAAAGATCTGGACGAGAACAAGCCCTCCGGCTCCATCAAGATTCGGGTCGAGACCATCGATTACTTCCTGCGCCGTTATCGCGAAGAGGTGATTCGAAAGCGCACAGCCGCCGAGGAGATCGAGACGCAGCTGGCAGCGTACGAAAATCAGCTGCGCACGCAGCTGCAGCCAGAGTCATACGCGAGTGAAGTCGCAGCCGACTAGATTCCAAAAAGCTGCTGCGAGCTCGACGCTCTCAGCAGTTTCCAGGAAAAACTCCTATCTACGCGTAACAGCCTGTAGTGGAGTCGGTGAGCACAATAAGCCGAACCTCAGGGGCTAAAGCCCGATTTATTTTATTGGCTTTATGGCACGACTAAAGTCGTGCCTTTTCAAAACCAGACTTGCACCACGGGCTGCTAGTCGCTATCCGGCGGAGCCACCTCAACCTCGTCATTCTTGATAAAGAAACGTCCTTCCAGCGGAGCCTGAATGGTTGCGTACTTCGATGCGGGGTGATGGAAGTTAAAGAAGTCGTGGAGATCATTGGTCGCTCGAGCGTCAGCCATTCCAAGACTGCCGAGATTAAAGATTCCCTCGACCGCTTTCAGGATGCTGCCAAAATCATATTTCAGGTTGCTGATGTATCCGACCTTACTCGAGTAAGCCGAAACCACCACCAGCGGCACGCGAAAGCCCAGTTGATAGTCATTCTGGTTCGCGCCCGTCTGGAACACCGGCTGCACGTGGTCATACCAACCGCCCCAGTCGTCCCAGGTAATAAAGATGGCGGTGTCTTTCCAGTAGCCAGTGCCGTCGTCGCAGTTCGTATTATTTCCAATGGCGTTGACAATGGCTGCGACCCACGACGGCCCCTGGCCGCTGTTGATCGGATGGTCCGAATATTGACCCGCCGGAGTTATCCAACTTACCTGCGAAAGAGAGCAGTTAGCGATGTCATTCAAAACGTCGGGCGGGATTTGGTCGACGTAGCCGTTCGACGCGCCTTTCGTCCAGTCTGGTCCCGTGCATAGGCCGTTCGCCGGGATGCAGATATTCGAGAGCGAATTCGGCGCGACCCAGAGACTGCTCTGCCCTTGGGCATAATAAGTCCAGGTGATTTTGGGACTCGGCTGGCTTAAAAGGTAATCCATGGCGTTGCGGTTAAAGCATTCCGCGATTTCATCGCCCGGAGTTTCCGTGCCATAAGGTGGCGCCCCGTTTCCATTCGGACGGATCAGTTGAACCGATTCTCCGGAGCCGCAGCCATAATTAGTATCGCTATTCTCCGCCACGAAAACGCCGAGCGCATCGTCTGCCGCAGTGGGAGCGGAAGTAGCTCCAAAAATAAATTGATGCGCCGGATAACTTGGCCCTTGATTGGTCTGGTACATACGGTTGGCCCAACCATAAGTCGTCGCTAAGACGACATATGGATCGAGCAGTCCACCCTTACTGCCGTTGCTGTTTGTTACTGCAGTGTTATACACGTACATGAATTGAGAATAGTTGTTGGCCGGAACCACGCAGCCAAAAATATTAGCCCCGCACACGGCCGGAGCATTGGCCGCCGGCTTGCCGCTGATCCCCTGGTTTTCGTACTCGAAATTAAAACCGCTAATGGTTCCGTTGAGCTTTGGTCCGCCGTGGCTGTGGTCGAGATCGAAGTTAGTGGCCAGTCCTACGGGAGTGAGAGGAACGGTCTGGCCATCGGCATTCACATAAGTCGATGCAATATCGTAAGTTCCTCCCGCGCCGGTTCCGCTGCATCCGGGAACTCCGCCGTTGGCCGTACACAATCCCTGAAAGAGATTGTCCGGCGTGCGGTTTTCCTGAAAGATTACGACGACATGCTTAAACGGACTGTTGCTGTATTGGGCGTGAGCGGCGGTTGCGACGAGAGTGGCGGCGAAAAGTAACAAAACCCTGGGGTTGGATTTCATGGCGATTCTCCTGTTTCGAACGAGGTTCAGGAATTGGCAGGTGGACGAGGTGAGCGACGCCAAAGAGAGGCGACCCGCCTCTGTCTCCAGTTCGTCATAACCCATGAATTGGATGAAAGACTCGCAGCGTTGAAAAATTAATTCTTAGAGACCATTCTCGTGCACACTGCGGTGCAACAAATTGCAGCCGGCAGAATATATTGTGAGTCTATTTACTGCATCTCGAGCAGGGCCGCCATCGTTCGCACGCCATCCCATAGATTTTGCAGGCGGAGATTCTCATTTGGCGCGTGTTGATTGTCGTCATAGTTTGCGATGGGCACGGTAATCGTTCGAGTTACGGCGGCACGCTCCATCGCTCCCAGCGGGACACTGCCGCCCATAGTGGGCAATAACACGACGGCGCCGCGCGCACTCTCCACGGCTCGAATCACTTCTTGCGCGATAGGTAGATCCATAGGAGTGCGCACCGCGTTGTATCCGGCCTGGTCACGCACCACCAACGCAACCTTCGCGTGAGTAGTAAGCACCTCGCGCGAGGGTTCGCTGTCCACAATGAAATATCCGCGCGACCGAATGTAGTCCATCACGCGTTTCTGTTGCTCTTGCCAATCGACGCCGACTACTAGGCGCAAGTCGAGATCAGCAGTAGCGGTCGGCGGAATTACGTTCGTGGCGCGGGCGCCAGTCTGTCCGGAAGAAAGTCCGTTAATATTCAGCGAAGGCTGATTGATCAGCTCAAGAAGATGCTTGCCCGATCCATCCACATGCCCCAGCCAAAATGATCCCATCAGCATTTGATCATTCACCGGAGCGCGGGCGATCGCCTCCCGTTCCAGCTGTGTAAGCGGCGCGATGCCGTCATAAAAATGTGGCACTAAAACGTGCCCATCTTCATCTTTCATTCCGGCCAATAACTGCGCCAGCATCATCGCCGGATTCGGCGCCCAATTTCCATAGTGCCCGCTGTGCAATCCATGATGCGGCCCATAGACAGTGATCTCGAGGTGCGCGTCGCCTCGCGCCCCAAAAACGACCGTCTGCTCTCCGCTCTGATCAACGGGCCCGTCACATATCAGCCAAACATCACCGTGAATCAATTCGCGGTTGGCGTTGAGAATCTCCTCCAGATGAGGCGATCCCGCCTCCTCCTCGCCCTCCCACACAAAGCGAATATTCGCGCGCAAAGGAATCTTCGCCGACTGTAGCGTATCGAGCGCGGTGAGTTGAGCAAAGATGGCCGCCTTGTCGTCTCCGGCCGAACGGGCGTAGATGCGCCGCTCGCCATTCACCTCGCGAATCGCCGGCGTGAAAGGCGAACCTCCCTCCCATTCCGACGGAGTTACCGGCTGCCCGTCGTAATGTGCATAGAAAACGACGGTGTGCTGCGCGCCGGGCACGTCGATTTTTCCGTAGACGATCGAGGGTGACGACGGAATCGACAGCAGCCGCGAATCGACGCCGCGCTTCTTGAGCATCTCGACGAGGAGATCGGCATTGCGCTTGAGATTCGCCGGATCAGCGGCAACGTTCGGTATGGATAGAAATTCGCTGAACTGATTTATCAACTCCGCCCGATGCGCAGCCGTGTACTGACGCGCAACTTCTGCCGGAGTTTGCGCTCTTACCGCAACCGCGCACAGGAGGATCCAACACAAAAGGCTGAGTCTCGGACGCATCGTCACAATATACATTTTTTCATCGCGACGGAACCGTTCAGCATTGGCTCAAGTTTTTCTGCATCCAATTCCACGCACTCGACACGATGTCGGCGAGATTGCGTTGGGCAGTCCATCCAAGCACTCTTTGAGCCTTCGAAGGATCGGCGACCAGGGCTGGAGGGTCGCCGGGGCGCCGCGGTTCTATGTCTCGCCGAACCGCTTGCCCAGTGACGCTTTCTGCTGCTCGGATGACTTCGAGAACCGAATGTCCCTTGCCTGTTCCTAGATTGATGGCCAGCGAGTCGCCGCCTTTTTCCAGGTATTGCAGTGCGCGGACATGCGCATGGGCAAGGTCGGTTACGTGAACGTAGTCACGGACACAGCTACCGTCCGGGGTGGAGTAGTCGGAACCGAAAACCTTCAACCCGCGCCCGTGCTCGGTGGTGGCGGCAAGTGCCAGTGGAATGAGGTGCGGTTCGGGGTCGTGGAGTTCGCCAATCTCGCCGCTTTCGTCGGCTCCCGCCGCGTTGAAGTAGCGCAGGCTTATGGAGTGGATTCCATAAGCGCGGCTATAAGCCTCCAGAGCATTTTCGAAAAAAAGTTTAGAAGCGCCATACGGGTTGACCGGATTGCGCAGCGTTTGTTCATCAATCGGAATTCTCGCGGGAATGCCGTAGACGGCGCAGGTGGAGGAAAAAACGAAGCGGCGGATTCCGGCGTCCAGCGTGGAGTTCAGGAGGCTGAGCGCGCCGAGAACATTGTTCTGAAAATACTTTCGCGGGTTTTCGACCGACTCTCCAACGTAGGCGTGGGCAGCGAAATGCATCACTGCGTCCGCACGCGCCAGCACAGGCCGGAGCCTGGCGGCGTCGGCGATGTCGCCTTCCACGAGTTCGAACCCGTGCGCCAGGCGCGGGAAACCGGTGGAAAGATTGTCGTAGATCACGACCTCATAGCCGGAACGGCGAAGGGCGCGCGCTGCATGACTGCCGATGTAACCCGCTCCGCCGGTTACCAGTATTGCCAAGGAAGAACCTCCACGATCTTCCAAATGATAACCGCAAGTAGTGATCTAGAGTTTGAAGGCATCAGTATCGTCCACGAGAGCGAAAGGATCGCCCAGCCTCTGCCGCAAAATAAACCGAGAATTTCGCAAGAATTTGCGTCCCGCCAGCATTCCGTCTATCGTTGGATGCGCTCCACCACTCCATCCACTATGAACGGTCGCCTCTTCTTCTGGTCCCTCACCTCTGCGCTCGCCGGCTTTCTCTTCGGTTTTGATACCGTCGTTATTTCCGGCGCCGAAAAAACAATTCAATCACTGTGGGGGCTTAGTCCCAGCCTCCACGGCATCGCTATGGCCTCCGCACTCTACGGCACCGTCGTCGGTTCGTTGATCGGAGGCTGGCCCGTGGACCGATTCGGTCGCAAGGCCACGCTGCTTTGGATCGGCGTCCTTTATTTCGTAGGCGCAGTCGGCTCGGCCCTGGCGACTGACGTTTCGTTGTTTATCATCGCGCGCTTTATTGGCGGCCTCGGCATCGGCATCTCCACCGTTGCGGCTCCGCTCTACATCTCGGAGATCGCTCCTCCCAAACACCGCGGAAGACTTGCCGGCATGTTTCAATTCAATATTGTTTTCGGCATCTTGGTCGCGTTCGTCTCGAATGCACTCCTCGCCGGCGTTGGCGAAAATGCCTGGCGTTGGATGCTCGGCGTGGCCGCGTTTCCGTCGCTTCTTTACGCGCTATTGTGTTTCGGTATTCCCGAAAGTCCGCGCTGGCTGCTCGCGAAAAAGGGCGATCGCGAGGCCGGGCTGAAAGTCTTGCGACGAATTGAACCCGAAGCTTCGACTGCTGAGATCGAGGCTGAGGCGAATGAGATCGCAGCTGCATCTTCGAAGAAGGCGTCCTCTGGCCATTTCTGGACCGCTCGTCTTCGCAAGCCGATCCTTCTCGCCATTCTCATCGCGTTTTTCAACCAACTCTCCGGCATCAACGCAATCCTCTATTTTGCGCCGCGCATTTTCGAACTCACCGGCTTAGGCGCGAAGGCCGCCCTGCTGCAATCGATCGGCATCGGCGTCACCAACCTGGTGTTTACCTTCGTCGGCCTGTGGCTCATTGACCGTCTCGGCCGACGCACGCTCCTTTATATAGGCTCATTCGGCTACATCGCATCGCTTGGTCTGGTAGCTTGGGCGTTCTTCACGGAACATTACACGATCGTCCCTGTCTGCATCTTTGCCTTCATTGCTGCCCACGCAATCGGCCAGGGAGCCGTGATCTGGGTTTTTATCTCCGAAATATTTCCCAACCGCCATCGAGCGGAAGGCCAGTCCCTGGGTAGTTTCACCCATTGGATCTTTGCCGCATTGCTCACAACTTTTTTTCCGAAGATGGTTTCAGCGTTTCCCCCTGGCTACGTCTTCTCATTCTTCGCCGGCATGATGGTGCTGCAATTGATCTGGGTGAAAATGTTTGTGCCGGAGACCAAGGGTGTTCCGCTGGAGCAGATACAGCGGCAACTTGGGATCGAGTAAAGTTATTCCACATAACATGACACGACTAAGTTCCTTCGTTATCTTTTCCGCGCTAATTGTTGTGATGGTCCTCCCCGCCATGGCTGTTGCGCAGGATTCCGCAAATTGGCTGTCCAGCCTGCCCCAAGCCAGGGACTACATCCAAAAGCGAGCGTCAAGCTACGACCGGAGTGGAGGCAATGCCGACGCGCGTCCAATGGCGGCGGGCGAAACTCTGGTCCTGTTGGATGATGCGGGACCCGGGCTCGTCAGCCACATCTGGGTGACGATAGCAAGCGACGATCCGCATCATCTAAAGGCGTTAGTGCTGCGCATGTACTGGGACGGCGAAGCGACGCCAAGCGTGGAAACTCCGATCGGGGATTTTTTTGGCCTTGGCCTGGGCGATTACTTTCTCTATGAGTCTTTTCCCCTGTCAGTCGGTTCCGACAGAGCGTTGAATTGTTTTTTCCCCATGCCCTTCCAGAAGCACGCGCGAATCACGGTGACCAATGAAGGGAAGCAGCGTGTAGATTCGTTCTATTTCAACATCGACTACCGTAAATATGCCAAGCCGCTACCAGCGGACAGCCTGTATTTTCATGCGCAATATCGGCAAGCCGCGCCCGCCCAAGGCTGGACCAATCAATGGCAGAACAACAGCGACCCGCAGATCGAGGCAAAGAAAAACTTGGATGGTGACGGCAACTACGTGTGGATGGAGGCGACAGGCAGAGGTCACTTTGTTGGCGTGACCATGTCCGTTCTGCAAAATCAGGATGGCTGGTGGGGCGAGGGCGATGACATGTTTTTCGTGGACGGCGAAACCCTTCCCTCCATCAATGGCACTGGCTCGGAAGATTATTTCCTGGGAGCATGGGATTTCGGCAGCCACTCATTTTCCTATGGGTTGTATGGCGCGCCGGTGAAGGGAGAGGAATATGCTGGTAGCCGTTCGTCGGTGTATCGCTTTCATCTCGATTCGCCGGTTACGTTTACCAAATCGTTGCGGGCAACGCTTGAGCATGGCCACGCCAATCATCGATCTGACAATTATTTTTCGGTTGCCTACTGGTACCAGACTGAGCCGCACGCGCCCTTTCCCGCTCTTCCGTCCCTCGAAGAAAGGATCCCTCGACTTTATTCCGTAGACGGGCCCGGGAGTCCTGCAAAATAAATGCGGTGGAATCCAGCTCGAATTGTCAGCTCATGTGAAACGCCCAGTCGAAATTCCTCACGTACTACGGCCGCACGATCACCATCACCACGCCGTGCCGAGGCACCATCGCTGAAAACTCACCCGTGTACTTTCCCAATTCTTTGTGCGCCCACAGGTCGCGCACTGTTGCAGGCACGTGAGCGGGATAACCGATCTCTTCCCACTTCAATGGAATCTGCTGCTGCGAGCCACCGCGATTGAGCAGCACCACCGCGCGGCTCCCATCCTGCTGCTCTTTCGACCACACCTCGCGATCGCCGTCTTTCCATACACGCCGCCCCTCGCGCCCCAGCGCATCCTGATTTACGCCAATCACCTCCTTATTAATAAGGATGTCGCGGATCTCCGGCGTCATGTTCCGCAGATCGTTGCCCGCCATCAACGGCGCCGCCAGAATTGCCCACAAGCTAAAATGCGACCGGTATTCCACCGTATTCATCCCGCCATTTCCCACTTCCAGCATGTCAGGATCATTCCAGTGTCCCGGCCCCGCGTACGACTCCAACCCAACCTGCAGATCGAGTATGTCCACCACTCCCCGTTTGCAACAGCTTCCGTCAGGCCATTTCTCCTGCGTCTCCCACACGTCATTAATGTCGTCAGTGGTGCGCCACAGATTCCCGCCCACATCCTTTCCCCATAACCACGGCTTCGCTTTCCCCCATTCACATATGCTCAGCACAATCGGACGGCCGCTGGCGTCAAGCGCGTCGCGAATCAATGCATAGGACGCTTGCGCATCCTGCGTCGAGGTGTTGCACCAGTCATACTTCAGGTAATCGACTCCCCACGCTGCGTATTGCAGCGCGTCTTGAAATTCGTGACCCCGCCCACCCGGGCGACCCGCGCAGGTTTTCGAGCCGGCATCAGAATAAATTCCAAACTTTAGCCCCAGCGAATGAACGTAATCCGCCAACGTCTTGATCCCGGAAGGGAAGCGTTGCGGATCGGCAATAATATTTCCATGCGCTTCGCGCGACACCTGCCAGCAATCGTCAATCACGATGTACTGATAACCGGCATCCTTCATGCCCGATTTCACCATGGCATCGGCCATGCCGCGAACCAATTGGTCGCCGACGTCGCATCCGAATTTATTCCAGGTGTTGAATCCCATTGGAGGCGTAAGCGCCAAGCCAGCCGAGACCGGCGGTTCTTGCGCAAATATCGTAGTGGTCAGGGACAAAACAAGAACTGCGAGAATCCAGGTTCGTTGTCTCATGTTACTGGTCTCAGGAAAATTCACGCGCAAATAAATAGCTCGCAATCGCATTTGTGGCACGCTACGCCATCGCCGCACTCCAAGTCAACATCGCTGAGCCAACACTTCCGCTCGCCGTTTCTTTGGCCGACGGGCACGTCAGTGTACAATCTGGGCCGCTGCCGTCATAATTTTTCGCTTGCGTTGTCTTTGGAGGAAAGATGTTTCGGTGGTTATTCTTGCTGGTCGCGGCGAGCGCTCTCAATGCGCAAAGCGTTCCTCGTCTCCAGAATCGAGATTTGCAAAATCCAGGCTTTGAAGCGACCGCTAGTCATGCCGGACAAGTATCAGGATGGGAAGTCTCAATCAGCCCGGAGGCGAAGGGCGTCGTAATTCAAGTAGACGACGCGCAAGTCAAAGAGGGAAGCCACTCACTGCGGATCGACAGCAAACAACCATCCGATGTCAATGTCAGTCAGGAGTTGTTTCTTCCCGTCGGCTCAACCTGGAAAGCCAGTGTCTGGATCAAAGGCGCGGCCGTTGATTCGAAGCGCGACGACGATCAGCGCGGCGCCTTAGAGGTAGAAACGCCCGCCGGCAATCAGGGTAGAGCGTCGTCGGCGGCCGGGACATTTTCGTGGCAACGTACAGAGATTAATTTTCGCGTGCCCTCACCGGGCCGTATTCGCATCGCTCTGCTATCGAATTATTCGGGCAGCCTTTGGTTCGATGACGTTCATCTAGAACCGTTGTTCTTAGTGCAGGACAACGACATTCACATCAAGAACTCCAAAATAAGTCAGCGGCCGATCGACCTGAAACAAGGAGGGCAATTCATCGAACCGCTCTGCCACATGATTCCCTCTATGTTGGCCGAGCAGGTTGAGAGCGACAGTTTCGAAGAAGAGACTCCGTGCGAGCCAGCGTATAAACGCGGCATCGATTGGCCGAGTCGGCCCTGGTATCCCGACGGCGCGGTTCACGACGCAACCTTTTCTCTGGATAAGTCGGATCCCTACAACGGT
Organism: uncultured Acidobacteriaceae bacterium; assembly: GCA_963800565.1. GTDB lineage: Bacteria > Acidobacteriota > Terriglobia > Terriglobales > Acidobacteriaceae > Acidiflorens. The sequence goes on from CAWDBM010000006.1 coordinate 3,068,449, forward strand.
AGAGTGTCCGAGAAGATCGAGTTGCCAGTGGCACGAGCGCGCGCCGGAATTTCGCAGGACGGATTCTACTTGAAGCAAGGTGTGGGCTACCGTCTGCACATGCACCTGAAAGGCGTCGGTCACCCTCGCGCGTGGGCTTCTCTGCGCGGCGCGAGCAGCGTGATCGCCGGCCCTGTGCTCATCAACGGCGTAGAAGACACTTGGCAAAGTGCCGATGTTCTTTTGCGCTCAAATCGCACGATTGCCAATGCGACCCTTACCATCGAATTTGAAGGGCCGGGAACTTTGAACGTCGATCGTATTTATCTGATCGGCGAAGACGCTGTGCTCGACCTGTGGAAGCCGGATGTAGTCGCTGCTCTCAAGGCCATGAATCCGGGCATCATTCGCTTCGGCGGAAGCATGATCGAAGTCTACGAGTGGCAGAAATCGATTGGCCCGTGGGACCGCCGCGTTCCTTACGTCACCGGGCCATGGGGTGGACTCGAACCGAATTTTGTCGGAGTTGAAGAATTTGTTCAGCTCTCGCGTTATGTGGGTGCGGAGCCGCTGATCTGTGTCCGCTGGACCGGCAAGAAGCCTCAGGATGCCGCTGACGAAGTCGAATATTTAAACGGAAGCGCGCAGACGCATTGGGGGAAAATCAGAGCGCAGAATGGCCATCCCGAGCCTTACGGCGTCAAGTATTGGCAGATCGGAAACGAGGTGCGGGGGTCGGATTACGACGAGTCCGTCCGCACTTTTGCTGAAGCCATGCGCAAGGTCGACCCGGGAATTAAGATTCTCTCGGCATTTCCCTCTACCGAAACGCTAAGCCAAGCCGCCGGCTCGCTCGATTACATCTGTCCTCATCATTACGAAGTCGCGGATCTTCCGACCGAGAAAGCCAGCCTCGACTTTCTGAAAGATCAGATCGCGCAACACGCCGCAGGTAAAGACATTCGCGCTGCGATCACCGAGTGGAACACAACCGCCGGAGAGATGGGCCTCACCCGCGGCATGTTACTGACTCTCGGCAACGCGCTCAGTGCCTCGCGGTATCAGAACTTACTGCATCGTTACGCTGACTTAGTCGAAATAGCTGCGCGATCCAATCTGTCGGATAGCTTTGGCTCGGGAGTCATTCAGCCCGGCCCGGGATGGCTCTATCTTTCTCCAACGTATTATTCGCAACAACTGTACCAGCGGGCGGCAGGAACCTATCCCCTGGAAATCTCGCGCTCGTCGAAGCTTTCATGGGAGCTCGAAGAGCCCGACCTGAGTGCCACTCTAAGCGCCGACGGAAAAGTGCTGCGTGTTTTTGCGGTGAATTCCACAGCAGATGAAGAGAAAACGCAATTTCATCTGGATGGTTTCTCGTCGTTGATCTCGGGAGGAGAAATCACAGTTTTAAAAGATCGAGAGGGCGCTCGTGATTCCGAGGCGATGAACTCTCAGAACGACCCGGAGCGGATCATCACCTCTTCTCAATCAATCAGCGTGCGAGGAAGGGAGTTCTCTTTTGCCTTTGCGCCGTTCAGCGTGACCTTGCTTGAACTGAGGCTCGAGCCTGTCAGTTCGGCGCGCTGACTGTACAGTCCAGCCACCCTGAATCATCTTTACCTATCATCTTTACTTCGCATCTGCCAATGTTGAGATGGCCTGCATCCTTCGCAGCCATGCAGCAGAGTTCTGTGGACTTAGCAAATAAAGCTGCATGCTTCCACTCACTTGATTGTGTGCAACGCCCTGGTTGGGATCGTCGGAGCGTAGATCTCTCCCTTGGCCATAGTTCTGCCACCATTCTCCCCAAGCTGCGGCGCCGGTGCCGCCGAACCAGTCATTGACGTTGACCTCGATGACGTCTGCATCGACCGAAGCGCGCAGATGCTGCGAACCAATTGCCTCGATACCTACGCCATAACCTTCTTTATCAGTAAGTGATGCGAAAACAAAGTTCCGCTTGCTGCTGCGAAAATCACTCGTGCCCAGAGGGGTGTCGTCCAAAGCGAAGGCTTGAGTAGGAGGAACAGTTTGCGGAGTTGGCGCGTGAGCCATGGCGATTCCATCATTGCGCCCAATGTGATCGTCGGGATAAACCGTCCATTCGCCCCGCCGGCGCCATTGCAACTTGTCGCTCCAGAGCGGGGCGCCGAACTGCAAGCCAATCTCCCGCGCCCGCGTGTCGGTCCCTGTAAAGGTGAAGTCATAACTGACTCGTATCCCGCCCTGGGGAGTGATGCGAAATCGCAATTCGCCCGCAAAGTCGCGGTAGGCGCCAGTTTCGACCACCTCGTAGTCTTCGCCAAGGTGACGAATTTCGATCGTTTGCGTGAGCCGCCAGCTTTCGAAAATTGGGAACTCATTCAGTGTGGCCTCGATCGGCAGCACATGAAGTTTCGGCGTTCCATACAAAACAGAATGACGATCAATGATCGCCCGTCGAATCCGGCCACTCGCGCCATCGAATGCAATCTCGAATTTATCGCCCTCGACTGTGCTGCCAAGAAATCGGTCGAGCGTTCCGCCCAGCCAAAATGTCTCGTGCAGATAGCGGAGTGGCGCAGGCTTGGGAGCAGTGATCGCGCTCACGGCGGGAGCAAGTCCCAGTTGCATACGCGCGGAAATCACCGGCTGTCCTTTTTTGTCGATGAAGCTTAGCGACAAGACATCGCCAAGTTTGGTCGACGCTCCGACAGGAACCGAAATCTTGCCGGTGGTGTGAGGGCCTATGTCAGGATGAAGCACGCCATGTTGCGCGCCCACCGACCATTCCGCAGTCAACTCAGAAATATTGGTGAATTCGTAGCGGTTGTCTATGGTGAGAGTCGCGGCCTCACCCGGCTTCCATGCGGGTAAGTCGCGGTCTTGCAAATGCACAGGCGACATCAGCATTTTGACGTGCCAGAATTCCGGCTTCTTGCGGCGCCATCCATCCACGATTCCCCACGGTGCGTCGCCGACAATGCCGCGTCCGGGCATGTGATAAATGCCATCGAGCGCATGCTCGGGATTGCCGATTCCACCACGGCCATATTCGGAGTCCCGTCCGGGAACTAGAAATATGTCATCGACCCAAGCCCAGATCATGCTGCCCTCGACATTCTTGCTCGTCTGAACCGCATCCCACACCGCGATCAACGGATCGATGTAATAATCGCGATCGCCGGGATCGAGCCACATTTCGCGTGTGTCACCCCACAAATCCCCTTGGAAAATGCAGAAGCTCTCATCCCAGATGATTGGAACTTTTTCGTCTTCCCGTTCTTTCATACGGGCGAGCGTGATCGGATTGTGCATCGTGTCGAGTTCTAGTGTGGCGCTCTGGCCCGCGCTGGTCGGACGAGTCGCATCGTGTCTTTTCACGAACTGGTGCGCGGCCTCAAAATCCGGCCCCCACGTACTTTCATTGCCCACCGACCAAATGATGACGCTTGGATGAGAGCGATCCCGATCCAATATTTCAGCGGTCCGTTGCACGAAGGTCGGCAAATAGCGCAGATCGGAACTTTCATCGACCCAGCAAAATGGGCTCTCGGCTTCGACATAGAAGCCCAACTCGTCGGTATCGTCGTAGATATTTTCGGAGGGCAGAATTACTTCTGTGCGGAAAGCGTCGAGGTTCGCCTCCTTCATCAGAAGGAGATCGCGACGAGCGAGGTCGGGCGGGATCGTCCGACCGCTTAAGGGAGCCGCTTCGAAATAGCCGACTCCGCGCAGCTTTACCGGGACGCCATTGATTAGAAATTCAGTGCCGCGAATTTCTACCTGGCGAAAACCGACACGCCGTGAAACCACCTCGCTGTTCGACCCAAAACCCGCCAGCTTGGCACTCAGCGTGTAGAGCAGCGGATGCTCCGCTTCCCAATGCTGAGGGCTGGAGACATGAAATTCCACGCGCTGCTCCACCCGCGACCATGGAGCAAGATTGATTTCGAGGTGATCGTTCGCGAGAGCGACGGAATGCCCGGCGGGATCCTGCAAAGAAAACTTCAGACGGACGCTGCTGATCTCATGACTTGACTCGTTTTCGACGGTGAAATCCAACGTCAGGGTGGCGTCTCGATAGCTCGAGTCGAAATTCGTTTGCACATGAAAACGCCGCACATGAACCTCAGGCAAGCTCAAAAGCCGCACTGGGCGGAAGATTCCGGCGAGCGGGAAGTTCGCGTAGGAACTCATATCGTCGAGATGGGAAGAGAGAGTCTTCTCCCGCACCAGGACGGCGAGAAGATTGTCGGCTCCGATATGGGCGGCGTTGGTGATGTCGAGTTCAAAGGGAGAGAAGCCCCCTTCATGCGAGCCGACTCGTTGGCCGTTGAACCAAACTTCGGCTCCGCTATACACGCCATCGAAAAGCAGCTTAACGCGGCGGCCGTGAAAGCTGGCTGGAATTTGCAGATGCCGGCGATAGCCACCGGTTCCTGTGTTGCTGTCGAAACCTTCCATGATCCAGTGGGAGGGAACCGTGATGTTTTTCCAATCTGCGTCAGAGAAAGTCGGCTGGGAAAAATCTTTCTCTGGATCGGGCTTGAAACGCCATGTTCCGCTGAGGTTTATTGAGGGCGTTGTCTCGTCGGGGATGCTCAATCCCGCGGCCAAATCGCCAGCTTGTACAGTGCGCTTCGCTGACGCGGCGTTCGCAAGTTGCGCGCTCGCGGTTATATCGCCCTCGATGCCGACCGGCATTTCGACCTGGAACATTCCCTTCTCGTCGGTTTGCGTGGAGACATGCCACGACTTACCTCCAGCTGTACCTTGAAGTTCTACAGCGGCATTGGCGGAGGGCATCGTGCCGAAGCCATCGGTGACAATGCCAAAAATATGGTTAAGAAGATCGGACGCGACTTCGATCACGGGTGGATCGGTCCGGTTGTAGACCTCAATTTCGTTCAGGCTCACGCTGCCAGCGAATCCTGAGAGGCGAAGCCCGCTCGTATTCTGCGATCCAAACTGCGCCAGAATGAGGCGGGGAAGCAGATGCTGTGAATCTCCGATGGATTGAATCAGTCGCCACTGCCCATCCGCATCGCGGGTCTCGAGGATAAGGTGGGAGAGCTTTTGATCGCCCTCCTGACGAACGATGACTTCCTCAAACTGCACGCCGGTCGGCCAGTTCAGCTCGACCCATGTGTCCGCTGGATTGGTTCCATCTTTGGCGGCCCACCGATTGTGCGCAATGTCACCGTCGTTGAGATTCTCAGGCTTGGTGCCCTCGGATGAACTGGACGCAGTCACTCGCGCGCTGAGTGCAAGATTTCCGCCGGGCTTCTCTTGCGCGCCAACAGAAATTGTAAGAGCAACGAGAGCTAGAACCACACGGGAAAGTCGGCTTGGCGGCGTCATGATCGGCTCCATGGGGGCTTTCCGATGCCGGCTGGTCGTTGCAATTTCAGACATGCGGCCCGTAGCTACTGCGCGACGTATCCGCCGTCGATCACCCAGTTAGCGCCATTAACGAAAGTTGCCGATTCACCGCATAAGTAAGCGATCAATTCAGCGATCTCTTCGCAACTCGCGAATCTCTTGATCAGATAATTCTCCAGCAGCTTCGATGGGACAATGACGCCGGAGGCAATGAGATTCTTGGTCACAAACGTCTCGACCGCCGCCGGGCTTATCGAATTTACCCGAACGTTGAATTCCTGCATCTCGACCGCCATCGCGCGGGTCATGGCTACCAGCGCGCCTTTGGTGCCCGCGTAAGGCGCAAGCCCAGGATTCCCCACTAACGCATTTACCGAAGCGATGTTGATGATCACCGGGTCACGCGGCCGCACCGTAGCCTGGGAGATGTGCCGCAGGAACTGCTGCGACAGAAAAAAAGGCGCTCGCTGATTCACGCCCACCAATCGGTCGAATTCTGCGACCGTAACTTCCAACATAGGCTTGTGAAAGCTCCAAGCCGCGTTGTTAATCAGAATATCGGCCAGCCCCAGAGTCTTACTTACTTTATCGAACACGAACGAAGCCGCATCGGGCTCAGATAGATCTTTCACGACCGCGAAGCTTCTTGCTTCCGGCAGATCCTTCTCGCCGACTCGCGACAGCACCGTCTTATCGCTGTCCACCAATAACACGCGAGCACCCCCAGCACAGAGACGGCGAGCGATTGCGAGACCCAATCCATTGGCCGCGCCCGTAACCACTGCCCGCCTGTCATTGCCGTCGAATTTTAGATCGTCTGTGATTTCTGTCTCCTGACTGATCTTGACGATTTTGTGTGGCGAGCAATCCTGTTCACCGTCGCGCAGTCCTATAAACATAGGGGCCGGTGGAGCGATCCACTGCGAACCGGCCGGTTTCAACGCCGCGATCCAGGTGTCCCGAGATTGCGTTCGCCAGTTCCAGACATACCTCTTGCGGCCACTCCCCCAGTTGCGCGGACAGGTTCTCGCACAATTCTCGCAACGTCACTCCGGAAGAATGGTCCCGCAAATAATCACTAACCAGGCGTTCGGCGTGCGTCACAAAATTTCGCGACTCCGCGCAAAACTGTCGAATCGCCTCCTTGCTTCGCAACACCGGCCAGTGACAGCCAATAATCGTCTCCGCGTCCGAGTTCTCGATTACGCGAATCGTCTGCAGATAAGCATCCACGTAAAGATAGGTTGGGCATAACGACCATTTTCCGTGGACGGATCTATAGCCCGCCCCTTGAATTGCATCGCCGTAGAAAAGTGTTCGGTGCTTGCGATCATAGACACCCAAATGTCCGTGGCTATGTCCGGGCAAATGCCAGATTTCCAGAATCCGGCTATTGCCAAGCCGCATCATTTCGCCGCCAACAAAGCCGAACGCCACCGCTTGCGGCGCGGTCGAGCAATCTTTTATTTGCTGTGCGGTTTTGGGATCAAAATAAATGCCATGATTTTTCCGGTAGGCATCATAACGAAAGCCGAACAAATAATCAGGAGATTCGATCATCTCTCTGTCCGCCTCGCCACAGGCAAGCCGTGTCGCCGGATATTGCCGTTTGATTTCGGCTGAGCCCCCGCAATGATCACCGTCGGGGTGTGTCATGATCAGCCACGTCAGATCGTTACTTTGAATGCCTGCCCGGCTTAAATACGCCGGCACGTCCTTCGCTGCGTGGTGGCGAGTTCCGCAATCCAATAAAAGCGACTCTCCATCTTCCCTCAGCAGCGGCAGATATAGCGGGCGTCCGTTAATCTCACACTCGATCACGTCGGCCCCGGAATAGATCTGCATTGCTCCTTCAGTTACCTCGCGGAAGAAGATTTTTCGCGAACCTTGATGTTCTCAAACTGCCGATACGCGTCTCGCATCCCATGGGCGAGCAGGAAGTGATCGTCCGCGCAGGTTACCATGCGCGCCCCCCGATCGAGTTCGAATTGCGCTACCTCTGGAGTTTCCGTAACTGTCCCCCACCATTTACCCGCCTTGGCCGCAGCATTCGCCACTCTGTCCAATGCGCGTTGTATGAGCGGATGATCGCGCTGCATCGGAATACCATAGCTGATCGTTAAATCCCCGGGACCGACGAACATCAAATCTACGCCTTCGACCGCCGCAATTCCCTCCACACAATCGACTGCTTCGCGGTCCTCGATCTGCACCATGAGGAAAGTTTCTTTATTCCGTTCATTCAGGAATTCAACCGCGTTCGTAAGAGCATAGCCGCCATCCGCACCCGCGTTGTCGAAACCTCTGGTTCCCTCAGGAGGGAATCTCGTCCACGAGGCCCATTGGCGCGCCTCTTCGACGCTGCGGCAGTGTGGAAGCATAATGCCATTGGCGCCGAATTCCAAGGGGCGCTGGGCGCTCGTGTATCCAGTCTTGCGGATTCGGACCATCAGGTCCGCGCCAGTGAGGCGGCACGCCAGCGACAAACGATCGATCACTTCGTAGCCGTGCCCACGATGTTCCATGTCGAACCAGATCACATCGAAGCCCAGATTGCCCGCCACTTCGGTGAGCCATGGCTCGGGTACGCGGTTAATGTTCACAACCCTTACAAAATCTCCCGCGCGCAATTTTTCCAGTGTCCTGCTCTTCTTCACGGTAGCCCTCGCTTTCCTTTCAGCTCGGCGGAATATAATGTGCGCTTCATCGCTCGCATCGCGGGATAATAACGGCGATACGCGGGGTAAGTCAATATTAAACATCTGTCCGTAATACGGAACAACGAGAGCGTTGCACTTTTATTGTGTTTGTTTGAGAAAATCTAACAGTCTTGATCTGTGTATCCCGTCTGACGGACATAATACCGCCTCAAGAAATGCGATTACTGTTGACACAGCAAGATCGGCGGCTATACTGCTCCGCATGATACGAGCCACGGAGCCGGCCGGGAAGTCTGCCCTTGCGACAGAGGGTCGGTCAGACGTCTCTCGGCGAAGCTTCATAGTGATTACCTCCATTACCGTCGCGATCGGAGGCTTCCTCTTCGGCTACGACACCGCAGTTATCTCGGGTGCGATCTTGTTTGTGCGCAATCAGTTTTTTCTCACCTCGTTTCAAACCGAAATCGCCGTTAGCGTTGTATTACTGGGCGCTCTCGCCGGGACCGCTTTCGGCGGATATCTCGGGGATCGATTTGGACGCAAGCCGACCCTGCTCATAACCGCCGTGGTCTATGGAATTTTTGCGATCACGACTGGCCTCGCAACCGGCACTGCTGTCTTTGTGTTATCGCGTCTATTTGTCGGAGCTGCGGTAGGCATAAGCTCTATGCTGGTGCCGCTCTATATCGCTGAACTCGCGCCAGAGAATATTCGAGGAGCGCTCGTAACCCTGAACCAGATGGCCATTTCGACCGGCGTGGTGGTTGCCTATTATGTCGACTACCGCCTAGCCGGCTCCGGCAACTGGCGATTGATGTTCATGAGTGCGGTGGTGCCCTCGCTGATTCTGCTCATTGGACTGATGTTTCTGCCGGAGACTCCTCGCTGGCTCGCGGCCCATGGCGACTTCGACGCTGCGGCGAAGGTTCTCGCACGCATTGAGACTCCGGGGAAGGCAGCGCGAGATTTGGAAGAACTTCGCCAGGTTACCGAGACCGATCAGCTAAAATTTCGCGACCTGCTCGTGCGCCGTTTTCGCAAACCCCTTATCGCTGGCGTAGGCTTGGCCATATTCCAGCAAATTACCGGCGTCAACACAATCGTCTACTACGCTCCAACCATCTTCCAGATGGTAGGGTTTGGCAGCGCCGGCAACGCCATCCTCGCAACTTTTCTTATCGGATCGGTAGGCCTGGCTTTCACAATCATCTCGATGTTTCTGGTCGACAAAGTCGGCCGGCGGCCGCTGCTTCTCATAAGCCTCTGTGGGATGTGCCTGGCACTGTTGCATCTCGCTTTTATTCTCGGTGATCCGCATCCCAAGAAATGGCTGGTGGTGACCGACGTTCTCGTCTATCTCGCCGCCTTCGATATTGGTCTCGGCCCCATCTTTTGGCTTCTCATCTCCGAGATTTATCCCACGACGGTTCGCGCCCAGGCCATGTCGCTCGCAACTATGACCATCTGGGCCGGCGACTTTCTCGTCACCGCCACATTTCTAACCATAGTTGAGCATCTCGGAATGAGGGGGTGCTTCCTTTTATTTGCCGGGCTCTGCGTAGTCGCATTCGTGTTCTCGCTCCGCATGGTGCCAGAAACTCGAGGCCGCACTCTCGAGCAGATCGAGAATTCGTGGAACCCAATGGGAACGCAGTAAGGTTGTTTTCCCGGCTGTGTGAGCGTGGATATCAAGCCGCGCCCGGTGAGATCAGTTATCCTGATTCGGCGTTTGAGAACTAGACCCACGGCCAATCGAACGTTGGCTACAATTCACTGCCGGGCTAATGAGGAAGTTGACGTGGCGAAAAAATCGAACAAGCCGCAGCGTGTGCAGGCCGACAAGAATTACATCGAGGTGATGGGCAAGATCTTCGCCATTCTCGAATACTTCGTCGAAGCTGGCGGCAAGCAAAAGTCGGTGGCGTTTGTCGAAGTGGCCGGGGCGGTGCCCTTCGCCAGAACTACTGTCCATCGCATTTTGTATTCGCTGGAAAAACTCGGCTACGTCGAAAAGGACGACGTCAAATCGCATTATCAACTCGCTCCCAAGTTTTTTGAACTGACCGGCCCCGCCATTCATTTCCGCCGCCTGCAGCGCGCCGCCAAGAGTGTCATGCAGAATCTGCTCCTCCGTTTCGGCGAGACTATTAATTTAGGCGTCCTTGACGAGGGCCAAGTCGCCTACATCGAAGTGCTGCAAAGCCCCAGCGTGCTGCGCGCGGCCGCCATTCCCGGCCAGCGCAATCCTGTTCACAGCACTGCCCTGGGAAAGGTTATGCTCGCGTTTCTTCCGCAGAGTGAAGTTGAGGCCATCATCGGGCGCCACCCCATGATTCGCCGCACCCCAAAAACAATCACCCAGAAGAAGCACCTTCTCGAACATCTGGCATCGGTTCGCGAAAGGTCTGTCGCGTTCGACATGGAGGAGAATCTTACCGGAGTGGTCTGCGCTGCCGCTCCCATCTTCGACCACGTTGGCCGCGTGGTTGCCAGCCTCAGCGTTTCCGGCCCTACTGCACGCATGGAACCGAAACTCGCCCAGATTCAGGAAGAAATTCGCGCGTCGGCGCTAACTCTCTCACAGATGCTATCGCCCAGTACGTTGGCTGCGGATGGCGTCGCTTCCCGCGCACAGTAACGCGAATTCATATTGCGTCTACAGTTTTTGAAATTTTCGCCTTCCCAATGCAGGCTGTTCCGTAATACGGACTTGATTCCCAACTTTTGCATTTTGTTGTTGACGCTGCTAGAAGGATTTTGTACCATTGGCCCGTTTTGTTCCGTATATCTAAGCGCTTTGAGAGAAATTCAAGAATCTTGCGAAATCGCGGGCTCATGGAGGAAACTGTGACAGCACATAGCAATACAATGCGCGTTGTGGTTTGTTTATTTGCTGTATTTCTTGGCGCCGCCACTCTTCAGGCGCAGATCGATCGCGGAACCATTTCCGGCACTGTCACCGACCCCTCGGGCGCTGCAGTTCAAGGCGCCTCCGTCACCGTCACCAACCTCGGCACCAACCAGACAGTGAACCTCACCACCGATAGCGCCGGAATCTACACCGCCCGCATTCTCCAGATCGGCAAGTACTCGGTTGAGGCCACCGCCAAAGGTTTTCAAAAGACGCTGCAAGCCGGAATATTGCTGAACGTCAACCAGGTAGCGCAAGTCGACCTGCAGCTTAAGGTAGGTTCAGAAAGTCAGACAACCGAAGTGACTGCCGCGAGCCCGCTCTTGGCCACGGAAACGTCGTCACTTGGAACGGTCGAAACTCAAGCAAGAATCGTCGATCTGCCCCTCAACGGTCGAATGTTTACCCAACTCGCATGGCTCGGGCCGGGAACTACTCCGGGATCGAGTTCGGGCATCGGCCTGAGCGGCTCGACCGATGACAATCGCCCCGGTATTCAGCTAGCTGTCAATGGATTGTGGGCATTTGACAACAACTTCCTGCTCGATGGGGTGGATAACAACGGCATCGGCGACGGCACCATTGCGGTGAATCCCGCCCCGGATGCCATCGGAGAATTCCGCGTAGAAGAAAGCGCCATGAAGGCGGAGTTCGGTCGCGGCGGCGCCGCGGTCAACGCTGCGCTCAAGTCAGGGACCAACCAGTTCCATGGTGGAGTCTACGAATACCTGCGCAACAACGTTCTTGATGCGAGGAATTATTTCAATCCTTCCAGCAACGGGCCCAAGGCCCCATTGCATCGCAACCAGTTCGGCGCGCTCATCGGTGGCCCCATCATCAAGAACCGCACGTTCTTCTTCGCCGACTACCAGGGCTCGCGTCTGCACGAGGCCCAAAACGCTCTAGGCACCGTTCCCACCGTGGCCGAACGCGGAGGAGACTTCACCGACATCAACTTGCCGATTTACGATCCGAATACACTTTGTGTCGCATCGAACCCACCACCAACAAATTGCACGGTTGGCACACGGCAACTCATCAACCCCTCCAACCCGACTGTGATCCCTAGCAATCGCCTTGATCAGGTAGGACTAAACATTGTCAACCTTTACCCGCAGCCCAACGTTTCGTGCACTTTCCCCTGCCAGAACTTCATTTATTTCCCGGTTGCAACTACCGACGGCAACCAGGGCGATGTTCGCATAGACCACAGACTCACGGACCACGATCAGCTGTTTGGCCACGCTTCGGTTGAAGATCATCCCCAGTTCAATCCGCCCCCCTTACCGGGTTTGGCCGGAGGGTGCTGCGGCGGCAACTATGATATGCGGGAACAAAACTATGCTGTCGGTTGGGCCCACACCTTCGGCACCAATGTGCTTAACGATCTGCGGTTTTCGTTTATCCGTTATGCGGTAACCTCCATCCCCGTGAACTTTGGTCAGAACATTTCAGACCAGGTTGGTATTCCAAATGCCAATCGCGGCAACGAAGAGACCTCCGGGCTCGCGAATATTAGTATTAATGCGTATTCGAACATGGGCAACTCTTTCTGGATACCGGAACTCTCGGCCGACAATACCTATCAAATCGCAGACTCGGTGAGCTGGGTTCGGGGAAAGCACACGATCAAGCTGGGAGTTGACTATAGGAAGTATCAGCGGAATTTCTATCAGTCGCAAGCGGCCTTCGGGCAATTCAATTTCAATGGTCAGTTCACCGTTCAAAACACGGCAATCTCGCCCCAGTACGGGCTGCCCGATCTTTTGCTCGGCATACCCGCCTCTCGAGAGCAGGACGGTTTGGCCTACAAAGATCACACTCGATTTTTTGAGTTTGCCGGATTCGTCCAGGACGACATCCGCGTTACGCCGAAGCTAACGTTGAATCTAGGCTTGCGCTACGACTTGATGTCACCCGTGGGCGGGATGGTCGGGAATTTTAATCTGGAAACGAACGTCGTCGACCTTAACTTTGGTCCTAACAAAATACCAAATGCGGGAGTGGCCTATAGCAAAAAGGACTTTGGCCCTCGGGTTGGCTTCGCTTTTACTCCGTGGAATAAAACCGTAATCAGCAGCGCCTTTGGCATTTTCTACGCGCCTGAGGGCAATCAGTTCAATGATCTTGGTGAAAATCCTCCAAGCCTGCAGTATTACACGCTAAATACGACTGCCACTACCATTCCCACGCCCGCGGATCTGGTTGATGCAGGGTTCCCCGCTCAACTTCCCACCAGCGACCCTGCCAATCCATCTGGGCAGGTAAAAACCACCGGCCCGATACGTAAGCCGCCCCGAGTCATCGAGTGGAACCTGTCAGTTCAGCGTGAATTAGCACGCAATATCGTGCTGCATGTTTCCTACGTCGGAACCCATGCCACCGGCATCTGGAACAACGAAGACAGCAATCTGGACCAGCCGTTACAGCCTCTTGACACGAACTTTACGCAAATGGCCTCAGTCGACCCTCTCTTGTCGGGGAACTACGGCCGTCCCTATTACAACGTGTTGCCCTACCTGTCGGTGATCAATCCCATCGACTATCCAAACTTCAGCATCGGGTTTAACGGTTTTGAGACTAAGTTGGAGAAGCGGTTCTCCAAGGGACTAACTCTGCTCGCCTCTTACACATGGTCGCACGATATCGGCAGCTTCCAGGGTGCACATACGGGCCAGACCCAGATTGCCACTTATCCCAATGGTCAAAGAGGCAATGTCGATCCGGATTTTCGCCAACGATTTACTGTCAGTTACACCTACGAGTTGCCATTCGGTCGGGGCAAGCCGTATGGCGCAGGTATGAACGCTTTTGAGAATGGGGTGGCCGGCGGCTGGCAGGTAGCCGGAATCACCACGATACGAAGCGGCGAGCATTACACCGCGTTTTGGTCGGGTGACTTCACCAACACGGGCACCTCAGCCCTTCCCAACAAAATCCACGATCCAAGGGATTTCTCATTCGACATTGTCGACCAGGGACAGGCGAAGTTCAAATGTAGCAATCCGGGGCATCAAACGCTCGATTGCTGGTACAACCCAGCAGCCTTCGTCGAGCCTCCTTTGGCTCCCGGTCAAAGCAGCGCCCACGAGTTTGGCAGTGGCGGAGACGGTGACCTGACGGGACCCGACCAGGTGAACTTTGATTTCTCGGCCTTCAAGAATTTCACAATCACCGAGCGGCAAAATCTGCAATTCCGGGCGGAGATGTTTAACATTTTCAACCATCCGCAGTTTGCTCGGTCAAGTAACAATCCCGATCAGGGCGGACAAAACGGCGGATCGAGAGTCGGCAGCACTCTCCCCGATAACCAGCGCGAGATTCAATTCGCGCTGCGTTACACCTTCTAAAGTGAGGGGGCGGGGGATCTGTGCTCAGCACAGGGCTCCCGCTCCGCTGCCTTCAAGCAGACGGCTGAACAAACCAATCGTTGGCCAGAAAAAGCTTGAACCACAGAGGACACAAAGGTACACGAAGGACACAAAGGTACACGAAGGTACACGAAGGGGAAGTTTGGAGGCATCCTTCCTACCCGCCCAAGCGCAGATGATTTAAGCTTGGCTCCTCATGGATAGAAGAAAGTTCCTCGGCAAAGCTGCGAGTGTGGGCCTGCTGAGCATGTGGCCGCAGAATTTACTGCGCGCCAGCGCAGAACCATCTTCCACAGCCATCGCCAGCCCGATTCGATTCGAAGAAATTGCCGCGAAAAGCGGCTTGCATTTCATAACCGCCAACTGTCCCACCCCCAATAAAAATCAGATCGAGACGCTCGTTGCCGGAGTCGCTCTCTTCGACTATGACCGCGACGGCTACCTCGACATCTACCTCGTCAACGGCGCCGCGATCCCGTCGCTGCAAAAAGATTCTCCTCAATATTGGAATGGTCTCTTTCACAACAATCACGACGGCACCTTCACCGACGTCACCGAAAAAGCAGGAGTTGCCGGAACCGGCTACGGCATGGGCGTGGCAGTCGGCGACTACGATAACGATGGATGGCCCGATCTGTTCGTCGCGAACGTCACCGGCAATCAGCTATTTCATAACAATGGCGATGGGACCTTCACCGACGTCACGGCAAAAGCCAGACTGGGCGGGGCATTCCTGGACGGCAAGAAAATGTGGTCGGTCAGCGCCGGCTGGTTCGACTACAATAACGACGGCCTCCTCGATCTCTTCGTCGTGAATTACTGCAAGTGGGAAGTCAATAAAGATCCTGTGTGCGCGCTCAACGGCGACGTGCGCGGCTACTGCCATCCCAAGTTCTACGCGCCCTTGCACAACACGCTCTATCGCAACAACGGCGACGGAACCTTCACCGATGTTTCCGAAGCGACGGGAATCGCCGAGCACATGGGGAAGGGAATGAGCGTTTCTTTCGCTGACTATGACGGCGACGGCTTCCTCGACATTTTCGTGGCCAACGATACAACGCGCAATTTTCTCTTCCACAATATTGGCGGAAAGAGGTTCGAAGAGATTGGCGTCGAAGCGGGCGTAGCCTATGGCGCGCACGGCACGGCGCTCTCCGGCATGGGATCAGATTTCCGCGACGTAAATAATGACGGTCGCCCCGACCTCTGGCACACTGCGATCGAGCACGAGACCTTTCCGCTATACATAAATCGGGGAGCTGGAAATTTTTACGACATGACCGCCTCCAGCGGTTTAGCTCTGGCAACAGGAAATATGTCGGGCTGGGGCAATGGTGTGTACGACCTCGACAACGACGGCTGGAAAGATCTGTTTGTCGCCCGATCGAATGTGGTGGACAACATTAATATTCCGTTCCCAAACCGCCGCTACCCGGAGCCAAATTCAGTTTTCCGAAATCTCCGCAACGGAAAATTTGAAGATGTGAGTCCTGCGGCGGGGCCAGACTTTCAACTCGAAGCTCCGCATCGTGGCGTGGCCTTCGGAGACTTCAACAATGACGGCCGGGTAGATATGGTCGTTACCGTGCTGGGCGGCTCCGCGAAATTATTTCGCAACGTTTGTGATAGCAATCATCACTGGATTCTGCTGAATCTTGTTGGCACCAAGAGTAATCGCATGGCTATTGGAGCGCAGATACGCATCACCACCGAAGATGGCAACCGCCAATGGAATCACGTGACCACCGCCGTCGGCTACGCGTCCTCAAGCGACAGCCGCGTGCACTTTGGATTAGGCGCGAACCGGCGCATCAAAGAAATTCAGATTCACTGGCCAAGCGGCATCAAGCAAGAAATTTACAACGCCGACGTCGACCGCGTGATGACGATCGAAGAGCCGCGTCAGTAGATTCCTTACTTGACTGGGTAATTCACCCGCACCGAAACGATCTCGTAAGGGTGAACCGGCACGGTGATTTGGTTTGCGCCTTGAATCGGCAGCGCCCCCACCTCCGCTTGCTCCATCAGATTTGTGAGTCGGGCTTCCACAGCACCCGGCGGCACTGTGATCTGCACGTCGCCACTTTTACCCGCCCACTCAAAAAAGCGAAACAACAAAGAGTTCCCATCTTCCGTCTTCTTCATCGCCGTCAAAATGACATTGTCCTGTTTAATCTCCACGAACGAGCGAACTGGGGGAAGAATTCCTTCGTGAGACTCGACCGGAATCGCTGTCAGCTTGTAGTTGAATTCGTATCCGCGGCGCACGCTCAGCGCCTGTTTCCAGTCACCGCGGTGAGCGTAGAGCGAATAACTGAAGCTATGGTGGCCGCGATCGGCGTCAGGATCAGGCCATGTGGGCGAGCGCAGCAAGGAAATTCGCAACACATTCCCCTTGGCGTCATATCCATATTTGGATTCGTTGATCAAGGTGAAGCCGTGATTCGCGTCGCCGAGATCGGCCCAGCGCAATGCCGGAACCTCAAACTTTGCCGCCTCGAAGCGATTGTTGCGCGTCGTCGGACGTTCGATCGTGCCGTAAGGAATCTCGTAAGTAGCTTCATCGCTTGCGGCCGCTACCGGGAACGCGGCCTTTAATAAGATGTGTGTCTCGTGCCAGTCGATTTCATTGCCAACATCGACCCGATTGAGACCGGCATAAATAGAAATGGTCTGAACGAATTTCGATTTTTGCCAGCTGCGAGTCACCCGTATAGTGGCGCGCAATGGCCCTGTTTCCGTGACCTCGACTGAATCCACCATATCGAGCTTGGTAAATTGCTGCTCGAAATCGGCGTCAATATTCCACGCGTCGAAATCTTTTGGGGTGTCTTTGAAAGCAATTAATTCGTTCCCGCAACCGCTGCCCGCAATCGCCTCGAATTTGGAAGCTCTATCGTAAAGGCTGGTAATGCAACCCGTCTTCGGATCAACACTCACCCGCAGCGCCGCATTTTCCAGCGTAAGACCGTGGACTTTTATGTCGGTCTCCGTGTGGCCCGCTCCGGGAACAACGTGAAGGACCTCGTATCCAAGCGACGGCGCCCGTTTGACTTCGGTCAACAGTTGATACGTATGTAAAGTGGCATCATGCGAAAGCACCTGAAAAGCTAGCGGCTCGCCTTTAGAGCTCAGAACTGCCAGGTCGCCTTTCTCGGCCTCCGGCATTTCCACGCGAATCGAGACCAGATCCGTTCTCTCCCACGCGAGCGGATTGACCACCAGCACCGGCACTCCGCGGCCCCTAGTGTCGATCTGGCTCGCAACTGCACCAAGAGCCGCGTTGGTCACATGTTCAGCCTGCAATCGCACAAAGTCATAATCGCGCTGCGCATCCTTATATATGTCCGCAATCCCTGATCCCGCGGCGAGATCATGAAACTGATTAAACAGCACTTTCTTCCATGCCTCATTCAAATCAATCTGCGGATACTGCAGCCCAGAAAGCCAAGCAAGCGACGAATATTTTTCGGCGTTCAGCAATTGCTCTTCGCTTTCACGCATGTTCCGCTTGTGATTCGCCTGCGTAGTGAAGACGCCGCGATGATATTCCAAATACAACTCGTCATTCCAAACCGGCAGGCTGAATTTGCCTGATGGCGGCATCGGCAGTTGCGTGTTTCCCGCGGCCAGCGTTTTGTAATTCCACAGAGGCATGTGCGTGGTATCGGCTTTGCCTTCGACATCGGAGAAAAATCCTTGCGCAACGCCGAAGCTGGTTTTCGGAAAAATCACGCCGGGGCTCGACAGGTGAACACCATCCTCCAGCATCACCCGCGTCGGACCACCTCCATGATCGCCAATTCCAAACAGATGCATCATCTCCGGCACACCAGGCGCGGCGTTTTGCAGCGCCGCAACATCCGTAGCGATTCTCAACGGCTCAACATCGTTGACATAATCATGCGGAAAATACGTCAGCACGCGGCTGCCATCCGGCGATTGCCACCAAAATAATTTCATCGGCAACTGGTTGGCATCGTTCCACGTCAACTTCTGGGTAACAAAATAATCGATGCCAGATTTCTTGTAGATTTGCGGCAACTGCCAGTTGTATCCAAACGAATCCGGATTCCATCCAATCCGCACATCGGTGCCAAACTTTTCCTTGAAGAACCTTTTGCCAATGAGAAGCTGGCGCACCAGCGACTCCCCGTCCGGCATATTCAGGTCCGGCTCTACCCACATTCCGCCTACCATCTCCCATCGCCCCTGCTTCACGCGATCGACAATCTGCTGGTGAACGGATGGATATTTTTCAAACATCCATTCGTTATAAGCGGCGGCCGACTGCGTGTACGTCGATTGCGGATATTCGTCCATCAACTGGAGCGCGGTCCCAAACGTTCTCCTTACCACATCCACCGTTTCCGTCCATGGCCAAAGCCACGCGGCATCGATGTGTGAATTGCCGGTCAGCCGAACCGATGTTTGTTGTAAATTCGCATTGACCGGTTCGAGCAGCGCCTGCGCCTTCCTGAGCGACGCATCAAACGCCGCCTGATCGGCGCGCGCCAACGCATCCAAATCGACAGCGTCTGCGCAACTGGCGAGAGCGGCGTACATCTTAGAAGCGGTCGCGCCCGCATTGGACGCGAGAATCGAAACGCTCCCCATCTCTTGGAAAAGATATCCGGGATCTGGACGGGTTTTAGTGAAGGAAATTCGCAGGTCAGCGCCGGTGAAATGTTTTTCGTCCACCGTCTGCAGGAGTTTTACCGCGACTAAAATCTTATCGCCCAGTTGCGCAGGATCAAATAGCACGATCGGCTCAAGATCGTCGCCCATCGCCACCCGTCTCCCGTTGAAATAAACGATCTGCGTAGCCGGGCCATTGGCATCGTCCTGAAAATTGAACCAGACTCTCGCTCCCGTAAGATCGTAACCATTCAAAGTTTTCGGAATTTCAATCCACCGCCTGTACCAAAGCGCCTCGTGCGGCCCCGTGCTATTCGGCCCCACAATTTTCCACGAACTGTCGTCGAGATCGACCGCTTCGCCGTGCGCAATATCGCCAGAGTGAATTTTCCATTCTTCTTCGGGAAGGTGCATGAGAGATTGCAGCTTGACTGCGACCGCTTCAATACGGCTGCGGGGGTCCGATCCGGCGCGCTGCCAGGTGACATTTTGTTTTTCCGCGCCCACCGACCAGACCCCTTCAACCGATTTCCCCTCAGACGACAGCTTGCCCTCATAAGACGCTTGCCCAGCGCGAAATTTCAAAATCGAATTATCAAAAGCGATCGAGTCCACCGAATCGGCAAAATCAAAGCGTTCGGGAACGTCAAAAATGGCCGCCACAGCGCCATTAGCGCGCAAAATATGTATGACATAGCGAACAGGTTTTCCATGCTCCTGCACAGAACTTTGCCACGCCCCAGTGATTTCCTGCGCAAAACATGACATGGCGATCGTCAGAAACAGAAACGCGGCGAAGCAGAGACGTCCTATTTTCATTTAAGCTCCAGTAAGTTGCGGAATCTTAGGTGGCGCTGCGAACTTTCCGGCCTACGCTCGCGACGATCGATTATCCCGGATGCAATTCTGTGGCGGGAGCATTCCATGCGGATACGCGAATCCGCAGATCTCCGCGGCCCGCGACTGCCGGCTTCGTGATCGGATCAAGACCCTTCATGTCCAGACGCACCGTGCCTCGAATCGTAGCCTTCTCTCCGGCAGCCAGCCAAAAATAGTTGTCGCTCCAAAGCACTGAGTAGAGATCCGGCAACAGATGCAAGCGCACTGGATAGGCAGGAATCTTGCCCTGATTCTCGATGGTGACAGTGACCTCAATTTCTTTTCGCGAGACACGGTCAGCCTTTGCCGCGGCTTGCAGTGCCGTTGCCGATGCCTCGATCTGAGGCCGCAACCAAGGCCCGGTCTGCGTCAGCGGTTCGGCCACGGGCGCGGCTTGCCAGCGTTTTCTTGCTTCCGGATCCGCCAGCGTTGGCACAATGCGCAACCAGTACGCGCGGCGAGAAAGCCTGGAACCACCACCGTCGCTCAGAGTCAGTTCAAGAAATAAATATCCCTCTCGCGTGTTAGCTGGAATCGGCCAATGCACCTCATGGCTCTCACTCGCGTACCCATTGGGCGGAACATCGCTCTCCCACTCATCCTCATGCACGACGCTCATCGCATGATCGTAAATACGCGCGCGGAAGCGACTGCCCTTGATCGCCTGCTCCCGGTCATTCAAAGCAAAGACCGACGCGTGGAATGTATCTCCCGGCCCCCACGAAAAAAATCCTGTGTCCGCCATAACGTGAACCGGTTCATTCGCGCGTTGCG
Organism: uncultured Acidobacteriaceae bacterium; assembly: GCA_963800565.1. Classification (GTDB taxonomy): domain Bacteria; phylum Acidobacteriota; class Terriglobia; order Terriglobales; family Acidobacteriaceae; genus Acidiflorens. The sequence continues at coordinate 3,089,031 of CAWDBM010000006.1, forward strand.
TAGCGTAGAAGGGAATCTGCGGCTGCCCGCACCAGTCGATCAGGTGCCAGCTGTTCGCGATCGGCCCCAGCGAATTGTAAGTCCAAAGCGTTTCGCCGCCAGTATAAGGAAACTGCGCGCGCCACTGCTCGAGCACGCAACCAATATTGTGTTCGTACGCCATTTGGCTGCACTCGATCAATTGCTCCAGATCCAACTTGGCGAAATCGTCATACCAGGACGCTCGTTGCCAACTTTTAACGAACGTGTAATTGAGCTCGGCGCTGCGATCTCGAATCGTCGTGTATCGCCGCTTGAACTTCTCCACATCATGGCCGACCGGTTTCATCTCCAGCTCAGCCGGTGGAACCATCCTCTTCAGCAAAGAGAGATTCGCAAAACTGCTGAACGACCACTCAGAAATGAAATAGTGTCCTCGATCAAAAAGTTTGTGATACCAGTTTTCATCGGCCGTATAAATATCTTGCGGTTCGTAGGCGTGATAATCGCCGCCGCACGGCGAATTCATGCGAAACGGCCGGCTGCCATCGTAGCCTGCGAAGATCTCTCGCACCAGCCCCACGAACGCCTCGATCGTGTCTTGAAAAGGATCGTATTCATTGCCTCCGCAATAAATGCCGATCGATGGATGTTGACGTATGCGCAAAACACTTTGCGTCAACTGCTCCCGCCAAACTGCCAACACCGTCGTCCCCGGCGTGTCGGCCCAGTTGAGCGGGACCTCCTGCCATACGATCAGGCCGTGCTCGTCGCAGAGGTTATAAAACTGTTCCGTCTCGATGATCGAAGTGCCGCCGTTCAACCGAAGCAGGTTGTGCCCGCTGAGCTTCGCCGCCCGGATCATCCATTCTTCGCGCTCGGGCGAAAGTTGCAGCACGTCGTCGCTCGTCATCCAGCATGCGCCCTTGGCATAAAACGGGCGACCATTGGCAACCCACAAATACATGTAGGCTTCATCCTCAAGCGTCTTGTCGGCGGGAACCGCTCGGGGCGCGTCGGCATACGACGGATTTCGCTTCAGCCGCAGCGTTCGCACGCCAAATCGGCTAGTGACAAAGTCCAGTTGCGTATCATTTTTTGTGAGTTTCAATTCCAGCCGATAGAGCGGCTGCTCGCCCATACCGTTCGGCCACCACAATTTCGGATGGCTGAGCTCGATCTCCCGCTCCCAAAACGAGTTGCCGGCTGGCACCTTCTGGCGCGACTTCGCTTGCCATACCACCTGCTGGCTCGCCAGGTCGACAATCTGCGCATCGATCACGCCATCAAAAGTGGCAGTCCCCGTGCCCGTTAACATCGCTTGCGCCCACAGCGTGGCCGAGTCTGCCCCGATCGCATCCGTTCTCACGAACGGCGCCTCTATATAAGCTTCGCCCGTCGCTACGATTCGAATCGGTTGATAAAGGCCAAACGTCCGATATCGATTTCCCCACTGATAGCTTTCCGCATCCTGCGCGTCCGGCTTCACCACTCTCGGGTTCCGGTTCTCGCTGGAGTTGTCATAGTTCGGTAACTGATCGTGTGGCTCGTGCACCAATCGCACCAGCAACTCATGCTCTTTGCCGGGAACGATTCGCGTAGAAATATCAAATGTTGGACCGCCGAATGAACCTTCATGTCCTCCCAGGAATTCGCCGTCCAGCCACACCATGCCGAGATAATCCATCCCGTCGAATCTCAGGCGGATTACGGAATCTCGCCACATCTCCGGAATCACAAAACGCCGCCGCAGATACCAGTCCCGCTGCTGAATCCACTGCAATTTCTTGAAATTCTCCCCGTACCAGAGGTTTGGTACTTCGCCCGCCTCCATCAGCGCATATTGCACCGGCCGCGGCATTTGAGTCTTAATCCATGGACGGTCAGAGGAATATTGGCCCGGAGGAAGCGCTTCATCGGCCGCCTGTAACTCCCAGCCGTCGCGAAAATCCATCTGCACGCCGCCAGCGACAGACTGTGGCCCAGCGACGTACTCCGGTCTCGGCTGGACGGGAGTAGGAGCAAACACGCGCTGAGCGCTTAGCTCCTTTATTTCTTCCAGCAGGCTCTGCACCGCGACCGTACCGCTCTGGCGATTGGAATCGGGCGCCGCAGCTTTGGGCGCAGCTTGTGCTGCTTCGGCAACGCCTGGAGTCAAAACTGCCGCCGCGCCTCCACCCAATAGCGCTAAACAATCCCGCCGTGAGATTCTCGCCTTACTCATGGTTGTTTGTCCCCTTGTCTCGCTAAAGGCCGAGAAAACCCAGGCTCAACCGACCCCATCAAAACCCTGCTCTCAGAAGCCCGCTCATCCTACAAAACTCTTACCGCAAGCGTCAATACAAAACGCAGCGGAACTTAGTCCGTATTACGGGATAACGTATACAATGTGGTTCGATCGTTGCCTTAGCGCTTTGTTCGCCACTGCGAAACTGCGAATGTAGCGATAAAATCGGTTTTGTTGCTTTGAGATTCTCGACATGAATCGGGTGGTCCCCAATCCGCTAAAGCCCGCGTGTTCCGTTGTGTTTCGGCTTGTTCTCGCTGCGGCAGTCGCGCTCGTTGGAATGGTGCTGGCCGCGCCTGCTGCAATTGCGGCGCAAGATAAACAAGACGGGGAGGTCTCGGCGACAGAGCGGGCAAAGCGATTGGCGCACTCCGGGCAGACCGAACAGGCAGTCGGGTTGTTGCAATCGACGCTGGCGGGCCATCCATCCGATCTTCAGGCGAGACTAGCATTAGCGGATATTTATGCCGCAAACAGCCAATCCGACAAGGCAGAAGCGGAATTCCACGAAGCGCTTAGGCTGCATCCCGATTCGCCGTCCGCCGAAATCGCCCTGGGCACCTTTTACCTGAATGCCGGCTCTTTGGCATCTGCAGAACAGGTGTTTGGCGATGCCGTGCATCACCATCCCAAGCTCATCGAAACCCGTGCCCAGTTGGCCCTGGTTCTGGCCAGAGAGCGCAAATACGCCGAGGCGGAAGCCAACTTGCGAACCGTCCCGCCGCCCACAGAAAAAGATGCCCGCGTTCGCTATTTTCGCTTAGTGGCCTCGATCCACTCTGGTTTGGGCGACTCTCGCGCCGCGGCCCACGCTATGGAAGAAGCATGGCATGTGATGCCAGACAATGAAGAGTTGCAGTTGGTTGCCGCGATCGCCGAAGCAGAAGCAAGGGAATGGAAATCGTGCATCCGAGACATTACCCCTTTATATAAGCGGCACCAGACCGCCGAAAGCGGACTTGTCTTGTTGCGGGCGCAATTAGCCAGCCATGCGGATTTCATGCCGACGCTTCAAAGCCTTCGAGCATTGAATTTGCCTGAGAATGAAAAGCTCAACCTGACCGTCCGATCTGCCGAACTGCTCGCCTCCGTTGGTCAGCCTGCACCAGCCGCAGAGGAATTTCAAGCGGCATTGGAAATTACCGGCGGAACAGACGAGACTCTGCTTTACAATCTCGCCGTCGAAGAATTCGACGCCCGGCAATTGGGCGCAGCCCTAGCCACGCTGGCTACGCTCCGCGCGAAAAACGATTCTGCCGAAGTCGAGGATCTCATTGGAGACGTAAATGAGCAGAAGGGCGACCGCTCAGCCGCGATTCAGAGCCATGAGAAAGCAATCGACCTCGCTCCTTCAGAGGAACGATATCGCCTCTCGCTGGGCGCGGAACTCCTGAAGTTCGAGTCTTACGCCTCTGCCGCTACAGTATTCCAACAAGCCGCCGAACTCTTCCCCAACTCCGCTCGAATTTATGTCGGACTAGGAATGGCCGACTACTTCCTCGAAAAATACGACGATAGCGTCACCGCTTTCCTGCGCGCCGACAAACTCGATAACGGATCGGGGCGACCGCTCGGCTATCTCGGCGCGACGCAAATGGAAAATTCGGCGGGGCCCAGTCAGGCCGCCGTCGATACAATTTGCGCCCGCGCGGATTCCGACTTCAAACAATCAAATGCGGTCATCTGGTGCAGCGCCTTGCGTTTTAGAAAAGCCTATCTCGCCGGCGACCGCTCGGCATCTTCTGAGATAGTCGCGCGTCTGCGCCGTGCTGCCAAACTCGTGCCTGATGACCCAGTTATAAGCTGTTCGCTAGGAGAGGCGCTCGAATGGACTGAGCAATCAGGAGAGGCGCGCCATTGGCTCGAAATCTGCGTGAAGCTTCGGCCCAACTCCACCGAAGATCACTACCGCCTAAGCCGCGTCTACCAGGAGCTGGGACTGAAACAAGCCGCCGCCGAACAAGTGAAGTTCACAGAAAAGACCAACTCGGAAAAAGATCAGCATCAAGCCATTACCGATAAGTTCGCTAACGAAATGCTTGGTCAGTCAAAAACGACCGCAGATCCGCAAACGGCAGGTCCGAAATAAGAGTCGAGATCTTTACCTTTTTTATGACTGCGCATTTTCACGAATCGAGGGAAGAAGCGTTGCGAATGCCAAGATGGAAACCCTCGACCGCTCACCATCCTGGTCGAACGATGTTATCGAAATGTTTGGGCCTCCTGATCGTGCTTGCGGCGCTTTGCCCAGCTGTAGCCAAGGCTCAGCAGCCGAATCCAGGTGCGAACGAAATTTACGTAGTCCCTTTCTCCCATCTCGACCTCTACTGGGCTTGCACTCAGGAAGAGTGCCTGAGCCGCGGAAACTTCGTCATCAGCCGAGCGGTCGAACTTGCCAAGCGTTACCCGCAATATCGCTACTTGGTCGAAACCGAAGTATTCGTCGCAAATTTTGTGGATAGCCATCGTGGTACGCAAGAACTCGAAGATTTCAAAGAGCTAGTGAAGGAAGGTCGCATCGAGATTGCTCCACTGTGGGCCGCCATCTATCAGAATCAAACTCGCGGCGAGGCTCTCGTGCGCAATGTGATCTACGGCAAGCGCTATGCTCACGATGTTTTCGGAATCGACCCCGCAGTTGCACACCTCGCCGATATCCCAGGATTCACGCGCCAGTATCCCCAAATTTTAAGCAAAGCGGCGATCCCCTACATGGTCATGACGCGCATGGGGCCGCGCGATCTGTCGCTATTTCATTGGAAAGCTCCAGACGGTTCGTCGGTTCTCGTGTGGAACACAATCAATGGGTATGGCTGGGGCATCGGTTCGGGCTTGCACCTCGATCTCGACAAAGATCGCCTGACGACACTCTCCCATGAAAGTAGGGATGTACAGGCGACGACGAGCGGGCCCGTGTACATGAGTTGGGGCACTGACCTTTTTGCACCCTCCGAGAAGCTGATCGAAAATGTCAGCGTTCTGAATGAGAAGCTTTCTCCATTGCATTTTCGTTTATCTACCGCCGAAGAATTTTTCCATGCGGCTTCTGCGAGTCCGCGCATCCCCAATTTGTCCGGTGAAATCCCCTCATCATGGGCCAATCTAACGACCTCTCTCGTGCCGCTGTGGCCGCCCGCCATCGCCGCCACCGACACCCTGGTGACTGCGGAAAAATTTGCGGCCATCAATTACACGCTCGGATACGCCCCTTATCCTGATAAAGCTTTCGAGGCTTTGTGGAAAGATAACCTCAAGTCTCTCGATCACAACAACGACGGCCAGGGTGGAACAATTGGAGACGAACGCAAACTCGGGTACGCGCACGGCGCCTCATTGGGCGCAGGCCAAATCCTCCGCGATTCACTGCGCAATATCGCCGAGCGCGTGCAGCAGCCTTTTCCGCGAAGCACTCCCATCGTAGTATTCAATCCCCTAAGTTGGACAAGAGATGACTTAGTCGAAGCCCACGTCACCTTATTCGGCGAAGTAGCGACTAACGATAATGAAGACTACGAAAAGGGGATGCGGTTAGTCGATGCGAATGGAAAATTCGTCCCGTTTCAGGTGGAACAGTATGCGGAGGGAAGTTCACGCTCGCTGGATTTTACTTTTATTGCTCGCGGAGTACCATCCGTGGGCTATAAGACGTATTACTTGGTCCCGGCCAAGAATGCTGAGACTTACTCTAACGCGTGCGAAGTGAAGTTAGACACTGATAACAATGTAAAACAAGCTAACGATGTCATCGGTTCGGATGTATTGGAAAACGAATATTACCGTGTGTCGGTTGATCGTGCCACGGGAAGGATTGACGTCTTTGACAAAGAACTAAATCGAGCCGTGAGCAAAGGGATTGAGATCGCCGCCTCCGAGGAGCGCGGCGGCGACGATCAAAACGTTATTCTGCTCAGCGGTCGAACCATCGTCAATGTGGTTGATGCAGTTGAACTCGTGGAAAACAGCCCAGTTCGAGCCGTTTTGCGGATCAACGGTAATGTTGGTGGTACAGCGATCACTCAGCGACTCACTTTATATCGCGGCATAAAAAAGATCGACCTGGATGACACCATCGATTGGAAGCCAGGGCGATCTATGAATATCGAACAGGTCTTTCCAATCCTTCAAGAGGGCGCGGAAATAACCAACGGAATCCCGTATGGAACCGCCTCTGGCGCAGACATGATGGCAAAAGCCGGTCCGCACGGCGACGACGAGGTGGCGCCCAACATTTGGAAAGGCTGGCGGCAAATTCAAGACTGGGTATTCGCCGGTAACAACGATTGGGGCTTTACCGTCAGTGCAGATCATAACTTAGTCGAGGTTAGTAATACTGCCATAAGAGCGGACATGTTACGCGGCACTCGCTTTAGCCCTGTGACGGTCACCAAGAACGGTCAGCCAGTGTTAGACGCTCGGCCGCCAGCCGGCACTTACATGTTCCGGTTCTCCTTTACCTCGGGCAAAGGTGATTGGTCAACAGGCAAATCGTGGCGCGCGGGAATGTCATTCAGCACGCCCTTGATCCCCGTAACTTCGGCAAACAAACTTTCAGAGAAGCCTTTGGCGCCCGAAAAATCTTTCTTTTCGATCAACGCTGACAATATAGTGCTCACCGCGATGAAGAAGGCTGACTCGGGCGAATCAATCGTGATTCGAATCTTCGAAATTCAAGGGGCCTCGGCCGAAAGTCCGGTACTGTTTATGGGCCAACAGCGCAATTTGAAACAAGTCAATCTGCTGGAGGACAATCCGCCAGCCGGAGAACAGAAGGTTCTTCACATGCAACCGTTCGACATCGACACGATAAAGCTACCGATTCGGTAGGTCGCACCGATCCGACACGTGATGCCGGTTTCATCAGGAGAAACACAAAATGCCAAAAGGTTCCACACGTCGTGATTTCCTGAAAGCGGCTGGAGCAGGCGCCGCCGTAATTGCACACTCCACTTCTTCCCCAGGCTCGGCTCTGCTGAGCGCATCTACCATGTTGGACTCGCCCACAGGTGAGCTCAAGATGTGGGTAACCGACGAAGATCGCCGTCTGGCATCCGCATCCTCGATCGCCTGGAGCGACCCCATCAACCAGGTTGCGCAGGATGCAATCCTCATCAGGCCGGAAAATAAATTTCAGCCTATCTTAGGATTTGGCGCAGCCCTTACCGACGGTTCCTGCTATCTGTTCAATCAGCTAACGCCCGCGGCTCGCGAAGAGTTATTTCACACCCTATTTCATTCGTCGCAAATGGCTCTTAATGTTTGCCGAACCTGTATTGGATCCTCCGATCATTCCACTTCGGTCTATAGTTTCGATGACGGCGAGCCTGATCCCGAGCTGAAACATTTTTCCATCGAGCATGACCGCGCCTACATTCTGCCTATGCTGAGGCAGGCGAGACAGGTGAATCCGGATCTGTTTTTATTTTCCTCGCCATGGAGTCCGCCGGGATGGATGAAAGACAACGGCTCGTTGCTGGGTGGCTGCATGCGCCATACTTACATGCCTTCTTACGCCAACTATTTCGTGAGGTTTTTGCAGGCATATGCCGCCGAGGGCGTGCCGGTGCAGGCTGTCACTGTGCAGAACGAAGTCGATGCCGACCAGCAGGGGTTGATGCCGCAATGTTTTTGGCCGCAAGACTGTGAAGCCGATTTTGTCGGACTTCATCTAGGTCCGCAGTTTGAGCGCAGCGGCGTGAAGACAAAAATTTGGATTATCGATCACAACTACAACCTATGGGGACGGGCCATCGCGGAACTCGAAACGCCAGGTGTGCACAAATACGCCAGCGCCGTCGCCTGGCACGGCTATACCGGCAAGCCGGAATGGATGCAGCGCGTGCAAGCCGTGTTTCCAGAAATTGAAATGTATTGGACGGAAGGCACTCCCGACTACAACGATCCCGATTATTTCAAGTGGTCGTCGTGGGCGCAAAATTTCACCGCCATTTTGCAAAATGGCTGCCGCGCGATTACCGCCTGGTGCTGTGCCACCGACGAACATGGCCATCCCAACGTCGGCCCTTACTCGTTGGGAGGGCTGCTGACCATCGACTCGAAATCAAAAGCGATTTACCACAGCGGAGAGTATTGGGCCCTGGGTCATTTTTCGCGCTTCATCAAGCGCGGTGCCGTGCGCGTCGATTCACAAAGTTCCGCAAAAGATCTTTTTTACTGCGCCTTTGAGAATCCCGATCAATCTCTCGTCGTCGTGATCACGAACCCCGGTCATCAACGCACCTGCGAGATCCAACTCAAGGGTAAAGTCGCGAGCCTCACGCTGCCATCAGATTCCGTGGTGACGCTTACATATTCGAACGCATAAAAATGCGGCAACAAATAGGAGCCAAATTGGCCAAGACAACCAGGCGTGACTTCTTAAGAATTCCAACTGAAAGTGCGTCATTCATAGACGCTGCAACTGCTCCGCCCGAGACGGCGACGCAGTCGGCGACATTCGCGCCCAGCACTTACTCGCCACACGGCAACCTCAACGCATGGGTGACCGACGAGCAGCGTAGAGTTTCCGCGACACCTCCATTGCAATGGACTGAAGCGCGTACTGCGGCGAACCGCGACTCTGTCCTGATCGCTCCTGAAAAAAAGTATCAGCAAATCCTCGGCTTCGGTGGTGCGTTCTCCGGTGCCTCCTGCTATATGTTCAATCAGCTTTCGCCGGCCGAGCGATCGGAGTTATTTCATAGGTTGTTTGATCCGTCAGAAATGTCCCTGAATGTATGCCGCACCTGCATGGGCTCGGCCGATTCCGCCTCCGTGATCTACAGCTACGACGACGGCGATGTCGATCCTGACTTAAATCGATTTTCAATCGAGCGCGATCGCGAATACATTTTGCCAATGCTTCGCCAGGCCCGTGGCGTCAACCCCGATCTGTTTCTTATTGCCTCACCCTGGAGCCCGCCGGGCTGGATGAAGTCGAACGGCTCGATGCTTGGCGGATGTATGCGCCATACTTACATGCCATCCTATGCCGACTACTTTTTGAAATTTCTGCGCGCCTATGAAGCTGCCGGAGTGCCCATCCAGGCCGTCACCGTGCAAAACGAAGTCGATACCGACGAGGAAGGAACCATGCCTGCCTGCGCGTGGCCACAGGATTACGAAGCCGACTTCGTGGTCATGCATCTCGGCCCGCTCTTCGAACGCAGCGGCGTCGCAACGAAAATTTGGATTGTCGATCACAACTACAACCTATGGGGACGCGCCATGGGCGAACTGGAAACGCCCGACCTGCGCAAATACACAAATGCAGTCGCATGGCACGGCTATGAAGGCCAACCGGAATGGATCAATCGCGTGCAGAACTCCTTCCCCGACGTGGAAATGTATTGGACCGAAGGTGGCCCCGATTACACAGCGCCAGGCTATCAGCGAGAATGGGCCAATTGGGGGAAAACGTTCACCAGCATCCTGCGAAATTGTTGCCGGTCGATCACCGTCTGGAATCTCGCGACCAATGAACACGGCCGTCCCTACGTTGGCACCGGCGCCTCGGGAGTCGGCGGGGCCATGCTTATCGACTCAACTACGAAGAATATTACCTACAGCGGCATGTTCTGGGCGCTCGGACACTTTTCCCGGTTCATCAAGAGAGGCTCGCGGCGAATCGATTCGCAGAGCCAGGCGGAAGGCCTTTACCACTGCGCGTTTGAGAATCCGGATGGTTCGCTCGTAATCGTCGTCACCAATCCCGGCATCGAGCGGAAATGCCAGCTTCGATTGGCCGACAAAGTAGCGAATGCGACCTTACCCGCCAATTCCGTGACGACGCTGCAATCGGCGCCGCTTCAGCATGTCTGAATTTACTCAGCGCGACTTGGACGCGGTGAGCCTGTGTTCACGCGCGTCCCGCGAACTCCCGCGTCTCCGTCGATACCTTTACGGTTTCGCCCTCTTTAATAAAGAGAGGAACGCGGATCTCAATGCCGGTCTCGAGCTTCGCCGGCTTGGTCACGCTTCCGCTTGACGTGTCGCCACGGACGCCAGGTTCCGTGTAAGTAACACTCAGTTCCACATGAGGCGGCAGTTGCAACCCTATCGGATTGCCGTTGTACTTATGCAACTGAACAATTGATCCTTCCACGATAAAGTCAGGAGCGTCCCCGATCATCTCGCCGGACAGAGTCAGCGTCTCGAAGCTCTCCTGGTCGAGAAAATAAAAACCACCTCCGTCGCTGTAGAGGTAAGAGGCCTCGACCATTTGCAGATCAGGTTCCTTGAACCGGTCACTCGCCTTGAATGTCTTGTCAAACACGGCCTGCGTCAGCAGATTGCGCATCTTTAATCGAACCAGGGTCTGCGCCCCTCTGGCGGTTGGTGTGGAAACCTCGGCGTCGAGGCACAGAAATGGCGTGTTCTCGAACTCAAAAAACATCTTGCGCTTCACGTCGATAGCATCGATCAGTGCGGCCATAATCGTCTCTAGGATATCAGGCGAGCATTATCAGGAGAACGTTCTGAGGCGAGCGCATCAGGAAACGGTTTTATCATAGGCTATTCCGCAGGTCGTGCTAGTCTGCGATGGGCGCGACTTTTGACGCTTCCGCAAGTCAATCGATCCATGAACATTCTGCTGGTGCATCCCGATGATTCCGTTGACGCAGGACCATGGGCCGCGACGCAGTGGGATTTGGTCGTCGATCTGGGTTGGTCGGGGCTCGCCGCCTATGCGCGACAAAGCGAAAAGTTGGGATTTCGCATCGTTAGTCTTAATGACCTGCTCGACCATGAACAACATCGTTGCCGCATTCGCGACCTCCTGGCCGTCGGCCTCGACCAATTACTGGATTCAGAATCAATCGACTGGTGGGACGTTTATTCCGTCCATCCTTACCTGCAAATCGAACAACTTCTATTGGTCTCCATATTAGCGGAGCAGATCCCGCAGCGCGCCGAAATTTTCGCAACTCGCCCGCACTTCACGGTAACCGCGCTGGAAATATTAATCGGTGAAATGAAAGTTGCCGACAAGAAGGCCGCAAAGATCAAAATTTTCCAGCCGGGCCCCGATCTAGCGAACCGCGACGCGACCTTACGCGCGCGATTCCGCCGCTATTGGAAAGCGGCATCAGCCTTGCGCCCTTCGCAACTCACCGAGATCGCTTTCGATAAATGGGATGCCAGCTACCAACTTCGGCGTCATTTTGCGCCCTCGCCTAACACAATGCCGACTTCGGTGATCCTGCTTCCATCCTCTTATGGCAATGTAACCCGCGCCCAAGTCGCCTACGCGCGGATGCTTCCGCACCGCCGTTTTCTGCTCGTAGTCACGCGCCCCAGCGGCCGTCTGCCTCTCCTTCCGGACAATGTCGAAGTCCGTTCGCTCGCCTCCTACGCTCCGCCGCCGTTGCACGCCACCGATGCGGAACGTACTCGCCTGCTGGCGCGATGGCAGGAAGTTCAGCGCGATGTATTCGAAAAGAACGCAGTCCTTCACCTTGCCAATCGACTCCATGTTTTCGACGGATTCGCCAGCTTCCTGAAGAACACGCTGCGCGTTCGCGACGTCTGGCGTGAGGTGTTTGCTCGGGAACCCATTTCTGCCGTTCTTTCTGCCGACGAATACAATCCCTACACCCGCCTGCCCACTTTGCTCGCCACATCCAGAAAGCTGCGCGCCGTTTTTTGCGATCACGGCGCCCTCAACATGAGCTTTGGAATTCGGCGCGGAGTTTCCGACCGCTTTCTCCTCCGAGGCGAGATGGCGCGGGATTATTGCGTCAGCCTCGGCATTCCCGCCAAGAAAATCGTCATCGGCAGCCCAGCGCCCCTCAGTCCCTTGCCCTCATCGAGTCCGAGCCAGCGAGACTGGATTGTTTTTTATTCCGAGCCCTTCGAGTTATCTCAAAGCCGCACTGCAACGTTCTATCAGGAACTGCTACCCGAATTGTGCTCGCTCGCCACACCCGCGAATCGTAAAGTCATCGTCAAGCTGCATCCTTTCGAGAGTCTGAAAACCAGGCAGGCGCTCATAGCCCGTGTGCTTTCGCCAGACCAGCGCCGCCTGGTTGAAGTCCGTGAAGGTCCAATGACTCCCGATCTTTTTTCGCGTGCCTGGTGCAGCCTGACCGTCGAATCCAGCGTGGCCGTCGAGAGCACTCTCAACGGCGTACCTTGTTTCTTATGCACTTGGTTCGACGGTTCCTGGTACGACTACGGCAAGCAGTTTGCAAAATTCCAAGCCGGATATCCCCTTGATTCTCCCGAACGTATTCGTGAGATTCCGCAGTTGCTGCAGCAAATTCAAATCACCGAACCGATCCGCCAGAAGCTTCAGACCTCGATCACCCCGGAACATCTGGAGTCCGTCTTGTCGGGAAACTGGGCTAGCGCGCCAATCGCACCTGAGGGACTATGCCGTTGGTGATCTCCTCTGCGGGCCGGAACCACTTTAGGATAAGAGTTCAGTTTGGCACTCTCGCCGCTCCCTCCGTGCAACGTCGGCGCGAAGTTATGCAGTCCGCAACATCGTTGTGAGCTTATTTGTGAGAGAGAGGCGATGCTATGGCTACTGGTGCTGTTACTGCCCGAGATCCAAAGGCGGATGCGACAACCGCCACTGCGGAAGTAAAAACTGAAGCTGCTGAGCAGCCGCAGCAGCCGCTTACCCTGAAGCAGCGTTTCTACCGTCTGCTTGCCGAGATTTTCGAAGGACGCCAGGAGCATCTGGGGTGGCATCAGTAAGCCGGTTGCCGTGTGAGATCGAGAAGCACGCTTCTCGATAATCCGCTCCTCAACTACCCTAGATTTTGGATCTCGGCACGCCCGCGGGAATCGCTCCACTCACCGGCCCGTCTTGTCATCCCGCATATTTGGCTAGCAGATTCATCGCGGCGCTGGCCAGTTGCTCCAGTGGCACAATCACACTGACCGCGCCGCGAGCGATCGCCTCTTTCGGCATCCCAAAAACAACGCAGCTCGCTTCGTCCTGCGCAACCGTAACCGCGCCGGCGTCCTTCATCTCGCACAGGCCATCGGCTCCGTCGTCCCCCATCCCCGTCATGATCACGCCCACCGCCTTCGCTCCGACTGACAAAGCAACCGAACGAAAAAGCACATCCACGCTGGGCCGGTGCCGCGAGACCAGCGGTCCATCGACAATCTCAACCACGAGCTCTTCACCACGACGCTTGACGAGCATATGCCGGTTGCCCGGTGCAATCAGCGCCCGCCCGTTTTGCAGCCGATCGCCGTCACGAGCCTCTGCCACTTCAATTCCGCATTCCTTATTCAAGCGGTCGGCGAACGCCCGCGTAAAGACCTCGGGCATATGCTGCACGATCGCTACCGGCGGGCAATCCCTCGGCAAAGCGGCCAGGAATATGCGCAACGCCTCCGTTCCTCCGGTGGAAGCGCCCACCGCAATCATTCCCTGAGGCGCGGCTGCGGCGCGGGTTTGACCTTGGCGCGGCAGCACAGCATCGGCCGTCAGCCTGGGAATGGCCGCCATCGGACGAGGCCGGAGCTGTGCCTGCGAAGCGCTCCATACCGCATCCAGCAACGTGACCGCCGACTCGTGCAGAAAATCGCGCACGCCCACCTTGGGCTTTGTGATCACCTCAACCGCCCCCTCTTCGAGCGCGCGCAAAGCCAGCTCCGTGCCGCGAGCCGCAAGGCCTGAGCACACCACGACCGGCGTCGGCATTTCCTGCATTATTTTTCGTATGAATGTGAGGCCGTCCATGCGCGGCATTTCCAGATCGGAAATGACCACGTCGGGCCGTTCCTTTTGCATCTTCGCCCAGGCAATCAGCGGATCGGCCGCAGCCTGTACTCTGATCCTGCGATCCGTGCCGAGAATCGATTGCATGACCTGGCGTACCATTGCCGAGTCGTCCACGACCAGCACCTGCAGACCGTTGTCGTTACTACCAGGCACGCTCTCAGCCTTCCTTGAGATTCATCAGGTCAGAGAAAATCTCTTGATTCCGACGCTAGAACGGGTTGTCCTTATTTTCTGTTTTGGCGTAGATGCTGGGATTGATGCAACGCAACGGCAGCGACATGTTGCTCAAATTCTCGGCATGCCCCACAAAGAGCAGGCCGGACGCCGTAAGGCGCCCGTAGAGGTTCGTGATCACCCTGTGTTTCGAGGCCGCGTCAAAATAGATCAAAACATTGCGGCAAAAAATAGCGTCGAACGGACCTTCCACCAAGTCAGCCTCGCGATCCAGATTCAATCTCTGGAAAGTAATCATCTGCTGGATCTCGACCTTGACTTTCATCTCGCCTTGCCGCTCCGCCACTCCGCGCAGCATGAAGGTGTGCAGCAAATCCGGCGGCAACTCCGACAATCGATTGATCGGATAAACCCCCTTGATCGCCTTGTCCAGCACGCGATTCGAAATGTCTGTCGCTAGAATCCGCACGTCCCAGCCCGCTTCGATCGGGACGTGCCGCGCCAGCAGCATGGCGATCGTGTAAGGCTCTTCTCCCGACGAGCAGCCTGCGCTCCATATCCGCAACCGTCGCGGCCGAGCGCCACTGTCGGCTTCGCGTTGCCAGCGCGGAATCACTTTCTGCACCAGGAAATCGAACTGCCGCGGCTCGCGAAAAAATCGAGTTTCGTTGGTGGTGATGGCGTCGATCATGCGCGCCCGCTCGTCATCAGCTTCCGGTGCAGAAACGCACTCGTAATAGCTTTCCAGCGAATCCATCTGCAACGCCCGCAGCCGTCGAAACAGCCGCCCGCACAACAGCGCCGTCTTCGCGCTGCCCAGCCAGATGCCGGTTTCCGCATAAATCAGTTTTTGGAATTTGTGAAACAGCGCCGGACTCACCGAAAGATGAGCAGGCTGCTCGAGAG
The DNA here is from genome assembly GCA_963800565.1 of uncultured Acidobacteriaceae bacterium. Lineage (GTDB taxonomy): Bacteria > Acidobacteriota > Terriglobia > Terriglobales > Acidobacteriaceae > Acidiflorens. The sequence continues at coordinate 3,104,120 of CAWDBM010000006.1, forward strand.
AAAGGTCAGCCTCGGCGCGGCGGGACTTGCCGAAATCCTTGCCTGGAGCGGTTCCAGCTTGCACCGCTAGGCTCCCGCTTCGGCATGCTTGCTAAGCGCGGATTTGGGCCGGCAGCCAATCGCCGCGTCATCCGTCATCGACTCCGTCATAGCCAGCAATTCGTCCGCAGAGAGCACCCTATCGATGTCAAGAATCAGGCAAAACTTCTTGCCCAGCGCTCCCATGCCCAGCAGGTATTCCGTCTTAACGCGTGTGCCGAATGGCGGAGTCGCTTCGATCTCGTCCGCGGAAAGATCCATCACCTGACTTACCGAGTCGGCGAGCACGCCCATGGTCATCATCTCCCCCTGAAACATGATTTCGGTGATGATGATGCACGAAAATTTTGAAATGCCGCTCGCCGGCAAACCAAACTTCACCGCCAGGTCAACCACTGGCACGACCTTACCCCGCAAGTTGGTCACGCCGCGAATCCAAATTGGAGTGTTGGGAACGACCGTGACCGCCTCATACTCAATAATCTCGCTCACCTTAACAATGCTGATCGCATACTCCTCGCCCGCCGTTAGAAAGGTAAGGTACTGCTCGGTGCTCACAGGGAGTTGGTTCTTCCCTTGATTCGACGCTCCCATAATTTCACCCCTCAGTTCTTACTCCTCGCATTCGCTGTCATCAAAACTATCGTTCTCATCAAGAAGATCGTTGTCATCCGAGCGAAGCGACTATGCATCGTGCTCGCACGGTCTACCCTGTATGCCAATCGCACTGCCAACGCGCTTCGGATGATCAATAACGCCGTACTGCAAAATTCCGCAATACCCTAGAACGGAGAAAAGTTAGCCTCTTCGATCACTTTGCCGCTGACCGGCTGAAAGCGCCCTGGTTGACCAAATCCAGCGCCTGCGGCAGCCGCCTTTTGCGGAGTGACAGCCTGTCCCTTTCCTTTGCCGCTGCGCGCCGTTGCTTGTTCTCCCGCGACTCGGAAGTACGTCATCAACTGCTGCAGTTGCTCCGACTGCGCCGCCAATTCTTCCGCCGTGCTCGAAAGTTCTTCGGCAGACGACGCGTTCCGTTGCGTGACCGTATCCACCTGCGCCATGGCCTTGTTGATCTGCGTTACTCCGCCCGATTGCTCGGTCGATGCCGCCGCGACATCCTGCACCAGTTCGGCCGTCTTCTTGATCGATGGAACCAAGTCTGACAGCAACTGGCCTGATCGTTCGGCTACACTTACGCTCTTGCCCGCCAGTCCGCCGATTTCCTGCGCCGCCAACTGGCTGCGCTCCGCCAGCTTTCGCACCTCGACGGCGACCACTGCAAAACCCCGGCCTTGATCGCCCGCGCGTGCGGCTTCAATCGCCGCATTGAGCGCCAGCAGATTGGTCTGGTAGGCGATCTCTTCGATCACCGAGGTCTTCGCCGCAATCTGCTTCATCGCGTCGACCGTCTCCTTGACCGCGTCGCCACTCTCTTCCGCGGCCGATGCGCCCTTGGCCGCCGCCTGCTCCACTTGCCGGCTGTTGTCGGCATTCTGTGTGATTGAAGCATTCATCTGTTCCAGACTGGCACTCATTTCTTCGACTGAAGCCGCCTGCTCGCTTGTCCCCTGCGACAAACTCTGCGACGAAGAAGAAACCTGCTGCGCCGCCGAGGCCACCGCCGACGAACCTTCGCGAACGTCTCGTATGATGCTCGACAGTTTGCTGCTCATGTCCTGCATCGCCTGCTGCAATTGGCCAGTCTCGGACTGGTTGCTGACCACAATCTCCTTAGTCAAATCGCCGCTGGCGATGCGCTCCGCATGCGCGACCGCCTGCTGAATCGGCACCGTGATGCTCTTCGTTACCCTGATGGCTACGATCGTGGTGATAACGAAAGCGCAGGTCAGGATCAGCAACGCCATCTTGCGTCCCAAAGCATAAGCTTCCTGACTTTCCTTCATGCTCTGCGCCATGGCAGTCGTCTGAATGTCGATGAACTTCTGCCACGAAGCGCGATACTTGTCGAGCGCCGGGATCACCTCCGCGCTCAGCGCCGCCAGCGCCGCATCACGCTTCTTATCCGCCAGCATCGCCTTCGCTTTCTGGCGCGCTGCAATGTAGGCCTGCCGGTCCTGGGTCACGATCTCAAACTGCTCGTGTTCTTGCGTGGAACTGAGATTCTTTTCGATCTGCGCCACCTGCGCGCTGATTTCGCGGCTCACCGCCTCGTTTTGCTGGTTCAGCCTTTTTTCTTCGTCGGCGCTCCCCGTCTCGAACAGCTGTATCGTGATGCGCGCGTTTGTGATCGAGTTTTCAATCGTCTGATGCGTCGCTTCGACCGTGTTATAGCGCTTTTGCAGCGAAGCCGACATCTCGTTATTCAGGCGGCCCAGCCAGGTTAGCCCGAATCCGCCAACTGCAACCACGCCCAGCAGCATGGCACCAAAGACGACTCCAAGCCGCGTGCCTATTTTTTGATCCTGCCAATTTGTCATTGTTCTCACCCTCTCTACGCTTACTTACTGCTCAATATGACTGCCTTCTAACCAATCTCTTGAATCACTGTTTGACGCTCCGCCCCTGTGCGCCTAAGCCTGCGCCTGCAAACTCGACTGCATCACTCCGCGGAGCAGGCTGGGAACGTCGATAATCAATCCCACCCGACCGTCTCCCAGCACGGTAGAACCCGCAATCCCCGGAATCCCTCGCAATGCCTTGCCCAGCGGCTTCACCACCGTCTGCATTCCGCCCAGCAGTTCATCCACTGCGATCCCGGCGTGGAACTCATTCATCTTCACGACGACAATATTTTCCCGCTTCGGTGCCGCGCCCGAGAGGCTGAACATGCGCCGCAAACGCACATATGGAATCGCATTGCCACGCACGCTAAAAATTCCCGTCTCCTCTGAGTTGCGCTGCTCCTCGGGCAATTCCGTGCACTCCGTCACATGTTCCAGCGGCACTACGAAAATTTCATTTCCTACCTTCACCGAGAATCCTTCGATGATGGCGAGCGTCAGAGGCAGGCGAATCGTGATGGTCGTTCCTTTGCCCTGGGTGCTCGCAATATCGACCGTCCCGCGCAGCCCATCGATGTTGCGCCGCACCACATCCAGCCCCACTCCGCGGCCGGACAGATCGGTGACCGATTCCGCCGTTGTGAATCCAGCATGAAATACCAGTCCAAAAAGCTCCTCATCGCGAATATCGTCTTTGCCGGAGACGAGTCCGAGCCGCCGCGCCTTCGCGAGAATGCGCGCGCGATCGAACCCCGATCCATCATCCTGCAACGTCACGATAATGTTTCCGCCGCTATGCGCCGCCGATAGCCGGATCAGCCCGCTCGGATTCTTGCCCTCACTCTTGCGCACCGCCGGTTTCTCAAGTCCATGATCGACCGCGTTGCGCACCAGGTGCAGCAGCGGATCTTTCAACTGTTCGAGCACCGTCGTATCCACCTGGACGTCCTCTCCCGTCACTTCGAGCCGCGCCAGTTTTCCATGGCTCTTAGCCATGTCTCTGACCGAACGAATAAACTGCCGAAACAGCGGCCCGATCGGCACCATGCGAATGCTCATCACTTCGCTCTGCAGATCCATATACAGGCGCTCTGCCTCGCGGTGCATCTCCAGGATCGCGCTGCCCTGTTCGGTGCCGAGTTTCTCGATCATCCGCCGCAGCCGTCCCTGCGCAATCACAATCTCGCCGGTCAGATTCAGCATATGGTCGAGCTTCTCGACATCCGCGCGCAGCGTGCGATGATTGGCATTCGGAAGCCCGTCAACCTTCACCGCCGCACCTGAACTCGCTGCCACTTCACCCGCCCCAACTGCTGTCTTCGACCGCTTCTCCGCCTCGCGTGCGATTTCCTTTCTGAGCTCCTGCTGTGCCGGAGTAAGTTCACGCGCTCCCACGGTTGCCCCCGCAATCATGCTGCGAAGTTCATCCACAGCTTTCAGCAAAAGTGAAATCAAGTCCGCGGTCGGCAACGCCTGCTGCTCGCGAAAAACATCCAGCAAATCCTCAACCACGTGGGCAAACCCCGCCAGATCGCTGAGTCCCAGCGAAGTTGCATTTCCTTTGATCGTGTGCGCGACACGAAAAATGCTGTGCAGCAGCTCCGGATCCGAAGGACTCGATTCCATCTGCACCAGGACCTGTTCCATCAGGTCGAGGCCCTCTTCCGATTCGACAACGAATGACGCGAGAACTGCATCCCGGTCAAAGTCCGCTAGATCCACTGTTTCTCCTAAACCTGATCAAAATTCCTGATTGTGGTCACACCATCAAAGATCTGAAACGCCAGTCTGCGGCCGCGTTTGCCCGATATATCCCGTTCCACAATCGGAATCCCGACCGAGTGCAGAAAATCTTCCGCCAGTTCTACATTCCTTGATCCCACTGACTGCGATGGATCGGCGCTGAAAGCGCTCGAGCCGCCGAAAATCTTGGCCTGCAAAAACCTCACCTCGCATCCCACTGCCAACACCCTCTGCAACAACTCTGGATTGGCGACATTCCCGTAGCGCAGCCGGTTCGATCCCTCATTCGGCCCCTCCGGCAACAGATAGTGATTCATCCCTCCCGCTTTCCTGTGCCGGTCCCACAGGCAAACCGCCGCGCACGATCCGAGGATGGTCGAGATCGTGATCGGATCGCTGGACACGAAGACTTGCCCGGGATAGAGAAAGTGGCGAAGTTCGCTCGACTCCTTATGCTCGAAGCGCTTCATGAACTCCGCCGGCAGAACCGCCGGATTAAATTTTGACGACTTCTCGCTCATGCTCTGATTCCAGATCCATCAATGTCAGTCTTCGAATGTCCGTTGCGCCCAAACAAAGGCATCGCCGCTTCGTCGGAGAGAAGCTGGAACAACTCCATGTCCGATTGATCAAACGCGATCTTCTGCGGCAACAGCCGCAATACCGCCAGAATGGCCATCGTTTGATTTGCCCGGCGGATCGGAATAAATGCCTGCGCCTTGTCGGCCGCGCCTGCCTGGTCGCGTGTTCCAAATTCAACGTGACACTCGCCGCGCATCAGACGCTCAAGACCCGGTTTGCCGATCGCTCGTGGCAGATCGTATTCCTTGGGATCGATCCCGAAAGACCCAATCACCTCAAAACTCGCCGCTTCGCGATCCACCCGGAACAAACCAATTTCTTCCGAGCCCAGGAACGTAGCCGCAATCTCACGCAGCCCTTCGATCGCATCTTCCTGGTCGCGGCTTTGCTCCAGCCTTTTGCGCGCCGCTCGCAACCGGGCCTCATTCATCGCGTCGGCCCCAGAGAGCTTGACTCCAGCGGAATGATTCTTGTTATCGTTCATAGCGATCCTTGCCGCACCTATTGAAAGCCTCGGCGCATACCAGTTACTTCCCCAGGTAGCTCTCCACCAGCGCCACCAGTTCGGCGCCGTCCACGGGCTTCGTAATGTAGTCGTTGCATCCGCTCTGGAATCCTGCCTCAATGTAAGATTCTTCGCCCCGAGTAGTCACCAGAACGATAGGAGTCTCGCGCGTGCCCACTTGCTCGCGCATTATCTTGCACGCCTCAAACCCATTCATCCGCGGCATCACCACATCCATCAACACCAGGTCAGGCCGCTCCAGTTGCGCCTTTTCAACCGCTTCCTGCCCGTCGCACGCGGTCACGCACTGATAGTTAGTGCGCTTCTCCAGAATCTCGCGCTCCATCATCAAAGCTGTCTTGGAATCGTCAACCACCAGGATTTTCTTGGTCATGAGTTCTCTCGAGCCGCATACTTCCGTCGCGGCCAACCGCTGCGAGCAGACCCAAATCGGGCCATTTCCCGAAGCTGTTCTATTAGTAATCTCTAACACAGGGGAACGTTACGTCGTAATTACGTAGGTAATTGGCAAGGCTATGTGGAGTACGATTTAACGATAGGTTTGGCGAGGTACCTCGATTTATTCCCTATGAGCGCACAAAAGGTAACGGCACGAATTGCTCGTGCCGTTCGACTCGCTTTCGTTTTGAACTGGCGCGGCTTCCGTAGCCGCCTACAGCGACTGCTTCCTTACTTCTGCTTCTTATCCCAATCCTCGCGCGAAGTCACTTTGAGCGGTTCAACGTTCTTGCCCTGCAAAGCCGTATTCAGCGCCGGGATCTGCGCCGTCACAATTGCCTTAAACTGTGTTCCCGCGTCATCCAATTTCTTTCCGAGCACAGTCGTCTCTTCATTCTGGGACTGGGTTGGACGTCCCGAATAAGCATTCACCGCACCATACAACTCACCGAGGTGTTCGCGTAGCTTCTTCTCTCCCGTAATCATGCCGCCTTCTTTCACCGACACGAGCGACGACCGGAACTCCTCCAGTTTCTGCGTTAAGTCGTTGAGTTGCTCCTTCAACTTAACATCCGACGCTGCCCCAGCCCGTTGGTTCGCCTGCCCGCTCAGTTCGCTGGTTGCATCGACTATGTAAGTCAATTGCGCCAGCATGTCATAAAGCTGAGTCACCGTCTTATGCTGCAAGGCGCGGTCCGCCGCCGTACTCTTACTGCGTGGATCAGGTACCAGCTTAACTTCGGATGAGTAAGTGTCCTTACCTTTTGTTAGCGTGACTTTATAAGTCCCTTCCTGCACCTGCGGACCATAAAATACAAATTCATTCTCCACCAATCCCGCCGCGGGTGGCATCTTAGGTGGCTTGCCGCGCTCCGGCCATTGCATTCGGTTCAACCCGCGCCGCTTCTCGCCCTGCAAAGATGTTAGTGACTGCCCGTTCGCATCGAAAACATCCACTTTCAAGTCGCCAAAAATATGCCGCTTTCTCTGGTAATAGGCAATTGCTGCTGCTTCCGGCAAAGTACGCCCGTGAAATTCCGAATCTCCATCGAAGCGCTGTTCACCCGCCGGTAGCGCCAGGACCGACGGCCGCGACGGCAGCATGACCAGATCCTTCGCAAGAATCTCCGGAGTCAGCGCCCGGATCGGCGTCAAATCGTCCAGAATATAAATCCCGCGCCCATGCGTCGCGAGAAGTAAATCCGACTCCCGCGCTTGTATCGCAACATCGCGCACCGCGACATTCGGCAAGCCGCCCTTGAACTGCGCCCAGTGCGCGCCTCCATCAATCGATATAAAAAGTCCGAACTCCGTTCCCACAAAAAGCAGATTGGCATTCACCAGGTCCTGCCGCACCACATGTGCATAGCCGCTCAACTCGGGTGTCGAGAGCGAAGTCCATGTCTTGCCGTAGTCTTTCGTTTGGTAGACATGGGTCTTCATGTCGCCCGCCGCGTGCCCATCAAACGTCGCATAAGCCGTAGCCGGATCGAAATGACTCGCCTCAATCGTCGACACCCACGTCCCCGCGGGCAATCCGGTAACGTTCTTCGCGACATTCGTCCAATGCTTGCCGCCATCGCGAGTGACCTGCACATTGCCGTCGTCTGTGCCCGCCCAGATCACGTCACCATTTTTTGGAGACTCGGCGATCGTATAAATCGTCTCAAACTTCTCGGCGTCAGAATTGTCAATCGTCAGCCCGCCCGACAATTCCTGGTGTTGCCGCGCCGGATCATTCGTAGTCAAGTCCGGCGAAATCCGGTCCCACGACTCCCCATGATCCTTCGACCGAAATAAAAATTGCCCGCCCAGGTAAATCGTACCAGGTTGGTTTTCGCTCATATGAATCGGCGCATTCCAATTAAAACGAAACTCCGGCTCGTTAGCACGCGGCAGCGGCTTGATGTCTCGCGCCTCGCCCGTCGACTTCCGAAATCGCGAAATCATTCCTCCTTGATATTCCACATACGCATAATCCGCGTCCGCCGGATCGGAAAACGCCCAGAAGCCATCGCCTCCGCCAATCACCCGCCAGTGTCGATTCGCAATTCCATCGACCGCCCGCGACGGCCCCATCCACGTCCCGTTATCCTGCAGCCCGCCGTAAACGTTGTATGGGTCGGCCATATCGGCGCTCACGTGATAAAACTGCGCCACCGGCAGATTCGAGAGAAACCGCCAATGCGCGGCCCGATCCAGCGACTGATACACGCCGCCGTCGGTGCCAAGCAGCATCTGATCAGGATTATCCGGATTGATCCACAACGCATGCAGATCTCCGTGCACCGACTCGCCAAATCCTTCGCTGGTAGAAAACGCCGCGCTAAAACTCTTCCCGCCATCATCGCTAACCGTCAGAAAAAATCCTGGCTTATACAAGCGATCCGCATTCTTCGGATCCGCCGCCAGCCGCGCAAAATAGAACGGCCGGCCGCTAACGTTAAATGAGTTATTCACCTCCGCCCAACTATCGCCGCCATCATCCGACCGAAACAGCGCCGTATGATTCTTCGCCTCGACCACCGCGTAAACGCGAGCGTGATTCGTCGGAGCGACCGCAATGCCGATGCGCCCGAGATCGCCCTCCGGCAGCCCCTTTCGCAGTTCATGCCAAGTAGCGCCGGCATCCGTGCTCTTAAATAATCCGCTGCCCGGTCCGCCCGAACGGAAATTATGCGGCTCCCGCCGCACGTCCCACATCGCCGCATAAAGCACACTCGAATCTTGCGGGTCCATCACCATCTCCGCACAACCCGTGCTGTCATTGCGGAAGAGAAGCTTGTTCCAGGTCTTTCCGCCATCAGTAGTCTTGAAAACTCCGCGCTCCGTATTCGCATTCCACAGATGACCGAGCGCGCATGCATACACCGTGTTGCTGTCCTTAGGATGAACAATGACGCGGCTGATGTGCTCGGAGTCGGCAAGCCCGAGCGCCTCCCAATTTTCGCCGCCATCGCGCGAGCGATAAATTCCCGTGCCCACCGAGACGCTGTTGCGAACCCACGATTCGCCCGTGCCCACCCAAACCGTCTTCGGGTTCGAAGGATCAATCGCCAGCGACCCAATCGAGAGCGAAGGCTGCTTGTCAAAGATCGGCTTAAAGGTCGTCCCGCTGTCCACCGACTTCCAAACCCCGCCGCTCGACGACCCGATGTAAATCGTGAGCCGGTCCCCCTCGCGCACCGCAACGATATCCGCAATGCGACCGCCCGTCGCCGCGGGACCAATCGAGCGTATTGGCAGTCCGCTCAGCGTGTCCGAATCCAGTGTCACCTCCTGCGCACCAGCGAAAATCGCCAGAGCGACAACGAAAAAAACTGCCGACAAAATTCGCACACGATCAGACATCGTTGCCTTAGTCATTGTTCCCTCTATGTTGTGATCTTGATCCTGTTTTGAAAGGGCGCGACTTCAGCCGCGCCGCGGCAGAGGGGCTTTACAGATTGCTGAAAAACTGTTGCGATGCGCGGCAGTTGCCCTCAGCGGCTGAAGCCGTCATTGAAAACAGGGCCTTTATCGCAGCGGTGAACCGCTGCGCCACCCAAAAGCAAAGACAAAGTCGAGTTTTTCAGCAAACCGTTTAGCCCGTCCAGTAAGAAGTCAACCGTTCCGCTTAAGCGACTTCGCGAACACTAATTCTTAGGCGCATCCATTTTCGGCGGAGCCGGCGCCGCCGCTGCCGGCATCTTAAACATCGCATCATCCACCGGCACATTGAGCTCTATCTTTGTGATCGTCAGCTTCTGCTTTTCCTGGCTCCCCTTAACGCCACTTTCCACGGCGAAGGGAAAAATTACCCCGCCCACTTCCTTGTAGTCGCCGATCGCCGCCTCATACACCTGCTCGCTTCCCCGCACCGTTCGCTTCGTCTCTTCCTTAATCTCAAGATAGGAATCCGCATCGATGTATACGGTCTGCACGTCGCCATTCTTCAGGCTGACCTTCATCTTGTAGGCGTCCGTGCCCTCCATCTTCTCTTTGCCCAGAAGCTCCACCTGATTTCCCTTGCTCTTGTAGTCGACCATCGGCCCATCGATATCCGCCATCTCTTCCACTTCCTTTGCTTCATCCGCCGACATCAGTTCCGGATCCTTCTTGCCCATAAACGGCATCACCTGCCACGCGTGGTTTCCGTCATAGGCCTGTATGGCGGTCAGCCCCTGTATAGTGAACTCCAGTCGCGCCAGATTTCCACGCTTCTGGATCAAAATTCCCGGAGCTTCCATCCCCGGTCCCATCGCCAGCGTCGCCGTCGACTTTACCGTTTGCACGCTCTTCAGCTTGTCCGCTCCGCCGCGCGCCGCAACATTTTTCGCGATGATTTCGTCAACCGTCTGCGCCCAAATCGCAGGAGCCAGCAGCCCAACCGCAACCAGCCCGAAACATAACTTCTTCAACATAGTGGTCTCCTGATTATTTCTCTTGGTAAGTCGAACGGAGTGAATAGATCACCATAAGAGCCTATTTCAGGGCTGTCAAATGATTCTTCCTGTTGGTCCCTCTGGCATGCAGAGGGGAGACACTCACACATTGTTTTGTGGGCCATCGACTTCCGCAAGCGACCGGAGTATGCTGCCTTGGCAGATTTTCACTCTCCACGCGGAGTGCACAGACAATGCATGTCCAACCCTTGCAAACCGGGCGCGGCGAAGGCGATTCCAACGCTCCCCTAACTAGAAATCAAGTGCGCGGCTTCTGGGCCTCCTGGGGAGGCTGGACCCTCGACGGCATGGATTCCGTCATCTACGCGCTAGTCCTCGTGCCCTCGCTGCGCGAACTTTTGCCGCGTTCCGGCATTGCGGCCACCAAAGGAAACATCGGTTACTACGGCGGTCTCCTCTTCGCCCTCTTTCTGGTCGGCTGGGGTCTCGCCTTCCTCTGGGGTCCGATCGGAGACAAATTTGGCCGCGTCCGCACCCTGATGCTCACCGTTCTCTGCTATTCCGCATTCACTTTGCTGAGCGCCTTCGCCACCAGTATCTGGCAACTTGCGATTCTCCGCCTTCTGGCCGGCATCGGCATCGGCGGAGAATGGGCCATGGGCGGCACTTTTGTCGCCGAAGAGTGGCCCGAAAATCGCCGCATCGCCGGCGCCGGTTTCATGCACACCGGCTACTATTTCGGCTTCCTCCTCGCCGCCCTCGCCAACTACAGCATTGGAAGCTATCTCGGCTGGCGCGCCATGTTCGCCTTCGGAGGATTGCCCGCCCTGCTCCTCGCGTGGGTCCGCTACGGCGTCACCGAGCCCGCCCGCTGGGTGCAAAAAGAAAAAGTTGTGCAAACTTTGCCGTGGTGGCGTCCGCTCGCGACGCTCTTTAATCCAGTCTTGCGCCGCCGCACCATTCTGAATTCCATCTTCATGCTGGTTTCCATCTGCGGTCTGTGGGCCGGCACTGTCTACGTTCCTGCAGCCGTTACAGCGTTAGCCGAAGCTCGCGGCCGCGTAGGACCGCAAGCCGCCCAGATGGCTTCCTATGCCACGATGCTGGTAGCCGTCGCCACCATCCTCGGCTGCCTGGCCATGCCCACCCTCGCCGAACGCTTCGGTCGCCGCGGCGCCCTCGCCTTTTATTTCGCCCTGATGATGGTCTTCGTCGCCCTCACCTTCGGCAAAATTTACTACCTCGGCGCGAACGGCCTACCGTGGTTTTTCGTGTGCCTGTTTTTCCTGGGATTCGGCGGAGCCAATTTCTCCGTCTACACCCTCTGGCTCCCCGAGCAATATCCCACCGAATGCCGAGCCAGCGCCTTCGCCTTCTCCACCTCCTTCGCCCGCTTCGCCGGAGCCGGAATCACCTTCCTGGTTGGAGCGGGAGTGCGTCACTTCGGCTCAATCGGCACCCCCGTAGCCCTAACCGCAATCGCCTTTGCTATCGGCCTGCTGCTAACGCCATTCGGCGCGGAGACTCGTGGCCGGCCCTTGCCCTCGTGATTTTGCCGAGCTTAGGTTGAATTCGTTTTGAAAGGGTGCGACTTCAGATGCGCCGAGAGCCTCTGTCTTTATCCCGGCTTTAGCCGCCGAGGGAATGTAGTTCTCAAACTGACCTACTACTACTTTTGCACTATTGATCTCCACGTCCGCTTCCTTATAATCGCCGCACTTCCGCCGCGAAGAAAACTTCGCGCCGACGGACGCTCCGTGGGGAGCGACTCAGGATTGAGATGAGAAGCGAAGTCGAAGCTCCGCCGGATACTTCGCAAAGGAAGATATCCACGAAATCGCGATTCCCGAAAAAAGCGGTGCTAACCACTGTCGCCGTGGTCGCGGTCGTCTGGCTGCTCTCCTGTGCTGGGCTCTACGACATCATGCGCCAGCCGCCGGAAACCTTCGCCCGCTTCATGTCCAAAATCCCCGGCCCCGTAGCATTTCTAGTCCTCCCCTTCGAAACTCTGTGGACTCACGCTCGCGCCGGCCACCTGGAAGTCGGCGATACCGCTCCAGATTTTTCGCTGATGAAGCTCGACAAGAGCGCCTCCGTCCAACTCTCAAGCCTGACGGCGCAGGGCCAACCCGTCGTGCTCATCTTCGGAAGCTACACCTGACCGCCCTTCCGGCGGGAGGTTCCCGCTCTCAACAAGCTCTACGATCAATACCAAAACAAGGTTGCCTTCCTGGTTGTCTACATCACCGAGGCGCATCCAAGCGACGTCTGGGAGATGCAGAGCAATATTAAAGACCAGGTTGTTCTCGCGAGCCCCAAAGACGAAGAAGAGCGCGCCCTTGTTGCCGGAGCCTGCGTCCGGAAACTCGGCATTAAGATTCCCGCCGTGCTCGACGAATTCGGCAACTCCACCGAGCAGGCTTATACGGGATGGCCCGACCGTCTTTACCTCATCGACGCCAAAGGCCGCGTAGCCTACAAAGCCAAGCCCGGCCCCTTCGGATTCAAGTCAGACGAGCTTCGAGCGGCAATTGGGAGATTAGTAAATTAAGCGGCCAGCGTTGTATTCTCGGGGCGTGCCGCGTTCGCTCGTGCCCCATTCGCCTGAGCCGCATCGCTCTCCCACGCCCGGATTATTCTTGGGACTGGTCATCACCCTCGCTGCCGTGATCGCTTACTCTGCCTACATCACCCGCCAGATCTCAGGCCTCCGCGAACTGCAAAACAATCTAGTCGACCGCAACCGCAAAGATTCCCTGCAACTGCTGCGCATCCAAAACGACCTGAACTCTCTCGCCCTCGCCATGCGCGATATGCTCGACAACGATGAGCCGTACCCGCTGACAGCATGGTCGGCGCAATTTCGGCGTGTGCGCACCGATCTCGACGACGCCCTGCACCGCGAGCAGCAAGTCGCCCCCGTCAATCGAACTCCCGAGCAAGAAAAATACTTAGAGAATTCCGTGGCCCAGTTCTGGGATGCTGCTGATCGCACCTTCGCCCTGGCGCAAGACAACAATCAGGCAGAAGCGAGAACGCAGATTCAAGTCTCGCTCCGCGCCCGGCAGGAAGCGCTGAGCACCGCCGTCTCGAGACTCCTCGTCCAGAATAATGAAAGCGAAGAACAAGCGGCGCAGCGCATCGCCCAAATTTACGACCGTGTGCAACGTCAGGTCTATCTCTTCCTCACCGCGACATTGCTCGCGATTCTCTTCACCAGTCTTTATCTCATCCGCTCCAATCGCCGCCTCTTCGCGGAACTCGCCGCGCTCTCCGAACAACGCAGCGAGTTGGCCCAGAAGCTCATTTCTACTCAGGAATCCACCTTGCGCCACATCTCGCGCGAATTGCATGACGAGTTCGGCCAGATTCTCACCGCGGTCGGCGCCATGCTCACCCGCGCCGGAAAACAGGCGCCCGAAGGATCCGCGTTACGTGCCGACTTGCGCGAAGTCTGCGAGATCGCGCAAACGACACTCGATAAAGTGCGCAGCCTTTCCCAGGCCCTACACCCCGTGATGCTCGAAGAAACCGGCCTCGAGAGTACGCTCGACTGGTATCTGCCCGTGGTGGAACGCCAAGCTGGAATTCACGTATGCTATGAAAAATCGGGCGAGTCTTTTCCGGTCAACGGTAACGCCGCAATCCACGTCTATCGCGTTGTGCAGGAGGCTTTGAATAACTTGACTCGTCACTCGGGAGCGAGCGAAGCCTGGGTCCGCCTGCGCTTCCTGCCGCAATTCTTGGAAGTCGAAGTGGAAGATCACGGCAAAGGTTTCGACGTACTATCCGCGGGGCAGGGAATTGGCCTGGTAGCAATGCGAGAACGCGCTGAACTTCTGGGCGGGACGCTGGCATTTGTGAAACCCGCGCCTAACGACGGCCAAGGCCAAGATGCAGCTCGAAGCGGAACGCTGGTTCGTTTGACCGTTCCAAGAAGGAATCTAGAATCCAATGCCGCCTAAGATTTCAGTGTTACTCGTTGACGATCACAACCTGGTGCGTCGCGGTTTCCGCCGCATCCTCGAAGACGAACCCGATATCTCCGTGACCGGCGAAGCCAGCGACGGTCCCGAAGCCATCAAACTCGCCGATGAGCTCAATCCCAAAGTGATTGTCATGGATTGCGCCATGCCCGGCATGAACGGCCTCGAAGCCACGCGCCAGATTCTCGAGAAGCATCCGCAAGCTCTGGTGCTGATGCTCAGCATGCATCCCGAAGAGACGCTGGTGCGTCAGGCCCTCGACGCCGGAGCGCGCGGCTATGTCCTGAAAAATGCCGTCGACCTCGAACTCGGCGCGGCCATCCGAAGAGTGGTCAACGGCGAAACCGTCCTCGACTCTCAACTCAAGCGCCCAGCCACGCTCAAAGGCCGACGCCACGCCGGACTGACTCCGCGGGAACTCGAAGTGCTGCAAATGATCGTGGAGGGTAAGTCGAACAAAGAGATCGCGGCCGTGCTCGACCTCAGCGCCAACACCATCGCCGTCCATCGCGCTAACATGATGGACGCCCTCGGAATCCACAAGTCCGCCGAGTTAGTCGTCTACGCGATTCGCAATGGCCTGGTAGACCTTCCGTGAGTAAGTGTCCTGCAGAATGCGCTTCAGTTAGTCGACGCTCTTTCTTGTGCGGAATGGCCGCCTTCGCATCAACCTCTAGTTCGATTCTCGATGCCTTCGCCGCTCCGGCTGCAACATCCATCGATCCCGGGTTCCGCCTCTCCGATATAACCGCGCAAGCCGGAATCAACTTCCGCCACAACAGCGGAGCCTATGGCGGCAAGCTTTTGCCCGAAACCCTGGGCGCAGGCTGCGCTTTTCTCGACTACGATCGCGACGGCTGGCAAGACATTCTTCTGGTAAACGGATCAGATTGGCTCGGACACAAACGCGAGCACGCCAGCACCCTAAAGCTCTATCGCAACAATCGCAACGGCACATTTTCCGATGTAACTCATAGCGCCGGCCTCGACGTAGAAATGTATGGAATGGGCGTAGCCGTGGGCGATTACGACAACGATGGCTTTCCCGACATCTTTATTACTTGCGTAGGTCAGAACCACCTCTTTAAGAACACAGGCAGAGGAACGTTCATAGATGTTACTAAGTCGAGCGGCTTAGCTAATCGGCAAGCGATGAGCACATCTGCATTGTGGTTTGACTATGACCGCGACGGGTTACTAGATCTTTTTGTCTGCAACTACGTCAAATGGTCGGCCGAGCATGATGTATTTTGCAGCCTAGATGGTAAGCACAAATCCTACTGCACGCCTGAAGCCTACCGCGGAGAAACGTGCTGGCTCTTTCACAATCGCGGCAACGGAACTTTTGAAGACGTAACCGCAACCAGTGGAATCTTCGACAGCAGTTCGAAGTCCCTGGGCGTAGCTATGCTCGACTACGATCACGACGGCTGGCCCGACTTACTAGTGACCAATGACACGCAGCCCAACAAACTTTATCGTAACCAGCGCAACGGCACTTTTAAAGACGTGGCGGTCGATGCTGGCATTGCTTTCTCCGCCGAAGGTCGAACCCGCGCCGGCATGGGTGTTGACGTAGCCGACTTCGAGAATTTAGGCAACCCCGGCATAGCCATCACGAATTTCGACAATGAAATGACCGGCCTCTATCGCCTCTCGGAGAACGGCAATTACGTCGACGTAGCCTTGCCGAGCGGAATCGGCCAGGCGTCCAAAGACAAGCTCGGATTCGGATGCGTCTTTCTCGATGCCGACCTGGACGGCGCGCTCGACCTCGCAGTTGTCAACGGCCATATCGACGATACGGTGCGCAACGTCAGCGGAGTCGGATACGCGCAGCCGCCCCAACTCTTTCTCAATCGCGGGAAGGGAACATTCGTGGACGTAGCCTCCGCCCTCGGAGGCAGTTTCAGTCAGCCGAAAGTCGGCCGCGGTTTGGCCTACGGAGATTTCGATCGCGATGGCGACCTCGATCTGCTCATCACCACCAACAACGGCCCCGCATATCTCTACCGCAACGATCAGACTGCAGGCAACCATAGCATCCGTTTTCGCTTAGTGGGAACAAAGTCCAATCGGGACGCCATCGGCGCGATCGTCAAGATATTTCATGGAGCATCGAATGCCGCGGCGAGCCAATCACGCGTGGTGAAGGGAGGATCGAGTTACCTCTCCCAATCGGAACTGCCTGTAACCTTCGGACTAGGCAAGCAAAATAAAGTCGATCGCCTCGTGATTGAATGGCCAAGCGGAAGAATCGAAGACTACCAAAAGCTATCAGCTGGCCGCGCCTATGAATGTGTGGAAGCAAAGGGAATCACCGCCCTCCCAGGCTTCTAGCGCTTGCCGCGACCAGATTCGACTACCGCTTCCCGCGAATAGCGAAACGCTATGCGCGCACGTTGAGGCTGCCCGAACTTCCATAAACCCGCTCTAACACCGACGTAGTGCTGTCAGCCGCACTCGACGTGTCCGATGATGTGTTCACATTCAACGAGCCAAGCAATTGACTTACTAACTGCCCAGCTTCGGTGGCAGCGCTTGTCTCATTGGTTAGAGATGGCGAGTTACCGCTGATGAGATCGTTGTTCACCGTAGCAAAAGCGGACTGCGCGGTGGATAAATCGCCCGCGCTCAACGCGCTGCCAAGCGCGGTTAAGTCGGTGGACAGTTGAGAACTGTTGGATGCGCTGCTTCCGCTGGCATTTTCGAGGTTTCGGTTCAACAACTGCAATGTGCTGAACGCCGTTTGTGCGCCGTTCAGATCGCCCGTCGTAAGACTGTTTTGCAGACTCTGGAAGGTCTGTTGCAGTTGCGTGGAGTTACTCGCCGCCAGAACTGACTGCCCCAGACTCGCGGCCGAAATCGGACTTATGCTCATGATGTCACCTTCCGCGGGGTTAGCCCTATTCCCGCCTGTCTGTCCCATCGGCAGACCCGCGATAAAACTTTAGGACGTTGCGATGGGCCTTTTTGTGGAGCGGATTCCAAGGACTGCTTATCCATGAGCGGCATTCTCTACATTCCCTCTGACTCGTTCCCGCGTGGGTCGATGACGCGAGCGATTGTGCCTGCATTCCTTCTTCTTTTTCACCCTGACAAGAATTGTGCAAACAGATGACACTCCTTTGACAACCGCCTACAGTCGCCCCACTAGCATTCGATTGCCAGTCAGAACGCAAAACAGAACTCAAGAGTTCGTTGCGCTCTGGCGCGCACCATCTCAGGAGGATTCTTCTATGCAGCGTCGCAAGGTTTGGTTCACGCTTTCTCTCGGGCTCGCGCTCTTACTCGTTTCAGGCACAGCTCTCGCGCAGTATCAACTTACAAGTCTGGTGTCGAACCAGATCGCTTGGGCAAAACACATCGATCCGCTCCAGGTAAACGGCTGGGGCTTGGCCTACGGTCCAGGGGGTCCCTTCTGGGTCAGCGATCAAGGCTCAGGTTGGTCGACCCTCTACACCGCCACGGGTGTCAAGAAGGGCTTGGAAGTCCTGATTCCGGCGGCTGGCGCAGGTCCCGGTCAGCCCACTGGAATCGTCTTCAACGGTACGGGCGAGTTCCCGGTGCAGGGCTGGTCGGCTTTTTTCATCTTCGCGACTTTGGATGGAACCATCAGCGGATGGGCTCCGCAGTCCAATCCAAACGACGCGATTATCGCTGTCAATAACTCGGCAACCGGCGCTAGTTATACAGGCCTCGCCATCACCAATCGCGCTTCCGGCAACATGATTTACGCCGCCAATCTCGCCCAGAACATGGTCGAGGTGTACGACGGAAATTTCAACCTCGTCAATACCTTCACGGACAGTACGCTGCCCGCAGGCTACGCGCCCTTCGGTATCGCCGATATGGGTGGCTTGGTTTACGTGGCGTTCGCCCAGGCAGATGAAGCTCCTGGCGGCTATGTCGACATCTTTCAGGAGGACGGCACATTCGTAAAAACGCTGGCGAGCGGCGTGCCCTTGAATCAGCCCTGGGGCTTCGCAGTCGCGCCCAAGAATTTTGGCCGGCTCAGCAACAGCCTCTTGGTCTCCAACAATACGAACAGCGGCACCATCAATGCCTTCAATCTGCAGACCGGTCAGTTCGTCGGCACGATCAAAGACACAAGCGGCAAAGACATCATTATCGACCAGCTATGGGGGATTGCGTTCGGGGGAGGAACGGCCAACGACGGCGCGACCAATCAACTTTTCTTCACCGCCGGTCCGCACAACAACCTGGCGGGAACTTTCGGCGTGATTGGCTTTAAGTAGCGCAAAGTCACGACGAGCGCAAATACAAAACAAAGTGCCCGCGAAAGCCGTCCTGCAAAGGGCCTTTCGCGGGTTTCGTTTCCGCTCGCGGCATTCCCATTCGCATCGCACGTTGACCCCAGCGCAACTTCCACCTAGTATGTCCGTGCAATTCAGCACATTCATTCTTCGGGGGAATCCATGCGCCGTTTCCATCCCATGTTGACCTGCGCCGTCTACTTACTCGCCGCGCTACCAGTTTTGATCGCCACGCCCGCCATCGCCCAGGGCCTGAGCAGCAGCGATCTGTCTCGCCTGCGCTCCGTCGGCAGCGCAGCGATCTCGCCCGATGCCCGCTACATCGCTTACACCATCGCCGTGCGCGATCAGCCGGGGCGCCCGTCTGGTCAACTCTGGGTGATGGACTTGAGCACAGAAAAAAGTATTCGCCTCGGCGGCGACAAGCCAGCCAGCTCTCCGCTCTGGTCCGCCGACAGCAAGTGGATTGCCTTCCATGGCAGCGACGGCGATAAGAGCAGCCTCTTAGTCGCGCATCCCGATGGCACCGGCGCCACCGCCCTCGCGCCATTGGCAGGCACAAATTCTCCTCTGCCCGACACAGGCAAAGACCTCGCCTGGTCGCCAGATGGCAAGCAGATAGCCTTCATTTCATCCACTCCTGACAACCGCGCCGCCGCCGCCAGCGGCGATCCCATGGTTATCACTCGCTATCTCTATAAGCCCGATTACGGAGAAGGTCTATCACGCTTCAACGACAATCAGCGCCTTCACATCTTCGTAGTGGAAATAGCTTCGAAGAAAATCCGCCAACTTACTCAAGGTAACTACGATGAGCACTCCATCGATTGGTCGCCCGATGGCAAACAAATTGTTTTCGCTTCTAACCGCGATCCCAATCAGGACGAGTTCTTTAACTACGACTTATTCACCTTACAACTCGCCGATAACAGCATTCATCGTCTGACCGCGACCGAATATTGCGAATACGCTCCGCGCTGGTCGCCCGACGGCAAGTCGATCGCCTATCTCGGGACTCGCCGCGGTCTTACCGATCGCGAAACCACCATGGAAGACACGCACGTCTGGCTGATGAATGCGGACGGCAGCAATCGCCGCGAAATCGGGAAGGTCGTCGACAATCGACAAAATGCGCCACAGTGGTCGTCCGACGGGAGCGCCCTTTCCTTCACCGTCCAAGAACGGGGCAGCTATCATCTCGTGCGCCTGCCCATCTCTGACGGTCAGCCAGAATATCTCGTCACCGGAGCGGGAGGTGTGGGCGGATGGTCCATCGCCAATAATGGCGCAGTCGCTTACTCTTTCACTACCCCACGTGACGCCTCTCAGCTCTATTACAAGCCAAGCGGCGCAGCGTCCCGCCAACTTACTGATCTCAATCATGACCTCCTGGCGGGTAAGTCGCTTGCCGACGTCGAATCCTTCACCTTTATCAGCAACGACAACCGCTTCGAAGTGGAAGCCTTTCTGACCAAGCCCCTTGGGCTGAATGTAACTGCGAACACTAAGCATCCGCTGATCGTCGTGATCCACGGCGGCCCGCACGGTCAAAACGGTCCTCTCTTTAATTTCAGACAGCAGGTTTACGCAGCGCACGGATATGCCGTGCTCAACGTGAACTATCGCGGCTCGACCGGCTACGGTCAGAAATTTGCCGACGCCGTTTTCGGCGATCAGGATGGCAACGAGGGCCAGGATGTCCTTTACGGCGTCAGCGCTGCCGTCCATCGATACCTATGGATCGATCGAGAGCGCATGGGCATCGAGGGAGTAAGTTACGGCGGCCAGCTAACCGATTGGCTTATAACTCAGACCAACGAATTTAAAGCTGCAATTCCCACGGCCGGCATCGCCAACTTAGTAAGTTATAACTATATGACTTACTATAATCAATATGAAGAAATGGAGTTTGGTCAATTCCTGCACCAGGGAAATCTGATGGATGTAGCCTGGGAGCGCTCTGCCTTGAAACACATAGCCGCCGCGCATACACCGACGCTCATTATGCATGGCGAGAACGACAACGACGTTCCGATCGCCGAAGCTGAGCAGTTTTTCGTGGCGCTGAAAGATGTAGGCGTCGATACCGTCTTTCTCCGCTATCCCCGCGAAGGCCACGGCCTCTCCGAGGTCAAGCACCAGATCGATTCAATGGACAGGTCTATAGCGTGGTACGAAAAGTATTTTCCAAAAAAAGGGGAGGAAGCCGTGACCAATGTTCAGCCGTAGTATTTAGCACGCCGCGAACAGCGACAGCAAAATCATTTACTGTACTGCCGCCAGGCTCACGCGCTTCGCGATGTGATCCTTAATCCAGTGGCTGTCCCACCACTCTTTGGGATCAATCTGCACGCCCTCCAGTTGCATGCTGAAATGTATGTGGTCGCCGCCCGCCATGCCCGTTTGGCCACTCTTGCCCATGATCTGGCCGCGCTTCACCATGTCGCCCTCGTGCACGGCAATCTCACTCAAGTGCCCGTAAATCGTCTGTAAGCCATAACCGTGATCGAGCACAATGCAATTGCCATAAATCCCCAGCGGCGCAGCATAAATCACGCGCCCGTCATTCGAAGCCTCCACACCCACATGCTGCGTAATCGAAAGATCGTAGCCCAGATGCACCTGCTGATCGATCTTCTTCCCGTGATAAATGTAGGTCCGCACGTCGGCAAAACTGGATTCCACCTTGGAGTTATGCTGCTGCAAAAACGGCTCAGACCACAAAAATCGCGGCTCTGTCTTCAAGCGCAAGTCAGATAGTGTTTTATTGTTGGCGCGCCGCATCTCACCGTTGATCTTCACAAATCGCGCCACCAGATCGCCCGTCCCATTCGGATCCAATTCGTTCGTGACCTTCTCCATGAAGTGATCGTCGAGCTGCAAATCGCGCACCCGATACTTCGGTTGCTCCTTCTTCGGAAACTGAAACGCCATCGGCGCCGTCACTTCATTACCCGCGGGATTCGTCGCATAGACTAGCGGCGCCGTGCCCGCGGGCATATTCCACGCGAAAGCGAACAATGAAAAAAGTCCGGGCTTGCCATCCGGCATCGGCCATCCGCGGAAAGTCTCATTCCCCACCCGTACGCCAGCTTCCGTCCAATAGCCACCGACATTGAAGGTCACAAGATCCGCCATGCCCAGGTAGAGGTAGTGTTCATCGGAATCAACCGTCAACGTCGGAGGCTGCGTCACTACCGTTACATCGCGCTCCAGTCGCCGCGTCTTGCCAAGAAAATCATCCGACGCGGCGTCAATAATCAATCGCGCCTTGCCATCCTTCAGTTGCGGAATACTTTTTGTTCCAGTAACAACATTTAAAACGCTGTCCGAAACGCCATGCCTCCAGAAGATGCGCCGCGCCGGTTGGGTGATTTCGTCGGCGCGATAGGTAACACCATTCTGTTCGATCGACACCGTTAGCTGCCGAACCCCGTGCGGATCGCTAACTTCGATGCCCAGCGGAGTCGCCCGGCCAATCGTAATAGCCGAAGCATCCAGACGGACCACTGGTGTGTTCGACAGCGCCACCAGGAGCACAACTGGCAACACCATAACCACAACCAGAATGATAAGAAAAATTTTCACTGCGGACTTTCAGCATAGCACGCGAAGAATCGGATCGAGCGTCTGAGCATCCAGCTGCTCATCACTGGCCGACAGCCACGATGAAATCGGCGCTCCCCCTCAACCCACTCCCCGGGATGTTAGTCTTTTTCAGGCCCACGGAGACGCCACGTTGATTCGCCGGGTTTTCAAAGCATTCCAATATCGCGATTTTCGCCTGATGTGGATCGGCGCCTGCACCTCCAGCATTGGCACCTGGATGCAAATCGTGGCGCAAGGCTGGCTCATCTATCGCCTCAGTCACTCCGCCTTTCTGCTCGCGCTCGATCAATTTCTCGGCGGCATCCCCATCTTCCTCTTCTCGCTGCTCGGCGGAGTAGTCGCCGATCGCGTTGAGCGCCGCAAAATTCTCCTCGCCTCGCAGTACGTGCAGATGATGACCGCCGCGACGCTGACCATCCTCGTCGCCACCGGCCATGTGCACGTCTGGCATATCCTTTGCCTCTCCTTCATCTCCGGATTCGCCCAGGCCTTCGGCGGCCCCGCCTATCAGGCGCTGATCCCCACACTGGTCGACAAAGAAGATATGCCAAACGCCATCGCCCTCAATTCCATTCAATTCAATGTCGCGGTCATGGTTGGCCCCGCGCTCGCCGGTCAAGCCCTGGCAAAACTCGGAGAGAAGTGGTGCTTCGGTCTCAACGCGGTTTCTTTTCTTGCTCCCATCATCTCGCTTTCGATTATCACCGCCCGCTTCCTGCCCGTGAAAACGACCGATTCCGTCCTCTCCAGCCTGAAACAAGGCATTCGCTTCACGCGCCAGCAGAGTTCCATGGAAGCGCTGATCATCCTGGCCTTCTGCATGACCGCCTTAAGCATGCCAATGCGGACCTACTTCCCCGTATTCGTAAAAGATATTTTTCATCGCGGGCCGGAGACCTATGGCAATCTCCTCGCGCTCATGGGGCTTGGCTCGATTTGCGGCTCCCTCGGCATCGCCAGCGCCGGCAATTTTCGAAGAAAAGGATTCGTCGCCCTAGCCGCGCTCTTCTGCCTCGGCGCGGGAATCTCAGGCTTCGCTCTTTCCAAGTGGCTGCCGCTCAGCGAAGTTTTTCTGGTGCTAGTCGGCGCATCCATGATGGCGGTTTTCGCCACCGTAAATTCGCTGGTGCAGTTGATTACCACTAACGAAATGCGCGGCCGCGTTATGAGCGTCTACAACTTCGCCTTCCGCGGCGGCATGCCCATGGGCAATCTGCTTTCCGGATGGCTCGTCCCGCTTTTTACCGCTCCCGTAGTTTTAAGCGTCAATGGATTCGCCCTGATTCTGCTGGCGCTATACTTCCTGTTAATTCAACGAAAGCTGGCGGCGCTCTAGAATCCAGTGACAGAAAAATCAGGTGACAGGTACCAGGAAAAGGAAAATCGGAAATCGAAGTTTTGGTTTTAAGCTTTTCCTGTCCCCTGTCACCTGATTTTCCTGCCCCGACCCAACATGTCCGTCGCTCCCAACAATCCGGTATCGGCCCAGCGCAAAGTAATGCTCGGTCTCCTACTCGTCATTCTCACCCTGGCCGTCTACAATCCCGTAGCGCGCAACGCCTTCGTCAAATTCGACGACGATCGCTACGTCACCGATAACCCGCACGTGCAAGCTGGTCTTCGCTCGACGACGCTTCCATGGGCCTTCACCACATTCGATCTGGCAAACTGGCATCCTCTAACCTGGCTTTCGTACGCTCTCGATTACCAGCTCTTTCGACTGAATCCCGCCGGCTATCACTACACCAACTTGCTGTTCCACGCCGCGGATGCTCTGCTCCTATTTCTAATCCTCCAATGGTTCTCCGGATACACCGCGCGCAGCCTGATGATTGCTGCGCTCTTCGCGGTGCATCCGCTCAATGTCGAATCCGTAGCCTGGATCGCCGAGCGCAAGAACGTCCTCTGCATGCTTTTTCTCCTCCTGACAATGGCGGCCTATGGATGGTATGTCCGACGACCAAGCATAGGACGTTATCTGGCAGTCGTAGCTCTATTCGCCATGAGCCTGATGGCAAAACCAATGTCTATCACGCTCCCCCTGCTGCTATTGCTGCTGGATTATTGGCCGCTGCGAAGGCTGCGACAGAAATGCCAACCAGCCCAAGCTAATGTAGGAACAGATGCTCCTTCGACAAGCTCAGGGCAGGCTCTCGTCTGTCGAGCCGAGCAAAGCTCGGCACCAGACGGCGATCAGGAAGAATCTGTGTTCGCGAACTCGAAACACTCCACCTGGCAGCTGTTCCGCGAAAAAATCCCTCTGCTCGCGCTCTCGCTAGCCAGCGCCATTATCACGATGTACGCGCAGCGCTCCGCCGGAGCCGTCCTAACCCGCGCCGCTCACTCCCCTGTTCTGCGCTTGAAAAATGTCATCGTCTGCTACGCCCTCTATATCCAGAAGACGCTTTGGCCATCGCATCTGGCCGCCCTTTATCCCTATCCCCGACCGCGCGACCTGCCGCTGTGGCTCATAGCCGTCTCGGCGCTCGTTCTCATTGCCATCACCGTCGCTGTTTTCAAGTATCGCCGCCGGCGCTACCTCGTAGTCGGATGGCTCTGGTATCTCGGCACCATGGTCCCCATGATTGGCCTCATACAGGTCGGCAACCAAGCCATGGCCGATCGCTACGCGTATCTTCCCGTGATCGGTCTCTTCATCATGATCGTCTGGAGCGCCGCTGATTGCGCGAGTTCGCTCTCGGCCAGAAGCGTCCCACCAAGTTTTCTGGCGACAAAATTTCTAGCCGCTGCTGCCGTTGTCGTCCTCCTCGCTCTCTCCGTTGTCACCCGCACCCAGATCGCTTACTGGCACGATGATTTCTCTCTCTGGTCTCGCGCTCTCGCCGTCACCAAAAATAATTACGTCGCGGAAAACAATTTCGCCAACGCCTTGGCCAGCCAGGGCCGCTACGACGAAGCCATCATCCACTTCCGCGCGGCGGCCGCCCTCGAGCCCGGAGATCCCGTAAGCCAACTCAACCTCGGCATCTACGCACAGGAACACGGCGATACGCAACAAGCCGTTTCGCGCTACGAAGCTGTCCTGCAATTGGCGAAGGATCCCCAAATTCGCGCCTCTGCGTATGCCAATCTCGGCACCGTCTATTTTGCTCTTCATGATTATCCGCAGGCCCAGCACAACTTCGACTCCGCCATGCAACTGCACGTTATCTTTCCCGCCGTTCTCTTGGATATGGGCTTGATCGAGCAGAAGACAGCCGAGAAGGCCGAAGAGAACGCCGGGCAGAAGTCCGCCCAGAAAAATGACAACTGGAATCGCGCCGCCGAATACTTCGCGCGCTACGGCGCCCTCGAGCCCAGCGATGTAGCCTATCTGCTGCTAGCCGATGCACTCCAGCACGCCGGCCGCGCCGACGATGCCGCCGCCGCCAACCAGCAAGCCCTGCGCCTGTCCAATGACATAGCCCGAGCCCGCCAGCGCGCGGCAGAGCTAGCCAAGCAATAAATCTGACAAACTCGCTGACGGGAATCGCCTAGCACATATTGCTGCCTGGACGCCGCCTCGAAGACACCAAAAAAAGTTCCAGGTCAGTGTCGTGCTTTGCCCGCCATTTGCGATTTGATGATTAGAGGCCTCAGGATGGCCGCGAAAAAACGAAAACAGGAGGATGCTATGCAACTTACATCGCTATTGCGCGCAGCGGCCAGAATGGCCTTGCTCTCAGTCCTGTCGCTGCTTTTGTTCCAGACGGCGCAAGCGCAGACGGAGACTGTCCTTTATAACTTTTGTTCAGTGGGTGGAGCAAGTCTTTGCTATGACGGTGATTTCCCCCTCGGCCCCCTCGCAGCCGATGGTTCAGGGAATTTCTATGGCACTAGCGATTATGGCGGGGCCAATTGCGCCACCGGCGCGTGTTTCGGAACGGTCTTCGGACTCTTCCCCGAGCCCGCAGGCGGGTGCGAAAGCGGAACCAATCCGGGCAACGGCTGGTGCGAATTCGTCCTCTATAACTTTTGCTCACTCGCGGGTTGCGCTGACGGAAGCCAGCCTGAGGGCAGTGTGTCCTACCTCAACGCGCACTTCCGCACACCGGGAAACTTTTACGGCACAACCACCTACGGCGGGAGCCACGATTCCGGCATCGTCTTCGAAATCAGTGCCAAACCCGTTCAGTCTGGTTGCCCAACGGGCAGCAACACGAGCGGCGGCTGGTGCGAGACGGTGCTCTATAACTTTTGCTCCTATACGCTTGGAGACACCTGCCTGGATGGTAACAATCCGGTTGGGAATCTCGTCGAGGACTCGGCTGGTAACCTCTATGGCAGGGTCAGGAACGGCGTGTTCCGGCTGTCTCCCAACCAACAGGGCGGATGGGATAGCGAGTTGATTTACGCGGATAATTTCGTTCAGGGTGGATTGGCCATGGATGGCGCAGACAACCTTTACGGCGTAGATGCGGATGGCATCGATGGCGTGGGAAACGTTTTCAAGATTTCGCTTTCACAGTCCACCTACCCTCAGGTGAACATCCACTCATTTAAACGCTCGACGAATGGTCTCCCGAATGGCCCGCCTGCGCTCGACAGCGACGGCAACGTTTATGGAACGACGTACTCCGGCGGCATCAAGCATCTCGGAACAGTCTGGAAACTGATCCCGGTGACCAGTGGGAAAAAAGCCGGAACGTACCGGGAGAAAGTCCTTCATGTCTTTAGCGCGGAGAAAACCGGCGAAAACCCCGGAGGCGGAGTTCTGCTTGACGCTTCCGGCAATATCTACAGCACAACAATGTACGGCGGTGGCATCGAATGTCAGGGCGGTTGCGGAACGGTCTTCGAGCTGGTTGCGAGCGGCGACACCTATAAATACAAGCTTCTGTGGAGCTTCAATGGGACGGATGGCGCAGCGCCCTACTCGTCTCCAATTCTCAATAGCGCGGGCGACCTCTATGGCGTAACTTCCTTTGGCGGAGCCAATAACCAGGGCACAATGTATGAAGTGACACCATGAGGCCGGGGAGCCATCGCGATTGAGCCGTTCATGATTGAGCGGATCGTAGGTTTACGGCAACATCGGTGAGAGGCGCGGACAAGGTGCTGGAATGGACAGCTCACTCACACCACTGCCTGAGCCGTGGTGCTCCCTACCTCACCCCTTGCGGCTCTAGGCGCTGGAAGGTGGGCAATCCCATACGGTCCTGATCTTCCGTGATCTCGGAAGCCCGCCCCCCACTTGCTAAGCTCCGTATGAGTTCAGGAGGGCCCGTGCCCGTAACCGGTCAGAAAACTGCTTTGCAATCCACCGCAGCCTCATCCATCAAGATTCTCTACGGCGAATCGGACGATCAGACTCTCTCCGCCCAATCCGCCGAGATGACCAAGGCCGGGCATCATGTCACGACCGCCCTTGACCGCAAGGGCGTCACGGAAGCTCTGCGCCGCGATACCTTCGAACTCGTCATCCTCGGAGCCACCTTGTCCAAGGACGATCGCCATCATCTCCCTTACATGGTCAAGAAGGCCCACGCCGGAACAAAAGTTCTAGTCATGCACGCCGGCACGCACCATCACGAAGTCGACGCCGCCATCGATCCCAGCCTGAGCATGCATCGCATCCTGGAAAAAATCGCAGCCCTCCACCAGCCCAAATAGCACAGCGCAAAAGTCACGCACCGCGAAAATACGCGAGCTCCGCCCGCGCGGACAGACGGGGGCGTCTGCCCCCACGTGATTCTGACACCGGGACCAAATCCTCGCCCAATCCCCGACGGTTTTCCCCCAAAAAAAAGGTCCGGCCGGTGGAGAGAGTCGCACCCGCCAGACCCGTCAACTTCCAGGCTGACTCCGTTATTC
Source organism: uncultured Acidobacteriaceae bacterium (assembly GCA_963800565.1). Taxonomy (GTDB): domain Bacteria; phylum Acidobacteriota; class Terriglobia; order Terriglobales; family Acidobacteriaceae; genus Acidiflorens. The sequence goes on from CAWDBM010000006.1 coordinate 3,131,981, forward strand.
TCCCTATCCTCAGCCCCGCAGATGTCACGCAGGTGTCAACTTGTCGTAACCATTTGGGCACAGTTTTGGAGTGAGTAATCGCGGAAATTTAAAATGGGCCGCCAGCCAAGAAGCGGTGACTCTTCCTTGGCTATCGGCCCATTCGATCCGGACTGGGATCGGAGGTGATAGTTTCATCCTAATCCTCGAAACGCGAATGTCAAGGATCAACTTGCATGTTTGCCGCGAAATTGGACGCGTGCCAATTTTAGAAAAATACACCCCCAAACACGCTCCAATCATTGACACATTCCGCTCCACAATGTTAATTTTATTGGTTTTAGAAGCCGCTCTTCTTCGAGCAGAAATGGCCAGCTAAAATCAGCCAGCGCGTTCGGTAATTCGATCGTCAGTTCGATCATCAGAAAATGGATCAGATACTCCGTCAACTAGGCGAATTACTGCTCGGATCAGTGCCCACTGTCATCCTGCTCGCAACGCTTTATGTTCTCTATACTTTCCTCGTTCATCGTCCCCTTCGCGCCGTGCTCGCCGAGCGCCGCGACCGCACCCAGGGCGCCATGGAAAAAGCTCGCGCCGACATTGCCGCCGCCGAAGTCCGCACCAGCGAATATGAACAGCGCCTGCGGGAAGCGCGCCAGAAAATTTTCAAGAATCAGGAAGCTCGCCGTCAGCAATCCACCCAATCGCGCAACCAGATCGTGACCGAAGCCCGCACCCGCGCCCAGGACCAGGTCAAGCAGGCGCGCACAGCTCTCGAAGAAGACAAGCAGCAAGCCATGTCTACCCTGCAAGCCGACGCCGGCCGACTGGCCACCGAAATCGTGCGCACCGTACTGCGCCCCATGGCGTCTCCCACCCAGGTAGGTGGCCAATGAAATTCGCAAGGGTGCAAGTCGAAAGAACGATGGCAGGAATGTTGCGTTCGGTGCCGCTGCTAGCCATCATGGCTCTCCTGGCGACGGCTCCCAGGCCAGCCCTCGCGCAAGCGCAATCCGCCGAGCCGCCTGCCCAGCAACAATCGGCTGAGCAAAGGAAACAAGCCGATCAACCGGACCAGCACCATCCCGGCGTAGCCGGAGAGCTAGTTGAGGAAACCCGCGAAGCGGCCGGCGAAGAAGAAGAAAACGCAAACCTAAAACACGCCAAACCCGTTCAGTGGCTCGCAAGCAAGATTGGCTGGAGCGTACACGGCACGCATCTCCTCCTGTCCGGTCTTAACTTCGCCATCATCGCTGTCATCTTTATCTGGGCGATGCGCAAGTTCCTCCCCGGATTCTTCCGCAGCCGCAATCAAGCCATCCAGCAGGCTCTGCAGGAAGCTCGCGCCGCCAGCCAGGATGCGAATCGCCGCCTCGCCGACATCGAAAACCGCCTTCGCCAGCTGGACGTCGAGATTGGTCAGATGCAGGCCGCCGCTGAAAAAGAAGCCGTGGCCGAAGAAGCCCGCATCCAGAAAGCCGGCGAAGAAGAACTTCAGAAAGTGGCGCTGGCTGCCAAACACGAAATCGCCGCCGCCACCAAACAAGCCCGCCGCGAGCTCGCCGCCCATACCGCCAGCCTGGCCATTGCCCTCGCCAGCAAACAAATCAACGTCGACGCCAACACCGACCAGGTGCTTGTCCGCAGCTTCGCCTCCAAGCTGGCCTCTGGCAACAACGACGGAAAGGATGGCCAGTAAGTGGCTTCCGTTGTTGGCACCTACGCCCGCGCCTTTGCCGATGTAGCCTTGAAGCCGGCGAATCATCTCGATCCCGACCGCGCCCTGCGTGAGTTATACGGAATGGAAGCTCTTCTAAGGCAGAGTGATCAGTTGCGCCGCGTCCTCGAAAACCCATCCATCCCCGGAGACCGCAAGCGCGCCGTGCTCAACGCCATCGGCGGCAAATTAGATATAACTCAGCAGGTAAGAAATTTTGTTGCGGTAATAACGGATCATAGAAGGTTAGGGCTCTTCAGCGAAATCCTGAAGCAGCTGGAGCAGGAATTAAACGACCGCCAGGGCTTCGCCGAAGCCGAAGTCCACAGCGCCCGCCAGCTGAGCGAGCCAGAGAAACAGCTGCTGGAAGTCCAGATAGCGAAACTGACCGGCAAAAAAGTAAAAGCAAGATACGAACAAGACGCATCCCTGTTAGGCGGAGCGGTAGTAGAAGTAGGTAGCACCATCTACGACGGCTCGGTAAAAGGCCAGTTAGAGAGAATAAGAGAGCAGTTAGTAGAGAACTAGCGGTTGGCTGTTAGCTCTTAGCCTGAAGCGTAGAGGCTGGAAGAGAAGAGCTAAGAGCTAACGGCTAAGAGCCAAGAGCTGACTTATGGCACAAATCAAAGCAGACGAAATCACGCAACTCATCCGCGAGCAGATCGAGAACTACGAATCGAAAATCGCGGTCGACGAAGTTGGCACCGTCATCACCCTCGGCGACGGCATCGCCCGTGTCTACGGCCTCGACAAAGTCATGGCCGGAGAACTCCTCAGCTTCCCCCACGGCGTAGCCGGGATCGCCATGAACCTGGAAGAAGATCAGGTCGGCGTGGTCATCCTCGGCGAATACACAGAGATTCAGGAAGGCGACGAAGTTAAGCGTACCGGCCGCATCATGAGCGTCCCCGTCGGCGACGCGCTCATCGGCCGGGTAGTCAATTCCCTGGGCCAGCCTATCGACGACAAAGGCCCCATCGCCACCGATAAATTCATTCCCTTAGAGCGCATCGCTCCCGGAGTCATCGATCGCCAGCCCGTCCGCGAGCCCATGGCTACAGGGCTAAAAGCCATCGACTCGATGATCCCCATTGGCCGCGGCCAGCGCGAACTCATCATCGGCGACCGCCAGACCGGTAAGACAGCCGTCGCCCTCGACACCATCATCAACAGCAAAGGTAACAACCTAATCTGCATTTATAACGCCATCGGCCAGAAGCGCAGCTCCATCGCCCAGGTAGTAAAAATTCTCGAAGACGCCGGCGCCATGGAATACACTATCGTCGTCGCCGCTTCGGCCTCTGAACCCGCGCCCATGCAATACATCTCGCCCTACGCCGCTTGCGCAATGGGCGAGTTCTTTCGTGACAGTGGACGCCACGCACTCTGTATCTACGATGATCTTTCCAAGCACGCTGCATCGTATCGCGAGATATCGCTCTTACTCCGCCGCCCTCCTGGCCGCGAAGCCTACCCTGGAGACGTCTTCTATCTCCACTCGCGCCTGTTAGAACGCGCCGCCAAGCTGAGCAAAGAAAATGGCGGCGGCTCGCTAACTGCCCTGCCTGTTATCGAAACCCAGGCCGGCGACGTATCAGCTTATATTCCAACGAACGTAATCTCTATTACCGATGGCCAGATCTATCTAGAAACAGACTTATTCAACCAAGGCGTCCGCCCTGCGGTAAACGTAGGATTGTCAGTAAGTCGTGTAGGTGGCAGCGCGCAAATTAAAGCCATGCGTCAGGTAGCCGGAACGCTGAAACTGGAACTGGCGCAGTATCGCGAACTAGCCGCCTTTGCCCAATTCGGCAGCGACCTAGACAAAGCCACGCAAGCCCAGCTCAACCGAGGCCAGCGCCTGGTCGAACTGCTGAAGCAAGGCCAGTTCAGCCCGCTCCCCTTTTCCAAGCAAATTCTGATCATCTTCGCCGGCACCAGCGGAGTCTTGGACGATATGCCGGTAAGTCAAGTTCGCGACTTCGAGCAGGCCCTATATAAGTATGTAGACACGACAAACCCCGGTATCCTCAACGCAATCATGGAGAAAAAAGTTTTAGACGACGACCTGAAAGCCCAGTTATCCAGAGTTATAAAAGAAGCAAAGCAGCAATTCGTAGATTCAAAGCAAGCAGCAAGTAGGAGCTAAAAGCTAAGAGCCAAAAGCTAATAGCTGACTTATGGCCAACATTCTCGACATTCGGCGCCGTATCCGCAGCGTGATCAACACGCGGCAGATCACCAAGGCGATGAAGACCGTTTCCGCCGCCAAGCTGCGCCGCGCGCAAGAGGCCGCGATGGCTGCGCGTCCTTATTCGCAGATGTTGACCAACGTCCTCAAGTCGCTCGTGTCGCGCGCCGACATCTACGATCCCAAAACCGGAGAGCCACGTCATCCACTCCTCGCCGAGCGCCCCGAAAAAAATGTTCTGCTCATAGTAGTTACCGGAGATAAGGGCTTAGCTGGCGCCTTCAACACCAACATCCTGAAGATGGCCTCGAAGTTTATCCAGTCCAAGGCCGAGCAGAACATCGACATCGAATGCATAGGAAGAAAGGGGCGCGACTTCATGCGCCGCCGCTACCCGATCGCCCCGCAGCGCCGGGATGAATCGTCCGCCAGCGATCACGGCGAAGCTCCAGCGCCGGACAAATCCGCAGAAGCCGCTCCCGAGCGAGCCGGCCGAGTCCAGATAGTCGGCGAATACGTCGGAGTGTTAGGCAAGGTCGAGTACAATTTTGCCAACCAACTCAGCCAGAGCGTCGTAGACCGATACACTTACGCCGAGATCGATTCCGTCTACATCCTCTTCAATGAATTCAAATCGGTAATCGCGCAGCGTTTGGTGGTCGAGCGTCTCCTGCCCATCAAGCACATTGGCGAAGTCGATGTTGAGATGGCCGAGGAGCCGACTCCAGAGGAGCGCAAGAAAAGCTTCGATGCCGCAAAAACAGAGGGCGTCGGCCTGCGCTCACCCGACACCAAGGCGACTGACGAAGCGGCTGCCAAATTCGCTACCCTGCCGGTCGATTACATTTATGAGCAACGGCCCGAACAACTTTTTCAGGGCATTCCGCCAAAGTACATCGGCATTCAGATTTTTCGCGGGCTGCTGGAGTCCGTAGCCGCCGAGCACGCAGCCCGCATGACCGCCATGGATGCCGCCACCAGCAATGCCAGCGATATGATTGATTCGCTGACCCTGGTAATGAACCGTGCGCGCCAGGCCAAGATCACCAAAGAAATTATAGAAATAGTAAGTGGAGCGGCAGCAGCACAGTAAGTCGGCACTTAGCCATTAGCACTTAGCGAAAACGAGATTCGAGCTAGTTGCTAAGTGCTAATTGCCAGATTTTGAGGCCTTATGTCAGAAAATGTCGGACACGTAATCCAAATAGCCGGACCCGCCGTCGACGTGCAATTCGTCGAAGGCTCCATGCCTCCCATCTATCAAGCGCTTCGCGTGGTCAGCGACGGTTTCAACGTGCCGTCGCCTATCAACGTCATCCTGGAGGTACAGCAGCATCTCGGCGAAGGCCGCGTGCGCTGCGTTGCCATGGAAGCTACCGACGGTATGGTGCGCGGCATGAAAGCGATCGACCAGGGCGGCCCCATCTCCGTTCCCGTAGGCCGCGGCACGCTGGGCCGCGTGATGAACGTCATCGGCGAGCCCGTCGATAAACTTGGTCCGATTGCTTCCGACAAGCGAATGCCCATTCACCGCCTAGCGCCCGCCTTCGACGAGCAATCTACGACTGCGGAAATGTTTGAAACCGGGGTGAAGGTAATCGATTTGATCCAACCCTTCCTAAAAGGCGGAAAGATCGGCCTCTTCGGCGGCGCCGGCGTGGGCAAGACCGTTGTCATCATGGAGCTCATTAACAACGTAGCAAAGCAGCACGGTGGTTTTTCTGTTTTCGCCGGAGTAGGCGAGCGCACCCGTGAAGGCAACGACCTCTGGCTCGAAATGAGCGAGTCGGGAGTCATCAAGCCCGGCAAGCCCGCCGAATCGAAGGCCGCACTAATCTATGGTCAGATGACCGAGCCCCCCGGAGCCCGTCTCCGCGTGGCTCTTACAGCCTTGACCGTAGCCGAATTTTTCCGCGACGAAGAGGGCAGCGACACGCTCCTATTCATCGACAACATCTTTCGCTTCACCCAGGCCGGCAGCGAAGTCTCCGCACTCTTAGGCCGAATGCCGAGTGCCGTGGGCTATCAACCCAACTTAGCCACTGAAATGGGCGAGCTACAAGAGCGTATTACTTCGACTAAGAGGGGGTCAGTAACTTCGGTACAGGCTATCTATGTTCCCGCCGATGACTTGACCGATCCAGCCCCGGCAACGACGTTCGCCCACCTCGACGCGACAACCGTTCTTTCGCGAGCACTCACCGAGATAGGAATCTATCCCGCGGTCGACCCGCTCGCTTCGACTTCACGCATTCTTGATCCAAGAATCGTAGGCCAGGATCACTACGATGTGGCGCAGATGGTCAAGAAGACGCTGCAGACCTACAAAGACCTGCAAGACATCATCGCCATTCTAGGCATCGACGAACTCAGCGAAGATCAAAAAGTAACCGTCGCGCGAGCCCGCAAAATCCAAAAGTTCCTCTCGCAACCCTTCTTCGTAGCCGAACAGTTCACGGGCACCCCCGGCCGTTACGTAAAAATCGCCGATACAGTAAAAGGCTTCCGAGGCGTAGTAGAGGGCAAATACGACGACATTCCCGAGCAGGCTTTCTACATGAAGGGAACGATCGACGAAGTGCTGGAAACGGCAGAGAAGATGAAAGGCGCAGCAGCGTAGGAGCAGTCGTTAGTCGTTCGTCGCTAGTCGTTGGCTAGGCGCACGACGAACAGCGAACGACTAGCGACCATCGACTAACGACCCTTAACCTATGTCCGACACTTTCCAACTTGAGATAGTAACTCCCACCCGGCTCCTGGTGAAAGAAGCCGCTGAAGAGGCGCAGATCCCCGGCGCAACCGGATATCTCGGGATTCTTCCCGGCCACGCTCCACTAATTACTGAGCTGGGCGTCGGTGAAATCACCTATAAAGCAAGTGGTACAACGCATACGCTAGCGGTAGCATGGGGCTTTGCGGAAGTTCTGCCCGACAAAGTTACCATCCTCGCGGAGGCCGCTGAACGTCCCCATGAAATTGACATTGTGCGCGCCCAAAAAGCTAAAGAGCGCGCCGAAGAGCGCCTCAAGAGCAATGCTGCCGACGTCGACTACGCCCGCGCCGAAGATGCGTTACGCCGCGCCGAGTCGCGGATCGATGTTGCCGGGGAACAGAAAAAAGACAAGAAATAGTTCCGGAACCTTCGTTGGTGACAGCGATCAATCGCTTCGAGTTAGAGATATGCGTTCGCCGGACCTCTCCCGAAAGTCCGCTGCATGACCAAAGTCGCCCGCGCCATCAACATTGAAGACCTCCGCTCCCTCGCCCATCGCCGCCTGCCGCAAGTAGTTTTCGACTACATCGACGGGGGCGCCGAAGCCGAAGTAACCATGCGCGAAAACCGCTGCGCCTTCGAAGCGGTCACCTTCCGCCCTCACCAAGCCGTTTCGAATCCTCCCTGCAACCTTCGTACACGCATTCTCGGCCACGAAATCTCCATGCCCGTACTGCTCGCCCCGGTAGGCTACTGCCGCGTGATGCACCCGGACGGTGAAATCGGCGCCGCCCGTGCCGCCGGAGCAGCCGGCACTGCGTGCATACTTTCCACCGTTTCCGGCCATCGCCTCGAAGCAGTCAAGGCCGCGTCCACCGGCCCCATGTGGTATCAGCTCTACTTAACGGGAGGGCGAGAGCCAGGCGAAAACGCTCTGCGCCGCGCCCAATCTGCGGGTTACTCGGCTCTCGTGATCTCCATCGACACCAACGTCCTCGGCCTCCGCGAACGCGAAGCGCGCGGCGGCATGCAAGCTCTGCTGCGCGGCAGCCCTCGGTCGAAGATTCCGTACCTGCCGCAGCTCTTCGCTCATCCCCGGTGGCTGACGCGCTTTCTGCTCGATGGCGGACTCCCCACCATGCCCAACATCGTCATGCCCGACGGCCGCGAACTGCGTGTCAGCCACGCCCACTCTGCACTGCGCCGCGGACACTTCGTGTGGGACGATCTCCGCTGGATTCGCGAGCTCTGGCCTGGTCCCATAGTCATTAAAGGCGTGCTCACCGCCGAGGACGCGCGCCGCTCCGTCGACGAAGGCGCCGCTGCCATCGTCGTTTCGAATCATGGCGGGCGCCAGCTGGATGGCGCTCCCGCGTCGTTGCGCGTGCTCCCCGAGATTGTCGCTGCGGTCAACGGCCAAGCCGAAGTGCTGGTGGATGGCGGCATTCGCCGCGGCGCCGATGTAGTCAAGGCTCTCTGCCTTGGAGCCCGCGCCGTCCTCTGTGGTCGCGCCTACGCCTACGGTCTCGGCGCAGCCGGCGAACACGGCGTAGCTCGGGCGCTAGAAATCCTGCGCGACGATCTCACGCGAACTCTTACCTTGCTAGGCTGCTCCTCGGTGAGCGCCCTTGATCGTTCCTACGTAGAACTCCCAAGAACTGTTTGGCCAGCTGTCGGGCGGCCAGTACGTTTCGGGCTATGACGCCTGGGGAAACCTGCATCAGATCACGGCGACGCAAGGCAGCCCAACCACGTTGAGTCAGACCGTGATGCCCTACAATAACCGCTTCACTGGTATGACGTATAATGCCGATGGCAGCCTGAAGAATGATGGGGTCGGCGACGCCTACACCTACAACGACGCGGACGGCCGACTCACCGCCTCCGGTGGAATAACCTACACGTACGATGGCGACGGGATGCGCGTCAAGAAGTCAGGCGGAACGGCCTATTGGCGAGGAGCGAGCGGCGATCCGCTGGTGGAAAGTCCGCTGACCGGGAAGACCTTTACTGAGGAGTATGTTTTCTTCAACGGCAAACGCATCGCCCGGCGGGATGTTTCAACCGGCGATGTTTACTATTACTTTTCTGACCACCTGGGCTCGGCCGACACGGTTACGAGTGCAAGTGGAACCATTGAGGAACAATCTGATTATTACCCGTTTGGAGGAGAAGTCGTCGTCTTTGGCAGCGATCCGAACACCTACAAGTTTACCGGCAAACAACGGGACACAGAAACCGGCAACGACTACTTCGGGGCTAGGTACTACTCCTCAAGCTTTGGCCGGTTCTTGACGGTCGACAAGATCATCACTACTCCGGCCCGCTTATCCGATCCACAAAGGCTAAATCTCTATGATTATAGCCGAAGTAATCCCTTGTCTTACATCGATGTGAATGGAGAGGACATTGATCTAGTCAACGATACGGACGCCGGAAGAAAGGCAACCCTGGCGGACCTCACCAAGGGGATGACCAGCACCGAGGCCGCAAATATCGGAGTGCGCCAATATAAGAATGGCAACTGGGTGACCTTTGTTAAGGATAAGGGTGCAGTGTCCATGAAGGATGCCTCAGTGGAATACCAAGGGGTTGTGGGGGTCATCAACGACCATAGCGTTACCGTGAATGTGGGGCTCGTCGGGGGAGGGCTAACTGCTACTTATCCGGAGGTCGGTCAGATCTCATCCACGGGGCAATTTGCAGAGACGAATGGAGCCCCGGGAGATCGGAATGTGAACGTCTGGGTCACACAAGGTACCGCACCTTTCGGCGTTGAGGTGTCAACTCCTTACGGCCTCATCAAAGTTCCTGAACCTGACTTTGTCGCAATGTATCACGAGGCTGTTGGCGAGACATTGAAATATAGGACGGGACACGAATATCTCCAGCGGAATCCGCTGTTGGACAGCCGTACTGTTATCAAGATCGAGAATGAGTTTAGGGAATCCCTTGGCATGTATCCTCGTACCGGTTCAGATCACGGACCTCAGGTGGTTGCGATCGACGGAGCCGCTTCCAAATGATCTCTTGTCGCGAACCGTTGCCACTACTCGCTCTGGCCCTCCTCGTGATGCTGATTGTCCAAGGAGCAAGTGCAGAGGTGCCGAAATGTGGTAAGGCGCAACATGGCGTCCTCCTTTTGCAAGATTTCATACGGCATCCGGTAGGAAACCCCGTGAGCCCCCCTGCCCTCGGGCGTTGACGAGCAAATTCTTCCCATCACCATCTCTCTCCGAATCACCGTGGATCGAGAAGGGACTGTGGTACATGTGTGTGCGACGGACCAAGGACGCCCTCCTTCGCTGACTGTTCGACTTCTAAATGAAGCGGCAAGGTCATCTGTGGCGAAATGGAAATATCCAAAAGACTTCGGTCTCACTGGTGATCTCCATCTTGCCCATAAATATGGACAGGGCGTTGTCGTGTTTCGGTTCTTACCTCCAACTCAAGACTCGAATGCGCCACACACCACTTCGCAATGGCAGTAGACAAGTGAGTCAAAGGCAGCGGGCGGGGGCGCCCCCTCCACACAAGCAACAAAAAAAGGGCACCGCCCACGCGGTGCCCCACCTACCAGCAACTTGATTTAAAAAATTCTGGCCTACTTATTTTCGTTCAGCGATCCCGCCCCAAATTCCTTGCGCTGAATGATCGGCCGGGCCGCTCTCGCCGCCACTGCCGCCGGCATTGCCGCCGCCGCTCCATAACGCTCAAGCAACACTGGGACCATCGCGCCCTCCGCTTCTTTCACGAAGGTTAGCTTGCTCTCGCCCAGCATGTCGACGCGTATGAAATCCCCGAGCTTTACCTGGCCCGTTGCTACCAGGTTGGCCAGCGGAAACACCAGATGCCGCTCGATCGCCCGTTTCAGGTGCCGCGCTCCATACTTCGGATCGGTCCCCTCCGCCAGCAAAAAGCTCTTTACCTGCGGCGTGCAATTGAATACAAACTGATGCGCGCCCGCCGCCATCAGCACACGCTGCTGCACCATTCCCAGTTCAATCTCGAGAATCTGCTCCAGGTGCTCCGATCGCAGCGTCTTGAACACGACCGTTTTGTCGATGCGGTTCATGAATTCCGGAGCAAACTTGCGCCGGGCGGCATCCACTGCCGAACGATTGATCTTGTCGTCGAGCGAGTTATCCACCTGCACCACTTTCGGTGCAAAGCCCAGCCCGCCATCGACCAAACCGCTCATCTCCGCGGCGCCCAGGTTCGAGGTCATGATGATGATGCAGCTCGAAAGATCGACGCGCCGGTTATCGCCCAGCGTCAGAGTTGCTTTGTCCAAAATCCCCAGCAACAGCTGCCAGAGCGAGTCGGAAGCCTTCTCGATTTCGTCGAAGAGCAGGATCGACAGCTTCAGCTTCTCCGTATGCCACTGATTCAGCGCTTCCTGCGTCAGCAGGGGATGGGTCTCGCGATGTCCCAGGTATCCCGGAGGCGAGCCGATCAGTTTCGCAATCTCATGCGAATGCTGAAACTCCGCGCAATCGATCTTGATGCAGGCGCGCGCGTCGCCGAAGAGCGACTCCGCCACCGCCTCAACCACTCGCGTTTTGCCCGAGCCCGTCGGCCCCAGAAATAGCAGGTTGCCCACCGGACGCCCCGGCGCATTCAACCCGGCCAGAAACATCTGATAGATCTCCGCGACCTTTTCAATCGCCTGATCCTGCCCAACAATCTTGCGGCGCAGGCCAGCCTCAAAGTCACGAGCGTCATTGCTGCGGCGGTTCGGATCCAGTACGGTTGCCAGATTGGTTCTCATCGTCTCGGGCCCCTGTGTCCTTTCGGAGAACTGCAAGTTTTCTGCAAAATTGCTCATTTTTGTCATTGGGGAGGTAGGTTTCTTGATCTCCGCCCACTCCCTCCTTGTGCAAGCCGCTAGCCATCTTCTGGAAGGGCCGTAATTCCCCGGTTCTCATCGTTTTAGATGCGGCTAGCCCGGTTCTCGCGAGATCGGCCGAGTTACCCACAGTTCCCCCAAGAGCAATACTTTGCAGTCTGCTGGAACTTTCCACCAACCCCCACCGACCCGTCCGCCCATGTCCGCCAATCAATTCCCGCTTGGCCGCAAGTAACGTGGCATCCCAGGTTACTGTTGGTGCACAATAGTTAAGCTTTCCTATCTTGGAGAACTTACTTGTCCCGATTTCCAATCGCCGACCGGCTACCGCAACTACTCTCACTACCCCGTGTCTCCACCACCAGCTTCGCCGCCGTCCTACTGCGCATGGCTGTGTCGAGCTTTTTACTGTCTCCACCCGTGGCCGCCGTGCAGAATCCCCACGCCGCGCAGTTGATACAGGTGAAAGCCAACGCCACTACTACTAATAAGAAGACAGAGCCCGCTGAGCCTATAGTCGCCCCGCCCGGCTCCGATGTTTACACCGCCCAGCGCGGAGACAGCATCCCATCCGTCGCCCGCAAATACCTGAAGCGCACTAAATTCCTAACCTCGGCCGAACTGGCCGAAGCCATTCGCGATGCCAATCACAATCGTCAGGGAGTCTTCCTGAAATCCGGAGAGCAGATCATCATCCCCGGAATTCTTGAAGCGCCCATTGTAGAGAAATCGGTCCCAGTTGCAAGCAATTTCGAAGTCCGCGCCATTTATCTCACCGGAGTCATGGCCGGCAGCGAACACGGCGAGCGCATCATCCGCCATTGGCGCGAGGTGGGAGGCAACGCCGTAGTCTTCGACATCAAGGATAGCGACGGCATCGTCAACATCGCCTTCGACCATCCTCTGGCAACCGGCCAGCGCCACTACATCTCCGATCTGCCAAAGCTCATTCACTTCCTTCATTCCGAAAACATGCACGCCATCGCGCGCATCGCCATCTTCCGCGACGAACACCTGGTTACAACTCATCCTGAATTAGCCGTGAAGTCACGCCGTACCGGCGAGCCCTGGCGCGAAAATGGCAAACTAGTCTGGACCGATCCCTCGAACCCCAAGGTGCAGGATTACGACATAGCCCTAGCGAAGTTCGTAGCCCAGTCCGGAGTCGATGAAGTCCAGTTCGATTACGTCCGCTTCCCCGCCGAAGGCGATCAGAAGGATGCCGCCTTCACTTATCAAAGCGAGGCCGCCGAGCATTCAACCGATCCTGCGAAGCCAGAGAACGCCAAAACAGATCACGCCAAAGTAGCCCCCGCGAAGCAAATCCAGCGGTCCGACGTGATCGCCAACTTCCTCGACCGCGCCTATGCCCAGATCCATCCCACCGGCGTCCTGCTCTCCTTAGACGTCTTCGGAGTCATGGCCTGGCAGCGTCCCGTCGACCTCGCCCACACCGGCCAGGACATCGTGGCCATGGCCAAGCACTGTGACGTGCTCTCGCCCATGATCTACCCCTCGCATTTCTTCGGCATGGATGGCATCGAGCATCCCGGAGACGCGCCCGAACATTTCATAGGCGAGTCGATGGACCGCTTCAAGCTCATCACCAAAGACAGCAACGTAGTCATTCGCCCCTGGCTGCAAGCCTTCGCCTGGCGGACTAAGACCTACTCGCCGCAATATGTTGAAGTTCAAATCGAGGTAGCTAAACAAAAGGGCGGCACAGGTTTTCTCTTCTGGAACGCCAACAACGATTACTCCAAGCCCTACGCCGCGATGCCCGAAATGCAAGAGGCCAAGAACAAAGGCCGCTACTTCCGTGGAGACGAAATAGGCGCCAAGCCCGAGCCACCCGCCCTGACTCCGGCAGCCGCAGCCGTCGCGCCGGTCCACAGCAGCAACCCCGCCGCAGAAACCAGCGATCGCGCCCATCCAGCACAGAAAATCTGGCGTCATTAGACAGCAATTACTGGGAGGCCGGCCCATCCTGGATCACCTGACTGAGGTTGCCCCATTCTGGCGCGTCTTTTTGCGTTAACTCGGTGATGCGGCGGAGACGCAAACGGAAGCATTCCGGTTCGCAGCTGTGGCGTGTCGATGCTATTGGGAGTAGAGTCGAGAACAGGCGCAGTGGCTGTAGTCTCCCGGTGGCTATGTATGGCGGAGCTTTCGCATCGCCGCCTCAGTCCGGTTTGGCTTAGCTCTGGTTCCTGTTCCCGCTCATCGAACCGGACTGGCAGATTTCCCGCATCCGGCTCTCGGAAAAGACACACGCTTCGTGGGTAGATAAGGAAGCGAAGCGTGTGACGCCGTCTGCAACTTCTGAACACAACCTGGGGCTACTAGACTCATCGTCAATCCCCATGTCCTTCGTTGCTTGTTGCGTCCGTCTTTAACTGAGGCCCCTTCCCTCCGCCGGAGTTACCCGGCTTCATCGGTACTACGAACCTCTCCGCCACCCCACACGGCCCGGCCTGTCTCTCGCGAGTTGCCAGTTGATCCTTACCGCGATCACCGCTGGGGCTTCCCGTGTTGCGTCTGGTCTCCTATGCGTACATGCCATCGCCATTACCCCGGCAGGTCCGATGAAGTTTGTTCGCTCGTCTATCTCCATCGTCTGCGGCCTTCCCTGTGTAACAGTCAGGTCGGCTCCTGCAATTGTTTTTTCGGGGCCTGCTCAGCGTTTACTCACGTTATGGCCTGCACGCTCGCCGAGTCGCCATGCGACCCTTTCCATCGAAAGCTCCGACAGCTTCGTTGCCTCCGCTGCCGCTTCGATTGCTACCGGGTGGAGCGAACCAGTTCCCGGGCGGGAGTTGCACCCGCTGAAGTCCAGCGCCTTTCACGGCGCACTGTTACGTCAACTACAGACGAGATGCGATAATCCTCCCGATGGTCCGACGTTCGACTGACACCGATCTGACAGCCTTTGACAAGAAGGTACTCCCCACATTGGAAGAGTGGGGGTGGTACGTCATCAGCGTTGCCGACGAACCGCGGTTTTCGTATTCGATTGGCCTGTTTGAACACTTTAAACATCCCGAAATAATCGTGTTCGGGCTCGACTCCCAGCGCAGCCACCGTATCGTCAACGATGCTGGGCGTCGTATTCGTGAGGGGCACAGGTATACCCTTGGAGTGCGATACAGCGATCTCCTGAAGGATTACGACTGTGAATTTCGAGTGGTTGATCCCACACGCTATGACGGCTTTTTGAACTACGCGCTCCACTATTACCGAGGCTCGTCATTTCCGGCGTTGCAGTTGATCTGGCCTGACACGCATGGGAATTTCCCTTGGGACTCGGACTTCGAGGAACGTTTTAGGGCGGACCAACCCCTTCTTCAATAAATGACTGCCGAAATCAGGCACTCAAAACCCCTCTGGTAGGGTCAATGAGCGTAAACGGGAGTGGCTGTTGAAAAACTCTTTTCAGGGAACTTCAGCAAAAAAATTCGTCCGCAAGTTATTGAATTTTCGTTCGCCGTAGTCACGGAAATTCACTGAAACTACTTCTTTGGTTCCTTTTTCAACAGCCACAGGCGTTAGCGCTCATCCTATAAGAGAGGATGTCAAGAAAAAAATACTTCCCCCTCCCCTCCGGGGCCAAGTGGATGTGGTGACTTACATCCAGCCCCACCTCATCCTGCGCCTCATCTTTATCCGTAGAGGGGTTGTTGGTTTGTCCGCTTTGGATCGCCGCGCATTTCAGCGGCGATGCCAGCCCCAGTTGCTTGTCCCAACTTAACGGTTTCATAAAAACAGTGGTGCTCGACGCCATTCGGTTACGAAGCTACGCAAGCTAACCGTTGGCTAAAAGTGCCAACCAAGATCCTATGTGAGGCTCGAGGCCTATAGCTTTTTTGGGTTATCCGAGGGGGCATAGGATTGACCCGGAGACTCGGTGCCAAACTTCAGCACACAGAGCGCCTAATGAGTGCTTGGATACTCTCCCTCGAACCCGAGCATCGCACGAACCGACTTGGCCACCACCGAGGCATGAAAACCTTGGAGATCACCTGGGTTCTGTTCGATACTCAAGCTGCTTGCGTTTTCAGTTGTTCGGCGTCGAAACGTTCCTCCTTTTTCCAAAGTGTCAACGTAATGGCCGCGATCTTCCGCGCCAGCGTCAGACGAGCCATCTCCGGCTTCATCCCGTTGGTCAGCAAAGCCGCGTAAAAATCATGAAATGGACCCGTACCACAACTAGCCCGGGTGGCCGTACTCTTGAAGATCTCTTTCATCTCGTGGTTGTGGTTCCGATTCAGACCACGGAGCTGCTGGGGTTTCTTGGAGCGCTGCAATTGTCCGCGCACAAAGCGGTATTGCGCACTGTCGTGCGTCTCCACGCCCAGGCCACTGTAGGTCCAGAGTTGCCGCTTGCTGCGGAAGCGGTGCGGAGTTTGCATCAGCGCGATCAATCTCGCCGCCCGAATCGGACCGATGCAGGGAATCTGGCGCAGCAGTTTCGCCGCTTTCTGTTTCCGGCTCTCCGCCAAAAACTCGGGTCGCAGGTTTCGCCGCAAAGCCTGCAATCCATCCAGCTGTTGATAGAGTAGCTCCGCGCGCCGGCGCACCCCGGCCTGCACAATCTTGCTTAACCATTCCTCCCGATAGCGTGGAGCATAGACCCGGGTGCCGCCACAGGGAATGCCCCAACCGCGATACAGCGCCTTCAGCCGATTCATCACTCTGGTTAAATCTTTGCCGATGGTCTGATAACTACGCGCCAACTCGCGCAGCGTCCGCAGTCCATTTTCTCCGTGGTAGACCGGTCGCAACATTCCGGTGCGCAGCAAATCGGCCAGCTTGCGTGCATCCACCTTGTCGCTCTTGCTCCCCTCCTTTAATAAGGCATTCCGCCGCGGATTGCAGACCACAACTTCCTGCACCTGTGGCTGCAGCAAGTCGTACAGCCAGGCTGCCCAGGTCCCTTCTTCCCAAGTCACATGTAACTCGCCCCGCAGTCCGTGGATAAACTGCAGAATGCTGCTGGCTTTGGTTTCGACGATGGTTTCCATGATCAGCTTCCCGCTGTCATTCAGGACGGCGATCACAATGGCTTCCTTGTGCACGTCCATTCCGATATATTTGACCTCGTGACTCATTTGAGTTGCCTCCTTGGGGGAAAGGTCATTCGTGCTAACGCTTACTTTCCCCCCAGGGTAAAGTGCCATTCTCCAGCCATTTTGCCTAGACCCGCCTGCAGTTTCCTTCCGCACACACCACTCCCTAGCGCCGCCGCAGCGGAGCGAAGCCCCGGCACAGCGTAGCGCAGCGGAGGCGGCGCCATACCCAGCTTCAACCTTCTGAACTGGGGCGCTCTCTCATAATGCATTGACGCCGTTCATACTCAATCCCATTGACCTCACCGCAGTCCTGCAAGGGAAGGTCTTGTGGCTGATATGCTGAATCTTGTTTGGCAATTCCATATTCCATGACATCGGGCCCTCGTCTTTCCTCCGCGTGCGAAATTGCAGCGCAGATCCGGCGCAAGGAAGTTTCGCCGGTTGAAATCGCGCGCGCTCACCTGGAGCGCATCGAGCGGCTGAATTCGCGGCTGAATGCCTTTGTCGATTATCAGCCGGAGGTTGTGCTGGCACAGGCGCGTGCGGCTGAGGCGACGATTATGCGTGGAGAGGAAGTTGGGCCGCTGCATGGCGTGCCGCTTTCTATCAAGTCGGCGATTGATGTTGCGGGGCATCGGTGTGAGGCTGGCTCGCGTTTGCGCGCGGGGTATGTTGCGGCGGCGGATGCTCCGCTGGTGTCGCGATTGCGGGCGGCGGGAGCGGTGATCTTGGGAGTGACTAACACGCCCGAGTTGTTGATGGCGTGGGAGACAGACAACCTTCTTTATGGGCGAACCAACAATCCCTGGGACTTGACGCGGACGGCGGGCGGATCGAGCGGTGGCGAGGCGGCGGCGATTGCGGCGGGGCTTTCTGCGGGGGGTGTGGGCAGCGACGGCGGCGGATCGATCCGCGTGCCGGCGCACTTTTGCGGAATTTGCGGATTGAAGCCCACTCCGGGGCGCATTCCTTCTACAGGGCATTATCCGAAGGCGGGCGGGCCGTTTGCATTGATTGGAGTGGTCGGTCCGATGGCACGCACGGTGGAGGATTTGCGCACGCTGTTTGCGGTGATGGCGGGGTGGGACGATGTTGATCCTTGCGCTGCCCCAGTGGATGTGCGTGAGCTCCATGAGAAGACAGTCGACGCCGTTCCCATTGGATTTTTCGAAGATGATGCCCGAACTTCGGTGACGGAAGAGATCAGGTCGGCGGTGGAAAATGCGGCAGTTACTTTGACGAACGACGGATTGAGTGTCGAACCGTTTCGTCCAGAGGGGCTGGAAGAAGCGCGGCAGCGCTGGTGGGATTTTTTTGGCGTGGCTGGCGGGATGATTCTGGAGCCGATGTTGCGAGGGCGAGAGGCTGAGGTGAGCCCGATTCTGCGGGAGTTCATGCGATGGACTCATGACTCTGGCGCGCACACTGGCGAATCGCTGCTCGCAGCGTGGCTGGGACGCGATGCGGTGCGCGAGAAGATTCTTGTGCAGATGCGGAGATATCCTGTGCTGATTTGTCCAACTGCGGCCATTCCGGCGTTTCGTCATGGCGAACGTGAGTGGCAGGTCGATGGGAAGACGGTGAAGTATCTCGACGCGTGGAGCTATTGCGAGTGGTGGAATCTTTTGGGATTTCCTGCTGTCGTCGTTCCTTTGGGTTATTCCGAAGACGGATTGCCGATTGGAGTGCAGATCGTCGGGCGTCCGTGGGAAGAAGAGGTGGTGCTGGCGGTTGCGGCTAGGCTTGAACGGGAGTGCGGTCGGGGGCGTGCGTTTCCGGTGTAGTGTCAGTTTATCGGTTGTCTTCCTCAGCGGCTAAAGCCAGATTGAAAAAAGTTCTTTTATCGCAGCGGTGAACCGCTGCTCCGCCCAAAAGCGTAATACAGGGATTCATCCTGCGACCTAGAGATCGAGGGAAGGGTAGGGGTCCTTCGACTTCGCTGAGCCATTCGCTTCGCGCATGGCACGGCTACGCTCAGGATGACAAATTGTAGGTTAAGCGTTTTATGACAGCGGTGAAGTGCTGCGCCACGCAAAAGCAAAACAGACAGGAAATTTCGTGTAAGATTCTATAGGCGAGTAGGGCGTGCCGCTTTGGCGCGTGTTGAACTGTCCCCGGGCGATTACGGACCATGATCCCGGGCGAAGATCACCCAACAAGATACTCCCAAATAAACAGGTAGAACCGGCAGCCTGTGGGCTGGCGGCACATTCCTGTCAGGAGAAGTGAATGGCGAAAATTGCTAAGACAGCCGACCGTAAGAAGGTGATGGATACTACAAAATCGACCGCATGCCCCAAGTGCGGTAAAGAGACCCGCATTGTGAAGCGGATGAAAGACCGGGAGCGCGGAGTGCCGGGAGGAATTTATATTTCCTGCTCGGGCTGCGAATTTTTTGAAAAGTTGTAGAACAGTACCAGTTGCCAGTACCCAGTACCTAGTGAAAAGCGGCAACTGATATATTCCCAGCGGAAGGCGCGACAATGATCGCGCCTTTTATTTTTACTGGGTACTGAGTACCGGGTATTGATCTGGGCCTAGCTCACTTGCCCTAAGATGGCTCTGGCTTCGGCAGCGGGATCGGAGGCGTCGGTGATGGGGCGCCCTACTACTATGTGGGAGGCTCCGGCGGCGATGGCTTCGGCGGGGGTGACTACGCGGGCCTGGTCGTGGGGGCCGCTGCCGGCGGGGCGGACTCCTGGAGTCACGATGATAAAGTCCTGGCCAAACTCTTCGCGGAGGGCGGCAGCTTCGAGGGCGGAGGCCACGATACCTCTGCATCCGTTCGAGAGGGCCAGCGCGGTCAGTCGCAGGACTTGGTCGAGCACTCCTCCGCGGAGCCCGATCTTGCCGAGTTCTGTCTCGTCGAGGCTGGTCAGGACGGTAACGGCGAGTACCAACGGGTCGGGCTTGCCGTTGGAATTCGCGCGGGCGGCTTCGGCTGCTGCGCGCAGCATCTTGCCGCCTCCGGAGGCGTGCACGGTCAGCATGCTTACCCCTAGGTGCGCGGCCTCGCGGACGGCTGCGCCGACGGTATTTGGAATATCGTGATATTTCAGGTCGAGAAATACGCGGCGTCCGGACGCGACCAACTCGCGGACGATGGACGGACCTTCGGCGGTGTAGAGCTGCATGCCGACTTTGTAGGCATGGGCGGAGTCACCGACGGCCGCCACGATCTTCCGGGCGGCCCCGGCCGTAGATACATCCAGGGCAACGATGAGACGCTGGCGCGGATCAGTCATCGCTGCCGAGTGTATCGGGTTTAGTTGAAGTTGGCTACAGGTTGCAGGAGCGCCACATCTACAGGCCGTTGATTCGGCCGGTTGGTGGGCTGCAGGTCCAGGCGGACCCTCTGCAAACCGCGCTTTTCGAAGCCCAGTGCGCACGCAGCGTTGTAGGACAAGTCGATGATCCGGCCATCCACTACGGGACCCCGGTCATTGATTCGCACCACCACTGCCCTGCCATTCTTCAGGTTCGTGACCCTGACGAGGGTGCCCAGCGGCAAGCTGGGGTGAGCGGCGGTGAGGTCGCCCATGTCATAGGGCTCTCCGCTGGCGGTTGGCTTGCCTTGAAACTGCTCGCCGTACCAAGAAGCGGTTCCGACTTGATAGCCCTTGGATTTCGACTTCGAGTTGATGGTTCGTGAGTTCTGCCCGCTGGTCGCCATGACCGGCGGATGTGTGACCTTGGCGGCTTCCAGGCTGCTTGGCCCAGATGCGGCTCCGGCCCCCAGACTGGCAACAGCTAAAACCACTGCCAGACCTTCGGCTAAACGTCGCATTCAGTTACCCCCGTCGTGGAAAGTCGTTTTCTGGTCGAATGCTCCTTTCGTCATTTCGATTGTTCGATGCTACGGGTTTGGGAGGATTGAGTCAATGAGAAAAAGCCCTTAAGCAATTACTAAGTGGTAATTAATCAATAACATAGCCCTATGATAGGTATGGCATTTACTGTGTATGTCGTTGAAAGTAGGCGGTGGTCGCCATTTACTTTATGGTTAGCTCTACGAAAGTGGGGCGGGGCGAGATTTTTGCAACTGCAATGGAATGTTACATTTACGTTAATACGTTCTAAGTACATTATTATCAGTAAGGTACGATACTTTGGAGCGCGGATCCATACAAGGACGACGTTACTTTTGTTTCAAAGACGGCATCCAGCGCTAGTTTTGGGGAGTTGGGGACTTGGGTGGAGTGACCGGCGCGGGCGGCTGGGGAACTGAACCATGTGACCCAGGAGCTTTGGGCGCTGCGCCGCAATCCTTCGGCTTGAGGAACAGAGCAGGGTCAGGCGGACCCAGGCGGACGTCGGTATAGAGCACTTCGCGATCCTTGGATCCTACGATCTTTGTGGCGGCGCGACGCATCTTGATGGGAAAACCCTGGAGATCTTTGGCTTGCCAGATGGTCAGCTTGACGTCGAATCCGGCGTCCTGAGTAATCGTTATTTCCTTAACGTTGGTGGGGTGGTTGTCGACGGTTTCCTGGCCGCGATCGATCTGATCGATCTTCGCGCGACGGGCCAGCGAAAAGGGGTAAGTGCGGCCGGCGGGAACGGACCCTTCCAGACAAAGGCCGGTGGAGTAGAGAACTGCGAAGGTGGCATTGGTGTCGAGATCGGTGACCATGTATTCGGTGGGCAGATCGACGCGCATGAGATCGCCGGAGCGATAGATTTTACCGTCGGAGGGGGGGCCGACGAGGCCGCCACGCATGGTGGCGGAAAATTCTCTGACCACCTCGAATGGGTTCTGCTGCTGTGGGCTCTGGGCGCTGGCAGGCAGGGCTAGGCACAGCGGCAGTAGCAGGGCGGCGAGCCGAGATGGCTTCAAGGTCTTCATTGTTAGGTCAACCATGGTTGATCACGATCTTTAGAACCTCTGCGGAGAAACGCTTCGCGTTCGGGATAGCCGCCAAGATGCCGGCGTTCAGGCAAAAAGAGAGCCACATCGAATTGTCGGTGTGGCTCCCGATTCAAAGCAAGTCCCTTTAGTTCAACTTTCGAACTGTCTGTTTCGATACATCGTCGCCGAGCCGTGGTAATCCCGCAGGCTTCGCGGTTTGCTTGAACTGTTTTGCCACACCGGGGGTGTAGGCATCGATCTCAATCGGCCCTTCGTAGAATACGTAAACGGCGCCATCGCCATCTTCTTCATATACCGCGAAGGCATTGGGACGATTCTTAGTGCCGGCCGTGACGTCGAAGACATAGGTGACGGCATTGGTATAGCCGAACTCGTAATATTGTTCGATATCCGTTCCGCTCACGTCGTAGGCGTTCGCATTTGACTCACTGGGATCGTTGGGTGGGTTGATCTTTTCGAATGGCACTTCGAATCCACCCCATGCGAAAGTCAGGTCGAGGTCGCAGAAGGTTGCAAGGTCGTGAATGCCAGAGGTGCCATTGAAGTTTCCTGCCGCGGTGTTGGAAGGGCCGTAGGTGATGAACTCAAATGCATCGCAGTAACCGGACGGAAGCAGGTCGATCATGTAATACGAACCGCTGACCGGCGCAGCGGCATTGGCGGTACCGATAGCGAAGACGATCACGCTACTCAAAAGCAAAATGGTTTTCAGTTTCATGGGTTAATTCCCTCCTCTAAGTTTTGGTTCAAGAATTGAAGCTTGCAGGGCCCCGAACTCAGTGCGGTCCAAAGGGGGAGCGGAGTTGGACTACACCGACGGCGCGACTCTATCGCATCGGAATAATATGTCAAGAAAAACTTGCTTGCGAACGTTTTTTTTCGGAAAACTTTTGCGATATTGGCGCAATAAAAAGGCACATGATTTCAAGTGGAAACGGTGCAGGAATGTATGGGGAGAAGGGCAAAGTTTCACGAGGAGGTGCCCGGAAGTGTTGTTCCGCTGCGGGCGCTTTGGGTTTAGAGTGAGCCCATGGCTGTGTGTCCTCCGGTAGTACTGACGATTGCTGGGTTTGATCCTTCTTCGGGCGCCGGCATTACTGCCGATATCAAGACGATTGCGGCCCACGACTGCTACGGCGTGTCGTGTATCACCGCTTTAACGGTGCAGTCGACGCAAGGAGTGCGGCGCGTGGAGGTGGTCGACGTGAAGGTCGTTGCGGACACTTTGCGGGGGCTGGTTTCAGACCTGGTGGTGGAAGCGGTCCACATCGGCATGCTGGGCGATGAATCGGTGGTAAGGGCGGTTGCGGATTTTCTGGCGGAGACGCGACTGCCACATGTGGTGCTCGATCCGATCTTGAAGTCGAGTTCGGGAGCGGATCTGTTGGACGCGGCGGGCACACGATTATTGATCGAACGACTGCTTCCGCTGGCCGAGTTGGTTACGCCTAATCTGGACGAGGCGGGGGCGCTGACGGGCATGACCGTCACGAATCTCGAAGAGATGCGCTCGGCGGCTGCTCGACTGCATTCACTGGGGGCGGAGAACGTAGTTGTCACGGGCGGGCATTTAGAGAAAGCAATCGATGTGCTCAGCTTCACCACAGCGCATGGAGTGGAAACTGAAACCTTCAAAGCGGAGCGCCTGCGCTCGAACTCTACCCATGGCACGGGGTGTGCGTTTTCTACTGCGCTGGCTTGCCACCTGGCGCATGGGCGGGGATTGCCGGAGGCGGTTCTGCTGGCGAAAGTGTATGTGTCGGCGGCGATCGCAAATGCCTATCCGCTGGGTAAAGGGGTGGGGCCGCTCCACCATCTTTACCGCATGACGCAGCAGCGGCGGACGAGCGGAAGTGTGGCCGAGGCCGAGCACGCCCAATCGCGCAACTGAAACTAATTTCCTGTGGGAATCTACTTCGCTACTTCTTGAGCAGGCAGCCAGCTACGAAGGAGGCTACTGCGGCCAGCAACCATTCGATACGCCAGAGTTGAATGGCCTGCCAGTCGAGCATGGTGCGGACACTGAAGAAAAGGCTGACTCCGAGGGCCCCCGCGACGCAGAAGATGCCGAAGATGAAAGCGGTAACGGCAGGAGTGGTGAGGCCGAGGCGCTCGCCGAGCGAGGCAAGTTCGGCCCGGCCGGGAATCTCGAAGTCTGGAGTGGCATTCAGGCCGGGGCGCTTAGCCCCGCAGGCATGGCAATAGAGAGAAGAGACGATGAATTCTGAGCCGCAGCTGCAGGTAGAGCTTGGTTCCGGGTGCGCAATGAGTTCCGACGCCGACATCGGAGGACGCCAGAAATCCTGCCCGGCCTGGTTCGCTGCTTCTGCCATAAGGAAATCTTTTCCGCCCCATTTCCAGAACGCAAGCCAATTACCAAAACAACCTTATTGCAAGCACGCATATTTACGACTGAAGCAAGGGGAAGGCGGCCGCGCCGCAGAGCAAGAATTACGCATCCGAGTATGAATTTTCCATTGTGCAACGACATGGGCGGTTACGGACGTACCCGGCTTGGTTCGCTCGGGGTGAACATTAGGCCGGACATCAGGCCGTAGAAGAAGACCTCGACCACCAAGGACACGAAGGATCACGAAGGTGTTATGTCTCGAGTTCCCTTAGCCTTTGGCTTGCGCTATGGCGCGCCGCAGTTCCTCGAGAAGCGGGAAATTCGGGTCGATTTTTTCCACACGATCCTGTCGTTGCTGGGCCAGAGCTCCCTGTCCGCTCTTCGCGTAGGCAAGCCCGAGATGGCAGTTGAAGAGCGCGTTGTCGGGCTCTTTTTTCACTGCTTCTTTGAACAGGGTAATCGCGGAACCGTAGACCGCCTTGTGGTAGAAAGCCCAACCCAGGGTATCGGCGAAATTAGGATTGTCGGGCAGTTGACGGTGGGCGGTTTGGGCCATGGCGAAGGCGACGTCTACATTGCCACCCTGCTCCAGAATTACGTATGCGAGATTGTTGGAGGCAAATGGATTGTCGGACTGAATCTCCAGCACCTTCTGGTACTGCTGCCGAGCGTGTTCCCAATCCTTCTGGTTCTGGTAGATGATTCCGGCGCGCCAGTAGAAATCGATTACGCTGGGATTGGTCTTGGCCCCATCAAGATAGGTTTGCAAGGCTTGGTCGGTGGCGCCGCGTGCGCTTTGCACCTCGCCGATATCAAGTACGGCCTCGGCGTTCTTCTTGTCCAGGTCGTAGGCTTGCCGGAACTCCTGTTCGGCTGCAGGCAAATCCCTTTTCTGATCGAGCAGAAGTCGGCCGAGCATGATGTGGAAAGCGGCATTCTTCGGATTTTTTGAGACCTCCGCTCTAGCCGTGGCGAGGCCTCGATCCGATTCCTTCTGGATCAGATATACGTTGAGCACGCCACCCAAAGCGTCGGAGGAATTTGGATCCTGGTCCAGGCCTTGCTGGAAGGCTTTTTGCGCTTCGGCGTACTGGCTCTGTGCCATGCGCAGATTACCGAGTTGGACGTAGGCGGCGGCATTGTGGGGCGCTCTTTCAATCGATTTGTGAATATACTCGTCGGCGGTCGCGAACTGTTTGCGATCGATCTCGGCGACTCCGCGCAGGAGGTATCCGTCGGGCGCGTTGGGCTGTAGGGTGATGATCTGGTCGGCCTCTTGAGCCAGACCGGAGGGATCGCGGCGGTGAATGGCAATGCCGGCCAGGGCGCGATGGGCTTCGACGATGTCGGGACGCGTGCGAATGGCATCGCGCCATTCTTTTTCGGCGCGGTTGGTGTTACCCAGCTCATCGTAGGCGAGGCCTTGCTGGTAATGAGCCACGCCGTTGTCGGGATTGTTCTTCAAGACGGCCTGGAGGGTATTGATGGCATCGCTTGGTTTGTTACTGCGAATCTCGATTTCGCCCTTGTAAATCTGTGCGTCTTCGTCGTCCGGCTTCGCCTTTAAGACTTCGTCATTGAGCTTGCGGGCTTCGTCGAGGCGATCTTTCAGGATCAGCAACTGGATGTAATTCTGCTTGACCACGATATCTTTTGGGTGGTCGTGATAGAGGGTGGCGTATTCGTCGGTGGCTTTATCGAGCTGATTATTGGCGTAGTAGAAATCGCCAAGCATGCGGTAGCCGACGGAGTTGTTGGGGAAATCCTTTTTCGATTGGCGAAGGAATTCTTCGGCTTCGCCGGTCTTGTTCTCCGCCATGAAGAGGCTGGCGAGTGAGAGACGAGGGCCTGGGTCGTCTGGAGCGCTGGCTATGGCCCGCCGGAAAAGCTGCTCGGCCTCGGGAAAGCGTCCGCGACTTTGATAAAAGTTGCCGAGCGAAAGCAGGGCATTGGTGGACTTGGGATTAAGCTCCGCCGCTTTCTTGAAACTTGCTTCGGCAGCATCCCACTGCTGGCCGCGCATCTGGAGCATGGCTAAACTGAGGTAAGAATCAGAACGGTTGGGATCCTTTTGCAGAGCCGTGCGCATGTCGGCCAGCGCGGATGAGACGTCACCCGTGCCCGCGTAGTAGTTGGAGCGGGCAATGTAGAGCTGAGGATTGTCCGGCTCTTTTTGCGCCAGTACATCGAGATGCTGCTTGGCCTCGCTGTACTGGCGGCCGAGAATAAGCAAGTTGGCGAGGTCGAGGCGAGCCTCGTATTGGTCAGGCTGCTGCTGAACGGTGGTGGTGAGTTCCTGCAGGGCAAGTTGCCATTGTTCGAGCTTCATTGCGGCCTGAGCGAGCTTGTAGTGGGCGTCGGCGAAATGGGTGTCGACCTGGATGGCGTTCTCGAACTGTATTTCCGCCTCGCGGTATTGGCCTTTGTCGAAATAGCGCTGGCCGCTCTCGAGATATTTCTGCTTGCGGATATTGGGATCACGGGAGCAGCCCGTCCAGAACGCTGCAAGCAAGTAAACCGCCGCCAGGGCGTATCGACATCTCAGTCCGTTGGGCAAACGCATAGGTATAACCGCCTTCAAACGACGCAAACGTTCTCTTATCAGCGCTCTCTTGCACCAAGGTACTCCGTGGAGCACCCCCTAGAAAAGTTACTGCCGTTATTATCGCAAAGTCGGGCCAAATAGCGTCTATTCTTCAGCATACGCCCATGTACAAGCGCTTTCGTAATCTGCTTTTACGCGAAGGGGCGTGGCATACTTTGATTCGGTTATGACTCACTTCCCCCTAAATAATGCCAACCTGCGTTCCCCACGTGTACATCTCAACGGATCGGTTGCGGCTGCAGTAATGGCCGAAGGCGGTCAACGGGCACGCGCGAAAATACAATCCATTTCGGTCAACGGCGGATTGCTCCAGTTGCAGCACGAGCTTTCGATTGGAGACTTCGTCGAGATTGCCTTCCACACGCGAGCCGGGGCCATCCACGGCATGGCGGAGATGCTGCAGCCGACGCGCAAATTTCAAAGCGCCTGCCTGCAGCCGTTTCGCTTCATTGCGCTGGGCGATGACGACCACCGCAAACTGCGCATGGCGCTCGATTCCGCGCTGGACCGCAGTTTTCTGGATCCAGTCTCGGAGCAATTGCAGACTCCGCCGGGATTCTAAAAGGCAGGAGACAAGTGACAGGTCGCAGGAAAGGCGAAGCCAACCGCGATTGAGTCCTTGCTTTTCCCGTCACCCGTCACGTGCTTCCCGCCCCCTGCCCCTATACTTATCCCTTGGGCATGGGCACGCAGATCACTACTCACTCGGCGGAGGAGACGATCGCTTTTGGGCGGAAGCTTGCCTCGGAATTGCCACCTCCATTTATCGTGCTATTGCGCGGCGACCTGGGGGCCGGGAAGACCACGCTGGTTAAGGGAATTGCCGAAGGATTCAACGCCGCCCGCGCCGAAGATGTGACCAGTCCCACGTTTACACTTATCCACGAATATCGCGGTCCGCTGGCCATTCTCTACCATATCGACCTTTATCGTATTGATACCGAGCGTGAATTGGAGACGCTGGGCCTGGATGACCTGCTCGCGCCAAACAGCATCCTACTGATAGAGTGGGGAGAGAAGTTCGCTCGCCTGCAGCGCGACAAGAATGTGGAGATCATCCTAGAGCAAATGGGCGAAACCGAGCGCAGAATCTCGCGGATCAGCGGTTGAATCTCGGGATTTGCCCAGGCCGGGCACACCCGCGAAATTGAGGAGCCTGTTTGCCGAGAATTGATTGCCAACAGTAGACTGCCAACATCGCCTCGGCGCATCTCAATCAGCTGGACCCGGAGCCCTAATCAACTTGAGACTCGGCTATTCCGCATTTTTAAATCTATTGATCGTGGCGATGTTGTTGTCCGCGACTTTTTGCCCAGGACAAAGCCAAAGCCAAAGCGCCCCACCGATTCCGGCATCGGAGCCTGCGCAGTCCGCCCAACCGCCAGCGACCGCTGCTCCGGGGCAGGACAAGCCTGGGGACCAACCATCCGCCCAAGGCAATACCCAGGATCCAGTCAGCCCGGCCCAACAAGATGCGGATAAGAAAAAGAACGACCGGATGTTTTACGTGATGCCGAACTACTTGACGGTAGCCAGTCAATCGCAGGTGAAACCGGTTTCCTGGAAAGAGAAGTTTGCTATGGCGGCGAAGGGCTCTTTCGATCCCTACGAATTCACAATCGTGGGAATTGTGGCGGGCATCCGGCAGGCGGAAAATTCCTCTCCCGGGTTCGGGCAGGGAGCCGAGGGATATGCCAAGCGCTATGGAGCAGCTTTTGCCGATCAGGTGGATGGCAATGTTATGGTGGGCGGCGTTTACCCCAGCATCCTGAAAATCGATCCTCGCTATTTTCAACTGGGCAAGAGTTCGCGCTGGCACCGCTTTGGCTATGCCTTCAGCCGCATTTTCGTTGCTCGGACAGATTCTGGGCGCCAGGTGTTCAACCTTCCCGAGTTTGCCGGCAACGCAACGGCGATTGCTATTTCCAACTTCTATTATCCCGAGGCCGATCGCAGTTGGTCGTCGAGTCTCTATGGCTGGGGAACGCAGATGGGCATCGACGCCTTCGGAAATGAACTGAAGGAATTTTGGCCAGATATTCACCATTATTTACAGAACAGGCACGCACGCCATCGGCAGAAAGAACAAGAAAAACAACCCCAATGACCCTTTCCCGTCGCGAATCCCAGCCACGCGTTTTCTGTCGAGGGGTGCATCCAAACCCCGTTTCGAACAATCCAAAGCCTTACGATCAGCAGGTCTTGCCGTCAAAAACACGGCAGAAACAATGCGCAGGGGAAACGACAAATGTGGGGGAAGTTTTGAGAACGATTCTGTCATTTTGCATGGCGGCAGCACTGGCGGGAATGGTGGGAGCTGTGTCGGTTCAAGCGCAGGAAGCGACGAGCGCGCAACAGTCACCGGCAGGAACCGTTCGGTCGACGTGGAACGATGTTTCGCGGCTGGCCTCCGATTCTCAGCAGCCAACTGTGACAACGGATGGAAAATCCTCTTTGCCAGACGCGCCTGCACCCGCAGCCAATTCCACGACGGATGCGACGACCAAGCCCACCGATGCAGCGAATCCCGAAGGTGAGTATGGTAAACAGCCCAAGAGAATTCTGTGGGTCATCCCCAATTACCGTGCCGTCAGCGCCAATGAGAAATTGCCCCCGCTGAGTTTCAAGGGTGCAATGTGGCTGGCGACGCAGGATACCTTCGACTATTCCAGTTTTATTCTTGTGGGAGCGCTGGCGGGAGTCAGCATGGCCGGCAAGTCGCAGCCGACCTTTGGGCAAGGCGCTGAAGGCTACGGCAAATACTACTGGCATACTTTTGTCGACGGCGCGATAGAGAACTACATGACCGAGGCAATCGTGCCAGCAGCGACCAGAGAAGACCCGAGATACTACACCATGGGCAAAGGGGGATTCGTTAAGCGGACTGGCTATGCGGTAAGCCGGCTGTTAGTCACCAGGACTAACTCGGGAAAGAGCACTTTCAATCTGTCAGAGATCGTGGGGGCTGGCGCGGCTGCAGGAATCGGCAACACCTATTATCCTGCGGAATACAATCCCTGGGTGAAAACGTATCAACGTTGGGGAACGCAGGTGGGCTTGGACGGGGTGTTCAACGTACTAAAGGAGTTCTGGCCGGACATTGATCAGGCAGTATTTCATGGAAAGTACTAAATCCGCCTTAACGGCGCCGCGGGTTATGGCGCGTCAATTCCGACCACCAGCGGCTTCACAGAGGCGCTAAATTCCCGAACCACCGAGAACAGAGCAACTGCAGCCTTGATAAAATCCGGGTGGTGTTGCAATTTCAGCCGCAGAACCTTCAACCACGAAGGACACTAAGTATCACGAAGGAGTTGACTCGTGTATTTCGTTCGTGAACCTTCGTGCCCTCTGTGGTTAATGAATTGCGCAAACTGCACCACTACCTAAGGACCGCAGGTTGCTGAAAAATCAGACTTCATGATTTTGTGGGAGTCGACTTCTTTCACGGAGCATTCTTTATGTTTGACGACCTAAAAGGCCGCACGGCGGTGGTTTTCGGAGTGGCCAACAAGCGCTCAATCGCCTGGGCGATTGCGCAGGGTTTACATGCTGCTGGCGCCAATCTCGCGATTACCTACCAGAACGAGCGCATGGAGATGGAGGCGAAGGACCTGATTCTTTCGCTGCCGGGCGCGGAAGCCTTCATGTGCGATGTTTCGAACGATGAGGAAATCGCAGCGCTCTTCGAAAAGCTGAAAGCTCGGTACGGCAAGCTGAACGTGCTGGTGCACAGCGTGGCATTCGCTCCTGCTGAGGAATTAAAGGGCGACTTCATGAACACGACGCGCGAGGGCTTTCGGGTGGCTCACGATGTGAGTGTGTATTCGCTGATTGCGGTATGCCGCGCGGCGGCTCCGCTGATGGAAGACGGCGGAAGCGTGGTCACCATGACCTATTACGGCGCCGAAAAGGTTGTACCGCACTACAACGTCATGGGCGTGGCCAAGGCGGCGCTGGAGTGCACGGTGCGTTATCTGGCGCAGGATTTGGGCCGGAAGAAGATCCGCGTCAATGCGATTTCGGCGGGGCCGATTAAGACGCTGGCCGCGCGTGGCATCTCCGGCCTGGGAGACATGCTCCGTTCGCACGCCGAGCGCGCTCCTCTGCAGCGGAATGTGGAAGTTGGTGAGGTGGGCAGCACGGGCGTGTTTCTTGCTTCGGACGCGAGCTCGGGCATCACCGGCGACATCATTTACGTGGATTGCGGCTACAACATTATGGGGTTCTGAATGCGCAGTGATCTGGTTACGAGGCTGATTACTCCGGTCATCTGTTGACAATTATTTGACAAATGTTCTCCCAGCTTCGGCATTAACCTAGAATCCTATGAAGCACCAGCGGATTCTCTGCCTCTGCGTATGGATGACCTTGTCGGTTGCGCCCTGCTTTGCGCACCACATGGCGGTCGTGGTCAATAGAGAAAATATCGCGCAGAACGTTACGTCCGCGCATCTCGCCAAAATTTTCAAGGGTGAAGTGAAGAAGTGGCCGGACGGCAGAAGCGTCGTGTTGGTGCTGCATAGCTCTTCGTCCGGCGAAATCGGGACGCTAGAACACCTGACTAAAATGAGCGAAGCGAACGTCAGAGCGATGTTGGCGGCAGAGCAAAATTCGATCCGAACCGTAGGGTCGGACGCCGAAGTAATCGACGCAGTGGCAACCACGCCGGGCGCGATCGGCTTTGTCGAGGAGCATTCTATAACTGACCGTGTCACCGTTGTCAGAGTAGACGGCAAGCTCCCCATGGAATCCGGCTATTTGCCGCATTAAACTGATTTCGATCTACAGCGATTTCCCGGCTCCCGCCATATACCAGCCTTCCGCCAGAAAATCTTCGATTGATCGCTCCTGTATTCCTTCCTGCACGCGTAGTTCATCATTCAGAAAATGATAGGAAAGTTTTCTCGCATCGCGATCGATGTGGTCGATGCGTACGCGATTGCCATCGCGGTCGGCGCAGATCAGGCCCACTTCGAGCGATGGTTCGGTTGCTTTAGTGACAGTGGCGTCGCTTTTCGTAATCATCCAAAGATTAGATGAAGCCGGCGCAGATTCGATGGCGAGATTCGCCCTATTGCATCAACCGCCACGCGCCCCACGCCCACACTACCGGGACCGCGAAGAGCATGGCGTCGATGCGATCAAGCATGCCTCCGTGGCCGGGGAGGATAGTGCCTGAATCTTTCACTCTGGCGCCGCGCTTGATCAGAGATTCGACCAGATCGCCTAACTGGGCCGCGATATTGACTAGTGCGGACAATAAAATGACGGGCCAGAGTTGCGGCTGCTCCAGCCCGAACATGCCATCGCGGCGATCGATCAAACCGACTCGCAGTAGCGTGGAACTAATGGCGGGCGCGTGCTGGATCCAGAGCGTGCCGATGATGATGCTGGCTATGATTGAAGCGGCCGCGCCCTCCCAGGTTTTCTTCGGGCTGATCTCTGGCGACATGAGATGGCGGCCCAACGATTTGCCGACGAAGTAGGCGAAGATGTCTCCGGCCCAGACGGCGAGCAGGGTGTAGATGGTCCAGATGGCGCCGGCGGGCTGTTGGCGGATGGCTACGAGCAGCGCCATGGGAATCGCAATGTATCCGAAGGCGAACGTGGAAGCGGCGGCCGCAGAATAGCCGCTCGCCAGGTTGTTGCGCCGCATCGCTACAGTTAAAAAGACAAAGGGGGCGAGTCCGGCGGCAATGGCGAGTCCGTAGAGAATGGCGGTGGTCTCGACTAGGGGCGTGCGGTTGGTGGTCGCGACAATTACGAATACAAAGAAGATAGCGACGAAAGAGTAAGTCGCTGTGCTCAGCGGCTGAACCTCGTAGTGAGTTACTAACTTGAGAAACTCGGCGATCGCTAGTAATGCCACCGCTCCGGCGACGAGGGATAGCACATAAAGCGGAGCTTTCAGCACCAGCAATAAAACCAGGGGAATTAGAACTACGGCAGTCGCGACGCGCTTGATCATCGGATTGAAGATCGTCGGATTGACGATCGTCGAATTGACGACAATCCGGTTGACGTCATCAACGCTTCGCCTCGGCGTGGGGTCGCGTTGCGCGTTGCGGCGCATGGCCGTCGGGCGCGAGGCCGCCATAGCGGCGGTCGCGCTTCTGATATTCTTCGATGCCTTCGAGTAACTGCGCGCCGCGAAAATCGGGCCAGAGGGTTTGAGTTACGTAGATCTCGGTGTAAGCCAGTTGCCAGAGTAGAAAGTTACTCAGCCGCATCTCGCCGCTGGTACGAATCACTAAGTCGGGATCGGGCAGGCCGCGCGTGTAGAGATGATCACTAATGAGTTGCTCGTCGACTTTCATGTGATCGAGGCCGCCGTTGCGCGAGGCAGCTGCGGCGAGAGATCGAAAGGCATCGACGATTTCGCTGCGCGCGCTGTAATTCAGCGCCAGGGTTAGCAACATGCCGGTGTTCTTCGAGGTGGCACAACTTGCTTCGGCCATTTCGCGCTGCACAGAGTCGGGTAACTCGTGCTGGCGCCCAATGTATTTCAGGCGGATATTATTTTCGTTGAGTGTCTTGATCTCCGCTTGCAGATAGCGGCAAAGAAGACGCATCAGAAAATCGACTTCGGATTTCGGGCGCTTCTTCCAGTTTTCTTCGGAGAAAGCGTAGAGCGTCAGGGCGGGAATTCCGATGCGCGCCGCCGTCTCAACCGTCGAACGAACGGCAGCGACGCCGGCGCGATGCCCCGCTACGCGCGGCATGTGGCGACGCCGGGCCCAGCGGCCGTTTCCGTCCATGATGATGGCGATATGCTGGGGAAGACGCACTGGATCGAGTCGCAAGTAAATCTCAGTTTCCTTGCGATCCATCTTTATCCCAGCCGGAACTGTGTGTCGCAAACGGAACTCTCCGAGTCGAAGCTAACACAGGAAATCTAATGTGTGCAATGGGATAGGAGCGGTGACAAATTACAGAAGTTCATATACCACAAAGGGCACTAGGGTCCACAAAGGAACACCGATCGCTTCCTTTGCGCCGCCTCGGCGTCAGAATTCCTACCGTGCTTCTTCCGGTAAGATCGGCAGACTCAGCCTCTCGGTGTGTCGAATCACCGTCAATACGCACTTCGTGCCGACTTGCGCATCAGTCAATAGACGATGAAGGTCATCGACTCCGGCCACGGGCTTGTCGTCGAGGGTGACGATCACGTCCGCTTCGCGCAAGCCGGCGGTGCGCGCCGGGCTGTGGTCTTCGATGCCGACTACGACCACTCCGGTTTCGCGAGGCAGAGAATAGAAGCGCACCACCCGGCGATGAATGGGGACGGTCTGGGCCGAAACGCCGATGTAACTGCGACGGATTCTTCCGTCGCGAAGCAGACGGCTTGCGACGAACTTCGCCGTGTTGATTCCGATAGCGAAGCAGATTCCCTGCGCCGGCAAAATGGTTGCGGTGTTGACGCCGATCACTTGACCGCGTGAATCGACGAGCGGGCCGCCGGAGTTTCCCGGGTTTAAGGCGGCGTCGGTTTGGATAACATCTTCGATCAGGCGGCCTGAGTAAGAGCGTAGCGACCGGCCGAGCGCGCTGATCACGCCCGCCGTGACCGTCGATTGAAAGCCGTACGGATTGCCGATCGCGATGGCCATCTGGCCGGGGCGCAACTGCTGCGAATCTCCCAGGGAGACGGCTTGCAAGCCTGGGGCATCGATACGAATGACGGCAAGATCGGTCGCTGGATCGTCGCCAATGGTGTGGGCGGGAGCTCGGCGTCCATCGGCCAGAGTGACCTCGATGCGCGTGGCGTCGTGTACGACATGGCTGTTGGTAAGAATCAATCCATCGGGCGTGAAGACGAAGCCGGAGCCGCCTCCGCGGCGTTCGCGGGGCTCACCCGGACGGTCGCCGGAGCGTTCACTCGAACGGCTGCGACGGCCATCTGGTTTTACGGCGTGATGCACTTCGACGTTTACGACGGAGGGGCTGACTCGCTCCACTGCGGCTGTGACTGCCCGTGAATAGGAGTCGAGCAAGGCGGCGTCTGGAGATTCGGCGGCGGCGCGAAGCGGCTCATCGGGCAACCTTTCCCTTAGCGATTGCTGGTCAGAGAGCGGTTCTAAATAAAGATTTTCCACGTTCATAGTGGATAGATGAGGATCAATGCAGGTAGGATTCGGCGCGCTCAATCGCTTGCCGAGTTCAGCCCGGCAGGACGGCCGAGAGCGGTCGTCGCTCTGTGATTCACGCACGATTCACGCCGTAAGCGTTGAGCACGTCGTGGAGTGTAACTATGCCTTCCAGTTTGTGGACATTGCCGCGGTTGACCACGGGCAGGATTTCAAGTTGATTGGCTCCCAAGCGCTCGAGCGCCATATCCAATCCCTGGTCGGCATGGACGTGCGGAAAAATCAGCGGATCGACCAACTCGCAGACTTTCTTATCCGCATCTTCCCCCGCCGCCGTTTCGAGTTGCGCCGAGTTAATTACGCCAACCACGCCTCGCTGGTCGGTGAGCAGCCAGGTTCGGAACGCGCCTGATTGAACCCTTTCCCATGCCTCGCCCGCCGTGAGGTCAGCGGGCAGCAACTGGCTGGCAGTTTGCATAACTCTGACGACTTGGTGCTCCCCGGAGCGTTGACGCGCTCCGGCGGAAGGGAGATGGATGCCATCCTGCATCGCCAACCCTTCGTAGATAGGTTCGTGCTGCAATCGCGAAGCGACGAAAAGGCTCACCAGATTCGCGATCATCAGGGGAACGATTACGGCATAATCCTGCGTCATCTCGAAAATCATCAGCACGGAGGTCATGGGGGTGCGCACCACGCCTGCAAATACCGCGCCCATCCCGACAAGCGCGTAGGCTCCGGCGCTTGCAGTGTAGGCGGGGAAGAGATGATGGGCCACGGTTCCGACCACTCCGCCCAACATTGCGCCGATAAAAAGGGATGGGCCGAAGATGCCGCCTGCGTTGCCGGTGGCGTAACTGGTGGTAACGGCAATCAGCTTCAAAACCACCAGCAGCAACATCAACTGGAAGGCCATTCTTCCGTTTAGCGCGTCGCCTACAAATCCGTAGCCGACGCCGAGAACCTGGGGGACGAACCATCCCATGACGCCGACCAACAGGCCTCCTGCGGCTGGTTGGAACCAGACTGTGTTCTGCGGGAAGCGGAGAAAGCGCGCCCGGATGCCGAGCAGGAGTTTGGTGAAGATCGCTGATACCACGCCGCCGGCGACGCCGAGCACCGCGTAGATCGCAAACTCCGCGGGATGGATGAGTTGATATTGCGGAACTTTGAAGAGAGGGTGATCGCCGAGAAAGACGCGCAACACCATCCACGCGGTCGCGGAGGCGAGCACCACGGCACCCATGACGGGTGCGTAAAGATCGCCGGTGATTTCTTCGAGCGCGAAGAGGACGGCGGCCAGCGGCGTATTGAATGCGGCGGCAATCGCGGCGGCCGCCCCCACGGGGATAAGTTTTTTGACCTGCGCCGTGGACAGCCCGAGGGAGCGCCCGAGAACGGAGCCGATGCCTGCGCCTACTTGAACCGAGGGGCCTTCGCGGCCGAGCGGGATGCCGCTGGCTAGAGTTGCCGAGGTGCAGAAGAATTTGCCGAACACGGTGCGCAGGGTGATGCGGCCTTCGCTGGCGAATAAGGCGGCTTTGGTTTGCGGTACGCCGCTGCCGCGCGCATTGGGAAAATAGCGGTAGAGCAGATAGCCGATGCTGAGCGATCCGACTACGGGGAAAAGCACACGCCGCCACGGGGCACCGCCAACCGGATAAAGGCGCATCCCGAGCCGCTCAGTCACGACGATAAAGGCGACTACCGCGAGGCCTGTCAGGGCTCCGATGACCAGCGCCAGAACGAGGAAGACCTGCCCTTCGCGTTGCCGGAGTTCGAAGACGTGGCGAAGCAGCTTATTTCTCCAGCCACTGCTGTTCGGCGTGGGCGTACCTTCGATCATGGCCTGAGACTCATAGTTTTGCGCTCGTTGGTCGACAATCATGACGCGAAAAATTTACTTCTTTGAAGGATACAGCAATGAAGTGGAGAGGCGGCACGAACCGGGCCGCCTCTCATGAGTGTGGTTTAGCGGTCCAATGCGAAGTGGTCGACCCGATTTTGTTGCCAGCACTGTTCGTTGTCTTCTGTGCAGAAAGGTTTTTCCTTGCCGTAGCTGACGGTCCGAATCCGCTCCGCGGAAACGCCCTGCTGAACCAGAGCCTGCTTTGCGGATTCAGCGCGGCTGGCACCGAGAGCTATGTTGTATTCTTCGGATCCGCGATCGTCACAATGGCCTTCAACCAGCACTTTGATGCTGGAATGCTGCACGAGAAAGGCCTGGTTATTTTGCACGATTGGTTGATCGTCAGAACGAAGGTTGGCTTTGTCGTAGTCGAAGTAAATATCCTTAACGTTTCTGGCGAACAAGTCCTCATCCGAGGGCTGCGTGGAACTGGCGATCGGAGTATTTACCGTGATGCGGGCTGAAGCGTCATTGGTTCCTCCGGGACCTTTGGCCACCAGTGTGTACGTAGTCGACATTCCTGGCGTGACCGTACGGGAGCCAGAGGCCGGAAGCGTCCCGAGCCCCGCAATCGATATTTCATTGGCATTGCTCGTCTGCCATGTCAGGGTTGACGCTTGGCCCGGTTGAATTGCGCTGGGATTAGCGGCAAGCGTCGCGCTAGGTGCGGCGGGAGCGGGGGCTGGCGGAGCCGGCGGCGTAACCTGCGCGGCCTTCTTGGCGCATCCGGCGAGTGACAGTGCGCCCGCCAATAAAGTCAGCAGTGCGAGATTCTTGATTTTTTCTCGAGTCATAGATTTAGTCCTCCTCATCAGGGACGAAATGGTTGAATTCGCTGAAGCGAGATCATTGAAGTAGGCTCTAGCGCGGCGCGAGGGAAATGGCGGAACAAAGCCTTCTCGCGGCTACGTTAAGCAAGAGATTTTCAAGGCGGATGAGCGAGGAGCTAGCAGCGCAGGATGGCGCTACGTTCGGGCAGAGTGAAAACGTGGTTGGCCGGCGCTGCAACGAACACTCCGCAGAGAGCGACCAGGGGCACAGTCAATGCGCCAAGCGATCTCAGTGCCGCTTGCACGATAGCGGTCTGCACTTTCGCAGCTGCTCTCACAGCCAGCAGCGCACTGGCGGGCCCGTACACAACAGAATACGGTCCTTGCATTGCCGGGAAGAGAAAGATCGTGAGAACGCAAACTACGGCGAGCGTCGCGACTGCGTCTCCGATGCGGCCAGAAATCATTGACGTATTCACATTATATAACGCAGCCTTCGAGGCACAATACGATCCGAAGCGCTGGCCAAACACGCTAGTCGCTGGCTCCTCGTGCAGCGAAGAAAACACGAAGCTATCCAGAGTTGGCATCGATGCGACGCGGAGGGTGTGGCGTATCACGGCGTCCGGTGACGGCAATCACAGGCCAAAGGTTCCACCGGTGCCACAATTACCATCCTCCGCCATCTGTGGCGACCATGAGGCACGTAATGGCAACTCTTACCTCTCTTAGTTCACGCGTCCTGGATTCCAGCCTGGCGTCGCGCATCATGAGCGGCGACGAAGCCGCCGCACTCATCAAGTTCGGCACCCGCATCGGCATGAGCGGATTTACCGGCGCCGGTTATCCGAAGGCGGTTCCGCTGGCCTTGGCGCGGCGCATCTCCGATGCCAACCTGCGTGGCGAAAAGGCTCAGGTCAGCATCTTCACTGGCGCTTCGACCGGACCCGAGTTAGACGGCGCGCTCGCCAAGGCTGGAGGCATTCAGCTGCGGCTGCCTTATCAGGCCGATCCAGAGACGCGCAAGCGCATTAATGCCGGCGAGATGGAGTACATGGATATCCACCTCGGCCATGTGGCGCAATACGTGGAAAACGGTTTCCTCGGCAAGATGGACTGGGCGCTGATCGAGGTCACGGCGATTCTCGAAGACGGGCGGCTGGTGCCCAGTTCGTCGGTAGGCAACAATCGCACCTGGATCGAGCAGGCGGAGAAGGTGATTGTCGAAGTGAATGCGCGGCAGCCGGCTGAACTTGAAGGCATGCACGATATTTATTACGGCATGCAGCCAGCGCCGAACCGACAGCCGATTCCTCTGACGCACACTGGGCAACGGATTGGCACGCCTTATCTTCACGTTCCGATCGATAAGGTGGCCGCCGTGGTGTTGACTGATTCTCCCGACCGCAATAGCTCATTCAAAGCGCCCGACATTACGTCGCGTATGATTGCCGAGCACATATTGGATTTTCTGGGATGGGAAGTGAAGAAAGGACGCATTCCAGCTTCACTTCTGCCGCTGCAATCGGGCGTCGGGAATATCGCCAATGCGGTGCTGTTCGGCCTGCTGGAAGCCCACTTCGAGGATTTGACTGCTTATACCGAGGTGATTCAGGACGGCATGATCGAGCTCTTGCGGAGCGGCAAACTCATGTGTGCCTCGGCGACAGCATTTTCGCTCAGTCCGGAAGTGATGGCAAAGGTCAACTCGGAAATGGCAAACTATCGCGA
The DNA here is from genome assembly GCA_963800565.1 of uncultured Acidobacteriaceae bacterium. Classification (GTDB taxonomy): domain Bacteria; phylum Acidobacteriota; class Terriglobia; order Terriglobales; family Acidobacteriaceae; genus Acidiflorens. Next base: position 3,170,827 of record CAWDBM010000006.1, read on the forward strand.
GCGTATTATTCTTCGCCCGCAGGAGATCTCGAACCATCCAGAGATTATCCGGCGGCTGGGCGTGATCGGGATGAATGGAATGATTGAGGCCGATATCTACGGCAACGTGAATTCCACGCATGTCATGGGATCGCGCATTCAGAATGGCATTGGCGGGTCAGGCGATTTCGCGCGCAACGGATACCTCTCGATTTTTATGGCTCCGTCGACGGCGCAGAAAGGCGCGATCACCACGATCGTGCCGATGGTGTCGCATGTGGACCATACCGAGCACGACGTCGACGTTGTGGTAACCGAACAGGGGCTGGCTGACCTGAGGGGTCTGTCGCCACGGCAAAGAGCAAAGATCATCATCGAAAAATGCGCGAATCCGGATTATCGCTCACTGCTGCGCGATTACCAGGATCGTGCGGAGCGGCTGTCATTCGGCAAGCACACTCCGCATCTGCTCAATGAGAGCCTGAGTTGGCACGAACGCTATGTGCGCACGGGACGCATGCTGCCCAGGGAACAGTGAAGCGGCCCGCGCAGCGAGAATCGCAGATTAAAACGACAGCTAGGGGGCCAGCTTTGCGGTCCTCACGCGCCAAAGCGTTCCGCGGCGCGAGCCTTCGCCCGGGCCGCTTCCTCTTCGCGATTCTTGGGCGGTGCGGTGGTGTCGAGCGAATGCAGTAGCCGCGCCGATACGCTCGCGATCTCCTCGATGGCCGCATGGAACGCCGCTTCATTGGCCTTCGACGGCTTGTTAAAGCCGGTTATCTTCCTCACAAACTGCAGCGCAGCCGCCCGGACTTCCTCGTCGGTGACCGGCGGATCGAAGTTGAAAAGAGTTTTGATATTCCGGCACATGCGCTGCGACCTCCCTATTGAAAGCTCTCGACAAACTCACTGCTATTTTCTCACGCTCGACCGGGCAGGTTCGCAGCTTTGTTTTCTGGCCGCGCTGCAAATATCTATTGTTGGTATCTATGTACCATGGTAGATTGGTACCATGACAAACCATGAACCGCAGATTCTCGTAGAGCGCGTGCAAACCGGCGTACGCATGGAGAAACGCCTCCTCAAAGTACTCAAGGCTTTGGCTGAATATCACGATATGACGCTGGGCGACCTGCTCGAAGGCATCGTGCTCCACGCCTTCGACGGCAAGGCTCCTTTCGGCGCCGAATCGCTGAAGCGCATTCACGATTTGAAAAAGTTTTACAGCCTGGACCTAGACTCCAGCGCCAGCCACCGCCTCACCGAAATTAAGCGGCGGGCGGGGGACAGCACTGTCTCAGACCGGAAAATAGCGGGCAAGAAAAGATGACGCAGGTCCCAACATGTCCGGCGACAAGTTGATCGAGCAATTCGAGAATGGCGCAACTCCGGCAGCTACCTTTCACCACGCCGATCACGTCCGGCTAGCCTTTGAATACTTGCGCCGCTATTCGGCGCTCGAAGCGCTGCAACGATTTTCGGCGGCATTGCAGCGGTTTGCGGCGACGCAAGGAAAAGCGCAGCTTTATCACGAGACCGTCACTTGGGCCTATCTGCTGCTGATTCGCGAGCGGATTGCTCGCGCTGGCAGCGCGCAAAGCTGGCTGGAATTTGTCGAAGGCAACGCCGATCTGCTCGTCTGGAAGGGAGGCGTGCTAGCCACTCTCTATCATCAGGAGACGCTCGACTCCGACCTTGCCCGCCGTACCTTTGTTTTGCCCGATCGGCGTGGATGAGTTTGCGCTGAATTCTGGCATCCCAGAGCTGACATCTGCCTCCTGATACCTTCGTCCTTGAAGCGGGGCTACTTCGGCGTTAGTATTTTGGGTTCTCCTTAATTACTACTCCGAGGGCTCATGCCGCAGAACTACGTTCCGATTTTTCTCTTCGTTGCTGTCGTTGGAATTCTGATTCCGCTTACGCTGCTGTTGGCCAGAATCATCCGCACACAGAGCCCGAACCGCGTCAAACTGATGCCTTATGAATGCGGCATTGATCCTTACGATAACGCGCGCGGGCGCTACACCGTTCGCTTTTACATCATTGCCATCTTGTTTGTGATCTTCGACGTGGAGACGGTTTTCCTGTTTCCTTGGGCGGTGAAGTTCAAGGCGCTTGGCGTCTTCGGCTTGATCGAGATGCTGGTTTTTCTTGGTATTTTGATCGTCGGCTATTTGTGGGTGTGGAAGAAGGGCGCGCTCGAATGGGTGTAGATTCAGCAGGCTCGAATGTCGGTAGCCTAAATTCGGCGGCTGGCGACGAGGTCTTTAGCGCGAGCCGGTGGACGCGCGGAAATTTCTGGTTTCCGACGCGCATCGTGGTTAATACATTGCGCGTAAGCCGCATCAAGCGGCGTTTGTTTGGCAGCAGCGAGGAGAGTATTTCGATTTCGCAAGTGGCGTCGGTGAAGATTTCTACGGGGGTCTTCTGGTCTGACATTGTGATTGAGTCGACGGGCGGAACTGAGCCGATCACGAGTCATGGTCATCGCAAAGCCGACGCGCTACGCATCCGCGACTTGGTCGAGAGCTTTCAAGCGACGCGGCGATAGGGGCTTCCATATTCTCAAATGAGGGCGCGTTGTGACGCAAATCACATACGGTGGCCCATGCGGATGTTAAAAGTAAAAGTCTCTGAAGTAAAAGTCTCTGAAGACTAGCGCGGTTCATAGCAAGATTGTTTGCGTTCGACACTGCATGGCTGAGGACGTCAAAGCGCCCGCTCCACCACCGCCGCCGGATGGCGAGAAGAAACCGACGGCGGAGAAGGTCGTTGCGGCCCCTCCCGCAGAACCGGTAAAGCCCGCCCCTGCTGCAAAGCCTGCTGCGCCAGCCAAGCCTACGGGCCCGGTGCCGCTGCCATGGACTTCGCCGTTGGTTGAAAAATATCGCAACCAATATGGATCCGGCATCGAGGCCCTGACTTATCTCGGACAAAACTACCTGATCGTTGATCGATCGATGATTCCCGACATCCTGCGACTGTTGCGCGATCAAGAGCAGTTTGACTATTGCGTCGACGTCACTGCGGTGCATTATCCGAAGCTCGAAAAGCAATTTGACGTGGTGTGGATTCTCTATTCTTTCCCGCGCAACGAGCGCATGCGGGTGAAAACGCGGATTGCCGATGGCGAGTCGATCGCTTCCTGCGTCTCGATTTGGCCGACTGCCAACTGGCTGGAGCGCGAAGTCTACGACATGTTCGGGATTAAGTTCGACGGGCATCCCGACCTAAAACGCATCCTTTTGCCCGATGGCTGGAAAGGCCATCCGCTGCGCAAAGATTACGGCATCTTGCAGCAGGATAAAGAATGGGTGCAGATCAACCTCGGAATCGAGAGCGGACAATAATTAATGAGTGCGGCGGCAAAAGACGGCACGAAAGAAAACGCGAACGATGTCTCAGAGCAGGCGCTGCCGCATGCCATCCCGTCCCATCTTCACCTTGAAACTCCCGAGAAGCCTTATCTCGATTCGAACGAACTCATCATCAACATGGGGCCGCAGCATCCGGCGACGCATGGCGTGTTGCGCGTCATTCTGAAGCTGGACGGCGAAAAGGTACTGGGCACCGAGTGCGTCATCGGATACCTGCATCGCGGCGTTGAAAAAATCGCCGAGAACCGCACTTACACGATGTTCAATCCCTACGTTGATCGCATGGATTACGTCGCTGCGGTGTCGAATGGCCTGGGCTATTGCGAAACGGTCGAAAAGTTGCTGAATGTGGAGGCGCCGCCGCGCGCGGATTATATTCGCGTGATTCTTACGGAGTTGAACCGTATTGCGAGCCATCAGCTTTGGCTGGGCACGCATGCGCTCGATATTGGAGCGATGACGCCGCTCTTTTATACCTTCCGCGACCGGGAAGAGATCCTCAAGATTTTCGAGAAGTATTGCGGCGCGCGTCTCACCACGCATGCCTTTCGCATCGGCGGCTGCCAGTATGAAACGTATGCCGGCTTCGAAAAAGACGTAAGGAATTTCCTGACTTTCGTAGCGCCGAAAATCGACGAATATGAAGAACTGCTTACCACCAACCGCATATGGCTGGAGCGCACCAAGAATGTAGGCGTGATCTCGGGTGAGGATTGCGTTGCCCTCGGCGTGACTGGGCCAGTGCTGCGCGCCAGCGGCGTGGAGTGGGACCTGCGCAAAGCCCAGCCCTATTCGGCGTATTCCAAATTCGATTTCGACATTCCGACGGGCGAAAACGGCGACACCTACGATCGTTATCTGGTTCGCATGGAAGAAATGCGGCAGTCTCTGCGCATTGTCGAGCAGGCGGTTAACTCGATTCCAGAAGGCCCGATCATGGCGAAGGTGCCTAAGGTGATCAAGCCGCCGGTCGGCGAAATCTATCACTCGATCGAAGCGCCGAAGGGTGAGCTCGGATACTTCATCGTCAGCGATGGCTCGACCCAGCCTTATCGTTTACGAGTGCGGCCGCCGTCATTGGTCAACCTGCAGGCGCTTGACGTCATGGTGCGCGGCTTGTTGGTAGCCGACGTCATCGCCGTCATTGGGACGATTGATATTGTGCTCGGCGAGGTCGACCGCTGATGCCCAACTTCATCATGTCGTATCTCGGGAGCACGGTGACTCCCGGCGAAGCGGGAAATCAGTTCTGGGCGCTGATTTACGTGCTCATCATCTTCGCCGGCGTCTCGCTGGCGGTGGTGGCGATGAACTGGTTCGAGCGCAAGGCGCTCGCCCACTTCCAGATTCGTCTCGGGCCCATGCGCGTAGGTCCCCACGGATTGCTTCAGCCCATCGCCGACGCGCTCAAACTCGCACTCAAAGAAGACATCATTCCCGCCGAGGCTGACCAATTTGTTTTCTGGATTGCGCCGGTAATCGGCCTGCTTGCGGCCTTCACTGTTTATACGGTGATTCCGTTTGGCCCTTCGCAGGCGGTGAGCGACATGAACATCGGCGTCCTCTTTATGCTCGGAGTCTCGTCGCTCGGAGTGCTCGGCATTGTGGTCGCGGGATGGGCCTCGAACTCGCACTATCCGCTGATCGGAGCGCTGCGCTCGAGCGCGCAAATGGTGTCTTACGAGGTCGCCATGGGTCTGGCCGTTGTTTCGGCCGTTCTGATGACCAGCATGAAAACGGGCACGGGCACGCTGAGCATGATCGGAATCGTCGAATCGCAACAGCAGCAGGGCATCTGGTTCATCTTCAAATTCTTCCCGCTCGGGTTTATTGCGTTTGTTAATTTCGTTATCGCCATGATCGCCGAGACCAATCGCGCACCCTTCGACATGGCCGAAGCGGAATCGGAATTGACTGCCGGCTATCACACGGAGTACAGCGGACTGCGCTGGTCCCTCTTTATGCTGGCCGAATACGCGGCGATGATTGCGGTTTCGTCGATCGCGGTTACGTTGTGGCTTGGCGGATGGCTGCGTCCTTTTCCGAATCTTCTGAACGCACCGGCGTGGGATTTTGTTTTTTCGTTGTTCCCTGGTCTCACATTCGGCGCGCTCGCGGCGATTGCTGTGGTTGGAGTCATGCGCATGCCGGCGCATCCTTACTTCAGGGTGCAACGTATAGGGCTCGCGGTTTTCTCCGCGCTGCTCGGTTTCATCGCGCTATTTTTGCTGGTGATCGCGGTTGCCGGCCGTTCGTCGGACACAGCGGTCGCCGCCAGATTGCGCGACGGCATCGACTATGTATATTGGTTTGTCCTCAAAGTCGCGGTCTTCATGTATCTGTTTATCTGGTGTCGCGCGACTTGGCCGCGTTATCGATTTGATCAGTTGATGCGAGTGGGATGGAAGGTACTGCTGCCGATCACGCTGGTCGTTCTCATCCTTACCGCGATCGTGGGGGTGATCGTTTCATGAGCCCGAGTTTAAACGTAGCTTTGATCTCCGCCTTCACCACTACCACCGATCCCGGCATGGCGCCGGTTGCAACTCCATTTTTCTTTTACTTGCTGTCGGGACTAGCCATCCTCGGGGGTTTCCTGGTGATCACCCGCCGCAACCCCGTACACTGCGCCCTCGCATTGATCGTAACCCTGATCGCAATGGCGCACCTTTACCTGATGCTATACGCGCCGTTTGTCGCCGCTGTGCAGATCATTGTTTATGCGGGCGGAATCATGGTGCTGTTTCTGTTCGTGATTATGCTCGTGAGCATCGAGCGCGCGTCCAAAGACCGGCGATTTAATCGTATTTGGCCGGTAGGATTGGCGGCGGCGTGCGCCTTGATGGCGTTATTCGTTTCGGCGTTTGTGAAAGGCAGGGCACTATTTCCCGATCGCATGATTGCGATCCCTGAAGGATCGAATACGCAGCAGGTGGCGAGCATGCTCTATGGAGAGTCCGGCAGGATGGGTCAATATACTTTCGCTTTCGAAATTGCCTCGCTGCTGTTGCTGGTGGCGATTTTGGGAGCAGTGATTATGACGAAGAAGAAAATCTAGTCGATGGTCGTTAGTCGATAGTCGTTCGGTGTTCGAATAGTTTCGACTTGCCTAACGACTAACGACCAGCGACTAACAACGTTTTTATGGTTCCTATCACCACATTTCACTATCTGGTAGTTGCTGCGGCGCTCTTTGTGCTCGGCGTGATTGGGGTGCTTACACGTCGCAATGTGGTCGTCATGCTGATGTCGATCGAGCTGATTTTGAATGCGGTAAACCTGAACCTGGTGGCGTTCTCACGCATGTGGGGAAGGCTGGAGGGGCAGGTCTTTGCAATCTTTATCGTGGTAGACGCGGCCGCGGAAGCTGCGGTCGGCCTTGGAATTTTGATCGCTTTCTTTCGCAATAAAGAAACGATTAATGTGGACGAGATTGATTTGTTGAAATGGTAGAAGGGCAGCAATCGGCAATTAGCACTTAGCTTTTAGCCAGCCCGATTCGTCGCGGCTTCGGCAAACTGCCAGATCTGAGTGCTAAATGCTAAGAGCTAAGTGCTAACAGCTATGCTATTCCTAAACCACATCTACCTGCTCCCGCTCTTCCCGGCCTTCGGGGCCGCGATCATGTTTTTTTTCGGGCGGCGATTGCAGAAGGCGACGGTCAGCGCGGTCTGCGTTGGCGTGATCGTGCTGGCGTTTCTGTTTGCCTGTTTCGCGGTCGTCGAGTACACCCATTTTGCGCATGGTACCGGGCGGCCCTTCGAGAAAATTGTTTATACCTGGCTGGGCAGTGGCGACGGGCATTTGAATTTCACGAAGCGCGATGGCACGTTCGCCGCGGTCAATGCCGATGCCGGCTTTCTGCTCGATCCACTCTCTGCTATATGGCTGCTCTTCGTCACCGGCGTGGGCATGCTGATCCACATCTATTCCACCGGCTACATGGCGCATGAGGGAGGTTATTACCGCTTCTTTGGATACATGAATCTATTCATGTTTTCCATGCTTACGCTGATCCTGGCGAATAACTACATTCTTTTGTTTGTGGGATGGGAAGGCGTCGGCTTGTGCTCGTACCTGTTAATCGGATTTTATTTTCATCGTCACTCAGCTTCGACCGCAGCTAACAAAGCATTTATCGTGAATCGCATCGGCGATGCCGGATTCATTCTCGGCGCTCTCACGCTGGTCTGGTATCTGGGCTCGTTCCGCTTCACCGACGTTAATACGCTGGCGCGCAGCGGACAATTTGCTATCGGCGATCCTGTGCTCACGGCCGCCGCGCTGCTGCTGTTTGTCGGAGCTTGCGGCAAATCCGCGCAGGTTCCCCTTTATGTATGGCTGCCCGATGCCATGGAAGGCCCCACACCGGTCTCGGCGCTGATCCACGCGGCGACCATGGTGACCGCCGGCGTGTATATGGTGGCGCGCTCGAATGCCGTGTTTATGCTGGCGCCAACGGCGATGAAAACGGTGGCCATCGTAGGCGCAATCACCGCCGTCTTCGCCGCGTCGATCGGATTGGTGCAGAACGACATTAAGCGCGTGCTGGCTTACTCGACTGTCTCGCAACTGGGCTACATGTTCCTGGCGCTCGGCGTTGGAGCGTTTGCGGCGGGCGTCTTCCATGTGTTCACGCACGCCTTCTTCAAGGCGCTACTCTTTCTCGGTTCAGGCTCGGTGATTCACGCCATGAGCGGCGAGCAGGACATGCGTAACATGGGCGATCTGCGCAAACGTATTCCCACTACCCACTGGACAATGTTGATCGCGACGCTGGCCATCGCGGGAATCTTTCCCTTCGCCGGATTTTTTTCGAAAGACGAAATCCTGTGGCAGACGTGGGCTTCGGAGGGTGGAGCGTATCGAATCCTCTGGTTTGTCGGATATGGCACGGCGCTGATGACGGCGTTCTATATGTTCCGGCTGATGTATCTGACGTTTTACAGTCCATCGCGCATGAGCCACGAGGTCGAGCATCACGTGCATGAATCGCCTAAATCGATGACTGCGCCGCTGGTGATTCTCGCGATCTGCTCGATTGGCGCGGGATGGTTAAGCTGGCCGCATAGTCTGGGCGGTTCAGCGCGCTTCGAGAAGTTTCTGGAACCAGTGTTTGCGCGCGAGGCGGTCGTCTTAGTCGAGGAAGGGAAGGCGGGGCAGTTAGCGGCGGGCGAGAAGGAAGCGGAGCACACGGATAAGACCGAGTATTTCTTGATGTTCTTATCGCTTGGCGCGGCGGGTGTGGGATGGGGAATGGCACGCTCGTCCTATAGCAAGGCTACCAAAGATTACGCCGAGCCGATTGCTGTGGAGGCTCCGCGACTCTATACCGTTCTCTACAACAAATGGTTTGTTGACGAGGGCTATGACTATGTTTTCACCGGCCGACGAAAAGTTGGCGACATCCGCCTGGGCGCAATGGGAGCGGGCGAAGCTGCGTCGTGGTTCGATGCCAAGGTCATTGATGGAGTGGTCAATGATGTTGGCTGGGTGACGCGGTTCTTGGCAACGATTTCAACCTGGTGGGATAAGTGGTTCATCGACGGCCTGGGAGTCAATGGTCCGGCGATTCTGGCGCGGATGATTTCTTATCCCGCTCGCCTCTTCGAGTGGGGACTGGTGCAGTGGTACGCGCTGGTTATGATCGCCGGATTACTTGGATTTGGCATGTATTACGTGTGGAAGTGAAATGCGAGCTGTTAGCAATTGGCTTTTAGCTGTTAGCTAGAAGCTAAGGGCCAATAGCCAATAGCCAATAGCTAAGAAGCTCTTATGCAGAATCATATACTATCGATCATTCTCTTCACTCCACTTATCGGCGCTCTTTTTCTTCTGTTTGTCCCCAAGGAGAATAAAGACGCCATTCGCTGGATTGCGAACATCTTTGCGCTGGGCGGATTTCTGATTTCGCTGCCGCTGGTGCCGATGTTCTGGGCGCTGCGCTATGACACCACGCATCAATTCAAGTTTCTCGAAGGCACCGCCAACAACTGGATTCCCTCGATCGGCGCGGGTTACAACCTCGGCATCGACGGCATCTCGTTTTTACTGATCATGCTGACCACGCTTCTCGGTTGGATTTCGATTCTCGCTTCGTGGGCCGCCATCGAAACACGAGTCAAAGAATATTACGTGTGGTTTCTGGTACTGCAGACGGGGATGCTCGGCGTATTCATGGCGCTTGATTTCTTCCTATTCTTCGTTTTCTGGGAAGCCATGCTGGTGCCGATGTATCTGCTGATCGGCATCTGGGGCGGCCCGCGCAAACTCTACGCGGCCATCAAATTCTTCTTATACACGCTGCTCGGCTCCGTGCTGATGCTGCTCGGCATTCTCTTTCTTTATTTCCATCACCACACGCTTACCGGCGTCTTTACTTTCAGCATTCCCGAACTTTATAAGACGGCGCCGCTGATTCCATTCAACATCGCGATCTGGCTTTTCGTCGCGTTCTTTATCGGCTTCGCCATCAAGGTTCCGATGTTTCCATTTCACACCTGGCTGCCCGATGCGCACGTCGAAGCGCCTACGGCCGGCTCCGTCATACTGGCGGGTGTTCTGCTGAAGATGGGCACCTATGGGTTTGTGCGTTTTTCGCTGCCTTTCTTCCCTGGCGTCGTGTCGCATCCCAAGGTGCAAAACTGGGTGATCGGGTTATCGCTCGTCGGCATCGTCTATGGCGCGCTGGTTTCGTTGATGCAGAAAGATATGAAAAAGCTGGTGGCTTACTCGTCCGTCAGCCATCTTGGTTTCTGCACGTTGGGGATCTTCGCGCTGAATTCGGCGGGATTGACCGGGTCGGTGTTACAGCAAATCAATCACGGCATCTCTACCGGCGCGCTCTTCCTGATCGTCGGGATTTTGTACGAGCGGCGGCACACGCGCGAGATCTCCGAGTATGGCGGCATCTCGACGGTGATGCCGGTTTACGCGACCATCACCATGATCATGTTTCTCTCGTCGATGGGCCTGCCGCTACTGAATGGATTTGTCGGCGAATTTACGATCCTGCAAGGCGCATTCACGGCTAACTGGAGATGGGCGGCTTGGGCCGCGCCGGGCGTGGTTCTCGCCGCGGCGTATCTGCTGTGGCTGTATCAGCGCGTTTTCTTTGGGACGGTGACCAATCCTAAGAACGAAAAGCTGCACGATCTTACGCCGCGAGAAATCCTAACATTTGCGCCATTGATCATCATGGCGCTGTGGATCGGACTCTATCCCAAGCCGTTTTTTCAGATTCTTGAGCAACCGGTCAATCAAATTGTGCAGACGATTCATGACAACTCAAACCCGAACGCTCCCACGAACGCGGAGGTCGCGCCTCAGGGGCTAAAGCCCGCAGGTTTTGGTGCCCTTAACGGCACGCTTCGGCTTCGCTCAGGGCAGGCCCTAAAAGCCGTGCCCTACCTAAAACCGATTTCTGATGCCATGGGATCGAAAGCGACTAACTAAGTGCGAGGACTCTCCCCCACCGATTTACTCTCAATGCTGCCGATGGTGGAGCTCACCCTCTTCGCGCTCGGCATTTTGCTGATTGATTTGTGGGCACCGCGGGAAATGAAGTGGATCAATCCCGTGGGCGCCTTTGCTGGCGTGCTGTTTGCCGCCCTATGCGTATGGCGGATTCAGTCGACGCTGCCACCCAGAGTATTACCAGGATTTTATAACTCGCTGTTAGTCGACCGCTTTGCCATTTACTTCTGGTATCTCTTTCTCGCCGGAGCCGCGATATCGATCCTGATGTCGGTGCACTATCTTGAGATTGAAGATGAGCACCACGGCGAGTACTACGCTTTATTGCTGCTTTCGGTAGTGGGTATGATGTGCATGGCCGCGGGAATCGACGTTGTGCTGATCTTTATTGGCCTTGAGCTGATGGCGATTTCGAGTTACGTGCTGGTGGGTTTCCTGCGCCGCGACCGGCGCTCGAACGAAGCGGCTTTGAAGTATCTGCTGCTCGGCGCATTTTCGTCGGGCATCTTTGCCTACGGCTTATCGTTGTTTTATGGAATTGCCGGCAGCACGAATCTAGATGCCATCAGGCGTGCGGTTTCGGGGCAGAATACGCACAATCCGGTGGTGATCCTCGCGCTGCTGACGACCATGGTTGGATTGTTGTTCAAGATCGCCGCAATTCCGTTTCATCAGTGGGCGCCCGACGCCTACGAGGGAGCGCCTACCAGCATTACGGGTTTCATGTCTGTGGCTGTAAAGGCGGCGGCTTGGGCGATGCTTCTGCGCATTCTACTTTTCGGGTTATTCCCGCTGCGTTCGGTCTACACGCCGGTGATTATTTTTGTCTCGATCGCGACCATGACTGGAGCCAACTTCGCTGCGCTCACGCAATCGAATACCAAGCGGTTGCTGGCTTACTCGTCGATTGCGCACGTCGGCTACATGCTATTGGCGTTTGTTGCGATGGGAACTTCGCCGCTTGGCACTCCGGGCTTTCAAGACGGTTTCAAGGGAATCCTGATTTATCTGATGGTTTATACGTTCATGAATCTGGGAGCGTTCGCGGTGATTACTTCGCTGCGGCAGCGCAACGTGATTGGTGATGAGCTTGATGATATGGCCGGGCTTTATCAGCGCGCTCCGGTCGAAGCTGTGCTAATGCTGCTGTTTCTGCTTTCGCTTGCCGGTATTCCGCCCGCGGCGGGCTTTCTTGGCAAGTACTATATCTTTCTCAGCCTGATCGAAAGCCAGCATTACCTGTTGGCCGCACTGGGCGTGGTCTATTCGCTCTTCGGACTTTATTACTACCTCAAGATCGCCAACTCGATGCTGATGCGTGCTCCGATGGAGAGGGAGCGACTGCCTGTCAGCTTTGGGATGCGCTGCGCGGTGGGGATCACGGCATTGGCTACTCTGTTTATTGGAATTTATCCGGAGCCAGCAATTCGAAGCGTCAACTGGTCGCTCGGGATTCGGCAGCCTGCGCCGGTTGCAGTCATCAGGAAGTAGGCTGCGAGCGAACCAGAGAGAGCTGATTTACAATGCGAGCGCATGCCGGAACCTCCCGATCTCCCGAAGAAAAAAGCTCCTCTGGTCTCGCTGGCTCGCTATTCCGAGATGGGGTTCATCATTCCGGCGGCTGTTTTGCTAGGCTTCTTCCTCGGCAAACTTGCCGACTATTGGCTGCACACCAAGTGGCTCTATCTGGTCGGACTTTTGTTTGGCGCGATAGTGGGATTTGGGCAGATGATCCGCATGGCGATTGGCGCTTCTAAAGATAATGAGTGACGATGAGCATCTCGATCAGCGTGCCGACGCTCTTCCGACAGAATCTCCAGATGAAACCGCGGCGTTTGAACGCGTCATTCCCCGCGTGCTGCGCAATATATTGGTGTTTAGCTTTCTGCTGGTCGGGCCGGTTCTCTGGTTTTACCGCTGGATGGGGGCCCTGGGATTTGCTTTTGGAGCGATAGTTTCCTATGTCAATTTTTGCTCGCTTACGCGCGGCGTGGAAGGGCTGACCGATCGAATCGTCAATCAAAATAGCCGGGAGAAAGGCGGGCGGATTGTCTTCCGCTTCGTGGTGCGTTACCTGTTGGTTGCGGTCGTCGCCTATGCTATATTCAAAGGTTCTTCAGTGGCATTCTATGGCTTTCTGTGGGGCCTGTGCGTGCCTGTGGCCGCACTAATGGCCGAGGCGGTCTGGGAAGGATTCACAGCTTTTCGGCGCGCATCATAGGGATGGGATGTTTTGAGTATTGTTATCCGCCGGAGAGCAGCAGGTCCTTCGATTCGCTCAGGATGACAAGTTCTAAATAAATGATGACAAGTTCAAAATAAATAGCGAAATTCTAAAAACAAATGCAACAACTGGCTTTTACTACACTCCTGAATCGTCTGTTCGGCCCGGCCGTCCTGGCCTTGCTGCAGGCTCTGCATATTCATTCCAAACATCCGTCCTATCCCATCTCGGACAGTTTTGCGATGGAGTTGCTGGTAGCGCTGCTGCTCATGATGTTTTTTGTCGCTGTACGCTTGCGGCTTTCGGTTGAGCGTCCCGGCAGACTGCAGCACACCATGGAGGGGATCAACGGATTTATCTCCGACATGGCCGATGAGGTGATCGGGCATCACGGGCAAAAGTACGTTCCCTACCTGGTTACCCTCGGAATGTTTATCCTCGCATGTAATCTGATTGGGCTGGTGCCGGGGTTGGCGTCACCCACTGCGGTTCCGATCGTGCCGCTGGGATGTGCGCTGCTGACCTTTGCTTACTACAATTATCAGGGCCTGCGAACTAAAGGCCCCATTGGGTATTTGAAGGTCTTCATCGGCCCGCAGGATAAGGAAATGCCCTGGTGGCTACGCTGGACTTTGCCCTTTTTGATGTTCCCGATTGAGATATTCAGCCACCTCGCTCGGATTATGTCCCTGACGGTTCGTCTTTTCGCGAATATGTTTGCCGGAGAGATGGTCACGCTGGTTTTCTTCTCCCTTATACCGCTGGGGATTCCGGTTATATTCGAGGGACTGCACATCGGCGTTTCGTTAGTTCAGACGTACATTTTTGTGCTGCTTCCCGCCGTGTACCTCGGCGAAGCGACAGGAGAGGCACACTAAAATCAGTACTCAATAGCCAGTATCCAGAGCAGTGCTTTTTGGGGGTACTGGGTACTGGCAACTGGTTACAGCCGTCCAGCGTGAGGGCGTCGGCCATAGAGCGCGGCGTCAACCACCCACTGGCGGCAATTCATAAGGAGAAAACAATGCGGAAATTCCTGATGTTGATGTTCATGTTGATGATGGCGTCGGTGATGGCAGTGCCGGCGTTTGCGCAAGGCGGCCCCGGAGCGGCAGGCGGCACCAACTGGGTGGCACTGACCTCCGGCTTTGCGATTGCACTTGCAGCGGGACTGGCGGCGCTTGGACAGGGCAAAGTGGCCGGTGCTGCTTGCGATTCGCTGGGGCGCAATCCGGCGGCACGTCCTGGAATTATGGTGGCGCTGATTCTCGGTTTGGCGTTCATCGAGTCCCTGGTGCTGTTTACGCTGGTTATTATTTTCGTAAAGGTCGCGTAGGAAGAATTTGTCGCTGGTCGACTAGGAAGGCTCCTACAGAAAGAGCCTTTTTCTTTTTGCAGCTGGCTAAGTGTCTGAAATGGCCTGCGTATTTTTCTTAAGGCCTGTCATCTGCCTCTAGACCTTGCGTTCGCCGTCCCAGTTCGACGAGCGATTATCTGGGACTTTTTGCAGAGCCTCGACCAGCACGCGGCGCAGGCGATAGCGGCTGTCGAGATCCATGCTGACGAATTCGAAGCCGATTTCGTTGACGCGGGCGCGGCGCAGGAGAACTTCGCCACGGATTTTCTTTACGCCGAGCGAGATTTCGACGTGCGCTTCGGAGCCAACGCGGAGATTGTCATTGCGGGTGCCCATGCCGCCGCCGAGGCTCATCTCACGCATCACGATGTTCGATTTTCCCCAGGAACTAGAAAGCGTTGCAGAAAGAGTGCGCGGCAGGATGATGCGCTCATAGCGGCGCTGACGAACCCACGGACATCCGGGGCCGGAATCGAGAGGAGCGATGGCGAGTTCGCCGGCCTCAAGGCCGCTTTCGGCCAGTGCTTGCGTGCCGTAACGCGGGTCGATCTTCGACAGGGCTTGAATCGCGGCAATGCGTAACTCACGGTGCTGGCTGTAACCGAAAAGCTTTTTGTCTTCGACGATGCTGCGGAGGACGGGAACCGCTTCGGCATCGCGCAAACGTCCGAGCGACTCGATGGCTTTTAATTGCACAAAGGCCGGGCGATTGTGAGCTTCGCCGGCCGTCGCCAATGCGATCAGGCTGGCGCTGGCGCTGTGATCCTGACTCATGCCGATCTCATCGATGGCCTCGGGCAGAATCATGGAGTCGAGCAGCTCGAGTAGTTCGAGCAGCGTGCGTCCGCGATCGGGAGCGGCGCCGTAGGCGATCTGGCGGACGATCACGTCCTGATAAAAACGATTGAATTCGCCCATGCGCGAGGGCAGCAACTCAAGTAGCGCGGTGACGGCGAGACGGCTCATCAGGCCGACAGCAGAAGCAGCCTGGCGAGGCTGGCCGGTCCGTAGAATGTCACGCAGATCGTCGAGGGCGGGCTGGCCGAGTTCGCCGACGAGCTCGACGATGCGATCGCATTCGACGCGCCGGTGGGCGCGGAAGAAGCGGTCAGCGAGATGTTCGACGGAATGCCGGGGAAGCTGTTGCAAAACCTCGATTAAATCTTCTGGAATATGGTCGGCATTGATGGCCTCTTCGATCATCTCGGGCAGGCGATTTTCGATGCCGACGCGAGAACGGAGATCCTGCACCAGTGCGGGACGTTCGTGGCCGATGTTTTCGAGCGAGAGGCAGAGCTCGGCAACTGCTTTATATTTTTTCCGCGTGCAGGCTTCCTGTCCAAAGCGGGCGAAGGCGGCGCTCAGCAGGCTTTGCACTTCGGCGTCGCTCTCCTTGCTCAACTTCTCGGCAATCATCGCCAGGGCATTGGGCATGACTTCATCGGGTGCGGTGGCAAAGAGGTCGGCGAGTTGAGCGAGGCCGATAGCAGTTTTGCGGCGAGGATCGGGATCCTTGGCGTTGAGGCCGGCACAATAGTTGGAAAGAATTTTGGCGGCGATCTCATTGTCGTCGCGATCAAAAAGGATTTCGACGAACTGGCGAATGTTGCGCGGGGGCACGCACGCGGCTTCGCTGGAAAGCAGAACGCTTTTCTTGCCGGCCTCCGGAATCTCAGCCCAGAACATGCGATCGAGAATGTCCGCGTGGGAATCGACCAGAATGCCGGCCTTCGACATTTTGTCTTCCTGGACGCGCAGGATCTGACGTAGCGTGTCCATCTGCCGGCTCATGTGCTCCATCATGTCATGGACGGCATTTACCTTGACATCGCCGCGCTGATAGCGGTCGAGGGCGAACTTGATCGCCATGCTTTCAGCGGCTTTCATCAGCAAGGGTGTGTCGTTGCTATCGGCGGTTTTGTTCTGCGAGGCCTGCGCCGCCAGACTCTCGAGCAGTTGCGCGAGATTGACCTTGGCGCCTTCCGGTGCCTTGCCCAGTTCAACTTTCAGATTTTCCGGAGAGGCGTTCGGCTCCTGCATGGCCTGGCCGAAATGAGTGAGCAGGCGAATGGTCTGGATGACTTCTTCCTCTTGCAAGGGAACGACGCCACCAGTCCACGCACCACCAGCGGCCGCGCCTGCTGCTGATCCCTCGGTGGCGACGCCGGCGGGAATCGGTACGGAAGGAACGCTGCCCAGGGGCGCGCCGCCTTCGCCGCCGGAGCCGCCCGAACTTGCGCCTTGCGCGGCTGCGATTAACTGCAAAAGTTTTTGTGGATCGTTGAGCCACTGCTTCGCTTCGGGGCCGAGCGCCTGCGCGGCAAGCTGCGCCGCCATGGAAATTTCCCCGGTGGCTGGGTCGGCAGCCACAAACTTGACCTCGTTGATGCGGATGGAAGAATCTTTGTTCTCGCCAAAGATCTCTTTTAGTTGCTTGGCGAAGTCCTGGGCTTTGGAACCGCCCATCGCGAAGGCGCGCACCAGGCGGGTGAAGTCGTCGAGCGTGACTTTATTCGAAAACATTATGCTAGACAGGCCGGCCGCGGTCAGCAACTGTGCGAAGCTGCGCTCGGCCTGCCCCGCTTCGAGCGGAATGCCATCGAGAAGAAGTTTGTTGTCGGACACACCAAGTAGAAATCCTGTGTCGCGGCCTTTGGGCAGCGCCTCTTGGAGTTCCTTCCACGCGGTCTCGAACTGGCCTTCGGTGCGCTTATGATTCACTCCATAAAGCCGCGTGTACTTGACCAGAATATTGAGGCTGTGGAGGAACGACCGCGCAGACGCGCTGCGGCTGGCATCGGTTTGGGCGGCGGTATCGATAACAGCCTCCTCTCGCGAAGGGAAACGTTCCTCATCAGACTAAACGGGAAGGTGACCTAATGCACCATTACGGAGGTAACGGAAACAATCGCCGGGGGATGCGAGGTCATCCGCACCGAAGGACAAGCCCCTTGGGATGGGGCCACGATACACTGGTCCTGCGAGCCGTAGACGGCGCAGATGACGATGGCCGGTGCGCATCAATTCATCAAATGAAGATTAGCGTGCTTTTTTTCGGGGGGTTGAAAGAGCTGATTGGGCTCTCCTGTGAGAGCATCGATCTGCCGGAGGGCACTTCCGTGAGGGAACTGCTTTTCTTGTACGCGCGAAGGGAGCCGCGATTTGAAGCCATGATGTCGTCGCTCGCGATCGCGGTGAATCAGGAATATTCGGGAGTGCAGCGCCCGCTGCGTGACGGCGATGAAGTCGGATTGTTGCCGCCGGTGAGCGGCGGGTCTTCGGCAGAAAAACCCGCAGAAAAACCGGTAGAAAAACCGACTGAAAGGATGGCCGATGGATCCGTGGAAAAAACGGCGAAAGCGGCATCCGGCGAAGTGCGTATTGTTCGCGAGCGGATTGATGCGACGGCACTGGCGGAGGGGCTGAAACGTTCGGAGGATGGCGCAGCAGTGATTTTCGATGGCGTGGTGCGCGACAACACTCGCGGCCGCCGCACGCTTTATCTTGATTACGAGGCCTATGAGCCGATGGCCTTACAGCAGATGAAATCTCTGGCCGCGCAGGCGCGGGAGCGCTTTGCCGTGCGGGCCGCGACGATCGTGCATAGGCTGGGGCGGTTGGAAATTGGCGAGACGAGTGTGCTGATCGTGGTTGCTGCGGCTCACCGGGGACCGGCCTTTGAGGCCTGCCGCTGGATTATCGACACACTAAAGAAGACGGTGCCGATCTGGAAAAAAGAGTACTTCGAGGACGGAGCAATCTGGGCCGACGGTGAGCCTTTTCCCGAAGAAATTCGACACCCAGGAGGCACAGCCGGGGGCACGCCGCATCATAATGAGTAACTCCTGAATGAAGCGAATTCCTGTAGTGGTGTATTTGATCGCCAGCGCGTTCCTCGTCGCCGCAACCCCTGCGCTGACGGCCGATGATCCCGACACGCTCAAAGTTGACGTCAAGCTGGTGAATGTATTTGTTACCGTGACGGATGCGCGCGGCGCTCCGGTGACGAATTTGCAGAAGGAAAATTTTGTGCTGAAGGAAGACGGCAAAGAACAGAAGATCGCGATTTTCGACAAAGAATCGGCTCTGCCGCTTTCGATTGTGCTCGGAGTCGACACCAGCCTGAGCACGAGAAAAGATCTGCCGCTCGAACTCACCTCGGCGAAGAAGTTTGTCCATGCCATCGTGCGCCCGCAAGATGGCCTGGCCGTCTACAAATTCAGCGAAGAAGTCAGTGAGGTCGTTCCCTTCACCTCCGACCTCAAAAGAATCGATGCCGGAATCGAGCGCGCACGGTATGGCTCGGCCACGGCACTCTACGACGCAATCTTTCTCGGTTCGCATGCGCTGAGTCGGCGGCAGGGAAGAAAAGTGATGGTCGTGATCACGGACGGCGGCGACACCATGAGCCAGGTCGACTATAAAGAGGCGCTGCGCGCGGCCCAGGAGGCCGAGGCGATTATCTATAGCATCATCATCGTCCCCATCGAAGCGAGCGCCGGACGCGACACCGGAGGCGAGCACGCGTTGATTCAGATCTCCGCCGACACCGGTGGGAAATATTATTACGCCACCGGGCTGGCGCAACTGGACGACGCCTTCCGCCAGATCAGCGACGAACTGCGCACGCAATATCTGCTGGCCTACTATCCATCGCAGCGCTATACCAGGTCAGACTTTCGGCAACTAAAAGTCGACCTGACGAATCCTCCAGCTGGAGGGCCATTTCAGTCGCATTATCGCGCCGGGTATTACACGCATAAAAACACGTTCTAGTTCGGGTCTTACCGAGAATAAAAATCCAGCCCAAAATAAATCGAGGCGCCACTGAGTGGCGCCTCGAAGGTTAGTAGAACGAGTTGGGTTAGAAGCGAACGCGAGCGCCCAGTTCGATCTGTCGGATTCCGCCGATTTGCTCCTGAGCCGAGCCCCCAACCAGTGAACCGAAACCGCTGTTGCAAGATTGAGCGACGCAGCTCCCGCTGAAGAGCCCCGAGCCGTTCACGCCCGCCGGGTCGAGAAACTGATCATGGTTGAGGACGTTAGCGAAGACGCCTTGAAATTCCAGGCTGACGCCTTCCGTGATCATGACATTCTTCCTGACGCTGAAGTCCATATTCCAGTAGTTCAGGCCTATGTAATTGCCATTGCCGCCGTTTTTGTTATCCAGTCCCAGAATCGGATTACGGAAGTCGGCTTGCGCGTTCCCCCCGACCGCGAAAAGGCTTGGGAAGCCTCCTGGTTGGTTGTAGCGGTGGCCGCCCTTAATCGGCGCAATCTGTACGGCGTTTTCATTGCCGAAGAAGTTGATGTTATCCCCCGCGCCATACTCCTGGCCGTCTCCGGTCGATGTGAAGAACTCGATCGGTGAACCGGTGCCGGCGGTGAATATCGACGAGAACGTCCATCCGCCCAGTGCCCGTCCGACGATTCCATGCTGGCCCTTGAAGAACGGTGGCTGGTAGACGAAGAAGAAGTTGTAGACGAACTTACGGTTAAAGTTCTGATAGCCGTACATCGTCCCGAGATTGAAGGGATCGTCCGGAGTGTATTCGCTGGTGGCCTGAACATCGGCTCCAGTTCCCAGGGCTTTTGAATAGGTGAAGTTCGACTGCGCAGTCAATCCTCTCCAGTCCGCCATCTTGAGGGAGAAGAAACCAGCGTTGTAGTTTCCGTAGCCTACACTGGCGTTAAGAGAAGCGCCCGACGTCATCTGGGGCGATCCCCCATTATAGGGCCCTTGAACTGTATTCATCATAGTGTTCCCCAAGGTCGCGAAACCTTGGCCGGCGGGGACGCCGTTCGAATTTGTAACGACGCAGCCAGCGCAACCGGCACCGCTGTCGATGTCGCTCCACAGGCTCCAGACTTGGGCGAGGCCAAAGTTACCACCGCCGGTCCCAGCGGGGTTGCCCTCGCGTGCCACGACGGCAGCAGTACAGCTCGTATAGCCGGCGCAATAGGCTGCGCTCATGCCCGACTCGAAGAACGGCTGCGACTGCACCGCGGCCGAATTCGCTGCGCAATTACCACCAGCCAGCCCCGCTATGCCTCCGCAGTATTGCAACACGACATTTTTATAGGCGTTGGAGAACGTCTGCCCGCCCATGGTTGTCATGTAGGGGACGGCGTTAAGGTTGATCGGCTGATACTCGTGAGTGATTCGCCGCCCGATGTAGCCAAATTCCAGTGTCACTTTGCGCGACAACTGACGCTGCACCGTGAGGTTGAAAGAGTCAACTACGTTCGGCCGGAAATTTGGATCCAATCCCTCACCCGTGGCAGCCGGAATGGCATTGAATCCGGGATAGTCTGGTTGAGGCAGGGTCGCACTGGCAGTTGGTAGTGGGGCAGAATAGACTCCGCCCGCCAGCCCATCGGTGCCAATGCGGAAGGCATTATTCGCGCTACTAGGAACGCCCGCGGGGCCGATTATCGGGTTAAGGTTCTGCACAGGTTGGATAAGACCGGTGCCGAGCAGAGGCACCAATACCAGATCCACACCGTTCAAACGGCCGTAGACCCGGCCGTAGCCGCCACGGATAACCGTATCCTCACGGCCGAAGAGCTTAGCAGCGAGTGTGTCGCCTTCGAAGTGTGGGCTCCAGGCTGCGGCGATACGCGGGCTGAATTCGCCATAGAACGGGTTATAGGGATACTTCGGCGAGTTTCCGACATTGCCGATTAAGGCAAAACCGATTTCAGGATTGTAGTTTTCACCAGCCAGCGCAGCACGCCTCCGCGACGCCAGGTAGCCTAGTGTCGAAACGGGCTGGTTTGCCTGGTCCACCAATACCACCGACTTGCCGTTTGCCTCGGTGGGCGGCATTTCCAGCGTCCATCCCAAACCGTAAGTCAGGGTGAACGACGGCTTCATGTGCCAGGTATCGCTGAAGTAGGTGTTGTAGTAAGGAATCACCACCTTGTCGAATGCCGGGGTCAGAGGAGGATTCAAGGTTAGGTTTGCGCCGGTACGGGTGAATGCGGTCTGCGCGAGAGAAACAATGCCCAACGCCGCGGCGGTGAGTGAGTCGCAGTTGCTAATCGCAACGGTTGGATCCGAGCAAAGTGGCAGGGGTGACGACAGTCCGGAACCGGCAGCTCCCTTACCCAGCTCATAAACCGGTTCGTAATTGATTCCGCCACCGTTGTCGGTACGGGAATGCCAGTTAAAGTTGTGCTGATAGGTGCCACCCAATTGCAACAGGTGATTGCCCTTTAGCCACGAGATATCGTCGCGAACCATCTGATCGTGCCCATCCCAGAAACGGGTCCGGGTCTGCTGCGTGTTCACGTTATAAGGCCCAAGATCCTGAGTCGCGCTCTGTCCGCTAAAAATTTCGAGCGCCCCCGCCAGGGACGAGCCGGCGAGGCCGGTGGGAACTGGCTGCGGGGGATCTCCCGCCCGCTGCCACTGCCACCAGTTGCGCAGAAAACTGTAGTGAACGTCATTCGTAACATTGGCGGTGACGTTCGTGGTCAACGACGCTACCCAGATGGCTGCGTTTTGTGGAACATTGGATAGGGAGGCCGGAGTGCCCAGCGCATCGCCGGGCAGTGCGCCGCCGATATCCACCTGATCCGTTGTATCTGACGACAGCCTGTAGACCCGATAGCTGGACATGAAGTGCCAGTTCTTCGAAAAATCGTGATCCACGCGCCCCACCATGAATCTGCTTTTAGTAGGAGTGGCGATATTAGCGGAGAATCCTGCGATGTTGGGAGGGTTGACCAGGCTGGTATCGCAGAGGCTCTGTTGGCAGGGAGTTGTCGATACCGGTGGTGCGTAGGTGTTGAAGATCGCCTGCACCAGGGGATCGATTCCTATGCCACGCGGGTCGAGAGCGGTCCCGGGGTAGGTAATACCGTTATAGACCACGGAATACGGGTTCAAGTTGTAGAAGGCGCCAGTGGTGTCGTCGGTCAGTAGCCCCTGCCGCAAGGCCGTCGACGGGATGTTCCTTTGGATCGTCTGGGAAAGGGGCCAGTGGAAACCCTCGTAGTTGAAAAAGACGTAGGTCTTGCCGCCAAGTACCTCTTTCGGGATAAGCGGACCACCGATCGCGCCGCCAAAACGGTTGTAATGGAAGCTGGGTAGCCCAACTCCGCCGAAGTTGTTCTGCCAAGTTTGAGACGACCAGTTGTTGTCCTTATAATATTCGTATCCCGTGCCATGCCAAGCATTGGTTCCGCGCTTCGTGACTACCTTCACTTCGGAGCCGGCGGAACTGTTAAAATCGGCAGTCTGTCCAGCCGTATTTACCTTGAATTCCTCGACGCTATCCTGCGGCGTCGGCAAGACACCTGTTGGTCCGCCCGACCCTGCTCCCAGGTTATTTTGCGTAGCAACACCGCCAGTAGGGTCGCCAGCATAGCTCATCGTGTAAACGTTCATGCTGCCGTCCATGTCGTTGGTGTTATTGCCGCCATCGAGTGAGAAGTAGCTTTGATCGAGGACGGCGCCCGCCACGCTGCCGTCGGGGCCGACGCCCGGCTGCAGTTCAACGAACGTGCTGACGTCGCGGCCCAGGCTGGGCAGGTTATCGATGGTGAGACTCGTGATGGTGTTGCCGATCGTGGCATTCATCGTCTGCAGTTCATTGCCAACGGCGGTCACCTCTACCACGGTACTCGCACCGCCAACCGTCAGAGTTAAATTGACGGTGACTGCGGCCCCGACCTTCACCTCGAGGCGCTCGGTTTGCGTCGTCTGAAAGCCCGCTTTGGTAATGGCCAGCTTGTAGATGCCAGGGTTCACGTCCACGAAGATATAACGGCCAGCCGAGTTCGTAGCATCGGTTCTCGCGTTGCCGGTCGAGATATCCGTAATGGTGACGGTCGCGCCTGATACCACTGCGCCTGTAGGATCAGTTACCGACCCGACAACTGTGCCGGTGTTGGTTGATTGTGCCCATGCAGGGAGAGCGCTGATAACGAAAACCGCCAAAAGGAAAGCCAAAGCCAACTTCAGGCTGCGGGAGTGCATTTGATTCCTCCAAAGAACCGAGAGATTGAACCGGGATCTCGACGATGACTTGCACCAGTCACATTTTGTGCAGGAGTGTAACTGGCTAAAACAGGTTAAGCATTTCGGAACCCAAACTTCAGTAACCATATTTTTCATGTGTTTACGGATCAGATTCTCTTTTTCATATGAATTATGGAATATACAGGTATCCTGGAACTACCAAATTGCGTAGATCAGCGCTGACTGCACGTTGCGAATTGACCTCCAAACAGCACCGTTTAAACAACAACCCCCGCTCGTTCCAAGTCGGTTCGTTCACGACGGCGTCAGCACCCCCGAGAAGCTCGGAGAAAATTGGGTCAGAATCGCAGACACGAGTTTCGCGTCTCACGGGTCTCGATTTACACTTCTGCGGCGCGCGTTGAATCCGACTTCGACTTGCAAACCGATCTGGGTTCTTTCGAAAATACTCGTACATCGTCACGGCGAAGTGCGCGCATCTAGTAAACTGTTCTATTCGATTTCAGTCGAAACTTAGAAACCCTCAGACGTGGAATCATTTCCAGGTTCTATTTGAGGTTCTGTTCCCAGGAGAATCACTTTGTTCGAATGGTTTGGCTTGCGTGTACGCCGTTCCCTGCCTATCGGCATTTTTTTGCTTGCGGTTGCTGCCGCTCTTACGAGTTCGCTGTGGGCGCAGGAAGAGACTGTGGAGAATCCGACGACCGGAACCATTCGAGGTACGGTGCGGGATGACGATGGCAAGCCTCTGGAGGGCGCGAAGGTTTTTTATAACTCATCGGCGACCGACGCCAAAGGCTTCACCGTCGCGGGCAAGGACGGAATTTACGTGACTGAGCAACTGCCTGCCGGCCTTTATGTGGTGCGGGCGCAAGCGCGCGATAAGGTTCCCGTCGATCGCAAGGTAACGGTTGTAGTGGCGACGTCGGTTACGGCGGACTTCAGGCTGGAGTGGATTAATCCGGGGCCGATGCATTTGCGGAGCACTTTCAGCGGCGATGTTCCCAACACTTTGCCGATCGATGGCCGCAACTATCTTGCGGCGGGAGAACTGGAGCCGGGGGTGCAGGCGGTTGACGGCCGGGCGCTTGACCCGGGCAAGAGCGGATTCCAGACGCTTTCGATCAACAGTCAGACGGGGCGAACCACGCACTACGACGCTGATGAAGTCGAAGTGATGGATGAGACCAAGGGTTTGGCGACGGAAAACTTTCCGGCGGAGGGAGTGCGCGAAGTGGTCGTGTCGCGCGCCACTCCCGAAGTATTTCAGTCCCTGAACGCGACCGGCGCCGTGCGCATCGCGACGCGCTCCGGGGGAGAGAACTGGCACGGCAACCTGTTTGGGAATCTGCAAGACCGAAGTCTGGGACTGGCCGGATTTCCGTCGGGCGGCGACGGCTACAGTCGGCAGCAGTTTGGATTCGGCGCGGGTGGCGCGGTTATTAAAGATAAGGCATTTCTATTTGTTGGGGGCGAGCGCAGCAAGCAGGATGGAGGTCTGCCGATCTATCTCGGCTTCCCCTGCTCGGGCGCTTACCTGGCGGGATTATGCGGCACCAGTTCGGCTGGCCAGATTGGCGAGCGAGCGGCATTTTTTCGCGAGAATATGGTGACGGCGCGGTTTGATTACAACGTTAGCGAAGACCTGAAATGGTTCGCGCGGCTGAGCTACGACAATGCCAACCAGATCGGGCCGCCGGATAGCCAGTCCAATTTTCGCAATCAGTTGAATGTTCCGGCCGCAGTCGGCGGTGTGGATTGGAACCACGGCGAGTATACGAATAGCGCGCGCTTTGGTTATCAGAAGATGGTGAACTCGGTCACGCCTGCTCTGGGTGATTCGTTGATCGTGCCCGGCGCTCCTTTTCACATGACGATCGGATCGTATCAACTGGGGCCGACGGTGGCGGGTCCGCGGCAGACGATTCAGCGCGACATTTTCGGGCGCTATGACAGCAGCACCGTTTACAAGATCTATCACACAATACGTTTTGGCGGAGCGATTCACCGCATCAACCAGGGCGACTATTTCGCGCCCGGCAACTATGGTCCATCGGTCACCAGTTCGAATGGAATCGACGAGATCAACGCCATCAACAGCGATCCGAGTTTGACGCCGCTCATTCCGGGCGATCCGCGGGGCGCGGCCGACAATCCGTTGAATTATCCGGTGGGCACGATCACGATTTTCAATGGCTTGGGAAATTTCAGCGAGAACTCAGCCTTCAACCGTTCCACCGGAGGCCACGCCGATACGCGCCTCGAAGGCTACGCAGGCGACACTTTCAACATAATTCCCAATCTCAATGTCAACATCGGTGTCAATTATGTTCGCGACAGCGGACGCACCGACAGCGACATTGGCGCGATTCCATGTTCGGCAATCAACACAACCATCGTGACCTCGCCGCCGTGTACGACGGGTTACATCCTCGATCAGTTCGCGCTGCTACCGAACCCGATTTTGCCGGGAAATCACCAGTTCGTGAGTGCGAGCATAAGGCAGCCGAATTTGAATCTCGCCCCGCAGATTGGATTGGCGTGGGATCCCGGCCACAACGGGCACACCGTAATTCGCGCGAGCTCGGGAATGTTCTACGACAACTTCCTGCTGCAAAACATCTACCAGGATCGCATCAACCGCTTATCGAACGGGCAATACAATCGCAGCCTGACGCTGTGCCCGACGGGATCGGTGCTTTTCCCGAATGGATCGGTGGTGAGTTCGGTCGACTCTCTGGATATTGCCTCGCAGATTTGCGGTCAACCAATCGGTTCGGTGGCGAGTGCGATTCAAGACCTGGAAAACAATTTTCTGTCGGCGCAATCGGCGGTCACCGGTGGACCCAACGTCTACTCGCTCGCCAACAGTGTCTCGAATTTTGGCGGTCTGCTGGCGCCTAATTTTAGAACGCCGCGCGTGATCCACATCGCGGGCGGAATTGAGCATCAGATGGGCGAGCGCGGAATGTTCTCCGCCGACTACGTGCGCGAGATCGGTACCCAGTTTCCGATGGGAATCGACACCAACCACGTCGGCGACTCGCGTTATCTGACCGACGGCTACAACCTTAATCCTTTGCAGAATACCTTTGCGGCGGAGCTCTCGGCGATCAGTAACACGATTGAGAATAACCCTGCCACGAACGGGATTTGCCCGATCGCGACGTCGACCGGCGGCAATTCGCAGGCGGCGGTAACCTGCTATCTGCACTACGTGCCGACCGCGACCATCGTCGACTTTGCGCGCAACGGCCTTGATTCCGCGAATGCGTTCTGCGGACCGTTTCCATGTTCCGTCCTAGGCAAACAACAGGCGGCCTTCGGCGGAATCAATCCGACGGTCGGATCGAACCTCATGTACTTTCCCGGGGGACGCTCGCGCTACTCGGGCCTGCATCTGGCGTATCACGTGACCACCCCGGATAATCCGTGGCGCGACGTCAAGCGACTGGAGGTCTCGATTGCCTATACGCTCTCGCGCTATCGCACTAACGTCGCTGAGCCTAACGGCAGCGGCGGCGATTACTCAACCTTGACTCCTGCCGAGGATTACAACAAACCACATCTCGGGCATTGGGGAGCGTCAGGCCTGGATCGCACGCATCAGTTCACGTTTACGCCGACGGCCGATTTGGCCTACAAGTTTCGCCTCTCGATGATTGCGCACGTGGCCTCGCCTCTGCCGCTGAGCGCGTATATTCCCCAGCAGGATGGCGGCGGCGTGCCGGGAGAAATTTTCCGCAGCGATATCAGCGGTGATGGCACGGTCGGCGATCTCTTGCCGTCAACCATCATTGGAAGCACCGGAAAATATTCCAACAGTAACTTGACGAAAGCCATCAAATATTACGACACCAACTATTCCGGTCAGTTGACGCCTGCCGGCGCTACGCTGATGAACAACCAATTATTCAGCGCGCTGCAATTGCACCAACTGGGGGCCTACGCGCCAGTCATTCAGCCGATCCCCGGCCGCGCCGCGCAGGCAACCTGGCTCAAAACGGTGGACCTGCGCTTAAGCCGGCCGTTCCAGGTAACCGAGCGAGTCATGCTGGAGCCGAATATCACGGTGTTCAATGTTTTCAACTTCGCCAATTTCGGAGGTCCCGGCGGACAATTGAACGGCATACTCGATGGTGCGCCCGGGACTTCGCTGAACAACGCAACTTCCGGCGGCTACTGCGGTCCTTCCAATAATTTATGCACGCAGCGGCTGGATCGCGTTCTGCCCGGCTCGGGCACCTTCGCATACGGGGCTCCGCGGCAGCTCGAGTTCGGGCTCCGAATTAACTTCTAGATGTGGGTTGCTCAGTTGGGATGGAAAAAAGATCGCGGGTTCAAAGTAGCGAACTACTGCGTGTAGTGCTGGCTGGAAAGCAGTTGCCAAGTGTGTTTGAATGTTGGAGCGTTCATTGAGCAGGCTTCGATCGATCAGATCAAAAGGAGCAATGATTTGAGGCTATTCAAAGAAATCCGCCACGCTGCCCGGTTAGTTCTTGTGCTGGTAGCTTCCGTCAACTTTCTAACCGCCCAGGAACCCGCGAAGGCAGCGGATAGTCCGCCGGCACAGAAATCCACGGCGGCTTTTAGTTTTCCCGACTACACCGCCATTCAAAAGATCGCCACCCGCGGCGGCCCCAAGGCCCTGCTGATGAAGGTTTATGTTTCCGGATCGACGGTGCGAGTGGAACAGTCGCCGAAGATCGTCAATCTATTCGTAACCTCGACCGGAAAAGTCTACAAGATGGTGACGAATCCCGATAAAACCACATCGTGCGTCTCCATGAGGAGAGATGAGCATGGATTTATGACGAGTCCGTTGGAGATGTTGCAGGGTGCAAAGGTGGAGCGGACGCCGGCGGGGACGGATGAAGTGGATGGTCACAAGACTAAGATTGAGGATGTCGTGGTCACGCGGGCAGACGGCAAAGTCATGAAATCGCAGGTCTGGGAGGCCGACGAGTTCCAAGGCGTTCCGGTCAAGGTCGTATCGGAGATCACGCCAGACGCCAAAGCCGGGCCGGACGCCAAGCCGTTTAAAATCGCGGCGTTGTACGGCGATATCAAGTTTGAAAAAGTGGATCCCGCACTGCTGACGCCACCGGGCAACTGTGTGCCAATCGAAAAAACATATAAGGTGGTCGAGCACGTTGAATAGTTAAGCGGTTTGCTGCACCGAATGTCATCCCGAACGCGGCGAGAGCCGCGGGAGGGACCTGACGAGGCGCGCCAATTGGCTGCCCTCGTGAAGGAATATTTCGGGTGCATGCGGGCGCACCGGTTTCAGTCGTCTGCAAGAAACGGACCTGACTGGCGTAGCCTCCTTCCCGCGGCGTTCGCCGAGCATCGCGCTTCAGCGCATTCCGAAACGAACATCCCGGATGTCGCCCTTCGAGGTGTCGGGCTCTTGTCGGGATGAAACTATCGAACGCAAAAACATAAGGACAGCGCAAAAGAAAAAGGCCCCGATAAACCGGGGCCTTTTTGAGTTTCGCTGTCAAAACAGCGAGAGGGTTTACTTTCCGAGAATACCGCGCGGGCTGCCAACGCCGGTGCAGTAGTCCCAACGCGCAGCGACCGTGCAGCCGTTGGAGCCGGTGGTTATGTCGTAGAAGTTCACGTTGTACGCCGTAGCCGTAGGCAGTTGCGAATAGAGCAGGTTATTTTCTGCGTTGGTGTAGAAACACCAGCCGTTAAAGGGATTGAACCAGCAGCTCGACAGCTGGTTGTTGGCCCGGTTGACGATAGCAGCCAGCGAAGGAGAAGCTTCGCTCGTGCCGCCCCAGCAGCAAGACCATCCGCCAAAAGCGTACTGGCTGTAGAGGGCGACGCCAGAGTCGGGGTCGGAGTTAAGCGCGAAATCCGGTGTTAAGCGGTTGGCCGGATTGCACGCGCTAGTGTCGTTGCCGCACATCGGGAACTGGTAGTCGGTCGCCTCTCCCATAGTCTCAACCGCGCTGTCGCCACCGCCCGAACCGGCCCAGCAGCCTTCTGATGCGAAAGCTTGACCACCGCTGTTCCTGTAGATGGAGGTGCCGCCCGCCGACACCAGCCACGGATTGGAGCTCGGCCAGGCAG
The DNA here is from genome assembly GCA_963800565.1 of uncultured Acidobacteriaceae bacterium. Classification (GTDB taxonomy): domain Bacteria; phylum Acidobacteriota; class Terriglobia; order Terriglobales; family Acidobacteriaceae; genus Acidiflorens. The sequence continues at coordinate 3,200,310 of CAWDBM010000006.1, forward strand.
CGCCGCAGCCGCTATCACCGGCGGATGCGAAGGCCGTGATGCCGGCACCATCGACGCCATTGCCGAAGGTAGTGAAAAGGCCATCGTAGCTGGTTTGGCTAGAGAATTCTCCCTGGCCCCAGCTATTCGAGACCGTACCATAGCCGTAGTTCTCAGCGATGTACTTGAACGCCTCTGTCTCGGCTGCGAGCAGATCCGTGTCGGAATTGGAGCAGGCCTCGACCAGGACGATTGCGGCGTTGGGTGCATAAACGTGGGCGTATTCGATATCCAGCGATTCTTCTGCAGCCCAACCTTGGTTCGCTGGCGGAGAAGAGCAGGAGTTGCTCATTTCAATCTTTGTAAAGTTAGCCTTCGCCAGACCCCAGTAGGTGTCGAAGAACGCAAGGTCCGAGGCCGCAGTGGGGTCATCGAAAGCGTCGACCAAAGCGATCGCGCCCGATCCGCCCTTGCTGGGACCGTGGGACTTGCCATAATTTGGAATGCACCCCGTGCTCTTCGGGCTGCTGAGGTAAATACAGCCTAAAGACTGAGGAGTTTCCTCGGTCTGGTCGGTTGTGAGTGGGCTGAAGCCCGGAATATCTGCAGGCGAGGACAGGTGAGTTGGCTTGTTGCTGCCATCGAGGCTGCGGAACACGATGTTGGTGTGGGCGCGCAGGCCGGCATCTTCGGGCCGGTCAACGCTGGACTCAGGGACAACCCAATCCGGTGTGGGTCGCGCAGCGGCTTGCGGCACAGGGCGGCCCGAGTTTGCTCCGGCCTGATTCCTATCCTGGGCCATGGCTGCAAAGGCGAAAAGGACTACGATTGCTACCACAATACTGAGGTTCCACTTCATTTTTTTTCTCCTACCCCTTGGAAGGGATCTTCGTGTGCCAAGCAGACTTCCCCATTTCGCACGGAGGCCGTGAACGCCTAGTGATCCCAGCATGCCGTTCGAAGGAATTCCTCCTGGACATTTGGACTGAATTTTGTTGAATTTTTTACGACCCGAACTCGATGCGGTTCTACTGGGGAAGCGTAGAGGACCCGGCACCGACGAATGCAGCTTAGCGCATTCCCAAACTAAGTCAAGTTAATAATTCGGTTCTTGCCAAGAATTTTGGGTGGAAGATAAAAACTTTGCGATCTTATCGCAAGATTCGTTCGCGCCTCGTTGTTGTAGTTGGAGACGGTCGAGATGCACGAGCGAATGACATGTGAAATGCCAGCGTCGCCCAGAGCGTTTGCGCCGCGGCTTTTGGCTCTTGTCTGGTTAGGCCGCCAAACTGGCGGCCTCTCTTTCAGCGCGGTCAATGCAAGACCATCTGGCGTTGCGTCGCCATGCGGAGAACTATGCGCGCCTCGTGTCAGGGCCTAGCTGGCGCGCCTTTTGACTCGTCGAGTGCGAAGCGCGGATAATTTTGCGACAAGAACGCAAACTTTTTATCTTGCGTAAAAATTATTGCGTTGATCGGAATTATTGCCTTGACTTGCGGTTGCAATCCGCTAAGCTTCCGGAGTCGGTGAATGGCTACTACAATCCGGGGCAGTTCCCTATTCGACCGTTAAGATCGGGGAGGATTGTTCGACCGTCACGATGGTGGACACAACTTCCAGGAGGGGACATCTGTGAAAATAAAGAGTTTGGCTGTGATTGCGATTCTGGTTCTCGGTTGTAGCGCTGCTTTGGCACAGAACAGCTACAGCTTTGGTTTTCTTTCCGCCAGCGGCGTAGGTGAGTATTGCAACTACGAAACATTCGTCACCGGTGGACATAGCAATTTCTATCTGCAGGGGTATGACGTTCTCAGCGCGTGCCCTTATGAACCGAACGCTGGCGTGAACGCTTCGATCGAAGGATTGGCAATATCGGTTCCGACGTCCGCGTTTACGCCCCTTCACGGCAAGGCCTATGTATATGCCGATCAGGAAATCGACGCATACTATGGCGCCTATACCGGTGAGCAGTGGATGGTGGTAACCAAGACCGCTGTCAACGCCTCGAACAACTTCGACAACCGTAACTGGATTGGCTATATCGGAGTCGTCGGTTACGAGTTCCTCGGCAACTACGGATTCCTGACCACGACCATTCCGGAAGTCAGCAAGGCTAACGTTATGCGCAAGACCACCGCTTCCGCCTTTAGCCCGGCGAAGAAGGCTCAAATCAACAAGGGTCTGAAGACGATTCAGTAGGCAAATTAGTGGGTCAGGGCCACGCTAGTTTAACGGCGTGGCCTTTTTTTTGTATTCTAAGAATTGTTTTGGATCCAAAAGTCGTCTGGAGAGCAAATAATAATGGTTCGATGGTTGGCCTTCCTGTTCTTTTCCTGCTTACTCACGGCACGGGTAAGCGCACAAGCGTCGCAAGGGCAAGTACCGGCGGCGCAAAATACAACGGCAGAGTCGACGGCGACGGGACAAGCGAGCGCGGCGGCGCCCGCAAAAACCGGCTATCCGCTGGACCAGTTCACCGATTTTTCGGCCATCATGGTAGGCAGCGTTATGGGCGTGGACGAGCGGGAGGGGCACATTTACCGTTGGGGCAGCCTCCTGCGAATGCAGGGAACAGAAGGACGCGGCTACTTCATTACCGACCTGGAAACGTCCGAGACATACGGCATCACCATGTTGGGGTGCGTGGAGGATAAGCACCCATATTTCCGCACTTTTCCTTTTCTCGTGTCCAAGGCGGACCGCAAGGTCGAACGTGTATCTGCTGGAACCGAAACCGTGGACGGTCATGTTTGTCAGGTCGAGGATGTTACCATTACTTCTAAAGATCTTCTCAAGCCTCTGAAGCTGCGATTTTGGGAGTCGGAAGATCTGCACGGTTTTCCGATTAAGGTGGAAGTCTTTACCGCTAACGGCGGGTCCAAGATTATTCGATACAAAGATGTAGTTTTGGGCCCAGTGGATCCCACGCTTTTCACGTATTCGAAAAAATGCGCGGGGCTACCGCAAGCACCGGAGAAAGCGCCTTCGAAGGGCAAGACGCATCCCACTACACCGCCCGGTTAGAATTGACGGAAGTGATCGGTCGGTTCTGACGGTCGGGCTTTCAATATTCTTCTTGCAGGAATGAGTCTTAATTCTTTTAACCAGGAACGAGTCTTAGAGATGGGTTGGTTGGGCCGGTGGTTGTGCGTAGTGGGGCTGGCGGTTAGTGCGTTGGCGGTGGACACGCCGCCCAGCGTGGTGCTCATCACGTTGGACACTACCCGCGCGGACCGCATGGGTTTCCTCGGTTCCGAACGCGGCCTCACCCCAAACCTTGATGCGCTGGCGCGGCAGTCGGCAATTTTCACGCACGCCTATTCTCAGGTTCCGCTGACCTCGGCGTCGCACGCGACGATTCTCACCGGCACGTATCCGCAATTCCATCAAGTGCTCGATTTCCCGATGCCACTGAGCAAGACTGTTCCTTATGCTCCCGAGATCCTGCGCGCCCGCGGATATAAGACGGCGGCATTTATAGGTTCGCTGGCGCTTGACCCGACCGCCGGCGCTCCCGGTTTTGACCGTGGGTTCGACATCTACGATGCTGGCTTTCAGAGCAAAGGAATTCAGAACAAATCCCGCTATGAAACCGTCGAGCGCCGCGGTGATGAGGTGGTGGCACGAGCTTTGGCATGGTTGGACAAACATCCGAAGGGGCCATACTTCCTGTGGGTACATTTGTACGATGCGCACGATCCCTACGATCCTCCGGAACCTTACAAGAGCCGGTACGCCGCCGAGCCATACGACGGCGAGATTGCGTATGCCGATTCGGCCGTGGGGAAATTGCTGCAGCAGTTGAAAGCGCGCGGGATTTACGACGGATCCGTCATTGCTGTAATGGCGGATCACGGAGAATCGCTGGGCGCGCACGGCGAAGATACGCACGGAATTTTTCTCTACGATGAGACTATCCATGTGCCGCTTCTGATCAAGCTGCCGCTAGGGAGTGAGAAACGAATCGAGAATCGCGTGGAACTGGTGGACGTTCTGCCGACATTGCTGCAGGCCGTCGGAGTCGGGATTCCCCAGGAAGTTCAAGGCAAGTCGCTGCTGGAATTAATGACGCCAGCGAAGGCGGGAGCGGCGAAAGGCGACGGCGCGGATATTTGGCGTGACCGCGCTGCCTATGCCGAGTCGGATTATCCGTTCCTCGCCTATGGATGGAATGCGCTGCAATCGCTGCGAGCGGGAAAATATTTGTACATACAGGCGCCGCGTCGCGAACTCTATGATCAAACCGCGGATGCGAAGGCGGAGCACAATCTGGCATCGGCATCGGTCGCGGTCGCGGACACGCTGTCGAGCCGCACAGAGACTTTTCGGCAGAAGACCAGCAGCAAAGTAGAAGCGCCCGCGATGATGGTGGACATGTCGACGCGGGATAAACTGGCCGCACTGGGGTATGTCGCGTCCAGCAACACGTCGAAGGCAGGAACCTTCGGCCAAGGTCCCGATCCAAAGGACAAGATTGAGACCGCCAATGTGATCCGCCGAATCAACACCCTGTTTGAGAATGGGCGCTTCAACGATGCGATTCCGATTTTGCAGGAGTTGATTGTCAAAGAACCCGGCATGGCTCTCCTCTATGCCAAACTCGGCGGGTCCTATATGAAATTGCACGAATACGAGAAGGCGGTACCGGTGCTGCGCAAGGCTGTCGAATTCGACCCGGGCCTCAATATGGCACAGCTCGACCTGGGGAGGTCGTTGTTGCGCACCGGAGATTTGGACGGCGCGGCGGGTGTGTTTGAGCGCCTCATCGCCAGAATACCCAACCTCCTCGACGCGCATCTCTTTCTGGAAATAACCTACGCCCGGCAGAACCGCGTGCCGGAAACCATCAAGGAGTGTGAAACCGTTCTCAAATTCCTGCCCGATCAATACGGCACCACTCTGATGCTAGGACAATTTCTCTTGCGGTCCGGAGACACGGAGGCAGCTCTGGCGATGTTGCAGAAAGCGGCTGAGATTCGACCTCAGGCGCCCCAGCCCCATATGGCTCTCGCGGATGTCTATACAAAGCTGGGGCGGCAAGCGGATGCGGAACGTGAACGCGGTGAAGCCATGCGGTTGGGATCGAATCCGCAAGATCTCGAACCCGACGGAATTCCTCCCAATGTTGCGCCCCAGGATTGAGCCGGCAGTCATGACTGCGATTCGTGGGTTGTTGTGTCTCGTGAGTCTGGCTGCGAGTGTACTGGCGAGCCCGGCGCAGGAGAAGCGGCAGCAGAAGCCGCCTGAGAAGCCGCCGAACATTCTGCTGATCACGCTCGACACTACGCGCGCCGATCGCATGGGATTTCTAGGCTCCAAGCGTGGGCTCACGCCGAACCTCGACGCTCTGGCGCGCGATTCGGCAGTCTTCACGCATGCTTACTCTCAGGCTCCGCTGACCCCAACCTCCCATGCGACGATTCTCACCGGTACGTATCCGCAGTTTCACCAAGTGAATGATTTTCGCGTGCCGCTCGCGAGAGATCTGCCCTATGCTCCCGACATTCTCCACGCTCATGGCTATCGCACGGCGGCGTTCGTCGGTTCCGTAGTGCTCGATCCAGCGACCAGCTATGCTCCGGGCTTTGACCGTGGATTTGACACTTACAATGCCGGCTTCGATCCCGAGGCAATCCGGCAGAAGGGCCGTTTCGAAACCATCGAACGCCGCGGCAATTTGGTGGTGGCGCGTGCGCTGGCTTGGCTGACGCAGCATCCGAAAGGACCATTTTTTTTGTGGGTGCATTTGTATGATGCCCACGATCCTTACGATCCTCCGGAACCTTATAAGAGCCAGTACCCGTCCGAACCCTATGACGGAGAGATTGCGTATGAGGATGCGGCGGTGGGGAAGTTGTTGGGGCAATTGAAAGCGCGTGGCCTCTACGACGGCGCGGTAATCGCAGTAATGTCCGATCACGGGGAGTCGCTCGGGGCCCATGGCGAAGATACGCATGGAATTTTTCTTTACGACGAGACGATCCATGTTCCGCTCGTGATCAAGCTGCCGGGGAAAAACGGAGCGGCGAAATCTACCGCGAAACCGACCACCGAGCGCATTGACGACAAGGTGGAGCTAGTCGACGTAATGCCGACATTATTGCAAGCAGCAGCAATCGCGGTTCCGGCAGAAGTGCAAGGCCAATCGCTCATGGGATTGATGACGGGGAGAGCGACGATCGCGGCGAACCCCGCGACGCAGAGGGCAACTGGAATATCTGTCGAAGCGTGGCGCGACCGTCCCGCGTATGCGGAAACAGATTATCCGCGCACCGCTTTTGGATGGAGCGCGCTGCGCTCGCTGCGAACGGGAAAATATCTCTACGTCCGGGCGCCGCGCCAGGAATTATATGACGAAGTAGCCGACGCGGAGGCGGAACACAATCTGGCGGGCGAATCGACCGCAGTTGCAGACACGCTGAAGGCAAGACTGGACAGCTTCCGGCAGGGGACGAGCAATAACCGCGAGGCGCCGAAAGCGGCTGTCGACCCTGCGGCGCAGGAAAAATTAGCCGCGCTTGGATATGTTTCGGGGGGCGGTAACGCTGCGGCAAAGGGATCCGCCGATCAGGCAGCCGATCCCAAGGACAAAATCGAAATCAGCAACTTGAATCATCAAGCAAACGCCCTTCGGCAAAGTGGGCGCCCCGGCGAGGCCGTTCTTCTGCTGCAACAATTGTTGGTCAAAGAACCGGATATGCCGAACGTTTACGGCGAACTGGGCGAGTGCTATCTCGATCTGCAAGAGTTTCAAAAGGCGTTGCCATTGCTGCAAAAGGCGAAGGAGCTAGATCCGGAATCGCCTACGGCGCGCTTGCGACTTGCCAAAGCCTTGATGGGAGTGGGAGATTTCGCGGCCGCCGTGCCAGAGTTGGAGTTCGCTGTAGGCAAGATACCGAGCTATGCCGAGGCGCACCTTTTTCTGGAGATGGCCTATGCACGCACCAACCGTATTCCCGAGACAATCAAAGAATGCCAGACGGTGCTGGAGTTCTTCCCTGAGCATTTCGGAAGCTACCTGATTCTCGGCCGATTTCTCGAGCTCTCGGGCGATTTCGCGGGCGCAGTTCCGAAATTGAAGAAGGCAGCTGCGCTCGATCCAAAAGCTCCTGAGCCACACATGTTTCTCGGCGATGCGTACGATCAGTTAGGTCGAAAAGCGGATGCCGCGCGCGAGCGAGCCGCAGCCAAGCGGCTTGCCGCAAACCACGAAGAGTGAGCAAGAACGCGGAGGGCGTTTCGGATGGAGACAACTTCGAAACGCCCTCTTTGTGCTTATGTCTAGGCTTGCGCGCTGAGAAGCGCGCCTGGGTTGTTTGCATTCGGGGTCGCGGCATTCAGCAGGTTCAGAATGATCTCGTAGCTTGTCTGCGGATTGAGGTTGAGCGTAAGCGGCTGGGGCGCGTTGCCGTTTGTTCCCGGCGAATCGATCGACAACTGTGCCCTCGGATTATTGGCGCCAAGGTTGATGGTCAGTTGCTCGGCAGAGCTTCCATTTTGCTCCTGGATCGGTGCGATCGAGACCTGTGCTCCCGAATTGCCGGCGAGATTAATGGTGATATCTTCGGCATTCGCGGAAGACGAACCGGCCTGGTCGAGGTTGATCACGAGCTCGGGAGTTGTTGAGGCGGTGGATGAGGCGGCTGAGGACGCTCCTCCAACGTTAATAACGATTTCCGGCAAATTGGAGCCTGTTGAGGTTGTAGTCGTCGGCGTGAGTGTTGGCGTCGTGCTGGCGGTCGATATTACAGGCGACGGCACGATCCCGGTAGTGGCGGTGGAGGCTTGGCCAATATTAATGACAATCTCCGCGGGATTCGAGTTGTAGGCCGAGATGGCATTTTGAGCTTGCGGGTTCTGTCCTCCAAAGCTACCGGCCAAACTGGAGTAGGCTGACTGCGCCAGGGAGAGATTGCCCGTTTGCAGCGCTTGACCGATAGTTTGGAAATCCTGAGCGCGATCGGCTCGCTGAAAGGCTTGGCCGTTTTTGTTGGGGCCACTCTGTCCGAGCGCGGTCAGCGTGTTGAAGTCGGTTTGCGCGGCAGTCAGGTTGCCGGCTTGCAGATCCTGCCCAAGCTGCGCGAGATCAGCTATGCGCTGCTGCCGGTATGCCTGGAGTTGCTGATAGATTGAAGTCCCGGTGGTGGCTGCGCTGGTCGTGGTTGCTGATTGCGTACTGGTTAGGTTGACTTCACTAGCTGGAGTGGACTGGGCATTCCCTTTGGCCGTAAGTGTGGCAAACGCTGCCTGCGCTCCAGCCAGGTTGCCGGCTTGCAGATCCTGACCAATGGTATTGAACGCTTGATCGCGGGTCGATTTGGCAAAGGGCTCGGAATTGGCGAAGGGTCCGCTTTGCCCGAGCGCAGTTAATTCAGCGAAGGCTGTCTGCGCGCCGGTCAAATTTCCACTTTGAAGGGCACTGCCGAGCTGCTTAACGTCGCTCTGACGCGTCTGGTAAAAGCTCTGGAGTTCCTGATAAATCGATACGCCGGAAACCGCGCTGGTTGACATAGATTTTTCTCCCAACGGCGAGTTGCCCGTAGCGAAAATCGGGCTTAGTTCTCGCGCCACATATTTCATCGGTTGTTCTGGGAAATGACTTTAGAGAAAAACGAGGCATTATGGAAGTTCTGTGACGATGCCGCGGGAACGAAGGCAGGTTCGAATCTGGAAAAACCCGATTGGTCGTGCATGCTGAGAGGTGCGCGGAAATATCAAGCACTTCTAGCGGGGAGGGGGCAACTAATGGGAAGCTCGGCCGCATCTCCTGCCTAGTGGCTAGGCGAATTCGGATGCCAGGCAGAGCCGCTCGCGTTTTCCTTTTTTCAGTGGGGCAATTATAATCGCCAATCACCGCAGTCCTGTCCCAAGAGTTGATGCAAGGCAAACCCCACTGGGAAGTTTCTGTCGATCCTGGTAGGCTGGCACGCCCGCAAATGGTGCCAGAGTGATTTTGTGTGCGGTCAGTTGCGTTGTTGTTGGTGCATTCCCTGGAGGCGTGTTTAGGAAAATGAAAAAACTTGTCCACTTCGCTCTGGCAGTGCTCTTTATTCAAGGCCTTGCCGCCGCTCAGCATGTGCCGCTGATTACCGCATACGGAGGCTATTCCTATCTCAACTTCAACGTTCCGTCGAACAACGTGACCCAGTTTGCCTCGCAGCAACTGGCGTTCAACGGGTATGAGTTTGGCGGTTCGGTCTCCGTGCTGCGCGGCTTGGGCGCGGAGTTCAACGTTTCCGGACATAGCCTGAGCAATTGCGGCGATACTGGGGAAAATTGCACTAATTTCCAATACTTCGTCGGGCCGCGCTACGACATCAGCATACCCTCCACCAAGGCTACGGTATTCGTGCATGCTCTGGTCGGGCAAGACCGCATGACGCTTCCGGTCGCTGCCGGCGGCACGCAGTCTGACACGACAGTCGGGTTTGGTGGCGGTGGTGGCGTTGATTATTGGTTCTATCGCCACATCGGCGTGCAACTCGGGCCCTTTGATTACATTTATACCCATCACTTTAACGCCCAGAACGTCCCCAGCCAAACCGCCTACCGTATCGCCGTCGGAGTCGCTTTCCGATTCGGCGGTGACATAAACGAACAAACTCCTAAGTCTGCCAACGAGACGAAAGGCCACCACGGCAAGAATCAGCAACCCGCAACCGTCGTCTATCAGCCGCCACCGGCGACGATGACAGCTCGCGGCATGTCGATCCCGGCGCTCGGCCTTATCGTTGCTCCCCAGGAATTCGATGGAGCGAAGATCGTGGATGTCACTTCTGGAGGCGTGGCTCAGATGGCATCGCTGAAGCCGGGCGATTTGATCCGCTCGGTCGATGGCAAAGTGGTGAAGACGCCGATGGAGTTGGCGGCTGAGCTCTCCGATAAAACCGGGAAGGTGCGCCTTGGCATTCTGCGCGGCGACGTGGCGGCGGAGACAGTTGTACTGATCGGCCACTGATGTCTACACGCTGTCCGACAGGAAGGCTGAACTGATGGGCATTAGCTAAGAGGCTGTTACCCTGACGGTTGGGCGAGCCGAAGCTTTAGTTATTTTTGAAATGCTGGCTGATTTTCGCAGCCAGTCAACTCTTTAAATATGTGGTCCCGCCGAGCGGCTTGCGCTCGTTAGATTGCATGGAGCGTTGGAAAAGACACTCTTTGAACCCTTCACGCCCGATTACCGGGCTCGAATCGAGGCAGCACGATCAGAACTTGCGGCCCAGTCTGGCCTGGGGTAGGGTCGATCCGGAGCAAGCCACTACAAGGCCGCTCCAGGTGGCCACGCTACGTTTGGCTTACTCGCGCCATTGAGCCCTTGCTCGCCCGCGATGTACACTTGCACTACGCGCCCGTAGCTCAGTCTGGATAGAGCGGCAGCCTCCGGAGCTGTAGGTCGGGAGTTCGAATCTCTCCGGGCGCACCAGTTCCAAAGGTAGGGATGATCAAGTCACGTTTTGATACGGTTGATGCGCTTGTCCTTCATTGCCTTTAGACTTGCTCTCACCAGTTTCTTCACCAATGTCGTTGGTACTGGTTTACCCTTTGGGAAACTAACAATGGCTTTCGTTGTCGCATAACCTGCAAGCTCCTTCTTGTGTTCTTGTATTACTGAAGGGGGTACATGCAGGCGTATGTTTGGTTTCTTGAAGCTGAACCAGGCAAACATCCCATCGTAATATTCAATTCCTGGATAGGAATATCCGGGTATTTGGAAATAATCGGTGCGTTCAGTGGCACTGGGCACAGCCGCCTGTATGGCCGCTCTGACCTTTGCCAAATCGCCCTGCGCCTCGTTCGGACATCTTGCTATGTATTCATCTACTTCATTACTTTTGGGTTTTGTCACGGTTGCGTTTTCCCCTTGTGGCAGTGTTTTTATTTCCGGCTGCCTCAGCAAGCGCCAACCTTCCAGAAGCGTTCGTTTTGATAATCGACACGCAATAGCCGATTGCGCGGATCGTGGCGCTTGCCGCACTTCGGGCAGGGGATGAAGCTGCGAATGTGCATTCCGCGCCGGTCGTAATCGTCAGAGACTGCAAAGCTGGCGCCGCAACTGCATGGGATCAGGAACATGCGAAGGCTTTTCCTATCTGCCTGCTTCATCGATTCCCTCACTGCGCCGCCGAGCGAAACAGCACTGCATAGTACACTATGATTGTGTCGTTGGATTTGGTAAAGGCAATTGTCCAAGTGGCTTCGTCGGCGGCCGGAATTTTTGCAGCCTTTTGGGCCTTACGGGTCTATAGCAGCAATTCCAGGCGGGAACGCGCCCGCTGGGCGGAGTCACTTTACGCGCGCTTCTACGAAACAGCCGAGTTGAAGATGACGCGCGACAAACTGGATTGCGCCTCGGGCGATCCTGCGGTCGCCAGACTGGTAACCGAAGAATCGTCAGAGCTAACGGATTACCTTAATTTCTTCGAGTTTGTGGCTTATCTGCAATCGTCACGGCAGCTTGAGGAGGCGGATGTGCAAGCATTGTTTAACTACTACCTCGACTGCTTGAAGAGACACAAAGAAGTCGCCGCCTACGTTCAGAATCATGAGAAGAGCTTCGAATATTTGAGGCAGAATCTATTCCATGCGTAAATCACGTAACGGCCGGGCGAAACGCTACCTTTTTTCCTACGGAACGCTCTCGCCCCGTCTCGCTCCTCCGGAGATTGAGCCAACGGTGCGGCGCTTCAGGCGCGTTGGAAAGGGCTTCGTCCACGGACAACTTTTCGACCTTGGAGAATATCCCGGAGCGGTTCTCAATCGCAACGGCTCTCGCATCGTTGGACAGATCTTCGAGTTACCCGACGATCCCGAAGTATTGAATCGGCTCGATGAATATGAGGGATTCGACCGCTCTGATCCAAAGGCGAGTCTTTTCGTGCGTAAGCGGCGTTACGTCCAATTGCAGGACGGAAGGAAAATTTTCTGTTGGATCTATAGCTACAACCGCCCGGTGAAGTCAGCTCGCCGCCTCGGCGAAGTTTACAAGAAAGCCCGCAGTCAATCCGCTTCGTGACTCAATCCTGATTTTATCTCGGCGACTGGGGCTGGCCGATCAGCCTTCGACTGTTGCCATCGAACCTCTCTTGCGCTTGTTCGACTGCAGAACTTTCTTGCGCAGCCGCAACGCTTTCGGCGTGACCTCCACGAACTCATCTTCGGCAATGAATTCGATTGCCTGTTCAAGATTAAGATTGCGATACGGCACCAGCCGGATCGCTATATCGGAAGTCGAAGCGCGCATGTTGGTCAGTTTCTTCTCGCGCACAATATTGACATCGAGATCAGCATCTTTCGCGTTCTCGCCGATGATCATGCCTTCGTAAACATCGATGCCAGGGCCGACGAAAAGAACGCCGCGCTCCTGGAGATTGTAGAGAGCGTGCGAGGTCGTAAGCCCAGGCCGGTCGGCGATCAGCGCGCCGGTTGGGCGATGCGGAATCTCGCCTTGCCACTCGATGTATCCGGCAAAGAGCGCGTTCATGACGATGGTGCCACGCGTGTCGGTAAGGAGCGTGCTGCGCAGGCCGATCAGGCCGCGGCTGGGCACGCGGAACTCGACGCGCACTCGCCCATAGCCATGATTGTGCATGTTGGCGACTTCGCCTTTGCGCGAGCCGACGTGCTCCATGACTACGCCGACAAATTCTTCCGGAATGTCGACAGTGAGATGTTCGACAGGCTCCATCAGCTTGCCGTCGATGTGCTTGGTGACAATCTCAGGCTTCCCGACCATCAGCTCATAACCCTCGCGGCGCATCATCTCAATCAGAATCGAGAGCTGCAATTCGCCGCGGCCGAGAACCTTGAACGAGTCGGTGCTGCCAGTTTCTTCCATGCGCAGCGAAACGTTGGTCAGCAGCTCTTTATCGAGACGCTCGCGCAGATTGCGCGAAGTGACGTAGGTGCCTTCGCGTCCGCAAAATGGGGAAGTATTAATCGTGAAGAGCATCGCAATCGTCGGCTCATCGATGACGATTGGCGGCAACGGCGCGGGGTTTTCGGCGCTGGTAATGGTTTCGCCAATGGTGATGCCTTCGACGCCTGCGACGGCAATGATGTCGCCAAGCGAGGTTTCAGTGATGTCGGTCCGCTTGAGGCCGGAGAAGCTGAAGAGCTTGGTGATTTTCGTCTTGTGAAACGATCCGTCGCGCTTGGCGATGGCTACGTCTTCGCCAGTTCTCATGGTTCCGGAAAAAACGCGGGCGATGGCGAGACGGCCAAGATAGTCACTGTAGTCGAGATTCGCGACGAGAATCTGCAGCGGGCCGTCCTTGTCGCCTTGCGGCGCAGGAATCGTATCGACGATTGCTTCAAACAAGGGACGCAGATCTTCGCCGTGCGCTCCCTGATGCACGGCGGCGGTTCCAGCCTTGGCGTTCGTATAGAGGACGGGGAAATCCAATTGGTCTTCCTTGGCGTCGAGATCGATGAAGAGGTCGTAGACCTCGTTCAAAACCTCCTGCGGTCGAGCATCAGGGCGGTCGATCTTGTTGATGACCAGAATCGGCTTCAGGTTCGCTTCGAGAGCTTTGCTGAGCACATAGCGAGTCTGTGGCAGAGGGCCTTCGCTGGCATCCACCAGCAGCATGACGCCATCGACCATTTTGAGGGCGCGCTCGACCTCGCCTCCGAAGTCGGAGTGACCAGGCGTGTCGACGATATTGATCTTGGTGCCGGCGTAAAACACGGCGGTGTTCTTGGCGAGGATGGTGATGCCGCGCTCGCGTTCGAGGTCATTCGAGTCCATGACGCGCTCGGCGACGGTCTCATTGTCGCGGAAGGTGCCGCTCTGGCGAAGCATGGCGTCAACCAGCGTGGTCTTGCCGTGATCCACGTGGGCGATGATGGCGATATTGCGAATACTCGGATTCAGTCGGAAACTCCTCAGGCCGCTAATTTAGCCTAACTACTACTTTACTATGTCTCTAACTATGTCGGATGGAATCACGGGTTGCTTGAGGCGATTGCCGGCGAGGATAACGGGCGACTTGTAGACTGAACAGGCCGCGCCTTATCATGCGCCCAAACCACAATTCGCGCTGCGTTTCGCGGCTCCGCCAATATTTCCCATTCCATCTCGTCTGCGTCGTCTTCGCGTTGCGCGGTTTCTGCGCGGCACAGCAGACGGATAAACCGCCTGCTTCACTTCCGGACGCTCCGAAACAGAGCGCGCCTGCGCCGAAGGGGTTCTTCGCCCGCTGGGCCGATTTTTACCGTCAGGATTGGTCTCCGCCGAATCCTTCGACAGCATCATCATCACCAACTCCAGCGCGGCGCGGACTTCCGTCGCCGCTCGATTCGCCGCCGTTTCCGAACTCGGACTGGTCTTATGGCGGATCGCCTGTGATTGGCGAGCCGGACACGAACAGCTATCCGCTGATGACGGCGATCAATGGAGCGCGCAGCCGCACCAAGCTTTATGGTTGGATTGAGCCGACGCTCAACTTCAGCACCTCAACCAACAGCAACGCGCCTGAGGCGAACGACGTTTACTCCAACCGGTTTGAGCTGAATCAGCTTGTGCTCTATGCCGAACGCTTGCCGGATTCGGTGCAACGCGATCATGTCGATTGGGGCTATCATCTCACCGCGCTGTACGGCACCGATTATCGCTTCACTACCGCGAAAGGCTATGGAGCCAGCCAACTGCTCGACGATCATCATCAATATGGCATCGATCCCACGCTCGAGTATCTCGATCTCTACATTCCGCAGGTTGCGCAGGGAATGAATCTCAGGCTTGGCCGATTTATCTCTGTTCCTGGGATCGAGGCGCAACTGGCGCCGAATAATTACATCTTCAGTCATTCGCTGCTCTACGCGATCGATCCATTTACCGACACAGGATTGATCGCAACGCTAAAGGCGACGGATCAATGGCTGATGCAATTGGGAATTACCGCTAGCCACGATGTCGCTCCGTGGACTTCTGATGCGAAGCCTTCCGGAACGGCTTGCCTGAGTTATACGACGAAGTCGGTGAATGACAATCTCTACGTCTGCGCCAACGGAATCAATGATGCCAGGTACGCTTACAACAATCTGCAGCAATATGACGCGACGTGGTATCACAAGTTCTCAAAGACGGTTCACGTGGCGACGGAGAGTTGGTACATGTATGAACGTGATGTGCCTGCGATCGGAGGCGCGATCAAGCCCGAACTCGGCGCGAACGGTGCTTACTGTTTGACGGGAGAGCAGCATTGTACTGCTCCTGAATATGCGGTGGTGAATTTTTTGCAGAAGGAACTTTCCGCGCACAACTTCTTATCTTTTCGCAGCGACTTTCTCGATGACAAAAAAGGTCAGCGAACTGGCTACGCGACGAAATATTCCGAGAACACGATCATGTGGTGCCATTGGTGGGGATCGACGGTGCAGCTGCGTCCAGAGCTGCGTTTTGAGCGCGCGTGGGTCCGAAAGGCGTATGACAACGGGCGACGGCAGAATCAGCTCACGGCGGCGAGCGATCTGATCTTTCACTTTTGAGTTCCGCGTGCCAGGGTTTGTAATCGTAATCTCACGGACCGCTGAGAAAACTCTGATTAAGTCCCCTGTGAACCCAGTGTCCCCAGCGGTCCAAGCCTTCGTCGGACACGTAATCGGAATCTCCAAATGCTGCACGCTGCTGATTTTTTCATCACAAATTTTATGTACGCCCATCACAGACACCCTCCAGCCCGGCGGTCATGATCCATGGGAGTGCATCATCGAGAACTCTGCCCCGTCTCCAGAGACGGTTCTTCCACAATCTTTGACAAATCAATCTCGCGAGGCCGCGACAAGCCGCAGTCGCTCCCGAAAAGCGTATAAAAAACCGATCTTCAAGACCTAAGTCCCACCCTTTTAACACTTTACACATAAGTGCTTTATCCTGAGATCTTTACAGGAGCCCCTGCCAAACCACAGATTATAAGATGTTTAAGAGGAGGGTGGGGGGTGGGGGGGTACCCCCCACCCAACTAACTACAGCCGCACAGGAGCAATCATAATGTCATCATCTTCCGATTCCGACGCCTCATACTACGAACGATATTCCGACGAAGCCTGCCAACAACTGAAATACAACGGAGAACCCTGCCGTGCCGCCGCCCTTCGCGGCAAGAAGTTCTGCTATTACCACCTCCACGCCGGCCCCCCGCCAATAGAAGTCGAAAACCTGGCAGCCATCCCTAAAGTTCAGTTCCACCTGCCCCTCCTCGATGACGCCACCTCGATCCAGGCGACCATCACTCTCGTTTGCGAGCACCTGCTCCACCGCCGTCTCGAGCCCAAAAAAGCCGGAATCCTCCTCTACGCCCTGCAAGTCGCATCCTCGAATCTGAATCACATCAATAAGGAAGATAGAAATCGCAAGACCAACGGACAAAGTATTCCCGCAAACCCCCTCCCAGATCCCCCTCCCGACCCACCATCATCCGATACGCCTCCGACCACGGAGCTCACCCAGCCTTGAAATCGCGTCGGCATGAACAACCGAACGGAGTCCGATACGACGGGCGCAACACAATGGCGTCCCATCCTTCGCGTACTTTGCGAAGGGTGGGTTCCCGCCAAAATTTCCGAACTATGCCCCGACTTCCGCACCTACTTCCGCCCGCGTCCGCAGCCGATACCAGACGACAATCGCGATCAGCGAGAACAAAAAAATGATCGTCGAAATAGCATTGATCTCCGGAGTAATCCCACGTCGCAGCCGTCCCCAGATTTCGAGCGGCAACGTGTTGTCACGGCCGATCAAGAAAAAGCTAACAGCGATCTCGTCCATGGAAAGCGTAAAAATCAAAAGCGCCGCTCCGATAATCGACAGCTTCAGGTTGGGAACAGTGATCCGCCAGAAGGTCTGCCAGTAAGTCGCGCCGAGGTCGAGCGAGGCTTCTTCCTGGGCGCGGTTTAATTTTTGTAGTCCGGCGAAGACTTCGGTCGTGGCTACGGAGATTAGTGCGGTGCCGTGGCCCAGGATGATGGTCAGCAGACTTAGTTTTAGTTCGGCTACCCTAAACAGCATTAGTAGAGATAGACCGGTGATGATGCCGGGGAGAATTAGAGGGAGTAAGACTAAGCGACGAAATAGGGCTTTGCCGGGGAAGTTGGCGCG
Organism: uncultured Acidobacteriaceae bacterium; assembly: GCA_963800565.1. Classification (GTDB taxonomy): domain Bacteria; phylum Acidobacteriota; class Terriglobia; order Terriglobales; family Acidobacteriaceae; genus Acidiflorens. The sequence continues at coordinate 3,217,387 of CAWDBM010000006.1, forward strand.
ATCCAGGGCTAGCGCGGCGGGGATTCCGAAAAGTAGAGCGATCAGCATCGCGGCCGCGGCTACTAGCAGGCTGTTGAAGACGGAATCCCAGATTGCGGCGTCGTTGAACAGAATCCGATACCAGTTCAGAGTGAGGTTGCGCGGGGGGAAGCCGCCTACGCCTTGTCCGTTGAAGGAATAGAGGATGAGGATGGCGATAGGGAGATAGAGGAAGGCGAAGACGAGCAGGGCGTGGAAGGTTAGCCAGCGTGGATTGTGAGATGCCTTCATTGGGCGAGTTCTGTCCGTTGGGAGAGTGTCTCTACGCAATCGTGAGTGGGAGGATGGCAGTAGGGGTCCTTCGACTCCGCGAGAACTTCACTTTGTGAAGTTCTTGCTTCGCTCGGGATGACACGTGTTAGACATTCCGGTGTTCCGGATGCGGCGATGGTGGCAGGAAGAGGATTCACGAAAAACTCCACTTCTTTTCCAGACGCTCGGAGAAAAGGATCAGGGCAAGCACCAGCGCCAACATGCAAAGCGAAATTGCGGCGCCGAGAGGCCAGTTATAGGCGGCTCCGAAGAGACTTACTACTATGTTAGAGATCATGATGCCGCTCGGGCCTCCTAGTAGGAGCGGGGCGAGGAAATCGCCGAGGCTTAGGACGAAGGCGAAGGTTGCCCCGGCCATGACTCCGGGGATGGAGAGTGGGAAGATTACTCGCCAGAAGGTTTGTTGAGGCGTAGCTCCTAAGTCGTGCGAGGCTTCGACTAAGTTTCGTGGGATATGTTCTAGCGATGCATAGATGGGCAGAAAAGTGAACGGCGTGTAGATGTGCGTCAATGTCAGGACTACGGCGAAGGGGCTGTAGAGCAGGAAGTCCAGCGGGTGGCTGGTCAGATGCACATATTGGAGCAGCGTGTTCATGACTCCGTCAGTGCCTAGGATTGTCTTCCAGGCGTAGGCGCGAACCAAGTAACTTACCCAGAGGGGGATGATGACCAGTTGATAGTAGAGATCTTTTCTGGCTCCGGCGTGGAAGGACAGGAAGTAAGCCAGCGGATAGCCTAGTAACATGGAGAAGAAGGTCACACGAGCCGCGATCCACATGGAGCGTAGTAAGGTTTGCCAGTAGACGGGTTTGGTTAGTAACTCGTTGTAGTTAGAAAGATTCCAGGAATGAACGATGATTCCGGATTCTGAAACTGACCAGAAGCTATAGCAGAACATCAGCAGGTAGGGCACAAGGAGAAAGACGGCTACCCAAATCAGCGGCGGGACGGTGATGGCGGCACGGTAGGCGCGGGAGAACATTTAGCGGCGCTCCTCGTTGTTGTCGACATTCTTATTGTCGGAGTCGCGGACTGGGACGGCATCGGCAGCGACGAATTCGAATTCAAGAGGCGCTTCGGAATTGGGCAGATCGCGGGCGGCGGTGCGAACGGTGAGGATCAATCCGCCATCGGTTTCTACGCGCAAGAGTTCAGTCGCGCCGTGAAAAGCGCGGTCGCGAAGGTGGGCGCGAAAACGGATGGGCGACGCAGTTTTTGTTGAGCCGATTAAGGGCGGGGCGATCTTTGCCAGCCGAATGGATTCAGGGCGGAGAGAAAAAAGGGCGGAGCCGTCGGGGAGGGACGTTGGCCATGACAGACGGTCGCACATCGCCGTGCCTTGGCTGATGTCGGCTTGCAATAAGTTTGTGTGTCCGATGAATTGCGCAGTATATGAGGTTGCAGGACGACTGTAAATTTCGCGGGGGCTGGCGATCTGTTCCAGTTCTCCGGAGCGCAGTAATGCGATGCGATCGGACATGACCATGGCTTCTTCCTGATCGTGGGTTACGAAGATGAAGGTGATGCCGACTTCGCGTTGGAGGGCTTTGAGTTCGACTTGCATCTGACGGCGCAGATTGGCGTCGAGGGCGGAGAGCGGTTCGTCGAGGAGGAGCAGGCGCGGGCGATTGACTAATGCGCGGGCGAGGGCGATGCGTTGTTGCTGGCCGCCGCTGATCTTGGAGGGCTTCGACTTGGCGTAGGCAGACATCTTTACTTTGGCCAGGGCTTCGGCTACGCGGGACTTGACCTCGTCGGCGGGACGTTTGGCGATGGTTAATCCGTAGCCTACGTTTTGTTCGACCGTCATGTGGGGGAAGAGCGCGTAGTGCTGGAAGACAGTGTTGACGCGACGGCGGTAGGGAGGCTCGGTGTCGAGGCGCTCGCCTTGCATCCAGACTTCTCCGGAAGTGGATTGTTCGAAGCCAGCGAGAATTCTTAGCAGCGTGGTTTTGCCTGAGCCGCTTTCGCCGAGAATGGTTAGGAATTCGCCTTCGGCGATTTCGAGCGAGATGTCGCGGAGGACGATGTTTTTCGCGAAGTGCTTGGCTACGGAGCGGATGGACAGGAGCGAAGTGGAGGGTGGCTTACTTTTGTCGGTGAGCCCTGTTTCGGTCGTCGTTGCCATAGCGATCGTTTTGCGCTTCGCAGAACAAGTTTTCAGAGGGCACGGATATTTTCCCTCAGGGGCTAAAGCCCAATGTTTATAAAGCCCTTACGGCACCGCTAAAGCCGTGCCCTACCCAAGAGCCTTCCCGGCATAAGACAAGTTCTACTGCGTGGCTTTCACTTCGTTCCAGATTTCGTTGTACTTGGCTCGGCGCGGAACATTCTGCCAGAAATATAGGCGCTTCTGGTAATTGTCTACGTCGTCGAGGTGGAGACCTTTTATCTCGTCGGGCGTCATATATTGTGCGGCGCGAGGATTTGCTGGCGTGTAACCCGTTACGTCGGTGACTTTTTTCTGGGTCTGCGCCTGGATCATGAATTCTAGAAACTTGTAAGCCAAGTCTTTGTTTTCGCTGCCAGCCGTGATCATTAAATGATCGATCCAGCCGGTAGTGTTTTCTTTGGGAATAGTTTCGCCCACCGGAAAATTACTTTTGCGGAGTTGATTGGTCATGAGGGGCCAGCCCATGGCGATTACTACTTCGTGATTCTGAAACAAGTTAGTAAGTTCCCCTCCGGTGGACCATAGCTTGCGAATATTCGGCTTAAGTTCAATCAGCTTTTTCTTGACCGCTTCGAGTTCGTCATCGCTGAGGTTATAGAGGTGAGCGGGGTCGGGCTTATCGTAACCGAGGACCTGCGCGGCCATGTAGACGGTAGAGAGGTCGTCCCACACGGAAACTTTTCCTTTCAGCTTCGGATCCCACATTACATTCCAACTGACAGGAGGTTGAGGGAAGGCGGTGGTTTCGTAGATCATCGGGTCTGGTCCCCACATGAAGGGCACGCCGTAGACATCGCCTTTTACGCGGACCAGCGACAGAGAAGTGAGTTGCGGCGAGAGTTGGTTGTAGCTGGGAAGTTTTCCTAAATCTAGCGGCGCGGCGAGGCCGGCGGTCGCGATCATGGTGGCGACGTCGCTTGAGGGAGAAATTATGTCATAGTTGCCGGCGCTGCCGCCGCGGAGTTTAGCTACTAATTCGTCGCTTGATCCCATATAGGAGGCGGAAACTTTGCAGTGGTTCTGCTCTTCGAAGGCGTGGACATAAGAAGGATCAGCATAGCCCTCCCAGACTAAAAGGTTGAGGGTGGGAGTTTTTTTCGCGCAGGAGGTGCAAAAGACCATCAGGAAGAGCGCGAACAGGGATTTACGCAACATTATTATTAGCCTCCCTCATCATAGTTCGTCCCTCCGGGACTTTAATTTTTCCTGTCGCCTTTCCCAGCGCTGAAGCGCTGGGCTAAGGTCGATCGCCCCTTCGGGGCTTGGAGTTCTATCGCTCGTGCAAGGTCGCGGAATTAATCGCGCATCCCCGGATTCAGAAAGTCGGCGGCGTGTTCACCCACAAGAGCCAGGTTTCTCTGTGGCCTGGATTTTTCCAGTGGTGCGGCGTGGCGCTTTCGAAATAAAAACTATCGCCGCGCTTCAGATGGTACTCTTCGCCGTCAAGCGCGATCTTCAACTCGCCGCGCAAAACAAATAAAAATTCTTCGCCTTCGTGGGCATAGGATTCGCCGCTACCGGCGTGAGGCTTGATGCGAAACAGATGCGGCTCCATGACTTTGTTGCCCCAGGCCAGCAATTCCATGCGAACGCCGGGGCCAGCCTCGAGCACCTTGCGCTTGGGCGGACGCACCAATCGGGTATTCAATTCGGTCGCATCGAAAAAATCAAGGATGTTGGTGCGGTAGTAGCGTGCTAGCCTGCGCAGTGTGCCGACGGAGGCGCTCATCTGGGAGCGTTCGAGGGCGCTGAGGAAGCCGACGGAAATTCCCGCGGCGGCGGCGACTTCGGCGAGACCGACTTTACGTTGTGTGCGCAAGCGGCGCAGGCGCGGGCCGATGGATGAGATGCCGCTCGGGGCAGCGGGTTTGATTGTGCCTTCGCGCTTCAGCATCTGCACGATGGCGGCGGCGTTGAGTCCGCGGACTTTGCGCAGGTAGCGCGCTTTTTTCAGCAGGCGGACGTCGTCGTTAGTGTAAAGACGATAGCGGCTTTCGGTGCGGTGCGGACGAGTCAGGCCGAGAGCTTCCCAGCCGCGAATGGCGGACGGAGAAATCCCCACTAAGCGGGCTACGTCGCCGATTTTCAGGTACACTTGCGCGTTGTTCGACATGTGTCCGGCATGTTTCTCAAAACGAATTCCCAATGTGGATGCTGGTCGCGTCGCGGGAAGCTTTTCCGCTTGACAGGAAGCGGCAAAGTCTCTAACCTTGCGCGATTATAGCAAGGTTTGATTTGCACGCAAGCTGATTCGGATCTGACAAAATCGCCCCAGATTTGGAGGATACCTTCCATGCCATCGTCGAAAGAATTGTCGAGAACGTCACGAATGTTTTACCGGCTGATTTCTTTGAGTTCGGTCTTCAGCTTATTGCTGATGTGCTCGACGACGCTGTCTGCGCAGGGCACAGGCGGACGCATCCTGGGGCGAGTCGCCGATTCGAGCGGAGCAGTGCTGGCCGGGGTTAAGGTCACGCTCACTAACGAAGCAACCGCCGTGAGCGTCGAGACTACCACCAACGACAATGGCGAATACAACTTCCCCCAAGTGGCAGTGGGCACTTACCGGATGCAGTTCGATCTGGCGGGCTTCAAGACGAATTTGCAGCGCGGCGTGAATGTGGATCTCAATCAAATCTTAACCATTAACTCTGTATTGCAGGTGGGCACGACGAAAGAGACTGTCGAAGTGACGTCGGAGGCGCCTCTGGTCGACACCACCAGCACGCAACTGGGCGCCGTCATGGGCGCGCGGCAAGTATCGAACCTGCCGCTCAACACTCGTGATACGTATCAACTTCTGCAATTGCAGCCTGGAGTCATGTCGACCGTCGGCTCGAGCAACACGATTGTTTACGGGAGTGACAGCCCGGGAGCGGTTTCAGTGAATGGCGGCCGGGGCCGATCTAATAATTTCAGCGTCAACGGCGGCGATGCCAACGACCTGTTCGCCAACCTTCCGACGGTTCAACCTTCGCCGGACAGCATAGAGGAGTTCCGCGTTCTGACCAATACTTTCGATGCGGAGTACGGGCGTAATTCAGGATCGGTCGTCAATGTTGTGACCAAGTCCGGGACGAACGATTTGCATGGAAGTGCTTACGAGTTCTTCCGCAACAAGGTGCTGAACGCGAACTATTACTGTCTAACGGCTGCGGAAAGTCTTCCTTGCGAGAAACCGCAATTCAATCAAAACCAGTTTGGTGGCACCTTTGGCGGGCCGATCATCAAGAGCCGCACGTTTTTTTTCGCCAGCTATGAAGGTCGACGAATACGCCAAGGGATTCCATCGCCGGCGGTAACCGTGCCTAGTTCGCAGGAGACGCCGTCGCCAACTAATTTGGTGAATGGGGTGATCGTTTCGGACTTCTCCGATGTTAACCCTGTTACCGGGGCTAACCCGTTGCCGTTTAGCGGAATGCTGACGAACTCCTCGATTCTGACTAGCCGTTCGGGTTGCCAGGCGGCCACCACTGCTATTGGCGGTGGTCCTATAGCGGATGGCAACACGTACCAGAGCATCTTCCCCAACAGTCAGATCCCGCTCGCTTGCATGGACTCCACCGCGGTTGACCTTCTTCAGTTCGTTCCTACTCCGCCGAATGATGGTTCTTTGATCAGTACGGTTCCGACCGAGGCGATACGCGGCGATCAGGTCACGGTTAAAGTTGACCACCGGTTGAATGATAAGCAGAACCTGAGCATTTATTACTATTTCAATGACGATCGCACACACAGTCCTTTCGCGACGTTCCAATTGGCGGGAGCCGATCTTCCGGGCTTCGGAGACATCGTAGCGGAGCGCTTCCAGCAGTGGAACATTACGCACAACTGGACCATTAATTCGAGCACAGTGAACGAATTCCGCTTCAATTACAATCGCGAGGGGCAAGAGACATTTCAGCATCCGTCGAATACCGAGCTGGTGCAGAATTCCTGTCCCACGGCCCCGTCTTGGCTGACCGCCGTAGCCTACCCTCCCGGCACTTCTCCTGGCACTCCTCCGGCTTGTTTTTACGGTGATGGATCCACCGATTCCCTGGGTAGCCAGTTCGGCATACATCCAATGCTGAACGCCAGCCGCGAGGGACTTCCATTCATTGCGATTTCCGGTGGGTTTTCCATCGGCAACGATTGGGAAGGAGAACTACCGCAGGCGGGAAATTCGTTCCAATGGGCAGACAGCTTAACCAAAATCAAGGGCAACCACACCATGAAGTTTGGGGTCGATGTTCGCCGGCAGCAGTTTAACCAGTTTTATTACTACAACGTGAACGGAGAGTTTAACTATTACGGGGGCGGGCAGAATGACGTGGGGGCGGGTAATTTATTCGCCAATTTTCTGCTGGGTCTCCCCGATACTTTCGGACAGGGCTCGCCGCAGTCGGAGAATGTTCGCAACACCGGATTCTATTTGTATGCCCAAGACAGCTGGAAGATACGGCCGAACCTAACGTTGAACTATGGTCTGCGATGGGAGTTAAACACACCTCTGACCGATATCTCCCAGCACGTCGAAACCTTCCGCCCCGGTCAATCTTCCACGATCTACCCTTGTGGGGGTCCGAATACGGATTGCACCACGCAGGACGCAATTGGGTTGGTTGTGCCAGGGGATGCGGGAGTTCCTCCAGGCATGACGCAAACCTATTACAAAGCGTTTGCTCCACGCATCGGCCTTGCCTGGAGTCCGGGAAATTCCGGCAAGACAAGCATTCGCGCGGGCTGGGGACTCTTTTATAACCCGATCGAACAGTTGGTGCTGGCGCAATTCGGCGCTGAACCGCCGTTTGGAGGGAGCACAACTGTCTCCGAGACGCAATTTAATCTGCCTTTTCTTGGCCAGGATGGAGTCACCACCTATCTGAATCCGTTTAGCGGTGTAATCAGCCCGCCACGTGGCCAGGCTCAAGATTGGGCAAGATTTGAGCCCATCGATCTTTACGGCGATTTTCAGCCGCATATGCGAGCGCAATATTCCGCGCAATACAACGTCACCGTTCAGCGCGAGCTAACCAAAGATATGAAGTTGGAATTTGGCTATGTGGGGTCGCAAGGGCATCGCTTGCTGGCGACGCATGACATCAATTACTCGAACCCGCAGACATGCCTCGACATCATAACCTTGGGTGGCGCCTGTGGACCGTTTCTTGAAGACGGGGGGTATACCGTGACTGTGCCAAATGGCTTCAACTTCCACATGCCCAATGGCACGACGGTCGCGGGAACTGGTCAAACCTTGAATTTCGTCGGATTGCGGCCGTATTCATCTCCGCAGTGCGATCCCACGACGAGGAATGGTTGTCCGCTCAATGAAGTCCCTGTTTTCACCGGCATCTTCGCTCAGGACACAATCGCCGGCTCAGGCTATAACTCATTGCAGATTTCGTTGGACAAACGGTTCGCGCATGGGCTCCAGTTTACTGCCGCATACACCTTCAGCAAGTCGATCGACGAGGCCTCGAGCTTTGAGGGGATATTGAATCCACTGCCTGGGGCCAATAACAACTCGCTATCGCTCTTCGACGCGCGCGATCGCTTTGTCATCAGCTATTACTGGCAATTGCCGGTGAGAAAGTACAGCGGGTTTGCCGGTAAAGTGCTGGACGACTGGTCCGTGTCAGGCATCACGACATACCAGACCGGATTTCCGATCCACCTCACTTCATCCGCTGACAATGAGTTGATGAACAGCGATGATTTCGAGTACCCGGGCATTCCGGACCAGCTTGCTCCTTTCCAGAAGCAGCATCCGCAGAGTAACGGAAATTACTATTTCAACCAGAACAGCTTTACCGAAAACGCGACCGTTGCGCCATCGGTGCCTCCGGCTCTGCCGAATGGCATTGTCAATTGCAGTTCCCAGATCGTCTTTGGGTGCTACGATCCGGGGTTACTGGGCCGCATCGGAACCGCGCCTCGGACGATTTGTTGCGGGCCGGGAATCAGCGAGACTGACTTCTCGGTCATCAAGATCATTCCGATTGGCGAACGCACCCACGCCGAATTCCGCGGCGAAATTTTCAATGTATTCAACCATACGCAGTTCTACAACCCAGACGGAAACAGCAGCGACGGGAGTCAGTTTGGCCAGGTGACTCAGGTCAAAGACCCCAGGCTGGTACAATTTGCTTTGAAGTTTTACTTCTAGCTTTGTCTGAAACCCGGGCAGCCCCAGTGCTGTCCGGCCTAATCTAATGGCCAATCCGGCCTGAGCTTATTGGAGAATCACGATGTACCCCGCATTGCAAAAAGAGCTCGACACGTTCGAGCGCCGCACTCCGAAGTCTGCCGAAGCGCATAAGAAAAATCTCAAGCGTTTGCCGCTTGGCGTTGCCAGTAATTATCGCGCTTATGATCCGTATCCAATTTTTGTTGCGGAGGCTTCGGGCAGCAAGTTTCGCGATCTCGATGGCAACGAGTATCTCGACCACAATTTATGTTTTGGCACGCTGATGGCGGGGCACTCGCATCCGGCGGTGATCAAGGCGGTTGAGGGGCGACTGCACAAGGGCACGGCTTATGGCATGCCGCACAACATGGAGTGGGAACTGGCGGAGGAAATTTGTACGCGCTTTCCGATAGAGATGTGCCGCTTTGGCAATAGCGGGACGGAAGCGACGATGCATACGATTCGGCTGGCGCGGGCGGCTACTGGGCGCGACAAGATTATCAAGTTTGAGGGCGGTTATCACGGGTTGCATGATGCGGCGCTGGTTAGTGTAAAGCCGCATCCTCCGGCCGATGATTTCGGCGATATTAAGAATCCTAAGCCGGTGTCGGGCGGGGCGGGCGTGCCGAAGGCGAGTCTGGACAACGTGAAGATTGCCACTTTCAATGATCTGGAGACGGTGGAGCGGCGGTTTCGTGAGAATCCGAATGAAATTGCGGCGGTGATTCTCGAGCCCATCATGATGAACGTTGGGCTCTGCATGCCGCAAAAGGGGTTTCTCGAAGGTCTGCGCGAGCTTTGCGACAAGAACGGCGCGCTGTTGATTTTCGACGAAGTCAAGACGGGCGCGAAACTTGGCTGGGGCGGCGCTTCAGAATACTTTGGCGTGACTCCGGATATGATTTGCCTGGCGAAGTCGATTGGCGGAGGATTTCCGCTGGCGGCTTTCGGCGCGCATAAGAAGGTGATGAACCTGATCGCCGAGCACAAGGTGTTTCACGGCGGCACTTATAACACGAATCCGATTTCGATGGCCGCTGGATTGGCGACTTTCCGCGAAGTGCTTACTCGCGCTAACTACGCGCACGTCGACAAACTAAGTCACAAGTTAGTGGATGGCTATCGGAAAGTTATCGCTAAAGTGGGGTTGCAGGGTTACATCGCGAGCGCGGGGGCGAATGGCGTGCTGATGTTATATCCGAAGGAAATTCGAAACTATCGCGACTGGCTGGCGATTGATATCGATTTATGGCGGCATTATTGGTTTGGTATGGTGAATCGCGGCGTGATGTGCCAGCCTTATTGGTGGGATGAGCAGTGGACGATTTCCGTGCAGCATACGGAGGCGGATATCGATCAGCATCTGGCCGTTTTTGGCGACATCGCCGAGTCGCTGGCGGCGGCGCAGCATGAGCGGTTGGGCGCGGTGGCGGCACACTAAGGTGGATCGAGTCATCTTGCCCTCGGGGGATCGGGCCTGGAAAACCGATTACCCGAGGCGCATGATTTTCGCAAGATAGATTTCGCAGCCTAGATCATGTCTACAACCGAAGACAATCAGCCGCACTTAAAGCGCGTTCTCGGGCGTTTTGACCTGGTTTTGCTGTTTGTCGTTGCCGTATTCAATCTCAACGTCGTCCCTAGCATAGCGGCCAACGGCGGAGTGACGGTATGGCTGTGGTTGATCTCGCTGCTTCTGTTTTTCTGGCCACAGGGAATCGCGGTAATTGAACTGGCGCATCGCTATCCTGGCGAGGGCGGCGTTTATTTGTGGGCGAAAGAGGTCTTCGGTGACTTTCACGGATTTCTTTCCGGATGGTGTTACTGGACGAATAACATGCTCTATGTTCCGACAGTGATGCTGTATTTCGTTGGAGTGACTGTGTTTGCCATGGGCCCGGGACATGCCGGACTCGCCGATAACAAAAGTTTCGCCATGGCGGCATCACTGTCGTTGCTGGTGCTATTGACGGTGGTAAACATTGTTGGCTTGGGAGTTGGCAAGTGGCTCAATAATGCAGGTGCGATAGGAACATTTGTAGCGGCGGCGGTTTTGATCGGTCTTGGGGTTACGATTTGGTTGCGCTTTGGCACGACCGTAACCGCTGCGGATTTTCGCATTCCAGCGAACCCCAGGTTTGTGCTGAACTCGTTCGGCGTAATTTGCTTTGGCTTGGTTGGGCTCGAACTGGCTTCGGTGATGGGCGACGAGATCCGAGATCCTCAGAAGACTCTGCCGGGCGCGGTGGCGTGGGGCGGAGTAATTTCCGGATTACTTTATATCGGAGCGACACTCACGCTGCTGATTGCGGTGGGCAAGAACGATATCAGCGTGCTGCAGGGGATTGTGCAGGCGGTCAGCCATATGGCCACAAGAGTTGGAGTGGTGTGGATCATAACTCCGTTTGCTTTGATGCTGAGTCTTTCGATCGCAGGCATTGGATCGGCATGGATGGGAGGTTCGGCGCGCATACCGTTTGTCGCTGGCCTGGATTCTTATATGCCCGCGTGGCTTGGCAAGGTGCATCCGCGATATAGGACTCCTTATGCGGCACTAATCGTGCAAGGGATCGTCTCGCTAGTATTGATCATCATCAATTTTTATGCGTCGGGCGGCGTGCAGGAAGCTTTCCAGACCATGTTGTCGCTGGCGGTTGTTCTGCAATTGGTGCCGTTTCTGTATGTGTTTGCGGCGCTGCTGAAGTTTTCGTTCGGCGGGGGGGTGTCCGGCGGCCGCTACGGCCGCGCCACTCTGATCGTGTCTGGGTTCTGCGGCTTTGTGACTACAGCGCTGGGAATCGTATTGGCGTTCTTCCCGGCCAAGCAGATTACCTCAGTGTGGAAATATGAAGCGAAGATGTTCGGCTTTACATTGTTCTTTCTGCTGCTGGCGGCTTTCTTCTATTTTGTGTACGGGCGGCTGAAAGAACCTCAGGCAGCACTGGTTGAATAGAGATAGGTTTTGGAGGAGTTATGCCCCGAGGAGTTAAGGCCGATGTCAAGACTTACTCGATGCTGATCGATGGCGATTGGGTCGCGGGTAAGTCGGCAAAAACGTTTCCTGTGTACGATCCCTCAACCGAAGAGGTCATTGCACAGGTTCCTGACGCAAATGCGGACGATGTCAATCGCGCGGTTGCGGCTGCCAAGGCCGCGTTCGAGGAAGGGCCTTGGGCGAGCACAACAGCTCAGGAGCGAGGTCGTGTTCTCTTTCGATTGGCCGAGAAGGTTCGCCAGAATCTGGCTATGCTTGCCGAGTTGGAATGCCGGAACTCGGGTAAGCCGATCGTAGAGGCGGAGTATGACATTAATGATGTTGCGACGTGCTTCGAGTATTACGGCGGCCTAGCTACGAAAGTTGTCGGCTATGTGAATCCGGTTCCCGACAATGCGATGAGCCTTTCGCTCAAAGAACCGATGGGCGTTGCCGGCCAGATTATTCCGTGGAATTATCCATTGATGATGGCGGCGTGGAAATTGGCGCCCGCGCTGGCGGCGGGTTGTACATGTGTGCTGAAGCCAGCGGAGCAGACGCCGCTCACCGCGCTCGAACTGGCGAAATGGTTTGATGAAGCCGGCCTTCCGAAAGGTGTGGTGAACGTGGTTACGGGCTTCGGGGAAAGCTGCGGGTCGCCCTTGGTCAAGCATCCGGACGTGAATAAGATTGCTTTTACGGGGTCGGCTGCGGTTGGCAAGATCATCGTGAAAGAGGCAGCGGACACGGTGAAACGCGTGACGCTAGAGCTTGGAGGTAAGTCGCCTAACATCTTTTTTGCGGATGCTGACTTCGAGGCGGCCATCGATGGAGCGTTATTTGGGGTGTTCATTAATCAGGGCGAAGTGTGTTCCGCGGGCAGTCGCATCCTGGTGCAAAAATCGATTTACGGTAAGTTTGTGGAGGCCATGGCCGAGAAGGCGAAGAAAATTAAGATTGGGCCTCCTCTGGAGCGCGAAACTAAGATGGGATCGCTGGTGTCGAAAGAGCAGTATGACCGGGTGCGAGACTATTTGGAGATCGGCAAGAGGGAAGCCAAGCTAGCTTCTGGGGGCGGGCGTCCGGAGAAGTTACCCAAGGGTTACTATGTGCAACCTACTATTTTCTATGACGTCGATAACAACGCGCGCATCGCACGCGAGGAGATATTTGGCCCGGTTGCAGCTGTGATTCCATTCGATGATGAGAAAGATGCGCTCAAGATTGCGAATGATACGCCTTACGGGCTGGCAGCTGCTGTGTGGACGCGCGATATTTTCAAGGCGATGCGCGCGGTAAAGGCGTTGCGCGCGGGTATTGTTTGGGTCAATCATATGCAGCCGACTTACGTTGAAGCTCCATGGGGGGGGTATAAACAGTCAGGTTTCGGGCGCGAGTTAGGACCGTGGGGTATCGAAGAGTATCTGGAGACGAAGCAGGTATACATCAACCTGAATGAAGCGCCGATTGGCTGGTATTGAGACCGTTGTGAGTTACTGGTAATTAGCTGCAAGTAGAGAGCGCCAAGTGAGAATGGGATTTGATTTATGTCGAGCATTCAATTGCGCACATCTATCCCCGGGCCGCGATCGCAAGCGTTGATGATGCGTCGCGATGTCGCGGTCGTAAGGGGAGTGTTTCACGCTACGCCGGTGTTTGTTGCTAAGGCGGAAGGAGCGGTCGTCGAGGATGTTGACGGCAATCGGCTGATGGATTTTGCCGGCGGAATCGGTTGCCTCAACACGGGGCATCGTGCGCCGGCTGTAGTGGACGCTATCCGACGGCAGTTGGATCGTTTTCTGCACACGAGCTTTAATGTGCTCCCCTATGAGAGTTACGTTGCTGTCTGCGAAAAGTTAAATGCATTGGCCCCGGGTAAAGGTCGTAAGAAGACCATCCTTGTGAACACGGGCGCTGAAGCTGTGGAGAATGCGATCAAGATCGCGCGCTGTTACACCAAGAGGCCTGCGATTATCGCTTTCGAGGACGCGTTTCACGGGCGTACTTATATGGCGATGGCCGCTACGAGTAAGACGCATCCTTACAAGGCTGGTTTCGAACCCTTTCCGTCTGACGTGTATCGCATCCCCTATGCTTATTGCTTTCGTTGTTCATATTCGATGACTTATCCGTCTTGCGACGTATATTGTGCGCGACACATAGAAGATACTTTCAAGCGGGTGGTTGCGGCTGAGTCGGTGGCCGCGGTAATTGTTGAGCCTATTCTGGGTGAAGGCGGGTTTGTGACACCGCCGGGGGAGTTCTATCCGACGCTTGGCGCGATTTGCCGCAAACATGGCATTCTGCTGATCGCTGACGAGGTGCAAACTGGGTTTGCGCGGACGGGAGCGATGTTTGCATGCGAGCGGCTAGGGCTGGAGCCTGATTTGGTCACGATGGCAAAATCACTGACCGGTGGGTTGCCCATGGGGGCAGTTACTGGACGCGCGGAGATTATGGATGCTCCGGGCGTGGGGCAGTTGGGTGGCACGTTTGCGGGAAATCCGACAGCTTGCGAAGCGGCGTTGGCCGTTCTCGAGGTAATCGAGAAAGAGAATCTTTGTGCGCGCGCCAACGTGCTGGGCGAACGATTTCGAAAACGCGCGGCAAAGTGGCAGGCGCGGTGGGAACTCGTTGGAGATGTTCGCGGCCTGGGCGCAATGCAGGCGCTGGAACTTGTGCGGTCGAAGACGACGCGGGAGCCCGCGGATACAGAGACGACTCGAGTGTCACAATATTGTTACGAGCATGGATTGATAACGATCACGGCTGGATCCTACAGTAATGTGATTCGGCTGCTGGTGCCGCTGGTCATCACCGACGCGCAATTGGACGAGGGGATGGAGGTGCTTGAATCTGCGCTGGCGCACGTTGCCGAGAAAAAAGGAGTTTTGACGGGGCAGTTCGCTTAAGGCTGCGGCTCGCGCCATCCACGTTTTGCAGATCTATCAAAATTTATGACTACATCAACTGAAGCTTCCACCATGACAGGCCAGGAGATCGTCGATCTCACTAAGAAGCACACGCTGTTTGAGTGGTCGGCACAGTCGAAGGTCGATCCTATTCCGGTGGCGCGGGCGAAGGGAATTTATTTTTGGACTCCGGAAGGGAAGCGCTTCATCGATTTCAACAGCCAGTTGATGTCGGTGAACATCGGACACGGCGATGAGCGCGTCATTCGCGCGATCGCGGAGCAGGCGTCGGTGTTGATTTATGCCAACCCATTTATGGCCACGGAGCCGCGAGCTCGGCTGGGAGCCAAACTGGCGGAGATAGCTCCCGGCGATATCGACACGTTCTTTTTTACGAATGGCGGCGCCGAAGCGAACGAGAATGCAGTCAAGATCGCGCGTTTTTTTACTGGTCGGCACAAGATCATCGCGCGTTATCGCTCCTATCATGGAGCTACGGCGGGGGCGATTAGCCTCACGGGCGATCCTCGGAGATGGGCGGTTGAGCCAGGGATGCCGGGGGTGGTGCACGTGCTCGACCCCTATCACGGCATTGAACGCGGATGGGAGTCGGCCGAGAGTTCGCTAGCCCTGATCGACGAGACGATGCAACTGGAAGGTCCGCACACGATTGCCGCTTTCATACTCGAGCCGGTGACCGGGACGAATGGCATTCTGGTGCCGCCGGATGGATACCTGGAGGGCGTGCGAAAACTGTGCGACAAGTATGGAATTCTGATGATCGCGGACGAAGTTATGTCTGGCTTTGGGCGCACCGGTGAATGGTTCGCGGTTGATCATTGGAAGGTTGTTCCCGACTTACTTTGCATGGCTAAGGGACTTACTTCGAGTTATCTGCCATTGGGCGCGGTTGGTATGCGGCAGCATATTGCCCGGCACTTCGATGACAAAGTCTTTTATGGCGGACTTACTTACAATAGTCATCCGATGGGGTGCGCTACGGCTCTGGCGACGATTCGCGTGTACGAAGAAGACCGCTTGATTGAGAATTCGCGAAAGATGGGCGCGATCATGAAGGCGCTGGGCGCGGAGTTGCAGGCGAGACATCCATCGGTGGGGGCGGTACGGTCGATCGGGCTTTTTGGAATCGTTGAACTGATTCGTGATCGCAATACGCGGGAGCCGATGGCTCCATTCAACGGGACTTCCGAGGAAATGGTTGCGCTTGGCAAGTTTTTCCGGGAAAACGGGCTCTATACATTCGTTCGCTGGAATACTTTTTTTACTAATCCTCCGCTGTGTATCAATGAGGAACAACTGCGCGAGGCGTTTGCGATCATCGACCGCGGGTTGAAGATTACGGATAAGGCTGTGAAGTAGGTTATCCAGTTATCTCTGGAGGAATCACGGTTGGGAACTCTTCGCGAAGCTGATAGCCGCTTGTCTTAGTCTTCATCATAGAAGCGGCTAGGTTGAGAATTCGCTCGGCTGCCTGCTCCGTCGTCACTCCACGCGCATGAATATTCGAGATTAGATTGCGATTGGCATCGGTGTGAACTGCTTTCGGCTGATACGCCATGTACGCGGAGAGACTCTCGGCGGTCGCTAATCCCGGCCGTTCGCCGATCAGTAACACGACAACCTGTGGTCTGAGTAACTCGCCAATTTCGTTGAGGATGCCTACTCGGCAATAGCGGATGGCGAAAAGTTGACCAATGCTCCAGCCTCTGGTCGATGCTCCTTCGCTTAGTAATGGCAGGACTGGCGGAATTTGCTTGGCGACGGCTGTTACCGAGAGTCCATCACCAATCACGATTTGCAGATCGTTTCCTGCGGTGCAACGTCGGCTTACTTCCGTACGAGATGCTTCATCCAAATGACGGCCCAAGTCGGGACGTAAAAGATATTCGTCTTTGGTCGCCGCTTGCGAACTGACCTCAAACAGATTCCAGTTGCGGACGAAATCGTCGCCTAGACTGGTGGCAAGGTCTAACTCCGTGCGCACGGCATCGCGAGCGGCGGCGTGGGCTTCGCGGAGTTCGAGTTGAGTAGTGGTTCGATAGGCGGATCCACTGCGACCGGCTAACAGGCGAGCCGGAGTTTGGGCACGCACTTTCTCTAGGATCTCGGGGAGATCGTGTTGCTGCGCGGGTTTGTCATCTTCGGGAGGCAAGGTGGTTATCTTTCTTATGGTGTGTGAACGGCGAGCGGCGGGAGGCGGCTATATCGTCGGGTTGTCCAATACATAGGTCCCTTCGGCGAGCTCAGGACAGGCTCTTCGCTGCGCTCAGGATGACAACACACAAGTTATACAAGATTTCCGATGGAAAACTCCAAGCCCTGCATCAGTTGCCACCTTGCGGCTTGGTTCAGGGATGCCAGGTCAGTGCCGCGATAGATTCCCATGCTCTGCAACCAGGTGAGAAACTCGGGTGCGGGGCGAAGATTGAAGAGACGCCTTGCGGCTAATGCATCGTGATAACTGGTGGATTGGTAATTGAGCATCACATCGTCGGAGCAGGGTACGCCCATGAAGTAGTTACATCCGGCTGCGCTTAAAAGCAAGAGCAAGTTATCGGCGGAGTTCTGGTCGGCGGCGGCGTGATTGGTGTAACACACGTCGCATCCCATGGGCAGGCCGAGTAACTTACCCATGAAATGATCTTCGAGTCCGGCGCGGATGATTTGGCGCTCATTGTACAAATATTCGGGGCCGATGAAGCCGACTACGCTGTTGACGAGAAAAGGATCGAAGGCGCGTGCTACTCCGTAGGCGCGCGCTTCGAGTGTGAGTTGGTCGACTCCGTGATGGGCCTCGGCTGAAAGAGCGCTACCCTGGCCGGTTTCGAAGTACATGAACTGGTCACCCGCCCAGTGGACATTTCGCTGGCGATGGTGCTCCAAGACCTGTTCATGGCCCTCGCGCAGCATGGCCAACGTAATTCCGAAGCTGCGATTGGCCGCTTCGGTGCCGGCTACGGATTGGAAGAGAAGATCGACTGGGGCGCCGCGATCTAAGGCTGCCAATTGCGTGGTGATATGGGCGAGGCAACAGGTTTGGGTAGGAATTTCGTAGGCGTCGACGAGGCGATTGAGGGCCGCTAGAATCGCGCTGACTGTTTCCACCGAATCGGTGGCTGGGTTCACACCGATGACGGCGTCTCCGCAGCCGTAGAGTAAACCTTCGAAGGCGGCTAGAAGAATTCCGCCGATGTCGTCGGCTGGGTGGTTGGGTTGGGCGCGGATGCCTAAGACTCCGCGCTCGCCCATGGTATTGCGACAGCGAGTGACGTTGCGGATTTTGGCAGCCGCTAGGACTAGATCCTTGTTACTCATCAGCTTGGCTACGGCGGCGGCGATTTCGGGAATGATGGCTTTTTGCAGGGAATGCAATTGTGTCTCTGTCGTGCCGTCATCTAGTAGGAATTCGCGAAATTCGCCAACGGTCGTGCTGGCGATCGAGCGGAATGCTTGCTGATCTTGGTTGTCGAGGATGAGGCGGGTGACGTCGTCCTGGTCGGGATCGATCAGCGGTTGGCGGAGAATTTCAGCGAGTGTTAGATCGGCGAGTTTGCGCTTTGCGGCTACTCGTTCGCGCTCTGAGCGCGCGGCTATGCCGGCTAGCTGATCGCCAGATTTCTCTTCGTTGGCTTTGGCAAAGAGTTCGCGAAGATCGGAGAAGTCGAAGTGCTCGATCATGGTCCACAGGGAGAAGAGACACCATGTTACCCAAAAAGTGCCGTGGATGACGCTTGTAAAGATGCCGTTTCAGGGGTTAAGGCCGGAAGTCAAGGAACTGGGGAGCAGCGGTGAAGCGCTGGGCAACCCAAACTGCCAGGCACACGGTGCAGGACTCGAGCGGTAGGGGTCCTTCGACTTCGCCGGGCCATTCGCTTCGCGCAACGGCTCGACTGCGCTCAGGATGACACTTTAAGGATAAGATTTTTATCGCAGCGGTGAACCGGGCGCCACCCAAATGCAGGAATCGTCGAAAGGGTTTAGCGCCAGCTGCGCTGCTGGCTGTCGGCGGAGGAAACTACTAATGGTTCGTGATGCGACTTGGCGGCGTGATCATTGATGGCGGTGGCGGCCTGAGTACGCAGGTTGCCGGCTTTGGCGTCGAAATCCAGCGTGCTGACGCTGTGGGTGCAGCGCGTGCAGTTGAACTTCATGCCGCCCTTGATGCGCTCGATTCGGTAGGCCTTCACTGAGTGGATTGTATCCTTCCGTGCGCAGGAACTGAATGCATTGGTGCGAACGAAGGTAACTTTCAACGAACCTGAAGATTGTCGTGGGTGCGGAGAGTTGCCGAGCGCCGCTCGGCTGGGCAGGCGAGGGCGCCTGCCCCTACACGAGCTTGGATAGCCGATGTCGTCTTTCACTACTCAAAGCCAGACGGCTTAGAGCGGCCGTCCCTACGCAAATCTATTTTGCCAGGCGGTTGTATTTTTTTAGCACTTCGCGCAGGCGATCGTGGGGCAGGGCGTAGACGGTATAGTCGTTGATGCCGGTCATGGTTTCGGCGGCTACCATGGCATTGACTACGGCTTCCTCCGTGGCTTGAACGGTGGCTAAGAAAATCGGATTGATCTTTTGGTTGGGGAGCATTTTCAGGTCGCGCACTTCGGTGGAGTTGGCCGTTCCGG
The DNA here is from genome assembly GCA_963800565.1 of uncultured Acidobacteriaceae bacterium. Taxonomy (GTDB): domain Bacteria; phylum Acidobacteriota; class Terriglobia; order Terriglobales; family Acidobacteriaceae; genus Acidiflorens. Next base: position 3,236,576 of record CAWDBM010000006.1, read on the forward strand.
GGTTGGCGGTGGAGAAGGCTATGAAAATGTCACCCGAGCCGTCGCCGGAAAAACTGCCGTCGCGGCCTAGGCCGAGCGCAGCGCGGCGGGCCAGGCGTTTGAGTTGCGTGGGGATGAGCGGGGCGTCGGTGGCGATTACGATGATGATCGATCCGACGTCATCGTTGCGAACCGTGTGATCGGGGATTTCCTGACCGACGGGAACACCGGCGATACGGAGCTGGCTGCGCCATCCGTAGTTGCACTGCACGAGAACGCCTACGGTGTAGCCTCCGAGGCGGGCGGGGAGCACGCGCGACGAGGTGCCGATGCCGCCCTTGAATTCGTTGCAGATCATGCCGGTGCCGCCGCCTACGTTGCCTTCTTCGACGGGGCCGCCGTGGGCGGTGTCGAGAGCGTGGAAGGCGTGCTCGGGCTTTACGTGAAAGCCGTTCATGTCATTCAAGTCGTCGTCGGCAGTTTCGGCGACGACCGGCAGGGACCACGAATAGCCTTCGCTATCCGGCGGAGCTTTCTTGATGCGCCACGCGATGACCGCATCGCGGACTACGCCTACGCTGTGCGTGTTGGTGATCATGACCGGGCCTTCGAGAAAGCCGGAGTCTTCGAGCCAGGTGGTGCCAGTCATTTCGCCGTTGCCGTTGAGGGTGAACCAGGCGCCGAAAACGGGATCGAGCGAATCTTTGCCGCGGGGAAGAACGGCGGTGACGCCGGTGCGGACGGGGCCTTCGCCGACTTTGAGTTTGCCGCTGCCTGAGATTAGGGTGGTGTGGCCGACTTCGACTCCTTTGACGTCGGTGATGGCGTTGTACGGGCCGGGAGTGCCGTCGAAGGGAACGCCGAGGTCGCGGGCTCGGGGCTTGGTTTGGGCGGCGGCTAGATGGGCGATGAAGAGAAGAGTTGCGATGAACGCGAGCGTTCGAGATTGCATCATAGTCGGGTTCGGTTGTTGGGATTGAGGGCTGGCGGGACAGTATAAAGCATGGAGCGTTAGTTTAGAATCCTGCTGTGGCAAGCGAGTAGCTGGTGCGGTTTGCGAAATCATTAACCACAGAGGGCACCAAGGTACACGAAGGAGATACTAGGGACGGAAGGAACAGTTAGATGTGCACTGAGAGATGAAGGTCAGGAATGTTAGGAGATGACATGGAGAACTGGAAGCGGGCGGTAATTGCGGGATCGGCGGGGACGGCGGCGATGTTGGCGTTGAGAGGGAGACGTCCGGCGGCGATACTGGTGGGCAGTGTGGGGCTGGCGGTACTGGCGTCGGAGTACCCGGATCAGTTTGTGCGGATTCGCGAAGAACTGCCTTCGTATGTGCGGCAGGGAACGCGGTTTCTGGATCTGGCGATGAAGATTGGGAGCAAGATTGAAGAGTTGATGGAACGGCGCGCGGCGCGGGCGTTTGAGGAGTTGGGCGAATACTGAGTGCCAAGGTTGCGGCTGTGTTGTGCGCGCAATCGGTGAAGAGGGTATAGGGGTGCTTCGACTACGCAACAACTCCACTTCGCGAAGTTGTCGCTTCGCTCAGCATGACAGGTGAAAGCGGTTAATCGATGCCCAGTTGCTTGCGGGCGTCGGGGCTCAGGCGTTCAGGAGTCCACGCGGGTTCCCAGATTACGTTGACGTTGGCGTGGCGGACTCCGGGGAGTTGCTCGACGCGGGATTTGACTTGGGCGCTGATGTTGACGTGTTCGGGGCAGCCCTGGGCGGTGAGGGTCATATCGACCGTCACGTCCTGCTGGCCTTCGGGTACTTCGTCAAAGCGGATGTCATAGATCAGGCCGAGGTCGACGATGTTGACGGGGATTTCGGGGTCGTAGCATTGTTTGAGTGCATTCAGAACATCATCTTGGGCTATGGGCATAATTCCTCTTTGTTGGCTGAGTAGGGCTTACATCTAGTTTATCTGATTGCTCTAGCGAAGGCTTCACCACTAAGGGCACGAAGTTACACTAAGGAAAAGCTCACGAAGGAAACCTAAGACAAGAACTTATGGCGTTTGATTCGGATTTTCAGAAGAAGCTGCAGATCTTTTTGGTTGCGGCAATTGTGCTGGCGGGTGGGCGCGCGGCTTATGTCGTGTATGAGCGGCACGAGGCGATGAAGGAGGATGCTAAGCCTAAGCAGGAAGGCTTGCTCAAGGCCGATTATTACGTTTCGCCTAAGAAGCTGCATCCTTATGATCTGCGGTCGGCGCATCAGTTGACGGAGCAGCCGGTGTGGTCGAGGTTTGGCTATCAGATTACTTACTATCCGTATGATCGCGAGCGTCGGAAGACGGATTTTGCGCACGAGGCGGGGACGTTGTTGCCTTTGCAGAAGCTGGCGATTCAGGATGTGGTGACGGATGTTTCTCCGCAGGCTCCGGGGATGAAGCAGGTGATGGCGGTCTTTTCTTTAGACGGCAAGGGGTATGCGGTTCCGATTGGGGCGGAGCAGGGCGGTGATTTCAAGATTCGCTCGGACGAGATGTTTTTTATTGAAGATCCGCATGAGCTTTATAAGCACTGGCCGGCGGAGGTTTGGCAGAAGATTGATGCGCATGAGGTGCAGGCGGGGATGAGTGAGTTGCAGGCGAGTTTTGCGATTGGGATGGGGATTCCGACGGGGCCGGGCGATTATGGGGCGCGAACTTTGCAGTATCCCAATGGCGGGAAGCCGGTGACGATCGACTTTCAGAATGATAAGGCGGTGGAGATTAAGGCGGGGTCCTAGGCGGCAGACGGCGCTGACAAAATGCGTAGGTCCTTCGCTTCGCTCAGGATGACAATCTTGGTTTGGTATGAGAATTTGCCGAAGATGAGAGTCGCGCGAGCACAAACTCTATTACTTCTGGCGTGACGTAGTTTGGCGGTTGGATCGCGAAGGTTGGGCGGTTGATTACCGGTTTTAGCGAAACTCGCTCCCATGCGGGGATGGTTGAATTGTTGGCGGAATGGAGTAACACAGCGTCGGCGCGGTCCAGGAAAGTTTGAGCTGAGGATTTAAAGTCGGCGGTTTGGGGATCTAGGACGGTTAGATAGAGATCGGGTTTCAGGAAGCGCAGGATGCTGTTGGATTCGATGATGATGTTTTGCGCGGCTTCGAGAATCTTGCGGACGCGGGGCATGGCTTCGGCGAGGCGGCCTTGCTCGGTGCGGACCCACCAGGAGTGATCGGCTCCGGCGACGAGGAAGCGCGAGGTGTCGGAGTCGCCGCTGCGTTCCTTCTCTTCTGAGACGGCCCAGGAATGATCGGAGGTCGCGCAATCGCAGGCCTCGCCATTGGCGGAGCAGACGCCGTGCCCGTACTGCGTGATTTTGAGGGCGGTCCAGTGGTAGACGGGCAGGGCGGCGATGAGGCCGGCGACTACGCTGGTCTTACCTACGCTGCGGGTGTGGCCGCCGATGACGATGGTTGGCATAGTGAGGCAGCTTTTAGCACTTAGCAATTAGCAGTTAGCTAAAGCCAGAACTTCTTGTTTTTAACGCTCCTTCTTTGCTGCGCGCGACAGGAACGCTAATTCTTTAAGATACTCCCTGATGGGGCGGGCGGGCGTGCCCCAGAAAACTACTCCTTTGCCGCGAATTACTTTCTTCGTCGGGATGCCGCTTTGGGCTCCGAGGATGGCTCCGGCTTCGATGCGGACGTGGTCGGCTATGCCTACCTGGCCTCCGATGATTACGTTGTCTTCGACTGTGGCGCTGCCGGAGAGGCCGGTTTGGGCGGCGATTACGACATCGTGGCCGATTTGGACGTTGTGGCCGATGTGGACTAAGTTGTCGATTTTTGTGCCGCGGCTAATGCGAGTTTCGTCCAGCGCTCCGCGGTCGATGGTGGAGTTGGCTCCGATTTCTACGTCATCTTCGATGATCAGGCGGCCGATTTGGGGGAATTGTTCGTAGCGTCCGGTTGCGGAATCGCGCACGTAGCCAAAGCCTTCGCTGCCTAACACCGCACCCGCTTGGACGACCACGCGATCGCCTAGAGTTGTGCCGGGGTAGATGGTGACGTTGGCGTCGATGCGGCAGCGGGTTCCGATGGTTGCGTTGTCTCCGATTACGGAACCGGCGCCGATGGTTGTTTCGCCTCCGATCTCTACTTGCTCACCTAGAATTGCGCGGGGGCCGATCGATATATTCTTGCCGAGCTTCGCGGATGCGGGGACGATGGCCTCAGGATGGATTGCGCGGAGCTTGTCGGGGTCGCGTAACAGTTTCGCGGCTCGGGTGAAGGTTAGACGGGGCTGAGTGGAGATTAGGATGGGCTTCTCCTTTGCGTCTGTGGCGGCGAATTGTCCCGTGATTACGGCGGCTGCGGGCGAGCCTAGCGCGGCTTCTAGATGCTTCGTGTCTTCCACAAAGACTAGACTCTCGCTGGTTGCGGATTGCAGGCTGGAGACGCTGACCACGGTAATGGAGCCTTCTCCGACAAGACGGCAGCCGAGTTTTTCGGCTAGATCGCGCACAGTGTGTTTCATGGTTGTCTATTGTCGCTTTCCTGTCGCGTATGGGCAACGTCCGAGAAGCGGGCGAAGACGCCCGCTCCACACCACTACACGCCAGACTTGCTAGTACAGCGGCGGTTCCCCTGATGGGCGGGTCTTCCAGCGGCGATGGACCCAGAGCCATTGGTTGGGATATTGGCGGATGATTTCTTCTATTGCTTTAGTGAATTTTGCGGTGTTGGCTATTATGTCGGATTCGTTGTCGGTGGTGCGAATCAGTTCTATGGCGGGCTCGAAGCGGAGGATGTATTTTTGCTGCTTCGCATCCCATACCGTGAAGCCGGGCACGACCGCTGCGTCGGTCTTCAGGGCTATGCGGGCGAGACCACTGGCGGTGCAGGCGGGGATGCCGAAGAAATCCACGAAGACGCCTTGCGGCGGGGTCATGTTGGTATCCATAAGAATGCCTACGGTTTCTCCGGCGCGCATCGCGCCGAGCAGGCCGCGGACGAAATCATCTTTGTCGACGGTGCGGTTTCCGTGCATGGTGCGATAGCCCTGGATGAGCCGGTCGATGTAGGGATTATCTAGCGAGCGCATGACGATCGACAGGGGATGTCCGTTGAGCGAGTGGGCGAAGGCGGAGAGTTCCCATGCTCCGATGTGTCCGGTGAGGAAGAGGACGCCTTTGCGGCGGGCGTACGCGCGCTCGAAATTTTCGAATCCATCGTAGACGATGATGCGTGAGATATTTTCGCGGGTGTAGCGTGGGAAGAGGCAGACTTCGGCGAGTTGGCGGCCGAGGGAGACGAATTCGCCGCGCAGCAGGCGGCTTCGTTCGGCTTCGGGCATATCGGGGAAGGCGAGAGTAAGGTTGCGCAGGCCTACGTGGCGCAGGCGGCCGTGAAGCGCGTAGACGGCTAGGCCTAGCGTGATGCCGATGGCGCGAGCGACGGGACGCGGGAGGATGCCCAGGAGTTTTATCCAGGGCCAGACTAGCGCGAACTCTAGGCGTTGTCGCAATGGGGGAGTTGTCGGTTCTCAGTTGCCAGCAAAGGCGTTTTACAGACTCTGGGAGGCCATCTCATCATAAACCTGGGAAGTCTACCAGCCGCTCCCTCAGGGGCTAAAGCCCTTGTCTTTACTGGCCCTTTGCGGCACGGCTAAAGCCGTGCCCTACCCAAAAACCGATTTATGAAGTAGCTTCTGAGAGCTGAGAACCGGGAACTGAGAACTTTACTATTTTGCGGCTGCCTGGGCCCATTTGGCTAGGCTGCTTAGGAAGGGGTAGGCGTCTTTGGGAGCATCGACCTCCCCCTTAAGCGAGGTTTTGAAGGGTACCATGCGGCCGTAGAAATCGCGGGTGCTGTCTTCGTCCTGCTTGATGACGGCGCCGGAGAGTTCGAGGCCGGCGAAGAGGCCGCGGGAGCGCGAGTAGGTGAGAACCTGGGCGCGCATCTTCCAATCGGTATCGGCGGAGGCGTGGCGTCCGACGGGGCCGGCGGCTGCGCTGGCATCGCCGCCCAGCTTGAATTTGCTGGAGAGAAGGTTCTCCATGCCGCGCTTGTTCATGATCAGCATGACGACATCGGTGGCCTGGCCGCCGATCTGCAATCCGAAGCTGCCGCCGCCGATCATGAAGAAAGCGGGGGCGCTCCAACCCTTTGGAGTGCGGCAACTGGCGACACCTTTGCCATAACGGCCGCCAAAGACGAAGCCTCCGTTGAGCAGGGAGGGGACGACGGCCACGCATTCGGCCGAGCCCAGGACCTCTTGCGGGATGCCTTTATCGGGAGCGGCCTGGATTTCATCGAGGACGGTGCCGGCGGCCTGGACGCGGCCGGAGGCCTTGGTGTCGGAAGCGTCATCGGCGGTGAGGATCGGGGTCAGGAAACAAACGAGCAGCAGCAGAACGAGGGACTTTCGCATCATGCCTCACTTGGGAGATAGGGAATCTGTTGTCTATGATTCTATTCGATGCGAGAGGGGAGGTGGGGGGTAGCCCGGAGTGGCGAGGGTGAGTCGGGCGGTGCGGCTAATCGCGTGGGTGATGCGCTCTTATCGGCTGAGCAGGCGTGGAAAAGGGTATAGGGGTGCTTCGACTCCGCGAATCCGCTCGCTTTGCGAGCCGATTCGCTGCGCTCAGCATGACAGATTTATAGAGGTGAGATATTTTGGCGTGGCCCGAACTTGCGATCCGGCTGGGTGCGGGCAAAAAAATGCGGGGCTGAAATCGGCGACCCTAATCTCCGTCTCCAACCCCGTCTCCCAGGTTCTGTGGTAGGTGAAGCGAGTATGGGGCAGGTTGGAAAAGGCGGCAAGATTACCGAGGTCACTGTACCTTGGTAACGGGGGGGTGGATCGTTTCCACTCCGGATGGTCGTGCGATGCGTCTAGTCGCGAGGTCATGGCATATGAAAAGCCTCGGGTGGAGTGGCCGGCGGAATTCTGCAAATTTTTACGGGCTGCAGTTGGTGATGTCGGGATTTGCGCCAACTGAGTCGCTCGGGTTTGGACGGATTCGTGGCGAATAATTCTTTTCGCTGCACTGTCGGCTTTTGCCTGTGGTTTTCGATTTCCTCAGTAGGGGAAGAGGAGAGCGCCATGATTTGCAAAACGTTTCGGATCGCTCGAATGGTTGTTCTTGCCAGCTTTGCGTTCAGTTCCGCTGCCTGGGCGGCGACTTGTTCAAACGCCTCTCTGAGGGGCACCTACGGGTTTCTGCACGACGGCACAGATAGCAACGGCACCCCTACCTCCGCCGCCGTGACCCAGATCACGTTTGACTCAACCACAGGCACGTTTACCGGAGAGACCACAACATCCCATGACGGCGTGATTGCGACCGAGCCTGTCACCGGAACATACACAATCGCCTCGAACTGCACCGGCACGGGTAACCCCGCGGGTGGCAGTAGCTTCTCCTTTGTGGTTACGTCAACAGGGTTTTTGGCCCTTCACCTTTTTGCGGAGGGCTTCGCCGTGAAGCAGGGCTCCGCGACCTGCACCAATGCCGGAGTTAAGGGTAGTTTTGGGTTTGAAACAACCGGCGCCTTCCTGGCAGAGGCGTCCGCCCCGGCTGTGGCTTTCATCGGGGAGTTGAAGTTAAAGGTCGACCCTTCTGGAGAAGGAGTGATTAGGGGACGGGTAGCGGCTAGCGAGAATGGCACATTTCTAACGTTCGTGCCCGTCACCGGTTCTTACAGGGTCGGCGCGGACTGCAGGGGCAGGGCTACCATAGCGCCGGAGGGGCTCCCCGAAATGCACTTCAGCCTCGTGGTCGTGGACGGCGGGAACGAAATGCTAGCTGTCGAGACGGACGCGAACACGGTTGTCAGCGGTACTCTGGTGAAGGGCAATTAAGTGACGAAGAGGGCAGCATTTCGGCGAGCAACTACGTCGAATGATTGAGAGCCCCGAGCCGTGAGCGGCTAACTGAGGTTGACAGACGATTGCACGTTTTGACCATTGGTCAATGCATTATGAGAGAGCGCCCCAGTTCAGAAGGTTGAAGCTGGGTATGGCGCCGCCTCCGCTGCGCTACGCTGTGCCGGGGCTTCGCTCCGCTGCGGCGGCGCTAGGGAGTGGTGTGTGCGGAAGGAAACTGCAGGCGGGTCTAGGCAAAATGGCTGGAGAATGGCACTTTACCCTGGGGGGAAAGTAAGCGTTAGCACGAATGACCTTTCCCCCAAGGAGGCAACTCAAATGAGTCACGAGGTCAAATATATCGGAATGGACGTGCACAAGGAAGCCATTGTGATCGCCGTCCTGAATGACAGCGGGAAGCTGATCATGGAAACCATCGTCGAAACCAAAGCCAGCAGCATTCTGCAGTTTATCCACGGACTGCGGGGCGAGTTACATGTGACTTGGGAAGAAGGGACCTGGGCAGCCTGGCTGTACGACTTGCTGCAGCCACAGGTGCAGGAAGTTGTGGTCTGCAATCCGCGGCGGAATGCCTTATTAAAGGAGGGGAGCAAGAGCGACAAGGTGGATGCACGCAAGCTGGCCGATTTGCTGCGCACCGGAATGTTGCGACCGGTCTACCACGGAGAAAATGGACTGCGGACGCTGCGCGAGTTGGCGCGTAGTTATCAGACCATCGGCAAAGATTTAACCAGAGTGATGAATCGGCTGAAGGCGCTGTATCGCGGTTGGGGCATTCCCTGTGGCGGCACCCGGGTCTATGCTCCACGCTATCGGGAGGAATGGTTAAGCAAGATTGTGCAGGCCGGGGTGCGCCGGCGCGCGGAGCTACTCTATCAACAGCTGGATGGATTGCAGGCTTTGCGGCGAAACCTGCGACCCGAGTTTTTGGCGGAGAGCCGGAAACAGAAAGCGGCGAAACTGCTGCGCCAGATTCCCTGCATCGGTCCGATTCGGGCGGCGAGATTGATCGCGCTGATGCAAACTCCGCACCGCTTCCGCAGCAAGCGGCAACTCTGGACCTACAGTGGCCTGGGCGTGGAGACGCACGACAGTGCGCAATACCGCTTTGTGCGCGGACAATTGCAGCGCTCCAAGAAACCCCAGCAGCTCCGTGGTCTGAATCGGAACCACAACCACGAGATGAAAGAGATCTTCAAGAGTACGGCCACCCGGGCTAGTTGTGGTACGGGTCCATTTCATGATTTTTACGCGGCTTTGCTGACCAACGGGATGAAGCCGGAGATGGCTCGTCTGACGCTGGCGCGGAAGATCGCGGCCATTACGTTGACACTTTGGAAAAAGGAGGAACGTTTCGACGCCGAACAACTGAAAACGCAAGCAGCTTGAGTATCGAACAGAACCCAGGTGATCTCCAAGGTTTTCATGCCTCGGTGGTGGCCAAGTCGGTTCGTGCGATGCTCGGGTTCGAGGGAGAGTATCCAAGCACTCATTAGGCGCTCTGTGTGCTGAAGTTTGGCACCGAGTCTCCGGGTCAATCCTATGCCCCCTCGGATAACCCAAAAAAGCTATAGGCCTCGAGCCTCACATAGGATCTTGGTTGGCACTTTTAGCCAACGGTTAGCTTGCGTAGCTTCGTAACCGAATGGCGTCGAGCACCACTGTTTTTATGAAACCGTTAAGTTGGGACAAGCAACTGGGGCTGGCATCGCCGCTGAAATGCGCGGCGATCCAAAGCGGACAAACCAACAACCCCTCTACGGATAAAGATGAGGCGCAGGATGAGGTGGGGCTGGATGTAAGTCACCACATCCACTTGGCCCCGGAGGGGAGGGGGAAGTATTTTTTTCTTGACATCCTCTCTTATAGGATGAGTGCTAGGGAGTAGAGTCGAGAACAGGCGCAGTGGCTGTAGTCTCCCGGTGGCTATGTATGGCGGAGCTTTCGCATCGCCGCCTCAGTCCGGTTTGGCTTAGCTCTGGTTCCTGTTCCCGCTCATCGAACCGGACTGGCAGATTTCCCGCATCCGGCTCTCGGAAAAGACACACGCTTCATGGGTAGATAAGGAAGCGAAGCGTGTGACGCCGTCTGCAACTTCTGAACACAACCTGGGGCTACTAGACTCATCGTCAATCCCCATGTCCTTCGTTGCTTGTTGCGTCCGTCTTTAACTGAGGCCCCTTCCCTCCGCCGGAGTTACCCGGCTTCATCGGTACTACGAACCTCTCCGCCACCCCACACGGCCCGGCCTGTCTCTCGCGAGTTGCCAGTTGATCCTTACCGCGATCACCGCTGGGGCTTCCCGTGTTGCCTCTGGTCTCCTATGCGTACATGCCATCGCCATTACCCCGGCAGGTCCGATGAAGTTTGTTCGCTCGTCTATCTCCATCGTCTGCGGCCTTCCCTGTGTAACAGTCAGGTCGGCTCCTGCAATTGTTTTTTCGGGGCCTGCTCAGCGTTTACTCACGTTATGGCCTGCACGCTCGCCGAGTCGCCATGCGACCCTTTCCATCGAAAGCTCCGACAGCTTCGTTGCCTCCGCTGCCGCTCTGATTGCTACCGGGTGGAGCGAACCAGTTCCCGGGCGGGAGTTGCACCCGCTGAAGTCCAGCGCCTTTCACGGCGCACTGTTACGCCAACTACAGGCTTCGGGCCGCTGGTCTAGCGATGCGATCGTTTGCTGAGAAACCAGAAGCCGCCGCCGCAGCCGAGGCCGAAGATGAGGAGTGGAATGCCGACCACCCATCGTCCAAAAATCGAAATAGGGTCCCAACCGACCGACCCGTTTGAGGTAATTCCTAGAACATACCTCTCGTAGATAGAGAGCGACACGAGCAGTAAGGTCAGCGACAGCACAATCGCCAACACTCCAGCGGCGAGGCTCCCAAAAAACAGCAGTACCGAGCGCATGAGGCATTTTAAGCCTGAAAGCTGGTCAATGAGGTGTCTGCAGCAAGGCCACCAGCAAGGCAGCACGAATCGGGCCGATCGCAGGAATCTGCTGCAGTCTTCTCACGGCCTCATGGTTGCGGCTCTCCCGCAGCAGATCGCGTCGCGCCTCCTGCCGCACCGGTTGCAGCAGATCCAGTTGCTGATACAGCCGTTCCGCCCGCAGACGAACTCCGGGTTGTGCGATCTTCGCCAACCACTCGGCGCGATGCCGCGCGGCATAGACGGTCGTTCCGCTACAGGGAATGGCCCAACTGCGGTACAGCGCCTTGATCCGACTCATCACGCGCGTGACATCTTTGGTGAGCGTCTGGTAGCTGCGTCCCAACTCCTTTAAAGTACGCACCCCATGCTCCCGGTGGTACACGGAATGGAGCTGGTTACCGCGTAATAACTCGGCCAGCTTACGGGCATCGATCCGGTCACTCTTGCTGCCATCTTTCAGCAGCGCATTCTTTCGCGGATCGCAGACCACAAGCTCGGCAACGTGCGGCTTCAGCAGGTCATGTAACCAGGCGGCAGAAGTTCCTTCTTCAAAGGTCACCGACACACTTCCGCGTAGCCCATGGACAAACTCTAGGATTGTGGCCGCCTTCGTTTCCAGGATGCATTCCATTGCGCTGGGCGGTCATCGCGATGCCTGCCCGAGCTGCGGTCATCAGGCTATCTCGTACAACTCGTGCAGAAACCGGCACTGCCCCAAGTGCCAGACACAAGCACGCGAACGATGGCTGGCGGCCCGCGAACGCGAACTCCTGACTACCAGCTACTTCCATGTCGTGTTCACCGTGCCCCACGAACTCAACGTGCTGGCCTTGGAAAACCCGCGTTTGTTCTACGACTTGTTGTTCGCTGCCAGCGCCCAAACCTTGCTGGAGATCGCCATCGATCGCAAACACTTGGGCGCCGAGATCGGCATGATCAGCATCCTGCACACTGGGGGACAGAACCTGCTTCTGCATCCCCACATACACTGCGCCATTCCTGCGGGCGGACTTTCACCCGATCACCGTCAATGGGTCCGCCCACGCTATGCTTTCTTCTTACCCGTGAAGATCCTCAGCCGCGTCTTTCGTGGCAAGTTCCTCGCCGGCCTGAAACGTCTGCACAGCCGCAACAAGCTATGTTGCAACGGTCCCGCCGCCGCTCTGGCCGATCCGCAGCAGTTCGCAAAACTCATGCGCCGTCTGCACCGCCACGACTGGGTTGTCTATGCCAAGCCCGCCTTCGGCGGACCCATGCAGGTGTTGCGCTACCTCGGCCGTTACACCCATCGCGTGGCCATTTCCAATCATCGCTTATTGGCATTCGACCAACAACGCGTCACCTTTCGCGGGAAGGATTACGCCCACGGCGGCCGCCATGGCAAGATGACCCTTGCGGCCAGCGAGTTCTTACGGCGTTTCTTTCTGCACGTGCTCCCCAGAGGATGCGTGCGCATCCGTCACTTTGGTTTCCTCGCCAATCGCTTTCGCTCATCCCGCTTGGCACTATCCCGACAACTGCTGTCCAGTGGCTCCTCCACGCTGGTCGAGGCTGGAACCTCCCAAGCTTCGGCGGAGAGTTCTTCTGTCTGGCATTGCCCACGTTGCGGCGCGGCGATGATCGTGCTGCAGAGATTTACGGCTGCGGAATTATCAACATGCTCTTACTTCGATTCTTCCTAGCCCGTCCACTGCTATCGACCCGAGGATGTGCTCAGGCACGCGGACGCACGCGTGTGTCCGCTTCTTCTCCACTGCCTCTCAAGCAACTTTCCGCGTGCGCTTTTCCTCATCTCAGTCGCCACTCCGAAAATCCTAGCGGCGTTCCCACCACGATTAGCTGCTATCCCCAAGCCCCGTTCAGATCCCCGCTGCCGTTCAAATCCCATAGCGCACCGCGTCCGCCGCAAACGCCAGCGGCTTCCTCCTAGTCTCCTTATCGAAAACGCCTCGGACCGAGATCCCGCTCCGCCCCCGCAGTCTGCCCCCGAGGCGTTTCCGATCAAGGCTAGCGACAACACGACCGGAATGTGAAGTCGGCTTGAGTTGCATGTAGTTCAGCCCTCTGCCCGCTTCTCGGTGCTACCACAGATTTCAGACCTCAACGGTCAGGGACGCCCTTGCACGGGGGAGAAGGATTAAACGTCGTATAATCTCGTGCGCGCAACCAGGGAGCAGAACCTATGAACGTACAGGAACAAATCAAGGAGTATATTGCCAGCCAACCGGAGTCAAAACGGAGTGACATGCGCGCGTTGCATCGGCTCACACTTCAAGTGTCACCAGAATGCAAATTATGGTTCTTCGATGGTAAAGACAGCAAAAATCATACTGTTTCCAACCCTACGATTGGATATGGATTTCACACCATAAAATATGCCAATGGAAAAAGTGGAGAGTCTTTTCAAATCGGTGTGAGCGGAAACAAAACCGGAATCTCTGTCTATATTCTTGGTCTCAAAGATAAGAAGTACTTAGCCAAAACGTATGGAAAAAAACTAGGCAAGGCGAGCGTGACCGGATATTGCATTCGGTTTAAAGCTCTAAAGGATATAAACATCGATACGCTTGAAGCGGCAATACGATATGGGCTTGCAGGCGCAGAATGAAAAAGGCAAGCTGACGAAATAATTCCACTGTTAAAGGCAAGCAGTTATCGATGTAAAGGCGCTCCAGTATACGACTCCTACAGCCCTGACCCGCGCCACAAAGCCATTCTCTATAAAACAAGTCTCCTGGTTCTCGATCGCGTGCCGATGCAAGTCTTCGTCCGGTGGTATTACACGATGATCGCAGCACCCGTCGAATGTGACGTTGATGGAATACCGAAGGGGTCGCATTATGCGAGAGTACCGCCGATGCGGGAGCCCAGCGAGGCACGGCGATTACACGCAATTGGACTTAGTGACTCGCAGCCGCAGCCGAATTGTGACACTCGCGAAAGCGTCACAGTGGCACGGACGTTTTTTCAATCTTGCCGCTAATCTGCGGCTATGCGACAACCAATGGTTCAATCCCTACTCGGCTCCCTTCTTTTGATACAGAGTGTGTTGCCGTCAGCCTGGGCGCAAACCGGAGAAGGAGAAATTGCAAACGATAGTCTGACTGCGGAAAAGATTCTCGCCGCGCGCAATCCATACACGCAGCACGAAGACGCCCCACGCTCCGCGGGCGGCGACCAGACAGGTTCAGAGCTTGCCCAAGGTAGACCCGTGCCTGTGGTTTCACCGTTTCACCCCAGATCCGTTATCCCCTTGATCTGGGGTCGCGTCTCCTGTCTTCATGGCTTGAGGGACGTTGAAATCAGAAAGGAGGCTGGCGTGCTTTAGCGGGTAGGACGGAATTCTCGGTTGGTAAAAACAGCGAAGTCAGTCATTGAGAATTGTCCGCGCGAAGGTGGCGCGAAAGCCTTGGTGGGTCCGGGAGTTTGAACGAGCGACGCTGGGGGAAGCGGTTAGTTTTACCTCGGCGGCTAAAGCCGAGGTCGAGATGGAGTAGTTATCGCAGCGCTGAAGCGCTGCGCCACCCAAAATCAGAGGCGAGTTGTACGGGCGGAGAGGGCTCCCACTCTTGCGCAGAGAACGCGCAAGAATGGGGCACCTTCATTTTGCGGATTGTTGCGGCTTTGATCTACTTTGCTGTTACCAGTGAATGCGTTATTGCGTGGACGGAGAGCGCGATGCGGTTTTGGACTCCTACTTTGCGCATCAGTTTAGCTACGTGAGCTTTTACGGTGCGCTCTTCTATGCCTAAAGCGGAGCCAATTTCTTTATTGGAGCGGCCGGCTACGAGCATCTCCAGGACTTCTTTTTCGCGGTCGGTGAAGGTGATGCGGCCGGCGGGGAAGATGCGGCCGGGAGACGCGCTTACTCGTTCGATGAAGGTGGAGAGCACGCGACGCGGAGCCCAGACGGAGCCTTGATTCACGATGCGTAGAGCTTGAATGAATTCGGCGGGCGAGGCGGCTTCGTCGACGTAGCCTTTGGCGCCGGCGGCGATGGCTTTGAGGACGCTTTCATCGTCCATGCCGGAGCCGGTTACGATGATACGCAGATCGGGACGCACGGCCTTCATGCTGGCCATAATGTCGTAGAGGTTCTGGCCGCCGCGATTGCCGAGGAGGACGAGGTCAATGTTGGGCAACTGGCTAAGATCGGCCAGCGAGGCGGAGACCAGTTCGAGATCAGGTTCGGTATCAAAGAGGGCCCGGAATCCGACAAAGCGCAGTGGATCGCTCTCCACTACGGCGACACGTATCAGCGGCTTTCTGGCGACGGCAGCTTTCATCAGTTTGCCTGTTTCCCTGTTAGGATTGCATCCTGTTCAAGATTGCCTGAAGCGGCGGGGAATTGAAATGATTGCTATGCGATACAAATTACGGGGGTAACTGCCAAAGTTTGGCGTTCTTTGCCTTTACTGGCTTCGGAGGAGGGGTTGGGTGAGCGGAATGCGGATGCAGCGATATTGGGCGGGGATTCTTGCGGTGGGCATGATGGGAGCGGGGCTGGCTGGGGCACAGGGGGCGGTGCCAACGACAGAGCAGCCATCGGCTCCGGCGACGTCCACTTATAAGCCGGGGTTTCCGGGCGATCCGGCGCACTCGGATTCAGAGGCGCAGGCGCTGGGATATATGCGAACGTTTCTGCGGGCGCAGCGGGAATACAAGAAGCGTCATGACAAGTATGCTGCTTCGCTGGAGGCTTTGGCGGGGACGGGATCGTTCACCAAACGAATGGCGGCCACGACCGACCGCGGAGATTACAAGGCGAGCTTCCGAGTGCATGAGGATGGTTTTATTTTCACGATGACGCCGAATCATCTGGACAGCGAGCATCGGTCGTTTTACGCGGAGGAGGATGGGGTGATTCATGCGGATGATCAGAAGGCAGCGGACATGAGTTCGCCGAAGGTCAGGTGAGTCGGAAAGATTGCTAAGCAGTGCTCGCCGCAGGTGGCTCCCTCGGCGGCTAAAGCCGGTGTTTATGACGAGGCTAATCGCAGCGCTAAAAGCGCTGCGCCACCCAAAAGCAAGGGCAAAGGCCGGTGAACCGCTGCGCCACCCAAAATCGAGAAACGGTGGAGACAACAAATCGCCTGTGGTGGCACGGAGGGAATAGGGGTCCTTCGACTTCGCCGCGCCATTCGCTTCGCACATGGCGCGGCTGCGCTCAGGATGACACTTCTCGTGGGACCGGTCATTCGCGGCCGGTGGCTTTTGGGTTGGAGCTGGTTCCTTCGCGACGCTTATCGTCTTCGTCACTACGTCCGTCGCTACGGTCGGATGCTTCAGACTCGACCGTGTGGACCTGGTCGGCGATGCGGCGGGCGGGCAAGGGGCCGGCGTCGGCATTGCGGCGTAATTCCATGACGATGTCTTCATGGCCGGCTGCGGCATAGTCGTTTTCGAGGCGCGTCAGGGCTTCGGCGAGAATGTCGTGATGGTGGAGATTCTCGAGGCCCGGTTCGCGCGTGATATTCAGCCATAGACGATGCAGGAGTTCGACATCCTCGTTCTTCATGGTGGGAGTGTGCGGGCCGATGCGGAAAGTGTCGACGTTGCCGTTGGGCTGCACGATCTGAAGCAGGAACTGGCGCTTCGGTTCGGGGATGGCTTCCCATGCGCTGCCGAGATTGAAGGCCTGCTCAGCGGGACTCATTTTGCTGGAGACGCCGGAGACTACGGCAGAAGACTCGAGATTGTGCGCGGTCTGGGCGATGGCGGACCAGGGGTCGCGGGCGGGAACTACCAATAGAGAAATCTTTTTTCCGAAGCTTTCGGCTACGGAGACGGCGCGGGTGAATAGCGTCTGCTCGTAATCGCTGAAGACCTGCTCGGTGGAGAGTCCGTAGGCAGCGGTCCCGAACTGGCTGACGCGGGCGCTCATGACTACGACGTCCTGCGCGCGCGTGTCGATGCGATCGAGAGCCCACTTGAGGTGATTCAGGGTGTTGTAGTCGCGGACGGGGACGAGCACGTTATTGGTGCGGATTCCAACCGTTTCGCGCTGCACGCTTTCCGCCTGCTGCAGTTGGAACTGCTCTTTCATCTGGGCGGCACTGTGGGCGTGCTTGCGGCGGTTCACTCTTTCCGAGAAAGTGAAGATGCAGAAAAAGATGACGGAGAAAATGATTCCGCTTACGGTGGCGACCGACTTGGTGAAGAGATTGACGATGGCGGTGGATAGTAGAACCATGCCGACCGAGGCCAGTCCAATCGGGATTTCGACGCCGAAGACGTGGAGGTTGGGCGGAACTTTCCAGTTGCGCTCGCCTTTATAGCGATAGCGCAGGACGAGCATGGAGATAGTTTTGAAGACGAAGCTCCAGACCACGCCAAACGCATAGGCTTCGCCGAGGGTGTAGATGTTGCCCCAACTGACGATGATGGTGAAGAGTTGTAATCCGACGATAAGGTTGATGATGCGATAGGTGGTGCCAAAGCGTTTGTGGGGACGGCGGAACCAATCGGCTAGCACTCCGTCTTCGCTGACGCGATTGAGCACGCCATTGGAGCCGACGATGGCGGTGTTCACGGCTCCGGAAAGAATGAGAAAGCCAACGACGACGACGAAGGCGCGGAAGGCGAGGCGTAAAACTTCAGGGCCGACCATGTTCATGGCCAAACCAGCGATCAGGTTGTCGCTATACACCTTAACGCGGACGTCGTCGGGGATGAGCATGACCGCGAGCAAGGAGACGAGGCCGGTGAAGACGAAACTGTAAACGCCGATGACGATGGCGGTGCGCTTCAGGTTTTTCAGCTTGGGATGGGCGAGTTCGCGATAGACCTGGGCGAGGGATTCTTCGCCGCTCATGGCGAGGACGGAGTGGCCAAAGCCGATGATCAGTCCGAGAATGCCGAACATGTGCGGCAGCTTGCTGTGCTTCCAGAAGCCGAGCGATTCGTCGCTGTAGTGAAGGTTGGCGAGGGTCGGGAAGGGCGGCAGGTGGCCGCCAACTTTGAATAGAGTGAATAGAGACCAGCCGATCAGCATGACGACCATGACGGTCGTGATTTGCATGACCCAGAGCGCCTTTTCGCTGGACTCTTCGATGCCCTTGATATTCTCCCACCAGAAATAAAGCGTGACGGCGATGGCGAAGACGACCGCGGTGCTGTTGACGCCAACTTGAGGCACGCCCCCGAAGAGATGATGAACGGCGGATGGTATCCAGCCGTGGGCGTCGGCGATGGCGATGGTGTCGTTGATTAATCCGGCGATGTATTGGCCTGCCGAAACGCCGGAGACTGGGCCGGTCAGGATGTAATCGAACATCAGGGCGGAGACGCTGAGCTTGGCGAGCGTGCCTCCGAGTGCTTCTTTTACGACGCGATAGACGCCGCCGCGCACGAACATGGAGCAGCTTTCGACGTAGACGGCGCGAACGGCGAAGGCGAAGAGCATTACGCCTAGAACGAACCAGGGAGCGCTTTTGCCGATGGCTTGTTCGGCGATGCCTCCGGCGTAAAAGGCGGAGGAGCCGAGATCGTTGAGAATGACGGCGGCGGCTCGCCAGTAGGAGATGAAGGTGAGCATGACCGAGGTCGCGACGACAATGCGAACCCGGTTATTGCCGGTTGGTGCGTTGGAGGTCGATGACATGCGGCGTGCGCCCTAGTGGCTCTTCTCGTCCTTCCTGTCCAACAGGGTTCCGACGTCTTCGATGCCGGTGAGCACGAGCACGATTGCGGAGCCGATCCATCCGGCGACGAACATGAATTCCAAGATTTTTATCAGTAGGACGGTGAGACTCATGACACCGTATGGTATCCGATCGAGGGGAAAACGGCGCTAGATTTTGTTAGGGTCGAAGCGAGCCGCCGGGCAGCCGAGTTCGTTTGCTAGTCGTTTGCTATGCTGGGGCGTGCTTAAAATCCACCGAAGCGCCTGGGGACTGACGCTGATTTCGGCGGTCTTGCAGGTTGTGATTTTTCCGCTGCCCAATCTCTATTGGCTCTCGTGGATTGCGGTGGCGCCGCTGCTGGTTGCGATTCTGCGGGCTCGCTTTTCTGAGCCTGAAACTCTGCAACTGGAACTTGATGGGCAATCGCGGCTGCTGCCGGCTACGCCGCTGCAGGGATTCGTTCTCGGGTACGTGTGCGGGATTCTGTGGTTTGCCGGAACCTGCTATTGGATCTTCGATACTATGCATCGCTATGGCGAGATGCCGCTTCCGGCGGCGGCGCTGGCGCTGCTTTTGTTTTGCATGTATGTGGGTCTGTATCACGGATTGTTCGGGCTGCTGCTGGCGGTGGTTGCGGGATCGGCGCGCGGCGGGGCGAAGAGCGGCTCGACGGTGGCGTCAGTTCGCCGTGCGCTTGCGGCGGCTCCATTTCTTTGGGTCGCTGTGGAGCTGGCGCGGACGCGGATCACGGCGTTTCCGTGGGAGCTGCTGGGATATTCGCAAACGGCGAATTTTTCACTTACGCGGATTGCTACGGTCGTCGGCGTCTACGGTCTCTCGTTTGAGATCATGCTCGTCAATAGCGTGTTCGCGGCGGCTTTTCTGGTGGGAAAGGAACAGCGCAAGCGCTTGCTGGTCGCGGCTTGCGTGGCGGCCGCGATTTTGCAGGCGGGACAGTTGCTGGCTCCCGCGGCGCTCGCAACCGATCGCAGCGCGCTGCTGGTGCAGCCGAATATTCCGATTCTTGAGGGTGGGGCGTGGACCAAGGATTATTTTCAGAACACGCTGCGTGAGTTGACTGACTTGAGTTTGCATCCGTTCGGGGAAAAAACTGCTGCCGAAAAGAACGCTCAGCATTTCGATTTGATCGTGTGGCCGGAGTCGCCTTCGCCTTTCTACACTAATGACCCGCTGTTTCGCGATGCGGTGAGTGCGCTGGCGAGGCAGTCGGGAGATTGGGTTGTCGCAGGGGCGATTGGAATTAATCCGGCAATGCACAGCGGCGGAGGGAACTCGCAGATTTTTAATTCGGCGGGGCTGGTCAGTCCGCAGGGCGAATGGGTGGGGCGGTACGACAAAGTGCATCTCGTGCCCTTCGGAGAATATTTGCCGTTTCCGAGTTTGTTTGCGTTTGCGGGAGGGCTGACGAAAGAAGTGGGGGAGTTTCAGCGTGGAAGGTCGCATGCGTCGCTGGATGCGGGAAGCGCGCGGCTTGCGATATTTATTTGTTATGAGTCAATCTTTCCCGATGAAGTGCGGCAGGGGCCGTTGCTGGGCGCGCAGGTGCTGGTGAATATTTCAAATGACGGATGGTACGGCGATAGTGGTGCGTGGAAGCAGCATCTGCAACAGACGCAAATGCGTGCCATCGAAAATGATCGGTGGCTGCTGGCGGCGACGAATACGGGGATGACGGCGTCGGTCGACCCTTATGGACGGATCGTGGAGGCGACTCCACGCAAGGTGCGCACTGCGCTCGCGGCATCGTACGCGCTGAGAACGGGAACCACGTTTTACACGCGGCATGGGGATTGGTTCGCATTTCTATGTGCGATAATTTCAGTGGGCGGAGTGTTCGCGCGTTTTATATTTCGTGAGCGCGCGCCGAACGCGCAGTGAGACTACATAGTACTGATAGCGGCAGTTTGCGAAAGCGATAACCACGAAGGCGCACGAAGGAAAACCTGAGGCCGGAAGCCTTTCGAGTGATAAAACATGTTGGATGAACTGGAACAGCAATACACCTCTCTGAAGACCAAGGTTCACGACCTGCGGGAGTATCTTTGACGCGGGTAAACTGCGCCAGCAGTTTGCGAAAATAGAAAAACAGGCGTCGGACCCGAATCTGTGGTCGAATCCGGAAAAATCTCAGCAAGTGATGCGCGAGCGAAAGCGCCTGGAGAGCCTGTTGTCGCTAGAAAGCGATCTGGCGCGCCGAACCGACGACATTGCGACCTATTTCGATTTGGCAGGCGAAGGAGAAAATGTTGAGGGTGATTTGCAGCGCGATCTCGACTCTTTGCGCGAACTGGTCGATCGGGTCGAAACCGAGACGTTGCTTTCGGGCGAGACCGACGCGCTGAATGCCATCGTAACGATTCACCCGGGCGCGGGCGGAACGGAATCGCAGGACTGGGCCGAGATGCTGTTGCGCATGTATTTGCGCTGGGCGGAGCGGCAGGGATTCAAGACCGAGATGTACGACTATCAGCCCGGCGAAGAAGCGGGAATCAAGTCGGCGACTTTTTCGGTGATCGGGCAATACGCCTTTGGTTATTTGACTAGCGAGATCGGCGTGCATCGACTGGTGCGGATTTCGCCGTTTGATCAGGCGAAACGGCGGCACACTTCGTTTGCCAGCGTGTATGTTTCTCCCGAGATTGACGACAGCATCGAGGTGAACATCAAGCCCGACGATATTCGCATTGACACTTATCGATCCAGCGGCAAGGGCGGACAGCATGTGAATACGACGGATTCAGCGGTGCGGATCACGCATATTCCAACCGGGCTCGTCGCGAATTGCCAGAATGAACGCTCGCAGCATAAGAACAAAGAGAAGGCGATGAGCATGTTGCGCTCGAAGCTCTATGAATATGAGTTAGAGAAAAAGCGCGAGGTTACTAAAAAGATAGAAGATTCGAAGCTGGATATTGATTTCGGCTCGCAGATTCGGTCGTATGTGCTGCAACCTTATCGCATGATCAAGGATCATCGGACGAAGCTGGAGATTGGGGATGTGGACCGCGTGATTGATGGAGATTTGATGCCGCTGATGCGGGCATATCTGAGGATGCGGCGCGGGGAGAAGAAGAGCTAGCGGGCGGCAGTGCTGCCAGGAGGAATGATGATCGATCCACGGAACGGGGAGCGGCTGAAAAACATGGAAGTGCGAATGGCTATGGAAGCGCGGATGGCTGATGAGACATGGAAACCCGTGCGATGGATTGTCCTCCTTGTCTTCTTGCTGAACTGGTGTACGTGGTTTCTGCTTATCAGTCGACACTGGGGGATGTGGAACCATATGTCAGGGGCGCTGTTGCTTTCCTTATCTCCAGCGCCTTGCATCCTGATGTTTGTCAGGCGAGAGACTTACCCGCCTGTAGCAGCGTTGATGACGTATGTGCTTCTCGGCTTTGCCTTCGGGACGGTTGTTGGCTGGCATGGTTAAAACCTCCCTTGGGGGTAAGCGCGCGGAGAAGGGCGTAGGGGTCCTTCGACTCCGCCAAGCCATTCGCTTCGCGAATGGCTTGGCCGCGCTCAGGATGACACGGATTTGAAAGTGAAAAAGAAATCGCTGAAACCGCAGCACCTTGGAGTCCGCCTGCAGCGTGCCTTCCGCTATGCTGCCGAGAAGCATGCTGGACAGACGCGCAAACAGACCGCAGTGCCTTATCTTTCGCATCTGATGGCCGTCGCGTCGCTGGTGCTGGAGGCGGGCGGCGATGAAGATATGGCGATTGCGGCGCTGCTGCATGATGTGGTTGAAGATTGCGGCGGAATGCCCAGGCTGCGGGAAGTCCGCAAGCTGTTTGGGCGGCGTGTGGCGCATATCGTGGAAGGGTGCACGGATTCCTTTGGCGAGCCGAAGGCGGAGTGGATCGAGCGCAAGAAAGATTATCTGCGGGAAGTGACACATGCCGATGCGGAGACGCGGCTGGTATCGGCTTCGGATAAGCTGCACAACGTTCGCACTATTCTGGCAGACTATCGGGAAGATGGCGAGGCCATCTGGGCGCGATTCTCGGGAAAGAAGGAAGGCACGCTCTGGTACTATCGCGCCTTGAGCGACGAATATCAGCGGCGGGGAGCGAGCCGCATTACGCGCCAGCTTGAGCTTGCGGTCGCGGAGTTGGAGACGCTGGTGGGTAAATCGAAGGTGGGCCAATCGAAAAAAGTTCGCAAAGAAAAACGCCGTGGTGGTTCGAGGAGATAAACCATGCCGCGAATGCTTGATTTGATCCGCAATTCGCAAGTGCCGGTGAATCTGATGCAGTCGGCGGCGCGCGGGTCTTTGTCGGTGACTCCGGCGGAGATGATTGAGATCCTGGTTTATCTGGCGCTACATCACAAATTGTTTGGCGAGCAGGCACGGATGACGCTGGCGGGTTGGGATGAAAAGACCAGCGTGGCGGTGGCTGGCGATCCCGCGACGAGCGCCGAGGTGCTGGGATATTTTGCCTCGGTGGGGAATTTGAGAACTTGCCTGCTGCCGGCGTTGGCGGAGAATCTGTCGGTGACCGAAGAGTTGCTGGACGGTTTGGCTGCAACTGGGACGCGCTCTATCGTAGAAATCTTGTTGGCGAGCCCGCGCGTGATGAGTTCGACGCGGCTGCTGCGGGCGTTGCAGTCGAATCCAATTTTGCGTCCGAATGAGCTTGCCGAGGTTGGCAAGAAGCTTGCCGAACGGGAGACCGGAACGGCAGACGCTGAAGGCACCGCGGAAATTGAGGCGCCGAATGAGGAGATCGAGAACGCGGTAGCAAAGTATTTGGAGGTAAATGCGAAGGAACTGGCGGCGGAAAAAGACAAACCATTTCAAGGCGTCGGCATCACGCACGACGAACTGCATTGGCACGAGACCGAAGCCGTCGAACCGGCGGAGGTCGCGGCTGCGAACAGCGCTACGTCGAGTTCTGCGCCGACCGGCCCTGATGCAACTTCGGCTGAAACTACGGACGCAACCACCAACGCAATGAGGGTTGCCGCGAAAGCAGCGATAGATGCGAAGGCCAAGAAGTACCCTGTTCTGGGCGAAGGCAAGCGCGACAGCACGCTGCAGAAGATCGCAAAGCTGGACATCACGGGACGGATCGCGCTGGCGATGCGTGGCAACAAAGAGGATCGGACGATTCTGGTTCGCGATTCGACAAAGCTGGTGGCGCTGGCGGTGCTCGATTCGCCAAAAATTACTGACGCGGAAGTGGAGAAGATCGCGTTACAGAAAAATGTATTGGAGTCGGTGCTGCGGGCGATTCCGATGAAACGCAAGTTCGCGAAAAATTACAACATCATGCGCAACATCGTGTATAACCCGCGCACGCCAATCGATACCTCGCTCGGCTTGATGAAGACCTTGCTGACTCGCGACCTGAAGAACCTATCGGAAAATAAAGAGGTATCGGATACGATTCGCAAGATGGCCTCGCGTATGTTCAGGCAGAAGATGGAAAAGAAGGACTAGAAGTCAGTACCCGGTACCCAGTACCCAGGGTTTTCCATCTCAGACTCCATCGCATTGGAGGGAAACTATTTGCAGCAATCCGATCCCATTTACGAGTTGTTATCGCGGGCGAAGGTGATTGCGGTGGTGGGGTTGTCGCAGAGCCCGATGCGGGCCAGTCACGGGGTTTCTGCTTACATGCAGTCGGCCGGGTACAAGATCATTCCGGTGAATCCGCTGATTGCGGAGGCGCGGGGCGAGAAGGCTTATCCGTCGTTACTTGAAATTCCTGCTGAGGTGGCGCGAACGATCGATTTGGTCGATGTATTCCGCCGGCCGGAGTATGTCGATGAAATTGTGGAGCAGGCGATTCAGTTGAAGATTCCTGCGATCTGGCTGCAGGAGGGTGTGATCAACGAGCGGGCGGCGGAGGGGGCGCGAAAGGCTGGGATGTTTGTGGTGATAGACCTGTGCGTTTTAAAGGAGCATCGGGCGCGATTCGGATAGATATATTCGCGACGAAATTGGTATCGTGCCTGGGAAGTACGGGGCATAGCATAACAGTCGGCGTCAGTATCACTCGCTGAGGCTCGTCGGTAGTGCGAACGAAATACATAGGTCCTCTCTGCTTCGCTCAGGATGACGACAAGATTTCTGATGCGAACTTGCAACGCAATTTGGATCACGCGTTGCCGGTCGAGTTGACGGCACCGGGAGCCTGAACCAAAATCACGGTGGCATCGTCGCGCAGTCCGCAACCATTCGTAAATTTCCTTACATCGGCCAACAGGCCATCTGTCGTGACGTCGGCTGATTGCATTTGGGCGAGCAGGCGTTCGGCACCGTACTCTTCGCCAGAATCGGCTTCCGCTTCGGTGATTCCGTCGGAATAAAACGCGACGCGCGAATGCTGGCCAAGCGTTACTTCAGCTTCCGAGAATCTGCTGGCGGAAATTCCGAGGGGCAAGCCGTGCTCGTGATTGATCCAGCGGTGGCCGGAGGGTTCGACGAGCAAGGGCGCGAGATGGCCGGCGTTTGCGATGCGCAGAATGCGGGTTGATGGATCAAATTCAGCGTAGACCATGGTGACGAAGCGGCCATCGGGAAAATCTTCGATCATCATGTTGTTGAGCCGGGTTAGAACCTCGGCTGGTCCTGATCCGGTTTGCGCGAGTGAGCGCAACATGCCGCGCGTGGAGGACATGAGCAGGGCTGCTGCCATGCCTTTGCCTGCGACATCGGCGAGAACCAGGCCCCAGCGGCCGCTTTGCAGCGGGATGAAGTCATACCAATCTCCGCCTACGGAGCCTGCGGGAACGGAAAGGCCAGACACGCGAAATCCGGGGATCAGCGGAGAGGTGCGCGGCAACAACGCCTGCTGCATGGAGCGGGCTTCTTCGGCTTCGCGGCTCATGCGCTCGCGTTGCTGGCGCTCATCGCCAAAGCGCCGGGCATTATGAACAGCGACGGCGACGTGATCGCACAATCCCTGCAAGAGGCGCAATTGATCGGGGCAGAACGCGTTAAGCTCGCAATGGGAAGCGGTGAAGACTCCGACGAGATCACCGTCGCGCTGCAGCGGGATGGCGACTTCGGAGCGGGTATCGGGCTCGCAGGCCATGTAATAAGGATCGCGAGTGACGTCGGGAGCGTAGTGCATTTTGCCGGTAAGCGCAACGTGTCCTACCATTCCGGCACCTTTTTTTAGGCGATGGCCTTTGCCGTAAAGGCTGCAGCCGCGTACGGCGGCTAGCACAAATTCTGGCTGGTCGTGGTCGCGAAGATAGAGGTTGATTTCGACGCAGCCTAGCGAGGAAGCGACTTCGTCGACGATGCGCGGAACGAGTTCTTCGATGTCGAGAGTGGAGGTAATGCGTTGTGCAAATTTCTGGAGGCGCACCAGTTCGGCGAGCCTTTGCTCGGAAGTTTCCGGGAGAGGCGGGGCGGAGAAGCCGGGATCCATGAAGGGTGCGGTGGACACAACAAAAGCCTCCTGCCAGGCGATTGCAACTGCTGTATGAGATTGCAAAAAACGGGTTTCAGATTCTCTTTTTGTGGGACTGGTCTTCCGATTTTGAAGCTGATTTTGCGGGGGGAATTGCGGGTTGATTGGACGCTGGCTGCTTCAGCTTTTTGATTTCTTCGAGCCGTTCGCGAATGCGTTTTTCGACTCCTTCATTGGTGGGGCGATAGTAGATGCGGTCGCGCAGGCTGTCGGGGAGGCACTGCATGTCGGCGACCTTGGCTTCGGCGTCGTGCGCGTATTGATAGTTCTTGCCGTAGCCGAGGCCTTTCATCAGGCTGGTCGGGGCATTGCGCAGATGCAGCGGGACGGACTCGGCGGCGGTTTGTTCGACATCCTGCAAAACCGCGCTGTAAGCGGTATAGAGCGCGTTCGACTTCGGCGCGATTGAAAGGTAGACGACGGCTTGCGCGAGGGCGAGATTGCCCTCGGGCATGCCGATGAAATCGACGGCGTCGCGGGCGGCCATGCAGAGGGCGAGCGCGTTCGGTTCGGCTAGGCCAATGTCTTCGACGGCCATGCGGACGACGCGGCGCGCGATGTAGAGTGGGTCTTCTCCGGCTTCTAACATGCGGGCGAGCCAGTAGAGGGCGGCGTCGGGATCGCTGTTGCGCACACTCTTGTGCAGGGCGGAGATGATGTTGTAGTGCTCTTCACCGGCTTTGTCGTAGAGCAGAACGCGCTTCTGCAGAGCTTCCCGGATGATTTCATCGGAGAGTGCATTCATGCTGGCCTGTTGGGCTAGAGAGGCGGCTACTTCGAGGACGTTGTAGGCGCTGCGGGCATCGCCGCTGGAATAGGAGGCGATCTTGCGCAGGGCGTCGTCGTCGGCTTCGACGTGGATCTGGCCCAGGCCGCGCGCGTCGTCTTTGAGCGCGCGTTGCAGGAGCGTGACGATTTCGTCTTCGGTCAGCGGTTTGAGCACGTAAACGCGGCAGCGCGAGAGCAGGGCGGAGTTGATTTCGAAGGAGGGATTCTCGGTGGTCGCACCGATCAGGCGAATGCTGCCTTTTTCTACGTGGGGCAAGAAGGCATCCTGCTGCGCCTTGTTGAAACGATGAATTTCGTCGACGAAGACGATGGTGCGGGTGCCGTATTGGCGGGCACGGTCGGCATCGCTCATGACCTGCTTGATTTCCTTGATGCCGGCGAGGACGGCGGAAAATTCGATGAAGTCGGCCTTGGTGATGCGGGCGATGATTTTGGCAAGGGTCGTTTTGCCGGTTCCGGGAGGGCCCCAGAAAATCATCGAGGTGGGATCGTCGCGTTCGATCTGCACGCGCAGGGGCTTGCCGGGGCCGACCAGGTGTTCCTGACCGACGAATTCATCGAGGGTGCGCGGGCGCATGCGGTCGGCGAGCGGGCGCGTGCCTGGCGAGTTTGAGTCTTCTGGCGGGATGGGTGCGAAGAGATTCATACAAGGTCAGAGGTCAGAGGTTAGATTGCAGAGGTGAAGGCTCAGACTGCTCACAGACTATTCTCCATTAGAGGTTCTACCTCTGCAATCTAACCTCTCACCTCTGACCTGCTCTTGCGGCTTCATATAGCACGATGCTGGCTGCGACGCCCGCGTTTAGCGATTCAACTTGCGGGGCTTGCGGGATGACCAGCGTATCGTTCATCTCGCGCATTAATTCGCGAGACAGGCCGGCGCCTTCGTTTCCGATGAAGATTGCTAACGGGAGCGTCCATGAGATTTTCGGCAGCGGAGTTCCGTGGTGAGATGAGGTTGCGATTAAGCGTACGCCTTGCGCTCGCAGTAGCGGGATTAGTTCAGCAGATGAGATTTGCAGAAGTGGCAAACGGAAGATCGAGCCGGCAGACCCGCGCAGAACTTTCGAGTTGTAGGGACTGACGGTTCCTTCGGTCAGAAAAATTCCGGCGGTTCCGAAGGCCTCGGCGGAGCGAAAAATTGTGCCCAGGTTGCCGGGGTCTTGCAGGCCAGAGGCTACGACTAGTGGGCCATCGCTTGCGCGCTTGAGCAATTCGGCGGCAGAGAAGGCGCGCAGCTTGACCAAGGCCGCTACGCCTTGGGGCGCATCGCTCGGCACGATCGATTTGAAGAGCGCATCGGGAACGATGAGTGTTTCGGTGTCAGAATGGATCTGCGGCAGAAGCCTCTCGGCTAGAGGGCGGGCGGAATCGCTGAAGAATACGCTGTTGAGATCGAGGCCGCTGCGCAGGGCTTCTTCGAGCAACTTGACGCCTTCGATGGCGCATTCGCCTTGGGGCGTGCGTTCTGCGCGGCGGAATGCCATGCGCAATTCTTTGAGCCGCTGATTGTGGCGGCCGGTGACGGGGCGCAGGCGTGCCGCTTTGCTTTGTGTGCGGACGGGCGTCGCCTGTTTCTTCATGGGTTGTCCCCGAGGTCGAGATAAGTTTGCGAGACCGTTAACCACCAAGAGCACGAAGGTCCACGAAGGGAATCGTTAAAACCGAAATCTTCGGGATACCGGGCTCCATACCTGGACGATTGCGAAATTGGGCCGACTCGAGCAGGCTGCCGGGCTTCGGCCAAGGCTCGTTGTATGGTACATTTCATTGTTTATACCGACAACGTTTATAGCGACCACGATGATACGGCGAAACGTACGCCGATAAGATTCCAGCTGTCTGTCCGGAGGGGGAAGAGTGCGCGCGGAAATCCTGAAGATTCATGCCGATACGCCCGAGGCTTCACTGATTAAATATGCCGCCGAGCAGATTCAGGCGGGGCAGGTGCTGGGCATGCCGACGGATACGTTTTATGGCCTGGCGGCCGACCCGTTCAACTTGCGCGCGGTAGAGCGCGTGTATGAAATCAAGTCGCGTCTGCGGCATAAGCCGCTGTCACTGCTGATCGAGAATGTCGATCAGGCGGAGGAGTTTGCGCGTCCTTTGCCGGATGATTTCCATCTGCTGGCGCGGCGTTTCTGGCCGGGGCCGCTGACCATGATTGTGCCGGCGGCGTCGCATCTGCCGCTGAAGGTTACGGCGAATACGGGGAATGTGGCGCTGCGCGTTCCGGCATCGGAGATTCCGCTGGCGGTGGTGCGGGCGGCGAAGATTCCGATTACCGCGACCTCCGCCAACCTGAGCGGCGCGGCGGAATGCACGACGGCGGAGCAGGTGCGGGATCAACTCGAAAATCGCATCTCGCTGATCGTGGACGGGGGGAAGTCTCCGCGGACCATGTCGTCGACGATTGTGCACTTCAGAGAAGATGGCACGTGGCAGATTTTGCGCGAGGGCGCGATTCCGGCCAAGGAGATTGTCGAAGCTTTGTCTTGAACTGCAAGGTTTCAAAGTTTCAAGGTTTCAGAGTTTCAAAGTTGCGCGGCGGATCAGAGTGTCAATCTACAGATGGCAGCCTTGAATTTCGAAATCTGATCTATGTCCGAAGATCACAATCCATCTGACCACGGAAAATTTTCTTCTCGTCGTTCCTGGCTGCTCTTGTTGCTGTCGGCGCTGGGTGCGTTGCTTTTATTCCTGGGCATCACCGGGTCGCGCATTGTGCGTGCCGCCGGCGAATCCCCAGCAAGAAAAGCGGATGTGATTGTGATTTTCGGGGCGGCGGAATATTCCGGACGGCCTTCGCCGGTGTTGCGGGCGCGGCTCGATCATGGTTTCGAATTATTTGAGAAAGGGATGGCACCGGTGGTGATTACGACCGGCGGGTCGGCGCAGGATCCGGAGTTTAGCGAGGGCGGCGTGGGGCGGGATTATCTTTTGCGGCGAGGAGTGCCGGAACAGGCGCTGATTGCGGAGACGCAAGGGTCGGACACGGCACAGTCGGCGGCGCGCGTGGCCAATATCATGCGCGTGAATGGCATGCGCAGTTGTATAGCGGTGAGTGATGCGTTCCACGTCTTTCGCATACGCGCGTTGCTTGAACACGAAGGCGTGCAGGTGGAGGTCGCGCCGAGGCCGGAGTCGCGTCCGCGGCACGTGTGGGACCGATTCGCGGCGGTGATGCGCGAGGCGGCGAGTTATCTGGCGTGGAAGGCGGGATGGTCGTGAAGGGGGAGCAATTAGCACTTAGCAATTAGCGATTGGCACTTAGCAAAAAAGCTACCAGCGATTTCGGACGACTAAATGCTAAGTGCTAAATGCTAAATGCTGCTCTCACCATCCCATCTTTTCGCGCAAGGTTGTTATGTGCGCCACGTGATGGCGCCCGTGCCAGGAGTAGAGGGCTAGGTTCTTTTCCAGCGACATCGGACCGAGCGCAGGATGGCGAAAGGTGCGCTGCCAGTCTGCATCGTTGAGTTTGCGCAGCATTAGCATCCAGCGCTGGTGGAGGGAATCTAGCAGGGCCAGCGATATCTCGATTGGAGCTTGCTTTGCTTCAGGTAGTTCCGCCCATAGGTTTTCCATGTAGGGCTTGATGGTGGGGTCGTCTTCTGTGAGCGCGAGCTTGAAGCGGATGTAGGAATTCATATGGCTATCGGGGACGTGATGGGCCAACTGGCGGAGGGTCCAGCCGCCGTCACGATAGGGAGTATCCAGCTGTTCGTCTGAAAGTCCGCTCAGCGCGGCTCGCAGGCGGGCGGGAGTCTGCTCGATGTTGGTAAGACATTCCTGTTTTTGTTCGGCGGTGAGTGGGCCGGAGTAGGAAAACTTTCCGATGGGATAGCGGGGGTCAGACATGAAGTTTCCTCCATTGGAGGTAGATGATTTCAGAGGAATATCAGGTGCAGAAAAACGGGACGCTGGACTACTCGCTACGCGCCGCGAACTGTAATCCAAAATCTGATCGCTGAGAGCGCGGAAACGGTTATCTCACCATGGCGAGGATGCGGACGGGAGCGTCGCCGGGTTTCTTGTTTTTCGCGGGGGCGACAATGATGAGCGAACCGGTCGCGGGCAGCGCAGTGAAGGACGCAGTTCCTTCGACTACGTAGTTGCCGTGAAGGGCGAGTTGGGTGGCGAGGGTGTGGTCCGAAGAAAAGCTTACGGGTGTCTCGACGGCGAACCCGATGGTGTCGCGAGCCTCGATGAGGAATAGAGCCGCATCGCCTGCAATTGGGAGGGGTGCTAGTGGCGCGGCAGAGCGATCTTCCGGCGATTGATTGTGGTGCGCGACGGCGCGCCGGATGGCGATGACGGCTCCGGGTGGAATGATGCCGTGCTGCGCTTCCCAGGCGGCGATATCGTCGAGAGAGATCTGCGAGTTGCCGGCGTTCGTTCTTAACGCGACCGGCTTCAAATCCAGTACCACCAGCGGGGCGACGAGGCGCTCGGGCGGAATCTGGCCGGCGGTCCAAGTGCCGGGAATGATGGCAGCGGGAGCGATGATGCGGGTTCTGGATTCCGAGGGCTGGATCGATGTTTCGTTCGACGCTTCGGTCGATGTCGCGCGCTTAGTGGTCGCATTTTGCCCGTCGGTCAGGTCGACCACATGGGAGTAGCGATCCTGTTGCATCTTGCCGGGGCGCCGGTCGGCGAACAGCAAAATCGCGAGGACGAGCGCGTAGGCGATGATGAAGCTGCGAATCCGCATTCCATTCCTTGGGTGGAAGTAAGTTAGAGTACAAGCCTACTGTTATTGTTGCCTCCCCAACCCTAAAAGACAATTCCCGGTTGTACATGCCCCGAGGGATGGGGCGAATTTCACCGAAAGTTAGGGGGCTTTTGGCCGAAAACTTTCGTTTTCTCCGGCGATTACGAGGAGAGCTGCTGCGGGTTACAATACAGTTAACCCGTCACAACAGACTGGGGTTAGCGGCTTCCGAGGGCATCGCAATTGCCGATTGCTTTCAGCTTGCGTCTCCCGTGCTGGCTGCGAAAAACTGAGGATCGATGTTCGGCCGCGAAGAAAAAGTTTCCGCCCTTCGGCTCACCGCCGTGCAATACATAGTGGTATTTATTTTTCTGTTGCTGGCCTATGGGCTGTGGCGGCTGCAGGTGATGCACAGCGATGAGTACGCTTTGCTGGCGGAGAAGAACCGGGTTCGCAATGTGCCGATTCTGGCGCCGCGGGGCAAGATTCTCGACCGCGAAGGCCGGGTGATCGTCGATAACTATCCGTCATTTTCGGCGCTGTTGTTGCGCGATTCCACGCGTGATCTGAATGCCGACGCGGAGGCGATCGCCAAAGGGCTGCATTTGAATCCCGACGAAGTGCGATTGCGCGTCAAGCGCTTTGCGTCGATGCCGCAATATCAGCCGATCATTCTGAAAGAAGACATCACTCCCGATGAACTGGCGTTCATCGAAGCGCACAAGAACGAGCTGCCTGAACTGGAAACCATCATGGCGCACCGGCGCCTCTATCCGCGAAATGGTTTCATGGCGCACCTGATTGGATATGTCGGTGAAGTCACGGAAGACATGCTCAACCAGCCGCAGTTTGAGCTCTATACGCCGGGCGACGTGGTGGGCGTGAGCGGAGTGGAAAAGCAATACAACAATATTCTGATGGGAAAGAACGGATCGCGGCGCGCGCTGGTGAATAGCCACGGCAGGGAAGTGGGACGGCTCGATGAGACTCCGGCGGAGCCGGGCAAGCAGCTTAAGCTGACGGTTGATCTCGATCTGCAGATAGCGGCGGAGCAGGCGCTCGAGGGGAGGAATGGCGCGGTCGTGGCGATGAATCCGCGCAACGGCGAGATACTGGCGATGGTGAGCCGACCGACTTTTGATCCGAATGATTTTGCGGTAAAGATTTCGCGCGAGGAGTGGAACAAGCTGGTCGATGATCCTGACCATCCGCTGCTCAATAAAGCGATTCAGGCGCAACTGGCACCCGGATCGGTATTCAAGATCATTATGGCGACGGCTGGTTTGCAGGAAGGCATTGCGCAAACCCTACAGGTGAATTGTGCGGGCGGCGCGATTTTCTATGGCCGCTATTTCAAATGCTGGGTGCTGGGCGAGCATCGCGTGCACGGACCGGTTGAGATCAGCAAAGCTATTTATCAGTCTTGCGATGTGTTCTTTTACACGCTGGCGGAAAAGCTGGGCATCGATCGCATCGCCAAATACGCGACGGCGTTTGGGCTGGGGCAGAAGACGGGCATCGACTTGCCGCAGGAAGTCAGCGGGGTGATGCCTTCGGAAGAATGGAAGATACGCAACTTCAAGCAGAAGTGGTATGCAGGAGAAACGATCTCGGTGGGCATTGGACAGGGCGCGGTAGCGACTACGCCAATTCAGTTGGCGCGGGCGATTGGCGCGATTGCCAGCGGAGGATTGCTGCAACGGCCGCATGTGATTAATCCTACGGACCTGCCGGCGAATGTCGTGCCGGCGGGCACTTCGACTGGCGAAACGCGTGTGCCGCTCGATCCGGCGAATTGGGAACTGATCACCGACGCGATGGCGAATGTGGTCTCGCCTATTGGAACGGCGAACAGCGCGCATTTGCAGGGCATCGATTTCGCGGGCAAGACGGGGAGCGCGCAGACGATCAGCAACATGGCCAAGGCTCGCGTGGCGAACGGGAAGGCGAAGTTCAAAGATAACGGATGGTTCGCCGGAGTCGAGCCACGGCGTGATCCTGAAATCGTTGTTTGCGCCCTGCTCGAAGAAGGCGAACACGGATATCTGGCGGCGCGGGTTGCGTCACAGGTGATCAAGGCCTACGTTGAAAAACAGCGGCGGCAGCCGACGAAGGTTGCGGGCTCGGGCAGCGGCAAAGTGGAGATCGGGGCGGTGTGGACCGATTCCGCTGGGGATGGCGATGACGGCGAGAGCACTGCCGAGAGCCATTTGCACGCGGGGCGCTTGCTGGTTGATGTTGCGCATAAGCATGCGCCGCTGGCGGCGGCCGCACCAGGTCTGCGCTGAACTCGGCGGGCTGCTAGTCTACATTGTTTGACCTGCGCTCGTGATACGTTAAATCCTTAATGAAAGCCACTGCCAAACTGGCTCTGGACGCCGCTACTGGGCGCCGAGCGACTTATGCTGACGCGCGCGCGGTCGCGATCCGGAACCGCTCGCTGACCACGAAGAACGGACGCGTCGGTCATGCTTCGGAGTCGGAATCGCTCGGCATCGGCGTGCGTGTGGTCGCCGACGGGGCTTGGGGTTTTGCTGCGTCCGCGGATTTGGGGCGGGCGTCGGTGGAGGCCGCGGCTGCGCGAGCGGTCGAAATTGCGACGGCATCGGCGCGGGTGAAGCGCGAGGATGTTCGGCTGGCTCCTGAACCGGCGGCGGTGGCGGAGTGGACTACGCCTTACAGAATCGATCCGTTTAGCACTTCGGTTGAGCAGAATCTTGACCTTCTGCTGAAGGTTGATGCCGAGATGCGTGCGGTTTCGGGCGTCACGCTGGCCGAAGCCGGCATGAATTTTCAGCGCGAAGAGTCCTGGTTTCTTTCTTCTGAAGGCTCGGACATTCATCAGACAAAATATTCGACGGGCGCTGGCTATACGGCGTATGCCTTTGCCGGGTCTGAGATTCAGAAGCGGTCGTATCCGAATTCTTTTGGCGGGCAGTGGCAGAACCGCGGGTATGAGCTGATCGAAGAGATGCGATTGCTGGAGAATGCGCGGCGTGTCGGGGAAGAAGCGGTTGCGCTACATCATGCGGAGCAATGTCCGGAGGGCACGGCCACGATTATTCTGGACGGCTCGCAACTCGGGTTGCAGATTCACGAATCGATTGGGCATCCGATTGAGCTCGATCGTGTGCTCGGGATGGAAGCGAATTTTGCGGGTACTTCGTTTCTTACTCTCGAAAAGCTGGGCCACCTGCGCTATGGCAGCGACCTGGTGAATGTTGTGGCCGACGCGCGGCAGGAGCATGGGCCGGGGCTCGGAACGTTTGCTTATGACGACGAGGGAGTGGCGGCTCAGTCGACTCCGATTATTACGAATGGACGCTTCACGGGGTATTTGAGTTCGCGCGAAACCGCGCACATGATTGGAGCGACACGATCGGGCGGGACGTTGCGTGCTGAGGGATGGAATCGGCTGCCTATGATTCGCATGACAAATGTCAGCATTTTGCCAGGTGCTTCGCCGCTGAGTCTCGAGCAGTTGATTGCCGCGACCGACGATGGCATCTACATGGAGACGAACAAGTCATGGTCGATTGATGACAAGCGCTACAACTTTCAGTTTGGCTGCGAGATCGCGTGGGAGATCAGGCGCGGCAAGCGGGTGCGCATGCTGAAGAATCCTTCATACTCCGGCATTACGACGGAGTTCTGGAATTCGATGGACGCGATCTGCTCGCGCGAGGAATGGAATTTGTGGGGCACTCCGAATTGCGGCAAGGGGCAGCCGCAGCAGGTGGTGGGGACGGGGCATGGGGCCAGCCCGGCACGCTTTCGGAATATTCGCGTGGGGTCGGCTTACAAGGGAAGCTAGTTCAGAAGATGTTCACCGCCGAGACGCCGAGAACAACAAGAAAATGCTAACGCGAGAACAAGCCGCCGATATCTTCGACAGAATTCGCCGGCTCTCGTCTGCTGACGAGGTTGAGGCTATTTTCACTGGCTCGCGTTTTGCGCTGACTCGTTTTGCTAATAACACCATTCATCAGAATGTCGAGGAAGAGAATTCGGTGGTTTCGATCCGCACGAATTCTGGCGGGCGGACGGCGCGGTCTACGGCGAATCAGTTTGACGATGCGAGTTTGCGGCGGGCGGTGGCGGCTTCGGAGAGTCTGGCGCGGGTGCAGGCGCCCGATTTGGATTTGCTGCCGATGCCATCGGCGGAGGAAGCGGATTCTGGCGAGCCTAGCGAAAAGGCAGCGGGCGAGGGCGCCCGCTCCACACTTGCTTTGCCTTCGCGGTTTTTTTCGGAGACTGCAGAGGTTACTCCTGGCGACCGCGCCGAAGTGGTGCGGCGCATCGTATCGGTTGCGGACCGGCACAAGCTGACTACTGCGGGAATTTATTCGATTGCAGATTCGCGGGAAGGAATCTTCAACTCGCGCGGGTTGGCGCGGTGGCACGAGCAGACTCTGGCGGAGATTTCGATCACCATGCTGGCGGGCGATTCTTCGGGATGGCAGAAATTGAATTCTCCGGATGTGCGGAATCTGGATGCTCGGACACTGGCGGAGACGGCGGCGCGGAAGGCGGTTGAGTCGGCGGGTCCGCGGGAGATTGTTCCGGGGAAATACACGGTGATTCTCGAACCGGCGGCCGTCCTCGATATTGTGGGCTTCATGTTTTGGGATTACAGCGGCGTGGCGATTCTGGATCAACGCTCTTTTCTGAATGATCGGATTGGTACGCAATTGTTTGGTGGGAACATCAACATTAATGACGACGTCTCGCATCCGCTGCAGGCGGGGTCTCGGTTTGATGGCGAGGGAATGCGGCGGCAACGCTTGCCGCTGGTCGAGAACGGTGTGGTAAAGCGCGTGGTGTATGCGCGGGCCACGGCTAAGAAAATGAAGAATTCGGAATATGCAGGGAAGGTCGGACCGATCGAACCTACGGGCCACGGATTCCCGCTGCCGAACGAAGTGGGCGAGATGCCGATGAATATTGTTTTCGCCCCGCCGGAAAAACCGCAGAGCGTGGATGAGATGATCGCTTCCACCGAACGCGGCGTGCTGGTGACGCGGTTGTGGTACATACGCGAGGTTGATCCTTACGAGAAGATCGTGACCGGGATGACGCGGGATGGGACGTTTCTGGTGGAGAATGGTAAGGTGCAATGCGGCCTACGAAATTTCCGCTTCAATGAAAGTCTGATTTCGATGTTGTCAAAGGTCGAAGCGATGAGTGTTCCGGTGCGCGCTTGTGGAGAGGAATCGTTTGACATGGTAGTGCCGGCGATGAAGGTGGGGGAGTTTAATTTTACGGAGGCGACGAAGTTCTGAGGGCAGCTGTCAGTGGTCAGCACTTAGCACTCAGGAATTAGCATTTAGCAATCAGTATTTAGCCTTTCCGGTCAACATTAACTTTCCGCAAGAGAGAGCTCAACATCTTGCGTAACTGTGAAAGTTCTTCTGCGATCCGCGAATGCTCGGCAGCGGATAGATAGCCTAAGTCTTTGGCGAGCAGCAATTCGTAATCGAGTTCACTTGCCGAGCCGGATGCGATCTGGAGAAAACGTTGAAATTCGTTATTTCCGGTTTTTCCGCAACCTTCAGCGATATTCGCGCCGACCGAGACTGCGCACCTTCGGATCTGGCTTGTGAGGCCATAAAGTTCTTCCCTCGGAAATTTCAAAGTTGCTGCATAAATCTGCAGCGTCAGCAGGTGAGATCGTTCCCAAACATGCAGACTACGAAAATCTTTCACGAATGCCTCCGGAGCGGTAGCGGCTCGGCTAAGTGCTAAATGCAAACGGCTAAGCGCCGCCCCGCCTGTGATGGCCCTCACAGCATTCCTGCTACGCCCCTAAGTCCCTGTACCACTGGCACTTCGCCGCCTTTGTTCCATGACTTCCGTAACTTTGCGCGGCTGGTGCAGGGGTGTAATCTCGCTCTGAAATGTGCACATACTCAAGGGGAGTGGTGCACGGCAGAAACCGGAAGGAAGGTCATCCGAAACGTGTCTGAAGCCGCCAAAGGAACCATTGCTGATGTCAGTAAGAATCGAAAAGGTTATACGGACGTGCAAGGCGCGCCGCGCTTTCCCATCAAACTGCCGGTGGCACTGAAGTCGGTGGTGGCTCAGGCTGGAACTGCGGGCCAGGGCGTGATCGGGGAGACGGTAGAGACCGAAAACATTTCGGCCAACGGGGTCCTGTTTCGCATGGACGCAGATGTGCCCGTGGGTTCGCCGGTTGACTTCACGATTTCACTTCCGGCTGATGTTGTGGGCGCGGAAGCCGATGTACAAGTGGACTGCCGCGGACGAGTGGTGCGCAGCTTTGAAGATGGTGGCCGGCGCGGCGTCGGCGTGGTCATTGATGAGTACCGTTTTGAGCGCAGGTAACGGGACCCTGTAGGGCGTCGGGTAGGGCGCGAAAAAGAGGACGGATGGGCAGCACTTTGCTCGGCAATTCGGTCGGCAGTTCGGGGGTTGGCGGTTCGGGCAACACCGGGGTCAGCGCTTCGACCGCTACCGCCGTTGCTGGCGATCCCGGCGAAGGCCTTCAGCCTGATGATGGCAAGGGCACGATCCGCGTAATTGTGGCGGATACGCAAGCCATTTTCCGCGCCGGGCTGCGCAAAATTTTTGCGCTTGAGGACGATATACGCGTAGTTGGGCAGGCCGAGAGTTTGGACCAGACGGTCGCTGCCATCCAAAAATTTTCCGCCGACATTGTGATTTTCGAAGCGGCCCTGACGCCGAACCCGGTCGATGCGGTTTCCGACCTTCTTCGGCAGAGCGCCGGCTGCCACATCGTTGTTGTGCTGCAGGAACCTGACCAGGAAATGACGCTCGACCTGTTCCGCCGGGGCGCGCATGGCATTGTGTCGCGCGAGATCGAACCGGAGGTGCTGGTTGAATGCCTGCGCAAAGTCGCCCAGGGAGAGCCCTGGCTCGAAAGTCGCGCCGTGGCCTGGGTAATGCAAGCGTATCGCACGCAAGGTATGCGTCCTGCAGGGTCGCGGCCCAAGGTTTCGCTCACTCCGAAAGAGTCGCTCATCGTTTCCTGCGTTACGCAGGGCATGAAGAATAAAGAGATTGCACTGCGTGTGGGCACTACGGAACAGGTGGTCAAGAATTATCTCCGCAAAGTTTACGACAAGCTGGGCGTCGCCGATCGACTGGAACTGGCGCTCTACTGCTTGAATCATCGCGTCGTTGACAACGCAGCTCCAGCAAGGCCCGTCGCGCCCAGCCAACCAACCAATGGTCACGCGTCCGACACGCCTGCAGCTGCGGCTGCTGCTGCGTCCGGATCCCGCTCCTAGTTTATCCCCGTAAACAAGGCTCATGAACGCTAGCGCAATTGCGGCGCTGGTGGTAATTTGTCATGGGTTGGCGGACAATTGCTGGTTCAACGCCACTTGATCCCATTGCCCCGCGCAGAAAATCAAGACAGGAGCACTCCGATGAACCTAAGGAAAAAGAATTCAAGCCGAATCCTGACGGGAGCCGCAATCAGTTTATTTCTCGCGCTGCCTGCGCTCACTTTTGCCGCGGATGGAGCGGCCACTTACAAAGCCAAGTGTGCCATGTGTCACGGTGCGGAAGGCCAAGGCAAGGTTGGACCCGCGCTCAAGGGAACGAGCTTGAGCGGTGACCAGATCATGGCACTCATCACGACGGGGGATGACAGCAAGAAGCCTCCCCATAAGAAACCTGTGACCGGACTTTCGCCGGATGATGCGAAAGCAGTAGCCGATTATGTCAAGAGTTTGAAATAATTTCTCCGCCAAAAGAGCGTTCAGGTTTTGCTGTTGCCGCGCATTTAGCCGGCAGGATGCATTTTTGTGTCAATCCAGGTGCCGGCGGATGAAGCCGGCTCTAGTACAATTCTCTGTCGCGGAAAACTGCGCGCGAAATCGTTGTAAGGCCTGAGGGCAATCGCGCTGATTTCTCATACTTAGATTATTAACCGGAAGACTTAAACGAGAAGAGAGAGGGCAAGTATGAAAGGTGACGCAAAAATTATTGCTATTCTGAACGAAGTGCTCAAAGCGGAGCTCACGGCCATCAACCAGTATTTTCTTCATGCCGAGATGTGCGAGAACTGGGGCTATCAGCGGATGGCCAAACAGATCCGTAAAGAATCTATAGAAGAAATGCAGCACGCCGAAATTTTGATGGAACGCATCCTTTATCTCGATGGCGCTCCCAACATGACCGACTATTTCAAGATCAATATAGGGCAGACCGTGAAAGCGCAACTGGAGAACGATCTCGAACTGGAATACACGGCGGTGAAGCGCCTGAATGATGGCATCAAGGCGAGCGTAGCTGCGGGAGACAACGGGTCGCGCGAGTTAATGGAGAAGATTCTGCTCGACGAAGAACACCATATCGATTGGCTGGAAGGACAGTTGCACGCGATCAAAGAGATGACCTACGAAAACTATCTCGCGCAGCAGTTGCACAAGGCGGAGGAGAGCTAGAGCTCGAAGTAAGATCCCAACAAAGAGGCAGGAACTGATTTAGCTCTTCCGAGAGTGGCGCTGACTCCGCCAAGTTCGCATCGCGAGAGAAACTCATTCAGAATTAATGAAGGCCGCCGAAGGAGCGTCACGGTGCTGTTTGGAACACCGCGGGGGTTCGGGCGCGTGTGTACAATATCGACAGGAATATTATGCAGTAGCAGGGACGGAGAGATGGCCGAGTGGCTGAAGGCGCACGCTTGGAAAGCGTGTTTACTCGAAAGGGTAACGTGGGTTCGAATCCCACTCTCTCCGCCAAGTCCTTTATAATCAATACGTTATAGCGATTTTATGGTCTACTCATAACCCACTCTCGGCATTAGTTTTCATCTTTAGAATGAGCGACATGCAGTTTCGCGCGGTCAGAAAACGTGCCGATAAGTCTGAAAGCGAGAGAGCGACTGATTCAGAATCAGCTGCTCGTTTGAGGAACCGATTAAACGTAAGGACACAAAGTGGCGACGTAGTTCAGTCTGTTAGAACGCTGCCTTCTAACCGCCGTCCTTAGTTTTCAATCACTTACCTGCCTTGGTGTCCGCTCTGGTGTCCATTCTTTCCTCCGTTTGACCGAATCTCGAACCCACAGTAGTGTCCTCCCCAATTGAGGGAGGTACGATGGCTCGGTCCAAACAGTACGCAGAACGCGTCAATATTCTCAAGAAGGTTCGAGTCGGAGGGGTTTGGAAACTCTCTGCCGTTCTCGAACGAAACGGCAAGATCGTCCGCGACCACGTTCTCATTTCCGGCGACGATGAGCACCATCCGGAAGGAGGCTACTACCTGGAGTGGTATCAGGAGGGAAAGCGAAGACGCCAAGCGGTTGGCGACTTCTCGGAAATTCTCGAAGCCGCACGCCGCAAGTCGATCGAGGTGAAT
The DNA here is from genome assembly GCA_963800565.1 of uncultured Acidobacteriaceae bacterium. Classification (GTDB taxonomy): domain Bacteria; phylum Acidobacteriota; class Terriglobia; order Terriglobales; family Acidobacteriaceae; genus Acidiflorens. Next base: position 3,277,252 of record CAWDBM010000006.1, read on the forward strand.
GCCCAGAAGGCCGGAATCATTGAGGCAATCCCGGAACCTGAGTCGCAGCGCGTCACTATCAGTCAAGCCATTGACGAGTATCTCGATTTCATTAAGGCTCACCGCAAGAAACGAACCTACGTCACCTACCGCTACACGTTAGACAAACTCCTTAAACAATGGTGCCGCAGATCGTTTGTGGACCAGGTCACGCGCGAGGACATCTTGCAGTTCATGACCGATTGCTACAAATATGGTTTGGGCAAACGTACGGTGTACGACAAACTTGTGGTCGTGCTCCAACTTTTCAAACGTTACGGAAAAATCAAACTGATTGAGCCCAGCGACTGGCCGCACTACGTCGAGACCATACGCCCCATTTACGAAGCGGAAGAAATCGCGGCCATGCTCGGACACGCGGACCAAAATGAGGCCACATTTCTCAAGTTCCTGCTCGCTTCTGGTTTCCGGGATCGTGAGGTTCGGCATGTTGCCTGGCGTGACATGGATTTTCGCAACAGTTTGGTGCGCGTGACTGCCAAACCTCTTTGGGGTTTCGGGCCAAAAAACTGGGAGGAGCGAGCCGTGCCGCTCCCCACCGCTCTTATAGAGCAGTTGCAAAAACTCCGAGAACGCCGGAACGCGTTACCTTCACAACTGGCGTTTCCCAATTCAAGAGGCAATCCCGACAGTGAAAATGACATGATCGTCAAGCGCGTGGCCAAGCGCGCCAAATTGAACTGCGGACAGTGCGTCACCAAGCATGGAAACAAATGTGCCGAAGGACCATACTGCCGGCATTTCTTCCTCCACAAGTTCCGCCACACTTTCGCAACAGAGCATTTGCGGCACGGCGTCGACATCCGGACACTGCAAAGCTGGATGGGCCATCGCGACATCAAGTCCACCATGGTCTACTTGAAGGGTGTGCAATCCAAAGACGCTCTGGCCAAGGTCAATGCTGGAGCGTTGGCCCGGTACGTTGCGTGACGAGGCCAGGTCGCAATGCAGGCTAATTTGAGCCGCGCCGGTCTCACAGTTTCGCGGCGCGCTGCGACTCTGAACCTCGAAGCCGTTTGACGAACGTCACTGACTGTTCTAAACCGTCGAGATTGCCGGCAGGGGTTGAATCGTCTCCTGTTGAGGTCCACAAATATGAGTCTGATAGCGCAATTGGAAAAAGAAACCCGCGTTTTACGCGCGCGGGACGTTGCAAAATTGTTCCAAGTCACACCCCAGCATGTATACAAGATGGCGGCGGGTGGGAGGCTCCCATCCTTTCGACTGGCGGGGGCAATCCGTTTCGATCCGCATGAATTAGCGAACTGGCTTCGAAAAGCGCAGCCAGTTTCCTATCGGCCGGAAGAAGCCAAGCAGTGGCGTAGTAGCTGCATAAATTGACCCAATGCCGCCTCTCGGCAAAAGCCATCGATGGCGGCGCGGAGCACAAGGTCACCACCCGAAATGTTCTCAGTTCAAAATTCCTGCCTATGCCGTGATGCGGTGACCTGGCAGAAACCGGGGGGTACACCAAACCTCACGTTGAACAAAGACCCACATTGGTGGGCAATTCATAGAAATTCCCTATCTCAGTTGGACTGGACTGAAGATAGGTGACTCAAGCACGGCACTATTCACGATGGCTGGTGCATAAATCACACGGAAGTCGCGCCCTTCGACTGGCAACCATTCATACTTTAGCAATTCGGTAAGCAGACACTGAAGCTCTGTTCCCTTCCTCAAGGCAGGAAGAAACGCATCGAAATTGACGACAGCGATTCCGTCTTCGGGATCAATCCAATACCAATGATCCCACACCACGAGGAGGTAGTGGACGTTCGCATAGGACATGAGACTACGTGGAAGTTTCCCACGCTCGCGCAGGAAATCGGGATGCTTTCGAGCGTATGCTCGTATCAATTGAAGTTGAGTGAGTCCTTTCGTTATGTCCTTATCCCGGTCAATTTGTTCCAGCGTTCTATTGGGCTTTCGGCTCCACTTCAATTCGGCGAAGACCACAGTGGAAGATGATTCATCAGCCAGGAGCACATCGATTTCCGTTGTTTTGTCAGGCAGTTCGATTGAGTGGTCAACCCAAAACCGAACGGCGGCGTCCTTGATCAGCTGTCTCATGACCGACTCCTTTTCAGTGTTCTGAGCCGAAAAGAGCGCCGGGTACCGGTAAGAAAAGGACCTTAGGATATTGTCATCCACGGCGCTCGCTAAAGGAAACTGCGGCGCTACGGCAAGAACCAAACCATCCAACGGAACAAATGGATAAATGCATATGCTAGCGCCGGACTGAGCGACCGGATCGAGAGTCAGATCGGAAATGATAGCTTCGCAGGTCGCACTAGGTAATCCTGATATCTGACTTAACCTCGCTGTCCAGACGGAACGCCTTTTCACCATCACGAGAGAAGATTCGGGTATTGGTTGGCCGGGTTTATCGAACGGATAACAGATATATTCGTGAATCGAGCACAAGATGAGTAGCGCGATATAGAACGACTTGAATTCGCCGAGAGTGTAACCATCGAGCTGAAATGCATCGGGGTGTCTGAAGTTTTCGTCAAGGCGATCCTGATACTTGGGGCGCAACGCCTCAATAACTTCCCGCGAAGGCTCATACGAGAACTTCTTCGCCTTTCCTCCTGGCCGCGCTTCCTGCCACAATTCGTCAAGTAACCGCTTAACCTCAGGAGACTCAGCCTTCGACGGCCCGGTGTATTGTGAAACAATTTCACTTCCCTTGGGCCTATAGCTTTGCTGAAAGGCAATGACCTGCCGCTGCCTCGGAGAGTCTCTAGGCATGTAGAAACGTATTCGTCCGTCCGCCTGGACATCGGCCGATTCATGGTTCTTGTGCCACAGTGGGAAGACATGCAGAAAATGTGCGTACTGCTCAGTCACTTGAAGCGCGTGGCTCGCATCTTGGATAAGCGAACCGTGCCAAGTGTATTTTTCGACGAGTCGCGATACGGCCTTGCCATGTTCGGAGATAATTTGAACCCGCATGTGCATCGATCCAGAGTGACCATCGCGATTTTGTGAAGTGGACTGTTAGCTCCAAACTTCTGCTGCCGCAGTTCCAATTCAAGAGCCATGGCGGTCAGCAATGCCCATCTTGCCTCATTGGCGGGCCGCTTCAAAAGGCGTAAGAGTTCATAACATTTATCGGCGCGGTCTTCGACGTGCTGAACTGCCTTCCTCAACTCGGGCGAGGCAGCATCGTGTAGGAAAGGCATCGATTGATCTCTTCAACAGATTATCAACATTGCGAAAAGTAGTTTTACACCTCTTCGCTCTGCCGTCTAAAATTCGGGCGGCGAGTCTGATAATC
>CAWDBM010000007.1:0-675798 GCA_963800565.1 uncultured Acidobacteriaceae bacterium
AAGGGAGAAAGACCCTTCTCCCGCGCCTGTTCGGGTGGGTGTGCGCTCTGGCGCACGCAGGCGCTCCTGTAGGGGGCTGTCGAGCGGACCACGGGCCCCGGTCCGGCTGCGCTGTGCGGCGGATCGCAACTCAAATGCTGGCCTGAAGTACCTGCCTCGCGCGTCTCTAAAGTTACTTCTATGCACTCGCGCTGCTGACTACAATCAGCGGTGATGGCCGCCACCGCTGAAGAACGAATCCCCGCTCTCACGAGGAGTGAAGAGATTTTTTCTTTAGCTGTGCCTTTTGCTGCAAGCTCCGAAAATCGCATCGGCGAAAACGCGCTTGAGGGCAAAAAACCGCATCAGGGGATTTTTTCCAGAAATCGCACAATCGCATCAGGGGCAACGTGGGCTAAGTGGCCGGGAACGCATCAGGATAGCGGGCAGTGGTGGCCGAAAACCGTGTTGGGGATAGTAATAGACGCAAACGGCAATACCCTCTCCGACCCCTCCGGCAAGCAGTACGCCTGGGACTTCGAGAACCGGCTGACGCAAGCAGTAGTTCCGGGCACAGGGACAGTGACATTCAAATACGACCCCTTCGGCAGGCGCATTTACAAATCCTCGCCGAACTTCACCGGGATCTTCGTCTACGATGGCGCGAATCTGATCGAGACGCTGAATGCCAGTGGCGCCGTTCTGGCCGGTTATACTCAGACGCAGAAAATCGACGAGCCGCTGGCAGAGCTGCGCTCGGGAGGAGCCAGCTATTACGAGGCCGACGGTCTGGGGTCAATCACTTCTCTGAGCAGTTCGGCGGGAGCGGTCGCGAACACCTACACCTACGATTCCTTCGGCAACGTCACGAACTTTACGGGCACGCTCCGCAATCCGTTCCAGTACACCGGACGCGAGTTCGATCCCGAGACCGGACTCAACTACAACCGCGCCAGATACTACAACCCAACCAGCGGCAGGTTCATGAGTGAGGATCCAATCCAATTCAAGGGCGGAAACAATTTTTACGTGTATGTCCGAAATAATCCCCTGAGGTTCCGTGATCCTAGGGGGCTCTGCCCGTGCCCAGAAAGGGATAAGTGTTACGCCGAAGCGCGCCAGAATCTCAATTTGGAGCTAGCCGCCTGCGGCTTAGTCTGCCTTTTCCAGCCTGAGCTCTGCCCTGAATGCTTGGCGGGCGCTGCTTTGGTCTACGAAGTGGAGTTGGTCAGGTGCAATCGTCTCCCTTGTCAGTGACGAGAGCTCGGCCAACGTGCGGCAAAGATCCAGCGCGTTAGGCGATGCTTCGACCGCTGGGAAATATCGTTTCCTCAGGTCACGAGATGCGTGAAACGTTTTGGTGCGGTTTGCGGGGCAATCTAGTTTGGAGGCGGCAAGGTGGGTCTTGATCGAAAGGGCATCATAATCGTCGGAGTTTTGGCGGGGCTGTGCTTGTTGGGCTGGTTTTCTCCGGAAATCCACAAGTACCTCCCACGAGTGGCCGCGGACCTTTTGCAACTGGCACTCTTTTTGGGTCTAATCGCGCTACTCGGCTACGCAAAGTTGAGGGGGCGTTAGGTGCTCGTTGACCGCAAAGTGCCGATGGTTGGAAAGATCGCCATAGGCTTTCTGGTCACTTTAATGATCGTCCAGGAAGCGGCACCATCAATCACGGCAGGGCGGACCTACTCCGCACTACTGCCTGGAGTGATCGTCCTCATCTCAGCTTGGCAATATCACCGTAAACGAATACGAAAGACAGCCTTGTTCATTGTCGCTGCGGTGGTGATATGGTCCGAAGCCTTGCTTTTTGTTCGCTATCTCAGGACTTCGACTGAGATGCTGGTTCTACAGATAGTTCTTCTTGCAGTACTACTTGTTTGGGCTGTCGCGCGGTCGCGTTCGAGGCGGTCAGGAGGAGAATGAATATCGCCCGTGGTCAAGCCCGGTTTTGGTTTGATTGGGGACTTTCAAGGTAGCGCACTACCCAGGATTCAGGGGGCTGGGGGGCTGGCCCACCCTATAGGTTCTAACTCTGGGAGTGCCCCGTCCAAGCTCCGCTTGGGCGGGGCCTTTGACCTCTTCCACCATCGTCCGAACGCGATCCGATGATCGCCCGAAGCGATCTCGATTCGCCCGCCGATGTGCGCCCCGATCCCGATCCGATTCGCTGCCGTTTCCGCTCCCGATCGTGGCCTGATTGCGATGCGACTGGCGGCGCTTTGCGGTGCCGATTGAGCCGCCGATTCTCTACCCGGAAGCTTGGGAACCGGGTTGCTGTGCGGTATCGGGGAGGATCAAAAGCGCGCCGCCTACGGCGTCGGGAGTAGGGGAGACACGTCACCCATAAATGGATGCTGCACGGTAACCTGCGGTTACTGTGGGCGAACCTGCTGAAAGCAGACCGGCTAGAGAAAAATCCCGCCGATCCGGTTGCTGTCGAGGAACTTGAAGTTACCGCAGGCGAACTTGCAGAAAACAAAAGCGAGTTGATTTTTGCGGAGGTCGAAGGGGCGAAGAGCGGGGGCTGGGAATCCGCTCTGGGTTGGGGGGCGGGTGCGCTACCATAGCAGGCAGGCGGGAGGAAGTTCGATGGCGAGCGTGATCGTGAAAAATCCGGCGGTGCTCAGCGGGGAGCCGGTGTTTCGTGGGACGCGGGTTCCGTTCAAGGCGTTGACGGATTATCTGGAAGGTGGCGAGAGTCTGGGCGAGTTTCTGGAGCAGTATCCGAGCGTGACGCGCGAGGCGGCGATTGCGGCGCTGGAAGAGGCGCGGGACAGCCTGATGGCGCATCTGGGATGAAAGTACTGATCGACGAGTGCGCGCCCAAGGCGATGAAAGTAGCGCTGGCGGCCAGCGGTTTCGACTGCACGACGGTGCAGGAAGCGGGATGGTCGGGGAAAGAGAACGGCGAGCTGCTGGCCCTGGCCGACGCCGGTTTCGATGTGGTGGTGACCATCGACCGGAATCTGCGTTATCAGCAGAACCTCACGGGGCGCAGGATCGCGCTGCTGGTCGTGCGTGCGCGTACGAATCGTGTGGTGGATTTAGATCCGCACTTCGCGGCCTGCGCGGAGGCGTTGCGAAGCATTCAACCGGGCACAGTGGTCGAGGTGGGGTCCTCGGCGTAAGGCATCAAGGGCAGCTGCGGTCCCCATTTTTTCGCTGAAGAGTGTACCGAGCGCGGGAGCCGGGTCAAGCCTCTGCGCTTCGCTTCGACCGCTAGCGCGGCGCGCCCAGAACGCGCGGGCTTGACCCGACTCCCTCTCCGCTCTGTTTGCTTCCAGCCATCGAAAAAATGTGAGAAAGAAATGGGAGCGGGGGCGCAGCGCGAACGGCAGGATTCGCAAAGACACCATCCCTTGCTGGTGCAAGACACAGCGAGAACCCACGGAAGAAAACGCACGGCGTCCGGGCTTTGTTCGGTGAGCGTCCGGTGTCTGTCCGGTCTAGCCAGCGACGCCCTTTAGGAATCCATCGATGGTCTTGAGCAAGTAGTTCTGCTGGTGAGGAGGCAGCTTCTCGATCCGCTCCATGCGGCGCTGCAATCGCAAACTCGGCTTGGGGCGAAGCGGCGCTTTCCGTCCGTTGGGCCGGAGCAGTTCGTCGGTGGCAACTTCCAACGCATCAGCGAACCGCACCACGACATCCGCATTCAGCCGCAGCCTGCCCCTCTCGTAGTCCGAAACCAATCGCTGTGTGATACTCACGCGCTCCGCTAGTTCTTCCTGAGTCCAGCCGCGTTCTTTCCGCAGACGGGCCAAGCGTTCACGCGGCAGTTCTGCTTCTGCGTGCGCCGATGTGGGCGCTTTCTTCCGAGGCATGATGACGAGAGTGTAAGGGCTGGTTTCCATGTGGAAGAGATGCATGCTTGACCTTTAGCCCATATTAACGTATTTTCTGACTCAGTTGGAATCACGTAAATTTTTAACTTTCCTCTTGACACGGTTTTTGCAGGAACCCTGAAAACGAGGTGGGTGAAGGAGGCAACCCGGATGGCCTACGTTCCGCCGGAGGTGAAGGAGCGGATCAAGCGGGAAGTTTCGATCCAGCGTCTCGCGGAAGCGCGGGGCATCAAACTCACGCGGCGGGGCAAGAGCCTGATGGGGTTGTGTCCCTTCCACAAGGACCGCAACCCGAGCCTGTCCATCGACCCGGTCGAGAATGTGTGGAACTGTCTGGGCGCGTGCGGCGAAGGCGGCGATGTCATCAGTTGGGTGATGCGGGCCGAAGGCATCAGCTTTACGCACGCCGTGGAACTGCTCAAGCGGGACTATCTGCCTTCCCCGGCCAGCGCCGCCGAGCCGCCGCCGAAGCAAAGCTCGGTGCCCAAGCTGCCGCCATTGTTCGAGACGACGGTAGACGATCAAAAGCTGCTGGGCATCGTGGTCGATTACTACCACCGCACGCTGAAGCAGTCGCCGGGAGCGCAGCAGTATCTCGTGAAGCGCGGCCTGCAGTCGGCGGAGATGGTCGAGCACTTCAAGCTGGGCTTTTCCAATCGCTCGCTGAATTACCACCTGCAGGACAAGAACCGGGCCGAGGGCTTGCGCCAGCGCGGACGGCTAGAGCAACTGGGCATCTTGCGCGAAGACACCGGGCATGAGCACTTCGTCGGTTCGCTGGTAATCCCGATCCTCAATCTCAACGGCGAAGTGATGCAGATGTACGGGCGCAAGATCACGCGGGCGCTGCGGGAAGGAACGCCGCTGCATCTGTATCTGCCGGGGCCACGGTGCGGCGTGTGGAACGAGCAGGCGTTGATTGCGTCGAAAGACATCATCCTCTGCGAAGCGCTGATTGACGCGCTGACGTTCTGGTGTGCGGGCTATCGCAACGTGACGACCAGCTACGGCGTGAACGGTTTCAACGACTCGCACCGGGAAGCGTTTCAGAAGCACGGCACGCGCCGTGTGTACATCGCATACGACCGCGACGAAGCGGGAGAAAAAGCGGCAGCGAAACACGCGGAAGAACTCATGCAGATGGGCATCGAGTGTTTCCGGGTGCAGTTTCCGCGCGGCCAGGACGCCAACGAGTTTGCACGGAAGCAACAGCCTGCAGCGAAGTGGCTGGGGATGTCTCTGACCAGCGCGGCATGGCTGGGCAAAGGCCAGCGGCCCACGGTTGCGGTGATGACGCCGGCATCGCCGGCGTCACAGGAGGAGGGAAAGCCAGAGCCGATGAAAAAGCAGGAGCCATCCCCAACAGAAGAAAAACCCAAAAGCACAGCTAAAGAAAAAATAGCAATCGAGAGTCCAACTCCGTCTCCAATATCCTCGACTGCGGAAGAGAGTGTTCTTCCTTTAGCTGCGCCCTTGGAAGGTGTGCCGCAGGAAGAAACCGTGCAGCGCCCGATGCCGCTGAGCGCGCCCGCCGCGTCGCAGATCAAGATCGACAACGGAGAAATCGTAGCGAGCTTCGGAGTGCGCACGTACCGCGTGCTGAATCTGGAGAAATGCACCAGCCTGGGCCGGATGCAGGTCAACGTGAAAGTATCCGGCACGAATGTGCGCGGCGAGTGGTGCTATCACGGCGACACGTTCGACATGGAGAGCTTTCCGCGCCGCGCGGCGTTCATCAAGCAGACGGCGCACGAACTGGCGACGAAGGAAGAAACGATCCAACGCGAAGTGGGCCAACTGTGGGGTGCGCTTGGCGACATGCAGCGGGAGATGCTGCGCAAGACGCTGACGCCAGAGGCGGAAGAAACCATCATGACCGCCGAGGAGAAAACGGCCGCGCTGGAACTGCTCCGCGATCCGCGCCTGCTGAAGCGGGTGCTGGAGGACTTCGAGAAATGCGGCGTGGTGGGTGAAGAGACGAACAAGAAAGTAAGCTATCTGGCCGCGGTGTCGCGTCTGCTCGAAAAACCGCTGGCGATTGTGGTGCAATCGGCATCTTCGGCGGGCAAGAGTTCTTTGATGGAAGCCGTGCTGGACTTCATGCCGGAAGAGCAGCGGGAAAGCTACTCGGCGATGACTGGGCAAGCACTCTTCTACATGGGACAGAAAAATCTCAAGCACAAAATCCTCGCCGTCTCGGAAGAAGAGGGCGCACAACGCGCGGCCTATGCGCTGAAGCTCTTGCAGTCGGAAGGCAAGTTGAAAATCGCCTCGACCGGCAAAGACCCGGTGAGCGGCAAGCAGGTGACACACGAATACACCGTAGAGGGCCCGGTGATGATCTTCCTCACCACCACGGCGCAGCAGGTAGACGAGGAGTTGCTGAATCGCTCGATTGTGCTCACGGTAAATGAGGAGCGGGAACAGACGCGGGCCATTCATCGCAAGCAGCGCGAGGCCCGCACCACGGAAGGACTTTGGGCATGGCGGGAACGCGCCCGCATCGTGAAGCTGCATCGCAACGCGCAGCGCCTCTTGCGGCCTATCGCTGTCGCTAATAACCAGTCCGACGCGGATGAAGACTTTCCCGACCACATGACCCGGACGCGGCGCGATCACGCGAAACTGCTGACGCTGATCGACTCGATTGCACTGCTGCATCAGCACCAGCGGGAGATCAAGCGGGACTCGCGCGGCGGCGACACGCTGGAATACATCGAGGCCACAGCCGAAGACGTGGCGCTGGCGAAGCAACTCATGCACCAGGTCATCATGCCTTCGCTCGACGAACTGCCGCCGCACACGCGCCGACTGCTCGGGGTGATCGAGCAGATGGTGAAAGAAGAGTGTGAACGCTTGCAGATCGAATCTTCGGAATACCGTTTCACGCGGCGCAGCGTGCGGCAATACAGCCAGTGGGGCGACACGCAACTGCGGGTGCATCTGCGACGGCTGGAAGAGATGGAATATCTGCGAGTGCGCTACGGTGGGCCGGGACAGACGTTCGTCTACCAGTTGCACTCCGAGGAAGAGGAGACAAATCGTAACCATGCGGGGTCGCGGGGGGTGCGCGGGGACCGCGCGGGGGTGGGTGAAAGCGAACTATCGCCAGCAATGACGCGGGTCCAGCCGCCAACTGCGCGGTTTGCCGGAAGTATATTAAGGGATCACGGAGCCGATTCCGGCAACATCGTAGTCGTAGCTAAAGCAAATGGCACGGAGAAACCGAACGGCCACGGGCTGGTGCGACACGCGGCAGTGAAGTGATGGCCCGCGTCACGAAGAAGCGCCATGTGGAAGCCGCGCCACACACGGCACTTGGACAGTTCATGGAAGAACATCTGGAATGGTTGCTGATCAACAACTACTCGCAGGACACTGCCGACCATGCGCGCTGGTCCATCGCCGACTTCATCCGCTGGGCCGAGCAGCGCGGGATCGAGCATCCGATGGAAGTGACGCGCCCGATCCTCGAAAGCTACCAGCGCTATCTCTACTACTACCGCAAGGGCAACGGCCAGCCGCTCACGTTCCGCACGCAACACTCGCGGCTGACGCCGGTGCGCCGCTGGTTTCGCTGGCTGGTGCGGAACAATCACATCCTGCACAACCCGGCTTCCGATCTCGACCTGCCGCGCATGGAGAAACGCCTTCCGCGCACCATCTTCTCCGCCGATGAAGTGGAGCGCGTGCTGATCCTGCCCGACCTCGCTACGGCGGTAGGCTTGCGCGACCGCGCGATGCTGGAAACGTTCTACTCAACCGGCGTGCGGCGCAAGGAACTCGTGCAACTCAAGCTGTACGACGTGGACCGGGAACGCGCCACGCTGACCATCCGCCAGGGCAAGGGCAAGAAAGACCGCATGATTCCGATCGGCGAGCGAGCGCTGGCCTGGGTAGAGAAATATCTGCGCGAAGCGCGCCCGCAGCTAGCCGTGGAACCGGACGACGCCACGCTGTTTCTGACGCAGTATGGAGAGCCGTTCCATCCCGACGCAATGAGCAATCTGGCGCGCGACTATATCGCACAAGCCAACCTTGGAAAATCCGGTTCCTGCCACACGTTTCGGCACACCATGGCAACGCTGATGCTCGAAGGCGGCGCCGACATCCGCTATATCCAGCAGATGCTCGGCCACGCCGACCTGTCCACCACGGAAATCTACACGCACGTGGCCATCCGCAAGCTGCAACAAATCCACGCGGCTACGCATCCCGGCGCAAAACTGGAGCACCGAAAGCCAGAAGACACGAGCGACAACGGCCACGGCGAGGAGGAGAAAGCCGCGCTGCTGGCCGCGCTCGAAGCCGAGGACGAAGAGGAAGACGAAAGCTGCTCTTGACGAGATATGCCACATCTGGCATATTCGAGAGGTACGATGAAACCACTGATCTTCGTTGCCGATTCACACCGCGCTCTGTTGGAGTTTCCAAAAGCCGTGCAGCAGCAGGTTGGCTTTGCTCTCTATCAGGCGCAGATGGGCGGCAAGCACATCGACGCCAAGCCGCTGAAGAACGTCGGAGCCGGAGTGTTGGAAGTGGTTTCCGATCATCGCGGCGACACGTTCCGCACGGTCTACACGGTGAAGCTGGAAAAGGCGGTGTATGTGCTGCACGCCTTTCAGAAGAAATCGAAGCACGGCATAGCTACGCCGAAGAGCGTCATCGACCTTGTGAAACAGCGGTTGCAACGCGCCATCGAGATCGACCGGGAAAGAGAGAAATAGCGATGCCCAAACGCACAAAAGATTACGTGGTCAGCAGCGGAAACGTCTTCGCCGATCTTCGACTGCCCAACTCGGAGGAGGCCTTGGCCAAGGCCGAGCTTGCCCACAAAATCGCCCTGCTGATCCAGAACAAGGGGCTGACCCAAGTGCAGACCGCCAAACTGCTGGGTGTCGATCAACCCAAGGTCTCAGCCCTTCTTCGCGGGCGTCTCTCCGGCTTCTCTCTGGAGCGGCTGATGCGCTTCCTGCTGCTGTTGGGACAGGACATCAAAATCACGGTGCAAGCCTGCCCCCGCTCCCGGTCCCAGGCTCGCGTGCATGTGGCATAGAGAATAGCTTCGCATTGTTTGGTTCGCCGCGCACTCGACTGCCCCCGCCACGGTCTCTCTCCCTTGGAACCCTCTCGTCCGGGCACCCCCATCTCTATGGAATCCCCAAGGGAGAAAGACCCTTCTCCCGCGCCTGTTCGGGTGGGTGTGCGCTCTGGCGCACGCAGGCGCTCCTGTAGGGGGCTGTCGAGCGGACCACGGGCCCCGGTCCGGCTGCGCTGTGCGGCGGATCGCAACTCAAATGCTGGCCTGAAGTACCTGCCTCGCGCGTCTCTAAAGTTACTTCTATGCACTCGCGCTGCTGACTACAATCAGCGGTGATGGCCGCCACCGCTGAAGAACGAATCCCCGCTCTCACGAGGAGTGAAGAGATTTTTTCTTTAGCTGTGCCTTTTGCTGCAAGCTCCGAAAATCGCATCGGCGAAAACGCGCTTGAGGGCAAAAAACCGCATCAGGGGATTTTTTCCAGAAATCGCACAATCGCATCAGGGGCAACGTGGGCTAAGTGGCCGGGAACGCATCAGGATAGCGGGCAGTGGTGGCCGAAAACCGTGTTGGGGATAGTAATAGACGCAAACGGCAATACCCTCTCCGACCCCTCCGGCAAGCAGTACGCCTGGGACTTCGAGAACCGGCTGACGCAAGCAGTAGTTCCGGGCACAGGGACAGTGACATTCAAATACGACCCCTTCGGCAGGCGCATTTACAAATCCTCGCCGAACTTCACCGGGATCTTCGTCTACGATGGCGCGAATCTGATCGAGACGCTGAATGCCAGTGGCGCCGTTCTGGCCGGTTATACTCAGACGCAGAAAATCGACGAGCCGCTGGCAGAGCTGCGCTCGGGAGGAGCCAGCTATTACGAGGCCGACGGTCTGGGGTCAATCACTTCTCTGAGCAGTTCGGCGGGAGCGGTCGCGAACACCTACACCTACGATTCCTTCGGCAACGTCACGAACTTTACGGGCACGCTCCGCAATCCGTTCCAGTACACCGGACGCGAGTTCGATCCCGAGACCGGACTCAACTACAACCGCGCCAGATACTACAACCCAACCAGCGGCAGGTTCATGAGTGAGGATCCAATCCAATTCAAGGGCGGAAACAATTTTTACGTGTATGTCCGAAATAATCCCCTGAGGTTCCGTGATCCTAGGGGGCTCTGCCCGTGCCCAGAAAGGGATAAGTGTTACGCCGAAGCGCGCCAGAATCTCAATTTGGAGCTAGCCGCCTGCGGCTTAGTCTGCCTTTTCCAGCCTGAGCTCTGCCCTGAATGCTTGGCGGGCGCTGCTTTGGTCTACGAAGTGGAGTTGGTCAGGTGCAATCGTCTCCCTTGTCAGTGACGAGAGCTCGGCCAACGTGCGGCAAAGATCCAGCGCGTTAGGCGATGCTTCGACCGCTGGGAAATATCGTTTCCTCAGGTCACGAGATGCGTGAAACGTTTTGGTGCGGTTTGCGGGGCAATCTAGTTTGGAGGCGGCAAGGTGGGTCTTGATCGAAAGGGCATCATAATCGTCGGAGTTTTGGCGGGGCTGTGCTTGTTGGGCTGGTTTTCTCCGGAAATCCACAAGTACCTCCCACGAGTGGCCGCGGACCTTTTGCAACTGGCACTCTTTTTGGGTCTAATCGCGCTACTCGGCTACGCAAAGTTGAGGGGGCGTTAGGTGCTCGTTGACCGCAAAGTGCCGATGGTTGGAAAGATCGCCATAGGCTTTCTGGTCACTTTAATGATCGTCCAGGAAGCGGCACCATCAATCACGGCAGGGCGGACCTACTCCGCACTACTGCCTGGAGTGATCGTCCTCATCTCAGCTTGGCAATATCACCGTAAACGAATACGAAAGACAGCCTTGTTCATTGTCGCTGCGGTGGTGATATGGTCCGAAGCCTTGCTTTTTGTTCGCTATCTCAGGACTTCGACTGAGATGCTGGTTCTACAGATAGTTCTTCTTGCAGTACTACTTGTTTGGGCTGTCGCGCGGTCGCGTTCGAGGCGGTCAGGAGGAGAATGAATATCGCCCGTGGTCAAGCCCGGTTTTGGTTTGATTGGGGACTTTCAAGGTAGCGCACTACCCAGGATTCAGGGGGCTGGGGGGCTGGCCCACCCTATAGGTTCTAACTCTGGGAGTGCCCCGTCCAAGCTCCGCTTGGGCGGGGCCTTTGACCTCTTCCACCATCGTCCGAACGCGATCCGATGATCGCCCGAAGCGATCTCGATTCGCCCGCCGATGTGCGCCCCGATCCCGATCCGATTCGCTGCCGTTTCCGCTCCCGATCGTGGCCTGATTGCGATGCGACTGGCGGCGCTTTGCGGTGCCGATTGAGCCGCCGATTCTCTACCCGGAAGCTTGGGAACCGGGTTGCTGTGCGGTATCGGGGAGGATCAAAAGCGCGCCGCCTACGGCGTCGGGAGTAGGGGAGACACGTCACCCATAAATGGATGCTGCACGGTAACCTGCGGTTACTGTGGGCGAACCTGCTGAAAGCAGACCGGCTAGAGAAAAATCCCGCCGATCCGGTTGCTGTAGAGCAACCGGAAGTTAACGCAGGCGAACTTGTTGATTCTTAAGCGCGGCTGCTAGTCTCGGCTGAGATGGCGAGAGAGGAAGCCGGGACATGGTGAAGCCGCCGCTGCGCAGGAAATCCATCGGATTCAAAGTGAGCGAGGAAGAGTACGCGCAGCTCGAAACAGCGGCGCAGACGAGCGGACGGACGCTGGGAGAGTGGTGCCGCGAGGTGGTGCTGGCGAGTGCCCGCGATGTAGAGAGGCGCGACCCGGCGCTGGCCGAGATCGTGGGAGTGCGCCTGCTGCTGGTAAACGTGTTAGGGCCACTGGCGGCGGGCGAGAAGATGACGCCGGAAGGGTTCAACCAACTGCTGGATCAAATCAGCGAAACCAAGCACCAGCTCGCAGCCAAGTTGCAGCAGCAGGCGAGCGAGAAACCGCAGCGCGAAAAACCCAGCGGCGGGAGGCGGTGATCCCATTTTGTCGCTGGAGAGTGTACGGAGCGCGGGAGCCGCGTCAAGCCTCTCCGCTTCGCTCCGACCGCCGCGCGGCGCACCAAGAACGTGCGGGCTTGACCCGGCTCCCTCTCCGCTCCTGTGTTGCTTCCAGCTAGGAAAAAATGTGATTGAAAAATGGAAGTCAGGGCGCAGCGGCATCAGCGGTAGGCTTCGCGGCGGTGTTTTACGGCGGTGATGCGAAGGGCGTTTTCGTGTTCATGGAAGCGCACGCGGTAGTCGCCGATCCGCAGCCGGAACTCGGGCGGTTCGATGTTCTGGAGACGCTTCACGCCGCCTTCGCCGGTTTCCAGGTAGCGAGCCAGGGCGTGCAGGATGCGGAGAGCAGTGGGCTGATCGATCGCGCGGAGTTGAGCCTTGGCCTGATCGGTCCAGAGAACGTTCTTGCCCATGCTTACCGACCCGTCTTGTGAGGGTCGAGTGGAGTGCGGCCCATGCGCTCGAAATCTTCCGAGGTAAGGCCGAACTCGGCCAGCACTTTCTCGTGCGGAATGCCCTCGCCACGGTCGAGGGAGGCGCGCGCGGCGGCGATCTCGCGAGCTTCTTCCTCCGTGACCGGCTCATCATCCATGGGAGCATTGGCGAGACTGCGGGCCACCGGATCGGTCATCACTTCGAGCAGGTGAACGACGGCGGAAATCTGGGTGGGCGCCAGACGTTCGATCAGATCGTGGGCCTGCTGTTTTTCGTTCATGGAATCGTGTGTTGCCACAGAAAATCCTTTCCAACTATGTTCGCTCAGGAAGTCGATGACGACCAGCGGCGAGCTTCTTGCTGCAAGATCATGCTGTCGAGGACCTGCTTTACAACTTTCTTGGCTTCAGGATCAAAACGAGAGACCGCTTCAAACTGCAAACGCAGGTCCTCGTCGGGACCGCGTTCATTCTTCCCGAAGAGCAGGTAATCCGAAGTGACGTGAAGGGCCTGCGCCAATCTCTTGATGACATCGAGAGTGGGTTGTGAAGCGCCGCTTTCATAACGCTTCAACTGGGTGAGCGCACAGCGCACCGTTTCCGCAAGAGCCTGCTGGGTAAGATTCCGTTCCTTCCGCACCGTGACCAGGCGCTCAGGGAACCCTTCAGAGTGTCCATTGTTCGCGATCTTCTGCTGACGTTTCATGTCGTCAGCATAGGAATAGAGATTTAACCCGTTGACCATGATAGTCGCTATATGATACTACAAATATCACATAAGAGGTACTTGACAGGATTTTAGAAAAACACCGGAAACGACCCCGGAAAGGAACATAGATGGCCCGACTTCCAGACGAGGTGGTGGAACGGATCAAGCGGGAAATCTCAGTCCAACGTCTGGCGGAGGCGCGCGGCATCCAGCTGCGGCGCAGCGGCAAGGAACTGATCGGGCTGTGCCCGTTTCACAAGGACACCAATCCGAGTTTGAACATCGACCCGGTGAAAAATGTTTGGCAGTGCAAAGGCGCGTGCGGCAAGAGCGGTTCGGTGATCGACTGGGTGATGCTGGCCGAGGGCATCAGCGTGCGCCATGCGCTGGAGTTGCTGTGCCGGGACTATCTTCCTTCCGCTGCCAACGCCACGGAACCGCCGCCGCGAAAATCCACGACGGTGAAACTGCCGCCGCTCATCGAACATACGGCCAACGACAAGCGATTGCTGGAAGCTGTGGTGGAGCACTATCACGAGACGCTGAAGATGTCGCCCGAAGCGCAGCAGTATCTCGTAAAACGCGGCCTGCAATCGTCGGAGATGGTCGAGCAGTTCCGGCTGGGCTTTGCCAATCGCACACTGGGTTACCGAATGCCCGAGAAGAACCGCAGCGCGGGCGCAGAGCAGCGCGGACGGTTGCAGCAACTCGGTGTGCTGCGCGAGAACGGACGCGAACACTTGCGTGGTTCCATCGTGATCCCGATCTTCAACCGGGAAGGCGAAGTGGTGCAGATGTACGGGCGCAAGATCGCGCCGCGCCACCTGTTGCGCGAGGACACAGCAGAACACCTGTACCTGCCCGGCCCGCACCGGGGCGTGTGGAACGAGGCGGCGCTGATCGCCTCGAAGGAAATCATTCTCTGCGAAGCGCTGATCGATGCGCTGACGTTCTGGTGCGCGGGCTATCGGCACGTGACCAGCAGCTACGGCGTGAACGGATTTACCGACGAGATCAAAGCGGCGTTCCGGAAGCATGGCACGAAGAGAATTTACATCGCCTACGACCGCGACGACGCGGGCGAACGCGCCGCACTGAAACACGCCGAAGAACTGATCGGGATGGGCGTCGAGTGTTTCCGCGTGCAGTTTCCGCGCGGCCAGGATGCCAACGAGTTCGCGCTGAAGCAGCAGCCTGCTGCGCACTGGCTGGGCATGTATCTGCAGCGCGCGGCATGGCTGGGCAAAGGCCAACGGCCCACCGTGGCGGTGATCGAGCCGCAGCCGGTGAAGCCGCAAGCGCAGACCGAGGAGGAAACCATCGAACCCGCAGCCAAAGAAGAAATCCCGGAGCCAGTGACGACGCCGGCGGAAGAGAAAACGACCGAGTCCGTTCCTCCCTTAGCTGCTAAAGCTGAAGAACCAACCACGGCAGCTAAAGAAAAAATCTCTGAATCAAACACAACCACAGTGAGCGAGGAACCCGTTTCTTCTTTAGCCACACCACTGCCGATAGCGCCGCTCCCGACTGGGACCGTGGTGCCTGCCAGAGATGTGCGCATCGAAGTCTCGGGCGAGACGGTGTACGTGACGATGGGAGAGCGGCGCTATCGCATCGTAGACCTCGGGAAGAACACTGCTCCCGGCGTGCTGCACGTGAATGTGATGGTGACGAGCACCAGCACGCGTGGAGAAACACGCTTGCACGTGGACCGATTCGATCTGTACGGCGCACGTCCGCGCTCGCTGTTTGCCAAACAGGCAGCGAAAGAACTAGGCCACAAGGAAGAGAGCATCGAGCGCGACCTAGCGCGGTTGATCCTGGAGCTGGAGGACCTGCAACGCGAGTGGCTGGAAAAGACGCTGACGCCGCAGGAAGAAAAACTCGAGATGACGGCCGAGGAGAAATCGGCCGCGATGGAACTGCTGCGCGATCCGCGCCTGCTGGAGCGAGTGCTGGAGGACTTCGAGAAGTGCGGCGTGGTGGGCGAGGAGACTAATAAAAAAATCGGCTACCTGGCCGGGGTGTCCCGGTTGCTCGAAAAGCCCCTGGCCATCGTGGTGCAGTCGGCATCTTCGGCGGGCAAGAGTTCGTTGATGGAAGCGGTGCTCGACTTCGTACCGGAAGAACAGCGCGAAAACTACACGGCCATGACCGGGCAAGCACTGTTCTACATGGGCCAGAAAAATCTCAAGCACAAGATCCTCGCCATCTCGGAACAACAGGGAGCCGACCGCGCCAGCTATCCGCTGAAACTGTTGCAGTCCGAGGGCGTGCTGAAGATCGCCTCGACCGGCAAAGACCCGGTGAGCGGCAAGCTGGTGACACACGATTACGAAGTCGAAGGCCCGGTGATGTTGTTCCTGACCACTACGGCCCAGGACGTGGACGAGGAACTGATGAACCGCGCGATTGCGCTAACGGTGAACGAGGACCGGGAGCAGACGCGTGCAATCCACCGGCGGCAGCGCGAGGCGCGCACCATCGAAGGGCATCTGTTGCGGCGCAAGCGAGCGAAACTCATCAGCCTGCATCGCAACGCGCAGCGTCTCTTGCGCCCGATCACTGTGGTGAACAACCACGATGTGGGCGAGTTTCCCGATCACATGATGCGAGCACGGCGCGACCACAACAAACTGCTGACGCTGATCGAAGCCATCGCACTCTTGCACCAGCACCAGCGGGAAATCAAAACGTTTGCCGATGACGGCGAGACGCTGGAATACATCGAGGCTACCGAAGCCGACGTGAAACTGGCGCAAGAACTCGCCGACCAGGTGGGACTCAAGCCCTCGCTCGACGAACTGCGCCCGCAGACTCGCAAGCTGCTCGCACTGATCACCGAGATGGTGAAGGCCGAGTGTGAGCACTCGGAGATCGCGGCGAGCCAGTATCGTTTTACGCGGCGCACGGTGCGCGAGTACACCAAGTGGGGTGACACACAGTTGCGGCAACATCTGAAGCGCCTGGAAGAGATGGAATATCTCGTGTTGCGGCGCGGCGGCAACCAAGGCCAGCTGGTGGTCTATCAACTGCCGACCTCAGAGGAGGAAGCGAATCATAGCTCTAACTTCGCGGGGTCAGAGGGCAACTTCGCGGGGGTAAATGACGACTTCGCGGGTGGGGTGCGGGCACTTCGCGGCCCCGAACAAAATGGCGCATCGCCAACACTCGAAATGGTTTCGGCTTCCACTTCGCGGCTTCGCGGAAATGCATATAGGGGGTCCGAGGCCGCAGGTCTCCCGCAGCGCGCAATCGTAGCCGAAGGCAAACCGAACGGCCACGGTCTGACGCGACGCGCGGGAGTGAGGTAATGGCCCGCGTCAGCAAACGTCGTCATCCGCACCTGGAGCCGCACTCGCCGCTAGGCCGCTTGATGGAAGAGCACCTGGAGTGGCTGCTGATCAACAACTACTCGGAGGACACAGCCGATCACGCGCGTTGGGCTATCGCCGACTTCATCCGCTGGGCCGAGTTGCGCGGCTTGCAGCATCCCATGGAGGTGACGCGCCCGATCCTCGAAAGCTACCAGCGATACCTCTACTACTACCGCAAAGGCGACGGGCAGCCGCTCACGTTCCGCACGCAGCACTCGCGGCTGACGCCAGTACGCCGCTGGTTTCGTTGGCTGGTGCGCAACAATCACATCCTGCACAACCCGGCTTCTGATCTCGACCTGCCGCGCATGGAGAAGCGCCTGCCGAAGACGATCCTCAGCGCCGATGAAGTGGAGCACGTCATGGTCGTGCCTGACATCAAAACGCCGGTTGGTTTGCGCGACCGGGCCATGCTCGAAACCTTCTACTCAAGCGGTGTGCGGCGCAGCGAACTGATCCGCCTCAAACTGTACGACCTGGACCGCGAGCGCGCCACGCTGACGGTGCGCCAGGGCAAGGGCAAAAAAGATCGCATGATCCCGATCGGCGAGCGGGCGTTGGCCTGGGTGGAGAAATATCTGCGCGAAGCGCGTCCGCAGTTAGCCCTAGAGCCGGACGACGCGACGTTGTTCCTGACGCAGTACGGAGAGCCGTTTCATCCTGACGCGATGAGTTATCTGGCACGTGACTATATCGCGCAAGCGAACCTGGGAAAATCCGGTTCCTGCCACACGTTCCGCCACACTATGGCAACACTGATGCTCGAAGGCGGAGCCGATATCCGCTACATCCAGCAGATGCTCGGACACGCCGAACTCTCGACCACGGAAATCTATACGCACGTGGCGATCCGCAAGCTGCAACAAATCCACGCGGCCACGCATCCCGGAGCAAAACTCGAACACAAGAAATCGGTAGTCACGGATGATGACCACGGCCAGAGCGACGACGAGAGGGCTGCACTGCTGGCCGCGCTCGAAGCGGAAACTGAAGACGAGTAGCACGGGCCTGTAGTACCTCTCCACGAGTCCCCAAAGTCACTTCTATGCGCGCGCCTTGCTGACTACAATCAGCAGTGATGCTGCCCGCAACTGAAGAACGAACCCCGGCTCTCACGAGTGGTGAGGAGACTTTTTCCTTAGCTGCCGGTGTTGATCCGAAGCTCGAAACGCACCAGGGCCCACGCGAGGCTCAGGGCAAAAAACCGCATCAGGGGATTTTTTCTAAAAAACGCGCACTTCGCGTCAGTCCAATGTGGGCTAAGTGGTCGGGAACGCATCAGGATAGAAAGTGCTCGTGGTCGAAAACCGTGCTAGGGTCAGCATTAGACGCAAACGGCAATACCCTCTCCGATCCCTCCGGCAAATCCTACTCCTGGGACTTCGAGAACCGATTGACACAAGCAACAGTGCCGGGCACGGGGACGGTGACCTTCAAATATGATCCGCTCGGCCGCAGAATTTACAAATCCTCGCCCAATTTCACCGGGATCTTTGTCTACGATGGCGGCAATCTGATCGAAACCGTGAACGCTAGCGGCACCGAAATATCCGGCTACACGCAGACGCAGAACATCGATGAACCGCTGGCCGAGCTTCGCTCGGGCGGGAGCAGTTATTACGAGGCTGATGGTCTGGGATCGATCACATCGCTCAGCAGTTCGACGGGCACGCTCGCAAACACCTACACCTACGATTCCTTCGGCAACCTCACGAACTTTACGGGCACGCTCAGAAACCCGTTCCAGTACACGGGGCGTGAGTTCGATCCCGAGACTGGAATTTACGAATACCGGGCGCGGTATTACGACCAAACGGTTGGTCGATTCGTCAGCGAAGACCCGATTCAGTTTAATGGAGGTATCAACTTTTTCGCTTACGTTACCAACAATCCGATCAACAAGCGCGACCCCGAAGGTCTGGCCCCCACGATGAAGTGTCCGTGTGTCAAGGAGGCAGGGCTAATCCGAGGGATAGCGTGTGTATACGGATGCACGTGCCCGGACGGCACCAAGAAGATCACTATTGTTAAGTGCCGTCTCTCGGATCCGTATGCCAATCAGCTCTGTCCAGCGACCTACACCATTTCAGTGTTTGCCGGATCGGTAGTAAATGCAAATACACCAGCGCCTGGCTTCTGTGGGCCGATCAAATGTCAGTAAGCCTAACGACTAACGAGAAGGTCATCGGCAGTATGGAATTGCTAAGAGTTTTCTTCATTACATGGGCCGTACTTCTGGTGGTGTTTCTTCTGTTCGGCCGGGCCGCCATCGGGTACGGGATTCCGGTTTGGGCCCGATCCCTACCTGCATGGATGCACTCGACAATATCGGTCACCGTGCTATACGGCTGGACCGTTCCGGCGGCCATCATCGTCACTGTAATATGGCATCTCATCAGGGCCCATTAGATAACCGTGTCGGCTCCGAATCCGGAGTGCCGACCTACAGCTACAACTCGTCGAACGAGCTGACATCCAATTCGTCGGGTAGCTACACGTACGACGCAAACGGCAATACCCTCTCCGACCCCTCCGGCAAATCCTACTCCTGGGACTTCGAGAACCGCCTGACTCAGGCCGTCGTCCCCGGCACCAACGGCGGCACGACAACCTTCAAGTACGATCCCTTCGGGCGCAGGATTCAGAAGTCCGGCCCGCTCGGCACCACAAATTACCTCTATGACGGGTTGGAAGATGGAACCAACGTCATCGAGGAAGTGGACAACAACGGGAACATGCTGGCCCGATACACGCAAGGACTGGAAACCGACGAGCCATTGGCCGAAGTGCGGGGCTCGACGACCAGCTACTACCAGCAAGACGGTCTTGGCTCCGTGTCCTCGCTCAGCAACTCGGCTGCCGCTCTCGCGAACACTTATACCTACGACTCCTTTGGGAAACTGGCCGGTTCCACCGGAACGCTGGCCAATCCGTTCCAGTACACAGCGCGAGACTCCGATGCCGAAACCGGGTTGTACTACTACCGGGGCACGCTATTACGACCAAAACGTCGGTCGCTTCATCAGCGAGGATCCTATCGCTTTTAAGGGCGCGATCAACTTCTACAGGTATGTATCTAACTCGCCGGTGGACTCGTCTGATCCGCTTGGGTTGTATCAGACGAAGGGGTCTTTCTCATCTGCTCAACTGGCTCAACTTGCCAGTGCTGTCGCTGAGGCGATTGCGACACTGAATAAGACTTGTCCGAGCTGTGCAGGGGCGGATGGACCGAAAATAGCCAATGCAATCAGTAACGCAACCTTCGTTTGGAAGCCTAATCAAAAGGATTGTGGTTTCACGGGACCGCTCAGTGTCGCTGGGCTCCGCCACGAGGTGGTGCTGGCGAGTGCCCGCGATGTAGAGAGGCGCGACCCGGCGCTGGCCGAGATCGTGGGAGTGCGCCTGCTGCTGG
Organism: uncultured Acidobacteriaceae bacterium; assembly: GCA_963800565.1. Classification (GTDB taxonomy): domain Bacteria; phylum Acidobacteriota; class Terriglobia; order Terriglobales; family Acidobacteriaceae; genus Acidiflorens. The sequence continues at coordinate 19,813 of CAWDBM010000007.1, forward strand.
TAAACGTGTTAGGGCCACTGGCGGCGGGCGAGAAGATGACGCCGGAAGGGTTCAACCAACTGCTGGATCAAATCAGCGAAACCAAGCACCAGCTCGCAGCCAAGTTGCAGCAGCAGGCGAGCGAGAAACCGCAGCGCGAAAAACCCAGCGGCGGGAGGCGGTGATCCCATTTTGTCGCTGGAGAGTGTACGGAGCGCGGGAGCCGCGTCAAGCCTCTCCGCTTCGCTCCGACCGCCGCGCGGCGCACCAAGAACGTGCGGGCTTGACCCGGCTCCCTCTCCGCTCCTGTGTTGCTTCCAGCTAGGAAAAAATGTGATTGAAAAATGGAAGTCAGGGCGCAGCGGCATCAGCGGTAGGCTTCGCGGCGGTGTTTTACGGCGGTGATGCGAAGGGCGTTTTCGTGTTCATGGAAGCGCACGCGGTAGTCGCCGATCCGCAGCCGGAACTCGGGCGGTTCGATGTTCTGGAGACGCTTCACGCCGCCTTCGCCGGTTTCCAGGTAGCGAGCCAGGGCGTGCAGGATGCGGAGAGCAGTGGGCTGATCGATCGCGCGGAGTTGAGCCTTGGCCTGATCGGTCCAGAGAACGTTCTTGCCCATGCTTACCGACCCGTCTTGTGAGGGTCGAGTGGAGTGCGGCCCATGCGCTCGAAATCTTCCGAGGTAAGGCCGAACTCGGCCAGCACTTTCTCGTGCGGAATGCCCTCGCCACGGTCGAGGGAGGCGCGCGCGGCGGCGATCTCGCGAGCTTCTTCCTCCGTGACCGGCTCATCATCCATGGGAGCATTGGCGAGACTGCGGGCCACCGGATCGGTCATCACTTCGAGCAGGTGAACGACGGCGGAAATCTGGGTGGGCGCCAGACGTTCGATCAGATCGTGGGCCTGCTGTTTTTCGTTCATGGAATCGTGTGTTGCCACAGAAAATCCTTTCCAACTATGTTCGCTCAGGAAGTCGATGACGACCAGCGGCGAGCTTCTTGCTGCAAGATCATGCTGTCGAGGACCTGCTTTACAACTTTCTTGGCTTCAGGATCAAAACGAGAGACCGCTTCAAACTGCAAACGCAGGTCCTCGTCGGGACCGCGTTCATTCTTCCCGAAGAGCAGGTAATCCGAAGTGACGTGAAGGGCCTGCGCCAATCTCTTGATGACATCGAGAGTGGGTTGTGAAGCGCCGCTTTCATAACGCTTCAACTGGGTGAGCGCACAGCGCACCGTTTCCGCAAGAGCCTGCTGGGTAAGATTCCGTTCCTTCCGCACCGTGACCAGGCGCTCAGGGAACCCTTCAGAGTGTCCATTGTTCGCGATCTTCTGCTGACGTTTCATGTCGTCAGCATAGGAATAGAGATTTAACCCGTTGACCATGATAGTCGCTATATGATACTACAAATATCACATAAGAGGTACTTGACAGGATTTTAGAAAAACACCGGAAACGACCCCGGAAAGGAACATAGATGGCCCGACTTCCAGACGAGGTGGTGGAACGGATCAAGCGGGAAATCTCAGTCCAACGTCTGGCGGAGGCGCGCGGCATCCAGCTGCGGCGCAGCGGCAAGGAACTGATCGGGCTGTGCCCGTTTCACAAGGACACCAATCCGAGTTTGAACATCGACCCGGTGAAAAATGTTTGGCAGTGCAAAGGCGCGTGCGGCAAGAGCGGTTCGGTGATCGACTGGGTGATGCTGGCCGAGGGCATCAGCGTGCGCCATGCGCTGGAGTTGCTGTGCCGGGACTATCTTCCTTCCGCTGCCAACGCCACGGAACCGCCGCCGCGAAAATCCACGACGGTGAAACTGCCGCCGCTCATCGAACATACGGCCAACGACAAGCGATTGCTGGAAGCTGTGGTGGAGCACTATCACGAGACGCTGAAGATGTCGCCCGAAGCGCAGCAGTATCTCGTAAAACGCGGCCTGCAATCGTCGGAGATGGTCGAGCAGTTCCGGCTGGGCTTTGCCAATCGCACACTGGGTTACCGAATGCCCGAGAAGAACCGCAGCGCGGGCGCAGAGCAGCGCGGACGGTTGCAGCAACTCGGTGTGCTGCGCGAGAACGGACGCGAACACTTGCGTGGTTCCATCGTGATCCCGATCTTCAACCGGGAAGGCGAAGTGGTGCAGATGTACGGGCGCAAGATCGCGCCGCGCCACCTGTTGCGCGAGGACACAGCAGAACACCTGTACCTGCCCGGCCCGCACCGGGGCGTGTGGAACGAGGCGGCGCTGATCGCCTCGAAGGAAATCATTCTCTGCGAAGCGCTGATCGATGCGCTGACGTTCTGGTGCGCGGGCTATCGGCACGTGACCAGCAGCTACGGCGTGAACGGATTTACCGACGAGATCAAAGCGGCGTTCCGGAAGCATGGCACGAAGAGAATTTACATCGCCTACGACCGCGACGACGCGGGCGAACGCGCCGCACTGAAACACGCCGAAGAACTGATCGGGATGGGCGTCGAGTGTTTCCGCGTGCAGTTTCCGCGCGGCCAGGATGCCAACGAGTTCGCGCTGAAGCAGCAGCCTGCTGCGCACTGGCTGGGCATGTATCTGCAGCGCGCGGCATGGCTGGGCAAAGGCCAACGGCCCACCGTGGCGGTGATCGAGCCGCAGCCGGTGAAGCCGCAAGCGCAGACCGAGGAGGAAACCATCGAACCCGCAGCCAAAGAAGAAATCCCGGAGCCAGTGACGACGCCGGCGGAAGAGAAAACGACCGAGTCCGTTCCTCCCTTAGCTGCTAAAGCTGAAGAACCAACCACGGCAGCTAAAGAAAAAATCTCTGAATCAAACACAACCACAGTGAGCGAGGAACCCGTTTCTTCTTTAGCCACACCACTGCCGATAGCGCCGCTCCCGACTGGGACCGTGGTGCCTGCCAGAGATGTGCGCATCGAAGTCTCGGGCGAGACGGTGTACGTGACGATGGGAGAGCGGCGCTATCGCATCGTAGACCTCGGGAAGAACACTGCTCCCGGCGTGCTGCACGTGAATGTGATGGTGACGAGCACCAGCACGCGTGGAGAAACACGCTTGCACGTGGACCGATTCGATCTGTACGGCGCACGTCCGCGCTCGCTGTTTGCCAAACAGGCAGCGAAAGAACTAGGCCACAAGGAAGAGAGCATCGAGCGCGACCTAGCGCGGTTGATCCTGGAGCTGGAGGACCTGCAACGCGAGTGGCTGGAAAAGACGCTGACGCCGCAGGAAGAAAAACTCGAGATGACGGCCGAGGAGAAATCGGCCGCGATGGAACTGCTGCGCGATCCGCGCCTGCTGGAGCGAGTGCTGGAGGACTTCGAGAAGTGCGGCGTGGTGGGCGAGGAGACTAATAAAAAAATCGGCTACCTGGCCGGGGTGTCCCGGTTGCTCGAAAAGCCCCTGGCCATCGTGGTGCAGTCGGCATCTTCGGCGGGCAAGAGTTCGTTGATGGAAGCGGTGCTCGACTTCGTACCGGAAGAACAGCGCGAAAACTACACGGCCATGACCGGGCAAGCACTGTTCTACATGGGCCAGAAAAATCTCAAGCACAAGATCCTCGCCATCTCGGAACAACAGGGAGCCGACCGCGCCAGCTATCCGCTGAAACTGTTGCAGTCCGAGGGCGTGCTGAAGATCGCCTCGACCGGCAAAGACCCGGTGAGCGGCAAGCTGGTGACACACGATTACGAAGTCGAAGGCCCGGTGATGTTGTTCCTGACCACTACGGCCCAGGACGTGGACGAGGAACTGATGAACCGCGCGATTGCGCTAACGGTGAACGAGGACCGGGAGCAGACGCGTGCAATCCACCGGCGGCAGCGCGAGGCGCGCACCATCGAAGGGCATCTGTTGCGGCGCAAGCGAGCGAAACTCATCAGCCTGCATCGCAACGCGCAGCGTCTCTTGCGCCCGATCACTGTGGTGAACAACCACGATGTGGGCGAGTTTCCCGATCACATGATGCGAGCACGGCGCGACCACAACAAACTGCTGACGCTGATCGAAGCCATCGCACTCTTGCACCAGCACCAGCGGGAAATCAAAACGTTTGCCGATGACGGCGAGACGCTGGAATACATCGAGGCTACCGAAGCCGACGTGAAACTGGCGCAAGAACTCGCCGACCAGGTGGGACTCAAGCCCTCGCTCGACGAACTGCGCCCGCAGACTCGCAAGCTGCTCGCACTGATCACCGAGATGGTGAAGGCCGAGTGTGAGCACTCGGAGATCGCGGCGAGCCAGTATCGTTTTACGCGGCGCACGGTGCGCGAGTACACCAAGTGGGGTGACACACAGTTGCGGCAACATCTGAAGCGCCTGGAAGAGATGGAATATCTCGTGTTGCGGCGCGGCGGCAACCAAGGCCAGCTGGTGGTCTATCAACTGCCGACCTCAGAGGAGGAAGCGAATCATAGCTCTAACTTCGCGGGGTCAGAGGGCAACTTCGCGGGGGTAAATGACGACTTCGCGGGTGGGGTGCGGGCACTTCGCGGCCCCGAACAAAATGGCGCATCGCCAACACTCGAAATGGTTTCGGCTTCCACTTCGCGGCTTCGCGGAAATGCATATAGGGGGTCCGAGGCCGCAGGTCTCCCGCAGCGCGCAATCGTAGCCGAAGGCAAACCGAACGGCCACGGTCTGACGCGACGCGCGGGAGTGAGGTAATGGCCCGCGTCAGCAAACGTCGTCATCCGCACCTGGAGCCGCACTCGCCGCTAGGCCGCTTGATGGAAGAGCACCTGGAGTGGCTGCTGATCAACAACTACTCGGAGGACACAGCCGATCACGCGCGTTGGGCTATCGCCGACTTCATCCGCTGGGCCGAGTTGCGCGGCTTGCAGCATCCCATGGAGGTGACGCGCCCGATCCTCGAAAGCTACCAGCGATACCTCTACTACTACCGCAAAGGCGACGGGCAGCCGCTCACGTTCCGCACGCAGCACTCGCGGCTGACGCCAGTACGCCGCTGGTTTCGTTGGCTGGTGCGCAACAATCACATCCTGCACAACCCGGCTTCTGATCTCGACCTGCCGCGCATGGAGAAGCGCCTGCCGAAGACGATCCTCAGCGCCGATGAAGTGGAGCACGTCATGGTCGTGCCTGACATCAAAACGCCGGTTGGTTTGCGCGACCGGGCCATGCTCGAAACCTTCTACTCAAGCGGTGTGCGGCGCAGCGAACTGATCCGCCTCAAACTGTACGACCTGGACCGCGAGCGCGCCACGCTGACGGTGCGCCAGGGCAAGGGCAAAAAAGATCGCATGATCCCGATCGGCGAGCGGGCGTTGGCCTGGGTGGAGAAATATCTGCGCGAAGCGCGTCCGCAGTTAGCCCTAGAGCCGGACGACGCGACGTTGTTCCTGACGCAGTACGGAGAGCCGTTTCATCCTGACGCGATGAGTTATCTGGCACGTGACTATATCGCGCAAGCGAACCTGGGAAAATCCGGTTCCTGCCACACGTTCCGCCACACTATGGCAACACTGATGCTCGAAGGCGGAGCCGATATCCGCTACATCCAGCAGATGCTCGGACACGCCGAACTCTCGACCACGGAAATCTATACGCACGTGGCGATCCGCAAGCTGCAACAAATCCACGCGGCCACGCATCCCGGAGCAAAACTCGAACACAAGAAATCGGTAGTCACGGATGATGACCACGGCCAGAGCGACGACGAGAGGGCTGCACTGCTGGCCGCGCTCGAAGCGGAAACTGAAGACGAGTAGCACGGGCCTGTAGTACCTCTCCACGAGTCCCCAAAGTCACTTCTATGCGCGCGCCTTGCTGACTACAATCAGCAGTGATGCTGCCCGCAACTGAAGAACGAACCCCGGCTCTCACGAGTGGTGAGGAGACTTTTTCCTTAGCTGCCGGTGTTGATCCGAAGCTCGAAACGCACCAGGGCCCACGCGAGGCTCAGGGCAAAAAACCGCATCAGGGGATTTTTTCTAAAAAACGCGCACTTCGCGTCAGTCCAATGTGGGCTAAGTGGTCGGGAACGCATCAGGATAGAAAGTGCTCGTGGTCGAAAACCGTGCTAGGGTCAGCATTAGACGCAAACGGCAACACACTGACGGACGCTAGCGGGAAAAGTTACACGTGGGACTTCGAAAACCGCATGGTGTCGGCGGTGGTTCCGGGCTCGGGAACAGTGGCCTTCAAGTACGATCCATATGGGCGGAGGATACAGAAGAGCTCGGCGCCGGGCACGACTAATTACCTCCACTACTGTCCGGCTAAAAGTTGAACAGAATCAACTGATTGCCGATGTCGACTAAATTGCTATCAGAGTCGCACGCCTGAAGTGCCTGTAAAATGGGCGTTTTCTCGAAAAGAGTAACACTGAGAATCTGTAGAATCTGGTAAAGGCTGACTTGCAGCCCCAGTCGTTTCCGCACGATCGCCACCAGTACATAGATCGACACCGCAATCCAGATTTGCGTCTTCACGGCGTTCTCGCTGGTTCCGTAGAAGGCCTTAATTCGCAGATGCTGCTTGATCCATTTGAAGAATAGCTCCACCTGCCAGCGTTGCTTGTAGATGTCGGCAATCGTCCGCGCCGGAAGCGTAAAGTTGTTAGTCAGAAACTTCAGGCGCTTGCTCCTCTCCGGGTCGAAGTAGCTCACCTTTCGTAGCGGATCTGGATAAGCTGTGGCGGATTCCACGGAGGAAAGAATCACGGTTTGATCCGAAAGCACGCCCGTGCTCTTATCCACCGGATGCGAGTAACGTCGTTCGAGTAACACGTTCGACTTAGTGCGCACAACGAAGAAGGCCGAGCTGAGGGTAAAGACGAAGAGTCGTTGAAAGTCGATGTAGGCCCGGTCCATTACGTAGAAAGATCCAGCCTCGGGCATGATTTCGTCGAGGATGTTCACGTCATGCACGGCCCCGCTGGTGACGCGGATAAACGTGGGAATGTTGCCGTGCAGGTCCAGCAAGGTGTGCATCTTGACGGCGGCCTTGCGCTGGCGAAACTTGGCCCACGGAAACAACGACAAGCACAGGTCGATGGTGGTGGAGTCCAGAGCATACAAACTCTGATGCAAATCGACTCCCATCAAATCGCAGGCGTGCAACGGACGGGCGGTCGCAATTAACCCCTGCGCGAAATCGGCGAAGATACGCCAGTCGTGCGATTCGTTCGCGTCGGCTAAAGTGGAGCGCGACACCTTGCCGCGGAACCCCATGTGATACAGCTTGCTTTGGAGAGCCCGCAGGCAGGACTCGATATCGCGCAAGCTCTCGCGATAGGTGAGTTGCGCGAAGGCCATCGCCAGTAACTGGTCCCAACAGGAAAATCCCCTGAAGTTAGCGTCGCCACGGTAGCGGGCAACACACTTCTGAAATTCTTTTTCGGGTAGATGCTCGATCAGTTGTGAGAAGACGGTGCGGCCAGAATTCACCGATCATTGTTTCACCCAAAAGACAGGCAGAAAGAAGTCAATCCGGCCCTTTTCCAATTCAAATCGTTCCTGATTCAACCATGCGTTATCATGCTTATCTTCAACTGGTTAGAATGACCTCTCGAAACTTTAGCCGGACAGCAGTGAATTACCTCTATGATGGCCCCAGTCTCATCGAAGAGGTCGATTTGTCGGTGAACCTGCTCGCGCGCTATACGCAGTCTGCCTGGGCGGACCAACCGCTTGCTGAACTCCGTTCCAGCACGATTAGCTACTACGAGCAGGACGGCCTGACTTCAGTTACTTCACTGAGCAGTTCGGCGGGTGCTCTGGCTGATACTTACACAAACGATTCCTACGCCAAGATAACTTCGTCCACAGGTACGGTTACTAACACATTCCAGTACACGGCTCACGAAGTTGACTCCGAAACGGGGCTCTACGAATACCGTGCTAGGTACTACGATCACAACATCGGAAGATTCGTCAGCGAAGACCCAATGCGCTTCGCCGGCGGCGCGGACTTTTATAGCTACGTGCGGAACAGCCCAGTCAATTTTAGGGACCCATCCGGAGAATTGCCGGTTTGGGGATGGTGGTGTGGGCCGAATTGGACTGGGGGAACATTTGGACCGTACGATCCTTCGTTGGCGTCTCAATATCACAAGCCATGGGGGCCTACGGACACGGCATGTATGCATCACGATATCTGCTACTACGAGTGCAGGAGGGATCACCCTTGCAGCAAGGGCGACCGTGCCAAGTGTATGAGACAATGCGACGCCATGCTACTCACCCAGGCCCCATATTCAGCCGTGGGCAACTTTATTTCCACCGTGGTGTGGGCTTATAACAACAATCCAGACACCGGCGACGACGCAAAGAATTGCGGTTGCAAGACAGATACTCCTCCACGACAGCCACCGCCTCTTCCTCCGCCTTGCCGTGGATGGGGGTGCGTTGACAACAGATGAAGAGGTATATGGCCCGAGCCTCGGTAAAGAATTGGAGCGTAAAATGCCACGTGCCCAGAAGCGATTCCGTTGGGTTTATTTCTTGCCCGTTCTTCATCTTTGCGCTTGTCTGATCAGCATGATTGGACACGTGATTCCGGAATTACAATACTTAGGGATTGTATGGGTGGTCATCATGCTGGTCGATATTCCAGTTTCGGCGCTCGCTTATGTTTTAGCTTGGAATCACGGCACGATTGCCGGAATTTGGATTCTAGTGGCCGGAACATTGTGGTGGTGCTTGTTAGGCCTGGGCATCGATATCCTAGTTGACAGACGCAAGGCCAGAACTCAGAGCCGGTGATTTAATAAGTTTTACGACAACCTGAACCGGCTGACGACTCTTACCAACTGACTGACCGGGCAGTTCGAACTCGGCTATGATGCGCTTGACTGACCTGCTCCCCTCTTTTCCGCACAAAGCTGAGTATGATTTCAGCGGATGTGATCGGATACACTTGCTTCCATTTCGCATGGGCTCTAGAATCCAGTTTTCATGAAGCCAAAGCGACGCCGGGAGCCACAGCGTGGACAGGCCGCCCAGATTACCTGGCTCCCAAAGCACCCCCAAAAAAGTGCTGCCACAGCAACTTGGCCTGGTGATCACTTTCGCTATCTCACGGTCATCGGTATCGCTCTAATTGCACTCTGCACCGTGATCATCTATGGGCAGACTGTCAGGGTTCCACCCATCGATTACGAAGATCCCTTCTACCTGGTACACAGCCCATATGTCCACGCGGACGCTGCATTTTCCCGCCTGTCCGCTGTTTGGAGCGAGCCGTACTTCGCGAATTTCCACCCGGTAACGACCACGACGTGGCTCATGGATCGCGCACTGGCCGACAAGAGCAAGCCCTTCGATGGTCTGCCTTTTCGGATCACGCATCTTCTTTATACGGTGATCGGCGCTTCATTGCTGATTCCGCTCTATCGTCGGCTCGGAGTTCCCGCAATCCTCGCCGTGCTCGGTGCCGTGGTGTTTGCAGTTCATCCGATCCATACCGAGGTGGTTGCCTGGCTCTCAGCGCGGAAAGACTTAGTATCGCTCATCTTTATTCTGTTCTCGTTTATCGCGTGGTTGTGGGCGCACGCTGCCTCGACCGCGAGCCAGTGGAGACTCCGATATGCGGTCACCGTTCTGCTTGTTCTCTTCGCAGTTCTTTCCAAGCCGATCGCCGTGATCTTGCCGGCGCTGTTCGTCGCGTACGAATTCTGCTCCGGACCACACGCCCCTATCACGAGTTGGTGCTGGACAGAGAGGCGTAGTTATCCGCTCCTGACACGTGTACTCGGGCTGACTGCGATCTTCCTAGTTGTCGGTGGCGTAATCCGTAGCTATGGCACGACAGTGGCAGGACCCGCTTTTTTGGTGCGATATGGCCAATGATCGATTCGTCCGCGTCGAATCGACTCCATGCGCTTCGTTTATGAGGTCCAGTGGTCCAGTTACAAACTCCATTCAACGGGCTCTAAGGTTTTCTTGAGGTACAGCGGCAAGGTCACACGTCACTCGGCCCTCTTCCTTCTTCTATTCGTCATCGCTATGCTGTTCTTCCGACTCAAACCACTTCTGGTGCACCTCTTTGTTTTTCGCAAGGATCTTTTGCCCGATGGTAGATGCGTGCTCCTTTAAACCTTCGTCTTTGTCCTGCAATGCGATGTCGACTGTTTCTTGATCCAGCCAGCCGCAGCTATCGAGAATACAAAATTTCAGGGACGTGTCCTCGCAAGAAGCATAGACGCTGCTTTTTACGTGAGCAGGGGCGGCAACACTCTTATAGATAGCTGCCGGCATGCCTGTCTCTCGCGGCCATTTAGAAGAATGTTCCCATACAGCAACGAGAAACGTTTCTGCATCATACAGCGTCCCAGTCGGCCCAGACGAATTAGAGGGATGATGTTCTTCGCAAAGTAGCGCTCGGTCCTTCAGTTCGTGCAGTCTGTATGCGTTGCTTAAGAATGCAAGTCCCAGATCAATTCTCTCGTTGAGGTCGATCCCTAATTCGGAGCACTCAAGATTGAAGAGTTTTTCGACCAGGCCGTTAGTAACCTTGCTGTTGCGCAGCAGTGCGAGCCGTCCAATCTGGTCTGCGTCTCTAAAATACTTCAACCAACGCTCGTCACTGACGCCATAAAAAACAGAGGAGTTTTCGTGTAAACACGTTCGGACAAAAGGATCGGGATCATTCAGAACGATTTGCACCAGCTCACGCGAGTTTGCCTCCGCGATGTGCGCTTCTTGAGGTTGCGACCACGCCTTGTTCGCACCCAGTGCCAAACCAGGAGATCGCTGCACTTGAAACTTTCGGCTGATCCAAGGGGAAAAATCACCGCACCGCGCAAACCATTCACGCACTTCCGCGTTCGAATCTCTCACGGCCAGAACAGCAAGGTCGTAGGGCAAAGTGTGTTGAGTCTGTAGTTTTCTCAATAGTCGCACGCGATCACTAGCTGAGCCTACCTTGTAGGCTCTTTTTAATTCTTCCAATGTGTACGGGTCCAGAGCAGGCCCCCACCCTACTATTGAATAACGGGAACCAGTGACTGACCAAGAATTGTCAGCATCTGCCTGTAGCTCGCGAAGGTCATCGGCCATCTTCTGGAGTCGCTGTGCGAATTCGAGTTGTTGCCGCGAACTGGTCGCTTCCTGTTTCGTGTAGCTGAGGTCGAGCACTTCGAGGTGATTGGAAAGCTCGGCGAGTTCTTCCCGTGCATCGTTTGATGAACTCTCGATTTTGTCCCCCAGCGCCTTTTCCAGATTTTGTAGATCACATTTCAGATTGTCCAATCTCCACTTAAGGTCCTTTTCCGCATTTTCCGATCTCCATTCACGGTCGTCCTTTGCACCGTCAAAGTTTCCATCAAGATGTTCTCGTAGTTCGTCGAGGTCCCCATGTGGTTCTGGTGTACCTGGTTTCTTGCCGAGTTCCCGCTCCAAGCGGTCTAAGCGGTCGTTCATCTGCCGCCCAGAGTGCATGAGTATCCAAGTTAAGATGACGAACAGGACGAAAATAGTGACTGTGAGTGGAGGGCGCCAGACCTGCCCGATCAGAATCGCAGCGATCAAACCCAAGATGTAGGGTGTCCATGCTTTCCAGTTCATTAGTGCGCCCTCCTGTTTGACAGGCATGGTACAACGGAAAACTGGAAGATGGGACGGTCAAAGTCAACCGTTGTGCGGAAGGAGCGGTTGTTGCGGTTGGTTGCTCACAAATTTCGGCACTATGCCGAATCTTTCTGCCGCTTTTGGCAACCCGCTCCCGATATGAATCCTTACCGGGGGTGATCTTCATTCAAACACCAGTGCGTCGTTGACTGCATTCTTCAGATCCTGTTCAGACCCCAAGTACCGCAAATGTGCTGCAGCACATTTGCGCTATTGTGTGCACCGGGGCGTTATGTAGAGTCGCTGCAGTAAATCCTTGCCGGTCAGCGGATCCTGTTGAATCACAGCACATAAGCTTTCATGATGCACTCCTCGGCGGCCATGGAGCTGCCACATTCAAAGGAGGTTCGTCATGGAACAAAGCCTTTCGGAAAACTTGCAACTGGGTCAACTTGTCGCTAACGCCTTGAGCGAGATCGAGCGGCTGGGCTACAGCAGGAGATCGCGAAATCGGTATCGCGCAATGTGGGAACATCTCATCGAATTTTCCCGCCGTAACCAATTAGAAGATAAATTTTCTGCGGATTTGGCGGCGCGCTTTCTAGAGGAGTATGGCGTCAGGGGCGAGGCGGTGGATGAGCCGGGCAACGGCTGGCGTCGGCATCTGTGGTTCGGCCTAAAAGTGCTTGCCGATTTTGCGAAGAACGGGCGTATGGAACGAGCGTTCGCGGATATACAGTCCATTCACCTTCACCCCGCCATGCAGAACACACTTCGAGATTATGAACACCGAGCAGGAATTGACACGAATGCCGGTGAGTTTCACACGCATGTCGGACGCAGAAGAAATCAGCATCGGGAATCAACTGGCGCGGTTCTACGCCAGTTCAGAACAGCGGGAAGACACGCCCGAAGTAAGTATCGTACAGCGGTATGTAACCCGGGTAGGTGAGCAGGTCGCGCGCGACGCGCATCGCAAGTTGCCTTACAGGTTTCATTACCTTCCCAGTCCGTATCTCATCAACGCCTTTGCTCTGCCGGGGGGACACGTTTATGTCGGTGGCGGATTGGTGGAACTGATGGACAGCGAAGATGAACTAGCAGCAGTGCTCGGTCACGAGATTGAGCACATTGACCACTATCATTGTGCCGAGCGTGTGCAACGCCAGCAAGCACTTCAGAAGATTCCGCTGGGAGGGTTGGTATCCTTACCCATCGAAGTGTTCGAGGCTGGATATAGCAAGGATCAGGAACTGGAGTCGGACCGGGAGGGCACGCGGCTTGCCGTCGGAGCAGGATATTCGCCCAATGGGGCTATCCGCATGTTCGAAACTTTCGCGCGCCTGTACCAGGAGTACCAGGCTAAAGCGAAGACGCCGCAGGAGGAACTATCTCAGGTTGCACAGCAGACACTGGAAGGATACTTCCGTTCGCATCCGTTGCCGTCGGAGCGCATTGCCCAAATACAGAAGTTGATCGCCAGCGAACGCTGGACGGCGCGTCCGGAGCGCGATCTGGCGGTAGCGTACATCTTCTGGACGGCCAGGGCACGGATAGCGCTCGATACGAGAAAGTATCCGCAGGCCGAGCAACTGGCGAATCAGTCGCTGCGACTGCGTCCCGATCAGCCAAAAGCTTTCCAGGTGCTCGCACTGGCACGTTTCGCGCAAGCAAACTTCTCTGGGTCCGCAGCAGCTTACCGCCAGATTCTAGATATCGACAAGACTTCGCACCCAGAGATTATTGCAGCTTACGCACAAGCTCTGGCAGCAGCGGACCGGGCAAGCGCACTGGCCGAATTCCAACGCTGGGCAGAAAGTGTCAAGGGCGAGAAGCCGCGAGAGGTTGACGTCGCAGCGGCCGGATTGGCGCTGCTCGCAGGAGACTCAGAGCCCGAGCGCAAATTGGAGATCGAACTCAAGAAGAGCGATGACGAGCGAGCGCCGGTGTGGATTGGCGAACTCGGTTGGTGGCATTACTTGAATGGGAATTATCAGGATGCAGTCGATCTGTTGTCAGAGGCAACCCAACAGCGTCCCAGCGATACCGAACTGAGTCTGCAACTGGCATGGGCGCAGATAGACGTCCGTCGCTACGGCGACGCGTTGCAGGCGATCCAAAGCACTGCCTACCTCCAGGCGATCCAGCCCGAAAGGGCGATGGCGCGAGCCGTAACCCACTGGCTGGCGCAGGAACACAACCAGGCGTTGCTTGATTTCAAACTCGCATTGGGTGAGCGGCCAGAGTGGGGGAATTCGGCTTGGGTCAAGGCGCTTTACTCGCCTTTGGTCGCGAGGAGCATCCTGGAAATGCAAGCCGAGCGGGAGCGGCGAAAACAGACTGCAGGAATCGCTATTGCTCGATGAGGGGTCTGCAGAAAACCCATGCGGCCGGGCGATCGTGGACTTCGTCGCTCCGTCTTATTGGGCTCGCAGCCATATTGCGATAGCTTTCGGACAGAATCGGACACGCGTGCTAACTCTAAGGGATGGGTTTCGACCTTTCTTGGCGAGTTTATGAACGATGATCCTAGAAACCGCGAGGAAGAGGCCAGTTGGGTCGCTTCCCCAAGCCGATTTTCTGGTGCGCGTCGCTGAGAGCCCGTCCGGGACATATTTCCGTTTTTGCCCGTGATCCGGGAAGGCACCTTAATCGATTCTCCATGGCAGCTAGTCAGTACGGATCTCAGGGCAGTACGGACTAATTCCGGTGAGCGGAAGCAAGTCGGGCTCGGAGCGGATGATCTCAGCCAGCCGACTTCATCAATTCGCTCAGCTTGTCAAGTCCTGGGCGCTAGTGTCGTCGACGAAGTAGCGAATACCTTTGCGCCCTTTGGGTTCTCCTCCTCGAAAACAAAGAACTGCGCCGAGAGATTGGCTGAGGTATTTGATCGCCAAGTGAGCGGCGCTAGCATGTTCGCCATTGACAAGGGACCCGCGGAATGGTATCTAAGCCCACGAGTACTCAAACACACTCCTCGGTTCGCCCGATCTGGCCTCCCCTTTTGAGTACTCCCAGGGAGATCCCCATGTTGCGTCGGCTCGTCTCGAAATCGAATGATCTCACTGTTGCAAGGTCAGAGCACGTCCGCGAAGTTTCCATGCCGCGCCAACCTCTCCGCAAGGCTGGCACGGCCAGTGCCCTCGCGCTCATCGCAATGGCCGCGCTGCTGACCACATCCGAAGCTCAACAGACCGACACAACTCGGCCGTCCACGAATCGCACTGCGTCACTCGCGCAAGTTGACGGTGGCGCGTCAACACTCAAGCCAAGCCCGAACAGAAATCAGACGTCTGGCCCCCAAGGAATGGATTCCGGAACCACTCTGTTTACGCCTGCCGTGGCCTACGATCTTTCTGGAAGTATTCCATCGATGCTGGCAGTCGCGGATCTGAGGGGAAACGGCATCCAGGACATCGTAGAGGTTAATCAGGACGGCCTACCCGGCGTCAATGTTCTTCTGGGGAATGGTGACGGGACCTTTCAATCGGCCGTCGCCTATGACATGGGGGGAGGCGGCGCCTCCATCACCACCGGCGACTTGAACGGCGATGGTTATCCCGACGTGGTGGTTGCCAACTCAAGTTCGCTCAGTGTGCTTCTGGGCAATGGCGATGGAACGCTCCAACCGGCAATCTCTTACACCTTGCTTGGATGGGACGCCTTTAGTCCGGAGCCGCACCTTCAAATCAGCGTCGCAGACGTAAATGGAGACGGCATACCCGACTTAGTAGCAGCCAGCGCCATCACCCGGAGTGGCAGCGGCAATGGGATTGTCAACGTACTGATTGGGAATGGAAACGGGACGTTCCAAGCTCCAGTGGGCTACAGCAGCGGGGGATGGGCAATTACCTCAATTGCCTTCGCCGATTTGAATGGCGACGGCATCCCGGACATCGTTGTTGCGAATTGCAGTACAGCCTCGGTTCAGGACTGTCAGGGAACGGGCGACACGATAGGTGTTCTACTGGGAAGGGGCAACGGGACTTATGCTCCCGTCAAAACCTATGCCAGAACCTCTCCGTCCGGATTCGGCGCGACGGTAGAAGTAGCGAATCTGTCCAGCAAGGGCGCCCCAGACATCGTGGTCGGAAACATATGCACGTTAGAAGGCCCATGTGACAATGCAACCTTGGACGTGTTTGTCGGCAAGGGAGACGGGACATTTCAGCCAGCAGTTGGCTACGATGCGGGAGGAGGCTTTGCAAACGCGTTCGCGATCGCGGATCTGAGAGGAAATGGCAAACTCGATGTGGCGATCGCAAACGACGCGGGCGCCAGCGTCTTGCTGGGAAATGGCGACGGTACCTTGCAAGCGCCCCAAACGTATTTCGTTGACCTTGGTACCGGACAGGTTCAAATCCTGGACGTGAACAATGATGGCAAACTTGATTTGGTAGTCACCGGCGGTACCGGCTCAGAATCAGGGGTGTTGCTCGGCAAGGGCGACGGCACATTTTTGGGCCCGCTGATTTTCGGGTTAGGGGGCAGCCAGATTTCGTGGGCTCTCGTGGCTGACGTCACCGGCGACGGGAGACCCGATCTTCTCTCCACAAACTGGGGTGGCGGCGTTCCTAACGGTGGTGGCGTTGCTGGAGTTCTTCTTAACAACCCGGGCTTCGTCTTCAACAACACAATAACGGCCCTTACCTCAAGCCGCAACCCAGCCGCACCCTACGGGACGGTAACCTACAGTGCCGTAGTGACGCCGCAATTGGGAGGCACCGCTGCGGGTGAGGTCTGGTTCCTCGACGGGAAAAGTGGTCTCGCCGGCATCGCCCAACTTCAGAATAACCAGGCGTCGATTTCGGTTAAGTATAAAACTCCAGGGCCTCACCAGATTGTGGCAACCTATACTGGTAGCAGTAATATTGCGGGAAGCTATTCTGCTCCGCTCAACCAAAGCGTACTGGGACCAACAACCACGCGCATCACTACGTCGGGATCTCCTTCCATCGGCGGGCAGTCGGTCACCTTCACCGCAACGATTACATCGAAATATGGCGCAATTCCGAACGGCGAAACCGTCACCTTCTACGTCAACTCGACTGAACTCGGCAGCTCCATGACATCCTCCGGAGTGGCCACCTTGAGCACCTCCTCGCTCAGCGCCGGCACTCACTATGTCAGGGCTACCTATGCGGGAGACTTGGATTTCGCGACAAGCTCCTCAAAAGTCGAGCAGGTCGTCGAGAGATATATGACAACGACGACTCTCGTCTCCAGCCTCAATCCCGCGGTCTACGGACAGTCGGTCACCTTCACCATCAACGTCGCCTCAAGCGGTCCAAATACTCCTGACGGCAGCGTGCGCCTGACTGATATCGGCATCGTGGTGCCGCTCAGCAACGGTTCCGCATCCGTCACGCGGCCCCTTCTCCGTGTCGGCACACACGCCATTACTGCGGAATATCAAGGAGACGCCGAGTCTGCCCCAAGTGCCTCGTCCGTACTCGATGAAGTAGTCGCTCCCGCCTCAACCAAGTCTGCTCTCTCCGCCTCGCCTAATCCGTCCACGCTTCGACAAACCGTGACCCTTACAGCGACCGTGACGACTACGACCAGCATCGACCCATATGGAACCGTCTCGTTCAGTAGGGGAAGCACCATTCTCGGATCGGCCATCTTGCTCGGCACCACGGCCAGCATCGAAACCACGGCTCTGCCGGTTGGCAACGACAGAGTCACCGCAACCTATGAGGGCTCACCCAGTTTTACTGGCAGCTCCGGTTCGTTGGTTGAGGTTGTTCAACCCTAGATGCGGTTGAAGGTAATTCATACGGGTTTGAAAGCCCGCCGACGGTGTGAAAGTGTGATTGGAAACCAGCATCACGGCCGAGTCATCGACCAGTGCCTTTTTTCGAGGGGATCAATGGATTGCCGCGTAAGGAGGTTTTCTTAGCTCGGAAATTGCGCATCACGGGTCGAGACGAATTTACGAAAAGCCAGTCGGAGAGTGCCAAATGAGATCAAGTTGATTGTCCAACGCTCCTTAATTAATTATTGGGCTCGGAGCCAATCAGCCACAGCTTTTGGACAAAATCGAACGGAAGTTCCGATCCGGAAAGAGGAGAGTCTGCCTGCCTTTGCAAGCTCCTCATTGCTGACATGGCTTCACGCTGGAACTTGAAGGCTGGGTTGAGCTTTTCCGTGGTGACCACCTCGCCATTGTTGTTGTGGCGCGGGAAAGCAAGTACATACCCTTGCTTCTTAATTCCCTGGGCTGCCATGGTGAGGTCGGAAGCTATTCCCACATTGCAAACTACGGAAGGCCGGGTTTGGGTAAAGTCCCCCTATCACCACTTACTACCACACATATACAGTAAAAGTAGGGTGGGTGGAGTCCGCTTCTCGACATCGTCCTCTGCACCGACTCGCTCGTCCGTCGCTAACTCCCGCTGTCTCGCGAACCGCTGCATCGATCCGAGCACGTTCGCTATGATTCGTGGCGGGACAGCTGAAGTCAGCCTACTGTTTTACTTCGCTGGAAAGCCAATCAGCTGCGCCCTTTGGACGAACTCTAACGGAAGTTCCGATCCGGAAACCGGGAAGTCGGCTGCCCATCGCATATTTGTAGATTGCGTCAAGCCAGTTACGATGGGGACAACTGCGCCGAAAAATCCCCTAACACGATTCGCAGCACAATGCACTACACCAGGCGATTCACTGTCAAACACCGAAAGCCTGCCGCACCCTCGCAGCAGGCCCAAATTCCTAAGCCGCCTTCCCCTCCGCTCGTATCTTCGCCCACCGAGCACGTGCAGCCGCCGCAATTCGCTTTCTACCTGCTGCTGAAATGTGCCGCTTGGGTTTCGGTGCAGCCGCTTGACCCTTCAGCTTCGCCCAGCGTGCTTTTTGCACCAAACTGATCTTCCTTTGAGCGGCAGCCGACATTGTGCGCTTTGCCGGAGCCGAGCCCGCCGCTGGCTGAGATGCCTTCCGAATGCCAGCCCATCGCGCCTTTTGCGCAAGCGCCATTTTGCGGCGTGAAGCCGCCGACACGATTCGTTTTGGTTGGGTTGTCTCTCCGCGTGTTGCTGCTCCCGTACCGTTCAACGACTCGATCCCAGAAATTATTTGGTCTAATTTTTCTAACCTCAACTGTGTAGCACTACGATCCTTGCGAAGTTCCTGAAGCGCGTTCCCTAGACTCGGCATTAGTACCCCCTCGGGTATTTTGACAGCGCCTAATTGTAATTGACGGGAGTCACTCGCGGCAGCGTCAGTTCCCGACTGACTTGCCTGCATATACAACTTCACTACGTTCACTTAAACTGCCAGAAGGGGCGGCGATGTCTTCCTCATCCATCAGAAAACACGCGGGCACCAGCGGGCCGAGTGATCAGCCTCCCATTCCCGAGCCTTCGTTCGCCGAGCGAGCCCGAACTTTGGTTTACATTTCCCGCATTGGGAGCCTCTCGACCCTTTCACGTAAACAGCCGGGATTCCCTTTCGGATCAGTTATGCCCTATGGACTGGATGAACAGGGTCGCCCTATCTTCCTCGTCAGCACGATGGCGATGCATACGCAGAACTTGCAGGCCGATCCTCGTGCTAGCTTGCTTGTGACGCAGGATGATGCTGGCAGTGATCCGCTCGGAGCGTCGAGAGTCACTCTGGTAGGAAATGTAAGGTCGATCCCCGAGGCAGAGGTCACTGGGCCCCGACAGCTTTACTTAGCCCGCTATGCCAACAGCAAATATTGGGTGGACTTTGAAGATTTTTCTTTTTACCGCATGGATGTGGTGGACATTTATTACGTTGGCGGCTTCGGGGTAATGGGCTGGGTATCTGCCTCCGAATATGGTCGCAGCCAACCCGATCCTCTTGCTGACTCGATTGTCGAGATCATTCAACAGGTGAACGCCGACCACAAGGATGCGCTCGTCCTCCTTGCTCGGAAATTTGCTCGCATTGAGGCGCACGAAGCAACAATGATCGCGGTTGATCGCCTCGGGTTTCATATTCGTATGAAAACGAACGATGGCGTGCGAGGCGCTCGCATTGCATTCTTGCGAGAAGTGAGCAACCCAGCAGAAACCAGGAAAGTTCTGGTCGAGATGGTGCAGCAAGCGCGTGCGACCGAAACCTGATCATGAAGATATTTGCTTAGAACATCCACGGCGCACGAAACTATAGCTGCGGCAAGGACATTGGACGCCGCGCAATCACGCTTGCTCTCATGGACCACATAGGCAGCCGACAGGGTGGCTGTCGTTACCGAAAACTTCGTCCGAGCTGAAAACGCAGAGGTTCTGAGCATTCATGAGATCCTGCTGCTATCCCGATGAGCTCCCTTTTCGTCGCCCTTTTCGCTGTGGTCGCCTCTAGTTTTCGAACCCGTGTCGCCCTGCAGGTGGAGATCCTCGCACTTCGTCACCAACTCACCGTTCTCCAAAACAACGCGCCGCCTCGTTTACGCCTTCAGCGTTCCGACCGACTCTTGTGGGTCGTGCTCTCGCGCTGGTGGCCCGGTTGGCGCCGTAGTTTGCACATGGTTCGCCCCGACACGGTGATTGCTTGGCACCGCAGAGCTTTTGCGTGGTACTGGACACGGAAATCACGGCGGCGTCCGGGAAGACCGAACGTAACGGTAGAGATTCGGGACTTGATTCGGGACATGAGCCAAGCGAACCCGTTGTGGGGAGCACCCCGCATTCACGGGGAACTGCTCAAGTTAGGGATCGAAGTCGCACAATCGACGGTGGCCAAATATCTTCGCCGCCCGCGGAAGCCACCGTCCCAAACTTGGCGAACCTTCTTGACCAATCACATGGACCAGATGGCCTCCGTCGATTTCTTCGTAGTGCCGACGGCGACCTTCCGGGTTCTATTTGTCTTCGTGGTGTTGTCGCATGCGCGGCGCCGCGTGCTGCACTTTCAAGTGACCGAACACCCCAGCCAGGAGTGGACGATGCAGCAGATCCGGGAGGCGCTTCCCTGGGACCACGGGTGCAGATATCTTCTGCGCGACCGCGATGCCATCTACGGCGGTGATTGGGTAATGATGACGAAAGGCCTGGGGATCGAGGAAGTGATTACCGCGCCGCGCTCTCCATGGCAAAATCCGTACACGGAGCGACTGATCGGTTCCATACGGCGTGAATGTTTAGACCACATCATCGTGTGGAATGAACGATCGTTGCGCCGGACTCTGCGAAGTTATTTTGCCTACCACCAGCACTGGCGAACTCATCTGGCGCTGGCCAAGGACGCTCCGGAGTCGAGAGTTGTGGAGAAGCCAGAACGCGGGCGCATCGTCGCGATTCCTCAGGTCGGAGGACTTCATCACCGATACCAACGCCACGCCGCTTAGTGTTAGTCGGCCCTCGGCGACGATAGCTTCCGTTCGTCTTCTGAACCAAAACAATCTGCTCGCGGGCCCAGCCCGGATTGTTCTTTGCAGTCTCCGCTTTGCGATTCAAAACGCCGGTGCATCGCTGCTCCAACGCAGGCTCGATCAGTGTTTCAAGCTGAGAGTGTCGGCATGCGGACGAGGTTTTCGGTAATGACAACCGGCGAGCAATAGCCCTTTCTGTCGATGACCATTTCAACTGGCGCAACTTCGAGTAAGAATCCTGGCCGGATGGGGGTGAGATCGCCATGTTCAGGTCCTCCCGCAGGGCATTTTATCTCCGAAACAGCCTCGATTCTACAAGTCTCGTGAACTACTTGAGTTGGCTGCCGGACGGTCTCGTTCCCACTGTCTGAGCCAGGAGAAGCGACCCGTATTCCGAGCGTAAAGCGGTCGTTCACGGGGCGTCCCAGGTTTTGCTTGCAGCCAAGATACCGCTCCGTTGTCTGCACTGACGCGTGCCCTAGCAGGAACTGAATCTGCTCAAGTTCGCCGCCGCCCGAGTGACATAACTTCGCGCAGGTCCGACGCAGATCATGAGGTGCAATGTGCTCCAGCCCCACGCCTTTGCAGCAGTTCCTTACCACGCACCACACCAGATTCTGGGAAATGCCTTTGCCCCATACTTTCCCTCGCTTGGTGACGGCACGAAAGACCTTGCCTTCCGTAATCCCAGCCGCTGTAATCCACCGATCCAGTGCTTGTTTCACCCACAGCGGGATCGGCACGGTGCGAACTCGTCGGCCCTTACCGATCAAGTCCACGATGGCCCAATGGTCCTGGCGAGTTTGCACCTCTTCAGTCTCCAACCCGACCAGTTCGGATCGACGTAACCCACAGCCTAAGAGCACAGACAGCATGGCATAGTCTCGCTTGGCACGGAGACTATCGCCGGAAGCATGCTTCAGCACTTGCGAACTTTGCTCCAGGCTCAGCCAGTTTCCCGAGCGATGTCCAAGTTGCTTGACACCCTTCACCCGCGCAATGCCTGCTGCCAGTTCTGGGCTCAACAGCCCGGCGTCAGCCGCTTCGTATGCCAGTCGCCGAACAGCGGCAAGTTGCTGATTGATCGTGTTGGCGGCCAGCCCTCGTCCTTCCAGAAACATACGGTAACGGACCACCACGATGCGATTGAAGGCTAACCGAGGCTCCGAGCAGTACCAGGCGATAAACTGCTCGATGGCGTACTGATAGACGCGACGGGAACCAGGTGAGGAGAGACTGTTGAGGACCGCCAGTTTGGAGTGATCCAAATCCGGTAACCGCAGGACCGTGCGACGATAGTTCGGTTTGGCTTTGCGTTTTCCCATACTGGCGGCCTCCTCGCCGCAGCTAGGGATTACGGCATATCGCCGTTCGATGCAACCGTTCTCAGGGCAATGGGTAGAATCGAAGAGGCATATGGCGAAACGGCAATCCAAGTCAAAACCGGGGTGGGCGGATGTGAAGGCAAAGCTCGCGGGTTTTGATCGCGCAGCCTTGTTGGGCTTGGTTCAAGATCTCTACGTCGCACACAAAGACGACCAGGCATTTCTCCACGCACGATTCGGTTTGGGCGAGAACGCTTTGGAGCCCTACAAGAAAACCATCGACCGTTGGCTCTGGCCCGACTTAATGCGACAACAAGACACTTCTGTATCGAAAGCCAAGGAGGCAATTGCTGAATACAAGAAGGCACTCGGTGATGCCGAAGGAGTGGGCGAACTGATGGTTTTCTACTGCGAGAGGGCGGCTGGATTCTGCCAGGACGTGAGCCATGACGATGCGAGATACTTCGATGCGCTGGTTCGCATGTTCGAGCAGGCCCTCAAAACCGTAAGCACACTAGCTGCCAACGTCGATGGTGACCTGATCGCTCGACTAGAACGCGTGCGGGACATTAGTCGAGAGTTCGGCTATGGGGTCGCAGACCATATGGATGTTCTGCTATCCGAGTTCGTTCCGGCGTTTCAGCGCGGGGTGCCTCATGGAAATAGGCGAAGCAAAAGTTGACTTGGTTGGCAGTGCCTCGATCTTCACTTAGTGCAATGGCCTGTTAACAACAGGTATCATTCTGCACAGGTCAATCCTTGAATCGAGGCCCGGCGATGGGGACTGGAAAACTGCTGATGCTAATCAGCGAAACGCTTGCTGTGGTGGCTGTCGCTGTACAATTTTTTCTGCCAACGGGAGTAGGTATCAGCCTACACGTCGCGCATAGGGAGATAGTATTGCCCGTGCGTTGGGTTGTCCCTTTGCTGCTCATCAGTGTCGCTGGTGCATTGAGTCTCACAGCTCTTTTCAACATGTACTGGCGACTTGCCCATTGTCAACTTCGTCGACCCGCAGGGGCTTTGCACACAGGTGTCTCCTTGGACTCGGATACCTACAATGAGCGCACCACCGAAGCCATTCAGCACATCCCCCGATGGCCTAAATTGGCATCGTGTCGATTGGGGAATCTTCACAATATGCGGCAAAGATGACTGTAGCGGGGTCAGTTGCTACTGCGACTGGGCCGCTGACCACGAGAGACTTCGAGCTTCGTATTTGTACACGATCGTGGAGCGCGCCAAGTTTGAGTGTGAGCCGTGCAAGAAGATCATTTATCAAACGAGAACTAGGACAGAAACCATCGATCGATTGGAGGAAGGCATTCCGATAATGCCAACCCAACGTCGTCGAACACTTGGTTTTGTTTTTCAACTCGAAGAACATGCCGACAGCCCCTCGACTGACAATAGTGGCTGCACGTGCCGGGAGCCAGCCCAATGAAGAGGCATTTGAAGCTGTGTGAAGCAATTGTATTGGCAGCTTGCTGTTGTTCAGTCGGGCTTCTTGCCTGCCACAAAACACACTCGAAAAAGGATGAATGGAGTGAGCAAATATTCACGCTCGAATCGCAGCTAAATGCTTCTCCAACTTCTGCTTTTCTCCATAGTCAACTCGCGGCCGCCTACGCGGGGAAAAAGGATTGGCCGAAGTTCGAAGAGCACATTCAGGCGGCGATTAAACTTGAGCCAGAAAATCCTCTAAACTACTTTGCAGCCGCAGTCGTTTATGAGAACAGGTCAATGACAGACCTCGAAATCGCTATGTTGGAAAAGGCTATCAAGGCGGATGCTCGCAATCCGGTATCTCACTACAAGCTTGCAGGAGCTTATCAAACCCGCGGCAACACAGCCAAGAGCCAAGTGGAATTAGAAACAGCATGGCATCTATTGTCGCAGCTACCCCACCCGGACACGGCTAACGTCGTACCAAGAAACGCGATACTTAATAATATTTACTACGATCAGTTAGGCAACTCCTATCCGCTTTTCAATATGCATGATGCTCTCTCAAAGAAATTGGGTCGGGAGGCGGACACTCGGTGATCTGGCATGTTCGGGGTTCGTTGTCAGAATTCCGAAAGCTGGAGGGCGCAAGCGCGGACGGTAAGACTCTTCGTCGTGGATTACTATTACGACCTGGTGGGCAAGATCCAGCAGGTGACTGACCCCACGGGCACGTACGGAGTCGCCTACGACAACATGGGACGCCTGATCGGCACGGCGACGCAGTACAGGTTTCTGCCGGGACACAACTTCCAGAACAGCTACAGCTACGACGCGGCGTCGAACCGCACGTCGCTGACCGCGCCCGACAACTCGACGAACGCGTACCAGTACGACACACCGAACCGGCTGACGACGCTGACCAACTCGCTGACCGGGCAGTTCAGATTCGGATATGATGCCCTCAGCCGCAGGACGCAGTTGACCCGGCCGAACGGCGTCAACACGAATTACGATTATGATTCCGTTTCTCACTTGCTGAGCATGCTGCACCAGGCGGGATCGACGACACTCGACCGGGCCGGCTACGACTACGCTGGCAACCGGACGAGTAAGACCAATTATCTCAACGGGGTCACGGCGACTTATGGTTATGACGCGATTTACGAGTTGCTGCAGGTAACCCAGGCTAGTGGTACCACGGAGAGCTATTCCTACGACGCAGTCGGAAATAGACTGTCATCATCCGGAGTGCCGACCTACAACTACAATCCGTCGAACGAGCTGACCTCAAATTCGAGCGGCAGCTACACTTACGACAGCAACGGCAACACCCTCACCGATCCCAGCGGCAAGAGCTACACGTGGGACTTCGAGAACCGGCTCACGGCGGAGAAGAGTCCATCGACGGTTGGTATATCGATCACGAGCGCCCGGACAACAACTGTGCTCCCGACTATACGGCTAACCAGCTATCCTATTTGCTTCCAACCGGGCTTGTCACATATCCAGAGGTACCGCAGTTCCGCCACACCGGCCCGCTTCCAACCGGGCTGGCAGTTAAACTGATCCACACGATCAAGTTCGCCGGTTCGGAAAGCAACGCATCAGATCAAACGTTCGCAACTGAGGAAACGGTCGAGGACCTAGTCGACTCACCTGTTCAGCCATCGCTTTTCGAACTCCCATCCGGATTTCATGAGAACTCGCAATTATTTCGAAAATAGTTGGGGGGCTGGCCCAGCCTTTCGCTCATCGTAACTTCCGATGGTGGCCCGTCCTTGTCGCGTTTTCTGCGACAGGGCGGAGACTTTGACCTCGCTCATTCTCGTCCGAAGGCTGTCCGATCCGTGGCCGAAAGACAGTCCGAAGCGGCCCCGCTTCGCCCGCCGATTCGTGTTCGGATGCGCGTCCCGATCCCGGTGTGATTCGCCACACTATTCGTTCCCGTTCCGAGTGCTAACCCCGGTGCGATTGGCCGTGCTTTGCGGTACCGATTGTGCCGCCGATTGGCTGCCCGATGCGTTCCCGATTCTGGGGCCGATCCTGCGATCCGGGCCGTGGTGCTGACCCGGCGTGGGGTGTGTTCCGGGGTGCTGGCGGGGTCGGTTGGACGGGTTGCTGGGTGGCATCGGGGAAGATCAAAAACTGCGCCGCCTACGGCGTCGGGTGTAAGGGGAGACGACACCCATAAATGGTTGCCGGGTGCCCCACTCATTCGCGCCTTTTGCGAATGAGTGGGCGCATTGTCACAACCCGATTATTCGCAAGGTCACATTCAAACTCAATCTCTTGTGTCTATTATGGAGCATGCCGAACGGCCTGCGTCGTTATTACGGTGCCAAGCACCTGCATTTCATAACTTCCAGTTGTTATCGCCGCCAGGCTCTCCTCAATACGAAAAAACGACGCGATCTCTTTCTGACCATCCTCGAACAAACCCGCCGCAAATATCATTTCGTCGTGCACGGATACGTCGTCATGCCCGAACACTTTCATCTGCTGCTCACCGAGCCGGAGATCGGCGATCCGTCGGTCGTCATGAAGGTCATCAAGCAGCGTTTCGCCAGGCGCCTCCACCGAACGTGGCTGCGGCCCGTCGTGGGGCAGATGGCGCTCTGGGAGTCGACCACCGATCGAGTCTGGCAAAAGCGCTTTTACGACTTCAATGTCTGGAGCGAGCGCAAACGGATTGAGAAGTTGCGCTACAAGCACCGCAATCCGGTGAAACGCGGTTTGGTGGAGCGTCCGGAACACTGGGCATGGAGCAGTTTTCGCGCGTACTCTTATGGTGAGGTGGGAGCGGTGCGGGTGAATCACCAGGAGTGGGCGACGGAAATCAAACCCTGTCCGGTAGAGAAGTTTAACGAGAAGAGCCGCCCGCAGCACCCACTCATTCGCAAAAGTCGCGAATGAATGGGGCACCCGGCGGATTGGCCGGACGGGACGATTCCTTACTCATGGTCGGGACCGAACAGCAATACGTTCGCCAACTTCATCAATACGTTCGCCAACTTCATCGGTCAGGCCGGTGGTTTAATGTATCGCAGCCCCCGGGAGGCATCGGTTGGAATACGCCGCTCCCTTCGGGCACTAAGTAAGTAAGAAAGAGAGCTATGAGCAACACTTCGAAGGGTCCCCTTGTCCTTATGGTGGAAAAACTCAACCCTCGCCTGTTGGTAATTGCCGCCGGATTCTCTCTCCTTGTTCCGGCTTGGATTGGGCTTTTTTCGGCAGGAGGGAGCATAACCCTATATTCTCCGGGGCCCATACTGACCCTACTAGCCGCTTCCACGCTGTCTCGGTGGCGCTTAGAGTTTCTTGCGATCCTAATCCCGAGCATTGTCTTTTTTCTTTGGGCCCCTGGCCTTCTCCTGAATCAGCAGCCTGAGGTGCCGAGAAGAACCACTGCACTACTCGGCTTCTTGACGGCGCTAACGGTTGCGTACTTCGTGTGGCAATGGAACAACGGAGTGCGGTACTTGGGAGTAAGTCGAACAGTCGGCGACTGCCTTATGAATCTGATTTTATTGGTTTTTCTGTGGCGCGGCATAATCCATGGAAGGAGGCAACCGTCGTTCGGGACCAATCTGTTCTTGCACTGGTTTCTGTTCGCGTGGCTAGCATGGTACGCGTTTCCTTGCCTTAGCGAATTGCCCTAATTCTTTCTGCAACTCTGAATCTGCAGGCTGAAGGTTTTATTCTTACGTGAAACCAAATTCAGGGGCTATGGGCTGGGTCGGACTTGGCGGGCGTTCGACGTACGCGGAAGGGGTCTCCGTTAACGCAAACGACAATACCCTCTCCGACGCCTAGGGCCGCAACTTCAGGTGGGACTTCGAGAATCGGCTTCGGGGCATATCTGTAAGGAGTGTTTCGCTCCTTTTGATCGCTGCCGAATCGTATTGCTTCCCACCGATAAAGCGCAGGTGCAAGCCTGCCTGAGGCGTCAGATAACAAGCACTTGGCACAGTTGATGGAGATAACCGGAGGAGAGTTCTCATCCCGCTACCCCAAGCACTCCGCGCTGGCGTTCAACGTGAGCGACAGAAGCGTTTCATTGCCCGGCGCGTCTTGCTCGTTCTTGCGACGCTGTACTTGTTGGGCAGTGTTTTCGGTGGCATCGGGTTAGGCGAGATCGCACTACATCCTCCAAGCCCTCCAGTGACCCCGCGCGAAGAGTGGAACGCCAAAACTTCGGCAACTGCTGCATCTGAAGAATTCAGAAGTGTGGATCTCGAGTCGCTCGACGGTGTGACCCTGCGCGGGTGGTTTTTGCGACCAGCATCTTGGAACGGCAATGCAGTAATTCTCTTACACGGAGTCTCGGACAATCGCCTTGGCATGTACGGCTACGGGAAATGGCTGCTCAACAATCGTTATGCAATACTTCTCCCGGATGCCCGCGCTCACGGCCTGAGTGGCGGACTGGCGACTTATGGGTTAAGGGAATCGGATGATATTCATCGCTGGGTAAACTGGTTAGAGGACGCCTACCATCCGCGCTGTTTGTACGGCTTGGGCGAGTCGATGGGAGGAGCGCAGTTGCTGCAATCCCTTCCAAAGGAACCTCGTTTCTGCGCCGTGATTGCCGAGTCGCCATTTGCGTCTTTTAGCGAGGCGGCGTACGCGCGGTTTGGCCGACAATTTCACGCCGGACCTTGGCTTGGCCGCACATTCTTTCGGCCCACCGTGGAAGTCGGGTTTCTCTATGTTCGTCTTCGCTACCGCTTGAATATGGAAGCGGCTTCTCCTGAAAAGGCCGTGGAGGGAACGACAATTCCCGTACTGCTGATTCACGGCCTCGGAGACCGCAACATTCCCTCGTTCCAGTCCGACGAAATTCAAGCGCACAACCCTTCCGACATAGTTGTATGGAAAGTTCCAGACGCCGTTCACACCGGAGCCCACAAGGCCGTACCGCAGGAATTCGAAAGGAGAGTGCTGGATTGGTTTGAGACCCACTCGTCTCACAGATCGACACCTTGATTTAAAAGAGCGGTCTGATGAACTCGCTGACGGCGAATTTCTCTGTTAGCTCCGATGTGTTGACGGGCTCTGGATACTTGCATCCATTTTGCTGGGTCTCTAGAATCCAGCTTCTCATGAAGCGAAAGCGACGCCGAGAGTCACAGAATGGACGGGTCGTTCGGTTTGCCAAGTTGACGAAGAGCCTCGACGAGGGAGTTGATGCTCCAGACTGGCCGGGTGATCGGTTTCATTACTCTGCAGTAATCGGCATCGCGCTCATTGCGCTCTGCACCGTAATCATCTATGGGCAGACTGTCAGGGTTCCACCCATCGATTACGAAGATCCCTTCTACCTGGTACATAGCCCATACGTACACGCGGACCCAGCATTTTCCCGCCTGTCTGCTGTTTGGAACGAGCCGTACTTCGCGAACTTCCACCCGGTCACCACCACCACGTGGCTCATGGATCGCACGCTGGCCGACAAGAGCAAGCCCTTCGATGGCCTGCCATTTCGCGTCACGCACCTTCTTTATGCCGTGGTCGGCGCTTCGCTCCTGATTCCGCTGTATCGTCGGCTCGGGATTCCTGCGATCCTCGCCGTGCTCGGGGCCTTGGTGTTTGCAGTTCATCCGATCCACACCGAGGTGGTTGCCTGGCTCTCAGCGCGGAAAGACCTGGTATCGCTCATCTTCATTGTGTTGTCGTTTCTCGCGTGGTTGTGGGCGCGGGCCGCCTCGAGCGTACGCCACTGGAGACTCCGACACACGGTCACTGTCCTGCTTGTTCTCTTCGCAGTTCTCTCCAAGCCAATCGCCGTGATCCTCCCGGCGCTGTTCGTTGCCTACGAATTCTGCTCCGGATCACACGCCCCTATCACGAGTTGGCGCTGGACGCAGAGGCGTTGTTATCCGCTCCTGACACGTGTACTCGGGCTGACGGCGATCTTCCTAGTTGTCGGTGGCGTTTCAGCGACGATCTTCCGCACCTGGCTTCAGAGAGATCCGATGCACGGAGGTTGGTTGATCTTTGTACCGATTAGCATGTTGCTCTTACTGATCGCTCCGTCCGCGAAGGAATTAGCGGCATTCCGCGAAGGCAGCACCACCGGGATGCGCGTCTTGGGACCGCCATTCGTCGTTCTCAGTGTGGTGTTCGGCGCTGGCTCCGCGTGGACTTTCTGGGCACAACAACAGGTAGGCGCGCTCAAGGGTGGCTTGACGCTGTTGCCCACGCTCAACCTTACGTTCGATGCCATGCTCGGCTATGCATGGAAGGCGTTCGTGCCCGTCCACATGAGTGCTTCCTATACCTGGAGCGAATATCCGTACGTCAGCGTGAAAGGCCTGCTCGGAGCCGTGCTGGTCTGCGCTGCAGTGTGGATCGGCATGCGTTTGGCCGGTTCACCGGATCGCAATCGCCGCCTCATTGCTTTCGGAATCTTCTGGTATCTGATCGCATTGATTCCCGTATCGAACCTGATACCGACAAGCACAAAGATGGCCGACCGCTATTTGTTTGTGCCCACTGTCGGAGCCATCTTGGGTTTGCTCGCACTATGCGCCACTTTGTTTCCTGACCGCCGTCGTAGACAATTCGTGCTGTGCGGCGCGATTATGCTGATCGCGGCACTCTATACGGCGTGGTCTTACAATCGCGCCGAAGTCTGGTCCGGCAAGACCACTGAGTGGAACGGTCGTCCACAACCTGATCTAAGCCTGTGGACGTCCGCGGTGGAAACCGATCCTGGAAATACCTTCGCGCTGACGTCCTTGGGGTTGTCGTACCTACGCTTGAACCCGCCGGAATCCGACAAGGGGCTGATATATCTGAATCGCGCGTTGCATGTTGGCGAATCCACCCAGTCAAAGATTGCGGGTGACAATCGGCTTATTCTTTCGCCATTGTACGAGGGCCTGGGCGATGGGTACCTCACGAAGGCGTCGCAACTGAATGCCGACAAATCCGGCTCTGGCGTTTGGCCGCAAAAGAGAGAAGCGTACGTCAACGCGGTAAAGTACTTCGAGTTGGCATCCACGGTCCCGTCTGGCTTTGCGTCATCCGATGCGCGAGTTCTCAGTAGATTTGCCGAGGCGTGCGAAGGCCAAGCACAAATGGACGCACAGGAGCTTGCCGCCGCTGCACCGGAGCAGCGAGAATCACTGATCCGTGAGCGGGATAAACTACGCAGCCAGTCCGAAGAGTCCATGCGGCACGCTCGGGAGGTCCTGGTTGCCGGCAATGTGTCCTCGATAGATCCCAACTACCGAACCGTAATGATTGGGCAGGGCAACATAATTTTTGGCCGCGAAGTTGGCGCGTCAAATGAAGAGAAGGTCGGCTACTATCGTCAGGCACTGGTTCTCTACCAGGAGGCCGCCACACTTCTTCCAGATGACCCGCGCCCTTCGCTATACGAGGGACTCTGCTACGAACGACTCACTGGCATGGCACAATCTCCCGAGGCGAAGCACCGGCAGTTCGCTTTAGGGGAAGCAGCCTTGCGCAAAGCGCTCACGCTAAACACTGACGCACCGGACTACAGCTTAGCTCTGCCGTACAGGGCGCTGGCCTCCCTCTACGCTCACGTGAACGATTTTCAATCCGTGTTGGATTCTTTAAAGAAAGCGCAGCAAACCGACCCGCTCGGTGCCGAATCGAGTCACGTAGACCGTGAGATCCAAGTCGTGGAGCGGTACCTCGCCGATCAGGGAAAGAATCATTGAGCCTTGGCTGCCACGCTGATTCTTAAGTAGCCGCTTATGGAGCATTCATTCGTATCGAGCTGTTGGAATTTGGGCGTCAGTGGCCCACAGGCAGTGGAGCCCACTGGCGCCGTTTGATTGCGACGTCGGCAAGCCAGGAATTAATGGCTGGTAGATAGTGAGCATGGAGGTGAATCCCCGGGACCCAATCGCCAACTCCGATGTGGCGCGAATGGATTAGCCCCGCGATGGAAAGCGTCCATGCCATTTCCGAGACCGGGAGGGGGTTGCCGGGAAAATCTGACATGCCCCGGATATGTATGATCCGCCGCTGGACTGCAAGCGGGAATCGGGAAATGGTGGAAGCAGTCTGCAGATATGTATCCGGCCTGTGTGTGGAGCATTTGCTCCTGGCCACTATGGAATCTGCGCGCACCTTCCCTTTTAGCGTGAGCGATCTTTGCGATCTTATCCGGGGCCGGGTTTGGGGTGCGCCGTTTGACTGTTCTGCCATCTCCTTCTCTCGTTACGCAGACTTCGGTGGAAGCCGGGAAGACATCAACTAATTTTCTTTTTTGCTGGCAGAAAGACCTGAAGCGCGTTGTGCAGGTTCAGTCAAGGGCGCGCGTTCGGTGCGCGGCGCAGCGGACCCTTGACGGGTTCTGCACGACGCGCAACGCTGAACACCAGCAAAAAAGAAACCCTTCTCCATGAATGAATTGCCTTCAGGCCACCTGCGCCACCGGACCGTGGGCGCGGTATCGTTCTCCCCTGGCCAGTACCGACCATGCGATTCGCGCAATTTTGTTCGCCAGAGCAACGGAGACAACATTGCTGTGCGATCGCTTCTCCAGCGCAGTCACCCATTCTCCAAATGGATGCTTTTCCCGATTCATATGCGTTTTACAGGAGCGTGCACCATGCACAAAAAGCTGACGGAGGTATTTGTTGCCTCGCTTGCTGATCCCCATCAGACGGGGCTTGCCTCCGGTAGTGGCTTGCGCCGGAACGATGCCCAGCCATGCGGAGAAGTCCCTTCCTCTGCGAAACGCTGATCCATTACCCACAGCCGCGACCATCAGCGTCGAGGCCAATGGCCCGATTCCCGGAATCTCCATCAGGCGCTGACAGGCTTCGTCCTGTTCGGCAATGGTCTCGATCTGCTGCTGCAGTTCCGCAATCTGTACATCAAGATGTTTCCATTCTTGCCAAAGCACATCGAGGAGCCTGCGGACCAGTCCGGACAGTCTTTGCTCTCCATCTTCCAAAATCGAAGCCATTTGCCTTTGCAAATACAGTCTTCCGGTCCGCAGCACGATTCCACGTTCCAGCAGATAGGCCCGAATTTGATTGATCACGCGCGTTCGTTGAGTGACGAACCTCTCGCGTGTTCGGTGGATTGCCTGAAGATCGAGTTGGTCCTCAGTCTTGATCGGAACAAAACGCATGTTGGGTTTCTGGACGGCTTCGGCGATGGCCTCCGCATCGTTGTAATCATTCTTGTTCGACTTAACAAAGGGACGGACGAACTGCGCCGGGATGAGCCGCACAGTGTGGCCTTGGGCTCTTAGGGTTCGCCCCAGGATATTGGAACCGCTGCAAGCTTCCATGCCGATCAGGCAGGTATCTAGCTTGGAGATGTAAGTGATGAGTTGCATCCGCGAAAACCTCCGCCTAAGAACTACGTTGCCACGCTCGTCCATCCCGATCAGATGGAAACTCGTTTTGCCAAGGTCGATGCCAATTGTGTGAACCTTCATGGGAATCCTCCGTCGATGCCAAAAATGGTTGCGCGCCCAGAATCCATCCTGCTTCTTGAGGAAGCAAGCGGCGGATCATCCCATTAACTGAATAATAAGCCGAGGCGCAAAGGCCAGTGTCAAGGCTCTTGGACCGCGAACGCGGCGCGCGAAGCGCGGCCTTGACACTGGCCGGGCCTCGGCTATGCTCTGGCTATCCGGGGCATGTCATTCGGGAATGCCGCATCACAGACTTAGACCGAAACCCTGACTGATCTGATTCGTGTGGGTGGTTTGTGGTTCTATCTTGTGCGCAACTGGCTCTTGCTGAATCGCGTGCGAATGGGACACGTCGCGGCTGAGTTCTTGCCCGAGCGTCCGGGCGTTGTTCGTATAAATCTGGGCGTCATAGCGCCCACGTGAGACCGAGACATAGGCCATGCGGCTGTTGAGCAGATCCTTAGCGCCCAACTCGGTGTCCACGTGAATCAGGACACGGTCGGCAGTCTGTCCCTGGCTGGAGTGGCTGGTCATGGCATACCCATGATCGAGATGCAGATGCTTGTGTAGGTCGAGTTCGACCGTGCGGCCACCGTCCACCTTCAAGCGCAGCCGCCCGTTTTCGTGAATGCTCTCGATGGTGGCCAACTCGCGGTTCGCAACTTTCAGCTCGTTGGCCGGTGCGGTGAACTGAATCCGGTCGCCTACTGAAAAACTCCGCATCTCCTCGCGAAAGACGGAAACGCCCTGCTGTCGGCGTGGATCGTAAGTGCGTTGCGTGCCGTCCTGCAGTTCAACGGTCAGCCGATTTTTCGGAGCGTCGATGCTCTTTACCTGTGCGTACGCGCCTTTCCCGATGCCGGTCTCCTTCGATGCGCGCGAATAGCGCAGCACATCGTCCACCTCATAGCGCTCGGCCCAAGTGCGGTCCGCGCCGGTGAGGTCTTGGCGCGGCACTAACGTCCTGATGCGGTGCTCCTCGTTGCTGACAAGGCCACTCCGCTGCAGTTCCGCATGGATGCGCTCGTTGATCTCGATGCGAGAGCGATTATCGGGAGAAATTACCAGCGTGTTCTCTGGCGATTTGGAGTACTCCTGCGCGATGGCGGCGATGCGCTCGTCGTGGCCTTGAATCTCATGGACTCGGCCCTGCCGGTCAAGATTCTGTATTGCTTCCTGTACTTCGCCCCGCGCAAGCTGCTCGACTACCTGTTTCAGTTCTGGGTCTTTCTGGCGCACGATCTCTTCGAGCTTCGCGGTTTTCATGCCCGCGTCCTGGAGTTGCGCGAAGGGCCGCCCGGCTTCGACCGCCTCATGTTGCCGCCGGTCGCCGACGAGCAACACACGGTCATTCGGATGGAGCCGGTTCACAAACTCATGCACCTGCCTGGTCGATGCCAGAGAGGATTCGTCGAGCACATAGAGCCGTTTCTCGCCGGTATCCGGCTGCTGTCCACGCGCCAGATGCTTCTGTAGTGTGGATGTCTCCATGTCTGCTTCCCCGATCTTCTGCGCCGCACGGGACGTTGGCGCGAAACCTTCCACCCGGAAGCCCTCGGCCTCCGCGCCTTCGCGGATCACGGACAGAGCTGTTGTCTTGCCCGCGCCTGCGATGCCATCTAAGCCGACAACTTTCTCTCGCGAAAGAAAGATTTCGTCTACTGCTTGGCGCTGCGACGCATTCAACTCCGGGTGGCGGTCTTCCGTGGCGATGCGCACTTGCGGCGAGACCAGCATGGGATCGCTGTAGTCGCGCCGATTCCCTTCCTGCATCCGGCCAATGACCTCGCGCTCCATACGAACCATCGTCGCGGTCGTGTATTGTTGGCCAGCGCCAATGTGCGAGATTTCGTGGAACTCCCCAGCCTTGATCCGACGCTCGAACTCCTGCCGGACCTGCGCATAGGTGGTTTCTCCCATGCCGCGCACCAGCGCTGTTTCAAGGATCGCGCGGCGGTCCTGCACAGCCGATCTCTCGAAGACATGATCGCGCGCCCAAGTCACGGCCCGCTGCGCCTGCATCTCCGGCTCCCGCAGATGGTGTTGACCATGTTCGTGCGCGAGAGCGACGACGCGGTCCGCCTGATGCCCATACTGTGCGGCCAACTCACGGTGACGTTGTAACACCTCTTCTGGCGACAGCAGTTCCTTGCGGTCGCGAGTATGGTGGGCCGCGATCTGTGCCGCCGCGGCCCCGTCGATTCCCTGTTCTCGGAGATGGTCTTTGATCTGCTCACGTCGCGGACTCGAGGCCTCCAGATATTCCTTGGTGTAGCCTTTTATTTCCGGCTGTCCGTGCTTGCCGCGCTCCAGTTCGTAGCCCAGCTTTTCCAGACGCAGAGCCAGCTCGGATCGGTAGACCGCCGTGGCGTAGCGCTGTGACACGAACATCTCGTGTGGCTGCAAAGCTCGCATCTGCTTTCCATTTTCGAAACCGTTCTCGCGCTCGGTCATGTTGAAGATCACGGCATGAGTATGAAGCTGGGGTGCAGCATAGCCATCGACGGGCCGCGCGGTGTCGTGCTCGAAGGTGGCGGCGATGAATTTGCCGGTCGTCTCCGGGGCATGGACATTGCCGATCCGCGCCTGCGTGTATCGCTCAAGTTCCTGAAGTGCCGCCCGTACACTCTCCCGATGGGCTTCCCGCACCCGATCATCGCCGCCCACAAGAGCGGTAAGCGACACCGACTTCGGCGCAGAGAATGTGGCGTCCCACCCGGCGCGATGCTCGGCGCTGGTCACCTCTCTGCCAAATTTGCCTTCATAGGTTCTCGAAACTTGATGCCGTACAAGCTGCTCTTCGGTGTGCGGATGTTGGCCTTCACTCAGTCGTGCGAAGTGTTCGGAACCAACGCCACCTTGCAACCCCCACTGTTCGGCGAGTCTGCCCTGCCACTCACTGTGACCCTGCTGATCGCGGCTCCAATAGTTCTGTTCCTGCGAGGCAAACTCCCGCACGTGGTAGGTCTGCGCCTGGCTGGCTGACAGCGGTTTCGAGATCGTGAGCATACCGAACGCTCCTCAAGCTGCAAGTGATGTTCTTGGCAATTCGTCTCTCATTCGATTCCCTTCGTCTTCTCCCAGGCGAATGACTCTTTGGATTTGGTCTCGGGCGCACCGATGGTCGAACCATTGATGGTCGAACCAAAGAGCCCGAGCATCGGCTGGGTAGGCTTCTTCAGCGGATCGGCGGGAGAATTCGCGGGCACTGATGGCGCTGGTTTCGGCGCGCTCTCTGGCATCTGCCGCTGCGAAAATCTCGGCAGTCTGAATCGGATTCTGTCCATCTTTATCCTCCATCTCTGGATCAAACTTGGCCTAGGTCGGCCCCATTCGATCGTCTCCCGATCCCTCCATTTACGTGAGGACCGGTTAAGCAACATACTGCGCACAGCCAGTAGCAAAAGGAACATCGCGGCTACCCAAAGCAACGGCGTCAAGAGCGAAAAGCTTCCGGGAAAAGGCATGGCACTCATGGCATACGAGCTCTTTCCTTTCGCCCGCGGGCGAAGAAGTCATCAAGCAGTTTGCGCGCCTGCTGAAGCTTTCGTGCGTCTGCCTGGTCGCGAATCTTGAGGACGGAATCAGGCGACAATTGTCTGCCTTCCGATGCCGCTTGAGAGGCTGCATGGAAGAGATTCAAGAGCGCGTAACGCAACGCCCAGACTTCGGCCAACACCAGTTCGGCGGGATCGGCGGGCCGCTGTCGCGCAGCGCACAGAGCGGTCCCGCGCAGCCACTCGGAGAGAGCCTGTCCCGCGCTTTCGGCGGCAGCTTCTATCTCTCCTAGTTCTTCGGGAGTCAGTCTCGTGGCAGCGGTCTTGGTGCGGAAGCCGGGTTTCGCCTCCTCTCCGAACGGCAAACTGGACTGGGGATTAGCTTGAATGCGGGGACTACTCATTGGATGAACCGCCTTGCTGAACTATTACCCTTGATTCCGCTGTGATTAAACTCCGTAATCGCTAGTTCACAGGAAGCCCTTGCGCTTCATCGCGTTTACGCGATTCGACGCTCTGGGGCACCTGTCTCAAACCAGGATCATCGTTGAATATCGCGTCACTCAGCGCCTGACGAATTTTGTTGACGCAGCGAAAGTTAACCTGCGTAAACATAGAAGCGCCGGCTGGCGCTCCGCAGTTCCCAACTTGGGGGTGGAGTGTCGTAGCGTCAACCCGATGCCGTAGGCAGCGTGCTTGCACCGCCACACTGGCGGGACAGGCAGTGTCGTCGGCATCGAATCTGGCAAGATGCAGCGAATGAAAGAGTCGTACGGCGAAGGCCTAGCAAGCCACGCCGGCTCCGAGTCTTGCGGGCACGGTCGTAAGGCCGGATACGAAGCGTAGACAGGAGGAACTACGGGCCAGGTTATTGAGCCGCGAAATACCCCTAACTTCAGGACGCCGACGCCCTGACACAACGCGGAAGGCAACATCCTGCCAAGCGCCATCGCAAGCTTGGCGGGAGTCCTGCGCGGTCTGTGACCCTGGCACGTAGGGACGCATCTTGCACGGAAGTTGAGAGATCCCGGGTTCCCCCGAGAGCGACCAGCGCCCTCGGGACGCATCGGGAAGTTCAAGGACAGGAGCCGATGATGAACGAACACGGGAAGTCGGACAGACCCATAGTACCGGGGAAGTCTCCGAACAAAACCAGAGCAACGGCGGCGGAGGAGATGGAGGGAAGGGGTCTGGCCAAGGGGAACCTGAGCCAGCAAAACGCGTTCCGGACTCAGAGCCGGGTCGACGCGCCCAGCGAGCTGGCGCAGGTACGACAAACGGCAACATTGAACAAGGATGTAAAGTTCACCGCTCTTCTGCATCACATCTACCGGATCGACACTCTGCGGTTTGCTTACTTCCAGTTGAAGAGGCACGCCGCAGCCGGTGTGGACGGAGAGACGTGGCGGCACTACGGCGAGGCACTTGAGGAAAATCTCCAGAGCCTCTCCCATAGACTGAAGCGCGGAGCGTACCGAGCCAAGCCGGTGCGTAGGGTATACATTCCGAAGGCGGATGGGCGGCAGCGACCGCTCGGCGTCCCGGCGCTCGAAGACAAGCTTGTTCAACGAGCGACGGTGGAAGTGCTCAACGCGATTTACGAAACTGACTTTCTCGGCTTCTCTTATGGGTTCCGGCCAAAGCGCAACCAGCATAAAGCGCTGGACGCCTTGTTCTGTGGACTCCATGAGCGACGTGTGAACTGGGTGCTGGACCTGGACGTGCGCAGCTTCTTTGATCGGCTGTCGCACGAGTGGCTGGTCCGGTTTCTCCAGCATCGGATAGCGGACCGGCGCGTCGTGCGGCTCATCCAGAAATGGCTGAACGCTGGCGTGCTGGAAAAGGGTACGCGAACGTTTGTGGAGGCAGGTTCGCCGCAGGGCGGAAGTGCATCGCCATTGCTGGCGAATATCTACCTCCATTATGTCTTCGATCTTTGGGTCCAAGCATGGCGCAAGAAGCGTGCGCACGGCGATGTAATCGTGGTGCGCTATGCCGACGACATCGTGGTTGGATTCGAGTTCAAGACGGAGGCCGAACAGTTCTGGAAAGAACTCGCCGAACGCATGGCGAAGTTCCAACTGGAACTGCACCCGGAAAAGACGCGACTCTTCGAGTTCGGACGCCATGCGGCGGCGAACCGAAAGCGCCTTGGACTGGGCAAGCCAGAGACCTTCGATTTTCTCGGCTTCAAGCACATCTGCGGGAAGACGAAGAAGGGACGGTTTCTGGTGCTTCGGCAAACGGTTCGCAAGCGCATGCAGGCGAAACTGCTGGCGGTGAAAACCGAATTGCGGCGGCGCATGCATGACCCTGTTCCTGAAGTTGGCGAATGGTTGAAGTCCGTGGTGGGCGGGCATATCCGATACTTTGGAGTGCCGGGCAACCGGTACGCCCTGGCCCACTTTCGTTTCACCGTAAGCAACCTCTGGCATCGAACGCTGTGCAGACGAAGCCAGCATGGTCGCGTTCTGTGGGAGCGAATGAACCGGCTCATCCGCCGCTGGCTGCCTCCGGCCCGTATCTGCCATCCTTATCCCTCGCGCCGTCTGCGCGTCACTACCTGAGGCAAGAGCCGTATGCGGGAAATCCGCCCGTACGGATCCGCGCGGGGGGTACGGAGCAATCCGTATCCCTACCGCGACCCCATTTCTTCCGGTGCGAAGCACCGCGTTTTACAGTTCGCCATACTCTCTCGCCAACGCGTCCCATAGACGCCGCACTTCCGGACCCTGCCAAGCGCGGCGAAACAGCTTCCGGATCGATTGCCAGTGCTCCGTCGGGAATCCGAACGTGATTCCGTTCTCACGCGCAAAGAAAAACACTCCTCTTTCGTCGTTCTCCAAGATCTCGGTGTGAGCATAGAAGTAGTACCCCTGCCATTGGCAAAGGTCCCGCTCCAAATCGAGCTCCTCCAGCAGCCTTCGGAACTCCGCAATCCTCGGATATCCAACCACTGGATACCGCGGCGTAAGGGTTCCGGGAAACTGCAAACGAGGGGAGAATTCATTCCCCTCTTCCCGCACCAGATCGAGGCGGTATCCGCCTTCTTCCAAGGACGGCAATGCTGGCTGAACCGCAAGCTCAAAATCTTCGTCGTTGGTCTCCGCGGGCGCCTTCTCTCGCAGGGGCTTTCGGTGAAGAGAATAGTGGCCGCGCGCACACACCCGCCACAGGGCCGCCCAGTGCGGCCAAAGCACCTCGTTCAGCTTCTCAATATTTGAGAACTTCTCCTCATCGAGAAGTCGGTAGAGATTCCGCACCGCGAGAATGGGTTTGCGCCGCTTTTGAGCCGAGTTCTTTAGCATCTGAATGGTGCGCGTAACCACCCGGCGCACGTCGTCAGTTCCAACATCTTCGACCTTTGCCTCGCCCTCTTTGTCTCCTGGGAGACTCATCAGGTATACAAAGTCCAATGGGGACTTTTTCGGTCTTCGTACGATGGCGTAAGCCGCAAGAAATGCCTCAAGGATTTCGGCCAAGGTCTCGTAGGAAATCTGGCCTTGCGCGGTATTCATGAAGGACTCTGCTCCGACCGCACAGTAATGGGCGACCATGGTCCATTCCGCCTGCGAAAGCGACAGTCCCGAGTTTGCCTTCCCACGAATTCTCAGCAGCGAATCCGTTGGCTCACTAAGCAGGTCTACCAACTCAAGGCGGTCATCTCGGGCTGACTCAAGAAGCTGCTTTGCCGCCTCCGATGTTGAGACGGTTTGGCCGCTCTTGAGGGCCATGATTTTCCTCAAGGTTTCGAGCCTTGAGCGAAGAGCCTCCGAAATGCGGATTGAGATCACTGGCTGCTGCGGTGTCGCTGCCCTCTCTTCCATGTAGGTCCCTTCTCAAATCGTTACACACGGTAAGATGGTAACGTTACACGTTGACTCTATGTAACCAATGGGCTATTGTCAAGTGCGACGTCTGGTTCTGCCGAGTACAAGGCCAAGATCCAGCGCCGTTACGCATGTTGGGTCTCAGCCAGCGCTGATGCCCGAAAGTTTGAACACAAATCCCACACCAGCCAGGGGGAAAGCCCATGACACTCAGATCAATTCACAATTCGCAGGATCAACCTCTCTTCTCGGAGCAAAGTCTGCTAACCGCCCAAGATGTTGCGGAGCGTCTAGGGGTCTCCGAACGTTGGGTGCGAGACCATGCAATCAGACGCCATCCCAGAATCCCAGTTGTAAAGCTGGGACCGCTGCTCCGATTCCGTCAACAAGACATCGAAAATTTCCTCATGTCTCACTTGTCGTCCACAGCTTCCAAAATCATGCGGGACAGTGTATGAACAATACTGTTCTCCGCGACCAACGATGGACCAGATAGGAGAACGCTGTAATGGCAATGGTCTATCAGAAGGGCACCGTGTACCTCCAAGGGGCACGGGAGAAGAAGTGGTACGGAAAGTTCCGTGTGTACCTGAGGGGCCGGAACGGAGAGGAGGTTGAAAGGACCAGAAAGGTGGTTTTGGGAAAAAAGTCCGACCTCCGCAAGTGGGAGGCGGAGGAAAAGCTACAAACCATCTTGCAGCAGGAGAACGGAAAGGGCACTAGCTCATTCATTGCGAAAGCGGATGATTCCGTGACTCTCGGCTGGTTCGTCACCGAGAAGTACGTTCCAATGCGTCGCGGGCGATGGCGGCCCGCTACAAAACAGAAAACCGAGTTCGAGATCGAGAAATACTTGGTCGAGAACTTCAAGAGTGTTCCGATCCGCGAGGTTGGACTTTTCGAACTGCAGGTCCATCTCAACAAACTCGCCGAGAGTTATTCGGAATCGATTGTGAGACACACGTTCGTGAACATCCGCTCGATCATGCGTCTGGCGCGGAAGCTGAAATTCCTACAGGAAGATCCTGCCGAGGAACTGAAGATGCCCCAGACCAAAGAAGTGAGACGTCCGATCATGACTTCGAAACAGATCAGCGACCTCATTAGCGTGATCGAAGATATTCACGATCTTTGCCTGATGAGCATCGCACTGTTCTGCGCAACCCGAACCAGCGAGACGCTCGGGTTGACATGGAAGTCGTACGCCGGGGACAAACTGATTCCGCTGAACACTGCCTTCGAAGGAAAGCTCTACGAAGGCAGGCTCAAAACACGGGAGAGCCGCAACGCGATCCCGATACCGGAAGATGTGATACCGATAATTGAGGCATGGCGCAGCGTGTCGAAAAACACTTCACCCGATGCGCTCATGTTTCCGACATTCGGTCGTGGCATACGGAAAGGAGAAGTGGTGCCCCGTCAGGGACGGAACTTCCTCAAATGGAGAATCTATCCCATCGCTGACAAGCTGAGTATTCCAAGGAAACTCGTGACCTTCCAAGTGATGCGCCGCACGTTGGGCACAGACATGCAAGGGCACGGGACGATGAAGGACGCGCAGCAGATCTTGCGGCACGCCAGTATCAAGACCACCGCTGAAATTTACATGCAGGAAATTCAGGCGAGCGTGCGCTCGGCCATCAACTCACGGACGCGGGAGATTTTCAGCCAGCGCACGAAAGAACTGCGTCAACTGGAAAACCCGGTTTCTCATCAGAGAAAGCCCAATTCTCTCAAACTTCGGAACACAACGGTTCCAAACGGTTCCAAGTTCGTTTGTGGGGTATTTGCAAATGGCTGAAAAGAATGGCTCCTCAGGTAGGACTCGAACCTACAACCCTCCGGTTAACAGCCGGATGCTCTGCCATTGAGCTACTGAGGAGTGAGAGCACGCTCCAGATGCGCGCTGAATTGTCATGCAAATCATATCAGAGGCCAACCGCGATTGGAAACGCCCACGCGCCCCCGTTTGCTTCAGTAGTCTCCTACGTATACCAGAGCCTGCCCCGATCGCAGCCGAAGCCTACCCTTCGTGGTAAGCCGGTTCGCTTCTGCTAACCTAACCCTTAGCACCTCGTCCACATTTCAGTGAGGTAATTTATGCTCGGAGGTTCCCGTTTGTCCCTTGCCATCGTCCTTATGATCGTCGGTGCAGTTGCCGAGGCCTTTATCAGTGATTCCCAAGCCAGCGACTCGCGCGCAGCAGACAACACACCCTCCACTGCGCCCAAAGCGCCGCCCCTGGGCCCGCCCAAAGTAAAGCCCGAGCCCGTCGAAGATACCGTTCAAGGCCACAAAATAGTCGATCCCTACCGCTATCTCGAAAATCCCAACGATCCCGACACCAAGCTCTACGTCGAAGAAGAACTCAACTACACTCGCTCCATTCTCGGCCCCCTGGCTGGCCGCGATAAGATTAACGCCCGCCTCTCGCAACTATTAATGATCGGCACCGTCGGCGCCCCGCAACTGGGCGGCAAATATTATTTCCACACTCGTCGCGAAGGCAATCAGAATCAGCCCATCCTCTATGTGCGCGAGGGGCTGAACGGAAAAGACAAAGTGCTCGTCGACGCCAACCAAATGTCCGCCGACGGCACCGTCGCTCTCGACTGGTGGTACGCCTCTGAAGACGGCAAGTTTGTCGCCTATGGCACCTCGCCCAGCGGCTCCGAGGTCAGCACGCTCCACATCATTGAAACCGTCACCGGCAAACTGCTCCCCGATTCCATCGAACGCACGCGCGCCGCCAGCTTGGCCTGGAAGCACGACAATTCAGGCTTCTTCTACACCCGCTATCCCAAGAAGGGCGACGTCCCCGCAGGACAGGAGGTCTACTACCGCCATGTCTTCTATCACGCGCTAGGGACCGATTCAGCCAATGACCCGCTGATCTTCGGCGAAGGCCGCGATCCCGAATGGTGGCCCAACCTCAATCTCTCCGACGACGGACGCTGGCTGCTGATCGACGAAGAGCACGGCTGGACCAAGACGCAATTATTTTTGCAGGACCTCACGACAAGAAATCCTCCCGTGGAAATCACCGTAGGCAAAGATTTCCAATACGTCGGCGATTTCTTCGAAGGCAAACTTTACATCACCACCAACGAAGGCGCGCCTCGCTACCGTGTCTTCGTCGTCGATACCGCCAATCCCAAGCGCGAAAACTGGAAAGAAATAATCCCGCAATCCGACGCCGTGCTCCA
Source organism: uncultured Acidobacteriaceae bacterium (assembly GCA_963800565.1). Classification (GTDB taxonomy): domain Bacteria; phylum Acidobacteriota; class Terriglobia; order Terriglobales; family Acidobacteriaceae; genus Acidiflorens. Next base: position 63,380 of record CAWDBM010000007.1, read on the forward strand.
GAACGCAAGTGTCATCGGCGGCAAGCTGCTCGCGCAGTACGAACACAACGCAACCTCCGAATTAAAGCTCTTCGCCCTCGACGGCAAAAAGCTAGCCGACATCCCCCTCCCTGCAATCGGCAACGTCTTCAGCGTCAGCGGCCGCTACGACCGCACCGAGATCTTCTTCGGATTCCAGTCCTTCACTGTTCCGCCTTCGGTCTACCGCGTAGATCTAACCAACGTCCAGAGCACGCTCTGGGCCAAGGTCGACGCGCCCTCGATCGACCCTTCCCAATACGACGTTCAGCAGGTCTGGTACCCGTCGAAGGACGGCACGAAAATCCCCATGTTCATCGTCAGCAAAAAGGGAATCGAAAAGAATGGCAAGAATCCCACCCTCCTCACCGGCTACGGCGGCTTCAACATCTCGATGACGCCGGCCTTCAGCCGCGGCACCTATCTATGGATGGAGCACGGCGGCATCTATGCCGTCGCCAACCTGCGCGGCGGCTCCGAATTCGGCGAGGAATGGCATCGCGCCGGCATGCTCGAGAAAAAACAAAATGTCTTCGACGATTTCATCGCCGCCGGCGAATATCTGATCGCGCAGAAATATACCGACAAAGATCATCTGGCCATTCAAGGCGGCTCGAACGGCGGCCTCTTAATGGGCGCGATGATCACGCAGCGCCCCGATCTTTTCCGCGCCGTGATCTGCCAGGTCCCCTTGCTCGATATGCTGCGCTATCAAAATTTCCAGATCGCAAAACTTTGGATCCCCGAATACGGCTCCGTTGATGACGCGAAGCAATTCGACTGGCTCTACGCCTACTCGCCCTATCACCACGTCAAGCAGGGAGTCGAATATCCCGCCATCCTCTTTATGACCGGAGACACCGACACCCGAGTCGATCCCATGCACGCCAAGAAAATGGCCGCCCTCCTCCAAGCCGAAGCCAAGAACGGCTCCAGCCAGCAAAAGCCAATCCTCCTTCGCATAGAGACCAAAGCCGGCCATGGACAAGGCAAGCCCGTAACCAAGCAAATCGAAGAGAGTACCGACGTCTATTCGTTCCTCTTCTGGCAGTTGGGAGTAAAGCCGTAGTTAGGCATGTCCCAGTTTGGATTTAATCAGGTGGATAATTAAAAAGGCTTGTCATCCTGAGCGCAGCGAAGGACCTGCTTTTGACAGAGGCAATCGTGCGCCGGTCGCTGCAGCCCCGCTTTCCCCTGTGCCCCCCCGTGTCCTCTGTGGTTAAATGAAGTGATGCCGAATGAGCAGAAAATCCGCGTCCTGGTAGCGAAGCCAGGCCTCGACGGCCACGACCGCGGCGCCAAAGTAATCGCCCGCGCCCTCCGCGACGCCGGCATGGAAGTCATTTACACCGGCCTCCGCCAAACGCCCGAGATGGTAGTCAACGCCTCGCTGCAAGAAGATGTCCAAGTCATCGGCCTCTCCATCCTCTCCGGCGCACACAACGCCATCGTCCCGCGCGTGATGGATCTGCTAAAGCAAAATAAAATGGACGACGTCTTAGTCCTGGTCGGAGGCATCATCCCCGACCAGGATATTGAAGGCCTAAAAAAAATTGGAGTCGCCGGAATCTTCCAACCCGGCACCCCCATGGACGACATAGTAAAATTCATCCGCGAACACGTGAAGCCGCAAAGCATCCCCGCCGTTTAATCTAAGAATTCACACCAAGAAAGATTTGTCATCCTGAGCGAAGCGAAGGACCTGTGTATTTTGTTCGACCAACGAAACCCTTGGCTCAGTTTGATAGCAACTCAGCGAAAAAAGACAAAAAAACTGCAGCCAAAAACCGCAGCTAAAAAACCAACGACCAGTTCAAGAAAGCCCACAAGCAAGCCAGATTAGCCGCAGCGAAGCACCCAACGCTTAACCCAAGTAAGAACCGACTCTCACTCCATCGCCGAGCCAGATACGCTCCCATCGCCACAAACGCCGGATACATCGGCAAAACGTATCGCGGCCCACCCAGCAACGGCCGTCCCGTATACATAAACATCTGCAACGTCATCGCCAGCGCGAACAACTTGTCTTCAATTCGAACTTCGCGCCGCAAACTAAATCCCAGCGCCACCGCAACCAATGCCAGCTTCATCCCCAACACCGCATCACCATGCCCACTCAATCGGACAGCTTCCGCCAACCCAGCCCAAGGCGCGGCAAACGTCGCTCCCTGATAAAGCCGATAAGCCTCAACCACCGACATCCGCCCCGACCATCGCAACCATCCCCAATACCCGAGCGTTCCCAAAGGAGAAAGAAGCACCACCATCGCCCTCACACGCCCGCTCCGCCAAGCCAGCACAAAAAGAGGAACCGCCACCAGCACGCCCGAAGGCCGACTAAGCCCCGCCAAAATCCCGCAGACCGTCGCCCACTCCCATCGCTCCCCCCGCGCAAAAATCACCGCCCACACAATCAATGCCAGCGTAAGCGCTTCCGCGTACCCAGCAACCAACACAAAGCTGCTAGGCCATACCGCAATCGCCAGCAACGGCCACTCCCGCCATTGCGGCATCGAGTCTGCCTCCGCCAATCGGATCATTCCCCAAAAAGCAAAAAACGCCGCGACCGTCGAAACCACCAGCGCCCCCGCCATCCCCGGCATCGCCAAACTCACCACCCGAATCGCCGCCGGATACAGCGGATAAAAAATCACCGCCATCGCCCGATCGTATCCATGCTGCGCAATGTGCAGGTACCACAAAGTATCGAAGCGCTCCCAAATCCCAAGCAGCGCATAGCTCACTCCATGCGCCGCCGGCAGCGATTCAGTGAGCGCATTGCTCCGAATCAACCCCGCATCAGGATGTAGAAACGGCACCAAAGACGCCGCCATCGCGGCCCAAAAAATACGCAGAGCTAAGCACATCGCCAGCGCGATCCGCCAATCAGCCCACTCCGCGACCCTCCGCAACATTTCAAGATTGTAGCGGAGGCGATCCCTGGCTCAGTGACGAAAGGCGATCAAAGCATCACGGCTCTCCTTCGTGTACCTTCGTGACCTTTGTGGTAAAAGGTTTTGCAACCATCGCGACCCCAGCAGAGGCCCGCCCCCTCGCTCGCCGCACTGATATAGTAGTTTTCGGCGACCAAGAATTTATCCCTCATGCGCGACCGCTCCGTATCCACCGCCCTCACTATCAACAACGTCCTCCTCACCAAACTCGACCCCAGCTCTCTCCGCTACGAATCCAACATGCGCGCCCTAGCCGATCTAGTCGCCCAAATCCGCAACGAAGAAGAAAAAATCTGCGAAGGCGGCGGCCCCAAAGCCGTCGAAAGTCAACACGCAAAGAAGCGCCTGACCGCCCGCGAGCGCATCAAGCTTTTAGCCGATCCCGGCTCCTTCTTCGAACTCGGCCTCTACGCCGCCCACAAAATGTACGAAGAATGGGGAGGCGCTCCCGCCGCCGGCGTCATCACCGGACTCGCTCGCGTTCACACCCGCATGGTCATGCTCATTGTCAACGACGCCACCGTGAAAGCTGGCGCCTTCTTTCCCATGACCGCGAAAAAGGTCATCCGCGCGCAAAATATCGCCATCGAAAATCGCATCCCCACCATCTACCTGGTCGATTCCGCCGGAGTCTTTCTCCCTCTGCAAGAGGACGTCTTCCCCGACACTGACGATTTCGGCCGCGTGTTCCGCAACAACGCCGTCATGTCCGCCATGGGCATCGCGCAAATTGCCGCCATCATGGGCATGTGCGTTGCCGGAGGCGGATACCTTCCCGTCATGTGCGACAACGTTCTCATGACCGACGGCAGCGGTCTTTTCCTAGCCGGTCCCGCGCTGGTGCAGGCTGCCATCGGCCAGAAAGTTTCCGCCGAAGAATTAGGCGGAGCCGCCATGCACTCCGCCATCAGCGGCACCATCGACTTCCGTGAGCCCACCGACGAAGCCTGCATCGCCCGCATCCGCTCGCTCATAGAAAAATGGGGATACCGCCGCCAGTCCCTCTGGGACCGCAAACAGCCCGTCGATCCTGCCCATCCAGCCGAAGAAATTTATGGAGCGTACGACGCCTCGCCCGCGCGCCCCTACGACATGAAAGAAATTCTCGCGCGCATCATCGACGAAAGCCGCTTCGATGAATACAAACCCGAATACGGCAAAACGCTGATCTGCGGCTACGCCCGCATAGGAGGCTTCGCCGTAGGCATCGTCGCCAACCAGAAACTCCACGCCCAACAAACCGACCACGAAGGCCACAAGCGCGTAGAATTCGGCGGCGTCATCTACACCGAGTCCGCCGAAAAAGCCGCCCGCTTCATCATGGATTGCAACCAGAATTTAATCCCTCTGATTTTTTTCCACGACGTAAACGGCTTCATGGTAGGGCGCGACGCCGAGTGGAGCGGCATCATCAAAGCCGGAGCAAAGATGGTGAACGCCGTTTCGAATTCCGTAGTCCCGAAAATCGCCGTGATCGTAGGCGGCTCGTTCGGTGCCGGACACTACGCTATGTGCGGCAAAGCCTTCGACCCGCGCTTCGTCTTCGCCTGGCCCACCGCCAAATACGCCGTAATGAGCGGAGACGCCGCCGCCGGCACGCTAGTAGAAATCAAAGTCAAGCAACTCGAACGCAGCGGCAAAAAATTAAGCGACCAAGAAAGAAAAGAACTCCTGGACTCAACCAAAAAAACCTACGAAGAGCAAACCGACCCGCGATACGGCGCCGCCCGTCTCTGGATCGACAAAATCATCGACCCCATGGAAACCCGCCAAGCAATCACCCAAGCCCTCGAAGCCGCGTCGCTGAATCCCGAGGTGGCGGAGTTTAAAGTGGGAGTCTTGCAAACATGATTCAAGTCCTCAAATTGATCAGTCGCCCAAAATTGATTTGTCATCCTGAGCGAAGCGAAGGACCTGCTTTTTGCAAGCAGCGCTCATCGTTAAAGGTTCAAGAGAGGTTCGCGCTAATTGCTAACTGCTAAATGCCAACTGCCGATTCCATCAAACTAATCGAGTGCCCCCGCGACGCCTGGCAAGGCCTAAAAGGCCAAATACCGCCCGATCTAAAAACAAACTACCTCCAGGCACTAATCTCCGCCGGCTTCAAACACATCGACGCCGTAAGCTTTGTCTCGCCCAACGCCGTCCCCCAAATGGCCGACTCCGAAGAAGTTCTAAAAGAACTCGACCCGCCCGACGACGTAGAAATCATCGGCATCGTAGTCAATGAAAAAGGCGCGCAGCGCGCCATCGCCACAAATGCCGTGCGCACCCTCGGCTTCCCCTACTCGATCTCGCCAACATTCCTCGAAAACAATCAGCACCAATCTCTGGAAGACGCAATCGAAGAATTAGAAAAGATAGAAAAAAAAGCCGACGAAGCCGGCCTCGACACCGTCGTCTACATTTCCATGGCCTTCGGCAATCCCTACAACGACCCCTGGACCATCGAAGAAGTAGTCGAAGCCGTAGGCCTCCTCGAAATCCAGGAAATCCGCACCATCTCCCTGGCCGACACCGTAGGCCTAGCCCCGCCCGAAAAAATCCGCGAAGTAGTCTCCGCCGTGATGGCCAAGTACGACTACCTCGAAATCGGAGTCCACCTCCACAGCCGTCCCGACCAAGCCGCCGCCAAAATCCTGGCCGCCTACCAAGCCGGATGCCGCCGCTTCGATTCCGCCATAGGCGGCCTCGGCGGATGTCCCTTCGCCCAGGATGACTTAGTAGGAAACATCGCCACCGAAACAGTAATCGAAACTCTCCGCAAGCAAGGCGCCCAACTCCCGCCCCTCAAGCCTCTCGACGTGCTCCTTAAGGCCACCGCCGAAATCGGCTCCAGATACCGCTTTTCACCGGCTTAGCGGAAATTGTCTGCACAACTTGTGCAATATTGAACAGATTGATCTGATTAATGCCGGATATTATTTTGTCCTCTCCCACTTTCGTTCCTATTTATGCAAAACTGGGCGAGGAATCAATGGCCACGACCATCTCGCTGTCGTCTCTATCCACCGTTTCATTGCTCCAGTGACCTCGGTCGCGGTCCACAGGAGGAATTCTATGAAGTCACTTCGTTTGCTCGGTCTCGCCGCACTCGTTTCGTTCGCGCTCGCTTCCACACTGCTCGCGCAATCTCCCGCCATCACTAAGATCACTGTCGTGGACACCGGCTGCATTTACATCGTAGGTACCAGCACCAAGCTGTGCAGCGTCGCCACCCGGAATGACGCTCATCGTCAAAGGAACTAACTTTGGACCGCCCAGCGGCTCCATCACCTCATGCGGCTGTCTAGCAGCAACCAACGTAACTTGGACCTCCACCCGCGTTACAGCCACCGTCAATGATGTTAGCCCCGGCGCCAATATATCTTTGGCGACCGCGGCCGGTGTAACCTCCACCAATGCCGTCCCCTACACCGCCCTCGGCCCCGTGATCACCAGCATCGTGGTCGGAGACTGTACTTACACTCCTGATCAGAGCGCCTCGCTCTGCCTGATTACTCCGGGAACGCAGTTCACCATTAACGGCAGCTATTTCGGACCCTTATCTTCCAACTACAGTCATGTACAGACCTGTCTGAGCTGTGACTTCGCAACCATCGACAGTTGGAACCCAAACTGGAGCACCAGCCCGTCCCCTTACAACAACCAGATTGTCGCGGTCGCGAATCAGGCCGTCTGTGGCTCAACCGTCGCAATTGTTGCCGACGGCATTTGGAGTAACCACGTTCCCTACACCGCCTGTTAAGCGTGTCTCTGATTGTTCGCTCCCTCTGCAAAAGGGTGGGCCTCGCCAGAGTACGTGCGGCGCAGCCCGCTCTTTCCCGCCCAAGCTCCCCCAAAAAGATTTGCCACGCTCCCGCCCAAGCTCCCCAAAAAGATTTGTCATCCTGAGCGAAGCGAAGGACCTGCTTTTTGTCCTCGAATAAAAATTTGTCATCCTGAGCGTAGCCGGACCAATAGCGAAGCGATTGGCCCGGCGAAGTCGAAGGACCCCTACCCTCAACAAAATGCCAACTCGCGTGAACACGCATAAATGCTACCGTTCCAATTTGTCATCCTGAGCGAACCGGGGCCCCCAGCGCGCCTGCTTTTGGCGCGTTGGGGTGTGGGAGCGAAGGACCTGCTGTTCGCCGGACACAGCCATCGTCTAAGGGACCTGCTATCCGCCAACACCGCCGTAACCCCCGAGTTTCACCGCAACCGCACAAACCGCGTGTGATCGATCGCACATCCACTCCGCAATAAATTTGCCACGCTGACCAATGCGCCAGTTCTACGTTTACATCCTCGCCAGCAAGTCGCGCGTCCTCTACACCGGCATCACCGACAACATCCACCGTCTCGTTTACTATGAAACGTTCAAGTATGTGAAGAACGCCATAGCGCGAGAAAAATGCATCAAAGGCTGGCTGCGGCGAAAAAAGATCGCGCTGATTGAAGCAGACAATCCGACATGGGAAGACTTGAGCGAAAAGTGGTTCGACCGTCGCAATTGTTGCCGACGGGATTTGGAGTAACCACGCCGCCCACACTGCCTGTTAACCCCCGCCCCCAGCTCCCCAAAAGATTTGTCATCCTGAGCGAAGCGAAGGACCTGCTGTTCATCGGACATAGCCATCATCTCAGGGACTGCGATCCGCCAACACCGCCGTAACGCCCGAGCTCCACCACAACCGCACAAAAATCCAACATGGGAAGACTTGAGTGAAAAGTGGTTCGACCGGCGCAATTTGTGCCGACGGATTTGGAGTAACCACGCCGCCCACACTGCCTGTTAACCCCCGCCCCAGCCGCCAAAAAGATTTGTCATCCTGAGCGAAGCGAAGGACCTGCTGTTCGCCGGACACAGCCATCGTCCTAGGGACCTGCGATCCGCCAACACCGCCGTAACGCCCGAGCTCCACCACAACCGCACAATCCGACATGGGAAGACTTGAGTGAAAAGTGATTCGACCGGCGCAATTTTTGCCGACGGATTTGGAGTAACCACGGCGCCCACACTGCCTGTTAACTCCCGCCCCAGCTCGCAAAAAGATTTGTCATCCTGAGCGAAGCGAAGGACCTGCTGTTCGCCGGACATAGCCATCATCTCAGGGACTGCGATCCGCCAACACCGCCGTAACGCCCGAGCTCCACCACAACCGCACAATCCGACATGGGAAGACTTGAGTGAAAAGTGATTCGACCGTCGCAATTTTTGCCGACCAGATTTGGAGTAACCGCGTTCCCTATACTGCCTGTTAGGCATAGCTCTTATTGTTCGCTTCCACTGCGGAAGGGTGGCCTCGCCAGAGCCTATACGGCGTCACCCACCCTTGCCGATTATGGGCGCATTTGAGGTCGGGATTGATGTCCCAAAAGAAAAATTGGGAATGTGGCAGGAACTGTTCGGACAGAATGAAGCCTACTGATAGGGCAATCAGGCAAATGCAAGACGCCATCCGCATCTGCTTCAACTCTCGCCCGACAACCGCCTCTTGTATACTTTTCAGTCGCTTCCCAATGTCCCGATTTCATCATGACCTACAAAACGCTTCACCTGATTTTCGACTCCGCCGTCGCCACCATCACCCTCAATCGCCCCGACAAGCGCAACGCCATCAGCTACGAACTGATCGAAGATCTCACCCGCGCTCTCGACGAAGTAAACAACTCCTCCGCTCGCATCCTCATCGTCACCGGAGCAGGGAAGGCCTTCTGCTCCGGCATGGATCTCGAAAATCTCAAGTCCCTCATCGGCCGCACCACCGAGCAAAATATCGAAGACTCGCAAATCATGGCGCGCCTCTTTCGTTCCCTCTACGAATTTCCCAAAGTAACCATCGCCGCCGTCAACGGCGCCGCCATCGCCGGAGGCACCGGACTCGCCCTCCTCTGCGACTTCACACTAGCCGTGCCCGACGCCAAGTTTGGCTACACCGAAGTCCGCATCGGATTCGTTCCCGCCATCGTCGCAACTTTTCTACTGCGCCAGGTAGGCGAGAAAACCGCTCGCGACCTCCTGCTCACTGGCCGGATCTTTGACGCCTCCGATGCGCTCAAGATGGGTCTGATCAACGAAATTGTTCCTCTGGAAAAGCTGCTCGATCGCGCTCGCGAATTGGCCGCGCAATTAGCCGAACTGAGTCCGCTCTCCCTATTTCACACCAAGCGCCTGCTGACCGCTCACGCCCGCGCCGAACTCGATGCGCAGATCGACAGCGCCATCCGCGAAAACGCCGGCATTCGAGGAACCGCCGATTTCCGCGAAGGCATCGAATCGTTCTTGGAAAAGCGCAAACCAAATTGGACCGGCCGATGAGCAAATCGGTGAGAAAATCGATGAGCAAGCCACAAACATCGATGCCCGTCAATATAAGTAAAATTACGTCGGTCAACGAAACTCGCATCCGCGTGCGCTACGCCGAAACCGATCAGATGGGTGTTGTCTACCATGCCAATCATTTCATCTGGTTCGAAATCGGACGAGTGGAACTCTTGCGCCAACTCGGCTTCAACTATAAAGATATGGAGCGCGAAGACGATTGCTTCATCGCCGTAGTCGACGCGCAATGCCGCTACAAGGCTCCCGTACACTATGATGACGAGGTCATCGTGCGCACCCGTCTGAAACACGTGAGAGAAAAAGTAGTCCGCTTCGCCTACGAACTGCGGAACGCGTCAAATGGCGCGCTGCTGGCCGAAGGCGAGACCACCCACATCGTGGCTAACGCCGAGATGAAACCAAGAGCGCTGCCGGAAAAGTACATGCAAGTCTTCCGCGCGGCGATCCAAGAATGAATCAAATGAATAGAAGAAGAATAGAAAAAGAAGAGTAAAAACGAATCGTCGATGCAGGAGTTCCTCTACAAACTACAACTAGTTCGCGGAGACATGCTCCGCACCGGCCCAACGGCAGCGGAACAAGCCGCGGTAGCGGAACACTTCGCCTACCTTCAAGGTCTGCACAAGCAGGGCACAATCATCTTAGTGGGCCGCACAATGACCACTGACGACAACACGATGGGTCTAGCCGTCTTCCGCGCCGAATCGGAAGACGCCGCCCGCCAGATCATGAATGACGATCCCGCAGTAAAGAAGGGCATAATGACAGCAACGCTCTATCCCTTCAAAATAGTTTTGCAAGAACTGAAAACCGACAACTGAAGACTGACAACTCAGAATGAACGCTCTCCACATTACCGGCAACGACCTGACCCTGGAAGCAGTGCGCGAAGTCGCCGTCGACAAGCGGCCCGTGCTGCTAGCTCCCGACGCGCGCGAGTCCGTCAACCGCGCTCGCGCCGTAGTAGACACGCTCGTAGCCGGGAACAAAATTTCCTACGCCATCACCACCGGCGTAGGCAAGCTAAGCGACGTGCACATCGTCGGCGATCAAGTCCGCGAACTCCAACTCAACCTCGTTCGCTCCCACGCCGTAGGTGTAGGCGAACCGCTGGCGATCGCCGACACGCGTGCGATGATGCTGCTCCGCGCCAACTCGTTAGCAAAAGGGTACTCTGGCGTGCGCGGCATCGTCATCGACACCATCTGCGAGATGCTCAATCGCGGCGTGACTCCAATGGTCCCGTCGCAAGGCAGCGTAGGAGCAAGCGGCGATCTAGCACCTCTAGCGCACCTGGCGCTGGTTCTGATCGGCGAAGGCGAATGTTTCGACGATAAGGGCGCGCGCGTAGCAAGCGCCGAAGCTTTGAAGCGAGCGCAGATCAAGCCGCTGGTGCTCGAAGCGAAAGAAGCCGTCTCGCTGATCAACGGCACTCAGGCGATGCTTGCCATCGGCGCGCTCATGCTGCTAGCCGCCGAGACGCTCGTCGACACCGCCGACGTCATCGGCGCCATGGCCTGCGACGCGCTCCAGGGAACCAACGTCGCTTTCGACGAGCGCATCCACCAAGCGCGTCCCCACCCCGGACAAATCAAAACCGCCGCCAACCTTCGCCACCTCCTCGACCAGAGCGAGATCCGCGATTCGCATCGTGATTGCGGCCGCGTGCAGGACGCCTACTCCCTGCGCTGCATCCCGCAGGTTCACGGCGCCGTCCGCGATACCCTAGCCCATTGCCGCCGAGTGTTTGAGATCGAGACAAACTCGGCTGTCGACAACCCGCTCGTCTTCGTAAAAAATCCGAAGGCGATCGACGGCGAGGGCGACGTCCTCTCCGGCGGAAACTTTCATGGTGAGCCGTTAGCCTTCGCGCTCGACTTCCTGGCGATTGCCCTAAGCGCGCTGGCTGGCATCAGCGAGCGGCGGTTGGAGCGTATGGTCAACCCGGCCCTCAGCGAAGGCCTGCCGCCATTCCTGACGCCAGGCGCGGGAATGAACTCCGGCTTCATGATGCCGCAGGTCACCGCCGCGGCTCTGGTGAGCGAGAACAAAGTGCTGGCCCATCCCGCGTCGGTCGACTCGATCACCACCTCGGGGAATAAAGAAGACTTCGTATCAATGGGCATGATTGCGGCCAACAAACTCAAGAAGGTGGTCGAGAACACGCGGAACACTTTGGCCATCGAGGCAATGGCGGCGGCGCAGGCCATCGACTTCCTCGCGCCGCTGAAGACCTCGAAGCCGCTGCAGCAGGCGCACGCCGCCATACGGTCAGTGTGCCGGACGATGGAGAAGGACCGGGTGATGTATCAGGACTTCGCCCGGATCGCGGAACTGATCGCCTCAGGCAGGGTAGCGGCGGTGCTGCGGTAGGCGGCGAAAAGGCGAAAATGTTCCACGTGGAACATTTGTGGTGGCGGAAATGTACTTACAGTACTGATGTGTATGTACAGTACAGAGTTGTGCGTACAATGTGCGGCTTTTAGCGCACTGGCGGGTTAGGCGGATTTGGCGGCGCAGCCGTCCAAGCCTAATTCTTTGGCGATTTGCTTCATGGCTTCGATGCAGAAGGCTATGTGAGTTTCGAGGTCTACCCCGAGGTCGGCGGCGCCCTGGATAATGTCTTCGCGGTGGACGCTGCGGGCGAAGGCTTTGTCTTTCATCTTCTTTTTGACGGAGGGGGCTTCTACTTCGGCCAGCGATTTTCCGGGTTTGACCAGGGCGCAGGCGGTGATGAATCCGGCGAGTTCGTCGCAGGCGAAGAGAGTTTTCTCCATGGGGGAGACGCGCGCTACTCCGGTGTATTCGGCGTGGGAGAGGATGGCGCGGCGGATTTCCTCGGAGTAGCCGCGCTCTTTCAGAATCTCGGAGCCCTTATAAGGATGGTCTTCGAGGCTGGGATATTGGTCGTAATCGAAATCATGGAGCAGGCCGACCGTGCCCCAGAGATCTTCGTCGGTTCCAGCTTTGCGGGCATAGGCGCGCATGCCTGCTTCGACCGCGAGCGCGTGCCTTAGAAGACTTTCGGATTGGGTGAACTCGGTCAGGAGTTTCCAGTCGGGGTCTGAGCGGTTGATGTCCATATAGGTTAATGATATCGGGAAATGCGGAGGGAAATGCAGTGGCAGATCGGACGTTTCGCCTGAAAAGGAGCAGTGAAGGGTGGACGTCCCGTCTGTCCCCGGGTTGTTCCCGTCCCCGGGTTGTTCCCGTCTGTCCCCGGGTTGTTCCTGCCTTCCTCTATAGCTTGTCTGGCCGTTGTCCAGTTTGCTCGACTATCGAAGTAAAGTAGGTAGAGTTTTTCCGGGCTCCCGAAGGCGCGGTCCTCTGTCGCTTCCCACAGCTGCCAGTTATCGCCAGCGACTACCGCCTTGCCGTCGCTGAGACGAAGTTTGGGTATTAGTTGTCCGAATAGCCCTGGGCGCATTTCTCCTCCGCTCTATATTGAGAGGCGTAAAAGGGGAACAACTAGGCTCCCCTTACACGATCCTACTACCTGCGGGGCTCTGTTACTCTCACTCTCGCGCGGGATCCAAACAAGAAAGCCAGCTCTAATGGGCTGGGCATAGATTGTCATGAATCCAGTTAGTAACTGCCGCGCGAAGTCGCGCTGATCACGAATTGTTTTTCGTGGGAGAGTTTCGGAACAGACAGAAAAATTCGGGAAAAATTCGGGGACAGACGGAACGTTCCTAGCAACTAGTTTGCATCGCTGCCCAGTGAGAAGCGCAGAGCGGCGCACCCTTCATTCATTCGTGCGGAACTAAGCTGGGCCACACGTTTCGTTCCCACCCTAGATTTCGCGAAGAACGCGAAATTTAGGATGGGCCGCCCGTCCGACGCAAACAGTTTGGGCGCGGTAGGGGTGCTTCGACTGCGGTTGAGCTTCGCATTCGCGAAGCTCAAGCTCCGCTCAACATGACAACATTCGACATTGGATCGAATCGCAACCCAGAGAGAAGCGCGGAGCGGCGCGCACTTCATTCATTCGACGGCACGCCGTTAAACACAAGGTCCCCTTCGACTTCGCTCAGGGCAGGCTCTCCACTCCGCAGATCATCGCTTCGCGATGATCTTCTCCGGTCGGGATGACAGAGTTGGGGGGAGTCTCAACGGTCCCGCCATTCGACTGAGCACACTGCGCGCGGTCGAAATCGTTGCTACAATCTTGCAGCCCGCCATTTCCCGAAATCATGTCGACGCAAACACCTTCGCAAGAACGGCGCACGCGGCTACCTGATAGCGAGGCCCGTTATCGATTGCTTTTTGAAAACAGCATGGATGGCATTCTGCTCACGTCCCCTGACGGCAGAATCTTCGACGCCAATCCTAGCGCCTGCTCCATTCTGGGGCGAACGCGCGAACAGATTATCGCCTCGAAACGAGACGATCTGATGGATACGGCCGATCCTAGTTTGGCTCGGTTGGTAAAGGAACGGCGACGTCTGGGCAAGACGCATGGCGAGCTGAGGGCGCGGCGTCCTGACGGAACCATGTTTCCGCTAGAGATATCCTCGGTCGTCTTTCCTGACACGGAAGGGAACGAATTTACTTGTATTATTTTGCGTGACATCAGTAGCAGGAAACGTGCCGAGGCGGAACGCGATCAGCTGATCACAGAACTTCAGGAAGCCCTCGGCAAAGTGAAACTGCTCAGCGGCTTGTTGTCTATCTGTGCCTCCTGCAAGAAGATTCGCAACGAGGAAGACGGTTGGGAGCCGATTGAGAATTACATCCGCAACCGATCTGCTGCTGACTTCAGCCATGGCGTGTGCCCGGAGTGTTTGCGAAGGATCTATCCCGAATCGGCTTTGCGGTGAGCTCGATGAGGATTTGCTTTGGCGATGATCTTCTCCGGTCGGGATGACAGAGTCGGGGGGACTCAACGGTCCCACCCCTTCGACAGGCTCAGGGCAGGTTCTAAATTTCGCACAGGACGCGAAATTTAAAATGGGGCAACGGCGGGAATCTACTTAGTAAACAACGGGCGGCCGGTGTCACGTGGAATCGCGTTTTCTGCTCCGCGTTTCTCGTCATTGAGCTGGCGAAGAAAATACTCGTGGCTTCGGGCATCTCCCTCAGGGGCTAAAGCCCGCGTGTTTATTGGGTTTTTGCGGCGCGACTGAAGTCGTGCCCTTCCCGGAGCTTTGTGAACTTTCAGACGCCAGCGATTAGATTTCTTTATCTTCCGGCAGTTTTTTTGCTTTTAACTCATCTCGCTTGCATCACCACTTTCTTCTCCTGCAGTTTTCGCTTGACTTCCACAGGGTGTATCCCGCACATTACGCAACAGTTGGCTTTGAGAGTAGCCCCGCTCTGGCACTCGCAAAACCTGAATGGCCACAACCTTAGCGCCCGTGGACTCACGGGAAGTTGTACGGTGCGACCGTTGTTCTCTCGTGCAATTCCGCACATCTAACAGTCTCTGCCGCCGTTGTCATCTTTCGTTGGATGAGGACGTGGTGGAGAACTCCGCAATGACGCAGGCACCGGAGGTGATGCCGGTGCACATGGATTCGACTGGGCGCGGGCATTTGCGGCTGGCGCACTCGATCCGATCGTTGCGGCTGCGCAATGGATTGAGTCAGCGGCAGCTGGCGTTGCGTATGTCCGTGCCGCGAACCTACGTTTCGAAAATTGAAAATGAGAAGGCTACGCCGACGCTGTCTTCGCTGGAACGATTGGCGAGGGCGCTGGAGGTCACCGTGCCAGATTTGCTTTCGGGCGGAGAACGGAGCCGGCAAGAGGAGGTTCGCGAGTTGATGGAAGATCAATTCGTGGCCGACATCATGCCGTTTATCGCGCAACTGAGTGGAATGCAGATGTCGAGCATTCTGGCGCAGGTGCGAGACTTGACGGTGCGGCCGCGGCGGAGCGCGTAGTCTTGCGCGCCAGAGCCGCCAACTTCGGGCCGCGAATGCGCATCGTAGCGGTGTGCAAATACGCGTCGCAGATTTAAAAGAGAGTTTATCCGGGCACACAACCAACTGGACAGCCGGGGCCTTCGGGTTCCGGCTTTTTTTGTTGCCGCGCAAATGCGGCTGCCCTGGCGCGTGCGCAATATCCTGCAGCATGCGGCGGGCACAACTGCACAGGTTTGCACAGTTCAAACGAGACGTGAGCAATAGTTTGCATCTCTCACTAAATATTTCCCATGATGTGCTTGTTTCCGCTTGACCCGCACCGGTGAACGGGCTACCCTCGGCCCACTCCCCTAAAAGCTGGGGAAAATCCCGGCTAAATTCCTTTGGTGAACAGGAAAACTTCGATGAAAATCTCTCAGGTGTGCGGCATAGCGTTGGTGCTCATGGTTGGGTCGATGATGGCCTTTGCCGATGGCGTTAACGATCCGAAAATCATCATTAAAGGCGTAGCGCAAGCCGAGGAGCAATGCCCGCAGTGCCAAGGCGTTGGCTTCAACTTCAGCTTTAGCGTCCCAGAAGGCGGGTCGGGCACGCTCTATTTCACGAACCAGAGCGGAAAAAACTGGAATTCGCTGACCCTGATCGAAACCGGCGAGCCGGCGGCGGACATCAGCTGCCACTCGAATCTGTTCTCCAGCTGCACTACGGAAACGCTGAAGAACGGTTCTGTGGAAATTCTGCTGACCAACGGGGGCCGCGCGAAGTGGGCAGATCAAGGAATTCATAACGGGCAGAATTTCGGAATCACCTTCAGCTGTCTCGACAAGAGCTGCTGGCCGGGAGGATTGACCTTTAACGGACACGGGAGCCCGAACGTGGCAGCGATTCCGGAGCCGGGCACGATTGCGCTGATGGTCACTGGATTGGTTGGAGTGATCTCGCGGCGCAAGACGTGGAAGAACCGCTTTAATTCTTAGTGGGATTTTTTCCGGTTCACCAATTGGGAGAATTCCGGCAGGGCCTGGAGCTTTTGCAGCTCGGGATCGTTCCAGGCCTCCTGCGGTGGGTAACCTTTATCCAGCGCCAGGCGCAGTGACTTCAGGGCCTCCTGCGGCTTTCCAATCAGCGTCTTTACCTGAACTTCCGAATACATCAAATACAAATCATCGGGCTTGATGGAGCGCGCCTGGTTCGTGTATTGCACGGCGTTCGCGGCATCGCCTTTCTTGGCATAGAGCAGGCCGAGATCACCCATGGTGGCGGCGGAGCGCGGGTCGATCTGCAACTCCTGGAAGGCGAGGGCGATGGCCTTGCCGTAGGCAGTGGCGGCCTGGTCGGAGTGTCCTGACCAGCGATAAGCGTCGCCGAGATTGCCGAGCAGGACTTCGTCGTTCGGAGTCATCTCGACTGCCTTCTCGTACATCTTGGTGGCCTGGTCGTAGTTCTTCAGGTAGAAGTAGGCGGTGCCGAGGTTGGAGTACGTGCTAGAGTCGGGAGCGAGCGCGAGTGCCTTCTGATATTGCGGAATGGCCTCGCTCCACTTGCCCTGGCGAAGATAAACCGAGCCGATATTTTCGTAGCCGATGGGGCTGTCGGGAGAAAGTTCGATGACTTTCTGAAACTCGGGCAGCGCCTTTGCGTTATCCCCAAGGCTCCAGTAAGCATTGCCGAGGGCGTTGTGATTTGACCAGTAATAGCTGTTGGCGGCGACGGCCTTTTGGAAGGCGGCGATGGCGTCGTCACTCTGGCCGGTGCGGCTATAAGCATCGCCGAGATGGCGATACGCTTCATCGGAGTTGGGCGCTAGTTCCAATGCTTTCTTTAACTCGGTGACCGCTTCTGTGTTTTTGCCGGTGGTGGAATAGACGTTGCCAAGAGAGAGATGAACTTCGGGCAGGTTGCCGGATAGGCGCTCAGCCTGCTGCGCGGCCAGCGTAGCTTTTTGCGCCCAGATGCCTTCTTTGGTTTCCTGATACATTTGCACGCTGGAATCGGCGAGGCCCGTATAGGCGAGTGCGAAGTTGGAGTCTTTGTCGATGGCTTGTTCGAAGAGTCCGACGGCCTGGCGATAAGCATCCTGATTGTGCCCGTTGCGCAGGATGTTGCGGCCTTGCAGATAGAGATCGTAGGCCTTCACGTTTTCGGTGGGATGAGCGCCGACGCGAGCCTGCTCGTCGTCGGTCGGCTTGACGGCGAGGGCGGTCGCAACGGTCCCGTAGATCTGGTCTTCGAGAGCGAGGACGTCGCCTGGAGCGCCGGGAAATTCCTGGCTCCAGACGCGCTTGCCGGTGGTGGCGTCGTCGAGATTGAGAGTGACGCGGAGCGCATCGCCATTGCCCTGCACGATGCCTTGCAGCACGAGATTGACGCCGAGCTCGCGGGCGAGCTTGGCGAGAGGCAGGTTCTTGGCCGCCGCTTGCTCGACGGCATCCGAGGATGCGAGGTGCACTTCTTTCAGTTGAAATAACTTCGCAGCCAGCGCTTCCCGAATGCCGTCGGCTACGTAGCCGAGCGCTTTCTGGTCTCCCACTAATTTGAGCGGCAGGATCGCAACATATTTGCCTTGGTTGAGCGAGGGAATGCCTTGCGCCATCTGGCCGTAGGATGGGCCGGATCGAATGAGCATAACGCGTCCGGCAAAAGTGGCGAGCGCGACGACTAGCACAGCGCCGGCAATCCACATCCAGATCTTGCCCGGCAGATCGAGGCTGAAGCGCGACTGGCGGATGATGGGATGCGCGATCATCTTTGACAGAGTTTCGGCGCTGATGTTGGGATTGGCCTCCCACGTCGACAATTGCTGCAACAGTTCGACAGCGGAGTGATAGCGATTAGTGGGCTCGCGCTCGAGGCAGCGACTGACAATGGCGCTCAGGGAGCGGGGGACAGAGGCATCGACGTCGGATGCGGACTTCGCCTCTTCGCGCGTGCGTTTCATCAGGCTGGCGATAGCGGTATCGGCGTGGTAGGGAGCCTTACCGGTTAGCAGTTCGAAGAAAATCAGGCCAACGCTAAAAATGTCGGAGCGCTGATCGAGCGTGCTGCCGAGAGCCTGCTCTGGTGACATGTATTCGAGCGTGCCAACCAGGGCGCCCGTCTGGGTGAGGCCGGAATCGCCGAGCGAGCGCGCGAGGCCGAAGTCCATGACCACGATGCGGCCGTGGCGGTCGCGCATGATGTTCTGCGGCTTGAGATCGCGATGGATCACGCCTTCGGAGTGGGCGGAGTCGAGGGCGCGGCAGACCTGCTCGATGACGGCGATGGCTTCCTGCGGCGTAAATTTTCCGGCGCGGCGCAGAAGCGTGCGGAGGTCTTCGCCGTCGACGTACTCCATGCTGATGAAGCGGATGCCTTCCGCCTCGCCGAGATCGAAGATGCGTACGACGTTCTTGTGCGTGATGTTGCGGGAGAGAATCAGCTCTTGCTTGAAGCGCTGAAGAATGGCGGGGTCGGTTGCGAGCTCGGGGCGGATCACTTTCAGCGCGATGAGGCGGTCGAGTTCGCGGTCGCGGGCCTTGTAGACGGCGCCCATGCCGCCCTGTCCGAGGATGCCGAGGATCTCGTAGCGTCCGCCGAAAAGCACGCCGGGCTGCAGGCTCAGAAAAGCGGAGATGCCGGCAACGGAGGGCGCAGAGGGGGCCGGCGATGGCGACGCCTGACGCATGTAGGGCAGCGCCTGGGTGAGGCCAGGAAGGCCGCTGCCAGGCGCAGCGGTTTGCGCGTCAGATGCCGGCGCATTGGAGAGCGGAGGAGGCGTCAGAGCGGCCGCGCCGATGGCATCTTCGGAGTGGGGCAGACGGGTGCCCGGCATTGTCGGGCTATCGGAGTCTTTGCGTCTGCGGTCGCGCTCGTCCATGAAGTTGGCCCGGGTTACGGAGAGCTGGGGGAGAGGAGCGCGCCTCGGTCCTCTGACAAAGGCAGCGTTTGCCTCAGGTCGTCGAGGGGAATTCGAGAACCCAGCACTCCGATATGCTACGAGAGTATACCCCGGATTATCATCACGCGGAAAGTAGATACCCTGCTGAAAGGTAGTGATTTTTGGAGGCCAACCGTTTCCCGAACTTGACCGGCTTGGCACGCCATAACTTTCGTACCAACCGGTCGGTAAGAGGATTCGCGATTGTTGGTCGGCCGTGCTTAAATGACGAATTGGGCGCCAATTTTTGCGTCATCCCCGGGCGCGGCATCCAAGCATAAATTTTGCGTGAACTGCGGATCCCTCGCTCCGCTCGGAATGACAAGTTCTGATTGGAACGGTCATCGAACGAAGTGGGGAGATTCGACGGAGGACATTTGGACTTCCAGTTAAACGAAGAGCAACTGCAACTCAAGAAGACGGTGCGGGGGTTTGCCGAGCGCGAGATTGCCCCGAACGTCATGCGCTGGGATGAAGCCTGCGAATTTCCGTTGGCGACGATCAAAGAGTTGGGCAAGCTCGGTCTGATGGGGATGATTTTCCCTCCGGAGTATGGCGGCGCGGGCATGGGTTACGTCGAGTACGCGACGGCGGTGGCCGAGCTTTCGCGAGTCGATGGATCGGTGGGAATCATTGTCGCGGCGCATACGTCGCTCTGCTCGAACCATATTTTTATTGCGGGGAACGAAACGCAGAAAAAGAAGTATGTACCGAAGCTCGCTAGTGGCGAATATATCGGTGCTTGGGGATTGACCGAGCCTTCCGCGGGGTCGGACGCGGGCAGCGCGCGCATGCTGGCGACGCGGGCCAAGGGCGGATGGGTGCTGAACGGCTCGAAGACCTTCATCACCAACGGTCACTATGCCGATGTCTTGGTCGTGTTAGCGGTAACGGATCGCGCGGCGCATACGCACGGGCTGTCGGCGTTCGTTGTTGAGAAAGATACGAAAGGATTTCGCGCCGGGAAAAAGGAAAACAAACTCGGCCTTCGCGCGAGCGACACGGCGGAGCTGATCTTCGAAGATTGCTTTGTGACGTCGGAGAATCTGCTGGGCGGCGAAGGGAACGGATTTATCGACGCGATGCGCGTGCTCGACGGCGGCCGCATCTCGATCGCTGCGCTCTCCCTGGGCATGGCGGAAGGCGCATACGGCGCGGCGTTAAAGTATTCAAAAGAGCGCAAACAGTTTGGGCAGGCAATTTCCGAGTTTCAGGCTATCCAGTGGAAGCTGGCCGATATGGCAACGGAGATCGAAGCGGCGAAACTTCTGACGCTGCGCGCGGCGGCGATGAAAGATGCCGGGATGAAGACGACGCTCGAATCGTCGATGGCCAAGCTTTATGCCAGCGAAGTCGCGGTGAGGTGTGCCAATGAAGGTGTGCAGATTCACGGCGGATACGGGTTTATCAAAGATTATCCGGCGGAGAAGTTTTATCGCGACGTGAAGCTGTGCACGATCGGCGAAGGGACGAGCGAGATTCAGCGACTGGTGATTGCGCGGCAGTTGCTGAAGGACTAGCGCCGCGATGATCCAATCAATGTCATCCTGAGCGCAGCAGAACGATTCGCAAAGCGAGTCGTTCTGCGGAGTCGAAGGACCCCTACTCAGGCATTCACTGATGTCCTCTGCAGAACTTCTCAGGTGTCACGATGGTTCGCCGATCGACCTCGGCTTGGGCAACCGTAGGGGTGCTTCGACTCCATGATCTGCTTCGCAAGCGAAGCAGATCATTACGCTCAGCATGACAAGGGCTGGATGGTTAGAATGCCGAAGGTATTGCTAGGCGGTGGCCCCCGGCTAAAGTGCTTTCCGTCATTTACACGAGGAGGTAGCTACCATGATCAATGGGGCTCACGTCGTCGTTTACAGCAAGGATGCGGAAAGCGATCGCGCTTTCTTTCGCGATGTTCTCAAATTTCCGGCGGTGGATGCGGGGCATGGTTGGCTGATTTTTGCGCTGCCGGCGGCGGAGGCGGCTTTTCATCCCGGCGAGAATGATGTGCACCAGCTCTACTTTACGTGCGACGACCTCAAGGCGACGATGGAATCGCTGAAGGCGAAGAAGGTGAAGTGCGGCGCGGTGAAAGAGGAGAGGTGGGGCAGTGTGACTATGATTTCGCTACCTGGAGGCGGGAAGATTGGACTGTATCAGCCTAAGCATCCGACGGCGATCGGGCGGTGAGGGCAGGATGTGCGATTCGAGTTCTTCTACCACGGAGGCACGGAGCCACGGAGAAAACCCACTGCTGGAGAAAAACCTCCCTTACGGTGGTCACAGGTTCAAGGTTCCTCTGTGTCTCCGTGCCTCCGTGGTGAGCAACACGATTGCGTGAACGCTGATCGACGTTGGTTGCTACACTATCCTGTTTGACTCAGCCCAATACAACTCTTGTTGACCTGCTTCGCTCAGGCGACGTGCGCGCCTTGGCTCGCGCTATTTCGACCGTTGAGAATCGCGCAGCGGGCTGGTCTGAGTTGCTCAAGGCTCTTTTCCCACACACGGGCAAGGCGCGCGTGATTGGGCTGACGGGCGCTCCGGGGGCGGGGAAGAGCACGCTGGTCGATCAACTGGCCAAGCATTATCGCAAAGAAAATCGCACTATCGGAATCATTGCGGTCGATCCTACTAGTCCTTATACAGGCGGGGCAATTTTGGGTGATCGCATACGGATGCAGGATCACTATAGCGATCCGGGGATTTATATACGCAGCATGGCTACTCGCGGATCGCTGGGCGGGTTGGCGCGCGCTACCGCGGACGCGGCGACGGTGCTCGATGCTTCGGGGCGCGACCTGGTCATGATTGAGACAGTCGGCGTGGGGCAGGATGAGATTGATATTGTGCGGCTGGCCGATGTCACCGTTGTGATTCTTGTGCCGGGCATGGGCGACGATGTGCAGACGATCAAGGCTGGGATCATGGAGATTGCCGATATTTTCGTCATCAATAAGAGTGATCGCGAAGGAGCAGAGCGCGTGGAGCGCGAGATTCGCGCCCTGCAATCGCTGGCCACGCGGCACGACAAGTGGACGCCTCCGATTGTGAAAACGGTGGCTAGCGACGGCGCTGGAACGACGGAGTTGGCGGACGCGATCGCCGACTACGAGGCGTATCTGAAGAAAGAAAATCTGCTCTTGAAGAAGAATGTTGAGAACTGGCAGGAGCGGCTGATTGAGATGCTGCGCGATGCCATGCTCGAAAAAGCGCGCGGACAGATGGATGGAGCGAGCCTCGCGCGTTATGCCGCGGAGGTCGCTGAGCATAAGAGAGATCCGTATTCACTAGTGGAGGAGATTGTAGTCCAAGTTGGCCGTCGATCGTGTTGATATCAGATGATTACGGAAACTCCGAACCGCGAGAAGCTTATCGAGAAGTGGATGCTAACGATCATTAATGACGGTGGCGTTGATCGTGTAGATGATTTGCACATCGACAGAATCGACCCGTCGTGGAAATCCCGAGAACAGTGGGTCGAGGGCGGACTGCAAGCCTTTCGCGTCGCGCTCGCCGTGCGAGACCGGGAGCAATTGCCATTCACGGTTGGGCTTGGCTTTTCGTTGGTGTCTGGCAGCCAGCCGATCGGAATCGACTTTCGAACTCCCGAAGAGTTTCGCGTAAAGCTTGATTGGTTGCCGCCCTCTCTATATTTATTTCACCGAGGCCAGGAACCCGACAAACAAGTCAGTTCAGCCGAGGGCATCGTGCGGGATCTGAGTCCGAGCGTAATCGGAGCGGAAAGAAGTGCGCGGTGTTACTACTTGGAGTTTAGAGACAGAGGAGCGGCCGAATACTCCCGGAGCGTGTTCGTCGAAGGTTGAGGAGAAAATGTAATGTTCAGCATTGATCATCTAGGCATTGCAGTAAAGTCTCTGGGTGCAGCGAAGGCTATCTACGAGAAACTCGGCCTGAGCGTTTCCCCCGAAGAAACGGTGGAGCAGGAGAAGGTGCGTCTCGTGATGGTGCCGGTGGGCGAGAGCCGGATCGAGTTGCTGGAGGCCACTTCGCAGGATTCGACGATTGCGAAGTTCATCGCCAAGCATGGCGAGGGGCTGCATCATGTTTGTATGCGCGTCCCTGATCTTGCGGCGGCAGTTGCAAAATTACAGGGCGATGGAGTGCGGCTGGTGTCGAATGAAATCAAGACGGGCGCGGGCGGACATCGCTATGTGTTTGTGCATCCGCAGAGCACGGCAGGGGTGCTGCTGGAGCTGGTCGAGGGCGGACACTGAAACGGCGCGAAATTTGAGATTGTACATCGCGAGCGAAGTGCCATTTTGTCGCGGGACCAACAGCAGATCCTTCGCTTCGCTCAGGATGACAAATCATAAAATGATTAGCAATACTTCTTATGCTTTTGCTCGCCGTTGATACTTCGGGGAAGAACGGCAGTCTGGCGCTGGCCCGCGTTGTCTCCGGCGAAGGTGAAATTCACGTCGTTGAGGCCGTGCCGCTTACGGGTGGCGCATTCTCGGCGCAACTGGTGCCGCTGATTGCAACGTTGCTCGAAAAGCACGCGCACAGTAAGCGCGATCTGGAAGCATTTGCGGTTATCAGCGGTCCCGGGTCGTTTACTGGGCTGCGCGTGGGTTTGGCTGCGATCAAAGGGCTCGCCGAGGCGCTGGAGAAGCCGATTGCTGCAGTTTCATTGCTGGAGGCGGTTGCGCGCGGCAGCGTATCGCGAGATCGTGTGCTCAGCGTGCTGGATGCGGGTCGCGGTGATGTTTATGTCGGCGACTATGAGCGTGCGCCGCAGCTTTGCATGCAGGGTGAGAGGCTACTGAGCAGGGAAGAGTTGGTTGCGGAAGCCAAGTCGACCGACAGGCTTGTCGTCACGCCTGATGGCACTTTAGCCGAGATCCTTCAAGCCGCTGGACTCCGCGTTGAACTGATCGAGAGTCCGAGTAGCGTGTCGATTGCGCGGCTGGGTTGGGAACATCTTCAGCGCGGAGAGACGGTTCAACCCGAGGATCTCGATGCGAACTACATTCGGCGTTCCGATGCTGAGATTTTCTCGAAGCCCGCGCGGTGAGAAGTGTTGCCAGTCGCGCGAGCTGTCTGGCCTTGTTTTGCGAATGCTTTAACCACAAAGGTCACGAAGGAACACGAAGGAAGTGCCTGATACGAAGCCTCTCGCGATACGATCCGCTCGACTGAACGATGTGCCGGCCATTCTCGCGATTGAACAGCAGGCGGTGAGCGCCGCTCATTGGAGCGCTGAGCAATATCACAATTTGGTGGATCGCGGCATTGTTTTGGTGACCGAACAGGCAGGCAAAATTTGCGGGTTCCTTTGCGCGCAGGGGGATCGTGGGGAGATCAGCGCGGGTGAATGGGAGATTGAGAATGTGGTTGTCGCAAAGGAATTCCTGCGCCGCGGCATCGCCAGTGATTTGGTGGGAACATTGATTCAACGGGCGCGCGAGAAGGGGGCGTTGACCGTGTTGCTTGAGGTGCGCGAGTCGAATCTGCCGGCGCGTGGATTATATGAAAAACATGGTTTTCGCGAGGTGGGGCGGCGCCGATTGTATTACAAGGTTCCGAGCGAAGATGCGGTTCTCTGTGAGCTTCGTTTAGCTCGGTAACTGGACCCCAAAGCTATTGATTCTGCACTACTTTTAGTGCAGCTTTGCGTCTCGGAGGCGCTGGCGAGCAGTGGAAATCTTTCTATGAAATATCATTGAATGGGCGCTCATTTCTGTGCTACTTTTTAACTTGGCAGTAACAAAACGTACCCAAGGAGGTCTGGCAAGGATGCTGACTCCAAGAGAGCAAGTCCTGACCGGTCAGGAGCAATTTCAGCGACTGGTTCAGGAGCATTCGCAATACTCCCAACGGCTCGAATCCCTCACCGAAAAGCGATACCTCACCGAAGACGAAAAACTAGAGGAAGTGCGGCTGAAGAAGCTAAAGCTGCGCCTCAAAGACCAGATGCAGAGCCTGCAACACGAAGTTTATCGGCATTCTGCGTAAGTATAGATAATCAAGCAGCGACCAGGCAGTCGGCCTGAGCGCTCCCTTCGTCGACCCCCGTACGCCATTTGTGTCTCCGCATCATGTCAACCGAACTTCATTGGGTGGATGGCCCATGGACTGGGAAGCTGGCTCTCGCTTCGCGCCCGCGGGGCGGCGACTGGCTGGACGAGGAAATGTCCGCTTGGCGCGGGGCTGGCATCGATACGGTGCTTTCGTTGCTTACTTCCGAAGAGGAGCAAGAACTCGACCTCAAGCGCGAGGCGCAAGGCGTGAAGGCGCGGGGGATGAAGTTTGTCTCGTTGCCGATTCCCGATCGCGAGGTGCCAAACTCAGAATCGGTGGTGTCGGGTACGCTGGAGCGACTCGATGCCGATCTTTCGGCGGGAAACAATGTTGTCGTACACTGCCGTCAAGGGGTCGGACGCACCGGGTTGGTCGCGGCTTGCCTTCTCGTGGCAAAAGGTCTTGCTCCGGACGCGGCGGTCAATACGCTGAGCGCCGCGCGGGGAATTGCGATCCCCGAGACGGTTGAACAACGACGTTGGATCGACCACTACGCTGCGGTTCTGGCGAGCGCCAAATAACGAACGGCGCACGATTCATCCCCTCAGACCATATAATTGACCCTGACTCCCCTATGGTGCGCGACGGCTACTTCTATGGAGTGGGCTGCCTGCTGGCGGCGGGCGTGATCGCCTGGCTGGCGGCTTGGCCTTACGCTATTCCTGTATTGCTGCTTGGGGCGTTTTTTTTGTGGTTTTTCCGTGATCCGGAGCGACAAGTTCCTCAAGCTGCCGGCGGCCTGGTTCCTGTGGTTTCTCCGGGAGACGGCAAGGTCACCGATGTTTCGGTCGTGACCGCCAACGATATCGCGCGCAACCGCATCAGTATCTTCCTGAGCGTCTTTGACGTCCACGTGAATCGCTCGCCGATCGCAGGCGTGATCCGCGATGTGCGCTATCAGAGCGGCAAGTTTCTCAATGCCATGGGCGCGCAGTCGGCGGAAGAGAACGAGCAGAATATTGTCGCCGTCGAGGGCGACGGCCGTGTCGTAATATTCAAGCAGATCGCCGGCTTGATCGCGCGGCGCATCGTTTTCAATTTTCGCGTGGGCGACAAGGTAGCGTGCGGCGAGCGGGTAGGGTTGATCAAGTTTGGTTCGCGCGTCGATGTTCTGTTCGATCGCGATGCCGCGATTCAAGTGAAAGTTGGCGACCGCGTCAAGGGAGGGGCTACGATACTGGCTCTGTTACCGGTCGCGCAGCCGGTTTACGCTGGTTCAGTGGATGCGAGCCACGTCGATATGAGCAACGAAAGACCTGCGCAACAGGCGGAGCGGGAGGCGCATTGAACATGTCATCGGATGAGAACATGTTATCCAGTGGCGACGAGATGACGCCGCGCCGTCGTGAATCTGACCGTTCCCGCGGAAAGCTGCGCAAGGGTATGTATATATTGCCCTCGCTCTTTACGACTGCCAATATCGCGGCGGGTTTCTACGCGATTCTCCAGACCGTGCATGGCAGTCCAACTGAGGCCTGGCACATGGACTTCGCCGCCAAAGCCATCGGCTTTGCCGTATTGTTCGATGGCCTGGACGGGCGCATAGCGCGCATGACCAACACCGCCAGCGATTTTGGCAGAGAACTCGATTCGCTGGCCGACGTGATCACTTTCGGTGTCGCTCCGGCACTACTGGCGTGGATGTGGGGCTTCCATCTCTTGCCGGTGGTGAAGACCTTTCCCGACCTGCACCTGAAGATCACGCAATTGGGATCGATCGCTTGCTTCGCTTTCCTCATCGCTGGCGCGAGCCGGTTGGCGCGCTTTAATATCGCGAAAAATCCGCAGCCTTCAAATCCGGGACGTCCGGGCAAGAAATATTTCGTCGGCATGCCGATTCCGGCGGGAGCGGGGGTTGTCGCGGCCGTCGTGCATTTCTCTGGCGGCGAGCCGTTAACTTCGTGGGTGACGGCGCTGAGCTGGATGATGATGGTGGTCGTAGTCGGCTATTTGATGGTGAGCACGTGGCGCTTTTATAGCTTCAAGGACATCGATTTTCGCTCGCGCCATCCTTTTCGCCTGGTTGTGATTTTTGGCGTAGTGGGCGCCTCCATCTGGTTCTTTTCCGGTCCCGCGCTTTTTGCCATCGCGATTCTCTACATGGCTTCGGGCGTGCTGTGGCGCTTGCAATGGATCTTCCACCGCAAGAATCCGCCGGCGCCTCCGGCGTATCGGGAGGCATCGCAGAATCCATGACCGCTGCTCCAAAGTTTCCACTTTCGAAGTCTGCCTCGCCCGCTGATTTGCGGGGGACGAATGTCTATCGCGTGGCTGTAGTGGGCGCGGCGTCGCTCAAGGGCAAAGAGGTCGCCGAAATTCTGCGCGAGCGTAATTTTCCCGCGGTCGATGTGCGCCTGCTCGATGACGACGAGTCTCTGGGGCGGCTGGAGGCCGTCGGCGACGAGATGAACTTTATCCAGAGCGTGCGCCCGGAGCAATTCGAAAAAATCGATTTTGCCTTCTTCGCTTCCGATGAGCGCTCGACGCGTAACCACTGGAAAGCGGCGCGCGATCTCGGCGATACCATCGTCGATCTTTCGTTCGCGCTGGAAAATGAAGCTGGAGCGTCGATTCGCTCGCCCTGGATCGAGCGCCAGACGGGCCAATCCGTCGCTCCTGAGCTGCAGCCGGGGCCAGTCGTGGTTGCGCATCCGGCGGCCACGGTACTGGCGCTGCTCGCCCTGCGCATCGAGAAGGCGAGTGCGACAGCGGGCAAGATCGAACGCATGGTTGCGACGGTGTTCGAACCCGCATCCGAAAATGGCCAGAAGGGAATGGACGAACTGCACGAGCAGACGGTGAATCTGCTGTCATTCCAGGAATTGCCGAAAAACGTGTTCGACATTCAGGTGGCTTTCAACATGGTGGCGCGCTACGGCCAGCGCTCGAATTTGTCATTGCAAGCTGTGTCCGAGCGAATCCTGAAGCACTATCGGCAGATCGCCCACGGCGCAACCGAGCCCGCGCTACAAGTGCTGCAAGCTCCGGTCTTTCACGGGCATGGTTTTTCTGTCTATTTTGAAATGGAAAGGCCAGTCGCGCTCACGGATCTTTCGGCAGCGCTGGCGGGAGAGCACGTCGTCAGCGCTGGCCCGGACGAGTCACCCACCAGTGTGAGCGCGGCGGGGCAGGGAGACATCCTGGTATCACTCGTCATGGATCCGAACCATAAGAACGGCGTGTGGCTCTGGGCGACGACTGATAACCTGCGCGTGGCTGCTTTGACTGCTGTCGAGTGTGCCGAGACGCTGACCGCTTCGCGTCCGCGAGGTCAGATTCAATGAAGCGTTGGGCGGTCGCCCTCAGCTTGGCAACGATATTGTTCTTGATGTCGACAGGCTGCGGCTATCACCGGGTGGGTGCCGGCGATCTGCCGCAGAACATCCGCTCCATCGCTATCCCCGGTTTCGTCAGTCACAGCCAGACTTTTCGTGTGGAGCAGGTGCTCACCGACGCGGTGGTGCGCGAATTCAACGCTCGCACGCAATACCATGTGTTGCATGAAGCCACTGCCGACGCCGATGCGGTGCTGAAAGCGACGGTTCTATCGGCATCAGCTACGCCGCTTGTTTACGACTCGCAAACGGGACGCGCCGTTAACGCTCTGGTCACGGTGAGCATACAAGTGACTTTGTCCGATCGTCAGGGGAAAGTGCTTTTCGAGAATCCGGCGTATCTTTTTCACGATCAGTACGAAATCTCAAGCGATCTTCCCAGTTTCTTTCAGGAGGATTCCCCGGCAATAGATAGGCTGTCGCGCGATTTTGCGCACACGCTGGTGGCCAATATTCTGGAGGCCTACTGATGTTGGAATCGATGCGGGGAGAATACTGATGTTGGAGAATTTCTGATGCGCGCCTTCGGCCAGGCCGACCGTTTCTTCTCCGACCTCGAGTCGCACAAGCTGCGGCCGGCTTATGTGTTGGTGGGCGACGAAGCATTTTTTCGCAAGCGCTGCCGCGACGCTGTTCTCGAGCACCTAATCGCGCCCGACTCGCGCGATTTCGGATTGTTCGAATTTGATCTCGCCGAGACTTCGCTCAACGAAATTCTGGATCGCGCACGCACACCCTCGCTGATGGCGCCGTTTCAGGTGTTTTTTGTGCGTGGAGTGAAGAACCTGTTTGGGCGCGGATCCAACGAAGAAAAGATCGGGGCGATCGAAGCCTATTGCAAGAATCCGAATCCCGATGCTCTGCTGGTGTTTGTCGCCGACCACATCAGCATTCCAGCCGATGCCCGCCGCATGGAGATGACGGACAAGGATCGTTATCAGAAGATTCGCGAGGATCTGGGCCCGTTTTGCGGCATCGTCGAACTGGCGCGTGTGCAGGAGGGGGAAGCGGTTCGCTGGATTGGCGAATATTGCGCGACCCGCGGAGTGAAGATCGACGCCGATGGCGCGCGCGAGCTAGTCGATGCACTCGGCGCCGACATGATGATGGTTTCGAATGAACTGGAAAAGCTGATTCTCTACGTCGGGGAGATCAAGACAATTACACTGGTCGATGTCGAGACCATGGTGCTGGCCGCAAAGCAACGCTCGCTCTATGAACTGACCGACGCGATTTCGTCGAAAGATCGCGTGCGCGCGCTGGCGGTGCTCGATACGCTGCTGTCGACCGGAGACGGTGAAGAAGCAGCGATCGGTCATCTCTACATGCTGGCGAAAACTTTTCGTCAGATGCTGGTGATTCTCGAGCGTAACGTGCGCGACCAGCGCATGCTGTGGGCGGCTCTCTGGCAGGGCTTTCGCGTGCCCCCATTTGCCGCCGACGATATCATCCGGCAGGCGCGGCGCTACAAATCAAAGCGCGAGCTCACGCGCGCAATTCGGCTGGTGGCGAAGGCCGATCTGGCGCTGCGCTCGAATCCTCCGGGAAAGCGGCTGGTGCTGGAGAGACTGATTCTCGATCTCGCTAGCGAGCCCAAGCCGGAAGTTGCTGGGGGATGGATGCAAGAAGAGTTACCGGTCTAGCGGTGATCGGCTTCATCGTTGTTTCAAACGATTGCCTTAACGAATTCTCGCTGCAAGCTCCGATCAGTTAAACTAAAGAAGCGTGGTTTCCTCCCCCCTCCGGCATCGCCCCGCTTTAATTGCCACCATTCTGCTGGTTCTCGCCCATGTGTCGATGGCCGGGGATCCTCTGGCGTCGAACCCGCTTCGCCCGCCCGACCCGCTGAATCAAGCCGCTTTCGATCACTACTACAATCTCGACCTCGACGCTGCGATTCAGGATTTCGAGAAGATACTGGTTCGGCATCCGAATGATCCGTTTGCGGTGAATCATCTGCTCTCGGCGATTCAGGTGCGCGAGTTGTATCGCATGGGTGCGATGAATACGGGCGATTATTCGAACGACAATTTCATAGGGCTGGCGCATCGTCCTTCCGATCCGGCGCAGATGGAACGCATCAAGCAACTGGTGCAGCAAGCAGAGAAGCTGGAAGACGCCGCACTGGCGAGCAATCCAGATAATGTCGACATGCTTTATGCCCGCGGCGTTACCCGCGGACAGTTTGCGCTCTACACCGGGCTCATCGAACGCGCGTGGTTTTCAGCGCTGCGCAACGCGGTTGGCGCGCGCCGCGATCATGAACGGGTTCTCGAATTGGATCCGAAATACAGCGACGCAAAGCTCGTCGTCGGCGCGCACAACTATGTGATGGGGAATTTGTCGCTGGCGATAAAGATGGCGGTGGCGCTGGTGGGCTTGAGCGGCGACAAAGAAAAAGGATTGCGCTATTTGAACGACGCCTACCGCGGCAATGGCGAAACCAGCGTGGATGCAGGAATCGTGCTCATGGTTTTTCTGCGCCGCGAACATCGCTATGGCGAGGCTTTGCAGATTGCGGGAGAGATCGACCCGCGCTTTCCGCGCAACTATCTGTTGCCGCTCGAGCAAGCAAACTTGCTGCGGGCGGCAGGCAAGAATGACGAGGCGGAGGCCCAGTACAGGCGAGTGTGGCAAAACGGGCGCGAGGGGAAATACGGCACTCTGCATTATGAAATTGCGGCGATTGCGCTCGGCGACCTGTTGCGCAGCGAGAAAAAATATCAGGCTGCGGCTGCCGCATATGAGTCAGTCGGCGAGGTGACGGGCGCCGATCCGGAATTGCTTCAGAAAGCGAATCTCGGAGCCGGCGAAATGTATGACCAGCTCCAGAAACGGGACTTGGCGGTAAGGAAATACGAGGCGGTGGTGGCGACGAACTCCGGCAACGCCGAAGCTGACAAGGCGAGGAAAAGAATCAAGGACGCATACCGCGAGTGAAGCAGCCTTTAGCCCTTGGCTTTTAGCAGTTAGCTAAAAGCTAAAAACAAAAAACAAAAAGCGAAAAGCGAAAGGCTGACCTCGGAACATTCAGCCCACAAACGTCGTATCATAAACAGGGGGTCACAACCATGTATTGCAATGCTTGCGGCAAGGCTATCGCTGATGACGGGCGCTTTTGCTCTCACTGCGGCAACGTGGTGGGCACGGTGCCGGTGCCGAGGAAGTTGATGCGATCGCGCTCCGACCGGAAAATCGGCGGCGTCTGTGCCGGTCTGGCTCACTACCTCGAACTCGATGCGTCGCTTGTGCGCATCCTCTGGTTCTTCATCACGCTCTGTTGCGGAATCTTCCCGGGGATCATCGCGTATATTCTCGGCTGGATCATCATTCCCGAGGAGCCGCTACTGCTGCCAGCGTCTGCTTCGCAGCAGCCGGTTACGAGCTAGAGGGCGTCGATGGTAAGGCGAGGCTGATACTCCGAGACGTTATTTTGCCCTCCCTGCGCAGCGACGACGCTGAGATTTTCTACGAAGTTCGCGGGAGTGGTCCGCCCGTTGTCCTGCTCCATCCTTTTCCTTGCCATCACGGATTCTGGCATCCGATCGCAGTGGCGCTCGATTCGCGCTACCGCCTGATTCTCCCTGACCTGCGCGGACACGGCGATTCGGAAATTGGCGCAGGGCCGGCTTTTATGGCAAAGCACGCCAATGATGTTGTCCGCGTGCTCGACGCTGAGGGCGTTGGTAGGGCCGCGTTTGTCGGATGCTCCATCGGCGGCTACATTCTGTTCGAATTCTGGCGGCGTTTTCGCGCACGGGTTACCTCGCTCGCGCTCTGTGACACCCGCCCTCAGGCCGACACCGCCGAAGCTCGCGCCAATCGACTGAAATCCGCAGCCAGCATACTGGAGCAGGGAACGGAGCCGTTTCTTGAGGGGATGGTTCCGAAATTAATGGGGCGCACGACATTGTCCGCGCGTCCCGATCTGGTCGATGGAGCGCGCGCCATGATGCGCAAAATGTCGCCAGAGGATGTCAGCCTCGTGCTGCGCGGCATGGCGGACCGGCCGGATTCAGTCGCCGATCTGAAGACGATCAACGTGCCCACGCTGATCGTGATCGGAGAAGAGGATACGCTTTCGACTGTGGCGGATGGTGAGTTGATGCGGCAGAATATTGCAGGCAGTCAATTGAAAGTGATTCCAAAAGCCGGACACTATGCGCCTTGGGAGCAGCCGGAATCGGTGGGGAAGGTGCTGCGGCAGTTTCTTGAGTCGGTGGTTAAATAAGGGCCGGCCGCGGTAGATGCGTCGGCGAATACAGGACTGCATTCCGTGGCATCGCGCAAAGTCACAGCCCTCAGCGTGCCTCTCTGCTAGAATCTCCGCGTCATGATGCAGGCTTTCCTGGTTCCTGAAAGAACGGTAGTCAACGCGAAAGGCGACGGAACTGCTCTCGATGTAAGTCGTGCGCAGGGCCGGATCTTTCTGCTGACGCTCGCCATTACCAACATCATCGAGCAGGAGTCGCTCGACGTCAGCATCTTTGGTTCGCTCGATGGCGTGGTGTGGGATGCTAAGCCCATCGTCGCATTTCAGCAGAAGTTTTATCGAGAGGAAGTTCCACTGCTACTCAACCTGAAGGCGCGACCCGAAGTCAAGTTCATCCGCGCGCATTGGGATGTGGCGCGCTGGGGGCGCGGATCGGAAACGCCAATGTTCGAATTCAGCGTCAATCTGCGCGAGGTGCCGCAGGAAATTCTTGCGGAGGCGGCAGGGCGAGCGAGGACGCAGTAACACATCGCAGAGGTCAGAGGTCAGATTGCAGAAGTGAGAGCGCGAGGCAATTTGCTTTTGCATTAACCTCTGCAATCTGACATCTCACCTCTGACCTGCCGCCAATCTCCGTTATATTAAATTCATGCCTGATGATTCGAAGCCCGCGGGTTCGAATGTTGTAGTGCGTCCCGCGCGCGATGTGCGCGGCGTTGTGCGTATTCCCGGAGACAAATCCATTTCGCATCGCTATGCCATGCTGGCGGCGATTGCGGAGGGAACGAGCCGCTTTCACAATTTTTCGGCGGCGCGGGATTGCGCCAGCACGCTTGATTGTGTGGCAAAGCTCGGTTGCGAATGGAAGCGACTGGAAGATGGCGCCATCGAAGTCCGGGGCGCGGGGCCGCGGCTCAAGGCGCCATCGCAATTACTCGATTGCGGCAACTCCGGCTCGACCATGCGCATGTTGAGCGGAATCCTTGCGGGGCAGGCCTTTTCGAGCGAGTTGTGCGGAGACGAATCGCTTTCGCGTCGTCCGATGGCCCGCATCATGAAACCGTTGACCGAGATGGGTGCGCAGATCTC
Source organism: uncultured Acidobacteriaceae bacterium (assembly GCA_963800565.1). Classification (GTDB taxonomy): domain Bacteria; phylum Acidobacteriota; class Terriglobia; order Terriglobales; family Acidobacteriaceae; genus Acidiflorens. The sequence continues at coordinate 97,136 of CAWDBM010000007.1, forward strand.
GTCGAATGAGAGTGGGCGCCCTCCACTCAAAATTCGTGGCGGACCGCTGAAGGCTATCCACTACAAACCAGAAGTGGCGAGCGCGCAGGTGAAATCGTGCGTGCTGTTCGCTGGATTGTTTGCAGATGGTGAAACAGCGGTCGAAGAGCCGGTTCGCACGCGCGATCACGGCGAAATTGCGTTGCGCGCGTTTGGAGCGGAAGTTGAGCGCGTGGGGAATGCATCGCGAATCGCAGGCGGGCAGCGACTGTGCGCCATTGAGGCGCATGTGGCGGGCGATCTTTCCAGTGCCGCGTTTTTTCTGTGTGCAGCGGCGCTGTTCCCTCGATCGCAGATCACTTTACCCGCGATTCTGATGAATCCGACGCGAGCGCGGCTCCTCGATATTCTGATCCAGATGGGGTTGATGGTATCCGTCGCGCATCTGGAGGAACACCAGGGCGAATTGGTCGGGACGATTGAGGCTCGAGGCGGGGCGTGGAAGGGAGCTGTAATCGCCGGCGCCGACACTGCGGCATTGATTGATGAGATTCCCGTTCTGGCGGCGGTTGCACCGTATTCCGAGGGTGGTCTCGAAGTGCGCGACGCCAAAGAGTTGCGGGTGAAGGAGTCAGACCGCATCGCCGCAGTTACAACCAACTTGCGCAAAATGGGTGCGCAGGTCGAGGAGAGTCCCGACGGAATGCGCATTCCCGGCCGCCAGCATCTGCACGGCGCCGAGCTCGATTCGTTCGGCGATCACCGCATCGCGATGGCGTTCGCGGTGGCGGCGTTGCGAGCCGAAGGGGAGACGACGATTCGCGGCGCGGATGCGGCGGCCGTCTCGTACCCGGCGTTCTTCGAGGAGTTGCGCAACATCACGACGTAAAATATCTGGTGTCATCTTGAGCGAAGCGAAAGAACCATGCATTGCGGGCGTGGCCAAAATTCACAGGTCCTTCGCTTAGTGTGACAACATGAATTTCGGATGCTGAGAGCGTTTTTATGACTGACAAACCGTCGACTCCCGAAGAGCGGCTGCAACACGAATTCAATCGCTGGGCCGACGATGGCGAGGGCGCGAAGATGGAGCGCCATCATCTCGATATCACTGAGAAGAGCATGCGGCGCATGGATCTGCGTTCGGGCGAGCGCATTCTCGATCTCGGCTGCGGCTCGGGCTGGGCGACGCGCTTGCTCGCGCGCATGGTTGGCGAAGGACCGCAAGGATTCGGGCAGGTAGTTGGTGTCGACATTTCGGACGAAATGGTTCGGCAGGCGCGAGCGGCTTCGAGAGAGTTCGACAATGTGATGTTTGTCGTGGGATCGGCGGCGCAGATTCCGTGGGAAGAAAACTTCTTTGACAAAGTGCTTTCGGTGGAGTCGTTTTATTACTATCCCGACCAGGATCGCGCACTGGCTGAGCTTTTTCGCGTGATGGCGCCGCATGGACGATTATTTATTCTGATCAATCTCTATAAAGATAATCCGTATTCGCTGCAGTGGGTGCCGAAGCTGAAAGTGCCGGTGCACGTTCGCTCGGCGGAGGAGTATGTCGGATTGCTGAAGAAGCACACATTCGAGAATGTGGAATATGCGCTGATTCCTGACGACACGCCCACGCCTGACAACTATCAGACAACGTCATTCCATTCGCTCGACGACCTGAAGGCGTTCAAGCGCATCGGCGCGCTGCTGCTGATGGCATCGAAGCCCGATGTACGGAATCCGGCGCCGGGATACACGATCTACTAGCCGAGGCCCGTGGCTCGCAGCCAAGTTTGTGACCGCGGTCACGCCCCGGCGTATGATCATGGTTTATCCTGTACCGCAAGAGGCCAAATGAGCTGGCTGCAGAATAAATTCGAAAAGAATTTCATGATCTCGACGGTGGACTACGTCTTCAACTGGGCGCGCAAATCGGCGCTCTGGCCGATGACGTTTGGCCTGGCGTGCTGCGCTATTGAGATGATCGCGTCTTCCACCGCGCGCTTCGACATCGCGCGCTTCGGCTCGGAAGTATTTCGGCCGAGCCCGAGGCAGTCGGACCTGATGATTGTCTCCGGCACCGTGACCTTGAAAATGGCGCCGGTGGTGAAGCGCATCTACGACCAAATGCCGGAGCCGAAGTGGGTGATCTCGATGGGAGCGTGTTCATCAGTGGGCGGCCCGTTCAATACGTACGCGGTGTTGCAGGGTGTCGATCGCGTCGTGCCGGTCGATGTCTATGTGATCGGATGCCCGCCGCGTCCGGAGAATTTGTTTTACGCGCTCCTCAAGCTGCAGGACAAGATCGATACGATGACGCTCGCCAAGCGGCCCACCGAAGTGCGGCTCGAAGCGCAGATGATGGAAGATTTCAAGCGTCAGGTAATGGTCGCGCAGACAATGCAGCCGAAATAGCTCAGCTATAAACTTTGTCATCTTGAGCGGAACAAGGTCATCGGCGAAGCCGAGGACCGTGTGGAGTCGAAAGACCCCCTACTCCATATCACTGCCGTCGACGACTTTATTTCAGCCTCCCATAAGATAAAATCCTCGCAGCCCCAATGGCCAAGTTTTTCATACTCGCTGTCATTCTCACTCTATTTCTTGCCCTGTTAGCCGCGAACGGTCCGGCCGCTAATCCGCAGGAGGCAGCCAGCCTCAACAACATCGGCGTTGCCTACATGAATCAGCAGCTGTTTGAGAAAGCTCTGAAGAAATTCGAAGAAGCGGCGGCCGCTGATCCCGCCTTGAAGATCACGACAGTTAATCGCGGCATCGCGCTGCTCAATTTGCAACGGCTCGACGAAGCGAAGGCGCTGCTGGAGAAAGCGGTCAAAGACAATCCCAAAGACGCTCACGTCTGGTACAGCCTGGGCCTTTATTACAAGAACTCGTCCGACGCGAGCGCTGCCGTCGATGCTTTTCGCCGCGTGACTAAGATCGATCCCGACGACGCTGACAGCTGGTACTTTCTCGGATCGACCTACGCGCAACTGAAGCAATTTCCAGAGGCGATCGAGGCCTTCGAGCACGCATTGAAGCTCAATCCGCACCATGCGTCTGCCCAGTTCGGATTGGCGCGAGCCTACCAGCAATCCGGACAAGCCGATCCCGCGCATGAAGCGATGACGAAATTTCAGTCCATCACGCAGAACAACCTGGGCGCGCCCATCAGCCTCGCTTATGGCGAGCAGGGAAAATATTCGCGCGCGGAAGAATCGCCGCGGGTCGTAGAGAAGGTTCCGGCGGAGATTCCGGTTAGGTTTGTGGATGCAACCCAGGTCGCGGGTGTCGTGTCAAAATCCTCAGCGAGCGACAGCAAGGAACTTGCTTCTTTCCTTGGTCCAGGAGCGTGTTTTCTTGACTATGACAATGACGGACGAATTGACATTCTTCTGATCGATAACGGCCCGGAAGGCGGACTTGCACTCTTGCATAACATTGGCGGCAAATTCGAAGATGTGACGAAGAGGGCCGGGCTTGATTCTACGATGCATGCGATCGGCTGCACCACTGGGGACTATGACAACGACGGTTTTGCGGATATCGCGCTCAGCTTCAATGGCCGCGTAACACTCCTGCACAACGAAAAGAACGGCACCTTCAAGGATGTAACAGATCGCGCCGGAATCACAAGTCCTGGCTTTAACGTCGGGGTTACGTTTATCGACTACGACCACGATGGCGACTTAGATCTCTACGTCACGCGCTACGGCGTCCATCCCAAATGGAATCCCAATGATGCGCCCGAAAAGGCTTCTGGGTTGCCAGTGCTGGGCGGAAACGTGATGTGGCGAAACAACGGTAATGGCACGTTCACCGACGTGACCGAATCTGTTGGTCTAAAGGGAACAACGCCAAGTCTCGCGGCGGTCGGCACCGACTACAACAATGATCGCGCTATTGATGTCGTCGTCACTGGCTGGAGAGCGCTGACCTTGGGAGTTTCGCTTTACGAAAATCCGCGCGAGGGGAAATTTCTCAGACGTGACCTCTGGTCCGCTCCCGCGCCCTGGTCGACTGCCGGTGTCGCCATTCTTGATTCCACCCACGACGGCTGGATGAATGTTGCTTTTACTCACTTCGACGAGCATGGCATCACGCTTTGGCGGAACAAACAGGGCAAGGCCGTCGAGCAGGTTGCTCTGGCCAAACTTGATTGGGCCCGCGCCTACGGCGTAGCCGCCATCGATTACGATAACGACGGCTGGGTAGATCTAGTCGCTGTTGGCGAGACGCAAGATGGCCGCGGCGAGGTTCGTCTCTTTCGCAACCTCGGCCCCGATGGATGGAAAGACGTCACTACCGACGTCGGGCTGGACAAAATTCAACTCAAAGAGCCACGTGCCATCATCGTAGGCGACTACGACAATGACGGAGCCGTCGATCTTCTGATCACGCAAAATCACGGCCCTGCCGTGCTACTCCGCAACGAGGGCGGCAACAAAAACAATTCCCTGCGCCTCGCGCTTAAAGGACTCAATGACAACAAGAGCGCTATCGGCACCAAGGTTGAGGTTTTCTCCGGCGGCCTGCGGCAGAAGTTTGAAGTCTATGGATCGTCAGGATACCTTGGGCAGAACTCGCCTTACCTGACGATCGGGCTGGGGCAGGCGAAAGAGGCCGATGTCGTTCGCATGCTCTGGCCGACGGGAGTTTTGCAGGATGAAATCGGAGTCGCCGCTAACAAATTGCAGAACATTACTGAACTCGATCGCCGCGGAAGTTCGTGTCCTACGCTCTTTGCGTGGGATGGCCGCGAGTATCAACTGGTCGGCGATATGCTGGGCGCGGGTGTGGTTGGGCATTGGATTTCGGCGAGCGGCGGCAAGGTCGAGCGGGATATTCCGCGTCCCACCGAAGCGATCAAGCTCGATCGCGCCTCGCTGCGCGAAAAGGATGGGAAGCTAAGCTTTCGATTCATGGAACCGCTCGAAGAATCGGTTTATCTCGATCAGGTTAAACTGCTCGCTGTCGATCATCCGGCCGATGTCGACGTTTATCCCAACGAATATTTTGCCAGCAACCCGCCGTATCCGCCGTTCAAGGTTGTTTACAGCGACAAGAATGATGCGCGCCCGCCCGTCGGAGCGTGGGATGATCACGGCTACAACGTTCTCCCCGACCTGCTGGCGCATCGTTATTTCGGCGATTTCAAAATGCTTCCATTTACGGGCTTCGCCGAACCGCATTCGCTTGTTCTTGATCTTGGGCAGGCTTATGGCGGTGGTTCGCTCTGGCTGCTGATGCATGGCGAGATCGAATATTATTCTGCGAACAGCATGTACGCCGCTGATCAAGCGCACCTGCGGCCGATCGCGCCCTACGTCGAAGCGCTGGTTCCAGCAAATGGCTCGTCTGAAAAAGGCGGTAGAGAAAAATGGGTCCGCGTCGTCGACGATCTTGGGTTTCCGGCCGGAGGTCCGCGAACCATGACCGCCGACCTCACCGGGAAGATTCCAATAGGGACCCGGCGTATTCGCATCACCACCAACCTGCAGATCTATTGGGACAACATCTTGATGAGCCGCACGAATCAGGACAATAGCCAGCAGCAGAGCGCCCGCGTGACGCCGGTTCCGCTGGCGCGAGCCGATTTGGGCTTTCACGGATTTCCGCTGAAGATCGAAGGCAAACCTGCCGGCAACGTGAAATACATTTACGAGAAGACGAGCGCCACTGGGCCCTACACGCGGCCAGCGGGCGCGTATACGCGCTATGGCGACGTGCGTCCATTGCTCGATTCGGTCGATGATAAGTTTGTCGTTTTCGGATCGGGCGACGAAGTTGCTTTAGATTTTGATACGGCGACGTTGCCTGCCTTGCCGCAGGGTTGGGTGCGCGATTATTTCTTCATTGCCAACGGATACGAAAAAGATATGGACTTCTACGCTTATCGCGGCGACGCGGTTGATCCGCTGCCCTTCCGCGATATGCGGACCTATCCATATCCCGGCCAGTCGTTTCCCTCCGACCCCGAGCATTTGAATTATTTGCTGGAATATAACACTAGATTCATGTCGGGAAATGAGGCGAGCGGGTATGCTTTCCGCTATCCTGACTGATAGACACATCGAATTATGCCGGTTTTGTGCGCTTCGGCGGAATTCGGCACAAATCGTTTTAATAGCGGCGTTTTGCGTTGACAGAATGTTCGCGCCATATAGAATGCTAGATCAATTGTGGACTGCGGCACGAAATTTTGTGTGCGATCCCGCGAGCCACAATTAAGCCTTCCCCGAATCCCCATTATCTTCCGCAGGGATAATGGGGTTTTATTTTGAGATCAGGAATGAGTTCTGAAAATAACCCGTCTGCCAAGCCGCCCTCCCGGCCGATTGATACGCAGCGACTGAAGCGTTCGCTCACGCTTTGGGACCTGATTCTCTACGGCGTCATCGTGATTCAACCGGTCGCGCCGATGTCGGTTTTCGGCGTGCTGAGCGACCGCGGCCGCGGCCACGTGGTTACGACGATTCTGATCGCGATGGTGGCGATGCTCTTCACCGCCATCAGCTATGGCCGCATGGCTCGCGCCTATCCGAGCGCCGGTTCCGCGTTCACATATGTCGGGCAAGAAATTAATCCCGCCCTCGGCTACGTCACCGGTTGGAGCATGGTGATGGATTACATGCTCAATCCGATCATCTGCACGATATGGTGCAGCCAGCAGGCGCACGTGTTCGCTCCGGGCGTTGCGTACTGGGCATGGGCCGTTTTCTTTGCGCTGGTGTTTACGCTGCTCAACGTTCAGGGAGTGAAGACTTCGGCTCGCGTAAACTCGGCGCTGGCCGCGGCGATGGGCGTGGTGATTGCGATTTTCTTTGTGGTCGCGGCGAGATATATTTTTGGTCATCCGCACGGCGACGCGGGATTTTATACGCGGCCTTTTTACGACCCGAGCATGTGGAATACAAAAGCTGTGCTCAGCGGAACATCGATTGCCGTGCTTACCTACATCGGCTTCGACGGCATTTCGACGCTCTCGGAAGAGGCGGAGAATCCACGCCGCAATATTTTGCTGGCAACCGTGCTGACTTGTCTCGTGATCGGCATCCTCTCTGCGGTTGAAGTTTACGCGGCCCAATTGATCTGGCCCGCATCGCAACCTTTCCCCGACGTCGACACTGCCTTCGTTCACGTCGCCGGCCGCACCTGGAAGCCGATGTTCGGCATTATCGGATTCACGTTGCTGGTGGCGAATTTCGGGTCGGGCATGGGCTCGCAGATTGGCGCGGCCCGCCTGCTTTTCGGCATGGGGAGGAGCAATGCGCTTCCGAAATCCTTCTTCGGAGTCGTTGATGCGAAGCATCATGTGCCGCGCAATAACGTGCTTTTTGTCGGAGCGATTGCGCTGATCGGAGCGTTCGTGATGAGCTATGGCCTCGGTGCCGAGATGCTCAACTTCGGCGCTCTGATTGCGTTTATGGGCGTGAATGCCGCGGCTTTCATGCGCTATGTTGTTCGCGAAGGGAAATGGACGCCGTCGTTTATTGTGCCGCCCGTTCTCGGTTTTGTGATTTGCTTGTTGCTCTGGTTGAGTCTCGGGAATAGCGCGAAGATTGCAGGTACGATTTGGATGGCGGCGGGAATTGCGTTCGGTGCGTGGAAGACGCGCGGCTTCCGAGGAGACTTGGTCAACTTCGACTTACCGGCAGACGAAGAAGTGCAAAGTTAAAGGTAAGAGGTCAGATTGCAGAGGTACGACGCACCCAGCATCTAGTGAGATCAGCGGTTTTCACTTCTGCAATCTGACCTTTTACCTCTGCGATCGCCCTACTCCACGTTCCAGCCGCTCACTTCGATCTCGGCTTGCGCCGCGCCCAGTTCGCTGGCGCGATATGTCGCAGTGATCTCGCGCTTCTCTCCAGTCAGCAGAGAAATGTAATTATCCTGCCAGAGCACCGGGAGAATTTCTTCTCCGGCTTTTCCCTTGTCTAGTTTTAAGCGGACAAAGAAAGCAATGGTCTTTCCGGGATTTTCTATCGTCACTCGCGTGATTGAATCTCCGGTGTTAGTTATGCGCTCGCTGCGACTCGATACATTCAGTTTTACTTTCGGCAACTGCGTAAGCGAAGTGTAATCCGCAAACGACTTCGTCGGAGTCGTATACCAGTTCGACTTCGACCAGTCGAGCGTCTCCGGCTTCGCCGAAAGCCAATAGAAGTTTGATCCGACCAGCTTGCCGCCGCCGTCGGTGACTCGGAGATCCAGGAAATACGCGGGCGACAGACCATCAATCTGCGGAATCTCAAACACCTTAGCTGTGCTGTCGGCGGATGCATCGAGCGAAGCATCCTTCGAAAATTTCTGCGATCCATCCAGATTAAAGACTCTGGCCGTCAACTTCAGACCTCTGGCGTCCGCATATTCGCTGCTCACCAGCCACACCGAATGATCGTCGTACCCATAGATGGGGGCGAGACCTTGCAGCGCTTTCTTCGCGCCGAAATATCCTCCGCCCGGCCGCAAATAATAGTCGTAGAGATGCCAGATCATCGACGGCCACGAGTTATTCAGCATCCATTGGATGACGCCCGTTGAGTGGTATTTGTTGCGGCTGTAGGCCTCGAACATGGCGCGCACGCCTTCATACGCCATGAGTTGCGATTTATAAGTGAAGTCGTTCGCGCTGGCGGCTTTTCCGTAGCGCGCATTCAGCGCATCGCTGAACACACGCAGCGTTTTGAATTCTCCGCCGCCAGCGTGATAACTCCAATATTGATCGAGCGGCCCATCTGCCGACCACAAATGATCTTTCGGAACCATTTGCTCGACGCTCTCGATCGGCGGAACGGCCGGTCCCATGCTGGTTTCGGTGTTGAAGCCATACCCGCCGCCGCACCCGCCCGGATTGCACAATTTATCTTCCGTTGGACGCTGGGGGTCCGTTTCCCAGTACGAAGGCGCTACGTATTCATACGGACCGCTCATCTTGACGCCGCTCTCGCCCGTCACTTTGGTCGGTTTCCCGGTGGCGGAAGAGAGGATTGGATTCGGCCAACGCAAGTCCGCTTCGATCTTCAAGTAAGCGGCTTCGACGTCGGGCGGTGGAAAATTGTCGCTGCCATTCAGCCACATCACCAGGCTTGGATGGCCTCTCAGACGATACATCTGGTCGCGCAGCGATGCCTTGGCGATTTCGAGGTCCTCCGGCTTCCATTTATTCCAGCGCTCCCAGAAATCGCAGCAGCACCAGCCTGCCATCACCAGAATGCCCTGCTGGTCGGCCATCGCGAAGAAGTCGTCGCTCTCGAGTTTGCCTTCCAGGCGAATCGTGTTGAGCCCCATGTCGCGCACGTAGCGGAATTCGTCGGCGAGCCGCTCGTGGTTTTCACGAAGCATCATGTCGGGCGTCCAGCCGCCGCCGCGAATCAGAATGTTCTTGCCATTAATCTTGAAGAGGCGTTTGAAATGGTGCGGCGCCTCTTCGCTCACATCAGATGTCACCTCGCGAATGCCGAACTTGGTGCGCGATATGTCAGAAGGCTCGCCGTTAATTTCAAACGCAAGAGTCAGATCGTAGAGATTTGGCGTGCCCATCTGCGACGGCCACCAGAGCCGCGGATTGTGCAAGATGAGCTGGGGATAGCGGTCGGGTGTGAAAAGTAAGTCTTTCGTTTCGCCGGCGGCTAGTTCTACAGGCTGCGAGAACTCTAAGCTTTCGATTCTTCCTTTCAGCGTCCCCGTTATCGGATGATTAGTCGCATTTTTCAACTGGGCGGTTACAGTGAGGTGGGCCACATCATTCGCCGGCGAATCGACTTTCGAGAGCACGGCCGGATGGCGCACCGCGACTGGCCCGCTGGTCGTCAGATAGACATCGCGCCACAGGCCCATCTCTTTATCGGGAGGAGCGGGGTTCCAATCCACGAAAGTAATCGCCAGGTTGTGCTCCGTAGGTGCCCAGACTTGCACTGCCAGCACATTCGCGCCGGGTTTGACGGCAGACGTCACGTCGAATTCATAGGTGCGCCACGAGCCGGCGACATCCTTCGAATTGGCAATCTGCTTTCCGTTCAGAAAAATATTGGCGCAATAATTGATGCCGCGAAAATTCAGCCAGACGGTTTTGTTGGAGCCCACGTCGAAACTCAGGGGCAAAGTGAATTCTTTGCGATACCACCATGGAACCCCATACGGACTGCCGCGCGGCATGGCCACATTCGAAAAATTAGCGCCGATAGGATAGCTGATGCCCGGATACTGACGCAGGTTCATGCCGAAAAAAGGATCGGGCAACAGCCCATTCTTTATTTGTGCAGCCACAACCGTCGTGGGGACGTCGGCTTTGATCCAATCTTTAGGTTCCGGCGTGAAATCTGGCGAGGAAAGCGTGTCGCCGCTCGCCGATACTTTCGCGGACGACTGCAGCATCCAGCCTTCGCGCAAAGGGATCGTAATCGGAGCTTCAACGCCGGATTGGGCAGCGGCGACGGCCAGAAAGAAGAACGGAATTAACGCGCGGAATATCTTCATAGGAGTGCATGTGGCCGGTGTGCCCCACGTTGATAACACCTTTATTGATTCGATTCAATTGCGGATTTGCGCAGAATGTGCGACGTTCACCACAAAAGGCACTAAGGGTACACGAAGGAACTACTTGTATATGAAACCCTTCGTGAGCCTTTGTGTCCTTCGTGGTTCAAGGTTTGGGTGGCCCACTTAATGAAGCCGGTCTCCATTTCGCCTGCTAGTTTATAATCATAAATTCTAGCTTCCAGCGGAAACTAATCTGACAGAACCGTCCTACGGAGTTATCCAACTATGATTCGACAGCTGCAAAATGCGGGGCCGACGCTAAAGATCGTTCTCGGCGGCCTACTGCTTGTGATCTGTGGCGGGATGGTGATCACCCTCATCCCCGGTTTTGGTTCCAGCATGGGGATTGGCGCGCCTCCGGCGGGTGTTCTCGCCACGGTTGGCGACCAAACCGTGACCGTGAATGAGGTCGAGCGCGAGGCCAGGGCCATGGTACGCCAGCAGTTTCCGCGCGGCGGAGCCCAGGCCACCATGCTGTTGCCCTATTTCGCCAGTCAGGCCGCCCAGCAGATCATCAACGAGAAAGCGCTGGTCGCTGAAGCGCATCGCATGGGCCTGCGCGTGAGCGACGAGGAACTTCGTGACGAGCTTCAGCATGGGCAGCTTGGCTCCATGCTTTTTCCTGATGGCAAGTTCGTGGGGCAGGAAGAGTATGAAAATTTCGCGCAGCGCAATGATCTGACCATTCCGCAGTTTGAGGCGCTGGAGAAGGATTTCATCCTCGTTCGCAAGTTGCGTGCCTTGGTTTCCAGCAGCGCTTTCGTCGGCGACACCGACGTGCGCGATGAGTTCAACCAACGCAACACAAAAGTAAAGTTCGAGTATGCCGTGATCACGAAGGCCGACATTCTCAAGGGCCTGCATCCCACCGACGAAGAGCTCAAAGCCTTTTACGACCGCAACAAGGCGACCTATAACAACTCCATCCCTGAGAAGCGCCAGATCAAGTATGTCGTTATCGACACCGCGAAAATCGCGGCCGCAACCACGGTTACCGATCAGGACCTGCAGGCGTATTACGATCAGCACCGTGACGAGTACCGCGTGCCTGAGCAGGTAAAGGTCAGCCATATCTTGATTAAGACTCCTCTGCCTGGTCCAGATGGCAAGGTTGACGAAAAGGGCGTGGCCGACGCGCGCGCGAAAGCGGAAGATGTTTTGAAGCAGCTGAAGGCGGGCGGAGATTTCGCCAAACTGGCGGAGAAATATTCTGAAGACCCTGGCAGCGGCAAGAGCGGAGGCGAACTCGGTTGGATAGGCCGCGGCCGCACTGTGCCGGAGTTTGAGAAAGCTGCGTTTTCACTGGGCAAAGGACAGACCAGCGATCTGGTGAAGAGTAGTTACGGCTTCCATATCATCCGCGTTGAAGACAAACAGGATGCTCATCTCAAAACGTTCGCTGAGGTGAAGAGCGAGATTGAAGAGAAAGTGAAGCAGCAAAAAGCCGCCCACGCCACCGAAGCGGCCGCGAACGCGCTGCTCAGCCAGGCGCGTACCTCCGGATTTGACCAGGCCGCCGCTGCTAAAGGCGAGGCTGCGGTCACGACCGACTTTTTCGGCCGCACCGACAGTTTGCCGGGGCTGGCCGCGAATCCGCAGTTCATGGATGCCGTCTTCAATGAAGGGGACAAGGCTCCGCCGGATGTGGTGCAGGTTCCGCAAGGCTACGTGGTTTTCCAATTGCTCGCGGTCAGGCCTCCGGCAACGCCCACGTTCGAAGAGATTCATGCGCGCGTCGAGAACGAATTCAAGAACGAGCGCGCAGGGTTTCTCTTGCAACAGAAGACACAAGAACTCTCTGACCGGGCCAAGGCTGCGCATGATCTGAAAAAAGCCGCGAAAGAACTGGGCGCGGAAGTGAAAACGAGCGATCTGGTTGCGCCCGATGGGCAGGTTCCAGACATTGGATCAATGAGTAGCGCCGGGGCAATTTTCTTACTCAAGCCCGGCGACATTAGCGCGCCCATCACTGCCGGCGGCAATGGCGTGGTTGCTCAACTTCTCGAAAAACAGGCGCCGACGGATCAGGAATTCGCCGAAAAGAAAGACCAGACGCGCCAGTCGCTGCTCGAAGCCAAGCAGAACGATTTGTTCGGGCTGTTCGTTACCAATCTGCGCAAGGATATGGAAAGTTCCCACCGCCTCAAGGTCAATGAGGAAGAGATGAAAAACTTGACGCGGCAGGGTGCGCAAGAAGGCTCGTAAAAATTCCCAGTTCCTGGTTCTCGTTTCTCGGTAGGCGCTGCGAACTGATCCCGCGCCGGTGAAATCCGCCGCTAGGAACTGAGAGCAGGGAACCGAGATCTCATTTTGAATGTCATTCCCCCGTGCCAGCGGAATCTTGCTTCATCCCTCGTCGCTTCCCTCGCGCGGCGGGATTGGAGATTTTGGTCCGGCGGCTTATGCCTTTGCGGATTTTCTGGCGTCGTCGCGCCAAGGCCTCTGGCAAGTGCTGCCCCTTGGTCCGCTAGGTTTCGGCAACTCTCCTTACTCTTCCACTTCGGCTTTCGCCGGCAATCCTCTGCTGATCAGCCTGGAGCGCCTCGCCGATCACGGCTGGATTGACCGGCCTGCGGTGGATGCTGTTCCCGACGGAACCGGGCCGGTGGACTATCCGGATGTTTTTCATCACAAGCTACCATTGCTGTTCGAAGCGGCGCGTCGCTTTGTGCGTTCCGCGGCATCGCCGGCGCGCGGGCATTACGAGAATTTCTGCCGGCAAAATAAGGCATGGCTTGATGATTTCGTCCTGTTTGATGCCTTGCGCGCGCGTTTCAAACTGGAGAGCTGGAATCATTGGCCGCGCGAAATTGTTCACCGCGATCCGGCGGCGATTGCGAAGGTGCAAGCCGAAATGCACGACGAACTCGACGTCCGTCGCGCCGTGCAGTTCTTTTTCTACGAGCAATGGCAGGCGCTGCGAGCTTATTGCGCGCAAAAGTCGATTCGCGTCGTGGGCGACATGGCCATCTTCGTGAACTTCGACAGCGCCGATGTTTGGACTCACTGCGATCTGTTTCGTCTAAACTCCTCGCTCGATCCCGAAGTCGTTGCCGGAGTGCCTCCGGACTTCTTCAGCAAAACTGGCCAACGATGGGGCAATCCTCTGTATCGCTGGGATGTGATGAAGGAGCAGGGATACGCTTGGTGGATTGACCGCATGCGCTGGCTGACGCGCAATTTTGACTACATCCGGCTTGATCACTTCCGGGGATTCTCGCAGTTCTGGGAGATCCCGGCGAGCGAGCCGACCGCTGTGAGTGGCCATTGGGTCGACGGGCCGAAGGACGATTTGTTTTTGAAGCTGCACGAGGCGCTCGGCGGGCTCCCATTTTTTGCTGAGGATCTCGGATACATCACGCCCGACGTTACTGCCCTGCGGGAGCGCCTGAAGATTCCGGGCATGGCAGTGTTGCAATTTGGTTTTGGCGATCCTGGCGCGCACACCCATCTGCCGCACACGTTCACGGTCGACAAGGTGGTTTATACGGGTACGCACGACAACGACACCCTGCTCGGCTGGTGGAAATCGGGCGCGACTGAGTTCGAACGTCAGCAGGTGGAATCGTACGTGGGTCGCTGCGAAGACGGTGTCAACTGGGCGCTGATTCGTGCTGCTTCGACTTCCGTCGCCAGTTTGTGCGTGGTGCCATTGCAGGACGTGCTAGGGTTGGGAAGCGAAGCGCGGATGAATGTTCCCAGCCTGGCGCAAGGGAACTGGCGTTGGCGCTTTGCCGCCGATTTGCTGCATCTGGAATTAGGTAAAAAACTGGCTACGCTCGCGGGAGTCTGCGACCGGCTGCCGCAGCCGTTGCCGACCGTCGCCTATGAAGAGTGGGCGGCCTGACTAGTGTATTCTCGCTGTCGAGCTAGACCGTCAGTCTCGGCTGAGATGTCGGTGGTTTTTCCCGACACCTAACACTTGAGACCTGTCACCTTGTCTTTCCCTGGAGCACTCCGTGACCGAGTCCATCATTCGCGCCCAAGCTGTCGAAAAATTCTACCTGCAGCCGGATGGAAGTCGCATTGAAGTCATCGCGCCCGTCGATCTCGACGTAGAACCGGGGAAGATTATCGCCTTGCTCGGTCCGTCGGGCTGCGGCAAGTCCACACTACTGCGGATTCTCACCGGCCTCAGCAAGCCTTCATCGGGCCAAGTGCTTTGGCACGACAAGCCGATTTCGTCGCAGAATGCCGGCGTGGCTATTGTCTTTCAAAGCTTCGCATTATTTCCCTGGCTGACGGTGCTCGATAACGTTGAAGCGCCGCTCGAAGCGCGAGGCGTGCCGGCTATGGAGCGCCACAAACGCGCCCTGCGCATCCTCGACACCGTGGGCCTCGATGGCTTTGAGAGCGCCTACCCGAAAGAACTCTCCGGGGGCATGAAGCAGCGCGTGGGTTTCGCGCGTGCTCTCGTCGTCGAGCCCGAAGTTCTTTTCATGGACGAGCCTTTTTCCGCGCTCGACGTTCTCACCGCCGAAAATTTGCGCAACGAGTTACTTGAGTTATGGTTGAGCAAGAAAATGCCGACTAAGGCAATTTTCATCGTCACCCACAACATCGAAGAGGCGGTGCTTCTGGCCGACCGCGTCATCGTGCTGGGGAGAAATCCGGCATGGGTGCGCGCCGACTTTACGGTGGAAATCCCTCACCCTCGCGATCGCAAATCGCCGCGCTTTGTTGAACTCGTCGACTACGTTTACAAGATCATGACTCAGCCGCAACTTGCATTGGCCGTGCCCGATGCGACCGCGGCCGCGCAAAAACCGGTTCGCCAGAAATATCAGATGATTCCGCACGCGCGTGTCGGCGGCATCGCCGGCCTGGTCGAATTGCTGCAGGACCGCGGCGGAAAGGAATATCTTCATCGTCTGTCCGAAGTCCTCATCATGGACGCAGAAGACCTGCTCCCTATCGTCGAGGCGGCTGTTTTGCTCGGTTTTGCCACCTTGCAAGCTGGCGATGTTCAACTTACTGCTGACGGCACGGCTTTCGCTGAGGCCGACATTCTCACCCGCAAAATTCTCTTTCGCCATGCCGCTCTTAAGCATGTGGTCATCCTCCAGCAAATCGACAGTATTCTGCATGCCAAGGCGGATCGTTCGATTTCGGAAGAGTTTTTCTACGACATTCTCGACGAGCACTTCAGCGAGGATGAGGTGCAGCGGCAATTTGATACCGCCATGAATTGGGGCCGCTACGCTGAAATTTTTGATTTCGATCGCGAATCGCACCGCCTCATTCTCGCCGAGCCCGTTGGCGAGCCGCATCCGCCAACCAGCACGCCGGTGCAGCAGTGAAGCGTCCGCAACGAATCGCATTTCGCCCGTTGGTGCGCATCTGGTCGGTGATGCCGCGTCCGAGCACGGCCGGATTGCCCGACTTGGTCATGTTTTCCGCCGGGCTCGCGCTCTTCTATGGTGTCATCGAGGTTGGGCGCAACTGGCTCGGCCCCTTTCATCCTCAGGTCGAAATCAGCCGCAGCCTGGGATCGCTTCCCGTTTATGCCGGATATTCGTTGCTGCGAATCGCGCTCGCGTATGTATTGAGCCTCTTCTTCGCGATCGGCTATGGCTACATCGCCGCCTACCGCCCTGGCGCCGAGCGTTTCATGATTCCGCTGCTCGATGTTCTGCAATCGATTCCGGTGCTGAGTTTTCTTCCTGGTGTGATGCTGGCCATGGCGGCGCTTTTCCCTGGGCGTCAACTCGGCGTCGAACTGGGCGCCGTCCTGCTCATCTTCACCGGCCAGGTATGGAACATGGCCTTCAGCTTTTACGCGTCGCTGAAGAGTATTCCGCGCGAGATGCGCGAAGCGGCGACGATTTATCGCTTTAACTGGTGGCAGCGCTTTCTGCAGATTGAGTTGCCCTTCGCAACCATCGGTCTCGTTTGGAACTCGATGATGTCGGTCGCGGGAGCCTGGTTTTTTCTGATGGCCTGCGAGCAGTTTGGTGACTTTCGCTTGCCTGGCCTCGGCTCGTATTTGCAGGCCGCCGCCGACGACGGTGATACCCGCTCCATTCTCCTCGGCATTCTGACGATGGTTGCCGTGATCGTGCTGATCGATCAGTTCGTATGGCGACCGGTGATCGCGTGGGCCGAGAAATTCAAAATGGAGCAGGTGGAGAGCACGAGTGTGCCGACGTCGTGGGTGCTGGATTTTCTTCGGCGTTCGCGCGGCGTTGCCCTCTTCCGCAAGCGTGCAGTAAACCCTCTGCGCGAACAAATTGTGCATTACTTCGCCCGCAAACAAGACGCCCCTGCGGATTCCTCTGGTGAAAACCGGGCCGTTTTGTGGCTGGAGCGAGTGGTGGGAGCGGCCGCGATCGCCGCGATCGCCTATGCCTTGGTTCGAGTCGTCATGATCCTGACGGGCCTGAGCGCCTCCGATTTTCGCCATATCGGAATCGGGCTACTGGCAACATGGCTACGCGTGAATCTCACCCTTTTGCTTGGCGCTCTATGGACGATTCCGGTCGGAGTCGCTATCGGATTCAACCCGCGTCTGGCGCGCATTGCGCAACCGCTCGCGCAGATTGCCGCGTCGGTTCCGGCGACGGCTGTATTTCCCGTCGTGCTGCTGGTTTTAATTCGTCTCGGGGGAGGACTGGGACTTGGTTCGATCGTCCTGCTCCTGCTGGGCACGCAGTGGTACATCTTGTTCAATGTTATCGCTGGCGCCATGGCAATTCCCACCGATTTGAAAGAGGCAGCCAGCGTTTTCTGCATCAACGGCTGGGAACGCTGGCGCAAATTAATCCTGCCCGGAATTTTCCCTTTTTTGGTCACCGGAATGATTACAGCCTCCGGCGGCGCGTGGAACGTCAGTATCGTCGCCGAATATGCCCACCTCAAAGGCCAGGTCTATTCGACGGTTGGCATCGGTGGAATGATTTCGGCAGCTACCGATGCCAAGAATTTCAATCTGCTGCTCGCGAGCACCATAGCTCTCGCCGCGGTTGTCGTTACCACTAATCGCCTGGTATGGCGGCGTCTCTATCGTCTCGCCGAGACGCGGTTTAAAGTCGAAGGCTGACCGCACCAGTTACCTCTTCGGTTACTAAAGAGCTGCCGATTCACAAACCCTTAATTTTCTCTTCATAAACCTGCAAACAAGCCAAGGCAAGAATGAGCTATGCCTACATCGCCGATCGCGAGGGATGAAGACCGTGTATTAGCTGATCCGCCTCTTCTGCCCGGACTCCCTGGATTCGCCGGAAAATTCATTCCGCTCGATCAGGCCCGCGAACTCTATCAGCGCGTGCGCCAGGCCCCGCAAGGCTTTCAGTTGGAAGCCCTGCTGAATGATATGAAGGTCAAGCTCCAGGTGCATGCGGCTGATCTTGGACGCGTCCCGGTCAAGGGCCCGTTGGTTGCCGTCGCCAACCATCCTTTCGGAGTGCTCGATGGCGTGGCTCTCACTGTTCTTCTTTCGCGCGTGCGTTCGGATGTAAGAATACTTACCAACTCACTGCTCGACGGTATTCCCGAACTGCACCGGCATTGCATCTTCGTCGATAATTTCAACACTCCGTCGTCAACCGATAAAAATTTAAAACCGTTGAAGCAGGCGCTAGGCTGGCTGCGTCAAGGTGGAGCGCTCGCGGTTTTTCCGGCCGGCGAGGTTTCGCAATGGAACGTGCGCGAAGCGCAAGTCACCGATCCGACCTGGAATAGCACGGCCGCGCGATTGGCGCGCAAAACTGGAGCCAGCGCGCTCCCTGTCTATTTCTGCGGCCGCAACAGCGGAAGGTTTCAGGTGCTCGGGTTGATCAACCCTGGCCTGCGAACACTTTTTCTTTTGGCGGAATTTCTACAGCAGCGCGGAAAGAACGTCGAGATTCGCATCGGCAACGCGATTCCGCAACAATTGATCGCCAACCTCGACAACGATGACGAGGCAACCGAATATCTGCGTCTGAGAACTTACCTACTGTCTCACCGCGGCAAGAAGCCGATTTCGCTGCCCGCCAAAATGCGCGCCGTGCTGCCGCACAAGCCGCAGGAAAAGATTGCCGCGGAGGTTCCGCAGCGTTTCGTGATCGATGATATCGCGGCGCTTCCGCCCGAGCGTCGGCTCCTCGAAAACGCTGAGTTTGCAGTCTTCGCGGCGAAGGCTTCCGAACTGCCGCACGCGCTGGAAGATGTCGGGCGCCTCCGTGAGATCACCTTCCGCGCGGCGGGCGAAGGCACCGGACGCAGCACAGACATCGATCGCTTCGACGCTTATTACTGGCACCTGCTGCTATGGAATAAAGAAAAAAAAGAAATAGCCGGAGCCTATCGGGCCGGTAACACCGACGAAATTATCCGCGCCCACGGCATCAAAGGCCTCTACACGAACACTGTGTTCCGCTACAACGAGCAGCTCTTCCTGAAGATTGGCTCCGCTCTTGAACTGGGCCGCTCTTTTGTGCGTCCCGAATATCAGCGCCAGTATGCTCCGCTGCTTCTGCTGTGGAAAGGCATCGCGCGCTTCGTGGCGGCTCATCCCGAAACTCCCGTGTTATTTGGAGCGGTCAGCATCAGCAACGAATACAGCAGCGTGTCACGCGAGATGATCGTCCGCTATTTTGAGCAGCGAGAATCCGGCGGAGAATTTGCCGATCTCGTTCATGCGCGCACGCCCTTCCGCGCTCCCAAACTTCGCCGCTGGGACTGCGGCGCCCTCTGCAGCGCCTTGCGTGATCTCGACGAACTCGCCGAGCCAATCTCTGATGTAGAAGAAGATGGTAAAGGCCTGCCCATCCTTCTCCGGCAGTATGCCAAGGTCGGAGGCAGGCTGGTCGGTTTCAATCTCGACCGCAAATTTTCTGACGTGATCGACGGACTCGTGATCGTCGACCTCCGCAAGACTGACGCTGCTGTGCTTGAACGCTACATGGGCAAAGACGGCTACGCGAGCTTCCGTCGCTTCCATCAACTCAATTCGTAGAAACCTTTCACCGCGAAGGGCACCCCTCGACTGCGCTCAGGCAGGGCTCCGTAACACGAGGAACAGCGTTGGCAAAACCTTCGTGATCCTTAGTGCCCTTGGTGGTTCATGTTTTTTTCTGCGCGCGGCCAGAGCGTCAACCCCTTTGCTAAATCTGCCCACCTGTTGAACAATGAATAGTTGACTTGGCTGCGGCGGCGATTCCGTCGGCGCGCCGAAAAATAAGTGAGGAGCCTTCATGCCTGCAACTGGAGAACTGATCCGCCATATGAACTACATCGACGACATCGCTACCACCCTGCGGCGCATCAGCGCAAGCATCCCGGCGATGACTAAGGAAGAGGCAGCCCGCCTCGCCGAATATATTCGAAAGTCCGAACCAAGCTATGAGAGCGTCGTGCAGCGCCTGGAGAAGGCCGGCAAGGAAACCAAAGAGGACAAAGAGTAGCGCATGACCGAAGTCCGCACCGTGGCCGTGATCGGCGCCGGCATCATGGGGCGCGGTATTGCGCACGCCGCCGCGCTCGGCGGTTACCGCACCATTCTCGAAGACCTTCTGCCCAATGCACTGCGCAAAGCGGAGACAGAAATCCGCGCCAACCTCGATAAAGCCGTCGAGCTCGGAAAGGTCGATGCCGCCGAAGCCGATGCCGCTTTCGCGCGCATCGAATATGCCGGCTCAGTCGATGAGGCCGCGCGCGAGGCCGATCTCGTCATCGAAGCCGTTCCCGAGGAGATGGAATCGAAGATTGAAATCTTCACTATGCTCGACAAGATCTGCCGCCCCACAACCATTCTCGCCTCAAATACGTCTTCGCTAAGCGTCACCGAAATTGCCAGCGTAACTTATCGCGCGAAAAAGTGTGTGGGCATGCACTTTTTTAATCCCGTGCACAAAATGAAGCTGCTCGAGATCGTGCGCGCCCTCGAGACCGATGACGACACGCTAGCGGCAGTGGTCGAAGTCGGCAAACGAATGCGCAAAGAAGTGGTTGTGATTCGCGAGTCGCCCGGCTTCATCACCAGCCGCATCAACTCCATGATCGGCAACGAAGCTTTCTACATGCTGCAGGAAGGCGTCGCCACCGCCGAAGACATCGACAAAGCGCTCAAACTCGGCCTCAATCATCCGATGGGGCCATTTGAGTTGGTCGATCTTGTCGGTCTCGATACGCGCCTGCACATCCTCGAATACCTGCACAAAGCTCTCGGTGAAAAATTCCGCCCATGTCCGCTGCTGACCCAATACGTGAAGTCCGGACGCCTCGGACGAAAATCGGGCCGCGGAGTGTTTGAGTATCCGGACGCGGGCAACGCAAACGCCCCTCGTTGACTTCATAAGAATGGAATGGGAGAATGCCGCTCCATGAAGCCGGCCCGCTTGTTCTTTGCTGCCCTTTTCGTCGTTGCGCTGTGCGGCTATTCCTGCCTTGCCGCCGATGATCAGCCGCTGCCGCGGTCCGGCGTTGAAGGTTTCGTCTTCTGCCCCGCGTCCGCCAATGAGCAACCCGTGCCCCTCTATGTGGGGAATTGCAAGAAGCGCCAGGCGGGCACGCTCAACTGCGGCGAAAAAGTGGAGGTTCTGAGCCGGCAAGATGACATGCTCAGAATTTCATTGGGCGAGACGGGTCCGCGCGGCCAGAGGCGCATGAACCTGGTTCCAGCCTCCGCCATTTCGCAGCAGCCCGATAAGTTTGTTCCCTTCGATGGCGAGTCGGGAGTGCCCGAGCGCTCACCTGACTGCTCCCAAATGCTGGCCCGGGAAAATGCGCCCGACGGATTCGTGTTCTGTTCCGGCGGCCAGGACTCGGCGCCCGTGTATCACAGTGCCTGCCAGAGCAACGCGGCTGCTAGCGTGGCTTGCGGAGAAAAGGTCGGAGTGCTCACCCGTCATGGCGACATGCTTCAGGTTTCCGTTCCTCCGCAAGGCTTCCCGCGCTATATGGCGGCGTCGGCGGTCTCGCAACAAGCCGGCAAGTTCGTTCCTTTTGGCGACGATTCCGGCGTGCCGGATAAAGGCGCCCTCGATTGCCCGCGCCCTCCCGATCGCAATGTGACCCCGCCTCGCGCGACCTTCATGCCCGAACCCGAGTACAGTGAACAGGCCCGCAAGAAAAAAATAAACGGTGTGGTTGTTTTGTCCGTAACGGTTGCCGCCGACGGAACCACTCGCGACATTAAGATCCAAAAAGGATTGGGATACGGGCTCGATGAAAAAGCCGTGGAAGCCGTGAGCCGCTGGAAGTTCAAACCCGCGCTCAAAGACGGTGAGCCGATTGACAAGGAGATTGCTGTCGAGGTCGATTTCCGTCTGTACTGATCAACTTGTACGGATTGCTTTCGTAGTTGCCGCAGGCGATAAGACCTATGAGCCAAGTCTACTTACTGGCAAGCGCTTTCTTATCTCCGAAATATGAATTGGGCGTCAGAAATATCCGCGATGACGGATAGTCAAAGGTGACGGTAAAACGTCGCAGGATTTCACTCCCAATAAGTTTGCTGGTCGCATCGGTTCCGCCACAGCAGCTTACGAGCGGACTTTCGACTGTGTAACGTCCTAGCCGAAAAGATATGGCGCGCGCAGTCGCCCCTTGAACTTCTGCGCCCAGCCCAACGCCGCTTTTACTCGGCACACGCGACTGCATCGTCATCACGATCGGGTGGTCGACCGCATCGCTCGATCCGCTGTCTATGAGGAAGCTGTCTTGTACGGTGACTGCCCCGGACAAAACCAGCTCTTCTTTCACGAACGGCCATTTGTCGCGCAATTCTATGGGAAGGGCTTGCGCGGCGTTGTCGGGATGGAACGCCTCCGGCAACGTCAGCGTCAGCTGTTTGGCGGCATAATCTATGGTGATCACAAATCGACTCAAAAATGGGTAGCCGATGATTCCATCTACTCTTCCGCCGTCGCCCGCGTCCAGCGGTTGCAGGTCGGCAGTTGACAGATCGTAGCCGTCACTTTCAACGCCGGGCAGCGCCATGTTCACGTCGTGAATGAACTCAATTGGGATGCGCCCAGTCCCGGCACCTTGCAATGAGCCGCTACCGCTAACTTTCAGACCGAGATCGGCTGCGAGCTTACGGTCGATCAGGATCCTGGCCGAACCGGTGTCGAGGGCGAAAGAGAGCGGCTTCGATCCGTTGACGCGGATGGGTAAGAAGATCAGCCCTTCGCGCCACTCGAAGGGAAAAGTGCAGGATTTTGCGCCGCCAGAAAAAACGGCCTTGCCGATCACGGAGGATGTTTGCGCCGGCGATGAAACTGAAAACATCGCGAGCGCCATCGTCAAGCAAACCGGCAAGGCGAGTCTCGAGAGAAGGCGAGGAATAACCATCTGGATAGCCTCATAAAAAAATCTTGAACCACAAGGCCGCGAATGTACACAAAGGAGGTATGGAAAGAAAACCCCTCGTGTACCTAGCCGCTATTGATTGATATCCTGCTTCGACTCCAACCGCTTCTCCAGGCCATCCAGATAGCTCTTCTGGCTCTCGGGAGCGGCCGCTATCGACAACTGCATCTCTTTTGCCGCTTCGTTAAACTTTCCCTGCGCGGAGTACATACGGGCCAATCCGGTGTGCACGAACCACTGATCCGGGTGCTTCTTCGCATTCTCGCGGAAGATCGCATAGGCTTCTTCGTTGCGTTTTTCGCCGATTAACCGGCGAGCATAACCATGCATCTGCAGCGGAGTGGCAAATTCCAGCGCCTTCTTCTGCGCGACGGCCGCTTCGTCTTTGCGGTTAAGCGCCGTCAGCACTTTCGCCTTCGTCGTTTCGTTATCGTAGCGATCTTCGTTCTGGATCGACTTGTTGGCATAATCGAGCGCTTCATCGAGATTGATCTTTTCCGCGAGCATGTAATTTGCCGCTTCGTCCCAACTGATCCAGGTGTACTGGGAAAGGTTGCGCAGTTGCTTCTTCAGGCTGGCATCGACGATGTCGTGCACATCGACCGAGACCTTAAACGGCACCGCGACCTTCTCCCACTCCAGTTCAACTACCGCCGAATCCGGCTTCAAGTCGTCGAAGTCGTAGGTCAGCGCATTGTGCATATCGGCAGGCTTCGGCTTTACTGTAACCCGCAGCGCGTCTTCTTTTTCGTCGTAGGTGAAAGCGCCCCACGAAGTCGAATTCTTCGAGAAAATTATCGTCCACTGGTCGGCATTCGGGATCATGTGCAATCCGTAAGTGCCCTTGTCGAGCGGCTTGCCTTCGATCATGACCGGATCACTGAAGGTGATCGTCGTGTTAATGTTGGCCCCGGCTCGCCAGACCTTGCCATAAGGAACGAGGTCGCCCCACACCTTTCGATCGTTCACCAGCGGCCGGTGATAGTTGATGGTGACGTCGGTGATGCCAATGGTTTGTGAAATCACTGCCTGCTGGCTTTGCAGCGGCAGATCAAGTACGAATGATTGCGCCGGGCTCAAGCCCGACAAGGCTGCCATCAGAAGGCAGAACCGGAATCCTCGGAAAGCTGCGCGAAACAATTCTCGAAACATAGGCAACGCCCCCTTCAATGTGTGGATGTCGATTAATCGCAAATTTGCCGAAAAGGGCCTGCGCGGATCGCGGCCCTACCCCGGTCGGCGGGTTAGACGGGTTGCGAAGCTATAAGTGAGCGCCAATACCGCCGCTACCCTGCATCTCGTCGTTCGCATCCGCCTCGAACCGTTTTTAAACCTTAGGTTAATAAGCCGACGATAGGGTGCGCCGTCTGCTAACCCACTGTCATTGTGCGCGTCTAATTCTCCGGGAAGAGTGTGTCTTTTCACGGAACCTGCCGCCTTCTTCTTTCGTATCAATTAACAGAAGGGTGCTAGAGAGGTAGCGCCAACTGTGCCCAACCCGCGTCAGAGTGCGCCCTGGATTTGAATTATGCGGATGCTGATCGAAATCGTTCGCCAGTCGCTGGCCACGCTCTGGGCGCACAAACTCCGCTCGTTTCTCACCATGTTCGGCATAGCCTGGGGCGTGGGATCGTTGCTCTTGCTGGTCGGCTTGGGCGAGGGTTTCCGGAGTGGTCAGGCCAAGCAACTCAAGAATCTTGGTCAGGACATCATGTTTACCTTCCCCGGCCGCATCCCGGCGGTCGAAGGCAACACGCAATCTGGCCGCACTTACCATTTCACTTACGCGGATTACCTCGCGATCCGCAGCGAGGCGCGCTCGCTCAAGTATCTCTCGCCGGTTCTCAATCGCGAAGATATTCGCGCCGTCAGCGATTATGGTTCGACGAACGGGCAGGTCTTCGGCGTGGCGCCCGAGTATAACCAGATCCGCAATATTCCCGTCGGCCCAGGGCGCTGGTTCAACGACGAAGACAATACTGAAACGCGGCGCGTGGCCGTCGTTGGCTGGGAACTGCTGAAGAACATTTTCCCTGGCCGCCCTGCCGTCGGCTCCCCGATCCTGCTCAACGGCATCCGCTTCGAAATTATCGGTGTGCTCAGCAAGGTTGGACAGGACGGCAATAACGGCACCAACGCGCGCATCTTTATTCCTATCGAAACCATGCGCAATCTGTTCCGGCTCAAAGACCAGAACAGCGAAGATGCTATTTCATTTCTAAACTACAGACCACTAACGCCGAGTGGTAACCTGACGGCAAAAGCGGAAGTCCACGATATCATCGCCCGCCGCCACGGGTTCGATTCGAAGCTTGAGGAATCGTTCGAAGACTGGGACACCATCGAAGACAACAAACGCGTCGCCAAAATTTTCGACGGCATGGATTATTTTCTTGGCGTGGTCGGAGTGATCACCCTCGCCCTCGGCGCCATCGGCATTATCAACATCATGCTCGTCTCCGTTACCGAGCGTACCCGCGAGATTGGCTTGCGCAAGGCTCTCGGCGCTACTCATCGCGCGATCCTCACCCAGTTTTTTGTGGAGGGCGCGTTCCTGACGGCTCTGAGCGGCGGCATCGGCTTGGCCATTACTACCGCTTTGGTCGCGCTTCTAGCCGCGTTGCCCGCGCCGGAAGGATTCGACACTCCGCGCATCGTGCCCTCGTCCGCGGCCATCGCCATTCTCTCGCTGGCATTCGCGGGTATAGCCGCGGGCCTTTATCCGGCGCGCCAGGCTGCGCTCTTACAGCCTGTAGAAGCTTTGCGCCAGGAATAACTGGATATTTATGATTCTCGAACTCGCCCGCCAGGCCTACAACGCGCTCAAGTACAACCGCCGTCGCAGCGTCCTCACCATGCTCGGCATGGCGTGGGGCATTGCCACGGTTGTGCTTCTGCTCGCCTACGGCGCAGGTTTCGAGCGCGGTCTCTGGGTCGCTTTTCGCTCCTGGGGAACGAACCTGGTCTTCATCTTTCCCGGACGCACTTCGCTACAAGCAGGTGGCACCAAAGCCGGCAGCGAAATCAAACTTACGGTTAACGATCTCGACTACCTTCAAGCCGAAGTACCTCTTATCAAACGCATTTCGCCCGAGGCTTCTAAACAGAGCACTGTCGCCTTTGGCACGCGTAGCGGCAGTTACAGCATCAGCGGAGTCTATCCCTACTATTCCCACATGCGCCGCATCGACGTCGAAGCCGGCAGTTTCTTCACCGACCTCGACGAAAATACGCGCAGCCGCGTCGCCATCCTCGGTGCCGACGTAAAGAAGAAGCTATTTTCTGGCGAGAACGCGCTCGGTGAAAAGGTCCGGGTCGACGGAATTTCCTACGAAGTGATCGGCGTCCTCAAACACGTTATCCAGAACGGCGACGACAACATGAACGGCAAGGTCTATATCCCGTTCAGTTCGATGAACGACCTTACCAATACGTACTATTTAAACGCTATCGCCATGGAGTATGAAGGCGACCATGAAAAGGTCGCGGAGGCGGTGCGCCGGTCCATGGCCTTTCACCACGACTTCGATCCAAAAGATAAGCGCGCGATCTTTGTCTTTGACGTCTTCGCCGATCTGCTCGATCTGCGCGTGATCACGACCGGCATCAAGATTCTGCTCGGGTTTATCGGATTGCTCACGCTCGGCATCGGCGGCGTCGGGCTCATGAATATCATGCTGGTGTCCGTGACCCAGCGCACCCGCGAGATCGGCGTTGAAAAGGCGCTCGGCGCCCGCGGCTGGCACATCCTCGTCCAGTTCCTCGCGGAAGCCCTAGCCATCACGCTTCTCGGTGGAATTGCCGGCGTGCTTCTCGCCTACTTCGTCTCCTGGTCCGTCGGATCGCTTACTCTTTGGAGCGCCTTTGCGGAAAATGGCACGGAAGGCGACATCCATCTCACCATCGATTCCGCGACTCTCCTGGCCTCAACCGTAATTCTGGGATTCGTCGGCATCATCAGCGGCATGCTCCCTGCCATTAAGGCCTCCAGGCTGGATCCCATCGAAGCCCTGCGCTACGAGTAGCAACAACAAGGTTAAGAGGTGAGAGGTCGGATTACGGAGTAAGCTCTCCCACTTTGGTTTCTTACCTCTGCAATCCGACCTCTCACATCTGACCTTATGTTATATTTCTCCCAAAGTTTAGGAGGCTTCATGCGCCCACTTGGTGTCACCCTGGTCGGTTTTTACCAGATTCTTCGCGGTGTACTCGGCTCGCTCTTCGGAGTCTCTGTCCTGTTGTTCACCGGTCTGGCTGCTAAACTCTCTTCTCTGGCCGCTGAGGGGAACGCCACTGGACGCTTTTTCGGCGGCTTCGGGCACCTGGCCAGTGCGATGATTATTTTGTTCGCCGCCCTTCACCTGATCGCAGGCTACGGCTTGCTGAGTATGCAAAATTGGGGCCGACTGCTGACCTTGTTTCTTTCGGCCCTCGGCATCTTCCTGTTACTGCCAATCCTGCTGGTTGTGCACGGAATTCCCCTGGCCTTCGGAGTCATCAACGCCGCCGTGATCCTCTATCTCGCAATGCCGCCTGTCAAGCGAGCGTTTCACGAGCAACGCCACTCGCTCCGCATGGCGGCCTAGCAGCGACTGCGTTCAGGCTCACCGAGCGAGGATCGTTGCCAGGACGGGCATCTCGCCCGTCGGTCGCAGTAGAATCGATGCGTGTCTGGCTCCAGCCAACTCGCTGCCGTGCAGGAGCACCTCAAACTTTACGAGCATCCGCTGCTCGCTTTTTCTGCGCGCGAAAATAACGGTGGGATCGAAGTGCTCATCGACTTCAAGAACTCGCCAGTGCCCGTTCATACCTACGTGCTTCCGATCCACGCCCGCGACCTCGATCATTCGCAGCTCACATGGCATCTTCAGCGCCAGATCTACGACGGATTGCACGACTATTTCATCGAAATGTTTACCCGCACTCCGCAGGATCGCCAAATCCAAACCTCTAGGCCTGCTGCAAAAGGCACCGGAAACCAGGGAAGCTAGCCGATTGTCTGTCCGTGAAAAAATCGAGCGCGAAATCCGCGAGCGCGGCCCCATTCCGTTTTCGCGCTACATGGATCTCTGCCTCTACGATCCCGCTGACGGCTATTATTCGCGCAATGCCGAGCAATTTGGCAAAGCCGGAGACTTCTATACTTCAAGCGACGTCCACGCCGTCTTCGGACGCCTGCTGGCCCGGCAGTTCGAAGAAATCTGGCGAGCGCTCGATCGCGCGCCACAAATCGAAATCCTCGAACTCGGCCCCGGCCGCGGCCTCTTCGCCCGCGATGTGCTGGATTGGTCCAACAAGAAATTCCCCGACTTCTTCGCCGCCCTGACCTACACCTTGCAGGAATCCTCGCCCGCGTTGCGAGCCAAATTGCAAGAAAATCTAAGCGAACATATAGCCGAAGAAAAAGCCTACGTGAGCGAAGAGGCTGGCGTTGGTCGCGCTCACGTGGGGGCGGAGCCTGCCCTGAGCTTGTCGAACGGTGCCCCCACCCGCCCAGCCGAGCAACGCTCGGCGATTGCCGGAATTCACCGAAATCTCGCTCCCGAAGCGCCCCTGATCGTCTTCGCCAACGAATTCTTCGACGCGCTCCCCGTCGAGATTCTCAGCACGCAAGGCAAACTCTACTTAGCGCTCGAGAACAATCTCCTGCAAGAAAGCTGGCTCCCGCCGCTCGCCGCGGAACTAGAGTTTCTCGACCGCTATAGCGTCCATCCCCAACCAGGCGAGCGCATCGAGGTTGGCCTCGTCGCGCAAGATTGGATTCGCCAAATTGCGAATTCCACTGCCGGCGCTCCGCTTCTCTTAATCGTCATCGACTACGGATACACCCGCGAGCAGCAACTAGCCGGCCGCCACCGCGGCACGCTCATGGCCTATCGCCGTCACTCCGCCAGCCCAGACCCCTATCAGGCGCCCGGAGAGCAAGACCTGACAGCTCACGTGAATCTCACCGCACTAGCTGCTGCTAGCGAGCAATCCGGCATGCGCTGCGAAAAACTTTGCACACAATCGCAATTCCTGATGGGCATAGGTGAAAAGAATCAGTTTGCCGATGCCTTCGAAGATTGCCGCCTCCCGCAAGAGCGCGCGAAAGTCACTCTTCAACTCAAACATCTGGTCACACCCGCGGGCATGGGAGAGAATTTCCAGGTACTGATTGCCAGCCGGGGAATAGAAGCCAGGGAAATAGCCGCGATCAGTGGACTGCGTTTTGGGAGCGGCATCTGAGCTTCCAAACACCGGCTCGCAGTTTTGACGCGATTTCGTGATCATGACAAAGTTCCATGCTAGCATGCGTGGGGGCGCCTTTGTGATTTCTCTTCTGCGCCCGTGGGGCAGGGGCATGGTTCGTCGGTGGTCACAAACGGTACTAGTCTTTTTATTCTTATTTTTAGCACTCAGTGCTGTTGCGCAGCGCGGTGGTGGTGCGAGCAACGGCCTCTCGGGAGTAGGCCTCACGTCGGCCGGTTCGGTGCAGGCTGAGATTTTCGCGTTGGATTACGAGGCTGCGCAAGCGCAAAACAGGCGTGAGCAACAGGAGCAACCCTCGGACGGAGTTTCGAAACTGGATTTTAAGGCTCCCGCTGCGGCGAGGAGTGAATTTCAAAAAGGAGTTAAGCTTCTTCTGCGGAATGACCCTGCCGGCTCCGTGCAACATCTCTCGAAGGCGGTCACGATTTATCCGAAGTTCGTCGCCGCGCACAACTCTCTCGGCAACGCTTACATGGATTTGGGAGAGTTCGACAAGGCGCGCGAGCATTTCGAGCAGGCGACGTTGCTCGACGATCATCTTCCCAATCTGTTTTCGAACCTCTGCCACGCAGACCTGGCGCTCAAGAACTATCCGGCTGCCGAGCAAGCGATAAAGGTGGCCTCCTCCCTCTCGCCGCTGAATCTCAATCTGTCGAGCACTGTCATCTATGCTGAAGTTCTGAACCACGACTACCAGGACGCCATCGCCGCTGCTCATCATATTCATGAAGGCAAGCACGAAGGTGCTGCGCTGGTGCACTTCTGGGCTGCTGAGGCGTGGCGGGAACAGAGGAATCTGCCGGAAATGGAAGACGAACTGAAAACCTTTCTAAGGGAGGATCCGAAGAGCCCGCATGCGGAAAAGGCCCGCCAGTTGATCGCGCAAATCGACAATATACGCCAGCATCCGCAGTTGGTGACCGTCGTCCAAAAGCAGGAACCAAGCCCCGAAATGCTGGCGGCCCAGCAAGAGGAACAGAAGCAGATCGCGGACGCAGAACGGATGTGCGTGGGCTGCTCCGAAGCCGATGCTCGCGAGTCCGCTGCCACTGGAACTGCGGCCACCACTGTCATGGCTTCCAATTCTGCGCCGGATCCGGACCGCCTCCAACGTACCTCTACAGGCTTTGTTCTGCACAAGAGCGTCGACGAAGTGGCTTTGTTTTTCGCGGCTACCGATCACGGAAAGGCGGTCAGCGACCTCGCCCAACAAGAGGTTGGAATTCTGGACGAGCGTAAGCCTCCCGCCGCCGTCCTCGATTTCCGCAATGAATCCGAGCTTCCACTGCGCCTCGGTCTCCTCATTGATACCAGCTCATCCATCAAAGAGCGATTTTCGTTCGAACTTGGCGCTGCCGCTAGTTTTCTTCAAAAAGTCCTGGTCAACAAAGACGATCTGGCATTCGTCGTCGGTTTTTCTAACTCGGTCTTGATGGTGCAGGATTTTACCGCTGACCAAGCCCACATCTCGCATGCTATTGGCGAGCTTGCTCCTTCCGGGGGGACCGCCCTCTGGGATGCGGTGACCTTCGCCGCAAATAAATTGGCGAGCCGTCCGGATCCTTTTCCAGTAGCAAAGATTTTGGTGATAATCAGCGATGGGAACGATAATTCGAGCCAAGCCACCTTGAAGCAGGCGATCCAAGCAACCGAGAGCGGCGAAGTGATTGTTTACACCGTCAGCACCTCGGAAGGTACAGGTGATGTTTCCGAACCTTCCGTCGGCGATAGAGCGCTGAAGGCATTGGCCGAGCAGAGCGGTGGTTCACCGTTCGCGCCCGGCTCCGTCAGTGCTTTGAAACATAGTCTCGCCGAATTGCAGCAAGTCATCCGCGGCCGCTACCGGATTTCCTACAAACCTGGGGGCTTTAGGGCTGACGGTCACTATCGCACCGTCGAAGTGAATGTTCGGCGCCCCGGTCACAAGCTTCGCGTCTACGCGCGCAAAGGCTACTTCGCTACCCCAGATGGGTTTTGACAGTCCATGTACGCATTGTCTAACTGAGGTAGCTGTGGACCTGAAGGGCCACGCCCCAACGGTATGCACCATTTTCGCTGCATTTAACATTCCTGAAATATCTTTGCAGTAAACTACCCTCAATGAGCGTGCCTCGGGTCTCTCGCTTTGCATTGCCTCTGCAGGTCGCCGCCGTCTGCTACAGGCGGGTAAATTCGCAAGTCGAGTTTCTTCTCGTCCACACCAACGGCGGCAGCAAATGGACGTTTCCCAAGGGCGCTCCCGAACCCCGCCTCTCGCACAGCCAGGCCGCCGAACGCGAGGCCAAAGAAGAAGCGGGAGCCATCGGCATCATCGAGCCGCGCCACTTCCACATCTATATTCATTCGAAGGGCGTCTTCTGGCAGCCCGGCGGTGTGCAGGAGTATGTTGTCAAAGCCTTTTTGATGGAGGTCCGCCAGACCCGCCATCCGGAAGAAGACTACCGCGATCCCACTTGGTTCGACGCAGCAAAGGCGCGCATCATCCTCGCCAAGGGCCGCGAAGTGAAATATGCCCACGAACTTCAAACCGTGATTGACCGCGCGCTCGAGCACCTGGGGATTGCGAAATTGGCAGCCGCTCGCTAAGCGAAGCTCCGAAGCGACCAGGACATCGCGCTCTTACTGAGAGCTGACAACTGAAAGCTGATAGCTACCTTCCGTCCGTTATATTAAATACACAACCATGATCCAACTCTCCTCCGCCGGCAAGCGCTATGGCCACAAACTTTTGTTCGAAGACGCCGACTGGCTGATCACACCGGAATCCCACGTCGGTCTCGTCGGAGCGAACGGCACCGGCAAATCGACAGTCATGAAAATTCTGGCCGGGATGGAATCGCTAGACTACGGCTCCATCTCGCGCGCCAAGGGGATTTCTACCGGCTACCTTCCGCAAGACGGCCTCACCATGACCGGCCGCACCGTTTTCGCCGAGTGCATGTCGGTGTTTGACGAACTCCACGCCATGGAAAAAGAAATGGAGGCGCTCACCCGCAGCATGTCGGAACTCGATCACGAGGGGCAGGAATATTCAAACGTCGCCGACCGTTACCAGAAGCTCGAACATGAATTCGTCGCTCGCGACGGCTACACGCTAGAGGCGCAGGTTGGACAGGTGCTCAGCGGTCTCGGCTTCCGTCGCGAAGATTGGGCGCGGCAGACCGACGAATTTTCCGGCGGCTGGCAGATGCGCCTCGCTCTCGCCAAGCTTCTATTGCAAAAGCCCAACCTGCTCCTCCTCGACGAGCCCACCAACCACCTCGATCTCGAAGCCCGCAACTGGCTTGAGGAGTACCTGACCACCTACCCTTACGCCTTCGTCCTCATCTCGCACGACCGCTATTTTCTCGATATCACTGTCGATCGCATCGTGGAAATCTGGAACAAGCAAATCCACTTTTACGCCGGCAACTACGATCAATACCTGGCCGCGAAAACCGCCCGCAAGGAGCAACTCGAATCCGCTTATAAAACGCAGCGCGACCGCATCGAGCAGTTGGAAGTATTCATCAACCGCTTTCGCTACACCGCGACCAAGGCCAAGCAAGTCCAGAGCCGCATCAAAGAGTTGGAGAAAATCGAGCGCATCGAAATTCCGGAAGAAGAGAAGACCGTTCATTTCTCTTTTCCACAGCCGAAATCGAGCGGGCGCATTGTCGCTGAGTTTGCCAACGTCGCCAAAAGCTACGGCGAGCGCGGAGTCAGCGAACACAAGGTCTTTGACAAAGTCAATTTCATGATCGAGCGCGGCGAGCGCATCGCTCTCGTCGGAGTAAACGGGGCAGGGAAGTCAACGCTGATTAAACTCCTGGCCGGCCAGGAGCCGCTGACCGCCGGCGAATACAAGCTCGGCCACAACGTCGAGCCCGACTACTTCGCGCAGGATCAATACAAGGAACTCGACCCCGAGGCCCGCATCCTCGATGATCTCGGAGAACTCGCACCCGCCTCTACGCAAACCCAACTCCGCAGCCTGCTTGGATGTTTTCTTTTCTCAGGCGACGACGTTTTCAAGCGCATTGGCGTTCTCTCCGGCGGCGAGCGCAATCGCTACGCACTGCTGAAAATGCTGCTGCATCCCGCTAACTTTCTGCTGCTCGATGAGCCCACCAACCATCTCGACCTGCGCGCCAAAGATGTCCTGCTCGAAGCCTTGATGAAATACACCGGCACGGTTGTCTTCGTCTCGCATGACCGCTATTTCATCGACGGACTGGCCACCCGCGTCTTCGAAATCGGCGAAGGCAAAGTAGAAATCTATCCTGGAAATTACGAAGATTATTTGTGGCGAAAACAGCAGCCAGCTGCCAGTAGCCAATTGCCAGTGAGTTCTCAGACCCCCGTTCTCGGTTCTCAGTCGCAATCCGACGGTCGGAATGGCGACGAGGCTGCCGCGGGCTCGCTAGCTGCCGAGTCTAAAGGCAAACGCCTGAATCCCATCAAACGCCAACAAATGGCGGATCGTCTGCACGAAGTAGAAGAAGAGATCGCCCGGGCCGAAGCCGCCATTGCCGTGTGTGAGACGCAGTTGCAGAGTTTTGTGAGCGCGGAAGAGACGCAGCGCCAGTCGCAGGAACTCGCTGGCCAAAAGAAGTTGTTGCAGAATCTGATGAAGGAGTGGGAAGAGGCCTCGGCCGCGCTCGAAACCTCGGGCTAGCGACCCATTAGACACAAAAAAGCCATCCATCGCCCAGACAACTGGCAAACGAATGGCTATTTCTGACACTGAGTTTTGACCACCGAATACTGCTACGCCAGCTGTTTAGCGTTCCGCCTTGATGGTGTCGATGGCGACGCGGAGCTCGTGCTCGGCCGCATGTAAATGTTCTTCAGCCTTCGCGCCATGGCCCTGCATATCATAGTGGTTGGCGGCACGGGCATTGTCCAGTTCTCGGATCGCTTCCTCCACATGGTGATGGACCGCGTCGAGGTCATGCCAATCGTGGACTCTATCGGCAAGCGCAACTCCGACTACAAAAGACAAACAGACACAAAGAACGGAAACGGCAATCATCTTCTTCATTATTTTTCTCTCCAAGTTGTGGGTTATGTTTCTTCCGGCACGCAATGGATACTCGCTATTCTCCCCAGTCGGCATCCGCCTGTCAAAAAGAAATCAGGGCGGCCTAGTGTAACCAAAGGTTCGGGTCGTTTGGGCAGGAGTGATCGATCCTAGGGCGCTGGGCGGGATAGACGAACTGAGTTGCGCGGTTCGTTCAGAGCAATCACGAAGTGTCGTTCGCAATGATTACATCTAAAGTTGCCGAAGAGGATCATCGCCCCGGGCCAGTGCACCACGCCTTGCCCCTGGCAATGGGGGCAACGAATCAGGTGCCTGTTCAGATCCAGTTCGATAACGTCAACTTCCGGCATACGTCATTTCCATGGTGAGGGAAAATAACGATCAGCAGGCGTAGCGCTTGACAGGGAATCTGCTCGATCAACCGCAAGATATTCGCAAGGAGGTAACGCTGTCAGTCCGCTGTATGACCGAGCAAGGTACGCTGGCGCGCACAGACGCTATTCTGTTTCGCTACGCCATTCCCGGATCTGGCGATGCATGATGGCATAGCATTCGCAGGCTGCCTCTTCCAACCCTGGCCGGTCAACGATGTGCACTTCGCCGCGGGAGTGGGAGATGAGTCCAGCTTTCTGCAGGATTCCCGCCGACACGGTCACGCTGGAACGGCGTGTTCCCAGCATCTGCGCAATTAATTCCTGGGTCAACGGCACCAGATTCGATTCAACCCGGTCAGCGCTCATCAACAACCATCTTGCCAACCGCTCGTCGACTTCATGCAGGCGATTGCAGGCGGCAATCTGCGTCACTTGCATGGCAAGGATTTGCGAAAACTGCTGCAACTTCCGCTCCAGGATGGGACATTCGCGTAAGAGTATGGCAAGTTTGTCGCTGTCGACGCGAAAAGCCGACCCCTCGATCTGCGTAACAGCTCGCGTCGGTGCGGTGCGAAAACCTGCCACCAGCGGCACCCCTATGAATCCCTCTTTACCCACCAGGCCGACTTCAACAGTTTTGCCATCCGGAAAAACGCTCAGAATGGAAATGAGTCCGCTGTTGCAGAACCAGGCAGACTTCAAAGTATCACCGGACTCGTGCAGAACCTGGTGAGTCTTGAGCCGTACAAATTCCAGTTTTGGCAGTATCTGTTCGGCTTCTTTCTCCGGGAGTCCCAGCAGAATTTCGTTGTAAATGTGGTTGCCGTCACCGTCAGCGGATGGCGGCGGTGCGGAAGATTTCTTAGTCAGACGGGTTTTGTTGGCCATCATCATAACGGCTCCTCGCGCAGCGCAATGCTGTCTGATTTCGCAAGGGACCGTCACCTTCGATACGGCGGAAGGATGCTAGAAGAGACGAATCAACACTACTATGTTCGCGAACCTAAAGATGTGCATTATAGCACACTTTTTTGTCGGTTGGGACATTTCTTCAAAAGAGGCTTCGCCGCCACATCCGGCATGTCTCGTGCGCCCAGGAAGGACTTTTAGCCGGACGTGATCTGGGTCACTGCCTCCCCCAGGCCCTTTCGCTACAGTGACTGTAAGCATGAGCGGATTCTCCATCCTCACCAACCGCAAACGCGCCGTCGTGGCGTTGGTTCACTCCATCGTTTTTCTGCTGATCGCGGTGCGCCAGATGGTGGCCGCCAATCCCGCCGCCGGGATTTGGGTGACGTCGACCGTAACCCCGGGTACATGGATTCTCTGCGGGATATTTCTCGTAGTCTCCTCCATTCTTTTGTGGCTGTTGATTATTTCCCGCGGATGGATGGAAAAATTCTATTTCGGGTTCTGCACGGTCAGCGCCACCTCAGGCCTGTTGCGAACCGCCGCCGGCGACCAGGCGTTCCATGCCGCGCTTTATATCAGGGTGATCATGTTGATCAGTGCGGTCTTGGTCGGACTGCTGATCGTTCGAATGCACTCGCAAATGCCCTCGCGCTCCTCCGCAGCTGCATCCGAATTCGCGGAAGAAAGTTCGTAGCCTCTCCGCTCATCCCTCGTCCGCGTGGTATCGACGCAAAATCCTGCTATCATTTTCGTCGGCACAAAGGAGGCGGTGATGGCGAAACTACTTTTTCCCGCTGGAGTTCTAGCGATCATTACGATCTTCGCGGCGCAGCCCATCGCTGCTCAAAATGCTTTCACTTCCGATCAAATCAACTATGGCCCTGCGCCCGCTTTCCTGCCACCCGGCGCGCAACTTGCCGTGTTAGAGGGTGATCCCATGGCCTCCACCGGCGACTTCACGATTCGACTCAAGATGCCTGACGGTTACAGGGTTGCGCCGCACACCCATCCTCATCGCGAAAATGTGACGGTTCTCTCCGGCACCTTGAAAGTGGGGATGGGCGATTAATTCGATGCCGGCAAGATGATGAGTTTCCCGGCCGGCAGTTTCGCTTACCTCGACCCCAGTATGCACCACTACGCGGCGGCGTCGGGCGAAACCGTCATTCAAATTCACGGCCTCTCGCCAGCAAAGTTTAACTACATCAATCCGGCGGACGATCCCAGCATGAAGAGATAGGAGCGCCGCGCGATGGAAGCCGAAGCTCGGCGCGTATTACATAGTGACGCTGCGCCGAGCCCCGTCACGTTCAATGCTGCGCGAGGCTCCATATCTTCAGTTCCGCGCCGGTGGAGTCGCCGATATAACTCTGGTCTTTGCCCCAGTCAACAATGAGATCAACCGTGTCCCCTGCGGAAAGTGTTATAGGCTCCGGGTAAAAAAATAGCGGCCATTCGTAGCTCGTAATCGGCGCCTGCAAAAGTAGCCGTTGTGAATTGCGAACTACGTAAGCGTAAGTGCTGGTTGGGAAGTACCAATCCATACCGACGAACTTTACCCGCACGACGAAGGTTCCCGACGACGGAGCCGTCCAGCGTATGACGGTGAGTTCGCCGTTCGGTCCAGGGCTCGTGCCAAGGTATGAGGGGGGAAAGCACCATGTCTGTGCACAGAACTGCTTGCCTGTGCCGTTGTGCGAAACGGAAGGCGATGGGCCGCAGCCCGGTGGTTCCATCCACGTGTTCATGCCCGTAAAGCACGTGCCTTCCCAGGTATAAAGCGTGAACGGAGCGCCCCACGACGCGAGATAACCATAGGACCAGACTCCATTGGGATTGGATTGAATTGAGAAATCTTTCACCGCGTCGTAGATCTGCGCTGGAGCCGCTTTCGAGATGACCAGCAGCAGCATGATCGTGATAGCAAATGCCTTGAGCAGTTTCATCGTGGCTCTCCTTTCCATCGTTCGGGGGCGGTGCGTAGTTGGCGTCTGCGGTGGCCACGTTCTGTAGCTGCACGGAAGGTGCACGGCCCGATGCACGCCAGCATAGACGGGCTAGACGTCCCCGCATTTTTCGTCATTTCGGTTTTAAATTTGTGAAGTTTTTTGCGTCCCAGGGCAGAGACGTTCTCTAAATACTCTTCGGAGAGGCGCCTGTTTACTTCTAACCCTCGCGAGGATCGTTGTCTGTGACAATACTCACCGTCTGTGGTGAGGCGGTGGCGCTCACAACCTCGTCAACTCCCAGGCGGCACCGGCAAAGGATTTCATTCGGGAAGGGTGCGGCGTTAGTCGCGACTCGATGATTGCGGGCGATGAACGATCTCGAAGTGCGTTACCGACTCATCAAAGCTGCTCAGCACGGCCTTTGCTTCCGGTTCCACGACCGCTTCTTCCGGCTTAGCGCCAGCAAACCGTCGCACCGCCTCCATCGAC
Organism: uncultured Acidobacteriaceae bacterium; assembly: GCA_963800565.1. GTDB lineage: Bacteria > Acidobacteriota > Terriglobia > Terriglobales > Acidobacteriaceae > Acidiflorens. The sequence goes on from CAWDBM010000007.1 coordinate 134,938, forward strand.
TCCCAAAGTGTGAGCACCACAAATTCAATCGCGCCATCAAGCTCGCGAAGAAGCAGGTAAGCTCCGCGATGTCCGTCGATCGCAGTCAGCGCTGGAAAGACTCTCTTCGTGACGTGTTCGATGTAGCCATCCGCCTTCTCTGCAGCCGCGCGCCCCTTCCACATGCGCAAGATCATCGCGCTAGTCGCCGATGGAGCGCTGTTCGACGACGGCCGAGTCGCCACTTTCGGCCTGACCGGCTCCGCAGAATCTTCGCCCGCTACCGTCTTCCACTCCCGCACATGCCATCGCTTCACCAGCCCGCTTGTCACATAAGGATCAGTCCGCGCAAACTTCTCCGCAACCTCAGCCGAGCCGCCCTTGAACAGCAAGACCGCGCCGTCTACCGGATCTTGCAGCGCGCCACCCAGCACCAGTTCGCCGCGCTCGCTGGCCTTCCAGGCTTTTTCGAGGTGCGCATCGCGAAACTCCGCCCGCCGCGCCAGGTAGTCGTCGGCAACTTCGTAGAAGAGTAAGTAATGCATCTGGGACTTCCTTTCGTATAGACAACAACGCCGGTCCCGCAGGACCGGCGCTTAGCGAAAAAGTCTTGAGTCTCCTAACTCCCCTTAACCCCGCCCGAATCCAACTCCGATTGCGCAAACACCTGGTTTGCTCCCATATGCGCTGGAGCCGGCGCCAGCATCTGTTCTTTTCGATACACCAGATTGCTCGCGCTGAACGAGGCCAGCTCGAATCCGTGCCCGTGCGTAATCGCATCAGTCGGACAAGCCTCCACGCAATACCCGCAAAAAATGCATCGGTTGTAATCGATGTTGTAAACGTGGGCGTAGCGCTCCGCGCCCGAAACTCGCTTCTCCTCTGTGTTCTCCGCGGCCTCAATATAAATGCAGTTTGCCGGACACGCCGCCGCGCACAAAAAGCAGGCCACGCACTTCTCCAGCCCATTTTCGTCGCGCTGCAGCACGTGCATGCCGCGAAAACGCTCCTGAAAAACTGCCCCCTTCGTGGGGCCGGGACCGTCGGGATAATTCTCCACGACCGTAGGCTGAAACATTTCCTTCAGGGTGATGCTCATCCCCTGAGCGATAGCGCCGATGTTTTTGATCACGGACATGAGCAGTTATTATAACGGAGGTCGCGCAGAAGGGCGATTGGCAGTAGCGTTGATGCAAGTCGCGGGTTTTGGGTGTAAAACGCCTGCCCCGAACCGTCGCCGGTTAAGACGATCTTGAACCGTACGCGTCAGAAGCGAGGCTACGCGGTCTTCGCCAGTCTGAGATCCTCCGGTCCGCGCACGGCGTAATGCTGCTCGGCGATCGGGAAGCCCGCATGCGCAAAAGTATCGCGGATCAGCCGATTCGTGTCGAAATACACCTGCCAATAGTGCTGGTTGTTGCAGTACGGGCGCACAGCGAGCACCGGTCCTGCAAGATTGAAGGTCAGAATCTCGACATCGGGTGCGGGCTCTGCCACTACGTTCGGCACCTGCGCGAGCGCAGGTTTCAGCAGCTCAATCGCCGCCTGCGGGTCCACACCGTGCGCCAATTGTGCCGTCAGTTCGACACGCCGGTAGGGGTTGGCCGAAAAGTTCTGTATCGTGTCGGCGAAAATCTTGCCGTTACCGACGATGGTCTTCACGTTGTCGGGCGTATTCAGGGTGGTCGAGAACAGGCCGATCTCCTCGACCGTCCCCGTGACCCCAGCGGCAGTCACGAAGTCCCCTACCTTGAACGGCTGCAAGATCACCAGGAACACCCCGCCGGCAAAGTTCGATAGCAGACCCGACCATGCCATGCCAATGGCGACGCCCGCCGCTGCAATCAGCGCCGCAAAGCTGGTGGTCTCAACACCGAAGAACCCGAGGACTGCGATGACCAGCACGATATTCAGCAACGCCGCAACTGCCGAGTGGATGTAGCGGATCAGAGTGGGATCAATCTTCTGTTTCCTCAGGGCACTCCCAATCACGCGAAGCGCAAGGCCGATTAGCCAGCGGCCAACAATCCAAATAGCGATTGCGCCCAAAAGTCTCAGGCCGACGGTGGTCAATGTAGTGGTTAAAGTTTGCATCATCGCGCTTAGATTGACGTTCATACATTGCTCCTTGGCCGGCCGGTTTCTGGCGCAACTTATTGGCCTGGGAACCCATCTTACCTACGGCTTCGCCACTTGGCTACGCCCGATTTGGGCAGCCGTCAGAAGGTCTGCGGTCGCGTAAGCAGCCTGAGGACGAACCGTAAAAACACGGCCAGACCACAGATGACCGTTGCAAATCCCATTAGCACTCACTGCCCTTAAAAACGGCGAAACAAAAGCGCAAGCTTGTGCGAACGCTGGTTTCAACAGTCAGCCCTCTGTGCCGTGCTCTAGAATGATGTGATGAGCGAAGGCAAACGCCCAGAGTTCGCACAACGAAAGCGGGTCGGTGCTCACGCCGAACTGGCGGAAGACTTTACTCGGCGCGTGCTGAACCTCGATTGGGCTTTTATATCCGACGAGTCCAGCCTATGGGACTTTCACGAAGACCTCACCAACGAAGCTTTAACCACGCGAATCAAGGAAGTCTATGGCGTGGATGTGTCAGACATCGAGTCCGCAAAACTGCCCGACATTCTGGAGCGTATCGCCAAGGAAACAGTCAGATAGCGCGGGCGTTTTGAGTGTACACGCCTTCCATGAGAATGCCGGTCTATGTCAAGTAAAACTTTGACGACTGGATGTTTTGCTGTTGCTGTTGCCCTTCATAACATTCACCTTCCCTCCTAGTTGAGCCATTGTGCAGAGCGGCCCGGAGCGGTCAAGGGCGCGATCTGTGCGGCGACAGCGAACCCTTGACGGCGAGGACCGCTCTGCCACCCTTCCCCTAGGAGGGAAGGTGGGCCGATGATGCGCTGGATCGTCTTGTCCGATCAAGCGCGGTTCCCCAAAGCTTCGCTTGTGCGCTGCTACTACTGTCGCCACCCTTCCATCCGCACTCTCGATGAGCGTTTCTTCGCTCGGTGCAAGTTGGGTGTTCTCGTTTCAGTCGGTGCTGCCACCTGATTTTCGACCTTTCGTCCATCTCTCGATGGAAGTGGGCCAGGCGTTTGACGCAGTCACCGAAACTCGGCGCTTAAACTTTGGGGCTCTCGCATTCTTAAATTTCTTGGATCGAAACTACGCCGCTGCCGGCAACGCGACTCCTCGCTGGTTGCGCAGCGGTTCGTACGCTTCTCCGCTCACCCACAGCCGATGCAGCAACACCGCCAGCTTCCGCGCCACCGCGATCACCGCTCGTTTCTTCCCATTCTTTCCCCCGCGCTCCGCCAGCTTCAGTCCCCACCGTCGCAGATCGCTGTCCGCTCCAAACGGTCCCAGAATATGGTGCGCACCCTGCACCAGCAACGTTCGCAGGTACCGATCTCCCTCCTTACTAATATGTAGTTGCGGTTCGCTCTGCCCCGAGTTCCTCCGTCCTGGTTGCAACCCGACATAGCAGCCCGCATCCCGGCTCTTGCCAAAACGATGCGCATCTTCCAGCGTCAGCACATAGGTCAACGCGATCAGCGTCCCCACTCCCTTCACCTGCGTCAGTCGCGCCACCTCCGGGTAACTCCGCTTCGCGATCTGCTCGATGCGCTCGTTGTATTCCACAATCCGTTCGCTCAGCGACTCGATCGCTCCCAGCAACGGTTCCAGTGCCGTTTTCAGTTCCGGACTCAGTTCCTGCGCCTTCACCGGGTTCATGTTTCGCGGATTGCAGCCGCGCAACCGTTCTCCGTAAGACTTCGTCACTCCCCGCGCCGTATTGATCAACGACGTCCGCGCCCGTACCAAGCCCGCTCGCGCCCGGATCGCCATCAGATCCGCTTGCGCCTGCGCGCTGCGATGTTTCACCGGCGCCAACAACTTAGGATCGATCCGCACCAGTCGCGCCAGCATTCGGGCATCGAGCCGATCATCCTTTTTCCGACTCTCTCCGATCAGGCGCACATTGCGCGCATGCGCCACGATCACTTCGTGCCCCAGTTCACTCAAGACCCGGCTTACCCAGGGCGAGTGCGTCCCCGTTTCCAGCGCCAGCCGGCTGCGCGGCATCCCGCCGAAAACCTCCTTCATCGCCTTCGGTGTGGTCGCCACTTTCTGTTCCAAAACTACTTCTCCCGCCTCATCCAGTACGCAGTACCAACTCCAGCGGTCTCCCAGATCCAGCCCGATCGTTAGTTTTTGATTCGCATTTTTTTCGACCTTCTTTGTCGTTCCAGTGCTAATCTTTTTCATGTCCGGTCTCCTTTATCTCCTTGCGCCTCGAGCGCGTCGATAACTTGGGAGCTTATCGCATCCCGTCGGAGACCGGCATTCTCATCCCATCTGATTGCATCAACTGACCCGAGCGATCACCTTAACGGCTCAAAGTGCGAAGATTGGAACGCCGAGATCAGCGACTTTCTCGGAGCGGGGACGGACAGCTCGTTAAGGATCAACTACCTGACTCAGGCTCGCTGACTCGCTGGGAGCGTTATCAGCGTCTCCAAGATATTCGGCGGTTACAAGGTCAGTGCCGACGGGTAGGTGCTTCGTAGTGAGCGTTGCGACGCCGTTTGAGAACAGGAGTGCAATTCCTAGCGTTGTTCCTCCGCTTACGAATTTAATCTTGCCGGTCGGGGTGGTCGGTGCGTCTTGATTCGGCAAGGCCATTGCCGTGAAGGTCACCTGCTGTTTGTAAGTTGAAGGATTGGGAGTCGAGGTGACAGTTGTGGTCGTTGGCCACTTCAGGATTTCCACCCACATAAGGGCGGAACTTGGACCGAAGCCGTTCTGATCATCGGTGTAAATCGCCTTGATACGCCGCGTCCCGGCGGTAAGGGACGTTGTTTGAAGTGTCCAGAAGCACTGTCCTGCCTGTGTCCCCGTTCCGAGTTCGTTCCACGCGCCATCGCTCCAGACGTAGAAGAACATCTGCCCAGTGCAAATCGGGTGATAGACATCGTGGCAGTATTGATCCATATTCGCGGTGGCGCCGAGGCTTAGCGGATCGGTGACGTATTGGTCACCGCTGTTGATGAACACTTTAGTCGTAGAAGGACAGGGCGATTGATAGCTCGGCTGTCTCGGACTGGCGGACCCAGAATTCAGCGCGATCATCATCATGGATGGACTTCCGACGGCGCCAACTCGGTCGGTCAGCGCACCGATCCCTATAACGTCGTAACGCGCCGTTTGCGCGGGGGCTGCCGACGACAGTTCCTGAGCGCGCGGCTGACTGGCGTAAGCGAAAGGATTGGACTGCGTCGCCTCCAACACAAACAGAAAAGCAGCGAAAACGGCGAAATAGCAGCAGAAGCGAAGGGACTTCATAAGGCCTCCAGCAAGCTAGGGCGATCCTGGCCCTGGTGAGTTACGGTCCGGTCAACTCCCGGCGAGGAGGGCACAATGCGCCCGGGAACGCGATAATAATGCTCCCCCAGCAAGCTGTGGTCAATAGCAAGAGCAGGAGTCTAGGAGGTCGCGAGGTGAAGGCTGTGGGGTTAGACGGTATCCCAAATGGATATTGCCGAAAGATCGCGATTTCACTCACAATCGGCGTCCTGAGTGTAATCGCCTGCTTTCAGCAGTTGAACTTGCGATATGCTGTGACGAACTAAGCGCGACACTGCAAATGTCGAAGCTATATGCTTGAACAACTCCAATTATTGTTCGATAGGCTACTGGCAGAGCTTCCTCAAAGCGCGGCTAAGATCAATGTTTATCGCGTCCCTAAGGGCGACGGTACAGTGATTGAATTACTTCCTGCGAACCGCCATTCGGCCTCGATTGGTGTACACGTAGACGACGAGGGTGTTGGCTATCTGGATTTCAGCTTTGGACGCATCGGGACTTGGGAATTGCCGCAAGAAGGAAGAAATCAAAAGGCAGGCGCAGAACAACTGCTCTTGGAAGTTGAGCAGATGTCACGGGCGGTAATCGCCGGGAAATGCGAGGAGACTCGCGGCCTGTTCTCTCTAACCAGCAGAATCCACGTCGATGGATACACCTACAAGGTGGTGGATTTGCCGATGCTGCCTATTCCTCCGTTCGGCACCCGCAAGTACGCGCCCTTTGTTTCCAGCTCTAGCTGATGTAGTTGTCGTAATAGTGCGCCGTGAAAGGCGCTGGACTTCAGCGGGTGCAACTCCCGCCCGGGAACTGGTTCGCTCCACCCGGTAGCAATCGAAGCGGCAGCGGAGGCAACGAAGCTGTCGGAGCTTTCGATGGAAAGGGTCGCATGGCGACTCGGCGAGCGTGCAGGCCATAACGTGAGTAAACGCTGAGCAGGCCCCGAAAAAACAATTGCAGGAGCCGACCTGACTGTTACACAGGGAAGGCCGCAGACGATGGAGATAGACGAGCGAACAAACTTCATCGGACCTGCCGGGGTAATGGCGATGGCATGTACGCATAGGAGACCAGAGGCAACACGGGAAGCCCCAGCGGTGATCGCGGTAAGGATCAACTGGCAACTCGCGAGAGACAGGCCGGGCCGTGTGGGGTGGCGGAGAGGTTCGTAGTACCGATGAAGCCGGGTAACTCCGGCGGAGGGAAGGGGCCTCAGTTAAAGACGGACGCAACAAGCAACGAAGGACATGGGGATTGACGATGAGTCTAGTAGCCCCAGGTTGTGTTCAGAAGTTGCAGACGGCGTCACACGCTTCGCTTCCTTATCTACCCATGAAGCGTGTGTCTTTTCCGAGAGCCGGATGCGGGAAATCTGCCAGTCCGGTTCGATGAGCGGGAACAGGAACCAGAGCTAAGCCAAACCGGACTGAGGCGGCGATGCGAAAGCTCCGCCATACATAGCCACCGGGAGACTACAGCCACTGCGCCTGTTCTCGACTCTACTCCCGATTACGCTAACAACTAACAACCGACCAGCCCGGCTTTGCTGGGGGGCGTCGGGAGCGAACTTAGAGAGTCGCGAGGAAAGTTGCGGTCATCCAGATGAACGGAAGTCCCAGTCCGATGGCGATTCGCCAGATTTCCAGACCGCCAGCGGCTGCTGGTCGGCCCCTCGAAACCAAAGTCTTGGCCGCCAGGTCGTGCAATGCCTGTTTTTCCTTCAACGCAGCAATGGTGACAGCGCTGAAAATACCGACTCCGTAACAACCTAGTAACAACTTGGCCGTCGAACGTCCCGCGGCACGGCCAATACTAATCCTTTGTTGGTCAATATCCGTCACATAGATGTTCACGAGATGCTTTCCCAGGGTCGCTTGACGCTGCGATGCCTCGCAGAGCACAAAGTAAACAGGACCCAGCGAAAGAATGAACGCGAACACTATAAAAAACTTGGCGCTGTATCCTAAAGCCTTCCATGCTTCTTCAGGCGGCAATCCAGAAGGCGCCCAGATACCAGCTGCGCGAAAAATCCTCGCAAGAATGCTAATCAGGAGGAGAAGCGAAAGGAGAATCGCGGAGTCAATAGACCACGCGGCTAAGCGGCGACCCAACGTGGCGTACGATACAACTTCCGTATCGGTCAAATCGAAGCTCCCAACGCGGCAACTCAAATATCAGCGAGAGTCTACTCTCAATTCCTCCCAAAAAACAGGGCTTTTAGCTCGCTTCTTGCGACTGTTGTTGTAACAGTGCGCCGTGAAAGGCGCTGGACTTCAGCGGGTGCAACTCCCGCCCGGGAACTGGTTCGCTCCACCCGGTAGCAATCGAAGCGGCAGCGGAGGCAACGAAGCTGTCGGAGCTTTCGATGGAAAGGGTCGCATGGCGACTCGGCGAGCGTGCAGGCCATAACGTGAGTAAACGCTGAGCAGGCCCCGAAAAAACAATTGCAGGAGCCGACCTGACTGTTACACAGGGAAGGCCGCAGACGATGGAGATAGACGAGCGAACAAACTTCATCGGACCTGCCGGGGTAATGGCGATGGCATGTACGCATAGGAGACCAGAGGCAACACGGGAAGCCCCAGCGGTGATCGCGGTAAGGATCAACTGGCAACTCGCGAGAGACAGGCCGGGCCGTGTGGGGTGGCGGAGAGGTTCGTAGTACCGATGAAGCCGGGTAACTCCGGCGGAGGGAAGGGGCCTCAGTTAAAGACGGACGCAACAAGCAACGAAGGACATGGGGATTGACGATGAGTCTAGTAGCCCCAGGTTGTGTTCAGAAGTTGCAGACGGCGTCACACGCTTCGCTTCCTTATCTACCCATGAAGCGTGTGTCTTTTCCGAGAGCCGGATGCGGGAAATCTGCCAGTCCGGTTCGATGAGCGGGAACAGGAACCAGAGCTAAGCCAAACCGGACTGAGGCGGCGATGCGAAAGCTCCGCCATACATAGCCACCGGGAGACTACAGCCACTGCGCCTGTTCTCGACTCTACTCGCGACTACACGTGCGCCGTGAAAAGGCACTGGTCCACTGCGGGTGAGAGTCCCGCCCGGGAACTGGTTCGCTCCACCCGGAAGCAATCGGAGCGGCGGTGGAGGAAACGAAGCCGTCGGAGCCTCCGGGGTAGAAGGTCGCTTAGGGCGACTTGGCAAGCATGTAGGCCGTAACGTGAGTGAACGCTGAGCAGGCCTCGAAACATGTAACGCAGGAGCCGACCCACCGTGTAATTGGGGAAGGCCGACGTTGATGGAAACAGTACGAGCGAACAGGATCCATCGAACCTGCCGGGGTAATGGCGACGGCATGCAGGCAAAAAAGGGACCAACTGCAACACGGGAAACCCGAGCGGTGATCGCAAGTCGCGGTCAACTGGCAACTCGCGAGAGTCAGGCTGGGCCGTCTGGGGTGACGGAGAGGCTCGTAGTACCAAGGAAGCCGGGTAACTCCGGTCGAGGGAAGGGGCCTCAGTTAAAGACGGACGCAAGAAGCAACGAAGGGCATGGGGATTTGACGATGAGTCTAGCCACCCCAGGATTGTGTTCAGGAGTTGCAGACGGCGTCACACGCTTCCTTTACTTATCCATGAGGCGTGTGTCTTTTCCGAGAGCCGGATGCGGGAAATCCGCCTGTCCGGTTCGATGAGCGGGAACAGGAAACAGAACCACGCCAAACCGGACTGAGGTGACGAGGCGAAAGCCGAGTCGACTATCCACCGGGAGACTACAGTCACTGCGCCTGTTCTCGACTCTACTCACGACGCCTGCCCAGTCGTCCCCAGGCTCCCGTCTGACAACTTAGAAATTGCCCTTTTCTCGCCTACCAAGGATGGAGAGACTTTCGAGGACGTTTAAATCTCCGCGGAATGGCTGAAACTCTACTGGCGCTCCGTTCCCACACGGCGCGCTCGTGGCGTTGCTCTCTATGTCCAGCCGTGTCTCCAGCCGAGGTTCGTCTCGCTTCATATCGCAGGTTATTCTCCCGACGCTCTTTACCTTACTTTTCGCGGCCGTTTTGTTGGGCAGCGCTTCAGGCCAGGAGTGGGACAGAAAACCACCTTCTGCAACTTCTGAGCCGAGCGGCGCAGGCAAACACATAGAATCCTCCGCCTCCAAAATGAGGTGGAATTGGAACCAGCGCGGCCGTACTATCCCCACGGCACAATCGGCCGCCCTGCGCCTGCGAGCCTATCGCCAAAAGCTAGCAATGCGCGCAGCGCGAGCGGCGGCAGCATCTTCGACGAACACACCCAGCCACAGCTCGAAGGCGATCGCCTCGCCGACAACTTCCCCCATCTGGGCGCCCGTCGGCCCCGCCCCGCTCGCCTCCGACGCCACCGGTGACGGCGGCCAGAATTACAACTGGGTTTCCGGACGAGCCACGTCCGTGCTCATCGATCCCGCCGACTCGAGCGCCAACACAGTCCTGCTAGGCGGAGCCTACGGCGGCCTTTGGAGATCGACCAACGCCGGCAGTCTCAGCACCAGTCCCGCGTCGGTCGTCTGGCAACCGTTGCTCGACGATCAACCGACCCTGGCCGTCGGCGCCATCGCCTTGCAGCCGGGGAACAGCCAGGTCATCCTCGTAGGCACCGGCGAAGCGAACAATTCGTCCGACTCCTATTACGGCCTCGGAATCCTGCGCTCGTCAAACGGAGGTGCGACTTGGCCGCAACAGATTACCAGCGCAGCCAGCGGCCAATCATTCCTCGGCGTCGGTTTCAGCAGAATTGCCTTCAGCACTACGAATCCCAACTTCGTGGTAGCGGCCGCAGCAGGGGACAATGGCATCTGCCTCGGCGAGGAATCGGCGCCGGTTGTCGACACCGGCCCGTGCCTCGGCCCCACCGAGGACGGAAATTCCACCGCGCGCGGACTTTATTTCTCAACCGATGGCGGCATCATCTGGAGCCGCGCCACGCTCACCGACGGCTCCGTTCCCGCCTCAGCCACCTCGGTGATCTACAACGCAACCAATGCAACCTTCTATGCTTCGATAAGACGCCACGGCCTCTACTCATCAACCCACGGACAGAACTACACGCGTCTCCCAACGCAGCCGGGCGCAGGCCTCGCCTCTGCAAATTGCCCGGCCGCCACCAACGCCACAACCTGCCTGATTTATCGCGGCGAGTTCGGGGTCGTCCCCGGCCGCAACGAAATGTATGTCTGGATCGTCGACTTGCAGGGCGACGTTCAATATTCAACTCCCATGCCCGACGACGAGGGCATCTGGCAATCAACCAACGGCGGCGCGAGCTGGACGCAGATTCCCGACAACGGCATCACCAACTGTGGAGACGACGCCTTCGGCCCCAATAGCGGTTGCGGAGTTGAGCAAGGCTGGTACAACCTCGCCCTATCCGCCGTTCCCGATCCGCCGTCCCAGGGTTCCACCGGAACCGACATCTATGCGGGCGCAATCAATCTCTACAAATGCACGCTAGAGCCCGCCGCCAGCACGGCTTGCATCCAGGGCGACTGGATCAATCTAACCCACGCCTATGGCTGCGATCCCCTCGCCGCGCCCGCGCACGTGCACCCCAGCCAGCATCGCCTTCAGCGTTGTGTCGGCGAGCAATCTGTCTCCCGGCTACTTCGCCCACGACGGCGGAATCAGCCGCACCCTCGACGGCTATTCCGGCCTCGACACTGGAAGCTGCTCCGGCACCAATCAATTCGACAGCCTGAGTCAGACGCTCGGCTCGATGACTGAGTTTGTCTCTATCGCCGTCCATCCGACCAACGCCAACATTCTGCTCGGCGGAACCGAGAACAACGGCTCGCCTAAAACCGCGATCGCGACCACCAGCACCACCTGGCAGAACGCCCTCGGAGGCGACGGCGGATTCACCGCCATCAGTCCGGCGAATCCCAGCCTGTGGCTAGCCGCGAATCCCCACCTGACACTCCTGGAATGCGATTCGCAAACTGGCACCGGCTCCGACTGCGATGACACTACATTCGTGCAAATCGTCGGCCCCAGCGATCTCGGCGGAGACGAGGGCGCATATGTCACTCCCTACATTCTCGATCCGCAGAACCCCAGCGAACTGCTGGTCGGCACCTGCCGCGTGTGGAGCATCGGCATCGACGGCACTTCGCCGCAGCAACTCAGCAACGATTTCGAAACCTTCGGCACCGGCGTCTGCACCGGCGAAGAGATCAATCTCGTAACCGATCTGGCCGCAGGAGGCCCAACCTCCGGCGGCAACTCATCCGTCGTCTATGCCGTAACCGATGGCTACGGACCACGAAGCGGCGCGCCCGGCGGCGAAGTCTGGGTCACAACCAATGCCGGGACGACACTCATGCAGAACGTAACGCAGAATATCAATCCCCAGGGCTACGCGATTTCCTCAGTCGCCATGGATTCCTCCGACCCAACCGGCAACACCGCCTACGTCGGCATCATGGGATTCAGCACGCCGTCGTACCCAACGTCGCACGTGTGGCAAACGACAAACGCAGGCTCAACGTGGACCGACTGTGGCGGTGCCGGCCAGGCGGCGCTCCCCGACAATCCCGTGAACGCACTGCTCGTGGATTCCGGAGCGGGCAACATTTACGCCGCCACCGACGTAGGCGTTTTCGTGAGTCCAACCGCATCTCCCAACTGGACCGAAGTCGGTCCCGCGCCCGCTCCCGGCGCGACCGGGTATTTGCCCAACGCTTCCGTCACCGCCCTTCAGCTTTTCAATCCCGACGCTGGCACAAAAACTCTGGTCGCTTCCACCTACGGTCGAGGCGTTTGGAATTTCGCATTGATAGCCTCGCCCGCATACACGAACGTGATTTCGAATTCGCCGCAAACCGTTTTTCCCACGCAGACAGCCATGTTCAGCGGCAAGCTGACGTCGCAGAATGGCTACGCAAGTCCCGTGAATCTGAACTGCACCGGCGCCGCGCCTCCAACTTGCTCGCTCCATCCGGCACAGATAACTCCGACCGCGACTTACTCGGTGGTTGCCGGCGGCTCCGTCGGCACGTACAGCTTTGACGCCCACGCCGTCGGTACCGACGCCGACAACATTACGCGCGACGCGGCAGTCACTCTATACGTCGTCGATTTCAATCTGACTGTGCCCAGCCCAAATTCGCTCGCCGTCGGCGCTGGGCAAACGTCGTCGCCCACGACCTTCCAGGTAACTGCCTCGGGCAACTTCGCTGGCACCGTGACCCTTGCCTGTCCCACAGGCTTGCCAGCCGGAGCCGCCTGCGTCTTCTCGCCCTCAAGCACCGTGTCTCCGACATCAGCATCTCCAGTCACCGTCACGCTGACAGTGACCGCCGCAGCCTCTACGCCGCAAGGTGGCCCTTCCATCGTGACGCTCTCAGCGACGGCCGCCGGAGCTCCCGCGCCCAAGACACAAACCTTCCTGTTGACGGTCTCGCCTCCAGCTCCCGACTTCGCTATAGCCGTTTCAGCGACTCCATCGACGACCGTCACCAATCAAAACGTCACCTGGAACGGAACCTTGACCGCGTTGAACGGCTACGCCAAGAGCGTCACGGTGACCTGCACCGCTGGCGCTCCGGCAACATGCTCCACTCCTGCGCCGATCACGCCAACCGCCGCTGGCGCTCCATTTACCGTGACGTTGGGCAGCGCGGCGGCCGGCACGTTTAATTTCACCATCCAGGGAACCGACGGCACCCTGACTCACTCGACGACCACCGAGACGCTAACCGTGTCCGCGCCCGGCGAGAACTTTACCTGGACCGACACCGGCAGCTCATCCGTAACCGTACTCGCCGGCCAAAGCGCAACCTATACCTTCTCCGCCGTGCCCATCGGTGCCGGAACCTTCAGTTCATCGGTGAGTTTCTCCTGCGCAGGCCTGCCGCCATTAATCACCGGCCCTGGCGGAGCTACCTGCGGCTTCACGCCAGCATCGATCGCAGCCGGCGCCGGTACAACTGCGGTTACGCTTACGATTTCAACTATGGGCCCAAATCTAGGCAGCGAGTCACAGTCCGCAGCGCGACGCCGCTTACGCCGCGCATTAACGCTTAGCCCCAACTCGCCTCACTCGAATAGCGGTGCTCGTGCAGTTAACTACCCTTACGCCGTCATGCTGGCACTGCTAGCGGGATTTTTCGGAATCAAGAGAACAAACCGCGCCAAACCGCGTCTCTTCTGCGGAATTGTGAATGCCGCAATCGCAATCGGACTAACCACGCTGCTCTCCTGCGGCGGCGTCGGCAGCGGCAACGGTAACCCACAAGGGGTCACAGTTACTGTGAATCCAGGACTCGCGACTCTGTTTGCCAATGAACCAAATAATTCCTGGCCCGCCGGCGTCACGCAGCAACAATTCGGCGCGACGGTAAACGGCTCGACCGACCAGACCGTAACCTGGGCAGTAAGCGGCTTCGTGAATGGCACGGTCGATCCCACCGGGCTTTATTCCGCCCCCGCATCGGTGCCCAGTCCCGCAACCACAACCGTAACCGCCACCTCGACCGCAGCGCCAAAGCCCGGATCGGCCTTCGTCACCGTAGCCGCGCCCACGTTAGTGGGAGCATCGCAGATCACGGTGACCGTCGCAGCCGCCGGTGGCGCAACCAACTCAGATACCGTGACTCTGACTGTGCAGTGAGAATTTAGGGTTGTGTAAGGAGCGGGCGCCCCGCCAGCTGCCGTTGATCTTGCTTTTGGTGGCGCAGCGGTTCACCGCTGCGATAAGAGCCTTTTTTCCCGACGCTGGCTTCAGAGTTTGCTGAAAAACTCGCGTTTCGTGTCAGGGTATCGCTTCAGCGATACCATAAGTTCTTTGCTGTCTGATGCCCCTTTAGGGGCTGCCCGCTGAGATCAGAGTTTTTCAGCACACTGTTCAGCCGCTGAGGGGCACCGATTTTCCCGTCCACAGGCGACTCTGCAACGTCACGATAATGTTAATCTGATCGACTACCACTCAAATTAGGGCTGGAGGTTTCCATGGGCCAAAGTGTAGGCGCTAAAAAGAAAGTAGCAATCCTCGGTGCGGGCAAGATGGGCTCCATTCTGCTGCAATCCCTGCTGCGCGACGGGTTGCTCTCCCCCTCCCAAACCTGGGCCACCGTAACCCATCCCGAGCGCGCTCGTCTGTTAAAGGATAAGTTGAAAGTTCACGCCGGAACCGACAACCAGGAAGCAGTCCGGGGCGCGGACATTATTTTTCTCTGCGTCAAGCCGCAGGTAGTAGCCGATGTGGCGCGCGAGATCCGCGCGCACTTGAATGAAAAGCAGCTCGTGATCTCAATCGCCGCCTCGGTCCCGACCGACATGATCGAGCGCGCCCTCGAGAAAGAAGTCCCCGTCGTTCGCGCCATGCCGAATACTCCCTGCGTGCTAGGCGCGGGCATGACCGCCCTCTGCAAAGGCAAGTTCGCAACCCGCCAGCATCTCGAAATGGCCACAAAGTTTTTCGATGCCGTAGGGCGCACCGTGACCGTAGACGAAAAACATATGGATGCCGTCACCGGCCTATCGGCCAGCGGCCCCGCCTATATCTACATCATTCTAGAATCGCTAGCCGAAGCCGGAGTCAAAGTAGGCCTGCCGCGCGATGTGGCCACTCTTCTAGCCGCCCAAACGACGATGGGCGCCGCACGCGTAGTCCTGGAAACCGGCGATCACCCCGCGCTCTTAAAGGACGCAGTAACCACTCCCGCCGGATGCACCATCGACGGCATCATGGAACTCGAAGAAGGGAAGTTGCGAGTAACTTTGATCAAAGCGGTGGTCAAAGCCGTGCAACGCGCTAAAGAGTTAGCGTTCTCATAGGGACGCGCCAAGGAAGAAGAAAGCGGAACTACAGTCCAAGCGGACGTTTGTTGTGGACTTCGACTTCCTTGATAGGCCGCAGCCTGTACCAGAGCGCGAGCGCGCCAGCAATAACCACTCCAATAAGCGCGCTGATCAGAAAAAACCAGCGATAGGCAGGCAGAGCAATCAGCAGAATCGCCACCACCGCAACGGCGACGATAAGCCCCGCCGACCCTTTCAGGCTGAACCTACATGGGCTGTTAGATTCCAGATTCATAAACTGATTTTATCGCCAAAATGGGCCCCGCTCATGAAGCAACTTGCACCGCTAGCCGCCGCCCCAGATTCTTATTGCATGTGGAAACACGTCTGTTGTAATCTCTCGCTCTCACATCGGGCCGACTCCGGGAACAATATTTTTTGAGGAGGGCGACCATGTTCCGCACAATCCCCAACGTTATTGTTGGCTGCGTCTCTAATGGGCCTCCACTCTTCTGCGCAGGATGCCCCGCCGCAGCACCCACCAAGGCCGAAGCCGCTCGGTCCAGCTAAATGGAATCCCACGCCGCAGGAGGTCTCCGCAGCCTACTGGACCTTGGAGTCAGGATGGAACACCGAACTGGAGATGCGCAACAACCTCCGCTATCGCGATCTGACCGTCACGCCGGTCCTGCGAACCGCCGACGGACGCGAAACTCCCCTCGCACAGGTTACGATTGCACCCCAACATGTCATATCGCTGGACTTGCGAGCCCTCGGCCAAAGCGATCCCAAGATTCTTGACGTCGTAGGTTCCTTCGGTTCGGCGGCATTTCGCTTCCAGGGGCTCGACGCGGCCAATCTCTTTGCCGCTGCCATGGTTCAACGGGAGGGGCATCCCATCGATTTCCACTTTGACGCAGATGACGCCGGATCAAACTACAGTTCCGCCGGCATAGAGGGCATCTGGTGGCTGCCCGCGGAACGCTCAACTGACTACCTCATTCTCAGCAACCCCTCCCGAAAAACGGTCAGCGGCAGTCTGGCGCTTTCCTCGCCAGCGGGAACGAAACTCCACATTCCCGTTAGCATCGGCCCTGGCCAGACCAAACGCATCGATGTCCGGGAGGCGCTTAAGTCATCTAGCGCTGGAGCAATGGGCGGCTTGAGTCTGTCGCTTCCTGGCAGAGAGTCCCTTTCCGCCACGCAAATTGTTTTCGACGAGGTAGTCGGATTGGGCGCCGTCATGAAGCTCTTTGAGCGTGAGCCCGACGAGCAACCCAGGAATCACGTGCTCCGGGCCCCGATGATGGCTCTCAGCCAGCCGGATCGCGGATTGGGGTTTCCCAGCGGGACGGTGCTCATCCCGCGAATCTTCTTGCGGAACGCCGCGTCAAGCCCGACACGAGTCTCGCTCACCGTCGATTGGCGCGGCGAAGATAAGTCGGGAGAATTCACGCCGCCCCCGCTAACCCTGTCACCCGGCGAAGTAAGGGTCATCAACCTGGCAAGCCCAGAGAAGTCCGGCCAGATACCGGGGGACGCAACCTGGGCCACGGTCCAGCTCCGCTACACCGGAAAGAGCGCGGACCTGATCCCCGTTGCCATCAGTTACGATAAAGGCAGCCGCTACGGTTTGCAGACGCCGTTCTCAGAAACCCTCGGACGCATGTGGGCGGGCGGCATGTGGCACGTGGACTCCACGCACACGACATTCATCGCCACCGGTAATGGAGGCTCCGAGCCCACCACCGCCGAGGCCACGATCTTCTACAATGGTGGGCAGAGCAAGTACAGGGTCGAAAAGATGCTATCCCCCGGCCAACAGTTATGGATCGACCTCGGGCACCTCATTCGCGATCAAGTTCCGGACTCCGACGGCCACACCATGCCACCTGACACCATGACCGGCTCCTATGAGCTGCGCGACCTGGACCATGCAAACGTGGGACAGTTATACGAAGGAAAACTGGTGGTCGACAAGACCTACGGCCACGCCGCCTACGGCTGCGGAGATTGTTGCGGACTGACGATTCCAGTGATGGTTCCCGACTCGTACTCTGGGCCGCCCGACAACAGCTACGACGAGGTCATTCAGTGCACGGAGCAGTGCGGGGGAGAGGTCGTTGACGTGGCGGACGAAGCCAGCGACTGGCAGAGCAGCAATACGGCAGTCGCTACGCTTCCCACCAGCACCCTGCACACAGTGGCATCAGGCACAGCAAATGGCAGCGCCCAAATCAAGCTGCAAGCTACCCATCCGGCTCCACAATGCCCTATCGTGACTTACAATCCGTTTCAGCCGGTCGCAGTATGTGACTTCACGATCGCGCCAGCAAACGTGGTTGCACAAAATTGCACTGGAAGCAGTCAAAACAGCAACAACTTTGCCACCACAATCACGCCAGCAGGGAACTCTTGTTTAGCTGATCAGACGAAATCCACGTGTAGCGAAGCGATCACTGAGGGGAGCAACATCGATTTTGCCGTCGGGAGTCCAAAATGCGTTTTTAACCTGGGAAACCCATCGGCTACAGTGACATACTATGCCGGACCTGCGTTGCCAAATGGAACTGCAGGCGGCATCAGCATGACATTCAATCTCGTGTTTGGCGGGACATCCGACTCCCATACGGACAATGCCACAGTCGAATGTCCGCAGTAGAGCATCCCGGGGACGATTCAATAAGAAGCGGAGAAAAGGACGAAAACATTTGAGATTCAGTCGTGGAGTCCGAGCTACAGGGGCGCTTATAATGAAGATACTTCTCGCCTTCTTGGTGTGTGCCTTGTGCCTGTGCCAATTCTCAGCCGCGCAGCTTAAGACTATAGCTGTACCTCTGACCGACAAGACCGGATCACCCAGTCCCTTCGAAGTAAGCGGCGGATTCTTGTTTCAGGACGCGATTCACGGAAACCAACTGGAATGGTCGTGGGGGGAAAAGGTATCCATTAAAAATATCTCACGCAAACCGGCTCTGTTGTTTATAGCAACCATTACGGAAAGCGGCCCCTACCCTAAAGGCCAACACGCCGCCCCCGGCGACGGTCCAACCTACGTAATCGAAGACGATAGGTTCTTCAGAGAGAATCTCATACGGCCCGGCGAGTTACTGACGCTGCGCGATACAAATCCGGGAGCCACAAAACTGGCATGTTGCATCGACCCCCTGGCCCAGAAGAGTGAACCCGTCGGGCAGTATTGTCTCGGCTTCGTGCAGTTCGCTGACGGGACGACCTTCGGCGATCCGACCGAGGCAAGGGACGCCTTAGACTTGAGGGACACGATCCTCCGTGGATTGCGGGAGTTGAATCAATCTTATGCGGAACACGGAGAGCAGGGCTTCGCCACCAAGCTGAGAGAACAGTCCCCCTTTTCGGCAACCGCTCCTTTCGGTCAGATAATCAACAGGTACCGGGAGGGCGGAATTGCGCTGGCGATTAGTATTACTCGGGAAATGCTCACGACTGCGGAGAAACACATAGCGGGGATTGAGGGCACAGCCGCGGCTTCGGAGACACCGGCCACCAGCCGATAAGGGATACCCGACTAGCGGCGGGCTGGCAACCCCCCAACTCGTCTTGCCGCCTTAACTTGAAGCCAATTATAGTACATTTACATACGTACAGTACTGCCACCACAAACGTTCCGCGTGGAACATTCGTACATACAATATCATCAACATAATGTTCCACGCGGAACATTTGTACATACATTTGGCTTATTGGCGGGCTTCGGGAATCTCCGTCACCGGCGGAGTCACGATCGGAGCCATGGCCGTCTCGGCGTCTGACGCCATCTGCGGCAGCGGGCCTTCGAGGGCGATGGCCAGCACCTGATCCATGTTGTCGACGAAGTGCAATTTCATGGCGGTACGCAGGTTCTCCGGGACCTCGGCCACATCTTTTTCATTTTCCTGCGGCAGGATTACTTCGAAGAGGCCGGCACGGTGGGCGGCGAGAAGCTTTTCTTTCAATCCGCCGATCGGCAACACCTTGCCGCGCAGAGTGATTTCTCCGGTCATGGCGATATCGCGGCGGACCGGGATGCGGCTCAGCGCGCTGGCCAGAGCGGTCGCAATGGTGATGCCGGCAGAGGGGCCATCTTTTGGAATCGCGCCTTCGGGCACATGCACGTGGATGTCTAGGTTGCGGTAGAAGTCGCGAGACAGGCCGAGCCGTAGGGCTCTCGATCGTATGTAGGACATTGCCGCCTGCGCTGATTCCTGCATCACGTCCCCGAGTTTTCCGGTTAGAGTGAGCTTGCCTTTGCCGTCGACGGCAGTGGCCTCGGTGCTGAGGATTGACCCGCCCACTTCGGTCCAGGCCAGCCCGGTCACGAGGCCGACTTCGCTCTTCTCGTGGGCGAGCGTATCGCGGAACTTTAAGACGCCAAGCCAGTCGCCAATCTTCTCCGGCTCAATCGCAGCGGTGAAGTCGGCGCCTTCTTTCACAACCTTGCGTGCAACCTTGCGACATATGTTGCCTATCTCACGCTCAAGATTGCGGACGCCGGCCTCGCGGGTATAGCCGCGGATAATTTGGCGGATGGCGTCGTCGGAGAACTGGATGTTCTTTTCGGTCAGTCCGGCCTGCAGCATTTGCTTCTTTACCAGGAATTGTTTCGCGATCTCGACTTTTTCCGGCTCGGTGTAGCCGTGGAGGCGGAGCACTTCCATGCGGTCTTGGAGAGCTGGCGGAATGGTGTGCATCACGTTGGCCGTGGCTACGAAGAAGACTTGAGACAAGTCGTATTCGACGTCGAGGTAGTGGTCGACGAACATGAAATTCTGTTCGGGATCGAGCACTTCGAGCAGGGCTGCGGAAGGATCGCCGCGGAAGTCCATCGACATCTTGTCGACTTCATCCAGCATGAAGACAGGATTCTTGGTTCCGGCTTTCTTCATCATCTGGATAATCTGGCCGGGCAGGGCGCCGATGTAAGTGCGGCGATGGCCGCGGATCTCGGCTTCGTCACGCACTCCACCAAGCGACATACGGACGAACTTGCGGCCGGTGGCCTTGGCAATCGACATTCCGAGCGAAGTCTTGCCGACGCCCGGAGGCCCGACGAAGCACAGGATTGAGCCTTTCGGATTCTTGACTAATTGGCGTACGGCGAGAAACTCGAGGATGCGCTCCTTGATCTTCTCCAGGCCGTAGTGATCTTCGTTCAGAGTTTTCTCGGCCCGCGTGATGTTGCGGATTTCCTTCGACCGCTTCTTCCATGGTACGGCGAGCAGCCAGTCGAGATAGTTGCGCGAAACAGTCGATTCGGCCGACATGGGCGGCATCGCTTCCAGTTTTTTCAGTTCCTGAATGGCTTTGTCGCGGACTTCTTTCGGCATACCCGCGGCTTCAACTTTTTTCTTTAGTTCGTCGAATTCGCTCTTTTCGCCGCGGCCCAGTTCTTTCTGGATGGCCTTGATCTTCTCGTTGAGGTAGTACTCTTTTTGGGCTTTTTCCATCTGCCGCTTTACGCGCGACTGGATGGTGCGATCCATGTTGAGCTTTTCGATTTCAACGTCGAGCACGTCGCCGATTCGGTTCAAGCGTTCGGCGGGATCGAAAATTTCGAGCAAACCTTGCTTCTCTTCAATCGAGAGTTGCAGGTTGGCGGCGATGGTGTCGGTGAGCTTCGCCGGATCTTCCATGCGCACGGCGGCGATCATGGTTTCGTAGTTCAGCGACTGGCAGAGTTTTACGTATTGCTCGAACATGCCGGTGACGCGCTGCATGGCCGCTTCAATTTGCGCTGTCGTCTCGGTGGCATACCGGGCGACCCGGACGGTTGCCTGCAGGTAGCCATCGGTTTCGATGACTTGCAGGATTTTGCCCCGTTCAATGCCCTCAACCAATACTTTAATGTTGCCGTCGGGCAGCTTGAGGCTTTGGACGATGTTGACAATGGTACCGACCTGGAAAATATCGCCAGCCTTCGGTTCATCAATCGAGGCATCGTGCTGCGTGGCAAGAAAGATTTTCTTATCGCTGGCCAGAGCTTCTTCGAGGGCGCGAACACTCGACTCCCGCCCCACTACGAATGGGGTCATCATGTGCGGGAAGATGACCACATCCCGAATGGGCATCATCGGCAGCTTCTTGCTCTCGAATTTTTCCTTAGGGTTCGACAATGCGCCTTCTCCGTGTCCGGTCTTTTGTGGACCCACTCTAGCGTCGCAAAAGGCGCGACGCTAGAATGGGGCACCCACTTCCTCGTAAATCAGCTTGCGGCCTTCTCGATCATCGCCAGCGAGACGTTGCGCTTTTCCACCATCTCGCGGGTGACTTCAAATTCCTTCACCTTCTTCTGGCTGGGAAGGCTGTACATCAACTCGAGCATCAGTTCTTCGAGAATCATGCGCAAGCCGCGGGCTCCGACTTTGCGCGCCATGGCCTGGCGGGCAATCGCACGGTTCGCGTCATCGCTGAACTTCAGCCGCACATTCTCAAACTCAAAGAGCCGCTGGTATTGTTTCACGATTGCGTTCTTCGGGCGAGTCAGAATTTCAACCAGCGCGTTTTCGTCCAACTGCTGGAGGACTCCCATAACGGGAAGCCGTCCAACAAACTCCGGAATCAGGCCAAACTTGATCAGGTCCTCGGGCTGCGCTTCGGAAACGAGTTCGAAGTTCCGTTTCGATGAGGCAACCGTCTGTTCGGTTTCCTCTTCCGCTCCGGTACGGAAGCCGAGAGCCTTTTTGCCGATGCGGCGTCCGATGATCTTCTCCAGGCCAACGAAAGCCCCGCCGCAGATAAAGAGAATGTTGGTAGTGTCGACGGGCGTGAACTCCTGATGCGGGTGCTTGCGTCCGCCCTGCGGCGGAACGTTGGCAATTGTGCCTTCGAGGATCTTCAGCAGAGCCTGTTGCACGCCTTCGCCGGAGACGTCGCGGGTGATCGACGGGTTCTCGTCTTTGCGACCAATCTTGTCAATTTCGTCAATATAAATGATGCCAGTTTGAGTGCGGCTGACGTCGCCCTCGGCGGCCTGCAGCAGTTTAAGGATGATGTTCTCGACATCCTCGCCGACGTATCCGGCTTCGGTGAGCGTGGTGGCATCGACGATGGCGAAGGGCACATCGAGCATGCGGGCGAGGGTCTGAGCAAGGAGCGTTTTGCCGGTGCCGGTCGGCCCGATGAGCAGGATGTTGGATTTTGTGAGCTCGACGCCGTCGCTGCCACGCTGGCGGTTCATATAGATGCGCTTGTAGTGGTTGTACACGGCAACGGCCAGCTTCTTTTTCGTCTGCTCCTGCCCGATGACGTATTCATCGAGGAAGGTCTTAACCTCGAGCGGCTTGGGCAGTTGGTTGGGCACGGCGGCCGAAGGAGTGGCGGAGCGGTCGTCTTCGAGAATCGAATTGCAGACAGCGACGCACTCGTCGCAGATATATGCCCGGGGATAGTCGCTCGGCGACGAGATCAGCTTCGCAACCGCGTCCTGCGACTTGTGGCAGAACGAACAACGCAACATTTCTTCCGAACCCGATCTGGTTTTCACTACCGCGCTCCTTATCTGGTACTTCAGCCGCCCCTTATGTCTGAACCCACGCTAACGTCCGGATCCGCTCTACCTTTGGAGCCACTCTAACGTCGCACAAACCGCGACGTTAGAATGGGGCACCCTCTTCCATGCTCGGTCACGAATTGCCGATCATATCCCCTATCTCGTCTTATAGATGATATCGTCGATGATTCCATACTCTTTCGCCTGCTGGGAATTCATGATGAAATCGCGTTCCACGTCCTTCTCCACTTTATCGAGCTTCTGGCCGCTGTGCTTAGCCAGTAACTGATTAGTAATCTCCCTCATGCGCAGAATTTCGCGGGCATGAATGTCGATATCGGTGGCCTGGCCGGATAGTCCTCCCATAGAGGGCTGATGGATGAGGATGCGCGAATTCGGCAGAGCGAGGCGCTTCTTGGCTTGGCCCGCCGAGAGCAGCAACGCCGCCATGGACGCGGCCTGCCCGATGCAGATGGTGGTGACGTCGTTCTTTACGTACTGCATCGTGTCGTAGATGGCCATGCCCGCCGTGATCGAGCCGCCGGGCGAATTGATATAGAGCTGAATGTCTTTCTCCGGGTCTTCCTGCGCCAGGAACAGCATCTGGGCGATGACCAGGTTAGCGATATTGTCATCAATCGGCGTGCCAATAAAGATGATGTTGTCGCGCAGCAGCCGGGAATAAATGTCATAGGCGCGTTCGCCTCGCCCCGTCGATTCGATGACCATCGGTACCAGCATCAGTTGTGCCTCATTAGAATTAGAACCGGAATTCGTCTTCACGTTCACCCTTTCCGCACTCCTGCCCTCAGTCGATCTTGGCGGCTCAGGGGAGGATCGAAATGGTCCGCGTGCCTTTGTGGTCAACTACGCGGACTGACGATATAGAAAATCGAGGGTCTTCTCGTTGCGGATTCGTGTTCGTATCCTATCGAGGCCCCCATCCCCTGTCAAACGAGCGCGCACTGCTTCGGATGTCTGTTTCGATTGGCGGGCCAGCGCCTCCAGTTCGTGATCCAGTTCTTCGTCGCTGACCTGCACGTTTTCTTCTTCTGCCACTCTTTCGAGCAGCAGCGCTGCCTTTACATCATGAATTGCCTGGTCGCGCTGCCCTATGCGCAGACGCTGTAAATCCATCTTCTTCATCTGCTCGGCGGTCAGGCCTTGCGCCGCCAAAGCACGCAGGCCACGCTCGATTCGTATGTCGATCTGTTGATCGATCAGCGAATCGGGCACTTCGAAATCGTTACGCTGAATCAGTTCGCCGACCAGCTTTTCCTTGGCGGCATGTTCGGCTTCGTGCTTGCGCTCGGATTCGATCTGCTCGCGAATCACCTTTCTGATATCGTCCACCGTCTGGAATTCGCCGAGCGTTTTCGCGAACTCGTCGTTAAGTTCCGGCAAGCTCTTCTGTTTGATCGCCTGCACCTTTACGGTGTAGGTGAAGGTCTTGCCCGCCAGCCGCTTGTCCTGCGTGTCCTCGGGATAGCTGACATCGAAGGTGCGCTCATCGCCAGCGACGGCGCCGCGCAGATGTTCGGTGAATTCCGGCATGGTGTTCTTGCCCGCGATTTCGACCAGCACTTCATCCATGTGGACGGGTTGGCCGTCATCTTTCTTGCCCTCTTTTTTCTGACCACTCTCAGGAACATCGGCGGCCTTGGGAATTCCATCCAGAGAAACCTGGGCGAAATCGCCATCGGCGAGGGCGCGGCCTTCGACCGGATTGAAGGCGGCCTGGCGCTCACGCAGATCGCTGATTGCCTGCTCGACGTCGGCCTGGGAAACCGCGATCTCCGGCTTGTCGGCGCGCAGCTCTTTGTAGCCCTGGAGCTTGATTTCGGGCAGCACTTCGAAAGCGGCTTTGAAGCGCAGCGGTTCGCCATCGTGCAGGTGCAGGTCGGTCACGCGCGGCTGCGATACGGGATGCAGGCTCAGCCTCTCGGCCTCCTGGCGGAAAAAGCGCGGGATCAGCGCCTCGACCATGTCAGTCTTGATCTCTTCAGAGAAACGCTGGCGAATGATCGACGCCGGAACGTGGCCGCGGCGGAAGCCGGGAATCCGCGCCACCTTCTGATATTTCTGAATGAGCGCGTCGGTCTGGCGGTTCACGTCGGCGACCGGAATCTCGACCTGAATCTCGCGCTTGGTGGAGCTTTCTTTTGCCAGACTATCGTTTGTCAGACCATCTTTGACTGGGCCTTCTTTGGCCGCGTCGTCTTTAATATCCGTGGGGCTCACAGTTGCCTTTCCAAAACGGCCCGCGGCAGCAGAGTCGGAAGAGGGTTGCTCCGCTGCTACGCACGGTGCCGCAGCCTTGAGTGTAAAGACTCTCGAAGAGCAACGTCAAACGGCGGAAGGGAATATCCTACCCACTAAAGTAACGAGCATTGGTTTTTGTGGAGCGGACACTCTTTTGTCCGCTGCTGGTGGGGCTGTTGTTGAATTTGTTGTTGCTTTATTTTTTTCGCTGCCGCTGCTAGTTACTTGTCCCCGGAGAATTCTTTCGCCGCCGGCGTTAAGCGGACAGGAGTGTCCGCTCCACATGAGGAGTACCAGCTAATACAATGATGACGAATGCCTCTCCCTAACTGGCTCAAGGTTTTGGATGCCGAGGTCATCGCCTGCACGCGCTGTCCGCGTCTCGTTGCCTATCGCGAGCTTATCGCGCGCGAGAAGCGACGGGCTTATCGAGATCACGACTATTGGGGCAAACCGGTCCCGGGATTCGGCGATCCCGACGCGCGCGTGCTTGTGCTCGGACTGGCTCCGGGCGCTCATGGATCGAATCGGACGGGGCGCCCGTTCACGGGAGATGCCTCGGGCAAATTTATGTATCCAGTGCTGTATGAAGCTGGCTTTGCGAATCAGCCGACGGCCATTGATCGCAGTGACGGCCTCAAACTCACCGATCTCTATATAACTGCGGCCGCGCGATGCGCTCCGCCGGACAACAAGCCGTTGCCGCAAGAGTTGGCGAACTGCGCACCGTTTCTCGAACGCGAACTCGAAGGGTTGAAGAAACTGCGCGTAATCGTGGCGCTGGGAAGAATCGGCTTTGAAGCGTATCTCAACTACTTGCTACGACGAAAAACGATCGCAGGCAAGCGCGCCTATGAATTCCGCCACGGTGCCGAATATGTTATGCCGGATGGACGCGTCCTCTTGGCGTCGTATCACCCGTCGAATCAGAATACGCAGACGGGCAAACTGACCAAAGAGATGTTCCAAAGGATATTCAAGCGCGCCCGCGAACTGGCCGATGAATCACCGGGGCGGATCTCGCGGTAGCGGACACCTCTGGGCCGGCATGGGGGATCCGACGCTCCGGGATGGGCCGCCCTTTTTTTTGCCGCCCGGATTCACGTAGGGACAGACGCCCCCGTCTGTCCGGGCGAGCAAGGCTCGCCCACGGCTCTCTTTGGCTCAGTCGCACGCTCACACTCCGCGGGGCTTTGCCCCGCCGGACAGACGAGGGCGTCTGTCCCTACGTGATGCTTCCGCTTTAGAAGCCTAGGAACACCGGCTCTGGCTCCAGCTGAATTCCCCACGCTTTCTGCACGCCTTGCTGGATTTCAGCTTTCAACGCGACGATGTCGCTGGCTTTGGCGTTGCCAGCATTGATCAGCGCCAGTGCGTGTTTGCTGGAAATTTTCGCAGGACCCAGCGCGTATCCTTTGGCGAATCCCGACTGCTCGACCAGCCACGCGGCCGAAATTTTGCGCTGGGCATGGAGCGCGGGATAACTGGGAATCTCTAATCCTCGGGCTGCGGCGCGCTCGGCCAGTTCTTTGAATTCCGTCTCGCCCAACACTGGATTTTTAAAAAACGATCCGGCGCTGCGGCAATCGTCGTCGCCGGGAACGATGAGCATGCCTTTGCTGCGCCGAATTTCGCGCACCGCCTGGCGCACTTCGGCTAGCGATGGTGGCGTTTTTCTGTCGGCAAAATATTTTTGCAAGTCGGCGTACTTCAAACTTGGAGCGCCGCCCCGCTTCAATCCGTAGTTCACGCGAAGGATAATGTAACGGCCGCGCTCGGTGGTGTTAAAGATGCTCGCGCGATAGCGGAAGCCGCATGCCGGCTTGGGCAAACTCACGATTCGGTCCTGCTTCAAATCGAAAGCGAGTACTGACTCGATGCTGTCGGCGACATCCTGCCCGTAAGCGCCGACATTCTGCACGGGCGTGCCTCCGACGCTGCCGGGAATGCCGCTCAGGCATTCGACGCCCGCGCAATTCTGCGCCACCGCCTGCGCGACAAAGTCATCCCAGTTGACGCCTGCGCCAACGTTAAAATGCACGGAGCGGCTGGAGGAGGGTTTTGGGTCAGTGAGAATGCCTCCGATTGCGATGCGGAGCACGAGCCCGGGCCAGCCCGCGTCGGCGACGACGAGATTGCTTCCTCCCCCCAGAACAAACAAGGGCAGGTTGTGGGATTTCGCAAATTGCACCGCCTCGCGGACTTCATCGTCTCTTTTTAGTTCCGCGAAATAACGCGCGGCTCCGCCAACCTGCATGGTCGTCAGCGGCGCCAGCGAAATGTTTTCCCGAATCGTCATGTCGGTGAAACGGGCTCTCTTATATTGCGCTTCGGTTGCACACGCAATGCGTTGAGCATCTCATGTCTGGCCGCTGCGGAGCGGGACAGAATAACATGCGGGGTCAGGCAGATTTGTTTGCGTTCCGAATTTCTGATTGACAGGTTTTGCGTCGCGCATTAGCTTGGCGGTCTGCCCGCGCGATCCTGAAAATCGCACGGGAGGGAATAAAGGAGAACAAACCATGTCAGAGAGATCCGCGGTGAGGGTGATCGGGGCGAGGATGATCAGCGTCAGCACTATGGTTGCCCTGGCATTCATTTCTTGCGCGCTAACTGTTGCGCGCGCGCAGATGCCCAATCCCTACGGACCGAGCATCACCCTGGAGAACGCGAAAAAAGTGGCCATGCCTGCGCTGGCCGAAGCGGCAAAGAACAACTGGACGATGGCAGTGGCGATCGTCGACACAGGTGGCAATCTTGTCTATTACGAGAAGATGGATAACACGCAACTGGGAAGCGCCAACGTCGCGATCGATAAGGCGCGTTCCGCTGCGATCTTCAAGCGGCCGACGAAAGCGTTCCAGGATGCGCTGGCGGCAGGCGCAGAAGGCCTGCGCGTTTTGGGATTGCAGGGCGCGACGCCCGTTGAGGGCGGGATTCCGCTGATCAGCGACGGCAAGATCGTGGGAGCGATCGGTGTTTCGGGCGGCGCCAGCGCGCAAGACGGGCAGTGCGCCAAGGCGAGCGCCGATGCATTTAAATAAATCAAGACCTAACAGGCCAGTTGGTCGCGCGTGAGTTTCAAGCCAGTCAGATTGCCGAGAATGGTGACGGCGATCTGCTCGGTACGGAAAAATTCTTCGGCGGTTTGCTGCAAGTCTTCCACGGTGACGGCTTCGATGCGTTCGATGAGTTCGTCGAGACCGTAGAAGTGGTCGTAGTACATTTCCTGGCGGGCGAGGTTCGACATGCGCGCGGTTGAAGATTCGAGCGACAGCATCAGGCTGCCTTTGAGTTGATCTTTGGAGCGGCGCAATTCTTCTTCGGGCACTGGCGTAGTTTTCAAATTGCGGAACTCTTCGACGACGCACTCGACCACTTTGATGGCCGACTCCCTCGATGTTCCCGCATAAACGCACATCGAACCGGTATCGCGATAGGGATTGAGATCGCTATAGATGGAGTAAGCCAGACCCTGGCGCTCGCGGATATTCTGGAACAGCCGCGAGCTCATGCCGCCGCCGAGGAGCGTGTTCAGAATGTATGAAGCATAACGGCTTTCGTGCGCCATGGGATGCGACGGGACGCCGATGCAAATCTGCACCTGCTCGAGCGATTTCTTGTTGCGCAGGTTGATGCGCGAATAAGTCTTGGGCGCCGGCGAATGCAATCCATTCTTCGCCGGTTTGACCTGCGCGAAGTGTTTCTCGACTAACTCGACGAAATGATTGTGGTCGAGATTGCCGGCGGCGCTGACGATGAGGTTGCCGGGGGCGAAGTGGTGCCCATAGAAGCGGTCGACGACGGGACGCTCAAACTTTTTTACCGTGTCGCGCGTGCCGAGAATCGGCAGGCCGAGCGCGTGGTCTTTCCAAAAGCTCTGGGTGAAAATTTCGTGGACAAGGTAGTCGGGATTGTCCTGGTCCATCTTTATTTCTTCGAGGATGACGCCCCGCTCCTTGGCGATGTCTCCGGCATCGAATACGGGATGAAGCACCAGGTCGCTAAGGACATCCATAGCGACCGGAAGATGCTCGTCGAGAACTTTAATGTTGAAGCAGATGCATTCCTTGGCGGTGAACGCGTCCATGTTGCCGCCGATCGAATCGACCTGGCGGGCAATGGCCTCGGCGGAGCGCGTCTCCGTGCCTTTGAAAACCATGTGCTCGATGAAGTGCGAGATGCCGTTCCATTCAGAATCTTCGTCGCGCGAACCGGATTTCAGCCAGATGCCGATCGCGACCGAACGGATATGAGACATCTGCTCGGTGATGACGGTGAGGCCATTCGGCAGAACCTGACGACGAATGCTGCGCGTTTCCTTTACCATTAGTGCTTGGGTCCTTACCTTTCAACTTCCTGTGAGATTTCGAATCATACGCGGTATGAATCCGGGCGGATCGCTGCTTCCATTCTCCCACAACCGGGCCGGGCGGGCTGCGTATGACTTATAGCCTTTATTATCTGTAGGTTAAACAATGTTATTCATGGATAACGTCGATTGTTGCGTCCCCGTTTGACGCGGGCAACTAACAAAGGCTACTTGTGATAGATGATTTGGCCGGCCCGAACGGTGCAGGCTACTTTCGCCAGGTTCCGCACGTCGGCGGCAGGATCCGCGTCGAGAACGACCAGATCCGCGTCGAATCCCTTTTCCACGCGTCCCTTTTTGGCAGCTTTGAAATACGCGGCCGGGTTGGTGGTGAGAGAAGCGAGAATTTCGCTGGCTGATAGCGCGCGATGCATCAGTTCGTATTCCTGGGAGGTGTCATAGATAGTGATGAAGCCCACATCCGTCCCGAAAAGGATAGGGCCACCATTCGTAGTAAATGACTTAAGCTGATTGGTGGCGTTTTGCTCGAGCCTCGCCACTATAGTCGGGTCACTGACCACAGTCGTCCAGAGTGTGAGTGTTGGGATCAGTACTGTATGCTGCGATTTAAAGCGAGATAATTCCTCCGGGGTGTAGTCATTTTCTCCCGGCAGGGTGTGCGCCAGAATGTCGACTCCACCGATGACGGCGTTGTCGGCGCCCGTACTATTTTGTGGATGGGCGAAAACCGGCTTGCTTTGAGCGTGCGCAACGTCGACCGCCGCTTTGACGATGGCGGTGTCCATGTTGATGACCGGCTTGTCGCCCATGTACGCGCCGGTAAAGAGTTTCATGGCGTCCAGGCCCATTTTCAGGTCGTCGCTAGCGATTTTCGCGGCCTCCTCAGGCGTGGCAGCTTCGGGGAGTTGCATCTCAGGCGGCAAATAAACGGGATGGCCGTTCTTGGGGAAGATATCTCCGGCAAGAAGAATTTTAGGGCCGGGGACGTCGGCCGATTCGACGCGGCGGCGTAGCGCCAGAGAATTGTTTTCGTCGGAGCCAAGATCCCAGACAGTTGTAAATCCCCAGCGCGTGAGCATTTCCTGCATGTGCTTCTCGAGCGCGGCGGCTGGCGCGTTGGCGGCATTGTTCCATGCCGCCTCGGTGAGGTGGATATGACTATTCCAAAAGCCGGCAACGACGGTTTTTCCGGTGCAATCAAGCACGCGGACATCTTTCGGGATTTTGACTTCACTGCGCTTGCCGACAGCGGTGATGATACCGCCAGAGGTGAGAACGATCGCGTCGCGCAAAGGAGCGGCTGTGGGCGAAGAGTAGACGGTGGCGCCGACGAAAGCAAGAGACTGCTGGCCGGCGGCCGGAAACGCCATCAGGAAAACAGCCAGAAGCAAGCCTGGGACAGCGCCATATCGCCGACTCATGCGTGGTCCTCTCTTTTGAGAGATTATACTTCGGCGTTAAACTCGGAGTGGAAGTGGGATTCCAACGCGAGATCAGTATTCGATGTCACACAAGCCATCCAATTCGCTCTTAGGACTCAGCTTGCAGGAACTCACGAATCTTGCGGTGGGGTCGGGACAGCCCGCCTACCGCGGTCAGCAGCTCTTCAATGCCATCTACCGGCAAAAGATTGAGCGACTGGATCAGGTTTCCACGCTGCCTCTCGAATACCGCGCTTCTCTCGCGGATGAGGGCTGGCTGGTGGGGCTGCCGGCGATTGCCCGCAAGTTTGTTTCTAACGATGGCACGGTTCGCTACCTGATGACCATGGCTGACGGCGAGACGGTCGAGACGGTTTGGATGCCGGAGGGAGACGGCGGCGAAACTGGCGACGGCAGTGAGGCCGGGGATGAGATGGAGAGCGCCGCTGCTCCGACGTGGCGACGGTCGACGATCTGCGTGTCGAGCCAAGTTGGCTGTGCGGTGAATTGCAAGTTTTGCTTCACGGCGCTGCTCGGAGTAAAGCGGAATCTGGAGGCGGGCGAAATCGTCGGGCAGATTGCGGCGGTGCTGCGCGATCAGGGAGTCGAGCCTCCGCTACAACGCGTGAACATCGTATTTATGGGCATGGGCGAGCCTTTTTTAAATTACGACAACTTTATGAAGTCGGTGCGGCTGCTGGTCGAAGGCGTCTTGATTCCTGAATCGAGGATGACGGTATCGACGGCGGGGATTGTGCCGCGGATTCGGGATTTTGGGCAGGAACCGGTGCGTCCGAAGCTGGCGATTTCGCTGAACGCCTCAAACGACGCGCTGCGGAGCGAAGTGATGCCGCTGAACCGGAAATGGAATCTGGAGCAGTTGATGGATGCGGCGCGAGAATTTCCGCTGCGAACACGGGAGAAAGTGACATTT
The DNA here is from genome assembly GCA_963800565.1 of uncultured Acidobacteriaceae bacterium. GTDB lineage: Bacteria > Acidobacteriota > Terriglobia > Terriglobales > Acidobacteriaceae > Acidiflorens. Next base: position 166,483 of record CAWDBM010000007.1, read on the forward strand.
GAGTATGTGCTGCTGGCGGGAGTGAACGATGCTCCCGAGCACGCGCGCGAGGTGGTGGAGTTAGTGCGAGGTCTGCGGGTGAGAATCAATCTGATTGCGATGAATCCGGGAACCGAGTTGCCCTATCGGACTCCGGAGCAGCAACGGGTGGCGGCGTTTCGGGCGATATTGGTGGAGGCGGGGATTCCGGCGTTTGTGCGGCGTCCGCGCGGGCGGGATATTTTTGCGGCTTGCGGGCAGTTGAAGAGGACGGTGGAGATAACGCCCGTCGATGCAACCAAATCCATATTGTCATCCTGAGCGCGGCGAAGGGTCGATGAATTTTGTTGGCGCGGTCGGACTACACAGGTCCCTTCGCTTCGCTCAGGATGACAATTTTGTATACAGAGGAAGAAATTAAAAACTGCCCCGTGCAGCGGCTCGGTTGGGCGCGTATGACGAGCGCGCGACAGCGCTGCTCATGACCTGCAATTCCAATCGGAACGCGCCTCCGCGGGAAGTTGATGACCGCAAGAGACGGCCACCGTGCTCTTCAATGATGCGGCAGCAGGCGCTCAACGAAAGCGTAGAAGCTTTGTTGGCGCCGTCGGAATGCAATGCCTGGAACTCCGCCGGCGGCTCGGAAGAATGTCCTGAAGGATCGAAGGACGAAAAGTCAACCATGACGCGGTCACCCTTGCTGCGGGTGTGGACGAACAAGGACGAGCGCGCTCCGCGATCGGCTGGCGTGCTGATCTGTCCGGCAAGGTGAAGGCAGACGTGCAGGATCTGGTTAGAGTCAGCGAGCACGGGGGGAAGCATGGGAGCCAATTCGACGCGCATCGAAGTGGATTTCGCCTCCAGTTGCGGAGTTAGCAGGCGCACCGCAGTTTGCAGGACGGAATTGAGGTCAACGCTGGCGAGCTTGGCCGGAGCCTGGCTGGCAAAGGTGAGCAGGCTGGCAACCAGCGTGGTCGTGCGCCGGACCTGTTCGCCGATTTGCGCGGCCTGAACCTGTTCTTCCGAGGGCAGGGCGGACGCGCTGAGTAATTCGGAGTATCCGAGCATTGCCGTGAGTGGATTGTTGATCTCGTGCGCCGCTCCGCCCACCAACTGGCCAAGCGATGCGAGTTTCTCCGACTGAATCAGTTTCTCCTGCAAAGCCTTGAGATCGTCGAAGGAGCGACGCGATCTCTCAAGAAACTGCGACAACTCGGCTCGCAGCAGGCGTTGGCGCAGGAAAACCACAAAGCCCATCACGATCATGGTCGCAAGACTCACCCTGATGCGGAAGCCCTTGACCGAAACCGGAAGCGCGGGCGCGAGCTTCGCCTCTATCGCCGCCCACAGAAGGCTGAAAAGCGCGAGCATGCTGAGGCGCGTGATCCAGACGCCGAGGAACGGCTGCGATGGTTTCGATTCCGGCAACGGCTGCCTGCGAGCGAGCAGGGGAACGGCTGCCATCCAGGCGATCGAAACCGTTAGCGGGATGTCATAAAAGCTGCCGCTGTAATAAATCTTGTGGCCAATGGCCCAGTTGGCCACATACGAACTGGATGCATACAGTGCGCTGGCGCCGAGCAGTTGTCCGTAAAACTGCCGCCAGCCGCCATGAGCCGTGTAAGCGAGAAGAGCGAGTGAGCCGAGCAGAACCAACTTTTCGGTCAGATATGTGAAGTTGAAGTTGGCGCTATACATTGCCTCATCAACCTTCACCGCTTGCCATGGGATCACGGCATATACATAGATGAAGACCCACCAGGTAAACAGGAGCGTGAGGTCGAGCAGGCGTACGCGTTCGTCGCGCTCATCTTCCCGAAGATGAGGAAGCACGGCGACGGCCGCGATCATGGGCACGAGGTGGAGGAAGAGTACGACGTCCCCCGCAAAGGGATCAGGGACGTCCACACGCTTGAAGACTTCGAAGTAATTCCACATTCCCTGATAGATCAGCCATAGGAGCATGCCCGCGCTCATCAGGATCCAAAACAGTCGTATGTGTAAGGTGGGGCAGCGCAAGCGCGAGGTATTAAGCAGGAAGGCCACAGTGGCAACGAGCAGCAACGCGCCCTGAATAAGGTCACTGGCAATCGTAAGGGTGGTTCCCCGCGACATGAGCAGAGAAGCCGCCGTCTGGGCAAGAACCAGCATGACCAGAAGCCCGAGCCACAGTTTTGTGATCGTATTCAAGACGAACTAACCCCGCTCCCATTCTAGAGCGGTTTGCGGGGTTAAAGAGGTTACTAGAGTAACCACCCCCGTCGTATCTCGTAGGGATGGATTTAGGTTGAAAGATGGCAAGTCCCGTCTCTACAGTAAGATGCTCATGGAGTTCGGTGGCGATTGCCATTAGAATGGGTCGCTCCACTTAGTCTGAATGCTGAGCGACGAGAATCCCTTGTCTTGGATCATCCCTAGATACCGTGGTCTGTGGCGTTTCCGGGCGCCCCTGAGTCCGGGCGAGATCCGGCGCACTGAGCGTTGGCTGGCGACGGCGCGGGTCGCGCTGACCATCGCCGCCGAACTTGCTCTGTGGATGGAGCCAGAGCGCGGCTTCGTGTACTCGCGCTGGCTGCACTGGCTGCTGATTGTCTACCTGGCGCATGGGGTGGTGGTGATGTTGCTCTTGCGTTTCCGGCCGCAGTCGACGCGAGCCTTCCGCCTGGTTGTGCACGCGATCGATATTATCTGGCCCGTCATGATTTCCTTGTTCGCGTCGGCGCAGCACGGACCGTTCTTCCTCTTCTTCGTATTCGTGATGGCGGCGGCGGCGTATCGCTGGGGATTGTGGGAGACGGTTGGCACCGCTGTGATTGCGGTGGCGCTGCTGGAGGCGGAAGCCTATGCGGTGCAGGCTGGCGCGGAGCATGTGGTCGATCGATGGTTGCATATGGCGCATCTGCCACGCCTAGGCGTGAGCGTGCGCGAACTGGATCCGCAGCAGCTCTTCATGAGTTCGGTCTATCTGATGGTGCTCGGATTTCTGCTGGGCTACATGTCAGAGAATCAGAAGAAGGTGCGGGCGGAGCGCGCCGTGATTACGCGTGTCCTCAGTTCGACCCATGTGGAAGCAGGATTGACTGGAACCATGCAGCAGATTCTGGGCGAGGTGATGAGCATCTTCGGCGCGAGTCGCGTGTTGAGCGCCTCGCAGGAGACGAATAGTTATCGCGTATTCCTCGCGGAAGTGAGCCGCGTCGCGGGCGGCGAAGTATTGCGCTGGCGCGAAGCTCTGCCGGAGACGGAAAAGGCTTATGTCTTCGAATCGACAGGGGACGCGATTTATGCTGCGCGCAATCGCAACGGAGATGGCTTTCGCACCGTACTTTTGAATCGCGAGGGCGTTCGGCTGCGTGAGGTCAGTTCGGAATATCTGGACGGGCTGGCACGGCTGGAAAAATTTGAAACCATGGTTTCCGTGTCTCTGGCGTTTGGCGCCGAGTGGGCCGGTCGCGTGTTCCTCTTCGATCCCGCGATGATGGGCGATCCGGAAGAAGAAATGCGCTTCTTGCAGGAGTTCGCGCAGCAGGTGGGCCCTGCGATTTATAACGTCTACCTGATGCGGCGGTTGCGCGAGCGGGCTGGGGCGCTGGAGCGGGCTCGATTCGCGCGCGAGCTTCATGACGGCGCGATTCAATCGCTGATCGCGGTCGAAATGCAACTCGACGTGCTGCGCCGCCAGTCGGGAACACAGGCGCCGGTGGTGAATGCCGAGTTGGGCCGTATTCAAAAACTTCTCCGCGAAGAAGTCTTGAAGTTGCGCGAGTTGATGCAGGCTATGAAATCGTTCGAGGTCGATGCGGATCGCGTGCTCGGTTTTATTTCCGATACAGTCGAGCGCTTCCGGCGCGAGACAGGCATTGCCGCGGAATTCGTCAGCGAACTGGAGCGTGTCGAGCTGGCGCAGAAGGGCTGCCGCGAGTTGGCGCGCATCGTGCAGGAGAGTCTGGTGAATGTGCGCAAGCACAGCGGAGCGCACCACGTCCTGGTGCGACTGGCGCAGCGGGGGGGCAATCTGCAGCTCACGGTAGAAGATGACGGCAAGGGATTTTCTTTTTCTGGAAGGCTGTCGCATAGTGAACTGGAAACCAGCGGCAAGGGGCCGGCGGTAATCCGTGAAAGGGTAAGGCTGCTGGCGGGCGAACTCGCGATAGAATCGACACCGGGCCATGGCGCGCGGCTGGAGGTACGAATTCCGCCGGCGAGAAAGGCAAGTCATGGATAGGCCAGGCGAAAGGCATACGATAGGTAGGCCCACAATCGATAGACAAGCGGATAGGACGGTAGATCGAATGGCAGGTCGAACGCCAGACCGGACAGCGGATCAACCGACAGACAGGTCAACTATGGACAGGCGCACTCATCCCATACGCATTGTGATTGCCGACGATCATCCTATTTTTCGCGATGGATTGCGACGCCTGCTCGAATCCGAAGGCGACATGAAAGTGGTCGGAGAAGCCTGCGACGGCATCGAGGCGGTGAAACTGGCCACCGAAATCAAGCCCGACATTCTATTGCTCGATCTCGCCATGCCTCACCAGACGGGCTTGGAGGCGTTACGCGATCTGAGCACGCGCCCCGGGGCTGCAGGCGCAGTGCGCATTATCCTGCTGACGGCCGCCGCCGAGAAAAAGCAAGTTGTAGAGGCGTTACAGTTAGGTGCGCGCGGGGTAGTGCTGAAAGATTCCGCTACGCAACTTTTGCTGAAGAGCATCCATGCGGTGATGGCCGGAGAGTATTGGGTGGGGCGCGACAGCGTCTCAAACCTGGTTCAATATCTGCGCAACCTGATGCAGAGTACGAACGAGGAGACGAAGCAAAAGAAATTCGGCCTCACGCCGCGCGAACTGGAAATTGTTTCAGCAGTAGTGGCAGGTTATGCCAACCGAGAAATCGCCGAGTACTTCAAGATCAGCGAGGACACGGTAAAGCACCACCTCAGCAATATCTTCGACAAACTGGGCGTCTCGACCAGGCTCGAACTGGCGCTCTTCGCGGTGAACCAGGGTCTGCCGTTGAAGACAATTGTGTAGGGAGAATCCCTAACCACCAAGGGCACGAAGGAACACTAAGGAATTCTATAAGCGCGGCCTTCGTGGTCCTTCGTGCCTTTGGTGGTTCACGCCTTGTCTTCGCATGAAGTGAAACTAACATACGACCCGGATCTCGCCGGATGGGGTGCCCTCCCGACCGATACTCCAGATCAGATAAATCATTAGGCTCATCAGCACCACCGAAATTTGCAGATGTGTCCAGCGAGCGATTGGCCCACTGACCAGCGTCGCCAGGTATGTCAGGTACAAAACAACTTTCAAAATAGATTCAAAACTTCCCGGCGGCGCGATCGCCGCTCGCGCAATAATCCAATCCGACATCAACAGAAAGACTGGCGCGAGAATTACCAGGTCGTACACGATCAGGTGTGGCGCCACCAATACGCTTGCCAGCAACAGAGCCGAATAGCGCACACCTAAAGGCAGAGTCGGGCCACGAGTCCAGATCGCGGCCGTCAATCCCAGCATCGCAAGCGCGCCGATAATGTAGAGAGCGAAGGGAATCGTGTGGCCGGGTATCAGCATCGTCCAGAAAATACGCAGATTATGCGTCTGATAGGGACGCGGCTCGAGCACCGCAATATTATTGGCAACACTGCGCATCACGCGCACCCACGCCCGCAATGATTCGGCGCCGTAATAAATCGCCGGCACGGCAAGCTGAGCAGCGGAAGCTAATAAACCTCCGGCAATCACTCGCCACGAGCGAGTAAAGACGAAGAGGAACGCCGCTGCGACACCCAGTTGCGGCTTAAACATCAGGCACCCCAGGGCCAGACCTGCCAGAAATGGTTTTTCATCGCGCAAGAAGAAATATGCCGCCGTGAAGCACGCGAGCGCCATCGCCGATGTTTGTCCCCATACGATCAAGTGGAAGAATCCGGGAAACGCAATGGCAATGAGCAGGACGGTCCGGCCGTCGTTGCGCAGGTGCGGGCACGCAGACCAAAAGGCGTAGCAACAAAGGCCATATACAAGCGCGCTGATAAACAGCCAGATCGCTAATGCCGCGCCATAAGGCAGCCTTGCCAGCGGTGCGAAGAAGATGGAGACTTGCGGCGGATACATCGGGACGTAGGCGATTCCGGCTGCGCCAGGAATGCGGCTAGCTGTGAGCCTAGCCTGCGCGTCGGCGTCATATAACTCGGACGAGTCGGCCGCGTCGTGCGCGAGCGCCACGGAGCCCAGCGTGTACAGATGCGAAAAGTCGGTTCCTTTTAGATTTCCGTTGCGGTCGCGCAGGCCTGGCGTGGCGATGATCCAACCATAAACCGACCACAGGCAGACCGCGAGAATCATGCCGTGAACGTGCAGGCGGCGGCCGGTGATCCAACCGCCACTGATCCATCCGGCGCCAATCCAACCATCATTCTTTAAGCGTGTGGCACCGATGGGCATGGGGTCAGCCTATAACGTAAATCCAGAATGCGCATCGCAGAATACCCTAATCGATGCCAAATCAGTGGTTTGGCAGAAATTGCGGAGACTTTGACGTATGGCACTATAGTGCCATATGAGGCACTGCGGTGCTATTGGGATGGATGATCAAGTCACGATACCTTAATATTCTAACGACGGCGAATTATTGTCTCGAAGTCTGGGAATCGAGCGCGCCGTGGTGGAGGGGGCAACAGTGATTACAAGAATTCAGCAACTTTGGAAAGAGGAGAGCGGTCAAGACGTCGCGGAATACGCGGTGATGCTCGCGGTCATCCTCGTCATCGTCATCGGCACGGTGAAATTAATAGGCAGCAACGCCAACAACGTATTTTCGCAAGTCGGCAGTCAGCTCGGACAATAGCCGCACGACCAAGCCCCGCTGCGTTCGGCAGGGGGCTTCCCCTGATTTTTTCTTGCCGGTTCTCTCCCTGCAGAAGCAAGAGTTCCAAGGAAAAGCATTTTCGCGAAAGTGTGTAGAGTTGCGTTTCAGATTTCGAAACGTCGCAACTTTGCGTCTGACTTTCTTTTTACTGTCCTGAAGGAGCTGCGGCGGTTTTCTCCGGAGCTGGCGCCGTTTTTTCTGGAGTCGTGCCGAGGCGAGTCAGGAAGGGAAAGAAGGGCGTTACCTCGAAGGGCATTTTCTCCGCAGCTGTGCTAATCGCCACCGGCTTCGTCTTAATCAACTCAAGCTGGTCATTCCAGGGGTCGACCTTGACCCGGCCGCCCAGCGGAAGAGCCGCGACCTGATCGGTTTTCTTCGGATCGAATTGCGCCGACGCCGTCATCAACGACGACATCCTCGTGGCGTTGCCATTGAGCAGGCTATCGCCGAGGTGCGCGCGAATCAGATTCTTCAACTGCGGTGCGCGCGCCTGAACCGCTTTCAAGAACAAGCCCGCGTTGCCCAACTTATCTTTGTAAGGCGAGTTGTTGAGAAGTTCGATCGCTTTTTTGTCAGCCGCTTCTTCTTCGGCGCGATCGCGCGCGAAATCCATGCGTTCAAAGGTGCGATCGTCGGGGAAAAACATGCGATCGTTGAAGGCCATTTTAGTATCAAGATGGTGACCAAGCACGATGTGCGCCAGTTCATGCGTCAGAATCATGGCCAGCGCCGCTTCGTCGGGCAGCACATCGATCATGCCGCGGCTCACGACGATAGTATGTCCAATAGTAAAAGATTCGAGCGGCGTGGTCATGAGCACGCGGCACCTGATCTCCGGCTGTATGTCAAGGTTGTTAGTAACCATCACGTTGTTGACGACGGTGGCCAACACCTTGTCGATTTCGCCCTCCGGAGCGAGCAGGCCGATCTGCTGCAAGCGGTCGAGCACGTTGATTTCAGCCTGGCGTTCCCAGGCGCGCTGGGCCTCGATCGGACTCGCGTCCTGCGCTTTCTGGCTCTGGTCCTGTACCGACTGCGGAGCGTCGACCGTAATCTCAGTAAACTCGGAGTTGCGGCGCAGATCTTTTAAGTTATAGCCCCAGAGCCGGGTTTGCGCCTTGTAATGCAGCGTCTGCCCCAGTTTGCTCTTCATGTCCGATTCCTCGGAATAGATGAGCGAAGGAAGCCATGTGCCCGGGCGCAGGTTCTGCCGCCAGCTGTCAAAGTGGAGGTAATAGGCGTTGCGGCGCGCCTGCGTATACGTTCCATTGAAACGGACGATGTTGTAGTCCTGGTCTTCGATCCATATGCGGCCGAGGAAGCGGCCGCCGGGCGCGCCTTTCTTGGGCGCGACATCGATCACTACGCATCGCACTTCGCCGAGAAACTCACGGCGGACAAATGTGAAGTCATAATTCTGCCGCCGAAAATCCTCATCGAGAATCACCATCTGGGCAAAACCGAGAGGCAGGAATTTCACCGAATACGCGTCCTTCAGTTTGCTCAACATGCGCTTGCCGAGGCCAGCGGTGGTGGGCGAAGAGAAAGTGCGGTCGTCGGCGCCCGAGGTCATATCCAATCGGCCGAGGAAGTACACGTCGCTCGTCGGGACCGGCGCGTCGATATCCTTGTCCTGTTTCAGGTTCTGGATATAGGTTTCCACCAGCGGATGAAGTTGCTTCATCTGCGCCATGAAAAAATGCTCGCGCTCAATCATCCGATCGATCATCTGATCGAAGCTATTGGCGGTCGCTGCAGCCTGTTCCGCGGTTGCATTGCGCGTGGAGAGTTGCGGATCGGTCGTGGCGGGCGAGGTCTGAGCGAGGGCGGTCCCGGAGAACACGACAACGCAGCAGACCAACGAAAGCGTAAGCAGTGCAAGTGGGGAACGCGGCATTTTATGTGGTTTCATTCTACCAACTAACCTTTACCCATAGCACGTTACTTAAGAGGCTAGCTGAAATACGATGTGTAATACCGCCTCAAAATCCGCAGGCTGACCGTCTCGCATTGCGGGTTTAAACTGAATTTTCTGCGCCGCCTGCACCGCCGATTCATCCAGACCATGGCCGAGGCCGTGCACAACTTTCACTATACGAATCTGCCCGGTCGCCGAAAAAACGACATCGAGCAGGACTTCGCCTTCAATCTTCAGCTGGCGGCCTTCCTCCGTGTAAACCGGACGCGGCTTGAAGGTGATCTCCGCCGGGAACGTCTTGATCACCACCGCAGCCGTCTTCGCTTTGGGCTGAGCTACGACGTCGGCGTCGCCAAAGCCAGACTGGCGAACCGTGCCGCGCGAACCGGAAATCCCGGAGTTATCGCCCGTCGCCACTCCGCTGCCAAATCCTGTACTCGCAACCACGCCGCGGGCGCCCTGCGCCCCGCCGGTTCCATTGCCGGAGCCTGGGCCGTTCGGCATATTGAACGAGCCAGCCTGCGCGATCGTGACCGGATGGCCGTGAGTGTCCTGATTGGGCGCGCCGTTTGGATCGCCGAACCCACCCGTTTGCACCTTCGAGGGTGCAGCCGCCAATGTCGGCGTCGCCGAACTGCCGGTCGAGAACACATTCGTTTTCACCGGTGGCCTGGGGATCGTCGGAGCGACATCCGGTATTATCTCTTTTTTGGCAGCGAGAGTTACTTCGGGCACTTTATCTTCATGCACCACAGGCTTCTTCCGGACCAACTCCTGAGGAACGCGCATTGCATCTGGCCGAGGAATTACCGGTTCGGTAAACTTCGGAGGGGGAACGGGAAAATGCCGGACCGGCGCGGGGGCCTGCGGAATCGGGGGCGGCGTGTCGACCAGGCTGACAAAATGATAGTCGTGCTCCCGGGGCTCAAGAACATCGGGGTGCAGGATGGCCATAATTACGAAGAAAGCAACCATCAGCGACTGCGCGCCGTAGCTGAGCACAAACCGCTCCCAGCGCGCTTTGGGCTCGGGAAGGAGGCCTAAGGTCAATGTATGCGCCGGGGAATCCATGTCGGGTACCTCATGAGTTTGCCGTTTAACGCCGGTGAATGAAGTGGTCCCACAACCACTTTCCTTAGTGCTCAAAGACCGCGGGAGACCGGTCGAAGGACGACACTTCACGTTAAGAAGTGCACGCCGAAGGCCATTTTCTTCGCCGGTTCACCACACTTAAGATGCTGCTAACTGGCTACTTAGATGAGGAAAAAATGATTCTAGCAGACCGCCGAATCCGATATGCAAAGTTTTTCCTATTTCGGGAAGGGAAGTTTTTGGGGAAAAACGTGAAGTTCTTGCTCGAAGTTCTTGCTCGAAGTTCTTGCTTGAAGATCTTGATTGAAACCTTGAAATCTTGAAACCTACTATTCTTCCTCGTCTTCATCCAGCTTGATGCGGAGCGATTTGAGAAACTTCAGATCCTGATCGCTGATCTTCAGTTCGGAATTCGTGCTTAGGGTCGAGACCAGAGAAGTCTTGTCGGTGGTGTGTTCCCCCTGCTTGCTGACGCCGATGGTGGCTTCGAGCACGAGGAAAATATCGTAGCCGCCTTCCTTGATGCGGGAGACCACTTCGGCGATCGATTCGGAGTCGGAGAGCGATTCGTTGATTGCCTCCCCGAGTTCTTTCATAAGCTGCTTCAGTTGCTGATCCACGAATCCCCCCGGAAATCGGACGCCGCTGATGGTTAGGCGTCACAAAGGGTCGTGACGCTGCCCATCGTCATTGTAACTCCCCCGGCTGTTAAAATCGACTGAGATAGTGGTCGGGCAGCGTTTGCACTTTCAGAAGGCAACCCTCAGAACCTTGAACCACGAAGGGAACCAAGGATCACGACGGCCCAGGTACTCCTCCGTGAACCGGAGCCTGTCCCGAGCGCAGTCGAAGGATGGCCTTTAAGGATGGCCTTTGTGGTTAGCGACTTCGCAGGGTGCACCCAACCGCTCTCGATCGACTCATGGACGTCTAATCAATGAGAAACTTCGCGCTGACCTTTCGTGCCGCTGTCAAGGCAGTCGTGACCGTCGTCGAGAGCAGCCGCATGGGCCGTGCCGTTCTGGCTGGCATGCGTGAAACCGGTCGTTCTATCGGCCGCGTGCTCCATCAACTCTGGCTGGAAGTCACCGGATTTGTCTTTCTGGCGATGGCCGCTGTAGGAGCCATGGCCGGTGTCCGCGAATATGAAAAGTACCAGTCGGGCCACGCCAACGGCCCCGGTCGTTTGCTGCTGGCGATCTGCTTCACCATTTCGTTTGCCTGGTTCGGGCTGACTTCTTTCTGGCGGGTGAGGCGAAAAGCTAAGGGCTGAGAGCTAGAAGCGAAACGCGAAAAGCAAGAAGGCAGGACATCATGACGCAACTCAAAACGGCCGAAGCCCCACCAAAGGCGTCGTCGTCCCAACCCATCCAGGAGACTTCTTCTCACATTTCAGTACGTCCTCTCTACACCCCTGAAGATCTAGCCGCGTGGGACTATGACCGCGATGTGGGCTACCCTGGCCAGTTTCCCTACACGCGCGGCGTGCAGGCCAACATGTATCGCGGCCGCCTTTGGACCATGCGCCAGTACGCCGGCATGGGCGATGCCGAGGAATCGAACAAGCGCTACAAATATCTGCTGGCGAACGGAACCACCGGGCTGTCGGTGGCTTTCGATCTGCCGACCCAGATCGGCCTTGATTCCGATCACCCGCTAGCCGTCGGAGAAGTAGGCAAGGTCGGCGTGGCCATCGATTCCATCGAAGACATGCAGCGCCTCTTCGACGGCATCGACCTAACCAAGATTTCAACCTCGATGACCATCAACGCGACCGCGTCGATCCTGCTGGCGTTATACGTGGCCGTGGCGCGGCGGCAGGGGATGGACATCCGCAAGCTTTCGGGTACCGTGCAAAACGATGTGCTCAAGGAATACATCGCGCGCGGAACTTATATCTACCCGCCGCAACAGGCGATGCGCATCATCACCGATGTTTTTGCCTGGACGAACGAGAACGTGCCCGACTGGAACACGATTTCCATCTCCGGCTATCACATGCGCGAGGCGGGATCGACGGCGGTGCAGGAAGTCGCTTTTACGCTGGGCAATGGCATCGCCTATGTGGAAGCGGCGATTCGCGCCGGTCTCGACGTCGACAAATTCGCGCCACGTCTTTCGTTTTTCTTTAATGCACACAACAATTTCTTAGAGGAAGTGGCAAAATTCCGCGCCGCCCGCGGCATGTGGGCGAAGATCATGCGCGACAAATTCAAAGCCAAGAATCCCAAGTCGTGGATGCTGCGCTTCCACGCCCAGACCGCCGGTTCGACCCTCACGGCGCAGCAACCGGAGAACAACATCGTTCGCACGGCAATTCAGGCGATGGCCGCCGTGTTAGGCGGGACGCAGTCGTTACACACGAATTCATTCGATGAGGCGCTGGCGTTGCCAACCGAAGCCTCGGCGCGCATCGCGCTGCGCACCCAGCAGGTCATCGCCTTCGAATCAGGCGCGCCGCAGACTGTCGATCCGCTAGCCGGCTCCTATTACGTGGAGTCGCTGACCAGCGAAATCGAGAAACGAGCCGTCGCTTATCTCGACAAAATTGAAGCGATGGGCGGCATGCTCAAAGCCATCGAGCGCGGATATGTACAACAGGAAATCCAAAACGCAGCCTACGAATATCAGCAGGCAGTCGATCGCGAAGAAGCGATCGTCGTTGGCGTGAACCGCTTTCACGTCGAGCAAGAGCACGCCGTGCCGATCCAGCGCATCGATCCGGCTCTCGAACCAAAACAAGTCGAGCGGCTGCGGGCAGTGCGTGCCAAGCGTAATGTCGAGACGTGGAAAGCTGCGATCCGCGCGGTGGAAGATACCGCGCGCTCCGGAGACAATCTCATGCCGCTCATCCTCGCGGCTGTGGAAGCGAATGCCACGGTCGGCGAAATCTCAGACGCGATGCGCAAGGTTTACGGGGAATATAAGGAAGTGATGGTGATCTGAAGCTGCGAACATGTCGACACTGAAGTTACGCTCGCTTCTACGACTCCGGAAAGGAATGGCGCGTTTGCGTCAAGCAATTCTGGACGCGTTAGCGATGGTGTGTCTATCTGTGACAATTGTGGCAGCCAGTGCGGCGCAACAAAGCTCCTCCATACGAGTCACAGTGGTCGACTACCAGGGTGCGGTGGTTGCTCAGGCTGAGGTACGCCTCCTTGAGTTGCCCGCTGTCATCGGAATTCCGAGTCCAAACGGCAATGTTTCGTTCAAGGGCGTCCCTTCGGGTACTTATCATGTAAGCGCCAAGCGCTGGGGTTTCAGGGATAAAGTCGTCGCCGGGGTTGTTGTCGACGACGGAAAAACGACCGAACTGACCATAAAACTGGAGCAGGCGCCGCCAAAGGCATCTGATTTCAAGGTTCACCAGGAGCTTTTGGATGCGCATTTGTACTCGAAGCCCCTCACCGACATAGGGCAGCCCTTGCTCTGTCCCGAGCCAGCTTCGGAGCCCACTGAATCGTACAGATTTATCTGGGTGCCAACCTTCGAGCACCCAGTACTCCTTCGAGTGGATATTGCCGTGGACGGTACGGCCACACTGCTTAGCTACGTCTGGAGTGGCCAAGGAGGCTACGAGTGGGGAAAGCCGGTCCGCAAAATCAGGAAACTGACATTGGAAGAAGAGTCGGACCTATTTGCGAGTCTGGCTGACATTGGTTTCTGGGGATTGCCTGCACAGGTCGAGGACCCTCCGAATGAGATAGTTTTGGACGGCACGGAGTGGCTGATTGAAGGTGTAAGGGACGGGAAATGCCACGTGGTTACGCGTTATTCGTCGCCGTTGACGGAACTCTTTGAAGAACAGTTCTTAGCAAAGGTTGCGAAGATAACTCCCTACTACAAGCCAGACCGTTGAGATTCCCGTGCTGGCATTAATTCACCACTTTGTAGCCGCAAGCTTCGCGGCAGGCTTCGCAATAGAACAGGCCGTCGGTGCAGAGGCGCACATCGAGTTGCGACTGGCAGTAGACACAGTACTTTTCGCAGTAGCAAGCCGTTTCCGGTTGCTCGCACTGAGCGCAAACGATCTTGCTGACTCCAGGCTTAGCGGACATGGATAAAGTTTAGTTTGGAGAGGCCGCGAATAGAACATAACGGAAGTCACAGGGCAGGGGGCAGGAAAGGCAAAGAGCAGGAACAGCAAAAAGCAGGAAAGGCAAAAAGCAGGAAAGGCAAGAGCGTGAAAAGCAAAACCAAGCATTTGCCTTTCCTGATTTTCCTGTCTTTTGTTTTTCCTGTTCCTTGTTTTTCCTGCCCCCTGCCTTTCCTCGCACTGTGTGTTAACTTAAACAGTCCAGATTCGTGAGGCCACTTGTCCGCCGCTGAAGCCATTCCGCCCGCCGCTCCGCCAACCGTTCGCAAGACCGCGCTGAACGCTGTCCATCGCCAGATGGGCGCGAAGATGGTGGAGTTTAACGGCTGGGACATGCCGGTCGAATATCCTGCATCCATCGGCTGCGGCATCGTCAACGAGCACATGGCAGTGCGCACTGGTGTGGGGATCTTTGATGTCAGCCATATGGGCGATATCCGGCTCGCCGGCCCCGGGGCACTCGCCGCCGTCCAGCATATTTCGATGAACGATGCCTCCCGCCTGGCAATCGGCCAAGCGCAGTATTCGGCGTTGCTTTATCCCCGAGGAACATTCGTTGACGATGTGATCGTGCATCGTCTCGGCGAAGACGAGTATCTGCTTGTCATCAATGCGGGCACGCGCGAGAAAGATTTCAACTGGGTGCGCGACAATACGCGGCAATTTGATTGCGCGGTCGAGCATCTCTCCGATGATTTCACGCAGATTGCGATTCAGGGGCCGAAGGCCGTCGATCTGCTGCAAAAGCTAACCGACGCCGACCTGAGCGCAGTAAAATTCTATTGGGTCACCCGCGGAACTTTGTGCGGCCTGAAAAATATCCTGATCGGCCGCACCGGCTATACCGCCGAAGACGGATTCGAGATTTACATCCCTTCCGACGAGGCGACCAGCGCCCGCGTCTGGTATGCAATTCTCGATGCTGGCAAGGAGTTAGGAGCCGTTCCTTGCGGCCTCGGTGCGCGCAACACGCTGCGCCTCGAAGGCAAGCTGCCGCTCTACGCCCACGAGATTTCCGACACGATCAATGTCTGGGAGGCCGGTCTCGATCGTTTTTGCAAGATGGAGAAGCCGGATTTCATCGGCCGCGCGGCGCTCGAAAAAGCGAAGGCTGAAAGCTTGGAGAAAACGCTGGTCGGTCTCGAAATGGTCGAGCGGGGAATCGCCCGTGACGGATATGAAATTCTGGACGACGCAGGGCGCGAGATCGGCTACGTGACTAGCGGATCGCCTGCGCTGTTCCTGAAGAAAAATATTGCGTTAGCGTATGTTCCGCCCGCGCATTCAGAAATCGGAGCAACAGTAAAAGTAGAAATTCGCGGGCAGGGAGTCGCGGCCAAGGTGGTACCGACGCCGTTTTATAAGCGTCCGAAGAAAGCTTGAACCACAGAGGGCACAGGGAAACACAGAGGAAGAGCTAAAAGCTAAGAGCCAAGACCTAAGAGCCAGGAGCCAAGAGCTGACATGCCATCCCCAACCGATCGCAAATACACAAAAGAACACGAGTGGATTACCGCCGACGGTACCATCGGCATCACCGACCACGCCCAGGAATCGCTTGGCGATATCGTGTTCGTGGAATTACCCAAGGCGGGAACAGAGCTAACCAAGGGCAAGCCCTTCGGCACGGTGGAGTCCGTGAAAGCCGTCTCCGATATTTACGCGCCCGTGTCGGGTACGGTGATGGCGGCGAACGACGCTCTGGCCACGGCTCCCGAACAGGTAAATAAAGATGCGCATGCAGCCTGGTTGATCAAGATCAAAGTGAAAGATCCGTCCGAACTCGATGCGCTGTTATCGGCGGCCGACTACGACAAATTTGCAAGTGAAGAGGCAGGAGGGTGATGCAGAGGTCAGAGGTCAGATTGCAGAAGTTAGAACCCGCGTTCTTTAGAATTCATCGGAGGGCCAGCGCTTTTCACCTCTGAAATCTGACCTCTGACCTCTGCGATCGCCACGCAATCTTTTTAACGCCGGCTACATCTAACTAGAGTTCCCATGCGATATCTACCTAAATCTCCCGCGGACCGTGCCGCCATGCAGCAGGCGATCGGAATCCGCTCTATCGACGAACTTTTCTCGCCGATTCCAGCCGAGTATCGCTTAACGCGCGATCTCGCTATCCCACGCCAGATGGCGGAGTCGGAAATTGTCGACTGGTTCAAAGAGCGCGCCAAAGAAAACGGCGAAGGCTACGCCAGCTTTCTCGGAGCCGGAGCCTACGCGCATTACCGCCCGGTGGTCATCGATGCGCTCGTGCAGCGCGGCGAATTCCTGACCTCGTACACGCCCTACCAGGCCGAGTTCGCGCAGGGCACGCTCCAAGCCATCT
This sequence comes from uncultured Acidobacteriaceae bacterium, assembly GCA_963800565.1. GTDB lineage: Bacteria > Acidobacteriota > Terriglobia > Terriglobales > Acidobacteriaceae > Acidiflorens. The sequence goes on from CAWDBM010000007.1 coordinate 182,779, forward strand.
TCGAATTTCAGACCATGATCTCTGAACTCACCGGCATGGATCTGGCGAACGCGTCGATGTATGACGGCTCTACGGCTGCGACCGAAGCGGTGATGATGGCGGTCCGCGTTACGGGAAAGAACGCCGCCGTTGTTGCGCGCAATCTGCATCCCGAATATCGCGAAGTGCTCACCACCTACGCGACGCATCAGGAAATTCCGTTGGCGACGGTCGGGTTCACTGACTCCGGACAGATCGATCTGAAGGAACTCGAGAAGTCGATTAACGATGACACCGCATGCGTCCTGATTCAGTCGCCAAATTTCTTGGGCGCCATCGAGGACGTCGAAGCTATCGCCGATATCGCGCACAAACGCGGAGCGCTTCTGATCGTCTCGATCGCCGAGGCCGTGTCGCTCGGAATCGTCGAACCGCCCCGCGCCGCCGACATCGTCGCCATGGAAGCGCAGTCTTTCGGAGTGCCGCTGGGCTTCGGCGGTCCCTACTGTGGAGTACTTGCGACCAAAGATAAATTCGTGCGGCAGATGCCGGGCCGCCTTGCTGGCCAGACCGTCGACAAGAATGGCAAGCGCGGATTCGTGCTCACACTGGCGACGCGCGAGCAGCACATCCGCCGAGAAAAGGCGACTTCGAATATCTGCACCAACCAGGCCCTGGTCGCGCTCATGGTGAATATCTTCATGACCGTTTATGGCAAAGTCGGCCTGCGCGAACTGGCCAAACAGAATCTGGCTAAGACGGCATATGCTGCCGCCGAGTTCAGCAATCGCGCCAAAGTGCTGTTCGCGAGCGCGCCGCGATTTAACGAGTTCGTCGTCCAGACGAGCGAGGATCCTCGATCGATTAACTCGCGTTTGCTGGAGCACAAAATCGTTGGCGGATTTCCGCTGAAGAAGTTCTATCCCGAACTTGGCAATGCAGCCCTGTGGTGCTGCACGGAATTGACGACGCGATCCATGATCGATAAAGCAATCGAAATCGCAGTCGGAAACGGCGCCGAAAGCGACGGCTCGACGCAAAATGTAAAGGTTGTCGAGCCCGTGGAGGTGACGCGATGACAACGAAACACGTCACCCGCAAAGCGACGCGCCACGTCAATCAGAACGAAGGCTTGATTTTCGAGAAGTCGTCTCCCGGCAAAGCGGCGTGGAAGTTGCCGCCGCTCGATGTTCCGGAGGTCGACACTGCGAAATTGTTGGGTAAGCAAGAAAGAAAAGACCTCGGCAACATGCCGGAAGTCAGCGAGATTGAAATCATCCGCCACTTCACGCGGCTCTCGACCTGGAATTACGCCATCGATCTCGGCATGTATCCGCTCGGCTCCTGCACGATGAAATACAACCCGCGCGTTAACGAGTTTGTCGCGCGCGTCGAAGGCCTCGCCAACGGACATCCTTATCAGGCGGAGAAGATTTCGCAGGGCGCTCTGCAGATCATGAAAACGCTGAGCGACTGCCTGCTGGAAATTACCGGCATGGACGCAATTACTCTGCAACCAGCGGCGGGCGCGCAAGGCGAGCTCACTGGATTGCTCATGGTGCGCGCCTATCACGAGTCGCAAGGCAACGCTCGCAAGAAAATCCTCATCCCCGACTCCGCGCACGGCACGAATCCAGCGACCGCGGCGACGGTGGGCTATGCGGTCGAAAATTTGAAATCGAACGATCGCGGCATGGTCGACGTCGCCGCCCTCGCGGCGCAGATGAATGAAGATGTCGCCGCACTGATGGTCACCAATCCCAATACACTCGGCGTGTTCGAGCAGGAGATTCACAAGATCGCTGACCTGCTGCACGAAAAAGGCGGCCTGCTCTACATGGATGGGGCCAACATGAATGCGCTCGTAGGCAAGGCGCGGCCCGGCGATTTTGGCGTCGACGTGATGCACCTCAACCTGCACAAGACTTTTTCCACGCCACATGGTGGAGGCGGACCCGGCTCCGGACCGGTCGCGGTGAAGAAAATTCTTTCGCCGTTTCTGCCGACGCCGGTCGTGGTCACCAAGCCGGACGGCACGCTGGGCTTCGATTACAACCGTCCGCAATCGGTCGGCCGCGTGCGCGCGTTCTACGGAAATTTCGGTATGTTCATCCGCGCCCTCGCCTACATCTTCGCCAATGGCCCCGATGGCCTGCGTCAGACCACCGAAGACGCCGTGCTCAATGCGAACTACATCCGCAAGGGCCTCGAAGGCGTTTACGATCTGCCCTATTCGACGCCCTCGATGCACGAAGTCGTCTTCAGCGATAAGGTTCAGTCGAAAAAGGGCGTGAAAACAATGGACCTCGCCAAACGCCTGATCGACTACGGATTCCATCCCTACACCACGGCGTTCCCGTTGATTGTCGCCGGCGCGCTGATGATCGAGCCGACTGAGAGCGAGCCCAAAGAAGAGCTGGATCTTTTCATCGAAGCGATGAAATCGATTGCGGAAGAGGTGGAAGAAGATCCGCAGTTCGTGCTCGACGCTCCGCACAATACCCGCATTTCACGTCTGGACGAAACTGCCGCTGCGCGCAAACCGGTGCTGCGCTGGAAGCCGGAAGCGAAGAGCTAGCTTTCTTTCCAGTCAGTCGATGGCAAAAGTCTGGGCGTCATCCTGAGCGAAGCGAAGGACCCATGCATCCTTAGCAAGGCGACGCCTCGCTAGAATCAGCCTGAAGATATGCCCGACGATCCGCGCAGCTTCGAAAGTGCCCGCCAACGCGCCGAGCATCACTATTATGCTGCGCTCGACCTGGTGCTCGAAGGCCACCATGATCGCGCCGTCGAAGAATATCGCCAGGCAGTAGCGGCCGATCCCAAATTCACCGACGCGCTGCACGGGCTGAGCCGCGCCCTTCAGGATCTCAACCGCTTCGACGAAGCCATCGAAGTGTCGAGGCAGATCTTGGAGATCGATCCGGACGACATCCTCGCCCACACCAGCCTCTCGATCCTCTACCAGAAAAAAGGCATGGTGCCCGAGGCTGAGGCGGAGGGGAATAAGGCGCGCGTGCTGGGGTGGAAGCAGCAGTTGAAGAAGGGCAGTCAATAGGTGCTTCGAATGTCAGCGAGGTTCAAATGTATGCGGAATCCAGCTTGGCCGCGGTTGCAGCCACTGTTTTTCGGTCGAACTTAGGATCGCTACTGGTCTATAGCCGTCCTCGGTCGAGTTGTCGAACAAAACCGTGTGGTCGGCGCGCTCTCCGCGATTGAAAGATTCGACAGGCTCCGCTGATAGCGTCGGCGCACGTCCAGTTCGGGTACGTTGTGACCACCCGCTAAAACGCGATCGCGAATTCTCCCGAGATTAATGTCAACATTATCCGTTCCGATATATAGAAGCACGATTTCAAAGCCTCGGTTCCGTGCATCGAGCATCATGCGCAAATAGTTTTTTCCCCGAAAGAGTGGTCTCGACGGCGAAGCTCTTTCCTCGTCTGATGTGGTCATCCGCTAACAACAACACTTGTCGAGCGCCGGCGATCGGAAATGCAGTTGAGGCGGTCGGCTGGAGAGGCTTTCCAATCGAGTCGGGGTCAAGTATGGAAATACCTTGAAAGAGGTCGGCATTCCAGCGAGTCAGAGTAGTTTTGCCGGAGCCGTTCGCTCCCGCGATCAGCGTCAGTTTAGGTGGGCTCACTGCGACTGCTTGCTAGATTCGGTGGACTGTTTCTGCCGCTCGGCGAGGATCTCCTTCAGCCGCTTTCTTTCGACTGCAAGTCCTGCTCTGGCAGCCTGAGCCATCTTGTATGCGAACTCTAGTAGGCTATCAGCCATTGCACAAGGATAACCCAATCAGCACGATTTAGGAGTCGTCGGCGCGGTAGGCTGATTTGGGCTGCGATTCCATCCTTGTCGGCCCCGCCCGCGTTTGCGTAAACTGGCCGTCATGCCGCAGGAACAGATTGCCACTTTCTCCAGCATTGAAGATTCCACCCGCGAAGACTGGGCGCTCATCGCCACCGACTTCATGAAATACGCGCAGCAGCTTCCGCAGCGCATCGTCGCCCATCTCAAGCTGCTCGACGGCGATTTTGGCGGGTTTCCGGTCGACCGGTTGCATCACTCCTTGCTCACTGCGACCCTCGCCATGCAGGCCGGCCGCGACGACGAGTATGTGGCGTGCGCTCTGCTGCACGATATTGGAGACACGCTCGGTACCTTCAATCATCCTGATATCGCCGCCGCCATCCTCAAGCCCTTCGTCTCCGAAGAAAATCATTGGATGGTCGAGAAGCACGGCATCTTTCAGGGCTATTATTTCTTTCACCACATCGGCATGGACCGCAATATGCGCGAGCAGTTTCGCGGTCACCCGCATTTTTTGCGTACGGCAGAGTTCTGCGAGAAGTTCGACGGCCCCGCGTTCGATGCCAAGGCGGAGTGCTTTCCACTGGCGGCGTTTGAGCCGGTGCTCAAGCGCGTCTTCGCACAGCCGAAGAATACGATCTATCGCGTCGGCGATCGCTAGGGCTTCGCACGTCCCATCTCACTCGCTTCTCGCGAAAATGTTGGCGTTACAGCCATGTTCAGCGTAAACTCCCACACGCAGCTGACGGCAAAGTTCGCGACCAGCGCCGCTACCGGACCGATCACCGTTGCGGCGGAAAGCGGTTGCGGCTTGTTCCGCAAGCTTTTGCTGAATCGAATTCAATGCTCACCAGTTCTCGCATACCCATCTCGTACCCCGGAGGATTTGCCAGTGACCCGACCGAACCCATGGCTACAAATGTCTGCCGTAGTCGTCTTCTGCATGACGGCAACCCTGCTTCTTCCCGCCCAAACCTTTAAGACTCTGCGCAGCTTTCACGGTTGGGATGGCAACCTTCCCTACGCTGCGCTGGTCATGGGCAGTGACGGAAATCTCTACGGCACTACAATCAACGGCGGACCCCACCATTATGGCAACATCTTCAAGATCACACCGAAGGGACAATTGACGGCACTCTACAATTTTTGTGCGCAACCCGCCTGCCCCGATGGCAAATATCCCTCAATGGCGCTGGCCGAGGGCTCGGATGGAAACTTCTATGGCACTACGCAATCCGGCGGAACGAACGGCGGCTGGGGCACGGTTTTCCAGATTACGCCCGCCGGCACGCTGACCACACTGCATAGCTTCGGCGGCCCCGACGGTGCCGGCCCCTACAGCCCGCTGCTGGTTGGCGCCAATGGAACGTTCTATGGAACAACCAATGGAGGCGGTTCTGGCTACTCGGGCACGGTGTACGAGATCACTTCGACGGGCACGCTAACCACACTTTATAACTTTTGTTCGCAACCGAGCTGCGCAGACGGCCAATATCCCGTCGGATCGCTGCTCCTGGGAAGCGACGGCAACATCTATGGAATCACTCACGCCGGCGGAGACTACGCCGCCTGCAACATCGATGGGTGCGGCACCGTTTTCAAGATAACGCTCGGCGGAGAGTTGACGACTCTGCATACCTTCGACGTGAGCGACGGCGCATATCCCTACAGTGGAGTGGTCGAGGGCGCAGGCCAGATTTTTTATGGCACCACGGGTTCGGGCGGAGCAAGTGGTGACGGTACAGTCTTCTCGTTGACCGCCGAAGGCTCCCTCGCCACCCTGCACAGTTTCGACGGCAAGGATGGCGCAACGCCCTATGGAATTTTGCTGGGAAGCGACGGCGACCTCTACGGAACCACCGAAGCCTGGGGCGCACACGTTGGCGGGACCATCTTTAGAATGACCACCGACGGAACATTTACCACGCTGCATAATTTCGATGAGGCCGGCGGCAAGAACCCCTATTGCGGCCTGGTCGAGGGAGCAAAGAGAGTGTTCTACGGAACCACCTTCTTCGGTGGCACGGAGAACGATGGGACCGTGTTTAGTATTTCGGTGGGAGAAGATCTGAGGTAGTCGAACCATCGTTCATCAAGAGTGACCGGCGCGTGCCGACCGACTTGGAGTTGGTTCGGTAGTGGTGCAGTTTCAGACCTCAGACTTCGAACCTTCAACCACGAAGGACACTAAGTACCACGAAGGCATTCGCTTACGTATTTCCTTCGTGACCTCTGTGGTTAATGATTTCGCAAACTGCACCACTACCGTTGGTTCGGGTTTCCGCGCGCTCGGCGTACCTCTGCGGTAAAATCACTATATGCGAGAAGTTGTCGTAGTCTCTTCCGTCCGCACTCCTGTGGGCCGCGCGTTCAAGGGTACGCTTCGAGCCACGCGTCCCGATGAACTGGCTGCCGTCGCCATCGAGGGCGCGCTTGATCGCGTGCCCCAGCTTGATCCCAAAGAGATCGAAGACGTCATCCTCGGCTGCGCTATGCCAGAGGGCGAGCAGGGGATGAATGTGGCGCGCATCGCATCGCTGCGCGCCGGCCTGCCGATTGAAGCGTCGGCGGTCACGATCAATCGCTTCTGCTCCTCCGGATTGCAGTCGATTGCCATGGCCGCCGAGCGCATCATGAGCGGAGGCGCCGAGGTGATTGTTGCGGGCGGCACGGAATCGATGTCGATGATTCCCATGGGCGGCCACAAGATTTCGCCAAATCCCTGGCTGGTCGATCATTATCCCGACGCCTATCTCTCGATGGGCCTCACGGCTGAGCGGCTGGCGAGTCGCTTCGGCATCACGCGCGAGCAGTGCGATCAATTTTCCCTGCGCAGCCATCAGAATGCCCTGGCGGCAATTGCAGCGAAGAAGTTTGAAGATGAAACGGTCGCCGTGCCGGTCAGCTTCACGACGCCCAACGGATCGAAGCCCAAGCGGCAGGAGATCACGTTTAAAGTTGATGAAGGGCCGCGCGCCGACACTTCGATCGAGGCGCTCGGTGGGCTCAAGCCCGCGTTTCATGTGAAGGGCGTGACGACCGCCGGAAATTCTTCGCAAATGTCGGATGGCGCAGCTGCCGCCATCGTGATGTCGGCCGAGCGCGCAAAGGTTCTGGGCATCACTCCGCTGGTGCGCTATGTCTCGTTCGCTACTGCCGGATACAAGCCCGAAGAAATGGGCCTGGGCCCAGTGTTTGCCATTCCCAAAGCTCTGAAGCTGGCAGGATTAAAGCTCTCCGATATCGACGTTATCGAACTGAACGAAGCCTTCGCCGCGCAGGCGCTGGCCGTGATCAAGGAAGGTGGGCTCGATCTGGAGCGCGTGAATCCGAACGGCGGAGCAATCGCGTTAGGGCATCCGCTGGGCTGTACAGGGGCGAAGCTGACCGCCAGCGTGATCCGCGAACTGAAGCGGCGGAAGGCGCGCTACGGACTGGTGACCATGTGTGTGGGTGGCGGGATGGGCGCGGCGGGGATTTTCGAGAATCTGAATTAGCGTTTTTCCCTTCGTCTACCTTCGTGTCCTTGGTGCTTTAGAAAAAAGCTTGAACCACCAAGGACACGAAGGTACACGAAGGAAAATCGACCAAATATATTGTGATTTTCCTCCTAGCGCGATTCTGAGAAAACGTCGATAACGGAGGTCATGGCTACCCCAACAATCAATCGAAACCCCACGCAGGAAATTAGCCACGCCGTGATAACCGCCGCAATGCGAGTTCATTCCGAGCTAGGCCCCGGCCTTCTCGAAAGCGCTTACATGGCGTGTTTGCAGCACGAACTCGGTAAGGCCGGCCTGCAGTCGGCTGCGCGCGTGGGTTTGCCCGTAGTCTACGATGGCGTCAAACTAGACCTTGGCTATCGAATCGATCTCTCGGTGGAAGACCTGGTAATCGTCGAACTGAAGTCCGTGGACGCGATCGCGCCGGCTCATCAGGCGCAAATCATCTCCTACTTGAAACTCAGTGGACGATCCCTTGGACTTCTCATAAACTTCAATGTTGCGCATTTGAAAGATGGCATCAAGCGATTTGTAAATGGCAGCGGTTGGAAGTAAAAGCGTTTACCACAGAGGACACGAAGTTTCACTAAGGAAAGCCTATGATCTTGTTCTTCCTTCGTGAACCTTAGTGCCCTTTGTGGTGAACGCTCTGAGAGTACGGAGGAATGCAGCTATGGCGACAACAGCAATCCCTAAGACGAAAATTTCTGGCGGCAGTTTCCTGCTCGGAGAGCGTCAGACCGCCGACGTTTTCACCCCTGAAGATTTCACCGACCAGCAGCAGATGATCGGCCAAACAACCGAAGAATTTGCCATCAATGAGATTCTCCCCCAAGCGGAAAAGATCGAGCACAAGGATTACTCCATCTCTCGCGCCCTCTTGAAGAAGGCCGGAGACCTTGGCCTCAGCGGAGTCGAAGTTCCTGAAGCCTATGGCGGCCTCGAGATGGATAAAGTCACCGCCGCCGTCATCGCGGACCACATGGCGAAGTACGCGGGCTTTGCCACCACATGGGGCGCGCACAGCGGCATTGGCATGTTGCCGATCGTTTATTTTGGCACCGACGAGCAAAAGAAAAAATATCTGCCGCGCCTGGCGGCGGGAGAAATAGTCGGCGCCTATTGTTTGTCGGAAGCGACCTCCGGCTCCGACGCGCTCAACTGCCGCGCCCGCGCCGTGCTTTCGCCGGATGGCAAGCACTATATCCTCAACGGCGAGAAGATGTGGATCACGAACGCCGGTTTTGCCGACCTCTTCACAGTCTTCGCGAAGATTGACGGCGAAAAGTTTTCGGCGTTCTTGGTCGAAAGAACCTTTCCCGGATTCTCCACCGGCGCTGAAGAACACAAGATGGGTATTCGGGGATCTTCTACCTGCCCCGTGATTCTCAACGACTGCAAGGTTCCGGTCGAAAATCTGCTCGGCGAAATTGGCAAGGGCCACATCATCGCCTTCAATATTCTGAACATCGGGCGCTTTAAACTTGGAGCCATGTGCGTCGGCGGAGCTCGCGTGTCGGTCGAGAGCGCCGTGGCTTATGCCAAGCAGCGCAAGGCATTCGGCAAGTCGATCAGTGATTTCGGCCTGGTCCGCGAAAAGATTGCGAACATGGCCACGCTGATCTACGTCGGCGAGTCGCTCGTCTATCGCACGGTAGGAATGATGGACGCGCTGCTCTCGGAGATTGACTCTTCCAGTCCCGATGCCGCGAAAGAACAGCGCAAGGCGATCGAGGAATACGCGGTCGAGTGCTCGATTCTCAAAGTCTGGGGCTCCGAAATGATCGATTACGTCGTCGACGAGAGCCTGCAGATTTTCGCCGGCTATGGCTTCGTCGAAGAGTATCCCGCCGAGCGCGCCTATCGCGACGCCCGCATCAATCGCATCTTCGAAGGCACCAACGAAATCAACCGCCTCATCATCACCGGCTTCCTCTTGAAGCGCGCCATGACCGGCCAATTGCCGTTGATGCCGGCAATCAAGAAGCTGATGGACGAAGTCCTGAGCGGCCCATCGAACGGCGAAGAAATCGATGGCGCGCTGGCCGAAGAACGCAAACTGGTTGCGCAAGCGAAGAAGCTGGGCCTGTTCGTCGCCGGTTCGGCTACGCAGAAATATATGCAGTCGATTCAGGATCAGCAGGAGGTCATGGGCGCGATCGCCGATATGACGATTGAAATCTACGCCATGGAATCGGCCGTGCTGCGCACGCAAAAAATGGTCGAACAAAAAGGCGAGGCCGCTTCGTCCCTCGCCCTAGCGATGACGCGGGTGTATCTCACCCAGTCGCTGGAGAAAGTGGAAGCCGCGGCAAAGAAAGTCATCGCCGACGTAGCCGAAGGCGACATGTTACGCACGCAGTTGGCCATTGTCCGCCGTCTGGCCAAGCACGAACCCTTCAACACGATTGCGTTGCGCCAGCAGATCGCGCAGAAGACGATTGAGGCAGGGAAGTACCAGCTAGCCTAGGAAGCGATGATGCTTGGTAGACGGTTGCGGAGCCTTGCCGAAGGGCTCAGTCGGGGTGTTGTTCTGCGCCGTCATTTGCCGCGGGAGTTCCAGCGCCTGCCCCTCTATGTAACTCCGGAGGCCGGTCTCCGTCATTGGGTGGGCGTGTCGAGGGTCGATGGGCGTCTGTTCCAGTTGGCGCGGGAACTCGTGCAGCCGGGATCGGTGGTCTGGGATGTGGGGGCGAACGTTGGTTTGTTCGCGTTTTCCGCGGCTGCCAAGGCCACGCCCTACGGCTTTGTGCTGGCCATTGAGCCCGACATCTGGCTCGCTCATCTCGTGGAACGATCTTCGCACGAAATTGCTCAGAACAAATTGTCCGCCGCCCCGGTTAAAGTCTTGTGCGCATCCGTCTCCAACGAGGTGGGCGTGAGCGAACTGGAGATTGCGCAACGGGCGCGCGCCTCGAATCACCTGCATGGTATCTCGGGCTCAACCCAGGCGGGAGGCCATCGGTTCTTGCAGCCGACTGTTTCGGTCACGCTGGATTTGCTCCTTGATTTTTTCCCGCCTCCCAGCGTGCTGAAGATTGATGTCGAGTCGCATGAGGCGGAGGTGCTTCGTGGCGCGGTGCGTTTGCTGGAAAGCGCTCGGCCCGTGATCTTGTGCGAGGTAGATCCTAGGAATGCGGATGCGGTATCGAAGTTGCTTCACGAAAGGAACTATCAGCTCTTCGGAGCCGGCGAGGATCCCCATCCGCTCATCCAGCGAGCCTGGTGGAACACGCTGGCGGTGCCGGGAGAGAACGCGGCCTAGTTCGGAATTACAGTCGAGTAGATGGCGTCCCCTCAAGCGAGTGCGCTCGTGATAAGGTTGTGCGAAAGGAGTAGAAGAGAGATGCCAATCGGCACATTCACTGCGGTTCTGCATAGGGAAGGCGATCTGTATGTCGCCGACTGCCCGGAGGTCGGCACGGCCAGCCAGGGAAAAACTGTCGAAGAAGCCATCGCAAATCTCAAGGAAGCCACTGAACTCTACATGGAAGAGTTTCCGCCAGAAGGATCGAGTCGTCCGCTGGTAACGGTCTTTGAGGCACGCTATGCCTAGACTGCCCCGCGTTTCAGGGGCAGAAGCCATCCGTGCTCTTGAACGTCTGGGTTTCGCCCAAGCCCGCCAGCGCGGCAGTCACGTTGTCCTCAAGCGCGAAGGCCCAGACCAAGTGGTGGGGTGCGTCGTGCCGATGCATCCGGAGCTCGCGGCGGGCACATTACGCAGCATCTTGAAACAGGCCGGAGTTCGAGTGGATGAGTTTATCGCGCAGCTGTAATCACTTACTCCTTGGGAAAGTTCGGGTCCGCCTTCACTTCTTCAATCTGTTTCGTATGCCGCTCGGAGTGCGCCGAGATCAGCAATATCCACTGATAGGCGTCGAGCGTGCCGAGCATCGGATGCGGCCCAAAATGGTCGCGCAGATCATCGTTCGTCGTTCTCACATAATCCATTGTCGCTTTGCGGCTCTCTTCAAAGGCCTTGATCACGTCTGCCTCGGTCGCCCAGCGATTGGTTGGCTTGAGGATTTCCGGCGCCTGTACTTTACGGGTCCGGTCCGGCACCCTCGTCAGAATAATCTCGTCTTTGCCAGCGACCTCAGATCGTTTGCTTGGATCGGCGGGCGACGTCATGAACTTTGTTTGCACGAGTCCGAGAAGGGTGGACTCGGCGACCGCAATGTGCTCCGACACTTCCGCGACCGACCAGCGGTCCGGTGTCGGCTTAAATCTCCATTGCTTCTCCGACAATCCGGCAATCGATTGCAGAAAGGCGTCGTGCGTTGCCTGAAGGCTCTTGAGCGCGGCCGCGCGCTCCTCGGGCGTCAAAGTGGTTGGCGCCGGGGCTGCCATCGTTTGGGCCATGCCGGCGAGCGCCAGGGTGGTGACCAGACACAATACGGCTGAGATCTTCCATTGGATCTTCATTTATTGCCCCTGTGAGATTGGAGTTGCGGCTCCGCAATTATCAAGGGCGGCGCGAGAAAATTCAATCGCCTACTCGAACCAGCCGCTGCGATACGCAATCCACCACGAGAAATACATGATCGGAATGGTTGCACCCACCGCCCACCACAACGGCAGCACCACGTCGGCGAGTATTCCGAGCACGGTCATTGACCCCCAGAAAATCTTGCGCTCCATACTTTCAATTGTAAGACTTTTGCGGGTGCGATAATCCGGCTTAAACGGGCCGCGAAAGCACTTCGGTTTCGTATCGAAAGTTTCTTCGGCCCCTAAAGTTCGGTAGTCGTGCAGTTCCAGACCGGAGCCGCCGAACCTCGACCACGAAGGACACTAAGTATCACGAAGGCGTTGGCTTACGTATTTCCTTCGAGAACCTTCGTGACCTCTGTGGTTAACGATTTCGCAAACTGTACCACCACTAAAGATCGTCAATTCAGAATTTCGTGCATACGAAGTGGGACCGCTCAGGCCTTAGGCTTCAGCTCTTCCATCACGCTCTGGATCAGCTCTTTGGCGTCCGTCAGATTCTTCATGATCAACTGCACATCCATCACCGGCTTGCCCGGCCAGCGCTGGCTTTGGCAATAGACGCCATGCTGCCCCACCAGCGCCATGGCGTCGGTGACCAGGTCCATGGTGACAGCGAGTCGTCCGCGAGGCACGCCCATGCGCGTTTCAAAGTGCTCCAGCTCTTCCTGCTTTTCGTTGAACACAGCCATGAGACAAATTGTAGCGGGGATATGCGTATAATTCTTGGCGGACAACAAGCAGCAGTTAGCATTTAGCACTTAGCCGTTAGCTCAGGCGAGAGACACGGCTGCGGCGCGCTTTGCTAAATGCTAATGGCTAATTGCCAAATGCTGATTTCCAGGAGGAAATAAATCATGAAGAAGTTTTCTTTAATCGCAGCCGTAGTCTTCGCGGCGGCAACTCTCGTTTCGGCCCAGATGGACAACTCCAAGCGTCCCAGCCCCGCCGCCAGCGCGGAGTGTAAGTTCTCCGACGGCAAAACTATTAAGGTCGACTATTCCAGCCCGCGTGCAAAGGGACGAAAGATTTTCGGCACCGACGACGATAAGGCGCTCGTCCCCTACGGAAAAATCTGGCGCACTGGCGCCAACGAAGCAACCAAGTTCGTCACCGATGCGAATGTCACGATCGGCGGCAAATCGCTTCCCGCCGGAAGCTACACTATCTTCACAATTCCGAACCCTGATAAATGGACATTGATCGTCAACAAAAAGACTGCCGAGTGGGGCATTCCTTACAAGTACGAAGCCGATGAGTTGGGCCGCTTCGACATGAAAGTATCGAAAACGTCAGCGCCGGTGGAGAACTTCACGATATCGTTCGGCCAGTCGGGCAACCTGTGCGCGATGCGCCTGGAATGGGAAAACACCCGCGCCAGCATCGACATCACAAAGTAGCGGCGCGCTATACTAAAACGCGATGCGGCCAATGCTGCGCTTTCTCTGGAACTCGACACGGGGCCATCGTATAGCCCCGTGGCGCAGTCCCTATCTTTTATGGCGCATCGAGACCTACACCGGCGTCAAGATGACGCAGATCGGATTCCTGGAATTTTGGGAATTTCTGTGGACGGAGCGTGGCGAATTGTGGCGCTTCCTGAAGTGGACGGCTGAGATGGATCGCTACGTACATCCGAAGAGCAGCAATTAGCACTTAGCCGTTAGCTCAAGAGCAACAGCGCTCTTCCTAAGTGCTAACTGCTAACTGCTAATTACTAATTGCTGCACTTCACCCCATCACCACATTGACTTCGCTGCCCTTGCCCGCGCCCAGCAGTTGAAACGCTGATCCTCGATTGGCGGCGACTTCCAGAAAGCCCATGCTACCGAGAATGCCAAAGACTTCGCCCGGAGCGCCCTCCGCGTAGTTCGCGCAAATGCGTGTCGCGGGAGCCTTCGCACCAATCACGATCTTGAAGCCGGGCGGGTCCATTCCGAAAAGTTGCGGCGCGTCCTGCGGTGTGATGTTCGTGATCAGATTGCCAAAGCGATCGACTTTGAGCACCACGCCGCGCAAAGTGCGCTCATCCACTGGCTTCGGACGAGGCGCGCCAAAGCGCACGTAGTCTGTGATCTCTTCGCCCAAACGATCCGCGGCAACGCCCTTGGCAAGATTCGCCGCTACTGGCGAAAAAATATCGCGCGCATGAAAAGTGTTGCTGAGCGGCTGCAAAAAATAATGTTCGGCAGTGATGTGGCGGACCGAAAGCCGCTCTTCGCGAGCATAGATCAGAGAAAGAACTCCATTATCAGGAGCGACGAACAGATGGCGATCACCGGTCAGCACAATTGGCCGCCGCGCCGTCCCCACGCCCGGATCGACGATCACCATATGCACGGTACCGGAAGGGTAGTAGGAATAGGCCTGCGAGATGGTCAGCGCGCCATCCAGAATGTCGAAGGGCTGCACCGCATGGCTGATGTCGATGATCTGCGCGTCAGGAGCAACGTCGAGGATGACGCCTTTCATGGCGCCGATGAAATGATCGTTGAGTCCGAAATCGGTGGTCAGGGTGATGATTGCGGTACGTGCCAATTCGCTACCTCATTTGAGCTTAGGAAAATTATTAGGAGCCCCAACGAAGTATCAAACGTCGCACGATGGCGCGTCAAGCGAGTCCATTAACCACCAAGGGCACTAAGGTCCCCGAAGCTTAGGAGGTTTCCTTCGTGGACCTTAGTGCCCTTGGTGGTGAATGCTTTTGAGCTGTTAGTCGACCGCCACGTCCCCGGAGCCGGTATGCACGGAGATCATCGGCCCGCCGCCGAGAACTTTCCCCACCACGCTCTTCTTCATCTCCTGAATGCGTCCCTGGACAGTGGTTGTCACAGGATGGCCCAGCGTGACCGTTCCAGAACTCGAAGAAACATCGACGTCGAAAGCCGCGTCGTGTGGGACACTTAACGTGACATTTCCCGAACCGGTGCGCACGCTCCACATACTCTTCGGCACACCTTTGCCGTGAATGTCGCCACTGCCCGCCTCGGCATGAAACCCGCCATTGATGCCGCTGACGTTGATGTTGCCGGAGCCGGTGCGGATCTCCATATCGCCCACACCCGTTTCCTCAATCTCGATGTCGCCACTGCCCGCTTTGATCTTCGCCGGGCCGGCAAGTTCGCGGCCGCGCACATTTCCGGAGCCCGTCTGGAAGCGCATATCGCCCGTTAGCCGCGCGAGCTTCAAATCACCCGAGCCGCTCTCCAGTTCGATGTTGCCGCGCAACCCTTCAATCGTCTGATTGCCGCTACCCGTATGAGCGCGAATTGCGGTCTCTTCCGGCACGGTGATCTCGTAGTCGATAGAAATGTTGTTGATGTTCACGTAGTCGATGCGGATACTGCTGCCGTTCTGCCGAACCGGAGGATTCGTCTGCAACTCCTGCACCTCGGCCTTGTGGTCGCCGCCAAACCAGGAATTGCCAGACTGGATCTTGGCATGAATCGTAACCGCGCCTGCAGCGCCGTTTCGGACCGTGATGTCGCCTGATCGAGTCAGCACTTCGAGGTCGACCGGCCCACTCACCTGAAACGACCGATCGAAGGTCCCGATAACCGAGGCGAACCCCGCCAGCGAAGTGGCCAGAATAAAAACCAGTGTTCGAATCGATCGACTCCAAAACAGGGAAGTGTTATTCATCGCGGCCTGACTCCATAAATTGAGTTTGTCATCGAAATAAGATCCGAGGTAAGAGGTCAGATTGCAGAAGTGAGAACCGTTCTTTACCTGCGCAATCTAACCTCTAACCTCTGCAATCCGCCTACTGCAGCACCACCTGGTCGCCTTCCTTCAGCCCAGACAGCAATTCGGTCTTTGCGCCATTCGAGATTCCGATGTTGACAGCAATTTTCTTTTTGCCATCCTTCGCCTTGGAATCGGGCACCTCGACCGAAGCCTTCTTATCTTTGTCGTAGATGATCGAGCCCTCGGGAATCTGCAGCACGCCCTTGTGTTCTTCGAGAATGATCTCGGCATTCGCCGTCATCATCGCCTTCAGCATGCCCTCGGGATTATTGATCGAGACCCGCACCTCAAAAGTCGTAACGTTATCCTTCTCCACGCCCATCGGAGAAATCTTCGTTACCTTGCCGGTAAACGTCTTGTCCTTGAACGACTCAACCTTAATGCGAGCCGGCTGCCCCATATAAACCTTGCCGATATCGCTCTCGTCCACTTTGCCTTTAACGTAAACTTCGCTTGTGTCGCCGAGCGTCATGACCAGCGTAGCAGTCGAGCCCAACACCAGAATCGAGCTCACCGCATCGCCAATTTGCACGTCTCGCGACAAGACGATTCCATCCAGCGGAGATTCAATTGTGGTGTAGCTCAGCTGCTCTTCCAATTGCTTGAGATTGGCCCGGTCCTGCGCCAGCTGCCCTTCGGCCTGACCAATCTTGGCCTTCAACACCAGCAGCTGCGCCTTGGAGACATTCTGCTTGTTCAGCGCCATCTTGTAATTCTTTTCGGCATCGTCGAGCGCCGACGCGGACACTACTCCGTCCTTAGCCATGCCATCCGCCCGCTCATACGCCCGCTTCAACAGCGGAACGTCCGGCCCCTCGGCGTCTACCTTGGCTCGCTCCAGGTCGGCGCGCGTGCCATTCAAGCTCGCAGTAGAAGCCTCTAACTGCGCCCGCGCCTGATCGACCCGCGCCTGAATCTCGTCGCGATCGAGTTCAGCCAGTACCTGTCCCTTTTTCACTCGGTCGCCGTAGTCGACATAAAGCTTCTTCACAATGCCGCTGGCCTTCGACTTGATCTCGACCTTGGTGATGGGCTCGATCTTGCCCGTAGCCACCACGCTCTTGGCCAGGTCGCCCTTTTCCACCTTCGCCAGCTTCGAGGGGTCGATCTTTACGCCGCCACTGTACGCGGCCAGCGCCCCGGCCACCACCAGGATCACCACAACCGCGGCTATCGAGCTCCAGATGATGATTCGCTTGCGCCGTTTCCTCTTGCCATTACCGTTGCCTTCCACGACCGCCTCCTGCTTGATTTCAAATCTCAGAACTGCCATTCACCTGTTGTTACGGAAGAAACCTCGGAATAGTTCCTAAGAAGTTCCTGACAAAATTCGCTGCACCAGTCGAATTCACGCCATCTCACTCTGCCCTCTGTACCTGGTTAGACCGCTGAGAGAGGAAAAAGAAAGCATGAATCGCGCTGGTGAATAAGGGCTATTCGTTCATTGTACCGCGACCCAAATCAACCTCGCCGACGACGATCGCTAAGATGCTCGCCCGCTTTCCGGTAGGGGGCTGCTTTGCCGCTTGATGTAAGATCACAAGCAGTTGAAGCGGCCTGAAAAGGCCAGCCTTTGGCTCAAGAGTAGGCCCGCTTCGGCGGGCCTCTCCTTTCGGGACAATTCAAAACAGCCCACTACCGATTTTCCCGATCCCCGCCTGCCTATCCCTTTGGAATGTTAGAATTAGAGTTCAATGATTGCGTACGTGCTGCTGCGGGTGTTCGTCATCCTGCTCCTGGTGGCGGCCAATGCTTTCTTCGCCGCGGCCGAGTTCGCGCTGGTCAGCGTCCGCGAAACCCGCATCCTTCAGCTCATCGATGCTCGCCGCGCCGGCGCTCGCACCGTCCTCAAACTCCACCAGCAACTTCAGCGCGTCGTCAACGGCGTCCAACTCGGAATCACCATCACCAGCCTGACCCTCGGCTGGCTCGGCGAGCCCGTGCTGGCGCGCCTGTTCGAGGCCTGGATCGGCAGTATCCCCCACGCAATCCTCTACGCCCACGCCATCGCCGTAACCGTCGCCTTCGTTGCCATCACTAGCCTGCACGTCATCCTCGGCGAACTCGTCCCCAAATCGCTCGCCTTGCAGCGCTCCGAGCGCGTTGCCCTCGCTGTAGCCGCGCCCATGGACGTCTTCCTCACCATCACGCGCCCGCTCACCGTCGGCATGAGCCGCGTGGCCGGATTCGTTCTCCGCGCCTTCGGCACCCGCGAAATCCGCCACGGCTCCGTTCACTCACCCGACGAGCTCAAGCTCATCGTTACCGCCGCGCACCACTCCGGCCAACTCTCTAACGCGCAGGAAGAGATGCTGCTCAACGCCCTCGAACTCGACAGCATCGCCGCCCGCCAGGTGATGGTCCCGCGCACCAGAATTTTTTCGCTGCCCTCCGACCTCAACCTCGACGAAGCTCTCTCGCGCGTAGTCGACGATCAGCACTCCCGCGTTCCCGTCTATGATCCGCTGCGTGGCCCCGAACACATCGTCGGCGTCCTCTACGCCAAAGATCTCATGCGCTGGACCCGCCAACGCCTCCTCCCCGCCGCCGCTCCGCCCGCCGCCCAACGCCTTTCCCAGATGAAAGTCAGCCAGGTCATGCACGACGTGCTCGTCGTGCCCGAAACCAAATCGTTGCTGGAACTGCTAAGCGAATTCCAGCAGCGCAAGCGCCACTTGGCCGTAGTGGTCGACGAGTTCGGCTCAACCGCAGGAGTCATCAGCGTCGAAGACGTCCTCGAACAACTCGTAGGCGAACTTAAAGACGAATACGATATCGCCGCGCCACAGCCCGCCATGACCGACGCCAATGCGCCTCTATTCCTCGACGGAGCCATCAACATTCGTGATCTGGAAGCACAATACGACATGCAACTTCCGCAAGACGAAGGCTATGAAACTCTGGCCGGATTCGTCCTCTCCCGCCTGCAGAAAATGCCCGCTGGCGGCGAAGCCTTCGACTACGAAAGCCGCCGCTTTGTGGTAGAAAAAATGGACGGCCATCGCATCGCCACGGTCAAGATCGAACCGGTGCCGAAGGCGCAAGTGGCCACTGCGCCGCCAGCACCAGTCGAGCAGGCCGGCGATTAGTTAGCGTTCATTCGCCAAATCTCAGTTGTCATCCTGAGCGAAGCGAAGAGCCTGCCCTGAGCTTGGCGAAGGGACCCATGCATTTTGGAGTGGAGAGAAATCTCGGCTGAAAGCTTCCTGATTCATATGGCGCGCTACATCCTATCCCGCCTCCTCTATACTCTCCCAGTCATCTGGCTGGTAGTCTCGACCGTCTTCCTCCTAATCCACTTTGTCCCCGGCGATCCCATCCAGCAAATGTTAGGAGAAGGCGCAGCCGCAGGAGACATCCAAGCCGCGAGACACGCCTACGACTTGGATATTCCGCTACGCCAGCAATACCTGAATTATTGGCGAGGAGTGTTACATGGAGACCTGGGCAAATCCCTCCGCTTCAATCAGGGAGTTACTAACTTGATCGCCCAGCGTTATCCCTTCACCTTACAACTAACCTTGGCGTCCTTATTAGTAGCAATCGTCTTAGCCATTCCCGCCGGAGTCCGCTCCGCCCAGCGCCGCAATCAGTGGGATGACCGCGCCCTAAGTGTAGTAAGTCTATTCGGACTGTCGTTTCCTAACTTCGCGCTAGGCCCCGTGCTGATCTTATTTTTCTCAATCGAGTTAGGATGGCTCCCGGTCAGCGGCTCCGGCACCTTGGCCCACTTAGTCTTGCCCGCCATCACCATGGGCGGAGCCCTAGCCGCCATCCTAACCCGCATGGTGCGCACGTCAATGTTAGAGGAGTTAGGCCAGGACTACATCCGCACCGCTCGCGCCAAAGGCCTGCCCGAGCGAACGGTAGTCTATCGCCACGCCCTGCGTAACGCCATGATCCCCATCCTGACCGTAGTAGGATTGCAGTTCGGCGCCCTCTTAGCCGGAACAATCGTAACCGAAACTGTCTTCTCCTGGCCCGGCATAGGACGCCTAACCATCCAAGCCATAGCCAACCGCGATTACTATCTCGTGCAAGGCTGCATTCTGGCGATCGGGCTGACTTATGTTGCGGTGAACTTTCTGACTGACTTACTGTATTCGGCGGTTAATCCGAGGATCAGGCAGTAAACTCTGACATTCTGCAACCCACCCACGCGGATGTACAATCGCGCTGATTGATTTCCCCACAAAGGAAACGCACCGATGATTACTCAATCGCCTAATGAAGAAGCGCTTCGAAAACAGCTGCTAGAGGCGTGCAGCGCAATCACATCAACAGACATTGAGAGCCTCGTCCAAACCGATAAGTACGGCAGGGAGGGTGGATTTGCACTGCTCAGGCCCTGGATTGAGAAGGCTATTCGCCTCTTTGAGATCTTGGCCTCTGCCAATTTCGATCTAGCAAGCGAGACAAAACTTACCGCCATTTATCAAACCACTGCGAGAATGCAGGAGCAATTTGGACAAATTAGAGGTTACAGTCAAGGCCCCAATTCGATGCAGGAACGCAGCGGCAGAATACAGAACTTTAAGCAGGTATATGACCCAGTGTTCGACGAGATAGGTAAGTTCATGGCCTTGTCACAGCCAGGGAGCCTGGATCAGGACAGAATCGAGGCTCAGCGCTTGGTTGGTGAGCTAACGGACATAAGGACCAAAGCTCAAAATGACATCGAGCGTTCTATCAAGTCTGTGAACGAGTTAGCGGAAAAGGCAGGCATTGCTACCTACGCGAAGATCTTTAGGGAAGAGGCGAATGAACATAAGAAGATGGCGGGCTGGTGGCTGGGCATAACAGCGGCGCTGTTCGTGACCACAGGCGTGATCGGCGTGTGGAATTACCATAATGTTGTCAGTGTCTTGGCAATACTGGCGTCGTCAGCGCCGGTCGCCATGCCACCGGCCGTCTCCCCACAGAGCACTTCTTTGATTGTGCAGCTCACCCTAGCCAAGTTGATTATATTTTCGCTCCTCCTGTCCGCTATTCTGTGGGCAGGTCGCGTGTATCGAGCGAACCGGCACAATTATGTGGTTAACAAGCACCGTCAAAACGCCCTGAGCACGTTCCAAGTGTTCGTGAGCGCCGCCTCTGCCGATGATCAGACTAAGAACGCTGTTCTGTTACAGGCGACGCAGTGCATCTTTAGTCCCCAAAATACTGGTTTCTTGGCGTCGCCGGATAAGGATACTGAAGGGCAATCACACATCTTGGAGATTTGGCGTGGTCTACCTAAGAGCTAGGTGAGTGATGGACTGGCAAATAATGCACCACTCTGGTGTATAATGATGCCATGCTGGGTGCCCCATCCTCCGCGTTTTTTGCGAAGGGTGGGCCACGACGCCGTCACACCAGTTCAACCACCACCCGTTGCACCACCAACGTTGCGGCCCGCTGCAAACTCTACAGCGTGATATCGCGTTTCGGATCGAGAATGCGATCGACCTGCGACCGGCTCGTTTTCAGCAAGACCGCCATGCGCGCCTTCGAAATCTTTTTCCTCTTCATAGCCTGGGCCAATTGCCAGGCCACAATCTCTTTAACCGCCTGCGCCTGCGCTTCCCCAAAAATGTTTTCCTTCTTCAGGAAGCCGTCAATGCTCGATCCCAGATTCTTTTTCAATTTCCATCCCCCACCTATTGCAAAACTCGCTTGCCGTGAACCACCGCGACAATCAGCACCTCATCCTGCTCCAATCGGTAAATTATTCGGTAGCTGTAGACAATAAGCTCTCGCACATTGTCCTCATCATATTCAGGCACCATCCGACCTGCCTGCGGAAAGCGCGCAAGAATCCTCGTTTGGTTCACAATGTTTTTCAGAACAGTGCCGGCATAGGCGGGGGAATCGGCTCCGATGTAGTCGACGATGGAATCGAGATCCTGGGCGGCGCGTTGCGACCAGACTATTCGATGAGCCATTTGCCGAACCGACTCTCTACTTCCTCTTGCGAGAGAGTACTGTTCACGCGGGCATCTTCCAGTCCCCGGCGCACCTTGTCGAGAACGTAGAGGTGGTACTGAAGGTCTTCAACCGACACATTGTCCGGCAGCCTGCTGAGCAATGATTCAACATCCTCCTTAACGGAGCGCATATCAATCCTTGTCAACGAGAATAACACGCTGGCAGTTTGCCATTTCTCCAATCTGCCTTAGGCCTCAGGCCTCGCTTTCATCACAAACTCACGGTGTGCTGCGTCACAGACGTCGCAACCTAGTATGCGCGACAATGAGCAAGCCGCGGAACAAGTCATGCGGAATCAATATGTTACGTTTTTTTTGGGGGGGGGGGGGGGGGGGGGGGTACAAAACCTAATTAACTCATCTTCCACTTCCACAAAGTTGCTGCACTCAACTTTCACCAGACAACTCAAAATTGTTCCCAATGTTATATAAGTGATCCAAGTCCTCGACGCATGTCCACTCTAGCCATCTCGCTCCCGCGCGTAGCTCGCCACAATCCGCTGGCCGCCATCGGAGTCGTGCTCGTTTCCATCTTCGTCTTCGCCGCCGTCTTTGCGCCCTGGATCTCTCCGCAAGATCCCGCGCACATCGATCTGCCGAATCGCCTGCAATCTCCCACACCGCAGCATTGGTGCGGCACCGATGAACTCGGACGCGATATCCTCTCTCGCCTGATTTGGGGCTCGCGCATTTCTCTCTTTGTCGGGTCCAGCGTGGTCGTAGGCTCGCTCGCTCTGGGCCTCATCATAGGCAGCCTCGCCGGATATTACGGCGGAGGCATCGACCGCTTCGTCAACGTAGTCGTGATGAATGCATTCCTTTCCTTCCCCGGCATTCTCATCGCGATCGCCTTCGTCGCATTTCGCGGCCCGGGAATTTTCAACCTTATTCTTGCGCTGTCGATCGGAGGCTGGGTTGGCTACGCGCGTCTTGTGCGCGGGCAAGTGCTGGCCGTCCGCGAGCGCGAATTTGTCGAAGCCGCGCGCGCTCTCGGCGCGGGAGATTTCCACATCATCACTCGCCACATCTTGCCTAACATTATTCAGCCCGTGATTGTGCAGGCAGCTATCGGAATGGCGGGCGCAGTTCTCGCCGAAGCGACGATGAGCTTTTTGGGATTGGGCGTTCCTCCGCCCACTGCAAGTTGGGGCTCGATGCTCAACGACGCGCGCTCGCATCTTTTTGACGCGCCGCATCTCGTGCTTTTCCCGGCGTTTACCGTGATGCTTGCAGTGCTTGCTTTCAACTTTATTGGCGACGCATTGCGCGATCTGCTCGATCCCAGATCCCGCATCGAAGCAGGCCTGTAACTACATAAAATCTATAGCTTAGCCAGCAAATTCACACGTCTTTAACATTTGCCCAAAATATTTCAGCGTCGTTGATTCGCCCGCAAGAAGGTGACGTTTGCTCCGTTCCCACGTCTATAAGCCAAGACCGAAATCGTGGGAACTTTTCCAAGGGTAGCTCGTATCAATACACACGAGAGTTGAGGATGGATTTCATGAACACACAAGATTTTGTGAACAGACGGACCGAACTCGAATTTCAAGTCGAACGCCTGCACGATGTAGCCGTCGTGAACTGCTCTGGACGCATGGTGCGCGGAGCCGCGCTCGATCAATTGCGGCGCAGCATTGAGGAACTAACGGAGCAACGCGAGCGCGTCCGCATTCTTGTGCTCGATGTTTCGAATGTCGATCATCTTGATGCTGGCGGTTTGGGAACGCTGTTGCTGGTGCGCCGTTGGGCGACGCGCAATGGCGCGACGATGAAACTGGTGAATCCGCCAGTCTTCTTCCGCCGTCTGCTCGAAGCAACGCATCTCAACGCTGTCTTTGAGATTTCCTCCCTGAAAGAGGCAATCTGTATTCTGCGCGCGAAAGATTGTCAGCCCGCGCGCTTCGCAGTTGCCTGAGTAAGTCGGTGAGGCGCGATGCGTTATAATTCGCGCCCATGCGTCCTCGAATCAGTTGTCAGCTCTCAGTGGTCGGTTGTCAGTTCTCGGGATTGTCCACTCACCTTAGGATTTCCTTTTCTGCTTCGCCAATTCTCAGCGTTCAAATAGTCAGAAGTGCTAATTCAGCGCGATGACGCAACTCGCCCGCAGACTGCGCATCACCGACTATTTCTCTCTCGGTTGGGGAACGATGGTTGGAGTTGGCTGGCTCGTCGTCATGGATGACTGGCTGCTTCGCGGCGGACCGCTCGGAGGAATTCTCGGCTTCGCCATCGGCAGTATTCTCCTGCTTCCCATCGGTTACGTATATGGCAAGCTCGTGGCCGCGATGCCCGACGCTGCGGGCGAAGTCGCGTACACGGCGAAAGTGTTCCCACGACCAATCAGCTTCTACACAGGATGGATGATGATGCTCGCCTACTTCATCGTCTGCCCTTGGGAAGCGGTCGCTGTCGGCCGCATCGCCGGGTACATTTTCCCCGCGCTCGATTCCATCGAGTTATATCGCGTAGCTGGAAAGCCCGTTTATCTGCCGCATCTGGTCATCGGCCTCGCGCTCACGGCGCTCGTCACAGTGGTGAATTATCGAGGCATACGCCTGAGCGCCTCATTCCAGAACTGGAGCACATTTGGCACGCTCGCGCTCTTCGTCGTATTCGTCGGCATTGGGGTCACACGCGGATCGCCCGCCAATTTCCCTCCGCTATTCACGCACACTCCCTTCATATCCATCTTGCTGGTGTTGCAGATCGTTCCTTATTACATGACCGGATTTGAATCGGTGACCAAGGCCGCCGAAGAAGCCAGTCCTGGATTTCGCTCGCGCGGATTCTCCCGCGCTATCTTTGCGGCGATTATCGTCGGAGCCGTCTTCTACATCATCGTGATCGCGGCGGTTGGCTTCGTCGCGCCATGGCACACGTTGACCAGCGCGCCGTTCATGACGGCCGTCGCCTTCGAGCACGCCGTTGGTTCGCGCTGGATTGTGAGCATCGTGCTCAGTGCCGCTTTGCTCTCGCTGTTCAAGGTATTCAACGGGAACTTCGTCGCCGCCAGCCGCCTGCTCTTCGCCATGGGACGTCGCGGATTAGTCGATACGCGACTGGCCAAAGTGCATCCGCTCAATCAAACGCCGGCCGTTGCGATTGTTTCCGTTGGCCTCGCCACGGCACTCTGCATGTTTCTCGGCAGTGCGATTCTGGTTCCGATCTCGGAAGTCGGATCGGTAGCTTCCGCCAGCGGATGGTTGGCGGTGTGCTCCGCTTATTTGTGGATGAAGCCGCGCGTGGCCGATCGCCTGATCGCTCTGTTAGGAGCATTGGTCGGCTTGGCGATGATGCTGATGAAGTTTGCGCCCTTTGTTCCAGGACACTTTTCGGTGTGGGAATGGCTTGCGCTTGGCCTCTGGATTCTTCTGGGCACGTTAATCGGGCGTTCCGGCAACTGACACAGTGCGATCGGCGGTGTGGCAGCGCGAGGTGAGAGGTGAAATGTGTTTCTGGAGGGGGGAAAGCTTATGGTCTGTCGGCGGTTGCTTCTGCGCGTTTGGCAACGGCCCCATTCGCCGGAGCAATACTGGGAGTGGCGAGCGTGCCGGTCAATTCCCACGATTGATCGTCGCCGCGCGTAAGTATGAAATCGCAGCTGTCGTTTATGGAAGCTCTACCGCTCACCTGATAAATGCCGTCGCGCGATTCCAGTTTTCCGCTCGAAAGCTCCCACTCACCCTTTTTCCAGCGTAACTCTCCGCTGAAACGATGCACGGGTAAAGGTGCGGGCGAGCCGGGAACGTCGATATGGGGAAAGGTTCCATTGCGCATTATGAATTGCAACTTGCCGACGGAGTTAGTTAAAAGGGCACGGAAGCCGTCCGCGAACCCATCCACCTCGAATTTCCCGTCGGCCATTCCCGTAATCCAGTCGTCATTCATTACTGTTGACAACTGCGGCAATGAAATGTCGCGCAGCGTTCCGGTGCCGTGGTAGCGGACCCCCGGCGTCGAGGCATCGCGAGATGTGGCCGGCTGATTCAATACGGCATGATCCGAAATATCACGATTCGAAGCGTCGATGGTCCAGTTGCCCTGGTGAGCGCCTTGCAGTAGTTGCGCTCGCAGCGCCGTTAGTGCGATCTTGCCGCGATCCACATCCACATGGGCTGCTATCTGCGTGGCAATCAGCTTCTTGAATGCGAATCGGCCGACCCGCAAGTTGCCGTGTGCCTGCACTGCGAGCAGCGGCGAACTAGCAGGCGCGCCGGTCGAGTCGGAGCGGGAATTCAAGATGCGATACCACGGATGTTTGGTCGGATGGGGAGTGAACCATTCGGCGAGGTCCGCGGCCGAAAGCTGATCTGCCATGAGGTCAAACTGGAAGATACAGAGGGGAACGACTCCCGGGCCTGTGCCGAGAGAATTGTCAGCCGCAGTGTTGGCCATAGCACAATGTCGGGGCGCTGTAACGCCGCCACTCCAGTGGGTGTTTCCGGTGCGCGCGGAAATATCCTGCATCGATAGCACTTCCGGGGTGAGGGAAATATTCGCTGCACTGATCAGGATTGGAACATTCAGGCCGCGCGTCTCCGCGCGCACGTTCCGCAATTGCGCAGTACCGAGCGTTGAAGGCGGCGCAAACCCTTGCCACTGGCCGGAAATACTTACATTCAATTTTGCGGAACCCTCGGCGGGCGGCCGGGATACGGGTAGGCCGAGAACTCGCTCCAGGCGAAACAGGTCTTGGAGTTCAGTATCGCCGCGCAAGGAGAACAGGTAACCGGAGGTTGAGATCCATCCGCCGGCGCTCAGCGGCGCAGATCCATTCACTGCGAGCATCGACGGGCCGATTTGAAGTAGCTCAGCCAACCTCGAGGTCTTTTGCGGCGCCAGATGTCTTCTCGTCCGCGAGAGATTCGTCACTGTCTTCGCTGAGATCACGATGGGTGGGCTTGCATCGTCTGCGCCCAGAGACAGTGGAATGGTGCCGAGCGCAATCACATCCTTCCCGGCATTCGACGACAGAATTACATCGGTCGCCGCTCCATTCCCGGACCATTCCTCCGGGGGCGAAAGCGACGAGGCGCCATTTGTCGCTTGGATGATGTGGCGTTTGGCTCTGAACTCTGCATTTAGGAGTCCGCCTGCGGTGAGGTCGGAGGGAATCTGTTTTTTCGCCTGGCGTAGCAATCTCACCACGGAAATCAGAGGCACCTTTGCGACGTCCAAAGTCAGATCGTAGGCGGGCGATTGCGATGCCAAAGAAAGCACGCCCCGCAGGCGTAGGCTGCCGATGCCGATCGGTGACTCACACAGGAGGTCGGCAAGAGCGCTTGTCATAGCGTTGTATTCTCCCGAGCAACTTGTGGCCATGCGCACATTCTCGGTCCCGACAATATCGTAGCGTCGAAAATCGTCAATACTCGGTTGGCTCTCAATGCGCAGCGCTTCGGGAGTGCCGGAAACAGTCGCGGTGAGATTTAATCCGCCGCGCCATCCGCGATCTTTTCCGCTGAGTAACTGCGTGATTTGCCCGAGTTGCCCATAGTGCCATTGCACCGCGAGTTGCAACGGGGTCAAGCGCAAGGTCGGAGCGCGCTGCCATGTCGCGTTGACCTGGACGATGCCGGTGTCGGTGAGATGGAAATCCGTTCGCACCGGCTCGGCCTTAATGCGAGCGCCCCAGGAATTGTCCGAATCCTGCCAGAGCGCCACGTCGGCATTCATCAGCGCGTAGGATTTTTTGGTTTGCCCGATCTTGAAATTGATGCGAGCGCCGGTTGCTTCGAGATAAGGAAATGCCGGACGCCGTTCAGAAGCCCGCTTGGCGGTCGGGGCGGCGGGAATTTGTGCGTTGCGCTCAATGAGGCTTGCCAGGTTCCATCGGCCCTGCTCATTGCGCACGAGATTGATGCTGGGCTCGGCAGCGCTGAGCGTCGCGATTTCGAGACGGCCACGCAGCAGGGAAGTGAGTCGGATGGCGGCCGAAACCTCCTCGGCGCGGATCATTGGTTCAGCGCTGAATGCAGGTGCATCGTAGATGACAAGCCCATCGAGATCGAAGCCCGGCCGCGGCAGCAGACGCAAACGTACGTTCTCGAGTGTCACTCGGCGCCCGAGCGCTCTGCCAATGGAGTTGGCGATCCGGTTTCGTAAGTGATACACCGCTGGCCGGAAGAGGAACAGAGCCAGGAGCAGAACCGCGAGGACAGCAACGCCGAGTTTTGATCGCAGAAACCTGGATCGCGGCAAGTTCACTGCGCCTTTCGCCGTACCTTTCACCTCACCTTTCACCGCACTGCCCGGAAGGTTCGCGACCAGCGCGTCTCGTCGAAGAAGTGGAGGATGGTATAGGGCAGAGAGGCCAGGCCATGAGTGCTATCGGGCGGGGTGTTGAATGACCAATAGATGTACATGGGCCGTCCAATAAGATTCTTCCGTGGCAGAAAACCCCAGAAACGGCTGTCGTAGCTAACGTCGCGATTGTCGCCCATAGCGAAGTAGCTGTCCGACGGGACGACAATATCCTCTCCTACAATGTGTGAAGGCATATCCTGCGCCCATTTTTCATT
Organism: uncultured Acidobacteriaceae bacterium; assembly: GCA_963800565.1. GTDB lineage: Bacteria > Acidobacteriota > Terriglobia > Terriglobales > Acidobacteriaceae > Acidiflorens. Next base: position 210,805 of record CAWDBM010000007.1, read on the forward strand.
GCGCACACCGTACATTTCCGACGGAGCCACTGCTGGAAAATTATCGGTGTAGGGGTTGTGCTGCCGTTTGTGGCGGACGAACGGTTCGACGAGTTTCTCGCCGTTGCGGTAGACCTCGTCGTCGCGCAAGTGAATGCGGTCGCCAGGAATGCCGATGATGCGTTTCACCAGGAAGAGGCCCGGTTGTTCTGGAGACAAAAACACAGCAATATCGTCGCGGCGAATATCGCGATAGGGCAGCAGTGGGCCCAACCAGCGCGTCGGCGGCGCGAACTGTTCGCGATTTACGACCACGTGATCGCCAATCAGCAAAGTGTCTTCCATCGAACTGGAGGGAATCTCAAAATTCTGCAGCACAAACGTCATGATGAAAAGAACGATGACAAACAACTCGGCCAGGGAGACGAAGAATTCCACCGGAGTTTCGCGCGGTTCGTCTGTCGCCGCTTGCTCTTTTGCAGGCAAGGTCTTCGTTATCGTTGTAGTTGGCATGGGTGTCGGGAAAATCTCCTCTTAGCGTACCAGTTTGAGGGTCCGCGACCATCGCGTTTGATCGAAGAAGTGAATGATGATGTGCGCCATAAAGCCGAGCCGATCGCCGACACTGCGCATCTGGTATTGATCAGCCGGGGTGATGAACGACCAGTAAATGAACATGGGGCGTCCAATCACGTTCTTGCGCGGAATGAATCCCCAGTAGCGACTGTCGTAGCTGACATCGCGATTGTCGCCCATGCCGAAGTAGCTGTCGGGCGGCACGACCAGATCTTCGCCCTGAATATATTGCGATAGTGAAAATTGCCAGTAATCGGCGAGTTGGTCGACGGGCGAAGGCGCGACCGCCGGAAAATTCATGCGATACGGGCAGCGGGCGCACTCGGGATCAGTCGGATCGCCCTTGAACTGAACGTAGGGCTCGTCGAGCTTTTGTCCGTTGCGGTAAACGACTCCGTTGCGCAGGTGTATGCGATCGCCGGGAGCTCCGATGATGCGCTTCACGACGAAGAGGCCATGCTCGGCGGGCGAAAGAAATACGACGACGTCGCCGTGGCGAATGTCGCGATAAGGCAGCAGCGGCCCCATCCAGCGCGTCGGTGTCGCGAACTGCTCCCGGTTTACGAATACGTGGTCGCCGATGAGCAGCGTATCCTCCATCGAACTGGAGGGAATTTCGAACGCCTGTAGAACAAAGGTGATGATGAACAGCCCGGTGACCAGCACTCCGGCCAGCGAAGCTAGGAATTCCACGGTCGTTTCCCGCGGTTTCTCCTCGACCGGCTCTTCGTTATCGTTGGTAGCGTTCTTGATCGCCATTACTTCTTCTTGCTTCGGCACATTGGCCATCCGTTTTGTAATCAGTCGTTCGTTGTTCGTCGCCAGTCATCTATCGTTCGCGAGACCTTCGGTCGCAAGCCAGCGACTAACGACTATCGACCGGCGACTCTTCACCGCACCAGTCTTAATGTTCTTTCCCAGCGTGTGATCTGGAACAAATGGGTCACCGCGTAGGCCAGATGATAAAGCCTATCACCGACGGTTGGCGATCCCGGCAGATCATTATTTAAATTGCCAGCGGACCAGTAAATCAGAAGCGGCCGTCCGATAATATTTTCGCGCGGCACGAATCCCCAATAGCGGCTGTCCTGGCTGTCATCGCGATTGTCACCCAGCACAAAATAATGCCCCTCGGGAATAATCAGCTGCCGCTCTTCGACCAGCTTCGGCATCTCCTTCCACCATTTCGCCTCCACTCCGTAGTCGGGAGAATCGGTGCGCGGAAAGTCATCGCGATAGAAATTGCGCAGCGTGGTGTTGTATTGCACGTAGGGCTCGACCAAGGGAATGCCGTTGACGTAGACGCGTTTGTTGATGAGACGCAGGCGGTCTCCCGGCAAAGCGACCACGCGCTTTACAAAGTCCTGCGCCGGATTCACCGGATAATGGAAGACGATGACATCGCCGCGCTTTACGTTGCGATAGGGGAGGAGACGATTCCAGCCAGTGGTGCCGCCGTAGCAGAATTTATCCACCAGCAGATAGTCGCCGACCAGCAGCGTGCGCTCCATGGATTCCGAGGGGATGGTGAACGCTTGCACCAGGAACGTCACCACAAAAACGGCGATCACAATCGTCCCTGCGACCGATTGAATGGTCGCGGGCCAATCCCCCGCTGAAATCTTTTCGCCCCACGACATAAACGATTACAAGTTATTCTACCGTTCCGTCGTTCCGTGGAGTTGAAAGAAGCGCTTTTAGGTTGCGCTATCATTCTTACGGTCATCCATAATCTTTGGGCGAGTCGCAGTGGCCAGATGTTCCAGCGCTTGTCGCGCGGCTTCCTGCTCGGCCCGTTTCTTAGTGGCGCCTTGTGCGCGGCTTACGAAATGCCTCGATTCTCGATCAGCCGAATCCGCTTCGGGCAGCCTGACCTCGACCGTAAACATCTTTTTGTGTTCTGGGCCTTCTTCTTTGACGAGAGCATACACCGGCTGCGGACCGCCTCTGGCCTGCAGCGCCTCCTGCAATGCGGACTTGAAATCCATCACTGGAATCGCGCTGGTCTCAAGTTTCATATGCGCGAGTTCCGGTTCGATGATCTCGCGCAAGATGAAATCTCGCGCCACGGTCCAGCCGCCGTCGAGGTAGAGCGCGGCTAAAATCGCTTCCAGCGAGTCCACGAGCAGACTCGCCTTATTGCGGCCGCCGCTTTTTTCTTCGCCGCGGCCGAGGCGCATGTGATGGCCAATCTGGAGATGTTCAGCTACGCGCAGCAAGTGCCTCTGCCCGACCAAGTGTGCGCGCAGCTTTGAGAGATGGCCTTCCTGAAATTGAGGAAAGCGGTGGAATAGTGCCTCGCTCGTTACCAGACCGAGCACAGCGTCGCCGAGAAACTCAAGTATTTCGTTATCGCCCCGGAATGAACCGGCGACGGAAGGAGCGCTGCTCCCTGCCAGCGCTTCTACTTCGCGGGCCTGCGAGCTGTGAGTGAGCGCCTGCTCCAGCAAGTCTGGGCGCTGGAAGCGGTAACCCAGACTTTCTTCAAGCGCCGTGGTTTCGCGTGAGATCATGACAAAAAAGGGAAGTTGAGACTGCGGATCATTAACGCACGGGAGGCTTACGGCAATGCCTCAGTATCTCGACGACTTAGCGCGTCATTGATTCCAACTCGGATTCCAATTAGTTTTTTGGTGGAGTCTGCGCCGGTGTTGCGGCCGGGGCAGCGCCCGTCAGTTGTTGCAAGCGATCGCGTTCGTGCCGGGCCGGCGTTCCCACCGGCGTGTTGTCCTGCGTCAACTCAACGGCGCGATTCGCCACCTTGAGCGCCTCCGGATATTTTTGCTGTTTATCGAGAGCCAGCGCCAGGCGCAGAACGACGACCGCATCCGGTTCGCTGGGATATGCGTCGATTGACTTCTGCAAATTTTCCTGTGCCGCGACGAAATTGTCTTTTTTGAACTCAATGGTCCCAAGAATTGAATAAGCGTTCGAGCGCAAAAGGCCTTTGTATTTGTCGATCTGGGGTTGAGGCGTGTTCGCCGGAATGCTTATATCGGTGTCTATCGTCTCAGTGGCTTTCTTCGCCATCGTCATAGCTTCGGCATAACGCTGATCTTTATCAATGTCGGAGTCGCGCGTCCTCTCCGCAATGACTTCGGCGACGGTAACCAGCGCTTCCGGATTGTCGGGGTCCAGGGTCAGGACCTTCCGGCCCATGGCCTCGGTCTTGTCTGCATTGTTGGCATTCTGGTAGAGGCGCATGGCCTGTTCATAGAGCAGGACGCGCACTTCGCTATCCGGGAACTTGGTGGCAAAATCGTCCGCCGCCTTTTCCAATCCTGCCGGATCAGTATTCGCAGCCGCCGCTGTGTAGGCGTCTTGCTCCGGCTTAGTCTTAAGTTGTGGAGGCCGCTTAACTGCTGGCGTTGTGCCTGGCGTTGCGGACGCTTGGCTTGCGGCGGGCGCATTCTGCGGTGTGGCTTGTCCGCTGGCTTCGGCACCGACCCAAACCGCGAAACTCAGTATTCCCAGAATCGTTAAAACTGGAATCACTCCTCTGCGCTTCATGCTATCTCCCATAATGCAAAATTTTATTAAGTCAGTCTGTTCCATCCAACCAAAACCTGAACCACGAAGTACACAAAGGTTCACGAAGGTTTTCGCTCGGTCTTTTCCTTCGTGCACCTCGGCGACTTTGGTGGTGAAGCTCTCGCAAACTAACACCCGCGATCGAATTCCAAAAAGTCTGCCAGACCTACTGCGGCTGCTTCGCCACTGGAGGCTCATAGGGTTTGTCCAGTCCCCGCTGCGCCGCCAGCTTTGCCTCCGGAAGAGCCGCGCCCTCGGCGTTGGCGGCATTCAGTGCCTCCCGATACTGGTCGAGCGCCGCGTCCCGATTCTCTTTTAAATCAAAAATTCGCCCGAGATAAATATGAGACCACGCGATCAACTTCGGCTCATGCGCGGTTTGCAGCGCTTTTTCAAAGTACGATCGCGCGCCGTCGATATCGCGATTCGCGGTCGCAACTTCCGCCAGAATAAAGAGAGCGCGTCCGGAATCGCTGGTCTTTTCGTCGAGCGCTTTTTGCGCCAGTTTCTGCGCACCTTCCGGATCTCCAGCCGCCAGCCGCCGCTCCGCCTTCAGCAGCAGATTATCGTTTTGCGGACGCGCCTGACGCAAGACTTCGGGCGACGCCTGGCTTACAAACTGGATCTGCGCCGCCCGCTTCATCTCTTTACTGACCTCAATGTTGCCGAGTAAGTCAGTATAAGCGCTGCGCATGCCCGAGGGATCCTGTTCAAACCGGCCCAATGCGTCGTAGAAATAGCGCGTCAAAATATAACCTTCATTGACCTCTTCGTCGACCGCGTGCGCGCGCTCCGCCTCTGGAACCTTCGCCATCCGCTGTTCAATCGCCCGGATCAGGCATTCATTCACCAGCAGGGAAATATTGCTCTTGAATGTCTCATCCAATGGCGCGCTGTCGACCGCGGCCAGCAACGGCTCCAGGCGCCCAAACGCCCCGCCATTCTTCAGCGCAAGCGGATCGAGCAAATAATGCAGATAGGTGTGCCGAATCTGCTGCAGCTTGATCGCAGTCCCTGGCGTCGGCGAAATCACGACGTAATAATTTTCCGCATAGTTGCGCGCATTGGTCTGTCCCGGCGCGCCCATCGCATCCAGATAGACTGTGAACTGCCGCCCCAGGTAGCCTGCCGACGCCAGTTTCAGATAGATCTCGGTGTCAAAGGTCATCTTCGACAGCGGCTCGTGGTAAATGTCGAGCAACTCCGCGTAGCGGGCGCGATGCTTGTCCCAGATACCGTGCAGCCCGATTTTGTCGTAGAAGGCGTGCATCAGCGGCACTATCCCCACCACCACTTCGGCATCTGGCGGTAATTCCGCTTCCCTTACCTTGAGCTGGAAGGCCGGCGGTTCTCCCAAATACAACGCCAGAGAGACGTAGTGAGAAAGATCGTGAGAAGGGTCCGGGGACTGGTGTTGGCGGTAAAACAAGCACATCGTACCGACCACATCCCCCGCCTTGTCTGTATTCGCGACCGCCTTGGCAACCTCGGAACGGATCTGCGTACGCAACGGATCGGAAAGGCTCAACTCCTGATCGTAGCCGCAGGTATTGATAGCGGTCAGCACTGTGAACAGAGTTTCGTCGGTTTCAAGCGACACCTGCGGAGAGTTCTGCGCCCACCCCGGCACGGCCAGCGCAATCGCCAAGCCAAAGGCGAACGCCAGTCGAAAGCGGGGCAGGGTTATTCTTCGGGTGTTGCTTCGAAACTCCCTTCGGAACTCGCGCATAGACGGATGGACTAGAAGTAGTGTACGAACTGCTCAATTCGCGGTCAAACGCGCAACGGGTTGGTGGCAGAGTGGTTTGAAAATCGTAGCGCCTTCGGGCAGTCGGTGCTGGCGGGCGCATTCTCTGCTTGCTCGCAATTTTGACTGGCATCGAGCGTTAGCCCTGCCAGACATGCTTCCCGCAGCTGCAAGGCACCGTATCGGTAGGGCGTTGCTTGGTCAATTGCTGTTTGCACACCGGACAAGGTTTAGTCATCACGTAGGTCATAAATTCGAGCTCCTTCTTACCCCTCACCTATGAAGGCGACAAAAAGAAAAGAAAGGTATCACGCGGACAATAGAAAAACTAGAGGGAAGAAAACGGCCTTCGCGCGCGTAGGCCCAGCTGAACGATCTGAATTCATCTGAATAAACTCGGTTGCTTGAAACGTATCGAGCCCGGTTGTCGCTATATGAAGTGAGGGCAGAGGAAACGATGGGAGGAAATTTGGAAACGTCCCTTCCGATGGCTGCTCGATCTCAAATTCCTCCACGAGGTGATTTATGGCAGTAATAATCGAATTTCATGTACCGAAGCGCCATGTAAAACGGGCAGTGAAATGGGTTCCGCCGGAGCAACAGGGGAAGGTGATTCCGTTCGCCTCGACCCAAAAGAAGTCAGCCTGACGGAACGGTTCAGCGCAAAGCCCGGGGTCCACGGTATTCTGTTTTCAAAGTCGAATAAGAGTTTGTAGCGTCTAACGACTATGAAATCAGACGGACCTCTGAACCCCGGAGAATTCCGCGAACTTGGCCATCGCGTAGTGGATTTGCTGGCCGAATACCTGGAACACATTGAAGAGAAGCCTGTTTTCCCAAATGTCGAGCCCAGCACGCTCACACATTTTTTTGCAGAACCTCTGCCGCAGGAGTCTAGCCCTCCCGAAGAAGTGTTGGCTGATCTCGAAGAGAAGCTGCTGCCGTATTGCACCCATGTCGGCCATCCGGGATACATGGGCCTGATCACGCCTTCGCCTAACCCCGTCGGCATCATCGCCGATTTCATCTGCTCCGCTCTCAACCAAAACATCGGCGCCTATACCATCGGCCCCGCCGCCGTCGCCATGGAGCGGCGAACCGTCCGCTGGCTTGCCGACCTCGCTGGCTACGATGAAAAAGCTGGAGGCAACCTCACCAGCGGCGGCATGATGTCGAACTTCATAGGCCTCAAGCTTGCTCGCGACGCCGTCTCCGGCGATCGCATACAACAAGACGGGGTGCAGGATCGCTGGGCCGTTTATGCCTCCGAAGAGCGGCATGTGTCGGTCGATAAGGCTGTCGATGCCGTTGGACTTGGCCGAACAGCGATGCGGGCGTTGCCGACCGACGCTGAATTTCGGGTGCGGCTGGATGCGCTCGAGGCGGCCATCGCGGACGATCGTAAGCGCGGCATACGGCCGCTATGTATCGTAGGAATCTTCGGCACAACCAACACCGGCGCAGTCGATCCCATTCGCGCGCTGCGGAAGATTGCCGATCGCGAGAGAATGTGGCTGCACGCCGACGCGGCCTACGGAGGCGGCATGTTGCTTTCTCACGCATGGTCGATGCGCGATCAGGGTTTGGAACTGGCCGACTCGATCACCATCGATCCGCATAAATGGTTCTACGCGCCGCTCGATGCGGGAGCGATTCTGGTCAAAGATGATCGACGGCTAACGGCATCTTTTGGCATGAAGCCGTCTTATCTCACGGATGAGCTCGATCGCGCCAATGAACGATATCAGTATTACGTGCACAGCTTCGAGCAGTCGCGGCGCTTTCGCGGGTTGAAAGTGTGGATGAGCTTCAAGCGTTACGGCGCGAGACAGATCGGGGAGTGGATCGACAATAATGTGTGCCAGGCTAAGCACCTGTATTCGATGGTCGCCAAGCACCCTGAGTTCGAAGCGGCTAGCGATCCGCCGATGTCGGCGATCTGCATTCGATACCGTGGGGCTGAGTCGGATGAGGCGCGATCTAAAGAGCTACATGCCGAGGTTGCGCGGCGAGTTGAATCGAGCGGCAAATTCTGGATTTCGACCACTGAGCTGAAAGGGAAGGCGTGGTTCCGGATTAATCCAGTGAACTTTCGCACGCGAACGGAACACATGGATCAGCTGTTGGCGTTGCTAGAGAAAGAATGTCGTTCGGTGCTGGGAGCCGGCCGGCGTGCCCGAAACGGTTAGCCCTTAACGCTGATTTTCGAAAACGACAATACTGCCGCGCCCAAGGGTAGCGCTCTCCTCTTCGAAGCCTATTGCACCATCTGATCCAGCACAGAGGATGTGCTTTTGTCGGAGTTGGCATCCCCCGAGTACTCAGCCGTGATCGAATGCGAACCCACGGCGAGATTGGACCTGGTAAGTGTGGCGACGCCACCGCTCAACGTCGCCAATCCCATCGACTCTGTTCCATTCTTGAACAGCACCTTGCCGGTCGGAGTCGGTCCAGCCGATGCGATTGTCGCCGTGAAGGTCACTGCCTGCCCATAGGTGGAAGGATTCGGACTCGAACTCAGCGCCGTCGTTGTCGTGTATTTATCCACTACCTGTTTAACCGACCCAATACTGGGCTCACACGTCGCATCCCCGCCGTAGGTTGCTTTGATGGTGTGTGTCTTGGACGTCAGCGAGGAAGTTGTGAAGGTCGCTACACCGCTGGCCGTGGTACCCGTGCCGATTTCAGTCTCGCTGGCGTAGAAAGCCACCAGTTCGCCATCCGGGATCGCGCCCTGTGTTGGCGTGACCGTCGCAGTGAAGGTCACCGGCTGACCGACATGCGAAGGTGATCCCGAGGTGGTCACGACCGTCTTGGTCGCGATGCTCTCAACGTATTCAGTGAGCGTCGCGGATGTGCTACTTAGATTGGAAACATCACCCGAGTAAGTGGCCGTGATCGCGTGAGCGACGCCTGTCTTGTACTTTGTGCTGTATGCCGCCTGATTGCGCGATAGCGCCACGGTCGCGACTGTCGCACCGTTGTCCTGGAACGCTACCGTACCGGTTGCGCCTCCACCATATTGGCTGGTCACGGTCGCGGTGTAGGTGACGCTCTCGCTAATGCGCGCGGGATTCGCCGATGAAGCCAGCGCAGCAGCGGTCGCTGCTTCGTTCACCACTTGATTCAGCGGTATTGATGTACTGGGATCGAAGCCGGTTATCCCCTGGTAGGCGGCGGTGACCGAGGTTGTGCCTGCAACGAAACCGCCCGGTACGCCGGTCGAGATCTGCCCGTTTGTAAGAAGTCCGGGCGGCGGAAACCCGTATGAGGGGGTGGCGCCGAATAAGACCACCCCTGTCGGGGTTCCTGACGTGGATGTTACCTGGGTGGTGAGGGTGAAGCCCTGGCCGTAGACCGACGGGTTCAACGAGGAGACCAGCGTGGTAGTGGTAGGAGCGTTGGGCACGGGAGCAGCCTGCAGCATGACGGCGATGATCCATGCACCAAGGCTGGGAGCAGCCACGTCCAAGCGCCCGTCGCCGTTGAAGTCCGCGACGGCGAGATCCTGGGGGGCCAAAGGGACGAATGATGTGGTGAAGGGTAAAGCTGGCTGGAAGGTGCCGTCGCCGTTCCCCAAAAGAAGATCGAGGCCTGGCGCAGCCGTAGTTACGGCGATGTCCAGATTGCCGTCTTCGTTGAAGTCGCCGACTTTCGAGTGCAGCGCGCCATTCGCAAGCGCGTAGTCCACGTGGGGTTGGAAGGTGCCGTCTCCGTTACCCAAGAAGACCGAAACCGAATTTGAGTAGTTGGGGACGATCAGGTCCAATTTCCCGTTTCCTCTAAGATCCGCAATGCTGACGCCCTCGGGTTGGCTGGCGGTCGGGTAGCTGACCGCCGGTTGGAAGGTTCCGTCGCCGTTGCCGAGCAACACCGAAACAGTAGCCGGAGAAGAAATTGTGCCAAAGCTGGCGACAGCTATATCCAGGAAACCGTCTCCGTTGAAGTCGCCCACAGCCGCCTCGTTTGGATAAAACCCGACTGGGTAATTCACGGGGGGCTCGAAGGTTCCGTCGCCGTTGCCGAGTTGGATGGCGACGGTATCTTCTCCGCCGGAGCAGGTCAGGGTCAGGAGATCGAGATTGCCATCCCGATTGAAATCCGCGGTCAACCCGCCGACGCCCTGTTCGCATGGGGTCGAATAGTTGACCGCAGGCTGAAAAGTGCCGCCCCCGGCGCCTAGGAGAACGGCGAAGCCGCCCTTCCCTGAAATATTGTATGGGGCGGCGAGGTCGAGTTTTCCATCCCCGTTGAAGTCACCCACGATGGCCTGCACGGGGTATCCACCAACGGCATACTCCACTGGGTTCTGAAAAGTGCCGTCTCCGTTCCCTAGCAGTACTGAAACTGCGGCCCAGTCGTTCGCGCTGACTACAAGGTCTACATTGCCGTCTCCCTTGAAATCCCCAGTTGCTATGCTCCAGGGGCCGCTCACCGGACCGTAGTCGGTGGTGCTGAACGCTGCGACTGCTGTCGGTGTGTGTATCGCGAAGAAAAGCGGGCTGGAGATCCCTCCGCCGGGGCTGGGGCTGACTACTGTGACCGAGCCGGTGGACGCCGTGGCGAGGTCAGATGCAAGGATGGCCGCGGTCAGCTTGGAGCTGCTCACAAAGGTCGTGGCGCGCGGGCTTCCGTTCCAATTCGCCACTGAGGTCGCGACAAATCCCGAGCCATTCACCGTAAGCGTGAACGCAGCCCCGCCTGGCGCAGTGGCGTCGGGAACTAGCGGCTGATCGATGAAGGGCACAGGGTTCTGCGCTATGGCTGACCCGGAGAATACTGCTAGAACGCCCAAGATTGTGACGAAAAGAGAGACGAGGCTGAGAGCTTGCGGGCGAAGCAGGCGGTCATGGGAGACCTCCTCGATTGGCAGTGCGTGCAGGTTTTCCAGGACTGGGATTAAATGCGTGAAGCCGAGGGAGGGGGAACTGGGCACCTCAGGTTCCAGGCCATTGCACTACCAGGCCGGACCAAAGTCAAGTTCAAACGATGCCACTGACGTAGTATCGCGACCACGCTCACTGACCAGCGAAACTAGTGGTCGTAACAGTGCGCCGTGAAAGGCGCTGGACTTCAGCGGGTGCAACTCCCGCCCGGGAACTGGTTCGCTCCACCCGGTAGCAATCGAAGCGGCAGCGGAGGCAACGAAGCTGTCGGAGCTTTCGATGGAAAGGGTCGCATGGCGACTCGGCGAGCGTGCAGGCCATAACGTGAGTAAACGCTGAGCAGGCCCCGAAAAAACAATTGCAGGAGCCGACCTGACTGTTACACAGGGAAGGCCGCAGACGATGGAGATAGACGAGCGAACAAACTTCATCGGACCTGCCGGGGTAATGGCGATGGCATGTACGCATAGGAGACCAGAGGCAACACGGGAAGCCCCAGCGGTGATCGCGGTAAGGATCAACTGGCAACTCGCGAGAGACAGGCCGGGCCGTGTGGGGTGGCGGAGAGGTTCGTAGTACCGATGAAGCCGGGTAACTCCGGCGGAGGGAAGGGGCCTCAGTTAAAGACGGACGCAACAAGCAACGAAGGACATGGGGATTGACGATGAGTCTAGTAGCCCCAGGTTGTGTTCAGAAGTTGCAGACGGCGTCACACGCTTCGCTTCCTTATCTACCCATGAAGCGTGTGTCTTTTCCGAGAGCCGGATGCGGGAAATCTGCCAGTCCGGTTCGATGAGCGGGAACAGGAACCAGAGCTAAGCCAAACCGGACTGAGGCGGCGATGCGAAAGCTCCGCCATACATAGCCACCGGGAGACTACAGCCACTGCGCCTGTTCTCGACTCTACCCGGAGAATTTCGGACAGCCGGTTAGCTAACCCTTGACGCTGATCTTCGAGAACGACAGCACCGCCGTACCCGCAGTTGGTCGTCCCATCGAAAGCGCGGGATGGAAGGTTGTGAAGATCAGCAGGTTCTTCAATTCCGGGAGCACTGCCTTGGCATCGGCCGGTTGCGACAGGATGCGGTAATCTTCCACGCGGCCGTTGGCATCGACGTACGCTTCGACTACTACCGCGTCATCGCCCATATTGCCGAGCGCCGTGCCGAAGGCTGATTGATCGAGCTGTGGCCCGGTATAGAGCATCAGCGGAACGTCTCCACTGCTCGCTCGCAGTTCGGCAGGCAGGGCGAAGAAGCCCAGCAGTAGTCCAAAAAACAATACTGCGCTGACCAATCCGGCGGTTACCGGAACCATGAAAGCATTCAGAGCATTTTCCAGGCGCACCAATACGCCTTCGAATCGCGGACGGCGCGTCTGCGCGGCCTCGCGCGAAATTGCCAGCCGCAACTTCAGCGCCAGATCTGCCGGAGCCTTCTTCGTTCCCAGCTCAGATAACAATTGCTGCGTGCGCTGCAGGGCGGCATATTCCCGCTCGCAAGCGGCGCACTGCTCCACGTGGCGCGCGACCGTACGCATCTCCGAGCCGTTCACCCGGCCATCGAGGTACGGCGAAAACAGCTTTTTGATCTCAGTGCACTTCACGGTGTCACCTCAATCTCTCTCCCACCACGCGATCGTTCTCGCGAAGTCTCTCGCAAACTCCCCCTCGAACTCTCGGTCGCGCCCTTCTTCGTCGCTCGTTCTTCGTCGGGTGCAAGCAGTCCTAATTCCGGACCCACCTCGCGGACATATCCCGCTAATCTCTGCCGCAGCGCGTCGCGTCCCCGCGTAATACGAGACTTTACCGTGCCGAGCGAGATCGCCAACACTTCCGCGATCTCTTCGTACGACATATCTTCCAGATCGCGCAGGATCAATGCTGTGTGATACGGCTCCGGCACTTGTTGTAGAGCCTGCTCCACGGCGGCTTGTACTTCCGTGTGCGCGAACTTATCAAACGGCGACTCGCCTTTATCGACCAGGCGATCGTCCCCAGAAAATTCACACTCACCGCTAGCCGCCGGATCGATCGGCGTTTCCTGCGCCTTGTGCCGGAACCACCAGCGGCGGCGATTGGCCGCTTCGTGCAGCGCGATACGGTAGATCCAAGTCTTCAGGCTCGACTCGCCGTGGAAGTGCTTCATACCGCGAAAAACTTTCAGAAAAACATCTTGCGTGGTGTCGGCCGCGTCCGAAGGGTCGTTCACGATGCGGTAGATGAGGCTATAGAGGGGCTGGTGAAACTCGCCTATCAACCACGCGTAGGCCTCTTCCGACCCTGCCTTCAAGGCAGCGATGACGGCCGATTCCTCGGCACGGGCTCCGATAGCGCTGGCGAGATCGCCCAATGTAGTAGCTCCCGCCACGATGGCGTCGCCCTCCATTATAAAGTCACTCGTGCCCGAGCGGCGGGAATCTTTAATTCATGCTGAATGGGCGGACGGCCTTGCCGCTACCTACTTAGACTCCGGGCCGGCCCGCGGAGTTCCCACGGCTAAGTCGTGTGTTTGCATAGGAATCGGGAGGTGGTAATTCTCTCCCGCCGGAAGTGCAATTCCGCCTCTACGAGGGAGCAACATGATCCCAGCCGTGCCGATCTCAGGATTATTTTGCCCACGTAAGCACCTAAGCTGTCGCTTAGAGTGTCGTTAATGTTTTTAGGAATGTTTCGCAGGTAACGGTTCCTCATAGAATCACGACGAATAAATCGGGGGCCTAGCATCGCAGCGCACTCCACTACGATTGCGAGCAAGGTGGCTCGCCCCAGATACCATCGCATCGTCGGCAAAAGGTCGAAGGAGAGAGAGAGATTTCTGCAGGGAAATGGCCTTTTTTCGCAGACCAGGTCACAGCAAACAGTGACTGCGATCACAGACCAAAAATAGCGCCGCGAGAGATAACCATATTGTCACATCCCGGAGTTGCAGCCGGAACGGAACGTTGGAAGCAAAGGGAATCGGGAACACTTGTTGTCTTGCACCGATCTCATTCATTACCTCCCGCCCTACGTCTCCAAGAAGAAAACACGCTCAGTTTGACGAGATCGTTTCCGGCTTCGGGCAATACCGTGCTCAGGAAGGCACAAATGTCCAAGCATCCAACCATTGCAGAACACTTGAAGGCGAGCGGAGTCTCCCGCAGAAGTTTCGTCCAACTATGCAGCATGCTGATCGCGACCGCGCCGGTTGGCTTGTCGCTCACCAGCAAGAAGTCGGTTCTCCAGGTCGCCGCCGCCATCGGCAAGACCAAGCGCCCATCCGTGATCTGGCTGCACTTTCAGGATTGCACCGGCTGTACCGAGACCTTGCTGCGCACCTCCGCTCCCGACGTTGCGCACCTCATCCTTGACGTCATCTCCCTCGATTACCACGAGACTTTGATGGCCGCCTCGGGCGCGCAGGCCGAAGCGGCTCTGCGATCCGCCATCGCCGAGAACGAGGGGAAATTTGTGCTGGTCGTTGAAGGTTCGATTCCAATGAAGGAAGACGGCAATTACATGCAGCTGGCCAGCAAGCCAGCCGTTCAGGTGCTGCGCGACGTGGCAGCCAAGTCGGCGGCGGTGATCGCCATCGGTTCCTGCGCCTCCTGGGGCGGAGTGCCATCCGCTGATCCGAATCCGACGGGCGCCGTCGGAGTCGATTCCATCATCACCGACAAGCCGGTTGTCAATCTTCCCGGCTGCCCTCCCAATCCTTACAACCTGCTGGGAGTGGTTCTGCAATACGTCACCATGGGCAAGTTGCCGGCCTTGGACGATAAGGGTCGGCCGAAATTTGCCTACGAGCGCGTCATTCACGAGAACTGCCCCCGCCGCGCCCACTTCGACGCTGGCCGTTTTGCCACCGCCTTCGGCGACGAAGGCCATCGCAAAGGCTGGTGCCTGTACAAGATGGGCTGCAAGGGGCCGGTTACCCATGCGGCATGTTCGACCCGCCACTTCAATGAGATTGCCGATTGCTGGCCGATCGGGGCCGGAATCCCCTGCGTGGGCTGCACCGAGAAAGACGTGGTCTGGAAACTGGGAACATTCGAAACCGTGCCTATTCACCTCGCGACTCCACCCGATAATTACCCGCCAATTTACAGTCCGATCGGAGGCGTGGGCATCGGCGCGGCAGCCCTGGTTGGGGCGGTGGCCGGAGGCCTTGGCGGCGCTACCTATGTCTACTCGCAACGCTTCGCAAGCAGCCAGGAGGCTGGCGCGGAACGAATCGACGCTGATCGGGCCGAGAAACAGCTCGACCAGAAATCTGACCGGAAAGAGGTCTAATGTGGCGATCACACGGCGAGAACTGATCACGAATATCGGCAAGGCCGGAGTGCCGGTGGCCGTCGCCATGACCGTCGGCAGCCAAACGCTTCAAGCGGAGGAACTCACGGTTCCTACCGAGCCGCTCAGTCTGCTTTATGATGCCAGCCTGTGCATCGGCTGCAAGGCCTGCGAGTCCGCTTGTAACGCGGCGAACAATACACCGCCCGATACCAGCGGCGACGGACTGCATCAGGCACCCGCCGACCTCAACGTTTTCACTCGCAACATCATCAAGCTCTACAAGCCCGCGGATGGTTCTCCTTCATCTTTCGTGAAACGCCAGTGCATGCAATGTTTCGATCCGGGTTGCGTCGCCGGTTGTCCTTTCGAAGCTCTTTATAAAGATAAGGACGACGGCATCGTTCACTGGGATGGCAGCAAATGCATCGGCTGCCGCTATTGCACGATTGCCTGCCCCTACTCCGTACCGCGCTTTCAGTGGCTCGGTGTCAATCCTGTCATTACCAAGTGCGAGTTGTGCAGCCACCGTCTCGCCAAGGGATTGAAGCCTGGTTGCACGAGCGTGTGTCCGACCAGCGCGGTGATTTTCGGGAAGCGGTCGGGATTGCTGCTCGAAGCCAAGAAGCGCATTAAGAACAATCCTGGCCGCTACTATCAGGATCGCGTCTACGGCGAGACTGAGAACGGTGGCACGCAGGCCCTTTATCTGTCTCGTGTTCCCTTCGAGAAACTTGGCTTGCCCGAGATCGGCCCGAACAATGGTCCCTCCTCAACCCTGCGCTGGCAGAAACGCATTTATTCCTACTTCGCGCTACCCGCCGTTTTGTATGCCGGATTAGTAACGATGATTCGTAAGAACCAGAAGGGCCACGAGCAGGAAGCGCACGAGCAGGAAAAGGAAACCGGACTGAGAGCCCAATTATGACGGCGCAATTCTTGAGGGCGCAATTATGAGCACTACAACCCTATCTAACCAGCCATTCGCGCGAACAAAACCGCCGGCCGCTGACAACAAACCGCGCTGGGAGCGGGCGGTGCCAGTCTACGGCGTCTCCGTGATCACTCCATTCTTCCTCGCTCTGGCCGGCTTAGCCATATTGTCGCTTTTCCTAACTGTCTACCGTGAGGTCGTCGGCCTTGGTGCGGCCAGTGGCATGAACGACAAATTCGGCTGGGGAATCTGGAAGACCTTCAACGTAGTGGTGCTGACGGCGTGGGGCTCGGGAGCCTTCGCGGTTGGAGTTGCTGCCTGGATATTCGGCCGCAAACGCTTATTCCCGCTCATGCGAATGGCCCTCCTCACCAGCATGTTGGCCTATGCCTGCGGCCTGTGCTTGTTGGGCGTCGATGTTGGCCGTCCCTGGAATTTCTACTGGGTCGTTCTGCCTTGGCATTGGAACATCCATTCGCCGATGGCTGAAATTGCTATCTGCATGTCGATCTATGCCTCCATCCCGCTGTTCCTGGAGAACATTCCGCCGATCTTGGAGCGGCTCTGGCATGTGAACGTCAATTGGCAGCCGGCTATAGAGCGCGTCGAGCACGGCCTGCACAAATTCTTCCCCATCATCGTGGCCGCCGCTTACTTGCTCCCCGCGATGCACCAGTCGTCCTTGGGCGCACTGATGCTGCTGGCTGGACAGCGAGTTCATCCCTTGTGGCAGACGCCGTTTCTTCCTCTGCTGTATGTGGGCGCGGCCACCTTCATGTCTTTCGCCTGCGTCGCCGGAACTACCATGCTGTGCTGCCTCGTCTGGAAGCGCGCAATGGACATGGAGGTCCTTGACGAAGCCGCCCGCATCTCCGCCTGGACTATTTTCGGTTGGCTCGCCATTCGCAACCTCGACCTCCTGTTTCGCGGATCGCTATTTACCGCCTTTCACTTCACCCGCTATGCCGGCATCTTCTGGACGGAGACATTACTGATTGGCTACGGCGGTTGGCTCCTTCTGCAATCGCTTAAGACTCACAGAACACAAACTATGTTTGTCGGCTACGCGCTCAGTTCTCTCGGCGGTATGCTCTATCGCTTCAGCCCCACGACTTTGGCGTATATGCCCGGCCCGCACGCGATGTATTTCCCGTCTGCTATCGAGATCCTGATCGCGCTGGGCTTCGCCTCCATCGGCATCGCGCTCTTTCTCGTCATGGTCAAGTTACTTGCCATTCTGCCCGCTTCGAATCAGGAGTGGCGCAACATGGCCGCATATTACAAGGCTCGCAAACCGGCCATCAGCCGGAATAAATATCTCGGATTCTTCGGCCACAACGAGCTGTCGTTGTCGGACAAGAAATCCCACTAAAAGCAGGTATCGTTATCATGGCAAACCGAATCACGATCGACCCCATCACCAGAATCGAAGGCCACCTTCGCATCGACGTCGAAGTCGACAACAATGCGGTCAGCAATGCATGGGCTTCCTGCACCATGTGGCGCGGTATCGAGAACATTCTCAAAGGTCGCGATCCGCGGGATGCGTGGCTCTTCACGCAACGCTTCTGCGGCGTGTGCACGACCGTTCATGCCATGGCCAGCGTGCGTTCGGTCGAAGACGCGCTGAAGCTCGAAGTGCCGATCAATGCTCAGTACATTCGCAACCTCATTCTGATTGCGCACGCGTTGCATGACCACATCGTGCACTTCTATCAACTGTCCGCGCTCGACTGGGTCGACATTCTCCAGATTCCGAAGGCCGATCCCGTAGCAACAGCCAAATTGGCCGAAAGCCTCTCGCCCTGGACGCGCAACTCGAAGACCGAATTTAAAGCTGCTCAAGATCGCGTCAAAGCCGTCGCCGCGAGCGGCCAACTCGGCATCTTCATGAACGGCTACTGGGGCCATCCGGCGATGCATCTTTCGCCTGAAGTCAACCTGCTCGCCTTCGCGCACTACATACAAGCCCTCGAATACCAGCGCAAAGCCCTTCAGGTTGTCGGCATCCTCGGCGGCAAGACTCCGCACATTCAGAACCTGACCGTCGGCGGCGTATCCAATGCCATCGATCTCGATAGCACCAGCGCCCTCGACATCAACAAACTCGAAATGATCCGTGTCCTACTCACAGAGGTCGTCGAGTTCGTCAACCAGGTCTACTTCGTCGATGTCTGCGCCGTGGCCGGCATGTATCCCGAGTGGTTCAAGATTGGCAAGGGAGTCAACAACTATCTCGCCGTCCCCGATCTGCCGCTCGATACCAGGGGCTCATCGTATGATTTGCCCGGCGGCTACATCATGAATGGAAATATCGCCGGCGTGCATTCGTTCAAGACCGCGGCCGACAAAGATTTCCGCGACGGCGTCAGCGAAGATGTAGCCCACGCCTACTATCACGGCGACAAACCGCTGCATCCTTATAAGGGAGTCACTGATCCCGACTTCACCGGCTGGAACGGCGACCAGAAATATTCCTGGGTGAAGGCGCCTCGATTCAATGGCGCACCCATGCAGGTTGGTCCACTGGCGCAAGTGCTGGTTGGCTTCGCGCAAGGTCATCCTCTTACCAAGAAATATGCCGGACTGGCGCTTGAGAAAATTTCGGCCGTCGCCGGCGTGCAGGCAACTCCCGCGATGCTCGAATCGACGCTCGGACGCCACGGTGCACGCGCGATTCGAGCCGCCATGCTCGGCGAACTAGCGCAGAAGCATCTGCAATTGCTCATCGATAACATTGGTCAGGGAGATTACTCAGTCCATAACCCGCCCGACTTTCCGAGCGGAGAACAAGAAGGCGTAGGAACTCACGAAGCTCCGCGCGGCACGCTGTCGCACTGGATCGTGGTGAAAGATGGAAAGATCAAGAACTATCAGGCCGTCGTTCCTTCGACGTGGAACGCCAGTCCGCGCGATGCCTCGGGCGCGCATGGCCCTTACGAAGCGTCGTTGCTGCATACGCCGCTGGCGCGCCCTGAAGAGCCGTTGGAGGTCTTGCGCACGGTTCATTCCTTCGATCCCTGCATGGCCTGCGCCTGTCACACTTTCGATCCGTCGGGCCAGGAAATTGCGAAAGTGAAAGTGCTGTAAAAAAGGCTGCGATGAAAAAAGTATTGATTGGCGGAATCGGAAACGTCTTGCTGGGGGATGACGGCGTAGGGCCGTATGTCGCGCGGCTTCTCGCCGCTCACTACGCGTTTGAAGATGGCGTAGAAGTCGCCGACCTGGGAACGCCGGCCCTCGACCTGATCGATCAGCTCACCGCCAACGATGCCGTCATCCTGATCGATTCCGTTAAGAGCGACGCCGACGCGGGCACCGTGCTGCTCTACCGCAAAGACGACATCATGCAGATCCGTCCCGCAGTCCGCATGGATCCGCACTCGCCCGCGCTGGTCGATGCCATGCTCAGCGCCGAGTTATTTGGAGTCGCGCCCGCCGACCTGCTCCTCGTGGGAATTAAAGGTGATGCTTTCGAGCCGGGCTGCAGCTTGAGCGTTCCAGTGCAGTCGTCATTGGAGCAAGCGATCGCCGAAGTTTTGAATGAACTCGATCGCCTGGGTATCAGCTATTGGCACCGCGAGCATCCCGAAGCTCTCGATACCTGGTGGGCTATCGAAGCGGCGGAACCTGCATTAGCTGAGTAGGCTATTCATCGATCGTCCTCCTTCATTTGCGATTTTGCAGCCCCGACTAATGCCTGCCCCAAGCTCAACCCACCGTCTCCCGCCGGCACTTCTTTCTGCGTATACACTTCAAATCCAGACTCCAATAGCCTCGCTTCGAGCCGCTGGGACAGGTAGATGTTGTGAAATGTTCCGCCGCTTAGGCAGACGCGATTGAGTTCAGTTTTCTTTCGCAGTAGAGTTGCCAATTCGACGAAACACTCCACGAGCCCGTTATGAAAGCGGCGGCTGATGGCTGCCACCGAAACGTTGCGCCCGAGATCTTGGATCAGCAACTCGAACAGCGGACGGGTGCTGATGATCCAGCGGTCGTCCTCGGGCAAAAGCTTCAGAGGATAAAAGCTCTCTTCTTCAGACAACCCACTCTCCGAGAGCGTCATCGCCATTTCCAATTCAATCGCCGCCTGCGCTTCATAGTTGACCTGCTGTCGGATTCCAACCAACGCCGCGACCGCATCGAACAGCCGCCCGCAGCTCGATGTAAGTGGCGAGTTCACTTCTTTTTCCATCATGGCCAGAAGAAAGTGGACCTTCGTCCGATCGAGTTCCCGCGCGAACGAAATGTCGTGCTTCATAAAATCCATCTGCAAAAACGCGCGGCCGAAATGATGGGCCAGATAGCTGACTGCCATCCGCCAAGGCTCGCGGATCGCGGCCGCCCCTCCGGGCAATGGCACATATTCAAAATGAGCGGCCCGTTCGAAGCCTTCATAGCCGGCGACCAACACTTCGCCGCCCCAAATCTTTCCGTCGGTGCCGTAGCCGGTGCCATCCAACGCAAATCCGATCACCCGGCCCTCAAGGTGGTTTTCGGCGATGCAACTGGCAATGTGCGCGTGATGATGCTGCACGCCGACCAATTTCACACCGCTATGCTTCAGCGCCCACTGCGTCGAGAAATAGTCGGGATGTAGATCATAGGCAATAATCTCCGGCCGGATTTCGAGAATGCGCTCCAGATGCTCGATCGCTTCGTTAAAAAACTTGAAACTCTCTGAGTTTTCTAAATCGCCAACATGTTGGCTCAGAAAAGCATTCTTTCCTTTAAGCAGGCAGATCGTGTTCTTCAGTTCGCCGCCCACGGCCAACACGGAAGGCTGCTCGTCTTTCAGAAAGACTGGCACTGGGACAAACCCGCGCGATCGCCGCATCTGCCGCGTTGCGCCGGCCGCAACCCGCACGACCGAATCGTCGCAGCGCAGTAGAATGTCGCGGTTGTGCACGAGGAACTGGTCGGCAAGGCCGCTTAATCGATGGACCGCTTCGCGATTATCAATCGCAATCGGTTCCTCGCTTAGATTGCCGCTGGTCATTACCAGAGCCTTGAATCCTCCCACTGCCAGCAGCAGGTAATGGAGCGGCGTGTAGGGTAGAAAAACTCCGAGATAACGATTGAGAGGCGCAACCTCTTCAGGAATTGCGAAGTCCAACGGCCCGTCTGTGCCCGTGCGTAGTTTTTTCGGCAGCAAAACAATTGGCCGCTGAATTGATTGCAACACCGTGCGAGCCGCGTTATCCAACTCGCAGATAGCCTCGGCCGCCCTAGCGTCCGGAACCATGGCTGCAAAGGGCTTCTCCACTCGATGCTTCCGCCGCCGCAGCAGAGAGACTGCGGCGGTATTTGTCGCGTCCACGGCGAGATGAAACCCGCCCAGCCCTTTGGCCGCGACGACCAATCCTTCGCGCAGACTGGAAGCGGCTTCGGCAATAGGGTCGCCGCACTCTATCCGCTGCCCCGATCTATCCCAAAGCTCCACGCGCGGCCCACAATCCCAACAGGCATTCGGCTGCGCATGAAAACGCCGGTCGAGCGGATTCTCATACTCCGCGAGACAAGCCGCGCACATGGGAAACACGGCCATGGAGGTGCTTGGCCGGTCGTAGGGAATATCGCGAATGATGGTGAAGCGCGGGCCGCAGTTCGTGCAGTTAATAAAAGGATAACGATAGCGCCGATCACTGGCATCGAACATTTCGCGCAGGCAGTCAGCGCAGACCGCGACGTCCGGCGAAATCAGGGTGCGAACTTCTTCGCCCTCGCGGCTATGAATAATGCGGAAGTCGGTGTCACCGTTGCAGGCGACTTCGCTTACGGTAAAACCGGTAATCCGTGCCAGTGGCGGCGCGTCGGTAGGTAAATGCTCAATGAAATCCTGAACGGTTTCGGCGGCGCCCTGGATCTCGATGGTGACTCCGGCAGATGTATTGCGAATCGTGCCGCTAAGATTCCTGCTAGTTGCCAAGCGATAAATGTATGGACGAAATCCGACTCCCTGCACAATGCCCGAGACTTCGATCCGGCGCCGAACCTCCATAGGCCATTAGCTTACAGCCACGACCGAAGATTTATGCGCGCTGCGCCGCTGTTCGAGCCACGTCATCCATTCGTGCAAACCATTGCCGGTGAGGCAAGACACCTTCACAATCTCCATCCCCGGATGCACTTTGCGCGCATTTTCCGCCGCTGCGTTCATGTCAAAGGGCACGTAAGGAAGCAGATCGATCTTACTCAAGATCATCAGGTCCGACTTAAAAAATATCGACGGATATTTCAGCGGCTTGTCTTCGCCTTCGGTCACGCTGAGCACCACGACCTTCGCCGCTTCTCCAAGATCGTAACTGGACGGGCAAACCAGGTTGCCGACGTTTTCAATCAATAGAAGATCGAGGTTCTCGAGTGGCCAATCCGCCAGGTGCCGTTCGATCATCCGGGCATCAAGGTGGCAGGTGCCGCCGGTCGTGATCTGCTTCACCGGAAAATGAAATCGCTTGAGCCGGTTCGCGTCGTTTTCCGTCTGGATATCGCCCGTCAATACGGCAACGCGATCATGCCGCGGCAGCGTTTCGAGCGTGCGCTCAAGCAGGCTGGTCTTGCCCGATCCAGGAGAACTGATGATATTCAGGCACAAAACATTGTGCTCCTGAAAGCGCGCGCGCAAATCGGCCGCAATGCGGTCGTTCTCGCTAAGTACTTTTCGCTCCAATGGTACTCGATCCATATTGTTCCACCTCCAAATAAGCCAGCTCTAACTCATCTCCACTGATGCATGATGTCCCGAGGCTCGCGCACTTCGGGCAACTGCAATCGTAATCGTGCACAACAAACTCGTGTCCGCAAGCCAGACAGCGATGGCGACGCGGGCAGACTTCAATCGCCAACTCGACCGATGCCAGATCGGAATCGAGAACCATCGCCTCAAAACAAAAGCGCAACGCCTCCGGATCGATCGCCGCCACCTCGCCGATCCGAACGCCGACCTTGCATGGATACGATTCGGGATAACGGCGCATTTCGGTTCGAACCGCTTCCAGCACCGAGCTTGCAATCCCCATCTCGTGCATAATTCCCTAGCAAATGCGCGGCAACTGATCGCCGGCGAGCATATCGACAACACGCGAGGTCCCAAGCGGCGTTCGCATGGTCACCAGTCCATGATCGTCTTTCTTTACCGTCCCGATAATCTGCGCCTCCGCCCCCAGCGGATGACTCTTCATCGCCGTCAACACTGCGCCAGCAGCCTCAGGCGCCACGATTGCGATCAGCTTGCCTTCATTCGCCACATAAAGAGGATCCAGCCCCAGCAACTCGCAAGCGCCCCGCACCTCTTCATGGATCTGAAGCGAACTCTCCTCAATTTCAATCCCCACCTGTGAGCGCTCCGCGATTTCATTCAGCGTGCTGGAGACGCCGCCGCGCGTTGGATCGCGCATGCAGCGAATGCCACCACTTACGCCCAGCATCCGCGCCACCAGCGTGTGCAAGGCTGCGCTGTCACTCTGAATCTGAGTTTCGAATTCCAGCCCTTCGCGCTGCGCCAGAATCGCGATGCCGTGATCGCCAATCGATCCACTCAAAATCACTGTGTCGCCAGGTCGAGCGCGATCGGCGGAAAGATCCACGCCCGGCGGTACGAGGCCAATTCCCGTAGTGTTAATAAACAGCCCGTCGCCCTTACCCTTCTCGACGACCTTAGTGTCGCCTGTGACAACTTGCACGCCCGCGTCCACCGCCGCGCGCCGCAGTGAATTTACCACGCTCCGCAGTTCCTCCATCGAGAAGCCTTCCTCGATAATGAAAGCGGCGCTCAAAAAGAGGGGGGTGGCTCCGCCCATGGCTAGATCATTCACCGTCCCATGTACAGCGAGCGAGCCTATATCACCGCCCGGGAAAAACAACGGTTTAACCACAAACGAATCGGTCGTCATCGCCAGTCGCTGCCCATTTACGTTGAGGATCGCCTGATCATCGAGCCGCGCCAGCATCGGATTCTCAAACGCCGGCAGAAAAATGTCGCGAACCAACTCGGCGCTCAACTTACCGCCGCTTCCATGCCCCAGCAGAATCGTGTCTCTAGCCGGAAGCGGTGTCGGGCAGCTAAGTTCGAATTTTATTTCGCTTGCAGTTGTAGCTGACACAGTTTCTCCTGTTTCGCGACCGCATGATGTCGATAGTGGTAATAGGCAGCGCATGCTCCCTCGGTGGAAACCATCGGCGCTCCCAACGGATTCTCGGGCGTGCAGCGCATACCAAAAGCAGGGCAATCCGTCGGCTTCTTCAATCCTTGCAAAACCTGCGCGCTGATGCACTCCGCTGGCTCGTCCACCGTCATCTCGCCCAAATCAAAAACGCGATTCGCATCGAACGCCGCATACTCTTCGCGCAGCCGCAAACCACTCCGCGGGATCAGTCCAATCCCGCGCCACTTCTGATCGCCGATTTCAAACATCTCGGCAACCAGTCGCTGCGCCGGAAGATTCCCCTGATAGGTCACTGAGCGCACATACTGATTCTCCAGCCGCGCTTCTCCCGCTTCGAGTTGGCGCACCAGCATGAGTACCGCTGCTAAAATATCAACCGGCTCGAATCCCCCGACGACGATGGGCACGCGAAAATCGCGTACCAGCGATTCATATTCCCCACATCCCATCACCGTGCACACATGCCCTGGCGCAATGAATCCCTGCACCCGGTTGGTCTGCGAAACCATCAACGCGCGAATCGCCGGCGGCACCAGCACATGCGAGACCAGCAAAGAAAAATTGGTCAGTCCCTCATGCCGCGCCTGCCACGCAGCCATCGCATTCGCAGGCGCCGTAGTTTCGAATCCAATCGCCAGAAATACTACCTTCCGCTCAGGATTCGCGCGCGCAATCTTCACTGCTTCCATCGGAGAGTACGCGATGCGAACATCGGCGCCCTGCGCCTTGGCCCGAAACAGATCCGAATGCGACCCCGGCACTCGCAGCATGTCTCCGTAAGAAACCAAAATGACATCCGGCCGCAGCGCCAGTGCAATCGCCTTGTCCACGGTTTCAAGCGGCGTAACGCACACCGGACATCCCGGCCCATGCACGATTTCAATCCCGCGCGGCAGCAATTCGTCCAGACCATAGCGCATGATGGTGTGCGTCTGGCCGCCGCAAATCTCCATCAGCACCCACGGCCGAGTCGTCGACTGCGCAATCTCCGTAGCCAAACCGCGCGCAATACGATGGTCCCGATATTCGTCGAGATACTTCATAAATTCGAAAACAAAACTGAGTGAAGCTCGAAAGCGCGCAGCGGTTCCCTTAGTGGACCTTCGTGTCCTTAGTGGTAAAGGCCCTCACCCACCCCGCTAAAAATCACGCTTCCGCCGGAGGCAATTCCGCCTCCAACTCTCCCATCTCTTCCAGAATCTTATAAGTCCGCTCTGCCTCGGCCGCATCGATCCGGCTGATCGCGAAGCCCACATGCACCATCACATAGTCGCCCAACCCCGCCTCAGGCACGAAGTTCAGCGACACTTGGCGCACGATCCCGCCAAACTGCACACGGGCGGCACGCAATGGCCCCTGCTCTTGAATCTCCAAAATCTTCCCTGGAATCGCCAGACACACGGTAGCGTCCTCCACTATTCGTACAACATTAGTACAACACCGGGAATAACCGCCATCTGTGATGTCCGACACATCGGCTTGTGACGTGCAGCAGGCGTAAACTCCGGCGAAATCTCAACTTTCCCCGCGCATCTTCATCAAAACATGGACTACGATATTTCCATGAACCTGCGTCGCGTGGCCGGGCCCGACTTCATTACCGACGCGGAAGAGCGCTTTGAAGGCTTCGAAAACCTGATGCCCTTCAAAGTGCATAACATTCTTCTGGTATCGAGCCTCTACGATTCGTTCATCTTGCGCGAAGACGGTCGCCTCAACGAACTGCTCATCGACCAGTCGCTCGATCTCAGCCCCGAGCACGTTCCCGTAATCACCCACGTCAACTCCTGCGCCGAAGCGGCCGAACTGGCGCGCTCGCGGCAATTCAACCTGATCGTGACGAACCTCACCGTCGGCGACATGAATGCGGCCCAGTTGGCGAGCGAAGTAAAACGCGCAGGGCTCGACGTCCCAGTTGTTGTGCTTGGCTACGATCATCGCGAAATCAAGAATTTCGTCGCGCGCAATCCAGTCACCGATATCGAACGGATATTCCTCTGGCAGGGAAACGCTCGCATTTTGATTGCGATCGTCAAATACATCGAAGACAAGCACAACGTGCTGCACGACACGCATGCCATGGGCGTGCCCGTGCTGCTCGTGGTAGAAGACAACATTCATTACTACTCCGCGTTTTTGCCCGTCATCTATACCGAGCTCATCAAGCAATCGCGGCGCGTGATTGAGGAAGGCATCAACGTTGCGCACAAACTTGTGCGCATGCAGGCACGGCCGCGCATTCTGCTGAGCTCTGACTTCGAAGACGCGGCCAGCCTGGTGCAGGAATATCGCAACTATCTCTTCGGCCTGGTCTCTGATGTCGAATTTCCCTGGGAGGGCAAGCTCAGTCCCGAAGCCGGTTTCGAGCTAGCGCACATGGTGAAGAGTCTCGTGCCGGACGCGCCGGTAGTTTTGCAAACCAGCCGCACCGAGTTCCGCCCGCGCGCGCACGCGGAGGGCTATTCTTTTTTGCGCAAGCGTTCGCCCACGCTACTCAAAGATTTGCGCGAAATCTTGACTGAGCAATTCGGCTTTGGCGACTTCGTCTTTCGTCTGCCCGATGCGAGCGAAGTTGGGCGCGCCAAAGACATGAATGAACTGGAAGAGCAACTGCAGACAGTTCCCGCCGAAAGCATCGTCTTCCATTCGCAGAGCAATCATTTTTCGCATTGGCTGATGGCGCGCACGGAATTTGCGCTCGCAGCAAAATTGCGTCCGCGAAAGGTTTCCGATTTTGCCAGTCCCGAGCATCTCCGGCGCGATCTCATCGAGTCGATCAACGAGTATCGCCGCGAACAAAGCGAAGTTCTGATCGGTGACTTCAAAGCCGACACCTTCCAGCCATCGGAATCAAGTTTCTTGCGCATCGGCTCCGGATCACTCGGCGGAAAAGCCCGCGGGCTGGCCTTCGTGCGTCACCTGCTGCGGAAGAGTCGTTTAACCCGCCGCTTTCCTGGCGTTCGCATCTCGGTGCCGCCTGCGGTGGTTCTCGCGACCGATGTTTTCGACCAATTCATCTCTGAAAATAATCTTCTCGATTTTGCGCTGCACTGCGAAGATGACGCTGAGATTCACCGCAAGTTTCTCGCCGCTCCGCTGCCCCATACTCTCAACGAGAACCTGAAGGCATTCTTGGCCGAGGTGAAATACCCGTTGGCCGTGCGCTCCTCCAGCCTGCTCGAGGATTCGCAATACCAGCCCTTCACCGGCGTCTACAAAACCTTCATGCTCGGCAACCAGGAACTTGATCCGCAGGTCGAGGGGCAAGCAGATCCTGATGCCCGTCTTACCGCGCTCAGCGAGGCGATTCGTCGTGTGTATGCTTCGACGTTCAGCCGTCACGCCAAGGCCTACGTGCGGGCAACGCCTTATCGTCTCGAAGAAGAGAAGATGGCCGTGATCCTTCAGCAAGTCGTGGGTACTGCCCATGGACGCCGTTTCTATCCCGATTTTTCCGGCGTTGTGCGCTCACGCAATTTTTATCCCGTGCCGCCGATGGCCTTCGAAGACGGCATTGCCGCGGTCGCTCTCGGCCTTGGCCGCGCCGTCGTGGACGGAGGAAAGTGTCTGACTTTTTGCCCGCGTTATCCGCTAAATCTCGTGCAGTTTTCTTCCGTCGAGGACATACTGGCCAACTCACAATCGGAATTCTGGGCGCTGGAATTGGATGGCGCTGCCGACGGCCGTCCCGGCCACTGGCACGAACGGCGATTCGGCCTGCATGTTGCCGAGAAAGATGGCACGCTGCAAGCGCTCGCCTCGACCTACTCTCGCGACAACAATGCTGTCTACGATGGAGTAAGCCGAGCCGGATCGCGCATCGTCACCTTCGCGCCCATGCTCAAGCACGGAACATTTCCGCTCGCCGAAATTCTCGACGTGCTGATTGAGGTCGGAGAAGATGCGCTCGGCAACCCGGTGGAGATTGAATTTGCGGTGCGCCTGGCGCGGTCGATTAATTCACCCGCTGAAGACCTTGCCGAATTCGGCTTCCTCCAGATTCGCCCACTCACGGTCGCGCGCTATGACGAAGATCTCTCCCTGGACAATGTGCATGCCGAAGGCCTGATCTGCCGCAGCAGCAAAGTTCTAGGCAACGGCAGCGTCGGCGGTCTTCACGATGTAGTGGTAGTCGACTCACAACGCTTCGAACGCGCCCGCAGCCAGGAAGTGGCCCAAGCGGTCGCGTACTTCAATCGCCAGCTCAGCGCCGAAAACCGCCCGTACTTGCTTATCGGCGTAGGCCGATGGGGATCGAACGAACCCTGGCTGGGCATTCCCGTAGAGTGGGATGAAATCTCCGGCGCGCGCGTAATCGTGGAAGCCGGCTTTCGCGATTTCCGGGTGACGCCATCGCAAGGCAGCCATTTCTTCCAGAATCTGACCGCCTTCCAGACCGGCTACTTCACCGTGAATCCCGACGCGGGCGAAGGGAGCGTCGATTGGGAATGGCTGGCGGAACAACACGTCGTAGAAGAGCAGGGTTGCGTCCGCCACTTGCAGTTCGCCGAACCCATTCGAGTAGTAATGAACAGCCGCAGCGGTCAAGGAGCGATTTTCAAGCCTGAGGTTCAGCATAGCGAAATCGCGAACTGGCGACTCTGAGAAATCTCGGTTTGACCCGTCGACGATTACCGGCCGCAGTTCACGCTGAATGCTAGAATGTTCCCCTTCGCATGGCTACTGCCAGCGTGGCTGAAAAAAGGATGGATGCGCATTCCAAGGCGGGACGCTGGTATCGCCCGGAACTTGATTGTCTTCGTTTCTTTGCATTCTTCGCGGTGTGTATCTATCACACGATGAGCGGGGACACTGCTTACTACTCAGCCTGCCACATCCCGTGCGCCACGTTAGTCGCGAGTGCAGCCTCGGCGGGAAGATTTGGAGTTGATCTCTTCTTTCTGCTGAGTGCCTATCTCATCACCGAACTTCTTCTGCGGGAGCAAGAAGAATACGGGAGGGTCGATATACGCTCCTTTTATGTGCGCCGTGTTCTGCGAATTTGGCCGCTGTACTTCCTCGGACTCTTGATCGGAGTTCTGGTGCCCTTGTTTGACGCCAGTGAATATTTTCCGGTGAAGTATGCAGTTGCGTTCGTGTTCATGTTTGGGAACTGGCTTCCGGTACTTGGCTTCCGTCTTCAATCGGTAATGTGGCCCCTATGGAGCGTGAGTTTAGAGGAGCAGTTCTATCTATTTTGGGGGGCATTCATCTACAAGTCGAGCGGCCGAAGGATGCTGTTGTGCGCCGCTGCGGTGCTGTTGGTTGTCGCGCCAATTTCACGATTGCTCCTGCTCAGCCTGGCTCGTGAACGGCATTCTGAGGTAGTAGTCTCCAGCAACACCTTCGCACGGCTGGAGCCTCTCGCCTTGGGGATCGCGAGCGCTGCACTGTTGAGCAAGCGGCGTCGGAGTTTCGGTTGGGCATGGCGGCTCAGCTTTCTAGCAGGAGGCTGCGCGCTGTGGTTAGCGGCTGGACATTTTCTTAGTCTGACAAGAAGCTTCATGTTGTTCGGCTATCCAGCTATCGCAGTTGGGGCCCTGTTAATCTTTCTTTCAGTCTTCGGCTCTCCGCTGGCCCCTGGTTGGCTGCGGTATCTGGGGAAGATCTCCTATGGTCTTTATGTGTTCCACCTTCTGGCAATCCATTATTCAATCAGATTGCTGGGTGGACAGGTGCACACGCTTCGGACGTTCGCAGCTTATTGGTCTCTGGGCTTAGTGTCGACCTTCGTTCTGGCAGCGCTCTCTTATCGCTATTTCGAATCTCCGTTTCTCCGACTGAAAGAACGGTTCGCACGCATTCAATCCCGGCCAGTTTGACCGCCAAATTCACCGCACCACCAGCCGCGTGAAGGGAAAGACATAGGCCTGGAGGGTGACCATGATGCCGACCAGGGCTGCCAAGGCGATGCTGTGGAAAAAGACGTAGCGGAGGATGTCGCCTTCATGCCCATACCACTCGGTCGCGGTGCTGGCGACCACGATGCTCTGGGCGTCGATCATCTTGCCCATGACGCCGCCGCAGCTGTTGGCGGCGGCCATCAGGGTTGAAGAGACTCCGACCTGTTCGGCTGAGATTTTTTGCAGGCTGCCGAAGAGGACGTTCGAGGCGGTGTCGGAACCGGTCAGGGCAACGCCCAGCCAGCCTAGGAGGGTGCCGAAGAAGGGATAGAGGACGCCGCTCTTCGCAAAGGCGAGGCCCATGGTGGCATCGAGGCCCGAGTAGCGGGTCATGTATCCGATTGAAAGCATGGCCGCGATGGTGAGCAGGGAGAAACGGACTCGGACAATGGTCTTCCAGTAGATGTGCGCCATCTTCCAGGGGGTGAAGCCCATGATCAGGCCTGCGATCACGGCGGCTAGCAGGATGCCTGAGCCGGTTGCAGTCAGCCAGTTCAGAGCGTAGACGGCGGCTTCGGCGGCGGGCTTGGGTACGACTGGGGGTACACGCTGCACCATGAGATGCAGTCCAACGACGGGGAACTTTGGGGAGGATATCTTGTCCAAGGCTGCCTTCACCGTGGGTAGTCCCCACAGGAAGACGAGGACGCTGAGAACTAGCCACGGAACCCATGCTCTGACCACGGTGGCGCGGCTGTGGCCATGGGTACCGCGTGCCTCGCGTTTGCCTTCATCTTCAAATCCCCAGATTCGTTTCGGCTGCCACTTCAAGAGAAAAACGATCAGCGCCACCATAGAAACGACCGCTGCGACCACGTCTACCAGCCACGGACCGTGGAAGTTCGAGACGAGGAATTGCGGGACGGCGAAAAAGACACCGGCAACCAGGACGGCTGGCCAGATCTCGATCATCCCGGCGAAGCCGGCGAATGCCCATATCAGCCAGAAGGGAACTAGGACGGAGAAAAATGGCAGGATGCGGCCAGCCTGCGCGCTCAACTGGAGAAGATCGATTCCTGTGACTCCGTGCAGAGCGATCAGAGGAGTTCCGATGGCGCCATAGGCTACGGGAGCCGTGTTGGCGATCAGC
This sequence comes from uncultured Acidobacteriaceae bacterium, assembly GCA_963800565.1. GTDB lineage: Bacteria > Acidobacteriota > Terriglobia > Terriglobales > Acidobacteriaceae > Acidiflorens. Next base: position 241,889 of record CAWDBM010000007.1, read on the forward strand.
GATAGTCCAGAGGCTTCGAGCGGCTTGAATCCTAGCCCGATGAGCACGGCGGCGGTTACAGCGACTGGGGTGCCGAAGCCAGCGGCGCCTTCAAAGAAGGCTCCGAAGCTGAAGGCGATCAGCAACAACTGCAGGCGACGGTCCTGCGTGATTCCGGTCAGGCTTTCCTGAAGAACCTTGAACAGGCCGGCCTCGCAGGTGAGCTGATACATAAAGATGACGTTCAGAATAATCCAGCCGATCGGAAGCAGGCCGTAACCAGCGCCCAGGACGGCCGTCTTGGCGGCAAGTCTTGCGGGCATGCCGAAAATCCAAATCGCGCACAGGATCGAGGTGGCCAGGCCGAGCAATGCGGAATAATGCGCCTTCATGTGCAGAAGTGCCAAAGAGCCGAGCAGCACGACAACGGGCAGCGCGGCCAGGAGCGCGGAGAGCCACCAGTGTCCGGTGGGGTCGTAGTTCTGCGGCCAGGGATGAGCGAGCGGCGGGAGTCTCAAGATCAGCACGGCGGCAACAATGGCCGCTACTAATGCGATCAGCCAAGCAACAGGGTTGGCGGATGAAGGAGAAGTCTTAACTACCGGAGCGGCGGTAGAGGTCACGGGTTCCTCCTGGAGCCTGCGGTATTTCGTGGGCATTGTAATCCCGCAGGCTTCGACAAGCCAGACATGTTTACTGTCAATTTTCAGGATGCCTGAGAAAAGCACGAACCTTTAATCACAGAGGGACGTGGCTCTAGTCACTGCGATTGCGGCCGGGTGCTATCAATCTTGCTGGCTGTTTCGTTCGCGAGCTCGAGTGACATCCCGATTCCGGAAAAGAAAATAGCTTGACATTGAACTCGTTACCGCAGTATTTAGAACCGTCAATTTTCTTGTCTTTGTCTCGATTACGACCGCGTCCTGTCTATATCGGGCTAACTAAGTAGGAAATTAAGGAGAGAAACCCCAATGAAAAGAAAGTTTTGGCGATTACTCTTGTTGACTTCTGCTTTTGCGCTGGCCCTGTCGGCCATGGCACAGCAGCAGGAAACTCCGACAACCCGTAACAACCCGCTCGCGTTGCTGCTACAGTCCAAGGGAATTCTGACTCCGGCGGAAGTAGCGATGGTCAACCAGGCTGCCTCTCCAGAGGAGGCCGATGCGCGACTCGCTCGATTGCTCGTGGACAAGGGCCTCATCAGTCAACAGGAGTACGCATCCACGGTCGCGCCTGTGCCCGTGAGCATGTACTCCCCTGGACCGCGGCTGGTGAATGCCGTGGAGATTGTGCCTCAACCGCAGACTTCTCAGATGCAGCCTCCATCGTCCTCAATGGCAACTCCGCCGCAGTCTGCGGGACCAGTTCAGATTCCAGCGGTAGCACCGGTGCGCGTGCTGCCGGTTGATCTGCCGAAACAAGGCGGGTTGATTCCCGACCTACGGCTGGGGAGCGGCGCGAACCTGAAGCTGTATGGCTTCTTCAAGGCGAGTACGATTGAAGATACGGCGTCGAGCGGTGGTCCGACATTTGGCGACCAGGACTGGCCGCTTCCGCTGTTCATCGGCGGGGATACCGGACCAACATCCGATCCGCAATTCCATATCAAAGCTCGCAGCACTCGCGCGGGTGGCCTGTTCGAATGGGTGCCGAGAAATTCCGATTTCACCATCACCGCCAAGGTTGAAGCGGACTTCGAAGGCGACTATACCGACGTGAGCAACCGTAACATCAGCAGCGTGCGGTCCAGCCAGTTCGACCTGCGCATGGCTTACATGCGACTGGATCACAAGCTAGGCGACCTGCCATGGTTTGCTGAATTCGGACAGGATTGGAGTCTGATGTCGAGTACGCTCCCCAGCCTGTTCGAGACCACGGGGTTGGGCGTGGCCATGGGCAGTCTGTACGAGCGAATTCCGCAATTCAAGACAGGCGTTCAGTTTCGTACTGGCGATTTGAAGATCCAGCCGGAATTTGCGATTGTGCTGCCTGTTGCCGGCTCCGCGGCGCTAACCCCCGATCAGCGGGCGCGGTTCGGAGACCGTGCGGGTTCCGATTCTAATCAACCAGGGGTGGAAGGGAGACTTGTCTTTCAATTCCCTCTCTCGCATAGCTGGAGAGGAGTGGCGCCGGCACAATTTATCGTGAGCGGTCACCATGCCCGGATTAATGAAATCATTCCCGGGCAGGCGTACGCGGCCGCCAGCACGACAGTTCCGCCGCTTGGTCTCGACAACACCCTTCTTATCGAGAACGCTACCAATTGCCCTGCCACTGGAAGCTGCACGCTACTGCATATCTGGCCCAAAGGCATACAGGACAGCAGTCCGCAGAACGTGTGGACTACCGAACTGCAAGTGCCTACACCGTTTATAACCTGGGTCACGAAGTTTTACAAAGGCGAAGACCTGAGATTCTTCTTCGGTAGCCAGCTCAACGATGTCTGGTCGAATCTGGGAGCGGGCGTTGGAGGGATCGGCGAAGGCGGATCTTCTTTCAGCGGGCGAGCGATCTCGTTCGGCTGCCTTGGAGGAGCGCTCGACACGACAACCGGGGCGTGGAATTGCGGCGCCAGCGGTACCAACCAACCGGTCTACATTGCGAATCTGCAACCGGTCGGCGGCATTGGTGGATTCACGGAGCTAAGTTTCCCGCTCTCGCGAATCTTCCATGCCGATCCCGAGGGGCACAATGCGGGCTGGGTATTCCACATGCAATACGGAACGGATCGCGCCAAAGCTACGGATGCTCGCAAGGGCAACGGCCTGGCTCGCACCGATCTGGACACGGTTTCGCTGACCTACAAGATGAACACCTGGGTATCGTTCGTCAACGAGGCCAGCTATATCGTAACCCATACCGCTTCGAGGCCCGGCAAACTCTTTGTCGGAGAAGACCGGACGCAGGCACATGATTGGCGCGAGGAGTTTGGGCCAATCTTCACGTTCTGAGGTTTGCCTGACTAAATTCTGCGGGACCGGGGCTCGCTGGTCCCGCAGGATTTTTTAAAAATGAGAAATCACGTGGAACAGATAAGAAGCTGACCGCTGGTGCTAAAGCGCGGATACTTTTGGAGGGCTTATTGGCACGACTAGAAGTCGTGCCCTTCCCGAGATACCATCTCCTCCCGAAGCCCGATTTCATCCCAAAGCCCAAAATTAGCAACAGCCCATCTTAACCTCGCCGGCGGCGGTTAGCGGGGGGCCGAAGGCTTCTTGCGGAGCGGGAGCGCCGTTCAGGGTCTTGATCCAACGTCGCACTGCATCGGCTACCACGAGCACTACGCCCGCGATAAAGATACACATGAGGGCGGAATCGAGGTAGCCGGTAAATTGCTGGCCGGGCTTGGTGGTCAGTGGCAAGAAAATATTCTTGATCGACAACACTCCGGCGGTAATGGTCGTGACACCCACAAAGCACATCGGAACCGCTGAAATCCAGGCATATTTCTGCTTGCCCATGTTGATGAGGAAAGTAGTTACGACCGCCAGGGCGATGGTCGCAAGCAACTGGTTGCCGGTTCCGAAGAGCGGCCATATCGTCGAAATATTTCCGGTGTAGATGAGGTATCCCCAGCCGAGAACTACGACGGCACTGGTGACGAGATTGCCCGGCAGCCAGGCGTTGTTGCCGAAGGGCTTGTAGACCTTGCTCATGAGTTCCTGGAGAACGTAGCGGGCGACACGGGTGCCGGTGTCGACGGTAGTGAGGATGAAGAGCGCTTCGAACATGATGGCATAGTGATACCAGTAACCCATGAGGCGATCCATGCCGGGCAGGCCGCGGAAGATTCCGGCCATGCCGATGGCGAGAGAGACGGCGCCCCCGGTGCGTCCGGCGAGTTGTTCGCCGACTTCGTGGGAGTAGAGATTCAAATTGACGGTGGATAGCCCGAGGTGGCTGAAGACGGCGGGCGTGGTGTTGATGGCAAAGTAGTCTCCGGGATACATGGAGCACGCGGCGATCAGAGCGAGGACGCCGACGAGGGACTCGGCGACCATGGCTCCGTAGCCGATGAATCGCGCATCAGTTTCTTTGTCGAGCATCTTCGGCGTGGTGCCGGAAGAAACCAGCGAGTGGAAGCCGGAGATGGCGCCGCAGGCGATGGTGACGAAGAGAAATGGGAAGAGTTTGCCTTTGATGATCGGTCCGCCGCCGTGAATGAAAGGCGTGAAGTTGGGAAATTGGATGTTGGGGTGAACGATGAAAACTCCGATGACGAGGGCGGCGATGGTGCCGAGTTTGACGTAGGTGGAGAGATAGTCGCGCGGCTCAAGCACGAGCCATACGGGAAGCACCGAGGCGACGAGGCCGTAGATTCCAATAATGTAGATGATCTGGTGAGGGGTGAAGGTTAGCGAGGATGCGGCTCCGCTTTGAGCAAACCAGTGACCGGCGACTACCGAGCCAAGCAGAAGGACAACGCCGAAGATGCTGGGTCCGGTGACGGTAATCTTTCCGGCGTGGCTCTTGAACATCCACCAGCCCATGATGACGGCGATGGGGATGGTCATGCCGATAGTGAAGACTCCCCAAGGGCTGTTGGCGAGGGCGTTGACGACGACGAGGGCGAGGCCGGCCAGCGTTACGAGAAGAATAAAGAGGACGGAGATCATGGCTACGAGGCCGGCGAAGGGGCTGATCTCGGTGCGGGCGATTTCGGCTAGCGAGCGCCCGCGGTGACGGACGGAAGCTACAAGGACGGTGAAATCCTGGACGCATCCGGCGAGGACGGCGCCGATTAAAATCCAGAGATAGCCGGGCGCGAAGCCGAACTGAGCGGCGAGGGTGGGGCCGACCAGGGGGCCGGCTCCGGCGATGGCGGCGAAGTGATGGCCGAAGAGCACCCACTTGGGAGAGGCGACGTAGTTGTGGCCGTCGGCGTAGAGGTGGGCGGGAGTGGTGCGGCGATCGTCTAGCGCCATCGCCTTGGCGGCGATGAATGCACTGTAATAACGATAGCCGATGACATACACGCACAAGGCAACCAGTAAGACAGGAAACGTGTTCATGAGTACTCACCTGGGCGAAGAGAGGCGTTTGCGATTCTGACCGAACGCATCCTACACCCATCGCGGAAGGATATTCAATCGATTTGCTAGTGATCGTTGGGGAGCCACCTCTTTCCACGTTAGCGGAGCGGGCAGACCGCGCTACAATGTCGGGCGTAATCTGGCCACGCCCGGCAGATCGCTTTCGCGGGTTGCGGCTGCGGAACAAACTGGATGGGAATCGAAAGGAGTGCGTATGCCCGTGCCATCGCAGGAACGGAAGGGAAGGGCCGCTCAGGAGCAACCACTTGTTCGGTTTGGCCTGGGGCTCGCTAACTGGAGCGAGCGCTGGTTTCCCGATCCGTTGATTTTTGCGCTGCTGGGAATTGTGGTGGTTTTTGTGGTGGGGCTGTTGCTGCGGCAGCCAGCAGCTAAGTTGGCCATTCAAGGTGGGAAGAATTTTTGGACGCTGGTGCCCTTCACCATGCAGATGGTGATGATTATTATCGGCGGTTATGTGGTGGCTTCAACGCCGGCTGTGTATCGCGGGATTCGCTGGCTGGCGGGGATTCCGAAGACTCCGCGAGGGGCGGTGGCGATGGTCGCGCTTTTTTCCATGCTGACCTCGTTGATTTCCTGGGGATTGAGCCTGATTTTCAGCGGTCTGTTTGTTCGCGAACTGGCGAATCGCGTTAAAGGGATGGATTATCGCGCGGCAGGCGCGGCGGCTTATTTGGGGCTCGGAGCAGTGTGGGCGATGGGATTGTCTTCTTCGGCTGCCATGCTGATGGCGACGAAGTCGTCGATGCCGCCTTCGTTGTTCAACATCAGCGGGCTGATTCCGCTGACGCAGACGCTGTTTTTGTGGCAGAGCATTGCTACTACTGTGATCTTGATTGTGCTCTCGGTGCTGATTGCTTATTTGTCGACGCCATCGCCGGAGAATGCGCGAACGGCGGAATTTTATGGAATCGAATATGAGCCGATTCGCGCGAGTCTGCCGGTCAGGAGAACGCCTGGGGAGTGGCTGGAGTATAGTCCGCTGCTGACGATTCTGGTTGCGGCGCTGTTGTGCTGGTATCTGGTGGACGTGTTTCGCACTTCGCCGCAGGGTGCGCTGGCGGCGCTTGATCTGAATACTTACAACCTGATGTTCATCACGGTTGGGTTGTTGTTGCATTGGCGGCCGAAGCGTTTTATGCGGGCAGTCGCGGATTGCGTGCCGGCGACTGGCGGGGTGCTGATTCAGTTTCCATTCTATGCCGTGATCTTCGGAATGATTATCGGGACGGGCATCGCCGATGCGCTGGCGAAATTATTTGCCTCGATCAGCACGCACAATACTTATCCTTTACTAGTGGCGATGTATTCGGCGGTGCTGGGAGTTTTTATTCCGTCGGGCGGTAGCAAGTGGGTAATCGAAGCACCTTATGTATTGCAGGCGGCGAATCTGCATCAGGTGCATCTGGGTTGGGTGGTGCAGATCTATAACGCTTCGGAGGCGCTGCCGAATCTGGTGAATCCCTTCTGGATGTTGCCGCTGCTTGGCCTGTTGAAATTGAAGGCGCGGGATATTGTGGGGTATGGAGTGCTGCAACTGATGGTGCATGTGCCGGTGGTGTTTTTTCTTTGCTGGCTGTTTGCCCGGTATATTCCTTATATTCCGCCGATGAAATAGAACGCTTCCCGCAGCGTCTTCGCTGCGCTAGCGAAGAGCTTAACCACAGAGGACACGGAGTACACAGGGGAAGATCAAGGGAAAAGTTTTTTGTCCGCCTTCGCCGCGAATGCTTTCTCCCCAACATTTTAGTTGGAAGACGGATTCGGTGGAGTCTGCGGGGTTGTCGTGGTTGCAGGCGGTTTGGTCGTTTTCTTTTTCACGGGTTTTTTCGGCGGCTCGGTGTCGTCGACTACGATCTTTTTTGGAGGCGGAGGGGGCGCGGCTGATAACGTCTTGACTTGAGTGCGCAGACGGGTCAGTTCATCTTCTTTGCTCGCGGCCAGTTTCTGCATACGTTCTCCGAAGGTTCGGCGTGCGCTTTCGAGTCCGTTCATGTCGTTGCTGAGGTTCTGGAATTCTTCTTTGTATCCGAATGCTCCGGCCGATTCGACCAAGGACCCGAAGACGTCATAGAGCGCGTCCAGATTGCGGTAAAGTTTAAAGCTGGCTGCGAGATCCTCGGGCGCGTTGTTGAGTTGCGCGATCATATCGGGGAGTGCGTCCTGCAAGTTACGCTGGATTGAGCTGACATTGGCGAGCGCCTGCTGCTTGTTGGTCGAGTCGGTCTTCCATTTCTCGATGCGCATTTTGCCGAGGTCGGCCAGCATGCTCTGTGCCGTCTGTTGCAAAGGAGTCAGAATGCCGTTGAGTTGGTTGACCGATGCATAAGCAACCGGAGGCGGCGCGGAGGCTGCCGCGTTGGGCGCCGCTTGGGCGTTCGACGGCGCGGGCGCGAGTGCGAGTGCTGCCGCCAGCACGGCGCTGAGGCAGGCAAATGACCGATGAAAGGTGATCCGCAAGTTCATGGGACTCCAAATTGTGCGCTTTGCGATTGCCAAGGATATCCTAGTTGAGGTCAACGGTCAGAGTCGAGCGTGGCGAGCCAGTTTGACGGCGCGCCCAAGCTAAGCGAGAATTAAAGCGATTCAAGATAGCGACTGCCCGCGATTGCACGTGGGCCTGTGGCGCAGCTGGGAGCGCGCTTCCATGGCATGGAAGAGGTCGTCGGTTCGATCCCGACCAGGTCCACCATATTTTCAATTACTTGCAGATACCCCACTTTTCAGTTTGGTAGCATTTGGTAGCAAAACGCTCGTCCCGCGCGTGACCTCTTCCAAATTAGGAAGGAGTCGAAGCTCGGCACTGATGGCGTCGACCGTCTTCTGCACGCTCTCTGGAATCTCCTGCATGTAAACGTCAGTTGTCGTTGCGATGCGGGAGTGCCTGAGCACGCCTTGAATGTCCTTCACTGTCCCCTTCTTTTGCGCCAGCGTCGCAATGGTGCGCCGGATCACTTGGAAGGTCAGCTTGGGCAACTCAAGTTCCTGCGCCAATCCATGTAGAACCCGATTCCGGTAGTTGTTGCTGTCCATGAACCCGCCTTTTTTGTTCGGGAAGATGAACGCATCCGGAGATGGGTCGGGGCAGCGCTGCTTCCAGAGCCAGAGATCGTCGGCCAGTTCTTTCGGAACGTGCACGGATCCCAAGCTCTTTCGAGTCTTACCCCAGGGTCGGATTTTGCCTTTGTATACGGTTTCCACCAGCCGCATGGTGCATTCGGTGTGGCTGAAACACTGCCAGCGGAGCGCGAACAGTTCGCCGGGACGGAGTGCATTCGTCATGTCAAGTTCCAAGAGAACGCGGTGTCTCAGATCTAGCTTTGAGAGCGCACCTCGCAACTGCAACCAGGTCAAGGTTGTCCGATCAGTGTCGCGCAGCTGAGTCGGGACCGTGACCTTTCGAGCTGGGTCCTTGACGAGAAAGTCCTGATCCACCGCCTCCGCGAAGATGTCGCGGAGGTAAGCCCTGATCTGGAGCACTCGGTCCTTGGAGTTGGTTTTCGCCAGACTGTTAAGGTGCACTTGCAGGGTGAACTTGTCCAAATTCTCCAGAGGAGTCTTGTCAAACGGATCGATGAGATCCCTTTGGATGAGGAGTTTTTTCACCTTTGCTGTTTCTTCCTTCCAGTGCGCCTCTTTGAGAGGGAAAAAGCGGTTCCGAACAAACCATCCGAACGTGACAGAGCTATCGTTCATCACTCTGCCGGCGTTTGGTCCGGACTGTCCGGTTTGCCTGGTTATTTCACGTTCGAGTACTTCGCGCGCTTCAGACGCTTTCATCTGCGACTTCAGCCCGAGAACGACCGAGATGACATCACCTTTCTGCCGATTCGTAGTCGGATCGAATACCGTCTTACGAAAGTACCCATACCACTTCTTTCCACGGGAAACGACCCAACCCCTTTGATACGACTTACCCATTTATTCCTCAGTTTCTGCGGGGGAACAAGTGGGCCTGCACCCATTTTACGCGCGCTTGCGGCGGATTTGAGTCAGGCGCTCCCGTTCGTCGATGAACTCTTCAATTCGGCTCGCCCGATAGCGGAGAGTCCCATCACCCATGCGAATAACCGGAAGGTACGGGGCCTTACGTGACGAGTGGTCCCACACCCAGTCTTTCGTCACATTCAGACGCTGAGCGACATCCTCCGCTGTGAGCAGAGGATCCCCGTCTTGCCCGTACCCAGAGCGAAGAACTCTCTTTGGGTGTTCAGACTGAGCTTTGGAGACAGTGCCCAGGTCGGTGGCCGGCATCGATGCAGTTTCAGTGGATGAGCTTGGGAACGGAATCGTAGAGTTGGCTGGCATACATCGCACCTCATTTAGCCAACTTGACCCAGTCGCGCGGCCCTGTCCAATAACTTTTCGGAACAACGTTATTCCTGTCAGGAATAACAGATAGCGAGGAGCTGATTCTCACCTTAAATTCTCGGTGAACTCGCAAATTTGCGGAGCAATCGTCCTCAGAGCATGTAACTTACGGGGATGCCCATTATTTAAGAAAAAGTAACGGGACCTTGATGCACCACTCGCGCGACTCTTTGTCGTGGCCATGTCGTGCCGATTCGGACGACGCCGCGAGTCGTTCCGACGCTGTATGCGTAATCGAAAGCTTAGCGAAACGATGACCGCTATGTCTCTTGCCGAGAGGTGGATGAAGATTTCTGCTGCGAGTCGCGACAACAAGGCTACCGACCGAATCACTCTGACTTAATTCTGTTATTCCTCCCAGGAATAACAGACTGCCCAGAATTCATTGGACAACGTGATCGAGTGCGATTAGCTTTGCGCCAGAAATGGCCGTCTTAGGCTGCTCTACCCGGAGGCGCACACGTCATCACGTTGGCTCCAATTTAGTCATAGCGAAACCAACACCTACGTTACTGCCAATCCGCTGCGCATTGGCAGTCGCAACCGCACCAAAGGGAGCATCGACACTGTGTGTCATCGGCGCCGTGATTTCTATATCGGGGAGGCCGACCTCAATTCGCTCCCGGCCTCGGGTACAGTTCCCACGTCAACCGCGATCCTCTCGACATCGCTCGGCAAATATCAGTTCGTCTGGCGTGCTATCGGCTTTGTCTTCACGCCCCAGGAAAGCACGCTTAAACGGCGTACCATCGTCTTAGGCAACTATCTCGATTGGACCGGCTGCAGCCGGATTCTCCACCTGCAAGGATTACCGAATTGCGAATACGACCTGGCGCATCCATTTACCGTCGAACGCTCTTGCGATTCCACTCGGAATCCCGATGGCCATCGGTTGGGTATTCCAGCGAAGAACGCCATGCTTTCGTCTCCCGCAACCACAGCGCGAACGCGTCTCGATGGATACACGAATTCCGAACACGATTGGGGCGTGGTCTGCACGCGCTTGTCCTTGTAAATGGTGCGGCGGAGTGGTGGCCAAGGGAGCCTGTAGCCGGGGTGGAGTCCACGGGTTCTGCGCAGGTATTGAAGGCGTGATCCTGCATTCAATTTCGCGTCGGAGCAAGAACGGTGCTTTGCACCGGAAGAATTTTGTCGCGGTAGGGATACGGATTGCTCCGTACCCCCCGCGCGGATCCGTACGGGCGGATTTCCCGCATACGGCTCTTGCCTCAGGTAGTGACGCGCAGACGGCGCGAGGGATAAGGATGGCAGATACGGGCCGGAGGCAGCCAGCGGCGGATGAGCCGGTTCATTCGCTCCCACAGAACGCGACCATGCTGGCTTCGTCTGCACAGCGTTCGATGCCAGAGGTTGCTTACGGTGAAACGAAAGTGGGCCAGGGCGTACCGGTTGCCCGGCACTCCAAAGTATCGGATATGCCCGCCCACCACGGACTTCAACCATTCGCCAACTTCAGGAACAGGGTCATGCATGCGCCGCCGCAATTCGGTTTTCACCGCCAGCAGTTTCGCCTGCATGCGCTTGCGAACCGTTTGCCGAAGCACCAGAAACCGTCCCTTCTTCGTCTTCCCGCAGATGTGCTTGAAGCCGAGAAAATCGAAGGTCTCTGGCTTGCCCAGTCCAAGGCGCTTTCGGTTCGCCGCCGCATGGCGTCCGAACTCGAAGAGTCGCGTCTTTTCCGGGTGCAGTTCCAGTTGGAACTTCGCCATGCGTTCGGCGAGTTCTTTCCAGAACTGTTCGGCCTCCGTCTTGAACTCGAATCCAACCACGATGTCGTCGGCATAGCGCACCACGATTACATCGCCGTGCGCACGCTTCTTGCGCCATGCTTGGACCCAAAGATCGAAGACATAATGGAGGTAGATATTCGCCAGCAATGGCGATGCACTTCCGCCCTGCGGCGAACCTGCCTCCACAAACGTTCGCGTACCCTTTTCCAGCACGCCAGCGTTCAGCCATTTCTGGATGAGCCGCACGACGCGCCGGTCCGCTATCCGATGCTGGAGAAACCGGACCAGCCACTCGTGCGACAGCCGATCAAAGAAGCTGCGCACGTCCAGGTCCAGCACCCAGTTCACACGTCGCTCATGGAGTCCACAGAACAAGGCGTCCAGCGCTTTATGCTGGTTGCGCTTTGGCCGGAACCCATAAGAGAAGCCGAGAAAGTCAGTTTCGTAAATCGCGTTGAGCACTTCCACCGTCGCTCGTTGAACAAGCTTGTCTTCGAGCGCCGGGACGCCGAGCGGTCGCTGCCGCCCATCCGCCTTCGGAATGTATACCCTACGCACCGGCTTGGCTCGGTACGCTCCGCGCTTCAGTCTATGGGAGAGGCTCTGGAGATTTTCCTCAAGTGCCTCGCCGTAGTGCCGCCACGTCTCTCCGTCCACACCGGCTGCGGCGTGCCTCTTCAACTGGAAGTAAGCAAACCGCAGAGTGTCGATCCGGTAGATGTGATGCAGAAGAGCGGTGAACTTTACATCCTTGTTCAATGTTGCCGTTTGTCGTACCTGCGCCAGCTCGCTGGGCGCGTCGACCCGGCTCTGAGTCCGGAACGCGTTTTGCTGGCTCAGGTTCCCCTTGGCCAGACCCCTTCCCTCCATCTCCTCCGCCGCCGTTGCTCTGGTTTTGTTCGGAGACTTCCCCGGTACTATGGGTCTGTCCGACTTCCCGTGTTCGTTCATCATCGGCTCCTGTCCTTGAACTTCCCGATGCGTCCCGAGGGCGCTGGTCGCTCTCGGGGGAACCCGGGATCTCTCAACTTCCGTGCAAGATGCGTCCCTACGTGCCAGGGTCACAGACCGCGCAGGACTCCCGCCAAGCTTGCGATGGCGCTTGGCAGGATGTTGCCTTCCGCGTTGTGTCAGGGCGTCGGCGTCCTGAAGTTAGGGGTATTTCGCGGCTCAATAACCTGGCCCGTAGTTCCTCCTGTCTACGCTTCGTATCCGGCCTTACGACCGTGCCCGCAAGACTCGGAGCCGGCGTGGCTTGCTAGGCCTTCGCCGTACGACTCTTTCATTCGCTGCATCTTGCCAGATTCGATGCCGACGACACTGCCTGTCCCGCCAGTGTGGCGGTGCAAGCACGCTGCCTACGGCATCGGGTTGACGCTACGACACTCCACCCCTGGGAGGGAACTGTAGGGAAACCTGCGAGTGCTCTCGGGGAAACATCTTGGCATCCGATGGATAGCGTATTCCGGGGTTCCGTGAGGAAACCCGTGTATACCCTGCGTAAAACGCGGGTATCGAAAGGGTGGTGCGATGGCGCTGCTCGATGAGAAGAACCTCGTAGCGGAGGCGGTCAAGCGGGCGCGATTCCGAGTGCATCACGTGGGAACGAAGCTGAACAAGGCGGAGTTGCACGAGCTGGAGGCGCTGGCGGCGAAGCGCAAGCAAACGCAGGCGGAGCTGATCCGCGGGCTGGTGCTGCGCGAGATCGAACGGGACCAGACGGGCCTTCAACCCAGTGCGGAGATGGTGGAGATCACGGCGTGCCGGCTGCTGTTGGTCAACCTGCTGGGTCCGCTGGCGAAGGGCGAGGCGATAACGCAAGAGGGGTTCGACGGGATCGTGGACGAGGTCAAGAAGCAGAAGGCACGTGTGGCTCGGGACCGGCTCAAAGACCACGAAGCGCGGCGCTGAGCCTCGGTGGCATGATACCCACCCGGCAGCAGCCGGACAGAAAGAAAGCGTGGGGAAAGACTCGAGGGCCACGGGAACGGGTGATCTCCCATTTTTCGTTGGCGAGTGTACGGAGCGCGGGAGGCCAGTCAAGGCTCTGCGCTTCGCTCCGACCGCTACGCGGCGCAAAGAATGCGGCCTTGACTAGCCTCCCTCTCCGCTCCTGTGTTGCTTCCAGCTATCGAAAAAATGTGAGAAACAAATGCGGGCGGAGGTAGTTGTCTGGAGCGAAGACACGTCCTTGCGCCGGGTGCCGAGCTCGCGCACAGCCGGAAGGCACACGGCTGGGAATGAGAGGCTATTCAGAGGGGACCGAACGATATTAGACGCTCCTTCCTTCGGAGACATGCACCCCAGCACTTGCCACCACAGCAAATGGAATTGTCTCTATCCGCCTAAGCTTTAAACTGGAAAGCTGCACTGAGATCAACTGATTCAGAATCAGTTGTTCGATTCGAGCCTGGGGGAATTCATCAGACGGATCAAACGATAAGTGTTCAGCTATCGAGCGTGTGGGCAGAGTGAGGCTGTGCTCCGTTTTGCGTACAGACTCAAACCCTCTGCCCGGTCGCGGCACGGCCGGATGGCATGGCAGGGAAGAAGAGGGCATCAGAGGGAACCGAAAGGAATCAGACGACCGTCAGCATGCGGGGGCGTAGTTCAGCTGGCTGGAACGCCTGCCTGTGACGACAGAATGGATGTGATCTCTGTATCTTCTGGCGATTTCTGTGCCGACGGTGTGCTGGTCGCGGGTTGTCGGGTTACAAACCCAACGATCCACTCCCGGCGGAGGACACGTCCGCGTGATTCTGATGAGTCGCTTGCCGGCTTGGGCCGACTAACTTGTAGTCAGTCGAAAACCGCGATTTTGCAGGCCTTCATGGCAATCCGGTGTGCGAGTTGTGCGCCAGATTTCAGGTTCGTGCTCGGTCTTCAAGATCAGCCAATGGCGGCAGATTCCCCCGCACCAAAATTTATTTCTAACTTGTTGACGGCAGCCGAGCAGGACGCAAAACCCAACACTCTCTAATGACCGCAAACATTGCGTTGTGCGTCGGGCCAAAACTCGTTCATGTCGTTGAACCCGATATAGATAACGATCTGCTGGCTCCATTACATCTGTCGAGTTCTTGCCGGGAAGATTCTCGGCGTGATGTCCACTGGCAATGCAATTAACACCAATCCGCCGAAGTACAGTAGTTCACCGCATCGACCGGCCAGCGTGGCCTCGCCGGGATTTTGGGCTTCTAGTGGCTTGATTCGCCCATTCCCATTCTGCAAGCCAGTTTCTGCGGCATCTCCCTTCACATTGGAATTCCGACATTCTTCCCCCGCATTGCGGGCAGACCAAGTTAATGATTGACGAGATGACGTGCGCATTCGATTCACCCGGCAGTGTGTCAAAGGTGCTCATAGTCACTCTCCTATCCAGAGATCCTTTAAAGATGCGAGGGGCAGAACAGGGCTGCAAAGACGGAAAGGTGCCGCGGGTTTTCGGCTCTCAGTCGCCCGCAATGGTTGGCTGCGGAGTCCGTCCTGGCCACTAACTGGCCGCCGCCTCGCTCAGTTACGAGAGTGCAAGCTCAATGCCAATACCGAATCGCGAATAAGAGCCGATAACAAAGCAGTTCCTGAGTGCGCGTTGATATCAAATGTGACGTTGCTGCCCTGCCTTAGGCATGTGCCCGGATGTGGGCGAAATTTGGCGCTTGAGTCGCGGTCAATCTGTGAGACCGACGCGATGCAAAGACATGAAGAGTCAACCTCATTGAAGACTCTACTCACGCTTCATCGATTGGCATGGGGATTGCGATCCAATGCAGGTGATCAGGGTTTGCTCATGGCGAACGGTCGTTCCTAGTACCGGATTGCGGGACCAAGAAAGAGCAAACGGGAGGAGTCAATCGTGCAGAGGCTAATCGTTCTAGTCACTTTGTGTTTACTGACGTTGGCGGCTCTTGGCGAGTCTACATCAAAGTATCAAATAGGCATGATTACTGACGTCAAGGCTCGTCAAGTTGCGGGCGATAGTGCATCTGATCCCACCAGCTATGACATTTCCGTCAAGGTGGGTGACACAATTTATGTTGTGCTGTACACGCCACCGTTGGGCGAACTCCCCCCGAAGTACGCAGCAGGGCGCGAGATGCTAGTACTCGTCGGAAAAAATACAATCACTTACAACGATATGTTGGGTCGCTCGCTCCAGGTACCGATACAAAGCCAGAGACCCGCTGCAGAACCTAAACCCTCGAAATAGCTGCGGGAGAGTCATTGCTCGAAAACTTTTTGCAAGAATTACAGCTCGACTCGTCTTTCGAGCCGAGCTTGGAGGAATAATGAATCGTTTGTTTGCTCTAAGAAACCACAACAGGGGCTATTTCGGCGGAAACGCTCTTCTCACCCTGTGGGCGCTATGGTTGTGCTCCGGTACGCATGACGACAAGTAAAACGAATTCATGGACATTCTGTGTGGCGGCCAGCGTCACGATTGCAGTTGCGTTGTCGGTTCAGCTGGCTGGCCAAACTGCAGCGGTTAAACCTTCCGGTGGAAGCACTGGTTCTGGCACGCAATGGAGCCTGCAAGTGGAGCGGCTTGACCCCGGGAACCTGAACCTCGCGCATTCCTTCCAAGTCGCGATCTACGAGAACCTCTTGGAAGAGTTGAATAGGACGAAGCGATTCAAGCAGGTCCTCCGCGAGGGCGACAATAAGGCTAGTGAGATTCCGGACTTGCTGATTTTGAAAACAACTGTTGTGAAATACGCGCCTGGGAGCGAAACGCGGCGTGCGGTGACCACCGTGAGCGGCGCCACAAAGTTAACGGTGCACTGTCAACTCGTTACACGGGACGACAAAATTGTGCTTGATCGCACGGTGCAGGGGAACGTGCGCTTCTTCGGTAGCAATTTGCGCGCTACCCACAATTTGGCCCGCAATATCGCCAAAGAAATCAAGCAATCGGCGTGGCAAGGATCCGAGCGGCTGGCGCGATACGCGCCAGTCAATTCTGACAGCACTCTGACAGCGGACGGCATACATCTCCTGCTTCTTGATGGAAGCACAAGGTGAAACGTGGAGAAGAGTTACAGAACACCGCTGATCACCGAATCAGCAACCGGGTCCATTACGATGTGCAGCTTGCACGAGGAGGACCGATGAAGTCTCGCCAGATTCTTATTGCTATCGTGATTCTCGGCACGGTGTGGCACACTGCCGCGGCCCAGCCGAAGAAAGTAGATGCGCCTCCGCCGGAGAGCATTCTGGCGGGCACGAGCCTGCAGTCCAATCCTGTTCTATCCGATTTGATTGCGCCCAAACCCGAAATGCCATTGGGCCCACAAGACATTCTCAAATCCTACGAAATCGCTATGAGCCTGGTGGCAGACAAGACGTCGGCCGATTTCTCTGTAATTGTGCAGGCCCAACAAACAAATCAAATTACCCGCGAACAGGCGGAATATCTTTTGCTGCAGAGCTACCAAACGGCAATGATGCAGTATCAGGTGCTTAGCGCGCTTCATGAGGTTTTAAAACATGACATCGACGAAGCAGCAGGGCAGCAGCCAAGGCAGTCGCTGAAAACGACAAGCTCCGATGCGGTTTTAGTGGCACCTTTTCCGAGATCCGCCCCTGCATCCAGATGACATCGAAATTCCAGGTCGCTGGGTCGCACGGAGCTTCTCGTGCTTCGCTGGCGACAGAGGAACGCGAACATAACATGCCATCCTCGGAGAAATTAATCGAGCGTGGTGAGGTTGTCGCCCTGGAATCGGGGAGGGACATACCTGCAGAGATGGTGTCTGTTCTGTCGCGTGGCTTACAAACTCTGTATCGCTACGCGTACAGACTCTTAGGGAATCAACACGATGCCGAGGATGCGGTGCAGGACGCGCTGTTGGCAGGCTACAAACATCTAGATCAATTCAGAGGCGAGGCGCAACTTTCGACATGGCTGACCACCATTGTCATCAATTGCGCGAAAATGCAATTGCGCAAACGGTCACGCCATACCCATGTATCCCTCGATTCAAGAATCGGGGAGGAGCAGGAGCATCGGCTTTCCGATATGTTGGTGGACCATCGACCCAGTCCCGAAGATGAATGCCATAGATCTATCTTGAATGCGCGATTGATGAAATCGGCGGAAGGGCTATCACCGAGGCTGCGTAAGACATTTCAGCTCAGGTGTGTGGATCATCTTTCTGTTGATGAGACAGCTCGCGTTCTGGGAGTTCCGATCGGAACTGTGAAAGGGCAGACAGCTCGTGCGCGGGCTAAACTGAGGAAGTCGATACAAGGGGTGTTCCACAAGACATCTCGTTCACGGAAACGCTCTCGGTAGCACACACACTCAAGAAGCGCGCTGAAAGTTGTACACAATCTTCTTCGCGTGAGAGCGAGAGTGTCGATAAGCCGGAAATCAGAAGATCGTCCGAATCACTCGGATGCCGGTTGCAGAGCGAGGGTGGCTGGCAGATACTTAAGGCGCAAAAATGAGCTCCCATGCCATGACCATTACGGAAGATCGATATCGAAGCCTGCTGGGTGCATCCAGTGCCCTTGCCGGTCAGCCCACGGTAAAAGCCGTCCTGCAAAGCTTGCGTCATGTTCTATCGAGCACGTCTCGTGTGCACGGCGCTGAACTTTACGTGCTGAGCGACGACGGCGAAAAGTTGTATTCGTTCGAATTTGATCGGGACCCGGACGCTCCGGCTATAAAACGCGGGGCGAAGTTGCTACGCGTTGGTCAGGTGGCGCAAGCGCTGAACGAACAGAAGCCGGCATTTATTCCGGACCTGTCGCTGGAAATGTTGCAACATCCTGACTTGGCTCCTTTTGCAGGCGAAGTTGCGGGACGAAGCGCCTACTTGTTTCCAGTATCGACGGCGCAAAAACGCTACGGAATTCTGTCGACGCCAAAGTTGCAGGGCCAGCAATTTGCCCCCGAAGACGTCGAGATGCTCAGTGCCCTGGCCTCCCACGTCGCGGTCGCCCTCGAGTGCGCGCTAGCTAGGGACACAGTGGAGCTTTATCACCGCGAAGTTGTAAAGCAGCGGGACCGGCTCAGCTTGTTGCTGGAAATCAACAATCATATTGTCAGTAAGCTGGAAGCGGACGACCTGTTTCAGGCTGTGGCAGGGTCGATGCGCAAACACCTGGGCAACGATCTCACGTCATTGTGGCTCTTTAACAAGCAGTCGGGCAGTTTGGAACGTAGATTTCTCGATTTCCCGACTGGAAAGGGCTTTCTCGAGAAGATTGTTGTTGTGGAGCCCACGAAGCTGTGGAGCGAATGGTCCCACCTCCGCACGCCACAGTATTACTCGACAACGGATGCGGATATCCCCGCGTCCCTGCGCGAAGCGTCCCGAGCTGAATCCCTTCTCTCGGCCGTCCTTGTGCCACTGATGAGTGCCGACGGTCCCCTGGGCCTGTTGACAATGTGCAGCCGCAGGCCTGATGGCTTTAACGAGGCGGATCGCGACCTGTTGTCGCAGATCGGTACACAGACATCACTGGTACTCGAGAATGCTCTGGCATATGGGCGTCTACGCGCGTCGCGCGACGATCTGGAAGAGCAGAGGCTTTACCTGGAATCGGAAATCGAATCTGAGTACAACTTCGAAGATATAGTCGGCAAGAGCGCCGCGATCCGCAAGGTGCTCGACCAGGTCGCGATTGTGGCGCCAACCAGTTCCACGGTACTGCTCCATGGCGAGACCGGTACCGGGAAAGAACTGGTTGCCCGGGCCATTCATAATCTCAGTCCGCGGCGGCAACGCACATTTGTTCGCCTAAACTGCGCAGCGATTCCTTCGGGTCTGGTGGAAAGCGAACTCTTCGGCCACGAAAGAGGGGCTTTCACGGGTGCCCTCATGCAGAAGCGGGGCCGCTTTGAGCTGGCGGATCACGGCAGTCTTTTTCTTGACGAGATCGGCGACATCACCATGGATTTGCAGCCCAAACTCCTGCGCGCCTTGCAGGAACAGGAGTTTGAACGCCTCGGAAGTGCAAAGACCATCAAGGTTAATATTCGTTTGATTGCGGCGACGCATCGGGATTTGGAAGGCATGATCCGCAATAATCAGTTTCGCGAGGATCTTTTTTATAGGCTAAGAGTCTTTCCGATCGAAATTCCGCCGCTGCGCGAGAGGCGCGAAGACATTCAACTCCTGGTCCACTTTTTTGTGTCGCGCCTCTCGCGACGCATGCAAAAGCGCATCCGTTCTGTCCCGAGACCCGCGATGGAGGCTCTGGTGAATGCCGATTGGCGAGGAAATATCCGGGAGCTAGAGAACTTTATTGAGCGCTGCGTGATACTCACGCAAGGGGACGAATTGAACGTGCCACGAGCAGAGCTGAACCGATCCGCCGGCCGGACTGTTATTGCGGCCGCGTCGACCTTTGAGGAAGCAGAGCGGCAAGCGATCCTCGATGCTTTGAAAGGCGCGTCCGGAAGAATAGCCGGCAATGGTGGAGCAGCAGAGCGCCTCGGACTTAAGAGAACTACGCTGCAGAACAAGATGCGCAGGCTAAGCATCACTCGCGCTGATTATTCGGCCTGATCGTGTTCGCTGCGTGAGCCCACATAAGGGCAGATGACGGAGCTGCCCCAGGCCCAGCCAAATGAACTCAGCAACTTGCCCGAGATTGTCTTTGGTATCGTTGTTGCACATCGATGTTTCGGAGGGAGATCAGCGATGAAATGGCACGACATCCTTGACATCCTGGACCGTTCGAGGCACCGGTATGCGACCGTAGTGGATGTCCGCAAGATCTTCGCGGACTACCATGACGCACTGCATTGGCTCGCCGGTTTCCTGATTGGTGACAAGCTCGCCCCCGCATGCGTCATTGACGCTTGCAATATCACAGAGCGCCAAGGTTTTGAGTTCCATGAATGGCTCGCTCACTGGGCCGCGCGAGCGACCCTTCGTTGCGCGCTCCAGAAGCAGGAGGCCGACATCGTCAAGCTCGCTCCCACGTACGAGCGATTCGAAGGCGTTCACGAGAAGCGATCGCCACTTTCACCGGAAGATCTTCAGCTTCTTGTCGAAGAATCGGACGTTGTGCGGGCTCGACTCGACGTCCTTTGTCGCTACGTGCTCCTCATGCACGGCATTGCCAAGGAATCCTGCGAGGAAGTTGCCGCGCAGCTCGAGGTGAGCCCGAGCACCGTCGAGCGAGCCTATTACGTTGCATTTGACACGCTCCACCTCATGTCGAAAAGGATACTCGGCAACGCGGATATTCCGGTCCCGTTGTCGCAGTGAACAGGCATGTCGGCGTGAGTGGTTGGATCTGCCGCTGACCACCAACGCTGCCCTCATGCTGGCATTGCCCGTTCCCGTTGGCGTCTCTTGCTCGAAAGATCCCGAAATCTCAATAAGTTGCGTTGACGAACTCCGGCATTAGACCTGCAATTCCAACTAGCCAGCGATTTGAAGCTGCTAACGGATGTAAGAGGGGCCCATCATGCTACGTGTCCAAACGGAAGAATTAGACGGTGCTTTGATTTGCCGGCTCGAAGGCCGATTCACCGGCAAGGGAGCTGAGGAAGTCCACACGCTCGTCACGCGCTGCGATAGCAAACTGGAATTGGTTGTCGATCTTACGGACGTGATGTTTATCGACACCATCGGGGAAGAGGTGCTTTTGTTTGTCACGAGGCTCGGAGCTCAGTTCGTTGCCGAGACTTCGTATTCCCGGGACGTTTGCGAACGGCTTCAGCTCCCATTGATCGGCAAGCATACATCGAATACCCACGTGTCGGGTAATTCGAACGGAGAGGGTCATCGTCCTTGCCGCCGATGATCAAACACTCCTAACAAGCCATCGCGCACCGTGTCGGGCAATTGCACGACAGGAAATTGGCATTCGGGGCCCCAATTATTGGCAGGTTCTCCTACGCAAATCAATTCTGGCTTGGTTCCAAGTGAGATCCGAACCTATTCCGATTTCTCCCTTCATCGCCCCGTTCCAGCTCGGGACAAGGAGTGACGATCTAAATCAGCCGCTGACCAGCGGGCAATTCCGCTCTGAGTCTGGAGTTATCTTCGATCGCTATCACCCGGATCAAGGCGCTCAAAATTTGTCGGAACGAGTTGAAAACTAGCCAATGCTCGCCCGTGCCCGCATGAGGGCAGCGCCCATCGACCAGATATGGGCATTCTGCCACGTTGTCGGAGGCTCGCATTTTTGATTCAAGGACTTGCAACGGGTTCTTCATTGGTATGGAACCTGCAATCTCTATGCACACGAGCGAGAGCGAGAAGCGCTCAAGTTCAAAGTTCCGTCTGGCGGAAGCCGAAGTTGCAGGCAGAAAAATGATGAAGCCGAACTATCGCGCACTGCTTTTTACAATTCTTGTCTGTTGCGCTGGCCGTTTGCCCAACAGGCTACGCCCGAAGTGCCTTTGCTGATGCTGGACGACGCAGTTTCGATTGCAATGCCGGTTCATGTTTTGTGGTCGAGAGTCAGAAATTTGTGCTGACGGCGACGACTTTGAGGCCAGGTTCAACGCGCAGTCACTGGGGAAGAGTGGTTATAACAGGAGCTAATCGCATGTCGATCGTTAACGAAACTCGCAGGACTGTTCACAGATTCTTCAATGATGAACGTGCTTCACACTTCAGCCTCAGGCGTCAGTTTGCTGAGACATTGCCCAGCAAATGGCCTCAGTACACAGTGATCGTGCTCTTCATCACTTTCAGCCTGGCACTCGTTGGATGTGGGCGAAGCCACGCAGCCATGCAACTGCCGACACCGGAAGTGTTAGTTGCAATGCCTGTTCAGCAGGACGTGCCTGTGCACGGCGAGTGGGTGGCCACACTCGACGGTTACGTCAATGCCGAGATACGGCCCCAGGTCTCGGGATACATTATCAGCCAAAACTACAAAGAGGGTTCGGTAGTCCGCAAAGGCCAAGTCCTGTTCGAAATTGATCCGCGGCCGTTCCAGGCTGCTCTCGACGGTGCCAGGGGAGAACTTGCCCAGGCGGAAGCTTCACTGGCCAAGAGCAGTATCGACGTGGAGCGCGACACACCACTCGCAGAAAAGAAAGCTGTCCCCAGGGAGAAGTTGGACAACGAGATCCAGGCCAAACTTGGTGCCCAGGCGGCGGTGCAATCAGCCGCGGCCGCAGTGGAACGGGCGCAACTCGATTTCGGCTGGACCAAGGTGACCTCGCTTGTAGATGGCGTTGCGGGAATCTGCGAAGTGCAAATGGGCAACTTGGTGGGTCCCAACTCGCACCTCACTTCTGTTTCGCAGGTCGACCCCATCAAAGTTTATTTCCCTGTCAGCGAACAGGAGTATCTGCGGGCGAAGCACATCAGTTCCAGCGGACAGCCAATGGATTTGTTCGACAGCTCACCGGAGCTGATCTTGAGCGATGGCACGGTATATCCGCACAAGGGCAAAGTATTGCTGACCGACAGGCAAGTGGACGCAAACACAGGCACGATTCGTTTAATCGCGGCATTCCCGAACCCCGGCAATATTCTACGTCCGGGACAGTACGGGCGTGTGCGGATCCAGACCAGCATCAAGAAAGACGCTCTGCTGGTTCCGCAGAGCGCGGTAACACAGTTGCAGGGAGGCTATCAGATCACACTCGTGGGCAGCGATAACAAGATTAGTATTCGCGCCGTCAAAGCCGGCGAAAAGATCGGACAGATGTGGGTTATCGAAGAGGGACTTAAATCTGGCGAGCAAGTTGTGGTGCAAGGCCAAGACAAAGTCCGTGAAGGAAGTCTGGTCGCAGTGAAGCCCACAAATCTAAGTCCCGTCGCAGTGCAATCGGCAAATCCAGCTCAGGAAGGGCAGTAATCATGTCGAAGTTCTTCATCAATCGTCCGATTGTCGCGCTGGTGATTGCCATCCTGATGGTCATAGTGGGTGTCGTCACAATTGTAGGTTTACCCGTCGCGCAATTTCCGAACATCGCTCCACCAGAGATCCGGCTGAGCGCGGTATATGTAGGCGCCGACGCAAAGACGCTTGAGGAGGCTGTGGCCACTCCGATCGAGCAGCAGGTGAACGGTGTCGACAAGATGGATTACATGTACTCGACGAACGCCACAAACAACTCGAATACTCAGTTGTTCGTGGATTTCCAGCTCGACACCGATCCCAACATGGATCAGATTCTCACCCAGTCTCGGCAGCAGTTGGCGAACGGCCAGATTCCGCAAGAGGTCCTCAATTATGGAATCGACATCAAGAAATCGATGACGTCGCCGCTGATGCTGATCTCCTTGTATTCGCCGCACGGCACACGCGACGCGAAATTCCTGGCCAATTACGCCTACATTAACCTGAAAGACCCAATCCAACGGTCGTACGGTGTGGGCCAGAGCGACGTCTTCGGCGCTGGACAGTATGCCATGCGCCTATGGATCAAGCCCGACAAGTTGGCGAAACTGGGAATTACTGTCACCGACTTGGTCAACGCGATCCAAGCGCAGAACAAGGTGAACCCGGTCGGCCAGGTTGGCGGCGAACCGGCCGTGCCAGGCCAGCAATTGACCATGTCGGTGCTGGCACAGGGGCGTCTGCGGTCGCCAGAGGACTTCGAAAACATCGTGGTGCGGGAAAATCCCAATGGCGGCATTGTCCGTGTGGGCGACGTGGCGCATGCTGAACTCGGCGCCCAGGATTACAGCATGGTGAGCCGGCTGAATGGCAAGCCGGCAGCTACCGTTTCCGTTTACCAGTTGCCCGGCTCGAATGCGGTGCAAGCCGTCGACGGCCTCCGCAAGCTGATGACGCAAATGAAGCAGAGATTCCCCGACGACGTTGATTATGTCGTGTCGCTCGACCAGACGGCAGCGGTCAGGGAAGGCATGAAGGAGATCATCTTGACTTTGGTGATCGCCATCGCGCTGGTTATCCTGGTGGTGTTTTTGTTCCTGCAAGACTGGCGAGCGACCCTCATTCCCCTGCTTGCCGTGCCAGTTTCACTGGTTGGAACCTTCATTCTATTTCCGATATTTGGCTTTTCCATCAACACTCTTTCGATGTTCGGACTCGTGCTGGCTATCGGCTTGGTAGTGGACGATGCCATCGTCGTGGTTGAAGGCGTACAAAGGCACATCGAAGAGGGCCTGCCACCGAAAGAAGCGGCGCGGAAGGCGATGGAGGAACTGACCGGGCCGGTCATTGGTATTGCGCTCGTCCTTTCGGCGGTATTCGTTCCCACCGTCTTCATTCCAGGAATTACGGGACAGCTCTACAAGCAATTTGCTATCACGATTGCGATCTCAGTGATCCTTTCGGCGTTCAACGCTCTCACGTTAAGTCCAGCCTTAGCCGGACTTCTGCTCCGGCCGAAGAAAGAGAGCCATGGCCCGCTCGCCAGGCTCTTCGGCTGGTTCAACCGGAAATTCGATGCCGCGACGAAAGGCTACGTTCGTGCATCGAGCATCGTGGTCCGGAAAGGCGCCTTCGCCCTGGTCGTGCTGGGGCTGTTTGCAGTCGGCGGGATATTTTTCGGCCGCAAGCTCCCTTCTAGCTTCCTACCTGATGAAGATCAGGGCTACATGTACATGAACATGCAACTGCCGGATGGCGCATCGCTTGAGCGGACACAAGAAGCTTCAACTGAGGTCGAAAAGATCTTGGCCTCCACGCCGGGCATCGATCATTACACCAGCGTCATTGGTTTCAGTCTGCTCAGCTTTACCCGCAGCAGCTATACCGCTTTCTATTTCGTACAGTTGAAGCCTTGGGAAGAACGCAAAACGACGGAGGAGTTATACAAGGTCATTTGGGCGCGATTGAACCAGAAGCTGATGACGATGCCGCAAGGCACGATGTTTGCATTTTCACCGCCCCCCATCCCCGGCGTCGGCACCTCCGGCGGAGCCCAGTTCGTCCTGGAAGACCGCTCCGGAAAAGACATCGAATTCCTCTCCACCAACGTGGACAAGTTCCTGGCCGCGGCACGGAAACGTCCCGAACTGGGGATGGTAAGCACGACTTTTGTGCCCCGAGTTCCGCAGCAATACTTGACGGTTGATAAAGAGAAGGTACTGAAGCAGGGTGTGCCTATCAGCGATGTCTATCAAGCTGTCCAGGCCTACATGGGTGGCCTGTTTGTGAATTACTTCAACCAATTTGGACGCACCTGGCAGGTCTATGTGGAAGCGGAGGCTCCCTATCGCGCCACCGTAAAAGATATCGGCCAGTTTTATGTGCGCAATAAGAATGGTGACATGGTGCCCCTTTCCGCGCTGACCAACTTTGAATCGCGTGTCGGACCCGAATTCACCATGCGCTACAACGAGTACAGATCCGCGCAGATCAATGCCATAGCGGCGCCCGGTTACAGCTCCGATCAAGTCACGGCGGCGCTGGAAGAGGTCTTTCACCAGACGATGCCATCGGAAATGGGTTTCGATTACATGGGCATGTCGTTCCAGGAACAGAAGGCGCGTGAAGGCGTGCCAACGTGGGTCATCTTTGGGATGTCTTTCCTGTTCGTCTTCCTGATCCTGGCAGCGCTGTATGAAAGCTGGTCGCTGCCCTTTAGCGTGTTGCTGAGCACGCCCATTGCTGTATTTGGGGCCTTCGCCGTCCTATGGCTGCGACGCGCGGTGCTTGGGCTTATTTTTCCTCCCTTCATGGTGCAGATCGAGAACGATGTTTACGCCCAAATCGGTTTGATCATGCTGATCGGTCTGGCTGCCAAAAACGCGATTTTGATCGTGGAATTCGCCAAAGAGGAACATGAAGTGAATGGTAAGCCGCTGGTAGATGCAGCCTTGGAGGGGGCCAAACTAAGGCTCCGACCCATTTTGATGACTTCTTTTGCATTCATCCTCGGTTGCGTGCCCCTCTGGACCGCCAGCGGTGCCGGGGCTGTGGCCCGTCAGATCATGGGAACCGCAGTCATCGGTGGCATGGCGGCCGCTACGGCGATTGCTATCTTCATTATTCCCGCCTTATATGTGCTGGTCGAGACACTAAGCCAGCGCTGGAGTCGTAAATCGCAAACGGTCACTATTCCAGAGCCGCATCCGATGGAGGCAGACTAACGTGAGAAAGTTAATTCCCTTCTTATTCCTGATTCTCTTCACGACCGCATGCGCGGTTGGGCCCAATTACAAGCGGCCCATGGTTGACGTGCCGGGCGAGTACCGTGGAGGATCAACATCGGACTCGGCGCAGCCTCAGCAAGGCTCGCAGCCTTCCGGCAATCCGGCACAGCAAACGTCGACGCCTGCTGGGCAATCTCTCGCAGAGCAGAAATGGTGGGAGGTATTTCAGGATCCACAGTTGCAGGAACTGATACGCGCATCCTTGAAGCAGAACTACGACGTTCGCATTGCGGCGGCGAGAATCATGGAAGCGCGAGCGCAGTTAGGCATCACTCGGGCTGACCAGTTGCCGACGGTTAGCGCCGCCGCTGCTGCTCTAAATGATCGCTTTCCAAACGCGAAGCTCACTCCCGAAACGGAAACGAATTTCAACGCGGTGGGTGCTTCCATGGCCTGGGACCTCGATTTTTGGGGAAAGTATCGCCGCGCCACCGAAGCAGCACGGGCAAATCTCCTGGCAACGGAATGGGCGCGCCGCGCGGTAACCAACAGCTTGGTGAGTGACGTTGCGGCTGCCTACTTTCAGCTTAGTGCCTATGATCTTCAGCTTGAAATCTCGCGCCGCACTTTAGCCTCACGGCAGGAGTCGCTGCAACTTACTCGCACATTGTCGGATGGCGGAGCAGCCACCATGCTCGATGTACGCCAGGCAGAACAGTTAGTGGCGACGGCGGCCGAGAGCATACCGAGTCTGGAGCGGCAAATTCAACAAGAGGAGAATTTCCTCAGTACTTTGCTGGGTAGGAACCCGGGACCCATCGCGCGGGGAATGAAACTCACAGAACAGCCGCATGCGCCCGAGGTGCCAGCGGGACTTCCTTCGAACTTGCTGGAGCGTCGTCCCGACATCCGTGCGGCCGAAGCAGAGTTAATGGCGGCCAACGCGCGGATCGGAGTAGCTCGAGCCGCGTACTTTCCACAAATCTCGTTGACAGCCAACAGCGGCTTCCTGAGTTCGGCGCTCAGCAGCCTGTTCACCGGCCCAGCGGGGTTCTGGAGTTTCGGAGGATCACTGGTGCAGCCTATTTTCGCTGGAGGAAGGATTCGTTCCGGCGTCAAGCTGAGCGAGGCTCGTAAAGAGGAAATGTTGCTCACGTATCAACGCACCATCCAGCAGGCATTTCGCGGTGTTTCGGACTCACTGGTGGAGTATCAAAAAGACCGCGAGTTCCGGGAACGGCAACAGGAGCTTGTGCTCGCCGCCCAGGATGCAGCGCAACTTTCGGAAATGCGCTACAAGGGCGGCGCTACCAGCTACCTGGAGGTGCTCACAAATGAAACTAATTCCTTTAACGCAGAACTGGGATTGGCTCAGGCCCAATTGAATGAGCTCTTAGGACTCGTCGACATATACAGGAATCTCGGTGGAGGGTGGCAGACATAAGCCACGTCGGATGCGACGGGTTGCGAGGTCGGGTGATAGGTGCTTTGCGAAGCGACAATGTGTGGCCTCACGATTCGGTCCCTGCGACTTTGCCGCCTGCCCCGTGCTCGACTCGATCCTTGTGTGGACTTTAAGGTGCAGCCAAGCTAGCGACAGCAGCTTTTCACTCTTCTCATTAGTTAGGGCATCGCTTTTTGACATAGGAGATAAACCGCATGAATACTTGCATCAGCGCCACCAGCCTTTCCTCAGAGCTGAAAGCCAGAATTGAAACTCGCCAAGCGCGGATAGGTGTAATAGGTCTCGGTTATGTGGGCCTGCCACTTGCTTTGCTCTACACGGAAGCGAAGTTTCGAGTAACGGGTTTTGACATCGACCAGCATAAGGTCGCAACTCTCAGCTCCGGCGGAACCTACATCTGTCGAATTCCGCCTATTGAGATCCGGGCGGCGCAATCGCAAGGTTTCTGTGCGACCTCAGACTTTTCGGGCCTGACCGAAATGGATGCCGTCATCATTTGTGTGCCCACGCCTCTGGACGAATATCGAGAGCCTGATCTCAGTTTCATTACCAATACCTCCCGCGCTATAGCGCCCCATTTACGTGCCGGTCAATTGGTGGTCCTCGAGAGCACGACCTATCCTGGCACCACGGAGGAAGTGCTTGTTCCAATCTTGGAGGAAGGCAATGGCTGCGGTTTGAAGGCCGCCCGCAAAGCAATGGCTAATGGAGAAAATGAGTTTTTTGTCGCCTTTTCTCCGGAACGAGAGGACCCAGGCAATGACAGCATCGCGCGTCGTGACATCCCGAAAGTCGTAGGAGGCCTGGATTCTCAAGCCTCAGAACTGGCTGCAGCGCTGTACGGGACAATCTTCAACCGAGTCGTCCCGGTGTCCTCACCGGCCGTCGCCGAGATGACTAAGCTGCTGGAAAACATTTACCGCTGCGTAAACATCGCCTTGGTCAATGAATTGAAGCTCTTGTCATTACGCATGGGTTTGGATATCTGGGAAGTGATCGAGGCCGCCTCCACCAAGCCATTCGGCTTTCAACCCTTCTATCCCGGCCCCGGCCTGGGCGGACATTGCATCCCCGTCGATCCGTATTATCTGTCATGGAAGGCGAAGGCGTGGGACTTCCAGACCCGCTTTATCGAACTGGCTGGAGACATCAACAGTGCCATGCCCTATCATGTGGTCTCATCCGTCACCAGAGCACTGAGTCAACAAGGGAAGGCTCTGAAAGGCGCGAAAGTGCTGGTGCTCGGGGTGGCTTACAAGAAAGACATTGATGACCTGCGCGAATCTCCTGCCCTGACCATTATTGAGCTGCTGCAGAATGATGGTGCTGAAGTCAACTACAACGATCCCTATTTTCCCTTTATCGGCAAAGGGCGCAAATACGATCTGCAGATGAAATGCGCGCCCGTGGACGACGTCTCCAAATATGACTGTGTGCTGATCGTCACAGATCATTCGGATTACGATTACGCTTCGATAGCGGAGCACGCGTCCCTGGTGGTGGATACGCGCAACGCAACGAGAGGCATTCACGGCGATAACATTGTGCGGTGTTAAAGGATCGCTGCCGAAGAGAACGATGTGGCGTCTACAGCGGCTATCATGCGTGCCGCTGGGAACGTGAGTGAAACAAGTGTGCCGCGAAGCCTTTAACTAGGAGGAGCAATCCCGAAAATGACGTTGCTTCAACAAGCTGGCGCCGCGGTTGTTCTCGTACTGCTTACACTATGCTTGCAGTGTGCTGGCGTCGCCGCACTTATCACTTGGTTAAGAAGTGTTGCCGCAAAAGGTCTTCACGACCTTCGGATGTTTCACTCCACCGCGCTGGTCATGCAAACTACGGTAGTGGTCATCATTCTGCACGGAATGGTCATTCTGCTCTGGGCAAGTTGCTATCGCGGGCTTTGCTTCCCATCCTGGGAATCCGCATTCTACTTCTCGGCGAGCAGTTATACCACAGTCGGATACGGTGATGTGGTTCTCCCGCTCAAGTGGCGACTGTTGGGCCCTTTAGAGGGTATGGTGGGCATGCTGATGTCCGGAATCTCGGTGGGACTTCTATTCGCGGTGATCACCCATCTTGTCGAAGGCAAGTCGCAATCTCGTCTACCACTTCACCCCAACCCCGCGAATCCGGATTGAATCGGCTTGCGACAGAGGCGAAGCTGTTACTTCGGTCGGTCGCGGTCCAACGTCATACCCTGAAAAACTGTTAATTGTGAGTACGGGACCGGAAGCCTGGCAAACCACATCATAGGTAGTGGCGAGATCCAGGTGCGAGATCACTCCGGTGTAGTTCGAATCATGCAGCCCCATAATTATGAGGTCCGCTCGCAGTTTGTCAGCAATTTGGAGGATCTTCTCACTTATCGGCCGCCCTGTTGTGAATTCCGCGTACAACTCTGGTCTCAGGTCGAGTCCGGCATTGTCGGCGAGTTCTGTCAAGCGCTGGAGGGTTCTCATGCGCTCATCCGTTTGACAGTTTCTGAACCTTTCGTCAGTGTCTAACGGCGCGTCTGGCACGATATTGAGAAAAGCGAGTTTGGCTCCGAACTGATCAGCAGCCGCAATGGCTTGCGGCAAGCCGTGCAGAGATGCGGGTCCGAAGTCGGTCGCGAACAGAAATGTAGGGTGCGCGGAGGACGTTCCAAACCAGGGGCGGCTATTGGAGTGCGGCCCAAGGGTCAAGACCGGACAGTATGCTTGGCGGAAAATCTGTTCTGCAATGGAGCCCAAAAACAGCTTGGCCATGCCGTGTCGTCCGTGTGTGCCGACGACGAGGAGATCAGCGCTCTCTTGTCGGACGATCTCTCGCAGTTCCGGCCACAGTTCACCCTGCCGAACGATGAATTTGTGTTGAATGCCAGTAAGAGCCCCGGATTGAATCAGCGAGTTCTCCAAGTCCGCGACCTCGCGCGATACAGCCTCTTCACAGGCCGCAATTGCACAAGGACCTGCCATAGCCAGACCCACGGAGGACACCACGTGCGCCAAACAAAAGTTCGACTCATAGAACCGAGCGAGTGCCAGAGAATAGCGCAGCGCCTTTTCAGAAGGCTCAGAGAAATCTGTTGCGATCAATATCGACCGTGGTTTCAGCGCTGCTGCGATGAGTGACATGTTGAATTAAACGCCGCTCTTGCCGTCCTGAGAACCGTCGGATGAGGTGCCGGTGACTTGATCCGTAACTGCTGGGGGAGAGCTGGGATCAAGTGCATCGCACCCCTCCTTCACCGACGGGCTTTGCGTGCGCACATGAACTTTCTGCAGTTTGCATGCAAGGTGCCAATCGAGACCGAACGGTATGTCCGTGTAGCGCCACAATGTTTGCAATCTTTGTCCTGCGACCCTCTGCCCAGATTGAGGCACTGCCCGAGGCAGGGCATGACTTAGTGGAGAGAAGCGCAGAGAACATAAGGAAAATGGATTGGTTGCGGGGACGATTGGATTGGCAAGCCACCTGCACTGCGGGATCAGTGGCACTCATTCGGAGTAGTGTTGTTAACACGGCTAAGTCGGATAGGATTCCCACCTCACAGGCTCAGCAGGCGCAATGAACGTACTGGTTCTAAACTCGGGAAGTTCCACCCTGAAATTTCAAGTGATTGCCACAGACCTTGAACGGATTGCTCAAGATAAAGACGACCGCATCTGCCGCGGCGAGGTTGAGGGCATGGGAGGAGAGGCAATCATTCGCATCAAGTACCTCAAGCAGCTACGGCAGACTCTCACAGAGCCGTTGCAAGATGTGTCCGCTGCACTTGAATACCTGATTCGGTACATCGCTTCGAATCCAGGAGTATCTGAAATCAACAGTGCGGCTGACGTAAATGCGGTAGGACACCGAGTGGTGCATGGCGGTGAGATGTTCAAAGATTCTGCCCTGATTGACGACTCGGTTTTGAAGGGACTTGAGGACTGCATCGATCTGGCCCCACTTCACAATCCAAACAACATCAAAGGTATCCGAGCAGCGCGCGATTTATTCGGCAAAGACATTCCCCAAGTGGCGGTGTTCGACACTTCCTTTCATCATTCGCTTCCCGAGCAGGCCTACCTGTATGCCATTCCGTATCATCTTTATCGGCGGCACCGCATCCGGCGGTACGGATTTCATGGTACCTCTCATCGCTACGTCGCTTTCCGTTATCGTGCAATGCGAGGACTGACGCGTGAACAAACCAACATCATCACGCTCCATTTAGGCAACGGCTGCTCGGCCGCCGCAATAAAAGGTGGATGTTCGATCGATACTTCGATGGGGCTAACGCCGCTTGAAGGTCTAGTCATGGGCACGCGCTCAGGAGACGTCGATCCCGCTGTGGTCAGCGCCATCGCCAGAAAAGAGGGACTATCCGCCTTCGAGGTGGACAGGTTGCTCAACACGCAATCCGGCTTGCTCGGCATTTCTGGGCTCACGAATGACATGCGCGAATTGCAGGCAGAGTTGAAAGAGCATGAAGACCGCCGGGTCCGTCTGGGTATCGAAATTTTCTGTTATCGGGCGAGGAAATATATTGGCGCATATCTGGCTGCGATGGGCGGAGCTGACGCAGTTGTTTTCACAGGCGGCATCGGAGAAAATTCGCCGGACGTTCGTGCAAGAATTTGTGCGGGGATGGAGTGGGCAGGACTTTGTCTCGACTCGGCGAAGAATCAAGAGATGGTTGGTCGCGAAGGCAAGATATCCACGGAAGATTCCAAGCTGCTCGCATATTCTATCCCGACTGATGAGGAGCTCCTCATAGCCCGGGACACTGTGCGAGTTATCTTAGGCGTGCCACACCCGTCGTAACGCTGCGACTGTAGCATGAATGCGGCCGATACGGAATTGCGAGAGAATAAAACTTAATCAGTTCTGCTAATTACCCGAGCCGCAATATACAGGCGAGCGCAATGATGCGAGTTCACTGCTCGCAAAACACAGTCATTGGTGGCTTAATGCCCTGCGGGAGCGGCAAACAAGAGTGGGCGATAAATCAATCGAACCGTTTGTTTTTCGCGTTCGCACCAGTCGGTGTCGGGGTTGCGTGCTACTGAAGAAAAGGAAGGGAGTGGGTAACTGCTGATCACGCGCCATCCTGCGACAAAATGTGGAAGGCGTTCGCTTCCAGGAGGTCGAGAGATCGCACCACCACATCTGCCGACAACTGGTTATCGTCCTGGCTCACGCCGATGCTTTTCATCCCGGCGGCCCGGGCGGCTTCGACGCCGTGCTGCGCGTCTTCTACAACGATGCAATGCTCGGGGACGACACCCAATTTGGTGGCGGCGACGAGGAAGACTGCAGGGTCAGGCTTGCCACGGTGTACATCCTCCGCGGACACGATGGCTTGAAAGAACCTGCTAGCGTGTAAGACATCGAGAATCGTTGCTATGTTGGCGCGAGGAGCCGCCGATGCAATCGCTTGTCCCCAGCCTTGTCGGTGCAGCAGGGATACCCACTCCAAGGCTCCAGGGAGCGGTGCAATGCCGTGTTCGTGCACATGTTGCCGATAGAGCGCTTCTTTGGCATTACCGATGCGCTGGATCAATTCGGGCGTAGTCTTATCGCCGAGCCATTGCCGGAGAATAGAGTCGTTGCGCTGTCCGAAGGTGGCGAGGAATTGTTCGTGGGTGAGCGGGAAGCCTTCGCGGGACATGCTATCGCGCCAGGCCTGCCAATGATATTCGGCAGAGTCGACCAGCGTTCCATCCATATCCCAGAGTACGGCTCGATTCATAGCCATTAGCGTCCTGTAGAGACTTCGGTGAGGATCTCCGGCGTACGCATTGACCTCGTGAAGTTCAACTTAGGTGGTCCGTCTTTCACCCGATCGGTTTCAGCTACCCGAGCGAGCGCGAACAGCTGGAGGTGCTGAGCATCACTGTTAAACTTGCGAATGCCTTCCCCTAGATTTTCCGTGGCCATCGCGTCCTCGTTGAGCAGCCAGCGAAAGGTCTTTTCCTCCAGGCGGAGTCGCTGTTCTTTGCAGTCTCGGGCCTTCACCTGATCGAGTTCGCGGTTTACAGTACCTTCCGTGTTTTCGAGTTGATTCAGAAGCTCCGGGCTGATGGTGAGCAAATCGCACCCCACTAGACGGACGATCTGGTTGATGTTTCGGAAGCTTGCTCCCATTACTTGCGTCTCGTAACCGAACTTCTTGTAGTAGTTGTAAATGCGCGTCACGGATGCAACACCCGGATCCTGATCGGGAGCTATCTCTGTTCCACCGTGCTCCTTCCGATACCAATCATAAATCCGGCCAACGAAAGGAGAGATTAGAGTGACACCTGCTTCGGCGCAAGCTACGGCCTGGGCGAAGCTGAACAGAAGCGTCAGATTGCAATGGATGCCCTCCGATTCAAGGACCTCCGCTGCCTGGATTCCTTCCCAAGTACTCGCAATCTTGATCAGAATGCGATCCCGCGAAAAACCTTTCTCTTCGTAAAGAGAAATGAGCTTTCGCGCCTTGGCATATGTACCGGCCGAGTCGAAACTCAGGCAGGTTGGAACTTCGGTGGAAACCCGACCCGGTATCACGTTGAGAATCTCCGACCCGAATAGCACGAAGAGTCGATCGATAAACTCATCTGCCATGTGCTGGTGAGTGCCGCCCCGCTCCGAAGCAACTTCGGTTGCTTCTTCGACCAGATGGCGATAAGCAGGCATCTGCGCGGCTTGTAAAAGAAGTGAGGGATTCGTCGTCGCATCCTGTGGACGATGCCGCGCAATTGCCTCGATATCGCCGGTGTCCGCTACTAGAGTGGTGTATCGTCTCAAGGACTCAAGTAACGTCATTGCTGGCTCCTACCCTTTCGTCCCACCGTTCCTTGGGAGCGGGAACCGAGGGTTCGCTCGCAATGGGAACCGCCGAAACGCCGTAGACAAGAGTCGGATCGGTGCGAATCGCACTGACTTTGGCAAGGCGACGACGGTGCCGTTCCGCTCCACTGAACCTCGCGGCAAGGAAACTTTTTACGCAGTTCCAGGCAACGGCAACACCTGTCGTCAGACCGCCGAGGCAAAGGATGTTCATATCGTCATCCTCCACGCCCTGCCGAGCTGAAAAATCATCGTGACAGACTGCCGCGCGCACTCCTTCAATCTTATTAGCAGCAATGGACGCCCCTATGCCACTGCCACAGAGCAGGACACCCCGTTCGACGACTCCCGCTGCGAGGGCGCGGGCAAGCGGAATGGCAAAGTCTGGATAGTCGTCGTCCCTGGCGTACGACAAATTGCCGAAGTCGACAACCTGGTGGCCTCTTGCGCAGAGCAGGATGTAGATCTTCTGTTTCATTTCGTATCCGCCATGATCGGCGGCTATGCCGACTTTCATCTTTTCACCTTCGGTCCGGGGAAGTCCCGGTATTGAATTCGTCTAGATCCTTAAGTGTGCGCCTGAACTTTCGACAGGTTGCACACGTTGGGCCAAACGGGAATCACGGCATTTTGGGTGGTTAGCAGAATTTCGTCGGGTGGGTCCTTCCATCAATGCCCACATGGAGGCACTGCCCTAGGCAGGGCACGCCGAACGCAGGTTGACTCCTCGGAATAGGCGTAATTAACGCTTTAAGCGTACATCCCGATTGGCAATCCATCTGCTGTTCCTCAATGTCCAGGCACGTAAATCGACCATGGGGAGAGCGATGTGGGTGCTGGTAACTCAGTTATTGAATGTGCGCTGATGGGGATCCAGCAGACGCACAAACGGAAGAAGGCGGGGAGATGGAGAATGATCCTCAATCCGGCGCGCAAGAGCGGTGCGGCGCCCAGACTACAGTTTCTCATTCAGCTCTCTCTCCGATTCTTCGTAGCTCTGCTCGGCCTTGGCCTACTAAGCTTCTTGGTGTTTCGAACCGGGCCAGGGGTCGTGTGGAAACAACTCCAGACCGTCGGCTGGGGTCTGGCTCTGATCATCGTTCTGGGAGGGTTCTCTCAGTTGATCAAGACGTGCGCCTGGAGACAGGCGTTTACTTGCGACATTAGTCCACTTTCGTGGTACCGCAGCTTTGTCGCGCAATTGATCTCGGACGCTATTGGACAATTTGGTGTCGCAGGAAAGGTGCTTGGCGAGGGGACGCGCATATCGCTGTTGGGTTCCACAGTCCCTGTATCGAATGCATTAGCAGCCGGCGCGATCGACGGTGGACTGCATAGCTTCGCCGCCGTAGTGGTAACGGTCTTGGGCATCTCAGCCACTCTAATGCTTGGACCAGTTTCTCTCAGCTGGCGAATATATGCAGTTCTGCTAATTGCTGGGCTGGCGTCAGTGGTGATCTTTGCGGTTGTGGCGATTGCAAGCCGCTGGCCGTTGATGGGGAACGCAATTCGAGCGATTGGGCGATTGCCGCGGCTGCACAACTGGGTCAGCGACAAACAGCCGATCGTTGACTCAGCCGAACATGACCTTCTCACCTTTCACAGTGAAGCGCCAGCCGCGTTCTGGGCAGCCCTGATCCTCAATGGTATGTGGCACATGCTGGCAGTCCTGGAGGTCTACATCATTCTGCGGTTTATGAGAGCAGGGTTCACTTTAGGCGGCGCGTTCATAGTGGAAGGCCTGACGAAGGTGATCAACCTCGTGGGTGCGTTTAATCCGGGTAACCTCGGGACCTACGAAGGTGGGAATATGCTCATCGCAAAGATGTTCGGTGTGACGAGCACCGCAGGATTGACCCTGGCACTCTGCCGACGTGCGCGCACAGTCTTCTGGGCAGGGGTTGGAGCCGTGTGCATGGTCGTAATGAAGAAGGCCAAGGCGCCGAGGACAATAACGGCGAAGCTAGATCCGGCAGTAGAACCGTCCCAAGGCGAATAGGGTTCCGCGAATACTCTTATGCACGGGCATCATTTGATTCCGAGATGAGTTCGGCAAGTGGCATGCCTACATCATCTGGCGCAAGTGCTTCGCTGTCCTTTCTTGGAGCTGTTTGCACAAATTTGTCGAGCGCACTGCGCCGCTGCGCCCGCGAATGACACGAAGAAGCGGCTTAGGAGTTCAGTCAATGATTAAGAATTCTGCATTACTCATGGTTGTGTTCGCGATGCTCGCATTTTGCCCTCTTGGCCGTGCTCAAAATCAGGAGCCCACTATCGACTCCACCATCGCAGTAGTGAGGGCCAATATGCAGGCAGACAAGACTACCCTCATCACAGCATTAATGAATTTCAACGACAAAGATGGCGCGGCATTCTGGCCGATCTATCGGCAATACGAGTACGAACGATCCAGGCTGGATGATCGTCGCGCTGTCGTCATAAAACAGTACACCCAGAAGTACCCGAACCTGAACGACGCCGAAGCCAAAGCGATGGCAGACCAAATGTTGGACTGCGAATCTCGTCAGGCTGAGTTGAAGAAGAAGTATTACAAGAAGTTCAACAAGGTGCTTCCGGCCCTTACAGTGACGAAGTTCTTTCAGTTGGAGCGTCGCATCGATTTGATGATGGATATGCAAGTCGAAGCCGCCCTTCCTCCGCTCGCCCAGGCACAATACACGGTGCCGGGAAGTAGCATGGCAGAACCGCCTCAGCAATGAGGCACGCTCTAGTTCGAGCGCGACTTTGATCCGGGGACTAATCGATGTTCCACATGATGAAGCATAGGCCCTTGATGCTCGGTGCGGTGCTGTTGATGGTGGTC
This sequence comes from uncultured Acidobacteriaceae bacterium, assembly GCA_963800565.1. Classification (GTDB taxonomy): domain Bacteria; phylum Acidobacteriota; class Terriglobia; order Terriglobales; family Acidobacteriaceae; genus Acidiflorens. The sequence continues at coordinate 279,130 of CAWDBM010000007.1, forward strand.
ATGGCAACGGCGCAATCGCAGCCCGAGAAAGAGTTGTTGTCCGTGCAAGGCTATCAAGGACAGGCAAGTATCATTCGATACGAGGGGCGCGTGTTCGTGGATGCGCAGGCGCTTGCGCAAATCACAAACGGATCGCTGAGTTTTGAGAAGAACAGAATTATTCTGACGCTGCCTGGTCCGGGCGGTTCATCGTCGAGCGACGAAGCTCACACATCAGGCTTCTCGCACCTCTTCATGAAGGCGGCGATTGAGGCAATGGCGTCGATCAGAGAGTGGGGTGGAACCCTGCAGGCGGTCGTGCTGAATGGGTATCCAGTAGGAAATACCACGGCAGGAAACACGATCATGGCGTTTGAGGGTCGAGCTGCCGACAGCGTCGCATTAGCTTCAGCGGCAGCATCGACAGACTCTGACTCCCGCGGGCTCGAGTTGCTCAGGAACGAATTTAACAATGTGCAAGCCTGGGCTGACGGATACATCAAAGCTCGCGGTTCGCTAAGCGCGGCCGAACTGAGCATGTCGGATGGCCAGTTCAACAATGATTCCGATGCCCAGAAGATCATCCATTGCGGCCAGTTTCTGGCGCAGATGTTCGCCAGCGGTAACTTCCAGGATGATGCGGCGTGTCATTAGATGGAGAGGCTGCTATTTTGATATGAATGCTATCGTTCAGTTCGTTGCGCGGCATGGCTACTCTATCCTCTTCGCTGCGGTGTTCGCACGGCAGATAGGTTTGCCGGTACCGGCGCCTCTGTTTCTACTTGCCGCCGGAGCGCTCGCGGCCACCGGGAGGTTGGCCCTCGTCCCCGCGCTCGGTTTGGCTATCACCGCATGTGCGCTGGCTGACTGGGTGTGGTACGAGGCGGGCCGGCGCTGGGGTGACCAGGTCTTGCACTTCATTCACAGCTTCACGCGAGACCCTGACGCCCATGATCATAGAGCGAAAGAGGCCTTTGCCCGGCATGGGAATCTGATTCTCGTGCTGGACAAGTTTGTCCCCGGACTGGACGCGGTAGCGCCTCCCCTGGCCGGGACATCGGGCACCAGCCGAATGCTCTTCCTGGCCTTTGAAACTCTTGGTGCCAGCCTCTGGTCAACCGCCTATACCGGAATCGGATATGTCTTCAGCCATGACCTGGACCGCGCGGCTGCCTACGTCGGCAGAGCAGGAACGCTTTCGGCAGGCCTTGCGTTGGCTGCACTGTCTATTTTCGCCGCCCGCAAGCTGGTTCGATGGCATCGCTGCACGCGCGAGTCTCGATTTGCGCGCGCACAACAGCCAATCCCATGAGATGTTGAGACTCCGTTGCCAATCCCGCAGGATCATCGAAGGACTAGAAAATGGCGACTGACATTACGCCCAGCGACTGCATAGCTGAGGCACCGTCCCTACCAGCCGTTGGACCCGAGAAACGGTCCAGGTGGGCACAAACAGAAGGAACTCCGCTACCGTTGGGTGCCACCTGGATAGAAGAGGACCAGGCTTTCAATTTTGCGGTGTGTGCTGAACATGCCGAGAGTGTGAAACTGTTTCTCTATTCCCCTACCGATTTGGCAAAGCCAATTTTGACATTTCAGTTCGATCCTATCCGAAATAAGTCAGGGCGGATCTGGCACTGCAGGATCCCACTAGATCAAATGCGCGGTGCCCGCTATTACGGTTACTCGGTTTCAGGGCAGGGCGTTGCTGGACTCCGCGGCTTCGATCACGAAAAGGTTCTTCTCGATCCGTATGCGAAAGCAGTTTTCTTCCCGCCGGGGTTTGATCGCAAACTGGCGATGGAACCAGGCCCCAATCATGAAAGGGCCCCGCTCGGAGTATTGCCCGAACCTTGTAACGTCTTCGATTGGGCAGGAGAGGTTCCGCCCCGACCTGAATCGGACGCGATCATCTACGAACTTCACGTCAAAGGGTTCACCAAGAATCCCAATTCCGGTGTGCATCCCTCGCAATCCGGCACCTATGCCGGATTGGTCAAAAAGATCCCGTATCTGAAAGAGCTTGGCATCACCGTCGTCGAACTCATGCCCATATTTCAGCGCGATCCTAACGAGGGTGACTATTGGGGATACATGCCTCTGAACTTCTTCGCACCTCATGCGCAGTATGCATCGAGTGTTGATGATGATGGGCAACACCTTGAGTTCAAGAATATGGTCAAGGCTTTTCACAAAGCCGGGATCTTCGTCGTGCTCGATGTTGTGTACAACCATACCTGTGAGGGAGATCACGTCGGCCCTACCTACAGCTTCAAGGGTTTCGACGCCGCAGGCTATTACATGCTGTCCTCTGACCCTGCAAACCCATACGCCAATTACTCGGGCACCGGCAACACGTTGAATTTCAACCAGCCTCACGTGCGCAAAATGGTTATGGACAGCCTGCGGTACTGGAAGAACGAGATGCACATCGATGGTTTCCGCTTCGATCTGGCATCCGTGTTTAGCCGCAATGCAGACGGATCACTGAATTGGGGAGATGCTCCGATATTCAGTGAAATTGCCGCGGACCCCGAGTTGGGCCCGCTGGCGTTGATCGCGGAACCTTGGGACGTCGGCGGCTATCAGCTCGGACGTGGATTTCCGGGGACGACCTGGCTGCAATGGAACGCGCGTTATCGCGACGATGTCCGCCGTTTTGTGAGGGGCGACGCGGGGATGGTCCCGGACCTTATGCGTCGTATCTACGGCAGCGATGACTTGTTTCCGGACAGCCGCGAGCATGCCTATCATGCCTTCCAGACCGTCAACTATATCGATTGCCACGACGGCTTCACGCTCTACGACCTGGTTTCTTACAATGAGAAACACAACTGGAAAAACGGTCATGAAAATCACGACGGTATGGACGCGAATTACAGTTGGAACTGTGGACACGAAGGGGAGGAGAGCGCCCCGACGCAGATTCTGGCACTTCGCCGGAAACAGGCTAAAAACTTCTTCTGCCTCCTCATGCTCTCGAACGGCATCCCGATGTTCCGGGCCGGTGACGAGTTCCTGAATACTCAGTTCGGAAACAACAACCCGTATAACCAAGACAACGAAATCAGCTGGCTGGATTGGAATCAGATCCAGGCGAATCAGGACATATTCCGCTTCTTCAAAGGCATGATTGCGTTCCGGAAGTCTCATCCTTCTTTGTGTCGCAGCAGGTTCTGGCGGGAGGACATTTCCTGGTACGGTGTGGGACGTACGGTTGACCTGACTCCAGACTCACGCAGCCTGGCGTTTTGTCTGCATGCCGCGGCACAGGGCGACGACGATATCTACGTGATGATCAATGCATATTGGCAAGAGTTGCAGTTCCAGATCCAGGAAGGTTCACCTCAAGATTGGGCAAGAATTGTGGACACAGATATACCGAGCCCCAACGATTTCTCAGAATGCGGTTTGCCGCTGCAGCAGTCGATCTATCAAGTAGCCCCGCGATCCATTGTTATCCTAGTTCGTGCTAAGTAAGGAGTCATACATGGCCGAGAAGCGTATAGGCATACTCACCGGAGGCGGCGACGTTCCCGGGCTGAATTCCGTCATCAAGTCAGTGGTTTATCGCGGGGCCGAGATCGGATGCGAAGTTGTCGGCATCCGCCGTGGCTGGGAAGGATTGACCCACGTCGATCTGAATGATTCGGCGAGCAAGACGCGGTACATCCTGCCTCTGAACCGCGATAACACGCGCACCATTGATCGAACGGGCGGGACATTTCTCCACAGTTCGCGGACCAATCCCGCAAAAATGAAAAAGCTGCCTCCCGTTCTGCAGGGACAGAACTTCGAAACTAAAGAATCGAACAAGATGGGCGTCACCAGCACCGTTTTCGATTTGACGTCGGCTGTGCTCAAGAACATCGAGACGTTAGGCCTCGAGTACCTGATCGCGATCGGTGGTGACGATACTCTCAGTTATGCTGCCGAACTCGATCGCAAGGGCATGAAGGTGCTCGCGGTCCCGAAGACTATGGACAACGATGTCCGCAACACCGAATACTGCATTGGATTTTCGACGGCGATTACGCGGGCCATGGATGCCATCGACCGACAGCGAACGACCGTGGGGTCGCACGAGCGGATTGGCATCTTTCGCGTGTTTGGCCGCGATGCCGGCTACACGGCGCTCTACACAGCATACGTCACCGCCGTGCGTTGCTGCATTCCGGAATATAAGGTCGATCTGCAACACTTGATCGAATTGCTTATCAACGACAAACGCAACAACCCCAGCAACTACTCGCTGGTGATCCTCTCGGAAGGAGCCGAGTGGCAAGGCTACACCGTGAGGGAGTACGGGGAACCTGATGCGTTCGGCCATCGCAAGAAGATGAGCGTCGCCGAAGATCTGAGTGATGAAATCAACCGGACCACCGGCGAAGAGACTGTCGTTAGCGATCTCACTTACGACCTGCGCTCGGGCAGCCCCGACTTCGTTGATCGTATGGTGGCATTTACCTTTGCGGGCATGGCGATGGACGCGCTGGAACAAGGCAAGTCAGGACTGATGACCGCGATCAACGAAGGCCGCTACGCGATGGTGTCGATCCCTGATCCAACACTGGGCCCACGCAAGGTGGATATCGCCTCGATGTACAACACCGAGCGCTATCGCCCCAGGTACGACCACAAGCTCGGCCTGCCCATCTTCCTGACGCGACCGTAGCGAGCGGTTGTGGCTAGCGCGATTCCATCGATGCACGAGCTCAGGTGGCGGGAAGCGAGCCCCATCAAGTCGCCGCGCGAGGCATAGTTCTTTCAGTTCGATCCAAACAATGCTCGTGCTGCCGTTGAAAGCTTCTTGACGGAATCATTGACGAGTACCTTGCTGAGAGTGCTAGATTAGGTGCGCACGCCAAGGCTGAGTTCCTCGGACGAGGTCCCAAGGTCTTTTGACGCTGTTCGGCTACGCACATGGGAGAAACAGCTTCTCGCCGATCGCTTCTGCTGCGCTTTAACTGGCCGCGCCCCACGGCTGCGGCCACGTTGGCCTCTTGTGTCACTTGCGTGTTGCTAATGGCAGGGGCGGCTCAAGCACTCGATCCTAATAAACGTGTGACTCAGTACATCCACACGGCTTGGCGAACACAAGATGGCTCTCTCCCGGCGGGCATGTATCACATTGTGCAAACCTCGGACGGTTTCCTATGGTTCTTATCTCTTCCCACCGATATCTACAGGTTCGACGGCGTCCGGTTTCTGCCCTGGCGTTTACCTGCCGGCATCCCGATCGATAGATCAATCAACATCTTTGCCGACCACGCGGGCGGGCTCTGGGTGCTTGGGCCGCAGGACATCGTTCGACTGAAAGGGACGGATGTCAGTTCTCACTTCCAGTTGGGAGGGGGAATGTTCCAAAGCGTCAGTGAGGCGCCGGACGGCTCTTTGTGGGTACTGGGCCGCAACTCGGATGCGCCCCTTTGCCATGTAACGGATTCAGTGAAGTGCTTCGGAAAGGCAGATGGAATACCGATTTCCGACATCCAGTCACTTCTGGCAGACGGTAACGGCGGTTTTTGGCTGGGAGGGCATACGGCGGGCCTTGTCCACTGGCATGCCGGCGTTTCGGAGAAGTACGACGTAGGAAACGAGGTCTTTAGCTTGGCGCGTAATGCCGATGGATCTCTGTGGGTGGGCATATCGGGAGAAGGACCAGGTCAAGGACTTCAACAATTGAAGGACGGTACTCTGAAACCGTTCGTCACCTCCACGTTCAACGGAAGTAGCTTCGATATTGGCACCCTAATGTTCGACCATGACGGCAATCTTTGGGTCGGCACCAAAGCAAGGGGGCTTTTTCGTATCCATGGAAATGCGGTGGAGCATTACGACCATACGAATGGCCTGTCCGGCGATGCCGTGTTTGCTCTTTTTGAAGACCGAGAGGGGATCGTCTGGGCTGGAACTACAAGCGGAGTCGACAGCTTTCGCGATCCGCCCGTCGTCACGTTCTCGCAGGTGGAAGGATTGGGGAAGGACTTACCGGCGGGCGTCCTTGCCAGCAGAGATGGCACGATATGGGTAGCAAACGCCGGATCGCTTGATCACATTGTTAACGGCAACATCTCATCGATTCGCGCGGGTAAGGGTCTTCCGGGTAACCAAGTTACGCGATTGCTGGAAGACCGGACCGGCAACCTATGGGTGGGAGTGGACGACGGTCTGTATTTGTTCAAGGATGGTCGATTTCGTCGCCTGCCTGAACCGAATCACCAGCCGCTTGGCATGGTGATTGGGTTGATCGAGGACATCGACGGGAATATCTGGGCAGAATGTGCAAGCAATCCGCGAAAGCTTGTGCGCATCCGCGATTTCCAGGTGCGTGAAGTGTTTCCTGCGCCGCAGGTTCCGCCTGCATGGATGCTGGCTCCCGATCCAAATGGAGGAATCTGGATAGCGACTCGAAAAGGAGACCTCGTGCAGTTCCGCCAGCGTGTTCAGAGAAAATTCCAGCTGAACCCGAACGCCAAAAATCCGTCGCCCCACAAGATCCTGGCACAACCGGACAGCTCCGTCCTTGCTGCCTTCGACGACGGGCTCGTGGGATTTCGCGAAGGCAAGGTGCAGCGGATGACGACGAAAAACGGGCTGCCCTGCGACTTCGTCATCTCCTTTATTCAGGATAAAGAGAAACGATGGTGGCTCTACACCCGTTGCGGCATCGTCGAATTTGCAGATTCTGAGCTCCAGCGATGGTGGACCAACCCTGACGCGATTGTTCGGAACCACGTCTATGACACATTCGACGGAGCTCAGCCCAACATCCCTGCTTTTAACTCAGCGGCTTGCTCCCCGGACGGACGCGTGTGGTTTACCAGCGGAGTGGTCGTACAGATGGTGGATCCGTCCAGGCTCTCGCAAAAAGCGCTCCCGGCACAGACATACATCGAATCGCTCGTCGCTGACCGAAAGGAGTTCGAAGCAACGCCCAACGTCAAAGTCCCGCCAAATCCGAGGGACTTGCTAATTGATTACACCTCGCCCACTTTTTCGATTCCGAAGAAGGTAAACTTTCGTTACCGGCTCGACGGCTACGACCGCAATTGGCACGAGGCCGGTACGCGCCGGCAGGCGTTCTACACGGATTTGCCTCCCGGGAAGTACACCTTTCGCGTGATAGCCGCGAATAGTGATGGCGTTTGGAATGAAACCGCCGCCAAGTTGGATTTCTCCATCGCTCCGGCGTACTACCAAACGAATTGGTTTCGCGCCTTTTGCGTGGCCCTCGTTTTAGCACTGGCGTGGACGGCTTACCAGTGGCGTGTCGGGCAGCTTCGGCGGGAATTCAACATGGCCATCGAAGCACGGGTGAGTGAACGAACGCGTATCGCTCGCGAGCTCCATGATACTTTGCTCCAAAGTCTGCAGGCCCTGCTGTTTCAGTATCAGGCGGCACGTAACCTTTTCGCGGCCGGCTCGGAGCGCGCGATGCCGGTCCTCGATGCCAGCCTTGACAGGACCGAGCAGACAATCGCCGAAAGCCGTGATGCTATTCGCGACATACGTTCCGACATGGTTGCGCAGAATGCTTTGCCGGAGTTGTTGACAAGGGCGGGAAGTGAGTTGGCCCAATCGCAAGCGGATCAGGATGTGCCCACATTCGGTCTAACGGTGGAAGGCGAGCTGCGAACGCTCACGCCAACCATTCGGGAAGAGACTTATCGAATTGCACTCGAACTGTTGCGAAACGCCTTCCGGCACGCGAAGGCTCATCGCGTTGAAACCGAGATTCGATACGATGACGACATGCTTCGTCTGCGTATTCGTGATGATGGAAAGGGCATAGACTTAAAGGTAGTGCAGGGAGACAGCGGCGGCCATTGGGGGCTGCGCGGTGTCCGAGAGCGGGCGCAGCGGATCGGAGCAAAGCTGGATGTTTGGAGCGAAGCCGGAGCAGGCGCCGAATTCCAGTTAACCGTTCCCGCCGGCATTGCTTATGTTGGGTCTAGTGATAGCCTTCCATTCCGACTACTTCGCAAGGTAAGAGGTTATGCCTACCGGAACTAAAACGATCCGAATTCTCATGTGCGATGATCATGCCATCCTGCGCGAGGGCGTCGCGACCTTGCTGAGCGCCGAACCTGATATGAAGCTGATCGCAGAGGCATCGAATGGAGAGGAAGCTGTCGAAAAGTTCCGAATGCATCGCCCGGATGTGACCCTAATGGACTTGCAGATGCCAGGGTTGAGTGGCATCGATGCAATCGCTCGCATTCGCAGCGAATTTCCCGATGCTCGCGTTATAATACTTACCACATACAACGGAGACTCCCAGGTGATCGGCGCTCTAAGGGCGGGTGCTCGGGCCTACCTGTTAAAAGCGCACGTCCATCGAGAGCTCCCGGAGATTATCCGAGCCGTTTACGCGGGGCAGAAGCGAATCCCGCCAGAAATCGCCGCGGAAGTCGCGGAACATCTGGCGGATGAGAGTTTGACGTCACGTGAGATCGATGTGCTGCGTCTGATTGCGGCGGGCAATGCCAACAAACAGATTGCCGATCAACTCTCCATTGGCGAGGCGAGCGTCAAGAGCCACGTTGCGAGCATACTCTCGAAGCTTGGTGCGAACGACCGGGCTCACGCGGTTACTCTCGGGTTAAGGCGCGGAATTATCGACTTACAAGTCCCCTGAATGGGGGAGGGCCACTTCCCCCTTTTGCCCGTAGCGCCTTGGCCGCGAATACCGTTAGCTTAGATTGTGCAACGTTTATTCTCGACCTTCGCGGCCGGGTGGCCCGGTACCGGCCTGCTTGTCCAGCGATTCCTGATTAGTGCCATTCTCTTACGTGGGGCATTCCTGCAACCGAGCGTTAGCCCTCATTTGATAACGGTCGTGGTGCCACTGATCGCATCGGTGCTTCTTGCAATCGGATTGGGCACTCCATATATCGGACTTCTCGTCGCATCTGCGCAGTTATGGCTCTTCCTCTCAGGGGCAGCGGATCTGTGGACTACGATCATCGTTTGCGGATTAGGTGTCAGTTTGGCAATGATAGGACCGGGTGCCTGGTCGATGGATGCCCGCTTCTTCGGACGAAAACACATTGAGGTTGTCAAGAAATAGATCTTGATCGAGCGGTACAGCGGATTCAGGGTAACCGAGGACCGACTAACGTCTTGACGTGGGAGACGGGATGAGGTGATGAGGTCGTGTCCACTTCTTTTTGTTAATGGACACGACCTGTGTGACTGGATGTGTGTACTATCGCGGGGTGAGTGCCATGACAGTATCGGTCAACCCAAGGTTCCAAGGCAACAACTCTGCGATGCGGTTCACCGGGTGGTCAGCGATGCGCTCCAGCACCTGGCGCAGGTAGGCCTCGGGATTGAGGTCGTTCAGTTTGGCCGTCCCGAGCAGGCAATAGAAAGTTGCGGCTCGTTCCCCACCGGCGTCGGAGCCGGCGAATAAGTAATTCTTGCGGCCCACCGCGACCGCACGCAGAGCCCTCTCGGCTGCCGAGTTGTCGATCTCGATGCGGCCGTCGGCGCAGTAGCGCACGAAGGCGTCCCAGCGCGCGAGGGCATAGTGAATCGCCGCCGAGGTATCGGACTTCCGGGAGAGTTTCGACAAAGATGTTTCCAGCCACGCCCGCATCGCGTCCAGCAGTGGCCGCGAGCGCGTGTTGCGAACTTCGAGTCTCTCTTCAGGAGGCCGCCCGCGGATTTCCTGCTCGATTCCATACAAGGCGCCGATGCGCTCGACCGCTTCGCTCGCAATCGGCGAGCGGTGCGCTTCCATCAGGTCGAAGAACTTGCGGCGGATATGTGCCAGGCACGGAGCTTCTCGTATACTCCCGTCCTCATAGAGCTGATTAAAACCGGAGTAAGCGTCGGCCTGCAGAATGCCACGGAACTGACGCAGATGGTGCCGCGGGTGTTCGCCCTTGCGGTCGGGCGAGTAGGCGAACCAGGCCGCTGGAGCTGCGTTCGAGCCCGACGGACGATCGTCGCGCACATACGTCCACAAACGCCCGGTCTTGGTCTTGCCATGGCCCGGAGCCAGCACTGGAACCGGCGTATCGTCCGCGTGTAACTTATCGGCCGCCATCACGTAGCGGCGTAATGCCTCGACTAAGGGTTCGAGTAAGTGGCTGGCCTCGCCGACCCACTTCGCCAGCGTCGAGCGATCTAACTCGACTCCTTCGCGAGCGTAGATCTCCGACTGGCGATACAGCGGCAAGTGGTCCGCAAACTTCGAAGTCAGCACATGGGCCAGCAGTCCCGGACCAGCCAAGCCACGATCGATGGGGCGGCTCGGCGCCGGAGCTTGCACGATCTTGTCGCATCCCGCGCAACACAGCTTCGGACGCACGTGGCGGATCACCTTGAAACTGGCGGGAACCCATTCCAAAATCTCGGAGACATCTTCGCCGAGCTTCTTCAGAGTGCCGCCGCACTCCGGGCAGGCTGGTTCCGCAGGTGCGTGGGTCCTGGTCTCGCGCGGCAGATGCTCAGGAAGGGGACGGCGACTCTTGGGAGCCGGAGCGGGTTCTGACGCGTCCGCCTCACGAGCGGGCTGCGGCAGGGACCCGACGCGATGGGCTTCGAGGTCTTCCAGCTTCAGTTCGAGTTGCTCGATCTGCCGCTCGACCTTCTCCGACTTACGCCCAAACTGCAGGCGTCGCAGTTTGGCAATCAGCAGCTTCAGGTGTTCGATCTCGTGAACACGCGATAGTAACTGCTCTTCCTTGACGAGTAACTGCTCTTGGGCCGCGATCAGTTCTGCGTACTGTGCGATGAATCGCTCGTGGGTTGCCAGCAGGATCGACTGCAAACCATCCCGATCTAGCCGGTTCAGATCGGGCAGCGTTGTCGGCCTGGCAACCATAGACGGAGTATGTCATGAACTCCGCTGCAACGCGTCCACAGGTGCACAAATAACTGTGCATATCGCACTCGCGAACTCAGATTGCCATCAAGGAATCGGCGGTTCGCACGGGGTGACGCCAATCGATGCCTTCGCACAACATCGACAGTTGCGCTCGCGAGAGGGACACCGTTCCGCGGTCCACCTTCGGCCAGATAAATCGTCCACGGTCCAAACGCTTCGCGAACAGACAAAGCCCGTCCCCATCGAACCAAAGTAGTTTGATCAGGTCGCCGCGACGCCCGCGGAAAACAAAGACATGACCGGAGAGAGGATCGTGTTCGAGCGTCGTTTGCACCAACGCGCTCAGCCCCGTGAATCCGCGCCGCATGTCAGTCACGCCCGCCGCGATCCAGATGCGCGTGTTGGCCGGAAGCGCCATCATCCGCGTAAGCACTCCAGCACCACGCGCAGCGCTTGCGCGTCTACCGTGCCCGTGATGCGGATCTGTGCTTTCGCCAAAGTGAGTTCCATCGAACCCGGCGCGACAACCGCTTCCCGATTCACGCGGTACGCTGTGCTCACGGCCACCGGAATCGGGGACTGATTCGGCGCATCTTCGGCAACTCTCACCGGCAGCAACCGCACCCCACTCGCGCGGGCTTCGCCCGCTGCAGTCGCAGGCCGGTCGCCCAGAAGCCCGGCGTGGTACAGCTTGCGCCAGTGAAACACCAGGTTGGCGTTCACGCCACGCGCCCGAGCCACGATCGCCACCGAGACCCCAGGCACAAGCGTCTCCTCGACGATCTCCCGTTTCTCTTCAGCAGTGCGGTAGTTTCGCTTGAAGCGGGTGGCGCCGAGATCCGGCGCTGCGGTGTTGTTCATGAATCCCCTCGTGCGCACGACATCGCGCCACAAAGGAAGCATGCCCTTCAGAATTGCTCCCGTCTAGACGGCCTTCGGTCTCCGCTTACGATTCAGGCAGTTCGGGGTCTCTAACCGAAAATTGCGGCCCGGCTAAAAGGAATAAACGGCACTCAATTGAATCGTATGCCCCTGCCACAGGTTGTCACGCGCCCATTGGGATGGCGAAACAACTACAGGATTCTGAGTGGGCACAAGCGATCCGAGTGGCGTGTTGCCGCAGTTCGGCACGTTGGCGCAGGGCATCCAAGCGCCGTGATGCCAAGTGGAACCGGCGTTGAACATCTCGAATCTCGTCTGCAGATGCTGCCGTTCCGTGATGGGAAAGACCTTGGCAAAACTCAGGTCGAGATCCTCATAGTACGGTCCGCGCAACTCGCCTTTCACCGCGTTGCCGTAAAAGCCCGGCGCTGCCAGCGAAAAAACATTGGGATTAAACCATTCTGTGAAGCTCCGGTGGAAGCCGCTATTCGGATTTGCAGATTGCATCGGCCGGTAGCGGGAATCGTAACTGCTGCCGTTGTAGATGCCCATTTCGTCCAGGTTCGCACCGTTGTACCCATACGGCGTAAGCGTCCGGCCTGAAGTAATGGTATAGATTCCGCTTACCTTCCACCCGCCCAGAACCCAATTCGCTGGTCCCAGCGACCAGCGTTTGCCTTTGCCCACCGGCAGTTCCCAGCTTCCATTCGCGGTCAACCGATGAGTCTGGTCGAAGCTGGACGGACCATAGTCGGCGCCAATGTGCTGCGGATCCTGGATGAAGTTATTGTTTCCATTCACCAGATTGATACCGGAGATCTCATCCAGAGACTTCGACCATGTGTAGGCAATGTTGTAGGTGAGACCGTGATCGAAGCGTTTCCTTAGCTGCGCCTGAAGGGAGTTGTAGTTCGAATTAAGGATGTTCGCGTTCGCATACATTTCGGACGGGAGGTTCGGATAGGGTACATGCTGATCGATGACATAGAGGTTAGGATCGGTCAGGCACGGAGATCCAGAGGGGATTTGCGAGATGTCCAGGTAGGGCCCCAGAGGGGCGGCACCGCCGCCGTTGCAGGGATCGGTCGGAACCGGCGGTGGCGGGGCGGCATTGAAGAGATAATACGTTGGCAGGCGAAGACCATGCGATCCTACGTATCCAACTTCTAGCAACATGGTTGAGTGCAGGGCATACTGAAAGTCGAGCGTCCATTGCTGATTATAAGGATTATGGTTCCAGGGCCAGTTCACCTGATTCAAGATGTAGCTGGTGCCGAGAAAGTCGTTGCTATCCCATTTCGCCACCGTAAACGCTCCGGTTCCCGCGCTTCCTCCGGCGCCTCCGAGGCCCTGAATCGGAGCTGACCACAACTGATTCAGCTTTGGTCCTGGATATGCCTGCCCGTTGCCACTGGCCGTTGGATAGCTCGCCGGCAGAACCGTCTGTAGATAGTTCTCGTCGTAGTTCTGCACCTGGTCGTAGTAACGCATGTAAATGTCGTAGAAGATTCCATAGCCAGCCCGTATCACGAAACGGTCGGTGTCGAACGGTCTCCAGGAAAGGCCAATGCGCGGGGCAAAGTCTTTTTTGTCGCGCGGAACCAGAGTGTTCTGGATACAACAGTTGAGAAAGGAAGGAGTCACTGTGACGCCCTGAGCTTCAGCCAATTGATAGATGCCCTGCACAAAGCTCTTGCTTACCCAATCGAGGCTGCCTCCGTTCGCGGGATCGAAGCCCCATCCGCCATTGTCAATGCTATGAAACGCCGCGGGCAGTTCGTAGCGTAACCCCAGGTTGACGGTCAGGCCCGGAGTGATGCGGATATCGTCCTGCGCGAAGAAGTTCCAGTTCGTGGCGAAGGTATGAAAGTAATCGACACCCAACGGGTAGGGACCGGAAAGCCCACTTGGATCGCTCAAGAGTATGTCCGCCACGCCGTTGCCCAAACCGGGTCCGGCGCTTCCGGGCGAACACCCAGCGCTGCCAGCATTGCAGTTAGCGGTGTACTCGCCGTTGAAACTGAGGGTGCCATTGCCGAGATAGTTGTCCTGTTCGAACTCCCGCAAACGACGAATATCAAGACCAACGGTGATCGCGTGTTTGCCCCGAATCATTTTCAGATTGTCCACGAGCTGGTACGTCCCGGTCTTCGTGGAGGTTTCGTATTGGCCGTTGCCGATGCCGCTATAGCCATCGTGGAGATTGATGGTCGGAATCGCGTAAAGCCCCGGAGCAGAAGGGGTGTTTGAAAAACCGAGCTCCGCTTGGATATTGGGCCCGTAGGCCGTCTCTTGAACAGTCTGGAAGAACAAATGGTTATAGCCGATTCTTACGGAGTTGATGGTGGTGGCATTGACGGTCCGCTCCCAATTCAAGGCAAAGAGTTGTGAGCTAGTGGACCGTCTGGAACCAGAGTAGGGGAGCATGCTGGGCTGAGGCTCGTCGTCGCTGCGCAGATTGCCGGTAAAATAAACACGTTCCTTGTCGCCAAAATTCTGGTCCACGCGGAAGATCTCATTGTTGGTTGTGACGGTGAATCGTACCGGCACAACGTAGTTGTTGCACGGCATGCTGCAGTTGATGTTGGGCAGAGGGTACAGATTTACGAGCTTCTGCCCCATCGCATTGATTTCCGACGATAGAATCTGGTTACTCATAAACGCAGTGCGAGTAGTGGCGTCGCAACCCGAGCTCGTGCAGACGGTCGTCGTGGGATCGTAGAGTGGATACGGCCAATCGGAGAAATTGCCCGTGCGTTCCTGGGCTGTTGGAACCTGTATCGCGTTCTGAGTGGGTGATGTGTGTCGCCGGCCACCATCGAAAGCGAAGAACCAAAATGATTTGTTCCTTCCGTTGTAGAGCCAGGGAATGCGAACCGGACCGCCCAATGTTCCGCCGAACTGATTCTGTTTCAGGGGGTTCTTGAGTGGAACGTTACATTGCGGGGAATTCGGTGATGTTAGGCGGCACACGTAATTTTGTTCGGCCTGAAGCGGGTTGCCAGGATTAAAGATGTCATTCTGCATATAGTCGTAGCCCTCACCGTGCCAGTAGTTCGTTCCCGATTTGATGGCCACGTTGACCTGCCCAGCGCCTTGCCCGTACTCGGCTGAATAAAGGCCGGTCTGCACCTTAAACTCCTGGATCGCCGACTCGGGAGGAATGGCCGCAGCGCTCGAAAACATATTGTCGGTGTCGCTTACACCGTCGACCATAAAACTGATGGAGTCAGGACGGTTCCCGTTCAGACTGGTCTCGGTGAAGGTCTTGTTCAGTCCGTGATTTACCCATCCGTTGTTTTGCGCACCGCCACTCAAGTTGCCGGCGCCCGCAACTAAGCCCAGGAGATTATTGAAATCGCGCCCGCTCGAAGGCAGCTCCTCAATTGCTTTCTGATCCAGAACGTTGCCCGTCGTTGTGTTGTCCGCATGCACCATCTGGGCGTCGGCGATAACCATTATCGTTTCCGTTTTGGTGCCGACCTGCAGCCTGAAGTCCTGACGGAGAGTCTGATCCACTTCGAGAATCAAGTTGCCGCTGACCTCCGCCTTGAAACCGTCGCGCTCAACCTTCACCTGATATGTGCCCGGAAACATGTTCACGAACACGTAATCGCCGGCGCTGTTAGTAGTAAAGTGGTTGGTCACGTTGGTGTTGGCCTTCGTGGTGGTTACACTCGCGCCAACGACCGCGGCGCCTGAAGGATCTTGCACATGCCCGAGAATCGTTCCCTGGGAGTTCTGGCTAAGAGCCGCGACCGAGGCGAAACTAATGAGGCAGAATAAGCGCAGCAGAGAGGGAATGAACTTCTGCCCGGAAGTGGTTTTTCTTTTCATACCTCCTGCCTTTTTCGGGAGGATGAATTAATGTAGATTTTCGATGAATTTGCAACAGGTCACGCTACTCAGGCTGGCGACGATTGTCAAGCAGGAAAGATTTTGCTGTCGGTAGCACATGATATGTCCGGTTGAGATAGCAAGTGATATGTCCGCTTTGCGGGCGGCGAGGGTGGGAGACCATGCGGAGCATGGCAGCTTATCCGAGGGCCGCGATGGAGCGGGCGATGAAAGTACAGGACGTAATGTTGCAAGCGATGGCGAAGAAGATCACGTGGTGGCAGGCGGCGGAGATTCTGGGGATCAGTGACCGGCACATGCGGCGGTGGCGGGAGCGCTACGAGGAAGAGGGGTACAACGGCCTGTTCGACCGACGGCGTGGGAAGCCGTCGCATCGGCGGGTGCCGGTGGCGACGGTGGAGAAGGTGTTCGCGCTCTACCGGGAAAAGTATTTCGATCTGAACGTGCAGCATTTTCACGAGAAGTTGCAGGCCGAGCACGGCATCGAGTTGAGCTACACCTGGGTGAAGCAGGCGCTGCAAGGGGCGGGTCTGGTGGGGCGGGGACGGAAACGCGGCGTGCATCGCAAGCGGCGCGAGCGGCGGCCCTTGCCGGGGATGCTGTTGCATATCGACGGCAGCCGTCACCAGTGGTTTCAGGACGAACGCTGGTACGACCTGATCGTAATTCTGGACGATGCCACCAGCGAGATTTATTACGCGCAGCTGGTGGAAGAGGAATCGACGCTAACGGTGATGGCCGGACTGAAAGCGGTGGTCGAGCGCAAAGGTGTGTTCTGTGCCTTGTACAGCGATCGGGGGAGCCATTTCTGGCTGACGCCGAAGGTGGGCGGCAAGGTCGACTATCATCGTCGAACGCAAGTGGGCCGGGCCCTGCACGAGTTAGGGGTGCAGATGATTCCAGCCTACTCGCCGGAAGCGCGCGGCCGCAGCGAGCGCAACTTCTCGACCTGGCAGGGACGGTTGCCGCAGGAGCTACGGCTCCGCCAGATACGGACGCTGGACGAGGCGAACCAGTTTCTACGCGAGCACTACGTGGCGGAGTTCAACCGCCGTTTTCAGGTCGCGCCCGCCCAGCGCGGCAACGCTTTTGTGCCGTGCCGGAGCCGCGATCTGGAGCACATCTTCTCGCTCCAATTCGAACGCAGCGTGAACCGCGACAACACGGTGAGCTTCCAGAATCTGAGCTTGCAGATCGAGCGCGTACGCTGGCGAGCCACGTTGGCGGGCTGCCAGGTGATGGTGCATCAGCACCTGGATGGAACTCTGAGTCTGACCCATGGACCCCATTGTTTGGGACGATACACAGCGCAGGGCAGGGCCATCGAGACCAACCATACGGCAGCACGCAGGGCGGTGGAAAAGCCGCTCCGAGGAAAAGTCATAAAACCGACTTTCCCTCGGAGCTTGGAAATCCCGCAAAGTACGCGGGATTCCCACTTTCCCACCACCCCAGCTACGGATGCTGTCTAACTGAAACCGGACATATCATGTGCTACGAAAAGCGGACATTTTAACTTGCTACCGACAGCAGGAAAGATTTTGCAGGAAAGATTTTGCAGGAAAGATTTTGCCGAGCTTCGGGGCGCGACTTGCGGGTTTTTTCAAAATACGCTGCCACGATTTCTCCCAGTCGTGTACTTCGCAAAAAATCGTTTATGAAATGAGTTGATCGGTTCGAGAACGCTGACAAACAACGGCGAGAGTGCTAAATTCGCTGCTAGTGAAAGTAGTTG
The DNA here is from genome assembly GCA_963800565.1 of uncultured Acidobacteriaceae bacterium. Classification (GTDB taxonomy): domain Bacteria; phylum Acidobacteriota; class Terriglobia; order Terriglobales; family Acidobacteriaceae; genus Acidiflorens. The sequence goes on from CAWDBM010000007.1 coordinate 296,424, forward strand.
CTTTGTGAATCGGACCATCGTGTCTGACGCCGATCGGCTGCGAATTGGGAAAATGGTTTCTCTCCGAGAGCTTCTGCTTCGCTTCAACTGGTGCCGCACCATGCCGAGGCCTGGTCCGCTCTGTTGTCTCCCCCGCGTGTTGTTGCTGGCGACCGCGGTTCCCTTGTTTGCGAGCCTCTTAATCACTGCTGTGCACGCACAATCCCCCCCCCCGCAGTACATCACAAGGGTTTGGCACACGGAAGAGGGTCTGCCGCAAAACTCGGTCAATGCGATGCTGGAGGACCACCGCGGCTATATCTGGATAGGCACATTCGGGGGGCTCGCACGCTTTGATGGCGCGCGCTTCACACTTTTCAATTCGGCGAATACGCCAGGTTTCGGCAGCGATCAGATTGTCTCTCTGTACGAAAGTCGCTCCGGGGCATTGTGGATCGGCACTGTGGATGGCGGTCTCATTCGGCTGCAGGATGGTGTTGCCACCACATATACCGAAAGCGACGGCTTGCCAAACAGGTGGGTCACTTCGATCCGCGGCGATCGCGAAGGGAACGTCTGGATCAACACTTCAAATGGTGGTGTAGCCCATTTTATCGGTACAAAGCTTGAAGCCTATCCCATTCACCACGGAAAGGCGGTCCGAGAATTCTTTCTGCAGGCGCGGGACGGAAGCATGTGGTTCCGTTGCGGACAAGACGTGGTGCGTTTCGCCGCCGATGGCTCCATAGCGACCCTGCATTCCACCAATCCGAGTGTTTTTCTCGTACACGAGGCTCGCGACGGAAGTGTCTGGGTTGCTTTTCGTGACCAGTATCGTCTAGTGCGCTATTACCAGGGCGTATTCGCTGATGTTCCGCTGCCGTCGCTTGGGCGCCGCGAGTTGACGTTTGACCTTCTTTTATATTCCTTTGCCATGATTGAGGCCGTAGATGGGGAATTGCTGCTGCGCACGCCTGCCGGCCTCAGCCGCATTGTAAATGGCACGCTCAGTCCTCCCGAACTACTACCGTCACCAGCGAATCCCGGCGAATTGCTGAAGGTACGCAGTATGCTCCTAGGTCGCGAAGGCAATCTATGGCTTGGAACCATTGGGAGAGGCCTGATTCGTCTCCGGCGAGCCCCTTTGACGGCCTACGGGAAAGGCGAAGGTCTCTCAGACTCAAACTTCAGTACTGTGTTTCAGGATCGGGAAGGACGTATCTGGCTGGGAGGAGATTTTCTCTACTGGTTCGATGGGCATGGGTTTCACCAGTTCCCGCATATGACGGATGTTCTCGGTATTGCCCAGACACGCGATGGCGACCTGTGGTTCGGGGGCTACGGGGGCCTGTATCGCCTGCGATCGGGGGTGCTGAGCAATTTCAAGGTTGATACACCTGCCGTGAAAATCATTTTTCAGGACCGGGAGGGCACGCTCTGGATTGGTGGGCTGAGGGAGGACCGTTCTGGCGGGCTGTACCGCTTTCGCGAGGGAAAATTAGAGCAAGTCCCCGGCATCTCCGACGTGCGCGCAATTGCCGAGGATCGAGATGGTGGCCTATGGCTGGGCGGGCTCGCAGGACTCAGGTACATGCGTGGTAGCAAAATTGTGACGTACGACCGGAATCAAGGCTTGTCGAGTAACTCCGTGTACGACATTCACCAGGATTCGACCGGAACTCTCTGGGTTGCGACGTACGGCGGCGGATTGAACCGTTTCCGGGACGGCCGCTTTAAGGCCATCACCACCCAAGACGGTCTGCCCGATAACTTGCTGCTGGGCCTGTTGGAGGACGGCGAGCGGAATCTTTGGTTCAGCTCCAATCAGACTGTATTTCGGCTCAGTCTGAAGGAGCTAAATGACTTTGCCGATGGGAAAATCTCTTTCCTTTCACCCGTATCGTACGGGGCAGCGGAAGGCATGAGAAGCACCGAATCCAATGGTGGGACCCCGGGAGGCTGGAGAACTCGCGATGGGCGGATATGGTTTCCTACCCTGCGCGGGGTAGTGGCTATCGACCCCGCTGCGGGTATCCATCTTGCTCCGCCCGTGGTGGTGGAGGAGGCATGGGCCGATAAGTTCACGCTGACTCGGAATGGGCGCACTTCCGTACCGCCCGGCAACAACACATTCGACTTCCGCTTTACAGCCCTGAGCTTCTCTGCTCCGGAAAAACTGAATTTCAGGTACCGGCTCGAACCTTTTGATAAGGACTGGGTGAACGCCCGCACGCACCGTACTGCGCACTACACGAACATGGATCCCGGAGAGTACTCGTTCCACGTGCTTGCGGCAAATAACTTCGGGGTTTGGAGCGATCACGAGGCCAGCGTGCGCTTCGTGCTGCAGCCGCACTTTTACCAGACGAATTGGTTCCGCGCTCTCTGCGCGGCGAGTATGCTGATACTGCTGTGGTGCGGCTACCAGTTCCGTGTCCGGCAACTGGCACATCAATTCAACATGCGTCTGGAAGAGCGCATAAGCGAACGCGCGCGCATTGCGCGGGACCTCCACGACACACTGTTGCAAAGTTTTCAAGGGTTGGTCTTCCGCTTTCAGGCGGCCCGGTATCAGCTCCCGGATCGTCCCAAGGAAGCGTCTGACGCTCTGGACAGCGCGCTGGTTTCCGCAGATCAGGCCATCGCGGAGGGTCGTGGCGCGATTCAGCAATTACGTTCGGGGTCATCCGAGGAAAGCGGCCTCGAGCAAATGCTGTTGGCGATGGGGCGCGAACTGGCAGCCTCACGGAATGGTGGCGAGAGTGCCCCGTCTCTGCGGGTGACTGTAGAGGGCGACCGACGAGCGAAGCGGGCGATGATCAGGGAAGAGGTCTATCGAATCGCACGGGAGTTGCTGCGCAATGCTTACCGGCACGCACAAGCCCGAAAAATTGAAACCGAGCTGCGCTATGATGCTGCTGCTTTTCTCTTGATCGTAAGAGATGACGGAAAAGGAATCGATCCAAAGATACTGAAAGGCCATGGCCGCGCCGGCCATTGGGGCTTGCCCGGAATGTATGAGCGGGCAGAGGGAATTGGAGCCCGATTGGATATCTGGAGTGAAGCGGGTGCCGGCACAGAAGTTCGGTTGACTGTTCCGGCCGCTATCGCCTATGAAAAATCCGGCGATAGGGGTAGATTTAAGCTGTTCCGGAAGACGAGGATTTATGAGCACCGATCGTAGTTCGATTGGAGGTTCGATTCGGATCATGGCTGTTGATGATCATCCTCTCTTGCGTCAGGGGATCGCGGCCCTCATCAAAACTCAGCCAGATTTGGAACTAGTCGCAGAGGCGTGTGACGGGGAGGAAGCCATCGCGCAATTTCGATTGCACCGCCCGGACGTGACCCTGATGGATATTCAAATGCCGAATGTGAACGGCACCGAAGCCATCGGCCGGATTAGAAGCGAATTCCCCGAAGCCAAGATCCTGGTGTTGTCGACCTATGCCGGCGATGTTCAAGTCCTAAAGGCGATCAAGGCCGGTGCAAGGGGTTACCTGCTGAAAGGAAACGTTCGCGTAGAACTGCTGGAGGCGATCCGCACGGTCCATGCCGGGCGCAAGCGAATACCGCCCGAGATTGCAGCGGAGCTAGCCGACCACGCTGCCGACGATCAGCTGAGTGCGCGCGAAATTGATGTGCTTCTTCTAATTGGCGAAGGCAACGCTAACAAGCAAATAGCCGACAAGCTCTCGATCGCAGAAACCACGGTCAAGAACCACATCTCGAATATTCTGTCCAAGCTGAGCGCAAACGATCGCGCCCACGCGGTCACCATTGCGCTCCAGCGGGGAATTATCGAGCTGGATGTCCCCCAACGGTAGGACTCGAAAATCCTACTTTTTACCCTTTCGATCCCTTTCCAGGATCACTAGCATGAAACCAGGAATCGCTGGTCGTGTCTGTGCAACGTCTGTTTTCCACATTCGCCGAAGGCTGGCCCGGCGCCGGTCTTTTACTTCAGCGTGTGCTGACGAGCACGATCCTGCTCTATTTCGGAACCTCGCATCTCCTTGAAACTGCTAGATCGGTGCCCAGCCTCCCCTATTTGATTGCGGCTGTCGCGGCCGTACTCCTGCTTCTCGGCCTTTGGACGCCACTAGCCGGAATTACCATTGCCCTTGTTGAGATCTGGATATTCTTCGCGTCCTCCGGCAACTCGCTGACCGCAATCACGCTCGCTAGCCTGGGGCTCACCGTGGCGATGATCGGACCTGGAATGTGGTCGATCGATGCCAAACTCTACGGCCGAAAACACCTCCAGGACCCGCGCCACTAGACAACGTTCGACCTCCCAAAAGTACTATCGCTCTCCTCTCCTGCAGTACAACCTGTAGCCCCCTCCATATACCAAGACCATGATCACCCGATTTACCGTTGTGCACCAAAGGCAGGTCGTTGCAGACTCATCCCGTAAGCAAGGCCTCACTTGAGTCTCGATTTCCTCTTTGGTGGCGCTTATGTGGAAGATCACAACTCGCGGTTTAACGCTACAGGAAGTCCTAATCATGGCTGCAATGAATGTTGTCACCCGCACTGATAGCGACCGACGAAAGAGAGCGAACGACTGTCACAGCCCCGCTCACCGAGATTCAACAGGCTCCAGGAGATTGTCATGACAAAGATGATTGAGTTTTACATACCAAAGAACTTTCGCAAACCGTTAAGAGCAATGGCTCAGCCGCAACTCGCAAAAATCATCGAGTTTTGCCCGCAGACGAAAAGATCAGCTTAGCTGCTATTCACCTTTTGCGGATTGAGAGGAAATATGACGTTTATTCCCACACAAACCGGCTTTATGCGTCTGGAAGATTCCGAAAAACTGTTGCGAGCCATCTTCCCAAATTATCCCAGCCTGGAGCCCTGCCATTCCGGCCCACGTCTGGAACCGATGCTACGGGGCAGCAAGGAATACTGGAACGAAGAGACGATGTCTCTCCGCTAGTCACTTTTGTTCGTATAAGAGTTCGCAAAGCACTGCAAATGTAAATGTTCGGGAGGCAATTATGGCGTGCGCGAGTGTAGCTTTCACAGACCCGGGAAGCCTGGCTACGGGTTTTCCCGGGGTGTGCGAGGTCGACGATGAGCAGGTCTATCTAGAACCAGAGATCAACTCCCAGTACTGCTTTGAAGACATTATCGGCAAGAGCGCCACTCTGCAGAAGGTACTGCAACAAGTGGCGATCGTGGCGCCGACCGACTCCACCGTCCTGCTTCACGGGGAGACAGGAACCGGCAAGGAGTTGATCGCACGCGCTATTCACAACCTCAGCTGCCGGCGCGAGCAAACGTTCGTGCGTATGAACTGTGCTGCGATTCCGTCGGGGCTGCTGGAAAGCGAACTGTTCGGGCACGAAAAAGGAGCCTTCACCGGAGCCCTGATGCAAAGAAAGGGTCGATTCGAGTTGGCGGACAGGGGCTCGCTGTTTCTGGATGAGATCGGCGACATCAGCCTGGAGCTCCAACCGAAACTGTTGCGCGCCATCCAGGAACGGGAGTTCGAGCGGCTGGGAAGCTCGAGGACGATCAGCGTAAACGTGCGGCTGATTGCCGCCACGCATCGCGATCTTCCCGCCATGATTCGGGAGGAGAAGTTCCGCGAGGATCTTTTCTATCGATTCAACGTCTTCCCGATTGAGATCCCGCCGCTGCGGGAGCGGCGTGAGGATATTCCACTGCTTGTGAACTACTTTGTGTCAAAGCTATCCGGGCGAATGCGGAGACAGATAAAGTCCATCCCCAAACAGGCAATGGAGATGCTGACGAACTGTCCGTGGAAGGGGAATATTAGGGAATTGGCAAACTTTATCGAACGAGCTGTCATCCTCACACGTGGTGAAGAGTTAGAGGTGCCGCTTACCGAGCTTGCTACCTCATCTGAGACCAATGTTGCTGTCGGAATGGCCTCTACATTTCGACAAGCAGAGTCCTCTGTAATCATCGGTGCATTGAGAGCCGCATCGGGACGCATCGCAGGCAAGGGGGGAGCCGCCGAACGCCTGGGATTGAAGCGTACGACGCTACAAAACAAGATTCGTCGCTTGGGCATCGCAAAGGCGACTTACAGTGATTAGATACTTTCATGTCTCCGCAGTGCACTCGCTTCTAGCAATTTACGGACACGAGTTTCCTAGAGTAGCGTTAGACATCTTTTGAAGTTTTGAAGCGCGATAAACCAGTGGGGGCAAAGGCAATGAACGAGAAGAAAGACAGAGAACGAGTAACCGCCGAAATCACACTTTCGCATCTGATACGATTGGGAAACGAACAGGGCTGTCCTGTGAACCGAGAACAGGCTCTCGCATTTCTCAATCAGGACGGGCGGGCGTTTGAAATGTGGAAGCACATGATGCAGGCCGCCGAGGACTTCATCGCATGCAGCTTATTGCGGCATTCCCTTAGCCCCGGAGGACACCACGTATTTGCGTCTCAGCCCACCCCGTTGCGATCGATCAGCACTGTCGCGCACTAGCGTGTTCCTGTCCACTCCGCGCATAGTCCAGGAGATGTGCAGGCAACGGAAGCACGCAGCCAACTCAGCGTTGTGGGTCTTCAATTAAAGGGAATTTCAGAACAGATTGTCTTAACGGTACAGTTGATAGTCCCCCTTACTGATTCCGAGGCGCTTAAGCAGCGCACGATATTTTGTTAGGTCACCATTGATGGCAACATCATCTTGGTCGGCGTCAATTTCGCACTCACGCAATCGTTATGTTGGGTAGTCTCTGACGGGGCGCCCGAATCTGATCGCCAGTTTGCATAATCTTTCGGCTACTTCGGACGTACCCGCATAGCTAGAGTGCTCCTGCGCTTGTTCGAGAAGGACGTTGTACAGCAACCGAGTTTCGTCGTCGTTGAGTTCGATAATCATGAGATCCTCGCAATAAACTAACTGGGCCCAAGTGCAATCGTGCTTCCAAACCAAGAAAACCAAACCGTCGCTTCCACTTTGCTCTGGTGCCCGCGTTTCTATACAGCGTGCGAAGCGTCGTGATTCTCCTCCACTGCTTCACGTGGCCGTCGTGAAGCCATGTCATGGCATGACAATTGGCGCCGAGCACTGCCGGATGGGACACGTTCAGGCGTAAAAGGCTGCTACTTCACCAGGATTTGATACCTGTCGCAGTTCGCTCCGGCCTTGGCGAGCTTCGGTGCAGGAGATATTCTGCAAGGCAGCGAATGTCGCCGTTATGATCGTCGAGCGCCGCAAGGAGCTCTTGGTACGCGGCCAGGTTTCGTTTGGTGAGCCACTCCAAATGGCAAGCAAATAAGTACAAGGCGTCGCGATGTTCGATTTTCTCCGACATGTCAGTCAAGGCGATCCTCTTGCTGCAGGCTGATTCAACGGAAAGATAGTTGTTATCAAGCTGTGTGCATTCCTCGGTTCATCCCCTTGTTCCAACTCAGACAATTCGAAACCGGGTCAAGACAGGAGTGAGTGGCAGGCGGTGCTCAATCGCCATGGTCTCGAGTGAATATGCGAACTTCGCACCGCAGTCACAGCACATTCGGCAGGTCTCGCCTTGCAGTGTGAACACACGGCTGAGGTGAACGTGGTGACACCAAATCAAGGATAGCTAGGAGGATCGCCATAAAATCTCCTTTGTGAGTCGGCGCCTATTTTGATCGCGTGATCCCTTGCGAATGTCGAACAGTTCGCCCTCCATAGATGGATCGCCTCAAGAAATAAGTCCGACTCCCTTAATACAGAACTGAATTCAACCGCGTTAGTGCAGGCCACCAACCACTTCGGTCATCTCGCTAAGCCGTTGGTTCTTGGTGTAATCCCTGCATTCCGCCCGCCGGCTGTCGTGACCGTTTGAGGGCACTGCCGCAATGTGGGCACCGATCTTCAGCCCGCTGCTCGTCCATACTCCCGCAATTCAGTGATTTGCCGTGCTACGCCTTTGGCGAGCTAAGTGCCTTAATAAGGCTGCGATGCATCGACGGCTGAACTGCTTCGAGCGGCAATTGCGGCAGAGCTACCGCGGCATACAGTCAAGTAGGAACGAAGGAGTCAATATGTACGCCACAAAAGCAGTCGATTGCGGCCCCGCGATCCAGCGCGATGGACAAAGTGTGTTGCGTGTCTGCAACCAAGATTGGGAGTTTGCAAACTGGCTATGCGCGCTACTCAACGAACTCGATCACAAGTCCGAATTGCTGCTGAACGAGCAGGACCGGGAATGGCTCGATGCGATCGATAGCGCCTTCAGAAGGACGGTACAACATGCCTGATATCAAGACAGCCCCCACGATTTCTATCGTAGTTCCTTTTCATAACGAGGAATCTAATGTCATCGAACTCTATGACCGCCTACAAGGCGTCATGGAGAATCTCGGTCGCACTTACCAGTTCGTCTTTGTCGATGATGGCAGCAGGGATCTTACTTACAAGCTGCTGAAGGAACTCGCCGAAATCGATCCGCATGTAGTCGCGGTTCGGCTGCGTCGAAACTTCGGCCAGACCGCAGCTCTGGCGGCTGGGTTCGCGCACAGCACTGGCGAATATGTGATCGCTATGGATGGCGACCTTCAGCACGACCCGGCAGAGATCCCAGTCTTTTTGGCGAAGATCGAAGAGGGCTACGACATCGTGAGCGGTTGGCGCAGCCACCGCATAGACAATTTGTTGCTGCGCAAGATTCCCTCTCGCTGTGCCAATTGGCTGATGGCGAAGCTCAGCGGGGTCGACATACACGACTTTGGGACAACCTTCAAGGCATACAGGGGCGACCTGCTGCGACAACTACCGCTCTATGGCGAGATGCACCGGTTCATTCCGGCTTTGGCTTCGGCCTACGGAGCAACGATCTGTGAAATACCCATTCAAAACAACCATCGCAAGCACGGCGAGTCGCACTACAACATTTCTCGTACGTTCCGGGTATTTTTCGATCTGATGACGATCCGATTTCTTCTGCGTTACATGTCTCGACCGCTCCACTTCTTTGGCCGACTGGGCGTGATCAACATGGGTCTGGGATCGGCGGTTGCACTGTGGCTGCTGGTTTTGAAGGTCCTCACCGGAGCGGACGTGCTGCAGCAACACGGGTTGCTGCTGATCTTTGCGGCCGTGCTGATTCTGGTGGGGATCCAACTGGTGGCGCTCGGGCTTCTCGGTGAGCTGAATGTGTGGCAGTACTTCAATCCATCCGGGCGGAGAGCTTACGCCGTGTCTGAGGTCCGCGATCTGCACGCAAGTCCAACGATTGTGCTGACGCCCGAGGTGGGTTTATGAGGACATCACAAATAAAGAAGGGCAACCTCGACACGGTACCGACCTCTGCTCGCCCGAGCTCTCACGAGAGACCGAGTTCGAGCGTAACCGCTGTGGTGATCGAGCAGGTATTGGCTGAACTGGGAGTACATGCAAGGCTGAGCGACATTGTTCGAGGAGCTCAATTGTTCGAAACGGTAATCATGCAATCGCGTTTGCGCAGCGAACCGGAGCCTCTGTGCTGACTGAGATCCAATCTCGTGGTATTGGCCGATATCGGGAGGCGGTGATCGTACTTCTGCTGACCGTCCTGGCGTTTTCAGTTCGCATCCACCGGGTCGACTTTAACAGCCTGTCTGAGGATGAGGTGGCCAAATGGACGGCTGTTCAAGAGTATCGGCACGAACACTTTGTCGGAGTCAACAGCGAGCATCCAATGCTGCCGAAGATGCTGGCTTGGGCCAGTCTAGCAGCGGGGGACCGCTGGAGCCGCGTCGCGGCGGTGCATGGCTGGCCTTCGATGAAACCCGAGGGCTGGCTTCGTCTGCCCAACGTGCTATTAGGCGCAGCCATGACGGCAATCCTCTATTTGTTTTGCCGTCGAATGATGGGTGTTGCCGGGTCTTTTGCGGCGAGTTTTTTCTGGGCAGTTGCCCCCTTGCCAGTCGCGTTGAATCGGCTCACGAAGGAGGAAACGCCGCTCACGTTCTTCACTCTAGTGGCTTGTTATTTCTACTGTCGCGCCCAACAGGCAGATGCGGGCCGGAGTGCGCGGCAATGGTACGACCTGAGCGCCATCAGCTTTGGCCTGGGTCTTGCCTCGCAGTACATTCTGCACCTCCTTGGACTGAATGCACTCGCTTGGTTTCTGGCCGGAAGAATGGGGCTCACCCGCCAGCCGTCTCAATTCAGCTACAAACGCTTTTTCCTCGTGATGTTCCTTGCTTTTGTTGTGGTCAACCCGGTCATTCTCTCTCCGGCCAACTTCCATGCCATCGTGCATTGGCTCCATCATGATGGGGTCAAACACAGTGGCTACGATTTCGACGGCAGGCTGTATATGAACTTCCCCTCGCGTCTGCTCACTGGAGTGCCGTGGTTCTACTATCTCTGGCTGGTGTTGGTAAAGACACCGGTTCCAATCCTCATGGCCATCATTGTTGGTTCCGTACTGCTTTTGCGAGATCGGCGGACACTCGCGTCGTGTTTTTTTCTATCATTCGGGGTACTTCAATTGGCCGGACTATCTCTTAGCGGAGCCAAATGGATCCGCTATTCACTTCCGCTCTTGCCCTTCCTCTACCTTGCCGGCGGATATGCGGTTCAACAAACACTGAAGGCCGCGAAAGGAAAAGTCCTATCCCAGGCCGTTGTGGGCGTGGCCGCAGTCATTCTAGTTGGGTCGCCACTCGTCGAATTGCAGTCTTGGGCGCCCTACTATTCGTTCTATCTGAACCGAATTGGCGGAGAGAAACAGAACATCGCACGCTACTTTGCAATGGACGAAGTGTCAGAATTTGACACGCGCGAAGTAGCGCAAAAGGTGTGTCCGTTCGCGCCCGCTGCGGCGACGGTAGCAACCGCAAGACCGATGAGCATGGCGTATTACTTGCACGCCTGCGGGCGCGCTGACCTTCAGATTGTGCCGCTTTACGACACACATTATGCACCACGGGACGGAGATCTCATCGTGCTCGAGCCTTCGCGCCGTTTCTTTGAAACCCAGAGATTTTTCGATGCTTTGGCAAACTCCGGGATGCTTCACAGTGACATCCGCGTCGGACCTGTTTTGGCGAGCACGATTTATCTCTTCGACGCCTCAGCACCAGGACCAAAGAGCAGTAAGGAAGAGTTGACGCTAACTCAGTTGCAGAGCGCGCCACCTCGGTTCAACAACGAGGATCAAGAAATCCCATCGACAAACACGAGCAGGTTCAAATTCTCACATCTGACTAGGAGATTCATACAATGACTCCACTTTACCAGGCGAGGAAGTCTGATGTGCGCTGGTTTGTGCGCGCATTCGCTTTATTCATTATCGGTGTTCCGGCAGTTGCACAGCAGGCAAATGTATCTCCACCTCTGAGCGCTGATGAGGTAATGGAACGTGTCGTACAGATGAACGAATTGCGCGCCAAAGGGCTGGAAAGCTACTCGAGCGTCCGCACGTATCATCTGGAGTGCCACTGTGTGTCACATAAGAAGGCCGACATGGTGGTACGCACGGACTACCATGCACCGAATAAAAAAGAATTCACGATCTTGTCAGAGAGTGGTTCTGGCACGGTGCGGGACCGTGTGTTCAAGAAACTCCTGGAGGCGGAACAGGAGTCGATGCGAGATGAGAATCAACAACGTTCGGCAATCACACCCGAGAACTATACATTTCAAGTGTCTGATTACGAGAGAACCGATACGGACGAATTCTATGTGCTCGATGCGCAGCCGCGAAGCAATAACAAGTTTTTGTTTCGAGGCCGCGTTTGGGTGACTGCAAATGACTTCGCGATAACTCGAGTCGAGGGCGAGCCGGCTGTCAACCCTTCCTGGTGGACTGTCAAAACTGACTTCAAACGTCGCTACCAGAAAATCGATAACTTCTGGTTACCGGAATCCAACGAGAGCGAAACCAAAGTACGCGTTCTCGGCACAGCGATTTTAAGTATTGAATATGGCGACTACCGGCTCATGTTGGCTCCTGACACAACAGCAGCCTCGCCCCGCAGCGAAGCACCAGAAGCTATAGCAGCCGAGGACTTTTAGATTGTGTAATGCTGCGCGACGGTCGAAGCTGTTTCTGGTCGCTAGTTCCATCTTATTGATCTTTTCCAGCTTGACGCGCTCGACCGCGCTCGCGCAAGAGGGTTTCAGCTCGACCACTCAGGACGGCGCTCTCTCGGATGCACCCCAACCGGCACAGGATACCACTCAATCTGGAGCAAATGACTCGCGCCTGACTGGCATCGGGAGTCTATCCGGGACGGTGCTCGATACGAATCGGGACGTCCTGCAAGGTGCGCGCGTGACACTGGCGGGCCGAGCGGGTGCTGCCATACAGACCGTGGAGTCTGGCAGCAACGGGCAGTTCGCGTTCACAGGCCTACCGCCGGATGTTTACAAGCTCACAGTGACGGCGGCGGGGATGAACACTTTCACCTCGACCCAGATTCCCTTGCATGCCGGCGACGCCCGTATTGTGCCAGCGGTAACTCTCTCGGTTGCTGGTGGGACCACCAGTGTGACCGTGACTGCAGGAAGCAAGGAGGAACTGGCTGAGGAGCAGGTGCAGGTCGCGGTACAGCAGCGCATCGGTGGCGTCATTCCTAATTTTTACAGCACATATGACTGGAACGCGCCGCCAATGCAAGCGAAACAGAAATTTCAATTAAGCATTCGTTCACTCATCGATCCGGTTTCGTTCTTGACCGTGGCGGGAATCGCAGGTGTGCAGCAATATAACAACGCCTTTCCAGAGTATGGTGGCGGAATAGAAGGGTATGGAAAGCGATACGGCGCTGCGTTGGCGAATAACGTCTCTGGCACCCTGCTGGGCAGAGCTGTTTACCCTTCGATCTTTCATCAAGACCCGCGCTACTTCTACAAGGGGAAGGGCGGTATCCGGTCGCGCGCGCTGTACGCGATATCTGCGGCCGTGATTACAAGAGGTGATGATGGGCGGTGGAAGCCAAATTACTCGAGCGTGCTCGGCAAATTCTCCGCGGCAGCCATTTCGAATCTTTACTCTCCCTCTTCCGATCGCGGAGCTTCGCTAGTCGTTTTCAATGGTTTGGCGGGCATTGGCGAGGGCGCGGTGAGGAATCTGATCGGGGAATTCGTTCTGAAGCGGATCACCTCGCACGTTCCCAAAGGGGCCAACGGCCAGCCATAGGACTGCCTAAAGAACATGCTTGTCGTCTCAGCCAGCCAGGTTTCCATGTTTTGCCCGGCTCCAGCCGTATCCTGATCTAGGAGTGAACGCATCCATTGCAGGCGGATGCTGGTCAACTGTTCGTAACTAGGCCCTAGCACAAGCTTGCACCGTTTCTTCGCCCTCTCAGCAGCCATTGCCCTGAACATCCGCCTAGAGGTCTGCCTGACAGTAGTGACCCGATTCGACAGGATGGCCTGCAAGGTCAAGTCTTGACTATCACACCTTAGCATAAAGTACCACGCCGGGCGCCCAATCTCACGTTGGTCCCGCAGATGGTGGATCCTTCAGCGATCCCGGGGAACAGAACCCGCAAAGAGTGCACCGACGTCCATTCCTTTTTCCTGAACACAGCTGAGAGCCCCGTAATCAAAGCAGAAATAGCGCACCGTTCGAGGGTGCAAGGGATCTGGTCCACCGCTGTCGACCTTTGATGTTTCGGCTTCGACACACGACACAACGAATTTGCCTATCAGTCCGTGCCCAGACCTGCATCTGGTTATGACCTTTTGAAGGCAGCTGCCCTCATACGGGCACACGCAATTCGAATTCAGCGGTCTATCTACCTCGCCTGTAAGAAGTTGCACTTGGTCTCCAAAATGCTTTTACCAAATGCGCTATGGCAACTTGTGAACATCCTTCGGACTTAGTTCGTCGCATCCCATACCCGACCGTTCAGAGGCCGAGGCTGCGAATTGATTCGTGGGTTGCGGCATTGCCGGCGGAAGAGGAAAAACAGCTTCCCGTTCGTTCCAACCTGCAAGGAAAAGAACTTGGTGACATTTTTTATCTAGTCGAATCGCGACCGCGAAATCCCTGGGCGGCAATTGGATCGTTGGTCTTCATGTCGGTCGTCCTGCTGGCGCTGATCGCCATTCCGCTGTTTCACATAGATCCGCTCCCCAAGATGGAAAGGGTGACGATGTTGTACCTACAGCCGCCGTTGGCCGCGGGCAGCAATCCGACAAAGCTTCAGGCACCCAAGCCCGCCTCCACGTACACCCCGACAAGCGCTGACATCACCGCACCAACGCATAAGACTCAGGAAGCGCCACCGCCTCCGGTCGCCGCAATTGGCGGGGTAGCCGGTGGAGTTCCCGGTGGAATGGTCGCTGGAGTTCCCAGCGGAGTGCTCGGCGAAGTTCTGAGTAGCACCCGCAGCGCGCCTGTCCCGGCGAAAACGCCCGACCCGACGCCGGTTAAAAGAATGCGTATCGCTTCCCGTGTAGCTGAGGCGAACCTGATCCACGACGTTGCGCCGCAGTATCCGCAAGAGGCTGGTCGGGCGCGAATTGAAGGAACAGTAGTACTGATGGCGGTGATCGGAACGGATGGCACCGTGAAGGATGTGCGAATCGAGAGCGGTTTACCAATACTCGCACAAGCCGCAATCAATGCGGTGAAGCAATGGCGTTACAAGCCGTACATGATCGACGGAGAACCAGTGGAAGTGGACTCGCGGATCACGATCAACTTCAACCTTTCCGCAAGCTAGGAGTTTCGACGATGCAGAATAAAGCACATGCCTCACCTAACCGGCCTTTGGCCATGCTCCTGAAACTAACACACATGTTGGTACTGGTCGCCTTGGGCGGAGTGATCGTTGCAGTACCCGCGTTCGCGCGGTCTTTTGAAGCGGCAAAAGCAGAAACAGGATGCATCCGGGGTACCGTCGTCGATACGAGCGACGATCCGATTCCTGGCGCCACGGTATTCCTTCAAGGGCCGGCTGGCGAACGTCTCGCAGTTGTGACAAAGGATGATGGAGCCTTTGTATTCGACCAGGCGCCCGCGGAAATCTCCTATCAGGTCACTGTCACTGCCGAAGGATTTGCAGACTGGAGTTCATCCGTTGCAGTCGAACCCGGGCAAGACAAAACTCTGACCGACGTCAAACTTCGCATTCTGGCTGTGCAGCGGGCAGTTACCGTGAGTTATTCGGAGAAGGCTGTCGCCGCCCAACAGCTCAAAGTTGAAGAGCAGCAGCGCATTTTCCGTTTCATACCGAACTTCTATGTGACTTACGAGCCTCATCCCGAGCCTCTGAGCACAAAGATGAAGTTCCACCTAGCTTACAAAGGTCTCGCACAACCAGCTTTCTTCGCTCGTGTGGCTGGGTGGGCCGCCGTCCAGCAGGGCGCTGGCACCCCAAATTGGCCCAAAGATGCGCAAGGATACGGCAAGCGGTTGGGAGCGGGCCTCGCCGACGCCGCTACCGAAGATTTGGTGGGCAACGCTATTTTGCCATCGCTCCTGCATCAGGATCCACGCTATTTCTACCAGGGCAGCGGTACAAAGAAGTCCCGGGCGCTCCACGCGATCTTAGCTGCATTTATCTGTAAGGGAGACAACGGAGCGTGGCAGCCGAATTATTCCACATGGGGTGGCAGTTTAATTGCCACTTCCGTTTCCACGGCTTACTACCCAAGTTCAGATCGTGATGCTGCGCATGTATTCAAGAATTTTGGGGTTGGCATGGGCCTGCACGTCGGTAGCAGTTTGGCTCAGGAATTTATCTTGAACAAGTTCACGAGCAAGGGTAAGCGCTAGGTTTCGAGCGCTCGCATCTTTGATCTTTGATCGACTCCGAACTGTCAAACGAAGACAAATCTCTCAATAGGCAGTTCCGAGATAGGAGGAACAACCATGTGCTCTCTAATGCTAAGTGTGCAGGCAGCACCGACCAGCGCCTCACTCATGCAAGGCGCTTACCGTGACATCCGCCCTCCAGTTCACGAGAAGTACGAAATCGAATTTAATCCTCTACATATGAACTGGGTTCTGGTCGACGAGGCAAAAGCAAATCGCCGAGCTCAAATGCGATGGGTGGTTGACCGATAAGCATGCCGGCTTCGAATACTGTTGTCGCTTTCGGCTGCATACTCGTCATGATCGGCGCATCCTGTTTCTGTCCGAGCGTATTTGCGCAGACATCGGATTCGCGAACGGCGGAGGAGCCAACCACGTCGTGGACGGCCACAACCGACTGGAATATCAAGGACGCGAACCCCACACGTATCGTCGAAAGCCACAGACAGAACGGCAATCGGACACTAGACAAGCAATCGGTCCAATTCTGGGTCGACGGCCGTTTTCAATTTAACCAGGACATCGACACGGAAACGCTGCAACTGGCTCCAACTACCGTGCGAACCACAACACGCAATTTCAGCCGCGATGGTAATGGGAAGAGAACACTCGTGCAAGTGACAGAAGAAGAGAAAAATATTTTGCCGAGTGGTGACTCAAACATCGTCCGCCTTACCTCCAGTTCCGATCTCAACGGTGCGCTTCAGCCAATTCGCCGCGAAGTCGTGGAGACGAAAAATATCGGTAATGGTGTCGAGGAGGCGAACACTATGGTGATGCTCCCAAGTATCTACGGCGGTTTGGCTACCGCTATGAAGATGCGCGAACTCCAAAAACGAGGTCCGAACGATACGATTGAATCTCAGATAACCACGCTACTCCTCGATGGTTCGGGAAATTGGCAAGTGAACGAAATGCGGCAAAATACCATCACGCAAGGGCCCAACAACGGCAGGAGCGAAGAGCGTGTTTTCGCGCTCGACTCGGGAGGCAGGCTAGGCGAAGTCTCGGATCGCGTGAGCAAGGAATCTGAGAGTAGGTTTGGAGAAAATGTCTACGTAGTGGAAACCTATTCCGTCAATGTCCCGGGGAGAGCTCTGGACGGAAATCTTCATCTTGTTCAGCGTGCAATGACTGCCAAGCACACCAGCGCAACTGATGAGCAAATCACCGAACAGAAGGTGGAGGTGTCTCATTCCGGCGAGCCCGGCTTCGGCGTCCGGCCCTATATGTTGATCAATGACACCGTGCAGCCAGGCCCTTCTGGATTTCAGGCCACGAGAACAGTTCGCCTCCGCGACCTGAACGGGAATTTTGGAGTGGTGGAAGTTGATACGACGAAGTCCGACAAGGTTCTCACCATCCAGCTTCAGCAAACGCCTGCCGAAAAACCCTAATAAAGCTATCGCAGATTGATTTATGGCCACTTGAAGTACAGGCCAGCAGTTGGAACTAACGTCCCCTTATTGCCCTAATTCGGTCAGTGCCCTTGGCAGGTCATTCGATGTCTGTATCGGTGCTTCGGACCCAATCGTTAGAGAAGTATTTTCATCCACTTACAACTGGCCACCTCTGGCAGCCAGATTGCGAATACGAAGTGCGAGCCTCAAATTGCCCCAGGGGAGTAGGCCATGCTCGGACAACTGATGAACATCCCGACTGACACACTCATTGACATGCTGTACGTAATCCTCGCCGGTGACTTCGCAATCACCGCAAACGACGCCGGGGAAATCGAACAAATTCAACGCGAGTTGCAACGCAGAGGCGAGGAGCAATGCTGGAGCTTTCAAGCTGTTAACTGAGACAAGCGTGCAATCAGTTTGCGGATGAGTGTTGAATCACGATGAAGGCGGACCCTTGCTGAACCCCAAAGTTTCGGGAGAGCACAAAGACGAGTAAGGAATGGAAAATGACCTCGCTAACAGGAATCGAAGAACTAGCCAGACCACTGAGCGCCGAAGGGATTGCACGATCAACCGTTGCAGGTGCGCCGCTGGGCGCCGATGAGCTGAATAGAATCGATGCTTATTGGCGTGCGTGCAAGTATCTGGCTCTGGGAATGATCTACCTTCAGGCAAATCCCCTCTTGCGGGAACCCCTGAAATCAGAACATATCAAGAGCCGGCTGCTCGGTCATTGGGGATCGAGCCCAGGGCTCGCCTTCCTCTACACCCATCTGAGTCGTCTTATAAAGAGAGACGACCTCGAGATGATTTTTCTCGCAGGCCCAGGACACGGGGCGCCGGGAGTTTTAGCGCCTATATATCTGGAAGGCACATACAGTGAAATCTATCCGGAGAAAAGCCAGGACGAGAGAGGCCTCCGAGAGTTCTTCAAGCAGTTCTCATTCCCCGGCGGTATTGGCAGCCACTGTACTCCAGAGACGCCGGGTTCGATTCATGAAGGAGGGGAACTGGGATATGTCCTTTCGCACGCCTGCGGAGCCGCGTTTGACAATCCCGACCTGATCGTGGCGGCGGTCGTGGGCGACGGCGAAGCCGAGACCGGCCCGCTGGCGACTTCATGGCACATCAGCAAGTTTCTGAATCCCATCCGCGATGGGGCTGTGTTACCAATACTTCATCTTAACGGATACAAGATCAACAACCCAACCTTGCTGGCACGGATCACTCACGAAGAACTGGAAGACTTGTTCCGCGGATATGGCTGGAATCCCTACTTCGTGGAGGGATCCGATCACGACAGCATGCATCAGGCGATGGCCGCAACGCTGGAGCAGTGCATCGCGGACATTAAGACCCATCAGGAAGAATGCCGGAAGACGGGCGTTGCCACGCGACCACGCTGGCCCATGGTGGTGTTGCGTTCGCCAAAAGGCTGGGGTGCACCGCTAGAGGTGGACGGACATCGGCTCGAAGGCTTCTGGCGTTCGCACCAGGTCCCGCTGACGGACGTCAAGACTAAACCGGAACACCTGCGCATTCTGGAGAACTGGATGCGATCACTCAAACCCGAAGAACTGTTCGACGAGTCTGGCAGGGTGTTACCGGAACTCGCCGAAATTATGCCGTCAGGCGGGCGTCGCATGAGCGCCAGTCCGCACGCGAATGCAGAGCTCAGGAAAGCGCTGCGCTTACCTGACTTTCGCGACTATGCAATCAAGATCGACCGCCCAGGAAACATCGAAGTCGAGAACGTGCCGCCGCTAGGTGTGTTTCTGCGGGACATCATGAAATGGAACATGAACGGCTTCCGGGTTTTCGCACCCGACGAGAACACTTCCAACAAGCTGGATGCCATTTACCAGGCTTCGAAGAAATTCTGGATCGCTGAAACTTTCCCCGAGGACCGTGACGGAACAGAACTAGCTCCGGACGGACGCATTGTCGAAATGTTGAGCGAGCACACGATGGAAGGAATGCTCGAGGGCTACCTGCTTACGGGTCGTAACGGCTTTCTATCGTCTTATGAGGCTTTTGTGCACGTGATCGATTCGATGTTCAATCAGCATGCCAAATGGTTGTCGATCTGCAATCATGTATCTTGGCGCCGCAAGATCGCATCGCTGAACCTTCTCATAACCTCAACCGTGTGGCGTCAGGATCACAATGGTTTTACGCACCAGGATCCGGGGTTTCTTGACGTAGTACTCAATAAGAGTGCCGACGTGACCCGCATCTATCTGCCCCCTGACGTCAACTGTTTGTTGTCGGTGGCGGATCATTGCCTGCGATCGGAAAACTACGTCAACGTAATTGTCTCGGACAAGCAGCGGCACCTGCAGTACCTCGATATTGATGCTGCCATTACGCACTGCACAAAGGGTATCGGTATCTGGAATTGGGCCAGTAATGATGAAGGCCAGGAACCCGATATTGTTTTTGCTGCCGCGGGCGATATCCCCACCCAGGAAGCCTTAGCTGCCACAGCACTGCTCCGGGAACGGTTCCCTGACCTGAAAATCCGATTCGTCAATGTAGTCGACTTATTCAAACTACAACCTAGCAGTGAACATCCTCATGGCTTGACGGATGCGGATTTCGATTCTCTCTTTACGACCGACAAGCCGATCATCTTCAACTTCCACGGTTATCCCTGGTTGATTCATCGTCTCGCCTACCGCCGCACGAACCAGCGGAACCTGCACGTACGCGGTTACAAGGAGAAAGGCAACATCAACACACCGATGGAGTTGGCAATCAACAACCAGACGGACCGATTCAGTCTCGCCATCGACGCGATTGACCGCATTCCAAAACTGCAGCGGATCGGCGCGCACGCCAAAGAAGAATTCCGCGATCGCCAGATCGCATGCCGGCGTCATGCTTACGAGTACGGGATCGACAGTTCTGAGATTAGCGGTTGGAAGTGGCCTTACGACAAGCGGTGACTGAGTGCCTGCTATCGCCATCGTTCGACCAAGCGCGTGAGTTCGCGGCGTGGGTCTCAGAGTACCGACTGAAATGGGATATCGGGTAACTCGCCGATCCCGAGAAATCGCTAAAGGAGCTTGAACATGGGTACGACTGCAACGGCCAAACGGTCCGCGTTGCCAGAGGAAGCTAAACGTCTCAGTAGCAAGTATGGATGTGGTCCCGTGCACTTCTCCGGAACGGACGAAGCACTGTATGAACGGCACTTGCTGTTCGACCGTGGCGTCGATCTTGCGGCCGCCACTGCGCGCGACCGGTTCGAGGCGCTTGCGCGGTCGGTGCGAGACGTTCTATCTCAGCGGTGGCTTCTCACTGAGAAGACTTATGAACAACAAAACCCTAAGCGACTCTACTACCTCTCGATGGAGTTCCTCGTCGGCCGCTCACTCGCAAACAACGTTGTGAATCTTCTTCTTTCTCCGCTGACGAATCAGTTCATCGAGGACAAGAAACTCAATCTCCTCGAGATTTTGGAGCAGGAGCCCGATGCGGGACTGGGCAACGGCGGCCTTGGACGCCTGGCGGCCTGCTTCATTGAATCGGCCGCGACGTTGCAGCTACCGGCGATGGGATACGGATTGCGCTATGAATATGGCATCTTCAAACAATCAATCCAGAATGGATGGCAGCGGGAAATGCCCGACAACTGGCTCCGTTCTCCCGATCCGTGGGAGATCGCTCGTCCGAATGAGAAGGTGGAAGTCAGCCTAGGCTGCTCGTTCGAACTCAGCGAAGGTAGCCTGCGCCCCGTGCCGCGACGTCCATCGACTCTGATCGGCATCCCATTCGACCGTCCTGTGGTGGGGTATGGGGGTTCCACGATCAACACGCTCCGCCTCTGGGCCGCGGCCGCGCCGGACTTCTTCAACTTTGAAGAGTTCTCTCACGGCGATTTTGTAGAAGCGTTTACTCAAACCCTCTCGGCCGAAACCCTAACACGCGTCCTTTATCCCGATGATTCAGGTTTCAGGGGTCAAGCTCTGCGCCTGCTGCAGGAGTACTTCCTTGTTGCCTGCTCGCTGGCAGATGCAGTTCGACGCTTCCAGCGCTCCAACTTGGATTGGAGCTTGTTTGCAGAGAAAGTAGCCATTCAGATGAATGATACCCACCCCTCTCTGGCGGTGCCGGAACTTATGCGCATTCTGGTTGACCAGGTACACCTTGGATGGGATGAAGCCTGGCACGTCACGCAGAACACGCTGGCGTATACCAATCACACCTTGTTGCCCGAAGCGCTCGAGAAATGGCCGGTGGGTTGGTTTGAAGACATGCTGCCCCGGCAACTCGAGATCATCTATGAAATCAACCGCCGTTTTCTGGGTGACGTTCGCGGGAGTTTTCCGGGCGACCAAGACCGGATTCAGCGCGCGAGCCTTATTGAAGAGGGGGACGGCCGAGCCAAGAAGCTTCGGATGGCCAATCTGGCGGTCGTAGGTTCTCACAGCACCAACGGAGTAGCGGAGATTCACTCCAAGCTGTTGCGTGAGACCACGCTCAAAGACCTGGCGGAAATCTTTCCGGAACGTTTCAACAACAAAACGAACGGAGTCACACCCCGGCGCTGGCTGCAATTATGCAATCCTGGACTTTCAGAACTCATTACTAATGCCATTGGCGATGCCTGGATCCGCAATTTAAGCGAATTAAGCAAGCTCAAGGCATTCACCGAGGACAAAGGTTTTCGTGATGACTTCCGCAAAGCCAAGCGAAATGCAAAGCGACAATTCTGTGATTGGCTCCGCTGGTCGACAGGGCAGACCGTTGATCCGGAGTCGATCTTCGATTGCCAGGTCAAACGCATTCACGAGTACAAACGCCAATTCCTGAATGCACTGCGGGTCGTTGTGCTCTACAACCGGCTACGCGAGAACCCTGAACTGGATGTGCATCCGCGGACGTTCTTTTTCGCCGGCAAGGCCGCGCCTGCCTACCGGCTCGCCAAGGTGATCATCAAGTTCATTAACAATCTGGCTGCAACCATCGACAGCGACCCAGCATTGCGCGGGCGGCTGAAGGTCGTATTCCTGCCCGAATATTCCGTCTCGCTGGCGGAGCACCTCATTCCCACCAGCGACGTCTCCAACCAGATTTCGACGGCAGGCTATGAAGCCAGTGGGACGAGCAACATGAAGTTCATGATGAACGGCGCATTGACGATCGGCACGCGCGACGGCGCGACCATTGAAATGGCGGCAGAGGCCGGTGAGGAGAACTTCTTCCTCTTCGGTTTGACGGCTGAGCAGGTGATTGGCAGTCGCGGATGGTACAACCCGCACTGGCATTACGAACACGATCCGGAGACTCGCGAAGCTCTGGACTTGATTTTCTCGGATTATTTCAGCTGCTATGTGTTCGAGCCGTTGCGGGAGATGTTGCTGACGAACGGCGACCACTACATGCACTTGGCAGACCTGAAGTCGTATCTCGAAGCGGACGAGCGGCTTTGCGCGACCTATGCAAATCCCGACGAGTGGGCTCGCAAGGCCATCTTGAATGTGGCGGGCTCGGGGAAGTTCTCGAGCGACCGCACCATCGCTGAATATGCAGCAGAAATCTGGCATGTACAGCCATGTCCAATACCAGAGACAACGTAAAAAGGGGCGCTAGTGAGTAACGCCATCTCGAAGGAGCACAACTTACCTTACCGATGGAGGCTGTGCGTTTCGACTGGCCACTCGATTCGGCAAATAAAACGCGGAGGGATAATAGCTTGGTCACAACAGTCTTTATGTTCAGCTTTCTTTATCGACTGTTAACTGCTGTCCTGCTCGGAGCGGTCGTGGGGCTGGAACGGCAATGGCGCCAACGCATGGCGCGGACGCGCACAAATGCTCTCGTCGCTGCGGGAGCTGCTGCCTTTGTCATGGCAGGTTCTTTGCTTGTCGACGATCCGTCCGCTCGCGGTCGTATCGCATCGTATGCGGTCTCAGGTGTTGGTTTCCTGGGAGCGGGAGTCATCTTCCGCGATGGAGCAAACGTCCGGGGCTTGAATACAGCGGCTACCATCTGGTGCTCTGCCTCGATCGGTGTTTTGGCAGGATTGGGTGCGCCGCAACTTTCCTTGGCTCTAGCGTGCGTGGTGTTGTTGGCAAATGTCGCCTTGCGTCCACTCGCCCATCGTCTTCATCCCATCCTGCCCGATGCCGCACCACAGGAGGCGTCCTATGAGATCAATTTGACCTGTCGAGCCTCCGACGAATCTCATCTCAGGGGACTTTTGTTGACCACGATAACTCAGTTCAAGGTCGCGCTTCAATCCATCCACTGCGAGGATATTGAAGAAGGGGATCGGAACCGCATTCGTGCAGAAATTGTCACGGCCGGACTACACAATGAAATCGTGGAGCAGATGGTGACGCGAGTGTCTTACGAGCCAGGAGTTTCCGCCGTCAGCTGGTCCGTGGTTCCGGTCAACTTGGAATAAGCAAACAATTTATCAACAATACACAGGAGATTTCGTAATGAACACGAAGCAGATTTGTGGAACGATTGTCGCTCTATGTGTGGCCGCAGCAGCTGTCCGCGCGGACTCTTTGGAATTGAAGAATGGAAGTCTGATCAACGGTAAATTCATGGGTGGGACACAGACGAGCATCAGCTTTCAGGTGGGGTCGTCAGTGCAGAGCTATGATATCGCCGATGTCCGTTCGATGCGATTCGAGTCCGGAGCGGAGGGTACCCCGCCCCCGGTTCCCTCGAAGCAACCGAGTGCGCCTTCGTCCATCGAAAAAGATGAAGTCGCAAAGATTTCGTCGTCGGTGACCATTTTTGCTGGTACACGGATTTCGGTTCGTACCATCGATTCCATTGACTCCACTAGGAATCGCGTGGGATATCGTTTTCAGGCTTCGCTCGAAGAACCTCTGTCGATAGATGGCAATGTGGTGGTTCCGAAGGGCGCAGACGTTTATGGCCGGCTGGATGAGTCCAAAGAGACCGGAACGTTCGCCGGGAGGTCCGAGCTAAAACTCGAGCTGACGGGGATCGTCGTCGATGGCCAGACTGTACCGCTAGTCACCGGAGAATACGAAGTCTCAGGCAAGTCCAAGGGCGAGAGCACCGCGAAAAGAACTGTTGGGGGAGCCGCCATTGGGAGCATCATTGGTGCGCTTGCAGGCGGCGGGAAAGGCGCGGCCATCGGAGCAGGAACAGGGGCGGGCATGGGAGCCGGCTCGGAAATTATCACCAAGGGAGACCAAGTGAAGATCCCGAGCGAGACCCTACTGGATTTCACTCTGCAACAGAGCGTGACGATTCCGCAACACGCAGCCTGATCGCTCTGGCTCAGAGGGGAAATCTCGCCGTCAAGTTCGAACGCGCGTCCCGCTTGATTGAGAAATGCGGAAGCTTGCTCCGGCTCACAGCGTGGGTCTTGGTCGTTTCGTAGGAAGAGAACCATGCAGCGTGTCCGAATCGTAAAAAACATTTCACTAATTGGTTTAGTCGCCGCGTTCCTGCTGCTCTGCACCGCTCAGTCTTTTGCGCCGGTGCCTAAACTGTATCGCGCCAAGCCTGAAGACGTGCCGCCCTGGGCGGAGCAGGGGAATTTTCGTTTCATCCGGATTGACGGTGGACAAATCGAGAGCTGGAAGGCCGAGCGGACCTGGTGGGGCAGCAAGTTCAGCGCCGAAGAAAAGGACGTGCTGGCTCACATCTACGACCGCGATTTCGAGCAAATGCTCGGCTTGCTCAAGCAGGCGGAGTTCAACTGGATCTGGGTCACCTGGAGCAACGGCTGGTCGCTTAAGGACGAGGACGAGAACCGAGAGAACCTGAAAAAGGTAATCGCCCGCTGCCACGAGAGCGGCATCCACGTGTCGGCTTACCTGTCGGCTTCCAACATGTTTTGGAAGAGCGCCTACCGCGACGACCCGGAAACGAAGAAATACGGCTTGTGGAAGCATGGCATCCCCATGTTCTACGCCGGCCCGACCAAGACCGACCTGCAAATCTCATGGAAGCGCCGGCTCGCCGACGCGCGCGCGCCCGGCTGGCGGGCCTATCTCTTGAAGAAGGCGGAGATGGCGGTGGACGCGGGCGTAGACGCGATCGCATGGGACAACATGATCGGTTACAACGACGGCCTGGCCCAGTTGCTCGATGACACGCAGCGGATGGCGGAGCGGAAGGCTCGGGAGACCGGCCGGCCCAAGGTCGTGGTTTATGCCAACATCCATATCTTGCCGGACCGCTTTGCGATGAACGACATTAACGAGGTGATCTGGGAGGAGGACGGCAAAGACACTCCGGGCGTTTGGGGCGGTAAATGGCAGGTGGCCAACGCGCGCAAGATCAAATTCCTGAGCGGTGAGAAGCAGCTTTGGCAGCCCCTGATGTATGAGAACGACATTTACCATTGCGGCCATCGCGAGCTCTGTATCCCCAGCCCGGCCGAGCAAAAACTTTCCATCGCCGAGGCTTATACCTTCGGCGCGGCCACCTCGCGTAACATCGAGGGCCGCTTCCTCTCCGGGCTGATCAACAATGAACCGAAGGCCCGGGAGGCCTGGACGGCTATCGCTCAATACAACCATTTTCTAGTCGAACATCAAGAGCTGTATCACGAGGTAGAGACGGCGGCGCGGATCGCCTTGATCTCCGCCGAACCGCAGAATCCGCTGGCCGACGAATTCCTCAAGCAGAGCGTCTTCTTCGAGACCAAGGTGCTCGCGCACCTGGGCGAGGGAGTCCCCCTGGACCACTTCAAGGTGCTGGTGATGCCGGCTGACCTACCCAAGCTCAGCGTCGAGCAAAAGACCCGGTTGGATACGTTCACCGCCAGCGGCGGTGTCATAATCAGGGCGAGAAAGACGGAGCCGGGAATTGCGGCGCGCGCTGAAGATGCAGCAGGAGGGCCTCGCCTCAGTCTGGAGCCGCGCGGTTACGTGCTGGGGCAGTTGACTCGGAAACCCGACGGCCGGACTTTGATTCTCCACTTACTCAACTACGATCACGAGGTGCCCGCGGAGAACGTGAAAGTCCGGCTGAATCTGAGCGGATTAGAGCTGAGCGGGCCGGTCCATCTGCGAGAAACCGAGGACCTGAGCCGCTGGGAGGCGAAAGTCCTTTCGCCCGACGCGGCACAGCCTCAGTTCGCTGGCCTCTCTCTGCACGGGAGCATCATCGAGTTCACCCTGGGCCGGATCGACCATTATACCGTGGTGACTCTCTCGGCAAGGCCGGGGCCGTAGTTTTGTGGGCTGTGTCCTTTCTGTGTCCTTCGCAATTAGATGCCGTTCGATTTCGCCAACCTTTCCAATGCTTTTCGAAAACCGTCCATGCGGGTCTTTTGATCATTAAGTTATCGTGACGGCTGCAGTTGTCAATGCTGTAGCCACATTCGGAAAGCTAACTCTTAATCAGCAGGTAAAGCTGGATTCCTTCCGCGCTCAGATTCCTTTCTTGACCCAGGCCCGGACGGTGTGCGGGGAGACCCTGAGCCTCTCCGCAAGTTCCAGCAGAGTGAGCAATTGAGGAATCGGCTCCGCCATTACTCACCTCTCTGCCTCAGACGGGCTATGACTTGATCGTAATTCTGGACGATGCCACGAGCGAGATTTATTACGCGCAACTGGTGGAGGAGGAATCGACGCTAACGGTGATGGCAGGATTGAAGGAAGTGATCGAGCGCAAAGGCGTGTTCTGCGCGCTGTACAGCGATCGGGGCAGCCATTTCTGGCTGACGCCGAAGGTGGGCGGCAAGGTGGACCACCATCGTCGAACGCAAGTGGGACGGGCGTTGCACGAGTTGGGGGTGCAGATGATTCCCGCCTACTCGCCGGAAGCGCGCGGCCGCAGCGAACGCAACTTCGGTACCTGGCAGGGACGGTTGCCGCAGGAGTTACGGCTGCGCCAGATACGGACGCTGGCAGCGGCGAACCAGTTTCTGAGTGCGCACTACGTGGCGGAGTTCAATCGTCGTTTTCAGGTGAAGCCCGAGCAGCGTGGCAACGCTTTTGTGCCCTGCCGGAGCCGCGATCTGGAGCGCACCTTCTCGCTCCAGTTCGAACGCAGCGTGAACCGTGACAACACGGTGAGCTTCCAGAATCTGAGCTTGCAGATCGAGCGCGTGCGCTGGCGAGCGACCCTGGCCGGCTGCCAGGTGGTGGTGCATCAACACTTGGATGGAACTCTGAGTCTGACCCATGGTCCCCATTGTTTGGGACGATACACAGCGCAGGGCGGGGCCCTTGAGACGAGCCATGGGGCGGCGCGCAGGGCGTTGGAAAAGCCGCTCCGAGGAAAAGTCATAAAACCGACTTTCCCTCCGAGCTTGGAAATCCCGCAAAGTACGCGGGATTCCCACTTTCCCACCGCCCCGGCTACGGCTGCTGTCTAACTGAAACCGGACATATCATGTGTTACGAAAAGCGGACATTTTAACTTGCTACCGACATAGTATTCAATTGGTATCTCAACAGAGCCAGTGGAAGTTGCCCCGGTTTGTTTTGTCTAGAGTTTCCCATCAGCAGCGGCGTGAGGTTGACGGCGAGTGACGGCCAGCTAGTTGCGAGAAGAGACTCGATGAGGAGGGATATTCTGGTTCAGACGAAAAAGATTCCGAGGGTCATACTTGGTTTTGATACTCCGAAGGCGCTCCCATCTTCCCCGGTAAGCCTCGGGAACGCGTTCTTCTTCGTCGCCGCTCATGAAGTTTACGTAGACGCCAGGAACCATTGCCGGACGCAAGCGCGTGAACAGATTCCGCGTCCAGGCGATGTTCGCAGCATCGTCGTCTGGTTCGGCCCAGTTGCTCAGAATGTTCACAACAAAGGGCGCTCCACGGTTGCCGAAAGCCGTTTCCTCAGGGGGGACGCGTCCGGCGGCGCCGCCCAGGTAAGTCAGTTCGATTTCGCTGGAGCGAGATGGAATTGTTGTCAGGGCGTCGATAAGAAGATGGATCACGTCGTCGCCCAGGATTTGCGAGTAGCCGGACTTCGTATAGTAGCGGCGCCCGTGCGGAAAATCGGAATCCGCCATCGTCTGCAAACGGAGGAATGACATCTCCTCGACGTTTATTGCTTTGTGTTCCACAGCGGTCAGCGCATGATCGATATAACGAAGTCCCTTGTCATGGTCGCCAACCCAAAGCACCGAGGCACTCGCAACCGGCGCTCTCCGAACCTCCTGCGGAACACCGTGCCCGTCGCCAGCAATGCGCAAGGAAAAGCCCCAGCGCAGATTGTCTGGAGCTTCCGGCATAAATTCCCGCCATTGATGCAGCAGGCCGACAATGTTCTCACCAACACAAAGCCCGCTCCCCAGCAGGACATGAGTTACGGGATGGAGCCGGACTTCAAATTGCGTCACAATGCCGAAATTGCCGCCACCACCCCGAAGCGCCCAGAAGAGATCCGAATTTTCTTTCGCATTCGCCTGGTGCAGTGATCCGTCGGCCGCAACCAGCGTAAACGCTTCGACGTTGTCGCAGGATAAGCCATGCAGTCGATTCAGCCATCCTGTACCTCCTCCCAAGACAAGTCCACCCGCTCCTGTGTGCGACACAACTCCGGCCGGAAACGCGAGACCTGCCGCTTGCGTCGCAGCGTCCACCGTACCCAACAGACACCCTCCCCCGAACCGCGCTCTCTTGGAATGAGCATCTACATGAACTTCACGCAGCCGAGAAAGATCGATGACTAATCCGTCATCGCATGTGCCGAAGCCTGCCAGGCTGTGGCCCCCGCAACGAATCGCCGTGACGACCTTCGAAGCTGCAGCAACCCGCACACAAATTTGGACGTCATTCACGTCAGAGCAGCGGGCAACCAAGGCTGGCCTGCGATTGAAGATCCCATTCCAGACAGGTGTGACCTCGCCATACCCGACTTCGCCGGGCCGAAGCAGAGTTCCTTTGAAATGTCGCCTTAGTTTCTTGAAAACATCATGGATGCCATCGTTCATCAGTTTACCGGGCCGGCAAGTAGCTTGGACCTGCTTAGCATGGATGTGCCTAGCAAGATCTTAAGAAATGGGGACAAGATCTGCGCGCTATCGCGTTGTCGAGCGAACTGGCAGAACGGAAGCCACTCCCATGACCTTATCTTTCGATTGCATAATGTGGTCGTGCATAAGTCGGCGCGCGCTCTCAGAGTCCCGTTCGCGGATCGCGTTGAGAATCGCAAGATGCTCGCGGCCGGGGACTTCGCCGAAATAGTGAATGTCGATGGCGGCCAACATGAGTCGTTCCATTTGACTTCGGGCTTCGCTGACGGCCGTCACCAGCATTTGATTGCGCGCTAACAGCGCAATGCCGACGTGAAAGGCGGTATCGGCCTCGATAAAGCGGGCCCAACTGCCGCGGTTATCGGGACTGCAGGATGCCTTGGCGAGATCGGTCAACTCCTTCAGAGCCTTGTCGCTGGCGCCTTTCGCGGCGGCCAGTTCAGCCGCGGCGCATTCGACCGCGCTGCGGAATTCGTAAATGTCATTCAGAACTTGCAGCGTGATTTGAGCTACGAAATACCCGCGGTTCGGAACGATGCGCAGCAGCCTGTCATTTTGAAGCCGGACCGCGGCCTCGCGCACGGGTGTGCGGCTTGCTTTATAGCGGCGCGCGAGATCCTTCTCGCTCAAGGCCTCGCCCGGCTGGAAAATGCCATGAATGATGTCGCGCTTGAATGCGGAATATACTCTCTCGCTCAGGGTCGGGGGAATCGTACTAATGAGATGCGGCTGCAATAAAGAAGAAAGGGTGTGCGACAGGATACGATGTCCTCTGCCCCGCGTGGCGGCCTTTGGCAAGAATTCCTCCACTGACAAAACAACTGATTGTTCCTGAGTATCGCTGCCATGTCAACGAATACAATTTGTCTCAAAGACCAGGAGCCGCTCCATTCTGCCGTTCATGTGCAGCAAATCGTATACAAGTGGTATGTCTGTGATATTCTAAACGCCTCTGGCCGCTCATGAATGCCTCCATGGAGTGAGCGGTGGAGGATGAATGAACAAATCTATTCTCTTGGCAGAAACTGGCGATACCGCCAGGCAATTCCCGGTTGAGACCGCTCGCGGCGCGTTTCCCTCCCTGAATCGCGGTGAGAATTTCATATTCTTCGATAACGCAGCCGGAGCGCAGGCGCCGCAGGGCGTCTTCGATGCAGTCAACAAGCACCTGCTCGAAAATAATGTCCAGCGCGGTGGACGATACGCCAAGAGCCAGGAAGTTGATGCCGTAATCGCGCGGGCTCGCGAGAGCGTCGCTGTGCTCGTCAATGCGCGGCATCCCAGTGAGATCGCATTTGGGATGAACGCAACTTCGTTCATCAGGCTAATAAGTCTGGCGATTGGTCAAACGCTGGCTGAACGCAACGAGATCATTGTTACCGACATGGACCATGAGGCGAACATCGCCACCTGGCTGGCCCTCCCCAATGCCAGGTTCGCCTGGTGGAAGATGCGGGAAGACGGAAATTTGCACGTAGAAGATTTGCAGAGACTTCTGTCTTCACGAACGCGGCTGGTAGCGTGCACCGTTACTTCCAATGCACTTGGTTCGATCGTGGATGTGGCGGAAGCAGCCAAGATTGCCCATCAGGCGGGCGCGGAAATGTTTCTCGATTGTGTCCACTACGGCCCGCACGGAACTATCGATGTGCAGGCCTTCGACTGCGATTATCTCGTCTGTTCGGGTTACAAGATATTCTCGCCGCACATGGGATTTCTGTGGGGCCGTACGGAGTTGTTGAAAAGTCTGCCTACCTTCCGTGAAGATTTCATCCCTGACGAACCCCCCGGGAAGATTGAAGCCGGTACGTTCATTTATGAAAACGTTGCCGGCCTGGATGCAGCGGTAGCTTATTTAGAAAGGCTTGGGGCCAGTCTCGGCGGAAACTTGAGCCACGACTTCGAAAATTCCAGGCGGAGCAACCTGGTGATGGCTATGAACGGAGTGCGGGCTTACGAAGCGTCGCTCTCGTCGGAATTGTTGCGCGTCTTGAAAGAGGCGGACGCTACAATCTATGGCATCCGCGATGAAGAGCGGCTGCGCGAACGCGTCCCCACTTTCTGTTTCAACCTTCAGAAAAGGCATCCGGCACGCGTCACGGAGACATTAGCGGATGCCGGCATCGGAGTTCGCGATGGACACATGTATGCACCACGACTCATGCGGAGGCTGGGTCTGGACCCGGACACTGGTGCGGTCCGCGTGTCGCTCGTGCATTACAACACCCTAGAAGAAATCCATCGCTTCCGCGACGTAATCCTACCAATGAGCCGCTATGCCTGAGGCGCCGCAGCCAGCACATCTTCTCGAAAGTTCGCCTGCAAGTACACCGCCGAGTAGTGCTTCGCCGGCACCCGACAACCTGCAACGCCGGCTCACCCAACGCCAACTCACCATGCTCGCCCTCGGTGGAGCGATCGGCGTTGGTCTATTCCTGGGCAGCAGCATTACGATCCGCCTTGCTGGACCGGGAGTGATTTTGTCGTACCTTCTCGGGGCAGTCATAGCGATGATCGTTGCTTATTCGCTGGCAGAGATGGCAGTGATTCATCCGGTAGCGGGTGCTTTTGGTGTATACGCTGAGACTTATCTCAGTGCATGGTCAGGGTTCGCAGTGCGTGCGACCTATGGCCTCGTCCAAATTATCGCAATCGGGGCGGAGGTGACCGCAGTGGCAATTTATTGCGGGTTTTGGTTTCCGCATGTGCCGCAGTGGGTTTGGGTCGCGGGCGCCTCGCTCGCGCTGGTTGCGATCAACGCTCTGCAGGTCGGACGGTTTGGGGAATTTGAATATTGGTTTGCTTTGATCAAAGTATCTGCCATCGTCGCTTTTATCGGCATTGGCGCGATGCTGATATTCGGAGTCGGTCCAAGGCCAGCGCTCGGACTCTCGAATCTGATTGCGAATGGGGGATTCCTGCCGTTCGGACTGAAGGGCGTCTGGTTGGCGCTCACGCTCGTGATGACCAGTTATATGGGCGTGGAGGTTATCGCTGTGACAGCCGGTGAGGCGCGCGATCCCGAATGCGCGATCCCACGCGCAATGCGCACCATTGTCTACAGACTGATTTTCTTCTACGTTCTTGCGATTTCCGCGATGTTGGCCATGAATCCCTGGAACCGTGTGGGAAGCAAAGCCGGTATCAACGGTAGTCCATTCGTGAGCGCCTTTGCCGGTGTCGGAATCCCATACGCTGCGAGCATCATGAATCTCGTGGTAATTACCGCGGCGCTCTCCAGTTGCAATGCCGATCTTTATCTGACCACCCGGATGCTGTTCTCGCTTTCGCGAAGCGGCTACGCGCCGGAACGGCTCTCCCGGTTGAGCCGCAACGGAGTCCCTCATCGCGCCCTTGGTCTTTCGACGGCCGGCATGATCGCGGCGATATTGCTCGCTATTTATGCGCCTTCACGCGCCTTTCTGATGCTCTACGGGGTAGCGGTTGCCGGGATGTTCTTTGTGTGGGTTGTCATTCTTCTCAGCCACATTCAGTTCCGAAAGTCGCTTAGTCACGAGGTCCGCTCTCGCCTACCCATCAAATTAGCCTGGTCACCATATTCCAATTGGATCGGCATCGCCGCGCTGATGGGCATCACAGCGAGTACTTTTTTTGTAGATGGCTTGCAATATGCCCTCCCCGCATTCTTGCCTTTTCTTCTGGCGATGTCGCTCGTGTACTGGAGGGTACGGCGGGGTCCCCAGTTCAAGAAAACCTGATAACTGCCTCCGTTGGCTAGCGTCGTGACGATATGCTGATGACATGCAAAATATTGCTCCGCGAGACGGGAAGAGTTTTCTTGTATCACATTTGCCGATCTATTCCATGAATTGATTTGATGGGAGGATTGCGACACATCTACGATTTTGTGGATATGGAAATTGTATACAATTAGCATTCAAAATGATCTTGACACCGGTATCAAGCGGGGGTTATTTTACGCGAACTTGTTGATTTGCATTCGTGAGCGATGAGCGCACGAACCAATGGCGACTCGACATTAAGAAGATGCAGGAACTGGCCGCAGGTGTGCGAACGTGGCGCCCCGTGTAACACGGGTCTTAATTGTGCCTGAAATATCACGTATTCGCGTCGGTTCATATTACTTGTCAACACCAACTTTTTGGGGGTAGGACCGTGATGAGAAGCCTGCGAAGAACAGTCCTCGCTTGTTGTGTGGTCTCAACTGCGCTGTACGGGATTGCTCAATCCTCGGCCGACCCCCACGTTATTGCCATTCGCGCAGGGAAACTCTTTGAGCCAAAGTCTGGGAAAATGTTGGAAAATCAGACCGTTCTCATTCGCGGTGAGGTCGTTCAAGCCGTCGGCGGCAGCATAGAGATCCCGGCGGACGCCAAGGTCATCGACCTCAGCAAGGAAACTGTCCTGCCCGGGTTTATTGATGTGCATACTCACCTGACCTTCAATGCCGGTGGCGGTGGTTTGCAGGGACTTGCGATCTCCGTACCACGTCAGGCACTCATCGGAGCCAAGAATGCCCGAATCACCCTTCTGGCAGGATTTACCACTGTCCGGAACGTAGGCGCTGAGCAATTCTCCGATGTTGCCCTGCGCGATGCCATCAATGATGGAGATGTGATCGGTCCCAGAATGCAAGTATCCGGTCCGATGCTCAGCATCACTGGCGGACACGGCGACAACAACCTTCTACCTTTCGAGTACCACGCAACCGGAGACGGGGTAGCGGACGGTCCGGACCAGATCCGCCATAAGGTAAGAGAAAACATCAAATATGGTGCTGACGTGATCAAGTTTGCTGCTTCTGGTGGCACGATGTCTAAAGGTGACAACCCACTCCTGGAATCTTATAGCCCGGAAGAGATGCAGGTTCTTGTTAGCGAAGCCCACCGCCAAGGTCGGAAGGTCGCAACCCATGCTCACTCCGCACTTTCCATCAAAGATGCAGTCCGCGCTGGAGTTGACTCAGTTGAGCACGGAATATTTCTTGACGATGAAGGCATCTCCTTGATGAAGGAGCGCGGCACCTATCTCGTACCAACCTCCTTTCCTCTGTTTTGGTACACCGACAATATGGGAAGCATGCATCTTCCTAAGTACACGGAGGACAAGATCAAGATGATCTTGCCGGCGGCAAAAATCTCCATGGCAAAGGCCTTTAAGAGTGGGGTCAAGGTAGCCCTAGGAACGGACGCTGGTGTATATCCTCATGGGCTCAACGCTGGTGAATACTGGTCGATGGTGAAGCTAGGCTTAACTCCGGTTCAGGCTCTTCAGGCGGGAAGTATAAACGCCGCTGACCTTATGGGCTGGGGTGATCGCATCGGCACTATCGAGCCGGGTAAATTTGCAGACGTAGTGGCGGTGAATGGTAATCCGCTAGATGACATCACCGTTCTGCAACATGTTTCTTTCGTAATGAAGGGCGGTGTGGTCTATAAGACTGGTGATCAATAGCTCTCGCGCGCATGAAAGCGTTCCGACTTCTGGTTAGACCAAAAATAAACAACGTTGCTTTAGATCTGGTGGGCATTCAATGGGAGGAAGGACATGAGTCTCTTTCGGACATTTCTCGTGATCTCCATCGTTTTAGCTTTTTCCCTCGCGGCCTTTGCGCAGACTGGTGGACAGTTGTCTGGCCAGTTACAGGATAGCAACGGGGGCTTGCTGGCTGGTGTCAAAGTCACGCTGACGAATAACGGCACCGGACGGACATTTTCCACCCAGAGTTCAGCCTTCGGCGAGTTCCTTTTTCCCGCGTTGGCGGCAGGCCAGTACACTTTGGTAGCTGAAGCCCCCGGATTCTCCACCCTTGAAGTGAAAGCCATTCAAATTCAGGTCGGGGAGATCCGTCCGCTCAGTCTAAAGCTAAGTGTTGCCACGGCGCACCAAGTCGTTACGGTCGAAAGCGAGCAGGTAACTCTCAATACAGAGAGCGCTCATCTTGGCTCGGTCATTCAGCAGGAGCAAGTGGAAACGCTCCCGCTCAACGGACGCAACTTTGCCCAACTCGCATTGTTGAACGCGGGGGTGGCAGCGGCGGGCGGAGGAGGCGGACAGCAGGGTGGCGAAGGGGGTACTTCGGGATATTCCTCGAATGGACAGCGCTCCTCGTCGAACAACTTTCTTGTAGACGGCGTCGACAACAATGATTTCCAAGCTGGTGCGGTGGGTCAACTGCCCTCAGTGGACTCCATTCAAGAGTTTCAAGTGCAGACAAACAACTTCTCGGCAGAATACGGCCGGAATAGCGGTTCGGTGGTCAACCTAATCACAAAGTCGGGAACCAACCACGTCCACGGATCTGCTTACGAGTTTCTGCGCAACGATGTGTTGGACGCGAACAATTTTTTTGCTACGCCAGGGTTACGGCGTCCGGAACTGCGATTGAATCAATTCGGTGGGACTTTGGGTGGACCTATCATCAAAGACAGAACCTTTTTTTTCGGCAATTATGAGGGAACTCGCCAGGTGGCTGGGATTCTAGCTGTTACTACGGTTCCCACTGCCGCCGAGCGCGGAGGTCTCTTCACGAACACCAATGGAACGCCGCTCCAAATAACGGTAGATCCTACGAGCGCGAACCTATTCACCCTCTTCCCTTTGCCGAACACAAATGTGGCTGGCGGAAATTTTGTCTCGGCGCCCAATCTCAATCGCACAACTGACCAATATCTAATCAAGCTGGATCATCATATCGGTGACGACACGATCTCTGGCCGATATAGCTATGCTCGCGGTCCTGTTTTCTACCCATTCGCTCCGGGTCAGGACGTTACAGAAATACCAGGCTACGGTGAGAACGTTCAAACTTCGTCGCATCTCTTTGCCCTGACCTATACCAAGGTCTTCAATTCCAATACGGTGAACGTTGCACGACTGGCTTTTACCCGGCTCACCAACATTACTGTCAACCAGTTAGGACCCCAAGCTGCAAACTATAACTTCAATACGGGATATGCTCCCGGAGCGCCACTCAGCTTGGGAAATATTCCAGACATACTCTTCTCAGGAGGGCTGGTTTCGGGCAGCGCATCTTATTCCAACCTCGGAGCATCAGGGAACAATCCTGCTAGCGTCTGGGAAAATACTATTCAGGTTATCGACACATTGACTCATGTTGTCGGTCGTCATGCATTCGCATTCGGCACAGACATTCGCAATATACGAGACAATGTCTTTTATGCTTTGGACTTCAGCGGACAGATTGGTTTTGACGGCACAATGAATCCTCAGGGCATCGCAAATCCGCTTCTCGATTTTGCAGAAGGTTTGCCTGCCAGTTCCCTGCAGTTCGTTGGCAATGCCTCGAGGAGTTGGAGAACAACGAGTTACGATTTCTTTGGCTTGGATACGTGGCGCGTCACGCCGAATCTCACCCTCAACTACGGGCTGCGCTATGAGTTAAATACGGTGCTACATGATGCCACCAACCAAGCAACCAACTGGAATCCGGCAAACTTCACGACATATCTTCCCCCGAACGTCGATCAGACCAATCTAGCCGAACTTGAACCCTCAGGGATCACGCCCCAGAGCCAAGGTGGCCTGTACGCACCGGACCACAACAATTTCGCTCCACGTATAGGTATCTCCTGGAATCCACAGCGAAATCCCAACACTGTGATTCGGGCAGCCTATGGAGTGTTCTATGACACTGTTCTAGGCAACCTCCCTGCTAACGTATCGTTGAATCCACCTGCAATGCCCGACTACTACACGCCAAGTCCGGCTTGGCCGTCGTCGTTTGGACCCTCGGGATTTCCTGTAATAACTGTGACGGCGAGGAATTTTACAACGCCATATTCGCAAGCATGGAATCTCGACTTCCAGCAGGCACTGGGTAAGAGTTCCGTGTTTGACATTGCTTACGTGGGGACCACTGGTACGCACCTGCCACAGTTTCGTCAAGTTGACCAGGACTACAACACCGCTGCGGAGCTTGCTACGTTGTCTCCAAGTGTGGTGAACCGTTTGGAAATACTGGGCATTCCTACCCCGATAGCAGAGGCGATAGCGGCGGGGCCGATCGTTGACATTCCCGGAATCGTGCGCAATCCATACTTCGGGTTTGCACAGATCTTTCAGGCGAATACTGCCGTGAGCTCAAACTATAACGCTTTACAGGCCAAAATAGATGTTCGCGGTTGGCATGGACTGCGCTTGGGTATCGATTACACTTTCGCCAAGTCAATTGACGGGGGTTCGGCAATCTTTGGAACGGGAGCAAACGGCACGACAATCTTTCCGCAAAACAGCTATGATCCGCAGGCAGAGAGGGGCTTATCCGACTTCGATATCCGCCATCGCTTTGTAGCCAACTTTATTTATGACTTGCCTAAGGTGACTCGCTTCGGCCAAGGGGCTGCCAATCTGCTATTGAACGGATGGGCAATGACCAGCATCATTACTGCACAGTCGGGCCAGCCACTCACTGTGCTTACGGGAGTCAACGAAAGTTCTTCTGGGCTTGGAACTGACCGTCCCGATTTGGTAGGAAATCCGAACAGTGGTCCGCACACGGTAGCGGAGTGGTTCAATACTTCAGCCTTCGTCCTTAATGCGCCGCTTACCTTTGGAAACGCGGGCCGCAATATTGTAAATGGGCCGGGCTACGTGGATGTCGACTATTCGCTGATTAAAAACACGCACTTCGAACGGGGAATGAACCTTCAATTCCGGGCAGAGATGTTCAATATATTCAACCATCCAAACTTTGGGCTCCCGAACAACACACTGACCTCCCCTAGTTTCGGCTCTTTGTTCGAAACCGCAGATGTTGCGCAAAACAATGTTGGGCTTGGATCAGGCGGTCCGCGGTTAATCCAGTTTGGCTTGAAGTTCCTATTCTAGAAGCCGTTCTGGCAAAACGCAGCTCCATTGCGTTCCAAGACGACCCGCAAAAGATGGGCGGGTAGTTTTGCGCGACCCCGGGACCGCGCCGACAAAGATCGAAGTTGCTGGAAGGGAGTTTTGGATGAGCGAGTGCCGAAAAAGTCGTTTCGCTTTAACAGCAGTGTTTCTCTGTTGCGCACTGGCCTCAGTCCAGGCGGCTACCAAGCAAATCGGCAAGGATCTTTATGCCTATGTCTCAGAAAATGATGCGAGCGCAAACTCTACGTTCCTGGTTGGCGAGACAGGAATATTAGTTGTCGACACGGGCCTGAATGCCACCGAGGGCGCGAAGCTCTTGAGCGCCATACGGCAGGTTTCGAACTTGCCGGTCAAGTACGTCGTCAATACTCATTACCATCCCGATCACCAGGGAGGAAACTCGGTAGTCGGTGCTGGGGCGGTCGTGATCAGTACCGATTACACCCGTGACCGGACGGTCGCCCTGATGAAGGCTCCCGGCATGGAGGGCTTTCACTTCCGGCCGGCGGATCTGACTTTCCAGCATCGGATCCGGCTACACCTCGATAGTTATTCGGTAGAGATTTATTTTCCCGGCAAGGCTCACACTTCCGGCGATGCCCTCGTTTATTTTCCAGAGCAGCACGCGATCGCGATGGGTGATCTCTTCCTCAATAACTCTTGCCCTGCAATGGATGATGGCAGCGCCGAAAGCTGGATTCATGCGCTTGACCAGGTTCTCGAATTGCCGATTGAGAAGGCGGTTCCAGGACATTTTGATGTGGGCACGAGATCGGAGTTGCAGCGTTTCCGCGATTATCTCAACGACCTCTACGGACAGGTAAGCGCCCTGAAAAAGAAGGGCGAAACGGTCGAGCAGGTCCGCCGGGATGTTCACATGGAAAAGTATTCCGACTTTCGCCAATATCCCAAGTACGAAGCAACGTTTTCTGACAACGCCGCCACGATCTATGGCCAATTGGAATCGCGGTAGTTTCGGATCGCGCCAAGGCGAATGACGCCAGACAATCCAACCTTCCCCTCGTCGTTGGTTTCGCAGGCAGACAGAATTGTGACGAGGAACAGTTAGAGCCCTTGGGCGCTATACGCGGGCGCAGTCTGCAGCGGAAACAAACCGGACTTAAGCAGCACCATCACCAGAGTGAAATCCCCGGTCAGTTCACAGACGGCTATGATTACGACGAGCCAGGTCGTGTGCACGTGGTTCTGAAGCATAGAGAGCAGCAGAGTCGCAAATAGTCCAACCAGCAGAACCAAGCCAAAAAAGACGCGTGCGTAGGGCCCGCTAAGTAATTGCCGCAGAGTCGCCCGCGCCGCGGGGAACGAGCGATTCATGCGCGCCAGATAACCTGCGAGCAGTACAAAATTCACAACCAGCAACCCGTATTCGAGGTTGTGAAGAAAGCCTGGGGCTACCTCTCCCCGGAGTTCGCGAATCGTCAGCGACAACGTGGTGCCTCCCAGGGTCGCATACATCAGGAGCAACAGCGGGAGCAGGCGCGTCCGCCAGAAAGCGACTCCGAGAGAAGAGTTCATCACGAAACCGTCATAGAACATTATGATGACCGCCGATAGAATGGCGACTGCTGTGGCCGCGCCGTTCAGCCAACCGGACAGTTGCCACGCGAGCCCCAAAACGCGAGGTAACACCAGCATCAGGCCACTCACGGCAAACAGTCCCATGGCCCAAATGCCCCGCGCGATCCAGGAGCGGTCGGGACGCATCGCTGCCCGCCAGAAACGCTCTGGGCGTCCCAGAAAAAGCAGGTGTGCCGTGTTCTTGCCGACGATTACGATCAGGTAGCCGACCAGGATCCCGGCCGTGTGATCGGTCAGCAACGCCAGAACAAACAATCCCGCGCCCAGACCGCCGAGGAAAAAAGCGGTGCCGATCAGCCAGTTCCAGAAGGTTTGGCGGTAGTACCCGAACGCGAAACGGTGGCTCGCGATTCCAACACTTTCTGTCGTCACTTTTCCCCCTGCTTTCTGCTCTGGATTTCCCTATTCGTCCAGGTAGAACACGTTGGGCTTGGTGTTGTACTCGGGCGATAAAGTCCAGCCCTTCCGATCTTTGACAAGGCGCTGCAACTTGCCGTTTGGATCCTCCACATCGCCAAAGATGCGGGCATCCGTGGGGCAAGTTAGGACGCACGCTGGTTCCAAACCCTGGTCTACGCGAGGTGCGCATAGCGTGCACTTGATATTGGTGCCTTCTTCAAAGTCCATAAACTTGATCGCTTCATAGGGCGTTAAGCCGTCGGTGCCATAGCCCTGCTTGAGCAGGCCCTTCGCGACGAAGTGGCGGTTCATGTACGGACAAGCCACGTTGCAAGCGCGACAACCGATGCACTTTTCTTTATCCACCATGACAATCCCATCAGGACGGATGTAGGTGGCGCCCGTAGGACAGGCTTCCGCACAAGGCGCGTCGGAGCAGTGATTGCAAAGCACGGGCAGGAAGGTTCGCTTAGTTGCGGGGTAAATCCCCACTTCGCGTGTCACCACCCGGGCAAAGTGCACGCCTTCGGGCGTACCGTTTTCCTGCTTGCAGGCAAGGGTACATGCGTTGCAGCCGATGCACCGCTTCAGGTCGATCACCATTCCGTATCTCGCCATGTACGCTCCGCTCAGCCTCCGTGCAGGTGGCGAAGGATCGCCATAGTGACGACCTCCTCGCCTCCCTGGAGCCGCCTGTTCAATTGCTCCGCTTTCAAGCTCAGGCCATCTACAATCACCGCGAAATCGCCACGCAACTTGCCGTCGCACACCAGGTTGTCATATAGAGTGCGTCCGTCCACGGTTGGCAACTGGCGCAGTAGGTCGGCGATGGTGGCATTCTCGAACTGCACCGTCTGCCGGCTGAACCCCAGCATCTTGCGTGTCGTCCCCAGTGCGGCAATCCTTGCGCTCGCCATCCCGCCCCCTTAGGCTCGAGCCCGTTCCACTCGCACCCGCGCCGTCGATTCCAATCCTCCCGTGGCGCTGTCGGTATAGCGCATCGATCCCGTCAGCAGCCGGTTGAAGTGCGTACCGCGTTCCTTCGCCCGCGCGTTTGTTACGACGTATCTCGTCAGCGTGTTGCTGACTCCTAACACCTGCGGATGAATGCCCTCGATCACTTGCGCATGTCCCTCGATACTTCCTGCCGGGGAAGTCAGGCGGATGCGGTCTCCAGTTTTCAGTCCAAGTTTCTTGGCAGTGAGAGAGTTAATCAGCACGCCGCCGTGGATGGCGTCTTTTTCGCTCACCTCCGAAAGCCATGGCATCACCATCGTGTCGGCGAAAGTGTGCAGGCTCTCCTTGAAGGTGATCGCGAAATATTCGTAGCCGGCTTTCTCGTCTTCGATCACCTGCGAATTTTTCCAGAATGGCAAGGGCTGGTAGTTGTCGACTGGCCAGTCTGTCAGCCCCACCTCGGTAAACTTGCGCCGCATGTCGTCTCCCGCGCGCTGAATGAACTCAAAATAAAACGGGATTCGCAGGTTGCCGTAGGGCATGTAGGTTTCTTTCGGAGTGCGGTAGCGCACCGCGTGCCCGTGCTTCTTGAACCACTCCAGCCCTTTATCGTCCCCATAGACGCTGCGCGCATACTGATCCCAGAACTCCTCCGTGCTGTAGCGTTTATCGGGATCGAGCAGATATTTCGGCTGCGCGGTATAGCCGCAAACCATATTCAGGACGTCGTTCCAGTCATCGCGAAACCCGATTCGCTCCGCCAGTTCGGTCAGTATGTCGTAGGCATCGCGCGTATCCCCAACAGGTTTGACGACGGGCTGCCGCAAGGAGTGGCCGGTCACGGCAGGCGGCTCCAGGCAATTGAGCAAATAAGACTCGAGAAATGTGTGGGCCGGCAAGAACACGTCCGCCCACTGTGTCGATTCGGTGTGCTGGATGTCGATGGCGACGACGAACTTCATTTTCGCCATGATCTTCTCGACCTTGTCGGTTTCGGGCAGATTCCACAATGGATTCGAGTGGTAAAGGAGTACGGCTTCGGGCTCGTAATTCAGGCCGAATTTCTTCGGCTCCAGGAGGGTTTCGGTGTTGAGCTGTCCGGCGTCGAACCCGATCGGAAACCACTCCATCAAATGAGTCGAGTCGGGCGGATATTTGAATGGCGGCGCAGGATGCAACTGGTGGGGCTCCGGCTTCAACATGCCGTCTTCTCCCGGATGCACGAAGAAGCCCCGATGATCCAGCGGCACGCCGAGGTGACCGCCAGGGACATCGATGTTGCCCACCAGCATGTTGATCATCTTGAATGTCAGATTGTCGAACAAGCCGTTGGCATGCGACTGCGAGCCACGGTAATAGTTCAAGGCTGCCGGCCGGAATGGATACGTCTTTCCCTGGATTTCGATAGTCGCGCCAATCTGCGCGGCCTCCACGAATTCCTTCGCGATGCGTCGGATCGTTTCGGCCGGAACGGTGCTTACTTCGGACATCCGCTCGGGAGTGTGATCGGCCAAAAGGTTCGTCCACACCTGGAAACCAGTGCGGACGCGGACGCCGTCCTCGGCGAACGCTCCTTCCAACGCCATATCTTCGGCCGCGACTTCATCCCACGGGCGCGCGGCTCCCAGTTTCAGATCCCATGCCATCGCCTTGCCGTCCGCGGAGCGCAGGTGGTAGCCATCATTTTTCACAAGGTACGGAGCGTTGGTGCGATCGCGCAAGAATTCCCGGTCGTAGCGTTTCAGTTCATGGATCAACACGTGGGACATTCCCAACACGAAGGCCCGATCCGTGCCCGGCAGCACAGGAATCCACTCATCGGCCTTCGCCGATGCAATCGAGCAGCGCGGGTCGAGGCTTACGACCCTCATGCCGCGCATGCGCGCATCGGCCATCCGCTTGGCGCTGCCGGAAAGATGCAGATGCGAGGAAAATCCGTCGCCTGAGCCGATCTGAATCCAGTAGTTGCAGAGATCGTAGTCATTGATCGCGGCGAACGAACCATCGACGCTGCCGTTCACCGGGTGGTAGGAACCACCACAGTAATTGCCTAAAGATGTGAAGAAGTTCGGCGAGCCGAATGCTGCCGGCCAGCCCCAGAGAAGAATCCTCTGGAAGTCGCCGATAGCGCAGAGCAGCTTGCGTGGATCATCGGCTCGCACCTTGCCCAGTTCACGAGCGGTGATGCTGTAGGCTTCGTCCCACGAGATCTCCACCCATTTCGGATCGACGCCGGGGCCCTTCTGCGGATTGGTCCGCTTCATGGGCTTGAGCACGCGCGTGGGATCGTACAACCGCGATAGACCGGCATTGCCCTTGGGACACAGCTTGCCTAAATTGTCGGGATTAGTCGGATCGCCCTCAATCTTGAGCGCCACTCCATCACGAACCTGCACCAGAATTCCGCAGCCATGCAGACACATGCCGCACGTGCTTGGGATCCAGTTGGATTCGATCGGGACCGATTGTGCCACTCCCATGTGGACCTCCACGGCTAATTTGATCTCCAAGTTGGCGCTAGAGATCACATCGGGTCAGTGATGTCTGTCACATGGTCGTGTGATTGTGCGCGCCTCGTCCAAACGAGACTTGCGACCCTCCATTTCAGCCAAGATGCGGGGCGAGAATACGCCGAAACTGATCATTGCTAAGCAGACCGCCTCCACCGGCTGCGGCTTGTTTGACTGCCGCCTGCTTGACCGCAGCGAGGATCGGGCCCCGCTGCTCGGCCGTGATCGTAATGCCCAGTTCCTTACACTTCAGATCGATGCTGTCGAGGCCGCTTTTCTTGCCGAGAACGATTCCGCGCTCTGCGTGTACAAGTTCCGCCGCGTAGGGCTCGATTGCCTCCGGAAGATGAAACTGAGTGGCTACGGCGCCGCTTTCGCGCATGAATAAATTTTGGCCGACCAGCGGCTTCCAGGCCTCGAGCGTGTAACCGGCAGAGCGCTGCACCAATTCAGAAACCTCGCGCACTTTTTCGAGATTCAGTACGACCGGCACGTCATAGAGACAGCGCAATGCGAGCGCAATCTCGGCGATATCTGCATTGCCCGCACGTTCGCCCATGCCGTTGATGGTGCCTTGGATCCAGGTTGCGCCTCCGCGGACAGCCGCTACAGCGCACGCCGTCGCCATGCCGAAATCGTTGTGTCCGTGGAAATGCACGGGCACATCTTTGCCGGCCCACTGGCATACTTGTCGCGTCAAATATTCCGCGGCCTCGGGTCCGCAGGCGCCGATAGTGTCGACGACGACTAATTCCT
Organism: uncultured Acidobacteriaceae bacterium; assembly: GCA_963800565.1. Lineage (GTDB taxonomy): Bacteria > Acidobacteriota > Terriglobia > Terriglobales > Acidobacteriaceae > Acidiflorens. The sequence goes on from CAWDBM010000007.1 coordinate 340,560, forward strand.
TTGCTCCAGCATCAAGCGCGGACAGGTAAACGGTCTTCAGGAATTCCAACTCTGTTCGCGTTCCATCGACGGCGAAAAATGCAACTGTAATGCCAGCCTGATGCGCCGCCGAAACAGCATCACGAATTTTCCGCAGCACTTCTTCGCGCGAAATGCCGTAGGCTTTCAATTTGATTTCGCTGGTGGGCGCTTCAATCACGGTATAACGAAGGTTCAAGCGCACCAGTTCGTCGATGTCAGCTTTGACGGCGCGCGAAAATCCCCAAAGCTCGGCCTTGATGCCCGCTTTCTGCATGAGTTGGATGGCTTCGGCGTCTTCGACTGAGACGCGCGGGAAGCCGGCTTCAATGCGACTCACTCCCAGATCATCCAGTTTGTATGCAATTTCCAGCTTCTGCTGCGGCGAGAGCACGACGCCGACGGTCTGCTCACCGTCGCGCAGCGTCGTATCGTAAAAGCGGATAGGCGTCTTCGAAAACGAGGCGCGCACTTCCGGACGCTCATTGAGCTCGCTGACCCAGATTTTCGAATTCGTGGTCATAATCCCTCCATCCAAAAACGTCTTATTTTGTCGTTTCTCGCGTCGCGAGCGCGGCAGGTTTCTGGCCGTACGCTTTTTCCCACGAGATGACCGGATTCCGCAGCATGCCGATTTTTTCGATCTCGCATTCCATCACGTCGCCGGGCTTCAGATACCACGCTTTGGGATCGCCAGAAAAAGCCGCCACGCCCGATACCGTTCCCGTCGAGACGACATCGCCCGCGCTATATCCCATCGGCGAGTAGTGCGAGAGGATTTCCGGAATCTTGACCGACATTTTGCTGGAATGCGAGCGCTGCCGCGATTCGCCATTCACGCGCAGTTCCATCGCCAGGTTGTGGGCGTCGGGAATTTCGTCGGCGGTCACGATCCAAGGGCCGAGTGGGCAGAAGGTGTCGATTCCCTTGCAAAAGCTGAACACGCCCGATTTCATCTCGCACCGTTGAATGTCGCGCGCGGTGATGTCGTTGAAAATGACGTAGCCGCCGATGTAGCTCGGGGCTTCTTCCGGAGTGAAGTGCTTGCCCGCCTTCTTGAGGACGACCGCCAGTTCGAGCTCGTAGTCGAGTTCCTGCGTGAGATGCTCAGGATAGATTACCGGCTCGTCTGGCCCGATGATGGCGTCAGTGTTCTGAAGAAAAACAATCCATGGCATGACGGGATGCGAAAAGCCGGCTTTCGTCGCCTCTTCGTGATGTTCGCGAAAATTGCCGGCGGTGTGAAAAAACTTTTTCGGGATGATGGGCGCTTTGAGTTGAACGTCGCTGCGAGCATAAAGCACAGTTTCGCCACGAGGACCGGTGATATTCGCGTCGAGGCGCGCAACGTGGTCGAAAGCTTTGCGCGCGGCGTCCAGGCTTGTGTCTCCGCCGCGGAACAATGCCCGCATGTCTGGCGGAACAAGAGCGTCGGCGAGGCGGTAGAAAATGGTTTCCTTTTCAATGTCGCGCAGGTAAAGCGCGGAGGCTGTGTGCAGGTCTACAACCCGATCGTCGCCGAGAAGGGCACCGATTCGGGACTGCCGCGTCGAGTTTTCGAAGGTCACAAGTTTCATTGCAGGTTACCCAGTGGTGAGGGCAGCTCAAATTTTAACGAAAGAATTGGAAGTTGGTTACGATGACAACCATCCGCAACTTTTAATTGTACTTTCTAAAATGGGGCAATACCGCATCGCCAAATAATTTCGCCTGACCGGTGCGATCGTCGCCCCAGATTTCGAGCATGATGTGAGTGCAGCCGGCGTCACGGTATTCTTGGATTTTCTGAATACATTCCTCCGGCGTGCCGGCGATGGGACAGACCTTGCGCAGGAGTTCGTCGCTGACAGCCTCGGCAGCGGCTTTACGGCCGGCTCTTTCCATCGCATCCGCCACGGGTTGCAATTCTTCGAAGGTAATGCCGGCGGATTCGAGCAACACGTCGGCGGAGCCTTTGATGTTCTGGACCTTGTTGGCCAGATACATGGCAGCCTGTTCGCGCGCGCCTTCTTTCCCTTTTTTCGAATCTTGCCCGATGCTGCCCACAATTACGCAACCGAGAATCAAGTTGGAGGCATCTTTGCCCGCTTTGGCTGCACCCTCTTCCATATTTTTCTTCGAGTAGCGCACGAATGCCGGCGTGGTGATTGATGCCGTGAGTAAGCCATCGCCGAGCGACCCGCCCAGTTTCTGCATCGCGGGACCGGTCCCGGCAACGTACACAGGGGGAATTTTGCGTGAGCTATGCGCGTCGGACTTGAGAGGCGGAACGCTGGCAGCGAAAACCTTCCCCTGATATTCGAACTTGTCACCTTTTAAAACCCCGCGGACTACCTCGATGCTTTCCCGCATTACCGTTGCAGGACCGACTTTTTCGCCTTCGCCCTCGCCGATTTCTTTCATGAAGATCTTGGACGCGCCGAGGCCGAGAAGGAAGCGGTCGCCGGCGAGATCCTGCATGACACGCGCTTCCATCGCGATTTGGACGGGGTGACGTGTATAGGGAGAAATAATTCCCCAACCGAGCTGGATGCGCCGAGTCTGGCTCGCGATCACGGCAAGAATGGCAGTCGAGGAGCGTGCCTCGAAAGAATGCTTACGCCACCACGGATAGGCTTCGGCGATCCAAAAGGTATCGAAGCCCGCATTTTCGCAGGCCTTGGCCATGGCCACAGTTTCGTGGACGGGCTCCATGCTCAGTTGAAGAACTCCGATGTTGAATGGAATAGTCATAGATTAGGTCTCAGGTTTCAGGTGTTAGGCCTCAGGAAAAGCAAAGGCTGCTGCGCGACGACGACGGATTTTCCTGGCACCTAACACCTGACACCGTGACTTTCTTTAGTCCGGGTTGCTCCATGAATGCTCCACGCCTTTGGTCAATTCCCAGACTGCTTTGTTTAATGGAGTGGGCACGCCGGTCTTCTCGCCCCACTTGACGATGGCGCCGTTCATGAAATCAACTTCCGTCTGCCGCTTGGCTAGCACGTCCTGCAACATGGAAGCGCGATGTTTGCCGGGAGCATTCGCTCCTTTTTGCACCAGGGAGCGCGGGTTGCCGTGCAGTTCGATGCCGAGAGCCTGGGCAACGGCTTCGCCCTCGGCGATCAGATCGTTGAACAATTGGCCGGTGGGCGCGAAGCGAGTGGCGGCGCCATGATGCAGCAGCGTCAGAGCACCGACAGGATTGGTGGCGGCATTGAAGATCAGTTTGGTCCACTGCGCGCCGCGTGCGTCTTTCAAGGCAATCACATTCATGCCAGAGCGCGAGATCAGGCCCGCCAGTTCCTCGACTTTGGACATTGGCGTATTCGTCGGCTCAAACGGGCCGATCCAAGTATCCCCTTTAATGTCGAAGCCGACGTGGCCGGGAGCGATGGGGTGGCCGGCAGGAAATGTCGTACCGCGAATTACGTGCGTCACATGTTCTGCGATGATCTCTTCGTTGCCCACGCCATTTTGCACGGAGCAGACGGCGCTATTTTCATCGAAGGCGTGGGCTGCCTGCGTGATCGCCCCGCGGGTGTGGATGGCTTTCGTGGCGACAATGCCATAGTCGCAGCGTGGAAGCTCATGGGGATCGCTGGTGGCATTCAGTCTCGCCGTAAAATCGGCGGCTCCGGAAATGCGAAGACCGCTCGTACGGATGGCTTCGACATGATCTTTCCAGACGTCGTAGGCCCAGACTTCGGCCTCGCCCTTTTGGGCGAGGTGGGCGGCGAAGATGCTGCCAACAGCGCCGCAACCGATAATGCAGACTTTCATCAAACTGTAACTCCTCTGGGGATTGAAGAGGTCAGATTGCAAAGGTGACAGCGCGTGGTGATGAATCATCCTCTGCAATTTTTCTAACGTTTGACCTCTCACCTCTAACTTCTAGCTTCTAACCCCGCTTCACGCTTTCGCGGGTCTCGCTGCCGTCAAAGAATTTCCACGGCACATTGGCAAGGCATTCGCCTTCAGTCTTGCCGACGCGATAAGTATCCTGGGTATAAAGGCAGACTTTGCCATCCTGATCGACGACCTGCGGATGCAACGAAAAGATCATGTTCTCTTCGAGCGGAACGTCGCTGGCCGCGCCGATTGCGGGATATTCGAGCATTGTCATGCCAATGCTGTGGCCGGAGAGATGGCCAAGCGCAAAGCCATGCTTGGCGAAAATGTCTGCCACGGTGCGATGCACAGTGGACGCGAGTTCGCCGTGGCGCAATAGTTTGCGCGCCGATTCCATCGCGTGCGGATACGCGTCGGCCATTTTCTGTGTGGTCGCGCTCGGCTTACCCTGAATCAGAGCGCGGGAGAACTCAACCCAGTAGCCGCCGACTCCGGTGACCTCGAGCGAATAAAGAAGAAGATCGTCGCCCGCAACTTTGCGATTGCCCGGAACTTTGAAATAGGCGTTTGCTTCGCCGTGTTCGCCTGAGAGCAGAATGTTCATCATACGCGGGCCGGCGCCTCGAGCGAAGAAACGCTCGACCGCCGGAGCCATGATTTCAGCTTCGGTCTTGCCTGGCTTGTAACCGGCAACCAGGGCCCAGAAACCATCGACGATGATATCCATGGCGTCGCGGACTTCGATCAGTTCTTCTGCGCTCTTCACGGCCCGCGCTTTGTCGAACTCCTGGTCAAAGGGCACGAGTTCGAAGGAACCTTGCGCGAGTTCGCGATAATCGCGCACGGCCATGACAAAGCTCATCCCAAAGGTGCCGATGCGCTTCCATTTGCGCTCGACAGCGCGATCGCGCAGCCATTGGCCGGGAACGTCGGGCCACACTTGATCCTGGACCCACGGCTTTTTCTTGTCACCGATCCAGCGAGCTTCGCGCGGAAAAACGAGCGTGGGTTCACCTTCGAGAGGGATGACAGCATAAACGTAACGATGAACGATTTCGAATCCGGAGGTGTAGAAGACTGCGCCCTCAAATCCAGCGTACTGGTTACCGCAGACGATGAGCGCGTCCAATCCGGCGGCCTGCATACGCGAGCGGATGTTCTTATATCTACGATCGATTTCTTTTTGACTCGGCAAAATGACCTCTGACGCCCTGCCCTAAGGGGAATATATTTTGCAAACTTTTGGAGTTGCTGACGCGACCCTGATACAAATGCTTTTACGCGCTTACGCCGCACAACTCGGCGGCGGTGAGCGCGTAAATCTTCGTGATATCAACCAATGTTTGAATGCGCACTTTCTCTCCCTCTTTGTCGCGGGGACCGCTGGACGGGCCATAATTTACGGTTTCGACTCCGTAGCGGCTGAGCACGCTGGCATCGGAACACCAGGTGACGACTTCCCGCTCCGGAGTTTTCCCGGTAATGCGATTGTGATTACGATCGATGGCCCGAATCATCTCGTGCTCTTCGCTGATGCGCGCTCCGGGAACCGAGACGTAGGTTTCGAATTCCAGACCCCAATCGGGGTGGGCCTTTTCGAGTAAGTGAAAGAGGCTCTGAATATCGCGACGCGCTTCTGCCATGGGGATTGTAGGGGGGACGCGCACGTCCAGAAACAAGTCGGCTTTTTCGGGCGTGCGACTGGCGCGCCAGGCATGCCCGCCGCGGATGCCGCCGAGATTCACGATGGCCTTCTTGCCGCCATAGCTTGCTTTTTTTTTCCATCGTTCAATCCAATTCAAAATCGGGGGCATAAGTTCTATCATGCGGCGGATAGAATTCATTTCTTCGCGGCCTTCACAGAAGGCGGTGTGAACATAAATTCCTGTGCAGGAAATACGCACCCACAGCGAGCCAAAATGTTCGAGAACAACGCGCATGTCGGTGGGCTCGCCGAGAATGCACATGTCGGGCAGCACTCCATGATTGACGAGGTAATGCGTACCGTATCCGTAGCCGCGGTACTCGTTCCCTTTGAACTCACCCCACTGGGCTTTTTCGATTTCACCGGCGACCGCGGCGATGATGACATCGCCTTTGAGCCGCACACCGGCGCGTTGCAACGCCTTCACGGCGTGGGTGTAACAGACGAGCGCGCCCTTCATGTTGTAAATGCCGAGTCCGTAGATGAAGCCATCTTTAATGACGGCGTTCGGCTTGTAACCGATGCCGGTGAGAAATTCTTCGCGGCCAGTGTTGGAGGTATCCATGTGGCCGTTGAACATGAGGTTCTTGCCGCCGCCCGAGCCTTTCCAACGTCCGACTACGTTGGCGCGCCCCTCTTCAACCTCCTGCCACGAGATGTCGAGACTGAGTTTCCGCAGGGCAGATTGCATGTACTGCGCCATCGTCAGTTCTTCACCGGTGGGGCTGGGGATGTTGATCACGTCGGTCGACATTGCGACAATTTCGTCTTCGCGAACTTCGGCGACAATGCGTTCGATCAGTTTCGGATCGAGCAGCTTGCGATCGAAGGGGCGCTTTGATTTTGCGGTTACACTGGGCACCATATGGCTCTCAGTTCTCAGGTCTCAGATTTAATCACCGTCTTGCCAGACGAAAATCATCGGGATCGGTACATAGTTTTTCGTTGCCCGCTTCAGTGATCAAAAAATTGTCTTCCAGCCGCAGGCCTCCGCCGCCGGACCAGTAAATGCCGGGCTCGATCGCCAGCACCATTCCTTTTTTTATGGTGCCGGTGCCAGCTTGGTGCGCATAAGGCCACTCGTGAGCGCGAGCGCCAACACCATGGCAAATTGGATGGGAGGGTTGTCCGGGGTATCCTCCTTCGGCGATGCGCGCTCGGACCAGTTTGTCGAGTTCGGGAAAACTCGCGCCATCGCGCGAGAAAGAAACGCCCTCGTTGAAAACTCCAAGTAGAAGATCCAGCAGCTTGTGATATTCAGTTTTCAATTCGCCGGGACAAGCGTTCTTGGTGAGGTCAGTCCAGTAGCCGTCGACGCAGACCCAGATTTCAAGAAGTGTTGGCTCGTCTCTCTGGATCGGCCGGTCGCCGGTGGCGGTGAAGGTGGCGATTCCTTTGCCCGACCATACCAGAGTGAAGGCGCGCGCCATTTCGACCTTTCCCTTGTAGCCGACGCCGACTCCGTGCACAAATCCCTCATACATGGCACCTACTTCGCTCTCTTTCATGCCGGGACGCATGTGTTCGCGCGTGTAGTCCATAGCGAGCGCCGCAAGTTCATTGGCTAAACGCATGCGTTCGATTTCCTGATCGGTCTTGATGGAGCGAGCTTCGTTGAGAAGTGGCGTCGCATCGACGACTTGTCCGCAGATTTTCTTGAACGATTCGAAATAGCACTGCATGAAAGTGGTCGGTTCACCTACCATTCTGTCGGCCGACTGCGTGCCCATGTTGAGTTCGACAGCAACCTTGTCGGTGATCCCGCGTTGCTTCAGGACATCATAGGCACGATCCCATGCGCGAAATTGCGGCGGGCGCGGATCGCGCTCATCGTAGCCTTTGAAGTAAAGGATTTCTTTTGTCCACGAGTTGCGCTCGGCGTCGGCTTGTTGCGGTTCGAGGGCGATCAGCGCGGGCTCGCCTTCGCGCGGAAAAACAACGGCGTCGTATCCCTTCATACACCAATAATTGGTGAGATAGAGAACATTGTCGGGCGCGCGGCAGACCAGCGCTGAAAGGTCGTGAGCCTTCATCAGGCTGCGGACTCGATCGAGTTTAGTTTTGTCTGCGGGCCACGCCATACGGTCACACAAATGCCATCTCAATGCACAGTTACAGGTTTATTTTCGTCCTGGAAGTTCCAGGCGGCTTCCTTGCCCTTGATAAGTCGATATACAGCAGTATGCAGCGGCGCAGGTATACCGACGCGCTCCGCTTCGCGAGCGATAGCGCCGGAGAGAAAATCGATTTCGGTGGCAGACCTGTGACGGATGTCGTGAAGCATGGAAGGCGGATGATTGGTCTGGGCGCCGATTCGATTCATTCCCCACGGATCATCGTGCAGGCCGATGCCGGCGGCCTCAGCTACTCTCTTGCCCTCATCAATCAGCGCGCGCAACAGATGGCCGAGATCGGAGAACTTGTCTTCCTCGGAAAAATGCGGCGAGTGGGGCAGCCCGGTTAATGCAGAGACGCTATTCACCGATGAATTGAAAATCAGCTTGGACCACTGCGCGGGCCTGGCATCTTCGAGCGCTTCGGCTTGGAGACCGCCGGCGACGATGAGTTCCGCAAATTGTTTGACGACAGAGAATGGCGTACCGGCGGGTTCGAAGGGACCCATCCAGGTGGGAGTGTGAAGTTCATATTGAACGTGAGTATCGCTGTGCCGGGTGCCGCTCATGAAAGTAGTGGCACGGATTACGTAGCCGCGCGTGAGAGTCGCGATAATCTCTTCGTTGCCCAATCCATTTTGAGCCGAAAGGACCGCGCCTTTGTCGAAATGCCTGCCCACGGGCCTGAGCGACTCCGCGACCTGAGTTGCCTTGGTCGCGACAATGCCAAAATCAAAATCGGGTAATTCATTGGGTTTGGTAGTGGCTTTGACTGCCACAGAAAATTCGTGCGTTCCCGTGACTCGCAAGCCGTCGCGATTGAGTGCGCGGGCGTGGTCTTCGCGCCGCACAAACGCCCAGACCTCGGCGACACGCGCCAGATGCGCGGCATAGAGGCTGCCGATTGCGCCACAACCGATAATGCAAACTTTCTTCATAAATTCTTTACTTCATTCATTCTCTAGAAGCACATCCAGTGGCTTCAGCGCTTCTCTATCTTTACCAAATCGGACAGTTGTCCTCCCTCGCGCCCCTGCAGCGAGCGGAAAATGCTGTCGCCATTGTTAAATGAGTCGTCAATGAAAATTCCCTCCGCAAAGAGGGCGTCCTGCAATGCCGCGGAAATGGTATGGATCGGAGCTGCGCCGCCTTCTCCCATTCCCTTTGCGCCGCTGTAGGTATGGGGCGAAGGGGTCGAAATATATCCGTATTTGATCTTGGGAATATTCATGGCAGTGATTGGAGTGTAGTCACTGAAAGTGCTGGTCAGCATATTGCCGACTGCGTCGTAAGCGCAGGTTTCCATTAGCGCGGCGCCGATACCATGAGCCGTTGCGCCATAGACCTGCCCCTCGACAATCGGAGGATTGATGGCGACACCGCAATCATCCACCGCAACGTAGTCAAGAATCCTGGGAATGAAAGTATCGCGGTCCACCTCGACGACGGCGATGTGCAACTGCGATGAGTAGGTCAGTGTGAGGTTGCCATACTTCTTTTCCTTGTCGGGCACTTTGAAAGGCGCGCGCCAGACGTAGCGGCAATTGAGCGTGACGTCCTGCAATTCCTCAGAGAGTACGGCGCTATTCACGTTGACAATGTTCGCCAGGCTCCAGTAGTTGATCGATTTGCCGGTACTCCTGGCTTTGATCTCTGGTCCTTGTTCGCCGACTCCAAATTCCAGGTCATCTTGCGTCGTCGCTAGCACAAAGGCTGCCAGGCGCTTCATTTCGGTTTTGAGTTTCTGCGCTGCTCCATGCACCGCCGATAGGCCGGAAACCGCAAATTGACTCGCGTAGGTCCCGGAGAAACCGGTATGCACATTGCGCTCGGTATCAAAGCCGGTGCGAACTGTGATCAGATCAGGCGAAATGTTAAGAACGTCGGCAACGACCTGCGCCGAAACCGTTTCATGTCCCTGGCCTTGCGGACACGAACCCACGGCGACCACGACCTCACCATAAACATCGAGCTTGCAGTTCGCGCCTTGCGAATTGCCGGAGAATGGTGCATAGGGATTCACGATCTGCGATTGGCCGAAGTTGTTGGTTCCGGAATCGAGCGTGGTGCCGATGCCGATGCCAATCCAGCGCCCTTGTTGGCGCGCTTCGGCTTGCTTTTTCTTCCAGTCGTCCCATCCAATTAGTTTCTTGGCCACTTCAAGCATCTTGGGATAGTTGCCTGAGTCGTAAACGCAGCCGTTAGGCGTCGTGTAAGGAAATTCTTCCGGGCGAATGTAATTGCGCAGGCGCATTTCGTCCGCAGGAATTCCGATTTCGTGGGCACAGATGTCGACGACACGCTCGAGGAACCACAGATGCTGCATGCGCGAGTAACCGCGATTCGGTCCAACCGGGCACTTATTAGTAACAGTCTGGGTGAACTCGATGCGGGCGTTTTTGAAACGATAGGTGCCGCAGAACACCTGCGAATAAATCACACAGCCGAGAGGCTCATAGCGTGGATAGGCGCCGCAGTCGTCAATGTGCCGAGAGGCGATCGCGGTGATGACTCCGTTCTTGTCGAGAGCGACGCGCGTGTCTCGGAAGGTGCGTTCATTGCCGTGGGCACTCGAAACCATGTGCTCCGACCGGGTTTCCACCCATTTCACCGGCCGCCCTCCGGCTTTTTTCGAAGCCACGGCACACACCGACATCTGCGGATAACTGGTGATCTTGATGCCAAAGCTGCCTCCGATATCGGCAGTCTGCACGCGGATGCGATCAAAATGGACGGCCAGGTGCGCGGCGAGAAACTGGATGGCAAACGAAGGGAACGAATTATTGCACCAGTAATGGATGCGATCTTCTTTCGGTTCCCATTGTCCAATCACGACATTATTCTCAAGCGGCGTCGAAGAGAAACGATGGAAGTGCAGATGGTCGATATTCACCACATAGGCCGCATCGCGAAACGCTTTTTCCACGTCGCCGAATTCCCACGTGCCGGACCAGACGCGGTTTGTCCCCGCTTCTTCGTGAAGGATGCTTTTGTCTAACAACGCTTCCTCGGCATCGATCGCGGGCTCGAGCGGTTCGTATTCAACTTGGACAAGCTCAGCGGCATCTTCGGCGAGACTAGCGGATTCGGCGACTACCGCGGCAACTGGCTCCCCCTGGTAGCGGACTTTCTCGACAGCCATGGGATAATCGCGAACCTTCTGGATGTGGTCGGGCGCAATCTCAATAAATGGATGAGTTTGAGCGGCTATTTCCTTGCCGGTGATTGTGCAGACGACGCCCGGCAATGCTTCCGCGGCCGAGGTATCTACACTGATGATGCGGGCATGCGCATAGGGAGAGCGCACGAAGCAAAGATACGTCATCTCGCGCAACTTGATATCGTCCGCAAATTTGCCGCGGCCGCGCAGCAGCCGGTCTTCCTCTTTTCGAGGGAGCGACGCACCGACCCAACGTCCACCGTTCTTTTTCTCTTGCTCTTTCTCTTGCGCCACTTTATCGATGCTCCCTTATCCTTATTATGCGGGCAGACATGCACGTTCAAGCAATCAGGTCAAAGCTGCCTGCAGTCCATCGATCAATTTCTGAATCTGCTTCTTGGCGATTGGCTCAAGCATGCCCCCCGCGACGGACGCGAGGCGGCCGAAAATCTGCGCTTCACCCTGCCAGTTGACTTTGGTGGCGAGCACGGCACCGTTGGCTTCGACCATCGGCGCCAGGCCAAAGCCCGCGACCATCGTCACACTTCCTCCGCCGACCGCACCCTGTCCTTTATATTGCGCGTGGCGCGGGCGCTCTGCTTCGGCCAGTTCCATCTTCACGTCTGCGCTGCCCTTGATGTAGGAAATACCTACTTTTACCTTGAGCGTAAAATGCGCTGCGTCTTGCACGGTCAAGTTTTGGAAGTCTGGAAGCAGCGCCGCAAATCGATTCGGGTCGGTAAGAAAATCGTAGACCTCTTCGGGTTGTTTCTTGACTTCAAATACACCAGAAAACTTGATGGCCATTTCACATCCCTTTCATATTCTGGCCGGCAAGTTGAATGGCCTTAAAGATGTTCATATAGCCGGTGCAGCGGCAGGTGTTTCCGGCAATGGCCTTGCGAATTTCCTTTTCGCTTGGCTCAGGATTGTTAGCGAGCAACTGATGAGCAGAGAGCATCAGGCCAGGAGTGCAGTAGCCGCACTGCAAACCGTATGAATCGCCAAAAGCCTTTTGAATAGGATCGAGCTTGCCATCTTTCTCAAGTCCTTCGACCGTAGTTATTTCCGCTCCGTCGGCCTGCACTGCAAACATGGTGCAAGACTTTATCGCCTGCCCATTCATCAGCACGGTGCAAGCGCCGCAGTACGTCGTATCGCAACCAACGTGCGTGCCGGTGAGATCGCAGGTCTCGCGCAGGAACTCGACCAGCAACAGACGCGGTTCAACCTGCCGCGCGTGGGGCTTGCCGTTTACGCGAATAGTGACCGCAATGTTTTCTGCGGCTGCCGTTTCAGGCACAGAAGTTTCATGCATAAAGATGGGCACCTTCCACTTGCTCTCCGCGGGCGCGGCGCACGGCGATCTGAATGGCGCGCTTCAGCAGGGCTACGACGAGTTGGCGCTTGTATTCGGCAGATCCGCGCATATCAGGCTGAGGATCGGCGGCAGAGCGAGCCGCTTCGGCGGCGGCGGAAATAGTTTTGTCGTTCAGGATCTGACTGCGAAGCGCCGTCTCCGCGTTTGTGGCGCGAACTGGGGTCAGGCCGACGCAGCCGAGAGCAATGGCAGCATTCTGGCAGACGTCGCCCGCCATGGTAAGTTGAACGGCGACACTGGCGCTCGGATAGACGGGGGCGCTCCGCTTGAAGGCAAGATAAGCTCCACCGCTGCCCTTTGGCGGAATCTTCACTTCAACTTCGGTTACAAGTTCGTCGTGCGCCAGCGCTGTAGTGTAGGCGTCCTTGATGAAGTCGCTCAAGTGGACGGTGCGCCCGCCGTTCCGTCCGAGGCAGTGAACGGCGGTGTCGAGCGTGATCAAGGCGCTGGCCCAATCGCCGCTTGGATCGGCTTCCGCGAGCGATCCGCCGATGGTGCCCCGGTTTCGCACTTGGACGTCGGCAATTCCAGCGGCGCAATCGTGGAGCACCGGAATTTTTCGCGCGAGGGCGGAGTATTCGATTTCGGCATGACGCGTCATTGCTCCGAAATGAAGCGCCCCCGCTTCCTCATTAATAAAGGAGGTGCCAGCGATAAAGTTCAGGTCGACCAGGTGTTCGGGATTGGCGAAGCGAAGCTTGAGTAACGGAATCAGGCTCTGTCCCCCGGCAAGGAATTTTGCGTTCTCGCCCAGTTGGCCGAGCATAGTGACCGCTTCATGCAATGAACGGGCTCGATGATAATGAAATGATCGCGGATACATTGTGATTCGTTTCCCCAGCTACAACCCGTAATTTAAACGACTTTCCTAAGCAGCCGCGCGCGGCCTGGCAAATCCCCAAGCCGTAGCCGCAAGCGCGGCGATGACCAGCCCGGAACCGGCCACAGCCAACCCCTTCAACACTACTGCATCGTGATGATACGTCTGAAGAATGACTGCCACCGGGAATAACACGCCGCCTGCCAGCAGAGAAAGCGCAACCAGACGCCGAATTTCTTCGCGGAAATTCACGCGTTCGAAAATCACACCGAGAACCATCATGAGCATAGCGAGGCCGACTGCGTGAGAGTGAGCGTCGACCTGGCGAACATAATCGTACTTGGTTTCGCGATACTCTTCGAGCGCGGCTTGAGACTGCGACGCATTCCGGCTGGCCGCTGCGGTAAAAGACTGGGCGAGAGATCCTCCCATGTGATCGAGCGTCTGGTGCTCAGTGAAAAGCGCATATTGCAGGCCATAGAGCGTGCCGATGACGACTAACGCCAGACCGCCGAAAAGCAGAAGCTTCCCGGATCCCGTCATCGCGCACCCACTGACACATCGGCTCGATGGCTGTTCGCACCGTCGTTCGATCCAGCGTCCGATCCACAATTATTCCCGGCAAAATCCAGGACGCCGGAATAACGCAAGATGCCGACCAGCATTCCCACCAGACTTATGAGGACCATCAGGCCGCCAACGTCGGCGATACCTCCGGCAATCAATCCCAGCTTCATCTCCAGGAGAACAAACACGGGGAGAATAACCGAGCCGCCAAGCAACATTTTCACCCAGCGGCGTTTCAATTTCTCCGCGAGAAACACGAACTGCTGCACGAATGAAAGCAGCATCGCCAGCAAACCAAATTCAATGATGTGCGAGTGGGCCGCGATGTTCACGGCTCGCGCGCCGGCTAAATTTCCGAAACTATTGACCGCGGCGCTGACTTCTTCGATACGTCCCACCGTGGCAGAGTCCAGCAAACGTTGCAGGATCTCGGTTTCCATCCGTTCATGCTCGTATAGTTGGGTGGCTGCATAATATGCGCCGTGCAGAAAACCCAGCAGGATGAGCAGCGTGCCGCCGGTTAGCAGCGCGCGACGCGGCATGGTGTCCTGGTCGGAAAGTTCGGGCTCGCTCAGTTGGCGGCTGCGGAGGTATTTCCAAAAACCCCACCAATGAATGATGAATACAAGAATCAGCACAGCTCCGGCGGAATCGGCCAGCACGCTTGCCCAGCCGATTGCGGAAAATGGGCTCGCCGTCAATCCGATGTAATGAATCAGAAAAATGCCCAACGGTAAAAAGGCTCCGCCCGTGAGGAAGAGAATAGCCAGTGATTTTTTCGTTTGCCCTGAGAGCGCGATGTAGGGCTGAACGAGCGCCAGGAGCAGCGCCAGATAACCTGCGCCAATCATGTGAACGTGCGCGTCAACCTTGGTGCCGCGATCCTCCAAGACGTTGCCGACGTGGCTGAAAAGTTCATTCAGCGCCGCGGGATTTCCGGCAGCGACGGCGCGAGAGGCAGCCATGAGCGCATCACTCTGCCGGGCCGCGTTCTGGTGGAGGATGAAAACGGCAAAGACGTCGCCGAAGAGAAGTCCAGTAGCGATCAGAGCGATGCCACCGAAGATGTAGAGACGGCGGGCGCTCATCCGCGCAAAGGCGGGCGCTAAATCTCTTGGCGCGAAGCTGGCAGTCTCCTCTATCGTCTTGGGAAGCGGCGGCATTAATATCCTGAATCGCTTTACACTGAACTCACATTACCAAGTCAGACGCATGGCGAACTGAATCTGACGGGGGTTGAATACGGCGCTAGGCGTTCCGTACGAGGGATTGGGCGAATTTTCCCGATAGAATGCAGGCGCTCCCGAACAACCTGGCGCACCGGGATCCGGCCCGCAGAAATCCGCCGCACCATAGCTTGTGTTGTAATAGCGAACGTTGACGGTGTTCAACAAGTTGAAAGCTTCGGCCATTAACTGCAAGTGCATCCTTTCGTGGACAGGGAAGGTGCGCTCCAGGCGAACGTCGACGGTCTGCAGTGTGTCTCCCTTGTACGTGTTGCGCGGTTCGCCGCCGACGCGGTCATTGTTTCCGAAGACGTCGCCATTGGCATCAAAACCGGCATATTTGGTGAAATACTGCGGAGACTGCAGAGTAATGATTGTGCTGAAAGTGAAATCGCGCGCGACTACGTTCCAGGACTTGGGGCTTGCGAAGATCGCATTACCGACAAAACGATTCCGGACATCGTCGGCGGAACTGGCGCGTTCCTGCGCGAAATTACCGTTATTGCTGTCCTGCGGAATCAGAACGAAGCTGGGATTGGGACCGTCATCGATGGAGTGCGACCAGGTGTAGCTGATGTCAAACGAAAAATTGTTTGTCATCCGCTTGTTCATGTTGATGAGCAGGCCATCGTAAACGGAATCCCAACCCGAACGCGCTTCGAAGAAAACGCTGTATTGGGGATCACGGAAACCAGGAACCCCGTTGATGTGGGGAACGTTCGGAATAATCATTTGCGACGGATAAGCTGAGCAGTTAGGGGGCATAATCGGCCCATCCGGATTTAAAGGCGACGCAAAATCGAAATAGACGTTCTTACAGACGGTTTGCCCTCTGGTGGTGTGAACCTGTACTGTGCCGCTCGGATCAGGTTGATTCACATTGTAAAAACTGCCGAGATGTACACCACGCAGATGGACTCCGGTGATGCTTAAGACCGCGTCTTTGAAAGGCTGGAACTCAAGAGACGCGCTGGTCTGAATACCATACGGATTTTGGCTTCCCTGATCGAATCGCACGATGGTCGCATCCTGCAGGAATCCGCAAGAATCCAGGAAGCCAGACGGGCAGCCCGCAAATGGAGTTCCGTTGGGGTAAGTGGCTTGCGTGAGGAGAGCGTTGAGACCGTAATTCATAATGAAAGGCGAACTGGCAAAGCTGAAGAGGCCAGTCTTGGCATTCAAACCGTTTTCAAAGGGACGCCCAGGGTAGGCGGCCAGCCCGCCGCAAGAGGGCGCCTGGCACATGAGCAATGGCGATGGAATAATTCCGTGAAAGAGGCCGAAACCAGCGCGGAACATGAAATTGTGCGCCGTTCCAATGTTGTACGCGAGGCCTACTCTCGGATCGACATTCTTCCACTGCGTATTCAACACTCCTGAAGGCCACGTCTCGAATTCCCAGCGCACTCCGCCATTCAATGTGAGGTTCTGGGTGGCACGCCACTTATCCTGAACATAGAAGCCGGTATAGGTATGGTCGAGAGTGTCTGAGGCTTGGTCACGAATAGCCTGGGAAATTGCGCCGCCTTGATACACGGCCGTTCCTCCCGCCAGAGATGTCTCAGTGAAAAGCGGGGTCGTGGTAGTGCTGAAGCGTTCGAAGAAGATCACGAAGGGATCGGGGCAACCGACACCTCCGGGAGCGCATGCCCCACCGTCCTGGCCGAGAAAGGCAGGGAGGTTGGCAAAGTCTGCCTCGAAGGGATAAAACAGCGGGAAGGATTCGTAAGTCGAGACGCGATCGAAGTTACCGCCGAAACCTAGAGTATGGTTGCGCATGTTAAACGTCATGTTATCGACTAACTCGAAGCGCGATTCGGTATAAATGTCGGGGTTACCGCGGTTGACGCCGACGGCGAACGTGTTAGCGACTTCGAGGTGGGGCTGGGTAGAGACGACCGGAAAATCGAAGTTGCGGTGAGCGTATTGCATGCGCAGGTCGTTCACCCCCTTTGAGGAAAACACCGACGTTAAGCCTCCCGCGACCGACTGGTCACGAATGGTGTTGTTCTTGAAGGCAGAGGGTAGATCGAATCCGTTGTTCAGAGGCGACTGGTTGGTCAAACGATCGTCATTGATGAAATACCGGACAAAAAGATTGCTGTGCCCGAAGTTTTGATCGAGTCTGGCAAGGCCATTGTCCGTATTGGAATCGCGCAGCACAAAAAGGTTTTCGGGCGGCAGGTGGAAGACGTTAACCTTTACGAAATTAATTCCATCGGGTGTGTTGAGGTTGTTCAGCACCACGGAATTGTAAGTGGGCGATTCGGTACGCCGCTGGCCTTCGTAATTGGCAAAAAAGAATGTCTTGGCTTTTATGACGGGTCCGCCGAGGGCAGCGCCAAACTGATTTTGCCGCAATACATTGAAGCCGGGCACCGCGAGAATGCTGGTGGCGTCCATTGCGTTATTACGCAGATAGTCATAGACAGAGCCGTGCAGGGCGTTGGTGCCACTCTTGGTGATGATGTTGACGATGCCGGCCGTCGCCCGCCCGAATTCCACTGTGTAGTCGGTGTTGATAACGCGAAACTCCTGTACCGACTCCTGGGGTGGGGTGCCACGCTGGATGCCGGAGGCAGTGGAAATATCGTCGGCGCCATCGACGGCGATGAAATTATAGTGAATATTCTGGCCGGCGAAGGAAAGCTTGGTGACCGGTTCGACAATGACATCGGTGCTGCCGGAGGTCGTGTTTCCGATGGTGACGCCGGGCGCGAGCAAGGCGAAATCGATGAATTCCCTCCCGTTGACTGGAAGGTTCTCAATTTTCTGCTGATCAACAACCTCGCTCACCATGCTTCGGGTAGGCTCGGCGACTTCCCCAACGTCTTGCACTTCGACCTGGCTTTGAACCCTGCCGATGGCGAGCGCGAAATCCACATTTCCAGAGGCGCCGAGGTCGAGGTGAATCTTCTTCGCCAATTTCTGGAAGCCCTGCTTGTCAGCCTCGACGGTGTAATCGCCGGCGGGAAGTCCGCCAATCTGATAATCGCCCTCTGCATTCGCCGCGACCGAACGGGTCAAGCCCGTGGCCGTGTTGAGAGCGGTAACCGTCGCACCTGGAATGACCGCGCCAGTTGTGTCAGAAACTCGTCCCTGCAGAGTACCGTTAATGGCCTGGGCTCCCAACCAACTGGACACGGCCAGGAACAGCAGAAGGCAGACGATCGCTCGCAAGCGACGGTGATAGAACAGCGGGGACTGAACAGAGCCGAGCATTCCGGCATCGGATTCGACAACGTATTGATCGTCCATTCGATTCTCCCCTCATAAATCTGTTGTTACTCGACCAACTACTGAGCTGCCCTTACCGTTCGCGCCGCATGGGCGTGCAATACCTGGGTCAGTCGGGATTCGGAATCCTTGAGATGCTGCTCGAGCAAAGCGGCGCACTGCTTGAGTTTTCCACTGCTTAGCAATTGATACATTTTTCGGTGGACCGGAATCAGCGCACCGGGATTGTCATGGCTGCGGTCGACTAAGACCATGCCGACGCGCAGTTCACCAAGGATGTTTTTGTAAAACAGATTCAGACGCTTGTTGCCGTGGAAGCGCACCAGCAGGCTGTGAAAATGCAGGTCGTGACTAACAGCGCGGGACCAGCTGCGATCGCGTACCGCGAGTTCGTACTGCTCGACAGCGCTGCGGAGTTCTTGCAACAAATCTGGGTCTGAGTCGCGCGCGGCAAGCACAGCGGGCAACTCGATCATCCGGCGCAATTGATACATTTCATGCACGTCGCGCAAAGAGAGTTGCGAAACCGACGCGCCCCGATGGAGGCTGCGCCGCAAGAGGCCCTCGAGCGACAGCACGCGGATTGCTTCCCGCATGGTGTTGCGCGAAACACCCAAAGAAGACGCCAAGGGCACTTCCTGGAGCTGTGTGCCTGGGCGAAACTCTCCGTCGAGGATACGCTGGCGCAGGAGGGTCGCCACTTGATCCGCCACGCTTACGCGGTTGATTTCGGAGCGATTCATTCGTGGAAAAACTAACGTTGAAGTGATGGGACACGCGATCATGCTCCCAAGTGTTCACATTGTCAAGTGTTGAAATGTTGATCACTTTGCGAGTGTACAGCAAGAGCGAAATCAGGCAATCTCAGGAAATCGGCTCTCCCCATTTGTCGACGAATACGGTTCGGCGCATGGCGAAGCGGCCCGCAAAGCGCTTGTCATCACCTCGCCGATGGCCGATGGCAAGGAGTGCGACGACGCGAACGTGGGCGGGAATGCCAAGCGTTGATTTGATCTGATCTTCGTAGAAACCTTCCATTGGCGCCGTGTCATAACCGAGAACTTCGGCCATCCACATCATGGTGGTGAAGGCGATCATGGTTTGCCGGTTGGCCCATACGGCAAAATCGGGCGCCAATCCGCCAGCCGCACCAGGAGTAGACCCGAAGAAAGAAGCGATATTCTTGCGCATGCTGGCGTAGCGAGCTTCATCGCCGTAGCCGTGTTGTTGGGCGAGGCGAATCATTTCGTCGACATCGCCGCTGCGCCAGCCTTCCAGATCAGCGCAAGCTACGACGATTACCGGAGCTTCCTCCACCTTGGGCTGGTTCATCGCTGCGAGTCGCAATCGTGCGCGCTGTTCGGAGTCGCGAACCACTACGAATCGCCAGGGTTGAAGGTTGTAGGCGCTGGGAGCGGAGAGACCCGCCTCTAGAATTTGTTTGAGGTCATTTTCCGAGACAGGATCGGCTAAGAACCCAGGGGTAGTTCTGCGATCCGTAATCGCTTGCGAAAGCGGCTTCTCTGGGGTGGGACTGGATGCTGGCGCCATGTTTCCTTTTTCAAACCGCGGTCTTTCAGCCCGCGACTGTTTGGCTTTTAAATTTCTCGCGCAGACCTTTTCGTTCCAGGCGTGGAATAACTTCATCGCGAAAATAAGGAAACTCTTTTACGTAATCGACAAAACTAAGCGTGGTGCCGGCAAAACCCGAGGCTGTGATCTTTTCCATTTCTTTCACGATACTGTCGGGATCACCCACCAGCGGATAGGTGCCATGTCCGGCGGCAAAACGATCGCGCAGCATTTGCAAGGCCTCCGCGGGAAAAGATTGCGCGTGCATGCCCTGAAGGCGCATCAGGTTGTCGACCGCTCCCCAGTCGGCGTTGTCATGGGCATAGTAACGGTAATACTCCTCGGCCTCTTTCTTAGTCGGGCGGCAAACTACGTGACACAAAGTGAAGACGCCCGCATTTCGCCCCAACTTGGCAGCGTTCTCCTTGATCGCATCAACTTCAGTCTTCGACTTCTCGAGATCGACCGAGATTGCGAATAGAAAGTCGGCATTGCGCGCCGCAAATTCGCGGCCTTCGCCTGATCCGGCCGCGTTCATGATGGGAGGAATACCGTCATAGGGACGGGGGAATCCATACACGCCTTTCAGGTGGTAGAACTTGCCGTTCCAATCGGACGGACCGTTGTGGTTCCAAATGGTTTTGACCACGTCGAACCACTCTTGGGCAAGGGCGTAGCGGTCGCTATGCTTCTCCGGTAAATCAATGCCGAAGGCATCGTATTCTGGCTTGTTCCACCCGGCGACGATGTTAAGACCAAGCCGGCCTTGCCCCAGCTGGTCGGCGGTGGCGAGTTGCTTGGCGGCAACGACGGGATGAATGAACGCCGTGTGCACGGTTGCGAAAACATTGATCCGCTTGGTTTTCGCAAGCAGCCCAGTCGCCCAGGTAAGAGTCTCCAGTACGCTCCCGTGGAAGTCAGTTTCACCGCCATAACCGATCCAGCGCGCGATGGGCAGCAGAAATTCAATGCCGGCTTCGTCGGCAAGCTGCGCCAGGCGAATGTTGTTCTCCCACGAATTGACCCAGCGCTCGGGAATTTTTGTGACCGACATACCACCCGAGCAATTCGGAGAGAAGAAACCCAATTTCAACGTGTTGTTGTTCAGGATAGAAGATTGTTTTCCGCCCATGAAACCCCAAGCGACCCGGTGCCATGATTTTTCTTACTTGGATGAATACGCATTATGCCTGAAAATTGGGATTAACGATCATCTGGGAGTTTCCCGAGTTCTTCCTTGACGACTACGGGCCCGATTCCTGGCTGACTTTCGTTCTGGATAATGCATTCTTGCCGACTGGGCAGGGTGAGGGAAAGCAAACGGCGAGTGCAAATCGACTCACAGCGCGGCGCGCTGTCCTCAGCCCGCCGGCGCTTTTTCGGACCAGCACAGATGAAATGCGTCCCATGGTGCGGGTGGGCGTGCCCGCAGCCATGGGACAGAGGCAACTCTCCTGGCAAGCCCTGAAATCTGAGTCCAATTTGGGTCCAAAACTGAGAAACTTATGCGGATTTTGGAGATAGGCGAGGCAGCTAAAGTGCGTTGAAATCAGTGTCGGTTAGCAGTGTCCGGTTGGGATCATAACCCAAGAGTAAATTAGCCGCCAGCAGATCCCTCAACGATTCGGCGAACATTGAGGCGGGGAGTTCTGAAGTGCGGACCTGCGACAGAGACCTTCGTCCAGGAAAGCCTAAAGCAAATCCCACTCTCCAAAAGAGCGACGAGCATGCGAATGCGCTGTGTCTTTTTTGTGTCCTTTTGAGTTGGATGCCCTTCGATTTCACCAACGTTACCACCGTTTTTCGAAAACCGTCCATGCGGGCCTTGTGATCGTTAAGTTGTTGTGACGGCTGCAGGTTGTCTATGGTGCAGCCACGTCGGGACACATAACTCTTAATCAGCAGATAAAGCTGGATTCCTTCCGCGCTTAGATTCTTCATCGTTATCTGTGGCCACGAAGTTCTCGACACTATGCCAACCCATACCAGGCGCCGCGACCTCTGCCGTGCATTAGTAGGTGGCCTTTTTCCAGAAGCTGGCGGAAGTGCTGCTTGAGCGTGTTCCGACTCGTGCCGGTCAGTGTAACTATATCGCCGATGGTGACGCGTCCGTGTTCACGCGCATACTCGAGGATTTTCACGGACAATTCGGGTAAAGCAGATAGGACAATTTTCTCTCTTTCGACTTTCTTGGCCAGCCGCTTCATCTGCTGTTGAAGCGCGCGCAGGAAGAACAAGACCCATGGCTGCCAATTCGGCGTGTCGGTTCTGATCGTCCGTTGCGTCTGGCGCAGCGCGAGGTAATAGCCTTCCTTGCTGTGTTCGATCACGCTCTCCAGTGAGCTATAGGGAACATAGGCGTAGCCAGCGCGCAACAGCAACAGCGTGGTCAGGATGCGGCTTACACGACCGTTGCCGTCCTGAAAAGGATGGATTTCAAGGAATATGACAATGAAAATGGCTATGACCAGTAAAGGATGCAGCTGCCGGCTCTCCAGTTCTTCTCTTGCCCAACCGACCACTTCCGTCATCAGGCGCGGGGTGTCGAACGGCGTAGCCGTTTCAAACACGATGGTGATCTGCTTTCCAGTCTCGTCAAAGGCCCCGACGCTGTTGGGTTGGGTCTTGTATTCTCCGCGATGATGCGCATCCTTTTCGCTATATTTTAGCAAGTCGCGGTGCAGCTGCTTGACGTGGTTTTCTGTCAGGGTGATCTCATCCCAGGACTGGAAAATCAGCTCCATGGTTTCGGCATAGCCGGCCACTTCCTGCTCATCCCGCGTATGGAAGGACTTGATTTCAAGGTTGGCAAGCAGCTTTTCAACCTCCCTGTCGGAGAGCTTGCTGCCTTCGATGCGGGTGGATGATCCGATGCTTTCAATGGTGGCTACCCTGCGCAGGGCGGATAGACGCTCGGGAGCCAAGGTACCTAGAGCCCGCCAAGCCCCTTTGAATTCATCGAGTTCGGCAATGAAGCCGAGAATTTCTGGGGTGATCTTGAGGGCGGCCGGCTGGATCATGACACCCAATAATACACCCAATTACACCCAATTTGTCGACACCCAAAACCAGGCCCATTTACACCCATTACCGCCTTCAATGGAACACTCATGTGATTAAAAAAGGGCTGTCCCCCGCGGTCAGCCCTCGGCCCAAATAAGTTTGGTAGCAAATTGGTAGCAAACGTTTTGGTAGCATTTTGGTAGCAAAACACGCCGATTTTGGCGGTTTTTGCCGACTCGTCCGACTATTAAAGCCTTTGCCGTCAGCAAGTTGCGATTTTCACCGTTCCATGGCATGGAAGAGGTCGTCGGTTCGATCCCGACCAGGTCCACCAAAATCCCCTTTTTGCGATGGGGATTACCAGAATGAGAACGCCTCGCATTTCATGGTTCGCGCTTTTCTGGGGATTAGCGATGATGCTCGCCCTGAGCATGGTCCCGTCGCTCGCGGTGGCGGCGGATACTCCGCCGATCATTGCCAGTTGGGAAGGCACGCTGGATCCTTGGTGCCAAACCGAAACAGCGGGTGGTGGTGCATATTACCGCAGCGGAAGATGGAACTCTCAGCGGCACCATTGACTATTCTGATCAGGACTCCTCTGGCATCGCTATCACGGCAACCACGTTCAAGGCGGGGGCACTGCACTTTGAAAGAGCTCGAATCTCAGCGTCTTTGACGGCACCATGAGCAAGGACACTTCGGAGATTGCGGGCACGTGGAAGCAGGGTGGAGCGAGTCTCACTCTGACTCTTAAGCGGACGCTGTAAAGCCGCTTGCATGCGACCTCAGCGCCCAAAGTCGCAGTCAGGACGAAGCTGTCGTCGCAGCGCTGAAAGCGCTGCGCCTCCCAAAAGCGAAAGAAAATCTCTCCGCCGTACAAACTCTAAGACGCAACGCTGCACAGCGCAAAAGCTAGAAACAAAATATAGCTTTCCCGTTTGGTGAAACGGGCAACTGGATCAGTTGCGGCTAGTAGGCATTCAGCGTGACTTCATCGAGCCAGACGTTGTACGGCTGCTGTTCATAATTGCCGTCGATCTGAAATGCTACGTCGATTTCTTCTTCGTACCAGTTGGGTTCGGCGGTGTAATAGGTGTCGACGTCGTAGTCGGTGTCAGCCACGCTGACGCTGATGTAGTGGACTTGATTTCCAACCCGCTCGAAATTCCACACCAGATGGATCCAGGTTTTTGAGGGAAAGTGATTGCAGGGGACGGCGGTGGGCCGCCAGACATTATTCAGGTCATCCCAGATACTCCACTTGCCGGTCTGATTGAAATCGCATTCCGTGCCGAAGGTCCAGCGCGTGCCGCCGAAGGCTTGATTCACGTCGAATTCTAAGGCTTGGGGCGCGTCTCCATTATCGATGTAGAAATATAGATCGTAGGTGAAATGGCTGACGCTGTTGCCGCCACCGAAGGGGCTCCAGTAAAGCTCGTTGGAATAAGGGTGATTCCCGCCAAGGCTAAAGCGCGCCGACGAACCGTCGAGGGAAGGTGAGGATTGATCCTGGGTGAGCGTTGAACTGGCGACTCCGAGTCCAGCGGCGCAAGTCAGGCCGGTGACTAGCTGCGCGGAACATGAAACCCAATCGGGCAGATTTTGGATATTGGAGACGCCGGTGGCTTGCGAGGTTACGTTGACCTGCGTGGTCGAAGTTGCGATGTAGCCGGCCACGTCTTCGGCTACGACCTCGACAGTGCGCTGGCCGTTAGGCATCCAGATGTATTGGTTGATGGTGGTGGAGGGGACGTAAAGAACGGCCTCTCCATCGACATAAAGCCGCATGGTGAAGATGGGATCGGGCGGCGGGCCTGGGCGGTGATGGGCACCGGGGAACTGACGCCGGCGACGAAATCGGTATGAGATGTGGGCGCCGGGTTCGAGATATCGAGAGGGAATCCGCAGACCGATTGGGGCGGCGGTTCGGTAGCGGGCGCGACGACGCATGTGTTCTGAGAAGGAGTGGGCGTGACGGGACAGTTGGCTACGTTCGCCGGTAACCCTTGGCAGCCGCCGAGGAGAAGGAGCAAACACACGAGCGCTGCTACAGACAAAAATAAAGATACAGACGACACGGCACAATATGATTGCGAGACAAAGTGCTACAGAGATGCTATTAGCGTGGCGCGCTATATCGTTTATCGCCGACGCACGGCTATTCGCCAATAGGGAGATCACAGTAAAAGCGGGGCGGCAATCCCGGAAGCGCGCTCTCAGGTTTAGATATTGACAGCCCATTAACATTGCCGGAAACACTGGCGTAACTTGCTGCTTTCTCGATGACACCTACACTTGCGACTGTGGGGTTCGAAATGAGAAATCGGATTAGTAAGGTGCGCCATCGCACGTTCACTCTCGCGTTCGCTCTCGCATTGGTCGCCGCGTTTGTTGCGGCCACACCCGCGGCGCCGCAAGCCACGCCAGTTCCTAATCCCAAGCCGCAACCGCAATCGGGAGATGACTTGCCCGTGCCCGGTCTGCCGGTGCCGGCTGATTACGGCAAGTTATCGGAACACAATATTGAATGGGTGCAGACGCAGCCGCCGCAGGAGCAGATGGAATTCTTGCTGGGTGCGGCGGTGAATCACGATGTGGGGGCTACGAAGATGATTGCGGAGATGGTGGGCGGGTGGTTTGGCAAACTGAAGGACACTCCGCGGTGGGAGACGCTGCAGAATACGGCGCTCTACTCGAACGATTTGCGGGTGAGGGCGGCGGCGATCGAGATCAATCTTGCGCTCCGGCATATCGAGAAGACGGATGAGGAGGCGGACCGGTTGATCGAGACGGCGCACAGGCTTACGGGAAGCCGTCCTTATTTTACGTGGGAGCTTGGAATGCTTGCTAATCGAGGAATTGAGACCGAGCGCATCCATGAGTTGCTGGAACAGTGGATGCACGATCCGGATGAGAAGACCCGTTTTTGGTCGGTGGAGGGGCTGGCGCATGTGGGGACGGACGACACGATCAAGGATTTCCTTGATGTATTTCGCAACGAGCCCGCGCTTGAAGTTCGCGAGCGGGCTGGTTGTAGCCTGGCAAAATCGGGGATGATGACGCGCGAGCAGCGCATGAAGTCTGTTCCAGGATTGATTGACTTAACGGATTATCCATCGCTTGATGCGACTACGCGCGGCTGGGTGTATCAGGCGCTGCGCGAGATTACTAATGTCAATTTGCCTAACGATCCGGCTGCCTGGCGGAATTGGAACTCGGCGCACGGTGCCGAGAAGGCGCATGAATTTAGCAAGGGTGATTCCTGGTCGGTCCTGGGGAATAGTTGATGCCAGTTGCTAGGCAAACAAGAATTCTTTGGTTCGCAATTCTTTGATCGTATCTCTGAGCTTAGCCGCCTTCTCAAACTCAAAGCGCTTCGCGGCTTCGCGCATATCGCTTTCTAGCTTTGCGATGTAGGCGTCTAATTCCTCTTGCGATTTGAGGTCGGGGATGCCGTCGACTTCGGACGAGGTTAGATCGGCGTAGTCGGCTCCGACAATTGCGACCAGTGTCATATCGAGCGGACGGATAATCGATTCGGGAGTGATGCCGTTTTCTTCGTTGTAGGCCTGCTGGATGGCGCGGCGGCGGTTGGTCTCGTCGAGCGCTTTTTTCATGGAGTCGGTCATGCGATCGGCGTAGAGAATCGCCCGGCCGTTGAGATTGCGGGCGCAGCGGCCGATGGTCTGGATGAGCGAACCGGCCGAACGCAGGAAGCCTTCTTTATCGGCATCGAGAATCGCGACTAGCGACACTTCGGGCAGGTCGAGACCTTCGCGCAAGAGATTGATGCCGATCAATACATCGAACTCGCCCTTGCGCAGATCGCGCAGAATCTTGACCCGCTCCAGCGTTTCGATCTCGGAGTGCATGTAGCGGCACTTAACTCCTACTTCGCTGTAATACTCGGCGAGATCTTCCGACATGCGTTTGGTCAGGGTGGTCACGAGCACGCGCTCGTTGCGCGCCACGCGATTACGGATCATGTGCAGCAAGTCGTCAATCTGGCCTTTAACCGGACGTATCTCGACTGGGGGATCGATCAGGCCGGTGGGGCGGATGATTTGTTCGACCACGACTCCGGCGGATTTTGTCAGCTCGTAGGGGCCAGGCGTCGCCGAAACATAGACGAGCTGGTTGGTGCGATGCTCGAACTCTTCGAAGGTCAAGGGACGATTGTCGAGTGCTGAGGGCAGGCGGAATCCGTATTCGACCAGGGTCTGTTTGCGCGAGCGGTCGCCATGGTACATGCCGTGGAGTTGCGGGACGGTCTGATGGGATTCGTCAATGAACATCAGATAATCGCGCGGGAAATAATCGAGCAGCGTGGGCGGAGGCTCGCCGGGCAAACGGCCCGTGAAATGACGCGAGTAGTTTTCGATGCCATGGCAATAGCCCATGGCCTTGATCATTTCGAGGTCATACATCACGCGCTGATGGACGCGCTGCGATTCGACCAGCCGGCCCTGTTTCTCCAGTTCGACTTCCCACCAGGCCAGCTCAGCCTTGATCGACGCTACCGCCGAGGCGCGGGTTTCTTCTTTCATCACGTAGTGCGTCTTCGGATAAATTGGCAGGCGCATGTAGCGCTGCTTGACGGTTCCAAATAGAGGATCGATCTGGGAAAGCGATTCGACCTCATCGCCGAACATTTCGACGCGATAGGCGTTGTCGTCGTAGGTGGGATAAATCTCGATGACGTCGCCGCGCACCCGAAACGTTCCGCGGCGGAATTCGCCTTCGGTGCGCTCATACAGAATGTCGACCAGCTTGCGCGTGATATCTGAGCGCTTGATCTTTTGTCCCTTTTCGAGGAAGAGCATCATGCCGTAATAGGCCTCGGGCGATCCCAGGCCGTAGATGCAACTGACGGAGGCAACGATCAGGCAGTCGCGGCGCTCGAAGAGCGATCTCGTGGCGGAGAGGCGGAGCTTGTCGAGTTCATCGTTGATTGTGGATTCCTTCTCGATGTAAAGGTCGGCTGCAGGGACGTAGGCCTCCGGTTGATAAAAATCGTAGTATGAGACGAAGTATTCGATGGCGTTGTGCGGGAAGAAGGTTTTGAACTCGTGATAGAGCTGGGCCGCGAGGGTCTTGTTGTGGGCCATCACGAGGGCGGGGCGGTTGGCGGCCTCGATCACCTTGGCGGCGGTGTAGGTTTTGCCGGACCCAGTAACGCCGAGCAAGACCTGATGCTGTTCGCGATCGAAGACGCCACGGGTGAGCGCTTCGATGGCCCGCGCCTGATCGCCCTGAGGCTTGTAGTTGCTTAGCAGCTTAAAGTCCACACTCCATTATAGGGGAGCGGGCGGGTCCGGGGCGCGCGTGCACTTCTGTGTAAATATGCGCTTTGGAAGGGGGCATATATGAATTTTGTACTAAGTAGTTCACCTTAGAAGCTGCGCAAAAAAACTGTAGGCGGGGGCGTGCAACCTCCTGAGATTACGATGGTGACCCGAATTTTCCGAAGAAAAGTGCTGGTATTGACAATTTCATCAACTGATAACGTGGCTGGGCTAGTTTTGGCCGTGTGAATGCAATTTACCCGACAACGACCCTAATCCAGATGCATCCAGAAACCGGTATCGGAAGGCCACTTGCGGCGGATGGATGGCATTGGGAAGGTGCAGTGTTCTATGGAAGAAAAGTTCGAACAAGTGGGACCCCGGGAGAGGCAGATTATCGAGCTGTTGCTTCAGGGATGTGACAACTCGGAAATCGCTCGCGATCTTCACATTGCCGAGCGCACCGTCAAGGCACACTTTAACCGTCTTTTTCTGAGGTTTGGGATCAAGGGCGGCATCAAGCGGGTTAAGCTCGCAACATTACTTTATCGGAGGCAATTATGGTTGGAGAGGCAGCAATCCGCGTCGGGCCCAGTGAGCGCGAACAACTCATCATTCAACGCGTAGCCGAGGGTTGCAAGAATTCTGAAATCGCTCATTCGCTCGGCACGACCGAGCATGTGGTGAAAAACTATTTGCGTTTGATTTATGACAAGCTGGGATTGTGGAACCGGGTCGAGCTGGCGCTCTGGTATGAGGCGCGTCGGCACGAGCAGGTTTATCAGGCCTAGCGTTCCGCTTCATCTCACAGATCCGCAGCAAAGTTTGCAAGCCCTGTTTAGTGGCTATTCTTGAAACGCCCTCCGAGTATGGAGAGGGCGGATTTCTTGAAGACACCGCTGCGGGGCTTGCTCTTTTTGGCTCGCGGTACCCGGCCGGCTCTATCGCGGTTCAATGGTTCAATTGCGATAGGCGTTTCGCTGCCGGGCCTTGATTTACAACGATCCCCCCACCCCTCACCATGTTGAAAAGTTCGTTGCCGACCGAGTGCTCCGCCTGGGCTAGAGATCACAAGACTGGTTGAAACGATAGGTGAGTTTGGGAGGGCCTAACCACAGAGGGCACGAAGGTGTACGAAGGATGCGGAAGGAAATGCGGCGGAGCTATTTCGATAAAAGTTTTGGCGCTAGCTCCGCGCGCGGAACGGTGACTTGTTCGCTCGACGCGAGATGTTTGAGCGCGAACGCATTGGCCGCGACTTCGTTTTCTCCAACAATGAGAATGTATCGGGAGCCGATTTTGTCGGCAGCTTCGAATGATTTCTTGAGGCGGAACGATTCATCGCCTAGTTCCACAACGAGGTCGTGGCGGCGGAGTTCGCGCGCCAGGCGGGCGGCTTCGCGATTCATCCCCGCGCCGAGCGGGGCGATATAGACGTCTGGTTTGCGCACCACCGACTCCGCCGATGCGGACAATGAGAGAACCAGCCGATCTTCGCCGATAGCGAAGCCGATGCCGGGAGCGGGCGGGCCGCCTAGAGCTTCGGATAGACCGTCATAGCGCCCGCCGCCTAGAATTGCATTTTGCGCGCCCAGCCCGCCGTGGGTGAATTCGAATGCGGTGCGAGTGTAGTAATCGAGACCGCGCACCAGACGCGGATTTT
Organism: uncultured Acidobacteriaceae bacterium; assembly: GCA_963800565.1. GTDB lineage: Bacteria > Acidobacteriota > Terriglobia > Terriglobales > Acidobacteriaceae > Acidiflorens. The sequence goes on from CAWDBM010000007.1 coordinate 370,142, forward strand.
CCGTGTAGGGGATTTCGACGGCGTTGAGAATTTGTTTTACTTCTTCGTAGTGGGCGCGGCAAGCGTCGTCGAGAAATTGATTGATGGTGGGAAGAGTTGCGATGATCGGCTGGTCTTCCGGAACTTTGCAATCGAAGACGCGCAGCGGGTTGGTAACGGCGCGGCGCTGGCAATCGGCGCACATTTTATCGACCACGGGCGCGAGCGCGTTGCGAAGAGCTTCGTTGAATTTTGCGCGGTCGGCGGGGCAGCCTACGGAGTTGAGTTCCAGCGTCCAGCCAGTGATGCCAACACGATCGAGCAGGGTGGCGAGGAGTTCGAGGATTTCCGCGTCTCTGGCCGGAGACTGGCTGCCGGCGGAGGCGGGTCCGATGACTTCCGCGTCAATCTGGTAGAACTGGCGGTAGCGGCCTTTTTGCGGTCGCTCGCGTCGAAACATAGGGCCGATGGAGAAGAATTTGTTGAGGCCGCGCTCCCAGAGTTTGTGCTCAATGTAAGCGCGGACGATGCCAGCGGTGTTCTCGGGACGCAGCGTCAGCGATTGCCCTTTATCGCTTTCGGCGCGGCCCCGATCTTCCCAAGTGAACATTTCTTTTGAGACGATGTCGGTCTCTTCGCCTACTCCGCGCGCGAACAATTCAGTCGACTCGAAGATCGGGGTGCGGATTTCGTGGAAGTTGTAGGCGCGGAACACGTCGCGCACGGCCGCTTCGACGAAATTCCAGAGCGCTGTGTCGGGAGGGAGAAGATCGCGAGTTCCTCGTGGAGATTTGATCATTGGTTGTTAGCTGTTGGTCGTTCGTCGTTCGCAATCATTGTTCGCAATCATTTTCACGCATTAGTGCGCGACTCTGCAGAGACTTCACAGCGAGGCATGCTGTGCCATTTCTCCGAATGAGGCATCTTTAGTTTAACGTCGAATCGAGTTTTGCGGAAAAGCCTTGTGCAGAATTCTAATTCGAAGCCAGCACGTCGTCGTTAGCGTTCACAATGGCGCGCTTGGGCGTGTCTTTGAGTCCTTTGAGTGGAACTTTCCGCTCGATGGAACTGTTTCCGATCAGATGGGTGCGGCCGACGAAGGCGGTACGGCCGTCCGCCAGTTCGAGATAGACAGGGACGACCATGCGAAATTTATCATCCACTCCGGACTGCGTGACTTTGAAACCGAAGAGCACATCGCCGTTTGCATCTTTGTCGAAGGTGTAATTGATCTTGTAAGCGGGCAGCGCGGTGCCGTATATGTATTCGTCAAAGAACCAATCGAGGCGATGATTGTTGTCGAGGTCCATCTCCTTGGTCTTGTGTTTTTCCATCAAGGCTTTGAAGTCTTCGGTGGTGGCGGCCTTGCCGGAGTAAGTCTTGACGAAATCCTGCATCGCGGCCTTGAAATTCTGGTCGCCGGTGTTGCGGTCCCACATCATCATGCGGATCATGTGGAGGATGTAGGCGCCTTTCGGATAGATGAGGCGCCGGGTTATGTCAAATCCGGTTCGAGAGTTGTTGGCCCGATACCCCATGGTTAAGGGGCCGGCGTCAATGGCGCGAAAGCCCTGCGCGTTTTTTTCCCGGAGCAACTCGCGTTCGTCATTCCAGAACCCGATAAATTTCTTGGGATTTTTTTCGATCATGCTGATGTAAAGGGAAGCAGAGAGTTCGGCAAAGCCTTCGCTCATCCACTGATCGCGGCCGGAGGCGAAGCCAACGGTATGTCCCCACCATTGGTGCGCGACTTCGTGGGGTGTAACGACTTTCCAATATCCGCGGTCACCCCAGTCGAGACCCAGTTGATGACGAACCGTAGTGTCGAAGTAGTAGCAGATCGGGATCCATACCAGTTCCGGCCAGGACTGGCCGAAGCTGCAGGCCGTTTGCTGCGTGAGTTGGAGGTGTCTGAACAGAGAAGGGCCAAAATAATCGGTGTAGAGCTCGACCGCTAACCGGCCCTCTGCCAGCGCTTTCTTGTTCAGCCCTACGGTGCTCATCGAGCCCATCGTTCCGCCTCCACCAAGTTTCATCATCTCGACCCAGTCGGGAGGGTTTTCGTTGGCGTAGGACTGGATGAAGTATTCGGGCTTCGTTAGCTTGGCCTCCTCTTCTTTGAAGAGGCCGAAGCTGAAGCCGGCTACGGTCTGCGGATTCTCGCTCTTCCAGACAGTTACATTTTGTCCGCCCTGGTTACTTTCGGACACGAGCACGCCAGTTGCCGCCATCTTCATTCCTTTCGGAATGCGCAGCGTCATGTCGTAGAGCGCATACTCGCCAAACTCTGCTCCGGGATTGTTGGGATACCAATTTTCTCGCGCGACCGGAAAATAATTGCCGCCACCCTCATTGCTCACCGCATCTTTTCCGCCATAGATTGTCGTGATGGCGAGCTTTTCTCCGGCGCTGAGAGCTTTGGACAAAATAACTGCGAAGTTGCCGTCGTCGTTCTTGTCTTCTTGAATGAAGGCAAGTGGCTGCCCGTCCGCAGTCACGCTCTGCACCCGTAAAGGGCGAAAAAGGTCAAAAGGTACAACCCGCACGCCCATGCGCTGTGCCACTAAATCGGTGGTTGCTTTTCCCTTCAGGCTTCCGTTCTTTTCAAAGGTAACGTCGAGCTGTTGGTGCTCGATCTTCGTCAGATGACCGATCGAAAATTTCGCATGCCCCGGAGCGAGATTGAAGGAAGCCCAGTGTCCCCATTTGTTTTCGTCGTACGTTCGGAAGTTGACTTGGGCTGAGCCGTGGTTCGGATCGATCTCAAAGATTTCCTTGCTGTCGTAACGCTTGCCGTGGATGAAGGCGTAAAACAATCCTGCGGGCTCAGGACTCAAGACATCTTCCAGGATGCGAGCCTCGAGGTTATTCTTCAATTTGTGGCGCGTCGTATTCTGACTATCTTTCAATAGGCTTGCATCGCAGCCGCCAGTGGCCAGGCTTCCTGCTTTCTTGACTTCGTCATAAGTCGAATCGGTAAAGCGAAAGACTGCCTGATTGAAGCTCTCGCTGAATTCATCTTCTTTGGTCAGTAACTTCAGACTATTGCGTTCGGATTGCTCAGATGGATCGAGCACGAAGTGAGCTTCGCCAATGAACACCGCGCCTGTAACCTTGCCCATCACAGGGGTTACAAAGCACACGGTTCCGGAGTGCAGGTGGAAGGTGCCGGCGTCGCGCTTTAACTCGATGTTAGTGACACTCACTGCCTCGCCTGAGAGCGTCAAGTTACGAAGCTGCTGGTAAGTCGGATCGGAGTTAGCGCCAGCCGGAGTATTGGCCGCGTATAAACATACGAATGGCAGAGAAATAACTAACACGGTGATAGCAAGCCAGATACGAGAAAGCATGGGCGAAGCGGCCTCCAAGAATGGAGCAAACGAGTATGCACGATTTCGCGATTGTCACAAAGAAGAAAGAGCGGCGTACCGAAGGCTCGCGTTACGCTAAGCCAGTGTCTGACTGAACCCTTAACCACAGAGGACACGAAGGGACACGGAGGAGAGACACGTGATGAACTGGTAATTCCACTATGACGCGTTGGGGGCAGCGCCCCTGTTACTATGCTCGCGTGCTGATCCGCAATTAGCGAGAGTCATAAAACCTGCATTCAGGGGCTGCGAGCAATGCGTCGCATACAATTTTTCGAATTCCATGAACAAGCTTGGTTCCCCGCGCCTCTGCGGGATGGGCTTACGGATGCGCTGCAGTTTGGCATCCGGCGTTTGCGGGCCTATGCGCCGATTGTTCCTATGCTGGAGGGCGCGCTCGATGCGACCGAGAGCGGATCGATTGTCGATATGTGCTCGGGCGGAGGCGGTCCGTGGATAGATCTGGCTCGCCAGCTTGAAGCTCGAAGGGCGCGATCTCCAAAGGGAGGGGGAAAAGTGCCTGACCTTCAAATATTACTGACCGATAAATATCCCAACCTCTGCGCCTTCGAAAATGTTAAAGCGGCTTCGGGCGGTCGCATAAACTTTTATCCCGCTCCGGTGGATTCGATGAAGGTGCCAGAAGAATTGCAGGGGTTGCGGACCATGTTTACATCTTTCCACCATTTCCCGCCGGATGAGGCTCGCGCCATCCTACAAAATGCGGTCGATGCCGGCAAAGGCATTGGCATTTTTGAACTGCCGAGAAGGGCTCTATCGACCATAGTGCTCACATTTGGATTCGTACTGATGTTATTTGTGGGCACTCCATGGATCCGTCCATTTCGGTGGTCGCGGCTGCTATGGACGTACTTGATTCCGCTCGTCCCAGTTGCGTTGCTGTTCGATGGGGTCGTCTCGTGCCTGCGCACTTATCGGCCGGATGAACTGCGGGAGATGGTCGGAGAGCTACGCGGCGCTGAATACCGATGGGAGATGGGCGAGGCTTCGGGCGGAGGGACACCGATTACTTATCTGGTTGGTTCGCCGCTGGCGCCATCTTCAAATTCGCCATCTTCGAATTCGGGTGGGCGATAGCGGGCGAGGAATAGGGAAGGAATAGATGGCGGCCTGGCGCCCTCTCAAATAACGCGAGAGTGGGTCGGCCGCCTGATGTGCGCAAGGCGCGATGCGAAGCTACTATTTGCCGAAATACGCAGCGTTCTTTTCCAGATACTCCTTCTTGTCTTCGGGCAGATCTTCCGCCGCGAATAGCGAATCGGAGGTGCAAGCGGGCACGCAGGCTCCGCAATCGATGCAGCCTTCGGGATCGATGTAAAGCTGGGTTGCAGCCTCGAACTCAGGCTCGTCTTTTTTGGGATGAATGCAGTCGGTGGGACAGACTTCGACGCAGAGTTCGTCCTTGATGCAATTATCGGTGATCACGTACGCCATGGTTGCTTCTCCTGAAAACATTAGTGGACTAAATTCAGCTTCTACCTTACGGCGGGATGTCCGCCCATTCAGTGATATTTGTCACAGGTGGAGGTGTCGTGGTCACAAAGAATGGTGATCGCGGTCACACAGCATTTTTGGGTGGGTGGGGTATAAAGTTAGCAATTGCAATCCTGGAAACAAAAAATTGCCCGGCCTCACCCCACGACCCCACATAGCCGCCCCCAAGCGGCGGGCCGGGCAATCTAAACCACTGGAAAAACCCACCAAGCTCTTGCTGAATTCATCGCTCCGCGGCGGTTTTTTGAATTGTTTGCCAGTAAGGCCCAGGTTTGGGGAACTTTGGCGGCGACCGCTTCGTAAGCTTGTTTATGAGCAATAGCTTGATTGCGGAAGTGCCTGCCAGGGCGAATACCATGGCGCCCTCTGGTGCCCCTGCGGCGACAAGTTGGATCGGCTTGGGCTTGTCTTTGTTCTCCATGCTGATTATTCGACAGGTGTTTCGCACGATCACGCCTGAGCCCGGGGCTGCGCTGACGCTGGCCCGGGAGGCTTGCATGTTCGCCAGTGCTGGCGTGCTTCTCTGGCTGGTGCGCAAAAAGGAAGGCCTGCCGCTCACTTCTATCGGTATTGGTACATCTCCGCTGTGGAAGTCGCTGGCTTGGGGTGTGGTGATTGCCATTGCATGCATCGCGCCCGCGGCGCTGCTTGTGAAGCTGACTGGTTACGGCCATGGTGCTGCTTCGCAGGCCTTCGCCAAGCTGCCGGTTTGGGTTTTGTTCGTCGTGGTGCTGCGCGCCGGGATTGTGGAAGAGTTGTTTTTTCGGGGGTACGCCATCGAACGGCTGCGGGCGGTGGGCGCTGGACGCATCGCGTCCGGTCGATACCGCTCGCGATCTTTAGCGCGGCCCATTGGACGGGAGGCGCGGCGAATATTCTGATCGCGCTTGTGCTCGGAGGGATTCTGACTGCCTTTTATTTATGGCGACGGGATCTGGTGTCGAATATGTTCGGGCACTTTTTGGTGGACTTCGTGTCTAACGTTCTGCCTGCGCTGTTTTCTTGACAGAGTGCGCTTTCTATTGACTCACCTGTGTTCAATCAAGGCTTCGATCTGCGTAGCGAGCTGCAAGGACCTTGATTCAATAAGGTAGCAGGTTAGGTCGTCGCGCCTGACGATTACGAACTCCTCCCTCAACTTCCCGGCTGCCAACAGTCGATCGCTGACCAGTTGACCTTTACTATTAATCTGATTTTGCTCTCTGCTCGTGACCTTTGATGTGGACTTAATCCAGTCTTCAATTTGCTCTTTCGCGGCCTGCAGCGAATCGAATTTTACATACGATATCTGTCCCCTGCTGCCGTCGGGTGCTTCGTAGATTCTAAAGGCTGTCTTTACACCGTTCTTGGTTCTTTCGCCGTGAATGGCGAGAAGCTTGAGATCCGTCGGTGCGGAGGGTCTAAGAATCAAATCTTGAGCAGGTGCGAACCATGCGCAAAACAGGCTCATTGACCAGAAAAGAGCGATTACTTTTCGGAGTCTTCGCATGAATTTACTCTTACTCCCAGCCTGGTGGGCACGAACCCCACCGAGGTCACGCTCGTTTCCTGCTGCGCGAGATCGCCTCACGCGCTTCTTTGTCGGCGGTGCGGCGGCGCTCGGTCTCGCGTTTATCCCACAACTGTTTGCCCTTGGCTAGGGCGAGCTCTACTTTTATCTTGCCATTTTTGAAATACATTCGCGTCGGAATCAGCGTCAGCCCCTTCTGTTGCGTCTTGCCGATTAGCTTGCGAATTTCCTCTTTGTGAATCAGAAGCTTGCGCGTGCGCAGGGCGGCGTGATTGGCGTAATTGCCGAAGTCATAGGGGCTGATGTGGCAGTTGAGCAGCCACAGTTCGCCGTCTTTGATCAGGCCGTACGCGTCTTTGAGATTGGTCTTTCCGGTGCGGACTGACTTAACTTCGGTTCCGGTCAGCACGACACCGGCTTCGAATTTTTCGAGCAAGAAATAGTTATGGCTCGCGTTCCTATTGACGGCGGCATCCTTTTCCCCTGAAGCGGTCGGCTGGCGGCGCGGGTTTTTCTCGCGATTCGGCGTGGTCTGATGGGTGGTCTGCTTAGCCATGGTGCTCAACAGCAAGGTGCTGAAAACAAAGTAACACGAAGAGGCGGGTGACAGGGGACAGGTGACGGGTCGCAGGAAAAACGAAGAGCAGGGAAAGCACGGGCTGGAAAATCAAAAGGCAGGAAAAGACTGATCGGGAAATGTTAGGAAAGGAAACGGCCATGAGGGCGTCCGGTTCGACGAGCCTCAGCATCGAGTCAGGATTTTGATTTTCCTACTTTTCCTGCTTTCCCTGTTTTCCTGTCACCTGCGACCTTTCTCCCGCCCTTCGGTACCTGTACTAATGAGTGTAAACATAGCCCTACCAATCACTTCGGGTGCTCATTGTTACGATGCTATAATCCGAATTTCCGGTACTTTTTACAGTTGACCATCCGGGAGATGCCTGACCGGTTCCTCTTTTCGGGTGGTTCGATGCGTCTTGCTGGGATGGGTCGGGCCGGGCGCCACGGCCGGACGAAGGAAAATTTTATGAGGATGGCTTGATGAGACGTCTGATCCCTCCGGCTTTGTCGGTTCTAGTGTTGCTGTGTTTGGCGCTTCCGCTCTCGGGGAAAAGTAAGGATTCGGCCAAGGCGCTTTACGACAAGGGGACCGACGCCGAAGCGCGCCAGAACTACGAACAAGCCTTCGACTATTTCAAGCAGGCCTATACCCTCAAGCCGAAAGATCTGAGATATCGCACCGCTTTCGAGCGGACGCGCTTTCTTGCCGGGGCATCGCTCGTGCACAGGGGCCAAGCTTTGCGCGACGCCGGCAAACTTGATGAGGCGGTCGTCGAATTCCAAAAGGCGATCGAAACCGATCCGTCGTCGTTTATCGCGCTCCAGGAATTGAAGCGGACGCAGCAGGCGATCAAAGATGCGCAGGCTCCAGTGCCGCAAGCGGCGGCTCCGACTGCGTTGCGGCGGCGATTGGATTCAGCGCAGGGCCCGGTTGAACTGGCGCCGATCTCGAATGTGCCAATCACGCTTAAGGTGACGGAGAAGTCGAATGTGATTTACGAGACGGTGGGCAAGCTGGCCGGTATCAACGTTCTTTTCGACCCTGATTACACGCCGCGCCAGGTCCACGTCGAACTCAACAACGTTACGCTGCAAGAGGCGCTCGAAATCATTTCCTTTGAGACCAAAACCTTTTGGCGGCCGGTGACGCCGAATACAATTTTTATCGCGCAAGATAATCCTGCGAAGCGCAAAGAGCTGGAACAAAACGTCATCAAAACTTTTTATCTTTCGAATCTTTCCCAGCCGACCGAATTGCAGGACGTAGTCAACGCGATGCGCACCATTCTCGAAGTGAGCCGGATTCAGCAATTGCCTTCGCAGGGAGCGATCGTAGTGCGCGGCACGCCCGACCAGGTGGCGCTGGCGCAAAAACTGGTCGACGATCTTGACAAGGCGAAGCCTGAGGTCATGATTGAAATCGCGGTCATGCAGGTGAGCCGCGACAAATCGCACACCCTGGGCATCAATCCTCCGACCAGTATTACGGTGCAGTTGCAGCCCAATATCAGTACGACCGGGTCGACCACTTCGACCACCACCACTACCTCGAGTACTACCTCGACAACGACGAACGGAATCAACCTGAACACTCTTGCTAATCTGAATGCCACCGATTTCCAGGTAACGATCCCGGCAGCTTCGGCGACGGCGTTGATGGCCGACAACGACACCAAGGTGATTCAGAATCCGCAGATTCGCGCTCTCGACGGGCAGAAGGCTTCCTTGAAGATCGGCGAACGCGTGCCGGTGGCTACGGGATCGTTCCAGCCTGGTATCGGCGGCGTCGGCATCAACCCGCTGGTCAACACGCAGTTCCAATATCTCGACGTGGGCGTGAACATCGACATTACCCCGCGCGTGCATGCCGGCCGCGAGATTTCATTGAAGTTGTCGATGGATGTTTCCGAAGTCGATTCTTATGTCAGCATCGGCGGCATCAGCCAGCCGGTCATCGGTCAGCGCAAGATTGAACACGATATCCGTCTGAAAGATGGGGAAGTCAGCGTGCTCGGTGGCATGATGGAGGATTCGAAGACGAAGTCGCTCACGGGCATTCCCGGCCTCGCTTCGATTCCAATCTTGAAATATCTCTTTGCCCAGGACACGTCCGATCACTCTTCGAACGAAGTGATCTTCGTCCTGATTCCGCACATTATTCGGGGGCCGGAATATCCACATGGCAGCAACGAGATGCTTGACGTGGGCACGGCCAACGCGCTGTCACTACGGCTGACCAACTCCAAAGCGCCTACGCCACCGGCTACTGCTCCAATCGGTTCGCCAACTTCGTCCGTCGTCACGCCTGCTCCCCCCGCAGTTGCGCCAATGCAGCCGCAGGTAGCGATGCAGAGCGCGACCCCGCAGAATTTTAGTTTGTCTACTCCGACTCCGCCGAACGTTGCTGGTGCTGGCGCTGGCGGCGGCACGTTCCTTTTTGATCCGCCTACTTTGAATCAGGCGAAGGGATCGACCTTCACCGTGAATGTCATGCTATCGGGCGGCCAAAACGTTTACTCCGTGCCCGTGCAGCTCAACTACGATCCGAATAAGCTGGAGGTGGTCAACGTTTCGAACGGAGGCTTCCTCTCGCAGGATGGGCAAATCGTGACCGTGGCGCATCGTGAGGATACGACGACGGGCACGATGCAGATAACAGCTTCGCGGCCTCCGGGCGCCGGCGGCGTCTCGGGACAGGGCGCGGTGGTGACGCTCACATTCATGGCGAAAGCGCCCGGCCAGTCGGCTCTGACCATCACACGAGGCGGAGCGCGCGATCCGGCGATGCAGCCCATTGCCATGAGTGGAGCGCAAGCGGCGATCAACGTTCAGTAGGAGTGCTCAGGTCGCGGTTCCAGTTCTCAGTTGAGATTCGGTTCGTTTTAACTGAGAACTGACGACTGGGAGCTGAGAACTAATTTATGACCCAGTCGACAATCATCAGGAACGTTGCTTCCCGCCGCCAGCGTGGCTTCACGCTGATCGAGTTGATCGTGGCGACTGCGATCCTGGCGATCCTTGTCGGGATGGCGATTCCAGTGGCCAGGAACGCCGTTGCCCGCGAGCGGGAGCACGAACTGCGCTATGACCTCTGGATGATCCGCGACGCGATCGATCGCTACAAAACCGCTGCCGATATGGGGGCTTTCCAGATCAAGGTAGACAGCCAGGGGTATCCGCCCGATCTCGATACGCTAGTAAAGGGTGTCGACGTTGCCGGCAAGAAGCTGAAGTTTCTGCGCAAGATTCCGGTCGATCCCATGACCCACGATGAATGGGGATTGCGCTCCATGCAGGACGACAAAGACTCGACCTCATGGGGCGGACAGAATATTTTCGACGTCTACACCAAGTCAGACCAGACCGCTTTGGACGGCACAAAGTATAAGGATTGGTAGATGAACTTTTTCTCCAAAGCTGGCGATTCAAAACCAACGAATCCTGAAGCTAGTGTGCGGAAATTCCGCAGCCGCGGCTTCACGCTGATCGAGATGGTGGTTGTGATCAGCCTGATCCTAGTGCTGATCGCAATCGCGTTGCCGATGTATAGCAGTTCAATTCTGCGCGCCAAAGAAGCCAGGCTTCATCAGAATTTGACGACACTCAATAAGCTGATTCAGGAATATTCGCTCGACAAAAAGCATGCACCCCAGTCGCTGGAAGATCTCGTGCCCGGATACCTGAAGTTTATTCCCGACGACATCACGGGCACTCCTACGACGTGGCAGACGGAACCGGAAGACCCGGAAAATGCCTGGGATCCAAACAATACAGGCATTGGCAGCGTGCATAGCGGATCTAATGAGCTCTCCAGTGACGGCACCGCGTATTCGAGTTGGACGCACTGACGGGTGGCTAAGCGGGGGGATTGTTTCCGTGAGTTCGGCTTCCATGCGGGCGGCCTATGCATCAAAATCAACAGCGATTTCACTCGATGAACCGACGAATCACAAGACGCAGAGCCGCACTACAGAGCAAGGGTTTCACGCTGATCGAGATTATGGTCGTGATCAGCATTATTCTTATCCTGCTTGGGGTGGGCATCCCGATTTACAGCCACAGCATTATGCGGGCGCGCGAAGACAATCTGCGCAAGAACCTGGAAACGCTGAACTACATGATTTATCAGTACGGGCAGGATAAACAAAAAGCGCCGCAGTCACTTGACGATTTGAAATCGGCCGGGTACATCAAATCCATTCCGGATGACATCACCGGCAACCCGGACACCTGGGAGATAGAATCGGGCGAGGATGTGATTCTGTCGCTTGATCAAACCGAGCCTGGCGGAATCGTGGGAGTTCACAGCGGCTCGAACCAAGTTGGCAGCGACGGCAAAGCGTACTCGACGTGGTAGGGAAGGGCGCTGGTGTCAGGTCTCAGGTCTTAGGAAAATCGGGTTCACAGAACTGCTCGCTCGCAGATAATAAGGAATTTGATTTTCTTAACACCTGACACTTAAAATCTGTCACCTGCTTTTGGAGGCACTCTTGGATTCTCTCAATCGGCTGCAACCGCTGGCGCTATTGGTGATGCGGCTAGCATTGGGCGCGATCATGATCGCGCATGGCTATCAGAAGGTATTCGGCGGTTTCCACCACCACATGGAATTTGTGGGCCATCTTGGGCTTCCGCGTTGGATGGCTTATCTCTCCGCGGGGACGGAATTTTTCGGCGGCATCGCGATTGTGCTGGGATTGTTTACGCGTTTCTTCTCAGCAGCCTTCCTGATCGAGATGTGCATCGCCATCTGGAAGGTGCATTTCAAGAACGGCCTTACTGGCCCCGGCGGAGTCGAATTTCCTATGGCGATCGCCACCATAGCGTTAGCGCTCGTTTGCTTCGACGGCGGACCGTGGGCGGCGACGTTTAGCGGCAGGGCGAGTAGATCGAGAAAAGCTCCCAGGGGTTGAAGATAACGGCGGCGGATGGCGTGAGCGAAAAGCGATAAGCTATCAGCCGATATTAAAATTCCGATCCTAAAACTCCGCAAGCTCCTTCATGGCGCGAAACAAATCGCTGGCCTGCGGCAAGATAGCATTTTCAAGAATGGGCTGATACGCCACAAACGTATCCGTCGCCGCCACTCGCTTCACCGGAGCATCGAGGTGATGAAAGAGTTGATCGGCGATGCGCGCCGCGATCTCCGCACCGTATCCCCAGCTCAGCGAGTCTTCATAGGCGATGAGCGCACGATTTGTCTTTTTCACCGACGCCGCGATCGCATCCCAATCGAATGGATTCAAGCATCGTAGATCGATCAGTTCGACGCTTACGTGATGCTCGCGCTCAAGTTTTTGTGCCGCCTGTAAGGCGCGCGGAACCACCGCGCCATACGTGACAACGGTGAGATCGGTGCCTGGATGCACGACCTTCGCTTTACCAAACGGCACCGTGTAATCCGGGCCCGGATAAGGCGCGCGACCGTAGGTTTCGCGATAGAGTCGCTTGTGCTCAAGAAACAGAACCGGATCATCGCACCGAATCGCCGTGCGCAAAAGCCCTGCAGCGTCGAGCGCGTTCGAAGGAAAAACGACGCGCAATCCGGGCGTATGGGTAAAGATGCTTTCTCCGCATTGGGAGTGATAAATTGCGCCGCCGGTTAAGTAACCGCCAATCGCAACGCGCACCACGAGCGGCGATGAGAACGCATTATTCGAGCGCCAGCGCACGATCGGCAACTCATCGCGCAACTGCATCATCGCCGGCCATATGTAATCGAAGAACTGGATTTCGACGACCGGCTTCAATCCACGCTGCGCCATACCGGTGGCGCGTCCCACGATGTTGGCCTCGGCCAGCGGAGAATTGAACACGCGGTCGGTTCCGAATTCCATCTGCAATCCCGAGGTCAGCTTAAAGACTCCACCCTTGCCCTTGACCTGCTTTTGCTTGAGGTAGTCTTCGCGACTGCAATCGGCCACGTCTTCGCCGAAGATCACGACGCGCTCGTCGCGGCGCATTTCATCGCGCAGCGTCGTGTTGATCAGATCGGCCATCGTCTTATTGGCGGCCGGCGAGCGCTTGCCATCCGCAGCGGTCTCGTGGGGCGCGACAGCCGGGTGGGTATCAAATGCCTCCGAGGTCGGATCGAGATCGGGCGAGTACACGAAGTTGTAAATCGTATCCGGCTGTGGGACAGGAGCCGCCAAGGCGCGATCGGTGTCGATCTGCAAATGCTCGTCGACTTCCTTCTCAATCTTGTTGATGCCCTTCTCGTCGAGAATCCCCTCGCGCAACAAAAACATTTGTAAGCGATGCACAGGATCGCGGGCGGCATCGGCCTGTCGCTCGGCGTCGGGACGATACAGGCGTTCGTCGTCTGAGAGCGAGTGAGAATAAGGACGAATGACATGGGCGTGCACGAATGCCGGACCATGGCCGGCGCGGCAATAATCAGTTGCCCGCTTGAAAGCGGCGTAAGCAACGACGGGATCGGTCCCATCGAATTCTTCAAAATGAAAATTAGGAAAGCCCGAGACCAGGCGCGAAATGTTTCCGCCCGGCGTTTGCACTTCGACCGGCACGGAAATTGCGTAGCCGTTATCTTCCACGCAAAAAATTACCGGCAGACGCCGGTTGGAAGCGGTGTTCAGCGCCTCCCAAAATTCGCCTTCGCTGGTGGTGCCGTCGCCGAGCGAAACGTAGGTGACTTCGTCGCCGTGAAATTGGACATCTTTAAACTGCCGGTAATCGCCATCGACCTTCTGCGCTGAGTTTGGATACGTCGCAAAATAGCGGCCCGCTTCGGCGCATCCGACGGCCTGTAAAATCTGCGTGCCCGTGCACGACGACTGCGTGACTACATTCAAATGCTTGAAAGCCCAGTGCGAAGGCATCTGGCGTCCGCCGGAACTAGGGTCGTCGGCCGCGCCTACCGCGCCTAAGAGCATTTGATACGGAGTAGCGCCCAGCGCCAGGCAGAGAGCGCGATCACGATAATAAGGATAGAACCAGTCGTATCCGGCCTTCAGCGCAAACGCAGCAGCCACACCGAGCGCCTCATGACCGGCGCCTGAAATCTGAAAGAAGACTTTCTGCTGGCGTTTGAGGAGGATTTCGCGGTCGTCGACGCGCCGCGAGGTAAACATGAGTCGATAGGCATCGACAAGCTGCGAAGCCGTCAGCCCCTGATAGTCTTTGGCCTGCTTCGTAAGGTTGGCGTGGTTCAGCTTGGGATCGACTTTAGTTGTGGCCATCGTGTGCCGTTCACTCCAAAGAGTTCCAGCCCGGCATCATTGTAAATCAGGTGTCGGGAAAAGCAGCAAAATCAGGAAAAGCGGAAGGGCAGGAAAATCAGGTGCCAGGAAAAAGTATCGATCAGGCCTTTCTTCCCAGCTTTTCCTGCCACCGGCTTTTCCCGCATTTGCTTTTTCTGGCTGCTTGTCTTTCCTGTCACCTGTGACCTGTCAACTGATTTATCCTGATCTTCAATGATTCGCGTGCTCCGCCCCTTCGATGCCAATAAAATCCGCCTGCTGGTCTTCGATCTTGATGGAACCCTGATCGACTCGCGGCTTGATTTGATTCATTCCGTGAACGCAACGTTGCACTACATCGGACGCCCCGCGCTCGACGGCGACGTTATCGCCAGCTACGTGGGAGACGGCGCGCCCACGCTCATTTGCCGCGCTCTGGGCGATGCGGAGGGCGGCAGCAACAACGAAGCCTTAGTCCGACGTGCTCTGGAATATTTTCTGGCCTATTACCGTGTGCACAAACTGGACCACACCACACTCTATGAAGGAATCCGCGAAACGCTGGCGCAACTGGCGAAGCCCTCGAACGGAAATTCTCCTGCCAACTCAAGACGACAAATGGCCGTGCTCACGAACAAGCCGGTTCACCCATCGCGCGACATAATAAAAGTGCTGGGCCTCGCCGATTTTTTTGTGAGCGTCTACGGAGGGAACAGCTTTCCTACTAAAAAGCCCGACCCGCTTGGCGTTCAGACCATCCTTAACGAAACTGGAATTCAGCCCGAGCAGTCGCTGATGATAGGCGACTCTTCAGTCGACGTCCTAACGGGACGCAACGCCGGGATGTGGACTTGTGGCGTAACCTACGGCTTCGCCCCGCATACGTTGGAAAGTGTGCCGCCCGATGTGCTGATTGAAAGCCCTTGGGAATTAGGCGAGTTGCTGGGTTAGCGGACTCTGACTTAAGTTGCGCTTCTTATATGGAGGAACTGCCGGCCACCGGCTCACTCGCCCGACTTTTCTCCCGTCATCACTTTGCGAAGCGCTGTATTGATCCTCGTCTGGTAGCCACGGCCCTTCTTTTGGAACCAGGCTAGAACGTCGGCGTCGATGCGCAATGTGATCGGCTTTTTGATTGGCCTGAAATATCGCGTCCACTCGGGGCCGACTCCGGACGCGGGTCGCTCTCGCTCGACGTAAGAGGCCTGCAGCCGGGCAATCTTTCGCGACTTGGCCACTTTCTTTCGTTTCTTCATAAAGGTACCTATATGTATACTATTATACGTACAGCAACGCCATTACAAACGTCCCACGTGGAACATATCTTATAAATGTGTGACTGATCAAGAGAATTCCTGGGGGTTGACCCCTGCTGAAATTCGGAAGCTTAAAGGTTTGAAGACGCCGTATGGCATCCAGCGGGCGCTGGACGCCATGCCTTATCACCTGGCCGATAGCGCATGGTCGCCGCGGCGGGTGCTGCGGGAGAATACTTCGCATTGCTATGAAGGGGCGCTGTTCGCGGCGGCGGCGCTGCGGGTCATTGGATATCCTCCACTGATCCTTGATCTTGAGGCCGAGCACGATACGGATCACGTGATCGCGGTCTATCAGGTCGACCGACAATGGGGAGCTTTGGCTAAATCGAACTATACCGGCTGCCGCTATCGCGAACCGGTGTATCGGTCGTTGCGCGAGCTGGCGATCAGTTACTTTGACACTTACTTCAATCTCCGGGGAGAGCGGACTTTGCGGACTTTTTCGCGGCCGGTGCATATGCGGAGGTTCGATTCGCTGCAGTGGATGACTACGGAGAAGCCGGTATGGTTTGTGGCGGAATATCTGCTGACTATCTCGCATACTCCGTTGATCACGCGGGCGCAGGCTAAGCGGCTGCATCGACTGGACGGACGGTCATTTCGGGCGGGGTGTTTGGAACGGGCGGAGAAAAAGGCTTGACTTACAGCGAAAGCTTTAACCACTAAGGACACCAAGGTTCACGAAGGAGGACCCTCTTCGTCCCTATGGTCCTTAGCCTTCGGGCAGAATGAGTGGAACGGAATGTCGGTCCGGCTCGTAGGTATAGCATTGGGTATGCGCCTGCGGGAAGGAATTGCGGCCTCGCTTCTACTCGTTGCAACTTGTGCGCTCGCGCAGGGGCAGCTTCCTGTCTCGCCCACTGATTCGGGATACGATCAAAAGGGTCGGGATGTCCAGCCTGTCGATCTCAAGCCTGATGCCAGCGGGGCGGTGCCCGTCGAGCAGATACGCAAATTGCTGCGGCGGGCGGAAGAGAAAGACATTCAGAACGACAGGCAGCAGCGGGACTACACCTACATTGAGCGCCAGGAGGAGCATCACCTTGACGGTCATGGGGCGGTGAAGAAGACAGAATCGCGGACCTTGGAGGTTCTGGAGATTTATGGAGAGCAAGTTGAGCGGTTGACGGCGATGGATGATAAGCCGCTGCCGGTCAATGAGGCGAAGAAGGAAGACGAGAAGATTCAAAAGATCATTGACAAGCGTAGGAATGAATCGGAAGAGGCGCGCCGGAAGCGGCTGGCTCGCGAAGAGAAAGAACGCGAAGACGATCGCAAGTTTGTGTTGGAGGTTGCGGACGCCCTCAATTTTCGGCTGGTTGGATCGGAAGTCGTCGATGGGAGCGATACATGGGTGCTGGATGGGGAGCCGCGTCCCGGCTACGAGGCTAAGAGTCGCGAAGCGAAGGTGCTGAGCAAGGTCAAGGGCCGCATTTGGATCGATAAAGCTGAAGCGCAGTGGGTGAAGCTGGACATCACCACCCTTGACACGATCTCGTTTGGCCTGGTGTTGGCGCGCATACACAAAGGCACGCGGGTGCAGGTCGAGCTAACGCGAGTGAATGATGAAGTCTGGCTACCGAAGCGGGTGGAAGCCCATGTCGATTTACGCGTGGCGCTGTTTAAGAACTTCAACGAAGATGTGGAGGAAGTCTATCGGGACTACAAGAAATTCCGGACGGATACGAAGATCACCGTGGTGGGAGAAGAGAGCCGGCCGTGAGTTTCACAATAGAACCACCGAAAAGAAAGCCGAACGCGTGGTTGCTTTCGGCGAAAAGCAGGTCCTTCGCTGCGCTCAGCACGACAAATCTCCGAATAGTCACCTTGATTTCAGGTTGAGCGACAGCAACGAATGGTCGTAGTTTCAGCGGCTTGCGCGCCCGTGCAAGTACTTCCGTACCGTCTCTAGTACCTTAGTTACTCGAAGTTGGGTGACCAGAGCTTGATGCGAAGTCTGGCTACTACCTGTAGTGGTCAATTCCGAAAGGATCGCAAGATATAGATATCGCTTGTAAGTCCGCAAATTCTGGAATCCAGGAAAACCCTATAAAACCCTGTAAAACCGGGACATTCGCCTTGAGATGCCCTTCCTTCCGGTTGAGATATGCTCAGCACACCAACAAGACAAGCACGCGCAGGAAACATTAATGGCCGACTCGCGAGAAGTGATGAATATTCGCCAAGCTTCGCAGTATCTGGGAGTGAGTCCGGACACGCTTTACAAGTACGTGAACGAGCAGAAGATTCCGGCCTTCAAGTTGGGCAACCGCTGGCGCTTCAAGAAAACGAAGATCGATCAGTGGATGGAAGAGAAGTCGATGGAGACGGAACCGCAGGGCAAGAAAAAAGTAAAGGCAGCGACGAAGGCTGCCGGAACTCCGTAAACGAACTTCGCAGGCAAACGAGGCAGACATGTTTGGAATGGGATCGAAAACGATAGTGGGTCTGGATGTGGGTTCATCGAGCATCAAGGCCGTCGAGCTCAGGAAGACGCGGACGGGAATCGAAGTGGCGCATCTTGGCCTCGAGCCGATCGCGCCGGACATTGTTGTCGATTCAATGATCGTCGACTCGGGCACGGTGTCGGCTGCGATTGCCAAGCTGTTTACGGACACGATGATCAAGTCGAAGGCGGTGGCGACGGCGGTCAGCGGACACTCGGTGATCGTGAAGAAAATTTCGTTGCCCTCGATGAGCGATCAGGAGCTGGCGGAGACGATTCAGAAAGAAGCGGCGCAGCATATTCCGTTCGATCTTGCGGATGTGAATCTCGACTATCAGATTCTTTCGGACGATGCGAGCAGCCCGACGATGGATGTGCTGCTGGTCGCGGTCAAGAAAGACAAGATTCTGAACTACACCAACGTACTCTCGATGGCCGGCAAGACTCCAGCTATTGTGGATATCGATGCGCTGGCTTTGCAGAATTGCTACGAGTTCAACTACGAGCCGGCGCCGACACAAGTGGTAGCGTTGCTCAACCTGGGCGCGAGCGTGATGAACATCAACATTGTTAAGGGCACGACGCCGCTCTTCCCGCGCGACGTTTCGGTGGGCGGGCATCAGTACACCGACTCGCTGCAGAAGGAACTGGATTTGAGTTTCGATGATGCGGAGTCTTTGAAGCTGGGGCGCAAGGTGGGCACGGTGCAGGACGATGCGAAGACGCCGATTCTGCAACAGGTGACGGAAATTATCGTGCTCGAAATCCAGAAGACGTTTGACTTCTTTCGCGCCAGCGCGGCGGGCGAGCACATCGAGAAGATTTACCTGGCGGGAGGATCGGCGAAGGTTCCGGGACTGGTGGAGGCTTTGCGGCAGGAGTTCTCGATGCCGGTCGAGTTGTTCAATCCATTCCAGAAAGTTCTGGCACCGGCGGAGGGCGCCGGGGCGGAGCTGGTCGAACAGAACGCCGGCCAGTTGGCGGTGGCAGTGGGTTTGGCCCTGAGGAGCTTTGAAAAGCTATGATCCGAATCAATCTGTTGGGATCTCCAAAACCGAAAGGCAAGAAGGGCCCGGCGATCAACATGCCGAGCTTCGATTTCGGCAACCTGGGCGGACCGATTCTCCAGGTTGCGGTGGTCTTGCTGATTGCGGGCGCGGTTAATGCGGCCTACTGGTATCAGCTCGATCGGGAGAAGAAATCGATCGACGTGCAGGCGCGCGCGGCGGAGCAGAAGAATCGCACGCTGGCTGACATCAAGGTCAAGTATCTGGAGCGGCAGAAACAGGCCGAGTCCTATAAGCGACGGGTCGATGTGATTGATCAGCTGCGCAAAGATCAGACCGGTCCAGTCAGCCTGCTGTCGATGATCGCCGATACGGTCAACGGCACCGAGGCGGTCTGGTTGAACAGCATGCAGGACCTGGGGCCGAATGTGGCGATCGATGGGATGGCGCTGTCGAGCGATGCGGTAGCCAACCTGATTTCCAATCTGCAGAAGACCGGTTACTTCCGCAACATCGAGATCAAGGAAAGCTATCAGGACGAAACGATAAAGGACATGCAGGCGTTCCAGTTCACGCTCACCTGCGAAAAGGCGAAGTCGTAAAGGCGGAACCTCTTATGAATCTTGGCGAATTGACAGGGATAAAGCTGCTGGGCGTGCTGGTGCTGGGGGCGGCCGTGATCACGGGCGGTCTCTACTACACGGTGTATAAGACGCAGCGCGACCAGAACGACGCAGCGCGGGTCAAGCTGCAATCCAAACTGCGCGAGAATGCGGAACTTGAGGCCTACAAGCCGAAACTGGCTGATATGGACCGGCAGTTGGCCAGCCTGAAGCAGCAACTGGAAATCGAGCGGCGCATCGTGCCCGATGAAAAAGAAATCGACAATTTCATGCGCATGGTGAGCGGGGAAGCGCGCAAGTCGGGCGTTGAAATCCGCCGCTACACATCGAAGCCCTACGCTGCGAAAGAATTTTATACGGAAGTGCCGTTTGAAGTGGAGTTCGACGGCCCGTATTACTCCATGTTGGGGTTCTTCGACCGGCTGGGAAAAGTGGA
This sequence comes from uncultured Acidobacteriaceae bacterium, assembly GCA_963800565.1. Classification (GTDB taxonomy): domain Bacteria; phylum Acidobacteriota; class Terriglobia; order Terriglobales; family Acidobacteriaceae; genus Acidiflorens. The sequence goes on from CAWDBM010000007.1 coordinate 390,108, forward strand.
GCGCATCGTCAATGTTTCGAACCTGATGGTATCGTCGACGCGCAAGCCGAGCGATGCGAAGGCGAAGCATACGTATCAATACGCGCCAAGCGAGAGCGTAGTGGCGACTTGCCTGACTACAACGTATTTCAGCCATGATCTGGATCCGGCGGGGCCGGCGGCAGCAGCAAAGCCCACGGCGCCGGCGAAGAAGTAAGGGGGACAGGATGAAGAGGAAGCCAGCAAACTCGATGAAGGCGGCAATACTGGTTTCGGCGCTGGCCGCAGGCATGGCCTTTGCGCAGAGTCCCAGCATTATCCAGAACACGCGCAACACCATGAATGCGGTGTCGAGCAAGGACACGGCGGCGTCGAACGAAGCTCTGGAACAAGCCGCTCCCTCAGCGACGAGCACGATGCACGTTCAAGCGGCACCAGTGAAGATTGCGACAGGCGCCGGTCCGATGAGCGCGAAGCATCCGAGAAAGCCGGGTGCGAAACATGTTGCGATTGTTGGAACGACCGTTGGAACGCGGCCGAGAGCGCCGGTGAAGGCGGTTGAATCTCCCAAGGCTCCGGTGGCCGAGGCCGAACCCGCGAAAGGCGCGGCGGAAGGCGTGCCCGCCGAGGCAGCAGAGAATGAGCAACCCGTCACTCCCGACAGCAAGAACAGCGCAAACGGCCGGCGTGATCCTTTTCTCAGTCCGGTGGTGAGCCATGCCGGCGGTTCCGGATGTAGTACCGGTAAGAAATGTCTGGAGATCGGCGCCATCAACCTGCGGGGCGTGGTGCACTCGCAAAACGGATTCATCGCGGTGGTCAGCAATGGCCTGAATAAAGCTTATTTCCTGCGGGAGAACGATCCGGTCTTTAACGGCTACGTGGTGAAGATTACGGGCGACTCGATTGTTTTCCAGGAAACGTTGCAGGACCGGCTGGGCAAGAGTTTTACGCGGGAAGTGGTGAAGAAGATTACGACTCCGGCGGTGTAGGGCTGGAGAGAAAAACGGTTTGAGGCAATATTTTCCGGGAAACAGGAAGTACGAAACAGATTCCAGGAAGTACATGGAGGCGAAATGGCCTCACATGAGGAGACAGGGAAATGCGAAAGCAACTGCTGGGACTCACGGTTTCGCTGCTGGCGTTCGTTCTGATCGCGGCCGCGGCTGACACGACGGGCAAAGAGGTGGCGGCGAGCGCTCGCTTGCAGAGGCTCGAAGTCGCGCACAGCCAGGACGGATTGCGGGTAGAGTTCAGAGCGACGGGCCAATTGGCGCCCAAACTCACGACGCTCGAGTCTCCGGCACGCATCGTCGTCGACTTTCCCAACACCGTGATGGCGACGGGACAGAGCCGAATCAACGTGGGCTCGGACGGGGTGAAAGACGTCCGCGTTGGCATGAGCGGCGGAAGCGCGCCAAGCACGCGCGTGGTGCTTGACTTGGCGGGCAATGATCTCGCTGGTCGGCAACATGAACTGGTCGCGGGCCCTGACGGCAGCTTTGTTCTTACGGTTCACGACGCCGTCGTGGCGCATCGCCAGATCGCCGCGCCGGTCGCAAAGCAAGTGGCGGCGACGACCGCGCCACAGTTGACGCCGGTTTCGGTTCCGGCGACTCCAGTTCCCGCCGCTTCGGCTCCGTCAAATCCGACTCCGACGGCAACAGCGACGGCGGTTGCGCCGGCTCCTGCTGCTGCGGCTAGCCCGGACAAGCCCTCGGACTTTGCTTTTATCGAACCCAAGTTCACGCCTAAGAAGAATGACGCAGGCAGCCAGCCGGCGGCCTCCGAACCGGCGGTGAAATCGCAGGAAGCAGCCAGCCGTTTTGCTGACAAAACTGCGGCCGAACTGGTCGCGACCAACAGCAATGCAGCTCTGGGCCAGGCCGCGGGGAGCACCCCGGCGCCGATCACGCCCGCTGTTAATTTAGCGGCCGAGCAAAAGGTTCAGATGGAGCAGAAGCCGGCCGACCGCGGAGCGAAGTATACGGGCGAGCCGATCTCGGTCAACCTCAAGGATGTGGATCTGAAAGATTTCTTCCGCCTGATTCATGAGATCAGCGGATTGAATGTCGTGCTCGATCCGATGATCCACGGCAACCTGACCATCGTGCTCGATGACGTGCCGTGGGATCAGGCGCTCGACATCGTGCTCAAAAACAACGATCTGTCACGCCAGCTCGACGGCAACGTACTGCGCATCGCGACGGTTGAAACGCTGCGCAAGGAAGCTGAGGGACGGCGGGCGCAGATCGATGCCGAGGCGCTGGCAGTGGATAAAGTCAGCATCACGCGCTTCCTGAGCTACGCGCATGCCAAGGACCTCTTAGTGCCGCTCAAGAAATTCCTGAGCCAGCGCGGCGACGTAGTCGCTGATGAACGCACCAATGCGATTATCGTCAACGACATTCCCGCGGTTCTACCGCAGATCGACCGTCTCATCCAGCAGATGGACCGCAAGACGCAAGAAGTCGAAATTGAAGCCCGCGTCGTGGCGGCCACTCGCAGCTTCGCGCGCGACATCGGCGTGCAGCTCGGCCTCGGCTGGGGCAATGGCACGACCGGCGTTGGTGGCGCCAGCGCAGTTGGACAATCGCCGATCGTTGTCGGCGGCGGCGCAGTACCGAATCCTCTATACCCGGTTGCTGGCACGCCCGCGACCGGAACTACGATTCCTCTGTTCTCGAACCTGGGCGCAGTCGGACCGACCAGCGGTCTGTCCTTCGTCAACGCCACCAACAACATGCGGATCGACGTGATTCTCACCATGGCCGAGTCTCGCGGCTTGCTGAAGATTCTTTCGCGTCCGCGAGTCGTCACCCAGAACAATATTCAAGCAATAGTGAAACAAGGTGTGAAGATTCCGATCATGACGGCGGCGTCGCTCGGTTCTCCGGCGACCGCAACTTACGTCGATGCTTTCCTGCGGTTGACCGTAACTCCGCAGATCACGTCGGAGGGGACGATTTTCCTCAACGTGGATGTGGAAAACACCCTGCCTAACTTTGGCCAGGTGGACGGTCTGGGCAACCCGGAACTGATCACCCAGCAGGCGACCACGCAGGTGCTCGTGACTGATGGCGGCACCGTGGTGATTGGCGGCGTGATTCAGACCAACAACTCGATGAACGTGTCGCAGGTGCCTTTGCTCGGCGATATCCCATACCTCGGCAACCTGTTCAAACATCGCACCGTGCAAACCACCAACCAGGAACTGATTTTCTTCATCACTCCGCGCATTATTCAGACATAAGTCGGACGTAGGCGCGAAGTCAGAACAGCCATAGCCGCCAGCCTTCTCGGAGAACCCGCCGAGAGACTGGCGGCTTCGCTTTTTAGGTGACGGGTGACAGGAAAAGCAAGGAACTGGAAAAGCAAAGGAGAGGAAAAAGCAAGTGACAGGAAAGGCTGGTAGTGGTGCAGTTTGCGAAATCACTAACCACAGAGGGCACGAAGGTTCACGAAGGAAAACAAGTCAACTCCTTCGTGATCCTTAGTGTCCTTCGTGGTTGAGGTTCTGCGGCTGCGGCTGAAATTGCACCACCACCGAAAGGCTGAGGGCTCCTAAGCAGGTTCTTGTTTTTCCTGTCGCCTGCGACCTGTCACCTAATACCCTCCGCCTGCTTCTTGCTACACTCCTCGGATGGATCACGCTGGCCGCCTGTGTCGACTTCTCTCTGGAATTGATGAGAACCGGCTCGACTCTTTGCTGGTGACGCATCTTCCTAATGTTCGCTATCTTTGCGGATTCACTGGTAGTGCGGCTGCTCTGCTGGTTGCTGATCGTGGTTGCATTCTCTTTACCGATGGGCGCTATCGCACACAGGCTCGCGAAGAAATCTCTGCGGCGAAGGTTCGCACTGTGCGCATTGTGATTGCTCGCAAGTCTCCGCTGCTGGCGGCTGCGGAGTGGCTGGCGGCACGGGCCGCAAAATCGGCACGGCCCTCCGTGGGCATAGAACCGGAATCGATCACGGCTGGTATGCGCGACCGGTTGGTGTTGGTCCTGAAAGGGAAGGCACGTCTTCGTTCTGCGCCGCCGCTGGTGGAGCGCGCCCGCATGACCAAAGACGCGGACGAGATTCTGCAGATACGGCGCGCGGTGGAATTGGGCGCCAGTCTGTTTCGAATTGCATGCGAGACGATTCGTCCCGGGGTGAGGGAACTGGAAGTCGCCGCTGCCATGGAATATGAGGCGCGGCGTGGCGGCGCGGAGGGCATGTCGTTCTCGACCATACTCGCCTCCGGAAAACGCTCGGCGGTTATCCATGGGCGGGCGTCGGAGGCGCGGATTCCGCGGCGCGGGTTCGTGGTCTGTGATTTTGGTGTTATACTCGCCGGTTATTGCTCCGATCGCACACGCACTGTACACGTAGGGCAGCCTTCGCAGGAAGCGCGGTATCTGTATGAGGCCGTGCGAAAAGCGCAACAAGCGGCAATTGCTGCCGTTCGCCCGGGAGTGACTGCGGCTGCGATTGACGGAGCCGCGCGGGGGGTGCTCCGACGGCGAAAGCTGGCGCGCTATTTTACGCATTCGACGGGCCATGGTTTAGGATTGGAGATACATGAGGCGCCGCGGTTGGCTGCTGGGCAGAGCCAGAAGTTGGAGCCGGGAATGGTGATTACGATTGAACCTGGCGCGTATGTGCCGGGGAAGTGGGGCGTACGGATCGAAGATGTGGTAGTGGTGACGTCTTCGGGCTGCGAAGTGCTGACGCCCGGTGATAAAGAAAAAGAGTTGGTTGTGATTTAGGACGCTGCTGAAAAATGTCGCTGCACCGAAAGTGACGTGCAGTCGAGGAATGAAGAATAGTGGTATCGCTGAAGCGATACCCTGGTACGAAATGGGCATCAAATGGGCATCAAAAGGATGCCGTGAAAGCTAAGCGAACCCGCCTTCTACATGAATCAAAAAGAGCTAAAGGAACTCATAGAGTTCTTAATCGAAAAGGACATTGCTGAATTTGAGTTGGAGCGCGGCGATGTCAAGGTAAAGATCAAGCGCGCGGCCGAGCCTCCACTGGCCGCGTTGCCCGATTCGCGTTATATCGCCATGCAGCCCGCGCCGGTTATTGTTTCCGGGGTTGCTGGGGCTCCAGCGGCTGCCGGGCCTGGGCATGGCCGGATCGATCTAGCTGCGAGCTCTGCCGCTCCAGAACCTCACGAAGGCTTGCACATTGTGAAGTCACCCATCGTAGGCACGTTCTACGAATCGCCCTCGCCCGGGTCGCCGCCTTTCGTCAAGGTAGGCGATACGCTCGAAGTGGGGCAGGTGTTGTGCATCGTGGAAGCGATGAAACTAATGAACGAAATCGAATGCGACGTAGCAGGAGAGTTAGTCAAGAAACTCGTCGCCAACGGCCAGCCCATCGAATACGGACAGGAACTGTTCGCCGTGCGTTCGAAATGAAGAGATCGGATCATCGGGTGATTAGGCCATCGGGCCATTTAACACCAACCGGACACAACAGGCCCAGGCAGTTGAATTTTCCACGAAGCAATCATGTTCAATAAGATTTTAGTAGCGAACCGCGGCGAGATTGCGCTGCGCGTGATTTGTGCGTGCAAGGAACTGGGCATCCGTTCGGTCGCGATCTATAGCGAGGCGGACCGGAACTCGCTGCACGTGCGCTTTGCCGACGAAGCGATTTGCATTGGGCCGCCGCAACTGGCGCAGAGTTATCTCAATGTTCCGGCGGTGATCAGCGCCGCCGAAATCGCGAACGTCGATGCCATCCATCCGGGCTACGGCCTGCTTTCGGAGAACGCCAACTTCGCCGAAGTGTGCGAGGCCTCGCAAATCAAGTTCATCGGGCCGCCTCCCGAAGTGATACGGCTGATGGGCGAAAAAGAAAAAGCACGCGCCGCCATGAAGCAACACGGCGTGCCCATTGTTCCTGGATCGGATGGCGTGGTTGAGTCGGCTGAAGAAGCGCTGGAGTGGGCGCGGCAGATTGGCTTTCCTGTCATCGTGAAGGCCACGGCTGGCGGGGGCGGGCGCGGGATGCGCATCGTGCGCAATGAAGACGAATTGCCCGCACTCTATCGCCAGGCGCAATCGGAGGCGGCAGGCGCCTTTGGCAATGGCGATCTTTATTTAGAGCGATATGTTGAGAATCCGCGGCATATCGAATTTCAGGTGCTGGGCGACGAACACGGCAACGTCGTGAGCTTGGGCGAGCGCGAATGCTCGATTCAGCGGCGGCATCAGAAGTTATTGGAAGAATCGCCGTCGGTGCGGATGACGCCCGAGCTGCGCAAGGAAACCGGCGACATGCTCAGCAAGACGCTGAGTGTGGTCGGCTATCAAAATGCCGGCACGATTGAATTTCTCATGGATCAGCAGCGGCGGCTCTATTTCATCGAGATGAATACTCGGATTCAGGTGGAGCATCCAGTCACGGAGATGGTGACGGATGTGGATCTGGTGAAGAGCCAGATCATGATCGCGGCGGGCGCGAAGCTGAGCGACGTGTTGCAAGGTCCGGTCGTGCATCGCGGACATGCGATCGAGTGCCGCATCAATGCTGAGCATCCGGAGAAGTTCACGCCCTCGGCAGGGAAGATTACGACGTTTAATCCGCCGGGAGGAACGGGCGTGCGCATCGATACGGCGGCGTATGCCGAGGGCACGATTCCTCCTTATTATGACTCGCTGATTGCGAAGCTGGTGGTTCGGGGCAAAGATCGCGCCGAAGCCATCGCACGCATGAGCCGCGCGCTGGGGATGTTTATTGTGGAAGGAATTCATACGACGATTCCGCTGCACCGGCGGATTCTGGCGGATCCGGAGTTTCGCGCGGGGAATTTTGATACCGGATTTATTGAGAGATTTCTGGCGAAAAAAGAAACGCGTTCTTAGGAATTGCCGAGGTCGTCTCGGCAGCGAGCCATGGTGCAACTTCCCCGACTCTATCCGATTGTCGACGCCGGCTGTTTCCGCGATACTACGCGCATGTTTGCCGCGGCGGAAGAACTCGCGGCTGCAGGGATCACGCTTGTTCAATATCGCAATAAGTTGGGGAATGCGCGACTGGCGCTTGATGAGGCGCGCGAACTCAAGGCGCGGCTCCAGACGCGGTTTGGATCGAGCGTCAAGCTCATCATGAATGACCGCGCCGATCTTTGTATTGCCGCCGGCTTTGACGGGCTGCACGTTGGACAGGACGATCTGTTGCCCGCGTCGGCGCGGCGCATCGTAGGGGCCGATCGATGGTTGGGAATATCGACTCACAATCCGCAGCAGCTGGCCGAAGCCGATAAGACTTCTGCTGACTATCTTGCTATTGGGCCGATCTTCGCAACTGGCAGCAAAGTGAATCCTGATCCGGTCGTTGGCCTTGAGGGCTTACGGCTGGCGCGGGAATCGACGCGCAAGCCCCTGGTGGCGATCGGCGGGATTACTCGCGCTAACGCATGCTCAGTCATCGATGCGGGGGCAGACTCGGTTGCGGTGATATCTGACTTGTTACGGGAACCGGGCAAATCAGCAGAAGAATTTTTGAGAATTCTGGGGTAAAGTGGAACCGAATCATTCGCAAAAGGCGCGAAGGAGTGGGTCACCGGCACGTTTTCGGTCGCGCCAGGTGTCCTAGCGTCGGTGCGGGAGCGCTGACGCTCCCGCGACAGCCGCCGAGACGGCGGCGCTACAGAAATTAGGAGATTCGTGAGTACTGACGTTCAGCTTCCGAAGCGATCACCGGCTCCGAGCGATTGGGAGCGGCATACCCATCAGGATCAGGAACTCGTTAAAGGTCTTGGGCTGACTAGCGCGACCATGCTGGTGATGGGCTCAATGATCGGCTCGGGGATTTTTATTGTCTCGGCTGAGATTTCGCGCGAGGTCGCTTCGCCGGCTCTACTGATCGGAGCTTGGCTCATCACCGGCTTCCTGACGATTGTCGGCGCGCTCACTTATGGCGAACTGGCGGCGATGATGCCGCGGGCGGGCGGCCAGTACGTTTATCTGCGCGAGTCGCTCGGGCCACTCTGGGGGTTTCTCTACGGCTGGACATTGTTTCTCGTGATCCAGACGGGAACGATTGCCGCGGTGGGCGTGGCTTTCGGCAAGTTTCTGGGGATTTTCTGGCCGGCAATTTCTTCCACGCATTGGATCATCCACCTGTGGAAGGTGCCGAAGTTTGCGGTTGGGCCGATGCTGCTTGGCGGCATGGATGTTGGCTTAAACACGCAAAACTTTGTCGCCATCCTGATTGTGGTTGCGCTCTCGATTATTAATATCTTTGGAGTGAAGACGGGCGCAATTATTCAGAACATTTTTACTACGGCGAAAGTTTCGGCACTGCTCGGCCTGGTCATCTTCGGAGTGTTTCTTGGTCGCAATGCGCAGGCGATCGCTGCCAATTTCGGGGCCAATTTCTGGCACAATGCGGGTCTTGGCACCCTGCATGATGTCGGCGGAATGGGCGCCAGCGTGCTTGTTTCAACGCTGACGGTTCTCGCGATTGCGCAGGTTGGGTCGCTGTTTTCGGCTGATGCTTGGAACAACGTTACGTTTACGGCCGGCGAAGTGAAAAATCCGAGCCGCAATCTGCCGTTGTCGCTGGCGCTTGGGACGGGCGTGGTGATTGCGCTTTATATTGCGTGCAATTTTATTTATCTGAGCGCGCTGCCGCTGATGGGGAGCCCGGACGGAACGACGCTGCTGGCGCGCGGTATTCAGTTTGCGAAAGAAGACCGCGTGGCGACTGCTGTGATGACGCAGATGTTTGGGGCCGCTGGCGGTGGATTGATGGCGGTCGCCATCATGATCTCTGGATTCGGCTGCTGCAATGGATTGATTCTTTCCGGTGCGCGCGTCTATTACGCGATGGCCAAGGATGGTTTGTTTTTTCGTAGTGTTGCACGGTTGCATCCTGGGTACAAAACGCCCGCGGTTTCGCTGATGGTGCAGATGGTGTGGACTTGCGTGCTTTGCATCTCGGGAAGCTACGGCCAACTACTCGACTACATTATTTTTGCGGTGCTGGTGTTTTACGTGCTCACGATCTTCGGGCTATTCGTTTTGCGGCGCACGCATCCTGAGGCCGAGCGTCCTTATAAGGCGGTGGGGTATCCCATTTTGCCGGCGATTTATATTGTGATGGCTTTGTTTATCGACATTGTGCTGTTACGCTACAAGCCACAATACACTTGGCCGGGGCTGTTCATCGTGCTACTGGGCATTCCGGTGTATTACATCTGGCGGCCGCGCGGCGAGGCAGCTTAGATTGAACGGCGAGTTTGACTAGACTAGTCCTTAGTAAATAGGAGAAACGCTACGGATGACTGACCTCTTTGCGAAAAAGCCGCTTACGTTGTTGATGGAAGAGGCGCGAGAGACAGGCTCGCATAGTTTGAAGCGAACTCTAGGCGTGTTTCAGTTGACGGCGCTCGGCGTCGGCGCGGTTATCGGAGCTGGAATCTTCGTGCTCTCGGGGCTGGGAGCGCACTACGCTGGGCCGGGACTGATGCTGTCGTTTGTCCTTTCTGGCTTAGGCTGCACGTTTGCGGCGCTCTGCTATGCAGAGTTTGCGGCCATGATTCCGCTGGCGGGCAGTGCATACACTTACGCGTACGCTACGCTGGGCGAAATTATTGCCTGGATTATTGGATGGGACCTCACGCTCGAATACGCCATGGGCGCAAGCACGGTTTCGTCGGGGTGGTCAAATCACTTCATCGAGTTGCTTAATATTTTTCACATCAAGATGCCGTTGTGGCTGGCCTACGACCATTGGACTGGACTCGATCAAGCGGAGAAGATCGTTGCCCGGCAGATGGCGGCGGCATCGGATTCTACGCTTGTGCCGGGCACGCAGGCTTTCCTTGATAAAGTGACGGCGATCATGGGAGCGCAATCGGCCGAGCTGGTGCAGAAAGGTCACGATCTGCTGAACGCTCCACACTTGTTCGGGTCTGAGATTGGCTTTAACTTGCCAGCCTTCGTGATTGCTCTGGTGATCACGGCGATTCTGGTGATTGGTATTAAAGAAAGTGCTCGATTCAACGCTACGATCGTCACGATTAAGGTGGGAGTTGTTTTATTTGTCATTGGGCTGGGCATACATTACGTCAGCGCAGCCAACTGGGGATCGAGTTGGGCGACATTTGCACCTTTCGGATTGTCGGGAATCGGGACGGGAGCGGCCTACATATTCTTCGCTTACATCGGATTCGATGCGGTTTCGACTACAGCGCAAGAGGCGAAGAATCCGCAGCGTGATCTGCCCATCGGCATTATCGCTTCGCTGTTGGTGTGTACAGTGTTGTACATCGCGGTGGCTGCGATTCTAACGGGGATGGTGCCTTGGCAAGAGGTCAACATCGAAGCGCCGATTGCGCGCGCTTTCCTGGATCGCGGGCTTACGGGTGCCTCCAACATTATTACGCTCGGGGCGCTCGCGGGCCTGACCAGCGTGATGCTTGTGATGCTGCTGGGGCAGACTCGCGTGTTGTATTCGATGGCCAACGACGGGCTTTTGCCCAAGAAATTCTTCGCTGATATTCATCCGCGCTTTCGGACGCCTTGGAAGAACACTATGCTCGTGGGGTTGCTGGCGGCGATTGTGGGGGCGCTGACTCCGATCGACGATATCGGAAAGATGGTTAACATCGGAACGCTGCTGGCGTTTGTGATTGTTTGTATCGCAGTCATGACTTTGCGTCGCACGAATCCCGATCAACCTCGTCCTTTTCGCACACCCTGGGTTCCGTTTGTGCCGGTCATGGGCATTTTGTTCAATGGTTACATGATGTACAAGCTCGGCTGGATCAACTGGGCGCGATTAATTATCTGGCTGGTGATTGGGATGGTGGTTTATTTCACCTATAGCCGGAAACACAGCCGCGTGCAGGCGGCACTCGAAGGACGCAAGACGCCTCAGGAAGTTTTGCGGTAGCGAACAGCATTAATTTATTTTTCTTGAAGTTTTCTTGCGACAGCGGTAACCATTCGCCGTGGCGCGAAGCGTACTGATTGCGCTACCAGCCAATTCTTGAATCCGGAAATGACTACTGGCTTGCCTGCGATCAGGGCGCGATAGCCGTCTTCGGCTACGGTGCGGGCGTCCATCGCTCCGTACGTTGCCAAGCGAATGTGCTTGATGTTGGCTCGCTCCTGGAATTCGGTGGCGGTTGGACCGGGGCAGAGGCAGGTGACGGTTACGCCTGAGCCATCCAGTTCATTCGCTATCGCTTCCGAAAAGTGTAGAACGTAGGCTTTGGTCGCGTAATAGACGGCCATCAGCGGTCCGGCCTGAAACGCCGCGGTGGAAGCGACGTTCAGGATGCGTCCGGATTTTCGCTCAATCATTGTTGGCAGATATAGGCGAGTCAGATGGGTGAGCGTGGTTATGTTGAGCTGAATCTGGCGCAGGCATTCTTCGAGATCGTTCTCGGCGAAGGGACCGTATTGTCCGAAGCCGGCGTTGTTGACCAGCACATCGATTTGAATGTCGGCGCGTGTGGTTTGGTCGAGGACGTATGCGGGAGCTCCGGGATCGGTGAGATCGATGGCTAGTATCAGAGAACGCGTGCCGTGAGATTTTTCCAGTTCGGAAGCGAGTTGGCGAAGCTTATCCGCGGTGCGGGCAACGAGGACGAGATTGTAGCCTTCGCGCGCGAAGATGCGGGCGAGTTCGAGGCCGATGCCGAAGGAGGCGCCGGTGATGAGCGCGGTTTTGCGGGGAGTGGGCATTCAGTGGTTAGCAATTAGCGCATAGCACTTAGTCACAAACAAAGGCGGGCCCGCAGACCCGCCTTCGCGCCTCTTCGGCAAATTTCACTTACACGTGGGCCAGCGCCGGCTCGACTCGATAGATTGAATACCAACTGGTGGCGACCTTCAGGCGGTCGTTTACGTTATTGATGTTTTTTACGCCTTCGTCTTCCAGCCATTTGCGGAAGGCGTTCGCGCCTTGTCTCGCGTAGATGGGGATGCCGTCTTTCCAGGTGGCGCGTCCGCAGAGGACTCCGTTGAACTTCACGCCGGATTCGGCGGCCAGCTCCAGGGATTCGGTGAACTCGGCGTTGCTTACGCCTGCCGAGAGATAGATAAAGGGCTTGGTTGCGACTGCGGCTGCTTCCTGGAAGTGCTTCATTGCTTCCTGTTTCGAGTAGGCTTTTTCGCCTTTGTATGATTTCGTGCCTTCAACAAATTTCATGTTGATGGGAACTTCCACCTTCATTACGTCGACGCCGTAACGGTCTTTGGTGAACTCGCGCATGCTTTCGATGACGGCTTTGGGCTTTTTCTTCGAGAAGTCGAAGCCTTTTTCGTCAACACCTTCTTCGTAGACTACGAACTCGAGGAAAAAGGGGATGTCATTGGCGCGGCACTCATCGCCTAGACGCTCGACCCAGGCGTGCTTTTTGTCGTTGACGTCTTTCGGATCGAACGGAGTGTAGTAGAGGAGAATTTTGATGCAATCCGCGCCAGCTTCTTTCAGGCGGCGGACGGACCAATGATCGAGGAGGTCGCCGAGGCGTCCGGGGCCGGTTTTGTCGTAGCCGGTTTTTTCGTAGGCGAGGAGGAGGCCAGCGTTCTTGGCGCGGCGCTTGGAGGCGGGCAGACCCCACTCCGGATCAAGGAGGATGGCGCTGGCGTGTGGGGTGAGCACCTCGCTGACCAGGATCTTGAATTCTTCCATCATCGAATCAGAAACGGCTGAACCTTTTTCTTTGGCGAGAGACTTTTGCAGAGAGCCGCGCTGGTCCATGGCGGCGGCGGCGATTACTCCTCGGTCGTTGGAAACGGCTTTCATGCCGGCGAGTTTTCCGGGGGTGAGTTTCATAAGGCCTCCTAGCATTGCTGTACGACACATAATTCTAAACCACTGGCGCTACGCAGAGAATAATCGTTCGCGAGGTATTCCGTTCTGAGACGAGCGAGGACTTACGCATTGCGGCGCATTCAAATACATAGGTCCTTCGCTTCGCTCAGGATGACAACTCGTGAAGAGGTCGTATTCACTGTCGTAGTGCGAGCATTCCAAGCAGGGTTTGCTGTTTGGCGATTAGCGATTGAATGCCTTGTCTCGCTAACGACATCATCTTGGCCAGTTGCGCGTCGTCGAAAACCTGGTGCTCGGCGGTGGCTTGCAGTTCGACAATTTTGTTGCCTGCGGTCATTACGAAATTCATGTCTACGTCGGCGCGCGAATCTTCTTCGTAATTCAAATCGAGTAGAACTTCGCCATCGACGATGCCCACGCTGATTGCCGCCACAAAATCTTTGATCGGAGCGGCAGTTAGCGTGCCCGCATCGACTAATCGCTGCAACGCCAAGCCGAGCGCTACGAATGCGCCGGTGATGGAGGCGGTGCGCGTGCCTCCGTCGGCTTGAATCACGTCACAGTCGATCCAGATGGTGCGTTCGCCCATGCGCTGAAGATCGGCTACCGCTCGTAGCGAGCGGCCGATGAGGCGCTGGATCTCTTGCGTGCGCCCGCTCTGTTTGCCTTTGGCGGATTCGCGGGTGCTGCGCGTCAGGGTGGCGCGCGGCAGCATTCCGTATTCACCGGAGATCCATCCTTTGCCGGAGTTGCGCAGAAAGGGTGGAACTGTTTCTTCGATCGAAGCAGTGCAGATTACGCGAGTGTTGCCCATTTCGATCAGGGCCGAGCCTTCGGCGGTCGAGATGAAATCGGGAATGATGTTGACGGGACGAAGCTGGTCGGGAGCGCGGTTGTCGCTGCGAAAGATCATGAGGGGAAATTCTAACAGTCCAATGTCGTGATCACGCGGTCGGGCGCCCTTCGTCCACAGATTTTTCGGAGTGGCACATTGATAGCGGGGCGACACGCACGCCCACACATTCGCACAAAACGCGAATGTGTGGGGCACCAGGCTGTCGGCTTTCAGTTCTCGGTTAAGGGCGCTGGTTGAGGGCTGGGCGCTCGCAGGTCAAAGGCAAAGTTTTCCGGTTTCTTATCTTCTTTCTTATCTTCTTTGTTCATATCTTCTCTGTTTGCAGGCTGAGCTTCAACCGCAACTTCTTCGGTGAGATCGTCGTAGTCGCGGCCTTCGATTCTGGACCAGGCGGAGGCGCCGATCGGACGGTCGGCGACCGAGCGGCGGTCGATCACCACCTGGGTTGGGAGTTCGGGTTCGAACGAAGTTCGTTTCAGATTGATGGACGCGGTCTGCAAGGCATACAGCATTAACGCAGCGGACTTGTGATCGATTTCCGACAAGATGAGACGCTCGATCACGTTGGCGAGCGCCGCTTGTATGGAATTTGCATCTTCAAGCGTGGGCAAGGGAACGCGTATGCCGAGGTTGTCGGCCAAGGCATTGAACTCGGGCCAATGGTAGCGAATGTGATAGTAGCAATGGGTGGTGTCGCGGAGGGCGGGGGAACCACATTGCGTGCCGTTGATTTTAATGTGCTGACATCGCTTGATGGATTTGGGATATAAGGGCATTTTGGTGACTCCTAATTATGAAATATGAAATGGGGATGTATGACTATGCGTAGGTGTTATCCAGTTAGTACAGATACCCCCCTCCCCCCCGGTCTTATGGAATCATGGGGTTGGCGGGGCAATTTTTGGGCTCGGTCTTTGAATCGTAAGGACTTATATGAAAGTATTGCGGAATAAGGAGTTAGAAGCGAATGAGAATAGGTGCCCATTTCGGCTGGCTCGGGGTTAGTCCCGGGAGAGCGTTCGATATGTCAAAGAGCATCGAAAATGTTTTCGAGCAGTGTCGATTTCCGCCGCATAGGGCGGGCGTACGGCTGCCGATTTCGTGCTGAGGGGAGATTGTCGCAAACGGTGGGGATGGATGTATGTGATGGGGCGCACTGCGCGTTTGTGATGAATCGCGGGATAGAGGTTGTTGGTCTAGTCGGGATGCTACGCGGCCTATGCAAAGAAATTATCGGGGACAGCTAATGCGATGGGTCAATGCATTATGAGAGAGCGCCCCAGTTCAGAAGGTTGAAGCTGGGTATGGCGCCGCCTCCGCTGCGCTACGCTGTGCCGGGGCTTCGCTCCGCTGCGGCGGCGCTAGGGAGTGGTGTGTGCGGAAGGAAACTGCAGGCGGGTCTAGGCAAAATGGCTGGAGAATGGCACTTTACCCTGGGGGGAAAGTAAGCGTTAGCACGAATGACCTTTCCCCCAAGGAGGCAACTCAAATGAGTCACGAGGTCAAATATATCGGAATGGACGTGCACAAGGAAGCCATTGTGATCGCCGTCCTGAATGACAGCGGGAAGCTGATCATGGAAACCATCGTCGAAACCAAAGCCAGCAGCATTCTGCAGTTTATCCACGGACTGCGGGGCGAGTTACATGTGACTTGGGAAGAAGGGACCTGGGCAGCCTGGCTGTACGACTTGCTGCAGCCACAGGTGCAGGAAGTTGTGGTCTGCAATCCGCGGCGGAATGCCTTATTAAAGGAGGGGAGCAAGAGCGACAAGGTGGATGCACGCAAGCTGGCCGATTTGCTGCGCACCGGAATGTTGCGACCGGTCTACCACGGAGAAAATGGACTGCGGACGCTGCGCGAGTTGGCGCGTAGTTATCAGACCATCGGCAAAGATTTAACCAGAGTGATGAATCGGCTGAAGGCGCTGTATCGCGGTTGGGGCATTCCCTGTGGCGGCACCCGGGTCTATGCTCCACGCTATCGGGAGGAATGGTTAAGCAAGATTGTGCAGGCCGGGGTGCGCCGGCGCGCGGAGCTACTCTATCAACAGCTGGATGGATTGCAGGCTTTGCGGCGAAACCTGCGACCCGAGTTTTTGGCGGAGAGCCGGAAACAGAAAGCGGCGAAACTGCTGCGCCAGATTCCCTGCATCGGTCCGATTCGGGCGGCGAGATTGATCGCGCTGATGCAAACTCCGCACCGCTTCCGCAGCAAGCGGCAACTCTGGACCTACAGTGGCCTGGGCGTGGAGACGCACGACAGTGCGCAATACCGCTTTGTGCGCGGACAATTGCAGCGCTCCAAGAAACCCCAGCAGCTCCGTGGTCTGAATCGGAACCACAACCACGAGATGAAAGAGATCTTCAAGAGTACGGCCACCCGGGCTAGTTGTGGTACGGGTCCATTTCATGATTTTTACGCGGCTTTGCTGACCAACGGGATGAAGCCGGAGATGGCTCGTCTGACGCTGGCGCGGAAGATCGCGGCCATTACGTTGACACTTTGGAAAAAGGAGGAACGTTTCGACGCCGAACAACTGAAAACGCAAGCAGCTTGAGTATCGAACAGAACCCAGGTGATCTCCAAGGTTTTCATGCCTCGGTGGTGGCCAAGTCGGTTCGTGCGATGCTCGGGTTCGAGGGAGAGTATCCAAGCACTCATTAGGCGCTCTGTGTGCTGAAGTTTGGCACCGAGTCTCCGGGTCAATCCTATGCCCCCTCGGATAACCCAAAAAAGCTATAGGCCTCGAGCCTCACATAGGATCTTGGTTGGCACTTTTAGCCAACGGTTAGCTTGCGTAGCTTCGTAACCGAATGGCGTCGAGCACCACTGTTTTTATGAAACCGTTAAGTTGGGACAAGCAACTGGGGCTGGCATCGCCGCTGAAATGCGCGGCGATCCAAAGCGGACAAACCAACAACCCCTCTACGGATAAAGATGAGGCGCAGGATGAGGTGGGGCTGGATGTAAGTCACCACATCCACTTGGCCCCGGAGGGGAGGGGGAAGTATTTTTTTCTTGACATCCTCTCTTATAGGATGAGTGCTAAGAGTCTTTTAGTAAACTGTCTAGCCCCCCTTAGTCTTTTTCTTCATAATCCGAGGTATGGCGCTGGTTGTCTTTCTCCGGGGTGTGAATGTTGGCGGACATAGGACGTTTCGGCCTAGCGTTCTCGCACGAGAACAGAGTGGTTTTGATGTCGTGAATGTGGGTGCGGCGGGGACGTTTGTTGTTCGCAAACCTATTCTTTCCACGCTTGGATCGCGAGCAAAATTTCGCGATGCGTTGCTTCGCAAGCTGCCGTTCGAGGCGGAGATTGTGATGTGCGATGGTCGCGATCTTATGCGGCTGGAGATGGGGAATCCGTTTGGAAAGCAGGTATCGTCGCCGGATGTTGTTCGGTTCGTCAGTATCCTGTCGAAGGCCGGAGGTGTACGGGCGGCGCTACCGGTTGCGTTCCCGTCAGAGGGGAAGTGGTTGGTGCGGGTGATGGCTTGCGAAGGGTAGTTTGTTTTCGGGATGTACCGTCGTCACATGAAGACGATCGGCTATCTTGGACAGATCGACAAACTGTATCGCGTGCCGGCTACGACTCGGAATTGGAATACGATTATGGCGGTCGTTCGAATTTTGAGGAGTCTCGCGGACGGACGCGAGGATTCCGATGGTTGAAACAAGGTGACTACTGGCTGGCCGACTGCTCGATGGTCATTACGTCGAAGGTGTTGGTCAGGTCGGCGTGGCCGGCCAGGGTTTCGCGCTTCTTGCCTTCTACCAGGATGTTGACGCGCTGGATGCCGGGGACGTTGATGGCCAGGGTTTCGACCAGGGAGTTTACGGTGAGTTGCTCGCTTAGAATGCCGGAGCGATGCTGGTCGGCGAAGGGGGCGTTGAGATCGATGACGGCGGCTCCGGGATCGACGAGGTAGATGCTGCGGATGTCGGCGGCTGCAGCTAGCGGGTGCGCGGAACCTGGTTGCTGGTAGATGCGGAGTAGGGCGCGCAGTAATTCTTCGGCGCGCTGTTGGCGACCTCCCGGAAGAGGGATTTGGGCGGAGCGGGGGCGGAGGATTCCGGCGGCGTCATCGGCTACGTAGAGGGTAACGGTTTCGGTGGGACCGGTGGGCGGAGGAGTGACTGGGAGCGCTTGGGTGGCCGCTACCGGCTCGGGTTGGCGGGCGCGCTGGCGCATTTGGCGGAGGTAGATTCCCATGCAGATGACTACAAGAAGTAAGGTGGCTACGCCGATCAGGAGGGAGCGGGGGATCATGCGGAAACCCCTTCATCTGGCCATCGGGTCATCGGGTGATCTGGCCATCGAAAAACAACGGCTCTTGACCTTAGATGCCCCGATGACCCGATGATCCGATGGCCCGATTTCTTTCTTGTCATTGTTGAACTCCCAGGCGGTCCCGGACTGATGCTATGGCGTCGGCAATGGCGGCTGCGGTGCGCTGTTGATAGTTGGCTGAGGTTAGGTCGGCCAGGCCGTTTGGGCCGGGGGCCAGTTCGATCGCCACTGCCGGCATCGAGACGTTGTTTAGCGGACGCAGGGACGCGGACGATGATTGAGATGGGATATTTTTTTTCTGCAGCTCAGTGACAATGGCTGCGGCCACGATGCGGCTAAGCGGCAGAGTGGGCGACTGGGCGGCATTCCAGGCATGAAATATTCCTTTGCTGGGTGCTTCTACGGGAAGGAGCGATGTGTAGACGCGGGCGCCGCTGCCTTGCGACGTGGCGTGGAGGCTGATGTAGATTCCGGCGCGGGCGATGTTGGCGGCGGTGGCGCGCTGGTCGAGGGTCAGGGTGGTATCGGCGTCGCGGAGCAGGGTTACGGCGAAGCCGCGAATTTCGAGTTCGTGGCGGAGAAGGCGCGCGAAGCCGAGAGTGACATCTTTTTCGGCCAGGGTATCGGATAGGGCGGCTCCGCGCTCGTCGCCTCCGTGGGAGGGATCGACGACGGCAAGAATGCGATGAGAGTTGGGATTGGCATTGACGCTGCTTGCGGGTTGGTTGGCTGCTGCCGGGGGCTGAGTTGGATTTGGCTGGGTGGGGCGGTTGGCGGGTGTTCCGGTTTGCGCCGCCGAAGCGATTGGCGAAATGGTGATGGTTTTTCGGTTGGGGCTGAAGGCTGCGAGTAGCGGCTCGGTGGCGGCGACGGCTAATTCGGCGTCGCCGTTGCTCTCGGAATAATTGGCGTGGGTGATGACTTTGTCGTCGAAAGAAATTGACTGGCTGCCTGGGGAGACGACGGGATCGCGCTTGAAGACCATCCGCAGCAGGCCGGGCTCGGTGGAGATGGTGGGATTCACGGGAGCGGTGAAAGTCAGCGTCAGGCGGGATGGAGGGCCGGGGTCGAGCCGAAAGCTGGTTTGTATGCCGACGTCGCCGATAAATAGGCGGCGCGCGCTTTCGCGAAAATCAACCGGGGTCCCCAGGAAGCGTGGCAGTAGGGCGTTCAGGGAAGGTAGTGGGACTAAGCCGCGCGAGTTTTCGATGAGGAAGGGCGCGGCGAAATCGAAATCGCGTCCATGAATTTTGCCTTGCGATTTGCCGGCGGTGAAGTCGGCGTCTAACGCGTTGTAGCGCAGGCGCCACTGGCGACCGTCGGACTGGCTACTGACGCGGCCCAGGGGTTCGAGCAATTCGAGCAGTCCGACGTATTCGCGACCGCCGCGATCGAGAATTGGAAGAGAGTAGATCGCGACGGGGGAGTAGACGGAGATGTGTTTTTCTTCGGCTCTCACTGCGACCGGCAGTATGGTGATGAGGAGCAGTACCCAGTACCTGGTACCCAGTACCCAGAACCCCGAATTTCGGCGAGGACTCAGAAGCGATCTCATCATGAAGCTGGGGAGCAAGCTGGCCGCGCCCTCAGGGGCTAAAGCCCCTGCCTTTGGTGGCTTTTTGCGGCACGGCTGAAGCCGTGCCCTACCCAAAAGCTGAGCCTCGCAGACAAGCCATGCCCCGCGCAAAAGCCCTGCGCCACCCAGAAGCCGTGCGCCACCCAGAAGCCGCGCCTCGCCGAAAAGCCGTGAGCCAGCCAGAACCGACTTATGAGATAGCTTCTCAGTAGTCCGTACCCGGAGCCCCGAATTTCGGCGAGGACTGGGTACCGGGTACTGAGTACTGGGTACTTTACTCCAGCGCATAGATGGTTAGGCCGCTTAGCAACTTGGGGTAGAAGTCGGTGGATTTCTGGGGCAGTACTTCGCCGGCGAGAGCAATGTCGCGAACCTGGTCCATGCGGGCGGGATTCATTAGAAAGGCGATTTGGACTTTTCCGCTTTGCACTTGGGCCAGGGCTTCGGCGGCTTCGCGACTGTAGGAGATGTTGTCTTGATTGCGGACGGCTTCTTCGGAGATCTGGAGGACACCTTCGAGGAGGCATTTGTGCAACTGCACGACATCGAGCGCCTGTTGGCGCAGAGAGAGTCTGCCGAATAAGGGAGTGCCAATGGCTTTTGGAGTGTGGAGCAAAAACGCACGTTGTTTTGTGACGGCGAGCAGCGCGGTTCCGGCGTGGCCGGCCTGTTGCAGAATGGTGGTGGCGCGGGCTGCATCGATTCCGGAGTCGACTTCTTCGACATTGAAAAACTTGCGGGCATCGGTCTGAAACTGGACAGACGAAAATGTGGGCAGGCCGAAGACGAGACGGTGAGTGGGCAGAATCACGAGGCCGGGGCGATCCATGTCGACGAAGGTCATCATGACCCAGTCGTAGGGGGATGGAATGCCTGAATCCGTCTCGGCAGTGGCACGCCGCTGATTGCGATAGGTTAATGCTGTTTCGTAGCGGTGGTGGCCGTCGGCGATGATCAGCTTGCTGTCTTTCATCTGTTCGCGAACGGTGGCGAGGATGCCGGCGTCGGAGACCTTCCAGACTCGGTGCACGACTCCGTATTCGTCGGTGACGGCGATGTCGGCATTGCTCTTATCTTTATCTTTACTATTATTCTTTTGGCTGGCGGCGTCGTCGAGCAGAGCGTCTACCTTGCCGGCGCCGCTATACAGCATGAAAATTTGACCGAAGTGGGCGCGCGTGGCGCGGAGCAGGTCGAGGCGGTCGGCCTTGGGCTTGGCCAGCGTCTGTTCGTGGCGGAAGACAACCTGGGCGGAATATTCTTCGATGCGGCCGAGGCCGATGAAACCGCGGCGCTCGGCCAGCGTTTGGCTCCCGGGAATAGTGAAGGTCTGGGAATAGAGATAGAGGGAAGGTTCTGAATCCTGGCGCAGAACGCGGGTCTGACGCCAGTCCTGGAAAGAGGCTGCTGAGCGGGTGTAGATGTTTTCGCCATCGTTATCTTCGGGCAGGCGTTTTCCGAGGATAATGCGCACGAGATTGTAAGGACTGGCTTCGTAGTAGTGGTCCTGCATGGCAGGAGTGATTTTGTCGTAGGGCTGGGTTACGGCCTGCTGAACGGGAACACGCTCGGGGTCGTAGCGCCAGGCTCGAAATGGGGAAATGATGGCCATGAAGGGTAACGCAGAATTGTAGCAGGGGGCGAAAAGGCGCGGCTTCCGCTGAGGGGTTGCGGTGGTGAGAAAGAGCTTAACCACCGAGGGCACAGGGGACACAGGGAGAATACCAGGCGCGAACTGTGACGGGACAGTAGCTGCCGTGCGACTTTGAGGCTAGTCCATATGTTCTATATGTTCTATCAAAGCAGCTGCTTGTTGCGGGAGCTTTGCACAGGCGCCTGCGAAAAGAGAAAAAGAATGCGCAGTATTAGGAAGCAACCTCCCGAATCGGTTCAGAATCTTAGGGGCTGCATACGAAAAAGTGACAACACTTTTTCAGGACTGTGCTACTATCCGGCTCATATAGATTGTTTGGCCTGCCCTTTTTGGGAGATTCGGGTCGTCTCCCGTCATCAAAGGTGCGGATTTAGTGGGGCCTATGCTGTGCGGCAAACAGTTCTCGGCTCGCCTCTCCTTCGTTGTTGTTCTGACATTTTTTGTCTTCGGTATCCTTCCGCTTCTTGCGCAAAATTCAACTGAGGACGTTCACATTCAGCCGCGAGTTCAGCCAGCGGCTCCGAAAGGGCCGGAGATTGATCCTGCCTTCAAGACTCATACCAAGCCATACAAAGTGGATGTGGATATGGTGCTGGTACCAGTCACGATCACCGATCCGCTCAATCGACTGGTGACGGGCCTCGACCGCGATAACTTCAATCTTTTCGAGGGAAAAGATCAGCAGGAGATCAAGAGTTTTTCGAGTGAAGATGCCCCGGTGTCGATCGGCGTGATTTTCGATATGAGCGGAAGCATGAGCTCGAAGATTGAGCGTGCCCGCGAGGCTGTGATCCAATTTTTCAAGACGGCCAATCCGCAGGACGAGTTTTTTATGATCACGTTCGCGGATAAGCCGGAAGAGATCGCCGACTTCACGAATTCGGTGGAAGATATTCAGGCTCGGCTTCTCTATACGGTGGCGCGAGGCCGCACGGCGCTGCTGGATGCGATTTATCTGGGCGTCAGCAAAATGCGGCAGGCTAAGTATCCGAAGAAGGCTTTGCTGATCATCTCCGATGGCGGAGACAACCACAGCCGGTATACGGAAGGCGAGATTAAATCGATGGTCAAAGAAGCCGATATTCTTATTTACGCTATCGGCATTTACGATCATTATTTTCCGACGGAAGAAGAGCGGCTGGGGCCGGCTCTTCTCAGTGATGTTACCGAACTGACCGGCGGACGAGCATTTACGATTGATAACCCGAACGACCTGGCGGACGTATCGACGAAGATTGGTATTGAGTTGCGCAATCAATACGTGATCGGATACCGTCCTAAGAACCCGGCGCACGATGGCAAATGGCGTAAAATAAAAGTTAAGCTGTTACCGCCAAAAGGATTGCCACCGCTCCGGGTCTACGCCAAAACGGGTTATTATGCGCCGTCGGAATAATTTATCTCTGCCGCTTTTATCTCTGCTGGTTTTTTCTCTCACACTATTTCAGCTCAACTTGGAAGCGCAGGGCGGAGCTGCGAAGCAACCACCCGCTGTCAGCGGACCGGCGACTGCTCAGGACGGTGCGGCGAATGCTGCTGGGGGCACGGCGCAGAAGTCGACGCAAAACCCAACGTCTAATTCGACTCCTAATTCAACTCAGAATGAGGATTCCGGGGACAGTGGCGTTTTCGTTTTTCACAAGGATGTGGAAGAGGTTGTGCTGCACGCCACGGTCATTGACGACAAGCAGCGCATCGTTACCACGCTCGATAAGGGCGCGTTCAACATTTTCGAGGATGGGCATCCGCAGGTGATTACATCGTTCCGGCACGAAGACATTCCGGTGGCCATGGGGATTGTGGTGGATAATTCCGGCTCCATGCGGGAGAAGCGGGCGAAGGTGAATGCGGCGGCGCTGAATCTGGTGCGGGCGTCGAATCCGAACGATGAAGTATTTATCGTCAACTTTAACGATGAGTATTATCTCGACCAGGACTTCACATCGAACATTGGCAAGTTGAAAGAGGGGCTGGAGAAGATCGAGACGCGGGGCGGGACGGCGCTGTATGACGCGGTGGTGGCGTCGGCTGATCACTTGAAGAAAGATTCGAAGCTGGAAAAGAAAGTAATTTTTGTGGTTACGGACGGAGAGGATAACGAGAGCGCCGAGACTCTTGAACAGGCGGTGCGGCGTCTGCAGGCGGAGAATGGGCCGACGGTTTATTCGATTGGCATTCTGGAGAAGGAAGAGCATCCGAAGCACGCCAAGCGGGCATTGCAGATCATGTCGGAGCGAACGGGAGGCATTGCTTTTTTCCCGCAAACGCTGGATGAAGTTGACGCGATCAGCCGCTCGGTGGCGCACGACATTCGCACGCAGTACACGATTGGATACAAGCCGAGTAATCCGAAGAGCCAGGGTGGGTATCGACAAGTGAAGGTCGAGGCCCATGCGCACGGCTATGGCAAACTTAGCGTGCGCACGAAGAGCGGGTATTATGCGGGGACCGAGGCGCCATCGGGCGGGCACTAGAGCGAGTTGCTTTATGCCGCGGCAGCAGAATCTGGACTTTGTGGCGCAGCACTCCGGTAACCCTAGTAGCGATTGACGCTGGCGGCTGACGTTCCATACTCTGTAGAGTGACCACATTGACTTCAAACTCCCGCCTGCGCCTTAGCGATGACATTTCGAAGCTGGTCGGCGAAACGCCGATGCTACAGATGAAGAAGCTGGCCCCTGCGGGGTCGGCGGATATTTTCGCAAAACTTGAATACCTGAATCCAGGCGGAAGCGTGAAAGATCGCGCTGCTATTGGCCTTATTGCGCGTGCGGAGAGCGAGGGCAAGCTGAAGCCGGGTGGGACTGTAATCGAGGCGACGGCGGGAAATACTGGGATCGGGCTGGCATTGATTGGCGTGAGCCGCGGGTATAGGGTGAGGTTGTTTGTGCCGGAAAAGTTTTCGGAGGAAAAAGTCATCATTATGCGCGCGCTTGGCGCGGAGGTGACGCGGACTCCGGAAGCCGAGGGCATGCAGGGGGCGATCCGGCGCGCTCAAGATCTGCAGGCTTCGGAGCCGGGGGCGTTTTTGGCTGCGCAGTTTGAAAATCCGGCCAATACCGATTATCACTACGAAACTACGGCGCGCGAGATTTTTGAGCAGATGGAGGGGCGGGTCGACGCGATTACGGTGGGCTGCGGGACGGCGGGAACGTTTACAGGAGTCGCGCGCTTTCTGAAAGAACGGCTCGGGAAGGTTCACGCGGTGGCGGTGGAGACGCAAGGTTCGATTCTCGGCGGCGGAAAGCCTGGGCCGCACAAGGTGGAAGGGATTGGCAACACATTTATTCCGGGGAATTTTGACCGGTCGGTTTGCGACGAAGTGATGATGGTGACAGATGAGCAGGCCTTTGGGATGGTGAAGGAACTGGCTGCGCGGGAGGGCGTGCTCGGAGGGTCGAGTGCCGGGGCCAATGTGTATGCGGCGGTTGAGATCGCGAAGCGGCTGGGGGCAGGGAAGCGGGTGGTTACGCTGATTCCTGACTCGGCGGAGCGGTATTTGTCGAAGAAGATTTTTGAGGGCGGGATTTAACAAGCTCTTCTTGGGTATCCCGAGCGAAATGCAGATCCCTCGCCTCGCTCGGGATGACAACATCTAGCGAATTTCGTTGCAGCATGTCACGAGCGAAGATCTAAGGGGGAAGGTTTTGACTAGTCAGTCGTCGGGGTTCGCAACTCGCGCTATTCATGTTGGACAGGAGGCCGATCCGCTTACGGGCGCGGTCAGCGTGCCCATTTATCCGACGTCGACTTATGCTCAGGAAGAAATTGGCAAGCATAAGGGGTACGAGTATGCGCGGGTATCGAATCCTACGCGCGACCGATTGGAGACGAACCTGGCGGCGCTCGAAGGCGGGATCGCGGCGCCGGTGTTTGGCAGTGGGATGGCGGCGATCAATGCGGTTGCGACGATGCTCAAGGCGGGCGACCATGTTGTCGCCGGGCACAATCTTTATGGCGGGACGCCGCGGCTCTTCAATCAGGTATTGGTCAATTTTGGACTTACATTTACGTATGTCGATACATCGGATGTAAACAATGTTGCGCGGGCGATTCAGAAAAATACCCGGCTTGTGTTTTTGGAGACGCCGACAAATCCTTTGATGGAGTTGTGCGACTTGCGGGCGATTTGCGAACTCAGCCATCGGCATGGAGTTGAGGTCGTGGTCGACAACACTTTCATGTCGCCATATTTTCAGCGGCCGATTGAATTTGGCGCAGATATGGTTGTGCACTCAACTACAAAATTTCTTAATGGGCACAGCGATGGGCTGGGCGGCGTCGTTGTCTGCACCAAGCTGGAGCAGGCGGAGAAACTTGCTTTTTTGCAAAAATGCGCGGGGGCGATTCTTTCGCCTTTTGAGTGCTGGCTGATTTTGCGCGGGGTGAAGACTCTGGCGGTGCGCATGGAACAGCACGACCGCAACGGGCGCAAGGTTGCGGATTATCTTTCGAAACACGAGAAAATCAGCAAAGTTTTTTATCCGGGACTGGCGGATCATCCGCAGCACGAACTGGCCAAGCGGCAGATGTCGGGCTTTGGATCGATGATCGCTTTCGAAACTGGATCGCTTGAGAATGCTAACAAGATGCTGCGCAAGGTGCGGGTGTGCTCGCTGGCTGAGTCCTTGGGCGGAGTCGAGACTTTGATTTCGCATCCTGCGACCATGACGCACGCGGGCGTGGGCGAAGAAGTTCGCCGCAAGATCGGAATTACTGACGGGATGGTGCGCATCTCGGTCGGGATTGAGGATGTGGACGATATTCTTGCCGACCTGGATCAGGCGCTGGCTGCGATTTAGGCGACAGGAGTTGCATTCTTAGTATCGTTCTTAGTATCAATGTCAGCGGCGACAGCGTGCATACGATCATTGTCTGAACCTCCAAATTCACGCGAATGGAATGCCTCCGATTATCATCGGGTGTCGGCTCCGCAATTTCAGTGGGGGCAGCGGGTTCTTAGCGAGCTTCGGCTGCGCGGCGACGAGTGCGTTATGGACGCCGGCTGCGGTACGGGGAAACTGACGCGGCTTCTACTGGAGAACCTTCCGCGTGGGCGCGTGGTTGGCGTCGATCTGTCGCGCAACATGGTGCTTCATGCGCGGGAGAACCTGCATGCTGATTTTTCCGGCCGTATTGAGTTTTCGGTTGCCGACCTTTTAGCGCTTCCGTTTCATAACTGCTTTGACGGAATTTTCAGTACCGCGTCATTTCACTGGGTTCACGACCACGATAGGTTGTTTCGCGGCCTATATGCGGCATTACGGCCGAAGGGATGGCTGCATGCGCAATGCGGCGGGGGGCCTAATATCGATCGTCTGCGCCGTCGAGTGCGGGCGCTGGCACAAGCAGCGGAATTTTCGGAGTGGTTAGGGGAGTTTCGCGAGCCCTGGTTTTTCTCCGATGCGGAAGGCGCGGCCGCTCGATTGCGCGTGGCTGGATTCGAAAATGTCGTCACGGGGCTGGAGGAAGCGGCTTATTCGGCGCCTGGCGGTCGAGAATTTGAAGAGTATCTGAAGACTTTCGTACTGCATCGGCACCTCGAGCTACTTCCTCGTGAAACTCTGCAGGCAGACTTTGTGCGAAAACTCGCCGATGCGGCAGCGGACGACGATCCGCCCTGGACGCTTGATTACACGCGGCTCAATCTTCGGGCGTCGAAGCCGGGATAGACAAAAAGCGATCTGGTTCTGTTGACATCATGGGTTCTATCGCCGCTCGGGAAAGTTTGGGTGCGTTAGGGTGCTTTGACTGCGATTGAGCTTCGTATTCGCGAAGCTCAAACTCCGCTCAGCATGACAGGATTTTGGGGGTGTCAACAGAGCGGCTTCAAGTTGCGGACGTCTGCGAACTAGGTTGCAGGTCAGCGAACGGATTCTCCAATCCAATCCAGATATGCGGGGCTGCCGGCCTCGATAGCGATTTCGATGCACTCTGGAAGTTCGTAGGAGTGAAGTTCGGTCAAGGCCTCGCGCGTTCGGTCGGCGACATCTTCGGTTGTTTTGATTAGGAGCAGCCACTCCATTGCCGTCTCGACTTCGCCCTTCCAGCGATAGACGGATTCGATTTGGGGAGTGATATTTACGCACGCGGCGAGCTGCCGCTCGACCAATGCGTGGGCGATGCTGCGAGCTTCTTCGATCGAGCCGCAAGTCGTGAGAAGGAGTCTTTTGTTGGTCATATAGGATTCAGCATCCGAACTGCTTGCAGGTCTGGTGCATCCAGGACTTTCGAAGCATACGAGGCAGGGCGATGGCAACGCAAATCAAGTTTGGCACCTCGGGATGGCGGGCGGTGATGGCCGAGGAGTTCACATTTGCCAATGTGAATCGGGCGGTGCATGGTATCGCGCGGCACGTGTTGTCGCAGAAGTCGAATGGCGCCAAGATCATTGTTGGGCGTGATCCGCGCTTTCTCGGGGAAAGCTTCTGCGCGGTGGCAACCGACATACTGTCGAGCTATGGGATCACTCCTCTGCTGATTGCTGAGCCCGCGCCTGCACCGACTATTTCGTTTGCGGTGATGCAGTCGAAGGCCGACGGCGCAATTGACTTTACCGCTGGGCACAACCCTCCGGAATATAACGGCATTAAGTTTTCGACGTCTGATGGCGCGCCGGCGATGCCCGAAGTGACGAAGGCGATCGAGGCGGCGATTGCGGAATCGGCTCGGGTAACAAAGGCTGGGTCGGAATGGGCATCACAATCTCGGCTTCGATCGCAGTCTCAGTCCATCGATCCCCGACGGATGTACCTTTCGCGGTTGCGCGAGATTGTCGATGTAGATGTGATCAAGAAGGCGGGTATCAAGATTGCGGTTGATCCGATGTGGGGTGCGGCTCGCGGCTATACGGATGTGTTTCTGCGCGAGGCGGGCGTGACGGTGGCGACGGTGCACGACTCGCGCGACGTGCTTTTTGGGGGCCATGCACCGGAGCCTGACGATCGTTTACTCGACGATTTGCGGTACAAGATGAGCGAGATGGGCGCGGCGATCGGAATTGCGACTGCCGGCGATGGCGGTCGATTTGGGTTGGTTGACGAAGACGGAACGTTCATTCAGGCGAACTATGGGATTGCGCTTCTTTTTGATTATCTGGTGGAAAGCCGCGGGTGGAAGAATGGGGTTGGCAAATCTGTTGTGACCACTCATTTGATTAACGCGCTTGCCGAAAGGCACAAGATCGAACTATACGAGACGCCGGCGGGCTTCAAATATATTGGCGAACTGATCAAGCAGGACAAGATTCTGATTGGGGGCGAGGAAAGCGCGGGGCTCTCGATTCGCAAACACCTGCCGGAGAAAGACGGTGTGCTTGCAGGACTGCTGTGCTGCGAGATGGTCGCGCGGAGGGGCACGTCGCTGGGCAAGCAACTGGCCAACCTATTTGCTAAAGTTGGTTCCTTTTATCCACTGCGGGAGAACTTCCGCTTGACGTGGGAAGTGAAAGAGAAGTTTACTGAAAAGTTACGTCGAGATCCGGGTGAGTTTGATGGCAGCAAAGTTGCCGAGGTGGTGAGGACGGACGGGCTCAAACTAATTCTCGCCGACGGATCGTGGGTTTGTTACCGGCTCTCGGGTACGGAGCCGGTGGTGCGCCTGTATAGCGAGGCGCGCCGTAGAGACGACTTGTCAAAGTTGAGTGGGGTGGCAAAGAAATGGATCTTCGACTAGGGCCATCGTCGCGAGTGCGCATCTTTCCTGGCAACCAGCCGGGCAAGAAGGAAGAAGTGCGTGCGGCGGTTGGACAAGCTTTTTATCAGGCGAAAGATCGGGCCCTCGGTGAAGCGATTCGACAGGCGAAAGATCAGGGCCCGAAGGCGGAGGCTGTGGCGGCGCGTTGGATTGAGCGCACGCGGCCGGCGTGGTCGTGGCTTGCCGTGGAGTGGCGTCGGCTGGGAACTGCAGCGGCCGCGCTTCTGATCGTCGGATTGCTGCTGCATGCCACGTTTGGAGCGAATGGCATGGTCGTCTATCGCCAGAAGCGGGCGGAGATGCAGGCGCTACAGAGCGAAGTCGATCGCCTGGAAAAAGAAAACAATCGATACGTCGATCAGATTCGATCGCTGAAGTCCGATCCAGCGGCGATCGAGAAAGAAGCGCGCGAGCAGCTACGTTATGCTCGGCCGGGAGAAGTCGTGCTGGTTGCCCCTGATCCTCCGGCGCAGAAAGCGCCTACAGGGCGCGTTAAGAACGACTTGACCAGATAGGTTGGGAGATCCGCTGGAGCTTCGTTTCAGGTCGGTTGTGGATGGCCCATGCGTTCCCTAGTTGGTTTTATCGTGCTAACGCAGCGGTAAACCGCTGCGCCGCCCAAAGGCAAAAGCAACTCCGATGTTTTCCGCAACCCTGAAGCGGAGTCCTTGCAAAGCAAATTCAAGCTCGCCCGTTACCGAGCGTCGCGGCCGGGGCATGCTCGTCCCTCCTGTGATAAAGTGCAGGGGTTCGCGTCAGGTGCGGGGACCGAACTAAGGAGGACGATATGCGGAAGATTCTCTCGTTTTTACTTGCCGGCTCGTTGATTCTGATGGTGGCATCGGTTTCATTTGCCAGCGACACGCAAACGGTGAACGGTTGGATTAGTGATTCGAAGTGTGGAGTTAAGGGAGCGAATGCGGCTGGAGAAGATTGCACGAAGAAGTGCATCGCCAAGGGCGCTAGCCCGGTGGTCGTTACCGATAAAGACCAGAAGGTTCTGATGGTCGACAATCCAGATGCTCTCAAGGATCACTATGGGCATCACGTTGCGGTTACGGGGCATATTGACGGGGACAAGATACACGTTGACAGCGTGAAGATGCTGTAGCTGGCGATGAGATGGCAGTGGGTGGGTGAGAACTCTGCGGCTGTCTGACAGCACGGAGGGAGTAGGGGTCCTTCGACTGCGCAGAACGATCCGCTTCGCGAATCGTTCTGCTTCGCTCAGGATGACAAATTATTGGTTAGTGGCGCACCCGTGTCCAGTGCCTGGCTTCACGCCCGCCTCTATCTGACTACGCCTTCGAGCGGGGAACTGGCGGTGGCGTAGAGCTTACGCGGCATTCTTCCCGCCATGTACGCTTGCCTCCCCGCGATCACTCCGTGCTTCATTGCTTCTGCCATCAGCACCGGTTCTTGAGCGCCGGCAATGCCGGTGTTCATGAGGACGGCGTCGTAACCTAGTTCCATGGCGATGGCGGCGTCGGAAGCAGTGCCTACGCCTGCGTCTACGATCAGGGGGACTCCGGTGATTAGCTCGCGCAGGATTTTGAGGTTGGCGGTATTTTGAATTCCGAGGCCGCTGCCGATGGGCGCGCCCAGGGGCATGACGGCGGCAGCTCCGGCGTCGACCAGGCGTTTGGCGAAGACGATGTCGTCGGATGTGTAGGCGAGAACGGTGAATCCTTCTTTCGCCAGCACTCCGGTGGCCTCGAGCGTGGCTTGCACATCGGGATAGAGCGTGGCCTGATCGCCGATTACTTCGAGCTTAATCCAGTCGGAGAGGCCGACTTCGCGCGCCAGGCGGGCAGTGCGGATGGTGTCGTCGGCGGTGTAGCAGCCGGCCGTGTTGGGGAGGAGAAAATATTTATTAGGATCGATGTAGTCGAGCAGCGATTCCTTGTTGCGGTCGAGGTTTACGCGGCGCACGGCTACGGTCACCATATCGGCGCCGCTCGCTTCGAGGGCGCGTGCGGTTTCCTGAAACGATTTGTATTTGCCGGTGCCGACGATCAGGCGGGAGCGGAATTGTTTGCCAGCGATGAGGAAGGAGTCCGTCATGATTTTATTGTACGACTGAGGACGGTGCGGACAAAGCGGTCTCAGCGGATTGCACATCAGCGGCTAAAGTCTGTATTGGGGAGGAAAACCGCTGCGCCACCCAAAGGGAAGTGCAAGAGCGGCGAGGGGCTGCGCCACCCAAAAGGCAAGTTCGCGGGCAGTGTGATCTCCCACTCTTGCGCACAGGACGCGCAAGAATGGGGCACCCTCAGTTAGGTGATTCCAGAGTGGACCAGCCTCCAGATAGCCCAGCGGCTGAGGCCTTAATTCAAAACAGGCTCTCCATCGCAGGTGAACTGCTACGGCGCCCAAAACGTAAAACAAGGTTATCCTCCTGCGGCCTCTGCCTTGGCGTACATTTCGTCGATCAGGGCGCGGTAGCGATCTTCGATTCCGCGGCGCTTCACTTTCATGGTGTGGGTGAGGGTTCCATCTGCTGCTGAAAACTCTTCGGGTACCAAGAGCACGCGTTTCAATTTTTCGAAGCGCGCGAGGTTTTGGTTGGTCTCTTCGACGATGCCTTCGTAGAGGGCCTGTACTTTGGCGTGGGCGACGAGCATGTCACGGGAGTCGACGTCGATGTCGTTGGCTCTTGCCCAATCTTCGAGGACGGGGAAGAACGGCGAGATCAGGACGGCGGGAAATTTGCGGCGGTCGCCGATTACGACGGCGGTGCCGATCAGCGGATTGAGCTTCAGTGAATTCTCGATAGGCTGCGGCGCTATGAATTTTCCACCTGAGGTTTTGATCAGATCTTTCTTGCGATCGGTGATGGAAAGAAATCCGTTGCTGTCGAGGTCGCCGATGTCGCCGGTCTTGAACCAGTCGTCCAGAAATGCGGCCTCGGTTGCGTCGGGGCGATTCCAGTATCCCTTAAAGATTGACGGGCCGCGCACCAGTACTTCGCCATCGTCGGCGATCCGGACTTCGATATTCGCGAGCGGCTTGCCGACAGTGCCCAGTTTATGCGCTCGCGGTGTATTCACCGCGATTACCGGAGAAGTCTCGGTCAGGCCGTAGCCTTCGTGGATGGGGATGCCAATATCGGCATACCACTCGGCGAGTTCGCGACCGAGGGGTGCGCCTCCGGAGATGAATTCTTCGGCTTTGCCGCCCATGCCGGTGCGGACTTTGGAGAAGACGAGTTTGTCGGCAAGTTTCCAGGAAAGAGATGACGGCTGAACCCCGGCCAAAGTCTCGGCGCGGTGGGCGCGGCCGACAGAGAGTGCCCAGCGATAGATAGCGCTCTTCGGGAAGCCTACGGCTTTGACGATCACCTGCTGGCGAATTTTCTCGTAGACGCGGGGTACGGCGACAAAGATATTGGGCTGCACTTCGGTCAGAACCTGCGCCAGGCGAGCCAGATCGGGGCAATAGGCCAGCACGACTCCGCGATGGAGCAGGGCAAAGTCGACGTGGCGAGCGGTTACGTGGGAGAGCGGCAGGAAGGATACGCTGAGTTCATCTTTGGTGCCGAAGCCAAAAGCCTCCATGGAATAGGCAATGTTCGACGCCATGTTTCCGTGGGTGAGCATAGCTCCCTTGGGAGTACCCGTGGTGCCCGAAGTGTAGATGATCGTCGCAAGGTCGTCCGGCTCGATCGATTGCGCCCTTGCATCGAAGTCAGGGTCGGTGTCCATTGGCCCTTGCAGCATCAGCGACTGTATCTGGGTTGCGTGCGCGGTTTCGACCGCATCCATCACCAGGATGCGCTCAACTGGCGTGTGGTGCTGGACGGTCAGCACCTTTTCCAGTTGGTGCTTGGTGGAGACGGCGATGACACGCGCGCCGGAATCTTTGAGGATGTATGCAGTCTGCTCCGCAGTCTGCGTGGCATAAATGGGAACCGTTACTGCGCCCAGCGCGAGGGCGGCGAAGTCGGTGATCGTCCACTCGGGGCGGTTCTCGCTGAGAATGGCGACGCGATCACCTTTGCCTATACCCCAGGATCCAAGGGCTCGAGAAATGCCCACCACGCCGCGATAAATCTCGGCAGATGAGATCGCCGTCCATCCCAAGGCGAGTTTTTGCAGCATGACGCGATCACGGCGGCTGCTGTAGACCGCAAATAAAATGTCGTTGAGAGTGTGGAGGCTCATCCGATCCGGTGAATCTGCAAAAATCATTGTACGCAGCCAAACGAATACGAAGAAGCGTTTTGACAGTGTTGAGACACAAGCGTAACGCTTGTTCTCGTTCAGAATGACTAGTGACAGATAGAAACCCCCGAAGTATGCATGGAAAGCCGAGGTAGCCGGGGCGGTGGTAATGTGGGAAGCCGATGGTTTTTGGGCTTTCCACATTTCCACCGCCTTTTCCCTTCGTCAGTGCTCGCGCGGCCCGAATTTCACAAAGTGTCACCAATCATGTGAACGAGTACAACGCTTTGACCCGCTCGCCGGTAGCAAGGTAGTCTGGAGGCGTTTCTGCGGAGGACTTTTCATGAAACGCCCGAAACGACGGAAGCTCTCGAGCGTACTAGCGACGTGCCTACTTATGGCAGCGACTCTCAGTCCATTGATGAACGCTCAGGACAATAAGCCGCAGGCGAGCAAGCCGGCGGCGGTGCCGATGCAATTAAATGTCGGTGATGTCGCTCCCGATTTCAAGCTGCACTACTTCGACGGCAGCGACTTAAAAGAAATTTCTTTGAGTCAGTATCGCGGCAAGAGCAATGTCGTGCTTGCTTTTTACATTTTTGCTTTCACCGGTGGTTGAACGGCGCAAATGAAGGCCTTCCAGGCAAATCTTAAAACGCTGGAAGCAGCCGACACTCAGGTTCTGGGTGTGAGCATGGATAGTCCCTTCGCCAACAAAGCTTTTGCCGACCAGATCGGCGTAACCTTTCCGCTGCTGAGCGACTGGGGGGGAGATGTAACGCGCGAATATGGTATTTACGTCGATAAATATAAAGCGGCCCGGCGCGTCAACTTCTTGATCGGCAAGGATGGAAAAATTCTGGAAGAACAAACCGACAAAGAGGCGATTGATCCGAAGAAAATTGTGGACGCCTGCGAGCGCAAGAAAGTGAGCCGCTAAATCGGGTCGATGCCGCGCCAGCACTGTTCGACTCCACCGCAGCTCCGTGTGTTATGATTTTTGTGCGGGGTGGAGCAGTCTGGTAGCTCGTTGGGCTCATAACCCAAAGGTCGGTGGTTCAAATCCACCCCCCGCAACCATCTTTTCAAGCAGTTAGCGCCCATCCCGCCTTCCCCTTGAGACCAATAAGAGTCCAAAAACCGGGTTTTGGTCTCAAATCTCATGCGTTCCCCGCCGCCGGCATCATGAGCAACAGATTGTCGCGCGGTGCGAGCAGTTGCCCCATCTTCGAAGCGAACTGCTTGCTGGCTTCCGAGGCCACGTGGGAATAGTTCATCATCATGCGCTCGCTTCCGTGTCCCATGCGTTCCATCCTGACCGCTGGTGGCACGTTCTCGATATCCATCACGGTTTCGTTGCCATGACGGAAAGCGTGGAAGCCGCAACGCTTGATCTTCAACTTGTCGAGCAGTGGATACAGCTTTCGTTTGCGCAGGACGTCCATGTCCAATGGCGTTCCTCGCCGGCTGGCGAAGAGCAGGCCAGAACTGTTCGGACGCCAGGTGCGCAGGAACTCGCGAAGATGACTGACTAACTCCGGAGAAATCTCGCAGGTCCTGACACCGTTGTTGGACTTCACGGTCTGTATCACCCCATGCCATGCGGATTGGGTGATCTTGATCGCGCCCTGGTCGAGTAGCAGGTTTTTGACTGGCAGGCCTGCGATCTCGCCAGCACGCACGCCCGTCTCCGCCAGCAACCAATAGAGCGTGCGCAGAGGATCGACCGCGGTTTCGATCACGTTCTGCATTTCGGCCAGCGTGAGGAATCGCTCCTCCTCGCGCAAACCGTTTTTCGGAATGATCAGGCTGCGCTTGTCGAAGTCGAGCACCGCCTCTCGCGGCAGATAGTTCCACGCCTTTGCCTGATGCCACATTTGGCGCAACAGCATGACCAAGTTCCGGATGGACTTCGGCGACAATCCTTCCGAAGTTTTCTTGGCGATCATGCTCTGCACCCTGCTGGTGGTAATGTCCTTCATCTGCTCGGGCCCCAGCTCGGGCCGCAGATGCAGGCGAATGCGCGATTTGTCGGCCGATCGCGTCGCGGGTTTTTGCTGGCTGAGTATTTCCTTCTGCCACTTCACGACAAACTCGGCGAAGGTGGCCGTCGAACGCGGCCGGTAGTGGGATGAGTTCACCTCCGATTCTGATATTCGTTGTTCGTGCTCGCGCAAGGCCAGGCGGCGCGTCTTGAATTCCTTCAAGGTGCCGATGATCTCCGCTCGCTTCACGCGGCGAATGGTTCCGTCTTGATCGACTACGTCTTCCCGATATCGACTGACCCATTGCTTGTTTCCCTTACTCCCGAGTAGGACGAGTGTCCCACGCTGGAATCTCCGTCTCGGCATCTGGTCAATTTCTCCCTGATGTCGGCCGGAATCTGCCGGGGCGATCCTATCACCGTTAACGGGATCGGGTCTGTGATCTCGAAAAGAATTCTTCGGGAGGTATCCAGTTTCAAACCTCCACTCCGAAATTTGGCTGTGTCGAATCACCGCCGTGCATGCTCCTCGCGCAAACTGTTTGCGGCGGCTACGCGGCCGCCTCGTCATTGAGAAGACAGGCCACGATGTCTCGAAAGGCCACGTTCTCGTGGTGATCGAGCCTTTCCGTGTAGACCCTCTTGTACTCGGACTGATATTCGTTTCCGTTGCTCACTGCTTTCTCCTTTTTTGGGTTGGTTTAGGCTTGCTTCTTCCATGGGATCGGTTCTTTGACTCCCTCGGGTTTCTTTCTCGCTGGCGCCGCCGATTCGCAATCGCAGCGCCTCGCGGCGGGCATGCTGGGCTTGCCGTAAAGTTCCTGCACCGATATCCAATTGCCTTGCCACATGACGGTCTGGGCTTCGACTTCGAAATAACCGTTGCCGTGACACCGCCGGCAATCGGGATCCGGCCCGATGCATGATTCGGGTACTTCGGGTGGAAGATATCGCCGCACCTCAGATGCCGACGCAAGGTAGCCCTCGTGCGTCCAGGCGTTCTCTATTCCGGCGTCGACGCGATCGATCCCACACTCGCGGGTGAGGAGCGCCATCTCGTACGCCCATACCTCCTGATCTTCCGGGCTCTTCTTCTTCCAATGCTCGCTGCGATGGAACACGGCTTTATTCAGCATCTCCTTGAACCGGATGCACTCATCCACTGATAAGCCGATCGAGCGCAGTTGCTCGTCTAATTTCGCCATGTGGCGCCGCTCCTTTTTTTGCGCGCGTCTCTCTCTCTCTCTGGTTTTGACTTTGACCTTCAACATCAAAATCAGAGAGAGAGAGAGAATGCGCGCTGCCCTTTTTCGATTTCGCAATTCCGCCGCGCCCTCTCTTGGCGAGCAGCTTGCGACGTTGTTCTTCCAGACTTTCGACCATCGGCGGAAACGAGATCGCGTGCTGCCCAGCGATAGCTGAGACATCGAAGGAGGCCATGACTCGCGCGCACTGGCTTTGCCAGCGCTGCGGGTCACGCGCCCCTGCGATCGTCCAGAGATCCGAAGTGACAGCCAAGTATCCTTGCGGTTCCGCGTCGAACATGGCCCAGAAGAGGTTCGTCCACCATCCCCGCTCCTGGGCGGACAGGTAAGCCGGCGGCCGAAGCCGCGGCGAGCCCATTGGGATCCAGTCCAGGCGGAGGGTTTTTTCGGGAGCAGAGGGAAGTGCGGCCGGCGTCGGCGTGGCGATCTTTGCCGTTGACGAGCGCGAGTTTTCCGCGATATAAACCAAATCGTCGGCCTCTGATTTCCGATGAAGTTCGCAAAGCAGTGGGGCCCGTCCGGGTGATGACCGGGCGGGCCATTTCTTTGCAACTGGAACGAAACTTTAGACCGGAATTGGAAGGCCTTCCAGCGGGAAGCAGCCGCTTCCCACCTGTTTATTTCTACCGGGAAGCGGCTGCTTCCCGGTGGAAAAGTGTGGAAAATCAGGAATAGTGTGGAAATCAGGACGCAATCGGAGTTCGGGTTGCACGCCTCACGGACAACTACCCTGCCGCGGGGTTGTTGTCGAAAGAGAGCGGCGCGGCGCGATCAGCGCGAGCGGCCTGCCGATCCTTTTCCCGGTCGATCCGTTCGCGGTTGTTGACTCTATATTTCTTCGTCCTATCTACACGCTTCGCGCGATCCGCTTTCTTCTCCCTCTCAGTGAGGAGCGCGACTTCTGGGCCCGGAGGCTCAACCTGGTCCGCCATCTCGTGCGACTCTTCCATGCCGAGGAGCTCAAGGCGCGCCACCAGAGCAATCTTCTTCCTGTCGATTGGCGGTTCCATCTTCTTAACTAAAGCGCGGCGATCCTTGAGAGTCTGTTTGTGTTCCGGTCGCGCTTGGCTCTTGAGGCGACTGTCCCGCCGATTCCGATACTGAGTGAGGCGCAGGGTAACTTTCTTCACGCTCAGCCCCTTTTCGGTCGCGATCTCGCGAATCGCTCGCTTCTCCACCTTTTCGGCTGTGGCAGCAACTTCGCGAATCGCTCGGGTGCCCAGCTTCCCGGCCATGGCGGACACAATCTTCGCCATGCGGGCTAACACCGCGCCGCCGACCTCACGAATTGTTCTGGCATGCGCCGCCTTCTTGTCCCGGTTGCGGAGCCGATAGGCCTCGCACGCTGCATTCACCTGGCACTTCTTGCTGCAGAAACGATTGCTGGGAGGCGGCCCGTGAGGCTTTCGCGGCGCCGGTTCAAATTCACGGCCGCATTTTTCGTACTGACACTTCAACTTGACTGGGGGTGCCGGCGGAGCGGTTAATGTGAGCGTGTTCGATACCATTGCTGCCTCCTCGAGGTCCCGAAATAATTCCGCACTTCGTAAGACTTCCAGTTCTCAGTTCTCGGGGCGCCATGGCCGCAGACTTTTCCACCCACGGGGAAAGACGCGAGATACCCCTATTGGGTCGCGCTGTGCGATCTCGCCGAAACCGATCTTAAACGTTTGATCGCAGCATCGAGCCCGGTACTCGCTAAACTCCAACGGTTTGCCGCAGTGCGGGCAACGGACCGGAGAATGCCGATGCCATCGATGCTTGAGCAATACGCGTCCGTCCGTTGCCACATAGGTGAACCAACCTGCCGCGGGGAAGTTGTCGATCATCGGCGAGACCTGGCGCGCTCTCCGTCGACGATGCTGCGAACGCAGCCCAGTGTCACGTTGCGCACGAGCTGCAGCGGTGTCACGCCGCACACCCTGGCCGCGGATTCCAGCCGGCGCCGCTGCGCGGTAGTCAGAAGAATTGTGACAGGAGAGTGTTGGGTGGTATTGTGCTTGGCAGCCA
The DNA here is from genome assembly GCA_963800565.1 of uncultured Acidobacteriaceae bacterium. Lineage (GTDB taxonomy): Bacteria > Acidobacteriota > Terriglobia > Terriglobales > Acidobacteriaceae > Acidiflorens. Next base: position 428,378 of record CAWDBM010000007.1, read on the forward strand.
TGCGACCTCCGTAATAGGTAACTGGTCAGCGTCATTCGCCGGTGTCCACCATCGGCGAATGATGCGGATAGTATCGCGGCGCCCGCTGTGAGTCTACGAGGAAAATTCCGGTCGAGCACGCGCGGGAATTAGCGCTCAAATCGCAGGCGATTTGCAGCACATTTCACGCCAGTTTTCCGAGCAACCAACCTTGGATCAGCTTCTCTTTTTCGGCGTGCGGGATAACTTCGAAGGCCTCTTGGATCAGCTTCTCTTTGTCGGCGCGCGGGATAACTTCGAAGACCTCCTTCAGCGGAAGATCCACTGCGGCCAGAAACAACTTTAGGCGCTCCTGAATGCGAGCACCAGATACGGCATCGTGACCGTTGCCGTTGCGCTTCGCCGGTTGCGACTTCGTGTGTGACCGCGTCCCGAGCCGCGCTTGGCATGCACCGCAAGTTCCCGTCGAATTGTTGTGTGCCAGCTTGTGTTTGCAACCGGGCGTCGAGCAGCTTGGCGAAGCCGTCGACGTGGTGGGCGTCGTCGTCGTGTTGGTAGGCATTTTGAAATTCTCCTCGTGAGACTTTCTGGCGAAGCGGGACTTCGGGTTGATCGGAGCTCTCATCTGCTTCGCGATGCGAAGCGCGGCGGGGCAGATCAATCCATCTGTGCACCAAATGCACAGCGGCTCACCGTCCTTCACGCCATCGATCCCCCGCGCGGGGTACGAAGCGCTGCAGCCAGGCCCGTGCACGAGCAGGCATCTAACGCAATCAGGCATGCCGAGAGTCCTTCGCGTCATGCTACAGGATCGGGCGCGGACCTTTCGCTTTCTTTTCCTTTTCGCGCCAGGGGATTGGCGGGATCGGGAGCAACCTGTCCTCGTCGCCTCGGCTAACCACTCTATTTTCAGCAGGATGGGTAGGGGGGTCGCGCCTTTGGAGCCCTTCGAGCCGGCGACCGTGTGGCCTGACGCGCACTCAATCGCAGCAAAAAACTTTTGCCGTTTTGCTTTTTTTTCCGCTTTGAAAACCATCACTTCTACTCTCGGGAGTGATCCCATCACTGGCTCACGCGGGAGAAAGCCACCGACTGGCTTTTAGTCCGCGCGCGCGATAATTGAGAACAGGCACGCATGTGAGTCGACTTGCATGGTAAGGGCGCGCGAGCTGCGAGAAATTCGGCAAGCTGGTGGAGGGCGGATGGTAGCGCAAATCTTCTACCGGCCTCGCCGGCGCGTTCGTCCTGGCGCGAAGCGCGGGAAGCCGCTCGACGGTTTCCAACTCGCGCTTTTTCCGGATGAAACTCAGGTTCCGACGGCGCCGCGGGATCCTCGGCGCCCGCTGCTCGATCTCTTCCCAGACGCTTATCGCTGAATCAATCGCCGCTTCGAAAATGCATTCCCGGGACGCGTTGTCAATCTCGCCAACAGGTACTTTGGTGCGCGCGATTCCTTCGACGCCCGACTTCGAGTGGGGCATGATAGTGGAGGTAGACAAAGGGAAAAGCGGGAGCGCGCGGGGCCATCGGATGTCGGATTACAGGATTCCTGGGAACAAGAAGGTGGATTCCGCCGGCGCGCCCTGCGCTTCCCGTTTAAAAAAAAGCTGAATGCGTCTCGATTTAGTTCGAGCTCGGGTATTGGTCCCGAAGCGCTGACAGCGGGATTCAGAGACACTCGAAACTTCGCTCGGCATTGATCCGCGCGGGTTTTGTTGGGCCGGCCTGGACATTGCACCAACACGTCTAAGGGCCGGCGATTTTTTTTGGAGGCTCGGGCGTAGATCTTCTCTGAGAGAAGAGAAACGAGCAGCCACCATGCCAGCCATACCGGACCGCGCAAGCCTACTCAACTCCGCCAATCTCATCCTGAACAAGCCTGGAGTTTTTACGAAGGATGACGATGCCAAGTGCCGTCAACTGATTTCGTTGGCGGATTCGCTGACCAGCGAAGAGTCCCTCCGCGAGCTGAGAATCAGCAAGCTGAAGCAGATGTCGGCCGCAACCGGCCGGCCAGAGCCCGTCTTCGAAACGGGTCGCACGGACCAAACGGATCCGCGCGCACACCGACAAGTCGCTGAATCGGAAGATTTCGAAAATTACATGCGCGCCGGCATTCCCCCGCCGCTGCGATCGCCAATGCGCGCCGGGCTCGGAGTGGGCACTGGAAACGGAGGGGGGTTCCTCGTCCCGCAGAGTTTCGCCGACACCTTCGAAATTTGGCTGAAACAGTACGATGAAATTTTCGATCTCGCGACCGAGTGGCTTTCTCTGGACGGCTCCCCATCGGTTTATCCCATCCTCGATGACACTGGGCAGGCCGCGGCTATCGTCGGAGAGGCCGGAAATTCCACAGAAGTGGACGATGTTTTCGCCGGGCTGGGCTTCAATCAAACGCCCACGTGGCGATCCGGCGTGATCCGCTGTTCGTTAGAACTCTTTCAGGACTCGAAATGGCCGCTGATCCCGCTCACCGCGGCTGCAGCGGCCGTGCGTTTCGCGCGCGGCGTCGGCGCGTCTTTCATCACCACGCTATTGGCCAGCGCGGGGCTCGGTGTGACCACGGCCGCCCCCACGGTAATTCAACCATCGGACGTTTTTGCGCTCGTCAATAGTCTCGATCCCGCTTACTCCAATTTCGCCAGGGCATCGTTTCTCATGCTTCGCACCACGTACTCCAGTTTGCTCGAGACAGTCGGCGCGGGCTCCGGCAACTTTATGTTTAACGTGAATGGAGCGCGTCCCACGCTGCTGAACTATCCCGTCTATTTCAGCCCGAGTATGGGCCCGATGACGTCGGCCGGCAAGGCGATCAGCTTCGGTGATCACAGCAAATTTGTAAAAAGAATTGTGCGTGGATCACTTACCGTGCGCGTCCTGAACGAGCTTTACGCTTCCCAAGGCCAGGTCGGTTTCGAGTCGTATTTGCGCATCGATGGGCAGCTTTTCAAGGGCGTCTCGATCGCGGCCGTCAACTTCCTGCAGATGCACGCTTAAGGAGATCCGATGAAAAAACCATGGACGATGATCGTCGCAAAGGCTGGAGAACTCGAGGTGTTGCTCTATGAATCGATCGGACAGGATTGGTGGACAGGTGAAGGTACGACGGCCAAACAATTCGCAGACGATCTTAAGGCTGCCGGCAGCATCTCGAAGATCCATCTGCGGGTCAATTCGCCGGGAGGCTCAGTCTTTGACGGCATCGCGATCTACAACACCTTACTTTCGCACGGCGCCACGGTTACCGCCGCGGTGGATGGACTGGCCGCCTCGATTGCCAGCGTGATCGTCATGGCCGCATCGGAAATTTCGATGGGCGATAACGCCATGATGATGATCCACAACCCATGGTCCACGGTGCAAGGCGATGCGAACGAGATGCGCAAGATGGCCGAGACGATGGACAAGGTCAAAGTCTCGATGGTCACCGCTTATCGCCGGCACACCAAAATGTCGGTCGACGAAGTGGGCGCGCTGATGGACGCGGAAACCTGGCTGGGGGCGAGCGAAGCGAAAGAAATGGGCTTCGCCGAAATCGTGACCACGCCCGATCAGGACGAGGACGAGGTTGCCGCGAATTTCGATCTCAGCATCTTCCGCAGAGTTCCCCAACAGATTGCCGCCCAATTTGGCCGCAAAGTGCATGCGCCAGGCGCGAGTACCTCTCGCACCAAACGCGTCGACGGCGAGAACCTTACGTCGGAATGTTTTCTCTGGGTTGGCGATCCCGAGAAGACGGAAACCTGGGCGCTCCCCTGGCGCTTCAGCTCCGAAGAAAAGACGGAGAGTCATCTGCGCGATGCGCTGGCCCGCTTCGATCAGGAAGAAAAAATTCCGGCCGCCGAGAAGCCGGCCGTTTATGCGCGTCTGGTGAAACTGTGCAAAGAGCACGGCATCACCGTCGCCGACCAGGACAGCGATCAAGCTCGAGCGCGAAATTCCCTTAAGGTCGCGTTGTTATCGAGGTTGGCATGAAGACGTTCTTGGTCCTGGCAGTGGCCTTCCTCCTCGTCGAAATCGTGCTGCACTTTTGGGGGGTGCGATGAGCGCGGAAGAGCGGCAGCAACAGCACGACGACCTGGCCGCCGCATTGGATGTACAGATTGATGAAAAGTTGGCGGCAATCATTAACGATTTCGGCGCACTGATCCGGCTCCTCAAAGCGGAGCGCGTGTCGAGAATGCGCGTTCACCTAATTCAAACAGCAAAGAACGATGACGTGCTCGGAAGGATGGATTAACGTATGGCATCGAAGATCATCGGCGAGATGTCGGCCAGGCTCGGATTAGATCCGTCCGAGTTTCTATCCAAGATGCAGGGCGTTCAAGGGGTTAATGCATTCACGTCGGCCGCCATGGCGAGGGAGTGGCGAAAAACTGGCGTCCAAGGTGCAGAGGGACTACGCCTGATTGACGAAGCGCTGGGCATCCACGTAGCCCGTCCGGTCTCTCGCATCATTGCCGAGACTTTGCCTGGGCTTTCGAAGGCGATCAGCAGTGTGCTCGGCGGCGTCGCCGGCGGCGCGTTTGGCATGGCCATTTTTGAGTTTGCGGAGCACATCGGCCGCAAGATGGACGAAGCGAAAAAGAAAGTCGAGGAATATAACGAAGCGGTCCGGCACACGGAGACGGTAGCCCAAGAGGCGCGCATCTCTTTCGAGCAGGATATCGACAAGCAGCGCGCCAGGCTGGCCCTGCTGAGCGGCGATTTGCAAACCGCCTTCAAGTTCAAGATGGCCGAGATCGACACGGAAACCGTCAGAGCGCTGGCCAAAGATTTCAACGAGGTCGCCGAAGCACAGAGCAGGATGGTGGAAAAAGGGACTTCGCTCGAAGGCTTCTGGCAGCGGGAGTCTGAGGGTTGGGGCGCGATCATGCACGCGCTCACTACCACGCAAACCGAACTCAACATCGAAAAGATCAACGAGCAGGCGCAACAGCTTGGTAAGACGTTTTCCGACCTGGCGCTGGCGGGGCAGTTTAAGGATGCTGCGTCGGCCGTGGCCTACTTCAATGGAGCGCTCGAAGTAGCCCAGCACAAGCTGGAAACCATGCAGAAACACCCGGCCGGCTTTGGCTTTGATGTGCCCGGGCAGACCGGACCTCGCCCGCAGCAATCTTCTTCGGAGGAGGTCGCGGCTCAAAAGCAATTGGTGGAGTTTCTGAAAGAGCGAGGCAAGCTTCTGGCCGATCTCGCCAAACAAGATGCCGACGCCAAGAAAAGTGTGGCCCAGGCAGAAGAGGCTCAAAAAGGGATCGAGGCACAGCGTCGCGTAGTCGAGATGATGAAGGAGTTTTCCAAAGAGATCGCCGACGATGCAAAGCGTTTGGAACCGGCCGTGAGCGGCCCTTACGAGATTGCCAAGCGGAGAGTGGATGAGCTCGCCGCCAAGGCGATTGCTGACTTCGATGCCATCCACAAGGCCGCTGGCAAGGCCTTCGACGTAAGAGGCATGAATGCCGAGCTGCAGCGGTTAGGCGTCACACTGCAGCAGGTGTTGGACGCGGGCACTCTGGCCCAGGCGCAGGCGGCCTTGCCTACGATCAAGGCAGAGCAGGCGCCGTTGGATCTTCACGCGGGCGGTACCGCGATGCCGTCGCTCAGCGCCGGCGGGACGATTGGGGCGCAGTTCGCGGCGTTTCAGGGTGATCAGAACGCACAGATGGCAGCCGCGAAAAAGGCTTACGAAGATCTGATCACGCCACAACAACGTTACAGTTTAGGGGTCCAGGAGCTTGACCTGCTGCTGGAAAAAGGCCTGATCGATCTAGGGGCATATAGCGCGGGCGTCGCCCAACTGGAAGCCGTTTTAGTGAAGGCTGGGACCGCGGCGCACAAACTGCAGGAGGAAATGTTGAAATTGCTCGAGCGCTCGGGTGATCCCGGCGCGGGTGCTCTGGCCTTCGTAAAAAGCCTGCAGATCGCCGGCGCCGGCGACGCGAAAATGGTTTTCGATGAACTCACGGCGGTTTATTCCGGCGTTGAGAACAACGCCGCGAAGTCGATCGTCGACATCGTCGAAAATTACCGCGGTAATCACGCCAAGCTGATCAAAGAATTAAAGGGCATGTGGCTGAACTACTTCTCGGAGCTCACGGAAATGGCGCTCAAGAACGCCATGACCAAGAGCATGGCAGGCCTCGTCGGCTCGATGGGCAAGTCGCACTCTGCTGGAATTCCCGGCCTCGCTGGCGGACCTCCGCTGCAGGGCGGCCAAATTTCAGGCGCGGCGGCTGGGGCGACTCTGACTACCGCCGGTACGCAGTTGATCGCCGCGGCGGTGGCACTCCATGCGGCAGCGGCCGCCATGATGGCAAGCGGAGGAGCGGGAGCGGCCGGAGACGCCGGTGGCCTGACCAACACTCTGCCGGGCGCGCTTCCCGAAGCTGCGGAGGGCGGCGACTTCTCGCCCGGATCCAGCTTGATCGCGGGCGAAGCGGGCGCGGAGCGCATCGACCTCGGATCGCACGGCGGAGCGCAAATCACGCCACTCGGATGGAGCAACGCGAAGAGCGGGGGAGATATCCATTACTACGATCAGCGCGGCTCGATCGTGACCGACGACGTGGTGCGCAGAGCAGAGGCGGCGCGCGGAGCTGCAGAAACGGAAAACCGCGCCGTGGCGCGAGCGGTTGGCATGTCGCAGGATATTGCGCGGCGTGGCGGAGCTGGCCCGCCCGCTCGCTAACGTTTTCCTTGGGCGGTCTCCACCAAGGGAGCCAGCGCTTCGCAACCCTCGGACATTGGACGAGACCGAAGCGCTGAAATTTTTCAGTCTTCTCTCAAAGGTTGGTGGATTCTTCGAGAGACCCAGGGCGGCTCTTCGATCGATCTCCGGGCGGAGTCGAGAGCGGAGAGCCGCCTGGGAATTTTCCCGAAGGCTGCTTAGGCCGCTCTCGCTGCCAGGAGGCGTTGCTCACAGGTCGCTTTGGGCGTCATTTCTTCCGGAGTGTTCACAATCTGGATCCAACCGATGGGCACTTCGCCGCGCGCATAATCGCTGTGGTAAACGAGCAGAGCTGCAGTAGCTCCCGGTTCGTGATCGCTGGGAACGAACTCTCCCCCTCCGCCGAGCTGCTTCTGGACGCATGCCTTGGCTGTCGCCAGGTTATCGGCTGCAAAGTCGATCTGGACGGCGCCGCCGTCGCGGTTTGGGATCAAGAGATGGGCTTCAAACACCGGGACTGTGCTGGTTTTTCTTTGCATAGAAACTCCGTGCAGCGCGGAGGCCTGGACGCGCCCCTCGCGAACAATAGTAGCGCAAGCGCCTATCATGGAGGCGAGCCTATCCCAGCATTTCGGGAGGCCCAGAAAGAGGGGTCGCAGAAGAAGAAGCGAGTTCGGCGTGTTACGCGTTCGCAGAGCCGTCGTGTCAGAGCGACGGCTTTGTTTTATGCCACTTCTGCTTTCAGCCAGGCCTCGACCATGCGCTGCTTGTCGGCCAACGGGATAATTTCGAGAACACGGTCGACACGGGAGCGAGCCGAGGGATCGTGGCCGTTGGTCGCGTGGCCGTTGTTGGGCTTCGCCCGTTGCTTGCGATGCTCCTGCACTTCCTGCTTTTGGTGCGACCTCTTGCGATAGGCGTCCTCGATCGTGAGCTTTCCCTGGCGGTTTCGAAGCAGCCTAACTTTGCCTCCGCATGAATGCGCTCGTCGCAGGACAGGAGACGCAGTGCGTCCGTCCATCCTGATTCCAAAACAAGGCGCGGACCGCGCCGCATGCACACCGTTGCGGCAGCGCCAACAGAATCAGCGTTCCCTCGTCGGTGTGGACAAGTTCAATCGCCATCCGGTGCGCATCGATGACCGGATCGTTTTTTAGGATTTGTGGTTGGAGGGAGTTGTGCGGTGTTGGTAGGATTTCGCTAGCCATACATCACCTCAGCCGTGATTTGTGGTCAGCGGAGTCGAGGTGTCTCAAGCACTTCGGCTCCGCGCTTACACCTGATCCATACTCCCGCGCGGTGATCCCGTCAAGGTCAATCGGAGGGAACACTCTTCCCGTCCTTGCATCCATTGGCATCGGCGGGGAGCCGGCTGCAAGGGTCGCCGCCCTCGGTAATCACAGTCTTTCCGTCCTTGCATCCAGCGGTCCCCTCGGGCAGCCGGCTGCAACGATCGCCACGCAGGACGCCGTAATAGGTACTGCGCGCCGGCTCGGTCTTCGCGGACTTCACAAACAACTGGCTTCGTTCCAAATACACGTAAAGATCATTGAGAGTCTGGCAAGCGGCGCCGTCCAGGTTCACATTGCCCTTGGCGGTAAAGAAGATGATCTTCTCGCGCGTCTCGTGTTGTATGCACTTGTCACCGTCGTAGCGCAGGCATTTGCCCGAAGGGAGCTGCCAGGTCCAACTCGCGCCGCGGATCCCGTAATCCGCTTTACTCGCGGGCTCACCCAACGCCTGCGCGACTTCTTCTTCGCTCATGCCGTCGGTGTAGCAGTGGTGCGCGATCGCGCGGGCCATGCCAGCATCCCACAATGATTTCGGCATCGTGGTGCGGATGGAGTCTGCTTCGTCAGCGCGGGCGTCGTTGTCGCTCTTTGCGGTGGATGTCGAAACGGGTGCCGATTTCGAACCGAGTCCGGCAATCACGCCGCCCAGAAACAGAACACCGATTCCGAGAGCTGCCGAAATGAGTACCAGCGCCAACAGGACTTTCAGAGTGGTGGAGAATACGTCCTTGAACTGGGCCATAGCGTGACGATGATCTCACGCCAGCCATAGCCGTTCAGTACGGCGCGTCACCTATCGATGTGTTGCTGAGACGGGATCGGGCAAAAATAACCTGTGGCCGAAATGAGTACCAGCGCCAACAGGACTTTCAGAGTGGTGGAGAATACATCGTGGGCGTCATCGCAGCAAAAGAGAATTGTCGGCCAGCGTGCTCGGGTACGCGGAAACGCCGGCGTTCTGTTGTTCATGGTGAGCGCGACAAAGATCATCGACCGCGCTAGGGAACGGACACGCACGCATACTGCAACGTCCTGGACGGGCGTCAGGCCGCGGAGATCTCGCGGGCGCAGTGGCAAGCGATGCGGGCTCTTCGACACGAATGATGATGCGGTCGGCGCTCGCGCGAGCGGCGCGCGCAGCGGCCCGAACCGGGCGAGGAAGCGCACTGCACTTCTCGCACATCTGTTGATTGCGCTGTCTTGGCGAGGGAAGTTGCGCGCCGCAGAAAATGCATGCGGCCGGTTTCGTGGTTCTCCGGTCCCTGTCTTTCATCGGTACTCCTTTGCGACACTGAAGCTGTGCCTTTCAGCTCGCAGACGCTTGCGGGCCCGACCGTACCAACTTTTGTGCGGTGTTGTTATTCCGGGGGCAGAGCGGTCGTTAAATTCCCACGCGCCGCGATGTAGAGGCTGCTCTGTGGGAGCGCGCCGCGGACTACATGGCGAGCTGGCTTCGCGCGCTCCCGATCAATGACCACGCCGAGGTTTTCCAGTTCGTCCAGGGCCAACATGCGCAGGCCTTCGTTGAGGATGAGCTGGGCGCCGCCGATGAGCACTCCGGCGCGGATGGCTTCCTGCACTGATAAACCGGACGGATACGTCAGCCGCAAGCGCTCAAGCATGACGTTCGTCACTGTCAGCACAGACAGCCTCTCTTTTTCCGCTCTCGCTGCCATGACGAAATTCTAGTCTGTGAAGAGATTGTTGCATTTTTGCCAATTCAGCCGCCCGCAGCAAAACAAAAACCCCTTGGACGACCCGAGGTAAAAGTGCGGAGCACGCGATCAGCAGAAGAATTCTGAGGCACCGCCCGGCCGTCACCGCGCAGCAGGGTGACGGCCCGTGAGAGAACTGACAACTGAGAGTGAGTTCAGCACCGGCATTCCGACAGTCGAGCCGCTCGACGTAGGTTTTAGATTCCTACGTTGGCGAAAAAAACGGGTGGGTACAAACCCCCCACCCGCTCCGCCGCGCTCGATCCTGAGCAGCCGTAGCCACGTCAGGATGGATCCTTGGAAGTGATCGAGAAAACAGTCGGAGGCTAACACTCAATTGGGCGCTCAACGGCTGGGTTTCTTTTGGCAGATTCCGGCCGACAGAGTTGAGACCAATTGAGACCAATAAGAGACCAAAACTCGTGTGAAAGGGCAGGATTTGGGTGCTGAGACCCGCATAAACACTGCTGAAAACAAAGGCCGGGAGGATTGTCCTGTTGGGCTCATAACCCAAAGGTCGGTGGTTCAAATCCACCCCCCGCAACCAAATTCTCCATTTGGTTTCAATGGGTTGAGCCAATCTCATCAACGGACTCGGCGACTCTAAACCCTGATTCCCAGCCTATTTTTCAGAAATTGTTTACGCAAAGTTTTACGCAAACTTCTTTTTGGGGCACGATCTTGCCCCTCTCTGGATTTTCGGCTTCGATTTTCTGATAATTCTCTTCACCACAGGCGCATCCTTGAACTCCGGCAATGGGACTTGCTCGACAGTTTGACCCACCGCCCTCTTCGCCCAGTAACCTCGTCCGGGGTGGGGTATTTGGAGTTTCCGACACACCTTGCCCAGCCTTACGTCGGAGATTCCATACTTCCGCGAGAGCTTCACGAGCGGCTGATCCCACACCTCGTTGTACAACTCAACTCGGTTCCAAGCGGAGCAAGAATGTACCGGATCGGTCGCACTGGTTTCACAGTTGTTGGAAAGAGCTTTGGGTTTTGCGGATCGTCTTCGTCGCATTTCTGGCTTCAAGAAGAACTGCCCCAACTCGCGAAGGCGGCTATGGAGACTGCGAAATTCTGGTGTCGCAATCCCAAGCAACTCGGCGGCAGCAGCAGGCGTCGTGGTCGCGGCAATCGCTCCCATGACAGGGATAACACCCGCATCCTCTCGCCGTAAGAACTCTACAAATTTAGTCAGCGTATGACTCGCGTCCCTCTGCCTCTCCTGACGCTGGCACCTCCCCCGCAGGTGCGCCGAATGTGCATGACAGAACTCGTCGCCCACCTGCCCGAAATCGCTCTCATCAATGTGCGCGCAGAGGGAAACGTTCCCTGCGCGGCAAACTGGGTTCTTCATCAGGGCTGACTGCATCGACCTGAACTTGTTTGCCAGACACAGATTGATGTAGTCGAAGAACCGGGCGCTGTTCGCTCCGTGGTGCTTGCACGGATCGAATGTCTGCACGACGTCCTGCTTGCCAGCTTTCCGGTGCTTGGAGGTTGCGGGCAGGTAACGCAGGTGGATCAGCAGGTCTTGCGCCCAGTCTTCCGCGTCCTCCCTCGGTGCAGACCTGTCCACGTGCCTGCTGATCCAGTTGCGGACGTATTGGGGAAATCTCTCGTGGAATTCGTCGAAGTTCTTTGGCACGACGAACCCGTCGTGTCCGACATAGCGTCCGTCAACAACAGTAAACGGGTCGGGCGTGCGGTTTTCCACAGGAATACTTGCAAAATTGATCGGTTGGTTATCGACTTTGACGGTATTGCTCTGCATGGGGAAACTCCCTCTCGAAAGGATTTGAACCACATGCGAGCAAGCGTAGGAGGTCGCGAAGAGTTGGTAGTCAGAGTTCAGCAGGCGTTGGCGCTGCCGACCAAGAAAGAAGCGGAGATGGTCGTGGATACCGTGGTTGCGGCGCTCGAAGCCACGCTGCTCAACAATCTGGCGACAGACGGGTTCACGTTGAAGCTGGGCAGCTTCGGCAAGTTCTCAGTCCGCCACAAGGCAGGGATTCTCAGGAAGATTCCGTTCACGGGACAGACGATCCTGACAATGGACAGGCGGAAGGTCAGGTTTGTCAGCTTGGGGGCGTTGCGGCAGTGTGAGAGAGTGATGAACCGGATGTAATCGCGAAATCCGAAGGGGACATTGCCATGCAAGAGCAAGAATTTTTCACGGTGAGTGAAGTCGCCAAGATGCTCAAGGTCAGCCCGGATATGGTCAGCCGTCGTTTCGAGAAAGAACCCGGCGTGATTGATCTGGGAGCGCCCGAACGCCTTCACAAAAGGCGCTATCGAGTGCTGAGGATTCCCGCCGCCGTTCTGAATCGCTTCCTCCACAAGAAGCGAGTGGCATGACGGGCACGCGAGGAATGCGATGTGTGGGGATTTGGCTGCCCGGACAGGGTTCGGTTGAGTTACTTCGCTAGAGCACTCTCCGACTGCGTTGAATGTATTCGTCGAGGTCTCGTATATCAAAGCGCCACGGACTGGTGCCGCCCCCGTCTTCGATGTACGGAATCAGACCTAGCTGGACGAGATTGCGGAGCTTCCACTCGCTGATGGCAAGATATTCGGCTGCTTGCTTGGTCTTCACGAGCCTTGGAACGATGGGAGCCTGTTTTGGTGATCTGTTCATGGGCTAGGATGATACAGAAGTCGCTCGCATCCGCTCCTCAGGCTCGCAGGCTAGACCACTCCCCGACTTTCGTGACGCGCACACTCCCATCCGGCAGCCCACGCACCGAGACCCTGTCCAGCCGCGCAGCCGCGTACAAGCCAGAGCGGAATCGGTTGCGGCTCCTCTCGTCGGTGCCCACGCCCCGAACATCGAAATGCTGACCGACCTTCAACCTGTAGACTCGGTCGGCGATCTTGCGGTACGTGCCCGGCTGCTCGACGCGAGGACGAAGGTAAGCGTGCTTCAGAGTGATGCAGCGTGTGTTGCCGCATGAGGCATCGACAACTTGGCTGGGAGGGACAGCACCGTGGGCGTCAATCCAATCGCGCCGCCGCCGACCGTATGCGGTGGACGCGTTGGCGATATCTTCGCAATCACCGTTTTGCTTTGTAGGCGAGAATTGTCCCATTGCGAACCAAGGGCGGGTATGGATTCCCTCGCCGGGGATTGTATCAATATAGGTGCTCTGGAAAGCCGCTTTGGGGCGATTTGGCTGCCCGGAGGAGGTTCAGGTCGGCTGGGGCGTTTCAGAGGCGCGGGCAGCCTTTGTGACCACCTTCTCAACGCCACTATCGGCAGGCACAGCTACCAGCAGGTAACCAACGAGCCTATTGTGGCAGCTTCATGACGGCTGTGCCGCCGTCGAGCACACGTACCACCTGATCTACCTTCAGGTTTTCCTTCCGAGTTCGCTCTTGCGTCCTTCGCTCCACCCAATCCTCAAAATACCCCTTAGTATCGACGATGATGTCTTCGTAACCCGCACTGCGGAAGCTCCACTGACGAAAGGCCGTTTAACGAGTCTTTATGGTCGATCTCGCCAAGTTGGTGTAGCAGTTCAGCCGAGCGAGTTCGCAACTTATCTTCTTCATTAGGTGACTCACCAGTGAGGATCTCTTCGATTAGCTTATGCAACACTTGACCGCGCGCGGCACCTCCGCGGACATCGGCAACAGGCTCCACCAATTCGTCATCCAGTGGGACAGGTAGCGGGATCTCCTCGATTTCGACACTGCTCGGCTGGATCCATTTTATGTTTCTTGTTCGACTTATAAGCATCAATGCCTCTCGGCGGAAGACCTCCGGTGTCTGCTCATTCAGCCGTGTTGCCGACGGCTTGCGCTCCGCTTCCGGGAGGTCTAGATTTAAGAACTCGGGCAACTGGCGCAGCTGGAGGTCCACCTGCTTGTGCCACCCGTTCCCCAACTTTCCCAAATAATTAGGAAACACCAGCAGGTCTCGTGCGCGAGTGCACGCGACGTAGAGCAATCGAATGCGCTCTTCGCCGAGTTCCCGGTTCTCAACTTCCTTGAGCAAGTCGTACTGGGGAGGGTTTAACGTTTTCAGGCCAAAATGCAAAGTATCGTCCGTCGCCCGGTGAAGAACTCCAGTGGCAGATCGCATGGCTGTCACCAGGTTTATCGGGATCACGACTGGCCACTCCAGCCCCTTGGCACTGTGAATAGAAACTATGTGGACTGCGTCGTGGGTCGCGTCAGCTCGGCCTTCGACTTCGCGTTCGCCCTCTTCCCAAAGTCGCGTCATGTCGTCGGCGAAGACACGCAGCCCACGAACCGAATATGGCTTTGCCATTTCGAGAAAGCGCTCTACGTTGGCAAGCGCACGCTCGACATAGCGTGGATGCCGTTGGGCAAGGATCGCGCGGACATGAAGCTCTTCAACCGCTGCGGACAGAATGTCAAAGGGCGAGGTTTGATACGCCTTTCGCCCGAGACCCTGAAGAACTCGGATGACTTCCGCCGCCAGCGGATGATTGATTTCGGCTGCGTCAGTCCAAAGCCGCAACCGTCCGTACTCGCCATCACGTTGTGGCAATCCAACAACAATGTCTAGGAGTTCCTGCTCCGTAAGTCCCACCAGAGGTCCACGAAGCAGTGCTCCCAACGCTAGCGTGTCCCGGCTGTTCGAAAGAATCCGAGCTATGGCCACCAGGTCATGCACTTCTTGGCGAATGAAGAATCCCTTGCCGGCCTGGGTAGCAATGGGGATGTCCATCTCCTCAAGAGCCCGCTCGAATATCCAGAGGTCCGTTCCGGTTGGAGCCAGCAGAGCGATGTCGCCGGGACGGCAGGGAACCAATTCGTTGTTTTCACGCACCGTGAATCTCCCGATCAGTTTGTGGCAAAGCTGGGCTACTGCTTGCGCTTCAAGTTCTCGCCACTCATACACCTTGTACTCCGAACCTTCCGTGCCGATCGGGATGTGTCCAATGGAGAACGCTTCTTTACTGTTGGATGTGACGGTAGAGACCAACGGTTCGTACCCGATTGAGCTCAATGGAACAGCAAAGCGTTGATTGACAAAATCGAGAATCGGTCCCCGCGAACGGAAGTTATCTGTGATGGCAAGGACGTTCTCGGGCCATTGTCGCTGAATTGCAGCTTTCGCCTCTTTGTAGGACCGGATATCCGCACGGCGGAACCGATAAACCGATTGTTTTGGGTCTCCGACCATGAACAGTTGCCCCGGCCGAAGCCGCTGTTCGTGCCAAAGCTTATCGGCGCCATCTTCGCCGCACAACAGGAACAAGATCTCGGACTGCAACGGATCTGTGTCTTGGAATTCGTCGACCAAGATATGTTGGTAGCGATTTGTGAGCGCGGTCCGAACGGGAGGATGCGTTCGCAGCAGATCGCGGGCAAAGTGAAGTAGATCGTCGAAATCGAGCAGTGCAGATTCCCGTTTGAACGTCCGAAAAGAAGCCTGGAAATCATCGAGGGCTGAGATCAGTTGCGACTGCGCGGATTCAGCAGCCAGGCCAACCAGTATCTGAAGAGACTCCGCAACTCTCTCGTAGAGCGCGCATGCTTCGCCGTTATGTCGATCGGCTTTAGCTTGCGACTGACCGGTAGATTTCGCAGCAGCAACCCATTTCCCCTTGCACTTGTATTGCCTCAATTCGTAGGAATTCTTCTTCATTGCCGAAATCTGTTGTGGATGCGTATAGCCCCACAACTGTCGAAAGCTCGTGTCAGCGCGATAGCCAGAGGCGTACTGGGCGGCAAGCGCCTCGAACCCATAGATGTACTCTTCCGTTGTAGGTTCTTGAAGACCAAGACTCTGTGCTCCTGCGTACCATTTTCGAAACGAACTGACTGACTTGTGGAATTCGTCGATATGTTTCTGTGACAGCTTCGCTTCCGGTGCGCGTGCGGTCCGACGAGCTCGGCGGGCTTCGGCCAGTTGTTCTATCAGCCTTAGACCCTGCTCACCTTCGATCACCAACAACTCTGCGAGTGGATCGTCCGCCTGTGGCCCCTCCAAGCGATTTCGGAGCCACTGCCGTAGCAACGTCTTGTGGTTCAAATCGGCTTCGCCTTCGTCCATCATTACCGCGCCCGGATCGACATTTGCCTCGATGGGATAAGGCGTAGTCAGCCGCTGACAGAATCCATGGATGGTCGTACACGTCAGTTCGTCCAATGCGGCTGCCGCCGATGAGAGGGATTCCATCTGCTTGTCCGTGAGTCCCTCTGCGGCGGATGCCGCCAATGAAAGAGGTTCCGACTGTCCGTCCGCGAGGTCCTTTGCCATTGTTATCCGCAGCGGTTCGGGAATGTTCCCGCTCACAAGCTCCCGAACGTACTCTGGAATCCTTTGGAGCAACTCGCTGGCGGCCAGTTCGGTGAAGGTGATTGCTGCAACGTTGCGAGGATGGATTCCCGAGGCTAGAAGCAACGCTACCCGTCCGGCCAACAGTTACGTCTTGCCTGTTCCAGCGCCCGCTTCCACGAGTAGAGTTGCCGAGTGATCGGTCAGCGCTCGTTGCCGATGTTTTGTGTCGCTCAACTCCGGCATCAGTTCTCACCCCAGAGGCTGCTTAGATCTCCTACCATCGCATCCCGCGCCTCAGCCTTTTGCGAAAAATACACGCCCTCCGCGTTGGCGGGAAGAGCAAAAGCCAGCTTATTGTTGCGGCTCTCGGCTCCCGCACCGAAGACAGATCGCCCCGACCGAAGGATCTGCTCGGCGAGTTGAAGGAAGCACATGAGTTCCTTGGTTTGTACGCTCGGGTCAGAGAGCGAGTACAGATTTCCCGCGGAACCCGGATACAGCAACGCCGCCTCAACCGCTGTAACTTGTTCGAGAAGTGCCTTAACGGCCACCGCGTAGAGACAGCGTTGTAACTCCTTACCGTTGTCCAGCCCAGGTTCTTCGTCCGGACAGCGTCCGGTCTTGTAGTCAATCACGCGGGCGTTTATCGATTTGCCGTCCAAATCGAGGCGGTCAATCTTGCCTCGAAGTTTGAGATCCGAACCGGGTAGATTTGCCGATATTGACATCAGCTTCCGGCAGAGTTCGTCTCAACCCTGACCCTGGAATTTAGCCGATCCGGGTAAATCAGTGAAATCGGGAGTAGAGTCGAGAACAGGCGCAGTGGCTGTAGTCTCCCGGTGGCTATGTATGGCGGAGCTTTCGCATCGCCGCCTCAGTCCGGTTTGGCTTAGCTCTGGTTCCTGTTCCCGCTCATCGAACCGGACTGGCAGATTTCCCGCATCCGGCTCTCGGAAAAGACACACGCTTCATGGGTAGATAAGGAAGCGAAGCGTGTGACGCCGTCTGCAACTTCTGAACACAACCTGGGGCTACTAGACTCATCGTCAATCCCCATGTCCTTCGTTGCTTGTTGCGTCCGTCTTTAACTGAGGCCCCTTCCCTCCGCCGGAGTTACCCGGCTTCATCGGTACTACGAACCTCTCCGCCACCCCACACGGCCCGGCCTGTCTCTCGCGAGTTGCCAGTTGATCCTTACCGCGATCACCGCTGGGGCTTCCCGTGTTGCCTCTGGTCTCCTATGCGTACATGCCATCGCCATTACCCCGGCAGGTCCGATGAAGTTTGTTCGCTCGTCTATCTCCATCGTCTGCGGCCTTCCCTGTGTAACAGTCAGGTCGGCTCCTGCAATTGTTTTTTTCGGGGCCTGCTCAGCGTTTACTCACGTTATGGCCTGCACGCTCGCCGAGTCGCCATGCGACCCTTTCCATCGAAAGCTCCGACAGCTTCGTTGCCTCCGCTGCCGCTTCGATTGCTACCGGGTGGAGCGAACCAGTTCCCGGGCGGGAGTTGCACCCGCTGAAGTCCAGCGCCTTTCACGGCGCACTGTTACGCCAACCAACGTCCCTCACGAGACCCAAAATATCACTTCCTTAACGACGGCCCATTTCGCGTCGCGCTTCCGCGCCACAACAAATGAACCAGTTGCGCATTTCCCCCCACAATGGTTGGTAACGTAGAACATAGCTTGTTCTCGATCGGGGCTGAACCCTACACGAGAGAATGTCAAGAAGCCCTGCGCTCCCGGATACTGCTTGTAATACTGCGGCCAATCGGCGATGTCATGAATTATCGAATCGAGTGTGCTTCCCGCTACGAGTTGATATGGCAGCGGTAGACTGAACCGCTGTTGCAGTGCCGCTTGCGATAGATTGGCCTCACGGAAATTGTCGGTAGTCGCGAGTTGAAGCGACGGCACCTGTTTTCTCAGGAATTTGCGCGTCTCTTTCCATGACATTTCCTCTTCAATCTCGCTTGGGTCGTAATCGGTCCTGTCAACGATGATGATTTGCGATACTGGAAGCGCAACTCGTTCGTATCCAGCTTTCCCAACAAAGGAACGGGCGATAAACGCGGAGAAAATCTCGTATTCTGATTGGCTGACCTCGAAGTGGTTGTTTTTCGGAGTTTGGCTATAGGCGTAGCAAGCAATCAAAGCCGTTACACCTACGGACAGAATCGACCGACAACTTCTTGTCATCACCATGTGCAGATTATCCGCCGAGCACTGCCTCAGGGAAAGATTACTGTCGTTAACAGGCGATTTCACGTGCGCCGTGGAAAGGCGCTGGATGACTGCGGGTGAAAGTCCCGCCCGGGAACTTGGTTCGCTCCACCCGGAAGCAATCAGAGCGGCGGTGGAGGAAACGAAGCCGTCGGAGCCTCTGGTGTAGAAGGTCACTTAGGTGACTTGGCGAGCATGTAGGCCGTAACGTGCAGTGAACGCTGAGCAGGCCTCGAAACATGTAACGCAGGAGCCAGCCCGCCGTGAAATCGGGATGGCCGCCGCTGATGGAACAGCACGAGCGAACGAGTTCCATTAGACCTGCCGGGGTAATGGCGACGGCAAGCATGCAAAGTTGACCAGTAGCAACACGGGAAGCCCCAGCGGTGATCGCAGTTAGGATCAACCGGCAACTCGTGAGAGTCAGGCTGGGCCGTATGGGGTGACGGAGAGGCTCGCAGTACTGATGAAGCCGGGTAATGCCGGTGGAGGGAAGGGGCCTCAGTTGAAAGGAAACGCAAGAAGCAACGAAGACGGAGGGATTGGTGTCGAACCTAACAACCCCAGAAAGCGTTCAGAAGCTGCAGATGGCGTTGCACGACAAAGCGAAGGAATCGCCCAGCTTTCGCTTCTATGCCTTGTACGACAAGGTGTATCGCAAGGACGTTTTGGCATTCGCCTACGCATGCTGCAAAGCCAATGGCGGAGCAGCAGGAGTGGACAATCAGACGTTCGAGGACATCGAGACGTACGGCAGGGAGCGGTGGCTAGACGAACTGGCGCAAGAGCTGAAAAGCCGAACCTATCAACCACTTCCTGTACGGCGAGTCTATATACCGAAGCCGGACGGGAAACAGCGGCCGCTAGGAGTGCCCGCCATCCGTGACAGGACAGCGGAAATGGCAGCAGTTCTGGTTCTCGAACCAATTTTTGAGGCCGACCTACCGCCAGAGCAGTACGCCTATCGGCGAGACCGCAGCGCATTGGACGCTGTGAGACACGTCCATAAGCTGATCAACACCGGCCATGGAGAAATCGTAGACGCGGATCTCAGTTCCTACTTCGATACTCTTCCGCATTCCGCGCTTCTAAAGTCGGTAGCTCGACGGGTCGTCGACGGAGCCATGCTCCATCTGATCAAGATGTGGCTGGAAGCTCCGGTCGAAGAAACGGATGAGCGTGGAAACAAGCATCGAAGCACACGAAATCGGGATGACGGTCGGGGCACGCCGCAAGGATCTCCGATCAGCCCGTTGCTGAGTAATCTGTACATGCGTTGGTTCGTGCTCGGTTGGAAGAAGTTGGGGCACGAGAAGCGCCTGAAAGCGTACATCGTCAATTACGCCGATGACCTCGTGATCTGCTGTCGTGACAAAGCCGCAGAGGCTTTAGTCACGATGCGGGACATGATGATCGCGCTGAGGCTGACGGTGAACGAAACTAAGACGCGGGTCTGTAAGCTACCGGAAGAAAAGTTCGACTTCCTGGGCTACACGTTTGGTCGGTGCTACTCGCCGAAGACGGGCCGAGCCTATCTAGGCACGACCCCGTCCAAGAAACGGGTGCAACGCATCTGTCAGGCGATTAGCGAAGCGACTCGACGAAACAAAACTCAGCGGGCTTTCGAACAGATAGTGGCACAGCTCAACCGGCAAATCATCGGATGGGCCAACTACTTCTGCTTGGGCCCTGTCAGCCAAGCCTATAGCGCAGTGGAACGACACACTGGCCGCAGGCTTCGCCAATGGCTGCGCGCCAAACATAAGCGGAAGGGAGCAGGTATCCAGCGGTACTCTGACCGACTCCTGCACGACAAGTTTGGGCTGGTTCGTCTCAATGGACGCACCGTCAGCTTTCCGTGGGCAAAACCGTGAACCTTTCTCCGAGAGCTGGATGCGCGAAAAGCGCCTGTCCAGTTCGATGAGCGGGAAGAGGAAACAGAACCACGTCAAACCGGACTGCGGCGGCCAGGTGAAAACCTGACCAACTGCCACCGGGAGGCTAAAGTCACTGCGCCTCTTCTCGACTCCACTCATTGACAATTGAGCCAAGCGCGATCATTTCTTCACTCTCAGGCACGAATCGCCCATCTCCGCACGCTCGTTATAGCGCTCGCGACCGCATGAACCTCAGTGATCACTTCAAAAGCGGCCAACGGTTATCACTTCAAAACCGGCCAACGGGATTGGCCGTCCGGGACTGAGAATGTTCTATCCTACCGCCTCCTGTGGTGGCAAGTCGGTTTTGGTGCGCCAGCTTCGCGGGCCACACTTGAGCACGTGGCCGTGATGCAGTAGGCGGTCGAGCATGGCGCTCACGGCGGCTGCGTCGCCCAGCAGTTTGCCCCAGTCTTCCACCGGGCGGTTCGAGGTCAGCATAGTGCTGGCGCGCTCATAGCGGCGCATGATGATTTCCAGCAGTTCTTCGGCGGCGGTGAGGGGCAGTTTGCGCATCCCCAGATCGTCGAGGATGAGCAAGGGCACGGTAACCAGGAACTCCATGTGTTCTTTGCGGGTGCCGTCGAGCGTGGCTTCGGCCAGTTCGTCGAGCAGGGTGTGGGTCTCGCGATAGAGCACGCGGTATCCCTGCTGGATGGCGGCATGGCCGATGGCTTGCGCAAGGTGACTCTTGCCAGTTCCGGGTGGGCCGAGAAACAAGGCGTCTTCGTGGCGGGCGATGAACGCGCCAGCGGCCAGATCGAAGACCAGGCTGCGATTCATCTTCTGGTTGAAAGCGAAGTCGAAGTTGTCGAGAGTCTTCTGGGAGTCGCGGAACTGGGCCTGCTTTTTCCGCCGCTCCAGCAGGCGCTCGCCACGCAAGGCGAGTTCGTCGGAGACCAGGCAGGACAACAGGTCGATGGGAGCAAGCGGTTCGGCTTGGGCCTGGCGCAGACGGGTTTCCAGCACGGCGGCCATTCCGCCCAGGCGAAGTTGTTTGAGCGCACGATCGAGTTCGATCAGATTCATTCTTCTATCTCCTTGGTTTTGTAGTTGATGAAGTCGCGGTACTGCACCAGTTCGCGGATCAGAGGATCGACTTGCTGCAAGCTGAGTGGAGCTTGCGGACAGCGCTCCAGATAGCGGCGGACAAAGCGGTATTCCTGCACTCCCATGTCCAGCGCGGCAGCGCAGGCTTCATCGACCGCCGCGGTGCCGTACTTCTTGGCCAGGGAGAGAACGCCGAGAATGCGGCGCACCCCGACCTCGCCTTGCTGGCGGTGGATGGCGTCGCAGAGCGCGCCGATGTGAGCTCCGGCGCGACCGGCTCGCCACAGCAGTTGCGAAGTGCGCAGCGGTGTTCGCTTGGGGTGGTCCTCTTCTTTAATGCGATACCATCCGCGCTTCTGGCGCACATGTTCGCGCAGCAGTTGCCCGGTCTTGGGATTGAGCAGACGAACGTACAGCTCATCCCATTGCACTCGCAGCACACGCCCGATCCAGCCTGGCGGCGCGCCGTAGTAGGCGGCTTCGACCTCGACGCAACCATCGAGATGCACGATGCGCTCGCCGTACTGGTAATAACGAAACGGCTCGAGCGGCAGGGGCAACAACCTGGGCTTCTCTTCGGCAAACATGGCGGCGACCTGCCGCTTGGTGGTGCCGTGGATGCGGGTGTCGGCCCAGCGTTGTTCCCAATGATCGAGGTAGGCTTGGGCTTCTTCCAGACTCTCGAAGCGCAAACCTTTCAGCGGCGTTTTCTGCGCGTGACCGACGCCGGATTCGACTTTGCCTTTGCGGTCGGGATCTTGAATGCGGCAGGGCATGGCCACCGCACCGTAGTGCGCCAGCACGTCGCGATAGAGGGGATTCAGCGCGGGATCGTAAACGTCGGGGACGAGCACGCCCTCGCGCAGATTGTCGAGCACGACGATGCGTGTGGCTCCGCCCAGCCGGCGAAAGGCGCGTTCGTGCAACTCGGCCCAGATGCGCGAACTGGAGCGGAAGGTCAGCAGACGAACTGACTTGCGGCTGCAGCCCAGCGTCATCACGAAAAGCCGGGTGCGCCGATACTTGCGGCTCTCGGCGTCGCGCACCATCGGCCCGGTACCGTAATCGACTTGCGCCTCCTGGCCAGCCGCGGTGACGATGACGACGCGGGCCTCCGGTGTTTGTGTTCCGCGCCGCTTGCGCACGAAACGCTGCACGCTTTGATAGCTGCTGGTGAAGCCGTACTCGGAAACCAGGTCCTGCCAGATCGCCCGCGCATTGCGGCCGAGTCTGAGCCCCAAGTCGATGGCCTCCCGGTACGGCGCGCAGGCGCTGGGGCCGTGGACCACGGCAGAGTCGGTGATCACCTCGTGCTGCTCGTTGGCCGGTTTTGAAGTTGATCTTGATCTTCCCTTATTGGAAGGGTTTTCGGGGTTGGGGTTGGGGTTGGGGTTGGAGTTGACTTTGGGGTCGCGGGGATCGGGAATCACCGGAATGGCCGGTTTTGCCGCACCAGAGTCGGTGATCACTTCGTTGGCCGGTTTTGGTTCGCACCGCCCCCAGCCACTCGGCGGACGCACCGCAATCCCCGCCGCTTTCAGGTACGCACCGGCGGTCTCGCGACGGATTCCGGTCGCCTGCTGGATGCGCCGCAGCGACCAGCCCAGCCGTCCCAGAGCTAAGACTTGTTGTTTCTTCTCTTCGTTCAAGACATTGGCCATGCCCACGGAGCCTACAAGCCTCCGCGGGAATCAATGTCCCGGACGCTATTCTCGTTGGCCGGTTTTCAGGTGATAATCAGTGGCCGGTTTTGGGTGATCGCTGAGGCATGAATAATGACGATATCGAAATCGGAAAATGGAGGGGTGTGTACATGTCTGCATCACGCACACACTATCCCCTCATCGCTATGACGGGGTAGTACACTTCGGGAAAAATTCGGCTACACCCCCAACGCCAGTTTGGGACCCCGGACCCCGCTGGTTTTGACTTTGGCCCCGCCCCGCACGCCCGCGCGTCGACGATTGGCAAGGCGGGCCGCGTGCTCGCTTTTGTTAGCTGAGTACGGGTAATCAGGTTTCTAGGTTAGTTCTCCGGAGAGTCGCTGGAGTCGAGTCAGCTGTGGGCGTTGTGCTGCCAGCCGCTGGAGTTGGTTCAGCTTCGGGCGTCGTGCTGCCAGCCGCTGGAGTTGAGTCAGCTGCGGGCGTTGTGCTGCCAGCCGCTGGAGTCGAGTCAGCTGCGGGCGTTGTGCTGCCAGCCGCTGGAGTCGAGTCAGCTGCGGGCGTTGGGCTGCCAGCCGCTGGAGTTGGGTCAGCTGCGGGCGTTGTGCTGCCAGCCGCTGGTGTGCTGACAGCTGGCGCCCCTGCAGCCGCAGGTGACAAAGTGTCAGAGAGTTTATCAATAAATTTTCCACCGATGAAATAAGAGACAAAGCCAACAGTGAGTGCACCCCAAAAGTCTTCAACCGATACCTTAACCGGGAACGATGTAGTGGATAGTCGACTTGCGATAACTGTTACTGTGACACTCACCAAAATAGCAGCTGATACACTTCGTAATATAAAGAGCGCCCTTTTCAATCGGGTGTCCGTTGGGCCTCCTTTTCTACCTTGCGCTGCATATTCCCAGAGCGTCCCCGCACTCCGAAAGCTCATAACCAGAAATGCCAACAACCCCCCGATACCAGCGTACAAAATGATCTGAGACTGATCGATAGTGACAGGGAGAGTCGCTGTCTCGGTGAAGTAGTGCTTATCGGATTTTGTTGATTCTTCTGAAGACCCAGTTTGGCTCTTTGTCGTGGCATCGGAAGTCGAGATGGTTGCCGCCGGGGGTAAAGTAACAAAGGCTCCCGTCACCACAAACGAATAGTCGCCCGGCACAAAATCTAGTTGCCTGCGCAGTTTTCCCCAATAAGTTGCCTCACACTGTGGCCAAGTCTTCTTTGACTCACTTGTAGCCACCGATCCCGTATCAAAAAATACGACAAAATGATCTCCCGGCTGCATCACCAACTGAGTCGGCACCTTGTTGTTAACGACGGCGTCGTAAAACCAAGTACAGGAAATATCCGGAGGAGCCAGTTCCGGCTGAACAGCAAGCTGCGTCTGGTCGAAATCGATGGTGACTGGCACGCTCGAGATGTTCTGGATGTCTGCATCCAAACCGTAAACGGCACCCTCAATAATATGAGACGTAGAAGGGTTAATCGTGATCTGAAGATAATGCGACGTGCTGGCGTTGCCTGTCGTCGGCTGATCTGGGGCTGCCGACGGTCGATTAGCAGGCCCAGATGCCCAAGCGACGGCGGTAAGGAGTGTGCTATAAGCGACTTTCGAGCAAAGCGAGCACACGGATGCCATAAACGCCCCTTATTCTCCTCGATTCGAGCCTATTCAGTAAGGCATCTCATTTACTCCGAGAGAGCACCGTACTGGCACGTGTTCCTTCGTCCACCGACTCGATTTACACAAAACTGGACGCGACGGCAAGCAGTTTGTCCAGATTACTAACCAGATTAGCAACGGCGTTCAACGTTGTTGCCGTGTTGGCCAATGCTGTAGCACTCTGCGACAGCGTAGTGTTTACGGAGTTGAGACTGTTAGTTGCTGCGGCGAACTGCGGCGACGTATTGTCAAACTGTGCGGATAGCAAGTTTAGAAGCTGTCCCCTAAGACGCTTTCCTTCAATCAAGAAGTTGTTCTGGTCTGCCGAGCTGACCCTCGCATCCGTTGCGAAAGAGAAGCACTGGTTTATTATTGTCGTCAATGTCGTCGTGTCTACAGGTGCCATTGCCATGGTTGTCCTCACTTCACCAAAGGTTTGATATCAGTAGCTAATGTCTGAATCTGATTTACCCAAGCCCCCAAAGCGTCATTCAGAGATGCCAGAGTCATCTGTTTGCTCTTTTTGTCGGAAGACGACGCACTCTTCAACAGTGCATTGTTTGCGTCCATCATCGACGACACGAGTTGAGATGGAGCGGACGCCGTTGCCGATGCGGCCGTGGCTGCTGCCGCAGAGATTGCGGCTAGGCGAGCAACACGCTGATCATATGTTAACGTCGCGCGATCCCTATTGTATGCGACGATATCTGAAGCCAGTTCATCGTTTGCTCCCGTAATAACCGTAAGCGGAGACCGAAGGCCGTCTAGACGGGAGCAATTCTGAAGGGCATGCTTCCTTTGTGGCGCGATGTCGTGCGCACGAGGGGATTCATGAACAACACCGCAGCGCCGGATCTCGGCGCCACCCGCTTCAAGCGAAACTACCGCACTGCTGAAGAGAAACGGGAGATCGTCGAGGAGACGCTTGTGCCTGGGGTCTCGGTGGCGATCGTGGCTCGGGCGCGTGGCGTGAACGCCAACCTGGTGTTTCACTGGCGCAAGCTGTACCACGCCGGGCTTCTGGGCGACCGGCCTGCGACTGCAGCGGGCGAAGCCCGCGCGAGTGGGGTGCGGTTGCTGCCGGTGAGAGTTGCCGAAGATGCGCCGAATCAGTCCCCGATTCCGGTGGCCGTGAGCACAGCGTACCGCGTGAATCGGGAAGCGGTTGTCGCGCCGGGTTCGATGGAACTCACTTTGGCGAAAGCACAGATCCGCATCACGGGCACGGTAGACGCGCAAGCGCTGCGCGTGGTGCTGGAGTGCTTACGCGGATGATGGCGCTTCCGGCCAACACGCGCATCTGGATCGCGGCGGGCGTGACTGACATGCGGCGCGGATTCACGGGGCTGAGCGCGTTGGTGCAAACGACGCTCGAACACGATCCTCTCTCCGGTCATGTCTTTGTTTTCCGCGGGCGTCGCGGCGACCTGATCAAACTACTTTGGTTCGATGGGGACGGGCTTTGTCTGTTCGCGAAGCGTTTGGACCGTGGACGATTTATCTGGCCGAAGGTGGACCGCGGAACGGTGTCCCTCTCGCGAGCGCAACTGTCGATGTTGTGCGAAGGCATCGATTGGCGTCACCCCGTGCGAACCGCCGATTCCTTGATGGCAATCTGAGTTCGCGAGTGCGATATGCACAGTTATTTGTGCACCTGTGGACGCGTTGCAGCGGAGTTCATGACATACTCCGTCTATGGTTGCCAGGCCGACAACGCTGCCCGATCTGAACCGGCTAGATCGGGATGGTTTGCAGTCGATCCTGCTGGCAACCCACGAGCGATTCATCGCACAGTACGCAGAACTGATCGCGGCCCAAGAGCAGTTACTCGTCAAGGAAGAGCAGTTACTATCGCGTGTTCACGAGATCGAACACCTGAAGCTGCTGATTGCCAAACTGCGACGCCTGCAGTTTGGGCGTAAGTCGGAGAAGGTCGAGCGGCAGATCGAGCAACTCGAACTGAAGCTGGAAGACCTCGAAGCCCATCGCGTCGGGTCCCTGCCGCAGCCCGCTCGTGAGGCGGACGCGTCAGAACCCGCTCCGGCTCCCAAGAGTCGCCGTCCCCTTCCTGAGCATCTGCCGCGCGAGACCAGGACCCACGCACCTGCGGAACCAGCCTGCCCGGAGTGCGGCGGCACTCTGAAGAAGCTCGGCGAAGATGTCTCCGAGATTTTGGAATGGGTTCCCGCCAGTTTCAAGGTGATCCGCCACGTGCGTCCGAAGCTGTGTTGCGCGGGATGCGACAAGATCGTGCAAGCTCCGGCGCCGAGCCGCCCCATCGATCGTGGCTTGGCTGGTCCGGGACTGCTGGCCCATGTGCTGACTTCGAAGTTTGCGGACCACTTGCCGCTGTATCGCCAGTCGGAGATCTACGCTCGCGAAGGAGTCGAGTTAGATCGCTCGACGCTGGCGAAGTGGGTCGGCGAGGCCAGCCACTTACTCGAACCCTTAGTCGAGGCATTACGCCGCTACGTGATGGCGGCCGATAAGTTACACGCGGACGATACGCCGGTTCCAGTGCTGGCTCCGGGCCATGGCAAGACCAAGACCGGGCGTTTGTGGACGTATGTGCGCGACGATCGTCCGTCGGGCTCGAACGCAGCTCCAGCGGCCTGGTTCGCCTACTCGCCCGACCGCAAGGGCGAACACCCGCGGCACCATCTGCGTCAGTTCCGTGGCATTCTGCAGGCCGACGCTTACTCCGGTTTTAATCAGCTCTATGAGGACGGGAGTATACGAGAAGCTCCGTGCCTGGCACATATCCGCCGCAAGTTCTTCGACCTGATGGAAGCGCACCGCTCGCCGATTGCGAGCGAAGCGGTCGAGCGCATCGGCGCCTTGTATGGAATCGAGCAGGAAATCCGCGGGCGGCCTCCTGAAGAGAGACTCGAAGTTCGCAACACGCGCTCGCGGCCACTGCTGGACGCGATGCGGGCGTGGCTGGAAACATCTTTGTCGAAACTCTCCCGGAAGTCCGATACCTCGGCGGCGATTCACTATGCCCTCGCGCGCTGGGACGCCTTCGTGCGCTACTGCGCCGACGGCCGCATCGAGATCGACAACTCGGCAGCCGAGAGGGCTCTGCGTGCGGTCGCGGTGGGCCGCAAGAATTACTTATTCGCCGGCTCCGACGCCGGTGGGGAACGAGCCGCAACTTTCTATTGCCTGCTCGGGACGGCCAAACTGAACGACCTCAATCCCGAGGCCTACCTGCGCCAGGTGCTGGAGCGCATCGCTGACCACCCGGTGAACCGCATCGCAGAGTTGTTGCCTTGGAACCTTGGGTTGACCGGTTGACCGATACTGTCATGGCACTCACCCCGCGATAGTACACACATCCAGTCACACAGGTCGTGTCCATTAACAAAAAGAAGTGGACACGACCTCATCACCTCATCCCGTCTCCCACGTCAAGACGTTAGTCGGTCCTCGGTTACTAATAACCTCATTGGAAAAGATATTGTCCATATCGGTCCTTATGAGCGAAAGGATGACATTAACCTGAGGCCCGCCTTCCTCAATCGCATCCTTTACAAGCTTGTCCCGTTTATCGTTGAGATACATCTTTCCGATAGTGCCAACCACTGAAGCAATGGGGCCGACGTAGGAGTTAGCCGTAGGGTCCCCAGCAGCGCCGAGCTTCTGAAATGTTGTGTTTAGGGATGTCAAATTTGTGCCTAACGCTGTTGCTGCCGTTGCAAAATCTGCGGGCGCGGAAGTATTGGCTAAGTCAAATAGACGTGACGCGTACACTCCTACCACTGACAATGCGTCGAGCCTCGCTTTTATTTGTGCAGGTGAAAACGTCGTCTGCATGAGAGGTGTGGGGTGCCCGGTTGAGTCGATCCTCGCAACGGTTAGAGTCGGGTCTCCAGCGATATCACTGAGGTATAGCTGAGCTTCGTAAGAATTGCGCGACGTATAAAACGCGCTGAGCACCGAAATACTTTGATTGGTTGAGTTCCTAAAAGTGGTGACGGGTGCGATATAGCGATTGTTGAGGCAGCCAGACAGCAAAAGACAGCCGAGAAGAGGAAAGGCAATTGTCTTAAGTCTTTCCATGGTGTGCTGATTCCACGAATGCGTCGTTTTCACTACAATCCTCCTCGCTACAGGTGGTTTCATCCTGCGGCGTTGCTGTTTAGGAAAACCTGGGACTGAAACACCTTAGGGTAGGGGCCCACAAAGAGGACAAGGCGACACATTGGAGCACATTACCGATTGAAGTCAAGTTAATTCGTGCATCATAACAAGGTATTCTAAGAACGTAACAATATTAGTGTCGTATCTCATTGATAGACAAGGGCGGCTAAGAGATGGCTCGTTACGGGATTAGTAGCTGTGTTACGAAACCCGAACAGTATAGAGCGAATCGGGAAGTTTTCAGTGTGAACCAAGCACGAGCCGCTCGACCGCTTGGCTCAGTCTGACGCGCGTACTTAAATGAAACGCAAAAAACCATCTTGGCTCAATATCCAGCAAATGATGCGCCTGACCATCACCACGTACAACATTTTGGAAATGCTTGGAGAATGGGAAATCGCGCGCCCGTACAACTTTCTCCTTCTGCCGATGGTTGATCCCTCGTTTGGCTACGCGTTTCCCCGGCGCGCAAACGAGAAAATATTGCTCGTGTGCGAATTTTCAGCGAAGCAAGAACGTTGGTTTGACATGAAATGCGTCAACATTCATAGCGGCAAGAAGTACAGAATGGTGGACTGCACCAAAGAAAACGATCCTCCGTACGATGTGGTCTTCCCTTCGCAATTCGCGCGCCTTTAGATCGAATACCAGGAACATCCTGAAGCCAAGAGCCTTGCGCCCGATGGTTCGCCGTGTGGGGCGGAAACGCGCGGACTATTAAGACGTGCGCACATTGTTGCAGGGGAGTTTCGTATGTGGGCAAGGAAACAGATCGCAAGTGAGAGGGAGGCGCCGATTTTAGTTTGCTGGAGTTCAAGGCTACCGAATACGGTAGAACAAAGAAGGTCATCGCCGACACTTCGATAACAGATGAAAATCGAGCCATTGGCATCCGCAAGACAATGGACTTGACGAAAATGAGCCAACACACGATAGAAAGTGAGAAGAAGATGGGTAACCACTCACGAAAATATGAGCTGCCAAAGTGAGGTTCGTCACCCACCGCTGTGATGATCTCGCTTTTTGACTTGACACCAAACAGTAACTTCTTTAGTGTGCTGACCACGGTTTCCTGAGGGGGCGAACCGAAACTATATGGAGGTGGGCCTATGGCTCGCTTCAGGTTTTGTGTGCCCCTTATTCTGCTTCTTGTCTCTGTAGGGTTCGCTCAGACTCAACCCCAGAGCGATCCTCAAGCTGTGTCCTTCGCGTCCCAGTCAATTGCCGCGTTGACCGGAGGGACTCGGATTACTGACGTGACCCTGACCGGCAGCGTCACCTGGTCAGGCGGGACAACTCCCGAGACTGGGACGATCACACTACTCGCGTCCGGCACAGGCGAAAGCCGGATGAGCATAGTTTTTCCGAACGGAACATGGACCGAGATTCGTGACGCGTCTACCGGCGCGGCCCTGGGGCAATGGATTGCTCCGAATGGTAAGTCTGGCCTGTTTGCTTCCCAAAACTGCGCGACGGATGCGGTTTGGTTCTTTCCGGTGCTCGGATCCCTGGCGGCGGGTCCGAACGTTGTTCTTAACTATGTCGGTCAGGAAACTCACAACGGCGAAGCCGTTCAGCATATTCAGTCCTACATATACCAAACGAATCCGCCGGGGGTTAACCCGAGCCCGCAACAATTGAGCACGATGGATTTTTATCTCGATGTAACCACGCTTTTGCCTGCCGCGATCACCTTCAACGCCCACCCCGATAGCAACGCAAGTACGAACCTTTCTGTTGAGATTGATTTCTCCAATTATCAGGCCATCAATGGCATCGCTGTTCCGACGCATATCCAGCGATCTTTGCAGGGAAACGTGCTCGTGGACATGACCATTTCGGGCGCGGCCCTCAATACTGGCCTGCCGCTTTCGGATTTCGCCGTCAACTAGACATGAGCAACTACGCAACGAGAAGGAGAACGATCATAAAACTCTATTCATCGCTTGCCGCAATATTCATCATTCTTGGAACGGTTAGGGCGTCTGGGCAGGTGGCGACGGGCACGCCTTCGTTCGGAAGCTTTGGTGGCGGGCCATTTGATACGGTAAATCTCGGGAATTTGAACGTCCACTTCGCGATTCCGATACTCAACAAAGCCGGGCGCGGTATGCCATTCGCCTACAATCTGAGTTACGACAGTTCGGTTTGGACTCCCGTAACCTCCAGCGGGGTTAAGCAGTGGCAACCTGCCAGCAATTGGGGCTGGACCAGTACCTATGCAGCCTTCGGGTATGTTTTGCAGACTTCGGGATCGGGGTCAAGTGGCTGCGTTTCAGAGGCCCAACAACAAGTGCACTACACCTGGACCTATTGGTCGACCTACGGCTATGGCGACCAATTTGGCGTGTTCCACCCTGCATCCATCTATACCATCCTTTACAGCCCCTCTGCGGGGCAATGCGGCCTGTCGAGTACTCGTACCGGAAGCGCGACGGCCAGCGACGGCTCAGGCTATACGCTGAGCGCTAACCTTGGAAGCGTAACCGTTACGTCGCGGTCGGGACGGGTAATATCGGCTCCGATCAGCGGCAGCGCCCCCTCGGGTAGCTTCACAGATGCAAACGGGAACGAGATCACGGAAAACACGAGCGGACAGTTCTTCGACACGCTGTCAAGTACGACGCCGGTTTTGACGATTGCCGGTGGCGGCACTCCCTCTAGCCCGCTGACTTTTACTTATACGGCACCGTCCGGCGGTAACGCAGTCTACACGGTGAACTACACGCAGTATACGGTGCAGACGGATTTTGGTGTCACTGGTGTCAGCGAATATGGCCGACTCAGCAATGCGCTTGTCAGCGGTATCACACTTCCGGACGGCACCAGCTATGCGTTTAGTTACGAGACGACACCAGGGTCATGCACGCCACTGCCCGACACCTATTCCACTTGCGTGACGGGGAGAATCACATCCGTTACCCTACCCACGGGCGGTGAAGTCACATATTCCTATTCCTCCAGCGGTGGGACAAATGGCACCGGGATTTATAGTGACGGTTCCACCGCGGGTCTCACCCGTATACTTAGCCCGAGTACCTCTTGTTCTTCCGGTGGATGTTGGCAATACTCCCGTGCTTTAGTGACAGGTACGCCGGGCCCGAAATCGACGTGGACGACAACTGTTAGCGATCCAAACGACAATCAAACGGCCATAAACTTTGCTGAAGACACTCCGACGTATAATGTCTACGAAACCGAAAGGCAGATGTACCAAGGCAGCATCTCGGCGACATCGTGCTCCAGCACGATCACGAACAATTGTTTATTGCTAACTACTGTCAAGTGCTACAACGCAAACTATGCAAGTTGCTCTTCTGCCGCCGTCAGTTCGCCGATTACACAAATTGACGCCTACAGTCAGCCTGCCAATGGTACCAACCGCTTGTCAGCTGTCTTGTACAACGCCTATGGACAGGTCACGGATGACAAGGAGTACAACTACGGCGTTACATTAGGTGCTGCGCCCTCTTCAAGCTACCTAGTTCGCGAAACGGCCGTGCAATATGCCACTCTCGGCAACGGAATCGTTAACAAACCGTCCTCCGTGATCGTTTATGACTGGACCAGCGGTTCCAAGGTGGAATTGTCCTCGTCAGCGTATTCTTATGATCAGACCACGCCCACAGCTACGTCGGGCACACCGCAGCACGTTGCCGTTACCGGTTCGCGTGGGAACCTGACCACGGCAACCATGTCAACTAGCAGCACGGCGTCGCTGTCAAGGACTTACACCTACTACGACACTGGTAACCCCTACGTTGCCACCGATGTTAACAGTGCGCAGACGACGTATGTGTACGCTTCTGGCTCTTGTGGCAATTCGTTCGCGACCACCATTAATGAGCCATTGAGCCTCTCTCGCTCCATAACGTGGAACTGTACGGGCGGCGTCGCGACGAAAGTGACTGACGAGAACGGCAACAATGTCACGTCGAACTACACAGACACCGATTTTTGGCGACCGGCGAGCGTCTACGACCAAGAAACTAACGAAACAACAATGACCTATCACAGTCAGACGGCCATGGAAGCCGCTCTGCAGAATTTCAACAGCGGCAATTCAGTTTCCGATTCTCGAACGTGTGTCGATGGTTTCGGTCGGCCTATCTTGAGCCAACGTCTGCAGGGTCCGGGTGCCACGAATTACGATACCGTGGAGACGGATTACAACAGCCTGGGCCAGCCTTCTCGGTCCACAATGCCATTTAGCGCTGCGGCATGCACCACAAATTCTACAGCTCCTGGAGTCAACACGACATATGACGCGTTGGGTCGCGTACTCACGGCGACTGATGCGAACGGGGGTAAGACTTCCTACACCTACACGCAAAATGACATACTCCAAGTGGTCAGTGGAACGCAAACTTTCCAGAAGCAGCTTGAATACGACGGTTTAGGCAGATTGACTTCCGTCTGCGAAATATCGTCCACACTTCCGCTCGCCGGAACTTGCGGTCAATCGAACTCCAAGACTGGATTGTGGACAAAATATACCTATGATGCCCTCGGCCATTTGCTAACTGTAACGCAGAACGCGCAGGCTGCGAGCAATAGCCAGCAGGCCCGCTCTTTTGCCTATGATTGGCTGGGACGAATGACTTCCGAGACCAACCCTGAGTCCGGTGTGACTCAGTATTTCTACGACAGTGCTCCAACGACGCCAGGCATATCCTGTGTGTACTCAGCGGGAAACGGTTTACCGGGTAATACGGGAAGCTATCCGGGCAATCTTGCCAAAAAATACGACGCAGATGGCATCAGCACTTGTTACGCTTATGATGGTCTGCACCGAGTGCTTGGGATCACTCATTCTGGTTCGGGAACTAATCAGTTTTTCGTTTACGATGCCGCGACCGTAAATGGTGTTCAGATGACAAACACTGCGACCAGAATGGCTGAAGCATTCACAGCAGCGACCTCTAGTTACACAAAGCTCACGGATGAAGGCTTTAATTATTCCCCAA
Organism: uncultured Acidobacteriaceae bacterium; assembly: GCA_963800565.1. Taxonomy (GTDB): domain Bacteria; phylum Acidobacteriota; class Terriglobia; order Terriglobales; family Acidobacteriaceae; genus Acidiflorens. The sequence continues at coordinate 461,937 of CAWDBM010000007.1, forward strand.
GAGGCGAAACAGCCGATTTGTATGAATCCACCCCACACTCTGGAGGCTACTACCACTCTACTGCCGCTTATTGGGCAACGGGAGCGCTACAATCGCTGAGCGGTATTCCAAGCGTACCGACGATCTACTATGGGGCGAGTAATGGGTCTGGCCTCGACGGTGAAGGACGCTACACGCAGGTCACGGCCTCCTCGGGAACGAACCCGGTTTCAAGCGTTAGCTATTCCACGAGTAGCACGACAAATCCATTGGGTGCGCTGACCGGAGTCACGTTTGGCTCGGCAGACAGTGATAGCTTTACCTACGACCCGAACACGGGGCGGATGAAGACTTATACATTTTCTGTAAACGGGCAAACCGACGCGGGCACGCTCAATTGGAATTCAAACGGCACACTGGCAAGCCTGGCAATTGTCGACAACATTCCGGGTACTAACGATACTGAGACGTGCAACTACCAGTACGACGACGCACAGCGTATTTCCTCGTCGCTCTGCGGGTCGATCTGGCAACAGAACTTCACGTATGATTCCTTCGGCAACATCACAAAGAGCGGTAGCCTTGCGTTCACGCCGACATATTCACCTACAACAAATCAGTTCACGCTCTCTGGCGCGAACGTTCAATACGACGCGGATGGCAACCTGCTCACCGACAACTTGAACACGTACACTTGGGATACTGATGGTAAAATGGCCACTGTTAGCAATGGCTCAGTCACGGTGACCGCGACCTACGACGCGCTGGGAAGAATGGTCGAGAATAACGCGGGTAGCACGTGGACGCAATTCGTCTATGGACCGACCGGCGCGAAACTCGCTAAGGCCAACGGGACGACTTTGATCAAGGCTTTCGTAGCGCTGCCGGGTGGAGCTAAGGCTATCTACAACTCCTCCGGCACACTAGCGTACTATCGGCACTCCGACTGGCTAGGCAGCTCGCGGCTGACTTCAACGCAAGCGCGGGGTCTGTATGCCAGTACAGCCTACGCCCCATTCGGCGAACAGTACGCGCCTGCGGGTACCGGTGACCCATCATTTACCGGGCAGGATCCGGATACCATGAGTACCTTGTATGATTTTCCGGCTCGCCGCCAAAGCCCCAGCCAGGGGCGGTGGATATCTCCTGATCCTGCAGGTCGCTCAGCCGTAAGCTTGGCCAATCCGCAAAGCTGGAATCGTTATTCCTATGTGATGAACAACCCTCTGATGCTGATCGATCCAACCGGGATGGAAGGGGAGGACTGCCCTCTTGAGGACGACGACGGAAACTGCGTCGACGATGGCAGCGACGGAGGCGATGATGGCAACAGCGGCGGGAATAACAGTGATTGCGATCCCACTGGCACTCAGTGCCAGCAACAAGAAACCGATCAGGCCCTACTAAATGCGGCCCTCGCAATTCTAACGAACTCCGATTGCGCGGCTCTCATAGGCGGACCTTCATCAGCGGGACAAGCGGCTGTAGCGGAAGATATCCTGGGCCAGCTTTTCGGCAACCCTAACCCATTTATTCAGTTTAACGCAAATCCTGATGATTCGTTATCGGGTATTGCGTTTGCCACAACTACTCAAGGGCCCGTACCTGTGCAGCTCGGGAACCAATCATCATTAATGCCCGGAGCCGTGATCCAGCTTGGTCCGGATTTCTATAACCCGACCTCCTACTACCCAACAGCTTTCAGCTTTGCGCAGAATCAAGAAGCTACCCTCTTGGAAGAGTTCGGACACGCTGAAGGAGAACTCGCCGCAACAGGGTATGGGTACGGAACCTCCACACAATTGTTCAACGATACAGACTCATCTTCAATGAGTATTGCGAATGGCCTTTTGATCGACAATACATGTTTAAACGAGCTTGGGAATGTACCAACCCAGGATCCACAGATTAATGAACCGATGCATTGATGGGGGGTGATCTTTTGATGCTCTGGCTACGATCGACACGACACGCAGTAGTAATGGTATTAGTCACATTCTGGCTCGGAATAAGCTATTGTTATGCGGCAGAGCCCTCCGGATCGGTGACCGCTGGTATCGGCGGTGTCATCAAGCTTATCATAGGGGACCATATAGTCCCCGTCAAAGGCGCGAGGATCGAGGTGGCACCCGTCTTGGAACAGCGAGACAAATATGACTCCGTGACCGACGAAACTGGAAAGTACACTTTGGAGTTCCCGCAAGGAACCTACAGCATTAGTCTCTTCTGGATGGGTGGGGAGTGTTCCAAAATCCGCCGGGCTTCCGTTAGTCTCAAAGCTGGGGAGCACTTGGATTTCGACTTCCTGGTAATGTCGTGCCCGGATATTGTTCCGATAAAGGCCCAGATACAATTCGAGGGGGCATCTATCAATGAGTCTGTGCAGCTCATTACAGAGGCGATGAACATCCCTTTTTCCAAACAGACCGAGAAGTACCAAGAGCGAGCGATTTCTGCTCAGCGAGGTCACTGGCCCGAGATCATCGTTTCATTCGGAAAATATGATAATCGAGTGGATGAGATTCTTTTTTTTCCACTACACCAGGTGGTCATCAATCGTCCGACCATTACACCCCCGCCGATTCCATTGAGCTTGCCAGTGACTATTACTGTTGATCGATATACGCTACGAGGTTCGGAAGTGGTTTGGGACAAAAAGACGATGACCTTTAGAGCGAAAGGTGAGGTGTCGGTTTCGGACGGAAAGCAGAACATCACAGGAGCTTCTGCTACGCTTTCCTTCCCCGTCGGTCTGCCGAAGCTGGAGATTGACCACTGATTTTGCATCGGTGACTAGAAACACAGCGCGTGTGTGGGCGACAACAGTGCTACCCTTATATTGAAAATCGGTTCGCACGAACCGTTCGTTTGCGTGTGCAGGGGGTGCATATTCCGTCCCGTGGTGTTCTCACCCCCTCATCGCTTTGACGGGTAGGATATGGCGACGGGAAAAACGGCTCCACGTCACCACTTGGTAATCTCTGGCGAGGAGGGGCAGCGGCACGAGCAAGGGGTCGCGCCCCGGAGGGATCGGACGCAATGATGGGACGGCTGAACCACGCAAAATCCCTTAACTTCGCAGCAGACTTTCCGCTATGCTCTTTCTCTCCAAGCAGTATCGTCCGTGCAATGGCGATCCCATCGACGTCCTATTTAGCAGCCCAGTAGGCTGGCGCGCCTAAGAATGTTCTTCTGGTCGGCTCTCGGCTACTTCACCCTAAAGCGATTTGTTGTAGCCTTATTCGGATTACCGCTTGCCCTCTGCGATCGGCGCAGTGGCGCTGAAGACGACGTTGATGTTGTAACCCTCGATTTTGATCGCGTTGCCGTTGACGTACTGCATATGCAAGTCAACGGAAAAATCGCGCGACCCACCACAAAGTTGCGACACGGGTGCGGAAACATGCCAGTAAAGAGGCAGGTGGTGCTGGTTGTTGTCTACACCGAACTGTTCATCGACGACCGGTTTCCCGCCGACCTCGGAGTAGCCCCGATTGACTTGGCACGTCGACCCGTCAGGATTTAGCTGCCTGAGTTCCAGGAATGTCTTGCCGGCCGAGCCATTGTGGCCGCTGTTAGATCCATTTTTCTCACTGGCCTTGCAGGAATCGGTGCCTGATTTGCAAGTCGTGACTTCCATTGTGGCTTCGGCGTCGATGGTGGTTACGTAGTTATCGACGGAGAAATTGTGCCCTGCCGATGATGGGTGATTCCACAGCTGCGGTGGGGTGCCGTTGCAGGGCTGCAGCTCCATTGAATTGCCATTGTCGTTTCCGGTTGCTGAGAGGCAGTAGCCATTTGGTTTAGGGTTGACCTCCGACACCAATTCGTTGCCGTTTGGGCCGTATTTCCAGAACTGGTTGCTGATGGCCGGGTCAAGGGCGCAAGTCCATTGTTGGATTGGGGTGCCGGAGGCGGATTTTCCGCGGGCGTCGAGGCACATGCCCGAGGCCACGTTGATGAAGCTCATTCCACGTGAATCAACTGGAACTGCGGACGCCCACTGCTGGGCCGGGTTGCTGGGGTCGCAGGTCATCTGCACGATGGCGAACCCAGGCTCTGAAGGGCCTTTGAGCGGTTGAATGGGCTGAAGGCATCTACCGTTCAGGACGTTCACAAGATTCATCGTGGTTGGAATGATGAAGTCCGGGGACTGCTGGTCGATGTATGAGCAAACGTGCAATTGGGGCGTCGAGTCGTTCGGCGGGCACGGCGTGGGAGGGGTCCATATTTTCGCCTTCACCTGGTCGCTGGAGCTCATCTGTAGCCATGTGCCGTACGTCGTCTGGTGCCCCGCCGACGATGGGTGATTCCACTGCTGTTGCGCGTTTTTGCTGTCGCAGCGCTGTAACATCATAGGTTCGCCGTCGCCGTTTCCGGCTGTGGCGAGGCAATAGCTGCCGGGACTGGGATTGACGTCCGATACCAATTCGTTCCCGTTGGCGCCGAAACTCCAGAACTGATTGCTGATGCCCTCCCCAGGCGCGCACGGCCATTGTTGGATTGGCGTGTTGGCGGCGGACATGCCGCGGGCGTCGAGGCACATGCCAGACGCCGCGTTGGTGATGCTTATTCCATGGTGCGCTGGAGCTGACGTCCATTGCTGGGCGGGGCTGCCGTTGCAGGTAATCTGCACGATTGCGACCCCGCCTTCCAAGGAGCCGTTGAGCGGCTGAAGGCATTTAGTGTTCTGGACACTTATGAGGTTCAGTGGCGCCTGGGGCGGTACCGCAAACATCAAGCCGGAATCTTTGTCCGAGGTATATACCAGCATCACGCAGATGAAGAACGCTGGCTTCGTGCCAGTTGCGGGTGCGACGAGCAGCGTCGATGTGTTCCATTGGTAGTCCTGACCACCTGAGGGGTTGGGGTAGTTGGTGCCGCTGCTAGCGCCAGGCAGGACAGGCATCGTCATAGGAGAGCCCGACTGGAAGCACCCGATCCTGTTGTTGGACTCCGCCTCTATGTTCCCGCGGATTGCAAACTGGTCGGTCACACGGCGTATTTCGCCTGGCTTGAGCCAGTCACCTACCCAGAGGAGCGCGGTGTTTATCTCCTGCTGCTGTGGAGAAACCGGCCACTGGGTCGGTAGCGCCACGTAAAGATTCCCGGACGAGGATAGGACCTGTGCCGCTTGCGGGGCGTACCACTGCTGCGGGTAGCTGCCGTCGCAGAGCTGTAGTACTACAGGGGTGCCCTCGTCGTTTCCAGCTGTGGCGAGGCAATAGCTGCCTGGACTGGGATTGACGCCCGAGCTCAATACGGTGCCCTCGTAATCCCAGATTTGATTGCTGATACCTTTCCCAGGCGCGCACGGCCATTGTTGGATTGGGGTGCCGGAGGCGGATTTTCCGCGGGCGTCAAGGCACAGGCCCGAGGCCACGTTGGTGAAGTGTCCTTGCTCTATTACCCAAGTCCACTGCTGGGCGGGGCTTCCGTTGCAGGTAATCTGCACGATTGCGACCCCGCCTTCCAAGGAGCCGTTGAGTGGTTGAAGGCATTCGCTGCTCTGGAAGCTCATCAGATTTACGATGATGTTCTGGGCGTGCGCTGGCGATGCCGCCGTCAAACCCAGAGCGGTCGCGACTGTCGCAGTGGCGATTAGGGCCGGGAGCCCGCCAAATCGACGAAATGGGATTGGGCGCATGCCTTCTTGATCGGAGACAGAACGGCCGGGGGCCACGCCAGCTATGGCCATGATCTGCTCTTTCGTGAACCTAGACGTCCTAAAAAAATTAGCCTGCGTCCTGCGTCTTTCCATTTTCGCTCACTCGCATAGGCTTGGCCCGGAACTAAGCGCTCGCCGTGTCGCGGGCGAAGCGGCTCCTAACTACCAAGGTGCGGACTTGAATCCGCGCCAACTGCTTCAATGAAGAGGCCGCGCTACCGATACGCCTCGCTGCACTGGCCCGAAATACCTTGATTAAATTAAGAAGCTGATTAAGGGGAATGAGAGTTGCGAGCGCAGACATTATGGTCGTGGGTTATCGCCCTGTCAACCTGTCGGAATCCAGGGTAGTGGTGCAGTTTGAAACCCCAGGCGACTCTGGATGGATTGTCGGCAAACCTTACCTTACAAGATTAGGGAAGAGTTGCCCGTAATCCGAGCGCAATCGTAAAACATGGAGGCCACCCCATGAGATTAAGGGGACTTCCGAAAGCATCAATATCCACCGGCTTCTCCCAAAGCTGCTCCAACAGCACAAAATCCCCGCAGAATCCTGTCGGCACCCTGCCGTAGCGGTCATGCCCGGAAAGGTATTATTAGTTGGGTCATGACAAAGAGCTGCTACAAAAGCGCAGTGAGAAGACCGGAGAGATCGCCGCGCAAGAATGATCTTATCCATTACCGGTTGCGATGACCAGACGAGCATCGCAGTGCGAGCAGTTAACAAGGCTGCATTATTTCTTTGGGGTTGTGTCTTTAGCATCGGCTTCAACGGTGACTTCCACCTGCGCACCCGGTTTGAGCCTTACCTTGTCGCCGTTTTCGTTCGTCAGAGTATTCTCAATGCGTATCTCCCGATAGAGGTGTTCCGCCCCTCCCACGGTAATCTGCGCTTTCTCCGGTTCATTTGGAAATGGAGATTTGATGATTTTTTCTACCGTTGCTGGCAAGAATGACCGGACCGATCTTTTGTACCAAGTGGAGTGTTAGTGTAACGCCTTGTTAGACATTTGTCCGTCGTAGCCGCCGGGGGTGTGGGGATGTGGGAAACGCGAAGCGTTTTCCATATCTCCATGCCCCGGTTGCTTCGGCAAGATGGCTTGCGGTGCCGGTGGCCTGTAACCCAGAGCCGAGTGCGGCCGCTCCGTGTTATATTCCACGCGCCACCTCTCCGTCAGAATCTGTGCCTCCTTCAGCGAGTAAAAGATCTCGCCGTTCAAGAACTCATCTCGCAGCTTTCCGTTGAAACTCTCACAGTACCCGTTTTCCCATGGACTTCCAGGTTCGATATACAAGGTCCTGGTGCCCACTTTTCCCAGCCACTTCCGCAACTCCTTAGCAATAAACTCCGGCCCATTGTCCGATCGTATGTGCTCGGGAATCCCGCGCACCAACATCACATCCGCCAACGTATCGATCACCTGCAAACTCCCCAAGCGTCGCGCCACCCGCAATGCCAAACATTCCCGCGTGTACTCGTCGATCACCACCAGCACGCGCAGCGCTCGTCCATCGTTCGTCATCGCTTTCACAAAGTCGTAGCTCCACACATGATTCGCCCGCTCCGGCCGCAGCCGCACACACGAACCATCCCCGAGCCACAACCGCCCTCGTGGCCGCTGTTTCTGCGGTACCTTCAGCCCTTCGCGTCGCCAGATCCGCTGCACTCGATCCTTGCCTACCGCCCACCCCGCATCCCGCAACAGCACCGTGATGCGTCGGTAGCCGTACCGCCCATATTTTCCCGCCAGGGTCAGGATCGCCTGCGTCAGCTGATCTTCGTCCGTGCGCCGCAATGGCAGATAGCGTTGTGTTCCTCGCCACTGCTTCACCACTTGGCACGCCCGCCGCTCTCTCACTGCGTACTCCTCACGGGCATGCTCTACGGCGCACCGACGTCGCTCCGGGCTTAGAAGTTTCCCTCCGCAATATCCTTTAGTATCTGTTTATCTAACGCCAGCTCCGCCACTAGCCGTTTCAACTTGCCATTCTCCTTTTCTAGTTCTTTCATCCGCTTGGCCTGGTCCATCTTCAAACCGCCGTATTCCTTCCTCCAGCGGTAGAACGTCTGGATGGTGATCTCGGCTTCTTTGCAGGCTTGTGGGGTGGTTTTTCCGTTGGCAATGCTGACTTCTATCTGCCGCAGCATCGTTACGATCTGTTCTGGCTTGTACCTCTTGATTGGCATGACCCGCTTTTCCTCCAAGTGGATTCTCTCTCATTCCACCTGGTACAAATTTCGCCGGTCACGTCATAGTGGCTTGGGCATTGAGACGCACGACAGTGCGCAATTCCGCTTTGTCCGTGGACAATTGCAACGCTCCAAGAAACCCCAGCAGCTCCGTGGTCTGAATCGAAATCACAATCATGCCATGAAAGAGATCTTCAAAGGTGCGGCCACCCGGGCCAGCTGTAGCACGGGACCATTCTATGATTTCTACGCGGCTTTGCTGGCCACGGGGATGAGGCCGGAGATGGCTCGTCTGACCCTGGCGCGCAAGATCGCGGCTATTACTTTGACACTTTGGAAGAAGGAGGAACGTTTCGACGCAGAACAACTGAAAACGCAAGCAGCTTGAGCATCGAATAGAACCCAGGTGATCTCCCAGGTTTTCTGCCTCGGTGGTGGCCAAATCGGTTTGTGCGATGCTCGGGTTCGAGGGAGAGTATCTATTCACTCATTAGGCGCTCTGTGTGCTGAAGTCTGGCGCGGCGTCTCCGAGTCAATCCTATGCCCCCTCGGATAACCCAAAAAAGCTATAGGCCTCGAGCCTCACATAGGATCATGGTTGGCACTTTTAGCCAACGTTTCGCTTGCGTAGCTTCGTAACCGAATGGCGTCGAGCACCACCGTTTTATGAAACCGTTGAGTTGGGACAAGCAACTGGGGTTGGCATCGCCGCTGGAATCTGCGGCGGGCCAAAGCGACGAAACCAATCACCCCTCTAAGGATGAGGTGGGTCTGGATGTAAGTCACCACACCCGCGTCTCCCTGGAGGGGAGGGGGAAGTATTTTTTTCTTGACATCCTCTCTAATAGGATGAGTGAAATCGCGATGTTACGTCAGTTGACAACTTAGGGGTCTGTTAGACTCCCTGAATCCATGCTTCCAGAGCGCCGTACCGTACCTTTTCGATGGTTGCTGCCAATCGCGCAACTGGTGCTTTCCGTGGTCGTACTTTGGCCGTTGCATATGGCACTCGTCCACAATGTGCGGCTTTCGATCAGTGCATACCGGCATCAACGGACCCCATTGCCCCCACTTCCCGAAGGCCAACAATACCGCATTTTAGAGGTGCCGCTGAGTCCGCAGGAGCAACGGGAACTTGAAACAGTTGAAGGTCTCGAAAAACGGGAATGGGTACCCATAATGTTGAACTTGCCCTCTGGGCTGGTGCAATTACCCTATGCGATTTTGAACCCTACCAAAGAAGAATGGATGCCAAGGGGAATGGACTTTAAGACATGGCGAGTGATCAGTTGGCCGCTTATTGGAATTCTCTTTTGGTGGTGCGCGGGCCGGGGTCTTGATGCCCTCCTAGCCGCACGGCGACATTTAATACACCCAAGAATTGCCTGGTTTGAGACAGTGGTCGGTGCTGTGTTGTTTCTATTCTGTGCAGTAATTGCGATTGGCATACCAATCTGCGCAGGCGTGGACAACGACTTCCCGATGAAACTCTTCGTCGCGGGTTCTGGTACTTGGGCGGTGCTTGGAGGGATGATGACCGCAGCACGGGTGGCGCAAAGGCGGGTCGTTCGAGCGACGGTGGGTCCGAGTAACTCGCCCGATGTCGCGCCTGCGTAGGTGGCGGCGACGTTATCGGCCAGTTACTCACCCGATCCTCTGATTCCAAGATTCGTTGCGAGGTAGTCGAAAACAGGCGTCTGACGCGTTTTGACCGCCCGGTCAATGCATTATGAGAGAGCGCCCCAGTTCAGAAGGTTGAAGCTGGGTATGGCGCCGCCTCCGCTGCGCTACGCTGTGCCGGGGCTTCGCTCCGCTGCGGCGGCGCTAGGGAGTGGTGTGTGCGGAAGGAAACTGCAGGCGGGTCTAGGCAAAATGGCTGGAGAATGGCACTTTACCCTGGGGGTGACGATTCAAAGTCGATGTCCGCCCACTTCAGGCCGACAAACTCGGAACGGGCAAGCCCAAGGCATCCCGCCAGAATCACCATCATCCGGTAAGGCTCTGCGGACAGTTCCCCCAGCAATGCTTGGAATTCCGCTGGGGTGAGCACATCTGGTTCCGCTCGCCGTGTGCCACCTTGCCGAACGCGGGTGATGGGATTTTTCTCGATTAGTTCCCATCGGGCAGCACACTCAAATAGAACATGCAGCACGTTCCGAATGTGCAGTTTGCTTTTGGGTGAGAGTTCGATCACTCCCAGCCATTGCTCAACTGCCATTGTGCGAACCTGCTCCAACGTGTGCTGTCCGAATTTTTCTTTCACCCATCCGTTTAGGTAGCTCTTGTAGCTGGATCGCGTTGCGTATGCCAGCCGTCCCATCTCCACATCGTTTGCGAGATAGCGGTCAACCAACGTTGCAACGGTTATAGGAACTGCTTTCTGAATGAAGACGCGCAGAAAACAGCGCGGAGAGACTGGCAGGAGGAAAGAAGCCTGCAGTTTGCGATGCCAGGAGATTCAGCCTTCGAAAATGTCGCCAACAGCGTCGACGGCTAGCGAAAGGTATCGCGAATATTGAACGCGCGAAATCTCAGCGCGTGCGGCGGCGGGGCTCGGGGTTTCTCGTTGCTTGATTCGCCCACTCCCACTCGTCAAGCCAGTTCCTGCGGCATCTCCCCGTCACATTGGAACTCCGACATTCTTCCACCGCATTGTGGACAGACCAGGTTAATGATCGACGAGATGATGCTCGTGTTCGATTCGCCGGGCGGGGTGTCAAGGGTTCTCATAATCGTTCTCCTATTCGAAGTTCCGGCAAACTCTGAGGGGCAGCCAGAGCCGCACCAAACGGAAATGTACCGCGCGGGGTTGTGCGCGCTCTGCCGTGCGCTCCGAACTGGTTGGCTGCGGAGTCCGTTTCGCCTGCGATGGCTGCCGCCTCGCTCAGCAATGACAGTGCAAACTCAATGCCAATCCCGCACAAACGATTAAGAGCCGAGAGAGAGGCTCTCCACGAGCGCGGGCGAACATCTATGCGAAGTCTTGTTACCAAGCATTAGGCAGGTGTGCCCCTATGTGGGCGCGGAGTGACAATCCACTGACATCGACGTCATGAAAAAACATGGAAAACCGAATTGCCGGCGGATCGCGCATTGGCATGTCGATTGCGTTCCAACCGATGTTAAGGACAGCTTTCTGACTTGGTTGACAGTCATTCCTGTTCGGGGTCGCTGGACAAGCAGGAGCGCGAAAGGTGAAGGATGCAGAGAGTAATGGTTGCGGTCACGTTGTTTTTATTGACCTTGGCGGCTCTTGGCCAATCTAGATCGAAGTATCAAGTAGCCCTCATCACTGAGGTAAGGGCTCGCCAGGTAGGAAGCGACAGTGCATCGGATGCCACGAGCTATGACGTTTCCGTCAAAGTTGGTGACACGATTTATGTGGTGCTGTATACGCCGCCGTTAGGCGAACTGCCGCCGAAGTATGAAACGGGACGTGAATTGCTGGTACTCGTCGGAAAGAACACGATTACCTATAACGACATGTTGGGCCGGTCAATGCAGGTGCCTACGGTCGTCGTGGTTCCTCTTCCGGGATCGGTCTCTGCATACAGATGAAATCAAAATTCCAACTCGACGGAGGAACGCTAGCGTAATATGCCGTCTCTGGAGGAATTAGCTAAGCACGGCGAGGTTGTCGCTCTGGAATCGGGGATGGCCGTACGTGCAGAGATGGTGTCCGTTTTGTCGCGTGGCTTCCGGTCGATCAGTTCCCACCTTCGTGCGTGCTCAGAGATGAGGTGAAACAGGCTTCGAAGGTTGACCTTGGTTTTCGGCGCCAAGGTAAGGGACCGCAGCCATTCTTCGACCGCAACCGGTTTAATCTCCTCCAGCGGCCGGTCACCCCAACGCGGGAGAATCCAGCGTTTCAATATCGAGGAGTGAGATTGTTGTGTTGAGTACCGGCGCTGTGGCGATTCGCGTTCGACATAGGATCTATCGGAGCACCGATTGAAATGGGTCGTCCGAATCGATGATGTAGATTTAAACGGAGACGGAGTGGCTCGATGATTCGCAAGGCGTCCGTCTTGGTTGGATATTGGACAATTGTTCCTACAGTTGTTGACCCCGGTATCGATGTCCTTCGGGCGTAGTTTCATAAAAACGAAACTGCCAAACGTCTTCAGAGAGTCTGTTGTTTTTCTTGGTCAAAGATCCATATTGATATCTGTGCCGCTTCATGGTTTTCCTCCAGTCTGAGTTGACACGACCAGGGAAGAAAAGAGTCTAGCGGGAGATCGTCGGGTCCAGCCGAGTGGTGGAGGGGCATTCTCGGGGAACTGAACCGAATCTATAAGCCTGATTCCGCAGTGGTTCGGAAAATGATCTTTGGGCGCGACGCACAATTTGCTCGCGACATGCTAAAGATACAAAGAGCGGCAAAACTCATTGTGCGTAAAAATCCGCATCTCGATCATGGCTATGCCATGACCAGCCACTCCCAACCAGGGACAGGCCGCCAACCGTGTTCTGATTCACGTCAATACCGAATTGAGCGCTAAGTGTCCCCTCAACTGCCGCGTTGCCTACGTTCTTGTGTCGCGTGCACGCCACGACCGGCAGCTCTTGACGAACGACCGCGAAACGCTCAACACAGCCCCCGGAAACGATAAGGCGCACATGGGCCGCAAAAGACGCACGACGCAATTCGAGTAGCAGTTTTCCTGATCAAGGGCCACGTCGTCTCGGTGTCCCCAGTTCTGACGTCTGCTCGTCGCTCATTCGAAGAACAAACTAATTTACGGAGATTTCTTTCGTGCTGCTGTTGCGCGCCGACAATGCTTTGCCAGCGATCAGGCCGAATCCCTTGCCGCGCGCGACTTTCTCCAATGCGGCGAGATCAGCTTGTGCCTCGACTCTCTGTCCTAGCTTCTTTTTCAGTTCTGCAAGCCTGAGCCGCGTTTCGAGTTCAACTCCCAGAAAATGATGAGCGCGGGCGCTTCGCAGAGTGCGCTGCAGAAGTATTCCTGCGGACCCGGCATCGCCATTAGCCAACTGAACACGCGCCGAGACCAGGTCGAACTGCAGTCGCAATAGCTGGTTTATGCTCTTCGCGGCCAGAGCCTGGTTGTCTTTTCTCTCTTTCTCAGCCACCGCGAAGTTGCCTTCGCTCAACAAAGCGTCCATTAAGACTACGATACTGTCGAGCTCATCGTCGGATTGATTTTCGTGATGAAATTGCTCGTGGCATTCACGGATCACGGTTTCGGCGTCGGCGGCGTGTCTTTCCTCGACGCCCAGCTCCGCAAGCGACAGTTCCGTTTCAGCGGCGTACTGGAGTTCGCCCGTTTGTTTGCGCAGCGACAGAGCCTCTTCGTAAGACTTACGCGCCGCCGCAAGATCGCCCCGGTCTACCGCAACGTCACCCAGACCTTGCATCACATAGGCGATCGCGTTCTTGTCGTCAATCTCTTGCGCGGTGGCCTTGGCCTGTTGATATGTGGTCGCGGCGGTTTGTAGGTTACCACTCTGGCGCAACAAATCCCCCAGGTTATTGAGAGACAACGCGACCCCATCTTTATCGCCGACGGCCTGGTATTCGATAATGGATTCGTCGATCAGTTTTTTCGCCCCGCTCAGGTCGCCCTCAGCAACCCGCGTACCGCCGAAATTGGCCAGCGAAGTAGCCATGCCTTCTTCGTTTCCGACGTGGCGGAACTCCGCAATGGCTTCGTGAAACATTTTTTCCGACTGCGCCAAATCGCCCATTTGAAAGTAAAGTGCGGCCAGATTGTTCCGCATTAACGCCGCTCCATTGATGTCTTTGGCGGCAAGCGCGCTTTGGAGCGCGTTGGCACATTCGCTAACGCCTTCCGAAGATGAGCCCAGACCCACGTCCTGTTGGCAAAGAAAACCGTAGGTGCGCTCCACGATCACATGCGACCCCTGAGCACTGGCCTTATCGATGGCACGTTTTGCAGCCGCACGCGCCTTGGTGTCGTCCACGTTGATCCAGGCGGACGACTCTACCATGTCGATGCGCGCATCCTCATTCGAAGGCGGAGGAAGGTTGCGAAGAAGTGCGAGCGTCCGCAGCGAATCGCTCGGCTTAATCGCCATCTGGGCTGAAGCCAGCATGAGACCATAGTCGAGGCTGTCGGGGAAGAGATGAAAAAGAGACTGATAGGCTTCCACCACTCTTGGCGAATCGTGGAGAGTTTTTCGATACTGTCCCTCGACCAGCAAGCGCTGCTCTTGCGGCAGGCGAATGGCAAGCTCGCTCGCCCGTTGCGCCTCGCCGCGCGCCTTAATCTCGAAGCCGAGATGCCACAACGCTTCGGACAACGCGGCATGGGACAAGGGATAATTGGGGTCGGCGGCAATGGCTCTGACGAGCAAGTCGCGAGCGCCCAGAAAATCGTACGCCCATAATTTGGCGCGCCCTTGCGCGTAAAGCCGCGCAGCCTGTTCATTGGACGGCAGCGCCGCCCGGGCAGCATTCGTGGCTTCCGGAGAAATCGAACTTACGCCCAGACTTTGCCGTAGACTCGCGCCCGCCTGACTCGCCAGTTCGAAGAGATCATTTTCATTTCCTGTAATGGCCTGCTCGGCGATCGTCTCCCCGCGGATAGTGTCTTGCAAACGAATATCAAGACGGATGCGATTCTCGCCGTTGCTGGGCAAGAGCGTGTAGGACCCGAGCACCACGACATCGGCGCCGGGATTTCTACGCAACCGTTCCAGCGTGGCCCGGGCCAAGCTGTCTTCATCGGTGAGCGGGAGTTCGCGTTTGGCGCGAGCCACATCCTCGCCGGAAATCATGCGCAAACCGTCGCCCGCCGCGAGTTCCGTGTTCAGCATTTCCGAGAAGGCGGGGGATAGCCAGTTATCCTCTGTACGTCCCGGCAGATTCCTGAACCCGAGCACCGCGACCGAGCGCCGCACGCGGATTGGCGGCGCAGAGCCAGCTGCCTCCGCTTTTGTGGAGGGGCGTCGAGGCAGCGAACGGAAACCATAGACAACCGCCCCAACTAAGACGAGCACCAATGCGGCAATGACCCCATAGCGGCGGAGATTATCGGAATTCGCTGCGGTAGCGCTTGCAATATTCCTAGCCCCGACGACCGGCGCTGGTGTCACAACCTCGACCGGTGGTGCCACAGCATCGGAACCCAGAACCTTGACCGGTGCCACGAAACGGTATCCGCGCCGCGGAAGGGTTTCAACGTAGCGAGGTGTGTCGGCATCATCGTTAAGCGCGTCCCGCACTTTTCGGATGGCTACGCCCAAGCTGTTATCGAACTCAACGAACGTATTTTCCGGCCACAGGTGTTGCCGGACCTCTTCCCGGGTGACGATCTCTCCGGGTCGCTCCAAAAGCATCACGAGCAATCGATAAGGAAGGTCCTGGACTTTCACGCGGGTGCCATTCCGCGCCAGCGACTCCTCTTCGGTGTCCAGTTCGAATGGACCGAACCGGTAACGAGTCCGCTTTGGCGCCAGGCCCGGCATGCACTTCCCCCAAGTCGGAAGATGGTAGCACAGCGGGCAGCGCGAAACCCGAGTTAAAGTCAGCCCGTAAGTTGATGCGGGATAAGCACTTTTCAGTTAAGGAACACTTAAAATCCAGTTTCATTGACCCGGCAGCGAATTTGAATCACATTCGCGTCCGCCGGGGGCCGGATGTCGCGTTCGGGAAAACGATTCTTGAACGGGGGACGACGGGGCCGGCCTCTGGAGCTTTTTCGACACTCCAGACAAGGACAACATTATGATTCGCAAAACCACCTGCATAGTCACCCTACACCGCCTGCGTCATGCCGTCCGTGCATTCGGGCTTCTGATTTCACTAGCCGCCGTGCCTGCTTTTGGGCAGCAGATCCACCAACTGTCCTACACCGGCGCGTGGACCGACACAAACCCCGCCGGCGTGACAACGGACTCTAAGACCGGAGTGGCCGCGTTCCTGACCACGCCGAACGACCAAGTGCATACTTTCTATCTTGCCAGCGACGATAGCGTCCACCAACTGTTTTACAACGGCGTGAACTGGAGTGATGAAAACCTGACCAGCGAAACGGGAGCTCCCTTGGCGGTTGCCAAGAGCGCGGTCAGCGGCTTCTCGATAGACAATCTTCAGTATGTTTATTACATCGGCAGCGACCATCACCTGCACCAGCTTTTCTACGACAACTCAGTATTTGCCGATACCGACCTGACCAAGACCACGGGCGGTCCGTTAGCCCGCAGCACGACGAAGCTCGTGGCGTTTACCACGGGCTCACCCGCAGTCCATGTTTATTACCAGTCATCGAACGGGCACATTCACCAGACCTACACAGTGGATGGATCGACTTGGCAAGACCAGGATCTCACCAAAATCGCCGGCGGCACTCCCGCCCGTGTTGGCTGGATGGCGGGATTCAACATCGCTAATCTTCAATACGTCTATTTCGTCACCACCACGGGCCACGTGCATCAGTTGTTTTACAACAACTCGACTTGGACCGAGGAAGACCTCACTGCTCTGAGCGGATCAGAGGCGGTGGCGTCGGGAGGCGGCGTTTCCGCCTTCGTGATCGCCGGCGGAACCGATCAGTTCGAGGTGTTCTACATCGGGACTGACAAGCACATGGTGGAGCTTTCTTCCACCAACAACCAGACCTGGACCTTTGCCGACTTGACCAATCTGACAGGTGCGCCTTTGGCCACCAGCGCCAACCAGATTCTCGCCTTTCCGATGCCAAACGATGACTTCCACGTTTACTTCGTAGCGAAGACCCACATTTATCAGCTCTATTTGCCTATTAATTCGCTATGGCAAGTCGAGGACCTGACGGTCGAGTCCAATGGCCCCAAAGCCAATGGTATTTCGGGGATGGCCGGCTACGCGTCTCAAAACAACCAGTACGTCTATTACGTCGCGAAATGAAGTTGCGCTTCATGGGCAGTCCGCCGTCCAGTCAAGGGCGGCGCTCCCCGGAAGCATGTAGCCGAAGTGAAATTGATTCGCAATTCTCTAACACGGGAGGGTGTCATGCGCAGCAGAAAAGAAATGTATTTCCGAAATCTCCTAACCCTGACCCTAGCGCTGCTTTTCCCCGCGATCATGGCGGCACAAAGCGAGGGCGTGTCTCCTTCCGCGGAATCCTCGCCCAGCCGTTCGGTCAAGCAACGCCTGCAACAGACTCTGCCCCATATCAGACCAACTCCGGCGCGGACGACGGACACGCAACCATCGTCTAAACCTCTCGATCCGCGCTCGCGTGCCAATGCTCATGAACCGTCCGGATTGCAACCGGTCCGATCGCCAGGTGCGCCCGTTGCCGCGGAGCGGTATGTCTTTGGCCGGATGGATCTGGCGACAGGCGACTATCCCACAGCGGTTGCAGTCGGAGCGTTTGAGACCGGCGGCCCGCAAAGTATCGCCGTGGCCAATTACAGCTATCCCGGCACCGTCTCGATTCTGCTCGCGAATAGTGACGGGACCATTCAGCCCCATGTCGATTACCCTGTCGGGGTCGAGCCTTCATCGATTGTCGTCGTGGATCTTAATGGCGACCACAATCTGGATTTGGTCGTTTCAAATTGGACCGGCACAGTGTCGATTCTGCTGGGCAACGGTGACGGAACCTTCCAGCCGCAGATCGTCTATCCACTAGATGGTGGATTCGTCGCCCAAGTGGTCGTGGGTGATTTCAACCACGACAACAAGCTGGATCTCGCTGTCGCAATTGGTTCTTCGTACTCCGTAGCAGTCCTACTGGGCAACGGCGATGGCACGTTTCAACCGGAGGTAACGTACCCGGTGGGGAATGGAGCCGAGTCGCTGGTGACCGGAGATTTCAATGGCGACAACAATCTCGACCTCGTTGTCGCAGGCACTTCCAATCAAGTTGCGATCCTGCTAGGTAATGGCGACGGTTCATTCAAGTCCCCGGTGGAATATGCCGCAGGAGCGGTGCCAGTAGTCGTGGTCGCGGGCGATTTCAATGGAGACCACAAGCTTGATCTGGCGGTTGCCAATGCCAGCAGTAACGACGTTTCAATCCTGCTCGGCAATGGCGACGGAACCTTTCAGCCACATGTCGATTACGCCGCTGGGAACGCTCCTTACGGGCTAGCGGTTGCAGACATCAACGGCGACGGCAAGCAGGACTTGGCGGTCACGGCCTTCAACGACAATACCGTCTCCGTTTTGTTCGGCAAAGGGAACGGAACGTTCGAGCCTCGAAAGATTTATGGCGTGGGATTGTATCCGTGGGCAGTGCTCGCTTCCGACGTGAACGGGGACGGAAAGGTTGACTTACTGGTCGCCAATTCCGGATCCAATAACATAACCATCCTGGCCGCTGGAATCGGAGGGGCCTTTCAAACCCAAAAAGCCATCGCGCTTGGATCGGGGACCGTGCCTTACACCCTTGCCGCAACGGACCTCAATGCCAACCACATCTCCGATTTAGCCGTGGCTGATTTTGGCACGAATGCCGTTTCGGTTCTTAGCGGAACCGGCGCGGGAAAATTCACGAAACCAGTGGCTTACCCCTCCGGTTTCGGAGCCTTGGATATCAAGGCCGGCGACTTCAATGGAGACGGTGTTCCCGACCTTGTACTACCGGCCGCGGGATCGAACGCGATCTCCCTTCTCCTGGGCAAGGGCGATGGAACCTTTGCAACTGCAGTTAACACGCCTACAGGCGATTACCCGGTAGGAGTCGCGGTCGGCGATTTTAACGGTGACGGCAACTTGGACTTAGCCACCGCCAGCGACGATTCTTATACGGTTTCCATTTTGTTGGGCAATGGCAAGGGATCATTCGCTCCGCATGTCGACTATCCCGTGGGAGCAAACCCGGCGTGGATGCTCACTGCAGACCTCAACCTTGACGGCAAACTCGACTTGGTAACTGCCAACGCCGGCGACGACAACATCAGCGTCTTGTTAGGCAAGGGTGATGGCACCTTCCAGCCCGCAACTAACTATGTGTTGACGGTAGGTGCCAATCCCTATCAAGTCGCTGTCGGAGACTTCAATCACGATGGTAAGCCCGATCTCGCCGTCGCCGACTTCAATACCAATACGATTTCGATCCTGATCGGCAATGGCGACGGCACTTTTCAGCCGCACGTGGAGTATCCCACCACCACATTCCCATTCGGTATCGTGGTTGGCGACTTCAATGGCGACGGAGCGTTGGATCTGGCGGTGACCGACCTCCCCGCGACTAACGCCAATTGTTTCGTTTCCGGTTCAGAGTGTCCCGGCACGGTTTCTCTGCTCTTTGGCAACGGCGATGGCACGTTCCAGCCGCACGTCGACTATCCGGTCGGCCTATCTCCGATCGGTCTCGCCGAAGCGGACCTCAATGGCGACGGCGGAACCGATTTGGCGGTGGCGAACAGCGACTCCGGCAGTGTCTCTCTCTTGCTGAATCTTCCGGTCATTGGGATCTTTCCGAACGTGCTGAACTTTGGCACGGAAAAGGTAGGCGTTAAGAGCAACGCGCTGACCGTCACCATCGGCAACCCGAGCGGCACGCCGATCACAGTCAAAAAACCTACGCTCAGCGGAGCGGATGCCGGTGACTTTGCTCAAACCACAACGTGTCCGCTCGCTCCCGCCACTCTGGCTCCAGGTTCGAGTTGCTCGGTCGTCGTCACCTTCACGCCAAAAACAACTGGCGCCAGAAATGCCACGCTCAAGATCACCGACAGTGTGCCGGGAAGTCCTCAACTGATCCCGCTAGGGGGCACTGGCCAATGAACCGGGCTGAGTATCCAGTTCGGAATGTGGTTCGAGGCACGACAACTGGGGAGCCCCACAACTCTCCCGTTTTCGGCCCGAATGCGGCCTCGCTGGTTACGCGGCGCTGAGGGAGGAGGACCGCGTCCTGGCGCGGTTTTCTTATCCGCAATCTGAGATCGTCACGTACGCAAGCAAATTAGAAGTCATAGGAAAAGGGGAAATTCCATGAAACGACTCTCGCTGTTCTGCACGCTGTCACTTTTGCTGACATTGGTGTTTGCGCTTTCTGCTTCGGCGCAGATCACTCCCAGCGACGACTCCTACACGCTGACCAGCACGCCCACCACCAACTACGGCACCAAGAATACGTTGCTGGTGGAAAGCGCGGGGGCGACTACATTCGTTCGCTTCGATCTCTCCAGTATCCCTCCGAGCGTCACCGGCTCGATGGTGGCCAAAGCCACGCTGAAGATTTACATCGGCACGGTGACCACGGCCGGGTCGTTCAACGTGGACCTGGTCACCAGTCCGTGGACGGAGAGCACGATCACCGCAAACGATACACCGACTCTGGGCGCTGCGATCGCCTCGGCGGTCGCAGTGACGAAGACCAACAAGAATGACTATGTGCTGGTCGATGTGACGCCAGCGGTGGTGGATTGGCTGAATGGAACCGCGAATGACGGCATTGCGCTGGTTCCCGACGGTACCGTTTCGTTCGCCTTGAACAGCAAGGAGACAACGACCACCAGCCATCCGGCGGAACTGGACATCGTGTACGCGAGCGGTGCCGGCACCATTACCGGCGTGACCACGGCCAGCGGCAGCGGACTAATCGGCGGCGGGACGAGTGGCACGCTCAGTCTTTCGCTGACGAATGCGTGCGCGGCAAATCAGATCCTGCAGTGGAGCGGCTCGGCATGGGCATGCGCCACTGCCAAAGGCACCGGCACGATCACCGGTGTCACCGCCGGCACGGACCTGACGGGCGGCGGCGGCAGCGGCAATGTCACGCTGAATCTCGATACCACCAAGGTTCCCCAACTGACCGCTAACAACAACTTTGTCGGCAATCAGGGTATCACGGGGAATTTAAGTCTTGCCAGCGGTGCTTTCCAACCGGTCACGGTGCAAAGTTCGAACGGTTTTGGCACGTGGTTGGCGCTGGGTAACAGCAGCTCTGGCGGACACACCTGGAACATCATATCGGCGGGCGGCGGCAATGGCGAAGGTGCGGGGAATATTGGGATTACGGACCTGACCGGCAGGAGCACAATTTGGCTCGAAGGCAATGCCAACGTTACTGGCGCCCTCGATGTAAATCCTGCCGCTGTGCCCTCGGACTCAGCCGTTAGTGCAGAAGGCTACAACGCACCCAAATTTTCAGGACAGAATGGGGGACACGGAATCGACGCTACTGGAGGGGCTGGCGATCCGGCAAACGGAACAGAGGACGGAAGTGGAGGGGTTTTTACCGGTGGGTCTGCCTATTGTTGCGGCAATGGTATTGAAGCTTACACCGGGAGCGATCTGGCCGGGTACTTTCGAGGGAATGTTTATGTCGACGGAAGCATTGCTAAGTTGAGCGGCTCCTTCAAGATCGACCATCCGCTCGATCCCGCGAATAAGTACCTTTACCACTCCTTCGTCGAATCGCCCGACATGATGAACATCTACAACGGCAATGTCGTCACCGACGCCAATGGCGATGCCGTTGTCCCCTTGCCGGAATGGTTCGAAACTCTCAACCGTGATTTTCGCTATCAGCTCACCGTGATCGGGCAATTTGCTCAGGCCATTGTGACGGGCGAGGTCGCCAATCATGAGTTCAGCATAAAGACGGACAAGCCGGGCGTGAAGGTCTCCTGGCAGGTGACCGGCATTCGACAGGACCCATGGGCCAACGCGCACCGGATCCCGGTGGAAGAGGAAAAGGATGCCAGGGACCGTGGACACTACATTCGTCCAGAACTCTACGGTGCGCCGGAAGAGACCAGCATCGCATGGGCGCGCCATCCCGGAACCATGAAGCGCATCAAGGAAATGCGTGAGAAACAACGCCTGTCTTATGCGCCAACGGCAATGAAATCGGGCCTTGCCGTGCCGCAAGCGCAATAGACCGCGAACGGAGAGCCGCGCCCTGGTGCGGTTCTCCGTCACGCCAGCAGTGATCGTGCACGCACGCCAGCAAACTTAAAGTCCGCAGGAAAAGGAAAAGACATGATGTTCAGATTCTTGGCCGCCACGCTGTTCGCTGTCGCCACCATGTTTCCCGCTCAAGGCATTGCTCAGGCTTTGCAAACGGGTTCTGCTTCCAAGGTCCGCACCTATTACATCGCCGCCGACGAAGTCGAGTGGGACTACGCCCCAGGCGGCGTCAACAAAATGATGGGCATGAAGTTTGATGGCTACTCGAAAGTCTTCGTCGAGCGCGGCCCGCATCGCATTGGGAGTATTTATCGCAAGGCGCTGTATCGCGAATATACGGACGAAACCTTTGCCCGCCTTAAACCACGGCCTGCGGAGTGGGAGTCCTCCGGAATTCTCGGTCCGATTCTGCGGGCCGAGGTCGGCGATACCATCCGCGTGGTCTTCAAGAACAATGCCACGCACCCCTATAGCATGCATCCTCACGGCGTCTTCTATAAGAAAGACTCAGAGGGCGCACTCTACGAGGATGGTACGTCCGGTTCGGACAAAGTCGATGACGCGGTACCGCCCGGCAAGACTCACGTTTACACCTGGGAAGTACCGGAACGGGCCGGCCCTGGACCAAATGATCCCAGCTCAATCGTGTGGCTCTACCACTCGCACGCATATGAAATGAGAGACGTCCATAGCGGACTGGTGGGCGCAATCATTATCTCGCGCCGCGGTGCCGCCGACGCTGCCGGGAAACCTAAAGATATCGACAGAGAGTTCGTCTGCCTATTCATGTTGTTCGACGAAAACCAGAGCTGGTATCTGGACCACAACATTCAGACCTACACCAGCGATCCCAAGGGTGTGAACAAGGGTGAGTTCATTCCAGTCGACGCCGACGGAAATCTGGCTGCCGCCGGCACTGGCTTTTCGGTCGCCAATGGAAAATTCGCGATTAATGGATACATCTATGGAACCGGGCCGGTCATGACCATGAAAAAAGGTGAACGTGTTCGCTGGTATCTCGTCGGTCTCGGCGAGGGGTTTAGTTTTCACACCCCGCATTGGCACGGAAATGTCGTGCTTCAGGACGGCAAGCGCACCGATGTGGTTTCCCTTATGCAAGCACAGATGGTCACAGTGGACATGGTCCCCGATGATCCGGGTACTTGGATGTTTCACTGCCATCTTGATGACCACATGGAAGCCGGGATGATGGCGTTCTACAAGGTCGAGCCGTAGAGCGAGGTGGCGATGAAATCAATGGTCAGCCACCAATCGCTGACTTTAGACAATCGGAATCAATGTGCCAAATCACACACTCCAAGGAGCCACGACATGAGATCCACCGTTCTGAGTTTGCTTTTGTCTCCCGCCTTATTCTTCGGCTGCAGGACGGCCATCGCGCAGCAGTCGGACAAACCACCAGCGGTTCCGCAGCACTTGGAGGACTTGTCTGCTCCCGCTCAAGGCTCGAAGGGCGGAGCGTCGCAGTCTTCGCCGGAGATTCAGAGTTTGATAAAGGCTCTCTCCGGAAAATGGTCCGTCACCGTGAAGTTCGAGCCGAACTCTGCCGTGCCGGGCGGTGCCGACGGAACCGGAGAGGAGACGTGGCGCACTGGACCGGGGGGATTCACATTTCTGGAGGAAGAGCACATACCCACTCCCGAAGGAGAGGTCTTTCTCCTCGGGATCATCTGGTGGGACGCCAAAACGAAAAGTTTCCACGGGATGGAGTGCAACAACCAGCTTCCCTACAGCTGCGACCTGAAGGGTGCGCTCAATGACATCACGATGAAATGGGATGGCAAAGAATTCACCATCGACGAATTGGAGACCTCACCCGATGGCAAGAAAAGGATATGGCACGAGGTGTGGTCCGATATCACCTCGACCTCGTTTACCCAAACGGGAGACACCGGAGTGCCCGGCGGTCCGTACACGAGATTCTTAACCATTCAAGCCACGAGGGCGGGCGCCGCCAGCAACTGAAGTCCCAAAACCTCTTGGTTCGTGAACGCCGGGAATGGCCGCCCGACCCTCGAATTGAAATCGTGCCGCCCCTAAAGACAAGGCAATCACGAAGGCACCGATGCAATCTATGGCGAGCGATCAAAGCTGGTTCCGGTGGCGAATGCCGAGCAGACACATAAAACCTTCGATGATTCTCGCAATGGCGATCGTCTTTTGTTTTGTGGTGATCGCGAGTGGCAACACGAAACTCCTGACGGCGGACCCGCTGACAAATCTTCCGCTCCATCCAGCCACCGATTCTCGTCTACATTTGGGTAACGAACCAACCCGTTTGCCCGAGTCGAACGTGTGTGGCAGCAAAATGCAAACCGATTTCTATACCATCTACGACTCCAAGTTGGGCGCCACCCTCGTATGGTATGGCGCTCACCTTCCAGGTTTTAAAAAAACGCACGCTTACGCCGCCAACCGCTCGCAGGATACGTTCTACAACCCCGAAGGGACCTTGGCTGTCTCTGTGACCGGAAGCTTGGGAAAAGCAGACGAGAACACTGAGACCTATTCGGTGGTCTACTCTCGTTTTCAGCCCGGCCTTCCGGAGAAGGCCATCATCAGCCTCAACCAGCAAAAGGTGAACTGCCAGTAACGACCCGCGTTGAAGGTCATGGGGTGCGGCTGTCACCTGGACCTTCGCCAAGGAGCTGCCAGTGCCACAGTTCGTCGCCTTGAGGCCGAGAACATACTCGCTCCCCAAGCTCGCGATCGAGCCCTCAAGCTCCGCGGATCCATCCATCCTTTGGCACAGTTCTCGGGCAATCGCCGGAGTAACTCGCGAATCGGGCGCCTGGCCCATCAAACGCAGGGTTTGCTGAATGCGCGATTCGGAAACGAGGCTCAGAAACGGCGACTGTTCAAGCTGAATGGCCAAGCCTTGCTTAAGGGTCTCATCAAACACCGCATCACCCGTAGTATTCGTAAAATCGGCCAGCACAATGGTGTCCTGCGCCGTCAGTGATGTGGCACGATGGAGTCCGATGTAAAGAGCAGCGGCAACCACGCCGACGACCACGAGCATGACCGCCGGAACCCAAGTCCTCTTGCGTAGTCTCAGCTGTTGCTCCGCCGCCGCTGCAACAACGCCGAACGAAACCGCCTTGTGCTTAGCACTCGACGAGTGGCGAGTGGAAATCGGGATCACGACGGGTTCTGTTTCTTCTTGCGCCACCGGTACCCGGCCGGACTCGCAGTCCCGCTTGAGCCGTTGCAGGTCGGCCCGCATTTCGGCCGCACCTTGATAGCGCAAATTTCGGTCTTTCTCTAATGCCTTGTTAATGATGTCTTCCAGTTTGTCTGGCAGGTCGGGATTCAGGCGCACAGGCGCGACCGGAGTACGGTTCAGAATGGCATCGAAAAGAATCGCGGTACTGTCTCCACGGAACGGCAACTTGCCGGTTGCCATCTCGTACAGCACTGCACCAAACGAGAATAGGTCGGTTCGGGCGTCCAGTTCCCTGGCCCGCGCCTGTTCCGGCGACATATAGGCCACCGTCCCCATTGCTGTCCCCGGGCTGGTGAGTTGTTCCTTGACGAGATACGAGAGAGTTTGCGTTTTCTGCGCGGCGATCTGGCTTGCAGTGTCTGCCGCACGAGTCACCTTGGCCAGACCGAAGTCGAGGATCTTCGCGTGTCCTCGCTTGGTAACGAAAATGTTGGCAGGTTTGATGTCCCGATGGACGATGCTTTCGCTGTGCGCCGCCTCAAGCCCGTCGGCAATCTCGATGGCCAGCGAGAGCAGCGTCTCGATTTCCAGCGGACCGTCGCCAATCATCTCCTTCAGCGTCACACCATCCAGGTACTCCATGGCGATAAACGCCTGGCCTTCGTGCCGGCCAATTTCGTAGATGGTGCAGATGTTGGGATGATTGAGCGCGGACGCACGTCGCGCTTCGTGACGAAAGCGTTCCAGGGCGTTCGGATCCCCGGCTAAATCCTCCGGCAGAAATTTTAAAGCAACAGACCGTCCGAGTTCGGTGTCCAGAGCTTTGTATACGACGCCCATGCCACCGCTCCCGAGTTTGCGAAGAATGTCGTAGTGCGAGATCGTTTGACCGGTACGGGGATTGGATTCCGGCATACCGGATGACATAAGCCCTCCATGCTTGTGCCGACTGCACAGGCCATTTCTGCTCGACCGCCGTTTCATCATTTAATTTATGCGGGACGTGCAGCGATTGCCTCGGATGGTAGATCGTAGTTCCCCATTTTTAATACTGTCTGTTTTACCAGTTGTACGTATCCCTCGTTCGGACTAGAGATTTAGGAAAGTTATTTTTGGGATCCAGAACATAAAACATAAAAGGAAGGAGAACATCGCCATGAGAACGCGATTTGCTTTGTGCGTGACGCTTGCATGCATCACATCCGCGATTGCCGCAGCTCAGCAGGTTTCAGTCAACTACAACCACAGCCAGAGTTTTTCACAGTTTCACACCTATGCCTGGGGTTCGAACAACGCGAACCAGGTCCAGAATTCGATCCTGGCGCAGGTAGCGCAACAGGATATCGACTCGGCCCTGCAGGGCAAGGGTTGGCGGAAGGTGCAGGAATCCGACAATCCCGACGTGATTGTCACAGCTAATGGCGGGATGAAAGAGCAAACTTCCTACAGCGCGTGGGGGATGCGTGGAATCGGTGGAGGGATGGGCGGCATCACGCCGGAGCAAAATGTCATCGGAACGATGATTGTCGATCTGTACGACGCGAAGAATCAGAGTTTGATTTGGCGCGGGATCGCTCAAAACACCTTAGACAATAACGGCAGCAAGAATCAGCAAATGGTGCAGAAAGCTGTCACCAAGATGTTCAAGCAGTGGCCGAAGACGTAAGCATTCGGAGGCAAGATGCTCGGCGTCCGTGTCACTGCCGCACATCTTTCCTCTAAACCTTGAAACGGGATCTGTCGTGTGTCTCGAACACGAGACGAGGAGAAAATTATGACGAAACATTCTTGCCTGCTCGCACTGCTGCTCGCGCTGCTCTACGTGACGGTCGCCGTCGCTCAACATCCGGTGCTCGACGCCGTCGCCAACAAGGTCGTGCAGAAGTACCAAACCTCCACCTGCCAGCAGTTAATGATGGCGAAAGCCCAGAAGACTCAGCCGTCACCGGGGGAGCAGAAAGCCCTGGAGATGCTGAAGACCGATCCGACAATGCGCCACGAATTCGTCGGTATTGTCGCCGATCAGGTGGTCGACAAGCTGATCCAATGCGGCATGATCCCATGATTGTAAGGGGCGGTGATTTCGAACTCGCGGGTGCATCAACGACTCAACTGGAGCTGGATGTCGACTTCGCGCCGATTGAGAAAGAGCTGCTTTATAGCAAGGGAGCACAAGGCATGACACGGGAACAGAAGGAAGCCGTCGAGAAAATTATGGCGGTCGTACTAGCTGCCATGCTGACTGTGGCACCGGTCGTGGCTCAACAGACCACAGGCGAGCCGGGTTCGCCAAGCGGCACGACTACGATCGACGGTAAACAAATCCCGCCACCGCCTTCGAAATTCGGGGGAGTGATCAACCAAAGTGCCGCCGAGTCCAAGCCCTGGTGGCCTCCCCGCGTAGTGCCACCGAAGGGCGCGCCGAACGTGCTCCTAATCATGACAGACGACCAAGGCTACGGCGTCTCAGGTACCTTTGGCGGTGTCATCCCGACGCCAGCCCTGGATCGCGTTGCCAAAGCTGGGTTGCGTTATATTCAGTTCCATTCCACTGCTCTGTGCTCGCCTACACGAGCGGCTCTGATCACCGGCCGCAACCACCACTCGGTCGGGTTCGGGGTTATCGGCGAATTGTCCACTGGCTACCCAGGCTACGACTCCATCATCGGTCCGGAGCACGCCACTATCGGCGAGATTCTCAAGGAGAACGGCTACGCTACTTCGTGGTTCGGAAAGAACCATAACACTCCGGGTTTCCAGTACAGCAGCGCGGCTGGTCCATTCGAACAATGGCCCTCTGGGATGGGCTTCCAGTATTTCTACGGGTTTCTGGGTGGCGAGACCGATCAGTGGGAGCCGTATTTGTTCCGCGATCATACGCAGATCTTCCCGTGGGTCGACCATCCCGGCTACAACCT
The DNA here is from genome assembly GCA_963800565.1 of uncultured Acidobacteriaceae bacterium. Classification (GTDB taxonomy): domain Bacteria; phylum Acidobacteriota; class Terriglobia; order Terriglobales; family Acidobacteriaceae; genus Acidiflorens. Next base: position 489,714 of record CAWDBM010000007.1, read on the forward strand.
CACCACTGACCTCGCGGATGAAGCCATCAGGTACCTGAGAGATCTGAACGCTGCCGCCCCGGATAAACCGTTCTTCCTCTATTACGTGCCTGGCGGCTCGCACTCGCCACATCAGCCCAAGCAGGAATGGATTGATAAGTTCAAAGGTAAGTTCGACATGGGTTGGGAAAAGATGCGTGACGAAATCTTCGCCAACCAGAAGCGGCTCGGCGTGATTCCGGCGAATGCCCAGCTAACCCCCTGGCCGGATGACCTGCCGAAGTGGGACTCGCTGACGGCAGTGCAAAAGAGGCTCTTCGCACGCCAAGCCGAGGTCTATGCCGGCTACACCGCCTATACCGACTATGAAATTGGTCGGGTCATACAGAACGTCGAGGACATGGGCAAACTCGACAACACGCTGATTATTTACATCGATGGCGATAACGGCACCAGCCCGGAAGGCAGTTTGTCGGGCACCTACAACCAGTTGACTGCCTACAACGGAGTTATGGACGTTCCCATGCCTTTGCAGTTGTTGCATTACAACGACTGGGGCTCCGACAAGACCTACCCGCACATGGCGGTGCCGTGGGCGTGGGCGTTCGATACGCCCTTTAAGTGGACGAAGCAAGTGGCGTCGCATTTCGGCGGAACCCGGCAGGGCCTAGCTATTTCGTGGCCGGGCCACATTAAAGACGTGGGTGGCATCCGTACTCAATTCCATCACGTCATCGATATTGTGCCAACAATCCTTGAAGCCGCGGGCATTCAAGCGCCTGATGTGGTCAACGGGATCCAGCAGAAACCAATCGAAGGCGTAAGCATGGTTTACACGTTTGACCAGGCAAATGCCAATGCGCCATCCAAGCGCGACACGCAATATTTCGAGATGGTCGGCAACCGTGCGATCTACAACAACGGTTGGATTGCCGCCACTACGCCACCATCTCCGCCGTGGCTCATGGGAACGGGCAAGATGCCGGACATCATCAATGGATACAAGTGGGAACTCTATAACATCACGGAGGATTATTCGGAATACAACGATCTGGCAGCCAAGAATCCTGATAAGTTGCATGAACTGCAGGCGCTGTTCCTGAAAGAGGCCGCGAAATACCAAGTCTTCCCATTGGATAATTCGGGCTTCGTGCGCTTGCTAGCGCCCAAGCCAAGTGCAGTTGCGGGGCGAACGGAGTTCACTTACACGGGCGAGAATGCTGGCATACCCGTTGGCAATGCTCCAAGCATCCTGGACAGGGACTACACCATCACCGCCAATATCACCGTTCCTGACGGCGGCGCGGAAGGAGTAATCGCGACCATGGGCGGCCGCTTCGGCGGCTATGCGCTCCTCCTGAGTCATAGTTTCAATTGGTGGCTCAAGTCTAGTTTGTTTAAAACAATCGGCCTGGTGTTGCTGGTTGTGGGGCTGCTTCTTGTCTGGCTGGGCAGGAATAGAAGGTGGAAAAAACGCTTCGGCTACGCCTTCTTGATAATCGCCGTGTTTGGACTGGTTGCCGTGTTTGCCACCGACGTGTTTGGATTCGGAAGAAGCAGACCGGTTTTCGTTTACAACTTCCTGGACTTGGAGCGCTGGCGATGGGAAGGGCTCTCCCGGCTCAGTGCTGGCAAGCACAGCATCGTGTTTGACTTCAAATACGACGGCCCCGGCCCGGCCAAAGGAGGCACTGGCGTGCTGTCGGTAGATGGCAATGAAGTCGCGCGCAAGACGATCGCACACACGATTCCGTTACTGATGTCCATAGACGAGACTTTCGACATCGGGCTCGATACCCGCACGCCAGTGGACTTTACCTATGACGTCCCATTCCGATTTACCGGGACCATCGACAAGCTGAACTATCGTCTTGGGCCAGAGCAGCTGTCGGCCGAGGACAAACGGAAGGCTGCGGTAATGCTCGCCGCCGCTAAAGACTAGGCGCATGAAGCAAGGCCTGGAGGAGCTGGTGTGACGACAAGAACGTTGGCGACGCTGTCTGCGGCGATAGAGGTTATAGCCGGATTTGCTTTTGTCGCAGTTCCCAACCTCGTCGCGACCGCGCTACTGGGCTCCGGCATTTCGGACATCGAGAGGCTGGGTATCCGGTTTACCGGGATTGTCTTGATCTCTCTGGGCCTGGCGTGGTGGCCGCGCGAGCAGATCGTGACCCGGCCGGTCATTTCGACGCTGTTTACCTACAATCTCTTCGCCGCTTTTTATTTTGGCTATCTCAGGGTTGGTGGAGGTTTCGTCGGCCGACTGCTCTGGCCGACATGCGTTCTTCATGCGCTGCTCGCGTTCCTGTTGGCGCGTCCGGCATACGAGTCAATTAAACGCGCATAGCGTGGGACCTGGTTCCCGAGATCAGAAAGCAAACAGCAAGCGAGATCGTTCTAGGCGGGAAAGAGAATGCTGAAAGGAATCTCGAAGGAGAATCAAGCGAAATCGCAGCTTCAGAACACTAACAAGCGTTGAACAAAGGAGATTACGTTATGAGCCAGAACCACTTTACCCTGAGCTTTCCGTTAAAGACTCCCGCCGACGCAAAGGCGCTAGCAGACCAACTTCCTCCACTGATGCCGGGGATATTTCAAGCGCAGGACGCAATCGGCACGATCCATTACTCGCGGTTTGCGGTTCTGAGCGAGAAGACTCTGCTGTTTCTTGGCGACTTCGATGGCGAATTCGGTGAGCTCATGGCCGAACTCGCCAAGCACGCAGGGCCGGTGTTCGATGCGATTTTCCAGCACGCCGCCGACCCTCCGCCCACTCCGGTCGCCGATCACGCAGCCGCGTTCGTCGAATGGACCGCGGAGAATCTTCTCAATGCGGTGAATCTCTACACCGCCTACCCAGGCGTGACCGCCAAGGAGATCAAGGCCCTGGCATCCGCCGCAGACATTACTGGCGCAGGCGAGTTACACCCTTTCCTGGTGATCCTGCCCATGAAATCGAAGATTGCTTTCGTCGAGGTCAAATTGATCCTGCGCGCCAGAGGACACGGAACAACAGCGGATCTGGACAAGGTCGGCACTCCCCATTTTGCGCAGTTCGTGCCGCTGGAAGACAACCAGGTTGGTTTCTTCACTGTCTACGACGGCTCCTTCGACAAGTACATTGCTGATTTCACGAAGAACATTGGGCCGGTCTTCGATCTCCTATTCAAGTTCACCAAGGGCGCGCCGCCTTCGCCGTGCAGAAAGTACCTCCAGGAGTTCATTGACTTTGCTGCCGGCGCGAACCGCACACCGATCGGGTTCTATCAGGCATATCCAGGCTTGAGTGTCCAGGATATCCATGCGCTGATCGCCGATAGTAAGTCACAACCTGCCGGAACTACGGCTGCATAGTTACCAAGCACGGATGAAGCAGGAGAGACACAGTGACCCGAGACACTAAGGTACTCGAAACACCGGCGCAAGAAAGCGGGGGACTCCTCCGCCGTTTGTTCGGACATGGCCATCAAACCCCGGCACCTGACGTCCAACCAAGCTCGAAGAGCACACTCGACCTGCACGACATTCAGGGGTTCATCCTGCGCGGTTACCGAATGCCGATGGTGCGTCATTTCTTGCTAACGGTTGGCGTCCCCGCGCAGGCCCGCAAGCTCCTTGGACGTCTGGTCAGTGGAGATGAATCGGACACGCCCCAGATCACTACTGCCGAAAACTGGCATGTGGGGTTCGCTCCGGGCCCCGGAGACAATCCCGCCGATGTCCCGCGCCACAAGCCGGACTACTGCCTTAACGTCGGCATCACCTGGCCGGGACTAGTCGCGCTGGAAATCAAAGATCGCGTACTGACGGTCTCGTTCAAGTCGTTCGGCGCATTTACTGCTGGAGCAGCCGCACGCGCCCAATTGGTAGGAGATACGGGAGCAAGTGCGCCAGAGAACTGGATCGGGGGCTTCGGCAAGGGAAGCGATCACGTCATGGTGACACTGCACGCCCTCAGCCCAGAGGCAATGACGACTTATAGCGAACGCCTATCGGCGCTCTTCGCCGAGGGGAATGCCTTCCGAGAGATCTGTCGGATCGACGGAATGGCATGGACGGAGGTGGTGAATGGCAAGCCCACTTTCTGTTCCAAAGTTCCGTTCGGTTACACCGATGGCATCAGCATGACCACCATTCGCGGTGGTCCAGAACGATATCCGCCAGATCATCAGCAGCCCTGCGAACCGTGGCTATTTGTTTTGCGCGACGAGGCTGAGAATTACTTTGTGCCGGAGCCTCGGGAACTCGGTCTGAATGGCAGCTTTGCTGTCTTCAAAATGATCGAGACCGATGTCGTGGGATTCGAGAATCACCTGCAATCGAACAGAGATAGGATCGATCCCGAACTGCACGCCGCCAAGATCTGCGGGCGGTGGCGCAATGGCGTCCCTCTGGCGTTATCTCCGGACACTGACAGTCCTCCGGGCGGGATTCCACTCGAGCAGATGAACAACTACGAATATGTGAATGCGGATGGTTCGGGCGATCCCAAGGGACTCCGTTGTCCTGTTGGCGCGCACATGCGCCGCATCAATCCGCGAGGCCAGCCGGTCACGGGACAAGGTGAACCTGGCGGCAGCAACAATACACATCGGCTGATCCGTCGTGGAATGCCATACGGACCGACCTACGATCCGAAGCAACCTTACGATGGCGTTGAGCGCGGGCTCCTTGGTTACTTCATTAACTCCAGCATAGAGAATCAATACGAGTTCGTGCTGGGGCATTGGGTCAATGACAGTGAATTCGCTGGCGCGGTCAGGCTGAACCCAAAATCGAAAGATCCGATGATCGGCACGCAGAGCCCAGCGGAAAGTATTTTCGTGGTTCCGCAGGCGAATGGTGCACCCTCGATCAAGATCACCGGGTTTTCAACCTTCATAAAGACGAAGGCAGCAGCCTACTGCTTTCTGCCCAGCATCACCGCAGTCAAATTCATCTCCAAACTGTAATCGGTTAGAGGAGGACTCACCCTTATGCTATTTCTGACCAGATGTTTCGGGGTGACCCGCAGTGATTCCGACCGCGATCCCGTTCGGGAAAAGGCCGAGATCGAGGAGATCATCGAAAAAAGCCTCCTATTGCAGGCGAAGTCTGCGGCTCAACAACACCGGCCGATCGGTCGGGGAACGCATGTTAAGGGCGTTTGTGCCCGCGCCCAATTTGAAGTGTTGGATGTTAGGGCCACGCACGTCGATGGGCTGGGGATGCGGCTCGCGAAGGGGATCTTCACTAGGCCCGGCGTATATCCTGCGATTGTGCGGTTCGGGAACGCGGATCCGAGAAAGAATTCTGATTTCAAAGCTGACGTTCGATCGTTGTCTTTCTCGGTGGACCTCACCCGCGTTGGCGCGACTGCCACTGACGCGCCCTCTGGCAGGCAGGATTTCTCACTACAGAACACGAAGACTTTGCCCATTAATGATGCAAGTGCATTCTTGGCGCTTTCCAAGATACTGACGGCATCGAATCCGGCCGCCGCTATGTGGTCTCTGCCGTTCAAGGACAAGCTGAGAGTGTTGAGAACCATTGCTTTGGTGCAACCTCAGATGCACCAGACTATTAAGCCCTATCAGCAAATGCGTTATGAGAGCAACGTACCGTTTCGCCACGGACCGGTCGACGCGGTGAAGCATTCGGCCACACCGTCGCCGGACAATCCGGCGAATCCTCTGCAGAGGAACAACCCAGACGGCCTGCAGAATGAGTTGGTCCGGCACGTCGAGGAAGACAGCAAGATGAGCAGCTTTGACTTTGGAGTCCAATTCCTTGACACCGATAGGATGACGTACTGGGGCAAACGCAGGGACGCGAATTTCTGGATCGAAAACGCCAGTATCAAATGGAATGAAGCGGAGGCGCCTTTTCACACGATCGCACGGCTTACCCTGCTCCCGAAGTCGCACCTTCCGCCGGATGCAGCCGATGCAGTGTATTTCGATGTCACGGGGAACTCGACAGCGGACAGCACGCCCCTCGGGAGCATTAATCGCGCCCGCTGGTCTTCGGAAGTTGCCAGCAGAAAAGCGCGCACGCGCACTCAGCAGTTGATGACCGCAGTCCCCGTCTGTGAATCCGAACGAGAATCGGCATAAAGAGATGAACACGTTCGGAACGAAAGGAGCAAAGTTTCCGAGATGTCGAGGCAGACAGACGGTGAGTTGGCTGTAAGGAATAAATTTGAGCGGAGCACGTCATGAATAAGAAAACTAAGTGCAGGAAGCAGTTTGTCGCTGATACCGTTGCCGCATTTGGCAAACGCTGGATGATGATTGGTGCGGTGGTGTTTGCATTCGCTGTGTCATCGACGAACTTACAAGTAGTTAGCGGTCTCGCGTGAAGTTGTGAGTCGTTGATTGTTCTAATTGAGCTTGCTCTGAAAAAGCGGCGCTCTAAAGAACCAAAGATTGATTGATCCCAGAATGTGGTCCGACTGTGGTCCGATAACTGTGCTTTTGTGTCTTCTCAATGACTCTCTGTCGTTCCCGGCGGCGTCAAGTCGTTGAAATACATGGCTGTCGTTTATTCTGCTGGCTCATAACCCAAAGGTCGGTGGTTCAAATCCACCCCCCGCAACCAACGCAATCAACAAAAACAATCGCTTGGATCTAATGTCACGAGTCCCAAACGCCTCGTACCCAGTGCCTTTTAGCTCCCGTTAGTGGACGGCTTGTCCGTAGAGGCATTTTCATTGAATAGAATTTCCAGATACGCTAGCGGCAATTTATGATGCGCGGACCGAATCGAACAATAAGCTAAGTGCAGGGTCCGAATCGGTCGCTGGTAATGCGTCTGCTACGGATAAGATAACGCGCGCCACACGTCACGGAAATGGCACGATCAGCGTCGAGGAGCTCAAGCGGGAAACGGCTGCTGGGGCCTTAACGTCGCGCTCCGCGCAGGTTGATCGATGACCGTGAATGGGCAGCCCGCGATTCCCCGCGTACTCCATCGGACTACCCATCGTCACCAGAAAAGCAGACGGCTCGGTGACGATCTACATCCAGAAAGACTCACCAGGAAAAGCGAAAGAATCGAACTGGTTGCCCGCGCCAGACGGCCCCATTGATCTCGTGATGCGGCCGTATTGGCCGAAGACCGAGCAGTCGTCGATTCTGCCCGCAAGGGAAGGGACTTCGAAGCCACCCGGTGTCACGCAGGTGAAGTGAGTCGCAGAAATTAGAAAGGACACAAACGTGGGAGGCCACTAGCCCACGCAACTTTCTCGTCGCTGTTCTCGTTACCGCGCTGGCGATGAGTGTTGCTACAATTCAGACTCTCGCGCAGGAGAGTCGCTACGAGAAGCTCGCGAATGCACCATTTCCGGGTGGGTACCCGGCAAAAGAATCGGTCGAGCCGCTCAAGAACGAACTGTTTTTCCAGCAAGCTGCGCAGGCCTATATCTGGTCGCTTCCGGCTGTCAACATGTGGGCGATGAAGGAGGGTTCCGAGAAGGTGTTTGGCGCTGGCTACAACGTGCTGCCGTACTGGCCCAAACGGCTCACCGCGAAGACGCTCGTCACCACGCCCAATTCGGACGTCATCTACATCGAGTCGCCAGATCACCCGGACCGTTCGCCATCACACTCGCAACAGCTTCTCCAGCATGTCTGCGGCCGGTCTTCCAAAACGGCGCGTGGTCCGACGCAACAGCTCCAAATTGAGGGGCTGATTGGTGGTGTTGAGCGCTTGGACCGCATCGGCGATATCTTGAGGACCACCGGCAAAGCACTTCATGGCGACGAAGTCCTCCCGCCCAATCACACGCAGGGAACTGCCGAGAAAGGGCACAGCGATCGAACGCGACAAGGCCAGTCGGTCGGCGCCGCGCAGGTCCGCCAGCAAATCCACCCGATTTTCGTGCCGGTCGCTGACTGAGAGCAGCGCGGGAATGGGATCGTCCGCATCCCCACGACGCAACACCGTTGCAAATCCCGCTTTCTTAAATATTTTTTCGAGCTGCCCAAGCCTGGCGATGGAAACGGATAGCAGGGCATCCGCATCCGTCGTCGCACGTATGGCGCCATACACCGCGGCGGCCATGGCACCGATGACGGCATACTCGACGTCGTTTTCTGCCAGCACCGCGCTTACGTCGAGCAACAGATGCGCAGATTGACCTGGACCGTGCGCTTTCATCGAGCCCTTATGCTCTTTCGGCCCACCCGGTGGAGCGCGACCATCAGCTGGCTGTGTCGGGCATGCGCTTCGAGCCGTTGTTGCGGAGTCAGATTTCTTGCATCCTCGCTCAATGCCTGACGTGCCTCATCGGCAACCTTCGACCTCAGGACCCGACTCTCCTGAAATGGCTCGCCCGCGACGAACGCTCCCGCTTCTTCCGCATCCTTGCCTGTTTGCAGCACCACCGGCAATTCGGCACGCACTGCAATGCGGATCAGCAGCTCCAGGGAAAGCTGCGAGACTTTGCCGTGCATGATCTGGCTCACAGTCGGCTGCGGGACAGCCAGGCGCTTCGCCGCGGTGGCTTGGGTTTGGCCGCTACACCTGATGTGGCGCGCGATCTGCAGCGCCAGATCGCTGCGCAGCGCCTGGACGGTGCGGGTGTCGGCATTAGCGTTCATAGTGTATTAACTATAACATTAGCGAATACACTATGGAAAGCGGAATTGGCTCAGGCTAAGTCAACCTCCATCGCTGGACTATATCGCCACCCACCACCCACCAGGAGTTGAAGCCGCGAACGGACGCATTATCCGGATGGGTGAAGGAAGGGAAACTAAACGTTCACTCGGTCATGTCTATCCGCTGCACGACGTCGCGCAGGCGCGCCGCGAACCTCAAATCCGAAAAACCACAGAAAAGCTAATCTTATCTCTCTGCTGAGATATTTTCGCTCGCAGCGCGCAGTGAAACAAACCTGTTGGGGACCTACCAGGCCACGCTCCTACTTGTCGGATCCGAATTACTGTTCAAAACTCGCAGTACAAGAACGGTACAAGTTGAGTTTATTCCTTCTACTTCTTAGGCATTCTTTTGCAGGGCGTTGCAGAGCGACCGCTGCCTTGTAATTACAACGTGATACAACCAATCAGCGCGCTTTCACGGCGGTAATAATTGCGCTAGTTCTCACTCCAAAACTGCGGAGCAACGGAGCTGATAGGGCGACTGTCCTTTAGCTGTCCAATAACGGTTCCTTGGCGTTTCTTACAAGGTTTTTCGAGGGCCACCCGCGTCTTGTAAGTTGTTGTAATTCCAATTCCTCATAACCCAAAGGTCGGTGGTTCAAATCCACCCCCCGCAACCATGAACGCCACTGTCCGTTCCGGAGACATAGGTAACAGAACGTTCCGGAGACATGGGTTACCCGGCTCCGGCGTCATCGCCCTCCACTCCAGCAATTTACCTCGATGTTACGAGCATAATTCACGATCCCTTGTCACTCCGCTCTCTCACGCTCAGATTGCTGGCAGTTGAGGCCGAATTGCGACGGCTCAACTCCTTGGAACCAGAAGCGCACGTATTGGGTACGCATGAAATCTTGCGAGCTTCGTGAGAGAACGAGTGATCCGCGATTTCACTTTCAAGCGACACCTGTCCCTTCATCTGCAACTGGTTGGCGTGTGGCACGTCGGAGCTGTTCCTCCAAACCCAAGTAGGGACTTAGTCTGCAGCTGAGCAGACTTCGGGGGAGGGCTGTTCGAACGAGCGTCTCACGACTCAATTGAGTCGGAGACGCTTTCGTTTTGCTGCACATTCAGGAGTGCCCTCCAAGTTTAAACCGTACCAAAGCCGCTTCGCTTTTACGATCTTCCACTACAGTTCTGGCAATATCTTGCCCGTTTTTACGGATTGGTTGGTCAAGGGATAAGGATGCATCTTCCACAAAATCGGCTTAGAGCAAAACAGCATAGCTTCCTCAGCCGCATTCGGTTTCAATGCAAGCGAGAAAGGAAAAAACAAAATGACGACAGCTGAACTCGAACTTCCGACTGAGGGTGACTCAACGGCAAGCAGCCCAGCCACCATGAAAGCAATGGTTTATCACGGCCCGGGCAAGTGCGCATGGGAGCCTAAGCCGCGCCTCACAAGTCAGGATCCGGCCGACGCCATTGTGCGCGTCACCACCTCAACAATACCCGCCGAGGAACTTGTGTTCCGGGACGTAGTAGAAGATGTTCTCATCCACCCAGAACGAGTACGTCCCAGTAATGCCTGGAACCTGGTTTCCATTAGGGCCATTCAACTGGCGGGCGGAGTAACTCATGGGCAAGGCGGCGTAAGTGATCCCAGGGTCGGGAATCACACCGGCATTGAGACCAAACTGCCCCGGCACCCATTGACCTTTCTGCTGCGCCAATGCGGAGGTGGCGCATCCCAGGAATGCGCCAAAAAGGATAATGGTCGCGATCTTGATTCGGAATTGCACGTTTGTGTGCCTTTCGCTCCTGAACTTCAGAACTTCGTGATGTTGCTCGCGGGCGGGTTCGGATACTTCTTGAGCGTCTCTTTATACTCAGCAACAGCTTTAAGCGCAGGCCCGCCGGCCCACGCAAAGAGAGCGGAAACATTGAGATCCTCGTGCGGGTCCATCTCGATGTTGTAGATCTTCGGATAACCGGCCATGGGAGCGCTGGTCGAGCCTATAAAGCCGGGCATGCGCTGCGGACCTTCTCCGGTGGCATGCATATCGGTGAAGTAGACGCGCCACGGTTTCCACCTTGCCGCCACTAGTTCAGACCCGATAAAGCTGAGCAGCGTCTGTCGATGCCCAGTCTCGCTCTTGCCGAGCAATACGTCTGTCTGGTCAACCCCGTCGATCGGCCGGTCGGTCGGCATCTTGGCGCCGATGATGCGAGCGAAGGTCGGAAGGAAATCCATGATGGAGAACATCGCGTAGGAAGTGCTGGCCGGCTTGATGTACCCAGGCCAGCGAATAAACGCGCACGTGCGGATGGAACCTTCGGTCGCATCGCCCAACTCGCTGCGGAAGGGCCCGGAGTTGCCCATGTCCAGCGTGCCCAGGTTGCCGTATTCGCGCATCGTCTGGGTAGTCGGGCCGTTGTCGGACGCGAAGGCGACGATGGTGTTGTCTTCGACACCCAGTTCTCTTAACGTGTCGAGGATCTGTCCGACGTGGTAATCACCTTCCATCATCTTGTCGCCATAGTTTCCGATCCTGGACTTGCCTCGGAACTGCTTGGACGGAAGGTTAGGCGCGTGCCCCATCGAGAAGGGCAGGTAAAGGAAGAAGGGCTTCCCGGCGGCCTTCTGGCGTTTCATGAAGTCGATCGATTTCGCCGCCAGCTCATTGTCAATCTCCGCCCGGACTTCCTGCGTGAAAGGTTTGACAGTTCGCAGCGGACCGCCAGCAGTCGCCTCGACGATCTGCGGACCCTTGGCCCGGAGCACCTCGTCGGGCATCGGGATCGAGTGTGTAAGCTCGATCGTGTCAACGTAGGTCGAGTCGTTCCACGAGATATCCGGTGAAATACCGTAGAACTCGTCGAAGCCGTGGGCCGTCGGCAGGCTCTCCGGCGCATAGCCGAGGTGCCACTTGCCGAAGATGGCTGTGGCGTAGCCAGCGCCCTCGAACATTTCACCCATCGTGAACGCATGCGCGGGGAGAATATTGGTAGTTCCGGGAACGATGATCAGCGAAAGACCATTGCGGATCGAGTATTGACCTGTCATGAGCGCAGTTCGCGACGGTGTGCACGCGGGTTCGACGAGGAATTGGGGTGAACCGCAAACCCTGCTGGGCGAGTTGATCAAGCCTCGGCGTCGGTGCGCCGCGTAATTCTCCGCCGCCATAGGAGCCGAGATCACCATAGCCGACGTTGTCCGCGAGGATGAACACAACGTTCGGCTTCTTGCCCGCCGCGATGGGCCGGGTAACCTGTGCCGCCTCTCGCTTCTCCACATCCGGAACCTTCGGACTGCTCTCCTGCGCCAGTGCCTGTCCGAGAGGGATCGTCAGGGCTAATGCACCAAAAGCAAAGGATCGAATACAACGACGATCAAGAAGGCGCACCGCTCCCTGTGTTTTTACCGGCTTTTCAATCAACCCTCTCCAACGACTAAGCGAGATACCATGCGAGCCACCCGCTAAACTTGTGGCGCTGCCGCTCGTGTTTTGCGCCTGTACCTGCGCTGCGGAGAACTCGAAAACTGTTCCTATGGCCGCTAGAGCGAAAGCCATCTTTTCCATCCAATTCGTCATCGTATCCCTCCATTTCTGATTGTTTTTCTAGCGCGACTACTTCGATGGCGCCGCTTCCATCTGCTTCAGTTTTTGCTCCATCATCATCTTCTGCTGCTGCTTGGTTAACTTGGGAAACAGCAATGAAAATTGTGCTCGCGCGGTCCAAGACGAAGCTCCAGGGACATGGACGGCATTGCCGTAAGCCGTAACGCTGATGCTCACCGGCTGAAATCCAAGTTTCATGATTCTTCCCACGCCGCCACCGAACGGCACCGTCCACACGCTCCCACTGGGCGCGGGTGTGTTCCAGTTAGCGGTGAGGATGGGTGAGGTGGTCAGATACCAGCCTTTTTTCATGTTGTAGTTGACGAAGTATTGCAGCAGCATCTGATTGATGTCGCGACGGCTGCCGCCACCGGCGACCGACCAGATGTTGTTAACGAGCACGCCCAGCACGAAATGGCCCGGCATCGTCAGGGCGACCACGTTCGGCCCGAGGGCAAGCTTCCCTTGTCCCAAGTACTGGCTGGTCGCAGTAGGCATTTGGATGATCGGACCTGCGCCCCAAATCAATTTGTGTGGTTTTCTCGGCGAGAGCAAAAAAGTGGGCTGCATGTCGCCCAGGCCGGACACGCCGATTTGAGGCAAGGGAGATGGTGCGGGAAGCGGCTGGTAGACGATGGGAGTAATCCAGCGAATGATCAGGTTCCAGTTGTCGTTGAACTTCACTGGAATCACCGGCTGGATGTTTACCACATCTTGGGTACGATTTCCGGGATCAATCCCGCCGTTGTTGTTGTTCTGGATGGGAACGCTGATGAGGCTGGCGACGGGGTTTTGCGACTCTTTGCGCAACTCGTCGGCATTGACCGCTGCCGCTGGCGTTTCCTCCGTAGCAACCTGAGTTCCCTCCGGTGCAACGGGCGTCGTCTCTTGCGCAACCAGCGGCGCCACTAACACGAGAAAGGCTGCCAACGTCCACAAAGTAACTGCTTTTCTTATTGAGCATTTCCTTGCTATCCTCGCCGGGAGAATAGGTGCAATTATTAAGACTGTGGGTGCGATCTGCGACGACATTCCATTTCTCCTTTGACTCAACTGAAAACTGAACTTAGGTTCTAACTTTGCCAGCAGTATTCTTTGAGCGGTGCCTCGCAGGAAGAGGTTGAGGTTTTCCTCGACAGAGAACAGAGCTTCGCGTCGACACACCCCATCTTAGGTAGGGGCGCGCGCTGGGATAACTGGCAAAACTAACAGCGACAACACGGACTGGAAGGAAAGCGGCCAAACTGATCGCTCGAGTTGCGGAGCAGGCTGGCCGTCAGTTTACTTGCGGGTATCGACCATCGGAATCGCGGCGGACAACTGCAAATTAATCAGGAGGTCGATGCGGCGGTCGATCTGGTACCACAACGCAGTCTTCTTGGCCGAGATAACCTTCTCAAACACCGCAACATACCTCAGCCGCAATGCAAGGAGTTCCTCGTCAACGGCCGTCGCTCTCTTGAGGTAATTCTGCGCCTGCGCATCGGTCATGGTGTCATAGTTCGCGGCATAGTCCTTGATCACCGCCCAGCGTTCGTCATTAGGTTTGACGGCTTCCTTTCTGTACTGGTCAAAGATAGGCCAGAACTTCGTGGCCTCGTCGGCAGTGAGAGCCATGTTTTGCGCGACGATCTGCTTCCGCTGCGCCCGTAAGTCCGCCCGTAGCATTTCGATGTCCTGGCTGGAAATGTTATTCGATTGTGCGTCTGCCCCCGAAGCACTCTGCGCCGCAGGCTTCCGGGATTCCTGAGCGAGCATTGATAGGTTGCACAGGAACAGCACGCTGACGATAGCCAAGACACCTTTGATACCCATCTTATGCATTGTTGTCTCTCCGAATCTATAGAATGGATTCCCTAGCTCTCCCCAGGACGGTTTTCGCTTGGGGAGCTTGGTAGAACGGCTCTCCTTTAATATGAGAGCCGTTCTACTCTTCTTTTTTCAGCTTTCGCCGATTGCAGAAACGCCGGATTCCACACTTTCAATCCGCGCGCTGCGCTGCAACCCTGAATCTCCTTACGGCCATTTCACTGTCAGGTCAGTCTCAACACTTTGTGGCTGAGTGGCTGTGAAGCTTTGGTGCCGTGGCAGTGCCTCCATGCTCCTCGAGATAGTCGCAGGCGCTTACAATGTCGTTGGCCAGTACTTCCATGAGACTGAGGTTGAGGTGCGGCCGCACTACGATTCTCAAGCTGTTCACTTCCTGTGCGTCCGGAGGCATGGCGTAGGCGGAAAGCACCCAGCCGTTTTCGCGGACCTTGGCAGAGATATCGAACTCGTTGAAGTTCTTGATTTTCTTGTTCAGCGTCAGGGCGACCACGGGGATGCGCTGCGTTTCGTTCATGATCACGAAGTAGTCCGAGTCGACGAGCCGCTGGCGCAGATGAATGGCATTGTCGAGCGTGTGGCGCATAACCCGCGTATAGCCCTCGCGCCCGAGCCGCAGCATCAGGTAGGTCTGCACCGCGATCGGCGCCGTCCCGCGGCTGAAGTTCAGGGTTGCGGTCGGCATCTCCCCACCCAAATAGTTGACGTAGAAGACCAGGTCTTCATTGAAAGTCTTTCGCTCTTTGAAGACGATCCAGCCAAGACCAGGGGGCACCAACCCAAACTTGTGGCCGGACGCATTGATCGACTGCACGCGTGGCAGACGGAAGTCCCATTTGTAATCGGGGTAGAGAAAGGGATTGACGAAGCCGCCCGAAGCTCCATCGATGTGCATTGGGATGTTGATGCCGGTGCGCTTTTCGTAGTCGTCCAGCCAATCGTGGATGGCCTGGATGTCGTCGTCCTCTCCAGTGAAAGTCTGACCGGCGATAGCTACGACGCAGATCGTGTTCTCGTCGACGTATTTTTCCAGTCGATCGGCGGTCAAGCGGTAGTTCCCAACCTTGAGCGGAACGATGCGCGGCTCAACATCAAAATAACGTAGGAACTTCTTCCAGACGATCTGGACGTTGCCACCGGTAACCATATTCGGCTTGCTCGTGTCCTTCCCTGCTTTTTTCCGCGCCTCGCGCCAGTTCCATTTATGGGCAAGTCCGGCCAGCATGCAGGCTTCGGAGGAACCAATGGTCGCCGTACCATAAGGCTCCGTTCCTTTCGGTCCGTTCCACAGATCGTGCAGCCATTTCACGATCTGCCCTTCCATCTTGAACACCTGTGGATACATGTCGTGGTCGATGTAGTTCTTGTACATGTGCGTTCGCGCAACCTCGACTGCCTCCGGTTCGCTCCAGGTCGTAACAAAGGAGGAGAGGTTCAGCATGGGGTTCGCGTCGGTCCAGGCAAAGCTGTTCACAATTGCCTGGGCGGCACGGGCTGTCATCCCTTCAGCGGGGAACGTCTCCGTTGGGATGACGCTATTGAATTCATCGTATGGAGTAGGCGTAGCTGTGGGAGTAGGAGGTATTTCTATCGTTGCCATTTGAGACTCTCCTTAATGCAACTGGTTAAAAAGGTAGGTTGGATTCCTTCCACGAATCCTTGGCCTGCAGAAAAAGGTTATTCAACCGCGAACGCAGGGGATACTGGCAAAACTTACAGGCGAATTTGCCGCAATTCCTGAGGCCGCTGCTATTCTCAACAGTTAACAAGCTGGTACTTCTGCCAGTTGCCGCCGCGCGTAGCTGGTTCTAGTTACTTAATCGATACAAAGAGATCAGTGTTGCCAGTTCCGGCCTGATCTTTCAGCTATCCCGCAGCGGGAGAGAATTTCAAGCCGGACGAAGGATACTGGAAATGAATACTTCCACAATTCGGATGCAGGTTGCAGCCGTTGCGGTCCTCGAGCGAACGTGCCAGATGATTTTCCAATGAGGAAAAAAGGACGAGTACGGCCAGACTTGTATCTGCTGTTATCGCTGCTGCTGTTTATCGTGTTGCATCCGCTGCTGGATCATGGTCTGCTGCGGAGACTCACGCTGGAAATACTGATGTTTGTGCCGGTCATCCTGGCCACGGTTAGAGTGTCAGAGATAAAGGGCTACTTGTGGCCCACGGTTTTACTGACGTCGGGAGCGTTCCTCTTCAGCATTGCGAATGCGTTTTTCCCTAATCGAGCGTTAGACGGGACCCGATGGGCAATACTCACTGCGTTCTGCGGGTTCACCGTTTTTGGACTCTTCTCCTTTCTTAAGAGTGCTCGCTCGGTCCTCAATGCTCATCTCTATACCGCCGTGAGCATCTACCTGTTGCTTGGTTTGCTATGGTTTGGTCTGTACTCTGCCATTGAGGTCTTCTATCCAGGCTCAATCCGTTCCAGCAGCATGGCGATGGCGGACCGCTCCAGCGAATTGTTGTACTTCAGCCTGATCACACTGTCGACCATCGGCTACGGCGATGTTGTCCCGGTGGGCCCGGAGGTGCGCATGCTCGCGGCGCTGGAGGGCATCACCGGTGTTCTGTATGTTGCGATCACGGTGGCGCTGCTGGTCGGTGCTTACAAGCAGCACGGCGTTTCGGACGAGCCGTGATCACCGAAGAAGCGAAAGAGAGCGGGAAGTTTTGCAGTTCCTGGCGAAGGGAAAGGTGATGAAGGAAGTCGGGAGCATCTTGAATAAGACTGATGATCGAACCATGCGCGAGCGCAACGACCTGAATGCGCAGAACATGGGATCCTAAAGAGCATAGCAACTAAACTCGCAGAGTCGG
The DNA here is from genome assembly GCA_963800565.1 of uncultured Acidobacteriaceae bacterium. Classification (GTDB taxonomy): domain Bacteria; phylum Acidobacteriota; class Terriglobia; order Terriglobales; family Acidobacteriaceae; genus Acidiflorens. The sequence goes on from CAWDBM010000007.1 coordinate 506,554, forward strand.
GTTTCTAAACTTAACAGGGGGCTGCTTGGAAACTTTACAAGTCCGGGTTCTCGTGGTCGATGATTATGAACCGTTTCGGCAATTCGTTTGTTCAACGCTTAGGAAGAGATTGGAATTCGAGATTGTCGGAGAGGTCTCAGACGGACAGGAAGCCGTTTACAAAGCCGAAGAATTACAACCGGACTTGATCGTCCTCGACATAGGACTTCCTTCACTGAATGGCATCGAAGCGGCTCGGCGAATTCGTAAGGTTTCCTCCAAATCCAAAATACTCTTTGTCAGCCAAGAATCTTCTGACGATATGCTGCAGGAAGCTCTGGGCCTGGGGGCACTGGGCTACGTGGTTAAAGCACATGCAGGAAGCGATCTGTTAGCGGCTGTGGGAGCCGTTTGTCAAGGCAAACGGTTCGTGAGTGCTGGATTCGCGGGTCACCTATTCACTGATGCGACCGACACGCAAGCTCCCGACCTCTGCCATGAGGAAGTTCTCCCAACGATCGTTCCGAAAAAGACGGAGATCACCCGCAGCCACGAGGTTCGATTCTATCCTGATGATGAAGCCTTTGTACTTGGATTTGCTGGTTTCATCGAGGCCGCTCTGGAGGCCGAGAATTCCGTTATCGTGGCCGCGACCGAGTCACACGGGAAGAGTCTTCTCCAGCGATTGCAGGAACATGGCGTTGATTGTGCTGCCGCCATGGAACAGGGGCGATATATCCCTTTGAATGTTGACGAGACGCTCTCAACGTTCATGGTGAATGATCTGCCCGACCCAGAGCGATTTTCTAGAGTTGTGAATGATCTGATCGCGGCAGCGGCTCGGGCGACAGCGGGGGCAGAATCACGGGTCGCAATCTGCGGGGAATGCGCGTCAATCTTGTGGGCAGAGGGCAAAGCGGATGCGGCGATTCAGGTGGAGCGATTCTGTCACCTGCTAGCCAAACGATATGGAATGGATATTCTTTGCGGGTTCTCAGTGAGCAGCTTTTACCGCGAGGAAGTTAAGCAAATCTTCGAGAGGATTTGCAGGGAATAATGAGCCCAATAGCACTCCTGCCCGCCGGCCCGCACGGAACTGCGTGGCGAACCCAGAGGAACACGAGCGCGGGTGCCGCCTTTGTGCTTGTCGATTAGCCGTAGCAGGTGAGTTTCAGGAACCTGATCTTCCATGCGGAAGTAATAGAACAACGCTTCTGAGCGGTCGTGTTGCCCCATCAGGAAACTAGGGGACCGACGGGACGTTCACCGGTTTTTTCGAATTGGAATGTGGGGTACGTCCCGTCTGTCCCCGAATTTATCGTCCCCGAATTTATCTGAGACGTCGGTTCCGAGCGCCTAATTTATGAAATGGTGAATTGCCTCGTTGGCGTTATCTTGAAATGAAGTATTTTTCAAATCAGTAAAAAAGGTGCTCTGGTCCACCATGTCCCCTGATAACTTACCCTCTTTACTGGCATAAAAAACGCCGCTTTTATACCGCTCATCCGAAATGGCATCTACAAAGCGTTTTGCACCTACTTCCAGCGTATGCACCATTCCGCCCATCGATGGGAATACAATAGGCATCATCACATACTTCAACATAAACCGCATTGCCGGGGGAAGACTATCTGGCGCCTGAGTTCCTTTTGTATTTCCTGGGCTCACAACAATAAACTTGAGCTTAGGATATTTTCTTGCCATTGATAACGTCCACATGGTTTCTGCATACTTGACATATGCGTATGCTTGCAATGCATTGAACTTGTTACCAAAATATGATCCATCAAGAACAGCAGCAAACTCATCTACAGAAGAAGTCCTCATTGAAACTCGTTTTACTCCGAGCATCTTTACTCCTGGAACAGCTTCCGCACTGACTGATAGAACTGTTTTCCTTAAATTGTCCCGTTTAATTAATTCCTCCACTAGAATTACATTACCTAAAATATTCGTAGCAGCTAATTGATTCATACCGGAAGGCGTAGATTTCGCAGCCGTTTTCCCAACTACTCCACCTGCATTTAAAACTATTGCATCAATAGGTTCCTTTATTTCTTCTACTGCTTTTCTTACGGAATTTGCATCCGTAACATCCCCAATAATAATTTCAAAAATCTTTTCCCCCGTTTTCTCCTCAAGGTCTTTTTTTGCTGCCTCTGCTCTCGTTCGATTTCTGCAAAAAAGAATTACCTTTTTTGTTTCTTTTTTCAATGCTAATTGTCGGGCAGTCTCTTTACCGAGCCCAATATTTGCTCCGGTTATTAATATAGTCCCGGTGACCAGCGCGATCGAATGTTCCATGGGCATCTCCGTGGTGACGTGTGAAGGCCGAGCCGTGAGGCCCCGCGAGGCCAGAGCCGGCTTGCTAATTTCGAACTAGTCAGTTATATATTCGTTGGATGACCATTGTCAATGAGTTGTGAACCAAATGATTAAAAATACCGCTAGGCCGCGGGGACGACCGCGCAGCTTCGACGAGACGGGGGCGCTGGAAAAGGCGACTCAAGTGTTCTGGTCGAAAGGCTACGACGGAGTGACGATTGACGATCTCGTCGCCGGGATGGGTGTGGGACGGCCGAGCCTGTATGCCGTCTTCGGGGATAAGCGGGCGATATTCTTGCGCGTCCTTAAGGCGTACGCAGAACGGAAGGGCGCTCTCGCAGCCAAAGCACTCCTTTCGCCACAAGGTCTTCGCGACTCGATCGCGGGCTTTCTGAGGTACGCCGTCGAAAGTGCGACTGAGAAAGGGTCCGCCCGCGGCTGCCTTCTGATCTGCGTCGCGCCGCTTGTGAATGACGCTGAGGTTCAGCGGTTCCTGCAGAGTACGGTCGCGGGCGGCGCGGCGCTGGTGGAGCGTCGTTTCCGGGATGGGATCCGTGCAGGAGACATCCCGCCTGATTTTCCGGTAGCCGTGCGCGCGATCCAAGTCACGGATTTTGCTCGTGGCCTGACCATGCGTGCGCGGATAGGCACACCGTGCAAGACGCTCCTCAAAGATGCTGAGGAAGCGGCCGACTTGGTGCTCCTGCCGCGGCGCTCGCCGCTAGACGTGAAAGGAGTAAGGTGAAAGTGTCTGCCGACGATCTGGTTGCTATTGTGCGCGAAGGCCGGGAACGCAAAACCTACGAATAAATCCCAGGGGCCTCATGTCCCAGCTTCTGGACATATTCAACATAGGAGCCAGGATAAACAGTGGGAGTGCGGTCCGTGCCGCTCTCACCGCCCAGTTCCAGCACAAGTGAGCCGAGACCACGTAGGAACATGCGGTCATGCGATACGAAGATCATGGTGCCTTCAAAATCTTTCAGGGCGTCCACCAGCATTTCTTTGGTCGCAAGATCCAGGTGATTGGTCGGTTCGTCGAGCACCAGAAAATTCGGCGGGTTGTGGAGCATGCGCGCGATTGCCAGACGCGATTTTTCTCCGCCAGAGAGTGCGCGGATTTTCTTGTCCGTGTCTTCGCCGGAGAACTGAAATGCTCCCGCCAGGTTCCGCAACGAACCAATATTGTCCTGGGGAAAATCCTGTTGCAACTGTTCGATGACGGTGAGATCGGAATTGAGCACATCCAAAGATTGTTGCGCGAAGTAGCCCATATACAGGCTGGCGCCGAGCCGCACGCTTCCGGCATCTGGAGCACTGGCTCCGGCAATCATCTTGAGCAGCGTGGTCTTGCCCGCGCCGTTTCTTCCCATGACGGCCCAGCGTTCTCCGCGGCGGATGGTTAAACTGAACCCGTCATAAATCACACGTGGGCCGTAACTCTTGTGCAGATTCTCAAGGACGGCCACCTGTTCTCCGGATCGTGGCGGAACACGAAAGTCGAATTTTACGACTTGTCGTTTTTTGGGTAGTTCGATCTTCTCGATCTTATCCAAGGCCTTAATCCGGCTCTGCACCTGGGCCGCTTTGGCGGCGTGTGTCCTGAAACGATCGATGAAGCGCTGCTCCTTGGCGAGCATGGACTGCTGCCGGGCAAACGCTGCCTGCTGGTTGCTCTCTCGGATCGCCCGCTCGCGCTCGTAGAAGTCGTAGTCACCCGAGTAGGTGATGATTTCGCCGCCATCAATCTCTGCAATCTTTGAGACCAAGCGATTCATGAACTCGCGGTCGTGCGAAGTCATGAGCAGCGCGCCGGGAAATGACTTGAGAAACTGTTCGAGCCAGATGATGGACTCGATGTCGAGATGGTTCGTCGGTTCGTCCATCAGCAATACGTCCGGCATTCCGAGCAGGACGCGTGCCAGCGCAACCCGCATTTTCCATCCGCCGGAGAGAGCGCCCACGTCGCCGTCAATCTGATCATCTTTGAATCCCAGACCGTGAAGCACTTCACGGGCTTGCGATTCGAGCGCGTAACCGCCCAAATGCTCGTACTCCTCCTGCACGTGACCGAAGCGATCAAGGATGCGATCCATCTCATCAGCCTTGTCAGGATCGGACATCTCGTGCTGCAAGGCTTCGAGTTCGTGGTGTAGATCGCCGACGCGTCCGCTGCCTGCGATCGCTTCATCGAGAACCGAACGACCCTGCATTTCCTCGACGTCCTGGCGAAAGTAGCCGATCGTCATCTTCTTGGGAACTGAGACCGTGCCATCGTCGGGAGTTTCCTCGCCGACCACCATCCGGAATAGCGTTGTCTTGCCCGATCCATTGGGGCCGACCAACCCGACTTTTTCGCCGGGATTCAACTGGAAAGAAGCATCCACGAAGAGCAACTGCTTGCCATACTGCTTATTGATGTTTGAGAAAGAGATCATTTTGAGAGGTCATTTGAAAGAGCAACTCGCGGCACGGTGTCTCTTCCAGTGTAGCGCGGCCCATTCGACAGGCTCATGGCAAGCATTGGATGGCGGCCTACACCCTAGAATGTTTCTGGGAATTCTCTCGCTGCCCTAAAAACAGTCGCCACTTCAATTAACTCATCTTGAAGCCTGTACACTACGCGAAAACGTCCAACGATGACTTCGCGAATGTCAGGTTCGTCTCGTTCTGGCACAATGCGCCCCGAGCGCGGGAACTGGGTCAACTGCTCAACAGCAGAGAAGATTCGCGCGATGGTCAGGCCTGCATAATGCTCAGAATCTTTGGCAATGTATTCGCGGATAGCGTCAAGATCGCGCAGCGATTGTGGCGACCATAGAATGCGCATTACAGCCCAAAGCGATGCTTGGCCTGATCGTGCGGAATGCCCTGGGACCCATCAAGCTCAGCCAATCCGGTTTCGACTTTGGCCAGAAATACCAGCCGTTCAATGGCATCGTCGATGGTGGCATTTGGCGGCATTGCCTGGAGAGCCTCGATAATGCGGTCGCGGGTAAATGGTTCCTGCATGGGTCAATTGTAGACACATTTTGGCGGCAGGTGGAACTACAAGCGTCACGACCGATACCGACGAGCCAGTATTTCAAGCAGGTGCTCTTGCCGGCCAACGTTGGCACATTGGGGATCAGCGGACAGAAATCAAGGATGGCAAAATTCACACTTGACATCGATCGATAATCCACTACCATACGGTTGTGGATAAATTAGGTACAACGTTTGCCGCTTTGTCTGATCCCACCCGGCGGGCAATGATCGAACGACTCTCGCACGGGCCTGCCTCTGTGCATGGATTGACGGAACCGTTTGCACTTTCGCAGCAGATGATTTCAAAACATATTGCCTACCTGGTGCGGGCGCGGATTGTAATCAAGACGAAGCGTGGACGAGAGAGTGTGTGCACGCTTAGGCCAGCGGCGATTAAGACAGTCAGCGACTGGGCGATCAGCTATCGCCGATTCTGGGAAGAGAGTTTCGACAAGTTGGATGTGGTTGTGAATCAAATGAAAAAAGCGGAGGTCAGAGATGACAAAAAACACGGTTAGCGAAATTGAGCGGATGGTCGTTACAAGAGTTTTTGATGCCCCACGCGAATTGGTTTGGAAGGCGTGGACAGACCCGAAATACGTGATGCAGTGGTGGGGGCCGAAGGGTTTTACCGCGCCCGTTTGCCAGATGGATTTTCGCGTTGGAGGAAAATCTCTCCTCTGCATGAGAACGCCGGATGGGCAGGAGTGCTGGAATGCGGTTGAATACCACGAGATTGTTCCCCAAGAAAAGATCGTCTCCTCCATGTACTTTTCGGACTCGAAGGGAAACAAGATTGAGCCTGCAGAATTAGGAATAGAACATGAAGCCATAGATGGTGCGTTCGACGTGACGATCTTTGAGGATCTCGGAAACGGCCGGACGAGACTCACCCACATTGGAAATGAACCCATGGAGAGCGCGAAAAACAGCGGTCAACTGGAGGGCTGGAACCAGATACTCGATAAAGTTGCCGAGGTTGTTACGAAGCTGGCGCAGGCGAAATGAGAAGTCGGAGTTTTGATGATTGTCATGCGCGAGGGAAACCGGGGACAGACGGAACGTTTCCAAGTGTTTCGACGAATGGAAATCGGTGAACGTCCCGTCTGTCCCCGGTTTTCTCCCCGGTTTTCTCTCATTTTCCAGCGTTATCCAGATCGAAGAGACCGTAGCACATCTTGTCCCACAATTTGTTGTCGGAGCACACAGGTATACCATCGACCTCTCCGTCAACCTCGCCATCCACCTGCCGGAGGTGCGGCAGCCACTCTTGGTGAGACACCACAAAAGCCCGGAACCTGTTCAGGAGTTCCAAGTATTCGTCGACCGGATTCGAGCCGGGCAGAATGAAGAACCTATCAACCCGGCTGTCCCTGATGGGAAAGGCACGAGGGTTCAGATGATGCCAAAACTTCGCGGCCCACACCTTCCAGTTGCTCTTCCCATGTAAGGGCTTCACGAACGGACGATAGAGAAGACCGATTGTGACTCGATCCGCGACCCGAGACAAAATTGGTAACGCGGAAACGGCGGCTACCTCGAACTCTTTGCGATTTTCAAAAATGTCATGGGCGATGTCTGGAGCCAGCACGATTGCCGAAGGGAAGCCCGCCACTCCACCGTAGTCGCTGCCAATGAAACGCAGCTGCTCTGCAATCTTCTCTTTGCTCGACCCAACACCGTTCGCGAACATCTTGCTGGCTCGTATGTCAAGGTCGTCCTTCACGACGCCGTGGCCATCCAAGCCCCTGTTGTAGACTTCGACGGCGCGACATGCTCGATCTAGAGAAACCGTTTGGCAGGTCGTTATGGTCTTGTCGCGCTCCGTGCCGCCTGCCGCACGTGGCGTACTGGTTGAACTCCGCACAGGTTGCGCGCGACTGACAAGCACCGGTGCCGACCCATATTTGCGAAGATACACATCCCCAAATAAACAGCACGCCACATCATTTCCGATAACCCGAGACACGTCGGCCGGAACAATGTCGCTTTGTCTGCGATTGTAAGTCGGGATTGTAACCATGCTGGTGCTGGAAAGCGGAAGACAGATAGTCGCAAATCCTTCAACTTGCAATAGCTGCGTCCCTTTCTTGACCGTAACACCCGTGCTGCCATGGCGTCCGTCAGGAAACGTATCACTGCCGTCGTGCTCAATAATCTGATACGTCGGTTCGAGATTGCGGAAGGACTTGAGGTAGGCGAAAAACTCGGTTGTGGTCACTGTCCCCCCATCGCGAATAAATTTCTTGGAAAACCTCGATGTTTCGTCCACTCAGCCATCACTTTCACCGGGCGTAGATAACCTTCAGGACCCCTCGAACGGCCCATAGCGTATCCCATGCGAGTTCTTCGTCCGCATGAGATCCATGCAGGACCTTATTTCCGGTCTTACGGACCTGATCGCCCATCTCGAACCCCGCATCGTCAATCACCCTAAACTGCTGCGCATATTCAAGGAGCAACTTCAGATCATCCTCTGAAGGAATAATTCCGGCCAGCCTGCTCTTCAGTCCTTGCTTCAATCCTAACTCCAAAGCAGCCCTCGAAAGCGCAACGGAGGAATTCCAGAACCCGTGGATGAAGCAGCGCGACGCCTCGCGCAAATAAAGTTCCACTCCCCAATCGGGTATGGCTTTCGGCGCTATAGCGGAAATGCGCATTGTCCGGTCGACAATGTTCCCAGCTTTACTGAGAAAGTCGCGGGTGTAAAGGTCATCGAAGATCAAAGCGACGCTTTCGTGATCGCTTTGTGAGTTTTCCACAATCCATTGGGCAGTCTGGGGATCGCTGAATCCTTCCAGGGATTCAAGAATGCTTCTCCGCGCAGCACTCCACCCCTCATTTTTTCCGATATCGCTTTCCGTACGGAGGTATTCTGAGAGCAGCAGTGGAGAACGAGCGAAGATACCTTCCATCTCGTACAAGAACTCATCCTCAAAGCTCAATTCCCGCCAAGCAATCTGGCCGCAGCTGCCACATGGTTCTGACAGGTTCTTAATCACCTGTCGGGCGTCGCACCGCGTACATACACGAAGGGTCGAGACGACCTTGTATAGTTTCTGAAGAAATTCCTCGCGCGGAATGGCCATCTGCAGTCCTCGCCCTACGCTAGCACGATGGTCTCCTTTTTTGCAGCCTCGCGCAAAAGGTCTTCACCCACGATAACGGCGACACTATCGTCCGTTGCATAACCACAATTGGGGTCATATCGTCTGTCCATGAATTTCTGTTCGCCGTGAATCTACTGATGCAACGAAAATCCAGCCGGCAAAGCTGCCTCAAGATTGATTTGTTCGCCGGTGATGGGGTGGTGGAATTTTAGAAATCGGGCGTGCAGGAAATATCCTCCATCGCCCGGGAGGCCGGGGAGATTTTCAAGAGGCTGGCCGGATAATCCATAAAGAGGATCGCCTACCAGCGGATGGCCGATGGATGCCAGATGGATTCTGATTTGATGAGGGCGTCCCGAATTTAGGCTTATCTCAAAGGTTGTGGTGCCTGATGTGCTGCTCGACGCCGTGCTGCTTGGCGCCCGTGAGATCACCTTCGCCAATGACTTTGACGGCTTGCCACTCGGGTTGGCGGCCCACACCGAGCCGATGCGCGGGTGCGGTACAAGGCCGATGGGTGTGAGGATTTCGTAGGCGTCGTGCTGTGCAACGTTTTGAGCCAGCGCCCAATAGATTTTTTGAATTCTGGGTGTGTTCCAGTCTGCGCCTAGTTTAGCGGCGGCCTGCGGTGTTTTGGCGAAGAGAACGATGCCGGTAGTGGCTCGGCCTAACCGGTGGACAGGGTTTGCGTTGGGCGTTTGCTTTTGCACCAGCCGCAGAAGGGTGTTTTCCATGAAGCCGCCGCCGGGGAGCGTGGGCAGCCCGCCAGGTTTGTTGACGGCCAACAGATGCGGGTCATTAAACAGGACTTCGAAGTGCTGAGGAGCGTCCGGTTCGATCCAGGGTGGACGGTTCCACACAAGGGTTTGGCCTGAAATAAGCGATTCGCTTCCGGTGGCCGTGACGCCGTCGACGGTGACTTCGCGGTTGTTCAGATTTTGTTGCCAGGCTTGTGGGGTTGAGTGTGGGTAAAGGCTTGCCAAGTGGGAGAGCAGGGTTTGTTCGTGATATTTGCTGCTGATGATGGTGGTATAGGCATGGCCCCGGTTGAGCATGTGGTTTGAGTGTAAGCATCGCCGCCCACCCTGTCGCCGCCCACCCTTGCAAAGAACGCAAGGATGGAGCACCCTTCGTGCGAATGGGGCATGCAAAGATGTGTCACCCGCCGTTGATCCTGCCCTCAAGCAGTAGGACCTACCCCAATGTGGGTGCGATAATTTCTGTGACGAATTCTCCTGTGACTTATGAAGCGCCACGTCCTCATGTTCGGGTTGATCGGTGGAATCTTGATTGCTCTGCTCCGGTGGACCGAGTATCAGTTCCTGGTCGTCGAACATTCCATCGAAATCTACGGCGGACTGATCGCCGCGATTTTTGCCGTTCTTGGCATCTGGCTTGGCCTCAAGCTGACAGCAAAACGCCAGACAATTGTTATGAGGGAGGTCCCCGTTCCTGCCGAGGGACCGTTCATCCCTGACGAAAGAAAACGTGAGGACCTCCATCTCACTCGCCGCGAGCTTGAGATCCTTGAACTGATCGCTCAAGGCCTGAGCAACCGCGAAATCGCCGAGAAGCTTTTTGTGAGCGAGAGTACGGTGAAGACCCATTCCGGCCGTGTTTTCGAAAAACTCGGGGCGAAACGCAGAACGCAAGCGGTGCAACTCGGCAAGGAATTCGGCCTTCTCCCCTGATTCACTCGTGCACGAGGACGGTTCGCGCCAATAACCGCTCCCCCAAACGAATGATTTTTCTCTCCGCCGCCAAAATCAGCCGAAAGGATGACGACACCGACCCCGCCTGATGCGGTATGTTGAGGCGCTGAATACGAACTTCTTGAAAAAAGGAGCGAACATGAGGTCACTGAATTCGATGAAGGTCTTTGTCATGGGTACTCTGTCGATCGGCTTGTTTTCAAGCACTGCGCTCATTCCCGCAACCGCCCAGGAACTGCCTCGGGTCTACGACGCCTCCATGCCACGTGACCAGCAGATCACACTGGCTGAAAGCGCCGCCCCGGCCGAGGTATCCAGTAAAGCCACCGTTTATGTTCTCGGCCCCAAAGGCTACGAGAAAGCGCGTGAAGGCACGAACGGCTTCAGCTGTTTTGTTGGCCGTCATTTCGTAAAGCCCGCAGAAACAACCATTGAGCCGCAGTGCTTCGATGCCGAAGGCAGCCGTACTCTCTTGCTTGTCTACATGCACGATGAAGAGCTGCGCACAAACGGCAAGTCCGAGGCCGAAATCAAGGCAGACGTCGCCAGCGGATATAAGGAAGGCCGTTACCAGTATCCGAGCAAACCGGGATTCCTCTACATGATGTCCAGCCGGAACCGCTTGCGCGCCATCCCCGAGCACGGAACTGGCATTTTCCCTCCGCACTTGATGTTTTATGCGCCGAACATGACAACGAAAGACATCGGGTTCGACGCCCAATCGCTGGCGAAGATCGATTATCTTGGGATGACTCACCCCGGAGCAGGCGATAACCTTATCGTAGTTATCCCAGTGGCATCCAAGTCGCCAGCTGACGTGACTGGTCGCTGAGCCCGTATGAGCATGGCGCCGGCAGCATACGTGGAAAGGTCGAGGTCGGATAAAAGGTCGGATAAACGATCGGATAAAAGACATTACGAGAATATGAGAAAGATCATCGTCACCTTCGGGCTGATTTCCGGCGCCATCTCCTCGCTGATGATGATAGCGGTGGTGACCTTCGGCGGCAGGATTGGCTTCGACCGCGGCGCGATCATCGGCAACACCTCTATCGTGCTCTCGTTCTTGATGGTGTTTGTCGGCATCCGAACCTACCGGGACAACATCGGCGATGGTCAGATAACCTTTTTAAAGGCTTTTGCGGTCGGCCTCTCCATTACGCTGATATCCTGCATCATCTATGTCGTAACCTGGGAAGTGATCTACTACAATTTTCTGCCTGGTTTCTGGGACGCATATGGCGCTCATTTGGTTCAGAAGCTCACGGCCTCAGGGGCGAGCCCGGCAGCCGTCCAGGAAAAACTTCAACAGGTCAGAAAATACAAGGTGCTGTACAAAAACCCATTCTTCAATGCAGCGCTCACGTTCATTCATCCCTTCCCGATTGGGCTCGTGATCACGCTGTTCTCCGCGTTGGTACTGAGGCGAAAGGCGCAACCTCAACCCGAGCAATCACCCTCGCCGGAATCCTGAACCTTGTGGGCACTTCAGAAAGTTCGCGGTAAGTCACCGAGAAGATATAATCCCCGCGTGCAACAACCTATGCGGCATGTAATCGCGCTTCGCGTTTCCAAAGCGGTTCTCGTTTTTGCAATCGCACTTTTCTACACCATTCTGGTCCTGAACAACGTCACGGATTACGGCTCGAACTACGAGTTTGTCCACCACGTCCTGATGATGGACTCAACCTTTCCGGGGAACCACCTCATGTGGCGCGCCTTCAATTCGCCGCTGGTACATACCGTCTTCTACATCGGCATCATCGCCTGGGAATCAGTCACTATGCTTCTATGCTGGTGGGCAGGTGTTCGGTTGTTGAAATCGTATCGCGTGGACAGGGCGGAATTCGCCGCTGCGCTGGACGTCGCCGTGATTGCGCTGACGACGAGCCTGCTGATGTGGTTGGTCGCATTCCTCGATGTCGGCGGCGAATGGTTTCTGATGTGGCAGTCGAAAATGTGGAATGGGCAGGAAGAGGCATTCCGAATGTTTACTATTGTCGGTGTGGTGTTTTTGGTTGTGGTGCAACGCTAGCCAACTCCCGATTAGTCGCTAGCCTTGATCGGAAACGCCTCGGGGGCAGACTGCGGGGGCGGAGCGGGATCTCGGTCCGAGGCGTTTTCGATAAGGAGACTAGGAGGAAGCCGCTGGCGTTTGCGGCGGACGCGGTGCGCTATGGGATTTGAACGGCAGCGGGGATCTGAACGGGGCTTGGGGATAGCAGCTAATCGTGGTGGGAACGCCGCTAGGATTTTCGGAGTGGCGACTGAGATGAGGAAAAGCGCACGCGGAAAGTTGCTTGAGAAGCAGTGGAGAAGAAGCGGACACACGCGTGCGTCCGCGTGCCTGAGCACATCCTCGGGTCGATAGCAGTGGACGGGCTAGGAAGAATCGAAGTAAGAGCATGTTGATAATTCCGCAGCCGTAAATCTCTGCAGCACGATCATCGCCGCGCCGCAACGTGGGCAATGCCAGACAGAAGAACTCTCCGCCGAAGCTTGGGAGGTTCCAGCCTCGACCAGCGTGGAGGAGCCACTGGACAGCAGTTGTCGGGATAGTGCCAAGCGGGATGAGCGAAAGCGATTGGCGAGGAAACCAAAGTGACGGATGCGCACGCATCCTCTGGGGAGCACGTGCAGAAAGAAACGCCGCAAGAACTCGCTGGCCGCAAGGGTCATCTTGCCATGGCGGCCGCCGTGGGCGTAATCCTTCCCGCGAAAGGTGACGCGTTGTTGGTCGAATGCCAATAAGCGATGATTGGAAATGGCCACGCGATGGGTGTAACGGCCGAGGTAGCGCAACACCTGCATGGGTCCGCCGAAGGCGGGCTTGGCATAGACAACCCAGTCGTGGCGGTGCAGACGGCGCATGAGTTTTGCGAACTGCTGCGGATCGGCCAGAGCGGCGGCGGGACCGTTGCAACATAGCTTGTTGCGGCTGTGCAGACGTTTCAGGCCGGCGAGGAACTTGCCACGAAAGACGCGGCTGAGGATCTTCACGGGTAAGAAGAAAGCATAGCGTGGGCGGACCCATTGACGGTGATCGGGTGAAAGTCCGCCCGCAGGAATGGCGCAGTGTATGTGGGGATGCAGAAGCAGGTTCTGTCCCCCAGTGTGCAGGATGCTGATCATGCCGATCTCGGCGCCCAAGTGTTTGCGATCGATGGCGATCTCCAGCAAGGTTTGGGCGCTGGCAGCGAACAACAAGTCGTAGAACAAACGCGGGTTTTCCAAGGCCAGCACGTTGAGTTCGTGGGGCACGGTGAACACGACATGGAAGTAGCTGGTAGTCAGGAGTTCGCGTTCGCGGGCCGCCAGCCATCGTTCGCGTGCTTGTGTCTGGCACTTGGGGCAGTGCCGGTTTCTGCACGAGTTGTACGAGATAGCCTGATGACCGCAGCTCGGGCAGGCATCGCGATGACCGCCCAGCGCAGCGGTGCGGCAGCGCAGAATGGCACGAAACGCTTTGAGCTGCTGAAAGTCAAAGCCCGATCGATAGCGATCCAGGAAGCGATCACCCTGCGCGCGAAGGATGTCGGCCACCTCGAAGGTGGGCCGAGTCATTTTTCGCTTTTCCGTTTAAAGCTGCGGCTGATGTTCTCGGTGCTGGATAGAGAGAGACTGTCCAGCGGATTCGTAACTGCCTGTAAGTGCCGCTGTGACAGATGCAAATACTGGGCAGTAGTTTCCAGATCGCCGTGCCCGAGCAGAACCTGGATGGTGCGCAGATCGGTGCCCGCCTCCAACAAGTGGGTCGCCCCACTGTGGCGCAGCGTATGTGGGGTGACCCGTTTGCGGATGCCGGCCCGGTGCGCGGCTTCGCTACACGCGATCCAGACGGTCTTGTCGGAAATCGGCTGATCGAGCGTCCGGCCACGAGTGCGTGTGGGGAACATGTAGAGCTTCGGCTTCCGCCAGCGCCAATACTCTCGCAGCGTCTCCAATAGAGCCGGACTCAGAGGCAGGTCACGATCTTTGCCGCCCTTGCCTTCCACCACGCGGATGATCATCCGTTGGCTATCGACGTCGCTGACCTTGAGACGCGCGAGTTCGGCGCGTCGCATGCCGGTTCCGTAGAGTGTCATCAGCAACGTCCGTCGGAACAGGTTGCCGGCGCCATTGATCAGCTGCGAGACTTCCTCCTCGCTCAGTACCGTCGGCAGCCGACGCCGGTCCCGGGGGTAGGGTAAGAACTCGCGAAACTGATGGCGCTTGAGTGTCTTGACGAAAAAGAACCGCAGCGCCGCTACCCGGTTGATCACTGTGCCGGGCGTCAGTTTGCGCTCGGTCAGCAGATAGGCTTGATAGGTTCGAAGTTCGTTGGGGCCGAGCTTGTCGGGAGACTTGCCGAAATACTTGGCGAACTCGGTCACCACCCGCAAGTAATTGCGTGTGGTGATGGCAGAATAGTTGCGACGCTGGAGTTCCTCCGCATCATCTTGCGTAAACGGGTCACAGGAATCTCCTTTCCCTATGACCCACACTATGTCAGTCGTTCCTGAACTTTCCTGGTTCACCACGCGGTAGCGTCCGCCGCGCCAGCGGCTTCGTCCTGGTCGGAAATCCGGAAGTATTATGGAAACCGGGGACAGATGGAACGTTTCCAAGTGTTTCGACGAATGGAGATCGGTGAACGTCCCGTCTGTCCCCGGTTTTGTCCCGCGTTCATTGAGGCACCGACTGGGTTCGCCCTGGAAAGACTACGAGATGCGAAAAGGCTTTACAAGAAATCCAAAACCGGACGAGCCCGCGACGCCCCTCAAGAACTACATAACGCGCAGCGGCCTCGAGCGCCTCAAAGATGAGCACCGGTTTCTGCTCACGAGGGAACGTCCGGCCGTGGTGGAGGTGGTGGCGTGGGCTGCCAGCAACGGCGATCGCAGTGAAAACGCCGACTATCAGTACGGCAAGCGGCGGCTGCGGCAGATCGATGGGCGGATTCGCTTTCTCACGAAGCGAATCGAAGCCGCGGAGGTGGTGGAGCCGGAAGCTCCGAGGACGGGGCAGGCGGCGACGAGGGCATTTTTCGGAGCGACCGTGCGCTATGCCAATGCAGCGGGAGTGGAGCGAGTGGTCAGCATCGTGGGCACAGACGAGGTCGATCTCAACCGCAACCATATCAGTTGGGTGTCGCCTCTGGGGCGCGCGTTGATGAAGTCGGCAGCGGGTGACAGCGTAGTCCTACAATTGCCGGGCGGTACGGAACAGTTGACCGTGCTGGAAGTGCGTTACGAGCGCATTGCTGTGGAACCGTTCCGTGAACCACCTGGATCCGAAGCTCGATCCGAGTCCTCGGCCAAGGGACTCACTCGCCGACGCTAGCCGGCACAAAATACGCAGTCTACCGGGAGGACCAATGGCGGAGACGTTCGAAGCATACCGAACTCGAGTCCTAAGCTTTCTTGGCGATGAGGAGCCTATCGGTGTCCAACAAGCCACCCCATCGCAGCTCGAGCGTCGACTGAGCGATGTCGCGCCCGAGGAGTTGATCCGGCGTCCTGCACCTGAAAAGTGGTCGATCGCCGAGATCGTAGCGCACTTGGCGGACGCAGAGCTGGCGATGGGGTGGCGATTGCGAAACATGCTGGCGAATCCGGGCGTGGCCTTAATGTGGTGGGACCAGGACGTATGGGCGCAGCGCTTGGGTTACGCGCAGCAAGACGCGAGCCTTTCGGCAGCGGTCTTTCGGGCGCTGCGCGAGAGCAACCTGCGACTGTTGGAGTCGGTCCCGCGCGCACGGTGGGCGGAGTGCTACGGGGTCCACGAGGTACGCGGACGGCAAACGGTCGAGGAGTTCGTCCGCATGGAAGCGGCACACGACTTGAACCATCTTCGGCAGATTGACCGCAACTTGGGTGGGCGTAAGTAGTGGATCCGAACCAACCGCTCGCTAAATACTTGGTCAATTTTGACCAGTTCTCAAGCGGCCCCTCGTTGGATACTAGTGTGAGAAGCGAATTCCTCTAGAGGCGAAACACGTATACTGCGAGGCGCCCGAACTCGTGCGCAAATCCGTCTCTATCCATCTCTGCAATCAAGAAAGTGAGGAGCGAATGTCGCTACCCATCGCCGCACTTCCGCATGGGATCCTGGAAGTCGTCGCCTCACGCGCCACGCCACGCACGGATTCGCCGGCTCGCCCAAGATCGCAGTCGAAGCTCTCGCTGCCAAGCCGAATCGCGGTCATCGGGAATTATCTTCCAAGGCAATGTGGAATTGCCACGTTCACCACCGACTTGTGTGTAGCCATATCCGCAGAGTACGGAACAGCTCGACTCATGGCGCTGCCGGTGAACGATACGGAACAAGGATATGACTACCCGTCGCGGGTGCGATGGTCGCTGGCTCAGGAAGAGATCCAGTCGTATAAGGACGCGGCTGAGTTCCTGAACTTCAACAACATCGATATGGTGTGCCTGCAGCACGAGTATGGAATCTTCGGTGGCGAGGCGGGCAGCCATATTCTGCATCTCTTGCGCGGATTGAAGATGCCGGTGGTGACCACTCTGCATACGGTTCTCCGCGAGCCTGATCCTAACCAACTGAGGGTAATGGCAGAGATCGCGGAACTCTCGGATCGGCTCATCGTCATGAGCCAACTTTCATCGCAGTTCCTGCAGGAAATATTCAAAGTGCCGGGCAGCAAGATCGATATGGTTCCGCACGGTGTTCCCGACCTGCCCTTTCTTGATCCCAACTTCTATAAGGATCGCTTTGGCGTGGAAGGAAAGGCAGTGCTTCTTACATTCGGCCTGCTCTCGCCGAACAAGGGAATTGAAAACGTCATTCAGGCGCTGCCGCAGATTTTGGCCAAACACAAGAACGTTATGTACATCGTTGCGGGTGCGACGCATCCTCATGTTCTGCGTCGGGATGGAGACAAGTATCGAGCCAGCCTGCAGGCGTTGGCGCAGAAAATGGGAGTGGAATCGCAGGTGATCTTCTTCGACCGCTTCGTCAGTCCGGAGGAGATGGCCGAGTTTATTGGCGCTGCCGATATTTACATCACGCCCTACCGGCATGAAGCGCAGGTGGTTTCCGGGACGCTAGCCTATGCATTAGGTGCGGGCAAAGCGATCATTTCTACTCCTTATTGGCACGCGATTGAATTGCTGGACGACCGCCGGGGCGCGTTGGTCCCGTTCCAAGACCCGGACGCTATAGCGAGCAAGACGATCGAACTTCTGGACACTCCGGCGATTCGGCACGCCATGCGCAAGCGCGCTTATCTGTTCGCGCGAGACATGGTTTGGAATAAAGTCGCGCAAGGCTACATGGAGAGTTTTGCCCGCGTTCGCAGTGACCGCATGGAAAATCCTCGCGTCCAGTTTTCGGCGCTCGCTACTCCCAAAGCGCTCGATCGACTGCCGGAATTGAAACTGAATCATCTCTGCGCCCTGACCGACGACACCGGAGTGCTGCAGCATGCAATCTTCACCATCCCCAATCGAGGTGAGGGCCATACCACTGACGACAACGCGCGCGCGCTGATTTTCACGGTGATGCTGGAGGGCTTGGCTGATGCCAATAATAAGGATGAGCGATCTAAAGCAGACTTGTTGGCTGAAGATTTCTCGGGACGCTATCTCTCGTTTCTCGAACATGCGTTTAATTCGGCGAACGGAAGGTTCCGAAACTTTCTTGGCTACGATCGCCAGTGGAACGAAGCAGTAGGCTCGGAAGACTGCCATGGCCGCGCCTTGTGGAGCCTTGGAACTGTTCTTGGCCGATCCGACGATCAAGGATTGAGAAGTGCGGCCGGGCGTCTGTTTGAGTTTTCGCTTCCGGCAGCCATAGAACTCTACAGTCCTCGCGCTGCAGCCTACACGCTTCTCGGGATTCAGCAATATCTCAATTCCTATGCTGGAGACCGCGACGCGCAAAAAATCAGAACCGTGTTGAGCCAGCGCTTGCTCGAAATGTATGAGTCCATTCGCAGGCCGGATTGGAAATGGTTCGAGAACGTGGTTGCGTATGGCAACGCGAGATTACCCCAAGCTCTGCTCGTCGTGGGCTCAGCTTGCTCGGATGATCGGATGGTCTCCGCCGCTCTCGAAGCGCTCGATTGGCTCATGCAAATGCAGCGTTGCGAATCTAGCCATCACTTCGTACCGATCGGGTCGCAAGGCTTTTATCATCAGGATGGTGAAAAGGCCCGTTTCGATCAACAGCCGATTGAGGCTGCTGGAGCCGTGTCTGCGTGTCTTGAAGCGTTCCGTGTCACTGGGGATAGCCGCTGGCACCGAGAAGCATGGTCGGCGTTCAACTGGTTTCTTGGCGATAACGATCTGCAGCTTCCTCTTTATGATTCCGTCACCGGGGGCTGCCGCGATGGATTGCATCCCGAGCGCGCGAATCAGAACCAGGGTGCGGAATCAACCCTGTCGTTTCTAATCGGGCTCCTGGAAATGCGCGCGGTTGACGATCTTGAACACAACAGCAAAAAGCGCCCGCCTGAAAGGCTGAAAGATCTCTCATGACGACTCCGGAAACAACTCTTGTCAATGTTGAAAGCCCGCACTACCCGTCTTTGCTCTTACGGCATCCGGGCAATCCCATCCTGACGCGCAAAGACTGGCCGTACTCCATCAACAGCGTGTTCAACGCCGGAGCGACGTTGTTGCCGGACGGAACCACTCTGCTCCTTTGCCGGGTTGAAGACCGGCGCGGCTTGTCGCATCTGTGCGCCGCGCGATCCAAAAACGGTGTGGATGGATGGGAGATTGATAATAAACCGACGTTGATGCCCAGCGTGAAAGAGTATCCCGAAGAATTATGGGGTATTGAAGACCCTCGCATCACGTTTGTGCCTGAGTTGCAGCAGTACGTAATCACGTATACCTCCTATTCGCGCGGCGGCCCCGGAGTATCGCTGGCTCTGACGAAGGACTTTCGAACTTTCGAGCGCTATGGCGTCATCATGCCGCCGGACGACAAGGATTCGGCGTTGTTGCCTCGGAGAATCGACGGCTGCTGGGCGCTGATCCATCGCCCGATGACCGCGCTTGGAGCGCACATGTGGATCTCCTATTCTCCCGATCTGCGCTATTGGGGCAGGCACAGGCTCATGCTGGAAGCGCGACGGGGTGCATGGTGGGACGCAAACAAGATTGGGCTATCGCCGCCGCCGATTGAGACGGAGCGGGGATGGCTGATCTTCTACCACGGAGTCCGGCACACGCCTTCGGGATGCCTGTATCGCTTGGGCTTGGCTTTGTTCAATATCGAGAATCCGGAAAAATGTCTGCTGCGAGGCGATTCGTGGATCTTCGGGCCCGAGGCGGAGTACGAACGCCATGGCGACGTTGACGACGTCGTGTTCCCCTGTGGATACACGATGGACGCTGATGGCGACACCATCAACATCTATTACGGGGCGGCGGATTGCGCTATTGCTCTAGCCCGCGCCAGCGTGCGCTCTTTATTAGATTGGCTGGACGCGAATGGCAGTTGCGAACGGCGCCAGCGCGTAGCAGATTTGTGAAACCCGCTGTTTTCGATCCACCTAATCGGCTGGGCGCTGACCGCGACATTCAAAGAATGTGAGCATTAATGCACAGACCCCGCCGCTGCCTCCGTGGGATGCTTGCATCGACGCATATCAGTTCAATCCAAGCAGCCCGCAGCCGTTAAAGCACAACCGGGCACCCTAAGGATGATCTGGCAAAGGTGGTTCAAAATGCGCAAGATCCGTTTTCTGTTACTAGCTTTTCTGATACTGGCCATACCGGCCATTTCGTTCGCACAATTCGGCGTGTCCATCATGATCGCTCCGCCGGCTCTCCCTGTGTACACACAACCCATGGTTCCCTCCGCCGGTTATCTGTGGACGCCCGGCTACTGGTCCTATGGTGACGAAGGCTATTTCTGGGTACCGGGTACCTGGGTACAACCGCCAACTGTTGGCTTGCTCTGGACTCCCGGGTATTGGGGCTGGGGCGGCAACGCTTTCGCCTGGAATGAAGGCTACTGGGGCCAAAGTGTCGGCTACTACGGCGGCGTCAACTACGGTTTCGGGTATGGCGGCGTCGGTTACGGCGGCGGATACTGGAATAACGGAAACTTCTTCTACAACCGCTCGGTTAGTAACGTGAACACTACGAATATCACTAACGTTTACTCGAGGAACGTAGTCAACGAAACCTCGGTCAACCATGTCAGCTATAACGGCGGCGCGGGTGGGATTACGGCTCGTCCGACCGCGGCGGAAGAAACTGCCATGCACGAGCGGCACACTCCGGCAACATCCATGCAAACGGAGCACGCGCATGCTGCCAGCACCAATCATGCGCTCCTTGCTTCCGTGAACCAGGGACGTCCGGCAGTTGCTGCGACCGCGAAGCCAGGGGAGTTTAGCGGTTCTGGGGTGGTCGCGGCCAGAGAAGCGGGAGCGCCTTACAAGGCACCCGAAAGCAAGGCTGCTGAAAATAAGGCAGCCGTGAACAAGGCCACCGAGAACAAGGCAGCTGAGAACAGGGCTACAGAAAATAAGGCGGCCGAGAACAAAGCCACTGCGAACAAAGCTACCGAGAACAAGGCAGCTGAGAACAAGGCAGCTGAGAACAAAGCTGCTGAAAATAAGGCTACCGAAAATAAGGCGGCTGAGAACAAAGCCACCGAGAACAGGGCAGCTGAGAATAAGGCGACTGGAAATAAGGCAGCCGAGAACAAAGCCAGTGAGAATAAGGCTGCGGAGAATAAGGCTGCCGCTACTCGCTCGAACGAGAATAAAGCAGCCGCGAGTAAATCTGCGTCTAGCCGTCCGAGTGAGAGTAAGCCTTCGGCGAATAGAGCCGCTCCAACTCACACGCCTGCAGCGCACGAACCGAGCACGGCGCATGCACAGCCAGCAACTCACTCACAACCCGCACCGCACTCAGAACCCGCACCGCACTCAGAACCCGCACCGCACACACAGCCCGCAGCTCATGCGCAACCTGCACCTCACTCGGAGCCTGCAGCTCACGCACAACCTGCACCGCATGCACAGCCGGCAGCTCATCAGCAGGCCGCTCCTCGTCCCGCTAGCCATCCCGAGAGCGCCCCGGAGAAGAAAGCTCCAGGAAGCAAGGAATAGCTCCCGGCGCAACTGGTGTTTGAGTTTTGAATGCAGCCACGCTGCAGACTTAAAGGAGTGAAAATATGCTGGGAACTATATTGATCGTGATTCTAATCTTAGCTCTCTTCGGTGCGCTGCCAAGATGGTCGCACAGTCGGGACTGGGGTTATGCTCCAACCGGAGGGTTAGGTCTCATCCTCTGCATCGTTGTTATTCTGGTTGTTCTTGGCCGCATTTGAGCCATTGCATCACCGCTAAATTTCGGCAGGCGCCAAAGCCAAAACTTGGCGCCTGCCTTTTTGTTTAGCATTTGGCAGCCTCTCCACGTCGTGCTTGGTCACAGCTCTGGATTGGATTGAACGAATCGGGGTTGAACGAACTGGGGATTAAACGATGTGCTCACTCGTGAGGATCTCTCCAGCGGCTCCTGACAGTTCTCTGTCAGCCGGCTGATCCGGGAGATGGATTGCGTTCCAGAAAGACGTCTTGCGCGATTGACCCTAACTGGCTTTCGAAAAAGGAAGGCACTGAAAGTTATCGCTTGCCAATCGTTTTTTCCACGGTCTCGGCTGCGGCAAGCTTCCGATCACGGTGGGGCTCAGTACGCGGAGCGCCGGTATGCAATTCACAGACTTCTCCGATGGCTGCGCCACAGGTGCCACAAGGCACGGACAGTATCTGCTTCGGGGTGAGTTCCTTTGATTTCACAAATATTAAGATGCAATGCCATATCGAAAAAAGATGTGCACTATTGCACATTTTTGAATACATCTTTTTCACATCAAAAAAGCAGTGGTGTCGGTTCGCGGCCTTCCAGGTCCTCTTCACAATTGTGAGCAAAATTGAACATCCAGAAAATTGTGACTCTGCGACAATTCGATGGAGTGTAGTGGCAAAGGAGGGAGGAGTGTCTTATGGCATCACCGATCACGTTGATTAAGAGAAGGCGCGATTTCGAGCCGGAGAACTTCCTTGCCACGATCGGCGTGGGTAGGAAGGTTGTCACTTTTCCGAGGAAGGAAATAGTCTTCGCGCAGGGAGATGCGGCGGACTCAGTCTTTTACATCCGTGAAGGCAAGATTCGACTCACGGTCGTATCCAAGATTGGCAAGGAAGCGACCTTGGGCATGTTGAGCGAAGGGGATTTTTTCGGAGAAGGCAGCCTGGCGGGACAGCCTTTGCGCATGGGGTCTGCGATCGCCATGACAGACAGCGAACTTCTGCGCATCGACAAGAAGGCGATGATGGAGGCGCTTCATCGGGAAAACCAATTTTCCGACATGTTCGTGGCTTATCTGCTGGCACGAAACATCCGCTATGAAGAGGATTTAGTCGACCAGCTCTTCAATTCCAGCGAAAAGAGGCTGGCACGGATTCTGCTCTTGCTGGCTCATTTCGGCAAGGAAGGCGTGCCGGAGACGGTGATCCCCAAGATAAGCCAGGAAACCCTCGCCGATATGATAGGGACGACCCGGTCTCGAGTCAGCTTTTTCATGAATCGGTTCCGAAAATTGGGCTTCGTGGACTATGGCGAGAGCGGGCTGAAGGTTCATAGTTCGCTTCTCAATATCGTGCTCCACGATTAGCAGGCATTTCATAATGCAGCTGAGAAGCAAACTAGCGGCTCCCTCAGGGGCTAAAGCCCTCGTCTTTTTTGGCGTTTTGCGGCACGGCTGAAGCCGTGCCCTACCCAAACCCCGTTTGTAAGTGCCCTGCCTAAACCCCGTTTTAGGTCCCGCTATTCTGCAGAATCCTTCTGGCGCGTGGCTTTAACACCTGAAAGAATTCCAACTCCTACGAGAACAATCGCTACTACCGCAATCCAGTGCGCCGGCATGTGCATCAGGTGTGCAGCATAAATCAATCCACCGATTAGAATGGCAAAGCCAATCGAGTAAAGTCCAAACGACATAGCATCTCCTTGTCGAGTACGGCTTGGCAGTTGATACGCCAGGTAAAACGATCCGGTCGCTTTGATGAGAGAGCAGAACGGTGATTCCACTGCCCCATCCTGCGGCACATTCGGCTCCGCAGTCGTTCCTGTGTTTCCTATAGTGACGGTGATGAACTGGCTTTCTGATCTTTCACCTGGAGGTCATTCACTACCTGTTGGACGTTCGGCACTCCGCTCGCTACCTGTCCGGCACGCGTCCGCTTATCTTCAGAGTTGACCTCTCCGCTCAGGGTTACGACGCCGCTCTTCACTGCGTAGGACACGGTATCGTGCATCTTGCTTTGAATCAGAGCCGCGTCCAGATTTTCCGCGATTCCCTTGTCGAGATCGGAGTTCACGGCCTTCGCATCGTTTTCTCCGCCCACGGGAATCACGGCGATTTGGTCCGCAACAACTTGGGCACCTGCGAGGGATTTGGTTAGGGATTCGGCGTTGGACTTGGCATCCGCGCTTTCGACTTGGCCGCCAATGGTTACGACGCCCTTGTCACGATCCTCGGTAACTGAAACATTTTTGAAACCTGCCTGATCGAGCGCTTTGCGAACGCTGTCGGAGACGTCGGGAGACTTCGTGGCGCTGGTTGAGCATCCGGCCAAAATTCCGGCGGCGAGCAGCGGGAGCGCGATGATGGACAACTGAGTCGTTTTCATGTTTTCACCTTCTGAGCGAACGCCGAAGCGAGTCCGCGGGAATGAGATATTTCTGCGTTCGGGACAGGCTACAGAATCGCTCACTTCTTTATCGCTCACTTCTTTCTTCAGTGCTGTGTAGAATCGCTCACTTTGTCAAACAGTTGAGTCTTATCGTGAATCGCCGGCGCGCTGGGAAGCCTTCGTCGAACATTCAGCCAACTTCTCGCAAAGCGGTCAATTGTGCTCAGCCTTGCGGCACCATAAGGTCGATACTGGCAAACAGCCAAAGGTTCTGACTCCCAGAAAAACAATTTGAGAACACAAAAGGTCAGAAGTGCAGTCACTTGGTAGAAAGAGGTTTCGATGAATTTAAATCTGATGGACCCTAAACTGTTAATTCTCGCCGCCGTGGTGATCATAGTCATCGCCGTGGTTGCCTGGATGTATGCGCGAAAACGCCGAAATACAACCGCCAGCCTGCGCAAGAAGTTTGGCTCCGAGTACGATCGCGCCGTGTTGGTGCATGGCACCGGGCGAAAAGCAGAAGCGAAATTAGAGGATCGAGAGAAGCGGGTCGAAAAGCTCAACCTCCGCGAGTTGGATCCAGCGGAACGTGAGCGTTTCTTGAAGCAATGGGCATCGGTACAGTCCCGCTTTGTCGATTCTCCGAAGGGCGCTCTCACAGAAGCCGATGACCTGGTGTCCGCTTTAATGAAAGCTCGTGGCTACCCCGTCTCCGATTTCGATCAGCGGGCCGCCGACATTTCCGTGGACCATCCCCGAGTAGTCGAGAACTACCGCTCTGCGCATGAGATTGCGCTGCGGGTTGGGAAAGACACAGCGACGACCGAAGACCTGAGAACGGCGATGATTCATTACCGGTCTCTCTTTGAGGAGTTAGTGCAGGCGGCCACAGTTGTAGACGGGGAAAAAGTCGCGTAATGGCTAAATTGAGGAGCACAACGATTAGAGAAAGAGGAAATCATGAAACCGAGTACAGAAGACAAGGTCGAGGGCAAGCTTCACGAAGTAAAGGGAAAGATTAAGGAAGAGGTCGGAAAAGTGACAAACAACCCCGACGTGGAAGCCTCCGGAACGGCAGAAAAAAACGCAGGCAAAGTGCAAAAATGGATCGGCCACGCTGAAAAAGCCGTCGGAGAATAAAGACGTATCGCTGTTAGGCTCGCGAAATGCGGCCGCAAAAAACCAGGAGGGCACAAATGTCACAAACCGTAGCGGAGAGAACAGCTGAATATGCTAGCGAATCTGCTGGCCAGGCCTCATGCGCAACCAGTGCGATTGCCGATGCGATAGAAGATGGAGTGAGAGTGATGAGGCGTGCCGCAAAGCAAGGCGGCGATGCAGCCGAAGAGATCTTGAATGACACAACCGAGCGCATCCAGCGACATCCTGTGCTAACGGTTGCAACGTCATTTGCGGTTGGCATCACCGCCGGAACGCTCATCGGATGGATGTTGCGACGCAGGTAGATCAGAACTGAGCCGAAGTGATGCGTGGCAGTTAAGGGACGGCGTTCGATGTTTTTCAAGCCAGCAACAACGCAGAGGTTCCATGGTTACCTCGAAGGTGAATGTTCCTCAGAAACTCGACGTGCAGGCGGTTGGTGGCGAGAGCGAGATGGGTGAGCGGGCACGCTCGAGGCGCTGCGCAAGGATAAAGGACCTCGGTTTCTCATCCTCTCGCCACATCCGGATGTATGGCGAGAGTTTTGAAATAGTGTCGGACCCTTTTAGCGATGGGGATGGCGTAGCAGTTCGCTCCATCAGTGGAAACGACCCGGAGATACGCACATTGCGGCTTCCGACAACAATTCTGGTCGGTTCGGAAAATCGATTTCTGAAAAAACCGGACATTACCGGGCAATCGATTCTATAGTGCCGCCGATTTTGGTTTAACGGCGAAGGCGAGAGATGAAAAAGGAGAATAATGATGACGACGACTGGACAGAATAAATGTGCGCACCTGCCATGCCGGTGCACAGCGCAAGCCAACGATAAATACTGCGGTCAAGCCTGTAAGGACGCGGGATCCAAAGAAGTTGACATCGCGTGCCAGTGCGACCCCGAAGTTTGTCCGCTTACGGTCTGAGGGGCAGCAACTTCTGCATCGTTCTGCGCTACTTACAGCAGGTTGGCCCGCAACAAGTTTTCGTTCCAGCGCTTGCGGGCTTGACGGCCCGAACGAAAGCGCTCATAAACTTACCATCCACTTGCGGCGCAATGGCGTCCACGTCCAAGCCCTCTGCGGAGAGAAACTCGCGTGCATCCTCTGCCCGATAAATCCGAGTGGGCTCAATGTCAATTTGCTCGAAGCCCGCTGCCGAAAGTTTAGCCGGATATTCCTCATCGCCGAGCGCTCCTGCCACGCACCCGACCCACAGAAGCTTGCGTTGACGGATTACTTGGGCGATTGCGCCGCGGGCATTCTCCCGCGATGCGATCCCGACGAGTGCAATGAATACCGTTGACTTCGATGAGCACTTTTTGCTGTACTTGTATGGTTAACCACGGTGAAGGAGTTCACCGCCAACCGCTGTCCCAATTCTTAGCCGGAACAGCTGATGACTCCTGACAAGCGGATTGTTTTGTCGCGGGGTCATAGTGCCGGCATGATCCTCAGACCTAGTGATCCGTCAAATCAGAAAAGGATGAAGAGACTTGCTCAAATACTTAATGGTTGGCATTGGAGGTTCTCTCGGGTCGGTGCTGCGCTTTTGGCTGGGCAGTTACATCGGCAGCAAAATGGGAACTCGTTTTCCCTACGGGACCTTCATCATTAACGTTACGGGCTCGTTTTTGGTCGGCTTAGTCTTTGCTTTGCTGACCGTGAAGACTCAATGGAGCCCCAACTGGCGATACCTGATCCCCATCGGCTTCATCGGCGGCTACACGACCTTTTCCAGCTTCGAGTATGAGACGCTGCGGTCGATCCAAGATGGACAGATTGAACTGGGGCTTCTCTACGTGGCGAGCAGTGTGGTTGTTGGATTCGTTGCGGTTTGGGGCGGCATGGTAGCAGGGAGGGCAATCTCGTGAAATGCGGTTGTCGCGGAATCCCTGCTCGGTCAAAAACGACTCTAAAGTTAGGAGAACAACATGCTCACAGCGGGTCCCGGTAAGAAGGTCGGGATTTACGTGGCTGAAGACCAGCAGTACCACGGGAACTCGGCCTATGCCGCGATTCTGGATTTTCTCTTCTTCCACGGCGTGTCGGGTGCGACGGTGACCCGTGGTATCGCTGGATTCGGTGCGGACCATCACCTGCATACGACCAGTCTCGTCGACCTGGCGGTTCGCCTGCCGGTGAAGATCGAGTTCATTGAAACGGCGCAGAAGGTGGACGAGTTATTACCCAAACTGCAGGCGATGGCAGGGACTGGCCTGATCGAGATGCATGACACGACCATTGTCAAACCTGCCGAAAAGAAACAAAAGCAAGCTGAGGCCGAGCGGCCCGCCTTAAAGCGCGAAGGCAAAGCCAAGATGATGCGGATCTACATCGGCGAAAACGATAAGTGGAACGGCAAGCCGCTGTATGAAGAGATCGTCAACGGGTTGCGATCGAATGATATAGCCGGCGTAACCGTTTATCGCGGAATCCTCGGCTATGGCGCCAACCGCAGAATTCACAAAGATGCGGCGCTGAGTCTTTCTCACGATCGCCCAATCCTGCTATCAGTGGTTGATACGGAAGAAAAGCTGAAGGCATTTATGCCCATTCTCGATCAAATGGTGCAACAGGGTGTAGTTGTGCTGTCGGACGTCGACATCATCAAATACGCGCATAACTATGAGAAGGCCGAGAGACGGCAGGAGGCGCGGAAATGAAGCTGGAAGGAAAAGCCAAGTTATTGCGCGTCCATTTTGGAGAAGACGACAAATGGCAGGGCAAGCCGTTATACGAAGCCATCGTAATCAAGTGCCGCGAACTCGATATTGCGGGAGCATCGGTATTTCGCGGAATCGAGGGCTACGGCGCAAGCTCACGCATTCACAAGGCGCATCTGCTGCGGTCTTCAGACAGACCAATCATGGTGTCCGTGATCGATACCGAGGAGAACCTCAAGAAATTGCTCCCTGCGCTGGATGAAATGGTGGATGAGGGATTGATCGCGATGTCCGAAGTGGAAGTGATTCGCTACGTGCATCAGGACGGAGTGCGCTCTCCGGCCTCCCCGTAAAAGGGCAGACATAAAAGGGCGATTTGGGATTACTTGATCACGCGGTGTTCTTTCAGTATCTCTACCGTTTTCTCAATCGGCAGAGCCTCGACCGTGTGGCCGTTGCCTGTCGTCGTTGTTGCCTTGAACATCGAGTTGTAGACTGCTTCCTCGGTGGCTTCGATCACGCCCTCAAACAGCGGCGACATTGCGTCGTTGGTCATCACTTCGACGTTCCGCGTCGGCGCTTTGTCATTGGAGTGAATTCGAACGTGTAACGCGGTCGAGAACGCGATCGCGTAGTCTCCGCTGCCGTTTGAGGCCGAACTGCCGGTGCGTGCCACGCCGAGCAACGCCCTCGCGGCCAGCCGCTTCAGGTTGCGCCCATCGAGCGGCGCATCGGTGGCGACCACGATCATGCATGATCCGTCAGCCTTATATTTTTCGTCGGCTCCGCTCGCAACCTGCAGTTCTTTGCGCAGGTAGTACTGGCCCAACTCCTGGCCCACGGGAGCGCCCGCTATGGTGAGGATGCCGCCGAAATTGGTCTGCACGAGCACGCCTACGGTGTATCCACCGAGATTCGCTGGCAGGCGACGCGACGAGGTTCCGATGCCACCCTTCCAGCCAAAGACCACCGTTCCCGTGCGCCGACAGCGCCCTCCTCGACCGGGCCGCCTTTTGCATTCTTGACGGCAGCGAACACGTCGTCGGGCGTGATGTGGCGACCGCGAATGTCGCTCAGCCATCCGTCATTGGTTTCGCCGACCAGAGGGTTGATGGAGAGCGCATCCTCGTTGCCTGGCAGCGCCAACATGTAGCTGATCAGGGCATCTGCCACGCGCGGCACGCTCGTCGTGGAGGTTAGCAGAATGGGTGTTTCGATGTCGCCCATTTCATCGACCTGCGTGGAGCCCGCCAGTGCTCCGAAGCCATTGCCCACGAAAATCGCGCCGGGCACTTTCTCCCGATAGAGATTGCCGGGATGTGGCAAGATGGCGGTCACGCCGGTGCGGATGTTGTCGCCGCGAATAATGGTCGTATGCCCGACCTCGACTCCAGCAACATCGGTGATCGCACCGAGCGGACCGGACGGCAGGACTCCGACCTTCAGCCCCAGGTCAGAGGCGCGGGGGCGTGGAGTTGAAGAGAATATGGCCGTGGCAGGTGCGTTTTGGGCAGCAGCGAACGCGCCCAACAGCAAGACCGCGGCTAGGGCAAAAAGCTTACTGGTCACGGGAATAGCATACGACCAAATCCGATACATTTGACAGTGCCACGCGGCTTGTCTTTTGGTGGAGGATTCTAAACGTCGGCAAGCGAGCAAGGGTGATCGGGCAGCCGGGTAGGGGTACAGTTTCAGATCGCAGCCGCCGAACCTTGAACCACGGAGGACACTAAGTATCACGAAGGCCTTGGCTTGTATTCCTTCGTGAACCTTCGTGACCCCTGTGGTTAATGAACTTGCTAACTGCACCACCACCGTTGGCCGAACCGACACCGAATAATATTTCGAGGAACTCAGAACATTACGGATCATCCAATGATTACCACCACGTGGCAAAACCCAACTTTTGCAAAGGTTGATTCGATGACAAGCCCGACCAAGGTTTCTGATCTTCTACGACAATATGGGAGCGGTTCGATTCCGTTTTCCGGCACGGAAAGCGCGCTCTACGGACGACACCTGGTTTTTGATCGCGCAATCGATCCGAAGGTAGCCAGTGCACGGGAGCGGTTTGAGGCGTTCTCCCACTCGGTAAGGGATATCCTCGCACAACGCTGGGTGAAAACCAAGGCCACTTACGAACAACAAAATGCCAAGCGCATTTACTACCTTTCGATCGAGTTTCTGCTCGGCCGTTCTCTAGTCAACAACGTTTCGAACCTGTTGCTCGATCCGGCTGTGCGACAAGTGGTACAAGAAACAAAGCTTGACTGGCTTGAGTTGCTTGAGCAGGAGCCCGATGCGGGATTGGGGAACGGCGGATTGGGCCGTCTGGCGGCATGTTTCCTCGACTCGATGGCGACCATGCAGCTTCCCGCCACCGGCTATGGACTGCGCTACGAGTATGGAATGTTCAAGCAATCCATCGTCGACGGTTGGCAAAAGGAAGCTGCCGACAATTGGCTTCGCAACGGCGATCCATGGGAGATCGAGCGCGCCCACGAGAAGGTGGAGGTGAAGCTGCACAGCTCCTTCGTGATGCGGGGCGGTAATTTCAAAGTTGTCGCCGGCCAACCATCGACACTGATTGGCATTCCCTATGATCGGCCGATTGTGGGCTATGGAGGAAAGACGATCAATACGCTTCGTCTGTGGGCAGCGGCCACTCCCAATTACTTCGATTTTCAGGAATTCGGCACCGGCGATTTTGTCGGCGCGCTCGGCCAACGGCTCGAAGTAGAGACGTTGACTCGCGTCCTGTATCCGGATGATTCGACGACGGCGGGGCAAGGCCTACGCTTCTTGCAGGAATATTTTCTCGTAGCCTGTTCCATGGCCGACCTGGTGCGGCGCTTTCTGCGGCACAACACGGATTGGAATAAGCTGCCAGAAAAAGCCGCTATCCAACTGAATGACACACATCCCTCCATGTCGGTCGCTGAACTCATGCGCATCCTGCTGGATGATGCGCACCTGGGCTGGGATCAGGCCTGGGACCTGACAGAGAAAACGCTTGGCTACACCAATCACACCCTGCTACCTGAGGCCCTAGAGAAATGGCCGGTGGCGTGGTTTGAAGTACTGCTTCCGCGGCATTTGGAGATCATTTACGAAATTAATCGAAGGCTACTCGACGAAGTGCGAGTCCGCTTCCCCGGCGATGAGGGGCGGGTGCAGCGCATCAGCCTCGTGGAAGAAAGCAATCCGCGCAAGATTCGCATGGCCAATCTCGCCATCGTCGGCTCGCATAGCACGAATGGAGTGGCGGCGATTCACTCGAAACTCTTGCGCACTACGACGGTCAAAGATCTAGCCGACATGTTTCCCGAGCGCTTCAACAATAAAACCAATGGAGTGACTCCGAGACGCTGGCTGCTGCAAGCAAATCCGGAAGTGGCCGGCGCCATCACACAGACGATCGGCGATCGCTGGATCACCGACCTCAGCCAACTGAAGCAGCTCAAGGCATTCGCCGACGATACTGGTGCTCGCCAAGGGTTTCTCAAGTCAAAGCGCGATGCCAAGGTGCGGTTTGCCGACTGGCTCAAAGCCGCGTCGGGGCAAGTTGTGGACCCGGACACAATCTTTGACAGCCACATCAAGCGCATTCATGAATACAAACGCCAACTGCTGAACGCGCTGCGCATCGTTGTGTTCTATAACCGGCTGCGTGCGAACCCCAAGCTGGAAATGGTTCCGCGTACATTTTTCTTTGCCGGTAAAGCGGCGCCCGCTTACCGCCTGGCTAAATTGATCATCAAATTCATCAACAATCTGGCGGGGACGATTGATGGTGATCCGGTGGCGCGGGATCGCATGAAAGTCGTCTTTCTTCCTGAGTACAATGTAACGCTGGCGGAAAGGTTGATTCCAGCGAGCGACGTTTCGAATCAGATCTCGACTGCCGGCTACGAAGCCAGCGGAACCAGCAACATGAAGTTCATGATGAATGGCGCGCTGACGGTCGGAACGCGCGACGGCGCGACCATCGAGATGGCAGAGGAAGCAGGCGAGGAGAACATGTTTCTGTTCGGCCTCACCGTGGAGCAAGTTGAGGGCATGCGCGGCTCTTATAATCCGCACTGGCATTACGAACATGAGCCAGAGACGCGAGCGGCGCTTGACCTCATTTTTTCTGATTACTTCAGCCGCTACGAGCCGGGAGTATTCAATCCCTTGCGCGACACGCTCCTGACGACCGATCACTACATGCATTTGGCGGATCTGAGCTCGTACGTCCGGGCACAGGAGCGGGTCGGCGCGCTCTACGCCAATCCGGGCGCGTGGGCGCACAAGGCAATCTTGAATGTAGCCAGCTCGGGAAAGTTTTCGAGCGATCGCACGATCGCGGAATATTCATCTGAGATTTGGAAGGGGGTATCATGCCCGATACTTTAGAAAAACAGTCCGCGACTGGCACAGAATCGATTTCGCCATTGGCAGGAAAGCCGGCTCCGAAGGAGATGCTGATCGACGTCGCACTTCTGGAAAAGAAGTACTTCGAGGTTCCCGATGTGAAAGATCCGAACCAACTCGTCAGCTTCGGCACCAGCGGACACCGGGGATCGCCGTTGCATGGGACCTTTACAGAAGCCCATATTTTGGCCATTACACAAGCGATCTGCGAATACCGGCGCGAGCAGGGAACTGATGGCCCGCTCTACATGGGAAAAGATACGCACGCTGTCTCTGGCCCGGCGCAACGAACTGCGCTCGAGGTATTGGCGGCCAACAATGTCGAGACGATCATTCAGGAAAAAGATGGTGTAACGCCGACCCCGGTGATCTCCCGAGCAATTCTCGTTCACAACCACGGCCGGAAAGCACATCTCGCCGATGGCATCGTGATTACGCCATCGCACAATCCTCCGGAGGATGGTGGATTTAAGTACAACCCAACCAATGGCGGCCCGGCGGATACTGATGTGACGGGTTGGGTGCAGGACCGCGCGAACGATCTCTTGCGGGCGGGAAATGTAGGGGTCAAGCGCGTTCCGTACGCCAAGGCTTTCCAAGCGGCGACAACGCATCAAGAAGACTTCGTGCTGCCCTACGTTCGCGATCTCAAAAACATTGTCGATATCGACGCGATTCGCAGTGCACACCTGACGCTGGGAGTTGACCCGTTAGGCGGCGCCTCGCTGCCCTACTGGGAGCCGATCAATTTTGTTTACGGCTTAGACATCGCTATCACGAATAAAGTCATCGATCCGACGTTCTCGTTTATGACCGTCGATCACGACGGCAAAATCCGCATGGACTGTTCTAGCCCCTATGCGATGGCCAGGCTGGTTGGGCTGAAAGACAAATACCAGGTAGCCTTCGGGAATGATACGGACGCCGACAGGCACGGGATTGTAACTCCCGTTGCCGGCTTGATGAATCCCAATCACTACCTCGCGGTGGCCATCCAATACTTATTGACTCACCGTCCACGGTGGCGTAGGGATGTTGCTGTCGGCAAAACACTGGTAAGCAGCAGCATGATTGACAGAGTCGTTAAAAAGCTCGGCCACGACCTTCGTGAAGTGCCCGTTGGTTTCAAGTGGTTTGTGCCGGGCTTGGTCGACGGCTCATGGTGTTTTGGCGGGGAAGAGAGCGCGGGGGCGAGTTTTCTTCGCCTGGATGGCACGGTCTGGACGACCGACAAAGACGGACCCATCATGGACCTGCTCGCGGCAGAAATCACCGCGCGCACCGGCAAAGATCCGGGAGAACATTATCTCGAACTCACCAAGGAGTTTGGCACTCCGTACTACACGCGCATTGACGCGCCCGCCACGCCAGACCAGAAAGCAAAGTTGCAAAAACTGTCGCCGGAGGCGGTCAAGGAGGCCGATCTTGCGGGCGAGCCAATTACCGCGAAGCTGACGAAAGCTCCGGGCAATGGTGCGCCGATCGGCGGGCTCAAAGTCGTCGCAGCGAGTGGATGGTTTGCGGCCCGGCCCTCCGGTACGGAAAACATCTATAAGATCTACGCTGAGAGTTTTAAGAGCGAGGCCCATCTTACCGCGATCGTGAGCGAAGCGCAGGAGATGGTGAATAATGCCCTTAGTTCATCCGCAGTCGGCGCTTAGGATGGGCCAACTAGAAACTAGTGTGTAAGATCACGCATGGTGATTCAAGCTGCCAAAAGCATTCTGCTAGTTGTGAGCGCGCTGTTTCCGATCGTGGATCCGATCGGAGGAAGCCCGGTTTTTCTTTTGCTGACGAGGGATTACCCGGCCGAGACGCGTAGAGTGGTGGCTCGCCGCATCACCGTCAACAGTTTTGTGCTGCTGCTCGCGTCCTTCGCGATTGGATCGCATGTGCTCGCATTCTTCGGAATTTCGATTCCGGTCGTGCAGGTCGGCGGCGGGCTGGTCGTGATTTCGGCGGGCTGGGCGCTGCTGAATCAGAAGGACGGCGGCGAACGAAACAATGTGAGCCAAACCGTCAGCTGCACGGATGCTCTGAGCCAGGCGTTTTACCCGCTGACGCTGCCCCTGACCGTTGGCCCCGGCTCCATCTCGGTTGCGATCACTCTAGGGGCGAACGCAACAGCGCATTATTGGGGTGCAAACTTGCTCATGGCTCTCGCCGCGGCGATTGGTTGCGCTTTCGTGGCGGCAACGATCTATCCTTGCTACGCTTTCGCGGACCGGTTGGCGAGGGTAATGGGTAGCAACGGTATGAATGTAATCTTGAGGCTGTCCTCATTTCTGCTGGTTTGCATCGGTGTGCAGATTTTTTGGAACGGAGCGAGCAAGTTGCTAAGTTCGTTGCCGCAGGTCGCTGCGCTTGTGGGGGCGCATTGAAACGTCCGGGATGGGAGCAGTCTGAAGGCAACCCATTGCCGCTCGGGGTCAAATGGATCGAAGAGGAGCAGGCGTTCAACTTTGCCGTTCACTCCGAACACGCCGAGAGCGTCACTTTATTACTGTATTCTCCTGCCGATCTGGTGAATCCGCTGCTGACGTATCGCTTCGACTTTCTGCGCAACAAATCAGGGCGGATCTGGCACTGCCGCATCCCAGTCACAAAAATGGGCGAGGCCCGCTATTACGCGTACTCTGTCTCGGGAGAAACTCTTCCTCAACTGCACAGTTTTGACCCGCAGAAGATTCTCCTCGACCCTTACGCGAAATGCATTTTCTTTCCTCCCGGTTTCGATCGCAGCTTAGCCATGCGAGAAGGGTCGAATGCTGGCCGGGCGCCTTTGGGCGTGCTCAGTGATCACCTTTCAACATTTGACTGGTCGGGAGATCGACCACCGCATCATGAGTCGGACGCCATCATCTACGAACTCCACGTGAAGGGCTTTACAAAGAACGCAAACTCCGCGATCGATCCATCGCGCGCCGGCACGTACGCCGGACTGGTAGACAAGATTCCATACTTGAAGGAACTCGGAGTGACGGTGGTCGAGTTGATGCCGGTTTTTCAGCGCGATCCACAGGAGGGGGACTACTGGGGCTACATGCCTTTAAACTTCTTCGCACCCCACGCGCAGTACGCGAGCACGGAACGCGCGGATGAGCCGCATCTTGAATTCAAGAATATGGTGAAGGCGTTTCACGAGGCTGACATCGGTGTGGTGCTGGACGTTGTCTACAACCACACCTGCGAGGGCGACTACAAAGGGCCGATCTACAGCTACAAGGGTCTCGATA
Organism: uncultured Acidobacteriaceae bacterium; assembly: GCA_963800565.1. Classification (GTDB taxonomy): domain Bacteria; phylum Acidobacteriota; class Terriglobia; order Terriglobales; family Acidobacteriaceae; genus Acidiflorens. Next base: position 541,852 of record CAWDBM010000007.1, read on the forward strand.
GCGCTGGCTATTACATGATGTCTTCCGACCCGGCAAGTCCCTATGCCAACTACTCGGGCACGGGCAATACCCTGAATTTCGGCCAGGCTCAAGTGCGTAAGATGGTGATCGACAGTTTGCGCTATTGGAAGCGGGGCATGCATATCGACGGCTTTCGCTTTGACCTGGCGTCCGTATTCAGCCGCAACGCGGATGGGTCGCTCAATTGGGGCGAAGCGCCCATCTTCAGCGAGATCGCGGCCGATCCCGAATTAGGGCGAGTGCGTCTGATCGCGGAACCGTGGGATACAGCGGCTTATCAGCTCGGGCGAGGATTCCCGGGCCTAACGTGGTTTCAGTGGAACGGACGGTTTCGCGACGACATTCGCCGATTTGTTAAAGGCGACACGGGCATGGTTTCCGAGGTGATGCGACGCATTTACGGCAGCGATGATTTATTTCCGGACAGTCGTGCCGACGCTTATCACGCGTATCAGAGCGTGAATTACGTGACCTCCCACGACGGCTTCACCCTCTACGATCTGGTCGCTTATGACCGCAAGCACAATTGGCAAAACGGAAATAACAATGAGGATGGCACCGACGCGAACTGCAGTTGGAACTGCGGGCGGGAGGGGGATGAAGGCGTTTCTCCGGCGATTCGTGCATTGCGCCGCCAGCAGGTTAAGAATTTCTGCTGTCTACTCTTCTTGTCTAACGGCACGCCGATGTTTCGCGCCGGAGACGAGTTCCTGAATACTCAATTCGGCAACAACAATCCTTATAACCAGGACAATGAAACTGGCTGGCTGGATTGGAGTCAGCTCAAATCGAACGGGGATATTTTCCGGTTTTTCAAGAGTATGATCGCTTTTCGCAAAAATCATCCGTCGCTGAGCCGGAGCAGGTTTTGGCGGGAGGATATTAACTGGTACGGCGTTGGGCCCACCGTGGATTTGTCTCCCTACTCGCACAGCCTGGCATTCTGCCTGCACGGCGCTTCTCAAGGCGATGACGACATCTACGCAATGATTAATTCGTACTGGGAAGGGTTGGACTTCCATGTGCAAGAGGGAACAGCACAGGAGTGGAAGAGGATCGTGGACACCTCTCTGCCAAGTCCGGATGATTTCTCGGAGGGTGGAGTGGCTCTGAAGGAGACTAAGTACATGGTGGCTCCGCGATCGATCGTCGTGTTATGTCGATCTCGAAAGAGCTAAGTACGAGTAAGTCTATGAGGGTTGTCAATCGCCGTGCTAGCGAGTACCTTTACTGTTCCTCGGTTGCGGTAATATGTTGGCGGTGCGGATATGGCGCGCTTCCTTATATGGACAGATGGGGACGCTGGCGGAGCGAAGGGATGGGCCTGCTCCGAGTGTGCGTGGAAGGATCCAATTCCTACGCTGCTTAGTGAAGGAGAAGCTAAGAGCGCTTACGACCGGCTCGCGGCGATAAAGTTTCGCGAGCACACGTGTCTAAATACCGGTTTTTCTGCGCCAAGAAAAAGTGAGCCGATTGCTACGGATGGCAACGCCTTTGCGGATCGCGCCCGGGCGCTGATCAAGCGAGGCTACACCCCGAAGATTGCCGTGGACCTCGTCCTTCACGAATTGGAAATCGAACACGGCAGTCACTCGCGGAAGATGGACAAGGCGCATATCGATGCGGAAGATTTCCTGCGCAGGGTACGGCAAGGACTACTGTGAAATCGATTTTGTCCAATCGCGATTAGCGAATCGAATTGAACGTCTAGTTCTTAATTGTTCCATCCCTTTACGAATTCCACCAGGCTGCGAAGAGCGATTCCAGAGGGGCCTTTCGCTATCCAAGGTTTGTTGTCTTCCATCCATGCGGTGCCGGCTATGTCGAGGTGAATCCAGGGAGTATCTTCGGCGAATTCTTTCAGGAACATGGCGGCGAAGATCGCGCCTCCATAGCGACTGCCGGCGTTGACCATGTCGGCGATGTTGGATTTGATTAGTTCTTTGTAATCATCGTCTAACGGCATTCGCCACATTTTTTCGTCGGCTAGCTGATTGGCCTTCGCGAAGCGCTCGTACATGTCGTCGGTGCTGGCGAAAATTCCGGCATTGACGTAGCCGAGAGCTACTACGATTGCGCCGGTTAGAGTGGCGGCGTCGACTAAGTGGGTGCAGCCGAGTTGGCGAGCGTAACTAAGTCCATCGGCGAGAATCAGGCGGCCTTCGGCGTCGGTATTGATGATTTCGATCGACTTGCCGGACATGGCTATCTGCACGTCTCCTGGCTTTTGCGCTTTGCCAGAGGGCATGTTTTCCGTGGCCAGGATAATCGCCGTGACTTTTACTTTGGGCTTAAGCAACGCGACGGCGCGCATGGTGCCGATCATGGTGGCGGCCCCTGCCATGTCGTATTTCATCTTCTCCATGCCATCGGCGGGCTTGATCGAAATGCCGCCCGTGTCGAAAGTGACTCCCTTGCCGACCAGGCCGAGGTGGACATCTTTAGCTGCGCCGGGCGGATCGTAACGCAGTACGATCAGAGCTGGAGGCTCGTCCGACCCCTGCGCAACTCCCCAGAAGGCGCCCATCTTGAGCTGCCTGATTTTGTCGGCGCCGTAGACTTCGCAGATCAAGCCCACTTCCGACGCCATTTTTTTGGCGCGCTCCGCGAGGATCGTAGGCGTCATTAAATTCGATGGCTCGTTGACGAGGTCGCGCGTGAAATTCTGCGACTCGGCTATGATGCGGCCAGTATGAAGGGCTGCTTCCAATTCCGAAAATTTATCGTCGGCATTGGCCACGATGGTGACGGTGTCGATCTTCGGGTCTTTTTCCGTGTTCTTTCCGCTCTTGTAATAGCCGGGATCGAAGTCGCCGATGAAGGCGCCTTCGACGATGGCGCGCACCGCATCGGGCGCGGAAATGTCGTCGGAGTGCACGTTTTCAGCGGTGGCATTTTCGGGTAGCGCGTCTTTAGGTGGAGTGTTGGGCTCCGGAAGAGCCAGGGCGAAATTGCGGATGCTTTTTCCCTTTAGAGTGCGAACGGCAGCTCCGGCCAACTTGCGCAACTCGGTGGCGGAAAAGTTCTTGGCTTTGCCTCCGCCCAAGAGAAGCAGGCGTTTGGCCTTGAGTTTTGCGGGACGATGGAGGAGGGTGGTTTCGAAGATCTTTGCGGTGACTTCGCCGCTCGCAATCACGTCCTTGGCGGCGTCGCGCACGGCGGCGTCGGTGCACTCGACTGAAGGGGAAGTCTTATCTTTTTCAGCTTGGTCTTTTTCACTGCGGTCGAGGACGACGACGACCAGGCAATCGGTTTCTAGTTTTGACGGGGCGGTGGAAGAGAGGTTTGTATTCATGATTGACTATTTCAGTATCCACGCTGCGAGGGGGAATGTGCAACTGAGCCGACACAGTTTTGGGTCTACGAGCGAGCTCATTTCTCCGGTAGACGGTTGGTGATGAAATCGGATACTCCAATAGCAGCGGGGGGATCGAGGTTGGAGAGCACCGCGACCACGAAGCCGGGGCTAGGGCAGATTTCCAGATCGCCATTCATTCCCGGCGCGCCTCCGGTATGGCCAAAGCAGCGCGTGCCATTGATCATGTGATCTCCGAAGCCGTATCCGTAACGGCCGTTCGGCGTATCCACTTTCCCGGTTGTCAGGAGTTCGGTGTCATGCGGGTTGAGAAGTTTGTTTTGTTCGAGCGCGTTCGCGAATTTCAACAGATCTTCAACTGTCGAATAACCACCGCCTGCCGATGATCCACGATAGGGAAGCGTGTCGACGTTCGTCCGCCAGGGGGTTCCCGGATCGGTTTTTGTATAGCCCACGCTGCGATCGGTTACCGCCCGGTCTTCCGGCTCAGCGCCAGTCAAATTCATGCCCGCTGGCTCGTAAATATGAGAGCGAACGTAATCGTAGTAATTTTCTTTGCTTGCGTTCTCGATTACGATGCCGAGCAGAATGAAACCGTAGTTGCTGTAATCCCACTGGCTGCCCGGATCGAACTTCAGCTCGCGATTGCCATAGAGCTTCACGTAATCCTGGAGCGTGTGCAGTTCGAGCCGATCCGTGTCAAACTCCGGACCAAAGATCTCGCCGGTGCCCCCGGTGTGGGTTAGCAGATGATGAATGGTGACTTTTGTGGCTACTTCTTTATTGGGATAGTCGGGCAGAAATTTCCCGAGCGGATCGTTGAGCCCCAGTTTGCCAGCTTCGACCAGTTGTAGGATTGCGACTGCGGTAAACATCTTGTTCATGGAGCCGACGCGAAAGCGGGTTTGCATTTTGTTGGGAACTTTGTGCTCGCGGTCGGCCATGCCGTAAGCTTCTTCAAAGATCGGCTTGCCATGCTTGGCGATCAGAACAGCGCCCGAAAAGCGATCGCCCGCTACATCCTGCTCCACTCTCTTGCGCGTGGCCGCGATCAGTTCGCTCTCGCTCAGGTGGGGCACGGGGAAGTCGGCGGGCCGTTCGGTGGCGGCCACCTCCATGCTGAGGATGTTATGGGGCGCGGCCTCGTCGACTTCGAGGGTGAGCTTCGCGAACTGATCCGAGACGCGCTCCTGCACCAGGACCACCAGTTTCGTGGGTGAAGAGTCGACGACTCTCCTCAAATCGAAGCCGCCGGTTCGTTCGCGAAAACCGAGGTGCTGCTCGAGGCGCGCCGCCCTGGAGGGAAAATCCTTTTCCAGGAAATTACTATAGGCTTGCCGATCGCCGCGGTTGAAGGCCTCTAGCCATGCGGCAAACTGGTGAGCAGCAGGCGTGTCGGGGAGTTGCGGTTGACCGACGGTTTGGCCGAAGCAGGCTACGGAAACGAAGAGCAGCACGGGAAGCAGTTTGGCAAGATGCATGATGATCAGACGGGTTAGTCCGTCGCTCGTCATTAGTTTAATGCCTGGCGAGCCCAGAGGGTCATATCCAAGGGCAAACATTTATTGTTGATGCCCAGGTCAAGCATTCTGTCTGTCCTCCGATGAGTATGGAAGGGGCGATTCCGGCGGCCCAGCCTTCCAATGAAAATACTCACGGTGCTTCTGGCGCTGGCAGCGACGGCCGGCAATCTAAGCGGCCAAGATGTCCGTACCGATGCCGTGCGTGCCGATGCCGTGCCTGCTCCGGATTTGGGAGTAACCGAGGCGCATTACGCCTTTGCCGTGCGTCCTTATGTGACGAAGAAAGGGCTATCGGCTTCGCGATTCTGGAGAGCTCCGACGATAGCGCTGGTCGCGCTGGACGGAGCGGCCAAAGCGGCCGACTGCTACGCCACACGGAAGAATATGGACGATGGTGGCGTGGAATATGACCCGCTAGCCCGTCCCTTTGTGCATACGACGGGCGTGCAAGTCGCCTCGATGGTCGCGCTTTTTGGCGGGGAAATCATGGGCGCCTACCTGTTGCATCGCAGACGACACGACTTTGCGGGACATGCGGTTCTTGCTGGAGGCGCGCTGATGAATGGGCTGGGCGCGGCCTTCAGCATCGAGCATCGCGTGGCCGATTGGTAGGGTGCGGGCCCACCGACTACCAGTTTTTTCTCTCCAGCAGGTAGGACTTTTTATAGCCTACGTAATTGTCGACGTAGCGGAGAATCGTCTCCTCGTCGGCTTTTTCGAGGCGGCGTCGAAATTTGCCGGGGGAGCCCATCCAGAGCGAGTTGGGCTCGACGACAGTTCTTTCCGGGATCAAGGTGCCGGCCGCGATGATCGAGCCAGAACCGATAACAGCGCCGTTAAGAATAATGGAGCCCATTCCGATCAGGCAGCGGGCTTCGACGGTGCAGCCGTGCAGGATGACGTTGTGGCCGACGGTGACGTAGTCGCCAACGTAGACGCCATATTGTTCTTTCATGCCATGCAGGACGGAGTTGTCCTGAATGTTGGAGTAGTGGCCGACGCGAATCTGGTGGACGTCGCCGCGGAGAACGGCGTTCATCCAAACGCTGGAATGTTCGCCGATAATGACGTCACCAAGGAGTTGAGCCGAGTCGTCAACATAGGCAGTTTCGGGGACCTGGGGAGTGACGCCTTTGTAGGTGCGGATCATAGATTTGAGACGCTGCTTGCTCGCGAACAGAAAACATATCATGGAGGGATTGCCGATGTCAGGGATGCCAGTAATCGGGTAGTGTCTCAGTTTGAGGTTCACTCGGACGTTGTCCGGTAAGCTAGCAATATAATCCCAGCCAGCAGCAGTAGAATCGGAAGGATCAGCACAAACTTATCGATACCGTAGCTGCTAATGGCTTGATTGTGATAAAGGGAAACGAAAATCTCTAGAACCACCGCTAGAGACAGCAGCCTGCCTAATCCGAGGCCAATGAGCAGGAATGCAACCTCTCTTCTGGCCATATCACTCTTAGACACCGAGAAGCAATCGAAGCCGAGACACTATCGGGACGAGCGAAAAACTAAGCTTGCCGAACGGCTAGAATTTCGCTCGCCGCAAAGGCACTTTTACCACAGAGTGCACAGGGATCACGGAGGTGGGGTCGCGAGACTTCCTCTTGCTCGGTCTGACTGGGTATGGCCGAAATTCTTAGTCGGGTGTATATCCCAGATAGTCCTGATGGCCCTCGAGCACGGAGGCTAATTTGGTTATCCGGAAGAGTTCCTGCAGGCGTTTATTCAGATTAATAAGTTTCAGCGCGCAGTTCTGGCGCTTGGCGGACAGATATAAGCCAACGATCGCGCCCAAGCCGGAACTATCGAGGTAACTGACATCCGTCAAATCCAGCACGATCGTATTGTTCTTCGGAATGAGACCGCGAACAGTCGCCTGGAGAGAGGCAGTCGTGCTCGAAATGATTCTGCCGGTGCAGCGCACGGTGGTTTCCTCAGGACCGGTTATTACCTCCAGATTCAAATCTGAGATCGAAATAGGATTTGCGGCCATGAGAGGCTCCTTGCCTAGAAGTGGGTTGTGTCCTTGAGGGCTCGCCCGTTCGATATCAGCGGGATTCGATTCGCCAGCTGAACAGGGCCCTCCCGAACGCAAACACAATACCCCAGGCGTGGGAAAAGTCAAGTTCGAATTGAGTCGATTTTGGGCTACTCGCCGGCGCTCATCATTACGATCGGCATGGTGGGCGAGGCAGCGCCAGTTTCGTCCTCTACCGTCATCGCAAATGCCTTGGCCATCGTGTCGGGCGGCAGCGGCGGATTGATCACGACGTCGGATCCGGCTGCAAACGACAACAGGCCCGATCCGGCGATCGGGCCCGTTCGTTCAACCGATGAAATGCTGAGATCCCGGCCATCATCAACGGTGCATTAAAATGCAAAACTACTGCTCCGCACTTTTGGGCGGTGATCCACGGATGCTTGAACCACCGAGGACACTAAGTGTCACGAAGGGAAGGAAGGGGCGATGAAGGCATCTGACTTTCGACGGATTGCTTTGAGCTTCGAAGGAGCAGCCGAAGGCTCGCATATGGGTGCGCCTGATTTTCGCGTGGGTGGAAGAATCTTTGCCACGCTGGCCTCCGAGAAACAAGGCTATGGCAACTTAATGCTCAGCCAGGAACAACAAACCGAATTTGTCGCCGAACTACCCGACATTTTTCTGCCGATCGCCGGTGGATGGGGACGGATGGGAGCGACTCATATTCGGCTGGCGCAGGCTAGCGAGGACGTGCTGACCGGAGCGCTGCGCGTAGCGTGGAAATCGCGGGTCGAGAAGAATGCTGGAGCTAAGAAGAATGCTGCAGGCAAAAAGGAGCGACTCCCCAAACGTAGCTGAAGCCACCTGCTGAAGCCAAGGGGAGTCGCCGCGGCTTCACTCGGCCGGCGCGTAGAAATAATAGTCGGCGGTGTAATTGCTCTTGGTTTCGGAGTCGGCGCGTGACTTGTCGCATCCCTGGGCGGGCGGCTTGCCACCGTGAGTGTTTACGCGCTGAATGGTAGTCGCGTGGGCAAGCAGGCCGTGGCTGGAACGAGTGATGACATCGACTCGCAACCACGGAATCGAGTTAGGATCGTCGGAGTCGACGTGAGCCGTGGCTTTACCGGTGACGTCGCTTCCGTCTTTCAGTTTCCACTCCGGCCCGGCAAAATGGCTTCCGATCACTTTGCCGTTGCCATCTTTCAGTTCGGCGTCGGGTGCCTTGAGGGACCAACCAAACGTCCCATCGGCGCCGGGACGGCAGGCGTAGATCTGCGATCCGGAGGCGTGGGCTACTAAGACGACCTGTTCGCCAGGATGTGCCTGAATCGCATCCGGAACCTTGGGCGAAGATATTTTCTGCGCGTGGGCTGATGACTGCGCCAACAACAATGACAGGCCTAGGATCGACGACACGGCTGCGATTTGCGTAAATCTTACTCGTCTCGATGCTCGCATGGCGAAATTGTAGCAGGGCCTTGGCCGCCTATCCGCCCAGGCGTTCGTCTTTAATGTCACTCCTGTACAATCTCCCCGAATGACGCAGCAGACGAGAATCGCGGCGAAGTTGTATTCGGCCCTTCCTTATCTGGCTGTGCTGTGGATTTTTCTCGTCTCGGCCGCGCAGATTTTCGCCGAGCCGATTGCTTCGCTGCAGCCCCATAACTACGTCAACGATTTCGCCGGCGTGTTGGATGCATCCACGCAGGCGCGGTTGAATGCGCTTTGCCAGGAAGTGGAGGAGAAGGCTCACGCGCAGATTGCTGTGGTTACGGTGAAATCAACGGATGGCGAAGACGTCTTTAGCTATGCCGGGGATTTGTATCAGAAGTGGGGAATTGGGAAAAAGGGAAGCGATCGGGGGGTGCTGATTCTGGATGCTACGCAGGATCGCAAGTTCGGAGCTAGTGTCGGCTACGGTCTAGAACCCATCCTTCCGGATGGGAAAATCGGTGGATTTCGTCGGGACGCGTCACCGTATCTTGCTCGCGGTGACTATGACACCGGCCTGACGCTGATGACATCCGCGGTCGCCGATGTGATAGCCCAAGACGCGGGAGTGACTCTCAGCAACGCGCCCCCACGGCCTGCCGCCCGCCGGCAGCCTGCGCCTGGCGGAGCGGGCGCGGTGTTTCTGGTCATGTTCATTTTGTTTATTGTTTTTTCAATTCTGCGCGCGATATTTCGCGGTGGCGGGCCGCGCGGCGGTTCCGGATTCTGGTCTGGATTGCTTTGGGGCATGTTGTTCAGCAATCTCGGGGGCCGTGGCGGATACGGCGGTGGCGGAGGTTTTGGCGGTGGTGGATTCGGTGGTGGGGGCGGCGGGTTTGGTGGATTCGGTGGTGGAAGCACAGGCGGTGGCGGGTCGTTCGGCGGTTACTAGAGAGTGAGAGTCACAATGGGACCGGAAAAATTAATTGAGGAGTTTGTTGAGCGCTTGCGGACGGCGGCGGGGACGAATCTTCAGGCGGTGATTCTTTATGGATCGGCGGCAGCGGGAGATTATATATCCGAGCATTCGGATGTGAATCTGCTTTGCGTTCTCGGCGAGACTTCTTATGCACGCATAGAGGCTTTGGCTCCGGCCGTCGCATGGTGGGCGAAGCAGAAGCATCGTGCGCCGCTGCTGATGTCCGCGGAAGAGGTAAGGCGGTCGGCGGACGTCTTCTCCATCGAATTTCTGGACATGCGGCGGCACTATCGCTTGCTTTGGGGAGAAGACGTTCTCAAGACTCTGGAAGTTCCGATGCGCCTGCATAGGGCGCAACTGGAATACGAACTGCGGGAGAAGACAATTCTGCTGCGCCAACATTTGCTGATGGTGTCGGGCAACGACGACGCGAAGTGGGATTTGCTGCTGCGGTCGCTGCCGGCGTTTGGTACTTTGTTTCGTCATGCATTGATTGCGCTGGGTGATCCGGGCGCGGGCCACAAGAGGGAAGTGGCGGCTGCGCTTGGGAGCAAATTCTCGATTGATACCGGCGTGTTTGCAGAACTGTTGGATATTCGCGAGCATAAGAAGGATCGGAAGGCGCTTCGAGTGGATGAGATGTTTGCGCGTTATTTGAAGTTAGTGGAGCAGGTGACGGCCGCCGTGGATAAGATGCTTGATGCGGCGGCGTAGCATAATGTGTTGCGCCCAAAGCAGGTCCTTCGCTTCGCTCAGGATGACAAATCGTAAGAGCGAAAATTTATTTGCGGCGCTTCAATTTGGGTTCAGGAGAAAAACATGAGCAAGGGCTTGATCGTTGTAATCGTGCTGGTTGTCATTGCGCTGGCGCTGTTTGGGCAGTATGTCGGAGTGAAAAATAATCTGGTGGCGAAAGACCAAGCGGTGAAGGCGGCGTGGTCTCAAGTGGATATTGTGCTGCAACGGCGCGCCGATTTGATTCCGAACCTGGTCGAGACGGTGAAGGGATATGCGGCGCAGGAGGTGCAGGTTTTTGGCGACATCGCTAAAGCGCGGTCGGCGCTGCTCTCGGCGCAGACTCCCTCGGACAAGATTGCCGCTAACGGGCAGTTGGATGGCGCGATCGGGCGGTTGCTGGTGGTGGTCGAGAATTATCCGCAACTCAAATCAAACGAGAATTTTCTGCGCTTGCAGGACGAACTGGCGGGGACTGAGAACCGCATTGCCGTCGAGCGCAAGCGCTATAACGATACGCTGCAGGATTACAACACCTATGTGCTGCAGTTCCCGAACAGTATCTATGCGGGCTGGGCGGGATTTAAGCAGAATCCCGCTTATTTCCAGGCTACGGAAGCGTCGCGCGTAGTGCCGAAGGTGGATTTCGGCGCGAAGCCTGCCGCTCCGGCGGCCGCCCCAGCACAGGCTCCGGCGCATTGAGCACTCGGTCGTTCGTCGATGGTCGTTAGTCGTTAGCGGTCTTGCTGGCTAACGACCATCGACCATCGACTGGCGACCAAAAGAACCGAACATATTCATTGTTCGCGCGTCACACGTTCGCCAGATCGTACGGTGGTATATAACTTGTAGGGTTTCTGGAATCCCCTCCGATTCCGAAGTCTCGGACACGAAGGGATTCCATGGGCCGCCTCAGTAAGCAATTTCTGGTTGCGCTTCGCCGTGTTTTTCGCGTAGCTGTCTTTCGCGCATCCCTCTTTCAACTCATCCTTATAACCCTTACTGCTGCGGGTTGGGCCCAGGATGCCTCCACAGGCGCGTTGCGTGGCGTCGTATTGGATGCGCAGGGTGCGGTGATCACCAATGCCGACATTATGGCGATCAGCGTAGAGACTGGCGTCCGGTATCACTCGGCCACCGACTCAGCGGGGCGATTTGCAGTGGACTTGCTGCCGCCGGGCGAGTATTCAGCGCGAGCGGAGGCGGAAGGCATGTCGCCAGAGATCTCTCCGACGATGCGGGTAGAACTGGGGATGGCAACTCAGGTCACGTTCAAACTGAAAGTTGCGGGGCCGCGCGAATCGATTACGGTCACCGACGCTCCGCAGATTGTGGACGCGAATCCTAGTTCGATTTCGGCGCTGGTGGATGAGCGGGCAATCCAGGATTTGCCGCTCAACGGGCGGCGATTCACCGACTTGCTCTTGCTCTCGCCCGGAGTGACGCAGGATCCGCGCGGGCTCACTTCGGGATCAAATGGCGATCTTTCTTACGGAGGAATCCGAGGGTACAACAACAGTTTTCTCATCGATGGCCAGGACAACAATAATGGCTTCTACGCGCAGGCCTCGGGCCGGTATCACGCGCCATATCAGTTTTCTGACGAGGTGATACAGGAGTTTCGCGTGCAGTCGAGCGGTTACGGGGCGGAATCAGGACGGGCTGGCGGCGCAGTAGTAAATGTAGTGACGAAGTCGGGCACGAACCAGTGGCACGGAAATGCCTTCTATCATTTCCGCGATAGCGAATTGGGCGGAGCAGCGCCGGCTTTTATAGGCTTCAACCCGGCCAATGTGCAGAACCAGTTTGGCGCCACGCTCGGAGGGCCAATCCAGCGCAGTAAGACGTTTCTGTTCGCGGGCTACGATAAGCACATTTATTACGTGCCCGCGGTCGTGCAGTTCTACAACGGTCAGACGGTGGTGGTGCCGCAGTTGGGCGTGTATCCGACTCCGGGCGATTACGAGATCTGTAATCCGGCGGTTGGCGGGCAGGCGTGCGATGAGACTCTGGTGTTTGCTTCAGCGGCGCAGCTTTCGACGTTGGGCGGCACTTTTAATGCAAAGGTCCTGGGCAAACCGGATTTCTGAAGCTGGATCGAGTGCTCGCGCCGCATCAGTTTCTTTCGGCGAGGCTGACCGCAGCACATTCCTACGGAGCGAACAACGTTTATTTTGATCCGGGAAGCCCCATCACTTATGACGCGATCAGCGCCAACGGGGAAGAGGACATATCGACGGGGAGCGCGTCGCTCAGTCTGCTGAGCGGAATTTCTTCGCGGCTGTCGAGCCATCTGCATGTGCAGTTTTCGCGCGACCTGGAGCAGCTATCTCCAAACACTACGGGGACGCAAACAGATATTTACGACTGGATGCAGGATTTTGGGCAATCGTCGAACTTGCCGCGCCTCACGCGACAACACCGGCTGCATATGGGCGAGACGATGGGCTGGAGTCGAGGGCGAAATCAATTTAAGTTCGGCATCGATGGAATGATGACATGGGACTATGACTATTACCCGTCGCTCTTCGGCGGGGAGTATTTCTACGATTACATTTCGGTGAATCCGTTCACGTTTGTGCCGATGGAGGAGGGGTTGCAGTTGACGCCACTGCGGGCGTGGGCACACGATGTGCCGCGGTATTACGAGCAGAATTTTGGGAATCCGATATCGCACCCCGACAGCAACGACTATGCGGCGTTTGTGCAGGATACGGCGCGGGTGACGCCGCATTTCAGCTTGAGTATGGGGGTGCGTTACGATCTGCAAACATTTTCGAAGGCTGGGCTGTTGAGTAACCCGCTGTGGCCACAGGCGGGGAAGATGCCGCTAAATGGGATGAATTTTGCTCCCCGGGTCGGGATTGGATATGCATTCGGCGATAGTCATCCGGTGATGGTGCGGGCGGGATTTGGAATTTTCTATACGCGCATTCCGCAGCTGTACCAGACGGCAGTGAGCAATAACAGCGGGCTAACTGATAATTTCATTTCTCTGGATAATACGAATTATTACCAGGGGCAGGTATTCCCAACCTATCCGAATGCAGCAGTGAATTGTGCGCCGGGCCCAGTGTCGTGCATTGTTCCGGCGGCATGGCAACAATATGCGACCAGCCAAGTGTCGGCGTTCGAGCCCGGCTTTAAGACGCCGCGCGTGCAGCAAGCGAGCCTTAGCCTGGAGCGGCAACTCGCCAAGGGGTTCACTGGGACATTGTCTTATTTGTTTGTTCATGGTGTGGATATGATTCGCGCGCGAGACATAAATTTGCCGCCGCCAACTTATTACAGCTATCCCATTTTCGATCCCACCGGAGGCACGTTCCAAAATCAACTTTATAACGTGGAGTCGTTTGCGACATGGCAGACGACTTACAGCATTAGTTACCCCTATTAGTTACCCCTATCCGCCGTGCATCAACAGTCTGGAGCGTCCAATCCCGCAACTCGGAGCCATAAATCAGTTTGAGAGTGCGGCAACCAGCGTCTACAACGGCATGACCGTGGCTGTGCGGAAACGTACTTCGGGGGGGTTGTATTTCAACCTTGCCTACACTTGTGTGGGTTCCGGAAATTCTGAGCCGTTAATTCCGGAAATTCTGAGCCGTTCGGCTTTGGAAGGCGAGGCCTCCTCTAAGTTTAGATGACGTGTCCGGCCTGAGGGTCCATCAAGGTGGATGAAGCGTCCGCGTTCCAGGACTCTATCGAGGATGGCAGCTGCCAGGTCCTCGTCGTGCAACACCTTTCCCCACTCACTGAGCGGCTTGTTGGTGGTAAAGATCATCGGCCGTTTTCTCAGATGGCGATCATTCGCCACATGGAACAGAACATTGGCAGCGTCGGGGCCATAGCTTAGATATCCGATCTCATCGATGACTAAGACGTGAGGACGAGTGTAGGTGGACAACGATTGCTGGAAGAGGCCTTTGGCACTGGCGTTCGACAGATCCTCGATGAGTTCGGCGGCGGTGGTACAAAGTGTGTCGAAGCCATTCTGGATGGCGCGATAGCCAATGGCTACGGCGAGATGAGTTTTGCCGCGGCCGGTTTTGCCGTAAAGGATCAGGGAGCGGCCCTCGGTGACGAAGTCCGGTCCCAGATAGGAACCGAGCAGCGATTGTCGCAGAGTCGACTGCAAAGTGAAATCGAACTCATCAATGGTCTTGAAGAAGGGAAAGTGAGCCTGGCGGGTGCAGCGCTGCAGGCGGGTTTGCTTACGGTGCGCCACTTCTTCGGCCAGCAGAAGAGCGAGAAAGTCGCGATAGGTCCAGTTTTCTTTCTCGGCTCGATCCGCCACCTCCTGGTAGATGCGGCGTGTGTATGCCAGGTTGAGACGTCGGAACAGAGGTTCGAGTTGGCCTTCGGAAAGTTTCGGGATGGCCAACTCGGGCATGGACGTGGATGGCTTCTTGGTCATTGCATTCTCCTCGGTGTATTTACGGCTCGGTATCCTCGGTGGGTAGAAGGGCCGTGGAAAAAGCCGTTCCGTGGAAAAGTCCAAAGACAGGACTTTCCCACGGCACTTGAAAATCCCGCAACCGCCGCGGGATTTTCACTTTTCCCACCGCCCCGGCTACGGCGGTGAGCTTTTTCGGTTAATTCCCAGAAAAATTTTGCGCCAGGATCCCCTAGGAACGATGATCGCCACCTCGGTCGACCTCTAGCATCCCCCCATTGGGTGTTTTTTTCGCACCTCCGAAGGCTCGGGCGCACACCCGGCTTCCTCGATCTGGTGGTCTCGATGTTCATTGCACCGCCTCCGGAAAGTTCAACCCTGGTTGCAGACATCTCTCCACGTACAACGCACCAAATACTTGTTCCTGGAGACCGGTTTCCATGGCTCGCCGCAGAACCTCCGGACCATGACTCTGCAGGATCGCGTGCAATCGATCCACATCCTCGTACCAGTGCCGCGGCCGACGATGCACAATCTCGGTGAGATAGCGAATCGCAGGCTCCCCCAACTCCAGCAACTGCTGCCGCTTCAGATAGCGCCGGCCGCGTTTCCCGGACACAGCTGCTACCAAAGCCGCGCGATGCTCGGCCAGCGAAGACCCTTCGTGCGCCACGAATTTCCTGGGATGCATCGCTTCATACCGACCGGCCACGATGCGCACTCGTTGCCCATACAAGTACAACGTGCCCGGCATACTGATCGCCTCCGGCGGCATGGAGTAGGCATGGCCATCGTGGAGCACCGTTCCGGTGGGACCCACGTAGACGGGAATGCGTAAGGCCAGATCTTCCGGCTGCACTTTCAAAGGACGGAGGCGAGGTTTCTCTTCCGCCCAGCGCACCGCGGGAATCACGCCCGTCGCGCGGCAGGGACGCTCCTGGTTCACCTCCTCATGCCAAGCCCGTAGTTGCTGGCGAAGATCTTCCTCATCGTGAAACCGCCGCACCTTGAAGAAGGAAGACTTGACGAAACCGACCAGGTTCTCCACGCTTCCTTTTTGCTGCGCTCGATACGGCCAGCACAGCTCCACCCCCACTCCCATCTCCAGCGTGGCGTAGGCAAAGACCGGATTCCATTCCGTCACCTCCCCATTTTTTCGCCACTGCAGGGCGACCGTCTTCGGCCGATCGAAGACGCATTGCAAAGGAGCCCCACCCCAGCTGGCCAGATGCTCGGCCAAGGTTCGTACTAAACTCTCGACTGCTTCATCCGGAACTAGACTGACGCACATGAAACGCGAATACTTCAGACGCGAGGCGAAAAAATGGATGCGCTGGCTGGCGCCATCGACGAATTGCACTTCGATTTGTCCAAAATCATGCTGACTGAACTCCCCGGGCAGACCCTCGAAACGAACCAGCGGCTTGGCCGACTTCGGGCGGAGCGAGGCCACCAGCGCGTACAGCGCAGTCTTGCCTCCCGCATAGCCTTCTTCCCGCACTCGCCGCAGAATCTCCAGCGACGCGAGATCGGGTGTTTGCTGCAGAATCTCGAGGATCGGTTTCCGGAAATTCGCGACCGTGCTGGGCCGGCCGACCTGTCGTTGGGCGCGTTCCGCCGCATCATCGACGTGCATCACGGGTCCCTCTTGCGCGATGCGCTTCACCGAGCATAAGGACACTCCGGTCAGCCGGGCCACCTCCGTCTTACCGTGGCCCGTCTTCAATAAAATCTCCACTTCGTGACGCTTTAACATGCTCAACATCCTCCTCCCCCTCCGCCTCCACCGGTCTATGGACCGGCCGGAGGCATAGGGAGAAGTTCTACCGCTTATGTCGATCACTTGGTGGCTCAGAATTTCCGGAATTAGGTGGGTCAGAATTTGCGGAACTCACAACTTGGGCACATGCCATCGACAATGGCCAAGATGCTCTGGTGGCGGGGCAACCGGTGCTGGTGCAAAACTCTTACGCGGCGAAGAGCGAGCGCGGGCCGAGCGTTACTGATCAGCGGCAACGGCTAACGATTTCAGCTATCGATGAGCCGCATCCCTTTGCGAAGGGAACGGCAGCGACGATCTTCGATCATTGGAAGGTTTCTGGAATCATGACCTATGGGAGCGGACGGCCGGCGAATGCCACGGTCTCGGGCGATCCGAATCAGGACGGGAATCTGAGCAACGACCGCTTGCCCGGTTATGGACGCAACGCATTTACGGGACCGGACTATGCGAGCTTAGATCTCAAATTGGGAAGGTTGCGGAATCTCGGCGAGCGTGTGCATTTGGAGTTAAGTGGAGATTCGTTCAATCTCTTTAATCGCAACAATGAAAGATTAGTAATAACCGACAATGGTTTCCAGAGCACGGCGGGACAGTTCATTAAGTATACGCAAAGCGTGGGCGGCACTTATTATCCTGCTTATTATCAGCAACCTACAACTTTTCTCAAGCCGGCAAGCTCATTTGCGCCGCGGCAGATACAGCTATCGATGCGGTTGAGTTTTTGAAAGGGGTAGAATATTTCTGCACATTCTACTTGACTTAGGGTAGTAATGCTTGCCATAACTAATAGGTCCACTTAGGACGAGTGGGGGGGTGTAGTCCCGTTGGCGGAAGTTCGACTGCAAGAGGGTGAATCCCTCGAAAACGCGCTGCGACGGTTTAAGCGGAAGGTACAAACTGAGGACATCATTAAGGAAGTAAAGCGTCACTCGTTTTACCTGAAGCCCGGCGAGAGGAAGCGAGTGAAAGAAGCGCTGGCTCGCAAGCGCAGCCGCAAGAAAGCTCGCAAAGAGCAAGATTGAAATAAAAACTTAACGACGAACGAACAAAAGCCGGAAAAAAACGACCAGAGTAAAAGCGGGCTGATCCAGATTGGACGGCCCGTTTTATCTCAGCAAGCGTAGTTAGACCACAGACAGCAAAACGGAAACGAGTACGGAACGAGAAATTGCTTAAAATTCCCGACAGCCGTTAAGCGATTTTTCCGAGAGCGGTAAACGATTATCAGTAACCATGCGGTGCACACCGCATGGCGGGCCGAATCCAAGGGGTCAGCATGAGGGGGATGTAAATCTCCTGCCCACGATGTGAACCGGATCCTTCCCTATTCGGGTCTCCCGTGATGAGCAGGTCACGCGTAATGGGAGCGCCTCTTCAATGGAATACCAGGACAAGGTTTTGAAGTGTATCGATTGTGGCACGGATTTCGTGTTCACGGCGGGTGAACAGCTTTTCTTCCACGACAAGCAGTTCAAGAACGAGCCAAAGCGTTGCAAGAACTGCAAAGGCAAGCGAGTAGCGGTGCTCGGCGCATCGTCCCCAGGACAGTCGCGCGGGCACTCGTATACGAAAATGGAGACCCGGACGAACTGTTCACAGTGTGGGAAAGAGACTACGGTTCCGTTCCGGCCGACGCAAGGGCGGCCAGTGCTTTGCCGCGAGTGTTTTCAGGGACGACGGGTCGCGAGCGCCTGATTGCTTCTTTGACTGCAGGATCTCCGGGAAATAAGGAGCTGCGGCGCTAAGGAGCATCGTCGAACAGGTTCTCTGAGTCGAAGGGGCCAGCAGGACGCTCATCCTGCGTGGCGCTTGTTTTAGTGTGCCTTGGGTGCGGCGTTGTGGCGGCGCTGCTGCTTGTCGGCATGGTTGACAAGCAAAGCTTCCACCTGCCGCAGCAAATCCTTGGTGCCCAGCGGTTTTATGAGCAACGAGTCCGCTGTTCCCCCATTCCAATTCTGGCCATTCTCATGCTTCTCGTGGTGACGTTCACCGGCGGGCCGCTCTTCGTTGCGATAAGGGCCCCAATCTGCTCCGGAAGGTGGATGGGCCGTGAGAAGGGCGGTAGCGGGATTGTAGGCTTGACTGCGCGCGCGACGGAGTACCTGGAGCCCGGAATCTTCTGTCTCCATGCGCAGATCACTGATCACCATGTGGAAAACGCCGGACTCCATGCGCATGAAGGCCTCGGCAGAACTGGAGGCAGTTTCGATTTCAAATCCGTGGAGTTCAAGGACGGCTTTCAGCGTCAGGAGCACCGCGAGATCGTCATCGACTAGAAGAATGCGGCGTTTCATGTGCGCCTCCTGGGCATGGGGAAGTTCATGATGCTATGCGGTGCCAGTTAGCGGAGACCAGAATCTACCCACTACAGATCGTTCAGTCGCGACGCCTGCTCGTTTAGTATAGGAGGGTGCCTCGCTTCTACATAGAAAATTTTGGCTGTCGCGCAACCCAGGCGGATGGGGCAGCGCTGGAACGGCAGTTTCTGGAGCGCGGACTCGATCGAGCCGGAGCGGCTCGCGACGCGGAAATTGTGGTGCTCAACACGTGCACGGTTACATCCGGCGCAGATAAGGATGCACGTGCATCCATACGGCGTCTGCAGCGCGTCAATCCAGATTGCAAAATCCTCGTGACCGGCTGCTACGCGCAGCGCGCGCCGGAAGAGTTGGCAGCACTGCCCGGCGTGACTTGGGTCGTGGGCAATTCGCACAAGCACCAGGTCGCGGAGATCGCAACTTCTTCATCATCTCTTTCTTCGTCGTCTCTTTCTTCCGCGGAGGGGTTTGTTTCGCTGGTGCAGCTCTTGGGTGAGCCGCGCACGGGCAATGTTTTTGTCGGCGATATTTTTGCGCACACCGAGTTGCTTGCAGCTCCGGTATTCGAAGCGGCGAATGAGCGCACGCGGCCAAATCTTAAAGTGCAGGATGGATGCGACAGTCGCTGCTCGTTCTGCGTGATTCCTTATGTTCGCGGCGCGAGCCGCTCGCTGCAGGCAGAACGCGTGATCGCCGAGGTGCGAACCCTCGTGGATGCTGGCTATCGTGAAGTGGTGATTTCGGGAATCAATTTGGGGCGGTGGGGAAGAGATCTGGAAAGCAGCTCTCAGTTCGAAGTCGTCAGTTCTCAGTTAAAGCCCGCGACCGATGGCAGGCGACTCGAAGCTCTGATTCGCACGATCCTCGCGCAAACTTCGATCGAGAAGCTTCGAGTCAGTTCGGTTGAGCCTATGGATTGGAGTGACGAACTGATCGAACTGGTAGCTTCCTCGCCACGAATTGCGAAGCATGCGCACGTGCCGCTGCAATCAGGGAGCGACGCAGTGTTACGGCGCATGCATCGCAAGTACCGTCCTTGGCATTATCGCGAAAAGATATTGAAGATCAGAGCGGCCATGCCGAATGCGGCGATTGGCGCCGATGTGATGGTCGGATTCCCAGGCGAGACGGACGCCGAGTTTGATGAAACACGGCGGATGATCGAAGAGTTGCCGTTTACTTATCTGCACGTCTTTACCTATTCGGTGCGTCCCGGAACGCCGGCGGCGAAAGCGATGGGCCAAGTTGCCATCGGAGTGGCCAGAGAAAGAAATCGAGTGCTGCGTGAGCTTGCTTCCGAGAAGAAAGCTGCCTTTATGCAGGCGCTTGTCGGGACGACGGTGAAAGCGATTACACTGCACTCGGGAGAGCCGGCATTCACCGAGGCTCTGACCGATAATTATCTGAAGTTGAAAATTCCCGGGTCATACGAAGCCAATCGCTGGATTGATGTAGATGTCGCAGCGGTCGAGGGCGAGACGCTGCTGGGGTGGTTATCAAGTGGGTGCGGCCGGCCGAGTTCTGGGTCCTGTGGAAACAAAAGTGCGTCGGAAGAACAAAAAGCATTGACCTGCAACCCTTTACCGGCTTACGATAACAAAAATCAATAAGTGCGGGAGTGATCCGAACCCATGTCACAGTCAAGGCTTCGGTCTGCTGTGTGCGGCTTGCTGTTGATCCTGTTTCCGGCGCAGATGATGCTGGCGGGAGAGACTCCATCGGCGATGTTGTACACTAATGGTGCTGCGTGGTTAAACGGGAGCGTGGTGCCGAAGTCGGCAGCCGTGTTCTCGGGAGATATGTTGCAGACGCGTCCCGATTCGACGGCCAGTATTCAATCGAATGGTTCGAGTGTCATGGTCCTGGCCGATTCCCTGGTTAAATTTGAAGGGCCGACCATAGAGCTGGAGCATGGCGCGGTGCGCGTGACTACTTCTCGCGGACTGGCGGCGCGCGCTGGCGATGTAACCATCAAACCGGCCGCTGATACTTGGACTGAATTTCAGGTCAGGGATGTCGACGGACGGGTGCAGATCGCGGCCAACAAGGGCGACGTGACTGTGCAAGACGACAAGGGAACCACGACAACCGTGTCTCAGGGGCAAGAGACTACGCGCGATGACACGACCGATGCGGAGAAAAAGAAGAAAAAGCGTCGGCGTGCGGGGGCAGCGTGGGCCGCTAGTGGCGGAATCATGAGTTCTACACCGGTGGTTATCGGCGGACTGGCCGTTATTGGTGGAGGCGCGGTATGGATCTGGACGCGCTCGACACCTCCGGTCAGCCCATCGTGCCCGTCGACTCCTTGCGAGTGATTCTGGGACCGCCAAGTTTTGCATTGAATACTTTCTCTCCAATGTGTTCCAGGGTGGGCGACTGAATCCATGTCGCGCTACGTATCCTACCGAGATTTCGATTGGGTCCTGATGGGCTTCGTGCTGGCGATCTGCACGCTTGGCGTGGTGCAGATTCACAGTGCGACCGAGCACACGAAATTTGCCGGGTCACACATACGGCAAATCTACTGGATTCTAGCTGGCTTGGGCGCGATGTTTCTCGTCAGTCTGCTGAACTATCAAGCGATCCTTGAACAAATCCACTGGATGTACGTAGCTTCGCTGGCCTCTTTGATCGCGGTGCTTCTGTTCGGGCAGAAATACCTCGGGGCGAAGCGTTGGATCAAACTGCCCGGCGGAGGGCATTTTCAGCCATCGGAGTGGGTGAAGCTAATCCTCATTCTCGCGATGGCGAAGTATTTCGCGGATTTGCATGAACGCGAACTGTCTTGGTCGGACTTTCTGAAGGCAGGGGCGATCGTTGGTTTTCCCATGCTGATGGTGTTGCGGCAACCGGACCTGGGAACAGCCCTGACCTATCTGCCGGTGGCGGCCATGGGATTATTTCTGGGCGGCTTGCGATGGAAGCAAGCGTTGATTGTAGTGATGATCGCCGGTTTGCTGGTTCCGGTCGCCTGGATGAAGTTGAAGTCGTATCAGAAGGAGCGGCTGACGAGTTATATGCACCCGGAAGCGGACAGCCAAGGCTCCGGGTATCAGGTCAATCAGTCGTTGATTGCGGTGGGGTCGGGTGGAATCTGGGGGAGCAGCCAGGGATCGCAGACTCATCTGGCCTTCTTGCCGGTGCCGCAGACCGACTTCATTTTTGCAGCTTTCGCGGAGGAACATGGGTTTATAGGAGCTTTAGCGGTGCTGCTGTTATACTTCATAGTGCTGATGCGGTTGACCCAGAATGCGCAAACGGCGCCCGACCGCGCCGGGGCATTTCTGGTGATGGGTGTGGTGGCTGTGCTTAGCTTTCACATTCTGGTCAACGTCGGCATGGTGGTTGGTTTTATGCCAGTCACCGGAATACCTCTACCGCTCATGAGTTACGGTGGGTCGTCCGTGCTTTTCATGTTTTTGGCGCTGGGGATCGTGATGAACGTACGGATGCGCCGCTTCGTGAACTGAGACGGGATCGGTAGACGTTGGGGTACCTTTCGCCATTCGCAAACGGTGCCAAGAAACAAGCTCAGGCAGGAAACAAGATTACGAAGGCCCTCGCGAAAAAGGAGGGCAGAATGCCGGCAGAAGTGAAGCCGGACAGGATTGAAGCCAGTCAGGCGGGGAACGGCCCTCTCGGCGGAATCAGAGAGATGTGGCCACAGACCTGACGGAAGGCTTTATGCGATCAGTGCAGACGAGCAACAACAATTCACTGCTGCAGTGTAGGTCCCGGGAAGCACTTTCTCTTGGGGACCGCGCCCGCTCCTACCCGGAGCGGCGCTGAACGCTATCGATCCGTTGGTCCGCCTTGCGCTTCTGGTCCGGTGAGATAACCGGAGTAGAAATGAACAAGGAATTGTATGTATCGACCACTCCCCATGAAACCAAAGTGGGGATCACAGAAGACGATCAACTCGCGGAAATTTACCTCGAACGCGAAAACGAATACACGCTAGCCGGCTCGATTTATAAAGGCCGAGTCACACGCGTGCTGCCAGGCATGCAGTCGGCCTTTGTGGATATTGGCTTGGAACGCGACGCCTTCCTCTACGTCTCCGATTTCATGGATCTGGAGCAGACGGATGAAGACCTTGATGAAGCGATCCCTGCGAATCGCCCGGTGACCGAGGCGCGACCGCGCAACGGGTCGGAAGCGGGCCCTGCGGCTGACGGCGAAGCGCAGTTTAGCGAAACGGGCGACGGGGCAGATGAAGCCGAAGAGCCCGTTGCCGCCACAGCGGAAGCGGGCAATGTGGCGAGCGCGCCGCGCGATTTTCGCGGCCGTCGTCGCCGCCGCGGACGCCGTGGTGAAACCGGCGATCAGGGCGGACGCGTCGAGCGTCCCGAGCAAACCCGAATCGAACCCCGCACCGAGGGGCGCATCGAAACATCCAGCGAACTGAGGCGCGAACCTCGGAATGAAAATCGTGGGAACGAAACAAGAGGCGAAGTCCGGGAAGGAAGGAACGACCGTTTCAACCGTGGCGATCGCCCTGGACGTGGCGGATCCGATTCGCGATTCCAGCGTTCAGCGCCCACCAGTCGTGTGGGCCGCGACTACGATTACGGGCCCCCCCCGGGATATCAACCGATCGTGCTGCCCGGCGAATCAATCTCTAAATACCAGCGTTTAAGCCAGAATCAAGCTCAACCTCAAGAACCAGTTGCGCCCAAGGAGGCTTTCTCCTTGACGAGCGCGCCCCCCGTACCCGCTTCGATCATTGCGAACTTTCCCGATGACGAACCCATCTTCGCGGCGGATGTTGCCGAGCCTTTGCACGAGCAGCACGATCACATTCCGCACGCCGAGTTCGACGAAGAGATTCACAGTGCGTCCGTCAACGCCGCGCCGGATATAGCCGAAGTACAGAACGAAGGTCGCATCACGGAAGCATATTCAATTCAGCCGGCCCCAGTTCGCGAAGCGACTTTGTATGAAGCTTCGCGCCAAGTGGAGAGGACTCCACAGACAAGCGACGATGTTGTTGACGACGACCGAACTGAAGCGACGCACTCTGTCATAGGTGGCTCGGTGCATGGCTCTGTGGAGGAGCAAGAGATCGAAGAGGAAGAGGTTGAGCTTGCCTCCTACGGGGAAGAGCCGGGAGACGATGCGGGCTTTGAAGAAGAGGAATTGCTCGAGGAGGAAACGCGAGTCGCCGGCGAAGAACTATCTGAACCTGCGATCGCGGAAGTTGCTCCCGGTTTAGCAGCCCGCAGTGAGCCAGCCAGTGTGGAAGCGTCCACGAACGGCGAAGTAGTCCCAGAAGCGGTGCTTGAAGCCGAGGAGAGGGAAGCGGAGGAGTTGGAACTAGAAGAGGCGCAAGCTGAAGCCGAGGCGTTGCTTGAGGCGGAAGCCATTGGCGACGGCACGGTCGATGCCAGCGCGGAAGTTCGCGGTCCCGCGCCGGAGGCGATGTTATTGCAGAGGACGCAACGTCGCGGGCCGGAACGGGGGTTCGATCGAGGGCGCGGACGCCGCGGTGGACGCCGTTTTCGCAGCCGCGAGAACCGTGTGGTGCCGCAGATCAGCGAATTGCTCAAAGAGGGACAAGAGGTCCTGATCCAAATCGCCAAGGAGCCGATTGCCAAAAAAGGCGCCCGCATCACCAGCCACATTGCGTTGCCGGGGCGCTTTCTGGTTTTCATGCCGACGGTGAATCACACCGGAGTATCGCGCAAGATTTCGTCGGAGGAAGAACGGCAGCGGCTGAAACGAATCATTCAGAGCGAGCGCGAAAATGGCGGAGGCGGTTTTATCGTTCGCACTGCGGCAGCGGGCGCAACCGATGAAGAACTGCGAGCTGACATTCGTTTTCTCAAGAATCTGTGGAGTGAGATTAAGACACGTTCTGAAAGCAGCAAGGCTCCAGCGCTCATTTACCACGACCTCAACGTGGTAGAGCGGGTGCTGCGCGATCAGGTTAGTTCAGATTTTTCGGTAATCTGGGTTGATACAGAGCAGGAATATGAACGCATTGTGCGCTTCGCCAATCGCTTTCAGCCGGCTCTGGTCAAGCGCGTCAAGCTATACACCAAAGAGACGCCGCTCTACGATCAATTCGGTCTGAACGAAGAAATCAATAAGGCGCTGAAATCGAAAGTCTGGCTGAAGAGTGGCGGCTACATCGTCATCAATCAGACAGAGGCGCTAGTCGCGATCGACGTAAACACCGGTAAGTATGTCGGCAAAACCGCTCGCCTTGAAGACACGATCGTGAAGACGAACGTCGATGCCATCAAAGAAATCGTCCGCCAGGTGCGGCTGCGCGATCTGGGCGGCATCATCATCATCGACTTCATCGACATGGACGAGCGCCGCAACCGCCAGAAAGTAATGCAAGCGCTCGAAGAGGCGTTGCGTCTCGACCGCGCTCCGTCGAAGGTTCTACAGTTCAATGATTTCGGACTAGTGGCCATCACCCGCAAACGCGTGAAGCAGTCGCTGGAGCGGACGATAGGATCGCCATGCCCCTATTGCCAATCCACCGGTTTCGTCAAATCAGTGAGCACTATCTGCAACGAGGTTTATGTCGAGATGCGCAAGATCTCGAACCATCTCGAGCACAGCGACGTGATGTTGCGGGTGAATCCCGAAGTCGCGAAAGCGCTGAAGACGAACAATGCGAAACTGCTGACCGAAATGGAAGAACTCACGAAAAAAACAATCATCGTGAAATCGGACCCGGCGCTGCACCAGGAGCAGTTCGATATTCACTAAGCAATGGCGGTCGGTTGTTGGCTTGGATGAATAAGGGATAGGCAGATAGCCTGTCCCTTTTTTGTGCAGATTATGCTTCGGCGATGAGCTTTGCCGCTTCCGCGGTGCGATCGCGCAGCTTATCGAGAGAATTGCGCAACGGCTCGCTGTTGCTCTGGGTTTCCGCTTGCTGCCCAGCTGCTAATGCAAGTCGGTCCACCGCTTCAGCCAGGCGTTTGGCGAGATCGATCAGAACCACCAGCGAATCGGCGTGCAGCTTCCAGACGGAGGGCGAATTTCGCGAGCGCTTCAGTTCCTCCATCTCGGTGGTGAGCCGCGCATTCACCGCGACCAGTCGCAGTAGCATGCGGGCAGCATCGGCGCGCGGTCCCGACTGCTCAAGATAGTCCGCAGTGTACGCTTCAACCTCGGCGGCGTTGAGCATGAGGTTGAAATAGCGCATAGGCACGATCTGCCGGAACTTAGGGTCGGCCACTCGCACGAAAACGCGGACCGACTCTTCGACTCTCCGCAGCTTGGCTTCTTCGACGGAAAGTGCCTGCGGCGTGATCGCGGTAGGAACGTACTTCACGGCCAGCGCCGGAGCGGCCGCCGCCCCCTTGCCCACAGCGTGCCCTGAGGGTGCGTGATCTGGATGCGAGCGCCGGATGGGCGGCCTGCGTTCTAATTCTTTTTTCAGCCGCGAAACGCGGCGGAATTTTTCCAGCGCCGAGCCGTAATCAACTGTTAACAGTGCCTCCTGGTTGAGCGCGGCAACATGCTCAACGGTGACTTCAACGCCGTCGACCGTGCTCAGAATGCTGCCCCCCAGTTCCTCGAGGCGCCTCGCGAAATCCTTGATTTCGTCCGCGGCGGCCGCAAAGAGCGAATGAAAACGGTCGCCGAATGCCGCGTTGTAGGGCGCGAGCGTGGCCAAAACTCCAGGGTGATAAATCGATTCGCCGAGGGAAGCTTTCAATTCGCGAACGCGCTGGATGATGCCCGAATCCATAAGCGCGCTGAAGTCCTGGAAGCGATTGGCCTGGTCGAGCAAAGGACCGAACTCGCGCAGTAGCTGCACGTGATTCTCGGGCAACACCGGGACATCGGATTCGGACAATATTTCGAGCAGCGCAATTTCAAAAGGAGAAAGAGGAATTGAGCCGTCAAGGCCGTAGCCGCGACGCTCCCATTGACCAGGCACGCGAGGATGGCGAAATAGAAAGGTTGCAACCAGATCAGTCTTGTCGCGATTGGCGCCGGAATCGTCACGATGACGCGCAAAGTAGCGTAGCAAAGCCTCCGCAACTTCCGGATCCATGTCAGATTGCACGCCAATGCGCAGCATGGCGGGAGTAATCGCCATGTCGAGAAGCTGTATCCAGAGCTGCATTTGATCGAGAGTCGAGCGCACGTCGGTGGCGCGGCTGATGACCTCAGGAGCGAGTTGGGCGGGCGCCGGCATCTCTCCGCCAAGCTGGTCACTCAGCAGACGATGGTAGAAGCTCTGCACGGTGGCGAGCAACGCGAGTTCCCATTGGGGATCCTCAACCACGGTCAGCTCCTTCGAGATCGGGCCGTAAGATTTTCAAATGAAGGCCATTCTTAGTAAAACCGAAAGGGCAACCCAGTGCAATTGGTTACCCGGTTACGGAAGTGATGGCACTCCTACTCGCATGAGCTGAGGCTCAGCATTGCCGCGGAAAAGGCTGGGATGGCGGATGCAGCGCTGATGGATCGAGCTCTGAGGAGTACTTCAGTAATACCGCGGGGCGGAATAAAATCGTTGGCGCGCCAACTATTTCTTCAGCGCTTTCACAATCACGCGTGCGGCATTGGCCCCCGATCCGCCCGTAAGGCCAGTACCAGGATGGGTTCCGTTGCCGCATAAAAAGAGTCGCTCGATCGGTGTTTGATAGCGCGCCCAATCCAGCAGCGGTCGCATGGTGAAGAACTGATCGAGCGCCAGTTCGCCGTGAAAGATGTGTCCGCCGGTGAGACCATACGTTTCTTCGAGATCCTTCGGCGTGATGATCTGGTGACGCAGAATCAACTGGGGCAAATTCGGTGCATATTGTGTGATCGTTTTGACGACAGTTTCGCCGAGTGCTGTGCGCTGGCTCTCCCAATCGCTGTCTTTTAGCTTGTAAGGTGCGTACTGCATATAGATGGACATCACGTGCTGGCCAGCCGGAGCGAGCGATGGATCGGAAAGTGACGGGAACGTCATTTCAATATAAGGATTTCGCGAGAAATTGCCATACTTCGACTCGTCGAAAGCGCGCTCCAGGTAATCGATCTCAGGGCTGATCTGGATGCGGCCACGGAGCAGATCGCCGTTACCCTTGCTCTTGAGCGCCGTGAAGTCTGGAAGAGCGGAGAGCGCGAGATTGATTTTCGCGACCGTCCCCATCGCGCGATAGTTTTCAATCTTTTGTATGAAATCTGGCGAAAGGTGCGCGGGGTCGACGAGGCGCAGCAGCGTGCGTTTGGGATCGGCGTTCGATACGACAGCGCGCGCGTTAATCTCTTCGCCCGACGCGAGGACGACCCCCATTGCCATGCGGTCCCTCACCAGAATCTCGGCGACGTCGGCGTCGGTACGAATTTCTGCACCAGCTTGTTTCGCCGCCGCCGCCATCGCTTGAGTGATGGCGCCGACCCCACCGGCAGGGAACTGCACGCTTCCTGCGGGCGACGAGTTTGCTGATCGATCAGCGGCGGCGCGCAATAGGAGCACGAGCGCGCTCCCCGCCGACCATGGGCCAAGGAATGTTCCGAAGATACCGCGGGCGGCGATGGTCGCACGCAGCGGTTCCGTGTCGAAGAACTCCGCCACCAGGTCGGCGACGGCCATCGGTCCCCAGTGCAGCACGCGATACAAGTCTTTCTTTCCCAAATTTCGAATTGACCGGCCCGTCTGCAACATTCCCCAAAGGTCGCCGCGGCTGGGGTTGTCTATATTCGGCGGAGTGAGCGCCAGCGCTTCGCCAATCACTTTGCCAATCTTGCCGAGCGCTGCGCCGAAGTCGGCATACGAGGCTGCGTCTTTCTGCGACCATTGCGCGATTTCCTCCGCAGCCTTCTTCCCGTCGGAATAAAGCACGAGGGCTCGGCCATCGGGCAGCAGCGAAACCGTGCTGACTTCGGACGTCGTGAATCTCAGACCATGCTGATCGAGTTGCATGTCGCGCAGGATGTCTGGGCGCAGCGGACCGGGGATGTGCGCTAGCGTCGAGCAGAGAAAGCCGGGGTGCAGTTCTTCGGTGATGGCCGCACCGCCTACCTGGGCGCGGCGTTCGAGGACGAGCGGCTTGAATCCGGCTTTGGCCAGGTAGAATGCGGCTACGAGACCATTGTGGCCGCCGCCAACAATGACAACGTCGCGGACCTCCGCCACCGATCCGACTGAGGACATCACGCTGCCCCGTCTTTCAGAATTTCCAGCGCCGCTAGACGTCCGGGGGCGCCCATGATTCCGCCGCCGGGATGCGTCGCCGATCCGCACATATATAAGTTCCTAACGGGCGAGCGGAATTGCGCCCATCCCGCAACCGGACGCAGGAAAAATAACTGTTCCAGCGAAAGTTCGCCCTGAAAGATGTTGCCTTCGCTCAATCCCCACGTACGTTCGAGATCAAGCGGAGTAACAACCTGACGATGCAGAATGATGTCTTTGATATTGGGCGCGTACTCGGCGATCGTATTCACCACGTTGTCGCCGAATTTTTCTCTTTCCGTATCCCAGTCAAGTCCGGGCGCGAGCTTGTAAGGTGCGTACTGCACGAAGCAGGAAAGAATATGTTTGCCCGGCGGCGCGAGCGATGTATCGGTGAGCGTCGGAATAACCATGTCGATATATGGATGCGACGACCAGTGCCCGTACTTTGCCTCGTCGTACGCTTTCTCCATGTATTCGACGCTCGGTGAGATCGAGATCGCGCCGCGCAAGTGAGCGCCCACTCCGGGCATGCATTTAAAATTCGGCAAGCCGTCGAGCGCCATGTTCACCTTGCCGGAAGACCCGCGAAACTTGTAGCGCTTCACGCCCTCCATGAATTCATCGGGTAGGTTCCCCGGTTCGATCATCTTGGTGAAGGTTAGCCGCGGATCGACGCTCGAAGAAATAACTTCGGCGTAGATTTCATCGCCATTTGCGAGCACAACGCCCATGGCGCGCCCGTTCTTGATGATGATGTTGGCAATTGGCGCTTCGGTGAGGATTTCGACTCCAGCTTCGCGGGCGGCGTCTGCAATTGCATTCGAAATTGCGCCCGTGCCGCCACGCGCGAATCCCCATGCGCGAAAGGCGCCATCAATCTCGCCCATATAGTGATGCAGCAAAACATAAGCTGTGCCCGGCGAGCGTACTCCGAGGAATGTCCCGATAATGCCCGACGCCGACATCGTCGCTTTGAGTACATCGGTTTCGAACCACTGATCGAGAAAGTCGATAGCGCTCATGGTCATGAGCTGGACCTGGTTATATTTATCCTCGCTCGACATGCCTTGAAAGCGACGGCCGATGAAGAGCAGCTTCATAAGTTCGCGCGGATTTAATGTGGCGGGGTCGGGCGGAATCATGCTGAGGATCGGCTTCACGAAGCGGCACATGGCCTGCATCGCCTTGCCAAATTCATCGTAGGCCTCGGCGTCCACCCGCGAGTGACGCGCGATCTCGCGATGCGTCTTGCCGTGATCGTTCACGCGCCACAGATGGTCGCCGTTCGGCATGGGAGTGAACGTGCCGTCGAGCGGCAGAATCTCAAGTCCATGGCGCGGAAGGTCGAGGTCGCGAATGATCTCAGGGCGCAGTAGCGAGACTACGTAAGAACAGACGGAAAACTTGAAGCCGGGAAAAACTTCTTCGGTGCAAGCCGCGCCACCGAGAACGTGGCGACGTTCGAGTACGAGAACTTTCTTTCCCGCCTTCGCCAGATAGGCGGCATTGGTTAGACCGTTGTGGCCTCCGCCAATAACGATTACGTCGTACTTCTTGGTACTTGAAAATGCAGGCATCGATGAGTCCAAAATGACCGGGAAAAGTGACAGGAAAGGACTGGTCATTCTATCGAGAAAGCACCGTTTTGTCTTTAGATACGCGTGATTGCTGACTCGCGGTCACCGGCGTTCGGCACTTGCCGAGCAATTGGTTCGGTACATATAATCCGGCTGTCGGATTTCTTTAGTTTTTTCCTCGGCTGAGAACTTCTTTACCACAGAGGACACGGGGAGCGCAGGGAAGATCACACAGGGAAAGATTACGCGAGGTTGAATTTTGCCCATTGGAACCGCATTTCACGAAAGAACTTTCGCTCTCTGCCAGAGCCTGAATTATCGCGAGTGGTCGGGATATTACGCGGTCAGCGTGTATGAAGTGCATCACGAGCATGAGTACAACGCGATTCGCAATGCTTGCGCGCTCATCGATATTTCTCCACTCTATAAATATCTGATCACCGGCAAAGATGCGACCAAACTGGTGAACCGCGTAATCACGCGCGACATCAATAAAGTCGCGGTTGGGCAGGTGATTTATGCGTGCTGGTGCGATGAAGAGGGCAAGGTCATCGACGACGGCACGATCACGCGCCTCGAAGAAAATAAATATCGCTGGACAGCCGCTGATCCGAGCCTGCGCTGGTTTCGCCAAAACGGCCTGAACATGGATATTCAGATCGAAGACATCTCCGAGCAGACAGCAGCATTGGCGTTACAGGGGCCAGCATCCGCGAAACTTTTGAAGACGATCGCAGAGGCGGACATTGCCAATCTGAAATATTTTCGAAAAACATCGGGCAAGATTGCCGGCGTGCCCGTTGATATTTCGCGCACCGGCTACACCGGCGATCTCGGCTACGAAATATGGATTCCCCTGAATAGTGGGGACGACGCGATTCATGTGTGGGACGCTCTCATGGACAAGGGCAAGCAATTTGACATCCATGCCGCCGGAATGCTGGCGCTCGATGTGGCGCGCGTCGAAGCGGGCCTGTTGCTGATCGAGGTCGACTACATCAGCTCGAAAAAGGCGCTGATTCCATCCCAGAAATATTCGCCGTATGAGCTGGGTTTTGGAAAGATGGTCCATCTCGATAAAGAACATTTTATCGGCAAGCGCGCGCTGGCGCGCGACGATAAGCCAGGCGTGGCGCGGCAGTTGGTCGGCCTCGAAGCGGATTGGGTAGAAGTGGAAGAGCAGTTCGATAAGTTTGGATTGTCTCCGGCAGCTCCGAGCCAGGCATCTCGCGTCGCGGTTCCCATTTATGCTGGGGACAAGCAGGTGGGCAAGGCTACGACGACGGCATTCTCTCCGCTGCTGAAAAAGTTGATTGCGCTGGCCAGTGTGAGCACCGAGTATTCGAAGGCGGGAACGGAGTTGCAGATGGAGTTGACGATCGAGGCCCAGCGCAAGAAGACGACGGCAACGGTTGTGCCGTTGCCGTTCTTCAATCCAAAGCGTAAGACGGGAACGCCGGTTTAATTCTTTCCGGCGCGCGGCTATTCTTACTTACTGGCTGAAAGCGTCGTAAATCCTCAGGAATTGCAGCGGCCGATACTGCTCAAAAGCCGGCGCCGCGGGCACGACCGTTCCGTTGTCGTCGATGATGTTGAACTCCGAGCCGAGCGCAGCAGCCTCGTTGTTCATGTCCGCAGGAGCGAGATCTTGCCATTTCCCAGTTGCCAGCCGCAACTGAAGCGTCTGCATCGCCGTGATCGTTTCCGCCGGCGAGAAAGCGCAATGACCCGCTCGATGAACGAAGGTTTTACGCAACCACGTTCCGTCATTCGCTGCGTTAACAACCTTCGCATACGCTCGCTCGTTTTCCACCGGGACGAGACCGTCACCCGTGGTATGCATCGTTAGAACTGGGATGGTGAGTTGGCCGTTGTAGATGATGTTTTGGCTCAGGTAAGCGAGGGCGCCCGGATCGGCCGCGATTCGCGTGGCACGGTTCAGCGTTGTAAGATCGGCGTCGAGATCCAGTCCTGCGGCTGCGTACAGCGCTTGCACTTCCGCGTAGCTTGTCGAGCGCGACAGCTGATACTTATAATTCACGCCCGTATTAAATGACGGATTGCCCCCGGCCCTGTATTCCAACTCCGCCCGGAATGCAAACATGAAGGGAACGTCAACCTCCGACAGCCACAAAAACTGATTCGCTTGCTGAGTCACGTAGTCGGTCGGCGACGGTTCAGGCGAAGCGGGATCGAACCAGCCAGGCAGGTCTCCGAGGGCTGCGGCCAATGCAATTCGCGCCTGCCCTTGCGGTGTCCCCTGTGCCTCGGCAAGAATCGTCTCGGCCGCGACGTAATTGTCGGTCGGGTTGGTGATATTGACGACCTGGAGCGTTCCTCCCGCAACCAGCGTGTTGAAGGCGAACGCCCCGTCCAGCGCTCCGTTCCACTCCCCCACGCCGCCGGCTACGACTCCGCACATGGGCAGCGCAGCGTTGAAGCGAGTCGGATACTCCTGCACCAATCCGGCGGTGATCATGCCGCCAAGGGAATGTCCCCATGCGATCGTGGTCGTGGGATTGCCGACGAGGCTCTGAAAAACGTCGAGGGTCGCGATCTGATCGGGAATCGCCTGCTGCACCGCCCAGCCCGTCGTCGCGTAGGATGAACCGGCCAGCGCAAAACCCGCTGCCAGCATATAGCCTCCGGTGAGCGGATCGCCTACGTCTTCCGCGGGATTGGCTGATCCAGGCGTAACGTATCCATGGCTGTAGAGAAGAAGTGTTCCATTCCATACCGCAGGTACATCGATCACATAGGTCGCGCCATCAGGAAGCGTGCCGGTGAGGTGTTGTTGCGCGGACGCGCTCGCGCAGAGGGCGACGATGAAAAGCGATAGGGAGAACAGTGTGGCGACTCTCGTTAAATTCGACATGGAAATCCTCGATAGGGAAATTTTCGACATGGAAATCTTCCTCTAGCACGCCGAAAGCCCACTCCCAAGCCAAGTTCCACACGGCGTACGGAAGGGATCGGCGACAAAATTGTCTGAAAGTTTGTGCCTCTGAGGGGAACTTGTCAACCGCTAAAAGCTTGATCGCGGAGCGCCCGCCGTTTCCCGGCCCAATAGAGCCCGACCCCGACCAGAACCAGGGCGCCGCAGCCACCAACCACTTTGCAGACAGCCAGCGCCTTATTCGGCTCATCGGGTGATGGCAGGACCGAGAGTGCGATGGTCAGCAGGGTCGCAGCAAACCCAACCACCGCGAGCACATAAGCGGCCGGTCTTCCGCCCGGCACTCGAATGACTTCCTCTCCCGCAGCTTCGCCCTGCAATTTAAACATCGACGCAAATAGATATAAGTAGGGGATGAAATAAGTGATCACGCTCATGCTGATCAGCACCTCGTACGCGCCTTGAACCGAGGTTCCCGCCTGTCCAAGAAAAATGAAGATGGCGCCGATCACTGCCTGGGTGAGGAGCGCGACCCACGGCGTTCCCCATCGCGGATGGAGCTTTCCGAAGGAAGCAGGCAGATAATGATCAACTCCGGCTACGAAAGGCAATCGCGCTACTGCAGCCAGATACGCCCCCGACGAACCGACATTGCTCAGGGCAATTAGAAACGCCGCGATGGGAAGAAACCAAGGAAGTCCCACGCGCTCGGAGGTCTTGGCAATCGCCTGCACCAGGCCTTGCAAAGGGCTCACTTCCGACGACGGGAGCGCGAGCAACACGCAAACTGTTCCGACGATGTAGCAGAATGCGATCATCAATCCCCCGACGAAAAGAGCCAGAGGGATGATGCGGCGCGGGTTCTTGATCTCCTCGGCCATGAAAGATCCGGTTTCGCATCCGCCGAAGGCAAAAGCGAGCACCGACCAAAATATGATGTCATTCAGACGCAAGCTCGGCGTCATGGTAGGAAGCGAGAAGCTGTTGGCAGATCCAAAGCGGTGATAGGCGAGGAGGCCTAAACCGATGATGATGAGGACGGGAATCCACATGGCGACGGCGCCGACGTTGTGCAACCATTTGCCCACGTCGAGCCCGACCACATTCAAAAAGGTGGCAGCGGCGAGCGTTACCAGCGAAAAAATAATGCAGTATGTGGCGTTGGATGAAAGATGCGACCATTGCGCCTGCCGCATGAAAAGTGCGTTTGCTGCTGCGAAGTAAAGTACGGCAGGAAAGTACGGGAGGTTGCTGGTCCAGTAAGTCCAAGCCGCCATGAACCCCGAAAAATCGCCGAAGGCGCGTTTCGACCAGACGTAAAGTCCACCTTCATTCGGGTAGCGCGACGAAAGCTCGATGACCGAAAGCGCGAGCGGCGTGTAGAACAATAGCCAAGCGCCCAGCCAGATAACGATGGAACTCGGCCCGGCGGCGGCCGCGGTCGCGATCCAGCGCAGGCTGACGCCGGTGACGACGTAGAACAATACCAAATCGCGAAATCCCATGACCCGCTTAGGACGGTTGGGATCTTGTGCTTCGGCGATAGAAACGCCGCTTCTACTAGGGGAGAGCAATTCGAGATTCGGGCCGTTCTCTTGGTCACTCACAGGGAGAATATTTACTCTCGATCACTAGCGATGACAGCGAACGGTCTGGCCGATCACCGGTCGCGTCATCCCATGGCTAGCTCGTCGGATGATTCGAGAGGCGTTCCGCAGAGGCGGCAGATGACAGCCGAACAATCGCCGCAAGTCAACGGATCGCTGACTTCGATGGCACAGACCGGACAATAAAAGACTGCAGCAGGTTTGCCGGCTTGTGGCGCGGGTTTCGGAGTCGACTCCATTAGCACGGTACTGTAGCACAAACTTTGGAGAGCGCTGACAAAGAGCGCCAGCAATGTCTTATTCGGGCGACTTGCGCAGGATGAGGCCGCCCTCTGCTGGCGGCAGCGAGAATGGAAATTGCCAGATTTGGTCCTTCATATAGAGGCTGATAATGAAATCTTCGCGCTCCTTCCAAGGGCCGATCCACTTATTGTTCGTCGCAAAAAAAACCCAGCCGTGCGCTTCAGGATTGCCCGGAGTCAAATCCACAGTAACGGGATCGAGAGTTTGTGTGCTTACAAATTCGATGAATTCGGCAGCCACTTTTTCATATTCGCGTAAGAGGGCCGTTTTCTCGTCCGCAAGTTTGGGATTCTTCTTGATCTGGCGCTCGGTTTCGAAAACCTTGGTATCGATGTCGTTCTGCAATTGGTTGGAAAGTTCGGCGGGATCATCGAGTGCCTCGAGAACATCGTGATGGCGAACGAAGTCTACGCGGACGTCGGCCGGAAATTCAAATTTGCCTTCGCCGGAGTAGGTAACGCTTACGTACACACCCAGGAGGCGATAGAAGCGGTGACGGCTTTTTGCCAATTCCTGAGAATCGACGACGAGCGCTATGGTCAAATCATGTCCGGTCATCGTCCAGCGATAGTGCCCATCCTCGGTCGGTTCGAAGGTGCAGCATGGCGCGCCGGAGGTCCAACGTACGGTGGGGAGGTTTTTTTTCCTCGCCGCGTGGCCAAGCGGAGGCGAAAAAACCGCTAGAAGCAGAATCGCGGCAATCCGGAATCCGAGCCGGCGGAACACACGAAAACGTAACATCAATGCAGAGTGTATAGCTTTTTGGTGATCGACGTCACCGTCCCGCCACAAGTGGACGGGCGCGCCATTTCGCCGTTTTTACCCCTTCGCGTTGGGCAACGGGGAGCGGAAAAGTGGGCGGCGGTCACATCCTCATGTATCCAACGTCACAGAGGCTGGGACAAGCCTCGCCCATAATGAAACTATCTCGTTGGGCTGGACTGGCAACTCACTGACCTCGCCGGCTCTGGTCACGGCGAGACTCCCAAGCACACCCAGGGGTTAAGGAGATCTGTGATGGCTGCAAATCCTATTGCTACACCAGAATTAGAAATTGTTGCGGAGCGAAAACCGACAATCGACGACAAGATTGCGGACCTACGCAACAAGCGAACCAAGATCGAACTGGGCGGCGGCAGGCAGCGCATTGAAAAACATCACGCGGCGGGGTTGCTGACGGCACGCGAGCGCGTGGAGAAACTGGTCGATCGGGAAAGCTTCCAGGAGATCGGCGCTTTCGCAAAGCATCGTTCCACTTACTTTGGCATGGCGGAAAAAGAATTGCCGGCGGATGGAGTGGTCACGGGATGCGCAATGGTAGATGGGCGGTTGGTTCATCTCGCCAGCCAGGACTTCACCGTGGCCGGTGGCGCTGCGGGTGAAGTGCACTGCGCCAAGATTACCGACATGATGCAGCTTTCGCTGAAGACGGGAAGCCCCTTCATCTTTATCAATGATTCGGGCGGAGCACGGGTTCAGGAAGGGATCGACAGCCTAGCTGGATACGCCAGCGTGTTTTACAACAACACTTTGCTATCGGGCACGGTTCCGCAGATCTCTATTATTTGCGGTCCTTGCGCAGGCGGCGCAGCTTACAGCCCGGCGCTCACAGATTTCATTATTCAAACAAAAAAAGGGCGGATGTTTATTACCGGTCCATCCGTCATCAAGCAGGTGACCGGCGAAGTGGTGACTTCCGAACAATTAGGTGGGCCGGCGGCGCAGATGAATCGGTCGGGTGTGGTTCATTTGATTGCCGAAGACGACGCTGGGGCCTTGGATCTCTGCCGCCGCCTGTTGAGTTTTCTGCCTTCAAACAATCTCGAAGAAACGCCGAGGCTGCCTTACAACCTGCCGCGAGAAAACGATCCGGCTCTCAATCGTGCGGTTCCTGTAGATGCCAAAATTGCCTACGACGTGCGTACCGTCATCTCTCGCGTGCTGGACTATCAAGACTTTTTCGAGATTCAGCCAGGGTTCGCCGCCAACGCGGTGATCGGGTTTGGCCGCATCCAGGGGCGTACCGTCGGCATCGTGGCCAATCAGCCGTGCGTGCTGGCCGGCGTTCTCGATATTGACGCGTCGGATAAAGTTGCCCGCTTCGTACGCTTCTGCAACGCATTCAATACGCCGCTGGTGACCTTTGTAGATACGCCTGGTTTCTTACCGGGGATAGATCAGGAATACGGCGGAATCATTCGACACGGCGCCAAAATGCTCTTCGCCTATTCTGCGGCAACGGTGCCAAAAATCACCATCGTGTTACGCAAAGCCTACGGCGGCGCTTATATCGCAATGTGCAGTAAAGAACTGGGCGCAGATCGTGTGGTTGCGTGGCCGACAGCCGAAATCGCAGTGATGGGCGCCGAAGGTGCCGCAGAGATTGTCTTCCGCCACGAGATCGATGCCGTGGAAAATAAAGAGCTGCGCCGCAAAGAACTCATCGAGCTTTATCGCAGCACTTTCGCCAATCCTTATGTTTCCGCTGGCCGCCGCCTGGTGGATGACGTGATCGAACCGGCCGAAACTTCAAAGTATCTGGCTCAAGCTCTTGCCTCGGTAAGTTCGAAGCGCGAACTTCGTCCGCCAAAGAAGCATGGCTTGATTCCGCTCTAGGAATTTGGGTGGCGAACATGTACCTCATTACTGTCACGGTCGTCATTGCCGGATGGGTTGTGCTGTTGATTGTCCTGCGGCGCGGGCTCGCACGCAGAGGCGAGGAACTTCGCCTTGAGTTTCGGCAGCAAATCGATTCGCTGTCGGCTAGTGTCACGGCTCTCGAACGAGCAATTGCGGCGCGGACAGAAGCAACTGAAAGGGAGTCGACCGTTGCCAATGCCGGAGTCCCGAGTGAGGCTGTAGCGCAAGGCTCAGTAACGCAAGCCTCCGACGAGATTACGCCGGAAACACTGGCGACGATTACTAAGACGATTACGGCTCTGCTGGGGAGGAAGATTCACGTTCGCTCCGTGAAGCTACTCCCGACGCCAGACTCGGGCTCCAATCCGTGGGCGCAGAACGGACGGGCGGTAATTCAGGCATCGCACAATTTCTCCCAGCGGAAGCGGGAATCATGATTCGGCGAATCGAGCAGGGGCGAGCAGCGGTCGCTTCATTGACCGTCGCTTCAGTCGAAGGGGGCCGTCGTTGAAGCTACAAATCGCGATCGGCGGAAAGGCGTATGAAGTTGAGGTCGACGTCGAAGGCGGCGAGGAACACCTGGGTGTGCCCGGCCATCTTCCCGCTGGAACGGGAACCATCCAGTCCACGCGAGTTCCGACCGCCCCTCGACCCCACTCTCCGTCAGAAGTGGATGCGGATGAATCGAGAGTGTGTCGCAGTCCGGTGGCAGGAATCATCGTGCGGGTCTGCGTTCACCCCGGAGAAGCGCTGCAGTTGGACGACCTGCTGGTGGTTTTGGAAGCGATGAAGATGGAAACCAGCGTTACGGCGCCCATTGCAGGCAAAGTGAAAGCCGTGAAGGTAGGCCCTGGTGAAGCGGTGAAACTCAATCAGGTCTTGGTCGAGTTCGAATAGCGATAAGGCGTAGAAGCCGGAAAGAAGCGCGTTATGTCAGTAAAGCCATTTGTGATTAATCGTTACGGCAGGATGGTCTTCCCCTGCAACTTCTTTCCGGAACTGGATTTCAGCGTCTTCCAGACGCTTCAGCAATTCAACTCGGTCATCCGCCGCGACTTCGGAGAAAAAGCGCCGACAGAAGCGGAGATCGTGGCCCGAGTCGAGGCGGGGCACTATCAGAACCGCTATGAAGTCTGCCGGGATATGGCGCTGAATCTGTTCTGGGCGCAGCGCTACGTACTGACCATGTATGAGAAGCGTCCGACTCGCTGGGGAGATCTGCCGCGAAATCGCAATGACATTTTCCTTGGCCTATATAAGCCGCGCGATTCAGCCGGATCCTCGTCGTCTATCGAAGCGGGTTACCTAAAACTGCCGGCCATGTGGGATGAGGAGACGGAAGACAAAAGCTTCCGTTTGCTGATGGACGTGCTGCGAAATAAGCAGGGATCCGGCGGAGAATTTCGTGCGCTTCGGCCAACCGTGGCTGAGATCCTGACCGACCCGAAGAATCGAACCTATCGACTTTTGAGTTACGACCGCGATTATCCAGGCTATGACTACGACGATGTCATTGATTGCATCCATACGATTCCCGAGCTCGAAGCCCTGATGCGGCAGGCCATGATTCTTCATAATCAGTATCGTTGGGATCCCGCGTGCAGCACGACCGCCGAGGTGGGCCAGCTGCAAGACGAGGACTATATCGTAGCCTTTCATCCGCGCAATAGCGAAGTGATTGAGTTTCTCCGTCGAGTGAAACGCAATGGCCATTCCGTACATCGGCCGCGTCCAGCGCGACCTGAAACTCTGGCTTTAAGCGAGCCCGAAACGCCTTATCCACCGGTGATCGTGCGCGACAGCTTCTCGGTGATGCCCCGGATCGAGGCGATTGCCGTGTATGAGGGCGAGATCCCTTGCACCAATAAAGACCTCATCAGCAATCACGCTTACTGCTGGTCGCGGATGAGCGCAGCCGATGTTTCCGATAAGACAGGGATCGAATCGCGCTGCTACACGGAATTGAGTCTCGAAGACATGTCTCTCTTGGCCGTGCGCGCGGCATTGACCAAGTCAGGCCGCAAGCCCTCGGAGATCGGAGCCGTCTTATTCTGTAGTTGCACCAGCACAACTCTTATCCCATCAATCGCCACCTGGCTGTCGGGAGAATTGGGACTCCGTCAGACGCACAATTCTTGCGACATCATAGCGGCCTGCGCCGGAATGTCCTACGGCCTGGCTGAAGCTGTGCGCTTACTACAAGAGGTCAGGCGCCCCATCATCGTTGTATGCGCGGAAAAATTTTCGGACAAGATTGGAACCGTCCGCACCTCGCGCATGATCTTCGGCGACGGCGCCGCGGCCATGGTAGTCGGCCCCGCGCCAGAAGGAGCACTGCCCGACATCGAAGTCTTCCAGACCTACGCGAGCGGCCCGTGGTCGGAAGTTAACTCCATCATCTGGCCGAATCCGGAGTTCGACAACAACATCACAGTGTATGGCCCGGAAGTAAAAATGTTGGCGAAGCGTTACCTCGTCCAAATGATCGGAGAACTCAAAACTCTTCCGCGTCCCGACGGTGCCGCGGGCACGCTCATGGATTCAATTGATCTTGTCGTTCCCCATCAGGCCAATAAAAACATGGTGCTGGATCTAGCGAAGGCCGCTGGTGTCGCTCCGGAACAGCTTTACTTCAATATTGATCGCGTCGGCAACACTTCATCCGCCAGCATCCTACTGGCGATTCACGATGCGGTGAGCGAGGGGCGAATCGATCGGCCAATGCGCATTTTCGCTCCTGGCTTCGGCGCCGGCGCAGTGGGCGGTTACGTCGTGATGCGGGTCGATCCGGCAATAGTGCACTGCAACTCTCAGGAGAGGAATACGTTTATGGAGAACAATGGAAATAAAGGGCACAATAATCATGGATTAGGTTCGCTCGCCGGTAAGGTCGCGCTGGTGACCGGTTCTGGGCGAGGCATTGGGCGCGCCATCGCTCTGGAATTCGCCGGGCGTGGTGCCAACATTGCGCTCAACTATCGGTCGGATACTACGCACGCCGAGAGCGCATGCGTCGAGATTCGGCAATTGGGCGTGGAGTGCATCCTGGTTCAGGGCGATGTGGCGCAAAAGGGAGAAGCGCACCGCATCGTGAAAGAAGTGCTGGATAAATGGCAGCGCCTCGACATTCTCGTCAACAACGCCGGCATTACGCGCGATCGATCGATGCGCAAGATGACCGAGGACGACTGGGCCGAAGTGATCAACGTCAACTTGAACGGCACTTTCTACTGCACCAGCGCGGCCTTGCCCGCGATGATCAACCAGCGGTTCGGGCGCATCATCAATATCAGTTCGGTGGTAGGACAAATGGGCGCGTTCGGGCAAGCCAACTATTCCGCCAGCAAAGGCGGTATCATCGCCTTCACCAAGACCCTCGCGCTCGAAATGGCGAAGTTCAACATCACCGCCAACGCGATTGCGCCAGGATTTACCGCTACCGAGATGGTGGATGCCATTCCCGAAGAGATTGCGGCCCAGATCAAAGCGAAAATCCCCCTTGGGCGGTTCGCCTCCGTCGAGGAAGTTGCGAAAGCGGCCGGATTTCTGGCCGCCGATGCCGACTATATTACCGGACAGGAGTTGAATGTTAACGGTGGCTACCACATGTAAACCCGCAAGAGCAGGATTGTTTTTTGGGGACAACTTGTGATGTAATGGTGCAGTGCAGCAATTCTGTCGCTGCATTGCAGCGAGGATCGCACAATGTCCTTTACTCTTGATGGCAAGACAGCTTTGGTGACCGGGTCCGGCCGCGGTATCGGCCGGGCGATTGCAGAAAAACTGGCGGACTGCGGCGCCGCCGTCATGGTCAACGATCTCGACGAAGGCGCGCTGCGCGAAACCAAGTGTTTATTGGGCTCGATGGGAAAAAGGGTGGAAGTCTTTGCTGGTGATCTCACCCAGCCGCACTTTCCCGATCAGTTGGTAAAGGCTACGTTGGACGCGTTCGGCTCCATCGACATCATTGTCAACAACGCCGGCTACAGTTGGGATGGCGTCATCCAGAAAACTACCGACGAGCAGTTTCAGGCCATGCTCGAAATCCACCTGGTCGTGCCTTTTCGTGTTCTGCGGGCCGCCTCAACCTATATCCGGGATACCGCTAAACGTGAGATCGCCGCTGGCAAGCAAGTGATGCGCAAGGTCGTCAACATCACCTCCATTGCCGGCACCGACGGCAATCCCGGCCAGTCTGGTTATTCATCAGGCAAAGCCGGCGTGCTTGGACTGACGCGAACGCTGGCCAAGGAATGGGGCCGCTACAACGTCAATGTCAATGCGGTGGGATTCGGTCTGATTGAAACGCGTCTCACGCAAGTTCTTCGCGACAAGGAATCAAGCATCGAGATGCGGGGTCATTCGATTCGGGTCGGCGTGCAGGCTGAGATGCTGGAATCGGTAAAAACCGCTTGCCCGTTGGGGCGGCTGGGCACACCGGCTGAAGCGGCAAGTGCAGTCCTTTTCTTCTGCTCGCCGCTCTCCGATTACGTGACCGGCGAGGTGCTGATCTGCGGCGGCGGCTTCCACTTCTAACTGGAATGTGACGGACTAGGAGGCTAGTGCGATCTTCAGAGCGTTACTTGCATCTCTGTCTGCATCCTCGACCAGAAGTTTCACGTCAAAATAGTGATCGAAGCTGTGCTCGTATCCCGAATCAAACGAAGTTAAGGACGGACGCGCGCTGGTATTATTCGTGCGAGATGAATTGAGTGCGACTGAGGAGGTCATGAAAGTTTCCTTCCTGCATTTTGCTGAGTCCGCTCTAATTGAAGAGATAAACTCTCGGCGACTAGTAGCTGCCGAGAGTGTAGCCCACCATCCGGATGGAAAGGTGTGATGTTTGTCACCCTGCGCGGTGTTTTCCGTCACGCTGACGCCAAAATACCTGACTTCTTCGAGGGATGGTGGCATGCTCGGTCCGCTACTGATTTTCTCGATAGGACAAATCTGCTTTTTGCATTTCCCCGAGCGGCTGCAGGATGGTTAAACTAGCGGTATTCGGTCGATTCTACAACTGGCCGGGTTCGAATCGATTCCAGCCGAAGGGGTGGAATATGAAAAACGTGGATGCTCCCGTCAATCAGAAAGTTCGTCGCATTTGCCGCGCCATCAATCACCGTGCCAACGACCGTCGCAAGTTGCGAGCGCTCGTCGTTCGGCTGGAAGCGGCTTTGCGGCTAGAGGAAACGAAAGTGGAACTGAGCCGCACGAGAGTAGGGAAGACTTCTCTGCAGGCCGACGATCCGTTCGACAAGATCTTGGTCGCCTAAACATGACTGCCTAACTGGATCGCCAGACCACACGATTGTTGACACCTGGATAAGCGCGCGCGCCAAAACACGCCAATCGAGTCCGCCGTCTGTCTACGACTTCCGTTTTCGCTTGCGCGCGGTGTTCTTGCCGGCAAGCTCGTCGACCATTGACGTTAACTTTTCTACCCGTCGTTTCAGTTCATCGACCTCATCCGCGTCACTGTTCTTCTGAGGCACAGTCGCGTCATCGTGCGACGTCGCTGCGGGCGCACCCCAAGGTTCTGGAGAAGCCGCCTGACGCGCCGCAGATTGCATAAATTCAAAAGGGCTCACCGGTGGCGCGATTGCCCTGTAGGCATTTTGATACATATCCGCAACCGCCTTCATATACTTCAAGGTCGTTTCCTGCGTTGCCTTGCCGCCCGCGGCTACCATCTGCCGCAAGATATCCAGCGGGAAAACGGAATCAGGCTCTTTCGCGTCTTGCACGATAATCTGCGTGAGCACGAGCCGGGTAATATCTTCGCCGGTTGCCGCGTCCACCACCTGCACATCGTGACCGTCCCGTATCATCTGGGCCACTTCTTCCTGGTTGATGTACTCGCTGTTCGTCGTGTCATAGAGGCGCCGGTTTCCGTACTTCTTGATGACGATCTTTTTGCGTTTCATGGTTTGTCTTTTTCACTCATTTTGTGCTTGACATCGGGCCGCGAAGGTCTATTATGAAGCCATGCTGCAGTGCAGCACAATTCGCAACATCCGAAACACTCGTTGAGAGGAGCAGAACATGAGCAACCCCAAGAAGTCAACCAAAAGCGTAAATGGCGGAGCCGCCATAAAAGACGAGGTCGTCGAGACCTTCGTACCCCTATACACCAAGAACGTCGAGCGCCTGGCGGAACTGCAGAAGCAATCGCTGGAGACCGCTGCGGAACAGAACACCGAACTAATCGAGGCCTGCAAAAAGGCTTTTTCCCATATTCCGGAGACTCCTGGATTATTCCTTTTTGACCTCGTCGGGCAATCCTTCCAGCGTTTTGTCGAAACCCAGAAAGGTGCGATTGACCAGGCCGTCGAGCAGAGCCATGTCGTTGCCGGCATTGCCAAAGAGCGGGGCGAATACGTCTCCAAAGTGACAGAAGGCGTGACCTCTCTGTTCAAGCAGTCGGTCGAATATTCTGTTGCAGCGCAAAAGAAAGCGTTGGACTATTATTCGGAACAGCACAAGGAAGTTTGCGAAACCGCCAAGAAGCAGTTTCGTATTCCGAGCAACCCTGCCTCTGACGCAGTTCAGAACGGCATCGATGCTCTGATTCAAACTCAGAAGACCATGCTCGACATCGCCTCCAAGGCGTTCAATAGCAAGGTGGCCGCGTAAGTTAGATTGTAATATTTTAGACGGGAAGCACGGCTGGTCCGCCGCCGTCGTCAGGTGTCGTTCGATTCGAATGAGAATTCCGCTTCGAGCAGTCTCCGGCTGCGGCCAGCATGGGAAGGAAGTCGAAAATGGGTGATGAACAGGCAACCAACGGCAAACCGCCGGATCCGATGGAAGCGTTTCGTGGTCTGCGCGACGGTTACCTCGATGCCTGGGCGAAGGCGATGGTGGAGACAGTTAACAGCGATGCCTACGCCCAATCAACCGGGGTCGTGCTCGACACATATCTGTCCGCCTCTTCTCCGTTTCGCGCAGCGGTCGAGAAGGCAATGTTGCACGTACTGGAGCAGCTAAGCATGCCCTCGCGGGCTGATTTTGTAGGGCTGGCAGAGCGGGCGACTAATATTGAAATGCGTCTCGACGATATGGATGCTAAGTTAGATCGGATCGAGAGATTACTTACCAAGCCCGAGGCAAACAAACGAAAAGAAAATCCAGCAGTAAGAAACAAAAAGCAAAACAAAGGGGCAAAGTAGCAATGGCAGACGCTGCGGTTGTCACCGACCCGTTCACCGACGTAGTGGGG
This sequence comes from uncultured Acidobacteriaceae bacterium, assembly GCA_963800565.1. Classification (GTDB taxonomy): domain Bacteria; phylum Acidobacteriota; class Terriglobia; order Terriglobales; family Acidobacteriaceae; genus Acidiflorens. The sequence continues at coordinate 586,730 of CAWDBM010000007.1, forward strand.
AAATTCATCGCCTTCAATAAAGCGGTAACCACTCATACCGCCATTGCTCAAACCCCTAAAGAATTGGTTTGGACATTAAACAAGGCAAAACTCTACCGCTATATTCCGGTCGTGCCCAAAGAGCAGCGTCATCCGACGCCGCTTCTTCTTGTATTCGCACTCATGAATCGCCCCTACATTCTTGATCTGCGTCCCGGCCATAGTTTCGTAGAATTCATGGTCAAGAGCGGTTACGACCTCTATCTGCTCGATTGGGGAGTTCCCGGCCCGGAGGACAAGAATCTCAAGTTCGACGATTACACGCTTGATTACATGCCGCGAGCCATCCGCAAGATGAAATCAATCGCCGGAGTGGAAGAATTCAGCATGCTGGGCTGGTGCATCGGCGCCATCCTCACCACGATCTACTCGGCGTTAAGGCCCGATGACGGATTGCGCAACTTGATCCTGTTAACGGCACCGCTCGATTTCTCCGATAAAGACGCCATCACTTTCGCGCGCTGGACCGATGAGCGCTATTTCGACGTCGAAAAAGTACTCGCCACCTTTGGCAATATGCCGGGCGAAATGATTGACTACGGCGCAAGGGCGCTCAAGCCCGTTGAAAATTACGTAGTCAATTACCTGAAGCTCTGGGACAACATCGAGAATCCTCAAGTCACGGAAGCCTGGCAGGCAATGAACACCTGGGTGACCGACAACGTTCCTCTGGCTGGGGGCGTGTTTCGCCAACTCATCGTCGACCTCTATCGCAACGACTTGCTGATGCGCGGAGAGTGGGTGATTCGCGGCGAGCGAGTGGATTTGAGCAAGATAACAGCGAACCTGCTGACCGTAATAGCGGAGGGCGACCACATCACTCCTCCGTGCCAGTCTCGGGCCATCCTGTCGAAGGTAAGCAGCGAAGATAAAGAACTCTTCAGCGTCCCCGGCGGCCACATTGGAATCATGGCAGGCAGCGGCGCCAATAAGCGCACCTGGCCACTCATTGATGGTTGGCTGGGTCGTCGATCAAAGTAGCCCTCGGACCTCCACTTGCAATCAACGCCAAGCAAGTGCCGTGAAGTCCCTGCGCCCTGGAACTCTCTGCATGTCGCTCCGCCCTTCCTCAGCGTGGTCGAACGCTGCTCTGCGCAGGTGATGTTTGCGCCGCTTACGGCAACTGCGATCGGGTGCGACGCGGAAAAGGCAAATGTGATAGAACAATGCTGATGGTAGAATAAACTGGTCGCGGCGTTGACAGTCGGGCTCGCCAGTTCAACCATCGCCGCATAAAACGCTCTTAATGCGAAGCAGGCAAAGACGTTTTTTGAGTCAGTATGACAGGTGAGGGCGCGTAGCTCAGTTGGTAGAGCAACGCCCTTTTAAGGCGTGGGTCGCAGGTTCGATTCCTGCCGCGCTCACCACTTTAGAACCCGCAGCAACAGGCCTTCGCGAGAGGGCCTTAGTTTTTTGTGCGGGACTTTTTATTTGCCAGCGAGACCATTTTCCAGTGAAACGAAATGATTGCAATTCGCTGTAGCGGCTTACTGTTCGACATGGACGGCGTACTCATCGACTCCACGCCGGCCGTGGCGCGAGTGTGGACTCGGTGGGCCATCGATCGTGGCCTGGATCCAGATAAAGTTGTTCACATGGCCCACGGCCGTCCCAGTCGAACCACTATTCGCGAGCTGCTGCCCGATGCTGACATTGACCTCGAAGATCGCGAGGTCGAACGCTGCGAAATCGCCGACCTTAGCGGCGTGGTTCTGCTGCCGGGTGCGCGCGAACTTCTTGACAGCCTGCCTCCTGATCGCTGGACGATCGCCACCTCCTGCACGCGTGCCTTGGCCGAAGTGCGTTTACGCGCGGCAGGGCTGCCGAGTCCCAAAAACATGATCACATCGACCGACGTCAAGATTGGTAAGCCCGATCCCGAGCCTTACCTTAAGGCCGCAGCCAAACTCGGGTTTGCCCCCTCTGATTGCATCGTTGTCGAAGATGCTCCCGCCGGGGTTCGCGCCGGCAAGGCGGCTGGCGCGAGAGTCATTGCGTTTCTAACAACGATGCAGCGGCGCGACCTCGAAAGTGCGGGTGCCGATTGGATCCTGCAGAATTGCACAGAGATCACCGCCTCCCGTGAGCTAGGTCACGGCCTGCAGTTGACGCTTGGACTATAAAGGTCGGTGTTTTCAAGAAGACGATTGCGCGCGGCCACACGCTCAACTAAAATCCTCACTTCCTTAGAATTTGCCCGCAAGAAGCGCCTGCAAAAGTGAGATTGATGTGATAGTTTCCAAATCATTTCAGACGCCGTAAAGGGAAAAAGAATCGGTATACAGGCAGGGTCTCGTGATCATTGGCGTTCCCAAAGAAATCTATCCCGGCGAGCGGCGGGTTGCGCTCGTGCCGGCCGTCCTCCCCACCTTGACTAAAGCAGGTTTCGAGATCCACGTGCAAGCCGGAGCTGGTTTTAACGCCGGCTATCCCGACGCGCAATATGCCGAGAAGGGCGCGAAAATCATCCAAGAGCGCGGCGCGATATTTGCCATCGCCGACATTATTGTTCAGCTTCTGGGCTACGGCGCCAACGACATTAACGGCCAGGAGGACATTCCACTTTTTCGCCGCGATCAAATCCTGATTGGATTCCTGCGCCCCTTCGGTCTCCTCGACGTGGTGCAGCAGATTGCGCAGACCGGCGTGACTGCATTTACTGTCGAGTTGATGCCGCGCACCACGCGCGCCCAAAGCATGGACGCGCTTTCGTCAATGGCGACCGTTGCAGGATACAAGGCGGTATTAATGGCCGCGGACGCTCAGCCGCGTTTCTTCCCCATGATGACCACGGCGGCTGGAACCGTGACTCCCGCTCGCGTATTCGTTATCGGCTGTGGTGTCGCCGGACTTCAGGCGCTGGCAACCGCTCGCCGTCTGGGCGCCGTAATCTCCGCCTACGACGTAAGGCCAGCGGCGAAAGAGCAGGTGCAGAGCCTCGGCGGACGTTTCGTGGAACTCCCCATCGAAGCGAAAGATGCGCAGGACGCTCGCGGCTACGCGCGCGCACAGGATGAGGATTTCTATCGTCGTCAGCGCGAGTTGCTCGGGAAAGTAGTGCAGGAAAGCGATGTTGTCATCACCACGGCGGTGATTCCCGGGAAAAAAGCACCGGTGCTGGTGACGGAAGAGATGGTAAGAGGCATGGCGCTTGGCTCGGTAGTGGTCGATCTTGCTGCCGAACGAGGTGGCAACTGCGACATCACCGAGGCGGGCAAGACCATTGTCAAGCACGGTGTAACGCTCATCGGCGAAATCAACATGGCAAAAGGCGTTCCATATCATGCCAGCATGATGTATGCCAAAAACGTCACTTCCTTTTTGACTCACCTGATTAAAGACCAAAAGTTGAATTTGAACATGGCGGACGAAATCGTGCGCGAAACTTTGTTAACACGCAATGGCGAGATTGTGAATACGCGCATCCGCGAATTTTTAAAGCTGCCTGCGCTCGTCGACGTCACCGCGTAAGGCACTATCACGAGGAAACAGAAGATGAACAGTAGTTCGGACCTGATCGACGCACTTTTTATTTTTGTGCTTGCTTGCTTCATCGGATTTGAGGTGATCCGGCGGGTATCTCCGCTGCTCCACACTCCTCTGATGTCGCTTACTAATGCACTCGACGCGATCGCAGTCGTAGGCGCAATCGTCCTCGTCGGCGAACACAAAAGTCAGCTCTCCGCCGTTTTCGGATTTATCGCTGTGGTCGCCGCCACCAGCAACATCGTCGGCGGATTCTTCATCACCGACCGCATGTTGAAGATGTTCAAATCCAGCCGGCCCGCAGCCAAACCGGCGGCTGACTCGGTGGCCAAATAATGCCCGCCGCATTCGCCGGAGGTCAAGTCGTCATCGAGCTCTTATATCTCATCGCGAGCGTGCTGTTTATTTTCTCGCTCAAGTGGATGAGTTCTCCAACCACCGCGCGCCATGGTATCTGGGCGGGCGAAATTGGCATGGTGCTGGCGATCTGCGGCACCCTCTTACACCACGGCATCATCGACTACAAGCTGATCGGCATCGCGCTGGTCCTCGGCACAATCATTGGTGTTCCCCTCGGCAACGTGGCAATGACGGCGGTGCCGCAGCGAACCGCGCTTAGCCACGCGTTTGGCGCGCTCTGCGTAACGCTCGTAGGATCTGCCGAATTTTACCTGCGCTCGCCTGATATCTCGCACTTCATGATGGCTGTCTTATCGCTGGAGGTTATTCTCGGCGGCTTGACTGTAACTGGCAGCCTGATGGCCGCAGGTAAGCTACAGGAAATTCTGCCGCAGCGGCCACTCACTTATAAAGGCCAGAACCTCGTCAACTTCGCGTTGCTCGCTGGCGCCGTTGTCATCGCTATAACTCTGGTGCGGAATCCCGGAGCACAATCCCTGTTTCCGTTCATGATCCTGATCGCGCTGGCGTTCGGTGTATTGCTGATCATCCCCATCGGCGGCGCCGATATGCCCACCGTTATTTCGTTGTTGAATGGTTACGCTGGCCTGTCCGCCGCAGCCATGGGCTTTGTCCTCGGCAGCAAACTGCTCATCATTGCCGGTGCGCTCGACGGATCGTCGGGCCTTATCCTCTCGATCATCATGTCGAAGGCGATGAACCGGTCGTTCACCAATGTATTGTTCGGAGCTTTTGGCCAGGTGCAAACTTCGCATGCTGCCGGAGAAGAAGCAAAACCGGTTCGCAGCGCGACTCCGGAAGAGGCCGCCGCGATTCTTTCTGCCGCAAATCGAGTCATCATTGTTCCGGGATACGGAATGGCCGTGGCTCAGGCGCAACACAAAGTGCGCGAACTTTATGACGCCCTGACCAAGCGCGGGGTCGACGTCCGTTTCGCTATTCACCCCGTCGCCGGACGCATGCCCGGCCACATGAACGTGTTACTCGCCGAAGCCGATATTCCTTACGACCGGCTCATCGAGATGGACGAGATTAACGGCGACTTTCCTCAAACGGATGTCGCCCTGGTAATTGGGGCCAACGATGTTACTAACCCCGCCGCGCACTCTGATGCTTCCAGCCCGATTTATGGCATGCCTATCCTCGACGTCGATAAAGCCCACACCGTGATGGTCATCAAGCGCAGCATGAATCCGGGCTTCGCGGGCATCGATAACCCGCTCTATTATCTCGATAACACACTCATGTTGTTCGGAGACGCCAAGGCGTTTGTCGGAGGCATTGTTCGCGAACTCGGCGGGGGGCACAGCTAATCGCTCAAATACTTTGAAGGGCGCGGCTTTCCGTCGGGTTACGAAACAGCAGGCAGAATAGAAACATCCTGGCGGGCCTCAGTTCAGCGAAGGGAATTCGCGAACCTACCGCCCGCCCGGTTTTTGTTAGGCCGCTTTCTTCGTTTGTCTCATCTTGGCCCAACGCGCTTTTTGAGCCAGAGAAATCCTACGGCGTCCGGCTGCGGAAAGAACGCGCTTGCTGCGCTGCGGTGTTATGGCGTGGACTGTTGCGCCCGTGCTCCGGGAAAGCTTTTCGAGAACCGCAATCGCTTCTCCCAGTTTCTGGACCTGATTCTGAGCATCCCGGCGTTCCTCTCGGAGCCGGTCAATCGCCTTAGCAATATTTGTCATCAATACCCCCTCGGGTAACTACCGTCGGACATTGTATTACTAACTCCTCGGTCCTGTCATATTTTTTGATTTATTTCTAGCCTAGGCTGGTTGTAGAGGCATGAGTTACGAGAAAGCTGACCGGAGAAAGGCCTGCCCTAACATCGACAATGACCCGCGGTAAATATTTCGCATCGAGCGCCACAGAGCCTCATCCTAGCGACGGTAGCAGTCCCGAAGAACCGAACAAGAAGATAGCCCCAACTGCGAGGCTATAAATCGCAGTAAGTGCGGTAACTACAAACTGAAAGCGCGGCAGCCGCGAACTGAATCCGAATAGCCCCACCGCCGACGCCGTCATCACCGTATTCATCACCAGCAGTCCCGCGATGAACATCGCCAGTCCGATAAAGCCCTTGCCGATCCCGCCGAGATTGGCGGCCAACAAGAAGATCATAAGTTGACTCGGCGTTTCAGCGCCAAGGCCGTGAACAACCCCGATCATGAGCACAAATTTAGCGCTGTAATTCCATGTTTTATTTGCCGGCCGCGGAATCTCGTGATCGTGCCAGTAGCTCTTCATCTTCCAGTTGAGCCAGCGCACCGAGCCCGCCATCAGATGAAAACGGCTGCGCGGAGCGGGTTTCCCGGTGAAGAGCGAGCCCAGAACATACACTCCAAGAATGAGCAGGGTGAGGCCCACCAGGCGCTCGGCGATGCGATCGATGCCATGCGGCAGAGAAAGCTGAAAAACGATGACCGCGCTCCCCAAAGCCGTAACCGTGGCAGCGTGGCCCAGCGCGTAGAGCAAGCCAAGCCGCATCCCCCGCCAGCGGTCACTCTGCACGCTGGTGATATCGGTGATCGCCGCGATGTGGTCATAGTCAAACCCATGCCGGAAGCCAAGTATTGCGGCCGACAGGAGCGCGAGTTGAAGGCTGTTCGGGGTCGCGGTCATCGTGCTTATAGTTCAGGTCAGAATCTCTCATTGTTCCACACGCAGCTGATAATCGGAAATCCTGCCGTCGCTTATTTGAGACTGTAGGCACCGGCTGGTCTGTGTCGCCCAGCAACTGAGGGCTCAGGGCTGTTGATGTTCTGATTAACCCTTGCGCTATGCGGCGCGTATAATCAGGGGTACACTGAACGGTTTTCAGTCTTCACTCCGCTAACCTCCGGGCTCCGGGGTTTGCCCGGTTCGTAGTTTGATGGGTTCACATCAGAAAGGCGCAGGGAATGGCCACTACAGATATCGTGCCCCATGAAGTGCACGGTCAATTGGGGCAAAAGCGCATTGTCAATGACATGAGCATTCAGGTTGCTACCGTGAATGGCTCAGGATCGCAGAGTTCCAACACAGTTTTATTGCGTAGCATTTTTCAGATGGGCGTGCCCATTTCGGGGAAGAATTTGTTTCCTTCGAATATAGCGGGGCTGCCGACCTGGTTCACGATCCGCGCCAGCAAAGACGGGTATATCGCGCGCAAGAAGGAAATCGATCTACTGATCGCAATGAACGGGGAGACGGCGCAAGACGATGTGAAAACGTTGAGCACAGGCTCGGCAGTGCTCTACGACGAACCGCTGGCGCTCGATAAGGTGCGCGGCGATTTGATTTATTACGCCGTGCCGTTCGACAAACTGACGGCGACGGTGGGCGCGGACGCCAAATTGCGCAAGCTGATCAAGAACATGATCTATGTGGGGGTCGCGGCGCAATTGCTCGAAATTGATTACGCGGAGGTCGAGAAGGCGATCCGCAAGCAGTTTTCGACGAAGGTGAAAGCTGCAAACCTGAACCTGGCGGCAGCCAAGGCTGGGTACGATTACGCGGTTGCGAATCTTATCAAGCGCGATCCGTTTTATGTTGAGCGCATGAATAAGACCGCTGGCAAGATCATCGTCGATGGCAATTCGGCCGCCGCCATGGGCTGCATGTTTGCCGGTTGCACGGTGGTGACGTGGTATCCGATTACGCCTTCATCTTCGCTGGTCGAGACCATGATTGAGTATATGAAAGAGCATCGTGTCGGGCCGGATGGCAAGGCGACGTTTGCCATTGTGCAGGCGGAAGATGAACTGGCGGCGGTGGGCATGGTGATTGGCGCGGCCTGGGCCGGTGCACGCTCGATGACGGCTACCGCGGGTCCGGGAATTTCGCTGATGGCGGAGTTCACCGGGCTGGCTTATTACGTCGAAATTCCGGCGGTTATCTGGGACATTCAGCGGGTCGGACCGTCGACGGGCTTGCCTACGCGCACTTCGCAGGGCGACATTCTCTCGACTGCATTTCTCAGTCACGGCGATAGCAAGCACATCATGTTGTTTCCTTGCTCGGTGAGCGAGTGCTTCACGATGGCGCAGGAGGCGTTCGATCTGGCCGAGCATTTTCAGACTCCAGTGTTTGTCATGTCAGATCTTGATCTGGGGATGAATAACTGGATGTCGGATCCGTTTCCTTATCCGGAAAAGCCGATTGATCGCGGGAAGGTGTTGAGCAAGGAAGAGCTCGTGAAGGCTGGCGGATTTGCGCGCTATAAGGATGTCGATGGCGACGGTATCGGTTATCGAACTCTGCCGGGGACGGATCATCCGGCGGCGGCATGGTTTGCGCGGGGCAGCGGGCACAACGAGAAGGCGCAGTACAGCGAGCGCCCCGACGATTTCGAACGAAACATGGAGCGCATCAACAAGAAGTTTCAGACGGCGCGGTCGTTTGTTCCGCGGCCGGAGTTGGCGGGAAGCGGCAAAGCGAAGGTTGGCATCATCGCTTTCGGCACATCGCACTGGGCAATCATCGAGTCGCGCGACCAACTGGCTCAAGAACACGGTTTGGAGACTGATTATCTGCGCTTGCGTTCGTATCCGTTTACCCGCGAGGTGCACGAGTTCATTGAGCGGCACGATCGCGTCTATGTGGTCGAGCAGAATCGCGACGGGCAAATGGCTAGCCTGCTCAAGCTTGACATCAAGCCTGAGTTGACTCCGCGATTGCGATCGATCTGTCATATTCACGGATTACCGATCGATGCGCGATCTGTAACCGACGAGTTGATGATGATGGAGGGCAAGTAACATGGGAACCACGACGACGAATCCGCCAGCACCGACTCCTGCGCCGAAGACGAATCGCATCGGATTGCAGGTTGTCGACTATCGCGGCGGGAAGACTACGCTATGCGCGGGCTGCGGGCACAACGCGATTTCCGAGCGCATTATTGACGCGATGTATGAGATGGGGGTGCCACCCGAACGGGTGGCGAAATTCAGCGGGATCGGTTGCTCGTCGAAGAGTCCGGCTTATTTCATGAACCGGTCGCACAGTTTTAACTCTGTGCATGGACGCATGCCGTCGGTGGCGACGGGCGCGGTACTGGCGAACAAGAACCTGATGGCTCTGGGCGTAACGGGCGATGGCGACACGGTTTCAATTGGCGCGGGGCAATTTATCCATCTAATGCGGCGTAATTTGCCGATCATCTATGTCATCGAAGACAACGGCTGTTACGGTTTGACGAAGGGCCAATTTTCGGCGACCGCCGATTTGGGCTCGACTCTGAAGAGCGGCATCGCCAACGATCTGCCTCCGGTCGATACTTGCGCGATGGCGATTCAGTTGGGCGCGACGTTTGTGGGACGGTCGTTTTCCGGCGACAAGCGGCAGCTTCACACCATGCTCAAGGCGGCGATAGCTCATCGCGGAACGGTGATGCTGGATGTGGTTTCACCTTGCGTCACGTTCAATGATCATGAGGGCTCGACCAAATCCTATAAGTACATGCAGGCGCATGAAGAGGCTCTCAACGAAGTGAGCTTTGTGCCTTCGTTTGAAGAGATTGATGTGGACTACGATCCGGGCACGACGCTCGAGGTCACGATGCATGACGGATCGCATCTTCGGTTGAAGAAGCTGGAGGAGGAGTACGATCCGACGAACAAGATTCACGCGGTGCAGCGCTTGATGGAGTCGCGCGAAAAAGGCGAGGTGCTGACGGGCGTGTTTTATATCAACGCACACGCGCCGAGCTTTATCGACATGCTGAACGTTACCGATCAGCCGCTGGCGACTTTGCCGGAATCGCTGACGAGGCCGAGCAGGGAAGTGCTGGCGAAGTGCATGGAAGAGCTGCAGTAGAGCGCTGTGGTTACTTCGGCGCGATTGGGGACGCGGCCACGTTCGCGGGATCGTAGAGCTCGATCCGATTTCGGCCTTTATTCTTTGCCTCGTAGAGGGCGGAATCAGCTGTCTGCAAAGCCACTTCGACATCGGCCGCAGTTCCTTCCATGGCGGTGACGCCCACGCTGACCGTAACCGGGATCGCCAACTGGCCAACGACTAGCTTATCCGCGCCGACACTGAGGCGCAGCCGCTCCGCGACTGCCGCGGCTTCGCTGAGTGCGCAGCTTGGGAGCAGGACCAGGAATTCTTCTCCGCCGAACCGGCCGACCGAATCGTAGGGGCGCAACGCCGCGGCCATTTTGACAACGATGTTCTTGATCACTTCATCGCCCACCGGGTGCCCGTAGGTATCGTTGACCGCTTTGAAATGGTCGATATCCACAATGAGCAAGCCCAACTGCTGGTGTGTGCGTTTGCAGCGCGAGGCCTCCCGCATCAGCAAATCCATAATCCCAGACCGATTGTGAATTCCGGTCAAAGAGTCGTGGGTTGCCCGATACTCAGTTTCCTTCAAATTGCTTACCAGACGGCGCTCAACATCGAGCTGGCTCGCGAGCATGCAATTGGCATGCAGCAAGTCGCTTGCGCTCTTGGCTTCCGATTTAAAGATAGAGAACATGCTAATGAAGAGGCCGGTCAGCATCGCAATGTGTCCTGAAATCTTTAGCGCATGACCGACGAAATATTGGGCATCGAAGGTGTGCTCGTAAAAAGAAAAGTAACCGAATCGGCTGCTTCCGTAGAGAATGAGAGAGATTACCAGCCAATGCTCAAAATCGTCAGACTTCCACCAGCCCTTTCGTAAATATCCGATCAGCGCAAGCGCAAAGAAAAAAGACGGCACAAAGTCGGCGGGGCGATGGATTAGGCGATCGGGGTGGAATGGAGGGGGCACTTCGAGGAGCGCAAAGAAAAGAAATGTGACGACAAACCAGATTCCGACCAACACGTAGACCAAGTTCTCGTTCATACCGAGTCCGGTTGCCTGCAACTTCTCTCTTCGCCATGCAATAAGGCTGGCACACATGAGCACGGAGATGAAGATCGGGGACATGATTCCGCTCCATGGCGGGAGGTCGGAAAGCGAGGCGGGAATATGGCCGTCCATGAACGAAGAGGTGATTAGGGCATGGCAGGCATCGAGAAGGGCGCCTCCGAGAAAGCCCGTGCCGAGAAACAAGAAAGTGCTGCTCTTTTTCGAGTAATAGCGGACCAGGGCCTTTATGCCGACGATCAATCCCAGCAGGGCGGAGATGGTCTCAACCCAGGTGTGCAAGTCCGAACCTGCTATCCAGGCGGAGTCGTGGAGAGGGAAGCCACCGAGCAGGAGCGGCACGGCCAGCAGAAGATAGCCGAGTCCGCGGCGCCGGGCGCGCAGTAGCGGCAGAGTGTCCATCGCAATGATCTATCGGCAAATTCCTGCCTACAGATTAGTGAGACCCTGGGCAAGACGGTTGCCGTTGCTCCAGTTGTGCATGGCGAATGTGCAAAAGAGCACAGACATAGAGTGGTGCGACTTCATAGCATGGCTAGACGCAAATGACGTTAAATTGCGCGAGTTAGGAGAAAATTGTGAAATCTCTGGCCGTTCTTCTGCTGGTTCTGTCGTCGTTGTCCGTGGGCGCTTTTGCCCAAACCGATATCACTCTTGGAACCGCTGACGAGTTTGCGTTGCTGGGTGCATCGAGCATCACCAACGTCAGCGCAAGTACCCACATAATCGGCGATGTAGGCAGCTCTCCGACGCCCACCGTCACGGGCATCGTGCCATCGCAGGTGAAGGGCACGCTCTATCTCACTGAGAGTCCAGTGACGGAGCAGGCCCAGATTGATCTGACCGCGGGCTACCTTGAAGCGGCTGGCGCACCATGCACCAACGACCTTACCGGCAAGGATATGGGTGGGATGACGCTTATACCTGGAGTCTATTGCTTTTCAACTTCGGCCGCATTGACGGGCGCCTTGGTTCTCGATGCTCAGGGAGATGTTAATGCGCAATGGATTTTCCAGGTCGGCAGCACGCTGACGGTTGCCGCCGATTCCGCAGTGTCCATAGTCCTGAACGACAAGAAGAAGCCCGGGCCTAAGCCACTTTGGGCCAAAGGTTTGGAAGGATGCAACGTGTATTGGCAGGTGGGTACTTCAGCGACGATTGGCGACGACAGCATTTTCCGCGGGAAAATCCTGGCGCTCACCAGCATTACGCTGAATGGCGGAATCTTGCACGGTAAAGCGCTAGCCAGTTCGGGCGCAATCTCAATAACGGATAGGGAATTGGTTAACGGACCGCCGTGCGATCCTTCGAAGCCGCTTTTGTGAAGCGGGAAAAGCTCTTCCCTCGAAATGCAGGTGCGTAATCTTCCGCGAAGATGGAATGGCAAATACGCTTTTGCCGACTTGATTCTATCCCGCCAGCCGAGTTATCCGCCCATGGTCAGTACGACGCGAAAGCGGGCGCGGCCGCTGATCATCTGATCGTAAGCTTCCGCAGCTTTTTCCAGCGGATACTTTTCGATCATCGGACGGACTCCGGAAAGCGCGCTGAACTGCATGGTGTCTTCGGAATCGGTGGCGATTCCGGAGGCCCATCCCTGAAGAGCCTTGCTTCCCTGGATCAATTGAATGGGCGTGACGGCGAGCGAATCAAAGCTGGCGCCCACCACCAGGAGTTTGCCATTGCTGGATAGGCCGTTCACGACCGCAGACATGGATTTTGAATCGGGGGCGGTGGCTAGAATCACTTTGGCGCCGCCAAACTTCTGTAATTCTTTCGCGGGATCGCCTGCGCCAGTGTCGATGTAGTGCATGGCGCCGAGTTTCCGTGCCAGGGTTTCTTTGTCTTTGCCGCGGCCGATGGCGAAGGTGCGGAAGCCCATCTGGCGCGCGTATTGGACCCCGAGATGGCCGAGTCCGCCGATGCCCTGCACGGCGACCAGGTCTCCGGCAGTCGCGCCAGAGTGGCGCAGAGAGTTATACACAGTGATTCCGGCGCAGAGCAGCGGCGCGGCTTCGGGTGCGGAGAGATCGTCGGGGATCGCGGCGACGGCCTCGGCGGGCGCAACCATGTATTCCTGGTAGCCGCCGTCGAAGCTGATGGCCGTGATCTTCTCATTCTGGCAATTGATGAAATCGCCGCGGCGGCAGGGGTTGCAGGTGAAGTCGTGGCCGCCGTGCCATCCAACGCCGACGCGCTGACCCGACTTCCAGTTGGTGACGTCGGCGCCGACGGCGTCGATGCGGCCGGCGATTTCGTGCCCTGGAACGCGAGGATATTGAATGCCGGGCCAATAGCCTTCCTTTACGAGCGCATCGCTGTGGCAGATGCCGCAGGCTTCGACTTTAATCCGAACCTGATTGCGGGCGGGTTCGGGAATATTTTTCTCGACAACTTCAAAATTGCCGCCGGGCTTGCTTACTTGCACTGCTTTCATCTTCGAAGTTGGCATGGTTCTTCCTCATAAATTTAAAAGTGATGGAATGTGGCATGGTTTGCCTTCAAAAGGGAATAGATGAGCGCGGCGATGGCGACGACTCAAGTTGCGGTAAATTGCTTCTCGCGATGACAGCGCTTTCGGTCATTTTGCCAACTGCTGTTTAGCTGGCTTTTTTCTTTTTAAACTCGCCTTCGAAGGAGTGCTCGGGGCTGTGGCCCGGCTCAGGGAAATCGCTGTCGGCGCCGTCCTGCATGGGGTCGGGATTGCGATGGCCGAGTTGGTCTTTCATCGAATTGTTACCGCTCTGGCCGCGTTCGTCGGGTTCTTTGGAGCCTTTGCCGCGATCGGCGTCATTGTGAAGATGGTCGCTGACACTTTTTTCAGCCATTGTGGCCTTTCCCTAACTGAAACGGCGAGTTACGAATTCAAGAGTTAGGTTACTCTGAAACTTAACGGCAGGCAATTCAAGCCGCATATGTTGTTGTAATGGTTGGGATAGGAAAAATTGATGAACCTTTAACCTCGCTTGAATCTAAAATAAGACATGACTAGTAAATATCGCAGGCATTACTTATTTGCCAGTGACTTTGATCAGACGTTGACCTTCAATGATTCGGGTTACGTACTGGCCGAGTTGCTGGGTATTTCGGTTGAGGAATTCGAGCGCAAGGCCAAGGGCATGGCCAAGCTGAACCTGGTGCAGCAGGGCGCCGAACTTTCTTATCTGCTGTTGCATGATCCAGAGTTCCATTCGCGCGTCCGGCGCGATGATCTGATTGAAGTTGGTAAGCGCATTCGGCTTAAAGAAAATATCGAGCAGATTTACGAGATTCTCGACCGGCGCATCGACGGATTCCACTTTGATTTCTATGTGCTCTCGGCGGCTCCGGTGGAGGTGATTCAGTCGGCGCTTGAGGGAATTGTGCCGCGGGATCATATCTTTGGCACGGAGTTTAAATATACCTCCTCGGGCGAAATTGAAAGCCTGGTGCGCGCTACCGCTGGCTACGGAAAAGTGACACGGCTGGAGCAATTGGAAAAAGAGCTCGATATTCCGGCGGACCATGTCGTCTATGTGGGCGATGGGAGTTCAGACATTCACGTCATGCTGCACGTGAACCGGCGCGACGGTTTCACCATCGCTGTGTCGGAATCGAAGCTCGTTTCGCAGATCGCGAAACGGAGCGTGCTCAGCGACAATGCTCTGGCTACACTGATTCCGATTCTGGAAGACATTGCCGGCTGGCAGCGGACGAAGATTCGCCAGCTTTTTGATTCCTACGGCTTCCTGATTCAGGGATGGGATCGCGTACAGACCGATTGGGTGACGCTGCGGCCGAGCGGAATTGACGCCGATCCGCCCACAGCGGTGGTCGAAGCGAACTAGTTGGACGCTACATCCGGCGCTGGCAGGCAATTGCCCACGCAGCTCAGAAGTTTCTCCGCAGCCTCGCCAGGATCCTGCGTGGCAAAATTCTCATCCAAAATGAGGACAGTGATGGCAGGATCAATTTCCTCGAGCGCTTTGCGCGCCGGCCTGCCATGGATGTTTTGCAGGCGCGCCGACAGCACTACCAGTTTTGCCTTGGTTGCCTTGAGCAGGATGCGCGCGTCGTCGACGGTGGCCGTGGTCAGGGCATTGTAACCAGCGCTGCACAGCACCTCGCGCAGGAACGTTCCCACGTCGGTCGATTCGCAAACGCACAGCATGCGGGGACGTGCGTCGCCGGTTTTGCAGCGCGAATAACGCGAGCCTAAATATGCCGCGGTAATCGCTTCTTCGACCGAATCGTAGGTTTCAAATTGCTTGATCAGATTGGTCATTTCCATGGTCTTGCGAATCCTCGGAGGAATGCCGCTGAGTTTGAGGTCTCCGCCCTTCGCGCGCGCGGCTTGCATGAGGCGCACCAGCGCGCCCAGGCCGCTGCTATCGACGAAGTCGATCTGATCGAGTTGGAGAACGACGTCACCGTACTTGGCGATGGAATCCCCCACCTGGGCGTGCAAAGTGTAGACTTCGTTTCCGGCGACGATTCGCCCATGACATTGAACGATCAAGACGTCGCCTACTGGTCGGCTTTCCATGCGCAGCTGCATCAGGTCTCCTCTTACTCTGAATGTGTATGAATCAGGTATCTTCCGGCGTCACTGGCCTCGACCGAAGTGTTCTCGCATTTGCAAAACGGACAATAGTAACCCATGGGGCGGGTTTATGAAATTCGGAAAGTGCAGGTCTGAGGTACGAGGTCAGATTGCAGAAGTGGACCTTGTTGTGAAGCGATCCTGCGCAGTTCTTACCTGTGCAATCTGACCTATCACCTCTGACCTTTTATTGGCGGGCTTTTTGGCCGGAGGCGGCCGTTAGCTTTCTCAAGCGCTCTCTCGCTTGCGTGGCCTCGTTGGTGCGGGGATATCGCTGGATAACGTGTCTTAATTCCTGGGTGCCGTCGTCTGTTTTGCCGAGTTCGATCAGCGCAAAGCCTTTTTTCAACTCCGCTGCGGCGGCCTTGTTTCCTCCGGGGAAATTCTGTACAACGAGATCGTAATTTGCAATTGATTTTTGATAGTCGCCGGCCTTGTATTGAATTTCCGCCAGATAAAAGTAGGCGTTTCCGGCCAGATCGGTGTTGGGATAGAACTTGATGTAGTCGTTGAATTCCTGAATGGCAAGGTCGTTATTGCCGCCGTTGTAATCGCGTAGAGCGTTGTTGTAGAGCACATCGGGCGCCGGCGCCTGAGCAAGCGCCTGCTGCTGTTGCTGCGCCTGGGCCTGCTGCGCGGCCATCGACTGCTGCCCCGACTGTAGGTCCTCGAGCTGCTTGCTGAGCTTGGTGAGACGGACTTTGAGTTCGTCCATGGTATCGGTGAGCGCCTGAATCTGACCGGAGATCTGGTCGACTTGAGTGCCGCGATCCTGTTGCTGTTTGCTGATGGACGCTTCGAGACCATTGATGGCGGCGGTAACTTTGTTAGCGGCGTCGGTATTCTGCTCGAGCAGATTCTTCATAACGCCCATGCGCTCGTCGAACGATTGCTTCATCGCCGTCATCTGCTGCTGCAACTGTTGAACCTGGGTTTGCAGTTCGATCATGTCTTTGTTCACGCCATAGGCGGGAGCAAGGCTGACGGCGAGGAATAGTGCGATGACGAGCGCGATGCGATTGGATTTCATAATTATCCTATTGGATGTCGAATAGCCGGTGAACGTTCGACCGGTCTGGCATTCCCTCAGCGGCTAAAGCCGCATTCAGAGTGGCGCGCTCACCGCAGCGCTGAATGCGCTGCGCCACCCAAAAACCTTCTCCAACTGGTTAAAAGAGGGACGGGCGAGATGCCCGTCCCTATAAGTTTATTTTTCGTAGACGAAGTGGCCGCGGCGATTTTGCTGCCAGCAACTTTCGTTCGACTCGGTGCAGAACGGTTTTTCCTTGCCCATGGTGATGGTCTTGATGCGATCGCCGCTCACGCCCGCCTGGACGAGCGCGTTCTTTACGGAGTCGGCGCGGTTGGTGCCGAGAGCGAGGTTATATTCTGTCGATCCGCGTTCGTCGCAGTGCCCCTCGATGGTGAAGTGGATGTTGGGATGCTGTTGCAGGAATTGCGCGTCGGCTTGAATCGAGCCTTGATCGGATGCTCGTATATCGCCTTTGTCGTAATCGAAAAAGATGTCCTTCACGTTTTGCGCAAAGAGTTCTTCCTCAGTCGCATTCGAGGTCGCGGCGGGCGGCGGAGCGGGCGCGGGATTGACCGTCACTCGTGCTGTGGCATCCTGAGTTCCTCCGGTGCCCTTGGCGACGAGATGATACGTCGTGGAGTCGACCGGTGTCACCTGGCGCGAGCCGCTCAGGTCCACGTGGCCGATGCCGTCGATATTGACGTCGGTCGCGTTGGTAGTCTGCCACGTTAGCGTGGTCGGTTGACCTGCGTCGACGGTATTCGGGTTGGCCGACAGCGAGGCCGTGGGAGCATTCGGCGCGGGTGGTGGTGGGGGCGGAGGCGGTGCGACCTTTTTCGCGCAGGCGCCCAGGAAAACGAACATGGCCAGAGTGACTACTAGGCCTGCGCCTCTTGTTATAGTCATGGTGTTGGTTATTGCGTGCTTCACTGGTTCCTCTTTTCTGTGCGCCCTCGTGGTGGCGTGCAATCTATACTCTGACGATTCGCAGCGTGACGAGGAGGCGCACTTCAGGCTAGCCGCGGGAATCGTGCTTGTACGGAATCTCCGTTATTGTTTCTCAGCGCCCGAAGGCGCTCATCATTTAATCTCCTGCAGCATGCCGAAAGTATGCTCTGTTACAAAACTAGCAACGATACGGCACTGACTGCGGCGTGCTCTGATACTCACCTACTTCCAACTCCAGTTGGGCTGCGTGTTAATGCCTTTGAAGGTCAATTGCTTCACGTTGCTACCATCAGCCAGCATGCTAAAAATCTGGTCGGTGCCGTTGCGGTGCGATTGAAAAACAATGTGCCGCCCGTCGGGTGACCAGCAGGGGAAATCGTTGCGCCCGGCATCGTGTGTGAGTTGCACCCATTGCTTGCTGGCGATATCCATCAGGTAAAGGTCGTTCGAACCCGGCTCTCCGCCCCCATATTTGCGCATCCAGGAGAAGGTCAGAAACTGCCCGTTCGGCGACCAGTTGGGAGACACGGCATAACCCTGATCGGTGATGCGCTGCAAATTGGTGCCATCCGATTCCATGGTATAGATCTGCGGCAATCCGGTGCGACCGCTAACGAAGGCGATTTGCGAACCTGTCTTGCGATTCCAGGTTGGTGAAACATCCGGACCTTTGCCTTCCGTGAGGCGACGCGAGTTTCCTCCAGAAAGATCGACTATGAAAATATTTGGGTAGCCATTGCGCGAAGATGAGAACGCGATCTTGCCGTCGGGCGACCATGAAGGGGAAAGATTCATGCCGCCGAAACGCGGGAAGGTGACCATGCGGTTGAGATCGAAGGAGTACATCATGATCTCCCATCCGCCTTTGTTGATCGAACTAAAAGCAAGCCGTGAGCCATCGGGCGAGATGCGCGGCGACAGGGAAATGCTCCCGAGATGGGTGAGTTGCTGCTGATTAGCGCCGTCGTAATCCATCATCCAGATTTCTTTGTGGCCGGTGCGCTCGCTGACGAAGTAAATTTTGGTTTCGGCGATTCCGTTGACGCCTCCGCCAAGGCGAAAGATAATTTCATCGGCGAAGCGATGCGCGATGACGCGCACGGCATCATTGGTCGCGTTGTCGCTGTATTGCTTGCCGAGAACTTGAGGCGACTTTTCATTCTTGACGTCGTAGAGCCATCCCTGGACCGTAACCTTGCCGGCAGCGACTCCAAGATTGCCGAAGGCGAGCATGGAGGTATTTGGCGGCGGAGAATTCCATGCTGAGAAATTTATTTCGGAGGGTTGGCCCGGCTCCTGCAGCGGATAAAAGCTCTTTGAGACGAGATCGAAGATCCCTGCGTTGTCCAGATCGTTCCACAAGACGTCGTTGAATGTCTTGAGCAGGGCAACGTTGCTGGGGTCGGAATTTGAGCCCTTGAAGTCGGCTGCCGCGAGGCGCACGCGCTCGACGCCGAGGCCAGTGCCGGTGCGAATCCAGTCCTGAGCGGTGGCGGTGGCCGCTAAGATTAAAAGCACGGCGACGATGATTAGAAAGTGATAACGAACGGGGCGAGCCGCATTGCTCAATTTGTGCTCCTGTAGTTCTTGGTCGGTACCCGTCGGTCGCTCGCAGAACGGGATTAAACTTCCATCTTGCCAGTCAGTGGCGAAAGCCGATACTGTCAATAATTCCGACTCTTCCAGCGGCAAACCGCTGCGCCACCCAAAAGCAAGAGCGAAATCCGCGATTAACGACAGTCGTCTACATCCACCCCCAACGACCAATTGACCTACCGTTTGTAATCGAACCAAAATTCTACTGATACTTTACTGCCTGAATAATCCGATGGCAGCGGGCCGAACGTATCGATGCGCTGCAAGGCGCGCACGGCAGATTGATCGAGCGATGGCACTCCGCTTGACTGTTCGACTTGAACATTCGACGGCCGTCCGTTGCGTTCTATATCGAACGTCAGATAAACCCGCTTCGCTTCCGAGATGCGCGGATCGACTTCATATTTCAGCCAGTTCTCGGTGACTTTGCGCTGCACCGCTTCGACGTACCACGAGAATCGGCTGCCGAAGTCACCGCCAGTGCCGGTAAATCCAAAGCCGCCTTTGGCGCCGCCAGCGGTCATGGTGTAAGGCCCGCTGACCGGGCCGCCTTCGCCATACGGAATTTGATTCGTTTCGGGCGGCTCAGGTTCCGCTTTCCTTTTGGTCGCGCTGGTCACTGGTTTCGGTTTGACCTTTGTGTTCTTGTCAGGAATCGGAATCGCTTCCGGCTCTTTCTCCTCGACCTTAGGCTGTGACTTCGAGAGACCTTTGGATTCCGTCGCCAACACATTCGTTGTCTGGATAGGATTGGCGGGTAGGGGAACCGCGCTCACGAGCGTTGCTCCCATGGCGTCGCCGGTGCCTCCACTACCCCAGCCCGAGCCGCGGAAGCCCTGAATGAACGTTGCATAAAGGATAACGAAGGCGGCAAACGCGACATGCAGTCCGAACGACCAGGCTAGAGGCCGGCGCAACTGCGGGTGTTCGGAATAAATATCAGCGTCGTACATATCGATCGTCGTACGTTTCAAATATCACTATCATAATCAGCATCAGTGCCCGCTGCCATGCGCGTCGATGGGCTGCGTCACGATGCTTACGTTGCTGATGCCCGCCTGCTTGATCGCGTCCATAACCGTCGCGAACGCGCCAAACGGAACATCTTCGTCGGAGCGCAAGTAAATTGCCTGATGCTGCGGGTCGCGAATCCTTTTCTTCAGAGTCGCTCCAATCTGGTTGATGTTGATCGGGTCATTGCCCAGAAAAACTTTTTGCGATTTGTCGATGCTGATCACGAGCCGCTCTTCGGTAATCTCTTTGACGGTGCGCGTGTGGGGCACGTTCACTTCGATGCCAGACTGCAGCACGGGTGCGGTCACCATGAAAATGATGAGGAGCACGAGCACAACGTCGACGAGCGGCGTGATGTTGATGTCAGCCAGCGCGGTCTGGGTGCGTCCGTTGGCGGCGGTGAAGGCCATCAGCGGCGTACCTCGCTGACGGGCTGGGACCGTTCCGTTGACTGCGTCTGGCGCTCGACCAGGTTCAGCATTTCGAGCGCGAAGTCGTCGTTGCGGGAAGCCATTTCGCGAATGGACCCGATGAGCAGGTTGTAGGCGATCACGGCGGGAATGGCCGCAGCGAGGCCAGCTGCGGTGGTGACGAGGGCTTCAGAAATTCCCGGGGCGACGGCGCGCAGGGTTGCTGCGCCAGCGGTGCCGAGGCCGTGGAATGCGTCGATGATGCCCCAGACGGTTCCAAAAAGTCCGATGAATGGCGTGACCGCTCCCGTGATCGCGAGCCACGGGACATTGCGTTCGAGCCGCGTTATCTCTTCTGATGATGCGATCTGCATGGCACGCTGAATTGCGATCGGATTATGGACGGTTCCAGTTGTGCCCATCTGGCGCTTGAATTCCACCACCGCACCTTCAAAAACTCCTACTAGCGGGCTGGGGCGGAACTGTTCGGCGACGGGCGCGATATCCTGCAAGCGCTGCGCTTTGCGAAACGCGCGGACGAAGCGGCCGCTTTGCATTCGGGCGCGCCGCACCAATCGCCACTTGGAAAGAATTACCGCCCATGAAAGCACGCTGAAAGCGATGAGAATGAAGAGAACGGTTTTGGCGACCGGACCAGTCTGGAGGACGAGATCAACGATTTCGCCGCCGACGAACGATAGCAGGAACGACAGCAGGACGGAGGAAAAGTGCATCGGTTTAGGGAAAACCCCTGATTAGAATTATAGACCACGCTCGGGGCGGGCTCGGCCGGGGTATCGCATCGGTCAATGATGCGGACGATCAAATCATTGAATCACTCGAATCGAATCGCTCGATGATTTAGCAATTCGATGATTCAATACTCACCGTTTCGATGATCAGTTTCAATGATCAGTGGTGTCTCGTTCGGTATCAGGGGATCACGGCTTTGGCTACATTGGAATAGCCGCTCTCCTCGCCCTGGGAGTTAACCTCGGTTGTCGCGTAATAGTATGTGTCTCCGGCAACAACGGTGTAGTCCGTGTAGTTAGTGGAGGAGTCCAGCGCGGAGTTGATCATCTGGTAAGGGCCGCCCTGCGTAGTGCTCCGATAGATGTTGTATCCCACCGGATTGCCTCCTCCTGATTGCCAGGAAAGATAGACATTGTGCGAGCTTTGCGACACGCCTGTTCCGGCCACTTGTTCCACGGTGGGCGAGTTCTCAGCATTGCTGGTGAATCCGACTTGTCCGGAGGCCCCGCCCGATGCGTTGGGCGTGAATTGAATCGTGACAGGTAGGCTCTGGCCGGATTCGAGAGTGACAGGCAGGCTTAGGCCGGTGATGGCAAACTCCGAACTCGTCGACCCGTCCGAGGAGATCGTGACCGAGCCGTTCGAGGCGGACAGCGTGGCTTGCAACGTGGCGTTCGATCCCACATTGACGTTTCCGAAATTGAGCGAGGCGGGATTGATTCCAAGTTCTATGCCGGACTGGCTTACGCCGTGACCAAACAGGAAAATGTAAAGCGGGGAGTGCGGATCGTTGCTGGTCAGGATCACGCTTCCGCGGGTCCATCCCTGAGCAGTAGGCGCGAAAGTCACGGGCATCTGAACGCTAGCGCCAGGTCGAAGTTTCACCGGAAGAGGGAGTTTTGCGACCGAGAAGGCGGCGCCGTCCACCGATAAGGCGGTGATTCGCAACAGACTGTTGCCGGCGTTGGTGAGTTGAATGGAATAGGAACTCGATTCGCCGATCTGTACTTTGCCGAAGGCATGCCGGCAGGGATCGCATTGCAACTGTTGCGCGTGGGCTGGAGCAGTCGCCAAGCCGGTGGCGAGGCCTGCGATTACAAACAGGGGGAAGAATCGCATGTCTTGATCTTCGCGAAGCGCCTGCCTGGTGGGCAAACTCGGAAGTGCATTTGTTTCATCGTTAGTACCGTTTCGGTACTGGTCGTCCGGACAGTTCGCAATCACGGACTGTGCTATGCTGCGCGTGAGTTTACGAGTGGCAAAAAAAGAAATCAAAGGCAGCGGACAGAGCCTGCCCTGAGCGAAGCCGAAGGGAGTGTCCGCTCTACACGAACCAAGGACCCTTGTGCTGGCTGAACTGCGACTGGAAAATTACGCGGTGATCGACAACGTCGCCATCGAATTCGGGGCAGGACTGAATCTTTTGACCGGCGAGACCGGGGCGGGGAAGTCGATCTTGATCGACGCGCTGGGATTGCTGCTCGGCGAGAAGGCTTCGACAGACGTAATCCGCGCCGGCACGGAGCGCTTGGTGGTTGCGGCCGTATTTGAGAGCGAGGGAAACGCGGCGCGCTCGATCGAATCTATCTTAGAAACAAATGGACTGGATGGGGAGAACAGCTCGGAAGGTGTCACAGAGAATAACTCGCTGATTTTGCGGCGGGAGATTGCCGCCGGCGGCAGGGGACGCGTTTTCGTCAATAACCAGCCGGCGACGGTAGCCGTTTTGAAGCAGATCGCGCCGCATCTGGCGATAATCCATGCGCAGAATGAATCGATCATAAATTTCGATGCCGCGACGCGGCAGGATCTGCTGGATGCTTACGCAGGAATTGAGTTGAAGGACGTGGCCGCGGCATTCGGGCGCTGGAAGCAGGTTCGCGGGCGCATCGCCGATCTCGAACAAGATGAGCAGGACCGCATGCGATTGCTCGACCTGTGGAATTTTCAGTCGCGTGAAATCGACGAGGCGCGGTTGCGGGCAAGTGAAGACGAGGAGTTGGGGACCGAAAAGCGGGTCCTGGCGAATGCCGAGAAGATCTACGGCGCCGCCATCAACGCCTTCGATTTGTTGTACGAGGGCAACGCTTCCACGTCATCGAGCCTGCGCGCGGCCCAGAAACACGTTGAAGAACTGGCGCGCTACGAGCCGAAGTTTCAGGAAGCGCTGGCCGCGTTAGAGTCGGCGCGCATCAGCGTCGAAGATGTAGGTGCGACACTGCGCGATTACGCGGGAGGAATCCAGCCGTCGCCCGAGCGCCTTGCAGAGATTGAAGAGCGGCTCGCGCTCTTGGATCGGCTGAAGCGTAAGTATGGACCAACGCTCGAGGGGACAATAGCATTCGGCGAAGATATCCGCCGCAAACTTTCAGAGATGGAGAATAAAGATCAAGTTTTACTTGAACTGCGGGCGGTGCTCGCTGTAGTAGGGGGCGAGTACCGCAAAGCCGCGCGCGCAGTGTCGCGAAAGCGATCGGAGTCGGCGCGGAAGCTCGAGAAACTGGTTGAATCTGAGATTAACGACTTGGCGATGCGCGCCACTTTTCGCATCGCCGTTGAAGAGTCGGAGGATGAAGCGAACTGGACGCCCTCCGGCATCAACCATGTGATCTATCGTATCGCGACTAATGCGGGCGAAGCGATGAAGCCACTTGATGAGATTGCTTCGGGAGGCGAACTTTCGCGCGTCATGCTGGCGCTAAAGGCAAGCGTCGAAGCGGGAACAAATCCGCCAGGCAGCTCGAAGAAGAATTCGGCGGCGGCGCAACGCACGCTAGTCTTTGACGAGATCGACACCGGCATTGGAGGCCGCGCCGCCGAGGCGGTCGGGAAAAAATTGAAGGCGCTCTCTAAAGGCAACCAGGTCGTCTGCGTGACCCACCTGCCGCAGATCGCAACCTTCGCCGATCATCACTACGTCATCGAAAAGCACGAAGCCGGAGGGCGGGCCAAGACAACTGTTCGCGAGATCAGCGGCGACGAGCGAACGGAAGAAGTGGCGCGCATGTTGTCGGGAGCAAAGCTGACCGAGACTTCTCGGAAGCATGCCGAGCAGATGATCAAGGCGAATGGGTGAGTAGGTGTGGGAAAGATTGGCCGAACGGCAAAGTCAGTTCTGGCTGATTTGTCTGGCCGTGCGATCCGGAGAGGCCTTGCGCAAGGATTGCACGACGCGATTGAGTTCGGGCTGCGTAACTGCGACCGGCCCCCACCCGTCCTTGCCCGCGAAAGTTAACTCGATGGTGCCATCGTCGGAATAGATCTGCATGGCAAGCCTGCGCGGGTGAGCTTGCGGATCGCCCAGCTGGAACCCGCGATAACTTTGATTCTGGATATTGTAGATCCCAGCATCGGCGGAGAGTCCAGACAAGACAATGGTCTTCAACGTGAGCAACATCTGTTCGCGATAATGCACACTCGGAAACAGCGCCCAGCGGTGCATTTTATCGGGCGTAAACTGATACAGATTTTCATGAAACCTATATTCTGATTGCGCCGCTCCTCGTCCAAATAATGTTTCGAGGGCCTGCGGGGATGTTTTCCATTCCCGAGCGAACCCGTCTGGAAGAACGCGCGCGGGTCCGGTGCTCACTATCAAGTGCAATCCGGACCGGAAAACCAAAACGGCCATGGCAGGATTGTCCTTGGGAAATTGCCTAGTCTGGCTCTCATCCAGGTCGGTCCACGGAATCTCAAATTCGTATCCGAGATAGGAGAGTTTCGTTCTGGGAGCATGCGACACGGAAAGATCCTTCAGGTCAGTCGGAACGACCCGCGCAACGGGGGTAGCCTTTCGCGCAGCCTCGAAGGAAAGGGCGACCGGAGCCACCCAGAACGCTCCTAAGGCGATCACTCCCAAGGTGACCACTATCCGTCGTGAGAATTCGGCGCACTAATCTCATGGGCGCAACTAGCATAGCCCTTAGAACCGAGGCTGTTAACAAATACTTGACTTAGCTAATCTTGGTTAGCTAACATATGTTCATGGAAACCATCACCATCCATAAGGCCAAAACCGAGCTTTCACGGCTGATCGAGAAGGCTTGCCGGGGCGAAGAGGTCGTCATCGCTCGCGGCAAGACGCCAGTGGTACGACTGGTGGCGATCGAGGACAAGCGAGGTCAGCGCAAGCCGGGAGCGTGGAAAGGGAAGATCGAAGTCGGTCCCGAATTCTTCCTGCCCCTTCCATCTGAAGAAATGGAAGGCTGGGAGTAATTTCGATTGCATCTCCTTCTTGACACTCATGCACTGATTTGGTGGATGTCCGAAAACCCACTCCTGCCTGAGTCGGTACGCCGCCTGATCGCGGACAAGCGAAACACGGTTGTTGTCAGCGCAGCCTCGGCGTGGGAAATGGCGACCAAGGTTCGTTTGGGAAGGCTTTCGGCTGCTTCTGACATCACCCGCAACTTCGGGGAGTATTTGACTCAATCCGGATTCGAGAGTCTTCCAGTGAGTGCCGCCCACGGTATACGAACCGGCTTTCTGCCGGGGCCCCAGCTAGACCCTTTTGATCGAATGTTGATCGCACAAGCGCAGACGGAAAATTTGACCATGGTGAGCAATGAGTTGTCCTTTGATAGGTATGGCATTCGCCGGATGTGGTAGTGTCTGCCGTTCGCTGTCCATATTTCCCCACCCGCTGCTAATCTCCACATCCTCAAAGGCTTACATTGACCGGAGGGTATATCTTTCGATACTCTTAAAGCAACTTTTCTAATGCGAAAGTGTACCTAGTGGGTGGGGAGTCGATTTGTCTGAGACCGCCAGTTTACAGAGGAAGAACGTGCACACTAAGACCTTGCTGCTTTTGAAGCCGCGTGGATTCTGCGCCGGAGTCGTGCGGGCGATTGATATCGTCCGGATTGCGCTCGAGGCCTTTGGGCGTCCGATTTATGTCCGCAAAGAAATCGTGCACAACCGGTTCGTGGTCGAGGAGCTGCAGCAAAAGGGCGCAATCTTTGTCGATAGCGTCGATGAAGTGCCCGAGGGCGAGCGTGTAATCTATAGCGCCCACGGTGTTTCTCCCGAAGTACGCGAAGCGAGCAAGGCGCGCAAACTGCGCGTGATCGACGCAACTTGTCCGCTGGTCACCAAGGTGCACGTGGAGGCGGTAAAGTTCGCCAAGGAAGGCTATTCGCTGATTTTGATCGGCCATCGCGATCACGACGAAGTGATCGGAACTCTGGGCGAGGCGCCCGCCGTGACCCAGGTCGTCGGCTCGCCCGCGGAAGTTGCGTCGGTGACGTTGCCCGACCCCGACCGCGTTGCCTATCTGACGCAGACGACGCTCAGTCTGGACGAGACGCGCGATATTATCGCTGCGCTACGCAAGCGGTTTCCAAACATCAAGGGTCCGGCGGCGCAGGATATTTGCTATGCCACGGAAAATCGGCAGGTCGCTGTGAAGCACGTCGCATCCGACGCGGATTTGCTGTTGGTCGTGGGCTCCGATAACAGCTCGAATTCGAAGCGGTTGGTCGAGGTGGCTCGCAGTTTGGGCACTGAGGCGCATCTAATCGATGACTGCCACAATATCCAGCCACAGTGGCTGCACGGTGTGAAGACCGTTGCCCTGACCGCAGGGGCATCAGCTCCCGAGCACCTCGTGCAGGAAGTGGTCGAATACCTGGCGCAGCAGGGCTTTGGCGATGTACAGGAGCTCGAAATTATGCCGGAGAATGTGCGCTTTGGATTGCCGCCGGAAATTGTGGCTACGATCTCAGCCGCACCGGCCATTGCCGCACAGTAAGAGATCGTTGTGAAGATTTTACCATTGGACTTTTATGGACGATTCCTCCCCTTATAGTTCGGCCTCCGCGCCGCAGATGCGATTTGGAAAGATTGACGACCTTGGCAGCCGGGCCGCGGTCGCAGTCGATGCGGCCCGCAAATATCTTTTTTCGCAACAGCACGAAGAGGGTTACTGGTGCGGAGAACTGGAGGCCGATACCACCCTCGAATCCGATTACATCCTGTTGCACACGTTGCTCGGCACGGGCAACCAGGCGCGCTTTGACAAGGCCGCGCGGTATATCCTGAATCACCAGAATGAAGACGGTGGCTGGAGCATCTACGCTGCCGGCCCATCGAATATCAGCGCTTCAGTGAAAGCTTACTTCGGTCTCAAGCTGGCTGGCTTTACCGCGGACCATCCGGCGCTGGCGCGCGCTCGCAAGAAGATTCTCGAGATGGGCGGCGTCACCGAAGTGAACACATTCACCAAGATCTATCTTTGTTTCTTTGGCCAGTACGATTACGACGCGGTGCCCGCGATTCCTCCGGAGATCGTTCTCTTTCCCAACTGGTTCTGGTTCAATATTTACGAAATTTCTTCATGGTCGCGCGCCATCCTGGTGCCGCTTTCGATCTGCTACGCCAAGAAGCCGTTCAAGAAAATTGCCGATGAAATGGGTGTGGAAGAACTCTTCGTCGGCGGGCGCGACAAGTCGCGCATGCATTTGCACTGGGCCGACAAACTGATCTCGTGGCGCAATTTCTTCCTGCTTCTAGATCGTTTAACACACTGGTTCGAGCGTGTGCACATTCGTCCGCTGCGTTCGCTTGCTCTGCGCAAAGCGGAGAAATGGATGCTCGAGCGCTTCGAGATGAGCGACGGGCTAGGAGCGATCTACCCGTCGATGATGAACGCCCTCATCGCGCTGCGCTGCCTGGGATATTCCGTCGACGATCCGCAGTTCATCCGCGCCATGGATGAGTTCGAAAAATTGGGAATTGAAGAGGCCGATACTTTCCGCATGCAGCCCTGCATGTCTCCGGTGTGGGATACGGCCTATGCGCTGTTTGCCCTCGGCGAGGCCGGGGTTCCGGCGACCGATCCGCGACTGGTGAAATGCGCTGACTGGATTTTGCAGAAGCAGGTGCGCAAGCCTGGAGACTGGAAGATCAAAAATCCGAAGGGCGAGCCCGGAGGCTGGTATTTCGAATTCAATAACGAGTTTTATCCTGACGTCGACGACACCGCGATGGTCTGCCTTGGGCTAAGTCGTGTCGAACATCCGAACGGCCGCTATCAGCGAGAGTCTGTGCAGCGCGCCATCGATTGGGTGCTGTCGATGCAGTGCAAAAACGGAGGCTGGGCGTCGTTCGATAAAGATAACGACCGCATGGTGTTTCAGTATGTCCCCTTCGCCGATCACAATGCCATGCTTGATCCCGCGACCGTCGACATCACAGGACGCATTCTCGAATGCCTTGCAACCTATGGTTACAACCAGAGTCATCCCGCAGTGAAGCGCGCGCTGGGGTTCATCCGCAAAGAGCAAGAGCCGGATGGAAGCTGGTTTGGCCGCTGGGGTGTGAATTACATCTACGGCACGATGCAGGTGTTGCGCGGACTGGAGGCGATGGGCATCGATCGCAATGACCCCATGGTCCAGCAGGCGGCGGAATGGCTGCGCTCGGTGCAGAACGCCGATGGCGGCTGGGGCGAGACGGTGGGGTCGTACGACGATCGCAACCTGCGCGGCCAGGGCGACAGCACGGCGTCGCAGACGGCGTGGGCGATCATGGGATTGCTGGCCGTCGGCGATACGCGCAGCGAATGCGTGGCGCGCGGCATGGCGTACTTGTTGCGCACGCAGAAAAAAGACGGCTCCTGGGACGAGCCTTTCTTTACCGGAACCGGCTTTCCGCGCGTGTTCTATCTGATGTATCACCTGTACCGCCAATATTTCCCGCTGATCGCGCTGACCACTTACTCGAAAGTCATGGCGGAGAAGAGCAGCAATTAGCATTTAGCAGTTAGCAGTTAGCTACCCCAGCGGTTTGGGCTAATTGCTAAATGCTAATTGCTAAATGCTGGCTTTTGTCACCGGCGCCACGGGATTTCTGGGTAGTCATGTTGCGCGTGTCCTTGCCGAGCGGGGAGCCGCTTTGCGGCTCTTGGTGCGGCCGACGAGCGATCTGCGCAATGTCGACGATCTGAATGCCGATCGCGTTACTGGCGATCTCCGCGACGCGGTGTCAATCGAGAAAGCGTTGGCCGGCTGCGACGTCGTGTTTCATGTGGCGGCCGATTACCGGCTCTGGGTGCGCGATCCCAATGAAATGTATCGCTCGAATGTCGAAGGCACGCGTTCTTTGATTGAGGCGGCGCGGAAACAAGGTGTCCGCCGCATCGTGTACACGTCGAGTGTTGCAACCATGGGATTCGCGGAAAATTTGAATTGCGATAATATCGCGGACGAAGATAGCCCCGTCGGCATTGCAGACATGATCGGGCACTACAAGCGTTCGAAGTTTATGGCGGAGCAAGTTGCGATCGATGCCGCGAAGTCGGGAGGCGATGTCGTGATCGTCAATCCAACGACGCCGATCGGCGAGCGCGACATCAAACCGACTCCGACGGGGCGAATCGTCGTAGATTTTCTGAAGCGAAAATTTCCGGCGTACGTGGAAACGGGATTGAATCTGGTGGATGCGACCGAATGCGCGCGTGGCCACGTTCAGGCGCTGGAGAAGGGAAGACGAGGCGAGCGCTATATCCTCGGCGGAGAGAATCTAACGCTGAAGCAGATTCTCGATCACCTGGCCGAGATTACGGGTTTGAAATCGCCGACCGTGAAACTGCCCTACATTTTCGCGCTCGCTACCGGAGTGGTCGACGAAATGATAACCGGCCGGCTTCTTGGCCGCGAACCGCGTGCCACGATTGACGCCGTACGCATGGGCCGCAAGATGATGTTTGTGAGTTCGGCAAAAGCAGAGCGCGAATTGGGTTGGCGGATAGTTCCGGTGGATGGAGCGCTGCGGCGGTCGGTAGAATGGTTCCGCGCAAATGGCTATGCCTAAAATTGCTATCGTCGCCGCAATGAAGCGCGAAGTAGGGCCACTGATCCGAAACTGGAAGGTTAGGATGATTGCTCATGACGGACGGCGATATCGTCTCTTTGAAAATGCGTCGGAGAATGGAAGTGCCGCTCTGATCTGCGCCGGCATTGGTGCAGAAGCGGCGCGCCGCGCTACCGAGGGAATTATTCGCGAAGTCAGCCCGACGCGGGTGGTCTCGGTTGGCTTTGCTGGCGCTCTCGGCCCGTCGCTAAAAGTGGGAGATGTTTTTGAGCCGCGCACCGTAATCAATGCAGCCGACAGCGCAAGGACAGAGATCGAAACCGGCGAAGGAATCTTGGTAAGTTCGGCGACTGTCGTCAACAAGGATCAGAAAGCTCGATTGGCCAAGAGTTATAACGCGATCGCAGTCGACATGGAAGCCGCGGCAGTAGCGCAAGGCGCGGAGGCGCGAGGCATCGCGTTTGCCGCCGTGAAGGCAATCTCCGATGCGGCTGATTTCAGCATCCCGGTGAGAATCGATCGCTTCGTTGCTGCGGACGGGAATTTTCGCGCAGCCAGATTTGCGAGTTACGTCGCACTGCGCCCGTGGCTGTGGCCGAGGACGATTGCGTTGGCGAGAAACAGCGCCCAGGCGAGCCAAGCTCTTTGCGACGCGCTTGCCAGCTATCTTGATCGCGAGAATCGCGCTCGGCCCGTGTTCCGGAGCGCGTCGTCGGTGCCTGGTTTGAATCCAAAAGATCTCGATCAGACTGATTCAAATGAAACAAGAAGCGAACCGTCCGCTGGCGCACATACGAGTACCGGCACTCACCCCCATACTCAAAGTACGGGGACGCGATAGGGAGATCATCAAGTCTGTTATGGCAATGGCTCAAACATCGACAATAACCGTGGATAAGACTGTCGACCGCGAAGGACCCGAGACTCCTTCAAGAATTCCTTCGACGATGCGCGCCGCCGTCTATCGCGGTGTCAACGACGTACGCTTGGAAGTCGTTCCTGTGCCTGAGATCGGCCGCGGAGAGATTTTACTGCGCGTTCATAGCTGCGGAATCTGCGGCACCGATCTGAAGAAAATCGCGACGGGCTCGCATTCCGCGCCGCGCATTTTCGGCCACGAGACCGCCGGCATCGTCGCAAGAGTCGGCGAAGGAGTTGGCAAATTCAGCGTCGGCGACCACGTTGTTGTGTTCCATCACATCCCTTGCGGAGAATGTTTTTACTGTCGCCACAAAACCTTCGCGCAGTGTGCCACTTACAAAAAAGTCGGCTGCACGGCTGGGTTTGAGCCGTCGGGCGGAGGCTTTGCGGAATACGTCCGGGTGATGGATTGGATCGTGGAGAGGGGCACGGTGCGTGTTCCCGACGGCGTCAGCTTCGAGCAGGCGTGTTTTGCCGAGCCGGTGAATACCTGCATCAAAGGTATAGAGACGCTAGGCCTCGAAGCCGGGGAGACCGTCCTGGTAATGGGACAGGGCCCGATTGGCCTAATCCTGGCGACACTGGCGAAGCGCGCGGGGGCAAGGGTGATTACTTCCGATTTGTATCCGGCGAGGCTTACAATAGCGAATAGCCTCGGCTTACAACATACTATTAACGCTTCCAAGGCCGACGCCGTGCAAGTGGTACGCGGAATGACAGAAGGGCGGGGAGCCGACGCTGTGATTCTGGCAGTGGGCGGGAACGGTCTGATTCGGCCCGCCATCGATGCGGCGCGTCCGGGAGGTCGTGTGTTGCTGTTTGCGCAAACAGTGCGAGGCGAAGCGACCATCGATCCGGCGTCCGTGTGCGTCGACGAAAAGGCTTTGCTTGGATCCTACAGCGCGTCAGTGGAATTGCAGGAGGAGTCGGTGCGCTTCGTCATGAATCGTGAAATGGATCTGGAACGGCTGATCAGCCACCGTTTCCCGCTATCGAGCGGAGTGGAAGCGCTGAATCTGGCCGCCTATCCTCAGCCGGACTCGATGAAGATTGTTATCCAGCCGGGCGCAGCAGCACTGGAAGGAAGCTAATTGTGAATGGCAAGATGACAGCCGCCGTCCTGTACGGCAAAGAAGATATCAAGATTGAAAAAGTGCCAATTCCTCGCGTAGGCGATGGCGAAGTTCTGGTCAAAGTCCATGTAGCGTTGACCTGCGGCACCGATCTAAAGGTGTATCAGCGCGGTTATCATGCGCGCATGATCGTGCCGCCTGCCTTGTTTGGGCAT
The DNA here is from genome assembly GCA_963800565.1 of uncultured Acidobacteriaceae bacterium. Taxonomy (GTDB): domain Bacteria; phylum Acidobacteriota; class Terriglobia; order Terriglobales; family Acidobacteriaceae; genus Acidiflorens. The sequence goes on from CAWDBM010000007.1 coordinate 618,872, forward strand.
GAACTGGCTGGCACGGTCGAAGAAGTTGGCGAAGGTGTGCGTGGATTCAAGAAGGGCATGCGCGTGGTTGCGCTCAATTCAGCGCCCTGCGGCATGTGTTTTTACTGCTCGAAGCATCAACTGAATCTCTGCGAAGACCTGCTGTTCAACAACGGCGCCTACGCGGAATACATACGGATTCCGCGGCGCATTGTTGAAACCAATATGCTCGTCGTGCCTGCGAATGTGACTTTCGAAGATGCGGCGATGACCGAACCATTGGCCTGCGTTCTGCGAGGCTTGCATGAGACAGGCGTTCAGATCGGCGATACCGTAGCCGTGATTGGCGGCGGCCCGATTGGCTTGATGTTCGTGCAGGTGGCGAAAGCGATCGGTTGCAACGTGATTGCTGTGGTGAAGCGCGATTCGCAGGTGGCGTTGGCGCGAAAAAAAGGCGCGCACGAAGTGGTGCAGATCACCAAGGTCAACGATGCGGTCGAGGCCGTGCGCGAGTTGAGTCCGGAGCGGCGCGGTGCTGACGTTGCCATAGAAGCGGTGGGCCGCGCGGAGACATGGGAGTGGGCGGTGCAGATGGTGCGCAAGGGCGGCACGGTGAATTTTTTCGGGGGTTGCGCGGCGGGAACAAAAGTTCAGCTCGATACGAACCGCTTGCACTATTCGGAAATCACCTTGAAAGCGACCTTCCATCACACCCCCGAGACGGTGCGCCGCGCCTTCGGTCTGATTGCCGAGAAGAAAGTTTGTGGCAATGATTACATCACCGGCGAGGCGCCACTCTCGCGTTTGCAAGATGTGCTGCGACATATGTTGAACCGCGGCGGGGAGATCAAGACCGCGATTATTCCGGGGCATTAGCGCGCACGCCAATTGTTTCGCGACATCAGTTTGGTTTGTCATCCTGACCCTGAGCGCAGCGGAAGGGGAAGGACTTCTGCATTTCGCGCTACGAACCAATCCACAGATCATTCGCCGCGCGAAGTGCGATATTTTTTGAAATTCGATGACGACTGTCACTAGCCATACGCCGACTGCGCCGCTCTGCTCTGCCTGGAGTGTGTTGCCGCCGGAGTACGCAATACCAGATCGCGCTCCATCGCTGGCCGAGGCGCGCGAATATTGCCGCCGGCTGGCGCGTTCGCACTATGAGAATTTCTCAGTGGCGTCGTGGTTTCTCCCGGAGCGACTGCGCCAGCATTTTTTCAATGTTTATGCTTACTGTCGCATTTCGGATGACCTCGGCGACGAGGTTGGCGATCCGGCTGCTTCACTCCTATTACTCGAGCAGTGGGAGACAGAGTTAGACGGCTGCTACCATGGCCATCCGCGGCATCCCGTGTTTGTTGCGCTCGCGGAGACAGTGCGTGCGTTCGAGATTCCGAAGCACGAATTCTCGGATCTACTGACCGCGTTCCGCCAGGATCAACTTGTTGACCGCTACGAAACCTTCGATGATCTCGTCGGCTATTGCCGAAATTCGGCGAATCCGGTGGGCCATCTTGTGCTTTATGTCTGCGGATACAGCGACGCCGAGCGCCAGACACTTTCCGATTACACCTGCACCGCGCTGCAACTCGCGAATTTCTGGCAGGATGTGAGCGTCGATTTCGCCAAGGGGCGAGTCTATCTTCCACTCGAAGACCTTCACCGATTCGGAGTCAGCGAACATGAGATTTGCAAGGGTGAGAATACGGCCGCGTTCCAGGCGATGATGAAGTTTGAAGTCGAACGTGCGCGCGAATGGTTTGCGCAAGGCCTGCCGCTGATTGCCAAAGTTGATCGTCCGCTCGCAACGGATATCGAACTCTTCAGCCGCGGGGGCCAGGAAGTTCTCATCGCCATCGAACATCAGAACTATTCCGTGCTGGGCCGGCGTCCGGCAATTTCCAGATCCCGCAAATTGACTCTGATCGCTCGCGCTGCGCTCGGTAAACTGAGGCCGGAGCCGCGGGAGAAACACTAATGACAGCCGCCGTAGGAAATGCGCCCATACAATTCGCGCCGACTGCCGCTCAGCTTGAAATGGCGTACTCCGTCTGCCGGAGCATTGCTCGCGCAGCCGCCAAGAATTTCTACTATGGATTTATGGTGCTGCCGCGGCGCAAGCGCAATGCATTGAGCGCCGTGTATGCCTTTATGCGGCACTGCGACGACATTGCCGATGACGCGACACTCAGCCGCGGAGATCGCCGCAACAAGTTGGCCGAATGGCTGGACAAAGTCCATCGCGCTCTAGCGGCACAGCCGACGGATGATCCTGTGCTTCTGGCATTGGCCGATACGCAGCGTACTTACCAGATTCCCATTGGACTGCTTGACCAGTTGGCCTTTGGCACCGCAGCCGATCTCGATTACAGCCCTCCAGAGAACTCTGGCGATGACGCGCAGGTCGCGGGTTTGCCAACTGCGCGTTATCAAACCTTCGACGAGCTGCGCCAGTATTGCTACGGTGTGGCGTCGGTGGTTGGATTGGTTTGCATCAAAATTTTCGGATATCGCGATCCTGCTGCCGAACCGCTTGCTGAACGTTGCGGTCTGGCGTTTCAGTTGACAAATATTATTCGCGACGTCAAAGAAGATGTTGGCATGGGCCGCATTTATTTTCCGCAGGAAGACTTGGCGCAGTGTGGTCTCTCGGCCGCGGATTTAGCCGCGCCTCAAATCAGTCTAGCCCGTGTTCGGCCACTGCTTGCGTTGGAAGGTGATCGCGCTCTTGATTGCTATCGCGCCGGCGAAGAGCTGATCCCTTTGATAAATGAAGACAGCCAGCCCGCGCTATGGGTGCTGATCACGATCTATCGCCGCCTGCTCGAGAAAATCATTGCGCGGCAGTATGACGTCTTCACAGAGCGATCGCAGCTCAGCGTTCGCGAAAAGCTCACGGTCATGGGCAAAGGAATTATCAAGCGCCTGCTTTGATGCCATCTTCCACACAACCTCCTACAGTTGCCATTGCGGGCGGCGGCTTGGCCGGACTGGCCGCTGGATGCGTTTTGGCGGAAGCCGGGTTTCGCGTGTCGCTATTTGAGCGGCGCCCTTATCTCGGTGGCCGTGCCTCTTCGTATCAGCATCCTGGCACCGGCGAAGTGGTTGATAACTGCCAGCATGTGCTGCTTGGATGCTGCACCAACCTGCTCGATTTCTATCGGCGCGCCGGAGTTGAAGACAAAATCCGGTGGTACGAAAAGCTAACGTTTCTTGAGCCCGGCGGTCGCGCTTCGGTGATTGCGCCGTCGCCGTTGCCAGCTCCACTGCATACGGCTCCAGCATTTCTGCGGGCGGAGTGTCTGAATTTTAAAGACAAACTGGCCGTCAGCAGGGCTATGGCGGCGCTGGCGCCATCTACACCCGCGGATAGTGGAGTGTCGTTTCTCGATTGGCTGAAGCGCAACGGACAGACTCCACAAGCGATCGACCGTTTCTGGAAGACGATCTTGGTGAGCGCCTTGAATGAAGAACTCGATCAGGTCTCCGTCCCTTATGCTGCGCAGGTGGTGCGCGAATCGTTTCTTAAATCGGCGGCTGCGGGGCGCATGGGGATTCCAACCGTACCACTCACCGATTTGTATAGCACGGCTGGAGACTACATACGCGCGCGCGGAGGCGAGATTCAGTTTCGCGCGAGTTTCGAATCATTTCAGATGGACGGCTTCGAAGTGAGCGTGACGGCCAATGGTCAGGAGCAGAAATTTGACTACCTCATTCTGGCTGTTCCTTTTGACGCGCTGGGGCGTGTATTGCCCGAGACAGCATCAGCAGCGCCTCTTCTCGAGGCACTCCAACAGTTTTCGAGTTCGCCGATCACCGGAATTCATTTATGGTTCGATCGGCAGATCAGCGACCTTGATCACGCCGTGCTGCTCGACCGCACCATTCAGTGGATGTTTCACAAATCGCGGATCATTACAACCCGAAGCCGAGAAGCCGGGAGCGACGGAGCAGGCAGCTACATTGAATTGGTCGTGAGTTGCTCGCGCAGCCTGGTGGATAAATCGAAAACGGAAATTGTGGAAATGGCGATGGGAGAAGCGCAGGAATTTTTCCCGCATGCACCCGACGCGGTACTCCTGAAGTCGACGGTGATCAAAGAAGTGCATGCGACCTATTCGCCGCGCCCGGGAATCGACCAATACCGCCCCAAGCCGCAGACGGTGTGGCCGCGCGTTTTTCTGGCTGGCGATTGGGTTGCGACCGGTTGGCCCGCCACCATGGAGGGCGCAGTGCGCAGCGGCTACCTGGCTGCGGAAGCCGTGGCGCGGTTCGCTGGACGCAAGAGCGTCAGCTTCCTCGCTCCTGATCTAGCGCCAAGCGGCCTGATGAGATTTTTCAAATGACCTTTTCGCACATTGGCTCAGTCTGCAAAGGCGGTAACCTAGGCCACTAAGGCTTACGAGGGAAAACCGCCCTTACTTGGTGATCCTTCGTGCCCTTTGTGGTTACGTATCCGTCAGGTATCACCTTAGAGCGACGTTCGCTGGATGTCTACTTCGAGAACTTCAATTACTTCGGTTCCAAATTCTGCGTTACTTGATGCCGGTCTCAAGCATCCGCGCGCAACGTACGATCTTATTAATATGGCTGACCCTCCCTCCGACGACGATCGCCGCCGCAGTCCTCGTTTCAGCTGCACTGGTCGCGCCGAGATTAACCGCCTTCCTTCGAGCGGCACACTGCTTGCAGGGACGATTCGAGATCTAAGCCTTCACGGCTGTTTTGTCGATATGCCGCTGGTGATGGATTGCGGGGCGCGGGCGGAAATCGTTGTGCGCGTCAATGCCGCTTCGTTCCGCGCCGTCGGCGAGGTGAGGGATATCCGTGGACGTTCCAGCGCCGCCATGGAGTTTGTGCGCATAAGTACCGGCGGCAAAGACTCGCTCACCGGCCTGGTCACGGACTTGGCGAGGTTACAGGCCATTATGAATAAACTCAAATCCGTTCGGCGGGAAACGGATGAATCGGTGTTCAAACAGGAATTGGAACATGGGAGACTGCAAGACATGCTCAGAGCGCGTTTCCCCTTTTTGGGGATCAGGTTAAATGCGCAGACTTTGGAGCGTGATGTAGAAGCCACAGTCGAGGAAGAAAAACGGAATGAGGAAGCGTCGCCGCTCGTTGTTCCCGTGAATCTATTCATCTAGCGGTAGGGCGACTTAGGCAGCAACGCGAGATCGCCGAATCAGATCGCCATCAGCACCACTCCACCAGCCACGAGCAAGGCGGCAATCCAACGTCTGCGCCCGACGCGTTCGCGCAGAAAAATGCGCGCGGCCACGGCGTTCGCCACGAAAGTCAGCGAGGCGGACGCGGGCACTACCAGGCTCAGGTTTCCCCAGGAGAGCCCGAAGAGCAAGCTGTAAAAAGCGACGCCCATCGCCGCCACGCCGAGAGGAAATGTGGGCGTCGAAAACACGCGCCCAATGACGGCTAGCGCGCCGCGCCGCTTCCAGATTTCGCCGACGTCACCGACGCGCTTCATGGAATACGAAAGCAAAACGTCTCCAGTGGTGGAAGCGACGACGATGATCGCAATGGCGGCCCAAGCATAGAGGTCGCTCACAGCTCCGCCTCCTGCGTCACCGCGTCTCGCGATTCGTGAGGATGCTCCTGTCCGTGGCCGGGTGTCAGCGACGGTCCGGCGGCGACAAAGCCTACACCGGCGGCGATCAGAGCGATGCCCAGCCATCGTGTCGGAGAAATCACTTCATGCAATCGAAAGTGGCCGACGAGAGCGACGAGGACATAGGCAAGCGACGTGGCGGGCAGCACGTAGGTGAGGTCAGCCCAGGACAGCGCAGACATATAACAAGTGAAAAATGTGAGCAGGAAGAGAATGCCGAGGGCCACCCACGGATTCAGGATCGCGAGCAAGAGTCCAGGGAGATTATGCAGTGAGACAGCGCCGACATCTTTCATGCCCCGTGCCAGCAGGGAATCGCCCGCAGTGCTGAAGACGGTGATCCCGGCGAGGACGAGGTATTTTCGAAAGGTCACGGATTTAGCGCACCGCTATGCCTTGGCCGGTTCAGGGGCAGGCGCTTCTTCTTTGCGGTTTTCCTTGACCCACTTATGGCGCTGGGCGCGCAATTTCAAAAATGTCCGCGCCTCTTTGTACAAACGCTTGCGTTCTGAATTGTCAAACATCGCTTTTCTCAGAATGCGGTAGGCAGCCTTGGGACGGAAATAATATTGGTCATAGAAGTGATGGACCGCTTCCATCAGTTCGGCTGCGGGCAGCCCCGGATACTCGATCTGCACCATCTGATGGCCGCCATCGTCCACCATTTTTGATTCACTCGTGATGAAGCCATTCTTCATCGCGAATTCGTGCAGTTCCGTCCCAGGGTACGCGTGCGCGACTGAAACCTGAATTGTTTCGACGTCGAGTTCCTTGGCAAAATTGATCGTGTTCTTGATGGTCTCGCGGCTTTCTCCGGGGAGGCCAAGGATAAAATCGCCATGCACCACGAGTCCCAGTTTGTGGCAATCTTTGGTAAACTGGCGCGCCCGTTCGACCGTCGCGCCTTTTTTAATATTTTTCAGAATCTGCTGATCGCCCGACTCGTAGCCGACGATCAAGAGCCGGCACCCAGCTTCTTTCATGGCCTTTAGAGTCTGATAGCTCGTGGTGACTCGAGAAGTGCACGACCACGTCAGACCGAGAGGCTTCAACTTGGCGCACAACTCTTCCGTGCGCGCTGCCTGCAGGTTGAAGGTATCGTCGTCGAAAAAGAATTCCTTCACATACGGCCAGTACTCCTTCGCCTTAGCCATTTCACGCGCCACGTCATCGGTGGAGCGCTTGCGCCACGGATGTCCGCTGAGCGTCTGCGGCCAGAGACAGAAGGTGCACTGGGCGGGGCATCCACGCGTGGTGTAGAGCGCGACAAAAGGATGAAGCAGGAAGGGCACGTTGTAACGGCGAACGTCAAGATCGCGCCGGTATACGTCGGTGACGTGCGGCAGGGAATCGAGATCCTGAATGGTCGGCCGGTCGGGATTGTGCACGACGCCGCCATTCTTGCGATAGGAAATGCCCAGAATATCTTCGATCGGCTTGCCTTGCGCGTACTCCACGATAGAGTAATCAAATTCCTTTCGGCAGGCAACGTCGATCACCTTCGCTTCCATCAACGACTTCTCGGGCAGCACGCTGACGTGCGGGCCGACGAAGGCAATCTTGATGTGAGGATTGCTGTCTTTAATAGCCTCGGCGATGCGCACATCGCCGGCGAATCCTGGAGTGCTGGTAAAGAGCACGAGCAGTTCGTAGTCCTTGCAGGTGCGAATCGTCTCCTCCGCCGTGATGTGGTGGGGCGGCGCGTCGAGCAGGCGCGCGCCCTCGAGCATTCCGGTCGGATAGGCGAGCCAGACGGGGTACCAATACGACTCAATCTCGCGTGTGGCTGGCCAGCGCGAACCGGCGCCGCCGTCGAAGTTCTCAAAGGAGGGAGGATTTAAAAACAGCGTTTTTAAAGGCATATTGGGAGTCTCTATTTTAACACTCTTGCGATCACTCTCGCCCCGCCCCACGCTACTATTCAGGTACACCCTAGGCTCTGGCGAAAAGCGTGGAACTCATTGCCCAAGTGTGCCTTAGCCGGACCTAAACCGCAAAAGAACCGCGCTGAACGTCGTTTGGGCGCATTAAGGCGCGAGAATCAGTAGCGGCTGGAATTAGCCGGTGTGAAGGCAGGGTTCCGCCCATAGGCCCTACCGTAGATCGTTTGAGCTTGAGGCGATGCCAACTTTTGCGAAGGATGTTGCGCCGACTGACGTTAAGATCACTGCTCTATAATCGGTTTCGTGACACTGATGCACATGCAGTCTTTGCTTCCGTTGCTCCTGTCTTGTGGACTCTCGACGGTTGGTTCCGCTCAATCACAGCCGTGCGTTCCCACCGGGCCATGGAAAAAGGTTCCGCCAGAAGCAGCAGTCGAGATTTCGCTCCCCAAAAAGACGATTCACGCATGCGACAAAACAAAACCGCGAGAATGCGAGTTTGGAAAAGCCACATTCCGTATCACCAACTGCGGTTCATTTCCGTTTTACATTCCTAAGACCGTCAGAAATGTTGAGTGGCACGGCGGATTCGAGGACATCGTCGTCGGCCCATTCGATGCGAAAGGCTTGCACAGCAACGAAGCGGCAGATTATGGCCCCGACTACCATCCAGACGTTCTCAAGGAGATTCAGGAGTCGTGGCTTCTCCTGATGCCAGGCGAGTTCTATGGCGGCACAGTGAACCTACATACCGCGCCAATATCGCCGGGGACATACAAGGTGGTTGGTCGTCGATGTCCACCTCGCCTTACGGATGAACTACGGGGTCAATTGGCCTCTGGCCTGAAATTTCCAGTCCTGCTCGAAAGCGTCGACTCACAACCTGTTTACCTCAAGGTTGTAAAGTAGTTAGCGCTCACCACCTGGGTCGGCTACCTTCACGGGCCATACCCAGATTCCGCCTCGGCCTCGCCCCATCAGAGCCCCCCTCTGCAATTACTTATAGCTAGTCGAATCGGTACCGGGCAAAGCCCATTTCTCCAGATCGCCGGTGGCGCGGAGCAAGTTCAAACGGACGCGCTGATACTCGAAATCAGTATCCTGGAAAAGCAGGTAGCGCTCCGCCGCCTGCACCCTCGCATCGGCTAATTCATGCAAGGTGCCAGTCTTTGCATCGACCCGCGTCTGGGCCGCTTCGAGGCCGGACTGCGCGAGTTGATATTCCAGTTGGGCTACGTCGCGGGCGGCTTCCAGTTGCTCGGCGGTGCGCTGCAGTTTTAGTGTTTCTTCCGCCACCTGATTCCGAGTCGCAGTCGCTTGATTCTTCGCCTTGAGAGCTTCGGCCTCGGCCGCGTCGGCTCGAGCACGTTGGCTGGCATTAAACAGAGGAATCTTGAGGGCAATGCCAATCGTTGCATTGTCGGGTCTAAAGCTTCCGTATGGCAGGTACTCGGCGTAGTGATTGAAATTGGAAAAGCGGGCATACTGAGCGGAGAAATCGATCGACGGCAACAAAGTGCGATGCTCGCCCAAGGCGCGCATCGATTCCGCCAGAGAATGCTGATCGGCAATTTTAATGGCCGGGCTGGAGGCCACCGCTCGCTCCGAAAGATCTTCGTGCGCCGCGACCGGCGGCAGAGCCGGAATTGTTTCCGGCGCAATTTCGATGGCGGAAACGGGCACACCGGTCAGGTTAGCGAGGTGACTCAGGAGCACATCGGCGGAGCCGCGCGCTTCGGCCTGGTGAAGCCGCACACGCGCCACGACCAGTCTGGCTTTGTTCAGGTCGACGGCGCTGTCGACTCCTTGTTGCAGCCGCTCGGAGACAGCTTGCTCCGTTTGCTGTGCCTGAGATTGATCCTGCTGCAAGCGCTCGAGTCGCGCCTCCCACTTCGCCAGTTCCGCATAGGTTAGGACGACGTCTTGAATGACCGCATTGCGCTGATCTTTATCCTGGAATTCAGCGGCGTGCCATTCCGCTTTCGCCGCGCCGAGGAACTGCTTTTGCGCGGGGTTGAATACCGAACTTTGCGCGACGGCGTTCGCCAGCGCCGGTGCGTTGCCTTCGATGTTCAGCGGGTAGTTATAGGTATAACCGAGTCCCGAGCCAACATAGAGCTGCGGAATATATGCATTGTGGAGTTCGCGATAAGAGGCCAAAGCGCGCTGCACATCGGCGCTGGCGATCGCCGAAGTGGTGCTATGCGTGAGCGCGAGCCGAATCGCGCGCTCCAGGGGCAACGGTTCGGCATGGCCGATTGCTGCGGTCAGCAGTACGGCGGTCAGCGCGGCCGTAAGGGATGTAAGTAAATCAGTGGAACGCGAGCGCTGCGGCAATCGGAGTTTCATGTGTTCACCTTCATCGGTCAGTCAGCAATCGGCAAGAAATGATCGGAAAGTTTCGATCACCCATTTAACCTGAACATTTCAATCGGCATCCCGTGCGGCGCAAAGCCACGCAACGGAATGACGAGTGCGCGACGCACAAATTGTAGTGTGCCGGAGGCGAGGTCGGGAGTGACTTGGCGTGCTATCCGCGACGAACGAGGTCGAAGGAAAAATCTCACCATCCTCAGTGAGCAACCTGGTTGAGCGCCTTCCGTGCGCTGCTGAAGTCATGGACCAGTGCCAGGGAGGCGCGGTACTCGCGCGCGGCGCCGTTCTTGTCGCCTTGCTTTTCCAGCAGCGTGCCGAGCAGATAGTGCGCCTTGAATGCTGGGGCCGCTTCGACAGGACCAGAGGTTAAATATCGGCGTACCATTTCGATGGCGAGGGGATAATTGCGTCCCGCGCCGTAAAGCATCTGGGCCGCCTCGACCAACACATCAGGCTTCGTCATCGTCGCCTGGCTGAGTTTCACGATGGCTTGTTCCATTTCGTCGAAGCGCTTCTGGCGGCGGAGAAAAAGTGCGAGATTGAGCCATGCCTCCGCCTCGCGGTGGCTAAGGTCAATGTACTGGTGATATTCCCGTTCAGCGGTCGCCGGGTCATCTTTTCGTTCGGCGATGCGGGCGTAAACCCAATGCTCGCGGGCAGGGTTAAGCGCGCCAACCGCCTGCGCCTGCTGGCGGGCTTTCTGATCGCCGCCTCCGACGATGCCGGGAGCGGACAGATAGAACTCCGCCAGATCGAGGCGCGCATCCAAATCTTGCGGATCCAGTTGCACCGCGCGCTCGAATTCTCCGCGAACTTTTCCGGCGAGGCCCACCGCCGATAAGAAATTTACGCGATCCGCCTTTTCGCCATACACGCGCCCCAGCCACAGATGGAAACGGCTGTTGTCGGGATCGATTGTTGCAGCTTTTCGGCAGGATGACTCCGCCCGATCCCAATCGCCGAGGGCGTAGTAAGCGCGGCACAGCAGATTGGCGGATCCGGCGTCGGAGGGCGCAGTGAAAAGACGGCTATTCAACACGGCGATAGCGTCATCGATGCGGCCTGCCGCCAGCATGTCCTGAGGAGTATCTGCCACACTGGCTGTCAGCGAGGCAATAAGCACGAGCAACGCCAGAAAAGCTTTGGCGACGCGACCGATCATCTAAAACTTGACCTGCGTTCGGTCACCAATCGGCTTGCCGTTAACTGAACTGATTGCTACCACGTCATTGGCCGAGAGGCCGCTCTTGATCTCAACCTGGGTGAGACTCGAAAGAGAAGTCTCCACATCGCGGCGCTTGAGTTCGTGGCCTGAGACTTCCAGTACGTAGGGCTTGGTGTCGTCCATGCGCACCGCTTCGCGGGGAACCACCAGCACGTGATCGTGCTGAGCAATCACAATGGTCACTCCGACGTTGATATTCGGAAGCAACTTCAAATCTTTGTTATCGATAATGCTGGTCGTCTCGCCGACATTACGCGTGCCGTGCAGCTTCACGGTCGAGGGGACGGCGGTTACAGCACCGTGCCAGACGCGGCCAGGAACGGCATCCCAGGTAACCTCAATCGCATCACCCGCAGTCAAACGGCCCACATCAGGCTCATCAACAAAAGCGCGCACCAGCACCTTGCGCAGATCGGCCACCTGCAGCAGAAGATCTCCGGCGGCGACAAAGCCGCCTTGCTTTGCGGGCAGCGAGTAAACGATGCCATCAAACGGAGCGCGGACGTTGGATTTCGACAATACGTCCTGCGCCGCTTCATACGTGGCATCTGCTTCCGCGCGCTGTGCCTGCACGTGCGCTAAATCGGCATTGGAATATCGCTTTGTCTGCTTTTGTTTGAGGAAGGTTAGCTGCGCTTCGGCGGTCGCAAGTGTACTTTCGGCTCCGCGTACTTCACCTGCTGTGGCTGCGCCTTCGGTGGCGAGTTTCTTAAGCGCGTCGAGATTGTGTTGTGCCACATCGCGATCAGCCCGGGCTTTTACTAACTGAGCGTCGAGGCTGAGCACTTCTTCCTGGCTTCCGCCGCGTTCGGTAGCACTGAGGCCGGCCTGCGCTGCCTTTAATAAAGTCTGGGCGCGAGCCGCCTGGGCGCGAGCCTCAGCATCATCAAGCACAACCAGAAGTTGTCCCTTCTTGACCGCATCGCCTTCTTTGACCAATACGCGCCGCACGCTGGTCGCGACCGGAGCGTGTGCTTCGAAGTTGTTGAGCGGCTCGATTTTTCCATTGGTAGAAACCAGGCTGCGAATCGAACCCTCGGCGGCGACGGCAGTGCGGACTGCGATCGAGTCATCGCGGCGCGAGACGAAAGCGGCGAGCACAATTACCGCTGCCAGAATCGCAAGCGCCGTCAGCCACCAGCCCCGGGGCTGGCTTCCCGAACTGTTTCCATACAAGGGCATGAAGAGAAAGCTACAAGCTTCACTCTATATCATCTACGCGTCGCGAGACGCAGGCAAATACAAGCCAGACTTGCCTGTTTAGATGCTGCGGACGGCCCGTTTGCGTCAGAAATGGCGGCGCAAAATTACGCGTGGATCGGGCAATCGGCGCGGCGTTCGTTCGCCCTCAAATCTTCGCCGCTCTCGGTACAATAATCAGATGGCAAAAGCTTCCCGCTCGCAATCTCCCCGCAATGCGCCGCGCTATACATCTGAGCATGCAAGCGCCGGCCTCGATCATGATTTCCCGGAAATCGAGACCTGGGCAAATCAATTTCCCGGGTACGAGATAGTTGTCGATGATCCCGAATTCACATCCGTTTGCCCAAAAACAGGGCTGCCCGACTTCGGCGACATCCTGATCCGATACCAACCCGATCGTCTGTGCCTGGAGTTGAAATCGCTGAAGGAATATTTACAGTCGTATCGCAACCTCGGCATCTTTCAGGAAAATATCGTCAATCAAGTGCTGGAGGATGTCGTGCGCTGGGCCAAGCCCGTCTGGGCCGAGGTCAAAGGCGAGTTTCGTCCGCGCGGAGGAATTTCGACGGTCGTAATCGCGAGGTGGCCAAGGAGAAAGAAAAGTGGCAACTGAAATTTATCTAGGTCCACGCACAAAGCCCAGCTCTTTCCAAATCCTGTCCCAGTGCCAGATGCCATATGCGCCGTCATCCGGCAGACGATAGCCGAGTTGATGAGCGAGGGCAATGATCTGGCCGCGATGATGCGCGTCATGGGCGAACATGTAGGCAAACATCGATGTCCCCGCCGGCCAATCTGGCGCCCAACTACCGCGGGAAAATGTTGTCACTCGTCGATCCGGGCCTTCGGACAACGCTTCTTCGAGCATCTGCAGGCAGCTCGCATTGCTTTTCTTAAAGGCATTGGCCGTTTGCTTCATTGTGCAGCGAGCGAAGTCGAGCGGCGCCGGGCATTTGAGATGAGGCGCCGACCGCTTCAACCAATTCAAACGATTATTGTGCATGTGGGCGAAAATCGCGGCGATAGTGCGGCCCTCCGTCGTTTCCACGCCCGGCGGTTTCGCTCGCCATCCGTCCGGATCGAGGTGTTTGAGAAGAAGCTGATTCATGCGCTCATTCGCAGCGTAAATCTCCAGCAAAACCTCGCCAATGTTTGAGTCGGCCGATGCAGGTTGCACCATAAACTTCCCCGCGCCATGCTATATTCGCTCGACCCGGTGACGCAAACCAAACTCCAAGCCCGCAGCGCGCTGCTTGTGCTCACCGCACTCAATCTGCTCAATTACGCGGACCGCAATGTGCTGTTCGCGGTGCAGCCTCTAGTGCAGGACGAATTTCATCTCAGCAAAACGCAGATCGGATATCTCACCAGCGCCTTCCTGGGCTTTTACATGATCGCTGCACCTTTCGTGGGGCCGCTGGCGGACCGCTACTCGCGCAAATTGATCATCGCTCTCGGCGCCATCTTCTGGAGCGGCCTTACCCTGCTTACAGCGTTCACCCACACCTACACGCAACTCTTGATTCGGCACACGCTGGTCGGCATTGGCGAGGCGACCTTCGTCACGATCGCGCCCACCTTCGTGGCCGACTTGTTCGCGGAGAAAATGCGCGGACGCATTCTGGGCATCTTTTATCTGGCGATTCCGGTGGGGTCGGCTGCGGGCTATCTGCTGGGCGGCCATCTAGCGCCCCACTACGGATGGCGATTCCCGTTCTACATCGCGGCGGGCCCAGGAATCCTGCTGGCGCTTACCGTACTGTTTCTCAAAGAGCCAGAGCGTGGGCAATTTGATTCGTTGCAGGAAACGCCCGAACGCGGAACCGTCTTCGGTCTGGTGCGAAACCCGGCGTTCCTGGCCGCGACTCTGGGCATGGCGGCGATGACGTTTTCGCTGGGCGGCATTCAAGTCTGGATGCCGCAGTTTCTCTACAGCGAACGTCACTACACGCTCGAGCAAGCCAATTTTATTTTTGGCATCATCATCGTCGTCGATGGAATTGTCGCCTCGCTGGCTGGCGGATGGCTGGGCGACTACCTGCTGCCGCGAATGAAGAGTTCCTATTACATGGTTTCAGCGATCAGCATGGCGCTGGGCGTCCCAGTAATGATTGTTGCGTTGTTCACGAAGGGTCGAGCTATGGTTCCCGCGATCGCCTTGGCGGCCTTCTTTCTGCTGCTGAATACGTCTCCGCTGAATGCGGCGGTCATCAATTCGGTCGGTGCTCACATTCGCGCCACGGCCATCGCGGTGAATATCTTCATTATTCACATTTTGGGCGACGTGCCTTCCCCCACCATGATGGGATGGGTCGCCGATCGGCGCTCGCTGCAGGCGGCGTTCGCGCTGCCGGTGATTGCCATGGTTATCTCCGCCGTGATCCTTTTTTACGGCATGCGATTTGCGCCGCCGGTTGGGATCGGCGTGCCATCGGCGGGGCCGCAAGCTCCTTCAGGAGCATCTTCCTAGCCGTATGCATTGGCAAATCATTAACTGGATTGCCGGCGGCATTCTCGCACTCGCTTGGTTTTCGCGCATCGTGGAAGCGGCCATCGGCATGCCTCACGTCACCGACATAGCGCGGCCAGAATGGGATCGCCGACCAACTGCCGCAAATGGCGAGCCCTGGGTCAGTATCATTGTTCCGGCGCGCAACGAAGAAGAAGATACTTGCGCGACTCTCACGCAGTTACTCGCTCTCGATTATTCCAACTACGAACTGATTGCCGTAGACGATCGTTCAACCGATCGCACCGGCCAGATCATGGATGAAGTGGCGGGCTCATGTGGAGCGGACATTCCTGTCCGCTTGCCGACGGCTTCAGCACTGTCGACCGAAGCGGACAAAGCCTGCCCTGAGCTTGCCGAAGGGAGTGTCCGCTCCACACGGCTGAGGGTGATCCACATATCGGACCTGCCGCCAGGCTGGTTAGGCAAGACCTATGCCATGTGGACGGCCGGCCAACAAGCCACAGGAGATTGGCTGCTCTTCACCGATGCCGACGTGCTCTTTAAGCCCGATGCCCTGCGCCGCGCAGTTGCCTACGCTGAAGCCGAGCTCGCTGACCATGTCGTTCTCTTTCCGCGCATGATCATGAAACGCCCAAGCGAAAGGATGATGATTGCCTTCTTTCAGGCGCTCTTCGTTTTTGGACACCGGCCCTGGAAAGTAGCCGATCCGAAAGCGCGCGATCACATGGGCGTTGGCGCTTTCAATATGGTGCGGCGCTCGGTCTATGATGCGGTGGGAACCTATAGCGCCTTGCGTATGGAAGTAGTCGATGACATGAAACTCGGCAAGATCGTCAAGAATGCTGGGTTCGCACAGCGCAACGTCTTTGGCGAAGACCTGATTTCTCTCCACTGGGCTAAGGGTGCATTTGGCATCGTCAACAATCTCACCAAAAACTTTTTCGCCGTGCTTTCTTTTCAGTGGTGGCGAACCGTGATCAGCATTTTCGGGCTGGGATTTCTGAATCTCGGCCCGTTCCTCGGCGTCATCCTGGCTCATGGGTGGGCGCGCGTTCCTTATGCCATCGCACTGATTTCACTCTTTGGGATTTATCACGGTATGTCGCATATGTCGGCAGTGCCGTTTTATTACTTCTTCCTGCATCCGATCAGCACCAGTTTATTCATGTACACTCTCTTGCGCTCGATGATTCACACGCTCTGGAATGGCGGCATCGTGTGGCGCGGGACGAAGTATCCGCTGGAGGAACTACGGAAGGGTATGGTGTGAGATTTGTGGTCACTCATTCATAGTTCGCCGAAAGTCGGGTAGATCGCTTTACTGCGGTTCGCCCGCTTCTTCGATCGGCACTGGCTCCTCTTCTCTGAGGTGCTTCGCCTTGGGAGTTTTCTCACGCTTCGCTTTTGTCGCGTTGTGGCCGGCGCGTTCTACGTCGTACTCGGTCGGCACGATCGGAAATAATAAGAATGCGCCTTCGCCCAATTGTTTGGAGCGCCGCAGAATAATCTCGGCGCGTCCGTCATAGTCCTGGATCGTCCCCTTAATCTCAATCTGCTGCCCTTCGAGTTGACGCACGTCGCCCATCTTCTTGAGATCGGCAGGGAAGACAACCACAGTAAAAGGGCACGCCTTCGCTTCTTTGCAGAAATTGAGCACGGTAACGCCTTTGCTGCCCGTCTCCACATGCTGCACAGTTCCGCGGACACATTGGCTGGCGCCCAGGTGTTTGCTCGCCTGGTCGAATGACACACAATCATGCGCGGGAGTATTGCCCGCGGCACACATCGAGGTCGTAGAAACTACGATCGCAAAAATAATTGCAACGCAACCAGCAGAAGAGCGAAGCATAGGGATTGAGGCGGCGAGAAGTGCGTCCTCAGTTTTGATTGTAGGTATCGAATAGGGGATCGGCGCCGATTCACGAGTAAAATTTTGCCCGATCGTTCCGAAAAGGGAAGCGTGGCATCGATCTAGCCGAAGAATGTGTAGTGCCGGGGACTAGCCCCGGCCGCCCACATTTTCGCGGTCAACCGCACCGCAATGCTATTTCGTGAAAGCCTTTACCGCGCCCGCTTCGTCTTCCTTGACGTCGAAGACGGTGTAGAGCTTCGTGATCTGGAGCAGGTCGTGGACCTTCTTCGTGAGGTTGAGCAGTTTGAGTTCGCCACCCTGGTTTTTGGCGGTGGTAAAAGCGCTCACCAGTTCGCCGATGCCGGAGCTATCGATATAGTTCACGTCGCCGAGGTTGAGCAGGATCTTCTTCTGTCCCTTGGAAAGCAGGTCGCGCACGGTTTCGCGCAACACCACGCTGCCTTCGCCGAGCGTGATCCGGCCGCTGAGATCGACAATCGTGACGCCATCCACCTGTCGAGTGCTGGACTTCATTGTCACTGAGGAGCCTCCTTGGAGTCCGCGGGGTTGCCGTGGACGTGCTTAATCATTATAAGTTCGGTGCCCGTCTGCGAGGGGTGGATTTCCACCTCATCCATAAACGAGCGTATAAGGAAAATACCACGACCCGATGTTTTCATCAGATTCTCGGGCGCCAGCGGGTCAGGAATCTTGCTGGCATCGAGCCCTTTGCCCTGATCTTTGATGACGATGACCAGATCGTGCGTCGTACGCTCAAAGGCCAGTGTAACCTTCTTGCTCGGGTCGTAGGCGTTGCCATGCAGAACCGCATTCACCGCTGCTTCCCGCACTGCCATGGAGATCTTCATGACCTCCTCGTCGTCAAAACCGGCCTCCGTCGCCATCCGGCCAGCCGTTTCTTCGGCACTGTTCACCGTCTCCAACGTCGAATCGAGCGTATAGGAGACGCGGTCTGCGGTCATAAGATGAATGATTCCCGAAATCCGTCTTCGCCTCGTCGCAAACGTGGCGACGAGCTCGTAACGCGCCACAAATGCTGCGCACTCGCGAATTGAGAGTTTGCCTGTAGGGCTAAGAAAAGTCAACGCGATATCGCGACTATTGGCTGTTCAAAGCTGATTTGAAGCGTATAGCCAAAAATGGGATACTGCGTTCGCGTTTCAATCCTCCGCATCCTCTAAACGGGAATGCACAACAGGAGTACTAGATGCACCGACGTCAGGTAGAGGAAATGGCAAAAGTCAGCCGTCAGTTTTTAAGCCACATTCCAATTCCATACGGATGCGTGACGGTCCTCGCGCTCGTTGTCGCAGCCCTAACTCTATTAGTCGTTTCCTCATTCGCCATCGGAGCAGCGATCTTGAAGTAGGTTATTTCTCGAAGGTCTTCGCACCCGCACCTCGCACTGCCGCGAAGAAGCGTTTCAGTTTGCCCGCATCGAGTTTGCCGCCGGTTCGTACGCCCGAACACACATCGAGGCCGAATGGGCTAACTTCGTCAATCGCCCGCTCTACATTTTCGGGCGTCAGACCTCCCGCTAGAAACAGAGGGATGTCGATTCGTTCGCGGATCGCGCGACTGAGCGTCCAATCGTGGGTCCTGCCCGTCCCACCCAATTCTTTGACCGCGAGTTTCTGATTGCCAGAGTCGAGCAATACGGCATCCACATGCTGCGCGATCGCCTTGGCCTCCTCCACCGATTCCGGGCCGGTCACGTGAATCACCTGCACCACAGAGATGCCCGGCAATGCATTTTTAAGTTCGCGATGCGTCCCGTGAGTGAGGTGATCACAAAGCTGAATCGTATTTGTGCGGCAGAAGCGCTGCTGCTCGACAATCTCGGCAACGCTCTGTCGCGAAGTCAGCAAGAATGTTCCAATGGCAGGCGGAACAGTAGCGGCGATTTCCGCTATGAGTTCGTCGCTGATTACCCCGGGCCCGCTCGGCATGTGGGAGACTAGCCCAATCGCCGACGCGCCCGCCGCGATGGCCATCGCAGCTTCGTCAACGCTTCCGATACAACATATTTTCACTCGGGGGGTGCGGGTCAGCTTCATAAGCTTTCCCCAGTGAACCCTGTGCCCTCCATGGTCGCGAAGGATCTTTACCACGAAGAATACAGGGATCGCAGGGAGATCATCACAGATTGAAACAACTTACTCGCCGTAGGGAACCCAGATATTCTTAACCTGCGTGGCGCGATCGAGAAACCAGCGCCCCTCGGCTTGTTTCGAGTCGAACCAATCGATAGCGCGGCCTTCGTTGGTCCACACCTGCTTGAGGTTGCCCACCGACATCGCCTTGGCGGCGGCGGCGCTGGCTTCATCGCCAAAGCACCAGATGGCATCGACGTCATCGTGTTCGGCAAGCGTCTTCAGAAGCTGCGATGTATATCCAGTGACAATATTCACCGCGCCGCCAGGCAGATCACTGGTATCGAAAAGCTGGTAGAGATCGCCGGTGATCAGCGGATAGGCTTCGGACGGAACCGCGACGACAGTATTTCCCACAGCAAGCACCGGCATCACGACAGAAATAAATCCAAGCAGCGGCGCTTCTCGCGGGCAGATGACTCCCACCGTTCCAATCGCCTCGTTCATCGCGATCGCAATATTGCGGAACGGAGGATTGTGCACCGCACCATCAAACTTGTCGGCCCAAGCCGCATACGAGAAGATGCGCTCAATGCTGAGCTCCACTTCCGCCGCGGCCTGCTTTTCGCCCACCGCGTCGGCAAGCCGCCGCGCAATCTCGTCGCCGCGCTGCGAAAGATTCTCGGCACAATAATAAAGAACCTGCGCGCGATTGTGCGCCGGTGCCTTCGCCCATCCGCTGGCCTTGCGCGCCGCCTCCACAGCGTTGCGAATATCTTTGCGATTCCCGAGTGGAGCCTCACCCAGCAGTCGTCCATCGGCCGCTCGCACTTCCATGCTATAGCCCGAATCCGGCCGCGCCTGTTTGCCGCCAATATACAGCTTCACGGTACGATCGATCTTAGGGGAATCGAGGGCCGGAGAATGATCGTCATTTGTGTTAGCCGGCGCGACAGAATCTTCGTCGAGTTCCGTCCCGAGCGTTCGCGGCGCCTCCGCCGGCAACATCGGAGCATTCTTAAACCACGCCGGCTCCATATATTCGAGCAGCCCTTCGCGTCCGCCCTCGCGCCCGTAACCGCTCTCGCGATAGCCACCAAAGCCGCAAGACGCGTCAAACAGGTTCGTACAATTCACCCAGACCACACCCGCCTTGATTTGCGACGCAACGTGTAGCGCGACGTTAATGCTCTCGCTCCAGACGCAAGCCGCCAATCCATAAACCGTATTGTTCGCCAACTCCACCGCTTCCGACGGTGTGCGGAAGGTCATCGCCGCCAGCACCGGCCCAAAGATTTCCTGTTGCGCGACAATCGACGTCGGATGCACATTGCTCAACAGCGTTGGCGGATAATAAAACCCACGCGACGGCAACGCGGTCTGCGGCTGCCAGCAGGTGGCTCCGTCGGCGACGCCCTGATCGACCAGCCTGCGAATGCGCTCAAGCTGCTCTCCGGCGACAATCGCGCCGATGTCGATCGCCTTATCGAGCGGAGCGCCGACGCGCAGCGTGCTCATGCGATCCTGAATCTTGCCGATCAAAACTTCCGCAATGCTCTCCTGCATCAGCAGCCGCGAGCCGGCACAGCATACCTGACCCTGATTGAACCAGATTCCATCGACCAGCCCTTCGACCGTGCTATCGAGATCGGCATCCTCAAAAACAATGAACGGAGATTTTCCGCCGAGCTCAAGCGATAGACGTTTATGACTCGTAGCCGTGGCCGCGCGAATCGCGCGCCCCACCTCGGTCGATCCCGTAAACGCGATTTTGTCGACGTCAGGATGTTTGACCAGCGCTCCGCCAGTAGAGCCGTCGCCGGTGACGATGTTGACCACACCCACGGGCAATCCAGCCTCCTGACAGAGTTCCGCGAAAAGAAGCGCAGTGAGCGGCGTAAACTCAGCCGGCTTCAAAACAACAGTGTTGCCCGTCGCCAAAGCCGGAGCAATCTTCCACGCCAGCATCAACAGCGGAAAATTCCACGGAATGATCTGTCCGACGACTCCGCAAGGGGCGTACTCGGGAAATTCCTGATGAAGAATCTGCGCCCATCCCGCGTGATGATAAAAATGGCGCGCCACCAGAGGAACGTCGATATCGCGACTCTCGCGGATGGGCTTGCCATTGTCCATTGTTTCAAGAACCGCCAGCAGCCGCGAATGCTTTTGCACGAGCCGCGCGATGGCATACAAACAGCGCGCGCGAGCGTGCGGAGTAAGCGCCCGCCATTTTGAAGACGCCGCCCGCGCAGCCTTGACCGCTGCGTCAATGTCGGCGCTCGACCCCTGCGCCACCGACGCCAGCTTCTCTCCATTCGAAGGATCGACCGTATTGAAATACTCGCCCGCCGCCGGCGCCCGCCATTCGCCGCCAATGAAATGTTGGAAGCGATAGCCGTGACGCTCCAGCCACGCGAATGCTTCTTTCGAATCTTCTGGAGCGGGTCCGTACTCCATGCTCACGAACTTTTCGGCTATGCTCATTGGCGTTTGCTCGATTCCTTTTTCGAAAACTCCCGGTGCTGCAAAGTCGCGACGTAAGCCAGCGCTGTCATTTTTCGCATCGATGTCGCTACCAGCGATCTCTACTTACAGGCGGTTTGACGAAATCATTGCTGTGACCATTTCGGCAAGGACGCGGTAACCCTCCGCATCGATTGAGCCCTTGGTTGCCTCGTGGAACTTGCTGGTTCGCTCCTTCTGATCGAGGTAATAGACGATGTTGGGCAGAATTCCGCGCAGCTCCTGGCAGAGCGCTCGCAGATGCATGAGGCCATCGACATCCAGCTGCGATGATTGCAGCTTAGCAATCTCGGCAATGAGCTGATTGACTTCTTCCTTCCAGCAGTTAAGGTCGGCTTCAAACTTCAGGAAATACTCCGCGTCGCCTACGATCAGCAGCTCCAATGTCTTGAGCTCGGCCGGTCCCAGAGGTTTTGATTCTTTCAGTTTGGGCAGCAGTGAGGCGATATCCAGTTGCGATTTGACGGCCTGGTGTGCCATCCCTTCCAGGGTATCGACCCGCGCGCCGAGTTCATCGTAACCATCGCTGGTTTCCGCTGTGGCGCAGCGATTAGCTTGATCGATCGCTGCGCTGATGCTGGTTGTTACTTGCGAAACGTCGCCCATAGACCCAGCTCTCCAGATGCCCTAAGAACTTAGGCTCAGATGAAAATCGTCGTCCCGTCGAACCCCGGGACGCTACTCCTGCCTGCCAATAAACTACGCTATCGGATGTCGATACTCCGCCGAATAGCGCCCAGTCGCGTAGTGTTCCAGTTGCCGCTCGATATCGCCCAGCAGCCCGCTGGCTCCGAAGCGGAACATCTCTGAACGCAGCCACGACGGGCCTAATTCTTCTTTGATCATGGCCAGCCAGTCGATCGACTGTTTGGCGGTACGAATCCCGCCAGCGGGTTTGAAACCAACCGCCATCCCGGTTTGCTGCGCGTATTCACGGATAGCGCGCGTCATCACCAAGCCGACCGGCAGGGTTGCATTCGTCGGCTCCTTGCCTGTCGAGGTCTTGATGAAATCTGCGCCCGCCATCATCGCAACCACGCTCGCCCTCGCCACGTTGCGCAGCGTCAACAAATCGCCGGTGCCAAGAATCACCTTCATGTGCGCCGGTCCGCAAGCCTGTTTGAAGGCGGCCACTTCGTCATAAAGCGCTTGCCAGCGTCCACCGAAAACATGTGCGCGAGTGATGACGACGTCGATCTCGTGCGCGCCCGCTTCGACCGATCGGCGAATCTCATTGACTCGCTCCGCCAGCGGCGACAATCCGGCAGGGAAGCCAGTCGACACAGCCGCGACGTGGATTCCGCTGCCTTCGAGCGCGTGCACGGCCGTCTCCACAAACGTGTGATAGACGCAGATGGCCGCAACTTTAATCTGCAACTCTTCAATCCCAAGTTTCTTTTCTAGCTCCGGCTGAATCGGATGCCGACCCTTCGCGCAAAGACGTCGCACGCGCTCGTCGGTGTCATCGCCGGAAAGGGTGGTCAGATCCATGCAGGTAATCGCACGCAGCAGCCATGCCGCCTGCCATTCTTTTTTCACCGTTCGCCGCGCCACCTGCGATTGCGCGCGCCGTTCGACCGCGCTGGTATTGACGCGCACCTCGCGCACCCAATCCAGATTGAGAGGAATGCCAGCATTTGGCAAGAGCGGATGCCCAGCGAGTTCGGCGATCGCGCCGCCACGCTCGGAAGCGCGCGCCGAGACACTGCGAGACGGGTTGTGTTCAACCGGCATCATGTTTTGCGCGAACTGGCTTGCACCGGACGTCGCCGTATCGGCGGGCCCATTAATTTTTAGATGCTGGCATCCGCGACGGGTCGCAACCGCCAAAACCTCCGCCACGCCAATCGTTGCCGTGTAATTGTACGGCACGCACGACCAAAGCAGATACGATGAAAGCGGAATACCGGTGATCCCTTGACAGCGTGAGGTTGCGCGGCTACGCTACGGCGCGTTTGCTGCGTCTGTAATTTGCATTTTGGAGGTTCTTCTCATGATTCCGACCGGCGGTTTTCAAATGCCGCAAAAGCTTATAGTCGCCGCCATTCTCGCCGTGTTCTTCGTAATGGCGCTTCCGATCGCCGCATCCGCCGCCGGAAAGAAAATCATCCTCGACACTGACCCTGGCTCCGATGATGCCATGGCGTTGATGCTCGCCTTGAATTCGCCCGAGCTCGACGTTCGCGCCGTCACCGTGGTGCCGGGCAACGTCACCGCCAAGCAGGGTCTCGAAAACGCGTTGCGCATGATGTCCCTGGCAAATCGATGTGACATTCCAATCGCCGCCGGCGCGCAGCATCCCCTCTTTCAAAAGCTGATCACTGCCGAGTTCTGGCACGGAAAAAATGGATTGGCCAATATAGAATTGCCCCCGAGCAAATGCAAAGTCGATTCGCGTTGGGGTCCCGACCTCATTATCGAGTTGGTGCACGCCGCGCCGCACGAAATCACGTTAGTCCCCGTCGGTCCGCTCACCAACATCGCGCTCGCGGTCGAAAAAGATCCTTCCATCGTTCCTCTTGTAAAAGAAGTCATTCTCATGGGGGGCTCGATCACCGGCGGAAATTCGACCGCTGCTGCGGAAGCCAATATCTACAATGATCCCGAGGCGGCGCAGATCGTCTTCCAGGCGGGATGGCCGCTGACCATGGTCGGCCTCGACGTTGGCGACAAGACGTTGCTTTCGGCAAAGTACCTGGAACAACTCAATCAGATACACGGGCCGGTGAACGATTTCATCCATCAGGTGGCGCACTATCTGATCGACCTCTCAGCGAAGTTTGGATTCAGCGGCACGCCGATGTATGATCCGCTGGCCGTTGGGGTAGCGATCGACGCAACACTGGTCAAGGCTCCGCTGATGCGCGTCGATGTCGAAACCCGCGGCGACTTCACGCGCGGCGAGACCGTCGCCAATCGCCACAACATGGTCGAGCGCAACGTGCTACGCGGCGATCGTTATATGGTCGAGGGCGTCGACAAGGTCGAACCCAATGCCAAAGTCTGCGTTGAAGTCGATGCCGAGCGATTCCTGCAACTATTTGTTTCCAGAATCCGCGGCAAGTAATTCGTAAAAGCGCCGGCCACAGTAAATAGCGTCCAAGGAGAAGCGATGTTCACGCCCCACAATCTGGGTCTTGCACTATCAATGATGATCACCAGCGCCGTCTGTTGGGGTTCATGGGCTAATACTTACAAAGGCGTAAAAAATTATCGTTTCGAACTCTTCTATTGGGATTACGCAATCGGCATTTTTCTGGTGTCGCTCATCCTCGCCCTCACCATGGGTAGCACCGGCCATGATGCCAATAGTTTCTTGAACAACGTTCACTCCGCCGACTCCACCAACATTGTCTCGACTATGGCCGGCGGCGCGATTTTCAATCTCGCGAACCTGCTGCTGGTAGCCGCGATTGATATGGCCGGCCTTGCCATCGCGTTCCCGGTTTCCATCGGAATCGCGCTCGTCGTTGGCGTGATTTCGAGCTATGCCTTGCAGCCAAAAGGAAACGCAGCGCTCCTCGCCGCCGGCGTCGTTTGCGCATTCATCGCCGTCGTGCTCGACGGCAAAGCCTATGGCAGTCTGGCCATCGCGGGGCGCCAAGTTTCAAAGAAGAGCATCGTTACTTGCGTCGTCTCCGGCGTTCTGATGGGGCTCTGGGCACCGTTTGTGGCGCGCGCGATGACCAATGGCAACACGCTCGGTCCTTATAGCATTGCCGTCTTTCTCACGCTGGGCGCGCTACTGTCCTGCGCTATCTGGAATATTTATTTCATGAAGCATCCGCTCGTCGGCGAACCGGTAAGCTTCGCTGGTTTTTTCAGCGGCCCTGTTTCCGGCCACGCCCTCGGACTGCTCGGCGGATTTGTCTGGGGCATCGGCATGGTTTTCAATCTCGTCGCCGCCAGTTTCACTGGCGTTGCCATTTCCTACGCCATCGGACAATCTGCGCCGATGGTCGCCGCGCTCTGGGGAGTTCTCGCGTGGAAGGAATTTGCCGGCGCTCCCGGCAAAGCCAAAATGTATCTCGCGCTGATGTTCGTCTTTTACTGCGTGGGAATTCTGCTCGTGGCGCGGGCGAACGGGTAAAGCCGATTCATTGTCGGCATCATAGGAGAAATCTCTAGAGAAATCTCTGCACACGGGTCCGATTCTATGGAAATTAGAAGCCGCGAATTTGCTATCGCATCACTTGGGCGCACCCGTCCCTAATCCGCCGCTAATAGGCGCAAGCCGTTGCACGCGCGAGAATCCGCGAAAACATAAGGCATTATGAAAAACTGAATTCCCGTTCAGGACGCCATCCATTCGCCACCCGGCCACGAAAACTCTTGACTTTGCATTTCTAATCCATTTATATGACCCATCGCCCAGAAGCGAAAACTCCCGGTGTTGTGGGCGGGTTTACCCGCGCGAAGTATCGAGTCGATTAAGGTCGAGTCTATAAGGTCACTACCTGGTCAAAAAAACAGTGGCCGCCAAAGGTGGAAACTAATGTTGAAGAGAATTGCGCTGCTCGTTGCGGTTCTATGTCCGGCATTTTTCCTTTGTCCGCTGCTTTACAGCCAGGCGAACGGCAGTCTCTCAGGAAACGTGGCCGATAAAACCGGCTCGGTAATCTCCGGCGCCAGCGTGAGAGTCACCTCCCAGGCTACCGGCCTGACCCGCGAGACCAAGACCGACGACTCCGGCCACTACCTTGTGCCGCTGCTGCCCCCGTCCATCTACACGATCCACGTAGAGTCGCAGGGTTTTAAGACCACCGACCAGAAAGACATTCGCCTGCAAATCGGCGAACAGCTCGAGATCGACTTCTCGCTCGTCCTCGCTTCCGTAAGTTCGACGGTTGAAGTCAACGCCAATGAAGTTGCCGTTGAAACCACAAACCCGAGCCTCGGCCAAGTCATCACCTCGCAGCAAGTGGCCCAGCTGCCCCTGAACGGGCGCGACTTCGTTCAATTGGCCAGCCTGACGCCCGGCGCCATTCAAGAGACGAATCCGAACAGCTTTTTCACCCAGGGCGCGGATAGTGAGGTGGCTGCCCGCGGCTCGTTCTCTCTGTCGGTCGGCGGTTCCCGCCCCAACAGCACGGATTGGCTTCTCGATGGAGTGGATAACAACGAGTTGACATCCGGTGGCATTGGGATTTTTTCATCGATCGACGATATAGAAGAATTCAAGGTTTTGACTTACAACTACTCCGCGGAATACGGCACGCGCGCCGGGCCCACTGTAATCGTGAGCACGAAATCAGGCGCCAACCAGTTCCACGGATCGTTGTTCGAGTTTCTTCGCAACACTGCCCTGGATGCCAAGAGTTTCTTTGCCACGTCGGCGGAGAAATTCAATCTGAACCAGTATGGCGGCTCGATTGGTGGGCCCATCCAAAAGGATAAGACCTTCTTCTTTATCGATGGCGAGCAGAAGGACCAGCGCCACGGTATCGCCTTTACCGGATTAGTGCCGACGCTGGCGATGCGCAACGGCGATTTCAGCGCAGACAACTATGGCAATCCCGTTACCGGCCTCGTAATTGCCAATCCTAATATGTTTGGGGCGGCTGATCCTTACTTCCAGTGCGATGCGACAGGGAACCCTTTGCCGGCAGCCTCAAACGGAAGCCAGCCCGCGGGAACTGACTGCAACAAAATCCCCGTCGGGGCGAACGGCTTGGCCGACCGCGTTGGTCAGGCCCTGATCAACCTCTACCCGGCGCCCAACGCCAACGCCGGCTGCGCTACTTGTTCCTTCAACTTCGTAAACCAACCGGTGCGCAAGCTCGACGAAACCAAATTTGACATTCGTCTGGACCACAACTTCTCGGCCGCCGACGTTGCCTTTGGTCGTTTTAGCTACGATCAGGCGAATTCCTATATTCCTGGCGGCGCAGGCCCCGGAATGCTTACCGAGGCGAGTGCGTTCGGCAGCAATCAGATAATTATCAACCACGCACGCCAGGCGGCGATCGGCGAAACTCACACGTTCTCTGCGAACACAATCAACCAGGCTACGTTTGGTTACAACCGGATTTTCGACTACATCCAATCGCAGGGTAACGGAACCTGCGCTTCGGCGACGATCGGCGGCGGGATACCCGGAGCGAACCTCGGCTGCCCCCTAGGAGGCGACACTTGCGCCCCCGGAGCCTTTAGCTGCGGGCTGGTCAGCGTGTTAATGAACGCCGGATACTGGGCGATTGGCGATCGCGGTTACTCTCCGTTCCAGGGTGGAACGAACATCTTCTCGTTCAGCGATACCCTCGACTTGATTCACGGCAAGCATGACATCCGGGTCGGGTTTGGTTGGCGCGCCAACCAGATGAACACCGCGAATGAGGCTTTCCAGGATGGATTCTGGATTCCGGGCGTTGCCGGTAACTTTAGCGGCGCGGGCGTCGTCACGGGTAATCCCGAGGCGGATGTTCTCATGGGCCTATTGGGTTTGGCCGAGCACGATCAGACCTTCAACGGCACAACCATGGGTCGCCGCTGGAAAATCTACCGGCCGTTCGTAAATGATGATTGGAGAGCCACCAAGGACCTGACCCTCAATCTTGGCTTGGCCTGGGACATGACGACTCCCATTTCGGAGCAACACGGGCGCATGGCCGATTTCATTCCTACTACGGGTCAGCTTCTCGTCGCCAATCAAGGCGGAGTGAACTCGGCGGCTGGCGTGCAGATGTATT
Organism: uncultured Acidobacteriaceae bacterium; assembly: GCA_963800565.1. GTDB lineage: Bacteria > Acidobacteriota > Terriglobia > Terriglobales > Acidobacteriaceae > Acidiflorens. The sequence goes on from CAWDBM010000007.1 coordinate 646,827, forward strand.
GGAAGGGCTTGGAGCCGCGAATCGGCTTAGTCTGGAGGATACTGGGTAGCGACAAGACCGTGTTCCGAGGCGGCTATGGAATCTTCCACGATTCCTCCTGGAACCAGGGTGCGCAAGGCCTCTGGACGAATCCGCCCTTTTTCGCCGAGTCCGACTTTTTCGGTCCCGCCGGATGCCCCTTGACGACCTCGGCTTGCTACACCCCCTCCACTCCTAATAATTCTAGCGAGCTTATGTCCGCCGGATTCCCGATTTTTACCGGTCCGCCCACTCTTTCGTCGTTTTCCGGAACACTGTTTTACCAGCCCACGAACTTCAAGCCCGGCAGTGTCCAGCAGTTCAACGCCAACGTGGAGCGGCAACTCCCCGGCAATGTCGTACTCACCGCTGGCTACGCCGGTGCGCGCGGCCACCACATCCTAGTCTCCGGAAACGATATCAACACCGACGGCCCACCTGCGTCTACTTGCGCCATAAAACCGATCGGGTGCAATCCCGACGGGTCGCAATATGCCCCGTCTTATGCTGTACCGGACTTTAACTCCGTCTTAGAGTTCGCCGATCTAGGCGACACCAAATACGACTCGCTGCAAATCAAAGGCGAGACGAAAACTCGCCGGTACGGCCTCTACGCCCTGATTAGTTACACCTATGCACACGCCTATGACAATGGCTTATCCGACGGGTTGGGTTCCTTGCTCAGCGCGCCCTACTTCCCGCTGCCGAATTGGCAGAAACTCGATTGGGCTCCGTCGCAGATCGGCGCCCACAATAACTTCACAGCCAGCATCATCTACGACTTGCCGTTCGGCAAGGGCAAGATGTTCGGTGGAGGCTGGAATGGCGCAACCAACACTCTGCTTGGGAATTGGCAGTTAACGCTAATCGAACACATCATCTCAGGGTTCCCGGTTCCGCTCATCGATAGCAATAACACGTCGGGAGTGTTCTTCAACAACGGCGGTAATGGCAACAACTATAACCGTCCCGACCAGGTTGCCGGTTGCGATCCCTACGCGGCCAACCACGGCCAGCAGCAGTGGATCAATACTGCGTGCTTTGCTCAGCCAGCAGTGGGGTTAGGAAATGCGAATCGCCTTCCGGTTGTAGGTCCGGATTTCGTCAACACCGACTTCTCGGTCATCAAGGAATTCGCGCTGCCTCGGGAAGGCATGGGCCTAAACTTCCGGGCAGAGTTCTTCAACCTCTTCAATCACGCACAGTTCGGTATGCCTGTGAACGACATAGGCGTTGAGACCGTCAGCGGCGGCACTGTTACCAATTTCAACGGGTTTGGCGCGGTGAACTCGATAGTCAACAACCCACGTCTGGTGCAGTTCGCTCTCAAACTCACGTTCTAGGGCGAGCGCGTTGTAAAGTCAAGTTTGGGCAGGCCAAGGGAGTTTGGATCATTTCGGTTCGACTCGGCCTGCCCTTACCGACCAGACTCAGGGTTGAGGTTGTGAGGCAGATTCGCTTTTCTGCAGCGAGACGACAAACTGCTGAACCTCGCGTCGTTCTCGGTCGACAGACTCCATGATTTGCTTATCTAAATCGGCATGTAGTTGAAGTTCTACTTGAGCTTTCGGGGTATCACCCGTACGGGCATAGGCTTGCGCCAGCCGATAGTGCGTTTCTGCCAGCGTCTCATCTCGCTCGGAACTGACTTCGATAGCCTTTTGATACTGGACGATCGCCTGCGAAAAATCCTGGCGCTGCGAATATACGATCCCGAGCTGTAGATAAGCGGCGCTAAGTTTCGGATCGAGATGCATTGCTTTTTGCAGCAGTGCCTCCACTTGCGCCGAGCGGGCGGCATCGGCCTGCGTGTCAGGCGAAGCAGCGTCCGCCTTCGCAGCCAAATTCCAGATCGCGACCGCATAGTAATAGTTCGCCAGCGCGTTGTCCGGTTGCAGCTGCGCAAATCGCGCCAGCCGATCGACAGATTGCTCTGAGAGGGTAGGAGTAACCTTCAGCATCTTTCCGAGAAATAAATATGGCGTCGAATCGTCAGGAGCCAGGTCGGAAGCATTCGCCAGGCACTGCGCCGCCTGATCGTACGATCCGCGAGCGTACCAGGAAACGCCGAGCGCGATCACCATCCGTACAGACTCTGGAAACAGGCGCTTGCCGCGGGTGAAAACTTCCGTGGCCGGCTCCAGTGCGCGATGGGCGAGCAATTCCGTTCCCCAGTCAAATAGATGTGGTTCGCTAGGATCGAGTTCCGCGGCGCGCTGATATTCGCGAACCGCCTCGAGCGGATGCCCCAGCTTCTCTTCAACATCGGCCAGTTGATTATGAAGGCCGGCATCTCGCGGATTCTGGGCCACTGCGTTGCGCAGCGAACTCTCGGCCGCCGGGGAAGATAACGCGTCTGCCGAAGCGCCAGGCTTCTTATCCGGCGAAGCGCCCAGTGAATTCGTCGCACGCGCCAGGGCCTCGCTGGTCCGGAGCACCGTATCTGATCCGTGTCCGCCTCCGCTCGCGCCTGCTGTTACGCCCGCGACGGTGAATTGCGGTTCGTCGAAAAAATCTGGCGCTGCCGTGTTTGGTTTGGCAGTTGGCAGCGCGTTCGGCACTGCTGGTTGCGATGCAGATGTCTTAGGTGGCGACAGCGCGAGATCGATCTTCTTCATCTCTTTGCGTGCGAGCGGGATGCGACTGACAATCGCTTCCGCATATCCGTCCATCTGCGCGCGCAGAGTATAGGTGCCCGCCGGAAGCGCGGCAAAACGATATGTTCCCGCGGAATCGGTTTGCGTGCTCTCGGGCGCTATCGCCGGGGCCGGAGATTGGGTGGCAAGTTGCAGGACGACCGTGGCGTTCGCGATGGGCAGGCCTCTGGAATCGCGCACATAGCCCTTCAAGACACCACCATTCGCGGGCTCTTGCGGATACGCGCGAATCCAAGTGAGAACGGCAACGATCGAGAGGAAACACGCCGCGCAAATTCGAAGTGATTTAAAGACGACACTCACGCGGACCGGCCTCTGGGCGAACAGAAAGGGGAGCGGCATCCCTAAAGACAAAAACGGAATATTTCGTAACCCCCGCAGGCTATTCTATTCGCCGATCGGGGTGGCCCGCAATTGTTGCTGCCGTTACATACTTCTTGAGTGGCAGAGCTCCTCAAAGAGGTTCTACAATGGCACGCTTCCCAAATGCCGAACGCATAAATGAGGTGCATGAATGAAGTTGTACCGATTTCGGAATCGTAGGGTGATTGCAAGCGTTGTTTTATTTCTGATGACATCTCTCGTGTGCGAATCCCAAGGCAAACGCAAGATCATCATCGATCAGGACGCGGCTGGCCCCGCGGGCACCGACCAGCAAGCCATGCTGCTGCTCATTCAATCTCCGCAGACCGAAGTATTGGGCATCACTGTGGTGACGGGCGACGCGTGGCTCACCGAAGAGGTCGCGCACACGTTGCGCATGCTCGAGATCATCGGGCGAACTGACATTCCAGTGCTGCGCGGCGCCGAGTATCCGCTCGTTCGCACGAAAGAAGAAGCCGAGCAGTGGGAGCAGCGTTATGGCTCGGTTGCCTGGCTGGGCGCGTGGACTCCGAAGTATTATCATCCGCCGCGCGAACTGAGCGCGATGCCGGAAGGGAAGCCGACCACCAGAGCCTCTGATGAAGATGCCGCCCATTTTCTAGTGCGCATGGTGCATAAGTATCCGCACGAAATCACTATCTACGAAGGCGGCCCCATGACTAATCTCGCGCTAGTCATTTCCATCGATCCCGAATTTGCGAGTCTGGCGAAAGAATTGGTATTCATGGGTGCAAGTCTGAGTCCGCAGACAGACGATCCGGAGTTTGTAAATACTCCCCGACGCGAATTTAACATCTGGTTCGATCCGGAAGCGGCGCACATCGCCCTGCGGGCTCCGTGGAAGAAGATTATCTGCACGGCAGTGGATATTTCGGTGAAGACAAGAATGACCAACGAGTTAATCGATAAAATCAAGGCCAGCAATACGCCGTCGGCGCAATACATCGGGAAATACGCGCACCTGCGCGGCACGTACAATTATTTGTGGGACGAACTCGCGTCGGCGGCGTGGCTCGACCCGAGCGTGATCACGAAAAAAGAAATTCGCTATATGGATGTGAACCTCGATCGCGGCGCCGGCTACGGAGATACGCTCACCTGGTCAGAAAACGATAAGCCGCAGCGCGAAGTGCAGCCGGTCGAAGTGCAGGTGGATCTGGATACAGAGAAGTTTTACAAGCTTTTTGTGGATTTGCTGAGCGCGCCGACGCCGCTTGCGGCCAAGCCATCGATACCTTAGCGTCGACTCTTTTTCGCGTTCTTCTTGCCAGTCTCTGGCGCCGCTGCCTCATCCTCGCTCCAGAATCTGTGCCCGGTGCGATGAATGAATACATCTTCCAGCGTCGGCTTGCTTACGCTAAGCGACTGAATTTCTCCGGGGAAAGCCTCGACTACTTCCGGCACGAAGTGATGTCCGTTTTCAATCTCCAAGCGGATGTGTTTATCCATGACGGTAGCGTCGACTTGAAACTTATTCCGGATTCGTTCAGCCAGCGACTGGGGGTCGCGCGCTTCGAGAAGAATGACGTCGCCGCCGATTTCGCGAGTTAGGGCTTCGGGCGTGCCGAGCGCCACCAGATTCCCTTCATTCAAAATGGCGAGGCGATCGCAGCGTTCTGCTTCTTCCATTAGGTGAGTCGTGACGATGACAGAGACCCGCTCCTGATCGCGGAGAATCGCCAGATACTGCCAAAGGTCACGCCGGGCGCCGGGATCGAGGCCAGTGGTGGGCTCGTCGAGCAGCAGCACTTCAGGATGATGCAGTAAGCCCTTAGCAAGTTCGATGCGCCGCTGCATGCCTCCAGAGAAAGTCTCCACCAGATCACCCGCGCGATCGAGCAATCCGACGCGAGTTAGAATCTCGTTGATGCGTGTCTTTAATTCCGCGCCGCGCAATCCGTAAAGGTGTCCCTGATGCCAAAGATTTTCGTAGGCGGTGAGCTTGGGGTCTACGCTTTGCGCCTGAAACACGACCCCGATGCGGCGTCGTACTGCTCCGGGCTGGCGCACGGCGTCGAAGCTGGCAATCGTGGCGCTGCCGGAAGTCGGCACCATGAGCGTCGAAAGAATGCGGAACAGAGTCGTCTTGCCGCTGCCGTTCGGGCCAAGCAATCCAAAAAGTTCCGCAGGGCGAACGTCGAACGAAATACCATTCAGCGCAGTGCGGTCCTGGTAACGATGTACGAGATCGCGCACGCTAATGATGGCTGGGGCAGCAGTTTGGGCAGACTGGCGGGGCGGAGCGACGTCAATGGCCGTTGAGTTCGGGGTCACAATTCATTCTACGACGGAGAGGGGATGATTATCATCTAGAGCGAATCAGTCAGTGTCAAGATCACATGTAGGAGTCTAGCGTGCCTAAGTAGACCACTCCAAGCGCGATTCTGATCCTGAAGAACCTTTACCTCTGCGATCTAACCCCTTGACCTCTGACCTCACCCTACGCCGCCACCGGATCCTGCCCCGGCACGCGCTCTTCGAAAGCCACCGGTACATGCCGCCAGACCTGTATCGCGAGCACGACGGTAGCGGCCAGCAGTAGAGCTCCGACGGCAACATGAGTGACCGTAGCGGTCACCATCGGGGCTTCGGGCTGCGCCGCGTCTCGTCCCCACATCACGCGGGTGATAAACGCGAGAAATCCCAGGCAAAGCTGGGCGACCATCAGGCCGAGCATAGCGATCGCGGGGCGGCGAACGGCGTCGACGTGCGGGTAAACCGAGATGGCGCGAATCGCCGTCCAGGAGAGAACGATGGCGACCACCCCCGCGTTAACGACATGAGGCCACCAACTCATCCCGTGATGGCGAAACATGGCGCCGAGAATCAGCTGCACATAGAGCACAAAAATCGACAGCAGCGTGAGGGTAAACAGCGCAGGACGGCGCTGATCAAGTTCGGTCCGCGGATGCTCTTCAACCCACCGCCGTCCGGTGAACACCCCAATGGCGACGGCAATACAAAAGAAAGTCTGCGCCACGGTGGCGTGCGCCGTCGACACCCATGGCGGTTGAAATAAGAGCACCGTGAGCCCGCCAAGAATAGCTTGCGTAATCACCGTTCCGAAGGCTGCAATAGCCAGCCATTTCATCCAGCGGCGGCGCTCAGCAAGAAACGTCCACACCGCGATCGAAATCGTCAGGAGAATGATCGAGCCGGCGATGGCGCGGTGGGTCCATTCATATTGCACTCCGCCGTACAATTCGGGAACGCTGAACGATCCGAACGATCTGGGCCAGTCGGGAATGGAAAGGCCGGCATCATTGCTGGTCACAAGCGCTCCCGCAATGATGAGAACAAAAGTCGCGCACGCCACGAAGATGGCGAAGCGATGCAGTCCGCGGTTATATGGAACCTCGATGCCTTTCAAAATGCCCCCATGACGACGGCGCGCAGCTGAACACTCCTCGAAACCGAATAGTTTAACAGAGGGCGGGTCGCTTCGGATGATCAGCGGCGCCGATGGATCTCGCCGCGATCGAAACGGCATCCATCGGAGTGACCGCGACCGGATAAAAGCTCAAACTCCTCAATCCACCTCTCCACATCGGTTTCATCCCACCTCTCCACATCGGTTTCATCGCGCTTCCGCGACTTCCTAATAAGTCGATTGAAGCGCCTGAGCAAGGCGCCAGCCCGTTCGCGAATCGACGCAAACACATTGATGATGGGCATCTTGATTTCCATCGTCTTATGCCACAGAAACTCGAATACGGAATTTCGCGCGGGGCGTTGCGCGCCTCTTCTCTATCGATTAGCGTGCTGTTTCTCCACACTACTCTGTGTTTCCAGCGCTTGAATGATCGCGTCAGCGAACTCCGAAGTCCCCGCTGCTCCCCCAACGTCCTGCGTCAGTTTGCTGCGGTCGAGATAAACCTCGTCGATGGCGTTGCGAATCTTCGACGCCGCATCGGCCTCGCCCAAGTGGCGCAGCATAAGCAGAGCAGACCTCAACACAGCGGTGGGATTAGCAATATTTCTCCCCGCGATATCAGGAGCCGATCCATGTACTGCCTCAAAGATGGCGCACTCGTGTCCGAAATTTGCACCCGGAACCAGGCCCAGTCCGCCGACCAGCCCAGCGCAAAGATCGGAGAGAATATCGCCGTAGAGATTCTCCATCAGCAAAATATCGTATTGATAAGGGTTCATCACCAACTGCATGCAAGTGTTATCGACGATGTGCTCGCCGTAGGTGATCTCGGGATATTCCTTTGAAACCGCCCGCGAACAGCGCAGAAATAATCCATCGGACAGCTTCATGATGTTGGCTTTGTGGATGGAATGAATCTTCTGGCGCTTATTTTTGCGCGCGTAGTCGAACGCGAAACGCGATACGCGCGTCGAAGCTTTCTCGGTAATGATCTTGAGGCTCTCGACCACACCCGGAACCACTTCATGCTCGATGCCGGAATAAAGTCCTTCGGTATTTTCGCGCACAACAATCAGATCAATACCCGGATAGCGTGTCGGAATATGCGGCAGATTGCGGATCGGCCGGAAGTTCGCGAAAAGTTCGAAGCGCTTACGCAATTCGACATTGATGCTCGAGAAGCCGCCTCCGATGGGCGTAGTCACCGGCCCCTTCAAGCCAACCCGAGTGCGCTCGATCGATTCGCTAAGCTCCTTCGGAATGTATTCGTGGTACTTCTCAAAGGCTTCGGCGCCAGCGGCAAAGCTCTCCCATTCGAACTTAACGCCAGTGGCTTCGAGTATGCGAACGGTGGCATCAATGACTTCAGGGCCGATTCCGTCGCCTGGGATGAGGGTTATTTTATGCGCCATTGTAGGCCAGAAGAATTCGCAACTTACTCGTGGGAACACCCAAAGTCATACACATATTTTAGCACCGGTGCATGGCTACTCCTTGTACCCAAGTGTCGGCTGCCCCTCATGCTCCGATAGTTAGAGCATCATCCTCGGGGAATGTGATTTACTGTCCATTCTGATGTTCATCACGGCTCAATGACATTCTTCTCTCGCTTTGTCGCAAGAGACCCGAAACAACAACGGCGCCGCATCGGCGACATGTTCTTAGTGGTCGCGCTGGGATTCGGCCTGGCGCAGGTCTGGGCTTGCCGATATGCGTTGACGCCCGACGGAATGGACTATCTCGACATTGCGCGGGAAATCGCCAAGGGACACTGGGCGGCTATCGCCAATGGCTATTGGGGCACGCTTAATTCCGTGCTGCTGGCTCCCTTGTTTCGGTTCCATCTGTCGCCGGAGAAGGAATTAATGCTGGCGCATTTCGAAGGGATCCTCGTACTGCTCTTGGCGTTCTTCGCCTTCCGCTTTTTCTTGAACGCCATTCTCGACACGACCATCCTGAATGTCGATGCGAAAAATGCCGATGTGCCTGCGCTCCCCGAGTGGGCGCTGTGCTTGCTTGGATATTCGCTATTTCTGTGGTCGTCGCTCGGCATCGTGACAGTTTCGCTGATTGGCCCTGACCTGATGGTGACCGCCTTCATTTACGTGGCGGCCGGTTGGCTATTGCGCTTGCGCCGGCAAACTGGGTTGTTACCCTTTGCGGCATTGGGATTGACGCTCGGCGTCGGCTATTGGACGAAAGCGATTATGTTTCCGATCAGCCTCGCTTTTTTGGCTGTTTCCGTCGTCACGGTCCGGCGCTGGAAGCAAAATCTGTGCAGCGTACTGGCGTTTGCGGTGGTGGCCGCTCCCCTCTTGATTGCACTATCACTGCCTCGAGGGCGCTTCACTTTTGGCGATTCCGGAAAATTGAATTACGCCGCCTTCGTGAGTCCGGGAGGACCGGTGATCAACTGGCAGGGCGTTCCCGCCGCCAGTGGCACGCCTAAGCATCCCACCAGAAAGCTCGCGGTCGAGCCGCCCATCGTCAAACCCGCCCATCTATGAATTCAATGGTCCGATCGCCGGCACTTATCCGCCGTCCTACGATCCGTCGTATTGGAACGAGGGCCACAGGGCTACCTTCAACCTTCGCGCGCAGCTCAGCGTGATCGCGCATCATGTGCCGCCTGTGGTCGAGTTGTTCCTTGTTGCCCAGCCCAGCCTGACTGCGGGATTCCTGTTCTTACTGTTTTGGAATTCCGCTGGCTTTATGCGTGGGCTTTGGCGTCAGTGGGAGTTGCTGGCAATATCTCTTGCCGTGGTCGGTCTTTACATGCTTGTCCACTTCGAGACGCGTTTTGTTGGAGCTTTCGTAGTCTTGATTTGGCTATCCCTGTTTCTTTCTCTGCGTCCACCGGCGAGCGAAAATTCGCGAGATGTTGACGCGCGGCACATCGCGGGATTGAGCATTGCTGCCTTGGCATTTGTCATGGTGGTTTCGTTCGCCAGCAGCACCGCCAAGCTATTCGTGAATGGATGTCCCGAGTCGGCCCAAAACCAGCTAGAGATGGCGCGCCAGTTGCCAATGTCTGCCGGTACTCCGGTTGCCGTCGTAGGAGCGGGCAACTTTGGTTATTGGGCTCACTTCGCCAAACTAAGAATCGTCGCCGATATCATGGCGCCCGACGAGCCGGAATTTTGGCGCTTAACTGAGGCAGGAAGACAGCCAATCTACGCCGCATTCCGCGGCACCGGAGCGCAGGCAATCATCGCGGAACCGCCTGCTGCTCTCACTGGCCTGCTCGACCCGCGATGGCGGCAGGTGGGAACGACGACCTATTACTGTTATCCGCTGCGGCCGTAAGGCAACGCAAAAATCACCCGCGAACCCTTATCGCCTAAAATATCTTTATGAAAATCGACAAGCTGCTCATCCGCTATCGCGTTGACCACGGAAAACACTTTCGGCTCAAAGATCACGACCCGGCGGACACGCATGGACTCGGATCAGAACTGAAGCCGCAGGCCAAGGAACTGCTGGCTGACGGCGTTAAAAAGCTGGCCAGCTTGCAGGACGTCCTCGCCGCGCAGGACCGATGGGGCCTTCTGCTCATCTTTCAGGCGATGGATGCCGCCGGCAAAGATGGAACCATTAAGCATGTGATGTCAGGAGTGAATCCACAAGGCGTCGACGTTTGGTCGTTCAAAACGCCCACGGCGGAAGAATTGCACCACGGCTACCTGTGGCGAACCTCGAAGTGTATGCCGGGCAGGGGCCAGATCGGCATCTTCAATCGATCGTATTACGAAGAAGTGCTGGTGGTGCGTGTCCATCCCCAGATTCTGGAGAACGAGAATCTGCCGAAGACGCTCGTAACGAAAGATATCTGGCGCGAGCGCTTCGAAGATATCAATAACTTCGAACGCTACGTCAGTAGGAATGGCATAGCTGTGGTCAAGTTCTTCCTCCACCTTTCAAAGAAGGAACAGAAGAAACGCTTCCTGGAGCGGCTTGACACGCCCGACAAGAACTGGAAATTTTCTGCCGCCGATATCAAGGAACGCGAATTCTGGGATGACTACCAGCAAGCGTACGAAGAGATGATTCGACACACGGCCAGCGCTCACGCGCCCTGGTATGTCGTGCCCGCGGATAACAAGTGGTTTACGAGGCTGGTGGTCGCTCAGGCTGTGGTCGATGCGCTGAAGGATATGGGTTTGAAGTATCCGAAGGTGAGCCGGGAAGAGAAGGCTGCGTTGGCCAAGGCGCGTCAGCAGCTTGAAAATGAATGAGGATCTTCGTCACTTCAGAATCACGGGCAGCGGCTGGTCATAGGGCTGAATCGCGACGGTCAGAGATTTGCGCTGATCGAATGCATCTTTTGTGATTTTGAACCCGACGATGATGGTTCCTCTCTGTACAGCTCCGGGGAGCAGTTTTGTCTCCGGTGAAAGCGGTGCTTCCGAACTCTTTTTCAAAACCGGGAAAGCCTGGTAGTAGCGGTCGAGATCGACAGCCGACGCGGCCTCATCTTCGAGCGTTTGATTGTCACCCATTACGAGTTCTGCTTTTAGAGAGTGAATCCAGAGCGGCTTCGCGCCAGTATTGCGCAGCGTCAGGGTGATGGCGCTCAGCACCATATTCTGGCCGGGCACGTCCGCCACAGATACGAAGTCGACCGAGCCCGCGCCCTGCGGTTTCGCCCTTCCGGTGAAAGCAAAAATCCCCACGACGACAGCCACTGCCGCAAGGCATATCAGAACGATGCGTACGGGCGGAAGATTGCGCCTGGCGGTTCCGAATTCATCGCCGATATGAAACTCGGTGATTTGAGCGGGCGCAGCAGGAGGCGGAGGAGGCGCGGGCTGACTGGAAGATGGTGCAGGTTTGATTTCAGAGTTTGGCTCGGGCATGAAGAGATTGTAGACGAGCGATGGTGATCATCGCTGCGCTGACATTCGGCGCAGTTATCGATCGTGGCTGCCGTGGTTACAACCGGTGCGCATTTTCGCGAACCGGAGACCCAGTATTCCCCTCCGTGTAGTGCCATGACTTTGGTTACCTTGTCCGATATGACGGATGCTGCGACGATGCGGAAGATTTCCTTTTGGGAGGTACTCGGCGGTGAATCGTATAACTCTCTTTACCGCGTTAGCTTGCGCGCTGCTGGTGTTCAGCATGCTGGGCTGCGGAACCACCAATAACCTGCAATCCATCCAACTCACGGCTACTTTTATAAACGGCGTGGCTTCCACTAGTCAGTCCGGCACCGTCACCTTGATGGGTAACGGGGGCACGATCCAGCTGGCTGCGACCGGGTACTACAGTAATGGGAAGTCAGTTGTTCTTCACGGAGGAGGGCTGGTGTATACGGCAGCCGTTGACCAGCAATATCCCTCGAACGGGGCAGGCGGCGTGCTACTTCCTCCCTGCCAGGCTCCTTCTTGCCCGGCTCCATCTACGCCGCCCTATACCAGCGGAACCCTTGAGTATAGTCAGACCGGTTTACTTACGGCCGTGGAACCCGCGGAGTGCACATGGGTGAACAATGCCGTGGATCCCGCGACAACCCCGGCATGGGCCTACGTAGGCGATTACGTAGTTACGGCTTCATTCAAGGGCGTTACGTCTCAGCCCTTCTACGTTCCTATTGGATCGGCGGCGGGCATTCCCAGTGACAGCAACCCGACAGGCGCTTGCGGTCCAGCATAGTAGCCTTTTGTGAGCAATCGGCGGTCGTTGTCGTTGTCGTTACCGCATTTTGTATCTGGTCCCTCGAGGACGGCCGTGCCGCGGCCGTCCTCATTTCCTTTTTAGACGCATGCGTTGAGTCGAATCATCTCGCCTTCGCGAACGTTCGTTTTTCGCGCCCCACTGCTGGGTAGCGTCCGCGATGGTAGCGCCGCCGTCCCGGCGGCTGTCCGGGAGGCAACCTGCGCGCCGCGCTACTTTTCGCAACTTGCGCCAAGTTAGGATACTCTCTACTCCAGCCGGTTTGAGCCTCTAGCCCGCAACCTTATATAATCTTTTCGGCTTGCCCATGAGTGCGCGCTCTTCCTACTATGCTTGATATTCTCGCCAACGAAATCGTGTCCGGATGAAGGTGCGCACCGGCATAGAGGTATCCAGCCAATCCGACATCGGGTGCCTGCGGCAGAATAATGAGGATTCGTTCGGCTATTGGGAGCCCGACGATGACCAGCAATTCCTGCGCAAAGGCCGTCTAGCCGTGGTGGCGGATGGCATGGGCGGATACGAAGGCGGCCAGGAAGCGAGCCGTTTGGCGGTCGAGACGCTGATGGCGGTGTATCGCGACGTTGACGGCAATGATGATGATCCGCAGGCCGCGCTGATCGCGGCTTTGCAGGCCGCCCACGAGCAGATACGGCAATACAGCTTCGCCCATCCTGAGCTGCGGGGCATGGGAACCACCTGCACGGCCGCAGCGATCGTGCAAGACGAGCTCTATTTCGTGCACGTCGGCGACACCCGCCTTTACCTGATTCGCGACGGCCAGATTACGCGAGTAACTCGCGACCACTCTTATGTGGGGCGGCTGGTCGAGGCGGGAATGATCAGCGCCGAAGAAGCCGAGCATCATCCGCAACGAAATATTCTGACTGCCGCTTTAGGCACGAATCCCGATCTGATCATGGACGCGCCCGAACAGCCCGAACCGCTGCGCCCCGCTGACGTGCTGGTGATCTGCACAGACGGATTGTGGGGGCTGGTCCGTGACCCCGAGATTCTCGACATAGTCGACAACAACAGCGCCGAGAAAGCGGGTCGCGAGTTGATCGCGCTGGCTAAAGAACGGGGCGGCCCGGACAACATCACCGTCGAGATTCTGCGCCTGCGCTGATTGGTTCGCTCGTCTCGCCAAAGGTGGGTGTGGAACTTGGGCGGAGCGTGGCTGCAAAGCCCTGCATAGCGGCGCGGGCTCTCACATCCAATTCAATCGTAACCCGCTGAAATCACACAGCTGGCCATGGGTGGAATGCGCATATAGTTTGGCAATGGGCCTGCATTTTCCATAATGCCTATTAGTGAGATAGAGTTAGTTGGGCGGAGTCGACGGACGCTATGAAAGTTTCGCAAAAAGGGCTCTACGCATTGCAGGCGCTGATGGTGCTCACCCGGCGCTACACCCAAGGCGCGATTCGGATTCGCGACATCGCATACGAAGAAAATCTTCCGGAAAAATTTCTCGAGCTGATTCTTCTGGAACTCAAGAACGCCCGCATCGTCGAGAGCGTGCGCGGCGCCAAGGGCGGATATCGCTTGCGCCGCTCGCCCACGGACATTCGCCTGAGCGAGATTATCCGTTTGATCGACGGGCCGCTGGCACCCTTTGGCGACGCCGACCAGTTGCGCGCCCTGATCGACCGCGATGCCGAGCACAGCGCCCTCTACAAAGTTTTCCTGGAAGTGCGGGACGCGGCGGCGAAGATCCTGGAAAATACAACGCTCGCCGATCTTATCAGCCGCGGTCCTGCCGAGAGCTCCCATCCGAAGAGCATAAACCGAAAGACTCGCAAGAAAAAGAGACCTGAGCCCAAATTGTTGCCCATGGTTCCGCGAAGCGAAGCGCAGTAGAACGGGCGACAGGTGGCGGGAAAACCAAAAGCTAGGAAAAACAAGAGGCAGGAAAAACAATAGGCGGAATAGCCAAAGGCGCAGGAGAAACAGGGCCCGCATCTGAAACGGTCAACCCGCTCTTCTGAATTTACCTGTTTTTTCCTCTGCTTTTGCTTCTCCCGCCTTTGTGCTTTTCCCGCACTTTTGCTTTTCCTGTCACCCGTTACCTGTCACCTGCTTTAAGATTCCCTGTGCTCGTGTTTTGGATTCTCTTTAACCTTTTTGTGCTGGCGATGCTGGCGCTCGACTTGGGCGTGCTCAATCGCAAACCGAGCCGCGTCGGCGTTCGCCAGGCGCTGGCCTGGTCGGCGATCTGGATCATGCTCGCGGCAATATTCGCGCTGCTGGTACTGTCGCGCTTCGGGCGCCCCGAAGCATTGCAATTCGTAACCGCCTACGTCATCGAGCTCTCGCTCAGCGTCGACAACCTGTTTCTATTTCTCCTCATCTTCCGTTATTTCAGCGTTCCCGAAGAGCATCAGCACAAGGTGCTCTTCGCCGGAATTCTCGGCGCTCTCGTCATGCGCGGAATATTCATCCTGACAGGCGTAAGTCTCCTGCTGCGCTTTCATTGGATCATCTATGCATTCGGAGCTTTGCTCGTCTATTCGGGGATCAAACTGCTGGGCCACGGCGCTAAGGAACTTCAACCCGAAAAAAACATCGTTCTGCGTCTGTTTCGTAGCGCCTTCCCAGTGACCAAAGAATATGTCGGCGGTCAATTTTTCACGCCCAAAAATAGCGATAATGAGGGAAGAAGACTCTACGCTACTCCGCTGCTGGTAGCGCTCCTCATGGTCGAGACCAGCGACATTCTTTTTGCGGTCGATTCGATACCGGCCGTCCTCGCGATCACGCTGAACGCCTTCATCGTCTACACCTCAAACGTCTTCGCCATACTCGGCCTCCGCTCCATGTACTTTGCGTTGGCGGGAATGATGGAGCGGTTCCGTTATTTGCATTACGGGTTATCGGCGGTGCTGATTTTTGTTGGCGTCAAAATGCTGGCCTCGCATTCCGTGAGCATTCCGACCGAATGGACGCTCACCACCGTGTTGGTCGTTTTGGGTGCCTCGATTCTTGCCTCGCTGCTGCATCGGCAGAACGGGGGGGCAAATAATGCACCGGATGAGCGCCATTTTTGAAACGATTTCGCCCCGTTAAGACCAAATCAAAACTCGACCCTCCCACAAGCGGTCCGTTTCCATCACAAATAGAAGTAAGCGCCATCACATCCGAAAAAGAGTAGGTTGGCGGATGATGGTTGCAAATACGGCACCGCAAGGGGTAGCACCCGAGTGGATTCCACGGTAACAAACGCGGATTCCAGAATTGAACCAGCGCATCGGTTTGTGCGACCTCTGCGCCGCACATGAGCGGAGTCACGAATGTCGACACAAACGCAACTGACCGCAGCCGCAAGCGGCAATTTCGCGGAGTCGCTTACCATGTCCCAAAAGGAGGCGCTGCAGTGCGCAATCGCCAAGATTGTCGCATTCGGGGCGCAAGTAGGCGTCAGCGCGGAGGAGATGATTCAAATGCTTCAATCCGGCCTCACCGTCGGCGAACTGCTGCAGTATTTGGCCAGCCGAACCGGAGAAGTTGCATGAACAGAACCGGCTTTGCGACCTTGCACCCCTGAGATTTCCAAGCCCTGCGTCTAATTGTTTGCCGCCAAGCCAATGATTGGGTAATCTCTAGCGATGTCATTTAGTCCGGGACCGCAGGTCTTTGAAATTGGGATGGGAGAAAGTAGACGACGAGCGGTTCTTCACCTCCATCGAGCCTTCTCGCTGCGATTGGGGATATACGCATTGATTATCGTTGCAGTGAGTACATTCGGTTCGACTGCTTTACTTTCAGCCCAAGCAACATCGGGCTCTCAGACCCAGACAGGCGCGTCCTCATCGTCGCAACCGCCAGCCGGTCAAACGACTGGGCCCATGACGCCTCCTAAGCCCGTGGCTATCTACAATCTGTTACAGAGGAAATCCATCGTCTTTCCCAACATCGCTACCAGCACGGAACGGCTTTCGATAGGCCAGAAATTTCAGTTGTTCATCGACAACTCGGTTTCGGTGAACGCCATCACCTGGGACGTCCTCGGTTCCGCGCTCACCCAGGCGAATAACTCGCCTACCGGCTTCGGCCAGGGTTGGGATGCTTATGGCAAGCGTTTCGGGGCGGGCATGGCGCGCACCGCTTCCAGCGAATTCTTCGGCACATTCATGCTGGCGTCCGCTCTGCACCAGGATCCGCGTTTCTACGCGGAGATCAATCCGCGTTTCGGCCACGCTATAAAGTACTCTGTGCAACACGTCTTTATCATGCGCAACGATCAGGGGCATGAGGGCATCGCGTGGTCAGGACTGGGTGGTCCGCTGATGGGCGAGGCGCTGGCGAATGTCTATTGGCCCGACCGCAATCGCACCGTTGGCGATACTTTGTTACGCTATGGTCTCGACCTGGCGAGCCGGGCGGGCGGAAACATGCTGCGCGACTACTGGCCGGTGGTACTGAAGAAGATGAGCCACAGTTCCGCGTCTGGGCACAACTAACCCAGCGAAAAAGGCTGACAATCTTTTTTGCTCCCTGCATCTAAGTGAGAAAATAGCCAGTGCAACAAAACCGCGGCCAAGAGCACGGTCGACAGACTCAGCTAACAGAGTGGCTCTGCGCCGCGTTTTTTCTGAAAAATAAAGAGGAGATCAAGATTGAGGATTCGGATACTGTTCCTGCTTGTATTTAGTGGACTCATTGCATCGTTGGCTTCCGCACAATCGAGTTTCAGTCACTACAACGTCACGGCAGGCGCCGGACTTGGCATCGGCCGCGGCGATGTCGCTCAGTTCGTTGGCAACTCGTTTAATGCCGTGGTTGGCGCCGGCTGGAACTTCAACCGCATTTTCGGCGTCGATGGCGAATACATGTACTACGACCTTGGTTTTAAGCCGACCGTGATCCGGGACCAGAGCCTGCCGGGCCAGAGCGGCCGCATGCAATCCTTCAGCCTCGATGGCATCGTCAATGTGCCTCGCCATATCGGCAATTGGGGGGCCTACGGAATCTTTGGTGTAGGTTTTTATAGCCGCACTGTTTCGGCAAACTACCAGTTGCTACCCACCAATGCCCTATGCCAGCCCGCGTACACCTGGTGGGACCTTACCTGCTACGGAAATCCCCTCTCGCTCACATTTCCGCAGCCGCTTGCCTCGAACACCAAAATTGCTGGCGGCTACAATTATGGCGGTGGAATCACCTATCGCACGCACGTTCTTCGTAACGCCAAGTTGTTTGTCGAAATTCGCTACCATAAAGCCTACGACAGCGACGTCGAGACCAGTTTTTTCCCCATAACAGTTGGCATGCGCTGGTGAAGGAGAATTGCGATTTATGCGGCTAAACCTGCGGTTCGATTCTCGATATCACTTCTCATCTTCGGTTTGTTGAAAAACGTACTGAAAGTGCTCGCGCCGCAAAACGTTGGCCATTGATTTGTGCTTTGTGCCGGAGCGAGCCAATCACCCGGCCGCGCTCATACGCTATGATTAACCTTTATGATTAGCGTCCCAGTCGCCGCGCCATCGCGATCCTACGAAGTGCTCATCGGCGGCGGCCTGCTTGCCCGCGCCGGCGAATGCCTCGGTAAGTTTCTCGAAAATCGCCGGGCATTTGTGGTGACGGTTGCGCCCGTGCGGCGGCGCTGGGCAATGGTTTTGAAAAAATCGTTAGCCAACTCTGGAATCGAGACCGAGCTGCTGGAAATGCCGAATGGCGAGCGCTCAAAGCGTCTGGCGACGCTGGAGAAACTGGCGGACGAATTGGTCAAGCTGGGTGCAGATCGCGGCATAACGCTGATCGCGTTCGGCGGCGGCGTGGTCGGTGACGTCACCGGATTTCTGGCCTCGATTTATATGCGAGGCGTCGATGTGATCCAGGTGCCGACGACCGTATTGGCGCAAGTCGATGCGGCGATCGGCGGAAAAACTGGCGTCAACCTCGCGTTTGGAAAAAATCTGCTTGGAACCTTCCACCAGCCGCGCGCAGTGCTTGTCGATCCCGCCGTTCTCGAAACTCTATCGTCGCGCGACTATTGCGCCGGCCTCTACGAGTCGCTGAAATGCGGCATCATCGGGGATCCGGGGCTTTTCCGCTTATTCGAAGACAAGCGCCGCGAGATTCTCGATCGCGATCCGGTGGTGCTTGAAAAAGTGATCGCGGACTCGGTGAGGCTGAAAGCTTCTGTGGTGAGCGCCGACGAGCGCGAAGGCGGACTGCGCCAAGTTCTCAATCTCGGCCACACCATCGGACATGCACTGGAGGCCGAGACGCACTACACCGAGTTGCTCCATGGCGAGGCTGTGGCGTGGGGCATGATCGCCGCGACGCACATCGCGCTCTCGACCGGCAAACTTGACAGCGTGACAGCGGGACGCATCACGAACACAGTGCTCGGATTCGGAAAACTGCCGCGCCTGAAGTTGCAGACGGCGAATATTGTGAAACGCCTGCGGTCGGACAAAAAGACGAAGGAGGGAGTCGTGCACTTTATTTTGCCGCGCGAGATTGGCAAAGTTGAAATCACAAGCGATGTGCCGGAAGCGATTGTGCGCTCAGCGGTGGACGAAATACGAAAGCTGGCGCGGAACTGAACACCGTGGACAAAGAGCTTGATTCGCGAGTCGTCGGTGCGGCTCCCGCTGGGGCGCGAGATCGAGATGCGGCGGCCCAAGCCGTGCGCGAGATGTTTACTTCGATCGCGCCGCGCTACGATCTGCTCAATCACGTTCTCTCCTTGAATATTGACAAACTGTGGTGGCGGCGCACGGCGCGCAAGTTCGACGCGATTCTCCGGCGTCCTCAGGCGCGCGTGCTCGATCTTTGCTGCGGCACAGGCGACATGACTTTCGCGCTGGGCCGTCGCGCGGGCGCGCAATCTCCGCAAATTCTCGGCGCTGATTTTTCTCATGCTATGCTGCAGCGCGCGTCCGCAAAATCGGCGCAGAAGGGAAGAGCAGCTACACTGCGTTGGATTGAAGCGGATGCCTTGCGGTTGCCGTTTCCGGATGCGCATTTCAATCTGGTGACGTCGGCATTTGGCTTTCGAAATCTCGCCGATTACGATGCGGGATTGCGCGAGATTGCTCGCGTGCTCGCTCCTGGAGGAGAATGCGGCATCCTCGATTTTGGTGAGCCTGGAGGCTTGCTCGGCAGCCTTTATCGCGTCTACTTCAAGAAAGTTCTTCCTGCCATAGGCACCGTGATCTCGGGAGTGAAAGGCCCGTATGCGTATCTGCCCGCTTCGGTTGAGCGCTTTCCTGCACCGGACGAAATGATGAACCGCATGCATCAGGCCGGTTTTCGCGAGGTTTCCTGGGCGCCTTATTCGTTTGGCATCGCGGGACTTTATCGCGGAGTGAAGAGTAGCTAACCGCCGAGACGCGGAGAACGCCGAGCGCATCTCTCAAAAAAACGAAACTGATTTACGCTAGTTTGTATGCGACGCCTCGCGCCTCCGGGAGTTTGTTATGGCCATGCTTGAGACAGTTCTGAAACGTTTCGAAGAGCCGGACGAGATACGAACTTTTGAAAAAGGAAAGTTCGAAGTGGTTCACATCGGAGGCATGACCATCGGCCGCGCTACCTACCAGCCGGGATGGAAGTGGTCGCTACACGTTGGCCCCAGCGTGGGCGCGTCGCGCTGCAACGTTGAGCATGTTGGGATGGTGCTCTCCGGCTGCGCCACGGCGGCGATGGAGGATGGCATCATTCACGAGCTCCGCGCCGGCTCGCTCTTCTATATTCCGCCCGGGCCTCCCGGTCACGATAGCTGGGTGGTGGGCGACGAGCCGTATGTGTCGCTGCATTTCCTGGGAGCTGACCACTACGCTAGCAAGTAAGTGTGTCTGGATACCCCCACCCCCCCTTACCCCCCACTCCCTACCTAGGTCCATTGGAATCAGGTTATTAGAGGAGAGCGCTCGCAAAGTATTCAAGAATAACGACTTATTGGCAAAGTATTCAACGATAAGGAGTTAGCCTGATTTTGCCTACTTTGCGTGCGCCTGTTTCCTCTTGAGTTATCGTCCGGCGACCGAGAAAATTTTTATTTCGCTGACCTTTAGAATCATGGACTTGGCGGGAAATTCCTTGCAAATCATTGGTTTTAAAGGAGTTATTTGTGAAATGTTCCACGATGAGGAGTTAGCTCGATGCTGGCCGATTCTCGGTCCGTCTTTGCCTGGATATCGCTTCGCAAAATATTGATTCCAAAGGGACGGAATCTGCAAAATATTAATGAGTAAGGAGTTAGGAGCAATGCTCGCGCTCGCTGGCCTCGGGGCGCCCCTCGACTATGGAGATTTCAGAGATCGACTCCGCTTAGCCTCCCTGGGAGGCAGTTTCGCTGCGGGGAAGGAGTGCGAGTGTTGTTTGCTCTAGTTTTATTTTACGCTGAGTTGTCAAGCGCGTTTGCTAATTGTGTTGTAGAGGTCTTGGGCGGCGGGAGTAGTCCAGCGCAGCTGATGGGGGGTGTCAAACAGGCAGCGGGGAATTGGGGAACGTCCCGTCCGTCCCCGTTCATCCGTCCCCGTTTATCCCCCGTTTATCCCGATCCCCCTATCCCCCTATCCCCCGTCCCCGCTTATCCCGCGCAGGAGGGTATCGATAAAATACGACCTTGCTGCGGTGCGCCAAACTTTGCGCCTTCGAGATTTAGGCGTGATCTCGAACATGCCGTTCTGTTGCCAGAGAACCAAAATCGTCGGCGGTGTACACGGCTTTCTCTGTGTTGTATTCGTCCATTGGCATCCTTCTCGACTTATTCCGTGTTTCCCATCGTCGCCATACTAGACGTAACGGGAGCGCGTGGCAATCAACCCACGTTGCAGTTTACGGCGCGGCTGACGCCGCGCCCTTTCAAAACTAATTCAGAGTTTCTGGGCGGCACGACTGAAGTCGTGACCTTCCCAAAACGGAGTCGTGGTGGGGAATAGGGAGTCAAAAACCCCGCCCTGTCGCAAAAAGCGCGACAAGGACGGGCCACTCTCGTGAGTTTAGATGATGGCGAAGGGCCGGACCACCCGTCCCTCAAGAACCAAGCGTCCAGTTCTCAACCACCAACCTGGAGACCCGCCCAAACTCTCGCGTGTTGTTGGTCACGAGCGTTAGGCCGAGGCTGCGGGCGTGGGCGGCGATGAATAGGTCGTTCGCTCCGATCATGGCGCCATTTCTTCTTAGGTCGGCGCGTATGCGGGCATAGTGCGGAGATGCTGCATCGGGAAAGTCCAGAATCTGGATGTAATTCAGAAAGGCGCTTAGCGCGGCTGCATCCTGGCGCCGCCGGGGAGAGACCGCGACTCCGTATAAGAGTTCCGACTTCGTGATCACGGAGATGCACACATCGCTGACGGGAACGGCGCTCAGGCGCTTGAGCACGGCGTCGTTCGAGCGCTTCATGATGTAGGAACAGATGTCTGTATCGAGCATGTAGCGCGGCATTAGGGCTCGCGTTCCTGGAGGGGAAGATCTTCGACATTTTCCATGAAATTCGGCGAGGCAACCGGAGCCTCAGCTAGGTAGGAAGTCCAATCGAATGGTCGCGGAGATAGGACCACTTCGCTTCCTTCTTTGCGTATAAAGACTTCCTGCGTGCTGAATTGAAACTCCTTGGGCAAGCGGACGGCCTGACTGCGGTTGTTCATGAAGACTTTTGCTTTGCGTTGCATGCGGCCTCCAGACGACGGACTGTGGCATATACACGTGTATATGCCATTCTACCACAAATACGCGAACTAATTGTTTGAAGTCACCTCAGGGGCTAAAGCCCGGCATTTAGCGGACTTGGATGGCACGGCTGAAGCCGTGCCCTACCCAAACCGAATTCATCGGTTTGCGGCATGGATTACTCCGCAGCGGACTCGCGCCGATTTCACATCCGCGCGCGAGAGGTCTTGACCTTTGAATAGAAGCGGCTTGCCTTTGGATTTTGCCAGGCGATTTGTGGCATCGCTAAAGCGATGCCCTGATACGAATCCCTAAGTTTTCTGGAAGGAATCGGCGAAGGCTTCGGCGTTGGTTTTTTCGATCACTCGTTCGTAGTCGCTGCCTAGAAACTTTTGCAGGCGGTCGCTGTTCATGATGTATTGGCCGGTCATGTAGGGAACGGCATCGGGCGGGATGGCGGAGATCTTCCATGTCCACAAGAACTGGAGAACCCGGCGCATGGCCCACTGTCCGGGGACGCGCAGCAGTTTGGCGCGCGCGATCTCTATACATTGCGCGAAAGTCATGGGTTCGCCACGACCGGCTACGTTCAGGATGGTGAGGCGCTGCGCTTCGGGCTCACGGTTTAGAATCCACGCGATCAATCGTGCCATGTCATCAACGTGGACGAACTGAATTTGATTGTCGAGATACTTCTGGCCGTAGGGCAACATGCAGGGCAGGCGCTTTGACGCCTCGCGCATCTTGGCGGCGCGTGAGCCTTTGCCGTTCGGCGTTCCGCGAAACGCTCCCATCAGATAATTGTCGACGGTCGCGCCGGCCAGAATGTGCGGACGCAGAATGAACACTCCGCATCCGCGCAGCGACGGGGCGCGCTGCTGTACCACGAGATCGCTCTCTCTTTTGTGGACGGCATAGGGCAGAGTGTGACCGGCGAGGAGCGCGTCTTCCGCGACCGGCTCGGGCAAATTGGAGCCGTAGGCCGACACGCTGCTGGTAAAAATAAACTGCCGGATGGTGATTCCAGCAGTGCGGTTGGCCTCGGCAATTGCCTCCATCACGCGCGCCGTGCCGGCCACGTTGATGCGCCACATGCGGTCAACGTCTAAAATTCCCGACCGTTGCGGATCGATAACAAACGCCAGATGCACGACCGACACTGGTTTCAGCTCGCGCAGTAGCAAGAGCAGATCGCGAGTTGATTCTTCGATGCCGAGGTCGAGCTCGACAAACTGGTCGACGGGATGAGCCGGCGGCACGATATCGACGCCCACCACCTTGTAATCCGCGAGCTGCGGTATAAGCCGCTGCCCAAGATTGCCGGAAACACCGGTGACGATGATGGTGGGCTTTGCCGTATCCATTAAGTGTGCATCTTTTTAGGTGGACGCTTCGTGTTCTTAGTCATTGTCGGGCGCGTGGTCGGGCGAGTGTCGGGGAGGCGGCATCTGTCCGCGCGGCGGCATTGGCATCCCCGGAGTACGAGCGGGCCCGAAGTAAGCGTCATTCAAATCAGGAGCGCTTTGATAGGACTGCATAGTTTCGCGGTAGCGCTGGCTGGAAAGAAGTTTGCGAATTTCCGGAGCAGCGGCCTCCAAAGTTAACGTCTCTTTGCTGACCATCTTGTAGATGTAGTAGCCGCTGTTCGCATCGGTGATCACTTCGGAAACTTCGCCGGGTTTGAGATCCATGACTGCCTGATGCGCAGGCGGCAGATTGGTACGGCGCTGCTTCTCTAACTTCGTGCTGGGTACGCCGGGGAGGCCAGCGGCCGTGTAGGCGGCCTTCTGCAGCTTGTCGGGATCCTCGCCTTGGACGGCACGCTCGCGCAGCGAGTCGGCGAGTTTCTTCATCGCTTCTTCGGCAGCTTTTTTCTGCGCCTCGGTGGGCTGAGCCGGAGCTTTCGCTGTGGCGGTCGTACCGGCCTTTGTGGCAGTTGTGCCAGTCTTGGCGGCGGCTGCGCCCGTCTTCGCGGCTGTCTTTGGAGTTGTCGCAGGCGTGATTTGCTTGGTCTTGGGAATAAAAATTCGCGTCAGCGTTGCCTGTTCGTAGGTGGCTATATTTTTCTTGTAATACTCTTCGACGTCGGCGTCGGTGACTTTGGCCGAATCTGCTTGCAGCGCCGTGCTTAATTCCTGCGAAAGAATCTGCATGCGCGCCCACTGCATCTTTTCTTCGAAGGAGGTTTCTTTGTCGAGGCCACGCTTGTCCGCTTCGGCGGACATCTTCAACGCCCACGAATAACGGGTTGCGAGTTGCCGGCGAATAGCGGGCGACATATTTGGTTGCAACGCGTCGGCGAGCTTGTCGAATTGCGCGCGGGTGATTACGGTTTTGCAGGCATCGCCCTGTTCGGACGAGCCAGGGCAGAAACCTTTAATGGTGATCACCGTATCGTTGGGGCCGACTTCCGGCTTCGCTTCGGGAGCTTTATCGGTGCCGGCGGAAGCCTGACCAGTTGCCGCGGGAGCGTTTTGCTCGGGTTTTGCGCCCGCGGCGGACGTCATTGGCGACGGAGCCGATTGCCCGTAGGTCAAGCTGCCAAGCAGAAGACACACGAGGTACTTTGAACGCATGAACGAAAATCCTCCTGAGGGAATATTGCGACGAACGTTCATCCTAGCATGTACCGCTATGGGCGAGGCAAGGGGTAGCCTGCGCCGGATAGTGCGCGCCCATTCGTTATAATCAAAGGTTGAGAGGATGGCTACATCGAGTATGAATTTGACTGCGCAATCCGGAGTAAATGCCAGCGAACATCCGGGCGGGATTGCCGCATCCGACTACGGCGACGTTCGCGCCGAGTTTCACGCGTTGCTCTCTGGTTGCGGCCTTTACGATCTGAGTTGGCGTGCGAAGATCGCGGTTGCTGGCGGCGACCGAGTTCGCTGGATGAACGGCATGGTTTCGAATAACGTGCGCGATTTGGCGGCGGGCCATGGCGTCTATGCATTTCTGCTGAATGCTCAGGGGCGCATCCAGTCCGACCTCTATGTGTTTCAGCGCGGCGAGTCTCTGCTGGTGGATACGGAAGGCGCGCAGCGCGAAAAAGTGTTGCAGCTGTTCGATCGGTACATCATTGCCGACGATGTTGAGATTGCCGACGTGAGCGACAAAGTCGCAGCGCTCGGCCTGACGGGGCCGCAGTCGCGCGAAGTTCTCGAACGCGCCAGCGTAACCGTCCCAGAGTTGGCGCACCTGCAGTTTGCCGAAGTCGAGTGGGAATATGCAGGTCGGAAAACGACGGTTACGCTTTTGCGCTCGGGCGAGGAGGCACGCGAGTCCTACCAGGTGTGGACATCGCCTGAGCAGTTGAGCATATTGCGAGGCTGGCTTATTACGGAAGGAGCGCGCCCGGTCGGTACGACTGCGCTCAATCTGTTCCGCATCTCGCGTGGCATTCCGCAATATGGAGTCGACATTCGCGACCGTGATCTGCCCCAGGAAACTGGCCAGACGCGCGCGCTGAATTTCACGAAAGGTTGTTATCTGGGCCAGGAGATTGTCGAGCGCATACGCTCCAGGGGCGCGGTACATCGGCAGTTCACGGCGTTTGTGGTCGAAGGCGAACTGCCCGAACCGGGTACGAAGATTATTGCTGGCAAGAATGAAGAAGTGAAAGAAGTTGGCGAGATTACGAGTGTGGCACTTCTTCTATTATCCGGCGAGGATCGCCCTGTGGCCCTGGGTTATCTGCGCCGCGAAGCTGCCGCGAAACAATTGCGAGCGGGGGCCGCAATCCTGAAGCCGGCCTCAACTCCGCTGGCGTGAACCCCGGAAATTAAGTTAGCAGATTGAGAAGAATCCAGGAAAATTATATGGCACAAAAAAGAAAAGAAGAGAGTGAATTCAAAGTCAGTGACCGCCGCTTGTTTACCGCCGATGGTCAACTTCGGTCGGATGCTGAAGAGGAACCAGCAGCACCATCAATCGCGACCGCTGCCCCGCCCGCACCAGCTCAGGTGGTAGAGCTGTCAGAGGCTGCGGCTACGGCGAATGTTTCGACAATTTCTGATGCCGCACCGGCGCCGCCCGTTCCCGAATCCGACATTCCCGAGCCTCCAAGCGCGACCGAGCAGCAGGAACAGCACGATGCCTACAAGAAGTCTTCGCGCGATCTCGATGCGAAAGTCGAGCTGAGCGGACACTCCGCCAAAGAACTCGAGATGAGTTTCGAGCGCTTCATGGCATCGCTCTACATGACCGCGATGATGCAACTCGGCCTGATGCACGAGCAGGGCGGCCAGCCCGGAGTCGACATCATCGGCGCGCGCCAGACCATCGACACGCTAGGCATGATTGCCGAAAAAACCAAGGGCAATCTCACGCCGAAAGAGCAGGGATTTCTGCAGAACTGCCTCTACGAATTGCGCATGGCGTACGTGGAAGTGACCAATGCACTGGCGCGTCCTCCGCAGGCGCCCGGCCCGCACACAGGCACCAACGGCTGATGCAAGCGACGCTGACCGTATTAGGCAGTGGCACATCGATGGGAGTTCCGACCATTGGTTGCGACTGCGCCGTCTGCCGCTCCTCCGATCCGCGCGATCGCCGCACTCGCCCCTCGGTAATGATCAGCTACCGCGATCTTCACGACAATATCCGCAACGTGTTGATCGACACTACGCCTGACTTTCGCGAGCAGGCGCTGCGTGAAAAAATTGTCCAGCTCGATGCCGTCCTCTACACCCATACGCATGCCGATCACATCTTAGGGATCGATGACCTGCGCCCGCTGACTTATCATCACAAGCCCGGCAAAATGCCACTCTACGCCACGCCGCGAAACTGTGAATTTCTACGCAACATGTTTCGCTACATTTTTGAAGCGAAGTATAAATTTAGCGATTGCCGCAGGTTGAGCTTCATCCGATCGAAGGCCCGGTTGAGCTGTTCGGCGCGAGCTTCGAACCGCTGACCGTCATCCACGGTGAGACGCCGATCCTCGGCTTCCGCTTTGGATCAGCCGCCTATCTCACGGATCACAGCGAGGTTCCTGACGAAACGCTGGAGAAGTTACACAATCTCGACATTCTGTTTTTGGACGCGTTGCGCTACAAGCCGCACCCGACGCATTCGACGGTGGAGCAGTCGCTAAAGATCGTAGAAGCAGTCAAACCGAAGCGGGCACTTTTTACTCATATCTGCCACGATCTGGGTCACGAGGCGACCGATGCGTCGTTGCCGCCGGGCGTGCGGTTGGCGTTTGATGGGATGAAGTTGGAATTTGAAATCTAAGAATCGCGTAGGCCCAAACGCCCTCGTCTGGGCATGCGAGGAAAGCTCGCCAGGGTTTCGCTTGCGGTGGAGTAAAAGGCAGCGGAGCTTCGCTCCGCTGGGCAGGTGAGGGCACCTGCCCCTACGCGAACTAGCGAATGCAAACTTTTGACCAACTCGATGATATCGCCAGCGACTTCGGCCCCGCGATTGTCAGCGTCGGCAACTTAATGGCGTGCACCGCGCGCATCGCCATGTAATCAACGAGATCGTGCACCGCGCAAAGCATCGAAAGCGAAGGCGGTAGTCGTTACCTTTGATCCACATCCGGCTCGCATCCTGCGTCCCGATCACAGTTTCAAGCTGCTGACTCCACTTCCGGAAAAGCTGCGCCTGCTCGAAGCGACAGGCATCACGCCGTTTTGTTGCTCCCTTTCTCGCGTGATCTCTCGCTGATGACGCCGCATAGTTCGCCCATGAAATTCTGAAGAAGCGCTTGCATGCCCGCGAAGTTCACGAAGGCTATAACTTTCACTTCGGGCACAAAGCGGCGGGAAACATTGAAGTGTTGCGCGAACTAGGGCGCGAGATGGGATTTGAAGTCCACGACTATCCCGAGATGCGACTGCGTGGAGAAAATGTTTCCAGCAGCCACATCCGCAAGCTGCTCGCCGAAGGGCGAGTGAGCGCGCGCGGAATCTGCTTGCGCGTCCCTTCAGCATCTCTCGACTGCGGGCCGGGGGCGCGGCTATGGATCGAGATATACCGTCCCGACCATCAACCTTGCGCGCTATGAAGAGCTGGTGCCGAAAGATGGCGTGTACATCACGCGCACGAGGGTCGGGGGTCGTAGCAGCGGCGAATGCTTCGACTCGGTCACGAACGTCGGGAATCGCCCCACTTTCGGCGCCGATTCTTTCGCCATCGAAACCCACCTGCTGAATTTTCACCCGCTCGAACTCTCAGCCGAAACGGAGGTCGCGATTTGTTTCCTGGATCGGTTGCGCGATGAGATCAAGTTTCCGTCGGTTGAAGCTCTGAAAGAGCAGATCGGGTGCGATGTACGGAAGGCGCAGAAATATTTGCGGCGATTGCAGCGCGAGACTCGCATCAGTGAGGGGAGCGACTACGACGCGTCATAACAAGATTGATGTTTCCCTGACATGACCGGGCTTGAATAATGCGAGGCGCTATTCAGCCCGGTCGTAGTTTAGATTTTGCCCCAGCCATCGCTCGACCTCCGCGACGCTCATTCCCTTACGTTTGCTGTAGTCCGCAACCTGATCGCGATCGATCTTGCCCAGGCTGAAGTATCGTGACTCCGGATGCGCGAAGTAAAGACCGCTTACGCTCGATCCCGGCCACATCGCAAACGACTCGGTGATCAGCATTCCTGTATTCGCCTGCACATCGAGCAAACGCCAAAGCGTGCCCTTCTCCGTGTGATCGGGGCACGCGGGATAGCCCGCTGCAGGCCTGATCCCTCTATATTTTTCTTGAATGAGCTCCGCGTTGCTCAGCCCTTCTCCGCAACCGTATCCCCATTCCTCGCGCACACGCTTGTGCAGGCATTCGGCAAATGCTTCCGCCAGGCGGTCGGCGAGGGCCTCCGCCATGATCGCGTTGTAGTCATCGTTCTCCGCCCGGAAGCGGTCGCACAGTTCCT
Source organism: uncultured Acidobacteriaceae bacterium (assembly GCA_963800565.1). GTDB lineage: Bacteria > Acidobacteriota > Terriglobia > Terriglobales > Acidobacteriaceae > Acidiflorens. Next base: position 675,448 of record CAWDBM010000007.1, read on the forward strand.
TCAAGCCAATCCCGCTGGTCACCGCGAACGCGCCGATGTGATCGGCCAACCCTGTTTCCTTCGGTGCGATAAAATCGGCGAGCGATCGGCAAGGTTCGCTGCCTTCCTTATTGGACTGTCGGCGCAGAAAGTGGAACCTCTCTAACACGCGTGTGCGCGTGGCATCCGTATACAACTCGACATCGTCGCCCATTGCGCCGGCAGGGAACAAACCGTACACTCCCCGCGCAGTAATCAACTTCTTCTCGATGATTGCATCCAGCAGTGCATTGCCTTCGGCGAAAAGCTGGCGTGCCTGCGCACCTTGTGTTTCGTGCTCAAGAATGCGGGGATAAATACCCTTCAGCCCCC
>CAWDBM010000008.1:0-388467 GCA_963800565.1 uncultured Acidobacteriaceae bacterium
TCCTCCAAATCAATGACGGTGTGTCGGCGCGGCAATCCACCGACCCGGGACAGGGCGCAAAGCAGAAACGATGATGCTGCTGGATCAATCTCCATGCCGCCGGCGAAATCGAATCCCACGAAAGCGTCCAGGCAAATGCATCGACGGGCTGACCAGTCCACGACGTGATCTTGGCCGCGCTATCTACGACTTCGTGATGGAGTTGGTTTTCGTCCAGGGTCGCGAGGTTAACGTGCGAGTACGTATGGCTGCCGACCGAGTGCCCGCGGCGTACGAGGTCCGCGATCTGTTGCGGCGTCATGGAACGCGTCTCTTCATCCGGCAAGTCGGGCGGATGCACACGTGTATCGATACGCGAATAATAGAACCGACGTGCTTCTTGCGGAGTGCATTGCACAAACTCTGGCACCACGAAGAACACGCCGCGCGCTCCGAAAGATTCGAGCATAGTGGCTCCAACCGTGTAGTTGTTCAAGCGGCCATCGTCAAAAGTAAATAGCAGAGGCGGCTTGCCGTGGCCTAATGAACGCGGATTGGCGCGACACTCATCCCAGAGGCGCGCGAATGTAGCGAGATCCACCAGTGTGAAATGGCGTGCGGCCCACTCTAACTGCTGGCGCAATAAATGCTCATCCCGCTCCGGAGTCTCGTGCATTTCGACCACGAGCATGCGCGGAGACTGGCCGCGGCGGATCAGCCAGCGCCCCAAGCCGAGCGCTAACTCATCTACGCGTAGCGCGGCGGCGGTCCGTATCAAGGATGAGCGAGCGAAGGTCTTAACATTCAAACTGCGGCCTCATAGAAACATGTCGCCATCCGCCGGTACGAAATACCAGGATTTGGACGGGAGTAATCCATGCTTATCTATACACCAGGCTATGGGTGCGGCGAGCGGGCGTGTTCTGAATCCATGCGCGATTAGCGCTTGCCGCCGGGTGGGATTGAGACAGCGGAAGACCAGCATGTCAATCTGCTCGCGATATTCGCGCCCCAGCGCCGAAGCGATCGCGAGACATGACTTCGAATCGGGCTCACCCCATATGTCGAGGATTTGCAATGCGCGGATTTGCTGTTTGTATCCGCGATTCTGCAACTGTACCGCGACCATGACTTTCTTTTCGTCGGATGCCGGACGAAACGCGAAGAGGCGAGCCGTGGGAGTGACCGCTGAAAAGTAGCGCCATTTCAGAAATGCCGCATCGCGGCAATTCGTAATCTTATCGCTAGCGTGTTCGGGGCAAAGGCTTGCGGCTTCTTCGGGAGTGTGTAGACGGAGAAGTCCTCCTTCTGCGGTGCCACCACCCAGCCGTCGCGGAGTGCGGAGAAACGGGGACGCGATCGCGGCGACGAATTGCGCCGCGCGACCACTGGCCGTCTTTCGATAAACGCTTTCCGCCAGAAGCGGCGGCCAGCGCAGGATTCCGATGACTTCGTGATCGGAGTCTCCCAGGGGATATCCGCCCAGCTTCTGCCACATTTCAGCGACCGCGGCGTTGGCGGAGCTGACGAACAGCGGGTAGCTGCGGCCGAGTTGCAGATACTTCAAGAAGATCGAAGCGCCGCCTCCGCGATATCGATCATCCACGTAAAACGAATTGGCCATCATCAGGGTAAAGGTCTTCTGACTGAGGCAGAATTTTTGTGGAGCACAACACATGCAGCCGGCGATTTCACCAGATGGCGTGCGAAGGAGCCAACCCAAGGGGTCGGTGGGATCGCGGGCGGGATTTTCCAGAAGTATCCATGCGAGGCGATTGACGGCAGTTGAAAGAGTCGCGTTTGAACCGGATAGGCGGGCGATGAATCGAGCTATTTCTTCGAGGTCAGCCGGAACGATTTCGCGCAGTGCGAGGCTTTTGTCTTTTTCCGGCACGGTGATTTTCTGCGCGCCCACGCTAGAGCTGCGCCCCGGAGAGCACGATTGACTGCCCGGAAATAAACGAGGCGGCCGGCGATAGAAGATAGCGGATCGCGCCGACTATGTCTCCCGTCTCACAGATTCGGCCCATTGGAATCAGGGCTTTTTCGCGCTTGATCTGCAGGTCGTCGGCTTGCAAGTTCATGCCGGCGGGAACGAAAGTTGGGCACACGGCATTGACACTGACTTGTTTGCGCGCGAGTTCCGGGGCCAAAAGGCGGATCGTGTCTTCTAGTGCAGCCTTGGCGAGCGAGTACGCGCCGAGGCCGAGCGCCGGCTTGTGACGCCCGGCGATCGATCCGAGCGCCACCATTCGTCCGCCATCGGGGCCGACGAGATTGAATAGCAAGCGGGCTAGCCGCACCACGTAGGAGGTCCCGAAGGCTAGCTGTTGCTCGATCAGTCGAAGGTCGCTTTGTAGCAGGCCGCCTTTCGGCATGCTGGGCCACGCGCAGTGGATGATTCCGTAGAGCGGATCGCCGCCGAGGCGGTCAACGATCGTCTGCTCAAATTCCGGTGCGCTGAGGTCGGCCTGAAGTTGCACCATGTGAGGTGACGTTTGATTTAATGAATGGCGATGCACCAACCCTAAAACAGAAAATTCTTCCGCGAGAGCCGGAAGTAAGGACGCGCCGATTCCTCCCGATGCTCCGGTGAGGAGGATGATTTTTCTTTCGGGAGAAAAAATGGCTCGTGTCGTTTCGTGACTCGCGACTCGGGTAGCGGGCTGTGCGACGGGATGTTCCACTTTCTCCGATTGCAGCGTAAATGCCATCGTGATCTCGGACGAGGGCGCGAGCGATGCATGATCGCTGACCGTAACGCGAACGCTGCCAGCGCGTGAGGCGGCATTCCACGCGGTGATCTCTCCGCTGACGCGAACTCGTGACGGAAAATAGAGAGGCGAAAGGAAACGTGCGTTGACGGACCCGAGAAGCACGTCGCGGCCGGGCAGATGCATACCGATGAGCGCGGAGGCCAGGCCGATCTGAAAAGCGCCGTGGACAATGCGGTGTGCGTAGCGGCTATGCTGCGCAAAACTAGCGTCTACGTGCAGCGGATTGAAGTCGCCCGAATTTTCGGCAAACTCGAGCACGTCGGATTCGGCAATTTCGCGCTCGTACTCGGCAGTCAGGCCGACGCGAAGACCACCGGGCGCAATGACTTTAGGAGTCAGGGTCACGACACGCCCTCGGGCGACGACTTTCGCAGATAGTCCAGAATCAGTTCGAAAGAGTTCAGATCAGGGACATCATCCGGCGATATTGTGACTCCGAATTCTTCCTCGATAATGGAAATCAAAGTTATACCGGCGAGCGAATCCCAGCTGGCGATAGAGCCTGCACTCACAGAAGGAATCTCGCGCTGGTCGAGTTCCGGAAAAACGGTTGCGAAACAATTGACCAGGCGGCCTTCGAGATCAGCCATTCGCCAGTTCCTCTTTCGTCAGATGCTCTATGGAGTGACCCGATGCCGGGCAATTCTGCAAAAATTGAGCGCGGTAGAGGCTGGAGTTTGGCGCCGCCGGGGCGTTGAGAACCTCCTGAAGAAAATTCTGCATAGGAGTGTTGCGCGCAGTCGGCAAGAAGTCAAACTCTACCTCTTCGACATTCAGTTTTTCAAATAGCCAGCGTAGACACTCGTATTCGATCAGCCGCGAAAAAGCCCGGCAACTCATGACCCATGTGCGGATGCAGAGCTTGCGTTTTTGTGAAGAGCCGCCATTCCCGTTACTAACTTTCGAAAGATCGCCCGCGATAACTGCGATTTTCCCGAGGGGCCCGTATTTGTCGCGATAGGTTGCGGTCACGAGAACTGTATCTGAAGCACTCAACCAACTCTTCCATTCCGCTTCCTCAAAGCGACGGCCATTCAAATTGAACTGGTTGGTCTTGTTCACCAACTCGAGCGACCGGGAATCGAACGGCTCCTTCTGTGAGCTCAGCGCAAGTTTACCTTCGATGTGCCGAACAAAATCACCCGCATGTCCGGGCGAAGAAATCTCCCGATCCTGCTGTAACTCCGCATTTGCGCGCAGGCTGGCGGCGCGAAGAGCGTCTTCTTCGGAAATCTTGTCCTTGCCGAATAAGTCGCGGAGGCGTTCGAGCAATTCATAAGCGGCTTGCGGACTATCGCGTGGAAAGAGGAGGCACTCGGCACCGGGATGCGCTGCTTTGATCTCCGCCAAATCCATGGGGCTGTCGTCTACACACACAACATCGCCAGCAGAGATGTTCCACGCGTCGAGGATGCGCGTCACCGATCCCGACTTGGCATTCCAATGGACTTCGAAGGGGAAAATGTCGGACGCGCGCAGGATGGTCTCTCGAACGGTAAAGGCCTCTTCGACCAGCGACTGCTCGTTCTTGCTGGCGACAGCGATCAGCGTCCCCGATGCCGCGAGGGAATGCAGCAACTGCTGATACAGCGCATGAATCTGGCTGTGCCGGTCCAAATCCCAAGAGACGCCCTGCACGCCCACTTCGCCGAGAATACCGCGCCAGAGAGTGTCGTCTAGATCGGTGATCAGACCCTTCTTGGGCTGGCGATTTAGAACTAACTCGGCGAACACTTGGGCCAGCGCCGACGCATGGGCGAGCGTATACGGGAGGCCGGAGGAGAGATCCGAGTTAACATCGAGCCGCCGCGACGCTGAAAGCGAATCGAGCCGTTGAAGATCGACAATTCTCACGCCGGGAAGATGAGAAAGCGCAGCGGCGAGAGAGGCAACGCGATGCCGAAGTTCCAGCGTGAACTCGCTTGCTCGAGCCAGCGGAGTGAACGAAACCGGCGGCAATGGAAGAGTTGGAAAAGAGACGACCAATGGAAAATTTCCTGCGACCGCTGCGATACGCTTCTCTAGAAGTTCGCACCTTCGGTTTACTTCGTGCAGAATGTCCCGCAATTGGGATGGCTCCCAGCCGCCAGCGCGCCGCAGGCCGAGCCGGGGATCAAGGTCAGCCCATTCGATCACGACAACCGCGGCGGAAACGCCCGCAACGCGCTCAATGTTACCGATCAGGTCATCGTACAAACCGACCTGTAGCTGCGGAGAACGTGCGGGGAACAGTTGGCACAGTTCGGCGCGGAGGAACGTTTCCAAATGTAACGGAGTGAAACCACAGAGCAGCGCGATAGGCAGCGGAGGAGCCTGGGGTGGGACGGACTGAACAATCTTTAGGGCTTCCGCCAGCTTCATGCTCATTAATTTTAATTTTCTTTATCGCTAATCTTGCTAGTCAAGCTGGAAGGCGCGCGGAGGCTATTCCGCGGTTGCCGCGAAGAAAGTATATCCCACATAGCGAGCCTCGTTTGCCCGGGACCCAGCTAGACCGATTCGGAAGCTGCCTCAGCTACCGTCTTTGCGGGAGTTGTCACCATCAAGGCCACGGGCGTGTTCGAGGGCTGATCGACTGCCGGTTGAGGCCTAATCGGCTGGGATGAGACAGGTTGAGGTACGCCAGTATGAGATGCCACGCGATCCTTCAGTTGCAGGAACCACTCTTCATAATATTTCCGCGACAAGTATGCCAGGCCAATGGCAGCAGCGCTTCCGACTGCAAAGCGTAGAACTATCAAACCAAAGTGTTCGACCGAGGGTTGCAGCGCCGGCCAAAACTCGCTCGTGAGTTTGTCGTACACATGAAAAATCATCAGATGGATCAGATAAAGCCCATAGCTGATGTAGCCGAAGAAGCGCAGCAGACCGCTGTTAACAAGGCTCTTGAGCGAGCCGCTTCCGAGCACTAAAAAAAGAACGAGGAGTCCGGTAAAAAAAGTATTCACGAGAGTCAGTTGCAGGCTGGCTCCGAGCAGCGTCTGGCGCGACAGCACGCCGAAGGGAGCCGCTGCGAACAACAGAATCGGCGTCATGCTCAAAAGAAACGCGGCTCCGATTGACGCCTGTTTTCGGCTGATCGAACTACGCAGCACCAATGCCAAGAGGCTACCCTCGGCGAGCCCGTCCGCCGTGAACCACGTGTACCATTCTCCTCCATGGAAGTGGCCGGAGCGGAAGGCGAGCGCGCGGGCGACCGGAATAACAATGCATATCGCGAGCGAAAAACAGGCCAGGAATCGAGGCTTCAGTTTGCGGACAACCGTGGGCCAAACGATGTAGTAGTGCTCTTCAACGGCCAGCGACCACAGCGGGTGATAATCCATGGACACGGCGAAAAAACTGGTAACGTTGGCGAGATACACGAAACTTAATCCGAGAAACGCCGCTGAGGCCTGATGCAGAAGGCCCAACAGGATCAGGAGCAAGTAATATGCGGGCAGAATTCGCAGCGCACGCCGGGTGTAGAACCGGCGGTAATAATCGGGCCTCGGCTGCGAGTCTAGGAGGATTCCCGTGATCAGGAATCCGGAGAGAACGAAGAAGAGGTTGACGCCGAGAGCGCCCGGTTGCGTCGCTTGCACAAACATTCGGCGGACTCCGCTAAAGGGGAGATCGCCGTATTCCGCTCTGAATCCGTGGAAAAATAAAACGCCGAGAACTGCAATTCCTCGCAGCACGTCGAGTTCGGGCATGAAGCGGCGGATCAACGGACTGATCAATGGCTCCGACGCCGGTACTCCTGTCTTCATGCGATTCAGTCTCCACTGCCTCCGGTGTTCAAGTGGTGATTTTTTGAGATTATAACGCTTTCAAAGACGACGATTGACGGATGAAATAGCGCTTTCTGCGCCGATTCTACGATTGTCCTGTGTTAAACTCGACGCACGCGTAAATCCAGGAGTCTTAGTATGGTTGGGTGTTGTCCCGGCTTCGTTCGACGAAGCGTGTCCGTGTTTCTAGTAATTCTTTGCGCCGTGGTGATGTGCACCTTGCAGCTTCTGGCGCAGACGCCGGCTCAGGCGGCCGCACCGCAGGCAGCGCCTGTCGAACAACCTTCGGCTCCCTCCTCGACTCAATCCTCCGCGGCGCAACCATCCTCACCGCAAAATTCCGCGCTAGAATCACCTCCTCTTCTCGCCAATTCCAACGTAAAGCTCGGCGTTGGCGACTTGATAGAGATCACCGTGTTTGGCGTGCCCGATCTTTCGGTCAAAACGCGTGTCAGTGGATCCGGGGACGTCTATCTTCCGTTGATCGACTATGTGCACGTTGCCGATCTGACGACCGACGAGGCTCAGGTATTAATTCAAAAGCGGCTGGAGGATGGAGGCTTCGTTCGCGGACCGCATGTCTCGATCTTCGTCGACGAGTCGGCTTCGCAAGCGATAACTCTGTTGGGCGAGGTTATGAAACCCGGGCCCTACCCTGCGATTGGCGAGCGCCGCCTTTACGATTTGATTTCGGCGGCAGGAGGCCTGACCGACAAGGCGGGCCGCACCGTGACCATCCAGCATCGCGGCGATCCCAATCAGAGAGAGGAAGTGCAGCTGACGCAGAATCTGGCAGACGACACCAAGAACAACGTCGAGGTTTTTCCGGGAGACATGATCATTGTTTCGCGCGCTGGAATCGTTTACGTGGTGGGGGATGTGGGAAGGCCTAGTGGATTTCTGATTGAGGACACAAGCCTGTCCGTGCTCAAGGCGCTGGCGCTGGCCGGCGGTAGTACCAAAACCTCATCCTTAGGGAAAACCAGGATCCTGCGGGAGACACCAAACGGAGTTCAGGAAATTCCGGTCGACCTTAAGAAGATGCTCTATGCGAAAGCGCCGGATATACCTCTGGTAAAGGGCGACATCTTGTTTGTCCCCGGAAGCGCGGCCAAGTCAGTAGCGTACGCGGCGGGCAACGCAGCCTTATCAGTGTCTACGGCATTGGCCGTCGTCGCCGTCCATCCTTAGCCTTTACTTTCCAGAACGGCAATATAGTCGCGAGCAGTTTTCTCGCGGGAGAAATTTTCCACGATATACTTTCGCCCGCTCGTCCCCATCTGTTCCCTCTTCAGCGGATCCGCTGCCAGTTCGAGAATTGCCCGCGCCAGCGCTCTGCTGTTTTCCGGTTCGACAAAGATGCCGGCATTCGCTTGCTCGACGATCTGGCGGGCCTGTCCGTCGACGGCAATGAGTAGGGGACGCTCGCAGGCCATGTATTCGAGCATCTTGGTCGGAATGACCGTCTTGAAGAGCTCGGCATTTTTCAGCATTACCAGGCAAATATCAGCGGCCGACACGTAAGCGGGAATGCGCTCGCGCGGCTGTTGTCCCAGGAACTGAACATTGCTGAGCCTGCGAGCGGCAGCCAGTTCTACGAGACGATCCTTCTCTGCCCCTTCACCGATCAGCAGAAACATCGCCTCGGGCAATGCCGCCTGCAGCTCTTCTGCGGCTTCCATCAAGGTTTCCAGTCCATGTGCATTGCCCATGGTTCCGATATAGCAAATCAGGAAACGGTCTTCGAGATTCAGTTGCCTTCGCACCTCGGCGGATGCGGGATCGAGATGAAAGAGATCGACCTCGACTCCATTTTCGACAATGGAAATTTTCGCCGCGGGAACTTTCCAGTAACGGATCAGATGATCTTTGAAAGCGGGCGACACAACCACGATGCGGTCGGCGCGGCGATAAAGGAATCCGGCAATCGCGCCGAGGGTGCGATGGAGCAGTGTTCCTTCGACGCCGACGCCCACCGCGGCGAGCGACTCAGGCCAGAGGTCGCGGACTTCGAATACGAACGGTACGCGCTTCCAGAACGCAATCCACCATCCTGCAAGCGCGCACAGCAGTTGAGGAGAAGTGGCGATGACGACATCGGGCTTAGGTAGAGCTGATCCGCTTATCGCTGCCGAGACGCAGAACGACGCGTAGTTGCGAATTCTTTCGTGCGCCTTTCGATTGGGAAGCGGCCACAGCCAGGTGCGAACGACCCGCACCCCGTCGATGGTCTCGGCGTAGTGAAGGCCGCGCAGTCGCGCGCGCCACTCTTCGGGCACGACTCCGGTCGGATGGTTGGGAAATCCGGTGAGGACGGTGCTCTCATGGCCCATGCGCGCCCAATGCTGCGACAATTCCGCGGCGCGAGCCGCTGGCGCTCCCATTTCCGGCGGAAAGTATTGTGAGACGTAGAGAATCTTCACCGGAGTTTGGACGGAAACCCTGAACGAGTGCGCTGAGAACTAAGCCCGTGTTCTTCGAAATGATATTGCGTCAGCAATTTTTTCTCTAACGGTCCCTTTACTGGCCTGCGCGCAATTCTCTGACCGCGACGGGCCGACCTGTAGAACGCGACTCTTCCAACGCGAATGTGGCGAGCATCGCGGTCGCGATCTCAGCGAGAGAGAGTGGGGAATCTGCGCCGGTGCGTATGGCATCGACAAAAGCTTTCCATTCGCCGCGATGGCCTTTGTCCTGGCGCAGCAGCGAGCGAAAGACTTGCTTCCGGCCCTGGCTGACAGTTTCGAGTCGCCGAAAATCTTCGAGGACCGCAACCGCCCCACCACCAAAAACTTCGACGCGTTCTTTGGAATATGCCTTGTCGCCATTGGCGAGATAGCTGATCGTGCCTCGCGACCCGTCGGCGAAGCGCACCGAACTGATTACGTTATCGTTGCTGTATTTGCCAGGATTGGCTAGACCATGCGCTTCGACCTCGACCGGTGCAGCACCCGCGAGAAAAGTCAGGAAGTCGACAAAGTGACAGACCTCGCCGATGATTCGTCCACCACCCTGCTCGGGATCATTCAGCCAATGGTCGGCGGGAATGAAGCCGGCATTCACGCGATAATGCACCGCTAACGGCTCATGGATTTCGTGAAGAAAAGCTTTAAGGCGGAGTGCGAGCGGAGCGAACCGGCGATTGAAACCGACCATCAGCAGCGGCTTGCCAGATGATTGCGGGTCGCAAGCCCGAACGATGTCGCGTAGCTCATCTTCATTCAGGCATAGCGGCTTTTCGCAGAAAACATGCTTGCCGGCGTTAACCGCTGCGATCACCTGGCGGGCGTGCAGGTTGTGGCGAGTGGCGATCACGACCGTGTTGATGGTCGCATCGCTAATGATTGCGTCTTCGCCGGTGGCAGCGTATCGAAATCCAAACTTCTTCGCCGCCTGCTGCGAGTGGGAACCATTCGCGGCGCACACGCCAACAAGGCTCACGTCGCCTACTCGTTTTATCGCCGGTAATAGCGTGCTGGTGGCGAAGCTCCCGGCACCGAGCAATCCGATAGCCACCGACTTCGCGGCGGTCGATGGGGCTGCAACATTCTCAGCCGCAGCGATGACCCGGGCCGTTTCCGCGACAGTCTCCGGATACGTAATCAGAACTCCGAGAAATTTTTCGCGAGATACCCCTGTGATGAGCTCGTAGGCCGACGGCGCGTCGTTAATCGGAAATCGGTGCGTGATCAGAGCGCCTACATCCACGTTGCCATCGGCGAGAAGTCGGAGAAAAGCCTCCATGTTGCGAGTCTCTGTCCAACGCACATAGCCTATGGGGTAATCGACGCCCTTCTGTTCGTAGGCGGCGTCGTAGCGGCCCGGTCCATAGGAGCGCGAAACGCGGAAGTCGAGTTCCTTCTCGTAAAACGGTCGGCGCTCTAGAGACATGCCGACAGTGCCAACGGCGGTGATGACGGCGCGATCACGAGCCACTTCAGCGGCTAGATTCACGGGATCGCTGCTTGGCGTTTGCGCGGTGATCAGAATAGCATCCGCACCACGCCCGCCAGACATCTGCATGCACTCGTCCGCGAAAGCAGTGGCGGAAACACTGGCAGCGTCAGCACCGAGGCGCAGCGCAAGGTCAGCACGCTCGCGATCGATGTCCATTCCAACGACGCGACAACCCGCAGCCTTGAGAATCTGCACGGTTAACTGACCGAGCAGGCCGAGACCAATGACTCCAACAATGTCGCCGAGTTGAACGGCACCGGTGCGTACGCCATGCAGAGCCACTGCTCCGACTGTCGTCGCGGCGGCGTGCTCGAGTCTCACTGCTGAGTCCGAAGGAATGCGCGCCAGCAGCAGTCGGGGAATGCAGGCGATTTCGGCGTGAACGGCGTGACCAGCGCCGGCGCACGCTACACGATCGCCGGGCTGGATGTCGGTGACACCATCGCCGACGGCGAGCACGGTTCCCGCGCTGCTGTAACCGGGAGCGCTCGGTTGATCCATGCGGTTGCGGACCGCGGCCACCGTCGACGCGACTCCATCGCGGCGAACTTTATTCCACACCTCGCGCACCAGGTCGGGTCGCATTCGCGCTTTTAGCAAAAGATTCTTGCGTGCGAACTCAGATGAGGCACGCTCCGTCCCAACCGAAACCAGAGAGGCCGCAGTGCGCACCAATACGCATCCCGCAAGTAATTTCGGCGCGGGAACGTCAACCACTTCGATATCGCCGCCTCGGACCTGTTGGAGAACCTGTTTCATATTGCGTCGCGATGTGTCGAACGCCGAATCTTGCGGTGGCACTCGAGAAAATCCAGTATCCGTAATTGTACGATGGTCAGGCGCTCACACTATTAGTTTGCGCAGCAGCCAGACTTACTTGATAAACCTGCGTAGCCTCGCGCAGTAGGATCAGGTTGCTATCTTTCTGCTGAAGCTGAAGCTCGTTGCTGGCAAGAACTACCGTCACGAATCGCACCGGCAAGGGCGCTTGCACACTGTGAATGAGAGAAATCGCCGGACATAACTCACCATAGGTGGGCGATTCCCAGCCGAGCAATTTTTCATCTTCATCGCCGCATCCGATTGCCGTTTCGAGATTCTTTCCCGCTCGGATGATGGCGGCGCGCCCCGGAGAGCTGGAAAAGATATTCCAGCGAAAACGTGTCTTGTCGGCGGAAAGTATTGCGCTAAACGGCGAAGTGGAAATCACCTCGAAGGGCAGGTCTGGCAGCAACCAGTGCAAGCGCAAATCATGCTCGTTTGCGCCGAGAAGATCATCCACGATGACCCACGCATCTTCCGTGACGCACCGGACCATCCGCCGATGCTTCACTCCCAGGCCGCCGTAACCGTCGTGCTCACCCTCGAAACAATCCCGAGACTTAGCATTCGCGTTCGAAGCAACTGTGGAGAAAGATCTACCCGCAGCCTGGGCCCAATCGAGCCAGAGAAACCGCCCAGCGCGCCGCATCTGGTCGCGGCGATCGACCATCACCGTGTTGTGAACAGCCGTGCCTGCGAGGCCATTGTTCCACGGAGGCGCGCCATTGTAGAGATAGGTTCCCGCATCGCGCGCGAGATTCAGGCCATGCCACCACAAATCCACGTGCAGTTGATCGGCCTGAAAAGGGCGCCGCGTATAGTGTGCCGCTTTGATCAACGCCCACGAATTCTCACCGCCGATGCGGTGATAGTTCGTTGCGACAGGAGTGTCGGGCAATGCTTGGCGTATTGTTTCGGGCATTGCAGATTCGCGATCTGACGTTTTCGCGGGTGCGCCGCAAAGCCACAACGATGCCTCGTCCCACGAGCCCGGTTTGAGCATCGAGGGACGATTCAGAACGCAACTTCCAAGACTTAACAGAGGACGAAAGTCGCCGTAGTCACACGCGGTCAGCGGAAGTATGTTGCTGCCATCGTTCGAACCATGATTGGGCGCGCGCCCGGATTCGGGGTCGACAAACTCACTTATGAAGTCAAAGGCCGCGCTGGTGCGCCCGCGAATTTCAGGGTCTAGTTCGATTTTGCTAATTTCTGCAAGACGAAGCGTCCAGAGCAACTGGTGAAGAACCATGCGCTGATAGTTGAACGAATGCTGAAGGTAAGCGCCCTCGGGCGAAATCTGGTCGACGGTCGCATCATGCAAAAGTTGTGCGCCCTGCTTCTGCCATTTCGCGGCGTCCTTCAGTTCAGGATAGAGAGTTCCCACCGTCCACAGCCCGACGGCTTCACTAAATAGATGATTACTGCGCTGCGATCGCGCGTAGCCCAGGGTCTGCGCGGTGCGCCAGGCATGAGCCGCGATCATCGAAAGCAAGAGTGCCACCCGTTGCGGCGTTGTCGCTGGCGAATTGAGGAATACGTAAAGGGCAAACGACCACGCCAGAATCCGCAGCGAAGATTCCTGTCCACATATCCAAAGCGGGCCTGACATCGGCGGACTTTTGGCGACCCAATTTTCGACTGCGCTCCAAAAAGCCTCGGGGAACCGCTCGTCGCCGCTGATGGCATAAGCGCGAGCCAGCGGATAAGCGAATAAGAATCTGGAAGGCTCCAAAATAAACTTGAGATCGCCGTATTCGTCGTCGGCAAAGCGCATCTTCGTCCACGGACGATTGGGCGAGACACTCTGCCCGGTAACCGGATTCTGAAACCATCGCGGAGGAAAACCGCAGTCCAAAGACAATCGACCAAAGAAGGGCAAGCGACCATCAATAATTTTGTTCGCCTCGGCAAAAAGTAATTTTTCGCCGTCGTCGCCGAGAACTTTTTTGAGCGCAGGCGCGAGGCTGCGAGGATCAGAAAAAAAGAAGGGCCGCCCGCCGTGGCGGCGAACGTTCAGAAAATCTTCTGCCGAGCTCTGCGGAGCGATTCGTTTCAGATCCCATGATTCCCAGCCGTTAACTAATCGCATGCGGCGCGCCAGCACGCCGATGCCGCGCTGCGCTTCATATTTCAGGCGCAGAGTGCCGTCGCGCAACCCGAATGTCCGGCCAATCTGCCACAAGGTGCCGACCTTACCCATTGTGCCTACTCATCGTGCCAGCGGGTTTAGCGCATGTATTGGATTCGGGATTTGCTCCGTCATTCGTTGAAGACATTTTCCTCAGCCGTAGCATGGCGAGAGCCTTGAGCTGTTCATGCATAACAAAATATTGACAATCCTTTTCGCGATCCGCCTGCAGGACAGCAAAGATTTCATTGCGATCGAGTGCCGTCACGGTCTCGGCGATCAAATCGATGCCCTCGGCGATCATTCGATTGCGCAAGTCAGCCAGGGAGTCGCAATGGCCGGCGGCTGCGAATTCGCGGCGCAAGAGAATCGGGCCGGTATCAACGCCGCTGTCCATGAAATGAATCGTGATGCCGAGCGGAACGGCGCACACGAGCGACCATTCCGGGCTGCTCATGCCACGAATTTGCGGAAGCAACGCGAGGTGCGAGTTCAGCATGCCAAGCCGTGAAACTTTCAGCACGTCGTCGCGAAGAATGTTTCCGCCAGTAAAAATTGCGAGGTCAGGAGACCATTGCCTTAGCTGCGCGATGGCACGAGGAGAGTTCTGGTCACTGCAGGTCGCAATCGGAAATCCATACGCACGCGCCACCTCTGTCAAGCTGCGAAATATTCCGCTCCTATGTCGCAAAGCTTTCTCAAGGTATGGATTGCGAATCTGTGCTTCAGTCGTATACCTCGCCGGCGCCAGTTTGGTGATGGCGTAGTTTAGAGAATCTCGAATCCCCCATTGCCCAATTTTGCGCAGCAGCGTTTTGCTATCCCACGATGGCAGGGTCAGCGCGCCGACGGGGACATATCCGAGTTTCGCCACGCAAGCGGCCACGGCGCAGCCGGTTTCGCTGTACGGACTCGAGCAGAGGATGACTACGCGCATTCGGATGGCTCGGGCTTCGGCTCGGATTTTTCTTGCGGGTTGGCCTCAAAGGTGGCTTCGACCGTGCGCGCAAGGCGCTGCTCAAGCATGAGCGCATCAGCCAGAAACTTACATCCCCAGCTGATGAAACGCATAGGCTGATAGGCGCCCCAAATGGGATAGGATCCGGCGACGCCGCCGACAACTCCACGATCGCCTTTGGTCGGCAGCGACAGTTTGACCATCTCGTTCATTTTGAGGGCAGCATTGAAATACCGAAGATCGCCGGTCACTTCGCAAAAACGCAGCCATACGCAGCACATTTGAGCATTCCCAGTTAGGCAGGCAAATTTCTGGCCGTTTTTAAAACCCGCGTCGTAGGCACCCAGCAGCCGCTTGTGCGTTTCAAACTTGCGGAGCAGAACCCATGCGGATTTCGCGGCCGCATGGATGGCATCCTCGCGCTTGCGCAAAATTCCGCACTCGAGAATCCCTTGAATCACATACGCGATGAAATGGAGATATGCGGGATGGCCGCTCAAGTTGATGCCATCAATCCATCCACCGGGTTGGACATGCGCGAGTACCCAATCGATATTTTTGTCGGCCGCCGCTGCGTGTCGGGAGTCTTTCGATTCGGCAGCCAACTGCGCGAGCGACCACGAAACCATGCTGTAGTAGGTGTGTGCGGTTCCCTGATACGCGGCTTCACCGGCCCACGAACCATCGGGCTGTTGCATCGCGGCCAACCAATCGCCGGCTGCCACGGCTCGTTCCAGAATCTTTGCGCTTCGAGTTTCAGTGTAAGCGCGCACCAATCCCTGCAAAATCTGGCCGGTGTTAAACACGGAGGGCTGGGCGTTGGCGCCGGGAGCGTCGCCGGCGCGATGAAGTCCGCCGGGAAAAGCTCCCGACGGCATCTGCAGCGAAAGCAGCCAGTTAGTGGCGCGCTCTGCGGCAAGTCGCACACTAGCGTCCCCTACCTCACTTCCAAAATCGTATAACGTTGGAATGATGTAACCGGTCACCTCGGGATACGAATCGGAATATCCGGTGAGCAAACTGTAATACGCTGCGATCCCGCCATCACGACGTTGCGCATGAAGAATCCAGTCAACCACGGAATGCAGCGCGCGCCGAGTAGGAATCGCTGTCGACGCGTACGAATAGAGGTGGCGAAGTTCAAATGTCGAGCGCACCTTGTCCGCAGCAACCTTGGCGACGAGCGGAATGATTCGCTGTGGGCCGCGCAGCAGACCCGCGGTTTCAGTCAACACACGGCCGGCTTTGGTCGACATGAGATTTCGCCGAGCGCTGGAGTCAGGGTCCGTCATTTGAGTGGCTTTGTGCGTTTGTTCGAAGTCTGCGATCAAGCGACGGTTAGCTGCTGGGCGCCGATTTGCCGCTGCGCAAACGACCTCGCGCCACCATCGAGAAACAATTGCATCCAGATTTCCAGCGTTAGCAATTGCCAGATCTGCATCGACCAGTCCTCGGCGCCTCGGCGCTGTTCGTCGACATATCTGCGAACCACCTCCAGACGGAACAGCCCGCGCTTGCGGACTTGAGTTTCGGAGAGCAAATCGTCGACCATCGGGCGCAAATCGTGCGCCAGCCAGTAATCGACGGGCGCCGCGAAGCCCGCTTTCGGCTGCCGCATCACCTCTTCCGGCAGCATACTATGCATGGCTTCGCGGAAGATGTGCTTCGTCACTGGACGCCATTTCCCCTTCAGTTTCCACTCCGGCTTCACATTCCACGCAACAAACTCGGCAAGTCCGCGATCCAGAAACGGCACACGAACCTCGACCGATGACGCCATGCTCATCTTGTCGTTGTAAGTGAGATTGAGCGAGGGCATAAAGATTTTGGTATCGAGATACAGCATCTGGTTGAGAAAGTCAGCGTGGCGAACCTGGTCGAACGCCGCGTGATGTTTGCCGCGGGGATTGCCATTCCTGGCCTCACGGGATTGCGGAGCGTATAAATCTGTCTTCTGATCCGCGTCAAAATAAGTGCAATTCCTGATGAATGCTTCGGCGGGGCTGAGGGCCGCGCTGCGTGCCATCTTCTTCGCCAGACGAACCGAACCTTTCATTCTTGTCCCGCGTAGCGAAGGCAAACCTAAAACTGCGCGCTCACCGGCCGAACGAACAAAGCCGGGAGCGCGTCGATATTTTGCCGCCCACGCTTGCGCCACATGTTTGCGATATCCGGCAAAAATCTCGTCGCCGCCCACGCCGGACAAAAGCACGGTCGCGTTCTTTCGTGCCTCACGGCATACCAAATACGCCGTGATAATCGCGGGATCGGCCGTAGGCTCATCCATGTGCCAGGTCAGGTTCGGCAACAGGCCAACCACGTCGGGCTCGACCACGATCTCATGATGGTCACAGCCTAATTTTCGCGCGAACCGCCGCGGAACGCCAGGATCGTCGATCGCTGTTTCGCCCACGCGATATTTCTTGGGGAATGTGATGGTATAAGTTCGCACTGCTTGCTTTCGCGCCATCGCCGCTACGATGCTCGAGGAATCGAGGCCCGCACTCAGAAAGGCTCCGATCGGAACATCGCTCACCATCTGTTGCTCGACCGAGGCGCAGAAGCGCTCGCGAATTTCCTCAGCCAGATCCGCCTCGGTTCGCTCAAAGGAATGGCCCCCAGCTGGAAACGTAAGATCCCAATACTGTTTGATGTCAAAACGGCCGTCTTGCCAAAGCGCGTAGTGACCGGCTGGAAGTTTGCGGATTCCTTCGAACATCGTCAGCGGATCAGGCACCCAGAGGAACGTCAGGTATTGATCGAGCGCTTCGAGATTTATGCTCGCTTCGATTCCCGGCACTTCGAGCAAGGCTTTGATCTCGGACGCGAAGGCTAGCTTCCCGCCGCGCTCCCAGTAATAAAACGGCTTGATTCCAAAATGATCGCGAGCCAGAAACAATTTTGGCGAAGCGCCGCGCAGGTCGCAGATGGCGAGTGCAAACATGCCATTCAGGCGGTTGAGACAATCCGCGAACCGGTCGGGACCGTATTCTTCGTAGAGGTGGACTATAACTTCCGTGTCGGTGTGGGAACGAAAGCTGTGTCCCTTGGCTTCGAGTTCGCGGCGCAGATCGGCGAAGTTGTAGATCTCGCCGTTGTATGTGATCCACACCGACCCGTCTTCGTTCGACATGGGCATGTGGCCCTCGGCGGAAAGATCGAGAATCGCGAGCCGACGACTGCCCAGTCCGATGTATCCGCCATCCGGGAAACGCCGCTCCCATAGCCCGGAGTCGTCGGGACCGCGGTGAGTTTGCACATTAGTCATCCGCGTGAGCGTCTCGTGATCGCCGCAATTCGCGAGGCCACTGATGCCACACATGGATCAGTTCCTCCCCGACCTAAGTTCGGATTTCAGCTCGTAAATTTTCGCTTTGATGTGGAAGAACTGAATGCCTTGCATCGCACAATAAATCAGGCCGGGGACGCCATCGAGAAATCCGAGGCACCAGGCGTACTTGTAAAGGAAGAAAGCCAATGGTGACCCGGGCAACCACAGGAAATGCCGGCGCAGCCATCTGCGACGCTGCGCTTGCGTTCCCCAGAGAGAGGGCTGAATTTCCCTGTCATTTTTATCGCGGTTATCAAGCCACACACGCGCTTCCCAATTTGAGTATTCGTTGTGCTTCTGGATGTAGCGCGACAAGGACTCAATGTTGTGATGGATGAGAGGATGAGGAAGCTCGCGGGTCGAGCCCTTTACGACAACGTGCTCGTGCACTTCCATATCAGCCATGCTGGCATCCTGATCCTCCAGACGGCATTCGAAACGCCCCAGGCCTTTGCGAAACAGAGAGAGCTTCCAGAAGCTTGCTCCGCTGTGTCGCAGTCGCCGCCCAAGGAAATAGATCTGCAAGGCGATGTAATAACCGTCAGCATGCGGATCTTGGATTGCTTGCTTAATATCTTCCGCCAGTTCGGGAGTCAGCAGCTCGTCGGCATCGAGAAGCAGAATCCAATCGTAGACCAATGGCAGCGTATCCATGGCCCATTGGCGCTTCTTGGGCCAGCCTCCCGCATAGTGGAACTGCACCACCCTCGCGCCATGCGACTCGGCGATCACCACAGTGTCATCGCTGCTCTGAGAATCGATGACATATATTTCGCCGACTGATTTCAGCGATTCCAGGCAGCGCGCAAGATTGTGAGCTTCATTGCGGACAGGAATGATCACACTTAGGGGCAGCAATGGCGGGGCTGTTTCCGCCTTGCTTGCCTGATTTTCTGATTTCGTCTCGATCACGTCTGTTCCGGATAGATGAAACTATCTTAGCCTCCAGAGCCGGTTTTCACAAAGAACGCTGTGCTAGTATCACTCTCGGAACGCCTTTAGGAGCCATGCCGCAAGCCTCACGCATCGACCGGCTCGACGAACGTCGGTTGGACGAACATGGGTTGGACGAGTCTGGATTGAAAGACCAAGTGCGGGATTTCTGGAACGCCGATCCCTGCGGTTCGCGCTATCTCGCAGACCAAGCCGGCTTCGAGGCTCACACGCTGGCGCGTTACAAACTGGAGCCCTACATCCACGAATTCGCCGGCTTCGCACACTCGCGTGGTCAGCGAGTACTCGAGATTGGAGTCGGCATGGGCGCCGATTATCTGGAGTGGCTGAAGGCTGGCGCGTTGGCAAGTGGTGTCGATCTTTCCGAAATCTCGGTGGAGCGGGCGAAGCGTCGCTGTGAAATGGCGGGCTACACGCCCGATCTGCGCGTGTCCGACGCAGAGCACTTGCCATTTCCGGCAAACACTTTTGACGTGGTGTATTCCTACGGAGTGATGCACCACAGTCCCGACACGCCGCGATGTATATGCGAGGCTTGGCGCGTCTTAAAACCCGGGGGCGCGCTTCGCATCATGATCTATCACCACCCGTCGCTCACCGGATATATGCTGTGGTTGCGCTACGGGATTTTGCGCGGCAAGTCTTTGCGTCAATCGGTTCATGATTATCTTGAGAGTCCCGGCACCAAGTCATATACGCAGCAAGAGGCACGAGCCCTCTTGCAGGGGTTCGAAAGCATTGAGATGCGGCAGGCGTTCGCTCCCGGAGATCTGCTGTTGAACGAACCGTCGGCTCGATTTCGGAGCTGGGGGTACCGGATTATCTGGCGATTCTATCCGCGCTTTTTCGTTCGCCGGTTCGGAGCGAAGCTGGGATTATTCCTTTTGGTTTCCGCGCGCAAAGCCGGCGGTTAAGCGAGAACCTAGAGATTCTGTTCACACCAGTTTGCCAGCACGAAGAGCGACCAAGGCCGCGACCAGGACGTTTCACCGGCCAGAAATCGGTTCCACACTTCGCGCACGGCGCCGGGATTGATTGAGGTTTGTGCCCAATCAGTTTTCAGCAAAGTGTCCTCGACAACCGGCCTCATCTCGCTGCGGATCCAGCGCTCAAACGGTAAAGTGAATCCGCGCTTGGGACGGTTCACGATCTCGCGCGGTAACTCCACGCCCAAGCTGGCCAGCAGCAGGCCTTTCGGTGAGGCACCTTGCAATTTCTTATTCCCCGGAATGCTAAAGCAGGCCTCCACCAGCGCCCGATCAAGAAACGGCACGCGCAACTCGAGGCCATGCGCCATGCTCATAAAATCGGAATCCCGAAGCAGCGTGTTGCGCATGTAGAAAGTCGATTCGAGATAGGAGACACGATTGACGGGATCGAGAAACTCGCTGGCGGTGACCGACTCTTGCAGCAGGCGATCGAGAAATCGCTGCGACGCTTCGAAATTATTTGCTGAAAATAATTCCTCGCGCTCAGCTGCTCCGAAAAGCGTACGCACCAAAAAATACGGATGAGCGAAGTACGGTTGAGCCGCGGACTCATCGGCCGCAGCCAACGCAGCCAATTTACGGCCACGATCGCCCGTGCCTGCAAACAACGCCAGAGAAGCGGCGAGCGGACGCTGCGCGAACCTTGGCAAGCTCCCAAATCTTTTGGAAAACATCTCCATCCTTGGCACGCGGCGAAAATTCGAGTAGCCGGCAAACATCTCGTCCGCGCCGAGACCCGTCAAAGCGACTTTTACCCCCGCGGCTCTGGTCTTCGCAGATACGAGATACGTATTGATGCCATCGATGGTCGGTTGATCCATTGCATGTAAAGCGTCGGGCAGCGCGGCGAGTGTGTCTTGTTGAGAGATGGGGAGTTCGTGATGTTCGGTTCTGAAGCGGCGGGCGATTTCGCGCGAATACTGCGCCTCGTTGAACTCCTCCTCTGCGAAAACTAGAGAGAAGGTATTCGCACGCACGCCGTTTTGCGCAAGGATGGCAACTAGCGCGCTGGAGTCGATTCCCCCCGAAAGAAACACTCCGACGGGCACGTCGCTTACCAGGTGCGACAACACCGCGTCGCGCAGCGTCGACGGCAACTGCGCCGATGCTGCGCCATTTTTCGATGGTGAATGCAATCCGTTCCGCGAAGCTGACTGCAGCGGATTCCAGTATTCGTGAATGCTGACTGCTCCGTTTTCCACTGTAAGCACGTGCCCTGGAGGAACCGACTTGACGCCTTCCACCATGGTCCACGGCTCGTAGACCGATCCGAATGTCAGATAACTCAAAACGCCGGTGAGGTCGATCTTGCGCGACACGAGCCCAGCCTGCACAAGCGTGCGAACTTCCGAAGCAAAAATAAAATTCTGTTTTGACCGGTGGTAATACAAGGGCTTGATTCCCATGGGATCGCGCGCCAGCAGCAGGCGTTTTTTCTGTGCATCCCAGAGGGCAAAGGCGAACATGCCGCCCAATCGAATCAGGCAAGCTTCGCCCCACACTCGATAGGCGGCCAGAATTACCTCGGTATCAGAATGACTCTTGAACTCGACGCCAAGGTCTTCAAGTTCTTGGCGCAGCTTACGGAAGTTGTAAATCTCGCCGTTGAAAACAATCCAACTGCCGGTGATTGGATCCTGCATGGGCTGGTGGCCGAGCGGAGAGAGATCGAGAATCGACAATCGCCGGTGCCCCAGGCCGATTTCGAGCGACTCGGGTTGAGCTTCTCGCACTACCACGATTCCCGAATCGTCAGGACCGCGATGCGCGAGCGAAAACGTGGCTTGCTCCAGAAGCCCGGGAGGAATGGAGCTGTTGCGCGTCAGTATGCCAACGATGCCACACATCTAATATGCTTGCTCGCCTTCTTTGTTCTGTTCTCCATCTTATCGCGAAGGCGCAGCCTGTTCGATTTTCGCGCTGTATTATGAACAAATGCGCGAAGGAGACGGATATTTGTGTTGAAGGTCGCGGAGGCCCTGATTTACCCAATTTCCGCCCTTTGGAACGAGGAATCCAACCGCGGTCAGCGAATACGAAGGCTATCTATCTTTGTGGGCTGGCAATTATGGAAGCGGATCATTCGCAAGCCAGTTACTGTTTCCCTCTTCAATGGAAAAAAGTTTAGAGCCTATCCGGACTGTCAGGTGTCTTCCGGAATTCTGTACACCCAGGTCCCGAACAGCAGATGCATCCTCTTCCTCAGAAAATTCGTCTCGGGGGGTACGCTGATCGATGTGGGAGCTAATGTCGGTTCGGTGAGTCTTCTGCTGGCCGACAAAATAGAAGACGCGATTTTATTTGAACCGAATCCAGTGGCGGCGGCGCGAGCCCGCGACAATTTTGCTCGGAATGGCCTCGGCTTCAAGGTTTACGAGTTTGCTCTCTCCGATACTAGCGGCGAGATCTGCTTTGAATCCAATGGGGCGGTTGACGTCGGAGGGCACGTGGCTGGCAACGCTCCAGACGGAAGGGGTGCCGGCCATGTGGTGCGGTGCATCACGTTCGACGAATTTCTGCGCCGCCACGGTGATCCCGCTTTTCCCGTTTCTCTGGTCAAGATCGATGTGGAGGGTCATGAGAACTCTGTGCTTCGCGGCATGAGGAAGTTTCTCGCCGAGAAAAAGCCCCTCCTGGTGATGTTTGAATATTTGCAGCGAACGAATCTTACGGAGACGCTCGAATTCTTCACTGGAGTCGGATACCGAGTTTTCGAGCTCGGGAGAAATGGCCCCGTCGCCGTAACCAATCGAGTCAAAGCCTTGCAAGACTTGTTTGCATGTCCGGTGGAACGCATGTCTGCGTTGGGGATCTCCGAGCCACAACCTGTGGCGGTTCGAGATACCTTGGCGTAGAAAGCGGGCGCGAGAAACTGTCGCCTTAGAGGGCGGAAGTCTGCTCCTCGACCAACAGCCTTTCGTGAGCAGCATTCCCATCAATCGTCTGCTTATCGGTCTCTTTTTCTCTGCGGCGGCTTGCGAAAATTTGCCGCAAACGAAGAGCGGGCTGTTCGACTAGGTAGTAAGACAGACAAGCAAGTCCGATAGCATACAGCAGTCTGTAGGCAGGCTGCCGGGTCTGGGCGTAGAAAAATGGCTGTTGCCAAAGATAGAGGCTATAACTGATTCTTCCCAACCACATCACAGGCGCGAGATTCAGGACGCGATAGGGGTGCTGTATGACGTGCAGCACTAGCCCGGCGATTGAGCATTGTGAAATCGGGCTGAGAACGAAGAGCGCGAATAGCGTGCGTGCCGGACTCACCGCGTCAAACCTCGGTAGAAAGACAACCGCGAGCAGCATAATGATTGCCGCCCAGCCCGGTATTCTCGGCAGCCGCGGACTTAGAATAGCGAGCAGACAACCGATCGCGAGAGTATCGGCCACCGCCGGGAACATCCCAAAGCCGGCGCCGGGAACGCGAAAATAATAGCAGGCTGCCCTAAAGATGGGAGCAAAGGCAACCGCCGCCAGGAGGATTGTGATTCTGTGCCGATACCATTTTCGCAGCACGCTCGGCCAGAGGAAATAAAACTGCTCCTCGACGCCGAGCGACCATAGGTGGCCAACCATCCACGGCCGATTCTGGTCGAAATTCACGAGATAGAGGAGCATGGCGGCCACGTCATACCAGCGAAGCTCATGCCCATAGACGATGAAAGCAAAGAGCATAAAAACCGCCGCGGCGGGCAGAATACGGTAGGCGCGGCGTATATAAAACTGGCGCAGGTCGATGGTCGAAGTCTGTGAGCGTTCGTTCAGCAAAAGGGTAGTGATCAGGTAACCGGAGATGACGAAGAAAATCTGCACTCCCGTGATGGCATAGGCGCCGAAGAATGCCGGAACCATCTTCACATGGGTAAGATGAGCAACACAGACCAATGAGATGGAGATCGCGCGCAGGCCGTCAAGTGAAGGGATACGTTTCACCAAAGCATCCTAGCATCTCCGCAGCGAAGGGCGGAAGGCGCGTGTCACGCACGGAGTATTGGCGGAGGTGCCGCAATCCGAGATGAACAAATTCCTACGAGGCTTGACCATAAATTTCAGCCAGGTGCCCTGCCTGATGAGACAACGTCAGCTTTTCAAGTATTGTCTGGCGCGCCGCCAAGCCCATGCGCCCGCGTAATTCCGATGACCCGAGTAACACGCAAAGGCCTTGCGCCAGTTCTGCGAGTCCATCGGGAGGGATGAGCCAGCCATTCTTGCCGTGCTCAATCACTTCATCGATTCCCTGCCCGTAACATGCAATCACGGGTTTGCCGCACGACATAGCCTCGAGGTAGACGCATCCGAGAGCCTCGTTCCGGCTGGGTAACACGAAGATGGAGCAGCGCCGCATGGCCTCGGCCACCTCGGCGCGGCTCTGACGGCCAACAAACTGAACCTGGCTCCCAATACCCAACTCGCTCACCAGAGCTTCAAATTGGGCGCGATATGGCCCTTCTCCGATGATGCGGCATCGAAGTCCGGGTCGAGAAGCTTGTAGATTCTTTAGCGCTCTGAGGACAAGTTCATGGCCCTTGCTCGGGAGTAAGGTGCCGACGGCGAGAATCTCCTCCGTAGCCGAATTCTCAGCCGCCGGAGAAAAAAGGCTCGAATTCACGCCATTTTGGATGACGGCACTGCGCGCTCCATCCGGAGTTCCGGAGCTCAGGACCTCCTCCACTCTGCGGCTGATACAGATCACGGTGCGCGCCGCACGATAGACTTCCAGCGATACCTTGCGCCGCCACGCGGCGGGAATTCCACCGAGATGGCAATTATTGAATACATCCAATCCATGAACGGTCACTACAAACGGAACATTCAAATACCTGGAAAGTAACGCTGCCGCGTGGCCGCATGGCAGGGCTGCGTGAGCGTGAATAACATCAATCGGCTTGTCGCCGTGCAGCCGCCGTATTCGTCGCAACAGACGAGCGAAGAGCAGCTTACCC
This sequence comes from uncultured Acidobacteriaceae bacterium, assembly GCA_963800565.1. Classification (GTDB taxonomy): domain Bacteria; phylum Acidobacteriota; class Terriglobia; order Terriglobales; family Acidobacteriaceae; genus Acidiflorens. Next base: position 24,612 of record CAWDBM010000008.1, read on the forward strand.
GCGCTGGAAAGCCCGAAATTTCCCGGGAGTTGCGGGTATCGCACCCAATCAGCAGCGGTCCCTTGAACGGTTCGCTTTCGAGGATGATGAATCGGCGATACGGCAATCACGCTGCAGTCAACGCCCAACTGCCTGAGCTCTTCAATTGGCTCCGCGACATAGCATCCGCTCACCTCATTTTGGTCCGACGGGAAAAACGGGGTGAGCGTCAAGACGTGCAAGGCCTTACTCGCGTTGGTGGGTGGGGACATCAGTTTCGCTCCGCCGCAGACCGCGGAGAAGTCCGGACCAGCTCGTGTGCCAGAGCCACGATGCGTTCCACGTGATTGCTCCAACTAAAGTCGCGCGCTCGCTGAAGACCATGGCTGGAGAGTTTTTGCGCTAACTCTGGGGATTCATGAATCTCATGTACCCGGTCGGCCAACGCTTCTGGAGAGAAGCGCGGAAAATAGACTCCCGCATCTTCGCAGATTTCGCGATGCACCGGTAAATCGGACGCCACGATAGGCAAGCCACTCGACATCGACTCGATCAGCGGATGAGCGAAAGATTCGGCATAAGCCGGCGTCACATAAATGTGGCAGGCTCGATAAAGATGGTGCAGCGAGCGATAAGGGATCGCTCCGAGCTCGACAACACTTTCGCTGCTGCGTAGCCGATTCACCAGCGAGGAAGCGGCTTCGGCGCGATAGGAGCCGGGATTCTCGTTAGAGCTCAAGCGGCAGGTGAGGAACAGCTTCACTTTTTTTCCGTTCAAACGATCGCTCAGAATTGGCAGGGCACGAAATAGGGTCTCGAAGTTGCGGTAGTAATTGTAGTGGCTCACAAAAAGCAGCCGGAGAGTATCTTTCGCTTGCTCCACTTGGATTTGAACCGCGGAAGGTAAGGGCGCGGCATCGCTTGTAAAGGCGTCAGGATCGAATCCATGATGCACCGACAGCACCTTCTTACCGCTCCAACGGCTGAGATCATGGGCAAATGCCTCGCTGGGCGCCACCGTAAGGTCAGCGCGGTTTATGGAACGCCGCGCCAGCCAGCCCTTGATGATCGTGTCGGCCCATATCGCGTAGTCTCCGCGAGCACGCACGTCGCGCAAGAAATCGCTGGACGTATACAGCGAATTGCGAGAGAGAAGAATTTGCGGTATGGGAGAATTCCACAAGGCAAAGTTGCCGGCGGAAATCAATACTTGCGCGCCGCACTGCTTGATCAGTTTGGGCAATGCTGTTTGCTCACCGACGAACCGGCGCAGCACTCCAGGGCTTTCCGAGGTTTCGACGAACGAAACGTTAGGCAGGGTTGCAAACTCCGCGCGCATTGCCGGATTCAACCATACCGTGGTTTCAGCGTCGCCTCTGCGCGCGAGGTGCGGAATGACGTTACGCAAATAGGTTAGGCCTCCGCCGGCGCTCGCGGCCAGACCATTGATAAACAAACGAATCATCGGTTGGGCACGATGGGTCCGAAAGCGGCGGGCAGCGGACGGGAAACTCTAGAAACTGCGCGCGGCGCCGGAACCGCGACAGCGTCCGCGACCATGTCCGCGAGCACAAAGGCGCAAACCCAAAAAAATAAAGAAAGATAGGAACCTGCTGCAAATATCCAATCTTCGAAGCTGGCGTGGACGAGCCCGGACACCACCACCATGGCCAGGGGAATGGCGTAGGGGCGAGGATCGGCGGTTCGCTTCATCCAGGTGCAGACCTTCCACACATTCGATATCGTCAACGCGATGATCGCAGCAAAGGGGAATACGCCCAACAGGCCGACCCACTCGACGATGGTCATGTAACTGCTGCCGTGCTCGCGCTCCGTATCGCCGGTTGAAGCGATTGTTCCGGCACCGCCGAGAGTGCCAAAACCGATTCCCGGGTCGTCGCCCGACGGACTTGTGCCATATCCCGTCCCAAAAAATGGATGCTCTTTAATCGAGGAGATGGTGTTCTCCCATGGCGTCTGCCGCGAACCCAGCATACCTTCCTCCTTATGCCCCTTGTAGAGGAACGCATCCTTCATTTCTCCAAGCTGCTGGTTCAAAGTACCCGGCGTCAACATCCCGGCGAGTGCAACCAGCACCAGGACGAGTGCAGCTATCTGGCCAAGCAACTTGTATTGCCGCAGGCAAATACAAAAGACGAGGATAACGAGTGTCGCGGAAACCATCCCGGCGCGCGCCAGGCTGAGCCGTATCAGGTAAGCACAGAGGAACAATGCAATCAATCTGCGCGCCTTCACCGTCGGCCCATCGCTGTTCAGCCATCCCCACAGCAAGATTGGAAAACAGGCGATGCTCATCACCGCGCCCATGGAATTGGGATTTCCCCAAATACTCGCACCCAATCCTAAATAACACGCGGCCGTGCCGTAGACGATGATCTCCGCGCCCCAGAGCAAGCCCCGGAAAAAACGATCTTCCCGACCAATAACCGCCAGGCGAGCACCCGAAACACAGTAAAGGAAGAGAATGGACAGGCTCAAAGCCTTCAGCGAAGCCATTCGAACGAAAACAGAAACGGTGGCGGAAACAAAGGCGGCGCAGACACAAAAAAAAGCCAGCAGATGGATCGAATGGAAGGGTCTGCGTGGAGTCCTCGTCCAGATAATGAAGCCCACCACCGCACCCGCCGCCAGAACGACCCAGCGGCCGCCGGTCCACGCCCCTTGCAGAGGGACGTGCAATCCAGCCCAAATGAAAGTCACAATCAGCAAAACGAAAAAACGCTGGTCATACTTCCAGATGCTGGCAATGATGATTTCGAGCAGCAGGATCGCGCCCAGAAAAGACACGTCGCCGAAGTATTGCAAATGGGAATAGAGCAGATACAAGCCGGCGATTACGGCAAAGACGATGGCAGCCCACGATAGGGGCTTCAGGTCGTTCATCGGCCCTTCACTCCCGACGAAATCGCGGCCGCCGCCAGACCGTTGGCGCACGCTTCCGGCGAGTAATTTCGAATTCGTTCCAAGCTTCTCACGCTCATTTGTTGCCGCAGTTCAGGCTGCCGCGCCACAGAATCAATCGCCTCACTGAGTTTCTCCGAATCTTTCGGAGCCACAACATAACCATTCCACCCGTTTTCTACTAGATCCTCCGAGGATCCCGCGACATTGCTCACAATGATCGGAAGCCCGCAGGCCATCGCTTCATTCACCACCAACCCCCACGGGTCGCTGTGCGTCGGCAGTACCAATACATCCGCCAGGGCATAGAAACCAGCCAAATCTTCACGCTGCGCGAATCCGGGAAAACAAACCATCCCCGGCTCGATGCGCTTCGCCATTTCGGCCAGTTGCGCACGGGAGACTCCGTCGCCCGCAAATACCAGCCCTACCGCGGATCGCATGCGACTGTCTAGTTTGGCATACGCTTCGAGTAGATCAAAGACACCTTTTTCCGGTACCAGCCGGCCGACAAACAGAATAAACCGCGAAGGCAATTTCAGTTTCTCTCGAAATTCGGCGGCGTCTAGCCTGGCGGCCGCCGCCTGACTCGCAAAGAGATCGTTATCAACCGCGTTAGGCGCGATCGTGATGCTGCCTCCCGCCGATCCCAACGCGCAGAGATATTCGAGGGAGGCCTTGCCCGGGACAACAAATCCATCACAATGTTCTAAAAAATAAGCCTTGAGAAACTCCACCCATCGCGATCCCCGGCGAGCGTCGTAGCGATTGCTTTCCGACCACAAAACAAATCTAACTCCACGGCGCTTCGCCCACAGAAGAGCTCTCCAGGAGGCGGCATAGTTATAGCCGCCGCAGATAATTACATGCGGGTCAGCTTCGTTCAGAGCCGACGTCAAGCCCCAGTTGATCAGCAATTCATTGCCGGCGAATCGCCCCCGCCAGGACGGCAGAACCCGATACGAGAAACGAATTTCATTCTTATAAACGCGCCACTGCCGTAGCGTCGCATTCGTTTCGGCCAAAAATATTACGTGCAGATCTATCCCCGGCTGGCCCGCCAGAGCATTGAAAACCGGGATGCGGTACGGAGCAATTATCTCCGTCAGGATCACCAGCCGGACGCTAGTTTTCGACATTTCACTCAGAAAAACGATTCTATCGCACGGCCACTACGAAGTAGTTGCTTGCGAACTGATCGCCTCTATAAACCTTCGCTGCCAGCAGCCCTGCCATATTATTCAATGGCCAAATCGTCCACTGAAGCAATCGCTGCAACCAGGGCAGAGGGCCGGTGAGCAGCTGCAAGTAGGTATTGATTACGAGAAAGATGCTGGGAACCGTCCCCGCCTCGCCCTGAACCTTTACGCTATGAAAATCGCGCAGGATAAATTGCAACCCTTGCGGCATATACCTCCAGTAATCACCCGGCGAACCGTGTTGGGGAAAGATGGAGGGAACGCTCAGCAGAAGTGTTCCGCCGGGTTTCAGCACTCGATGAATTTCGCTGATGACCGCTATTGGTTCGGGGATGTGCTCGAGCACCTGCGTGATCAGAACGACGTCGATCGACGCGTCGGCAAGCGGCATGCTCCGCCCGTCACCGACGATATCAACCGAAGGAGCGGGTTCAATGTCGAGCACATAATGATTAACCACGCGGCCGCCAAACAAAGAAGCGTAGGGCTTTCCCCTTCCGCCCACATCCAAGAGATTGCGCACCTGCGGCAGTTTGGCCGCGTATTCCGCGATCAATTCAGCGCGGCGTCGGCAATCGAGGTAAGCAGCCTCAACAATCGAAGGATGGATCAAGTCAGTGCCACGCAGTCTCGGCTCGCTCTTCGAGCGGCGGACACAATGGGAGTGAGCGTCAAGCGTCATGCAAACCCTTCGACCTCTCTTTTGAGAAGACTGCGGCCAGCTGCGGCCCAGCTAATCACATAGACTGCGCAACCGACGCCAACCAAGACCAACGGCGGCAAATGCCTCGGAAGCGCGACCCACAATACAGCTCCCATGATCAGGCTGGCGATTACGGCAAAGCCCACTAAAGGAGTTTTTGCGGCCGCCCGCACGTCCGGCGGACAGCGCGAGAAAGCGAAGAGCGCAACTGCGAACTCTCCCAGCACGAAAGCAACACAAGCGCCGGCGATCCCAAACAGCGGCGGCAGGACGAGATAAAGAATAACGGCTGTGATCGCGCCGGCAAGCGTGGAAAGAAAATAGTCATGGTGGCGGCCCAGCGCATAAAGAATGGTTCCGGCAAAGAGCGCCGCGGCCGGCGCAGTAATGATATAAAGCGAGACCCATTGGAAAGCATGCACCGCCTCATAAAACTGCGCGCCCAGCAGCCAGGGAACAACCACGGGAGCGGTTACGATAGCGCCCACCGTCAGCGGCACGCCGAATAAGACCAGCACGGAAGCGGCAATTCTCGCGAGCCGAAACAGTCCGCCGGCAGAATTTGCACGCAAAGCCATGCGCGGCATCATGACCGTCTGGACAATCGAGAGAAAGTTACGCAGCACATCGGCGAGCCGCGCCGCAGCGGCATAGAGGCCCAGGGCGTGCTCGCCCAGATACCAGCGAACGGCGATCTGGCCGGTGCGATGGTACAGAGTCGACATGAGTGAAGATCCCGCATAGTGCAAGCTAGGCACCAGAATCGCGGCCCAGCGCCGCGGCGAAATCGCGAATCGAAAGCGATAACCCTCCCGCCACAGAAATATCCACGCGATTACGTTGGTCAACAACGAAGACGCCACGATACTGATGGGCACCCAGACCACGTCCTTCGCCGATCTCACCATGGTAAAAATGCCGATGGCATAAAGACCTTGTTGCATGATCAAGACCAGCGACTGCACGTGGAATAACTCCATCGAGGACAAAAGATAATCGAGCGAGAGAGAACTGGTTAACGCAAAGGCCACTCCGTAGAATTTGAGCAGGAAGCGAACGTCCGGCCGCACTTCAAATCTCGCCACGATCAAGACCGCAGCCACTGCAACCGCGCTCGCGACAACGCGAAGCACCAGAACGTCGGAAACAGTCTGAAAAGCTTCCTGGCGCCGCGCCGCGACTTGCTGGGCGGCATATGTGGTCAGACCGGGATTCGACACTAATCCTGTAAAGCCGCAAATTGCGACCACATAACTCCACACCCCATAAACATCCACACCCAGGCGGCGCACCAGAAAAGGAAAGGTGGCGGCCGTGAGTATGGTGCCCACAACCCGGGCAGTGGTCACGGAGAGTACGAATCCTCCGTAACGCAACAGAGACTTAGAAATGCTCAATAACCCATCCTATGTCCCACGCTCCACGACGACGTCTGGTAAGGTCGGCATGGCGCGACATCCTCTCCGCCCGCTTGACTCCGCACACTAACTTTTCTGACGGCGTTTCGAGGCCGTCTCCACAAAAACATTTTCCCAATCTCGCGCAATTTTGTCCCAGTCGAATTGCTGGGCATGCTGGGTGGCTGCGGCCGACATCCTGAGCCGCAGATCGTGGTCGGTCAGCAGCAAGCCCAGTTTCTGGGAGAGTTCGCTCTCGGATTTTACCAAGTATCCGGTTTGATCATGGACAACATAGTCGGGCCGGTAAACATCCATGGCGATGGCGGGTAGGCCGCATGACGCGGCCTGTACCAACACTTGCGGATGACCTTCGAGCACGCTGGGGAAAAGGAACACATCGGCGTTTCGCATTTCCTCGGCCAACCCTGCCTGCGAAAGATGGCCAACAAGAGTCACGTTGCGACATCCGAGTTCGTCCACGAGCGCGCGAAGTCTCTCTTCCTCGGCACCCTTGCCCACCAGCCGAAATTCAACCGAGGGCCACTTGGCCGCCTCGCGGATCACAACATCCACTCGCTTCCGCGCCTGAAATGAGCCCGCATAGAGCACGGTGAGCTTCGCTGCGCTAGGACGGCCTCGGACCGGCGGGTGGAATAAGCTTCGGTCGACCCCGTCGTAAATTGTTTCGGTCTCAACCCCGAAGCGCTCCTTGACGGTTTGCGAAACAAAGCGCGAATTCCCAACTGCACAATCAGCCTCGCGAATCGATCGCGTCATGGTAGGGCCGACGGCGATTTCATCCAACGCCATCACGATATAAGTCACAAGGCCAATCCGCAGCCGCAGAGATCGCCGCAGAAACAGGAATGCCATATCCAGCGGCCCCATGCGCGGGAAAAAATAGATGTCGACGTGAGAGCGCAAAACATGTGCGAGCCAGCGCGGAGTATTTCCGTGCCGGCGGTACGGCAGGATCTCCGTGTTTTCGCGAGTAAGAATGCGTGGATCGGGGGCTTCGCCGCCAAGAAGGATCACCCTGAAGCGGTCCGACGGAAGACGGCTCACGACTTCTTTTACCGTCAGGTTTTGCGCGTTCGTGTTCGCCTCATCGGCGAACGATGGAGTAAATATCGTAATCATGAACTTTGGAGCTTGTGTCCAGATTCGCCCACGGTTGAACGCGCAACGTCACACCACGACAACTTCACATTCTCAACGCTGACGGGCGTACAGTGCTGTGCCAACCTCTCCATAAAACGGATCCGTGAGAACCTCAGGAGAAGCTCCAGCATATTCCTCCGTGAGTTCTTGAACTAGCGAATCGTATCGAACATCTCCGGGCTTGCCCCATACGAGGATCGCATCCGGTTTCGCCTTGGAAACATCGCCGAGAAGTGCTGGAATTTCCTCTGCGCCCAGTAGTTTATCGGTCGCGCCGATCAGCCTGCGATCTCCGAAGAATGTCGATTTGTACCCTGCCTCCCAACCAACTCCATGCTCGGGATAAGGTCCGGAACCGACACTCACAACCGTCGCACCAGGATGAGCGCTCAAGCGCTGGCCAGCCTGATAGCACGAAACCTGAAAATCGCGAGTAAGCGTGCGGAAGGGGGACGACGGATATATCAGGGTCGCAAATATCCCGACCACGATCAAAGCGATCAGAGCTCTTCGCCAAACGCGCAATGCTTCACTTATCTGGGCGAGGAAACCTACAGCGAGCCCCAGCAGAAGCGGGATAATCGGATAGAGATAACGGCCGTCAAAGACGAGCAGGCAGTATGCCAATAAGAGACTGGCGGCTCCAAGCGTAATCACGGCCGCCAGAATAAATTCGACGGGATATTGGCGACTTCGCGCCAACAGGGTCCCAACGACCAGGACAAACGCGATCAGGCCGCCAGGGGTTACGACGACAAAGAGTTCTTTCAGCGCCTTCCGCAGGTTTTGAAACTCGTGCGTCGTGAGTTGAGGCGCAGCGGCCTTTACATCGATTCGATAATGCCATGGCCATGAATCCGGAGGCATCGGATCATTCACGTGGTACTCATCGATCGACGGCTTCGTGTCCTCGAGCACTGCGTAGGTCTTGTCCGCGTGTTCTTCATAGGCACGCGTGTTCCATTGCAGAAAGTTGACTTTAAATTGTGTGCCGGTGGTGAACGCCCCATACTTGGAATGAAGCGTCGCGGCCCACGCCGTCGCCACCAGCAATGGCAAAATGCCCGCCAAGACCAGGCGCACTGCCGCTTCCTTGCGAGGCCGCACTAGCAGCACAGAGACAAAAGTGGTCAGGGCTAGCCAGGGTAGCGCAATTCCCTTGGCGAGAAAAGCAAGGGCGTGAATCGCTCCGAGCCAGCCCCAGGATTTTTTTTTGTCGGTGCGCAAACATTGCAACAAAACCAGAAAATAGATCAGCACCAGCGCCGCGAACAAAAAGTCGGGCGTAATCATTTCGACGGCTGTGGCCGTCAGTCCGCGAGCCAATGAAAACCACAGGACGGCGAGAGCTGCGAGCAATTCCGAATGCCAAAGACTTTTCGCAAAAGAGTAAAGCAGCACGGCGCACAAGAGATAGGTGCCGATACTAAGCACCTTCCCCACGGTTACAAGGTTGCCACTGAAAACAGAGCCAGCGGCAATGAGCCACGAAAGCAACGGACTGCGGAAATCATTGATTGACGCATAGAATTGATGATTTCGTAAGTGCCGAGCGATGCCAATGTAATCGATGCCATCAATATCGATCTGGTGAAAGCAGCGAGTGCCGACCCAGGCGAGTTGAAAGCCGCAACTTAAAGCGGAGGCGAAGAGAATCCAGCGGGAAGCGTTTGGGCGTTGATGTAATTCGACGTTAATGTTCAACGCGCCACCAGCGCCCAGCTTAACGGCGTTCCGCGTTCCACATCGCAGGCGGCGCGCTTTCCCAGGATTTCGCCGAGGTGACGCGGGTGCAATCCGTCGGCAGGGCGAATGGAGCGGACATTCTGTTTCGTAAAAACGTCGCCTTCTTTTATATCTTCCACCGCAAACAACGAGCGCCGGAACTTCAGGCTATTGGCTTCGCGCGCACCGGAAGCGAACTGTACAGAGCCGAGAGCTTTTTCCGCCGTGCGCACCGCATCGACCATGGCCTTGAATTCCGTGGGCTCTAGCGAGAATGCGCCGTCTGGTCCGCCATCCGCCCGTCGCAGGCAAAGATGTTTCTCGAGGATGCACGCTCCGAGCGCCACCGCGACCACTGGAACCGCTACGCCCATGGTGTGATCGGAAAGTCCGACGGGGCAGCCGAAACGCCGCGCCAACTCCGGAATCGTGAGCAGGTTCGCTTCTTCCGGCGGTGCCGGGTAAGCGCTCGTACATTTCAGCAGTGCAATCTCAGTTGCGCCGGCTCCGCGCGCCGCCTGTAGCGCTTCGGCGATTTCATCTTCGCTGGCCATGCCCGTGGACATGATCAGCGGCTTGCCGGTGCTCGCCATTTTTTGAATCAGCCCGATATCCACCAGTTCAAACGACGCGACCTTGTGCGCGGGTACGTTCATCTTTTCGAGAAAGTCGACGGCACTCTCATCGAATGCGCTAGAAAACAACGGCATCTCGAGTTCATCGGCAATCGCTTTAAGTTTCGGCTGCCACTCCCAGGGCGTAAACGCCTCCTGATAGAGGTCGTGCAGAAGACGCCCATCCCACAGCGTGCCGCCTCCGACGCGAAAACATTCCTTGTCGCTGCGCAGCGTGATGGTGTCGGCCGTGTAAGTTTGCAGCTTGACAGCGTCCGCGCCAGCGTCTTTCGCAGCGTGCAGAATGCGAACGGCCTGATTGAAATCCTGATTATGATTGGCGGAAAGTTCGGCGACGATGTAACACGGTGCGCCCGATCCGATCGGACGATTCTCGATGCAAAAACCGCCTTCCATCAGGAAGTCACCTTTTCGTTCTGCTGCCCGGCGACTTCCGAGGGCGCAAATGGCGAGCGCCGTCCGCTGCGAATGATCGACAACGAATTTTCGCCTTCACTGAATAACAGGTCGAGCACGCTGGCATGCGCTTCGAATGGAGGGAACATCTGGCGATATTGCGGATGTTCGTAATGCTGAAAAACCACGTCAATGCCGCGGTCGGTCAAGATCGTAAGTTCACTCAGCAGATAATCGGCGGACCCGAGCGGTGAAATGTAGGTCGTCGCTCCCAACACGCCGCAAATCTCTGCCAGTAGTTGGGTACGCTTGCCACTTACCCCGAGGTCGGATGATCGAACGATTGGCGTCGTGATGCCGAGCGTTTCCATCAACCACCCGAACAGGCCAATGGTAAAGTCGGCCAGCCGAGGGCTCGACGATGCCGCACGCAATAATTCATTCACTGCCGAAAAATATTTGTCGAAGAACGGCGCGCGGCGATAATTCAGCTCAATCGCGCGCAAGTGATCGCGCCAAAATTCCGGCTCCCGAATTTCGACGTCGACGATGCGCTGCCCCAGCCGCCCGCGAAAAATCACCGGCACCGTGAGCCATTGGAGCCCGGTTGGGGTCTTGATCCGATTGCGCTGTTGCCACGACTGCTTCTCAAACTGCACGGTATCGAGCAACACGAACTTATCCACCTGATCGAGCAGATCGAAATAGCCGAGCCAGGGTAGATAGGTTGGCTGGGCAATCGCGATCTTCACACCCCGCCCCCGGATAACCCGCCGTCGTGCAGCACAAATCGACCGGTAACTCGACGAAATCCCAAAGACTCCCACAGAGCCACTGCCGCCACTCGCCCTTCGATCACTTCGAGTTGAATTTTAGATGGAGCGTGCGCCTGCAGTTCACGAATCGCGTCACCGGCGCAAATTGAAGCGATGCCACGCCGGCGAAATTCGGGCAGAATGTAGAGTTCGTAAACAACCCCCGTCATTCGTGGGAGAAAGCGATGCTTTTCCAGTCCAAACAGAATGAATCCCGCTCGCTTTTCGTCGACAATAATCCAGCGAAGAAAATATAGCGGGTTCTTCATAATGGTCGGAAAGTAGTGCTCTTTCCAATCGTCTCGCGGCACAAAATCAGAGTTGAGCTCCACAAAATGATTGGTTGCCATGAGCAGGAAGTCGTCCTCGTCCGAAGCTGTCAGGGGAAGCATTTGAACTAAGCCGGCCTGCTGCACGGCTTCAACTATCCGCGCCGCGCCGTGCGCGTCGACCAGCACGCTGCCGATCTTAGTTGTCCCCTCTGTCATCCCCTCTCGCCCGACGCTCGGGGTGACTAACTCTCTTACCGGATTCAACGGCTTTGAGGAATCGACCTGATCTATCTGTCCCATATCCACCAGCCCCCTCGCGGCGTGAAAATGAATGAATTACCTACGTTCGCAGTTTTCCTGGAATAGCTCAACACCGAAGCGCTCAACACGGGTCCGAAGTTGCCACAGGAAGCATTTGAACTGATCCCACTTGCAGCACCGCCTCGACCACCCGCGCCGCTCCCGAGCCATCGACCAGCGCTCTACCCACCGTCGCCATGCGCTCACGCGCCGAGTCCGATGCCACCAACTCCGTCACGGCTTTCACCAGCCTTGAGGAATCAAAGTTATTTGTCTGTCCCATGTCCACCAGAACCCCACGCCGCGACAGCGCCTGAATTACGCGCGCTTGCGCCAGATTTCTAGAATAGCTCAACACCGCGCAGCCCATGGAAAGAAGTTCCCAGAGCGTTCCGCCGGCAACCACGATCGCGATATCGGCATTCCTCATGAACTGCGCCATATTCGGAGGATTGAAAAAGACGCGAAGGTCAGCCGACTGCAGGGCAAACAATTTATCCACAGCGCTGAATCCCGCACCCGCAACCACCGTAATTTCAAGATCGGGGCAGGCGGCAAGAGCGGAGGCAATTTCCGGCGACAGATTCTCCGGATCGCTTCCGCCGAGAGTCACGAGAATCCGATTGCCAGGCTTGCCCATCGTCTCTTTTTCGATTTCCTGCCTGAATTCTCGGCGCAACAGAATATAAGAAGGGCCCAGCAAAAGTCGCGCGGTGGCGCCCCGTTTCCGATAAGGGTCTCCATCGTCATCAAGATCGGGATTCACAATCACATCGGCGGGAAAAGATTCGCGGTCGGCGAAATCATCGATCAGCAGCACTCGAAACCCGGCGCCGCGCACGGTCGCCAGAAAATCGCTGCCGAAGCGATCGCCGTCGATTACCATCCAATCAGCGCCGATCCGCCGAGCCTGCGCCACTGTTTCCTCCGCGTCTTCGGAACTACCGGCGATCGCCCGAATCCAGGCCAGAGTAACTCCCTCCTCGGTCACGCGAGGAGCAAGGGCGTCCGGCAGTTCGGCCGCCACCAGACAGGTCATGCCTCCGGCGGCCTGCCAGGCTTGGGCCAGCGCCAGGCAGCGCATCACGTGTCCCGTCCCTATCGCGAGGCTGGCATCGGCCCGAATCAGAAGTGTGCCTGGTTTCATCGCTTCTTTTGGAGCTTCCCCCAATAGGAGTCGCACTCCGCGGCTTTCGATGCTATCACGGGCGCTTGTGATAGGTACAATTGTCATTAGAAACTCCAAAATCGTCTTAGCTTATTGCGTATTTTTAGTCCCGCAGCAAGTCAGCGAACTATTCGGCTTCTCAGAAGAGGTAACAAATCCCAGGTGTACAATCGTTCGTTCGCGATGCAAGCGTAATCTGGGAAAGAACGTCTGGTTCGCGGTACCCATGAAAACGGTCACCATCATACAGGTACGGAGCAGCAGCAGTCGCCTGCCGCGAAAGGCAATGTTGCCCGTCGGCGGATATCCGAGCGCGATGCTGGCGGCACTGCGGGCGAGTAACACCGGGCTCGCAACATTGGCAGCCACCTCATCCGAACCAGAGGATGATGCTCTGGCCGATCTCCTTGGTCAACATAAAATCTCTGTCGTCCGCGGACCATTGGATGATGTGCTGGCGCGCTATACGCTGGCGGCGGCCGATCTGCCCGAAGATTGTATCGTGGTACGGCTCACCGGCGACAACGTCGTTCCGGATGGCAATTTGGTGCAGGAACTAGTCTCGGCCTTTGCCGAGTCGCACGTGGAATATCTTTCGCAGGATTCACCGCAGAGCCGCCTTCCCTGTGGATTGGGCGGCGAGGCGTTTACGGTTGCCACACTTCGCCGCGCTCACGCGCAAGCGACCAGTAGGTACGATCGCGAGCATGTCAGCCCATGGATCCGGCGCAATTGCACGGGAATGATTCACTCGCCCCGCGATATCGGCGCGGACGACTTCAGCCATCTCCGCTGCACGATTGATGACGCAGAGGATTATGACAGGATCGTTCGCTTATTCGCGACTGTGGCCGACCCCGTCCGCGTCGAATGGTTTGAGCTGGCGCAAAAGCTGGCAGATCTTCCCGGCGAGCCGCGGTACCGCGTGCCTTATCGCATTTCCGCGGGATCAATCCGCAGTGAGCTTACGCTCGGCACAGCGCAACTTGGGATGGAGTATGGAATCGCGAATCGAGCCGGTCAACCAGGGCTTTCCATTGCGATCCAAATGGTGCGCCAGGCCGTCGCTCATGGGGTTACAGCATTGGATACGGCCCGCGCCTACGGCAATGCGGAAGCAGTCCTTGGAGAAGCACTGACCGGGGCGTGGCGATCCCGGGTCGAAGTAGTCACCAAGCTCGATCCTCTCGCGTCGTTGCCCGAGGATGCCGCTGAGAGTACAGTTCGCGCCGCGGTCGACGAAAGTGTGCAACGTTCTTGCGAAGCATTAAGATCGAAAACGCTTTCAACTTTGTTATTGCATCGCTCTGCGCACCACGAAGCGTGGGGAGGCGCGGCATGGCGCCGGCTGCTGGAATTGCGCGATGAAGGAATGATCAGTAGTTTGGGAGCTTCAATCTACGATCCAGGCGAGGCGCTCAAACTCCTGGCCGATCCGGCGATTGCGCATTTGCAGATTCCGATGAATGTTCTCGACTGGCGGTGGCGGGAAAGTGGCGTGGATCGGGCGTTAGCGGAGCGTCCGGATGTGGTCGTGCATGCCCGTAGCGCGCTTATGCAGGGACTTCTGGCGGAAAGTGTGCTGCCCTCATTCTGGCCTTCATCTGACGGCTTTGACCCGGCTGAATGGATCGGTCAGCTTCGAAGATTGGCGGCCGAGTTCGAGCGGGAGAGTGTGACGGACCTGTGCCTCGCCTATGTTCGCTCGCAGCCGTGGATCACGAGCGTGGTGGTGGGCTGCGAAACACTGGAGCAGGTGAACGAGAATCTAAGATTGTTTTGCGAGCCGAAACTCAATGCGGAGCAATGCGCCGAACTGGAGTCGTTGTCCAAAGCGCCTGAGGCTCTTTTGAAACCGTCACAATGGAAACTCGTCCATGAGCAATCTGCAAAATAATGATGGCGCCCACGATGGCGCTAAGGATCCAGATCCGAAATCCCTGTTCCGCCTCGACGGGAGGGTCGCCTTTTTGTCAGGCGCAGCCGGGCTTTTGGGCCGACCCATGGCCAAGGCGCTCGCTGCCGCGGGCGCCCACGTGGTATTGAACGGGCGTACGCGCGAACCTCTCGAGGCTGTCGCTGATGAGTTGAAAAATGCGGGGCTGAGCGCGTCCGTTGCATGTTTTGACGTGACCGATGAGGCCGAGGTTCGCCGGCATGTCGGTCTAATCGGTGAGCAGCATGGCCGGCTTGATGTGCTCGTCAACAACGCCAGCTCAGGTTCACCCGGTACAATCGCAAGCGCAACTGCGCTGGATTTTGAGCAAGTCTATAGGGTCAACGTAACTGCAGCCTTTCAGCTGCTCCAAGCGGCCATTCCGCTGCTCACCGCGGCGGGATCGCGGAACGCGGGTGGCGGCTCGGTGGTCAACATTGCATCGATGTACGGCAGCGTAAGTCCGGATCCGCTGATTTATGGAACGAGCGGAGCCAATAGCCCGCCTTACTACGGCCCGGCAAAGGCGGCTCTCATTCAGCTTACCCGTTATGCAGCGTCTCACCTCGCGACCGGACGCATTCGCGTGAACAGCATCAGTCCGGGCCCATTTCCGAGTTCGAAATATCTCGATCGGGATCCGGAGTTCCGCGGTCGTCTCCAGGCTAAGAATCCAATGCACCGGACAGGACAGCCATGGGAACTGCAAGGTCCCTTATTATTTCTGGCGTCGGATGCTTCTTCTTACGTAACTGGAATCAATCTGGCAGTGGATGGCGGTTGGACAGCCTGGTAGTGGCCGATAGCAGTCTATCGATAATTTCAGATTTCGATTATGGGGCTTTATTTGGATTGTCTGGCTTCGAGTAAGTCTGGCGCTTCGCATTTCCCCCGATCCTGATAATGCCCCACCACTTTGCGCACCGCATGAATCACGTCTTCCACATCCTGCGCCGTCATGGAGTGAAACATGGGCAAACTGATCAGCCGCTCGTAGGCGCCTTCGGCTACCGCAAAACTTTCTTGCGACGGGAGGCGCTGACGGTAATACGGGTGTTGATGCACGGGAACATAGTGAACATTCACACCCATGTTTTCCGCGCGCAGCGATCGAAAGATCTCGGCGCGTCCCGCGGTCAGCATTTCCAGGTTCAAGCGTATCGGATAGAGGTGCCACGCCGGATTGACACCCTCGCGCGCCGCCGGAGTAGCGATCTCAGGCAGACTGCGGAATGCCGTCGAGTATTGCTGCGCAATTTCCCGCCGTCGCGCCAGATTCGACGCCAGTTTTTCCAGCTGTGAAATTCCCAGAGCACACGCTATATCGGTTAACCGATAATTGTAGCCAAGCAGCACCATCTCATAAAACCACTGCCCCGCTTCCTGGCGGGCGCGAGCTTCGCTGCTGATGCCGTGATTGCGGAAGCGCCGCAACGTCTCAGCCAGTCGTGCATCGTTCGTCGTAACCATGCCGCCTTCGCCGGTCGTCAAATGCTTCACGGGGTGGAAGCTGAACACAGTCATGTCCGCAATGCCACCGACGCGTTTGCCGTGATATTCGGCGCCCAGCGCGTGCGAAGCGTCTTCGATGAGCAGCGCACCATTTTGCTTTGCCAGTTCGCCCAATTCATCAAGCTCAGCCGGATGCCCGGCGTAATCAACGGCGATGATCGCCTTGGTCTGGGAAGAAAGTTTCCGTGACACTTTCTGAGGATCAAGGTTCAGCGTGTCGGGCGAGACGTCGGCAAAGATCGGCGTCGCTCCTTGATACAAAACGCAGTTCGCTGTCGCACAGAAAGTCATCGGGGTCGTGATGGCTTCATCGCCCGAATCCAGTCCACAGGCAAACGCGGTACCGTGCAACGCCGCCGTTCCCGAACTGAAGCTGACGGCGTGGCGCGCGCCAACCCACGCCGCAAACCGCTCTTCGAATTCGCCGACTTTCGGTCCTGTAGTCAGCCAGTCCGACTTCAGCACTTCAACCACCGCGCTTATATCTGAGTCATCCAGGCTTTGACGCCCGTAGGGCAACAATTTCTCGCGCACGGGCTTACCCCCGTGAATAGCCAGCGTTTCCAGTTTTGTGGGCGAGGAAGGCATGTCATGCCGAGGCTTGAATCGGTTCGGCTGTTTCTGGCGACACCAGATCTTCCAACTCCCGGCGAGTCAGCCAATGTTCGTTGTTGTCGCTCGAATAGCGGAAGCCTTCCGGCAAAGGCGTTGCGTTCACCCAGTTTTCCGATTTCCACCACGGATGCGACGGCTGGATCACATACATATTGTCGGTTTGCAGCGTCTGCCTCGACTCGTCTTCGGATACGAGCACTTCATGCAACTTCTCGCCCGGACGAATGCCAATGGTCTCCACCTCGCAGCCCGGAGCGATCGTCTCGGCAAGGTCCAGCAGACGCATACTCGGAATCTTCGGCACGAAAATCTCACCGCCGTGCATCAGGTCGAAGCAACGAATGACAAACTTCACACCCTGCTCCAGGGTCAGCCAGAATCGCGTCATGCGCGGATCGGTGATGGTGATCTTGCCGCGCCGCCGCTGTTCGACGAAAACCGGAATCACGCTGCCGCGGCTGCCCACAACGTTCCCATAGCGCGCGCAACTGAAGCGCGTATTTTTCGCGCCGGCATAGGCATTGGCTTGCACAAACATTTTTTCCGCGCACAGTTTGGTCGCGCCGTACAAATTAATCGGATTAACCGCCTTATCGGTGCTCAGCGCGAGAATGCGGTGCACGCCCTGATCGATGGCCGCATCAATCACATTGCGTCCGCCCATGATATTGGTCTGAATCGCTTCGAACGGGTTGTATTCGCAGGCCGGAACCTGTTTTAGCGCAGCCGCGTGCACCACCAGAGTGACGCCCGCGAGCGCGCGCTTCAAGCGATCCACGTCGCGCACGTCGCCGATGAAATAACGCAGGCTGGGATGATCGAAGCCCGACGTTCTCATTTCGTGCTGCTTCAACTCGTCGCGACTGAAAATCACCAACCTTTGCGGCTGGTAATCGCGCAGCATGATCTCGACAAACTTCTTCCCGAACGATCCTGTGCCGCCCGTCACGAGAATTGATTCCTGCGCCCAGTTCACCATTCTTGTTCCTTAGAAGTCCTCTTGCTGATTTCCTCGCGCCGACTATGTGAGAAGTCACCCACCAGTCCGAACTCCGCGCTCCGCAAGGGCCTTAGGCCGTTAGGCCGTTCCGACATATGGAATGAAGTCCAGGATGCTGCTCTCTTCCGTTAACTCTTGTGCTGAATAGTATAGCCGAGGATGCGTCCCAGGATACGCATGGATCACGAATCGTCACGAAGCTGCGTCGAGGGCCTGCGACACGTCTTCTTTTGTCGACGGCGAGGTTGATGCCGGGTCGATCCGCGCTCGAATCAATCTTTCCCAGCCTTCAATTTTTGCGTATTTCTTCTTCCCGGGGATGTTAAAATCAGCCAATTCCTCATAACAGCTCGCTCTTGAGAACCCGGCTTGCTGTAAAAAAGATCCGGTGGGAGCGGAGACCTGTGTGCTGGATGCGGCTGAATTAGCGCATCGAGCCTGTGGCGGTTTAAGGAGTAACGATGTCATTGGGACCCTTGGTTCCGCGGAATAACGACCCGCGAAATAACGATCCACGAAATAACGGCGACGACCCCCACAACGGATCGCGCAGCCTACTGCCCGCCGAACCCGAATTTCTCAGACCGATTGGCTCCGCGCTTTATAACGTATTGCCGGCGCAAGAATCCACCCTGCGCGAGTACATGCGCGTTTTGATCAAGCGCAAGTGGATGGTCCTGGCCGTGATTGTCGGCATTTTTATGGTGGTCGCTGTCGCCAGTCTCCGACAGACGCCCATCTACGACGCCGTAGGCCGCATCGTCGTCAACAAGGCCGATTCGAACCTGATTACCTTTAAAGATTCAGGGCCGGTGGTCGACTACTACGATCAGAGCGATCTCGATACAGAAGTCCGCATCCTGCAGAGCGATCTCATGGCGCTGCAAGTGATCCGGCAACTGAATCTCGACAAGCGTCCTGAGTTCGGAGGCCGTTCCGACCAGAAGCAAGCCAACCTCGTAGCCGATCCACTACAAACCGATTCGGCGCGAACCTCGGCTCTCCTCGGCGCGTTTCGCGGAAATCTCCGCGTAACGCTGATTCCGAACACGCGGATCATGGAAATTCATTACTCCAGCACCGATCCGCAGCTGGCCGCTAGCGCCGTGAACACGCTGGCCTCGACTTATGTGGAGCAGAATTTCAAGACCAAGTTCGAATCCACGATGCAGGCGTCGGACTGGCTGTCGAAGCAACTCGTCGATCTGCAGATGAAAGTTGAAACTTCGCAGGAGAAACTCGTGCGCTACCAGAAAGAGCACGAGATTCTCGGGACCGACGAAAAGCAGAACATCATCACCGAAAAACTCGACGAGCTGAATAAAGAAATGACGATGGCCGAATTTGACCGCATGCAGAAAGAAGCGGTCTATCGCCAGACTCAGTCCGACGATCCTGACCAGGTCGCGGCTGCGATTATTGCCCAGACCACGGCGGGCGGCGGAGCGACTACGGGACTTCTCGACAAATTGCGCGACCAGCAGGCCGCTCTTCGAATCCAGTCCGCGGAGTTAAGCACGCAACTCGGCCCCTCGTATCCGAAAGTCGCGCAGATCAACAGCCAACTGAAGGAAATCGACCGGCAGTTGCAAACGGAAACCAACAAAGCAGTCGACCACCTCAAGGGCCAGTACCTCGCCGCCTTGCAGCGCGAGAACATGCTGCGCGATTCCTTCGATAAGCAAAAGCAGGAAGCAAATAAACTCAACGAGAGCGCAATTGAGTACAGCATCCTCAAGCGCGACCTAGACAGCAACCGCACCCTTTACGAGGGCTTGCTGGAAAAAATGAAAGAAGCGGGCGTCACCGCGGGATTGCGCTCCAATAACTTTCGTATCATCGATGCGGCGCGTGTGCCCACGGCTCCGAGCGAACCCAACATTCCGCGCAACTTATCATTCGCGCTGGTGCTCGGCGTGATCTCCGGCGTCGGTCTGGCCTTCGTGCTCGAGAATATGGACAATACCGTCCGCACGCCCGAGCAGGCGACGGCACTCTCGGCTCTTCCCTCGCTGGGGATGATTCCACTCGGCTCCAAGTCGGGGAACCATGGCCCTACGGGCAAGCGACTGGCGTTGACCTCATCGAAGGAAGTGGTTGAGACCGTAACCCAGGTTCGCCCGCAGTCGCAGATGGCGGAGTCGTATCGCGCGTTGCGTACTTCGCTTCTGCTCTCGAATCTCGGTGCGCCGCCGAAAGTGATCATGGTGACCAGCGCGCGTCCGCAGGAAGGTAAGACCACGACCAGCATCAACACGGCGATCGTGCTCGCGCAAAAGGGAGTTCGCGTCCTGCTGATCGACGCTGACTTGCGGCGACCAAGCGTTCACAAAACTCTGGGTATGGGTCCGCGCAGCGGCCTCAGCAATGTACTTACCGGAAGCGCCACGACTCAGCAGACGATAACAACCTCTACCATCTTGCCGAATCTTTTCATTATGCCCGCGGGGACGCCGCCGCCGAATCCTGCCGAATTGCTGGCCTCGCTCAACATGAGGACCTTGATTGCCGAGTTGCGCGGTCAATACGACCACATCGTGATCGACACGCCGCCAACGCTCTCGGTGACGGATGCGGTCGTGCTCTCGCCCACCGCTGACGCTACCATCCTGGTGATTCGTTCGGGACAGACCACGAAGCAGGCGCTCCGCCGGGCTCGCGATGTATTGATGCAGGTTAATGCTCACGTCGCCGGCGTGCTCCTCAATGCTGTCGATCTGACTTCGCCCGACTATTACTACTACTACGAATATCAGGGCAAATACGGTCAGTATTATCAGGAAGACGCTGCCGACACTGGGAAGGATGCGGAATCAAAGGCGGTTTGAAACGTGCTTTGAATCGACGATGTTCGTGGTGCGGGCTATTGAAATCGACTCCACAAATGTCGGCAAAGCTCAGCGAGGTAGCACCGCTGCCAGGTCCTAGGCCCGGCAGATAACGGAAGCATGGTCACTCCACTTTCAACCCGGCAGCGTTGGCAGTTCGGCGCAGGCGTGGTCGCTCTCGTCTGCGTCTATCTTCTTTTGACCGGAACCGAGTTTGCTGCCAGTGTCTTTGCCGATAGCGAAAAAGTGGCCTCTTTGCAGCGCGCGGTCCGGCTCTCGCCAGGCAATGCAGACTATCGCCATCGACTCGGCCGTTACTTTGCCTTTGTGGCGGGCGACCCTCAATCCGCGCTCGACAGCCTGCGAGCCGCTGTCACGCTCAATCCTCACGCCGCCAGTTACTGGTTCGATCTCGCTTCCCAGTATCAAGTGACCGGCGACATCGCCGGCCAGCGCGCGGCGCTCGAGCACGCGTTGCAGGCCGAGCCAACCGCCCCAGCGGTGGCGTGGGAGGCTGCGAATTTCTTCCTCATCGACGGGGATGTCGATCGCGCCCTCCGCGAATTTCACATTGTCATTGAGAACGATGTCGAATTGGCGCCCGCCGCACTCCGGGCCAGTTGGCGGGTACGACCGGATCCGGATGCGATGCTGCAAGAGGTGGTGCCGGCCCGTACCGATTCCCTCATCGGTTTTCTCTATTTATTGATGGAAAAGCGGGAAACGGAAGGAGCGATCAAAACCTGGACACGGATCGCCCAGTTGCACGAAAAATTTCCTAACCAACATTTATTCGCATACGTGAATTATCTGATCGGAGCGCGCCGCCCGGATGCTGCCATGTCCGCGTGGGAGCAGACCGCCGATACCTTCGGGCTCTCCGCTTACACGCCAACCGACGACAACATGGTGGTTAACGGCGATTTCAGCCTCGACATTTTGAATGGCGGCTTCGACTGGACTTATGTCACTCGGCCCGGTGTCAAGCCTTTGCTCGACCCCAGCGACTTCCACGAAGGCCACCGTTCTCTCTTTCTTACCTTCGAAGGTCCGGGGATCAACGATGCGGGGATTCAGCAATTAATTCCGGTTCACGGCGGGACGACCTATGACTTCTCGGCCTATTACAAGTCGGCGGACTTCGAAGGCGCGGGCGGCCCGCAAATTGTTTTGCGCGATGCCTACACGGGTGCGCCGCTGTTTGCCAGCAATTCGCTAAACGACGCCGATTTTTGGAAAGAAGTCCACTCCAAGATAACGACTCCGAAATCGACGACATTGCTGGTGCTCGCGATCGAGCGCTTCCCTGCCGGTTCGCCCATCCGCGGGAAGTTGTGGCTCGATGATTTCGAACTCGCCCCGGAATCGGCTCCCGACTCGTCTGCGGATGCACCTCCCAGCAATTCTTCTAACAAAGCCGTCGAAAATTCGAAGGATAAACCTTGAGTTCAGCCCTGGCAACGCAGCCCGAACCCGCTCCCGCTGTAAAGGCTTCGCAACCGCGACTCACAAACACCGCACTATTCGTCGGCGCGTGCGGCGTGTTGCTGTTTGGGCCGCTCGCCTTTGGCGCAGTCGAGCCCTGGGCAATTTTTACCCTCGAAACTGGGGCAGCGTTGCTGCTCTCCGTTTGGGCATACCGGCAATGGCTGAACCGTGAACTCACCATCTCCGATCAACCACTCTACCGTCCTATGGCCGCCTTTTTTGCGGTGGTCCTATTGCAATGGATAGCCGGAACAACCGCCTACCGTCACGTGACCTACTCTCACCTGTTGCTCTATGCCGCATACGGCATGCTGATGTTTGTGGTGACACAAACGCTGCGTCGATCTTCTCAGTTCGAACTGATGGCCAAGCTGTTCACGGCTTACGGGGCGGTGGTGGCTGCTTTCGCCGTGCTCCAGGGATTGTCGCCCAACGGAAAGCTATATTGGATATTTACCCTGCAGCAAGGCGGCTTCATTTACGGACCCTACGTCAACCACAATCATTACGCCGGCCTGATGGAGATGCTGACGCCGTTTCCGCTGGTGCTTGCGGTAACTCAATTCACCACCGGAAATCGGAAAATTGCGGTGGCGGGAATCGCCGCGCTGATGGCCGGAACCATCTTTCTTTCCGGGTCGCGCGGAGGCATGGTGGCCTTCGTCGCCCAGGTCGTCGTACTCGGCGTGCTCATGGTGCGACGGCGCAAAGGTAGTTGGAAACAACCCGTCATGCTGGGTGTCTTTGTGGCCGTGGTCATCGTTTTTCTGGTCTGGATCGGCGGCAATGAACTAACGCGGCGTTTGATCAGTATCCACTCCGAGGCGCGCGAAGAAATCAGCGGAGGCGTTCGTCTTACGATCGATCGCGACTGCCTGCGCATGCTTCTCAAGCGGCCCTTTCTCGGTTGGGGCCTCGGAGCTTTTCCTGTCGTCTACCCGCAATTCCGCAGTTTCTACACCACTTTCTTCGTTAACCAGGCGCACAACGATTATCTGCAGTTGCTGGTCGAGACCGGCCTGGTGGGATTCTCGATTGCCCTCTGGTTTCTGACGACGGTCTTCCGCGGGGCCGCGCGCAAGCTTAAGAATTGGACGGAAACTGCGAATGGCGCGCTGACCGTGGCGGCTCTCCTCGGCTGCGTGGGAATTCTGGTGCATAGCCTGCTTGACTTCAATCTCCAGATTCCGGCCAACGCCGCGCTCTTTTACGTTCTCTGCGCAATCGCGGCCAGTGCTCCTCTGCAAGAATCGCAACGCCGCCGCGTGCTTCGCCGCCATAGCTTGACCATCGAACCCATCGCGGAAACCCCGGCCACGTAGTCCACCAAAATATCCTCGTGATCCAGGCTGACTTTTTTCGAGCTATACTTTTCTGCTAGGAACCGGTGCTTCCGGAGTGAGGTTTCTATGCTCCCCATCAACTGGACTACGGCGATTCAGTATGCCGTCCTGGTTAAGATCGCCGAATCGGTCGCGCCCACCGGCAGCTATGGGCAAAATGAGATTGGCGCCATCGGCAACACCGGCTACACATTTCTGCAGACACTCTATGGCGACGACGTCGCCACCGACATTGACCCTCACGTCGGAGACGTAGTCACTTTCGGCTTCCTGGCAGTCTCCGCCTCGAAAGAATTGGTCGCCGTCATTCGCGGCACCGACACAATTTTAGAATGGCTGCACGATGCTGAGTACCTGATGGTGCCGTGCCCCATCACTGGCTCTCATGGCTTTAGCGAAGATGGGTTTACTGCCGTTTACCGTTCGCTGAGAATCAGTCAAGCCAACGGAACTCCCACGGCAGTAGCTTCGATGAAAAGTTACCTCGATTCGGGATCGGCAACCAGCGTCACGATCTGCGGACACAGCCTCGGTGGCGCGCTGGCAACTCTCCTGACCCTCGACGTGGGGTTGAACACGTCGTGCCACGCTCCCACCGCTTACACCTTCGCCAGTCCACGCACGGGCGAATATCTTTTCGCGGGCGCATTCAACGCATCCATCCCTACCCACTATCGCGTCGTGAATCGCCAGGACCTGGTACCAAAGCTGCCGCCGATTCTTCCGTTGCCCTACGAGCACGTAAACACATATTTCGAACTCGTCCCGCCGCCCGACGCGATCAATCCCACGATCCCTTGCATGCATCACCTGACAACATATTTGTGGCTGATGAGCCAGCAAGTAGCTGGAACCGCCGCTAGCACGGCTTATCAACTCGATACCGACTGCGTGTCTACAGGCCCGGCGCACATCTGAGAAGATACATCTGAGAACATGCGGCAAACTGCCGCCGATCGACCGGTTTTCCGCTGGTGACGGGCGGTTTGGGCCTGTGTTTGCCGTGTCGGCATGGGGAGGTATCTAGTTCCTACTGAGATTACGAAGGTAATCTAGGCTTCTTTTGCAGTATTTTCCGTGATATAACGCCGTTAGCTGCTCGTCATTCTTTGGCTGGAAATTATTGTTGTTTCCGGCCTGCTTTCTGCCGCTCGATTTGCGCGCAGAGCGACAGCTGAGGAGGAGTCGTGTCCGAAGCACGTACCGGGAAAAGGTTTCCGCTGCATTTGCCGATCAAGATACATAAGGAAGATACCGCGGGTGAAGCTAGCAGCGGGATGACCGGCAATTTGAGTGCTGCCGGAGTTTACATTCGCGCCGACGCTGCCCTTGAGGTCGGTTCCCCCGTAGAGTTTGAGATCACTTTGCCGCCGGAAGTAACGGGCGGCAAGGAAGATGTCGTCATTCAATGCCGCGGTCGCGTAGTGCGGACCGACGAGCCCAATACCAGCGTCGAATCCGGGGATAACCGGGGCGTCGCTTGTGTAATCGATTCGTACGAATTCGTTCGCAACACTTAATCGGGAGCGATCTAACTGGGAGCGATTCAATGTTGAAGCTTATTTTGGCCGACAATCAGGCGATATTTCGCGCCGGCATCGCCAAGGTGCTGGCCGTAGAAGATGAAATGCGCATCGTGGCCCAGGCGCAAACGGGCGAACAGATGTTCATGGCGCTCGATAAATTCCGCGCCGCCGTCCTCATTATTGCCGGCGGATTCCACTCCGATTTCAACGCGGTACTCACCGCCGCCAATAAAAATAAAACACGCGTGGTCGTGCTTGCCGATACCGGTGAGAGCGCCCAACGCTACATGGCAGCCGGCGCCCACGGCGTGGTCTATCGCAACGTGACCAGCCCGGCGCTGGTCGACTGCGTGCGCAAGATTGCCCGCGGCGAAAGCTGGGTCCAGGATATGGCGGTCCCGAGCGAGTTGACCGAAAACGATATGGTCGGATTGCGCGTCCGCGACCGCCTGACGGCCAAGGAACTGCGTATCGTCGCGCTCATCGTTCAGGGCTACAAGAACAAGGAAATCGCCACCCAGTTGGGAACAACCGAGCAGGTGATCAAGAACTATCTGCGCAACGTCTACGACAAAATCGGCGTGTCGGACCGGCTCGAACTGGCTCTCTTTACCATTCACCACCGCATCTTGAATGAGGCCGCGGCCGCGACCGCAGCCGCAGCCATCCCGCAACCGCCGCAGAGCGCGGGCATCAGCAACTAGATTTTGTTGGGAATACGAAAGGCCGCCGCCCGCGGGCGGCCTTTTAATTTCGCGCTATTTTTCGCTCGATTTCCTCACTATCCGATTTTCTCTCCCACACTCTTTGCCTGCGTGAACAAATAAAGATAATCTGGCCCGCCCGATTTCGAATCCGTGCCCGACATATTAAATCCGCCGAAGGGATGCGCGCCCACCATCGCTCCCGTGCACTTGCGGTTCAGGTAGAGGTTGCCGACGTGAAATTCGCGCACCGCGCGATCGAGTTTTTCGCGCGAACCAGAATAGACGGCGCCGGTCAATCCAAACTCGGTGTCGTTCGCGATCTCGAGCGCATGGTCGAAGTTCCGTGCCCGGATCACAACCAGCACCGGCCCAAAAATCTCCTCCTGCTCCAGCGTCGATTTCGGCGCAATGTCGGCGATGATCGTCGGCTTAATAAAGTAGCCTTCGCCAGCACTCGTGTCACGCTCGCCGCCAGTAATCAGGCGTCCATCTTTCTTGCCGATTTCGATGTAGCGCAGAATGTCGTTCATCGAACCTTCGTTGATGACGGCGGCCATGTTCGGATTCAACGTAGGATCGCCGACGGTCAAACGTTCGACACGCGACTTGAGCTGTTCGATAAACTTGTCGTAAATTCGGTCGTCGATAATGGCGCGAGAGCAAGCCGAGCACTTCTGGCCCTGGAAGCCAAAAGCGGCTGCTGCGACGCCTTCAACCGCAGCATCGATATCGGCGTCGGCATCGACGATAATCGCGTCTTTGCCGCCCATCTCAAGCACAGTGCGCTTAATCCAGAGTTGCCCCGGCTGCTGTTGCGCGGCGGACTGATTAATGTGCAATCCAACTTCGCGCGAGCCCGTGAATGCGATGTAGCGAATCTTCGGATGCGAGACGACCGCATCGCCGAAACTAGCGCCGCCGCCGGGGCAGAAGTTGACCACGCCCTCCGGCATGCCGCACTCTTCGAGCAGTTCGACAAACTTTGCGGCAATCGTCGGCGAATCACTCGACGGCTTCAGGACGACCGTGTTGCCACTGACAATCGAAGCAACCGTCATTCCCGCCATAATGGCGCAGGCGAAGTTCCACGGCGGAATCACCGCCCCGACACCGAGCGGAATGTAGGTGAGCGTGTCGCGCTCGCCCGGCAATTGCACCGGCGGCTCAGCCTTCGCGAAGCGCAGCGCCTCACGCGCATAGAACTCGCAGAAGTCGATAGTCTCGGAGATATCGGCATCAGCCTCGGCCCAGTTCTTCGAAACCTCAAACACCAGCCAGGCCATGTATTCCAGCTTGCGCTCGCGCATCACATCGGCGACGTGAAACAACAGCGATGCGCGCTCTTCGACCGAAGTGTGGCTCCAATGGCCAAAAGCCTTGCAGGCAGCCTGAACCGCCGGTTCGACGTGCTCCTTTCCCGCTTTCTGGTGAATGCCAACCACCTCCGACGGCTTGGCCGGATTGATCGATCGAATCTTGTCCGAGGTCTTCGTGCGCTTGCCGCCGATGATGAGGTCATATTCGCGTCCCAGCAGGCCGCGCACCTTCTCGATCGCGGAGCGCATCTTGCGCACGTTCTCTTCTTTCGTGAAATCGACAAAGGGCTCATTCTTGAACGCGCCTTGATGCAGGCGAACCTGCAGGCGCGGCGGGGCTTCCATGGTTGCCATCGGAAAAGTCCTTTCCAGGATGAGCAATTAGCGCGGGTATTCGCGACCCTCAATTTTACACCGAGTTGAGAGGTTGGACAGATTTCGGATCAAGCATTCTTCTCGGTTTCGACGTCCTGAAACTGCGAAATCTCCACTGCCCCGTGAGGAAACACAGCGGTAATTCTCAGTTCCCCACCCATCGCGCGAATGTAGTTCCGCAGGGTTGACACGTACATGTCGGTTCGCCGTTCCAGGCGCGAAATGCCTCCTTGCGGAATCTTCAGCAACTCTGCCAGACTCGTCTGTGTCAAGTTGCGCGCCTCGCGAAGCTGGTTCAGCGACAGACGCGCGATCTCGTCACGCACCCGCGCTTTAACGCGCATCTCACGTTCCGACCCAAGATTCTTGCGAACGTCCTTCCAGTTCTTCGCCATGGCTTACTCCTTAATCTCGCGCAAATGTGCCTCGTAAATCTCGTCCGCCTTCTTGATGTTGACCTTGTACCATTTTGTATCTCCTGTCTTATCCCCGCCAAGAATCAGGTAGGCGGAGCGGCGTGGATCGAATGCAAATAGAATCCGATAGGGTTTCCCCTGATGTTGTACCCGCAACTCCTTCATATTCGAATGGCGCGAATCGCGGACCGTATCTACGTGCGGTCGGCCGAGGGACGGACCCAGTTCCTCTAGCAAATCCACTGAAAAGTTGACGCTTTCGTGCTCGTCGTCAGTGAGGTCTCGATACCATTCCACGAACTCGTCGCTGACTTCAACCGTCCACGCCACCATGCAACTATACCCTATAAGGCATATCCCGTCAAGAGCATAGTTGAAACGCCCGGCCATAATCCAAAGATGCCGCACGGATGATTGATTATGGAGTTTAGTCTTGGTGCAATCTGCAAAACTACGAACCACAGATTTATGAACCACAAATTAAAGCACTAGCGGAATGTTGACCCCAATGCTGACTTCGGGATAGAGTTCAAAATCAGGGTCCATTTCCCCCACCCGTTTTGTCTCGATGGTTTGTATGCGCGCCGCGCTATCCCAATTCGCCCTGTCTAAGCTTGTGCCTTTAAGGCTCGTGATCGTGCTGCTCGCGCTGGCGAGCGCGGCATGGGCGGCGGCTCCGCAATTTTCTCCGCAACAGCGCATAGGCCTCAATGGCGGCGATCAATGGGAACCGGCCATCGCGGCCGACGGTTCCGGACGGATCTACATTCTTTATCCGCACTATGGAAGAATTGCCGACTGCAAGGACTGCAGCGTGCCCACGATGTTGCTGGTGGCAAGTGCCGACGCCGGAAAGACCTGGCAGGCTCCGCATGTGATGCTGGAATCAGACTCAGGCCAGTTTGACGCGCAGATTGCCGTCGATCCCGCCGACCGCCGCACCGTTTACGCAGCGTGGCTGCAGAACAATAAACGCGTAGTCATGCTCGCGAAGTCGGTCGACTCGGGCGCCACGTGGTCCTTCACGATTGCGGTCCGAGGCGACGCGGAACTCGACAAGCCGGCGTTGGCCGTCCGCGGCCAAAACGTTTACGTGGCTTTTAATCATGAAGAAGAAGTATGGGTCGCGGCCTCGCAGGACGGAGGGCGCAGCTTTACTCCCACCCGCGCCAACGCGGAAAGCCGCCCGGGCTGGTCGCTGTTAGGCGCCGCGACCGTTGATCCGGCGGGCAACGCTTATCTGGCGTGGGCCTCCTACTCCAAGGCCGGAGGGGCGCGCGGCGCGGTGAATCTTTATATAGCGAAGTCGGCGGATGCGGGAAAAACGTGGAGCGCGAACCTGCTCGACGTTTCAGCCGCCGCGCCCGGTTGCAAAGACGAAGACTGCGGCGAAGGCTTCCTGGGCGCGCAGGTCGCGCTGACGTCCGACGCGGATGGAACGTTATACGCGCTGTGGAGCGCGGGTAGCTCGGCCTTCGGTCCGCAGAGAATTTATTTTTCGTCGTCGACCAACGCCGGCGGTAGTTGGTTGCCGCGGACCAGCATTTCCTCCGCCACGCCCGGTATCGAACATGCTTTCCCGGCGATCGTAGCCGGAAACGGCGGCGATGTCCGCATAGCCTGGATGGATGCCCGCAATTCTTCGCGCACGACACCATATTGGAATACTTACTATCGCAGTTCGAGCAACGGCGGCGCAACCTGGGGAGACGAGATCAAAGTATCAGGCTACGTGCCCGGCTATCGCTATATTGGCCAAAAGGGCTTCCGCTTTCCCTTCGGAGACTATTTCGGGATGGCGATCGACAATCACGGAGACACCCAAATTGTCTGGGGCGAAGGGATGAATTACCAATCGCCGGGATCGATCTGGCACACCAGCGGGCGCTAGGCCAGGAGGTCAGAGGTTGGAGTCAGATTGCAGAGGTAAGAGCCAACGAGGTGGTTTTAGCTCTGAAATCTGACCTCTAACCTTTTTAGTCGGTCAGCAACCCACCCGTAAGATCGCTGAGCCGTTCGATGCGGTGATCGCGACAGTACTCGGACAATTCTTCTACCAACTTTTCGGTGGCCACAGGGTCGAAGAAACTAGCGGTTCCCACTTCGACGGCGCTTGCTCCCGCCAGCATAAATTCCACCACGTCGACTGGCGTGGTAATGCCCCCCATTCCGATGACGGGAATCTTCACCGCGTGAGCGGCGTCGTAGACCATGCGCAAAGCAATGGGCTTGATGGCAGGTCCCGATAGGCCAGCGGTAACGTTGGCGATTCTCGGCCGGCGCGTCTCCGCATCAATCGCCATGGCTAGAAAGGTATTCACCAGGCAGATCGCGTCAGCGCCCGCTTCCTGCGCCACATAGGCCATCTGCGCGATCGAGGTAACGTTGGGCGACAGTTTGACGATGATCGGGCGCGCAGCCACGCGCTTCGCTGTTCGTACCACTTCGTCAAGCAGCATCGGATCGCTGCCAAACTGAATGCCGCCATGCGCGGTATTGGGGCACGAAACGTTGATTTCGTAGGCGGCTATCCCCTCGCCCTCATTGAGAATCTCAATCGTGTGCTCGTAGTCGGCGCGGGTGTAGCCAAAGACATTGGCGAATACGACGACATTTTTCTTCTCGCGCAAACCGGGCAGTTTTTCCGCGATGAACGCCGAGGCTCCGATGTTCTGCAGTCCGATCGCATTAAGCATTCCGGCAGCCGTCTCATAAAGGCGCGGCGGCGGATTCCCGGTCATCGCTTCCTTCGAGAGACCTTTGACCACCAATCCGCCGAGCCGATCCAGGTGCACAATGTCCTCGAACTCGATGCCATAGCCAAATGTGCCGGACGCGGCAAGGATCGGGTTCTTCAACTCGATGCCGGCGACGGTGACGCTCAAGTCTGGAGTGCCGATCGGCGTCATTGAATTTCTCCGTCGGGCGGCGTGAGTGGATGTATTGACTTCGGCGAAGGCGATGACAGCGGCGGCGCGTCTGGCGCTGTGGAATGACGCGACGGCTGTAATGCCTCGGTCAGCACTCTTCCTGTGGCCAGAGCTGGCGCGTTGATTCCAAGCAACGACGCCAGCGTCACCGCGAGATCGACCGGCTCCGCATGAGTGCGGTAGATTCCCGGCTGAAAAGCAAGTCCATAGAAAGCGAGCGGCACGTGAGTATCGTACGAGAAAGGCGTCGCGTGATCCGTACCCTTCATGATTCCGACGTGAAAGGGAGTGGGAATTCCGATCACGTACCATCCGCCCTCGGGCGAATAGCTGTGTGCATAGCGGCGCCCGATCTCGGTGGGCGGAATCTCTCCACGCGCCAGTTGCGACTTGGTGAAGTATCCGGTCAGCCCCGCTTGCTTCATCGCCTCGCCCACGTCGGCTTCAGCGACGGATTCGTCTTTGCCGCCGTGCGTTCCGGCAAAGGCTTCCGCGTTCAGCCACGCCATCGGGTAATCAAGGTCGAGCACGTAGTCCGCCTTCTTTCCATACTTCTTTGAGAGCTGGGCATTGATATGTTCGCGCACCGCCTTGGCGTCGAGATTGGCGGCTGGCAAACGTAGAGTTTTCGCAAACTCCGGCAGCGGTGCGACTCCGTGGTCGGCCGAAAGCGCCATCCACACGTTGGCCATGCCAACTTGCCGTCCAAGAAAAGTGAAAAATTCGGCCAGTTGCCGGTCGAGTTCGAGCGCCATGTTGTGCATTTGCGGCGAGTCGGGGCCAACCTGATGCCCGAGAATATCGTTAGCCGATAGACTGATGACCAGCAGGTCGGTCGTCGAGTTCGCACCCAGTTTCTCGTAGACGACAAGTTCTTTCGCGAAATCCAACTGATACTCATTAGCGAATGGAGTCGAGCCGACGACCTCGTAAAAACCCGCAGGCGAACCGTCTTTACCCTTGCGGGGCGCGGTCGAGCCAAGTACATTTCCGTCGTGGTCTTTCCATTCGCGGTTCCAGAATTTTACCGCTCGCCCGTCTGATGGGTTAGTACCGTTGAAATTACGCACCCAGCCGGGAAGCTCTGGACGGTAATAAGTTGAAGTAATCCAACTGCCGGATTTCGGATCGATCCAGTAAGCGGCGTCTCCAGAAAAGCCTGCCGGAAGAACGGCGGCGCGATCCTTGAGCGAAATGGCAAATACGCGAGACTGGCCGCCCGTAGCCAGTTTCAACTCATCGCCGAGTGTATCGCTCATGAGGTTGTGCGGCGATGCTCCCGGCCCTGCGTGGTCAGCGCCCAAGCCGACAAGTTTAGTGGCATCGTCCTCGACCGACGTCACCCGCTTTTTTTTCTCCGGATCCCACCATTCATTGGCAATGATGCCGTGACCGCTGCTGTAGCTTCCGGTGAAGAGAGTGGCGTGCGCAGGGGCAGTGCGGGTATTGGCGTAATCGTAGTTGCAGTCGGTGAAATAAGCTCCGCGATCGAGAAAAAGGCGGAAGCCTCCGTCGCCAAACTGATCGCGATAGCGTTCCAGATAATCGCCGCGGAACTGATCAATAATGATAACGACAATCAGCTTGGGGCGGGCGTTGTAAGCAGACGCGAACGCGGCCGACGCCGACCAGAGCAACGAACCGATCAAGAGCAATGCCACGCATAGCGTGCGGGGAAGTCTCATCGCGATTTAGTTTACAGGAGAAAGGACATTTAACCGCAGAGAACGCGGAGGGCGCGGAGGTAGAAACAAATTAAGAACCTCTGCGAACTTCGCGTCCTCTGCGGTTCTAGACTTTGATCCTCGTCGTGCACGGATTCGCGCTTTTCAGCTAAAGTTAATACACGATGCTCGATCTGAATTTTGTTCGCGACAACCTCGCGTTGGTGGAAGAAAAACTGCGCCAGCGCGGAATGAATCCGGCCGAGGTGTTGAAAGCCTTCGTGGCCATCGATGGTGAGCGCCGGCAGGCCATCACGGTCGCGGAGACTCTGCTGGCGCGGCGCAACCGGGCATCCGAGGAAATTGCGAAGGTCAAAAAAAGCGGGCAAGACGCGTCGGCGCTCATACAAGAAACCAAAGACCTGCGCGAACAGATTGCCGACTCTGAAAAAAAGGCCGCCGAACTGGAAGCGCGGCTGCGCGAAATTCTGACGGCGCTTCCAAATCTTCCCAGTGCCAGCGTGCCGGTGGGAAAGAGTGCCGAAGACAACATAGAAGCGCGGCGATGGGGCACGCCGCCGCAATTCGATTTCAAACCAAAGCCGCACTGGGAACTGGGCGAGCAACTGGGAATCCTCGACCTGGAGCGCGCGGCGAAACTCTCTGGTGCGAGGTTTGCGGTGTACTGGGCGCTGGGCGCGCGTTTGGAGCGGGCGCTCGCCAACTTCATGCTCGATCTGCACACCGGCGAGCACGGATATACCGAGGTGCTTCCTCCCTATCTCGTGAATTCAGAATCGATGTATGGCACCGGCCAGTTGCCAAAATTTGCGGCAGATCTTTTTCGCGTTCCGCACGGCGATAAAGATCTCTGGCTGATTCCGACCGCCGAAGTGCCGGTGACCAATCTTTATCGCGACGAGGTATTAGACGCGGCACGCTTGCCGATTTCGCTGACTGCGTACACTCCGTGTTTTCGCAGCGAGGCAGGATCCTACGGGAAAGACGTGCGCGGAATCATCCGCCAGCATCAGTTTCAAAAAGTCGAACTCGTTAAATTCGCGCGTCCGGAAACTTCCTACGATGAGTTAGAGAAGCTCACTCACAACGCCGAAACCGTCCTGCAGAAACTTGGCCTTCACTATCGCGTGGTCACGCTGTGCACCGGCGACATCGGATTCTCCGCGGCGAAGACCTATGACATTGAAGTCTGGCTGCCGGGGCAGCAGTTATTCCGAGAAATCTCTTCATGCTCGAATTTTGAAAATTTTCAAGCAAGGCGAGCAAACATTCGCTATCGTCCCGAGGGCAAGAATAAGACAGAATTCGTGCACACGCTAAACGGCAGCGCGCTCGCAGTCGGCCGCACCTGGGTTGCGATCGTTGAAAACTATCAGCAGGCCGACGGCAGCGTGCGCATTCCAGAGGCCTTGCGGCGTTATATGGGAACGGATTGCATCCGAGCGCCTGCCGCTGCGTCGCGCTGATTGGAGATTTGCCATCCTATGAATTCGCAAATACACTTGCAACAACCTGAAGCCTCTATGGCGCTTAAGAGCGCCATCTCTCCCATGGGCGCACTCTGGCGCACAATCCGCGGATACATTCTGTGGTCGTATGAGCGGGGCAGCCTGCATTACGACATCATGGTCACGCTGATTCTTCTCTTCATTTTTGTGTCGCCGCACTTCATCAACTTCAAAGACAAACCGGTGGAGCGCAATCCGCATCTTACCGGCCTGGTTGTTATTCCCGGCGAGAACGGCGGTTTCGTCTATGAGATCCAAGCCTCGGCGGTGAACGCAACAGCGGGAGGAGATATCCGGCCACAACTGGAGCAGATCATCGAGCCGATCTCGGGAGCGGTTAGCATCACCAATGTTGAGACGATCAAGGATGCGAAGGGACATCCCTTGAGCTATAAGGTCTCGGTGCAAAAAGAATAAAAGAATAGTGGTGAAGTTTTCAGTGTTTCAAGGTTCGGGATTTTTCGAATGAGAGTCGCGCTCAAAACAATAGTTTTCGGCATCGTGGCGACCGGTGGGCTGTTGGGAGCGACTGCGTGGCCTCAAAGTGATTCCATTCCCTCGTTGCCCTTCGCCACGCGAATAGCGCTCGGCCCGTTTCTTTTGCTACAAGAGCCCGTTCCCTCGTTGCCCTTCACCACACGGATGGCGCTCGGCTTTTTCATGTCACCGCAGGAACCCTTGCCGCCCGTTACCGGCCTTGATCGCGTCCTCAAACAGATGGATGACGCAGCGCGAACCTTTCGCACCACCCAAGCCAGCGTCGTGTGGGACCGATACGACTCGGTAATCCGGGAAACCGAGACGCAAACGGGTAAGATTTATTTCCGCCGCGAAGGCGGCGAAATACAGATGTCTGTCGAATTCGACAAGCCCGACTTGATGTATGTCATCTACAGCGGCGGCAAGGTGCAGGTCTACCAGCCCAAGATCGATCAGGTCAATCAGTACGATCCAGGCAAGAATCGCGGAGATGTCGAGAGCTTTCTGGTACTCGGCTTCGGCGGAGCCGGGCACGATCTGCCGAAGTCTTATGACGTGAAATTCCTGGGGACGGAGAACATCAATGGAATCGCGGCGGGAAAGCTCGAGCTGATTCCGAAGTCCGTCACTATGCGAAACAATATCGCGCGTATCCTTTTGTGGATCGACCCCGCCAAGGGGATTTCGGTGCAACAGCAGTTTTTCGAGCCAGGCGGCAACAATAAGCTGGCAAAGTATTCGGACATAAAGACTAACCAGGAGCTGCCCGCTAACGCCTTTAAGCTGAAAGTCACCAAGAAAACGCATTTTATCCCACCACAGGGATGACCCACCAGGGATTAGGGACAGGGGGGTAGACTGTCAATTCGGCGAGACCGGAACCAATAGAAACAAGCTGAAAAAGGTGGCCGGCGGTTATATACTTCGAAAGAAGCCGAAAGTTGAGTGCGCATGGCGAAAATGTTTACCATCCCCGTCCCGCCCGACCTTTCCCGCAAGAAACGGGAACGCACGACCGACCCGCGTTACGTCGATGGCCAGAAGACGCTCGTGAAAGCGATGAATTACCTGGCAAAATCCGACCCATTGGCCAATCGCGCAGCGATCCAGTTGCTGTCGGAACACGTTCGCACGCGCTTCCGCATGACCGATTCTCCGCTCAGCTGATAACCCTCCCCGGCACCTCCTCGACCCTTTTTTTCGCGTTATCAGTTTCGATCTGAGCCGCCAGCAACGAACTCGCCAGACCACTCGCTAGAACAATGATCGCGGGATAGCACTCCAGGGTGTAGCGCGGCTCCGGATTTTCCAAAGTTCCCAGGAACGCCGAGCGCAACAAAACAAAACCGACCAGCAATCCGATCCAGCGAATTTCAGAATGCCTGCGGAACACAGCGAACATCGCTGCTCCCACATAAGCCAGGTTCAGCAAACCGAACCCAACCGCGACAACCGAATGTTGCGCATCGTCATTGAATTCCCACCAGCGCGGGTCGGGAGGAAGAATCTCCGTTCGCGGACGCAGCCACATATCCGCAATGCGCAATGTGGGCAAGACGATGTAATAGCGCAAGGGGTGGGCACGGATACGCTCGGCGGCGAGCGCGCCGAACTGCGTATCGACTTTTGGCGTCATATCACTGCCATCGTTATAGGCCGCGATCGCGGATAGCGTTGCCTCCCGCTGCTCGGGATTGTCAAAAGCGCGCGATGGCAACTTGCTCGCATCAATCGGGTCACCAGAAACATTCCAGTAGATTTCTTCGACCGAAACATAGTCGACGATCCAGGTTTTGGCCCATCGGTTGAAGCCCAAAGCAACCAGTTCATTTGCGTCGCTCGCGTAACGTGGCGCTAACGGCTGAAAATGATGGAGGGTATGAAGATTGCGAATCGTCCAAGGTACGAGCGGGGCCAGGGAAAATAGAGCGACGACGATTAGAGAGATTAAAGCAAGTTTGGCTTTGGGGAGCGACCGGCGCGCACGCCATCTAATGGCATTAACCGCGAGATAAATTCCGACTGCAGCCAGCACTAAACCGCCATCGGGACGCAGCAGAATGCAGGCGGCGATCGCCGCGCCAGTCGCGGCCCAGAGCGTAAGTGTGCTGCTTCCCGCCTTCATACGATTGAGGGCGGCTGCCGCGCTATCGAGGGCGAGGGCGGTAAAAAAGATTTCCAAGGTCTCAGTCAGCTCGGCGGCCGCATAATTTGCCAGAAACGGACACAGCGCAATAAGCAGGAAAGCAACCCGCGCTGCGCGATCTGAAACGACCCGGCGCGCCAGATCGGCCACGATAAAACACGTCGCCAAATCGACAAAAATCTGCGCCAGCAACACTGCCTTGTAGTTGCCTACGCCGAATAACCCGAAAATCGCTGCCAGAAATGCAGGATACCCGGGCAGCCGCGCATCCGTCGGCATGATCGGTTGGCCGGGCGGTCCCCCCGGCGTCTGCCCGTAAATGCCGTGCTGCAGCCAGGTGGTGGCGAGGTTGGCGTAGATGCGCGAATCATCAGTAATCTGCGGAAAGTAGACGAAGAAGAAAAATCGCAAGGCCAGTGCGGCCAGTGTGGCTACCAGAAAAAAGCGGCGATGCTCTCGGATGAGGCTCAGCACATTGGGAATATATCGCGAGACGGGGCATTTTCTCGTGCTCTCGCGAAAAACGCCGTTCGTTGTTCGCTGTTCGCTAAGGCCAGCACCGCTGCGAACTGGCTATTAGCGAACGACGAACCGCGAACGACAAACTCCGAACCTCGCCTCTCCAGCGTTTGACCACCCGCCCCTCTCACCTTAGGATGAGTACACCACAACCGATGGCGAAACAGGTTTTCTACGATCCCAAGCAGGCCCGCTGGAAGCGGATCCGCCGCATTTTCGACGCGGCGGCACTGGCGTTTTCTCTGCTGGTGATCTTTTTCATCTATAGTGCGCTGCGCAGCGAACCCCTTCCCGACCTCTCGTGGTTGACGGAGAAGAAGCCTTACCACGCTCTGAAAGAAGATGAAAAGGCGAAAGCCCGCGAAAAGCGGCGCCTGGCGACGGTTGCGCGCGCTGGCCACCGCCATCTAACCCACAAGGCCCCGTCGCAAGTGACGCTCAATTCCGAGCAAGGGGTTCGCGCCGCGTTTTACGTTTCATGGGATTCGGCCAGCTTTTCTTCCCTGCGTGAGTATGCGCGCCAGATCGACTTACTCTTCCCCACCTGGCTGCAAGTTCTCACTTCCGACGGTCACCTGCAGGCAGTGGACCCTCAGACGAACGCAATGTTTGACGTGGTCCACGGCCAGACTGCGCATCACGTCGACGACAAGGTCATGCCGTTTCTCAAGAACGAAGCACTCGACATGGACGTGTTTCCAGTAGTGCAGAACTTTGACGGCACCGACTTCGTTCCCGGTATCAGTGATTTCCTGAATAACCCTGACGCTCGCGCCCGGTTTCGACGCGAGGTCGCCCTTTTTCTTGCCACCGACCACTATCGCGGCCTGATGATCGACTTCGAATCCTTCCCGAAGAAAGGCCAGCCCGGCTATGTCGACCTGCTCAACGAGCTTGCGTCCGACCTGCACGCCAAGGGCATGAAGCTATATGTCAGCGTGCAGGTGCGCAACGAAGATTTTGATTACAAGGCGATTTCCGCCGCCGTCGATGGCGTCGTCATCATGAATTACGACGAGCATTTCCCCGGTGGAACTCCCGGCCCTGTCGCTTCGCAGGATTGGTTTACCGACAATCTCGAATCCGCGCTCAAGGAGATTCCGAAGGAGAAACTGATCTGCGCGATTGGCAACTACGGCTACGACTGGGTTGAGAAGCCAAAAAAAGGCAAACTCCCTCCGGGCGAGGCCGATAAGAGCGTCTCGGTGCAGGAGGCGTGGATCGGTTCACGCGACGCCGAAGAGGATGTTGATTACGATGGCGATGCGCTCAATCCGCATTTCAGCTATCGCGATGACGATAATTTCCGCCACGATGTCTGGTTTCTCGATGCGGTCACCGCGTTGAACCAGATGCGCGCCGCGCAGACGCTCGGCATCCAGACATTCGCGTTGTGGAGGCTGGGCGCCGAAGATCGATCGCTATGGCGGGTATGGGATATGCCCGGAGAAGCGAACGCATCCGACCGATTGAAGGATGTGCCGCCGGGCCAGGACGTCGATATGGAAGGCGACGGCGAAATCCTGCATATCGAGGCGCGGCCAGCTGACGGCGAGCGCACCCTGACCACTGACAAGCACACTGGACTGATCGACGGGGAAGAATTCAAAAGCTTGCCTGAGCCCTATCGTGTGGCGCGCTATGGGGCAAGTAAGAACCTTCTTTCACTGACCTTTGACGACGGCCCCGACCCGGAATGGACACCGAAGATTCTCGACGTCCTGAAGAACAAGCAGGTGCCGGGAACTTTCTTTCTGATCGGAATCCAGGCGGAGAAGTTCGGCAGTTTGACGAAACGCATTTTCCGCGAAGGTCATGAAATCGGCAATCATACTTTTACTCATCCTGATATCAGCTCGATCGGCTCCAGTTACATGCGGGTGGAGCTAAACCTGACCGAAGAATTGTTTGCCAGCCAACTAGGCATTCGCACGACTCTGTTTCGGCCGCCGTATTCCGTCGATGCCGAGCCCGATACGGAAGATGAAGTAAAGCCGCTCGAAGTCACGCAGAGCCTCGGCTACATCACCATCGGCAACAAGATCGACACCAGGGATTGGTACGACGATCCCGCTTTGACGCCGCAGCAGATTGCCGCGCGCGTGCTCGACCATCTGCCTCCCTGCCAGCCCAACGATCAACAGTGCGGCAACATCATTCTTATGCACGATGGCGGCGGCAATCGCGAAAGAACCGTGGAGGCGCTCCCATTAATTATCGACGGAGCCCGCGCCCGCGGATTTGAGTTTGTCCCCGTCTACAAGTTGATGGGCAAAACAAAAGCCGATGTCATGCCGCCGCTGCCCGCAAATCAGTTCTGGTCTGCGCGCTTGAACTGGATTGGCTTCTGGCTCTTCAGCGCGACCATCATAGGCATCACAATTATCTTCTTCCTTGGTGACATCCTGATGACCGGCCGCC
This sequence comes from uncultured Acidobacteriaceae bacterium, assembly GCA_963800565.1. Taxonomy (GTDB): domain Bacteria; phylum Acidobacteriota; class Terriglobia; order Terriglobales; family Acidobacteriaceae; genus Acidiflorens. The sequence continues at coordinate 64,038 of CAWDBM010000008.1, forward strand.
TGATTTTCGTCGGCGTCCTCGCCATCTATGACCGGATCTTCTCGCATGTGCATGGGACGCCCGAGCAGATTGCCGCGTACCGGCCGCAAGTCGCGGTTCTAATTCCGGCGTATAACGAAGAAAAAGTCATCGAACGCACCATTCAAGGCGCGCTCGATTCCGATTATCCCAATTTGCGCGTAATCGTAATCGACGACGGCTCGAAAGATCGCACCCTCGAAATCTCGCGCCGCACCTTCGCCGCCGAAGAAGCCGCAGGGCAGGTTGTGATCCTCACTAAGCCCAACGGCGGCAAGGCGGAGGCGCTTAACTTCGGATTGGAACACATCGGCGACGCAGAAATTTTTGTCGGCATCGATGCCGACACGATTATTGCTCCTGATGCGATCGTGAGAATGGTGCCGCACTTCCTCAATCCGAAAGTCGCCGCGGTCGCCGGCAATGCCAAGGTTGGCAACCGGGTCAATCTCTGGACGCGCTGGCAGGCGCTCGAATACATCACCAGCCAGAATTTTGAACGCCGAGCCCTCAATACCATGGGTGCCGTAAGCGTCGTTCCGGGCGCCATCGGAGCATGGCGTACCTCTGCCGTTCGCGAAGCGGGAAGCTACCATGTTGACACGGTCGCGGAAGACGCCGATCTGACCATGGCGCTCCTGCGCAACGGCTATCGCGTGGAATACGAAGATCAGGCGCTCGCCTTCACAGAAGCTCCCACCAGCGCCAATGCGCTTATGCGCCAGCGCTTTCGCTGGTCGTTCGGAATCCTGCAAGCCGTTTTCAAACATAAGGGCGTGTTCGCGCGCAAAGGCGCGTTGGGATTCGTTGCCCTTCCCAACATCCTGATCTTCCAGATTCTGCTGCCGTTGGTTTCGCCGTTCATCGATGTGATGTTTGTGGTCGGCGTGGCCTGGTATTTCATCCAGAAATATTTCCATCCGGAATCGAACGATCCGGCCAGCTTCCAGCGGCTGCTGATTTTCTTCGGCGCATTTCTCGTAATCGATTTTCTCGCCTCGGCGCTCGCCTTCGCGCTGGAGCGCCGCCAACCCGAAGCCCGCGAGGACGCCTGGCTGCTCAGCCAAGTGTGGTTGCAGCGCTTCGCCTACCGGCAGGTATTCTCTCTGGTGCTGTTCCGCACTTTGAAGCGCGCCGTCCAAGGCCGGCCCTTCGCCTGGGACAAACTCGATCGAACCGCCGCGGTGAACTATGTTCCCGCCGAACGCAAGGATACGGTCAAAGTCTGATCGTGTGGCGCGGACATTCCTGCCCGCGAAGCGATTGGGACAATCCAGCGTAGAGCTGTATATGGCAGCACCGTCGCAGACTCTAAAAAGCTGTCAGCAAAATCGGCGCGCCCGAAGTCACCACCAAAGTATGCTCAAAATGAGCGGAGAGCGCCCGGTCGCCGGTGCGCACCGTCCAGCCATCTTTCTCTGTAAACACTCGTCCCGAACCAGCCGAAATGATCGGTTCAACGGTGATGACAAGGCCATCGTTCATGATCTGGCGGGCCGTGGGGTCTGGGTAGTTAGGCACATGCGGCGCTTCATGAATGGTGCGTCCAATGCCGTGTCCCCCGAGTTCGCGGACAACCCTGAAACCAGATTTGCGCACCTCGCGCTCCACAACCTTCCCAATCTCAAATACGCGAAAGCCGGCCCGCGCCACCAGCATCGCTTTGTGAAAAGCACGCTCGGCGCACGCGATTAATGCTTCGGCCTGCGGAGTCACTCGGCCGACCGGCACAGTGATGGCGGCGTCCGCCATGAAGCCGTCCTTTTCCACCGTCACGTCAAGCTTTACAAGGTCGCCTTCCTTAAGTTCGCGCTCGCCGGGAATTCCGTGCACCGCCTCATCATTAAGGCTGATGCAACTGGCACCGGGAAACTGATAAACCATCGAGGGCGCGGAACGTGCGCCATTCTCCCGCATGACGCGCGCGCCGACTTCATCCAGATATTGCGTAGTGACACCGGGCCGCACCTCGGCCTTCATGGCGTCAAGCACCAGGCGAACGACGCGGCCAACCACTCTCAAGGACGAAAGTTCCTGCTCATCCTGAATGCTCATGCGAGTTCCCTTTCACATGAATAGAAGCTATCGCATCAGCGGGCACTTGGGATAGGGATGTTTGCTCCTGGGTTACTTCAGGCCGAGCCCGCCGTTAAAGTGCTGGATCACTCCATAGCACTCGCAAGCAGCCTGTTCGAGGACCTTGCGGTTCAATACTTTTACGGTGCCGCGCAGGTTTTCGATCAGTCCGGCGTTCTCAAGAACGGCGGCCGCCAGACTCACGCTGGGGCGTCCCGTGCCCAGCATCTGCGCGAGAAACTCGTGGGTCAGCGGAAGCAACTGCGAATCGGCGCGGTCCTGGCACATCAGGAGCCAGCGAGCCAGGCGCTGATCAACCTCGTGCAGACGATTGCAGGCGGCGAGCTGGGCGACCTGCATTCCGTGGAGCAAGGCGAAGCGGCTTAGTTGCAGGCGGAGGGTAGGCGTGCGCTGCAGGATGTCCTGAAAGATCTCCGCTCGTATCCGTAAGCCGCTTCCTGCGATTTGAATGATGGCGCGGAAAACCACTCGGCGGAGGCCCATGGTGAGCGACATACCTATCATCCCTTCCTTACCGACGATGCCGACTTCTACACTCCTGCCATCCGGGCTCAGGGCCACCAGCGAGGTCATGCCCTCGTTTAGAAAATAGGCAAAGTCGATCTTCTCGCCCGGCGCATGCAGGATGTCGTATTGCGGCAAGTCTACGGGCTCCAGAAAGGGCCGAAGTTGGCTGTATTCCTCCTCTGGTAGCGACGGCAGAATGAGATTGCCTATGGCTTTGCCCGCAGCGTCGGAACGGGCGCCCCGATGAAGCGGAGCGGGCTTGATCGGCCGGAGAACGCGCTTGCCGGCCGGGTCTCCTTTTAAGTCCAATGTATTCATGCAAGATTCGATGCGAACGGCGTGCGTCGGCCAAGTTCGCAGAACCTGTAGTGACGCGTACATTTTTTACGGATATTCAGAAAGACGGCAAGGGAGAATAGACGACGAATCTATGTAGCCTTCTATCGAGGCCCTACCTAAGTATCGTCGTTTTTCTTGGGAGTAACGTTTTTCCTGCTTAAAAGCTTATTCAGCTCCTCGACCAGCAGAAGAAACTTCTGCGGGTCGTTTTCTGCCTGGATTCGCGAACAGAGTTCGCGAATCTGTTCGCTGTGAGCATTATTCATGACCGCCGGAAGTATTGCAGTCCCCAACACGTCTGGTATGTTCGATGTCGAACGCTCGAATCACAAACGGTAACTCGCCGAACATAGCCGTCAGTCGGCACCGCCGGCGATTGCAATCACCTGATGGGAGAGAGCGGAGCCCGAGGAGAGTACAGCAGGAGCAGCAGGAATCCGCCAAGATAGAAGCCCCAGATATTGCCGAGAGTAAAGCCAGCCATTCGCAAAATAAGCCCGAAGATGCCCAGGAGTTCGCACAAGGCGTAGAGAAACAAATAACCGGCTCGCCAGCGCGCTACGCTAACCCGGTCGTCAAACCGGTGTCGCAGCAAGGCTTCTGACGGCAAGACCAGAGTGCGCCGCACCACCAGGCTGGCGCCAACCAATGTGATCGAGACCAGAGAGAGCGCGTGGAATAAAGTATTGTCCGGACCGTGCGCTGGCTTGCGCGCGATCATTTCGCCGGCCACGGCGTACAGCGCGATACTCACCAGCATTGTGATCTGCACCTGCCGCACCAGCGTTAATGCCGCGCCCATAGCTATTAGATTCTGCGCCTAAACAAGACCACTGTCATGCCGTATCGTCTCCAATATTCCTTTTAGTAACCCTTTCGCGATTCGCTTGAACTTGACGACCACCCTAACGGGAAGCTGGACGAACTCTCAGGAAAATCTGGAACGACACGGGGTTTTGGCCATATGTAACATTCAAGACTGAGGGCTTGGAGTAAAAAGTGAAGTCCGCCCCCAGCGCCAGCCTCCAGACACGGCTTTGGATAAGGTCGCGCGCGCCGCCGAAAGTGTAGGCGCCAATACGAAACGCCGGGAGCTCCGGGTTGTCCGGAAAGAGCTCGTCTTTATCGACCAGCTCCATTCGCGAGAAAGCATAATTTCGGTGCTTAAAGTCTACCGTCGTCTCCAGCAAATAACCGTTCAGATTGTGATTATCAAATTCGTTGTGAACGCGCCCCCATACTACGGACGTTGCCCATAGCGACGCCCCGTTCGCAAACGGCGTCACATATTCCACCGCAGCCGTCTGCCGGCGCTGGCTGCCCGGTTCATAGGATTCGGGATGCTCCAGCCGCCCGTAGCTGTATTCCGCCGTCCAGTTCTTCGTCGCCGCAACGCTTATCCGAGCCGACCAGGAATCGAGCGCGGCGAACTGGATCGTGTAACGCTTCTCATCCGGTTCGCGGCCATTGAATGCCGACCCCTCAATTTTGAAGCGGTTGATGATCAGCCCCGTCGTGATTACTCCAAAGCTGGTATGCGTCGAATCTTGTAGATGGTGCGATAGCGGCGCCATCGGCAACTCCGATGCCGACGCACGATGCATGTAAGCTACCGGTCCAAGCGCCGGTTCGCCGGCGGCAGCGCCATAAAACTCCCAGAAAACTTTTTCCTTGAGCAGACTTCCGAGGGGATGGGTGTAATCCAGCGAGAGTTCGGCAAAGACGTTGTGCGGATGCTGGTGGTCAACCAGCGGCTGACCATGATAAGTTTCGCCCGTCTGAAAAAGTTCGGGAAATCCGGGGTGCGGCGAGGTCAGAGACTCCGCGGAAAACATCTCGCGAAACAACAGATTGCCAGAACCCAATCTGTGCTCTTCCATCAGCATCAGCCAATTCACCGACTCAGCTTTGCCTTCGCCCCGCGGCCCGCCTTGCTGGTTGTAATCCACAAAGACGACTCCATGCGCCATCACCTTCCAAGTCTCGATAGATTTCATCCACATAGGAGTTACGGTCGCCGCAGGCTGCCATTCCGTTCCCGAGCTATTCTCGGCGGCCGGCATCCAGTCGGGCTCGGAGTGCGCTTGGTCCGTCGGCGGCATTTTCATTCCCGGCATGTCCATTTTTTGTTGTTCCATCTGATCCGTGTTTTGCTCAGTTTGCGGAACGGGGTCCACCCGCTGCGCCGCGGCCGGAACTATCCATGAAACCAGAAGAACGCTAACCAAGAAAAATTTGAAGACAAATGCCCGCACGTTCAACTCCCCAAGCGCGAGATCGCGCTCCAAAAACAAATTCGCCAATCGTTGTTGCTGAATGATTACCGCGGTGTGTAAGGAAGGAAGATCAGATTCGAAGGGGAGTCGCGCCGGGCGGGTCGGAGAGAACAATGGTTCGAAGTTCGTGCGCGCTCACAAGCAATATTGCTGTCGTAGGTTCGATTTGCGGAGCCACGCGAGCGAACTGCACCGCAGGCCGCGAACACTCGGAATCATGCACGACCGCAACCGCGTGATCGGTAAGGCAGCACTGATAATTCGCAGGCCCATGAGGTGCTGATGAACGTACTGGTTGAACGGGAACACTCGCGGCGTGGGCATGGCAGGGCGGCATGCTATCCCCAAGAGGGATTGATCGAACAAACGCGTATTCGGCGTTCATCCAGGCGCCCGTCGTAACCGCCAGCACGACCGCCGGTATGAGCATCAGGCTCAGAATTTTGAACGCAAACTTCATAACCTTACAACTCGAAATGGATACAACCAAACTTCAACCCTGGCGTTACGAGCCCGTAAGCTTCACCCGTATTTCTTCCGGCAGGCGCTCGCGAATCTCGGCGGGTAGCCGGTCATGCACATGGCGTGCACCCAGCTTCGCCACGTCCACCATTACAGTCGGCGCAGGAGTAGCGACAGCCACAATCAGCCAGATCAACGCGGAGAGGGCGAACCCCCCGAGCGCTCCCACTTCGAGCCAGAACGCGTGGCGCGGCCCAAAATAACGGATCACGGCAAAGGCCAGCAAAAACACGGCGGCCGACGCCGAAGCCAAAACGATCAGGGAAATATCGATAATCCGGTTTAGTTTCTGGCGGCTGCGGCAGTGCGCGCAGCCGGCAAAATGCAGATCGTAGTCGCCGCGCATTTCGGGAGCCAGGCCGGAAATATCGTAGCGCCATCCAGCAAGGATTTTCCCTACGATCGGTTCCACGCAGTCATTCATAAAGAGCTAGACCGGAGTAAGCGGCTATAACCAGATGGATTCGAGAAGTTCAGTCTGGGTTGCCAGCAGCACACGGTTGTGCCACAGCCCCGGACGGGCGCCGAGCGCCTTTTCCGCCGCGGCTCGCGCGATTTCGGGATGATTATTCTGTTCAGACAGATGTGCCAAAACCACGTACTCTGCCCCTCCATCATAGTCGTTGGAGAAGAATTCCGCGAGCGCGTCATTCGACAAATGCCCCACCCGGCTCATAACGCGCTGCTTCACCGACCATGGATAGGGCCCGGAGCGCAGCATCTCCACGTCATGGTTCGACTCCATGACTAATACGCTGCAACCGCGCAAGTGGTTCCGCACGCTGACCGGCATGTAGCCGAGATCCGTGGCAAAACCAATCTTGACGCCTTCGGCACGAAAAGTGAAGCCGACGGGATCGGCCGCATCGTGCGGAATAGTGAAAGGCATGACCTCGATGTCCCCAACGCGAAAGCCGCGCCCGGCGCAGAAATGCTCTGATTTTGGCAGCTCGGGAATCACACCTTCTTCATCCCGCATCGCCCGGCTCCAGGCATGATGCGTGGGCGCGGTCAGATAGACCGGCACGTTGAGCTTCGCCGCCAGCCGTTGCAAGCCGGCAACGTGGTCGGAGTGCTCATGCGTAATCAGAATCGCGGAAATTTCCTGAGCACACCCTCGATTACTCTCGGTGTCACGATCGGCGAGCGCGCGCAAGCGCTTGAAAGTTTCGCGGCCGGAGAGACCGGCGTCAACCAGAATGCGGGTTGTGCTCGTGCCGATCAGCGCGCAGTTCCCACGACTGCCGCTGGCGAGCACTGAAACCGACACCGCCATATAGCTGTAAGCTTACCCCCACAGGCTGTGGAAACCCCAGCACTTTTTCAATTACTGGTACCTTTGGTGGGACTGCTTTCGTGATGATCGAGTTCCCCCACGGAGGCACACAGCCACAGCGAAGCCGTTCTCAGTTCACGCCCACACCGTAAAAGTACGTATACGTAGCGTTGCCATTGGTCTGAAAGGGCAGCGCAGTCTTGAAACTGGCAAAGATTACCGCGTCCCCTTGAAACGAGACGAACACATCCTGCTGCGAGTTCCCCGTCGTTATCCGAATCGTGAACATGCCAAAGCAGGGATCGGGCAGAGTATTCTGCGTGCCATCGTAGAGGTACGGAGTATCCGCCACCGCCGCCAGCGTGCCGGTGGCCATTGTGTTGCTCTGGCTGTCGGTGATGGTCAACAGTCCGCTCGATGAAATCGTTATCGTGGCATTCCCTTCCACCGGCGTGCCGCTCTCGCCATTCTGCGTCATCTGCGCGTTCGGCTTCTTATAGAAAACAGCCGTATAGGTGCCGGCATTACTCGCGTCAAAAGTTTTGGACGACGCCTTGGGCAGGCCCAGGATGGTCCCGTTCGCCGTGTCCACGGCAAAGAAGCCATTCTGCGTGCCGAAGGCAGTGCTGGTCTCTCCAGTGCCCTCCGTGATTGTGAAAAAATCCCCCGAAGCGTCCTCCTGAACGCTGGAGGCGGCGAACGTTCCGCCATCAAACATGTCCGCCGGCTGCTGCGTCTCGCCATAGGGCCAAAAGCCGTCATGCGTAACATTGCCCTGCGCATCGATCGCGATGGTGCCGAAACCCAGCCCGCCCGACGAGGTGCGGAATTGAAGGTAATTGAAGTTTCGCCCGGCAAAAGTAGTGATCGAGGCCGGCATGCTCTCAATGGCGGTGATCAGCGCTGGTGTATTGTGGCTGGGGCCGGATTTATTGGTCTCAACCATCAGCACCGAGCCCGGCACTTCGTAGGCCGCCACCAGATTGCCGTTCGGGTCGGTGATGGTGTAGGTCCCGTTCGCGTTCACCGTATAGGGAACGGTGCCAGTGTCGCCGTTGGTGTAGTTCTTATACGAAATCGTTAGCGCCGTCGAGTTGATGGTGATGGTGAGGAAATCCCCAACCGACGCCGTACCGTTATAGTTTCGGATCGCGCTCTGCGCCGCTGGGTTCGAATTCCCGCTGCAGCCAACTAGCCCGAATAGACCAAAGACCAGGCAATAAAATAGACCCACCAACGCCGGTGCCCGCCGCGTAGCTCTCATTCGCAATCCCTCCCAGCGTAGGTAATCGGAAGAAAAACGAAAAAGAATCAGCCACGCGGCAACCAGCCGCGATTACGACCGTCTTCTGGCTTGATTACCAGGGTAAGTTTATGGAAGGTAGCGTTCACTTCTTCCCAAACAAATTGTCGACCACGCCGCGGCCCACAGCTGCTCCGTACGCACCGGCGATGCCTGGCACGAATGCCAGAAACGACTCGTAGATCTGGGCCCGTTCCGGCTTCTCGGAAAGAAAAAAGTAGGCCAGCCATTCGACGAGCGGCACAAATACTCCCACCAGCAGTACCCAGCGCCATGGATGCCTCGGGCTTAAAAACCCGAGGAGCATATTCGCCGCCAGCACCACTATCGCCGTCAGCAGCAAGTCGCCTACTTTAATATCGAGCCATCCAGCCGCTACGCCCGACGCTACGGCGAGGAAATAATAAAAGCCATCGGCACGAGATTTTGTGTTGGGGAGAAGTCCACTCAGGTCTAATGCCATATTTCTAGTCTCGACGAGCTGATTCTGTTGATTAGCTACGAGCTACGAGCTTCGAGCCCCGAGCTTCAGGCTTGGAGTTTCGAACAATCCCGTTGCCCGTAGCTCGCAGCGTGAAGCTCGCAGCGTTTTCAGTAAGTGTAGAAACCGCGCCCGCTCTTGCGTCCCAGCCAGCCTGCATCCACCATTTTGATCAGCAGCGGGCACGGCCGATACTTTGGATCTCCCAGGCCATCCTGCAGCACGCGCATGATGTCGAGGCAGACGTCGAGGCCTATAAAATCTGCGAGCGTCAGCGGCCCCATGGGATGCGCCATCCCCAGCTTAAACACTTCGTCGACCGCTTGCGGAGTGGCGACGCCCTCCATCACCGCAAACATCGCCTCATTCAGCAGCGGCATCAACACACGGTTGGATACAAATCCCGGAGCGTCATTGACCTCAACCGGCGTCTTTTCCAGTTTCACCGCCAGGTCGCGCACCGCCTCAAATGTAGCCTGCGAGGTGGCGAGGCCGCGAATCACTTCCACCAGTTTCATCACCGGCACCGGATTAAAGAAGTGCATGCCGATGACTTTGTCGACGCGCCCGGTGAGCGCCGCAATTTTCGTAATCGATATCGAAGAAGTATTCGTCGCCAGAATTACATCGGGCTTCGTAATGCGGTCGAGGTCGCGAAAAATCTCCGCTTTGATGGCAAACTTTTCGGTTGCCGCTTCGATTACCAGATGGCAGTTCGCGAGTTTCGATCGATCCAACACTGCCGTAATTCGTCCCATGGTCGCTGTCTTATCGGCATCCGTGATTTTGCTCTTCGCCACTTCGCGATCCAGATTTTTCGCGATCGTCTGCAGGCCGCGATCTAAGAAACGCTGCTCCACATCGCAGAGCACCACTTCAAACCCGCTGCGCGCAAACACCTGGGCGATGCCATTGCCCATCGTGCCCGCTCCGATCACACCGACCGACTGAATGGCCATGATTGCCTCGCTGGAAATTTCGCCAGAGGAAACTGTGAAGTGTATCAGAGCAAACTTCAGCCAAGGAGGGCAGGGATATCGTCCGGTTCAGCAAAAGAAAAAAATCAGCGTCGCACTATTCGCGGGAAATACCAGAATCGGGTTCGTATTGCTGCTCGCGCTTGTGCATCTCTTCCCTTCGCTCATCCAGCGCGACGATGAGTTGATCGATGATCTCCAGCAATCGGCGCGGATCGGACTCAACGGCTGCGAGGGCGCAAAGCTGTTGCCAGTCTTTTTCGTCGATGGTCATGTCATGACCAAGGCACGAACGTGGCCAAATCGCCAGGCCACGTCTGTGGACGAAGAGGCAACCGAAATCGCTGACGACAAACGAGTTGCTGCGGGGCTTTAGTCGTCCACTGGAGAAGACAGTACGAAAATATTTCACGAATCACCGCGAATCGAACAGGCCGCGTTGGATGCGAAACTTGAAGTTTGATAGACTGGCAACCTTTTTCCGCACTACGGTATCTGCAGTATCGAACATAGACGCGTCTCGACAGACAATCTAATATGCCCTTCTCAACCGACGCTCGCATTGAAGAACTGTGTGCGAGGATTCGTCTGCTTTGTTCTGGCACTCTCACTCCCACAGTCGAAGTAGAGCTCAGAACGCTGGCGCGGCATCTTCGTCTCGCCATCAAAGATCACGTGCGCGCGGCAAGGAGCTCTCTCGGTGCGAGGAAATCAGCAATGATTGCGCGCGATCTCGAAAACAAATAGATTGCTTCCTCAAAACCTCAATCGCGTTCCGCATCATCGAATGATCCGATGGCCCGATCACCCGATAGCCCGATGATCCTCTTCCTTCTGCTACCATTTCCCCTTCATGAAACACGTCGGCGAAAATGTAGTCCGTATTGAGGCCGAAGCATTGCATGCGCTCGCTGACCGGCTCGCGGGACCGATGGCCGCCGATTTCAACCGCGCAGTAGAACTTATGTTCGAATGCAAGGGCCGCGTGGTCGTGACCGGCATGGGGAAGAGCGGCCTGATCGCGCGCAAGGTTGCGGCAACATTAAGTTCGACGGGATCGCCCGCTCTCTACTTGCATCCGGTCGAAGCCCTGCATGGCGATCTCGGCATGATCGTGCGCGGCGATGTGGTGTTGGCGCTTTCCGCCAGCGGCGAGACGGAAGAGATTCTGCAGTTGCTCGCGACCATCAAGCGGCTGCAGGTTCCGCTGATTGCGATGACTTGCGAGGAGTCCACACCAAAGGCAGCGGGCGAGGGCCCCTTCGACTCTCGCTCAGGGCAGGTCCGCTCCACCCGCAAGTCTACTCTGGCCTCCGCCGCCGACGTTGCTCTCGACTGTTCGATTTCGCAGGAAGCCTGCTCGCTTGGACTCGCTCCCACCGCCTCCACCACAACCATGCTGGCTCTCGGTGATGCCCTCGCAGTAGCGCTTTCGGAAAAACGCGGCTTCAAAGAGGAGGATTTTGCCAATCTCCATCCCGGAGGAAAGCTGGGCAAACGGCTGGCGCGAGTCGAATCCTTGATGCACTCTGGAGATGCGGTTCCGCGAGTCACGCCACAAACCAAGATGCAGGATGTGATCTACGAAATGTCGCGCAAGAAGCTGGGAATGACCACCGTAGTTGAGGGCGTTCGTTTGCTCGGAGTAATCAGCGACGGCGACCTGCGGCGATTGCTCGAGCAACGCGGCAAAGACGCACTCGACCTGACCGCCGGAGATTGCATGACGCGAAATCCAAAGACGATCCACGCGCGGGAGTTCGCGGCAAGTGCGCTGGCTCGCATGGAAGAGATGAAGATTACTTCGTTGGTGGTGGTGGATGAGGATGCCGGCTGTAACGACGAGTTACGATTGCTGGGGATCGTTCACCTGCACGATCTGTGGGGCACGGAGATGGTGTAGAACAAGTCGCCGGTCGGCCCTGCGAATTCAGCCGCGAACTGATTGTCGCCTTCTCCTCCATTTCCGAAACTTCCCTAGCAGGACCAGAGGCCAAACCGCGTACCAGTATTTTCTTCGCAGAAAACTAGTCATTAGCTTGCTGTTCCAATCTTCCGCGATATCCTCCTTTTCCCGGTATTCCGGCCTAATGCAGGCATCAATGTGGTGACCGAGTTCGTGATACAGCACATTTCCCAGAAGAATTTCGCGAAACAAGGGAATCCAAAACAACGCCTTTGGGGAAACGTTTCTGAAGGTTTTGTCAACGCGGATTTCGATCCACGGCGGCTTACCTTGCCACGCGTGGTGGTAGAAGCCGCGCACTCTGGATTTGTCGACCTTGCGTTTGCGAGATCGTACTTTACCCACTCTATCCCTGCGAGAAAGGCCGCCCTCATTGAGCAGGATCACGCAATCTAGGCCGGCAAGATATTTGTCGGGGACAGTTTGCAATAAAGATCGGGTTACGCGCGTGGCGTCGAAAGGAGCCGTGTAGTCTTGATACGATTCGATGATACGGGGCTGAGAATCTGCCACGGAAAGAGTTTAACCACTAACGCCGAGATTCAGGAAACGGAGTATGTAGCAACGAGTGGCAAAAAAAACAGGTCACGCTGCCCTGTTTAGTGGCAGAACCGCTGCAACTTCGGCGGCGGCGGCGTGGGAAACTCGTCAAACTCCCCCTCCCAGCCAGAGCATCCCCGGGCGGTAATGGCGCGGATCACGACCTGCTCCATATCGCGGGCTTTCACTCTCGCTGCTGAAATCTGATCGACCGTGAGCGAGCCGTTGTTGTTGAGTTCGCCGAGGTCGGCATTCGCCGCGGCGTAACCGGCATCGAGCGCGATGGAGTACCAGATGTAGGCGGTAAAGGGATCCTTCGCAATGCCGCGACCGTCCTTCAGCGATTTTGCGTAGAAATACTGCGCCTGCGGCAAGCCCTGATCGGCGGCAATTTTATACAGCGCCGCAGCTCTGGCGTTATCGACCTTCGCGTAATCCTTATCGTCCAGCACACGACCCAGATAGTAAGCGCCATAAGCGCTGCTCTGATCCGCGGCTATCTTGAGCCATTTTCGCGCCGCATCGAGGTCGCGCGGCACTCCGGCACCGAGGTAGTAGTGGCGTCCGGCGAGCCATCCCCCCAGCGGATCACCTTGTTGCGCCGCTTTACGATATAGGTCGACAGCCTGTGCCTGATCAGTCGCCACGACTGTTCCGGTTTCGTAATAGTAGCCGAGCGCGATCTGGGCCGGTCCATAGCCCAGGTCGGCGGATTGCTTGAAGTAGTCGACGCCCGCAGGGTCGTTGCGCGATGGCCCCACCCCGGTTATGGCATCGACACCACGATCGTAAAGAGCCTCGGGCGAAGAACTCTGCGCCCAGGCGAGCGCGCCCGCCAGCGCGAGAAATGACAGCACGAAAATTGAGCTCAGAATCGTTCGACGCATGGGTAGATTTCCTAACCGCTACTGCAACAAGTATAGGAAGGGAGCATCCGCCTGTAGAGTTACGAAAGTTCGACGCTCCGCACGGACAGTGGAGATAGAACCATCGCGGAATTGCCTCCCGATAATTTCTTGCATCCCTATATAGATGTATATACATCTAATTCGCATGAATGGAACTCTTCTGCCTGCGCTTCCCTGCGTGTGCGCTAGTTTTCGCCGAACCGCACGGGCACTTACGCAGTTCTATGAAAAGGAGCTGCGTCCCACTGGACTTCGAGCAACGCAATTCACGGTGCTGCAGGTGCTTTCGGTGGCCGGCGAGGTGACTCAGGGAAAACTGGGGCGAGTATTGGCTATGGACAGCACCAGCCTCACCCGGACGCTAAGAATCATGAGCCGGCAAGGCTGGATCGGCAAAACGCGTGGCGCCGATCGGCGGGAGTGGCGACTCCGATTGTCGAAGACCGGCGCGATTCAGTTCAAACGAGCGCTTCCTCGCTGGGAGGAAGCGCAGGCACGATTGCGAGTGCAACTCGGAGCCGACCTGTGGAACCAGCTCATGAAATTAACCAACCACGTGACGAATGCTGTGACAGATTGAGGAGACTTATCATGACCAACAAAAGCTACGCGAAGCTGACTGCCGGGCTGATCGCCGCCTGGTTTACCTTCTCACTTTCTGCGTCGGCGCTGCACTTGTTCAAAACCGATGCAGGCCGTCCGGTGCTTGCCCTGTTTCTGGCGGTGGTGATTCCGATTTCTCTGTTTTTTGTGTGGTACCGCAGCTCGACATCGTTCCGCGAGTTCGTACTCTCGCTGAACCCGCGAACCTTGACCAATATCCAGTCCTGGAGAATTGTGGGCTTCGTATTCCTGGCGCTGTATGCCTACGGCATTCTGCCCGGATTCCTCGCTTTGCCGGCCGGGTGGGGAGACATCGCGATCGGAGCATCTGCGCTTCTGGTAGCCACGAAGCTGGCGGACCCGAATCACAAGACCAGTTTTATCGTCTGGCAGTGGCTGGGGATTGCGGATCTGGTTTCGGCAATCAGCCTCGGCGGACTCGCTAGGTTCATCGCCCCAGCAGACCTTGGCACCGCGAACGGGATCACAACAATACCCATGACTGTGCTGCCCCTGAGCGTGATTCCGACCTTCGCAGTGCCCTTGCTGCTGATTCTTCATATTATTTGTCTGGCGCAGGCCAGACGCTGGAAACCGGCATATAGCAGCGTTCGGGAACGCGTCGGATCCTTTGCCGGTTAACCTGAGTCGCATTTAGTAACCGATGGGGTGCTTATGGGTAGCGCTCCCGGATAAAATCGCCAATCGCCGCATAGGCAGCGTTCAGCGTCTTTTCATCCGGCAGAAACACGATGCGGAAATGTTTGGTTCCCGGGCGCTGGCCGAATCCCGAGCCGTGCACGAGGGTCACGTACTTTTGTCGAATCACCTCGGTGACAAAAACGTCGTCGCCCTCGGGAATGTCGATGCTGGGGTAGGCGTAGAACGCTCCACGCGGCGCCACACAACTCACACGCGCAGTCTCGGCACACCACTGCATGGTCAGGTCGCGGCGGCTGTGCAGCTTGCGCTTCACTTCGACGAGGTGGTCCTGCGGGCCTTCGAGCGCGGCCTTAATCGCGTATTGTTCGGGATGATTGGCGCAGAGGCGCGCCCGCAACAGCTTATTCACGCCTTCAAGATACGGATTGATGACTGCGGCCTCGCCGCTGGCAATGCCCCATCCGATGCGCCATCCGGGAGCAAGGTAGTTCTTCGACAATCCGCCAAACGTGACCACCGGCACATCGGGCGCGACCGCGGCCATGGCGACATGCGGCTCGTCGTCAATAATCAGCTTGTCGTAAATCTCATCGGCAAAAATGATTAAATTGTGGCGGCGCGCCAGCTCAGCAATCTCCTCGAGCATCGTGCGCGTGCAGACTGACCCGGTCGGATTGTTCGGATTGATCAACACGATGCCGCGCGTCCGCGGCGTAATCTTTTTTCGGATGTCGTCGAGATCGGGCTGCCAGCCGTCTTCCTCATCCAGGTAATAAGCGTTCAGCCCGATCTCAAGTTTCGCCAGAACAGCGGAATAGAGCGGATAGTCGGGGCACGGAGTCAGCAGATCGTCGCCCGGATTGAGCAGCGCGGTCAGGCAGATGTCGACCGTTTCGCTCACGCCCGAGGTGACAAACACATCCTGAATGTTCGTGATTTCCTTGCGACCCGCCTCGCCGCGAATCGCATCGAGCGCCTGCGGAATGCCCGAAGAACTCGCATATCCATTCTTGCCGTCGCGCATGGCGCGATAAACCGCCTCAATCATGTGCGCGGGCGTCTGAAAGTCAAAGTTAAGCGGATCGCCAATATTGAGCGGCAGAATCTTATACCCCTGCCGCGCAACCTCATCCGCAATGCACGCCAGATCGCGAATCGCGTAGCGAACATTTTCCAGCCGCGCCGCCGGCGCAATTCCACGAAGTTGACTGACAGGCATGAGGGAATTCTAACCGCAGAGACGCCAAGCGACACACAGAAAACATGTCTGTCAGAATGGATAGCGGGAACCCGCCGCGAGATTTGCCGGAACGAGTTTCAGTTCGGTGGCCGTAAGATCTATACCGATAAATCAGTGCCCCTTGAAATTAAGGACAACAGCCTCATTGCTAGCCGCCGCGGCCGAGGCAAATCTCCACGACATCACGGCCTTCACCGCGCTCGCGGCCAGGACAGGATTGCCGCCGAGCACGATAACGTGAGCGACCGTTCCATTGGCGAGCACCCTCACATTGAGACTCACGACCCCGCCGATGCCCAACGATTTGAGAATCGTCGGATATTCGGGCTTTTGTGACTGCAGGATCTTGCGATTGGGATGATCCTCAGACTGGGCTGGTAGAGCCAAAGGCCAACCGAAGGCCAGAATACAAAGCAGCACTGGCAGCTTCAGCGCTAGCCGCGACCTCACCTTCCCAACGCCCTCGTAGATCGAGGAGTCACCGAAATCACGGGCCAACCTATAACCGCCGGCAGGGCTAACAGAACATTCAGCCCTGAACAACTACGTTAGGGTCGAAGCAGTTGAGCAGGCAAGATGACAGTTGGAGGCGTCCAAAAAATAACCGTCGAGGTGCCGAGGCCGCCGGGAACGATCCTTAAGAAACCTCGGCGCACTCCGCGTCTCGGCGGTAGATTTCCTTTTTACTCGACTCTGTCGATCTGGGCCTTCTGCAGCTTGTCGGAGTAATCCACGTAGACCGACTTCCACTCCGTATAGAAATCAATCGCGCCGATGCCACCTTCGCGATGACCATTGCCGGTCGCCTTCGTGCCGCCGAAAGGCAGATGAACTTCAGCGCCAATCGTCGGAGCGTTGATGTATGTGATTCCGGCCTCGAGATCGCGAACTGCCGAAAATGCCTTGTTCACGTCCTTCGTGTAGAGCGACGACGACAGCCCATACTCGATCCCGTTCGCGATGGTGATGGCGTCTTCAAGGTCGTCGCAGGGAATGATCGAAACCACCGGCCCGAAAATTTCTTCCTGCGCAATCCGCATCTTGGGATCGACGTCGATAAAAACGGTTGGTTCCAGAAACCAGCCATGCTGATAATCACCTTTGTCCAGCCGGTTGCCGCCGGTGACCATCTTGGCGCCTTCGTCCTTGCCGATCTTTATGTACTGCAGGTCAGTCTTGAGCTGGTTCTCGTTCACCGCCGGGCCCATCTCGACCGTCTCATCGAGACCATTGCCAACTTTGATCTTTTTGGCACGAGCAACAAACTGATCGATTAACTTACGGTAAACGCCCTTCTGCACGATGATGCGGCTGGTCGCGGTGCAACGCTGGCCGGTCGTGCCGAAAGCTCCCCACAGCCCGCCTTCGATGGCCAATTCGAGGTTGGCGTCATCGAGCACGATCATCGGATTCTTGCCGCCGAGTTCGAGCGAGCAGTGTTTGAACGACTTGGCGGCAGTAGTGCCAATAATTTTGCCAACGGCCGAAGAGCCGGTGAATGAGATCGCGCGCACCGCCGCATTCTCTAGCAGCGGCGTGCCTGCTTCCGGACCATATCCCGTCACCACGTTGATCACGCCCTTCGGAATGCCGGCATCGGTCAGCGCCTGGACCAGATTGAACGTCGACAGCGGAGTGTCCTGCGCTGGTTTGATCACGCAAGTATTCCCGCAGACAACGGCGGGCAACAGCTTCCACGATGAGATTGCCATGGGGAAATTCCACGGCGTGATCATGCCGCAAACGCCAATCGGCTGGCGGACGGCCATGGCAAATTTGTTGGGCAGCTCAGAGGGCACCGTTGGGCCAAACAGGCGACGCCCTTCGCCAGCATTGTAATAAGCGGCGTCAATCGCTTCCTGCACGTCGCCGCGCGTCTCGGCCAGCACTTTGCCCATCTCACGCGTCATATCGCGGGCGTGGCCTTCTTTGCGGTCAATCAAAGTCTCCGCGGCCCGAAAAACCATCTCAGCGCGCCGGGGGGCAGGCACCAGTCGCCATTTAGCAAAGGCGGCCTTGGCCGCATCGACGGCGGCGTCCACGTCTTGCTTATTCGAGCGCTGGAAGACGGCCACGACTTCACGCGTGTCAGCGGGATTGCGATCTTCAAAGGTCTGTCCGCTGGCGGATTCAACCCACTCGCCGTCAATAAAATTCTTGAAAACCTTGGTCTTCGTAGTACCGCCGTCCATCACCGGCTTGGTCAGGGTGTCGGTCGCCATAAAAGCCTCCTGGGAATTAGTGCCGAACGATTATTGCTGAACACTTGATGCTAACAACCGGGTGCAAGAGCAGCAAGGGGCGCGGGCTTCCCCGCATGATCGCGGTCTGAAATACTGCCTTTCCATCAGATGTTTCAACCCGTCGGAGGATTCGGTTGTCTGCGGAGCAGCCCATGCCACCGGAGCCGCACGCTTCCTCCAGGGTCGTCCCCTTCTGCGCGCACATTAGTCACTTTCGTAACCATTTCCCGCTATGACCCACGCTGAATACCCCTCCTTGCAGGGATATGATGGTCACAGCGTTAGAGATATCCCGAATCTAAAACTTTTGTTGTGAGGTCAGCACCGGCTCGTGGCAACTAAACTTAAGCCGCAACTTTACGTTGCCTGGAAAACGGTAACGTACCGCAGCGTGATTATGGCGCTGATTGGCGTTGCGCTGATTTTTTTCGCGGTCATGCACGAAGCGTTTCCAAAATTTACCGACGCCTCAGTTAAAGCAGCCGGGCATTTTTCCACGGGCGTACTGGAGAAAGTTGCGGGCCTGGCACCTCCGCTGAAAGGGCCGTCCGCTGCAGTCGCGCAGCAGGCGCACTTCACCGCACTCGATGGCACCATTCGCGTAAGAAAAGGCAGCGGCAATAGCTGGATTAACGCCGACTATAACGTGCCCCTCGAAAAAGGCGACGTCGTTCAGACGGGCGCCGAAGGCATGGCCAAAATTGTTTTCAACGACGGCACCAACTACACCGTCAAGCAGGATTCGCTCATCGTCATCGAAGAAAACTCCGCCAACGACCAGCAACAAACCAACGTCTCGGTTGCGGTCACGACCGGCACGGTCGATCTTACGACTGCGACTTACGTTCAGGGCTCTAAGTCGCAGGTGATCGTGGCGGGAGCGAAAGCGTCACTGGCTCCCGATTCGTCGGCCATGGTACACAATAATCCGAGAGCTGACAGTCACGAAATCCTGGTCAAGAAGGGCAGCGGCGAGATCGAACGCAATGGAGAAGTGGTCCGCCTCTCAAACTGGGAGAAGGTAAGCTTCCAGAATGATTCGAAGACCATGGCGCGGGCGACGGAAATCGGTCCGCCCACGCCGATCACGCCGGGAAACATGATGCCTGTATTCATGAATGCCGGCGAGAAAGCGAAAGAGGTCGAGTTTGCCTGGACGCCGATGGGGAACGCTGCCGGCTACCGCCTGCGCATCTCGCACAACCCCTATTTTTCGTCAGTGCTACTCGATCGAAAAGTGGAAGCGCCGAGCGTAGTCGTGACCGGATTGCCCGTGGGCGCTTACTATTGGTCCATCCAATCTTATGATGCCAGCGGCAAGGAATCGGTGGAGAGCGAGAAGAATCGCTTTACTATCATCGTCAAGGCCAAGGAAAAAATAGAACTGTCGCTCGATATCGATCCACTGGTGCAGCATGGGCACGTGATCGAAGTGACGGGTAAGACGGAGGCGGGAGCGCGCGTCATGGTCAACGGAAAAGAAGTTCCGATGATCAGCGACGATGGCTCTTTCCACTATTTCACGCCGCCTTTGCCGAATGGCGAAAACCTGGTCACGGTAACGGCGCAAAATGCCCAGGGCGGAGTGAATACGCACCAGGAAAAAGTGGTGATTCAGTAAGAGCGCGTTTTTTGGGAAGGTTTTTGCTTGAGAGCTGTATAGGAAAAAATAGTTTGAACGTATCAGGTGTTCTACTTACAAACTAGTTTTCCTGCACATCGAAGTTAGAATGAAAGAAAAGTAGATAATAAGGGGAGAACGACTCACGCGGAGACCGGTGAAGTCCCAGGTTCCAGGGGCGAGACGAATTCCCGGAAGAGAGAAGTTTTAACATGTCGAACAATGGGTTCAGTAACGGCTCATCGCGGTCTCACAATCTGCGTTCGCTCTTCAGCATGTTTTCGAGCGACCTCGCCATCGATCTGGGAACCGCCAACACACTGGTGTATGCGCGCGGCAAAGGCATCGTCGTCAACGAGCCGTCAATCGTGGCCATCAACAAGAACACCGGCGAAGTGGAGGCGGTGGGCAAAGAAGCCAAAGAGATGCTCGGCCGCACGCCCGGCAATATCGTCGCCATCAAGCCGATGAAGGATGGCGTCATCGCCGACTTCAAGGTCACCGAGAAGATGCTGAACTACTTCATCCAGAAGGCGCACAACCGCAAGATGCTGGTGCATCCGCGGATTGTAATCGGCGTGCCCTCGGAAATTACGCAGGTGGAAAAGCGCGCCGTCATGGACTCCGCTTATCGCGCGAAGGCGAGTGAAGTGCACCTCGTCGAGCAAGCCATGGTCGCCGCCATCGGCGCGGGGCTGCCCATCACCGAGCCCAGCGGCAACATGGTCGTCGACATTGGCGGCGGCACCACCGACATCGCAGTCATCTCTCTCAGCGGCATCGTTTATTCGCGTTCCGTGCGCATGGCCGGCAACCAGATGGATGAGGCCATCATGAATTACCTCAAGCGAAAATATAACCTGCTGGTCGGCGAGCGCACCGCCGAACAGATCAAGATGGAGATCGGCTCCGCCTATCCGCTCGATAAGCCGTTGACCATGGAGATCAAAGGCCGCAACCTGATCGAAGGCGTGCCCAAAACAATCACAGTCGACGACAGCGAAATTCGCGAATCCTTGAGTGAATGTGTTTCGACCATCATGAACGCGATCCGTGTCGCGCTCGAACGCACTCCGCCCGAGCTCTCCGCCGACATCAGCGACCGCGGCATCGTGCTGACCGGCGGCGGCGCGCTGATCAAGAACCTCGACAAGCGCATCCGCGAAGAAACGGGATTGCCCGTCTCCATCGCCGACGATCCGCTATGCAGCGTTGTGCTCGGCACCGGCAAGATGCTCTCGGATTTCAAACTGCTCCGCAAGATTTCGATCGAGTAGAGCTGCGTACCACGATCTTGGCGCGGAGACCTTTTCCCCGGATTGTCATCCCGAACGAAGTGAGGAATCCGCATTTGGGCACCAATCTCAGGTTGATGGATTCATTGACAACTGAGAACTGAGAACTGCTGTTATGGAATCCGTCCTCGGACGCTACCGCAATCTGATCGTGCTGGTCGGAGTCTTGTTCGCCCAAGTGCTGGGCTTGGCCGTACAAGTCAAGCGGACGACTCCGAGCGAACCAACGCGTCTGATCCGCATCTGGGCAATCGGTGCTGTAACACCTCTCGAAAAAGCGCTGGTCTGGACCCAAACCTCCACCAACAACATCTGGCATAACTACTTCTACCTGCGCGGAGTGCGCGCTGAAAACCGCGCCCTCAAAGCCGAGATCGAACGCATGAGCCTGGAGCGAGTTCGCATCAGCCAGGACGCCGATCAGGCCCACCGTCTTCAGGCCCTCCTTGGTTTCAAGGAACAATTCATCTCCCAGACCATGGCGGCGCAGGTCATCGGAGGCAGTGGCAGCGAACTGTCGCGTTCCGTCTTCATCGACAAGGGCAGCCGCGACGGCGTCAAGCCCGACATGGCCGTCATCACCGCCGCTGGCATAGTGGGCAAGGTGCTCCACGTCTACCGCACAACATCGGAAGTCCTCCTGATCAACGATCAGAGCAGTGGAGTAGGCGCCATCCTGGACCAGACGCGCCTGCAAGGCATTCTGAACGGGACGGCCGCCGGCGAACTGGTGCTCGGAAGAGTGATGAGCGATGAATCCGTGCCTCCGGGAGAAATGGTTCTCACCAGCGGCGGCGACGGCATTTTCCCCAAAGGTCTGCCGATCGGCAAGGTGACGAAGATTACGCCGGGCAGTGATCTGTTTCTCAACATTCACGTCCGCCCGGCAGCCGATCTTAGCCGACTGGAAGAGGTGCTGGTGGTAACGAAGATCGATGAACGACAAGCCCAACCGGAGCAGATTGGTAACGCTCGCGCCATCGATATTCTGGCATCGCGCCTGCCGAGCGTGCCCTCGAAGCCGGAAAATAGCGAGAAGAGCGCTCCGTCCGGAACTTCTGCTGCTCCGGGCAGTGTCGCAGCCAAGACGCCAGCGGCGACTGCCGTATCCGGCAATGGAACGCCGGCTACTGGCTCCCCAACCACCGGCATGACCAAAGCTGCTCATTCTGCCACTCCAGCTGCCACCCCGGGCGCCGACACGCAATCCAACCCCAAGGCGACGACGCCCGATGCTGGCAATGGCGCTCCGTCGGCGCGAAATGCGCCGAACCCCAAATCGCCCGCGGGGGATTCTCCCGGACTTACTTCCTCAAGTAGTACTAACGCAGCCACGCCGAAGCCGGCAAATCCCCCGGCTGAACGAAAACCGCAGCCCGACTCGCCGGATACTCCGCACTAACGTGGCTATCACCTACACATCGGGCGAGCAGGTTGAGGTTTACCGTTTCAGCATCCCTGCGACGGTGCTGATTCCGCTGGCTGCCGTCTTCCTCCAGGCATTTCTACCGCTGCGCTTTCCTTTTTTTCTGATTTTCGACCTGCCGCTGCTGGTGACCATCGGATTTGCAACGGCGCGTCGCAATCCACTGGCGGGCTTGCTGACCGGAGGTTTGATCGGCATCATGCAAGACGCGCTCACCCACCAGCCGATTGGCCTCTATGGAATTTCGAAAACGGTAGTCGGCTTCGGCGCATCTTCACTGGGTATCAAACTCGACGTCGAAAACGCCGGCGCCCGCTTTCTGATTACCATTTTCTTCTTCGCGGTACACGAGGTCGTCTACTTCCTGATTGCCCGCGGCCTGGTCGGCTTGCGCATGGCGTGGAGTTGGCCCCACGAACTCCTCTCGGGCCTGGCCAATGCCGTGCTCGGCGTGCTGATCTTCATGCTGCTCGACCGGGTCAAGCAGCGAACGTAACCCAGCTCTCAGCCATCAGCTCTCAGTAAGAGCCGCGTGCCCGGCTCATTCGCCGGGTGCCCCACTCATTCGCGTTTTTTGCGAATGAGTGGGTTCTCCGCGCGATTCAGATCTCCCATCGTCACTCTAGGCCATCGCTGAACTCGCATACGCCAGCGCCGCAGCAGCCAGTGTGCCAACGAAATTCACTCCCTGATTGCTGATCCATCCGCGGCGTTGCAGCGTCGCACCAAGCACGCTGTCGATGAGCATTCCAGCGAAGCCGGCGGCCACCGGAATCCAAATTTGCACCGGAGAAATCATCGCGCCAAGCGAACCAATCATCGCAATCACCAGCCCCGCGGCTAGCCCGGCAACGCTACCCACCATCGTGATGCCGCCATCAGTCCCCGCCGGAACTTGTTCCCATGTTGTGATCATCCGCGCCCGCGAGCCGCGATACTGTCCAATTTCGCTGGCTACCGTGTCGGTCGCGGCCTCGGCCAGAGCGGCCAGCGTGGCAACCAGCCATGCGCGATTCCCGGTTACGCCATAAGCAGCCGAACTCAGCGCCGCCGCTGCCAGGTTGGCGAGGATTTGCCATGCCGTCCGCCCCTCCTTGCGCTCGGCGATCCCCAGCGCCAGTTTGCGCTGATATCCCAGCCGAGTCGTGGCCCAAGTCATCGCAAACAGAACGGCGAGGGCGGCAAAGGCAACAGGTCCAACTCCCGCGAACAACAGAAAACACGCGATGCCGCCAGCCGCCGCCCCGGACGGGTTCGCGCCGCGCAGGGCGCGTGATAGCACAGCGAACGCCACGGTCACGGCCGCGGCGATGCCCAGCAGTTTCGGCGATGATGCCCAGGCGTGGGCTAAGAAAGAGTCCACCATGCTCGATGCCAGCAATTACGATTAGCCGTCAGCTGTCCGCCGCCAGCTCTTAGTAGAATCTCACGTCACTCGGCAAGCAATGACCGATAGCCGAAAACTGGCGTCAGCCTTCCGCGATCCGCCATCGATAACACTATATTCGGTGCCTGATGCTAAGCGACCCCGCCAGGTGGTGCTTGGGCTTTAGATTCGCCCGTAATCTGGCAGACGCAACCGCGCCTTGTTTAAGCTACACTTCTGTACGCTCGGGGGAGTTTACGCATCTCAGCTTTCGCGCAGCCGCGACGAGCCGCGTCTGCGATGACGTATCACATTAAAAGACGAGGCCTGCCTCGTCTCTACTTGAGGTGAAATGAATGGCGGCCTCGGTCTGGTCAGGCTATCTAACCTTCGGATTAATCTCGATGCCGGTGCGCCTGTTCTCGGGCGCGCGCTCGAGCGGCATCTCGTTCAACCAGCTTCACCGCACCGATCATCAGCGCGTGAAGCAGCAACTCATTTGCCCCCTCGACAATCAGGTGTTGGAGCGCAGCGATATCGTCAAGGGTTACGAGTATCGCAAGGGCGAATACGTCATTATCGATCCGGAAGAGATCAAGAAAATCGAGCCGAAAACGGCGAAGACCATGGAGATCCTCGAATTTGTAAAATCCAGCGAGGTCGACCCCGTGTATTTCGAGTCGTCCTATTACATGGTTCCCGAAGAAGCGGGCCGCCGGCCCTATGCGCTCCTGACCAAGGCGCTCGAAGAAAGCGAATATGTCGCCATCGCCAAGCTCACTATGCACAACCGCGAGTACACGGTTTTTCTCCGTCCCCACAAAGGCGGAATGATGCTGCACACCATGTACTACGCCGAAGAAGTGCGCGAGCTCGAATCCTTCGGCGCTCCTGACGTCGAGATTAAAGAAGCTGAAATCAAGGTCGCCCACCAGCTCATCGAAGCTCTAGCCGACGAGTGGGATCCGGAAAAATATCACGACACGTTTCAGGACAACCTGAAGAAGCTGATCGAGACGAAACTCGAGGGCGGTGAAGTGCAAGCCGTCGAACAACCAAAGAAAGTGGCTCCCGTGGTAGATCTCATGGCGGCGCTCAAGGAAAGCCTAGCCCAGACGAAAAAGCCATCCGCCTCGGAAAAAGTCGCCGAAATGCCCTCCCGGGGCCAGGCAAAGGCGAAACGCGGTCGGGGGTAAAAAAGCGGGTGGTGGTGCAACTTCAGCCGCAGCCGCAGAGCCTTTAACCATTAAGGACACTAAGTATCACGAAGGATTTGGCTTCGGCCTTTCCTTCGTGAACCTTCGTGCCCTCTGTGGTTAATGATTTGCAAACTGTACGAGGTTTCAGGATGAGAGCTACGAGCCTCGAGCTACGAGAGAGCAGGTTGCTGGCAGCTCGAAGCTTACTTCTTTGAAACCTTGAAACCTGTTCTGCCCACCCCCATTTCCCCTACCGCCCCGGTTCCCGATACAATATCGGTTCCGCGTAATACCAACTTTTTTCTTGGAGTCTGAATGAAGCGGTTTCTCTGGCTGGGGTGCGTGCTGTTGGTTTATGTGATCTGCACAGGGTGCGGCGATACTTTCCGTCCGATTATCATTCCGAATCCTCCCGCATTTCCTAACCCGCAGGCGGCGCACACCATCGTCTCCATCAACGACAATGCTCCTGCTTCAGGTCCCGATACCGTCTTCGGCACCGCCATGGTAATCGATGTCTCCGGCGATTCGGATGAAAGCATCGCCAACGTCGGCCTCGCTCCCGTTCATGCCGTGCAGCAAAGCGCTAGCGAGATCCTGGTGGTAAACCATTCCGTAACCGGCGCGCAACGCGACTCCGTGACTAAGCTGAATTTCGGCAACACGTCTATCGGCAACACCAGCACGATCAGCATGCCGCCAGATTCAGCGCCGAACTTCGTGGCGACCACCGAGAGCAACGAAGCCTATGTCTCGCTGCCGAACTACCTGGACCCAAACACGAATACGATTATCCCGTCGATCGCCGTGGTCAACACCAACTCCAACAGCATCACCAATACCATCCCGCTGGGCGCCGGCGCCGCTCTTCCTGTTGCGGTCGTCGAGACCCCGGATGTCAAAAAGCTTTACGCGGCGAATTATGGTTTGGGGGGGGGCACAATCAGCGGGTTCAACACCCTCGACGCATCGCAGCGCGTAATCAATGGAGCGTTATCCAGCGCGCCCATCTGGTTGGCGGCGCGATCCGACAGCCAAGCCGCGTATGTACTCGAAACCAGCGGCACACTCGCCTGGATTAACACCTCCACGACGGCTGGTCCCGACACCCTCGCAGAGACCGCGATTAATGTGCCGGGCGCGAATATAATGACGTACGACCCGAATCTGCTGCGCCTCTATATTCCCGGCACTCAAGAAGTCGCGATCGTCGATATTTCGCAGTCTCCACCAGCGTATCTTGCGGGCGGGCCGATCCCCACCTGCCTGGGAACTCAGACGTCATCTTGCATTCCCACCGTTACCCCTGGATCCCGCAGCGCAGGAGATCCATGTCAATCCACCAGCGCTCAAGCGTTAACTGTCGTCGCGGTCGCGGCCCTGCCAGACGGCAGCCGCGCGTATGTGGGGGCTTATTACACGGATACAAACGGCAACATTTGCCCGCAGATGACGGTAATCAACGCCACCAACAACACGATTGAGACGCCTTCCATTCCGATTCCAGGATTCCCCGACGCGACCAACCCGACCTTACCCGGGGGTACGAAAAATCCATATTACGTGCCTAACTGCGGCAACACGCGTGATATGGTCGGACCGCTCGGCAGCGGCTTCCGCTTCATGATGGGGGCCGCAGGCGACAGCACACGCGTCTACCTGTCGAGTTGCGATGGAGGCATGGTCAACATTATTAACACGCAAACCAACGCATATCTGGTGAACATAACCGCGCCGATTGGCATACGCCAGATCATTCCGCCAGCCCCGCAAAATCCGCCAATGAATCCAATATTTCTGATAGCGGGGCCGTAGAGCAGCAATTAGCAATTCGCAATTAGCGGTTAGCTGCTAGCAGTTAGCGCTCGGCGATCGAGAGCTTCCCACATGTGTTGAAATGGGTGGGGGGAATCGGAAGGTCGAAAGGAAGGTTCAAGCTAGCTGCTAACGGCTAAGTGCTAACCGCTGTCCTACCCTGCAGCCGCAGCCCGATCCGCCGCGCGCCGCCGATGATAGCGCAACGCCACATTCATAAAAACATTTCCGCTCGAAGTCTTGAAGCCCATTACCAACGCTTCCGTGTCTTCGCTGCCTTTGCTTCCCTGCTCCGAAGTGTGCAGCGCCGGAGGCCGCACGTGAAAGTGAAATCCCTGATCGTTGAGCGTGGTCACGGCGTTGCCGATAATCTGATTGGCCAGCTCGCAGACCGCCTCCCGTATCAGCTCGTCATTCGTCTCCGCAACCGCGATGCCCGCCAGTCGGCTGGCCAGTTGCGCCGCCGCTGGCTGGTCCACATCAAAAATTATTCGCCCTTCGATCTCGCCCGTGAGGCAAACCTCTGCGGCGATTCCCTTCCGCCGGTACGCCTCCTCTTCCATGCTCAGGTTCTCGATGGAAATAGGCGATTCCAGCCCCTGTGCCAGAACCGCGTCGGCCGAGTTGATGAAAGGCTGAATCAGATCCATCCGCATTGACTTAGGCTCCCGCGCCGGCGCCCCGCGCCGTGGTTCCATCGTCCCGCATGACGTACTTGATCACTTCGTAGAGCACTTCCGCTTTGACCGGCTTCTGCACGAAGTGCCGAGCGCCGCGCTGCAAGGCAGCGACGATATTTTCCTGGTAGCCAACCGATGACACCATCACGATGCGCGCGCTTGGATGATCGCGCACAATCTTCTCCGCCGCCTCAATGCCTTCCATCTGCGGCATGGTGATATCCATGAGAACGATATCGGGAGTCAGCCGTTCGTACTCGCTGATCGCCGAGACTCCATCGCCCGCTTCGCCGACTACCTGTCCGCCGAAGGTTTCCACCATCCGGGCCAGGTTCTTGCGGGCGAACACGGAGTCATCCACAATCAGATAACGTACCGGTTGTCCGTCTTCGCTCCGTGTTACGGGCGCAAACTTTTCCATGGCACTCCTCCCCAACTATCACTTAAACACGATCTACATACTTTCGATAGATGACTCTAGTTACTGCCGGCACTGGCCGTCCGCTTGACGTCCCCATTGTCCCCCGGGTTCGCTCGCTCGGGCATGCACTGCTGTTGCAAAATATTGGGCAGATCCTGAAGGTCGAGAACGCGCATTGCGAAGCCACGATCGACGGCCGCTTTAGGCATGCCGTATACCACGCATGTCTCCTGGCTCTGTGCCACCGTAAATCCACCCGCCGATCGAATCTCGCCCATCCCCACCGCCCCGTCTTCACCCATGCCCGTCATCAGCACCGCCATCGCCTGCGGGCCAAATTCGTGGGCAACGCTGTGGAAGAGCACATCCACCGATGGCCTATGGCCGTTTACCGGGGCATCCTCGTTTAGCAACGCGACGTTACCGAGCGGCAGCTTTTTCACCTTCATGTGCCGGTTGCCGGGAGAGATCAGCGCACGCCCGGCGACCAGCAGGTCGCCCGATTGCGCTTCTTTGACTCGTATGGGGCAGCAATCGTCCAGTCGTTTGGCAAAGAGTTCCGTGAACCCTTCCGGCATATGCTGTACCACCAGAATGCTCCCCGAAAATTCCACCGGCAGTTTCGAAAACAGATATTGCAAGGCGTTCGGGCCGCCGGTCGAAACGCCGATCGCGATGATGTGCGTTGGCGCCAGCGGTTGCAGCTTGTTCGGTTGCTCACCGCGAGTTTCGCCGGGCAGAAACTGCTGCTGCACGCCCGCACTCTGCGCCGCAGCGTGGATTTTCTTGATCAACTGGTGCGCAATTTCCGGCATGCGCCCGGCCACATCCCGCGGCTTGGCCACGAAGTCAAATGCGCCGAGCGCCAACGCCTTCAGCGTGATCGAAGCCCCTTCCGTGCTATGCGAACTGACGACAATCACCGGCAGGCGCCAGCGCCGCATGATTTCTTTCAATGTGTCGATTCCATTCAACCCCGGCATCTCGAGGTCGAGCGTGATCACATCCGGCGACAGGTCCCCAATTTTCTTGAGCCCGAAATGTCCGTCCATAGCCGTGCCCACCACTTCAATCGACGCGTCGGCTTCGAGGATCTTCGGAATCAGCTTGCGCATCAGCGCCGAATCATCCACCACCAGCACCCGCACGGCCTTTTTCACGACTGGCCCCCCACCGTGCCGCGGGTTTGCGCGGTCGCCGCCGCGATTCCGCTGGTATTGATTGCGCTGGTGTTGATTGCGCCGGCACTGAGAGATGTCAGACTCGACAGCAATCCCTGCATTCGCGGACCATTCGCATCGGCGCGCCCCCGGGTAAAGCGCTCCATCAGCGCCACCATGTTGAGGATGAGAACAACACGGCCGTCGCCGAGTATCGAGGCTCCGCTGACCAGGTCGGTGGTAACCGATTGATCGTCAAGCGCCTTGATGACCAATTCGCCCTCGCCTTCAAGAGCGTCGACGACCAACCCAAACTTGCGTTCCCCGCTCTTGATCACCAGCACGAAAGCCTTGCGCCGCGCACCGTCTATCCCGCGTGGCGGTTCCGAACCCAGGCGCAGAAGCGGCAACAGATCGTCGCGCAATTGCAAAACATCGTAATGCTCAACCTGATGAATATTTTCCTCCAGGGTGCGCGCAATCTCCGCGACAGCGTTCAACGGCAGAGCGTAGAGCCGTTCCTCCACCCGGAACATCAATGCCCGTATAATCGCCAGTGTCAGCGGCAGCCGCATCCGGAAGGTTGTGCCCCGCCCCCGCGCAGTTTCAATCTGGACCGTTCCCTTCAACCGCGTCAGAACGCTCTGCACCACATCCAGTCCCACGCCCCGGCCCGAAAGTTCCGTGATTTCTTCCGCCGTCGAAAATCCCGGCTGCAGGATCAACTCCAGCGTATCGCTTTCGTTCAGGCGTGCCGCCTGCTCGGCTTTCAATAATCCCTTGGCCAGCGCTCGCTGCCGAACCTTCTCGGAATCAATACCGCCGCCGTCGTCCGAAACTTCGATCACCACCTGATTTCCCTGGTGATAAGCGCCCAGCCGCAAGGTTCCCTGCGGCCGTTTGCCGGCCCGAACTCTCTCTTCTGCGCTCTCAATGCCATGGCCAACCGCATTTCGAACCAGGTGCGTGAGCGGTTCGGCGAGCGCATCCAGAATGCTCTTATCGAGATCGGTTTGTCCGCCTCGTAGGGTGAGCTCAACTTCTTTCCCGCACTGCAATCCCACGTCACGCACGATGCGCGGAAAGCGTCGAAAAAGCTGATCGACCGGCACCATGCGAATCTTCATCACCGAGTGTTGTAGTTCGTTCAATACTCGCCCCTGAAATGCCATGGCGTCGGAAAACTTTCCTCGCAACCCGTCTTTCGGAAAGCGCTGCCCAAACTCCAACAGCGCTTGCTGCAACATCGATTTCGCCAGAATCAGTTCACCGACCAGGTTGAGTACACTGTCGATTCTTTCCGCATCGACCCGCAACACGTTGTCGGGGCCGCTCGCAAGCACGGGGCCCGCAGGTGTTTCCCCAACCAGTGGGCCGCCTTCGGCCGTCAAGTCCTCAGGGAGGCTGTCCGCAAGCCCGACAGTACTCTCCGCAACCGCTGGCGATGCGGCTTTGCTTTTCTTTTCAGAGTTAGAATTGCCGGCTGCAACAGGCGAGGTCCCGAACAACGGCGCCGCAACCCGCAGAGGCGTGACCCGCACGCTTTGCGCTATGGTCGGAATACTGCACTTGGCGCGAATCTGCTCCGCCGGTTTTTCCGACACCAGGGCCGCTTCGACCCGGATGATGGGATCGTGGCTCCCCTCTAACGGATAAAGCGCCAGCAACTCGCCCAGGCCCGTGAGCGCCAACTGGATCATCTGCCGTCCGGCAATAGGCATGGCGCACTGCGGGTCGATCTGCACGATGACATGGTGGACCCGCTTGCCCTCTTCGATGGCCCGGGCAATCGCCATTTGCTCGTATTCGGACCAGCGGCTGGCTTTCGCCGCCGTTTTCTTTTTCTTGGCTTTGGTCTTATCCCCGCCCGCCGCTGCCGGATGCGCCAGCCGCGCAATGTCCGCGCGCAGCGTTTGGATGGCGGGCAGCTTCTTGCCCTTCTGATACGACTCCAACAGCGCCGCAAACACGTCGGCGGCCCGCAAGGCAATTTCCGGCACTAATGCCGCAGCCGCCGGATTCTCCAGCGTCAACACATCTTCGAACTCGTGTGCCAGTTCGCTGAGTTCGCGGAAGCCGCAGGCGGCCGCGTCCCCTTTCAGCGTATGCACCGTCCGGCGCAGGCTGCGCGCCGTTTCCGCGTCGCCCGGAGTCTTCTCCAGATGCATCGCCTCGTCGTTCAGCTTCTGGACGAGTTCCGCCGCCGTCTCGAAAAACAGTTGGCGAAGCTCGCTCATTCGATCTTCCGGCGGCAGGGTCACATCTTCACCTCGACCCTCTGATAGGCGGTGCCGCTGTTGCGATGCACCATCTGAAATTTGTCGGTCAAACCGAGCAGGCTCTCCGCGTGGCCGACAAACATGTAACCCAGCGGATTGAGGCAGCGATAAAATTTTTCCACCAGCCGTTTCTGCTCCGCTTCGTCGAAATACATCATCACGTTGCGGCAGAAGATCATATCGTTGCGCTGCGGCAGGTATTCGGTTTTCAAATTATGAAAGTCAAAGTGCACCAGCTCTTTGACCGCTTTCTTAATGGCGTAACGGTCGCCGACTTTGTCGAAGTAGCGCAAGCGGTATCCGTAGTCGACTCCGCCCATCTGGTGCTCGGTGTAAGAGCCTTCCTGCGCCGCCCGTAAAACCGAATAATTGATATCGCTCGCCAGAATCTCCACCCTCCACGGCGGCGGTATCAGCGGCTTCGGAACCGGCGATTCAAAGGGCACGGCATGACGCAGGTAGTAGTAAGACAATGCGTCGGCCATGAGCATGGCCAGCGTGTAAGGTTCCTGTCCCGTAGAACAGCCCGCGCTCCAGATTCGTATGCTAAAGTCGCGCCGCTCCGTTTTTCGCCGCAGCAGATCGTCAAGCGAATCTTTCTGAAACAGGTCGAGCTGCGCTTTGTTGCGGAAAAAACTGGTCTCGTTGACGGTCAGGTTTTCCACCAGCGCCGAGAGTTCCTGCTTTCCGTCCTTGCTGATGAGCAGGCGATAGTAGCTGTAAAAGGAATCGAGATGGCACTCTTTCAGGCGGCGCAGTAAACGATCCTGCAGAAAAGGGGTTCGCCGATCGTCGAAATGCATGCCGCATTCCTGATAGACGAGCGTCTGGAGTAGTTTCAGTTCCGCTTCCGTAAGTGCGGGTGTCTCGTGCGTGTGCATGTGGGTTCGGAACCGCTTGCTATTTTCCTGCCGAGGCGCCCTTCGTCGCCGTTGCCGTTGCCGTCACCGCCTTACCATTTCCGCCCGCAGCCGGTTTCGCCGCGTCCTCGCGGACTTCGCGCGCCGCCAGCACCTTGGCGATATCCAGAAGAATGATCAGCCGCCCCTTATACTTGCCAAGACCGGTCACGCAATCCAACCCGCCCTCCTGCATCATGGCGGGCGCCGGCTCCAGGTCGCTTTCAGGAATCTTCAAAACCTCCGACGCCGAATCCACAATCATGCCCGCCAGCCGCCCGCGATTTTCCACCACCAGAATGCGGCTGCGCCGGTCGAGCGCGGTGGCGGGCTGCCCAAAGCGTTTGCGCAGATCGATCACCGATACAATCTTGCCGCGCAGGTTGATCACCCCTTCGAGATAATCGGGCGCGTCCGGCACAGAGGTAATCTCCGGTACACGCACGATCTCATGCAGCGCCGTAATGGGCACGCCATACGTCTCGCGACCCACGCGGAAGCCGACAATGTGCGTTTCCCGACTCATGATTCCAATTTCCTTAACGAGATCCCGCCGTCGCGCTTCGCGATGAATTCCCGCGGCCCGGCACGCCGTCGTTCGTATGGTCATTCATGCGGTCGTGCATTCGATCGTTCGGGCGATCGTTCGATCGCTGGTCCGAGCGCAGCGCAAAGCGATCCATCGAATCCAGTAGCCCGCGCGACATCTTGGACATCTGATCGGAAGAAGCAGCCAACTCCGTCGATCCCGAGGTCGACGCCTGCACCAGTTCGCGCATGCGTTCCATCGCCTGCACCACCGCCTGCGCTCCTGACGCCTGTTCTTCCACCGCCGAATTGATCTCATGCGTGATTTCATTAAGGCGCGTCGTAGCGCGCGCGATCTGCGCCGAACCATGCGACTGCTCGTTCGTGGCCGCCCCGATCTCTTGCGCGAACTTGTAGACCTCGGTCACCACATTCGAAATCTTGCGCAGCGCGGCATTCAGTTCCTGCCCCAGATTCAATCCTTCGTTCACGATGGTCGTGCTCTTCTCCATGTTGTCGACGGCCTTGCGCGCTTCCTTCTGGATGCTCTCGATCAACTCGGAAATCTCTTTCGTCGACTGCGCCGATTTTTCCGCCAGCTTGCGCACTTCATCCGCCACCACCGCGAATCCCAGGCCGTGTTCGCCCGCCCGCGCCGCTTCAATGGCTGCATTCAACGCCAACAGGTTCGTCTGTTCCGCCAGATCGTCAATCACCTCGACAATCTTGCCGATGTTGTCCGCCCGGTTGCCCAGCGCGTCGATGATTTCCCCCGAAGCACTGATCGTCGTGTTGATCCGGTTCAGTCCATCTGTCGCCTTTTCCATGGTGCCGATGCCACTGTGCACCTCTTCGCGGGAACGGTTTGAAATATCCAGCAGGACTTTGGCAGTGTCCGCCACGCGCTGGATCGAGGTCACCATCTGGTCGATCGAAGCGGAGGTTTCGCTGACACTCGACGCCTGCGTCTGCGTGCTCTTCACCATGTTCTGCACGTTCACGCTCATCTCGTGCATGGTGCTCGTGACTTCGTCAATCGCCGACGAAGTCTGCAGGCTGTTGCGCGCCGACTCATCGGAGGAACTCGCCACCTGGCTCGACGCAGTCGCCACTTGCGTGGCGGCATCGCGCACATTCCGCACCATTCCGCGCAGGCCCTCCACCATGCGGGTAAATGCATTGGCGAGCGTGTCGTTCGCCGACCGAGGACGCACTTCGACCGACAAATTGCCCCCAGCGATGGCTTCCGAAACCGCCGCCATTTCCTTCAGATACTTCACCATCGACTCGAAGGTACGGGCGAGTTGCCCAATCTCATCTTTGCCGTGCACGTCGATGGTGTGCTCCAGATCGCCGGATTGCCCAATCTGATCGGCCACGTGGATCAGGCGGGTGAGCGGTCCCGTGATACCGATAGCAGTGCGGTAAGCGATAACTATGCCTAAGGCCAGCGCGATCAGCGTGCTCAGCACGGCGCCCAGAATCGTATACCAGGTCGCCGACTGGTCTTCGGCGTGGCGGGTTTCCAGCAACTGATGGTTCTCGCGATCCACCTCATCCAGCACATCGCTCGAACGCGCGACCCATGAATTCGGATCCTTTTGCAGATAGAAAATCTGCAGTTCCGCCACGGTGGCGTTGCCGCTGTCCACAGCCCGGCGCTTCTCTACCAGCGGGTTCGCAAAGTCGCCGCCCCATGCCTGCTCCAACCCCTGCACTTTTTCCAGATTGCCACGCTGTTGTGCGGAATTCGCCAGTTCGTCGGCCCGGTGCAGGGCTTCACTCAGCTGGTGTTCCCCGTCATTCATTTTCTCTACGTCGCGCGTGTCCCCGCTGAGCAGGTAATTCTGCAGGTGAAGACGGTTCTGCATCATCTGGAAGCGCACCAACGATGTCGCCTCGGTCATTTCGATGGAGCGTTGCTCGGCCGCCTTGGTTTCATGCTCGCGATGCACGCCGTAGAGGTTGATCACCAGCAGCACCAGCACCGTCAGTAGAATGCCGCCGAAACTCAGGTACAGCTTTTTTCCAATATTCATGTTCAAACCTTCCCCAGCCAGCGCCTCGGGTCGAACTCCGTCCTCTTACTGGTTCGGACTAAAATGGAAATCTACAATTCCGGTTGTGTCTTCCGTTCCCGGCTCGAATCGCCATTTCTTGATCGCGTCCAGCGCCGCGTTCGCCAACACCGGATGCCCGCCTACCAGCTTCGCGCTCTTGACCGTTCCGTTGGCCGCGACCGTCACCTGCAGCTTCACGACCCCGGTAATGTTCATGCGCCGCGCCAGGTCCGGATAGGTGGGCGCCACCTTGAACTTTGCCTTCCGACTAATGTCTTCCTGCCCCGTTGCCTGGCAAACCCCAGTCGCGAGGCATCCGCTGATCACCAGCAGCAGCGTCACGACAATACGAATCAGGACTCCAAAAGACCTGGGACCTCCCCTGTCTCTGTACATATCCCTATATTCCGGTAAGGAAGGCCCGACGCCTACCAAAAGTTCCTACTCTGCATTACTTTCGTGACGTAAGTGTGTGGGGCCGACACTCCTGTCCGCTGCTCCTGCTCTTGATATTGATCTTGCTTTTGCTTTTGACCTTCCTCCAGCCTGCGAATGAGCGGGTCCCCGCGTCAGTCGCCCGTTTTAGCGCCCTGACGTTACGGTCCCTCCCACTGCCAGGCGCCACTGCCAAATGAATGCCCGATCCTGTGCTCGCAATGCATCACTTTCAGATTTCTCCTAAGCCTGATCGTGAAGAAGGGTGGAAAGCTCATGTGTCACTTTAGTGACATTTCACAAGTCGGCACTGCCTTTGCTATTCGCTTGACTCAATTTGAGAATACAGCGTACGTTTTATATGTAATTCAATTGTTTTCAGCCGCTTAGATAAAGCGACGGTGCCTACTGAATAGCCCTGCCAGAAATTCAGCGCCTTCTCCAGCGTCTCAATTTGAAGAGGCGTTTCAGAGGCTTTTGCTCGAGCTTTCCCGTGCCGCTTTTGAAAGCAGCGACCCCACGCAGCTCATCCGTTCTTTCTGCAGCCTCACTCGCGTTTTTTTTCAGGCCAGTGGAGCATACTTCTGGAAGCTCTCGCCCGACGGAGAGCTCATCGGCGCCGAGGCCGATGCCGACCACGCCAGCACCTTCCGCGGCGTCCGCCGCCGCGCCGGGGATCCATCCATCGCCATGGATGCGGTGCAGAAACGTCGCCCCTTCTTCGTCAATCACCTCGACGTAGCACGCTATCCCTGGATCACCGAGAGCCGCGCCCATGCGGCGCTTGCCGCTCCCCTCCTGGTTTCCGGCGAAGTCGTCGGCGCGATAACTTTCCTGCGGAGCGCTCCGGAAAAGGGATTCGACGAGGACGCCGTCGCCAAATTCACAATTTTGGCCGCCCAGTTGGGCACTGCCCTCGAAGCCCTTCGTCTGAATCAACTCTCCCGCGAAGCGCATCGCCGCGCCAGCATTCTGGTCGAGGTGGCCAACGCCCTGCACGGCTTGCCCGACACTTCGTCCGTGATGGAGAGCATTGCCGATCGCCTGCGCGTGCTCCTGCATTCGCCCGCCGTCCTCGTCTTTCTTCACAAGGAGAAAGCGCGGCACGAAAAGCAATTCGAGCTGCAAGCGGTTTCAACCGAACTCCCAAAACTCGCGGCAGCCATACGCAGTCGGTTCGAGCAGAATGACCTGCGCTCTCCGCTCGAGATCGCCGCCCGCGCCGTGGCCGCGGGCGAGCGCATCACGGTCAGCATCGATGGCACTTCGCATTTTGGAGCCGATTCACCCCCCGGAGTCCTGATCGCCGCGCCCTTCCGCACCTCCCGCTCGCACGGCGCAATTCTCGTCTACCCTCGCCTCGCACAACCGTTCACTCATGAAGACAAAACCCTGGTTTCCGCATTGGCTGGATTTGGCGCGGTCGCCATCGCCAACGCAGAACTCTATGGCATGGCGCGCGCCCAGGCTCACGAACTTCATGAAATCCTTGAGATTTCTTTTGAGCTGGGCTCGGCCGTAAAGCTCGATGAGTTCATGCAGACTTCCGCCGTTCGCGCCGCCAGCTTCCTCGGCTTCGAGCGCTGCTTCATCGGCCTCATCGAGGATGACACTTTTCATGTTCGCTGGGGCGTGGAAAAAGGCGTAGCCCGGCCCATCGATATCCCGCTTCACAACGGCCCCGCCACCCAGACACTGAAAAAGAAGAATGTATTTGTCGCCCAGGACGCCTCCCAGACTCCAGGCGCGAATCTGGATTTCGTAGCCGCCTTCCAGATCCGCCAGCTTCTAGCCGTCCCTCTACTCGGTTCGACTGGCGAAGTACTGGGAATGTTCGGCGTCCTGGACCGCGTCGAGGCCGGTCCGATCAACGACGAAGATATACGTCGCGCCCGCGCCCTCGCCGCGCAGATCGCCATCGCTCTCGAACTTACCCGCAACCTGCACCAGTCTGAGGAGCACCGCCGCCGCGCCGAGGCCCTGGTCGCCATCGCTCTCGAACTCAACACCGTTCTGCATCTGCCCGAGTTCATGCGCAACTTCGCCCTGCGCGCGGCCGGCCTGCTCGGCAGCCGCTCCGTCGCGCTCAGCCTTTTCCAGACAGCCGATGCGGATACGATCGTGGTGCGCAGCCACTCCGAAGCCAGCGCGGAAGTGGACGTCAAAGCCGGGGTCGACGTAAATGACCCGCAGATGCTCCAGCGATTGCACAAGGCGATCCAGGCAGCCCTGCCGAAATATCCGGCCGAAGTCGCCTTTGCTCCAGCCAGCGATATGCTCGCCCCAGCTCTCGCTTCCACCCTGGGATGGACCGACTGCACGCTGGTTCGCCTCGCTGGCTCCTCCGGAGAACTCGTCGGCGTGCTATGTCTCGCCGACCGCGGCGCGCCGCCCACCGTCGAAGATCACCAGTTATTGCGCGCCATCGCCGGCCATGCCAGCATCGCGCTTGAGAACGCCTGCCTCTTCACCCGCATGCAGCAGGCTAACCGCCACTGGCTGGAAATCTTCGACGCCATCACCGACTTCATCGTCGTCCATGACGAGCAGCACAACATTCTCCGCGTCAATCGCTCGCTCGCCGATTTCGTCGGCATCGCACCCGATCAATTGATCGGCATCAACATGCGCGCCCTCAATGACCTGGCCACCAGCGCTTCTCCGCACTCCTGCCCCTTCTGCCGCAGCGGCGACGGCCTCGACGAATATATACACCCCGTCCTCGAACGCACGTACCTGATTTCCACCTCGCGTATCCACGCCGCCAGCAGCACCCAGCTACAGACTGTCCACGTCCTCAAGGACATCACCGACCGACGCGAAGCCGAACGCCGCTATCGCGAACTCTTCGACAATGTTCAGGAAGGTATTTACGTCTCCTCACCCCAGGGCCGCTTCATCGAAGTCAACGACGCCATGGTGCGCATCCTAGGCTACAGCAGCCGCGAGGAAGTCCTTCAGCTCGACATTCCCAGCCAGGTCTATTTCTCCGCCGAGCGGCGGCAGGAGCTAGCCGACGAACTCAAACGCATTGGCGAAATGCGCAATCACGAAGAGGTCCTGCGCCGCAAGGATGGCTCGCCCGTCCACGTATTCATGAATTGTTATGCCTTGCGCGACGCTGCCGGAAACATCCTCCAGCACCGCGGCCTCATGCTCGATGTCTCCAGCCTTCACGAATCGCAAACCGAACTTCAGAAAGAACGGGACTTCTCCGGCAAAGTTCTGAGCCATACGCAGAGCCTGATTCTCGTCACCGATACCGACGGCGTCATCAGCTACGCCAACCGCCGCTGGGGTGGTCTGGGATTTCAGCAAAACCAGATTCTCGGCCACGCCTTGCCCGATCTTTGCGCGGTGCCGCGCCGTGCCGCGCTCCGCGAAGCCCTCGCGTCCGTAGCACGCGCCCAGCAGGTCGACAACTTCGATATGCCGCTGCTTCGCGGAGATGGCGTCAGCGGCCAGTTCTCCATCAACCTCAGCCCCATCAGCGCCGAAGATGGCCGCGTGAGCAGCATCGTAGTAGTTATGACCGATGTCACCGACTCCGCCATGCTGCGATCGAAACTGCTCCACGCAGAAAAAATGGCGGCCGTCGGTCAACTCGTCTCCGGCGTCGCCCACGAGGTCAACAATCCCTTAACCGCCATCCTCGGATTCACCGACCTTCTGCTCGAGAATCCCGAACTCCCTGAAAGCGCTCGTCGCGACCTGCGCGTGATTCTTCAGGAAGCGCAGCGCACCAAGCAGATCGTGCAAAACCTGCTCAGCTTCGCCCGCCAGATGCCGCCGCAGCGCCAGTCGATTCAGCTCAACTCGATTTTGCAGCGCACCGTGCACCTCCGTTCCTACGACTTCATCAGCCACGGCATCCAGGTCATCGAGCGCCTCGACGATTCTCTGCCCCAGGTAGTCGGAGATTCGCACCAGTTGCAGCAAGTTTTCCTTAACATCCTCAATAACGCGTATGACGCGGTGCGCGAAAGCGAAACCGCCCGTCCGGCACGGATTGAGATTGTCAGCGCGCTCGCTGGCTCGTTCGCGGAAATTTCTTTTCGCGATAACGGTCCCGGCATCGCCGATCCCGAGAAAATTTTTGACCCATTCTTTACCACCAAAGATATTGGCAAAGGAACGGGTTTAGGCCTGAGTATTTGCTATGGCATTGTCCGCGAACATGGCGGAGAAATTGCTTGTCACAACAATCTGGACTCTGAAGGAGCGACTTTCATCGTCCGTCTGCCCATTGCATCCGAGGCGGCATCCTTTGGAGCAGTTGCAGGAGTGCATCCTAAATGACGCAAACCGAAGCTCAACTCGCCTGTGCGCGAGTTCTACTCATCGAAGACGAACCGGCCGTGATGGAGTTTGTCCGCTCCGCCCTCGAACGCAACGGCTATTCGGTCGCATGCACCGAATCTGGCGCCGAAGCCCTGCGCTTGCTCGAGCGTGGCGATTTTCATGGCGTCGTCTCCGACATGCGCACCCCAGGAGGCGTCGACGGCGCCCAGGTCTATGCCTGGATCGCCGCCCATCGCCCCGAACTCGCCTCCCGCCTGGTCTTCATTACCGGCGACATCGCCAACGAAGAAACCGCAGCCACGCTGCGCCGCACTGGCGCCCCCTGCGTGGAAAAGCCTTTTCGCGTCCTCGACTTCATCACCGTCGTCGAGAAAACCATGGGCAGGGCCGTTTCATGACGCAGAATTTAACCCAGAATTTGCCGGCGCAGAATTTCACCAAAGACGACTTCCGTATTCGTCTGCTGATCGTCGATGACGAGCAGACCATTCGCCGCCTCTGCATGACCGTCGGTGAATCGCTCGGCTTCGTCTGCCTCGAAGCCGAAAGCGGCGACTTCGCGCTCGCCCTACTCGAAGAGCAACCCGTTCACATGGTGCTCACCGATATGGTCATGCCGCGCATGACCGGCCTCGAATTCCTGGAGCAGGTCAAGCGCACCTACCCCCGCATCGAAGTCGCCGTCATGACTGGCCACGGATCGGTCGAGACCGCCGTGCAGGCCATGAAACTCGGCGCCTACGATTACATTTCGAAGCCCTTCGCTCCGCTCGATGAACTGCGCCTTTTCCTCCGCCGCATGGCCGACAAAGTTCGCCTCGTCGAAGAAAATCTTTATCTCCGCGAGCGCTCCGAAACCGAAACTTCTCTACATGGCATCATCGGTAATTCCGCCGGCATTCAAAACGTCCTGCGTCTCATCTCCCGCCTCAAAGACACGCACACTCCAGTGCTGATCTCCGGCGAAAGCGGCACCGGAAAAGAATTGGTGGCCCGCGCTCTTCATTTTCGCGGCTCCATGGCCAGCCGTCCTTTCGTCGCCGTAGACTGCGGATCGCTCGTTCCCACACTTATCGAAAGCGAATTATTCGGCTATGAAAAAGGCGCCTTCACCGGCGCCATTCGTTCGAAACAAGGCCTGCTGCAATCGGCCGACACTGGAACCATCTTCTTCGACGAAGTCGGCGAACTTCCCCTCGAAATGCAAGCGAAACTCCTGCGCTTTCTTCAGGAGAAAGAAGTCCGTCCCGTAGGCAGCAATCAAAAAGTCAAAGTGGACGTGCGCATCATGGCCGCCACCAATCGCGACCTCGACGCCGAATACAGGAAAGGAACTTTCCGCAAGGATCTGTTTTTCCGCCTCAACGTGGTCGCCATCTCTCTGCCGCCGCTGCGCGACCGTCGCTCCGATATTCCGATCCTCGCCGCTTTCTTCCTCGAACGCCTCGCCCCCGGACGCGGCGTCCAGCTTTCCAGCGGAGCCATGAAAGCCCTGCTCGACTATGATTGGCCCGGTAACGTGCGCGAACTCGAGAACTGCCTGGAACGCGCCGTCGCCCTCGGCGATCAGCGACTCATCGAGATTAACGATCTTCCGCCGTCCATCGCACGCTCGGATTCCGAAACTGAAATGCTCGACGCACCACGATTTCCGGGCACCGACCTCCGCACCACCGATCTCGAAGATATCGAGCGCGCCACCATCGAACGCGTCTTCTCGCAAGTGAAAGGTGACAAGGTTCGAGCTGGCAAAATGCTAGGCATAAGCCGCGCCACTCTTTACCGCAAACTGAAGCGCTACAACATTGGCACTCACGAGGATGCCCAGCCGCCATCCACGCTGCAATGATCGGGCTAGCCTTTTTCCTTCGTGATCCTTAGTGCCCTTCGTGGTGATCGCCCTTGCGGTCTGACGCCGAACTGAGACGATTGTTTCATTCTGAGATTCCGTTTGCCCGAATCGCATGCGCCACCGCTTCCACCGCCGGACTCAAATCCGTTAACTACCTCTCTTTCTTCCACTTGCTCGGAGGTGCATGTCCCTCTCGTTTTTGGCGTACACCGTGCACTAAGGAATGCCGATAAAGCAGATCGTGGGTCTCCTCGCAGTTCTTCCAAACCAGGAAGACGGGGGGACTCGACTGCTCAACGTCCCCCGGGATTGAGGTTACAGTGCCCAACCAGGCAACCGCTCGCGCTCCGGAACAGGACATCATCAACCGCTTGGCCAGATTCTTTCCCGACGCCACGCCCGTACGCATCCCGATCAAACTCAGCCGGACACTCGGCGAAAACAATACCGGCAATGGCAGCAATGGTCACGGCAGCAACGGCCGCAGCAACGGCGACCATCAAAGCGACGCCGCCTCGCACCAGAGCAGGCAAGTCTTCTTTCAGAACACCGTCATCGAGTTTGGCACGCCGCGCGAAGTCCTGTTTGTGGTTAACCGCCCGCTCGAATTCGCCGACCGCGTCCTCGTGGAAAGTAATGACGGTTTTCTACGCGCCGAGGCCTATGTCGTCGCCGTTCAATATCATACGGAGCGAACCGCAGTCGCCGTTCGCTTCCTTAACCAAGTCCCCAATTGGATTGTGAAATCATGACCCCATCCGCTCAGCCATCGTTTGAAGACCGGGCAGCCACACTCTCTGCCCTCCAGTCCGCCTACGCCGCACTCGTCCGCGAATTCGTGATCGACGTGCCCGCCAACCCCATGCATGACGACGCGGACTTCGCCAGCACACCCGAGTCCGTCGAGCAGGCCTTCGCCTGGCTGCAACAGGTGGACGCCCAGATACAGGTGCACCAGTTGCGCCAGTTTCTCCAGACCACGCCGCTCGCCACCGAAGCTATGCTGCGCCATCTGCTTCTGCACCACTTGCGGAAGCAAACCAAGTCATCCAGTGACCGCGACAAAACTGATTTCCTGCTGGTGCAATACTTTTCGCTATGCGCGCCCTCCGGTCTCGAAGATGCCGACCTCGATCTCGATTATGTCGCCCAGGTGCTCGAACCCGTCCTCGGCCCGCAAGCGTCGCAATCGAAAAACCCGGAATGGCTGACTGCGCTCGAAACCATCCTGCAGTCGGCAGCGCGCAGCAAGCGTCTCAGCGAACTCCTGCATGGCGGCACCATTGAGCAGGGGCGCAAGCTCAAGGCCGAGAATGCGGCCCGCTATTTCGAACCCGCGGCCATGGTGGCCTTCGCGCGTTTCAGTTTCATGATCCGGAGAATATTCTTCCGCCTCATGCACGACGATCTCAACGCCATCCAGGATGGCTTGCGCGAACTCGAACGCCTCGGCGTCAAAACCATCGACTGCCGCCGCGCCCAGTTTTCCGCCGAAGAACCCATCGCCCGCCTGCGCATGATCTGCCAATCCTGGAAGGTGATGTTCCATGCCGAATATTCCTCCGGGCAACCCCTGCGCATGCTGGTCGACCTGAGAGCGGCCGTCGACGATGCGCTTCAGAACGGAGCCCGCAAAAATCCGGCCGCCAAGAGTGCCGCCACTGCCGCCGGAACCCCTGTCGGTGGAAAGCCAAGATAAAAGATAAAAGATAATTTCTCGTAGAGACAATCCCCCTCCATTGGTAGGGCGAGAAACTGTCTCTGTATCTATTCGCAAGTGCACGACCGCAAGGCAACGATGAGCAATCACCGGTCCACCGTTCTGATCCTCGGCAGCGATCCCGCCTTCGCGCGCGAGATCACCGCAAACTGGCCGCAAGATCACGCGTCGCATTCCGATCAAAGGTCGGATCGCCCCGAGTTCGTCGTGCTCGACGAAGCCTTCTCTCGCGATCTCGGCAGCAATCACTATGACCTGGCTATCGCCGACGTTTCGATGCCGGAAAGAAATGGCAAGTTCGACGAAAGAGACAAGCGAATACAAGACCGGCAAACCCAGAACCAGCTAACCCATGACCAACTGGACAACGAGCGGATGAATCGTCTGACGACGTCGCTCGCCGCCACCGGAAAGCCCGCCATCATCATCCATTCCGATCACGCAAGAGATTTCTATACCGTCAACGCGGCCATGATTGAGTTACGTCGCGAGCCAGCAATCTGGGCCGCCCTAGTTGGCTTGATCTCGCGGGAAATTCTTCGCCGCCGCCAAGCCGAAGCACGCGCACGCGAATCTGAAACCCTCTGTACCGCCGCCCAAGCGGAAGCCACTCTGGGCCGTTACATGGTCGAGATGCGTACGAACATCAACAACGCCCTCACCACCGTGCTCGGCAACGCCGAACTTCTCGCCCTCGAACCGGGGCTGCCCGCCACCGTGCTCGCACAATCCGACAGCATCCGCAATATGGCGTTGCGTCTCCACGAAATCTTCCAGCGTTTCTCCTCGCTCGAGAAAGAGCTCACCGTCGCCGCTCGCGAATCCGGCAAGCACGCCGCGCAAGCCGCTGGCCGCGGCTGAACATCATCGCGAACCTTCCGAATTGTGCGAACGCAACAAAAATGGAGACGGCCAATCGCCCGTCTCCACGCAGTTAACCGCCACCCAGCTACCGCAAATCGCCAGCGTCACTTCGCCATCTTCAGCGACATCACATGCACCTGCATCTTGTCCGGATAGACATGCGCCGTCAGGATGACATGATGCCCCTCATGCCCCTTCACCGCCTCCGGATTGATGATCGTCCAGCTCTTCATGTCTTTATCACCCACAAACGACTTGCCATCCGCACTAATCTTTCCCATCACATCCACTGTTCCCTTGGGCGCATCTGCCTTCATCGTGTCCTGGGCCATGGCCACGCTGGAAGCTAGAAGAATGGCCGCCGCGAAACAAATCGTCATCAGCTTTTTCATATCGATCTCTCTCCTGGCAATTTTTCATAACTTGCCGTCGGCCAGTATATGCTCGAATGTGGGCTGTGCGACCAAGACTTTTTAAACAAAAAGGCAGTTCTCCCACACCACCAAAACACGAGTTCAAGGTTTTCCCTTAGTGTGCCTTCGTGGCCTTTGTGGTAAACGCTTTCGGCGACCGAGGGCATTGAGCCGATCCGCAACTCCAAACGGCTGTTGACCCTGCTGCTCCATTTATAATCATTCGTTTAACTCACCACGGTTAATTTTAGCAGTACGACATTCGGCGAAACGAACTTCATTGACACAAATTTCTTTGAAGAAGGCGAAAACGTGCTCGATTTTTTAGGCGACCTCAAACGAACTCATATGTGCGGAGCCCTTCGGCTCTCCGATGCCGGCAAACAAGTTGTGCTCATGG
The DNA here is from genome assembly GCA_963800565.1 of uncultured Acidobacteriaceae bacterium. Taxonomy (GTDB): domain Bacteria; phylum Acidobacteriota; class Terriglobia; order Terriglobales; family Acidobacteriaceae; genus Acidiflorens. The sequence continues at coordinate 108,732 of CAWDBM010000008.1, forward strand.
GATGGGTCAACCGCCGCCGCGACCTCGGCCAGATTATCTTCGTCGACCTGCGTGACCGCTCCGGCGTCACCCAGGTCGTCTTCAATCACGAACTGAATTCGGCCGTGCACAAAAAAGCCGAAGCCCTGCGCAATGAGTTCGTCATCGCCGCCATCGGCAAGGTCAAGCGCCGCGATGCCGACACCATCAATCCCAACATCCCCACCGGCGAAGTCGAGCTGGTAGTCGATGAATTGCGCATTCTCAACGTGTCGAAGCCGCTCCCTTTTCTGCCGTCGGATACAGTTCTCGCGAACGAAGAGATGCGCCTCAAGTATCGCTATATCGACCTGCGCCGCGACGCCATGCAGTTCAACATCGAACTCCGCCACAAAGTTGCGCTGGCCATCCGCGAGAATCTGGCCGCCCAGGGATTTTTCGAAATCGAAACGCCCTTCATGACGCGATCCACACCCGAAGGCGCACGCGATTATCTCGTTCCCAGCCGCGTGCAGCCCGGATCGTTTTACGCCTTGCCGCAATCGCCGCAGCTCTTCAAGCAGATATTAATGATCTCCGGCTTCGACCGATATTTTCAGATCGTGCGCTGCTTCCGTGACGAAGACCTCCGCGCCGACCGCCAGCCCGAATTCACCCAGATCGATTTAGAGATGAGCTACCCGCAGCCCGAACGCGTCTGGGAGACGGTAGAGAGTTTCCTGACCGCGGCCTTCAAAGCCGCCGGCCACGAAATCAAGACTCCGTTCCCGCGTATGGACTTCGACGACGCCATCCGTCAATACGGCGTCGATAAGCCCGACCTGCGCCTGCCCGCCTTTACCGACGTACGCGATTGTTTCACGCCAGCCGATCTGGAAACGCTGGCTATCAACCAAGATTTGCCCGCAATCGCCATTCGCATTCCGCATGTAGGCGAACTCTCGCGCAAAGAGCGCGACGACATCAAGCCTCTCTTCGTCTCCAAAGGCGGAGCCCGCCTCTTCGAAGACTTCAAGCGCATCGAAACCAAGTTCCCCGAAGCGGGCGCGAAAGTAAGAGAAAAGTCAGGCGCGGCAGCCGACGACCTGCTGGTGCTAGTGGTGGGCTCGAAGCAGTCGGTCCGCGACGATCACCCCGCCAGCAAGCGTAAAGTCACGCCTGCAGAACTGGCAATCTACGCCTCCGCCGGAATCCTGCGCGTAGCCCTGGCGCAGAAATATTCCGACCGTCACAAGCTTTTCCAGAAAGGCGATTACCGCTTCTTGTGGGTGACGAACTTTCCCATGTTCGAATACGACGAAGGCGAAAAGCGCTGGATGGCCGCCCATCATCCTTTCACCTCGCCCCACGAAGAAGACATGGATAAACTCGAAAGCGATCCCGCCATGGTGCGCGCGCTAGCCTACGACGTAGTGCTGAACGGCACAGAACTGGGATCAGGCTCCATCCGTATCCACCGCCAGGATGTACAGAGCAGAATTTTTCGCGCTCTAGGCATGACCGAAGAAGAAGCGCGCTCGCGTTTCGGTTTCTTCCTCGAAGCGCTGGAATACGGAACTCCCCCCCACGGCGGAATCGCCCTGGGCCTGGACCGCATAGTAATGATTCTCGCCGGAGCCGAAAGCCTCCGCGAAGTGATCCCCTTCCCCAAAACCGCCGCCGCCAAAGATTTAATGATGGAAGCACCCACGCCGGTGGCGGACGCGCAGTTGCGCGAGTTGGGGATTGGGGTGGTAAAGAAGTCGTGAGCCGCGTGCCCCATACGTCGCGACAACAGTGGCCGAAGCTTCCCATCACATACAACGTGATGCGCTGGTCGATAGATACGGCCGGAGGATTGCATGAGGATCAATCGATCTCGACGCGCCAGAAATCCATCCCAGCAATTCGCAGGATCCGTGGCTTGCCTTCGAACGTGCAGAGGAACTCTGCCGTGTCTGGCATCCACTCCTCGTCACCCAGGCGAAAAAGCCCTCCACCGATAGGGTGCAGAACATCGCCGTTGAGCATGAGCTTGCCCTTCAGCGCGTAAGCCAACGCGTCACCGCCCCACTGACTTTCGCTGCGGTATCGGCCCGTGAGGACTGTATATTCTTTCGGCACGCTGAAGATGCGCGGTCCCGAATACTTGCTGTTCACATACCAGTCCGAGCCGAAGCTGACCTCAGCCACTGGCCCAAGCTGTTTATGAGGGTCTCCGTTGCCCGCAGCAGAAACGCTCGCCGGCTGCGTTCCCGATTTTGGGCTCTGGACCTGCGCGCGGCCAAAGATAAAGGTGTGATTGGCTAAGACGCCTTCGATGGCGGAGATGAAGCTGTCGCCGTGGGTGTGCTGCAAAGGAATTCGATTTCGTTCGTGTGTCACGAAAAGCTGTTTGCCCTCGACCGCGAATTCCAACTTCTGTTTGTTGCCGTCCTCGAACGTCCCCGCATAGTCTGCTGCGTTGTCCACTTCGAGCGGATTGGCGATCGCTGGAGCCGCGGGTGGCGTCTTCGCTTCGCGTTCGGCGCGAAGCAGGCGCACCGCGTACTCCGTCACTGCCGTCGGCCGGTAGCCCTGCATGGCGTTGATTGAAGCAAACGCGGCAACGTCACCGTCGAGGTCAACGTGAATCGAAGATGCGAAAGCAACCATTCCGCCAGTGTGCCGCAGAATCTTGTGCCCATCGAGCGTGTCGACCGCGATGCCGTAGCCGTAGCTTGCCGTATCGCTGAACTCGGACGCTTTGATGTAGGGCGTCGACATCAGGGCGAAGCTTTGTTCGCTCACGATGCGCTTGTGTGGCCCCTGTCCGTGGTTCAGCAGCATGCGCGCGTATCGCGCCATATCGCCGGGCGTCGAGGCGATGCAACCGGCGGTATCGTCCATCACCAGGTTCGGTGCAGGAGAGAGCCTTCCCTGGCGCGGATACGCCTGGTCGTCCCAGAATGGCTGGTACCCGACTGCCGCACGGCCACGCGATGCTGTGCTGATCACGCCGACCGTCTCCGTCATTTCGAGAGGCGTGAGAATCCGCGCCTGAACGCACTCTCGCCAGGTACAGCCGTCGAGTTTCTCGGCCAGCAGCCCGAGAATAGCGAAGCCCGTGTTGCAGTAATGAAAATGTTCACCCGGTTTGAAGCCCTGCACAAGCCGTGCATCCCTGTCGCCGAGAAAGACACCCAGGTTGTCGGGTAATCCTGAGGTGTGTGTCAGCAGGTGGTGAATCGTGATCGGGCCAAAGTAAGCTTCGATCGGCAGTTCCTGCAAATAATCGAGCACCGGCGTCTGCAGATCGAGCTTGCCTTCGTCATGCATCTGCAACAATACCAACGCCACAAAAGACTTGGTAATAGAGCCGATCTGGAAAAGATGACGCTCATTTACGGCAATGCGCTTATCCACATCTGCGAAGCCGTAGCCGGCGGTTCGGAGAGCCCTGACGGAATCGGTCAAACCGAGCGCCATCCCCGGCGCATTCATCGCCTTCATGTAGTCGGTGATGTAGGTATCGAGGTTCTTTTCAACGGGAGTTGTCGCAGCGGGCTGAGGCATGGCCGCGCGCATAGCGCCCGTCCAGAACAGCGGTGTGGCCAGAGCGGCGCTAGCGCCGCGCGTGAGGAAGAGCCGACGGCTCATAGGTTCGATGGACTTGTTGAAGGAAACCGGGTCTTCCATTGACTGTCCGGCTCGACGCGATGCTACACACCGGAACCGTTTTCGTCAAAAATTCTATCGATAGAAGATGTTCGAGTCGCGCTGCACGATAACATGTATTTTTGAAACCAATCGCTACTGCCTTCCCGCAAGCCGCCGCTCCACCAACTCTTCGACCCGATTGAGCACTTCGTCTTCACTCATTTTGGTCGAGTCGATCGGCACCGCATCTTCCGCAGCCACCAACGGCGAAGCCGCCCGCGTGCGGTCGCGCCGGTCGCGCTCCCGCAGTTCCGCCGCCATCGTCTCCGCAGGAGCGCCTTTCACGCGCTGCTGATCGAGCCGCCGCTGCTCGCGAATCACCGGGTCGGCATCAAGAAAAATTTTCAGATCAGCGTCGGGGAAAACCTTCGTTCCAATGTCGCGGCCTTCCATCACCACACCGCCGCCGATGCCCATTTCGCGCTGCCGCGCCACCATCCACTCGCGCACCTTGGGATGCACCGAAACGCGCGATGCTGCCTCGGTTACGTCGCGCTCGCGAATGCGCGCCGAAATATCTTTCCCGTTGAGCAGAACGCGATTGCCACCAAGGGTGCTCTCGAGTTTAATTCGCGAATCTTGCGCCAGTTTCAGCAGCGCCTCTTCGTCATCAAACGACGCGTCCCACTCAATCGCCCGGAGCGCCAGCGCACGATACATCGCTCCGCTTTCAAGATTCACGTAGCCGAGTTTCCGCGCCAGGCGAGACGCGATCGTGCTCTTGCCCACTCCGGCGGGGCCGTCGATGGCAATGATTAGTTTTCTTGGGGAGGGATCCGTCATCTTAGCGAATGGAAGCAGCGAATGAAGATTGTACACGGAGCGGCGGAGCGACCGACAGCTACATCACCCGCTGGGGGCGCGGCTTCGGAACATACGCCTGCTTCGGTGGAGTTACCTGCAGCAGCGACTTGCCCCCGACATGCACGAAGCTCAATTCGCGCGCCAAAAGCAAAGCATGAATCGCTTCTTTAACCCGCGTACGCGGAACGAAGTGGGTGAGCAGGTTTTCGATTTCTGCCTCATCGACCGCCACCACGCAGTCGAGATATTTCGTGATCAGCGCAGTCAGCGCTTCCGGCACCGAAATTCCAACGCCCTCGCGCACTACATCCGGAGCCCAGCGCGACAACTCATCCCACACCGAGCCTTCCTCGACCGTGTAGTCGACGCGGGTAATGCGCAGCTTGGCCCACAGTTCGCTCAGCGCTCGATCGAGGCCGGCATTCGAAACCGAGCCGCCCAGCGTCTCGCCCAGCTTCGTTTTCGAAATCGGTCCAGACCGCCGGATGATTTCAAACGCATCGCAAGCCAGCGGCGAATAAGGCGATCGCGGCCCCGATGCCGGCGGTTGCTTCGGGTTGCGTTCGCCGACGAGCGAATAAAAATAAGGAAAGACGGCCGCGGAGAGCAGGAACGCATTGTTCTCGTCGATCAGCGGAGCTTCATACGCCGCCTTATCGCGCAGTACGCGCACCATCAGTTCCGTCGCTTCCTTCGCCCGCGCATCGGCGTAAGCATGCTTCTGGGCCGGCAACTTCTCATCGGCTCCGACCCAAGCCCCTATGAAAGTAGGCAGCAAAAGCGGCCGCGTCGGATACATCAGGCAAAATCCTACCGACTCAACGAATGCCCGCGCATCGTCAAGCGTGCGCACCGACTGTCCGGCGAGATGCCACTTGTGCACGCGCGCTTGATGAAGTTCCGCGTCGGTCATGAATTTGATTAGAACACAAGGCGAGCCGTCAGTTCTCAGTTGTCAGTCGTCAGTTCTTAGAAAAGCGGCTCATTGCGACCACAGCGGTCAAAAACCCATTCGGACAATAGAGCGAGCGACGACCCACAAAGAAAGGTTTAACTGAAAGCTGACAACTGAGAGCTGAGAGCTAGATCCTCTTAAACGCCTTCTGGATATCCTGCATCGAGTAGCGCAGCACCACCGGCCGTCCGTGCGGGCAGGTCATCGGATGATCGGTCTTTGCCAGCTCGGCGAGCAGCCATTCCATCTTGTTTTGTTCCAGCGGCATGTTGACTTTGATCGCGGCGTGGCATGCAATTGAAGCCGCGATGCGCGTTCGGATAGCTTCGAGGTTGATCGCCTGATCTTCACGCATGAACTGTTCGAAGATTTCGTTCAGCATATGCTCGACCTGGGCCGCATCCACGCCCGCTGGCGCAACTTTTACGGCGACGCTGCGCGCGCCAAAAGGCTCTGCTTCAAAACCATTGTGCGCAAGCTCCTCTGCAATCTCGCCAAAAATCGCTTGCTGCGCCGGAGTGAGTTCGATGATCAGCGGCATCAGCAAACGCTGGCTCTCGACCCGCTGCGCGGAACGCTGCCGCAGAACGCGCTCGAAAAGCACGCGCTCGTGCGCCACATGTTGATCGATGATCCAGAGGCCGTCTTCGTTGACGGCAAGAATAAAAGAGTTTCGAATCTGGCCCAGCGGACGCAATGTTCGCAGTGATTCGAGAGTTGGAGCGGTCTGCGGCTCTTGGGCGATCGGCGGTGCGCACCCGTGGTCAGGAATCGACTGCGGATCGGCCGTTGCTTCCGGTGCTCGCGCCAGCGAAACCGCTGCATTCGCCTCCACCGCAATCCCCCCTTCAAATTCAAGGCGCGCCGTTACCGAGGGAACGCTCGGCACTTCCAACGTAAAACCGCCCGGGGCCGCTGGCTCGGTCAAATCGCGCCACGGAGCGCGCTGCGCGCCATCGCTTCCGCCCGCACCGTCGACAAACGGACGATTACCCATTCCGGGGCTGCTAAGCCCGGGAATAGCCGAGGGCTGCGCGGCTATCTCGGTCAAGAACTGGGGCACCGGCCGAGCCTTCATCAACGCTGCCCGTACCGATTCGCGCACGAAATCATGAATCACCGTCTGCTGCCGAAAACGCACCTCGGTCTTCGAGGGATGCACATTTACATCGACCTCGACCCCCGGCATCTCGATAAAAAGCAAGACCACTGGATATACCGTAGGCGCCAAAATGTTGCGATAGGCTTCCGTGATCGCATGCTGAATGAGACGGTCGCGAATCAGTCGCCCATTCACGAAAATAAAAATCGAATTGCGATTGAGTTTCTGAATCTCCGGCTTCGAAACAAAACCGTGCAGCCGCACCTCGCCAAAATCGTGTGGAGCGGGCGCCCCCGCCCGCGAAGCATCACCTTCGCCGTCTGCGGATGCATTAATTGCAACTGGCTCGCGCCGCCAAGGTGGAGGCTGCGGCAATCCGACCCGCTCCAGCGGTTGCGCCGCCGCGAGCGGAATCAACTGATCCAGCACCTCGCGTCCAAAAACCTGGTAAACGCGCTCCCGATGATCAGCCACCGGCGGCGCGACCAGCAAGGCATTTGTCGCCGAATGCAGTTCAAAATGCTTCTCCGGATGCGCCAGCGCATAATGTGTGACCAGAGACGCAATATGCGACAACTCCGTCGATTCCGATCGTAGAAATTTCTTGCGCGCCGGCGTATTAAAAAAAAGATCGCGGATCGTGATCGAAGTTCCCAGCGGTAGCCCAGCCTCTTCAACCCGAATCATCTTGCCGCCGTTAATTTCAAGAACCGTCCCCGCCTCTTCTCCCTCGGCGCGCGTTTCGAGATGCAACCGGGCGACCGAAGCAATCGAAGGCAGAGCCTCGCCGCGAAATCCAAGCGTCGCAATACTTAAGAGATCGTCGGTCTCCTTGATCTTCGAAGTGGCGTGGCGCTCGAAAGCGAGCATGGCGTCGTCGCGCACCATGCCGCAGCCGTTATCAGTAATCTGGATCAGCTTCTTCCCGCCGGCTTCGACCTGAATGCGTATGCGCGTGGAACCCGCGTCCAGAGCGTTCTCCAACAACTCCTTCACCACCGACGCAGGGCGCTCCACCACTTCGCCGGCCGCGATCTGGTTGGCAACTCTCTCCGAGAGAACGTGGATTTTGCCCATGGGATGCAGTGGTCAGTGTGACAGAAGCGAAGGCAGAGCGTAAAGGCGGATCGAAGCCATCGACTGCGCATCGAAGAAACACATATCGTATAGTTTCCCAAAGGAGGAGGCGAGCATGAAACACGCAATTTTGGGCGCAGGGGCGATCGGCGGCTTGGTCGGCACCGCGCTGGCATCATTCGGCGAAGAGGTCACGGTAGTGGTTCGACCGGAGAAGTTGACAAGCTATCCCGCGAACTTGACGCTCGAACGTCCGCCGGGCTCGAACTCCATTACCGCTCCCGCGAAAGCGGCATCATCGCTAACCGAGCCGGTCGACGTGCTGTGGATCGCCACCAAGACTTATCAGCTCGAATCCGCTCTAAAATCGGTCCAGACAACGCCAAGCTGCGTAATTCCCTTGCTCAATGGGGTCGACCACGTTGCCGTGCTTCGCGCACGATTTGGAAATGAGCGCGTGGTTCCGGGAACGATTGCAGTCGAGGCCGAGAGAACGGCTCCCGGACGCTTCATCCAGCGCTCGCCCTTCGTTCGTCTCAACCTCGCCAGCAGCGGCGAGGCACTCCTGGGCCCAATTGTCGGACAGTTCACCGATCTCGGTTTCGCCTGCCAATTCATCGCCAACGAGCAAACTCTGCTCTGGAGCAAGCTCTGCTTCCTCGGGCCGATGGCACTGGTGACGTCCGCCTCGGGCAAAAATGTCGGAGACGTTCTTGCGGACGCCGCCTGGAAACGAAAGCTAAGTTCTGCCCTGGATGAGGCGTCCGCCGTCGCCAATGCCAGCGGGGCGGAAATCGATCGGGAAAAATTAGAGGGAGCGTTTCAGGGAGTGCCACCAACGATGCGCAGCTCTATGCAGAAAGACGTCGTCGCGGGTCGACAGCTCGAGTTAGACGCGATTGGCGGCCCGATTGTGCGCGGTGGCGAACGTTTTGGCATCGATGTTTCGACCACCAAGGAATTAATGGCGCAGATTCGCTCGAAGAGCATCGCCGCGTAAAACCACTGGCGACTCCGCTTGCGCACCCCAAAGACGAATGGCGGCAAGCGCGCTTGATGGTGCGAATCTCGCTCACAATCATCCTCGACTTCGGAATTCCGCTGTTTAATGCATGATCCATCCGGCAACCGCAGCAACCGCAATCACAAAAACCGAGTTGAGACGAAACCGCAGCAACAGGATTAAGCTCACGGCGAAAACCGCCAGCGTTTTCCAGTCGACAATCGACGCTTTCCCCAACTGCCACGTCACCACCGCCATCAAAGCGAGCGACCCAGCGACCACTCCATCGAGCGCTGCCGCGGCCATTGGCGATCGGCGCAGCCGCGGGATCAACGGTCCGCTGGCCGCCACCAGCACAAATCCTGGAAGAAAAATTCCCACCGTGGCCACCACCGCCCCTCGCCAGCCTGCGACCACGTAGCCGATAAACGTCGCTGTCGTAAACACAGGGCCGGGGGTAAACTGCCCCACCGCGACCGCGTCGATCAACTGCTTGTCCGTCAGCCAGTGCAGATGCTCCACAAATTCAGTTTGCAGGAAGGCCAGCAAAACATATCCGCTGCCGAATACTACCGCCCCAATTTTCAGGAACGACAGAAATAGGCGCCCCAGTCCGACGGGAAAAGATGCGGCCAGAGATCCGACTGCAATCGCGGCGCCAATGATTTTCGGAAGCCCGGCGAGTTTCGGAAAAGCCCCCGACACCAGCAGCCGATTTTTCAACGCCAGATTCAATGCCGATAGCAGCCCGGCCAATACCAGCACCAGCACCGGACTTACTCCCACGAAGCTCAGCACCGCCGCACAGCCCGCGATCAGCGCCAGCAGAGGCGTCCTGACTCCCGTCCTTCCCAGCTTCCCCAGCGCCTGAATCACGATCGCGACCACGGCGGGCTTGATCGCCGAGAACACGCCTTCCACCTTCGGCAGCGAACCGAAGCGCACATAGGCCCACGCAATGAGTGCGACGATGACTGCCGCGGGAATGATAAAGCAAACTCCCGCCACAATCAGGCCGCGCCACCCGCGTTTCAGTTGACCGACAAAAATCGCGACCTCGGTCGAACTTGGCCCTGGAATCAAATTCGCGGTAGCCAGCCGATCCAAAAATTCGGCCTGTGTAATCCACCGGAGGCGGCGTACAAATTCCTCTTCCATCATCGCCAGATGCGCCGCCGGGCCGCCAAAGGCGACGGTCCCCAGTTTCAAGAAGACGAAGGCGATCTCGCGCAAAGAGGCATCGCGCGTTTCCACAGGTTGATTCATTGGCAAGTGTGGCTGCGTCCGCTTGGCACGGACACTCCTGTCCGCAAATGCAGCAGCATAGAAACTTCGAGGTTACCGCAAATCAAGCAAAGCAAGAATGCGTAGGATGATTCACCGCAAAAATCGCCGAAAACGACCGCCGCCCGCGAGGTTTCGAAAACTACAAGCACCTCAGAGTTTATTCAGGCCGTCGAGGGCTGCCACTTTGTAAGCCTCGGCAAGGGTGGGGTAGTTAAACACGGTATCGCGAAAATATTCGACGGTCGCGCCCATCGCCAGTACCGCTTGTCCGATATGGACTATCTCTGCCGCGCGATCGCCAATAATGTGAACGCCCAGCAACTTCAGAGTCTCGGGATCAAACAGGATCTTCAGCAGCCCTTGATCGTCGCCCAGCATCTGGCCCTTCGCGAGTTCGGAGTAGCGCGCCAGCCCGCTTTCATAGGGAGTCTTATTGCGCGTCAGTTCTTCCTCGGTAGCGCCAACCATGGAAATTTCCGGAATGGTGTAGATGCCGTAGGGAATTAAATTCAGCATCATGCGGCTGGGCTTGCCGAACATGTGGCAACCGGCGAGTCGCCCCTGTTCCATCGAAGTGCTGGCCAGCGCGGGAAACCCGATCACATCGCCAGCCGCATAAATGTGCGGCACAGAAGTCTGAAAATTTTCGTTGACCTTCAACTTGCCGCGGGCGTCCGCGTCCAGCCCAGCCGCTTCAATTTTCAGTTTGTCGCTGTTAGCCTGCCGCCCGATGGTGTAGAGCAGCGCTTGTCCGCGAACTTTTTTCCCACTCTCCAACAACGCGAAAACTTTGTCGCGCTCTTCGTCGAAGCCGACCGACACCACTTTCTCCCCGACCCGGAAAATCGTTCCCAGTTGCCGCAACTGGAAGCACAGGCTTTCAATAATTTCGCGGTCCACGAAATCCAGCAGCGTGGGACGCTGGTCGAGCAGCGTCACCTTCACTCCCAGCGCCGCGAACATCGACGCATATTCCAAGCCGATAATTCCTGCGCCGACCACAATCAGTTCACGCGGAATCTCCTCCAGGCAGTGGACTTGATCGGAATCAAAAATGCGCTGGCCGTCGACCGGAATGCCGTCGATGTGCGAAGGCCGCGTGCCACAGGCGATGAGGATGTTCTCTCCCCGAACCTGTTGCACTCCATCTTCATTGACGATTTCAATCGTATGCGGATCGGCGAAGTGCGCGTCTCCTTCCAGCGCGGTCACATAATTTCTACGCAGCTGCGACTTGATGACATCGACTTCCCGCGTCATCACTGCCGTGGCGCGCAGTACCAGGTCTGACATCATGATCCGGTCCTTCACCACGTAACCCCGCCCGTAGAATGACCGCTGCCGCAAGCCGCTCAGATAGAGCACTGCCTCGCGCAGCACCTTGCTCGGGATCGTCCCCGTATGAACGCACACCCCTCCCATCGTCAGGCGGCGGTCGATGATCGCGACCTTCTTGCGCATCTTGGCCGCGCAGATCGCGCCCTTTTGTCCTGCCGGACCACTGCCAATCACCACCAGATCGTATTCATTAGCCTGCATAAGCGTGTCGTCTATCGCAGTTCGAAACTAGCACCTTTCTCGCTGGGCGCGAAAGTATCGATGGTATCGAAATCAGAGGGCTCGATCTAAAGTTAAGCTTGCTTTAATAAATGAAAGTTGAAAATGCGGGAACCTACGAACTGTCACTTTACCGCGAACGCAACAATCGTTTGCGCTTCCTTTCCATGCGCTTTTTCCACTTGCGCCAGCAGCTTCTCTTCCAGGTGATCGGGATCGGCCACCATCTCGCAGGCCGCAATCTGCTCATCCGTCGCGCCGTGAAAGCACAGCTCGCACACTCCCAGCCCACCCCCCGATCGCACCGGCGGACCAAAGGTACGGCAAGTCATCGGCCGCGCATCATAGAGCTCGCAAAATCCTGTCGCTGGATCGAGCACCGGACAGGGCGCATCGTTGGCGAATTCTGCGAAGCGCTCTTCAGCCTTCGAGCCGGGCTCGAACACCTCCGCATCGAGCACGCCCGTTTTTACATCACCCGGGAATTGGCCTGCAAGTCGCTCAATCGAATCTTGCGCTCGCTCGCGAATTTGGCGCGCCCGCTCGGGATCTAGTTTTTCGAGCTTCGCTAGCCCGTGTTGCAGTCGCAGCGCGTCCAGTTGATGAATGGCAAATACGCCAACGCAACACTGTGTACATCCAGGACGACACGCCAACCACTCGCCGCTGCGTCGGGTTGCGTCCGCGAGCGCTGCATCCACGATCTGAATGAGCACTCGATCTCCGGCCGGCAATCGCCGCAAAGACATATTGGAAGGATACCGCAGCATGCGGGATCACTCGTCCCGCCCTTCGGCGCACGGCAGCATTGGTCATAGTGTGGAGTAATCGGTGGAGCAATCGGCGCAGAAGCTTTGCCTCGCTCCACATTATTGTTATGCTCACGCATCATGAACGGGCCTCCATCCGCGTCGGGCACTTCCAATGCGACGAAACGATTTGTTTTGACGAATGCCGCATTCTGGTTTGCCCTCGTCATAGCGCTGGGGACGGCCCTCAGATTATTCCGGTTAGGCATGCGTAGTTTCTGGCTCGATGAGGCGGTGAGCGCCATGTTGGCGCGCATCCATCGCCACACTTTCGTTAGCGCCGTCGTGCATCGCCAGGCAAACATGGTGTTCTATTACGTGCTTCTGCGTGGCTGGATACGGCTGGGCAGCAGCGAATTTGCCCTTCGCGGCCTTTCCGCGCTTGCCGGAGTGGCCGCAATTCCCGCAATCTACTTGCTTGGCAAACAGTTGTTCGGATCGAGGGCGGGCCGCGTCGCCGCGCTCTTATTATGTGTCCACGCGTTTCACATCAGGTATTCGCAGGAAGCCCGCGCCTACAGCTTGCTAATGTTGATGGCCATACTGTCGTCTTTGTTTTTCCTACGCAGCCTGGAAGACCCCTCGCGACAGAACTGGGCGGCCTACATCGTGTTCAGCACTCTGATGGTATACGCGCAAGTTTTCGGCGGATGGGTGCTACTGGCGCAGTGGTCCTCTTTGTTTTTGCTCTTAGTTTCCAAGCGAAACGAATTCCACCGGACGATTCATGCAAAGCAATTTCTGCTCAGCGCCGCCGCGATTTGCTTCCTCATTGCTCCGCTAGCCTACTGCCTGCTGTTCGTCTCCGACCGTTCACAACTCGCTTGGCTTGCCAAGCCCTCAACCCAAGATTTGTATAAGCTCTGCCTCGACCTCACGGGCGACGGCGGCCCGACACTTCTGCTGGCTTACCTGGCGCTGTTTTTGGCAGCGCTAGCCGCCGCCATCATTCGCCGGAGATCAGAGCCCGGCGCCGGCGATCTCTGGAAGCATTACTTCTTGCTGCTTTGGCTGATTCTGCCGCCAGTGCTGCTTCTGGTTATTTCCCTTCGCTGGCCTGTGTTTGAGCCGCGCTTCCTGATCATTTGTATTCCGCCGCTGTTGCTTCTTGCCGCCCATGGTTTGAGTCAGGTCCGATCGAAGATTCTTTTCTCTGCCGCTCTTATGATTGTCCTTGCACTATCGGTGGCAGGCGTTGACTACTATTTCCGCGGCCGCATCGACCACCGATACACCGACGACTGGCGCGACGCGACTGGCTGCATTTTGTCGCAGGCGGAGCCGGGCGACGCAGTCGTCTTTACCTATAGCGAAGAGAAACTTGCCTTCGACGAATATCAGGCGCGGTTTGGCACGAGGGCTTTTGCCATCCGTGAATATCCTAATGAGACCGATGCGGAACTATTGACACGACGGCCATCGCGCCTCAGTTCTGAAGCGCTCGATCGCATCATTGCCAACTCCAGGCGGGTTTGGGTGATTTCCGCCTTTCAACAAGACCGCCCCAGCCGTCAGGCCGATGCGAATCTGAGCCCTCATTTCTCAAAACACAGGAATTTTTCTTTTGGCTTTGTTCGCGTTGATTTGTTTTCTGATCCAACCGCCGGCTCGGCCATTGACCGATCAATTCCCTGAGGAAGCAGACCAAAGCCCTCTATTTAGCTGTGTGCGCTAGCGTACAGTGTTTACCCGATGGACGTTTTTCTCCCAAAACGTACACTCAAACCGTCCTCATCTAAACCGCCGCTGCTCGCGCAATGGATCTGGTCAACTCGCCCATTCATTCTCTGCTTCTCCACCAGCAGGGCATAAGTATTTCGGGGTGACGGACGCTATTCAGTCTTCGCCTCGATTTTTACCTGTAAAAGTTGCACGGCGACCGCTAGGCGGCGCCTCGGAGGGCTATCTGCCCAAGCAGATCTTGATCGTCGATGACAGTTCTGCCCTCCGCCGCATGGTGCGCTGTTGCGTCGAGGAAAAAACCGATTGGCAGGTTTGCGGCGAGGCGGAGAACGGTGAGGTCGCGGTTCGCCTGGCCAACGAACTTAAGCCCGATTTGGTGCTGTTGGATTTGGCCATGCCGGTCATGAATGGCTTAGAGGCAGCGCGCCGTATCTCGAGCGTCTCTCCTCATCCGGTGATGGTGATGTTCACCATGCAATATTCCGGTCAGTTGATAAAAGAAGCCGAAGCGGCAGGGATCACGAAAGTTCTTTCGAAGACTGATGTTGGCATCGATCATTTGCTCGCCTCCATGAAGACGTTGCTCAGCGAACCGCCCGCCGACGTTGCCTGAAACTACCCCGCCGCGACCCAATTCCGCCGCTCCAGAAATGTAGGAGGCTCATAGGTGCGTCCTTTCGCGAGCCGACTTTCTTCGCGCCGTGTCGACCACAACAAGATAGGCCCTAACGCTGCCGCTGTGAGTCGCGCCGCCACCGGAAATTCCTTTTCCACCTCGCGCCGCAGTTTGTGAATCCGGTCGCTCACCTCGCGATTTACTTTCTTGAATTCCCGCTCCATCACCCACAGCGCCGCATTGTAGGCGCTGCTCAGCTTCTTCACTTCTCGCGCAAAGCGCTCGCGCACGCGCGGGTCGGGATAATCTTTATACCGCCGCCAGCCCAGCAGCATGGTCCGGCACATGCGATAGAGACTGGGGCCATTATTTTCAAAATCGCGCCAGAATGCCCAATCCAAGAACCGCTTCGAATCGTTTCGCGAAATCGCGCTGTGCTGGAAATTAAATTTGTACTGCCCATGCACATCGGCAAAATCGACGTCGTCCAACATCCGACCCTGCTCCGCCATTTCTTTATAAAGCGGAGTTCCCGGCACGGGCGTGTAGAGCATGAACTGGTGAAAATCTGTCTGGTAGGCAACGGCGGCTTCGATCTCCCCGACAATGTTTTCCGGCGTATGATGTTCTAGCCCGATGATGGTTGAGCCCTGCACGCGTATGCCATGCTGGCGCAGTTCGCGCGTAAGTTGGGTGGCATCCTCGCCCTGCAGCTTGCTATAACTCGAACGCGGAGACTCGAGGCCCATCCATACCCAGGAAACGCCGAGTTCCACCAGTTCCTGCATGGAGTATTTTCGAATCGCGTTGGCGGAAGCAAAGATGGATAACTCCCAGCTTTTGCTCGCCTCCTTCATTCTTTCGAGCAGGCGCAGAGCGCGGGTGCGGTGTAGAAGAAAGTTTTCGTCCATCACAAAAAAAGAATGGACTTCGAGCTCCGCCTCAATCTTGCACATCACCTCAAATAATTCGTCGCCTGTCTCGTAAAAATTGACAAACTTTCCCTTACCTCCAAAAAAGGCCGAGGTCGTGCAGAAATTACAACCCATGGGGCAGCCAACGGAAGGGATAATAGTCGCGGCGGTGCCGCCCTTGCGCTGTGGCAGGCGGATTCCCATGATTCGCGTTTCCAGACCCGAAACAATGTTGGGATGGCGAATCGGTGCGCTTTCATCTTCGCCGAGATATCGCCGCATCCAGGAAATACCTTCGCCGCGGACGATGTGATCGGCATCGATCATCTCTTCAATGCCGGGAATTGCCGCAACGTGTCCGCCCACTAAGATCACCGAATCCGGCGACAGTTCCCGCACGATCCGGCACATCTCCCGCACCTTGCCGAGATTCACGATGATCGATGAGATGCCCACGATGTCGTATTTATGCGCAGTCAATTCGCGCGCGAAAGCTTCCCGCGTAGGAAAATCCAGCACGCTGCAGGGCGCGGAAATGTTTTGCTGAATCATCATGATTCCCCAGGAGCGATGAAACATACGCAGCGAAAAACTGCCTTGCGCTCGCGTGACCTGGTTGTGGTAGAGCTCCATCGGATTGATCGCCCGGCTGCCGAATTCGTCATCTTGCGCATACGGCCCGAATACCGAACTCAGCAACACGCGCGCAGAACTTCCATTGGGATGCGTTTCCATAGCAATGTTTTTCATGGGTTTGTAGCTGAAGGATAGTGCGTGCGGGAGTAATGCGCCGTGATCGTGGTTACATTACAAAACTATTACGTGGAATAGGAGATGACTGCTCCGGTTCCACCGTGGCGTTGTCTTTATGAACTTCTTATGAACCACTTATGCGAGCTTTATCGCTCCGTGTATCAAATAAGGTGAAGCAGTGGGTAAGGAGTCGAACTGCGGCGGCGACGGTCATTAACACTGGCTTGGCGCCACGCGCAGCCGAGCACCGAGTCTCACTGCGAAATGGAGGAAGGTTTTCAGATGTCCATCCAGGAAGTGTCCGCGGAGCAGTTAGCACAACTCTTTCACCATTATCATCAGGCCCTCACGCCGGATTTCGGCTGCACCACTAACTCCACACCAGAGTCATGGGATCAAGTATCAACGCCTGAACGGAGCCGCATGGTGGCGGCCGCTCGTCTCGCGATATTGGAGGTGGCTTCAACAAGCGCGGAGGCCGAAGACTCAAGGCGCTATTTCGCCAAGCCGGGCGAAGCGGAGTGGGCTGCTAGGGCCGGGGCACGTTGTACTAAGCTTTTTCCCTGTGCATCTCTGTGACCTCTGTGGTAAGAATTTCCTCAGCCACAGAGGTCAACATTTACTTAGCCTGCACGACGACTGCATCCCCCAGGCGCATGGCCGTCGGCTGATTCCCCACCTCGATGGTCTGCCCGCGCTTGAGATACCGCGCCAATACCGCCGGCGTAGACCACTCCAGATCCCAGCCATCTTCAATGGCGACGACCGTATACGATCCCGGAATCACGCCGCTCAAACTGAAGCTTCCGTCGAGATCGCTCTCGTCCCGCCGAAAGCGGTCTCGATCCGCCTCCGCATTCTTCGGCACCAGAACAATCATCGCCCCGGAAACCGCTTTTCCATCGCGCTTCGCGAAGCCTTCGACGGTGACCGATCCTCCCACCAGCGACAAGGCGATCGTGAGCGATGCTCCCGCGGGAACGTTCAACGAGTGTCCGGAAATTATCCCGGCCTCGGAAGCGATGCGAACCACTGAATATCTTTGCGTTGAAGACGCCGCCAAAATGTCGTAGGTTCCGGCAATGACATCCGAAAAATCGGCCGTGCCTTTCGCGTCCACCATTTGGCCATAATCCGTTTTGCCCTTGTTCGGGCGCAGAATGACCTGAAGCTGCGCTGGAAGAGTCGCCGCACCCTCGATCTGAACCGCCAGTTTAATCTGGCTCGTCGATCTGCCCGAAGACACGTCGAATTCACCGCCGCTCTCAAGGTTGACTTCGGTGGGCTCTTTCCACTGGCCATTCGAACCGGGCATTCGAACCGAGTACAGTCCGGGTGCGATCCCCGCCATCTCAATAACTCCAGGGGCAATACTTTGGATGTTGACGGCATTCTCGTGCTCGGTGCCATCGAAGACCTGTTTTTCCAGTTGGGGGAAATTAATCCCGTGGTTGTCTTCAGACACGCGGAAGATCAGATGCAGCCCTGGCACCGGATTCAGATGGATGTCAGCTTCCAGACGATCACCGCCGCGAACTGCAATCGGAGCAGCCCCCTCGACCTCCGTTGCGTCTCCGTAAAACGTGGTGGGGTAAACAACGTCGAGCGAGGAATCGACCTGAGCCGGCGAGTTCGCGGCGCCATCAGCGTTTGAAGTTGGATGTATCGCATACCACGGCGTAGCCTTGGCCGAAACAAAGTAGGTCCCCTCGTCAAGCGGCGTTACTTCATAACGTCCTTGATCGTCAGTCATTGCGTTGCGAAAAAGAGACGTCCGGCCAACCCCCTGGAAGTGTTGGCGACGATAGACCATAATCTGCGCATCGCGGACAGGCTCTCCAAACTCATCGAGCACTCGGCCTGTAAGCACCGCGTTCGGCGCCAGCCGCAAAATAAGGTTCTCGGTATCCACGTCCGCGCCAGTCACGATTGCAGTCGAGTACTCGTCATGCTGGTTATAGCCAGCGCTAATAAATCCGCGCTTCGCGCCCCCGAGCGAAAACTTGCCCGCAGGCACATGAAACTCGAAGCGCCCGTCGTCACTGGTGATAACGGATTGCATCTTCCGCTGATTTTTGGCGTCGGCGATGGTGACGCGGCAACGGGCCAGCGCATTTCCAGCTCTGGCATTTACCACCATCCCCGCGATGCGGTACGGACCTGTAGGAATCAGCAAGCGCTCAGTATTGCGCGACTGCGCTATTGCCGAACAGCAGGTCGCCACGAAACCCGCCATGAATAACCCTATGCATCGGATTGACGGTCGCATACGCACTCTGAGAGATTTTGTGTTCTGTTTTTGAAAGGGCTCGGCTTCAGCAGCGCCGTAAGCGGAGAAACCTGATGCCCGTCGGCTTTGGGGAAGGGCACGACTTCAGTCGTGCCGTTAAGTTATCAATGTGTCCTCGCTTTAGCGCCTGAGGTGAGCTCTGCGCTATCGACGACTCTTTCCTCAGCCTCCTTCCACGCTGACGTCAAACTCCACCCGCGAACGAGCCCACTCCCGACAACGGCTAACGCTCCCCGGTAATGATTGGCAGCGTCACGCGTTCCTTCTGACCCGCAGCTAGGTGAACTACCACCCCCTTCGCATCATATGCCTGCATCGCTTCAGGATTCCGATATTCGATCTGCGTTGGATCTACCGTCGCCCCGTCGAATGCCAGCAACCGATAAGCCCCCGGTGCCAGTCCCGGATAGTCAAAACTTCCATCCGGCTGCACGCCTACTTCGGTGAAATTCCCGCTGCTATCCCCAAGGGGAATGCAATAAACACGCACGCGAGCTTGTCCCGTGCCGCCGCTCCCCTGTGCGGCTGATGCAGCGCCCTCAATCGTGCCGCTGATCTCCGCCGTGTCATCCCGCATGGTGATCTCAATCGGAGCTGCCGCGCCTCCCGCCCCAATCACCAGCGGCTGATGTAGAAGATCAAGGTTGCCGGAACGAATCGAAGCAGCATAGCCGCGGGACGAATAAACTTTAACCCAGTAGCTGCCCGCCGAAGCTCCCTCGATGACCATCGACTCATCTCCAGACCCGGTTGGATTGCGCAACGAAACATTCCTGCCCCTTCCAAAGTCGTCGGCCGTTTCCAGCGTCACGTTCAAATAGCGGCGCGGGCCTTTCAACGCCACGCTATGACTTGCGCCGGAAAATCCCCTCACCGGCATTGGGTCGGCCGCTGCGAATTCCTCTTTCACATTCACCGCAATCAATCCACTTGGCGAAACCACAATGCTCGGACCATCAATCGACCCTCCCTTGATAGTGATGGTTTGGAATCCAGCCATGGACGTCCCGTAAGGGCGGAAGACCGTTGCTTCGACCGTATAAGTCCCGTTCGGCAACATGCCTTCAATGGCATGATGAGCCGGGTTATGGCCCAGCGAAAATCCCGGCCCCTTGTGCCCATGGGCATAGACCGTAACCTGGAGTCCAAATTCCGGTTGATCGCTTCCCGGCACAATCACCGGCACTTTCACCCGGTAATACGCCTGCTTCACCAAAGAAAGGTTGACCGTCTGCGTCTGACCCGCAGCCAACGGAATGTCAGTGGCCGATTCAAAGTCGGCTGCGCCCTGATAGTAGACCGGCGGATATCCAAACAGCGGTCCACGCCCATCCGAGGCATCGCCACCTGTCGATAAGACCGGATCATTATTGACCGGGTCGGTGTCGAGCAGTTCGCTGGTCAGCAACTTATAACTGCCGGTCTGAAGGTCTGCGAAGCGAAATTGGCCATCCGACATCGAACGGCTGGCGCCAGCTTGAACCCAGCGAGCGCGGCCATCCTGCACCTGCCGCCGGAAAAGCTCAAGCGTAATGCTGTCCGGCGCCTCCGACGTAGGCAGAGTCACCGTTCCGGCAATCACACCCTCAGGCGTAAGCGTTAGCGTCAAATCTTTCGATCTGTCGAACGATGTGTCGTTCTGAAGGTTGCGGGCCGGCTGGTTGGGGTCGTTGAGAAAACCCGGCTTTCGCGCCATCAGCGAATAGGGACGATTGGAATCCCCGTTCGCCGAATCGCTCTTCGCCAAGGCAAACTCAAATCGCCCCTCACTGTTCGTGAGAGTGGCAAAGCGGTTGTCCGGAGAAAAAACCAGCGCTCGATCAATCGGCTCATGCGTAACGCTGTTGATCACTACGCCGTGGATGTTGGAACTATCATCGGGCGCAGACTGCGCCCAGCATAATCCCGGCAGTGACGCACACACGAACAAGCAAAAGATCACCCCGAGAGATATTCGCCGCAATAAGCAATAGCAGTCGCAGTTCACCGAGCTACTCCAACCCTGATTTATTGTGGCCCAAATTCAGAAAGATGCAAAACGCAGGCAGGCGGGTGCCTGAGCTTGGGACGGTTTTCAACGCGAGAGAGACTTCACGACAAATAAAAGCCGCTCACTGTGAGCGGCCTCTAGGTTCTTGAACAAACTGCTAACGGCTAATTGCTAAGAGCTGGGGTCTAGTCTCCCGCCACCGGCTCGCCAACGTCCACCGACTTCTTGGCGCCGCCGTTAGCCGGAGCGATCGTCTGAATAAACGCGGGAGGAACCAGCGATCCCAGCGGAATAAATCCGCCTTCATTCGACGTAGCCGGCTTCTCTTTGAGCACCACTTCGCGATAGAGCTGGGCCATGCGTGCATCATAAGCCGCATCGTTCTTGACCTTGTTGCTCTCGGCCTTGCTGTCGCGAGCGCGCTTTTTCTCTTCGCGCGCCGTCTTTGCGATGCCCAGCTTGTCGAGATCGTGCTGCACTTCATGGGTAACGATCTCGTCGCGCAGATAGAGCGCGTGCTCGGCGTCTTCCATCTTCACTTTCTTGCCGCCGGCGAAGATTTCGTGCCGCCCGTGCTCTTCGTACCACTTGGTGAGGGTCGAAGTCATGTGCATCTTCTCGATAATGTTGCGCCATCCAACGCCCGTGTTGTAAGCGCAGAAGCTGATCTCGCCCTCCTGCGTGGCGTAAGGAATGATGCACTGCTCGGTGCGGCGGAAGTCGTAGTTAAAGAGATCCTGGAACCACATGCCAGCGATGAAGAGGAAGTTCCAGCGGTCCTGCCGTCGCTTCATCACATCGTCGATCGTGCGGTCGGGACCAACCTTGCCATAATTCTTGCCGGTGGCGTTGAAGTTCTTGTCGAATTTCTTCAGCAGATCCATCATCTTGAAATGCGTCGGCGACTGGAACGGATCGTAGTTTTTCATCAGGCATAGAGCCATGCCAAACGCGGTCCAGAACTTCGACCGAGCCGCGTCGTTGACCTTGGCGATATCTTTGGCGAGCTGATCGCCCTTCAAGAACGCGGTCACGGGCACTGCTTCTTTGGTCTCTTTATCGATCATCATCGCCATACCCGTGCCGCAATTCGGATGGCAGCCGCACGACAGTTGACCCCAGTCGTTATTGTTATCCTGGGCATGCAAAACATCCGCCCAGTCCGAGAACGTGCTCATAAAGCTGATGGGGAACCAATCGCGCGTTGGCTCGCCGAAGCCCGTTTGATTTTTCACGTCGTGCGCGAGGTGGGCCAGCGTGTAGCGTTGCGCCTGACGCCGCTCGTCAGTGATCGCCTCGTCGCGGCCAGTAAACGAAACCGGCTGGAAGCTCAAAAATCCGATCTTCTTCGGATTGTCTAAAGCAAACTGAATGATGCGCCCGACCTGCTCGTTGTTGATGCCATTCACGATCGTCACCACCGGAACAATCTCGCACCCCGCTTTGTGCAGGTTATCGATCGCCTTCAACTTCACGTCAAACAGGTTGCCGACCATGCGGTGATCGTTGGCGGCGTTTCCAATTCCGTCGAATTGCAGATAGGCGTAGCGCATGCCCGCTTCAACCGCCTGCTGCGCGAATTCAAAGCTCTTGGCGAATTCAATTCCATTCGTAGCCGCCTGCACGCTGTTGTATCCAACTTTCCGCGCATAGCGCACCGCGTCCAGGAAATAAGGAGACAACGTCGGCTCGCCGCCCGAGAACTGCACCGACATCTGGCGCTTCGGCTTCACCGTGATCGCGTTGTCCAGCACCGTCTTGATTTCTTCCCAAGTCAGCTCATGCACGTAGCCAACCTGGTTCGCATCCATGAAGCACGGATCGCACATCATGTTGCAGCGATTCGTCAGGTCGACGGTCAGCACCGCGCCGCGGCCATACTTCACCGTCGACGTTCCGTGATGATGCAGCTTTTCGTCGTTATGCGCCTTGATGTCGCGCCCCGGAAACACGTCTTCGAGATGCTTCGAGAATTCCGTGTCGATCGACATCAGGTCTTCGAAGTGACCATGCTTCGGACAATCCTTCACCATCCAGATCTTGCCGTCGCGTTCGACAATCTGCGCCTTGATCTCACCGACCTTTTCATTCATCAGCACGTCGACCGGCAGATGGCCGTCGAGAATCTGTTGCCGAATTTCCGGCACGCACTTCGGACAGAGCGAATCGGTCGACCGCGGCCAGCCGAGCGGCGGCTTCGACTTCTCCCACGACTTGAGCAGCGGCTTATCAGACCACTTCGGCACCGGAGCGTCATTCTGACGAATCCGGTTCAGCCGCGAAAACACCGCCCACGCACCCGTAGCGGCTACCGTCACCGCTTTCTCAACATATTTAATCGGCTTGTGCATTCTGCTCTCTCTTTCTTTCTTCGTTTTAATTTCTTGACTTGGGAGTTAGAACTACACCCGCGGCCCCACATAACCAATCTTGCGCAAAAACCTATCCACCAAGAAACCCGGTCAACCGCAGAAGTTTCGCCAAGTGGAGTTTGCTAGGTTCATGCTATTGAATCCGCACTGGTTACGCACGAAGAAGCCAATGAACAGGAGAAAAACGGGGTTAAAAGGCAATCTAGGGCATTGTTCGGAGCTAAGTTATTGAAAAGGCAAGGGCAGATTTCAACACTCAGCAATCAGCTGTCAGTCTTTGGCATCCGACTCTCGCCACTCTCCTAACCTCCGATTGTCATCCTGAGCGCAGCGATGTCATCCTGAGCGGAGCAGAGACTTCACGGAGTGAAGTCTCTGCGGAGTCGAAGGACCCCTATCCAACCGTAAGCACCCAGGTAAACCTCCTCCAATGCATAGACCACTTTCGTGCCAGCGAGATCGCCACACACTCTTCACACCAATTCACGCCGCTTCATCCCGCCTCCATGGACATTTCCTCGCTCCCGCGGCAAGATGCAATCACTTCCCCGCTGAGCTCATCAGCTCTCGGAGGCTTTATGAAACACGCAAATTGGTTAGTAGTCGTGACATTAGTCGTGCTCTCGGGCATGGCGGCTGCGCAGCTGCACAGCGATACGAGGATCGTCGCCCAGGTGCCGTTTGATTTTGTCGTCGCTAACAAGGTCGTTCCTGCCGGCCAATACTTCGTCCGGGCTGCCACCGTGAACAGCGACACCTTGATGATTCAGAACCCTGGCTCCAAGGTAAGCCTGTTTTCCACGGCGTCGCGGACCGAAGGCAAGCAAGGCGCCACTCACTACGCGCTGCTCTTCAATCATTACGGAGATCGCTATTTCCTGGCGGGAGTCGAAATCGAGGGCAGCAATATCGCTTACCGCGTGACCCAGAGCAAAGCTGAAGCCGAGCTGCAAGCCCAAAACATGTCAGCCACGAAAGAGATCGTGCTCGCGTATTTGAAATAGCACGCAAGACCGCAGTCCCACCCATTGTGATCGTGAGAATTCCAAAACACCCCGTCCAGGCATAGTCTGGACGGGGTTTGTCGCGCGCCCAGGGCCAACGCCCCTCCTCCCGCAATCTCACAAACGCGCAGTGAGCGCCGTCACATACTTCCCTTCCATCATGCGTGACGATGGAACCGATTAGGGCAGCGAAAAAGCGTGCCCATATCAATCCCGCACAGCGGGGAGCCAACAAATCCCGTAACCCCTTATTCCGGAATACTTTGAAATAAGCCCTTTAGTTTCAAAGACCGGAGCAAAAATTTCCCCCTAACCCGATGATTCCTATAGACCAGGGGGGAGGGGGGTATCAGTACTAGCCAGTAAACTTTACGCTAAACCGGGCCCCTCGCCAGTTCGCCGCCGGCGAAGACGTAGGTGGTCGATTTATCCAGCTTGATGTTGGAGTGCCTGGAGGTGAGCCGGACTGCTCCATCGCGGGCGCGGGTTGACTCTACATCTTTCATCAACACGCGATGCGGCGCGGCGCTCGAGGTCGTAGTCGAAGCGGGTTGCTTGCTGGCCGGGCTATCCGAGTTGTCGCCGGGGTCGGGCATCCTTCTTGTAGGCGGCGCAGGCGACCCCAGCCGAGTCATAGCCCTCGCGCTGGGAAGGTCGGTTGAGGGCTGATAAAGGGAATCAGGAATCGTCGACGGAGCCGCCGGGTAAGACCACGCAGTTAGATAAACTTTTTTCGTGAGCGTCAGCACTCGCGGAGCGCCGTGTTGCTTCCAGTGCGCGGAGTCCATGCGAATCGCCAGACGCGACGGAGTGGTGGCAGACTTCGCGGCCGACTCGGTCACCTCTCCCGACAAAATGGCGTTCTCAGGAACGACCACGCCGTCGACCAGAGTGGCAACTTCAAGCTTGGCTTGGACGACGGTTCCAACCGGAGTGACTCCGGCAACGATCTTTTTTCGCATTGTCGCGGGAAGTTCGAGCCCGGTGGGCGAGTTCAGCGCCGATTGAGCAATCGCCGTTTCACCGAAGCAGGCAAGAAGAAAGCCAGACAAGATGACGATGGCTTTAACCATGGATTTGTCGCCCACGCCAGCGACAGAAGCTTTTTGGGCGACTGACCAAGGGAACGAATTGCGGATCGTTTTCGCGAACATCTGCGTCCCCCATGCGAGCGGACGGAATTCCCCGGCATCGCAGGCGCAGAAGAATGCCTCAGGGAACTACGAGGATTTTTATAATTGTAACTCCGCTGATCGCAATTTCGCGGACGTGACTGCGGCTAGTAGTCCAGCGGAGCGGAATTCAGGCAGCCTCGGAGGCTTCCGCAGCGGAGGTCTTGTCGAGCAAGGCGAGCATGCGTAGCGCATTGGAAATGCGATCGAGTTCCCAGCGCTCGGCGGGGAGTTTCGGGTCAAGTTCACGCCAGCGCTCCGCTAGATTCTTGCGAGCGCACTGCACGCGATCGGGAACCTTCTGGCGATCCGGCTCAAGGATTGCCGCCTTATAAACGTCATGCCACACTGGACGTAATTGGAGAGACATAGCGTAATCCATTCTGAAAGGACGTTCTGCTGCAAGGCCCACAGAAATGCTTGCTGGAAAATCCACGATACCGCGTTGCCTTAAAGCAGGCAATACGGTGAATTCCGTAGCCCGTTTTCATAGAGTTAGCAGGGCTGTGAAGTGGCTAGACCACCGTACTGCTTTGGAGCAGATCGACGGCGTAGAGCGCACCCTCGGGCGTCTCTTCATGCTTGAAGTAGGCAAACACATCGCGCCCAGCGGCGAGATGTTCGCGAATGCGCGCGAGCATCCCTTGACGTTCTTCAGCGGTATAGCTCGGCTTGCGGTACCGATAATAGACGTAATCGGCAGTGACCACGTCTGGAGTATTGCGCTCTTCGGTCTCGGCGACGCAGAGTGCAACGTTGCGCTCGCCGAGGGTAGCCCAAGTGGCGTCGGTGAGCCATGACTCGTGCCGGAATTCAAAGGCCGCGCGCACCGTTCGCGGCAAGCTTTTTAGAAACTCGGAGAGGAGGGACTGATCGGCCTTGAAATTCGGTTGCAATTGAAAGAGCAGTGGGCCCAGGCGTTTGGCCCGCTCTAAATTTTCCAGCGTGCCCAGAAAGCGTTGCAGAAATTCGTCCGAGTTTTTCAGGCGCTTGATATGCGTGAGCACCTGATGAGCCTTGATGGTGAAGCGAAAATGGTCGGGCGTGTCGGCAATCCAGTTCTGGACGGTCGTCTCTTTGACCAACTGGCGGAAGGTGTAGTTGACCTCGACGGCGTTCAGTTTCGTCGCGTAGAAATTGAGGAATTTTTTCTGCGCCAGCTTTTCAGGATAAAAGGCAGGCTTCCAGGTTGGATAAGCCCATCCGGAAGTGCCGACGT
The DNA here is from genome assembly GCA_963800565.1 of uncultured Acidobacteriaceae bacterium. Classification (GTDB taxonomy): domain Bacteria; phylum Acidobacteriota; class Terriglobia; order Terriglobales; family Acidobacteriaceae; genus Acidiflorens. The sequence goes on from CAWDBM010000008.1 coordinate 134,996, forward strand.
AGAGGGTTGCCATAACAGGCGGGATTATAACTTGCGGCGCTTGGCCGCGGGGAGCTTCGCTTTCGCCGTTGCCATCTTTTTCTTTGTCGTTTTCTTTTTTGCTGGCGCGTGGGGTCGAGGCGCTTCCAGCGCGGGATTAGGTCCGACAGTTTCCTCCTCGGATTTGTTGACGGGTTCTGACGCCGCAGCCAGGCCCGCTAACTGCGGCAATCTCTGTTTCAACTTCAGCACGGGCTCAAACAGGTCGCCCATTTTTTCAACGCGCGCCAAAACATCTTTGGCTTCGAAGACCAGGCGCTGCGCATCATTCTTTTTCAGCGCCTGCTCAACCTCGTCCCAGGTAATGGGCGTCGACACGGTGGGATGCTCGCGGGCTCGCAGGGAATATACCGAGATCGTTGTTTTGTGGCGATCGTTCTGGCTCCAATCGACGAAAACTTTATTGGTGCGCACAGCCTTTTTCATGTCGGAAACAACGAGGTCGGGATGCTCGTGCTCAAGCAGGCGCGCGATGGCATTTGCGAATGGCTTGGTCTGCTCATAGGTGATTTTCGAATGCAGGGGAACATAAATCTGCATCCCTTTCGACCCAGAGGTCTTCGGAAAACTTTGCAGGCCAAAGTGGTTAAAGATTTCGCGCACCCAGAGGCCGACTTGGGCGCACTGCGCGATGTTGGCCGGAGGGCCGGGATCGAGATCAAAGACGATCATCGTCGGCGTCTCTAGATCGGCCGCTAACGAGAGCGATGGATGCAGCTCTATGGAGGCTAGGTTCGCGATCCAAACCAGCGTGGGCAGATCGTTGGCGAGAATGTAATTGACGGTGCGGTTGTTGCCTTCGCTCCAGACGGGAGCGGTCTTCACCCAGTCGGGGCGGTGCATGGGCGCGTTTTTTTCGAAGAAATATTCTTGGTCTTCGCCTACGCCTCCGGGATAGCGCTTCATGGTAAGCGGACGTCCAACGAGATGCGGCAGCAACACGGGCGCGATGCGGACGTAATAATCAACCACCTCACCTTTGGTGAAACCGGTCGCGGGGTAGAGGACCTTGTCCAGATTGGTGAGCTTGAGCTTGCGTCCCTGCACGTCGACGATGGTGGGAGCGGACATGGGTTGTCGGCCGGTTCTGCGTCCTCAAGTATAGAGTCACGCAGCCGTTAAAGGGAGGTCAGATGCCAGATTCATGGCGCGAGTTTGTTCTTAGTGCGCGCAAACTCCTCGGGAACGGCTCAGTGCTTCTTTATTGCTCTTGCCAGGGCGGAGAATGAAAAACGCCATCCATTATGCATAGATGGCGTTGGTTGTTTCTGCGATTTGACGCCGGACGTGCTTATTCCGAACTGATTCGCATGCCGTAGAACGAGCGGTAGACGAAAAATACCGATACGGCGAAGAAGGCAATCGCCAGGCCGTGGGTCAGGCCAGTGCCTTGATCGCGCGTCAGCGAGACGGCCAGTTCAACAGCTAGCAATCCGAAGAGGGTGGTGAATTTGATGACCGGGTTCATGGCCACCGACGAAGTGTCTTTGAAAGGATCGCCGACTGTGTCGCCAATTACCGTGGCATCGTGGAGCGGCGTGCCTTTCTGCTTCAGTTTCGTCTCGACAATCTTCTTGGCGTTGTCCCAGGCAGCGCCGGCGTTCGCCATGAAGATAGCCTGGTAGAGGCCGAAGATCGCAATCGAGATCAGGTAGCCGATGAAGAAAAAGGGCTCGACAAAGGCGAATGTCAGCGTGCCAAAGAACACAGCGAGAAAGATGTTAAACATTCCCTTTTGTGCATACTTGGTGCAGATCTCGACTACTTTCTTGCTGTCGGCGACCGAAGCCTTCTCGGAATTCTCAAGTTTAATATTGGCCTTGATGAACTCAACTGCTCGATAGGCGCCGGTGGTTACGGCCTGCATGGATGCGCCGGTGAACCAGTAGATCATGGCGCCGCCGGTGATCAGGCCGAGAAAGAATGGAGCGTGGAGCAAGGAGAGTTTCTCCACGTTCCTAGTCAAGCCATTGGTCAGGGCCATGATGATGGAGAAGATCATGGTGGTCGCGCCGACTACGGCGGTTCCGATCAGAACGGGCTTGGCGGTTGCTTTGAAAGTGTTGCCGGCGCCGTCGTTCTCTTCGAGCAGGTCCTTGGCGTGTTCAAAATTTGCGTCGATGTTGAAATCTTTTTTGAGTTCTCCCCGAATATTAGGCACCTGCTCGATGAGCGACAGTTCGTAGACTGATTGTGCGTTGTCGGTGACGGGGCCATAAGAGTCTACGGCAATCGTGACTGGACCCATTCCGAGAAAGCCGAACGCAACGAGTCCGAAGGCGAAGACGGGCGCGGCGATCATGCTGGCCGCGAGAGCCAGGCCCATCCCGCTGAAGTAATACGCCACCGACATCAGAGCGACCATCGCCAGACCGAGCCAGTAGGCAGAGAAGTTTCCCGCGACCAGGCCGGACAAAATTCCCAGCGACGCTCCGCCTTCTTTCGACGACGTCACCACTTCATTGACGTGGCGGGATTCTACGGACGTAAAGGCTTTGACTAGCTCCGGGATCAGCGCTCCCGCGAGGGTTCCGCAAGAGATGATCGACGCGAGTTTCCACCACTGCGTGAGATCGCCGCCGAGGTTGGGGATAATGAAGTAGGAAACGATGTAGGTCGCGATGATGGAGACGATCGATGTGAGCCAGACCAGCGTGGTCAGCGGCGTTTCAAAATTCATTTTGTCAGCGTGAGCGTAACGGACTTTGGCGATGGCTCCGTTGATGAAGTAGGCGAGCGCGCTCGACACTAGCATCATGATGCGCATGACAAAAATCCAGACCAGAAGCTGGACCTGAATCGAAGGATCTTTGACGCCCAGCAAAATGAAGGCGATCAGCGCCACTCCGGTAACGCCGTAGGTTTCGAAGCCGTCGGCGGAGGGGCCAACCGAGTCGCCGGCATTGTCGCCGGTGCAATCGGCAATGACTCCGGGGTTGCGGGCATCGTCTTCTTTAATTTTGAAAACGATCTTCATCAGATCGGAGCCGATGTCGGCGATCTTGGTGAAGATGCCGCCAGCGATACGGAGGGCGGCGGCGCCGAGTGATTCGCCGATGGCGAATCCGATGAAGCAAGGGCCGGCGTAGTCTCCAGGCACGAAGAGAAGGATGAAGAGCATGATGAGCAGTTCGACGGAGATGAGCATCATGCCGATCGACATTCCGGCTTCGAGCGGAATTTGATAGACCGGGTAAGGCTTGCCGGGGAGCGCGGCAAAGGCAGTGCGCGAATTTGCGAAGGTATTGACGCGAATGCCGAACCATGCGACCCCGTAGCTGCCGGCGATTCCGACGAGGCTGAAGGCGAGAATAATGAGGACGCGAGGCAGTTCGAAATGGCGCAGCACGCCAAAGTAGACAGCGATGATGATGGCAATAAAGACCCACAACAGCATCAGGAACTTGCCCTGCGTGATCAGGTAGGTCTTGCAGGTTTCGTAGATGAGTTCGGAGATCTCGCGCATGGAGCGGTGCACGGGAAGATTTTTGAGGCGCATGAAGATGACCATTCCGAAGCCGAGGCCGAATACGCAGAAGAGCAGTCCGATCATGAGGAGGCGATGGCCATCGACGCCGAGGAAGGAGACGGTGGAAAGGTCAGGTAGTTTCAGGGCGGCCTCGCCGCCAGCTTCTTCGGCGGATTGCGCGAGTGCGTGGCCAACGGTCAGGAGCAACAGAGTGGATAGGGTGGCGGCGATTCTGGCGAGGCGTTCTTTCGCAAAGCAATGTTTCACAAACCAGCCTCCGATGGACACAAAACTAACGTTCCCGGTGCGCATAAAATCCTCCTACAGATCCTTCTGGGGTCACAACGTGTGATCTACTCTGGCGGGTTGACCGTCCGTTGGGGGATCCTATCCGCCGCGGGGATGGTTGCCGCCGGTTCCCGATCACGCTTCCACCGCCAGGCATAATAAAAAAAGAGGATTGCCGATTTGGCCGCGTCGGAAAACCAGTACCGTCGATATGCTGGCCAACCCGCAGCCACACATATATTTCGGCACGAAGCACTCGTTTATAGCACCTTGCCGGAAGCCGGGTCAATGATGAAGGTCACAAAGGTTGATCGGGATTGCGTCATCGGGCGATCGTGGGATGATCGGGCCAGCTCCCGACCGAAAATTAAGGCGCAAGATTCCGAAGGGTGACTGCTGGTTAGTGCCGAGCCCGCTTGAATTCGGGGTGGCTTCCGTATAATTGACCATCCGTTATGTCAGCCTCTCTGTCGGCCTCTCTTGACTCGATTGTCGCGGCCGCGCGCCGACGAATTTCTCAGCGCAAAGCTGGGAACGGAAGCGGTTACGACTTGAAGTCACTGGAGCAAGCGGCGGCCGGTCACACTCCTCGTGGGTTCAGGAAACAGTTGCGGCGCGTAGCGCAACACGGAATCGCCGTGATCGCGGAACTGAAAAAAGCTTCGCCTTCAAAAGGCTTGATCCGCGCCGATTTCAGGCCGGCTGAACTGGCTAAAGAACTGGAATCGGCGAGCGCGGCGGCGCTGTCAGTGTTGACCGATGAAGATTTTTTCCAAGGCTCGCTCGACAATCTACGCGCCGCCTCGGCAAGCACTGCTCTCCCCTGCCTGCGCAAGGATTTTATTGTCGATGAAGTACAGATTGTCGAAGCTCGGGCGAACGGCGCAGATGCGATTCTGCTGATTGTTGCGGCGCTGGGACAGAAAGAACTTGGGGCTTTGGCCAAGAGAGCGCGCGCGCACGGCCTCGACGTTTTGTGCGAGGCTCACGATGCAGCCGAGTTGGAGCGCGCTCTGGACGCAGGTTTCGACTTGATCGGCATCAACAGCCGCAACTTGCGCACGTTTGAAGTCAATATCGAAACCGCTTTGCAACTCGCCGAAAAAATCCCCGCCGATTGCGTCCGCGTGGCCGAAAGCGGCATCCAATCGGGCTCTGATCTTTCGCGATTGCGATCAGCCGGCTACGAAGCGTTTCTGATTGGCGAGTCATTGATGAAGGCGGACCGCCCCGGCCAAGCACTGGCAAGGTTGATGGAAGAAGCAAAAATGATAGTTAGTAGTCAGTTGATTTCACCGAAAACTGATAGCTGAGAGCTAGCAGCTGCTCTTATGACTTGGATCAAGATCTGCGGAATCACGAACCTCGACGACGCGCTCGCCGCTGCCGATGCGGGCGCTAATGCGCTGGGGTTTGTGTTCACTCCGAAAAGCCCGCGGTACATTACGTTGGAGGCCGCGCGCTCGTTCATCTCAAAGCTGCCGGAGTCCATGGAAAAGGTTGGCGTGTTCGTCAATCACACCGTCGAGCAGGTACGCGATGCCGCAAAGCAGTTAGGGCTGAGCGCGGTGCAGTTGCATGGCGACGAGAGCACGGAATTCAGCCGCGCCCTGTTTCAGGTTATGGCCAATGGATCGGCTCGGCCGAAGATTTTTCGCGCGTGGCCTGCGAGGATTTTTGACACTCCAGCGGAAACAAGAGCGGGATGGGATCCGGTGGCGGCGGGACTGGTCGAACCGGACGAGGCCTACAAAGGGAAACGCGTGCACAAGATTCACGTCGCTAAGAACGGTGATCTTTTTCTCGAGACGCACGGCTTTCGTCCCGGCGTGGTTTCGGGCGTGCTCCTCGATTCTTCCACGGCGGAAAAACGCGGCGGCACAGGCGAGCCGTTCGACTGGGAACGCGTACAGCCGTGGGCGGGAATTATCAACAGCATCAGCAAACTGATTGTTGCGGGCGGCCTGAAGCCGGGGAACGTGCAGGAGGCGATCCACCTCCTGCATCCGTGGGGCGTGGATGTTTCAACGGGCGTGGAGATCGAGCCCGGCAAGAAAGATCATCGAAAAGTCCGCGCTTTCATCCAGGCTGTGCGGGCGATGGAAGAGGCCAGTTAGGTATGGCAACCGCCGCGGCAAGCGAGAAAATTCCCAATCACGCCCCGAATGGCGCCACTGCCGGGCGTTTTGGCGTGTATGGCGGACGCTATGTTCCGGAGACGCTGATGGCTGCGCTCGACGAACTGGAACGCGAATACGAAAAAGCCAAGCGTGATCGAAAATTTCAGCAGCGCCTTGATCTGTTGCTGACGACCTATGCGGGGCGACCTACGCAACTCTTTTTTGCGCGACGGCTCTCTGCGAAACTTGGCGGGGCGAAGATTTATCTCAAGCGCGAAGACCTGCTGCATACCGGCGCACATAAAATTAATAATTGCCTCGGTCAAGCTTTGCTGGTCGAGCGCATGGGCAAGCACCGCGTGATCGCGGAGACTGGGGCGGGGCAGCACGGCGTTGCGACAGCGACGGTCTGCGCGCTACTTGGCTTCGAGTGCGTGGTTTACATGGGCACCGAGGATATGCGGCGGCAGGAGCTTAACGTTTTTCGCATGCGCTTGCTCGGTGCAGAGGTTCGCGGCGTCTCGTCCGGGTCGTGCACTTTGAAAGATGCGATCAACGAAGCGATGCGCGATTGGGTAACCAATGTGCGCACTACGCACTATCTGCTCGGCAGCGTGCTCGGAGCGCATCCTTATCCGACCATGGTGCGTGATTTTCATCGTGTGATTGGACGCGAGGCGCGAGCGCAGATTCGGAAGGCTGAAGGGAAACTTCCGACGGCGATTATTGCCTGCGTTGGCGGCGGGTCGAATTCCATTGGGATTTTCTATGGCTTTCTGAAAGACAAGAAAGTTAAGTTGATTGGAGTGGAAGCGGGAGGGCGCGGCACGGCGCTGGGTGAACACGCGGCCCGTTTTCGCGGCGGATCGCCGGGCGTTTTGCAGGGAACGTATTCTTATGTGCTGCAGGATGCTGCGGGGCAGATCGCGCTCACGCATTCGGTATCGGCAGGACTGGACTATCCGTCGATCGGGCCGGAGCACGCCATGCTGAAGGATACGGGGCGCGCCGAGTATGTCCCTGCTTCCGACGCTGAGGCGCTCGAGGCTACCACCCTGCTAGCTCGAACTGAGGGGATTATTCCAGCGTTGGAATCGGCGCACGCCGTGGCCGAGGTTATCAAGCGCGCTCCCAAGATGAAGAAGTCGGAGGTTGTGATTGTTAATATTTCGGGGCGCGGGGATAAGGATATTGGAATTATGCGGGAGAATCTGAAGTTGGATTGACCTCGATTGCAGAGTTCAGAGGTCAGATGAGGAAGTGAATGATTAGGTGAATGATTAGCGCTGCAACCCAGCTTTTACAATCTACAATTCCTCATGCCCTTTCATTTTGAGAATAAACCTTCGCTCATCGCCTACGTAACCTGCGGCGACCCCGATCTTGCCACTACCTGCGAAGTCATTCTCGCGGCTATTGACGCGGGCGCGAGCGTGATTGAGTTGGGCGTTCCTTTTAGCGATCCGCTGGCCGACGGACCGGTCATTCAGCGGGCCAGCGAGCGGGCACTTAAACATGGAACATCGTTACAAAACGTACTCACGCTGGCCTCTGAAATTCGCGAGCATTCGCAATCTGTTGGGCTGGTCATTTTTTCTTATCTCAATCCTATTTTGCGCATGGGGCTGGCGAAGTTCTGCCAGGTGGCGCGGCTGGCGGGGATTGACGGGACGCTGATTACCGATCTCCCCGTCGAAGAGTCTGCAGAGTATCTGCGCGAGGCTCGCAAGAACGATCTGGCTACGATTTTCCTGGCGGCGCCTACTTCTACGGATCAGCGTTTGAAAATGATTGCTCAGGTTTCGACTGGATTTATTTATGCGATCTCACGTACCGGCGTGACGGGCGAGCGCCAGCAGATGACTGGAGACGCACAATCGCTGGTAAAGCGCATGCGCCGCTATGCCAAGCTTCCCGTAGCCGTCGGCTTTGGAATTTCGACTCCGGCGCAGTTCGCGGCGGTTGGCAAATTTGCCGAGGCCGCGGTTGTCGGCAGCGCGATTGTTCACATCATCGAACAAAATCCGGGACGGGAAGCCGCGTCTGTGGCAAAATTCGTAGGATCGCTGGTGGCTCACGGCTCTTAGCTCACGGCTAGCAACGCTATGGACATTTCAGATTGGCGTAAGAAAATCGACGAACTGGATCGCCAACTGGCGGCGCTGCTGAACGAACGCGCGGCGGCGGCGGTTGAAATCGGACGGCTGAAACGCAACACCAGTCTGCCCATTTATGAACCGGAGCGCGAACGCGAGGTAATTGCAAATGTGCAGCGCTCGAATACCGGCCCGTTAGCGGAGCGCGACTTGGGACAGATCTACGAGCGGATTATGGACGTGATGCGCAGCATTCAGAAACATGAGATCGTTCCTGACTCTGAGATCAAATCTGCAAGTACGGACCTCGATCCGCGGTTGAACCATTAACACGGTAAGCAAGACGAGCTAATTCATGATTGTCGCAATGCAAGACGCCGCCAGTGAAGATCAGATCCAGCGGGTGATCGACCAACTGGTTCACTTTGGATTTGAAGTTCACCGCTCGACTGGGGCGCGGCAGACCGTGCTTGGCGGAGTCGGCGTTCCGCATGATTTCGACACGCGCGAAGTCGAAATGATGCCGGGGGTGCAGGAGGTTCATCGCATTACTTCGCCCTATAAGTTGGCGGGGCGGAATTTTCGTCCCGAGGGAACGACCGTCAAATTTTCAAATGGCATTGAGATTGGCGGCAAGAAAATCGTGGTGATGGCGGGGCCGTGCTCCGTGGAATCTCGAGAGCAGCTATTCACCGTAGCGGGACTGGTTGCGCAAGCGGGAGCGCGGGTGCTGCGCGGCGGCGCATACAAGCCGCGCTCTTCTCCTTATTCATTTCAAGGAATGGGTCTGGAAGGACTGAAATTGCTGCGGGAGGCGGGCGACCAGTTCAAATTGCTGGTGATCAGCGAGGTGATGGAGATTTCGCAGATCGAGGTGATGCTGCCATACGTCGACATTTTTCAAGTGGGCGCTCGTAATATGCAGAACTTCAATTTGCTGCGTGAACTGGGGAAGGTACGGAAGCCGGTGCTGCTGAAGCGCGGCATCGCGGCCACGATTGAAGAGCTTTTGTGCTCGGCGGAATATTTGCTGGCGGGCGGTAACTATGAGCTGATTCTGTGCGAGCGCGGCATACGCACGTTTGAAACCTATACGCGTAACACGATGGACATTTCGGCGATCCCGATTATTCATAAGCTCTCCCATCTGCCGATGACGGCTGACCCGTCACACGGCACGGGCCGGCGCGATAAGGTGGCCCCCATGGCGCTGGCTTCAGCCGCGGCGGGCGCGGATGCGATGCTGATCGAAGTGCATCATCAGCCGGACAAGGCGCTCTCTGATGGCGCGCAGTCGCTCTATCCAGAACAATTTTCGAAGTTGATGGACCAGCTTCGCATGATCGCGCCCGCAGTGGGGCGCGAGATCGCGTAGAACGGAATTTGTAATTTGCTATTTGTAATTGGAATGCAAAATTACAAATTGCGACTTTCCCATGCCCTTCAAGCAAATCACCATTATCGGAACCGGCTTGATTGGAGGCTCAATTGGGCTCGCTTTCAGAAAACGGCATCTGGCTGGGCGAATTGTTGGGTGTGATCGGGCTCCCGTGTTGGAGCGGGCGATCGAATGCGGCGCCATTGAATCGGGGAGCACCCATCCGGCGGATGCGGTGCGCGGCAGCGATCTGGTGGTGCTGGCCACGCCGGTCATTCCGATTCTTGATTTGATCGACCGGCTAGGGCCGGCGCTTCCGCCGAAAACTCTGGTCACCGACGTGGGCAGCACCAAGAGAGAGGTCGTGGAGCGAGCAGCCAAATCTTTTGGGCGAAATGCGGGGCAGCGATTTCTAGCCGGACATCCGATGGCGGGCAAAGAGCACGCGGGCGTGGAGTTTGCGGATGCCGATCTGTTTGAAGGCGCGGCTTGGCTGTTTACCCCGCTGCCGCGGCAGAATGTTCACGCAGGGCTGTGCGGAGAATTTATTCACTGCGCGGAGAAGATGGGCGCGAAGGTCGCGGTCGTCGATGCTGTCGATCACGATTGCTTTTGCGCATGGATCAGCCACCTGCCGCAGTTGATCTCGACGGCGCTGGCGGCCACGTTGGTCGACGAGTTTGGGCCAGACGCGCCGGTGCTGGACATCGGCGGACGCGCTTTGCGCGAGATGACGCGTATCTCCGGCAGCCCTTATTCGATGTGGCGCGATATTGCCATTACCAACAAGAAAAATCTTAGCGACGCCCTGCACAAACTGGAGCAGCGACTGGCGCACATTCGTGAAAATCTGGACTCGAAGCAACTGGCGGACGAATTTGAGCGCGCGCACCAGTTAAGGAAGAAGCCAGTCAGAGAAAAGTAAGTGGCGCGGCAATTTGGTAATTTCGCAATCAGATAATTTTGTCCTTAACAAGCAGCCCCTTTGAGCGTTCTCGATTGCTAAATTACGAGATTATCCGATTACCAAATTACTAATTATCGCTATAGAATTCTCTTGCCATGCACAAAGTAGTCGCGAGCGCTGAAGAGGCGATTCAGGATGTGTTTGACGGCGCCAGCATTATGGTGGGCGGCTTCGGGCTGTGCGGAAATCCGGAAAATCTGATTCGCGCGCTGGCCAATAAGGGCGTCAAAAACCTCACCACGATCAGCAATAATGCGGGTGTCGACGGATTTGGCGTGGGAATGCTTCTTGCCAACGGGCAGATCCGGAAGCATATTGGAACTTACGTCGGCGAAAATAAACTGCTGGAAAAAATGGTGCTGAACGGGACGGTAGAGCTCGATCTGGTTCCGCAGGGAACATTTTCAGAGCGCATTCGCGCGGGTGGCGCTGGCATTCCGGCATTCTTTACGCCTACTGGCGTCGGGACTATGGTCTCCGAGGGCAAGGAAGCACGCGAGTTCGACGGGCGCGCTTACATCATGGAACGCGCTCTGAAGGCCGACTTCGCCTTCATCAAGGCGTGGAAGGGTGATACGTGGGGCAATCTTATTTATCGCAAGACGGCGCGCAATTTTAATCCCATGATGGCGACTGCGGCTAGGATCACCATCGCCGAGGTCGAGCATCTGGTCGAACCCGGGGAACTTGACCCTGACATGGTTCATACGCCCAGCGTATTTGTGAAACGGATTTTTCAGGGCGAATTATTCGAAAAGCGGATTGAGAAGCGGACGGTGAGGAATGCGTAGTCGATGGTCGTTCGTCGTTAGCGGATTTTGGCGGACTACTTTAAGTATGCCAACGACTAGCGACTAACGACCAGCGACTGAACAACATTATGTCAACAGACACAAAGCCTTCCAAAGACCTCGACAAACGCGAGCGTATCGTGAAGCGCATTGCGCGCGAATTGCGCGATGGATTCTACGTCAACCTGGGCATCGGATTGCCGACGCTGATTGCCAATTACGTCCCGGCTGGGATGGATGTGATTTTGCAATCGGAGAATGGGATGCTGGGAATTGGGCCCTATCCGGTCGAGGGGACGGAAGACGCGGACTTGATCAATGCGGGCAAGGAGACAGTCAGCGAAATGGCGGGCACGGCATATTTTTCCAGCGCCGATTCTTTTGCCATGATTCGCGGCGGCCACGTCGACCTTAGCGTGCTCGGCGCAATGGAGGTCGATGAACAGGGCAATCTTGCGAATTGGATGATCCCCGGGAAAATGGTGAAGGGCATGGGCGGAGCCATGGACCTGGTGGCGGGCGCGCGGCGCGTGATCATCGCCATGGAACATGCGACCAAAGATGGGCAACCCAAGATTCTTAAAAAATGCACTCTGCCGCTGACCGGGGTGCGGGTGGTCGACACGATCGTTACGGAGATGGCGTATATGCGAGTGACGCCGGAGGGATTGGTGCTGGAAGAGATTGCTCCGGGGCTGACGGTCGAGGATGTGCAGAAGGCTACCGACGCGAAATTGCGCCTGAGTGCAGATTTGAAAACGATGTAGTCGAGGGCAGAGGTTTCAGGGCAGAGGTCAGAAGTTTTACGGCTCTCAGGTTAGAGCGGAACTTTTTTTCTCTCCTTGCGTATTTTATTCAGGAGGATTGTCTTCAATGATTGCCTTCCTGCTTTGGTGCTTTCTCTTCTTTCTGTGTTGGCCGGTGGCGCTGCTCGCATTGGCGCTCTACCCCTTCGTGTGGCTGATGCTACTACCTTTTCGGCTGGTGGGCATTGCTGTTCATGGAGCACTCGCTTTGGTTTGGGCGGTGGTGTTGTTGCCGGCGCGACTGCTTAGCGCTCCGTTCCGATTGTCGCGGATTTAGAAGCTTGCAAATCTTCGCTCGGCGCGCCAGTCCCTACGTGGGCCTCGCTTCGCCTAAGTATTTCTGCAGAAAGTGCAGGCTTCTTTCTCCCGCATCTCGCCAGATTGTTTGCTCTTCGAAGCCGTGGCCGGCTCCAGGATAGATTTTGATTTCGTAGGGGATGCCTTTTTTCTCCAGCAACTTTTTCAAGTTGTAAGCTTCCTCCACGGGGATGGTGGCGTCATCTTCGCCGTGCAGGATCAGCACCGGGCAGAGCCGGCGCATGAAGAGGTTCATTTCTTTCGGCATGCCTCCGAAGAATTCGACAACGGCCTTTACGCGAGGGTCGATAGCGGAATTGGCAAGCGAGAGGTAGGCTCCGAGCGAAAAGCCGAGAAGAGCGATGCGTGAGGCGTCGACCTGAGGTTGGGTTTCCACAAAGCTGATCGCGTCCCACAAGGTTTTCATCCACAACGGAAAGTTGCGCATGATGGTCGGCTTGTCGGCGGATGTTGTGCCCGTGCGATCGAAATAATGAAGGATGTAAACGGCGAAGCCCTGGGCCGCAAGTAGGGCGGCGTAGCGCTCCATGCCGGAAACGCCGCCTCCGGCGCCGTGGAGCGCAATGACGCCAGGAAGGCCAGCGTGGGTCAACTCTGGCAGGCAGGCGTCGAGGCGGATGGGCTTGCCGCCACTTTGATAAACCAAAGGGGTTTGTTGGATGGGCGGCATTTCTCATTCTTGCATATGCATTTTCGGTCCTGATTTTGAGGTGGGGCTAAAAAAGCTTCGCGCAAGAGTCTACTGATTCCGCGCCCGCTTGCGAAAAACGCTTCGCGCCCACAGCCAATTCAGCACCGCCGCACCCACCGTCGCTGCCAGGATGAGCGACTTACTCCAAGGCGTCTGTTTGGTGAGGACGGCAGCGACACCAACTCCGGCGGCGATCAAGACTCCAAGAACAGCGAGTACGGGTCCTGCGGGTAGCCTGAAAGCGGCGGCCTGCGGCTGTTTTCGGCGGAGAGCGATCAACGCGGCACAAACTACCGCGTAATAGAAGAGCCGGGCGACGACCGATAGCGTCACATTCCACGCAAAACTACCGCCGATTGCGAGCCCCCATACCGCCGCTGCGAAGAAGAGGATCGAGAACCAGGGCGTGTGGAACCGGCGGCTGACAACGGCAAAGACTTTGGGCAAGTCGGCGCCTTGAGCGAGGGCGAAGGTGACGCGGGGCATGCCGAGCAACTTCGCGCTCAAATAGCCATAAACCGAAACGAGCGCCCCGATTGCGACCAACTGTGCTCCGCGATTGCCCATGGTCACGCGAGCCACCTCGGCCAGAGGGCGATCGGTCGTGGCTCCAGGGCCGAGAACTCCAACGACTACCCATTGCACCAGCGCATAAATTGTGGTGCATGCGATGAGCGCCACTGCCAGCGCGAAGCCGGCGTCGCGCTCCGGATTTTTGGCTTCGCTCATGGGTGCTACCGCTGATTCAAATCCACCGTAGGCAAAGACGAGTAGCACCATAGCCTTCATCCACGCACTTGCGGGGAGTGGGGATGCCGAGATCGCCGATGAGAAAATCGCGGGATGCACGATAGTTACCGCGGCCCCTGCCAACACGACCATCAACAAAGGGAGAATTTTGGCTACGGTGAAGACGTTGCTGACGGCAGTTCCCTGCCGCGCACCGAGGACATTGATGAGGGCCAGCAATCCAACCAATGCCGAGAGGATCATGAAGCGCGGCCACGGTTCTTTCGCGGCCGGCCAGAATTCCGCCAGATAAATGACAAAAAGGTTTGCGTTGGCTGCCGGAGCAGCAGTCTGCGAAAGATAGAACATCCAAGCGACGAGAATTCCAGTGAAGCGGCCGAAGGCGGCGCGCGCGTAAAGGTAGGGGCCGCCCGCGTCGGAGAATTGCGAAGCCATTTCTGCGAAACAGGCCACGATCACGCCCAGGGCCGCACCAGCAAGTAAAACCGCGAGCACGCTGCGCTTGCCAAGCAGAGCCGCGACGAGGGCGGGCAATCCGAAGATGCCGCTGCCGATAATGGAGTTGATGGCGAGCGCGGCCAGGCTCCAACGGCCAATAGCGCGGACGAGACCAGTCTTTCCCAGGCCAGTCTTTCGCGCGCCAGTTTGTGGTGTATTAGTTTGCATCACCGGCCAGTTTGCGATGCTGTCTTCGAAAATTGTTTGTATCACACCCTGATTCCGGTTAGATTAAACTTCTTCACGGGTTGTAAACCGGCTAACCATCCGAAACGGCCAGTGGGAGCGTACTTCGACGTGGCAGCATCGATTTCTGACATCAGGCTCTTGCTCAAAGTCAAATCTCTGCCTAAATCCAGCGATTCCCGGCGCGTGTTTATCGCGGGAGGAACGGGGTATATTGGCACCGCGCTGCTGCCGATTCTTCTGGAGCGTGGACACCGCGTGCGCGTTATGGTGCGTCCCGGTTCGAAGGCTCAACTGCCAGCCGAATGCGAGGTTGTTTCGGGCAATCCGCTGGACGCGAACAGCTATCGGCAGCTGATTCGCCCGGCCGACACTTTTATTCATCTCGTGGGCGTTGCGCATCCTTCTCGCGCAAAGGCGGCGGCCTATCGTGCGATTGATCTGGTTTCGGTGCGCGAGGCTGCCTCGGCTTGCAGCGAACTCGGGGTGCAACATTTCATCTATCTGAGCGTCGCCCATCCAGCCCCGCTCGGGATCATGAAGAACTACATCGCGGTGCGGACGGAGTGTGAAAACACAATCCAGGAGCGGTGCCTCAACTGCACTATTCTTCGGCCTTGGTATGTGCTCGGACCGGGACGTCGCTGGCCCTATTTGCTGCTGCCTTTTTATAAAGTAGCGGAGTGGCTTCCCTTCACGCGGGACGCCGCTTTGCGACTGGGGCTGGTTACTCTTGACGAGTTGATCCTTGCGCTCATCGATGCCGTGGAATCGCCGGTGCAGGGCACGCGCATTGCAAAGGTTCCCGAGATTCGCAATGCCGGACTGCACCTGTCGCGGGAAGCGGCGCGCAAGACGGCTTGAGCTTAACTCCGCGCTGAATCGACTGCCTAGCGCGGCTTTCCGACCCAAAGTAACTTCAATTACCGAAGCTCATGCACACGGGGAATCTTTCTGCTATCGCTGCGGGATGCGATCTTGTTAAGGAAGCATGAATCGGGAAATGATGCGTCGGGATGGAAAGGGCCATATGGATAGCGAGAACCGGGAGAGCATGGAAGACATTCATCTCCGCATTTTGCGCATCACCGACGATCTGCGCGTGATCCAGCGCGAACTCAATTGTGCCGCCATGCAGGCGCCAACCGACCCGGAGCTGATGGAAGCGCTCGCCGATCCGCCAGAGATGGAATCGATTCAGGTCTTGAAATCAGCGCTCGATCAGATGCGCCACTTTCTATGGTTCTATATGCAAGTGGTGACGAGCGATTCCGAGATGGGAGAGAAATTCCGCCAGACCCTGCGCCAGGATGCTCCTTTGCAGGCTCCGGAAAAGGAGCAACAGTTTCAGAGCGCGACCGACGCCATCATGCTGCGCTACCTCGCCGATAGCAAGTTCCGCAAGCCAAACTAGACGCGCATCCACTGCGGCTGAGGCCGCAATCTCGATACTCCCATATCTTCGTCTTCTTCGTCTTCTTCATCTTCGCGGCGATGAACCGCTGCGGGACACTGGACTCCGGCGATCTCCACATTGGCGCCGTCGGGGGATACATGATTTCTCCTGCTCGAAATTAATGAGGTCGGCAAACTCTGAAGACGCGGTATCCGCTTTCTTTGGTTCCCTGCGTCGCTTAGTCGGGGGTGCAGCCTAGAAATTCTTCGTATCCTTCGAAGATCTCCTGCAGCACGTCGCGGACGCGTTCATTGAGGCTTGTCTCCCTGGACTTTGAGAGGGGCACGGTGTTATCGATCAGTGCTAGTTTCAGCTTGGGGACCATGTTCGAGTTGGCTGCCATATGATTTCTCCTTTTTCGGTGTAGAGGTACGAGATCCGCTTACTGGCTCGGAACTCGTACCTTGCCCCCCCACTCTCTATAGTGAAAAGTCCGGGCGAAATGGGTCAGGAAAACCAAACAATTTTCGTTTGGCGGTGGTGGCGTAGGAATTTGGGCGACGCTTTCCGAGGCCGCAGGTTAGAGGGAGGCTCGGAAACGCTACGCCAGCGACAATCGGGAAATGTTTCCCTGCTACAATCGCTAGCTCTATGATTCGAGGGAACTTCTTGGCGCACAAAAACGTAGTTGTGGTGTGCTGTTGAGTTTCATACGGGGAAAATGCGTAGGTCCTTTGCCTCGCTCATGATGACAACTTGGTTTAGATTGGACCGAGCTTCGCTCGCCTGGACAGACGAGGGCGTCTGTCCCTACGTGATTTGTGCGGGGTCGTGTGATTTAAGGCTTGGGGGTTGCGAAGTTGGTTTTGGATGATGCCCAGGTTGTCGGATTGCTGGTCCGTCGCTGTATTTCTGGCGACGCTGCGGCTTGGGAGGAGATCGTTCAGCGGTATCACCGGCGGATTTATAACGTCTGCTACCGGTTTGCGGGGGATGCGGAGAACGCCCAGGACCTCACCCAGGAGGTCTTTATCAAGATGTACCGAACGTTGAACACATACGACTCCGGCAAGGGGGCGTTCATGACCTGGGTAACTACGATTACGCGGAACCTGCTGGTTGACCATTTTCGCAAGAGCAAGGGTGACCGGGTCACAGATTCTTTAGATTCAACACCTTCTGAGCATGAGGATGCGCAGCCTTTGAGCGAGCGGATTGCCGACCGTGCGCCTCCCCCGGATGCTTCGGTGCAGTCGCGGGAGACCCGGGAAATGGTGCATTTGGCGTTGCAGAAGCTGTCTCCCGAGCTGCGGGAGGCGGTGATTTTAAGGGACTTACAAGATCTGGACTATCGGGAGATTGCAACGGCTTTGAAGGTTCCGGAAGGAACCGTCAAGTCAAGAATTAACCGGGGACGCGCGGAACTTGCGCGGCTCCTACAACGTACATATAGGCAGGTGATCTGATGCCAGAGGAAATGAAACACGGTATGGAGTGCGCGGAGTTTGACGCGCTGCTTAGCGACGCCCTGGATGCGGGCGGGCTGCTGAGCTCGGATCGCCAGGCTAAGTTCGACGCACATCGACGCATGTGCGCAACTTGCGGGCCGATGTTCGCGGAGGCGCAGGCCGGGCAACAATTTCTGCGGTCGCTTGAGGAAGTTGAGCCCCCAGCGTATCTGGTTCACAACATTCTGGCGGCCACGAGTGGAGTGCAGAGCCGGCGGACAGTTTCGGCGAACGGGCGGACGGCTCCGTTTGTCGAGCGGGCGCGAGAGTGGTGGGATTCATTCTTTAATCCGGTGACGGCGTTTGTACGGCAGCCGCGATTCGTGATGTCGTTTGGGATGATCTTCTTTTCGTTTTCGCTGGCGCTGAGTATTGCGGGAGTGAAGCCGGCGGATGTGGCGAAGGTCGATCTGCGGCCGGCGGCATTGCGGCATGCGTATAATGACGCGCAAATCAGAGTGGTGAAGTTTTACGACAATATACGGTTTGTATATGAGATTGAATCGAAGGTGCGCGAGTTGAAGCGGGCGAATGCTCCGGCGGAGACTGCGCCTTCACAACCGAAGGAACGGAAGAACAACAACGATACTAGTGGGCAGCCAGATCAGAGACAGGATCGTAATTATTCCCAGGAGTATAACCAGCCGATGTTAGCCGCGCTGCATGGGCCACCTGCCGTGACGAGGACCACGAACAGGAGGCTGATATGAATTGCGCGAATCATGCGGATGCGCCGGCAGTAGCGTACTGCCGGACATGCGGGAAGGCGTTATGCGCCAATTGCACGCGTCCGGTGCGGGGGGTGATTTATTGCGAGGATTGCCTGGGAGCGAAGATGGAGGGGGCTCCTTCGGCAGGTGCTGCGACGGGAGGTTATGCCGGCGCGTCCGCTAGCAGTGCGGGATTTGTGGTGCCGGGATTTGCTCCGGGCGCGACGCGACCGATTCCTCCTCCGCCTGTCGGTAGCGGGAGCGGGCCGAATCCCACGGTGGCTGGAATTCTGGCTGGATTCTTTCCTTTTGGCGTAGGCGCGGTTTATACCGGGCAATATGCCAAGGGGTTGGCACACCTCGTGATTCTTGTTTTGTTGGTCGCGGGGGCGAGCGCCAGCGACCATCCCCATGGCGAGGCACTGGGCGTCATCTGCGGCCTTGGCATTGCATTTTTTTACGTCTACCAGATTATCGATGCGGTGCGATCTGCGAAAGCGATTCAGGCGGCGCAGCCGGTGCCGGACCCGTTTGGCCTAGCGGCAACTTTTGGTGGCGGCTCGAAGATCGAGACGAGCAAGATTCCTGCGGGCGCGATCGTGCTTATTTTGCTCGGTGTGCTTTTTCTGCTGCACACGATGGGGCTGACGGAGTTTGGGCTGGATCGCTTCTGGCCCGTGATTTTGATTTTTATTGGCGGCTGGATGTTTGCGCGCAACTGGGGGCTGCTCGGGGATCAGAGCTGCCGCACACGACAGATTTCTAGCTCGGGGTTGTCGATCACAATGTGCCAATGTGCGCGGTGCCGCACGCGAAGAATTATGGGGCCGGCGATCGTGTTTACGATTGGCGTACTCTTCTTGCTCGACAATCTCGACGTCGGGAACCTTGGCTTTCACCGCACCTGGCCGTTGATTCTGCTGGTGGTGGGCGCGGTCAAATTGATGCAGGGAAGCGCGTCGACAGAAGGGCACGTTTCTTTCCTGAGTTCTAATCCGCCAGTTGCGGGAGGGCCGATTCCTCCAGTGCCGCCGAATCCACCTTCGCCGCCGGTGCCGCCTGTTGCGCCGACCGGGGAGGTGAACCGTGGCTAGCCCTGTGATGCCGCCTCCGATTCCTGGCCCTCCGCAGCGCTCGATTGCTGGACCTGTCGTCCTGATTCTGATGGGAGTGCTGTTTCTGCTGGGTACGATGGGGATTCTCGAGATCCATAGCCTCGGCAGGTTGTTCGCGCGCTTTTGGCCGGCGCTGCTGATTTTGTGGGGCCTGCTCAAGCTGATGGAATACGAGCAGGCAAAGCGTGCGGGACAAACGGCAAAAGGCATTGGAGTGGGCGGAATTTTTCTGATGTTCTTTTTGATTTGCGCCGGGCTGATCGCTACGCAGGCTTCGCGGGTGAATTGGAAGAGCCTCGGCGAGCACATCCAACTGGGCGACGATGAAGGGCTGGATGAAATTTTTGGCGGATCGACATTCGACTACAGCGGCGAAACCAGCAGTCCATTGCCGGCGGGGGCAGACACGCTGCGCATTAACGACGATCGGGGCACGGTAACGGTAAATGCCTCTGAGGAAAAGAAGATACGGATTGCCTGGCGGAAGAAGGTGCACGCCGACAAGCAGGAGGAGGCCGACCGCTATAACAAGCAGACCGATCTGATGGTGACGACGGCTGACAAGATGATCGTGCTCAACGCCAACACGCAGGGCGCGGGCGACAAGGGCGTGACCATGGACATGGATATTTACGTTCCGGCGAACGTGTCGCTCGCGATCACCTCAGGACGCGGCGATGTAACGGTGGCGGGAAGGACGGGCACGCTCGAGATCAATCACCGCAAGGGCGAGGTGAACGTCAACGATCAAACCGGGAGCGTGGCGCTGAACCTGGATGGAAGTTCGGCGCGGCTGCAGCATATTAAGGGCGATGTGGCGATCCAGGGCAAGGCGAATGAAGTGTCGGTGGAAGATGTCGACGGCACGATGCATTTGAATGGCGAATTTCAGGAAAGCTTGCGGCTGGTACGGATCAACAAGACAATTACTTTCCATTCATCGCGAACGGAGATGGAGTTTGCGCGGCTGGACGGCCGGCTCGACCTCGATTCGGGCGACCTGCGCGCGGATACGCTGACTGGGCCGATGCGGTTGACGACGCGATCGAAAGACATTTCGCTCGAGGGATTGTCTGGCGATCTGCGGCTTGAGGACTCTAACGGATCGGTCGATGTCGCGGTGCGCAAGCCGGGGAATATACAGATCGATAATCGCAAAGGCGATGTGCAGGTTTCGATTCCTCCGAACACGGCGATTAAGGTCGAGGCGCGCACGAAGGATGGCGAGATCGAGAGCGACTTCAGCGAGATCAAAGTCGAAAGCCGAGACAAAGGGGCGAGCGCCAGCGGGTCGATTGGGACGAACGGGCCGAGGCTCGCGGTTGATTGCGATCATGGCGCGATTGAGATTCGCAAGGCCACCGGAGCGACGGCCGGACCGAGCGAGCCGCTTCCACCGCTTGCCCCCGGTAAACCTGGAAAACCTATGAAGGCCCTGCCCGCGCCCAAAGCACCTCCGGTCGAGAGCGAGAACTAAGAGCACAGTTGGCGCATACACGTGGTGAAACAATGAGCGGGAGATCTTCTGCCAGAGCGCTGGGATGGATCGTATCGATCTCCCCGTTGTCGGCGCGGATTTTGTTGGCGGCGCTTTTGGTCGCAGGACTGTGGGCGCCGGCGCCGGTTCGTGCCCAGGACGGTTCCGCTGCGCCGTCGGCGCAACGCAAGACTAGCACTCCTTACACTGGCGATCTCTCCATTTTTGATTCTCCGGGACGCGATGAGCGGCTGCAGATCAACCGCGTCATGAAGATGCTTGGCATTGAGCCGGGCAAGAACGTTGCCGACATCGGCGCGGGATCGGGCTGGTTCACGGTGCGCGCGGCCCGGCGCGTTATGGGTTCGGGCACGGTCTATGCAGTAGACATCAATCCAGAGGCAATTCAATACATTGAGCAGCGCGCGAAAAAAGAAGGGCTCCAGAATATAAAAACCATCCTAAGCAAGCCTGACGATCCGCAGCTACCGGCCAACAGCATCGACGCCGTGCTCCTGCTCAAGACCTATCACGAGGTCGCGCATCCGGTAACGCTGCTCCGGAACCTTCGCTCATCGCTTAAGCCGGGAGCCAGGATTGGCATCATCGATCGCAACGGCAACGGAGAAAATCATGGCGTCAGTAAAGATGTCGTGGTTCGCGAAGCCGCTCAAGCCGGATACGAACTGCGTGACTCGCAGGATTTCGTGAAGGCCGACGGCATGGATTATTTTCTGATCTTGACTAAGAAGGGCAATTAGCGACGCGGACGCTCCCCCTGCGCAGTGTCTCCAGATTGCGCCTCCGCGGTCAATTCGTTGCCGCCGACTGGGGCTCTTCGTCAGTCGGCGGCATTTTGTCTATGTTGGCTTACGCGTTCGTGCCGCCGTCGACGGTCAGATTTGCACCGGTGATGTAGGCGGCCTCCGGGCTGGCTACGAATGCAACCAGCGCGGCGACTTCGTCGACTGATCCGTAGCGGCCGAGGGCTGTCATGGCCTTCTGGGGAGCGGCCCAGTCGCCAGAAGCGGGATTCAGATCGGTGTCAATCGGGCCGGGCTGGATGTTGTTGACCGTGATGCCGCGGCTTCCGACTTCTCTCGACAAACCCTGCGCAAACATCTTGATGGCTCCTTTGGTGGCCGCGTAAGGGACGAGGCCGGGGGTCATGAGGCGTTCGCCTACACACGAGCCGATCATGATGATGCGCCTCCGTTCTTCATTTTCTTCAGCGCCGCGTGCGTCGCGATGAAGGGGCCGCGAATGTTGAGGTCGATCAGGCTGTCTAGTTCTTCGATCGTGGCATCTTCGAACCGCTTGGGAACGGCTGTGCCGGCGTTATTGACGAGGATGTCGAGGCTGCCAAGGGTGGCGACGGTCTTTTCGACCGCGGCCTGAACGGCGGCGGCATCGGTGGCTTCGGCTTGAATGGCAATGGCCTTGCGGCCGGTGCTTTCGATTTCTTTGACGACCTTGGCCGCGGCGTCGGCACCTTTCGTGTAGGTGATGGCCACGTTCGCTCCGTCAGCGGCCAGGCGCTTGGCGATGCCGGCTCCAATGCCGCGCGAGCCGCCGGTAATGAGTGCAGTCTTCCCTTCGAGTTTCAAAGACATTAATTTTCTCCTATTGCTTGATCTTCTTTTTTCGGTCCGTTTCTGTTCAAGGACGGTTGTGCGAGTACGTGGTTTGATGGAGTGGGGTGGGAGGCGGTTACATTTTGTTCTAATGCAACTATGCGAGATTGTAGGATGTAAGAAATGTCGGTCTCGCCGCCAATTTCAAACAGAGATTCATGGGCGTACGTACTCCGAACCTTCGACGAACGTCCCGATGATGCGTACTGGAATCGGTGGCGGTCGGTAATGCCTCCCCTCATCCATCAGGCTATTCGCTCAGGCTATAACGAGTTGTTTCTGGCCGGCGCTGCGATGCACCATGTTCTCTTCTCGACGATGGATCATTACGGGTTGAGGCAAGAACCTCGTGTTACCGTCGAAGTGACCGAGGACTGGCAGATTCAGATTCATTACTCAACGACAAATGTGGAATTCGATCCGTCCATTCAAAGCTGTAAGGTCTCGACCGAGGAAGCGTTCTGGGTGCTTACCTTCTACTTGAGACGTCTTTGGACTGATACTCGTGCGGAGCCTCTACCGGAAGCACTTGCCAAGTAGCTCGGACTTAAGATAATCCTACGTGCCTGAATGCGAGTCGAGCCTCCAGTTCTGATTGCTCTTGAACGCGATGAACACTACGCCAGCCGCGTTGGCCGCATCATCGATGGCTTGCAGGTCTTCGTCACCACGCCATTTGTGCCCACTTCGGGCGACGAGGTTGGCCGGGAGTTCCTTGCGGTTTATATTTTCGACGCGAAGGGAAGACTGGTTGAAGCACGGATCGACGATCTCGGTCCTCGTTCTGAGTTAGACCGGGAGCAGGCCCGGCGGCTTCTTGAGCAAAGGATGTCGGAGCTGGGGGCAATCGATTATGGTCGCATAGTGGTGCAGCCTTTTGCGATCGAGCGGTTCGGCACGACGTTTGGCTTCGTGCCGCGTGCTCCCGAAAAGGAGGGCGATGGGTGGTGGGTTGAAGTGCAACCCGGGAACTACATGGCTTTCCATGAACCGTGGGACAGCGGAGAGTACGATACGTAGCCGGCGTTCGGGGTCGATGGGAGCTGACGGCCTGTTAACAATGGAGGCCGTCGGTTTCGACGTACGGCCAAGGTCAAACAGTGAAATCACCGGGTTAGAGTAGGGAACCTCAGAGGGGCCTATAGTTGTTGTAGCAGGCGAATCGTGCCTTTGGAGGAAAAGCAATGAGAAGCGCTCTCGTCGTAATGTTTTTGGCAGCATACGCATTTGCCCAGAACGAGTCGGGAGCTATTGCGGCGTCCTGCGGCCCTAAGGGCGTCACCTTCAATGTGAAGCGCGACGAATCCCAACACACATTCGCGCAGCCCGAGCCCGGCAAGGCGCGGGTTTACTTTGTCCAGGACATTGGAGAAGTGAACTGCCTCGGAGGTTGCGTGGCGACAAAAATCGGACTGGACGGACAGTGGGTGGGTGCCAACCAGCACAACTCCTATTTCTCCGTGTCTGTGGAGCCAGGTGAGCATCACGTGTGTGCGAACCAGCAGTCGCGCGTCTCGCGACTGAGCCAACTGGTGGCGTTCGCGCATTTCACCGCCGAAGAGGGAAAGGTCTATTACTTCCGCACGCGAGCCTTTGGGGGCAACAACCAGCTAATATTCGAGGTTGATGCGGTCGACAGTGACCAGGCTAAGTATCTGATTGATTCGTATCCCCTGGCCATGTCGCACCCCAAACCATAAGGTTGTGGAGGATCCTTTTTCTCGCAGCGGGTGGACCGCTGCGCCACCCAAAGGCTGAGTGCACGGATTCATCGTGTGACTTTGAAAGCGACGGAAGGTTGGGGTCCTTCGACTTCGCTGAGCCATTCGCTTCGCGCATGGCTCAGCTACGCTCAGGATGACAAGTTAGACGGAGGGCCTTTGTCGCGGCGGAGAACCGCGCTCCATACGTTATAATTCCCGCCACTGATGAACCTGACCTCTGGCACGAAGCTTGGACCCTACGAAATTATTTCCCTTTTAGGCGCTGGCGGCATGGGCGAGGTTTATCGCGCTCGCGATTCCCGGCTGCGGCGCGAGGTGGCTATCAAGGTTTTGCCGCAGGCCCTTTCTCTCGATGCCGACCGCATGCGGCGCTTTGAGCAAGAGGCGCTGGCTACGGCGGCTCTGAATCATCCGAACATTTTGGCGGTGTTTGATATTGGGACGAGCGATGGCTCGCCTTATGTCGTATCGGAGTTGCTCGAGGGCGAAACTCTGCGCGATCGGCTGCGCGGCGGGTCGATGCCTACGCGCAAGGCGTTGGATTATGCCATGCAGATTGCGCAGGGGCTGGCGGCGGCGCATGAGAAAGGGATTATTCATCGAGACCTGAAGCCGGAGAATTTGTTTCTTACTAAGGATGGGCGGCTGAAGATTCTGGATTTTGGCCTGGCGAAGCTTACGCAGGTCGATCCGGGATCGAATCCTTCGATGGCGACGGTGACCCACGGCGCGACCGAAGCTGGGATGGTGATGGGGACGGCGGGGTATATGTCGCCGGAGCAGGTGCGCGGGCTGACGCTTGATCCGCGGTCGGACATATTCAGCTTTGGGGCGATTCTCTACGAGATGCTGTCGGGGAAGCGGGCGTTTCATGGGGCGACGCCGGCGGATACGATGAGCTCGATTTTGAAGGAAGATCCTCCGGAGCTGAGCGAGACGAATCGGAATGTTTCTCCGGCGCTGGAAAGGATTGTGCAGCATTGTTTGGAGAAGAATCCGGAGTCACGCTTTCATTCGGCTAGTGATATTGCGTTTGATCTGGAGCATCTGTCAGGGCTTTCGGGGAGTGCGGCGCGAGTGGCGGCGGGGAGCGCGGGGAGCGGGTTGCAGAGAATTCAGCCTGGGCGGAGGCTGCCGATTGCGATTGCAGCGGCGGTGATTGTTGCGGGCGCGGTGTATGGGTTGGGGTGGTGGACGGGGAAGGCTGGGGCGCACACGAGTCAGGCCGAGTATAAGCAGATTACGTTTCGCACGGGATCGATTGGGAATGCGCGGTTTACTCCGGACGGCAGCATTGTCTACAGCGCGATCTGGGACGGCGGCGAAAATCAGCTTTATATGTCGCGCACGAATGATCCGGGGGCACGCGAGTTGGGAATCAAGGATGCGGAACTGCTTTCGATCTCCAAAGATGGGGAACTGGCGATTCGTCTCGACACCGCCTTTCATGGCGGGTACGCGCGCAGCGGGACGTTGGCGCGGGTACCGCTGAGCGGAGGAACGCCGCGGGAAGTGCTCGACAATGTGGGAGACGCGGACTTTGCGGCCAGCGGCGATGGCATGGCGATCATCCGCTACCTTCCGGAGAATAATCACTGGCGGTTGGAGTATCCGATTGGCAAGGTGCTGATCGAAGGGATCAATTGGATGAGTCATCCGAAGATTTCTCCGGACGGGAAGTGGGTCGCATTTGCCGACCATGAAAATCCTGATGGGGACGATGAAGGTTCGCTGGCGGTGATTAGCGCGGACGGCAAAGGGCAGGAGAGAAAACTTTCTTCGGGATGGACGTCGCTGCAAGGGATCGTGTGGTCGCCGGCGGGAGATGAGATCTGGTTTACGTCGACGAATACGGGCAGCGCCGAGAATCCGCGGGCGGTCACGTTGTCTGGCAAATTGCGCACGATCACCAATGTGCCGGGAGGCATGTGGCTGCAGGACTCGAGCAATGGAACGGTGCTGGCGGTGGCGAATCACGAGCGGCTGTCGATCCGGGGCATGGAGCCGGGCGGCAAAGAAGAGCATGAGCTGGGATGGTTTGGCTGGTCTGAGTTGCGCGACATCAGCCGGGACGGAAGGAAAATTCTGTTCGAAGAAGAAGGCGACGGCGGCGGCCCGAACTACACGGTATTTTTGCGCGATACGAATGGCTCGCCACCGGCGGCAATCGGCGAGGGAGTCGCGATGGCGATTTCTCCTGATGGGAAATGGGCGATCACGAGGCCGGCGAAGGGCGGGTCGCTGAATCTGGTGCCGACGGGAGCGGGCGAAGCGCGGCAGCTTACCCACGACGCCGTGACTTATACCGGGGCTCGCTTTTTCATGGATGGCAAGCGATTGCTGGCGTCGGGAATTGAAGCGGGACACGGCGGGCGAGATTATTTGATCGATGTGAGCAGCGGAGATTCGAAGCCGATTACTCCGGAGGGAATCGTGGGTACGCGACTCTCGCCCGATGACAAGTACGTTGCGGTGCTGGGGCCGGATCGAAAAAGGGGAATTTGGCCGCTGGAAGGCGGCGGCTTTCGCGCCATCCCGGGGCTGGAGGCGAAGGACGTCGTTATCGACTGGACCGCGGACGGAAAGTCGGTTTATGTAGCGCCGATAAAAAGAGACGCGAAGTCGGTGCAAGTGTTTCGGGCGGACATAGAGACTGGGAAGATGGAACCTTGGCGAACCTTTGGCAACGCAGCGGGCGCGGAGGGCGCTCACGTTGTCGCTCCTCGTTTATCGAGCGACGGGAATGGTTATGCGTATCTTTATGTGCGCGTGCTGTCGGAGGCGTATGTGGTTAACGGGTTGAAGTAGCGAGGGCGGCTCTTGGCTGTTGGCTCTTAGCTGAGAGCTACTGGTTATAGTTTGTCGCGCGTTGCAGGTTCTTCCTTTTTCTTCAGGTACTCTTCTGAGTTTTCCTTGCCCCTTCTGGTGATAACCTTCTTGGATGCCCCCCGATCTTGATGCTCGCCAGGCTTCCGCCTCTCCTCAGGATGTTCGGTCGGCTGCTCGATCCTCTGCGGCGGCTCGGTTAACACTAGCTCTTGGGCTCGCCGTCGGCGTCTTCCTGGGAGTGTTGGCTTTCGGTCTGGTTGGATGGACGATGCTGTCGCACAGTTCCGGGCGCGCGGCATTGAGCCGTATGTGGTCGGCAGTTACGGGAAGGACTCTTAGCATCGATGTCAGCCAGCCTACGGTGGTCGATCGAATTCAGCGTTTGCAGCGGCTGGAGACCGTCGTTTATACGATGGATAAGATCGTGACTGGGGCGAAAGAAAATTCCATGTTGCCGGATTTTCTGGCGGGCGATCGGCTGCTGATGATGGTGCATGGCGAGGTGGTCGCGGGGATCGATTTCTCGAATCTGAAGCCGGGCGACGTTAAGGTAAATGGCAAAGAGGTTCGCTTGCATCTGCCCGATTCCCAAGTTTTCAGCACACGGATCGACAGTGAGAAGACGCGGGTATATTCGCGGCAAACTGGGCTACTAGCGCCTACCGATCCGAATCTGGAGACGCAAGTGCGCCAGGAGGCGGAACGTCAACTCTACGAGGCTGCTCTGGCCGATGGTATTTTGCGGACGGCGCAGGCGAATGCGACTTCGACGATTACAAGCCTGTTGCAGGGGTTGGGATTTGAGAAGGTGGAATTTGAGTAGCGCCTTGATTTCTTCGCGCGCGGTTGGTTTATCATATTTTCGGCATGGCATTTCCTGTTCGAGTGTGCGTGGTGTGCTCGGAGGAGTTCGAGTTGAAGCCGGGTAAGCCGGGCTTTGCCAATCGCTGTCCTGCTTGCAGCGAACCTGAGGACGTTGAGTCGAACGTGGCCCAGACCAAGAAGAGCATGGACGCAGACGAGCGCAAAGCTCAGGCCGAAGCGAATGAGGCTCGGCGGGCGGCCATGCGGAATTTGCTTTACCGGAAGGATAGCTGAGGCGTTCGAGCCGGCTCGGTTCTCCCAACTAGCTCTGTTGACATCCCCGCAATCCTGTCATGCTGAGCGGAGATTGAGCTTCGCGAACGCGAAGCTCAACCGCAGTCGAAGCACCCCTACTGCTCCCAAACTGTCCCACACGCGACCATAGAACCATGATGTCAACAGAGCTAGATGGCTTCTAGCACCGTTAATATTTATTTCTACTCATTTCGCGGCTTGGTATTGCTGGTCGCTTACCTGTTCCATCCAGTCGACAACCTTTCCGTCCTTCTTCTCCTGAATGGCGATGTGGGTCATGGCTGTCGTGGGAGTCGCGCCGTGCCAATGCTTTTCGCCGGGCGCGAACCAGACTACGTCTCCGGGATGAATTTCCTCGATGGGGCCATCCCAGCGCTGTGCCCAGCCGCATCCGGCAGTAACGATCAGAGTCTGACCCAGGGGATGAGTGTGCCAGGCGGTGCGCGCTCCGGGCTCGAAGGTTACGCTTGCGCCCTGAACGAAGGCGGGGTCGGGAGCCTGAAAGAGCGGGTCGATCCGCACGATGCCGGTGAACCATTCGGATGGTCCTTTGGCGGAGGGTTGGGAGCCGGATCGTTTGATTGCCATGGTTTGAATTCCTTTAGTTGCTGGCGCGACGGCGAGGCCGGCGCGTCGCCTGATTGCATCGTAGCCAAGGGGGACGCGGACAAAGTCCCCACTCTAAATTTCGCAAGGAGCGCGAAATTTAGAGTGGGGCACCGGTCGGGGAGTCTGTTCTACAGCACGTGACTTGTGTAATGGAGTCCGCCTTTGCTGTCGTGGTTCAGGTCTCCAGTAAATCTATAATTTTGCTGTGACAAAGGCATCCAAAACCGGCGAGGTCCTACTCATTATTTTCGGCCTGGTTTTTGCAGGCGCCGGGCTATTCTTCGCCAGCACTGTAGTATTCGGTGCGCCGGGGAAGGCCTCTGGGAATCGCTGGGTGGGAGTGCTGATCTCGACGTTCTTCGTCCTGATCGGCGGCGGGATCGTCTACGGCGCAATTTATGGGACCCGCAAACTCAGAGAGCAAGCCGCAGCTGCACAGGCCAATCCGGAATCTCCGTGGCTGTGGCGGAAGGACTGGGCGGCCCGGCGGGCGGAAAGCAAGAACCGCAACAGCGCCGTCGGCCTCTGGACAGTAGCGTTTTTCTGGAATTTTATCGCTTTCACAGTCGCGGCCACGACCGTGCCGCAACTCTGGCGCACCTCAGATTTTAAAGCCTTCTTCCCGCTTATATTCTGCGCTGTTGGCGTCATTCTGGCCGGCGCGGCGATCAGGGCCAGCGTCCGCCGGAAACGTTTTGGAGAGACTTATTTCGAGTTCGCTTCGCTGCCCTTTTGTCCTGGACAATCGCTGAAGGGCGCGATTCACCTGCGCTTCAACGCCGATGCCAAACATGGCGTTGATCTCAGTCTCAGCTGTATTCGCCGGATCACGACTGGCTCGGGAGATAGTCGTTCAACTCAAGAGACCGTTCTCTGGCAAGCAGACAAAAATGTGCCGCAAGCGCTGCTCACTCCCGGACCCATGGGCGATGCCACGATCCCTGTGGACTTCAGCATTCCGAGCGACGCCTACGAGTCGTATTTCGAGCAGTCGGACGATCAGGTCCTGTGGCTCTTGCATGCGCAGGCCGACGTTCCCGGCGTGAATTACAAGGATGATTTTGAGCTCCCAGTTTTCCGTCTGACAGCATCGCCGGCCTCGAGCTCAGTGTTGACCGCTTCCTTTTCGCAGCCGCAAAGCGGAATCGCACCGCCTGCCTTCGAGTCCGATGCCTCCGACGTCGCCGCTCCACCGAACCCAAAAGTTATCGTTTCCGCCGGGACGAACGGCGGCACCGAGTTCTACTTCCCGCCTTTTCGCAATCCGGGCCAGGTCTTACTTTTGCTCGTGGTCACCGCTGTTTGGACGGCAATCGTTTATTTCCTCATACAAGACAAACACGCTCCAAGGCTTTTCGGCCCGGTGTTCGGCTTCTTCGACCTTTTTCTAATCTACGGGTTGATGAAAGCGGCGACAGGCTCGTGTCGCGTCGAAGTGGGCAACGGCAGGATCAGGTTCCGCAGGACCATACTGGGGATTGGAACCGCCGGCGAAGTTCCCTTCTCCGACATTGCTCAGATTTTGACGGTAACCATCGCGCAACGAAGAAACGCACGCGCTTCCTACTATCTTTACTTGTATACCAAGGATGGGAAGAAGCTCACGCTCGCCGAAGCAATCGACAATCGTCAGGAAGCACGCTGGGTCGCGGCTCAACTGGAGAAACTCTCCGGCCTGAAGCTCGACACTCACGTCGCTGCGCAAGCCGGCATCGGCA
This sequence comes from uncultured Acidobacteriaceae bacterium, assembly GCA_963800565.1. Classification (GTDB taxonomy): domain Bacteria; phylum Acidobacteriota; class Terriglobia; order Terriglobales; family Acidobacteriaceae; genus Acidiflorens. Next base: position 165,232 of record CAWDBM010000008.1, read on the forward strand.
TGTCCGCTATGCCGCCGCAGCGCGGATGGGCGCCGTCAGGACCGTCTTCAGCTTTAGCTTTTCGCCGCAATCGTTCTGTCGCGACTGCGATCGGGCTGGCATTCTTTCTCTTCTGGATGGGCTTTGTTGGCTATCACATCTTTTCTCAGGGCCGCAGGCAGACCAACCGCGTCTCCAAGGTCAACGCACCGGCGAATCGTCGCCTGCGCCAGGTAGCCTACTCGCCGCTCACAGACAGGGATGTGCAGCGTCTGCAAGCACTCCCCGAACAGGAGCGGGCAGAAGAATTATTAGGCCGAGCGATTCAGCACGATCTCCGCGCCCTCGATTTATTCGAGCAGAATGTCGGCGCCTATCGCGACCTCGCACGCAGCGCGCATATGAACGAATTGGAGGAGCGCTCCCGTTACTCCACTGACCTGCGTGTCCGCTACGCCAACGCCGATCTCAATCTGGCGCTCGACGGATTGCCCAAAACCAGCAGCTCGGCTGACCAGCTCATCGCTATGGCGCAAACCGACCCTGAGCATCGTCCTTACAGCGTCTACCACATGGGAATGCTGGCTGGCCGGGGCGTGGATTACGATCGCCTTTATCCTATCCTGGTGAACTATGCCAGGAATGACGCCAACCCACAGGTGCGCCAGTGGGCCGTCGAAGGTATGCGCTATCTCGGCAGCGATGAAGCTCTCGAGCAACTCTTCGATTCTTTTACGCACGACCCATCGGTCGCGGTTCGCGATCGCGCGGGCTGCAACGTCTCCGACTGCGGCAACTTCATGCGCAAACAGCGCATGCGGATGGTACCCCGACTGATTGAGTTAGCTGCCGATCCTCATTCCAATTCGAAAATGCGGAACTGGGCCTTTCTTGCGTTGCGCGAAATCACAGACGAAGCGCTGCCTGCCGACGCATCGGCCTGGCAGCAGTGGTATGCGCAACACGGAGCGGAAAAGATGGCGGAGTTCGAACAGTTGGATTGGTGGAAGGTGCGCGGCGATCAGTAGTTGTCCCGGCGCCCCCACTCTGAATTTTGCGGGGCGAGATGAGTGGGGAACGCGGTCAACGTCCCCACTCAAGCCAAAGGCAGGCTTGAGTGGGGCACCGTCGGCGTTTTGATTCGCTGCTTATTCGGTTCGGAGGGCGCTGATCGGCTCGAGCGTTGCGGCTTTGCGCGCGGGAAGCAACGTCGCTACCAGGGCCGCCACGCTCAATACTAGGATCGTAACCAGCAGAATCTGCGGAGCGAAGGGCTTCACTCCGAATAGCTGCTTGGTCATCGCCCGACCCGCCAGAATCGTTGCGGGAATGCCGATCGCTAATCCGATTCCAACCTGTAGAAACGCTCCCCTCAGTACTAATTTAAGAACGTTGAAGCGATCAGCCCCCAGCGCCATGCGAATGCCGATTTCGCTGGTGCGGCGTTCTACGGAATAGGCGGTTACGCCGTAGAGGCCGACGGAGGCGAGGACGAGCGCGAGCACTCCAAAGAGCGAGGTTAGTTTCGCCAGCATGGCGTGCTGGGACAAGCTACCGTCGACCTGGGCGGCGAAGGTCATGAAGTCAACCACTGCGAGATTTGGATTCACCTGGGCAAGCGCGCTGCGGACCTGCGGCTCGAGTCCCGGCACGCTGCCCTGCGTCAGCAAGACGACGGCGTTCAAATAGTGCGAGCTGTCTTCGAAGGCTTTGAGGCGCACGGTGTCATACTCGGACCGCTGCGCGGCGGGAAGGAAAAAGGTCGGCGGAATCTGTCTGGTGGGATTGCGGTATTCGGTGTCCTCGGTAACGCCGACGATTTCGAAGTTTCCTGCATATTTCTGGTCGAGATCTCCAAAGTGTTTTCCGATGGGATCTTCATCTTTGAAAAAATGCTTCGCGAAGGTCTGGTTGACCACGGCGACGTTGCGGGTGGTGGACGTATCTTGTTCGGTGATCGCGCGTCCCTCGATAATTTTGGTGCCGATGGATTCGAAGTAGCCGTCGCTCACGCGCAGCCAGGAAGCCAGGTTCTGATTGCTTCCCGGCGGCGCTGGAGCCTGCCCTTCGATAAAAGTGTTCTCGCTCCAGTTGTCTCCCTCTAAGGGAGTGTAGAGCGCGAAGCTGACCCGGCTTACGCCGGGTATCGCGGCGAGGTTATCGCGCAACCGGCGATAGAGGGCGGGCAGTTGGTTAACTTTATATCCAGCCATTCGCGGATCGAAATGGAGAATATAGCGGTTGGACGTTTGGAAGCCGAAGTTCTGCTGGTGTATGTTGCGTAAGCTCTCGATAAGCAATCCGGCGGAACACAAGAGGACCAGCGATAACGCGGCCTGGCCGATGACCAGCGTTTTCTGCGTCCAGCCGGCGGCGTGAGCGGTTGAACGGTGGGCGCCGCGAAGAGCGTCAGCGGGATCGGCGTGGGCGGTCATCCACGCAGGGGCGACGCCGAAGAGGACGCCTGTCAGCAGGCAAAGCGCGAAAGTGAAAGCCAGCACAGGCAACGAAGGGGTGGCGTTGATGGGCACAGAGTCGTTTTGAAATGCAAGACGCAAGATGAGGCGCGTGCAGGCGAAGGCAAAGCCGATGCCGACGACTCCGCCGAGCAGGGCGAGGACCGTGCTTTCAGTGAGCACTTGCGAGATTTGACGGGAGCGAGATGCTCCGAGGGCGGCTTGGACGGAGGTGTGCTGGCGACGGCTGGCGGCTCGCACCAGCATCAGGTTCGCTACATTGGCGCAGGCGATCAGCAGCACGAAGCCGGAGACCCAGAGAAGGAGATGCAATCCAGATTCATATTCGTCGCGCATCGACTGCACGCCGGCTCCTCCGGGTGAGAGGTGCAGAGTTTGTTTTGGAACCAGGTTGACTTCGCCGGGTGGCAATTTGGCGTCAGGACTCAAAAGGAACTGTTTGAGTTCCAGCTGCAGCTGGGCTTCGATCGTCTGGGGAACGGAATCGGGATCGGCGCCGGGCGCAAGGCGGCCGATCAGGTCAAGCCAATTCGTCTGTGAAAACTGGAGGAGATTTTGCGGGCCGTCGATCAAGACTTCGTCGTTGAGTGGAACCCAGAAAGCGGGCGCGTCGTCGAGGCGATCGCCGAAGAACCCTGGCGGGGCAATGCCGATGACGGTGAAGGGCAATCCGTTGAAGGTGAAGGCGGCGCCGATCACCGAGGGATCATGGCCGTATTTCTCCTGCCAGGTCGCGTAACTCATCATCACGACTGGCTCGGCTCCTCTGCGGTCGTCATCCTGAGTAAATGCGCGACCGGCGTAGGCACCGACCCCGAACATGGAAAAGTAATTTCCCGAGACGTACTGTGCCCTGAATGATTCAGCAGGCTGATTGCTGCTGGCGCGCCGGACGCCCATCAAGGCCCGGCCCGCTTGGAAGGCTGCGAGTTCGCTGAACCCGCGGGTTTGGTCGCGGTAGAGTTTGTACTGCTCATAAGAAAACATCGTCCAATCATCTTGCACTCCGCTGCTGACACAGCAGTCGACAACGTCGCCGACGCGATAGAGTTCGCTCGGCTTGGCGACGGGCAGGGACTTGAGCAGTACGGCGTGCACCAGGGTGAAGATAGCGGTGGTTGCTCCGATGCCGAGGGCGAGGGTCAAGACGGCCGTCATGGTGAAGCCGGGAGCATGAGCGAATTGCCGGATCGCGTAGCGGACATCGTCTAAGAGTTGCACGTCGCCTCCGTCGGATGATACGGGAAGATCGTACGCTTTGTTCCGATGAGCCCGGAGGTTGGACGCTCGGCACGGGCGATTCGTAAGCGGGTGCAGAGTCGCGAATTGAAGTTAGGACGCATCCCGTACAATAGAGGAAGTCTTTCTGCATGAAACGCATCGCCATTTTGGGTTCGACCGGGTCGATTGGGCGCAGCACTTTGAGTGTGGTCGAGAGCTATCCTGACCGCTTTGAAGTGGCGACGCTGGCCGCTGGGGCCAACTCCGATCTTGCATTTGAGCAGGCTGTGCGGTGGAAGCCGCGGGTGCTTTCGCTGGCTAAGGAAGAGGATGCGGCCATGGTCCGCGGGCGGCTGCGCGGCGTGGGAATCTCCGAGGTTGAAGTGGTGGACGGGGCGGCGGGGACAGTTCGGGTAGCTACCCATCCCGATGTGGACTTTGTCGTGAGCGCTATTGTGGGAGTCTCGGGGCTTGAGGCTACTTATGAAGCGGTGCGCGCGGGAAAGACTGTCGGACTGGCTAATAAGGAATGCCTGGTGGTGGCAGGCGAGCTGATTACTGCTGAGGCGCGGCGGCAGGGCAAGCCGTTGCTGCCGATCGACAGCGAGCACAATGCGGTCCATCAGTGCCTGCGGGGCGGGCGGATGGAGGAAGTGGAGCGGATCTGGCTGACCGCTTCGGGCGGTCCTTTTTTGAAGACGCCGAAAGCGGAATTTGCTGCCATTACGGTCGAACAGGCGCTGAATCATCCGACGTGGAAGATGGGAAAAAGGATCACCATCGACTCGGCAACATTGATGAATAAGGGGTTCGAGGTGATTGAGGCTTGCCGGCTGTTTCAGGTGGCGCCGGAGCGGGTGCAAGTCGTTGTGCATCCGCAATCTACGATCCATTCCCTGGTCGAATTTGTAGATGGCAGCATACTTGCACAGATTTCGGTGACGGATATGCGGCTGCCGGTCCTGTATGCGCTGACATATCCGGAACGGATCGTCTCGGATTTGCGTTTCTCCATTAGTGACTTGCGGCATCTGGATTTTTGCCCGCCGGATATGAGTAAATTTCCTTGCTTGCGGTTAGCCTATGAGGCGGCTGAGGCGGGTGGGGCGAAGACAATCGCACTGAATGCGGCGGATGAGGTCGCGGTGGCGGCGTTTTTGGAGGAGCAGATCGGATTCGAGGAGATCCCGCACATTGTTGAAGAAGTGATGGCTGCAACGCCAGCGCGGCATTTGGAATCTATACAACAGGTTCTGATTTTGGACGCAGAGGCCCGCCTTTTGGCAAGAGAAATGGTGCAGAAACAGAGTCGAAAGGGATTGCCCATCAGGGCCATTTCATAATCGGAAATTGGGAGTAGTCTAAATTAATATGCCACAGCTTTTGTCCATCCTTCATACCATTTTCGTTATGGGCATCGTGCTCGGATTCATGATCCTGATTCATGAGTTCGGACACTTCGCTGCAGCCAAGTATTTCGGGGTTCGAGTGGAGCAGTTTGCCATCGGCTTCGGCAAGCGGCTGCTGGGCTTTACGCGCGGCGGCACCGAGTATCGCATCAACATTTTGCCGCTCGGCGGCTATGTGAAGATGTCGGGTGAGAACCCGATGGATGACCGGACGGGCGATCCGGGAGAGTTTTTGTCGCATCCGCGGTGGCAGCGCTTTGTGATTGCGCTGGCGGGGCCATTCATGAACATCATGCTGGCGATCGCGCTGCTTACCGTTGTTTACATGGTGCGCTACGAATATCCGGCGGTGCTCGATGAGCCGGCTGTGGTGGGATGGGTGAATTCTGATTCTCCTGCGGAGAAGGCTGGGATTCAGCGGGGCGACAAGATTGTGCGGGTTGATGACATCAGCGATCCGACTTGGGAACAGATGGAAGCCAAGGTGATGTTGAGCCCGAATCAGCCTTTGAAATTCGGCGTCGAGCGCGGCGGAAAGGTAATGGAGGAAGTCATCGTTCCAGAGCCGGCAGGGCGCAACCAGATGGGAGACGTGGGATGGGTGCCGCAAGAGCCTAGCGTGATTTTGACCACCGTCGAACCAGGCATGCCGGCAGAAAAGGCCGGACTTAGACTTGGAGACCAGTTACTCACGGCCAACGGGCAGGAGATTCCGGCGGTGCAGGCTCTGATCCAGATGTTGAAGCGCACCAAAGATCAGCCGCTTGAGATTGTGGCTCTTAGAAACGGCCAGAGGATGGCCTTCACGGTGAAGCCGACGTTCGATCAAAGCGGGGGACAGGAACCCGCTTATCGGATTGGGATCGCGAGCAGTCCCCCAACGAAGGTTGTGAAACTTAATTTCCCGGATGCCCTGAAGCGATCGCTCTCGGATAACAAGCGCAGTTCTCTGCTGATTCTCGAGTTGCTGCGAAAGATGGCGGAACACAAAGTATCGATGAAGCAGGTCGATGGGCCGATTGGAATTGGCAGCGCCGTGGGCGCGGCTGCCCGCGAGCAGGGCTGGACCCCGCTGATTTTGATCACTGCCGCCATCAGCTTGAATCTTGGCATCATGAACCTGCTGCCGATCCCGATACTCGATGGCGGCGTGATTCTGCTCCTCTTTATCGAGAGTCTGATGCAGAAGGAAATCAGCCTGCCGATAAAGGAGCGCATTTACCAGGCGGCGTTTGTGTTTCTGGTGCTCTTCGCGGTGATGGTGATTTACAACGACCTAGTGAAGACGCTGCCGGGGCTGACGAGAATGCCGTAGGAACAGCTTTTAGCTTCAGCCTTTATCAGCCGGCGAGCTCGACCCTGTCTGATCCTTTGTCGTGTCACTCCTGGGATGGAATTCAAGCCCCACTTACCCCGCATGGTAAAATAGTGCCTAAACATGGCTGAAATTAAGCGTCGAAAAACAGTTACTGCGTCGATTGGCGGAGTCCGTGTGGGCAGCGATGCACCAGTTATGGTGCAATCCATGACCAATACCGACAGCGCGGATATCCCCGGGACCATTAAGCAAGTTGCGGCCCTGGCGCGGGCCGGCAGCGAAGTGGTGCGCGTTACTGTCAATAATGACGACGCGGCCAAGGCTATCCCCCACATCGTTGAAGGGCTCGAAAAACAGGGCGTGCGCGTGCCGATTGTTGGCGACTTCCATTACAACGGGCATCAGCTGTTGACGAAATATCCGGGCTGCGCTGAGGGACTCGCCAAATACCGCATCAATCCTGGGAATTCCAGCATAGGGCGCAAGGGCGACGATAATTTCCGCACCATGATTGAGGTTGCGGTGAAGTATCAGAAGCCGGTGCGCATCGGCGTAAACTGGGGCTCGCTCGACCAAACATTGCTGACCAAGATGATGGACGAAAATTCGCTGCTGCCCGAACCGAAAGATGCGCGCGAGGTAACGATGGAGGCGATTGTGGTGAGCGCGCTCACCTCGGCGCAACTGGCGGAGCGCCATGGACTGCGTCCGGATCAGATTATTCTTAGCGCGAAAGTCAGCGGGGTGCAGGATCTGATTGACGTGTATCGCACTCTTGCATCGCGTTGCGAATATCCTTTGCATCTTGGATTGACGGAAGCGGGGATGGGGGCGAAGGGGATTGTGGCTTCGAGCGCGGCGATGGCGGTGCTGCTGCAGGAAGGGATCGGCGACACAATCCGCGTCTCGCTCACGCCTGCGCCGGGCGGAGATCGCACCGAGGAAGTCCGCGTGGCGCAGCAGATTTTGCAGTCGCTTGGTATTCGCTGCTTTACTCCCCAAGTTACGGCTTGCCCGGGATGCGGGCGCACGACCAGCACGTTCTTCCAGGAGATGGCGGAGCAGATTCAGACGTACTTGCGCGAGCAGATGCCGGTCTGGAAACAGACGCACACAGGCGTCGAAGAGATGAAAGTCGCAGTAATGGGATGCGTGGTCAATGGACCCGGCGAATCGAAGCATGCCAGCCTCGGCATTTCATTGCCCGGAACTTTTGAAGAGCCGAAGGCTCCGGTGTATGTCGATGGGCGATTGTTCACTACACTGAAGGGCGATAAGATTGTCGCCGAGTTTATCAAGATTCTTGACGACTACGTTGATTCGCATTACGCAGCCAAGGAAAGCACTGAGCTTGGCGCGCGGACGACCGAGCGAAGCGCTACCCTGGCGACGCTAACTGTCCTTAACTAAAATCGAAAATCCACGCAGCTCACTGAAACTTTGGGGTGCCACCCTTACAGATTTTGCACCGTTTGGCTCAGCTTCGGGCATCTCTGCACCGACTCGCTACCCGTCAGAAAATTGGGCTGCTAACGTAGACGACAGCGTGCGGAATATCGCAATCCCGACGCACAGTGCCCCTTATGCCCGTTTCCCACTCCGTTGGTGCGCTGCTGACGCCGCGACGGCCCGCGATCCGTATAAAGGATGATCGTGACCATTGGGTTACAAACCCGACGATCCCTTCCTGGCCAGCGAAGCCCCGCGACGATTTCGGATCGTGATCCCCATAACTCCTAGTGCGGCAAATGGCCATGGTTTGCCTGGAGGTGTTCGCCGTTGAAATGCGAGATTCTCATACTATGCGCGAGCAATTGATTAAGAGTTATGTGTCCCAAGGATCCCCCAGAATGGCGCTCTTGCACTTGCAGCGGAAGAAAACTCGGCAATTGCGGGCGAGTGTGACATCTCAGACCGCCTCCATCCTGTGCGGATCCGGGTGCCGCTCCGCAATGCGTCGCGAGTCGAATTGCCGAATCGCGAGTTCTTCCGGTCGTTGTGGCAATAGCTGCGGCGAGAGTAAACGCGCGGTAAAGACCGTCCCGGCAATTAAGTAGACGATGGTTACGCAAGTCCACATCAACGCACCGGCGCATTGCTGGTCTTCTAGAGCAGAGAGGCCGAAGGAGCGGGGTGAAGATAAAAACACCGGGTAAACCACGCGATCGCAGAACACCAGAAATCCCGAAAGAATATCGCATGGCAAGGTAGCCAGAAAAAGATACAAGAGCATCGACCATTCTGGCCATTTCAAGCTGTTTTGCGCTGGCCGGAATACTGGCGACCAGAACAGAAGACCGGTTGCAAGGAAGGATGTTTGCTCAATTCCATGCCATATTGGCGATCGCATCCCGAGCATAAAGACCGCAGGAACATGCCATACAACTAAAGCGGCTGCCGCCGCAAACCAGCAAAATACCGGGCCCGTTACGACGCTCCCGAACTTCAGCATTGGGTTTGATCGCAATGGATGACCAATAGCTCTTCGAGGCATGCCCAGCAAGATCAGCGGAGGCGCCAGCGTCATGAGAAGAAGGTGTTGAACCATGTGCGCTGTCAGCAATTCGTGATCGAGTGCCGCCAGAGGCGAAGCGGTTGCAATCCAGATGAAAAAGATTCCTAATACAAAACTACCCACACGCCAGGCTTCAACTTTGTCGTGCTCATGTGTTCGAAGACGCAGCCATCTACGCAGATACGCCAGTAAAACAAAGATCAAGGCACTGGTAATCCAAAACAACTCAGAATCGCCGTGATGAACGTGTGAGATCATCGGCGGCCTTATGGTTGAGTCCTGGAGGTTTGCAGTTGACTGTTGCTAAGCACCAGTTCCCTTGCCGCATCGCGAGCCGGACCTTGTGTTGCTGGGTGCAAGGTTTCGAGGAAAGCTACGAGCGCCGTGGTTTCTGCCGGACTCAAGTTGTTTCCATAGGCAGGCATGTTTCCGCCGCCTTGAATCACCTGGCGAATGAGTTGGTCCTGCGTCAGCCGCACGGCAACGCTGTCGAGGGATGGCCCCCTTTGTCCGCCACTGTCGCCAAGAGAGTGGCAGTTGCGGCACTGCTTGACCTGAAACACGAGCGCACCCTGGCGCTGAAGCGCAGTCGTGCCATGAATGTAACGGGCGGGTACGGGATCGCCGCTCCAGGCGTCCATGTGCGGGCTCCAGGGTGTGAACTGAGCCATGCGGGTAAAGGTGCCTAGAGTGATCGCGATCAGGAGCACTGTAACAACAGCAATCGGACGGCGCTTCCAGCTTTTTTCTCCTTCTCCCGAAAGAAATGGCAGAAGAATCAAGCCGAGAATTGCTAGGGGCGGGACGATGAGAAGGAACGGCGTCTCCAGCGATGGAGGAAGAAGTGAAAGTAGCGCATAGAGCCACAGAAAAAAGTAGTCGGGCTTAGGCGCAGTTTGGATGATGGTCGGGTCAGGCTGGCCCGTGGGACCGAAAGGGCCGAAATAGAAAGCGCATGCGGCGACTGCAAGAATGATAAACGCGGCAAAGAACATGTCTTTCCATATCGCGTACGGAAGGAATGGCGCGCCGTCTTTTTTGGTTAAAGCGTGATACTCGGCCTCATAAGTCGCTCGTCTGACGATGCGTCCCGGCATGGGCCATTCGTTGATGCCCAGCTTCAAGACCATTAAGAGATGCAGGCTAACGAAGCCGATCAGCAATCCGGGAATGACGAATACGTGCAAAGCAAAGAAACGGGAGAGAGTTGCGCCTGCGATGATCGGGCCACCGAGCATCAGCTTCACGGCAAAAGGACCGATGACGGGAACGCGGCTGGCGATCGATGCTCCGATCCCGAGGCCCCAGTAGGCATCCTGATCGAAGCGCAGGACTTGACCGGTGAACGCCATGCCTAGAGTCATCAATAGGAGAAAGACTCCGATGATCCAGGTCAGTTCGCGAGGAAATTTGTGCGCGCCGAAGAGGAACACCTGCACCATGTGAATCAGGACAATGGCGACCATGAAGTTGGAGCCCCATCCATGCATGGCGCGGATGAACCAGCCTAGGGCAACCTGGTGATTGAGGGCTTGTAGGCTGCTCCATGCTTCGCCGGCCGAGGGAACGTAGATGAGCGCGAGCAGAATTCCGGTGACCAGTTGCAGAATAAATACGGTGAGAGCGGCGCTGCCGAAGACGTAGAACCAGCTCGCCGTGTTGCGCGGCACGGGATGTTCGACGGCCTCGCGAATCGGCGCCGCGAGTTGCAAGCGATGATCAATCCATTCGCCAATTTTCGTGATCAGGCGCACGGCGGTTTCTCCGAGGTCAGGCTCGCTGTCGGGTCGCCGGGAGTTGGCAGCTGTCCGGCCTCGATCGTGAGCACTCCGTTTTCGATTTTGTAGGGATATTCGAAAAGCCCGCGCTCTGGCGGGCCGGACGCGCGTGAGCCGTCACGGTAGTATGCTCCGCCGTGACACGGACACATGAAGAGGCCAGATTGCTGGAACCAGCGGACGGGGCAGCCGAGATGGGCGCAGTTGATGGCAAACACCTGAAATTGATCGCCCGCGATGCGCCGCACCCAGCACGCTGTGTCGACGGTCTTTCCATCGGTTGGCATGACCAGGGGATTGCGAAAAGTGGCCATCCGGGTCTGTCCCTCAGGAAAGTTGCTGACGTCTCCGAGCGGCACCCACGAAAGATAGCCCTTCCCGCGACCGCGCGTAAGGGAGGAAAAAAGAAAGCCCGCAACTGGCAGAGCCAATACGAGCGCGGCGAATCCGTTGAAAAGGATTCCCAGCTTCATCAAGAATCCGCGTCGCGAAAGGCTAGCGTCGGCGGGCGGGGGCGGAGCCGTCACAGGCTTAGTTGACATCTTTTTTCTCCGAGTGTTGCGCCGTCGGTGGTAGCGCCGGCGATTGTTGCGCAAGGTTCGTAGCGGAATAAGGCTGCCCCGGGGTCTGCGCACGCCGAGATACCAGCCAGGCAACGACATCTGTGATTTCCTGATCGGTCATTGGATGACCCGGAACATTGCCGCGCCAGTCGGGTGCTCCCAATTCCGGCCGGCCGGTGATCACGATCGTGCGCAGTTCCTGATTGCTGACCAGCGCCAGGAATGAATCATTCGTGATGGCGCTTCCCTTGGGCGTTCCCGCGCCTTCGGAACCATGGCAGGATGCGCAATATGTTTTAAAGACGAGTTGGCCGTGATCGACATTCCCCGCGGCTTTTGCCACGTATGAAGGTGGATTGGCTCCGTCGATACTTCCCTTGCGCCCCCAGCGGGAAAAAATCCCCCTCGTAATTGCGTTGATCTGTTCCTCTGTCAGCATTCCTCCGGCACTCTGCGCGAACGCGGGCATCGATGTTCCGCGTAGTCCGTTTGAGACAATCTTGCGCATCGTGGTTTCATCGACGATGGCCAGATACACAGGATTGGCGAGGGCAATCGACGCTCCTCCGCGGCCTTCGGCGCCATGGCAACCAGCGCAGTTCTGTGCGTAGAGGGTTCCGAAGTCTGAAACCTGGCTCGGGGCAATTGGTTCTGAATTGGCTTGCGGCTGACCATCCGGAGTGGTGCAGGCAGCGAGCATTGCTAGGCTAATGACCAAGCTGATGAACGCGAGCGCAGACAGAGTGCTGTTCGGCTTCATTTTCATCCGCATCAGTGGTTCTCCCTGCCTTCTCGTGGTGGCATCGTTCCGGGAGCCTCGATTCCTGCGCGGAAAATAAACGAAGTATTCTCGCGGGTAGGAAAGCTCGGTTGGCGCACGACTACTAGTCCAGCGACGATTCCGAAAGCCACTTGCGATGCCACAAACCAGGGCCAATCAATGTGGCTGGCGAGAAGCGGATTTAGCAGTCCGAGGATTGTGTACAGTAGGCCGGACCACAGCACCGGGGCGATCAGTCCTCCGAGGATAATCGGACGGCGCGGGAACATGGGCAGCATGGCGCCGTAGAGCAAGCCGACAAAGATGGAAACAAAGCCGTGCAGAAAAAATGCAATCGCGAAGGCATCGGCATGAAATAAATAGAGCTGTGCCGGCCCCATGCTTAGGGACTCTCGATAGCCAACCGCCGCCAGCAGATTAATCGGATACCAGATGCTGCCAGCCTTCAGCACGCCATAGGCGCACGCCAATACCGCCATGGCGACGCTGCCCGCCAATCCGCCTTTCACTCCGGCTGATATCGGATAGGTGCGAACCGGCAGCCACGCTCGCAAGTGATCCGGAAGAACGGGTAGACGATCCACAACTCGCCGCGCAGTCGTTAGGCGAATGTCTTCGGCAATGACCGGCAGAACCTCTTCGTGCTCGCTGGGGAGGACTTCGCGGAACCAACCTACAGAACCTACCAGCGCCAATACGGCGCCGAGACAGCTTACGGACGCGCTGGTCACAAGGCCCGCGAACAACAACGCGACTCCGAGCGCCAAAAGGAACGGCCACGCGGTCGGCGCGGGGACTTCAATCTCGCGCGGAGACAGAGGGTTCTCGTTCCATTGATCTTTCCCCGTCGTGGCTGGTATTGCCATATAGACCTCAGCGCCCCAGAACGTAAACCACAGTGAATACCACAACCCATACGGCGTCGACGAAATGCCAGTACATCGAGAGCACGTCGATGCGGCCTGATTGGTCCACGCCGACACGGCCGATGGATCCGAATATCGCGACCAGCGAGAGCATGATCAGACCTGCCGTGACGTGAAAGGCATGGAGGCCGACGAGCGAGTAATAGGTTGTTCCAAATAAGTTGGTCGAGATTGTGAGCCCGCGTTCGTAAATCAGCCGGTGCCATTCCATGGCCGTGCCGAAGAGGAACAAGCCACCGAGTGCAATGGTCAGCAACCACAAGAGGAGGAATAATCGCCTGTAGTCGTGCTCCAACGACTTCGCCGCCAGGTGAATGGTCAAGCTGCTGGACAACAAGCAAATCGTGTAGAAGATCGGCGTTTCAAGAACTTCTTGAGGCGTCGGTCCGGTGACGCTCTTCCCCATATAGAAGAGATAGGCGACGACGAAGATCGTGAAGATCGCCGACTCGGCGATGATGAGGCCCGCCATCGCGACCTTCCCGCGAGATGGCAGATGCCACTCGGCGGCCGTATTCGGAAATGGAGGTGTCGTTATCATTGTCATTGCGCTCATACGATTTCGTCATCACTCATATTCGTTCACTCATAGCGGCTATCGGGATCTTCCGGATGCTTCAGGTCCCACAAGGGGCGGCGGCTCTCGACTGTTGGAACGGTCGCAAAGTTATAGGCTGGAGGAGGTGAAGACGTGGACCATTCCAGCGTCCATGCGTCCCAGGGATCGTTGCCGGCTCGAGCCCCCGTGAAATAAGAAATTACGAGGTTTGCTAGAAACACGAGAATCGCGATTGCCTGGACAAACGCGCCGATTGAAATGATGAGGTTCAAAGTATCCCAGCCCCGCCCCGGCTCGTAGGTGTAGATTCGCCGTGGCATGCCGAGAATGCCGGGAATATGCATCACGTCGAACGCCATGTGAAAGCCGATCAGGAACAGCCAGAAATGCCATTTGCCGAGGGTCTCGCTCAGCATTCGACCAGTCATTTTGGGATACCAGTAATAGAATGCGGCGAAGAGCGCAAAGAGAATTCCGCCTACGATCACATAATGGAAGTGCGCCACTACGAAATAGGAAAGACTGAGCTGCCAGTCGAACGGCGAGGCGGCCAGCATGATGCCGGTCAAGCCGGCGATGAGAAATTGGAATAGAAATCCGATGCTGAAGAGCATCGCGGTTTTGAACTGAATCCTGCCGCCCCACATCGTCCCGATCCAGTTGAAAATCTTAATCCCGGTGGGGATGCCGACCACCATCGTAGTAATGGTGAAAAAGCTGTTGGCGTAGGAGTTCATTCCGACCGTGAACATGTGGTGCGCCCAAACACTCATGCTCACGAACGCGATGCACACGGTTGCCGCGACCATCACCGGATAGCCGAAGATCGGCTTGCGCGAAAAGACCGGGATGATTTCCGACATGAAAGCAAAACAAGGAATGATGAGAATGTAGACTTCCGGATGTCCAAAGATCCAAAAGAAGTGCATCCAGAGGACGGCCGATCCGCCAGCCTGAGTATCGAAGAAATGGCCGCCCAGGTAGCGATCGATGAGCAACATGATTTGAGCGGCCGATAATGGCGTAATGGCAAGCAATACCATACCTGCCATTACCAGGTTCATCCACACCAGCAGCGGCATACGATTGAGCTTCATCCCTGGGCAACGCAGGCACAGAATCGTCGCAATAATATTGATTGCCGTTCCGATGCTTCCAAATCCGGAGACGAGCAGAGCGAGGGTCCAATAGTCGGAACTGTGTCCCGGCGAGAAGGCTCGGGCGCCTAATGGAGCGTACGACCACCAACCGACGTCCGGCGCGCTTCCGGCGCCGTACAAGCCGCTTCCTCCGACGAAGCTGAAATAAAGAAGAAGTCCTCCGAGAAACGACAGCCAGAAACTGAAGGCATTCAGGCGCGGAAAAGCCATGTCGCGCGCGCCGATCATCAGGGGCACCAGGTAATTGGCAAATCCGAACAGGACGGGCATGGCCACGAAGAAGATCATGGTCGTCCCATGCATGGTGAACATCTGGTTGAAGACTTCCGGAGAGACGAAGTTGTTGTGCGAATGCATCAGCTGAATGCGAATGATCAGCGCTTCGACTCCTCCGACTGCGAGGAATAAAAGAGCCGAGACAATGTAGAGAATCCCGAGCCTCTTGTGGTCGACTGTGGTCAGCCACTGATGAAGCTCGTCTACCCATGGTCTGGCTTCTGCTTGGCCGACGGGAACGGTGATCGCATCTGATGCCATGGTCAGTTTTTCCGAGCGTTCTAGTTAAGCGTCTCCATGTAACTCACGACCGCATCCAGGTCCGCGCTGCTCAGTTGCATGGCAGGCATCAGCGAACCAGGTTTAATTGCGCTGGGGTTCTGGATCCAAAGACGGAGGTTGTCGTGGGTGTTTTCAGCAGCACCCGCGGCAATGGTGGCGCGGCTCATCAAATGGGTCAGGTCGGGGCCAAAGTGTCCATCCGCCGACGTTCCGTCAACCCGATGACAGTTCATGCAGGCATTACCTTCAAACACTCGCCTGCCAGCGATTGCACCGGCCTCTTCGACTGCCGGTTTCTGCTGGGCGCTAACCCAGGCGGCAAAATCCTCCGGCGCATCCACCGAAACGCGGAGCAGCATTTTCGCGTGCTGGATTCCGCAGTACTGCGCACACTGCCCAAGAAAGACGCCTGTGTGCTGGGGATCCATCCACATTCGGTTGGGATGGTTCGGGATGAGGTCGGTCTTGCCTGCCAACTCCGGCACCCAAAAGCTGTGGTCGGTATCGGCCGAAAGCAACTGCAGAAACGTTGGTGTCGGATGACTGGGATCGCTCACCGGGATGTGGAGTTCGTTGGCGGTGACGATGCCCAGCTTCGGATAGCGAAACTCCCACCAGTATTGATGTCCAACAACAGTGACATCGACAGCACCTGCTGGTTCTGGAGCATCCTGAATCGCGTGGATCACTCGCGCGGTTGCCAGGAACAGGACAACGACAATCAGAATCGGAATAATTGTCCAGGCCAGTTCAATCTGCGTGCTTCCGTAGACTTGAGCCGGCTCGCGGCCAGCGTCCTTTGCCCGCGCACGAAACTTAACGACGGCGTAGAAAATTAAAGCAAAAACAACGACAAAGATAATTCCGGTAGTGACGAGCACAAAGACTGACAGGTTCGCAATTGATTTGGCTGGGGTTGAAGAAGGAGCAAAGATATTGGTGCCGTGAGGAGGCGCACCTTTTGGCTCGCTTGCCCACATCGCTATAGCAGACCAAAACAGAAGAAGTATCGTCTGCGCCAGAACCCGCAACGTCGAAGATTTCATTTTTGACATCGACATTTCTCTTCTTCCGTTCTTCACTCCTGAGATGCACGCACTACCGCCAGGATTCACACTTTCTCCTATTGCAAATGGCGCTACAATTCTTGCTGCCCAAAACTCGAATGAGTGGAGAGCAAGCGTGCTACCAAAGAGCACAGGCACTCCGATTTCCTGTATCGCAACCGCGATGGAGGCGAACAACCACGGATTCCTGACCACCAACTTCGCGAGTCGACTAAGCCATGCCGGGCAGCCAGGTGTCATCCCTGTGGCGCTAGCGTCAAGTGTCATCTGTGTTGCCACGCGATCATGGGAATGAGGCTCGGTCAACTAGGTGAAACGTGTTTTGCGACCGCGACTCTCATGGCAGCGGAATTGCATGGACTCGATGGCAGGGCTAGCATATCCACGACCTGAACGGGGAATTGCGCGGCACCGATACCGTCCACAAAGAATTTCGGAAAGGTTCCTATGTCGAAAAAAGTCGCAGACGTATTGTGGGAGATGCTGGCGAAGGCGGGCGTCAAACGCTGTTACGGTATCGTCGGAGACGCACTGAATCCTATAGTTGATGCACTGCGCCGAAATGGCACCATCGAACTTATTGTTGTTCGTAACGAGGAGTATGGAGCATTCGCAGCGGTCGCGGAGGCTTATTTCACGGGTCACCCAGTGGCGGTGTGCGGAACGGCGGGGCCCGGAGTTGTCCATTTGTTCAATGGATTGATGGATGCGCGGAAGGAAGGAGCGCCCGTTATCGCCGTCGCCGGGGATGTAGAGACGAGCATTCTTGAGACATCTGCGCTCGAGGAACTGAACCCGTACAAGTTTTTCGAGGCGGCTTCTCTCTATACCGCACGCCTGGTTAATCCGGAGCAGGCGCGCGCGGTCATCAGTACGGCGATCATCACGGCTGTTGTGGAGAAGGGCCCCACCGTTCTTGCCATCCCTGGCAATATCGCGGCCGCCGACGCTCTGGACGAGCCTACCGACTTCACCATTGCGGGTCCAGCTATTTTGAGGCCCTCCGAGGCAGACTTCGACAAATTGGTGAGCATGATCGATGAAGCGAAAACAGTGGCGATTTTTGGCGGGGATGGTTGCAGAGAAGGCCGCGATGAAGTGGTTGAACTGGCGCGCAAACTGAAGGCCCCTGTCGGCTATGCCTTCCGCGGGAAGCAATGGCTGGAGCATGACAATCCAAACGCCGTTGGCATGACCGGCCTGATCGGTTATGGCGGAGCGTACAACGCAATTAATGAAGCCGACCTCTTGCTCATGCTGGGCACGGATTTTCCCTTCTCCGAATTTCTTCCCGGCGCCAAAGTGAAAAAAGTTCAGATCGACAAAAATCCAAAGCATATCGGCCGCCGTACACCGCTGGATCTCGGCCTTGTCGGTGATATCAAGTCCACCGTAAGCGCATTGCTTCCAGCCGTGCGCGAAAAGACAGATGGAGAATTTCTGGCGAAGCAGCTAGCGCACACCGAATCCTTCCACAAACTCTTGCAGCACTATGTCGAGAAGGGACCGGGGATCAAACCGATACGTCCTGAATTCCTCGCGGCGACGCTCAGCGAGCTGGCTTCGGATGACGCAATGTTTTTCGCGGACACCGGTACTGCCTGTATCTGGCTGGCGAGGCATATTCAAGGTGGAAAAAACCGCAGGCTCTTTGGCTCATTCTCGTGGGCGTCTATGGCCGATGCTGCACCCTACGCGTTCGGATGTGCTCTGGCATATCCCGGCAGACAGTGCATCGCGTTATGCGGCGATGGGGGTTTCACCATGCTCGGATTGGGAGACCTGTTGACGCAGGTAGAGCGGCGGACTCCGGTGGTTCAAGTCATTCTCAACAACCAGAAATTCGACTTCGTCCACATCGAGCAACAGGAGGCCGGCTTCATTCCGTTTGGCGTGGAGTTCAAGAATCCAAATTTTGCAAAGGTTGCTGACGCAATGGGTGCGAAAGGAATTCGCATAGAGGATCCCGGGGACGTTCGAGAAGGTTTGGCTGAAGCGCTCGCATATAAGAATGGTCCCGTTGTTGTCGACGCAGTTGTAGATCCCTTCGCGCTTGCCATGCCGTCCCATTCACCGTTCCACACCGTCAAGGGGTTCACTCTCAGTTTCGCCAAGCAGGTGCTGGCCGGCAGGCTGGATACGGTGATCAAGGAGATGAAGCGAAACGTCGGAATCGTCTGAACCACGCGGGCCGGGTAAAGCCTTGCTCAGGAGAGATGTCGGGTATGACGAAACCTATTCTGGTGGTAACCAGCCGTTACCCGAAGGCAGTTGAAGACCGTATCGACCGCGATTACAACGCTCGTCGAAACCCGGAGCAGCTTCCTTTCAGCCAGCAGAAGCTGCTCTCCACCGCCGAAGGAGCCGACGCGTTGTTTATCACGCCAGCGGAACGCTTGGACTCTGAATTCTTCCAGAAAGTTTCGCCGACCGTAAAAATCATCGCCACGTACTCGGTGGGTTTTGAGCACATCGATCTGGAAGCCGCTGCTCGGAGGAAAATTCCAATTGCTTATACGCCTGGTGTCAACAACGAAGCGACGGCCGACATCGCCATGCTGCTTTTGCTGGGTGCTTCGCGTCGCGCTTACGAGGCTCAGGAACTGGTTCGAACGGGAGCGTGGAAGCAGCCACTGGTCACCGACATGCTCCTGGGATGGCAAGTCGGTGGCAAAGTCCTTGGCATTTTCGGAATGGGGCGCGTGGGACAGTCCGTGGCGCGTCGAGCGCGAGGATTCGGAATGAAGATTCACTACTCCAACAGTTCGAAGTTACCTGCGGAAATCGCAGGCGATGCCGTGTACCACGAGGATCCATCGGATCTGCTTCGCGTAAGTCAGTTCTTGAGCCTGCACGCTCCGGAGACTCCTCAGACCCACCATTTCCTGAACTCCAAAACCATAAGCCTTCTGCCCCCCGGGGCCATCGTGGTGAACACCGCGCGCGGCGGATTGGTGGTCGACGACGACCTCATCGCGGCTCTCAAGAGCGGACGGATTGCTGCCGCCGGCCTCGACGTATTTGAAGGCGAGCCAAAGCTTAACCCGGAATATATTTCGCTGAAAAATACATTTCTATTGCCGCATATCGGCAGCGCCACAATCGAAACACGCACAGCCATGGGCATGCTGGCCCTGGACAATATCGACGCGGTGCTGAACGCTAGGCCGACGCTCGTTCGAACTCCAGCCGCAGTCAGCAGCGTCTAGCCACAAACGTATCCGGAAATCGCCTGCTGAAAAGAAGCGAGTTGCGGTGCGAAGTGAGGCGTTTGGTCAATAAATGAGTGTCATCAATAGACCAGTGTCAAAGGCAGTAACACTAAGCCGATCTACTCGCGCATGAAGATTCCAAATATCGCGCCGCCGCACTGCCAAAAAACCGGAAAACAAGTGCGTGATGCGCCGCGATTGAGGGCAGCAAAGGTTGCTAGTCTGAAACTCGCCCACGTGGTCGAGAATGCAGATCCGCTTCCCCAAAAAGCTCCTGGTTGCTGGAGTTTTCCCGGCGCTTCCTGGAGTGGCTGGACAAGGTCAGACTGGAAGACCAAACAGAAAACTATCACCGCGATGGATGGCGTCTCCTAGCCATGACGAACACCTTGGGAGCGGCATCGGTTATCATTCACGGCCTTCGATTTTGGTGGGGAGAGTGAAAGCAAAGCATGCGCCACGCGGAGATCACATCTATTCTGTCGTCATAGGCACGCGTTCCAGCCAACTGAACTACGCCCCCGCATGCTGACGGTCGCCTGATTGGTTCCCTCTGATGCCCTCTCCTTCCCTGCCATGTCATCTGGCCGTGCCATGACAGCGCAGAGGGTCTGAGTCTGTACGCGAGACGGAGCACAGCCACACTCACTCCAGCGCTCGATAACAGAACACGTATAGTTTGATTCGTCTGATCAAGTGGTGAAGTCGCGGTGGCTGCGGATCAATCTTTGTCGTGATGTTGACTTCGGGAACGCCCGGGTCCCGGGACGTAGGAAATCGGTAAGCCTAGAGTGTCTGCATGTTTTTGGGGAGCATCCATGTCGGCGCGAACCCCTTGGAAGGATTCACTGATCTCGTCTGGAACATCGAATCATGCTGACACGCTGACAGGTTCAGTTCGCACCTGTGCTGCTCGCCAGCCTACCGCAGCATTCGGGTCGGTCTGGCAGGCTTGAGCGGTCCCATCCCCCGCCGAGAGCCTGAATCAGCAACACCGTGTTCGCCATCCGTCGTCCTAAGATATTGACCGCCGTGACCTCATCCGCGAGGGCGGCACTTTGCGCCGTGATCACCTCGAGATAACTTGTAACGCCGCCCTTGTAGCGCGTGACCGAAAGATCGAGCGAACGCTGCGCGGCCGTCACCGCTTCATCCTGCACCTGCGCTTCGTGTTCCAGAATTCTGACACCGGCCAGATTGTCTTCCACCTGCTGGAATCCAGTCAGCACATTTTCTCGATAGGCAGCGACTTGATAGTCATAGGCGGCACGCGCCTGGTCGTTTAAGGAGCGACGCCTCCCGCCATCGAAGAGTGTACCTACCGCAGACAATCCAATCGACCACAAACCGCTCGGCCCGTTGATCAGGGTCGTGATGGCAGAGCTTTCAAATCCTCCGGAAGCGCCCAGACTGACCAGCGGGTAATAGGCCGTTTTCGCAACTCCAATCTGAGCGTTGGCGGACGCTACGCGCCTCTCCGCAGCCGCGATATCGGGGCGTCTCTCCAGCAAGTCCGATGGCAGGCCGATCGGAATATGCGGGGGCGGTGCCGTGAGAGGTAGTGGGGCAAGGTTGAACCCTGCTGGAGGTTTTCCGATAAGAATCGCAACCGCGTGTTCGTACTGCGCGCGCAACACGCCCACATCGATCGCCTCAGCACGAGTAGTTTGCAATTGAGTCTTCGCCTGCTCGACATCCACCTCCGAAGCGATCCCTCCCTGGAAGCGGCTTTGATTCAATTCCAGGGCTTGCTCGTAATCCTTAACGGTAGAGTTCAGGAGCTGTTCCTCAGCGTCGAGGCTGCGAGCCTGAAAGTAATCAACGGCCAGATCGGCGTGCATGCTGAGATTGACCGTCGCCAGATCGGCGGCACTCGCCTGCGCTTGCTCTCGATAGGATTCCACGTTTTTTCGAACTCGCCCCCAGACGTCGGCCTGATAGGACACGTCGAAGGGCAGTACAAAATCGTTGTACGTAGCGCCACGGAGGATTGTATTCGTGGGACTGTTAGCGGACACGCGCGTCCGGGTCGCGGATGGTCCCGCGGTCACGGTCGGATAGTAATCAGCCCGATAGTAGCGCAGGACTGCTCTGGCTTGTTGATACTGCGCCGTGGCGGCTTTCAGATTCTGGTTTGAGACATTGACCTGATCTTCAAGCGCATCCAGTTGAGGGTCCTGGAATATCGTCCACCAGTCGCCGCCTAGATTCTGGTCATTCGGTTGGGCGGGCTTCCAGTCCCCTACCTCTTTATAGGCCATAGGAGGCTGTACCGCGGGCGTGTGGTACTTTGGCCCAACCACGCATCCAGTCAGCTGCAACACCGTGATGGCTGTCAGAACAAGTCCCATCGTCTTCCGGGAGATCCTTACAATCAGTTTTTGAGGCGGCTTCACTTGGTATCTCCCGGCAATGTTGCCTGAACAATTTGGACTTCCTGGCCGGGAACCACGGAGTCTGGGGGATTGATGATGATCTGATCATTCGGCTTGAGGCCGGAGACGATCTCTATCTGGTCGCCAAAATCGTGCCCGGGAGTAACCGCAGTCAGCATGACCTTCCCGTCTCGCACAACCCCAACCCGTAGCCCTTCGGTGCGAAATAACAGAGTGTTGACGGGAAGCAAGAAAGTAGAGTGCGCCGTTGGGATCTTCAAGTGCACTTCGGCGTAAGAACCGGTGAGCAGCGTACCCGTCGGATTGTCCACGTCGATTTCGATCAACAGAGTACGAGTTGCGACGTTGATGTCATCGGCAGTGCGCACCACCTTTCCCTGGAATTTTCGGTCTGGAAACTCCGCAAGAGTGAGATCCGCTGTCATGCCGACTTTGATTCCTCTCGAGTATTCCTCGGGCACGTTCACATAGACACGCAATTTTCCCGGCTGAGCGATGTGAAAGAGATCGGTTTTCGCTGCCGTGCTGCTTCCAGAGTTAATGAGATCTCCGATATCGGTGTTGCGCGCGGTGATCACGCCATCGAAAGGCGCATAGACCTTTTCAAAAGAGACGAGCGCCGAATACTGCTGCACCGCCGCCTTGTCGGCTTCCACGATAGCTGCATTCGCGTTATAAGTGCCGACCGCGTTATCCACGTCTTGCTGAGCTACGGCATTGCTTTTCAAAAGTCCCTGGTACCGGGCTTTGGTGATCGAAGCCAATTCGAGATTTGCCTGCGCGGTTAGCAGGTTGCTACGGGCTTGCTCGAGTTGCTGATCGACCTCCGGCGTTTCAATCACCGCGAGAAGCTCCCCTTGCTTCACGTGTGCGCCAATATCGAAATACCATTTCTTCAGGTAACCGTTCGTGCGGGCATAAATGGGCGAACTGATGTAGGGTTGCACGTTTCCCGGAAGAATAATTTCATCGGCGGGTGCAGTTTGTTTTGGCGACACCACCGACACCGCCGTCAGAGCAGCTTGAGCTGTCTCCGCATCCAGGGCGGCGCGCGCCCTGACTCGGGACCAGATGCCGGATATCAAGAGTGTCGCGGCCACGATCACCGCAACAGCCAGGACGAGCCATTGCTTGCGCATACGCTGTCCCGCGCCCCCGCCCTTTGTTGCGGGCGATCTCTCGGCCCTTGTTTGTACGTCAGTCTGAGGCAGCATAAGTGACTCCCCTAACATGGTGACTACTACCGTTTTTCCTCTTGGACCGCATGCTTGCGTGAACCTTGCAGAACGCTGAAGAATGCGGGAACAAAAAACAGCGTCGAAACTGTTGCGAAGAGCAGCCCACCAATGACTGCCCGCCCCAGGGGAGCATTTTGTTCGCCGCCGTCGCCTAGTCCGAGCGCCATGGGCACCATGCCGATCATCATCGCCAAGGCGGTCATCAGCACAGGACGAAAGCGCGTAAACCCTGCCTCGAGTGCGGCACCAACAGAATCGAATCCCTCCGTCATTTTCTCTGTTGCAAAACTCACCACCAGGATGCTGTTTGAGGTGGCGACGCCCATGCACATGATGGCTCCCATGAGCGCGGGCACGCTAAGAGTCGTGTGCGTTATAAACAACATCCAGGCAATCCCTGCGAGCGCCGCGGGAAACGCGGAAATCATGATGAATGGATCGAGCCAGGATTGAAAGTTGACTACGATCAGGAGGTATACAAGTACGATCGAGAACGCCAGTCCACCCAGCAGACCGATATAGGATGCGCGCATCGTCTGAACCTGTCCGCGGACAACGATTCGAGAACCGCGTGGTAATTGCTGGCGCGTGGCGTCAATGATCTTGTTGATGTCATCCGCTACGCCGCCGAGGTCGCGACCGGCGACCGAACCGAAGATGTCAATCACGGGTGCGACGTTGTAGTCAGAGACAACAGCCATCCCTGCTCCACGCTCCGTGGACACCAGACTGGCCATCAGGGATGGAGGAGCCGTTGGGTCGGTACCGGTGATGGGAACATTTTGAAGATCCTGCAAAGTGTCCGTGCGATATTGCGGCGTCTGAGTTGCGATCTGATAGCTGACATGATTCTTGGGATCGACCCAAAACGTGGGCGAAGTCTGGAAGCTGCCGCTCAGTGAAACCAGGAGATTCTGCGCGATGTCGTGAGCGGTAAAACCCAGCTGTTCAGCTTTCGTGCGTTCAACTCTCATGCGGAGGTATGGCTCATCGAAGGGTTGCTGAATCCGCAGATCGGTCGCTCCGGAGACATACCTCATCTTCGCAAGCAGTGCGTCCGCGTAGATCCGGTTTCCCTCCAGGTTATTCCCGACAACCTGAACGTCGATAGGCGCGGGCAGTCCGAAATTGAGAATCTGCCCGACCATGTCAGCGGGCAAGAAAGCAAACGAAACGCCGGGAAACTGTTTCGGCAGCGTCAGGCGAAGCTGGTGAATGTACTTGTCCGTAGGATGGTGTTCGGCGGACAAGGTCACAAGAATGTCGGCGTCCGACGTGCCAATCGGGGCCGAATTGCTGTAAGAAAGATTGATGCCGCTATAAGGCAGGCCAATGTTGTCGATGACACTCTGGACTTCGGCGGCTGGGATCTGCTGCCGAATCGACTGCTCGACCAGATCGCAAAGGTTGGCAGTTTCCTCAATGCGCATTCCCGTGGGAGCGCGCATGTGAAGCTTGAAAGTGCCGCTGTCAACATTGGGGAAGAAATCCCTGCCCAGCCAAGGAATCAGAAGTGCCAGAGAGCCGAGACTAGCGGCGAAGAAGGCAATCAGAAAAGCGCCTCGGTGATGAAGGCAAAATTCCAACCCGCCGCGATAGCTTTTGCGAAAGTTCTCGAAGGCTTCCTCAAAGCGCTTCTGGAGGCGCACCAGCGGATTGCGGCTGGGGGCTGCTTCGTGCTTCTCTCCGCGCAATAAGTACTTCGCCATGGTGGGAACGATGGTCCGCGAAAGAAAATACGACGCCAGCATGGCAAACACTACGGCCTCGGCGAGCGGCACAAACAAGTATCGCGCCACGCCGGAAAGCAAGAACATCGGAGCAAACACAATACAGATCGACAGCGTGGAAACGAACGCGGGGGTCGCGATCTGCGACGCACTGTCGAGAACAACTTCGTCCATGTCCTTCTCGGGTTCGGCCTCGCGGTTGCGATTGATGTTCTCGACTTCGACCGTGGCGTCGTCCACCAGAATGCCCACCGCCAGAGCGAGGCCACCGAGGGTCATGATGTTAATCGTTTCCCCGATGGCACTGAACGCAACGATCGAGGTCAGTATTGCCAGGGGGATTGAGGTAGCGATGATCAGGGTGCTGCGCCAACTGCCCAGGAATGTCAGAATCATGAAAGCGGTTAGGCAAGCGGCAATCAATGTCTCTCTGACCACCCCACTAATCGCGCCACGAACAAAAATCGACTGATCCGCTAGCGGCGTCATCTTTAGTTGGGGTGGAACAGTCGTCGCAATCTGAGGCAAAAGAGCCTTGATGCCTGCGATCACGTCTAACGTTGATGCGTTCCCCGCCTTTTGGATCGTCAGCAAGACTGAACGCTGTCCGTTTACGCGAACGATGTTCGTCTGTGGAGGAAAACCGTCGCGCACCCAGGCGACATCCTTCATGTAAATGGTCGTACTGCCAATTGTTTTGATCGGAATGCGGTTCAGATCCGCGATCGTCTGCGGGGCTGCATTGGTAATGGAAACGTCGTATTCCCTGGAACCGATCTTGGATGTTCCTGTCGGAAGGATCAGGTTTTGCAGGCTGATCGCATTGACCACATCCAGCGCGGACAGACCCTTCGACTGCAGGGCGGTTGTGTTGAGATCGACTTGCACCTGACGTTGTTTACCGCCATAGGGATAAGGCACGGAGGCGCCGGGTACTGTGATGAGCTGCGTCCGAATGAAGTTCAGGCCATAGTCGTTGAGTTGTTGCTCCGATAGATTTTGTCCGGAAAGGGCCAATTGGAGCACGGGTACACTCGATGCGCTGTAGGCCAGAATGAGGGGTGGCGTTGTTCCCGGTGGCAACTGCCTGAGTTGGGTTTGGGAGATTGCTGTAATCTGTGCAATGCCCTGCTGAATGTTCGCAGTAGGCTGCAGGAAAACCTTAACTACGGCGACTCCATACAGCGATTGCGATTCGATGTGCTCGATGTTGTCGACGGTAGTAGTAAGCGCGCGTTCCGTGACGCTAACGATGCGATCGCTGATGTCCTCGGGCAGGAGTCCGCTATAGTTCCAGATGATGCTGACAACGGGGATGTCAATATTCGGAAATATGTCGGTTGGAGTGCGAACGATCGCTAAGCTACCCATGATTACAATGAGTATGGACACTACCACGAACGTGTAAGGCCGCCGCAACGCTAGTCGGACAATCCACATAGAATCTTCCCTGGTCTGTTAATCACCAACGTCGTCGGGTTCGCTAACCGTGGTTATTTGCCTTCTGCGACCCGCAAGAACGTGCGGCGCGCAGATGAACGAGGTTTTGCATCGAGTGCCCGGCGTACAAGACGCGTGAGCTTCGCGCGGGCCCTCACGACCTGGGATTTCACTGTCCCATTAGCTACTCCTAGAATGTGCGCCGCCTCACGGGTACTCAGGTCATCCAAGTCGCGTAACTGGAAAGCCGTGCGCAACGCGGGCGAAAGCTCCTCTATGAACTGCATGAGGTGCTCGTGCAGTTCCGCTTTTCGATACTCATCTTCTGGACTCGGTCCGAAGTGCACCAGCCGTTCTGACAGCGTAGGCCCGTCTTCGTCCCCGAACTGATCGTTTAGAGAAACGTGGATCTGCCGTGGCCTTCTCCGCAACTGCATCCGCGCACAATTGCTGACGATGGCAACCAGCCACGTCGACATTTGCGCCTGCCCTCTGAACTGGTCCAGGTGGCTGTGAGCGGAGAGGAGCGCATCCTGAACCGCATCTTCTGCGTCGGCTACATTGCACAGGTATCGATAAGCTGTTCTGTGGAGCACCGGCAGACAACGCGATAAAACGTCCTGCAGTTCCCGCGTTTCTTTTCCTGACGCAGGAATGTCGATGCGCTCTTCGTTATCGGTGTATACCGCGGTCGTTTGCATATTGTCTCTACCTCTCCGTCCCGCCATCAAAATGCACGCCTGCTTCCAATCAACTGGATGGCGATTTAGTCGAGCATTTTCAGCACAATGAGACGACTGGTGATTGGGCGAGGCCCTGCGGCAATCACATGTTCGTCCCGCAGTTGACACCGCGTCGGCATTTCGACTCGACCACCGCTCTCGATTTCAACCTCGGCGGCTGCGATATCGGGGAAACCACCAGCGCACCGTCTTCCTCCCGTGTTCACGTTGGTTTTTAGTTTTGGCACAGGAAATGCACTCAGGAGCTTGCAGTCACGTCCGATGAAACCGCGAGGTGCCCTTATTTATGAGTTGGCCGCGCGTGAACGTCGATGACGCTGGTCGGACCAAAGGAAACCTATGAAACCTCTTACAGCAGATAAGGTGACACTCGGATTTATTGGCCTAGGCAACATGGGAAGCCGTATCGCAAAACGCCTGCTTGATCACGGATACTCCCTCGTTGCCTATGACAGGGATACTAAGGCGAAAGCCATCGCTGGCAAGCGAGGTTTCGCCGCTAAGAACGTCCTTGAACTGGTGCGCACTTGCGATGTGATTCTTTCGTGCCTCACCAACGATGAAGCAGTTCAGAGCGTTTATGCCGGGCCAGCAGGAGTTTTTGCTGAGGCACGCTCAGGAACCATCGTGTTAGAGATGAGTACGGTCTCTCCAGAAACCTCCCGGGAATTGCACAGGCTTGGCGCTCAGAAGGGCATCGAAGTATTGGACGTCGCCATTTCGGGCAGCACTCCTGCCGCGGAACAAGGCACTCTGACACTACTGGCCGGCGGCAACCAAGACTTGTTCGATGCCACTCAGCCAATATTCCAGACGATTGCAAGGCAATACTTTCTTCTGGGCGGTCCTGGCTCCGGAACAGCGATGAAGTTGGTAGTCAACACACTGTTAGGTGTTGGCATGCAGGCCATCGCTGAAGCTGTGGTTCTTGGGGAAGCAGTTGGGCTGAATCGCGAACGCTTGCTTGAGGTCTTGTCAAACACAGCTGTGATCGCGCCGGCTCATGTGGGAAAGCTCGCCAGGGTTGCGATTAACGATTACACTCCGCAATTTCCGCTTCGCCTGATGAACAAGGATTTCCAGCTGATTCTAAAAGCGGCAGCAGGAGCACATACCCCCATGCCTGCGACTGAAGCGGCATTTCGCGTCAATTCAGAAGAGCTTGCACATCACGACGAAGAAGACTTCTCCCCAGTCCTGCGGCGAATGGAAGAGACTGCCGGTATCGGAGATATTCACTCCATTTCGATTGCGAGTGGACCCCGCGGCAAAATGTCGACGCTCCAAAATTAGCTGATCTTGCGGGGAAACAGCTACACGGAATTTGAAAGGAGATTGAGATGCAAACACGCAAGCTGGGAAATTCTGACTTGCACATTACTCGAGTGGGCTATGGAGCCTGGGCCATCGGCGGCTCGGGCTGGCAGTTCGCTTGGGGATCGCAGGACGACAACGAATCTATCGCCGCCATTCACCGGGCGCTCGAGCTGGGCGTCAACTGGATCGACACGGCCGCCGTCTACGGCCTGGGACATTCCGAAGAAGTGGTTGGCCGTGCTCTAAAAAGCTGGCGCGGCTCCAGACCTTACGTGTTTACCAAGGGCGGATTGCGCTGGGACGCGCAGGGTGAGGTGCGGAAAGTACTGAGCGCGGACTCGATCCGTGGCGAAGTCGAGGACAGCCTGCGCCGCCTTTCCGTCGAGGTGATCGATCTTTACCAAATCCACTGGCCTCCCGACCCCGATTCATCAGAACTGGAAGAAGGATGGTCGACGCTCGCCGACCTGAAGTGCGAAGGTAAGGTGCGCTGGATTGGAGTTTCCAACTTCGATGTCCAGCAACTGCGCCGTGCGCAGAGCATAGCGCCCGTAACTTCCCTGCAGCCGCGGTATTCGCTGGTGCACCGCGAGATCGAAGACAAAATCCTGCCCTACTGCCTGAGTGAAGACATTGGGGTCATCGTGTATTCCCCGATGGCTTCCGGTCTCTTGACCGGCGCCATGACTCGCCAGCGTGCCGCCAATTTACCCGCGGACGACTGGCGGAGGCGGGATCCCGATTTTACGGAACCAAATCTCTCTCGCAATCTGGCGCTCGTCGAGCGCTTGCAAGCGGTGGCCAACCGCCACAACCGTTCTGTCGGCGAAGTGGCAATTGCCTGGACACTGGGCCATCCCGCCGTGACCGGCGCCATCGTAGGGGCCCGCAATGCGCGACAGGCAAAGGGAGTCATGCGAGCCGGCGAGTTTCACCTCAGCCAAGACGAAGTCAACGAGATCGAAACCTTCGCCGAATCCGCAGCGTGAAAGACCGCGTAAGCCACAGCGGGGATCTTTCTGTTTCTAGCCAAGCCACTGCGGGTTGGCGACGGTGCCGTCGAAGTGGTGAGTTGTTTTATAGAGTTCGAACTGGCCGGTCTCCGCCGCCTTTGCGGTCTTCGCGAGAAGAGCTGCTACCTGAGAAGAGTCCATCGGCTCAAAAGTCCGGGCGGCCTGGAGGGCTTGCTGAAGGATCGGAAGCGAATCGCAGCCCGTGATGACGACGCTGGTGGGCAGATTCATAGAGTAGTGCAGACACTCGATTGCGTTAGCGGTCTTGCTCTCGAGAATGAAATGGTCGCCCATTGGTTTCATGCCGAGAACCCCGATACCGTCCTTGGTCACGACCGGCAACACTTTCCTTTCGAAACTACTGAAGTGAGCGTCCATTACGTTGAGAGGCATCTGTACGGCATCGAATGTGAAGCCATGCTGCGCGGCGGTGGTCAGCATCTTTAAATGAACGTCGGGACTCTTGTGGCCTGTGAAGCCGATAAAGCGGACCTTGCCCGCTTTCTTGGCTTCCAGGGCAACCTCAATTGCCCCGCCCTTGGCGAAAATGCGATCCGGATCGGAATCGCGAATCACTTCATGGAACTGAAGTAAGTCAATTCGATCCGTTTGCAACCGCCGCAACGATTGATCGAGTTGGGCCGCGGCGGCGGCCTTATTTCGGCCATCGATCTTGGTCATCAAGAAGGCTTTTTGGCGATAACCATCGTGCAGCGCTCTGCCCATTCGAATCTCGCTCTCTCCGTCGTTGTAGTCCCAGCAGTTATCGAGGAAATTGATTCCTTCGTCGATTGCAGTGCGAAGGATCCGAATGCTTTCCTCGGGATCGCTCTGTTTGCCCAGGTGATACCCGCCGAGTCCGACCAGCGAAACTTTTTCGCCGGTGCAGCCCAGAGTTCGATAAGGAATTCCGTTCTTGCTATCCGGCTTTGTGGCCCCGCTTGGGCTTCCGGCTATCAATAAGGATGCAGCAGCCATGCGAGAAACTCTCTCCTGCTTACGCCCGGCTCCTCGCTTGCAAGCATTCTGTTATTCGCCGGCGAGTGCTCGGAAGAATGGATGCCTGAGTGATTCGAGTCGCTATCGTTCGAAGTCATGGCAAGTCCTCCTGTGAACGCGCTGAGCGAACTTGGCTCGGGAAGCCAACTTCATAATCCCAGTTCAACTTCACAAACAGTACCTTCTCCTGATCCCATGACGAAAGTTCTATTCAGCACAGAACGCGCTGAGGTTCCATCACTCCGCCAAGCGCCAACCCGAACCACGCATTTTTATAGCGGCCGCGGCCCGTCGTCGTGCTAGGTCCGAGGTCTTTTTCGGTTATTAGCTAACGAAGTCAGCGGCAGTTCAAGCCACAAATTGCCCAACTGTTAGTGGACACGCCGGATGGTCACATTGACACGCGATTTCCACGTCTTCGCTTCCCGCGTCACGGCAAGCTTCTCCGCAGTATTTTTCTCCGTTAGGCACGTTGCAAAGACATGGTATGTGCGCGCACTTTTTCGTTTCTTGATTCGCCATTGCAATTCCATCCTTTCCAACTCCATTCATTTCTCATCGTTAAGACACTACGATTCTTGACGCAGCCTCAGCCAACCCCAAAACGAACCTGAGGGGGCCCCTCGAGGTTGTCCTGCTCTTGGAGGCTACGTCAGTTCGGTGAATTGCATGCAACCCTCCAAACGTCGCGATGCCGCTAATCCCATGCAATCCAAGGTTGTTCGGCTAGCGATGTGAAGAAAACTAGCTGTCCCGGGTGTCAACAGGTTGATAGCGCTGTCGGCATTTGGACTGGCCTCAGTTGAGGTGCTTTGGTCTCAGCCCGCCTGTACGATAGCTGGCCAGTCGCTGTTACAACGTCGGAGTTCTTTGTTCCCTAGAACCTGCTTCCCAACACTGGAACTCTCCCCTGACTCTGTTTCTGGCGCCAAGGACGTTGCGTTATCATGTTCTCCTATCAGGGTTTGGTTAAGAACACCTCGACGGCAACGAGGCTTGGCTGTGATCCCGCACACATGGCGAGAAGTCGTTCACCCTTTTGGCGACAGCATTGCTTTCACATTGCTCACCGACCTCGAGGCGCACAAATGATGCCGGCGGCCACCCCTACAGTGTTTGTGATCGATGATGATGACTTGGTGCGTGCCTCCATCCACGGCATGCTGAAGTCGGTTGGCTTGAGGTCCGAGACCTTTGGTACGGCGCAAGAGTTTCTGCGCAGCAAACGGCCGGAGGGGCCTACCTGCCTGGTGCTGGACGTGAGACTTCCCGGAGTCAACGGCCTGGATTTTCAGCGCGAGTTGGCTGACGCCGGTATCCGGATTCCCATCATTTTTATCACCGGTCACGGAGACATTCCGATGACGGTGAGGGCCATGAAATCTGGGGCGGTGGAGTTCCTGACCAAGCCGTTCCGGGACCAGGATTTGCTGGATGCGATTCATCAGGCTTTGGATCGCGATCGGGTGGCGCGTGAACAGCAGAGCGAACTTGGCGACTTGCGAAGGCTCTACGAATTGCTGACCGCGCGAGAGCGCGAAGTCATGGCCTTGGTGGTCTCGGGCATGCTCAACAAGCAAATAGCGTTTGAGCTCGGAACCAGCGAAATCACCGTGAAGATCCATCGCGGGCACGTGATGCGGAAGATGCAGGCTGAATCGCTGGCGGACTTGGTCAGAATGGCGGCGAAACTTGAATCGACGGGCGGTCGCGGGTGAACGTCCCACCTAGATTCAAGTTTATGGTCTGGCCGCAATTTCCTTGGCCACCGCTTTGGCGGCCTGGCCATCGGCCGGAGTCATTCCTTCGCCTCTCCACAGGGAAGTGTAAAGTTAAAAGTGGCGCCGTGTCCCGAGTTGGATGTGGCCCACAAGCGCCCGCCGTGAGACTCAATAATTGACCGGCTGATTGAGAGCCCCATGCCGGTACCTTGGGCCTTGGTGCTGAAGAATGCATTAAAGATCTGCTCAGCCTGTTCCGGGGGGAGTCCCATGCCTGTGTCACTGACCGAAATCAGCACCTGACCACCTTCGCCTCTCAGGGATCTGATTGTTATTTGGCCTCCGCTCTTCGCGTCGTGCATCGCCTCGATGCCGTTAAGCATGAGATTCATCAGAACTTGCTGTAATTGCACTCGGTCAGCCACGACCTGCGGTAAGTCCTCCGACAATTCGGTCACGATCGAAACGGAGTGTCTAGATGCTTCACTGCGCAACAAGCCAACCATCTCGTGGATGACTTCGACCAGATCCACGGGATTGGTTTGTGGCGGTCCCTTTTTGAATAACTGTCGAAGACGGCTGATGATATCGGCCGCCCGTGTTACCGCGTTGACCACACGGGTCGCGGATTCCCGAGCCTCTTCTATATCCGGCTGCTCTCGCGCCAGCCATCGCAAGCAAGTTCTGGCATCGGTCGCCGCGGCCGTAATCGGCTGGTTGATCTCGTGAGCAAGCGATGCCGTCAATTCCCCCATCGTCGTCGCCCGGTTCATGTGCGCTAGATCGGCCTGTACCTGGCGCAACCTTTCGCGCTCTTTCTCCGCCTGCCTTCGTTCGGTCATGTCTATACCCGTACCCACGAATTCGACCAATTCGTCGGAATCGTTGAAAACAGGGTGACCGACCGAGCGGCTGTACTTGGTCGAGCCGTCCGGGAGAACGACGCGGAAATCAACTTCGAAATCCGATCTCTCACGAATCGCCCGTTCGACCACCTGATTGAAAATCGCCTGGTCCTCAGGATGGATGCGCTGAAACGCTTTTTCAAACGACAGCGAATTGCTTTCTGGATCGAGCCCAAACAACCGATACTGTTCCTGCGACCAGTGGACGTTCTCTCTCCGCTCTACGTTCCAGGCCCAACTGCCGGTATGGGTCAGCCTTTGCGCTTCCTCTAAGTAAGCTTCGTTGCGCCGCAATTCTTTGGTCCGTTCCATGACCGTGATCTCAAGTAGGTCACGGGCCTGCCGCAGTTCCAGTTCCTGTTCCTTAAGGGCCTGCTCCGCCCGCTTCCGATCGGTGATGTCAGTGCACGTACCGAACCATTTCACAATCCTGCCGTCAGTATTCCGGATGGGCGTTCCGCGGGTCTTAAACCAACCGTACGTCCCGTCGCTTCGGCGAATCCTGTATTCCACGTCATAGGGCTGGCGTCCGGCTACAGATTCTGTCCAAAATTGCCGCGTAGGTTCTCGATCGTCCGGATGCAGCGCCTCCATCCACGCCCAACCGAGCAATTTGCTCTCCGAGATACCAGTGTAGGTTGTCCACTGTGTGCTGAAGTAATCGCACCCGCCATCCGGGCCCGCACCCCACACCAACTGCGGCAGCGCCTCGGTGAGGCTTCGCCAGCGTTGTTCGCTCTCTCGCAGCGCTTCCTCCGCTCTCTTTCGCGAGGCACTGAGCCAGCACACCGTCAATGCCAATGATGAAAAGAATGTCAGGGATAAGACCCGATATGGCACAGGAATTCCCGCGAGTTCGACGTAAGGGACGAGCGGCTGGAAAAAATAGCCCAGGCTTACTACAGAAAGGAGTAAGGCCGCGAGGCCCGGGAGCATCCCACCAAACCAAGCCGTGAGGGCCACGGCGGTAAGGAAAAGCGAGCCGCGAATATCGAAGCCCCGCCCAAAGAGTAGCGCAACCCCCAGCGCGATGCCAACGGAACCGACAGCGAGTCCGTAGCGCCAAACTACCTGTCGAAGGATGAGAGGAGGAATCTTCCAGCCGGTCATGGTTTATCTGTTCGCGGCGCAGTGTGCGACGCCGCCGGAAGATATTCTATTTAAATTTAGCTGCTGCATCGAAATTGTCAATTTCTCAGCCATTGAATGCGTTCTTTACCCCAAACCTCACCGCGCCGGCGTGGGAGTTCGCATCAGTCGCCCGCAGGTGAAATTTAGGCCTTATACCAAAGTATGATTGCGTCGCCACCTAAGCATGATTGCGCCATAGTTGAAAGCGCTGCTAACGTTGCACCATGGTTGTTCGAAAGAAGGGAAAAATGGTGGCAATTGTTGACGACGATGATTTGATGCGCAGCGCACTGCAGGGTCTGCTGAAATCAGTCGGTCTGCCGGCGCAAGCGTTTTCGTCAGCGGAGGAATTCCTCAAGTCTGGCCAACAGCACAAGGTTGGATGTCTGGTCGCAGACATCCGTATGCCCGGAATGTCCGGTTTGGAATTGCAGGCCAAGCTCAACATTGATCACTGCAGGATTCCGACCATCTTCATCACGGCACATGGGGACGAGAAAATGCGGATGCAGGCCTTAAGAGCAGGTGCCGTGGAGTTCATGACAAAACCATTCGACGATGAGGTCCTGCTCGAAAGTGTCCGAGCGGCTCTGGAGAGTTGAGCCCGAAAGAGGCGTGCGTGGGGCACGAGGGGGTTCTCTGTGGCAGCTACCGAGATATTGCGGACTAGTGATCAATATTCTTACGAGCGCAGATTCGAGCAGATCATAGGCAACAGTCCTGCTCTGGAAGCGGTGCTCGAACAAGTCGAACGCGTCGCAGCCACCGGTTCTACTGTGTTGATCCAGGGAGAAACCGGCACCGGCAAGGAACTCATCGCACACGCGATCCACAACATCAGCTCAAGGTCCGGGCGGCCTTTTGTAAGACTAAATTGTGCTGCCATTCCACTGGATCTGCTGGAAAGTGAGCTCTTCGGCCACGAGAAGGGCGCGTTCACCGGAGCCATAGCGCAAAAGATTGGCCGTTTCGAGTTGGCTGACAAAGGAACGCTTTTCCTGGACGAGGTGGGCGATATTCCCTCGGCACTGCAGCCGAAGCTCCTGCGCGTACTACAGGAACAGGAATTCGAGCGCCTGGGCAGCACTCGAACTCATCAGGTGGACGTGCGGCTAGTGGCCGCAACCAATCGGGACCTGACGCAGATGGCGAATCGAGGCGAATTTCGCAGCGACCTCTACTATCGCCTGAATGTCTTTCCCATACAGTTGCCACCACTGCGAGAACGCCGCGAAGACATTCCAGCACTAGTGACGCATTTTGCCGAGACTTTAGGTCGCCGGATTGGGAGGGAAATCGAGCACATTCCTTCTGAAACAATGTCTGCACTCAGTTCCTATCAGTGGCCGGGAAATATCCGCGAACTGCAGAACCTCATCGAACGTGCTGTAATCCTGTCCGACGATGGCGTGCTTCCTAATCCTTTGCCCGCCGCGGGAACTGAGCAGCGCGCCGCTATCTTCGCGGGTGTAACTACGCTGCGCGACTCCGAACGGACTCTGATTCAGCAGACGCTGGAAGGAGTCGGCTGGGTAATTGGCGGCCCGAAAGGCGCAGCCGCCAAACTTGGTCTGAAACGCACTACGCTGATCCACAAGATGCAGAAGCTAGGGATCGCCCGGCCTGGTCTTCAAAGCAGCGAGAACGTGATGAGGCCAACACTGCAGGCATAAAATTGGCCGCCACCATCGGCAGCAGCGGAGTAAGCCACTCCGCCCACTCTTTCGCGGCGAATGACGTCCGCCGACACTGTTTGATCGCGCTTAGCCGGTTCAAATCAAGTTTATCCGAATGAACAATTTTCACTCCATGTTCCAGCCAATTCATTTATTCGACCTGGAAAGCTCTATTTAAGCTATTCTCTGCCCGGATTCCTCGAAACTGAGGCGGGATAGCGCTGCCTTGATTGCCTCGGCACTGCGTTGCAAACCTTGTCGTTCCGCGTCGGACATCTCCGGTTCGAGCACCCGATACACGCCGTCCCGGCCAATGACGCTTGGCAAGGAAAGCGTAACGCCGAATGTTGGGTTGTAATAGCCGACAGGAATCACCGCCCTCTCATCACGCAATACCATCTCAGTGAGTCGTGCGGAAACCATCCCTATGCCATACTGGCTAGCCCCAATGCCCTCAATGATCGTGATGTTCGCGTAACGCACCTCGCCTTCGACTTCCTCACGCACCGTTTGCGGCGTCGCGCTTTCTCCAAAGAGGTCCACAACCTTCCTGCCACCCACTCGCGCCGATGACCACAGGAAAACCTCCGAAGCACCGTGCTCCCCTAAGACCAGCGCCTCCACGTCCGACGCACTGACGTTAAGACGCTTCCCCAGGTGAAATCGGAACCGTAACGTGTCGAGCGATGTGCCCGTGCTCAGCACGCGCTCGTGTCCCAACATACGCACTACATCAGCCAGAGCGTCCGGCGGATCGGTTACAACCAGAATCAGCGCATCGGGAGCGAAGTGGTGTATTTTCGGGACGATGTCCTGAAAGATGGCAGCATTCACCTCGAGCAACCGGAGCCTTCCAACAGGATCGCTGCGATCGGTTGCGCCCCCTCCTTTCTCGTTGACTCCGGCAGTGATCATCACCACCGACGAACCCGCGAGATCGGAATAGTCGCCGTCGCGCACTGCAATCGGCGACGACAGGACCGTGCCGTATTGGACGTCCGTCACGATGCCCTGAGCCCGCTTGCGGTCCCGATTAACTAGCACGACCTCGCGCGCACTGCCACGCATAACCAGCGACAGAAGACATGCAGAGCCGACCGTTCCCGCTCCAACAATGCCGACCTTCATATCTCTCCTCCTACCTTAATGTTTCTGAAGATGAGTCGCGATCCGGCTCGGCATTTACGCTGGGCCCTTGAGGGACTTCAGGTAAGTGACAATCTGCCACCGTTGCCGTGCGGGTAGGCTGGCCCAAGACGGCATCCCGTTATCGACGGCTCCGGTTGTGATGAACCAAAAGACCTCTCCGTCCGATGCTGCTTGCGTCGGTCCTTCGGAGAGTGGAGGGATATTCCCGGTTCCGCGCCCCTTAATCCCATGGCAGGAGCCGCAGTTGGTGGCGTATGCACGCGATCCAGCTGCAGCCGCGGCAGGCTGCCCGGCGTACGGGTTTTTCTGTTGACTGCTGGATGCGGGCGCGTTGTGAAAGTGCGCGTCTTGCGCCCTCAGCATTGAAGCCGAAAAGAAAAATACGATTGCGCTTAGCGCCGCAATCAGAAAATAAGAACGGACATTGACTCTCATGACTATCCTCCAGAGATCTGTTCATTACGATCCAAAATGGTTGGAGCGTCGGTTGCTCCCTAATAGAAGCAAGTTCCGCGCCATCCTTCGCGGCTGTGTTTCCGCAACAAAATGCCCGTTCACGCTGGATCCTGGTGACCGCCGCTTAACAGCCGCGTCGAAGGACTGACACCGTCTAGCTGAGATTCCTCCTCATGCCGGATCTAAACTGACGGTGAAGTGGGTTTTGCCTTCCATTGGTTTCGTTTTGACGTGGCACGTAGAATGCTTCACTGATAAAGGATAAGGGGGAGATCCTGATGGTGAAGCTCAAAGTGAATGGGATAGATCACACATTCGATGGTGACTCCAACATGCCCCTGCTCTGGTATGTGCGGGACGTATTGGGATTGACGGGAACCAAGTTCGGCTGCGGCATGGCTCTCTGCGGCGCTTGCACGGTTCATCAGAACGGAGAAGCGATCCGGTCGTGCATTACGCCGATGAGCGCGGCTGCGGGTAGCGAGATTCGAACCATTGAAGACCTTGGGGCAAACGGCCTTCATGCAGTCCAGCAAGCGTGGATGGAGCTGAATGTTCCGCAGTGCGGATATTGCCAGTCGGGACAGATCATGCAGGCGGTTTCTCTCTTGAAAACCACTCCTCATCCCACAGATCAGCAAATCGATGACACCATGGCCGGGAACATCTGCCGCTGCGGAACATACCAACGAATTCGCCAGGCAATCAAGCTGGCGGCGGGGAGAATCGCATGACGCAAATCGAAAACGTAAGCCGCCGGCGATTTCTCAAAGGCGCGTTCGGCGCGGGCGCGTTCATTCTCGCGGTTCGGTACGTCCCACCGGTGCTGGCGCAAGGACAGACGCCGGATGGTCAGACCGAAGCGGATAGGGCGACCTTCCATCCCAATCTGTTTGTCGGGATCCAGCAGGATGGAACCGTCTACGTCGTAGCCCATCGATCAGAGATGGGAACGGTCATCCGCACATCGTTGCCGCTCGTGCTTGCGGACGAGCTTGACGCCGACTGGAAGCGGGTGAAGATCGACCAGGCGATCGGCGATAAGCGCTACGGTGACCAAAATACGGACGGCTCGCAATCCGTAAGGAGATTCTTTGACACCATGCGAGAGTGCGGTGCTGCGGCGCGCTCGATGTTGATCCAGGCGGCAGCGCTACAGTGGAACGTTCCTGCATCGGACTGTTCCACCGAACTGCATGTGGTGGTTCACAAGGCAACGGGCCGGCGCCTGGGTTACGGTGAGCTGGCTTCGGGTGCGGCGCACCTCGCAGTACCAAAGAAAGAACAGCTCCAACTGAAGAAGCCCTCGGAGTGGCGTTATATCGGAAAGGGAATGACCACCGTTGACCTGGAGAAGCTCTGCACAGGAAAAGCGATGTATGGAATGGATGCGCGCCTGGATGGCATGATCTACGCATCGGTCGAACACCCTCCGGTCTTTGGCGGGAAAATAAAGACTCTCGACGATCAGGACGCGCTGAAGGTCGCGGGCGTGCACCAGACCATCCGGATCGATCCATTTAAGCCTCCCGCTGCCTTCCAGCCCCTGGGCGGAGTTGCTGTAATTGCCGACAATACCTGGGCTGCGTTTCAGGGCCGCAAGAAACTGAAGATAACTTGGGACAACGGGCCGAACGAATCCTACGACTCCGTCGAATACAAGAAGGAACTGCGGGAGACAGCGCACAAACCAGGAAAGGTTATCCGTAGCGTGGGCGACTCTGACAAAGCGTTCCCTACCGAGAGTGTGTTTGAGGCAGACTACTACGTTCCGCTGCTGGCCCACGCGCCGATGGAACCCATGGTGGCACTGGCGGAATTCAAGGATGGCAAAGTCACTGCCTGGGCGCCAACCCAGAATCCTCAGGCGGTGCAGGCAATTGTGTCCTCTGAACTCGGCATTCCGCCAGCGGACGTGATTTGCCACGTCACATTGCTGGGCGGCGGCTTCGGAAGAAAGTCGAAACCTGATTATGTTGCCGAGGCTGCAGTTTTATCGAAGAAGCTAGGCCGCCCAGTAAAGGTTGTGTGGACGCGGGAAGACGACGTGAAGTTTGACTATTACAACGCCGTGGCTGCGATGTATTTGAAGGCGGCCGTCGACGAAAAGGGGAAGCCCACGGCGTGGCTCCAGAGATCAGTCTTTCCACCGATCACCTCCATTTTCGATGTGAACGCTGTCTATGGCGATCCGCCGCACCTGGCACAGGGTTGGACAGATCTTCCCTATGATCTGCCCAACATACGCATCGAAAATGGCCCTGCGCAGGCACATGTCAGGATTGGATGGTTGCGGTCAGTGGCAAACATCTATCACGCGTTTGGAGTGCAGTGTTTCACCGATGAACTGGCGCATCGTGCAAGTCGTGACCCAGTGGAATACCTGTTGGACCTTATCGGGCCGCCGCGCACACTGGACTTCACCAACGTGCAGTATCCGAACTACGGTGCCGATTATAAAACCTATCCCTGGGAAACCGGGCGCCTACGGAAGGTCATTGAAACGGTCGCCGACAAGTCCGGATGGGCCGGAAAGAAGAGCGGGAAGGGACATGGCTTTGGATTCGCTGCCCATCGCAGTTTCCTGACTTATGTGGCCACGGTCGTGGAAGTGGAGGTCAGTGATGACGGCGAGATCCGCATCCCGCGCGTCGACACAGCGCTAGATGCTGGGATTGTCGTCAATCCGGAAGCGATTCGGGCGCAATTCGAAGGTGCCGTGGTTTTCGGCACGAGCATAGTGCGCAGCGGGGAGATCACTGCCAAGAACGGCGTAATCCAGCAATCGAATTTCAATGATTACCCCGTGGCTCGGATCAACGAGGTTCCGGCTCAGACGAACGTCTACATCACGGAGAGCTCTGCTCCGCCCGCCGGCATCGGAGAGCCCGGAGTACCGCCGTTCGTGGCCGCATTTTGTAACGCGATTTTCGCCGCCACCGGCACGCGGGTTCGCGACCTGCCACTCTCGAGCAATAGCAATTTCGGCTAAAGATTACTCGCCGACGCCGAATTAGATCGTTTTTAGTAGGCCTTGAATGAATCACGGATTTGGTTGCTTCGACCGATCGCCGTTGCAAGAGGAGGTGTGCCATTTGACCTCCTTGGGCGCACCTTCCGGAGAAAATCGCTGGCTCTTTTGTGGAGGTTCGGAGCCGCAATGACGTTGCTCTCAACCGAAATACGGGTGAAGTGGGCATTTGCCCTTTCCCTTGTCCTGGTCGCCGGGTATTTGGATGGCTATGGCCTTCGTGTCCTTGGTACCTACGTCTCGTTCATGAGCGGAAACACGACCCTCGCCGGACTAAAAGGCGGTCAGGGCAATTTTCGAGCTGCCTTACCTCCCGCAATAGCCATCATGCTCTTCGTCACGGGCAGTTTCTTGGGAAACCTATTCACACAGTCCAGATTGCGTTATTCCAGCCGACTGATCTTCGGCGTGATCGCAGGCCTGCTTGCGACTGTCGCTGGCCTTGGCCGGCACAACCTGTGGAACGTCCATTCCGAAATCGCGCTACTCAGCCTGGCAATGGGTATGATGAATCCCGCGTTGTCTAAGGTCGGCGCAGAATCGGTGGGTCTTACGTTTGTGACTGGCACGCTGAACAGGATCGGCGGTCATCTCGCTGCAGCCGCGTGGCGGAAACCTCTGTCGGAAAGACGAGGCCCAACGGATTCTCATCTCGCCCGCGCTCGAATTGACGCCAGCATATGGTTGGGGTTTCTGGGGGGCGCAGCGCTGTCCGGAATGGCGGCTTCGCATTCCAGGATGTGGGCACTCCTGCCTCCCTGCATCATGATGATTGCCTTGGGTCTATTCAGCAAGAGCACCACAGCATCCCCCGCCCGAACTCCCGCCCATCGTCGCGCGGCCGTCCGGGACGTATGTTAATTTCACAAGCGCAACTTCGAATAATCCCAAGCAGGCAATGCCAAAAAGGGAGCGTCTCGCTGGGCTACGCTACCGCCGCGACGAAAGCCGTCGGTAAAGTGAACTGAAAAGTTGCACCCACCCCGGAAACACCGGTAGCCCACAAGCGGCCGCCGTGCGACTCAATGATTGAGCGGCTGATCGGCAGGCCCATGCCAGTCCCGTTTCCCTTGGTTGTAAAGAATGGGTCAAAGACGCGTTCGGCCTGGCCCGGCGGCAATCCCGAGCCGGTATCGCGAACAGAGATAAGCAGTTGACCATCACAAACCTCCGATCTGATCGTTAGGTCATCGCCGCGGTTCGAATCCTTGATTGCATCGAAGCCGTTCAGCATCAGATTCATGA
The DNA here is from genome assembly GCA_963800565.1 of uncultured Acidobacteriaceae bacterium. Lineage (GTDB taxonomy): Bacteria > Acidobacteriota > Terriglobia > Terriglobales > Acidobacteriaceae > Acidiflorens. The sequence continues at coordinate 206,945 of CAWDBM010000008.1, forward strand.
AAACCTGCTGTAGTTGCACGCGGTCAGCCAAAACCATAGGCACATTCTCAGCAAGCTCAGTGCGAATCGAAATTGAGTACCGGATCGCCTCGTTACGCAATAAGACAATCATTTCTCTGACGAGTTCATTTACGTCCAGCAACTCCCGTTGGAGAGCACCCTTTTTGAAGAACGAGCTGATTCCGCCAATAACGTCGCCCGCGCGCGTTACGGCCTGAACGACTCTCGTTGCGGCTTCGCTTGCCTGTACCAAATCGGGAACATCGCGATTAAGGCATCTCAAGCAGGTTCGGGCGCTTATACTTGCCGCGGAAATCGGCTGCTTGATCTCGTGTGCGATCGAGGCCGCCAGCTCACCCATTGTGGTCACTCGATTGATATGCGCCAGTTCCGCTTGCGCCAGACTCAGTTGTTGATTCGCGGCCTCAAGCTCTGCGGTACGCTGAAGCACACGCGATTCGAGTTCGTCATTCATTTTCTTGATTTCTTCCTTGGCCTCTCTCAGTTCCGGAGTCTCGATCAGCTCCCAGGCGCCGCGTCGCCTTGCCGTTGCAAACTGGTGGGTGCCCACCACATCCAGGAGCTCATTCGCCCCGCACGAATCCAGAGAATAGGTACACAGCAAAACCATTAGCCGTCCGCCTACGCTGTCATTGACCACCTGTTCGTACTCCGAAAAGGCATTCCAGTCCTTCTTCTGCAACCAAGCCGTGTTTCCGGTGCCTCGGAGTCCCGCATATCCCCGGTCTAACGCTCGATCGAGTTTCTGATTCCACGAAGTCATGACTCGGTTTGAATCGAACGTTCCACCTTTCAGATACCAGTCCCGGCCATCGAATATCTCGATGCTTCGCTTCGATCGATAGTGATCAAACTCAGGCACCGCCTCGCGCAAACCATCCCAGGCTTCCTGCTCGGAAAGGGGTTCGGAGAGAACCCACACGCAGAACTCGTTATCTTCCAGTCCGGCTTTGAAATACGACAACAGCATGTCGAGCAAGTCTCTCTTGCTCTCGTAAAAGTTACAAAAATGCGTTCCCCAAGGCCGATTCCCCACTACGTCGATTCCTGATCTTCGGATCTCACCGGTTGATGTCATAGACGTGACCCCCAGATTCACGAGAGTATACTCCCCCTCATGTACCGACGCACGAACTCCCAAAGATGGTCCCCTCCGGTTTAATCGCACTGTACCCCCCCCACCGCCTGGTTCCTCTGTTTTTTTGTTCCTGCCGGATGAACCGGTCGGCGGGTCGTCAACACTACCTATAGTTTCCGGCTGCCACTTGTTCTTCGGAAGCCTTGGGTGCCAAACGCAGTTGAATGAGAACGGTTAGACGATTCCCGACGATGGCGTTGAAATTCGTCGGCACACCGACATCCTCGCCGTTGGCAGCGTGAGGTTCCGATGGAAGTCCAGGAGTTGAGAGGTACGTTCCCGTGCATTGAGCACCGCTATAGGCATCATTCGCGTCCGGCACTTGACACTGCTCATCTTGAACCACGGTCGGCCAATAGGTACTGATTACAGCCTTCACCAACTGGGGGAAGTCTTCGCGGAACATGCTCGTCGATCCCGACACATTGATTGAGCTCTCTTTCTGCCCGTTCCCTCGAGCAGGCGGGAAGTCGAAAGCGAAAGTGGCCTCGCGCGAAGTGCGATGGATCACCGGCGGGCCATATACGGGCCCGGAATAGGCTTCCGTCGGATCCGCTTGGACGTTACGGTCCACTCGAGTTACAGTCAGATCGCCTGTGGCTTGTAGCCGACCGTCCGGCGTTCGAACCACCCGCTTAGAGTGGAAACACACCAGGGTGTGGTTGGACAAGTTCTCCAGCCAATGGCTCAGGAATTTCCCATCTTCATCAATAGAAGGCGCCATGGAGGTAGCCGGATAGAACCTGAATTCGATACTGGACTTTGTTATATCACTGTCGTCAATTGTTATTCTTCCGTTAACCCTGGCGAAGCCGAGCGTTACGTTCATTTTCGTTTTCCCGTAATCTGTCGTCGCGTCAGTGATAAGTTTCGCATCGGAATGGCGAGTATCCACTTGCCAGGACCCAGCCGTGGAAGCAGGTTTATTGGGAGCATCGAGGCCCAGAACCGCTAGGGCTAGAGGCACAACTGCTACAGATAAAATCATGTGTCTAAGCATCATTTTCTCCTTGTTGTTAAATCCAGATTCGGCTCCTCTGGTGCGTAAAAATCATGCAGGGGCAGCGCCGGTCAGAACGCTTTTTTAGATATTGCTCTCAAGGCTTTTTTTTTGTGACCCCAATCAGTCCCCGAGTACAAAGAGTTCTTGCCGTCGTCTCGTCTCCTGGTGACATGCAAGAAGCGTGCCGTACCGACCGGGCCAATCCGCAAACGCACGCCGTTTCCCGACCCACCGCAAGATACGGAAGCTTCACATCTTCAGCGGCATGAGTCGGCAAGGTGCTCGGGTATGGTCATGAAAATTAGGATTGAGAATGTCCCGCGCTTGACGCACTGTCCACATATCGACGGGCTTCGGATTTCAACCGGCCTCGTTTCTAAGTTTTCGCTGTCGGCAAGCGACGTCAACAACGCCGTCGACAACTCGCCTAACGTCTATCGTTGTCGCGAATTCGTCACATGGCCGCTCAATCGGCAGAGTACACCGGGGTCCAACCACCACGAGCGTTTCGTTGGAGAGACGCGCTTCTCGCGGACTGGCAGTGGATTTGCTTCTATTGAGGCGCGGCCGAGGTTGGATCCGGCGGTTGCAATGCAATCTGTCTGGATCAGTAATCGGGTCGTTGGAGGAAAAGTATGCGAGTTGGTGTCCGGTCGTACGGTGTCACTGCGGCTATGGGTGCGATACTGTTGATCTCTCCGGCCTTGAGGCTTGCAGCCCAGGACGCGCACTTTCATAACGCACCAGCGACCAGCTCTCAACTGAAGAACCCTTACGCAGCGCAGAAGACGGCCGCCACGGCCGGTTCAAGACTTTACGCAGTGAACTGCGGCTCCTGCCATGGAATTGATGGACGCGGGACTGGGAACATCCCCGCGCTATCCGAAGGCCCCACGCAATCAGCGCCTGTCGGAGAGGTCTTCTGGTTCATCACAATTGGATCGGTTAATAACGGGATGCCGGCTTGGGGAAGCCTACCCGAGCAGAAACGATGGCGGATTGTCGCTTACTTGAAGTCACTCAAGAATTCCTCGAGTGCAGGAACAACGAGCGCAAAAACAAACGGTCCTACGCCTGTCGAGCTGACACCAGTCAAGACGAACGCTCCGCCGCCGCAGGCACCCTTTACAGATTTTCGCTTTGAGGAACCGGGAAAGGTCCGCAAGATCACTGTGCAGGATCTCCCTGCGCCGTATGTTACCGATTCCGCTGCTAATGGACCCCAGTTAGTTGCCCGTCCCCGCGATGCCTGGCCGAAAGCTCCAGCTGGCTTTGGCGTGCAGCAATATGCAACGGGACTCGATAATCCGCGGCTGATCCGCACCGCCCCCAACGGCGACATTTTCCTGGCGGAAAGTAGCAGCGGAAAAATCCGAGTGTTCCGCGGAATCACCGCTGATGGCAAACCAGAGCAGGTTGAAATTTTCGTCGCGGGCCTTCACGAGCCCTATGGCGTTGCGTTTTACCCTCCCGGAGACAATCCTCAATGGATATACATCGGCGACACCGACGCAGTCGTCCGGTTTCCATACCAAGACGGGGACTTGAAGGCAAGCGCACCGCCGCAGCACATTGTCGATCTTCCCCACGGCACCGGTCACTGGACGCGCGACGTGCGGTTCACGGCCGACGGCAAGAAGATGTTCGTCGCTGTCGGATCGGCATCGAATGTCGACGACCCCGATACCACGCCGGATGAAAAGAATCGCGCCGATATCCTGGAGTTCAATCCCGATGGCTCCGAGATGCGAGTGTACGCATATGGGATCCGCAACGCCGGCGGCGGCTTGGCAATCAATCCCACGACGGGAGAGTTGTGGTGCTCGGTAAACGAACGTGATGGCTTGGGAGACAACCTTGTGCCCGATTACATCACTCATGTTGAGGAAGGCGGTTTCTATGGATGGCCATGGTGGTACATCGGTGGCCATCAGGATCCGCGCCACAAAGGTAAGCACCCGGAGTTGAGAGATAAAGTCATCGTTCCCGATGTGCTGTTGCAGCCTCACAATGCCTCACTCGAGATGACGTTTTATCAAGGCACGCAATTCCCTGCTAAATATCAAGGAGATATTTTTGCTTCCGAGCACGGTTCGTGGAACCGATCGGTGCGTACCGGATATGAAGTGATTCGTGTACCTCTGCACCAGACGAGCCGGGCCAGCGGCGACTACGAAGATTTTGTGACCGGATTTGTAGTCGACAACGGACACGTGTGGGGAAGACCGGTCGGCGTTACTGAGGCTCACGATGGATCGTTGCTGGTGACCGACGACGGTTCGAACTCCATCTGGCGCATCCGCTACACGGGAAGCGATAGCCAACAGAGCGAGCACGAGCGAAACGATGCCAGCCAAGCCACGAAGAGAACATCGAAATAGAAAGTCGGTGATCACGTTGCTCAGCGGGATCGCCGTCCTGGCTTTGTGCGCTTTCCAGTTTGGAGATCGTAATGAGCTGAACAAGATGCCATTCGATCAAAGTGCAGGCCCTGGTTTTCAATCTGGCAAAGGCGCGGAGGTTGGCCAAGCAAGGCAACATTGATCTGCTCGTCGGACAAGTTGAGCCCGGCAAGACCGCGAGCATGCGCGGTGAGATCACTGATGCAAATTGCTACCTTGGCACTCACACTCACGCATATGATCATGCCTTCTGCTCGAAGCTATGCGCGGCCGCCGGGGGGCCTTTAGTTTTCATTTCGGACCAAAGCGGCGAACTCTATCTTGTGCTGACCGAACAAAACGGCGTACGGCTGCCTGAGGATGTTCTTAATCGCATTGGCGTTCCTGGGATCGTGATCAAAGGCAAAGTTCTCGATACCATCGGGATGCGCGCGCTGGCGGTTGAGGGTTTGGCAAGACGCTGAATCGTTGGGGGCTCCTGCAGGCGGCTGGCTATCGACTCTTGGGTTATAAGTCCGTAAACCAGGCGAACCTGGGCAGCTACAACGCCGTGATGCGAAGGGCACCAGGATGAGCGTTAATGCTGTGACGGTGCTCATTTTCTCCTACCATTTCCCAGGCGTGCCAGACTCGGCCATTGCCGGCGGAGTCGATACTCGGCCACTCGGCTGATTCGGCGGGTCGAAGCTCGACAATAGTGCCTAAACGTTAGCCCACAAAACGGAGCGCCGGCTCGGATGGAGCCTTCTAGGGGTTTCCCTAGTTGTGCAGACATCGCATTAGACTTAAGTTAGACCACACGTTGGGCGTCACGCACTGATATCGGTCGTGTAATTTCATGATCGGTCGCCGCGATCGGCTGTTCAGTACCCATGTTCGCTAGAACGGATGAAGAGGTACGCAGGTGCGGTGCGACGGATGCCATGCCAGATTATTTAGATGAACTCGACGAGATCATTGCAGCCGCATTAATCTGCCCCGTATGTGACACGTTGGTATTTGCGTACCGCTCGAGCTACCTGAACCGTCACGATTCCGACCGGTGGGAGTTCATTTGCCGGTTATGCAATACCGGTTTCGACGTGCCCGAGAGTGAACTAACTTTTCAATCCCTGCCCGAGGAATGGCTCTCGGCGAAGGTTTGCGCCGCGTAGCAAAGGTGGGGGCTGATTGCGCTGGGCTTTCTAGGGATCTTCCTAGTTGTTCATACATCCCGCCACACCTATGCTTGCATCAGAATCAGGCCTTAGTGGTGCGGCACGCGGCATGTGTCGAAGGCTATCTTTCGGTGGATTTTGTTGGTGTAGCAGGCGCGTAAAGTAATGCGCGACGAAGCGGGTATCCAATGTCGAAATTGCTTTGTGTCCTCGTCGTTCTGTCCTCCCTTGGGTTTGCGCAATCGTCCTCGGACGGATCGTTTTCGGTGCGCCACCTCAATAACGTGAACTTCTCCCTCAGACCCGCACAGATGCTCGAGGCCGAAAGTATCTATCGCAGCGCGTGCTCGGTAGTGAAACGCGAGTTTTACAGAGGTACCAGTGAACCGTGCCCACACTTTACAGTCGTCATTGGCGCTAAACGGAACCAACTTCACTCGAGGCGAACCCAAGACGGGGAGATCTCGATGAAAAAGTGGGATCCTTTTGTGTTCGCGGAGGGAGTCGTGGTTCTCACGTTCGACGATATGCTCACGCGAGACGCGATCGCACAACTAGGTAACCAGGCGCTTCAGCAAAGCAACGCCGCTATAAATGTTGCCGGACTCAAGTAAGTTCCTCAGTCCCGCTACCCACGGTCGAGGCGAGAGACAACCGCTGCGATGTGACGCCTACCTCTAACAGGGAACGAACGTTCAAAGTCTGGTAACACCATGGTCGATCGCTGTAGATGACGTTGTATCTCTGGCAGAGTTTAGACCGTCGATAAGATGCCGAGAGCCGCGTCCGAGAAAAGACCTAACTGTTTCGACTAAAACCAGCCTGGCGAGAGCCACGGTCAGAGCCCCATAGGCAATGCTCTGACGGATACAGGTGCGCCCTTCCCAACCACGATTAGGGATTTCCCTAGTTGTAGAAACATCGGAGCAGACCTAGGCTTCGCACTTGAAACCGGACTTTTCCGGGTGGAGGCCTTTGCCTGAACTCGACGGGCAAGGAAAAGAGAGGCGCTATGCACAAGAGCATGATTGCAGTAAGTCTGATGGGATTGTTCCTTCTGGGATCGGTACTCGCTTTTGGCGACAGTACCCGAGTCAAAGGAATGATCAATACCCGAACTGGAGAAACGTTGATAGTGAGTTCCGGGGGCGGAAACACTACCGTGGTCCTCAACGACGACACGACTACGAAAGATGACAGGGGACTGTTCGGCCTGGACAAACAGCATATGTCCAATGTCGTTCTGATACCTGGACTCAAGGTGGACGTGGAAGGATGGGCTGACGACCAGGGTCGGATTGTGGCGAAAACTATCACCGTCGATGGCGATGACCTGGAAACGGCGGAGATGGTGGAGGCCGGTTTGCACCCCACCGCACAGCAAGTTGCGGCCAACGTGAAGACGCTCGAGGCTCACCAAGGGCAGCTCGCGGGCCACGATGTGCAACTCGCATCGCACAAAGAGAACATCGAAACCAACCAGCAGAATATCGCGTCCAACCAACAGCAGATTGCAAAGAACATTCAGGATATCGAGGAGCACGAACAACGTTTTGCCGCGTTGACCGATTTTGACGTGAAGGGCGAAACAACCTTGAAATTCAATGTCGGCAGCTCCAAAGTCTCGGCGCAGGACGAGGAGGAACTCAAGAAGCTGGCGGAAACCGCCGCTGGCCTAAAAGGATACATCATCGAGGTGATGGGATATGCGGACGCGACCGGCAGTGCTGCGATGAACACAAAACTGAGTGAAAACCGAGCCAAATCGGTGATCACTTATCTGGTCCAGCAGGGTAACGTGCCGATTCGGCATATCGTGGCTCCTGGCGCGATGGGCGAGTACGGAGCAGCTGCACCCAACGAGACTAAAGCCGGTCGGGCCGAGAACCGTCGGGTTGTAGTCAGAGTCCTGGTCAACAAGGGCCTCGCTGGTAGCTAGCGACTCGTCAACCACTCGGCGGTTTGCGCACTCACGCGCGACTTTCGCTCCGAAGGAGCGCGTGGGCTGCGACCCCTATCGATTGGAAAAATCCTGCGAGGCCGTGGAACTCGACCGGCTCCGCAGCTGGGGCCTGAGTCCTACTACGCGCGGCTCGGCCTGTAGGCGACCGGCTGAGGCCACACTGGTAAGCTAAGCCTCGTCAGTCTCGTCCCTTCTCTTGCCAAGGAGAAACGTCGAGTCGGATCTCGTGGAAGCCCGCCAGATAGAACTCTTCAAGGTGTGGCGAACGAGGCAGATGCATCGAGTGAATTTCGTTACGTCCCCATCAAAAACATCAGCACGCGGTTCATTACCGTGTCTTTCGGAAGCCGCTGCTAAGAAGGAACGTGGGCCTTGTTGCGATGGTCACGGCACGATTGGAGGGCCTTTTCACTTCGCCTGAAAGAAGTCGCGAGGATTGCGGCGCAGCCTTTACCCTTCCGGAAATTCACAATTCACAACTGCAGGGTAGCTTAAGAGTTGCCTTCGTCGGGAAGGGCATTCCGCGCCCTTCCCGAAGCTCGTCGAAAACACTCTTCTTTGCTTGTCATTCCTTTTTGATTTTTTGAAAACAAGAAGATATTTCGAAAAGCAGTAGCATGCTTTCGCCGTTCTTCCGCCTTCTCAGTCCGCCGATTTTAGGGATTGGGCCGGTTATCTACTTTTTTCGCGGATGCCTTTCCAGGCCCTAGATTCGCGATTCCCCCCGTATCGTGCTCTTCCTGAAAACACCGAATAGACCGGCAGGGCTGACTTTTATCCAGTGTAGTCCGAAGCTTTGATCTCATAAAGACTCCTGCTGACGGGAACGGCTTGCAAACGGCAACCTGACCTTGCGGTCGCCTGCGGACTACTCTTATGCCGAAGGCCCGGCGAGGACAATTAGGGAAATCCCTAGTTGGAGATCAATGGCCGTGACCGTAAGCTTGTTAACAATCGAGATTGTTCTTCGGGAAGCGCACTTAGCATCGCTCAGATATCGGCCGTGCGATTGCATCGATTGGTCCGGAGAGGTAGAATGCCTGGCAAGAACGCGCTCGAAGTGGGTGGGGTTTTGGAGATGTTCGCGCCCTTCTGTCGCTGGCTGGTGGGGCCGCCAGCAGCGGAGAATTCTCGAATTGTGAGTCGCGTCCTCGCACCGGGTGTGCGACGAGGCAAGGAGTCGCGCCCGAGAACAGTGACCTTCGCCCTCTTAACGGCGTGTCTCCTCTTTCAGCCTGAAGCCAATAGTGAGACCAAGGAAGTCCGGCGAGTCGTGGTTTTCTACGAACTGGGGCACTCTTCTCCCGCAGTCGCGCTCCTTGATCGTGAGCTGCGTACCGCCCTCGATAGTTCACGCTATCACATCGAATTATATGGCGATTACCTCGAGACAACGCTCTTTGATGATCCCGCGGCTCAGCAAGCATTGCGTGAGTGGTACATCCACAAATATCAGGACCATAGACCCGACTTGATCATCGCGCTCGGACCTACCCCGCTCCGATTCATGATCGATTCGCACGAGAAATTCTTTGCGGGAATTCCGATTGTCTTTGGCGGCACGAGCGAATCGCAAGCCGACTATCCCAACCTTGATTCCCACTTCACTGGTTGCTGGGAAATGTTCGAGCCGGACAAGACCCTGGATGTGGCGTTGCAACTCCAACCTGGCAGCCGGCACATCGTTGTGGTCGGCGGCATTTCGTCTTTTGATAAACACTTGGAAGATATCTATCGAGAGCGTCTTCGCCGCTACGAAGACAGCCTGGATTTTACTTACCTCACCAATCTTGACCTGCCCAGTCTGCTCGAGCGCTTGAGGCACCTGCCTGATCACACGATTGTTCTCTACACCCACATCGGAATCGACGCGAAAGGAACCAGATACATCGGCGCGTCGCAGGCAGGCCCCGCGGTCGCCGAAGCGGCGAATGCACCGGTTTTCGGTCCATCCGATGTAGACCTCGGTCACGGAGAAGTTGGGGGGTATCTGGAGAGTTTCGCCACGGAGGGTGCGATCGTTGGCGGAATTGCCCTAAGGATTCTCAACGGGGAAAGCCCTCAAAGTATCCCGGCTGTGCGAGGCGCAAACGCCTACATATTTGATGGGCGCGCGCTGAGGCGCTGGGGATTTAAAGAGAGCGATCTTCCGCGTGGCAGCGCGGTGCTGTTCCGTGGGCCGTCCTTGTGGGAGCAAACCAAATGGATGTGGGTGGCTTTGTCGCTCGCCGTTCTGGGTTTAGCCGTCCTCGCCTTGTATATCCGGTTGAAACGGGCGAAGGATCGCGCGATGGAGCTCAGTGGTATGTTGATTACTGCGCAAGAAAAAGAGCGCAGTCGACTGGCCTCGGAGATCCATGACGACTTTAGCCAGCGTCTGGCACTTCTTGCCCTCGGATTAGAGAATGCCGAGGAAGCAATTGGCGTTTCGCCGGATGAAGCTATCCGCCAGGTGCACGATCTTCTGAATTCAGCGAGCGAAATCGGGGCCGACCTTCATACGTTTTCGCATCGTTTGCATTCCTCTACGTTGGAGAGGTTGGGGCTTGTTCCCGGAGTCAGTGCTCTGTGCAAAGAGTTTGCGATCCAGTGCGGTGTTAAAGTCGATTTTCTGGCCGATAATATTCCTCGTTCTGTTAATCCGGATGTTTCGCTGTGCGTATTCCGTATTGTCCAGGAAGGACTTCGCAATTTAAAGAAACACAGTGGCGCTACCAAAGCACAAGTTCAATTACGCATGGCCGCTGACAGAATAGTTGTGATTGTACGTGACGAAGGCGCCGGATTCGATGTGCGGCAATTAGAGCATAAAGAAGGCATAGGCATGCGCAGCATGGAAGAACGCGTACACTCGCTGGGCGGACGGTTCAAAGTTCATTCAGGACCAGGAAGGGGGACAGAAATCGAAGCCTCCGTTCCTCTCCAACACAGACTGGGCGAGGCTGCGGGCTGACTCGAGCCGAAAGGAATAGGCTTGAAGGGAAAGGAGACGCCATGTGAGAATCACGCCGAGGAGGACACCCCCTCGGTTCGGGATCGACCGTGCTCTCTTCGTGTTTTGCTCTTGCCAAATGCAGAATTACACGCTAGTGTGACGGGCAACAACGGTTACGCAGGTCTAACCGTCGCAAGCCGTTTCTCGGACTTGGTGACTACACTTCCAGAAAAGGCCAGCCCCTATCTAACGCTCTAGCCTGCGCCGCACTTTTAGCCGGGGTTACGACACGACTTCGGCAAAACGAAACGAGTTACTTTATGCAAACCCTCCACCAGAATAGTACCCACCGCCCACGCGTCCTCATTGCTGATGACCACGCGATCTTCGCCGAGACTCTGCGCGCCTACCTCGAGAAAACATACTCCATCATCGGGGTCGTGGCCGATGGTCTGGCCATGCTGGAAGAAGCCATCAGGCTCAGACCAGATGTCGTTGTCGCCGACATCTCCATGCCGCTGTTGAACGGACTGGACGCGGCCCGGAGGATTAGAGAACACGTTCCCAAAGTCGCGTTCGTATTCCTGACCATGATCGATGACGCGAATCTCGCAGCCGCAGCGATGGAACTTGGATCCGTGGCTTTTCTACTGAAAAGCTCGGGCGGACTGGAGCTGCTCAAGGCGATGGGGGACATTTTGAGCAGGCGATCCTATCTGACCCCCAAGTTGAGAGCTGAAGATTGGGTCGCAGCAAAAGCCAGAGCGCGGCAGTTCTCAAAAGAATTAACCGTCCGACAGCGCGAAGTCGTGCGGTTGTTTGCCGAGGGACAGTCGCTGAACGAAATCGCTTTGGCCCTCAATTTGAGCGAAAAGACAGTGGAATTCCACAAGTACCATGTCATGGAAGCGTTCAATCTCAAGGGCAACGCAGATCTGGTCCTGTTTGCGCTGAAAAAGGGATTAATCTCCGTAGGCCCAGAGCTCTATCCGCGCGCATGCTAGGGATTTCCCCAGTGGCGCAGAACCGCACAATGCCGTAGGAATAGTTGGGAGCTGTGAATTTACTTCGGCGCTCGCGCGACCTGGGGCGTCCCTCTGCTCCACGGAGGCGAACTTTGATCCGACCACGTGTACTGCTGGCGGATGACCACCCTGCTTTGCTCGAAGCGACTACGGCACTCTTGAAGCCTGTATTCGACATAGTGGGAACCGCGATCGACGGCGAGAAGTTGGTCGCGGAGGCCCTCCGTCTTTCTCCGGACGTGATTGTCGCCGACATTACTATGCCGATTTTGAGTGGAATCGAGGCCGCCCATCGTCTTCACGAGGTCGCCTTATCCGCCAGGTTTGTGTTCCTGACGATCCATTCGGAAGAGCAATTTGTGGAAGCATGTGTGGCAGAAGGCGCTCTAGGATACGTCATCAAGTCCCATATGAAGGTCCATTTAATCCCCGCAATCCAAGCGGCCCTTGTCGGAGAATTTTACATTTCGCCACTCGCCGCTATGTGATGTTTGGTGATCTCGCCCGGCGCGATTGCCACTAGCTGGGGTGAGCAGAACTCCTATGCAGCTCAAACGGGAAGGCGGTTATCAAGTTCTTCAAATTCGACAAAACCAGTCTGGATGTGAATGCAACAGTGTCTCCAGAACTGTCTGAGCCCGGGCGCTTCCGTTTCAATGCGAACGTGACCTATTACATTAAGCTCATATGCAACTTGTCTTGGAATGTCTCGTTCTACGGCGACTAGGACAATAAGCCGCCACCTGGTTTCTCTGGCCGTGATTACGGGCCCAGCGCGGGACTCAGCTGGACATTTGGCGAAAGTATTCAAGAACTACTTCGCTGGTCTGGCCACTCTGGTAGACACGTCGTCCAATCCGCACTGAGAAGACAGATCTGTGGCGGACTCCTATGATAACGCGAGGCAATCTCGATACAAAGCGCTTAGGTCGAACCGCAGTTCTCCCTCTCCTTTTGTTGTTCTGTCAAGTTGTGTGGTCCCAAGCCGTCCCTACCCAGGCCGTCCCTACCCAGTCTACTTCGGAAGCGATGCCCGAGCTTCCCAAGGACGCGCTGGGTCGTGGCACACCTCGAGGGACGGTGCTGGGTTTACTCAGCGCCGAGCGAAAAGGAAACACAGAAATCGCTGTGCTCTACCTGAATACTTCCTTGCGTCGTTCAGAAGCTGCGGCTCTGGCGAGCCAACTAGCCGCCGTCATCAATTGGCGCCTACCCGCTCGGCTCACCGAGATTAGCGACAGACCAGAGGGCTCCCTTCAGGATCCGCTCCACCCTGATAAGGACTTGGTCGGGGTGATCCAGACGGCCAACGGAAATCTGGACATTCTGGTAGAGCGTGTAGATCGGGGAAAGGCGGGAGAAGTATGGCTCTTTTCGCGTGAAACCCTTGCTTCAATTCCCGATGCTTTTCAAGAGGTGAGTGAATCTGCCCTCGAGAGGTTCCTCCCAGGCTTCATGGTGACAATGCGGGTGGCCGATATTCCCCTCTTTCAACTGGTGGCGGTCTTTGTAGGAATGCCGCTCCTCTACTGGCTGACTGGTCTATTCAATCGCATTCTCAGTATGGCTGCTGGTGCATTGCGGCGGCAGTTACGTCGAAATGCCGACCTGGCGAATCCCCAAATCCTTCGGCCGCCGATTCGCCTTCTGCTTCTTGCCATCATTATCCGGTGGCTGCTCTCGAGTTTTCCTCTTCCGCTGTTGGCGCGACAATTCTGGTCGATCATGGCCCTGATGATTGTTGTGGTCGCCTGCATGTGGCTGCTTATACTCTTGAACGGATGGGGCGAACGTTACCTCCTTGCGCGGCGCTACGGTTTGAGCGGAACCGCTTCTGTATTGCGTCTCGCTCGCAGGATGCTTGATGGGCTTATCCTCTTCACTGGTTTGTTGTTCACGCTGCACCACTTCGGCATAACTCTGACCACTACGCTAGCTGGGCTCGGAGTCGGCGGCATTGCCGTTGCCCTCGCAGCCCAAAAAACGCTCGAAAATGTTATCGCCGGCGTTTCTATGATCGTCGACCACGCGGTGCGCGTTGGAGACTTTTTGAACTTCGGCGATATCCAAGGTACCGTGGTCGAGGTCGGTCTTCGATCAACGCGGATCCGCACCTTAGATCGTACGGTCGTGAACTTCCCCAATGGACAGATTGCCAATATGAGGCTGGAAACCCTTTCAGCACGGGACATGTTCCTGTTCCATCCGGTGATCGGTTTGCGTTATCGCACCATTCCGCCTCAGCTACGCTCAGTCATGGCTGACGTTCGCAGCCTGCTCACTGGGCGCGCCACTATCGATAAAGACTCCGTCCGTGTCCGATTTGTGCGTTTCGGTCCTTCCTCCCTGGAGGTGGACATTTTCGCCTATGTGTTTGCCCGTGACTGGAACAATTTTCTTGAGATTCAGGAGGACTTACTTTTGAGCATCATGGATATTGTTCACAAGTCGGGAGTCGGGATTGCGTTCCCATCGCAGACCCTGTACCTGGCGGTGGACACTTCAGAAAAACTAACCCAACCAATTCGCGACCATAGCGAGCAAAACATGCCTGACGCGCTCCACTAAAACCCAATTCTCTCGGGCTTAATTTGATGGCCAACCGCGGTACGTCAGCCCTTACGTAGGCGCCACCGCCTAGGGCGTGATCACTGTCAGTGTTGACAGTGGCCTTCTCGCGCCTTGAAAGAATACGATGTGGCTTAAAGGGGCGCGGACTTTGTGTCCTCCCCAAACCCCATGGCACCGCTTTGCCCAGAGTCGCGTCCCCATCTCCTGATCGCCGACGACCACGCCATTTTTCTGGAAGCGCTGGAATGTTTTCTGCGGAAGAAGTACGTGGTAACGGGAACGGTGACGGATGGCCGGTCGCTGGTTACAGAAGCGATCCGACTCAAGCCCGACATTATCATCCTCGACGTCGGGATGCCACTTCTCAACGGGTTAGATGCCGCACGGCGCATTCGAGAGCAGATTCCGGGCATTCGGCTCGTATTCCTGACAATGCTGGAAAATGCTCAGTTGGCGGCGGCGGCGCTAGAGTTGGGAAACACAGGTTTCGTACTCAAGCATGCGACGGCCGGTGAATTGGTGACTGCCATCGAACAGGTCTGGCGTGGCGAGCCCTATATCTCCCCTGCGCTTCAGTCAGGGCCTTCCGTCGAACACAAGAACCAAGCGGGCCAGTCCTCCAAAAACCTGACGCCTCGCCAGCGCGATATTGTGCAATTGTTTGCCGAGGGCTACGGCCTGAAGGAGATCGCCGAACGTCTGAATCTGAGTTTAAAAACAATCGAATTTCATAAGCATCACATCATGGCAGAGTTCAATCTGAAGAGTAATGCCCACCTTGTGTTGCTCGCAGTCGAGAAAGGGCTCATCGCGATCAATCCCGAGATCAGTTAAGCGGACCGAAAGGTTACCTAGGAAGCCGGTGAAAAACCAGTCTAAATCAGGACCGACCCACCTTCCGAAGGTCTCTGATAGCATTCCACTTTCTAAATTGTTGAGGTTAGAAATTTTCGGTTGAGCGCTGGCGAGCGCATTCAAGTACAACTCCGCTGCGAAGCAACACGCATCAGGTTCTCCTAGTCGTCTTCTTCGGGCACAGGATGCCAGGATTTGTCTGGGTTGAAGAGTTCCATCTTCTCGAATTCGTCGACCGTTCTCGGTCCAAGATCTTTGTCGAAGACAACACCGTCGTCGCTGACGATGAAGGTTCTCACACCTGTCACGCCGTACTCGGCGGGAGCAGCGACCAAGGCAAAGCCGCCGATCATTAAACCTTTTACAATAAAATCCATTTCACCCAGTGGCGCTGCAGGCCCTTGGCCCTTCAGGATCTTAAAGAAATATCCGTGGTACGGCTCTGCGCCGCTGGTGTAACCCAGCTCGATAGCGCGCGCGATCTTTTCGCCTATAGGACCATCCCAATCGCCATCGGCATTTTGCCACGCCAAGCCGTCCTGCGTGCCGGGTGTACTCACGATGCGCTGGGCGTATTGATTCACGGCGTATCCCTTGCGGGGCTGGTAGGCGTATTCGTGTTGTGCGTCCACGTAGCCATGGCAGATGGCAATAGCATCCATTTCATTGGCGCCGATGCGACGGTAGAGAAGCTCCCGCCAGCCCGCTTTAGCGTCAAACGACCATTTATCACCTATCTTGACTATCGGCACGGGGAACGGCCAGTCCTCGTCGCCTACGAGAAGGAATGCACGGTTCCCTGTCTTCGGATCCACTGAAACGCTCTTGTTTTCACGAGCCTGGACTACAAAATCTGCGGCGTGCTTCCGGTCTTGCGGAAATTCGCCGCTGAATACGATGTCATCGCCATCGGGCCCAAAAATCTGAGCGAGTGCAACAAGGTCGAACTTGTCAGCGGCATCGATGAGCACGTCGGCAGCCTGCTGCGGCGTGTCGAACCTCCTCGGGCCTGCACTTCCGACAGTCGCTGCAGCAGGAGTTTTCTCCGTCGAGGATGACTGCGCGGAAGCCCCTGGCGACGTGCAGAAACATGCCCATGCCACCACGCTGACAATACAAACAAGTCCACTGAGTCTTCCGTTCGCACAAGTTGATTTCATTCTGTGCCCCCTGTAATTGGCCTCCCGCAATCTTGTCGGCTACCTGCGCCGTCCACCGCCCCCGCGACCGCCTCCGCCTCCGCCTCGAGATCCCATGCTGGAAGCGCCGCGGCTGCTATTGGCGCGAGCATTCGATCCGTTGTACCCGCGGGACCCTCCTCCGAAGGCATCCCGGTTTCCGCCTCCGCTGCGCGAGAGATCCCGCCCTCCTATACGATCTCCTCCGCCTCCACCGGCTCTGTTGCCAGCGCCTGCGCTGCCGGCCCGACCGCTGGAATCAGTTCTTCCGCCGCGGTTGCTGGTCAGATTACCGCCTTGACGTCCAACCTGTTGTCGGGCGCTGGACTGTCGGTTCGCAAGCGAATCCCCGCGCGCCGTTCCTCCAAACCTGTCCGCGGTCGCACGGTCTCGATATGGTGCGCCGCCGCGATGTTGCGGATTGTGCTGCCACCTATCGCCGCCACCTCCGCCGCCAGCGGGAAGAGTTGACGGCCGGTTGCCGCCGCCGACACCACCGACTCCACCAGCCCCACCAACTCCACCAACGCCGCCAGCTCCACCAACGCCGCCGACGCCGCCGACGCCGCCAAGGTTGCCGCGGTTACCTCCGCCGCGAGATGGTAGCTGCGAGGGGCGGTTCCCTCCGCCAATGTTCGTGTTGCGATTGAAATTGTTGTTGTGGTTGATATAGACGTTGTTGCCGCCCCAGCCGCAGCCCCAGCCCCATCCGCCGCCCCAAAACGCCCCCATCGCGATGCCAACACCAAAAGCAATCGCCATCCCTGCGGCGTAGTATCCCGGGGGTGGATAGTAAATGGGCGGATAAGGATAAATCGGCGCACCGTACACAACGACGGGATCATATGAAGGCACATACACAACTTGCGGATTCGCTTGCTCGACTATGATCACGCTCTTGTTCTCGATTACCTGGGTTTCCACCTTCTGTTGCTCGGTCGACTTCAGATTGCCTTTGTCCTGAGCTTTTTTACGCATGCGCTGTACGGCATCCATGACATCGCCTTGCTGCGCCAGGAACGCATTGCCCAGATCGGTGGTCCACTGAATGTCGTCTGCCAACCGCTTGACCACATCAGGTAGAGCCGCCAGCGCCTGGATGCTTGGATCCCAGGATTCCTTCGCCACAGCATCCGCGAGTGCTTTGTCTTTCAGATTTTTATTTTTCTCCAGCCACTGCTGAAGTTGAATGATCTCGAGAGGATAAGTGGAGGCGGCCAGAGCCTGCGCCAACAGTGGATCCGGATAGAGAGCTATGGGGGCGACGAGAGAGTCCAACTGATCAGGCGGAATATTGGCAGCCTGGCTTTGTGGCGAGGTTGCGGACGCCTGTGACTGGGATGACATATAGGCCAGAGTATCGCCCGGTAAGAGGATGGCGGTACAGAGAACCGCCACGACAGATCGGAGATTTGCACCCATTGTTTGCGTAATCATGCGACCTCTTTATTGATTCGGAGCCATTTTGGATTTCCAGGAGATGCGGTATGCCATCTTGGACTTTTCCGTTCCGAGACGCGGTGACATGTTCCGCGAACGATAGAACCGCCGCCGGATTGGAGGCGACAACGAGTATCGCGTTCGCATCGCCCGCATGATCTGGGAAATCATTTCGCAGAGCCCGTCTCTTGAGAAGAAACTAGGTCCGAATACCCATAAGTGCAACTAGGGAAACCCCTAACTGGCTGAGGTCTCCGAAATTGTCTCCATCGGTTCGAGCACGCGTTTTGACTTCATGGTTGCGGCGTCCGAAGTCTGCTTATGTTCCCGATCTCCTTGAATCACCATTGATATTGTCAGCCTATTGTCCATCGAGCTTTTCCCTGGTCATCAGAATCACGTTATGGGCTGAACGCATGAACCGAGCGCTCTCGGCGAACTCTAAGCTGCTGCCCCGGGCTGTTCCGATTTGCGATCGTTGTTCTCTCCCGCCGCCGTCCCGGACAGAATATGGCGTACTTCTTCCGCCGTTCCGATTTTTTCGGGTCCACTGGGCGGCACGTTGCTCGCTTTGACGTCACTTGACGTCAGAGCTCCGTTCTTGGGGATTTCGACACTCGCAATGGTCTCGTTCTTCCGGGTCGCTACCCAAGCGATATAGACCAGGACGCCGATTGACACAATCACGATCAGCAACGCCTTTCCGACAGCCCAGGCAAATACAACATCGTCCGAATCAACCACTGTTCACCCTCCACACATCTAGAAACGACGCTACCGTCGAGTCTATCTCCGCACTACTAGGGAAATCCCTAAGCTGGGAGGTGCCGCGAATCTTGTGGCCACTGCGTTTGATCCCACTATTCAACGCGGAGCCTGCAGGAAGGAAGAATGATGTGCGCCCATGGATTAGTTCAGCACACAAACGCTAAGACGGGTCGCATACCTAAGTCTCCCGGTAGCACTCCCAGGCTCTCACCACCCAGAAAAAAAGGGAAGAACTCAGTGGCACTCCCCATCCGCACAAGATCGGTTCAAGCACTGAGTTTTTCAACACCCGCGTCTGGTTACGCCAATCCGATGATGAGCAGATGGCAAGAATACATTCTTTCCGGCGAAGCGGCTAAGACTCTTTTTTGTCGTGTGCCCGTGTGGTGGGAAGCTTGCACTCGAAGGACCCCAACTCAGTTTTGGCATCCTCTTGATGGATATGGCCTGATCTTTGACCACACTTCACGCAAAACCATTCCTCAAGCGCTGGATTCCAACGAAGCTCAGGGTGTTTCATTTCGCGATTCACCGAACGGTCCAACCGCGCTTCGGCCAGCGCCCGCCTGCGGAGCACGGATCAAGATCGAACAGCGGGCGTTGAAAAAGCCAGCCGTTTTGGGGGGAGGGCATGGCTACAAGGATAGATACCAACTATTGTCCTTGTCAGTGCGCCAGCGCAACGAAGAAAGAAGAAGAAGAAAGAAATGGTGCGACGAGAACCGGAGGGCGGACCAACGGTCCCTGGGAGCTAACATGGTGTGCGTCGGTTGTCGTAATATCGGATTTCACCAGCAACCAACCACAAGTGAGAACGCCAACGCCAATCTTCCTTGGCAAGCTATGAATCCGCATCGCTTTCCGTTAGCCGTCGTAATTCACTTTCGGGAATTACAAATTCAGTGAAGCCGCAATTCAAGCAGGCCAGAAGTTTTGCAAAGACCAACAAGAGAGGCGTGCTCAGACCCTTGCCTCCGGGAAAATGAATGGCGATTTCTCCGTCAAAGTTGAGTTGGTTTTCAGATTGGCAAGAGGTGCAAGACATTCGGCCAGAGCATCCTGAAGATTAGGTTGCTCCCCCACGTTCCGTTTGTCCATCAGGTAAATACGGTAGTTCTGGAGTTGGCCCGCCACGAGTTGCTGTGCTTTGTAAAGCTGAAGATGTGGTCGATCATCCAATTCCAATACGCGTTGGAGTTGAAATCGGCCCGCTCAAACGGATCACGACGCAGGTGATAGATATGTTGTGTCCGCAGCTTTACGAAGGGTTCAGCCCACTGCTCTATTGTCCCTTTTGAACGCTGCGCCGCAAACGTCAACTTATAGTCGCCGTTCCCCGCCCCGCGAGATCGTCGCGCGTTGCCCTCACCCTAGGGATTTCCCTAGTGGCAAAGTGCCGCGTATTGGCCTTAAATAATTGATGTAGTTAGATTTACGTCGGATCGCAGCGGATCGATGCGCTCCTGCTCCTCCCTCACTCATGGTCTAGCGACTCCTTGCGCTGGGAAGGACGTTCGGCGTGATGCGGAGAAAGATCGGTTACTCAATCCTCCGGAACCCGACGCCGAAGATTCAGGCGTAGGCGGAAAGTAAAAAAAAGCCGGAAAGAAACCGGCAGGAGAAATCTAGGTGAGCGCCACGTCAGAGTGGAGCGAGTATGCGAATGAAGTTAACGTTCGCTATCAGCCTCAATGGGTGACAGCCGAGCGTATTCTTCTCGGCGTAGAGCGATGGCTGCTTTGTCAATGCCTCACAAAGAAAGATCAGGGCGACCGCGAGGCGCTGGGGATCGTCAGCCACAAACTGAGGGCGCTACGGCGGAAGCATCCGATTCACGTTCACATCCAAGACTCTTTCGATCTCGAATATGGGTATCAGCCTAAAGCTCCGGGTGCAACTGCATTCGCACGGCCACAAGTTACGGCCTCGAAGGAATCGCAAACTTCACCCTATCCGTCCCTCGCGGGCGAACGAGTTATGGTACAAGGCCGAACTGCTCAAGGTCGTCAAGCTCTTACGGCGTAGCGCACGAACGCGTTTACACTCGTCGAGATATGGCTGGGTCAGTGATTCGAACCAACGCACTATTCGCCGGGCTGCTCTTCTCAATTTGTGGCTGGGCACAGACATACGAGCCCAAACCGCAGCCTCACAACCCCGCGCCCAGGTTGGTGGCCTCCGATGCCGAGTCCTGGCAATATTCACTCACTTTGGACGGCTATCTACCCGCCAGTGGAGAAGCCTACGCAACACCCACTTTTACCGCGGACCACAAGTGGTTGCACTTCGAAGCCCGCTATAACAATGAGGACTTGCGTACCGGGTCGCTCTGGGTAGGCTACAATTTTGCGTGGGGTGAGAAGTGGCAATTCGAGGTCACACCCATGATTGGCGGAGTCTTTGGTCGCACCAACGGCATTGCTCCAGGATGCGAGGCTTCGCTTACATGGAAGAAGCTGAATTTTTCTCTCGCCAATGAGTATGTCTTCGACGCCACACCCAAATCCAGCAACTTCGATTCCGGTTGGCCCCAAGTCACCTACCAGGTGCTGAACTGGCTGCGAGTGGGAGCCGTCGCGCAACACACCAAGTACTCCCAAATGGAAACCACCATCGAGCGCGGTTTTCTCGTCGGCTTCGATTACAAGTGGTACCAGTTCACTACCTACGTACTAAATCCTGGCGTTAGCGGTCAGTTCGTGCAATTGGAAGCCGGCGTCAACTTCTGACTCTTTTTGGCAACACCTTTCGCCTTGGCGACCGTCACACAAACTGCAGCGGCCGCCATGCAATGCCGAATAGTTTTGAATCCACTTGGGCGAGATGGGCACCCTACTTTTGGGTCGGTGCGATTTCGTGAGCTCAGATCGCTGGCGTTCAACGCCCCCGGCTCCAGGCTTACTTCAATCCCACTCGATGATGTTGACTAGCTTCCATTCATTCTGGTTGAGCTCCCATTGCAGCTCGCCTTCCTCATTGATGATAAGCTGCGCGGCAGGGAAAAGAACACCACCGCTCTTGTCCTTATCTTTGTCGTTCAGGTTGATCTCCCCGGCGGTCAGATTGAAACTCTTTGTCTGGGTACTCCAATAGCTTTCGCCAAAGGCAATCTTGCGGTTGGTAACAAAACGGATGGTGCGGCCCGTCGGCGTTATGATCTCCCGGATGAAGCTGAGATCGAATCCCAGCGTGCCAGGGATGGATATCCGGCCGACGCTTTTCATCTTTTCCAGGGCGTTCACCATTCCGTCGTTTTGACCTTTTTGAAAGGCTTGCACCAGGATGTCTCGATCCTCGGGACTCGAGAACTCGTAAATGGTTATTTTTACTCCGAAGTTTCTTCCCATCTGAGTGCTTGTGCCAAAGGCCGTGGCGTCGATCGTTTCTGAGCTCTTCCGTTGAGCAAAGCCGAGGACGCTAGCGATTAGAAGCAGACTAATCAGAAATGTGATCCCGGTTGCGAAGTGCAGAATCTTTGGTTGCATGCAATACTCTCCTCTCAAGCAGCCTGTCTGGCCACGTCTTAACTTGGCCAAGTCCATTCGACAGGATCGTACGCTCTCGCGAAATGAAGAATAACTAGGTATTTCCCTAGTTGGTTGTGGGTGGTAAGCTCGACGCGGTCTTGTTGAGCCATTCGGCGTCGCTCAATTTCCATCCCCCGCCCGAGGCCTTGTACAGCTCAACCAGCGCAGTCTTGCGATCCAGGTCATATACCACAAGGGCTGTCTGCGCCGGGAACAGGTTCAGCTTGGCATCAAGTACTTCAAAATAGCTTGCGAGTCCGCTATCGTACCGCAAGTCCGAGAGCCGGACTGAATCCTGATAGGACGCTACAGAACGGCTTTGTTCCTTGAGAGACTGAGCAAGCTTCTGATGGCGGCCACAGTTGGTCCTGAGGCTTGGATTTTAGATTAGATCCAGCCGTAGAATCTGAATTATGTTTGCTGAGCCTCCGGCCGGACGAGCAAACCTATAGGTTACCGACGTCGTCGGCGCGCTGATTCGTGTGTCACGGGAGAATGACTAATTCCTGCTTGCTGCCACCACTCATCCCATAAACCGTTCCAGAGCGAAACGCACCCGCATCGTATTTGTAACAGCCCGGAGTGACTGCTTTCGTTGTCACCTGCTTCTTGCCGCCTCCCATGATGGGGCCGTCTGGATCAAACGGCGAATCGCTGCCGAACGAGACCATGAATCCATTGTTCTTGTTCGAGCTCATCCACACCACTGTCGTACCAGCTTTTATGCAGAACAGCTGGTTATCTTTCGCGCTAGGAGTGCCGGGCTTTACGTTGGCTGAGTAGGACCCCCTCCTGACGTCAATCGTGCACTGCGAGGAGGTTGATCCGCATGTGTTGGCCGCACTGCACATGCTCTCGGGTTGCGCTTCGTCACACGCGTATTTGCTCTTGTTTTGCGCCTGCGCGCTCGCGCAGGTCAGAAGAAACACGTACAACAATAACTGCAATGTACTCCAGAGGTGGAAATGCCATCGATTTGTCATAATCAGATCCGCATATGTAATCGGCGTTCTTACCGTTTGTGTCATTTTTAAACTTGTCGCAAGCCTCCTGAATGACTGCGGCTACGACTTCCCGATCGCATAGTCACTCTACCGAGCAACGCAGCCGCCTCCGGCGAAATACGGCCGGCGAGATAGGTAGCCAATTCCTAGGCGCGGGTCTCGGATGGGATTAGACTGCGCGGTTCGCGGTAATACATCGCAAACGAGCCCAGCGCCTAGCCCGAATGCGCCAGGTCAGGCCCATTATTCATAGCGCAACGTGCGGCCCTTATCCACTAGGCAAATCCCTAGGTTGCAGTATCAGGGCACAGGTTCGTGGATGCGAAAGGTTGTGCGGTCCCTTTGCGCGGATGGATAGTCGTGTAGTCTAACTAACCTCGTACAACGAGGCGGCCGATCTTATCAGCCCGCGATCATGGGCGACGATGTCGAGATGAATTGAGGTCCAGTCAGCCAGCAACACGTTTTCACTTCCTTCTCCGTCGTAAGTCTTGAGATAGCCGCGGCAGCCTTCGCAATAATCAATACGAAGGCCTCCTTCTCCTTCGATCGAAAGAACTGCGACGCGGTGATCGCTCTGGTTTTTGCAGAATGGGCATCCGGTTCGCAGGTATCGCCAGCGTGTTTTGCAACGACCGCAAGATAGGAGCCGGAGGCGTGCGGGATCGGCGCCGACCAACTGAGCCATACTGGGTCGTGATCCGCAAGTCGGGCAGTAACTGCGGAGCCATCGCTCCTCATCGCGCCATCCAGCGAACGTATCGACCACAGGTCGGAGGTGGCGAGCCAATGCAGTCCAGCCCAAGTAACGCAACAGGCCCGGACAGGCGGACGCATAAACTTCTCTATCCAGTAGCCAGCCAACGGCCCGGCGAGGTGCGTCGGGCTCGCCTCGCAGTTCGGAATCTAGAGCTCTGGTCTGCTGCGCTAGCTTTTCCGGCAGGCGAATTGAAGCTAACTCCTCAACTAAAAACACAACTAGTCGCTCGGCACCAGTGAGGTCGATGATAGCGGCCGAGCTCTGCAGGAGCGGCACACCCTCCTGAAAATCAGCAATGTAGTCGTCCCAGATAGGAACACAAGGGTCTTCGTTCGAGAGTCCGGCTGCCGCTGTATCGACCACCGCGTGCAACCGCGCCACCGGTTGGAGGTATGCGTGCGTCGACAACCAGACGTCTTGAGTCACGGGATCAATCGCCTCGTTCAACCTGTTCTCTGGGCAGGAGCGGCATGAGTCGGGCGCCCAGTCCGAAGAGAAAAATGGTGGCAGCAATGAGGCCAACCGATATGCCCCACTCGAAGATAGATGGGGAGTAGGTCTCGGGTGCGATCTGCGGCATTGCTCCCTTCAGGCTCATGGCCCAGATAACCACGTTGATGCGGTTGAAAACCACTCCCAAAACAGCGAGGAGTGCTCCGAGGAAAAGTACGGTCGGCTTGGCCCGCAGCCGTGGCTGGGCCAATAAGATCAAAGGAAGGATGCCGCCCAGGAAGAGCTCAATTGCAAAGAGGGATCCTAATCCTCCAGAAAATGCGCTGCCGAATTTACCTCGAACGACCATATCGCCGAGCCGAAAGACTATATAGATCAAGAGCGACCAGAAGGTAATGTTGCCCATCGCCGCGAGTTGGGTCATTCGCAGCTGCCGCTTCCACGCCTTCGCCATCCACATTTCAACAACGATAACCAAAGCCGTACCCGCCGCGATCGAGGAAAGGAAGAAAGAGATCGGCATCACGGGAGACCACCACTGTGGGGCGAGTTTGTCCGGCATCAGCAGGAATAACGAACCGAGGGAACTCTGGTGCATGGTAGAGAGCGTGACCGCGGCGATCGCCAGCATGATCGGTTCTCCCTTCTTTCCCCAGGCTCGGAACGACCATGCAAGGAAGGAGAACACAGCCGCGGCCAGGGCCGCATAGACCAGACTGCGCGAGAGCAGGTAGACGAAGAGCGTGATCGCAAACGCCACGTACGCACCGGACCAGCGCTTCCATATGTCCATCGGCTTCTGCAATCCCCAGCGCTCGAACGGCACAGGAAGAAATTCGATGAGCAGGATCGTGACATAGAGGCCGACGCACCAAGACACTTCAAACATTGCCGACTGCTCAGGGGCTTGCAAGCCAAGCTGATAAAAGTGCCACGGCAAACCGAGGTCGGCGACGAGCGTGACTGTGACGAACGAATAGCTCAATAGACCCATAAGCACGGCGGAACGGCCCATGGAATAAAGATCCTTGCGCTGGAAAACGTAGATTATCCCAGCGGTCGCGAACGCGCCGGCGGCCACAGCGATCCAGACCAGATCGAAGACGATCCACAGTCCCCACGCATACGTGTTCGAAAGGTGTGTACTACCGCCCAAACCCAGGGCAAAGCGGGCAAGGAGCGAAATGGCACCGAATGCCATGAGCGCCAGAAGGATCCAATTGAACGGCGTCAAAAGCTTGTGCTGAAGAGACTCGAACTCGACGTGACGGTCGTGGTCCTCAGTGGGAGGTGCTGCTGACGGCGCCGACGCCATTGCGAACGTCCTTCGTTTCAGGAAGGAAAAGACACTGGCGAGGAGTGCACCGACGGCAATAACGGCAGGAGGTACCGCGTGCAGGGCCATTTTAGAAAAGGCCGGGTACGCCTTGGTGCCAACATCGGGAAATCCGAGTTTGTCGAACGACACGGAGGAGAGATAGAGAACACTCGTTCCGCCCGCCTCTTTTTCTCCGTAAATGTGGTCCACATACTTTTCTGGCTGAGCGGAAATGCGGTTGTGCGCCTCGTGCAGCATATCTTCACGGGTTCCAAACTGCAGGCAGTTCGCCGGGCACGCCTTAACACAGGCCGGAGTGACAATCTGCTCGCGGTATTGCTGGCTCTCCTGGTCGGTAAGAGCCTGGCCGTTAAAGGCTAATGGAGGCGGTTGACTGGCGCGGTCGGCGCAGTGCGTACATTTCTGTATCTTGGGAGCGAGCGAGTCCCACTCAG
The DNA here is from genome assembly GCA_963800565.1 of uncultured Acidobacteriaceae bacterium. Lineage (GTDB taxonomy): Bacteria > Acidobacteriota > Terriglobia > Terriglobales > Acidobacteriaceae > Acidiflorens. The sequence goes on from CAWDBM010000008.1 coordinate 232,918, forward strand.
CTGTCGGCACGCCCCACGGACACGCCCAGATGCAGTAGCGGCAACCAATACATTGGTCGGCTGCGTAAGTAACAGGGCCGTCGGGTTGCCTCTCCAGCGCTGTAGTCGGACAGGCAGAGGCGCACGCTGGCTCTAAGCAGTGCAGGCAGCGCCTCATCGTGAAGAGATAATGCAGACCGCCCTGTGCCTTTTCGTCGGGTAGTTCGTGAAAAGTGATCAACGTTAGAGTTTTGGCACTGAGCGTGGCGGGGTTCTGAAAACCCAGATTGAAATCTAGCTCAGTCTGTTCTCCCTCGCGGTCGTTCCATTGCTTGCAGGCAACCTGACATGCCCGGCAGCCTATGCACTTGGTGATGTCGATCAGAGTGGCCTTGATCGGTGTTTCGGTGGCCGGCGTCGTCATGATCTTCTCCTGTTAACCCTGGACGCAGTCACTGCGGGCCCGCTCGCCTTGACGACGTTGACCAGGCAGGCCTTCGTCTCCTGAGTTCCGGCCCCAGGATCCACCGCATCTATCGTGATGTGGTTTACGCTTGGCCCGGTCGACAATCCCGCATAGCCCCAGTTGTATGGCATCCACACCACCGTTATTTCGCGCCCGTCCGCCTGCAGTGTTTTCATTCTGGGTGTGACGACGGCTTTCACTGTGAGTTCTCCACGAGCGGAAGACACTTTTACCCAGTTTCCTGATTTCACCCCCAGCTTTTGCGCAAGGCTTTCCGGCATTTCGAGCATGGGTTCTGGGACGAGCTCGTTCAGCCACGGGATGTTGCGCGTTGAGGAACCGCCGCACCAGTGTTCTGCGACAGTGGATGTCATGAGGACATAGGGAAACTCCGCAACCGTACCGATCGGCTGGTGAGACTTGACGCGCGGATACTTGAGCACCGGGTTGCTTTTCACGCCCGGGTGCAGGACGTTGTCCACCGGACTCTCGACAGGCTCGTACATCTCTGGCAGCGGTCCGTCTTTCGGCACGTAGGCGACATCGCGGGGATACCCCGGATGCTTCTCGTCCGGGTCCGAGTAGACGGCTGCGAAGAGGCGCCCGACGCCCTCCGCGCCCAGGTGGAAAGCTCGCTGGCCATTCGGCGTATTCGGTCCATCGGTGAGGGCCGGAACGTCCGGAACGTCGTATCCCGCCCAACGCTTTGCTCTCTCGTCCCACCAGACGATCGGCTTGGAGCCCGGATATGGTTTGCCATGCCGGTCGCATGACGCTCGGTTGTAGAGAATGCGCATGTTGTTCGGCCAGGTCCACCCGAAGCCCGGATAGAGGCCGAGACCTCCCGGATCGGTTTGCGAGTCGCGACGCTTTGAGAGGTTCTCGCCGTTTGCAAACACGCCCGCGTAGATCCACGCGCCGGACGACGTGGAACCGTCGGCCCGAAGATCGCTGATCTTGCGAACGAGATCGCCCGCCTTCAGGCCGGTCTCCCGGTTATCGCGGAGAGCATACCCGTTGATCTCGCGCAGCACGTCCTCCGCCGTGGTGTAGGTCCAGAAGGCCTTCCGAATGATCTCGTCCCTCGGCTCCTCCGAGTCCTTGACCAGATCGCGAACCTTGCGGAAGACGAGGTCCACGATCTCGCCATCGGACTTGGCCTGCCCCGGAGGCTTCACGGCGGCGTGGCGCCATTGCACCATGCCGCCTGAGTTGCTGATCGTGCCGTTCTTTTCCATGAAGAATGCGGCGGGCAGCAGAATCACCTCGGTGGAGATGGACTTCGGGTCGACGCCGGGGCGGCGCCAGAACGCCGCCGTTTCAGTCTCCCAGATCTCCTGGACTACAAGCGTCTCGAGCTTCGCCATCGCGTCGAACGTCAGCCTGAGGTTGGGCACGGTGACCGCAGGATTCTGGCCGACGATCCATAGGACCTTCAGCTTCCCGGCAAGGGCATCCTCGAACATCGGCATGGTCCCGTAGTCTTTGGAGGCGTCCCGCTTGGGCAGCCAGGCGTACGCGAAATCATTCTCGGGAGTTGCCGCCTCACCGAAGAACGCCTTGAGCGTGTTGACGAGGTACCGGCTGTCGGCAATTCCGTTCTTGCGCACGTAGTCGCGGATGGTCGGCTCGGCGTTCGACGCAGAATTGAGATAGCCGGGCATGTAGTTGTAGAGCACCGCCATGTCGCACGCGCCCTGCACATTCGGCTCGCCCCGAAGAGCGTTGACGCCGCCGCCCGGCTTGCCGATGTTGCCGAGCAGGAGCTGCAGGATAGTGAACGACCGGATCCCCTGCACGCCGGTCGTGTGCTGGGTCATCCCGAGCGCGTAGAGAATCGATCCCGGCCGGTTCTTCGCCATCATCTCCGCGATCTGGCGGATCTGGTCGGCCGGAATCCCGGTGATCCGCTCTCCCGTCTCCAGCGTGTATCGTGAGACGAAGGTCTTCAGGCGCGTGAAGACGCAGTGCGGGTCATCCAGACTCTTGGCGACACGCGGCTTTCCCCTGGCATCGAGCTGGTATCCCCAGCTCTTGGTATCGTACTTGTGGTGCTCCTCGTCGTACCCACTGAAAACGCCGTCCTTGAAGTCGAATGCCTCATCGCCTAGGAAAAGCGCGTTGGTATGGGTGGTGACGTAGTCCTCGTCGTAGAGCTTGTTGACGAGGATGTAATTGATCATTGTGTTCTGGAACGCCGCGTCGGTGCCGGGCCGAATGCGCGCGTACACGTCCGCCGTCGCCGAGGTCCGGGTGAAGCGCGGATCGACGTGGATGATCTTTGCCCCATTCTCCTGCGCCTTCCGAATCCACTTGAAGGCCATGGGGTGGTTCTCGGCCACGTTGCTGCCTTCCACCAGGATCGTCTTGCAGTTCTTTAGATCGATCCAGTGGTTGGTCATCGCCCCCCTCCCGAATGAGGCCCCCAGACCGGGGACCGTGGGGCTGTGTCAAAGTCGGGCCTGGTGCTCGACGTAAGCCAAGCCGAGCAACCGGGCCGCCTTCTGGAAGAGGTAGCACTCCTCGTTCGTGTTCTGCGCGCCGCCCAGAAAGCCGATCGCGTCCGTCCGATTGACCGGAACCACCTTGTCGCCGATCTTCTCGTTGGCGATCCAGGTCGCGTCGCGCGTCTTTCGAATCTTCTGCGCGACCCGCGCGATCGCGTCGTCCCAGGAAATGTCCTCCCAGTGGTCGCTGCCCGGCGCCCGGTAACGCGGCTTCGTGAGCCGGTTCGGCGAGGCGTGCGTGGCGAACATGGATATGCCTTTGACACACAGCGAGCCGCGGTTCACGATGTGGTCGTAGTCGCCCTCCATCGAAATCAGCTTGCCTTCACGTACTGCGGCGATCATGCCGCATCCGCAAGAGCAGAAATTGCACGAGGTAGTGAACTCGCTGACATTCGAAAGCTTCAATTTTTGGGTAGCGGCCCTGACCGTAGACAGGTCGAGAAGGCCATCGAGCGCGAGTCCGACAGTACCGCCCACCGCCGTTCTTAACCAGTCTCGGCGGTTGATTCTTATGAAGCCGTTTGCCGCCGAATGAACTTCCATCTAACTCTGGGCCTCACTTTCTGTTCGCCGATCGCCTGTCCGATCCGTAGATACGATTCGAGCCACCGGTCAGACGGAATCGGCGCAGTTGCGCTTGTCTGGAACCCCAAATGAGCCAACCATTCGATCCAATGGACGCCTCATTCTTGCGCGTGATGCTAGTTGGAGCCTGACATCACGGCAACTAGGGAATCACCTAGTTCACATTTCCGCGTATGCCCTCTAGGCTCCTGCGCATGGGACGTGGTTTTTTGTTCCTTATATTCAATGAGTGCCACGGATAACAGGCCGGTATGGTTCCTGCTAACTCAGCATTGGCTGAGTTTGCTGGGCGTGGCTTTGGTCGCGAGTGCTTTGATCTCGTGGCTCTTCGTGCTGCCGCAACAGGTGCGCGGACACGTCGATAATCCGTACGTTGGGATCGTAGTCTTCCTTATTCTTCCGGCGATCTTCTTTAGCGGGTTGGCGTTGGTCCCGGTCGGTATTTATCTCAGCAAGCGCCGGATTCGCAACGGGCTAGCCGAAGTCGTCTTCGATCGTAAGACCGCACTGCAGCGGATCGCCTGGTTTTTCGGCGCCACAACTCTGCTGAACATTCTCATTGGAACCCAGTTTTCCTATCGGGCCGTTAAGTACATGGAGACGCCACAATTCTGCGGAGCGAGTTGTCACACGATGAATCCTGAACTCGCTGCCTATAAGGACTCTCCGCATTCCAGGGTGGAATGCGTCGAATGTCATGTCGCGCCGGGTGCCGCAGGTTGGATCAGCAGCAAGACGAACGGAATTCGTCAGCTTTTTGAAACTGTACTAAATACCAGCCCGAAACCAATTCCTTCAGCCCTGGAGAGTGGTCGTCTCGTGCCCGCGAGAGAGACCTGCGAGAACTGTCATTGGCCTCAGAAGTTCGGCGGTGTGCGTCTGCGGCTATTTAGCAAGTATGCCGACGACGAAGCGAATACACGATCGGAGACTGTTCTGCTGATGCTGGTGGGTGGAAACCGGATCTCCGGAATTCACGGCGCCCACTTTGGTCCAGGAGTTCACATCCGTTTTGCGTCGGCCGACGGCAAGCGGCAGACCATTCCATGGGTCGAATACAGAAATACAAACACGGGAGACACCCGAACCTTCGCCAGTCCGGAAACACCGCCGGATTCGGCCAAAGCACTTCCGCAATTCGAGATGGAATGCGTGGACTGTCATAACCGACCGACGCACGCCTTCGACTTGCCGGAACGAGCGATGGACAGGGCGCTCTCCCTTGGCGACATCGCTGTAGGCCTACCCTACATCAAGAAAAAAAGTGTGGAGTTGCTGAAGGCTAACTATGCGACCGGCGCCGATGCGGCCGCGAAATTGCCCCCGGCCCTCACCGCTTTCTACCAGCAGAACTACCCAGACCTTTATGCAGCGCGTTCAGAGGACATCCATCAGGCGGGTGAGGCCATCCTTGCGATTTACAACCGCAATGTTTTTCCGGACCTGAAAGTCACCTGGGGCACTTACCCGAACAATCTTGGCCACACGGATTTTCCAGGGTGTTTTCGGTGTCATGACGGGTCGCATACGGCGGGAGATGGAAAAACGATTACTCAAGACTGCAGCACTTGTCATGAGCCATTGGCGATGGATGAGGCGTCCCCGGAAATCTTGAATACCCTGGGACTCGCGGATCGGATCTCGAAAGTGCAAAAGCAATGATCCGGCGGTGTGAAACAAGATAAAAGATCTACACGTCAGCGTGACTTAGGAGTGAAGTATGAACCACAAGTTTGTGGTTAGTTTGGCAGCGATGTTACTGGTTTCGTCTGTGGCTTCTTGGGTGTTTCGACCCGCGCTCGCCGCCTCGCAGGAAAGCGGTGGCGCTCCCTCCCAAAAAACAGACCAATATGTTGGAGCTGACGCTTGCAAGACCTGTCATGAAGAGCTGTACAAAAAGAACTTCGAAAACACACCTCATTTTCAGACAACGCTGCACGACGGACACGGTTGTGAGTCTTGTCACGGTCCCGGATCCGCGCACGTGGAAGGTGGCGGGGATGTTACCAAGATCATTAGTTTTAAGTCGATGTCAAAGCAAGATGCCAACGCTCATTGCTTGACTTGCCACGCTGAAAAGCATGAGCAGCGGCACTTCTCCGCGTCGGCGCACGCGAATAGTAATGTTGGGTGCCTGGACTGCCATTCGCCGCATCATGCCAAAGAGCCAGAGCATCTCCTGGTTCGAGCACAACCCAACCTCTGCTATGGATGTCATACAACGCAGAAGGCAGACTTCGCGAAGCCGTATCACCATCGAGTCGAGGAAGGACTGATCCAATGCAGCGACTGCCATAACGTCCATGGCACCACCACCATCCGCCAAGTGAGGGCCTTGCCTAGCGGGGACGCGATTTGTGTCAAATGCCACGCCGACAAGCAGGGCCCGTTCGTCTATGAGCACGTACCGGTGAAGACCGAGGGCTGCACCAGTTGTCACACGCCTCACGGATCCACTAATCCGCGTTTCTTACGCGTGAACCTGGTGAATCTGTTGTGCCTGCAGTGTCACACTTTCCCCGCTCAGGGTCCCGTGGGACCTTCCCATAACCAGTCCACCAAATATCAGGCGTGCACGATGTGCCACGCGGCGATCCATGGGTCCAATGCGAGCAACGTCTTTTTCAGATGAAGAGGCACGTCATGGTTTCAAACTGGCTCCGGATGCAACAGCTTTTTGTGATCATTGTTGTCTTGAACATTGTTGTTCCGAACATCGCCGCAAGAGCTCAAACGGCCGGGAGCAACTCTGGCCAAAGTCAATCTCAGCCAGAAGGCTGGGAGAGTGGCGGCTATGTAATTCATCAGTCCATCGAGATCGGCTATCGCCAATCGGACGTAACTGGCAGCCAGCAGATGTACAACACACTCGTGGATCTGCAGACAGGGCCGCGCTTCCTGGAGCAGAGCCTCTCCATGCAATCGCAGAACCACGACGGCCTGCTCTTCGATCACCTGTTCGTCAACAGTTACGGTTGGGGAGGCGACCCGAACAACGGCCTCCGGGCACGGGTGGAGAAGAATAGCTGGTACGACTTCCGGGCAAACTTCCGCCGCGACCAACAGGATTTCGACTATAACCTTCTGGCCAATCCGCTCAACCCACCGACTTCGAGCCCAAGCATTCCCGTTCCCTTTTCACCGCACTACTTCGCAACGCGCCGGCGGATGAGCGACTTCGACCTGACGCTTTTCCCGCAGTCGAAGATTGACTTTCGAATCGGGTATTCGCGGAACAACATGACGGGCCCGTCATATTCCAGCGTTCACGAGGGCACGGACGCATTGCTATTCCAAGACTGGAATACCACCCTCAACTCTTATCGCTTTGGGGCGGATCTAAAGATCCTGCCACGCACGGTCCTCAGCTATGACGAGTTCCTCGATTACTACAAGGGAGATACGACTTGGCAGTTGGCACCGTTCGCCCAGGCGCTCTTGCCGGGAACGACGAGCACTGTGGAACTGGGCCTTCCCATCGACACGGCAAACAACACCCCCTGCGCTATAACTCCGCCGGCGACCAGTCTCATTGACTCAACAGGAACCCTGACCAATATCGCCTGCAATGCGTACTTCGATTATAATCGCACGAATCGCACCCGTACATCGGCGCCAACCGAGCGCGTAAGTCTGCGGAGCAGTTACTTCCAACGACTGGAGTTGACCGCATCGTACGCCTACAGTTCGGCCGAGATGAACGCTCCTCTGAATGAGTTTTTCAACGGACTCGTTCAGCGCTCAGGTATCCGCCAGGAAACAGTCACGGGCCCAGGCCAGGCGACGCGCATCTCGAACGTGGCCGACTTCACCGCTACGTTGCATTTGTCGGAGCACTTCCGACTTGTCGATACGTTTCGCTTCTGGAGCTACCGAATCCCGGAGAGCTTTAGTTCCGTCGAAACCGACTGGACGTGCACTGATACCTCAACCTGCTCCTTGCTGACTCCGCTCAGCGCGACCACACCGAGCGCAACCAATGCTTCCGACCAACTGTCATTCAACCAGAGTTGGTACAGGAACGAGACCGATTTCGTGTGGGATGCGTCGAAGCGCTTCGGAGGCCGGATCGGTTTCAGGTATGGCGACAAAGTGTTTCATCAAATCCTTGACTTCGCAACCGGAGACCAGGAACAAGTGGTCATCCACGAATACACACCCGTGGCCGCATTCTGGGCGAAGCCCATGACGAGTTTGCGTTTTAATTTCGACTGGGAATACACCAACAACGACAATGCGCTCGTACGCATCGGACCGCGCAAGGAGTCCCGCTATCGCATTCAGGGCAACTACACTCCCAAACCCTGGGCGGTGCTTGGAGCTTCCGTCAATCTATGGGGGGCTTCGAACGGTGACGCTTTAACCGATTATCGCGCACACAATCGCAACTATGGATTCACCGCAAACTTTACCGCGCGCGAGCGCTTCGGATTTGATTTCGCTTACAACTACAACGATATTAATCAGAATGCCCTGATCTGTTTTAATGACTCCGATACGTCACTCCCCGTAGTAGCAAACGCAGGCAGTTGCACGGCAAACGGCTATAACGACAGCAAGAATCCGTTGCTCACCAATGGCTACTATACAAACAATACGAACTACGGCATGGCATCAATTATGTTTAAGCCGCAGGCTCGCATTACAACCCAATTTGGGTACAGTATCACCAGCGTTAGCGGCCAGGAGCCACAATTCAACGCTCTGCAACCGCTCGGTTCGCTCGCCTACAACTACCACCAGCCGCTGGCCAACCTGAACGTCGACATTGGCCACAACCTAACCTATCGAATGGGGTGGAATTACTACCAGTACGGCGAGAAATCATTTGTTGGACCTACCGATCCCCGCTATTTTCACGTCAACAATGCGACATTTTCCCTGCGCTGGGCATTTTGAGCAGGACACCGAGATTGCCTCCTGTGCCTTCACACAAGCGCTCGAGAATCGTGGAAGTGCGTGTGCCTGGAGCTGCAATTTCGCGAACAAAGTCAAAGGGAGAACAAAATGAGACTTCGAACTCTTGGAACATCCGTCGCCTTCTTTCTTCAGTTTTCGATGATGTCTGCATTTCCCTTCTCCGCCCAGGAAGAGCCGCGTTGGGGGTATGAAGGTAAGGGGGCGCCGGCCAATTGGAGCAAACTGGACCCGGCCAACGCCACCTGCGCTGCCGGCAAAAGACAGTCCCCCATTGACATAAAGGGAGCGCAGATTTCGGCGCTGCCCGCGTTGCAATTTGAGTACCACTCGGCTCCGTTGAACATCATCGACAATGGCCGCACGATCGAGGTGAATTACGCCGCCGGAAGCACTCTGTCCGTGGGGGGCAAAACCTACACCCTCAAGCAATTCCATTTTCATCATCCAAGCGAAGAGCGCGTGAATGGAAATGCCTACGACATGGTCGCACACCTGGTTCACGCGGATGCTGACGGGCGTTTGGCCGTCGTTGCCGTCTTGTTCAAAACAGGCCAAGCGAATTCCTTGATTGAGCAAGTATGGAGGAACATTCCCGCGGAGAAAGGCAAGGCCGTTGAAGTTCCAAGCGAGTCTCTTAATGCAAGAAATTTGCTACCCTCTGATCTTGGCTATTACACTTTCTCTGGTTCGTTGACGACGCCCCCTTGCTCGGAAGATGTCACTTGGATCGTCTTGAAGACGGCAAACTCCCTTTCTCCGGGACAATTGGCGACGTTTGCCAAATTGTATCCTGACAACGCGCGACCCATTCAACCCGCGAACGGTCGGGAAATTCTGGCGACAAAGTAGCGCAATGGACCATGTGCTCATGAGTCCGTGAACAAAGCGCGAATTACTCCCGAAGTCCGTCCGCTGGGAAAGCCGGATCTTGTGAACAGAAAGTCTGCCCGACGCGTTCGAAGCGCATGCGAAGCCGTGCCAGCTAGCCACGCTCCTTGCGGAACTTTCGGAATGTCGGTAATCCAGCCTTAGGGTTTCCCCTAGTTGTGTAGACATCGGCTCAAGCCTAGCTTTCTCTTCAGAGTGTAAGCCGAACCTGAGAGCGGAAACCGTCATGAAACATTGCTTGGCGAGCCAGCAAGCGGGGTTGCGAATGTAATCGGCTGTCCATGTCATCTACCCGGACGCTGGGTACGGGTTCGCGGCGTGCTGGTAAAACCCTTCGGATGCAATGAGCGGGAGAGGGGTCGCCTCATGATTATGCTCAAGGTCTCCCTCTTTACAGAAAGCTTCAGAACGCGGGGGGTGAATGCGGCCCGTGCCTAAGGAAACGCCGCGAAATCTGGCCATTCCGCTCCTGGCCGGCCTGAGTCCATCCGAGATGGCCGACGTCTTGGCTCAGGGGCGAACTTTAGAGGTCTCGCCGAAAACGCGCCTTTGTACTGGCGGAGACAAGGCAGAGCACCTCTTCGTTTTGCTAAGAGGAAGAGTCAAATACAGTCGGTTAACTGACGAAGGGGACGAAATAACCCTTCGCCTCTTCACGCCGGGCGAAACCTTCGGACTCGCCACTCTTCTCCCGCACCCATTGCACTATTTGGGCACAGCTGAGGCAGTGCTTGCGGGAGAGTTGCTCGTCTGGAATCACCGCGAGATTTTTCGACTGTCTGATCGCTATCCCCGCCTCAAAACGAACGGGTTGCTCATTGCCCTTCACCTCCTGGGCATGGTGTCCGACAGACACGCCGACCTATTCGAAGGCAGCGCGCGTCATCGCTTGGCAGGGGCTCTGATTGACCTCGGCCGGCGAAGCGGCGGGATCCGTCCCCAGGGAATCGATGTTCACATCACGAATGAACAACTGGGATCCCTGGCGGATGTGAGCCGGTTCACTGCCAGCCGCGTACTAAGCGGTTGGAGTAGAGCGGGCGTAGTCACTAAGGAGCGCAACATAATTCACATTCATTCGCCTGAAGGCCTGCTCTCCTGCTGACCCGTCTGTTCCCCTAACCTCTAATCCACTTCAGTGCGCTATCGCAACGACGTTCGTAAGCACAGCGTGTATCCTCAACGTGGGTCATAGCTCTTAGGAAAGATTATCGATAGCTCTCGGCGTGTCATTTACGCTTACCGGGAGCAGAGTTGGAGGGCAGCAGATTCTCACTCTCCGCCAAGCGCCTAATCGCAAGCCGAATGATGTGAATCATGCCTAGCCCGAGTTTTTGTTTCAGGCAGTCAATGACATACAGGTCGGTGTCTGAAAAGCGAACAGTCGTAGACTTGAGGTTCTCGTTCTTCATCACTGTTAGTTTTTGCATCATACTATTGGCTCGTCGTTGCCCAAGAGCACTGAGGGAGCTGGAGACAGCTAAACGATACCTCTGAGGTATCTCTCTGCGAAGAATTTCAGTGCTATTGCATCGCATTCAGGAAGGTGATGTATAACAGTTTCGATCATCCGAAAGAGAAAGAGAACATACCTCCTCCTGTCAATAGCAATGGCCCGTACGCTGGACGAGGCAGGGGTGGCCCCCTTCCCGAATCATGGCCTCCCTGCCTCCACTCCAGATCCGAAAGGAATGGCTCGTCCGAGCAGTGTCATCGAAAGACCGTTCAGGAATCGACGGGTCGTTGCTTCGAAGTAACGAGCCAAGAAATGTGTCGTGTCTTGCTGCAAGTAAATTCCGAAAGCTGACCGTAGATTCAGGCATCGGAAAGATCGAGAGGAGACTAGATGCCTGCTCGTCCAATTCGCGTTCTCGTGGCGGAGGACTACCCGCCCTTCCGGCGTTTCCTCGCTTCGACGATACAAAACAGACCGGAATTGCAAATTGTCTGTGAAGTGGAGGATGGTCCGGAAGCGGTTCAGAAGGCAGTGGCACTCCAACCGGAACTGGTTCTGCTAGACATTGGCCTCAGCGATCACCCAAAACCGGCCACTGATTATCACCTGAAAACCGGCCAACGAGAATAGCGTCCGGGACATTGATTCCCGCGGAGGCTTGTAGGCTCCGTGGGCATGGCCAATGTCTTGAACGAAGAGAAGAAACAACAAGTCTTAGCTCTGGGACGGCTGGGCTGGTCGCTGCGGCGCATCCAGCAGGCGACCGGAATCCGTCGCGAGACCGCCGGTGCGTACCTGAAAGCGGCGGGGATTGCGGTGCGTCCGCCGAGTGGCTGGGGGCGGTGCGAACCAAAACCGGCCAACGAAGTGATCACCGACTCTGGTGCGGCAAAACCGGCCATTCCGGTGATTCCCGATCCCCGCGACCCCAAAGTCAACTCCAACCCCAACCCCAACCCCAACCCCGAAAACCCTTCCAATAAGGGAAGATCAAGATCAACTTCAAAACCGGCCAACGAGCAGCACGAGGTGATCACCGACTCTGCCGTGGTCCACGGCCCCAGCGCCTGCGCGCCGTACCGGGAGGCCATCGACTTGGGGCTCAGACTCGGCCGCAATGCGCGGGCGATCTGGCAGGACCTGGTTTCCGAGTACGGCTTCACCAGCAGCTATCAAAGCGTGCAGCGTTTCGTGCGCAAGCGGCGCGGAACACAAACACCGGAGGCCCGCGTCGTCATCGTCACCGCGGCTGGCCAGGAGGCGCAAGTCGATTACGGTACCGGGCCGATGGTGCGCGACGCCGAGAGCCGCAAGTATCGGCGCACCCGGCTTTTCGTGATGACGCTGGGCTGCAGCCGCAAGTCAGTTCGTCTGCTGACCTTCCGCTCCAGTTCGCGCATCTGGGCCGAGTTGCACGAACGCGCCTTTCGCCGGCTGGGCGGAGCCACACGCATCGTCGTGCTCGACAATCTGCGCGAGGGCGTGCTCGTCCCCGACGTTTACGATCCCGCGCTGAATCCCCTCTATCGCGACGTGCTGGCGCACTACGGTGCGGTGGCCATGCCCTGCCGCATTCAAGATCCCGACCGCAAAGGCAAAGTCGAATCCGGCGTCGGTCACGCGCAGAAAACGCCGCTGAAAGGTTTGCGCTTCGAGAGTCTGGAAGAAGCCCAAGCCTACCTCGATCATTGGGAACAACGCTGGGCCGACACCCGCATCCACGGCACCACCAAGCGGCAGGTCGCCGCCATGTTTGCCGAAGAGAAGCCCAGGTTGTTGCCCCTGCCGCTCGAGCCGTTTCGTTATTACCAGTACGGCGAGCGCATCGTGCATCTCGATGGTTGCGTCGAGGTCGAAGCCGCCTACTACGGCGCGCCGCCAGGCTGGATCGGGCGTGTGCTGCGAGTGCAATGGGATGAGCTGTACGTTCGTCTGCTCAATCCCAAGACCGGGCAACTGCTGCGCGAACATGTGCGCCAGAAGCGCGGATGGTATCGCATTAAAGAAGAGGACCACCCCAAGCGAACACCGCTGCGCACTTCGCAACTGCTGTGGCGAGCCGGTCGCGCCGGAGCTCACATCGGCGCGCTCTGCGACGCCATCCACCGCCAGCAAGGCGAGGTCGGGGTGCGCCGCATTCTCGGCGTTCTCTCCCTGGCCAAGAAGTACGGCACCGCGGCGGTCGATGAAGCCTGCGCTGCCGCGCTGGACATGGGAGTGCAGGAATACCGCTTTGTCCGCCGCTATCTGGAGCGCTGTCCGCAAGCTCCACTCAGCTTGCAGCAAGTCGATCCTCTGATCCGCGAACTGGTGCAGTACCGCGACTTCATCAACTACAAAACCAAGGAGATAGAAGAATGAATCTGATCGAACTCGATCGTGCGCTCAAACAACTTCGCCTGGGCGGAATGGCCGCCGTGCTGGAAACCCGTCTGCGCCAGGCCCAAGCCGAACCGCTTGCTCCCATCGACCTGTTGTCCTGCCTGGTCTCCGACGAACTCGCCTTGCGTGGCGAGCGCCTGCTGGAGCGGCGGAAAAAGCAGGCCCAGTTCCGCGACTCCCAGAAGACTCTCGACAACTTCGACTTCGCTTTCAACCAGAAGATGAATCGCAGCCTGGTCTTCGATCTGGCCGCTGGCGCGTTCATCGCCCGCCACGAAGACGCCTTGTTTCTCGGCCCACCCGGAACTGGCAAGAGTCACCTTGCGCAAGCCATCGGCCATGCCGCCATCCAGCAGGGATACCGCGTGCTCTATCGCGAGACCCACACCCTGCTCGACGAACTGGCCGAAGCCACGCTCGACGGCACCCGCAAAGAACACATGGAGTTCCTGGTTACCGTGCCCTTGCTCATCCTCGACGATCTGGGGATGCGCAAACTGCCCCTCACCGCCGCCGAAGAACTGCTGGAAATCATCATGCGCCGCTATGAGCGCGCCAGCACTATGCTGACCTCGAACCGCCCGGTGGAAGACTGGGGCAAACTGCTGGGCGACGCAGCCGCCGTGAGCGCCATGCTCGACCGCCTACTGCATCACGGCCACGTGCTCAAGTGTGGCCCGCGAAGCTGGCGCACCAAAACCGACTTGCCACCACAGGAGGCGGTAGGATAGAACATTCTCAGTCCCGGACGGCCAATCCCGTTGGCCGGTTTTGAAGTGATAACCGTTGGCCGCTTTTGAAGTGATCACTGAGGCATTGGACTACCTGGGCTGAACGGAATCGAAGCTGCGAGACAAATCCGCATCCTTTCTCCTAACTCCAAGATCGTGTTCGTGAGTCAAGAATCATCTGTTGATATTATTCAAGCAGCTCTCGACACTGGGGCGGAGGGCTACGTCCTCAAGGCTGGTGCTGGACGTGAACTACTCGCGGCTGTCGACGCTGTGCTTCGAGGCCAAACCTTTGTGAGTAAGAGTCTCGCGGGTCACGGTTTGACGAAAGTCCACGATAGATCAGCCATCCAGCCACTTGAACTGCCCCATGGTTTGGAAATTCGCCACCAGCAGGAATTACAGAGCACCCGCCGCCACGAAGTTGGATTCTATTGGGACGATCGATCTCTATTAGACGGCTTCACGCACTTTGTTGGGGCGGCTCTCAAAAACGGGAATGCGGCAATCCTGATAGCGACGCAGGTGCATCGAGAGAAACTTCTTGGCAGATTGCACGCGTATGGCGTGGATATGAGTAGCGCGATTGAGCAGGGCCGATACATAGCGTTGGACAACGAGGAAACGGTTTCGACATTCATGGCCAACGATTTGCCTGATCCCGCCCAATTCTCGAAAGTCACGCACGATCTCATCGCGAGAACGGCAAAGATTGTGCGGGGAGAACATACCCGTATTGCCGCTTGCGGAGAATGTGCTCCTCTACTTTTGGAGCGCGGCAATACTGAGGGAGCAGTTCGGCTGGAACAACTGTGGGATGGGATAGCCAGATCATACGGAGTGCAAGTTTTATGTGGCTATCCGCAGAGCAGTTGTCAGTTTCGAACCGCGAGTCATACATTCGAGAGAATCTGCGCGCAACATTCAACCGTTCTTTAGTTCTTTAGCGCTGGCGGATTTTTTCTTTCGCGAAAGATCTCTCCAGCTACGCGCTCCTGGCTTGCGGGCGGGTAGCCCCCCACTTCTCCGTGATTTAGGTAAACATCAAAGAGGCTAAACACCGGGGCATTCGCTGCGCCGGCAACCAGAGGGCCTAATTCATTTGATCTGAAGCTGGTTCCTGCCGCATCCCGGCCTACTGAGGTGAGGAGGACAACAGTATTCCTTGGCAGTTGCCGCAACCGCTCGATCAGATCAGGCACCGCCAGATCTGTGAGATACGAAATGTCGACGCGACGTTCGTATGCCTTCAGCTCCTCCTTGACGTTCGCTAGCCGTTTTCTGTCAATGGGGGCAACGCCCAACCCGGGCAACGCCCCCTACTACGACAACGTTCTTTGTGCCGGGCAGTAGCCGCAATGCTATTCCCACAGTCTCGGCGGGCGCCATGTCATTTTCCACACCCGTAAAGCTGGAATCTAATGTGAGAGCCCCAGGCACCCCTAGAGTCGGCAGACAGAAAACAATCGGAACGCCTGGAAAAGCTCTCTGGTGTGCCTCTTGCATAAATCTAAGCGGAGACGGCCCGACCGTAATAATCACATCTAATTTACGATTCTCATATTTGCGAACGTAGGAATCGCGGAACTCCTGCTGGACGGCCGGATCGGGGAACAACGAGGTATCCATGTACTCAGAATAGAACTCAAGATGAAAGGGTGAATCACTCAGCGCAGTTTGGATTCCCTGATTGATGATGCCGATTCCCGGATATGTAGGATTTAGTTCGTACAGAATCAGAATCCTTCGTACTTCCTTTGTGGGTGCCGCTGCCGCTGGGTGGGACAGAACAACGACGGCAAGAAGCGCAACCGAAACCAGGAGTTGAGGCCTTCGACGCGTTGCTAGTCCTTGTCGTCCAGGAGCGAGCAAAAGAAGGTAGGGGAGCTGCCCGGCAGTGTTTGCGCAGGGTTCCATAAAGTGCAAGACAATGCCACTCGGGATTCTACCCCAACCATGCAAGCGTTTCTCCAGTTCACGATGGATATGGACTGAGGTGAACCGCATCGCCAGATTTGATGGCGCTTAACTTATTGATAACACAAGGTGCTACACGGACGACACTGGCAACACGACCGGATCGATTTAGCAAAACTCTAGCAAGCCCTGGACGCGGTTCCATGTCAACCGTGGCCACCTGCCACGCAAATTCTCTCCCCAAACATGTGAGGCGTCGACGCGCCTTCCTTCGCGCGCAGTCCCGATCAATTGATCGCCGAGCTCCTCGACAAGTGCGGCCAACTGCGTGCGATCAACGTGCCGGAATGTTCAACCAACGTCCGGCAGACAAATTGCATCACAATATCTGATACTATAGGCACCAGGAAAAACTGCGCCGCTCGTCTGTATTTGCCTCGCACCAGCTGCAGGCACTCATCGTTTCAATCTGGAAAGGCGTAGTGATGGTCGACGACAACCACCGGAGTGCGCCAGCAGTCCGGGTTCTGGTAGCAGAAGACTTCGAACCGTTTCGCCGAATCGTTTGCACGACTCTAGGTAAGCTTCCCCGCTTACAAATCGTCGGCGAAGTGTCCGACGGGCTGAAAGCAGTGAGTCACGCCAAAGAACTACAGCCCGATTTGATCCTCCTCGACATCGGGCTGCCAACGTTGGATGGAATCGAAGCGGCCCGACAAATCCGTACACACTGTCCCGCATCCAAAATTATTTTTGTTACCCAGGAATCTGCTGCCCATTTTGTGCAAGAAGCTTTCGGCATCGGTGCGATGGCCTACGTCACGAAGATACGCGCTGGAAAGGAGCTACTGGCCGCTGTGGAGGCGGTTCTTGACGGCAGGCAGTTTGTCAGTGCAGGATTGCAGTATCAAGAACTTCCGTTGTAAATTCAGCTTGGATAAGTGGACATCATGGGCAGGACGTAAGACGCACTCGTCTCCCCCCGCAGGATGCCAGGTCCACAATATCTGTCTGCAATAAACTCCGCTGGCCATACTTCCACGGCGTTGCTCCCGAGCATGAATGCCAGGGCGAGCTGACCGAATTGCCTCCAACCCCAGCGCATGTTTCACCGCGGGTGACGCTCTGTGTGGGGAGGACTTCACAGATCTGGCGACTATGACAGAGTTGGCAATCGTTCTGCCGGGAATGCGGAGTGCGATCGAGGGCGACTAAGGCGATTCGTGCGCGGCAACTAAAAGGCCAAACATCTCTTCCCCCGCGATAATGGCGGGACCTGACTTGACGCGGGCCGATTCGTCGCTTTCGCAACGGAGCTAATGACGGCGTGAGTTAAAGAAGTGGTCGCTTTCGAAGCCGTTAACTCCGCATCAAATTCGGAGCTTTAGAGTCGTCCCCAGCCCCGCCTCCGCTGCTGCTCCGGATCCTTAGGGATTTCCCTAGTTGTGAAAATGCGCATTCAAAACCTAAGGTTGGTTTCAGAAACCAAAACTTGGCTTGGAAAGCGCTCGAGTCAGACACCGTTTCTATGGAGGCGTGCGAGCCGGTTCCGGAAAACAAACAGATCACCTGAAGAAGCTGCCCAACTATGGCTAACATGGCTCTGGCTAACGCAACTGTAAGTCATAAGACCAAAAATAAGAAATTCATCGCTCTACCTTTGAATTAGGAAGAGGAGTGTCGAGCGGATTGTTCATTCGTTTCGGCCGGACCGGAGCTGCGTCGGACCAAAGAAGAGCACAAGAAGATTCGCGTCCGCGGCAATTTTCTCCGCTTTCGCCCCGAGAACGGTTACTGGCTCCATCGCGTCCGCAAATCGTCAGCCTCATCTGTTTTGGCTTGCGATGCGCGGCGGTAATGTCACGTCGTCAGTCGGCATTTTTCCGATCGACACCCCCTAAGAACGAGCAAATCAGTGGGGCGCCATTTCGGTAAGGAGCAAAAATGAATCTTGTTACGAAAGCCATAATCGTGGTCACCCTTTTGCCGATCGCTCATTGTGATGTGTATGCGCAAGATGATTCCGATGACAACCCCAAAGTGACTACGAATCTCGGTATGCCGATATCTGTACCCCTGAATCCCGCGGGGCAATTTGTGAATCTAGGTTTGGGGATCAGTGTGGGAGCTGGCTACAATTTCACGCGGCGCCACGCCGTTTTTGGCGAGTTCATGTGGAACGGCCTTCTTGTTGACAACGGAGCACTCGCGCCGATTCGGGAGGCTTTACAAAACCCTAACATCAGCGGAAGTGGCAATTTGTTCGCGCTAACCGGGAACTATAAGTTTGAGTTAAGGGGCAGAGCTTTAGGCACATACTTGATAGGCGGTGGAGGTTGGTATTGGCGCACTGCCGGGCTTTCAGAGACAGTTACAACAAGCTCCGGCATCACATGTACCCCGGTGTGGCTTTGGTGGGGGTTCTCCTGTCAATCCGGAACTGTAACGGCCGACCAGACAATCGCACACTCAACTTTGCATTCCTTCGGTATGAACGGAGGCATCGGCTTCACCGCCAGAGTCGGCGCCGCTCCCTACCGAATGTATGTCGAATCGCGTTACCACTACGCGCCCACCAAAGGGATTCATACCCAGTTTATCGCTGTTAGTGTTGGAATCCGATACTGAATAGCTACGGCTGGTCTCAATTTTGCGGTGTTTTGGTCATCCGGGCCGAGAGTCTGCACATCGGTGCCAATCTGTTTAAAATAATCCGTCGACGCGAGCAAACAATTGTGATAGTCGAAGGCGCCCTACGGCGGAGAGATGAGAGGGCAAACGCTCAAGGTTGCAAGATTGCAATCGGTTCCATTGAATGTCGAACCAGGAAAAGGAAGTTGTGCTCATCCGACCAGCGAGGCCGAGGCATTCGGGCACTCCATTCGCATCTAGCGGCTGAGTCGATCCGGTGCAAAATGGAGAGATCGGAGTCGGCGTCGATCGCCGCGTCCAAGGCAGGCATCATCAGGCTTACTCACTCCTGTGCCTCAGCTTTCGTTAAAGACGGGATTACGGTGAACTCCATAGCTCCCGCGCTGATTGAGACAAACATGGCGACCAGCAATCCCAACGCGAACCCGAGTCTCATTCCGATGGGGCATTTTGGTTCGGTGGACGATGTCGCATCGGTGGCTGTGATGCTGGCGATGAATGACTATATGACTGGGCAGACGATTTCAGTCAACGGTGGGTGGTATATGAGCTAGTCCCCTGCCCACATTCCTGAATCTCGTCTTCGCCTCTGTTCCCATCTTCGGCTAAAGTATTAGCCGATGAAATTGACATCCTGCGCCATGTTCTTGCTCTTTACGATGAGTGCTGCCGCCCAAAACGCTGGTGAATTCGACATCAAGGCCGCTCTGCGGTTTGCGAATCTCGCACTCGCGTGTGCGCACAAAGAATACCCAAATCACATCAGCCACACTTTGAATAGCGATGCAGATGCCGCTCCACCACGGAAATTGACGCCCGCATTCTACGGTTGCTACGACTGGCATTCTTCCGTGCACGGGCATTGGCTTCTCGCACGCTTGGCCAGGACGTTTCCGGGCGCCCCGTTTGTTCCGGCTGCTCGCGAAGCACTGCGGCAGAGTCTCACTGCAGAGAACATCGTGCAGGAGGCCGCATACCTCCGGGGAGAAGGACGCGCCACCTTCGAGCGCCCGTATGGGCTGGCATGGCTTCTTCAACTGGTTGCGGAATTACGCGAATGGGACGATCCGGAAGCTAAAGCGATGGCAGCTAATCTGCACCCGCTGGAGACGGTCGTACTGGAACGGCTGAACAACTGGCTGCCGAAGCTCTCCCATCCTGTTCGGATCGGCGAACACGACCAGACCGCTTTCGCACTCGGCCTGATGCTCGACTATGCTCGCGCCAATAACGACCAGAAATTCGCCGAATTGGTCGTGTTGAAAGCGCAACAGTTCTACCTCAGGGACAAGGACTGTCCGCTGGCGTATGAGCCTTCGGGCGAAGACTTCCTTTCACCGTGCGTCGGCGAAGCAGACTTGATGCGCCGGGTACTGCCAAGCCAAGAGTTTGCTGGCTGGCTCCGAACGTTCATGCCCCAAATTCCCACCTCGGGTGACGATAAGTGGTTGCAGCCCGTTGTGTCGCCTGATCCAAGTGATCCGAAGCTGGCGCATCTAGATGGCCTCAATCTCAGCCGAGCATGGATGCTGGAGGGCATCGCTGTGGGTCTGCCGAGGGGCGACAATCGGCTGCCGTCGATCATGGCAACGGCCAAGGCGCATAGGCGGGCCGGGCTAGCTGCGGTGACAGGCGAGCATTACGAGGGCGGTCATTGGCTGGGCAGCTTCGCCGTTTATCTCGTCACAAAGCGAGGGATTTCAGGCTAGTTGCCGCTTCAGGTTGACCGCTCCGCGCCTTCTCTTGGATCATTGTGACGCATGGACGTTGAACGCATCATTGACGAGATTCGGCAGCTACAGGAAATGTTCGAAGCGCAGGATATTAGGCCACTCAGCGCAAGCGACATCACTGCTGCGAATCGAAGGCACGACGAATCGCTCACGCACAGTCCGTGGTTTCGCCTTTGGCAGCGTTATGGAGTTTGCTGCCGGTTCTGAATCTGGCTAATCCTATCACCGTCTCCGTCGATGATATTCGCCGCCGCTAAGGCCACCGAGGTCAACCACGACAGTGACGAGCAGAATCAGTAAATTGATGCCAGCTATGGGCTGTCGTGTATTCACCATCCACGCATATGCGAGCGTGGTCAGGGGTAGGAACAAGAATCCGAGCAACGGCAATATCAGACCGTGGTACGCTCGTTCCAAATAATTCGAGAACAGGAACAACAATGCGAGTGCGATTCGAGGAAAGGCGAGAAAGACAATTAGAAGCAGGCAACCCACAAAATTCTCCTCGCGCATCGTACACGCTGCCGAACCGAAGATCAATTTCCTGTACTCGTTCGCATGATTGGTGACACTTTTGTGAAATTCAGCCGCGCGAGTACTGACGAAGGGAAAAGGCGGTGGAAATGTGGAAAGCCCAAAAGCCATCGGCTTCCCACATTACCACCGCCCCGGCTCCGACTGACGAGCAGGCCCAACAGGCGCAGAACCTGCCTACGCAGAAACGCAAGGTTGAAGAACGCTGTAGACGCGATGGCTTGCCTGTGCTGAAGATGTAACGAACGCAGACGGCTTTCCACCATCCTTCAAGATGTGAAGACGTTGAACCAACGAATCGTGATGCAGAAGGTAAATGGAGAGCTGTCAGCAGAAGATTTTGCGATAGCAAAAGACACCATCACGGAGCAGGGGGAAGATGCAGAAGCCCAGATGACTGCGCTAGATGCGGAGAATTCATCCATGGAAGCTCTGCTGCAGGAACAACAAAACCAAATAGTCGATCTTGTCGGAGCGTGGCAGCGCGGTGGAGCGCAGCAGCGCCAAGAATTGATTTCTAACCTGTTCCCTGATGGGCTGCGCTTCAGTCAAGAAACACCATTTTTTGAACCGGGCAACGTCTTGTTAATGAGCATCATGCACGAGATGAACAGGGAAATTTCAGCCGGAAGGATGATTGGGGTGGGAGACGGGAATTGAACCCGCAACCGTCGGAGCCACAGTCCGATGCTCTACCGATTGAGCTACTCCCACCGCAGATAACGATTATAGCAATTGCGGCGGGAGCACGACTCGACTGCCAACAGTTATACGCGACCGACGCCCATGTACCGGAATCCCATGGCGCGCAGACGCGAAGAGTCGAGCAGGTTCTTGGTGTCGATGATGATCGGATGCTTGACCAGATGCCGGATGCGGGCAAAATCGAGCGTGCGAAACTCCGGCCATCCTGTAGCGACGATTAAAGCGTCGACACCTTCGGCGACTCCGTAGGCGGATTCGCAATATTTCACCATGCCATTCAGTTGCAGGCGCGCATCGGGAATGGCCACGGGATCATAAGCGCGCACGCGCGCACCGCCCGCGAGCAAGTTCTGTGCCAGTTGCAGCGAGGCCGAGCCGGCAACGGAGTTGGTGTGCGGCTTGAAGGACAATCCGAGAATGCCGACGTCTTTGTTCTGCACCGTATCGAGCGCGGCTGCGACCTTCTGCAGCAGCCGGTCAGCTAAGGCCAGATTCACCTCGCGAGCTGCATTCAAGACTTTGAGGTCGACGTGGTTGTCTCGCGCCAGCCCGGTGATCGATTCCATGTCACTCTCGGCGAAAATTCCGCCCATGCCGGCGCCGGGTTGCAAGCAGCGCGGCGCAATTTTTTTGTCAAGACCAAGAGCTAGTGACAGGCTTACGGCGTCAGCATTGACATGCTCGCAGAGGCTCGCGATTTCATTGATGAATGAGATCTTAGTGGCTACGAACGCGGTGGTCGCTTCGCGAGCGAGTTCCGCCGTTTCGTAATTCGTGACCAGCACGGGTACGCCGCGCATGACCAGCGGATGAAAAATCTGTTTGAGAGAAGAGACGGCTTCGCTGGAGGGGGTTCCGAGAATGATGCGATCGGGCCAGTTGAAATCTTCGACAGCGCATCCGTTGGTGAAGAACATCGGCTGGCAGACAAGCAGGCTCTTCAGCCCTTTCTCTTTGAGTAACTTTTCCATTGCAGTGGTCGAACCTACGCGGACCGGCGTAACGATCGACAGCACCTGGAAGCGGCCGCCTGCGCCAGCCAATCGGATGACCAGCTCTTCCAGCCCCTGCGCGGAATCTTCCGCGAGAAAAATCACTTGAGCGCGGCGCGCCAGTTCATCCGGGTCGGCGGAATAGACGAGGCGCCCGGAGCGCACGTTGCGGCGAATTACTTCCTGAAGATTTTTTTCGAAAAAAGGAATATTGCCCTTGGCGACATCCATGATGCGTGTGCCATCGGCGTGGCAGCAGCAGACGGGCGTGCCGAAATCGGCGAGGCAGGCGGAGATGACGGTAGCGAGATAGCCGGATCCATAAACCCCAATTTGCATAGGCACTCTTCCGATCTAGTTGGCCGATCGAATTTACGATCCAGCTTTTCGATCTAATTTCGATCAAGCCCGCAGCCTGGGATCCGGCGCTAGCGGTTACAGCAACCCGTTAAATCTATGGTAATCCGGCTGATAAGGTTGGCAACGGCTAGAAAGTACATGTACTGACGGACCGTGAAACAGGCCGCTAGTTACGGGTTTTCGGGGGTTATTGGGGCAGTGTCGAGCGGGCAGTCCAAGCCGACGGCAACGAGATGGGGAAAATTACGACTTGGAAGATAATTGGCCGTGTCCCAATGGCAGCTGCGCCACGTCTTGCCACGCGCCGTTCTTTTCACGGACGAACATCAACTGCTCCACCAGCACTTGGCGCTCGCCGGGAAATTCGGCCCAGCGCTGGCGCGCAATTGCGAGGGCTGCGCGAGCCTGGTCGTCGGTTTCAGTTTTCAAAATCGTCAGATGGGGGATGTAAGGCCAATTCTCGGCGCACAGCAAACCCTTGCCGCAAACCTGGTCGTGGAGTTCACGAATACGATAGGCAGCGCGCTTCACCTGGATAAACACCGTGGGAGTGGTAGGGAGAAAAGTTTCGACATCCCCAAGCTCGACGCTGAAGGGAACGACATGGCTGCACACTTCCTCCAGAAATTCCAGCGCGGCCGCTTCGGTGCCGGTCAACTCGCGAGGTGGAAGGATGGTGAGATGGGCAGCCATGTGCGATGTGGGAGGATGGAGTTCACGGCGCAGTTGTTCGACAAACTCGCCAACCGGATTCCGTACGTAGTTCACCAACGCGTAGCGTGAAATGGGCATGACTACCGACAAAATTATAACGTGAGCGCAGGGGCGAGCGCAGTCCGCCTTTTGGCGGCATCGCAAAGGTCACCGGGCCATCATTTATAATCGAATCTCGCGGTAACAGTCGGGGCGTAGCGCAGCCTGGTAGCGCACCTGCCTTGGGCGCAGGGGGTCCGCGGTTCAAATCCGCGCGCCCCGACCAATTTCTCTCGAACGGCTTTACTTTCCGCCGCCCGCTGGTTTCAGGACGGCTGTGTTGCGCTCGTCGGATGCGATCATCCGGTAGAACTTTTTCAATTCATCCATCTTGCTTACCGGAACGCTTAGCTCTTTGATTTCCACACTGCGGGTGTAGTGGATGACGTTTCCGCTGGCTTCGGTTTTGCTGTGATAGCTGCCAAAACTGTAGTCCAGATCCATCGGCGGCGGCAGTTCATCCACTTCATAACCCGGCGGCAGCGCGATATCGAAGCTGTCGGTATCGCGGGATGGGCCATCGAATTCGAGCGGAAATTTCCGCGGCTCTTTGGTCTCGAGTATTCCGGAACCCTTGCTGCCCAGCACTCGCGGCCGCACCAACAAGAGATTGCCGGCGCTCTTAGCGTAATTGCTGGACTGGAAAGTGTAGCTGAAACCGAAGGGTTGATCAGACCGGTCGAGATTGACTACGCTTGCTCGCGCAATCTGAAAGTTGGAGAGCGAACCGCCGAGCAGACTTTCGATGGGCTTGATGCGATCCTCGTTCTTGGTCACGGTGCGCAATCGGTGGCGCTCATAGGCTGCGCGATCTCCAAGCCGAACTTCCTTGACGTCGCCTTTCAATATTCCGCTGGCGTCGATCGTCAGCGTGCCCTCGCGCTGGATGCTATTCATCGCCGAGGGTTGCTGGGGCAACTCGACTAGTTCGCCGCCTTCGGGCATTACCAGCAATCCGTAATTGGCTTGCAAGTATCCGCCGATTTCACCGAAAGGTGTTATCTCATTGGTGGGATCGAAAAACAAGACTTTGCCGAGTTTGGGATCCTGGATCACCGCGATCAACGAAGGATCCTTCGCCACTTCATCGGGCAGCTTGATGGCTAGAATTACGTGGTTGAAGTCGTTATGCGCGGGCGAACCCTGCGTTACCGATCCCCGCTCTGTGTTGATGACTACCTGGTACGATTCCACGCCGATTACGCTCAGCATGGTGCGCATCAGCGTCGCTTTGTCTTTGCAATCTCCATAGCGGTGGGAGAAAACGTCGGCGGCGGCGTGAGGTTGCCACCCGCCGATGCCGAGCTCGATGGCGACATAGCGAATGTCGTGTTGCACGAAAGCAGCGACGGCTTGCATTTTTTGGAGCTGGCCGGTCTTCCCAGCCACCAACGCGTTTACCTTTTGCTTGATCGGCTCGGAAGCGTCCATGCGTCCCTGGTACAAGCCTTCTTGCCAACGCCCCATGCCCTCCCAGCTGACGAACTCGTTGCTCTTCCCGGTTCCTCCTGAAGGGAAGAATGACACGATCATCTGTGCCGCCACGCCCTCTAACGGCGGCATTTCGGGCTCACGTCGAATCCCTTTGACGTCGCTAACCGCCCATTGCAAAATGTTGCTGCTCGCTCCGTCGGGCTTCACCTCAGGGTGCAAAAGCCAGGAAGCCTTAAAAACCCAGCCGGGGGGAAGTTGCAACGAATAGTGGCTTTCGCGCACCGGATCGATTCTCTGGAAGTGCCAAATATCCTGCAGCCAGAAAGGCTGCTCCTCTACTTCATACTCGTAGCCCACAATGTTGCCGACGTCGGGCGCTGGAATACGCAGCAACCTGTACTTTACATCGTCGATTAATTCGCCGCCTTCGGCCGATGACGCAACGTCGATTGCGTCCTTATCTTTAACCTCGTAGTCCTTGCCCTGCGCCGGGATACACCAGCCGTGCAAACTTCTGATTTTCTTGGTTGGGCCGAAATCGACAGCCACTATTCCCCGCTCGCGCCCTTCCGGCCGCAGAATCTTGAAGGCTTGGCGCACATGCGTCCGGATCTTATCCGCGGCCAGCACGGTCACATTGATGTCGGAAAAGAGCAGGACTGCGTCGGTCCTGTCGTCATAGGAGGGCAAGGTGACACCGACGAGAGCGTGCATCCATTGCGGTGCGTCGGAGCTGGCTGCGGCGCGCGGTACGAGGGCCGTGATAGACAGCGCAATTAGAAAAAAGCTGGCCAATCGCCAGTGCCCAGTTACTCGCATGGTTAGTTCAGTTACCCGGTTAGTTAGATAGCTAGTTACTCGCATGGATTTCCCCTGGTTGCAGGACTATCTGCTCCCCATCGCCGGTTCTTACTACCTGAAAGAAGTTACGCAATGCGGTGTAGTACTTTGCTTCCAGCATCATAAAATCGACGGTAAATTTCCTCGTCAGCCGGACCTCGCCCGGGCTTTGGTCAACTTTCAGAGTGTAGAGAATGACATGGCCATCCTGATTCTGCGCCGGTGGCACGCTGCTCACTTGCCAGCCTGCCGGTAGTTCGACGGTCACGTCATCCGCCTTGAGGTGGGGATACTCGAAATAGATAGGGTATGCTCGCTGGGCGTGCTCGAAAACATTTTTCTCTCCCGCAGTGAAGATGGCAGCGGGGATCATCACGCGCCTCCCGGAACCGGAGGCCCACCCGGGAATCTTGAAGTCGAACTCCGCGACCAGCGGCGTTTCTGAATTGGCCCAGTCGGGCTTATTCGTGAGATCGACTTCTGTTCCCGCCTCGATTTGCCCCTTTAGTCCGTCTTCCAGATATTTCTTGCGCGCCGCTTCGTCGGCGTGCTGCTCCTCAAGACGCCGGTACATGGCTTCGAGGCCGACGTAGGTGACGGTAAGTTTGCCTTCGAGGTCTCCGGTGTCAGAGAGCTTCAATTTGCCGGCGCGGTCGATGCGAGATTCGGAGGCCTGCGGGAGCGTGGTTTGAATCCAGGTTCCGCCATCTTTATCGAGCCGCAAGCCCGCGGTGCCGGTTTCGGACCAGGTCAATAGGCCAAACGGGGTGAAGGCCGCTCCGGGATCGAAGTACGCGTCTTTGCCGTTGAGCTTAACGAGCACGACATTGGAATTCAATTTCGAGCTTTGCATTGTGACTGGAGTGAAAAAATATTGGCTGCGAGCGGAAACCCAGCAGCCATAGGCTTCGAAACCTGCGGCCCGGGCTAGTCCGAGGAACAGCCAGGTTAGCTGAGTTCCGGTACCGTAGCCGCGCTTCCAGATATCTTCCGCGTTCACATTTTCTACGGTTTTTTCTTTGGCGCGCTTTTGTTCCTGCTCGGTCTTTTCCACTTCGTAGGATGTGTTGCGGAGTTGCTGAACGCGGTCATAGATTTTGCGCAGCTTCACCTCGGGCGGGTCGCTGGGCGCAACGATTTGCGCGACCGCTTCTTCCATCGCTTTATGCTTGCCCACGAAGCTTTCCAATTGCCCGTTGCGCTGCTTTCCGAAATGCTTCCAGTAGTTGGCCTGATCTTTCTCGGGTGAGCCCTCTTCATAAATAAAATCCACATGCGACTTCAACTCATTCTCTGGCGGCATGAAGTCTTCAGTCTGGAATGCGGGTATGTTGGTCGCTTCCATGCGGACGATGTGATCCCCACCCGCCTTGGGAGGCACGGCGCCCGCGGGCAGACTGTTCCAGCTCCAACGCATGGAATAATTTCCGTAGTAGCTGTCGTTGAATGGTTTGAGGGTAAAGACGGCTTTCTTTGTGAACAGTTCATCGCTCAGAACCCAATTCGAGTTGAAGAGCGTGTATTCGCCATAATCGACCGTGTAGGAATACTCGATGATGCTGCCCACCTGGACGTCGGGAAGAGTGAAAGTTTTCGCCAGGACCTTCAACTGCCTTCCCTCGAATCTGCCCTTGAGCAGATACTTCTCAAAAACCTTGCCGTCGAAGTTGGCGACGGAACCGTCGGGCCGAATGGTTCGAGCCTTGAGCGAGACCACATTCTCGTTTTCTTTCAAGAAGGGGATCTCAATGTCGGCACGCTTTCGGCCTTCTTCGGTGAGGATCTTGATGCGAAAATAATTGTCCTCGTGAGGCGTGTGAATGTTGTCGTCGCGGTCGACCTCACGAAATAAAATGATGGCGGGAGCCCCGGGGGCCTGCGGCTCGCTGGTCATCTTGAGTTCGTCCTGCGAAATGGCCTGGAAGCCGAGCGACGCGTGGGCTGGAGAAGCCGTGACGCATAGAACCCCAATGAATAAAAACGGCAAAGTACACCCTTTAGCGAGTTGCTTAGTTACTGGCATGAATCTCTCCTGGTAGCGCGACAATCTGCACGCCATCGCTCGTCCTGATGCTTTCGTAGAAGCTTCGTAAAGCGGGGTAGTTTTTCGGATCGAGCAACACAATGTCGATGGCCAATTTTCTGGTTAGCCGCAACGTTGCGGGACTTTGTT
This sequence comes from uncultured Acidobacteriaceae bacterium, assembly GCA_963800565.1. Classification (GTDB taxonomy): domain Bacteria; phylum Acidobacteriota; class Terriglobia; order Terriglobales; family Acidobacteriaceae; genus Acidiflorens. The sequence continues at coordinate 260,928 of CAWDBM010000008.1, forward strand.
CGACCTTCAAGGAATAGGTGATGACCTTCCCGTTGTGATCCTGGAGTGGCGGCACACTGCTCACCTGCCAGGCAGGCGGAAGCTCGATGGTTACGTCGTCGATCTTCTCGTGCGGGTACTCAAAATAAATGGGATGAACGCGGTTGGCATGTTCGAACACGTTCTTCTCGCCACCCGTAAAGATGGCGGCGGGGATGAGCACCTTGCTGCCGGCGTTCGCGGTCCAAGCAGGAATTTTCAGCTTGAATTCGGCGACTAGCGGCGTTTCTGAATTCGTCCAGTCCGGTTGATTGGTCAGTTCGGCCTCGGCAGGAACACCGATCTGCGAGGTCGCGCGTGCTTCGAGAAATCTCTTGCGCGCTGCGTCGTCTGCGTGCCGTTCTTCCAACCGGTGGTACATCGCTTCCAAGCCGGTGTAGGTGATGGTCAACTTCCCCTCCAGATCGCCGGTGTCAGAGAGCTTCAGTTTTGCGACGTGCGCGATTTGGGATTCCGATGCTTCCGGGAGCGTGGTCCTAATCCATGTCCCTCCGTCGTTATCCAGACGCAATCCTGGGACGCCTGTTTCCCACCAGGCAAGCATGCCGAACGGCGCGAAAGCGTCTCCGGGAGCAAAATAGAGATCTTTCCCATTGAGCTTGACGAGCACAACGTTGGCATTCAACTTCGCACTTTCCATGGTGGTGGGATTGAAAAAATAGTCTTTGCGATCTGAAACCCAGCATCCATAGGCTTCAAAACCAGCGGCCCGCGCCAAACCGAGAAACAGCCATGTCAATTCCGTCCAACTGCCGTAGCCTCGCTTCCAAACCTCCTCGACATTTTCTACGGCCTTTTCCTTTTCCCGCTTTACTTCCTGTTGGGTTTTCCGTTGCTCGTAGGATTTGTTTCGAATCTGCTGCACGCGGTCATAGATCTTTCGCAGTTTCACGTCCTGCGAGTCCCCGGGGGAGACGATTTCAGAGACCGCCTGCTCCATGGCTTTTCTTTTTCCGACGAAGCTTTCCAGTTCGCCGTTTCGCTTCCTCCCGAAGTGTTTCCAGAAATCGACCTGGTCTTTGGGGGTGACGCCTTCTTCATAAATAAAATTCACCCGCGACTTCAACTCGTTCGCAGGGGGCATGTGGTCTTCGGTCTGGAAGGCCGGTATGTCGCTCGCCTCCATCCTTATGATGTGGTCAGGCCCTTCTTTCGGCACTGCGCCCGGAGGCAGGTCGTGCCAACTCCAGCGCAGGGTGTACTTCACGTAGGTGCCCTCGTAGGGCTTGAGCGAAAATTGCGCTTTCTTGGTGAATAACTCGTTGCTCAGGATCCAATTCGACCGGAACAGCCTGTGTTCGACGAAGTCAATCGTAAAAAAGTATTCGATGACAGACCCAACCTCTACATCGGGAAGCGTAAACACTTTCGCCAATACTCTCGCTCCCCTATTCTTAACCAACTCCTTTTCGAAAACTTGGCCATCAAAGTCGGCGATTGAACCATCCGGCCTGATGGTCCGAGCCCTTATATTCACTACGTTATCGAATTCCTTAACAAAAGGAATCTCTACATTGCCATGTTTCCGTCCTTCTTCGGTGAGGATCTTGATGCGAAAATAATTGTCCTCGTGAGGAGTATGAATGTTGTCGTCACGATCGACCTGGCGGTACAAGATGATGGCGGGAGCTCCGGGAGCCTGCGGTTCGCTGGTCATCTTGAGTTCATCCTGCGAAATCGGCTGGAAGCCGAGTGACGCGTGGGCCTGGTGGGCTGCGGCGCAGAGGATGACGCAAGATACAAACAGAATAATAAGTCGCTTAATTACTGGCATGTGTCTCTCCTCGTTGCAGGCTAGGAAGTGTATCTTTCGACACACAGGAGTGCTGCAGGCGGGAACCGCGTGCTCTAGGGGGAGAGGTAGCGAGTTACACGACGACAATAATTCCGCCTTCCCAGAATTCCGCGCCCCCTCAAGCCAGAATTCAGAAAACTTCAGTAAACGCATGAGTATAGCCCGAAGCGGGCAATCGTCAAGAGCGAAAAATGAACTGGCCAAGTTGGCTCATCCGCAGACGATCAGGCTCCTCATTCTGAAGTCAAGGGAAGAAACCAGGGGTACCGTTGACCGAGTAACTGCCTAGGGGTCTTTCGACTCCGCATGAACTTCACTTCGTGAATTTCATGCTGCGCTCAAGATGACAATAAGCGGGGATTACTTAGAATTTAGGACTGAGCTGAGAGCTGATAACTGATAACTGAGAGCTGAGTTATAACTCGTATTTTTTCATCAGGTGGCGGAAGGAGCGGTAGGAGATTCCCAATACGTCAGCGGCGCGTACCTGGACGCCATGGGTCTGCGATAGGGCGGATTGTAAGAGGCTGCGCTCGATCTGGGCTACATAATTTTCCATGTTGACGCCTTCAGGCAGCACGGCGCCAGCGCCTATGGCGATGGTGGCCGTGCCGTCGGCTCCAGCAGCGGCAGCGCGGGCTTTGGGACGCTCGGCGGGTAGTTCCACGCGAAGCTCGGCGCTCGTTTCGAGCGCTACCGCGCGTTCGATCGTGTTTTCCAACTGGCGGACGTTGCCCGGCCAGTCGTAGGTGGTGAGATTTTCTAGCGATGACGCTTCCACGCTGTGAATACTTTTGCCGGTTGCGGGAGCATATTTTTTTAGGAAATGATTGGCGAGAAGGGAAACATCTTCGCGGCGCTCGCGCAGTCCGGGAACGCGAATGGGAATTACGTTGAGGCGATAGTAAAGGTCTTCGCGGAATGTGCCTTCGGTCACCTGCCGATCGAGATCGCGGTTGGTAGCGGCAATGACGCGAACGTCTACGGGAATTTCGGCGGAGCCTCCCACGGGGCGAACGGTGCGCTCTTGCAGAACTCGCAACAGTTTGACCTGCATGGGCATCGTCATCTCGCCGATTTCGTCGAGAAAAATGGTGCCCTGATCAGCGACTTCAAAGAGGCCGCGGCGATTCTGGTTGGCTCCGGTGAAAGCGCCTTTGACGTAGCCGAAGAGTTCGCTTTCGAGGAGCGTCTCCGGGAAAGCTCCACAGTTGACGCTGACGAAGGCTTCGCCGGCGCGGGGCGAGCAGGTGTGAACGGCGCGAGCGACGAGCTCTTTGCCGGTTCCGCTTTCGCCGTACACGAGAATCGTGCTGCTGGTCGTTGCAACTGTCCGGATGGTCTGTTTTAGTTTGTCAATTGCCGAGCTTGCCCCGACGATGTTGTCGAGCGAATTGCGGGTCGCGGCATCGCGGCGCAGAGCGAAATTCTGGCGGCTGAGCGAAACTTTTGTCAGCGAGCGGGCGATGGCTAATTTGACTTCGTCGACCAGGCCGGGACTTTTGCGGATGTAGTCGGTCGCGCCCCCGGCTTTGACGGCCTCAACGGCAGCTTCGTAGTCGTCGACGGCGGTCATCAGGATGACCGCAGACTCGGGCGAGATCTGGTGCGCGTGGCGCAGGACTTCTACTCCGTCGACGTTCGGCATTTTGATGTCGGTGACGATCACGTCGAACAATGCGCTGTCGATTTTGCGCTTGGCAGCCTCACCTCCGGTAACGGTTTCGACTTTGTGACCGTCGCGGCGTAGTGCAATGTCGAGCAATTCGCAGATGGAGCGTTCGTCGTCACAGACGAGAATGTTACCCACGCTGGCCTCCACTGGCGGCGGCCAGCGCGGCGGGGGTAGCTTCGACGGCGGATGCGGATTTGGATAAGGATGCGCGGGTACTGGATTCGTCGTCTGCGCACTCCATGCGGCGAAGTCGCACTACAAAGCTCGTACCCTTGCCTACTTCGGAGCGCGCCCAGACTTTACCTTCGTGGGCCTGAACGATCTGGTAGACGATGGCGAGGCCAAGACCGGTTCCACCCTCGAAGTTCGACTGGAAGGGCTCGAAGATTTTTTCCGTCTGCTGCGGATTAATGCCGGGGCCGGTGTCGGAAAAACTCATCTCCCAATCGGAGCCGCGTTCGGCGAGGACGACGTTCAGGGTGCCGCCTTTATTTCTCAATTGCGGGTCGGTCTTCGACGGCGATTGCGATTGCGATTTCATCGCGCGTAGGGCGTTCTCGCAGAAATTCCAGAAAACCTGTTTGAGCTTGTCACCATCGGCCAGCACCCAGGCTTCCGACTTCGGAAAATTACGCTGCAGCTTGATACCGGAGTTTTCCGCGGTGAGGCGATGTTCGAGCAAAGTGAGCGTGTCTTCGAGCAGAGGAATCAGATTCACGCGGGCGAAGGTGTATTGCTTGCCGCGAGAGTAGGCGAGGAAATCGGTGATGATGTTGTTGAGGCGATCGGATTCGCGAATCACGATCTGCAACAGGTGGCGCTCTTCCGGGCTCAGGCTGGGCGCGTCCGACAACATGCTCACTGAGCCTGCGATGGAAGTAAGAGGATTGCGGATCTCGTGCGCGATGGCGGCGGCAAGGCGGCCAACGGCCGCGAGGCGGTCCTGCATGCGGACTTCGCGCTCAAGGCGGCGGATCTCGGTGAGATCGTCGAAGGAATACACAAAGCCGAGGTCGCCGCGGGCGCTGACGTTGAGTGCGGAGACAAGAACGCGAAAAGTTTTGCGAAAGCCGTTGACGGCTACATAGCGGACTTCGGCATCGGCGCGCGCTCCGCCAAAATGGGGCAACGGATCCTGAAAGAGATCGGCGACGGAACGCCCGCGCAATTCAGCTTCGGAAATTTCAAGCAGTTGCTGGGCGGCGCGATTGACGAGAGTGATGCGCCCATCGAGGCTGGTGGTGATAACGCCGCCGCTCATCGACTGCACGATATTCTCGTGAAGCGCCTGCAGGTTTCGTAGCGCGCCGCTCGCGTCCTTTAATTGCACGTCAACTTGGCGCAGCTTGCTCATGAGCAACCCGGCAAGGTAGGCGATGGCGAAGTAGGCGAACAGGTTGACGAAGATAACGACTTGGAGCGCTTTGAGCTTGGGATGGGAAGTGGAGTACGAGGGAACGACGAGATAATAATCGAGTTCGAGAATGCTCCCGAAAAGGATGAAAGCGAGCGCGGCGCTTAGGTATCCCCAGACGCGGGGCAGGAGCATGCAGGCCACGACAATGACGAGCGGGTAAAGAAAATTGAGCGAGCTGTCGATTCCGCCTGTGACGTGGACGACCAGGGTAACCATGGCCAAATCAGCGAGCACTTGCAGGATGGCTTGGAGGCGATGCTCTCTCCAGACCGAAACCAGAAATAAAAAGAAGAGCGAGAGCACGAACCAGAGCACCATTCCGGTGAGGAAGGGCATGATGGGCAGCGGGCTCGGGGTGAGGCGAATGACGGCGAGTTCGATGGCGAGCAAGACCATCAGGATCAGGATGCGAACCTTCACCAGCCAGGTCAGCCAGTTTCGCTCATCGGAGATAGAGTGCATGAATTAGCCGTCAGCCTTTAGCCGTCGGCCATCAGTTTTTCGTTCCCGGTCATGCGCCCTTGTCGGCCGGTGATACTTGGCCTTAGCTGACGGCTGACTGCTGATGGCTGACTGCTATGTTCTTCTATCCTGCCAGTTTTCCGATCATGGCGAATAACGGCATGTACAGCGAAATAACGATGCCGCCGATGCTGATGCCGAGCACGCCGATGATGACCGGCTCCAGCATGGCCAACATATCTTTAGTGGCGGAGTCGACTTCGTCTTCATAGAAGTCGGCGATTTTTTGCAGCATTGAATCCATCGCGCCGGTGGCTTCGCCGACGCCGATCATCTGCGTCACCATGTTTGGAAACACGCCGCATTCCCGCAGCGGATCGACGATGGTGCGGCCTTCTTCGATCGCCTTGCGAACTCTCATGAGTGCTTCTTCGAGTACTTTGTTGCCCGACGTACGCGCCGTGATCGCCAAGCCTTCCAGAATTGGAACGCCCGATGTGATCAGCGTTCCCAAGGTTCGGGTAAACCGCGCGACTGCGATCTTTTTCAGCAGCATACCGATGATTGGAAGGTTGAGCAGCCCCTTATCGAAGTAATAAGCGCCCCGCGGATGCTTGCGGATCTGCTTCACGCCGTAGAATGTTCCTACGCCGCCGACGATAAAGAACCACCAGAAGTGACCCACGAAAGCGCTCAGCCCGATGACTATGCGGGTGGGCAGCGGAAGGGCGACCCCCAATCCGACAAAGAGGTTGGCGAAAATGGGCACAACCCACTTAAGCAGGGCGCCGACGATCAGCACGGCGAGCGAGACCACGGCAACCGGGTAGATCAATGCCGATTTGACAGCCGCGCGCAGCTTGACAGCTTTTTCGACGTAGATGGCGAGGCGTTGAAGAATGATGTCGAGAATGCCGCCCGTTTCGCCGGCTTCGATCATGTTGGTGGTGAGATCGTCGAAGATCACGGGATACTGGCGCATAGCATTGGCCAGCGTGGCGCCACCTTCGACGGTCGTCCGAACGCCCAGCAGCGTCTTCTGAAAAGCGGGATTTTCCTGATTCGCGCCGAGAATCTCCAGGCACTGCACCAGGGGCAGGCCGGCATCGATCATGACCGAGAACTGGCGGAAGAAGACGGCCACTTCCTTGACCTTGATCTTGCCACTGCCGAACGTGGGCATGGAAAATTCCTTGCCCTTCTGGCGAATGGAGCCCGGAGTGATGCGCTCCTTACGCAACTGCTGCGCCAATCCGTCTTTATTGGCGGCGACGCGCTCTCCCTGAACTTTCTCGCCCGAAGCGGTCTTCCCTGAAAATGTAAAAACCGGCATGGTTACTTCTCCTTAACTCGTTCCCTGTGTCGTCCCCCGAAGGGGCGACCGAACTCGCATAACGTTTAGCATCGCGGAAGCGATGCTTGCTACGAACTCAAAATCAGTGTTTTCCCGGAACCGCGCCCTTGGCTAGCGGAGCGCCACTGCGATTCACAGTCACAGCACCACGCGAAATCATTTCCTGCAACTCGTCCTGATTGCTGGAGCGGGTGAGCGCCGTCTCGATCGTGATTTGCTTCTGGAAATAAGCGTTGGCGAGCGACTGGTTAAATGTCTGCATGCCGAACTTTTCCTGGCCGGACTGCATGGAGGAATAGATCTGGTGAATCTTGTCTTCGCGGATCAGGTTGCGCACGGCAGCGTTGGGCACAAGAATTTCCATACACATGGCGCGACCTTTCCCGTCGATCTTGGGCAGCAGGCTTTGGCACATAATGCCTTCGAGCACGAGCGAAAGCTGGGCGCGAATCTGCGATTGCTGGTGCGCCGGAAACACGTCGATCACGCGATTGATGGTGGAGGATGCGGAGTTGGTATGCAATGTGCCGAAGGTGAGGTGGCCGGTTTCCGCAATACGCAGGGCGGATTCGATCGTTTCGAGGTCGCGCATTTCGCCGATCAGAACAACGTCGGGGTCTTCACGAAGAGCCGCGCGCAGCGCATCGGTAAAGCTCTTGGTATCAGAATGCAGTTCGCGCTGGTTGACCACGCAGTTCTTGTTCATGTGCACGAACTCGATCGGGTCCTCGATGGTGAGGATGTGATCATGGCGCTCGGTATTGATCTTGTCGATCATGGAAGCGAGCGTAGTCGACTTGCCGGAACCAGTCGGCCCGGTCACGAGCACCAGTCCGCGCGGCTTATCGCACATCTTGCTGACTACCGCGGGAAGGCCAAGTTGGTTGAAGGATTTGATCTCAAACGGAATGAGACGGAAGACGCAAGCCGTAGCGCCGCGCTGATTGAACACGTTGGCGCGGAAGCGGGCCAGGCCTTTCAAGCCGAAGGAGAAGTCGAGCTCGAGGCTCTCTTCGAAGCGATGCTTCTGCGAATCGGTCATCACGCTGTAGGCCAGCTGCTTGGTCTCAGCGGGGGTCAATTGCGGCAGGTCGAGCGGCACGAGATGGCCATGCACGCGGATTTGCGGCGGAGAGTTAGTAGTGATGTGAAGGTCGCTGCCGTTCATCTCCAGCATGCGGCGAAGCAGGTCGCTTAATGAGAGAGCCATATTTTTTTCTTTCTTTCTCTTTCTTTGCTATTTCCTACTGCAAATTCGCTATTCGCTTTTCGTCCTTCGCTGTTCGCCGTTCGCCGTTCACAAAGCGAAGAGCGAATAGCGAACGGCGTTTCTAGTGGATCGTTTCCCTCGCCACTTCTTCGAGCGTGGTCCAACCTTGCGCGACCTTGATCAAGCCGCTGCGACGCAGAGTGATCATGCCCCGTTCAATCGCCTTCTTTTTGAGTTCGAGCGCCGACGCTCCAACCAGAACCAGTTCGCGAATCTCGTCGTCCACTTCCATCACTTCGTACAAACCGGTGCGGCCCTTGTACCCAGTCTTATTGCAGGTCGTACAACCTTTGCCCTTCATGATCTGCACCGTCTTCGCCTCCTCGGGCGTAAAACCCTCATCGATCAGGGCCTGGACCGGCATTTCGACAGGCTCGGCGCAGTCCTTGCAAACCCGCCGGATCAGGCGCTGGGCACAGATCAGGTGGACCGAGGTCGCGACCAGGAAGGGCTCGATACCCATGTTCATGAGACGGGTGATGGTTTCGGGCGCGCCGTTGGTGTGGAGCGTCGACAAAACCAGGTGGCCAGTGAGCGCGGCCTTGATAGCGATTTCCGCGGTTTCAAAGTCGCGGATTTCGCCGACCAGAATAATGTTGGGATCTTGCCGCAGGAAGGCGCGCAGTGCGGTCGCAAAATTGAGGCCGATCTGTTCCTTCATCTGCACCTGGTTTACACCGCCCAACTGGAACTCAACTGGGTCTTCGGCGGTCATGATGTTGGTGTCGACCTGATTGAGCTGCGAGATGGAGGAATACAGAGTGTTAGTCTTGCCCGATCCGGTCGGGCCGGTCACGAGCACCATGCCATAGGGCTTCAGGATGGCCTTCTGGAATTTATCCAACGACTCCTGCTCGAAGCCGAGCTTCGTCATGTCGAGGCGCAGGTTCTCTTTGTCGAGCAAGCGGAGCACGATCTTCTCGCCCCAGAGCGTAGGCAGAGTAGAGACACGGAAATCAAGCTGCTTTTTCTTGCCGCCGATCTGCATCTTGAGCATGATGCGGCCGTCTTGCGGCAGGCGCTTTTCGCTGATGTCAAGCTTGGCCATGATCTTCAGGCGAGAAGTGATGGCATCTTTTAGTTTCAGCGGCGGGTTCATGATCAACTGCAGAACGCCGTCAATACGAAAGCGAACACGAAATTCCTTTTCGTAGGGCTCCATGTGAATGTCGCTGGCTCCGCGCTTCACGGCGTCGGTGAGCACCAGGTTCACGAGCTTGACGATGGGAGCTTCGTCGGCGGCTTTCTCCAGTTCCTTGAGTTCGACCTCTTGCTGTTCGGCCTGCACTTCGACATCGGCGGCTTCGCCCATGTCGTTCATCGACTGCATGACACTCTCGAGCTCTTCCTCCTTGGAAGTGCCGTAGGCCTTGTCGATGCCGGTGATAATGGAGCTCTCGGAGGCAACAACCGGTTCGATGTTGAAGCCGGTCATGAATTTGATATCGTCCATGGCGAAGACGTTGGTGGGATCGACCATGGCGATGGTGAGCGAAGCGCCGACGCGGCTCAGCGGCAGAATCTGATAGCGTTTTGCGGTTTCGAAGGGAATCAACTTGACGACGGCAGGATCGATTTCGAAATAGGAAAGATTGATGGCGGGCACGCCATACTGGCGCGAGAGAAAGTTGGTAACGTCCTCGTCCGAAAGAAAACCTAACTTCACCAGGGCCGAGGCGAGGCGAGTGTGCGACTCCTTTTGGAGTTTAGTAGCTTGCTCCAACTGCTCCGGGGTTATGACCTTTTCTTTGACGAGCAGGTCACCCAGCCGCTGAGACATATCTCTCCTAGTAATCTCGCGAAGTCGGGGGTCGATGCCAATGCGAAACCGCTGATTTCCGACAGGATCAGCGAGGGCGCATTCGCACTGACACAAATTGTCAACCCAACGGGTATTCCGAAAAAGTAACTTAAGTTCATGCACGGGGTAACAAAATGTGTTGATCACACGGAAGCCACTGAAAACGGGAGTTACGATGGTTTGCCAAGTTCCCAAAAGCTACAGCAAGAATCGGGCAGCTTTTGACGACTTCACAATATGTGAAGTATTCTTTAGTTAAGTGCATATTGTTACGCGCAGGCACCTGAGCGAGGCGATGGAAGCGCACAAGGATGCGGCCGATGAAATCAAGGCATGGGTAGCCATTGTCGAGGGGGTGCGGTGGCACAATTTTGCGGAAGTGCGGAGGATGTTCAAGGATGCCGATAACGTGGATGATTATGTGATCTTCAACATCAGGCACAATCGATACAGGCTCGTTACGGTCATCCACTACGCCAAAACGGCGAAAAAAAAGCGCACCCAGGGGCACGTCTATATCAGATCCTTTTTGACGAATAAGCAATATGACAATCCCAGCAACTGGGATAGAGAGTATGGGGCAAAATGAGCACAGTTCTTGCCAACCCGGCAAAAATGATTGCCAAGGGCGCTCCCCACGTCATCCACAATGACACAGAACTCGAAGCGTATACCAATGCTCTCTTCCATCTGACATCTTTGCACAACCCCTCTCCCTCTGAAGAGAAAGCAATCGAGCTCCTCACCGTGCTGGTGGAACGATATGAGCGCGAGCGTCATCCCATTCCTGCAGCTGATCCGGTTTCCGTGGTGCGATTTCTGATTGAACAGCATGGTCTGACGCAACGCGATCTGGTTCCTCAATTCGGGACGGAGAGCGCGGTTTCCATGTTCCTCGCAGGGAAACGGAATCTCACCATCGAACAAGTGAGGAAATTGTGCGTCCGCTTTGAGCTTCCCGCCGATCTTTTCATCGCGCCGTGACCGAAACCCGACACGACGCGATCCGTGCTTACTATTCAACATTGTTCTCCGCTTGGGGACGCCAGCATTGGTGGCCGGCGCAATCGCGCTTCGAAATGATTGTTGGCGCATATCTGACCCAGAACACAGCGTGGACAAATGTGGAGAAGGCGCTGCGCAGCTTGCGGCAGGCTGGAGTGCTGACGATCGGCGGAATCCGGCAAACGCCTCAGCCGCGGCTTGAACAACTGATTCGTCCTTCAGGATACTTCCGGCAAAAAGCGCAACGCCTGAAAACATTTGCGAAATTCCTCGATGAACGTTATGGCGGTTCGCTCACGCGTATGCTCGCGCGGCCAACAGAAGATTTGCGCGAGGAACTGCTGGCGCTGAATGGCGTCGGCCCGGAGACTGCAGATTCGATTCTCCTCTACGCCGGCAATCACCCGGTCTTCGTGGTGGACGCTTATGCGCGCCGCATCCTCGAACGCCACCGGATCGTCGAACATCGGACGGATTATGAGGAAATTCGGACGCTCTTCGAGGAGGCGCTGGTAGAAATGCCCCTCCCCGGCCAAGGTTTTGCTCCGGCGCCGGCTATCACCGGCCCGCTGGGGTCGTGCCATCGTCCATCGCGGGTGAGTCGAGCCGAGCGCACAGATCTCGTGCAAATTTTCAACGAGATGCACGGGCTGCTGGTAGGCGTCGGCAAGCATCACTGCCTAAAGTCACAACCACGGTGTGAGCAATGTCCTTTGCAGAAATTCCTCCCTACAGCAGAGTGAACTATTGAACAACATCGCAACGGAGGAACTTCGATGAACTGGCGCGTCTGTGTTTTGGCCACTACGGGCTTTTGTATTGGATTTGGCACTCCTGCGCCAGAAAAATCGCTGCGCACGGCTGCGAGTTCTGCTGGAATTCTCATCGGCGCGGCGGTGCGGGCAGCTCAACTTTCAGAAGCGGCATACGCGGCGACGCTGGCGCGGGAGTTCAACATGGTGGAACCTGAGGACGCGCTCAAGTGGGAGGTAGTGCATCCGGCGCCGGAGTCTTACGATTTTTCTCAAAGCGATCAGGTGGTCGATTTCGCAACGCGGCATGCCATGAAGGTGCGCGGTCACACGCTAGTGTGGCATCAACAGAATCCGAAATGGCTGACCGGCGGGAAATATAGTTCGGCCGAGCTGGCGGAAATTCTCGAGAAACATATTAAGACTGTGGTGGGACGTTACCGCGGAAGGATATTCGCGTGGGATGTAGTCAACGAGGCATTCGACGAATTGCGGCCCGGAGAACTGCGCAGCACGATCTGGCATGATCAGCCGGGAATCGCTTTAGCTTCGAGCTCTGAGCTCCGAGTTGCGAGCAACTCCGCTCGCCCGGAGCTCGCAGCTCGTAGCCCGCAGCAACCTTACTCTTATATTGAGCACTGTTTCCGCTGGGCTCACGAGGCCGATCCGCAAGCTCTGCTTTTTTATAACGACGCCGAGGCAGAGGTTGTAAATCCTAAGTCGGACGCGATCTACGCCATGGTTCGCGACTTCCGGCAGCGCGGCGTTCCGATTGACGGCGTGGGATTGCAGATGCACATCGCGCACATGCACGCCGATGTTGCATCGATCTCTGAAAATATCAAACGCCTCACTACTCTCGGCGTGCAGGTTCACATTACCGAGATGGACGTTGCACTGCCCGTCGATGCATTCGGCGACGCAAATCGAGAAGACCTTCAACGCCAGGCAGACATCTACCGCGACATCGTCGCCGCGTGCCTGGCTTACCGGGGATGCACGGCCATCCAGACCTGGGGATTCACTGACAAATATTCCTGGATTGGATCGCACTCGAAGCATACGGCGGGCGCGGCGCTGCTGTTTGACCGTGAGTATCGGCCTAAAACTGCGTATGAGGCGGTGCGGAGCGGATTAATGAAGGCTAGAGGCCGGTAGTCGAAGTCGCTAGTCGTTGGCGCGCTGATCCAGTTCGATGACGACCAACGTCGCCCCGTAACGCCCTATAATGTCATCAACCTTGGTTGCACCGGATCCAATCCGCGACGAGACCAAAACCTCCGGGCGCCGGAAGCTGGTAATTGCACTCGCTATCGGCGCTTTTCTGCTGCTCGCAATTCTTGTCGGCCAGGCCTCGTTTAATCTCAAATTTCTCAGCCCTGACAGTAATCAGGAGCTTCTGTTTTTTGTTGGACTAAGCGGCCTGATTTTTTTTGCCTTCGTCGCCCTCTCTGTTGTTCTCGGCCGCAACCTGCTGAAGGTTTACGCCGAATGGCGGCAAGGAATAGCCGGTTCCAAATTTCGCTGGCGACTGGTCGTAGTCAGCCTGCTGCTGTCGTCTCTGCCGGTGATGGCGATGTTCTGGTTCTCTTATTTGCTGATGAACCGCTCGATCGACAAATGGTTCTCGCAACCGGTGGAAGAGGTGCGGGCGGATACGGCGGCCATGTCGGCTCTGCTCTACGATTACGCCGGCCAGAATGCGACGGCAGAAGTGCAGTCGATCGCGCAGACAGACGAATTTCAAAGTGCATTTGCCAGCGGAAATTTTTCTGCTGCCCGCGAAGAGCTGCGGGAATATATTCCGACCCTGCAGGGCGGATTCGCGGTGGCGCTGGCAAATAACAATGTGGCGGCCAGTCTGAACATGCCAGTAGGCTGGGACGACATGAAAAAGAGCTTTCCGCTGCCACCGGCATTGCGCGGCGAGCACCCGCATTTTCAGTTTGGCGCCACGGACTACATTGTTGCGGCGGCTCCGCTGCACGGGGGAGCGGTGATCGTCGCTATTCCGCTTCCCCCAAGATTCGCCGAAACCGCGCGCCAGATCCAGGAAAGCCAGAATCGCTATATCGAACTGGCGGCTAAAAGAAAGCTGTTTCGGCGGACTTATATTGGCTACCTCCTCCTGCTTACGGTGGTGGTCCTGTTCGCTTCGACCTGGCTGGCGCTGCTGCTTTCGAAGCTCGTCAATCGTCCGGTCGCGGCGCTGGCCGCGGGCACGGAAGCAATCTCCAAGGGTCAGCTGAGTTATCGCGTCGACATTCGCGCCACCGACGAACTGGCCGAACTGGTCCAGTCGTTCAACAGCATGGCCGAACAACTCGAATCCAGCCGTCGGCAGATCGAGGCCTCCAGCCGCGATGTAGGCGCCGCGAACGAAGCACTCGAAAGTCGCCGCCGCTACATCGAGACGGTTCTCGAAAGTATCCCGACGGGAGTAATTTCGATTGACGGATCGCGTCACGTCACACTGGCAAACGCCGCCTTTGCGCGGATGTTTTATCTGGAGCGGAGCGAGTTCGTGAGCCCGTCAGACCTGGTAAATCTGCCGCTGCGCGACGTGCTGCCGGCGGATGTGCTGGCGGATCTCGAACCGCTCCTGCGGCGGGCGGATCGCATGGGCATCACGGCGGCCACCATGGAGCTCGTACTGCCGCGAACGAAATTGAACGTCGCGGTGACGGTTTCCGCGCTGAGCCATGCCGCCGAAGGACTGGGTTATGTTGTCGTGTTCGAAGATCTCTCTGACTTGCTGCGGGCGCAAAAGCAAGCGGCATGGCGCGAGGTCGCGCGGCGCGTGGCGCACGAGATCAAGAATCCGCTGACTCCGATTGCGCTTTCCGCCGAACGCATTCATCGCCATTTGACGCGAGGTTCGGCGCCCGATGCGGCATCGATCGAGGTGATCCGCACATGCGCCGAGACCATCGGAAACGCGGTTGAAACCGTGCGCACGCTGGTGGACGAATTCTCTGCGTTAGCGCGATTCCCTGCCTCGCGTCCACAGCCTGCCAGCCTAAATACGCTGGTAGAAGGCGCGCTCATGATGTTCGAAGGACGGTTGGAGGGCATTCGCGTGCGGACTGAATTGACGCACGATTTGCCGGCAGTCCTGGCCGATCCCGAGGCCATCAAGCGCGCCGTCGCGAACCTGGTGGACAACGCGGCCGAGGCCATGCAGAGCGCGATGCTGAAAGAGATCACCGTATCGACTTCGCTGGTGGCGAGCCGTGACGCGGTTGAGTTAGTTGTCTCTGACACCGGCCAGGGAGTTTCGCGCGATGTGAAAGAGCGGCTTTTCCTTCCTTACTTCTCAACCAAGCGCCGCGGCACGGGGCTGGGGCTGGCGATTGTGAGCCGGATTGTTGAGGATCATCACGGGTCGATTCGCGTGGAAGAAAATAAGCCGTTCGGCAGCCGTTTTGTGATCGAGCTGCCGGTGGCGATGGAGACGGTGAGCGCTCCGGCTGCGAACTGATGCACGTTCGCTGGTCTCTCGTCGATGGACGTTCCCGGCTCTCGGTATATTTCGAAAGCAAGTGCACCTCAGACATGACGAACGATTAGCGACCAACGTCCGAAGACCCAACCAATGGCACACATCCTCATCGTTGACGACGAATCCAGCATCCGCGAATCTCTGCGCGGCATCCTCGAGGACGAAGGCTACAAGATCAGCGTCAGCCCGAGTGGCGAGGATTGCCTTGAAGTGCTGCGCAAGACAAGCTTCGACCTGATCCTGCTCGATGTCTGGCTTACCGGAATCGACGGACTGGAAGTCTTGGAGAAAATTCGCGACATGGACGACCCGCCAGAGGTCATCATGATCTCCGGCCATGGAACGATCGAGACCGCCGTGCGCGCCACCAAGCTGGGCGCTTACGATTTTGCGGAGAAGCCCCTGTCGCTCGAGAAAACCCTGATCCTCGTAAAAAATGCAATCGACGCGCGGCGGTTGCGCCACGAAAATGTCGATCTGCGAAAACAGCTGCAGATGAAGAGCGTAATCGTCGGCGACAGCGTGCCCATGAAAGCGTTGCGGCAGCAGATTGGGCTGATGGCGCCGACCAACGGACGCGTGCTGATCTACGGCGAATCGGGCACGGGCAAAGAACTGGTCGCCCATGCCATCCACATGCAGAGCGCGCGCAAAGAGGAAATGTTTATCGAGATGAATTGCGCCGCCATCCCGGAAGACCTGATCGACAGCGAACTCTTCGGTCATCGCAAATCATCATTTCCGGGAGCTACGGCGGACAAGGAAGGCAAATTTCAAAAGGCAGATCGCGGAACTTTATTTCTCGACGAAGTCGGCGACATGAGCCTGAAAACGCAGTCGAAAGTCTTGCGGACGCTGGAGCAGCAGCGCTTCAATCCCGTGGGCAGCGACGATACGGTGACGGTGGACGTGCGCGTGATTGCGTCGACCAACAAGGACCTGGAAGAAGAGATTGCCAAGGGGAATTTTCGCGAAGACCTCTTTTACCGTTTGAATGTGATTCCGTTTGTCGTGCCGCCGCTGCGGGAGCGCAAGGAAGATATCCCATTATTTGCGCGATATTTTCTTAAGGAATTTGCGTCGGCCTATGGCCGGCGTCCGCGCGAGATAACCGACGATGCCATCGATGCGCTGATGCGCTATGCGTGGCCGGGGAACATCCGCGAACTGCGCAATGTGATCGAACGCATCGTGATCATGAATCCGACGACGTCACGATTTGAGCGCAAGCACCTTCCTCCGCTGGTGCACCGCGACGGCAGCCGGCGGGTGGCGGGAACGGAAGGCTCGACGCTCCACCAGGCGCGTGCGGCGTATGAGCGCGATTACATTCTAAAAAAATTGGACGAAAATCATGGCAACGTCAGCCGCACAGCGGAAGTGCTCGGCCTCGAGCGCAGCCATTTGTATCGGAAGATGAAGAGCCTGGGAATCGCGGCGAAAGAATAGAGAGAGCCATTCGTCGTTCGCCACTCGCGGTTCGCAAGGCGAAGGACAAACAGCGATCAGCGCTTCAGCATGTGAATCTCGGTCCCGTTCTTGTGAAACTGAACCTCGTCCATCAGTTGATTGATCAGGTAGATGCCCCGGCCGTGGTTGGCGTAAATGTTTTCACCGTGGCAGGGGTCGGGAATTTTGCCGGGATCAAAACCCGTGCCGGGATCACGAACGATAATCAGAACCCCATGCTGGCTGTCGCAAGCTACGTCGCATTCGATAACTTTTGACGGATCGTTTTTCGCGCCGTGCACAACGGCATTGGCGAGCGCTTCGGTCAACGCTAGTTCGATGTCATCTTCGCGTCCCGGAGCGCACTTCATGTCCCTCACGACTTCCATCACGCTGCGGACCACCGGATCGACAGCATCGCGATCAGCGGCCAGCGTGACGCTGAGTTTGAGATCAAGCTTATCGCCGTCGAAGGCGCACGATTGCGGCGGCTGCGGCGTGTGCTCGGGCGATGGGGGCGTATCTTCCATAACCGGCTGTGGGACGTTGCTTCCAGCCTATCCCCCTAGTCAGATGCAGGAAGGCGCTGACAAATTCTAGGGATTTAAGGCTTAACTTGCAAACCTATTCGGTTCGCACGAAGCCCTCATCTATTACTTCGGCGGATTACCGTCGGGAGTTGACTCGGCTATATTGGCTGGAATCCGCGGCGGTAAGCTGCTGAAGTCCCGCGGCGGCATCGTAATCCGCCCGCGAAGGGATTACTCTTCCGTTTCCGGCGGCCCGCCGATCTGTTGCAACTGGCGGCGCCAATCCAGCTCTTCGACGAAGGTTCGCGAATCGCGCCAGCCCGCTTTGATCTTGACGAAGAGCTCGAGAAAAACTTTCGTGCCTACCATCTTCTCGATGTCGAGACGGGCAACGGTGCCTATCTTCTTAAGCATCTGACCACCTTTGCCTAAGAGGATCGCTTTCTGGCCATCGCGCTCGCAGAAGATCACGGCGGCAATCCGCGTCAGCCTTGGGCTCTCTTCGAACTGCTCGATCAGCACCGAGACTGCATGTGGCACCTCTTCGTGCGTCTGCATGAGTACATGCTCGCGGATGAGTTCGGCTGCCATGAAGCGCACCGGCTGATCGGTGATCTGATCTTCTGGAAAATAACGTGGGCCGTTGGGTAGAGCCTTCAGCACGCACGACAGCAATTCGTCGAGGCCTTTCTTTTTCAAGGCAGAGATGGGAACGATCTCCTTGAAATCGTGCAGGGACTGGAACTGCGCGATCAGTGGAAGCAATTTACTCTTGTCCGCCAGCAGATCGATTTTGTTGAGCAGCAGAAATACGGGCGTGCCGGCTTTTTTGGCCATGTCGAGCACGGCGTCATCGTCAGCGTCCCACTTCTTTTTGGCGTCGACAATCATGAGAATCAGTTCGCAACCCTCGAGCGCCTCGCGAATCTCCGACATCATCTTGCGACCGAGCGAAGAGCCGGAACGGTGAACGCCGGGCGTGTCGATAAGCACGATCTGCCCAGCCTCGCGGCCCTTCTGCTTAGGAACATTGATGATGCCCAGAATGCGGTTGCGCGTGGTTTGGGGCTTCGGCGAAATAATGGCCAGCTTCTCACCGACCAGCGCATTGAGCAGCGTGCTCTTGCCCGCGTTGGGGCGCCCAAGAATGCAGACGAATCCGGAGTGGAAGGACATAGCAATATGGTACAGGTGACGGGTGACAGGTGACAGGTCTTGGATCGCCGGTTAGAACCGCGCGTCGCGATTGTTACGAACGGAGCGCACGTCTTGCCTTGGCATAGTCCCCGCTCTGGCTCCTCCAGTTGCTGGACAGCGTCCCGATTGCCCATGCCACGGCGAAGATCGCGAAGAGTTTGCTTCCCGGAATGTTTGCTTTCAAAGCGCAGAGAGCGCCCACGGTCGGGACCACTGCGGAAGAAGTCACGCCTGCCGACCACATGATTGCCTTGGCCGTCGGACTGGCCATTTGCATCGACGACTTTTCGGTCTGAACTCCAAAGAACGGAAGGCGCTGGAACAACCAACGGAGAAACGCGGGATAGCCCGCTGGATTGCCTGTGCCACCGATGGTATAGAAGGCGAAACGAATGCCGAGCATCCGCCCGACTGCCCAGTGCGCAATGCCGTGGCAGAAGAAGTAGAGGAGAAGCCACGCGGCGATCATCATTACTGTGGCTATCGCCGCGGGTTTTGAGTCGACAGATCGCGCCACAGCCAGGGCGAGACATGCGGCGACGAGTCCGGCGATTTGGATTGTGTTTCCGGCGAGGATTGAAAGTCGCGCGAAGATATTTCGGTTCGGAAGCGAATTCGGGCTGTTCTGCATTGGTCATCCGAGCCGTCACGCCGAATTCTAACGGCGCCGCACCCTATCGCCCGCTTCCTAGATCAGCTTCATCTGCTTTGGCTCGGCCGTTGTGATGCGCACGCGCTCTACTCGGCGGTCGGTCGAATCAATTACCTCAAATCTCAAACCCTCGTCCTCGATCACTTCGCCTTTCTTGGGAATTCTTCCCGCTAACTCGCTCACCAGGCCAGCAATAGTAGACGACTCGTGGCCTTCGGGGCGCAGTCCGAAAAGTTCGTCCAAGCGGTCGACGTCCATGTTGCCGGGGACAACGTAGGAGTGGTCGTTTTCCTGCACCACCTGGGCCTTCTCGTGTTCATCTCCGATTTCTCCTACAATTTCTTCGACTAAGTCCTCGATCGTTACCAGGCCCGCCACACCACCGTACTCATCGACTACGATTGCCATGCGGATGTTACTCCGCTGCATCTCGCGTAGTAAGTCACTAACTAACTTGCTTTCCGGAACGAAGTAGACGTCTTTACGCATCAATGTCGCGACTGTGCGCGTGTGCGCCTCGGAGTCGGGAACTTGCAGCACGTCCTGCGTGTGGAGAATGCCTTTTATATGATGAATCGAACCTTCATAGACCGGGATACGAGAAAGCGGCCTCGACTTGAGTAGCTCTACAATTTTCTCCACCGTGTAGTCGGTTGGAATCGCGACCATCTCCGGCCGCGGCTTCATGGCTTCGCGAACCGTCTTGCCGCTGAATTCGACAACCGACTGGATCAGTTCGCGGTCGCCTTCCTGGATGATGCCTTCTTCCTGTCCCGCTTCAATCAGGGCGTCTACGGCTTCAGAGGAAGTTTCGGGTTGCGCATCAGCGTGCTCGCGCGTGAGCGCGGCCACGGACTGGCAGAATCCCAAGACGAGCGTAACCGGGAGAACGAGATAGATCAATACGCGTAAGAGCGGCGTCCAGTGACCCAGCCAGCGTCCGCTGGATCGCGAGAAAAATACGAACGGGAGCAGGCGATTAAAAACAATGATGATCAGAACCAGGCTGAGCGTTGCTTCGAGCACTTCGTAGACGCTCCAGGCGCGGTCGCGAAAAACGGTGAAGCCTACGATCATGGCGATGGCAGCGGTAACGAGTTGCGCCAGAATCGCCATGGAAAGCGAGGCGCGCGCGCGGGTCACTCCGAGACGGGGCTCTACGATTTGCTCGAAAGCGTCGATGTTGTCCTGAAAATCGCGAGAGAGAAACTTGCCGATCTCCTGATAGAGGCGGTCGACGTAGGAGACCAGCGTCAGCAGGCCAAAGAGGAGCGCGAGAGTGAAGCCGACGCCGATCATAGCTTACGTCTGGCGCTTTCTCGCCTTCGGCGCGAGTGTGCTTCGTTCAGAAGCCGTTCTTTCAATCAGGCCCAGCGGAAGGCGGAGTTTTGCGCGCAGCTGTTGTTCGCGCCTGGCCATCTGTCCATTGTCGCACTCGTGATCATAGCCGCGCAGGTGCAGGATGCCGTGGAGAGCTAAAACCTTTATTTCCTCGGCCGGAGAGTGACTCAGAAAGCGCGCGTTCTTGGCCGCGATTTCCGCTGAAATGGCAATCTCGCCAGCAATTTTTCCTGCAGCACCGGCCTCAGCGGGGAACGACAATACATCGGTGGCTTTGTCCTTTCCGCGGAAACGGCGGTTCAGCGATTTCATCTCGGCGCTCGTCGTTAGCAGCACGTTGACTGTTCCTTTTAATCCAACCGCGCGGCGGGCGCGCGCCACGAAACGGTCGAGGGCAAGCTCGGTGAGATTAGGGACGGGCTTTTGAAAGATGACCAAGTAGAACCGTGTGGCGCGGACACTCCTGTCCGCGGCCTTTGATCTTGCTCTCGACCTTCGCGGACAAGAGTGTCCGCGCCACAAATCGTATCAATTGCGCAGACGCGGCTCTTCCGAGGCCGGCAACGGCGCCGGTTGCGGAGCTATGGGCTTCGGCTCAAGCAGCGACAACTGCTGTTCTGCCAGGCGCGTTTTATGTTCGTCATAGGCGCGAATGATGCGCTGCACCAGGTGATGACGGACTACATCGCTTTCGTCGAAGTGCACAAACGCCAGGCCGTTTACGCCTTGCAAAATGTCGACCGCTTCAATCAGCCCGCTGCGGCGAGCGCTCGGCAAGTCGATCTGCGTAACGTCGCCGGTGATCACCGCTTTGGAATTAAACCCGAGCCGCGTGACGAACATCTTCATCTGCTCGGAGGTGGTGTTCTGCGCTTCGTCGAGAATGACGAAGGAATCGTTGAGCGTGCGGCCGCGCATGAAAGCGATGGGCGCAATCTCGATGATATTTTTTTCCAGATAGCGCTCGACGCGCTCGGGATCAAGCATGTCAAAAAGAGCGTCGTATAAGGGGCGCAGGTAAGGGTCGATTTTCTCCTGCAAAGTTCCGGGCAGAAAGCCGAGACGCTCGCCGGCTTCGACTGCGGGGCGCGCCAGAATGATGCGGTTGACTTGCTTGTTGAGAAGCGCCGAGATGCCCATGGCCACCGCTAAATAAGTCTTGCCGGTGCCCGCTGGGCCGACGCCAAAGACCATGTCATGAGTCTCAATCGCCTCGAGGTAGCGGCGCTGGTTGGGACTTTTGGGCTGGACGGTGCGCCGTCCAAACGATCGCTGCCGTCCCGCCTCGGCTAATCCGCGAAGAGTTGCATTCGGATCGCCCACCACTACCCGCAACATGCTGTTGAGGTCGCCATTCACGAACTGATGGCCGGCCTTCTGCAGCTGCTCGTAGTCGGCGAATAGTTGTTCGGCGCGGGCTACATCGCGGGGCGCCCCTTCGAGTTCTATGCGGTTCGACCGCAGATCGATATTGATATTGAGGCCATCTTCGAGCACGTGGAGATTCTCGTCGCGCGTGCCAAACAGGGTTTCAATGTTCGGGCTGAGTTCAATGCTTTTTTTCATTCAGGATTGGATTGCCGCCTCCAGCAGCCGGACCGGGCTCACTCTTTGTTGCCGGGATGAGATGTAGATAAATGGGAAAGTGGTTGATTCTTGTTCCAGCCAGAACTCCACTGCGTTTTTTGCACGCAAATAGCTGGAAGGGAAAGCGGAGCCGACCGGATTGCGCACCCCGACGACGGGGCGGTTACCAACCATTTGAAACCAGCGTAGCGCGGGCGGACGGGCGAGTCAATGGGGGAAGCACTGGTTTCCAGGCAATACAGCCTCCATGCTGAATCGCCCTGCCAAATTCAATTGCTATTTCCAGATTCACGCTAAGGCTATAATGGCGCACCGATGGCTCTTACGTCTGGCACGAAACTTGGTCCGTATGAAATCGTTGCGCCGCTAGGCGCTGGCGGCATGGGAGAAGTGTACCGCGCGCGTGATATGCGTCTCGGTCGCGACGTCGCTCTGAAAATTCTTCCCGAGTCTTTCACGCGTGATGCCGATCGACTGCGTCGCTTCGAGCAAGAGGCGCGGGCCGTCGCCGCGCTCAATCACCCCAACATCCTGGCGGTGTTTGACATTGGCGAGCAGAATGGCTCGCCGTTTATCGTCTCCGAGTTGCTGGAGGGGGAAAGCCTGCGCGCAGCGCTCGATCGCGGCGTGCTGCCGCAGCGAAAGACGATCGAATACGGGGTGCAGATTGCCCACGGACTGGCGGCAGCACACGAAAAAGGCATCGTCCATCGCGACCTGAAACCGGAAAATATTTTCATCACCAAAGACGGTCGCATCAAGATTCTCGATTTTGGCTTGGCCAAGCTCGCGCTCGCGACGGGCTCGGATTCGAACGAAGTCACGCTTACCACTCCGCACACCGCAATCGGCATGGTGATGGGCACGGCAAGCTACATGGCGCCGGAGCAGGTGCGCGGCGAAGTGGCCGATGCGCGCACCGATATTTTCGCGTTTGGCGCCGTGCTCTACGAAATGCTTTCCGGCGTCCGCGCATTTCGGCGCGACACGGCGGCGGAAACCATGACCGCCGTCATGAAGGACGATCCGCCGGAGTTATCGGATCCGGGGCGCATGGTTTCGTCGGCCCTCGAGCGCATTGTGCGCCGCTGCCTGGAAAAAAATCCGGAGCAGCGTTTCCAATCGGCACGAGATTTGTCGTTTGCGTTAAGTGCGCTTTCCGGGACGGACGCGAGCGGCTTGTCACGCGCAGCGGCGGCAGTTGCGGTGCCTCGACGATTGCCCTTGCTTCTATGGCTATCGATTGCAATCGCCCTGCTCGCCGTCGCTGGCTTGACCTGGCTCGCGGCGCGGCGCCCGGCGCCGACGAAGCGCATGCAATTCGCACTGGCCGTCCCGGACGAAATGAGCATCAGCCATATGGCCCTGTCGCGCGACGGCTCGATGCTGGTATTCGTGTCGCCGGAAGAGAATTCCGCACTCCCCATGCTCTATGTGCAGCGCATCGGGTCATCCAACGTTACGCTGTTACCCGGCACACAGGGTGCCAGTTATCCCTTCTGGTCGCCGGACGGCGCCTACGTTGCATTTTTTGCCAATGGCAAGTTGCAGAAGATGGCGGTCTCCGGCGGAACTCCGCAAGTGCTGGCAACCGCTCTGGCTGGGCGCGGCGGCACGTGGGGGAGCAAGGGCGTAATCATCTTTGCCGCGGATTCCTCCAGCCCGCTCGATCGCATTAATGCTGATGGAACTGGCATGGCGGCGGTCACGCAGGGCATCAGGACCAAGGACGATCAATCGCACCGCTGGCCGTTGTTTCTTGCCGACGGCGATCACTTCTTATTTTGGGCCGGCAACTTCTCCAACGCCAAGGACGACCGCCTAAGCGGCATCTACGAGACTTCTCTCGAAGGTAAGGAAAGAAAACTGGTGGTCCTGTGCCATTCAAGTTTTGGCTTTGATGCCCACAATTTGTATTTTGCGGATGAACAAAGGCAGCTGGTGAGCATGGCTTTTGATGCCTCTGCAGGCAAGGTCTCGGGGAGCACGTCTGTGATTGCAAATGCCGTCGGGTTCCAACCCTCGACCTATTGGGCCGCCTTCGCGATCTCGCAGAATGGGACCGTCATCTACAACACCGAGGTCGGAGCAGCGCAGTCCGCACTCACTTGGATAGATCGCTCCGGCAAAGTTCTGAGCCGGATCAGCGAGCCTGCAGTCATGGATAACCCAACTCTTTCGCCCGATGGCACTCGCGTCGCGCTCGATATCAGCGACGAGAAGGCGAATAACGTCGACATCTGGATCGAAAGCGCCACAGGGGCGGGCAACTCGCGCTTCACCTTCGATCCGTCAGAAGAGGTGGTCGGTGTGTGGTCGCGGGATGGGAAAACGTTGGCTTATCGCAACGCCGCTACCGCTGGCCCGGGTGTGACGTTAAAGGCCGCGACCGGCCTGGAGCCTGAAAGGCTCAGATACATTGTGCCTTCCACCTCAATGGATGACGTTATTCCCAACTCATGGTCTTCCGACGACCAACAGATTCTCTTAACACATCAGGTAATGTCGGGCGAGTATCTGGAGCTGCTGCCGGTGGCCGGCGGAGAGCCAGTCCGCTTCTTAACCAGCAAAGGCAGCGAGGCGAACGGACAGTTTTCTCCCGATGGAAAATGGGTAGCTTATGCTTCGGATGAGTCTGGCGAGTGGGAGATTTATGTCACCTCGTTTCCGGGAGCAACGGGAAAATGGCAAGTGTCGCGCGGCGGAGGCACCGAGCCGCGCTGGCGCGCAGACGGCAATGAGATTTACTACATCGGATCGAGCGGCATGTTGACGGCAGTGC
Source organism: uncultured Acidobacteriaceae bacterium (assembly GCA_963800565.1). Taxonomy (GTDB): domain Bacteria; phylum Acidobacteriota; class Terriglobia; order Terriglobales; family Acidobacteriaceae; genus Acidiflorens. Next base: position 285,538 of record CAWDBM010000008.1, read on the forward strand.
CGGTGAATGCGCAGAGCGCGTTTGCCACGGGGACGCCGGCGCCGCTGTTTCAGATTCAGGGCCGCGCTCCAATTTCGAGCACCGACGTTTTTACCTATGATGTAGCGAAAGATGGGAAACGTTTTTTAGTGAACCGGTATGTGAAGCCGGAGCACGTGGAGCCGCTGAGCATCCTGCTGAATGTGGCGACAGGAGCGGCGAACTGATTGGGTTGAGTAGATCGAGTAAGTTTCCGCTAGTAACGTCCTCTTTCTGTAGTTACAATGTAATTACTGAGGTATTCCGACATGAAAGCCGAATTGGTTCGCATCGGCAATTCTCGTGGCGTTCGCATTCCAAAGCCGATTATCGAGCAATGCGGATTGGGTGAGACGGTCGAGTTGCGGGTGGAAAACGACTGCCTGATCATCTCTCCTGGACGCCGCCCACGCCAGGGATGGGGCGAGGCGTTCCGCGCATCGTTACACGAAAACCGCCACCCTAACAGCGACGAACTCCTGCTAGAGGGAACGGAACCTAACGAGTTCGACCTTAAAGAGTGGCGGTGGTGAGCGAGCCGCAACGAGACGAGGTCTGGCTCGTAGTCCTCGATCCCACGCAAGGCGCCGAAATTCAGAAGACCCGCCCGTGCCTCGTAATCTCTCCTGACGAAATGAACCACTATTTGCGAACCGTAATCATCGCTCCCATGACGACGGTCGCCCGTCCTTACCCGACGCGGATCGCGGTGAGATTTCAGGGGAAACAAGGGCAGGTGGCGCTGGACCAACTCCGTGCTGTCGACCGGCAGCGACTGGTGAAGATGCTGGGGGCGGTATCGGCGAAGGCAGCGCAGGAGGTTTCGGCCACGCTGGTAGAGATGTTCGCGCGGACGTAAGCGTACCCCGAGAATTGTTGCCAATTATCTAGCCGACGGGCTGTACCGCTTTCCGAGGGCGTTTCCACCTTACTTCTTGGGAATCGAAATGCTCAGCGGAAAGTTGCCCACCAGATACTTCCCTTGATCGCTATCGGCCAGATCCAACTCCAGCAACTCGACGCTTCGCGACGTAACGAGCCGAGTGCGATAGTAATAAACCTTCCCTGCCTCGGCCGTGAAATGCGCTAATTCCACGCGTTGCCCATAGATAGAGGACTGCAAGGTAACGCACACATGATGCTCTCCAGGTTCGACGGAGACGGAGAAATAGGAATTGCCGTGGTTTGCGCCTAGCCAGAATCCGTCGATCGCGAGTTTCACTGTCGGATAGCCGACGGTGGCGCCCGTACCGGCGTCGTGAATGAAGTAAAACCGCGCCTTCCCAGGGTCCGGCTGCACCAATGTGTGTTGCGAGATGTCCGTTTTCACCTTGAAGCTGACGTTGTCGGGGCCGCAGGCGGCGGGAGTCGGTGCCGCTGGGACCTGAGCAAATGCCGATGCCGCAAAAAGCATCACGCAGAAGAGGGTTCTCATGGCTCCGCTCCAATCAGGCGCTACCTCTTGCTACGGTAACTATGCCTCTTGGGAGGGCGCCAATCGCAAACACGGGGTACATCAGAATCTGGGACGATTCAATTCTGTGATTCCGCGCCGCAGAGAATCGATGCAGTGGTCCGGCGGTCCAGGCTTTTGGCGAATCCACTGAAGCAGAGTTCCCGCTGCTTGGGGAATCAGGTCGTTCCAGCCGTCCCGCTTCTTTTTGTAATCGTCTTTCTCGTCCACGGCATGTCCGTTCAGACACAGAATCCAAGTTTCGACGTTGCGTTTTGGAACCAGCCGCGCAATCTGTTCCCGCTCGGCGTCGACGCCCTGTTTCCCGCCGTCAATCAGGGCCTGATCGAGCTGCCTCCACCTATCTTGAACCGTATGAGTGTCAGCATCGATTACTACGATCAGTGCGGTTTTGGCGTGACGGACACGGTAGACATTCACTTCCTTTGCAAACGTTTTCCGCACCCATCCCTCGGCGTTTACCTTGCCCGAGGGAGAACGCTCGATCCTCATCTCATATTTTCCCAACCCGCGCTTGGCGAGAAATCTATAGACCAGCATTTCGTGATGGGCGTCTTCCAGAACCACGATTACGGTGACTCGCGATGATTTACTCATCCTCCCATCCCCGCGCAATCAGTTCCGATGGCTGCAAATTTCCAGTTGGATCCGTCTTGAATTTCTCCGTGCGAACGTGGCCGTTATTCTCACGAAAGAAACGCAGTCCATGCTCTTGCGCCCATTGATTCAGGATTTCCGGGTGATGGGAGATCAGGATGAGCTGCCCACGGTGGTCTTCGACAGCCTCCTCCGCCGCCAGGAGCCAGGGCTGAATTTCACGCAAAGCGATGAAGTTATCCGGTTCATCGATAAATACCGTATGCCCTCGGGCTATCAAGAAGTGAAGGATCATGTATAAGGAGAGCAGGCACCGCTGACCATCGGAAAGCTCGGATAGTGAATAACTCACTCGCTTCTTGGTTGAGGTCGCGAAATCGGCGCGAAGTCTCTTGACGCCATCTTCGTCGGAAGAAAACCTGAGGGTCTGAAAACCGTCAAGCGCGGACTTCATGGCCTCAAGAAATTTCACATTTTCGGTTGGATCCCCCCCACCAAATAGCGATACCAACCTGCAATATTTTCGAGTTCGTAGTCGGGCTGGATCTCCTCGCTATCAGCGCTCTCATCCATCGCGCCCGGATACGCGTCAATACGAAGGCAATAGACGGCTTTGTCCATCCATTCCACGAAACGTTGGACGTGCAGGTTGCTCAACTGCGACAGGTGCAGCGCGGACCTAGTCGTTTCTAGCGGAATAGACTTCGCTGCGCCACTGATATTTGGGAAAAAATTGATCTGTCCATCGGCCAACTCAAATGCAGATGCACCAGAGACCGTTAATCTCTCTAGGTTCACCGATGGTTGTCTGGTTTCAGGCTTGAATCCGATCTCCATCCGGTATTCGTATTTCTGGCCATCCAAAAGAGCCTCAATTTCCACGACCTGGAGAGGCTTGTCCTGCCACCGGGTGCGCGTCGACTGTGTGAACGGGTTCTCGTCGCCCCCAATAAATCGCTTAACATAGCGAATCGCGTCGAGCAGCGACGACTTGCCGCTACCATTTGGGCCGAGCAGCTACTGCTTTCTTTCCGGCCTGTAGTCGAAGTTTACGAAGCTGCGGAAATTGTCGATGTAGATCCGCGTCAGCATAGTTACATATTATACGGAGGCAGCTACCCCCGATGCGATGTCAATAGGGTGTCTCCACGCACCTTTGAGTCGGCTTCCGGCTACGACGCCCAAACCGCCCGATCCTTTGCCCAAGCGCGCAACTCCGCAATCTCCTCTGCCCGCGTAATCGACAGCGGCACGGTCGATGACAGCGCTGTGAGCAAGTCTTCGTTACTCAGTTCCCTCTTGCTAGCAAACGCGGCGTAGAGTGCGGTCTGCACGGCCGATTCAATCTCTGCTCCCGAAAAGCCTTTGGCTGCTTCTCCTACTCGAGCGAGGTCGTAGTCGGCGGGATTGCGTTTGCGCTTGGCCAACTGAATCGCGAAGATTTGTTTTCGCTCCGCTGCGCTCGGCAAGTCTACGAAGAAGAGTTCGTCGAAGCGGCCTTTGCGGATCAGTTCGGGCGGCAAGACGGTTACGTTGTTGCAGGTCGCGGCTACGAAGACGGCGGGCTTGCGATCTTGCATCCAGGAGAGAAACGAAGCCAGCAGGCGCGAGGAGACTCCGGCATCGGCGGAGGCGGAGTCGGGGCCGCTGCCGGCGAAAACTTTTTCCAGTTCGTCGATCCAGAGGACGCAGGGAGCCAACCCTTCGGCCACCTGAAAGACTTTCTGGATGCGCTTTTCGGTTTCGCCAATGAATTTGTCGTAGACGGCGGCGGTGTCGAACTTTACCAGCGGCAGTTTCCATTCTCCGGCTACGGCGCGAGCGCAGAGACTCTTGCCGCAGCCTTGCGTGCCCAGGATGATCACGCCTTTCGGAGGATCGAGGCCGAACTTTTGCGCGCCGTCATCCCACGCTCCTCGGCGCTGCTCGAGCCAGCGCTTCAGATTGTCCAAGCCGCCTACGCTCGACATGGTGTCGGTGGAGTCGACGAACTCCAGCATCTCGGAGCGCTTCAGCAGAGCCTTTTTGGCTTCGAGCACATCGGTGATGCAATCGGGCGATAGCGCGAGGCGACCGATTATTGTCTGCGAGATGGCGCGTTCGGCGGCCTCTTCGGTCAAGCCACGCAGATTCGCTGCCATGGCGTCTACGCCAGCGGCATCAAGCTGAAGCTTTAAAGTGTGGGTGCCAGCCATGCGCGTGTAGGTTTCGCGGATGATTTCGCGCAGGCGATCGCGATCGGGCAGCGGCAGATCGAGAAACTCGACCAGGCTGGCTAGCTCGGGCGGCATTTCGATGGCGGGGGCGGTGAGGATCAGGGTTCTTCGATTCGCGGAAAATTTCTGTCCTACGTCGCGGAGACGCCGGACGACGACGGGATTGTCCATGTGTCGATGGAAATCTTTCAGGACGAAGACAGCCTCGATGGTCATGGTTTCGAGGTTGGCTAGGGCTTGGACGGGGTCGAGGGTGTTGTACATCGCCGTTCGCGGGCTGGCTCCGGCGTCTGCGCTAGACGCCAACTGCGATCTAGATTGGCTGAGGGGCGGCGTTGCAGCGCCGGTGCCAGAGCGGACAAGGCCGTCGGCGATGGTCCACTCAAAAAGGGCTAGACTGAGGTCGGAGCAAGCCAGACGCACCAGCGCAAGGGCGCGCATCTCCTCGACTGTTTCCATGACCACAATGGGAGTCGAGGAGTTGATAAGGACCTTCAACCGGTCCATTGGATTTTGATTTAGGGCGGGATCAGGGGATGCATTCTTAGCCGGGCTTTGCGCGACCGAATTCATATTCATTTGACCGGGTAGGGCTGGCTCCCGTAGAATACAGGTTCGGTTCCCACCGGAATATCCTCCTGGGCAGTCCAGGACAACGAAGGTAATCAAGTCACATGGCGAATCATTTTTCGGCGCTGAAGCGCGCCCGTCAAACAACGAAGCGAACTGCCCGCAATCGGGCCAATTCATCGCAACTGCGCACGGCTCTGCGAAGCCTGCGCGAGAGCCTGGAAAAGGGCGACAAGGCGGCAGCGGGCGAGACCTACCGCGCGACTGTTTCCGCGCTGGACAAGGCGATCCAGAAGGGCGTATTGCACGAGAATACAGCATCGCGCTACAAATCGCGGCTGTCGGCCCGGCTGAACGCGTTGAAATAGGGTGTTGGAAACCTGATCGTCCCCTGTACCGGGATGGTAATCCGATTCGGGAAGTTTTGTCGGAAATTATGCTTGACCTTCCCTTGCGGTTTGTTATACTTAGGCGTTCTCAGGACATTGGTGCCGTTTTCCGCTGGTCCCGACGGACCTCCGCCCGCGCGAGGCAACTCCTTAAGAATTGAGCAACTTTCGGACGGGTCGGGGCATCTATTTGGGTAATTCTGGCAAAATCCCATTGACTTGATTCCTTTTGAATCTAGCCCGAATTGCAGATTCGCCAATCGTAGACCATCGACCTGGGGCGGACGATGGGATAGCAGCCTAAATTATTCCTTTTGAAGGAGAAGGACCGAACATGCGTTCTGATCGCGTATTTGATGCACTCCATACTCTGCGGAACCGGTATATGCTCTGCCAGCTTGCCTCGAAGGCAACCCGGAAGTTTCATAAGCCGAATACCCGTATTCAAGAAACCATGAACAATGTTTTTGACAAAATCGCCGATGCGGAACGTCATGACATTCTGAGCGAACCAGAGAACTTTGCCGAAGCACAACGGCGAGCTGCTTAAGCAGCTCCGCCGTGTGCCCGCACGGCGGCAAAGCAAGTTCATCCCCCGTCGGGGGAGCAAAAATCCCTCCCGAAGAAAATCCACGCAGGTAACTTATGACCATTGCTGAACTGAAAGAAAAGAACATAACCGAGCTGACCAAGATCGCCCGATCGTTGGAACTGCCGGGCGCCAGCGGACTCCGCAAACAGGATCTCATCTTCAAGATCCTGCAGGCGCAAAGCGAAAAAGAAGGACACATCTTCGCCGAAGGTGTGTTGGAGATCCTCCCCGACGGCTACGGCTTTTTGCGTTCGCCCGATTACAACTATCTGCCGGGCCCGGACGACATTTATGTCTCGCCGTCGCAAATCCGCAAGTTTGACCTGAAAACCGGTGACACCATCAGCGGCCAGGTGCGGCCTCCGCACGAGGGCGAGAAGTATTTCGCGTTAGTGAAGATCGAGGCGGTCAACTTTGAGTCGCCCGACGAAGCCCGCAATAAGATCCTCTTCGACAACCTGACGCCGCTGTATCCGCAGGAGCGGTTGAAGCTCGAGACCGTGCGCGAAAACATCAGCGCGCGGGTTATGGATTTGTTGACGCCGCTTGGCAAAGGGCAGCGCGGCCTGATCGTTTCTCCGCCACGCGCCGGTAAGACCATGCTGCTCCAAAATGTCGCCAACTCAATCACCACGAATCATCCGGAAGTTGTGTTGATGGTGCTCCTGATCGATGAGCGCCCGGAAGAAGTCACCGACATGCAGCGCTCGGTCAAGGGCGAGGTTATCTCGTCGACGTTTGATGAGCCCGCAGCGCGGCACGTACAGGTCGCCGAGATGGTAATTGAAAAAGCTAAGAGACTTGTCGAGCACAAGCGCGACGTAGTTATCCTGCTCGATTCGATTACGCGCCTGGCTCGCGCTTACAACACCATCGTTCCGCCCTCAGGCAAGGTTCTCTCCGGCGGCGTCGATTCGAATGCCTTGCAGCGTCCGAAGCGTTTCTTCGGATCGGCTCGCAACATCGAAGAAGGCGGATCGCTGACCATCATTGCAACCGCACTGATCGACACTGGGTCGCGCATGGACGACGTGATCTTCGAAGAATTCAAAGGCACGGGCAATTCGGAAATCATCCTCGATCGGAAGCTGGTCGATAAGCGGACGTTCCCGGCGATCGATATTCAGCGCTCCGGCACGCGTAAGGAAGAGCTGCTGATTCCGAAGGAAGACTTGCAGCGGATCTGGGTGCTGCGTAAAGTACTGAACCCGCTGTCTCCGGTCGAAGCAATGGAGTTGCTGATTGAGCGACTGGCTAAGGCGGGGTCGAACAGCGAGTTTCTGGCTAAGATGAGCCAGTTGTAGAGCGTCTTTCTGACGACGCCCCTACGACTATCAACAATGAAACGCGGCCTTGAAAAAAGGCCGCGTTTTTCTTTTTACCTGGTTGATCCTTAAGCTAGGATGTAGCGTGTGTCTGGCAAAGCTTTTGGCGCAACAGCATAAGAGAAACGTTGAATTGGTTGGTCATCAGGAGACTTATGAAGCACTTACTCGCTCTGTTTTTCTTTGCGCTAAGTTCGTTGGCGATTGCTCAGACACCCCCGCCAAAGGACCATCCTCCTCTGGTGGTCGGGCCAGTTCACCTGACTTGTATTAACAAGCCGTGCTCGGCGGCGACGATAACTGGAAGCGCGCGCGGCAGCGGGGTGAATGGTCCCGCCACCGCGCAGACAGGGATGACGATCAATTTCGCGAAAGACAATTGGTGGACGGGCGGCAAGGTTGGCGAAGTTGACGGGCTGAATATACTGGTGCGCCAGAATGGCCCGCACTCCGATTCTTCCGGCATCCTGGTCAATGTTCAAAACCAGGGACATGGATTTCTCTCGGCCACGGAATTTGCTTCCAGCATCGTCGATCCGGTGAAAAACATTCTCACTTATGGCATCGATGTGCAAGAGGGCGTGCTCGACCATTTGAACGGAGACTACATCGGCGCTGTCTACACGGCGGACTATGGCGCGCTCGGCACCGGAATCCTAATCCAGAACGGTCAAGGCGCTTCCTGGCAATACGCCATGCAATATGCCAGGAATGGAGACACACTATTCTCTGTCGACGGCGCGGGTAACATCGTGGGCTCCAGCGCTTATCTTGGAAGCGTTAACGTCAATGGCGATCCAGTCAATGGTTCGGTTGATATCGGAAATCTTTCGAACACTTCAGCCACGCCTTACATAAACCTGAACGGCTTTGGGACGTCGCAAAATAATGTGAGAATGATCAACGACGCGAACGGCCAGTTGACCATCAACACCGCAACTGGCGGCAACCTCCAAGTGAATGCCAATGGAATTTTCACCTCCGAGAGTTTTCACGTCAATCTGGCAACACCCTCCAGTTCATCGGCGCCCTGCACCGTTGGGCAAATTGGCGCTGACGCGAAATATGTCTATGTTTGCGTTGGGACAAATACATGGAAACGCTCCGCGCTACGCTCGTTTTAGACGATTTCCGCCGCACCCCATGCGAGGCATCGCCTACCGAAGACTTCGAAGAGGCTCGAAGCAAACTCTCGCTGGATTGGGATCGGCGTCGGCTGATCGTTTGACAATGCTCCATCACAGCACGTAACTTCGATTTTTAGCGTTGTTTTGGAGGCTGGATGAAATCCCGCGTAATTTTTCTACAGACAGTTCTAATTTGTTTTGTGTTGTGCTCGCTTGCTCTCGGGCAGGATCTGGCTTCTTTCGAAAAGCGCACCACCGTCAAAAAGCTCGCCAACGGCCTCACCGTCATCATCTGCGAGCGGCCCGAGGCACCGGTGTTTTCTTTCTTCACGCACGTCGATGTGGGCTCGGTGCAGGATCCCATGGATAAGACCGGCCTGGCGCATATGTTCGAGCACATGGCATTCAAAGGAACGGACACGATTGGCACGCGCGATTATCCGGACGAAAAGGTAGCGTTGGCGAAAGTGGAAACGGCGTATGCCGCTTACATTGTGGAGCGTGACAAACCGGTCGACCGGGACGAGAAAAAGCTGAAGGAGCTCGAGCAAAGCTGGAAGGATGCGATTGCCGCGGCTGACAAGTTCTCCGCTCCTTATAACAATGAGTTCGGCAAGATCGTCGAGAGCGAGGGCGGCGAGGGCATGAACGCCTTCACCGATTATGACGAGACCGCTTATCACTATTCTTTCCCGGTAAACCGTCTTGAGTTGTGGGCTTATCTCGAGTCGGAGCGGTTTCTCCATCCGGTGATGCGGCAGTTTTATAAAGAGCGCAACGTGGTGATCGAAGAGCGGCGCATGCGGGTAGATAGCAATCCTGTCGGGCGTTTGCTCGAGCAGTTTACCGAGGAAGCGTTTGCGGCGCATCCGTATCATCGCCCGACCATCGGATGGATTTCGGATTTGAATTCTTTTTCGGCGACCGACGCGCTGAATTTTTTCAATACATATTACGTGCCGTCGAATATGGTGGTCACCGTCGTTGGCGATGTGAAAGCGTCGGAAGCACTGCCCATTGTGGAGAAATATTTTTCGCGGATTCCGGCGCGGCCGAAGCCCGACACCGCGACCACGGTTGAGCCGCCGCAGAATTCTGAGCGCACGGTGGTGCTGCATGAGCAATCGCAGCCGCTCTATCTCGAGGGCTATCATCGGCCTGATTACCGGAGCCCGGATGACCAGGTGTATGACGCGATCGCCGATTTGATGTCGAATGGACGCACGTCGCGGCTTTATCGCGCACTGGTCCGCGACAAGCAGATTGCCTCTGATTCGGCGGGATTTACAGGATTGCCGGGAACAAAGTATCCCCAGCTCTTCGCGTTTTATGCGTTCCCGATTCCCGGCCACACGACGCAGGAAGTGGGCACTGCGATTCGTGCGGAGATTGATCGGCTGAAGAAAGAAGATATTTCGGATGAAGAACTCAAGATGATCAAGACGCGCGCGAAAGCGAATCTGATCCGCTCGCTGGGATCGAATGAAGGCCTCGCGTCTGACCTGAGTACGTATCAGGCGCGCTACGACGATTGGCGGGAGTTGTTCCGCTCCGTCGATCGAATCGAAAAAGTCTCCAAGGCGGATATTCGGCGAGTCGCGAATAAGACATTTACGCCGGATAACCGGACGGTGGGAATCATTGAGTTCGCGCCTCCGCCGGGCAGCTCGCCAGGAGCGGGCGCTGCGCCGCAGGGAAGTGGACAGTGAAGCGCGCACTCTCTTGCTGCTTTGCACTGGTCGTCTTCGCCAGCTTCATCACCTGCTTCAGCAGTGTGCAACTCGCCGCGCAGACCCAGGCGAGTTCGCCGCAGCCCTGGCAACAGATAGCGATTCCGAAGTTGCCGGCGTTTCATCCAGCACAGCCGAAGCGTTTCGTTTTGCCGAATGGTATGGTGATTTTTCTTCAGGAAGATCACGAACTGCCGACCATCGATGGCACGGCTCGCATTCGCGGCGGCGAGCGCTCGGTTCCGGCCGATAAAACAGGGCTTACCGATATTTATGGCGAAGTGTGGCGCACCGGCGGCACAAAAACACAGACTGGCGATCAACTCGACGACTTCCTCGAACAGCGCGCTGCCAAGGTTGAGACGGGCGGAGGCGGCGATTCCACGACAGTGAGTTGGTCCTGTTTGAAAGAGGATTTCGACGATGTATTTCGTGTCTTCGACGATCTGTTGCGGAATCCGGAATTTCGCGCCGAGAAAATCGAGATCGCGCAAAAGGGGCTGTACGACGGCATCTCGCGGCGCAATGACGATCCCGGGCAGATCGCAGGGCGCGAGGCGGCGAAGCTGGTGTATGGAGCGAACAGTCCTTATGCACGCGTGCCCGAATATAAGACCGTCGCTGCGGTCACGCGGCAGGATCTGGTCGAGTGGCATGGCAAGTATGTACATCCGAACAACATTATTCTTGGCGTAGTCGGCGACTTCGATTCGGCAAAGATGGAGGCCAAGCTGCGCGAGGCGTTCGCGTCATGGTCGAAAGGTCCGGCGGCGAGCAATCCTGAGATCAAGCCCGAGCCCGCGAAGCCCGGATATTACGAGGTCGACAAAACCGACGTGAATCAAAGCCACATCCAGATGGTGACGCTTGGCATCACGCGGAAGAATCCCGATTACTTCGCAACGTCGGTATTTAACGAAGCCTTCGGCGGAGGGTTTTCGTCGCGCATGTTTGGCGACATTCGCACCACGAAGGGTCTCGCGTATGCAGTCGGCGGCGGAATCGGCGCGGGGTGGGATCATCAGGGAATGCTGCGCCTGATGGTGAGCACAAAGAGCGCGACCACGATCGAATCGATTCGGGCACTCGATGAGGAGATCGCCGACCTCGCCAAGCGCCCCATAGACGATGAAGAAATTAAGCGCGCCAAGGATTCGATTCTGAATTCGTTTGTTTTCCGATTCGATTCACCGGATAAAGTTTTGCAGGAAAAAATGGCCTATGAGTTTTATGGCTATCCGCTGGATTTTTTGGAGAACTTTCAGAAAGGGATCGAAGGAGTGACGAAAGAAGACGTAGCACGAGTGGCGGCAAAGTATCTGCACCGCGACCAAATGGCGGTGCTGGTGGTCGGCAACGTGAAGGAATTTGACAAGCCGCTGTCGTCGGTCGGCACGGTGACCAAGCTGGATATTACGATTCCCGCGCCGCCGCCGGGGCTGATGCCGGAGCAGGGGGAGCAGCGGTAGGGCGCTGGCGGGAATTCGGTTAGCGAAGTGCGTTTTTTCGAGAGCTAATTGCGGATAGCTTGATTCCAAGTTTCGAAGATGTACCAATTCTGGGCGAGCTTCCGATACGACGATCCCTTATCGCCTGCTTCCTGCTCTTGACCGCTATCGCGTTGTTCTACGCAGGGAAGAAATGTCTGGTCGCGGTCTCCGACGTTGATGCAGTGCACGAATCCTTTCGTCGTGCCGCCAGGGGCGAATTCCGCGGCGGCTACGAGGTAGACGTTTCCGATCTTGTCTTTAACTAATCCGCTCAGGTGACCTTCGTGGAACAGGCGGCGGTATTCGTTCCACTTTTCGCGGCTGATTCCTCTTTTAGATTTTGCCCTCGACCAACCCATGTTGCTCTCCAGTTTCCCAAGGTTGTCGGTGATGCTGATTCCATCCGCGTCTTTGAGAGCCATGCGAACCAGCGTATCGAGTTGTGATCGTTGACTCTCAAATTGAATCCGGAGTGTTTCACCGGAGGGAGGCGCGCATGACCACAGGAGAAATATCAGCACGGAAAAGAGCGAGACCACACCCAGTAACACAAGACCCAATATCTTTAAAGAGCCGACCGCGACTCTCACTAGATCACCGCGAACTCCTCTCTGTGGCGAATCGATAGCCGCTCCAGATAAGCCAGCAGGATATGTGCCGGAGAAAGGCTGTCGGAGTTCGAAATGCGGCGACAGGGTTCTAACGCAGTTGATCTCACTCAGGGAGAGCTGAGTCATGGCGGATTCTTCGGCAACTCTGCTGATCAACCTTAGGAAATGTTTCCGGGCGGGTTGCCGGGAGGCGGGTTGACAATGTCCCATACAAACGCTAGCATGGGCGAACAAATAGCGAACACGCACGGCCTATGGCTACTCTCCCACTACTGCCCGATGCTGAGACTCACCCGGAGTCCCATCCTAAGCTAATCGGCATCGCTCGCCTGGCCGCGGCTGGCGAGTCGGTTCGCGAGGGACACAATGTTGAGTACTTCACGCTGGGGACTCGATCGCTTCTCAGCCGCGTGGTTAGCGCGCGGCGGCTCCCGTTTACCTGGGCGATCAATCCCTATCGCGGATGCGAGTTTGCCTGCAAGTATTGTTACGCGCGCTATACCCACGAATTCATGGAACTGCGTGACGGCGTCGACTTCGAGCGGAAGATTTTCATCAAACAGCATGCGGCGGAACTGCTCCGCTCGGAGTTGAAGAAGGTCAAGCGCGGTGGACCGATTGCGATTGGCACGGCTACCGATCCGTATCAGCCGGCGGAGCGGCGGTTTGAGGTGACGCGCGCCATTCTTGAAGAGCTGGCGAAACATTCGGGCCTCGAAATTGGAATCGTGACCAAGTCGAATCTGGTGACGCGCGATGCGGAAATTTTGCGGCGGGTCGGCGAGCAGAACAAGATTTTCGTGAATGTGACGATCACCACGGTGGATATTGAACTGGCACGCAAACTGGAGCCACGGGCGCCCCGTCCCGATCTGCGACTGGAGGCGGTGCGCCAGTTGAATCTTGCGGGAGTGGACGCGGGCGTGATCTGCGCGCCGGTGCTGCCGGACATATCGGACCATCCTCGCGACCTGGAGAGCCTGGTGAAAGCCGCTAGTGAAGTAGGCGCGAAGTATATCTACGCGAATCCGCTTTTTCTTAAGCCGTGCTCGGCGGCGGTCTTTATGCCGTTTCTGGCGGAGCACTTCCCTGCCCTCGTCGACGGTTATAAAAAGCGCTATGAGAACCGCGCGTTTCTGCCGAAAGGATATTCGGAGAAATTATCTCTTTTAATGTCGGCATTGCGGCAGAAATACAAATTCGGCACTGAGCACGCGCGGCGCAGTCGCAGCACGCATGTCGAGGCGGCGCAGATGGAATTGTTTTGAAACTCGCCCCGATTCGGCGGAGGAACAAATCTTCTGTGCCGGACGTCAGTGATCCGCGTCCTCCACCAGTTCCAGTGCGGCCTTGCGCAGAGGTCTCATGAGCGGCAAGGTCGATATCCGCAGAAGGTTGACCAGTAGACCAAGGCTCTTCTCCATTAATCGGCGCGTCCGTTGCTGTCCCGGCGAGCGATCGTATAGCCAGAACATGATCAAGGCCATTTGATAGAGCCAAAGAAGGTAGGGTAAGCGCGGCTTCAAATCGGAAGGCACTTTGACATCGCCTCCATCCATAGCGATTCGCATGTGCTCAATAGCGTGTTCGCGGATGGGCCGGGATTCCTCGCTAAAGGGCGAGAGCGGATCAGCGGCGTCGGGCGCGTGGCGCGAGAGCGCGGCGCAGAACTTGCGGTTCGGCTCCAGCAGTTCCAGACGTTTTTCGAGCACGCATCGTATGCGCTCAGTGAGCTTCTTTTGTCCCGCAAGAGCGTTCAAGATGGCATCGTCGCTCGTCTCCTGCATCTCCCGATAAAACTCCAGGACGATAGCGTCCTTGGCCGAGTAGTAATAATAGGCGCCGCCCAGCGCGACCTCCGCCTTCGTGGCGATGTCGCGCATTGTGGTTGCTTCGAATCCTCTTTCGCGGAACAGTTCCATCGCCGCCTCATAGATCTTAAGGCGCGTGTTCTGGGCGCGCGGCGAGGTTCGGGCCTTGAATGTGGAATCGGTTTTCGTCATTGTCGTTGGACCATCACTTTCATTGCAGGTAGTCCCGAACGTCGGGTGCGTGCTGATTTCGTTCGGGTAAAGCGCACGGCTCGAGCACGACGTTTCGCAGTTCGGCGGCAATCGCTTCCGGCTTCGTCGAACTCAGCCAGCGTGAAAGCGAATGGCGATTCCTGGAGAGCGCGGCATAGGCTTGCCGAGCCAGCGGCATTAAGAGGGGATGCGTCAAACGGGCCGCCCAGTCGCGATATTCGTCGAGCGCGTAGAGAACCATGATCCACGCGCGATCGTTTAAATACACTGCTCCTTCATCGCTGATCACCGCGAGATCGTTCTGGCCAGCGATCTGTTCGAGTTGTGGAAACATCCTGCGAGCGCTTTCAGAACCGGCTGCAATTAAATCGAGAGCAATCCACGAATTCTGTTCGAGGAGCCAGCCTTTCAAGCGGCAACAGAGTTCGCATTTCGGATCGTAGAGTACGTAAAGTTTATGCATGTGGCCTGCTCCTAAGTATGAAAAGCTCGCGGCATGTGGACTAAGGCGATGTGCTGATACGAATCCTTAGCTCTGCGGAATGGCGTGGCCAAGCATGGCGTCGGGTGCCACAGGCGCGGTTCGGCGAGGCGGTTGGGAGTGACTCCGGATGCGCGAGAAAACGAAGAGGTTGAAAAAGTGCATCCCGCCGAGGACAAGCAGTACCATACCCATCTTGTCGCTCAGCAACTCGATCGCTGCCCGTGACGTAATGACGGTCGCTCCGGTCTTCAGCGCGAGCGAGACAAAACCGATATTGATCAGGTAAAAGCCCACCACCAGCAGATGATTCACCGAGGCGGCAAGTTCCGCATTGCCATGAAAAGCGTCCACCAGGAAGATAGCACCGCGCTTGTAGAGCGTGCGGGCCACCCAGATGGTGAGGGCGACGCTGATGAGCAGATAAACGACGTAGGTAGTGACGATGATGTTGTTGCCATATGGCTGCATATTAGCCTCCAAAACGCGATTGTTTTGAACGCGTTCAACACAAACGTAAGGCTTTCGCGGCGACCTGTCAAGAACAATTTGAACATGTTCATATTACCCGCCAAAACAAACCGTCCGAGGTCGGAAGGAGTTCAGGAGCAATCGCAGAAATAGCTAACATCGACGCCGATATGGGAGCAATCTGGGGCAGCAAAATTGCCAACCTCCAACCGCCGAATCTGTCGCGAGATTACCCTATAATGATTGCTCGCCATGGCCTCTACCCAGCAGACAGTTCCGCCCCCGCCGCCGCTGAATGGAAAGGCACGCCGGTTCTGGTTTCGCGTAAGCGAAGGGCTGGCGGTCAATCAACTCTGGGCGCAGCTGCAAAAAGACGCGCGCTCCAGCTATCGGCTGTATTCCGCGGGGCTGGACGATTTGCAGGAAGAGCCGTCGCGCCGCCGGCGATTCTGGCAGATGGCGAAGGCTCTGTTCTGGGCGATTCTGGAAAAGCTAACGCCGGCGCGGCGCGTGCTTTTGTTGGCGGGGCTGATTTTTCTATTCTTTTCTTCCAGCTCATTTTCCTACAAAGATGAGGCCGGACACGTCCAAGTCTTTCAAATGGACTTCCACGTCGTCGGTGGATTGCTTTTGTTTGCGGTCTTGTTGCTGGAACTGGCCGATCGCGTGGTGATGAAACGCGACCTCGAAATCGCCAAGGATATTCAAGCGTGGTTGCTGCCGGGCGCGCCGCTGCAGCTTCCGGGATATCAGCTTGCTTATGCGACGCGCCCGGCAAACACCGTGGCGGGCGATTACTACGATGTGATCTTGCGTCCGGGGAATACGGCGAGCGAGGGGCGCATTCTCTTTGTGGTGGCCGATGTGGCCGGAAAGAGCATTCCGGCGGCGATGCTGATGGCCACTTTTCAGGCCAGTTTGCGGACTTTGTCGACGAGCGGTATTGGGCTGGCGGAATTGGTAGCGGGCGTGAATCAATACGCCTGCTCGAACAGCATGGGAGGAGTTCGCTTCACCACTGCTTTTTTTGCCGAACTCGATCCGTCGACGGGAGACATCACTTACGTCAATGCCGGGCATAACGTCCCTATTCTGCGGAAGAAAACGGGCGTGATCGAGCGGCTGGAAGTGGGTGGGATTCCAATCGGGATTTTCGCCGGATCACCCTATCGGGTGGGAACCACGCGGCTTGAGAGCGGCGATTGGCTCGTGATTTTCACTGACGGCGTGGTCGAGGCGGAAAATTCAAAGATGGAAGAGTATGGAGAACCGGAATTGATTCGGCTGGTGGATCGCCAGTCGGCGTCGACTCCAGCAGAGATGTTGCGCAGCCTGATGGCGGAGTTGGACAAGTTCGTGGGAAATACTCCGCAGCACGATGACATTACTTGTTTGCTGTTGAAGCGGGCGTAGATCACGCGACAAGTCCCGGATCTAATTCACAAGAGAACAGGAGGTGAGGCTTGCTCAGACAGGCAGCAGTCGTGATTATTTGTTGCGTTTCGCTCGCTGCCCAAACAGGCAGCCCCGAACGCAAAGTTGACGGAAATGTAATCACCTCTGACCGGGAGCCGAAAATCCGCATTGAGCTCCCACAATCGGTGCAATATGTCGGCGCCGATCGATGGGTACTCTATGGCATTGCCGATTGCGAACTGCACGCCTTCGTCGAAGCTGACGATCAGAAAAACGTTCGGCGGCTCTATTGGGTACAGTTCGAAGGCTACCTTCCAAGCAAGCCGGATTTGAAACATACATATGATTCGCCGCAGCACGCGGTGATCGGCAGAATGGATTTCTATGTCGACACCTGGGTCAGGACGAAGGACACCGCGATCGATCCGGGCTCCGATCGCGAGCACATCGAGGCGCTGATCAAGGCCAAAGGATACAAGATGCCGGCTGGAATGATGTATGTGCGTTTTGTACATTTGCTGGATGAGAGCAAACGCAGGGAATTGATGATTATTTACGGCGAGGACTTGTCCTCTAGCGGTTATTCCGCAGGCGAACTGCGCGAAGGAGGTAAAGAACATTCGCGTTGGCCGACTGTTGCGGAGGGCTTGGTGGAACGGGCAAAAAAGAGAATCACAGTTGATTAGTCTTTCGCCTACGGTCGCATCGAGCGGGCGACTGAAAGGAGTTGCGCCGCCGCGGTTTCGGATGCCTTTAAGTCCGGCGAAATTTTGCGCGCCTGTGTTGTGGCTAAGTCGGCATCGTCCTGCCTGCCGGCCATTCGCAGAGCTTGCGCCAGCAGGAGAAAATTCACATCGCTCGGATCAATCTTGACGGCGTGCGTCAACTCGGCGACTGCTTCGTTGGATTTTTCCTGGCCTAGCGCTACCAAGCCAAAACCGATTAGCGCCATCTCATTTTCTGGGCTCAGACGCAGGGCATTCTGGTAGCTCTCGGCGGCTTCATCGTATTGGCGCAATTGCAGGTGGGCTTGGCCGAGAGTGCTCCACGCGGCAGCTCGAATTTTGGCGTCATTATTGTCAGCGGACGAGCGCAGCACTGAGTTGCATTCTTCGATCGCTTCCTCGTCGTGGCCAACGCGCTCTTCGTATAAAGCCAGCGCGATGATCTGAGCCGGGGGATATTTATGCACCGCGTTGGCCGCGCGGAATTCGACTACGGCTTCGTCGGATCGTCCCTGCTTCGCGAGTGCGCTGGCGAGATTGTCGTGCGCCATATAGTTACGCTCGGTGACGCTCAGGGTGTAGCGCCAGAGAGTTTCGTCGTCGCGCCAATAGCCGATTTGGTGATAGGTGAGAAATCCGAGAGCGCAAATGACGACGGCGGCAGCGGCGAACCACGCCACTCCCATGCGAGGATGCGACGCTTGCGCGCTCCGAGCCTGAGCCTTTGTAGCCCAGTCATTTGCGGTCCAAGCCACAGCAATGAACAAGCCAATAAAAGAAATGTAGGCGAAGCGGTCGGCCATGGCCTGCTCGCCTACGGCAACGATTCCGATCACGGGGACTAACGTCCCCAGAAACCACAGCCAGCCGACTAGCAGATAGCGGCGGTCACGCCAGTGGCATACCAACGCGGAAATCAAAAGCAGTAGAGAAAGGGCTCCCATTACCTCGACCGGGCGCAGCGAATTGCCGGGATGCGGATACATGGGGGCAAGATGGGAGGGCCAAAACATTTTTCCCAAATAGCGAACATAGGAAACGAAAACATTGTCGATGCGCGCCGGTATGGATACCTCCGCCGCCGTGCGCATGGCGGAACCAGCACGCTGCGCGATAACGGTGATGACCGAATCGGCGGCCGCGAGAATGAAGAGCGGCCATTTCTCCCAAATCAGAAAGCCGAGCGAACGTGGGGCGGGCGAGGAGGATGAGCCAGCGGCGAGGGCTGATTCCGTGTGCGCTTGCGATCCGCCTATATGCGATAGGCCCAGACGCTGGAGTGGCCAGTAATCCCACAGCAGCAGCACAAAGGGCAGACTGACAATCTGCGGCTTTGCCATTAATCCGACCGCAAATAGAATTGCCACCCATACGTAAAGAGATCGCTTGCCGGTACGCGCATAGCGGTCATACGCGTAAAGCGCGAGCAGAAAGAACGTCATGCTCAGGACATTCTTGCGCTCCGCTACCCAGGCTACCGATTCGACATTGATGGGATGGAGTGCGAACAATGAGCCTACAAAGAGGCTGGGCCACGCCAACCCGGTCGCCCGCCACAACAATAAAAAGAGCAGCACTGCGTTGGCGGCGTGCAACAGGAGATTGATGTAGTGGTGTCCGACCGGATTGAGTCCAAACATCTGGCAATCCGCGGCGTGCGAGAGCCATGTTATCGGATGCCAGTTTGCGACGTGGAAAGTTGTGAACGACCATTTCACGGTATCCCAACTCAGCCCGCTCTGAACCTGGGGATTTCGCACAATATAGGCAGAATCATCGAATTCGATGAATCCGTTATGAACTACCGGATTGTAAAAAGCGAGCGTTGCCGCCACTAGCAGCAGGCAGAAGATGACGACGCGCTTTTCGGCGAAGGCGGACATGTCCTGGGGCAGTCGAGGCGCAATCTGAAAGGCGCTCCGCCCTGGGACAATTTTAGCTAGATTGGATTCACCGCGATCGTCCCGAGAAGCCCGCAGCAAATCCGAAGTAACACCTTCTAAAGTGCGGGTTACCCCGGCATCAGTTCGCGATACATCTGGTGGAAGGCATGGACGCCTTTTTCCTGCTTCACGCTGTAGCGGCCGCTGTGGTAGCTGCGGGAATGGAGATTTTTCTGCACGATCTCACAGATTCTTACGTCTTCCACCTGTATCTCGTCGCTGAACGCTAAGGCTTTGGCTGCGGCTTCGCCGCCTGGATCGTTCGCGGGCAAATACCACTCGAAGATGGCCAGCGTGCGCTCGGGCTCGAGCGGCAGGATGATATTCAACGAAACATTGTCGGGATAGCAATTGAGCATCCAGTTCGGGAAGATCCAGAAATAATCGGCTGTGAGATCTTTGCCGGATTGCTGGCCGGACTCCTGGTAACGGCGGGGCGCGGCGTCTCCGGGCTGGGAGCCGCGGATGGGGGTCCACTGGCGAACGTACTGGGGGTAAGGTTCGACCACATAGGCGCCATACTCGATTTCACGGTTGAGCGCCGGGTGGACGCTCGGTACGTGATAGCCCTCGAGATAGTTGTCAATATACGTCTTCCAGTTGCAGCGCATGTCGTAGGTGCGGCGCTCGGAAAACTTCATTCTGCTGAAATCGAACTTTTCCGCCTGAGCGGGAAGTTCGCCGAGCGATTCGGGTAAGGGTCGCGCCTCGGGATCGAGATTGACGAAGATGAGGTTGAACCACTCTTCGATCCGTACTGGAGCGAGGCCAAAATCCTGGGGATCGAAATCCTCTACCCCGTCAAATTCCGGGGTCACAAGTAGTGCTCCGTCCAAGCGGTAGGTCCAACCGTGGTAGCCGCAGCGGAAGAGCTTGCGATTGCCGCAGCCGGTGGCAGGATTGCCGGCGCGATGGCGGCAGACGTTATAGAAGCCGCGAAGCATTCCGTCGTCGCCCCGGACGATGAGAAGGGGCTCGCCGATGAGGTCGAAGGTGAAGTAGTCGCCGGGATTTGCGGCCTGGTGAATATGGCCGACCACCTGCCACGTAGCGGCGAAGATCGTAGCCCTCTCCTGCTCAAAAGTTGCCGGACTAAAGTAGAGCGGCGCGGGCAGGGTCGAAGCGCGGGCGATGTCTCGATCGGTGTTGAGTTGGAGATTCGGCATGAGCGATCCTTCGAGCCCATTCTAGCGCAGGCGCAATTGAAGTTACCTCCGTGCCCATAGCGTACCCGCCATACTTCATGCTGCCTTCTAAGACTGCTACCTTGGGAACGGCGCTGTTCAGCCGCACTGATCCAGCGTCGCGTTGATACGGATGGGTGTGCAATGGGCATAGGTAGAGGTTCGGAAGGTGATGTCGTCTCCCGCTAACACCGCTAACATAGTTAAAGCGACGCTGACAGTGGCTGCATTTGCCATCGTGCTTGTACTGGCGGTGAATGCGGATTTTTACAAGTACTCGATCGTAGACGTGTTCATGGCGCTGGCTCTAGGCGCCGCTTTTGTCACCCTGTCGGTGATGCAGCCTTCGTGGATCAACTTCGCCGCCGTAGCGGCCTGCAGCGCCGTCCTTGCGGAAATCGATTATCGTGTCATGGGTTTCCGGCCCCGCGCGATGGCTCCGTTTGCATTCGTCGGACTGAGCAGCCTGGCGGTGTTGGGCGCGCGCACGATTTGGGCGCGTAATCGGGAGCGTACGCTTCTCCTGTATGCGCTTCTGCCCGCCGTGGCATCCCTTGGTTCGGAATACCTATCTCCGATTCTGATGAATGCCACGGAAGCCCTGCATCCCAAAACTTTCGATCTTTATCTGTATTCCTTCGATTGCAGTCTCCGCGTTCAGTTCAGTTTCCTGGTTGGTCAGTTGTTCGCACGTCACCCGTGGCTGAGCTTCGCCGGCACGGTGTTCTATATTGCCTTGCCGCTGCCCTTGGCATTGGTCTATGCCGCCAACCTGCGGCGGAAAGGTCCCGACGCTTTTCCCGTGATGCTGGCGTTCCTGGCCACCGGCCCCATCGGCATCCTGTACTACAACCTGGTTCCCGCAACCGGACCGATCCACATTTTTGGACAAAACTTTCCCTGGCACCCTTTGTCAATGCCGCAAGCCATGAACCTCATCCTCGAAACCTTGGCAGTCAAAGGTCCGCGCAACGCAATCCCTTCGTTGCATATGGCGTGGCTGCTGCTGATCTGGTGGAATTCGAAGGGGCTAGCGAGGTGGATACGCCTGGTCGCTCTGGCATTTGTGATCTTCACCGTACTGGCGACGCTTGGAATCGGTGAACACTATTTCGTCGACCTGGTCGTCGCATTTCCGTTTGCTTTAATGGTGCAATCGCTGTGTAGGTATTCCCTCCCGTTGCATCATAGTTGCCGGCGCACAGCACTTTTGTTTGGGACCTTAGTCAGCCTAGCCTGGATGGCGCTGTTAAGTTTTGCCACGCCATTGTTCTGGGCATCACCGGTTGTCCCTTGGGCAATGGTGATTGCGACGGTTTCCCTCTCAAGTTTTCTGGCGCAGCGCCTGCAAAGCGCTGAGGTCTGGACAGAGCGAGTTGAGTTCGAGGTCGGTGTCGAAGCCAATCCGCTGACCGTGACTGGATAGATGCTGGGATCTGGCCAACTGGCAGGCATTTCGCCATTTCAACCAAGTGTCGCTTAAATCTTCTTAATCCTGAGGCACAGACCGAATGCAAGAATTTCGGGGGGGGGAAAGAGCGTTCCCACAATCGGGGTTGCCGCACCAGACGGGCGGTTTGGCGGAACAATCGAAAGGCGGCGGTACTGGCAAATTTTGTCAATCGTGATCGCTTAATGTGTCAATCGCCGGAAACTGGCGAGTAACCGGGAGGTGACTATCCTGCAGGAGACAGCTGAAAACACTGAGCTTCCATCCAAAAGGACACCTGACTTCCGTCACCTCGGCTTCTGGCCCTCAGAGTGCCATAGTACAGGCGAGTTGGTCATCCAACCAAAACCAGTCAAATGGAGACGAGGAAACTATAAATGCGGAAACAAAAGGGCTTCTCACTGATCGAACTGCTGATCGTGGTGGCGATCATTCTGATCATCGCCGCAATCGCTATCCCGAACCTGTTGCGCGCACGTATTGCGGCGAACGAGTCGTCCGCTGTGGCTTCGATTCGTACGCTGAATACCGCGCAGATCTCTTATAACTCGGCTTACCCGACGGTAGGCTTTGCGGCCGGCCTTTCGAACCTGGCGGGCACCAGCTGCTCTCCGCCTAGCTCGACTGGCGCTTGCTTGATCGACACCCAGTTGGCATCGGGCACCAAGAGCGGTTACACGTTCTCGATGGTCGGTTCCGGTGGCACGCCCGCTTCATCTTACACGGCGATCGCCTCGGCCCTGACCCCGAACCAGACGGGCGTGCGCTACTTCTGCTCGTTCGCGGATGCTGTCGTGCGCTACAGCGCGGCTGCCATCGCGACCTGCGACACCACCGTCCAACCATTGCAGTAAGTTTAGTTTGGCAAAGTACCTGGGGGAGGGTACCAGCCTTAAAGAAGCAGAGGAGAAATCCTCTGCTTTTTTATTTTTCTCTTCTTTCACGCCCGCCGTCTGATGCGCGCCAACCACCGAGCGCCCGCTCCGTGTGGAATCTCCCGGCAAGCCAACAACGCACCTGGAAATTATCCCTTCTGCGAGATGGCCGGGATTGAAAAGCTATCGCGCTAAGAACTGTGCGCCGGTGGGCATCTTACTTTGGTCACTTAAGACTCCGCCTTCCACGGTCGATAGCTCAAGCGAGTCAACCATTTCGACCGGGACCGCTCCAGCGGAGAAAAGGAACATTTTCAGATGCGGAAACAAAAGGGCTTCTCGCTTATCGAATTGCTGATTGTGGTCGCGATTATTTTGATTATCGCCGCGATTGCCATCCCAAACCTGCTGCGCGCACGTATTGCAGCGAACGAATCGTCCGCAGTAGCATCCATTCGCACCGTTAACACGGCGCAGATTTCCTACAACTCCGCCTATCCCACGGTCGGCTTCGCCGCCGGCCTGTCGAACCTGGCAGGCACCACCTGCGCGCCCCCGAGTTCGACCGGCGCCTGCTTGATCGATACGCAACTGGCCTCGGGAACCAAGAGCGGATACACGTTCTCGCTGGTGGGCTCGGGCGGCACTCCCGCCGGCTCCTATCAATCGATCGCAACGCCCCTGACGCCAAACCAGACGGGGGTACGGTACTTCTGCTCGTTTGAGGATGCTGTCGTACGCTACAGCGCGGCCGCCATCGCGACCTGCGACACCACCGTTCTCCCCCTGCAGTAATTTTAGGTTTCGCAAAGTACCTGGGAAAAGCGGCAAACCTTTAGCGCAGCGGAGGGAGAGATCCCTCCGCTTCTGTCTTGCGTGTTCCACCGCGCTTCGTCTCCCGAATGACCGCATAGAACTAACGCATAGAGCTGACACGATTTGGCAGGACAAGCCAAGATCGATTTGTCAAAGTTTGTCACAACGGCATGCCCACACCCGCGAGCATAACCGACAGTCACCTCATTTCGCGAATAAACTCTTTGTTTGCAGGGGTATGCCTATCTGTGGGCACGCATGGGTACTGGCTCTTCGAATGCAATTGAGGGTTCTACTGCTATTTATCTCGGATGTTGAAAGGCGAAAAGGGAGAAATGAAAAAGCAAAAGGGTTTTTCATTAATCGAGTTGTTAATTGTGGTGGCGATCATCCTGATCATTGCCGCGATCGCGATTCCGAATCTGTTGCGGGCGCGGA
The DNA here is from genome assembly GCA_963800565.1 of uncultured Acidobacteriaceae bacterium. Classification (GTDB taxonomy): domain Bacteria; phylum Acidobacteriota; class Terriglobia; order Terriglobales; family Acidobacteriaceae; genus Acidiflorens. The sequence continues at coordinate 309,500 of CAWDBM010000008.1, forward strand.
TCGCGGCCAACGAATCATCCGCCGTGGCATCGCTTCGTACCCTGAATACTGCGCAGATCTCTTACAACTCGGGTTACCCGACAGTAGGCTTTGCGGCCGGCCTTTCGAACTTGGCGGGCACCAGTTGTTCACCGCCCAGCTCCACCGGCGCTTGCCTGATCGATACCCAGTTGGCATCGGGCACCAAGAGCGGATACGCGTTCTCGATGGTCGGTTCCGGAGGCACGCCCGCTTCGACGTATACCGCGATCGCTTCGCCGCTAACTCCGAACCAGACCGGCGTTCGCTACTTCTGTTCCTTCGCGGACGCAGTGGTCCGATACAGCGCCACAGCAATCGCCACCTGTACCACCGCTGTGTTGCCATTGCAATAGGATCTGATCTTTCCGGGTAAGCAATTTAACAGAGGACATTCGAGACCGGCCGCAAGAAAGCAGAGGACAGTCCTCTGCCTCTTTTTGGCGGGGACTTGCTGGTTCGCGCACAGTCATCCACGCCAGACCTCAGCAAGTCGAGTGACACAAAATGTCAACTCTCCGAGCAAAGGCCTGGCGAAAACCGGTGGCGCTGGAAATGTCTGGTGAATTCTATTGCATTTTCAAAGAGATGCATTTTCGCGATCTTAAGAAAGTCCGGCACGAGAAATGCAACAGTTGTCTGGGGATTGCTTGGACGTGCTCTCCGGGACCGTCAATGGGGAGCACCCAAAGGATGATCGAGCAACTAGGAGACGCGATGCGCAGCAGCAAGGGGTTTTCGCTTATCGAACTGTTAATCGTTGTAGCTATCATCCTGATCATTGCGGCGATTGCGGTCCCAAGCTTTCTGCGCTCGCGCATTGTCGCCGCGGAATCATCGGCCGTAGCGTCGGTCCGCACCCTGAACACCGCACAGATTTCCTACAACTCGGCGTATCCAACCGTAGGGTACGCGTCGACCTTGGGGGCTCTCGGTGGCACCAGTTGCACTCCGCCAAATTCAGCGGGCGCCTGCCTGATTGATTCGGTCCTGGCCGCCGGTCAAAAGAATGGCTACCTCTTCGCGGTCGCGAATGTAACCGGCACGCCGAACGCGACCTATAACGTCATCGCTAGTCCGGTCGTATGGGACTATTCGGGAATGCGCTATTTCTGTTCTTACGAAGACGCCGTGGTGCGAGCTAGCGTGACGGTGATCACAGTTTGCGATAACACCGTCGCGCCGCAAAATTAGACGAATAGGCGCTTCCCCTGTCCGCTGTCGATTCTCAATAAAGGCGCTGGTCGAGATCCCGCTTTACCTTGGTAACCTGCCTGCGTCGCTTGACGCTCTTCAAGGTTCACGCATTGCCTATAATCTCTTCATTAGAACTAGAACGAATCAGAGAGTTGGAATCGAAGAACTAGACGCCGAATTCCACGATTCGATTTAACTCCACGCAAACTCCGTTTAAGGAGCTGGGCAGTTCGCGCATCGTCATGGCAGCGATTGAGATTCTCGATCTCGAAAAAAGTTATCTGGTTGGATTCTGGCGCAAGCGCCCGAAGCTTGCGCTACGCCCCCTGCGCCTCACGGTCGAAGAGGGCGAGGTTTTCGGCTTTTTAGGTCCCAACGGCGCGGGCAAGACCACGACTCTCAAATTGCTGATGGGATTGGTATTCCCCACGGCGGGCACGGCGCGCATTCTGGGGAAACCCTTGGATGATCCAGCGGTGAAATCGCAGATTGGATTTCTGCCGGAACAGCCTTATTTCTACGATCACCTTACCGCACGCGAATTGCTCAACTATTATGGGCAGCTCTCTGGAGTTCCGGCGAAAGGTCGCTCGGCGCGCGTGGAGCAGATGCTGGAGCGAGTGGGATTAAGCGATTCGGCCGGCGTGCAGTTGCGAAAGTTCTCCAAGGGCATGTTGCAGCGGGTGGGGCTGGCGCAGGCGATTCTGCATGGTCCGAAGCTGGTGTTTTTAGATGAACCGATGTCGGGGCTTGACCCGATGGGTCGCCGCGAGGTGCGGGATCTCATCCAGCAACTGCGCTCGGAAGGCAAGACAGTGTTCTTTTCGACCCACATTCTGTCGGACGCCGAGGCGCTTTGCGACCGCGTGGCCGTGATCCACCAGGGTGAGTTGCGCGGCGTCGGAGCAGTCGCGGATTTGACCTCGGGAACGCAAGGCAAAATCGAGATTATTTTTTGTGCTTCCGTGGTGCCGCCGGGCTTGATCAGGCTCGGTGCCGTGGCCAGGATCAGCGGCGACATGGTCAATGCCGTGTTGCCAGAGCAACAGCAGGATGCGGCACTCGAACTTTTACGGCGCGAACGCCTCAGGCTGATTTCGCTGGCGCCGGTGCGCAACTCGCTGGAGGAATATTACATTCAGAAATTGGAGCCGACCGGCGTCGAGAAAGAGGCATCGAAACTGGAAGCGCTGATGGAAGAAAGCCGGAAAGGAGTCGGCGTGTGAACTCGCGCGTCGGTCATATCGCCTTCAACACTTTTCGTGAGGCAGTGCGCGACCGGGTTCTTTATAACCTGATCGCTTTTGCTCTGCTGCTCTCGGGCGCGGCGATTCTGGTGGGAGAAATCTCCATCGACATTGAGCGCCTGGTGGTGGTGAACCTGGGGCTGACGGCGGTCTCGCTCTTCGGAGTGGTCATTGCCATCTTCATAGGGATTGGTCTGGTCTCGAAAGAGATCGAGAAACGCACGCTTTACACAGTGTTGTCGCGGCCGGTAGCGCGCTGGGAATTCGTTGTCGGGAAGTTCTTCGGATTGACCGGAACGCTGGTCGTCAATACTTTGTGCATGGCGCTGGGCGTGTTTCTGGCTCTGCTTTACGTGGCGCATAAGTTCGAGAAACTGGACGAGTGGGTGCTCGTCGCCCTCTACTTCATCGTGCTTGAGTTTCTCATCGTGTGCGCGCTGGCGTTGTTTTTCTCGTCGTTTTCGACGCCGTTGATGTCGGCGGTATTCACCTTTGCGCTGTTCGTGATTGGGAGCCTGGCGGAAGATCTGCGCGGATTTGCCCGGATCACGCATGGACTGGGCGGTCGGCTGGCGACGGGCATTGCTTATCTGGTGCCCAATTTTTCCGCATTGAACGTGATCAGCCAGGTGGCGCACGGCGACCCCGTGCCAGGACGCCTGATTCTCTATAACACCGCGTACGCCCTGCTGTATTCGGCGATGGCCATCTCGGGAGCGGTGCTGATCTTTCAGCGCCGGAACCTGAAATGAAAAGGAGTGCAACGGGGCGCGTCAATCTGGTGGCGCTCACTGTTCTTCTCTTCTCTCTGGCCGGCGCCATGGCTACGCTCTACGCCATGGACCGTACGCGGTGCGAACCGCGGGCCGAAGACGAGCTTTATATCAGCTCCCCCAGAGTGCTGCGGCGGATGAGCCTGGGTTACACCGGCCTGCTTGCCGATATTTATTGGACGCGCGCGGTGCAGTATTTCGGCGAACAACATCATGGAGACTCCGGCGATTTTCGCCTGCTGGCGCCGCTGCTCGAAGTGACGACTGCGCTGGATCCGAAGCTTTTGCCTGCCTACGAGTTTGGAGCCAACTTTCTAGCGCCGAAACCGCCGAGCGGCGCGGGTTTGCCCGGCGCGGCGCTCTCGCTGACGAAATACGGGATCGCGCATAACCCGGATCAGTGGCGGCTCTACTACAACCTCGGATTCCTCTACTACACCGAATTCAAGGATTACGCCAAAGCGGCGGAGGCGTTCAAGCAAGGCGCGGCTTTGCCCGTGACCAACGAATTCATGCCGATTCTTGCGGCACGAATGGCGCAACATGCGGGAGAGTTCGACACCGCGCGATTATTGTGGGTCACGACTTATCAGGGCACCAAACATGGGAGCATACGGCAGAATGCCGCTGAACATCTGCTCGCTCTGCAAGTCGATGAGGAAGTCACGCAGCTAGAGCATGTCGTCGAACGCTATCGCCAACAGACAAGACGGCTCCCCGAGAACATGGGTGATCTGGAGCGCGCGGGATTCATTCGTGGAACACCAGCCGATCCAAAGGGAAATCCTTACCAATTGATGCCCGATGGCCGGATCGAAGTGCAGAACCCGAAGATCCTCTACTTCATCACGAAAGGCCTTCCACCCGGAGCGTCGCCTCCGCAGCCACCCCGGGAGGGCAGCAATTAGCAATTAGCATCCAGTATCTAGCTTTCGTTTCAAAATATTGCTGATCATCGTTTCGCTAATTGCTAAGTGCTAATTGCTAAATGCTAAGTGCTAAATCGGTAAATGCTAAGCGCTGACCTCTTCCGCAATCTCTGGAATTTCCTGCGCGAATCTACACCCTCACGCCGGCGCCGACGCTATGGCGACATGGAGTACGACTGGGAGCATCGCGTCAATACCACAAGCGGCACGGTAGGCTGGCGAGCCCGGCTCCTGGGAGCCTTTCACTCCCCCTATCAACCGACGGAGCCGGCTTTATTTCACGAGATGATGGCGAGCCTGCCGATCGCCTTCGATCAAGTCACCTTCATCGATATCGGATCGGGCAAAGGCCGAACGCTGCTGATGGCGTCGGAATATCCTTTCAGAAAAATTGTGGGCGTGGAGTTGATTCGCGACCTGCATCGCGCGACCGAGGAGAACATACGCGCCTACAAGTCCGCAACGCAGCGCTGCACGCAGATCGAGGCGGTGTGCGCGGATGCATGTGACTTCCCTTTTCCCGTCGAGCCGCTGGTGCTCTATCTATTCAATCCGCTGCCGGAGGCGGGTTTGAAACGCCTGGTTGCCAATCTCGAAAAAAGTTTGGCGGAGAATCCGCGCGCATTGTATGTGCTCTATCACAACCCGCTGCTGGAGCGGGCGATCGCGGAGCGGTCAACTTTTAAAAAAGTTGGCGGGACGGAGCAATATTCGATTTATCTCTGGGGACAGGACTGAGTAGCTCTCTTGTAATGTCGTCGAACTAGCGGGACTCGGCGACCGGCAGCGACGACGCTTTTCCCGGGTATAGGCGATCAAATTCCGGGTCGTCATGAAGAGTCACGAGGTCTGGGTCGCGGCGAGCCCTCCACTTCCGCGCTTCCCATTCCGCATCTAGAATAGAGAGGCGTGTCGCGAAACAATCATCTGCTGGTTTCGGCATTATGGGTTGGAGTCTTGTGTTGTTTGCTTCCCGTGAAATCTCAGGCGCAGGATATCCATCAGCTCGCGCAGGCGGTCGACAACCACTACAACCATCTGCGCAGTCTGCAATCGGACTTTACCGAGATCTATCGCGGCGAAGGGCCGGAGCGGGTGGAGTCGGGGACCCTGTGGTTGAAAAAGCCGCGCAAGATGCGCTGGGAGTATCGTTCTCCAAAAGAGAAGCTGTTTATCAGCGACGGCGGAGTTGTGTGGTTTTATATGCCGGAGGAACGGCAGGTCAGAAAGACGACTCTCAAGAAACTGGATGACCTGCGATCGCCGCTGGCCTTCTTGCTCGGAAAAACGAAACTGGAGAAGGAATTGACCGGGCTTTCGAAGGTGGTGGACGGCGCTCCCTTGGACGCGCGGAACACGCTGCTGCGGGGGGTTCCACAGGGTATGGCGGGCCAAGTGAGCGAGGTGCAGTTGGAGATCACGCCGTCTGACCAGATTATCCGCATCGTATTAATGGATGCGGACGGGGCGGAGACCGAGTTTCGCTTTGCCGGCTGGAAAGAGAATGTGGATATGAGTGACAGCCGGTTTCAGTTCACACCTCCGGCGGGAATTGAGACGGTTGAAGGGGAGCTGGGGCCGTAGAAAATCGGGTGATCGAGAGTCAAACCCGACCCCCGGTTACTTGCGTACTAAACGCACGGACAAGTTGCAGTAAGCGCTTTGGGCACAGAATGTTACACTTCGTTTAACGTAGTTCCGGCTTACGCCCCCGAGCCCGGAAACAGGCACAGCATCATGGCAGAATTCCTGGTCAAAGTCGCCGACGAACAGGGCCATCTGCGGCAGCAGGTGGAGCATGGCTATTCCGAGGCCGAGGTGCACGACCGCTTCGCCCAGCAGGGCTACCTGGTGTATTGGGTCAAGCCGCGGACATTGCTGAGCGCTCGCGGAGGGCAGTTTGGGCAGCGCAGCGGAAAGCTGCGGCAGTCCACATTCCTGATTTTCAACCAGCAGTTTCTGACCCTGATCAAAGCCGGTCTGCCGATCCTGACGGCGCTCGATCTTCTGATCAAGCGGCAACGCGATAAATCTCTGCTGCGGCTGCTGGAGAATGTTCGCGAGCGGGTAAAGGGCGGCGAGTTGCTCTCCGACGCCTTCGCCGCGCAGCAGGTCTTTCCAAAGATGTACACGACCACGCTGCTGGCGGGCGAAAAGAGCGGCAACATGGAAGAGGTACTCAGCCGCTACATCACCTATCAGCGGATGGTGCAGACCTTCCGCAAGAAGCTGCTGGTTTCGCTCGTGTATCCGGCACTGCTGGTTTCGATGGTGACGATCATGCTGGTTTTTCTGATCACCTTCGTGGTGCCGAAGTTTGCCGACCTGTTCAATAACCTGGGAGCGACATTGCCGGCGATCACCGTCTTCATGCTGACGATCGGCGTGAACGCGCAGAAGTACGGATGGATTGTAGCGCTGGTTTTGATCGTTGGCGGCTTTCTGCTGTGGCGCTGGAAGCAAAGTGACAAGGGCGCCGAACGCATCGATCACTTTCTGCTGGGTCTGCCGCTGATCGGCGAGATTCGCCTGAAGTACCAAGTGGCAAATTTTTCGCGCATTTTGGGCACGCTCCTGCAAGGCGGCTTGCCCTTGGTGCCTGCGATGGAGACGGCTGCCGAATCGTTGAGCAGTCGCCAGATGTTGAATGGGGTCAACGCCGCAGCCGAGCGGGTGAAAGAAGGTCAAAGCCTGGCGCACGCGCTGGAGACGCAGAAGCTCTTCCCCGATCTGGCGGTCGAGATGTTGGAGGTTGGCGAATCGACGGGTGCCTTGCCGGCAATGCTGGCGTCGGTGGCCGAGTTCTACGAAGAGGACGTCCAGACCGCGCTGGGCGCGGCGATGGCACTGATTGAGCCGTTGATTCTAGTGGTGATGGCGGTGTTTGTGGGCGGGATATTGATTTCGCTTTATATGCCGATCTTTACTTTGGGAGCAAATGTGCATTAGGAGCAGGTTTCAAAGTTTCAGAGTTTCAAGGTTTCGAAGACAAAAATCAGAGACGAATCGAATTTTGGAGCACGGCAACTTTGAAACCTTGAAACTCTGAAACCTTGAAACCTGGCCCCACAAGAAGCGGTAAACTGGTATGGCAATGGCGGATAAGAAGACAGCAGTGGTGAGCGGCGGAAATGGTGGAAAGCTGGCGCCCGGGAAACTGGTGCCCGAAGTGGCCCCCGTTACCGACGAACTGGTGCATGCGCGCGATATCGCGCGGCGCTACCGCTGCGAATTTATCGATCTGAGCGATTTCCAGCTGCACCATGATCTGTTTGAAAAGATTCCGGTGCACCTGATGTTCCGCTATAACTTCGTGCCGCTCGATGAAACTCCAGACGGGCGCCTGGCGATTGCCATCGCCGATCCCAGCCAGCTGATGATGATCGACGAGATCAGCCTGCTGCTCGGCAAGCGCATCCTGACCAAAGTTTCAACGCTCAAGCAGATCTCCGACATCCTGAAGAAGACCGAGCAGTCTAAGCGCGTGCTCGAAGACGCGAGCGAGGGATTCACGCTCGACGTGATCCGCGAGGACGAGGCCGGGAACGACGAAACCATTTCCATCGACAAGCTGACGGCGACGGCGGGCGCGGACATGAGCCCCATCATCCGCCTGGTCGATACCACGATTTTCACCGCCCTTCAGCGGCGGGCAAGCGACATACACATCGAGACGCGCGACGATTCGGTGTACATCAAGTTTCGTATTGACGGCGTGCTCACCAACGCCATGCCGCCGATCGGCAAAGAGCATCACTCGACCATCATTTCGCGCATCAAGGTCATGAGCGAGCTCGACATCTCCGAGCGCCGCGTGCCGCAGGACGGCCGCTTCCGCGTGAAATATAACGGACGCGCCATCGACTTCCGTGTTTCGATTATGCCGTCGATTCACGGCGAAGACGCGGTGCTTCGCGTGCTCGATAAAGAGTCGATGAGCGAAAAGTTTAAGAAGCTCACGCTCGAAGTGGTTGGGTTCGACGAAGATGATTTGCGCCGCTTCCGCCGTTACATCAAGGAACCCTACGGCATGGTGCTGGTCACCGGCCCGACTGGCAGCGGCAAAACGACCACGCTTTATGCGGCGGTCAATGAGATTAAAACCGACGAAGATAAGATCATCACCATCGAAGATCCGGTCGAGTATCAACTGCGAGGGATCACGCAGATTCCGGTCAACGAGAAAAAGGGACTAACCTTTGCGCGCGGCCTGCGATCGATTCTGCGCCACGATCCGGACAAAATCATGGTCGGCGAAATTCGCGACAACGAAACGGCGCAGATCGCAATCCAATCGGCGCTGACCGGCCACCTCGTATTCACGACCGTCCATGCCAACAACGTGGTCGACGTGCTCGGGCGTTTCTTGAACATGGGAGTCGAGCCTTACAACTTCGTTTCGGCGCTGAACTGCATTCTGGCGCAGCGACTGGTCAGGGTGATCTGCGATTCCTGCCGTACGGCAGTGCATTATCCGGATGAAGCGCTTGAGGCGAGCGGCCTCGATCCGCAGGTGTGGTCCCAAGTGCCTCTCTACGAGGGCCAGGGCTGCATCGAGTGCGCGGGCACGGGGTTCCGTGGCCGTACCGCAATCCATGAACTTCTGGATTTGACGGATCGCATCCGCGAGATGATTCTGGAGCGGCGGCCCACGTCGGAGATACGCAAAGCTGCCCGCGAAGACGGGATGCGCTTTCTGCGCGAATCGGCGCTCGACAAGGTGCGTGGTGGATTTACCACTCTGAAAGAGATCAACAAGGTCACCTTTATTGAGACCATGCGTTGAGGCAGAGTAACAGGTTACTCTCTGCATGACCGGGTTCCTGTTCCGGCATCCCCGGAGGTAACTACTCTCCTCGTGACGGTTGGGAATATCATCAGACAGTAGCCGCATTGTAAATATGGCCTCCACATCCAAACACGTACGCCGACCGACGCTCGCTTGTGAAATCGCGGCCGATCGCGTGCTGGCCGGCCGTGCCTCCGACGCGGGGCGCATGGTCGAGATAGCGGCGGCTCGGGAGCTAGCTCCGGGCACGGTTGTGCCGGATTTGATGGAAGCGAATCTGCGCGATGGCGGCGCTATCCGGCAGGCGATCGAAAGCGCATTGGCCAGCGTCGGCAGCCGCTCGCGGGATGTGATTGCGATTCTGCCCGACACCTCTGTTCGCGTGGTCCTGCTTGATTTTGAGACTCTGCCCTCGAAGCGCGATGAAGCGGAGGCCGTAGTTCGCTTCCGGCTAAAGAAGTCGTTGCCCTTTGATCCCGCCAACGCCCGCATTTCTTATCACGCGCAATCGACGGGCAAAGGCGTTCGGGCCGTAGCCGCCGTTGTTCTCAACACGGTTCTTGAGGAATACGAATCGGCATTTCGCGATGCCGGTTATAACCCGGGGATGGTGATGCCCTCGATGCTGGCGGCGCTCGGAGCGGCGGATGCCGAACGTCCCACACTCGTGGTGAAAGTCGACGCGCGCACGATCAGCATCGCGATTCTCGATCAGGAGCAACTGTTGCTCTTCCGCACCCTTGAAAATGTGCGCGGCGTGACCATTACCGGCGATCAACTGGCGGAGGAGGTTTATCCGTCGGTCGTATTTTTCCAGGACACCTACAGCCTGAATATCGAGCGCATCTACGTGGCAGGCCAATCCGAGTCTGGAGGCGCCGCGTCGGCGTTGAAAAATCAGTCGGGGGCGACCGTGGAAGAACTGGTGGCGGCAACGCAGATCGCCTCGACGACAGGAACGGTTCCGCGATGGCGCATGGCGGGAGTTGTGGGAGCGCTGATTTCGTAGGAGCGCTATTGGCTGTTCGCTCTTGGCTTTTAGCTAAAGGCGAATAGCGAATAGCGTTTTTGGATTTCTGATTTATGCGTTTAGATATCAATCTCGCAACCCGGCCTTATGAAGATGCGCGCCAGTTTTGGCTGCGCTGGGGCTTGGGAGTCGGCGCGCTTGCCGCCTTCACCCTGTTCCTTCTCTTGTGGACGGTGAGTGAGTGGAGACACGCGGGCAGAGATCGGCAGGAGATTGCTCGTCTGAACGCGCAGATTAAGGAGCGCGACGACGAACGGATGCAGGCGCAGCTCTTTCTCGACCAGGCCGCGAATCGCAGCACGCGCGACCAATCACAGTTTTTGAATGGACTGATTCAGCGCAAGGCGTTTTCCTGGACGCGCGTATTCGAAGATCTTGAGCAGGTCATGCCTTCGAACCTGCATGTGGTTTCGCTGCGGCCGGAATTGAACGAGCAGGGACAGGTCGAACTAAACATGAAAGTGTTGGGCGATACGCGCGAAGCGGCGGTGGACTTGGTCCATCGCATGGAAGGCTCAAAGCACTTCCAGTCCGCGCAACTGGTGGCGGAAAACCAGGAAGCGCAAGCCGGCGTAGGCGCAACGGTGGTTTCGATTTACGTTCCTGATGTGGCTGAGAGGAGCAGCAAGTAATGCCCGACCTGGGAACTTCACGGCGCAAGTTGAAGATTGCGATTGGGGCGATGTTGGCCGTCGATGTGATCGCCGCGGCGGTGCTGTTTTCGCCGCTCGTCGGTTCGGCGGATTCTCGGCGGTTCCAAATCAATGAACTCAAAGCCGAACTGACGAGGAAGACGCGCGACGTGATGCCGCTGCGCCACATCGACCAGAAGCTCGTGGCGGCGAAGGGCCAGATCGGCGGATTTTACAAAGACCGCTTTGCCGCGAAGGATTCCGATCTCACCAAAGAACTCGGGAAGCTGGCGGCGGAAAATGGAATACGCATCCAACAGGCAAGGTACAAGGAGGAAGAAGCGGAAACCTCGGGAATAGTGCCGGTCGAAATCGAAGGAAGTTTTTCCGGCGACTACCTGCAACTGGTGCGCTTCATCAATACGCTGGAGCGGTCGAAGATGTTTTTTGAAGTGGATAGCGTCGACCTGGCGGGCGAGAGCACAGGACCGGTCAAGCTGGGGATTACGATCCACAGTTATTTGCGGTCGAGTACATGAAACTGGGAACTGAAAATCGGAAACAGTTGATATGGCTGGGCGTGCTGGTTGCCATCGCACTGGTATCGCTGGGGCGCGAGTTTTGGCCTTCGTCGCCGACGGCGCCACCCGCGGCGTCAACCAGCGCGGCGCCTGCTAAACCGGTGATGCGTCGCACGGCCTCCGGAAAAATGGTGGCCGTCGTTGCACCGCGTCTCGATCCAACGCTCGATTTGAACCTACTGCGGCAGAGCGAGGAGATCAAGTACGCGGGCAACGGAAGGAATATTTTTGTTGCGGGCTCGGTAGCGCAAATCGAACCGGTGAGGAAAAATCCAGCTCTGGACCAGCGAGCCGGCGGCCTTCAAGCCCCGCCGCCGATTCCGCCGCCGCCACCGATCAACCTCAAATTCTTCGGCTTTGCCAATCGTCCGGGAGAGACGAAAAAAGTCTTCCTGTCGCAGGGTGAAGACATTTTTATCGCGTCCGAGGGCGAGATTGTCGACCGGCGTTACCGTGTTCTGCACATCTCGCCAAACTCGGTGGACGTCGAAGACGTGCTCTACAACAACCGCCAGAACCTGCCTTTAACGCAGGGATGAAAATAGGGTTTGTAATCGATAATCTTGTAATTTGAAGGCGACGTATGCGGCAGGGTTTCAAATCACCGAATTACAAAATTACAAAATTACAAAATCGTCAGCGCGGATACATGATGATCACGCTGATGCTGGCCCTGGCGCTGATTACAATTGGCTTGCTGGCCGTGCTGCCCGAGATCAAACAGCAGATTGTCCGCGATCGCGAAGATGAGTTGCGGCATCGGGGCACGGCGTACATGCGTGCCATTCAACACTTCTATAAAAAGTTTGGCCGCTATCCCACGCGGGTTGAGGAACTCGAAAACACCAACAACCTGCGCTTCCTGCGCAAGCGCTATACCGATCCCGTCAACATCGACAAGACCACGGGCAAGGAAAAAGACTTCAAATTTCTGCACCAGCAGGACATCAGCCTGAACAGTGGAATGGTCCTCGGGCAAACTCCGGGAACGAATCTGCAAGGCGGAGCGTCGGGTCTGATGGGCGGAGGCGCGCCAGGACAAGGCGGATTCGGCAGTGCCGGCGCATTTGGCGGAGGGCAGGGCGGAGTCGGCGGATTCGGGTCGCAACCGGGCGGACCGCAACAGCCGGGCAATCAAAATTCCGCCAGCGGCAATTCCGCGAATGTTGCGTCGGGCGGTTCGTCCGACACCTCTTCTTCCGGGAGCTCCGACGCGAGTGGGTCGTCTTCCTCTGGATCGGCGTCCTCGAACTCCATCAACAGCTCCAACCTTGGCGGGCCAACATTCGGAGGCGGGCCGATTCTCGGCGTAGCCAGCACCAGCAAACAGAAAAGCATTCACGTCTTCTACACCAAGAACCATTACAACGACTGGCTGTTTATTTACCTGCCCATGGCCGATCGCGGAGGCCTGCTGAATGGTCCCGTTAATCCTACCGGTGGCGTCACTTCCGGAATTCCAGGCGCAGTCACTCCCGGAATGCCCGGAATGCCTGGCGGAATGCCCGGACAAGGCGGATTTGGACAAAGTTCCTTTGGAACGGGAGGCAGCCAGGGATTGGGCGGCCAGAGTCCGCAGTCTCCAACTCCGCAAACTCCTTCTCAGCCGCCGCAGCAGTAGACGTTCCCATGTCCTATAAAATCTTCGGCAAAGAGAAAAGCCCCGCAGAGAGCAGGGCTTTCAAAAAACCTTAAAATCAGCTCAGACGTTGCAGCTTTACACGTTGAACGACGAGCCGCAGCCGCAGGTGCTCTTCACGTTCGGGTTCTCGAACTTGAAGCCCGCGCCTTCGAGCGTCTCAATGTAATCGACGTGCGCGCCGCCCAGATACATCAATGACGTCGCATCGACGTAAACCTTCAGGCCGTCGAAGTCGAAAACCTTATCCATCATGCCAGCGCCGTTTTCGAAGGCCATGGAATATTGAAAGCCGGAGCAACCGCCGCCAACTACCGACAACCGCAATCCCGTTGGCACCGGCGTCTGCGAGGCCATGATTTCTTTGACCTTGGCAATCGCGGCAGGGGTTAAGACGGGTGCCGCGGTTTTCGGCTGCACATTGGGCTGTCCATGTTGTACATCGGGTGTCGTGGTAGTCGCCATCGGTTAATCTCCTTGGTATCGATTCATTATAACAAAGGTCGCAACCGGCTCTGCAAGGCCTTTTCGCGAGGGGTGCGCCTTCGCGTGTATAGCCATTAGATGCCTCGGGCAAAGAAGAAGTCGCGGCCACCCCTTGCCAAGGGGTCTATAATGGTTGCCAGCAGGGGGCCGTACCCGAACGTTAGCGAAAACCACGTGGTTTTGCTGCGGCGACACAAGGCACTTCGGGAATTGGCTCGATCTCAAGTCCGGGGTGGCATATGTCTCCTATGTTCGGGCTGCTAGTCGCGTGGGGCGTACTGACGGGGGTGCTCATCATCCTCCTGATCTACCGCAGCACCCTCACCATGCACGAAGATGATTCCATTTTTCTGCATGAAACCGAATCCCAAATGCATAAAGACCAGGTGGAAGTGCTGGCCAAGATGAACAAGATCACACCCATCGTCAAGGTGCTCGGCGCCTTGTCCGGAGTCATGATCCTGGTCATTGCGGGACTATTTATTTATCAAGGGCTGAGTAACTCGACCACTCTGCAATAGCCATTCCGCTCGCGGATCCGCGGATTTTGCAGCTTGTGGGGAACACGCCAGCGCGGCGACGACGTGTCGCCCTGTGTATTGGTGAACCCTTCTTGCGATAAAATCCGCGTTCGGAACATGATCACCGACCCTCCTGCCACTCAACATGCCATCGCGATTGTCGGAGGCGGTCCAGCGGGCGCGCTGGCCGCCGCGCTGCTCGGCGCGGAAGGCAGGAATGTTCTGCTTTTCGACGAAAAACTGGCGTGGGAGAAACCCTGCGGCGGCGGAATTACGTACAAAGCCTTGCAGCGCTATCCGTTTCTGGCCGGCGCGGAAAGCGGGGGCAATCTTGTTGGACACTGCGAACTGATCAGCCCGTCCGGTCAGCGTGTGCGTTTTCAGTTGCAACATCCGGTGGCGATCTTCTCGCGATTAGCCCTTAACGGATTATTGCTGGATCGAGCCCGATGTGCCGGGCCGAGCGTGCAGATAAGAAACGAGCGCGTCACGCGGATCGAACGCGTTGGCAAAGACTGGCACCTGTTCACACCTCAGCGCGAATACCAAACCTCTTACCTGATATTTGCTGCGGGCGCGCGCAATCCTTTTCGAGCCCAGTTTATCTCGCCTATTTCGCCGAGCGACCTTATGGTCACCGCCGGCTATTTCATTCCCAGTGAAAGTTTCTCGGGCGATGGCTCTTCCCTGCTGCGGATTCAGTTTTTACGGGACATCACCGGCTACATCTGGGTGTTTCCACGCGCCGATCATGTCTCCGCCGGAATCGCCGGCAAGATGGGCGAAATCTCTACCGGCGATTTGCGGCGCATTCTGGAAAAATGGCTCGTCGAAAATCGCTTTCATCTGGATGGCGCGCGCTTTTATTCGCATATCCTCCCGTCATTTCGCGCGCAGACTTTTGAGACGCTCGAAGTCTGCGGCGATGGCTGGACAATGATCGGCGACAGTGCCGGCCTGGTCGATCCGATTACTGGTGAAGGTCTCTATTACGCGCTTCGATCGGCGGAGTTGTGCGCCGACGCCCTACTGGCCGGACAACCTGACGGATATCAGAGTCAACTGGCAGAAGAGATATTGCCGGAATTGCGACTCGCCGCTCGCTTGTCACAGCGTTTTTACAACGGGCAAGTCTTCGGCGACCGCGTGCTGGAACGAATGGTGGCTTTGACCGCGCAAAGCGCTAGCTTCCGCGAATTGATGAGCGACCTTTTCGCGGGGATTCAAGGCTATGGCGATTTGCGGGCGCGGCTCTATCGAATTTTGCCGGCGGTGCTGAAGGAAGGCTTGGCTGGAACCTTCGGCTGGACTTGGAATAAAACCGGTGGCTCGGAATACGCTGCCGATCCGTTGGCTGAATAAGCACTCCGAAGTATCAATGCTGTTTGCGACCTATCGCGCCCGTTGCGAAGTCGTTAACCACAAAGGCCACGAAGGTTTCAGTCTTAGCTTTCCTTCGTGAACCTTCGTGGCCTTAGTGGTTTAAGCTTCTGTCGCGCTCGACTCAGGCAGCCTTCGCTTTCATCCCATTGATATCGTCGAGCAGTACTTTCTCGTGGCCATCGGGATTAACTTTTTCATACACCTTGACAATAGTGCACTTCGGGTCGACCACAAAAGTCGTGCGGTCCCAGAACTTCATCCCTTTCCACTCAGACTGGCCGAGGCCAAGCGCCTTCATGAGGGTGGAATTGGTGTCGGAAAGCAGTTCGATGGTAAAGGCAAATTTGTGAGAGAAGTTCTTGTGCGAGGTCACGTCATCGGAGCTGACACCAAGAACTTTGATTCCGGCAGCGTCGAAATCGGCCTTGCTCGCCGTAAATGCCTTGCCTTGGACGGTGCAGCCGGGAGTGTCATCCTTCGGATAGAAGTAAACCACCAGCCATTGGCCTGCAAAATCGGAGAGCTTGACTGTCTTGCCGTCCTGATTGGGCAGAGAGAAATTCGGAAATGGATTACCTGCAGCGAGCATAGGGAGAGTCCTTTCTAAGTTGTTTCGTAATTGTACGAGATTGGCAAGGAGCGCAAAAGCAGCCCCTAGCTCTTAGCCGTTAGCTTCGCCCGACCATCGATCGGGTTGAGAGTATCGGGCTAAAAGCTAAGGGCTGATGGCCAAGAGCCGATTTATTACGCGGCCTGCATCGCCTTCTTGGCGCGTTCGCTCATTTCTTTGGGCGATACATCTTCCTTATGAGTCGCGACACCCCAGAGATGCCCGAACGGATCCTGGATAAAGCCAGAACGATCTCCATAAAACTGATCCTGCACCGGCTTCAAAATCTTGGCTCCCTCGGCGGTGGCTTTCGCGACGACCGCGTCGCAATCCGGCAGATAAAGATATAGGCTCACCGGAGAGCCGCCAATATTCTCGGCGCTGCGGTTGCCCATGGCGGGATTTTCATCGGCCAGCATAATGCGCGAGTCGCCGATCTGCAGTTCGGCGTGGCCCACCTTGCCGTCGGGACCATCCATGCGCACGACTACCGTCGCGCCGAAGACCTTCTTGTAATAGTCGATGGCCTTCGCGGCACCCTTGATGACCAGGTATGGAGTAACAGTGTTGTAGCCTTCGGGAATATAGTTAACTTTTTTCATGATTTTCTCCTCAGATGTTCCTCTCGTGATATGGCTGAAAAATGAGATTGAGGGTTGAAGGTTTTAGCGCGCTGGAGCGGCCCCCACACGAGGCAACTTCCAGAGTTAATGAGAACACAAGTGGGCGGGGTGACTCAAGCCGGAATTTTCGCATCCGGGCAATCCGGGCGCGCCCGCGCGTTACCGGACTGAGTTACCCGCTTCCCGTCCCAGTCGGCGGCGCTTTCTCGCCATGCAAATCAATAACATGCCGATCAAATGCTAGTTGCAATCTCTCAATATAGTTCGCTTTATCGGGACGGTGATGAGGCGATGCTGCCCGGAACAGCGTCCCCGGACACAAGCTGCAGTGCCCCTCGATGGGAATATCCCTCAGCCATCTGGTCACCCGCAATACAGGTTTCTTCATCGCCCTTCTTAACAAGCAAAGGGAACGGCCAAGTGAGCCAGGCCACGCAAACGATCCAAGCGCGACCTGCTCTCACAGGGCCCGGGCGGTAACCGCCCTGACTGGCAAATATAGAACTAGGCCGCTTTTTGCTGCGCCTTAACCTTCGCCCAGCGTGCTCTCTGCGCTGCCGCAATCTTCCTGCGAGCTGCTGCCGACATGATGCGCTTCGCAGGAGTAGCGGCAACTGCCTTTCCCCCCGGCCCCGACTGCGACTGTTTTCGTATGTTTGCCCATCGCGCTCTTTGCGCTTGCGCCATTTTTCGCCGCGACGCTGCTGATATTACTCGCGTCGTCGGTTGGGTCGCCTTTTGGGATGTTTCCGTGCCATTCAAAGACTCAATCCCGGAAATCACCTGGTTTAACTTCTCAACTTCCATCTGCGCTCGATGTCGCTTTTCGCGAAGCTCGCGCAATGCATTCTGTAGATTGGACATGTTCACCCCCTCGGGTATTTTGTTGCGGCCCTAATTGTATAGGAGGCGAGGGGCGCGTGGTTTCGAGGATTATCGTCAAATTGACTGGGCCAAGGCTTTGCGTGTTTTGTTTCGAAATCACACGGGCCTTGACGCCTTGACAACTCGACACACACGTCTCATAGTAGGGGTCTTCCCTATTAGATCGGGCCGCCCAGTAACCACGGCACGAAATTCGTTTCTTCCCCGTGTCGCGCGAGTTACTTTTGTGAGGGAATGTCGTGTCGCTACGAGTGCCAGATCCCGTCCGCCTTCGCGAGATATTTTCGGCTTTGGGATTTGTCACCAGTTGCCCGCGCATGACGCCCGTCCTCCAATGCGCTTATAAAGCGGCGCAGGTGAGCGATACGACCGTGCTGTTACAGGGCGAAACCGGAACCGGGAAACAGGTTCTCGCCCGCGCTATCCATAGCCTGGATGAAAAGCGTCGCCGGTTCGCATTCGTTACCGTTCATTGCAGTACGATCACCGAAAGCCTGGCCGAGAGCGAACTCTTCGGCCACCGCAAAGGGTCGTTTTCAGGCGCCTTCGCCTCGCGCGCGGGACTATTCCAGGCAGCAGACCGGGGAACGATTTTCCTAGATGATGTGAACGATCTGCCACTCCGTCTGCAGCCCAAGCTGCTCGACGTCCTGCAACGCGGCATGATTCGGCCGCTCGGCTCGGATCGAGAGTTGCACGTGGATGTGCGTGTCATCGCCGCCGCCAACCGGCCGCTCGAGCCCTTGGTGAAAGAAGGAAATTTTCGCGCGGATCTATTCCACCGCCTGAATGTCATCAAGATGTCGCTCCTTCCGCTGCGAGAACGCTGCGAAGACTTCGCCGCTCTGGTCCTGGAATTCGCCAGGCGTTATGCCAATCTGCACGAACAGATCGAGTCGCTCGAACCCGAACTGGTCCAACACCTGCAAGCGTGCCCCTTTGAGGGAAATGTCCGCGAGCTGGAAAATGCGGTGCAGCGCATGTTGTTTATAAAGAATGAAGGCAATTCGCTGACCCGGGAGGATTGGCTTCAGCAGGAGAAAGAATCGACGGCCGACGCGGCCGAGCGGGATGATTTGCTGCAGGCGGCAAATCTGCTGTGGGTCGTGATGTTGCGGCAAGAATTGCCCTTCCCCGACCTGATGCGGCGGCTGGAAGGTGAACTGCTGCAAAGAGCGCTACAAGTTGGCGGCAAGACGCGCCGCGAGATTGCCAAGTTGCTGCACACCAGCGAACGCACGCTTTATCACAAGATCAGCGCGCATGGGTTCAGCGCCAGCCCCAGGCGAGCGGCGGGTTGAGAGCCTGTCTAATCCTGCATAACGTTCGATTTTGGCTCATGGTGCATAAGTCTGGCGAATAACTTGCAAGACCCGCAGAGCGCTAGCCGAATCTAAGTTTGAGGTTTTGCGGAATGTTCTCGCGCGTCTCCATTGTTAAGGAGTCTGCTGGCAAAATCGGGAAACCTCTATCGCGTCCCAAGCCTGCGCATGAGTATTTCTCTGCAGAGGAAACACCGGAATCTGGATTGTCTTCGCTGGCATACAGTTTGGCGGGGATTAATCTCTTTGCGCCGGGCGAAAACGGTGGCTCCAATTTCGTGTCCCGGTGCGCGCGCGTGCCCTGGCCGATGCAGGCGAAATTGCAAATCGGAGCGGTTGACGATCCACTGGAAGCGGAGGCGGACCAAACTGCAGACCGTGTGATGCGCATAGCGGACCCGCCTGCAGCTCCACTCCGCATGACTTCAACCGCAGGTCAATTGCAGCGGAAGTGTTCCTGCGGTGGTTCTGGAAGCTCGGGCGGCGAGTGCAAGGAATGCCAGGAAAAACGTGAAGAAAAACAACTCCAGCGGAAAGCCAGTGCGAGCGCTCCCGTAAATGCAGTGCCGGACGCGGTCGGCAACGTTCTGCGCTCTCCCGGCCAGCCACTCGATACGGCGACACGAAATTACTTCGAGCCGCGACTGGCCTGGGATCTCAGCAACGTCAGGGTACACACCGATGCGCGCGCAGCAGACTCGGCGCGCCGCGTGAACGCACTCGCCTACACGGTCGGCAACAATGTGGTCTTCGGCAGCGGCCAATACTCACCTCGGACGGATTCCGGCAAACGTCTCATCGCCCATGAACTGGCGCACACGGTGCAGCAAGCATCTGGTTCGCACCTGCGATTGCAGCGGGCGGTCAGCAAAGACATCGCGAAAATCGAGAAATTGCTGAGCCGGAGTTTGTTCGATTGGGCAATTACCGACAGCGACGCGCATCAGGTGCTGGTGCTACTGAAAGCCCTACCAGCAGCTGATCTTAAAGACACGGTTGCTGAGATGGAAAAGGGCGGATATATCGGCAGGTTGTTCGACAACGTCAGCGATGAGGATCAGGCGAACGAAACCGCAATCCTGGAGAGCATTAATGATGTCCGGGTTCACAAAGGCGGAAAAAACCAAAAGGATACAGTGGGCTCGTGCGACCAATCGCAAAGGAACGAGATCGATACGCGAGTGAGCAAGACTCAAGAGTGGGCGGCCAAAGCGAAAGACCGCGTCAAGGAGTTCGCGGCCGATCCAGCGAAGCACGCCGATACCCTCACGATGCTTGACCGGCAATTTTTCCATTCGAAGAAAAATGGACAACTCTCCGAAGTAGACCAGAAAACCAATGCTAACCAGATCGCCGACAATTTCCAGCTCGCTGAAAAGCAGATCAATCCGAAGCAGAACGAGTGCGCTAGTCCCTTTGATTCGGAGTGCGCGGCCTTGGCGCTTGCATACTGGAGAGAGGGCAAGAGGATTGTGCTGTGCAAGTCTTATTTCGGTAGTCCTTTTGAGACGCAGGTCTACAACCTTCTCCATGAATTCATGCATGAATACGCACATGTAAACGACCGCGGCTACGGTGACGAGCGCGTTTTCGAATACCTGAGCCCCAAAGATGCGATCAACAATGCAGATTCTTACGCTCTGTTTGCCGTCGATGTGAACGCCCATACAACAACCTCACGGGAGCAACGGCCAGCACATTCCGAAGACAACATCTCCGATTGCGGCCCTCAAAAAGAGGAGGTGCGGCGCAGCTTTGCCTTCGCCAGCCGTATGATCATCAATGCACTCAACGCTCTCGGAGATTCGAATAGCACAGGCTTGTTCGAACAAACCCACTTCAAGACGAAGGACAGGAATAAGTTACAGCGGTTCATCGAGCGTTGCCAGAAAATCGACAAGAAGTTTAGGGAAATGAACTTTCAGTGCGAGAAAAAGTGCAAGGGAAATACGCCTGGCTATTGGCGCACTTGGGGTTCGACAGTGCACCTCTGTCCTCCATGGTTCGGCATAGCGAACGCAAATGACCGCATCGATGAGATTCTCCTCATCGCGATTTCTGAAGAACTCTCACTCGACTACGGCCCAGAGGTCGGCAGCACCGCGTACACGAAACAGACTGAAGATCAAGCCTTTAAAAACACTACTTCCTTCGTTGGATACGCTCGCGCCGTGACCAACCAGTGGTGGCCTTAAAGCACACGGAACGACGCAGTGTTCCCGAAATCATTCATCACGCCTCAACCCGCCTCTGCTTCAACACTGCCAATTCCTGCATAACTTGATGCCTACTCTTGCATGGCGAAAATCACATTATGTCCCCGCCAAAATTCCCTCCACCAGCCCGTTAGTAACTCAACAGCCCCGCTCCCATAGCGTTCCGCCGAATCCAGTCACCCTTGTCCCCGCAAGTCGCGGGTCCACGACATCTGGAATCCCAATTGCCTTACATGTCCCAAGGCTATCGAGGATGGATACCGGCGCGAGCGCGCAAATCGGCGACCGTGTGAGATTTCGTATTGCCGATGTATTTTTGCCTGAACCTTCCGAGGTTCTCGCCAGCCTGACGTCCGAGGTCGAAACCAATGGAGTGGTGGTCGAGTTTTCTGATTCCGGAAGCAGCCCGCGGGCGTATGCGGTTGTTCGCATCACGCCGCAACAGGCGGTGCTCCTTCCGGTAAGCGCTCTGCACATTTTGAACTGTTTTTGAGACATTTTCCTGGTGGTCGGGATAAAGATTTGTGCGGTCAGCGAACGAGTTGGCTAATGCGGTCACAGGTTAAGGAGGATTGAATCATGCCGCCTACGTTTACTTTTCCCGGTGTCTACATCGAGGAACTTCCGAGCGGAGTCCACACCATCACTGGTGTGGCGACATCGATTGCAGCCTTTGTCGGCTGGGCGGATCAAGGACCGATCGGTCAGGCCACGATGGTGCTGAGCTGGTCTGACTTTGCCAATCAGTTTGGAGGATTGGACTCCCGCAGTTATCTGGGCTACGCGGTGAACCAATTCTTCGGCAATGGCGGTCAGCAAGCCTACATAGTCAGGCTCACCTCCGGCGCCGCGGCAGCGTCGGTTGAAATCACCGCCATCACCTTCACTTCTTCGGCGTCGCCTAGCACGGTGACAATTGCGACCGGCGGCGCAGGAGGTCTAACGCTGGCGGCGGCCAACCCCGGCGACTGGGGCAACAACTACAGCATTCAGATCCAGCCACGAAATGACGACTACACCCGCTTCAGCCTATCGGTCGTCTATATCAATCCCACTACATCGGCGCAATCGGTTGTCGAGAGCTTTCCCAATCTCTCGGTCAATCCTGCCGACACGCAGGGCCGCTACGTGGTCAACATCATTAACGAGCAATCGCAGTACATCACCGCCAGCATGGGCTTGCCGGCGCTTGCCATCACCAACACTCCGAGTGCCCCAACTTCGCCCACGCCTTCGACCCCCGCTCTCGTAGCTTTGAACGCGAGTGTCACCGGGGGTCCTGGCACGGTGCTGAACCCCAGCATAGACCCGACAACACCGGGCGCATTTGAAACGGCGCTCAACGCCGACGGATCGGGCACAGGCGGAGTTCATCTTCTCGACACGGTTCCTATTTTTAATTTGCTGTGCGTGCCGGGCGAGATCGTGCGCTCAACAATTTCGAGTCTCCAGGGATATTGCGTCACCGAGCGAGCCTTCATGATCGTCGACTCCCAATCGTCAGACACCTACACAACGCTGTCTCCGAGCGGCCCGCAGGGGCTCACCGGCGTAAACTCCATGAACTCCGCTTTTTACTTCCCCTGGATTAATCAATTCGATCCAGAACAGAACGTCACGCGGCCATTTCCGCCTTGCGGATTTGTGGCTGGCCTCTACGCCGCAACCGATGCGTCACGGGGCGTGTGGAAAGCCCCGGCTGGAATCGATGCCGGCCTGACAGGCGAGTCATCGCTGTCGTCGCTCTTGACTGACGCACAAAACGGAGTCCTGAATGTTCAGGCCATCAATTGCCTGCGGAATTTTCCCGTGTATGGCGACGTCATCTGGGGCGCGCGCACCTTGCAGGGCAATGATCAGGCGGGCTCGCAATGGAAATACGTCCCCATACGGCGGCTGGCGCTCTTCCTTGAATCCAGTTTGTATGACGGCACACAGTGGGTCGTCTTCGAGCCCAACGACGACACGCTGTGGGGCCAGATCCGGCTCAACGTGGGCGCCTTCATGCAAGGACTGTTTCTCCAAGGAGCGTTCCAAGGCACCACCCCGCAGCAGGCCTATTTCGTCAAGTGCGACGGCGAAAACAATCCGCAATCGAACATCGACCAGGGAATCGTGACCATCCTCGTTGGCTTCGCCCCGCTCTATCCAGCGGAGTTCGTACTGATCCAGATCCAGCAGATGGCTGGCCAGCTTCAATCGTAAGGAGGCAATTATATGGGCGTACCGTTTCCCGCAAATCCGCAGCGTCTCGATCCCTATAAGAACTTCAAATTCCGCCTCAAGTGGGACGGCAAGTACGTCTACGGCGGCAGCAAGCTCACCGGATTGAAGCGCACGACCGAAGTCGTGGAGCATCGCGCGGGCGGCGATCCTTCGACATCGCATAAATCGCCAGGACGAAACAAATATGAAGCGATCACGCTCGAGCGTGGCCTGACACAGGACATGGCGTTTCACGACTGGGCAGGGTTGGTGTGGAATTTTGGCTCGGCACTGGGCTCGGAAGTGTCGCTGGCGAATTTCCGCAAGGATGTTTACCTCGAGTTCTACAACGAAGCGGGTCAGTTGGTGATCGCCTACAAAATCTATCGCTGCTGGGTGTCCGAATATCAGGCGATGCCCGACCTTGACGCCAACGCCAACGCGATCGCCATCGAGCACATCAAGTTGGAGAACGAAGGCTTCGAGCGCGACACCAGCGTGACCGAACCTGCCGAACCTACATTGAGCGTTGTGACGACTTAAATATGTTTAAGCCTTCCAGTTTCGATCTTTCTGATTCCGACCTGCTCGATTTGTGGGAGCGTGGCTCGGCACTGCATCCGCTCGATCGTGGACTGCTGGTCTTGAGTGCGGAGCTCCCCGAAGCCCAGACGGCCAGTTTGGCCGACTGGCCTTTGGGTCGCCGCAATAAAGCTCTGGTCGACCTGCACTGCTCGCGTTTCGGGCCACGTCTTCAGGCTTGGACTGCATGCATCGCCTGCGGAGAAAAGATGGAGTTCGAAATCAATGGCCCAACGCTGACGCAGCAGAACGCCGACGTTGAGCCTCAGAGTCGGCGCGAAACTGTCGTGGTCAACGGTCAGTCGTTCCGTCTTCCCACCAGCCGTGATTTGGCACAAGTTGCTCGCGATGGCGACCCGAGAGCGGCACCGATTCGCCTGCTGGACCTTTGCCGAGTGGGCGAGCCTGTCGCCTGTTCGGAAGAAGATGTCGAGGAAATCGGAGAGCAGATGGCGCTGGCCGACCCGCTGGCGGAAATCCGGATTGCCCTTCGCTGTCCCGCCTGTGGCAACGAATCGGCAGAAACGCTGGATATCGTCAGCTTTGTCTGGGCAGAGATTGTGTCCCGCGCCAAGCGGCTGCTCTGGGAGGTACACAACCTTGCTTCGGCCTACGGCTGGACAGAAACGGATGTTCTGTCATTGAACGCCGCCCGTCGCAGCCTTTATCTCGAGATGGTGCAAGCATGAGCGGCTACCTCCAGAGACTCGTCCGCTCCGTAACCCAGCCGGCGAAAACCGTGCATCCAGTGGTGGGCTCGATGTTCTCGGCTTCGCAGCGCGTGACCGAGCAAGAAATGCGGCCGGCGAATGAAGACATTCTTTCTCGTTCTTCTTCTGCCGAGCAGCAATCTGAGTCGACGGCGTCACAGCCAAAGAGAGCATTGGAGGCCGACTACGCGTCGATACTCTTGCCGCCCCACCCACAGGCCGCTGCGGAGCGGAAGCCCGTCTCGCCCGAAGAACGATTTTCATTCCAGCCACTAATGCCGACACCGCCAAGCGAAGATTCCCCGACAACCAACCGTACGCAGGACCGCAACGCTGTCGAGAGAATCACACAATCGACCGAGCCCACCGAGAAATTTTCCCCATCATCCGCTGCGGCCCTCCCCGCGCGATCTAAGCTCTCACCTGTCTCAAGCCAGACACTCAATCCCGTTGGCGGAATTCCAACCAGGCAGACGCGAAGTTCGTTCGATCGCGTCGAGCATCGCACCGCGCAAGCGCCCGAAGAAATTCAAATTCACATTGGCCGCATCGAGGTAACTGCGGTTCAGCAGGCGCCGGCTCGCGCACCGCTCAAACCTGCCCGCAAACGAGAAAGCCTTGATGACTACCTGAGGCGGCGGGATCGGAGGGCTTGATGAGCACTGCCCTTGCCATCCCCGGCGTTACTGCCGTCCTGCAGTACTACCTGAACAGCGTTTACAACAACGCCAGTTCGGTGCTGGGTAGCGTGTCGGTCTCATCAGTCGCTCCGGACATCGTGCAGACCACGCTGGGCAGCAGTTCGAGCGCTGCACCCCAGGTCAATTTGTTTTTGCATCAGGTCACACCGAATGCGGCCTGGCGCAATGTCGGACTGCCGTCGCTCGCCGCCGACGGAGCGACGGTCTTGAAGAATCCTCCGCTCGGACTCGACCTGCATTATCTGCTCACCGCATACGGCTCCGAAAATAATCAGGCGGAAGCGCTGCTTAGCTACGCCGTTTCTTTCCTGCATGAGAATCCCGTCCTGCCGCGCGGCCAGATCACCGCTGCTCTGGAAGCACTGCCGACGACTTCATTCAACACCGGATTGCTCGCATCCGGGCTGGCGAGCCAGATCGAGATGATCAAAATCACCCCCGCCACCTTGGGTCGCGAAGAAATGGCGTGGCTTTGGACTGCATTAAAAGCAGATTACCGGCCCACCTTTCCATTTCAAGTTTCGGTCGTTCTGATTCGACCGCAGAATCCGGCGGTATCGGCGCTGCCGGTCCTCACGCGCAACATTTCGGCGCAGGCAGGATTGCTTTCCGCGTTTCCAACCCTGACTGAAGTAAATCCGCCGAAAGGTCAGCCTGCGGCCTGTTTGGGCGATGTAGTCACGATTGACGGCGCCAACCTTACCGGAGCTGCCAGCGTTTTGCTGATCAATTCCCGGCAGGGAATTCAGCAGATGATCTCCGCGTTGCTCAACGCCGGAGCCACATCTTTTCAGTTCGCAGTTCCCAATCCCAGCCTGCCGCCTCCACAGCCGAACCCCACCGATCTTCCCGCGGGAATTTATCTTTTGTCGACGCAGGTAACCTCAGGGCCAGACTCTCTGAGCACCAACGGCTTACCTTTAGCGATCGCTCCGCAAATCAATTCGTCCTGGGCACCAGGCACGCTGGCCTCCGGCACGACCACGGTGACGGTTCCCTGCGCCCCCTACGTGCGTCCCAGCCAGGACGTCTCGTTGCTGATCGGCGGGCAGCAGGCTTCCGCCGACGCTTTTGCCACTCCCACGAATTCGCCTTCCTTTACCTTCCCGGCGCTGCAACCGACGCCCAAGGTACCAGTCCGGCTGCGAGTCGACGGCGTCGACAGCCCGATTATCGATATGACCAAGACTCCGCCGGTGTTGACAGGGCCGGCGGTGCAGGTGACGTGATGGCGACGCCAGTGACCACAAGAGCGCTAAAGACCGATTGGCTTGAAGAGAACCTGGCTTATCTGGGCGAGGAGTTTGCGCGCCTGCGACGTCAACTTGGATCGAACGAGGCATCGCCGCCGGCAGACGTCGATAACGCGAACCCGCGAATCCACTCGGAAGAACCGCCGACGGAAGAGCCGCCGACGATTGATCGGCTCACGAAGATTTTCGGCTTGAGCCAGTTCGAGCGCGATCTTCTGCTGCTCTGCGCCGGCGTTGAAATGGATTCGAAAATGGCTGCCCGGTGCGCCGAAGCGCATGGCAATCTTCAGAAAACATACGTCACCTTTGGCTTGGCAATGGCTTGTCTCTCCAACCCGCACTGGAGCGCTCTGACTCCCTCGTCTCCCCTGCGTCATTTTCGTTTGCTGGAATTGGAGGCAGGCCGTAATCTCGCCTCCTCTCCGATGCGTATCGACGAGCGCATTCTTCACTACCTGGCGGGAATAAACCTGGTGGATCAGCGTTTGCAATCGCTTCTTGGCGTCACTCCTGATCCTGTGTGGATCGCGGAAGAGCATCGAGCAATCGCCGTCCAGGCAGCACGAATGATTGCGAGTTATGCCGAGGCGAATTATGCGCAAGAAGGTTGCTCCCAATACTCTCCGATCGTGCACGTCTGCGGCGACGATCCGGTGGGACACGAAGACGTTGCTGCTCTAGTGGCGCAAAACCTGAGTCACCGGCTGTTCACGCTCCGTACGGACTCTCTCCCGCCAGTGGGACCGGAGCTCGATCAGATTGCGTCATTATGGGAGCGCGAATCACTGCTGGTGCCGGCGGCTCTGCTGCTGCAAACCGATGCGACAGGACTCACGCCATCCGCAAGCCACCTGATTGAGCGCCTTCCGGGACTCGTCTTTCTAAGCAGCCGCGAGCCGGTTCGTTTAAACCGCGCCTTTCTCCGTTTCGACATCAACAAACCGGGGCCGACGGAACAGAAACAGCTTTGGCAAAAAGCGTTGGGCCCAGCGGCACCGAACTTCAACGGCACGCTCGACGACTTGGCCGAGCAGTTCCGCCTCAGCGCAAGAATGATTTTCTCCACGGGTGCGCTTATGAGTTCGTCCGCTCTTATGAATTCCGAGACGAGCGAAATTCATTCCGCGGAGTTGTGGAACGCCTGCCGTTCGCTGGCGCGCCCCAAGCTCGAAGATTTGGCGCAACGAATTGTGCCACGCGCCGGTTGGGACGATCTCGTCCTCCCCGAATTGCAAAAACGCACGCTGCGCCAGATGACCGCACAGCTGCGACATCGCATGAAGGTATATGAGACGTGGGGCTTCTCCGCCAAGGGCCGCAGAGGCCTGGGAGTAAGCGCGCTCTTCTGCGGCGAAAGCGGAACCGGCAAGACGCTGGCCGCCGAGGTGCTCGCCTGCGAACTCGGACTCGATTTATATCGCATCGATCTCTCCGCCGTGGTCAGCAAATACATTGGCGAAACGGAAAAGAATTTGAAGCAGGTCTTCGACGCGGCCGAGGAGGGCGGCATTCTTCTGCTCTTCGACGAGGCCGATGCGCTCTTTGGCAAGCGCGCTGAAGTCAAAGATAGCCATGACCGTTACGCCAACATCGAAGTTGGCTACCTGCTGCAGCGCATGGAGGCATACCAGGGATTAGCGATTCTGACCACGAACATGAAGTCGTCGCTGGATCGCGCTTTTCAGCGACGACTGCGTTTCACCGTGAATTTTCCTTTTCCTGACGCAACACAGCGCGAGGCGATATGGGG
The DNA here is from genome assembly GCA_963800565.1 of uncultured Acidobacteriaceae bacterium. Classification (GTDB taxonomy): domain Bacteria; phylum Acidobacteriota; class Terriglobia; order Terriglobales; family Acidobacteriaceae; genus Acidiflorens. The sequence continues at coordinate 337,582 of CAWDBM010000008.1, forward strand.
CCGGGCATTTCCGGCGTCGACTCCGACCGAAGGGCTGAATCTGAAAAAGCTCTCGCAACTCAACGTAGCCGGAGGAAACATTCGCAACATCGCATTGAACGCAGCCTTTCTTGCGGCGGAGATGGGAAAGCCGGTAGCAATGTCGCATCTGGCCGAAGCCGCAAAGCTGGAGGCGCAGAAGATCGAGCGCTCGCTCTCCGAAGCGGAAATCAGGGGTTGGGCATGAGCCGCATTCATTTGAACATCGACCGCCTGGTGCTGAACGGACTGGGGCGCGGCGAAGCAGCGGCCCTGGCGGAAACGCTGCGCAAACAGTTGTCCGAAATTCTCGCCGACCCCGCGACAAGAGCGCAGTGGGCGCGATCGCATCGCACACCGCTTCTGAAGCTGGGACGAATGCCGCTCGAATCCGGGAATGCTGGGGCGAGAAAATTTGGCGCCCGTATGGCGGGAGCGGTTGGGAAGGGCTTGAAGCCATGAGTAGCGCTACATTCGCGGAGAAAAACTCGGCCGAATCCGCTTCGAAAGCGAAGGTTGCGGCCAAGACCGCGCCCAGCGATTTGCGCATCGGACCCACGAATGATTCCTTCGAGCAGGAAGCGGATCGCCTAGCCGATCAAGTCATGAGTAGCGAATCGCCGGCACCGGACTGGTCCGTGACGCGAATGAGTGTCAGCGCACCGCTGCAAAGAAAATGTTCCTGCGGCGGCTCCGGCGGCGCGAGCGGCGAATGCGACGAGTGCAAGAAGAAAGAAAAAGAAAAACAGACGGTGCAACGAAAGGCGTCGGGTTCAACTGGATACACAGTGGCTCCGCCGATTGTGCATGAAGTGCTCAATTCTCCCGGCCAACCACTGGACAGGGCAACGCGTGATTTCTTCGAGCCGCGGTTTGGGCACGGCTTCGGGAAGGTGCGGATCCATGTCGGCGACAAAGCCACCGAATCCTCGCGCTCGGTTCAAGCCCGGGCGTTTACCGTTGGATCGAACATCGTCTTTGGCGGAGGTCAATACCGTCCGCAGAGCCACCAAGGGCGTTCACTGATCGCCCACGAATTAGCACACACCTTGCAACAGCGTCCGACGGTTGCCAGAAGCATTCTTAAGGACGATTCTTCAAAGACTTCTACTTCTGGAACTGGCGGAGTTTCTCCGCTTTTTAATCCTTTCCTTGGCCTACCTCTGGCGATCCCCTCTCTAAACAGCCCGCCTCCGACGCCTGCTCAACTGGCTGCGCAACTGCATAAGCTGATCGATGGCGCGACGTGGAAGGAGATACGCAAGCGGGTATACCCGAAGGAATCAGCGGCTGGAATCCAGCGCGCAAAACAGCGCAAGACGGGTGCTCTGCCGGACCTGACTGGGGTCGGCCGCATCGCGGGCCTTGAGCACTTTGCCGGGGCTGTCCGCAATATCCAACATCACTGGGGCACTTCGCCGGACAATCGAGTGAAGATGCTGGGCGCGGCGGCGAACGCTGAACTCACCGCCGCGGAGGTTCCAGGATTCCTTGCTCTTCACAAACAGGCAATGGAATTTAAGGGGTTCTTCAGGCCGTCTGAATGGAGCTTCACCATCAGCGAAGCGCTGGTGACCGGGGCATCCCTCAGCAACGATGACGCAGCTGGGGTTGCCAATACCACATTGCATGAGAGTCGCCATGCGGAACAGGACTTTCTGGCAGCGCGGTTTGCGGCCGGCGTAAAGAAGCAGGACGCAACACAGATCGCGGCCGACCAAAACATCCCAAAAGTGATCGCCGACAAAGCTGTGGCAAAGAAGTTTGACGCCAACACGAGCCCAGCTGTGGCCGCCATGGGCGATAAGATGTTCACGGCGGGCGTAACCGAACACGCTAAGAACCAAGCCATCAGCAACGACGACGGCCTGAGCGACCTGGCCACCAAGCGCGGCGATGCCGAGACCGCGGTGAAGAATCTCGAGGCGAGCGCAACTCCCGCCACAATCGCCGAGGCCACCGCCAAGCGGGACGCGCTCAATGCACAGATCACCGTGGTAGAGCAAAAGTACACCGCCTATCGCAACATTCCGTACGAAGCCGACGCCCACGAGGTCGGAGATGCCGCCGAACAGGCATTCAAGGGGTGGCCATGACACGAAGCGGGTGCGAACGGTGGCCATCTATCACTGCGGGCGCAGATCGGCCCGCGGGGGCGATCATGGCTGGAGAATTTTCGATGATGGAACTGATTCGGGAACTGATCCGCTTTCTTTCGCAGGATCCTTTGGCGGTCGACGAGGTCACGGCGAGGATTGGGCCGATCGTGCGCGATCCGGGCATCCCTATGCCAATCGAACTGCGACCAGCCCTAGCGGGTGTGTGCTCGGCGTATCTCACGCGCTACCCAGAGTCGGGCCTTCCCTACGTGCTAACCGTGGAGCCTACGCGGGATGCCGCTCCGACAGTGGGCGCTTTGCAGGCCGTTTTCGGCGACTATCGCCGCGCGCTGACCGGCCGCGGCATGCCGTACGAGATCGTGTTCTCCACGCCGGCCGAGGGCACGAACTGGCGCATTGTGCTCATTGCGAGATTGGAGCCCGTCAGCGATCAGATCGAAAGCACATTGGTCACTAGCATCGCGTTGCGGCGGGATCCAACTTAAAGGCCGTCATTCAGAGGTGCCGTGATCCAAATGATGATTCTAGAGAGAACAGGAAATTCATGAGTTCCTCCCCCATTTCGCCCCGCCTCGTCAAAGGTGGCATCGTCACCATGGATCCGGACACGACCGCCCTGCAGAGCGTCATCGCGCTGCAATACAACCCAGATACGTTGACGCGCACGCTGCAAATCCAGGCCGTACAAGGCGCTCAGGATGGCACTCGCGTCGATGCGCTGCGCCTGCGCGGTCCGGCCGTCGAAACCATCAAGTTGGAAGCGGAGCTTGATGCGACCGACCAATTGGAGTTTCCGAAACAGTATCCGCTAGCGGTGCAGTACGGCCTACAGCCGCAACTGGCGCAACTCGAGATGCTCATCAATCCCACGGTCGAGACGTTGATGTCGGACGACAGCATGGCCAACAGCGGCACGCTCGAAATAATCCCGCTGGAACAGCCGCTCACGCTGTTCGTGTGGAGCAAGAGCCGAGTAGTGCCCGTTCGGCTTACAGACTTCTCCATCACCGAAGAAGCGTTTGATCCAAACCTGAATCCCATCCGCGCCAAGGTGAGCCTTGGCCTGCGAGTGTTGAATGTCGATGACCTTGGCTTCTCGCATCCCGGCGGCCGGATGTTCATAAGTTATCTGACTAACAAGGAGCAATTGGCGTCGCAGGCAGCCACGGTCGCGATTTCTGTCCTCGGGCTCGGAGGACTGCCATGAACAATCCGCTTCAGGCGCTCATTCAACTCGGTGTTGTACCTACTGTAACTTTCCCCGCGGACAGCCGTTATTACGGTTCGAACACGCTTTCTTATGTTTCGCCGAGCGGGCAGATGATCACGTATCTGGCGCGGCGTTTCGTGCCGCAGCCCGGCTCGCCTAACTTTTCTACGGTGGCGCAGCACACGGTGAAGCAGGGAGATCGCCTCGATCTCATCGCGGCCAAGTATCTCGGCGACCCGCTGATCTTCTGGCTGATCTGCGATGCCAATGGCGCGATTCAGCCCGAGACGCTGGTCGCAACTCCGGGAACAGTGTTGAACATCACCATGCCTCAGGGCGTGCCGGGAGTGTCGAATGCTGGATAGCGTGCAGCTCACCCTGATGATGGGGCCGTTCGTTCCGATGACAGTGCCGCGCGCCGTTCTCGATGCGCTCGATGAAGTCGAAGTCACGGTCAACGACACCACCACCAGCGGCTTTCAGTTGACATTCCTCATCGACAAGCAGTCGCCGTTGCAGATTCTTTTTCTGCTTACCGGTGGGTTGCCGCTGTTATTCATGCGCGTGGTTCTCGTCGCCACTATCAATGGCAGCGCGAATGTTTTGATCGACGGCGTGGTTACGAACAACCACATTGCTCCCGGCGACAAAGGTTCGAATTCTACGTTGACGATCACCGGAGAAGATCTCACCGCCTTGATGAATCAATCAAATTGGAGCGGGTTTCCCTTCCCTGCCTGCCCAGCGGAGGCCCGCGTAGCGTTGCTAGTGGCGAAATACTCTGTGTTCGGCGTCATTCCGATCATCATTCCGAGCGTCATGATCGATGTTCCGCTGCCGATCGACCAGATTCCCAGCCAGCAGGGAACCGACCTCAGTTACATTCGCCTGCTCGCCGACCGCGTAGGTTACGTTTTCTATATCGACCCCGGGCCCGCTCCCGGCGTGAGCAAGGCGTATTGGGGACCGCAGATTAAATGGGGCCCGATCCAGCCCGCGCTAAGCATCGATATGGATGCTTACACCAACGTCGAGAGCCTGCACTTCAATTTTGATCAGCAGCAAAACAAAATTCCCATCGTCTACATCTACAACCAGGAGACTGGAGTATCGATTCCCATCCCCATCCCGCCGATTACGCCGTTGAATCCACCCCTGGGCGCGATTCCTCCCCTGCCTTCGAACATTCCCCCTGACCTCACATCAGTGCGCGACGATCTTTCGAAGCGGCCCATTCCGCAAGCGATCATGATCGGCCTGGCGGTGGCGTCGCAGTGGGCCGACGCGGTGACAGGCGAGGGCAGCCTCGACGTCACGCGCTATGGCGGAGTCCTGAAGGCGCGGCAACTAGTCGGCGTGCGCGGAGCGGGACCGGCCTTCGACGGTCTCTACTACGTCAAGAGCGTGACGCACAAAATCAAGCGCGGCCAATACAAACAGAACTTCAAGCTCAGTCGAAATGGCTTGATGTCGACAGTACAAACGGTGTCACCATGAGCTCAACGGCGAACGTACCGGGCGGCAATCCAACTCGTTACTACGGCAAGTATCGCGGCCTGGTGATTGAAAACATCGACCCGGAGCAGATCGGGCGCGTGCTGCTTCAAGTGCCCGACGTGCTGGGAGAAATTCCTTCCAGCTGGGCGATGCCTTGCGTCCCCGCCGCGGGCATCCAAGCCGGCTGCTTCGTCGTGCCGCCAATCGGTTCGCAGGTCTGGGTAGAGTTCGAGCAGGGCGATCCGGACTATCCGATCTGGACAGGCGGTTTCTGGGGCCTCGTAGCCGACGTGCCCATCTTTGCCACCGCTCCGCCGGCGATTCCGCCGGGGCAGAACATCGTTCTGCAAACCACTGGGCAAAACATGGTGATGGTAAGCGATGCTCCGCCATCGCCCGTGACCGGCGGCATCGTGCTGAAGAGCGTGAGCGGAGCAATGATCGTGGTCAATGAGACGGGAATTTATATCAGCAACGGCCAGGGCGCGATGATCACGCTGGTCGGGCCGACAGTAGACATCAACATCGGCGCGCTCACGGTGCTCGGATAAAGGTACTCAGATGAAGCTCGCATTGCAGGTGGTGAAGCTTTCAGGTTTTCAGACTCGGAGGTGATTGCGCTGTGCCCGGACCGATTTTGCATATGGGAGCGACTGTGATGTGCGCGCACGGTGGCCAAGCCATCCCGACGGTTCCGAGCCCTGTGGTCATGGTTTCGGGCATGCCGATTGCGACCATCGCCGCACCCTATGCCGTCGCGGGCTGCGCATTTATTCCGCCCGCTGGCAACGGGCCCTGCGTCACGGCGCAGTGGATAGTGGGCGCGGTGCAAGTGCTGTCGCAGGGACAGCCGGTCGCGATCATGACTGGAGTCGCATCATGCGTTCCAACCGGCACACCGCTGCTGCCGGTGGCAGCACAAACCATGGTGCTGGCTACATGAATCGGTGACGAGATTTACAACCGCAAATGCGGTTGCGCATGAAGGAAGATGCCATGGCTACGTATCCCAGCTTTCCCTACCAATTCGATGGACGCGGGCGCACCCAGCAGGCGGCGTTGGCCGATTTCATCAACCACCTGGTTGAGCAGGTGCTCTTTACCTCACCGGGCGAGCGCGTAAACCTGCCTGACTTCGGCAGCGGACTTTTGCAATTACCCTTCGCGCCCAACAGCCTGGAGATGGCCGCGGCCACGCAGTTCTCGGTTCAGGCGGCGCTCCAGAAATGGCTCAGCAATTACGTGAAGGTGCAGTCGGTGGTCGCGACCGCGCAGGATGAGGTGCTGACGGTGACCGTTACTTACTCTCCGCTCAACACCGACGTGACGCAGGTGCAGACCTTCGTCTATGGGAGCAGTTCATGATTTATTCGTGCTGCAACGAGAATCGCAAAAGTGCGGTTCTGAATAATCCGGGCACCATCAACACGACTCCATCGGTCGATGCCGCAGGCACCGGATACATCGTCGGCGACGTGCTCACGATCGCGCAGGTTGGGTCCAGCGGAACCGCCACGGTGACCGTTACCGCAATCTCCGCAGGCGGCGGTGTTACCACCGTCTCGCTGGTACAGAACGGAACCAAATACAGCATAGCAGTGGGAGTGCCGACAACTGGCGGCAGCGGCTCGGGCTGCACCCTGAATATTTCTGGTACACCCAACGGCGTCAACTACCTCGAAGTGCTTGACCATGATGCCATCCCGCTCGGCCTGCCACGGCAACAGATTCTGATGATTCATTGCTTGCGGCCGGCGCCCTCCACGTTGACGACGGACAATATCCTGATCGCCGGCGGCGAGAGCATCACGGGTATCGTCGCCAATTGGGTTACGCCTGCAACCGCTCCGCCGCCGAGTTGGACAGCTCCGCAACAAAACTATTTCACATCACTTCCCGATGCTCCGAATGTGCTGCTCGTGCAAACAAGCGTCGCCGGCGATTTCTCTCCTTACACATTGCGGCTGGTCAACGATATCGGGCACGCCGAGGAAGATCCGTTCCAGGTCACGGACGTTCTGACTGGGTTCGATCCGCAACTGGCTGAGGGTCAGTTCTCGTTCAAGGTGGAATGCGGCCCGAATTTCGATTGCGCTCCTCAATCTCCCGACTGCCCTCCGCAGCTTCCGCCGCCGCCGCCGATCAATTATCTGGCCAAGGATTACGGCAGCTTCCGCAGCATCATGCTCGATCGGCTGAGTCAACTCCTGCCGAACTGGAACGCCACCAGTGAAGCGGACATGGGCATCGCTCTGGCAGAGTTGATTTCCTATGTCGGCGACCGCCTGAGTTATCAGCAGGACGCGATCGCGACCGAAGCTTATATCGAGACTGCGCGCAGCCGAATTTCACTGCGCCGGCATGCGCTTCTCGTCGACTATCACGTGCACGACGGTTGCAATGCGCGAGCCTGGATTCAGGTCAATGTCTCAGGCAATACGGGTGACAAGATTTTTATGGATCGCACGGTCACCCGCTTCTACACAGCGGCGCCCGGCATCTCTATCAGTCTCGACGATCTCGCAGATCGAGAAGCGGCGCTCCGCGGTGGAGTGCAGTTCTTCGAGCCGATGTGGGATCAGATTCTCAACCCGGAACTCAATCAGCTGTCTTTTTACACCTGGGGCGACGAGAACTGCTGCCTGCCTCAGGGCGCGACGGAAGCCACGCTGCTCGGCTCGTTCCCGACTCTCCAACCGGGCGACGTACTCATCTTTCAGGAGATGATGGGACCGCAAACCGGCGACGCGGCAGACGCGGATATTCGTCACCGCTGCGCGCTACGGTTGACCGAAGTCGCAACTCAGGACGCGAGCGGTAATCCGCTAGTCGATCCACTCTTCGAGAATGGAACGGGGAAGCCGATTGAAAGTCCGGCGCAAAAGCCCACGCCGGTCACAGAAATTCAGTGGTCCCATGATGACGCCCTTCCCTTTCCGGTGTGCATCTCGTCAACCTACGTCGACGCTGACGGCGATACGAAACCGCTGACGAATCTAAGTTTGGTCTTCGGCAATGTGGTGTTAGCCGATCATGGCCTGTCGTTGGATGGTGTGCCCCTTGGCAATGTCCCCGCGCCGCGAATTTACCTGCCACCGAATCCGGCCGCCGATCGCTGCCAGAATCCTCTTCCCACGCCCGTGCCAGCGCGCTTCCGGCCCCAGATTCCCGATAGCCCACTGACGCAGGCGGTTCCGCTCACGCAAGTTTCCATCGGCGAACTGGGCAATCCGCAGACTGCGGGCGTCGTGCAATTAGCGGATACGGGCTTTGTCAGCCTGACAAATTCCGAGGGATTTGCCTGCCTCCCGCTCGAGGCGACTAACGCTGCCGGTTGGCCGCAGTTGTTTGGAGTGAAGGTTGCGCCGAATTTGGGACATCCCGGCAACTTCGATCTGGCAGTCGTGTATGACCCGTCGGAGGGAGGCTCCGGAGTTTTTCAGCTCGCGACGGTGGAGGCGTTCACCGACCTCTCTTTAAATTCGGCAGATCCGAATTACGTCGTCACTCAAATCAACGGCACATCCCAGTTGATTCAAGTGCTTCCTCCGCCGGGAACTACTCCCGCGGGATTTCCCGCGACGCCAACTCTGCTGTCGAATTCAGGGCCAGTCGACCTCGAAGACCTGAGCAGTCACACGTATCTCTCGCTGCAACCTCTCAGTCCATCCAACTGGCCGGCGCTATTTGGAGTAGCGGCTCAAGCCAGTAGCAATCCCACATATTTTGACCTCACCGTGGTTTACAACCCGCCCTCGGCCGTCGGCGCCGTCACGCTTCCTGTGACGCTGGAGAAATTCACCAACCTCTCGCTATCGACGTCTGCAAGCCAGGTCAACGGCAATTCAAATTTGATCACGCTCGAAAGCTTCGCCAGCACCGCGGACTCCAGCCTGTCGGCTTACGACATGATGAATTTCGACCCGAGCCAGGCCGTGCCCGCAATCACCTTGAGCGGAACTTTGAACAGCAACACCGCGACGTGGAATCCTGAACAGGATCTATTGGAGAGCGGCGAGTGGGACAAAGTTTTTGTGGTGGAGATTGAATACACCGGCGCGGCTACGCTGCGCTTTGGCGATAACACCAACGGCCTTGCTCCCGATACGGGCACGGTTTTTGTCGCCGACTATCGCATCGGCAACGGCACAGCAGGCAACGTGGGCGCCGACAGCCTTACGCAGTTGGTAGCGGGCGATGCACGAATCCAAACGTGCCGCAATCCTCTGCCCGCAACCGGAGGGACGGCTCCGGAAACGAACGATCAGATTCGGCGGCGCGCGCCACAGGCGTTTCTCACTCAAGAGAGAGCAGTCACCATGGCCGATTACGCGGCCGTGACTGAACAGAATTCTCAAGTCGATCAGGCAGTCGCCACCCTCCGCTGGACGGGGAGTTGGTACACGGTGTTCGTCGCGGTTGAGCCGCAAGGCGCAGGCAATCTTACCCCGACGCTGCAAAAGACACTGAAGAAATACGTCGAGCGCTATCACCTTGCCGGGCAGGATCTCGAACTCGATTCTCCACAATATGTTCCTTTGCAGATCACGCTCAACATTTGCGTCGATCCCAATTACTTCCAGAGCTACGTGGAAGAGTCTCTGCAACAGGTGTTAGGCAGCGGCATCTCGTCGAGTGAACAGAAAGGGCTTTTCTATCCTGACAATTTTACTTTTGGCCAGACCGTGTACTTGAGTCCAATCTACGCGGCCGCCCGGTCTGTGGCGGGAGTGGTCGCCGTGACCGCGACGACGTTTCAGCCGCAGGGGGTGAATGCGACGACGCAATATCTCGACGCCGGCGAGATAAAGCTCGGACCGCTCCAAATCGCGCGCCTGGCCAACGATCCCAGCTATCCGAATCATGGGCAGTTGACACTGGTGCTCGAGGGCGGCAAATGAACCGGCGATCGAGTTCGAGGATGACGCGAGAACAACGCGCGAACTCGCAATCACCCGCAACCGCAATTGCTCGAAGCGGGAACAGGACTTGAACGAAACTTTGAACGGAACGAAGACATGAGTTGCACGGGAAACTGCAATTGCGATTGCGGCTGCTGCGCCGGAACCAGCGTCCAGACGCCCCAGCTCGAGACGAATCTGCCGGGGCTGCCAGCGATCTCCTACCGTGCGGGAACGTGGGCCACGTTCAAGGAATCGATGCTGGCGCGGCTTTCCAGTTCGGACTATCCCGCGCTCACCACGCTCAAAACTCGCGAAGATGACGATTTCACAATCGCCTTTCTCGACGCCACCTCGGTAGTACTGGACATCCTCACCTTCTATCAGGAGCGCCTGGCGAACGAAAGCTACCTGCGAACTGCCGGCCAATTGCGATCGCTCGTCGAACTCTCGCGATTGATCGGCTATCAGCCCGCACCTGGCGTCTCAGCCTCGGTCTATGTTGCATTTACTTTGAAGGCCGCGCCTGGCCAGGCGCCTGATCCATCCGCTCCAGCGATCGTTATTCCCCAGAGCACGCAGATGCAGAGTGTGCCAGCGCAGGGGCAGACGCCGCAAACCTTTGAAACCTCCGGCCCCATTCCTGCCAAGCCCGACTGGAACGCGCTGCCAGTTCAAACCGGCGCGCCCTGGGCGCCGCAACTCGACGACATGAGCGTCTATCTTCAGAGCACCGCCACGCAGTTGCAACCGGGCGATCTGATTCTCATTGTGGGCGATGAGAGGGCAAATCCAGACAATCCATCCAGCGATCGGTGGGATGTGCGCATGGTCACGACCGTCACGGCGGATGGCCAGAACAATCGCACGTACGTGGAGTGGAGCGAGGGGCTAGGAGATAAGTCCGCACACGTCAATCCCGCACAGAAGCACCCGAAGTTTTACGCCTTCCGCCAGCGCGTCAGCCTCTTCGGATATAACGCGGTCAGCCCGGTGATGCTCGCTAAAAAAACATTGGATGCTTTACAGGCCGATCACCTGGTTAATAGTGCCACTCCGCCCGACTGGGAGTTCGCTCCCCCCAGCTCGGGCGCGTTGATTGATCTGGATGCGGTGTACGGCAAAATCATTTTTGATAGCTGGATCGCCCTGGTGCGGCCCGACGCAAATACCGCGCGGTCGCCGGCCGGCGTTGTCACCCTCTACCAAGTCAAGTCGGTCAGCGCGATCGCGCGATCGGACTATTCCGTCAGTGCGAAGATCACGCGCGCGGCCGTCGATACGGGTACCGAGCTTACTAACTACTACTCCGCGACGCGCCAGACGTCCGCGCTCGCGCAGAGCGAAGAGCTTGACGTTGCCGAGCAACCGCTGACCTATCCGCTCTACGGGTCAACGATCGATCTTCAAGATCTTCGCCCCGATCTGGCGCAAGCCACGGTGGTAGCGCTGTTCGGCAACCGGCAAAAACTGAGCGTCAATGTGGATGGATTGAGTTTCGCCCCCGATGACGGCTCGGCATCGCTAACTCTAAATCCTGGCGACTCAGTAACTCTCACCGACCCGACTCCGCTGCTTACAATAAGCGCGGGCGCGTGGACGAGCGGCTCGGGCACACTCACGCTGAGCGTGGAAGATGCCGCTGGGCGTCCCGGCACAGTGCAGGCCGATTTGACTGATTTTGCCCTCGCGCCACCGGCAAAAAGCGACCCTGAAGTCAGCGAATGCGCGCTGGTGCAAACCATCACTACCCCCACCGACCCTTATCCCCACACGCTCATAACCTTGCAAGCGCCGCTCCAGAACTGCTACAGCCGCCCGGCGACTATGGTCAATTTCAACGTGGTCATGGCCACCAATGGCCGGTCGGTAAGCGAGGTGATGGGAAACGGCAGCGCCTCTACTCCCAATCAGAGTTTCACACTGAAGCAGTCTCCACTTACATACGTGCAGGCCGCAACTACCACCGGAAGGCAAAGCACACTGCAAGTGCAGGTCAGCGGAGTGGACTGGACAGAAGTCCCCACGCTCTATCAGCAACCGTCCTCGGCGCAGGTCTTCGCAACTCTGAACGAGTCGGACGGCACTACAGACGTCCTCTTTGGCGACGGCGTGGAAGGCGCGACGCTGCCAACCGGTCAAAACAATCTTCAGGCGAACTACAGAATTGGATCGGGCTCGGGCGGCAATGTCAGCGCCGGAAGTTTGACAACTTTAGTCGATCGGCCGCTCGGAGTTAGTGGCGTCACTAATCCTCAAAACGCAGCTGGCGGACAGGATCCGCAATCCGTCCACGACATCCGCAGCAATGCTCCGCAGACGGTTCTCACTCTCGGTCGCGCGGTCTCAATCACGGACTATCAGAACTTCGCTTCGACTTATGCCGGTGTCGCCAAGGCTTACGCTATCTGGATTCCGTCCGGCCCTGCGCGCGGCGTTTTTCTGACAGTCGCTGGCGTAGACGGCGAAGCCTTAACGTCATCGACTCCTACGCTCGCTTATCTAACCGCCTCTTTGAAGAGTTACGGCAATCCGCTGATCCCCATCACGGTCGTGTCATATCTCGAGACCATCTTCAGCCTCTCGGCGGATTTGCAATACGATCCGGCCCACAGTCAGCCGGCGGTTGAGGCGCAGGTTTTGCAGACGCTGACGCAAACCTACAGTTTTGCCAATCGAGATTTCGGCCAAGGCGTGTCGGGGGATGAAGTAGCGACGGTAATCCAGGGAGTTCCAGGCGTGATCGCCGTAAACGTGACGTCCCTTCAAATCGTCGCAACGACTTCGGCCGGAGATCTCGCAAGCCAGGGTGGAGCGTTCACCATCACCGAACTGAACAACTGGTTGCTGAAGGAGATCACGCCGCCGCTGCCGCGACCGGCTTCGGGTTCGCCGACGCGCATCTGTCCGTATGTGCCAATACCGAGTCTCACGGCGGCACCGCAACCGGCAGAGATTTTGGTGCTCGATCCCGATCCCACGGCTGTGACCTTGGGGGTGATGTCATGACTACGACAAGTCAGGGCGCTATGGGACAGCGATTGTTCGACCTGATGCCCGCTTTGTACCGCTTGCGAGACGCGCAAATCGCGCAGTCAAGAAATTTATTGACGGCCGCGGAGCAGGCGCAGTTGGCGGCGTTGCGGGCGCTTACGCCTCCGCTGCCTCCGGTCGAACAGCAGCAGTTGGATGCGCTGTTGGCCAAGGCCGCTCGCGGTCCCCTGCAATCGTTGCTCATGCTGATTGCAGAGCAGTTGGCAATTGTGGGCGAAGATCTGGATCAGCTCTACGACAACCAGTTCATCGAAACCTGCGCTCCCTGGGTGATTCCGTACATCGGCGATTTAATCGGCTACCAGGCGGTGAATGGAGTGGCTCCGGCTGTCGCGAGCCCGCGCGCGGAAGTAGCGAACACAATTTCGTTCCGGCGGCGCAAGGGCACTGTGCTGGTTCTTGAACAGTTGGCGCGCGACGTTACCGGCTGGGGCGCGCACGCCGTCGAGATGTTCAAGATTTTGGCGGATACGCAATACATGAATCATATTCGCCCGTTCAACCTTTACTCTCCCGACCTCCGGCGGTGGCAGCCCGGCGAATACATGAACACTGGCTTCGATCGCACCGCGCACAGGGTCGACGTGCGGCGCATAGCGGTCGAGCGCGGCCGTTACAACATCCAGAACATTGGAATTTTCTTGTGGTCGCTGAATGCGTACAGCCTCACCATGCTGCCGGCGACTCCCGTGCCCGGCAATCCGCAGTGTTTCCGCTTCAGCCCGCTCGGCTGTGACATGTCGTTGTTCAATAATCCGATTTCGCAGGGCGCCGACATTACCGCTCCGGCCGAGCCGCAAAATGTTCCCGACCGTTTGCGACGGCATGTTCTTTGCCAGGACATCCAGAACATTTTGAACGGCGAGACAGCGGTGCATTACGGCGTGGACCTGAGCCTGGTCCTAAGCGTTGACGACGCACTGCAATCGACCATTCAGGTCTGCGATCTGTCGGGCGCCGATGGCAGTTGGGCCAACCTTCCCTCCGCCGGAGGTCCAGTCGCTGTCGATCCTCACCTCGGCCGCATCGCGGTACCCCCGCCCACTGCCGGCTCTGCGCACCAGGTGCAGGCTTCGTTCTATTACGGCTTCAACGCGGACATGGGCGGCGGAGAATATCCGCGCTCCGCAACTTTCACCGCGTCACCGGAGCAAGCCCTCATAAGAGTGCCAGGCGACTATCCCACGCTTGACGCCGCGCTTACCGCGCTCGGCGGTGATGGAGTCATCGAGATCACCGATAGTGGAATCTATTCTGAACCGACCGGCCTTAGCGTTGCCGTGAATGCCAGCGGACACATCGAACTTCGCGCCGCCGACGGCTGCCGGCCAACATTATTCTTAGGCGCAGAATTCTCGATCACAGGAGGCGCCAACGCTTCGCTAGATCTCAACGGCCTCGTCATTGCTTACGCGCCCTCTGGCGCTGCCGTTCCGTCCGCGCTGATCCACGCTCCAAATGGCGGAGTCAACCAACTTACCCATCTTGGTCTCACGCATTGCACGCTCGTTCCCGGCTGGGCTTTGACGACGTCAGGCGCACCTGAGCCCGCCTACGCCAGCTTGCCTACGCTGCTCGCGGAGACCTCTGGACTGGAGGTAGTGATTCAGAATTCGATCGTCGGCGGATTGTGGGTCAACGTAGAAGCCACAGCCAATCTCACGAACAGCATTATGGATGCGACCAGCATGTCGAACGTCGCCTACGCGGCCACCGTCGATTCAGCGACGCAACGTCCTCAGCCTGGCGGCGCGCTGACCATGAACGGCTGCACCGTGATCGGGAAAGTTTATGTGTCGCTGCTCAGCCTGGCTTCGGACAGCATCTTCTGGGCGGAGCTTTCTGCGACAGACTCAGCGGCGACTCCGCCGCTGTGGGATGCGCCTTTGTGGACGACGCGCAAGCAGCAAGGCTGCGTGCGCTTCAGCTATCTGCCCGCCGGAGCCATCGTGCCGCGGCAATTCCAATGCGTTGAGCAGGCCGAAGGAATCCCGCAGCCGCTTTTCTACTCGCAGCGTTATGGCGACCCAGCATACGTCAAACTTTCGCCGCTCACCGATGACACCATCCGTCGGGGGGCCGATGCCGGCGGAGAAATGGGAGCGTTTCATTTCCTGCTCGCTCCCTTGCGCGACACCGATCTTCGCGTCCGCATGCAGGAATATCTTCCCGTCGGTCTTGAATTCGGAGTCTTTTACGAGAACTGAGAGGAACCAGCCATGAGTTTCGACAGCAGTCGTTTTACTTTCAATTCGTGGAACGATTTCAGCGGCGTGGTGATGCCGCAGGGCCGCGTTCAACTCGACTCCGACTGGAATGAATGGCTGGCCGAAACAGCGCGGCGCATTCGCGCGGGTACCTACGACACGCTCGGTCCCGCCGTCTATCCGTCGACTACTCCCAATGCGTTTCTCATCACGCCGACTGGCAGCGCAGTGAGCATCGGCGTGGGGCGCATGTATGTCGCTGGACTGCTGGTTGAGAATCACGGTCTGCCCACTCCAAATTCCGGAGGATGGATCCCTCCCGCCGTAACCGCGTCCGCGACGCAACCGGCCTGGGATCCCGCTCTCGACGAACTCGTCGGAACAAATCCGATCGACTATACCCAACAGCCTTACTACCCCAACGTAACCACCATCGCGCCGTTCCCCACCACGGGCGGCCCATTCCTTATCTATCTCGACGTCTGGCTGCGCGAAATCACCTTCCTCGAATATCCGGATCTGATCGAAAAAGCAGTTGGCGTCGACACCGCCGGACGCCTGCAAACTGTCTGGCAAGTGAAGTGGCTCGATGTGAGTTCCGCCGGCAGTGTAACCTGTACCACGCCGGATTCCGGCATCGCCCCATGGGAGAGCCTGATCCAGCCGTCCGCCGGGCGCCTCACCACCGGCCTCGTGCAGTCAACTCCTTCCGGCCCTTGCTGCCTCGCGCCAAACACCGGCTATACCGGCCTCGAGAATCAACTCTATCGCGTGGAGATTCATCAGCCCGGCACGGCATCCTCGGCGCCGACGGGAACCTTCAAGTGGTCGAACAATAACGCCTCAGTCGCAACCCAAGTCATCGGCATCGCGCCCGGCCAAACCGTGCTGACGGTGCAAAGCACCATGAAGGACAGCGTGCTTCGTTTCTCAGCCAACGACTGGGTGGAAATCACCGACGACTGGCTGGAGCTGAATGGACTGCAGGGCGAGTTGCATCAGGTTTCGCTGGTCACCGATTCGGCCAACACCATCCAGCTGGCGACGCCCGTTTCTGCCACCAGTTTCCCCGTAGACGCCAACAACCTCACCAACCCCGCTCGCCACACGCGGCTCATTCGCTGGGACCAGCAGGGCAAGGTCTACAAGAGCGATGGCACCACGGTCTGGACCGACTTAGGAGCCGCCGGAGCGACCGGCGACATCCCCATTCCACCGCCGGGTACCGCGATCATTTTAGAGAATGGCATCACAGTTTCATTCGATCTGAATCCCTCCACCGGCGAATTCTACGTCGGCGACTACTGGAATTTTGCCGCTCGCACGATCGACGGCACAGTAGAAAATCTGACCGAAGCTCCACCGCGCGGCATTCATCATCACTACGCGCGCCTCGCGATGTTGACGCTGCCCAGTTCGGCAACCGATTGCCGGGTGGAGTGGCCGCCTTCTGGTGGCGAAGGGGGTTGTGACTGCGCCTCCTGCGTGACCGCCGTTTCCCACAACAGCGGCTCCTGGACCATCCAAAACGCAGTTGACGCGGTACAGGCCCAGGGAGGAGGCAAGGTTTGTCTGGGCCCAGGAGTCTACAACATCGCGAGCGCGATCACAATTTCAGGTTCCAATCAGCCCGCGCAGGGCCTAGCCATTTGCGGCCACGCATTGCCCACACTGCAACCAACATCGTCGTTCCAGGATGACAGCATCATGCTGATTGAGGATGCGATCGACATTGAGGTCGACGGCATTGCCTTCGCCGGCGGCGCATCGGCTGCTACCGCAGCTGGAGCTGTAATTAATCTGGCCGGATTGATCGTGAGCACAAGCACTTACGTGCGCGTAGAAGGCTGTTCCTTCGGCCTCGCCACCGACACCGCCCAGCTTTCTCCCGCCATCGGTTTCGGTGGAACCATGCTGATGGACTGCACGATTCGCGGCAACCTGTTTAGCAACGTAGAGCTTGGGATTACATTAATCGCGATCACGGATCGCTCTCTGCTCACGCAGCTAGAAATCGAAGACAACCAGATGTACTGCACCGACGGCGCCGTGTTTTTGTCGCTCCGCGAACTCTTTGTATCGGGAATTCGGTTCGCCAACAATTTCGTGCAGAGCACCAGCGGTTTCGTTCTGTCAGGCCAGGGAACCGGCGTCAACATAGAAGACAACACCTTCTCGATCGCAGCTGCGACACCCACCACGGGTGACCCTTACGACGCAGCCATCGTTTGCAACATTTCGGTGACCCGCATCGCCAACAACGTCATCTCAATCGATTCGAATACCCTGACGGCTGCGATTTCCGGGAACCAGGGACTGCCCGCCGGCACCTATGTTTGGGTGGTAACGGCTTTGGATGTGAGTGGACGCGAGACTCTCATTACTTCGACCGCCACGCTCACGCTTACTACCGCGGCCAGCGTATCACTGGAGTGGGCACCCGTCGTTGGTGCGACCAGCTACAATGTCTATCGCACCGTCGCCAACAGCACCAGCAACACTTTACTGTTGGACGCCAACGTCCCTCCCGGTTCCGGCACTACCGTCAGCTACACTGACGCCACACCCGACAGCAGCCTTCAGAACCAGATACCCACAATGCAAAACGACGGCATCATGCTGGGCTCGACTACCGCCGATTCATTAATGTTCGGAACTCAGGTTATTGGAAATCGAATCGGTGACTTAATCGGATCGGGAATCACCTCCCCCTCCACCGCTGCCCTGGATACGACCATCATCTCGCAAAACCAGATGCTCGGATTGGGTGGCAATGGGATCGTCTTGAGCGGGCTCGTTACCGATATTGATATCGTACAGAATTCGCTCGCTAGCATCGCGCTCCTTGCTCCCCCTGGCAAGATCGCGGTTGGCATTCAACTACAGGCAGCCTACAGGGCCAACCTGAGCGAAAACAGAATCGAGCAACTCGGTCCCGCCACTCTCATGGAGGGAAGCCGCCGGGCAATCTATATCGTCGTGGCAACGGACACACGCATCTCTGGAAATCGCATCGTCGATGTCGCACCGACCCAGACTCCATCCATGGGCATTTATGCCAGGGTCATCAGCCGCATGGATGTTATTGACAATGATGTGCGGCGCGCTACCACTACGCCCACCAAACTGGATCAATCTATCTGGTACGCCCTCGATGCGATCGGCCAGACGATCAGCGTTCAGGGCAATCTGTTCGAATCTTATGCGGGCAACTCACAGGAACCAGGCACAGTCGCGATCGAGGCGTCGCTGTCCTGCACCTTCAGCAACAATCAATGCTTTCTCAATGACCCTAATGGCGATGACAGCCCAGCGCTGGTCGTTGAGATCTCCGCCCCGTCGATTATCGCCATGGGAAATCTGGTACAGGGACCAACCGGGGGGCTCCCAACAATGGCTCCGGCATCCATGATTCTGAATCTTCCCAGCGGAACCAAGGTTCCTCCGGTCACGGTGATTGGAAATATTACATCGATGGGCATTACGGTCCTCCCGGGTCCCATGCCCGCAGCAATGGTGCCTCTAAATATCACCGCGTAGAAAGGATGAAATTTATGAGCTTCGCGATATTCAAAGGAGAGAAAAACGTTAAAGACTTGGCGAAGAGATTGTTCGGGCTTTCCGATAAAAGCTCGCCCGCCAAAGTCGATCAAGCTACCGGCGCGCTACTGCAGGCCAACCCGCAGCTCAAGGATGTAAGCAAGGTTCCGGTTGGCTCTATCATCAGTGTTCCTGCGACCGCTCCTCCCCTCAACCCTGCGGAAGCCGCGCCGGCAGCGGTCACGAACCGCGTTGCCATTGCCGGCCAAGCACAACATACGCTGGACCTGCTCAACCGGCGTCTTGCCGACATTGAGAGCCGTGTCACCAGCGACGCGAAAGCTCTCCTCACGCTCGCGCAATCCAAGCAAACGCAAGCCGATGTTCAAAGCTCATCCGAGATGAAGGCGCAGATGCCGATCCTGATCACTTCACTTCAGACGGTGATGACGTCGACCGAAACCAGTCAAAATTTGCGCAGCCAGGCGATTTCCGGTCTGCACGCGAGCTTGCAGACGTTTGCTCAGAACAAGAGTTGAGGAGCTAACGGTCAGTCGCGAAGAGAAAAGAGATGGTTGCCACTCGAACCCTTCGTCTTGTTAATCTTCGCCGTCGTTAATCTTCATCGAGGTATTCGCCGGGTACGTCATCTTCCGGCACCTCGCGAGTATGCACTTCCCTCTCGTCTTCATCTCCCGCCTCTTCGACGCCGGAAATCACTCCAGCTTCGAATGCGTTCCCCTCCTCCACCAACTCATCGACACTTTCCGAATCGGCGCTCTCGACGTCGGACAAACCCTGCAAATCTCCCGCTTCCTCGCCGGAGCGTGAGGCACCACGTGGTGAGCCAAACACTTCCCGCTCCTCGCCCCTGGCCCGAGGCTTTTTATTGCGCGCGCTGGCGACCTTCCGGCTAGCCGTCTTCTTAACGAGCTTCTTTTTCGCCGCGGCTTTTTTCGGAGCAGCAACTCGCTTTGCCGATTTCTTAGGTGCTGCCCGTTTTTGCGTCGTTTTCTTTTGCACCGGCTTTGACTTCTTGCTGGCGCTTTTCTTGGCTGTCGACTTCTTCTTAGCTTTCTTCTTGGTAGCCATGGGCGAAGTCTAGCACCGACGCCGTACCGGCGGCAAAACCCGGACCAGAGTCGGTTAGACTGTTCTCCTTCGACTTTAAAGATCAGTGCCGCTCCATTACGCGAGCGGAAAGTACAGCAGGCACGAACAAAGCTTTTGACTAGATTCACTTTCACCTCTCTGGAGGCTTCATTGACCCGCTTTCCGAAAATTTCCCTGGCCCTCAAAAAGCGCGCCGCCCAAATCAAACTGCTCCTCATGGATGTGGACGGCACCATGACCGACGGCAGCGTCACGTTGCTTTCGCAAACCGACGGCACGGCGCTCGAAATCAAGACTTTTGACGCCCACGACGGCCAGGGCCTCACTTTGGCCCAAACCGCCGGCCTGCGCACCGGTTGCATTACCGGACGCGAGAGCGCCGCGCTTCTACGTCGCGCAAAAGAAATGAAGATGGAATTCATCTACATGAAACAACCAGTAAAAATGCCGGCCTACGAAGAAATCCTGCGGAAAGCAGGCGTTTCCGATTCGGCGGTCGCTTATATCGGCGATGATCTTCCCGATCTTCCCTTATTGCGACGCGCCGGTCTCGCGATCGCGGTCGGTGACGCCGTACCCGAGGTGAAAGCGGCGGCACACTACACGACCAGAGCAATTGCAGGAAAAGGCGCGGTCCGTGAATCCATTGAAGTCATTCTCAAATCAAAAGGCATTTGGGAAGAAATGATCGAAAAGGCACGTGCTTGACGCATTCACCAAGTAAGATGGCGTCGCGATAGACCAGGGAACACGCCGCGAAGCGCCCAAACAGTTTGCTGAAGAACTCGATTTCGTCTTTGCTCTTGGGTGGCGCAGCGGTTCACCGCTGCGATAAGGGACCTGTTTTCAATGACGGCTTGCGCTCAATCGGCGGGCATATTATGTTATCCACCCTATCCGGGCAGAGCTCTTTCGTGTCACGAAAAAGGAAGGAAGGAGACTCCTTGACACTTGGTAACGAATGCCGCCGCAGTTTCTTGCTGGCTGGAGTCTTGCTTTTTGGAGCGGCAATATCCCTTGCCCAGACGGGGACCGCGTCGGGTCCAAGCACTCCCGGTCAGGCCATCCCCGGAACCGGCGGAGTGAGCCCGTTTGCCAGCAGCGTGCCCGCTAAACTGGTTCCAGGAGTGCTGTCGCTTTCGTTGCAGGAAGCCATCGATCGTGGTTTGAAACAAAATCTAGGGCTGCTGCTTTCCCACGCCGACATCGGTGTCGCGCGCGGAGAGCGCTGGGAGGCATTGAGCGCTCTTCTGCCGCACGTGACCGCGTCACCTTACGTGGCGGAATCGAAAGTCAATATTGATGAGCTCGGCTTTGCCGGTTTCGTTGCCAAGTTCGGTCTTCCCTCGGCGGCCGTCGGCCCTTTTTCTTACTTTGACGCGCGTGCGAATGCGACAGAGAAGCTATTCGATTGGAAGTCAATCAACGCCACGCGTTCGGCCAACGAGAGTTTGAAAGCGGCAAGCTATAGCTTCAAGGATGCTCGCGATCTGGTCGTGCTGGCCGTGGGCTATACCTATTTGCAGGCCATCGCCGACGCAGCCCGCATTGAGACCGCCGAGGCGCAGGTGCAGACCGCGCAAGCAGTCTACGATCAGGCAGCGGACCAGATCACCGCTGGCACTTCGCCGGACATCGACGGCCTGCGCGCCAAAGTCGAACTCCAGACGCGGCAGCAACAGTTGATCCAGGCGAAGAACAACTTCGCCATCCAGAAACTGACGGTGACGCGGGTGATCGGATTAGCCCCCGGGCAGGAATTCGAATTCGCGGACAAGTCGCCGTACCAGCCGCTCGAAGACATCACCGTCGAAGAGGCGCTGAAGCGCGCGTACGCCACCCGCTCCGATTATCAGGCGGCCATGAACGACGTGAAGGCAGCGGAATTCTCGCGCAAGGCCGCGCTGGGCGGCTATCTCCCGTCGCTCTCTGTGGACGCGGACTATGGGCTGGGCGGGGCGCATCCCTCGAATGCGACTCCTGTGGCCGATGTGCGCGGCACACTGACGATTCCCATCTTTCAAGGGGGTAGCGTTCACGGTGATGTTCTGCAGGCCGATGCGCGACTGGAGCAGAGCCGCGAACGCCTCGAAAATCTGCGAGCACAAATCGACTCCGACGTACGCGCCGCGTTGCTGAATTTGCAATCGTCGGCGGCTCTGGTTAACGTAGCCCAGAGCAACATCGATTTGGCGGAACAGACGCTGACTCAGTCGCGCGATCGCTTCAGCGCCGGCGTCACGGACACTGTGGAAGTTGTGCAATCGCAAGAAGCAGTGGCGAGCGCGCACGAGCAATATATCTCAAGTCTCTACAACTATAATTTCGCAAAAATTTCCCTGGTTCGCGCTCTCGGCACTGCTGAAGCGGGCGTCAAGGAATATTTCAGAGGAAAATGAACATGGCGGAAGAGAACCCACCCCGTACTGCGACCGAGGCAGGCAAAGCATCTACGGCTGATCCGTCGCCCCTGGCGGACCGAAACTATACGCCGCCAGCGCGCCGAAGTCCCAAACTCCGCAGAAACCTCATAATTCTCGTAATCGTTGCGGTGGTGATCATCGGCGGCGTTTTTCTGTGGCGCTACCTGAGCAGCTACGAATCGACCGACGATGCCCAAGCAGATGTCCACCTCTACCCTGTATCCGCGCGCGTTTCCGGCTACGTGGTGAAGGTCAACGTCGACGACAACCAGTGGGTGGAAAAGGGCACCGTGCTGGTGGAGATCGATCCCAAAGACTATGAAGTCGCGGTGGCGCAGGCGCAGGCGAATCTGGCCAACGCCGAACAAACGGCGAGGTCGCTCAATATCACGGTCCCGATTACGTCAGTGAATACGACGAGCCAATTGAAGTTTGCCGCGTCGGGCATCGACGACGCAAACGCCGGAGTCATCGCCGCTGAGAGGCAGCTAAGCGCTGCTCAATCGCAGGTGGAGGCAGCCGAGGCCAACGATGTAAAAGCGCAGGACGATCTGCACCGCTATAAGTTGCTGGTCGACAAACGCGAAGTATCGCAGCAAATTTACGATCAGGCATTGGCCGCGGCTAAATCGAGCACGGCTACGGTGGCATCAGCCCACGCCAGCGAATCCGCCGCGCAGGAATTCGTCAAACAGGCACGTAGCCGCTTAGTCCAGGCCGATGCGAATCACCAATCTGCCGAGACCGGCCCGCAGCAAGTGTCATCGACCCAGGCTCGCGTACAGGCTGCTCTCGCGGATGTTGAGCAAAAGCGCGCCCTGCTAGAGCAGGCACAACTCAACCTCGGATACACAAAGATCGTTGCCCCCGTCAGCGGTGAAGTGAATAAGACAGTGGTCGTCGGGATGAATGTGGCCGACGGGCAGCAATTACTCACCGTAGTGCCGCTCGACGAAGTGTGGATCACCGCGAACTTCAAGGAGACACAGCTAAGGCACATGCAGGTTGGCCAGAGAGTGGAGATCCATATTGATTCGAGCGGCCGCACGCTCAAGGGCCACGTCGATAGTATTGCGGGAGCGACCGGCCCGCTCTTCAGCTTGCTGCCGCCGGAGAATGCCACCGGCAACTACGTGAAAATTGTCCAGAGAATTCCGGTAAAGATCGTGCTCGAACCTGGCGAGAATCACGATCGCCGGCTTCGACCCGGCATGAACGTGGTGCCCGACGTCTACCTACAATGACTCTACCGGCAATGATGTCTGCTGTATGAGTTCCGCAAGATGAGCACTGCCACTCTAGCCCTCGATCAGGACGTCTGGCGGCCCAAGTACAACCCTTGGCTGATCGCCGTCGTCGTCGCCCTCGCCGCCTTCATGGAGGTGCTCGACACTAGCATCGCCAACGTCGCCCTGCCCTATATGGCCGGGAATCTGGGCGCGAGCAACGACCAGAGCACGTGGGTTCTGACTTCCTATCTCGTCTCGAACGCCATCATCCTGCCGATCAGCGGTTGGCTCGCCGGCGCACTGGGACGTAAACGCTTTTTTATGTCCTGCCTGGCCATCTTTACCGTGAGTTCTTTGCTGTGCGGTCTGGCGCCGAGTCTCGGATTTCTCCTTCTCTTCCGCGTCTTGCAGGGTTTCGGCGGCGGCGGACTTCAACCGATGGCTCAGGCGATTCTCGCCGATACATTTCCACCGCAGCAGCGCGGCCTGGCATTTGCGCTCTATGGCATCACGGCGATCATGGCGCCGACCATTGGCCCAACACTCGGCGGTTGGATCACGTTTAACTATTCCTGGCGATGGATTTTTTTCATCAATCTGCCCGTCGGCATTATCACCTGGCTTCTGGTGCGGCGCTTTGTCGAGGATCCTCCTTATCTAGCTAAGATAAAAGCGGCTGGCGTGAAGTTGGACTACATCGGCATCGCACTGCTAGCGCTTGGCGTCGGCGCCTTGCAAGTGCTGCTCGATAAGGGCCAGGAAGATGATTGGTTCGGGTCGCGCTTCATCACGACTTTAATCGTGACATCGACCGTGTGCCTGATCTCGCTGGTGATCTGGGAGTGGTATCACAAAAGTCCGATCATCGACATGCATATGTTCAAGAACTTCAATTTCGCGAGCGCGAGCCTCATGATGTTCACGCTCGGCATCCTCCTATTCAGCAGCCTGGTTCTGATGCCGCAATTTCTACAGACGCTTTTGGGATACACCTCCCAACTGGCGGGCCTTGCTCTTTCCGCCGGAGGCCTCGTCTTGCTGATTGAAATGCCCATCATGGGCCAACTGACCACGAAGATCCAGGCGCGCCGCCTCATCGGTTTTGGCTGGCTCGCACTGTCGATTGCGATGTTCTATTCCACCAAGCGAATCGACTTGCAGATCAGCTTCAGCGCCGCCACCTGGCTGCGCATTGCGCAGGTGATTGGTCTCGGATTCCTCTTCGTCCCAATTACGCTGGCGGCCTATGTCGGAATCGCGCCCGAGAAAAATAACGCCGTCGCCGGCATCATTAATTTCATGCGCAATATGGGAAGCAGCGTGGGTACGTCGTTAGTCACCACCTTGATTGCGCGGCGCTCGCAATTCCATCAGGCGAGATTGGTGGAAACGGTGAGGGTCGACAATCCTAATTTTATGAATTCCGCGAATGGCTTGGCTCGACACCTGGCGACTTCGGGCGTGGGCAGGCACGAGGCACAGATCACCGCCTATGCCCAGATTTATCAATCAGTCCAGGCGCAGGCGGCGAGCCTGGCATACATCGATACGTTCATGGTTCTTGCCGTTTTTTCCGGAATCATGTTTCTTTTGTCCTTCGCTTTGAAGAAGAATGATCCTGGCGGTGGCGGCGTAAGAGTCGCGGAGTAACAATGAATTGATGCAATGCCGAATGAATTAAGAACGCAGCTATGCTGGAAATTAAACTCATTGTCTGTCCAATCGATTTCTCGGAGTTCTCGACCTGGGCATATCGTTATGCTCTATCGGTGGCCGAGCACTATCGAGCCAGACTGGTGGCGCTGAACGTCGTGGAGATGTCGCGATATCCTTACGCCGACTACGCTGCGAGCGCAGGAGACTATGCGGAATTCTGCCGCACCCTTCGCGAGGGTGGCAATGAGCGGCTAAGGGAATTTGTGGAGAAACACACCCGGAAAGAAATTAAGCCAGATCTGGTCGTGCACGAGGGAGCGGCTCCAGACTGTATTTTGTCGTTTGTGCAAACCCACAAAGCGGATTTGATCGTCATGGGAACCCACGGGCGGCGAGGCTATGATCGCCTGGTGTTGGGGTCGGTGACCAATCGAGTGATGCGCAGGACCCCGTGCCCTGTGCTGGCGGTATGCAATCCGCCGCGGGAGTTGCTTTCGGCGAATGTGGCCGCAGGCGAAGAGCGCCGCCACCACCTGAGCCGAATTCTTTTCTGTACAGATTTCTCCGAGAATTCAGAGCGGGCTTTACGCTGGGCCGTCTCGGCAACAGAAGAGTACAACGCCGAACTCACGTTGCTGCACGTGTTAGAGGACCTCCCCAGCGCGGCCAGCGTGGGGGACGCTACAGCGACAGCAACCAAGCAACTCGATAAACTGATTCCACAAGAGGCACGCAAGACGCTAAAGATTAAAACAGCGGTGCGCGTCGGAAAGCCATACCAGCAGATCATTCAACTCGCCGTGGAAGCGCAAATCGACATGGTGGCGATGGGAGTGCGCGGCCGTGGCGCATTGGATCTAGCGGTGTTTGGTTCGACAACCTATCGGGTACTGCAGCTGGGGCCATGCCCCGTGCTCGCCGTACACATTTGAAAATTGAAACGCAAAGCGCGTGGACTTAGGTAGTTTGCAAACATGATAAAAATCATCACCATTGAACGCGAATACGGAAGCGGCGGCGGCGAGATCGCCCAACTTCTATCGAAGCAGCTGGGCTGGAAACTTTGGGACCAGTTGCTGACAGAGGAAATCGCGCGGCTGGCTGACTGCCCCAAATCAGTCGTCGAGGGTCGAGAAGAAAAAACCGATCCTCTTTATTACCGGCTCTTCAAATCTTTTTTGCGCGGGAGTTATGAAGGCAGCCTCAATGCGCACAAACTCAAGCTGGTCGACAGCGAATGCATTTTGAAATTTACGGAGCAGGTAGTGCAGCACGCGGCCAAGACGGGAAACTCAATCATCGTCGGTCGAGGCTCGCAGCAGTTTCTCAAGAATCGACAAGACACGCTGCGCATATTTCTATACGCGCCGAGAGAAGACAAAGTGCGTCGATTGATGGCTCGGGGCAAGAGCGCGGACGAAGCCGAACAGCTCGTCGACACAGTCGATCGCGAACGCATCGATTTCATCCAAAAGTATTTCCACGTCGAATGGCCGGACCGCGTCGTTTACCAGTCGATGATTAATACAACCATAGGCGAGGAAGCAGTCGTTCGCATGATCCTGGATGTCATGCAGACTCTCAACGCTAGAGTCTCTGCCTAAACGTCACGATTTTTCACGGCCACTTCGCTTGCTCCCAGCAGCATTTCGCGCCCGGAGCGCTCGGATGCCAGCCATATCTTCACTACCTCGAAGACAATCACCGTGGCATAGGTAACCGCCACCCAGACACAAACTTCTTCGATCGGCAAGCCTGACCAGGCGCCAATAAAAATGCCGACCATCTGACGATGCTGGAAGTTCCACCAGTGGTACGGCAAGGCCAGAGTGGCTTCCCAGAACATGCTGACCAGCAACATAAAGAACAGGGTGAGGCTGAGGGCACGCCAATTGATGAAGCGACGCGCCACCGGGAAAAAACTCACGGCTGGCAGCAGGACTCCCGAACAGAGAAAGGTGAAGTAGCCCGGGAAGCCGACGCGATCATCCGCCAACGCGAAATGTTTTTTGTAAAGCCAAGCGGCGGCAATCAGGGCCAGGGCCAGCACCAGAGAAGTAGGATGGAAACGCAGCAGGCGGCGCACCTTGCGCGCTTCGCCGGGATAGTCCAGCACATTGTAGGCCGCCAGCCAGAACTCGCCGAGCCATACGTAGAGAAGAAGAACGGCCAGGAAACCTGTGAGATAGAAAACATATTCTTCGACGGGCACTGGCTTGCCCAAAGCTGGAGCAGGGATGCCGAGGGTCGCACCAGCATTCGGATAGCAGAAGAACCACTGCGCGAAAACGAAGTCCAGCAAGAATCCCAGCGGAACGAGGATAGCAATTGTTCGCCAGAAAGCCTTTTGCGGAATGCGCAAATCCTCACTAGGTAGAAACCAACCCGCGATCAGCACGATGGGAAAGATGAACAACAGAAGACTCATCGTGTAACCGTGTGGCGTTGAGTTCTGGTCGACGGCCATGGGCGGAACAGGAAATTGAACCGTACGCAGAGTGAGGGTCGCCGGAATCACGACCATTGCCAACATCGCAATCACAATCCAGACACAAACCGTGGGGTTGGTCAGTCCGCGCGAGCGGGGTCCGGTCATAAATGGCCTCCGATAGCTTCCGGTTTGTGGAGTTTCCCATTCTAGCGGCGCTTGAGAGCTTCGAGTTCGTCCAGAGTACGCGGCCAGTCTGATCGCAAGAGCCGCGACAAGCTTCGATTGGCGAGAACCTTTCCACCAGTTTGGCAGCGGGCGCAATAGTTGGTTTCATTATCGGCGTAGCGAATCCGCTGAATCTTTTCTCCACACCTCGGGCAAGGTTCTCCGTAGCGTCCGTGAACTGCCATCTCCCTGCGGAATGCAGTCACGTTTTCGGGAAAGCTCTTCTCCGCCTCCGCGCCCAGCCTGCCTATCCAAAGCCGCAGAGTATCGCGAGTCGCAGCGAATAACCTCTCCCATTCATCCAGTTTGATTTTTTGCGTAAGCGCGATGGGAGACAATTGCGCGGCGTGCAAGATTTCGTCCGAATACGCGTTGCCGATGCCGCTGAGTATCCGCGGATCGGTGAGCGCCCGCTTAAGCGTCCGGTTCTCAGCCGTCAGCGCTTTGCGAAACGAATCAAGATTGCTGCTGAGAACGTCGATTCCACCAGGGTCAACCGATTGCAAGCTCTCTTCGCCACTGAGGACATAAAGCGATGCGCGATGCTTGGTGCCGGCCTCCGTGAGCACAAGTGAGCCGTTCGGAAAATCGAAAGCTGCCAGGCTCTGGCGTCCCGCCAGTTTTGCTCCTCGCGGGCGCCAGTGTAGCCGCCCCGCGATCATCAAGTGCAGCACCAGCCAAACATCGCCGTCTACGCCAATGGCAATGCGCTTGCCGATGCGCCGCAACTCACGCACCACGCGGCCTTCTACATCCTTAAGAGGCGGGTTCACAGTGCGCAGCAGAAAGGGGTTTGCCACGCGTATCTGCTCGATTGGCTGGGCAACGATCCGCGGCTCAAGCGCGCTGATGTAGGCTGCGATATCCGGCAGTTCCGGCACGCTTAGTAGTTTGCAGGCCGCGAACTCTCTTTTGCAACCAGGCTATACTCTAGACCGATCTCACCATTGCGTTCTTCGACTTCGCTGTTGTCAGATGCAACAAACGCAGCCCCGACCCGCAAGTAACTGATTTCAAATCGTCGTTTTCATCGGTCCCATTCAAATATGGAAACTCCGACCTTTTTGACTATTGCAAACCGCATCAAAGCGCTGTTGACAATTTCATATCAAAATCTTGGCCCCGCAAAACGCGATCCACGCATTTTGCTGATTCCAGGATAGATAGACGGCAGCAATAGACTCCTCGCCCACCCGCTTCGGTATGGCCAGGCGATTGCCTTTAAGAAAAGTGCTGAGTGGCTCGCTAGACGGCCCTCCGACGAGGTGACTTATGACAGTCCTACTGGTTCTCTTCACATTCGTAGCCTTCTTACTAATCGACTATTTCCGCACCCGTAACACGGTCGCCACACCGATTACTATGACAAACGCAGCTGCGGCGGAACGTAACGCTCCGCCACGTCTTCAGCCGGCATTAGTCGGCGGTTTCGCGGTTCCAGAAAATGTCCGCTATCATCCCGGACACACCTGGGCATTGACCGAGAGCCCCAGCCTGGTGCGCGTGGGCATCGACGACTTCGCCACCAAGCTGATCGGCAAACTCGAGAACATCACGCTGCCGCAACGCGGACAATGGATTCGCCAGGGCCAAAAGATGTTCACCATCTATCGCGACGGCTGCAACGTCGACATGGTTTCGCCCATCGAGGGCACGGTCGCTGACATTAATCCCGCGATCGAGCACGATCCAAAGCTCGCGCTGAACGATCCCTACGGCGAAGGCTGGCTCGTAACCGTGCAAGCGCCCGATGCCAAGACTAGTTTCAAGAACCTGCTGGGCGGCGGGCTCGCCCGCTCCTGGATGGACGAAGCAGCCAGACGCCTGCGCGTCCGCATGCCAGTAGCGCTCGGAGCCTTGGCCCAGGACGGTGGAGTGGCCATCAACGACATCTCCACCCACATCCCCGACCAGGAGTGGCTGCCCCTGGCGAAAGAATTCTTCCTGTCCTAAGTGACGATCAGCGAGAGCGAGCCACCTCGCAATTCGCCGTAAAGAGGACCGTTGGAAACATCCGGCTGTCCGGATCCAAGGTTGAAAAACCAGGGAGCCGGGCGGTCGATGTTTTTGGGACAACGAAACCAAGAATGTCGGCGAACCCAATACTTAACAATCTCAAAAGAATTGCGCCGATGAAATCCTGGTCATTGGAGTCGCGGCTTCTTGGCACGTCGTGCACAGCGAACCTTGCTTGAGGTCGATCCACTCCACCGCATGCGACGGCGCCATGGCGCAGCTGTAATCTTCGCAGTGAGTCAGGCTCAGAGTGTGGCCGATTTCATGAACCGACTCCTTGATCACGCGTTGGCGAAACAGTTCGCGGTCAGGAGGAAGCCCGTAGAACTCCTGCCGCAACCGGTGCGCGGAGACGACGGCGCAGGGGCCTCCCATCTGCGCTTCGCCGAAAACAAACGTGAGAATCGGAATGTAAAGATCGACAGCAACAACTCCCAGCAGGCGCCAGGAGTCGGCAGTAAGAAAGCTCTGCATGCGATGCAGGATTTCCGACGAGTGATATTGCTGACGCTCGCCGTGGAAGGCGAACTCAGGATCCAACCGCACCGGAAGCACCTGACAAGAAACGTGAAACGTTTCTTCGACAGCGGGACGGAGCTCGTGCAGCAGCCCGTCGTCCACATTCCCGATCGGTAACAGGTGGAGGACCTTCATTGCGCCAGTTCTCAGTTCCCGGTTCTCGGCTCTCAGTATTTACTAGAAAAGAGAGAGCTGAGAACTGGAAACTGAGAACTAGTTGGATCGTGCCTCGACCGGTGTGCGCGACCAACCGTATTTTTTCAGCTTGTGATAAAGCGTGACCCGATCGATGTCGAGGATCTCAGCGGCGTGGCTCTGATTGCCACCACATTCCTCGACCACCCGCAGTATATGCGCCCGCTCCATGTCTTCGAGCTTCTTGCCCGCGCCGTTGGAGATGCTTGGCGACTTGAAAATGAAATCCTGTTCGTGCAGCTCCGGCTCGCGTCCGACCACCATGGCGCGCTCGACGGCGTTCTCCAGTTCACGGACGTTGCCGACCCAGGACTGCTGCTGCAACTGATTCATCGCCGCCGGTGAAACGCGGGTGATGCGTTTATTCATGGCCAGAGAAAACTTGCGCACGAAATTGTCCACCAGCAGGGGAATATCTTCGCGGCGTTCGCGAAGCGGCGGCAGTTCGATGCGAAAGACGTTAAGCCTATAGAAAAGGTCTGGACGGAACTTGCCCTCCTCGATCAGCTTTTCGAGGTCTTTGTTGGTGGCGGCGACGCAGCGGAAATCCACCTTGATAAGTTGATTGCCGCCGACGCGAGTGATTTCGCGTTCCTGCAAAACGCGCAGTAAATCGGTCTGCGTCTTTAAGCTGATGTCACCGATCTCATCAAGGAAAACCGTTCCTCCCTCGGCAATTTCGAATTTTCCTTTTTTGCGATATTGCGCGCCGGTGAACGCGCCTTTTTCGTGGCCAAAAAGTTCGCTTTCGAGGAGCGTCTCGGTCAAAGCACCGCAGTGAATAGCAACCAGAGGATGGAATCTGCGCGGGCTGGCGTGATGGATGGCACGCGCCACCAGTTCTTTTCCTGTACCACTTTCTCCCGTAATCAGCACGGTAGCATCCGTCGGGCCCACCGTCTCAATGGCGTCGAAGAGTTTGCGCATAGGACCGCTTTGGCCAACGATCTCTCCAGGACGCGCGATATCGGCAACAGTCTCACGCAGAAGCACATTTTCCTGCGTCGTGCGTTTATGCGCCAGCGCGTTCTTGATCAGATGCGCGATATCGTCGGGGTCGAGCGGCTTGGTCACATAGTCATACGCGCCATTTTTCAGCGCCGTCACGGCAGTCTCGACCGACGCATATCCGGTCATCATAATCACGACCAGGTCCGGATCAATTTCGTGCATCCGGCGTTGCAGCTCGATCCCGTCGGTGCCGTGCATCTTGATATCGACGAGCGCGGCATCCCAGCGATGTTCCGCCAGGCGAGTCAGTGCGTCGTTGGCATTCTCGGCCGTGCCAACTTCGTAGCCTTCCTCGCGAAACCACTTGTCGAGCGAATCGCGCACGCTTAGTTCGTCATCTACGACCAGTAGTCTTCCCTGTGTACTCACTTCGGTCACCTCGCCTTTATCGCAAAGCCCCCCGCCGCAACCTCCGCCAGCGTCGCGTCAGGAACCTGACTGCGCAGAGTCAGAATAAAAGTCGTGCCCTTTCCATACTCGGTTTCGACATCGATGCGCCCGTTATGCCGCTCCATAATCCCGCGAGCAATTGCCAATCCCAGCCCGGTTCCACGGCCATGCTCTTTCGTTGTCATGAAAGGTTCAAAGATATGTGGGAGCACGTCTGGAGCAATGCCCGTCCCATCGTCGCGTACCCGCACCTCGATTTCAGTTTTGTCGTCAGTGTGGCTAAGCTGATCCTCGATCCACAGAGTGCCACCCTCGGGCATGGCATCGATCGCGTTCATGACCAGTGCGATGAAGACTTGTTCCATCTGCGCCGGATCGCAGGGTACCCTGGGCAGGTCGGTCGCCAGTTTCAGTTGCAATTCGATTCCTGCCAAGTCCAGTTGATGTCGCACCAGTTGTACGCAACGTTGAATCACTGCGTTCAGGTCGGTCGATTGCACGTTCATGGGCGCGGTTCGCGAAAGCGACAGGAGGTTGTGGATGAGATCGCCGCAGCGCCGGCTTTCCGTGGCAATCAGCTCCAGGCATTGCATCGCCTCATCCCGTTTTTCATGCTCGGTCTGCCCCGTCCCCACCCACTTTCGCAAGAGTTTGGCGTAGGTAAGAATGCCCGATAGCGGGTTATTGACTTCGTGCGCCACTACCGCCGCCATCTTTCCGATCGACGCCATTCTCTCTACGTGCAGGACGTGATCGTGAGCGCGTTGCAATTCCGTAGTCTTTTGTTCAACCCGATCTTCCAGAGTCTTAGCCCAGTCGATGATTTCTTCATTGGCCACGCGCAACTGCAGGCTCATGTCGTTGAAGGAACGAGCCAGGTCGCCGACTTCGTCCTGCGATCGCACCTTGATCTGGTAACCGAGCTCGCCGCGAGCCAGGCGTTCCGTGCCGTTCTTGAGAGCCTTGATCGGCTTGTCCACCACTCGCCAGACAAACAACCAGCTCAGTGCCGCAACCACCATCAACGCCCCGCCCGTGTAATACGACATGCGAGCGCTGCTGACCGCAAGTTGCGCGTCCGCTTTTGCCAGCGAGAGATTGGTGTCGAGCACGCCCAGAACTTGCTGCTCCGCCGAATGCGCGTGGCAACTGGCGTTGGCGCAGTTGGGTTGATTTTCGATGGGCGTAATGATCGCGAGCACCCGTTGACCGGCACTGCGATAAATGCGAAAGCGGTCGGGGCGATTCAGACGAGCCAGCGGTTGCGATTGCGTGTGGCAGCCATAGCAGGACTCAGCCCTCTTGTCGAGAATTTGGCTGACTTCCTTCGGATCCGTGGAATAGCTGATCCGCCCTTCCTGGTCAAGAATGCGTACCTTCACCATCCCCGGCTCGTCCGCTATGGTTTGAATCGCACGGTACAGCCCCTGGCGATCGTCACGCAGCATGTAGTCGATGGTGGCGCGCCTGATCAGATCGCTGATCCGCTCGGCGTTGGCCAATTGGGCTGCTTCCAGGTCCTGGCGATGCAATCGGACAGTCAAGTACCCGAATAAAGCGAAAATGGCGACCATGATCGCCAGCAGCGACCCGATTAATTTTGCGCTAATACTGTGCGTCAACCGCTTTGATCGCTCGCTTCGATGATCGCGGCGTCTTCGCTCAGTCTCCTGCATGGCCTAATACGGGTGTAGAAACCATCGGTGCAGTCGCTGGTTCGCTGCGAAGCCGTGGCTTCACTCCGTGTCCTTCCTCTGGGAAAATCGGCAGGTATCTCACTGCCACCGCGAACAACGCGAAGCCCATCGCGATGATCATGAGCGTGATCGAGAATTCCGTCCACTTCGGTACGTAGTGATGTCCCACGTAGGTCTCAAAGCCGATGAGCGCGATATTGAGCCGGTTAGTAATGAACCCCAGCACGGTAAAGATCGACGCCAGATATAACCACTGTGGCGACAACCGAGCTTTTTTGAAGCTCAATATGGCGATGGGAAGCACAAAGGTCAGAACAAGTTCGAGCCAGAGAAAATACGCTTCATAGCTCGGTTTGAAGATCTGGCGAAGCAACCCGCGATGAAAGTAGTCTTCGAAGCGGAGAAGCAAGTTGACCCAGAGAGCCACCAGCAACGCACCGCCGAGGGTGACCAACACTGGAAGTTCGAGTTGACGACCGAATACTCTCGCGCTCTGCGTGGATTCGAAAATCGTCATCGCCAAACCGACGGCAACCGCCGACCCGAAAAAGAAGAACGGCAGCGCTGGCGAGTACCAGAACGGATGTAGCTTGCTCGGCATGATCAGATAAAGCGATCCAAGCGAACTCTGGTGCAGGGTCGAAAGCAGGATGCCCAACACGATCAGTACCGGGTAGATCTTGTTAATCCACTTGATCGGAGCCTTCCAATTGACCGCTTCGAATACGTTGGGAAGGAATTCGAAAAACAACACCGTGGTGTAGGTCATCACGCACATGCCCACCTCGAACATCACCGAATGCGGGTTCATATAGATGAGCTGATGCCAGATGTACCAGGGACGGCCCAGATCGAAGAGCAGGCCAACAATGAAGAGCACGTAGCCTAGGAATGCGGTCAACACCGCCGGCCGGACCACGCTGTGCAAGCGCTCGACATTGAACAGATAAACAGCGCCGCACATGATGAAGCCGCCCGCCGCCAGCATGACGCCGCATAGGCAGTCGAAGCCGATCCAGAGGCCCCACGGAAATTGATCCGTCATGTTTGACACCGCGCCCAGGCCGCGGAAGTATCGGATAAACGAAGAGTAGAGGCCGAGGGCCATGATTACAATGAATACAACTCTCCAAAAAGTAAGTTTGATTTTCATTTCTCACTCCCGTTCTGCTTCTCTTCTTCTGCTTCCGCAGCGGCTACTTCATCGCGACGATGCGAGACCCAGTAAATGCCGCCCAGCACCAACGTCCACAGCGGTATAAAATCTGGAATTCGCTCCATTATTCTGCCGGTATACTCCGGCATCGGAGTTTCGCCGATTTTCGCCGAAGCAGGATAGCCGTATTGCTCTGGGTTCTCGTCAGAAATGATGAGGACAGAAGTTCCGCCGAGTTCGTTCAAGCCATAAATGCGATCGATATATTTGGGGTCCGAGCGGATGCGTTGCTTGGCCTCCCGAATGAGGTCGTCGCGCTCTCCGAACTTAGTCGCGCCAGTTGGACAGATCTCGGCGCAGGCGGTCTGCTTACCTTCAGCAAGGCGGTCCGGACACATAATGCACTTGCGCACGCGTGGATTCAGGGACTGCCATTCATACTTGGGCTGATTGAAGGCGCAGGCCACCATGCAATAGCGGCAGCCGATACATTTCCACACGTCGTAGACGACAGGGCCCGCCGCTGTTTTATGAAAAGCGCCGACCGGACAGACCGAAGCGCAGGCGGGTTTCTCACAGTGCATACAGAGACGGCGCAAGAACTTGTCGTCCATGGTTTTGACGACCGTATATTTATGTGCCGACTGCACTGTTTCGGCAGCCACCGTGTCGTCATAGGGCAGATTGTTTTGCTGCGCGCAAGCACCTTCGCATTGTTTGCAACCAATGCACAGAGTCGCGTCATACAGTAAGGCTTTACTCATAAAAATTGCTCCTCGCCGCTCCCAAGTGAAACTTCCCTGCCTGTCGAATGTATGAAGAAAGAGTGCGCTGGCAGGGGACAGGCTTGGAACGCGTACAGAACCACCGCTGAAACTGACTAGAAGACCGACTAGAAAGACTGACTAGAAGAACATTGACTACGTGAAGAGTGGCTATAAGAAGGAGGTCTGGTCCGGACATACCTTCACCCGGACCTGACAAGTGCCGAATTGAGTCAGAAACCTCCATAGTCGACCAACTCTTCTCTTCCGTCGCTCCACCGGCCATTCGTGACAGCAACGAATAGCAATAAAGAACAGCCACGGTTGCTATCAACTTCACCACGAATTATTACTTCTGCAGGCTGCGAATGTAAGTCACGATCGCTTTCGCATCGTCGCCCGTCAGGCTCTTTACTGCACCCGGGTGCTTTGCCGTCTCAGTAACGCCTTTGGTAAGATCGGCATCTGACTGCTTCTTTGCCTCGTCCGAAACCAGGCTCGGAATTTTCGCGGCAGGCTTGCCCGCAGCATCCGCTCCGTGGCACGCAGCACATTTCGCCTTGTAAAGAGTCGCTCCATCCTCGGCCCATGACAGATTAGGAATCAGAATGAATAAGGTCATGGCAATTGTCATTACCAACGTCACTAGCTTCGTTGTTTTCATGATTTAATGTCTTCTCCTCGCGAAATTGGGCAGCCTGCTGAAATTGGCAGTTCTATTCGCGATACGCTATTGCGAAAGTAACCACCACTGAGCCTTCCGCCGAACGGAATGTAACAAAGCTCATCAACTCCAGCGGCTGACTATGTAGAGTTTCAATCTTTGCCGAGAGCAATAGCAGTGACCGATGTCACCCTAAATCGTGACCTCTTCGCAATCCGTTGGTAGATTACTGAAACCTATTAAGGCCAGTGTTGAGTTGGCGTTAGGGATCAAGGCCGCGTGAGTGGCTTACCTCTCGGACGTATGGGACCTTCCAAGTTCTGAACGAAAGTAGTGCGACTTTCGCGCGGCACGGTAGAATTGCATCGGACAAATCACAAGCTCTGGCGCACCCCACCATGATGGAGATCAAAACGGAAATCCGAGGCAAGCCCAAACCGTGATTGAACTCCCGGCCTCGAATCGCGATTCCTCCCCAAAGCCAAGCCTGGCCCGTCAACTCGGCCTCTTCGACGCCACCATGCTGGTCATGGGCGGCATCGTCGGTTCGGGCATTTTCATGAATCCCTACGTTGTCGCCCAGCAGGTCCACACACCAGCGCTCATTTTAGGAGCCTGGATTTTCGGCGGCATCATCGGCTTAGGTGGCGCATTCGTTTGGGCTGAGCTGGCGGCCACGCTTCCCGAAGTCGGAGGCCAATACGCTTATCTTCGCGAGGCCTATCATCCAGCAGTAGCATTCCTATACGGATGGGTCCTGCTCCTCGTGATCCAGACAGGAGGCATGGCCGCCGTCTCCATTACTTTCGCGCGCTATTTCCTCGAACTCACCGGCCTGCATACTCCTGACTGGATCGTCGCCACAACGGCTCTCGCCACCCTCACGCTCATCAATTGTCTTGGCGTGAAAACTGGAGGACGCACGCAGAGCGCGCTCATGGTGATGAAGATTCTCGCCATCGCCGCCCTGGTGATCGCCGGAGCGGCATTCGTCGGCAGGCACGCAGTCATCACGACAGCCGCTGAGCGCCAATCGTCGCTGACATCCTTCGGCGCAGCAATGGTACCCGTGCTCTTTTCTTATGGTGGATGGCAAACCGCAAACTTTCTCGCCGCCGAAGTGAAAGAGCCAAGAAAAAATCTGCCTCGCGGATTATTGCTCGGAGTGCTGGGTGTCGTGATTCTCTACATCTCGGTGAACTGGGTTTGCCTGCGCGCTCTAGGTCCGCAAACGCTGGCCGTCACGAGCACTCCTGCGACCGCCGTAATGCGTCTGGCATTCGGCCAGCGCGGCGCAACCTTCATTGCGGCAGCCATCGCTATCTCAACCCTCGGATTCCTGAGTCAATCGATATTGACCGCGCCGCGCGTCTACTTCGCCATGGCCGATGACGGGCTCTTCTTCCGGGCAGTAGCCTGGCTCGATCCGCGCACCCGCGTCCCGGTGATCGCCATCGTTCTGCAGAGTGTCTGGACGATCGTGATCGCACTCTCCGGCCGCTATGAACAGATTCTGAATTACGTAATCGCCATGGACTTTCTATTTTTCGGTCTGACGGCGACGACGATCTTCGTCTTCCGCCGCCGTATCGCGCGAGGTGAGATGAAAAGTGGCGCAGGCTACCGCATGCCCGGTCATCCAGTGAGCACGGCAATTTTCGTCGCGATATGCTGGTGGGTGGTCGCAAATACCGTCTACCGCTATCCGCGCAACAGCCTCGTCGGCTACGCATTACTGCTGGCGGGCGTTCCTGTTTACTGGTTCTGGAGCCGGCGAGCGCCGGCGCCATCTATCGCGAAAGAGTAACTCATGAACACTTTGCAGACCGAAGCAGTTTCGCATTACCTGGCATGGGCCAAGCTGCACTCGAACGCACCTTTCAACCTTGCGGCCAGCGGGGTGCTGGATTATCCGCTGTCCGAACTCCCCGTGCGCATCGAAGACCTCGAAATCGGCGGGACGGGCCCCTATGGCTTCAATCCGCTGATGGAACGCTTGGCAGCAAAGGCAGGAGTGCCTGAGAACTGTGTCGTCTACACCTTCGGCACCTCGATGGCAAACTTCATAGCGCTAACCGCACTCGTACACCGCGGCGACGAAGTCTTGGTCGAGAAGCCCACCTACGACCCGCTGCTGACTATCCTCGAATACATCGGAGTAAGTATCCGCCGCTTCGAACGCCGCGCCGACAAGGGATTTCGCCTCGGCCTCGGAGAGATCGAACGCAACCTCACTCCCAAAACCCGCCTCGTGATTCTCTGCAATCTTCACAATCCGAGCAGCACGTTAACCGACGAAAGCACCATGCGGCAGGTGGGTGAAATGGCGGCGAAACTCAGCGCGCGCGTACTGGTCGACGAAGTTTATCTCGAGACCCTTTTCGACGAGCCGTGGCGCTCGGCATTTCACCTCGGCTCAAACTTCGTAATCACCAGCAGCCTGACCAAAGCCTACGGCCTGAGCGGCATCCGCTGCGGCTGGATCCTGGCGCACCCGGAACTCGTCCAGCGCATGTGGCAGATCGTGGACTTCACCTACGGCAGTCCCGTCCATCCGGCCGAACTTCTCGGAGTAATTGCGCTCGATAATCTCGACCGTGTTCGCGATCGTGCCCGCAACTTGCTAAATACTAATCGTGCGCTCGTCAATGAATTCCTGTCCGCACATCCGACGCTCGATTGTGAACCCAGCCGCTTTGGCACAACTGTTTTTCCACGGCTCCGCGTAGGCCGCGCCGAAAAATTTGTCACCATGCTGCGCGAGCAGTTTGAAACCAGCGTGGTGCCAGGAGATTTTTTCGAGCAGCCACAGCACTTCCGCATAGGCTTCTGCGGAAAGACAGAAACGGTTCGCGGCGGACTGGAAAGGCTGGGCGCTGCGCTCGACGCCTTCCACAGGCAATAAAGCCTGCACGACGAATCCATTTACCAGCGCGCGAGGAATCGCAGGAACGCCGTCTTCAGAACGATTAAACTGCTAGGGGGGGACTGCGACTACCTTATTTCGCGCGATTGATTTTTCACTGGAATCGAGGCTATAACGGCGGTTCCCTGTTCCGACGAGTTAACTACGACGCTTCCGCCAAACTGCCGCATCCTCTCCTGAATACCCATCATGCCAACACCGGTCACCACTTTCCCTTCACGGACACGATCGGAAGAGATGCCTTTGCCAGCGTCTGAAATTTCGACATCGATCCGATCGGAATTCCGGTTCACTCGGATATTCGCGCTCGCACTTCCAGAGTGACGATGAATATTTGTCAGGCATTCCTGCACCACACGGAACAGAGCAATCTCCATATCATCGGGCAGACGGCCAAAATCGGAATCGATCTCCAGGTTCACTTTAATCGCGCTGCGCTCCGCAAATCCTTCGGCATACCACTTTAGAGCCGACGGCAATCCCGCCTCATCCAGAAGCGGAGGATGCGGCAGATAAGACATGGTGCGAAGCTGCCGGCTCCTTTCCTCATTAATCTCGATCGTCTGTGAGACGAGCGTAGAGACCTTCTGCTGTCTGCTTTTTGTCGGCTTCATCGGTGTTTGGATCGCCCGCCGCGTGTGGAAATTCAGCCATTCACAGGAAACGCGGACCTAACGCTGCGTTGTTAGGCTCGGTACGGGCTTGGCTCAATCTGCTGCTATCAATCGGCGGTCGCGATGCGGCTCTGTGCGGGGCTGACCAGTGCTAAGCTCACACCTCTCTCCCGGAGCTGCACCACAGGTCGGACAACGGACAGCGAGTACCTTTTTGGGACTGAGTTCTCTCTTCACGGAAAGAAGATAACGCCCAACCGTTTACGGGGATGGTCAATCTGGAACAGTTTTGGCAATTAACTGCATCGACGAATTGGCCCTCTCAGCCACAGTGCTTAGCTTCACAGCCGCTTCGCCGCTCTACGAGCCGATTCTGAATCCGGGCGATTTCCACGGGTGCGGAGCAGGCTCGTAGGCGGGCTATTTCAGACGGGAGACGAAGTTGATGATCCACCAAACAATTTCGTGCCCTGTGGCAACATAGAAAATCGTCTCAGTCAAGATGATGAAGAAGATGTGCCACGCCCATTGGGTGTTAACTTCTCAACGTTGCTGAGGTAGGTCTTGACCTCGGCGTCCATGCGGTAGCTGTCCGTGGTGACGGCGGGTTCAGGGAGCGTGCGTTGGACGGCAAGCTCTAGCTTGCAAGTGTCAACGGATTTCCCGACCGTAGCTTTGTTCCACGCGGCGGCTGCGTCCGTTCCCAAGGATTCCCATGCAAATTTGCTGTCCCGCTTGATGCGTTGATGGTAGGTAGCCTCGGGGTGGTGTTCGGGCACTCCCTTCACAAGGCACCAAAAGGGGCGGAGTCGGGACTTGCCATCGAAGACGGCTGGGCAATATGAAGACTGCTTTCCGTCCGGTTCGCGGAATCGCAGGTACAGGCTGGCTTTCGGCTTTCGCATTCTGACTTCCTCTTCCCCTAATACTGGGAAAGTCGGGAAATCAGTGGTTTTTCGTGTAGCTTTTTTCCTCGCTGCTCCTAAGAACTTGAATCAAAGTCTCTTAGGAAAATCTGGCGGAGAGAGTGGTATTCGAAAACGCTCCCTAACGTAGTTCCATACACTTAGACCGCGGCAGATGGCATCTAACGCGGCTAGTTCGGGTGAAGTCGAGGGGTGGCGCGACGGTTTAGGTGAAGCCTAGCCGAGACCGGCCCTTTCGTTTGCCGGTGCCTCAATAACCGCACCATGCCACGTTTCCACACCCCCGCTTATCGAACTGGACAGGCGCAGTTAACGCATCCAGCTCTCGGAGAAAGGTTCACGTTGTCGTCCACGGAAAACTGGTGGTCCGCGCCGTAAGGCGAACCAAGCCAAACTTCTGATGCAGAGCTAGTAGGGGAAAACGCGTGGTCCCACTTGCCCGCTCTTTGTGTTTGACACACAGCCACTGGCGAAGCCGCCGGCGCGTATGTTCCTCCACGGCTCGGTAGGCTTGACTGACCGGCCCCAGACAGAAGTAGTTCGCCCAACCATTAATCTTTCGATTGAGCGCTGCTACCAGCGTTGTCGCATCCTGCTGGGTTTGACTCCGTCGGGTCATCTCGCTGATCGCCTGACACAGACGTTGCACTCGCTTCTTCGATGGAGTGGTGCCCCAATAGGCCCGCCCCGTCTTCGGCGAGTAGCATCGACCAAACGTATACCCGAGAAAATCGAACTTCTCTTCCGGCAGTCGACAGTCCCGCGTCTTACTTTCGTTCACCATCAACTTCAGCCTCGACATCATGCTCCGCATCTGGACCAGTGCCTCTTCGGCTCCGGCTCGACAGCAGATCACGAGGTCATCGGCATAATTAATGATGTACGCTTTCAAACGCTTCTCGTGCCCCAGTTTCTTCCACCCGAGCACGAACCGACGCATGTATAAATTTGCTGAGCAGCGGGCTGATTGGAGCCCCTTGCGGAGTGCCCCGACCGTCGTCCCGATTGCGCGTACTCCGATGTTTGTTCCCGTGCTCGTCGGTTTCTTCCACCGGAGCTTCCAACCACATCTTGATCAGATGCAGCATGGCTCCGTCCACGACCCGACGGGCAACCGAGTTAAGAAGCTCGGAATGTGGAATACTATCGAAGTAGCTACTGAGATCTGCATCAACAATTTCTTGATGGCCAGCGTAGATCAGCTGGTGGACTCGTTTCACCGCGTCCAGCGCGCTGCGGTCTCGCCGATAGGCGTACTGTTCCGACTGCAGATCGGCCTCGAAAATAGGTTCGAGAACCAAAACTGCTGCCATTTCCGCCGTCCGATCCCGGATAGCGGGTACTCCTAACGGCCGCTGCTTCCCGTCCGGCTTCGGTATACACACCCGTCGCACGGGCAGTGGTTGATAGGTTCGCCTCTTCAGCTCTTGCGCCAGTTCGTCCAACCATCGCTCGACTCCATACGCTTCGATGTCCTCGGACCTCTGACCATCCACTCCTGCTGCTCCACCGTTGGCTTTGCAGCATTCGTAGGCGTAAGCCAGAACGTCCTTCCGGTACACCTTGTCGTATAGGACATAGAAACGAAAGCTGGGCGATTCCTTCGCTTTCGCGTGCAACGCCGTCTGCAACTTCTGAACACCTGCGGGGGTTGCTAGACTCAATCGTCAATCCCTCCGTCTTCGTCGCTTCTTGCGTTTCCTTTCAACTGAGGCCCCTTCCCTCCACCGGCATTACCCGGTTTCATCAGTACTGCGGGCCTCTCCGTCACCCCATCCGGCCCGGCCTGGCTCTCGCGAGTTGCCAGTTGATCCTAACCGCGATCACCGCTGGGGCTTCCCGTGTTGCGTCTGTTCCACTATGTCTGCATGCCGTCGCCACTACCCCGGCAGGATCGATGGAACTGATTCGCTCATTACTGCTCCATCAACTTCGGCCTTCCCCACATTACAGTTGGGTCGGCTCCTGCATTACATTTTTCGAGGCCTGCTCAGCGTTCACTCGCGTTACAACCTGCAGACTCGCCGAGTCGCCTTGTGCGACCCTCTACACCGGAGGCTCCGACGGCTTTGTTGTCTCCACCGCCGCTCCGATTGCTTCCGGGTGGAGCGATCCAGTTCCCGGGCGGGTCTTTTCCTCCCGCTGTGGTCCAGCGCCTTTCACGGCGCACTGCAATTTCGTGTTAACGGCACGGAAACGGCACGGGACGGACATGCAAAACTGAACGCACGCGGAGCGCGGACCCTCGCTTTCGGGGGTTGGACGCTGGAGAGCTACCTAACTCATATTGTGTTAACGACCGAACCGCCGGGACGTCTGATGACGATTGCCCCCGATGCGGAATATCAAATTCCCGGCAACTTGTGCGTGGTCGGGCTCGACGATGTCGGCGGCTTCGGCACGGGTGCGAATCTCTCTACCGCCCCGTTCTCTCGAATTTTCGACGCCCGATACAATCCCAGCCTCGAACGCGTTGCCTTCGTCCATCAACTCATCAACACTTTCCGAATCGACACTTTCGACTTTGGATAAGCCTTCCAGATCGCCCGATTGCAGTCACGAGGACTTCCTGCGAAATGCCGAAGATCCTAGCTTTTGGGTGGCATTCGGATTCTTCTTGTTGATCTCGCTCGTTGACCTTAGGTTATCGCCGTGAAAGAACGGCCCATACACGACTTTAAAGGACTTACAAGAGGCGGACGACCTCTAAGTCGTTGGAAATTCCCGGTAGCGGGTACAGAGCCGTAGCGTAATCCGTAGCGCGGTGCTGCGGATATGAGTGCCATATTGAGAGACAGCGAGCGTGTGAGTATCGCGCGAGTTTCGGTGAAGAATTCTGAATAGTAGAGAATAAGCGGTCTCCGTATGAACCTGATTTGAGCAGGTTGCTCAAACTAGTCGGGCGAAAATATTGCGTTGATACCTTGGTCCAATTGCCTTCCTTCAGCGGTGCTGATGAGATCTCTTCATGACATCCTCAAAGGCACAGAGCCCAATCGAAATCTCCAGGCCGACAAGCAGGGAGAAGCGCTTGACGGAACTGGGAATCACGCTTCCAGCGCCAACGGGCGCTTACATCATGTGGGCAGGCACTCCTTGGGCTCATCTCCATGTTATGGGCACGCCCTAGGACTGGCCATTACCGTTAGCAGCGCAGTCGGCAAAACAGTAAAGTCGACTGAAAGGAGTACGTCGATGACGGACAAACCGACCATTCTCTTAGTGCACGGCGCCTGGGGCGACGCTTCACACTGGCGGCATGTCATTCCTCCCCTACATGAAAAAGGCTACCGCGTCTTCGCGGTGCAGAACCCTCTGACATCGTTGTCCAACGACATCGATCGAACCATCAAAATGGCCGCTGCGCAGGATGCTCCCACGCTATTAGTCGGCCATGCTTATGGTTGCGCAGTCATCACGGGCGCTGGCCTCACGCCAAATGTCGTCGGCCTCGTCTATTTGGCGGGACCTGCTCTTGATGAGGGGGAGAGTCTCAAGAGCCTTTGGGCGCGGCGGGCGCCACCCGAGGGCGCGGCAAATATCCGTGAGGATAAGTATGGTTTTCTATGGATCGAAGTCGGGAAGTTTCACGAGACTTTCTGTCATGATCTCGAAGACCGAACAGAATCACTAGTTTGGGCGCTTACGCAGAAGCCCACAGCATCGCGATGCTTCGAAGAAAAGGCGGGACCACCGGCGTGGAAAGTGAAGCCGAGTTGGTATCAGATCTCGGCCAACGATCGGTTGATTCCTACCGAGACCGAAAAGTGGATGGCGGAGCGAATCAACGCAAGAAGGACGATTACGTTGCCAACGAGCCACGCTTCCATTGCAACTCGCCCCGATGACATCGTGCAACTAATCGAAGAAGCAAGTAATGCCGTCGTCGCGAAGGCTGCCGGTTTCCACTAGAAAAACGGATGTGCTACGTATGGCGCACCGCAGTTTCATTACCTGCTGTAATCGAATTACGAAGATAAGGAGTATTTCGACGCCGACTTTTGCTGATGTTTCCACAGATGTCAAAGCGGGACTGGGAGTTGTGCTGGTCGGTCTTTTCGCCCGGATGCCGCACGTAGCTTAGCATCCATCTTCACCAACCCCGCGAGAGAGTCAGCCTTCATCTTTTGCATCACTTTGCCCCGGTGCGTTTTTACGGTAATCACGCTGATGCCGAGTTCGTCAGCGATCTGTTTATTCAATAAACCCGAAACCACCAACGCCATGACTTGCCGTTCGCGAGGCGAAACTGACCCGTAACGGTCCCGGAGTTCCTGAATTTCCGCC
Organism: uncultured Acidobacteriaceae bacterium; assembly: GCA_963800565.1. Lineage (GTDB taxonomy): Bacteria > Acidobacteriota > Terriglobia > Terriglobales > Acidobacteriaceae > Acidiflorens. The sequence continues at coordinate 382,371 of CAWDBM010000008.1, forward strand.
ACGTGACCGAGAACAGCGCTGCTCCGTTCAAGGGCCTGCCGGATGGCCGCCAATAGCTCTTCATTACTGACCGGTTTCGTTAAGAATTCGACCGCGCCCGCTTTCATGGCCTGGACTGATTTGGGCACGTCGCCATAACCCGTGATGAAAATGATCGGCATGTCCGTCCGCTCGACAGCAATACGCTTCTGCAGTTCGAGACCGCTGAGACCGGGGAGAGAAATGTCGAGAACAAGACAGCTCGGGACAAGTGAACGAGGGCGATCGAGGAATTCCTGTGCTGATGCGAAAATCTCTGGCTGCCAGCCTAGCTTGCGGATTAATAACTCCAGTGCTTCACGCACTGAGACGTCGTCGTCAACGACGAACACGATAGGTCCCGCAGTCGGCGCTGGCGATAACTCCACTGGATGACCAAGTGATCTCGCCATGCTCGTATTATCTCCCCTGCTTGCAGGGCGGGAACTGTCAGTTTCCTCGAAGTGCAACATTGACGGCCTCCAACAGAACTGTGCTTATGACTGGCTTGAGCAGGAATCCCACCGCTCCTTGTTCAAGCGCTCGCTTCCGAAGTCCTTCGTCCTTCTGACCGGTGATAAAGATGATTGGAAGCGCTGGACCCCGAAGCTTCAATTGTCGTTGAAGATCGAGTCCCGTTACGCCCGGCATGACGACGTCAAGGATCAGACAGCGGGTCTGGCTTACGCAATCGGACCCGAGAAACTCTTCCGCCGACGAAAACGCGCGGGCGGAAAAGCCGAACTGTCTCAGCAAATTAGGGAGGGATTCGCGGACTGATACATCGTCATCAACGACCGTCACAAGTGGACGTTCGATGGATTCCCGATCTCGGTTGGACTCCATAAGCGAAGAATGCGCTCCTGCCAGGTAGGCAGTCAATCGCACCAAGGTATGAACGTTGGAATCGGTATTCAGCGTCGAACTTAAATCATGCGGCATCCATCGCACCATCCGGTCGGCTGCAGCGAGTTTCCTCTGCCGCCAAACCGGCCGCCTTGCAGGGTATTGAAAATGAAAACGTGGCTCCCGGACCATCATTCGCTGTCGCCCACAAACGTCCCTCATGAGCCTCGATGATGGAACGACTGATCGACAGGCCGATTCCCATGCCTTCATTCTTTGTCGTATAGAAGGCTTCGAAGAGTCTGTCCGCAGCCTGGGGTTCGAAACCGACCCCTGCATCTTTCACGCTAAGCTGCACCCGATCGCCTTCCTCCCTTTCGGTTCTGATCAATAATTCTCTCGGACGATCATCGACATTGCTCATCGCGTCTGAGGCGTTTCGTACCAGGTTCATAATGACCTGCTGAACTTGGACACGGTCCGCCATGAGGAGTGGGAGATTGTCGGCAAGTTCCTGCAGAACGATCACTCGCCATCTTTGCAAATCGCTCGACGACAGGGAAATTACCTCCCGTGTGGCCTGATTCAGGTCCATCAATTCGGGGGACGGATCTTTTTTGCTATAAAGCGCGCGTAATCGCTTGATCACGTCAGAGGCTCGGTTTGCATCACGCATCGTGCGCTGTGTAGTTTCCCGAGCGCCGTCGACATCGGGAGGATCGGTAGAAAGCATTAACAAACAGGTGTCGGTGTTGGTCATAATACCGAATAACGGCTGGTTGACTTCGTGCGCGATCGATGAGGTAAGCTCTCCCATCGTCATCACACGCGCCACGCGCGCGAGTTCGGCTTGTGTGTTGCGTAGCTCTTCCTGCGCATGCCTCCAATCGTGCATATCCACAACTGTGCCGTACCACTTTAGAATCCGCCCTTGTTGGTCGAGCAGCGGAAGCGCGCTCGTTACGCACCATCGATAGGTGCGATCGGTAGCGTGGAAGGTGCGAATCTCGACTCGGTACGGGGCTCCGGTTGTGACACAGGATCTCCACGTTCGAGCTGTCCGTTCAACATCGTCTGGATGAAGAAGTTTTGTCCAACCGCTACCCATGATTTCTTCGGCAGAGAAGCCGGTGTAGTCGAGCACGCGAGCATTGCAATAATCGATTGTCCCTTCTGCGGTGGCGCTCCATAGCATTTCCGGTATGGTCTCGGTCATCTGGCGCAGGTTGAGTTCGCTCTCTATTAGTCTTTTTTCTGCTAGTTTGGAGTCGGTAATGTCCCGAATGAAGGCGCCAAAAAACCAATTCTGGCCCAGTCTCATTGGCGATACTTCCAACTCAGCCGGAAACTCAACACCGTTGCGCCGGACGGCCGTGACTTCGATACGCCGTCGCAAGATGGGGCCATTACCGGTAGCCAAGAAGTGACGTAATCCGCGCTCGTGTGCCATCCGTAGTCGCTCCGGGATAATCAGATCCGACATGTGCTGGCCGATCGCCTCCTTATTACTCCATCCGAATACCATTTCAGCTTGCTTATTCCAATCGGTAATCGCCCCTTGAGCGTCCATCGTGATAACCGCATCTAACGCGCTGTCGACGATCAGCCGGTTTGTTTCAACAGCCCTCAGTAAATTCTCTTGGGACTGTTTCTGATCCTCAATGTCGGTGGATGTACACACAAACCGAAGGAGATTTCCCTCCGCATCACGTAACGCCGCGGCTCGATTGAGATGCCAGCGATATGCCCCGTCCTGCGCGCGGCGAAACCTCGCTTCCATTGTAAAATCCTGCCCTGAGCATATCCCGTCGCAAATGCTCTTTGACGCTGCTTCTCGATCCTCAGGATGGATCGCAGTCATCCACGCGTCGGAATTTGATTGGACGTAATCGAGTGTCTGACCGGAGTATTCCAGCCAGTTTCGGTTCACGAAATCCGGCGTCCCATCAGGCCTGAGCGTCCACGCCGCTACAGGGATTTGTTGAAGGAGGTCAACCTGGAACCGAAGGTCTTCGTTGGCCTCGGCAAGTTCTCGTGTGCTACGTTCCAACTCCTGGGTCCGAACTCGAACCTGCGTCTCCAACCCGTTTGCCAGTTCGCGGACTGCGGTTTCCGCTTTTTCGCGCGCTGCGTTTTCCAACTTGAGGTTCTCAATGGATTCCAGGACCTGACATGCCGCTGACGCGAAACGACTCGTGCGTTCCAGCAGTCTTAGGTCCTCGGCGTCGAATCTGCGACGACTGTCGTGTGCGAATGCCCAAATTGTACCCACCGGTTTGCCGTTTGCATAAAAAGGAACAAAGAGTCCTTCTTCGGTTACGGGCATTGTCCTGCTGAAATTCAGATAACGCCGTTCCCAATGGGTGAATAGCATCGGAACATTGCGGTCGAGCACTTCGCCGCATGGGCAGGAATTGCGCGGGACATTGGAGCCGGCGTGGGGCCGCCACGCCCCGGCAATAGCTGCCCAATAGAACCTCTTTTCGTCTCTCGTGAGCAGACTTAAGCCGGCAGAATCAGCATGCAACAGCTCAAGGACCCTATCAGCCAATGTTTGCAGAATGGTACCCGGGGAATCAGCTAGCGCGTTGGCTAGTGCGACAAGTGCGCGGTTCTCCGTCTCGTAGTCGGGTAAACGCGATGGGCGATTCCGCAATTCCTTGGTGCGAAGAATCGATTCCAAAGGAAGCCCTGGAATTGGAGTTTCGAGTAGAAAATCATCTTGCAAATTAACAGGGTCGGTCACGTTTTCACCTCCACGCAGGAACCCGAAGTGAGCGCCAACCCGTCTGTACCCACATGCGGCGTGGCGTAGTGCTTTGCGTCTAAGCTCGCTCTCGATCGTAATCCCCTGTCCATATGGAAGGATCTGCCACAAGGGGTGTCAATCATACTTTGGTAGTGATCCGTTATAGGTATCAGCAAGCGTGTGCTCCTAGGTCTCTCCATGGAAGGTTTCTCGGATAAGCATTTACTGCCCATGGGTGTTCGGTCGACAGGACCTCGAACCCTTGATCTTCATTCGGCCAGCGTTTACGAGGCTAACGACGCCTTTGAGGATAAGAGAAACGGTTGGCGCGCACTTGCGGTGATTCCAATTTCTGCAGTTCTGACTTGGATAGCAGTGTGCCGCGCAGAACGTCAATCAGTAGTTTGCTGTAGTTCCGTACGTGCTTTTCCCGGCATGCGGCTCTAAAAGGGTAGCGAGTGTGATCGCGATGTGCCATCGGGATGTTTCGAACGTCCCTCGTACCTAATGCAAATCGAAAGTTGTGACGCGCTCCGCACAAATCATGCAAAGGTATCAATTCATACCCTTGTCTAATAGATTCGGCTCTGCTCCTCTGGTTCAATCATCATGAAGCGAGACAAGTTCGAACGAGAACTCGCCATCGCACACTAACCAAATCAATTGAAAGGGAGAGCTGATATGACAAGAATGATTTCGATCGCGATTATTTGTGGCGCCGCCGCACTGACTGGGGCCGCGCCCTCTGCACCGTCACAAACAACCTCACAAGCTGAGTATCACTACGCGCTGCCCCTTAATATCGCAGTTGAGGCCGCGACCGAAGCTGTTCGTGTGTGCGCCCGACACGGATATCAAGTGAGCGCAACAGTCGTGGACATGGATGGGGTGCGGCAGGTAGACCTTCGCGGTGATGGCGCCACCATTCATACAGCGGAATCGAGTTATGACAAGGCGTATACGGTGGTCACGCTAGGGCCGATCTTCGACTTCGATACGTCCAGCAAGTTCTTCGAGCTGACGAAGACCAGTCCCTATGCGCCGCGGCTCTCAACCATGCATAACGTCATGGCGCTTCCAGGCGCAGTGGCGTTCAAGTCGAAGAACGTCATCGTAGGCGCTCTGGGCGTGGGAGGTGCTCCCGGCGGAGACAAGGACGAAGTCTGCGCCCAGGCAGGGATGGCGAAGGTCGCCGACCGGCTTCCACGTTGAGTATCACTGAAGTCCAGGCTCATGGATCCATGAATCGGGAGAAAAGGAGGAGTTATGGAAGGCGCAGCAGCGCGGGATGCAGGATGGCCTAACGCGGGCCAAAGTGATCTGCACGAAGGCGAAGTCGGCACCATCGCTTCCCCTCAAGCAGAACGTCTGGAATGCGTGATTCGCACCCGCGCTTCTGTGACGGCAACAAGAAGTGAACGTGCGCGAGACCAGCGTCCACAGCATGCATTCGACTGGCTACTCGTGGCCGTTCTGAGCATGACGGCGGGTTCGGTCGACCTTATCGGATTCCTCGCATTCGGAGGATTGTTTACCGCGCACATTACGGGAAACATAGTTATCCTTGCCGCCCATTACATAACCGGTGGCTTTAGCCGGATCGGACCGCTAATGGCGGTTCCAGTTTTCATCGCGGTCTTAGGGACAGTTGTTTGGTTGTTCGAGGACAAGCCGAAGCATCAGACCTTGCGAGCATTGCTGATTCTACATGCAGCACTTCTGACTGGATTTTTCGCGGTTTCCGCCGCGTTTGGTCCCTTCGCGAATCCCGGAGGCGCAGTGGCAGCGTCTGTGGGAATGCTCGGAGTTGCAGCGATGGCCACTCAAAATGCGCTTGTCAAACTCGATCTGCCAGGTTTCCCTACGACGGCCGTGCTCACCACGAATACTGTCCAGTTGACAGTCGAGCTTACAACTCTACTTCGCGGCGATGCCTTACCTGAACAAATGGCGCTAGCTCGGCGCCGTATTCGCATGACTCTCCCGGCCTTCGCGGGTTTCATTGCGGGTTGTACGACGGGCGGGTTGCTCGAAGTGCACTTCGGACTGCGGGCTTTGGCATTTCCGGTTGTGCTGGCCGTGCTTGCAATACCGTTGAGTGAATACACCGTAAGAACCGTTCTGACGACGAAAGCTAACTTCGCTTGCGCCGTCTCCACGGCTGATGCGAAAGCAACAATCGATAACTTCGTCTAGTGGTCTCGGAGCTCATAGCGTCACCAGAATTGTGCATGGAATCAAAATTCTAAAGAGGAGGTTTGGTATGTCAGACAACACACAAGCAAGCACCGTGGAAGCACAACGAGGTATCGTTCGACCTCATCAGCCGGGCCAGGATGTTTTCAGATCGGTCCTGCCGGAAGAAATCGACTGGAAACCCTTCCCGTCGTTCCCTCCTTCGGTTCGCCTGGCAGTCGTCGTCGGTCAGCCCTCGGAGGCCGGGCCGTACACCATCAGGGTGAAAGCGCCGCACGGCGCGAAACT
>CAWDBM010000009.1:0-64152 GCA_963800565.1 uncultured Acidobacteriaceae bacterium
AATGAATGCACGTCGGTCTGCTCCTGCGAGGCATCTGTGCGTCCGGGTGTGAAAGGAATTTTCACCTCGTGCCCGGCGCTTTTTGCGGCCTTCTCAACGGCCGCGGAGCCGCCCAGAACAATCAGGTCGGCAAGCGAGACCTTCTTCCCCTTGTTCCCATTGGACTGCGCGCCGTTGAACTCCTTTTGGATTGCCTCCAGCGTCCGCAAGACTTTAGCCAGTTCGGCTGGCTGGTTCACTTCCCAATCCTTCTGTGGTGAGAGGCGAATGCGCGCACCGTTCGCTCCGCCGCGCTTGTCAGAACCGCGGAACGATGCCGCCGACGCCCATGCAGTCGTCACCAGTTGGGAGATCGACAGTCCAGACGCGAGGATCTTTGCCTTGAGAGCAGCGACGTCCTGCTCATCGATCAATTTATGATCCACGGCGGGAACTGGGTCTTGCCAGATCTGCGGCTCCTTCGGCACAAGCGGGCCCAGATACCGCGGGATCGGCCCCATGTCGCGGTGCGTCAGCTTGAACCACGCCCGCGCAAACGCGTCCGCGAACTGATCCGGATGCTCGTAAAAGCCCCGCGAGACCTTTTCGTAAGCAGGGTCGAAGCGCAACGCAAGGTCCGTGGTCAGCATGGATGGCGCATGACGCTTTGACGGATCGTGTGCATCCGGCACCGTACCTTTGCCTGCGCCATTTTTCGGAGTCCACTGATGCGCCCCGGCCGGACTCTTCGTCAGTTCCCATTCGTAGCTGAACAGGTTGGTGAAGAAGTTGTTGCTCCATTTCGTTGGAGTTGTTGTCCAGGTGACTTCCAGGCCGCTGCCGATGGTGTCAGCGCCGCAACCTTTGCCAAATTTATTCTTCCATCCGAAGCCCTGATCCTCTATGGCGGCACCCTCTGGTTCGTTGCCCACATATTGAGCGGGAACCGCCGCGCCGTGAGTTTTGCCGAAGGTGTGACCGCCGGCAATGAGCGCAACCGTTTCCTCGTCATTCATCGCCATGCGGGCGAAAGTCTCCCGGATATCCCGCGCGGCGGCAATCGGATCCGGCTTGCCATTCGGCCCTTCCGGATTCACATAAATCAGGCCCATTTGCACCGCGCCGAGAGGATTCTCCAAATCACGATCGCCAGAGTAACGCTCGTCCGCCAGCCACGTACCCTCAGGGCCCCAATAGATTTCCTCTTCGGGCTCCCAGACGTCCGCACGCCCCCCGCCAAAGCCGAACGTCTTAAAGCCCATCGACTCGAGGGCCACGTTGCCCGCGAGAATCATGAGGTCGGCCCAGGAGATTTTCTTCCCATATTTCTGTTTGATCGGCCACAGCAGCCGGCGTGCTTTGTCGAGGTTCACATTGTCCGGCCAGCTATTGAGCGGCGCGAAGCGCTGCTGCCCAGCCCCGGCCCCGCCGCGGCCGTCGCCGATGCGGTACGTGCCAGCGCTGTGCCACGCCATACGAATGAACAGCGGCCCATAGTGGCCAAAGTCGGCCGGCCACCACTCTTGCGAGTCCGTCATCAGCGCATGCAGATCCTTAACTACGGCATTCAAGTCGAGCGTCTTGAACGCTTCCGCGTAATTGAACTCCTTGCCCATTGGATCGGACTTTGGCGAATGCTGATGCAGCACGTTCACGTTCACCTGATTTGGCCACCAATCGACATTGGTGCGGGATTGGCGAGCGCCGTGCGCAACCGGGCATTTCGATTCGGCTTTAGTGCTTTTGTCTTTAGCTTCGGGGGAAACGCTCCCCGATGAAGTCGCGAGTGTATTTTCCATATGTTTTCTTCCTTCCAATCATGAATGAGTGCTGCGTTAGAAAAAACTACTTCTTGTTCGCGCAGCGGCGGCAAAGGCCAAAGACCTCGACCAGCGGCTGCGTCAGATCAAAGCCATCCGGCAGATGCCGGGATAGCCGTTTGAAATCGATGAACTCTCCTTCGATATCCTGCACCGATTTGCAGCGCAAGCAGACCAGGTGGTGATGCGGTTTGAGATTGCCATCCACGCGCAACGTAGAGGCATGCGGAGTAACCTCCCGCAGCAACCCACGCTCAATGAAAAGCCGCAGATTGTTGTAGACGGTGGCAAGAGAAATGGACGGTATGCGCCTGCGTACCGCGGCGTAAATATCTTCTGGGGAATAGTGTCCGTCGGAAGCGACAACGGCCTCATAGACCACCTGACGCTGGTGCGTGACCGCCAAACCGTGCTTTTCGGCCAGCTCGCGGAACTGTTCATGGCTGAGGTGCATAATTATTGGATGAGAATAATTATAAACGATCGCGAACAGTGTCAACCGAAATCATCTGGTCCAACATGAATCCGTCACTTTCCGCAAAACGGTTTCGCCTTCTGCCACCGGCTAATGCAGCAGCGATTCCCAGTTGGATGGCACCCTTCCCTCTGGTCCGGGCACCGGCTGATTTTGCGGATGAGAATACGGAGGAAGCAACTCCGCACCTTTGATCATCCCCTGCTTCTCGTAATCGTAGAACCAATCCTCACCCGGTTCGAAGCTGGCAATGATCGGATGCCCAGTTGCCGCCGCATGCTTGGATGCGTGCTGGCTCGGAGAACTGTCACAGCATCCAATATGGCCACACTCCGCACACCTGCGGAGATGAAACCACCAACCTTTCGGTGACGCCAGGCATTCCACACACCCATTGCCGCTCGGCTTCGAAGCCGGGTTGATTCCGCGCCGCTCTTTCTTCATCGCCGATTTCCCTTCCCTGTTCTCTATTCGCAAAAAAAATGTCAAGCCACCAGCAAGACCTTCCCGCTTCCACCCTTCTCCGCCGCGGCTTGAGCTTCGGCCGCCTCGCTGAGGGGCAGTTTGCGGCTGATCGGGATCACCAGTTTGCCATCGCGAACGGCCTCGGCCATGAACTGCAAAGTTTTCGCATCAGGTGTCGCGTACACCGGAATCACTTTTACAGTCGGATACTTCTCAGCGTTCCGCGGTGCCCCTAGAACCGACGCAAACACACCCCCCGGCTTGACCTTGGCGATCAACTTTTCGGCCGTCTTGCCGTTGACCGTATCGGCTACGACATCGAGCATTGGAAGATTCGCAATCGCATTGTCATCATCGGTTGCGATCAACTGATCCGCGCCGACGGTCTTCGCTTCGTCCATCTGACTCTTCAAAACTCCCGCAATCACGGTTGCTCCGCGTTGCTTCGCAGTGAATACCGCCGAACGCCCAACATTTCCTGCAGCCCCTACGACGAGAACGGTCTGGCCCGCTTTGATCCCCGTAGCGGAAATGAGTTGATTGCCAGTCGTCGTCACCAGTGGCAGCGCCGCCGCCTGGATCAAATCGAGTCCCTTGGGAACTTTCGCCAGAATCCCGGCTTTCACGACGCACAGTTCGGCGTATGTGTCGGCCGCCATTGCGAACACCTGGTCGCCTCGAGAAAAGCCTTCCACTCCCGCCCCAACCGTGACGACCGTTCCCGCGATGTCGACTCCCATCAGTCCCGGAAAGCTGATGGGATAAAAGTCTTTCGTCAACCCCGCACGTCGTTTGTAATCGATCGGATTCACGCTCGTAGCAGCGACCCGCACCAGCACTTCGCCGGGACCCGCCACCGGATCAGGGTAATCCTCGAACTTCAGAACCTCAGGACCGCCATATTGGTGGACAACGACTGCTTTCATATTTCATCTCCTTTGTTATCTGGCGAAACAGTCACGAACAAAAGTTTAGATGAGCGAAGCGAGAATTGGTCGCCGATCGACGGAGCCCCTGAATCCGCACCAAATTGGGGTCACGCGGCGTTTGTGAAGCAGCGAGTGGGGTGGCTCAGAAGTTCTCCACCGGGAGCACGTTCCTTTTGCGTTTGTCTTCCTATGGCGAGATAATGCCCGTGAGTCGAAGCTCTCAAATCCTGCAGCCAACCAGCACTTCTAGAGATTTCTTGGCTCGTCGTGCACTTACCGGAGGGTCACTCACAAGCAATAAGGACACGAAGACTGGGGATGCTATCCGTTCATCCCGCGCCGTTTAGGGCTGGGGAGGGGTGGCCTGTGGGCCCGATCTTTGTCACGGGGTTCGCCTGGCTCTCTGGGTGGTTCGAGGCATTCGTTGGACTTAGCGGTTGTTCCGTTATCATCCTGCAGAACAATGTTAAGCAGCGAACTATGGACATGTAAGACATTTCCAGAATCGTAGTTGATAAAGCCGCACTTCCTGAATCGATTCATGAAGAAACTGACCCGGGAACGTGTCGTCCCCACCATCTCCGCCAGCGTCTCCTGACTGAGTCTGGGAACCGACATGTCGGACACTCCTTCTTTGCCGAAGTGCGCCATTAACAAAAGAACTCGCGCCAGACGTTTCTCACTGGAATTGAAAAGCTGATCGACCAAATCATCCTGATACCGGATGTTTCGTTGCAGCAAATATTTGAGAAATACAGCCGACAATTTTGGTTGCAGCCTCATGGCGCGCATCATCGCGTCCCTCTCGATCTGCAGAAGGACGGAGTCTGTCATGGCGACTGCCGACGACATGCGCAGAGACTGCCCTGCAAGGCCGCCTTCTCCAAAAAAATCGCCTTCGTCCAAAATGCCGAGTGTCGCCTCTTTTCCCCCTTCCGATACGACGCTGAGCCGTACCTTCCCCTTCTGGATGAAAAACAGGCCGTCCGTAGCATCGCCTTGCGTGAAGATCGAACCTTTCTTTGGAAAAGACAACATCTCCCTGCCTCGGCCAACGGTCGAAAGAAAGGCGTGGGGGTTGAAGCCGAGTTTTTTAGTCGCGGGTCTGATTGGCCTTGCCACGGAGCGCGTCCTCGACCGGTATCGGTCTCGCCACCATCAACTATGCGGGAAACGATGCATCTGCGCTGGTCAGTACAGCTCACAATGGGAATGATTTTCGCTAGATCGGATCTGACCAAGTGACGGAGGATCTGAGGGATAGCGGGGAAATTCGCGTTCCGCACCGCTTTCGATCCTACGCAGCCACTGCCTTATTCATAGCCTTCATGAAGCTTTCCATTGACTGCGTCAACTGCGCGTCCACCTCGTCCGCGATTGTCATGACATCGGGCAGGAGCAAGCTGAAATCCAGCGCGTTGAGATTGCTCTGCAAGGTTCCAAAGAGCGTCACCTGCAGAATTCGTGACTCGTGTACCAGCATCGCGGGAGTATACCCTTGCAGGTATCGCAGTTTGCCATGGGCTACCGCAGCAGGGGAAAACATCGCGTCGCTGTCCTTCGCAGTAGCGCTCGGCTTGCTCAGGCGAACAACGAGGTCTTCAATCAGCGTACGGAGATGTCCAGTACGTTCGTCGTCGCTGAGCCGAAGGTGATTCAAATCTTTGCTCCGTTTTACCCGCGTTAACCAGTCGTCGACCACGCCGGCTATGCAGCGCTGCAGTATGATGGCGACCCTTTCCTTTTCCCGTGGGGCAGCCGGCTTACGATCCATCATCTTTTCGTGGACGAATTCTGCGAGCCTCCCGACTTCAAATGGTTTCACCATGATTTCGTCCGCTTCCAAAAGAATCGCCGACATGGCGCTCTGCACGTCGGGATAGCCGCTAACCAGCAGCGTAAGCGCGTGCGGTTGGGAGTGGCGCATGGCCGAGATCACAGTAAAGCCATCGCCCGGGTTCGGCATGTGCAGGTCGGTGATCAGCACGTCGAACGTCTCCGTAGCAATAAGCCTCAGAGCTTCGGTCACGCTGGCGACGGCGATTACTTCGAATCCCTTGCGTTCAAGAACCGCAGTCATCACTTGGCGGACCGCATTGTCGTCATCTACCAGTAAGGTTTTATAGGCATCGAATTTTTCGGCGGGAGCCATCGATCACTGCCTCTCAGAACGATTGATCTCAGTGTACTTAGACCCGTTTTGGGAAGATGTGCAACAGTGAACAGTTATTGGAACGGTTAACTCTGGCGGCTAGTCGATAGAGAGCCTGGCCGCTCCACCTGCGCTCAAATATAATGTGCTCCACCGTACAAAAGTGTGCAATGTTGAACAGACAACATCGTGCACACTGCGTTACGCTTCCGCCGGACAAGAAGGGGCCTGTTTCACCAGACCCCAAAAGTAGCTCTCCCTGGCGGTGTGGCGTGCTCCTCTCTCCGAGGGCGTTGAGCCACACCGCTTTTCATGACTCGATCTGGATTGTGGTGTAGGAGCGTGGGGGCAATTCGAGTTTTGTGGTGGTGGCGGTGGTTGTGGGTTTGTCGGCGGGTTGAGGAGCGACTCGCTGCGGAGCTTCGAAACTGTTGGAAGCTTTCAAGTCGGCGCCGGTCAGGACGGTGGAGGTTAGGACTCGGCTGGGTGCGCGATCCTGCCAATTGATTTCTACGGCGTGAGCGTTTTGCAGATCTCGATTGAGAAGGAAGAGAGAGAGTTTACCATCGTCTGGATTTAGAGTTCCGGCGACGTCGAGGTAGGGGACTTGGCCCAATCCGCTGACTTCGTAGGTTGACGATGTGACTAAGAGATTAAGGACGTTGCCGCGGGCAAATTGCAAGGCCCAACTGTATGGATAATAGATGGTCTGGCGGAAGAGGCCGTTGGCGTTGGTCATGATTGGGGCTATTACGTTTACCAACTGCGCGAGACAGGCAATTTTGATGCGGTCGGCGTTGCGGATCAGGGTGTTGAGAATTCCTCCTACCAAGAGCGCGTCTTCCAGGTTGTAAATTTCTTCGAGAAGATGCGGAGCTTCGTGCTCGTGTCCGTTCATGGCGTCGCCGCGGCGGGCGCGATACCAGACATTCCATTCGTCGAACGAGAGCCAGAGTTTCTTGGGCGAGCGTTTGTGGCCGCGGACTAAATCGCAGACGGCTAGCGTCTCGGAGATCTGCTGCTCCATGCTTAGGTTCATGGCTAGGAACTTGGCGCTGTTTTCTCCGGTCTCTTCGGGAGTGTTGCCGATGTAGCGATGGAGGGAGAGAGCGTCGACGTATTCGTAGCATTGCTCGAGCACTTCGCGATCCCATTCGAGGTAGGTGGGCATGCCGGGGCCGCTGGATCCGCAGGCGATGAGTTTGAGGGAGGGATCGACGGCGCGCATCTGGCGGGCGGCGTCTTGCGCCTTGAGTCCGTATTCGGCGGCGGTCATGTGGCCGATTTGCCAGGGGCCATCCATTTCATTGCCGAGGCACCAGTGCTCGACTTTGTGGGGCTGATCAACTCCGTGAGAGCGGCGCAGGTCGCTCCATTTGGTTCCCTTCTCGATGCTGCAGTATTCGACTAGAGCGGCGGCTTTTTCGGCTGTGCCGGTGCCTAGATTGAGGCCCATTAGCGGGCGCGCGCCTGCCAGCTTTGCCCAGGCCATGAATTCGTTGGTGCCGAATTGGTTGGTGTCGAGTGTGTTCCAGGCTTTGTCGAGAATGCGGGGGCGATCTTTTTTGGGACCGACGCCGTCGAGCCAGTTGTAGCCGGAGACGAAGTTTCCTCCGGGATAACGAATGATGGGAACACCGAGTTGGCGGACTTCGTCGATTACATCTTTGCGGAATCCAGAAGCGTCGGAGAGGCGGGAGCCGGGATCGTAGATGCCTTCGTAGATGGCGCGGCCTAAGTGCTCGAGAAAAGAGCCGAAGAGATTGCGATCGAGAGGAGCGATGGTGCGGCGGGTGTCGACGTAGATTTGCGCGACGGCGGTGGGGTTGGGCTGCGTCGAGCGTTGGGCTGAGGTTTGCGACGAGACTTGCGCCGGGAGGAAACGATTGGTGGAGCAGACGATTCCGGCGGCTGCGGCTCGCTTCAGGAATTGGCGGCGGTTATTGGAAAACATTTGTGCGGTCTCCTCGGCACGGAATTTTTCGCTCACTTTTTATTTTGCTCATGCTTCTACCTGATGATAGAGGCGATAGGTTTCATCGCCGATGTCGGCGAAGGGACGCAGGGTCAGTAAGTGGCCATCGCCTCGAACTACAAAGTCAGACGAGGATTGCGAGGCGGCGGCCGCCGCTAGCAATTGGGACCTTGTGATTCTTGGCGGGACTTCGCCCACGGCAAAAAGCGCAATCGGCCCGCGAAGGAGTGCAACCGTATTCGGCGTTTGATCGTCTATCAACTCCAGGCGCAGGGGCATTCCGATTTCGAATTGAATGCGGTCGCCATTTTTCCAGGTGCGATTGAGAGCTAGAAATTTACCGGGGATGACGTCGGCTTCAGCTTGCTTGCCGTTGATGGAGACGCGCGTTTTTGCGTCTGCCCAGGCGGGGATTCGCAGATAGACTGCGAAGTTTTCTGGGCGCGCTAGATCGAAGTGGAGTTCGGCGGTGTTTGACGTCGGATAACCGGTTTGCTGGGTTAGGGTGCAGTGCGTTTTATTTTGCGACCAGGTTACGCGCGAGGGAATGAAGAGGTTGACATAGATTCCATCCGCACTCGGATAGTAGGCGCTGATGCCATAGTCGGCGGTCAACTGGGGGAATGTTCCGGAGCAGCATGGCCACTTATCCGGGTGATAGACCTTTTTACTTTTGTCGTTGTTGTAGTCGGAATAGTAGAAGGATGTGCCATCGGGCTGAATGGGCTTGGCGCCGGAGATGGTGTTGTAGAGGACGCGCTCCATGCTGTCGCCGTAGCGGGAATCGCGGGTGACGCGGAGCAAGTATCGCGTGATTTTGAAATGGCCGTAGGCTCCGCAGGGGGTTTCGAAGCTGGCGTGAGTCTTGTTTAGGCTCGCGGCGAGCAGGCCTTTGCCGGGCTCGACGAAACCCTCGCTCGGACCCCAGCCGCCAGTGGCATAGCTTTGCTCCTGCACCATGCGGAGGCCGTTCGAGGCAGCACGGAGATAGCGCTCATCGCCTAAGACGAGATAGGCCTGCATGGCCGAGCTTAGCGTGTTGACGTGACTGTAGGCGTGTTTGCCGGGGAGGGCGTTGTGGTTGTCGGCGAGCGCGTCGTAATAGTCGTGGTAGATGAAACGCTGGCCGAGATCGCGATAGCGGCGGTCGCCGCTGCGGCGATAGGCGAGGAAGAAATTTTCGGAGAGCGTGTAGGTTTCATCCCAGGTGAAGGCGACGGACTTGTGCGGGCGCGCTTCTTGCTCTGCGCGGCTCAGGGCTTTTTCGGGGAGGTGGGGGAGTACGGCGTCGGTGGCGCGCTTCAGGACGTCTAAGGCGATGGGATCGGCGGCGAATTCGTGGGCGTCGATCAGGCCGCAGCAGGTTTTGTCGAACGTGTAACCGGGGAGGCGATAATCGACGTAGAACTTTCCAGTGGGCTCGACGGTTGCGGCGTAAGCGCGGACTAGTCTTTGGACTTTCGCTTGAGTTGGCTTTGATCCCGCGACGGCATAGGCTCGAGCCAAGCCGGAGAGATATTGACCGAAGCTGTGTCCGGGAATGAAGCCGTGGAAATTATTTTCGGGATTGAAATCGTCGCTGTTGTCGTACCAGCCACCGAGGTCGGGGCCGGGCGCGGGAAATCCCTCGCGCTGGCGAAACGGTTTTAGGAGTCCGTCTTCGTCTAGGTTAAGGAAGAGTTCGTGGGTGTGGTCGAACTGCTGGCGGAGCAGGCCGTCTGGGAGTTGGATCTGGGGATAGTCGAAGACTCCTAGCGGAGGGGTGATTGCTACTTCGATGGCGGGGAGCGACCAGGCCGGGAGAGATCTTGCAGCCAGGGCTCCGGAGGTGAGCAGGGCGGCGGATCTTAGGAAATGGCGCCGGGATGTGTGGGTCATGTTCACCTGCTTGCTGCGTAATGGGAGCGCTTATTTATTTGTAGCAAACGTTTTCCGGACTCGGTTTCTATATCATCTGTTGTCGGGGTGGGTCAAATGGGTGGGCGAGTTTGTGCAGTTTACCAAACCGTTCACCACAAAGGGCACTAAGGTACACGAAGGAGAACCTGCACTTCCTGGCTCTGTCGACGTTCTGGTTCTTATCGTCGCGCACCGGAAAGTATGGGTGTTGTAAGGGTGCTTCGACTGGGGTTGAGCTTCGCCTTCGCGAAGCTCAAGCTCCGCTCAGCATGACAAGATTGAGGGGATGTCGATAAGACCAACTGGCGTCGTGGGAGACATGAGACAATTATCAACTTTTGGCGTGGTTCTTTTGGTGCTGGTTTGTGCGGCGGAGGGCCAGTCGGGCGGGTTGGCTAGTGCTCCGCCCATGGGATGGAATTCCTGGGATGGGTATGGGACGACTATTAATGAGGCGGATTTCAAGGCCAATGCGGAGTGGCTGGCGAAGCATCTGAAGGCTTACGGGTGGGAGTATGTGGTGGTGGATGCGGATTGGTTTGTGACGAATCCGGTGGCGGAGGGGAATTCGAAATCGTTTCAGTATGTGATGGATGAGTATGGGCGATATGTGCCGCCAGTGGGACGGTTTCCATCGGCGGCAGGAGGAATGGGATTTAAGCCGCTGGCGGATTATGTGCATTCATTGGGGCTGAAGTTTGGGATACATATTCTCCGCGGGATACCTCGGGAGGCGGTGGCGCGGAAGCTTGCGATTGAAGGATCGAATCTTCTTGCGGGCGATGCGGCGGATGTGGGGGATTTGTGTCCTTGGAATTATGACAATTATGGAATTGATGTGACCAAGGCGGCGGGGCAGGCTTATTACGATTCGATGGCGCGGCTTTATGCGAGTTGGGGAGTGGATTTGATCAAGGTGGATTGCATTGCGAGCCATCCTTATAAGGGTGATGAGATCCGGATGCTACGGGAGGCGCTGGATAAGAGTGGGCGGGCGATGGTATTGAGTCTGTCGCCGGGGCCGGCTCCGCTGGAGAAGGCGGAGGAGATGGAGAAGTATGCCGAGATGTGGCGCATCTCGGATGATGTATGGGATTTGTGGCACAGCGACGTGGCGTATCCGCGGGGGGTGGGAGATCAGTTTGCGAATGCGGCTAAGTGGGCGGGACGATCGGGATCAGGGCGTTGGCCGGATGCGGATATGTTGCCGCTGGGATATCTGGGGCCGGCTCCGGGGTGGGGGAAGGCGCGCTGGACGCGGCTGACGCATGATGAACAGAGGACATTGTTTACGCTCTGGTCGATGTTTCGTTCGCCGCTGATGATTGGCGGGGATTTGAAGTCGGCGGATGAATGGACTACTGGGTTGCTGACGAATCCTGAGGTGATTGAAGTGGATCAGCATGCGGCGGAGAGCCGGCCGGTGATTACTGACTCGAAGACGGTGGTATGGCGGTCGAAAAACGCGTCAGGCGCGGGATATTACTTGGCGGTGTTTAATATTTCGGATCGGGCAGAGAAGGTGAGATATGGGTGGAGGGAGCTGGGGCTGAGTTCGAAGAGATATAAGGTGCGCGATTTGTGGGAGCGGAAGGATTTGGGGTTGGCTGGGGCGGCAGTGGTGACGCTGGCGTCGCATGAGTGTGCTCTTTATCGTTTGTCAGAATAGGGACTGATTGTGGTTGGGGCGACCTCAGCGCCTGAAGGCTCAGTCAGTAATGGGCTGTAAACGCAGCGCTGGAAGCGCTGCGCCACCCAAAGGCCAAAGGGCACCTAAAGTTCAAGGGCCACCTAAAGGCCAAAGTAAGATTGCGGGTTTTCGCGGGGGATTAATTAATGGTAAAGTGCTGGGCGGCGTGTAGTTGTCTTGGTGAGTAAACGTATGCTTGGAATTCTTCGGGTTGGCTTTCCTCGGGTTTGGCGGTGGTTGGCTTGCTTTTTACTGGCTTCGTTTTGCTGGGCGCAGAACCGGGTTCCGCTGCAGGCGGATCTGGTTAACGTGGTGGATGCGGGGCATGTCAAGGTTGGCGATCTGGTGATGGCCAAGGTTGCGGCGAAGTGGGAGAGTCCGGAGTGCGCGCTGCGGGAGGGGGCGATTCTTAACGGGCGGATCACGGCGCAGATGGCGCATTCGAAGACGGAAAACACTTCGCAGGTCGCGCTGCTGTTCGATAAAGGGCAGTGCGGCGGAAAGGATATGAAGCCGTTGCCGATGACGGTGTCGGCGGTGATGGCGATGGATCCGGTGCGCGAGCAGAGTTCGTATGCGAATCAGCCACTCAGCGAAGCGGCGGGGCTTGGGCTGGGGAGCAGTCCGGGGCCAAGCGGAGCGGGGCCGGGAGGAACTGGGTCATCGGGGAGCGGTAAAAGGAGCGTTATGCAGGCGGCGGCGACGGTTTATGTTTCGCCTCCTATTTATAAGGGGCCGACGACGGTGCTGCCGGGGATGGTGGTGGGCATTAAGGGAGTGAAGCTGAATGTGGGGGGCGGGCCGGAGGGGAGTTCTGTGCTGTCGCTGGCGGGGCACAATGTTCGGCTGGAGGCGGGCGCGCAGTTTTTGCTGATGCCGAACTTGAATGCGGTGAGCGCGTCGTCGTCCAGTGTTTCGCCTGCGGGGGCTTCCAGTTCTGCGTCATCTTCTACCTCTTCTGTGACTGGTGCGGGCACGTCTACGGTGGCGAAAGTTCCGGAAATTGAGTCGGCGGATGAGACAGATGTTTGTTCGCCTCCGCAGTGCAGCGTTGCGCTCGAGCCCAGCGAAGGGGAAGCGAGTAACGCGGCTGCGGCTTCGACTTTGTCGGTGAAGCCACTGGGCTATACGCAAACACGGCCGGATCATGAGATGTACAGGTTCGATTATGGTTCGGCGATTTGTTATCTGGGCGCGGGCAATTTGCTGTTTACTTTTAATCCGCATCGGCTGGTTCCGCGCAACGGGCCGGAAGTGGAATTTGCCAAACTGCGCGTCATACGGGCGGTTCTGATTGATGTGCACTCTCAGAGAGTGGAAAAGACGGTGGAGTGGAAGGTTCCGGACTCGCAGCAATATCTTTGGCCGATTGGAGGGGATCATGCGCTGGTGCATGTGGGACGGGAGTTGCGGCTTTATGGGCCGGGGCTGAAACAGGAGCAGAGGCTGGCGCTGGATGGTCCGCTGGCGTATGTGCGGACGTCGCCATCGGCGAAATATTTTGCGGTGGGGGTTGTTAAGGAGCGGCACTCGAGTGATGTGCACAGGCAGTTGGCGGATGCGGAGCAACGCGAGCCGGAGGAGGATGTAGAGGTTAAGGTGCTGGACAAGGACTTTCATACGCTGGCGACGGTGATGCGGTCGTCGCGGTCGGCGGCTCCGGTGTTGTCGGATAACGGAGAGGTTCAGGTGGTGAGGGCGGGCAAGGGACGATGGCAGATTGTGGAGGAAAATTGGGACATGCAGAAGCGGGTGCTGGCGAGCGTGAATTCGAGTTGTATTCCGCAGACGACGACGTTGCCGCCGGACTTGATATTTGTGATTGGGTGTGATCGACAGACGGCGAATCGGTGGTATCGCATGCTGCGTCCGGATGGGAAGCCGGTGTTGAAAGGGTCGTCGCCCATGACAGTGTTGGAACATGCGACCAGCGGGATGGCGGCGGGGAGCGCGTTCACGATTGGCATTGCAGAAGCGGCGAAAGCGGTGGGCGCGGACGCGGGGTTTCGAACGTCGGATGTGGTGGATGAGCGAATTGCCGTGTATCGCAGCGACACGGGCGCAAGGATATTTGCGGTGACTATCCCTTCTCCGGAGCCGACGGTGCAGACTTTTGGACTGTCGCCGGATGGTGGGCAGTTGGCGGTGCTGGCGGGGGATCAGATTGCGTTTTATTCGTTGCCGGGGGCGGGAAGAAGCAGGTAGGCGAGCTGGCTTAGAGAGAGTGGACCTCATCGCCTGAAGGCGCGGTCAATCGGGAGCTGTAATCGCAGCGCTGAAAGCGCTGCGCCACCCAAAAGCTGCTGCGTTGCGCACCAAAGCAACTGCGCCTCTCAGGAATCAGTTCATCCGTAGCATGGGAAGCCGTGGCCCTTGAATACAAATGACGGGCAACGCTGGGGGTTGATGCGGCGTTGGGTTGGCCGTAATCTGGCGGTGATGAGATTGCGATTTGGAAATGCGCTGGGCTGTGGTGTTGTTTTGGTTGTTTGTGTTTTTGTTCCTGCCTTGTTGATGGCCCAGACTGCGGCCAAACCTTCCGCTGAAAATTTAGCGCTGATTAAGGATGCTGCGCAGGCGATTGCCGCGGGCGACTTGAAGCGTGCGGAGAGCGAGCTTTCGGTGGTGCTGGCGGTTGCTCCGGATGATTTTCGCGCGCTTGAGCTTCTGGGAGTGATTCGGGCGCAGCAGCGGCGCGAGGCCGAGGCGGAGAAATTATTGGAGCAGGCGATTGCGAACAAGCCGGATTTTGCCAGCGCGCATGTGAGCCTGGGAATGTTGTACGTACAAATGGCGAAGCCGAATGATGCGGTTCCGCAGTTTCAGGAGGCGCTGCGGCTTGATCCGGAGCGCGCGGATGCGCGGGCTTCGCTGGTGAGCGCGTGGCGAGGCGAGGCGCGTGCGGCGGCGGGAGAGAACGATCTGGAAAAAGCGCTGGCGCTGCTGTTGAAGGCGCGCAAGGAGAGCCCGAAGGACGCGGATGTGCTTTACGACTTTGGCATGGTGGCGTTGCGGATGTCGCTTTTCGCCGACGCGGCGCAGGCGTTTCAGGAGGCGCTCGATCTTCCGAACGATGTTCGGAGGGATGATGGCAACGCTCTGTACGGGTTGGGGCGGGCGCAGATGTCCATGGCGAACTTTGAGGGTGCGCGGGCGACCTTCGATCGCTATTGCCAGGTGCGTCCGGCGGATGCGTCAGGCCATTTTGCGTTTGGCATGACGCTGGAGGCGCTGCAGCAGGTGCGGGAGGCGCGGGGCGAGTTTGAAAAGTCGATTGAACTGCAGCCGGCGCAGACGGAATCGTTTTTTCAGCTGGGGCGGATGGAACTAGAGGCGGGGGATTTGCGCGCGGCGGAGGCGCAATTTGATCGCGTGCTGAAGAGGGATCCGCATCATGCGGGGGCTCTGGCGGGGATGGGTAGATTGAAATTTGAGCAGAAGGAATATGAGCAGGCGGTCGATTTGCTGGAGAAGGCGGTCGCGGTGAATGGCGGGCTGCGCGAGGCTCATTATTATTTGGGGATGAGTTACGCGCGCGTGAATCGCAAAGACGATTCGGAGAAGGAGTTGGCGATTGCGAGCCGGTTGGAGCATGAGGAAGTGGAGCAGCATCAGAATATGCTACGGATTATGAATCCGGCGGAGGCGCCTAAGAAGTGATTGCGAGCATTCCCTCAGCGGCTGAACAGATTGCTGAAAAACGCCGGCCTCACCGCACAGCCCCTAAAGGGGCATCTGATTCCTAAGAACTTACGGTATCGCTAAAGCGATACCCTGATACGAAACGCAAGCCGTCGCATCCAAAAGAAGCCTTAATCGCAGCGCTGAAGCGCTGCGCCACCCAAAAGCTCTGGGCAAAGAACTCGCGGGCTTCACCCGCTAGGCAGGTGAGGGCACCTGCCCCTACGTGATTCTAATGGTTTGCGGGATTGCCGGCTTCTAGAGCTACTTTGGGCCAGCCGTCGATCCAGGCGATGGTGGAGATTTGTAAATATGCGGCTCCGGTTTTGCCGTCGTAGGCGTGGAAGACAATGATGTCTCCGTCTTTTTGCTGGAGGATGGATTCGCCGCCGGGGCCGAACCAGCGGGCGTTGCCGAGAAGCAGAGGAGTTCCGCCGCCTTCGAGCATGGGGGTTCTGGCGGCGTCGAGGTAGGGGCCGGTCACGGTGCGGGCGCGCGCGACCATGGTTTTGTAGGTGCTCTTGATGCCGCGGCAGCATAAATCAAAAGAGACGAAGAGGTAGTAGTAGTCACCGTGGTGAATGATGAACGGCGCTTCGATCGCTTGCCAATTGCCGGGAAGTCCGGGAGGGTTGGGGCCGGGATTTTCGGGACGCTTGCGGGTGGCGATGGCGTAGGTCTTGGTGTCCTCGGGCGAGAGCAGGCCGGTTTTTGGGTCGATGCGGCGCATTTTGATGCCGGTCCAGAAGCTGCCGAAGGAGAGCCAGGGCTGGCCTTTTTCGTCGAGGACGAGATTGGGATCGATGGCGTTGAAGTCGTCTTCGAGGCGGGATTGCAGGACTAGGCCGTGATCGATCCAATGAAAATCGGGGCTCTTGGGGTTTAACGTTTTGTTGGTGAGCAGGGCGATTCCGGAGGTATTTTTGCCGAAGACGGAGAAGGCGTAGTAGAGATGGAATTCTCCGTTGAAGAACGAAATGTCGGGGGCCCAGAGTTCTTTAGTGGCGGGACTTTCTTTCTTGATCCAGTCGGGAACTTTGTCGAAGACGGTGCCGCAACGGTGCCAGAGGTGGAGATCTTGGGAGCAGCGAATGGGGAGTTCGCCGTCGCGGATGGGGCCGTTGGCGGTGCTGAAGAGATACCAGGTGTCGCCATCCTTGGCGATGGAGGGATCGTGGACGAATTGGATGTCGCCTTCGACGTTGATTACCTGCGGGGAAGTTCGCGGGTTGTCTTTGGCTTTATCTTTGTCCTTGGCGATTCCGTATGACGGGATTAGAAGGCAGATGGCGAGGAAAGAGATAACTCGTTTTCGCATGGAGTGCAGCCTTTCGCGGGAAGCCTTTGGCGAATAGATAAGGTTATGCGGGACTTCCGCGCCGAAGGAGAAGATACCAGAAAGCGTTTACTCAACGCCAGCGGGTTTGGGAGTGACGATGACGGATTGGAGGACGTCGCCCAGTTGCTGGGTGGTGAAGTCGTTACCTTCGAGGTTGGCGGCTAGTTTGCCGTGGCGATCGATGATTACGGTGTGGAAGGAATGGACCAGGAGACCTTCGTCGGGATAGAAGGCCATATCAAATTTGCTGCATAGTCGCTGAATGTCGGGGAGCGGACCGGTGAGGAAGTGCCAGGTGCGGGCGTCGGCCTTCCAGGTGCGAGCGTAGCTGGCTAGGGACTCGGGCTGATCGTGAACGGGATCGATGACGACCGTGAGCAGAACTAAGTCGCGGCCCATCTGGCTCTGGAAGCGGCGTTGCAGAAGGCCGAAATTGTTGGAGAGGCGAACGCAATAATCGGGGCGAGGACAGCGCGTGTAGATGAAAGTGATGGCCACGACTTTTCCGGAGAATTGAGAGAGCGAGACGCGCTGGCGAGTCTGATCGGTCAAGGTGAAATCAGGGACCGCTTGGCCAACGTGGAGGACGTCGGCGGCGGAGCGGGTGGCGATGGCTTGCTCCATTAACTTGTAACGGCGGGCCTGGGTTGGATCGAGCTCGAGACTTTCGAAGGGATGCGGCCGGATGTTGTCGGCGTAGGAGGAGTTTTTGTCGACCACCAGCGAGAAGTCAATGGCGGTGCCGGGTTCGAGGTGGTCGAGCGTCTCCGGATCGCGGACGGGGAAGGACATGGTCATGGCTTCCATGTATCCGGGAATTTCTTTGCAGGAGACGGTGATGGTGTGGTGCGGTTGATCGACTTGGATGAGGATGCCGGTGGCGGCGTATTTTTGCGAGGCTGACACTGGGACGGCGCAGAGGATGACTAGGGCTAACAAGCGGACGTGATTTTGTTTGGACATTGTTATTGGCATCGCGGCCTCTTAGCGGCAAGCGTTACGGCGGCGAAGAGTCGGGTTGCTCTTCCCAGTGATGGCCGCAGTCGTGGCATGTCCATCCGGCTTTGTAGACTGGAAGGGGCACGCCAGCGTACGCGGTCAAGTAGGCGATGGGCTTGTTGAGCTCTTCGTGGCTGACGTCAAGCGATTCGCAATTTGGACACTTGGGTTGTTCGAAATTTCCTACGCCTTCTACGTCGAGTGTTTCGGGGGTGGGTTGGTTGAGAATTTCGTTGGCCGCTTCGGCGTCTTCGGGACGAACTTTTAATTTGATTCCGCCCAAGAGGTTGGAGATGAACCAATCCATGCGGATCACATTGTCATCGACGAGATAGGCTTGGATGCCGGCGGAATCGAGACTTCCCTTCGCGAGCAGGGAGTCGGGGAGATCGCGGAATTGGCGAAGGGTGACCGTTTCGCTGAATTCGAGGACATCTTCGCCACGCGGGGGGGCGATCTCGATATTGAGATCGCGCTTCGCGATCTCGGCGGCAAACGCCTCGTGGGCAACGGCGCTTAGTTCATCGCCGCTGCCAGCGATCTGGCCCAGTTCCTCGTCGCTCATGGCGGAGTAGACGGCGGCCATGCGGGTACGTTCTTCTTCTGGCGTGGGCATTGCGACAGTATAGAGCTTATTGAGACCACCGCCGCGCTGGTTTTGGCTTGGGTCCACCATCTTGTTTTCCGGAGGGTGCGTTTTGCTGCTGAGATAGCTTGGCTTGTCTGGCCGCGCCTCCCAGGCGGAACGGATGACGCTCTACTTTCACATAATCCTTGGCGAATTCTTTGATTTCCAAGAATTGGTCGGTTGCTACATTGGTGAAGTTTTGTTTGGAGTTGCTGGTGGGCCAGTCGATTTCCAAGTCGAGGATGCGGGCTGATTTTCCCAGTCCTATGTGTTGCGTTAGCGGGGAGGCGCCGAAGGAGCCCCCGCTGCCTACGGTGCGGTAGATGGAGCGGGTAGTTTTGCCTTCATTTTCGACGGTGACTTTGATGCGGGCGCCGATGGCGGCGCGGTTGGTTTTGACTCCTACTAAGTGGAGACTGATCCAGTTGTTTCCGTTGCCGGGATTTTCGAAAAGACGGAAGGCGTGACTATCGCCGGGGACGGCTCCGCCAATTTCGGCGAGCAGATCTTCGTCGCCGTCGTTGTCGATGTCGGCAAAGGCTACGGCGTGTCCTTTGTGTAGTTCGCCAGTACCGGAAGATGCGGTGACATCGGTGAAGTACTTACCCTCATGGTTATGCAGCAGCATGTTAGGCATTAGTGAGGCATAACTCGGGTTGCCAGTACCGAGATAGATGTCGAGAAAGCCGTCGTTGTCGATATCTCCGAAGTTAGCACCCATTGGCATGGTCACCTTATCTAATCCTACTTCACGGGTTACATCGCGGAAAGTTCCGTTGCCTAGATTCTTATAGAGCTTGAGGGTTTCGGCATTGGGAGATAGGCCCAAATAACTCCGCACGGACTCATCGACGGAGACGTAATAACTGGTGACAAAGAGGTCGGGCCAGCCGTCGTTATCGTAGTCGAAGAACCAGGCAGCGAAGCTTTGCCAGGGCTTCTGGACGCCAGCTTGCTGCGCGACTTCGGTGAAGGTGTTGTTGTGGTTGTTGTGATATAGAAAGTTGTCGCCATTTAGGTTGGAGACATAGAAATCAACGTAGCCGTCGTTGTCGTAATCGGCCGCGACTACACCTTTGGTGAAGGCGATACGGTCGATGCCGGCGGAGTGGGAGATATCTTCGAAGGTGCCGTCGCCGCGATTGTGAAAGAGTTGGCTGGGTTTGTTTTCATTGCCGACGAACAAGTCGAGATAACCGTCGTTATCGATATCGGCCCAGACGGCGGTTTGCGTATCGGTCGCGGGCTCGGCGAGGCCAGCGGCGGCAGTTACATCGGTGAAGGTGCCATCGCAGTTATTGCGCAGGAGGGACTTACGCTGAGGGAATTCCCAGGCTCCGCGCAAGACTAAGATGTCGAGGCAGCCGTCATTGTTGTAATCGGTCTGGATCATATTGAGTCCGCCGAGTTGATCGCTGAGGCCAGCCTGCGCCGTGCGATCGGTGAAGGTGCCGTCTCCGTTGTTGTGGAAGTAATGCATAGGAGCGCACTGGCCGAAGTCGGAGGTTACGATGTCGAAGAGGCCGTTGCGCTCGAAGTCGTCGACGATTAGGCCGCCGGACATGGAGTAGAGATTGATGCCGGCTTCGGGCGCGACATCGACGAAGCGGCCGACTTCTTCTGTGGATTCGAAGAGCGAAGGCGGAATCAGGTATTGCTGGGGCACGCCAGCGGGATATTTTCCGATTGTCATGTAGGCGAGATTGAGCAGCCATTTTATGTCGAGAGCGCCGGGATTGCGGGCGAGATATTTCAGGAGATACTCGATGGCTTTCTCGGAGGCGGCAGGCTTCGAATAACTTTGATTGCCGCGCGGAGGGAAGATGCAGCGATCGGCGGGATGGCGATAGACATCGTTGTCCATTTCGGATTTGTGCAGGTAGGCGATGCCGAGGACCTCTTCGAGTTCGGGCATGGCGCCGGTGAGTTGCGACGCGGCGATTTGGTAGGCGATTTGCCACTCGGCGATGGATTGATCCATCTGACCCTGGTAGGCATAGACATTGGCTAACGCGTAGTGCATCTGTATGAGATCGAGAGAGCGGCCACCATTATCGTGGGCGACGCCTTCGGGATTGGCGGGATCGAGACTTTTTTTGATGGAGTCGATGACGGCGGCCAGCGACTGCTGGCGAATTTTGCACATGGCTTGGAGGTTCTGGCTCCAACCCTCGGGTTTCACTAGATCGCGAAAGGCCAGGTCGGCTTCGCCTTTGCCGCCTACGTTGGGCGCATAGCGAATTGTTCCGGTGGCGGCGGAGGGGAGAATGCGGGCTGGGCTGGTGTTTTGAAGGGCGTTTTGCTCTCCGGGAGTTATGACTTTCATGATGGCGTAGCCGGAGGGTTCGCGGACGACGGCCGTGATCTGACCGGGAACGAGGCCTTTGAGGGCGTCGCGCAATTCGGGGCGCAAAGTTGAGGGATCGACACGGCCCATGTAGCCTCCGTCGGAGGCGGTGGGATCGATGGAGAGCTCGTGGGCCAGGGTGGCGAAGTCTTCGCCGGCTTTTAGGCGCTGGAGGAGGTGGTCGGCCTTGGCTGCGGAGTCGACCACGATGATTCGGAGTTCGAGGGCTTGGGTAGAGTTTTGGGCTACTAGGGCGCTATTCGTCAGCAGAGATAACAGTAGCGACAAGTACGGGAGGAATTTGAAGAGTGCGGTCGCGAGAGACTTCGTTTTCATACTAATGATGGCGCCGTGTCATTATCGCTCACTTGAAGTGAGTTGACCGTGCACACAGAATACAGAGGTTCTTCGCTTCGCTCAGGATGACAACAAGTTTTGGAGGTCATCAGCTCGGGGAAAAATATAGCAATCGTTTCAGCAAACGTATACTATGTGCGCGGCATGGTGGGTTGCTGCGGCAGTGTTGCGCGGCCAAAGGGAGGGCTTCGCCCGCTGGGCAGGTGAGGGCACCTGCCCCTACGTGATTGTGGCGGATTCGGGCACCCCCAAAGCTTGATAAGGATGAAGGCAATGATTAGACGACGGGATTTTCTTCGCACTGGTTTGGCTAGCGCGGGCTGTGTGTTG
Organism: uncultured Acidobacteriaceae bacterium; assembly: GCA_963800565.1. Taxonomy (GTDB): domain Bacteria; phylum Acidobacteriota; class Terriglobia; order Terriglobales; family Acidobacteriaceae; genus Acidiflorens. The sequence goes on from CAWDBM010000009.1 coordinate 21,066, forward strand.
GTGGCTGGGGGCGCTTCGCGGCTGGGGTGGGGCGAGTCGAAGTTGGTGGATGCTCGGATTGAGGTGCTGACGGGCGAGTCGCTGGGGACGATCTCTCCGAATATTTATGGGCACTTTGCGGAGAATCTTAGCGGCGTGATTTATGACGGAATCTGGGTGGGCGATAACTCCAAGGTGCCGAATGTGGACGGCATTCGCAAAGAATTAATTGATGAGATGCGGAAGATCAAGGCTCCGGTAGTGCGCTTCCCGGGCGGATGCTTTGCGGATAGTTATGACTGGCGCGATGGGGTTGGACCGGAGGACAAGAGGCCGCGGCGGACGAATTTTTGGAATGGCGGCGAGACGACTGCGGCTCCGGCTAGCCACAGTTACGATCCCAATCAATTTGGCACAAACGAGTTTGCGCATTTTTGCAAACTGATTGGGGCAGAGCCCTATCTGGCCGCGAATTTGCGCAGCCTTCCGGCGGAGGAATTTTTTCGGTGGGTGGAGTATTGCAATTCTCCGGCGGGAACGACGACGCTGGCGGAGGCGCGCGGGGCGGGCGGTTCCAAGGATCCGTTCAATGTGCGGTTTTGGGGAGTGGGGAATGAGTCGTGGGGGTGCGGCGGGAATTTTACGGCGCAGGAGTATGCGGTGGAGTTCCGGCGGTTTACGACTTGGGTTCCGCGCTATGGAAAAGAGAGGGATGAGCTGTCGTTTATCGGCTCGGGCCCGAATGTGGATGACTGGGCGTGGACGCACGGATTTTTTGAGGAGATGGCGAAAAAGGGGCGCTGGCAACTGAGGAGTGTGTATGGGTGGGCGCTGCATCACTACGCGTGGAATTTGAGTCGGGGGAAGACGCGTGATTGGATTCAGGGAAAAGCCGATGCGCTGAAGTTTGACAGCGTGGATTGGTATGAGCTTTTGCGCGAAGGCGATCGCATGGAAGGCTTGATTAATGGGCATTGGCAGGTGATGGGCGAGGAGGATCCAGAGCATTCGGTCAAGCTGGTGGTGGATGAGTGGGGGCCTTGGTATAAGCCGGGGAGCGAGGCGACTCCGGGAGATCAGCTGGAGCAGGTGCCGACGCTGCGGGATGGCGTGTTTAGCGGGATGACGCTGGATTTATTTAACCGGCATCCGGAAAAGATTGCGATGGCGAATTGCGCGCAGCTGATTAATTGTTTGAACAGTTTGTATCTGGCGCATGAGGACCGGTTTGTGGTGACTCCGGTGGGGCATGTGTTTGCGATGTATGCGGCGCACCAGGGCGGGCAGGGATTGCGGACGATTTTTTCGGCTCCGACGATTGATTATGACCGCGATGGAAAGCCGGCGTCGTTTTGGGGGCTGAAGGGGTCGGCATCGCTGCGGGAGAAAGAGCTGACTTTGACGGTGGTGAATCCGCATGTGAGCGATGTGCGCGAGGCGGAGATTGTGGTGCGGGGAGCGGGGTTTAAGGCGGGATCGGCTACGGTGCTGAATCACTCGGATATTCACGCGCACAATACTTTTGAGGATCGGCGGGTGGTGGTTCCAGAGACTAAGAGCCTGGATGTTGCGGGGCCGGGCTTGCGGTATATGTTTGCTCCGGCTTCGGTGACTAAATTGGCGTTGACGCTAACATAGATCGGCTGGTTCCCTCGGCGGCTAAAGCCGGGATTCATGGGCGGTTATCGCAGCGCTGAAGCGCTGCGCCACCCAAAAGCCAACCAAGATCAAATCCGTTGCCGAAGGCTGGAAGCCAGAAGGAACCGCGAGCGGGTCATGGCAGCGATGTAGCGTCGCGGAGGCGAATAGTGTGCGGTAGAAGCGATGAGGGATTCAGGTTGGTGGTGATCAGGTTGGGCGATAAGAGAGTTGGGGTTTTTGCTGCGGCGTTCTCCGTTCTGGGGCTGGCGCTTCTGTTTACAAGTTGCGGTGGGGGAAGCGGGAGTTCGCAGGGGCCTACTCCGCCTACGGTTTTCAGCGGCTACGATTTGACGGGGGCGATCACTCCGGTGCGCGACCCTAGCGTGATGCGGCAGGGCAATACTTATCACGTGTTCAGCACGGATGCGGATGGGCCAGCGGTGAATGGCTCTTTGCCGATCCTGTGCTCGACGGATCGCGTGGCTTGGACTTCGTGCGGCTATGTCTTCAGCGCGATTCCGGCGTGGGTCGTGGCGCAGGTTCCGGGTGTGATTGGGCTGTGGGCTCCGGATATTTCGTATTTCAACGGCTTGTACCACGTTTATTTTGCGGGCTCGACGTTTGGATCGAATACTTCAGTGATTGGGCTGGCGACGAATACCACGCTCGATTCTAGCGATCCCGATTACGCGTGGGTGGATCAGGGCGAGGTGCTGGGATCGGTTTCTACGGACGATTTCAATGCGATTGATCCGACGATATTGACGGATACGGATGGGCAAGTGTGGTTGACTTATGGGAGTTATTGGAGCGGGATCAAGCAGCAGCAGATTGATCCGACTACGGGATTTCTTCTGGCTTCGAATCCTACGGTCTACTCGTTGGCGTATCGGCCGAATGTGCAATACGATCCGATTGAGGGGACGTCGCTGGTGCATAAGGGGAGTTACTACTATTTGTTTGCGTCCTTCGATGACTGCTGCGCGGCGGATCCTTATCAGGACACTTATCGAATTATGGTAGGGCGAGGGACGACTCCGCAGGGGCCGTTTGTCGATATGGCTGGGGTGGACATGATGCAGGGCGGCGGCACGCAATTGCTGTCGGGGAATGGAACAACGTGGAATGGTCCGGGAGGCGGGACGGCGTATCTTGATCCGGTGAATGGGGACATTATTGTTTTTCATGCGATTCAGTTGCCGGATGGGGCGGCTTACCTTTTTGTGAATCCTTTAAGCTGGCCGAATGACTGGCCGCAGATTCAGCCTTGAGAGGACGAGGGAAGTGATTTCGCAGATGCGCGGGGCTGTGTCCCGCAGCGCCAGCGTAGTGCTTCGAAGATGATGATCTTTATGTAGCGCATCGCTGCGGAGTAAATTTTGGCGATCTGCGGAAGAAGTCAGATGGGATGAGAATGCCGGTCTCCGACGGGATGCGATAAGCTCCCAAGTTATCGACGCGCTCGAGGCGCAAGGAGATAAAGGAGACCGGACATGAAAAAGATTAGCACTGGAACGACAAAGAAGGTCGAAAAAAATGCGAATCAAAAACTAACGATCGGGCTGGATCTGGGAGACCGCTGGAGTTGGTACTGCGTACTGGATGAGGCGGGAGAAGTAGTTTTGGAACAGAAAGTGGCGACCACACCGAAGGCGATGAAGGAGGTTTTCGGCGGGATGCCGCGCAGCCGGCTGGCGCTGGAAACGGGGACGCACTCGCCCTGGGTAAGCCGGGTCTTGAGTGAACTGGGGCACGAAGTGATCGTGGCGCATGCGCGCAATGTGCGCCTGATCGGAGAGAGTCGGAAAAAGGATGATCGGCTCGATGCCCGAATGCTGGCGCGACTGGTGCGGATCGATCCTAAGTTGTTGGCGCCGGTGAAACATCGCAGCGCGCAGGCGCAAGCGGATCTGATGGCGATCCGGGCGCGAGCGGGCTTGGTACGGGCGCGGACGTCGTTGATCAATACGGCGCGGGGAGTGACGAAGTCTTACGGAGAACGGTTGCGCGGCTGCAATCCGCGAAACATGAACCCGGTGAAGGCGCAGGAACTGAGTCCGGAACTGAAAACGGCACTGGAACCGTTGCTGGGAGCGATCGAGTCGCTGAGCGAACGGATTGTGGAATACAACGAGCGCATCGAGCAGATCGCGAAGCGGAGTTACCCGGAGGTGGCGCGACTGACGCAGGTGAAGGGAGTGGGGACGCTGATCGCGTTGACCTATGTGCTGACGCTGGAAGATGCGCATCGTTTTGGCAAGAGCCGGGATGCGGGCTGCTATGTCGGGTTGCAACCAGGACGGAGGAACTCGGGGCAGAGCGAACCGCAACTACATATTAGTAAGGAGGGAGATCGGTACCTGCGAACGTTGCTGGTGCAGGGTGCGCACCATATTCTGGGACCGTTTGGAGCGGACAGCGATCTGCGACGGTGGGGACTGAAGCTGGCGGAGCGCGGGGGAAAGAATGGGAAGAAACGAGCGGTGATCGCGGTGGCGCGGAAGCTGGCGGTGTTGCTGCATCGGCTGTGGGTGAGCGGAGAAGCGTACGAACCGCTGCGCAACCAGCGAGGAGTCGCGTTGCCGGCAGCGGCGTAGTTTCGATCCAAGAAATTTAAGAATGCGAGAGCCCCAAAGTTTAAGCGCCGAGTTTCGGTGACTGCGTCAAACGCCTTCCATGAGAATGCCGGTCTATGTCAAGTAAAACTTTGACGACTGGATGTTTTGCTGTTGCTGTTGCCCTTCATAACATTCACCTTCCCTCCTAGTTGAGCCATTGTGCAGAGCGGCCCGGAGCGGTCAAGGGCGCGATCTGTGCGGCGACAGCGAACCCTTGACGGCGAGGACCGCTCTGCCACCCTTCCCCTAGGAGGGAAGGTGGGCCGATGATGCGCTGGATCGTCTTGTCCGATCAAGCGCGGTTCCCCAAAGCTTCGCTTGTGCGCTGCTACTACTGTCGCCACCCTTCCATCCGCACTCTCGATGAGCGTTTCTTCGCTCGGTGCAAGTTGGGTGTTCTCGTTTCAGTCGGTGCTGCCACCTGATTTTCGACCTTTCGTCCATCTCTCGATGGAAGTGGGCCAGGCGTTTGACGCAGTCACCGAAACTCGGCGCTTAAACTTTGGGGCTCTCGCATTCTTAAATTTCTTGGATCGAAACTACGCCGCTGCCGGCAACGCGACTCCTCGCTGGTTGCGCAGCGGTTCGTACGCTTCTCCGCTCACCCACAGCCGATGCAGCAACACCGCCAGCTTCCGCGCCACCGCGATCACCGCTCGTTTCTTCCCATTCTTTCCCCCGCGCTCCGCCAGCTTCAGTCCCCACCGTCGCAGATCGCTGTCCGCTCCAAACGGTCCCAGAATATGGTGCGCACCCTGCACCAGCAACGTTCGCAGGTACCGATCTCCCTCCTTACTAATATGTAGTTGCGGTTCGCTCTGCCCCGAGTTCCTCCGTCCTGGTTGCAACCCGACATAGCAGCCCGCATCCCGGCTCTTGCCAAAACGATGCGCATCTTCCAGCGTCAGCACATAGGTCAACGCGATCAGCGTCCCCACTCCCTTCACCTGCGTCAGTCGCGCCACCTCCGGGTAACTCCGCTTCGCGATCTGCTCGATGCGCTCGTTGTATTCCACAATCCGTTCGCTCAGCGACTCGATCGCTCCCAGCAACGGTTCCAGTGCCGTTTTCAGTTCCGGACTCAGTTCCTGCGCCTTCACCGGGTTCATGTTTCGCGGATTGCAGCCGCGCAACCGTTCTCCGTAAGACTTCGTCACTCCCCGCGCCGTATTGATCAACGACGTCCGCGCCCGTACCAAGCCCGCTCGCGCCCGGATCGCCATCAGATCCGCTTGCGCCTGCGCGCTGCGATGTTTCACCGGCGCCAACAACTTAGGATCGATCCGCACCAGTCGCGCCAGCATTCGGGCATCGAGCCGATCATCCTTTTTCCGACTCTCTCCGATCAGGCGCACATTGCGCGCATGCGCCACGATCACTTCGTGCCCCAGTTCACTCAAGACCCGGCTTACCCAGGGCGAGTGCGTCCCCGTTTCCAGCGCCAGCCGGCTGCGCGGCATCCCGCCGAAAACCTCCTTCATCGCCTTCGGTGTGGTCGCCACTTTCTGTTCCAAAACTACTTCTCCCGCCTCATCCAGTACGCAGTACCAACTCCAGCGGTCTCCCAGATCCAGCCCGATCGTTAGTTTTTGATTCGCATTTTTTTCGACCTTCTTTGTCGTTCCAGTGCTAATCTTTTTCATGTCCGGTCTCCTTTATCTCCTTGCGCCTCGAGCGCGTCGATAACTTGGGAGCTTATCGCATCCCGTCGGAGACCGGCATTCTCATCCCATCTGGCCCACTTCCATCGAGAGATGGACGAAAGGTCGAAAATCAGGTGGCAGCACCGACTGAAACGAGAACACCCAACTTGCACCGAGCGAAGAAACGCTCATCGAGAGTGCGGATGGAAGGGTGGCGACAGTAGTAGCAGCGCACAAGCGAAGCTTTGGGGAACCGCGCTTGATCGGACAAGACGATCCAGCGCATCATCGGCCCACCTTCCCTCCTAGGGGAAGGGTGGCAGAGCGGTCCTCGCCGTCAAGGGTTCGCTGTCGCCGCACAGATCGCGCCCTTGACCGCTCCGGGCCGCTCTGCACAATGGCTCAACTAGGAGGGAAGGTGAATGTTATGAAGGGCAACAGCAACAGCAAAACATCCAGTCGTCAAAGTTTTACTTGACATAGACCGGCATTCTCATGGAAGGAGTTTTCACCACAGGGGGCACAGAGGATCACAGGGGAAAACCAACATACAGCAAGCCTTTGATCGCAGCGCTGAAGCGCTGCGCCACCCAAAAGCAAGGGCGAAGGTGGGCGCAAGCGAGAGCTAAGTGGGGGCCGAAATCCGAGTAAGTCGAATATGGCGGGGAGACGAATGCGGACTGATTATGGGGTTGTGCACTGGGCGGTTGCGGTTTGGGTGACTTGTTTTTTGGGCTGCGCTGGCGCGTTGGGCCAGAATGGGGCTTGGGCGGCGGATCGGGCTCATCAGTGGTATGCGCAGCAGGGATGGCTGGTGGGGAGCAATTACATTACCAGCACGGCGATCAATGAGCTGGAGATGTGGCAGGCGGATACTTTTGATTTGCCTACGATTGATCGCGAGCTGGGATGGGCGCAGGGCTTGGGGATGAACACGATGCGAGTGTTTCTCCACAATCTTTTGTGGCAGCAGGATGCGCAGGGTTTTTTGCGGCGGCTGGATCAGTTCGTGGAGGTTGCGGACAAACATCATATTCGGGTGACGTTTGTGCTGCTGGATTCGGTTTGGGATCCGCAGCCACATTTGGGGAAGCAGCCGGCTCCTCGGCCGCATGTTCATAACTCGGGGTGGGTGCAGGCTCCGGGGGCCGATCTGTTGAAAGACGAGTCACGGTGGAATGCGGAATTGAAACCTTACATTGTGGGAGTGCTGACGCATTTTCGCGACGACCGGCGGGTTTTGATGTGGGACTTGATGAATGAACCGGACAATGAGAATCCGGCTTATAAGAGTACGGAACTGGCGGATAAGCCAGTGCGCGCGCTGCGGCTGTTGAAAGAGGAGTGGAAGTGGGCGCGGGAAGTGAATCCTGCGCAGCCGCTGACTAGCGGAGTGTGGAAGGGAGAGTGGGGGAATGACGCTTCGCTTAGTGAGATGGCGCGGTTTCAATTGCAGAATTCCGATGTGATTACATTTCATAGTTACGATTTGCCTGAGGTGACGAAGCGGCGGATTGATTCGCTGCGGCGATTTGGGCGTCCGGTGATATGCACGGAGTACATGGCGCGTCCGCTGGGGAGCACGTTTGCTGCGATTTTGCCGGTGTTGAAGAAGGAGCATGTGGGCGCTTATAACTGGGGATTTGTGAATGGGAAGTCGCAGACGATTTATCCGTGGGACTCGTGGGAGAAGACTTATAGCGGGGAGCCGGCGGTGTGGTTCCACGATATTTTCCGCCAGGATGGAACGCCTTACGATGCTAAGGAAGTGGAATTGATACGGCAGTTGACGGGGGCGGGCGCTGCGCGGTGAGGATGAGGAATCGAGTTTTTTCGATCAAGTTGGCGGCGTGCTTGGTGATTGCCTTCGTTGCGCTGGCGGAGGATCGGATTTTTTCGCAGAGCGGAGCTGCGAGTTCTTCTTCGCAAACAGCCGGACAATCTTCCCCATCTTCACCTTCCTCTACACAGCCGTCATCTGCACAGGCAGCGCCTGCTGCTGCGCAAACGCAGGGAGCGGTCTCTACTGGCGGCGTTCATGCGGCGGTGTTGGATAGTGAGAAGCGGCCGATTACGGCGGGGGGATTTGTCGACAGTGGGCCGGTGGTTTTTCAGGATGTGGCGGAGAAGGCGGGGCTGACGCGTTGGCGGCATGTGATGGGCACGGACGAAACGCGTTTCATCCTGGAGACGGTGGGCTCGGGCGTGGCGCTGCTCGATTATGACAACGATGGGTGGCTGGATATTTATTTTGTGAATGGATCGACATATGACGCTCTGTTGGGGAAGGCTACGGCTCCGCATGCGGCGCTATTTCATAACAATCATGATGGGACTTTTACGGATGTGGCGGCGCAGGCTGGAGTCACTAACGACCGGTGGGGTTTTGGCGTGGCGGTGGGGGATTATGACAACGATGGATGGCCGGATTTGTATGTGAGTAATTTTGGCAAGAATCGGCTGTATCACAACAATCACGATGGGACTTTTACCGATGTTGCGGAGAAGGCTGGAGTGGCGCTGGGCAATTGGTCGACGGGCGCGACTTTTGGCGACTATGACGGGGATGGGCGGCTCGATCTGTTTGTTCCGGGATATGTGCACTACGACATCGAGCATCCTCCTGTGCCGGGATCGTCGGTGGTGACATTTTCGACGTGCGAGTTTCGCGGATTGAAGGTGATGTGCGGGCCGCGGGGATTGAAGGGCGAGGGCGATCATCTTTTTCACAATAACGGGGATGGGACGTTTACGGATGTCAGTGAAAAGGCGGGCGTGGCGGATGCGAATCGGTATTACGGGCTGACCGCGGTGTTTGCAGACGTTAACAACGATGGCAAGGTGGATTTGATGGTGGCGAACGATTCGACGCCGAACTATTTGTATGTCAACAAGGGCGACGGGACGTTTGAGGATGCTAGTTATGCGTCAGGCTACGCGCTGAACGAGAATGGGCGCGAGACGGCTTCGATGGGAATTGCAGTTGGAGATTACCTGAACAATGGTTGGCTCGATCTGTATAACACGGTTTTCTCGGACGACTACAACCCGCTCTACAAGAACGAAGGCGGGGGAAATTTTAGCGACGTGAGCTATCAGGCGGGGATCGCGGAGGTGACGATCCCGTTTCTGGGATGGGGCACGGGCTTTCTCGATTATGACAACGATGGGTGGAAGGATTTGCTGGCGGCGAATGGGCATGTTTATCCGGGGGTCGATCAGAGCGACTGGGGCACGACGTTTGCGGAGCGTCCGCTGTTGTTTCACAATTTGCGGAATGGGAAATTTGAGGTGGTACCGCCGGTGAGAGCGACGGGGCTGGCTGAGGTGTTGACGGCGCGGGGCGCGGCGTTTGGCGACTTGTTTAACGATGGGAAGATCGATGTGGTGATCAACCAGTTGCATAATGTTCCGGCGCTCCTGCGGAATGTGGATTCGAACAAGAACCATTGGGTGGGGCTCAAACTGATTGGCGGGCCGAAGAGTCCTCGAGATGCGGTTGGAGCTACGGTTTATCTGACGGCTGGCGGGGTGCGGCAGCGGGGCGATGTGATCAGCGGCGGGAGTTACGCTTCGTCGAATGATTTCCGGGTGCATTTTGGGCTGGGGGTTGCGGCGAAGGTGGAGGGGGTAGAGATCCATTGGCCTAGCGGGGCGGTCGAGCGACTGGGGTTGCCGGCGGTGGATCGGTATTATTCGGTGGAAGAAGGGCGCGGGATTGTCGCGGGGGCTGATCCCCAGGCCGCCAAACCTGGGGCGAAGTAGGGGGTATCGCTGAGTTTGCGAGAGCGATCACCACAGAGGGCGCTTAAGGTTAACCAAGGTGTATACGGGCATCCGCCAAGCTAATTCGAACCCTTGGCGTCTAAGCGGCAAAAATCCTGTTTCTTGGGCCTCTTTTTCGCGGCACGGAAGTTTTCCTGGAGGCGCACGGGGTCTACAAAAAATGGAATGTTAGTAAACGTTTACTAGAAATGCTTTGGAGCGGGAAAAATTTCTTGACAATGGTAATTGTTTAATACTAAACTCCGCATCGCCTTGGTTTCTAAGCCGCAATCCGCTCTTTTTCCGATAGCTTTCCAGACGAAAGCGATGCTTTGCGGCTTCGCGATTCTCGCCGGAGCGGGCCTTCTGTTTGCTCAAAACAGTGAGTTTGAGAAATCGTTTCAGCGAGGAACCGAGGCGAGCCGCGGCGGTCAATGGGAGCTGGCGGCGGAGGATTTCGCGAAGGCAGCCAGTCTTGATCCGGCTTCGGCTCCAGCTTATTTGAATTTGGGACTTTCCCGTTTGCAGCAAGGGCGCGTCCAAGAAGCCGTGAAGGCCTTGAATCGCGCGGTGACTTTGTCGCCGAAGCTTCGGGGAGCGAATTTGTTTTTAGGGATAGCGCGGTATCGCGGCAATGATTTTTCGGGTGCGATCACGGCGTTGAAGCATGAAATTCGACTCGATCCGCGGAACGCGCAGGCCCTGATGTGGCTGGGAGTGGTTGAGTTGGGCGAGGGCGATGCGGTTGCGGCCAGCGCGAGCCTTGACGAGGCGGCAAAACTTAGTCCGGGCGATGTGGATATTTTGTATCACCGCGGCCGGGCGCACATGCTGGTGTCGAAGGACAGTTACGAGCAAATGTATCGAGCCGATCCACAATCGTGGCGCGTGCATCAGGCTTTGGCGCAGTCATTTGTGGAGGCGGATCGACTGGAGGATGCGGCCAAGGAGTGCGAGATTACGGTGCAGATGCGGCCGAATGAGCCGGGACTGCACGAGGAGTTGGCGGATATTTACTGGAAGCAGAACCAGTTGGAGAAGGCGGAAACAGGTTTTGAAGACGAAGTGAAAATCGACGGCGAAAGTCTTTCGGCGCAATTCAAGCTGGCGGTGGTGAGCCTGGAGCGGTCGAAGCCGGAGACTACGGTGGCGTTGTTGAATGAATTGCTGCGCAAATCGCCGAAGTATCCGGGGGCGCAATATCAGTTGGGGCGGGCGCAGGCGCAACTTGGGCAGGTGGACGCGGCAATTGGGAGCTTTAAGGCGGTGGTGGCGGATGCGGGACAGGCGGACAGTGAAACGATCCGCCAATCGTACTATCAGTTGGCGCAGCTTTACCGGCGGGCGCAGCGTCCGGAGGATTCGCGGGCGGCGCTGAGTTCGTTTATGCGGCTGAAGCAGGAAGCAGATGCGGCGCAGGCGCAGAAATTGGAAGACAAGATGAAACGGTCGGCGGAGTCGCAGCAGACGGCGCAGTAAAAGAAGTTATCTTGGGGGTCTACTACTAAAGGCAAGCGATTCAGGCAGTTGCGGAACATGGCGCTTTCGACATCAAGTAAACGATTACTTAAGGTCGCGATTTGCGAGAGTTTTTCAGGCTGTGATGCCGGCGAAATTCTTGCTGGGAATCAATCGAGTGCTCGGGAAAGATCCGGAGCTCGAAGAAGTTAACCGTGAAGTTATCTTTTTCAGTTTTCTGGAGGGCGCGAACATGGATCTGCAACGTGGATATGCTAAGGCACTCGCCGGTTGCCTGCTGATGGTTTTGGCCATTTTGACGTTCTCGTCGCTGGCGACTGGCCAGGCGAACCAGGGCGCCATTGCCGGAGTGGTGATGGATTCCTCTGGGGCGGTTGTGCCCAACGCAAGATTGACGGCCACGGAGAAGGCGACCGGAACGGTATACACGACCGTTAGCAGCAGCGCAGGCACGTATCGATTTCCCAACGTTCGCATTGGAACCTATGACATCACGGTGACCGCTACGGGCTTCAAGTCGCCGACGCTCACGGGTATTGAGGTGCAGGTCGCGACCACGGCCGCGATTGACGTCAAGTTGAATGCCGGCGCGGTCAGCGAAAGCATCATGGTGCAGGCGGACGCGCCGACTCTGCAGACAGAGAGCTCGGATCTGGGCACGGTAGTGGACGCCAAGCAAATTCTCGACCTGCCATTGGCCCTCGGCAGCACGGTGCAAGCGATGCGATCTCCAGAGGCGTTTGTTTATTTGACGCCGGGAGCGGTCGGCCCGGGATCGGACTCGGGGAACGGCGGGACGTTCGAATCGAAGATCAGCGGCGGACAGAACTACGCGACGGAAGTTTTGCTTGATGGGTCCTCGACGACGCGGTCGGAGAATGGATCGTCTTTTGACGAGACTGCGCCGTCGGTGGATGCGATTGGCGAGTTCAAGGTCATTACGTCGACATTGCCGGCGGAGTTTGGGCGGACGACGGGGGGTATTGAGAGCTTCAGCACTAAGGCGGGGACGAACAAATATCACGGGGAAGCGTACGAGATTTTTCGCAACACGGCGCTGGATGCGAATACCTGGGGCAATAATTTTCTGATCTCGCAAAATCCGAGCACGAGCGCTCTCTATCAAACACCGGTCGATCGGCAGAACGACTATGGCGGAACCTTCGGCGGTCCGGTAATCATTCCGCACCTCTACAACGGCAAAGACAAGAGCTTTTTCTTTTTCTCGTGGGAGCAGTACCGGCAAACGAACGGCGGAGTGACGACGTCGACCATACCGACTACGGCAGAACTTGGCGGCGATTTTAATGCGACTTTGGACACAGGCAATATTCTGGGAACCAATCCTTGCGAAGGCAACGCGAACATCTATCAGGGCGAAATCTTCGACCCGGCGACCACGCAAACAATTGGCGGAGTGGAGTGCAGAACTGCCTTTATGGACGAGCCGGGAAACATTGGGAACAACGGGATTCCGAGCAGTCGTTTCTCAGCGGTGGGTCAGACCCTTTTGTCGTATTATCCGACGCCGCAGAACGCCAACCAGGTTAACAACTACGTGTTCCCGTTCAGCTACCCGATTCTGGATACGGCGATGACGGTTCGCGCCGACCAGAATATAACGTCGAAGAGTAAAGCATATTTTACGTATAGCTCCCGCACCAATGACCGCATCTCGACCAACCCCGAATGGGCGGGGCCGGCGGGTTACGGACGGACGCAGAAATTCACGACTCACTTTATTCGATTCGGGTATGACTACGCATTTACTCCAAGCCTGTTGAACCACTTTAACGTTGGGTATAACCGCACCAACAGCGCGAACATAGGGGCCGGAGTGGGATTGGGTGGGGGCGCCAGCTGGGATGCAAAACTCGGTATCACGGGCGCGAGTGGGCCCATGTTCCCTCCTATTAATGTCGCGGAAGGACCGACGGCAAGCTTTGGCGATGCCGTGTACGGCGATACTATTGACAACGGTTTCCGGTTTAACGACAGCTTGACCTGGGTGAAAGGCAAGCACGTCTTGAAAGTTGGATACGAGCAGTGGTATCAACAATATTCGCCGCTAAACTATCAAAACACGAGCGGGACGTTTAATTTTGGGCGAGGACAAACGGGTGCGACCCCTCTTACCGACGGTCTCAGCGGAAACGGAATCGCCAGCGTGCTGCTGGGAGAGCTAGGCTCTGCAAACGTAACGGCCTATGCCAGTCAGGCGCGCTGGTTGCGCAGTTATTTTGCGGGATTTGTTCAGGACAGCTTCAAAGTTACCCCGACGCTGACTGTCAATATCGGTTTCCGTTATGAGATCGATGAGCCGCAGAAGGAAGGCCGTGGAGACACGTCAAATATCAGTTTGACGACACCGAATCCGGGGGCGGGAAACCTGCCGGGAGCGCTGGTGTTTGCCGGAACCGGGCCGGGAAGGAACGGCAACGTGAACGAGCGCTGGGCGAATATATGGACAAAGGATTTCGGCCCGCGCATTGGATTTGCCTGGTCGCCCTCCGCACTGAAGGGAAACACGGTGCTCCGCGGCGGTTACGGGATCATCTATGGCAATCTACAATATGCGGATTTCGGCGGATTTAATCGCACGGGGTTCCAAGCGAACCCAGCCTTTAACAGTCCGAACGGGTTCGATCCGGCTCTTCAGATTGACTCGGGACTGCCGTCGTATCCCGCTCCTCCAAACCTGGATCCTACTCAGCTGAATTTCACCGGACCGCAGTATACGGACCCGTCGTACGGGCGCCCGCCAATGATTCAGAACTGGAGCTTTGAAATCCAGCACCAACTGGCGTCCGACCTCATTATGGACATAGCCTACGTAGGCTCCCATTCGGTGAGCCTGCGGTCGAATTATGACGCGGTCAACACGCTGAGCCCAAAATACTTCTCATTGGGGGGCGCGCTGACGCAACAAATCGGGTCGCAATCGGCAGTACCCCCGCCCTATGCAGGATTCCCCAGCAACCTTCTGGTAGCGCAGGCACTGGTACCCTTCCCGCAGTATTTCGGTTTCAATACCGACGGGGCGTTAGAGAATCTGGGCCAGTCAACATATGCCGCTCTAGAAGGCCAGTTAACCCGCCGCTTCCACAACGGCCTTAATCTGATGGCCTCCTACACCTGGTCGAAGATTTTGACCGACGCCGATTCTGCGCTGCCGTTCTTTGCCACGCTACATCAAGGCGGCGCCCCGTCGAACGTTTTCGATCGAAGGGTTGATAAGGCGATCAGCAACCAGGATCTCCCCCAGAATTTTGTGCTCAGTTACATCTATGAACTGCCCTTTGGTAAGAACAAGAAATTCTTGAATCACCCAGGGATCGAGGACAGAGTGGTCGGGGGATGGTCCTTCAGCGGTATTCAGCGCTATGAAAGCGGCCAGCCTATTGCTTTCGGTTGCGCGACTGCTCCGCCGGCATATGCCGACTGCATCCGGTTTAACTACATACCGGGCGCTTCTATCCAAAGCGCGGCTTGGAAAAGCAAAAACGGGAACTTCGTTCCCATCACGGCTGCTGCCTATCAGAATGGCTCGACCGGTACTCCCATTTTCAATCCTTTGGACACGGCAAAAGGCGCGGTCGATCCCGCCTTCGATGACCCCAATTCAACCCAGAACCTCGCGGCCAATGGGACATATGTTTTCGGAACATCACCACGTGTCGATGGGTCGGTAAGGATGGGGGCTTACCTGAGCGAGGATTTCAACCTGCTCAAACGAACTAAGATTACGGAAGGCAGCGACGTTCTGTTGCAGGTGAACTTCCTCAACGCGTTCAATCGGCACGTTTGGAATCGTCCAGCGGATCTCGGACCGTATGACAGCGCGCTAGTCCCGGGCATAGCCCCCGGGACATTTGTGCCCGGTGGATTCGGACAGGTCAACTGGGGCAGCTTTTCGACGACAGGAGGTGGAGGGTATCTGTTATTCCCACGCAGAATACAGCTCCAGCTCAAGTTTGAGTTCTAGCGGGCCGATGCGGGAGAGGTATCTGCATGCGGCTCTGATGTCGGCGCGCAGTCTGGCGTTATAGACTGACGGTATTGTGAGATTGCCTGCTCGCTTTGGAGGAGGAGGATGTTCTTTGCGCTGCCTTGCGGCAGTTGCGATTGGACGTCGTTCTCAGAGGCGCGCAGTTCTATTTGCGGTTGTGATTTCGTTAACGGCGTGCCTCGCGTCGTTAGGCCAAACAGCATCGGCGCAAGCCCATCCTGCGGATGCTCGTTCCGCTGCGGCTTCTGCTATTCCTGGAAATTTTGTTGATGTAACTCAAAAGCTTGGCATTCATTTCAGGCAGGAAGCTTCTCCCACGTCGAAGAAGTATTTGCTGGAGACGATGGGATCGGGGGTTGCTCTGTTCGATTATGACAATGATGGGCGGCTGGATATTTTTTTTGCTAATGGGGCGCGGATCGATGATCCGACGGCTAAGGGGACGATTCCGCAGAAGGATGGCGCGAAATATTGGAATCGGCTTTATCACCAGAAAGCTGATGGGACGTTTGACGATGTGACCGAGAAGGCGGGCTTGGCGGGGACGGGATATTCGACGGGCGTGGCAGTGGGCGATTACGACAACGACGGTTATGACGATCTCTTTGTTGCGGGATATGGCCGTAGCACGCTCTATCACAATAACGGCGATGGAACATTTACGGATGTGACAGCGAGCGCGGGGGTGGGGGGCTCGGGATGGGCTACCAGCGCGGCTTGGGTCGATTATGACAATGATGGGCGGCTTGACCTGGTGGTCGCCCGCTATATGGATTGGGACTTCGACGATATTTATTGCGGGCATCGCGAGGAGGGATTTCGGTCGTATTGCCATCCTGATCTGTTTAAGCCGGTGTCGGTGATGCTTTATCACAATGATGGGAATGGCAAGTTTAGCGAAGTGGCGATGAAGGCGGGGATGGCGAAACCGGGCAAGGGGCTGGGGCTGGCGATTGGCGATTACGATCACGATGGGTGGATGGATATTATGCTGGCGAATGATTCGATGCCGGAGTTTCTTTTTCATAACAAGGGCGATGGAACGTTTGAGGAAGTCGGGGTCGTATCGGGAGTGGGATTGGATGGGAGCGGTGGCACGTTTGCGGGGATGGGAGTGGATTTCGAGGACTATAACAATGATGGATGGCCGGACGTCATCATTACGGATCTGGCCAACCAGAAATATGGGCTTTATAAGAATGAGGGGGACGGGACGTTCGACTATACGACGCTGACGACGGGGTTGGGAGCGATCAGTTTGCTGCATTCGGGATGGGGCGTGCGTTTTGTGGATTATGACAATGATGGGTGGAAGGATATTTTTCTGGTGCAGTCGCATGTGATGGACACGATCCAGGTGAATGAGCCGCATCTGCGGTATCGGGAGTCTCCGCTGCTGCTGTGGAATGACAAGGGGAATCGGTTTGTGGATGTGTCGGGACAGTCGGGCGAAGTGTTTCAGCAGAAGTGGGCCGGGCGGGGCATGGCGATTGGGGACATCGATAACGATGGCAAGATCGATGTGGTGGTGACGGAGAATAATGGGCCGGCGTGGGTCTTGCGCAACGAGACAGTGACGGCGAACCATTGGATTACTTTGAAGCTGGTGGGAGTGAAGAGTAATAAGGATGGGATCGGGGCGCAGATTAAGATTACAACGGCGGGGGACGGTGGTTATGCTGCAGATCATTATTCGGGTGAACATTCTCCGACAGATCAGTATGCGACGGTGACGACGGCGGGGAGTTATGAATCATCGAGCGACAAGCGGGTGCATTTTGGGCTGGGGGCAGCTACGGAAGTGGGGGAGGTGGATATTCGCTGGCCTAGCGGGATAAAGCAGGTGTTGAAAAACGTGGCGGCGGACCGGATTGTCACGGTGACGGAGGGGGTTGCGCTTCCGGCGCATTAAGTGCGCGGGAGGACGCTGGCGACGAACGATAATGCACTCACCGCAATGCGGATCGCCATATTGCGGAGCGGCATAATCAGGTGAGACTGGATCGTCATAATAATGAGGAGCGCTGTAAACACGTTGTTGATTATCGGTGCGGCTGCTCTTCTTGCCCTTGAAGTATTCGCGGAGACACCTACATTTAAGGAAGCCATGCAGTTGTTCCAGGGACATCGGTGGGCGGAGGCGGCATCTGCGTTCGATGAGCTTGAAAAGGCCGAGCCGGGGAAGACCGCCGCGTCTTTGTATCGTGGGAAGGCGTTGGTGAATCTGGGAAACTTTGACGAGGCGGCGGTTGCACTGGAGGGTTATCGGGCGGCACATTCGGAGTCGGCTGATGCGGTTTACTTGCTGGCGTATGTACGTTTTCGCCAGGACAAGCCAAAGGAGTCGCTGCAACTGTTTAGTGAGGCGGGTCGTTTGCAGACTCCGACAGCGGACGATTTGAAGGCGGTTGCGCTGGATTATGTATTGCTCGCGGACTACGACGATGCAGCGCGCTATCTGGAGCAGGCGCTCGCGGCTGATCCGGAGAATGTGGAGGCGCGATACCATTTGGGGCGCGTGCGATATCAACAGAATCGATTTGATTTGGCGATTGCAGCTTTTGAAGGGGTATTGCGGCGTGAGCCGAATAACGTGAAGGCCGAAGATAACCTGGGATTAAGTCTCGAGGCGAAGAATGAGGTTGATGCCGCGTTGGCTGCTTATCGCAAAGCCGTACAGTTAGATGAGAACCTGCCGACGCACAGCGAGCAGCCTTATTTGAACCTGGGGATGCTACTAGAAAAATCGGGGCACGCCGAGGATGCTGTTTTGTTATTGGAGCGCGCGGCTAGGATTGCGCGTGCCAGCGGGAAAGCGCACTATCAACTGGCGAAGGCGTATTTTGAGTTGAACCGCTTTGACAGTGCGCGGCAGGAGGCGGAAACGGCTATTAAATTGGATCCTGGAGAGAGTGCGGATCATTACCTGCTGGGGCGAATTTATCAGCGGTCGGGAAAAGCGGATCTTGCGAAGGAGCAGTTTCGCGTGACGGAAGAATTGATTCATGCGAAAGGCGCTAACTCGAGTGGCATGGCCTCGGAACGCTAGCGTTTTCGGGCTTCTTTACTCTGACTCTTTAACACGGATTCGAGTACCTACCAAGCCAGCCGCAAGAGAGACAGACCTTGCCGGGGAAGCGCGAAGTGCAAATGGACCACGCCATCGTTAACCATTGTCCATGCGGGCGATTCGAGCAGTTGCAATTCGCCGGCACTCTGGAGACGCGCGTAGTCGCTCGGGGAGGGCGCGGCTGGCGATCCCATCTCTTTCCATAGAGCGAAGGCGTTGCTGTGATTCGCGTCCACGCGAAAATGTTCCAGCAGCGCCCGCTTTGCACTCGCGGGCAAGCCACTGATGACCAAATCGATCGGCGCAGCCGGAGACGGGACGTCGTCGTCGTTATAATTCCAGACGAGAACTTGGGCCTGGTTTTCCCTTTCCTTATTACGCGTCGCAATCACACCGATGTCGGATTGCCCTCGCACTCCGGCGGTTACAACCTGTGCAGTGGGCAAAGCTCCTGAGCTGGTTGCATTCACGCGTTCACTGCCCAAGAGGCCGAGCATGCGAAAGGCGTTCAGTACGGCCTTGTCGATGCTGTCGGTGGCCAATTCGCGAAAGCCGGCGAAGGGTGGTTGATTCTCAAATTCGAAGGCCCAGGTTACGGCTCCGAGGAAATTGATCTGGTGCTGACGCGACAGCGCGAGGATGTTATTGAAAACCCCGATGGTGTAGGCGGCGTAGAGCGGGCCGTTGCGATAAAGATTCTGTGGAATTTTCTCGGCTGAACATGCGGCGCAGCCTTCGGGATCGGATTCTCCCAAGACGACCGGAGTGTGTTGCCACTCGGGGAACGATGCGACGATCTTGAATCCTTTTTCAATTGCGGCTAGCTGATGGGACATTCCCATCTGCACGTGGTCGGTTTGCCAGGTGGGAGATCCTTTGGGATGGAAGCTGATGAAGTCTAGATGCGATCCGATTTTGCCGGTGGCGAAATTTTTCTGGTGCGCACAATGGTCTAGAAATGTTCGCAGAAAATCTGCGGCCTTTGGATTTGCCGGCCCGGTGGTCTCGGGGCCTCCGATGCGCGCCTCGGGAAGCGCGCGCAGCACGGCTTCTACAGTGACGTCGTAGAGTTTGAAATATTCTTCTCGTGTACCTTTCCAGTATCCGATATCAGGTTCATTCCATACTTCCCACAGCCATGTTTTAACTTCGGCATCGCCGTAACGCTGGCGCAGATGACTCACGAATTGGAAAATCAGGTGGGACCATTTTTGATAATTGTTCGGCGGGTAGGCCCATCCGGTGTAGATGTCGCCGACGCGCGGAAAGTCGTGACGATAAGGGTCGGGATGGGTGGAAAGCGCCTCGGGCATGAACCCGATCTCGACCAGCGGCTTGATTCCGGCGGCGCGAAACGTGTCAAAAATCTGATCGAGAATTGACCAGCTGTAAGTCGGATTTCCGGCGCCGTCTTCTGAGTAGACATTGGTCGAACCCCATTTCAGAGAGGCGGAGCCATCTCCGGAGGTCAGCAGATTGTGAACGCGCACGTAGACGGGCGCCGTGTCCAACGCGACCAACTCGCCGAGGAGTTTCTTTCCGTTGGGGGCGTAGGTGTAATTGGGCTCGTCATAGCCGAAGAAATTCCAGATGGGAGTAATTGTTCCGGCGGATTGATCGACGTGCACCTGGATGCTGATGCTGTCTGTCGATTGGGCGCGGCCGGGGCGAGCGATGAGGATGGCCAGAATAAAAATGGCAACGAGAGGCTCTGAGCGGGTTAGCCTGGACCGGCGAGTTCGTTGTCTCGAGCGCGAATCCATTGGGTTCGCGCTAGCGGGTCGAGAAGCTAAAAATCGTCACCGAGTGGTAGCGCTTGCCTGACTTCAACTCGGTGGATGGGAAATCTGGATGATTGGGAGAGTCGGGGAAATGTTGCGTCTCCAGGCAGAGGGCTGCGTGCTGTTCATAGGGTTTGCCGGCTTTGCCTTTGACGGAGCCGTCTAGAAAATTTCCGCTGTAGAACTGAACTCCTGGTTGATCGGTTAGAACTTTCAATATTCGTCCGCTGCTGGGGTCGAAGAGTTCAGCGGCTTCCGTTAGTTTGCCGGTCTCGTTTTCGATCACCCAGTTGTGATCGTATCCGCGACCGAGATGAAGCTGGTCGTCGTTGGCGTTGATGCGCGCGCCCACTGCCGTGGACTTGCGAAAATCAAAGGGAGTGGATTCTACGGGCTTGAGTTCGCCGGTGGGAATGAGTGTGGCATCGACGGGCGTGAAGCGGGAGGCGTGGAGTGTCAGTTCGTGCTTCAGAATGTCGCCTTGAGCGGCGAGATTGAAATAGGAGTGATTGGTTAGATTGACTACGGTGTCTTTGTCGGTTGTCGCTTCGTATTCGATACGCAGATCGCCCTTGACTAGCGTGTACTTCACGGTAGCGGTGAGGTTGCCAGGGAAACCGGCCTCGCCGTCTTTGCTCAGGTAAGCCAGTTCCACTCCGTTGGCGACCGTTTTCGCCTTCCAGACCACGTTGTTAAAGCCGTGAGTGCCGCTGTGGAGAGTGTTGTCTCCGTTGTTTTTCGGGAGCGAATATTTTTGACCGTCGAGAGTGAAGCTGGCGTGGGCGATGCGATTGGCGTAGCGGCCGATGATTGCTCCAAAGAAGGCATTGGACGGGCCGTTGAAGTTGGCGATGTAGCCATCGAGGTTGTCGAAGCCGAGTACGACGTCGGCTGACTTGCCGGCGCGGTCGGGAGTTTTCATGGAAACTAAAATTCCGCCGTAGGTGGTGATGCGAGCTTCGTAGGCGCCATCGCTCAGGGTGTAGATTTCAACGGCAGTTCCGTCCGGCATTTTTCCAAAGGGCTCGCTGGTCACTTTTGTCTTCGCCTCCGCAATCACGCTGATCGTCGCTAATAAAGCGCTGATCGCGATCGCCCGCCGAATTTGTTGAACGCTCATTATGGCTCCTTGGGTTCTAATGCGCGGCCTGGAGCGGCCACGGACGCTGCTACGGCAATCAGTTTCGGAAGCACGACGCTTAGAGGATCGTCTCCGGGCTGGCCCAAAGCGAAATATAGCTTGCCAAATAAAGGATACAACTCGGCGTAGATACGTTGCGACGCGTCATCCGGCATGAAGGCAGTGTGCGGAGGACAGATTTTATCCTGGGCGGCTTCGATGCTCGGGAAAGTTTTGGCGGCTAGAAAGGCGAAGATCGCGGAGCCGAGACTGACTACGCTCTTGCTGGGAACGAGCACGGGGCGGCCCAATACGTTGGCGTAGACCTGATTGAGCACGTCGTTTTTTTGTGGAATGCCGCCAGCGTTGATGACGCGTTTAACTTCTACGCCGTGATCGGCCATGCGATCGAGGATCACGCGAGTGTGAAAGGCGGTGCCTTCGATGGCGGCGAAGAGTTCATCTTGCGCTGTGCTTTGGAGATTCCATCCGAGGGTGACGCCGCGCAGGTTGGGATTGACGAGGACGGTGCGATCGCCGTTATCCCAGGTCATGCGGAGCAGGCCGGTCTGGCCGGCGCGATAATTTTCGAGGCCGCTGGAGAGCGCCTGGACAGTGGTGCCAGCGCGGGTTGCGATGGCGTTGAAGATGTCTCCGGCGGCGGAGAGGCCGGCTTCGATTCCGGTGCGATGCGGATGAACGCTGCCCTGGACCACGCCGCAGACGCCGGGCACGAGACTCACTGAGGGAGTGATGCCGATGATGCAGGTCGAAGTGCCGATGACGTTGACCATATCGTCGGTGCGGCAACCGGCTCCGATGGCGTCCCAGTGCGCGTCGAAGGCGCCGACAGGGATGGGAATGCCGGGTTTGAGGCCGAGTTTTTCTGCCCAGAATTCTGAGAGCGTGCCGGCGATTTGATCGGAGGTTGCGTATTCGCCGTCGAGTTTTTCGCGGACTCCTTGCAAGAGACGATCGACCTTGATTAGAAAGCTTTCGGGGGGAAGGCCGCCCAGGGCCCGATTCCAGAGCCATTTGTGGCCCATGGCGCAAATGCTGCGCTTCGCTTTTTTCGGATCGGTGACTCCGCAGAGTGTGGCCGCAACCATGTCGCAATGTTCGAAGGCGGAGACAAAGTCTTTGCGTTGATCAGGATTGTGGCGGAGCCAGTGAAGGAGTTTTGAAAATCCCCACTCGGAGGAGTAGACGCCGCCGCACCATTGAATGGCTTCGAGGCCTTCGCGATGGGCGGCTTCGGTGATTTCGGCGGCTTCGCCTTTGGCGCGATGATCGCACCACAGGTAGTATTCGCCGAGGGGTTGCATGTTTTTGCCGACGGGAATTACCGAGGAACCGGTGGTGTCGAGGGCGATGGCCTCGACCTGATCGCCGCTGATGGCGGCCTTTTTCAGCACTTCGCGCATGGCGGCGGCGAGGGCGCGCATGTGATCGTCGTGAGATTGCGTGGCGTATTCGGGATCTTCGCGCTTGCGATGAAGAGGATATTCCTGGACGGCGGACTGGAGTAGACCGCGCTCGCTGTCTACGAGAGAGACGCGCACGCTCAGCGTTCCGAAATCTACTCCGGCTACGATGGCCATCAGCAGGCTCCGCTATCGTGACCGTGGAAATACATATCCCAGCCGAGATAGCGCGTGGTGGCCTCGTGGACGGCGGAGGCGATGGTCGATGATTCCGGGGAAAGATTGGCGGCTACGTGGTGTTCGAAGCCGCGTTCGCAAATGTAGTGCAGGAGTTTTTGCATGTGCGCGATTTCGACGACGCCGGCGCCACCGAAGGTGTTGAGTGGATCGTCGGTGAATCGGCCCTGGCCGACGTAGCCGCGCATTTTTCCTGCGGTATCGTCGGTGGAGAAGCGAGCGAAGCTCATTTTTTCGGGCTTGATGAGGCCGACGCAGGTGCCGAATGTGTTTTCTTTGCCGACGGTGCCGGCGATGATTTCCTGGAAGTCCATTTTCACGGAGCGGAAGAAGTGTTTGGGCAGATTGGAGCAGTGGAAGCAGACTGCCTTGTTGGGATCGGATCCGTAATTATTGTTCCAGTCGAGGAGGGCAGATGGCGCGCCGGACGCGAGTTGCAGGGCATGCATTCCGAGGACGCCGCAGATGTCGACCTCGCAGGCGCTGGAGAGGAGTTCGTTGCTCATCATGCTCATGACCGTGCAGGGGACGACGCCAAGATTTTCTTCGATGGAGGTCCAACATTGGACGGCGCTGATGGTGACTTCGGTTGCGGCCATCCAGTGGTCGATGACTGCGCCTAGCTTTGCCATTTTTAATAATGCGGGTGCGGGCACGCTGCTGGAATCTATGTATTGTTTGATGGCGGCTAACTTGGCTTGCGCGTTATCGTCGTTATCTTTCATGCGATCGATGCGGCCGAGGACTTCGGAGAGGTCGAGGGTTTCGATGGAGATGCCTTGCGATTCGAGAATTTTTTCGCTGTAACGGACGGTGTTAAAGGCGGCGGGGCGGGCGCCGATGGCGCCGACTCGGAGGTTGCGAAATCCCTTTACCACGCGGCAGACGGCGGAGAACCACTGGAGATCGTGGGCAAACTCTGGTGAGTTTGGGCTTTCGGTGTGGAGCGTGGTTAAGGAATAAGGGATGCCGTATTGGCGTAGGTTGTTACAGGCAGACATTTTGCCGCAAAAACTGTCGCGGCGGGAGGCGATCGTCATCCTTGTGGGATCGTCGGGTGTGGCTTGAATCAGGACGGGGACATGGAGATCGGCTAGACGCAAGGCGTCGGCGATGGCACGCTCTTCGCCGAAGTTTGGCAAGGTGACGATAACTCCATCGATGCGATCGCGATTGCGCTTGAATAAGTCGGCACAACGGCGGGATTCTTCGCGAGTCTCGACTGCGCCATACTTACTCTCTTCCGGAGTAAGTGCGACGGCCTCGATTCCGGCCGCTTGCAGGACGTTGAGAATTTCTTCGCGGCCGCTTTTGGCTAGGTGATCGGGGAAAAAACCACGATTCCCTACAATAACTCCCATTACCATCTTTTTCTGATTGGACGACATCTTACTCTCCACTTACCGGTCACGAATTACGTTTTGGAGCGAACTTAAAGCAGTAAGCTAGGCCGAATAGGAGCAATACAGCTCCCCACCAGACGTTGGCATGCAACTGGAAGAGCACAACGCTTGGATTTTCTGGAGGGTTTATCAACTGATAGATTCCGGCGGCGAGGATCAGCGCGCCGTTCACGGCTAGCGAAATTCCGATGAAGAACCAGATTGAAATCATGGCGCTTGCCTCCGATGTATCCACGAACGGTTACCAGAAAATAATATTGAGCACAAAAAACACTACGGTTACGACGGCTGCCCAGAAGAGCGGCTTCTGATAAAGCGGGATATCGCCGACGGAAGGAACTTCCGTCAGGCCGTAGACTAGTCCGGCCAACTGAGCGTCTGGCACTGGTTTCGTCGCCAGACTCACGACCACGGTTATGATGACGCAGACGATGAAGGACCACAGCGCCTGGAACATATCCTGCGCCAAGCCTTTGGCGTGCGGTGACAGCGCGACATAGCGGAGCGCGGTCGGATCGACTTTTACCCAAGCCCACATGCTGATCGAAGAAAGCGTGCCGCAGAGCAGGCCCCAAAATCCGCCTGGGCCGGTCGCGCGCTTCCAGAGCATTCCGAGGACGACCGTGCCGAAGAGCGGTGCGATGAAGAAGCTGAATAATGCCTGGACGTAATCCATGATGCTGGCGAATTGCATTACGAGATAGGCGGTTCCTACGCTGATTAAGACGCCGATTACTGTGGTCCAGCGGCCTACGTTGACATAGTGGTGATCGCTGGCCTTTCTGTTGAAAAAAGGGCGATAGATATCATAGGTCCACACGGTTGTGAAGGCACTTACATTGCCTGCCATGCCCGACATGAAGCCAGCGATCAGGGCAGTAACTCCGAGGCCGAGAAGGCCAGGGCCGCAGTAACGCGCCAGCATAAGTGGGAGAACGTCATTGTAACTGTGGCCGCCGGTTACAGCGGCTACCGATTCCGGGACTAACTTCTCGGGTAAGACGGCCAGTCCGATCAGGCCGGGCAGGATTACTATGATCGGCACAAACATCTTGAAGGCGGCACCGATGATGGGCGCCATTTCGGCGCTACGAATATCTTTGGCGGCGAGAATGCGCTGGACAACCAGGAAATCGGTGGTCCAGTAACCCATGGAGATGATCGCGCCCAGTCCGAAAACAATGCCGACCCAATTGATACCCATGGGATTGGTCGAGAACGAGCCGAGGCCGGACCAGAGGTGAACGTATTCGGACGAGGCTCTTTGTGCGATTTGCAGTTTTAGGTTGGTCCAACCGCCAGCTTCGTATAAGCCGAGGATGGGGATGAGCAGGGCGCCGGCCCAGATTAGAAAAAACTGCAGGACTTCATTGAAGATGGCAGAGCGGAGGCCGCCGAGGGTGACGTAGATGGCGACGGTCAACGAGGAGACCCAGATGCTGAAGTTGATATCCCATCCGAGGACGATCTGCATGACCTTGGCCATGGCAAACATGTTGACGCCGCTCATGAGCACGGTCATGAAGGCGAAGGAGATGGCGGAGAGGGCACGGCTGGGCTCGCCGAAACGAAGCTGGAGGTAGCCGGGAACGGAGTGAGTTTTGGAGATGTAGTAGAACGGCATCATGACGAGCGCGAGGAAGAGCATCGCGGGGATGGCGCCGATCCAATACCAGTGAGTGGCCAGGATGCCGTACTGGTAGGCCGAACCGGCCCAGCCCATCAATTCGAGGGCGCCCAAGTTGGCGGAGAGAAAACTCAGCCCGGCGACCCATGCCGTCATCTCGCGGCCGGCCATGAAAAAATCTTCGCCGGTGTTGGCGCGCCCTTTTAAGTACCATCCGATCGAGAGGACCAGGGCAAAATAGAAAACCACGATGACAACATCGATCGGAGCGAGACGGACGAGGTGGGCGGGAACGCCGTTCGCGAGCAGCGAGATCATGATTCGTCCTTGTCAGGAGTCCTTGTCAGGAGTCCTGTTTTTGTTTCTGGTCTCGATCCTCAGTCGTGGGTTGTCCATTGGACCGCCCGTTGGACTGTCCATAATATGCATCTTTGCCATGTTTTCGGAGGTGATGTTTGTTGTGCAGGGCGGTTCCTACGGGTTGTGCGGTCGCATTAATGCCGAGCGTGAGATATGCCATGCGCGCGATCGACTCGAGAATAACCGCGTTATGAGCGGCTTCGCGCGGGTCTTTGCCCCAGGCGAAGGGCCCGTGATTGGCGACCAAGATCCCGGGGAGGGTCAGCGGATTGGCCGCTTGCAAAGTGCGGACGATGACGCGGCCAGTATTTCCCTCGTAGTCATCGGCAATTTCGGACTCGGACATTTCCGGGGTAACGGGCACCGCGCCATGAAAATAATCGGCGTGAGTGGTGCCAAAACATGGAATCGGTTTGCGAGCCTGCGCCCAGGCGGTGGCGTATTCGGAGTGAGTGTGGGCGATGCCGCCGATTTCAGGGAATTGATTGTAGAGGACGAGATGAGTGGGAAGATCGGAGGAGGGTCGCAGATGACCATCGACGACTTTGCCGGCCAGATCGGTGACGACGAGATGGTCGGGCCGCAAGTCTTTATAGGGAACTCCGCTGGGCTTGATGACGACTAAGCCTTCGGTGCGGGAGATGCCGCTGGCATTGCCGAAGGTGTAGAGGACAAGCCCCTGGCGTACGAGTTCGAGGTTGGCTTCGAGGACTTGTTCCCTTAAACGTTGGAGCATGTCAGCGTCGATTTCTCCGTATTAGACAATATCAGTAATCGTTTACCCAGAATCAGCGCAATCTAGACCATTTCCGGGGACTTGTCAATTATTTGGCGCGGTCATTTGGCGCGGTCATTTGGCGCGGTCAAGCCAGTTTTCCAGGACGAGCCAGCGCAGTCGAACGCCTGAGCACGAGGCTGGTGTTCTGTTCGTATTCAGTGCGTTCGCGCGAAGGCGACTCGCGTTGCGCCTCTTTCAACAAGGCTTCGAAGGCAACCTTGGCAAGTTCCATTTGCGACATCTGTACAGTCGTCAAGGGCGGAATGGTGAACTCGGCCAACCGGATATCGTCAAACCCCACCACGGAAAGATCGTCGGGGATCCTGATCTCCTGATCATAGGCTTCGCGCATGACGCCGATGGCGGTCATGTCGTTGGAGCAAAGCACGGCAGTCGGCGGCTTCGTTAGGTGATTAAACTCCACTAAAGCGCGCATCCCGCCGTCCATGCGGTGATTCCCTTCCACGATCAAGTCCGGGGAGAGCCCGATTTCCGTCATAGACGATTTGAAGGCGTCCTTCCTTGCCAAGGCTGACTTCAGATTCGCAGGACCGGCAATAAACGCAATGCGAGTATGCCGGAGCGCAGCGAGGTGCTGCACCGCCTGGCGAATTCCGTTCAAATAGTTGATGCGGATGTTCACGATCCCCGGGGCGTCCGGTCCGACATCCACGAACACCAGCGGCACCTTACGGAAACGAAGATGATCGAGGAGGGAGTCTTCCATGCCAAACGTCAGAATGGCAACGCCATCTACGCGGCGTTCGATCATACGGCGCACGGAAGATTCCATACGTTTCTGATCGTGCACGGTGGAAGTCAGGAGGATTTCGTAATTGTTCTCGACGGCAAGGTTCTCGAAGGTCTGAACGATCTCGGGGAAAAACGGGTTGGTAATTTCGGAAACGATGAGCCCAAAGATGCGGCTCCGTCCGGAAACCAACGCGCGAGCCTGGGTGTTGGGATAATAGCCAAGCTTCTCAATTACCTTTCGAACTCGCTTTGCGAGCTGGGGATCGACAGTTGGAATTCCATTAATAGTTCTAGAGACAGTAGCGGTGGAAACCTTGGCTCGGCGCGCAATTTCACGAATGTCCATCGGATTTTCCGGCGGGAATTGCGGCCTACAAGAAGGGTATTGTACCATAGGGATTGGCCGAGTGAGATTGCACTTTGTGCCTTTGGGAAAACGTTTGCCCAGGCCAGGGCGCGGCGTCAAGCAGTCCGCGCAAATATTGCAATTCAGGTTCGGCCACACGTGGCAATTGGGCGAGATTGACTTTGATTTCAATCATGGTCGTTACCCTTTCAAGTGGTGCTTGCGAAGTACTGCCGTCATGCGGGCTTCGAGCACATGCTCATGTTTCCGGAGCACCGCATCCAGTCCCTTAGCGTCAATGGCGTGAATCGTAGGCGAAGAATAGACGACCGGCCCCTCCTGCCACCACTGCCCGACATATTGCTTGCGGCCGCTTCATAGGTTTGCGCGATCCGCGCCGGCAGGACGTGCTCGTTTCTGTGCGCCGAGATCAACTGGTCGCTGTCCACAACCATGCCGCCCGCGGCAGAGGCGAATCCCTATAAGTCGGCTGGATAGGATCTGGGGCAACGGAATCACGCCCGAAGCAATCTGGCACGTGGTTAAAAGCGGCTGCCAAACGTGCTGACATCAAGAATCGGGCTCCCCACGACTTGCGTCGCACATGCGCTCGGTTGTGCTATCTAGCGGGCGGAGAACTTGAGCAGATTCAGTTCTTGCTGGGACACGCATCGGTTCAGACCACCGAACGTTATCTCGGCTGCAAGCAAAGACTCAGCCAAGCGGTGAACGACAAACTCGGGCTGGAAGACAGCTGATGGGGTGGTGATGGCGGGACCGTGTCGCGTAGATTCGTTCCAGTTACGCAACTTCCGACCTTGCCCGTTATCCAGGAGTTTTTGTGATCGATTCACATAAGCCTACTTGATCGGCATAGGGGCGGCGGTCACCCGCCGACCCCTGCCACACCACTGTGCGTACGGGTCCGTACACGGCGGTTCGAGTTGGTTACGCTAGCATTCATCGATCAGCGTTGGAAATCCAAGCGATTTGAAGTAAGCATTGGAAAGCCCCACAGAGAGGGCTTTGGCCCGAGCCAGATACCAAGGGCCGAGTCCGCTACCGGCCGTGTTGTTGGCCAGTCGCGGGCGAACCCCGAGTGCTAGCAGAGCCGCTCGGCGACGGCGTGGTGTTTTCCATTGCCGCCACATAGCGGCTCGCAGTCGGAGCCGGACCCAGCGGGTCAAGTACTCCAGCACCACAGGCGTTTCGCAGAAGCCGAAATAGCTGCGCCAACCTCGCAGGTACGAGGCTAGCTCTGCTATCGTCGTCTCCAGGCTGACGCCTTTCGCCCGAAGTGTGATTTCTCGGATGCGATGCTTAAACCGTTCCAGAGCTTTGGGCGCAATCGCGCGCTTGATCTCCGGACCGTCGGTAAAGCTGAATCCGAGAAACATCCGCTGCTGCGGTCGTGCCACCGCGCTCTTCGTTTCATTCACCTTGAGTTTGAGCTCTTGCGTGATGAATCGCGTGATGCTTTCCATCACCCGTTGACCCGCGCGCTCGCTGCGAACGTAGATGTTGCTGTCGTCCGCGTAGCGAACGTAACGATGTCCTCGGCGCTCCAACTCACGGTCGAGTTCGTTGAGCACGAGGTTGGACAGTAGCGGGGAAAGTGGACCTCCTTGGGGAGTGCCTTCCACGCTTGGGCTGACCAGTCCGTTCTCCATCACCCCAGCATTCAGGAATGCCCGGATGAGCTTCAACAGCCGTTTGTCCTCGACTCGTTTTGCGATCTGACCCATCAGTTTGTCGTGATTGACTCGATCGAAAAACTTCTCCAAGTCGAGATCAACCACCCAGCCGTAGCCCGCGGCGATGTATTGCTGTGCCTGGGCCACTGCTTGATGCGCGGATCGTCCCGGTCGAAAGCCGTAGCTGTGATCGGAGAACGTCGAGTCCCACTGCTTCTGCAGAACCTGCATCACCGCCTGCTGGATCAAACGATCCAACACCGTCGGGATACCAAGCTTTCGCACCCCTCCGTCCGGCTTGGGGATTTCCACCCGCCTCACCGGTTTCGGCTCGTAGGTCCCACTCAGCAGTTGTTCTCGAATCGCTGGCCAGTGCTGCTTCAGGTAGTCGGTGATTCCGCCGACGGTCATTCCATCGACGCCCGCGCTACCTTTATTAGCCTTTACCTGCTGCAAAGCTTGCTTCAGGTTTTCTCGCTCACATATTTCCTCCATCAATCGATTCGTGCTGGCTGGGCTTTCGGGGCCATGCATCGCCGAGGGCGATTCGGTCTCTTCCCTTTTTGCTTCGCGGGCTTCACCCGCTGGCGGAGACGAGAAGTCCAGTTCTCCTTGGATGTTCTGCCGCTTGTCGCTCCCGAGATTCATGTCCTACTTGCCTCTCCTTCTCGTTCCGGCCTTCGGCCACCGTTCCCGGCTCAGCCTATCTGTTTCTCCACCTTTCGGATCGGAGTGCCTCACTAGCTTCGCCGACGTCATGACCTACTATGCCTTATGCTGACTTCTGCTCTGCGGTCAGGCGGCCTTTCGACCACCTCAGTCGCCGAGGCGACGCCGAGCAGATCTCCTGGGGTAAGCTCAACCGCCTTCCGTGCACAATCGCCGAATCTACGCTTCGCGTCCTTGATGGATATGGACTTCGCGGTAAGTTGCCCGCTCGTCCGGCGCTGGCGCCTTGTATCCGGTTTTTTGTTCATCGACTCGCACGTTTGTTCCATGCTTCCTTCAGACCCCGCCTCGCGGCGGTAGCCCTTGCATCATCACTAGACCTTACCTCCATCAGGTAGGCCAGAGGACTTTCACCTCCAAGCTGTTGAGCATGCCCAGCACACAACGAAGCCGCGTTGCGGCGGACGTATTCGCGTGTTGCTGAGCCGACGGTCGAGCTGATCTGAGCTAGTTTGTTGTCGCAGAGGAGGAACTCTCTGTGACCCATCTACGGCAGATCATGCTTGAGGAACTACGGCGCCGCAACTATGCCGAGTCCACCATCCACATTTACATCCACACGGTCGAGCATTTCAGTCGGCACTTCCATCGTTCGCCCGATCAGCTTGGTCCCGAGCACATTCGCCAGTATCAGGCCGCGCTGTTCACGCGCTGGAAGCTGGCCCCCAACACCGTAATCCAGCGCTTGGCCGCTTTGCGCTTCTTCTATGTACAGGTGTTGAAGCGCGGCTGGAGCGTTGCCGAGACACCGTACCCGAGGAAGGTTCTGCACCTGCCCGAGATACTCAGCCAGGAAGAAGTCGCACGCCTGATCGACGCGGTAGAGTTTCCCTTTCATCGCATTCTGCTGATGACGCTCTATGCCACGGGCGCACGTCGCGCCGAAGTGGCGCACCTGAAGATCAGCGATATCGACAGCCAACGCATGGTCATTCATATCCGCGGAGGCAAGGGACGCAAGGACCGTGATGTCATGCTCAGCCCCAAGCTGCTCGATGCTCTACGCGTCTACTGGCGCGGGCTGAAACGCAAGCCCACCGATTGGCTGTTCCCCGGCAACCGATGGCATACGGCGAGTCATCCGGTCTCCACCAAGGTTCTCTGGCAGGCCTGTCAGCAGGCCGCCGAACGCGCCGGTCTTAAGCACAGGCGCATCCATCCCCACACTCTGCGCCACTGCTTTGCCACGCATCTGCTCGAGGCCGGTGCCGACCTGCGAACCATTCAGATGCTGCTGGGACATCGCGACCTGGAGGAAACCACGATCTATCTGCATCTCTCCCGGCGCCATCTCAGCGCCACCGGCAGTCCGCTGGATGCAATCACGATCCGAGGAGAAGGAGAGCCGACGCAGAGCGCATGAACCGGCCTCCTCTGGAGGTGGCCGATATCGTTCGCTGTGCAGGACAGTCCTTCGTTGAGCGCAGTCACAAGTGGATCAACGGACAACACGAAAAGGTGTTGCTCGCCATCACACGCTGCCGCACCGCCGCGTTGGGTGGACATCGCGATCAGTGCTCGGACTGCGGACATTCTGCCATCTCTTACAACTCGTGCAGAAACCGGCACTGCCCCAAGTGTCAGGGCAACGCCCGCCGGCGCTGGCTCCAGGCGCGGGAACGCGAGTTGCTGCCCGCCAGCTACGTGCACGTCGTCTTCACCCTGCCACGGGAACTCGCTCCGCTCGCATTGCAGAATAAACGGCTGATCTATAACCTGCTGTTTCACGCCAGCGCTGCAACTCTGCTGGAGATCGCTCGCGATCCTCGTCACCTCGGCGCGGAGATCGGCTTCTTCAGCGTGCTCCATACTTGGGACCAGCGACTGCAGCATCATCCTCATGTCCACTGCGTGCTCGCCGCCGGCGGCCTCGCTCCAGATCACTCCCGCTGGATTTCCTCACGCCGCTCTTTCTTCCTTCCCGTCAAAGTGCTCAGCCGTGTCTTCCGCGGCAAGTTCGTCGCCGGACTCAAGACCGCCTTTCATGCCGGCGCACTCCAGTTCCACGGACATCTCCTACCGCTTGCGGAACAGCGCGCCTTCGCCGCATGGCTGCGGGTACTGTTCCGTCACGACTGGGTCGTCTACTCCAAACGGCCTTTCGGCGGGCCAGAACACGTGCTGCGCTATCTCGGCGCTTACACTCATCGCGTCGCCATTTCCAACAGCCGGTTGGTTGCTCTTGCCAACGGCCACGTCACCTTTCGCTGGCGCGACTCCGCCCACGGCAACAAGAAACGGCTCATGACTCTGCCGGTCGAAGAGTTCCTACGCCGCTTCCTCCTGCACCTGCTGCCGCGCGGTTTTATGCGCATCCGCAACTTCGGCTTTCTTGCTAACCGGCGGCGAGCAGAACTTCTTCCGCTTTGTTTGCGGTTGCTCCAGCAATGCGATCAGCCCGCAGCAGGCGCCACTCGCCGGCCGCGCTCGCCACTCGCTCACAATGGAACTGTCCGCTTTGCGGCGGAGCCATGCAGGTTGTCGAGCGCCTCTCCGCCGCGCAACTCCTCCTCCGATCTCCGCCTCTTCTCAGCCGGTGCGCCGCTTGAACCCACATCTCCAGCCTCTAATCTCGCTCGTGCTTCGGCGCGCACACTGGTTCTGTGTCTCGCACTTATCAGAATGCAGTATGGTGGTGCGATTCCCACCCTCCGATGCGCCGCCTCCCGCTCATTCTCTCTGCGACCCGCTCCTGAAACCCAAGCCCTCTGACCGCAACGGCAAACTCGCAAACGATCAAGACCGCCCCATCCAGATACAAATCCCATAGTCCCCCAGGGCGGCTTCCTTCAAGTCGCTGTATCTAAAGCGCCCCTTCAAAGCGCATCGGAACGATAGATCTTCCCTCGTGGGGCGCTTCAGATACAGCACTAAGACTTCACATTACTGATCGAGGCGCAACGGGTGTTCGCTACTCTCATAGATGCCCGGTTTCCGAGTAACTTTCAACGGGCTTAGTCCTTGTGATTAACGCAATGCGTTTTGGGGGAATTGTCCGTAGCAAATAGAAAACAATACCGATTAGAACAGCCGGCTCGCACGGCTCTGTTCCAAGTTCGTGAGAGGATGACGATTTTCCTTGCGAGGGAGCGCGATACCGAGGTAAAACGACACACGCTGAACTCGGCTCCCCGCGCCCGAAGCCGTACAGCAAGCTTCACCGGCGCCATTCCGGTTGTACTACCCATTTCACCGAGCAATCAGGAGGGATTTGTGTCTAAATCTAGGTTCGCATCTCTGTCTTTGGCGGTGTTGTTCGTTGCCGGCGTAGTGTCAGCTCAAACCGACCCTGGCGTTCAGAGCGCCAGCCGCGGCACGGGCGCAACCATCATCAATCTGTCGAATGACCCGAACGGCTTCACTGCGTTTTTCAACGACGGTCTCAATCGCTTCCAGGAGCTGGAAACGGTCTCCAATTCTGCGAACACCGGCCTGGGTCCGCGTTTTAACTCCAATCAGTGCAGTTCGTGTCACGCCCAACCCGCGGTTGGCGGATCAGGCGCCGCCGTGAATCCACAATTCCTGCTGATCAGTAGCGGCGTCGCGCCCAATGACACGATGCCGTCGTTCATCACGGCCAGCGGTCCCACGCTTGAGGCGCGGGCTCCTTTTTTTCTGAACTCTTCCGGAGTGGCCAACACCAAAGCTCCCAATGGCGGAGTGGAAGACCTGTTCACGGTTACGGGCCGTTCTGATGCTGGCAGTTGCAGTTTGTCGCAGCCGAACTTCAGCGCCTATCTGGCGGCGAATGATCTCATTTTCCGCATTCCCACGCCGGTCTTTGGCGAGGGCTTAATCGAGAATCTGGACGATTCAACGCTGTTGGCCAATCAGGCGACCAATCTCGCCAACAATCTTGGCATCGCCGGCACTTTCAACCGCAGCGGCAACGACGGCACGATCACGCGTTTCGGCTGGAAAGCCCAGAACAAGTCGCTGCACACATTCGCGGGTGAGGCCTATAACGTGGAGATGGGAGTCAGCAATGAATTATTCCCCCAGGACAGGCCCTTGCCGGAAGAAGAACAAGCCGCCGGGCTGCCGGGGAATTGTTTGAACCTCACTGGAACCGGCTACCCAGAAGACACGTCGAATCCGACCCAGACGACGAACGCGGCTGTGCTGGACGACGTTTCCGCCTTTGCCAATTTCATGCGTTTCCTCGCTCCGCCGGCAACTGGGCCCGTCGTCTTAAATGGCTCCCAAGTGCCTGCCGGCTCGATCGCCACCGGCAACGCTCTGTTCAGCTCGATCGGTTGCGCTACCTGCCACAATCCAACCCCGGGCACGACGCAAGTGTCGAACTTTGCGCCTGCCCTCAGCAATGTCCCGGTGAATGCCTTCTCGGATCTTGAGATTCATAACATGGGCACTCGCCTTGCAGATAATGTTGCGCAAGGCGGCGCCGGTGGCGACCAGTTCCGTACGGCTCCGTTGTGGGGCTTGGGACAACGAATCTTCCTGCTGCACGATGGCCGGACGGTCGATCTATATACGGCGATCGAGGATCACAAGAGTAGCAAGAGCGAAGCCACCACTGTGATCGGCAACTTCAACAAACTCACGAGCAATCAGCAGCAAGATCTGCTGGACTTTCTGCGCTCGCTGTAACGATTTGCGTCTGTGACTGACGAGATTCGGGAGTCTCGTCAGCCTTTCCAAGTTCAATTGATCGACGGTCAGCGCTCCGGGCCCACTCGCCTGAAGTTGTTTCCGCTCAAAGGACGATATGAACCCCCGGTTTCTGTACTCCCTTTTCCTCCTCGTTTTGTCCATTTCGTTTGCGGCTGAAGGCCAGGCTCCAAGTGCCGCGGGCAATCCCGGGGGCATTCCCGGGGGCATTCCTAAGACCAGCGGTAGCTCCCCCGATAACCAGCCGCCACTCGCCAAAGCGCCGCCAGGAGTCATCCTGATGAAGGGCGCGTGGTCGAGCGCCAGCGATTCCGTGACTCCGGTGCCCGAAGCAGCGACTGTCGCTCAAGGTGTTTTCGGTGATCCGTACTTTGGAATTGCCTATACGCTGCCCCAAGATTGGACCCAGGAGTATGAAGGCCCACCCCCTTCCGAAAGTGGTCGTTACGTGCTCGCTCAAATCGGTCCTCCGACAACGAAAGACGGACCGACTTCGGCAAGCATGTTGATTGCGGCCCAGGATATGTTTTTCACGCCTTTGCCCGCGGCCAACGCACTGGAACTTACCGAATACACAAAAGACCATCTGCAGGTGGACTACAAAGTGGAGACGGCGCCCACCCCGGCCAACGTCGCTGGCCGCTCTTTTAGCTTCTTTGCATATTGGTCTCCGGTAGCAGAGCTGCATTGGTACGTTCTGGCGGTCCAAATCCGCTGCCACGCGGTGCAGTTCGTGCTGACCAGCCGCGACACCAGATTACTGGACCGCTTGATGCTGTCCCTGAACAGAATGAAATTGCCAACCGAGGTCAGCGCCACCGCAGGGGACGGTGGGGGGCCTGTTCCTGTTTGCATCAAGGATTACGCACGAGAGAACGTGATCGCGCGGACTGATCCGGTTTTTACCGAGCATCGGTTCAATCCGGTTCCGGTCCGGGTCATCATTGATACAAAAGGCAAAATAAAACACATTCACCTAATCAGCGCCTTTCCCGATCAGGCGAAGGCCATCACCGACGCGTTGGAGCAATGGAAGTTCAAGCCGTACGCCATCGATGGGAAGCCAACTGAGGTGGAAACCGGAATCATGTTTGGGCGCGCCCCGCACCCAGCTGCACGGCGCTCGGCGGGATCAGTGGTGCAATAGCCAACCTTCGTCTCATGGCTCGTCTGCACAGAAAGGAGAATCATGCCTGCAATCACGTGGATCGTGCTGCTTGTGTGTTTTTCATTCACGGCATTTGGATCGAACACGATCACGGGCTGGGTCCGCAACCAGAGCCGCGGCCGGCCGGCTGTTGGCGACGAGGTCATCCTTGTCCGACTCGATCAAGGGATGCGGGAAGAGGAGCGGACGAGAACGGACGCTCAGGGTGCGTTTTGGCTAAGGGTGCAACACCGTGACAAACCTTACCTGGTACGCGTGAAACACCAGAATGTTGACTACGATCAAAGAGCGACCGTTGGCGGGGTGATTACCATTCCAGTTTTCGATGCTGCTGACCACGTACCCGGGATTAGCGGAACGATAGAGATCCTACGCGTCGGAGAGATAGGAAAGTCGCTTCATGTGTCTGACATGTTTGAGATCAAGAATGCATCCGTCCCATCATTCACGCAGAGTGGTGAGCCCACATTCGAGGTTTATCTGCCACTAAATGCGAAGATCGATTCGGTATTAGCGGCCGGACCGAACAACATAGGGGTGATGCTTTCTGTGGTACCAGTATCCGGAAAGCCAGGGCACTACGCAGTTAACTTTCCTCTGCTGCCGGGTATAACGAAGTTCGCTTTCAACTATGACCTGCCATACAACGGCTCCGCTGCGTTTCGGACATGGCACGCTTATCCGCTGCAGCAGTTGGCGGTCATGATTCCGACGACGATGAAGTTTTCCTCTCTGTTGTCGAGGTTTCAGATCCTCAGAACTGGTGCCAGCAATTATCAAGTCCGAGCTGTTGGTCAAGTGATGGCTGGGCAGGGGCCGACCTTCACAATATCTGGGACGGGCGACTTTCCCCCGTTGCCGGATCAGAGCGAGACAAAGGTATCCTCGCAGCCGCCTGTTCTTCCGAAATCAACTGTGTCTGGGCTGGATCACAGCACTCCACCTTTATCCGGACGCACTAACTCGGACTTCGGAACTTCATCGTTGTGGCCCATGCTGCAATCATTGCTGGTATGTTGTGCTCTTTTGGCGTCGTGCACATTTATAGCTTGGCGAGCGCACAAAGTGTGGAAGAAAGCCGTTCGCGGACGTCGAATTCCATTTGCTATTCGGCCCACAACTTTGCTGGACGGCCTGAAAAATGAACTGTTTCAACTTGAAAGTGACAAGATACGCGGATCGATTTCTGGAGAGGAGTATGTTTCGGCCAGACAAGCATTGCAACATATCGTCGACCGCGCCGTTGCCGGGAGGCAAGACGATTCAAAGCGGGATTAGTGTGTCTCGGCTCCTGACATTGCCAGTCACATGCGGTGGGATTTGACACGGCCATTGTGATCGCAAACCAACCTAGTTCGTGGATGGTCGGAACCCGTAAGCCTGGTTTCGCGGAGATCAATGGTGATTTCCTCGAAGAGGACTTTCGGGCCCGGAGTAATTTCCCCTTTGCCCGCCTCAAGGAAGCAGTCGCCGAGGTCATCCAGTCTACCCTTCCGACCTTGCATAGTTGTATTAACTGTGGTTAACTAAGGAGAATAATCGCTGGTTAATAGATCGAACAAGGGCACCTTGCCCCTGGGACAAATCAGTGGGGTATCCATGGCGCGGGCATCGTACTTTGCTTCTCTCGTATTCACGGTGGCGTGCCTTCATCCGCTGAAAGCGCTGGCACAAGGCGAAACCACCAGTGCCATCATTGGCCAAGTGCGAGACACAACCAACGCGGTTGTGCGGGACGCCACCGTAACGATCATGAATCACGAGACCGGCCTGAAGCGTACTGCCCGGACTGATGACGCAGGACGGTTCAACTTTCCGCAACTGAAGCCGGGCACCTATTCGGTTAGAGCCGAAGCGCAGGGCTTCGAACCGGCGCAAAAGGACAACGTCATTTCGGGGCTTGGCCAGAAGCAAACTGTCGATTTCATGCTCAAGGTGGCGCGGTCCAGTGAGGCGGTTGAGGTTAGCAGCGAAGCCCCACTCATCAATCCGGAAAACGCCAACACATCCTCAACCCTGACTGCAACGGCGCTGGAGGACCTGCCGAATCCGGGCGGCGACCTGACCTACCCTCTGCAATTTGCGCCGGGGGCCCTGATCAATACGGCAGGGAGCAGTAACGATTTCGTCGGGGGCAGCAACGGGTATGGCAACGTGGAGTTCAACGGGCTTCCCGCCCTCTCCAACGGCTACATCGTGGACGGGCTGGAAACGAACGACCCACTCACCAATCTCAATAGCGGTCTCTCAACCAACCTCGTCCTGGGATTGAATTCGATTTCAGAAGTAACCGTCAACACCCTTTCCTATTCCGTGGACCAAGGACGGTATGGAGCATCGCAAGTCGACTATGTCACCAAGTCCGGCACGAATCAGTTTCACGGAAATCTCTACGAGCTGTGGAATGGTTCGCTACTGAACGCGGCGGACTACTTCACCAACGCGACGCCGGGAAACCACAAGCCGAGATCGACCGTGAATCACTTTGGAGGCAGTCTCGGCGGGCCGATTGTGCACGACCAGCTCTTTTTCTTTTTTGACAGCGAGTGGGTCCGGATCGCTCTGCCCATCGTCACGCCCACGATTGTTCCCAGCGCAGCATTCCAACAATACGTGCTGCAGCAACTTCCTTCTGCCTCAGTCCCGTTCTATCGACAGATGTTTTTCTTGTATGGAAACACCGGTGGCACACCGACCGCGATACTTGGATGCCCGCTTGGTGCTTCTGGAGATGGTTGCGCAAACCGGCAGAGCGTCTCGCATTCCAGCGACGACCACGAGCAGGTGCAGACGGTCCGCGTCGACTACAACATCAACCAGAGAGATACGGCCTGGTTTCGGTTTCAGTCGGACACCGGTCTGCAAGCCGCGTGGACGGACCCTATCAACCCGGTGTTCGATGCGTTTTCCCCGCAACCCCTCTATTCTTTCGCGGCCGGACACACGCACGTCTTCTCGCAGAACCTGGTGAACTACTTCAACCCTGCGTTCTCGTGGTACGAGAGCTTATTTGGACCGACCGACCTTCAGAAGACGCTTTCAGCGTTTCCGATCGTGTTACAGGGCACCGGCGCGAACGCCTTCACACCACTGGGAGGGCTTGATAACACGTGGATTCAAGGCCGGCGCGCATCGCGCTTTTTCATCAACGACAATCTCGCCTGGAGCCGTGGCGCTCATGAACTGCGCTTCGGCACCAATATCCGTATATTACGCCTGAACGACTACGACTTTGGAGAAGGCACAGTTCCGACGGTCACCTACGCGAATTTGCAGCAATTCATCGAGGGAGTAGCTAACACCGCGTCGAAGACGTTTCCTTCGAACGCAAATGAGCCTTTCAACTTTCTCAATCTCGATGTCTACGCGCAAGACACCTGGAAAGTGACTCGCACCCTAACCTGGACATTCGGTCTGCGCGACACATTTAATTCCAATCCATTGAATCCGCATGATCAGGTTGCCCGTCTTAGAGGTCCCTTCGGGTTCGATGTTAATCAACCGCTGAACGAAGCCATTCAAACCCACCTCGGCCATCTGTTCTCGTCCACTCCGGTGGCCATTCTTCAGCCGAGAACCGCGATTGCCTGGCAGTTCCAGCCGAAATCCGTGCTCCGCACCGGCTTTGGAATTTTCAGCGACATCTTGCCCGGGACGGTGGCCGACCTGATCGGCATGAACCCTCCCTACGATAAAACGTTTCAGGGAGGACAACTTGGTACCGTGGGCGGCACGGCCATCGCGCCCAGTCTTCCCAACTATCCCGTTCCCGACAGCGCAGTCGACGCACTCGTTACCGCGAATCAGACTTTCACTTCGGGATTTCCCCAGGGCCTATCCCCTCTTCCGCCACCGGCGATCACAGCCATCCCAGTGGGCAAACTCCACGCGCCGTACTTCGTGGAGTGGAGCCTTGGCATTGAACATCAAATTGGTACGACGGCCAGCCTGAAAGCGCAGTACGTAGGGACGCGGGCTGTGAATCAGCCGTACTCAACCCAAGTCAACGGCTTCCAGACTGTATGCCAGGGATGTTTTGCACCATTTCCCTACCAGCCGCCGACAAATCCGCCATTGAGCCCAACTGATCCACGATTCGGCGCGGTAACGCAGTTCTCCACCGGCGCGAACAGCCACTACAACGGGCTGCAATTGACCGCGATGAAGCGCCTCGGACATGGTCTGCAAGGGCAGGTCAACTACACCTGGAGCCGTTGCATGGACACGGTCTCGAACGGAGGGTTCCTTCCGTTTTCCGCAGGAGGGATTCTCTCGCCTCTGCCGGGAAACCTGGCCCGCGATTATGGCCCTTGCGATTACGACATCCG
Source organism: uncultured Acidobacteriaceae bacterium (assembly GCA_963800565.1). Classification (GTDB taxonomy): domain Bacteria; phylum Acidobacteriota; class Terriglobia; order Terriglobales; family Acidobacteriaceae; genus Acidiflorens. The sequence goes on from CAWDBM010000009.1 coordinate 61,650, forward strand.
GCACAATCTCAACGCGCAATATGTTTATCAATTGCCGGTCAAAGTGCGAAATCATTCGCTAGGTTACGCGCTCAACGGCTGGCAGATTTCGGGAACTGCGTTCTGGCACAGCGGAGTTCCGTTCTCGGTGCTGAGCACGCCCTATTCAGCGATTAATCCGATCACCATGCAGGCGGAGGGTATTGTGCAAGGCAGCGGGCCGCAGTTCGCGAGTCTTGTGCCCGGAGTGAATCCCTACTGCCGCCACTGCAACCTGCCCGCTACGCAGGCGAGCACAATACAGTGGCTCAACCCGGACGCCTTCATGTCAGCGGTTGACCCGAGCGAGCAACTCATCAACGGGCAACCGGTGCCCGCCGGGTCCTGCTATGGCGGTGATAGCTCGCAGAATTGCCAATTCGGAAATCTCGGCCGCAACGCCCTGCGTGGTCCTGATTTCCTCTGGAGCGACTTCTACCTGACAAAATGGTTTCCCTTGAGCGAGCGCGTGAAGCTGCGGTTTGAGGGGCAGTTCTTTAATGTTTTCAACCATCCGAATTTTGCGCTTCCAAACATGGTTCAGGCCGGCATTCCAGGAAATCCTTCCACACAGAGCGGATTTGGAGCGCTCACGTACACGACCTCTCCGCCGACCGGATTGCTGGGCGTTGGTTTGGGTGGCGATAGCAGTCCACGCATGATCGCGTTTCAGGCGCGGCTGGAATTCTGACGTGATGGCGATTCTGGGCGGATCGTCGGCCAAGCGGAAGGTAGCCAGAAAAGAGGCTCGCGGTGATCAATGGTGATTTCCTCGAAGAGGACTTCTGGCCCGCCCCGTTGAAGGCATAACTTCCTGTTTGCCCATCCAAGCACAATCCTCAGTCACCAGGCTCGTTGCGCCCATGGTCCCGACAGGTGCTACTCTGACATAGCAATCGATGAACAACCATGAAATCCGCGCGGCTTGGAAGTATCACGATGGCACGAAACACTCCTACTGGAGTATTCGTGAGCATCCTCACCTCTTGGAGTGGGCGAATCGGCCGCAGCCTTTCAAAATCTACCCAGAGATCGACCCTCTTCCACTGCCGCGGGACGTGCCGCAAACAGGAGTGACCGCGCTCTCCGCAATCTCAGAACCAGCGCCTTCGTCGTGGGCTGATTCGGTTCCTGGCCTACCAGATCTCGCCCGCCTCCTTTATTTCTCGGCGGGGATTACCAAACAGCGTGCCTATCCAGGTGGAGAAATCTACTTTCGCGCCGCAGCTTGCACCGGAGCTCTCTACGAGATCGAGCTGTACGTCGTGACTGGCGATCTCCCGGGCCTGGATGCCGGCGTGTATCACTTCAATCCGGCGGATGTGTCGCTGCGGCTTCTGCGAAAAGGTGATTTTCGCGGAAACCTGGCTCAGGCGACGGCGATGGAACCCGCAGTGGCTCAGGCGCCGGCGACGATCATCTGCACCGGAACGTACTGGCGGAACTCCTGGAAGTACCAGGCACGCACCTATCGCCACTTCGGTTGGGACAACGGCACTCTGCTGGCCAATATGCTGGCCGTGTCTGCGGCTTCGGGGTTACCCGCCGAGACCGTACTCGGGTTCGTGGACGCCGAGGTGAATCGCCTACTTGATCTCGACACGCGGCGTGAGGTTTCCTTGTGCCTCGTACCGATCGGGCGCACATCGGAGAGTTCCCTGCCAGCACCCAAAGAGGCTCCGGCGCTCGGCCTGGAAACGATTCCACTTTCGCGGCACGAGATCGAATATCCGGCCATGCTTGAGATGCACAACGCGTCTTCGCTTGCGTCCGCAGAGGAAGTAGCCCAGTGGCGCGGGAAGGCTTCGGTCGTTCACTGCGCCCCTCTGGCAGCCGGCGCAGTTCTTCTGCGGCGACTCCCGGAAGAAGAACAACCGAAGGACACGATTGAGCAGGTGATCCTGCGCCGTGGATCTACCCGAACCTTCGATAAGACGGCATCCATCGCGCTGGAACAACTTTCTAGCGTTCTCGACTACGCTACGCGCGGTCTTCCGGCGGACTTCCTTAGGCCTCCCGGCGAGCAGCTCAACGACCTTTATCTGATCGTGCACTCCGTGCAGGGGCTCAAGCCGGGCGCTTACTTCTTCCGGCGTGACCAGAACGCCCTGGAGCTTTTGAAGGAGGGGGAATTCCGCGCCAAGGCCCATCACCTGGGGCTGGAGCAGGAACTGCCGGCGGATGCCTGCGTCGACATCTTCTTTCTCGCCGATTTAAAACGCATTCTGGAGCAATACGGGAACCGCGGCTACCGAGCCGTCCAGCTCGAGGCAGGTGCCATTGGGGGCAGGATCTACCTGGCTGCGTATGCCCAGCACCTGGGTGCGACCGGGCTGACCTTCTTCGACGATGATGTGATTAGCTTCTTTTCGCCGCACGCGAGAGATAAGAGTGCGATCTTCCTGCTTGCGATTGGCAAGCCGCTGAAACGTAAACCACAGTAGCGCCGATTTTTCGAATTTGTCGGCAAAGCCGAAACTATCCA
>CAWDBM010000010.1:0-454674 GCA_963800565.1 uncultured Acidobacteriaceae bacterium
CTTCGTCGATTCGAGTCAACTGTAGGGTCTGCAGGACGCAGCACGCGAGAACCCGCTCTGGAGAGGCTTTCAGGTTGAGGGATTCTAGTTTTCGGAAAGCGTTTCAGAACTGGTCGGAGTCTAAAATGAAGAGGCACTTGTTGTTCACGCCGAAACGCCAGAGCGAAACTCCTGGTGTCGCCGAATTCCTGAAAGGGCCTTCGAGTAGTGTCCCCAACATTAACTCCGATCAGCTGCGCGCATTCGTTGTCTTGGCGGAGGAGTTGAATTTCGCGCTGGCCGCGGACAGATTGCACCTCACCCAAGCTACGCTCAACAAACAGATCACCGACCTCGAAAAGAGTTTCGATGCCGGCTGTTTACTCGCGATAAAGGAAGGCGTGTGAAACTCACAAACGCGGCGCGCGTCGTCGTCAAAGAGGTTCGCCCTGCACTCCTGGATATGGAGCGAGCTTTTGAGCGCGCTCGCGCGGCACAAGAGAGATCCAATAGCGTTTTGACAATTGAGCGCTCACCCGATCCTCATCAAGCATTGCAGATGGACAGTCAGCGCCACCTACGTCTTCCGCGAAAAGGTGAAGAACAATGAACTTGCGGTCAATCCTCTTGGGTGCGCTTCCGGGGCGACCGGCGTTCAGCTAGGGATTCACCGACCACCCAGAGGCTTATTCGTGCCCATTCATGCTACTAATCCGGCTGGCTTCACCCACCTGACACCGTGCAAGGTGATACAGACGAATTGTTCGTTGCAGACATGCAATGGAGGTGGCGGACCACGTTCTCCTTACGTCGGATATGCCTGCTGGAATAGGACTGCGATTGCAGCGAACTTCGACAGCCAGTGCGCCGATGGAAACCATGTTCTGGAGCGAGTCTGCCGTTATGTATCCCGTTTCTTGCTCGGTCACAGCTTCGGGGCCTCTCCGGCGCCCGGCGGCACTCGGTCTTCTGCTTCGCGTTCCGCGCCCCTCTGGGGTCAGGGTTCCTCCCAAAACAAGTTTGAGAACCACGGCAAAAAACGCCTCTCAAACTTCTTTCGGGCCCCTCCCAGAAAGCAGCCCATCGGCACTTGGGAGCCGGGCCCACTCGCTAGGCTTCACCCGGTGTGACCCGATCAAGATCGGGAAATTCAACAAACGGAGACAATTTATTTATGTACCAGAACAGGGTAACCCTCATTGGCTTCACCGGTGGCGATGCTGAAGTTCGCACCAACAACAACCGCAGCTTTACGACACTCTCGCTGGCAACCAAGTCCTCCTACAAGAAGGACGATAAGTACATCTCGCACACCGAATGGCACCGTTGCATCGTCTTCGGCAAGCTCGCTGAGTTCGCGAAGACCCTCACCAAGGGCGCACATATCCAGGTGGAAGGCGAACTGCGTAGCCGAGAGTACGACAGCAAGAAGACGGACACGAAGCAGCGCGCCTGGGAAATTCGGGTCACTTCGATCCTGAAGCTGGACCGCGCTGAAAAGGCCGCCGCGGAAGATCAGGAGCACGATGAAGCGTCCCAAGAGGGAACGGCCGCATAGGCCCGTCCTCTTCACCCTTGGAAGCCTGGCTAGCCGCTGGGCTTCCATTGCCGTGTGGGCGTGATTGCAGTCGCTCAATCGGGCCTACGAAATGGAAGGGCCAACTGACCAACTCAACACTCATAGCGGGAATACGTCTAACATCCAAGTTTCCCAGCCACACGGGTATAGCCGAGGCTCAGGAAGATCTGCGGCTATTCTTGACCGAGAAGTTCAATATAGAACACGCACTCTAGCTTCACCGCGGTAACGCGTTGACCCGTGAAACCGGACGGTGTAGGATCGCCGCATGCGAGCTTCTCGGACCCACTACTAACGTGGGCCGGCAACTATTCACGCCGGCCCACTTCCCAGCTAAAACAGCCATTCTACTTACTTAAGGAACAGTCCAAGGGACAAAAGCATCACAATATTTTTTTGCGGCGGCTCTTGACTGCTTGTCCCGCCGGGTGAGAACCTCACGACAATCCGCTTCGTCTTCGTCGATTCGAGTGAACTCAGGGATATTTCTTTGCAGAGCCGAAAACTTGGCCCCGAGTGGGTGATTGCTGGCGCAGACGGCGCAGTTCGGAAGCGCTCCGAGAGTCATGAGCGTCTCTTGGACGCTGCGCGGATCGCATGGCCCAACGCACTTTCGTACGCTCGTGTAGTTGGTGTTGCGGACTGCGAATGCCTCGCAACGGAGGTCTGGGAAGAGCTGCTTCGTTCCGTCTTGAGGACCATGCGTCGGCGTGGACACCTGCAGCATGTTGCGGATTTGGAAGCGTACTTGATCGGTGCATTCCGCCACCGCTTTCACCGCGAGCTACTAAGAGAAAGACATTACCGTGAGAAAGTTCTACAGCCGGAGTCGGTTGAAAAGCTTGAGAACCTTGGCAAAATTCAAGACTGGAAACCTGTCGAACGGCTGGAACACGAACTGCAGGTGCAACAGACGCTGAAGCTGTTGGATCCGTGGACACGGCGGGTTTGGAGCTACATTAAGTATGGATATTCAATTAAGGAAATTGCGCGACGCCTCGATCTCACCGAATTCCAAGTTGAATTCCGCTATCGGCGGAAGCTAGCGCGATTGCGAAAATACCTCCATCGTCGCGGTGGCACCGCGGCATAGTTGAAGCGCCTTGTTGTCACGGCGGAACCAAGTGGGCGGTCGTACACGCCCATGTCGAAAATGGTGGAATCTTGATTAGCTTTCTACAGAAGAAAGAACAGAGCAATGACGACGAGCGGTTCTTGAAACTCCTCAATCGAGGGTTGGCAGAAGGATTCCCCAATCCGAAGCGTATCGGCTGCCCTGACCGGGAGTTTCTGCAACGCTTGGCGCGCCATCAAGTCCCTATTTCTGAATTTGATCCGTGGACAGATCATCTCGGGTCCTGCAGCGAATGTTTTGGAGAGTTCAATCGGCTTAAAGTGGCTTCCAGTGCGCGGCGCCGGCAGCGAGTCATTTTGTACGCTGCTGCAGCGTGCATTGTTCTCGCCAGCGCAGGACTCCTGTGGCGGCAATTGAGCAGGGGGCGGGAAATGTCCTCGCCGGTTGCGGGTCTGGCTGCAACAAACCCTGCCGTGGTAACAGGTGACCGCAGTGGCCGGCAGGATGTCGCTAGCACGGCAGCGGATAGGAAACCCTTCGCGGTGATGCTCAATCTCACACGGTCCGCGACGCGCGGCGAGACAAGCACGAATGACACCCAGATGATCCGAGTACCGGCTCGACTTCTGGAATGTCGCATGACACTGCCGCTTGGCAGCTCTGATGGGCTGTACTATGTCCAGGTTCGCCGGGCTGTTCAAAGTGAGGCCCTAAAGACAGCTCAGGGAAATGCGACTATCAACGCCGGCGACGTTCGACTCGACGTTGAGTTGGACCTGTCGAATATGGCGGGGGGAAGATATTTGTTGTCCTATCGCCATGCTGGCGAGTCCTGGCACCGCGTACCAATTGTGATTACGGACCTCATAAATTAGAAGACCACGATCAAACGTGAGCGTTAGAGGAAGTACACGGGCGGCAAACCCCGTGCTTCCTCGTGACAGCCTGTCAATGCGCTATGGGGATTTTGCAACAGTTACAAGGCGATTTCACTGATTGAAGGGTCGATGAGCACAACTGCGATGAATCAGCGATCGTCGTTAAGGATCCGGCTCGCCGGGGGTTGCCTCAAACTTCACTGCGCGGGAGGGGTTATGGGCTTAAGCTCTGTTGAGCATTGCTATGATTGCAGCTATCAATAGCACAATTGCCGCAATTGGAATAGATGCCAGCAAAACTGCCCACCACCATTTCCAGGCGAAGCAAGTCAGCTCCCACAAGCTTATCGCGCGTAATTCCACAGCTAGATTTTGCATTGCGGTGCGGGCGATGTGACGGGCGTCCTCCGACACTTCGGTGCGCGGGTTAAATGGGACATCAACGTGTTCGTTCTTTAGACGGAGATCCCCTTGCTCGTTCTTGTGACGGGGGGCTAGTTCTAGCAGGAGAGCGCATGGTCGTCTAGAACCCGCGCCAATCAAGGGTTCTACGCCTTTGGTGTTTTTGTTGTCAAGTTGCGTAGTCTAGCAGTAACCAGCTCCTAGTGCCATAACAAGAAAAGCCCACAGCCGGTATGATCCGGTTGAGGGCTATTCCTTTTGGAGGAGCGAATATGAAAAAGCTACTTCTTATCGCAACAGTGCTTCTGGCGATTCCGGCGCTGGGCCAGACGGCGCAGTACACGGTCGTTAAAGCGATGGCGGGGTACCTTTGTATAGATCACAAGCCCTGCGGACCACGAGGGGCAATCCGGGATTTTACAGGGTCTAACGGCGAAAGCCTCATGAACTATGTTGCGGCTACGTATGTAGTGGTCGGTGAGCACTCCATTCTGCACGCCGCTTTTGACCACATCATCTACTCGGGCAGCACTCGCAATGATGCGGGGACTGACCTCTCGCGTGTTCCCGTAGGCGTGCCGGTTGAAATGGCAAGAAAGATAGACGGGCTATGCTGGCAGCGATCACCGGGAATAGAGGAATTCTTTTCGGTATATTCCGAAGAAGAGAGGACGAAATGAACTGCCCCATCTGTTCCCGAATGGCGCTACAAGAGCCTCGTTGCGATCTGCCCCATCTGCGGTGCGGAAGGTGGTCTGAACGAGCTTAACCAGACGGCGGAAGATTTTCTCCGCACTCTTGAACCCTGGCCGGAAGACTTCCTCCGCGCTCTCAAACCCTGGCCCTGGCCGGAGCCCTGCCCTAATAGCGAGGGCTGGCTTGAAAACGGGATACCCCAAGACGTGCTAGACAAGCACTTCCAAAGGTACCCCCGGAGATCTAATGAATCGGCTGAGTCGAGTACCTTTTATCGCCGCTAGGGCTCGGTGCCGGCCGCCTCCTCACCCGGTCTGGTAATCCAGCAACCGGAGATTCCACCGGCGGCTTCCCGGCTGTCGTTGGACGGGGGCAACATCCTATTCTTCTCGTCGCAGGGCGTTATGCGCGTAGGGCCAGAATCCGGCAAGAGCTTCCTAATTAAGCGGCACGCAGACGCAGACGGCGTCCAAATAGTCCCAGAAACCGGGACGTAAGACTGGAAGCCTGCCCATTCTGCGTTGTCCTCAAGGTCAGCGACGAAGATGAATCCTTGAGGCGCCATGCATATCGAAGCTCATATCGTGGGCACCCGGCCTGCCAATCGCAACCTAAGGTTGGAAGGGGAGCAGCGCTAGTCAACCGTTGGTTGCGCCGATACGCGGCAAATGACCTCCGTAACTAGACCCGCCTTCCATCTCGTGATGAGATTCCAGAAGAAACTGGAGAAAAGGCAGCCATGAAAAAGATACTTGCGTTGTTACTTTGCGTCATGATTTCAACCATGATGGCGTTTGGCAAAGATGACGGTTACGGGGTCTCCTACGACGGCGGCTCCGTACAAGGAATCAAAACTGGAGCCAGTCTGAGGGTCCACGTTGACTCGAATCAAATTCGGTTTACGCAGGGGAAGGAAGACGTGTTAGTCATTCCAGCCTCTGCCGTGACAGAGATAACCTACGGACAAGACGTTCATCGCCGTGTGGGCGCTGCGATCGGCTTGGCTGTCGTCTCCTTTGGTATCGGTGGGTTGATGGCGCTTACCAAGTCTAAGAAACACTACGTTGGCTTGACTTGGGCCGAAGGCGACAAAAAAGGTGGGCTCGCAATCCAATGTGACAAGAGCGACTATCGAGGAGTTCTAGCTGCGTTGGAAGGAGTTACCGGTAAAAAGGCCACTGACTCCGAGACCATGACGGTCAAGAACTAGATAGAAACGAATCACTGACCATTCATCAGATTATGTCTGCCCTGTGGGTAACACGGAAGACCACTACAACTGCGCAAGCGAAGGAGCATGACATGAAAAAAGTAGGGATAGCTCTGTGCCTGATGATCTCAAGTTATGTCGTAGCTGGGAAAAGCAGGAAAGACGTTCCGAGTGCTCCACTCCCCTCTGCCGTTGTGAATGCAAAGAGAGTGTTCCTCTCCAATCGCGGCGGGAGCGATCTCGCTTATGATGCGTTCTACGCACAGATGAAGTCGTGGGGTAAGTACGAAATCGGTGGATCTCCTAACGATGCCGATCTGATAGTCGAGATTTCGTACCACGTCGAGCACAACGGCACGCGTGTTTGGAGCACGAACAATACCTACAACGGAACAACCGATGTGCATAGTAGCCAGATCGTCGACCCTCAATTAGTTTTGACAATCTACGATGCTAAGACTAAGAACTCCCTTTGGGAGACGATCGACCACCGCAGACTAGCTCGCCGTGAGAAGAACCGAGAGAAAGAGACCATCAACTCAGCCGGGCGGCTGGTCGAGGAACTGAAAACCCGAGTGAGCTTGCCACAATAGCGCGCCGCGGCCCGTCGGAGTTCAGCCGCGCGAAGCCAAGAACTGAGCATGGCGTCGGGCATCTTGCGGAGTTGCGCCTAGTCGAGCCGCGAACGTCTTGAGCTCGTAGCGGTCTAAACGACGATAGGCCAAGGGATAAGAGGGATCAGTCGGGTTGATCCGGTATGGAAGTAACGCGGTAAGAAAGATGCCGCCGCGCTGAAGCACTTCTCTGCGGGCCGCCGAGAGCAGCTTCTGATTGCGTTCAAACTGTTCCTGATTCATTCCATCCCCCAAAAAGATAAGCCTACCTCGTCATACTGACAGGGTAGGCTCTTGTGGTCTATGGCTCTTCTGGTCAGTTACGATCGGGTCCCGGCGACGGGGCGCTTCACGCTTGGCTGCCAGCTCTTGTTCTCGTGAGAGCGCGCCCGGAAACAGGAACAGGCGAAGAAACGTAAGTAGACAGGTAGACACAAGAGGTCGGAACGCGGGAGTGGGCGAGTGTGTGGGCCGGGGGCGGGTGATCGCCACCGGGATCTCTACTTCGTCGCCCGGCGGTACAGGTACTGAAGACCCTTGACGAACCCGGCGACCATCAGCGCCAGGATCGCGAACCCCGCCAGCTTGCTCACGATGACCTGCACTACTTCCAGCATTGCGTTCGACATTGTTCTCCTGTGTTGCAAGATTCCAACCACTGAGCGCTTGTAGTGCCTGCCCCCTTTATTTTACTGGGCCGTGCGGGTTGTAGTAGACCGTCGCCGCTTCCTCACCGTAGATCCTGATCGAGGTCCAGCCGTGGTAAGCATCCGGGTTCCCCGGCTCTAGGCCCTCGACATCATAGTGAGCGCCGACCTCGAGCGGCAGGCAGTCCGCGTACTCGACGTCGCACACAAACTCAAACCGGTTCCCCTGATGACTTCGCTCGTGGAAGCGGATCAGCGAATAATGAGAACCGTTAGACCAAGTTCCGATAGTTGCCTTGTCCACGGTAATGTGGAATTTGTGCGGAGTTTGTTGGGCCGCGACGGCCACAGTGAGCATCAGAACTACCAGCAGCGTTTTCTTCATAACCGTCTTCCTGTAATTCCAAGATTCCCACCACGAAACCCGGTCGTGCAAGTTACTTAGGAGGTGGGCCAACGGTCGTGTTCACACTTACGGTACAGGTCAGCGCGCCGGCAGAAAACACAAGGCACTCGAACCCCATCTTGCTTTAAGCGAACAAACGACGAACTTGATACCCTGCCGTGATGGACGAGGGACGAAAGCGGGTGCTGCTGATACGTCACGGAAGTTACATTTCACGTATCGGGGATGACCAGCATCATTACTACCGTGAAAGACTGTCAATCGCGCCGCTGCAATCCTCGTCAAGCCCGCCCGTAACTGAGTGCAGGCATCTGATAGACCTTCTTGCCGTCAACAGCGGTGGAGGAGTATTTGGCTGACCGGAGGCGGTTCAGGTCGGGCGGGGCGTTTCAGAGGTGCAGGCAGCCTTTGTGACCAGCCTAGCGACGAATTGTACGAAGCCGCCACGACCTCGCGAAACGTCACTTCGGAATTACTCTTGTCATGCGGGCGCGAACGCTTCAGACTTCGGAATATGGTTCACTGGAAAATCGTTCTGAACTGGATCGCAGCATTGGTTGCGCTAATCGCTGCTTTTCTTTGGTTTCGGTCGGCAACTGTCAAAATTCCCGCCAACCCTCCTCCACGGGACGAAAGAGGAATGTTTGCAGCACAGATAACAGTGAATGATGCGGACTTTATCGCGACCGCCGTTCACCAGACGAGATGGAACAAATGGGCAGCAGTTGCAGCGGGCATAGCTGCTGCATTCCAAGCGGCGGCTCTTATGCTGCCAACGTAAAGGTTCATCCACTTACATACGAACCCGGAGTGCGGGTCACCGCCACAATTTGCGCAATCGCCGATTCCATTCGGTGGGCAGAGCAGATCATGGAGGAGATTGATCGGCGTAATCCGACGAAAGCTGCGCAGCAGCATGCAGATGGCTTAATCAGCGTGCTTCGCGCCAGCGGCTCCATGCAGCATCTCAGATGACAATAGCCTAGACGCTTCCGTCACTTGACTGGGACGGTGAAACCAGTGACATTTCAAGATACGACCCGAAGCTCTCGAACCTGCATGGAGGGAAGAAATGAAACTAAAAGTAGCTCTCACCCTGTTGTTTGTCATGGCGTCCGTTGCTGTCGAGACATCCTCTGCAAGTCCCCAGAATCTCTGCACTGGCGACAATCCACCAATCAGGTGCCCGTATGGTTCCCATCCAGTAGCCGTATGCGTTTGCGACCATTCTCCTATACCGCAATGCCACGACGTTTGGCATTGTGAAAAAGACTAAGAACAAAAAAATTCGTAAGCGTGTGCAGGTGGCACTGCTGTCAGCCCCTTCAAGACTTTTCGGGTGGAGACCTGTCGCCAGATGTAAAGAGCAGAAGTCGCCCACGGGCATTCGCGCCGGGCTTTCTATTTCCCCCGCAGTATAATTCCCCGGTTAACCAATCCCATAACTGAAACGGTGTACGAATGGCTATCGTGATTGTGGATGGCATCAAGATTGACACAACGCTATGGATTGATCCGCAAACCGCTAGGTTTAGAGATCAGAGCGAACCTCTAAATACTAGGCGCAAAAAGCTCTCGAAAGAGATCGTCCGCGCCAAGGCGGAACTCAAGGACGGGGAAAGAAAAAATCCCCGCGATATTCATTTTGAGGCACACGCTAAGGCATATCTTGGAGAGTTGGAACGGATAGAAAAAGAACTGGCCGATGAGTGGGAGCAGAAGGTTAAGAGTCTGAACGCGAATCGAGACTAGCCTGATTCTTGCCCGTCTTTTCTAGGTCTGCCCCCGCCGTGTGTCGTACGCTTCGCGGCCATCTGGCGGGGTAACGCTTCCTCCCTTGCTCCCTAGCGTGGCAGCGGGAGTAGGCGCATTTTTGATTAGATCGTCCGTCAGAGCAAGCGCGCCTCCGTGCTCGGAAATTGCGAGAACTCTGATCGACATGGAGAGGTTAAATGTTTTGGTCTTGAATATTCCTAGCTTCGTTGACGGCAGTGGGGCGCAGGAGGCGAGCGTCCGCATCGGTTCAGCTAAGTTTATGCGAGGCATGACCAAGCAGGACATGGTCCGGAGCTTCCGTCAAGTCTTCTGGACAACAAAAGACATATGCAACCGCTGATGAGATTACCGATGGATGCAAAGAAGACACGCGCAGCCTGTCGCCTTCGGGCATTACTGCACCGTCAATGTCACTGTCGTCATGTTCTGGGTGGAACCCGCCGTGCCAGTAACCGTGACGGTGTAGGTACCAGCCGGGGTGCCGCCACCTCCTCCACTCCCTCCATTGCTCGCGCCATTGCAAGCCACCTGCAACAAGCAACCGCTGACCAGTAGGAACACGAGGCAGTAGCTCAGCAGTTTTCTGCTCTTGGGCGCAGCCATCCCCACAGTGCCCAGCAGCATGGCTGGCAGCACCAGCAACATCGCATACATCGGACGCGACCGACGACCAAACGGAGACGCTAGGGACGCGGTCTGTGCCGTAGTAGTGATGGTCAGGGTACTAGTCACTGTGCTGGAATTCGGGGTGACCGAGGCAGGGCTGAAAGCGCAAGCCGCAAGGGCGGGCAGCCCGCTGCATGAGAAGCTGATTGGGCTGGTAAACGAACCTTGGGGCGTTACCGTAAGTGTGAACGTCCCCGATTGCCCGGCCGTTATCGTCTTACTCGTCGGGTTAAAGGTCAACGTGAAGCCAGCCGCGTTCACGGTCTGAGTCAGCACTGACGACGTGCTCCCGGCATTCTTCGCGTCCCCGCTGTAGACCGCCGTCATCGAGTGCTGCCCCGCAGCCAAACTCGATGTCGTGTAGGTCGCGACACCGCCGTTCAACGTCCCTGTGCCCAGCGTTGTAGAACCGTCATTAAAGGCCACTGTGCCTGTTGGCGTGCCCGATCCGGAACTTTCTGCGACAGTTGCGGTAAATGTGACGCTGGCATTCAGGGTCGACGGATTCAGGTTCGACGCGAGGGTGGTGGTTGTGCTGTTCGTTGGCCCGATCACCACCACGTTGCCTACGCCGCCACAGGTATTCCCGGTCCATATACAACTATTCAGGACGTACACCAAGTTCGTGTTCGCGTTCACTGCCACTGTGTTGTTGAATGCTGCCGAATAGGTTCCATCGGCGGTTTCATCGGCGACGGTCGTCGTGTTATTCGTTGCTCCGTCTATCACCGTCACTTCCGATGGTCCGGGTGGGTGGGTGTTTAGGTTTTCGACGTAGATCTGGTTGGTCGCCGAATTCACCGCCACGGCGTAGGGATAGGTCCCAGCGGCGACGGTCGTCGTGTTGTTCGTTGCTCCGTCAATTACCGTCACGGTGTTGCTGCCACCGTTCACGACATAGATCTTGTTCGTGTTCGGGTTCACCGCCACGCCAAAAGGGCCGCCTCCAACGGGTCCAGCGGCAACGGTCGTCGTGGCGTTCGTTGCCCCGTCAATCACGGTCACGGTCCGGCTGGCATAATTCGCGACGTAGATCATATTCGTGTTCGGATTCACCGCCATGGCGTAGGGATAGATTCCAACGGCGACGGTCGTCGTGGCGTTCGTTGCCCCGTCAATCACGGTCACGGTACTGGCCTGTGTGTTAGTGCCCTGAAGGGCGACGTAGATCTGGTTCGTGACCGAGTTCACCGCCACAATCAGAGGATTGGTTCCAACAGCGACGGTCGTCGTATTGTTCGTTGCCCCGTCAATCACGGTCACGTTGTTGCTGTTAACGTTCGCGACGTAGATCTGGTTCGTGACCGAGTTCACCGCCACCGACGTTGACCATTGGATGCACGGCCCGGTTCCAACGGTAACGGTCGTCGTGGTGTTCGTCGCTCCGTCAATCACCGTCACGTTGTTGCTGCCACCGTTCACGACGTAGATCTGGTTAGTATTCGGGTTCACCGCCACGGCGCACGGTCCGGTTCCAGCGGCGACGGTCGTTGTGGTGTTTGTTGACCCGTCAATCACCGTCACGTTGTTGTTGTTAATGTTCGCGACGTAGACGTTATTCGTCACCGGGTTCACTGCCACGGTGTTAGGATTGGTTCCAACAGCGACGGCGGCTATCACAGTCTGCGCATGCGTGGTTAGAGAGAGTGCGGCACAGATCAGGCCCAATAAGACTAGGCTGCCAACAGCCGTCATGATTCCAATTAGCACAATATTGCAACGTTGCTTCAGACCCATATCAAGCCTCTTTTTTCTTCGGCGCAGACTTACGCAATATTTCGGGATTCCCTTGTTCCTTAACCGCCGCAGCCTACTGATCGCGATCAATTCGGAGCATACGCCGACCTTTCGTTCTACCTATAATTACGGACGTAACCGCGCTAGGCGTGAGGACGTGATAGCGCCGGGAAAAGCTCCGCATCGCCGAAGCCCAGAACGGCAGGCTGCTCGCCACGAAGACAGTCGGACTCACGGTGCCCGAAGCAGCGGAGGCGTACATCGTTCGCCTGACTTCGCTGGTCGCACCGCGCACGCTGGAACTGGAACAAGGCGCGGTGAAGCACTTGTCGCAGCACTTCGCCGCCGCGATGCTCGCCAAGCTGGACAGCGATGCACTCGCTGGCTATGTCGCTCGGCGCAAGGCGGAAGGTGCCGGGAACCGCACGGTCAACATCGAGGTCGGAGTCCTGCGCCGTGTGCTGAAGCAGTTCAAGCTCTGGCACCTTGTCGGCGACGGATACAGGCCGCTGCCGGAGCCGAAGGACATCGGCAGAGCGCTCACGCCGGAGCAGGAACTCAAGCTGCCAGTGAATCATGATGAGACATTGAAAATCATCTTGGAATATTTCGGTCGATCACTGAGATCGACCGAGCCGCCAGCCGGACTCACGCACGCGCTCGCCGGATTGTGGTGGGACGCCAAGGGCGATTGGCAGCGAACGCACGAATCATCTGAAGGACGACTGTGACAAAGAGACATGTCCCGAAGCCGCTAAGGGAGTTCAACTATCAACTTGTCGCCGAGAAAATGGACGGCTTGCTCATCAACATCGACCGTGACTTGCAGCGGCGGGGTAATGAGGCTCTCCGACGTGGCAATAGGGATGCGGAACGATGTCTGACCCTGTTCAATGTCTTAGTCCGCTTTGCACGAAATTCTTACGATGCTGTCCGGTACATCGCGGGGAATACGCCGGAAGATCACAGACGAAGACCGAACTACGTCATGGTGCTCCCAGCGATCAATCGGCAATTGCTTGATCTGTTGTTTAGCCTCGTTTACATGCTCGATGACCTCAGCCCACGGTCACTCCAATATCAACGTGCTGGCTGGCGTGAACTTGAAGAAGAGTACCGGATGTTCAAGACGCAATTCTCGAAGGACGCTGAGTGGCGGCGGCACTTCAAGAATGTCAAAAGCGTCCTAGACACGATGATTCGCCTCTATGGAATTACAGACGCGGAACAGAAAGACCCGAAACTGATTTCGTACTGGAAGCATCCGTTCGAATTGAAGGACGAAAAGACGAGCAGTCGGGAATATCTCAGATATCTTGAAAAGTGGCTTTATGGTAGTACGTCCGCACAGGCTCACCTGAGTTTCGGGGGATTAGTGATGGTCGCGCCCTTCCTCGTCGCAGACATCGTGGGCGGGGAGGACAAAGACTGGGTCGATAATAGAATCCGGCACCAGTATCACTTCATACATTTCTCGCGAACTGCGATTGTCACCCTCTGCATCGCCAGTGAGATCGA
Source organism: uncultured Acidobacteriaceae bacterium (assembly GCA_963800565.1). Lineage (GTDB taxonomy): Bacteria > Acidobacteriota > Terriglobia > Terriglobales > Acidobacteriaceae > Acidiflorens. The sequence goes on from CAWDBM010000010.1 coordinate 13,184, forward strand.
CGTTTACTGCAAGCTCGGCAATGCTGCTGCGGCTTCATATCTCTGGAACATTTTCGCTGATTACTCGGCGGAAGCGAAAGAGATGGTTCGGTACAGATATGAGAAGTTGCTGGCTGTTTGATGCTGTCATCTAACGATCCGGGGCTTTGACTCTCCGACAGCAGACGCATAGGGTTCACGCCATGATCTGACCACTTTGCGATTGCGCCGACTGGGAGTCAGTCGAGGAGAATAAGGACGGAGTGAATTTTCGCGCTGCAGTGGTCATAGAACTCGCATGTGATCTGATCGGTACCGGTGCCGACCTCTTCCGTTGCTGATTTTCAAATCCAGATCATCGAGGATAGAATCATCTGTCCTCTTTGATCAGCGGTGCTGGAGAGAGCGTGCGTTTCTTCGTCGGAATTACGGATCGTGATTGGTTCGATTTCCTGTCGCATTTGGACGGACTCGACGAAGTCAATTTCTGGCAGCCCAGCGGGCAGCAACAGTTCCGTGCCCTCCAGATCGGCGAACCCTTCCTCTTCAAGCTCCACAGCCCTGACGATTTCATCGTCGGGGGCGGCTTCTTCAGCCACTTCACGATCCTGCCCGCCAGCATCGTCTGGCAGGCTTTCGGAGAGAAGAACGGGGCACGGACTGAAGAGGACATGCTGACTAGGATCGCCCGATACCGACGAGCGCCGAGTCCGGGCGCGGCTGACGATTATCAGATTGGTTGCATTCTCTTGGAGTCCCCGTTTTTCTTTGATCGAGCCGACTGGGTTCCATTACCTGACTGGAAGCGGGAGATCGTCCGGGGTCGCGGTTACGATTCGGAGGGTGACGGGCGGGAGATTTGGCAGCGAGTTGAATCACTGATTAGGTCATCGAATGTGGAAGCCTACGCAGCTGAAGAACCGCAACAGCGCTACGGTGAACCTGTGACTGTGTTTCCGCGGCTCGGACAGCCCGCGCACCGAGACCCTGTCCAGCCTCGCAGCCGCATATAAGCCGCAGCGGAATCGGTTGCGGCTCCTCTCGTCCGTCCCGACGCCCTTGACGTCGAAGTGGTGACCGACCTTGAGCCTGTGAACACTGTCGGCGATCTTGCGGTACTTGCCCGGCTGCTCGACTCGCGGACGGAGGTAGGCGTGTCGCAGCGCGATGCAGTGTCGATTGCCGCACGAGGCATCGACAACTTGGCTGGCAGGGACAGAACCGTGCGCGTCGATCCAGTTGCGCCGCCGCCGACCGTAAGCGGTGGATGGGTTGGCGATCTCCCCGCAGTCGCCGCGTTGCTTTGTTGGTGAGAACTTTCCCATTGCTTGGCTTTGGTTCAACGGCTGGCAACTGCGGATCGCGGCTCAAAGCCTTTGTCAATTTTCTGCCGCCCAGCTTCAACCGCCGCATTGATAGCGGACTCCTCCGTTTGAAACGTGCCCGGCACGAAGAACTGCGTTTCGGTGACGCCAGACGCATCGTGTTCCTCGACGGAGAACTCCGAGGAGAATCCGCCGTCCCGAAGCTCGTGCGACCGTGCCTCGATAACGTAGCCCTTGTACCCCAGCCTGCTCTTCATGACTGCGACCTCTTCGGCTCCAATTATTGCATCGGCGGGGTTGGGACGTTTCCACGAGCGTCTCCGAACAACCGTTCATGGTCGCTCCGTCGCCTTACCGCATTTGAGGAATTGCCGGGGTCGTTGAATTCGGGTCGGCGTAAAATAGGGTAGCGGAGCACGTTGCCATCATGTGCGTCGGGGGCACCAAAGATCGGGAGGACTCAGACTGAGCACAAACTAAACTAGCTCCAGCTCCCGCGCCAGTTCATTCAACGTCGCCTTATCCAACCGTCGGTAGAACCGAATCAACGCGCCTGTTGTAACAAAGACGTGGCGTGTGCCCCTCGGCTCCGGCAACTCGCAGGGCGGGAAGTCGGTGTCTTCGTCGATATTAAAAAACCGCTTGAACATTTCGTCCATAAAAACAATCTCCTCGATGACGTTCAGGTCGTCGTCCAAGAGGTCTGTCCAGTACTCAAGACGTTCCCCCTTCTCCAACCGCTCAAGCGTCTGGTCGGACAGTTTCCAGCGCGGAGCAGTTTCATACACGTTGAGGTTCCACTCGTTACGCTGTCTTTCGAGTTGACTTTGGGGTGTGTTGGTTCGGTTGGGAGTCTGAGGGGAAGGGCAGGAAGAGAGGGGAAGGGGAACCAGACCGCCTGCTGACCGCCCGCTGACCGCTCCGAGGTCCAGCGAGGTCGCCGTGCAATATAGCGTGCGGTGGAAGCTCACTTTTGTGTCAGGCGAACGCAATTGAAGGATGAGGGCCCGCTGGCCCAGCAAGTGAACGCTCATTGAGCCTTAATGCACTGGGCGTTTGCATAAACCATTGCGTCTCGCCAGTTATCCGTGTCGTTAGGCGGATCTAAATGGGATCCGTAAATGACTTTCACTAACTGTCCGCTGCCGCATTTGCTGGAGAGAATCCGTTGCACTTCGCTCTTTGCCATTGCCGATGCTGCCTCGGGATCAACGGATGCGGAAAAACTTTCCCCGCTCACGTCTTCTCGGTCAGGGGTGGGAACATCCGGCCGATGACAAGCGTCAGCAGACTCATCCCACACAAAAAAGCCATTCAGGGCGCAGTCTTCGCGGCTTGTTATAGTGTTCGCGTACTCTTCGCTATACATCGGACTGGGGTCGGGCGCAGGCTGTGCCTTCCGTGCAGCAGTCGCCATTTTGAGTAACTTCGTTAATGACTCCATTTCTTCAGAGCTCATGCCGAAATGTTCATCGGCGGCGATTTGTTGTCTCACTTTCTGAGCGGCGATCTCAGCGGCGATTTGCTGCTGCTTCAGTTTTGCCTGTTGCTTAGCCATCCTATGGTTGAATATCGCCTGTCCAATAGCATCTCCAAGCTGTTGCCCAGCCTGATAGGATTGCTGGTTCCGCAGATTCTGCTGATTCTGCAACTGATTTTGCAAATTCTGCTTCTGTAACTGATTTTGCAAATTCTGATTCTGTAACTGATTTTGCAAATTCTGATTCTGTAACTGATTTTGCAAATTCTGATTCTGTAACTGCGGGGAGCCAATTATCTTGCTCCCGTCGGACGGGGGCGGAATAGTCGAAGAAGGTTGCTGCTTCGATGCCGCTATTCCCAACAATGCCGATGACACAGTCAGAAGTAGAGCGCGCGAATTATTCAGTCGTGTGCTCTCGTCATGCTATGAAAATTTACAAAAGGCCATCGATTTAGCCGATTCCGAAGCCAAGGCAAAGACAATCAAGGCTCTGATGAGTCATGTTGATGAGGTTGCTACGCGAATCTACTTCTCACTTGATCTCAAACCTGAATTGCGAACGCCGGAGAAAGCGTTGGTGGAAGAACATCGAAGACAGCTCTATCTCGAACTCAAACCACTGATTGCAGCTCTCGCAACAGGTAGTGGAGGAGTCGCCCGACACTACCTGGTTCCTCGCACTGCCCACTACCTATTGGAGACGCTCAACGGCGTCCTGCAGTATGATCCAGGCGATGTCATCAAGTTCGCGGCTCAAACCTGTAAGGCTGCCTCGGCTCTGAACTACCAGTTTGATGCCATGGCAATCAGTGAAGTCGTGAAGCTGGTTGAGCACAGCCTGGCCGACCACAAAGACGCATTGAAGGACCCATCTATCGCAACTGCGCTCGGAGAGATTCTGGATCTTTTTGTCCGTGCCGGGTGGCCTGACGCGCTTCGTCTGACGTTCAAACTGGATCAGGCAATGCGCTAAAGGGAGGTGAGGATGAGAGCGACCGGATAAAGAGGGATAAAGAGACACCATCCCTAAGCCTTCGGCTTAGGTCGGTGAAGACCTTCCGGGGCCTATCGAACGATGCTCGCACGAAGTCGAACAGCATTCGAGTCCGTTCGAATTGCGTCCGATTCTGATTCGAACGGATATGAGTAATCTGAACTGCCACCTTAGACTACTCAATCCTAGCCGCAGGCAACCCTGTTCTTTTGGCAGTTGACACGCTTACGCAATATGCGTAATAATGTACGCAATATGCGTAACTCTTCCGTGCTGACTGCGTTGTTCCCACAGGTACGGCAAGGTGTGCTTACGGCGACGCTCGGCCAGCCAGATAAGTGGTGGTATCTTTCGGAACTCGCCGGCCGCTTGGGCACGAGCCCGTCGAGCCTTCAGCGGGAGTTATCATCTCTGGTGGCAAGCGGAATATTGGTGCATCGTCGGGAAGGCACGAGGACTTATTTCAAGGCGGAGACGCAGTCCCCAGTGTTCCGAGACCTGCAGCAGTTGTTCGAAAAAACCGCAGGGCTGGCTCCGATATTGGAGCAGATACTTAAGCCGTTTGGGAACAATATTCAGAGTGCTTTTATCTATGGTTCCGTGGCACGAAGCCGGGAACATGCGATGAGTGACGTGGACGTGATGGTCATTGGCAGAGCAGGTCTTGCTGACCTGTCTCCGGCGCTCCGCAAGGCGGAGGCGCGGCTGGGAAGAGAGGTCAACGTCACGGCCTATTCCCCAGAGGAGTTTCGGGAGAAGATCAAATCGGGCGACCATTTCCTTGCCGCCGTTTTACGAGGACGGAAACAGTTTGTGAAAGGAGGCCAGAGTGACTTGGACGAGCTTGTTGGCAAATAAGGAAGCCCAGAAACACAAAACCTCCAAGAAGGAATTAGACAATATGCGGGCCCTGATCGCTCGCGACCTCGCAGACGCGAGTCTTACTGGCCTTTCAGCAGATCGGAGATTTGCCACCGCCTACAACGCTGCGCTCCAGGCTGCGAATATGGCCATAGCCTGTGCGGGATATCGGATCATGAGCAAGGTGGGACATCACCGGGTGTCGTTAGAGAGCACAAAACTTGTGTTGGGCAAACCCGTTCACAAGTACGCCGATTATTTCGAAACCTGTCGGCGAAAGCGAAATACTATCGATTACACCTTCTCCAACGTTGCGACGGAGACGGAAGCAAAGGAGATCCTCATCCAGGCATCCCAGTTTTACAGCGAAGTCGAAGGCTGGATTACGAAAAATCACCCTTCACTGAAGAAGTAGAAATGAGTAGAAAAGGCCACTGTTTGGACTGAGCGAACCTTCACGCACAGAAGTAAGTCCTCTCCCGTGCTACTATTCGCGTAAATCTTGTGCTCGACGGTTGACATATGCGATCTGCGCAACGCATTCGTTTGCTGGCCATTCTGCTCGTCGCAATCTCGACGCGTCTTCTCGCGAGTTCCGCGCCTCTCCGGGTCAATGAATCGGGGATGAGTGCAGTCATTTCCGAACGGGAAATCGCATTGATCGCACCCGTTTCGAACGAGTCCGAAACAACCGTCTCCGGCACTCTTTACGTTGATCTGCTCGATCCCAAAGACGCGGTTGTAGCGTCATCCAAAACTACTGAGCACCTCAAACCCGGTCGCAGTTTAATCAAGTTGTCCTTGCCACGACCCGCGATCCCCCTGGTGGCCGACAATGATCCGGTGCTGTGGTATCGCGTGAGGTACCGGCTTCTGTTGAATGACAAGCAAGCGGCCAGTGGCGTCGTTGCCCTGGGAGCTATCGCCCCCGACATGTTCGAACTCCGCATCGCGCACGCTGACAAAGCCCTGCCTGACCAGTCCTATCGCGTGCGAATACACGCAGCCAACCCGGTTACGCGGAAGCCAGTGAGCGGCGTGGAGGTTCGAGGCGAGCTAGAATTCGATTCGGTCGACAAGCGCGCCGTCATAACGCACACTACGAACTCATCTGGCGATGCTGTTCTTCTCTTCCGTATCCCAGGAGCAGTCACTGACGGTGGCTCAATCAACGTTGAGGCTCGGAAACGCGATCAAACGAGGAAGGAGGATTTCGACTTCGAGCTCGACCCTCGGGCTCGCATCATCATCAATACGGACAAACTGCTTTATCAACCCGGACAATCACTACATGCCCGCGCAATTGTGCTCAGTGTGGATAAGCACGCCGTCGCAAACGAAGACGCTGAGTTCAAGCTCGTCGATCCAGAGTCGAATACCGTGTTTAGCGGCACGGCAAAAACAAACGACTTCGGCATTGCCAGCATCGACTGGGAGCTCCCCGACTCAACAGAACTCGGACCTTATGGGCTCCAGGTCTCGCTCTCAAACAGTGATCGATACGGCAGTGCCCAGGAGATGACGAACGTTCGCGTCGGCCGCTACGATCTCCCTAACTTTACAGTCGCAGCCCAGCCGGATCGCTCCTACTATTTGCCTGGTCAGAACGCATCGGTTGCGATATCCGCCAAGTACCTGTTTGGGAAAGAACTGACCCACGGGGTGGTGAAACTGGTTCGTGAAGAGCAGGGCCACTGGGACTCCGCACAACGCAAATGGGTAGTTGACGAAGCTGATCGTCAGTCGGGAGAACTCGACCATTCTGGACGAGCGACGTTTACGCTCGACTTTACGCAGCTGCACGGCGAGCTCGCAGAGGAGACGTACAGACGATTCAAAGACCTCAACTATGCCGCATATGTGACCGATCCCAGCACAGGGAAGACCGAGCAGCGCCGATTCCAGGTCCGTCTCAGTCACCAGCCGATCCACGTCTATGTTTCTGGCATGAATCTCAGTGGTGATCGGGCCTCCTTCTACGTGTCCACCTATTATCCGGACGGCACCCCAGCGGAGTGCCATGTCAATGTCAGCGAAGATCGGAACCACTACAGAAACTACGGCGAGGAGAACTCGTCCGGTGTCAGGGATTTTCTTCACGCCATCAAGACCAACCGATTCGGCGTGGCCAAAGTTTCCGATCTACAGCTGTTGACTGAAGGCGACGACGACTCTAGCCGCAACCGCGGCTATCAGCTTGTCTTCGACGTTCACGACAAGACCGGGGCTACCGTTTCTTATGACGAGGTGTTTTGGAGCGACTCCGACAGGCTGATTCAAGTCACAACGGACAAGTCTCTGTATCAGGCAAAAGATCAGATTGCAGTCTCTGTTCGCGCTCCCAGCACTCTCTCCGGACACGTTATTGTCGACCTCTCACGCGACGGGGCCGTCCTGTGGACCGGTGGCATAGGTCTGCACAATCATCGAGGGTTCACGGTCATCCCGTACGCCCCCGAGTTCAAAGGCGACCTGACGCTTGCAGCGTATTCACTGGAAACAGACAGTGAAGAGCGCTATGAAATCCCCTCTGGTGCCCGCGCGATTCTGTTTCCGAGCCCGTCAACCCTGACTGTGAAAGTCAAGACTGACCGTAGCACCTACAAGCCAGGGGACGACGTATCAGCCGCTCTCAACGTCAGCCTGCCATCTGGCTCGACTTCGGCCAGCGCCCTAGGGGTTGTCGTGGTCGACAAGGCGGTAGAAGAACGTATTCGCACCGACCAGGAGTTTGGGGAAGGGCACTACGGTTTCTGGGACTGGAGTTGGTGGTATCCACCTGAGTCTGTCGGCGGAATCACATTCAAGGACCTTGATGGACTGGACCTTTCTAAGCCACTCCCCGACGGTATGGATCTTGTCGCCGAGATGCTTTTGCAGGGACGCAGTTACTACTCGGTCGGATTGCCAGAAATCGAAGGCAACAACTACGGATATGAAACGCGCGCGCTGTTCTCTGAGAAGATGCGGAGTGAACTTGAACCCTTTCGCAAAGCTCTTCTAAACGAAGACGTGACCGGGTGGAAGTTCGCGACGAACAACGATGAAGTGGCGTCCGTTCTCCGAAAAGCGGGGCTTGACCCTGGAAGTATCGTCGATCCTTGGGGCACGCCTTATCACTACAATTTCGGGATCGATTACCGTAACCGAACGCTGAATGTTGTATCCGCCGGTCCTGACAAGCAGTTGGGAACGGCGGATGACGTTGAGGCGCTCACGGTGAGCTGGCCATATTTCCAGCCGGTCGGTAAAATCATCGACCGAGTTGTTAAAGAGACCTACGCATCTTCTGGCGCGTACATCCGCGACTTTGATGCCCTTAGCGCTGCTGTGCTTTCGCGTGGACTCGATCTCAAAACGCTTCGGGATCCCTGGGGTAATCCGTACGCGTTCAGTTTCCAGCCCAGCGACTCGCTCTATCAGGTCATTGTCCAGAGCACTGGCCACAACATACCGCGTGAATTCTACGCACCGTTCGCGATATGGACCAGCGCAATTGACTATTTTGAGCAAGCTCGCGGGAAGATCGATTCCGCGATTTACAAACTCTCTCGCTCCACGGGGGCATTTCCTCAGGACGATGATACGTTCGACAAAGCGATGGTTGATAGCGGCGTCAACTTCCGCCAGCTTGTTGATCCTTGGGGGCATCCGTATTACGTCAAATACAGCTTCGAGTCGGAATACGGCGATGCCACGCGGATCACGTATCAGCCTGACGCAAGGGTCCAAACCGGCACTCCCGTGACTCGGAAGCTCGCGTGGGTTCGCATCATGAGTCCTGGTCCAGACGGTCAACTGAACACCCCGGATGATTTTCCCGTAGCCAGCTTCTCCCGCGACATCGCCGAGCAAAGCGGTAAAGACCTCATTCCTCAATCCGTTAGTTCCGAGCCTCTAAACGGCAACACAGGTGCTATCAACGGCCTTGTTACAGATCCGACAGGCGCTGTAGTTTCGAACGCCAGTGTGGTTGCAACGCTCCGCCAGACAGGCCAGAAATTCTCTGGGATCACGGGCTCCGACGGCGCCTACATCATTCGTAACATCCCGCCTGGCACATATGACATGAGCATTTCTGCTCCTGGATTCCGAGCGACACAGATACGCACTGTGCCAGTTCACTCAACGAGCATGACGGCTGTGAATGCGATGCTCAATGTTGGCTCGGTGTCTGAGACAGTCGAGGTTTCAGCAGCGGTAGCCAACGTCGAGACAACGAGTTCATCCGTGGCGGTTAGCAAGTCCGCCGAAGGAACTAAGGTTCAGGTTCACGAAGAGACATTTACGCCGAGGCTGCGTGACTACTTTCCCGAAACCCTGTTCTGGTCGCCTTCCATAATCACCGATGCCAACGGTCGTGCACGGCTAAAATTCAAACTTGCAGACAACATCACAACTTGGAAGATGACTGTGCTGGCGTCAACGAAAACTGGCGAGATCGGTGTCGCAGACCGCGAAATCCAAGCCTTCCAGCCGTTTTTTCTTGAGCACGACCCTCCAAAGGTTCTCACTATTGGCGACTTGATCGACCTTCCGGTTGTGGTCCGCAACTATCTTCCACAAGCCCAGCAACTCAGCGTGGAAATGAAGCCTGCGAATTGGTTCGAGCTGGAGCATCCCGGCAAACAGGAGATCTCAGTCGGAGCTGGAGAATCGACGACTGCGATATTCCCGTTCCTCGCAACTGCGATGGTGAAGGCCGGCAAGCAGCAGGTCTATGGCGCCAACCGAACCACTGGCGATGCTGTTGAGAAGACAGTCACCGTTCACCCCAACGGCCGGGACCAAACCTCAACCGTGGCAGGCATTCTCCACGGCGACTCTACGCTCTCGCTGAACATACCGGCCGATTTAATTCCGGGCAGCGTGCGGGCACGGCTAAAGATATACCCCAACCTGTTGGCGCATGTCACGGAGAGCATCGAGGCCGGACTTGAGCGTCCTTACGGTTGCGGTGAGCAAACTTTATCTTCGACATATCCCAGTGTCATGTTGCTGAAATACTACAAAGCCGCCGGCGTCACGAGTGCTCCGATGCAGGGCAAGGCCAGTCGCTACGTCAGCCTCGGCTACCACCGTTTGCTTAACTACCGCGAGTCTGGCGGCGGGTTCAGTTATTGGGGCCACGGTTCGCCGGATGCAGCGCTCACTGCCTATGCCGTGCGCTTCCTGTCGGACGTCTCAGCTTTCACCGATGTTGATCCCGAGCTCATCAACGGTGCCGAGAAATGGCTCGTTGGACAACAGGATAAGGATGGCCACTGGCAGCCGAAATATGGATACGATGACAGCGGGCTTACCGCTTACATCACCGTCACTCTGGCGGAATCCGTCAATAAGACGAACGACCCAGTGAAGAAGATTCTTCGTGAGTCGGTCTCACGCGCTCTCGCTTACTTGTCCGATCCTCATCGTGATCTGAGTGAACCGTATACGCTCGCAGAGTTTGCCATCGCAACTTCTAGGTTCGGCGATAAACAACACGCCTCGGACGCAATTTCGAAAATTATCAAACTGGCAACTCTGGAACATGGTGGCATGTACTGGGTGCTTGAACATAACACTCCGTTCTACGGCTGGGGACACGCAGGCCGCGTCGAGAGTACCGCGATGGCAGTCTTAGCGCTGGCGACCGTCGACCCAACTAGCGAGACCCGCAGCCTCGTGGATGCCGGTACGCTGTGGTTGCTGCAGCAGAAAGATCGCTACGGAGTGTGGTACTCCGGTCAGGCGACCGTAGATGTTCTATCTGCGCTACTCAAAGGGATCGACACTAACCCTTCCAGAAGCTCCGACGCAAGACTCGCAGCTGTAGTTAATGGCAAGACCGTACCGATAGGTGGGGATTGGTCTCCGACCTCAGACGCTCCGGCAATTATCGACATCTCGGACTTAATCCGTCCAGGCGATAACACCATAGTTGTCCAGAATGGAAGCACGCTCTCGACGGCTAGTAACCAGGCTGTCGCCGAGTATTACATCCCTTGGACTGGCGCCGCCGTCAGCGAAGCGACACGTCCCAGCGATTCTGACGCCCTCCGGCTTGCGGTTAGGTTTGACAAGACGGAAGCCCGCGCCGGAGAGGAAGTTCGTTGCTCTATCGAGGCCGAACGAATTGGAAGCCGTGGATGGGGCATGATGATTGCCGAAATTGGCCTACCACCCGGTGCCGACGTTGACCGCCGCGTGCTGGACGACATAGTCAACAACTCAGGCTGGACTGTGTCGCACTACGACATTCTCCCCGACCGTCTTGTGCTTTATCTTTGGCCCAACGCCGGTGGTACCAAGCTGACGTTCAAGTTTCGTCCTCGATACGGGCTGAAAGCTCGAACCGCTCCCTCGGTCCTGTATGACTACTACAATCCCGAGGCACTGGTCGCACTGCCACCAGCTGATTTCAACGTCAAAGCGATTCCACATTCAGAGCCGGTGAAAACGGTCGCGGAAAAATAGCAACCGGGCCGTGTCACGTTGACTATTCGACGTCCAGCAAAGCGTTTTGTTCGCTTCGAACCTTTGCTCTCGCTGTCATCAGTCGGCCGATTTCATCATAGTGCCATGGACGGAAGTCATGCGTATCGACACCAACGTCCATCGATAGCAAAGTCGGCGGTTCCGGTAGTCGCCCATGTGAATGCCCGTACAAATGCCACGATCCGTGATGTGACCGATTCCAGACGCGCATGGCATAGTGGCAGAGCACGATCGGTTGGCCATGTATGGAGATTTCTGCAAGGTTGTTGAGCCAAGAAAACTCTTCAGTCAACTTGCGAGCTTCTTTGTCGTGATTGCCGGCGAGCGCAAAGACCTTCCTGCAACGAATGTGCTTGCGGTGCTCCAGAACCCGCGCCTTGCTTCCGATGCAGAAATCTCCCAGGAAGTAGAGAGTGTCATTAGGCTTCACCGAAGCATTCAGACGTTCAAGGATCGTCTGATCCATCTCCTCGACACTTCGAAACGGGCGATTGCAGTAGCGGATTATGTTGTTGTGTCCAAAATGAAAATCTGCTGTGAACCATGTGTTCGGCATAACGTCCTTTGAGACCTCTGGCGATGTGATCTCATCAATGGTGCTTAACACTTCGCTGCGGAAGGGCTTGGGCCGGTACGTCAGGAGACGCCAGCCCCTGTTGTGACTGGGCCGACTTTGGTGTCTCCGGTGTTGGTTGCCGTTCGCTGGCAAACCAAGTACCCAAGACGAAGCCCAATGCGAGGGCGGCACTGGCAACTACAGGTAGCCAAATCGCCCAGACCTGTTTTTCCAGCCTACCAAGTAAATCGTCGATCTGCTGTGCTCTTGCTGTCATGCTCCGGAAAAGCGACTCATTGGCGCTTCGGACTTTGGCAATCACTCCGATGTCAGGGTGAGCTACTTCCCGGAGCACGTTCACGAGTTGCGTTTGCACGGAGTTCATTTCAGAACAGGACTGGTCAAGCGCTCTTGCGGTATCCGGCAAACCGGATTGCTGGAAGCACTGTCGCAGGCTCTCGCCCAGAAGCTTCGCTATGCGCGGCGGGTCCAAACCTGTTTCCAGTTCCTTCGGCAATTGCGCAATGCGTGACTCAAGCCGCGACGTGTATCGTCGTTATCCAGCAGGTTCCTCGGAGCGTGCTGCCGCGCTTCTGCCGCTTCGTTTTCTGGATGGTAATCGTAATCGGTGTTGTTGGGCTGTGCGGAACTATTATTCTCAAGCTGTTAGGCCGGTAACTGGCGCAAAATCGCGATTACACGCAATATAAAAAGGCGCCCACTTTGAGGTAGGGTGTGATTGGTTGGATCACCACTTACTCAAAGGAGCGCCGTTATGAATCAAGAAAAGTATATTGGCATGGACGTTCACCAGGCAACGATCTCGGTTGCTGTCATGGATTCCAAGGGCAAGCTGATCATGGAATGCATCCTGGAAACGAAGGCGGCCACAATCCTAGAGTTTGTCCATGGGCTAACAGTGCTGATCGCGAACTGCTCAAGGCCTTGCTAGGCGTGTTGATCACGGAGAGGACGGATACCGCCGGGAAGAACGAAGCAAGCGTACTCGTGGACAAAGTTGCGCCGCTCGGGCTCAAGAAGAAACTGCTCTCCTTCAATACCGGAGCCGATCCCGCTCTGGACGCTCGAGGGTTACCTCCATATAGAGGTGTACAAAAATACCAAATTGGCAAGCTGCTGGATTCGGTGGGAGAGCACTTGGCTGCGATAAAGCACCCGGTCGGAGTTATCGCTGACGAGGAGCGGACGACGGTGCTGAATGACATTGTTGGATTCTGTTACGGAAGGCTTCGAGATCTTGTCGCTTCGCTAGCTGGAGAAGGCGTACTTGAGTTCGTGATCAAGCAGCATGAGGCCATTTTGCACCGGCAGGCCCTGGGAAAAGCGACAATAGCCACTAGGCTTGCTTGTTTCGGCGACGATGCGACCTTGGTCGATTCTTTCCGGGAGGATCTGAAGGATGAGGCCAGAGATGCCATTTCTATCCGCTTTCTCATCGAATACCTTGCAGCGTCTTCGCCTACTCAGTTTCTTCGGCCGGTCGTTTGGTGCCGGTGGAGTTGGCGGCCAAGAAATCGCCGAAGCAGCAGGAACCGAGTTGTGGGCTGGACGTGGTGCTGCCTGGCGGGCGCCGGATCGAGGTGCATCCTGATTTTGATATGAGTACGTTCGAACGCCTGGTGAATTTGCTGGAGCGAGTTTAGACCGTGTTTGGACTGGGTCCAGCCACACGGATCTATCTGGCTGCGGGAGTCACCGACATGCGCAAGGGGTTCGAAGGGCTGTACGGTCTGGTCCGAGACCGATTGTCGTGTGAGCCTCTGAGCGGACACCTGTTCTTGTTCTGCAACGGCCAGCGCAATCGGTTGAAGGTCCTCGTCTGGGACGGAAGCGGACTCTGGGTCTGTGCCAAGAGGTTGGAGAAAGGGCGTTTCACCTGGCCGCAATCCGGTGATGCGCAGGGCAAGGTCGTCCTGAGTCACGAAGAGCTCTCCTTATTACTCGGTGGTATCGATCTGGCCAAGACCAAGCACAAGCGTTGGTACCGGAAGGCCCCGCCACAGGGACATGCTGCCGCCTGAGTTGCTTGAACGATTCGAGCGACTCTGGTAAATCAATAACCAATTGTGAGTGCGCCTCCCATTCCTCCCGCACCAGCCGATCTGGACCTCATCGCACAACTGAAGAGCAAGCTACAGTACGCAGAGCTGCGGATTCGGGTGTTGGAAGAGCGTCTGCGGCTGATGCGGATCGAAAAGTATGGGGCGGGCAGCGAAAAGCTCTCCCACGCGCAATTGGAGTTGTTCGAGCTTGAGCCTGTCGTCAGTGAAATGACCGAGCAGGCGGAGAGTGAGCGCACGCCAGCGCATCGCTCAACCAAGAAATCCGTCAAGCATCCGGGTCGCCAGGAGTTGCCTGCGAATCTTCCTCGCATAGAGCGGGTTCTGCCTTGCACGCCGGATCAGCGTGTGTGCAAACGCTGCGGAAAAGAAACAGTGGTGATCGGCTACGAAGAGAGTTCCCAGTTGGATGTGGAGCCCGCGAGGTACTTCGTACTGGTCACGAAACGAGAGAAGCGGGCTTGCCGGTCGTGTGAGGATCTCGGCGTCGTCTCAGCGCCCCTGCCGCCACGGATCATCGAGAAGTGCCTGGCGAGTGATCAGATCGTCATCGACACGGTCGTCAGTAAATATTGCAATCACACGCCCCTGCATCGTCAGAGCATGATTCTAGACAGAGATATCGGTTTGGACATCAGCCGCGCAACGCTGGACGGCTGGGTCCTCAAAGTCGGCGAGTTGCTGATCCCGATGGTCGCGGCAATGAGGCGAGAATTGATCAGTGGAAGTTACATTCAGGCGGACGAAACCCCAGTCGATGTGCAGACACGCGAAGGCCGAGGTAAGAACCACCAAGCGTACCTCTGGCAATACAGTCGCCCCGGAGGAAGCGTGGTGTTCGATTTCCGCTTGGGTCGCGGACGCGATGGGCCGAAGCGCTTCCTGGGACAGTTTGAAGGCATTCTCCAAACAGACGGCTATGCAGCGTATGACCAAATCGGTGGACCGAGAATGGTATATGCCGCTTGTTGGTCTCATGCAAGAAGACAGTTTTTCGAAGCAGTACAGCTAAATCCCCGAGACCCCGTTGCAACCCCGATTGTGGCGCAGATGGACGAACTGTTTGCCGTCGATGCAGAAGCTCGCCGCAAAACGCTGACTACTGCGGCGCGCCATATCCGTCGTCAGGAAACAGCGAGACCTCTTCTCGATGATATCCGCAGCAAGATCGAGGCAGCGCAGTCCACTGCTTTGCCTTCCAGCGCACTTAGCAAGGCCTGCCAGTACGCGCTCGCACTGTGGAAGAAGCTCACCCGCTTCTTGGAGTATCCCGAATTGGAGCTAAGTACTAACCTGGCGGAGAACTCCATGCGTCCCGTAGCTCTTGGCCGAAAGAATTGGTTGCACATCGGCAGCCCACAAGCGGGACCGAAGGTTGCGGCGATTCTCTCGGTCGTGGAAAGCTGCCGACGGCTAAGAATCTCCGTTCGCGACTACCTGGCGGCGGTTCTTCCCGGACTGGCGGATGTCAGGATCCAACAGCTCCCGGAAACTTATTCCTTCTGCTTGGGCGTCCCAACGTCTGTAGCTGTCCACGGCAGTATCTCGGGCGGACCCAGAAGGGAGAGCGAACACACTGTCGACAAGGATTTTTCTTTAACTTAAGCCGTTCAACTAATTCTAGAAGCTTTTTTTTCGAAATATAACTTGACGAGTGGCTGCGATGTGTTACCATCCCCGGCTAATCTTTAGGAGCGCAGCGGGATCTAATCGTAGGTTGCCAAAATAAATTTCGTAGAGATTTACGGGCCAAGGTAACTCCACCGGCATTTCTGAAATATTGAAGAATGCCGTTCTTGCTTCGCGATTTGGCGAAACCAGGAGGAACGTCATTTCTGGCCGATCACAGCTCGGGTTGAGCTTGGCATGGGTTCTGCTGGCGTCCGTCGCCTGGGCTACGCCAACGATCACGTCGGTCAGCCCCACGTCTGGACAACCTGGCACACAAGTGACGATCATGGGCACGGGGTTTGGATCAAGCCCCGGCACGGTTACTTTCAACGGTGCGTCTGCCCAGATTGTTTCCTGGAATGCGACCGGCACGCAGATCGTGGCTAAGGCTCCAAATGGAGTCGCAGGTTCCGGGCCGGTGGTGGTGGACGGGAAAAGCAACGGCGTCAACTTCAACTTCGCGCCTACGATCACCAGCATCAGTCCGGAGAACGTGGCCGCCGGACAAACGATCATCATAGTAGGACTGAACTTCGGGACAGCAACGGGCACAGTTACGCTCAGCGGAGAGTCCGTCAAAATCGTTTCGTGGAAATCAAACTCAATCAGTTTCACCGTTCCGACGAATGCTAGTACGGGAGCGGACCCTGTCATTGTCACCAACTCAATCGGATCGTCGCCGTCGGCAAAGTTGGAGGTGCAGTTCGCGCCGTCGATTACGAGCATTAGTCCAACCAAGGGACAGCCCTCCACGCAGGTAACGATTACGGGAACGGGTTTCGGCACAAACACACCGGGAGTTGTGACCTTCAACGGAGCGCCCGCGCAGATCGTGAGCTGGACTAACACGCAGATTGTCGTGGATGCTCCGAACGGACTGGCTGGCTCCGGGTCGGTAGTGGTGAGCTGGCAAGGAGTGAACAGCAATGGGGTCACGTTCAGCTTCTTACCCACCATTGTTTTGCTGGTTCCGTCGACGGTTAAGGTCGGCTACACGTTTGGGATCGTGGGGGAAAACTTCCTGGGTTCGCCGGGATCGCTGACGCTGAATGGAAGCAAGCTGACGACCACGTTCTGGAGTAATTTCCTCATCCTGGCGACGGTTCCAACTGGGGCGAAGACGGGACCGGTGGGGGTTACGACCTCGGTCGGCGCGTCGAATTCCCAGACGCTGACGGTGCAGGGAGGAACGGCCCCGCTGACAATTACGGCGATGGCGTCTCCGCCAGCCAACGCCGCGGGGTGGAATGACACGAGCGTTACGGTGACCTTCACGTGCAACGGCGGAGTGGCGCCGGTGACGTGTCCGAGTGTGCAGACGGTGTCGACGCTGGGGGCCAACCAGGTCGTTACGGGAACCGCGAAGGATGCGTCGGGCGCTACGGCGACTGTGTCGGTGACTTTGAATATCGACTTGACTCCACCGGTAATCACGGCAACGGTTTCCCCGGCGCCGAACGCCGCCGGCTGGATCAATAAGACCGCCACGGTTACGTTCGCGTGTAGCGATGCGCTGTCGGGCGTGGCGACTTGCCCGGCTGCGGTGACGGTCGGACAAGGCGCCGGTCAGGTGATCAGCGGCACGGCTACGGACAAAGCCGGGAACTCGGCGTCAACCAGCGTAACGCTGAACGTCAGCACAACGCCGCCAATAATCGCAGCGATCGTCACGCCGACGCCGAACTCGAACGGATGGAATACAACGCCGGTAACAGTGAGCTACACCTGCACGGCAGGCTTCGCGCCGATCGCAACGTGTCCAAGCCCGCAAACCATCAGCACGGCTGGCGCCAACCAGCCGGTAACGGGAACCGTAACTGACGTAGCGGGCAACAGCGCGACCGTGACGACAACCCTGAACATCGATCTGGTGGGTCCGAGCATTACTGCCACGGTAACTCCAGCTCCGAACGCGAGCGGATGGAACAACACTCCGGTGACGGTTAATTTCACTTGTACCCCGGGATCGGCTCCGATCGCCAGTTGCCCGACATCCCAGACTGTAAGTACAGCCGGCGCGGGTCAACAGGTTACCGGAACGGTGACGGACGTGGCGGGCGACACTGCGACGGCGACGGTAACGTTGAACATCGATCTCATACCGCCGGTTTTGACCATCACGTCGCCCGCGAATGGAGCCACGCTTACCTCAGCGACGCTGAATGTCAGCGGCACTGTGACCGACGCCTTGTCGGGCGTAGCCGGCGTTACTTGCAACGGGACTGCTGGGACTGTAGCCGGCGGCACTTTTGCTTGTACTGTAACGTTGAACGCCGGGTCGAACACAATTGTGGTGCAGGCAACCGACGTTGCCGGAAACACGACCTCGCAATCGCTGACGGTTACTTATGCGGCCGGTCCCGCGATTTCTTCTTTCAGTCCGCTTTCCGGAGCTGTCGGCACGCTAGTTACAGTTAGTGGCTCCAACTTCACGTCGAATGGTCAGAGTCCACAAGTGATTCTCAATCAAGAGGGCGGCGGAACCGTCGTAGCGCCGATTTCGAGTGCGACTTCCACGAATTTGTCGTTTGTAATCCCGTCTGGCGCGGCCACCGGCCCCATCACGGTCAGCCTGAATGGGCAGAGCGCCTCGTCAACGACTCTGTTGACGGTTGTTGCCTCGTCGAGTTTTGCGCTGGCCGCGGGTCCAAGCGCCGTCACTTTGCTTCCAGGACAAACGGCCACAGTCGAGGTCTCACTCACGAGTACCAACGGATTCTCC
Organism: uncultured Acidobacteriaceae bacterium; assembly: GCA_963800565.1. Taxonomy (GTDB): domain Bacteria; phylum Acidobacteriota; class Terriglobia; order Terriglobales; family Acidobacteriaceae; genus Acidiflorens. The sequence continues at coordinate 31,336 of CAWDBM010000010.1, forward strand.
CAGCTGGCAGCGTTGAGCGTGGCCGGACTCCCCTCCGGTGTGACCGGCAGCTTCCAGCCGCCGCAAATCACGGCGGGGCAGTACTCGATTCTGACGCTGAGCGCCGCGGCGAGCCAGAGCGCGAGCATTTCTTCTCTGACCGTGAGCGCCAGTGCGACCGTGCAAGGGGTTCCGGAGACCCAAACATCCACGATTTCGCTGAACGTTCAGACCCTGAGCGGCAGCGCAACTTTCGCCGGACGAGTGGCGGTAACAGGCTCCTTCAACACACCGCTGGTTGGCGTCACGGTCAGTTTCACCGGAACAAATTACACCGGCGCTCAGACTGGGTGTACAGGCTCGACCACCACGGATGCGGGTGGGAACTTCGTGCTCAATGGCTTATCGAGTTCCTGCACGGGATCGCAGATGATCCAGTACAACCCTGCGACCGTGACATCGCCACCGGGAAAATACTCTGGGGTGACGCTGAGTTATGTTCTGACTCCGGGACAAGTGACGACGCCGGGCATCGTTGTCCACTTGCCAAATGTGGCGAACGCCGAGACTTTTGCGATTTCGCAGAATTCATCCAGCGACCAGACTTTCGTTTCCAAGAGCATTCCTGGCGTGACCATTACCGTTTATGCGGGAACCACACTGTCCTTGTCGGATGGAACGCAGCCGAGTCCCTTCCCCTTGAGCCTGGTGGAAATCCCGTACGACCAGTTACCCGACTACATGCCGCCGAACCCGACTGAGGATCCGGTGTTCGCCATGTCGATTGAGCCCTTCAATTCAAGTTCCAGCCAGCCCGTCGCTATCGCATATCCGAACCGGAAAAACACAGCACCCGGCACGACGATGCCTTTGACATCGCTGAATCCGACGCTGGGCATGATGGTGAACTACGGCACGGGCACGGTTTCGGGCAATGGAACACAAGTGATTCCCGATCCTGATCCCGCCAATGTGGGCCACCTTTACGGCATATCGCATTTCGATTGGCACTTTCCGCTGCCCACGCCGCCCAACAACACGAATCCCTGCCCCGCTGGGGCTATTTGCAAAAAGAAAGGCGACCCCGTCGACCTATCTTCAGGACTTATGGTTGTGAGTAAGACCGATATAGCGTTCGGAGGAGCGCGTGGCTCGCTCTCTATCACACGCACATTCCGCGGTCTTACGGGTAACCCTGGTCCTTTTGGAATTGGAACTAACCATAACTACGGTTACATAATGGATAGCTCGAATGTAACCCAGGGCTTGATCAACCTGATCATGCCCGATGGAAACCAATTCCCCTTCGTGCAACAAGCCAATGGAACCTTTGTCAACTCCACCATACCGATCGTTCAGGGTGCAGTTATCAGCAACCTCGCATGCATTACCACATCTTACGGATATGGTTGTGGCGGCAATCTCCGGTGGAAAAATGGGACAACGTTTGTATTCCAGCCACTCCTGATCGGCCAGCCCTGGGCGGCGTTCTTGCTGTCGATCACGGATACCAACGGAAATACGACCACCCTGGTGCACAGCCCGAACGTACCGATGGAAATTACTCAGGTCATGGATCCTATCGGGCGGTCGCTGAGTTTTGTCTATGACAACTCCTACCGGATAACCTCGATCACCGATCCAATAGGGCGGTCGGTGTCGTATACCTACAACAGTCAAGGAACGCTCGCCTCTGTGACAGATGTCAACGGAGGCCTGACCTCATACAGCTATGACGGCCAGAACGATCTGCTGTCCATCACAGATCCACGCGGGATCACGTATCTCCAGAATACTTATGACCAGAATGGACGGGTGATCCAGCAGGTCGCCGCGGACGGCGGCGTGACTACCTTCAACTACACGCTCCTTAACCCCGTGGTGTCGACTACGGTTACTCTGACAGCGGATGTTGCGGCAGGGGCGGGAGGTGGAGGCGGTGGTGGTGGTGGAGTTGTGGGAGCTGCTCCAATTCCAAACATCAATACCAGTCCGGTTTCTACTACCACGGTCACCGATCCTCTGGGCAATGTCTCGAGCTACCATTTCAATCCCGCAGGATTTCTGCTTAACTCAACTGACGCAATGGGTCAGACGACGGTTTACAACGTGGACCCGACGTCGAATCAAATTCTCAGTGTCACAGATCCTCTGGGGCGCACAACAGCCTACACCTACGACTCCCTGGGAGATACAACCAGCATAACTCAACTCGCCGGGACGTCGGGTGCTGCTACTACTTCCATCAGTTACAACCCGGTAGTCGCCAAGATTGCAAGTATTACCGATCCGCTTGGAAATGGAACCACATTTGGTTACGATCCGAATACTGGGAACCTCCTCTCCATTGCCGACCCCCTCGGTAATCAGATGAGCTTCGGCTATGACAGCTTTGGTGAAGTCGTTAATGCTGCCGATCCGCTGGGGAACGCAACCGGGTTTGCTTATGTAAACGGATCGATCGCAACCGAGACGGACCCGCTGGGACGAACGGTCAACATCGCCGCGGATCCAATAAGCCGACCCATTGCGATCACCAACTCCCTGGGAGAATCCATCCAGCGACAGTACAATCCGCTCGGGCAAATTGTCTTGAGCACGGATGGACTAGGGAATCGGACCTCGTTCAATTACGACGCCAATGGCAACCTCGCCGGTGTTGTCGATGCGAACCACCATTCGACGACTTACACCTATGATTCCATGGATCGGATCGCCACGCGCACCGATGCCCTGGGACACACAGAAAGCTACACGCACGACCAGGATGGAAACCTGACGCAGTTCACGGATCGCCGCGGGATTGCGACCAATTACAGCTACGATGCCCTGAACCGTCCCGTGCAGGCCAGCTTCGGCGGCCAGAGCACGATCAACTACACATATGACGCAGCCAGCCGCCTGACGCAGGCCGTGGACTCAGTCACCGGAGCCGTCGCCCGGAGCTATGACGGAATGGACAGGCTGCTCTCGGAAGTGACTCCAGAAGGTAGTGTGAACTATACGTACGATTTGGCCGGCCGCCGAACCAGCATGTCCGCAAACGGCCAGTCCCCAGTCAGCTACTCCTACGACAATGCCAATCGCCCATTACGGATCGTACGGGGAGCCTCTGGCGTTGGATTTACCTACGATACCGATAGCAGGCGCACGTCGCTCACGCTGCCAAACGGCGTCTCCATGAACTATACCTACGATGTGGCGTCGCAGCTTTCAGCGATCAACTACCAACAGGGAAGCGGCACGCTGGGACTTCTGACCTACACCTATGACATGGCAGGGCGCCGGACGGCCGTCGGAGGAAGTTTTGCAAGAGAGAATGCTCCTGCGGCATTGAGCAGTGTGACCTACAACGCCGGCAACCAGGCAACGCAGTCGGGATCACAGAGCCTGACCTACGATGCCAATGGGAACCTGACGAGCGATGGCGTAAATACCTACACCTGGAACGCGCGCAATCAGTTGATCTCGGTTACGGGCTCAGTTTCTGCCAGTTACCAGTACGATCCCTTTGGCCGTCGCGTTAGCAAGACGATGAATGGAACGACGTCGTACCTCTACGACGGCATGAATCCGGTGCAGGAACTCTCCGCGAATGGCACCCCCACGGCGAATCTGCTGACTGGTGGCGCGGATGAATACTTTCAGCGCACAGATGCGAGCGGCCCTGCAAACTTTCTCACCGACGCCTTGGGCAGCACGATCGAGCTAACGAATCCGAGCGGCGTCAGCCTGGCGCAGTACACGTACGAACCCTTCGGCAATACAACGCTGGCCAGCGGCTCCTCCGCGAATCCCTACCAGTTCACGGGCCGGGAAAACGATGCTGCGGGCCTCTACTTCTACCGGGCGAGATTCTACAACCCGCAGTTTGGCCGATTCGTCTCCGAGGATCCGATCAAAGCTGGTATCAACTTCTATGCTTACGCGGGAAACAATCCCGTCACTTTCATCGATTTCTTGGGCTTCGACAAAAAACAGCCGTGCCCAAATCCCTGGTTAAGGGTGGCTGCAGCAGCCGGAGGGTTGGGAAATATAGCGCTGGGGTCCGCTAAGATCGCCCTTGGTCTTGGGGTGACCGCAGAATCGGGTGGGCTGGCGGTCGGATTGGGATATTACTCGGCGTACAGCGGCGCGACTAATATCGCGGGCGGAGTCTCGCAGGTTTACGGAGCAATCACCGGCAATTTAGAAGGAGGTCAGCAGGGCGCCGACTATGCTGCGTCGCTTTCGTCTGTGTCCGGAACTATTACCCTGGTGGCGACGGGGAATGCTCAAGAGGGAGCGACGGTTTCCGCCGTGGAAGGATTGGCTATGGTCGGCGTGACCGGTGCACTCACGTCTACTGGAACACTGGAGAGTCCGACGGCCAACGATGTTGCTGCTACGGCGATCGACAATGGGTCGGCTGTGTTTCCTTTAATCGCAGGCGACCAAAACAACACTTGCCACTAACTGTTATGGAACTGCAGAGAACGCTAAGCACGTGGACTGGATCTGAAGAGGTGACGAACGATGGGAAAAAGGGAGCCCCTGACACTGAAACAAAAGGTGTTATGCGTGGCCGTGATATTCATCCTGAATACACCAGTACTTATTTTTATATTTAAGTATTCCGACCGATTTACGCCTAGAGAAGTGGGGATTGTAGGTCTGTTTAATCTCGCTGTGGGAGTTCCGCTGCTGGCATTGATTACGGAAAAATGGATTCGAAAACTGAGATGACGATAAAGATGCGGCCGGCTAAGGGGTTGAAGGCATTTTGAATGCGCAGAAGCGAACATAACCCGATCTCGAGCGCGGGGAGGGCTGGCTGTAAGCCGCGCTGCTCAGCGGTGACGCCCATGCGCGTGTGGGCGCAGTGGTGCTTTGTTTTTCTCGTTCTGGCTGCGTTGCCACTTAGCGCGCAAGGCAACGGGAGTGCGCAATATTTCTATGATGACGTTGGGCGACTGATCAAGGTTGTAACGCCGAGCGGTAACATCGCGACTTATAACTATGATGCTACCGGTAATTTGCTCTCGATTACCCGTTCCACTCTCCCAGCCAACAATGGCCTGGCAATTTTGAACTTTACACCGCAAAACGGGCCGGTCGGGCAAACGGTCACAATTCAGGGACAAGGATTCAACGCGACGCCTTCTTTGAACGCGGTGCAATTCAACGGCACAGCGGCAACGGTTGCGGCGGCAACCAGCTCCACGCTCACGGTCACGGTGCCGCCTGGCGCCACTACAGGTCCGGTTTCAGTCACTGTGAACTCACAATCCGCAACCTCCGTGGCGAACTTTGTGGTTACAGCTGGAACGCTGGTTGCCATCAATATTTCACCGGCCGGCAGTACGATTAATCAGGGATTGCAGCAACAGTTTGTGGCCAATGGCGTGCTCTCGAACGGCAGCCAGCAGAACCTGACTTCATCGGTAACTTGGGGCTCATCGAATCCGTTGGCAGCGACCATAAGCAATGCGGCAGGGAGTAACGGACTGGCGACGGGTGGAGGATCTGGCACTACGTTAATTACAGCGCTTTCGGGCGCCGTGATTGGTTCCGCCACATTTTCCGTTAGGTCGCTGGATTATCTGTCGGTGGCGCCTTCGCCGGCTTCGGTCGCCATCGGATTAACGCAACAGTTCTCAGTCCTGGGCTATTTTTCGGACGGAAGCGTACAGAACGAGGGAGCCATAGCAAGCTGGAGCTCAAGCAATACAAATGTGGCCACCATCAGCAACTCAGGGTTGGCAACTCCCTTGTCAGTTGGCAGTACCGTGATTTGTGCCACAGCGAACGCCGTCTACCCGGCGTGTACCGGGCTGACGATTACGCCAGCTCTAGTTTCTATATCGATCAGTCCGTCTAATGAGACGATTCCCAAAGGCGTTAATCAGCAATTCTTCGCGACGGGAACGTTCAGCGACGGCGGCAAACAGAACATTACAAGTGCCGTTAGTTGGGCGACATCCAGCTCTGCGGTCGTGGTCTTCACGTCAAGTTCAAATCCGGGCTTCGCGACTGACATAGGGAAGGGTACTGCTACCATCACGGCGACAGCCGGGTCAATCAGCGGCTCGACAACCCTTACCCTGACCGCAGCGGTGCCGACAAGCCTGAGTGTGAGCCCCACCGACTTCGCTTTGCAGACAAATGGCACGGAGCAATTGGCGGCACAACTGATATACACGGATAACAGCACTCAGAACGTCACCCAGACGGCGACATGGAGTTCCTCTGCCCCAAGCGTGGCTACGGTCAGCAATTCTGCCGGCAGTCTGGGTCTGGTGACGGGCGTCGCAGTCGGTAGCGCTACGATTACCGCAACTTCCAGTTCGTTCAGTGGCTCGTCTTCATTAGTGGTGAACAGCGCATCCGGCATAAGCTATCCTCGCTTCCTGTACGTCAGCGATGGTAACGGTATCATTGCGATTTACAGCGTAAATGGTCAGACCGGGCAGTTGCGAGCCGATGGCTCCATTCCCGTTCCATTCACCAACCAAAGCGGTTATCTCGCTCTCGATCCTTCACAGAGTTACTTATACCTGGTTGAACCGTCAGCAGCGGGCAATTTGTGGGTGTTCTCCGTGAACCCAATTGACGGCGCGCTGACGCAGACTTCCGGTTCTCCCTATACCGCGGGAACATCGATTGGTCCCGTGGCGACGGAACCATCGGATCGCTTTGTTTATGTGGGAGATCCAACCACCAACAGCATTTTCGGATTCAGCATCGGCGCGGGCGGTGCGTTGACGGCCCTGCCGGGATCGCCCTATCCAGCGAGCGGCCAGCCGAACGCGTTTATTGTTCATCCATCCGGTAAGTTCTTGTTCGTAAGTTACGTGAGCCAAAGTCCCGGAGGAGTCGACCCCCCAGGCAACGTCTCTGTGTTCACCATCAACTCGAATAGCGGCGCGTTAGCGCAGATTTCCGGTTCGCCTTTTACGGTCGGGTATGATCCCGTCGCCTTGGCCCAGGATCCGGCTGGACAGTACCTCTACGTTTCCAACCTGGGACAGAGTAATTCGAGTCGGATGCGACGGTTGAAATCGCCGGATGATTTGGACGCTGTTCTGGCGCGACCATCCGCGTACCCAGAGCAGACGGAACTGCTCGGCATCGCCGATCATGCCGGTTCCGAGTTCCCGACTCGGGCCAGCAGCACTCGTCTGCTTGCCAGTCTCGATTTCAGCAGCGTCTCGCCGTTCCCCGTGACGGCAACCCACGGCGGAGCCTTTGCTCTTCCCCGGTCTTCGTTTGTTGGCTTGTTCTTCCAGTCAGGCGTTACCACGTCTCCGGCAATATCGGCGTTTACGGTGGATCCCAACGCCGGAACGTTGACCGAGGTTACGGGCTCGCCCTTCATAGTCCCCGAGGGCGCGCAGTCCATCAGTGTGGATAATACGGGGCAGTACCTGTATGCGCCAATTTACAGTTCGGTGCAGGGTTTTGCCATTAACGCCGGCGGAGCTCTGACGCCCCTGGCCAATTCTCCCTTCAGTGTCAGCGTTGGAGGTTTGACGTTTGATCCGTCAGGTCAGTTCGCGTATGGACAGGGCGGAATTGGCCTGCAGGAAGTTGGTATCAACTCCAGCACAGGCAATCTCACTGCCCTTACGAGCGGCAGTCCGATCGGTGGTTCCGCGATCGTAATTAGTAAAGCCTCTGTAGCGATCAGTTATATTCCGCAGTTTGCTTATGTGGTGAGCAGCGGAGCCGCAAACGGAGCCAACAGCATTGCAGGGTATTCCATCAACCCGGCGAGTGGCGCGTTAACGTCGCTGTCAGGGTCGCCGTTTGCCGAGGGATTCTCTCCTGTATTCGCCACCACCGACATGTTCGGTCAGTTGCTCTACGTGGCAAATAGCTGCTCTGATCCCGCGTGCGCGTCGAGCAATGGAAGCGTCTCCGGCTACACGATTGTCCCGGGTTCCGGCGCGCTCACGCCAGCGCCCGGTTCTCCGTTCCCGGTGGGGGTTGCGCCAGTGAGTGTTGCGCTTCAGGTGCCGGGCTATAACTTTACGCAGACGCCCAATGAGTATGCCTACGTAGCTTCTCAAAATGATCAGGTTTTTGAATACAGTGTGAATCCTGCAACCGGAGTTCTAACAACTTTCTCTGGCTCGCCGGTGGATACGGCAGCTTACGATTCGATCGCGACCGTGGTCGATCCAACCCAAACCCTCCTGTATATGATCGGCGGGGATACTTTCTACATTTATGGCGTGTATTTGTATAATGGACAGTTGTTCCAGTATCTGGATTATTCAACGTACATTGGTGCTCCGAGTGCGATTGGTGTGGACCCCGGCGGCCGCTTTGTTTTGATCACCAGTGCTGCGTCCAGCACGGTGTCGGTGTTCTCGACCCAGACGTTCTCGCAAGTGACGGGTTCACCCTTTGCGACAGATGGGAGCCCCGCGGCAGTGGCGCTCGACCCGACAGGGCAGTTTGTTTACGTTGCGAATCAGGCCACGAACGACGTTTCCGCGTACACGATGAATCCGTCCACGGGCGCGCTGACGCCGGTTGCCGGATCGCCCTATCCCGTCGGCACTGCGCCAGTATCTTTGAGCGTAGACTACTCAGGAGCGTTCCTCTATGTGACGAATAAAGGCGACGGAACTGTCTCCGCCTTCTCGATTACGTCAGGCTCGGGAGCATTGACGCCAATTGCGGGATCGCCGTTCCCGGCTGGTGCCGCGCCTATTTCGGTTGTGACCACGGGCATGATTCAGTGAACGACCTGAAATTAGCCAGTAGCCCGGCCTGGCCACACGGCTGGAATTGAATCGCGAGCTAGACGAATGAACCCCCGCTTACGTCATGAGAACGTCAGTATAGGTCTCGGTGTCGCGGTCCTGTGGTTCGGTCTCCTGTGTTTCGGTCCTACGCTTGGCGCTCAGACCGCCTCTTCCTCCCTGCCAACGACACCTGCTGGGCATAAAGCCAAGGTTGCGGCACGGAACATTCCCCCCGCCGATTATCCGCGCGTGACCTTTACCGACGTTACCGAACAGGCAGGAATTCATTTCGAGCATTTCCATGGCGTGAGATCAACCCAGCTGCCGGAAGATATGGGTTCAGGCGCAGCCTGGGGAGATTATGACAACGATGGTTATCCAGATCTCTACGTCGTGGACGTGGCCGGACCGCTCACAGACACACCCGAGCAACTTGCAAAATCTCCTGGCGGAAATCGCCTCTATCACAATAATCGGGACGGCACCTTTACCGATGTCACGGAGAAAGCCGGCGTCGGTTTTAAAGGTATCGGCATGGCTGCGGCCTGGGCCGATTACGACAATGACGGCTATCTGGATCTGGTTGTCACGAGCTTTGACCGCATCGTCCTCTTTCACAACAACGGCGATGGAACGTTCACGGACGTAACCGGGAAAGCCGGACTGGATACCTACCGCGGCTTTTGGACCGGAGCAGCCTGGGGAGACTATGACCGCGATGGCAATGTGGACCTGTTTATCTGTGGCTACGTGAAATACCAGTTCCACAAGGAGGAACTGAACAAAACGTCTTTGCAATACAGCACTCTGGTTCCATTCATGCTGAATCCCGCAGCCTACCCGCCCGAACGCAAGCTGCTCTTTCACAACAACGGCGACGGCACATTTACTGAAGTCGCGCAACAGGCGGGAGTGGGTGACCCGGACGGCCGCAGCCTCTCCGCGGCATGGTACGACTTCGATGGCGACGGCTGGCCCGATCTCTATGTGGCCAATGATCTGTGGGGAAGTAAGCTTTACTTGAATCTGCACAACGGTAAATTCAAGGATGTAACACGCGAGGCGGGCGTGTCCGACTTCCGTGGTGAAATGGGGATTGCCATCGGTGACTGGGACAATGACGGTAGCCCGGACATATTCGTTACTCACTGGATTTATCAGGAGAACGCTCTTTTCGAAAACCTGCGGTCCACGCTCGGCGCTTCATCGAAGGTCTCATCATTGTTCTTCGGAGATATTGCGGAGATGGTGGGGTTGGGGCAGATTTCCTACAACCTTATCGGATGGGGTACTTCATTTTTCGACTATGACAATGACGGCCAGCTCGATCTCCTGGTCGTGAACGGAAGCACCTTCCAGGATGACAAGGATCCGCGGCATCTTGTGCCCATGAAAAACTTCCTCTTCTGGCAAAAGAACCCGAAGGACGGATTTTACCAAGTTGGCGCGCTCAGCGGCCGGGCATTCGAGCAGCCTCATGTCGGCCGGGGCGCGGCTTTCGCGGACTACGACAACGATGGTGACATTGACGTCTTCATTGTGAATCAGGAAGGCCGCCCGATGTTGTTGCGGAATGACGGTGGCAACAAGAAGAACTGGATCAAGGTACGTGTAAAGTGCACCAAGTCGAACCGAACGGGATTCGGGACCAAAGTTAAGCTTCAGGCAGGAAGCATCACACGCAGCGAGGAAATCGGCGGACAGACATCTTATTTGTCACAGAACTTTCAGGAAGCACACTTCGGACTGAACAAGGAAACGGAAGCGACCCGCATTACGGTTGCGTTCCCAAGCGGCGTAGTTCGCACCTTGGAACATGTGAAGGCAAATCAGATCGTGACCGTCACGGAATAGGGAACAGGTGGCTGTCGGGATTATGAATAGAGGCTCTGATTTCTATGGGTTTGCTGATCGGGACATTGTACAATTTGGGCGCGCACAACCAGTACGCTTGGGATGTTGGCACTAAGCCGGTCTGTTAGTAGCAAGGTTCACCTGGCGCCAAGTTGCCAAACTAGCTCCGGGATGAGGTTCTAAGAGGTGTCTTATGCGCTGCTTTCTGGTTGCAATGCTCGTGGTATCGTCGCTGTTCGCACAGCCTAACGTCCAGCGGCCTCATATTCTGGGCCTCGCTCATGTAGCGTTTCGCGTTACCGACATGAGCAAGACAAGCTCGTTCTACGAAAACCTTCTGGGTTATGCAGAGCCGTTTTCGCTCAGTGGCGGGAACGGCAAACCCACAATTGGCTTCGTGAAGGTCAATGACGATCAATATGTTGAGCTCTTCCAGGGAGATGCTCGGAATCGAGGGCAGCTGGATCATTTCGCCATGTACACAGACGACCTCGCGGCCATGCGGGAATATCTCTTGTCCCAGCACGTCCAGATCCTGGAAGACATTCACGAGGGCAGGATCGGTAATCCTTTTCTTACCGTCCGCGATCCCGACGGCCATCACATTGAGATCCTCCAGTATTCGCAGGAGAGTTCGACTGCGCGGTCCCAAGGGAAGTTCATGCCTGCCAGTAGGGTATCGAGCCACATTACGCACGTCGGGATTCTCGTTGGTTCTACAGGGCGTGCCATAAAGTATTACCGCGATGTTCTCGGTTTTCGCGAGGTCTCGCGCGGCGGGGGAGACGGGCAGCCGAGCTGGGTTGACCTGCAAGCGCCCGACGGGAGTGACTACGTTGAGTTGCTTTTTTTCGCGGGCGTGAGTTCACCTGCTAGTTTGAGAGCGCAAAATCACTTCTGTCTTGAAAGTTCTGACGTGCGCGAGACTGTTGCTCGCCTCCAGACGTGGGCCAGCGGATTGCTGACTTCTCCCATTACAGTGCAGACTGGGAGCAACCTACCCACACGGGCAGATTTCTCCGACCCAGATGGCGCGCGGATCGAGATAATGGAACCAATGGAACCAGTGTCTGCGGCGGCATCTCGAACTGCAATGTCCCATCCATGACCGATGAGTCCGCCTGCTATCAAGTCTGGTAAGGCTTTTCGGATCGACCATTCAAACGCTGTCACTCGCCGGGATTTTCTCAAGTCAACCGCGCTCGCGGCAACGGCTGCACTTATACCTGTTGCAAATGCCCACGCGGACTTCACTACCGCAAACGCCACAACCTCGGAAAGGCTGACGACCGGTTGGGAGTACTTTCGAGGATCATTGGGCGGTGTTTGGGATGTCTGGCGTGGAGACATGGTAGAGAACACGGTGTGGAGGCAGGTCGAGATTCCGCACTGCTTCAACGCGCATGACGCGGTTGATCCCGAGCAGCCGTACTACGAGGGGCCAGGCTGGTATCGCCGCAAGGTGCAAGTCAGGAACCCATTCGAGAATGGACGCACTCTTCTACTTTTCGAGGGCGCCGGGCAGAAGTGCGAAGTGTTTGTCTCTCTAGAAGGAGTAGGCGAGCATGTGGGCGGTTACGATGAGTTCGCGGTTGACATCACAGATGCAGTCGCCAGAAGCGCGACGAGGGCCCCGCGTCGTGGAGAGATTCGGCTGGCGGTCTTGTGCGATAACTCGCGTGACCTGGAAACAATTCCCTCTTCGCTCAACGATTTCGATCGTTTCGGAGGACTGTACCGCAATGTAACGCTCGTCTACGTGCCCTCGATTTCGATCGACCGCGTTCACGTCACGGTCGATGTGTCGCAGTCGGCATCTGCTCAAGTCACGATCAAGGCGAGACTCCACAATCCCCTTGGGCTCCGTGGCGAAGTACAACTCTCGATTCGGGTTTTCGATCCGAAAGGCTCTCTCGTCCGCACCATGAACAGGGGCTTCGCGGCTTGGGAGGGAGAACAGGAAATATCGACTTTCAAGTTGGATAATCCCGATCTATGGTCGCCGTCGCGGCCGTCCCTCTATCGCTGCGAAGTTCAAATGGCCGGAGCGCACGGAACCATGAGCGTGAGCGAACGCTTCGGCTGCCGCTATTTCGAGTTTGTGGAGCGCGGCCCTTTCAAGTTGAACGGCGAGCGATTGTTTCTGAGAGGTACACAGCGAGAGGAGGATCATGCCGGCCTCGGCGCCGCGATGCCGGAAGGTCTTGTTCGACAGGAAATGACACTGATCAAAGACATGGGCGCGAACTTCGTGGGTCTGGGGCACCACCAGCAATCCCGTGAAGTTCTGGAATTGTGCGATGAATTGGGCTTGCTGGTCATGGAGCAGATTCCCTGGTCACGGGGCGGAGTGGGAGGAGACAACTACAAACAGCTGGCTCGGAACATGCTGCGCGTCATGATTGACCAGCATTACAACCACCCATCGGTCATCCTTTGGGGATTGGGGAATGAGAACGACTGGCCAGGAGACTTTCCCGAGTTTGATAAGGAAAGAATCCGAGGATTCGTAAAAGAATTGAACGGCGAGGCGCATGCGCTCGATCCCAGCCGGCCAACATTTCTTCGCCGCTGCGATTTCTGTCGCGACCTCGTCGACGTTTATTCGCCTTCGATCTGGGCGGGCTGGTATCACGGACCGTACACGCAGTATAAGACCACCGTCGAAAAGGAGAGGGAAACCGTGTCCCGCTTCCTGCATGTCGAATGGGGCGCGGAAAGCCATGCGCGGCGGCACTCGGAAGATCCCGACCGGCTCCTTTCCAGGTATTTGTCCGCGAGCGGCTTCGATGGGCGCGAGCGTCAACGTGACCACCTGCTTACTGGGGGGGAATCAGACGCATCCCGCGATGGCGACTGGTCCGAAACTTACGCGTGTAATCTTTTCGACTGGCATCTTAAGGAGCAGGAAGCCATGCCTGAGCTTGCGGGTTCCGCGCAGTGGATCTTCAAAGACTTCTCGACACCGCTCCGGCTTGAAAATCCGATTCCCCATGTGAATCAGAAAGGGCTGGTCGAGCGAGATATGACGCCCAAGGAGGGATATTATGTCTTCCAATCGTATTGGGCGCAGAATCCAATGATTCGTCTGTATGGTCATTCCTGGCCGGTTCGATGGGGAGAACAGGACGAATTGAAACTGGTGAAAGTTTATTCGAACTGCGAAAGGGCCGAGTTATTTCTGAACGGAGTCTCCGAAGGGACCAAAAGCCGCAACAGTCAAGACTTCCCGGCTGCCGGACTGCACTGGCTGGTGAAGTTCAAACCTGGCGAAAACCGTCTGCAAGCAGTCGGGCACATGAAGACGGCCACGGTTGAGGATGGATTGATTCTCCGATACCAGACAGACAAGTGGGATGCTGCAGCACGGATTGAACTCAGAGAGATTGCGCGTGACGAAGGACGTGTGAAAGTTGAAGCTCGATTACTGGATAGCAACAACACTCCCTGCCTGAACGCGCGTGACCGCGTGTGGTTCGGGCTCACCGGGGACGGCACACTCCTCGATAATGCCGGCACATCAACAGGATCGCGCAGCGTGGAGCTCTACAATGGCCGGGCCGAGATCAGTTTCTTGCGCAACGAAGGGAGTTCGGTGGTCAGCATTCGCTGCCGATCACTGTCCACTGCGTTTCTAACGGTAAAATAACGATTGTCCGACCTTATGCGTATGCAGCGAACAGTCCTGTTTCATCCTCTCAACTATATAGGCTTAGGACACATCAATCGATTGTCTGTGATTGCGCTCGCTCTCCGTGAGCTCGACAATAACGTTCGAACTCCATTCGTCGTCGAAGAATCCGCTCATGTTTTGCTCGATGCGCTCGGTCTGCCATACGTTCCCTTACCCAGCAGTCACGCGATGAGTGACGGCGCTGCCTGGGCGGCGTGGACGGAAGGTGAGCGCTTTGCTTTGCAGGTCCAGATCTCCCGATCGATTCTGAGCAACATTGCTCCGCAACTGGTTGTCTTCGATTTCCTGCCGAACCCGACATTCGCTGATGCGGTGATGAAAAGCCAGGTTCCAATCGTGCTCTGTCTGCGGGAGATGCGTGATTTAGCTTCCTACCTTGCCTTTGCGTGTGATCTGCTAAAGCATGTGAGTCTGATCTTGATTCCACACCCAACGGGGACGATGCGACTTCCAGAGGAACTGGCGGCGAAAAGCTGCTTTGTGGGTCAGATCGCGCGGCAGGCTACCCGGATAGCGGTTACTGAACGCGATCCTGCCAGCCCGCGGATTGTGATAAGTGGCGGCGGAGGTGGATATCCGGGGACGGTCGAGTTCTACAATTTGGCCATGAAGGCGATCGCGGATTTGCGCGGACGCTATCCCGCCATCAGGGCGCAGTTGATCGCCGGGCCGCTGTTTCGTGACTGGCTTCTGCTGCAACCCGTGGACGGCATAACGCTAACTGCGTTTGAGGCAGATACCAACTCCAGGTTTGCCGAGGCTGACCTTATAATCTGCCAGGCGGGATATAACACGGTTGCAGAACTCGAGCAACTCGGAATTAAAACACTTCTTGTGCCAGCAGCACGCCAATGGGACGATCAGTTCGCTCGGGCAGACAAAATGATGCGCGAGCATAGGAACTTTCGTGTGTTTCGAGGAAAAGCTCCGGCCGAACTTGCCAACCTAGCCGCAGAATTGTTGTGTGAGCGGATGCCGAAAACTGTAATGAGCGGGGCCGAGGGCGGGATCAAGGCCGCCCGCCTGATTTATCAGATGCTGAGATAGCTCGGAGTCCGACTCGTTGGGTGCCTGCGCAGTCGTTCGTCGTCAACCGTGTACTTCCTCTAACGCATACGGATCATCGACTCCTTGGTTCTTTGGCAACGGTCCGACTTTCTGAAGCCTGAACCACCATTCGCGGTCACGGAAGTATATCCATGGCGATTCAACCGTAGCCTTTCATACCTGAGAAGGCCATTGATCGAACGGAAAAAACCTGATGGAAGGGAGATCGTTTGGGGTTATCGGCATCTCCATCATTCTCACGAAAACCTGCTCAAGCTCTGCCTCAGCGGTCGACTGCGGGCCAGGAGCATGGAGATGAAGAACTTCATTAGCTCGGTGACAAATCGTCAGGGAACACATTTTAATAACCAAGTAGCGGACCTGTTCGCTTATCCGGCTCTTGAGGTCCGAAAACGCGTAAACAAGATTCCACACACAACAGGACTCGACAATGTCGGGGATCTGGATGTCCTGGTTGCGGATTCTAGTCGCAAGCGTCTTGATGTCATCGAGTGCAAGGACCTGTCGAATGCCCGTACGCCACACGAAAAGAAGCTGGAAATCGAAAACCTACTTGGAAGCGAACGAGTACAAAATCCGATTGCGCTGCGCCATGGCAAGCGGATCGGGTGGGTAAAACAGAACTTGCAAGCCATCCTCAAATGGCTCGGAATTGGAGACACAAAGGGCTGGAAGGTCGATGGATTTATCGTGGTTGACCATCCCCTGATGGCACCGTACCTGAGACAAATGCCTATTCGAGTGATCCCGTTTGCTGAACTCGAATCCGAATTGCTCACGAAATTCGCCAAACGTCGGAACGGTGGAAGGCAGAACGTCTGAAACGAAAATGACTCGCGCTCCTTCTGCTCTCCCACGAGCCAAGACAGCGTCCGCTGTGCTGATTCTAGATCTCAGCCGACTTAATCGATGAACAGATCTGGTGCCAGCGGAGAGATTCGAACTCTCAAACACCTGTTTCTAAGACAGGCCGCTATTCCAATTCGCGCACGCTGGCATATGGTGCACAGGGGAGGATTTGAACCTCCGCGTCCCACTAGGGGAGACCGGGTTACAGCCGGTCCGTTTCGGCCGAGCTCACGCACCTGTGCAAACTTGGCGGAAGGTAGACGAATCGAACGCCCATCGCTCATCACGATGCCCCGGTTTTCAGGACCAGTTGCCGGCCATTCAGCAGTGCCTTCCACATGGCGGAGAGTACGGGAGTTGAACCCGTTAGCCTCTTGCGAGAACCCTTGTTTAGCAGACAAGTGCCTTACCGTCCGGCCCACTCTCCATAAATTGTCAAAGAACAAAGGGATTCTGGTAGGCCCGGTGGGAGTTGAACCCACAAGAAGGCTGCTCTTGAGGCAGCTGCGTATGCCAGTTCCGCCACGGGCCTGAAGCTAGAAATTGTGCAGGAGTTAATAACTCAGTCGGGATAGACTGAGTCGTAATGCCGATCGAAATTGAAGCAGGCGCTTCACAAAGTCAATTTAGCATGAAACCGTTGGCAGTGCACGCGTTTTTCGGCGGCCAGCATTGGAACGGCAGGCTAGCCACGACTGATGCAGATTTGGCGCAGCATGGGCCGTTGCGGAAGAAACCAGTTCGTTTTCCAAAGAGACACCATCCCTAAGCCTTCGGCTTAGGTCGGTGCAGGCCGTCCGTGGACTAGCGAACGCTGCTCGCACGAAGTCGAACAGCATTCGAGTCCGTTCGAATTGCGTCCGATTCTGATTCGAATAGACATGAGTAATCTGAACTGCCACTTTAGATTACACAATGGCCGCCGCAACCAACCCCGTTCTTTTAGCAGTTGACACAATTACGCAATATGCGTAATAATGTACGCAATATGCGTAACTCTTCCGTGCTGACTGCGTTGTTTCCACAGGTACGGCAAGGTGTGCTCGCGGCTACGCTCGGCCAGCCAGACAAGTGGTGGTATCTTTCGGAACTCGCCGGCCGTTTGGGCACGAGCCCGTCGAGTCTTCAGCGGGAGTTGTCATCTCTGGTGGCAAGCGGAATACTGGTGCATCGTCGGGAAGGCACAAGGGCCTATTTCAAGGCGGAGACCCAGTCCCCAGTGTTCCGAGACCTGCAGCAGCTGTTCGAAAAAACTGCGGGGCTGGCTCCGATCTTGGAGCAGATGCTAAAACCGTTTGGGAACACGATTCAGAGTGCTTTTATCTATGGTTCCGTGGCACGAAGCCGGGAACATGCGATGAGTGATGTGGATGTGATGGTGATTGGCAGAGCAGGTCTTGCTGACCTGTCTCCAGCGCTCCGCAAGGCGGAGGCGCGGCTGGGAAGGGAGGTCAACGTCACGGCCTATTCCCCGGAGGAGTTTCGGGAGAAAATCAAGTCGGGCGACCATTTCCTTACCGCCGTTTTACGAGGACGGAAACAGTTTGTGAAAGGAGGCCAGAGTGACTTGGACGAGCTTGTTGGCAAATAAGGAAGCCCAGAAACACAAAACCTCCAAGAAGGAATTGGACAATATGAGAGCCCTGATCGCCCGCGACCTCGCAGACGCTGGCCTCGCTGGCCTTTCGGCAGATCGGAGATTTGCGACTGCTTACAACGCAGCACTCCAGGCCGCGAACATTGCGATTGCCTGTGCGGGATATCGGATCATGAGCAAAGTTGGACATCACCGGGTGTCGTTGGAAAGCACGAAACTTGTGTTGGGTAAATCCATGCACAAGTACGCCGATTATTTCGAAACCTGTCGGCGAAAGCGAAATACGATCGACTACACCTTCTCCAACGTTGCGACGGAGACGGAAGCGAAGGAGATCCTCATCCAGGCATTCCAGTTTTACAGTGAAGTCGAGGACTGGATTACGAAAAATCACCCTTCACTGAAGAAGTAGAAACGGCCCACGTTTGGACTGGGCGAACCCTCAGGCACAGAAATTATGTCTTAATAATTAAGGATGCGTAGCCTTCAGAATTGTGCCGCCATGCTACGCCCGTCCGTGTCCGATGGCCGGCATGCCATCAAGAGTATGACGCTTCGGGAAGTGTCATAAGTGGTTTTCGACGGCTCCTCCGCAATACGCTATAGTTCGATGAGTTGTGGAGGGGTAAATTGTGGCTAGGATTCCAATTCCGAGCGAGCGAGTGATTTGATGCAAGTTGGCATTTCGGCAATCGAGTATGTTTTGGGTTCGGACACCGTTTCTGTAGAGGAGCTCGAAGCACGAGGCGCGCTCAACAGTCCCGCGGCCAAGTTGTCTGAATTTGGGTTTAGCTGCGCGCGACTGAGCCGGGAATCGTCATACGCCCTCGCGACTGCTGCCACCAACAAGCTGCTATGCACCACAGGCGTAGACCGCGCCAGCATAGGTGCGCTCTTTTATGCCGGGGCAACACCGGGCTGCCATGCAGTCGAGACTCCTGATCCGCTTTCAGCTTTCAATTACCCCGTTGGGCAATTGCAGTACGAGTTGGAGCTGACCCACGCAGCTTCCTTCGGAGTGAGCCAAGTAGGGTGTCTGGGCTTGATGGCCTCGGTAACGCTTGCCAAGGACTTCCTGCTTTCCAGCAAGAGTGCGAGCCGGGCCCTTTGCGTGAGTGCTGATGTGTTGCCTGTAGGCTGTAAGCGGGAAATGATCTATAACGTGATTTCCGATGGCGCTTGCGCCGTTCTTCTGGAGAAAGAATGCGATCGCAACCGCATCCTAGCGTATCGGCAAGTCACTAAAGGATACTACTGGAACTCGATTGTGCAAAAAAACGAGATCACCGCAGCTTATTTTCCCACTGCACGGAACATCGTTCGTGACACACTCGCGGATGCGGACCTAGATTCTTCAGATATTTCATGCATCCTTCCCCACAACGTGTCGTTGCGTAGCTGGGAGATACTTCTCGGTCTGATCCAGATTGGTCGTGAAAAGTTGTTCGCCGAGAATATAGCCAGGATGGCGCATGTGATCGCTGCCGACAATTGGATCAATTTACGGGACGCTTCTGAAACTGGAAGACTGCATCACGGGGACAAGCTGCTTCTGTTTACGTTCGGGTTCGGGGCAAACTGGGCCTGCATGGTTTTGGAACATTGATGGCACACACCGTCCTAGTCACGGGCGCAACGGGCATGATTGGGCAAGCACTCGTTCCGCTGCTAGCCCGTCGGAACGACGTTAGGGCGATCTTCGCACTCACCCACACGAGCGAGTATATGGGCTCGACCTGCAAGGTGACGCCAGCACGCGGCGATGTCGCTGCAGGTCCGGCTTTGGGAATAACACCAGAATCTAGTCGGGAAATTCTAGATCGTACCAACGTGATCGTACACGTCGCTGCCAACACGCGGTTTTCGGCTTCGCTCGATGAAGCGCGTATTGTAAACCTCGAAGGCACACACAACCTGCTTGCGTTCGCATCGCGTTGCCCGCGACTCAAGGCATTCGTGGCCTTAAGCACGGTCCATGTTGCCGGCAAGCGCACGGGCACAATCTGCGAGAAGGACTTGGAGCATTCCTCGGGATTTGTAAATTCGTACGAGCATTCGAAGTATGAGGCGGAACTGCTCCTGCGCGAAAGTATGAGCGCGTTGCCTATCTCAGTCCTGCGGCTAAGCACAGTTCTGGGTTCGACAACCGGCGAAGTCAGACGGATGGCGGCGATCCATCATGCCCTAAGGCTCTACTACAATTCGCTCGCGCCCATGATTCCAGGAAAACAGGAAAGTTTAGCGGATCTGATTGCGGTGGACTATGCAGCCGCGGCGGTCGAGCATTTTGCAGTGGAAGGGTTTCTGGCAGGCCGGACCTTCCACATCTGTGGCGGCGAAAATGCTCTTACACTCACTCGCCTCCTCGAATTGACTCGCGAGGCGTTTCTACGTTATCGGCCCTCGTGGAGAAAACGCGCCATTGAGATGCCTGCCATTGTTGACTTGCCAACTTTTGAATTGTTTGCTCGCTCCGTGGAAGAGGTCGGCGATAATATCCTGCGAAGCAGCGTTGCGATCATCAAACACTTCGTTCCTCAGTTGGCGTATTCGAAAATATTCAGCGATGTCGAATGCACACGCTCGTTGCAAGCGAAGGGGCTTCTCAAGCCCAGCGTGCTGGAATTTTACCCGCAGGTCGTCCGCTGGCTAGTGGAGAGCGGCTGGGGTGAACACAGGACCCTGGCAGGAGGCGCGGGGGCGTGAGCGACACGCACGACAAGTTGCTCAACTATATTAACGGCGAATTGTTGACGGATCCCACGCGTCGAGCCGCCCCTGATACGCCGCTATTCGAGGATGGTTGGATCGATTCGTTAAAGATCTTGAAACTGATCGCCTTTGTGGAGCTGATGATCGGCCGCAACATCCCAGATGAAGAGATCGTGAACACTCCCATTGGTTTTTCCGTCGAGTCTCTCCTGTACGCGGTCGAATAGTTCCTGACTGATGAGAGGTTCGTGATTGCCCTTGACGCGTGTATCACCGGATACGACCCAACCAGCGTAGAACTCATTCCTGAGGAGTCGAGCGAACGTCTGTTCGCTGACGCTGTGCCCCTTGCGGGTTTTGAATCCGAGATTGGTCAGCAGTCTGAGAATGCCATCCACCGATTTCGAGGTCTCTATCACGCGGCTGAACGCCTGCTGGATGTAGGGGGGCCGCTTCGCTGTCGATGACGACAGTTTTTGTGCCGGTATCGTTCTTGTAGCCCAACGGTGCGACCCAGAGCCATCGCCCCTTTTCGACGCCAAAATGATGATGAAGAGAAAAGGGACAGTGAGAGGAGTAACTCACAGAAGTGTCCGTCCATTCCCTCCGCGCCAGCAACGAGGCGGTAAGTCACCGTTTGGTCCGCGGTTGGTCCGCGGATTCAGGGGAGCAGGTCGAAGGCGTGCGGCTCATTTTGTCTTCTCGTACGACCAGCCAAGATCTTCATTGATTAGAAGTCGAATATTTCCCTTTTTTACCTCGATGGGATAGACCGTGTCACCAAAGGCGATGCTCGGGACAGGTTTGTCGATCAGCTGCCATCTCCCTTGTTCCTTCGGTCCCTGGTGTCCATTCGGCATCTTGACGAGAATATACGTATCGTCTTCTTTCAGCGTCAACCTATCTAGACCGTGCGGTGAGCCTTCGTCGTCAGCGTGGTAAGTGTATTCGCCGACGTAGCTATCTCGTTCTAGAGAAACATTCCGCCTTGAAGTGCAACCCGCACCTACACCAGCCACCAGAAGCACTACCAGCATCGCAGACGATCTTAGCCGCATGGTACAGTCACCTGATAAGTTTGTTTGGTCGTCCCAAAGCGTCTGAACGATGATCGCTGGTGACTTTTCACTTGATGCGCGAGGAGGGACCAAAGGCTCGTGTAGTTGGTGAGGGTGACGAATAGACCTCCTTCGACCGGCTGGATGTTGTAGGTATAAGAGCCAACAAATTGCTGGATTGGATTTATGCCAGCGGCCAAAACTTGACTAACTCCGAAATCATAAAGTCCATTTGCTTGGCCGGTGCTCAAATATGTGTTGACTGCATCTGTTACACCCGGCGATGCAGCCATCATCTGTGATTGCATCGAGTCCGGGGCATACGTGAGATTGATCGGTCCAAGACCCATAGCAAACTGGCCAGTCATTAACCCTGCTGATCCCACGCCATTAACCCAATTGCTGAACGCAGCAAGTCCAGTGCTCCCTGGAGTTGATGCCGAAGACCCCGCTGTTTTACAGCCGCCAGGCGCGATGACATCCGGCTGCAAAGAATCGGTTGTATTCGCGTCCGGTGCTTCACCGTTTACATCGGCGCTATTAGAGGTCAAGAGGCAACCATCACAGTCTACGTAATACCCGTCGTCATTGTCGTCTATACAGTCACCCTTCAAGGTAGTCGTGCTTCCGTCGAGATTGTAGTAAACGCAATCCAGCCCCAGAGGATCTATGGCGCGAAGGGGGTTGTTCAGCACATATATGTATCGATTCCAGGTCTGAGGGGTCGTGGGGTCTACGGCGCTCGGCCCCGCGCGGTCCGGCGAGATCCAGCGCCCGTGCGTTGGATTATATTCTCGATAGGGAAAATCGTACAAGCCTGGCGGCGTGGTGTCCTGACCGGTGGAGGTCGTGTCCGGTTGCTGACCGGTGAAGGACATGTACATTGGACTGCTTGGGTCCGGCGAGTACGGCTCCCCAAACGGCGCGTACGCTACATCCCCTACCAATGGCGGAGTTGCGGCGGATTCGGCTCTCGCACTCCCCAGCCAGTCATAGTGACGATAGCGAAGCGTTGAGTTGGTATAGGTCGCCTGCTCACCGCCAGGAAGCGGTATGAATACATTGTTCGCTGTCTGATTCGCCATTAACCCGGTCTTGCCGATCGGACTATACAGAATTTCCGAGTAGGTACCCGATTTGTCCTCTTGTACGGCGCGATCAAAAGCATCGTAAATAATGCTGATCGGGGGGTAATTATTACTCAGATTGATACCGGTGATGTTTCCGTCCGCATCCCAAGCATACGTGTAGGGGTAGGGCATAAACGTACAATCGGTGGTGAGATTCCCGTTGGCATCGTATGTCGGCGCACAACTGCTCACCGTTTGTTCCCGATTGTTGGTGGGATTTCCATTCCCATTCGTGATCGGATAGTAGGTAGACAGGAACGAAATACTTCCCGATTTACTAATGTTGCCAAAGGCGTCGTAGGTGAATGTTTGACCCCAGATTGACCCACAGTTCGCGCCTGTCAGCCTTGCCAGGCTATCATAAGAATAACTGCAGGTCTGCGCATCGGAGGAGTTAAAGGGATCAGTGATCGCAAGCGAGCCCAGAGTCCAGTTAGCATTCCAATTCAAGGCTCCGATAATATTTTTGGGCGTGGTACCGATGGTGAACTGGTACTGGTTCATTCGACCAGTGTTCATGTCATAACTATACGTGTCTTTGTCGCGAGACCCCAACGTTATGATAGTGTTTCTCGCGCTCGCCAGTATCTCGAGGGGGCGGGGTTTCGGACAATTCTGGAGAGAGATGCAGAAAAGTTTGCCGTGCTACATTTACAGCGATGCGTTCTGAAATAGAGGAAGCCATGCAGTTCTTGCAGCGGGGTGACGACGACGCTCTCGATCAGGCTCTGGCTCTACTCCAAAATACCGTGTTCTCCTTTAGCATGCGCGTCTGCGGCCAGCGTGAGGACGCCGAAGACACCATGCAAGAAGTGTTGCTGAGATCGGTTCCGCACTTGCCCAAATTCGATAGCCCCAGAGCGCTCCTGGTGTGGCTTTATAAGGTGGCAAAGAACCGCTGCCTGATGACCAGGCGCCGGAGCAAGTTTGCTCCGAATCCAGAGCTCTCTCTGGAAGAGCTCATGCCAGATCGGAAGGAACTTGGGCAACTGGGGACCGATGGCAGCATCAACCCCGAATCATTCGCCATTCGGAGTCAAGAAGCCGGACGGCTAAGAAACGCAATTCAGCAACTGCCGCCACAATACCGCATTGTTTTGGTGCTTCGTGATATGGAAGGACTAACCGACGAAGAAGTGGCCGAGATCACAGGGCTACGTTCTGGAACAGTACGAGTTCGTCTACATCGCGCGAGGTTGTTTGTCCGGAAGGATTTGATGAAAGGGATGAAACCACGCTCGGGGAGAGCAGCCGTCGCTTCGCGGGCGTCTTCCCAAGAGCAGCTAGGGAACGATCAGCCCAGACCTGCCCGCTGCAAAGCCATGTTCGCGGAGCTCTCGAATTATCTTGACGAACATCTGGATGGTTCGCTTTGTGAGGAACTGGAGCGGCACCTGAACGACTGCGAACCGTGCAAGGCGTTCCTCTCCACTCTCAAGGCAACCGTCGAACAGTGCCGACGATCACCGACGGAAAGCCCTGACCGAGGGAAAGCGGCCGAACTGCGCAGGAAGGTACTTGCTGATTACGAACGCTTGGTCGCGACAAACGTAAACCCGTAGTCGATGGCTACGAGCCTGGAGAGCTAGAAGCAGCTCCGCTTCGCAGCGCGTTTTTGATCTCTTTTTCAAAGACTGGGATGTCGGTTGCGCCAATATGTTTGGCAGTGATCCGGCCATCCCGCCCGATCAGGAACGCGATCGGCAATCCAAGAACTCCTCCATAGAGTTCACCCGTCTTGGCATTGCCCATCACAACCGGGTAGTTCATTTTGAAGCGCTGGTAGAAATCGCGCACAGGCTCCGGTCCGTCGTCCATGGAAACGCCAATGATCTGCAAACCTTGGCCGCCGTACTTATTTTGGAGGTCGACGAAATGTGGAATCTCGTCGCGGCACGGATCACACCACGTTGCCCAGAAGTCCAGGAGAATGACCTTGCCCCGATAGGATGAGAGATCGAGCTTTTGTCCCGTTAAACCGGGAAGAGAGAAATCGGGGGCCAGGGATTGTTCCGCGATACGATTGCCCTTCGTGCCGGTGGGCGCGCCATGATGACTGGTCGTGAAAAAAAATGCGCCTATTGCGGTCAATGCTAAGCCTAGGAGAATCCGTTTCTTCAATTTGCCGACCTCAGCTAGGAAACGATCAGATCCTAGTCTCCCTTGCCAACCGGATAGCCCTTCTCGACCCAATCTGCCCCGAAGTTGTCCGCAATATAAAGAATTTTCACATTGGTGAAGCCCATCGCATGCAGCTCATCGTCCGCAGGCTTGACGTTCGGACAGTGGCTCCACGGGCAGCACCCGCAATACAGAACGATGAACTTGCTTCGTGGCAAGGATTCCACTCGCTTCCGCAAGGACAGCAAACCAGTCTCACTGGAGGCCGGGCCAATGTATTCCGAGCCGGGGATGTGAGCCTGGGTGTAGAGGACGTGGGAACCCACTTGAATCATTAGCGGTTTCTCGCTCTTGGGAGACTGAA
This sequence comes from uncultured Acidobacteriaceae bacterium, assembly GCA_963800565.1. Lineage (GTDB taxonomy): Bacteria > Acidobacteriota > Terriglobia > Terriglobales > Acidobacteriaceae > Acidiflorens. The sequence continues at coordinate 56,497 of CAWDBM010000010.1, forward strand.
GAATCTTGACCAGTTCGTCGGGATTGATCAGGCGCGAGGCCGGAATGAGGCTCGCCTGATAAGCGAGGGCAGCAGATGCTAGTGCAATCGCGACGGTCCCAAAGATAGAGATAAGGAGTATCGGGTGAAGTTTGATAGGAAGACTCATTGGACTCCCCTCCGCATTATCAATTCCTGATCATACAGTCTGCAAGGAGAGGCACTGAGCTCGCGAGGCACCTGATACTCGGAGTTTCTTCTGTAACAAAATCCGACTTCCTGCATTTATTCGTGTGCTTCGTCGGTAGAAGCAGCAGGAGGCAGTCATGATCTTAGCCAAAGTCGAACTGACTCAACCACTTAAACAGCAGCGCCAATTTGTGGCCCAGACCGGAAGCGGCCATCACCTGCTCTTAGATGATGCAGCCGGAGGTACCGGTACTAAGCCGATTGAGCTGGTCGCCGGCCGGGTGCACGGCGTTCGACGTCGTCACCATCCTGCGGCAGAAGTACCACCAAAAAGTCACCGGTTACGAGGTGCGGGTCGAAGCCGATCAAGCGGAGCGCCCACCCCAGGTGTTCACGGCAGTGCGAATCCACCATTTGGTCACTGGCTTTGACCTTGACGTGGCGGCGCTGGAGGAGGCCATCCGTCTCTCCGAGGAAAAGTATTGCTCGGTGGGAGCCATGGTGCAGAAGACGGCGAGTTTTCATACAACCTACGAAATCGTTGAAGACAAGACAGAGTGGGTGAAGCCGGCTCAAGCCGCGGGAGGGCAAGGTTGAGAACTGAGCTCAAAGTATTTCCGAGCATCGCGATTGTGTGGCTGACTTTTGCGGGGGCCTCAGCTCAACAAGAGGCCCAGCCTTCTCTTACTCTGCAGCAGGCGGTGATCGTCGCGCTGGAGAAAAATCCCCTGCGCAAGGCAGCGATCGCGGACGCAAAAGCCGCTTTTGCCGGAGTTCGAGAGGCACGTTCCTCCCTCATGCCTCACTTGAGTTTTTCCGAAACAGCGACTCGCGGGGATGATCCGGTCTACGTGTTTGGCAGCAAGCTACGGCAACAGCGCTTCACCAATGCAGACTTCGCGTTGAACAAACTGAACAAACCTTTGCCCTTCGGAAACTTCAGCACGCGGTTCTCAGGAACATGGACTCTTTTCGATTCATTCGCGACATGGCACGGTATCAATCAGGCCAAACAGATAAACGATGGCGTTGCGCACCAGTTGGACCGCACGGATCAGGAGATTGTCTTCCGGGTGATCAATTCCTACTACGACGTTCTATTGGCAGCCAAAGAACTGGAAGTGGCTGAGCAGTCGGCCAAAACTGCCAACGCGATCATGGAGCGTAGCCAGGCGAGATTCGACAGCGGTCTTACCGTCGAGTCAGATCTGCTGACAGCGAAGGTTCGCATCGCGGCGCGACAGCAGGAAGTAATCCGCGCCAGGAACACCGCAGAAGTGGCGCGGGCGCAGCTGAACACGGCGATGGGTATGCCGCTTGATTCTCCGTTCCAGACTACGGAAGCGTTGGCTGAGCGTACGCTTCCCGCCCCTGTGCTTGGAGAAGTCGAGAAGCAGGCACTCGCAAATCGTCCTGACCTGAAGCGGATTGCCTCCGTGGAGGCAGCTCAGCGGCAGAGCGTGTCGATGGCCAAGTCGTCATTCGGTCCTCGGGTGAATGCCTTTGCAGGCTGGGAAATGGACAACCCTACGTTCGTCGCCGGTGGCGGCGGCAACAACTGGCTGGGCGGGATCGAAGTGCAATTTGACATCTTTCAAGGCGGGGCCAAACAGGCAGAACTCTCCCGGCAGCGAGCCCTCGAAGAAAAGGTTGTGGCAATGAAGCAGGCAGCTAGCGATGTCGTTCGCCTCGAAGTGAGGCGGGCTTATTGCGAGACGGATGCCAATCGACAGCAGATCGAAGTGGCCCGAGCGGCAATCGCCCAGGCACAGGAGAGTCTGCGCATCAACCAGGATCGCTACGACATCGGATTGACCACGATTACCGATTTGTTGGGCGCTGAAGATGCGGCGCGCCGCAGCCAGACCGACTACTGGGAGGCCGTTTATCACTTTCAGACCAGCTACGCCAACTTGGAGTTGGCGAGCGGAAGCTTGAATCCGCAATCTCCCGTGGTGATGCCATGAATCGTATGAATACTAAACGCAGACTTTCGTTTGTTCTGGTGCTCGCGGTGGTTAGCCTCGCCGGCTGCTATAACGAGGAAATCCGCACGGTTCTGTCGCCCGAAACCGTGCGGAACATTGACGTGCTCTCGGTGAAGCAGGCGAACGTGCCCGATTTGCTGGAAGCGGTAGGGACGGTACGTGCCGTCCAAACCAGCGACGCCTCCAGCCAAATGATGGGGAACATTGTCGAGATCCGGGCTCACGAAGGAGACCACGTTCAGCGCGGTCAAGTGCTCGCCGTAATCGACGACTCCCAGCCGCGAGCCGCAGTAGAGCGCTCGACCGCAGTCAACCTTGCCGCCCAACAGCAACTGGTCGGAGCAGATTCCGACCTCGCCCTGGCGGAATCAACGCTGAAACGTTACCAGAACCTTTACGAAAAGAAATCGGTGAGTCCGCAGGAGTTCGACGAAGTGAAAGCCCGTCAGCAGGCGGCCCTCGCGCGTCGCGATATGGCAAAGGCAGGGCAGGCCCAGGCGCAGGCAGCATTGAGCCAGGCACGCACGTCTCTGGATTACACGCGGATTCGGGCGCCATTCGACGGCGTGGTGACGGAGAAGAAAGCTGATCCCGGCACGCTGGCTTCACCCGGTATGCCGATCTTCACCGTCGAGGACGTGCGCCGCTATCGACTTGAGGCCAACGTCAATGAGAACGATCTGCAGTACGTACGAACAGGCGAGCAGGTTTCGGTCGTCATCGACGCCCTCGACAATGCGAATCTGAAAGGTAAGGTAGTGCAAATCGTTCCAGCCGCGGACGCCGCGAGTCGCACGTTCCTGGTGAAGATCGATTTGCCCACCGATACTCGCCTGCGTTCGGGGCTCTTCGGGCGAGCCCAGTTTTCTTGGGGCGAGAGGCAGGCTCTGCTGATTCCGCGCTCGGCTGTGGTCGAACGCGGCCAATTGCAAGGCATTTATGTGCTGGACCAAAACAGGGTTGCGAGTTTGCGCTACATCGCATTGGGAAAGCCTTCCGGGGCCGAGGTCGAAGTGCTGGCAGGCCTCCAGAACGGTGAGCGCCTCGTGGCCAAACCGGGTGCTGTGGACCTGAATGGCAAACGCATTGAGGTCCAGTAATGACTGAGAGCAAATCCAAGTCGGTGATACAGCCTCCGAAGGGCTTGCGCCTGGCCGGTCGCATTGCCCACACTTTCATCGATTCGAAACTGACTCCGCTGGTGATCGTCGCTGCGCTGCTTCTTGGCGCCTTCAGCATTCTCAAAACGCCACGGGAAGAAGAGCCCCAGATCGTGGTACCCATGCTCGACGTTTTTGTTCAGATGCCGGGTGCATCGGCGGACGAGGTCGCACAGCGCGTCAGCCTTCCCATGGAGAAGTTACTGCGCGAAGTGCCCGGCGTTGAGTATATCTATTCGATCAGTCATCCCGGCGTGAGCATGCTGGTCGTGCGTTTTTATGTCGGCACGAAAGAAGAGGATGCGATCGTAGAGACATACAACAAGCTCTACTCGAACTTTGATCGTATTCCGCCGGGAGTCTCACAACCGATCATCAAGGTTCGATCGATTGACGACGTGCCAATCATGGCCCTGACGTTGTGGGGGAAAGACTATGACTCTTATCGCCTGCGGCGAATCGCGGGTGAGCTGGAAAATTCACTCAAACCGCTCAACGACGTTTCTGAGACGAAGATCATCGGCGGCCAGCCCAGGCAAATACGAGTCGTGCTCGATACTCAACGGCTTGCGGCATACGGCCTTACGCCGGGCGCAATCCTGGGACAACTCCAAAACTCGAACAACCGCGGCCAAGCCGGCAGTTTTGCGCGCGACAATCGCGAGTTTCAGGTCGAAGCCGGAACTTTTTTCACGAGTATCGACGACCTGCGTCAGGTTGTAGTCGGGGTTCACGCCGGACGACCCGTCTACTTGCGTGACGTAGCCGAGAAGCTTGAAGACGGACCTGCCGAAGCCAACACTTACGTGCTGTTTGCCAATGCTCGCGGCGGCTCAGGGCAAACCGCGGGCGCGGAATATCCCGCAGTAACCATCACGCTTTCCAAGCGCAAAGGTACGAACGCCGCCGACATTTCCGAGCGTGTGCTGGACAAAATCAACGCTTTGCGCGGGTATGTGCTTCCAAATGATCTGAACATCACGATCACGCGCAACTATGGTGAGACCGCGAAAGACAAATCCGACGAACTTCTCAAACATCTGCTGATCGCAACGTTGTCGGTCACATTGCTGATTGCACTCGCCTTAGGCTGGCGGGAGTCAGGCGTCGTACTTCTGGCTGTGCCGGTCACGCTCGCCCTCACACTCGCCGTGTTCTACCTGTATGGCTACACCCTGAACCGGGTCACACTGTTCGCGCTGATCTTCTCCATCGGCATCCTGGTCGATGACGCCATCGTTGTGGTCGAGAACATCGTGCGCCATTTTCGGTTGCCGGAAAGCCGGGGGCGATCCTTATCTGAAGTCGCGGTAGAGGCCGTTGACGAAGTTGGTAATCCGACGATTCTTGCCACCTTTGCAGTGATCGGGGCGATCCTGCCCATGGCCTTCGTGCGCGGCCTGATGGGTCCATACATGCGCCCGATTCCGGTTGGAGCTTCGGCGGCCATGCTCTTTTCGTTGATGGTGGCCTTCGTCGTTTCTCCGTGGGCAGCACTAAGGCTCCTGAGGAAATATGCGGGCGGTGGCGACCATTCCGGGCACGACGCCGAAGGTTGGACCACCCGACTGTACCGACGGATGATGAACCCGCTCATCCGCGATGCGCACCGCCGCTGGATGTTTCTTGGTGGTGTCGTAATCCTGCTGCTGGCGGCGGTCGCGTTTGTCCCATTGAAGTGGGTACGCGTCAAGATGCTCCCCTTCGACAACAAGAGTGAATTCCAGGTCATCATCGACATGCCCGATGGCACGCCACTGGAACAGACGACTCGCGTGGCGCAGGCACTGGGACAGTATCTCGCCCAACAATCCGAGGTGATCAACTATCAGGTCTATGCCGGAACCTCGGGCCCTTACAACTTCAACGGCCTCGTGCGCCATTACTTCTTGCGCAATCAAGCCAATCAGGCTGATATCCAGGTGAATCTGCTCTCACGGCACGATCGCAAGACGCAGAGTCACGAGATTGCACGAAGATTGCGGCCGGAGTTGGACAAGATTGCCGCTCCTTTCGGTGCGCGCATCAAGGTAGCCGAAGTCCCGCCTGGTCCGCCCGTATTGCAGACTCTGGTCGCCGAAGTTTACGGACCTGACTACAAAGGACAGATTGAACTGGCAGCGCAGATCAAGAAGGTCTTTCAGCAAACGCCCGGTGTCGTCGATGTGGACTGGTACGTCGAAGACCCACAAGTCAAGTACGACATGAAAGTGGATCTAGACAAGGCTGCGCTGCATGGGATCACGCCCGCCGATGTGACACGCACCGTGCAGGTGGGGCTTGGCGGAGCCAACGCGGGCTTGCTCCACGATCCCCAATCCCGCGAGGACATCCCCATCGAAGTGCGGCTGGCACGTCCGGATCGCTCGGGGATCGAAGAACTTGGCAACTTGAAGCTGCTGACGCCCTCCGGTGGCGAAATTGCTCTCCAGGAAGTAACGAATCTTCAACAAACGACAATCGATACGAGCGTGTATCGCAAAAATCTGCAGCCAGTCGTCTACGTGACGGGAGATGTGGCGGGCGGAGAAGAAAGCCCTGTGTACGCCATCATGAAGATGAGCGAGGCCATCGACGAAATCAAACTGCCCGATGGCTACGGCGTAAAGCAATACAAGGGCACCACCATGCCCGAGCGCACCGACCGCTTTTCGATGAAGTGGGACGGTGAATGGCACATCACGGTCGAAGTCTTCCGTGACCTGGGACTCGCCTTTGCGGCTGTGCTGGTCTTGATCTACGTGCTGGTCGTGGGCTGGTTTCGCTCGTTCGTTACTCCGCTGGTCATCATGGCGCCGATTCCGCTTACCTTGGTCGGCATTCTGCCGGCGAACGCTTTGATGGGAGCTTTTTTCACCGCTACCTCGATGATCGGCTTCATCGCTGGAGCCGGCATCATCGTTCGCAATTCCATCATTCTCGTGGATTTCATCGAGCTTCGCCGCTCCCAAGGAATGTCCTTGGAGGATGCAGTGGTCGATGCGGGCGCGGTGCGCTTCCGGCCAATGCTACTGACCGCAGCCGCCGTCGCGGTGGGAGCGAGCGTGATCCTGTTCGATCCGATTTTCCAGGGACTGGCATTGTCCTTGATGGCGGGAGAAGTCGCGTCTACCGTTCTGTCGCGAATGGCAGTGCCTGTCCTTTACTACCTGTCTCAGAGGGGGCACTCGTTTCCACCGATGCATGCGCATGCGCCGGAAAATGTCGCTGACTGCGAAACACCGCAACGCGAAATTCTGAAGAAATGAAGGAGAACCGTTATGACCGTAGAACGAACACTTCGTTTGATTGCTGGCAGCTTTATTCTGTTGTCCCTGGCACTCGGGCACTACGTAAGCCCGTACTGGTACCTTTTCACGGCTTTTGTCGGCCTAAATCTGTTTCAGTCTGGATTCACGAACTGGTGCCCGATGATGACGTTCCTGCGTAAAGTGGGAGTTGGCAGATAGGAGAAAACGAACATGCTCAATTGGGTTTGGGGAGTGGCATTCCTTGTCGCTTATGTGGTCTTGACGCAATGGCTACTGCCAAAACTCGGCGTTCCTACCTGAAGGAGCCAAACTCGCGCCGAGTCTCGGCGCATGATTGCTCCGAAAGACACAGATCCCGAAGAACCATGACAACGATAGTGCAGGTTGAATTTGGCGAGAGCTTGTTGTCAATCCGAGACGAGATACTCCAATCGCTCGGCCATCCCGTAATCTCTGCGCTCGGTTCCCGCGCAGCGCGAAATCTCGACCTCGCACGTGAGTCGGTGGGAGTCATCCTGATCGGGCACGGAGCACCTTGGGAAGAACGATGTGAGCTTGCCGCTCATTTCCGTGAGACCCTGCCCGGAGTTCCCATAGTGGCGTCTCTCCGTCGGCAAGACAAGGATGTGATCGGAGCCGATTACAATTTACAAGCAGATAATCCTCCTCTGTGGGTGCGGACGGTTAGGCAGGCATTGACTGGAACTGTATAGGGCATGATTTGGGAAGAACGATTAGTGGCTCCCTACTGTTGGCGCTTCCTTGGATAATCATCACATGGCACAGCTGGAGAACTTTCGTCTAAAGGTGTTTCGCACGGTTGCTGAGCATCTGAATTTTCGCAAGGCGGCGGAACACCTTTTCCTCACTCAACCCGCGATTACATTGCAGATCAAGGCACTGGAGGACGATCTCGGCATTCGTCTCTTCGATCGCGCTGGTAATCACGTCTGCCTCACTCCACAGGGATCCCTCCTGCTCGTCTACGCTAAGAAAATCGCAGCCCTTGTTGCTCGCGCAGAGCAGGAACTCGGTGCGGAGGAGGGCAAGATCTCTGGAGAGCTGTCCCTTGGCGTATCGACCACGATTGCGCAGTATGTCCTCCCGCGTTTGCTCGTCGCCTTCGGTGACGAGCATCCCTATGTCGAGTTTTCACTTCACAGCGGCAATACCGGCGAGATCGTGCAACTTCTTCTCGATAACAAACTATTAATCGGCTTGATCGAAGGACCGGCACGCCACCGCGGCATTCGCGCCGAGCCCTTCATGCAGGACGAATTGGTCTTGATCATGCCCCCGACTTTCGCATCCGATAACGTGTCCCGCGATCAACTCGTGGGCTCAAACCTTCTCATGCGCGAACAAGGTTCCGGCTCGCGTCGCGTCGTTGAGATGGCTCTCGAAAACGCCGGCATCAAGCTCAAGTCTTTCAAGAGCGTCATGAACCTAGACTCTACGGAGGCGATCAAGTCCGCTGTGGAAGTAGGACTCGGCATCGGCTTCGTCTCGCGCTGGGCCGTCTCCAAGGAAATAGAATTGGGGGCGCTGAAGGTAGCGGAGCTCGCAGGTCTTAAAGTCGAGCGCCATTTTTCGCTTATCTCCCGTACCGGCCCCGAGCCTCATGGCCCGGCGGCCGCGTTTCGCAGGTTCGCACTGGAGCGCGCTCGTCTTGTCGCCAACACCGCAAGAAAGTCCTCCGGTTCGGCCAAATCCCGCCGATAAGCACAACTAATCGCCAATCAAAACTACTGCTTGGACGTCGCCGCTCTTGGGCAGGCAGACTCTTTCCATGAGTAAGAACCTGTTTTTCCTGGCGATGATCCTCGCGGCCAGTGGTTTGGTGTCGCCGCCTATCGCACTCCTGGGCGGTCTCATCTACGGATTCGTTGTGGTGCATCCCCTTCACGTCGAAAGCAAGCGATTGGCGAAGTTTCTGCTGCAAGCCTCCGTAGTTGCTCTAGGCTTTGGCATGAACCTGCATCAAGTTCTTCAAGCTGGACGCTCTGGCTTCCTCTACACGGCCGTGAGTATCACTGCCGTGATGCTCATGGGGCTTGGGTTCGGTTATCTCCTCCATGTCGGTAAGAAATCCGCATTCCTGATCAGTGCGGGGACAGCCATCTGCGGCGGCAGCGCCATTGCGGCTGTCGGCCCGATTGCAGACGCCAGCGAAGAAGAGATGGCTGTGTCTCTGGGAGCTGTGTTTATCCTAAACTCGGTCGCGCTATTCCTTTTTCCACTCATCGGTTACGCGTTCCACATGACGCAAGAGCAATTTGGCCTCTGGTCGGCGCTCGCCATTCACGACACCAGTTCCGTCGTAGGCGCGACCGCCAAGTACGGCGCAACGGCCCTTGCCGTGGGAACCACTATCAAACTGGCTCGCGCTCTGTGGATCGTTCCTCTGTCTCTGGTAACGGCCGTCACTCTGAATAGCAAAGCGCGCATCCATTGGCCATGGTTCATCCTGCTTTTCTGTCTTGCTGCGTTGACGAACACGTTGTTGCCGGCGTTCAACTCCACCTTCAATGTTCTAAATCATCTGGGGAAGACCGGTCTTACGGTTACGCTGTTTTTGATCGGGACAGGATTGAACAAGGAAACCATTAAGCACGTTGGTCTACGTCCTCTTCTCCAGGGACTCGCACTATGGATCATCATCGGCACTGGTACTCTTGCGCTCATTTTATGCAATTGGATTCACGTGTGATCCGCGTGAGAAATGAGATTCTCCGTCTGTCAGACGAACTCACTGAGGAAGTGTTGTCGTCGGACCTTCTGGTTATCGCCTCGCCAAAACCGACCCGCTAGAGACTTCCAGAGCCGATTTCGCAGTCATGGGCACCGAAGTGAACGGGAGATACTACCCGTAGTTTGCGGGGAAGACTTCAACGGGGCGCAACCTTCGGCCCTTGCGCGTTGTCAGACCGAGGGCGGTGACCTGTCGCATGACATCAGAAATGGCCGAACCTTCAGCGAGAAGCTCGAACGCCTTGCGAATGAGCGGGGCGCGGTCAGGGTCGATGACGACCGTCTTCGTACGAGTATCGTATCCTAGCGGGGCGACCCATAAGGAGCGCGGGAGGCCAGTCAAGGCTCTGCGCTTCGCTCCGACCGCTACGCGGCGCAAAGAAAGCGGCCTTGACTAGCCTCCCTTTCCGCTCCTGTGTTGATTCCAGCTATCGAAAAAATGTGAGAAACAAATGCGGGCGGAGGTAGTTGTCCGGAGCGAAGACGCGTCTTTGCGCCTTCGGTGCCGAGCTCGCGCACAGCCGGAAGGCACACGGCTGGGAATGAGAGGCTATTCAGAGGGGACCGAACGGTATTAGACGCTCCTTCCTTCGGAGACATGCACCCAAGCACTCGCCACCACAGCAAATGGAATTATCTCTATCCGCCTAAGCTTTAAACTGGAAAGATGCGCTGAGATCAACTGATTCAGAATCAGTTGTTCGATTCGAGCCCGGGGGAATTCATCAGACGAACCGTTGGTAAAGACCACCACGCCAATTCCTCGCGCCGGAGCAAACATCACGAATGTCTTCACTCCCCAATCGGAGCCGTCATGATCCAGAATTTTTTCTCCGTTCACCGTCTCGACTTCCCACCCCGATCCCGTTCCCGCGGTCACGAGGCAGTGACTGGGCTCTCCGGCGGTGCTGCATACACTCTTTAAGTCCTCGGGTTTCATGCGATCGCGCGTCAGGGTCCGTGTCTTAGAACGCCAGCTTCACGGCCAACTGTCCTACCCGAGCACTTACCGCCGTGCCGCTGATAACACCGAACGTTGCAGATGTGAAGTTTGCGTCCGGCGCCGCAAATTGTGGATGATTCAAGGCATTGTAAAATTCGGCACGAAACTCAACACTGCTTTTCTCGTGGGGCCAATTCAACATTATGCTTCTTGAGAGAGCGGCATCCATGTTCGCCTGACCTGGCGCGTCTACGATCCCAGTTGCGCTGTTCCCAAATCCGGTTCCGATACCATCGGCACCGATTATTCGCGGAGTCGTCAGACAAGAGGCATTGAAATAGCTGCTCAATTTCGACCGAACCGGACCCCTTGTTACGAGTTGGTCTTTGGCGCAGGCTCCGCTCAATTGGGCCCGATCTTCGCTGATCCCGAAAACATTGTTGGCATTGGTGTCCGAGATGGTGAGAGCACTGCCAGATTGAATCGTGACTATAGAATCCAAGTCCCACCCTCCAAGAATCGCCCGCCGGAGTCCGCCTGATGGACCGGGTAAACTCCATGTTTCGCTAAAGATGAATCGATGAGTGCGGTCGAAGCTCGCTCGTCCCCATCGCTGTCTCGGGGAGTTTTGGTCGCCTAGCGTTAGCGCATTTCCGGAGGATGTTGAGTTGATGTTGGTGCCATCGGTGTCCAAAGTTTTCGAGAAGGTGTAAGAGGCGAGGAACTGAAGGCCGTGCCCCAAACGCTTCGTCAAGCTCGCTTCCAGCCCGTTGTACCAAGAACTGCCCTCGGATTCCATCTCCACAAGAGAGTCCGGTGGCACACCGAGATTGGGGACTCGCAACGGAATATTTGCGACAGAGTTTGTAGTTACTCCCCTGATTGGGCTGTTGGCGGAGGCGCTGAGCGCCTGATTAAGAGAACGTTGGCGGACCAAGTGTGTGCCGCGAGTGCCCACGTATCCAATGTCCAACAACCAACCCTCGTGTGGTTCAGCCTGAACATTCAATGAATACTGCTGAATCATCGCCGGCCGAAAACCTGGCGCAACGGAATAAATAGTCGTCGTGCTGATAGGAGAATACGCGGGGAACGAAGGGAAGGACTCCGGCGTAGGAAACGGCTGCGGGAAAGGCGCTTGAAATGTCGCGGCTGCGTTGGCCGCTCCTGCATTTAAACGAAACACTGAAAACGGAGCGCCCAAGATATTTTGATAGAAGGCTTGACCGGTGGGTCGGGAATAATATGTGCCATAGCCGCCTCTCAGCACCATTCGATTTGAGTGTGGCAAGAACTGCCACGCGAACCCGATTCGCGGCGAGATCGTGTTTTGTCCCGCTCCGTCATTTCCGTAGGTGTTATTCGCTCGAAGTACGCCGGGCGGAACAACATCTGGGAAGTTGGAAGCCACAACATAGCCTGCCACGCTTCCGCTTGGCGGCGGGTTGGCGTCAGCTTTGCCGATGTCGAAGCTCGCGTTTCTACCCAGACGGTCTCCAAATTGGCCGAGACGCTCGTAACGCAAGCCAATATTTAAAGTAAGTGATCTGCGGATTCTGTAGTCATCCTGCGCGAACCCCGTACCCTCCCACACCCTGAATTCCCGATTGGTGAGGCCGAAGTCATCAAACGAGGCAAAAACATTGCTGAATCCGGTCCCGTTGTCCTCTGCGCTAAGGCCAAGTAGAAAATCGGGCCAGCTCAGAAACTGCAGAAATGACCCAAGTCCCACAAGGTTGACGTTGTCCTGCAACCGAGTGAGAGATCCTCCCAATCGTATCGTGTGGGCGCCACGGACGAAGCTGAGATTATCCCCAAAGACGAAGCTGTTTTGGACAATCGTTCGCGGAAACCCGGAGGCAATACTTACGGAACCGAGAATTTCCAAGCTCGGCAGCTCGTTATTCTGGCTCATTTCTCCTTCGGCAACTCCAACTTCCGACCAATCGAACGGAGTCTGCGCCTCTGTAGTGGTGCTCGTGCGGACAAACCCAATCCGTGCCTCGTTGAGCCATGCGTTATGAAACGTGTAAGTATGAGCTAAGGAAAAGACCCTGAATCCAGAATCACTCGGACTCGGGAAACCAGCGATATTACCTGCAGGATTGACGCCATTACCGGGAAAGGTGACCGTCTCATCATCATCTGCCAGGAAGAAGCGGGCTGCAATTTTGCTGTTCGGTCGATTCAGATAGTCAACGTTTGTGGAAATCTGGTTTTCATTAAAATGGCAAGGATCAGTGAGCATTGAGAAGCCCTGCTGGGCAAGTGGTTTCGTCGCGTCTACAGTTTGCGGAGTGGGAATCAGAAAACTTCCGTCAGGCAGCTTGAAATCCAGTAGCGCCAGAGCCACGGGATTAATGTTGGAGCCATCGGGTTTGATAGCCGTGCCTCTCTCCGCACCCGTCATGCCGCCAAACATTGCCCCCAGAGCAGCGGGTGTGCGGTCATTCGTGAGCGGCGGCTCGCTTAAGCTAGCGGTGCAAGCAGTCCTCGACTGACCGGCAGCAATGCCGTTAACTTGGTACGTTCCCTGATACGAACCAAAGAAAAGTAGTTTGTCCTTCTTGATAGGCCCACCCAACGCGAAACCAAACTGGTTCTGCTTGAGCTCGGGGCGTGGCTGGCCCGTTTGGTTCAAAACAAAATCGTTCGCGTTAAGCAGTTCGTTGCGAAGAAACTCGAAAACCGTCCCATGTAAAGCATTACTACCGGTTTTCGTAATCACGCTGACGTTGGCGCCACCATATCGCCCATAGCCTGCATCGTAGAGTCCTGTCTGGACCTTGAACTCCTGTATGCTATCTGGGTTCGGCATCGGAATACCGCCACTCCCGGCCCCACTGCCCTGCACATCGCTCACGCTTATTCCATCCAACTGGAAGTTGTTGTCATAGGAACGTGCTCCGTGTACGTAAATCCCATCGTTGGATGCCGCAATCTGCGAAAGAGCAGTCCCACCAAGTCCCAACTCTCCTGCGTTGTACACCCCGGCTATAACCCCCGGAGCGAGGCTTGCAATTTGGGCGAAATTCCTCGTCGCCAGGGGCAAACCGGCGACCGCGGTTTCGTTGACCACCTTGCCTAGAGCGGAACTGTCGGTCTGGATCGCCGCCGCCCCTGCATACACCCTGATGCTGTGGAATACGGTTGCCAGTCGGAGACGGAGTTCGAGGTGCATCACTTCGGTGACGCTGACCTCTACCGTTGCGCTGGCGACGAGGGTGGCCGAGCCAGTTTTGCTGGCCTGTAGCTCGTATTGGCCAGGGGGGAGCAGCAAAAAATTGAACCTACCATCTTTGTCGGAAGTTGCAGATTGAATCGCGCCGGTGTCCCGTTTCGTGAGTTGGACACGGACCCCCGGCAAGACGGCTCCGGTTGGGTCGACAGCCACTCCGGTCAGGGCGCCGGTTGAAGCTGTCTGGCTTCGCGCATCGCCGGGAAAAAACAGAGCAAGAGCCAGAATCACCGGGAGTGCCGAACAGCGGCAGCGCGACCGATGACGGTATTCGGGTAAGGCATTGCCCACAAATCACCCGTCGCAACATGGGCTTTTTGCGGCCCACGGATTTCTTATACTCACAGCTTAGTTGAGCTTCCTCAATGGTCGAAACAAGAATGCAACTGCGCGGCGGCTCGATACAGAGTTCCGTCACATTCTGTCGTGATTCGGGTGTTGCGCCGCTTGGACGGAGATATTAGCTCGTCATTGTCTAGCCAGGGACTGTAAGTTCTGACACTAATCGGCCGCTAGCACTATTGCTAGAAATGACACTCGGAACTGTGCTCACTCGGAAGTGGGCTCTTCCTATTTCGGCCACGGTGGATTACCACGCTGTGGTAAATTCTTACGCATAGGAACGATGCGTTCCTAAGCAACGAGGCTGAGAAGTGCGTAGACGAGCAGCACGGTTGATCTGCGTTCTTGTTGTGGCAGCCTCCCTTCTCGTGCTGCAGTCGACCGCCGCAACATCTCCGCGAGAAGTTCGGCGCGTGCTCATTATTAGCGATCTTAGTATTATCTCGTCACCTGGCTTCGCTGAAATCGTTCAGGCAATCCTCACTGGTCTGCAAAGATCTCCGTACCGGATCGAGATCTATGACGAGAGCCTGGATCTCACCCTTTTCCCAGACAGAATTTCGCAGGACAGCTTTCGAGACGCGATTGTTAAAAAATACTCAGCCCGCAAGCCCGACGTAATCATTGCCGCCGGGCCGGTCTCCCTGAAGTTCATCAGCACGCTGTATGACAAGTTCCAGGGTACCCCAACTATCTTCTGCACAATTTGGGGCGGAATTCCCGACGAGGTAAGGCAGGGCATGCCCTTTACCGGTGTTCTGGCCCAGTTAGATGCCGAGGGAACCCTACATGCGGCGTTGCGCTTGCTGCCCAACACCAAGCACGTTGTCGTCGTTGGTGGTATGGGTAAGTTTGACGAAGGATTCGAAGCCATCGCTAAACAGAGTTTCCACAACTACGAATCGAAGCTTGAATTCACATATCTTTTCGACTTGACCATGCCCGCGCTACTTGAGCGGCTCAAGCATCTACCCAGCGATACGATTGTTTATCACACTGCAATGTCGCAAGATGCCGCGGGCAACCATTTTATCGATTCAGCTGAATCGATACCGATGGTGGCCAGTGCATCGAATGCTCCTGTCTTTGTAATGGACGATGTGGATCTTAGGGCAGGAACAGTGGGTGGCGATCTGGTGAACTGGACCAACGACGGTCGCATCGCCGCAGAGATGGCAGTGAGGGTCCTCAACGGCGAGAGGCCGCAGGACATCCCTGTCGCCAAGAGCGCGAATGCCTACATGTTCGATTGGCGCGCCCTCAAGCGCTGGGGGCTCAAAGAAAGCAATCTTCCTCCCGGCAGCATCGTTCTCAACCGGCAGCCGACCGTCTGGGAATCTTATACGGGGTACATGATTGGCGGTATTTCTCTGATCATGCTTGAGGGACTGCTGATCGGCGGGCTGGTATGGCAGCGAGCGAGACGAAGAAAGGCCGAAGCTGCCGTACACGAAAGCGAAGAGCGCTTCCGCTTGGTTGCCAATAATGCCCCGGTTCTGATCTGGATGTCCGATCCCGACAAGCAGTGCACTTACTTCAATCGGTCTTGGCTGGAATTTACCGGGCAGCCTCTGCAAACCCAGCTTGGCAATGGTTGGGCACGAGGGGTGCACCCTGAAGACCTGAAGAGCTGCATGGACACTTACACAACGGCGTTTGATCGCCGCGCGCAATTCCAGGTGCAGTATCGGCTCCAACGCAATGATGGCGAGTACCGGTGGCTACTATGTACTGGGGTGCCGAGATTCAACCACGAGGATTCCTTCGTCGGGTTTCTGGGTTCTTGCATCGATATCACCGAAAGAAAGACCGCAGAAGATGCCCTCGCGAGTTTGAGCGGCCACTTGATCGCGGCACAAGATGAAGAACGCAAGAGAATCGCCCGTGAGATTCATGACGACTACAGCCAACGGATAGCGCTGCTCGCGATCGACCTGGAAGAGTTGGCTGAAAACGTCGGGGACTCTTCAGCCGAAGCCAGCCAGAAAGTTCAGGAACTCCTTAATCGCGTCGGCGAGCTCTCTTCAGATCTGCACGCCTTGTCACACCGGTTGCATTCTTCCACTCTGGAGAGTCTAGGGCTAGTCGCTGGCGTGAAAGCTTTCTGTGAGGAGTTCTCGGACCAACACCACATTGAGGTCGACTTTGCGAGCGAGAATGTTCCGCATGGTATTCCGGGAGATTCGGCTCTGTGTATTTTCCGTATTGCGCAGGAAGCACTTCGGAACGTTAAAAAGCACAGCGGTGCGAATAGCGTTGTGGTTCGGCTGGAATGGTCAGGCGATAGGCTTCATCTATCAGTTTCTGATCTGGGAAAGGGCTTTGATTCGAACAAGCCCTCAGCGGAACAGGGTATCGGGATTCGGAGCATGGAGGAACGTTTGCGACTTCTAGGAGGCCAACTGGAGATTCATTCGCTGCTCATGGAAGGAACAAGAATTGACGCCTGGTTGCCCTTCAAGATTGCCAGCCAACGCGCGGGGTAGAGTGGACGTGGTGACGCATAACATTGCCCTAGAGCAATGAAAGAACGCTTCCGTTATGCGATCCCTTTATGTTTTTGGATTCAGCAACCTTTTGTTGACCTTGGGGTTCAGATTAGACGGAGGCTACTTGCCTACATCACCAGTCCGCGTTCTTGTGGTTGACGATTTCGAACCATTTCGGCGTGTTGTGGTGTCGATGCTGCGGAAGCGGCCAGACCTGCAGATCATCTGCGAGGCCTCGGATGGCTCAGAAGCAGCTCTAAAGGCTGAAGAACTGCAACCAGACTTGATTCTGCTCGACATCGGTCTTCCGAAGCTGAGTGGAATCGAGGCCGCTCGGCGAATCCGCGAGCTTTCCCCCTCATCCAAAATACTCTTTGTCAGCCAGGGATCTTCTGCCGACGTAGTGCAGGAAGCCCTCCGCTTGGGGGCGATGGGCTACGTGGTTAAGACTTACGCCAGAAAAGACTTATTAGCTGCTGTCGAAGCGATTCTTCAGGGCAGGCTATTCTTGGGCAGAGGACTGGCGGGTCGACAGTTCATGGGTCCTACCGACGCGATAGCCAGTGAAAATGAGCAGACACACGTTGTGCAGTTCCATACGGACAATAATTATTGGCGGGACAACGTCGGTGAATTCCTATGCACGACCGTGAGCGAAGGGAAATCCGTTATCGTTTGCGCCACTCCGCCGCATGTCGCCGCTGTTCATCAGAAAATGCAGGCGCACCACATCGACGTTCAACAGCTTGAGAGGACTGGTCGGTTCATTACTCTCGACGCCGCTGACACACTCTTGAAATTCATGAATTCCGATCTGCTGGACCAGCGCAAGTTTGAGTCGCTGCTGGGACCGGTGATCCGCCAAGCAGAGGCGGCAGCCGTCGCAAAAAACAGTCGCGTGACGATCGTCGGGGAAATGGTTGCCCTGCTCTGGGCCGCGGAGAGAGTAGATGCAACCATCAAGCTCGAACAGCTATGGAATGCCCTGGCAAGAACCCACTCCTTCCACCTGCGTTGTGCCTACCCTGCAAGTGGCTTCCAAGGGAAACTAATGCACCAAGCGTACACGTCGATCTGTGCACAGCACTCAAAGATAATGCCTGTCTGACTGTAGCGAAGCCCGCACGGGGACGCGGGAACGCGATTCGCGCAATGGGGGGGTGCAATGGTTGCTGGATCGCGGCATCACCCCTTATATGCGCACGCGAGACAGTGCTCGGAGAAAGGACAATCCCGGCTATGGCCCCGAGCGATTTACCTATCTGCCCGAGAGCAATCGCTAGCGATCTTTTCGAAAGGAGATAGGGATCGCAGCACGACCTTGTCGAAGCAGCACGATGCGGGAGTCCATGGCTACACGCTTCTATGGATTACATGAAAACAGCGCGACGTTTCTAAATTATTCCCGCTATTCCCTTGTTCTGAAGTATCCGAACTACGACGCGGCGGTTCGCGGCCTCGCTATCTGCGGTTTTGTCCTTCTCTACCTGGCGACTCTCGCCCATTGCGCCTGGGGCCAGCATGTTGGTCAGCGGAATATGACCTTGCTGCAGCAGGATGGTTGTGACATTGTTGGCGCGATCTTCGCTGAGCTTCTGGTTTAGCGCAGAGCTGCCGGAGGCCGAGGCGTAGCCTTTCACCTGGATTACGTAACCGTTGACGGTCTTGGCTTTTTCTGCCAAGGCTGTCAACTGAGGGGCGTACTGGGGATCGACCTTGACCTTGCCGTTGCCAAACAGAACGGTCACTTCATCCCAAATGTAGTAATCATCCAGCTGGCCAAAACGAGCAGTGTTCGCCGCGATGGCGGCCTTGTTCGCTTCAATCTGTTTCTGCTGTTCGGTCAACGCCTCGTTCTGCGCTTTCAGTGCGGCATTCTGTTTTTCCAGTTCCTCAGTATTCTGCTGGGCTTGCGTCCGGGTTTCGTGTAACCCGGCCTGAATAGCTTGGGCTTGTTCCAGATCGTTGCCCTTGAACCTGATTTTCTCCGCGACCAGCTGGTTTTGTGCGTCGTAGGTTCCCTCGACCTTAATGGGAAGGCCTGGAACGAGGGCAGCCATGGACATTTGTTTCTTGCGAGCCTTGAGTACGCCCTGTACCTGCGCAACGTCGGTGCTGTCGGTCAACAGGACGATTAGTTTCGGCGAATCCGCCGTCTGCAGAATGATCTTCGATCCGTCGCGGCCTTTGATCACTCCTTCGACCTTGGTCTGGGCGGCGGCGATCGTGGTTGATAGCACGACAGACATAAACAGCACGAAGATCGTGAATACGGTTCTGGGTTTGGTAGGAGTCATAATCTCTCTATCCCTCTCCGGCGTCAGCCGCAAAGAAGCCAGCCCACATTAATCCAGGCAGCTGGGTCTGGCAACTGTCAGGAATAACAGGTGTTGAATGTAAAACCTAGCTACTTTCCGTCGCAAAAATGCGCTTTCTGAGATAGGCCCATCGACATAACAGGCGACGGAGATGGTCTTCGGTGACGATTTTGGGCCTGTCCATTCTCGTGTGCGAGCGAGTTGACTGTACCGGCTTAGGTGCTCTGTTGCGCAAGATAGCACCCCATCTGGATGATGTTGTCGGCAATCACCCCCAGCCCTACCCATCGTCGCATGCCGTCCAGGCCGGGATAGAGGCAACGACGCAACCCGTGTCTTCGTTTGAGCACGCTGATTCGGCCCTCCGACCCGGTTCGCCACTTTTGCCCTCTGCGAAACCAACGCTGATGCTGCAGACATTTCCGTTCGCTACTGGTGGTTTTCTTGTTGGGCACCGACATCCACTTCACGCCTAGCGCTTGTCCCACTTTCTCGTTCTCGCGCGAATAAAATCCCGCATCGGCAGCCACCGTTCGCGGGGTTCGTCCCAATCTCTGTTGGTGTACCTCGAGCGAGGACAACAACAGAGTCGCATCCGCAGGCCGCTCGGCATATACCTCAAAGTGAGTCACGATTTGGTTTTCTGCTTCCTGAATCTTGACCAGCTTGCCAAACTCGTTGGGCTTGCTCGCTTTCCCTTTGCGAATGATCTCCGTGTGTGGTTCGAACACGCTCACGATCTTTCCCGGCATCTTCGTCTCGCCTGCGAAAATCCGTATCTTGGTCTGTTTCACAACTTGCCGAACTCTCCCCACCATGGTCTCCAGCGATTGCACCAGACCCTTCACCGGAGTGCGCCGACGACGCGGCGCCTGCTTCACTTCCGCCAGTACTCGCTGCGCCTGATTCACCACTTTCCGCGTCAAGCTGAGAAGCTCCCGGTACTGCCGCTTTCTTCGCTCTTCTCCCGACGGCCCCAGCAGTCGAGTCGATAAGGCAATCGCCAACACTCGCTTCCGTATGCTGCGCATGCGGTCCCGCACCTTGCGCTTCAGACCTCCCGACTTCGACTCGATCTTCTTCATGGTGCGCGTCAGCACCCGCGTCCCGTCCCCCAACAAACTACTGTCGGTCGGATAATGAATGTTGCTTTCCACCACCGTGGTATCTACCCGCATCTTCCTGCCCTGCGTCACTCCTCGCTCCTGCGCCAGTTCCACCACCCGGCGGTGCAATTGCTCAATCACTTTCGGCTCGATCAATTGCCCCAGTCGTGCCAAGGTCTTCGCGTCCGGCACTTTTTCGTCTCCGATCCGGGTAAAGGCGCGATATACCAGATTGGCTCGCACCTCTCGCTCCAGCACGTCGTAGCTCCAGTTCCGGATGTGTTTCAACAGCAGCAGGCGCAATAATACTTCCGCCGGCGTTTGCATCCGGCCGCGAACCCGGCTCTGAGGATGGCGTTCCCCTTGCGCTTCGTACACCGTATCCACCAGTTGCTCATCTTCCAGCAGCTCGTCCACCAGCCGCATCCACGGTTCCCACAACCCCTCGATATCTTCGGCTAGACCTCGATGCCACAGCGACGGTTGTTGATGACGTAGTTTGATCATGGCCGTCATCCTAATCACCGTTCCCGTCTAAAACAATATGTGTTCAAAATGTTTTATTACTTTCCTGAATACCACCGCGCAAACTGAACGTTCTGGCTCCAACCCCCCGCTCTTGCCCCACTGTTTACACGCCTGTTATCCCTCATTTTGCGACGGAAAGTAGCTAGGGATTTCCCCAGTAGCGGAACTCTGCCCATTGCCTAAGAATCGTCCCGGGTTTGGAAACTCCAGCATCGGAGTTCTGCGCCGCGAAATCGTGTGTCCCCGCATTTAACGGAGGCATCAGGACAAGGTACGCGATTCTTGGGGCCGAATGGCACTTGTCAAAATCCGGCTACGTCGCGCGTTCTTCGAAACGAGTCTCAGCGACTCCGTGGACGCAACGGGAAAGGACGTATCCGACGCGGCGGCGATCGGCTTCCGTTACGACTTTAGCTGGAAAATCCCGCGTACGGAGTAACACCTCCTGTCCGGCTAGAGTGCGCAAAGCTGCAATCGCAGGAGAAGGCGACACCGTTTGCACTGGCATTTCGGGGATGGCCCTATGGCAGCATCCGGGGGCGGCGGAAGGACAAAATCCAAACCGGCTGAGGCAGCCAAATTTCAATTCGGGGTCCACACCAATGAGTCTCGGCAAACGTGCGGTCGCGGAATTCTTCGGAACCTTCTGGCTCGTATTCGGCGGATGCGGCGCGGCCGTGCTGGCTGCAGCCTTTCCCACAGTCGGAATCGGTTTCCTCGGGGTCGCTTTGGCTTTCGGCTTGACCGTCCTCACCATGGCCTTCGCCATCGGACACATCTCGGGCTGCCATTTGAACCCGGCCATCACCGCGGGATTGGTGGTTGGCAAGCGGTTCCCCGTTTCTGACTTGCTTCCTTATGCGGTCGCTCAGGTCCTGGGCGCAGTCGCAGCTGCGGGTGTTCTGTATTTGATAGCCAGCGGACAAGCCAGTTTTGACGTGAACAACGGATTCGCTTCCAACGGATACGGAGTGCACTCTCCCGGCGGATACAGTTTGCTTGCGGGTTTCGTGGCGGAAGTTGTCCTTACCGCATTTTTTTTGATTGTCATCATGGGGGCAACCGACAGTCGAGCGCCTCAGGGCTTTGCGCCTATTGCCATCGGGCTTTGTTTGACACTGATTCATCTCGTCTGCATTCCGATAACAAATACGTCGGTCAACCCGGCACGCAGCACTGGCCCCGCCCTCTTCGTCGGTGGATGGGCTTTGAAACAGTTATGGATGTTCTGGGTAGCGCCGCTTATTGGCGGGGCGCTCGGCGGTGGGATTTATCGGGCTCTGTTCAGCGAGCCTTGACAGGCTAACAGCGCCGCAGCGTTTCTCCGAAGTAAGTTTTTTCAGCGCGCCACTGACGATTTCCGTTTTTGAAATCGAAAAGGAGATTTCGGTTAATGACAGTGCCACAGCCGCGTTGCTAGGATATCGCGCGGGTCGCGCTGTAGGATGGTTCTGCACCTCGCTTACTCTTACACGGGCAATGACCCCATCAATGTCACTGATCCCAGCGGCAAGGATTGGCTGACTGATCTGTTTGTCGGGATCATGATTTTTGCGGATTTGCTTGATGGGGGATGGAGTAGTCCTGATATTTTCGGTCTGGTTGGAGAAGACTCATCGGGCCTTTGGTCTCTGAATGACCTAGATGAGAGTTGTTCCCCGGGACTGTGTTCCGGCAATCCGATCAATGTTGATTTGGTCTATAACGCACCGGGTCCGGGCAACTGGGGAGGGGCAAACGATCCCGGTGGAGAAATGGGTGAATGGGGCAGGCAACTGTTTGGTCCGCAGTCAGCCGCGTATTGGGGCGGGGTCGAGCGGTTCATCAACCATGCCGGCGTGAGCATGGCGGTCAACGGAATCACGGGAGGCTTCATCGGTTATGGAGCAGGCGAGTTTATTGGCGGGTTTGTAGAAGGCTACACGGGAGTCGGGGCGCCGCTGGTTCCGTCGACTCTGGGCATAGGCATTTCAGGTACTACCACACTGGCGAGAGGCGGAATTGGACCAGTGCTCCAGGGGCAAGCTGGGGTTGACCGTGCCATCGCTCAGATCAAGGCGGAGGGCGGCACTGTCTTGGGTCGCGAGATTACTATCGAAGCTGGCGGCGTCCGGGCCCGGCCGGACCTGCTCGTCCAAAACGCAGATGGTACTATCAATTTTGTGGAGGTCAAAAACGGCGTGAATGCGGCTCTCACGAAGAATCAGGGGATTGCGTACCCGGCGATGCGAAGTGTTGGGGGAATTCCGCGTGGAGCAAATGCGGCAGCAGCTGATCTAACAGTTGGGACTTTCATGAAAGCCACGCCCGTCAGAGAGATCTGGTACTAGCTGGGAGAACATCAATTTCGAGGGAACAACCTACCGCAAATGGCCAGCATACAGCCCTTCATGAAAACCGTGTTTGCGTTACTGCATCGGCGGCTTATAGCGCTGGGCTTTCGCAAAGGGAAATACCTTTTTACCCTTTCCATCTCAGAAGACGTGATTGGGACAGTTGGTCTGAACAAAGCGACCACCGGTCGAGGACGGGGGGTTCTGGAGATCAATCCCGTCATTGGAGTTCACAATCTGCGTGTGGGACGACTGGTGGCCGAACTCGCGGAGGAAGAGAAATTTGACGGGACGGGTCTATGTTTGGCGCAAGCGAATGTGGGCTATCTTTCGCCTGTGTCGGACTACGTACCTTACCTCTTCGTAGAAGGCACTCCTCCCGATAGTTTGGCCGACCAGTTGGTCGACGCCGTTAAAACCTACGGGTTACCCTTCATCCGTTCCAACGTGCCCCTGCCGACGCTTCTCGAAACGATGCATTCGACCCGTTTTGGCAACCCGTGGAACAGGGAGTACGGAATCCCCGTCGCCCTGTATCTTTTGGGGAGGAATTCCGAAGCAGACGCTTTCCTGAGCGAAGAGCTTATTAAGGTTGGTTCGGGGACCGACCCCGCATCCCAACGCTTCCGGACGTTTGCCAGCCGTCTTCGAGCGGAGATGATGAAACCCGCCCTCTCGTCCTCATTGACCTGAACCCGACCATGATTATTTGTTCATCCAAGGGTGCCAACGGTCGTCTTCTGTGGAAGACACTTCAGATGCGGCTTGCCTGGTCTCTCGCAGTAGCGATCTCGATGGCTCCGCAGACGATTGCCCAGGCGAATAACAACGGTTCTGAGTTTTCTCCAAATGTGACGTCGAGTGAGAAGACGTGGGCCCTGAATCTCAAGCGCAAGGCGGAGGGCGGATCGGCCGAGGCGCAATACGAACTCGGCAGGGCATATATAGAAGGACATGTTTTCCAACAGAATATAGAGGAAGCGGTGAAATGGACGCGGGCCGCAGCCGCTCAAGGCTTGGCAAAAGGCGAGGTGAACCTGGCCGTTATGTATACCGAGGGCAGATGGGTACCTCGCGACTACGCTGTGGCCCGCCTATGGAATGAAAAAGCCGCGGCTCAGGGTGATGCCAGAGCCGAATACAACCTGGGCGTTATGTATGCGTATGGGCAGGGCGTGAAAAAGGATCTTCCCGAGGGTATTCAGTGGTACATGAGGGCTGCCGAGCAAGGCCATCAAATGGCTGCATACAACGTCGGAGTCGCCTACTCCCAGGGAATCGGAGTGCCAGTAGACGAAGTGAAGGGCTACATGTGGCAACTTCTCGCATGCCATTTTGGTTTTGCACACTGCAAAGAAACACTCAAATATCTGGATGCCAAGTTCGATGCGGTAAAAATAGCAGAAGCCCACAGAAAGGCGACGGGTTGGATCAGGGCTCATCCTAACGTGAAGGGTATTCCCTTGTAGTGTGAATCAAAAGCGCGAAAGTGGGCCAGATTAGAATAGCGAGATCAAGCGCTCACATTGGCTCATAAACACTTTTCAACGCCACCCTGAAAAAGCGGTGCCCTAAGAACCAAAGATTGATTGATCCCAGAATATGGTCCGACTGTGGTCCAATAACTGTGCTTTTGTGTCTTTTCAATGACTCTGTGTCGTTCCCGGCGGCGTCAAGTCGTTGAAATACATTGCTGTCGTTTATTCTGCTGGGCTCATAACCCAAAGGTCGGTGGTTCAAATCGACCCCTGCTGCCAGCGTCGCCGGGGTGCTGATCAAGATCCCCGGGGCGCAGGTAATTTGCGCGTTTGCAGCGCGTTCTTTCGAGACTATGTCCCGACCGATCGTAAACACACACACCTTTGTCGATTCTGGTGCATGCGATTCCGTGACGTGTCTCGCTTGGAATTCGCGAGGCGTCTTGCGGAACATCGAATCCACTTTCGGTATGTAGCCATTAAACGTGGCTTGGGAGGGCTGCCAGACGTACTAGTGAGGAGCTGCGTCCGATTCTGGCCCAAGACATCTTCAGACGTGGTCAAGGCATATCGTCGCGCCGGGTCGGCTTTCGTAAAATTTCTTCCGCTTTTAGGTCAGTTGAGTGCTTACGAATGTCTCGAATTTCATGGGTCAGCAGTTCTGCATCGCGAACCACATCAGCCGACAGTTCAAACTTCCGACGCGAGAGGGACGCCAACTCTTAAGTTCGTCACTCGAAGTCACTAGCCCACAAACAGCCACCTCCTTTTCAGTAAGACGCTCAACCAAAGTCATTGCACCTGATTGAACTGGCTCTACCGCTGTCGCACCTCCAACTGCACCGGCCGCGCCACAGAAATTATTTCCGGGTCATAATACTCATAAACTTCCGACTTGAACGTCCGAGCTCGTATTGGGTACTTCGCCCGCAGGCGATACTTCAATGTGACGGAATCTCCGGGAGCGAACGAATCGAAGTATAGAAGCGCCTGCGTTGCAGTAAGACTGAACTTCGACAGGTGCCCGCTCTTGTGGTGCGCGCTCTTCTCCTGGTAATCCTGCAGGTCTTCACTGAGCAAATCAAAACCCGGAGGGATACCGAGATCGACCATTACCATGTTGGCTGGTTTCGCGAGATTGTTTCTAACCGTGGCACTCGCCGTTGCAATATCGTCCTGCGCCAAATGCGTGCGGTCATATGCAACCTCGATCGACAGCGGCTCCCCTGCCGCCTTTTCGTCCCACGGCAGGTAATAACTTCCCACGATTTGATAGGCAAGACCGCCTTTTCCCTCGAACTGGAGCGCGACAGTCGATGCGCTTTGCGTATCAACATTCTTGAACACGAATTGATGGAGTAAATCATTATTCTCGGGCGTTAGTTCAAGCTTCTCCGCAGGCTTGCCGTTAAGCAGCACCACCACCGTGCCGCGAGTGTCGGCTGCGCCTTTCTCCGTCGCGGTCAGGAGCGCGCGCAGCGCCATGATCGTCGCCTGCGTAGTGCCCCACGTTCCATAAGCATCCTTCTTTGACGTGATGTAGCTCAGAGCCTTCCGCGCTGTGGCCGACGCCTCGCCCGATTGCAGCAGAGCCTGCACAGCGAGGCCGGTCGTCTCCACGCTGGCGCTCGGCCCGGTCGCGTAGACGCTCGTCTCTTCCGCGTTCCACCAAACCAGTTCATCCTTTTCGGCGCGCGCGTCGAGCAGCAACTGAATCGCCTGCCGCGTGAACTCGCGGTCGGCCGCATAATCAGCAGCGAAGTTAGCAACGACGGCCAGCGTGTAAGTGTCGACTTTGGCCATCATGTGCTTTTCCACAAATTGCTTCGCGACCGCCGGTCCCTGGTAGCCCGTGTTCTTGAGCGACCACGCGATGTAGGCAGTAATCCGCAGCATGTCAGAGTTGTAGCGATTGGTCGCGCCTTCGTTGATGAATTGCGTGTCCGGCTTCCAGCTTCCGTCTTGCAGTTGCTGGCTCGCCAGCCACTCCTGTGTTCGCGAAATGAGCTTCGGATCTACGTCATGCACTCTCGACATGTCGGAGAATTCCATCAAGCCGTAAGCAGTGAGGATCTTATTGGCCGGCGCGTTACCAAACCACGAGAACCCGCCTCCCGGCACTTCGAACGTGAGCAACCGCTGATAACCATTGGCGATGAATCCCTCCGCCTTCGCGTGCACCTCCGGAGTCAGCTTCTTCGTCCGCTTCATGTAGTCAAGCGCCAGCACATTCGGATAAGTGCTCGACGAAGTCTGTTCGAAGCAGCCATTCGGCATGCGCAGAATCGCATCCATCCCTTCCACCACCTGGCTCATAGGGCCGGGATAAAGTCGCACGAAAATCTTGCTGGCGTCAGGGATTGATGTCGCCGGGAAATCAAGCTCGTGTTGCACCGCATTTTCCAGGCGGCCGTTAAAGACGAGACTCTGCTCGCGGCCGTTGGGAATAACCTCGATTTCTCGGACCACGATGTCAGCACGATCGTTGTCGGCACGATCGTTACTGAAATGATCTGCCCCACCCTTCATACGCGCTGCGAGCGTCAGCTTAAACTTGCCTATGCGCTTGGCCTCGAGCGTGAATTGTGAACTACCAACCCGAGCCGAATCCACCGTTACAGATTTCTCACCGGAGTCGTCGACGAGCGCGAACCAATCGCTATCCTGTAGCTGCAGGTTCACATCGCCGCGCGAATCCGAGTAGTTATAAATAGCCACCGGAATCGAAACCCGATCGCCCTGCGTGAGCGTAACTGGCAAATCGAGATCGACAAACAAATCCTGAAAAACTTTCAGGCTCGATGTAGATGTGCCCAGCGCTCCCTGTTGCGTCGAGGCAATCATCGCCATGCGCCACGTAGTGATCGAGTCCGCCATCGGAATCACAATGCTGGCGCGCCCATTCTTGTCGGTAATGATTTCTGGATTGATGTAAAGCGCCTCGGGAAAATAAGAGCGCACGTGCGCAGCAGGCGCAGAGCTCTCTTTCGCGAGGACTCCGTTGTTGACCACCGCAAAATCCATGACATTGCGACCTTCGAGCGGTAAGTCTTTCATGTCCCGAGCCGCGCCGAGCCTGAACATTCCCGCGCCCGTGCCGCCGCCGATGCCCCCGGGCACACCCGCCGCCATAGGAGCCTGCAGCATCGCATTTTGAGTCTCGACCACCATCGCCTCCCCAGTGACCTCAACCACCTCAGAAGCTTGACCAATGGACAACACCGCTGAGAGCACCGCCCGGTCGCGTGCATCGAGCGTGAGCACCTGCGCAGCCAGTCTGAATCCCTGATGCATTACTTGAACTACGTAATCACCTTTAGGCAATCCAGCGAAACTGAATCGACCAGATGCATCAGTTGTCGCAGGACGAATTTTCCCGCTAGCCACATTACGCAACTCAACATCCGCCCCAGCCACCACCGCGCCACTCGGATCGGTCACCGTTCCCACAATCTCCGCACGGCCATTAAAAGGCCCGCGTTCATGCTCGATGTTGACCTTGATCTTCGTCGCCTCCGGACCGGGAGGGCCCGCAATCCACTTTCGCTGAAATAGCAAAACAGCCTGCAGATCATCTGCCGTGTTCGGTTGCCGGTCAGGGCCGGCGCTCCGCATCACGTAATATTTCTTCGACGCATCCCAACGCGCCGGCTCGAATGTGAGACTCCTGCCCCACGGATCGAGAAACTGCGCCCCGCCTGACTGCGCCAGCTTCGCATAAACCTCAGAAGGATCTCCCGCCTTCGGGTTCTTCGCGTAAGCCGCGCTCAGTTCCTTGGCTAGCTGGTTTGCCTGTTTC
This sequence comes from uncultured Acidobacteriaceae bacterium, assembly GCA_963800565.1. Lineage (GTDB taxonomy): Bacteria > Acidobacteriota > Terriglobia > Terriglobales > Acidobacteriaceae > Acidiflorens. The sequence goes on from CAWDBM010000010.1 coordinate 84,389, forward strand.
TGAAACTGTTGTTGATAGCGAATCCAATAAGCGCCGTACTTAGTCATCGGCACATCCTTGCCGAATTTCGTCTCAAACTTGTTCGCCGTCACAATCTCGGTCGCAGAGAACAGCGCACGCGCCGCCCGGTCGCGCTGCTCGGCCTGCGATTTCTCGGCCGGTTCAACAATCTCCGGCATGCCAATGGAGTGAATCTCATACCGCGGCTTCATCACCTCCTGCTCCAGATAGAAAAACACTTTTGCGAATCCAGGCTGCTTCTCCGCGAGGGCAAATACGGCCTCATCCACCACCTGCAATCCCAGTGCGGCGTGGACGCCCTCGCCATGCGAGTTGGTCACGCGAAATTTAATGCGAGCGTCACCGCCCGGTCTGTAAACTCCCGCATCCGCCGCTGTCTCAATTTTCAGCTCATTAGCGGGCTGCACAAAGATCAATCGATGATCGCCAACCGGCCGTGCGTCTCTGCTGAAAAGATAGGCGCTGATATCCACCGTCCCCGCCATCTCGGGAGTCGCCGCCAGCGAAAGCTCTGCCTCGCCATTTTCCAGATCGAGGTCGCGCGTCAAAACCGTTTGGCCTTCCTTCACAATGTCGATGTAAGCCGCCCCTCGCGCCTTGGTAGAAAACACTTTCAGCGCAATGCGCTCGCCAGTTCGATACACAGCGCGTTCCGTGCGTAAAAGAATCTGATCCTCACCGTCGCGAGCTTCTAACTCCACTTTGCTCGATGCCTGATTTCCTTCCGCATCTTTGGCTTCAATCTCAAACGTATCCTTGCCCGCCTTTACCTTGACGGGCACAACGGCAATGCCGCCGTCATCGGTGGATGCATGTTGATCCCAATTCGCCGACGATCGAACCGTCACCTCCGCCTTCGCCGGAGTTCCGTCCGGATACGAAGTCAAAATGAACACCTCGTTCTCCAGATTCGGTACCAGCGTGCCGCCCTCAGGAATTGCCGTGATCAGCAGCGGCGAATCGCTTACCGTGATTGGCTGGCCGCGTGTTTCCGAATGCCCGGCAGAGTCTTTCACCGTAGCCTCAATCAACACCCGAGCCGCGCCGTGATTGAGCGGGCGTCCGGCAAAGAATTTTGGCAGCGTGAGATCGAAATGATACGTGCCGTCAGCGTCCGTCTTGCCTGCCGCCGATGCTACCTCGGCAATCGCAACATCCATCGCCGTAGCCTTCATGCCAAGCTCAGCGTTGTCTACCGGCTTCCCGAAGAAATAATTCGCGCGCACCGTTCCGGTAACGTGATCGCCCGGTCGATAGCCGCGCTTCTGTTTCTTTCCGTCCTCTCTGAATTCGACCGCCACCTTAAACTTCGGCAGAACGTAGCGTTCCACATTGAGGGCGATCTCCGCCGTATTAGTCGGCGCGTCAGCATCTCCCATCAGCGCGCGCAGATGATACGTGCCCAGGTTGACTTCGTCAGCCAGCTCAAATTCAGCCGAGGCCACTCCAAACTGGTCGGTAGCCGTCGCCTTCTTGAAGACTTTATTGCCGCGAGAATCCTCGACTTCGAGCGTGAGCGTGCGCTTCGCCGCCGCCTCATGATCGGAACGGTCAAGCGCCAGCGCACGCACATGGATCGTCTGACCCGGCTGATACAGCGGCTTTTCCGACGTAAGCAGAATCGATACCTTATCCTCCAGCCTCACATCCTGAGTGAACTCAGTCGATCCAATGGGCGTTTCAGCGACGTAGCGCAAACGATAATTTCCAACCACGCCAGCAGGGAAGTGAAACTGCGCTTCCGTAGTCCCCCGGCGATTCAGATGGCCCGAAAAAAGTACGCGAGCTTTCTCGCCCAGCAGAGTATCGCCCGCGCCAAGAAATTCGATATCCACCGAGCCGCGGCCAGCGATGACCGCGTCCTTGGAATCAGTAACAATCACGCGCACCGCCGCCTGCCCGCCTGCAATATAAGACTGTTGCCCCAGTATGTGAATGACGGGCCGGCGCAGTATCTGCGAAATCGACTCCGTTCCTTCTACTGCGGCCGTCTTAGCGTCGTCATACCCAAACCGATAGCGAACGCGATGCCACACCAGATCATCGAGGCCTAGCCGTTTTTCCAGCTTGACCTCGCTTAACAATTGCCCGCGCTTCTCGCTGATCTCGACCCGCTGGTCCGTGCGTCCGAGAACCTCATCCTCAGGATTCAGAACTTCCACGGTGAATTGTCCGGCGCCCGCATGCAAGCCAGAGTAAGGAACAGTTACTCGCAACCGACCTTGCGAGTAAGTAGCAACCGCCGAGGGCGTATGAGAAGACGCCTGAAATGTTTGGAGGGATACAACTCCGGCTGTCGCGAGAAATACCGCAAGAAGTAAAAGTGTGAATCGAGCCTGCGTTCCGTACCAGTTGCCATGCCCCATGGAGTCCTCCGTAGAGATACTTCGATAGCCTGGCTTTCTAACTTCTCTTAACGAACGCGCGACAAATCAAATATTGCGTGAAACCCGAGTTACCCAGGTTTCTCCACGCGGTAACCAAGCGAGCGCACGCTGAGGCAGGCGACGAGCCGTGCGAGTTTAACCTCGTCTGCCCCTGGCTCGTGCAACTACCCGGAACAGTCCTTTGTCTGCTTTGACTCCGGCAGCGACGAATTTGGTTGCATGCACCCTCCGGCGGTGCATTGTCATTTTCGCTGTGTGGAATGGGAAATACTGATTCGAGAGGAGGACTACTATGATGGCTTTGCGGTAGCGTACCAACTGGCACTTGTGCCGAGCCCCGCCTGACCAAACGGGGCTTTTGAATTTCCTAGGAGCGGCGTGGGTGCCCCGTCCTTGTCGCGTTTTTTGCGACAGGGCGGGGAATTTGACGAATCGCTTCGACAAACGCGAAGGTAGATACTTTCGTGGGCTTGTTTTCCTCTTGAACGCGTTCCGATACTCACGGACGATAGACTGCGTCTGGAGGACGTTGCCAGTGGGTACTGGACGCTATCCGCGAAATAGTCGAGTGGCTTAGTCAGCCATTACGGTTCGAGTCCGTCGTCCTCCGCACGGCCCTCGACATTAGTAACAGTCGTAATCGTGTGGCACCGGCGCTATAATAGACGTGTTTCGCAGATAGCGTACCAACTGGCAATTGTTCAAGCCCCGCCTGACTAGCGGGGCTTTTGGTTTGTGTGCCGAACATGTTCGACAGCTAAGGGGTGAAAGTCCCCTGCCCAACCTGGTGGAGGTGAAGGGCTAGAGAAGCGCAAGGGCGTCGTCGCGAGGCGGGGTCTGAAAGAAGCGTGGATCAAAGACGGGAGCCGATGAACAAGAACCGGATGATGAGGCCTACGGTGTGGGGCGAGCTGGCAAAGGACAGCGAAGCCCGTGTCCACCAAGCACACTGGTGGTAAATCCGGCGGTTGCGCGTCGAAGGCGGTCGAACTTACTTCGGGAGACCCGCCGCATGTCACGGCATCGTGACTGAGGGATGGAGCGATCCAACTTGACCGTGGGGCGGGAGTCAGCAGCGGGCATAGTAGACCGCAAGGTCGAAGGCCCAAACAGTAAGGAGCGGCGAGTAGGACGCAGGACTCGATGAGCGACAAGCGGCAGAAGAACCAGCTACAGATGGCGCTGGCCTTTACCGGGGAGGGGAGGAGTGAAGCTCCGAGGGCTCCGCGGGAAGGGACCGAATCGTTCGCGGCGAAATGCGAAACCGAAAGTCCGGCTAGAGAAGAGCAACTGATGGAGGAGGTCTGCGGGCGGAAGAACTGTCAGCAGGCTTTACGACGAGTGAAGGCCAATAAGGGCAGCCCGGGAATCGACGGCAGGAAAGTGTCGGAGTTACCCGGCTACCGGAAGCAGCACTGGCCAGCTTTACGGGAACAACTGTTAAGCGGGACCTACCAACCGCAACCGGTGCGGCGAGTGGAAATCGCCAAGCCGGACGGAGGGGTCCGCAAGTTGGGCATTCCGACGGTGCTGGACCGGTTTGTCCAGCAGGCGGTGATGCAGGTTCTGCAAGGCAGATGGGACCGGACGTTTTCCGAACACAGTCACGGCTTTCGTCCGCAACGCTCGGCGCATCAGGCGGTGGCCAAGGCGCAGCAGTATATCGCCCAGGGCAACCGCTGGGTGGTTGACCTTGATCTGGAAAAGTTTTTCGATCGAGTCAACCACGACAAGCTGATGGCGGCGATCGCGCGGCGAATGAGCGACAAGAGGATACTGAAGCTGATCCGAGCCATCCTGGAGTCGGGCGTGATGGAAAACGGGCTGGTGAGTCCGGTGGAGGAAGGAACTCCGCAAGGAGGGCCTTTGTCACCGCTGCTGTCGAATCTCGTGCTCGACGAACTCGACCGGGAGTTGGAGCGACGTAAACACCGTTTCGTGCGCTACGCGGAGGATTGCAATATCTACGTGGCGAGCGAGCGGGCGGGGAAGCGAGTCATGCAAAGCGTGACGAGTTTCCTCCGGCGGCGACTCAAGCTCAAGGTGAATGAGGCGAAGAGCGCGGTGGCGCGACCGCAGGAACGCAAGTTTCTGGGCTTCAGCTTTACCGGCGGGAAAGAGCCGAAACGACGCATTGCGCCGAAGGCTCTACAGCGGTGCAAGCAAAGAGTGCGGGAACTCACGCGACGGACACGGGGTATCAGTCTGGAACAGATGATGAAGGAACTCGTCAGCTACTTACGTGGCTGGAAGAGTTACTTCGGCTTCAGCCAGACGCCCTCGGTGTTGCACAGGCTAGAGGCATGGATGCGGCGCAGGCTGCGATCCGTGATCTGGAAGCAATGGAAGCGCAGCAAGGTGCGGTATGGGAAGCTGCGTCAGCGGAACATCGGACATGACCTCGCGGCACAAACCGCCGGCAGTCCCCATGGCCCCTGGCGTCTGGCCAACAGTCCGGCTTTGCAGTCCGCACTTCCGATTGCTTACTTCGACTCGCTCGGTCTTCCTCGGTTGCTGGACGTACTCTAGCTCAACCGAACTGAACCGCCGTATGCGGACCCGCATGTACGGTGGTGTGGCAGGGGAGAGTGGGTGACCACTCCCCCTATGCCGATTTAGAAATGAGGGTCGGGCCAGTTGCGCTCGTTCTCAAAAATCGATGCGATATCGCGCGAGCCGTGAAGCACGCGGACAACTTCGATTCCATGAGAAAGTGGCAGGTAGAACACCACGTAACGGCCGACAGCGAGACTTCGAATGTCTGAGCTTAGCTCGGGCCGCCGCCGTCCCAAACCGGGTCGGCGAGATAGAGCTTGGAACTTGCTATCTACGAGATCGACAAAAGCGTCCGCTCGATCAGGGCTGTCTTCCGCGATGTAGGCCCAAATCTCTGCGAGATCGGCCAGGGCGCGGACGCACGACGAGACTGGGCATCTACTTCGCGGCGGCGGAGCGGCTCTTGAGAAGCTTGCGGCCTTCGCGTTTCATTTCCGCGGGGCTCCATAGGCGGGCGGGGCCGCTGTCCAGACCTTCGCGTATGTCGCGGCGCAACTGCTCCAGTTTCAGCGAGCGCAACTCGTCTTGCGCTTCCATGAGGCGCAATGCCTCGCGCACGACTTCGCTGGCGGAGTTGTAACGTCCGGAGGAGACTTTCTGCCGAACGAACTTTTCGAGTTGCGGAGTCAAATTGATGTTTAGAGGCATGGCGTGGTCGTTCCGTTCCGAAGCCAGAATTGCATGGATGGCAAGGATTGTCAATGATTGACAATTGAAGTGTTCGGGCCTCGGCTGGCCACCCAAGCCAAAGCGGGTCTTGAACGGGTCACGGGCGCCAATTCCTCATTTCGGAGCGTCTACTTTCGCGGGATTGCGAAATTGCTGAGGCAAAGCGAATATTAGTCCGGGCAAGTCGCGCCTGGAGGACGTTGCCAGTGGGTACTGGACGTTACTTGCCAAGTAGTCGGGTGGCTTTGTCAGCCATTACGGTTCGACTCCGTCGTCCTCCGCACGGCCCTCGACATTCGTAACCGTCATCGGATTTGATCGATGATGTTATAATAATGATGTTTGGCAGGTAGCGTACCGACTGGCAATTGTTTGAGCCCCGCCTGACTAGCGGGGCTTTTGAATTTCTCCTGGCATCGCAGAAAACGCGACAAGGGCGGAGCACCCTCGAGAGTCGAGACAAGCGAAAAGGTGGGCCAGTCCTCTAACTTTCTAGCCAGAGGCGCCAGACCCCGTTTCGCGGAGCGAAATCTTCAATTTCTCATCAGCTTGATCAGCCTCCAGCAAGCGGTCACGCAGGTCTGCAATCCTCTCTCGGAGCAGGTCTCTCTCCGACGAGCCTGGAAAATACCTTTCAAGATATGGGTCGATAGCCTCCAGAACCAGAATTGCGATTGGAGCTAGTAGGCGCGATCCAACCCTAGTCCACTTTGTTTCAGGTCGAAAAACGTTCGTTTTTTCGTCATAGGTTAAGTGTCCGGTGAATAGATCGGACCAACTCCCGTGAACTGCGTGGGACGGCATTCGGTAGGCAGTTGCATAGAGGGACTCCTTACCCAGAGCCTTTAGACGTTCCCTGACGTTTTCGCCCCAGTCCCTATGCTTTCTCTGGACTTCTTCAATCTTCGTGCCGGAGGCAGCACAGATGTAACTTATCGAGTTCAATAGCCTTTTCTCGATGTGCCAGACCTCGCCGCCGCGGGCGGCGATGTTGGCTTGAATCTGGTCGTAGACCTCTCTTTCGGGCCCTAAACTGAAATCGACGAACTGATCGAAGTATTTGTCATCCGCACTGCGAACGAGGAATTCGAGATTGATAGTAGACTCCAGAATCATTCGGTTAAGAGCCAAAACAATCTCGCCCCGGGCGTCGCTCGTGGAGAGTTGAATCACCCCCACCATGAACTTGGATATCTTAACCATGAGTCCGGCGCAGATTGCTTGATTTCGCGAAAAGCCACCTTGAGCTGCAGCAGTGTCGTCTAGCAGATGCGCCGCGAAGGCCACAACCCTGCATGCCTCTTTGTATAACTCGAATGCGACCCCGCCCGACTCGTGAAGAGTCTTACACCCATGGATGGGCCTAATATCGACGGCAGGGCCGACCCATTCGTCAAAGATTTCTCGATTTACTGGAAGCATCCGATTTCCAATTTCGTGGCTTGATTGGCGGACGGCTGATTTTTCGTCAGCCCTCAAACTATTAGGCTGCGTCACCCGTTTTTTGTGCTCTCAGCCTCAATTTGGTAGGTCTCCAGGTTTTCACAAAACCTTATCCCGAGATCAGTTAATCGTCCTAACTCGCCTTCATGTACAGCCATTGCGATCTCGTTTGCCTTGCCTAGCAGGCTGCTGAAAAATTGATTTGCAGCGTGTTTTTCGTTCTGTTGCTCATAGTGAACGGTGTCGAACCGTTTGATTTTCGGTGCTTTCGTGATCTCTGGTTCTAACTCGATACTGCTTGAGACACACGTCGACCCCGACTTACGCCACTGCAACTGCGGCGGCCAGATTTCGCATGCGCACCAGATTGTAGGCCGCGCAAGCGAGGGTAAAGATCCAGTGCACTTTGCACACCCCGCGATGTCGTACCTTCCGCATCAGCGCAATCGTTTTCAGCCAGCCGAAACATTCTTCGATCCGCTTCCGCTTTCTTTGGCTCACCGCATAGCCGGGGTGTCGAGTGGTGCGGCCATCAATCGCGCTGCCTCCGCGTCGTCCCAGGTTTTGAGCCAGGTGCGGGGTTACTCGCAGATGGCGGCATTCCTCTACAAACCCGAACGTGTCGAACCCTTTGTCGCCGGCCACCGTCAGAGGCTGCGTGCCGGGAAGTCTCTCCATCATGACCAGCGCCGCATCCCGTTCCGCCGTCCCGTTCGCCTGGAACACTTCCGCGTCCACGATCAGTCCGTTGCGGTTCTCCACCAACAGATTCCCGCTGTAACTCAACCGGGACTCCTTGCCTCCGCTTTTGCGCGCCAGCAAAGAGTCGGGATCGGTCTTGCACTCATGGGTTTCGTTCGAGCGCTTCTGCCCGTGAAAGTTCACAGTGGGATTGCCCGGATCATCCGGTGGTGGCGTCGGCTTGCCCTCTTTGGGCTGAAAGCTCTTGAGACTCGCCCAGGCTTCCAGCAGCGTGCCGTCCACGGTGAAATGTTCGTCGCTGGTCAGCCCCTTTCCCCGCGCTTGCTCGACCACGCACGCCAGAAACTCCTTGGCCACATCCGCCTCCAGCAATCGGTCCCGGTTCTTGGTGAAGGTGGTCGCGTCCCAGACTTCGTCGTCCGCGTTCAAACCGACGAACCACCGGAACAGCAGGTTGTAATCCATCTCTTCCATCAGCAGTCGTTCGCTGCGAATCGAGTACAGCATCTGCAGCAACTGCGCCCGCAACAGCTTCTCGGGCGCAATCGACGGACGACCGACGCGGGCGTACATCGTGTCGAAGCGCCGCGACAGTTGAGTAAGTACCTCGTCCACCATCCCTCGGATGGCGCGCAGCGGATGATCCTTCCGCACCCGCGCCTCCGGCGACAAATAACTGAACATGTGATTCTGCTGTTGATCATCTCCGCGCATGCCTTCTCGTATCACACAAGGCTGTGGATGGGGAGTAGTTTTTCAGCAGCCTGCTAGGAAGTCAATCTGTCCCGGGACAGCCCTGAATCGTGGATATATGAGTGACTGCGCGACTAAGGCAGGTTCATCCTGCAAGACCAACGCCTGCAATCGGTGTCCAACCCTTTCGGCCATACGATTAGCCCAAACGCCGAGTGGTGTGCGGCCCGTTCGGTCGAAACTGCTGGACCTGAAGTCTTCCTATATCGCCTTTAGTAGAAGCAGTTCGCCGGAGTTGAGCTTCTTCGCAATCTGGAACAGATGATATGCGGCTATGCTGTCGCCGTCGGTCGCGTTGATCTTGTTCGCAGCGAGGAACATAGCCTTCATTGCCTTGAGACGATCAGCATCGACTGGGTTAGAATCAATCTCCTGCAGAAGTTCAACCCACGTCTGATACCCAGATGCCCTTCCTGAGAAATCCTCAGGGATTTTACCAGCCTTCCTCCACGCTAAAATTTCTCGAGATAGATCGCGCAGCGCCTCGAGTTTCATGGCTGCAAAAACCACCTTGGGGCCAGCCAGCATATACCGCGACACACCCGATTGGAGAAGATTGCTTATGTAAGCAGCGACCTCACTTCGCGATCTCGACAATATTCGCTCGATTACACTTGGGTTTTCCAAGTGCGCGATGTCCGCGTAGTCTCGCACTGCGAGAACATAGCTCGGTTCCTGTAGAGGGGCAGGCTTATCAGGGGCATCATACATTCAGTGTCACCACCCCCGCGTCTGCAGCATCTGCCCTTCATCCAGTCCAGACACAGCCAGCCCCTTCATCGCCCCCACCAGATCCTCACTCACCTCAAGTAACACTCTAGGATCCTTAAAGTGCGTAGCCGCCTGCACAATCGCCTTCGCCCGCTTCTCGGCTTCGGCGGGGTCCGCAAACTCGGTCGCGTTGGCCATGAAGATGCCGGAGCCAACAAACACGGCTTCCGCTCCGAGCTGCATCACCAGCGACGCGTCCGCAGGAGTCGCGATTCCTCCCGCTGAAAAATTCGGCACGGGCAGCTTGCCGTCGCGCGCCACCATCTTGATCAGTTCATACGGAGCCCCATGCTCTTTGGCTTTGGCGTAGAGTTCTTCTTCGCCGAGCACGGTCAAAATTCGCATCTCCTGCACAATCTGGCGAATGTGGCGCACCGCGTGGACTACGTCTCCCGTGCCAGCTTCGCCCTTGGTGCGAATCATCGCCGCGCCTTCAGCAATGCGCCGCAACGCTTCGCCCAGGTTGCGCGCTCCGCAGACGAAGGGGACGGTGAAGGCGTGCTTATCGACATGGTGCTGCTCGTCGGCGGGCGTGAGCACTTCGGATTCGTCGATATAGTCGACACCCAGCTCCTGCAAAATCTGCGCCTCGGCAAAATGGCCGATGCGGCACTTCGCCATCACCGGAATATCGACCACCGCCATAATCTCGCGAATGATTTTCGGCGAGGCCATGCGCGCCACGCCGCCTTCGGCGCGAATCTGCGCGGGGACGCGCTCGAGCGCCATTACGGCGACGGCGCCGGCGCGCTCGGCAATCTCGGCTTGCTTGGCCGTGGTAACGTCCATTATGACGCCGCCCTTAAGCATTTCGGCGAGGCCGGTTTTCAGACGAAGGCTGTTGTTGTGACCATTATTCTGCGACATAGGTTGACTCTTTTCTGGATAAGGCGTTTCGATCGGGCGCGAGCATCATTCGCGAGCTTCCTTCGCAAACGTGAAGTTCGAAGTTTATGCAGCCGAAATCTGCCCTGATCAGTATTTTACATCGCAGGATGGCGTTTCTGCGCGGGGCTTACGCCACTGTCTTGGGTTTTATCGCCCGCAAAAATGGCGTGGCGCCGATCAAAAGAGAGACACTGGGAAGAACGATTCCCACTACGAGCGCAATCGAGCCATTCCACCATTGCGGTCGAGCGACAACGACCAGTCGCGTTAGGACAAGAATTATACTGAGAGTGAACAGGACGATCGTGGGAAACAGGCCGGCCACCAAACGCGCCCGCAGACCTGCACCTAGGCGTCCAGACAGATATGCCCCGGCCGCTCCGCAAAACGGTAGCACAATCAACCACGGCAGAATCACCATCTGCAGGAGGCCGCGTCCGAGAAAACGCGGCTGCAGCGAAATCAGAGTCAGGATCATCAGCGATCCCATGGCCGCAGTCAGGCTCACGAGGCCCGGAAGCCAGAGATGTTTTGTTCGTCGGTTCATAATTTCCTCCTGATTTTTCGCGCGCTGAATATCCTCAGCCAACCGCGACCACCCACTGACCTGGTTAAGACTGACCTGGTTAAGACTGACCTGGTTAAGACCGACCTGGTTGAGTGCGAACTCGCTGGCCTCGGGCGCGCTTAACCCTTTTGCCCTTTGTTGCTTGTAAACATCATCGAGATGACCAGCCAGTTCGGCGACAACTTCCTGGCTTTCGCTTGAGGTTAGATCCAGCGGGCACAGGCGCTCGCGGACTAACACCTTCCAATCAGGCGCGCTTTCGTCAGGCATTCGTCACCGCCGCCAGCCGATCAAGCGCCTGAAAAAAGAAATTCCACTCCCGTCTTAGCGGCACAAGCTCTTTCTTGCCCGCGGCAGTAAGAGAATAGTAACGGCGGTCGCGCCCGGCAAGGTTCGGCTCCCAGCGGCCGGCAATCCATCCACGCTTTTCCAGGTCATAAAGCATGGGATAAAGCGACGCGAGGGTGAAATGCAGCGCCCCGCCCGTTTTCTCTTCGATCTGTTTGGAAATTTCAAAACCATACAGCGGTTCTTCCGCCAGCAGCGCCAGAATGGCAAGTTCAGCGCTGCCGCGTGCTATCTGCGAACGTATGCGCTTCATAATGAATATAGGTATCCTATATTCCACCCTTTCTGTCAACATTACTTTTAGGCGACGCTTCGGGATGAAAACTCGCACGCCACTTGCTATAACATCCCAATGCGCCAACACGATTACGCGCCCCGCCCCGCGCACCTCAAATGGCTCCTCGATGCTGACCCGGCTATCCGCTGGCAGGTCATGCGCGACCTCACTAATGAACGCCCCGCCGCGATTGCCGCCGAGCGGTCTCGTATCGCCGCGGAAGGCTGGGGAGCCCGCCTCCTCGCCCGCCGATCTCCCGCTGGCCACTGGGGCGATGGTCCCCGCGGGTGGAGGACCGATCTGCCGAAGGACGGCCGCCGGTTACTAATTGCCCTCTACAGTCTTACCCTCTTGATGGATCTCGGTCTCGACCCCGCCAGCAAGCAGGCGCGCAAAATGATCGACCGCGTCGACAAGCGCCTGGTATTTAAGCGGCTCAACAATCGGCCATTCCTTCACGGCGAAACCGAGCCCTGCATCAACGGCAGAATCCTCGCCATCGGCGCGTATTTCGGCGCGCATCTCGGCTCGGATTTTAACCACGCGAATAACGCGCTCGCCACCCAACTCCTGAACGAGCAACTCGAAGATGGCGGCTGGAACTGCGAAGCACCCAAAAGCCAGCGCTCCTCTTTTCATTCCACGATCTGCGTGCTCGAAGGCTTGCTCGAATACGAACGTGCAAGGGGCAGATCGACGGCCGTAACGAAAGCGCGGAAGAAGGCCGAAAGCTATCTACTCGATCGCCGGATGTTCCGCTCCCTCCGAACCGGCGAAATCATCAACCAGCGCTGGCTCCGCTTCTCGTTCCCTACGTTTTGGCACTACGACGTCTTGCGCGGACTGGATTATTTGCGCAATGCAGGAGTGAAACCGGATGCCCGCGTGGGTGAGGCCGTCGAAATCGTGATGGAGCGTCGCCACCAGAACGGGCGCTGGCCGCTCAACATCTTTCATCCCGAATACGTTCCGTTGAAGATGGAAACCGAGGTCGCCAGGGCCAGCCACTGGAACACCCTGCGCGCTCTCCGCATTCTGCGTTGGTACAACAACGCAGCGAAGTAGTTATAGTTCGGAGCCCAGCGCTTTGGCTTCCGTCAGAAAGTTGCCCCGAAGTTGCCATTCGGAACGTTCTAGAGCTTCCACCCTCGCGCCTACTTCTTCGCAAACATGCGATGCGGATCAATCGCGATAAACAGCCCTTCACTGCGTGCCAGCACCTCGCCCTTTTCGTTGAGCATCTCGGCCATATTAATGTGCTTCCGCCCCTCCACCTTGACCTCGCGTGACTCCACGCGCAGCGGTTGGAGCAGCGGCACCGGCTTCAGATAATTCACCGTCATCTCTGAAGTCACGGCGATCACGTGGCGAATCTTGTTCACCTTCCCCATCGCCTCATCGAGAATCGTGGCGATAATGCCGCCATGGCAGTGTCCGGGCGGCCCCGTGTAGCGCTTACCCAGCCGAAAGCGGCAAACGAAGAGATTGCGCTCTTCGTCGTAAACGAAGCGCAGTTTCATGCCCTCGGGATTGTCGGTGCCGCAGACAAAGCAACTATTCTTCGGCATTTTCACGTAGCGCGTGTCGTGCCCGGATCCCTGCTTCATGCCGCCGTGCTTTTTGTCAGATTCTTTCTCGCCAGATTGTTTCTTGCGATCCATCGAAAGATTCTATCGCGAGCCGCCTGCGAGATTCGGTATCATGGCGTGCAAATTGTCGATCACCAGGAGGTCGCAATGTCTCCCGCCGCTAAAACGCACGCCGCTTTTTCCGTTCATCCGAGCGTAGCCATGGTGCAGAAAGGGATCGCGGAACTATCGCAGAAAACCGGGCGGTCGCTCGAAGAATGGATCGCTCTTACGCAGAAGTCCGGCCCGGCGACCGAGAAAGAACGCCGCGAGTGGTTGATGAAGGAGCACAAGCTGGGCAGAAATAATGCAACCTGGATCGCGGAGCGTGCCGACGGCAAAGGCACAGCAGCATTTGATTCTCCCGACGCGTACCTGAAAAGCGCCGCCGAATGGGTGGAGGCGCAGTACTCCGGCCCGCGCGCCGCCCTGCGCCCGCTCTACGATCAATTGCTGAAACTAGGATTCTCGATCGGCCAGGACGTGAAGGCGTGCCCGTGCAGGACCATGGTACCGTTCTATCGCAACCACGTCTTCGCGCAAATCAAGCCCTCGACCAACACACGCATCGATCTCGGGTTCGCCCTCGGCAATCTGAAAACGCCAAAGCGCCTGATCGACACCGGCGGCTACGAAAAGAAAGACCGCATCACGCGGAGGATCGAAATCAAGTCACAGGCTGATATCGATGATGAGGTGAAACGGTGGTTGAAGAAGGCTTATGCGATGGATGAATAGGGAGATGATGAACTTTTTGGTGTGGTCATATCGATATGACCATGTATGTTACAATCTGTACATGAAGAAAATCGGCGCAGCAGAATTCAAGGCGCACTGTCTTGCGTTAATGGAAGACGTCCGCTCCACACGCGAGCCGTTGATCATCACTAAGCGCGGCAAGCCGGTGGCCAAACTGGTGCCGGTCGAAAGCAAGAAAGACAACTGGATCGGCAGACTGGATGGCGTGATTAAGATCGTCGGCGATATTGAATCGCCCATCGATGGGTGGGAATCCTCGTGATCCTGCTCGACTCGCACGTACTGATCTGGGCGGTGGCCGACTCGAAGCGACTCTCAAAGGCCGCGGCCTCCGCGATTCGTCGCGCACGTCGCGGCGATGGCTTGGCAGTGTCGGCAATAACTGCTTACGAGGTCGCTTGGCAGATCGCGTCTGGAAGGGTCCAAGGATACGGTACGGTCGAAACCTCGGTACTTCGATTTCTCGAGGGAGTGACGATGCGGCCAATCACTCCAGAGATCGCGGCCCTGGCGACACAGTTTCCGGAGGACTATCCCCGCGACCCGGCTGATCGGATTATCGGAGCGACGGCGCGGGCGGAGGGGATGACGCTAGTGACGCGCGATGAGCGGATACGACGGAGTCCGCTGATTCGGACTGTGTGGTGAGTATGAATGATCCCTATTTAGACAATCCGTAGCGTTTAGCTGACGTTTATCGCTCACATTTAAAGGCTGGGCCGACCGGATTGAGGCCGACGAATCCCGAGCGGGGCACTGGAAGACGGTTTTTGAGGACCACCCCGAATTCTTCCGCCTTGACACTGAGCGGGAGAAGGCCTCGCTCATATGGCGCCGTCAGTACCCGAGGCGGTATCACGTCGATCAAAAACGCCGCCTTACTCTGGAAGAATTCGAGAGCCTGTCCACCCAGGAAAAGGATCGAGTATCCCGAGATCCTCTCACAGCCGATGACATAAAAGCTTTGATCGACGCTGCAATCAAGTTGCACGCAACTGCCGTCGCCTCAAAGCAAGAGAAGAGGTGGTGGGTAACGTTAGCCTCTAGCGCAATCGGAGGTCTGGTCGGCGCCCTAATTGGTGCCTTCTTCCGAAAAGCCTAGTCGTAATACTCCAACCCCAAGTGAGTAATCAACTCCTCGCCCTTCAAATGCCGCAGCGTGTTCTTCAACTTAATCAGCTGAATAAACAGATCGTGCTCGGGATAGAGCCCGGGCGCAGTCATCGGCGATTTGAAGTAGAAGCTAAGCCATTCCTGAATCCCCAGCCGTCGCAACTCAGGTGTCCGTTGCGCGAGATCTAGGAATAGGACGAGATCAAGCACAATCGGCGCGGCAAGAATCGAATCGCGGCATAGGAAGTCGACTTTGATCTGCATCGGATACCCGAGCCATCCGAAAATATCTATGTTGTCCCATCCTTCTTTGTTATCTCCACGCGGCGGGTAATAGTTGATGCGTACCTTGTGGAAAATATTGCCGTAGAGTTCAGGGTACAGCGCCGGCTGCAAAATATGCTCCAGCGCGCCCAGCTTCGATTCCTCCTTGGTCTTGAACGACCCAGGATCGTCGAGCACTTCGCCATCGCGGTTGCCAAGAATGTTGGTCGAGTACCATCCACTCAGCCCAAGCAGCCGCGCCTTAAATGCGGGAGCCAGCACCGTCTTCATCAGCGTCTGTCCCGTCTTGAAATCCTTGCCGCAGATAGGCAACTCGCGCTCGTGTGCGAGTTCGTGCATCGCCGGAATATCCACCGTCAAATTCGGCGCCCCGTTGGCAAACGGAACACCCTCCATCAGCGACGCGTAGGCGTAGATCATCGAAGGAGCAATATTTTCGTCGTTCTCCTTCATTCCTTTCTCGAGCGCCTTCACGCTCTGATGGGCCGCGCTCGGCTCGATGAAGGTCTCGGTCGACGCGCACCAGATCGTAACCAGGCGGCTCGCCCCGCTCGACTTTTTAAAGTCGCGAATGTCCTGGCGCAGCTGCTCGGCCAGATCCAGCTTGTTCTTGCCCTTCTTCACATTCGGCCCATCGATCTTCTTCACGTAGTTGTGATCGAACACCGCCTTCATCGGAGTGATCGAGCTGAGCCGGCTCTTTACTTTGGCGAGGAGGTCGCGCTCAAGTACACCCGCGTTTTGCGCCGCGGCATACATGTTGTCTTCGAAAATATCCCAGCCCGTGAACACCAGATCGTTGAGGCCCGCAAGCGGGACGAACTCCTTGATCTTCGGCGAACGGCCATCGGTGCGCTTTCCGAGACGAATCGTTCCCATCTGCGTGAGCGAGCCGATCGGCTGCGCGATGCCTTTGCGGACCGCCTCCACCCCCGCCACAAATGTCGTAGCCACTGCGCCCATGCCCGGGATCATCACTCCCAGTTTGCCCTTCGCAGGCTCGATTGCGCCATCGCGCCCGTTGCGGTTCGGAGATTTCACGTCAGGATTGGCTTCTGACTTAACTTCGACTGTCGCTCGACTAATTCGCTTCGCGGGAGACTTCTTCACCTTCGCCATATGTCGGCTGCTTCCTTATAAGAACATTGGGATATGTGCAAACTAGGTATGTTCTCCCATAGGGTGAGTCTTTGGCAAACGCACGCGCCTGAAACCGGGAGAAAATCGCCTCAATGGCGTCCAGTGAGCATTGGATGGATTTCGCAATTCCCGCGATGACGCCTCAGCAAATCCGGCCAATCAATTTTTTTCGTTGGACGCTAGCTGCAAATTCCTTCACACTGTTTTCAGTTCGGAGTTGGCGAAGCAGCCAGCTCTCCGGACTCGATGTTTGCGTTCAGCCTTGTACGCTGCGTTGCAAATCTGCTGACCTCGATGTGCTCCACCTTAATCTGGGCTCACGTTCCGCTGCCATTGCCGCGGGGTTGAGCTTCTTAGACCAGGGAATAAAGAACAGGAGACTGTATGAGATCAATTCGCAAATTCGCATATGCCGCGGCATTGGGCTTGAGTCTGCTCGCGATTCAACCGACACTGGCCGCTGCCGAGGAAGCGCGCGGCAGCTTCACTTTGTCGCACGAAGTGCGCTGCCAAAACGTAGTTCTGCGTCCGGGAGAATACACCTTTACCGTCGACACCAAGGGCTCATTCGAGTTCGTCACATTGCGCGGATCGAACGGCGGCACGAGCGCGATGCTGATGGTGGACACCGTCGAGACGCCGAAGCCGGATGAAGCCAGCCGCCTCGTTCTCGTGTCGCGCGATGGGCGAAGCTTTGTCAGCGCCATGGAGTTGCCCAACTACGACATGTCGTTGCGCTTTGCGGTTCCGAATGCGGGCGCGTCAAAGTAAACCGATATTCAGCCGCGAGGGGCCCACATCCCTTTCGCAGCTGTATTACCGGGAGCGGGTTCAACCCAGCCTGCTCCCGGTTTTTATTTTGCAGGGATCCGGCTCGACATTGCCGGGCCGGGGTTGACGATGGAGCAGAATCCGAAACGATGGAGCACAACTCAAAACGACGGACACACCCCAACTCTGTCATCCCGACCGGAGCGAAGCGGAGTGGAGGAACCTTGCGTTTTGCAACCGTTTCAGTCACCACTCTGGTCGTCTTTAATCTATGGAGTTTTTTCAGGCAGAGCATCAGCTCGCGGAAAACTCTGATCCCGCAGATCGGGGGAAGGGAACAGCTCGACTCACGTCGCCGGCTGTCAATAAAATTCGCCGGCGCTTTGGCGCGTCTGAAGTCTGGCAGAGACGCGGGCTGGCCGCGCCTCTCCAAGACCGATGCCCTGTCCAGTTGGGCATCAAACGTCGATCGTGCTGGAAGCCTCAGTCCACTCGAGCCCCGCGCGAGTTCTCTCGCACTTCTTCGCTCAGAATAATCGCGTCGGCAATGTCCTTCATCGGTTTGCGTTTCTGCCGGCTCTGATGCTGCAGCGCCAGGTAGGCTTGTTCTTCGCTTAATCTCAATTCGCGCTGCAAAATTCCCTTCGCTCGCTCCACAACTTTTCGCGTCTGCAGCTGGTCAGTTAGATTCGAATTGATTTCTTCCAGCCGCGCCAATTCAATCTCTGCGCCTACCAGAAAACCAATCGCCGAAATTAACCGAATTTCTTTTCTCTTGTAAGTATGAGGAAGCCGATGCTGTAAATTAATTGCTCCCACCACGCGCCCCCGCGACATCAGCGGCACAGAGAGAAAGGCCTCGTAGCTATCCTCGGGCAGCTCGTGAAAAAATTGGAATCGCGGATCGTGCGCCGCCCGCTCAGCAATCGCCACCGGTTCGTGATGCTCCGCGACCCAGCCAGTAATCCCTTGGCCCACGCGCAGTTTGAGCCGGTCGACTACATCCGGATGCGCGTTTTTCGAAGCCCGCAAAACCAGATGCTCGCCCTCGATCACATAAATCAGGCAGGAATCGCACCGCACCAGCGCCGAGGCAAACTCCACCACCCGGTCCAGCACTTCGTGAAATCCGCCAGTCTTCGCCAGGCGGCCGCCAATCTCATGCAATACATCAACCGGTGAATCTTCAACCCAAACTAAGTTTTCCATCAACTAAACTTAACCGGCAAAGGAATCCATGTCTAACTCCAAATTTTGATGCGACCGATAAAGGATTTCTTCTAGCAATTCACCAAACTTTTACAATTATTTCCCGCGCTCGCGCATTAGCACTGCAATTATTTGCCGTCCAGATCCACCGTCTTAACGGGCAAATCCCAGTGTGCATCGAGGATTTCAAACCGCCGTTGCTCCTCCTTCAAATAGGTGGCCTGGTCGGGCCAGAGCTGCTTCTTCATCGCGTCCTCGTCAAAAGGCTCATTGGCGGCTGCCGAGTTCTTGAACACGATGGTCACGCGATAGTCCCACCGCCCGTCTTCGGTAGTGTGATAGCGTGGCTGATCCATCCACACCTTGAGCATTCGCCCCATCTCCACCTGCTTCTTCAACAGCGGGTAATGATTTTTCTTAAAGAGCTGGAGAAACTCGTCGGCATGCCCCCACTTCGTCTTGTAGTAATACTCGATGACAAAAGGCTTGCCAGTCTCCGGCGCAGATTGCGCAGGAAGGGAAGTGGGCAACAGAGTCAGAAGCAGCAGAAGGAATCTCAACTTCAACTTCATTGACAGCCTCCGTAGGGAATCCGTGTCGGCAAGATTGTCGCACGGCCAACCGGAGTGTGAGACGAAATAGTTGAATCGCCGATTCGAGCCAGGCTACTGCGGCAGCCCCACTTTGCGCACCAACTCGGCAAACCGCGGATCGCTACGTATATGGTCGAGCCGGAAGTTAGTCTTCAAACTGATCAGCAGCCAATCGTGCTCCTGATACGCGATGTTGAGCCAATGAAAGGCCTGCTCCTTGTCACCCAGGTCCGCATAGTAGGTCGCAATGATAAACGCTGAGTAGTAACGATTCTTACGCGACGCTATCCGGCTTCCAGTCGCTTTGGTGACGGCGCCTCTCCAACCACCGGATCGAAATCCTTCCTCCATTGCGTCGGCGAACTCGGAGTCCATTCGAGCGCCCGACAATTCGCGGTAGGTGTTGGTTTCTTCAATCACCTGCGGGTACATATGCTTTCCCCAATAGGCTTGCGCGAGGCAATCATGCGCAATTGCGAATGTCGGGTCGTCATTCGCCAGCTTCGTGCAAATCGCGATCGCTTCGTCGAACCGTCGCTCCCACACGCGAACACTCGCGGCCACCCGGCTGATCACGGGGGACTGCGGCTCAAGTTCACGGGCGCGATCGACCTCCGCCAGCGCTTCCTGCTCTCTACCCCCAATCATCGCAATATCATCGGCATACCACTGGCGCGCGGTTGCATCGTTGGGGTCGAGGTTAAACGACTTCTTGAACTCCGCCTCCCCGCCGGCAAAATCCCAGTCGTACTGCATCTCATTGCTGCCGAGAACGGCATGAGGATGCGCCAGAGTCGGATCCAGCTCCAGCGCCTTGCGCGCCGCGCCATTCGACTTGGGGAAGTCTTCGTTTTGATTCCCGCCATAGTTCGGCAACACGGAATAAACATCAGCGAGACCCGAATACGCCAAAGCGTAACCAGGATCTTTCGCGATTGCTTGGTTGAAATAGGAAATCGCATTCTCCAGTTCGTCATACGTACGGTTGTTCCAAGCGTACCGTCCCTTCAAATAAAGATCGTAAGCCTCCGGATTCTGCGTGCCTTGCCGCGTGACTTGCTGCTTTTCCGCGCTGCTAAGCTTCGAGCGTAGCTTTCCCGCGATGTCGCCTGCGATCTGCGTCTGCATCGAAACGATATCCGCGCCCTTGCCGCTATAGTGGTGTTCCCAGATTTCGGTGTTGTCGCGAACGTCGATCAGCTCCGCGCTCACTTCGATGCGGTCTCCGCGCGAAGCCACTCGTCCGCTCACCAATGCAGACACACCCAGCTCATTGCCAGCCTTTTGTGCATCCACATCCTTGCCCTTATAGCGAAACACCGAGCTGCGCGATTTCACCTTGAGCCGAGGCACATGCGCGAGGTTGCCGATCAACGATTCGGTGATGCCGTCGCTCAGATAATCCGTATTTGCATCCCCGGTACCATTAGTAAAAGGAAGCACTGCTATGGAATCGGCCTTGGGCTGGCGCTGAAGCAGCACCAGGCTCAACACTCCCAGGGCCCCCAGCGCAAATGCCGCCGCCACCACGCCCATAGTCTTCCAATTCCTGAGCCAATCCCAACTCTTGACGGGAGCCGGAGCCGGCGCGGCCGCAGCCAAATCCAGAGCCTCTAGCTCGGCGGCAACCGTTGCCTCCGGAGGCGGTTCAACATGCGTTGGAGCAATCCAGCGATAGCCGCGGCGGTCGACTGTCTCCACGAAGATCGGATTCTCGGCCGAATCGCCGAGCGCGTCGCGCAGTCGCTTGATCGCGCTCCGGATTCCAAGATCAAAGTCAACAAACACGTCGCCCGGCCACAGCGCCTGCCTGAATTCCTCGCGCGTGATGACCTCGTTCGGACGGCTCAGCAGAAGCTTCAATGCGCGGAAGGGTAGGTCCTGAATCCTGACCTTGACTCCGTTTTTGCGTAACTCCTCCGCGCGGAAATCAGCCTCAAACACGCCAAACAATACGACAGTATTCGGCGCGCGATTCAGCGAGTTAAGAGGCATAGAAAGGAGTCACTTCAGGGGAGATCGCAAGTCTACCATCGAACCAAGAGGCAGAGGAAGCAAACTTTGTATCCGCGAACCGCATTTCAAAGAACGGCTTGTGCTTCAATCCCCAGACAACAACTTCGCGTATTCTACTGCAACCAAAGCCGCTTAGCGCGTCACACGCGCTACACGAACGCATCACGGCCAAAACCTTGACCGCGGCCGGCATTTCAGGGCACAGTGGCCGCCGTGTTCGGAGCAACTCCGCCACTCCCCCGCACGACGTTCGGCGCGCTCCAGCAACACGCAAAGCAATCAACTTGGAGGAGTTAATGATAGAACGCAAGCTCGCAATCCTGAGAATCACATTTCCAGCGCTCCTGGCATTGGCTCTGCCCATCGGTGTGCCAGTCGAAGCCCAGATTCCCGCCATCTCGCACAACACCTGGACAAGCGGCGCGCCGCTACCCACGCCCGTCTCATCCGCAGCCGCCGCGGTGCTCGCCAACCAGATTTACGTGATCGCCGGGGGCACCGCATCCGAGAGCGTCGCCGACGTTCAAATCTATAACCCCACCACCAGCACCTGGAGCACTGGCACCTCCTACCCAACCGCCATCGCAGCGGTGAGCGCCGCTGTAGTCAAGAACGTCTTATACGTCTTTGGCGGCAACACCGGCGGAGGAACGCCTTCCAACGCGGTGTGGGCATACAGCCCCAAGACCAAAACGTGGACTGGAAGAGCCGCCATGCCGACCGCGAGGTTCTCTACCACGGCGGTGGTCGAGAGCAACATCATATATGTCATGGGCGGAGCCACCAGCGACAGCGATTTCGTCGCGACCGTCGAAAGTTATAACCCCGCGACCAATACTTGGACCGAAGAAGCACCGTTGTTAGGGAGTAAGTTGAGCCCTGCGGCCGGCCTTCAGGGAACTGCAAAGACTGGATACACCATCATCGCCGCCGACGGCGCCTCGCAACCCGGCCAGATCACCGGAGACACCGAGGGCTACGACGCCACGACGAATGCCTGGAAGGAACTCGCCGCCGATCCCACCTCGCGCGTTTATTCCTGCTCCGGATCCGTCGGCGCCAAGTTCTATGATGTCGGCGGCTACCTCAACAATGCCGGAGCGGCCGCGACTGTGAACGAATCCTTCCAGCTGTCAAAAAACAAATGGACGGCGACTCTTGCTCCCATGCCCCAAGGAGCCATGCTCGCCGCCTCCGCCGTCTACAAAGGACAACTCTACTGTTTCGGCGGATGGGCGACGTGGGTGGGAGCCCCAATCAGCAACGTCCAGATTTACCAGCCGTAACAGCTAGAGAACGATTTCGACAACGCAATTTTGCACAGGAGAAAAAATGAAGACTGCATTCCGATTCATGTTGGCATCGCTTTTGTTGATCGGAACGGCCTCGCTGCTGCAGGCCCAAACTCCCGAGATCGTTCACAACACCTGGACGAGCGGCACGCCACTCCCAACGCCCGTGGCATTCGCAACCTCGGCTGTACTCGAGAATGAGATCTACGTGGTCGGCGGGGCCGACAGTGCCGGGATCGTTTCCGACGTGCAGGTCTACAATCCCGTCGCTAAAACCTGGACCGCCGGCGTCTCCTATCCGACGGGAATCTCAGCGGCAAGCGCCGCCGTGGTCAAAAATATTTTATACGTCTTTGGCGGCACCAGCGATGGAGTCAGCCCAACGAACGCCGTGTATGCCTACAGCCCCAAAACCAAGACTTGGACTGCCAAGGCGGATATGCCGACTGCGAGGTGGGCTACCGCATCTGTGGTTGAGCAAAACATCATTTATGTTATCGGCGGCGTCGTAAACGGCAGCGGGAACGGTGTCGTCGCCACCGTCGAAAGCTACAACCCCGCAACCAACACTTGGACCGAACAGGCGCCGACGTTGTTGGCCAAAGGCCAGCCGGCAGCCGGTTTGCAGGGAACCCTCAAGACTGGTTACACAATTGTGGTCGTTGACGGAGCGACCAATGGCCAAGGGGCCACCGGCGACAACGAAGGCTACGACGCGACAACGAACACTTGGAAATCGCTCGCCGCCGACCCTGCCTCCCGCTACGCGTCCTGCTTCGGATCCATTGGTCCTAAGCTCTATGACGTGGGCGGCCAGCCGGCGTCAACTCTCACCAATGCGTTTCAGTTGACCAAGGACAAGTGGACAACGCTCGCTTCCGTTCCGCAATCCATCATATTCCCCGCCTCCGCTGTCTACAAAGGACAGCTCTACTGCATCGGCGGCTGGGCCTCGTGGGAGGGGACGATCATCGGCGACGTTCAGATTTATCAACCGTAGATTTGTAAGTATGAGAAACAATTCATTCGCAAAACGCGAATGGCTGTGGCACCCGAACTTGAAAGAACAATCATTGGAGGATTCATGTCATCGCATCGCCATCGCACTCGCGTTCTTATTCAGACACTTTGCGCCCTGCTTTTGATGGGGCTGTCCCTGACCGGCATTTCCTTGGGGCAAACTCCGCCCCCCGCAACTTTCGTGAACCCCACGCTGTTCAATGGAGGATCCGTAATCAGCAACTACAGCCCAATCCCTATCAACGCACTTGCCTTCGGGGATTTCAACAACGATGGCTTCCCGGACCTTCTCACCCTGGACGACAACGGCAACGCTGCCGGAGTCGGCATTATGCTGGGCAACGGCGCGGGCGGCTTCGGTACGGTCTCGTCCATTACCACGTTTGCCTGTACGTTAGAGGGTGGTATCGTCACCGGCGACTTTAACAACGATGGCAATCTGGATTTCGCCGTCGTGTCTGGCACCAATGGCGGTGACTGCAACTTCAACCCTGGGACGCTCTGGATCTATCTCGGCAACGGCGCGGGCGGCTTCACCCTTCAGGCTTCCTACTCGACGCTCGGAGGCCCCGCCTATCACGACGTTACCGGCGGACTAGTGACCGCCGATCTTCGCGGCAACGGACACCTCGACCTGCTCGTGATCGATCCCAACAACGGCATCGACGTCTTTCTTGGCAATGGCGATGGGACCTTCGTGGTTCCAAAGGCCGCGGTTGCGATCTCCGGTCCGGGTGCCTCAAATTCTGAGGCGGTTTGGGACGTCAATCATGACGGAAAACCCGATTTGGTGGTCGCCTCCGAAAACAGCGGCGATGGTATCTATGTGTTGATCGGCAACGGCGATGGCACCTTTCAAACCCCCGTGTTTTACCAGCAAGGTTCCAATTCGGGAGCAATGGCGGTTGCCATTGGGCAACTGATCAAGGGCGATAACGGAGACGTGGTAATGGGAACCGGAAATGGCGCCTACGTCTACCTCAACAACGGCGATGGCACCTTCAAGACTCCGGTCCTCTACGGTCCGTCGTGGATCAATTCCATTACCATCACCGACATCAATGGCGATAAGAAGAACGACCTGGTCGTGAGTTCCTACTCCTCTTCCGCAGTATGGACGATGCTCGGCAACGGGAAAGGCGGCTTCACCGCGGGAGAGTCATTCGCCACCGCTGGCTACCCCAACAATGTCGTCGTAGCCGACTTTAACGGCGACAAGAAACTTGACTTCGCTACGTCCAACAGCTCCGGCGAGTGGATAACCGTGGGCCTCGGAAACGGTGACGGCACATTCCGGAGTAGCCAGAGTTACGGCTACACCTGGAGCGGCACCGTCGCCCAGGTCGCGACCGCGGACCTGAACAACGATGGCAACCTCGACATCGTGGAGGCGGGCGGAGGTACCGGCGTTGGTATTACCGTGATGCTCGGCACGTCGCACGGCGTCTTCGGTAGTCCCATTTCCACAGCAGTCGGGTGCGGCCAAGCCAACCGCGGCGCGGTCAATGCCATTGCCCTAGGCGATGTGACCGGAGATGGTAAGGCCGATGTGGTGGCGACCATGACCAACAGCGGTGGCGGGTGCCCGAATAACGAAGTAGCGGTACTGGCCGGCCTCGGCACCGGAAAATTCAAAGCGCCTGTCTTGTATTCCACCGGCGTTACGGTGCAGTCTGGCCCTGTTGCGTTGGCCGATGTCAACGGCGACGGAAAACTGGACATCGTACTTTCGAACGCAGACGGCAGCATGAGCGTGTTGCTCAATAAAGGCAAAGGCATTTACGCTGCGGCCACCGTCATTGCCGCGGCGAGCGGCACTCAGGCTGGCAACATCGTGATCGGCGACTTCAACAAGGATGGCAAAGTGGATATCGCGGTCACCAACTACAGTGGGACGGCAATCAATGTCCTGCTGGGACATGGTGATGGCACATTCCAGGCCCCGATCGTTACGCCTGCGTCGATTAACCCGAACGCGCTAACCGCCGGCGATTTCAACGGCGACGGCAAGCTCGATCTGGCCCTCACCAGTTGGAACAATAACGGCAGCCTTCAGATCTTCACCGGAAACGGCGACGGCACATTCACGGTCGGCACTCTTTACAAGTTCAACGCGTGGGTTGAATGCTATCCCAGCGGTGGAACCAACCCGTACTGGATTAGCGCCGGCGATCTCAACCAGGATGGCAAAGCGGATCTCGCGATTGCCGTCACTTACACCCAATGCTCAACCGAATACAGCGGAGAACAGGATTGGGGGGCGGCGCTCGTCTACACCGGTAATGGCGATGGCACCTTCAACCTGGAGCCTGGGCCATACCTAGGCGGGGTGGACAACTCCGGCATCGTACTCGGGGACTTCAACCGCGACGGCATGCTCGACATAGCCGTAGCCGGCAATGCGGCGTGGACCTCCCAGGACTGGGTGACCATCATGCTGAACAACACCCAGCCGGTGAGCATTTCGCCGCTCGCCATCACCTACAAGGCGCAGGCGGTGGATACCAAGAGCGCCCCTCAAACCGTACTTTTCACTAACGATGAAAGCACGTCGCTCGCGATCACTAAAGTGGCGCTAGGGGGAGCGGACCCAGGAGACTTCACCTTCAAGTCGGCATGCCCGAGTAGCTTGGCCGCTGGCGAATACTGCTCCGTGACCGTTACCTTCCAACCCACAACTCCTGGCTCGCGCGCCGCGACCTTGTCGATCACCGATGGCGACGGCACACAAAACGTCGCCCTCACCGGAACCGGCGAGCAGACCATCACCAGCTTCACTCCAACCAGTGGTGCGGTCGGAACCTCCGTGACGATTACTGGAACCTCTTTTACCGGTTCAACCAAAGTAACGTTCGGCGGCGTGGCCTCCAGCTTTACGGTGAATTCCGAGACGCAGATCACAGCAACCGTTCCGACGGGAGCGAAGACCGGCAAGATCGCAATCACCACCAACGGTGAGACCGTCAGCAGCAAGACCAGTTTCACCGTGAACTGATTAAACCCGGCGCAGATTGCCTTCGGGGAGGAAAATCGGCGCCGGTTTGCACCCGGAAATCTCAACGGGTGCCCCGCTCAAGCTCTGCTTGGCGGGATTTTTTATCCGTGGGGGGCATTCCCGTAGCAGTCGAAATCTCGTCAACCCCCTAAGTAGTCGATTTGCTCGGCAAGCCGATGAGTAGAATAACGAAATAAAAAATTGCACGCCGCCCGTGTACCAATGGCGAGATCCGATGGTAGTGGTGCAGTTTGAAACAGCAGTCTTCGAACCTTAAACCACAAAGGACACTAAGTATCATGAAGGTGTTGGCTTGCGCATTTCCTTCGTGAACCTCGGTGACCTCTGTGGTTAATGGTTTCGCAAACTTCACCACTACCGATCCGATCCCTTAAATGCCAAACAGCCAATGCTAAAATCAACTGTGCCCGTCAATCCCCTCCGCCTCATTGCCATCGATATTGACGGCACCCTGCTCAGCCCGGATTTCAAGATTTCCGACACCGACCTCGCAACCCTCCGCCGAGCCCACGCCGATGGCGTCGAGGTTATCCTGGTCACCGGACGCCGCCACACCTTCGCTCTTCCCATCGCCCAGCAACTGGGTTTCGATCTCTGGCTGATCAGCTCGAACGGCGCTATCACCCGCTCGCTGGGCGGAGAAACTTTTCATCGCGACCTGTTGCCCGAGCCCACCTGCCGCCAGCTCGTCCAAGTAATGCAAGAATTTCGCGGTCAGACCGTTCTCACCTTTGACAGCAATGGCCCCGGTACCATCGTCATTGAACGCCTCGAATATCTCGAAGGCAGCATCCAGCGCTGGCTGGAAAAAAATATGCAGTACATAAAATTCGTCGTCCCCATCGAGAACGCACTCACCACCGATCCCGTGCAGGCGATGTTTTGTGGGCCAGTCGCCGACATGCAGCGCGTCCTAAAGGTTCTCGCAACCTGCGGCCTGCCCATCACGGTCCTCCGCACCGAGTATCCCGGCCGCGATCTTTCCATCGTCGACGTGCTCAACGCCGGCTGCTCCAAAGGGCACGCGCTCGAGCGCTGGGCCAATTACCGCCAGATTACCCGCGAACAGGTCATGGCCCTCGGTGATAACTACAACGATATAGAAATGCTCGCCTTCGCCGGCCATCCGTTTATCATGGGAAATGCATCGGAAGAGCTGCGAGGCCGAGGCTGGACCCTGACCCGCTCCAACGCCGAAAGCGGAGTCTCGGCAGCCGTTGAGCACATGTTGAACGGCAAGCCGATCGAAGAGCCAGAGCCCGACGAAGTTCGCAGCTCGGCAATAGGCGTGAGCCTGTGACCAATTGAAATTGAATTCGAAGAAGATGATCCGACAGGCATTATCAACAACGGAGGGAGCTTCGCGCACGACGCGTGGGTTGGAATTTGCCTCGTTTGAAATTGCTTTGTCTGAGACTGCTTTGAAAGGGCACGGCTTCCAGCCGTGCCGTAATCCACGCAAAGGCGATCGCGGCTTTAGCCGCTGGGGGAATCCGTACATAGCCCTTTCCTGTGTTGTGATCTTGGCGCTAATCGCAGGTCCGTCCTATGCCGCCGATCTTGCCGTCCTGCGTAACGGCTTCTCCGTCCGCCACGACCATCACCAGGAAATGGGATCAACCACGCGCCTCTTTTTTTTCGCCGATGATTCCAGCTTCACCGACGTGCCCACCGAGCAAATCGCCAGCTATGAAAAAGATCTGACTCCGCCAGAGGCTGCGCCGTCATCTGTCTCGGTCCTGACGAACTCGCAAAAAGCGACATCGGCAGTCCGTATTAACGAAGTAGTGAACACCGCCAGCGCCGCCTTCCATCTCGATCCCGATCTAGTCAACAGCGTCATCCACGCCGAAAGCGGATTCAACGCCCACGCCGTCTCTCCCAAAGGCGCGCGCGGATTGATGCAACTCATGCCCGGCACCGCCAACCAACTAGGCGTCAACGACGCCTTCGATCCCGAAGCTAACGTTACCGGCGGAAGCCGCTATCTCCGCGAACTTCTGGAGCGCTACAATTTCGATCTCATCAAAGCTCTCGCCGCCTACAACGCCGGCCCCGAGCGCGTCGAGCAATATCAGGGAGTACCGCCCTTCCGCGAAACTCGCGCCTACGTAGCCCGAATCGTGCACGAATACAACACAAAAAAAATCGCCCAGGAAAAAGCGGAGGCCAAACAAAAGCAGCTTGCCGCCCGCGCATCCAACAAAGCCCAGACCAAATCGTCCTCCCATGCCCAGCGCGCCGCGAAGCCAGTCGTGACCACCGTCGCTGCACAATCGCAGCCTTGATCTTCTCGACTTTAGTTTCCCCGTCGTTGACCCTTGCTCCTTCCTCATTTACCTTCAACTGGGGCCGTGCACACCACAGCTGCCGATGTGCGGTTTCGCAGCGCATGAACAAAAAACAATACCTCGCGTACGCGATGGTCTTCGGCGTGCTGGCTGGATTGGTCTACCTCCAGTTCCGCACCTGGAAGAATTTCGACTGGGCGCGCCTCTTTCAATTCGGCTTAAGCTGGCGTCACATTCTGCACGGCGTGGCCTACATCTACATCGCCTACTTCCTGCGCGCCGTGCGCTGGAAAATTTTCCTCCGTCCCGTGCGGAAAGACGCATCCATCCTCGGCCTCGTCCCCCCCACCATGATCGGCTTCACCGGCCTAGCGCTCCTCGGCCGCGCCGGAGAACTCATCCGCCCTTACCTCATCGCCCGCCGCAACAACCTGCCCTTCGCCTCGCAAGTAGCCGTCTGGGCGGTCGAGCGCATATTCGATGTAGGCGGCTTTACCGTCCTGATGGTCGCAGCCATCTTTCTTCCGTCAAAACTTCGCACCTTTATGCTCTCCGCTCCTCCCGAAGTGAGCCACTGGGTTCACCTCACCGGCTACGCCCTCATCGCCCTGGTATTCGGATTGTTCCTGGGAGCGCTACTGATCGCCTCCCGCGGAAACCATATTGCCCAGTTTGTCGAAGACCGCTTCGCCCATCTGGCCGGCAATCTTGGCCATCGCATCGCGCAGAAAATTCGCGAATTCACCATTGGACTCAATACCATCCACGGCCCTATCGCATTTCTAGAATTGTCCGCTGTCTCCGTCCTGATGTGGTGGATTATCGCGCTGGCATACAAAGAGGTGACCCACGCCTACGGCGC
The DNA here is from genome assembly GCA_963800565.1 of uncultured Acidobacteriaceae bacterium. GTDB lineage: Bacteria > Acidobacteriota > Terriglobia > Terriglobales > Acidobacteriaceae > Acidiflorens. The sequence goes on from CAWDBM010000010.1 coordinate 113,767, forward strand.
CCCCATGGCCGCGATGAGCGTCACCAAAGTCCTCCTGCTTATGGGAGCAAGCATGATCGGCTCCATGGTGCAGTTGCCCGGAGTAGGCGGCGGCTCGCAACTCGCCACCATTAGCGCTCTCGACCACATCTTCCACATCGTCCCCAAAGAACTCGCCGTAAGTTGCGGCATCATGCTCTGGCTCGTGACTTTCTTCGCCATCGTTCCCGTTGGATTGCTCCTCTCTCACCACGAGCAGTTATCGCTGCGCAAGCTGTCAGAAGAGACCGAGCACGCGGAAGAAGTCGCTGCGGTCGAAGAAGCAACCTGAGTCGTTCGTGACAGCCAGTTTCCGAGTTGTCGCTAGCCTTGATCGGAAACGCCTCGGGGGCAGACTGCGGGGGCGGAGCGGGATCTCGGTCCGAGGCGTTTTCGATAAGGAGACTAGGAGGAAGCCGCTGGCGTTTGCGGCGGACGCGGTGCGCTATGGGATTTGAACGGCAGCGGGGATCTGAACGGGGCTTGGGGATAGCAGCTAATCGTGGTGGGAACGCCGCTAGGATTTTCGGAGTGGCGACTGAGATGAGGAAAAGCGCACGCGGAAAGTTGCTTGAGAGGCAGTGGAGAAGAAGCGGACACACGCGTGCGTCCGCGTGCCTGAGCACATCCTCGGGTCGATAGCAGTGGACGGGCTAGGAAGAATCGAAGTAAGAGCATGTTGATAATTCCGCAGCCGTAAATCTCTGCAGCACGATCATCGCCGCGCCGCAACGTGGGCAATGCCAGACAGAAGAACTCTCCGCCGAAGCTTGGGAGGTTCCAGCCTCGACCAGCGTGGAGGAGCCACTGGACAGCAGTTGTCGGGATAGTGCCAAGCGGGATGAGCGAAAGCGATTGGCGAGGAAACCAAAGTGACGGATGCGCACGCATCCTCTGGGGAGCACGTGCAGAAAGAAACGCCGTAAGAACTCGCTGGCCGCAAGGGTCATCTTGCCATGGCGGCCGCCGTGGGCGTAATCCTTCCCGCGAAAGGTGACGCGTTGTTGGTCGAATGCCAATAAGCGATGATTGGAAATGGCCACGCGATGGGTGTAACGGCCGAGGTAGCGCAACACCTGCATGGGTCCGCCGAAGGCGGGCTTGGCATAGACAACCCAGTCGTGGCGGTGCAGACGGCGCATGAGTTTTGCGAACTGCTGCGGATCGGCCAGAGCGGCGGCGGGACCGTTGCAACATAGCTTGTTGCGGCTGTGCAGACGTTTCAGGCCGGCGAGGAACTTGCCACGAAAGACGCGGCTGAGGATCTTCACGGGTAAGAAGAAAGCATAGCGTGGGCGGACCCATTGACGGTGATCGGGTGAAAGTCCGCCCGCAGGAATGGCGCAGTGTATGTGGGGATGCAGAAGCAGGTTCTGTCCCCCAGTGTGCAGGATGCTGATCATGCCGATCTCGGCGCCCAAGTGTTTGCGATCGATGGCGATCTCCAGCAAGGTTTGGGCGCTGGCAGCGAACAACAAGTCGTAGAACAAACGCGGGTTTTCCAAGGCCAGCACGTTGAGTTCGTGGGGCACGGTGAACACGACATGGAAGTAGCTGGTAGTCAGGAGTTCGCGTTCGCGGGCCGCCAGCCATCGTTCGCGTGCTTGTGTCTGGCACTTGGGGCAGTGCCGGTTTCTGCACGAGTTGTACGAGATAGCCTGATGACCGCAGCTCGGGCAGGCATCGCGATGACCGCCCAGCGCAGCGGTGCGGCAGCGCAGAATGGCACGAAACGCTTTGAGCTGCTGAAAGTCAAAGCCCGATCGATAGCGATCCAGGAAGCGATCACCCTGCGCGCGAAGGATGTCGGCCACCTCGAAGGTGGGTCGAGTCATTTTTCGCTTTTCCGTTTAAAGCTGCGGCTGATGTTCTCGGTGCTGGATAGAGAGAGACTGTCCAGCGGATTCGTAACTGCCTGTAAGTGCCGCTGTGACAGATGCAAATACTGGGCAGTAGTTTCCAGATCGCCGTGCCCGAGCAGAACCTGGATGGTGCGCAGATCGGTGCCCGCCTCCAACAAGTGGGTCGCCCCACTGTGGCGCAGCGTATGTGGGGTGACCCGTTTGCGGATGCCGGCCCGGTGCGCGGCTTCGCTACACGCGATCCAGACGGTCTTGTCGGAAATCGGCTGATCGAGCGTCCGGCCACGAGTGCGTGTGGGGAACATGTAGAGCTTCGGCTTCCGCCAGCGCCAATACTCTCGCAGCGTCTCCAATAGAGCCGGACTCAGAGGCAGGTCACGATCTTTGCCGCCCTTGCCTTCCACCACGCGGATGATCATCCGTTGGCTATCGACGTCGCTGACCTTGAGACGCGCGAGTTCGGCGCGTCGCATGCCGGTTCCGTAGAGTGTCATCAGCAACGTCCGTCGGAACAGGTTGCCGGCGCCATTGATCAGCTGCGAGACTTCCTCCTCGCTCAGTACCGTCGGCAGCCGACGCCGGTCCCGGGGGTAGGGTAAGAACTCGCGAAACTGATGGCGCTTGAGTGTCTTGACGAAAAAGAACCGCAGCGCCGCTACCCGGTTGATCACTGTGCCGGGCGTCAGTTTGCGCTCGGTCAGCAGATAGGCTTGATAGGTTCGAAGTTCGTTGGGGCCGAGCTTGTCGGGAGACTTGCCGAAATACTTGGCGAACTCGGTCACCACCCGCAAGTAATTGCGTGTGGTGATGGCAGAATAGTTGCGACGCTGGAGTTCCTCCAGCATCATCTTGCGTAAACGGGTCACAGGAATCTCCTTTCCCTATGACCCACACTATGTCAGTCGTTCCTGAACTTTCCTGGTTCACCACGCGGTAGCGTCCGCCGCGCCAGCGGCTTAGTCCTTGTCGACAATCCGGGAGTTGGCCGTGCGAATGATCAATTTGCGGTGTCTAATATTAGGATGACCAAGCCAAAGCACTGGATCATGAAGGCCTCAGTGTTTCTGTTTTTGTCTTCTTTAGTCTCTTCGCAAGGCGCGCGGGGACGGGATCGAGTGGAGTCAGCCACAACTCCAGAACTGTATTTTTATGCTGTTCCCTCAAAGCATCTCTTCTGGCGGGGCGAGACCGTTGTAATTGAGCTTCAACTTTATAGCCGGTCGGAACAACCGCTCTTGGTCAGTCGCATGCTAGGCGATGAGTTTGTGAGTTTCAAGGTAATCGGGCCGAACGGCAACGAAGTACCTTGGCAGGGCGAGACGCGAGCCGGTTTCAAGGAACACTCCTCTTCGGATTTCACCGTGCTGGGGCAGTATAAGCAAATCTCAGCGAACAGAGTCATTTCGCTGAAAGACGGGGTAGGGTTTGTTTTCGACAAGCCTGGCCAATACTCGCTCACGGCCGAATTCTCTATGGGGCCCCCGGGAAAGTTCGCTCCGTTTGAAGTCCAAGCGAAGACTCCAATGGGCTCTTTCCATGCAAAGGTCGCATTTTGCATAGAAGCATGCATTTTCGAGCCTCTTCAGGTGCGCAGCAATGCCCCGCGACCGGCTCTCGACGTTGTGCGCGTGTTCTACTCCTACATCACTAGATACCCACAGCTCGGGATTCCTCATGGACGCGCAAAGAAAGCGCTCTGGCCGCTTCTCAGCAAACGCCTTGCTCTGCAACTCGACAGCCTCGAAGCCTGTGATGAAGATTATTATCGGCGCTACGGCGAGATTCTTCGCGCCAAGACGATCAAGCCCGACACACCTTGGTTGGAGGAAGGTTTGTTCACTGGGCCCGATGACACAGCAACTCCACTCACTTTTCGAATTCTTGGCAGTAGAGCGATCGGAGACGACCGCGTCGACGTTCTGATTGCTTTCAAAGAGGACTGGGGCGACTCTGAGGGTGATGTAACCGCGATTCTGGAGAATAACCGGTGGGTCATCGATAATTACGTAACGATGTACATGAACGACGACCTGCGCCGTCTATCTGCTGGATATTCGCAGTGCAAAGGTGGTCAGTGGGTGGGTGATACACCTCACTGAAAGGCCGTTCGCGACTCTTGGGCGGGCGTACCGGGTGTATCACGAGCGATACTGAAGCCGGGCCACCTGGTCGACCGGGCCGCATCCCTCGCGGAAACGCCTGCTACAATCTTGTTGGACTCTGATCTCAGCCAAGCGCATGAAATGCCCCTTCTGCGGGTTTGAAAATGACAAAGTCGTGGATTCGCGCGAGAGTAAAGAAGCCGACTCCATACGCCGCCGCCGCGAATGCCTGAAGTGCGAGAAGCGCTTCACCACCTACGAGCGCATCGACGAGATCCCCTACATGGTGGTAAAGAAAGACGGACGCCGCGAGCGCTTCGATCGCCAGAAAGTTCTCAACGGCCTCATGCGCGCCTGCGAAAAACGCCCCGTGCCTATCAGTCGGCTCGAGCAGATCGTCAATGAAGCCGAGACCTTCGTCATCGAATCGGCCGAGCGCGAGCGCAAGACCAGCGAGATCGGCGAACTCATTATGAATCGCCTTCGCCGTTACGACAAAGTCGCATACGTGCGCTTCGCCTCCGTCTATCTCGACTTCAAAGATGTGCAGGAATTCATGGCCGAGTTGAAAGATCTGCTCAAAGCGAAAGACGTTCCCGAGCCGAAAGGGAAGAGCAAATCATCGGGCGATCGGGTGATCGGGTGATCGGGTCATTGAAAGCTGAAGCTCGGAAAGCAAACTCCTGGTGTGTTCCGACATGAAGATCGGAGTCTTGGCATTGCAGGGCGACTTCGACGCCCATCGCCGCCGGCTCGAAGAGCTCGGGGCAGAAGTCATTCTCGTCCGCAAGCCCGAGCAACTTGACGAACTCGACGGTCTCGTGATCCCCGGAGGCGAGTCTGGCACATTTCTCAAACTCCTGGGTGAAGACGGCCTCGCGAAACTAAAAGACTTTGTGCGCCTGAAGCCCACTTTCGGAACCTGTGCGGGTTGCATTCTGCTCGCAAGCGACGTGGAGAATCCTAAGCAGGTTGGCCTCGGCGCGCTCGACATCACGGTACGCCGCAACGCCTACGGCCGTCAGATTGACAGCTCCATCCGCGACGGTCGATTTCTGAATGAGCCGATCGAGATGGTTTTCATACGGGCTCCGAAGATTGAACGCGTAGGCGAGGGCGTGGAAGTGATCGCGACTGAGGGCAAAGACCCCGTGCTCGTGCGCAAAGGCAAAACTATGGCCGCAACCTTTCATCCCGAACTGAGTGACGACCCACGCATTCACCAATATTTTCTGGATTTGGTAGCGAAGGGATAACGCTCAGGAGTAGCAAGTGCCACAACAAGCATACCTTGCAAGCATCAAAGGCTGATAACGAGGGAGACGCCGAGGGGGCTCTCGGCGAATAGGATTAACTGTTCAGGCGCCGCCGAATCACAGCCGCCAATCCAATCAAGCCGCCGCCGAGTAGGGCGAGAATGCCAGGTTCCGGATAATTGGAGGATCTCACAACAACAGTTGCGGCAAACGAATTTGAAACCAGAGTCAGGACAAGCAGAGTGACAGGACCCAGAGTTCGCAAGGTGAAACTCCTTTCGCTCTGGATAGTGGCAAGCGATTCTCCAAACTGGCGACATTTACAGACTGTTCAAACACCTGTTTTTTCGGGCGAAATTGGTCGCACAAAAGTAACTTATTAAGAGTTTTCCAGAACCCAGTTCCGCGGGTGTGCAGAATCTTGCACAGTTTCGCCCGCGTGATTCCACTTTCGGCGCTGGGCGCTGCGTTTGGCCCAATCCGGTATGCTGTGAATTCCTAATTTCACGCCCCAATGGAACCCATCCCTGAACTTGAAGTCAGCCGTGTGTCGCTGGCCTCCTACGCCCGCTTGATCGGAGGCAACCGGAATTTTCGCCGTCTCTGGAGCGCCCAGGTCGTCAGCGAAATCGGCGACTGGTTTTACACCCTGGCGATCTACAACCTGCTTCTCCAACTCACCGGACGCGCGGGATCAGTTGCGCTGGCTCTAGTGCTGCAAGTTCTGCCGCAAACTTTTATCGGCCCGACCGCCGGCGTGGTCAACGATCGATTGCGCCGCAAACAGGTCATGATCGCGTCCGACATCGGACGAACGTTGATCGTGCTCTGCATGCTCTTCGTTCGCTCGAAAGAAAATGTCTGGATTGTCTATCCGCTCCTCATGGCGGAAACCTTGCTGGTCGCCTTCTTTGAGCCTGCGCGCAACGCGGTGATCCCGAACATCGTCAAGAGGGAAGATGTGGTGGTCGCAAACACCCTCGCCTCGACCACGTGGAGCGTCAACCTGATGCTGGGCGCAACGCTCGGAGGTTTCGTTGCGGCATTCTTCGGACGCGACACCGTCTTTCTCCTGAATGCGCTGTCCTTCGTTGCTTCGGCCGCGCTGATCTGGGCGATGCGTTTCGCCGAACCGCACGCCGAAAGCGGTCATCCGTTTCGAGTGCGAGAATTGATTGATTTTTCACCAATCATCGCCGGGATCCGCTACGTACGCGCGCACGTAAAGCTGCGCTCGGCGATCCTAGTAAAATTCGGCAACCTGATCGTCGGCCCCAGTTGGGTGCTCTTCACCGTGATGGGGCAAAATGAATTTGCCGTCCGCTGGCACGGCATGTCTCCCGAACGTGGCGCCTTTCTTGGGATGAGTCTGCTGCTGGGCGCACGCGGAGTGGGCGCTCTGCTCGGCCCACTACTCGCTGCGTCCTGGGCGGGACATTGGCAGCGCCGCCTGGAGCTCGCTATCTTCTGCGGATATCTTGCCGCGGCCACCGGTTATACGCTGATTGGCGTCTCCGGCCATCTCTGGCAAGCGTGTTTGTGCATCGCTCTGGCGCACGGCGGCAGTTCGGTAGTGTGGGTGTTCTCGACGACGCTGTTGCAAATGCAAAGTGACGACAAATTCCGCGGCCGCGTCTTCGCCGCCGACCTCTGCCTCTGCATGCTTACCATCGCCGCAGGCGCTTACTTGGCCGGACGCTTCGTAGATTGGGGTTTCGCCGCTCGCAATGTTGCCAGTGTCGCGGGCATGCTGATGGTGATTCCCGCGGGGCTGTGGGGATGGTCGATTAGGAATCGGCCGATGTGTTGATCTGGCCGTCGGGTCATCTGCAACTCACGTTTTGAGGCGGCCCGATAACCCGAGGGCCAGATCACCCGATTCACAAGAGCAGATCGATCTTCGCCGCCAAAATGAAATCCGACTCCGTCAGCCCATCCACCGCGTGCGTCCAAGTCGTGATCTCGACCTTGCCCCATCCCAGCAGAATGTCGGGATGATGGCCCTGTTTCTCGGCGACTGCGCCGACTTGATTCACAAAAGCCAGCGCTGACCTGAAATCAGAAAACTTGAACTCGCGCACGATGTGATGCTCGCCGACGACCTTCCATTGCGCGGGATCGGCCAGTTGACGATGAAGCTCGGCGAGTTTGGCTCCCTTGAGCGGCGGCACGCCGCCGCGGCAGGGAATGCAGTTTCGATCGGCCAGCGTAGAAGTGCCCAACGCGACCCCTCCTAGAACGGAATATCTTCGTCCGTAATCGGGGAACTGCCGACCGGCGCGTGCTCTGGCTCGGGCGCGCTCTGGTCAAAACTGTTGCTGTTCGACGACGACGCGATTCCGCGCGAGCCTCCCGAATACTCGCCGCCACTGCCGCCTTCACTGCGTCCGCTGAGCAGCACCAGATCGTTGGCGATGATCTCGGTTTTGTACATCTTCTTGCCGGTCTCTTTGTCGTCCCAGGAGCCGGTGCGCAGGCTGCCCTCGATGTAGCATTTGCCGCCCTTTTTCAGATACTGGCCAATAATTTCCGCTAGCTTCTGGAACGCGACAATGTTGTGCCACTCCGTACGGTCCTGCCAGTTGCCGTCCTTATCTTTAAACCGCTCATTGGTGGCAATCGAGAACTTGGCGACCGGCATGCCGCCTTGCGTGAACTTCATTTCGGGATCTTTGCCCAAGTTTCCAATCAGGATGACTTTGTTGACACTTTTCATGAGGCGGGCTCCTTCGTGAATGCTTCGAGACGCTCACTATAGCAGAATCGGCCACCCTAAAGGCAGTGCGCCACGTACAAGAAATATGTGATGAATCGGCAGGCCGGAAACCCTAAATGGAACTTCCTCGCCCCTACGCTTTGCGCAACGCGCGAGCCTTCAATAAATTCTGCTTTGCTCTAAGTTTCACAAGTCGCTCGACTAGGCCGTAAGGGATCGGCTGATCGAGCGGAAATCGCAGGTTGCCTTTCTCTCCCGCATAGGGTGCAGCCGCTTTCTCCAGCTTCGTGTCTCCCCTCACTGGCGGATAGAATCCGATGTGCTTCTTGAATGCCGCAAAGTGCACCAGGGTTCCGCCAAGCGTAAACGTCGGCATCTTGTAGCTGATTGTCTCCTGCGCAGCCGGCGCCGCTTTCCGGATCGTCAATCGTATCCTCTCGAGAATCACGCGAACATCAGGCGGACACGATGCGATGTACTCGTCAATGTTCTTGGGAGTACCGCGACCGGCGGGCATCACCATTTCTCCTGAGTAACGATTCGAGTGCGGAATCTTTAGCTGACGATCTGAAACAGCATCAGATACACAATCACGCCCGTCACAGAAACGTAGAGCCAGATGGGAAACGTCCACCGCGCGATTGCGCGATGCCGGTCAAATTGCCCGCGGAGCCCTCGCGTCAGCGTGATCAGAACCATGGGCACAACGACAATCGCCAGGATCGTGTGCGACGTGAGGATACTGAAGTAGAGGATCCGCGTCCATCCTGTGCCCTGAAAATAAATAATGCCGCCGTGATGTGGCCAGTGATAGTAGAGATACGACGCGAGAAATAGCGACGAGGTGACAAATGCCGTGATCATCACGGCGCGATGCGCCGCTACCTTGCCGCGGGCGATAAGCGCGCGTCCAGTCACCAGCAGCACCGCGCTGCATCCATTTAAGGTCGCGTTGATTTTGGGGAAGATGGAGTAGTCAGTCATGGGAGAAGATTATTTGTACGAGGAACGGAGAGACTTGGCAAGGCCTCAGGTGAGGTCAGAGGTAAGAGGTCAGATTGCAGAGCTAAAGCCCGTGCTCGCTCTTCACCTCTGCAATCTGACCTCTCACCTCTGACCTCGTATAGAATATTGGCACAATGCCAGATCTGGAGAGCCTTCAGCCGCCTGCTCCGGCGACAAAAGAATCCGCAGCGCATCCGTTGCCCGTAATGGCGGTGTGGGCGCGCGATCTGCTGGTCTCGCTCGCCATCTCGGCGTTCATCATCATCTTTCTCTATCAGCCTGTGAAGGTCGAAGGCACCAGTATGATGCCCGGCCTCGAAGACCAGGAGCGCATCTTCGTCAACAAATTCGTCTATCGCTGGGAGCCCATCGAGCGCGGCGACATTGTCGTATTCCGCTATCCGCGCGACACCACGAAGAGCTACATCAAACGAGTCATTGGCCTAGCCGGCGACCGCATCCGCATCGAAAACGGACAGGTCTACGTAAATGACCAGGCCCTCGACGAGGACTACGTCCCCAGCGACTACGCCGACGCCCGCTCCTACCCCGAGATCGTGGTGCCGCTAGATAGCTATTTTGTTCTCGGCGACCATCGCACCATGTCAAACGACAGCCGCGATTTCGGCACCGTAAACCAGCGCTACATCTACGGCAAAGCCGTCTTCGGATATTGGCCCATGGAAAAGCTGGGCCGGCTGCGGTGAGCCAGTTCTCAACTTTCAGTTTTCAGCTGTCAGTAACTGCGACATGACTCCGCACATTCAGCCTCTCGCCTACACATCTCCTTACACTTGGATTTTCTGGGCAGTATTTCTAGTCGCGTACCTGCCTGAGTTTCTCGTCGTAGTCCGCGCCAAACCAGCCCCTGGAGATAAGACCGATCGCGGATCGATGGCGCTCATCATCATCGCTTCGTGGCTGGCCTTTCCTGCCACGTTCTGGGTAGCACCCTGGCCAAGATTCGCACTCCACAATCACCGCGTCTTTTGGTTTGCGCTAGGCCTCGCGATTTTGCTCGCTGGCTCAGCGCTGCGTCGCTATTGCTTTCGCACCCTCGGCCGCTACTTCACCGGCAACGTGAAGGTCCAAGCTGATCAACCGGTCATTCAAGATGGCCTCTATCGTTTTGTCCGTCATCCCTCCTATACCGGAGGCATGTTGATGTACTTCGGTACCGGCCTCGCGCTGACGAACTGGCTCAGCATTCTTATCATCGTAGGCATGGGCGTCCTCACCTATTCGTATCGCGTACGCGTGGAAGAGCAGGCGCTGGGAAACTCCATCGGTCCGCCCTATGTGGAATACATGCAGCGCACGAAGCGCTTTATTCCATTTATTTTTTGAAAAGGTAAGGGACGAAAACAGTAGTCGATCCGGTGCTTCCAGTTTTACTGAAAGCTGACAGCTGAGAGCCGACAGCTAAATCTGCTGACACCGCCTCGCCCAGCTGTTAGAATTCGTAAAATCCACTCCACAGGAGTTGCAATGCAAGCGATCCTTGCCCTCGAAGACGGCAGAGTCTTCCGAGGCAAAGGCTACGGCGCTAAAGGCGAATGCTCCGGCGAAGTCGTTTTTAATACTTCCATCACCGGCTACCAGGAAATTTTCACCGACCCATCCTATGCAGGCCAGATCGTCGTCCTGACCAATCCTGAAATCGGAAACTACGGCACCAATCCCGAAGACAACGAGTCGCAGCGCCCCTACATTGAGGGACTGATCGTGCGCGAGTTTTCGAAGGTCAGCTCCAACTGGCGCTCGCAGCAGGTCACCGACGAGTTCATGGAGCAGTTCAGAATCCCCGTGTTAGCCGACATCGACACGCGCGCTCTCGTGCGCCACCTGCGCGATAACGGAGTGATGCGCGGAGTCATCTCGACCCTCGAAGACGATACTGACAAACTCGTAGCCAAGGCGCGAGCGATCCCAAAGATGGATGGCCAGGACCTTGCCAAAGTCGTTTCCACCAACCACACCTACGTGTGGGAGACGGGCGAGCGTTCGCACCTGCCCGACGAAGTAGTCGGAGTAAAAGACGAGCCGGCGCGCTTTCACGTAGTCGCCTACGATTTCGGCATCAAGCAAAACATCCTGCGCAAACTGCGCGGAGAAGGCTGCAAAGTAACGGTAGTCCCAGCGCAGACCACGGCAGAAGATGTCCTGGCGTTGAAGCCCGACGGCGTCTTCCTGTCAAACGGCCCCGGCGATCCCGAACCCTGCACCTACGCGGTAGACAACATAAGGCGCCTGATGGGGCGCCAGCCAATTTTCGGAATCTGTCTCGGCCATCAAATCGCCGGCATAGCGCTAGGAGGCAAAACCTTCAAGCTGAAATTCGGCCACCACGGCGGAAATCATCCGGTAAAGCAATTGACCACCGGCAAGATCGAAATCACCGCCCACAACCACAACTTCGCCGTAGATCCCGATTCGCTCCCACAAAGCGAAGTCGAATTGACCCACATGGATTTAAACGACAACACGCTAGAAGGCATGCGCCACCGGAATTTGCCGCTGTTCACGGTGCAATACCACCCCGAAGCAGCGCCGGGTCCGCACGATTCGCACTATTTGTTTAAGGATTTTGTGAAGATGATGGAGGAGTGCAAGCGGTGAGAGCTTGGCCGATTCTTTTCGTGCTCTACGCGGTGACCGTAGCTCATGGGCAGAGGATTGAGATCCCTGTGCAGCCTCAACCCTCGTTTAGGCCGACCGTCGAAGTTTCACATATCCGCGGCTATCTTGCCGACCCGATCGCGGCGAGGATCCCTAAAGCAGTGATTACTCTGCAAAAGAAGAAAGCCGGCGTTTTCATCGATGTCCAATCCATTGAATCGAGCCCGACAGGGGAGTTCGATTTTGGCAAGAAGTCTTCGGGTATCTATCAGCTCGTCGCAAGCGCTCGAGGATTTTGTCAAATTGCTTTTTTGATTAGGGTCTCGGAGGAGGGCTGGCAGGGGCTAACGATTGCGCTTCCAATTGCCGTCACCGACACATCTTCGGGGGGTTGCCACGGGTTGAAAATCGAACGGTTAAAGGAATGATCTTGAACAGATGCGCCTCTTAGGCGCCGCGCTATCGACGAACGACTAACGACCAGAGACCGATTTTCAATGCCAAAACGAACTGATATCTCGAAGATCCTAATACTAGGCTCCGGCCCCATCGTCATCGGCCAGTCGGCCGAGTTCGACTACTCGGGCACGCAAGCCTGCAAGGCGCTCAAGTCGGAGGGCTTTGAAGTCGTGCTCGCGAACTCGAACCCGGCCACCATCATGACCGATCCGGAATCGGCCGACCGCACTTACATCGAGCCGCTAACGCGTGAATATCTTGAAGAGATCATCCGTGTTGAGCGCGAAATGGCCCCCAGTGCTGGCTTTGCCGTGTTGCCGACGGTCGGCGGCCAAACCGCCCTGAACCTTGCGATCGAACTCGCCGACGGCGGCGTGCTCGAAAAATACAACGTGATCCTGATCGGAGCGCAGATCAGCGCCATCAAGAAGGCCGAAGACCGTCTTTTTTTTAAAGACGCCATGCAGCGCATCGGCCTCGATGTGCCGAAATCAGCGCTCGTCAACAATCTGAAAGACGGCGTCGAGTTTGCCGGCAAGATCGGGTTCCCCGTCATTATTCGTCCGTCGTTCACGCTCGGGGGCACCGGCGGCGGCATCGCCTACAACCGCGAAGAGTTGATGGAAGTCCTCGCCCGCGGCCTCGATCTCTCGCCCGCGCACGAGTGCCTGATCGAAGAATCCGTTCTTGGATGGAAAGAATACGAACTCGAGGTGATGCGCGATACGAAAGACAACGTCATCATCATCTGCTCGATTGAGAATTTCGATCCCATGGGCGTGCACACCGGCGACTCGATCACAGTCGCTCCCGCGCAGACGCTCACCGACCGCGAATATCAGATGATGCGCGACGCCTCGATTGCCGTCATTCGCGAGATTGGAGTCGAGACCGGCGGATCGAACATTCAGTTTGGCGTGAATCCTTCGACCGGCCGAATGGTCGTCATCGAGATGAACCCGCGCGTCTCGCGTTCGTCGGCACTGGCGTCGAAAGCGACGGGATTTCCGATAGCAAAGATCGCCGCCAAACTCGCCGTCGGCTACACCCTCGACGAAATTCCCAATGACATCACGCGTAAGACGCCCGCCTGCTTCGAGCCGACGCTCGACTATGTAGTCGTCAAGATTCCAAAGTGGCAATTCGAAAAATTTCCCGGCGCCGACGAATCGCTCGGACCTCAAATGAAGTCTGTGGGCGAAGTCATGGCTATTGGCCGCACCTTCAAAGAGGCCCTGCTTAAAGGCGTGCGCGCTCTCGACACCGGCAAAAAGGTGGGATCGGAAAAAATCGAACCGAAAATTCTCACGCAGCGCCTGGTAACACCGCATCCCGAGCGCCTAACCTACGTCCGATACGCCCTGCGCCAGGGTCACACCATCAAGCAGATCGCAAAAATGACGTCCATCGACCCCTGGTTCCTCTACCAACTCAAAGAAATTAACGACATGCAGCTTGAGTTGGAAAAGCATCCGATGGAGTCGGTTCCTACCGAGGTGCTGCGCGAAGCGAAGCGCATGGGCTTTTCCGACGGTCGACTCGCCGGAACCTGGCGTCTGGATGGCAAAGGCGGCCAGGAAAAAGTTCGCCACTTCCGCAAGAAGCATGGTGTAAAGCCGGTCTACAAGCGCGTCGATACGTGCGCCGCGGAGTTCGAGAGCTTCACTCCGTACCTTTACTCCACATACGAAGAAGAAGATGAGGCCGCGCCGACCCCCAAGAAAAAAGTAGTGATTCTCGGTTCCGGCCCGAATCGCATCGGGCAGGGAATTGAATTCGATTACTGCTGCTGCCACGCCAGCTACGCGCTCCGCGAAGATGGCTACGAAACTATCATGATCAATTGTAATCCGGAGACGGTGTCGACCGACTACGACACCAGCGACCGCCTCTATTTCGAGCCGCTCACGCTCGAGGATGTGTTTGCCATCTGTGAGCACGAAGCCTCGGCTGGAGCGCCCGTCGGTGTCATCGTGCAGTTCGGCGGACAGACTCCGCTGAATCTCTCGCTGCCGCTCAAAGCCGCGGGAGTCAACATCATCGGCACCACGCCCGAATCCATTGACCTCGCCGAAGATCGCAAGCGATTTGGCAAACTGCTAGAAGAACTCGACATTCCTCAAGCTCCCGGAGCGATGGTCGCCTCGGTCGAAGAGGCAGTCGAGGCAGCAAAGAAAATTGGATATCCCGTCCTCGTCCGTCCCTCCTACGTGCTCGGAGGACGCGCTATGGTCATCGCCTACGACGAAGACACGATTCAGCAATACATGAAGCAGGCGGTAGAGTATTCGCAAGACCGCCCCGTCCTCATCGATAAATTTCTCGAAGATGCAATCGAAGTCGACGTGGACGCACTCTCCGATGGCGAAGACGTCGTCATCGGCGGCATCATGCAGCACATCGAGGAGGCAGGCATACATTCTGGCGACTCGTCGTGCGTGCTGCCTGCAGTTGATATTCCCGAGTCGCTGCTCAAGCGCATGCGCGAGTACACATTCAAGCTGGCGCGCGCGCTAAAAGTGATTGGGCTGATGAATGTGCAGTTCGCCATTCCGCGCGGCCATGGCCATAAAGGCAATGGTCATCACGAGCCGATCGTCTACGTGCTCGAAGTGAATCCGCGCGCCTCGCGTACTGTCCCCTTCGTCTCGAAAGCCACCGGCGTACCCATGGCCAAGATTGCCGCGCGCCTTATGACTGGCCGCAAGCTGCGCGAGTTTCTTCCGGAAAACATCGAACGCGGCACCGACCTCGATACCGGCCGATGCTTCTTCGTGAAATCGCCAGTCTTCCCTTGGTCAAAATTTCCCGGAGTCGACACCGTGCTCGGCCCCGAAATGCGGTCTACGGGAGAAGTGATGGGCGTCGCCGACAATTTTGGCGAAGCCTTCGCCAAGGCGCAAATTGCCGCTGGCCAGAAACTGCCAATTAAGGGCACGGTTTTCATCAGCGTCACCGATCACGACAAGCCGGCCATGGTCGAGGTTGCGCATCGATTCGTAGACATGGGGTTCAAACTCGTCGCGACGCACGGCACCGCCGACATTCTCGAAGAATCTGGCCTCGGTGTTGAGCGCGTCTACAAGGTAAAAGAAGGACGTCCAAATGCGGTCGACCTGATCAAAGCCGATCGCATTCAGCTGATCGTTAACACACCCCATGGCCCCGATCCGTATTTCGACGAGAAGGCTATCCGCCGCGCCGCCGTCACCGCCCGCATTACGACCATCACTACGCTCTCCGCTGCGCGAGCCGCAGCTGAAGGCATTGCTGCCTTACAGCGTGGAGAAATACGCGTGCAGGCGTTGCAGGCGCTGCACGCGGAACGAATCGCGGCGAAATAATCTCACGTGACCATCTCGCATGAGTAAATCCCGTCTCATCCTATCGCTGGTTTTCGGCCTTCCTCTCATGATCGGCGCGGTCATTCTCGGACCGACGGCCTTCGACCTGATCTTCCATCGCCGTCAGCCCGAGCGTTTTCTCATTCCCGCCGGTTATAAGGGTTGGGTTCGCATAGAGTTTCGCCGGAAGGGCGCGCCGCAGCTGCCAATCGAAGATGGCCGCCTGCTGCTTAAGTTAAACAACCAGGCGATGCTGCAAACCTCTTCCGATCCGCTTCCTGGACACGGCAGAGACGACTTTTTCTATTACTCCGGCGACCGCCGTACGCCGCTTTCCAATGCCGGAGTCTGCAAAGGCGGAATGATCTGGCAGGTCGAGACCATGGTTGACGAGCCGACGTCCACTCCGTTTGAACGGTTTTTCGTAGGCAGCGAGGATAACTATCGCCGCGAAGTTGATCCCAACGGAAAGGCGCCCGCCTGCGAGTAACGATGCTACGATGGCGCAAGTCGCCGCTGGAGTGATGTATGGCCGCTATCGTTATAATCCACGCTTTGATGATCCTTCTGGGTGTGGGAATTATCATTCGACTCGTGCCCGAAGAGTCGGTCGCAAACGCGCTCAGCTATCTGCACAAAACGATCGGCATCTCCACCCCGCCCAAGGCGCAAACGCGGGCGATTGCGCTTGTATGGATTGGATCAGCACTGATAATTGCCGACGGATGCCTCCTGCTGCTTGTCCTGGTAGCTTCATCATTACACTGAGGATGACAAAGTGGAGCGCGGCAGTTGATAATTACGAGTGGACATAATCTGCGGACAACACACAACTAGCGACCAAGAACGTCGATTCAAGAACATCGATTAGCGACAGGAGCCCCATGCTTTTATCCGGAATTTTTCCACCCATCACGACGCCCTTTTATCCCGACGGCGAGGTCTATTACAAGAAACTTGAATCGAACGTCGAGCGCTACTCGCGCACGCCAATTGCCGGGATCGTCGTCCAGGGTTCAACCGGGGAGGCAATTATGCTCTCCGATCAGGAGCGGCGGGACGTCTTCAAAGCCGCGATGGGCGCGGCTTCGCCGAGTAAAGTCATGATCGCGGGTACTGGCCTCGAGTCGGCGCATGAAACCTTGCGACTGACCGAATACGCTGCCAACCTCGGCTACGATGCCGCCATGGTGCGCACTCCGCATTACTACAAAGCGCAAATGCTGCCGGCCAATCTGCTCGCTTTTTATCGCACGGTCGCCGACCGCTCTCCGCTGCCCATCATCATTTACAACTTCCCGCAAGCCACCGGATATGACATGCCGCCCGAGGTTGTGTGCGAACTTGCAGGCCATCCGAATATCGCGGCTATCAAGGAGTCTGGCGGAAATCTCGACAAAGTTAGACAGATGGTCGACGGCACGCGCCATATCAAAAGACAAGCGACCGTGACCGAGACTTTCGAGGCAGTCACGCCGCGCATGGTCAAAGCGGCCGGCATCGAAAGCGAAAAGCGGAGCAGGGAACTGGTGAGCGTTGCAACGCTCGCGGGCGGCACAGAATCGATTGAGCGGCGAACCACCGCCGCTGCGCATGACGACCATTCTGCAAAACCTTCGTCCTCCGCTGTAACCTTCCTCGGAAAACTGAAAGTCCGCCAGAAAGAAGTTGGCTTTCAGGTGATGGTCGGCGCAGCACATCAACTCGAACCGTCGCTAGGCTTAGGCGCCGTCGGGGCCATTCTAGGTTTCGCATCTCCCGCCCCCATGGCGTGTTACGAAATTACGGCGGCTTTCAAAGACGGTGATGCCGCCCTCGCTCGCGAAAAACAGGAGCGCGTAAAACTAGCTGCCCTGCGCGTCGTTGGAGACCTCGGCGTCCCCGGCGTGAAATACGCGATGGATTTGAATGGCTATTACGGCGGTCCGTCGCGCCTGCCGCTGCTGCCATTGAGCGGTGAGCAGAAGGCGGAAATTGAAAAACTGATGGCGGGAATCAAGAGTTAGCAATCTCTCCGAGGCGACCTGATCGTCGTCACATCGATTGTGATGTTCGTCACTTCTGCTTATAATTGGAACGAACGTTCGAGCAAATGGCAACTCTCCCCGCACTCCAAGCCTCGCGCCGTTCGAACGGAACTTCTCGGCCAACTTCGCGGCGCGCGCGTGTGACTCGCTTTGATCGCCGCCTCGCGCACATCCTCGACAAGGCCACCGAAGTCTTTTGCGAAAAGGGATACGAAGGGGCTTCCATGCGCGATCTGTCGCGTGCCACCGGAATGTCGCTGTCGGGGCTCTACCACTATTGCGAATCCAAAGAGCGTTTGCTGTTTCTGATTCAGAAACACACCTTCACTACGATTATCGAAGAACTTAAGGTGCGACTTGAAAACGTCAGCGACCCCGAGCAGCGGATTCGCATCTTTATCCTCAATCATCTCAAATATTTCGTCAGCAATCAGCAGGGGCTGAAGGTGTTGTCGCACGAAGACGAAGCGCTGAAGAATGGATGGAACTCCGAGATTGCCGGCATCAAGCGCGAGTATTACCGCATCTGCCTTGGACTGATGGAGGACCTGCGGCGCCAGTGCCGCCTCGATTTCAACGCGCGCACCGCCGTGATGAGCCTCTTTGGCATGATTAACTGGATCTACACCTGGTACAACCCGCGCGTCGACGGCAACGCCGAAACGCTTGCCGAGCAGATGGGCAACATTGTTCTTAACGGAATTGTGCACCGCGGAAAGCCGCGCAAAAAAGCTAACTTAAGTTCGATTCAATGATTCAATAAGGAGAAATTTATGGCGACGATAACGACCCAGCCGGCCACCGGCGAGACTACCAAGCAGCTAATCAATTACCGCACCGATGCCGGAGTGGCTGTGATCGAGATGAACGATCCCCCGGCGAATACTTACACCTATGAAATGAATCGGCAACTCGATGAAGCGATTCTCCGCGCGCGCATGGATAACGACGTCCATGTGATCGTGCTGACGGGCGTAGGCGACAAATTTTTCTCGGCCGGCGCAAATATTAAGATGCTGGCCTCGGTCGATCCGACTTTCAAGTATTACTTCTGCCTGCACGCTAACGAGACGCTACTGCGACTCGAGCACACGCCAAAGCTCGTCATCGCGGCGATCAACGGCCATTGTGTCGGTGGTGGCCTCGAGATCGCCATGGCGGCCGACCTCAGAATCGCCCGCAAAGATGCAGGCAAAATCGGGCTGCCCGAGGTGAACCTCGGCGTTCTCCCTGGTACCGGAGGTACGCAGCGTCTATCGCGCATGGTAGGGAAGAGCAAGGCCATCGAACTGATGATCACCGGCAACACCTTTTCGTTTGAAGAAGCGCAGGAATATGGCATCGTGAATGACATTTTCGACCGCGAAGGTTTCATGGAGAACATCATGGAATACGCGCGACAGTTCACCCCGCCAAACAAAGCTGCCAAGGCCGTAGGGCGCATCAAACGCGCGGTGCAGACGGGATGGGAGATTCCGATGGAATCGGCGTTGGCAGTCGAGCGGGAGAATCAGCAGATTCTGTTCCAGAGCGAGGACGCTAAAGAGGGATTGGCAGCGTATGTTGAAAAGCGTCCCGCAAATTTTACGGCTAAGTAGGCAAAAGCTTACGGGGGACACAAGGTTTCGCAGGGGAAGCCTTGATGTGTCCTTCCCTGTGTCCCGCTGTGACCCCTGTGGTAGAGATTTGAGGTTCCTATGCCGGGCAAAGTAGCAAAAATCGGAAGCTTCAGCGAGTGGGTCGGCCTTTTCAACGAATGGCGCAAAGAAGTCGGTGTTAACAAAGATGATGTCGAGACCTTTAAGTTCGACACGCTGTATGGGGCGATCGAGACCGAGGAAATTCAGTTCGGCTCCTACAAAGGGCGCAACAAGTGGGAGAACCTGCGGCAGGTCCCGACACAGCAGATGCGCGACGCGCTCATGAACATGATTGTCTACCAGGGCGACACCGAATTTGCCAGCGTCGAACAGCAGCGCAACCTTTTCGCAACCGCGCCCACCGAGTACGATCGCCGCGCGATCACGCGCGTCATGATTGAAGAGATGCGCCACGGCTGGCAGATGTGCGCGTTGCTAATCGACTTTTTCGGGTCTTCGGGAAAAGTCGAAGCGCAAAAAATGCTGGAAAGGCGGGCGTTCGAAAATAAACGCCTGCTCGGCACGTTCAACGTCGACGTCGACAACTGGCTCGATTTCTTCACCTACACCGACTTCGTCGACCGCGACGGAAAATTCCAGCTCCAGATGCTGAAATATTCGTCGTTCGCGCCGCTCGGCCGCTCGACGTCATACATGCTGCGCGAAGAGGCCTTCCACATGGGGACCGGCCATGATGGCCTGCGCCGCGTAGTCGAGGCGGGAGTGATCCCGCGCTGGCTGCTACAGAAATATCTCAATAAGTGGATTTCAAGTTCCTTCGACCTCTTCGGCACCGACCATTCCTCGTCCGCCCACTGGGCCTACGTGTGGGGAATTAAAGGCCGCTACGACGAACTGCAAAACGACAAGGCCGCCGATCTCGACGATCTGAACGACTACAGCCGTCAACTTTACCGCGAGGAAGTAGCGGGTTTAGTCGATCGCCTGAATGCTTTCTTGCCCCCAGGCGAGAAAAAGTTCTACACGCCCGATATACTCTTCAACCGCAGCATCGGAAAATGGGCAGGAAAGAAGTTTCACTGCGAAACCGGAGAGGCACTGGACGACCGCGCCTACGAGCAGCACTGCGAAGAAAATCTGCCCAGCGCCAAAGACAAAGAGCTCCTGCTCGACATCATCCGCAACGAAAAGAAGTGGATCAAAGAAAAAGCGGGCGCGCGCGATCCGCTCTCCACCATTAGTGAGCCACGCAAGTCAGCGATTAATCTTTAGGCACTCTGCGAAGATGACTATCACCGCTACGAGCCGGATCGAAACCACAATCGCATCGTCCGTTGCCCGCATCAAGCTCAGCAACCCTCCGCTGAACGTAGTCGACCTGCAAATGACGCGCGAGCTTCAGGACGCGCTGGTGCAGATCGAGGCACGAACTGACGTTTCCGCGATCGTGTTCGAGGGCGCCGTGCGCGCCTTCTCTGCCGGGGTTGATATCCAGGCCCACCTGCCTGAGCACATCCACGAGATGCTGACGAGTTTTCATGCAGTGATCCGGGCCATCGTCGCATCGCGCAAAGTCACAGTTGCCTCCGTTAGCGGTATCTGCCTCGGCGGAGGCGCCGAACTCGCGGCCGTCTGCGACATGGTCTACACGGCGCGCGATGCCACATGGGGGTTTCCGGAGATCAGGCTGGGCTGCTACCCGCCGGTCGCCACCGTAGCGTTGCCCGCGCTGGTAGGTCAGAAACCCGCCGCTGAACTTATTCTCACCGGGCGCCAAATCTCAGGCGATGAAGCAGTCGCGATCGGCCTGGCCAATCGCTCCGCACAAGCCGCGGAACTCGACGCTCTTGTCCAAGTGACGCTGGATGAACTCCGCCAGCTTAGCCCGGTCGCGCTCGCCAACGCCAAGAAGGCTCTGTATGCGTGGGACGCGATTCATTTTAACAAAGGGCTGGCTCGAGCCGAAAAAATCTATCTCGAAGAACTTATCTCGACCTCGGACGCGCGTGAGGGTATTATTGCCTTCCTCGACAAACGACCACCAAAATGGGCAGGCAAATAGAGAACGGGAAAACCGATACTGGCGCAGGCGCTGGGCTAATCAAACCTGTTGCACGGAATGGTGGGGTGCGCTCCTCTCATTCCGATCATCTGATGTGCGGGACGCCCTTGTGGGGCGTGGCCGGCTTCCTGGGATGCGCCTACTTCGCCTGGGCTTCTTTTGCGCACGTCACGCGCGGCGAATATGAATGGCCGCACGACTATTGGACCGCCGCCACTTATATCGTATGGATCGTCCTGCTGGCTGCCTTAGCTTTCGACACTTGCTGCGTGCGCGAGCGTGCATTTTTCGGAATACTCGTCGGCAATTTTTTCGTTGGATTTTCGGTAACACTATGGCGGGGTATCCCAGTCGCCGATGTGCGATTGGCTCGCATTGGAACCGGGTCGCTCTGGGCTTTAGCGGCCTTGGTGAGTCTGGCAACGCTCAGAGGCGCGCCTAACGGAACGGGCAATCGCCGTTCCACTTAGCATCGTAGATGGAACAAAACTATGGACTTCGAAATTTCTCCCGGCCAAGTCAAGTCGCTGCAGCAGCGCGGCGAAACGTTTACCCTCGTTGATGTTCGCGAGCCTTGGGAATATGAGGCCTCACGCATCGAAGGCGCAAAGCACATCCCGATGGGCGACATCCCGACACGCGCTCACCAGGAACTCAATCCTGACGATCACATCGTAGTTATGTGTCATCACGGCGTGCGTTCGTTATCGGCCACTAACTGGCTGCGCCAGCAGGGATACGAAAAAGTTCAATCCATGCGCGGCGGCATCGACGGCTGGGCGCGGACGGTGGATCCGAAAGTGCCACTCTATTAAAGACAGCTATCAGCAATTAGCCATTGGCATTTAGTTGAACCACACAGTGATCACCGACTGCCATATCCACATCGCGCCGATCGATCTTTACAAGCCGCACGCTCTCGAACTGATGAAGCGCAAGCGCGCCAATTTCGATCAAATTGTGGAGTTTTGCCAATCGCCACAGGCTTTTCTCAAATATCTGGATCGTTGCGGTGTGGACCGGGCCGCCCTCATCAACTACGTTGCCCCAGAGGTGATCGGCTTTACCTCGGAGGTCAATCAGTTCGTCGCCGATTACACTCGACACGATCCCAAGCGCCTCATCTCCTGCGGCAGCCTGCATCCGCGGCACACCACTAACATCATGGCGGACGTCGAGCATATTCTCCGTCTCGGCCTGCGCATGATCAAGATTCATCCGCCGCATCAACTGCTCTTTCCCAACGATTATTTGCACGGAGTCAAAGAACTGGAAATTATCTATCGCGCCGCCGAAGCGAATGGCATCCCCATTATGTTCCATACGGGCACATCGATCTTTCCCGGAGCGCGCAACAAATATGGCGACCCCATTTACCTTGACGATGTGGCAGTTGATTTTCCCAAACTAAAAATCCTGATGGCCCACGGGGGTCGTCCGCTGTGGATGAACACCGCATTCTTTCTTCTCCGGCGGCACGCAAATGTTTACCTCGACATCAGCGGCATTCCTCCAAAAACTCTTCTGAAGTATTTCCCACGCCTCGATGAGGTCGCCCATAAAACGTTATTCGGCACAGATTGGCCTGGGCCAGGCGTTCCCGACGTCAAGCAGAACCTCGAGGAGTTTAAGGCGCTGTCGATGAGCGCCGAAATGCGAGAACAAATTCTAGGCAAAACGGCAGCCACGCTCTGGCCTGAATAGCGATCGCAATTCCCCTCCGATCCGCTCCACTTACCAAAGTTCATGTCCCTTGGTCAGTTGATTGCACGTTTGGATATAGCCTATGGTCGTAACCAGCGCGCGGTTACTAGGGAGCCGCGAATTAACGACAATTAGAGCCGACGACCCCCGCCGTGGCTTTGTTCCCCTCCCGCGCCGCACGATTTTCCGATCCGAGGTTGTTTTACAAGGGGTGCTTATGAGGTCCTTGTTTCGCCTGTTTTTACTGGCGGCATTTCTTCTCGCCGCGCTTTTTTCCGCCGCACAATCCGCATATCAGGTAATCACGGTCCAGGATGGAGGAACCATCAGGGGAACCGTGAAATGGCAGGGAGCGCTGCCGCACCTCGTCGCCTCGGAAATCAACAAAGACCCCCAAATCTGCGATCCCCTCGGACAGAAACATCGCGATCTGGAACGCCTGTTGGTCGCGCCGAGCGGTGGCGTGGCCAACACCGTCGTCTATCTCAGAAACATCACTAAGGGCAAGGCGATGGATTTGCCGGCGCAGCGCCGCTTTCTTGACCAGAAAAACTGCCGCTACGAACCCCACATTCTGCTGGTGCCTACACAGGCAACACTGACCGTTCGTGACAGCGATCCTTTACTTCACACCGTGCAGATGTCTGGCAATGCCGATTACAACCTCCCGTTTGTTCGTGAAGGGCAGGAGATCACTCGCCCCATGACCCGCGAGGGCGCTGTCAGCCTGCGCTGCAATGCTGGCCATGTCTGGATGAATGGCGAAATGATCGTGGCTCGGCACCCCTACTATGCCGTGACCGATCAGGATGGCAACTTTGAACTGACCGACGTTCCGCCCGGCGATTACGAAATCGTTGCCTGGCATGAAGGATGGAAGGTCGTCGGCGAAAGTTCACTCTACGATATTTCGACGCAACTGCGCGTGAAACGGCCGGTATTCTCCGATCCCATTATGTGGAGCAAAGCGGTAACCGTACAGCCTCGCCAGACGGTAGACGTGAAATTTACACTTGGTGAACGTACGCCACAGATCGCGCAAGGAAATTAGCTTTCGATTTGGCTGCCGAACAGCCTGTCAGCTTTCAGTCGGGGGACGCTTCTTCAACCGCGTCCCATCTGTCTTTCTGCGCTGAACATCCTCATCCAAACCAGTACAATAAAGATTGCATGACGCGGCGAGTCTATCTCGACAACAACGCGACCACTCCCGTTCTCCCCGAGATTCTCGAGGCGATGCGCCCTTGTTTCGGGGAGCATTTTGGCAACGCCTCCTCGATTCACCATCACGGGCAGGATACGCGAGCCGCAGTCGAGCGAGCGCGCGAATCGGTGGCTGCTCTGCTCCATTGTCGCGCGTCGGAGATAGTGTTCACGAGTGGCGGCACCGAGGCCGATAATCTGGCGATATTTGGGCTGACGCGCGAAGGCGACCACATCGTCACCTCGACCATCGAGCATCACGCGGTGCTCAATGCCTGCAAGCATCTTGCTGAAACCAAGCGCTGCGAAGTCACCTTTATTCCCGTCGATGGACGTGGCTTGCTTGATCCGGCAGATGTAAAGCGCGCCATCCGCCCCAGAACGAAGCTAATCACGATCATGTTCGCCAACAACGAGACTGGAGTGCTCCAACCTGTCGCGGAGATCGGAAAGATCGCCGCCGAAGCCGATGTGTACTTTCACACCGACGCCGTGCAGGCGGCAGGCAAAGTCGCTATCGATGTCAACGAAATCGGTTGTGACGCGCTGACCATCTCTGGCCACAAGTTTCACGCACCGCAAGGAGTTGGCGCGCTCTACCTCCGCAAGGGAACTCAGCTTGAGCCGATGCTCTATGGGGGCAGTCATGAGCGTTCGCGTCGGGCAGGGACGGAGAATGTAGCAGGCATCGTCGGTCTGGGCAGGGCGGCCGCGCTAGCGCGCGCCTGCCTAGAGCGTGGCGAGGATACCACGATGGCCAGTGCCCGAGACCGCCTGGAGAGGGAACTGCTCACACTCGAAGCGACCGGACTAAACGGCGCTGACTCGAACGGTGGACGCGTGCCCCGCGTGCCCAATACGACCAACATTTATTTTGACGGAATCGAAGGCGAGGCGCTGGTGATCGCGTTAGACTTAAAAGGGCTGGCAGTTTCGACCGGCGCAGCGTGTTCCTCCGGAGCGATCGAACCATCGCACGTGCTGACCGCGATGGGCGTGAGCCGCAACCGAGCCAAAGCCAGCATTCGTTTCAGCCTCGGCAAGCAGAATACGAACGAGGATGTGGATTTCGCGCTCGAGCTGATTCCAGAGACGGTAGCGCGTTTGCGAGACCTGTCGCCGACATGGTCGAAAAGCGCACTCAGCATTTAGCTCGTAGTCCTAGTCGAAAATTAACATGTAAGTGCTAAATGCCAATTGCTAAATGCTAAATGCTGAATTCCGAAACCATCGCCGTCGCTATGTCGGGAGGAGTTGACTCCTCCGCCGTCGCGGCCATGCTGCGCGCCGAGGGCCGTAACATCATCGGCCTCACCATGCAGCTCTGGAACCAGCGCCGCCTAGCCGGACACGCCGGTATGCCCGAATCCGTCCAGGGCCGTTGCTGTTCGATTGACGACGTCTACGACGCGCGCCGCGTAGCGGAGACCCTCGGTATCCCTTACTACGTGGTCAATCACGAAGAGCGCTTCGAGCGCGACGTGATACGTCCGTTTGTCGAGGAGTATCTTGCCGGACGCACGCCAATCCCGTGCAGCCTCTGCAACAATCACTTGAAGTTTGACCAACTTCTCATCGTGGCGCGCCAGATTGGCGCCGACAAGGTTGCCACCGGCCACTACGCGCAGGTCGTATTCGACGGGCAACGCGATCGCTGGCTGCTGAAGCGGCCTGCGGATCGTTCCAAGGATCAGACTTACTTTCTCTTCGGGCTGACGCAAGAGCAACTCAGCCGCACCCTTTTTCCATTGGGCGGAATGACCAAGCCCGAGGTCCGCGAACTGGCGCGCCAGCAAGGCCTCGTCATCGCCGAGAAGCCCGACTCCCAGGAGATTTGCTTCGTGCCCGGAGGCGACTATAAGCGTTTTCTTGAGGCCTATCTCACCGAGCAGGGAGACGCACCGATGGATATTGGCGGCGAAATGGTCACCACTGACGGGGAGGTAATTGGCAAGCACGCCGGCGTACATAATTTCACCGTTGGCCAGCGCAAGGGTCTCGGTGTAGCCACCGGCTCACCGCTCTACGTGATCCAGATCAAGAACGACACGCGCCGGGTCGTCGTCGGCAAGGATGAAGACCTCTACTCGCGCACTCTCCGCGCCCGTCGAGTGAACCTGATCTCAATCGCCGAACTGCCCGAGCCGATGCGAGTAGCCGTTAAGATTCGCCACAAGCACCAACCCGCTCCCGCCCTCATCGAATCGACCGGGCCGGACGAAGTCCGAGCCACCTTCGACCAGCCGCAGCGCGCCATCACCCCCGGCCAAGGAGCCGTTTTTTACGATGGCGATATTGTCGTCGGCGGCGGTTGGATCGAAGCTTCCCAATAGAAACGTCCCCGCGAGTTACTAACCCCTGTTACTAGCGATTACTTTCTGCTGGCTTTCATAGCACCTTCGTGGCCTAGACCTGCCGATGAACGAGAGTTAGGGTTAGTTTACGGCGCGACCTTTCGTACTCTCTCCCCAACAAGGTCCGGCGTGGGGAGCGATCTATGAAAATCTGGCATCTGTGCTATGCGGCATTGGGAATTGCGGTGGCGCGCTGGGTTTTTAAGCGTCAACCAATGGCGGTAACCGATCCGATCGCCCGTTTGCGTACCTCTGGCCTGCTGTAACCCGGCACAACTCGCTGGTTGCGGCAATAAGCAATAAGACGACTTGGTGAGGGCGTCGACGAGCCCCGTTGCGCGTTACTTCGATCTGAGCTCGTCCATGCCCTTTCCCATTCTTCGCGGCTAACTTATTTAGCCAAAGCCTTGGCTGCCTGCCGCAGAAGTGCTATCACCCTCCTGTTCCTTTAGTAACTTCTCACCCCCTCTATCTCGCCTAAACCTCCTACAGATGGAGCTAAACTCGCTAAGCGACTTACGCTCTTAGCGACCGAACCATGCGATCCCGACTGCCCAGCCTGCGCCCCGTTATCTTCTCCGCCGCGCTCTTATCATTTAGCGTATCTCTCCTCCCGAGCGCAGCGCGTGCGCAGGACGATCCTGCACCGCTCGGCGACGTGGCGCGAGATCTGCGCAAGAACAAATCGCAGCAGATGCAGGAACCTACCATGATCGACAACGACAATCTCGCCCAACTGATGGAGGACGCGAAGAACGCCCGTCCTATCCAAGCCGATAAAACCGTTTTCTCGATCGACCCCTCCGGCAACACATTGAAAGTGTCTTCTCCCGATGTAACCTGCAGTCTGTCATTCAACGCAAACGCCAGTGCGCTGCTGATAAGGCCCGTGCTCGTCGAAGATCTTCCGCTACCCGAATTGCTCAAGATCGACGGCCCCGGCTCCATCCAGGACGAAAGCTTGCAGCTAGAAGTTTTCAACGGCACCGACTGGGAGCTTCGCGAAATCACCGTTGGCCTGACCCTCGAACGCAAGCCCGGAGAGAATGCCGAAATAGCAGCGCAGGCCCGGGTCATTCCAGCCGCCGAAGGCCTGACGCCGGTAACAGTCGAGCGGCGGTCTGACGTGACACTGCTATACCATCTCAAAGCCGAAGCCAAACCCTTCAGCACGACAGCATTCCGCGAAGATATCGGAATCATTCCCGGCCCCGACGAAGACTGGCGCTGGTCGATTGTGGAAGCCAAAGGAATACGCCCCAAGCCGGCCCAAGCCGCACCCGATTCGCTGAATGAACCTCTGATAAGTCCCGTTTTTTCGTCGCCTGCGCCTACGCCTGAATCAAATCAGCCGCCGCTCCTGCCAGCAGCGCCGAAGCCGCAGCCATAAACCTCAGCCACAAAAAAAGCCCGCGGCCGCCGTCAAACCCAATTCCTTCGCCGTGGTCCTTCCTTCATGCCCTTTGTGTCCTTTGTGGTTAAAGATTTCGGGTAGCCAATCAGAAATTAATGGTGCGCAAAAAGCGAGGCTTCTGCCGAGCTTTCGTCAACTGCTCCACGGAGTAGGCGATCTTAAGCAGAGTGGGCTCGCTCCAGGCGCGCCCGAAAAACGAAATCCCAACCGGCAATCCCCAAAGATATCCGGCCGTCACATTGATATTGGGATAACCTGCAACCGCAGCGGCGCTCGAACTGCCGCCAGCAGAATGGTCACCGTTGATCAGATCGGTCACCCACGCGGGCCCTCCCGTGGGCGCGACAAGCGCATCGAGCTTGTATTTGTCCATGACGAAATCGATGCCCTCATCGCGGCTGAGCCGGTGATTCATCTCCAGCGCATCGAGATATTCTTTCGAACTGAGGGGACCCTTCTGCTCAGCCTTTATAAAAAGATCCTGCTCGAAGAAGGGCATCTCGCGGTCGTGATTCTGCTCGTTGAAGTCGATGACATCTTTCAAACTCTTGATCGGATCCCCGATTGAACTACCGCCGCGGCGCGCCAGATAAGCTGCCAGGTCGGCCTTTAGCTCATAGAGCAAGACGGTCATTTCACTTTCATCAAACTTGCCAATGGTGGGAATATCCGCAGGGTCGATAATCTCTGCGCCCGCATGTTTCATTTCGCTGAGGAGCGTCTCCGTAAGACGATCGACGGCCTCATTAAATCCAAAATATTTCCGCACCACTCCGAGGCGCGCGCCTTTGAGTCCTGCCTCGTCGAGAAATTTGGTGTAGTCGGGGAATATCTTGCCCGCTGCATTTGCCGTCGCGGAATCGTCCGCATCCGCTCCCGCCATGGCACTCAGCATAATGGCGACATCGCGCACCGTGCGCGCCATCGGCCCCGCCGTATCCTGACTATGCGAGATCGGAATAATGCCGCTGCGACTAATCAATCCAACCGTTGGCTTAAGCCCGACCAAACCGTTCGCTGACGAAGGGCACACAACCGAGCCGTCCGTTTCCGTTCCCACTCCCGCCACGCATAGATTCGCGGAGACGCCCGCTCCCGTCCCCGAACTCGATCCGCACGGATTGCGGTCGAGAGCATAAGGGTTGCGCGTCTGCCCGCCGCGACCGCTCCAACCGCTGGTCGAGTGGCTCGATCGAATATTCGCCCACTCGCTCAAATTCGTCTTACCGAGAATCACCGCGCCTGCCCTACGCAACTGCGCCGCAACAAATGCATCCCTCGGTGCTGAAGATCCCGCGAGCGCCAGCGATCCGGCCGTCGTTTTCATCCTATCGCCAGTATCGATATTGTCTTTGATCAGAATCGGGATCCCGTGCAGCGGCCCGCGGGGGCCTTTCGCCTTGCGCTCCTGATCGAGTGCCTCGGCGATCTGCAGCGCGTCAGGATTGATCTCGATGATGGCGTTCAGCATAGGCCCCGCCTTGTCGATCTCATGAATGCGGGCGAGGTATCTCTCGGTCAAGGAACGCGACGAATACTGGCCCGACTCAAAACCTTTCCGAACCTCGTCAATCGTGATCTCGTCGAGTTCAAAATCCTTTTTGAAGTCGTTTTTCTTTGTCGAATCCGACCCTGAGGAAGAGGGCGGGGAATCGACAACACGCGCCGAACCAAGCGCCGGCTGAGCGAACCCCGCCGCAGTCGCCATGGCCGCCGCCCGTAGAAAATCACGTCGCGCACTATTCTTTGGTGGGAACTTCGACGAGCGCTCCCGGTTTACTTTCGGGGGAAGGGAATCAGTAGACATCAATTCTCCTGGATGCTGAGACGATTTTGGACGCAAGTCTACCATCCTGTCGTTCAGGGTTAGGGCTCTCCCAGAACAGGAGCCAAGTCATCAAAAGTTGTTTTGGATAAAGCAGGATGGTAGTCTAACCACAACGAGCGGGAGTAGTTCAGCGGTAGAACGCCAGCTTCCCAAGCTGGATGTCACGGGTTCGATCCCCGTCTCCCGCTCCAAATTCTCAATGACCTACGAAAGCGCTATTTGCCCGCGGCGCTCGCTGCGGAAGCTGCTGACATCGAATGCATCTGCACCAGGCCAACGCCCAAACCGCCGACAGCTCCAGCGATTAATCCAATTACGATCAACAGAGGAATGCTCTCAAGAAATGACTTCTTTTTCTGGTTCGCCATCGTGAATCTCCAATCGTTCAACTTTAGCTTCTACCCTTTGATTTTAGCATTTCCGCTTCCGTTTGCCGCTTACCGTGGTACCGTAACCTCTTGGGGCGTAGGGACTTGGCGGTAAATACACCGCCGATGACCCGCATAGTGCACAGTTTTTCACCTAAAAGGAAGGCGGGAGGCCTTTAACCATGGCAAATCGGCTGGGATCGTCCCCCTGGGCCAATTGACGAATGGCCGCGAATCGACCAAATGTACTGGCGGCACTTATTTGCGCAACGAAGAGGAGCCGCGCCTCGACGAAAAGGCGGCTACCACCCTATCATAAGAAATACTCGAGAGGAGCACTCATGACCGAACCAAGCTATGAAGAACTGAAGGCCCGCCTGGCCGATCTGGAAAAGCAGGTGGAAACGAAGAAGAAGAGCGGCGCCATGGAGTTCCGCGTTAGCGAAAAGGGTGGAGTCAGCGTCTACGGGTTAGGCCGATTCCCCGTCACTCTCTACTACGAACAGTGGACAAAACTGCTCAACGCCGTCCCCGACCTGAAAGCCTTCATCGAAGAAAATAAGAGCAAACTAAAGCTGAAAGAGAGCTAGGGCCGAGCTCGCGCCGCAGAGATCGGGCAGGGACAGAACCTGCCCTGAGCTTCTCGAAGGGTGCCCTCACCTGTCCCAGCCGAGCGAAGCTCCGGTAGTCGCGCCAGGTGTACTAGAATTTCGCGTTCGGCCAGGAAAACAGGAACGCATCGTTTCTCCAAGAGCCATTTCATGTCCGCTGAAGACATCCTCACCAAGCCTCAGCCACCGCCTGACGAGCGCGTAGCCTACGGAGCCGATCCGAATCAGTTCTTCGAGGTCCGCATACCTCAAACAAAGCCGCCGCATCCCGCTCTGCCTCAAGATCCACGGTGGGTTTTGGCGGTCGAGATACGATCCGATTCATGCCGGGCATCTCTGCGAAGCGCTCCGTACTGCAGGCCTGGCGACTTTCAATCTTGAATACCGCCGCATTGGCAATCTCGGCGGCGGATGGCCCGGAAGCTTCGAAGACATTCGCGCTGCATACCGCTACATCCAGCAGTCGCACTCCCGATTCCATCTCGACCTCGACACTCTCGTGGTGATGGGCCATTCCGCTGGAGGGCAGTTGGCTCTCTGTCTGGCAGCTCATGAACCGTCGCTTCGCCGCGCGATCTCGCTGGCCGGAGTCGTTGATCTGAGAAAAGCGTTCGCGCTGCATCTCAGCAATGACGCAGTCGCCGAGTTTCTGGGAGGCAAACCAGAAGCCGTTCCTGATCACTATCGCGAAGCCGATCCTATGGAGCTAAGCATCGCGCGAACTCGGCAATGGCTCATTCACGGCAGCGACGATGAAATTGTGCCGCCGGAATTCAGCCGCGATTATGTCGCGCACAAAAAGAAAGCAGGCGAATCAGTAGAGTTGCTGGAGATACCAAGCGCGGGCCATTTCGACCTGATTGATCCGAGTACCGATGCGTTCAAACGCGCAAAGCGTGTGCTTTTGATGTCGTGAGGCATTGGATGCCGGAGGATGTTGCGAGAAAATATGGTGCGCCCGGAGAGAATCGAACTCCCAACCTCTTGGTTCGTAGCCAAGCACTCTATCCAATTGAGCTACGGGCGCATGCTTTGCGGAATTGCGTTCCTGAATTATAGCGGAACAGATTCGTTTCGCCCAAATCAACCCCCATTTCATCTAAGGAAATCCCTGAGGCGTAAAAGTTTCCGGCTTTCGCGCAAAACCTACCCAACGGCTCCCGCCACAGTGGAGTGTTAGCAATGGTTTAGCAATGGCAACCCAGATGCTTATATTCAGACAAGACGAAGTGGCGCGCAACGGGGCATTTGGGAATCACTTCGGCCAGAGGTCTTTCCGAATGCCCCTTTGCAAAACTCGTTTGTCGCCGACTCGCACTCCGCCCGGTTTCCGCTCTCCCCGAAGTCCTCCCCCAATTGAGGATTAGGAAGCGGGGCGGAGTGCCACCATCTTCCTGAATCTTAACCGTGGAAATCTGAGGGCAGATCGCCGAGGCCACTCAGTCGACTCAGGCCAACGCCAACTGTTCTCGTACATCGATTCCAGCCTGCCGCAACAACCGGGCCACGGCGTCGCCCTTTAAGCGCGAAGCGTCGAACAACACGCGAACTGTCCGATCCTTTTCGTTAAATTGTATGCGCTGAATGCCATACACCTCACGAATGCTGTCAATCGCCCGCAACTCATCTTCTCCCGGAGGAGTCTGGTAGCTGTAAGCGGCTTCAAGATATGTCATTCATTCCTCTTCCATAAAAAAGTTCAAAGTTAACCCTTCGAGTATCTAATAAAGACGCGGCTTCCGCCAACCAGATCGAGCTCCCGCGGGGGTTGGGAACGCTTACGTAGGGACAGAGCCTGCCCTGAGCTTGTCGAAGGGTGCCGTCACGTGTCCACGCCGAGCGTAGCTCGGCCACTGTCAGCAGTCACGAAATTATTTACACTCGGTATAACGTAAACTGGCGAAACCAGCGGAACTATGGACCACCCCGATCTCGTGAACGCCTTGAACTCCGCGCCATTGGCGCAAGCACCCGCAAAAGATCCCGTCTGCGGCATGAATGTAACGCCGGAAACCGCCCACTATAAAGCTCAGCACGACGGCAAGGAATACTTCTTCTGCTCGGCTGGCTGCCTGGCAAAGTTTCAGGCCGATCCCGAGAAAATTCTGTCATCCCCGCCGAAGCATATGGCGATGAAGATGCCCTCGGGGCTAGTCTCTCTGGGCGCGTCCATGAGGTCTCCGAACACGAGTTCTGCGAAAGTGATCGTGCCTTCTATCGCGCGAAACAATTCGAAAGACGAGGCGGCCTACGTCTGTCCCATGTGCCCCGAGGTGCGTGAATCCACCTCCGTCCCCTGCCCCAAATGTGGCATGGCATTAGAGCGTGAGTCGTTCGCGCTGCCTGCGACGACCACCGAATACACCTGCCCAATGCATCCGGAGATAGTGAGAACCGAGCCGGGGAGTTGCCCTATCTGCGGCATGGCTCTAGAGCCGCGCACCGTCACGCTCGAAGAAGACAATCCCGAACTAAGCGACATGTCACGGCGCTTCTGGATCAGCCTGGCATTGACCGCGCCGTTGCTCGCGATCGCCATGGGGAGCATGTTGTGGCCTGATTCACTCATGGGCTTCGTCTATCTAGGGCGAGGCAACCATAGAGTAGTAACGTCGTGGGGTTCGATTCTGCCTTGGCTCGAACTGGTTTTGGCCACTCCTGTAGTGCTCTGGGCCGGCTGGCCGTTCTTTCAGCGCGGCTGGGCCTCGATCGTCAATCGCAGCACCAACATGTTCACGCTAATCGCCATGGGGACCGGCGTCGCGTATGTCTACAGCGTTGTGGCAACGTTATTCCCGCAGATCTTTTCGGCATCTTTCAGCAGCATGCCGGGCATGGCAAATCGTCCCGATGTTTACTTCGAAGCCGCTGCGGCAATTGTCACACTCGTATTGCTCGGCCAGGTACTCGAACTTCGCGCCCGCAGCCGAACCTCGAGCGCAATCCGAGCGCTGCTCGACCTAAGTCCAAAAATGGCGCGGCTAGTCACATCCAATGACGATGGGAGTACTACCAACGAAGAGCGCGACATCCCGCTCGCCGACGTCAAGCCCGGAGATCGCCTGCGCGTGCGTCCCGGAGAAAAGATTCCCGTCGACGGTGTGGTGCTCGAAGGTTCGAGCGCGGTCGATGAATCGATGATCACCGGCGAATCGCTGCCGGTAAAGAAGACGGTCGGCTCCCGCGTAATCGGCGCCACCATCAATCGCATGGGCGCGCTTGTTATGCGAGCCGAGCGCGTCGGCAACGAAACCATGCTGGCGCAAATCGTACAGATGGTCAGCCAAGCCCAGCGCACCCGCGCTCCCATTCAACGCCTGGCCGATAGAGTCGCCGGATGGTTTGTCCCGGCCGTCATAGCGATTGCGGCAACCACGTTCATCGCGTGGGCAATCGTCGGTCCGCAGCCGCGCCTCGCCCATGCCATCGTTAACGCCGTAGCCGTTCTGATCATTGCCTGTCCCTGCGCCCTCGGCCTGGCAACGCCGATGGCGATCATGGTTGGCACAGGTCGAGGCGCCAATGCAGGCGTGCTCATCAAGAATGCCGAGGCTCTCGAAACGATGGAAAAAGTGAATACCATCGTCTTCGACAAAACCGGCACATTAACGGAAGGGAAGCCGACGGTAACTGCCTACAGTAATGCTGAGGCGCTTCGCCTGGCCGCCAGTTTGGAGCGTGCCAGCGAGCATCCTCTCGGCGCCGCCATCATGGCATCCGCCAGCCACCAGAATTTGCGGCTCTCCGACGTCTCTGGCTTCGAATACGTGCCCGGCAAGGGCATCACAGGCTTTGTAGACGGCAAACGCGTCGCGGCAGGGAACTCGGCGCTGATGACGGACCTGGGCGTTTTCGGCTCTGGCCGCAAGGCCGGCCCTGCGGTCGGCGACGCGCCC
Organism: uncultured Acidobacteriaceae bacterium; assembly: GCA_963800565.1. Classification (GTDB taxonomy): domain Bacteria; phylum Acidobacteriota; class Terriglobia; order Terriglobales; family Acidobacteriaceae; genus Acidiflorens. Next base: position 148,216 of record CAWDBM010000010.1, read on the forward strand.
GGCGCAACCCACATCTATATTGCGGTCGACGGTCAATTCGCAGGCGACATCGCCATCTCCGATCCCCTCAAGGCAACTGCAATCGATGCCCTGCGTGAACTGAAAGCAGAAGGAATCCGCCTGGTGATGCTGACGGGCGATAACCAGACGACAGCTCAAACCTTAGCCCGCTCACTCGAAATCGCGGATTTTAAGGCCGAGGTACTTCCGGGTCAAAAAGCTGAGATCGTCAAGAGCCTTCAGAAGGAAGGCAGCATCGTCGCCATGGCCGGCGACGGTGTCAACGACGCTCCTGCCTTGGCTCAAGCAGACGTGGGCATCGCCATGGGCACCGGCACTGATATCGCCATCGAAGGCGGCAACATCACCCTGCTTAAAGGAGACCTTGAAGGAATTCTGCGAGCTCGCAAGCTAAGCCAGGCCACTATGCGCAACATCCGCCAGAACCTGTTCTTTGCGTTCCTCTACAACTCGATCGGAGTGCCCGTCGCAGCCGGCGTACTCTATCCATTTTTCGGCCTGCTCCTGAGCCCGATCCTAGCGGCAGCCGCCATGAGCTTCAGTTCTGTATCAGTGATCACCAACTCGCTAAGATTGCGGAATGTCAAACTCTGGAATGTCAAACTCTGAGGTCAGGTGACGGGTGAGAGGTCGCTGGCGACGGGAAGGCCAAACCACCGCTGCCGTTGGGGTGGGATTTTTACTGTCATCAGCGCCCTGTCACCTGGCCTACAGCTTGTTGAGGTATTCCGTAATCTCCGGACTCGTCCAATCTACCGGCCCTATAAACTTCCGCCGAATGACTCCGCCACGATCGATAACGTAGGTTTCCGGCCAGCCAAATGTGCCGTAGAGCGTAGATGCCTTCTTCGCCTCGTCCCGCACCGTGACCATATTCACTTTGTATTCCTTGAGAAACTTGTGATATGCGTCGTCATCCGCGTCGATGCTGACGGCGAGCACGACAACGCCCTTGTCCTTGAATCGCGCCTGCATCTGCACCATCGAGGGCGTCTCTTCGATACATGGCGGGCACCAGGTCGCCCAGAAATTCAGCAACACCACCTGGCCGCGATACTGGCTGAGCGTGACCTGGTGGTCGGAATCCTGCAACGTAAAATCCGGAGCATTCGACCCGATGCGCGCCGGATGATTCCCGCTATAGCATCCCATCAGCCCTGCGAGCAGCCCAACCACGAGTACCGTGAAAAACAGCGTAGCAGCAAGCGATCGTCTCACACCCTTATAATAGCGAAAAGCAATGCGTCCTTCACTTCCACTCTCCACGTTTCCGCTCCCGCTGGCTCTGCTCAAGATTGTGAGTCCCCGAACGGCCATCCGCACGCCTGTTCCCGCTTCTCCTCGCCTCGATGTCTCCATAATTATTCCGGCGCGCAACGAAGAGGCCAACTTGTTCGCGTGCCTCGCATCGCTGACCGCGCAAGCCGGCGTCCTCTTCGAGATCATAGTAGTCGATGACGCCTCAACCGACCGCACCCGCGACATCGCGCAAAGCTTCGCCGGAGTCCAAGTGATTTCGCCTGGCCCGCTGCATGACAATTACACGGGAAAGAACAACGCGCTGATTGCTGGAGCGAAACAAGCCCGCGCCCCCTGGCTGCTCTTCACCGACGCCGACACAATGCACCGACCCGGCTCGCTCGCATGTGCTTTGGCAGAGGCAAAGAAAGAACAGGCCGATCTGCTCTCCTATTCGCCCAAGCAGGTCGTTGTAACTTTCACGGAGCGCGCCGTCATGCCCGTAATTTTCGCAGAACTAGCAGCGCAGTACCCACCCCATAAAGTGCGCGATCAGAATTCAAAGATCGTAGCCGCCAACGGCCAATATATCCTCGTCCGCCGCGCCGCCTACGACGCGGTCGGAGGTCATGCCGCTGTCGCCACCGAAATACTCGAGGACGTCGCTCTCGCACGCCTCTTTCGCAATTCCGGCCGACGTGTTTACTTCCGCTATGCCGCGGACGCCGTTGGCACTCGCATGTATCGCAACTGGGCCCAGCTTCGCGAAGGCTGGACAAAGAACCTTGCGCTCTTATTCCCGTACCCAGAATTCCTGGCGTTCAAGACCGTGCTTTGGTGGTTCGCGGCGTGGATTACGTTGTTCTTTGCGCTGACGGCCTCCACTGGCTTCCACCACTTGAGCCTCATATTCACCGTCGTTTGTTTGCTGGCTTTCTTGAGGATCAGCACCGCCCGCTTCGCGGCCCAGAACAATCTGTTAGCGATCGCGATCGGTCCGCCGATCTTTGCCTACTTGCTGATACGCTCCAAGCAGGCCCACGCCCAAGGCCGAGTATCATGGAAGGGCCGCGCGTATGACACCGCTGCGCACAACGATAATGATAACGACCATGATCGAGAGCCGCCGGCAAGAATCCATGGCGCGAATCAACAATCAGGCCTAACAAACTGAGAGCTGACAACTGAAAGCCGAGAGCTGATGCACATGGTTTACCTCACCCGCAAAGCAGAATTTTCAGCCGCGCACTATTATCACAATCCGGAATTTACTGCCGACGAAAACCAGCGCGTCTTCGGCAAGTGCAATAACCCGAATGGCCACGGGCACAACTACACGCTAGAGGTCACGGTGAAAGGTGCGGTCGATCCCAAGTCCGGATTCGTCGTCGATCTCAAGCAACTAAAAGACGTCATGAGCAGGGAAGTCCTCGATGCCCTCGATCATCGATTCCTCAACAAAGAAGTTCCTGAGTTTTTCACGAAGATTCCAACTACCGAAAATCTAGCCATCGTAATCTGGCAGCGTCTCGTACCGAAACTCAACGCCGCCCACCTGCATCGCGTTCGCGTCTACGAAACTCCCGACCTGTTTGTCGATTTCTATGGTGAGGTATGAAGGCGCACCTCACCCGCCGCTACATGTTTTCCGCGTCCCATCGCCTGCACAGCGACGAAATGTCAGAAGAGGAGAACCGCAACACCTACGGCAAGTGCAACAATCCCTACGGCCACGGCCACAATTACGTGATCGAAATCACCGTCAGCGGACCGGTCGACGACCAGACTGGAATGGTTTGCAACCTCACTGATCTAGATGGCTTTGTGCACAGCCGAGTCATCGAGCGCTACGACCACCAGAATCTCAATCTACTGCCAGAATTCGCGAGCCAGGTTCCCACCACGGAAAACCTATGCATTGCGATCTACGAAATTGTGAAGCGGGACTTCAGCAAGGCGCATCTAGACAAGATACGTATCGAAGAAACAATGATGAATTCGTTCGAATATTTTGGAGAAAACGGTTCTTAGTCGATGGTCGATAGTCGTTCGGAATGCCGGCGCGTTTTCCAGCGTCTATCGACTAACAACCAAACACTATGAAAACTCCAGCCGACCTATCCGCCACGCTCACCAGCGCCACCTACGAAGAACTCGTCCGCGAAATGATCGTCCGCCTCGGCGAAGATCCCGACCGCGAGGGCCTCGCTCGCACTCCTGAGCGCGTCGCGAAGGCCATGCAGTTCCTCGTCAAGGGCTACAAAGACGACCCCGAAGCGCTCCTGCGCAAGGCGCTCTTCACCGTCACTTATGACGAAATGGTGATCGTGAAAGACGTAGAGATGTTCAGCCTGTGCGAGCATCACCTGCTGCCCTTTTTCGGCAAGGTGCACGTAGCCTATATTCCCAACGGAAAAGTCATCGGCCTGAGCAAAATCCCGCGTCTCATTGAGGCCTTCTCGCGCCGCCTGCAAATCCAGGAGCGCCTGACCACGCAAATCGCGGAGGCAATCCAAAACGCAATCGAGCCGCAAGGCGTAGGCGTAGTCATCGAGGCCCGCCATCTCTGCATGATGATGCGCGGCGTAGAAAAACAGCACTCTTCAGCCGTCACGTCATCGATGCTAGGCTGCTTCCGCAGCGAGGAAGAAACCCGAACCGAGTTCCTGTCCCTGATCCGCCAGCGTACGAACGGCGTGTAATTTGTCACCTAGTTAGTGCACCATGGCTCACGTAGGGACAGAGCCTGCCCTGAGCTTGTCGAAGGGTGCCCTCACTTGTCCAGCCGAGCGAAGCTCGGCAACTGCCCGCACCCGCGCTAATTCCACGCCGTCACCCGATCATTCTCAAATTCAAAGCTCGTACTCAAATTCAAAGCTCGTAAGTTCGTAAAAGTTGGACTAAGCTGGCAAAGCCGCATGCCAAAACGCAACAACAAGCCGCAACAATCTCCGCTCTCCGGCCGTCTGGCCCTCATCACCGGCGCCAACCGCGGCATCGGACTAGCCATAGCGCGCGCGCTGGCGCGCGAAGGGTGCAACCTGATCATCACTGGCCGGGACGAGCGCACTCTTGCAAAAACGCGTACCGAATTAGAGAAGCTGCGCGTGCAAGTGCTCGCACAACCCTGCGACGTTCGCAGCCCCGAGTCAGTCGATCATCTCTTCAAGCGAGTCCGCGCATTGCGCCGGCCCCTCGGCATCCTCATCAACAATGCCGGCATAGCCCATCCCAACCGCGTCGTCGCCGACTTACCTTATCCAACATGGATCGGGGTGATCGACACCAATCTGAATGGCCTATTTCTAGTCACCCAGGCAGCCCTGGCAGTGATGAAGCGCGGCGGCACCATCGTCAATAATCTCTCCGTGGCCGCCGAACGCATTTTTCCAGGCTCCGCAGCCTACAATGCGTCAAAGCACGGAGCCCTCGGCTTCACCGATACGCTGCGCGAAGAACTGCGCCCAAAAGGCATTCGCGTGATCGCCCTTCTGCCCGGTGCCACCGACACGGAAATCTGGCAAACGTTATGGCCGACAGCTCCCCGGCGAAAAATGATGTCCGCCCAATCCGTAGCTCAGACAGTGGTCGATGCGTTACGCCTGCCCGAAAATACCACCGTGGAGAAGATAGTAATCAGGCCATCGATAGGCACGCTTTAGAACTAACGGCGACCCTGAAGCCCCGCCAGGCATCTAAAGATACTGGAGTCAACCTGAGCCGTGGTCGTTGTTCGCTGCCATGGTTCGCTAACGGCAAACGATCATCGACCAATGACGAATGTCCAACGACCGTCATCCGAAGCCATGTCATTCCTAGACCACTTCAAATCGCTCAAAGAACCCGAGCATCGCATCGCCTGGGCCGTAGCCATCGCTGCCGACGCTCTGCAGATCGCTGCCTTTCCGCTATTCGCCGAGGGAGCCCTATCGCCCGCCGACTCCATTCTCGACCTGGCCGTAGCCTACGTGATGATTCGCCTGCTCGGCTGGCACTGGGCTTTCCTGCCCACCGCCGCCGCTAAACTGATCCCGGGCGCCGATCTTTTCCCCACCTGGACGACGGCCGTATGGTTCGTCACGCGCCAACAAGTAAGCGCCGGTTCGAATGATAACCTCACGCCCGATTACGAACCCAAACCCAGGTCTCCCGGAGAAGTGGAGATCCTGCCTCCCGGGCCGGCGCCAGAACCGCGACGCTGAGCCCAACGACTTACCAAGTGCCATATCGGCGTCGGTGTGAACGTTCGGGGAACACATTGATCATGATTGCACCAAACGCGAATCCGCCCAGGTGGGCCCAAACTGCCACGCCGGTCGCAGCGACCTGCGGCACTGCGAAGAACTGAAACAGAAACCAATATCCCAAAACGAGCCAAGCCGGCAACCACAATACGAAGACGAAGAACCATGTGAGCACGCGTGCTCGGGGATACAAGATAAAATATGCTCCCATCACTCCTGCAATCGCCCCGCTGGCGCCAACTGTTGGCAAACGGGAGTTCAGGTTTAGCAGGATATGCGTGATGCCGGCGGCTGCGCCGCTCAGCAAGTAAAACACCAGATAGCTGAAGTGACCCAGGTGATCTTCGACGTTGTCGCCAAAGATCCAGAGAAATAACATATTGCCTGCAACGTGAAACAATGAACCGTGCAGAAACATCGAGGTAAACAACGGCACAATAGCTGCTGCCGCGGGGTCGTGCGAATGGCCGGTCAGCACCGCTAGAACGTTGCGAGGTACTAGTCCAAACTCTGATGTGGCCCCGTCCAGGCCGACCGACAGCTCCCACACAAAAACGAGCACATTGAGCACGATTAGAAAATAATTGACGAACGGCGTAGAAAAAGTCGGCTGATCGTCACGCAGAGGAATCATAGGGAACTAGTAATCTTGTAATCTGTAATTTGGTAATCTGAGACACCTGATGAACTCGATCTCTAGCCGCCCGCAAATTACCAAGTTACAAATTACCAAATTACAAAATTCCATGAACGGTGTCCTCATCATCGATAAGCCCGCCGGCCTCACCTCGCACGACGTGGTCAACCGCGTGCGTCGAATTCTAGGCCAGCGTGCCGTTGGCCATCTTGGAACCCTCGATCCCTCCGCCACCGGCGTTTTGCCAATCGTCCTCGGCAACCTCACCCGGTTGGCGCAGTTCTACGCTCATTCCGAGAAGACTTACGAAGGCGCAATCCGCTTCGGCTTTGCCACCGACACCTACGACGCCGACGGCGAACCTACCACGCCGCAACAAGCTGTCGAACTGAGTTGCGACAAGGTGCGCACCTTGGCCGCCAAATTTCAAGGCGTCATTGAGCAGATGCCGCCGCCTTTTTCCGCCAAGAAAATAGCCGGAGTTCCTGCCTACAAACTCGCCCGCAAAAATAAAGAAGTCACCCTCCAGTCGGTTCAGGTAGAGATAAAAGAGTTTGAAATCCTCGACACGACCGCCGATAAGGCCACCTTCCGCGCCCGCGTAACCTCCGGCACTTACATCCGGTCGGTCGCACACGAAATGGGCCAGAAACTAGGATGCGGCGCTCATCTAGCCAGTCTCCGTCGCACCACAGTAGACGAATTTGCCATCGAGAACGCCCACACGCTCGAAGCGTTAGATGCCGCGCACCAGCAGGGAATTACCGAGTCTCTATTTGTGCATCCCAGAAACCTGGTGCCGCAATTGCCTAGCGTAACCGCGACCGAAGAATCCGCCGCTCTGATCCGCAGCGGACGCTCCGTAAATCTTCCAGAAATGTCCCGCGCCCCGTTAGTAAAAGTCTTCTTTGGCCAGCGCGATCTAATTGCTATAGCGATGCGAGTCGCCGGCACTCTGTTCCACCCGAAAATTGTCTTTCCCGCTTGATCGCCTATACCGGGATAACGCTCGTTTCCCGCCGCCCGCGTAGATCGCTGCCCGACTTCACAGACACGGAGCGTTCTCCGTCTTATACTTTGCTGGGAGAACGCACGTATGGACTCCGACACCAAGGCGAAATCAGCGACCTTCACCAACTGCTATGAGGATGCTGCTCGCGCCGACGCCTACGCTACTTTGGCATTCAAGAACACCTACCACCTAGCCTATCGCGACATCCCTGCCATTCTCCGCGAGCATGTTAACGGCCACAAGAGCCTCGACTTCGGCTGCGGCACAGGGCGCTCTACGCGCTTCCTGCGCGAATTAGCTTTCGAGGTCACTGGAGTTGATATCTCTGAGGATATGATCCGCAAAGCTCGCGAACTCGACCCCTCTGGCGACTACCAGCTCTTTGTCCCGAAAGACGAGGGTCGCGTGCAGCACGCTCCCAGAGGCGATCTGAGCGAGTTTTCATCCGGAAACTATGATCTGGTGCTCGCCGCTTTCACCTTCGACAATATCGCCGGCGGCGCCAACAAAGTCCACATCCTGCGCGATCTCGGGCGCCTGCTTAATCCGGCAGGGAAGCTGGTGCTGATCGTCTCCCGTCCGGAAATCTATACCCGCGAGTGGGCGTCGTTTTCCACCAGCGATTTCCCCGAGAACCAGGCGGCAAAGTCGGGCGACAAAGTGCGCATCGTCGTCACCGATCATGCCGATTCGCGACCGGTCGAAGACATCCTCTGGACCGATGAATCCTACCGTGCAATCTTCAAAGAGTCCCAGCTGCGGCTGCTGCAGAAATACGAGCCGTTAGCTCGGCCAGACGAGCCCTACTGCTGGGTAAGCGAAACAGAGATTCCACCGTGGGCCGTGTATGTGCTTGGACCCGCATAGGAGTCGGATACATAAGTCCTTGCGACTAAATGTCGTGGAATAAGCAAAGTGAACGGCGACAAGAGAGCAAAGACGGTGCGACAAGTCATCGGTTAGGACGAAGTCATTGCGACCGGACCTTGGGAATTCTGAGACCGGGACGCTGCAAGTAGGCATCTTTTCCGTCCACTTTCACTTTCTTAATGTCCAGTCCCAACCTTTTCAAGGTAACGTGGACGGCGATAAGTAGGTCTTTCCTTGATCTAGCTCTGATCCCGACAGCCTCGCAAGAGTCCCGGATCTGGGTGGCGGTTACGGCGACCTTCGCTCCCAATAGGAAACTTCGAATGTGCTCGGTAAGCCCTGGCACATGAGGGATAACGCTTGCCTTTCCGATTGCGGCTCTCACGCCTGCACGAATCTGGCTCAGCGCACCAAGTTCATGCGTAATCTCTATTAACTTCTCTTCAAGCTGCCTTAGCTGCGAGCTCACCTCGGACCAACTGCGATGAAGTTCTTGCTCGCGCACTTCGATCTGTTCTCGTGTCTTGCCGTAGTCCACGGTTAAACATCGTAACACATTAGGTTAAGCATTGAGTTAAACAAATACACTGTCGATGGTTAAACATATGTTTAACCAATGTTTAACTCCGCAAAACTTAGCATGCAATGAAAAATCCGCCCTTGAAACTGTACTAACAGTCAATCCCTCTCAAAAATACCTACCAGCTTGCGCAGTAATGCATGTCTAACTTATTGATAAATAACAACTTGACATCTTGGCGTGAAATCGCCATCCTGAAGCCCGCTTGGTCGATACACGCAGGGTGGAACGTTCCCATGCCAGTTAGAAAACTCAAGAAGAGCTACCGAAACGTAACAGGGCTGTTTTACAGCAATCGTCTGCGGCGGCTAGTCCAGTTCGACTCAATGCTCGAGAGGGACTTCATACTCATACTGGACATCCATCCCGCGGTTCGGTGGTTCGCCAAGGTCGCCCTGGCGCGAAAGCTGGCAGTTCGTTTGTACTGGATGTTACGGAAAGAATGGGATTACGAGCAGTTGAGAAAGTTCGGTTCGCACGCGGGAAAGCCCGGATCAGGCGATGGTGTGCGGTAGAACACCGAGAAATTGATTGGCTATCCCGCTCCCCTTCACGGGGGAGTTCGAATTAATAATCATGATCGAACGTGTGACCGAAGAGATGCATGGGTCGGATCGATTTCTGACCTGAAACTGATTACGAGCGGGCCTTGGTTGGTATGGTAGAACCTTCAACTAAGAGCGAAATGGCGCGCTCCTCGGAGTGCACGGAGCAGTATGCTCAACAAGTGCTTGACACCGCCGACATTGTCAGAGACGCCTGATTTCAACAGTTACCTATTCGGTGGTGGTTTTGTATTCTTACCTGTGATGAGTGTAAAAACACTTCGATGGCTGTTCGTGGCAGTTCTCGCACTCGTAGTCTTCATCGCCAGCATCAGCAACGAACCCGCAACGTTAGGCGCTTCGCAGCAGTGGACAAACGGCAACTATAGGTTTGCGGGCGGCACGCATCCAGTGGCGTTGACCTTCGCCCTCATCATCGCAGTGCTTTACGTGCTCTTGATGTTTGCCCCGCCAGTTCATCTAGGAGAACCTTTGCCGGGTGTCTTCAGAGGATTCGTCACCTTTTTTCTTGACTTCGTACTCGCAATGAGTCTGATAACCCCGATCATCGGGATTTTGCCAGCCCTTATAGAGTGGAAACGGACAGCCACCTTCCAATGGCACTTCGAGCGGACACTCCAAGCGCCGAGTGATGGATGGCTGACTGCGGCTGGGGCAATCCTCCTCATCCCGGGACTGGTTTTCTACTTCGCATTTCCTCTGATTCGTCGCAGACCCTCACCGGGAGCATGTATCACTGGCTACCAGATTGTTCCTGACGATGGGATAACAATGACATCGCGAACGGCAATACTGAGGACGCTCCTCGGCTTCATCGCCGCGTGCGGTGCGTATCTGGCGCCGTTTATTGCTCGGGATCGCAAGAAGGGGAAATTTTGGCTCGACGCGGTTTTCGGCACTAGGGCATTGAGGTTCCGATAGGTCGTTGTTGTAATATCCCGTGGGTGTTGAAAAAGTCACTCCGATTTACAGGATGAGATTCGGTAGAGGCATGTTAGAAGAAAGCAATCGCACATGCTCTGTTTGATTCTGATCGTCGGAGGCCTGCTGATTATGATGGGGCAACACGACCGCTCCGAAGCTTTGTTCTACTACTTCCGTCTGGAAGACCAAGTTCCTGAAAACCACCTGTTGCGGCTGATCGACAAACACATCAGTTTCGAGTTCGTCCGGCAGCAATTGAAGGACAGCTACAGTGAGACGGGTCGGCCATCGATTGATCCCGAGCTTCTGTTGCGTATTCTTCTGATTGGCTATTTGTACGGCATCACCAGCGAACGGAAGTTGGTGGAGGAACTGCGCATGCATCTGGCGTGGCGCTGGTTCACCGGGCTGGGGTTTGATCAGGAGATTCCGCATCACTCCACGTTCTCGAAAAACCGGCACCGGCGGTTTCAGGAATCGAAGCTGTTCGAGGAATTGTTTGAGCAGATCGTGCGCCAGTGTATGGAAGTGGGACTGGTGCAGGGCAAGCATCTGTCGGTCGATGGCAGTTTCGTGGAGGCGAATGCGGCCAAGGAAAGCCGCATTCCGCGAGAGCAGTTGGCGGAAGCGGCCATGGTCAACCATACGGTGCGCCAGTTTCTGGTGGAACTGGAACAGCAGAATCCGGTGGAAGAGTCGGTGCACGAGCAGGATCAGGTATCGACAACCGATCCCGATTCTACCTATGCGACCAAAGGTGGCACACCAGCGCGTCTCGGTTACCGCGTCACCACATGCCCCATTAAGGGCGAACCCCATGTAGGGCAGAACGGCACAACCACCAACTTCCGCCTGACGGCTGATGGGGGTCTGATGTTTCATTGCCAGAGCACAGGCTGTGTTGAATACCACTTCAGCGATGTGCTGAGGATGTTAGAAGAAAAGCACGGCAAGTACCCCGGCAAGCTCTGGATGGAAGAGAAACCAACCATGTTTGCGCCCACCGACTCAGGTAACGCAGAGCGTTTGATAAAACGTCACGGCGATAACATCCGTTATGTTCACGATGAAGAGAATTGGCGCATTTGGAATGGTACGAATTGGGCTGTTGATCCTGATGGGGAAATCAATCGCTTGGCTTTACAGGCAATCCAGGCAGAACACAGGGAAATTTTCGAGATGCCTGACAGCCTCTCTCGCACAAAGGTGCTTCCTTTTTTGCTGCGCTGTGAGAATCTACTCTTGGAAAAGGGCTGCAAGTGCTGAGCACTGGTTTGTCGGGTATTCCCGCTGGTGGTCGTCCATCCTTCTTGGGTGGTTTGGGTCAGGGAGCTAGAGCCGAACAGGCCTCGCAAGCTAACCAACAGGCTGTTAAGTTTGCCTCCTTCCAGGATCAAATCAGAGCAGCAAATTTACATGCGCAGGACCTTCAGAAGCAGGCCGCTGATGACGCTCAGACCAAAGCGCAGCAGGCCGCTGAAGATTTTCAGAATGAAGCGTTAGGTACTCACGGCGGAAGCATGGAGACACACCCCAACGATGGGACGGCTGTTATGCAAACCTTGCAAGGTCAGACGGCTGCAAACGGCTCTGCGACAATTGCACCAGGAACACACATCAGCGCGGACGGAAAGAATATCAACGTACCTTCCAACACCCCTGAGACGCTTGCCGCTCAGGTACAGAACTACAAAGCGTTGGAAGGCAAGTTGCCGTCGCTTCCTGGTCTGCCTGCTTTCGACCCCTCGAGTGTTAAGAGTATGCAGGATGTTACCAACGCACGTGTTGAGCTTGGCAAGCACCTCGACATCATGCAACATCTGTTGCAGGGCTACGATGTCAGCGGCAATCCGCTATCCCATCAGCAGTTGAATAACCTCATTCCTGCTTACCAAGCGCAGATTGACTCATTGACGAAGAACGGCGGCGCAACGGATTACCAGTTGGGCACACTCAAGAACACGTTGGCAATTCTGCAAGCGAACGAACAACACCATTCGGACACTGAAGACGCGGTTGCTGCCAAGGTTGCTCAGCAGAAAGCGCAACAGGCCGGTGCGGTTGCTAACGCGCAACTTCCTGCAAAACAGGCATTGCAGGACAACGCAGCTGGTAACAAGCCTCAGAAGATTGACAGCACATCGGTCGTTGCTTTTGATCCTGATGCACCTGGCCTCAATGGAACCAAAGGCGCAAACGTTGTTCTGCCTAAATCACAAGCGGATGCTAAGGGACTTTACTCTTACAAAGCAAATCCAGAGAAGATTAACGGTCTGATTGCAGGTGTTAACGATGTGCAGACGAAAATCAACGCACTTGCTGACGCTTCCGCAGATATGTCAGTGAGTGGCACGGTGTGGGGCTTGGTTCTATGGCCGATATAGCTAACAGTCAGGGCCGTGTTCTCGCTAACAAAGGTATGAATGAGGCCACTCGTAATTACATCGTTGCCTTGGCAGGAGCACACGAGGCCATTACACAATTACCTCGTTTGCAAACTATGGGTGCATCATCGCGTGTTACCCAAACTCAGATGGAACAGGCTGCAAAGATGCTGCCTACACCCGGTGATGATTCTGATATGGCGAATGCAAAACTACACGGCTTGCAGAACACAATCGACCCCATCAGGAAACAGATTCCTTCGATGCCTGGTGCTTCTCTGGTGCCTTCATTCCGTGAAAACGCAGGAAGCAATTGGAGTAGAGCGCAACGGTTGCAACAGACACCAGCACCTAAAGCACCTGCTTCCACGGCGAAGCCTTTCAACTATAGCGACACAATGTAATGGTGATGGGGTTATGAACCCCATCACCAGAGGGAAAGGCTAATTCATGCGCGATAATAACATCAAAACCTTGGGGCCAACAAAAATGCACCAACCCATAGGGAGGCCGTTGCGAGCATTGCTTCGAGAGCCAACCTTGGTATCTGATGTAAATCAGACCCTCAGCTCCATGAGAGGGCAGGTCACCTCGTTAAAAAAGACTGTTGACACTTTGCTAGGCCACGCTTCCACTACTAATAAGGCTTTGGCTGCACTTGCGACCCCGCCAATAACCACTTACGGCCCGCAAACACAGTACACCATAGGGCAGACGGTTATGTTGAGCGGGAATACTTATCAATGCATTAAAGCCATAGCTGGGGTTCCTCCCCCAAATGTTATTTACTGGCTAGTCAGCCCACAAACTCAGTCACCAGTGCTGGCACCCGCTTTTACGTACACCAGCACCACAACAACCATAACATTCTCTTGGCCGGCCAACACTGCCGTTTATGATTCTGCTGGAAACGTGACACTCATTGGGGGTGGAAGCCAAGCCGTCACAGGGCTCACGGCTTCTACCCTTTACAACTTTTACCCGATTTATGACAAATTGCTGGGTGTGTTGCGCTTCATCTCAACCAGCAATATAACCACCCCATCGCTAAGCGGTTACACAGGCAATGGGACGACTGGTTATGTTAAAACAGCGACATCATTGAGCAATCCAACAAGCTTTTCAGCAGAAGTCTGGTTTCAGGGCACTACATCAGCCTACCAACCATTGCTAGCTTTGGCGTCGCCGCAAACCGCTGGATCCGGTAGCTTTGCTTTTACAATGGTGGTTGATGCCAGCGGGGAAATTTGGGTATACCTCGATCTAGCAACAGGGGGGAAAACCTTTATTTGTGGTTACGCAGGCGGGTTGCTCAATGGGCAATTACATCACGCTGTGTTTACCTGGAATAACTCAACTCACGCGGGCACTCTTTACATCGATGGGGTGTCCGTTAACACATACTCAGGTTCTTCAGTCATCGCAACACTGACAGGCCTCTACTGGCATATTGGAACTTGCTATGGTAGTTACACTACAGATGGGGCGGCGCAGCTCTATACCTCAAACTTCTTGAGTAACGCAGCCATCTATCCAAGCACTTTAACAGCCGCTCAGGTTCTTACCAATTACTCTTGTGGCCTGAATTTGAGCCAAACGGCCTTAGCTGCCTCTGTTCAGAGTCTTTCTCCATCTTATTACTGGCAGCTTCAGGAGCAAGTAGGAACGACAGCGGCTGACTCTGCGGGTTCTAACACTGGTACGTATATGGGCGGCGTGACGTTAGGTGCCTCTGAGGCAACACACAGCGCTGTCGGGACACCGGCCGTTGCGTGGCTCCAGAATACGTACCTCGCCGCTCAAGCACAGATTTTACAGACTCGGGTTCCGCTATCAGTTGGGAGCATTCAGATAACAACCCCATCGTCGGGGTCTGGTTCTGGGTCTGGGGGAGGCCAGGGTGGCGGCGGCCACAGTTTTTACTGAGATGATTATCAGGATTGACGTGACCGGGGATTTTTGTACCAGGTGGAATGAGAGAGAATCCACTTGGAGGGAAAGCGGGTCATGCCAATCAAGAGGTACAAGCCAGAGCAGATCGTGACGATGCTGCGGCAGATTGAAGTCAGCATCGCCAACGGAAAAACCACCCCACAAGCCTGCAAAGAAGCCGAGATTACCATCCAGACGTTCTACCGCTGGAGGAAGGAATACGGCGGTTTGAAGATGGACCAGGCAAAACGACTGAAGGAACTGGAAAAAGAGAACGGCAAGTTGAAACGGCTGGTGGCGGAGCTGGCGTTGGACAAGCAGATCCTAAAGGATATTGCGGAGGGAAACTTCTAAGCCCGGAGCGACGTCGGTGCGCCGTAGAGCATGCCCGCGAGGAGTACGAAGTGAGTGAGCGGCGGGCGTGCCGAGTGGTGAGGCAATGGCGAGGAACACAACGCTATCTGCCGCTGCGGCGCACGGACGAAGATCAGTTGACGCAGGCGATTCTGGCCCTGGCTGCGAAGCATGGACGGTACGGCTACCGACGCATCACGGTGTTGTTGCGGAATGCGGGGTGGTCGGTGGGCAAGGATCGAGTGCAGCGGATCTGGCGACGTGAAGGGCTGAAGGTGCCGCAGAAACAGCGGCCGCGAGGGCGGTTGTGGCTGGGGGATGGTTCGTGTGTGCGGTTGCGACCGGAGCGAGCGAATCATGTGTGGAGCTACGACTTTGTGAAGGCGATGACGAACGATGGACGAGCGCTGCGCTTGCTGGTGGTGATCGACGAGTATACGCGGGAATGCTTGGCGTTACGGGTGGCGCGACGCTTGGGGAGTTTGCAGGTGATCGACACGCTGGCGGATGCGATGCTGGTGCGCGGGATACCGGAACACATCCGTTCGGACAATGGGCCGGAGTTCATTGCCAAGGAGTTGCGGAAGTGGCTGGGGAGAGTGGGCACGACGACGTTGTACATCGAGCCCGGGAGTCCGTGGGAGAACGGGTACTGTGAAAGTTTCAACGGCAAGCTGCGCGATGAGTTCTTGAACGGCGAAATCTTTTACTCACTGAAGGAGGCACAGATTCTGACGGAGAGGTGGCGCGTGGAATACAACACGGAGCGACCGCACTCGGCGCTGGGCTATCGGCCGCCGGCACCGCAAGCTATCTTGCCGAAACAACAGGGGCATGGAGATATGGAAAACGCTCCGCGTTTCCCACATCCCCACACCCCCGACGACGGCTACGGACAATTGTCCAAAGAGGCGTTACACTAACATTCCGCTTGGTACAAAAGATCGGTCCGGTCAAGGGCGCCATCGCGCGCTGCAAGTCGTAAGAAAACCCATCGGGAAGGGAACTGTTATGTCCGGTTATCAGACACGGAAGTACATTGCACAAAAGTAACCACTTGCCATTTGACAGGTGTTAGATTATGGTGGTTGGTCACCGAAAGTGCTCTCAGGGATGGTTGTTAAATAAGAAATGTCCGATAACAGGTATTATGTAAACCTTTAGCCGAGCTCGAGTGCACGAATCCAGCCCACTCTAGGGCGATCAGATCGTCTACTGAACCCTCCGGTTCGGCCCACTCAGCAGTTCCGCCAAATCCTTCCGAAACTTCTCCAGCGCCGCCAGTCGCTCGGCTGTAGCCTCCACCACCTCGTTCCTCGCCTGAAACACCTTGCGTCCGCCGCTGTCCGTGAGCACGCCCATCACCTCGCCCATCCGCCATCCGGGCGTACCCAGTATCTGTACGCCGTCGATCCCCGGCACTAGTAGCGCCACACATCCGTCTCGCACCACGCCAACGCACTTGGGATAGCGTTCAAATGTCTGCAATTCAAATCCCGCCAGATAAATGCGTTGCAGCTGTTCCGCGGAATCAGCCATAAATTAAAATTCCCATTAGCGGGAGATAGGTCACCATAAGAGGCGCAAGGCGCAAAAAGCGTGAGAAACGCGCAGTCGCATTAACAGAGAGCTGACAACCGAGAGCTGCCAGCCGCCCTACATCTTGTACTTCCCCATATCATCATCGCCCAGGTCTTCCAGCCACTTCCGCAGTTCCTCGCTGCTCGCCGCCGGCACCGGATTCGCCGCCTGCTTCGAATTCTTCAGCACCTCGTCCTCGACGAAAATCGGGCAATCCACGCGCAGCGCCAGCGCCAGCGCATCCGACGGACGCGAATCGATACTGATCACGTGCCCTTCCCGCTCCAGCCAGATCACCGCATAAAACGTATCGTCTTTCAACTCTGTCACCACCACTTTATGCACCAGCGCATCCAGCCCCGTGAGCACGCTCTTGATCAGGTCATGCGTCATCGGCCGCGGAGTGTTCACCTTTTCGATCTCCAGCGCAATCGCATTCGCTTCATACACGCCCACCCAAATCGGCAGCACCGTGTCGCTGCCCACATCCTTCAGCAGCACGATCGGCATATTCGAAACCGGGTCCATCATCAACCCGCGAATTTTCATTTCCACTTCCATAAAGACCCTCAATACTGCGCCCACAGTAGCAGAGGAATTGCATGTCCAAGTTTCCCCTGTGCTCCTCTGTGTCCCCCGTGGTTCAAGCTTTTGGTTTGATGGCGGATAAACATCCGAGATCGCCCGATCCCGTCACCAACTCCCCCACCAAACTGTTAGGAAAACATCCCGTCACCCGCACATCAACATAGCGACCGGCCGCCAACTCAACGCCCGCCGGAGCCGTAAAATTCAGCACCTTGATCTGCGAAGTCCGCCCCACCCACTGTCCGCGGGCCGCGTTCTTCCCTTCTACCATCACTTCAACAATCTGCCCCAAGTGCCGCCGATTACGCCGCGCCCCAATCTCTTTCTGCCGATCATTCACAACCGCCAGCCGCCGCGCCTTCTCCGCCTCCGGAATCGCATCCTCCAGCCCCAGCGCCGGAGTATTCGGCCGCGGCGAATACTTGAAAGTAAAAACTGAATCGTACCCTACTAACTCCATCAGCGATAAAGTCTCTTCCAAGTCCTGCTCCGTCTCTCCCGGAAACCCCACAATCAAATCCGAAGTCAGCGAAATATCCCGCCGCGCCGCCTGAATCCACGAAATCCGCTCCAGATATTCATCCCGCGTATAAAGCCGCGACATGGCATCCAGCACTCGCGTCGATCCGCTCTGCACCGGCAAATGCACATGATCGCAAAGCGCCGGCGTAGAATCGATAGCCTCGACAATATCCCGCCCAAAATCCCGCGGATGCGAAGTTGTAAACCGCACCCGCCGAATCCCGCCAACCGAAGCCACAGCAACCAGCAACTCGGCAAAGCTTTTGATTCCAGATGGATCGCGATAAGAGTTGACGTTTTGCCCTAGCAGCTGAATCTCCGTATACCCCAGATCCACCAGCTGCCGCGCTTCTTCCAACACCGAAGCAGAAGTCCGCGACCGCTCCTTCCCTCTCGTAAACGGCACCACGCAATAAGCGCAGAACTTATCGCATCCCTCAATAATCGTGATATACCCGCGATGCGGATTCGTCCGAGCCGTAAACTCCGTCTCAAAGCACTCATCCGTCATCCGATCGTCAAGCCCAGTCACGCGCGACGAACCCGCCTCCAATTGCACCAGCATCTGCGGCAGATTCCGATAAGAGGCCGACCCGCACACCAGCGACACGTACGGAGCCCGCTCAAAAATCTTCTCCCCCTCCTGCTGCGCCACGCACCCCAGCACGCCAAACTGCTTCCCCTGCGCGCGATACTTCTTATAATCGGCCAGCCGGTTAAACACCTTCTGCTCCGCCTTATCGCGGATCGAGCAAGTGTTATAAAGCACCAGCCCCGCCTCCTCCACCGTAGGAACCTGCCGATACCCCTGCGCCAAAAGCGTCCCCACAACTTTCTCCGAGTCGTGAGCATTCATCTGGCAGCCAAAAGTTTCGAGGTAAAACGTCTTGGAGGCGGCGTCCGACATTAGGTCAGTATAAACCAACAAGAATCAAGCACGACCACGAGAAAGACGAGATACGCCAGAATCACAAGGGACGCGACAATCACGGACGCCCTAATCACGAACGTCATAATCACGTACGCCATAATCACGTACGCCATAATCACGTACTCCATAATCACGTAGGGACAGACGCCCCCGTCTGTCCAGTCGGGCGAAGCCCGACAGAGCCACGAGTGGCAGCAACGCAATCTGTGAGGACCCCGAGCTTACCGCTCATCCACCATGGCCAACGGCTCACGATGCAGTTCTTCCCAAGGAACGGTGACTTCCCCGCCCGCCCTGGGGCTTTGGGGGAGATTTTGGGTGGGAGATTTTGGGTGGGAGATTTTGGGTGGGAGACTTTGCGTGGGAGACTTTGGGTGGCGCAGCGCTTCAGCGCTGCGATATCAGCATTGCTTGGAGACAGGCTTTAGCCGCCGAGGTCAGCCCAGCTTACCGTATAAACCAGCGTAGGAATTCCGAATCCCCCATCAGTTGTCATCCTGAGCGGAGCAGGAACTTCACGAAGTGAAGTCCCCGCGAAGTCGAAGGACCCCTATCACCACCCAACGATCAACGTAAGGAAATTCGCGGCCCGCAGGCGAGGCCCACCATTAGGCAACAGCTCACGATGCAGTTCTTCCCAGGGAACGGTGACTTCCCTCCCCGCCTTGAGGCTCAGGGGCAGAGCACAGGTGGAGACCTTGGGTGGCGCAGCGCTTCAGCGCTGCGATATCCGCATCACTTGGAGACAGGCTTTAGCCGCCGAGGTCAGACCCGCTTACTGCCCCCCACCATGGCCAAGAGCTCGTGCAATTCTTCCCACGGAACGGTAACTGCCTTGCCGGCCTTGAGGTCTTCAATGCGACGAGCCACTTCCGCATCCCAAGCCTCTTGCACAGATTTGTCCGCACTAGTACGCGTATCTAGCAGAGGGTTGGCCAGTGCGGCACGCTCGTCAACCGGGAGGGCAAGCGCGCGCTTGAGAAGGTCGGAGACTTCGGGGCTCATGACCTTATTATTATTTTACACTACTGTCCGGCTAAAAGTTGAACAGAATCAACTGATTGCCGATGTCGACTAAATTGCTATCAGAGTCGCACGCCTGAAGTGCCTGTAAAATGGGCGTTTTCTCGAAAAGAGTAACACTGAGAATCTGTAGAATCTGGTAAAGGCTGACTTGCAGCCCCAGTCGTTTCCGCACGATCGCCACCAGTACATAGATCGACACCGCAATCCAGATTTGCGTCTTCACGGCGTTCTCGCTGGTTCCGTAGAAGGCCTTAATTCGCAGATGCTGCTTGATCCATTTGAAGAATAGCTCCACCTGCCAGCGTTGCTTGTAGATGTCGGCAATCGTCCGCGCCGGAAGCGTAAAGTTGTTAGTCAGAAACTTCAGGCGCTTGCTCCTCTCCGGGTCGAAGTAGCTCACCTTTCGTAGCGGATCTGGATAAGCTGTGGCGGATTCCACGGAGGAAAGAATCACGGTTTGATCCGAAAGCACGCCCGTGCTCTTATCCACCGGATGCGAGTAACGTCGTTCGAGTAACACGTTCGACTTAGTGCGCACAACGAAGAAGGCCGAGCTGAGGGTAAAGACGAAGAGTCGTTGAAAGTCGATGTAGGCCCGGTCCATTACGTAGAAAGATCCAGCCTCGGGCATGATTTCGTCGAGGATGTTCACGTCATGCACGGCCCCGCTGGTGACGCGGATAAACGTGGGAATGTTGCCGTGCAGGTCCAGCAAGGTGTGCATCTTGACGGCGGCCTTGCGCTGGCGAAACTTGGCCCACGGAAACAACGACAAGCACAGGTCGATGGTGGTGGAGTCCAGAGCATACAAACTCTGATGCAAATCGACTCCCATCAAATCGCAGGCGTGCAACGGACGGGCGGTCGCAATTAACCCCTGCGCGAAATCGGCGAAGATACGCCAGTCGTGCGATTCGTTCGCGTCGGCTAAAGTGGAGCGCGACACCTTGCCGCGGAACCCCATGTGATACAGCTTGCTTTGGAGAGCCCGCAGGCAGGACTCGATATCGCGCAAGCTCTCGCGATAGGTGAGTTGCGCGAAGGCCATCGCCAGTAACTGGTCCCAACAGGAAAATCCCCTGAAGTTAGCGTCGCCACGGTAGCGGGCAACACACTTCTGAAATTCTTTTTCGGGTAGATGCTCGATCAGTTGTGAGAAGACGGTGCGGCCAGAATTCACCGATCATTGTTTCACCCAAAAGACAGGCAGAAAGAAGTCAATCCGGCCCTTTTCCAATTCAAATCGTTCCTGATTCAACCATGCGTTATCATGCTTATCTTCAACTGGTTAGAATGACCTCTCGAAACTTTAGCCGGACAGCAGTGATTATTTTACATCCCGTGAAACGGCGGAAAGTCCGGCTCGCTCCCGCCCGAGTTCTGTCATCCGAGAACAGCATGGACTTTGTGAAAGCAAAGTCGCGCAGGTCGAGCCCATCGGGTGAAATGACACCAAAATCGCTTTCAATCCAGAAGCACTTAGTCACTCCTTTTAATCCAGTTGACCCCTCCACCCTTGCACAGCCAAACAATGCCATACGGCGGACCGACCTGTTCTGGGGAGAGCCGGTGCTGCGCTCTCAGCATAACGTGTAGAAGGGTGGAGGCCTGATTCATGGTCAGGTCCTTTCTAGCGATTAGCATCTCCAGTTCGGAGCCAGCTTGATCCATGACCAGCTTAAAGCTGTCGCTATCGGTATTCCCGTGCACAATGTCATCGACGGCATCCATATAACCCATCGCATGGAAGCCGAAATCGACTCGCCGCGCTCTAGGATCAGGAAAAACAGAATTGACAGTGGGACCTATAAGTTGATGGTTCCTCAAATCGACTTCAAAGTCAATTTCTTTGACGACGGCAATGCCGGACTCAAATCCAGCCACAAGATACTGAAATCCCGTCAGGTAAATAGTTTGCTCCTTTTTGATTA
Source organism: uncultured Acidobacteriaceae bacterium (assembly GCA_963800565.1). Lineage (GTDB taxonomy): Bacteria > Acidobacteriota > Terriglobia > Terriglobales > Acidobacteriaceae > Acidiflorens. Next base: position 169,558 of record CAWDBM010000010.1, read on the forward strand.
CCCCACTCTTAATGAGTTGGTCAAGGCGGGAGAATGTCGAACGACTCTTGCTTTTTACTATCTCAACGAATTGACTTACTGGTATGTCCTCGGCAGTGTTCTTTTCAATCTCTCGAATCCAATTGGCCGGATCATAGCTGAACAGTGGCTTGTCGCCGACGGTAAGCGATAGGCCGCCGAGCCCGACCGTGGCCACAGCTATGCGTTTATGGACAATAAAAATCTTAGAAGTTGGCCCTTCAGGCGGAGCGGAATAACCGCCAATGTCGACACTGGAGACTTTGGTGTCTGCGGCGACAACAACACCGCACGGCGTGATGATCGTCAGAACGGTAGTGGCCGAGACGCGGAGGCAGCCGAAAAGGGAAAGCAGTAAGAATAAGTAAAAGGCAAGCTTAACCTTGAGGATCACGTTCCGCCTCGGCGCGGCCATCGCGCAGCGGCTTATACTCCGCAATTCGGGAAATGCTCCGGGGCCGGGCAGCCCCATCCTGACGCCAGTCACTCTCATGGCATGTCGTCCGGCCAGCGCTGCGCCCCGTGCAACACACGCAAGATCCGTATCGCGCCGCGATCGACACGATAAGCGGCAATATAAGGCGTGCGATCAATAACCAACTCGCGCGTTCCCTCGACTCGGCCGGGACGACCGCTCTCCGGAAACCGCACCAAACCTTCGACCTGCAACTGAATGTGTTCATCTACAGTAATCGCGGCCTGCGGGTTGTCGGCCTCGATGTAATCGAAGATCGCGTCGCGGTCCGCTTGCGCCGAATGGGACCACTCAAGCCGCATGGCTTTGGCACCTGCTTACTGCAAGATGACTATTTCGATCTGCCTATCGTGCGCCGGACTTGCGCTGCGCGGCCGCTCGCCGCCTGGCGAAATGGGCTTCAACCTTCTTGTGTGGAATACCCGGACGCGGATCATCCAGCGCTTCCTGCACCTTGGCGCGGAACCACGCATCGTACTCGGCGTTATTAGTGAGCGCGAACGGGAGTTCGCCCTCGTTGGCCGTCCGCGTCAACAGAATGCGCACCGCGTCCGAAATGGTGATACCCAACTTTTCGAGCACCACGGCCGCCCGCTCTTTCACCTCGGGATCGATCCGTGTCTGTACCAACGCATTCGCCGGCATAAGCAACTCCCATCCCCATTGTACTTCAATTGAATTACATCATTAGGGTGGTTTCCGAGGCTATCTTCTGCCGTGGACGACTGGGGCGGCTTGCGTCACTCCGGCGCCACCCCCTCCACCAGAATCAGCCGGCTCTTAGTCGCGCTCTGCCGGAACGGCCTGATCGCCGAATAAGCCGGCGAATCGTACCACTCCCGCGCCTTCTCCACGCTGTCGAAACCGATCACCACAATAAAGCCCTTTGGCGGATCGCCCTCCAGCGACTGCGGATTTCGCCCCGAACCACATAGCGCCCGCCGAAAGACGCCACAATCTGCGGAGCCTTCTCGCTATACTTCTTCAACGCAACCGGCGCCGTAACCTCGACCTCCGCAATGACATAAGCAGGCTTAGTCTTAGCCGCCTGCGCCTGGATAGCCCTGCCCCCAGCCATCCCAATCAAAACGCCGCCAAGCGCCGCCAAACCTAGTTTGTACACACCCTTCATGGCGAACCTCCTGGTCATTCTGCTTCCGACACGCCGAGCATTCTCAAAGACCTAAGACATATCCGACCCGACATCTATGTACGTACAATAATAGAGTTGCAGAAACGGCACCACAAATGTTCCACGTGGAACATTTGCGCTAAGTGTTCGCCTTTTCCCGACCATGATCAAGTAGCGTCAAGAGGAAAGTTAGGGTTGCCGCCGCCCAGCTTCTCGGCGAGGTCGCGGGCGATCAGCTTGCCGTGAAAACGGCCATTTTCGATGAAGATTTCATTCGTCCGCGAACCGGCGACGATCACGCCCGCGACGTACATTCCCAGAACGTTCGATTCCAGGGTCTCAGGGTCGCAGACTGGACGCATCTGTTCCGTGGCGAATTCGACGCCTGCGCTTCGCAGAAAATCGTAATCGGGATGGTAGCCTGTAAGCGCGAAGACGAAATCATTTTTCAGGCGCAGCTTGCCGGAGGGAGTGCGCAGGACAACGCAATCCTCGTTGATTTTCTCCACAGTGCTGTTGAAGTGCGCGGAGATTTGACCGGCTTTGATGCGGTTCTCAATATCAGGGCGCACCCAGTATTTGACGTGGTTGTGGATCTGCGCTCCGCGATGGACGAGGGTGACGCGCGCTCCGTGGCGCCACAGATCGAGAGCCGCCTCGGCCGCTGAATTCTTGCCGCCAATGATCAGCACGTCAGTGTCGAAGTAAGGATGCGGCTCGCGATAATAATGAAAAACCTTCTCGAGATCTTCTCCGGGGATCTCGAGTTGGTTGGCGAGATCGTAGTAGCCGGTGGCGAGAATAATCTTGCGCGCGCGGTAGTCGTGGATGGCTCCGTGGCGATCGCTGGTGGCGACGCGAAAATCCTTATCTTCACCGGTGATGGTCTTGACCCACTCGTAGAGGCGGATATCAAGATGATAGTGCTCGGTGACGCGGCGGTAATATTCGAGCGCGTCGAGCCGCGTCGGCTTCGCTGCCGAGGTGGTGAAAGGAATGTCCCCAATCTCGAGCAGCTCAGGCGTGGTGAAAAATACCATGTTGGTGGGATAGCGATAGATGGAATTGACGAGGCATCCCTTGTCGATGATGAGCGCCTTGAAGCCAGCCTTCTGAATCTCGATGGCGCAGGCCAGGCCGGTGGGGCCGGCTCCGACGATGAGAACGTCAGTGCTCGAGTCCGGCTTTGCTTGCAGCTGGGTGCGGGGGAGAGTTTCCGGGATTTGTTCGACCTGCGGGAAAGTGGGGGTTTTCATCGGCGTGGGATGGGATGATTTTAGCATTGGGCTAAGTCGCATGTTTGTGGGCGGGCAGTCTTCGCTTGGTGTTCGCCCGCAGTAAGATTACGAAAGGAAATCGGGAAACCTCACGCGGGAGTCATTTGAGAGGCGAAGGTGTGTGCGATGGATCGGAATCCTGAGGGGCATAGCGCTAAATGGTGGAAGAAACACCCCGAAGCGAAAGCAAAGGCGAAGCGGCACCCGCCTCCGCGGGAAAACCCCATGCTGTGCTCAGCACCCATCCGCCGGAAGCTCACAGCAGCCGATTTATCTACCTCCGGACCATTGGGTTTTCGTCATTCTGCCTCGCGATCGCATCATTTCTAATGGAGGATTATTTCCCGCTGTTTGTCGTTTTTTGCTATCTAGCGCTAGGGATCGCCGTTGTTGATAGCGCGATGGAAGCAGGATTAGGGAAATTCCGTTACTTTGTGGCTGGCTTCTTTTTCGTAGTCGCATTGGCGTTCACATTTGGTGTTGTGATTGGGACTACAAGGCCGACGATAGACTCAAGTTGGTTCGCTGGCAATTATCCGACGGGTACAGATGTAGATGGGATCACCTGGAACAGCGGATGGTCTGACCTCCGACTGGGTCTCAGAGATGATGCTGATGAAGATTTAAAGGACGTAGACATCGAGTTGCGCGTCGATGGATGGACGGTGGCTACTAAAGTGATTGGTGACCTGTGCACTGTTGCTGCTGGTTCAGCACTCCAGATCAGAGGTACGGATCAGAGAGGCAATCAATTCCAGTTCCCCAAAGGGCCGCAAAGTCAAACTTATCACCTGATGTGCCCAAAAATTCCCGCACACATGAGCGTGTGGGTGTTAGTTGCTATGACGAATCCGGATTCACGCGTTGTAGAAAAGCGGAAGCCGGAATGGATAACGCTTCGCGGCAAGTACAAAGTCAAGATAAGACCATACACGCTAGATATGAGGATCGTGCCTAGAGACGACGATCCTTCATTCATGCAGAGAAGATAGGCCTAGGCGTCGTGGCTGCGTGGATTGCCGTCGGATGTTGGCTGCACGTCGTCTAGCCGCGATCACGGCCCTTGCGAACGATTGCAACTAAACCCGAGGTGGGTATTCTTAGCTTGACGCCCTTCACATCGAGCGGCGAGGCATTGGATTTTCGCGCTGGCTGGATTCTGAAAATGGCGCCATCGCGTCGGCGAATTTCGACGGCCCCGTCGCGTTCGGCTTCCTCGAGCACCGTCGCAAACTTTTCCCGCGCTTCGGAATCGGTACACGCCTTCACGGAATCTTGACCTCCGGCACGTTGTTGATTGCCTAATCGATAGTACCTCGCTTCCCTGCTTCTTCGCGCACACGGCAACTTCGTTCGCGCCGGCAAACTGCAGATCCCCTTCGCTTCGCTCTGGATGACAATGCTGAGTGATAATTTTTAAAGTACGTGCTTAGCTATTGGGACGGTCGTCGCGTTTCCTCAGGGGCTAAAGCCCACATTTTTGCGGGCCTGAACGGCACGGCTGAAGCCGTGCCCTTTCAAAGCAAAACCAGAAGCCTAGATTTTTCCGCAAGCTGAAGCCGTGCCCTTTCAAAACAATTTCAGGCTGTTCCCTTCCCTACTTCTTCACGCAAACCGCAACCCCGTCGCGAATTGGCAGGATGGTTGTGAAGAGGTCTTTCGATTCGTAGATCAGTTTGTTGAATTCTAGGATGGCTTTGGTTGGGGCGTCGGGATTGGCGGGGGGCTTGGCTACGCGGCCGCTCCAGAGAACGTTGTCGGTGATGAAGAGGCCTCCGGTTTTCAGGCGCGGGAGGGCTAGGCGGATTACGCGCGGGTAGTCGGTTTTGTCGATATCGTTGAAGATGATGTCGAATGGCTGCTTCTCTTCTGAAAGAAATTCGAGGGCGTCGCCTACGCGAACGGTGATGCGCTTGCTGACTCCGGCGCGCTCGAAATAGCCGCGGGCTTTTTCCGCCTTCTTGGGATCGCCGTCGGTGTAGATGACGCGTCCGGTGTCGCCTACGGCGCGGGCCCACCAGATGGTGGAGTATCCAATGGCCGAGCCCATCTCGAAGACTTTCTTGGCGCCGCTGATGGTTGCCAGCTGATGAAAGATGCGAGCCACGGCGGGGCCGACTATGGGGATGTCGTGCTTGGCGGCCTCGTTCTCCATTTCGGTGAGGACGGCGTCGCGCGGCGGGAGCATGGCGTAGAGGTAGTCGTCGACGTCGGGGGCGGTGATTTCTCCCATGCGCCATTCGGGTCGTTTGGTCATAGTGCTCCTTTGCTGCTAAGCGGCGTGGCCGCTCAGTCCCGCTCACAAAATCATTGTTGCTATGACGTCATCGGTGACGATGCGATTCAGCTAATATACGCAAACAGCAGGTCCTTCGCTTCGCTCAGGATGACAACTTTATGGGTTGAGTTGACTCATGAAATTGTTTGGCCTGGTTTCATCTCTAATACTTCCACATCGGGCACGAGTTTTTGCAGCTGGCTGGGAGTGCCGGTCAGTTGCGGGAAGGTGCCGAAGTGCATGGGGATTACGGTTTCGGGTTGCAGGAGTTTGCAGGCGTAGGCGGCTTCGCGCGGCGACATGGTGAAATGATCGCCGATGGGCAGCATGACAATTTTCGGCGCGTAGAGATCGCGGATGATGGCCATGTCGCTGAAGACGTTGGTGTCGCCGGCGTGGTAGAGCTTAACTCCGTTGGAGAACTCGATGACGTAGCCGCAGGCCTCGCCGCCGTAGATGATTTCGTCGCCATCTTGAATGCCGCAGGAGTGGACGGCGTGGACCATGGTGATTTTCGTGTCGGCGATGGTTTGCGTACCACCTTTGTTCATCGGCGCGATTTGCTTGACGCCTTTTTTCTGGAGCCACAGGCAGAGCTCGTAGATGCCGACGGCTGTGGAGTTGTGTTTTTTGCCTACGTCGACGGCGTCTCCGATGTGGTCGCCGTGGCCGTGAGTGCAGATGAGGACGTCGGCCTGCTTGACGTTTTTGTCGGCGTCGGGACACTTGGGGTTGCCGGCGATCCAGGGATCGACGTAGAGCGTCTTGCCTTCTGGCGTCTGGATGCGGAAGGTGGCGTGTCCAAGCCAGGTTAGATGGATGCCTTTGATATTCACTGAATCCTCCGAGGCGGAATTAGCATTTTATAGCGAAATTGAGATTGCTGGGAGCGCCGGCATTCGCCGAGCTTCGCTCGGCTAGGCAATTGGGCATCTGCCCCTACGTGATATTGGGAGATTGAAAACGTTTTCGGTTGCGGGCAAAGTCGTGTATAAGATGATGCACTATGCCTGAGCACACGCCAGAACTTAAAGTATTGATCTCACGCGGAGCGATCGCCAAGCGGGTTGCCGAACTGGGCAAAGAAATTGCGCGCGATTTTGAAGGACAGTCGATTATTCTCGTCGGCGTTTTGAAGGGCGCGGCGATTTTTTTGGGGGATTTGGCACGGCAAATTCCGCTGGATGCCACGTTTGATTTTATTGGCGTGTCGAGCTATGGGAACCGTCCGACGGTGAAAGAGGATCCGGCGGGCCATGCGGCCTGGGATTCGCTCGGCGAGGTGCGGCTGACTAAGGATATGGACAGCTCGATGACGGGGAGAAACGTGATTTTGGTCGAAGATATTCTAGATACCGGCCTGACGCTCAACTACATTTCGAAGCTGGTGCAGGCGCATCAGCCGAAATCACTGAGGATCGCGGCGTTGCTCGATAAGCCGTCACGCCGGAAGCAGCCGATCGAGGCGCAATACATCGGCTTTACGATTCCGGACGCTTACGTGGTCGGATATGGCCTGGACTATGCGGAGCGGTATCGCAATCTTCCGGATGTTTGCGTGTTGGAGAACTTGTGAGGCGCGAAGGGCCGTTCTGAGCGGCTGTTATGATGAAGCCTGTGAACACGACGGTTTCGCAAATTGAGCCTGCTCGCGGCGTGGAGCCTCTGCTGCTGGAGGTGGCCGACGTGGTCAACACCACGCTCGATCTGGAAACGACGCTGCAACGCGTGGCGGAAATTGTCCGCAAGGTTATCGACTACGAAATTTTTGCGATCCTGCTGCTCAACGAGCAGCGGCAGGAATTGTATGTACGCTTTCACGTTGGCTATCCGCCGAAAGTTGCTGAACGATTGCGCGTGAAGGTCGGGCAAGGTGTGACGGGACGAGCCGCCGAGACGCGACAAGCGGTGCTGGTTGCGGACGCCGCGCAGGAAGATTTCTACATCGAGGCCATGCCTAACGTGCACTCGGAGCTGGCCATTCCGCTGATTGTCAAGAATCGCGTGATCGGCGTAATCGACATAGAGGCGCGCGAGAAGGGCTATTTCACTGAAGAACACAAACGCCTGCTCACGCTGATTGCGTCGCGGATGGCTGTGGGTATCGAAAACGCGCGCTTGCACACGCGAATCACGCGCCAGGCGCGGACTTTGCTGCTGCTCAATGAGATTGCGCGCGAGCTTACATCGATTTTGAATCTCGATGAACTGCTCAAACGCGTCGCTGAACTGCTTAATCGGCTGATCGACTATCAGATGTTCAGCATTCTGCTGCTCGATGCGCGAGGGGAAAAACTGCAGCATCGCTTTGCGCAGCGCTTTGAAGAACGGCTGCATCTGAAGCATGACATTCCGCTTGGCCGGGGCGTGGTGGGGCACGCGGCGCAGGCTAAAGAAGCGGTGCTTGTGCCCGACGTGGCCAAGAGCCCGATTTACATCGTGGGGAACCCGGAGACCCGCTCGGAGCTGGCGGTTCCGCTGATCTATCAGGAACGGGTAATCGGCGTGCTTGATCTGGAGCATACGCGGCGCGGGTATTTCACAGAGGATCATAAACGGACTTTGACTACGCTAGCGGCGCAGCTCGCGATCGCGATTGAAAATGCGCGGCTGTATGAGGAGATTGCGCGCCAGGAGCAGCGTCTGGAGCGGGATCTGGCGCTGGCCCGCGAGCTCCAATTTCATCTGCTGCCGCATTCGCGACCGAAGATGAAGCACCTCGATGTTGAGGCCAAGTTCGTTCCGGCGCGGGCGATTGGTGGTGATTTGTATGATTTCGTCCCTTATTCTTTATCCCGGCTGGGAATTGCAATTGGAGACGTCAGCGGCAAAGGCGCGCCCGCGGCAATTTATGCGGCGCTGGTGAGCGGCATCCTGCGGTCCCATGCGCCGATTGAACCGGGGCCGGCAGAGATGCTTTCGGCGGTGAATCTATCGCTGGCGGAGCGGCGCATCGCGGCTCAGTTTGTGTCGATTATTTATGCGGTGTGGGACGATGAGCGCCGGACGCTGCTGGTGGCCAATTCCGGCCTGCCGCGCCCGATTTATTGTCACGAGGGCAAGATTGAGGCCATCGACGCCATCGGGCTGCCGTTGGGACTCTTCGACGAAGTGGAATACGACGAATTAAGTTTTAAGGCGAAACCGGGCGATATGTTCGTGTTCTACAGCGACGGTATTCTCGACGCGCGCAATCGCCATGGGCACTCTTTTGGACAGGAGCGAGTGGAAGCAATTGTCGCAGGGTGCGCGGCGAAGTCGGCGGAGTGCGTAGTCAGCGAGATTTTCAAGGCGGTGACCGAACACGCCGAGGGCGTGGATACATTCGACGATCAGACGGTGGTCGCGATCAAAGTGAAAGACGGCCCATCGTCCGGCAAACGCAAGTGAAGCACGCGCGCGAATTCTTGTTGCGGCCGCCTGCGTTTGCTTATCGCGCCGCGCACACTCGAGCGCTCGCCACGGATCTCGATTGTGAAGATCTCTACTGCGAAGGCGTGGCGCTCGAACGCCTGGCCGCGCGTTATGGAACTCCACTTTATGTTTATTCGGCGGAGATGATTCGCGCGCGGATGAAGGCTTTTCGCCGCGCGTTTCGAGCCATTCCGCACACGCTGTGCTACTCCGTCAAAGCCAATTCAACGCTCGCAATTCTACGCCTCGTTGCTGGTGAAGGGGCGGGGTTTGATGTGGTTTCAGGCGGCGAACTGCAGCGAGTTCTGCGCGTGAACCGCAGAATGGCGGGCAAAATTGTTTTTTCGGGAGTGGGTAAGACCGCGTTGGAGATGGAGCTTGCGCTGCGCTCGGGGATATTGCTGTTCAATGTTGAAAGCGCTTCGGAGCTGAAGTTACTGGCGGCGACTGCGACCCGGTTGAAGAAACGCGCGGCCGTGGCTATAAGGGTCAATCCCGATGTCTCGGCGAAAACGCATCCTTATATTTCGACGGGGCTGCATCAGCATAAATTTGGCGTACCGATTCCAGAGGCGCAGGTGCTCTACGCGCTAGCCGCGAAAGAGCGCTATTTAACTGTGGCTGGAGTGAGCGTTCACATCGGATCGCAGATTACGGATGTTGCGACGTTTCGAGAGGCGCTGGCGCGCGTGGTTGAGTTCGTTCGCATCCTGCACAAGCAAGGTCACGACATTCGCTACATCGACGCGGGCGGGGGGCTGGGAATTTCTTACGAAGGAACACAGCAGAACTTTGAGAAACAGATCGCCGCTTATGCTCGCGCGGTGGTTGGTCCGCTGCGCGGAATGAAGCTGCATTTGTTGCTGGAGCCGGGACGTTCGATTGTGGGAGCTGCAGGCGTTTTGCTGACGCGCGTTCTTTATCGCAAGACGAATCATCGCAAGCGTTTTTTGATTGTTGATGCAGCGATGAACGATCTAATGCGTCCGTCGCTATACGGTGCGTATCACGAGATCGTTCCGGTGAGCCGCACGTCGAACGAAACGGAGATTACGGACGTGGTCGGGCCGATCTGCGAGACAGGCGATTTTTTTGCGCGCGATCGAAAACTTTCTTTGGCTGAAGAAGGAGAGTTGCTGGCCATTCTCGATGTGGGCGCGTATGGAGCCGTGCTGGGATCGAATTACAATACGCGCGGACGCGCGGCAGAGGTACTGGTGGATGGTGCGAAGGCGAAGGTGATACGGCGGCGGGAGAGCTTCCTAGATCAACTGCGGATGGAATTGTCTTGAGTCACATTCAAAAAGCCAGATAGGCGCTAGCGGGTAGCCGAGCGGCGCTCGGCTGGGCAGGTGAGGGCACCCGCCCCTACGCAATCTCAGATGGGCGGCTCACACTTCCATTCACTTTCTATATCGACTCAAGAAAGCTCCTTACTGCCTCAAGCACCGTCAGCGGTTGCTGGATGAAGAGGGCGTGGCCGAGGTTCTCAAATTGGACATGCACCAGATGCGGCAACAAGCGCTTGGCCAGCTCTACATCCTCGTCAGACATAAGGCCTCCTAACTCTCTGGTGGCTTGCAAAAGGAGCGTGGGGCAGGCGATTCCGCGCAACACTGTCTCTCCATCCCAACCTTCGAGCGACGATCCATCGAGCACCATGTCATAGGTGTCGGGATCGGCCTGTCGCACGCATCGCGCCCAGCGGGCAAGGTAAGCTTTGTCGTTTCCAGGAAGGTGCCTGATCGTGATGATCTCAGCGCCATCGGGGTTACTGGCCGGAGCCGGCAATTCGATTTTGCCGATGCCCTCTGCGATCTCGTCAACGGTGCCGCCGTTACGCGCGAGATTGCGAAGGCCTGAAAAGAGTGCCTTGTACATCGGGTGATGCATGTGGCCGACGATGATGCGGTTGTCGCCTAGAATCAGGGCGCGCACTAATTCCGGATGATGTGAGGCGAGCCACATGCCTAGCATGCCGCCCAGCGAATGCCCGAAGATTACTGCCGGGGCGCCAACGCGCTCGCGCAACAGGTGGACAATGTCCTCAGAATATTGTGGACCGTGGTATCCGCGAGCGACACGGGAGGACTTGCCATGACCCCGCAGGTCGGGCGCGAAAATGTGCCAGCGCTGGCTGAGGGCTGGAATAAGCGGCAGAAATACTTGCCAGCGGCGGCCGAGTCCGTGCAGCAGCAAGAGCGGCGGCCCATTCGCAGGGCCTTCCCCATAATTTAATTGAACTTCACCGACCTCGAATGTGTGCTCGGTAAGGCCGGGAAGGATCTCGTCCGCGAAGGTTTCTCTCACAACATTTGCGCGAGTGTTGTTCCCATGACCGGCGCCGGTCACCGTTCGCCCCAATTGAGCTTGGTGGCGAGCACCTCGAAAAATGTTTTCTGGAAACGCAACAATCTAGCTTGATGCTCCGATTTTACGCAGCGCACGATGTCGCCATCGCGCGCCGGCATGCCGACCTGGCCATCGAAACTGAGATATGCCTCTTCCTTTCCAGTGTTGACGTGAATTTCGATTTCGACCGTATCGCGCACCACCACGGGACGGTGCGTCAATCCGTGGGGCGAGACAGGCGTGATTACGAAGGCATTCACGTCGGGGTTAAGAATCGGCCCACCCGCTCCTAGAGAATACGCCGTAGAACCAGTGGGCGTGGCGATGATCAGCGCATCGGCGCGGTAGCTTGAAACAAATTCCGCGTCGACGAAAACTTCGAAGTGATTCAGACGGGCGATGGCGCTCTTGCTGGCCACTACTTCATTCAGGGCGGCGTGGGTGGCCAGCGTCTGGCCGGCGCGAAACAGAGACCCGCGCAGCATGGACCGGCTGTCGATAACGTAATTCTTTTCCTCGATTGCTTCGAGAGCGGGATACAGACCGGACAATGTAAGTTCGGTCATGAAACCGAGAGTGCCGAGGTTGACGCCGAGGATCAGAGTGCCAACTTTCGCGATCGCCCGCACGGCGGAGAGCAGAGTGCCGTCGCCTCCGAGAACCAGGGCCAGGTATGGGGAACGCTGAGCGAGATCGGCCCGCGGCATCACGTCGGCAGCCGAAAAATAGGCGGCGCTTTCCTCATCGACCACGACCTCGTAGTTGTGCTGTCGCAACCATTTCTCGAGCGCAGGGAGCGCTTCGCCAAGCTCGGGACGATCGGGCTTCGAAATGATGGCAACAGTTTTCTGGCTGGTTGAGATTGGAGTGGACGTTGACATATTCGCGAATTACCTTCTAGCGTTCGTTGTGGCGCGTCTCCCTATTTCCGACATTCCGTTTGTAGATCGGAATGTCGATTGTACAGAATCAGCGGCTGGCAAGCGCGGGAAGCTCCGCGTGGAGTAGGAATTCGCGATTGCCTTCGCCGCCGAGGATGGGAGAGTCGATCGACTCAGCATGGGTGCATCCTAGCGCTAAGAGCGCTGTTTCTACTTTGGCGATGGTGGCTCGCTGGGCCGCTTCGTCACGCACGATTCCGCCCTTGCCCACCAGTTCCCTGCCCGCTTCAAATTGCGGTTTGACGAGAACTACGATTTGGCGGTTGGTGTCGCGCGCGATTTCGTCAGCCACATCGGCGCGCGATGACGAGGAGGCGGCGCGTATCACTGCGGGCAGAACCAGAGTTGCCGAGATGAAAGAGACATCCACGGCGATGAAATCGATGGCTTTGCCGAGGTCGGAGGGTTTGAGATAGCGGGCGTTGGTTTTTTCCAGCAGGCGGAGCCGCGGATCGCTGCGCAGTTTGAAATCTATCTGACCATAGCCTGTATCGACGGCAATCACCCGGGCTGCACCGTGTTGCAACATGCAGTCAGTGAAACCGCCGGTGGATGCGCCGATGTCGAGACCGATTTTGTCACGAAGATCAATTTGCCAGTGTTCGAGGGCTTTCTCTAGTTTGAGACCGCCACGGCTGACGTAACGTAGATCTTCGCCGAGCAAGCGCAGAACGGAGCCCGCATCGATCGACGCTCCGGCCTTTTCGATTTTCTGTTCGTTGACTAGAACTTTTCCGGCGAGGATCAAGGCATGGGCGCGCTCGCGCGATGAGGTCAGGCCACGCTCCACGAGTAATTTATCGAGACGCGTCTTCACGGGTGAGATCTATTCCAGGGAGAATCAATACAGTAAGCACCCTAGGCAGTGCAGAATGTTGAAGCAGTTGGTTAATGGGAAGTTACAGGAGTAACTTTCCACTTTTCCACAAACTTTTCCTCAATCGTGTTGAAAACTTTTCCAAATGAGGATCAGGAGATGACTCGCTGACACCGTTCAGCAGTTGCCGCGATTCAGCCTGCGACTTCTTCGAGGAGCTTCTGGTCGATGTCGAAGTTGGCGTGAACGTTCTGAACATCTTCGTTATCTTCGAGCGCTTCCATCAGGCGTATCATCTGTGTTGCCTGCTGCCCTTCCAGTTTGATGTAGGTGTCGGGAACCATGCTTACGCTCGAGGAAGCAGGCGTGATGCCAGCCTTCTTAACGGCCTCTAGCATGTTTTCGTAAATCGAAGGCGCAGTCAGAATTTCCCAATTCTCGCCATCATCAATGGGCTCATCCTCGCCGCCGGCTTCGATGATGATGTTCATCAGATCGTCCACCTTCGCTGCCCCTTTCGGGATAATGATGTCGCCCTTCTTGTGGAACATATATGACACCGAGCCCGCTGCGGCCATGTTGCCGTTGTTCTTGCCGAAGACGTGACGGATTTCGCTCACGGTGCGATTGCGGTTGTCGGTGGAGATTTCGGCGAGCAGCGCCACGCCGCCGGGCCCGTAGCCCTCAAGAACAAATTCTTCATAGGTCAGGCCGGGCAATTCGCCGGTGCCGCGCTGGATGGCGCGTTTGATGTTATCGGCGGGCATGTTCTCGGACTTGGCCGCGAGGATGGCAGTGCGCAGGCGCGGATTCATGTCAGGATCGCCGCCCGACTTGGCGGCCATGGCGATTTCCTTGATGAGGCGAGTGAAAATTTTGCCGCGCTTGGCGTCGAGTGCGCCCTTTTTATGCTTGATGGTTGCCCACTTGGAATGGCCGGACATGGTTCTACCTCGTCTTTAAAGTAGTCGAATTGCGCTGATTCTCTGAATTACGGATTCCGCCCGCGGAGGAGTTCACAGGATCGGCCTCGACGTAAACACGTTCAGGCGAATTGAAATTATAGCATGGAGGTTCGCGCGCGCATGAGTCTTCATTTTGGTAGTCCGGAGGTTCCTAATCTTGCGGGAGGTTGCCTGGGCCCGACCGGGCAGGATTCCGCCGGACAGGGGCCGGGACGGCGGCGCTACAATCGCCGCGCAAATTAGGACCGCCTTGGCAAATTTCAATCCTTGACATCTTCCACATTCCTTACTATTATGTAAGGAGAATTAGTCGGCACCATGGCGGTCGCAACCCTCACTTCGAAAGGCCAAATCACCATTCCGTCTCGCGTGCGGGCCGCTCTTGGGCTGGAGGCGGGGGACCGCGTGGAATTCGTTGAACAGGAAGAGGGTCAATTCGCCATCATCGCTGCTACCCGCTCGATCCGGGAGCTCAAAGGGATTTGTCAACGCAAGCGAAGCAAGCCGGTATCGATTGAAGAGATGAATGCGGCCATCGGGAGACGCTCTTCCGGATCTCGATGATGGCCTCGCCATGGCGCATCCAATCCGCATAACATGATCGGCCTCGACACAAATATTATCGTCCGCTATCTTACGCACGACGATGCGGCTCAAACGGCCGCGGCGGTGAGAGTCATAGACTCACTCTCGCGGGACTCGCCCGGATTTCTTTCCCTGATCGTCATCGCGGAATTGGTTTGGGTGTTGGAGCTTTCTTACCGTTTCAAGAAGAACGAAATTGAGCACGTGCTGGACACTCTACTGCGCAGCCAGGAGCTGGTCGTTGAGAGAGCGGAAATCGTCGCGCAAGCATTGCGAAAGTTCAGCGCCAGTCGCGCCCACTTTGCCGACTGCCTGATCGAGCGCTGCGGCCACGCTGCGGAATGCCAGTACACTGTCACCTTCGATCACAAAGCGACTGCTACGGGGATGAAACTGCTCCGCTGATTCAGCCAGCGTAACGGGCTATTTCGGATCTGGCGCTGGAGATCGTTTCTGCACACCAGAAAACCCACTCGCTCAATTCCTGCATCCCGTACACCATCCAGAACTTCGGCAACCCATTTGTATCTTGCCCGCGAGTCGGCCCGAATATAGACCCTTCTCTCAGAACCTTGTTCTATACATTCGCGAAATTTGACGGGAAGCTGAGCGGGGTTTATTGGTTCGTTGCGGAAAAACACCTTACTGTCGCGAGCAACGGTCACGATCATGGCATCTTCTCGATCTGCATGAGACATCGAAAAGGGGTGACTGACTCGCGGCAAGTCGCTTCTCGTTGGGCCGTGAAAACGCTGCGGGACGGAAACAAAAAACAACAGAAGTGCGAGACACAAGCCGAGTGTCACGTGGACAAAAGGAGTTCCTCCGATCCCACAGATCAATTGGTTTGGTCGGTGTCGCATCGCCTCAGTCAAGTCCAATTACAAGGACACCACGCGGCTCATCTGTGATCCCAAAACCTTCTTCGGTAACCAGTTCTGACGACCTGCGGGACTGGTTCTACGGCAGTTTGAAGTTCTTCTATTGAGAAGCTAGGCTATGCTTATGGCGCCGCCGATCGCGTGCACGCTCAATCATGCTGAAATGCGGGAGCGCCGGAGGGTCGTTCTCGATGCTTTTCGGAGCGCTGCCTTCGACGTGACTTCCCTTCCGTTCGGCTATGCCTATCATTTTGCGCCGACCTCGGAGGTGTTGGCGCAGATCGTCAGCCTTGTGGATTTGGAACGGAAGTGTTGCCCGTTCTTAACTTTCAAAATAATCGTCGCCGCTGATAATCAGCCGATCCTCCTTGAAGTCACGGGGCCTCCGGAAGCTAAGCCCATCATCGCCGATTTCTTCGGCTCGTCCTCGCCGCGCTGAGTCGGCGGCGTTGCCGCCTAGACGTCCCGGCGTGATGATAGTCGTCTTCAAGGCAGTGCCGAAGGGCAAAGCATGATGTACGCTTGTCGGGAATCGGCCATGCCTGCAAATATTCTCAATCGTCAACTCACTCAACTCGAAGCCTGTCGCCATGTATTCGGTCGCGGCGAAGCGCCCCACGTGGCAAAGCTGCTGAATCGCCTCGACGCTGCGCGCTTTACTGATAGCCCTTCCCTGATTCGATTTCACGAATCGTTGCTTTTTCTTCGGGCTTTTCCGCAAGGGCCGTCCGTGGTCCGCGCGACTGAGCGCATTCTGAATCACTTTCACAAGAAAGTGGAAGCGCTGCACGAAGCGGGCGCGGACATGGATGACTTCAACACTTTCGAGAATTCCGGAATTGCTGGCACTGTGATGCAGGACACGCTCAGCTTCGATGTCGCGAGTTGGCTTAACAGACGCCTTCCCGGCGAAGTTGAGATTGCGTGGGACGACTATGAACCCGGCCGCGAGTTGGGAAATATCGGGCCGCGCTTCATGCCGCTGCTCGAAGATGACGCGTACGTGGAGGCTGACACGCCCTGGCGCGAGTGGCTGGAAGCGGCGGCGAGCGCAAGAACATCTCATCGTGGTCGGTCGACTCCCGTTCGTCTCACTGCGGCCTGGTTGATTCAACGCTTTGCCGATCTGCCTTTGCCGCCGCAACAGAAAGCCGAGCTATATGAAGCGCTGCGCGTGCCTTTGCGTTGGCGTCTAGAAAATTCGAGCATCACGCGCACGCGAAACCGGAAAACTGTACGCAGCATTTTCTATCACTCGGAGCCGCTCATTAGTCGCAGTGAGGTGTCGCTGGCGGACGAGTTGGCGAGGCGCCCGCCCAAGTTGACGCGGCTTTCGCGCAAGCGCGGCGAGGAGATCATGGATTTGATCCGCGAAGTGATGCTGGTGCGCTATCGCGAACTCTATGGGACGACGCTTGGCGATCCGCGCTCAGTGGTGCGCGCGGATGTGGAACGTGGGGTTGAGATTTATCTGTGGAACCTGCCGCCGGAACGACGGCTTCCGCTTCGCTCTTATGTGGCGGGGTTGACGCTCAAGAACGGCGTCCCGATCAACTACATCGAAGCCATCGGGCTGTGCGAGTGGATGGAGGTTGGCTTCAATACCTTTTACACTTTCCGCGGCGGCGAGGCGGGATGGATCTATGCGCAGGTGCTGCGCTGCCTCGGTTACATGATGGGGACGACGTGCGTCTCGGTTTATCCGTATCAGCTCGGGCATGAGAACGAGGAGGCAATTAAGTCAGGGGCGTTCTGGTTTTATCGGAAGCTGGGCTTTCGGCCGGGGCGCGCGGAGTTGCAGAGATTGGCGGAGAGCGAAGAGCGGAAGATTGCCGCTGACGCAAAATACCGCACTCCCGGGCGCACGTTGAAGCGACTAGCGGCGGGGCACGTCTTCTACGAGTTGCCGGGAAGCGAAGTGGGCGCCTGGGATCGATTTTCAACTCGCAACATTGGGTTGCGAGTCAACCGGCGGATGGCGCGTGATTTTAGCCGGGATGCTGTTCTTATGCGCGAGCGGTCGAGACGCGCGCTGGAGAAAATGTTGGGCGTCAGCGTCTCGCCGTGGACGCCTTTGGAGAAGACGGCGTTTGATAATTTTGCGCTCGTTCTGGCGCAAGCGCCAGAATTGCGGAGATGGACGCGATCGGAAAAAGACGGCCTCGTCGAAATCATTCGTGCCAAAACTAAACCGGATGAAACGCTCTACCTGCATCTTACGCAGCGGCATCGTCGGCTCCGACAGGCACTTTTAAAATTCGGGTCGTAGCCGTACGTGAATGTTGTTGTGCGATCGTCATGCGACCCATCCTGGCGTCGCAAAAGCCGCGACGCTAGGACGGGACACCCTTGTTCAAGGATATTCCGTTCGACGCGCCCTGAAGGCATACACCACCGCCAGCAGAGGCGGAGCGAGCAGGAATCCCCAGAACGGGATCAGAAAGCCGAGGACGAGCGGGACCAGGATCGACGCCCACATGGGCACTCGAGCCACGCGCCGCATAATGTACGGCTGGAGCACGAGGCCATCCACCACGACGATCACCGCATAGAGAATGAGGACGTAGAGAGGATGCCGCCAGTCCTGCCAACGAAGCGCGGCGGCTAACACCGGGCCGAGCAAGCTGAGGACGGGCCCGAAGTGGGGAATGATCTGCAACGCCGCGGCCAGAGCGGCCCACAACAACGTCCAGGGGATGCCGATAATCCAAAGGCCGACGAACCAGAGCACGCCGACAGCCAGCGAGTCCTGCAACCGGCCGATGGCCCAGCGCTTGAGCGCGGAGGCGGTGACACGGAAGTGATCGGCAGTCGTCACTGCGAACCGGAAAACCTCTCTGCGAATTCTAGCGGCAATTGAGGCGTGGCTCCGGACTGCGAGCACACATATCCCGCAACCTCATTCGCAATCTCGTTGATTTCGTCGAGGTCCATTTTTCGAAGCAACCCCAGAACCAGTGCAGCGGTGAAGGAGTCTCCGGCACCCACGGTGTCGACAACCTTAACGGAGTTGGACCGGTAGTCGGACCAACGTTCTTTTTTGCCCGCTTGATAGAGCAGACTGCCGTCAGCTCCTCGAGTCAAGGCTACCAATTGAAGGTCGAATGTCTTGGCGAGGCTCTCGACCTGGCCTTTGATGGACGGGGCCGCGATCTGGTGCAGTTCGGATTCTGTTTCTGGCTTGGTGCATCGCCCCGCTCTGAGCAAGCGGACAGGAGTGTCCGCTCCACACGAGCTGAACATTTCGGCTACGATCGGAAGTTCTTCATCGTTCAGCTTGAGCACATTTGCCAGTCGGAGTGAGTCTTCAATCACGCGGCGCGAATAAAACGGTTGCCTTAGATTGATGTCGAAAATACGCAGTGTGTTGCGGGGCGCCGCTGCGACTAATTGTTGAATCGTGTTGCGCGAGGTGGCGCTGCGCTGTGCCAGTGTGCCGAAGCAGATTGCATCGGCGCGGCCGACGGCCGCTAGCCCTTCGTCGGTTGTAGCCAGGAAATCCCATGCGACGTTTCCCTTGATAGTGAAATCGACGTCGCCATTGTCCGAGAGTTTGACGTGCGCGGTGCCGGTGGAAGCGACTTTATCTACTTGCACGGTTGGGGTGCCGAGGCGCATTTCATGAAACCGGCGAAGGATCCCGCGGCCGTGGTCGTCATCTCCAACGCGCGTAATGACGTCCGCGTGCGCGCCGACTCTAGCCCCGAGAGTGTCGAAGTGATAGGCGAAGTTCGCGGGGGCTCCTCCCAACTGCGGGCCGGACGGAAGCAAATCCCATAGCACCTCACCCATGCCGACAACATTGAAGGTCATAGCATTACTCAATGCGCTATTCGATGCGCAGTTACTCGCAATCTGTTCGGGATCAGTGGGTTATTTTAGCGGAAGTAGCTGTCAATCGATTACCCTATGCATCCCGCGCTGGCCGCAGTTTGTACCATCCGTTGAACGCGAGATGGAAAAGCAGGTTCGCAGGCACCATCAGCGATAGATAGACAATCGGAATCATGTACACGTTGGTACCCGGAAAGCAATACCGCGCCACATACAGCACGACTATCACGCTACGCATGCCGGTAGAGGTCGCCAGCACGCGGCGTGACTCGGGGTCGGAGCCGCCGATTAGCCAGCCAATCAACATGGATAGAATCAGCAACAAGAGCATTGCTAGTATGGAGCCGCCGCCTCGGATTGCATTAAACGCTTCACGGCGCACAAGGCGCGTCTCCCACATAAGAGAAAGAAAAGCAACCGTCGCCAGCAGCTCCAGCGGCAACACCAGCCTCGGGGCAATTTTCGGCGCGCGGCGCGCAGCCCACAAACCGGCGCACAGTGGCAGGGCAATATATAGCGCAATGCTCGCGACCAAGAGCAACAACGGCCGCTGATTGCGCTGTGCCGTTTCCGGCATCAACTCGACGGCCAGAGTGGTCATTGCGATGCTTACCAGAGAAAGCACGAAGGTCATGGCGGCAGCGAAAGCCAGGCGCGTCTTCGCTCGACGCGTGAACTGCAATGCGACGGGCGTTCCCGGAATCGCGGCCAGCAACAAGATGCCAACACTGGCGTCGGGTGTCAGCGGGAAGATTCGAACCAGCAGGAAACCTATGGCCGGTATCAGGACGCAATTCGCCAGCAGGGAGCGGACAAACAGAGCGCGCTGGCGCAGGATATCAACTAGCTCACCGCTGCTGACCCGCAACCCGATAGAGAACATTACCAGGACGACGAACAGGTCCAGTAACAGCAAGGGCGGAATCAGCACGCTTTCCTCCGGCCGCTCCCTAGATCGTTGCGGGCATCACGCCGCAACTATGGGAGCCCCCCGCCTCGTCGTCATCCCTTGTCGGGCGAGATGGTATTGGAATGAGCTAAAACTCCAGGGTTGTAATTCGATATACAACCCCGACGCCGCCATCTCATTCCCGTCGCGGTCATAGCTCGCATCTGAAAGGGCATCAATCAAATGCCAGGTTTCGCCTCGCATGTCGTCCCACGGGACCTGCACACGGGCTTGCACAGTGACGTCACTAAGATTGACGACGATGAGACGGCGATCATCGCCCATGATCCAGCTCCACGCCACCAGATTTTGACAACTTTGATTGTCGAGCCATCCACTACGTTCGCAAAGCTTCCATTCACCTCCACGAAGTATTGGGGCGTTGATGGTCGCCAGGAGTTTTTCGTAGAAAGTCTGCAACGCTTTGTTTACTGGCTCTGCGGGGCGTCTGCCTAGAAAGACGGGTACTCTCACTTTTCGACCTTCGAATTGGCCTTCATGGAAGAGTCTTCCCCCCGGGAGAGTGGATATAGCGACTGCGGCGGCCTGCTCTTTCGCGGAGGAGAACGCTGCCGCGGCCCGAGGCTCATCGTGATTTTCGATGAAACGGAGCAGCTTCTGCTGATAGGCAAGGTCAGCACAAAGATGAAGTCGAACATTCTCTGCATTTTCATGCTCCAGCCGGTCGTAGAGCCGCTTGTCATAGCAGAAGTCGAATCCCTGCTGCTGCAGTTCCCACTCCAGATCCCAGTAAGCCTCGGCAATGAAGAGAAAGTCAGGATGCGCTTTCTTGATGGTGGGGATCACGTCAAGCCAGTACTCCGTTGCCGGCCGTTGACCCGCACGACTACCCCACGTGCGTTCGAAGATCTGGTTCAGCAGAAGCATTGCCATATCGCAGCGGACGCCATCGCACTGAAGAGCGATGTCTGAGATGGTGTCAATCACTGCCTGCCGAAGCCCGGGCTGAAAGACATTCAGTTGCAGCACATCTGGCCATGCTGGGAAGTATGGATCCCGTCCGCACGCGCAGACGCTTCCTTCCACGGTAATAAAGGACGCTGGGTCTCTCCTGGCATCATCAGCATTTCCCCGAACAAAGTACTCGGGGTGCTCGATGACCCAAGGGTGGTCTGGGGCCACGTGGTTCGGCACGAAATCCAAGAGCAATTTCATGTCGCGTTTCGCGAGCTCTCTCCGGGCAATCGCCAGACCTTCAGGACCTCCGAGGTGTTGGTCCACCACATAGCGTCTGACGCAGTACGGCGATCCGACATTATCTTCCGGCTTGAAATCGGGTAAAGCTCGACGGAAATCATCGAGCAGACCTTTGTTCTGATTGGCTATTGCAATGCCCGCAGGACTTCGCTCCCAAACCCCCATGAACCAGACGGCATCGAAACCGAACTTGGCGATGGCGTCCCACTCGGCGGCTGGTACGGAACTCAGGTCAACGGAAGTTCCGGTTTTCAAGCTCAGCTCGGAGAGCCAAACCCAAGTATTGATTTCGTACAAGGTGGGATATTGCGGCCAGGCGGGCATGGTTATGACCTCTTCGCTCCGATTCGGTTCGGCGACCTGCTCGAATCAACTCTATCGACGGTAGTGGGCTACTTTGAAAATCCGGCGTTTATTCCTCATCCGATGTAGGGAAATTCAAAGTAGCCCACTACCCTATCGACTGCTTACGCGGCGTCGGCGCGGGTTGCTCCGACTTTGAACGCCGCTTGCTTACCACCTTCCAGGAACTGCTTGGCATCTACAGCGCCGTAAAGCTGGATGAGCTTGGCCACGAGTCCGGTCCAGCCGGTTTGGTGGCTGGCGCCCAACCCGGCACCGTTGTCGCCGTGGAAATATTCGTAAAACAGGATGTAGTCGCGCCAGAGAGGATCGCTCTGGAATTTCTCCGTGCCGCCATAGACCGGTCGCCGGTTATGTTCGTCGCGGGTGAAGATCCGGGCGAGCCTGTCGGTGATCTCTTTGCTGACCTCGAAGAGGTTCATCATCTTGCCGGAGCCGCTGGGGCATTCGATTTTGAAGTTGTCGCCGTAATAGAGATAGAAGTTCCCGAGCGCCCGGATTATGAGCAGATTGACCGGCATCCAGATCGGTCCCCGCCAGTTGGAGTTGCCGCCGAACATGCCGGTGTTCGACTCCGCCGGCAGGTAGTCCACCCGGTACTCCTGGCCGCCGACGTTGAAAACGTACGGGTGCTGCTCGTGGAACTTGGAGAGCGAGCGGATACCAAAGGGGCTAAGGAACTCGTTTTCATCGAGCATCTTTGTGAGTACTCTGCGAAGTCGCTCCGGGTTGAGAAGGGCTATGATGCCGCGCTCCGCCACGCCCAAATGAGCCGCGCCCAAGGGGTGCATGGTCTCCCGCAGTTCGGGTATCCGGCGCAGGCGTTCCTTTATCGCAGCCATCGCCAGCGGAACGCTCTCGCGCTGCCATTTTTCTATGACGGTGGTGGCGCACAAGGGCAGGAGTCCCACCATGGAGCGAACCTTGAGCCGCGTAGCGCTGCCATCGGGAAGCCGCAGAAGATCATAGTAAAAGCCGTCCTCCTCATCCCACATACTGTCCTGACCAGACTGGTTCATGCCCCGGGCGATGTAGTAGAAGTGCTCGGCGAACTTCGTAACCATGGGTTCGTAGGTGGGGTCGTGGGCGGCGAGCTCAACCGCGAGTTCAAGCATGTTCTGGCTGAATAGGGCCATCCAGGCCGTGCCGTCCGCCTGCTCCAGGTGGCCGCCGGTGGGCAGTGGAGCACTGCGGTCGAAGATGCCGATGTTGTCAAGACCGAGGAATCCGCCCTCGAACACATTCTTTCCGAAGCGGTCCTTGCGGTTCACCCACCAGGTGAAGTTCAGCAGCAGCTTGTTGAACACCAACTTGAGAAACTCAACGTCCGTCTCGCCGCGCAAGGCCTGCTCGGCGCGGTGCAGAAAGAGAGTGGCAAAGGCGTGGACCGGAGGGTTCACGTCGCTGAAATTCCACTCGTAGGCTGGCATCTGGCCGTTGGGGTGCATGTAGGAAGCGCGGAGCATCAACTCCATCTGCCCTTTGGCGAAGTCGGGGTCCACGATGGAGAGCGGGAGCGCGTGGAAAGCCAGGTCCCAGGCCGCGTACCAGGGGTACTCCCACTTGTCGGGCATGGAGATGATGTCCCGGTTCAGCATGTGGTACCACTCCGAGTTTCGGGCACTTTGATATCCGGTATGGAGCGGGTTAGAGTTGTGCTCGTCCAGCCAGTTGTCCCCGTCGAAGAAGAAGAACTGTTTGCTCCAGAGCATGCCCGCGATGGCTTGGCGCATCACGAGGGCCGCGTCTTCATTCACCGATGGCGGCGTGACCAACTTGTAAAACTCATCGGCTTCACGAATCCGGTCAGCGAAGATTTGATCAAATTGCTTTCCGAACGGTTTGCCCTTCTGGTCCACAGAACTGTTGGAGAGCCGCAGGCGAATCACTTTGGTCTGACCGGCAGCAACGTTGACCCGGTAGTGCGCCGCCACCTTGGTGCCCTTGTTGCCGGGGTTCACCGCGCCCTGCTTGCCCTGCACCACGCAGTCGTTGATGCCGTCCTTGACGTGGGGGCTCTCGTTCTTTTGCCCGGGGAAAAGCAGCTCGTGGTTGGTTTCGTTCTCGGTAAAGAGCAGGGGCACATCCCCTTCGCAGGAAAAAATGTATTCACCCAGCAGCGGATGAGCTACCGCGACTGCGCTCGTACCCTTCCCTCCGGCGATCTGCTCGAGGTTCGGTTTCCGGGCAGCTCGATTGGATTCGGCAATCCATGACGACCAGTCGTTGCGAAACCACAGCGTCGGCAAGAGATGTAGTTCTGCTGCATCCGGTCCCCGGTTAGCAGCCGTGATCCGCACCAGAATATCTTCCGGACCGTCTTTGGCGTATTCGACGAAGACGTCGAAGTAGCGGTCGTCCTTGAACACGCCGGTATCGAGTAATTCGTACTCCATGTCGTTCCGGGAACGGCGGCGGTTCGTCTCCACCAGGTCGGCGTAAGGAAAAGCCGCCTGCGGGTACTTGTAGAGATACTTCATGTAGGAATGGGTCGGCGTGCTGTCGAGATAGAAGTAGTACTCCTTCACATCTTCGCCGTGGTTGCCCTCACTGTTTGTGAGACCGAAGAGCCGTTCCTTGAGGATGGGATCCTTCCCATTCCACAGGGCCAGCGCGAAGCACAGATGCTGTTTATCATCGGAAATGCCGGCGATGCCGTCCTCGCCCCAGCGGTAAGCGCGCGAGCGGGCATGATCGTGGGTGAAGAAATTCCAGGCGTCACCCCCCGGGCTATAGTCTTCGCGTACCGTTCCCCACTGTCGTTCGCTCAGGTAGGGGCCCCACTGTTTCCAGTTAGAAGTGCCCTCTCGGGCTTGCCGCAAGCGAGACTGTTCTTGTGTCATGGTGGACTCCTTATCCTCGTTGGAACACAGCATTCTCGTGCTTAGCTTAATGGGCTCGTTATGGCGGGGTAACTGTTAGTAATGACAGGTCAAACGCCGCTTCCGTTTACGCTTTGACGAATCGTCTCGCGACGACCGCCGCAACACTCGAGCTTAGGATGGTTCTCTGCTCTTTCCCTGTAGGACTCTTTCATTCCTTATTGTTACGGTCAACAAATTGCCCGGACGAAACCCGGATAGTCTAAAGTGATCACAGGCTAGGAGTTCGAATGACTCACGCAGAAATACGCCCAGAAAATCCATGGAAACTTCAGAATCAAAATGGCAGCCACCTCTCCGACGCCTTTGTATTCTTCGGAGCGAGCGGCGACCTTGCGTACAAAAAGATTTTCCCGGCGCTTCTCCATATGGTGAGCCGCGGGAACCTGAAGTGCCCGATTATCGGAGTTGCGAAATCGGACTGGACCCTCGACCAGCTTCGCGACCGCGCGCGTGACAGCATCAAGGCCCACGGAGGCGTAGTGGACGATGCGGCCTTAGCGCAGCTCATCAAACAACTGCATTACATCGACGGCGATTACGCAGATCCGTCAACCTTCGCCACTCTGCGACAGGAACTAGGCGGCGCCAGCGCGCCGATGCACTACCTCGCCATTCCGCCAAGCATGTTCGGCGCGGTGGTCGAGCAACTGCAGAGCTCGGGTTGCTCGAAGAATGCGCGCATTATTGTGGAGAAACCGTTTGGGCGGGACCTTCAGTCCGCCAGGGAACTCAATCACATTCTGCATTCCGTCTTTCCAGAGCCGCAGATTTTCCGCATCGATCACTATCTTGGCAAGGAAGCGGTTGAGAATCTTCTGTTTTTCAGGTTTGCCAATACCTTCCTCGAACCAATCTGGAATCGCCACTTCATCGAAAGTGTACAGATCACAATGGCCGAGGACTTCGGAGTAGCTGGCCGCGGCAAGTTTTATGAGGAGGCTGGAGCGATTCGCGACGTCATACAGAACCACCTGCTGCAGGTGGTTGCCCTAATTGCAATGGAACCGCCTACGTCCATGTATCCTGAGTCGGTTCGCGACGAGCAGGTCAAAGTATTCCGGAATATCCCGCCGATCAAGCCCGACAAGATCGTGCGCGGCCAATTCGTTGGCTACCGCAACGAACCGGGAGTAGCTCCGACCTCTCAGGTGGAAACCTTTGCCGCCTTGCGATTTGAGGTAGATTCCTGGCGTTGGGCGGGCGTTCCGTTTCTGATCCGAGCCGGCAAGAGCTTGAAAGTAACCGCGACGGAGGTGCTAGTTCGACTCAAGCGGCCACCGCTTGGCCGCGCCCCGTCGTCAGAGCAGAACTATTTTCGCTTTCGGCTCGGGCCAGATATTTCGATTGCCGCCGGAGTTCGCGTAAAGCGCCCCGGCCCCGAGATGCTCGCCACCGCGACTGAGCTCACAGCAGTGAAGAACTCGCCCGGAGATGAGATCGAAGCCTACGACCGGCTCCTCACAGACGCGATGCGCGGCGACGCACTGTTGTTCGTGCGAGAAGATGCCGTGGAAGTGTCGTGGGCCGTGGTGGAAAACGTTCTCGACAATGCCGCCCCATTGCACTTCTATGAACCTGGTTCGTGGGGGCCGCTCGAAGCTGACACCCTTGCGAAAGATATCGGCGGCTGGCGAAATCCGGAGTAGGCAAGGCTGCGGATCGAGCGCGTCTCGAAAGCCTCAAAGCAACCACGGAAAAAGATCGAGACTCATCCCGATGCCGGCCTGCACGCTCTGGGTCATACTTTTCTGGCCGGGGCCGGGGAGTATACCGACCCCTTTACGTTGCAGTACGTCGCCGGACACGATAACATTAAGACCGCATGCGTACACGAGGCTACAATACATAAGCTGTTTGCGCGGCTGGCGGAGTTGCAGCGGCCGGAGGATCGCGTCGCGTGCAAGAAGTCGGTGCAAGATCCGGTGCCGCCCGAAATGCCCTCACGGCTGAACTTGCGAAGCTATTGATCGCAAATAATTTACAAACTGCGGAAGTGGTGGAACTGGCAGACACACCATCTACCCGTATCGCTTTAGACATTCTTTATAAGCTTCTGATAATAAGCCTTCTACCTTTCACCTCAATGACTTCCGATAACGTCCCTCGGAACGGCCAGTAGCCGCCAGTAAGCCCCAGATGCAGGCAGTCGGTGCAAAATCCGGTGCAATTCCTTGCGGTACCAGAAGAGGCGTTCTGCGTCGATTACGTTGAAAGACTAAGGCCACACAGACCGGAGAGCCTGGAAGCTCTGACGTAGCTTTTTCAGGGCTACTGTATGCTGTAGTTTCAACAACTTAAGTGATTCCAGGTGGCCGCCTAAGTCCTTGAGAAGACGTGAGAGACATGCGAATCGTGGGTTGAAATCGTGGGTTCGAAAGACAGTCGCAGAAGCCCCGCAAGCATCGGTTTCACCTCGGCATTACCGAGCAAGCTCGTCATCTTGCTGTTGTCACCTATTACCACAAATGTGGTATATTAATACCACATGCTTGAGCTTCGCTCTAAGGCACGCCAGCAACTGCTAGCCTACTACTTCACGAATCTGACGGCACGCCACCATCTGCGAGGCTTGGCGGCGCGGCTAAGCATCGATCCGTCCAACCTGTCGAAAGAGCTGGGACGCCTGGAGCGCGAGGGTCTATTTCGCTCGGAAGTGATTGGCCGCCAAAAATATTTTCAATTGAACCGGGAGTATCCGCTTTTTGATGAAGTGCGCAAGATCGTTGCGAAAACTATTGGCGCGGCTCCCGTGATTGCGCAATCCCTCAAGAAAATTGAGGGAATAGATGAAGCTTACTTGTACGGCTCGTTTGCCAGCAATCAACAGGACGCTGCCAGCGATATAGACCTGCTCGTAATTGGTGCCCCTAGCGAGGAAGTCTTAGCGCAGGTCACGCGAAAGCTTGAGCACCAACTCGGGCGCGAAATCAACTACACCGTCCTCACGCCGAAGGAATTCGGGTCGCGCCGCGCTCGGAAGGATGCGTTTCTGGAAAACGTCTGGCACAATAAGCGTGTTTCACTCATAGGTCCGAATGAAGAAGCTAAAGCCGCACGCGGTTGACTGGGGGCAAATCGACCGTTTCCTCGCGAGCGCGGATAAGAAGCTCGCCTCGGCCCGCAAGATTCTCGCTTTTGACGAAGAAGCTTGTCTTCAACAAGCCTACGAAGCAATGCTCAAAGCTTCGCTGGGGTTCATGTTCAGCCATGGATTCCGTGCGAGAAGTCAGCCTGGCCACCACATCGCCATCATCGACTTCGTGCGCTCGCGCATGGACAAGAAACATGCTGGCCTGCTGGTTGTCTTTGATCGTCTCCGCAGGAAGCGCAATCTGGCCCTTTACGACGACACGGGGTTTGTTTCTCAGCACGATGCCGAACAAGCTCTCGAATCCGCGCGCGACTACTTGGATGTGATCCGAGCCGATATCGATGCCAGAAAGCCCTGAATCAAAGATCGATACAGGGACAAATGAGAGAAACGAATAAATGCTAGTGGCAACTGATTAAGAAGTTATTTTTCCCAATGTGGCTGCAGCATCGGCAACTGCAGCCTCCACAATAACTGAACGATCAAAAGACCCGCATGGACGGCTTCTAAGAGCGTTGGAAAGTTGGTGAAATCGAACGGCATCTAATTGCGAAGGACACAAAAAGGACACAGGACAAAGCTTAGCGTCTCAACTGAATTGCGGACCTGGTGGTAAACGTACCAGGCCGCTTTCAACAAGGAACAAATGAGCGGCACGATGACCCATAGAGGTGGTGTTGTGTTGGTGAGGCATTCTGAGGACCTTGCAAGACCTAACGTCTCCAACAAATCCAGGGAACGAATGGGGCAACTGCGTTATTCTTACTGGCCGAGCTGCGCAAGAGTGGCGCGGAGCGGGCCACTCGAAATCCGCATCAGTCCCCCAAAAGGAGCATACATCTCTAGGATCAAAAGGATCGCGCCAGAAACTGACAACCCGGCAACAAACAAGGCAACGATAACGGTCGCATTGCGAGGCGCGAAGAGTCCGAAGCTGACGAAAATCGCGGTTAGCCAGAAAACTAGGATCACGAGCATGGGCTTGGAAACCGAGTTTGCTCCCTGTTCGTACATTAACCAGCGGGTTTGGGTGAAACCCATCACTATCCTCAGCGCCTGAGCTTGGATCGAACGCTGCCGATCGTCCTTCGGCGACAGCGACTGAATGTTTCGAATGAGAGCGTCAGCGCCGGTGGCGGATGGTGCTCCCGGTTTTGAAGGTTGTGTCCGTTCCTGCGGCCAGGCCCTATCAATACTGTCGGCAACTGTGTCGCGCAGCGAATCGCGGGCTTCCTTCGTCTCCGGCCCATAATGGGCCAGCAGGCGGTCCAAAAGGACGACGCTGGCGGACATTTGCGTCACTTCGCTACTCTGCGCGTCGTAGAAACTTTTTGCCGAAGAAACTAGCAGACCGAGAACAAGGCGGCCATAGTGGCGACCAGACCCATGCCCATCCTCACGACATCTTTCGAGTCAGCGCTCAAATGATTTGGGGGCAAAAAGTGGTTAAGGAGGATGCCACACATGGCGCCTCCGAACACGCACGCGAACACGATGACGCTGAGTTCGAGAGAGCTCATGGTTTACCTCTCCTTCATGCCATAAATGAAGTCGGTCTCTTAAGCCGACGGAGACTGTTGGCTTGCGCTTCTCACGGCCAACACTCTACGCCAAACCGGGACGAGGTTCCAACCTAACTGTTGATAACAGGCCCAGAGGTGTGCCCTTGGTCTGGTCGGGAGTGTAATCGCCAACTGTCCGCATCCAGCTTCTGTGGTTCGACGTTTGGCCTGTCTGTTTTGACACTGTCTGTTTTGACAGTTGCAGAGATGGAACCTTGTGAGTAAGCTCCGCCACTTGCACGTTGACAAGTTTGAGATTTCGTTGGCGGTTGCGCTCGTTTCTGCGTTGGCATTCACCACGACCCAAAAAGCGCAGACCGAACCTGTTGGCGGACAGCCTGCGCTCGCGGTGCGCTAGGTACAAGGAGAGGAAAATGAATTTTCAGAACAGTTTTGGAAAACTGGCACTGGCAACGCTTGCCATCTCCAGTTTCGTGATGGCGGGCGGAGTGACCCCAAGCATGGCACAGACGCAGAAACCCAACGTGGTGATGCTGATGACCGACGACACAGGCTGGAACGACTTCGGGGCCTATGGTGGTGGCGCGAACTTAGGCCATCCAACCCCGAACGTCGACCAGGTCGCCCGAGAAGGCGCCGTCTTTACCAGTTGGTACGGCCAGGCTAGTTGCACCGCGGGCCGGGCCTCGTTCATGACCGGACGCATCCCTATCCGCTCGGCCCTTTCGGTCGTGGTTGTGCCGGGCGACGAGAACGGCCTCACCAAGAGCACTCCGACAATCGCCGAGTTCTTCCAGAAGAATGGCTATTCGACCTACTTTTCGGGCAAGTGGCATCTGGGCGATCAACCCAAGTTCTACCCGATCGAACATGGCTTCGACGAAATGAAAGAGTTTGCCGCCTACTATCCGGGCGTCTACACCTATGACGACTTGGACAGCTTCGCGCACCCCTGGTTTCCGAAGTACAACGCCGCTTTCTGGGCAGAATATCAAAAGATCGTCAATCTCTACGAATGGGAAGGCACCGCCGGCAAACCCGCGACCAAGGTTGCGCGTATCGACTACGACTACCTGCATGAATTTGACGTTCGTCAGGCTGACTCAGCGGTCGAATACATTAACGCGCACGCCAAGGGGGGCAAACCGTTCTTCATGGATGTTAATTTCATGAAGATGCACAACCCGAACATTCCCTCCAAGGCGTTCATTGGCAAATCGCACCTCGGCAATTATTCGGATGCCATGATGGAACTCGACTCCAACATCGGCCGCATTATGGACGCCATCCGTGCCGAGGCTCCCAACACCATCGTCATCATCACTGCCGACAACGGCGCGTGGCAAGATGCATGGCCGGACGGGGGAACCGTTCCGTTCCGTGGGGAAAAGGGTTCGCCGTTTGAGGGGGGTTTCCGCGTACCCGGCATCATGTGGTGGCCCGGCAAGATTCCGGCCGGTTCACGCCCTGGCGAAATGATGTCGCACATCGACCTCTGGGCAACGCTTGCAGCGATGACCGGCCTCACCCCGCCGCCTCACGGTGCGTGGAAGGACAATGACGGCAAGCCGATCTATTTCGACAGCATCGACAACAGCGCCTACATATTGGGTAAGGAACGGCATTCGGCGCGCAACGGATGGATCTATATCGACGGTGAATCCTTCGCCGGCGCTCGCGCCGATGTCGGCGGCGATCCCACGAACCCCGATCTCAAAATCGCGTGGAAATTCCTGTATACGTCCAAGGACACCTGGCTCGGTGCCAAGCAGGATCTCGGCTGTTGCCCTTCGGTATACAACCTAACGATGGATCCGTTCGAGAAATATGACATGACGTTCAACGGTGCGGTGAGCACGCGCCTCCCTACCACCTCGCCGGGCCGATATGCCGGCTATGACAATGGTTGGGCTGTTTCGCTGATGGCGGTACCGCTAGGGGAGTTTGACAAATCCATCGTGGATTTCCCGAACATGAGGCGCTTTCCCGGCGGAGCGTCGAATGATACGAGTCCGAATCTTCAGGATCCGGCAAACCCATTGCCTTTGATGGACATCAAGAAGCTCGTGAATACCATCGGCTCAGCCGACTAGCTGTTTTCTGATTATCTGGTTGCTTCAGCAATCTGGCTACATCATCCAAGTGAAAGGGTACGCCGATTCGTCGGGCAATGCCAAAATGAATCAGCAGTTGAGCATGGAGCGGGCCAATACTGTTATCGCCTTCCTGCTGCAGAACGGTCAGATTCCGCTGCGGCACATTGTGGCGCCGGGGGCGATGGGCATTTCAGATGAGGCAGCGCCCAATGAGAGCGCAGATGGACGAGCCGAAAACCGCCGAGTCGAGGTCAAGGTGTTGGTGAATCGCGGGGTTGCCGGAGGGATGTAGACACCTACTGGGGAAGAGATCAACGTTCACGAGCCTAAGCGGCCGGCTGCGGCAGCTTAGGTCACTTAGAGAGATCACGCTCGCTAGGCGGGAGGAAGTTATGCACGGAGAAGCAAAGGTCAAAAGGGCAGTGATTGGAGCCGCGCTTCTATTGGGATTGCTGATGGCAGGAACCCTTGTTGGCTTCGCGAGAGAAAAGAATGAAACGATTGACGCAACGGCTTTCGGCACGGGCACCCAAATGGGGCAGAACATCGGCGTGACGTTGAATATTTACGAGTTCTCGACTCCAGCGGACAGACAGATTCTCGTCCAGGCGTATGAGAAAGGTCAGAACCAGGGCCTGGTGAACGCGCTGCAGAAGATGAAGGCGGTAGGCCGCGTCGAAATCACCGGCACACTGGGCTATGACTGCTCCTTCATTCGAATGATACCGACCGCGACGGGCCGAAAAATTGTCTTTGTCACCAATCGCCAGATTAGATTCGGCGAGGCGTTCTTTGACACCCAGTCTCAATCGTTCAACCTCACCGCCGGCATAATCGAAATCAACGACCAGGACAAGAGCAAGAGTTCAGGCGTCTTGTATCCCGAGGCTCAGCTCGTTCTCGACAAACAAGGCCAGTTGCAGTGGGATCTGAATCAGAACCCGTGGAAACTCGCTGACATTATCGATTGGAGAGGTACGCCCGGCGTCAACTAGCGAGGCAATACGGGCACTACAAACGCTGTTCGTAAGACATTCCGAGTCACGGAACGGACATCTCGATTATCGTGAGGTGGGTTATGAAGGCTTATCGGTGCTTCTCAGTTACGTGTGCTTCGCTGTTCTTAACCCTCGCGGTACAACCAAACGATGCAACTGCTCAGTCGAGCAGCAAATATGCCTGCATGGAAGTAAATCAGGAGCGACCTATGGGATGTGCGACACGGCCAACCCTGAGCCTATCGTCACGGATGGCAAGTGAACACGGCAATGGAATCTCAAAGTTTGGAGTAGCCGCATGATCACCAAAGATGCTAAGAGATTCCTGTCGGTAGCGCTCAGCTTCATTCTAGTTTCAGCTCCACCTCAGATCCTGTACGGATACCAGGTTGCGGGTTCGTCTGCGAATGACTCTGGGAATCCAACCGAAACCGCTCCGTTGACTGCGAGCGAACTCCAAGCATTGGTTGCACCCATCGCACTATACCCGGACGCCTTGGTGGCGCAGATTCTTGGTGGTTCGACGTTTCCGGACCAGGTCGCCGTCGCCGACTACTGGGTTCAGCAGAACAAGAACCTGACTGGAAGCGCTCTAATGACGGCTGTCGATCAACAATCGTGGGATCCGAGCGTGAAGGCACTTACCCAATTCCCCTCGGTTCTCGACAACATGGCGAAGAATCTTACCTGGACTTCCTCGTTGGGGGAGGCGTACCACAACCAGTCGGGTGAGATCATGACGGCCGTCCAAACCCTGCGCGCGCAAGCCAAAGCAAAAGGTAATCTCCAATCCAGTTCTCAGATTAAAGTGGTGCAACAGACGCCGGAGACGATCGTCATTCAATCGGCGAGCCCCCAAGTTGTCTACGTCCCACAGTACAATCCAGCGGTGATTTACGGCTATCCCTACGTCGTTCCAGGATATGTTGCGCCCGTTTACAGCACCGGCGACCTCGTGGCGGCCAGCCTGCTTTCGTTCGGGGCTGGAATCGCCGTGGGCGCGATGATTGGCGGCGGATGTTGCGGATGGGGGTATAGCAGCTGGAACTGCGGCTGGCACGGGACTGCCGTGATTTATCACGGAGGGGGATATTACGGCAATTCAGCCTGGCACGGCGGCTACTACAACGGGGGATACCACAACAGCTACGGCTATAACAACAGCTATAACCATAACGGGAACAATTACAACAGTTACCACGGCGGCAACGCTTACAAAAACGTGAGCGGAAACACGGTGAACGTCAACAGGCAGAGTGCTCAAAACTTTAGCACGAATCATTCGTCAGCCTCGAACTCCTGGGCGCAGCACGACAATGGGAGCGGTGGACATTCAAGCGCTTTCAGCGGCATGGATGGTCATTCGGGTGGATTTGGTGGTTCCGGCGGGTGGTCTTCCAGAGCAGATAGCGGTCGCGGCTGGGGGAGCATGCACTCCAGCGGTTTTAGCGGTGGCCGATTCGGCGGTGGTGGCCACGGGTTTGGAGGTGGTGGCTTTCGTCGATGATATCCATCGAGATTCATTCGCTAAAGGACAGAAGGAGGAACTTGGAGGGTTTGGAGGGAATGCGTATGACGTACTTTACTTGGAAATATAGAAGTCGGGCTGCACATCTCGCGATGTCTGCAGCGCTGTTCGCGCTGATCCTCTCGTTGGCCTCTTGTAGCAAGCGTGAGGAGTCCAAGGCCGCTCAAAAGACGTTTGCTTCACCGGCAGAGGCTGGGACAGCGTTTCTGGAGGCTGCCAAGTCGGGCGACGAGGGTGCGTTGCTTGCGATCTTTGGTCCGGATGCCAAGGACGTGCTTTTCTCCGGAGATCCAGTGAAGGATAAGAACGCACTGCAGGACTTCGTTGCTGCGTACGGTCAGATGAATCGCTGGCGCGAGATCAAAGCGGGTGGCGAGATTTTGTACGTTGGCGCGGACAATTATGCTTTTCCAATTCCTTTAGGGCGTAATTCCTCCAGCCAGTGGTCCTTCGACACTGCGGCAGGTAAGGACGAAATTCTTGCGCGTCGAATCGGCAAGGGTGAGTTGACGGCAATCGCCGCTTGCGCGGCCATCATCGATGCCGAGCAGCAATACTTTAGCCAGACTCACGATGGCGACAAGGTAAAACAATACGCACAGAAGTTCGTCAGCGACGAAGGCAAGCAAAACGGGTTGTATTGGCAGGTCCCAGAAGGTCAGACTCCGAGCCCGCTGGGCGAGCTTGGTGACTTCGCGAAGGCTGTCGGATACACCAACGCCGGTGACAAGCCGCAGCCGTTCAATGGCTACTACTTCCGAATACTTACCAAGCAAGGAAATAAAGCACCGGGCGGCACGAAAGACTACATCGCAAATGGCAAGATGACAGGTGGGTTCGCTGTTCTCGCCTATCCCGCGGACTACAGAAATTCGGGAATCATGACGTTCATCGTTGGCAAGGACAGCACTGTGTACCAAAAGGACTTAGGCGAAAAGACCAAAGATCTCGCCGAAGCCATGGAGGACTACAACCCGGCCGACGGCTGGAACGCGGCATTGGGTGCGGGAGCGATTAAACAGTAAGAGCCAGGAATACGAAATGTTGTTTGGTTCTCGCTGGGGACGAGCTCCTCCGTCGTGCCAAACACATGCAGACGCCAGTTGTCCTTCTATTTTTCGGCTTCCCGTTACTCGACTGTCGGATACGGAGATGTAATTCTCCCGCGAGTGAGGCGGGCTTTGGGAGATGCGACCTTTGCTCGTAATCCGGCCACCCCAAGAAAGTCTCAGACGATCTCAGTAACCGATGTCATCACCCCAGAGGATCAGGATATTCGGTTGTTTTGTAGCCATGATTTGTTCCTCGATTTGAATTAGTTGTGGTGCGGGCCGCGAATTCGCAAGGAATCGCCCTAACCGTCAAGCAGTAGTGCACCACGAGCGTGGATCAGAGCCAACTGTCACTTGTGACAGTCGGAGGCGAAGCCTTCGGTAAGACCAAAAGCCCGCCCAAAGGGAATTTGGACGGGGCTTCAACTTGAAGGAAAGGGAGGAATCATAGAGGATTGTTGCCGTGTTAGGAAACTGTCAAAAGTTACAGTGCCCCTCGCAGCCCCGCGTCGCGCTTACTGGACCGTATCTTCTACACCGCTCGAAGACAGACATCCGTACGTGAACCCGGTTCTTCGAGGTAAGAATCTGACATCCCCCGGATATGTATGATCCGCCGCTGGACTGCAAGCGGGAATCCGGAAATGGTGGAAGCAGTCTGCAGATATGTATCCGGCCTGTGTGTGGAGCATTTGCTCCTGGCCACTATGGAATCTGCGCGCACCCTCCCTTTTAGCGTGAGCGATCTTTGCGATCTCATCCGGGGCCGGGTTTGGGGTGCGCCGTTTGACTGTTCTGCCATCTCCTTCTCTCGCTACGCAGACTTCGGTGGAAGCCGGGAAGACATCAACTAATTTTCTTTTTTGCTGGCAGAAAGACCTGAAGCGCGTTGTGCAGGTTCAGTCAAGGGCGCGCGTTCGGTGCGCGGCGGAGCGGACCCTTGACGGGTTCTGCACAACGCGCAACGCTGAACACCAGCAAAAAAGAAACCTCTTTCTCCATGAATGAATTGCCTTCAGGCCACTTGTACCACCGGATCGTGGGCGCGGTATCGTTCTCCCCTGGCCAGCACCGACCAGGCGATTCGCGCAATTTTGTTCGCCAGAGCAACGGAGGCAACATTGCTGTGCGATCGTTTCTCCAGTGCAGTCACCCACTCTCCAAATGGATGCTTTTCCCGATTCATATGCGTTTTGCAGGAGCGAGCGCCATGCACAAAAAGCTGACGGAGGTATTTGTTGCCTCGCTTGCTGATACCCAGCAGGCGGGTTTTACCTCCGGTTGTGGCTTGCGCCGGAACGATACCCAGCCATGCGGAGAAGTCCCTTCCCCTGCGAAACGCCGATCCGTTCCCCACCGCGGCGATCATCAGCGTCGAGGCCAACGGCCCGATTCCTGGAATTTCCATCAAGCGCTGACAGGCTTGGTCCTGTTCGGCAATGGTCTCGATCTGCTGTTGCAGTTCCGCAATCTGTACATCAAGATGTTTCCATTCCTGCCAGAGTATGTCGAGGAGCCTGCGGACCAGACCGGATAGTCTTTGCTCTCCATCTTCCAAAATCGAAGCCATTTGCCTTTGCAGATACAGTCTTCCTGTCCGCAGCACGATTCCACGTTCCAGCAGATAGGCTCGAATTTGATTGATCACGCGCGTACGTTGAGTGACGAACCTCTCGCGTGTTCGGTGGATTGCCTGAAGATCGAGTTGGTCCTCAGTCTTGATCGGAACAAAACGCATGTTGGGTTTCTGGACGGCTTCGGCGATGGCCTCCGCATCGTTGTAATCATTCTTGTTCGACTTAACAAAGGGACGGACGAACTGCGCCGGGATGAGCCGCACAGTGTGGCCTTGGGCTCTTAGGGTTCGCCCCAGGATATTGGAACCGCTGCAAGCTTCCATGCCGATCAGGCAGGTATCTAGCTTGGAGATGTAAGTGATGAGTTGCATCCGCGAAAACCTCCGCCTAAGAACTACGTTGCCACGCTCGTCCATCCCGATCAGATGGAAACTCGTTTTGCCAAGGTCGATGCCAATTGTGTGAACCTTCATGGGAATCCTCCGTCGATGCCAAAAATGGTTGCGCGCCCAGAATCTATCCTGCTTCTTGAGGAAGCAAGCGGCGGATCATCCCATTAGCTGAATAATGAGCCGAGGCGCAAAGGCCAGTGTCAAGGCTCTGTGACCGCGAACGCGGCGCGCGAAGCGCGGCCTTGACACTGGCCGGGCCTCGGCTATGCTCTGGCTATCCGGGGCATGTCATTCGGGAATCCTGCATCACAGACCTAGACCGAAACCCTGACTGATCTGATTGGTGTGCGTGGTTTGTGGTTCTATCTTGTGCGCTACTGGCTCTTGCTGAATGGCGTGGGAGTGGGACACGTCGCGGCTGAGTTCTTGTCCGAGCGTCTGTGCGTTGTTCGTATAGATCTGCGCGTCATAGCGTCCACGCGAGACCGAAACGTATGCCATGCGGCTGTTGAGCAGATCCTTCGCACACAACTCGGTGTCCACGTGAATCAGGACACGGTCGGCAGTCTTTCCCTGGCTGGAGTGGCTGGTCATGGCATACCCGTGGTCGAGATGCGGATGCTTGTGCGGATCGAGTTCGACCGGGCGATCACCGTCCATCTTCAAGTGCAGCCTCCCGTGTCCGTCGATACTCTCGATGGTACCCAACTCGCGGTTCGCAACTCTGAGGTCGTTGGCCGGCACCGTGAACTGGATGCGGTCGCCCACTGAAAAACTCCGCATCTCCTCGCGAAAGACCGAGACGCCTTGCTGTCGGCGTGGATCGTAAATGCGCTGCGTGCCATCCTGCAGCTCAACTGTCAGCCGGTTGTTCGGAGCGTCGATGCTCTTCACCTGTGCGTACACGCCTTTGCCGATGCCGGTTTCCTTGGATGCTCGCGAATAGCGCAGTACATCGCCGACTTCGTACCGCTCGGCCCATGTGCGGTCCGCGCCTGTCAAGTCTTGGCGTGGCACTAGCGTCCTTATGCCGTGCTCCTCGTTGCTGACGAGGCCATTACGCTGCAGTTCCGCATGTACGCGCTCGTTGATCTCCATACGAGAGCGATTACGGGAGAAATCACCAGCGTGTTCTCCGGCGATTGTGCGTACTCCTTCGCGATAGCAGCGATGCGCTCGTCGTGGCCTTGAATCTCATGGACTCGGCCCTGCCGGTGAAGATTCTGGATCGCCTCACGCACTTCGCCCCGTGCAAGCTGTTCGACTGCCTGTTTCAGTTCCGTGTCTTTCTGACGCACAATCTCTTCGAGCCTCACCGTTTTCATACCAGCGTCCTGGAGCTGGGCGAAGGGCCGCCCGGCCTCAACTGCCTCATGTTGCCGCCGGTCGCCGACCAGCAACACCCGGTCATTCGGATGGAGCCGGTTCACAAACTCATGCACCTGTCGGGTCGATGCCAGCGAAGATTCGTCGAGTACATAGAGCCGTTTCTCGCCGGTATCCGGCTGCTGTCCAAGTACCAGATGTTTCTGTAGTGTAGATGTCTCCATGCCTGCTTCCCCGAGCCTCTGCGCCGCGCGGGACGTTGGCGCGAAACCCTCGACCCTGTAGCCCTCAGCCTCCGCGCCTTCGCGGATCACGGATAGAGTTGTTGTCTTGCCCGCGCCTGCAATGCCGTCTAAGCCGACAACCTTTTCCCGAGAAAGAAAGATTTCGTCTACTGCTTGGCGCTGCGACGCATTCAACTCCGGGTGGCGGTCTTCCGTGGCGATGCGCACTTGCGGCGAGACCAGCATGGGATCGCTGTAGCCCCGCCGATTGCCTTCCTGCATCCGGCCAACAATCTCACGCTCCATGCGTAGCATGACGGCGGTTGTGTATTGTTGATCAGCACCAACGTGCGAGACTTCGCGGAACTCCCCGGTCTCGATCCGGCGCTCGAACTCCTGCCAGACCTGGGCATAGGTGGTTTCTCCCATGCCGCGCACCAGCGCTGTTTCAAGGATCGCGCGGCGGTCCTGCACAGCCGATCTCTCGAAGACATGATCGCGCGCCCATGTCACAGCCTGCTTCGCCTGGACCTCTGGCTCCGGCATCTGGTATTGACCATGTTGGCGCGCCTGTGCGACGACGAGGTCCGCCTGATGCCCGTACTGTGTGGCCAACTCGCAGTGCCGCTGTAAGACTTCGCCAGGCGACAGCAGTTCCTTGTGGTCGCGAGTATGGTGGGCCGCGATCTGTGCCGCTGCGGCTCCGTCGATTCCTTGTTCCCGGAGATGGTCTTTGATCTGTTCACGCCTTGGACTGGAAGCCTCCAGATATTCCTTCGTGTAGCCTTTTATTTCCGGCTGTCCATGCTTGCCGCGCTCCAGTTCGTAGCCTAGCTTTTCTAGACGCAGAGCCAACTCGGATCGGTAGACCGCCGTGACGTAGCGCTGTGACACGAACATCTCGTGTGGCTGCAAAGCTCGCATCTGTTTCCCATTTTCGAGACCGTTCTCGCGCTCGGTCATGTTGAAGATAACGGCATGCGTATGAAGCTGGGGCGCAGCATAGCCATCAACGGGCCGCGCGGTGTCGTGCTCGAAGGTGGCGGCGATGAATTTGCCGGTAGTCTCCGGGGCATGGACATTGCCGATCCGCGCCTGCGTGTATCGTTCAAGCTCCTGCAGCGCCGCGCGGACGCTCTCCCGATGGGCTTCCCGCACCCGATCATCGCCGCCCACGAGGGCGGTAAGCGATACCGACTTCGGCGCAGAGAAGGTGGCGTCCCACCCGGCGCGATGCTCGGCGCTGGTCACCTCTCTGCCAAATTTGCCTTCATAGGTTTTTGAAACTTGATGCCGTACGAGCTGCTCCTCGGTGTGCGGATATTGGCCTTCACTCAGTCGTGCAAAGTGTTCGGAACCAACGCCACCTTGCAACCCCCACTGCTCTGCGAGCCTACCCTGCCACTCACTATGACCCTGCTGATCGCGACTCCAGTAGTTCTGTTCCTGCGCGGCAAACTCCCGCACATGGTAGGTCTGCGCCTGGCTGGCTGACAGCGGTTTCGACATCGTGAGCATACCGAGCGTTCCTCAAGCGTGAAGTGGTGTTCTGGGCAATTTGTCTCTCATTCGATTGCCTTCGTCTTCTCCCAGGTGAACACCTCTTTGGGTTTGGTCTCGGGCGCACCGATGGTCGAACCAGTGACGGTCGAACCAAAGAGCCCGAGCATCGGCTGGGTAGGCTTCTTCAGCGGATCGGCGGGAGAATTCGCGGGCACTGACGGCGCTGGTTTCGGAGCGCTCTCTGGCATCTGCCGCTGCGAAAATCTCGGCAGTCTGAATCGGATTCTGCCCATCTTTATCCTCCATCTCTGGATCGAACTTGGCCTAGGTCGGCCCCATTCGCTCGTCTCCCGATCACTCCATTTACGTGGGGACCGGCTCTGCAACACACTCCGTACAGCCAGGAGCAAAAGGAACATCGCGGCTACCCAAAGCAACGGCGTCAAGAGCGAAAAGATTCCGGGAAGAGGCATGGCGCTCATGGCATACGAGCTCTTTCCTTGCGCTCGCGGGCAAAGAATTCTTCGAGAAGTTTGCGAGCCTGATGGAGCTTTCGCGCATCGGCTTGGTCGCGGATTTTGAGGACGGAATCGGGCAACAACTGTCTACCTTCCGCTGCGGCCTCGGCGGCTGCATGGAAGACATTAAGCAGCGTGTAACGCACCGCCCAGACTTCGGACAATACTAGTTCGACGGGATCAGCGGGCCGCTGTCGCGCAGCGCACAGAGCGGTCCCGCGCAGCCACTCGGAGAGAGCCTGTCCCGCGCATTCGGCGGCAGCTTCTATTTCTCCTAGTTCTTCGGGAGTCAGTCTCGTGGCCGCGGTCTTGGTGCGGAAGCCGGGCTTCGCCTCTTCTCCGAACGGCAAACTGGACTGGGGATTAGCTTGAGCGCGAGGACTACTCATTGGACGAACCGCCTTGTTGCACTACTGCGCTTGATTCCGCTGCGATTAAACTGCGTAATTGCTAGTTCACAGGAAGCTCCTGCGCTTCAACGCGTTTACGCGATTCGAGGCTCTGGGGCCACCTGTCTCAAACAAACCTCATCGTTCGATATCGCAGTCACTCAGCGGAGACGAATTTTGTTGACGCAGCGAAAGTTAACCTGCGTAAACGCCGAAGTTTCGTCAGGCGTTCCGCAGTTCCCAATTTGGGGGTGACGTGTCGTAGCGTCAACCCGATGCCGTAGGCAGCGTGCTTGCACCGCCACACTGGCGGGACAGGCAGTGTCGTCGGCATCGAATCTGGCAAGATGCAGCGAATGAAAGAGTCGTACGGCGAAGGCCTAGCAA
The DNA here is from genome assembly GCA_963800565.1 of uncultured Acidobacteriaceae bacterium. Taxonomy (GTDB): domain Bacteria; phylum Acidobacteriota; class Terriglobia; order Terriglobales; family Acidobacteriaceae; genus Acidiflorens. The sequence continues at coordinate 210,546 of CAWDBM010000010.1, forward strand.
GCCACGCCGGCTCCGAGTCTTGCGGGCACGGTCGTAAGGCCGGATACGAAGCGTAGACAGGAGGAACTACGGGCCAGGTTATTGAGCCGCGAAATACCCCTAACTTCAGGACGCCGACGCCCTGACACAACGCGGAAGGCAACATCCTGCCAAGCGCCATCGCAAGCTTGGCGGGAGTCCTGCGCGGTCTGTGACCCTGGCACGTAGGGACGCATCTTGCACGGAAGTTGAGAGATCCCGGGTTCCCCCGAGAGCGACCAGCGCCCTCGGGACGCATCGGGAAGTTCAAGGACAGGAGCCGATGATGAACGAACACGGGAAGTCGGACAGACCCATAGTACCGGGGAAGTCTCCGAACAAAACCAGAGCAACGGCGGCGGAGGAGATGGAGGGAAGGGGTCTGGCCAAGGGGAACCTGAGCCAGCAAAACGCGTTCCGGACTCAGAGCCGGGTCGACGCGCCCAGCGAGCTGGCGCAGGTACGACAAACGGCAACATTGAACAAGGATGTAAAGTTCACCGCTCTTCTGCATCACATCTACCGGATCGACACTCTGCGGTTTGCTTACTTCCAGTTGAAGAGGCACGCCGCAGCCGGTGTGGACGGAGAGACGTGGCGGCACTACGGCGAGGCACTTGAGGAAAATCTCCAGAGCCTCTCCCATAGACTGAAGCGCGGAGCGTACCGAGCCAAGCCGGTGCGTAGGGTATACATTCCGAAGGCGGATGGGCGGCAGCGACCGCTCGGCGTCCCGGCGCTCGAAGACAAGCTTGTTCAACGAGCGACGGTGGAAGTGCTCAACGCGATTTACGAAACTGACTTTCTCGGCTTCTCTTATGGGTTCCGGCCAAAGCGCAACCAGCATAAAGCGCTGGACGCCTTGTTCTGTGGACTCCATGAGCGACGTGTGAACTGGGTGCTGGACCTGGACGTGCGCAGCTTCTTTGATCGGCTGTCGCACGAGTGGCTGGTCCGGTTTCTCCAGCATCGGATAGCGGACCGGCGCGTCGTGCGGCTCATCCAGAAATGGCTGAACGCTGGCGTGCTGGAAAAGGGTACGCGAACGTTTGTGGAGGCAGGTTCGCCGCAGGGCGGAAGTGCATCGCCATTGCTGGCGAATATCTACCTCCATTATGTCTTCGATCTTTGGGTCCAAGCATGGCGCAAGAAGCGTGCGCACGGCGATGTAATCGTGGTGCGCTATGCCGACGACATCGTGGTTGGATTCGAGTTCAAGACGGAGGCCGAACAGTTCTGGAAAGAACTCGCCGAACGCATGGCGAAGTTCCAACTGGAACTGCACCCGGAAAAGACGCGACTCTTCGAGTTCGGACGCCATGCGGCGGCGAACCGAAAGCGCCTTGGACTGGGCAAGCCAGAGACCTTCGATTTTCTCGGCTTCAAGCACATCTGCGGGAAGACGAAGAAGGGACGGTTTCTGGTGCTTCGGCAAACGGTTCGCAAGCGCATGCAGGCGAAACTGCTGGCGGTGAAAACCGAATTGCGGCGGCGCATGCATGACCCTGTTCCTGAAGTTGGCGAATGGTTGAAGTCCGTGGTGGGCGGGCATATCCGATACTTTGGAGTGCCGGGCAACCGGTACGCCCTGGCCCACTTTCGTTTCACCGTAAGCAACCTCTGGCATCGAACGCTGTGCAGACGAAGCCAGCATGGTCGCGTTCTGTGGGAGCGAATGAACCGGCTCATCCGCCGCTGGCTGCCTCCGGCCCGTATCTGCCATCCTTATCCCTCGCGCCGTCTGCGCGTCACTACCTGAGGCAAGAGCCGTATGCGGGAAATCCGCCCGTACGGATCCGCGCGGGGGGTACGGAGCAATCCGTATCCCTACCGCGACCCCACTTCTTCCGGTGCGAAGCACCGCGTTTTTACAACTCGCCATATTCCAGCATCTGAGCCTCCCACGTATGTATCACTTCGGGGGCTTGCCAGGCGCGGCGAAACAGATTCCGAATCGACAGCCAGTGCTCCATCGGGAATCGGAAAGCGATTCCGTTCTCCCGCGCAAAGAAAAATACGCCCCTCTGCTCGTTTTCCACGATCGCCGTGTGCGCGTAGAAGTAGTAGCCTTGCCATTGGCAAAGGTCCCGCTCCAAATCGAGTTCCTCCAGCAGCCTTCGGAACTCCGCAATCCTCGGGTATCCAACCACCGGATACCGCGGGGTAAGGGTTCCGGGAAACTCCAAACGAGGGGAGAATTCATTCCCCTCTTCCCGCACCAGATCGAGGCGGTATCCGCCTTCTTCCAAGGAGGGCAACGCCGGCTGAACCGCAAGCTCAAAATCCTCGTCGTCTGTCTCCGCAGGCGCCTTCTCTCGCAGGGGCTTTCGGTGAAGGGAATAATGGCCGCGCGCGCACACCCGCCACAGGGCCGGCCAGTGCGGCCAAAGAGCCTCGTTCAGCTTCTCGACATTCGTGAACTTCTCCTCGTCGAGGAGTGTGTAGAGATTCCGGACGGAGAGAATCGGTTTGCGCCGCTTTTGAGCCGGGTTCCTCAGCATCTGAATGGTGCGCGTCACCACCCGGCGAACATCATCGCTTCCAATGTCCTCAATCTCTTTGGCATCGACCTGTTTGTCCCCAGGAAGAGTCCGCAAGTATAGGGAATCCAGTGGGGACTTCTTCGGTCTCCGTGCGATGGCGTAAGCGGCGAGAAATGCCTCCAGGATTTCAGCCAGGGACTCGTAGGAAATCTGGCCTTGTGCGGTATTCATAAATGACTCTGCTCCCGCCGCACAGTAATGGGCTACCACTGTCCACTCCGCCTGCGAAAGCGGGAGTCCTGAGTCCGCCTTCCCACGAATTCTCAGCAGGGAATCCGTCGGCTCACTGAGCAGGTTTACCAACTCAAGACGGTCGTCTCGGGCAGACTCCAGAAGCTGCTTTGCCGCCTCCGATGTCGAGACATTCTGGCCGCTCTTGAGGGATATGATTTTCCTTAAGGTCTCAAGTCTTAAGCGCAGGGCATCGGAGATGCGAATGGAGATCACTGGCTGCTGCGATGTCGCGGCGTTCTCTGCCATGTAGTCCTCTCTTGGGTGGCTACAATAGATAAAAACGTAACGTTACCTATTGACTCTATGTGTACACTGCGATATTGTCAAGTGCGAGGTCATAGTCGAGGTGCACATTGCACGAAGCGAAGCCCCCAGTCTTTGCATCCGATCCCATCGAACCCTTGCTCGACGTGAGCAGAGCTGCTCATTTGCTGGGCATTTCGGTTAAGACCTTGCGTGACTGGATTCAGGGTCGTAGGATCGACTACGTGAAAGTGGGCACACGAGTCATGATTCGCCCGGAAACCATCCGTCAATTTGTGACGAGCAACACCCGACGCGCGGCAGGCTGATGAAAGTATTCAAACGCTCCGGAAGCTCGTACTACGCCTACAAGTTCCAGTACCGCGGCAAGGAATACTACCGCTCGACTGGGACCGAGAATCGGCGCGAAGCGGAGGCTATCGCCGGTGCGGCGCGAACTCGCATTCTCCGCCAGGTGGCCGGTCTCGAAGAATCCGAGCTCCAGCCAAAATCTCCGGCGAGGGATGAAAAGCCGAAGCGCATTCCTACGCTGAGACAATTCCAAACAACTTTTGACGAGTGGGTCGCCACAGCCAAAGCGGAGCAAAATGGCACCGTCAAGTTTTATCAGGAGAGCTATCGGAAGCTACTCAGTTATGGACCTTGGGCTGATCTCCCCCTCGACCAGATCGACGAAGCTCACATCGAAGCGTTCAAAGCTTGGGCTTTGAAGCACGCGGGGCGACGACGTGACGGAAAACCTACGCCGGTGGGCAAAACCACGGTTAATCGCTATTTGGCCACTTTCCGCAAGGCCCTGCGTTATGCGCATCTCAAGCTTAAGTTGATTGCCAAAGTGCCGACGGTCGAACAGTACACGAAGGACGAAGGAGCAGAGCGTGAAACGGACTACATCTTCAGCGCGGCGGAGTATGCGCAATGGACTTCGCGTTCCGCCGAACCTTTGCGATCGGCTTCCATCCTGGCGCGGCACTCCGGTATCTGTCGTAACGAGATGCTAAAGCTGATGAAGGATTGCGTTCGCCTCGACTCGGAGCAGCGTGCAGATGGGAAAATCTGCGGAGAGCTAATAATCAAGCGCGGTCTGAAACGGCGAGCGCGAAAGCGCAAGCTGGTGATTGATCACGAAATGAAGGAAGTACTCGAACGGCTTCTGAAAGACTCCCAGTGCGACTATGTCTTCACGAGCCCCCAAGATCCGACAAAGCCTCTGGGGCCCTGGGTGCTGGAGGAACAGATAGGCCAGATACGGAAAAAGATCAAGACTCATCCCGATGCCGGGCTGCACGCGATGCGTCATACTTTTCTGACCGAGGCCGGAGAGTACACGGACCCCTTTACGTTGCAGTATGTCGCCGGACACGATAACATCAAGACCACGATGCGCTACGTTCACCCGCGGGAGGCTGCGGTCCACAAGTTGTTTGCGCGACTGGCAAACTTGCAGCGGCCGGAAGAACGCATCGCGTGCAAGAAGTCGGTGCAAGATCCGGTGCAGTTGGAAATGCCCTCACAGGCTGAACTTGCGAAGCTATTGATCGCAAATAATTTACAAACTGCGGAAGTGGTGGAACTGGCAGACACACCATCTTGAGGGGGTGGCGCCGAAACGCGTGGGGGTTCAAATCCCCCCTTCCGCACCAAAATTTTGATTCCTGCGAGTTTCTTGTGCGTCGTGTAGGAAAGCTAGAATTTTCAATCGGGCGCTGCCCGAACGGAGTTTTTTCGCAATGACTATTCTGATCATGGTGATCCACGTTGTTGTTTGTTTTTTTCTGATCGCGGTCGTATTGCTGCAGAGCGGCAAGAGCGGCGACCTAGCCGCTGCTTTTGGCGGTCAGGGCAGCCAGACGGCGTTCGGGCCGCGGGGAGCTGCTTCGGCTCTCTCTCGTGCGACAACCTGGTCAGCGATTATTTTCATGATGACGTCAATTCTGCTTTCGATTTCGGCGGCGCGGCACGCTGGGCCCAAGTCTGTTTTTTCTGACGTGAAGCCTTCGCAGACAAAATCGCAGCCCGCGACGCCGGCTCCAGTTGCTCCGCCGACGGTTCCGCAGAATCAGGCGCCCACGCAGAAGTAGCATAGATGGTCCTGAAATCCCCGCGCTTCGGCTGAACTGCGGATCCCTCGCTTCGCTCGGGACGACAATTCCTTATTTGTATAGTCTTCATTTATCGCCAGATTATCCGACCAGAAAAGGGTTCCCTTCCCTTTCCACTCCTATCGTTGTTCGCTGGCCGTGCCCTGGAATCACTAGCGTGTCATCGGGTAGGGTGAGGACGCGGTCGCGCAGCGAGCGCATAATTTTCTCGAACGAGCCGCCCGGAAGATCGGTGCGGCCTATGCTGCGGGCGAATAGAGTGTCGCCGGCAATCAATAATTTCTCTGCAGGAAAATAGAGGCAGACGCTGCCTTCGGTGTGGCCGGGAGTATGCAGGACGTTCGCCGTCAAGCCGCCGGTCTGTAACTTGTCACCATCTGCCATACTCGCCTCGATCACGACTTCGCCGGGCGCAGCCATGCCCAGCCATGACGCCTGCACGTCGAGCATTTTCAGCAGCGCGTAATCATTCTGATTGAGCAGGATGGGAGCGCCGGTCACCGCTCGCAGCTTCATCGCACCGCCCACGTGGTCGATGTGGGCGTGGGTGATGACGATCTGTTTTACCTGCAACTTTTCGTCACGGATGATCGCGAGGATGTCTTCGATGTCGTCGCCGGGATCGACGACCATGGCTTCGCGCGTGGTCTCATCGCCGATGATGGAGCAGTTGCATTGCAGTGGGCCGACGGGGAGAATCTTGTGGATCATGCCTTCCAATTTTCGCTCAGCGGGAGAAAATCTGCCACGGCTAAGGTCAGAGGGTAAGAAGTCAGAGGTAAGAGGTCAGATTGCAGAAGTAAAACCGTTCGATCGAAAGCTCACGGGTTCCTACCTCTGCAATCTGACCTCTCACCTCCAGCCTGTCCTACGAGGCTGCGGCGATTTGCCCGCTCTTCTTCTGATCGGAGCGGAAGCGCAGGAGAGCTGCGATGTTGCCAGCACGATCGAGATCGTCGTTGTCCTTCAGATAAAACAATTCGATATCGCGGCGGATGGCGATGGGGATAATGGCATCGCAGACGTCGGCGAGTTCGTGTGTGCTGTGGCCGCAAGCGACACATGATCGAACAAGATGGGCGTCGAGATGGCCGCAGTGCGGACACTCGACCGCTCGCGCAGAATAATCTTCTCCCAGAAAAAGGCTCTGCGCTTCTCCGGCTTCAAGGGCCTGCAGTACGCGGCGCAGGCCGGTGACTCCGCGGCTGTGGGCCTTGGCGAAGCTCACCGCTTCGCTGACCTTCATCGTGGCGCGCTCCGTTAGCCATTGATTGAGGATGGCGTTGGCTTGATCGCGAATTTCTTCATCGGTAACGCTGGCCACGTCGGCTGAGAATCGTCCGATCAGGCGCGGTTTTACGTAGGGGTGAAGGTGGGGCTCAAACTCCGGCCAGTTAGACTCATGACAACCGATAATGAGCCGCTCCCAACTAGCTTTCTCGAGGTCGATACGTAGTCGTTCCGAAACCGCCTTGAAATGTTGAAGGGCTTCCTCGGCTACTCGGCGCTCCGCGTGGCCCGCCTCGTAGCCGTTGTAGCCATAGTTAGAGGCGCTGCGCGAGAGCATGTGGACGATAGCTCCGCGTTCGCGGAGGTCGTCGAGGCGAAGATCGAAGATACGGGCACGCTGGCGATCGACCACGGCAACGCAGAGCGTGGGCTGGGCTCCCAACAAGGCGGCGAGCGGTTTCAGTTGAAACCGCGACTGAAGGTAAATCTGCGTCGCGCCGACATGCAGTGGCAGTTCATATTCTTTCCAGAAATTGTGCGCCGAGCAGGCGAAGACCGCTTTGCCGCGGATATGCCCGCGAAGGTTGGTGGCCACATCGAGAATGCGATCAAGGTCTGCGTGGAGCGATCCGTTCTTGCCCGTGGCAGCGGCACTTTTCAGCGCTTGTTTGATCACATCTTTAGCGACGATGGCTTCGCGGCGATGAGAACGATCCTGCGGAGGATCGGGCTGAAAATAAAAACTGAGGGCGCATGCGGCTTTTTTTTCGTCCGCCTGAAAAGCCGCCAGCTCACGGATTTCTTCCCGGGTCATCATCTCGAGGCTCCTTAATAATATTAAGATGCTGCTACTGACTAGGATGTTGAGATTTGGTTTCTGGCTGCGCTGTTTAACTACGACGCTTGGCTTCGATGCTTGGCCACGAGTTCACGATCAGGGAACTCGCTGGCAATCGAAGGCGCATGGCGCACGCAGTCACGCGCACGTTGTACAGACTCGCGCACGGCCTCCAGGTGGCGCCCGGTGATGGCGGCAATCTCGCCGAGAGAAAACCCCTCGATGCCGTAGAGGAGAAAAGCTTCGCGGTCGGTGCGTTCGGCGCCGCGGAGCGCGGCTTGCACCAGGGCGATCACTTCATCGGAATAAGCAGCCTGCTCGGGAGTAGACACCCGGCGATCGGGGATCGCGCTTTCGCGAGTCCAGCCTTCGTCCGGCTGATGGAATTGCAGGCCGGCCTCGTCGGAAGCCTCGACATTTTGCCGCCGGCTGCTGTCCTCCAGGTGAACCGAAGAATCCAGTTCATGGAGACGCATAGTCATCTCGTTCATGGCCTCGAGGGCGAGACGGTACAGCCACGGTTCCAGGGATAATTTTTCCGGACGATCTTGATCGCCGAGCGCACGGGCAATGACCTCGTCAACAACTTCCTCTGTGGAGAGGTCGTCTTCGGAAATCGGAAGTTCGTCATCGGTGCGGCGGAAGCGGAGTTCACGCTCGACAAAGCGTTCGAGGCGACCGAGATTGGCATTCACATAAGAACCGATATCGTCGACCGAAATCGTGGGCGGCATCACCGCGGCCAGAGTCTCTTCGAAGGGCACGCCCGGCTCGGGAGACTCCTGCGAACCGCCGCGCCAGTGACGCCATTTGTGACTGGAGCGGAGCAATTCTTTGTGGCGGCCAACCTGCTGAATGAGTTCGTCAAATGCGGCCTTGATAGCCGCAGTTGGACTGGTCGCTTTTTTCTGGGCCGTGAGTTGACCCGAGGGCAGCCGTAGATTCAGGGAGACGAGGGTCCCCTCGCGCCCCGAATTTTCATCGATGACGGCTTTCAGGTGGACCAGTTCAGGGCGGAAGACTTGCAGGCGCTTCTGAATTTTCTCAATCTGGTGGCCGACTTCTTTTTCGATGTCGGGAGTTTTGTGGACCTTGTAACTGACGTGAACGTTCATTCAAAACCTCGAACGCAGGGAAGACCGAACTGCAGTCCCAACAAAATAATTGTACACCCGGTTGGAACGAGCGATAGAGCCATTAGGCCATGTTGCAAGGCGTAATTTGAAACGCTATTTCACGTAGACCGAATCCTTTTTCAATTCCTCGGGGACCGGTACCGGGAACGGCGGAAATTCGTGCGAGGGACCTTTGAAAAGAAAAACTGTGGCTTCGGAGCGCCGCGTGCCATCGTGGACAGCGATCTTGTGCGGGTCGTTCGCGGAATAGCCTTGCCACAGCGAGACGCCGGCGTAAGCCCCGTCTTTCCGCAGAATGTAGTAGGTCATGTCGATGAATTGAAGCTTGCTCATGTCATTGTTGTAATTACGGACGATGCGATGAAGAGCATCGATGCCAGCCTCGAGCGGCGACATGCCGCGGCGCATATTTTCGACAATCGTGTGAGCGCCGGCGACCTTGATGTTTTCTTCGCCGCTGCCGGTTGCGCCCGCCGAGCCCACGTCTTGGTCGGTGTAGCATCCGGCACCGATGATGGGCGAGTCGCCGACGCGGCCAGGGAGTTTGAAGGCGAGTCCGCTGGTAGTGGTGCAGGCGGAGATTTCTCCTTTGTCGTTGAGCGCGGAGCAGTGGATGGTGCCAGTAGGCGGCGAGAGAACGCGGCGAATGGCGGCCTGGCGAAATTCTGGTTCGATGCCGAGTTCGGCGGCGCGGGCTTCGAGGCGTTCGATGCGTTCGTTCCACAGTTCGGCTTGGGGCGCGCCGGGCAGTGCTGGCGGCTTCCAGTGGGGATCGGCAATGCCCGGGCCCCACCAATCGTCGAGGGAATGATTCTCTTTCCACAGCAACCAGATTTTGCGCGAGCGCTCAGTGAGGAGATTTTCGCGGGGAAACCCTACGGCGACGGCGAAACGCTCGGCACCCTCACCAACCAGCATGACGTGGCCGGTGTGCTCCATTACCGCTTTGGAAACAAGCGAAACATTCTTGATGTTGCGGACGCCGCCGACGGAACCCGCGCGTCGCGTGGGGCCATGCATGCAGCAGGCGTCGAGTTCGACGACTCCTTCCTCGTTGGGCAGTCCACCGAGGCCAACGGAATCATCGTTGGGATCATCTTCCGGACCTTTTACCACGCGCAGAGCTGCGTCCAGCGTGTCACCCCCGCTTTTCAGGAAGGCGAAGGCATTATCAAGATAATTGCGGCCATTATTGGCGCTGACGATGATGGGGCGCTTGCCTGCTCCAAAGGGATTGGCGGGAGAGGAGCCAGTGTCTTGGGCGCTCAGATCATGATTATGAAGACTGGTGGCCACCGATGTAGCAATTGCCGAGCCTAAAAATCTCCGACGGCTGATAGACATGTGTTCTCCAGAATCAGAAGCGCCGAGAAGGATAACACGAGGGAGATTTTATCTGCTGGGGGTGGACAGATTCGTGATGGATCAGTTACCGTGGCCGATCCCTGGCTGGTGAAGACGATAGCGGGGTATTGTGGGTTTACGAGTGCTATCGGGATGTTGCGCCAGCATCCCACACGCACCAATCCAGTTGCCAAGGAGCGTCGGAGGTCTTACGCTGGCAGGCGAGCAAAACTCATGTGCAAGTTTATTCTTCTGTTTGTACTTCCGGCTCTCTTGCTGTTTGGGTGCAGTAAGAAATCCGCCAACGCGCAGCCTGAATTTTCAGCGGACATAAAGATAATCACGCCCTTTGCACCTGAGAAACCTGTTACTGATGGCAAGCTTTACATGAGCAAGGGGAGGTTGCGGGTGGACCTCGGTCCGATGGTAGACCTCTATATCGTCGAACAGAAGAAGGGCTGGAGAATGTTTCCGGAACTCAAGCAGTATTTCGACACTGGTGATAAGCAAGTTTCGACCTACCTCCCATCCATGAGCAATGGGTCCCCTTGTCCCGCTTCCGAACGCCCGTTGGAGTGCAAGATGGCTGGGAAAGAGGATATAGGTGGACGTTCAGCCACCAAGTGGGAACTCGTGAATCATCACGGCGTGCACATTTACCTGTGGACTGACGACGAGCTACAAATCGCGGTAAGGTGGCACATCGAAAATGTTACTTACGATTTGACCGGAATACACGAGGGCGCGGTGCCAGATAGCATGTTTGAGCTGCCGCCCGGATACGTCAAAGTGACATGCTAAACCCCGCTAGATAACGGGAAAAAAACCGACTCGGCACTCGGGTGTGTAGGCAACTGCTGTTTAACAGCGATTGCACTCGTGATCCGGACTGGCGAGCTGACGAATTCCAGCTCGGATCAGGCTCTCACGACCTGCAGCAGGCGCGCGACGCCTTCACGGAACTCGGCGGGCTCCGTGATCAGGCTGAGCACGAGATAGCCATCGCCGGGAAAATCGTAGAAGTGGCCGGGATGTACGCTGACGCTTCCCTTCTTTAATAAACGAATCGCGAGGTCTTCGTCGGTCTCGATCACAGGAACGCGCAGGATCGCGTACCATCCGCCCTCGACTTGCAGACGCGTGCATGAAGGGTGCGAGGCGAGTTGGGTATCGAGTTCAGCGAGATTTCTGCGCAAACGATCGAGAAGCACCGGCTGAACTTTCTCGCGTTGATCGAGCAGCACCGGAGCTGCCAACTGAATGGGAGCGTTCACGGAGAGATAGGTATCGGCGATGATTTCAAGACGGGCGCCGCCATCTTCGACCATTTGCTGGGGCCCGCTGGTGGCCACCCAGGCCAGCTTCATCTGCGGCAGGGCGGAAATTTTGGAGATGCCGCTGAGGGTGAAGGTCAGCGCGTCTTGGTTCGTGACGAAGCTGCGGCGCCGCATGCGATCAAGCGCGTAGTCGAGAAAAACTTCGTCGGCGATGAGTGCGAGATTATGTTCGCGGCACAGGGAGTTGAGCGCCCCCATTTCGCTGGGGGAGACATAGGAGCCGGTCGGATTGTTGGGGTGAACTAAAATAACTGCCCGGCTCTGCGTGGTCGCTGCTTTCTCGAGCGACGGGAAATCGATCTGCCAGCCATGATCGTAGAGTAGCGGATATGGAATGAGTTTCACGTCGGCCAGATCGGCGAGAAACTCAAATAGTGGATAACTCGGCTTGGGAACAAGAATCTCATCGCCGGGGTTGCAGAGCAGGCGAAAGACGTAGGAATAGGCTTCGCTGGTGCTGGTGGTCAGAAGGAGGCGCTTGGGATCGATGTCGACTTCGTGCGACTCGCGATAGTAGTTGCACACGGCTTGGCGAGCTTCGAACAGTCCGCGGGGCTGCGGATCGTAACCCATCGCTTTCGGGTTCGCGAGGGCGGCGAGCACGGCTTCCGGTTCCGGGCGGATGCCGGCCTCCGTAGGATTCGAGACGGTGAGATCGAGAATCTTCTGTCCCGAGGCACGTGCCTCTTCGATCGCGAGGGTTAGAGGGTTCGAGGTGAGCTGCCAATTTGTGCGGCGGGAGAACATAGTTTCGGCCATCGGCAAACTAGTGGTTACTGCACGAAAGCTTAACCACTAAGGGCACCAAGTATTACAAAGGAAGGACTGGGCACTAACTTTCGTGAAATTCTCATCCTTGCCGCGATTAATGTCTTGCCTCGGCGACCCGACGCTACTTTCGAAAAAATCCTAACTGCTCAGGCGCTGGCAAAGTTTTCGTGCTTTCAAATTGACGTTCGGCGGCTTGCACAGCTACGATTTTTGCCTGCACCTCCGACGCCAGGTTGTCATAGCGAACCAAAACATTATCCAACCAGTAAGCGTTGTTTTCGCGCGCCCAACCTTCTTTGTACGTCCGCCGCAACTCTGTTACCGCGTCGCGCAGGCTCTCTAATCTGCCGTTGATGTCGACGATCTCGTCAAGGTCATTTTGCACGCGCGCCGGGTCGGTCTGGTTTTGATAAGCGTCCCAATAGTAGTGGCTGATCTCGGATGTGAACTGGATCTTCATGCCGAGCGTGTCCAAGTGCCAGGCTGCGAGCAGCATGTCGTCGAGCGTGTCGGCGTGGAGCCGCGCCTGAGTGCGATTGTGCTGGAGCGACTCCGCAGCGCGTTCAGCGCCCAGACGTAGATCATGTGTGGCCGGCAATGCCTGCGCTGACATGCTGGCACCTGATTCGCTGAAAGGGTCGGACCAGAAGAGTTCGTCGCTGGCTCCGTGGAGTTTCGTAGCGGCCAGCAGTGTATGAGAACGATCGAGATTTTCGATTGCATCAACGAACGTACGGCCTTCACTCCCATCATTGCGGTAGAAGGCCCAATCGTAGCTGTTCTTGAAATCGTCAATGCTGGACTCGCCGGGTTGCCAACCGGCGGCCGCTCCAAAGATCAAAGCTGGCCATGCCATGTCAACTAGCGATTCGCCGTCGTCATTCCAGGCAGTGTTGAGGACGCCCATCGCCTGATGCTTCTGTCCGTCGCGCACAAAGTTACGGATATTGACGAAGGCACTGTCGAGATCGGGCCAGATCGCGCCCCAGTTGCCGGCGCCGGGCGCAACGATTACGCGCAGGCCGGCGTTAGTGTAGGGCGTAATAATGTTTTCATAACTCGGCTTGGGATCGTAGTCCCACGGAACAGCGATCATGTCCTTGGGAAGGATAGTGAGCAACTCGGGATACTTCACCGCAATATCTCCCCAGAACATCAGCTGCTTGTGGAAGGGCTGCATGATCTGGAACATTTTTTGCAGGTGTTCGAGATAGACGCGGCCGAGCCCTTGCTGAGCGGCGAGAGCTTTCGTTTGCCCGAGGCCAAGTTCGAAAGTTTCGTCGGCGCCGATGTGGAAGAACGGTCCAGGAAATAGCGGTACCACTTCGCCGTAGACGTCGCGGATGAAATCGTAGGTTTTAGGATTCGTGGGAGTGAGCACGTGCCCGTGCGGAGTTTCGGCTAGATCGGAATAGATCTCGTATTTCAGGAATTGATGAAGGTGGCCGAAGGCCTGCTGCTCGGGCAGGATGGTGATGAAGTATCGCGCGGCGTAGTCGACGAGTTCTTTGATCTCTGCGGGAGTCAGTGCCGCATCCTTAGGCGCAACCAATGATTGTGCCTGGAAGTCGAAAATGTTTTCCATGTTGAAGCCGACGAGATTGATTTTGTACTCGGCCAGGGTGCGGATTTGCGTCTTCAAATAATCGAACGTGGGGATGGCCCCGCGGCTGATGTCGTCGCTGACACCGCGCCATTCCATGCTTGGCCAATCGCGGATAACAAGCGCTGGGATTGCCAGCGCCTTTTGCCCTGGGCCTTCGGGGCGCAGCAACTGGCGGAGGGTCTGCACGCCGTAGAAGAGTCCTTGCGCGGTACTGCCGGCGACTAGAACGCCAGAGTCGGTTGCACGGATGACATAGGCTTGGCCGGTGACTTCACGACTTCCGAGGTCTTCGACTTTCACTCCCTGCGATTCGAGATAAGATCGCAAGCCGCGATCGGTTAGGCGGCCGAGCGAGATGTGCCCTGTCGTCCTGGGAGAGGCGGTCGTGGATTCAATGGAGAGCCTTATGTCGGTGCGCTCGTGGATTTCTCTTTGTAGAGTTTCGGCGGCGAGGCGGTCTTCATTATTGCTGATGAGGATGATCGTCGAGGGCTTGATCACCAGATGGCCTTCCGCCACGCGTACTTCTTTCGGTGCGGGCAGAATCTTGAGAACGCGGACGGCGTCGTTGACTTGACCGTGAGAGAACAGCGGCAGGATAGCTAGGCAGGCGAAAATCCATTTAATAATCTTCATGGTGAGGTGAATGGCGAGGGTAGCAGGTGCGATTGAGCGGCGACAAGTTTCGAATCAACTCTACTTATAAAAACGCTTCTTTATTTACCACGTACGGCATCTTGGTAATATCGCCGCCGTAGTTCCCTTCCAGGACATCAATCAGTCCTTGTACACAGCGGCCGGCCATGCCCTGGTTGGGATCGGACGACAGGCGCGTAATGCGGGCGGCGCTGGCGAAGTGGGGCAGCAGGCGGCAGCGATCGGCGATGGCGGGATCGCGGAGTGGCGAGTTGGCGGGCAGAGGTTCTTTCTCGTAAACATCCAGAGCGGCGCCGGCGATCCAGCTCTCGCGAAGCGCACGCGCCACGGCTATTTCATCGACGACCGGGCCACGCGAGGTGTTAATCAGCATCGCCGTGGGTTTCATCATGCGCAGTGTGGTTTCATTGATCAAGTGATACGTCGGCGTGGGGCTCTCGCCCGCGCGCAGCAGAGGGGCATGGAGGCTGATGAAATCGGCGTTGCTCAAAGCTTCATTCAATGGCGTGTAGCGAATCGTAACCCGCTCGCGGCTGAGGCCGCGCTGGAAGCGGAGATCCAACACTTCTTGTATCGCTTTGATGTAATCGTGATTCTCGTAGGCTGGATCAAAGCACAGAATATTCATATCAAATCCGGCGCACTTTTTGATGAAGGCCTGGCCGATGCGTCCGGTGCCAATGACGGCCACGGTTTTGCCGGTGACTTCATCGCCTAGAAAAGGTAAGTAAGGATGCCAGTAGCCCCAGCGATTTTCGCGGGTTAGATGTTCGGCGGGCCAGAGTTTGCGAGCCAACGCGCCCATCAGAAAAAACGCAAACTCGGCGGTCGCTTCAGTCAGAACGTCGGCGGTATTGGTGAATGGGATTTTGTATTGATTGGCGTCGCCGCGGTTGATGTTGTCGAATCCGACGGCATACTGTGCGACTACTTTGAGTGTGCCTTTCCCGGCAGCGAAAATTTCGGCGTCGATGGGGTCGCGCAGAGTGGTGATGAGGCCATCGATACCCGACTTCACTTTTTCGATAATCAGGCTTTTCGGCGGAGCTTCGGGTTGGGGATAGACCTCGAGATCGTATCCCTTCTGGCGAAGAATGTTGAGGGCGTCTCCGATATCGCAGGTGGCAAAAACTCGAATTCTCTGGGTCATGGGCTCGAACAGTTTAACGCAGCGGAGTTGGCGGCGGTACCGCTAGCGACATTTACGACTCCCCCCCTTCGCACAGAACGCGAAGGATGGGGCACCCTCAGTCTTTCGGATTCGTCGATGCTCGCTCTTATTGCTCGCGTCTTTCCGGACGTGGGGCCACGGACGCGGCTTGGGCGTGGTGACGGACGTCGGCGCCTAAGACCCAGAATATAACGTCTTCGGAAATGTTGGTGGCGTGATCCGCAACGCGCTCCAGATTGCGCGCTACGAGCAGAGCATCCAGTGCCTGCTGAGTGACTTGCGGTTCTTCGTTCATCTTTCGCACGAGGACGATGAAAGCTTCGTCGCGCATGCGGTCGACGACATGATCCATTTCGAGCACCGCCTGTGCAAGCTCGGCCTTGCCTTCGACGAATGATTCGAGGGCGCGGCGCACCATGGCGCTGACAGCGGTCGCCATGCGGGCGATGTCAACCGGCAGTTCGACGGCTGGCAATTCAATCAGGTCCATGACGCGCTCGGCAATATTGACCGCCTGATCGCCTACGCGTTCGAGGTCGGCGTTGATTTTGGTAACCGCAAGGATGAATCGGAGATCCGTGGCCGCTGGCTGTTGTGTAGCCAGAATGTCGAAGGCAAGCTCGTCGATCTCGCGTTCGGCGGCATTGATGAGACTCTCGTTTTCGAGGACCAGTTGACAGCGAGTAAGATCGCGCTGAGTGTAGGCTTGGGTAGCGCGATCAACTGCCAGTTCCGCGAGACCGCCCATGCGGAGCAGTTTCTCGCGAAGATCCTCCATCTGCTGCTGAAAGCGCGTGCGCATTATGCGAAGCCTTTCTTTACAACTTCGTTATTCAAAATTCCATTCCTCTCGTAAAGGTCGGAGGTTAGAGGTCAGATTGCAGAGGTAAAAACCCGAAACCGCTTGGATTCCCGCGTCCGCTTTTAACCTCTGCAATCTGACCTCTAACCTCTAACCTCTGACCTCGTCCCTATCCGAATCTGCCGGTCACATAATCTTCCGTTCGTTTATCGGAAGGATTAGTGAAAATCTTTTCCGTCCTGTCGAATTCGATCATCTTGCCGAGAAGAAAAAAGCCGGTGAACTCGGCCACGCGAGCTGCCTGTTGCATATTATGCGTCACAATCACGATGGTGTATTGCTCTTTTAATTGAAAAATGAGTTCTTCGATCTTGCCGGTGGAGATCGGATCGAGCGCCGAACAGGGTTCATCCATAAGGAGCACTTCGGGCTGCACGGCGAGAGCGCGGGCGATGCAGAGGCGCTGCTGCTGGCCTCCGGAAAGACTGGCGCCGGATTTCTTGTGCAGGCTATCTTTGACTTCGTCCCACAGCGCCGAGGCGTTCAAAGATTTGTGCACGATCTCATCGAGCTGCTTGCGCTTGCGAAACCCGTTCAGCTTGAGGCCGGCGGCCACGTTGTCATAGATCGACATGGTCGGGAAGGGATTGGGCTTCTGAAACACCATGCCTACGCGGCGGCGGAGTTGAGTGGCGGACGTTCCGTTGTAAACGCTGAGGTCGCCGATACGGACCGCACCATCGACACGGGCTTCAGGGATCGTCTCGTGCATGCGATTCAGACAACGAATGAACGTCGATTTCCCGCAGCCCGACGGACCGATCAACGCGGTCGCGTGATTGGCTAGTACAGCGATATTGATGTCGAACAAGGCCTGCGTCTTGCCATAGAAAGCATTCAGGTGCTCGACGGTAATTCCTACGCCCATAAATCGTTATGCTCCCGCTAAGGTTCCGTGCCGCACTGCGATCCGCACGGCGGCGACTGCACCGACGATCAGAATAATTAACACTAGCGCGCCCGCCCAGGCCTGTCGATGCCATTCGTCGAACGGCGAGATGGCATAGGTGAAAATCTGCAGCGACAAGGCGGCCGTCGGCTGATCCGTCTTCCAATTCCAGAATTGATTGCCGAAGGCCGTAAAGAGCAGCGGGGCGGTTTCTCCCGCAACCCGGGCAAAGGCCAGCATGACTCCGGTGATGACGCCGGAGGTGGCGGTTCGCAGCGTAATCGAGAGCGTCGTGCGCCAACGCGAAACGCCGAGGCCGTAGGCTGCTTCGCGGATAGCTTGCGGCACAAGAAGCAGCATCTGCTCGGTGGTGCGAGCGATGGTCGGGACCATCATGATGGCCAATGCTACGCCGCCAGCGAGGGCGGAAAAATGTTTTTGGCGCATCACCACCAGGCCGTAGGCGACGATGCCAATCACAATCGAGGGAACGCCGTTAAGCACGTCAGATACAAAACGCACGATATCGCCGTAGCGGTTGCGGCCGTATTCGGAGAGAAAGATGCCGGCGCCGATTCCAAGGGGCACGCCGAGCACGCTGGCAATCGCGAGAATCACCATGGAGCCGACGATGGCGTTCGCCATGCCGCCGCCGGGTTCGCCAACGGGCTTTGGTGTCTGGGTGAGGAAGGCAAGGTTAATGGAGCCGATCCCTTTGTAGACCAGGTAGGCAAAGATAGCGAATAGCGGCAAGAGCACGAGAGCGACGGTAAGCACGGACACGCCAGTCATTACATGGTCCGTGACGCGACGCCGCCAACTGATGGGCGGAATGCTCACCTGCTGTATGGGGAGAGCCGGCGGATTGGAGTTCGTATCGGGCATCGCAATTTAGGCAAGGCTCCTTGCCGGTTGGCCTCGCGTCACGCTCCATACCAGGAGGCGCGCCAGGGCGTTCACCACAATCGTGACAAAGAACAACGCCAGGCCGATCTCAATCAGAGCGGAGAGATAGAGATCGCCGGTCGCTTCGGTGAATTCGTTGGCGAGAACACTAGCCATGGTGTATCCGGGAGCGAAGAGCGACTTCGCAATCTCAGGACGGTTGCCGATAACCATGGTGACGGCCATGGTTTCGCCGAGTGCGCGGCCGAGACCGAGAATGATGGCGCCGACGATTCCGGCGCGCGCATTGCGCAGGACGCCCATGCGAATCATCTCCCAACGCGTCGCGCCTAGCGCCAACACCGCTTCGCGTTGGTGTTGAGGAACAACGGTCAGTACCTCGCGGGCGATTGACGAGATGATGGGAATGACCATGATAGCCAGGATTACTCCTGCGGCCAGCATGCCAATGCCATAAGGCGGCCCGCTAAACAGGCCCGTCCAACCCAGCGTGCTGGCGAGAAATGGTTGCACATATTCGCGCAGCAAGGGTACGAGAACGAAAATCGCCCAAAGTCCGTAAACGACGCTGGGGATGGCGGCCAGAAGTTCTGTCGTGAAAGATAGGATTCCGCGCAGCCCGATCGGACACATCTCGGTGGTAAACACGGCGACGCCCACCGACAACGGCACGGCGATCACTAACGCCAAAAGCGACGAGACGATCGTCCCGTATATGAAGGGCAAAGCGCCGTATTGATCCTCGACCGGGTTCCAGTCAGAATGCCAAAAAAACTTCCACCCAAAAGCATGCCACGATAGCTGGGAACCGACAACCAACTGGTAAACGATGAGACCGAGGAGGGCGACTACCGCCAGGCCGCAGAGACGCATCACCCAGCCAAAAAGGGCATCGGGTATTTCGCTGACTTTCCCGTGCAACAGCGGCGTTGTGCTGGCTTTGATTTTCAGGGCAGCCTTGGGATCCCGCTCCGGTTCGGGAGCGTTGAAACGCGGCCGGGGCAGGGCTTGATTGGACATTCCATTCGAGGCTAGCAGAGGCGTGTTACAAATCGGTTAAAAAGCTGGGGAGGTAGTGGGCTAAAAGTGTGTTGCTAGTGATACCAAGCCCAATGCACGAATCGGACTACGCCGTAAACCGCAGCGAGTCCACTGATGATGAAGATCACGGTAATCAAGGATCCACAGCCCCAGTCATCCATCCTCTCCGCTCTGTCCGGCTTCGACTCGCGCCAATAGAGAAAGGCTAGTAGAAGCACAATACCTATCGCAAACCATGCGGCTTCAGACACTCGGCTCGCTCCGCCTATTTACAAGCATGATTTAATCAGAAATGGCGAGAGCGCCGCTGTCATCGGCGCTCTCGGAGAATTGTGTTTTGGCGATTCCAGGTTACCACAAGGATTCGCCACAATGAAAGTCAATTCTTCGGATGCCTCTTCAGCCGCACTTCCTGTTCCCTCAGCAATACATCATGCGATTGGCAGGGCACAACAACATTGGTTACGGATAAAAGGGCACGTAGTTCGCTTTCGGATAAGGTTTTGGCGTGTGCAATTTGTTCCGTTGAATACGCTAGCCATATTGTGCGCTGCCTTCCGCAGTTGTCGTGGTCACATCGGAATTCAATCTCCCACAGACTCGATTCGGGTACATTTAGGCCCAGCATTGCAACCTCATCAAACTGAGGCAGGTCAGTAATCAGCCGAACGCAAGAACACTTGCTCGTGCTCAAGACACAAAAAAACTGCGGGCCACATGGGAGTGGGTCGATAGTATTGATCTTCGGATATTCCTAATGGGCTTTGACGCGGGAGAACGATTTGCTCTTTCCCTGTACAGCCCCGCAGAACAAACTCGCAAAGGTAATTCGTGTTCATCGGCTAACCCCGATAGCGGCAATTCTATGCCGCTCCCAACAGTTCAGCAATCGACCACGCGTGATCCGTTATCCCCGCAGCCATCGCGGGAGTCATCCGCAAAGACTGATGGATACGAACGAAGTTGTACCAAGCAAAGTACAGAGTCACGGCAGCTTTCAGATTCGCCAGCTTCTTTGAATAGGCGTTCGTCAACCGAGTAAAACGGCGCAAGTGCATCCGCAAACTCAAATTCGCTCTCTCCACATGCGACGTGCAGATATGATCTTCGTCGGGCCGTCCGTCGATAACTCTGGATATAACCTCCGTGATTCCTGGTGGGGAGTACCTCGCGTCAGGGCCGTCGTGTTGGCCGTCGTCACCGAACAGCTTTATCAGTTGCGCGAAATCTGCCTGTCCGCCGAAAATCCCCTGAATCGAACGATAAAAGTGATAGCCGTCTGTGGTGATCTGAAAGCGATCCTGACTCAATCGGCGTTTGAGATTTTCGAGGAAAAGCAACGTCGTTTCCTTGGTTCTCTTGCCGATCTGAAAACAGGGGATCAGCTTCGTCTCTTCGTCCAGTGCGATAAACACCCACTGATCGCCAAGCTCGGCAGGATCATCCTTGCGAACTCTGCGCGCCTTCTTACCGACGAAGCACCAAAGCTCATCGCATTGCAGGTAACGCGGTCGCAGGTTGCGAATAGATGCCATCGTGTCCGTGACGGTCGCCGCCGCCGTAAGCATCAGGGAAAGGATGGTTCCCTTATGCAGTCCGGTGATCCGCGAGATGGCGCGAATGCTCATTCCTTCGAGCATCATGGAAAGCGCTTTTGTCGCAGTTTCAGGATTGGTATAGTGGGTTCCAAGTTTCGGAGCAGGAGTGGAAAATGTGGCGCGGCAAGATTCGCAGCGCCAGCGTTGAATACGGCGCTTACATTTGTCCCGGAGGTTTGCGCTTAAGCCGATATACTTTTTCTCCCGTCGCACTCGTAACAATTTCCACCTCTTGCGACTCAATCATCCGGCGAAGCGTAGTGTGAATGCTCGCAGCGGGATTGGAGTAGTTTGTAAGGTCCATAAGTTTGGCTTGCTGGATAGCGATCTTTATGACTCCGGGAGTGAGCCCATCAGTGTGGGCGCGAAGAAGAGTGCGGATTGCGCTTACAAATCCCGGCTTGCAGCTGAGTTCATCCAAGGCGGCCAAGTAGCTCGCTTTAACATCCTGATCCTCGCAGGTCTGCGCGAGAGCTTTAATCGCAGTCGTGTACTGCTCGATGCGCGACTGAAACTCATTACGCTGCTGAATGGCATCTTTCAGCTTTCCCAAAAACCCATCCATTGTTTCGATGATTGGAGATTTACTCATGCCTAACCTCGAAGATAGTTTACACGGTCTAACGATAATGTCAATAGACGAAGCGAAGAAATCTGTGGAAAACGTGCGGAGTTGGGAAGAGGCACGCGACTACGCGGCGAAGCGGATCAAGGATTTGAAGTTTTCGATTCGGGTTTTTGAAAAGATGATTAAGGACGGTGTTCCGTGGTCAGAGAAGGCAAGCTCCAAGTCAGCAACACGGAATTAGCCCACTACCGCTGGGGAGGTAGTGGCTGAAATGTGCGTTGACGAAAGGCAGCCGTGTTCTTCGTAGTCTGCGTTTGGTGGGTTGGTAGGTTGCGCGACGCGGGTTGTTTGTGAGAATACTGTCAACACCAGATCGCATCTATGCCAACCTTCGCCGCCATAGACATTGGATCGAACTCGGTTCGCCTGAAAATTTCGCGGCTGCAGGGCGGGCGGCTGAAAGAGATTCACGAAGATCGCGAAGTCACTCGCTTGGGGGAAGGCGTATTCAGCGGTGGATTACTTTCGCCCGAGGCTATGTCGGAGACGGTACGCGTGTTGCGGCGTTTCAATCGCGTCATTCAAGAATGCGTAACCGACGCGGTGAAAGTAGTAGCCACTGCGGCCCTGCGTGATGCCCGTAATTCGCGAGCCTTTGTGGAGTGGGTGCGATCGACCACGGGTTGGACGATCGAAATTATTTCGGGCCTGGAAGAGGCGCGTCTCATTCATCTGGGAATTGTTTCAGCGGGGCGACTGGGGGCGCAGAGTGTTCTCCTGCTCGATCTCGGCGGCGGCAGTTGCGAGGTCACGCTGTCGCGCGGCGGCCATTTGCGGGATACCGTCAGCTTGCCCCTGGGGGCAGTGCGGCTGACCGGCGAATTCCTCAAGCACGACCCGCCGCGCAAGACTGAACTGAAGCGGCTGCAGGAATTTGTGGCGCGTGAAATAACGCGGATTCAAGATCGAATCAAAGCCGCGCGGGTGGGAGCAGTCATCGCAACCTCGGGCACGGCCGCCGCGCTGGTGGGCGCTGCGAACCGCATGGCGAGGTCGAAAAAGAATCGCTCCTTAATTCTGGGCAAGCGGACTTATGCCACACGCGAGATGATACGCCGGCTCGCCAAACAAATGTCGCATTTGTCGCTGGAGCAGCGGAAGAAGGTTCCGGGAATTGGTCCCCGGCGCGCGGAAATTATTTGTGCGGGTGCAATGGCCTATGCGGAATTGCTGGAGCGCTGCCATCTGCCCGGATTCCGCTATTCGGCGCTGGGGCTGCGCGACGGCATCCTGGCGCAGATGGCGGCCGACTACGATCGCAGCACGCGATCAGGACGAGCCATTGAATCGGAACGGTGGGAATCGATCAAGCGGGCAGTTGAACATTATCGCGTCGACCTGCATCATGCTTTGCATGTGCGCGACGCCGCGCTGCTCCTATTTTCCTCGTTGAAATCCGTGCATCATCTGCCGCCGGAATATCGCGAATGGCTATCGGCTGCGGCCATGCTTTATGAGGTCGGCGACTATGTGAATCGCAACGGGCATCATCGCCATACCTACTACATCATTGCGAACTCGGAAATTCTGGGCTACACGCCGCAGCAGCGTAGGGTTATCGGGTCGATCGCCCGCTATCTTGGAAAATCGCGGCCCGCGACTGGAGACGGGCCGATGAGCGCACTCAGCCCTGAGGAGCAGGAGAACGTAACGAAAGCGTCTGTGCTGCTGCGAATTGCGCGCGCCCTAAATATGGGTCGCAGCCAGTCGGTTGGAAAGGTTGCGGTATCCGCTCGCAACGGCAGAGTTTCGATGAAACTGACGCCGCGAGGAAAGGCCAGTGTGGATTTGGAAGTATGGTCGATAGAGAAGGACGGATCTTACTTCCGTGAAGTCTTCGGACGCGAACTTTCCGTAGCGGCAGCGTAAAGCGCGCGTAGGATGCGCGGATTGATGCACCAACTAAGAGATCCCGAATTACGGCGCGTTTCGACTTTGGCCACCGCACCCTTCTTGAGTTCCACCACGGCTTCGCAGCCGCTATCGCTGATCACGCGGCCGAGAAATTCGCGCAGGTTAGGATTGTGGCCTACCAGCAAAACGGAATCCTGGCGCGCATATTTTTCTAGCATCTTCTGAAATTCGGAGAAGGTTGCTTGCGGTCGCAGGGCATTCTCCATCACTAATTTGCCTTCATGCCCCATTTCATTGCCCACCAACGCCGCGGTCTGCGAGGCGCGTTTCAGCGGGCTGGAAACGATAATTTCAACCTGCACGCCGAGGGCGGCCAGAGCGCGACCGATGTATCCGCATTGTTCGATGCCGTCTTTGTCGAGGCCGCGTTTTTCGTCCTTCTTCGCGGAAAGCAAACTTTGCCCGGCACTGGCGTGGCGTAAAAAATATAAAAACATTGTCGAACGATTATTCCTTTCCAGTCACGACTTTGATCATATCTCGTCGTTCGCGGTCGTTGCTCGCCCGGCAGGGGTTCTTCCCGTTGTGCTCCGGCGGACAGAGGACCGATGCGGGATCGAGTCTGGAATGTCTTCCGGTGTCTTTGTGCCTTCGGCCACGCCGATGAGAAAATCCTGGGCGTTGAAAGCGGCAGCAGCTCGCGGAGGCCTCTTGCTGCGTCCTTTGGGCGATTGCCAGGAGCGCAGGTAGCGACCGTCTTTTTGCAGGAATCTGGCTTTCACGTTGTCGGCGAGATAGGCGGCCAGAATCTCGTGCCTTACGCGATCGCGCAGAAGCGGGTTCTTCAGCGGGAACAAGACTTCGACGCGCTCGTGGAGATTGCGATTCATCCAATCGGCGCTGCCCAGGTAGACTTCGGGCTCGCCGCCATTCTCGAAACAAAAAATGCGGCTGTGTTCGAGAAAGCGGCCCACGATGCTCCGCACGCGAATGCGATCGCTGATGCCGCGAATTCCGGGCCGGAGCGCGCACATGCCGCGCACCATCAATTCGATGTCGACACCGGCCTGCGAAGCGCGGTAGAGAGCCTGGACGATATTGATGTCGAGCAGCGCATTCATCTTGGCAATGATGCGCGCAGGGCGGCCAAGGCGAGCATGTTCGGCCTCACGCTCAATCAGGCTCATACATTTTTCGGCCAAATCGAGAGGCGCCACCAGCAACGGCCCATAATTCGAATGTTCGGCATAAGCCGTCAGAAAACTGAACACATCATGAACCGCACTCGTAATCTCGGGGTCGGCGGTGAGCAGGCTGAGATCTGTATAGATGCGGGCAGTGGTCGCGTTGTAGTTTCCGGTGCCGAGGTGCGCGTACTGGCGGGTCACGCCATCGGCATCGCGGCGCACCAGCAACGAAAGTTTGCAATGCGTTTTCAGTCCGACCAAACCGTGGAAGACCTGGACGCCGGCGTCTTCCATATCGCGCGCCCAGCGGATGTTCGATGCTTCGTCGAAGCGCGCCTTCAACTCCACGACGGCGGTAACTTCCTTGTGGGCCGCTGCCGCCATCAACGCAGGAACAATCAGTGAATGCTCGCTGGTGCGGTAAAGCGTCTGCTTGATGGAGAGGACACGCTCGTCTTCGGCCGCCGACTGGATGAACGACATGACGGCGTCGTAAGAGTCGAAGGGATGGTGCAGTAGAACGTCATGGCGGCGAAGCTCTTCGAACAGATCGTGAGACTTAGCCGTGAGCCGCAACTCACGCGGCACGTAACTGTGAAACTTTAGATCTGGGCGCGCCGCCTCATCGTAAATGTTGAAGAGCCGCGAAAGGTTGACCGGGCCATTGACGGGGAAAATCTGCCAGGGGTCGAGCTCAAAAACCGTCCCCAGGCGTTCGATGATCTCGGGGTCAGCCGCGGACTCTATCTCCATCCGCACCGCGTCGCCCTTGCGCCGATTGTGCAATTCGGCGCGAACGGATTCCAGCAGGTTGCGCGATTCTTCTTCCTGTAGATAGAGATTGCTGTTGCGCGTAACACGAAAGGCGGCCGAGGAAATGATGTCGTAGCCCTGATACATGCGTGCGGCGTGATGGACTACAAGGTCGGCCAGAAAAATGAAATCAATTGTGCCCTGCGATGGCAAACGGACGAGCCGCGGTAACGATCGCGGCACGGTGACAACCCCTGTATAAGTGAGCGAGGAGCGGCGGCGGCGGCGCAACAAGAGCGCCACGCAGGTCGCTTTGTTGATTACCCGCGGAAAAGGATGCGCGGGGTCCACCGTCACCGGCGTCAGCAGTGGATCAAGCTCCCGCATACAGTAATCGTCAGCGAAGGCCAGCGCTTCTTCGTCGAGCTCGTCCAGGCCGAGAACGCGAATTCCCTGCTCCCCGAGTTCCGGCCGCAGGCAGTCGTTCCAGCACGAATACTGTTCTTCGACGAATTCGTGAGTTGCATCCTTGATGAGTTCGCGCTCCTCCACCATGGTAAGCCCGTCGGGAGTGGTCGAGTTGTGGCCGTCTTCAAGCTGCTGCAACAGGCCGCCGACACGAACCTCGAAGAATTCATCAAGATTGCTGGCCGAGATAGCGAGAAATTTCACGCGCTCGAGCAACGGATTGCGGAGATCGCCCGCCTCTTCAAGCACGCGCCAATTAAATTTGAGCCACGAGGCTTCCCGGTTCAGAAGAGTGGCGCGGTTGTTCGGAATCTGTCGAACCATATCGTGGTGGGTGGAACGTTGTGCTGCGACCCAGAGGCAACTTGGAGCGGCGATCGACCCAAAAATAGTATACCAACCCGGCAGCGCCCTAACTCAATCGTGAGATTGGCCATTGCGGAAGAGTTGCAGGGGGAGATGGAAGGTTTCACGCCTCAAAGTGCAACTCCATGCATATGTGTTCTTCCGTTTCAATTTCCGAACGACGCTCCAAGTCATTCATAAAACGAGCTTTACCTAATAGCCTAGCAGTCGGCGGAATTGGGGGTAAGCATGCTATGTCTCTAATGTTAATAAAGTCGATTAATACAATAGACTTTCTGGAATAATCGTCGTCCCCCGCATTTCGTAATAGCGCACCATTTGTACTGGAAGTTTTCTGGCCGCGGTACGCGATCTGCCGTATCGATCTGTATTTTGCGTTGTGAGTTTGGCTCGGCAAAAGGTTTGACTCAGTAAATAAAGGAGAGAAGGTCTCGATTTTATGAAATCAGCCAATCGCATGATTTTAACCGTCCTGACGTTGGCGGTCGTTTCCGCCGCTTGGGCACAAACCTCCGACTCGGCAACGCCGAGCCCAACCAAGAAGAATAAGGCGGTGGCGGTGGCAAAGGCGCCGCCGGCGATCACTGCAGCCGACGTTCAGTCCCTGAAAGACGCGTTGGCCGCTCAGCAGCAGCAGATTCAGCAACTTTCCCAGCAACTGCAAGAGGCGCAACAGAACTGGCAGAAGGCGCAGACCGCGGCGACGGACGCAGCCAATAAGGCCGCAGCCGCCCAGACGCAGGCTCGCCAGGAACAAGAGACGGTAAGTGAGTTGAAGAGCGATTTCGCCGATCTCAAAACAGTGAGCACATCGGCGTCCAACAACGGAGCCAACGATTCGACCCCTGGAAATCCGGTATTGAAGAATGCCGTGTATTCGCTGCAAGACCCGCAGCAAACGGGCGACGCCCCCCAAGTATTCAACCAACAGATGGAAAGCCCGATCACGATCCGTTTCAGGGGCATCAACATTACTCCGGGCGGATATGCCGAAGCGGCATTCGTGCGCCGCTCGCGCGCATTGAGCGCGGACCTGCCTACGCCCTTTAACAATCTCACCATGCCCGGCGCCTCGCAGAGCCAGTTGTCGGAGTTCTTCGGATCGGCGCGCCAGTCGAAGGCGACCGTGTTCGTCGAAGGCCGCGTGAAGAACGTGGATCTTTCCAGCTACATTTCGGGCGATTTCCTCTCTGCCGGAGTCACCTCGACTTCGACCCAAACCGACGGCTACACCTTCCGTCTCCGCCAAGCATGGGCACAAGCCAAATTTAATAATGGCTGGAGCTTTCTGGGCGGGCAAACGTGGAGTCTGGTGACGGAGGATGCAAAGGGAATTTCTCCCGACGACGATATGGGCAAAACCAACGACGTTCGGCCGAAGACAATCGATCCCTCGTATAACGTCGGCTTCAATTTCGCGCGCCAGTACGGCATTCGCTTGACCAAAAGCTTCGGCAATAAGTTTGCGGCCGCCGTTGCCGTTGAGAATCCTCAGGCGACTCTGACCACGCACGGGAATGCAAGCAACTTTCTGGTCGGACAGTCTGGAGCCTCTAACAGCTACAACACCGGTTCAACTTACTCTTTCAATCCGTCGCCCGATATCATTGCCAAGGTCGCATTCGATCCCGGCGTTGGGCACTACGAGATCTTCGGGCTCGCCGACCGCTTCACCGGTCGCGTTTTTCCTTGCGTGGAATTTGCCGCCGGCTCGCCACTATGCACTGCCACTGGGGCGACCACGGCGACCGGAGCTTATAACGCCTCCAAAGAAGGCGGCGGTGTGGGCGCGAGCGCTCGCTGGACGATTGCCAAGCAATTCAGTTTTGGCCTCAAAGGCTTCGGTGGAAGCGGAATCGGACGTTACGCACCCGGAGGGCTCCCGGACGCTTCAATCAATGCCGACGGCACAATCCATTTGGTCAAAAACTTGCACGGACTCGGCACCCTCGAGTGGAAGAGCAAGAAATTGGATGTCTACAGCTACGGCGGGGTTGAGTATGCCGCGCGGACGTTCGACTTCGATCCGCTGGCCAATAAAGGCGCGGGTGCAAATGTTGGCTATGGCGCACCCAGCTTCAACAACACTGGCTGTTACAACGAAGTTTCGCCTGGCTCGGGAGGCTTTGCGCCTGGCACGCTTCTCAATTGCACGGCCGATACTCGCGTGCTAATCGAGGGAACCATCGGCTTCTGGTATCGCTTCTACAGCGGTCCGAGAGGCAGGTTCCAATATGGCACGCAATACTCCTACGTGACCCGCAATACCTGGTCGGGTGACGGTCGGTCGCCAAACGGGTTGGACGGAATGGTCTTCACCTCATTCCGCTACTACTTGCCATAAGAACAGAAATGGTCCCGCGCCAAAGCTGGAGCGGGACCATTGTTTTAGGAGCGCAACGATGCTTTGGCGTACGAAGGCTAGTGAACCTGTTTAATCGTCGCCTTAACTTTCTCCGCAACATTCGCCGGCAGCGGTGCGTAGCTTAGCTGGTTTGTCATTTTCTGGCCATCGTTGACCATCCAGGTCAGAAAATCGGCGATGATCTTGCCCTTCTTCGGATCCTTCGCCTGTTCCGGAATTAGCAACCACGTAAAGCTGGAGATGGGATAGGCTGTCTTACCGGGCGCATTGGTGATGGACACACGGAAATCGGCGGGCATTTGCGGCGCCGAGGCTGCAGCTTCCGTCACGCTGTCGAGTGAGGCTTTGACGAAGTTGCCGGCTGCGTTCTTCACCGACCCGTAGGTGATTTTGTTTTCGACAGCGTAAATCAGCTCCACGTACCCGATTGCTCCGTCCAACTGTCTAATCTGGCCGGCCACACCTTCATTACCCTTGCCTCCCAGACCAACGGGCCATTTCACGGAGGTTCCCTTCCCGGCGGCTGCTTCCCATTCCTTACTGACCTTCGAGAGATAGTCCGTGAAGATATAAGTGGTGCCGCTCCCGTCTGAGCGGTGAATCACGATGATCGATTTGTCGGGAAGTTTCACACCGGGGTTGACTTGAGTGATGGCGGGATCGTTCCACTTCTGAATCTTGCCTAGGAAGATTCCGGCCAATGCTTCGGGAGTGAATTTGAGCTCCGCAGTCACACCAGAAATGTTGTACGCGGGAACGTCCGCACCCAAAACTGTGGGAATGTGCAGGATTTTGAATTTGGCTTCCTTGAGTTGTTCATCCGTCATGGGGCCGTCGCTTGCACCAAAATCGACCGTGCCGTTTATTACCTGCCGGATGCCGCCGCCGCTGCCGATCGACTGATAGTTGATTTCGACGTCCGGATGCAACTTGTGATATTCGCTGAACCACTTGGAATACATCGGATAGGGAAAAGTGGCGCCCGCTCCGTTGAGTTGAGTCTGCCCCATGACGGGCAGGGTGAAGGCTAGACCTGCCAGTAACAGTACGATGCGATGGTTCATCGAGGACCTCTTGGTTTTAGATTTACGTATGCCATTCTGTTTTATGGAGAAAATGTTAATGGAAGGTTACAACCCCGTAAATTTCCAGTGAACCAACATTGTTTTGCAAGCAGTTACGACTCTTTTTAGACATCGCGCCAGAAGCCGAGCAGAAATCTTGATCTTCTGGCAAACTGCTTGACGGTGAGGATGACGCGCTTCCGTGGGCCACGGTCCGTTGAAAAACAATCCGTTGAAAAATGACTCGCTGAAAAACGAACCGCGCCTTGCGCCGGGCGGCCCTGGAATTGAGCCGCGCTGGACATCGAGCGCTAAAACCGGGATTGGCACTGCCTTGAACCTGCACAGCCGGGTCTGGTTCACGCTGAGCCATGGCATTCTCAATGAAATCTATTTTCCTCGAGTTGACCAAGCCTGTACACGCGACTTTGGCCTGATCGTGACTGACGGAAATGGCTTTTTCTCCGAAGAGAAGCGCCATTGCACATTTCAGAATCTTCCGATCGAATCCGGCGTGCCCGTCTATGAACTCACCAATACCGAAATGCAGGGGCGTTACCGGATCGAGAAGGAGGTGCTGACCGATCCCTGGCGGAACGTAGTGTTACAGAAGATTCGCTTCGTGCCGCTCCAGGGAAAGCTGAACGATTATCGTTTGTATGCTCTACTGTCGCCGCATCTGGCCAATTTCGGTTTTGGCAATACGGGATGGGTGGGAGAGTACAAGGGACGGCCAATGCTTTTCGCGCAACGCGACTCCGCAGCGCTAGCCCTGGGTTGCTCCGCGCCCTGGCTCAAACGCTCCGTCGGATTTGTCGGCGTTTCCGACGGCTGGCAAGACCTCGAACGCCATTTCCAGATGACGTGGGAATATGACCGCGCGGAAAACGGAAATATTGCGCTGACCGGCGAAATCGATCTCCCGGCATGTAACGGCGAATTTATTCTCGCCCTCGGCTTTGGCCAAATGTGGGCCGAAGCTGGACAACAACTCGTCTCTTCCCTGCTGACCCCCTACCAAACGACCAAAAGAGATTATGTTTCGCACTGGCGGAATTGGCAGCAGACGCTAAAGAAGCTCGACGCGCAGCCGCGAGAAAAGGATTTGTATCGCGCCAGCATGGCAGTCCTGCGCTCGCACGAGTCGAAAGATTTCCTGGGCGGCATTATCGCGAGTCTTTCGATTCCATGGGGCTTCAACAAAGGCGATGAAGATCTTGGCGGCTATCACCTGATTTGGCCGCGCGATCTGGTCGAAAGTGCGGGCGGCCTACTGGCGGCGGGCGCGGAGGACGACGCCCTTCGCGTCCTGCACTATCTCGAGGCCACTCAGGAAGCCGATGGACACTGGCCGCAAAATATGTGGTTGGATGGGCGTCCCTACTGGAACGGCCTGCAGATGGATGAAACGGCGTTCCCGGTTTTGCTGGTCGACCTGCTGCGGCGCGAATCGCCGCGCTGCTTCGGCAACGAGCGTCGCTGGTGGCCAATGGTGCGCAAAGCCTCGGCTTTTATCGTGGTGAATGGACCGGTCACGCAGCAAGACCGCTGGGAAGAAGATGGCGGGTATTCGACCTTCACCATGGCTGCGGAGATTTCTGCCTTGCTGATCGCCGCCGACATTGCGGAGTCGCTCGGCGAGTCGCAGCCCGCCGAATTTCTGCGTCACATGGCTGACACTTGGAATTTCAACATCGAGCGCCGGACTTATGCCGTAAATACCGATCTTGCGCGGCAGTTTGGGGTCGAGGGCTATTACGTGCGCATCACGCCGCCCCCCACGGCAGACGGAGCGGCTTCGCCGCTGCAAGGCTTTGTTCCCATCAAGAATCGCGCGCCTGGGAGTTCTGAGAAAGCGGCGGTGGAGATTGTCAGTCCCGATGCGCTGGCACTGGTGCGGTTTGGATTACGCGCGCCGGACGATCCACGCATACTCAACACCATCAAGGTCATTGACGAACTGCTGCGCGTGAAGCTTCCCCAGGGACCGGCGTGGTATCGATACAACGGCGATGGCTACGGAGAACACGAGGACGGATCGCCCTTCGATGGCAGCGGAACCGGCCGACCATGGCCGTTGCTGGCGGGCGAGCGCGCGCACTACGAACTCGCGGCGGGGCGCGCTGACGTTGCCGAGGCTCTATTAGCCACGATGGAAAATTCAACGGATGCGAACCGCCTGATTCCCGAACAAGTGTGGGACGCAAACGATATCCCAGAGCGCGAGTTGTTTACGGGTAAGGCTTCGGGGTCGGCATGCCCGCTGGTGTGGGCGCACTCGGAATACATTAAGCTGCGACGCTCGCTGCTTGACGGCAAGATTTTCGATCAGCCGTCGCAAACGGTGGAACGATATCTGGTCAACAAAGTTTCAGCGACGTATTTCAATTGGCGCTTCAACAATAAGCCGCGCAGCATGCCGTGTGGAAAAAAACTGCGAATTCTGATGGTCGACCCAGCGCGAGTGCACTGGAGTTTCGATCGCTGGCAAACCAGCCAGGACAGCGATTCCATCGATAGCGGTTGCGGCCTTCATCATGTCGACCTGCCCACAGATACTCTCACCACGGGACGCCAGATCGATTTCACCTTCTACTGGAAGAATGGTGACTGCTGGGAGGAACGAGACCACCAGGTTACGGTCGAATAGCGAGCCCTGATGGGCCGGGAAGTTCATCGTTCAGACTCAATCACGGCTCTCGAGTCCCATCGTTTCAATCACCTGATGCACTGGCCGCGCGGGCGCGCTGAGGCATTGACGCGCGTCCGGTAGTTCGCGCTGCCACCAGGAGTGTGCCGCCTTTCCCTGCGAGCGATCCAAGCCAGACCAGGGGCAGGAAGGCAAAAGAGAAGGGAGCGGAGATTCCGCTGATAAGCTTTTCTGTCAGCGTTCCGCGAATTTTTTTTCTGCTTAGGAAGTCGAAGAGAACATTGGGGGTCGGCAACAGGGCGTTCAGTGCACTCTGCCACCAGCCGATCAGGTCATATTCAAATTCCTGGTGCCAATGTGCTACCGGCACAAAATCGGTCCGATGAAGCATCCCGTCAATCGATGTGGCGGTGAAATGATAGAGATGGCGGGGAAGATCCAAATGCAGCCAGTGCGGTCCGAAGGTCTTTGATTGCCATCCCTCAAAGTCGGGCACCGCTATCAGTATCAATCCGTTGTCCGATACAATCCGGCGAATTCCCGCTATGACCGCCCCGGGATCCTGCATATGTTCGAGGCTGTGCCAGAGGGTAACGCAGTCGAATGGACCCCGGTTCGCACATTCGTCGAGGGTGCTGAAAACTTCCAGTCCGAGCCGCCGCGCGGGAGCCGAATTTAACTCTATTCCGACAGTCTCCCAACCGCGTTTGCGGGCGGCCTGAAGAAATGTTCCTTCTCCACACCCAACATCCAGAAGCCGCCGGCCGTGACCAAAGCCTGCCATCCGAGTGACAATCGCAATCCGGCGACGGTCGCAGAATCTGGCCGTAAGCCCGTGGCGGTTGCCATAGTATCCAGCGTAGTGAGGCTGCAGTTGATCGGGCGCGGGATCGGTGATTCCCATTCCACATACAGAACATCTGAGCACGTCAAACTCGAGCCCAGTCATCGGATCTGTGACTCGATGGAGGCATGGCTCGAGCCCATTGGAGCACATGGGGCAGACGCCGGTTCGAGTAGCGGGTTGAACCATTAGCCCGATTATTCCGGAAAATATGTGAAATCCAGCGCGGGAAAGGCGTTCCGCTCATAACGAAGGTACTGTAATGAATCAATGCAAGAATCCCACGGGACGACTGCCACCGTTCCAAGCAGAATGTACTCGATAGATACCTAATGACTTAGCCGCCAAATAGCCCCTCGGCAATTCAAGCCATGGGTCTCGATCCAGACCTTTTGGCCTCGGGCGCTGCTAAACTTCTCCGTTGTCCACAAACTCAACCGAGGTACCATGCTCGCCTTTATCCCGTTTGCTATCGTGATCTTGATAACTATGAGCAGTCTCGTAACCTCCCAAACTCTGCCCATACCGCAGGCGATCACCGACGCGAAGCAGATCGCGTCCAAGCCCGACGCGCGCGTCGAGAAAAATCTTACGATCGAGAAACTGTACATGACGCGGCAGGTCGGCGGCGCAACGTGGTCTCCCGATGGAAAGACGGTCGCCTTCGTCACCAATCTGAGCGGACGCAACAATATTTGGACGGTCGCTGCCGAGGGCGGATGGCCCATGCAACTCACGGTGAGCAACGAACGCCAGACGAGTCCGACATGGTCGCCGGACGGCAAGTGGATCGCCTATATGTCGGATTACGACGGCGACGAACAGTGGGACATTTTTCTCGTCTCGCCAAAGACGGGACAGGTCGTAAACCTTACAAACACGCGCGAAATCGCGGAAGAAAATCTGACATGGTCGCACGACGGGCGCTACCTCGCCTACATCGTCAAGCCGAAGACTTCCTCAGTGTTTGAGATTGACGTCTACGATACGGTGATGCGCGATGTGAAACATCTCACCTCCGGCACGCCCAGAGACCGCATGAATGTCGCACCGATCTGGTCGGCCGATGACTCGTTCATCGTCTATACGCAGGAGCAGGCAAAGGGCACTGATTCCAACGTGTTTTTGGTAGATGTTGCCAGTGCGCAGAGCATGCTGCTTACTCCCCATGATGGCGAACATCTTTATTCGGCCAACGACGTTTCGTCGAACGGCAAGAGCGTCCTGGTCACTTCCAATGCCGCCAGCGGCTACGAGAATGTTGGATTGCTCGATATCGCGAGCAAAAAGATTCGATGGTTGACGAACGATA
The DNA here is from genome assembly GCA_963800565.1 of uncultured Acidobacteriaceae bacterium. Lineage (GTDB taxonomy): Bacteria > Acidobacteriota > Terriglobia > Terriglobales > Acidobacteriaceae > Acidiflorens. Next base: position 244,584 of record CAWDBM010000010.1, read on the forward strand.
AGTGGGAAATCTCTGGTGGGAAGTTTTCTCCCGACGGAAAGTTTTTGACCTACACCGCGAACGTCGATGGCAATGCCGATATTTATCTCTATGACGTCGCATCCGGAAAGGCGCGCGATCTGGGTTTGCCGAGGGGAGTGAACCACATTGCGGGCAACCCCTCGCCTTTCACTCCTGACGGATCGCGCATGCTCTTCTCACACACTGGTCCCACCGCTCCCGGCGATTTGTGGTTCTATACCTTCAGCGACAAGGCATCGCACCCGAATATTTCGCGCCAACTTACATCGTCGCTCGTAGGCGGCGTGCGCTCCGAGGATATGGTCGAACCTTATCTCGTGCACTATCCCAGCAAAGATGGTAAGTGGGCGATTTCGGCGTTTGTCTACATGCCTTATAACCTGCCGCATAATCCAGAGCATCCTGCGATCGTCTATGTGCACGGCGGCCCTACGTCGCAGACGATGAATACCTTCAATCGCTTCGTGCAATATATGGCCAATCAGGGCTACATCGTGATCGCGCCCAACTATCGCGGATCAACTGGCTATGGCAAAGAATTTCAGCAAGCGAATCTTTTTGATATGGGCGGCGGCGATTTGCAGGATGTGCTGGCCGCTGCCGACTTTATAAAACAAACCGGCTACGTCGACCCGAAAAAACTTATTCTGATGGGCGGCAGTTATGGCGGTTACTTGACGATGATGGGAGTTACTAAGGCTCCTGAAATGTGGGCAGCGGGCGTCCCGATTGTCCCCTTCGTGAACTGGTTCACCGAAATTCAGAATGAAGACCCGGTGCTGCAGCAATCAGATCTAGCGACGATGGGTGACCTGGTGAAGAATAAGGCGCTCTACGAAGATCGGTCGCCGATCAACTTTGTCGATCAAATTAAGGCGCCGCTTTATCTGCTCGCGGGCGGGAACGATCCTCGTTGCCCGAAGAGCGAAGCGCAGCAGGTGGTCGACGCGATCAAAAAGCGCGGCGGCGTGGCGGAATACAAGGTCTACGAAAACGAGGGGCACGGCTTCTCTAAGGTCGAAAATCAGATTGACGCCTATAAGCGCGTCGCCGAATTTTTGAAGGCGCACGTCCCGCCGCCGGATTGCGGGTGCTCGCTGAACCAGTAGTGGTGTCGGGCTTCCCACGTGGAAGTTACGTGAGACTTGGGCTACGTCAGTGGTTGGCCGATTTCTTCCTGCTTCGCGCCATGGCGCTTTTTGACCGCTTCCAGGCGGAGCATCAGCATGTACAGGACGATGCCTACGTTGATCGCTACTACTAGCACACGCACCAGGTCCGGCCCCCAACGCAGAAGATCAGCTACTTCGAAGGGTATATAGATTGAGCCGGAGAGTATGGCTAACCATTCGGCCCAGGGCCGGAGGTACCAGAGGCCATACGCTTCGATAAAGCGAAGGATGACGTAGATCGAGCCTACAAGGGCGATCTTCCACAAGCGGACATCACTCAGGCGGTAGACAAGATTGATGAAGACTCCCACGTAGTGGTGGTAGGGGTTGACGTGGAAGAATTCCAGAAAACTTTCGGCGACTCCCCAAATATCCTTGTGGCGCATGGAGAAAACGCCGAGGCCCGCCAACACGACTACGATTCCTTTAGAAAACTCGAGAGTGGCTACGGCGCGCACACCTTTGATGTGAGCCGGATCGTCGATTCTGGGATGCGGGAAGTGCGGGTGAATTGGTGGGCAATTGGTATGGGGCAGCCAGGGCATGGGCGCGGATTCAATTCTAAAGGGGAAAATGCTTTCGTGGATGCAGTTTGAGGGCAGCGGCGAACGGCTTCGACCCAAAATCATGATTGTTCGCGGACGCTGGCTCGCAACTCCTCTACTATCTCCTGAGCCGCTTTGCGGGCTTCCTCGCTCTGGTTAACCTCGAAAGAGATGGCGCCCACTCTCGCGTGCCCTCCGCCGCCGTACCGCTCGCACACTCGCGCGAGATTGACAGTGGGTTCGCGTTTCGACCAGGGATTTGACCCTACCGAAACTTTTACGCGAAACGAACTCTTGCTCAGCCCGATGCTGTATATCGAATCGGGATGGAGATAGTAGGGAATGAATTTGTTGTAGCCTTCGAGATCGAGGTCGGTGATGTCGAAAAAAATCGTGCCGTCTTTTTCTTCCGTGCGCTGGCGCAGGATGTCGATGGAACGGCGATGACGTTCGAGTAGCGGGGGCAGAACGACGGCGACGAAAGGCTCTTCCAGAATCTCGGCCAACGGCTTGTAGGCTAGCAGCGGAATCATGGTCTTGACGAAATTGCGGTCGGTGGACGCCTCGATCGCCATCGTCAACTTCATCGCAGGAGCCTGCATTTCAACGGCGGATTTCGCATCATCGTACATGGCGCCGTCGACGATATCGGTCCAGTGCACGAGCTCGGCGACCGGGCGCGGATCGAAGCCGAAACGCCCTTTCGCGATCATGGCGATGAAACTGGTGCAGGATTTGAAACCGGGATCGTAGAATTTTCGATTGCTCTGATCCTGCTCGAAGTGAGCGGCGTCGGCAGGAGAAAGAAATGCGCTCTCGTGGTGATCGAACCACCACGTGATTTTGGGCGAACTGGAATATTTGAAATCTACGATGACATTTTCGTCGCCGTCGAATTGATTCTCATCAAAGAGCGCACCGGCGCGATGGAGCAGTCCGGAGTAGACGAACTCAACGTCGCCTCGAACACGTTCGCGGTAGAAGCGGGAGAACAGGGCGGCGGAGCATGCTCCGTCAAAACACTTGTCGTGATAAAACACTCGCACTCGCAAATGACTTCCCTTCCCGCTTCTATCGGCTTGTGGTGAAAAACAACTAGAGTTGCTGGTTTGGCGAGTTATGTCAAGCGCAGAAGAGCAAAGTTTCAAGGTTTCAGAGTTGCGAGGTTTCAAAGAAGGAACGCCTTGCAACTCTGAAACCTCGAAACCCGCCCCTTTTCACTTTTTCCGCCGTCGGATTTTGAAATCGAAGCTTACGACTCCGTTCCAATCTCGCAGGGCCACAATCGAAATGTTTCTGGTGATGTTGTATTCCACTTGAATGATTTGCTGGTTCGACACCGTCACGTTGGTGCTGTAGGTGAGAGTGAGATTATTCGCTACCTGCTGCTCCACGGTCACCTGCGGGCCGCGGACCACGGCAGTGTCGCTCGCCAATCCCTGTGGATCAATCTTTACGCGACTGGCTCCGAAAAGCTGCTGCAAGCGGCTGTTGACGGTGCTGTTGAGAGCTTGATTGATCAGTAGACTGGAGGCTTCGCCGCCAAAACCGAAGCCTCCGCTGCCGCTGGCGGCGGCCGACTCTTCCTGCGTGCGGCCCAGAGCCAAGAGTGCGATTACGTCAGCTTCTGGAAGCTGCGGCTCGGATTGCCACGTCACTTTTAATCCGTTGGTGACGCTGGCATCGCCGCGAAATTGCACTGTAATGTCATAATCGCGCACGCGCGTCGTCGCCTGCAGGTCGATAACCGGCTGGGTGCGAGCCGGATTGGAAAAGGTGACGTCGCCGCGCTCGAGTTTGTATTTCGTCCCGTTAAATGTTACTTCGCCTTCGAGAACTTCAACCCGACCTAGAATTGCTGGCCGATCGGCCGTGCCTCGCACCCTGAGATCGGCGTTTCCGGAGAGCCGGGCGATCGCGGTCTGCATCTGAAGCTCCGGGGTCGTGGTTACATGGACGTCTAACTTCAGATGGCTTTGCAGGCTGTCGCTGCCGGTGAGAACGATCGCTTGCTTGCTCTTGTCGATGTAGGCGCCGAAGTCAAACCCTGGAGTGACGGCGAGTTTCGTGACCAGCACGTCGCCGGTGAGCAGAGCTGCGTTGGTGGTTCCGGTGAGCCGGAGATCGGCATTGGCCGTGGAACTTACTCCGGGCGGATAACGGAGGCGAACACCGCGCGCAGTCGCACCAAAATCCAGTAGGAGCAATCCGCCCTCGTAGGTGGCGGCACCGGTGAGTGTGATGGTCCCTCCACCGGTGGTGCCGCTCAATTTTTCGATCTGAAAGCGATTGCGATCGAAAACAAGTACGCCGTTGAGATCGCTGAGGCCGCTCGGAAAATCGTTGTGACTGACGAAAGTATCCTTAACCTCCAGACGGCCCTGAAGCACGGGATCGGAGAGCGTGCCGGTGGCGGTGAGGTTCACCCCGACATTGCCGCGCGCGAGGATTTTCGGGCTAAGCGATTGCAGAAGCGTCAGGTTGACGGAGCCATCAACCCGAAGGTCGAGCTCTTGCAGGCCACTCAAATGGGCGCGACCGTGGGCAGTGAAGTCGGTGCCACTGCCGGCAAGGTGAAGATTTTCGATGAGCACGGATTGGTCCGCCACCTCAAAACGGATGGGACCGACGTTCTGCACCTTTACGTGCGCAACCTCCACGCTAAAAGACTGGAATTCGGCGCTCGCCTTTAAATCGCGTGGCGAGCGCAGCGGCCCTCGCAGGTTTAACTTGCCTTCAAGCAGCGATTGTCCTGTAATTTTCCCTTGCAGGTAGATACGCAGCAGCGAATTGACATCGAGATTGTGGAAGGCGAGATTCAGATCCGCGGGAAAATCATGTTCTAATCCCACGCTGCCTTGAATGGTGAGATCAGCCTTATCGAAGTCGGAGTGCGCGTTAAGCGCGAGTTCGCGTCCCTGGGTGAGGGCGTCAAGGTAGAAGTCTCCGGCACGCTCTTTGTCGAAGGCGAGGTCTTTCAGATGGAAGTGGGCCTCTAAGGATGGCTGCTGGGTCGTGCCGCTGGCTCGCAACGTAAAGTCGGCCTTGCCATCGGTGGCGAAGCGACCGGTCTGCAAGCGCGGCAAATGAGCGAGATCGAAGTTTCGTCCGGAAATGTTGAGATGAAACCCGGTCTTCGACAATGCACTTTCGGAGAAGAGGCGATTTGAGAGAGTGAGGTTTGCCGTGCTGACGGCGGCGCTGCCTGAGATAGGAGCGTCGAAGACAGTTGTTTCGATGTTGTTGAACTGAAGCTCATCATCGGCGAGGCGAAGGTCGCTCTTCAGAAGCGGGATGGCAACGTGGTAGGCGGACCCGTTGCGCACTTCGAGATGTCCGTCGCCATGAGGATGGGCGAGCGTGCCTGAAAAAGTGGCAGAGATATTCAGCGTGCCGGAGACGGGCTGGGTAGCGCCAGCCAAGTGCGCGAGTTCGGCTACATCGGCGCCGCGCAGATCAAGGTGGAAGGTGAAGGGATCGTTGTCTTCAAACGCAGAGTTTGTCAGAGCCGCGCTGGCGTCGAAACGGGCGAGCGTATGGCCATGAAGAAGAGACCCGTCGCGCGCAGCGAAATGATGGCTGGAATACTGGAGGGCTGTGGTGAGCGCGTCCCAATGAACCACGCGAGCGGAGACGCGTTCGGTCGCCGGCAAGGCAGTGTCGAAATCGTAAACTTCAAGGTTCCCGCTAATCGAAAAATCAGACAACTTGCCGCTCGCGCTGCCAGATAGGCCGGCCCATCCGTGAACCGTCAAAGGCAGGTTTGGCGAGCCGTATGCGGCTTCAAGAAGTGGCGTCCATTCTCTTAGATTGTGGCTGGTCGCCGTGAAGCGCAAGGATGAAGTCGCGGCCAGATTGCCGCTCGCGCTGATTTCGGAGGATGGCGTAGTGAGGTGAAGCTGCGACATTTCCAGTTCGTCGCGCGAGCCGCGATAGACGCCAAAGATCTGGCCCAATACGGGGATTTCGCCTGGGACAGGGCGCGATGGCGGAGCGATGTCGAGGCCAAGATGAGTTTCCGCCTCCTGGATCGAACCGACCCACGTCATGTCCACGGTGCCGCTCGTGCTTCCATTGAGATTGAGTCGATCAAGCGGGAGTTTCTTGGAGCTGAGCAATTGCAGGGCTGGGAGCAGAGGGAAGCCGGACAGTTTCAGGCGCACCGAGCCGTGCTGAAGAGTGTCGGGAGCGGTTTTGGCGATTTTGTGGCGGCGTTTTGCGGGTGTTGGCTCGATCGAACGCTCTACGGAATTCTCTACCGAACTCTTGAGCGAAGTTATAAGAGAGGTCTGCCAGTTGGTTACGTCGGCGTCACCTTGAACATCGCCACCTAACAAGTTCGCCTTGATCGCGGAGAGGTGCAAGCGCTCTGGAGTCAGGGAGTATCCGGCGGCAAGACGGCCGTTTCGCATCGAGATCTTCGGATTCGACCATTCGACGTTTGTGGCTTCTAGGGTTCCGTCGGTTGAGAGACCCTGCAGGTTCCAGGTAGCTTTGCCTTGGAACTGGGCGACGCCTTTGCGAATCTGAGGCTGGCGCAAAAGGCCGGCTATTTCGGTGAGCTCGGCTTGTCCGTGGTAGTTGCCGCTCAATTGAGGATTATGGAAGTCACGCACGCCGCCGGTGAATTGAATTTCCGATTTGCCGGAATTGACCGTCAGCATGCTGATGTCGGCGTGTTCGCGACCCAGAATTAGCGAGGCATCGACCCGCCATTCAAACGGGGGGTAATCCTGCACGTGAGTGGTTACGTTGCCGGCGGCAACGTGCGCTTCGTATCGCCGGCGCAATAAAGAATAATTCAGGAGCAGCGCCATATCGTGCGCGTCAAATTCAAAAGGAACTTTCTTGTCTTCCCATAGCAACTGGCCACGCTCGACTGCGATATGCGTGACCGAAAGCGCGACGAGTTGTTCAAGCGCGTTCTGGTCAGATGCGCTTACTTGCGGTGCAGGCACGTTTGTGCTGCCGTCGGGATATGCGATGACGTGAACGACAGGGTGGTCGAGCACGAGGGAGTGCAGTCCAACCGTGGTGCTGAGGAGCGAGATAATTTTCATCTCCGCTTGCAACCGGTCGATATGCAGGAAGGGCGCCTGGTCAGGAGCTTCGTGACCGTGAATGGTCACGTTGCGAGCGTCGACGCGAAGGCGAAAAGGGATGGTGTGTAGTTCGCCGAGTTCGACGCGCCCGCCTGTCATTTTCTCAACTGACGCGACCACCTGCCGGCGAACGCGCTGTTGAAAGGAATCGGTGGTGACGTACCAGGCAAGCAATGAAAACCCGATCAGGCTGAAGAGGCAGAAAGAGAGGAAGAGTTTCAGGAGAATCCGGCGGCGAACCGGAGGGACGGGGCCGGGAGCTGACTCAGGGGCTAATTCGGGCGCTGGTTCGGGAGTTAGCTCGCTCAACGGTTCTGCTCTCCGGAGCCGCCCTGAGGAGTTCCTATATGGCTTCCCGAGCGTAGGCTGGCGAGCCAACCGTTGAGCAGTTCATTCATTTTTTTCTCAGCCAGCAGCGTCTTGATGCGGCCGAAAACTTCGGTCAGAGGCGCTGCGCGGTCGCCCGCCTTCTTTAATTCCGGCAGCAACTGATCGCGGTAATAGGATTCGACAGCCTGCTGGTCAATCTGAATCGAGGGACGCAAGCGGTCTTCCACCAGTTTCATCAGCTGGATCTGTTCGCCGAGACGCTTCTCCAGCCCACTCGGGGTAAGGCCGTAATGTTGCAATGTTGTGCGCCAACCATCGTCGGTGGCGGCGTCGGGATTGACCTTGCTGACTTCCTTGCGAACCTCCGCGACCTGGGCGGCGACTTCGCTGGCGGGAGCGGGTTGCGATGGGCGCACCTGTTCGCGCAAAAGTTCCTGATCAATAAGGCGGTCGAGAGCGGCAGCCCGTTCGGCAGTTGTGAACGAATCGGGGTCGCGGCCAGTAGAAAAGGCCTCGAAGGCTACTTCCTCCTCCCAATCACTCTGCAAGAGCACGTGGCCATTGACGTTGGAGACGACGCGATCGACGATCTGGCCGGCAAACGCGGAGACGGTAAGGGCAAGGCTCAATGCGCCAGCGCGCGAGCAACCTTTCACGACTTGCAAAAGTCGACAGTGCGTACGACAGCTCTGCATGGTTTCGGGAACGATCCTACCGAGTTGGATGCGCGGTTGAGTCATCAGAAAGACTGCCCGAAGGTAAATGAAAAGTTAAAATGCCCGGCCCGCTGATATGCAAATTGCCCAACCGGCGGCGCCACTCCGTTGCTGGTGACGTTCGTATAGCTCGGGAAGTACGGTGGGTTTAAATTGTAACCGAAATCGAAGTTTAAAGGCCCAATTGGCGTCTGATAGCGCAAACCGACGCCGACGGCATGAGACGCGTAGTTGTAATTGCATAGCGAGTAAACCGGCGCCGGCTGTGGCTGGAAGCAGGCTTGCTCGTTAGGCTGGCGAATGCGCCCAAGGCTCGGCAGCATCTCCTGCGGCCGCGCAAAAACGTTTCCCATATCGTGGAAAAGAGTGAAGCCGATCTGGTCGTTGAGGTAAGGCAATCTGAGGTTTGGAAACCGCATTTCCAGGTTATTGAGAAAAACGGCGCTCCCCCCTATGGGATAACCGGTAAAAGGATCGCGCGGCCCCGCTTGATTTAACCCGAAACCGCGATGAGAGTTGCCCCCGCCACTATAAAATCGCTCCGGCAAAGGAATAAGGCTTTCAGTAGCACTCGGCGTTTGCCATGGGTCGAGCGCCACGGTACTGCCAAAGGCATTCTCGAATCCCACGGTAGTCGAGCGGGCAAGGACGAAGCCTTGGCCGGTACTTCGATTACGGAAAAACGTGTAATAAGAGGAGTTCCTGGTCAGAAAGCGGCTGAAGTCAGCTTCTGACCCGAAATAGCTGGAGGCGACCCCGCCTTCGACGGTGGTGTAATTGCCGCGCGTGGTGTTCAGGTCGTTATCGCGGCGGTTTCGTATGTAGATAAAATTCGGCGTTCCGACGCGCGTCGGTTCGGAGAGAAGCGGAATAAGGTTGGAACTGACCTGGATGTTAGAGGCCTCCACCTGCCGGTAGCTGAAGCGGTAAGCCAAAGTGGTGAGCTCGCGATCCCGCACCTTGTAAAGCACCTGCAAAACTTGAAAAGTTCCCTCTAACCGCCTGGAAGTAAAAGTAGATACGTCCACGGTGTTGTCGTAGAGCGCAGTGGCAGTAAAGCGAAGCTTATCGAGATTGAGCAGTCTGGGGACCTGGTAGCTGACCAGCGCTCTCTGCTGCAAATACCCAAGGTTGCCCCTGAAGGTGAGGGTTTGGTGGCGCCCGCCGACATTAATGCGGCTTATGCCAAGTGAGACCATGGGGCTGACACCCGTAGCGCCGAGTGGCTGGCCGGAACCGGCGGGCTGGCCGCTCTGGAACTCGATTCCGCCGCCGTAATCGAAGGTATAGCGGTCGGCCTCGTTCACCGTGATGATGACGTTTTTGCGCGATTCGGTGCCGTCGGGATTCTGAATAGCCGTGTCGACTTGCTTGAACAGGCCAAGGTCATAAAGACGGCGTTGGCTCTCGAGCATGTCCTGCTGGCTGAGGGGCGCGCCAGCCTGCACGCGAATCTCGCGCCGAGCGACTCCCGGGCGTGTGTGGTCGAGCCCGTCGAGAAAGAGTTGATTGACGAAGAACTGCTCGCCTTCGTGAATGGTGAAGGTGACGCCTACGTGCGGCAGGCTACCTGATGATTCGACCTTGACATAAGCGACATCAACGGTGGCGTTGGGGAATCCATTGTCGAAATATTTGGTGAGAATCGTGTCCCGGTCGGCCGCCAGGCTGGATTCATCAAAACCCTGCCCCTCGGCAGTGGAAATTTCCGGCAGTTGCTCCTGAGGGAGGGTGTAATTGCCTTCAATGCGCACCCACGCTACCCGCGTTTGCGGCCCTTCTTTGACGGTTATCTGAATGGCAAGAAGCGAGGGTTGACCCTGGTATCCCTCAATCAATTTGCTGGTCACCTCGGCTTGGCGAAAGCCGCTCGCGCGATAGAGATTCTCAATGCCCTGCACATCTTCTTCCAGGAACGCTTCGCTGTAGCGGCCGTGGCTGAAGATTCGTCCGTTGGCCTGGTCTTGCATGCGCGAGCGAATTTGTTCGTCGGAAAAAAAATGATTGCCGGAAATACGAATCGCCGCAAGCTTGTGCCGGTCGCCCGGCTTGATGTCGTACACGACCTGAAGACTCTTCCCATCCTGCGAGTTATGCTGGCTCACTTTTACCGCGGCCTCGAAGTATCCGAGAGTCTCGAGATGGTTTTGGATATTACGCCGACCTTCGTTAAGCAGATCATCGTCGACGGCACCTTCTTCGAAGATGGGCACCAGGCGCCGCAGGGCGGAATGGTCGAGTTTGAAACCTTCGGCGGCAATCGAGACAACCGGTCCGCGGTCAACCTTGAAAACGTAGTCGACGACATTGCGATTGGGGCGATAGGTGCGGCTGGCCACTTCGACTTGGGCGAGAAGGCGATACTGCTTTTGATAGCGACGGCGAAGTCGTTGCAGCGCGCGGGTAATACGAGCGGATGTCGCGCGATCGCCAGAACGGAGACGGGCAATCTGGGTGATCTCGGTTTGGGAGTAGCCGGCATCGCCTTCGACCTTAATTTCTCCGACCAGAGCGTGCGGACCACGCACGATCTGGAAGGTTAGATTGATCTGGCGCTGGCTCCCGTCGCGCTGTTCGCGGTGCGTGACTTTCGATTGATGGTAGCCATTCTCTTCCATCAATCGTTGAATGCCCGCGAGCGCGCGGTCCAGTTTCTCAGGCGTGTAGAGTTCGCCGAGTTGCAGACGGCTGGCGCTGGCCAGCTGGTTCGGCGAAGGGTTAGTGGAAACGCCCTCCATGGTAACCATGCCGACGAAGAAATTGGTGACCGTGATAAAGCGCACGCGGACTCCAGCAGTGTCGGTGCGGGTGGCTTCCGCCTGGATGTCCGCGAAGCGTCCGGTAGCGAAAAGCGCCTGGATGGCATCGTGAAGCTTTTCGCGGGTGAACGGTTCGCCAATCTTTAGCGGCGTGGCGGCGAGCAGCGACGTGGCTTCTTCCGGCGGAACCCCGGGAAGTTCGATCTCGTCGATCGCAAGGCCGAGGTAGGGAGTAATGGACCCGAAAGCGGCGGCGGGCAGCCCTTCCGGATGGGCCTCCTGCTGAGATGTCGATTGGGAGTTTGGAGGAGCGGCCTGCGGCGAATCCTGCGCCCAACTGGCGTGTTGGCAAACCAGCAATAGAAGCACCATTACTGTGCGCTTCGCAGAGATCGCGTAGGGGCGGAGCCTGCCTTGAGCTTGCCGAACGGTGCCCCCACTTGCCCAGCCGAGCAGAGCTCGGCAAAAGTCAACAGCTGAAAAAATTCCGGACCCGCGGCAACAGTTTCCTCGATACTCAACGTGCGAAACTACATCCCAAAATACCGGTTCATCAAACATGAGGGCTGTCGAGTTCGATGAATCGCTCAGGGGCACGCGTTGCTCTCAAGAACAAGGTTGACGACCGGAACCTATAATACTGGGTTGGGAGCGCGAGAAAGGTAATCGCCAAGGTAATTGCTTTGCCAATCGACGATCGAAATTCGGACCATCACTCGCACAATCACTCGGACGATCGGTACTCTCGGCAGGTCTTATTCAAAGAGATCGGGGCAGAGGGCCAGAAGAAGTTAGCCCAGGCGCGCGTGGTCATTGTGGGATGCGGCGCCACCGGTTCGGCTTTAGCCTCGTTACTGGCGCGGTCGGGAGTTGGAACCCTGCGGATTATCGACCGCGACTATGTCGAGCCGAGCAATCTTCAGCGCCAGACGCTTTTTGATGAAGCGGATGCGCGCGAATCCGTGCCCAAAGCGATCGCGGCCGCGCGCCAGATTGCGCGTTTCAATTCGCAGATCGTCGTCGAGCCGCAGGTTGCCGACCTGACCCCGGGAAACGTCGATTCCCTGCTCGGCGGCTGCGAGCTGATTCTGGACGGCACTGACAATTTTGAAACTCGCTATCTCATCAACGATTACGCGGTGAAAAATTTCGTGAGCTGGATTTACGCTGCCGCGGTGGGCAGCTACACCGTCACCATGAATGTTATCCCCGGCGAAACCGCGTGTCTGGCGTGCATCTTTCCCGAGTCTCCACGAGGAACGGTCGAAACTTGCGAGACGGCTGGCATTTTGAATTCGGCGGTCAACCTTGTGGCATCCCTGGCCGCGAGCGAGGCCTTGAAATTTCTGGTCGGTGCGCGGTCGAAGCTGCGGCGAACTTTGCTCTCATGGGATGTATGGAGCAATGAACGGGCTGAGGTGGCGGCGGATCATCCGCGGACGGGATGTCGCGTGTGTTGCGGAGAGTTTGTTCATCTCGCTGGAGAGGGGCGTCCGCATATTACTTTATGCGGCAGAAATTCAGTGCAGATTCATGAGCGCCAACGGCCGGTGGATTTCGTGGAGCTCAGTTCGCGCCTTCAGCCTCTCGGCGATGTGCGCCATAACGAATTTGTGCTCAAATTCTGGCGTGAGCCCTATGAGATGACCCTGTTTCCCGACGGGCGCGCGATTATCAAGGGAACGACCGACACGGCGGTGGCGCGGAGTTTGTATGCCCGCTACGTGGGGAGTTGAGAGGTAGGGCGAGCCGGACGACAGCGCTACTCGTTCACTGTGGGGACTAATCGGTTGCAGGATGTGCGCACTGGTTTTCATCTACCTGCTGCTGCGTCTGGCCAGAAACTCCGCGAATCGCCCTAGGAGCGCCGCGTATCACCGCGTATCTTCCCTGTTTTCGCCGCGCGCCAACTGGCCAGCAAACTGCACTTGAACGCCTGCTGTGTCAGTCCCTCGTGGAGGCAGTATGCGACCCTATTTGATTTTGGTAGCGTTAGTTTTGCTGGCTGCGGCAGCTTTCGGGCAGTCGCCCATTCCTTACTCTGGCTGTTTTTACGGATGCGGACCGTATATTCCGCGCTTGACCACGCCTGAGATTTCCCTGCAACAGTATTCGCCGAATCCAGTGGGGGCGCGCAACGCGACCACCGGATTGATTGCGGGCGCAACCAACTCGACCCTGTCCCAGATCCAGGGATCCACCAGTTCGGTTTTCACCGTGGCTGTGTGGGAGAAGGGCGGCGATGCTCCGCTGATCACGCCCGAGGTCCGGTTGTGGCCAGAGACGGTCGGGCGAGAAGGGCACATCGTGCGCGGACCCATGCACGACGGCATGCTCGAAGAGCATATGCGCGACGAACAGTTTCGCGAAGAGCATCCATTCGAAGCGCGTGCTCGCGAAGAACGTGTGCGGGAAATGCATCCGCGAGAGGAGCGTTCGCGTGAAGAGCGTGGCGAGCGGGCATCTGAAGAAGCTCGCGTGAATTGGACCTCTATCAATGGCCCCGTAAACCCGTCCGCCGAAGTAAGCGGAGTCAAAAAGGCCAGCCGCGTCTACAACAACGACGACGTGAAGCGCCAGAACGACAAGAACGGCACCGTGAAGTACGACGGAAAGACAGAGAAGATTTAAAGGCAGCTATCAGTTGTCAGTTGTCAGCTATCAGCTATCAGTTACAGCTCTCGGTCGCCGATTGTTGCGGCCGAGGGCTTTTTTCTTCTACTGGATCTCCGACTCACCGAGGAGACGCCTGAGGCCAAAACCTTCGTGACCCTTAGTGTCCTTCGTGGTTAAGGTTCTTGTGGTCTTCATTAACTCTGCAACTCGCAAGACAATCTGCTATCGTCGTGCGGATGATCATCTGCACACACGCCATGCGGGCGCCACAGCTCGCCGAGGATGCGTCGATTAATGGCTGAAATTGCTCGACCCGAGCCTTCCCGTTTCTATCGCTGGATGGTGCTGTTGTTTGTTGCGGTGGCAATTGGCGGGAATTACTACATCTACGACAGCATCAATCCGCTGGAGCGGATTTTCATCGACAAGCTGGGCTTTTCCGCGACGGCGTTTGGTTGGCTGAATTCTTCTTATAGCGTGGCAGCCGTCGCGACCTTGCTCATCGGCGGTATTGTGATCGACCGCATCGGCACCAAGAAGGCGATGACGGTTTTTGCCGCAATTTGTCTCCTGGGCGCGATGCTGACGGCTTCACGCGGGCGGCCCGGCGTGATGATCGCCGGTCGGACGGTCCTTGGCTTAGGCGCCGAATCCATGATCGTCGCGGCCACAACCGTGCTCGCCGAGTGGTTTAAGGGGAAGGAACTGAGCTTTGCCTTTGGGATCAATCTGACGATTTCACGCCTCGCGTCGGTCGCGGCTGACAATTCTCCCACCTGGGCCAATCGAGTTTTCTATCCCCAGGGGACAAACGGCGAACCGAGCTGGCAAGGGCCGCTGTTAATCGCCGTTGGGGCAGGCGTGCTGGCGGTCGTCTGCTCCATTGTTTACTGGATCCTCGAGACCCGGGCAGAGGGGCGCTACGAACTGGGCCAGGCTGGCTCGATCGACAAGCTGGAGTTTGGGCAGATTTTTCGGTTTAATCCGTCGTATTGGTTCGTGGTCGGCCTCTGCTTTACTTTTTATTCTGCCATTTTCCTGTTCCGTACCTTCGCCATTGACTTCTTCACCAACAAGATTCTGGCCGCCCACGGAGGGGTTACCGCCTCCGACGCGGTGCGCATATTGGCGCGCGAGCGAGCGGGATTCTTTAACAGTCTTCTGCCCCTCTCGGCCATGATCGCCACACCACTTTTTGGCCTGTTGGCCGATAAGATTGGCAAACGCGCGTTCCTGATGATGTTCGGTTCGATTCTACTAATGCCCGTCTATTTGATGATGGGCTACACGAATATTTCGCTCTATGTGCCTGTCTGCATGATGGGCATCGCTTTCTCATTAATCCCGGCCGTGATGTGGCCGTCGGTGGCCTATATCGTCGACCAGAATCGACTCGGCACGGCCTACGCCCTGATGACGCTGATTCAGCAGATCGGCTTTTTCATTCTGAACCTGCTGATCGGGAAGGCGAATGACTACACTCACGCGGGCCTGGATAATCCCTCCGGCTACGGTTTGGGAATGTGGATTTTCTCAATCCTCGGCTTCGTCGGACTGGCCTTTGCGATTCTTCTGCGGGTTCGGGAAACCGGTCCGCATGGCCACGGGCTGGAAACAATCACAGCGAAGGCCTAGTGTGGAGCGGACACTCCGGTCCGCTTGTTCGAAGTGAAACAACCAATGCGAGCAGACAGGAGTAAGTGCTCAGCACCAAGGGTTACGAAAGTGGTGTCTCCGACTTCATAAGTCGCCGTTTTGGTTGTTGAGATCATCCAATAGGCTACGGTTTTTGGTATTCTTTCGACTAAAGAATTTGGTCGGGATCACTTCCGCGACTGGCTCGGAAATTTGTACAACGAAAAGAGTTTGAAGCCGCATCTGAACGGGTAGCGGCCGGAAAAGGCGACTTGACCGACCAGAAGCAACGCGCCACTGAAGCAGAAGCGATTGAGCAGGCAAAACAGGGCCAGGAGGGCGCTTTCGAAGTCCTGTATCACCTGCACAAACGACGTGTGTATTCTCTATGTTTGCGCATGGTCTCCAATCCCGCCCAGGCCGAAGATCTGGCCCAGGAAGCGTTTCTTCAGCTCTTTCGCAAGATCGGGACGTTTCGAGGCGAATCGGCCTTTTCAACCTGGTTGCATCGCATGACGGTGAACGTCGTCCTGATGCAGTTGCGCAAGAAGGGGCTGCCAGTCGTATCGCTCGAAGAGACGCTGGAAGCGGACGACGAGGCTCCGAGAAAAGAGTTTGGCACGAAGGATTTGAAATTGACGGGCTCAATCGACCGCTTGCAACTCCAGCGGGCCATTGACAAACTGCCGCCCGGGTATAAAACGGTTTTTGTGTTACATGATATTGAAGGCTTCGAGCACAACGAGATTGCCGAAATGGTGGGATGCTCGATCGGTAATAGCAAGTCGCAGCTGCATAAGGCACGATTAAAGCTGCGAGATTTTCTGAAGTTCATGAGAGCCGAAAAGGCCAAGACAGGCTGAGGTGGTAGTAGCAGTGTTTGGGAGAGAGTTGCTATGACGTGTTCGGATGTACGGCGAGTTCTGCCGGAGATGCTGGATGGTGCTCCGGATAGTGCGTTTCACAATGATTTTGATGACCACGTAAGGTCGTGCCCGGAGTGCTCGGGTCTGATGTCCGACCTTGATCTGATCGCGAGCGAGGCTCCGCGGTTGGCGGGCAACGAGGAACCCGGGCCGCACGTATGGGCACAGATCGCGGCGCAGCTGCGCGCCGAAGGCGTGATTCGGGAATCTCCCGGCATCGAATCTCAGGCTCGCGAATTCGAGGCCGCTCCGGCTCGGCCCAGGCTTGTTCCGAGACCTCAACCCGCGCGCTGGAGTGCGTGGTGGCTCGCGCCGATTGCGGCCGCGTTGATAGCGGCGGGCTCTTATGTCGTCAATCACAAGCCCGCTCCGCAAGTGGCACGTGTCCAAGCTCCGGCGCCTCCCGCAGCGACCGTCACTTCTCAGGATTCCGCGGCTGCACTCTCCTCGACCTCTACGCCATCTTCCCCGACAACTGCCACCACTGCGACTTCGGTGCCGGCGTTAATTGGTCAGCCCAAGTCGGCTCCGGCGCAGAGCAAAAACGAGCTGGCGTCGAGCGCGCAGCCTTCCACCGAAAAACCTGTGCTTGAACCGGCAGCCAATTCCGACGATCAGCAGTTTTTGAGCGAGGTATCGACCCTTGCTCCGTCGATGCGGGCCACGTATGAAAGCCAGTTGCGCGCGGTGAATGCAGATATTCGCGAATCGCAGGCCTACCTGGATCGAAATCCCGGGGATGCGGACGCGCGGCAGCACTTGATGGATGCTTA
Organism: uncultured Acidobacteriaceae bacterium; assembly: GCA_963800565.1. Taxonomy (GTDB): domain Bacteria; phylum Acidobacteriota; class Terriglobia; order Terriglobales; family Acidobacteriaceae; genus Acidiflorens. The sequence goes on from CAWDBM010000010.1 coordinate 261,179, forward strand.
TCAACAGAAAGCACTTCTGTACCAGATCGCGTTGGATCGTATTCAGTAAGAGAAGGGCGGACCGGCGTTCCCGGCCGCAGGGGCGGCGTTTTATGGCGAGTCTGCAGCGAGTGGTTCTTCGGTCAGGAAGCTTTCCGCGTGTGAGAGCAGTAGTCCTGGTGCTGATGACGTGTGCGTCGACAGCGGCTCTGGCCGGCAATATCAAGGAATATCGCTATACAGTTGGCCCGCATGCGAATATTTCGGTCGACACGCTGTACGGAGCGATCTCAGTACGGGCGGGCAGCGACAACGCCGTGGTGGTGACGGCTACTATTAAGTCGGGCGATGTCGAGGTCGATGAGCAGCAAAATGGCAATCGCATCGAAATCGCCTCGCACCTGTTGCAGGGTGTCGGCCAGCCTACGGGCCAGGTCGATTATGAGCTGATTATTCCGGCGGACGCGACTTTGAATTTGCATTCTTCGACCGGTCCGATGTCGGTCGAGCGTATGCATGGCGACCTGACTCTCGAAGGTGCCGACGCTGCAGTGAATATCCGCAATGTAGAGAATGGCCACGTGCACGTGGCTACAATGCGTGGCGCAATCACGCTGACCGAAGTTCGCAATGGGCACGTGGAACTCGCCTCGATCAGCGGAGATGTCCATCTGAAATCGGTCACCGGCCCTCTGGTGCAAGTGAATACGACCAGCGGCAAGATTTTTTACGACGGCGACTTCGGCTCCGGCGGCGACTACAGATTTGCGACCCACAGCGGCGACATAGAGGCATTAGTCCCTGTCGATGTGTCGGCCGGTTTTAGAGCTCACTCCGTGCTCGGCAAGGTGCAACATGATTTCCCTCTCCAGAAGAAGCACTCCCGCTTTTCCGAGGAAGTGGGACGTTCCTTTGTCGGCACCTCCGGCCAGGCAGCATCCGAGGTCGTGCTGCGCTCTTTCAGTGGTAAAATCCGCCTCAAGCAGCGCTGAAAAACGCTGAATCAAGAAAATTGAATTGGAAGATAGGCTAGACCTCCCGAGTTGACACAATCACCCCGGGGCGGCGGCCCTTACCTTTAATCCCGGGAGCTCCATGACGGCGCGCGCAGTGTTTCTGGTGGGATTCATGGGATCGGGCAAGAGCAGCGTAGGCAAGGAGTTGGCACGGCGGCTGAACTGGAATTTCGTAGACCTGGATTCGAGAATCGAGATTCGCGAGGGACATACTATTTCGGAGCTTTTTCGCAACCGCGGTGAACAGGGATTTCGGTTGGCTGAAACCAACGCGCTGCGCGATCTGACTGAATCGCTCGCTTGCGATACCGTAGTTGCGCTCGGGGGTGGGACGTTCGCGCAGCCGGAGAACCGCGAGTTGCTGCAATCCTGGCAATCTGTGTTTCTGGAAGCTCCTCTGGACGAATTGTGGCGCCGATGCGTGGAACATGCCAAGGACCGCCCTTTGCGAAAAGATCGTATCGAATTTGCGCGCCTCTACCAACATCGCCTGCCGTTTTATCGTCAGGCCACGGTTACTGTTGTAACCACGGGCAAGGATCCGGCCTCCCTTTGCGGCGAGATCGAGCGTAAGTTGCAATCTTGGGGGAGGGCCGTGGACGCCGGCTCGTCTCAAATCCCCTCCGCTAACTCTGAATCAGGAGAAATATCGTGAAGTCGTATCGTCGGTTGCTCGTTTTCGTCGTCGTCATGGTCGCGCTCGTCGGATCGATTGCCGCCCTAAGCGGGATGGCCAGCGCTGCGCCAATCCCGATGGATCGAGATAACGATAAAGATCACGAGGGGACGAACGTCGACTCCGGCTCTTTCAGCGTCTTCCAGAACGGCCATCGCGTAGGAACCGAGACGTTTTCGGTTTATCAGACGAGCGCTGGCAGCGTAATCCAATCAGAGTTCAAGACCGACCATACTCCGCCCGACGTGCAATCTTCGGAATTGCACCTGACCGCCACTGGCGATCTACACCGTTACGAGTGGAAGGAATTGAGCCCGGAGCCGGCGCAATCGACAGTAGTACCGAACGAAGATTTTCTGAATCAGAAGTGGAGGAGCGGGGAAGGCGACAAAGATCACGAACAGCCCTACCTGTTGCCGCCGTCGACCATGATCCTCGACGACTATTTCTTTATCCATCGCGAGGTGCTGGCTTGGAAATATCTGGCCTCAGCCTGTAAACAGGTCAACCGTCAAGTGCAATGCCCCCTAAAGCAGCGGGCCCAGATGGGTACGTTGAATCCGCACCAGCACGCCTCGGCGGCGATGAGCGTCGAATTTCTGGGCCGCGAAAAAATCAACCTGAAAAGCGGGCCGCAGGATCTGCTTAAACTCGAGCTCAAGAATGAAGCGGGAACCTGGCAGCTCTGGCTCGACGATCAATTCAAGGTCATGCGAATGACGATCGTTGGCGAGAATACGGAAGTTCTACGCGATTAGCTGGGCAGTTCCCTGCTCCTCGACGGTCAGCCCCTTTCGGAATTGGATGGCGAGCGATTCCGGGATGTACGATAGTAGTCGACGCAAGAAACTGAGAGACCTTCGCATACGGGCCAGACCGGTTGAAATAACTCCTTGACCATTCTCGATTCACGAACCTCGCGAGTATTGCTGACGGCGTTGCTGTTCGCCTTGGGATTGGGCTTCCTCTACGCAGCGCGGCGGACGCTGATTGTCTTTCTCTTCGCCATCTTTTTCGCCTACCTTATCAATCCCGCCGTGGGACGATTGGAAAAACTGGTTCGCAGCCGGGTGTGGGCCATCGCGATCATCTATTCGCTGCTGGTGGTTGGCCTGGCAGTCTTCGGTCTCTTGGTCGGGCCGAGAATTGCCCGGCAAGGTTCGCGCCTTGGTCAGTCGCTGCCAGGACTTGTGGACAAGGCAAACACCGGCCAACTCTCCGGCCAAATCGACCAGCTTGCCGAACAGATCGGGAACGAGCACGGCTGGAGCGACGCGACCCAGAAACGCATACGCGACTTCCTGATTAGTCGCCGCGGAGATTTGGCAGCGCTGGCGCAACGCATCGGCATTCGCGTCGCTGAAGGGGCACAAGAAGCGTGGGTGCTTTTCCTCGTGCCCATTCTGGCTATTTTCTTTCTGCGCGATGGCGGCAATTTTCATGAGGTTTTGCTCGCTCTGGTGCAATCGCGCACCCAGCGTGAGTTTTTGCAGGATGTATTTCAAGACCTGAATCAGATGCTTGCGCAATTCATTCGCGCGCAGTTGACCCTGGCAGCGTTCTCGCTGCTGGCCTATGTGTCTTTTCTAGGCTTGATGCGCGTGCCTTATGCGTTGATGCTCGGCACGGCAGGCGGCGCCCTCGAGTTTATTCCGCTGGCGGGCCCTCTACTGGCGGGGACGGCCATGATGGTCGTGGCGGTTCTGGCCGGCTATCAGCACTGGGCCTTCCTGCTGCTGTTTTTGCTGGTCTGGCGCATGATCCAGGACTACGTCATCTCTCCGCGCGTGATGGGAGTGAGCGTGGAACTGCATCCGCTGGCCGCGTTATTCGGTATCCTCGCGGGCGGAGAGATTGCCGGAATCCTCGGCGTCTATCTCTCCATCCCCGTCATGGCCAGCTTGCGGATTGTGTGGAGGCGCTGGCGCATCTATGCGGAAAAAAGAAAGTTTGGCCCGCTCAACGAATACTCTTTCCCGCAGGAACTAGGCAAAGGCCGAAGCTAGGTGTCGCAGTAACTTTCTAAAGCTGGAAGCCATGCCATCTCATAAATCGGTTTTGGGCAGGGCATGGCTTTAGCCGTGCCGCAAAAAGGGCAGTGAAGACATGGGCTTTAGCCCCTGAGGGAGCTGCCAGCCTACTTCCCCGGTTCATTTATAGTCTTCTAACCTCATGAGTCAACATTCCCGCCAAAAACTCGCTGGTATAAAATTACAATTCACTATGTCCACCAAACTTTCTGTAGGAATTCTCGGTGCCACCGGCATCGTCGGGCAGAGATTTATCCAAATGCTCGAGCATCATCCCTGGTTTGAAGTGTCGTGGCTGGCAGCATCCGATCGCTCCGAGGGCCGGCCCTATGCGGAGGCGGCGCGCTGGCGTCTGAAAACCGCGATTCCCGCCAACGTCGCGAATATGACAGTTTCGCCGGCCAAGCCCGACGGCGCGCCAAAGATCATTTTCGCCGCGCTCGATGCATCGATCGCGCGCGAACTCGAGCCGCAGTTTGCTGATGCCGGCTGCGCCGTTGTTTCGAATTCGAGCGCCCTGCGCATGCAATCTGACGTTCCGCTGGTAATTCCCGAGGTCAACGGCGATCACATTCGCCTCATCGATAAACAATCGTGGCGCGCAAAGTCGGGCGGCTTTGTGGTCACCAATTCCAACTGCTCGGCAATGGGATTGGTGTTGGCGCTGGCTCCCCTGCATCGCGCATTCATCCTCGAGGCGGTGACGGCTGTGACCATGCAAGCGGTGTCCGGCGCGGGATATCCCGGCGTAGCTTCGCTCGACATTCTGGGCAACGTGATTCCCTACATCAAGAACGAAGAAGAAAAAATGGAGGAGGAGACGCAAAAGCTTCTCGGGGTTCTAAAGGGATCGCACGTCGAACCCGCTCCTTTCGCCATGAGCGCGCAATGCAATCGCGTCGCGGTGGAAGACGGGCACACCGAATCGGTCGCAGTGCGCCTAAAAAAGAAAGCCAACGCGGAAGAAATCATCGCGGCCTGGACTCACTTTGGCGCGGAGCCGCAAAAATTGCGTCTGCCGAGCGCTCCCGAGCGCCCAGTTGTGTATCTAACGGCGCCCGATCGTCCGCAGCCCCGCTTCGACGTTGACCTCGGTGCCGGTATGACCACCGCAGTCGGACGCCTGCGCAAATGCAACGTGCTCGATTGGAAATTCACCGTGCTTTCGCACAACACAATTCGAGGCGCGGCGGGAGCGGCGCTCCTGAATGCGGAGTGGCTCAAGGCAAAGGGGTATCTCGGGTGAAAACGAAATCTGCCACGGAGGCGCGAAGCCACAGAGGGTGCTCAATTGATGCTTCGCTCCAAGACAATATCGGTCGTGGACAATCCCATTTCTTGGTTCAGGTTTTCTCCGTGTCTCCGTGCCTCCGTGGTGAAAATTCCGCCTGCTGCCAGGAGTTCACCCGCCCATGATCGTAATGAAGTTCGGCGGGACCTCCGTACAAGACGCGAAGGCAATCGATCGCGTCGCTCAGATCGTGCAAGGGCGCCTGGCGGACAGGCCGGTCGTTGTCGTTAGCGCCATGGCGAAGGTCACAGATTCCCTACTAGCCATGGGCAAGGCTGCCGGCAGCGGCGATCGCAAGACTGCCCTGAAAATGGCGCGCACGCTGCGCGAACGCCACTATGACACCGCCGGAGAGCTTCTTGGCACCGCGCTCTTTACCGAATTTCACGGCGACCTCGGCGCGGACTTCGAAGACCTCGATGAATTGCTGCGCGGCATTGGCGCGGTCGGCGAAATCACCCCGCGCACCTACGACTACGTGGCTTCCTTCGGCGAGGTACTCTCGAGCAAAATCGTCGCTGCCGCCTTCGTCGCTCACGGACTGCCAGGAATGCACGTAGACTCGCGCCAGTGCCTGCTCACCGACAGCAGCTATACACGGGCGGTTCCGCAGTTTGATGAAACGAATGACCGCCTGCGCAAACGAGTGCAGCCTCTGGTCGAGTCCGGCAAAGTTCCGGTGATGGGCGGGTTCATCGGCGCGAATCGCAGCGGCATCACAACCACCATCGGCCGCGGAGGGTCGGATTTCTCCGCCGCGATCTTTGGCGCGGCACTCCATGCCGAGCGCATAGAAATCTGGACCGACGTCGACGGCATGATGACCACCGACCCGCGCCTGTGCAAGGATGCCCGGCGCATCAAAGTCATCAGCTTCGACGAAGCCGCCGAACTTGCCTACTTCGGCGCCAAAGTTCTCCATCCTGCAACCGTATTGCCTGCCGTCCAGCAAAATATCCCCGTGTTTGTTTTGAACTCGATGAACCCGACCTGCGAAGGCACGAAGATCACGGCGCGCGCCCCGCGCTGCTCGAATATTTTTAAGGCCATCGCGCTTAAGAAAAAAATCACGTTGGTCGAGGTTGCTTCGCCACGCCGCTTATTGGTGCACGGATATTTGAAGTCGATCTTCGAAGCCTTTGATCACCACAACGTCGCCGTGGACGTGGTTTCGACTTCAGAAGTGAGTGTGTCAGTGACAGCCGAGACCAACGAAGCCATCCCAGCCCTCGCCGCCGATCTGGCGAAGATCGCGGACGTAAAATACGAAGGGCGGAAAGCGATTGTTTGTCTCGTAGGCGAAAATTTACGCGAAACTCCCGGAATCGCAGCCAAGGTGTTCGGCATCCTTGAGAATGTGAAGATTCGCATGATCTCCCAGGGCGCGTCCGAAATTAATCTGACCTTCGTGATCGAAGAGGACGATGCGTCCGAGGTGGTGCGCCGGTTGCATCACGCATTTTTTGCGGAAGTAGATCCGGAAGTGTTTGCGTAGGACTTTTTTCAGCGCCGAGACGCCGAAGTCACAGAGAAAATCGTTTTTGGTTCTGTCGTCTCGAGCGCAGCGAGGGACCTGCAGTTCTTAGGTTTTCTCGGCGTCTCGGCGGTGAACGGGCCTTAGCATGAATCTCCTAATTCTAGGCCGCGGCAAAACGGGATCGATGGTGGCGGAAGTCGCGCACGCGCGGCGCCACCACGTGCGCGTTCTATCGTCCGCCGAGAACTCCGGCTGCCGTGCCCTTACAGCCGACACGCTCGCCGGCATCGATGCCGTGCTTGACTTCACAACCCCCGCGGCGGCCGTCGCCAATGCCGAGGCCTGCATACGGGCAAAGAAAAATCTGATCGTCGGAACCACCGGTTGGTATGACCAGATACCGCGCCTGCGCGAGATGGTCCTCTCGGCCAATACCGGATTCCTCTACGGTCCAAATTTTTCTATCGGCGTTAACCTCTTTTTCGAGATCGCCGCAACCGCCGGCTGCGCCCTCAAATTCGACTACTCGGGTCAGATCTTCGAACGCCATCACGCGCAAAAAAAAGACGCCCCCTCGGGCACGGCGCTCACGGTGCAGAAAATTGTCCGCGACGCAGGCGGCCAGGAGTTGGAAATCGTCTCTTTCCGCGAGGGCGACGCCGTCGGCTTGCACGAACTGGTCTTCAACTCCGCCGGCGATCGCATTTATCTCTGCCATGACGCCAAATCTCGCCAGGGATTCGCGGAAGGTGCGGTCCGCGCAGCCGAATGGCTGCAGGGAAAAACCGGCTTCTACGAGTTCCGCAACGTCTGGCGCGAGCTTTAGGGCGCAACATGCAAGCGCCTGCAATTAGCGTTATTCTTTAGTAATGAAATTGCAAGGCTGCGGTACGGCTCTGGTCACGCCGTTCTCTCAGGACGGATCAGTTGATGAAAATGCCCTGCGAAGTTTAGTCGCGTGGCAGATCGAGTCGGGCATCGACTTTCTAGTTCCCTGCGGCACGACGGGCGAGACGCCTACGCTCAATCATGACGAGTGGCTGCGAGTCATCGACGTGACCATCGAGGTCGCAGCCGGACGCGTCCCAATCGTCGCTGGCGCGACTTCGAACTCTACGAGCGACGCGGTCGCCAAAGCGAAAGAAGTGGCGGCGCGGCCCGGTGTCGACGCCATCCTCACCGCCTCGCCTTACTACAACAAGCCGACCCAGGAGGGCCAATATAGGCACTTCCGCGCCATCGCTGAAGGGGTCGACAAGCCGACCATTCTATATAACGTGCCGGGCAGAACCTCCGCCAATCTCGAACCGGCAACGCTGGCGCGCCTCTGCGAAGTCCCGAATATCGCAGGCGTGAAGGAAGCCAGCGGCAACATGACGCAGATCGCCGAAGTTTTGAATCTGGTGCCCGAGCGCTTCATTGTGTTATCGGGCGACGACGCTGTCACTTTGCCACTGATTGCGCTGGGCGGAGTGGGCGTGATCTCGGTTGCGTCCAACGAAATTCCACGCGAGATGGCGGAGATGACGCGCGCCGCTCTCAACAACGATTGGCCCGCTGCGCGCACCCTTCATCGCAAGTATCTGCCGCTGATGACGGCGAACTTCATCGAGTCGAGTCCGCTGCCAGTGAAAGCTGTGCTCGCAATGATGGGTAAGATCGAAGAGGTATATCGTCTGCCCTTGCTTCCGATGCGCCGCGATATGCGTTCGAAGTTGCAGAAGATCGCTACTGACGTGGGATTAATCGCGCGGCCGGCAGTTCCTCCTGCGGCGTCGACGGAATTCTATGTGTACGAAAATTGGGCAGCCGGTCCGCACAAGGCGATGTTGCATCGCGCATCTTGTGGACAATGCAGTTCCGGCAAAGGGCGGCCCTCTGGGCACGATCCCAACCATTCGCGCTGGCATGGACCCTACAGCAATATCGCCGAGGCACGCGAGGCAACGCATCAGATGCCGGGAGTCCTCATCCGCAGCGAATGTAAGTGCGTAGCGTGAGGGCAGCAATTAGCATTTAGCATTCAGTAATTAGCTCTTCACAATTGAGCCGTGCCCGAACATAAATAAGATTTGTCATCCTGAGCGAAGCGAAGGACCTGCTGTTTGCCGGGAGGGCGAAAATGTCGAACCGACTATGGCAGATTCTCTACTCACCCTAAAGTCTTCCATCGAATCCCTGATTAACCGCGAACATATCGGCAATGACACCGAGGCGCGCCAGACTTTTCTAGACTTTCGCGCCGCCCTGACCCGCGGCGAGATTCGCGCCGCCGAGAAAATCAACAACCGCTGGGTCGTCAATTCGTGGGTCAAGCAGGGCATCCTGCTGGGCTTTCGCCTCGGTGAACTCACCGAAATGCCGGACGGCGACGTGCTCTCCTTTATCGATAGGGACACCTTCCCTGCCCGCCGGCTCACTCTCGCCGATCGCGTTCGCCTGGTGCCCGGAGGCTCCTCAATTCGCGAAGGCGCCTATGTTGCGCCGTCCGTGATCTGCATGCCTCCCATGTTTATTAACGTCGGCGCGTATGTGGACGAAGGCTCGATGATCGACTCGCACGCGCTGGTCGGCTCGTGTGCGCAGCTCGGCAAACGCGTGCATCTGAGCGCGGCAGCTCAGGTCGGAGGCGTGCTTGAACCGATCAACGCCGCTCCCGTAATTATTGAAGACGACGTGTTAATCGGTGGCAACTGCGGAGTTTATGAAGGCACGCTGGTCCGCACGCGCGCAGTCTTGGGAGCGGGAACGATCCTGACGCGATCAACCCCGCTCTACGATCTCGTGCGCGGAGAAATCTATCGAGCCTCTGCCGAGCAGCCGCTGGAAGTCCCACAAAATGCGGTCGTCGTTCCCGGCTCGCGCGCGGTGAAGAAAGGTAAAGGAGCGGAGTGGAATCTCTCGCTCTACACGCCAGTGATTGTGAAGTACCGCGACGAGAAAACCGAGCGCGGGATCGAGTTGGAGGATTGGTTAAGGTAGATCTAATCTCAGGATTGCTCATTGTGCTTTACTTTTTGATATAATGTAAAGCATGATGGAAGCAACTCTTTCAACGAAAAACCAGATCGTCATTCCGCGCGAAGCTCGCGAAGCCTTGGGACTGAAGCCTGGCGACAAGATTCTCGTGGTGGTTAGCGGCGGGAAGGTCCTGGTCCTGCAAAAACCGAAGTCTTATCACGCCGCGATTCGTGGGTTAGCTCGCGGTAAATATCCCAAAGACTACCTGCAAAAGGAATGCCAGAGTTGGGAGTAGAACGGCTCCACGCATTTCTGAAGCGTCACCAGCGAATCGCTCTGGACACCAGCATCTTCATCTACCAGTTAGAGTCCAATCCAAGGTATGTCGCCTGCACCGACCTCATTTTTTCGTGGCTAGAACAACCGGATTCGACGGCGATCACATCCACAATCACGATGACAGAACTCCTGGTACTGCCGTACCGTGAAGGCCACGAAGAGCGGGCAAATGCCGTCTATGGCGTGCTTTCCACGCACCCCAACCTGGATTGGATTGCACCCAACCTGGAGATCGTGGAGCTCGCAGCTCGGATTCGCGCTCTCCATCGCCTGAAAACTCCCGACGCCTTGCAAGCAGCAACTGCCGCACATTCGCAGGTTACGGGTTTGATCACGAACAACGCCGCCTTTGAGCGCGTCGAAGGCTTTCAAACGCTCGTCCTCGACAAACTTCTGTGAGTCCCGCTCTAGCGTCGTCCACGGCGGGATGACGTTACGACGGCAAGGTCGTCGAAGCTGCAGCGGGCAACTGCCCTTGTTCTGCGGCCAAGCGTGCTCGAGCTTCGAGGTGTTTTTTGCGGAAGTGCGCGCCCGCCCGGCGTCCCCACGCGCGCACAAAGTAGTAGTTCAGCGCGCATCCGATGGCTGAACTGGCAAACGGAATCAGCCGTCCCATCCACTTCTCTGTAACTTCGGCACCCGCTTTAGCGGCGATCCGCTGGATAACCCGCGGCACAAAACGGTTGACCACCTCTTTTTCCAGCAATTCGCGGCTGATGTCGACGCCGGCGGCGCTCGCGGCGGCAATCCAAAGCTCGGCAATTTCGTCGTCGGAGTTCAGCTCAAATCCGTAAATCAAGCTGAGCTTCTGAATCGTGCGCATGGTGATCGCAGAAAGAATGCCCAGATCAGGCACGATCGTGAGAATTCCGCCGAGGCCAAAGCCGGCTCCCTCGGCCGCCGCCAGCTTCATGCCCCCGCGGATCACCGACTCCGCAACGTCATCGAGGCGCTCAATGGGAAGCGTATAGACACCATGAAAAGTGGCGAGCGGCAAGCCGTGGGCGACGCGTAGCTGCATCAGGAATCGTCCCGGATCGACTTTGATAGTTTCGTAGGTGCGCGTGAGACCGCCGCGGATCGCGCCTTCCACGCGGCGGCGAAGCCACGATCGTTTCAGGTCTTTCTCGCGTTCGGTCATTTTCCAAGTCAAGTTTATCAGTCGGGCCTGGCTCTCAACTTCACTCTCAAGGTCGTGTGATCCCGAGCGAAGTGAGGATCCGGAGTCCGCAGCAACATAAAGATCTCTCACTTCGATGGGAATGACAAGTTGTTGAGGGCTGTCGTTCGAGCAGTATGCCGCCTAGTAGCAGGCACCAGACCAGAATCCTGGCTACCGTGTGCTAGCATCGACTCTAAGAATGGCAATCGGAAAACTCCACATAGTGCCGCTGGGCGGGATGGGCGAGTTCGGAATGAACTGCATGGCCATCCGCTACGGCGATGACATCGTCGTAGTTGATGCCGGACTCATGTTTCCTGAAGCCGAGTTGCTCGGCGTCGATATTGTCGTCCCCGACATTTCTTACCTCCTCGAAAATCGCAAGCATGTGCGCGGTATCGTGCTCACGCATGGCCACGAAGACCATATCGGCGCGCTGCCCTGGATCCTCGGCGAACTGAATGTCCCTGTCTGGGGCACTGAGTTCACGCTCGCTTACGTCGAAGACAAGCTCGACGAACATCAACTTCTCGACGATTCTGATCTACGCGAAATCAAACCAGGAGAGCGCTTCAAGGTTGGCCCGTTCACGATTCACCCGCTGCAGGTGACGCACAGTCTGGTCGATTGCGTGGCGCTCGCGATTCACACTCCGCTCGGAGTCGTGCTGCACACCGGTGATTTCAAAGTCGATCCCACACCTACAGACAATCGTCTCTTCGATCTCCACGGATTTGCGGAGTATGGCAAAGAGGGAGTCCTCGCCCTCCTGCAGGATTCCACCAACGTCGAGCGCAAGGGCTACACGCCGAGCGAGCGCGCGGTGCGGCGAAAATTCGAAGAAGTTTTTGTCCGCACCAAGCGGCGCCTCTTCGTCTCCTGCTTCTCGTCGTCAATCCATCGCATCAAGCTGACGGTTGACATGGCGCGCGAGCATGGGCGCAAGATCTGTTTCATCGGGCGATCGATGGAGAACTCCTCCGAAATCGCGGAAGACCTGGGTTATGTGCAAATTCCCGAAGGGATGATGATTCACCCAGGCGAGATGAAAAACTTTCCGCCGGAAAAAGTTTGTGTGCTCATCAGCGGCACGCAGGGCGAACCGATGTCGGCGCTGTCCCGCGCAGCGGTCGACAACCATAAGCACGCCAAAATCGAAAAAGGCGATACCGTCGTCCTGTCGTCGCGCATCATTCCGGGCAACGAAAAGGCTATCTACCGCATGGTCGATCACCTTTTCCGCCGCGAAGCCTTCGTCATCTATGACGATGGCTCGTATCCGCCGATTCACGTCAGCGGGCATGCCAGCCAGGAAGAATTGAAATTGATTATCAATCTCGTTCGCCCCAAATATTTCATACCCATTCACGGCGAATATCGGCAACTCAAATTGCACGCCGAACTGGCCGGATCCATGCACGGCTCGGTCGGCAGCGTGATGCTGGTCGAAAGTGGAGACGTGCTCGAGATCGACGAACTTGGCGCACGCAAAGCGGGACGCGTCAACGTTGGCCGCGTCTGCATCGATTCCGGCTCGCGCGCCGACGTGGTCGAAGATATCGTCATTAAAGACCGGCGTCACCTCAGCGAAGACGGTTTCGTCATGCCCATCATCGCCATCAACAAACTGACGGGGCGAGTCGAGACTTCTCCAGAAATTGTGACGCGCGGATTCGCTCCCGGAGAAAACGGCGTGATCGAACGAGCGCGAGAGATTGTCATGGAGACGCTGGATGCGTCGAGCGCCGAAGAGAAAGCGGATTACGGCGTGATCAAAGAGAAAATCCGCACAGATTTGAAGAGATATATCTCGCGCCAGACGCAGCGGCGACCGCTGATTATGCCGGTGATCCTGGAGATCTGAGTTGCAACGCCGGTAGGAAAAGTCCAATGAGTACACGCGTTATCGCCATCGATTGGTCCGGTGCAAAGCAAAACGCGGCCAAGAAAATCTGGCTTGCGGAATTTCGCAACGGCCAACCTTTTGGGTTACCCAGCAACGGAAAAGATCCGACTGAGGTTCTCGATAATCTGGTTCGCTCTTGCGCTGTGGATCGCGAAACTGTAGTGGGAATGGACTTCGCGTTTTCCTTCCCAGAATGGTTCATAGCTGATCAAAACTGCCGTACTGCTGAGGAGATGTGGACCCGCGCGGAGAGCGATGGGGAACGTTGGCTCAAAGAATGCAGCAATCCGTTTTGGGGAAGACCCGGAAAGAGAAATCCTCGTCGGCGAGAAAAAGAACAGTTTCGAAAGACAGATAGAGAGTTCCTAGTTAAAGGCATCCGCCCTAAATCCATTTTTCAAATTGGTGGAGCCGGAGCAGTAGGCACAGGCTCAATTCGCGGGATGCTGCTCTTGCGACAGCTCAGCCGCGAAGGCTTTTCTATCTGGCCCTTCCAGCCCAACGGCTGGCCACGAGTAATTGAGATTTGGCCAAGAACGCTTACCGGCCAAGTCCGCAAGACCAACCTCGGCGCGCGCCGAGAATACATCGATACTCACTGTCCCACATTGTCCACTGAATGGCAGCACTGTGCAGCGGATTCGGAAGACGCCTTTGATGCCATTGTTTCCGCCATCGAGATGAATAAATACATTGGCGAGCTGGAGTCGTTGTGGCAAGAGACCGACCCGAGCTACCTAAAAGAAGGTCGAATTTGGGGACCAACTAGGGCCTGAAGCATCCCACCAATGGAATGCGGGCTACCAATCCACCAGCTTTTATCCTGCCGCTTCTACCGTGAGCTTCAACCCCACCGCCTTGGTAACAGCAACCAACGTGGAAAGCCGGGGATTTCCGCGAGCTGATAAGGCGCGGTACAGGCTCTCGCGCTCAATTCCGGCGGCTTTGGCTACCTTGGCAATGCCGCCACGCGCCTCGGCGATGCGGCGCAGGGCGATCAGAAGCACGCTCGGCTCGTCGTCATCCTCCAAGGCAGCACGGAGATATTCAGCGGCAAACTCGGGATTCTCGCGCAGTTCACGAACCGTGGCTTCCTCATGGGATGTGCTTGCCTTGCGTTTCATTGTGTTCTCTCCCTGTAATCTGTGAGGTATTCGAGCGCCCGCTTGATGTCGGATGGCTGCTTGCGTTTATCTCCGCCGCAGAGAAGCAATACACACTCCTTGCCCACATGCGCGAAATAAACTCGATATCCCGGCCCCCAGTCGATGCGCAACTCAAACAAACCGCCGCGCAGCGCCTTACAGTCGCCGAAATTGCTTACGGAGAGGCGATCGATCCGGGCTACGATCTTTGCCCTGGTTCGAACATCTCTCAGTGCTGATAGCCATTCGCCGAAGACATCTTTGCCAGATGCCGTGAGATAGCGGCGAAGTTCCATACCTTGGTTATTGTAACTTATAGATCACAACAGGTGCAAGTGCGGGGAAGTGAAATTCTAGCTCAGCGGGTTTTTCCAGCGCAGCCCCTGAAACCGGGCAAAATCCCGGTCCGCCGTGTGCAGCAACCCTCCATACTCAATCGTGATCGCCGCGATCTGCGCATCACTCACCAAGGTGCCCGAGGCGCGCCCCTCCATGATCATGCGTCTCACATCATCCCACTTGGAATTTGCAAAAAAGCGCGGGGCAAGGCACTCTGAAAACAAGCCTTATGGTTTCCCTCAACGACATTCGCGACGCTCAAGCCCTGCTAACTGGCGTCGCCCTCCGCACGCCGCTCTTCGAATGGACTGACGCGTCCGAACATCGCAAGCTCTTTCTTAAGCTCGAGAACCTGCAGCCTATCGGTGCCTTCAAATTGCGCGGCGCCTACAACAAGGTCGCTTCCCTCAGCGACGGCGAGCGACGCCGCGGAGTGATTTCCTATTCCAGCGGAAACCACGCGCAGGGCGTGGCGTATGCGGCTCGGACGCTGGGTGTTAGGGCCATCATCGTCATGCCATCGAATGCTCCGAAAAACAAGCTCGAAGCTACTGCTGCGCTGGGGGCTGAAATCGTCATCGTCGGGCCGGGCAGCGAAGAGCGCCGATCGCGAGCCGAAGCGCTGGCTGCCAAGCACGGGTATATCATCGTGCCTCCTTACAACGACGAGAAGATCATCGCCGGGCAAGGAACCGTTGGCCTCGAAATTCTCGAAGACTTACCCAACGTTGAAACCGTAATTGTGCCGGTTGGCGGAGGCGGGTTGATCAGCGGCGTAGCGGCCGCAATCAAGCTCACCAATCCAAAGATCAAAGTGATCGGTGCCGAGCCCGACTTGGCCTCCGACGCTCGATCCAGTCTGCGCGCCGGGCATATTGTTTCGTTTGCGGCGGAAAAAGTTTCCGAAACCCTGGCCGATGGGCTGCGCACGCAGAGCATCGGCGCCATCAATTTTGAGCACATCCACGCTTACGTGGACGACATCGTCACTGTTACGGAAGACGAGATTCGCGCGGCGACTCTCGCCCTTAGCGCTAACCCGCAAACGATCGCTGAGCCGAGCGGCGCGGTTGCTCCAGCTGCGTTTCTTTTCCACGCCTCCGAATTACCCGCAACCAGAATCAATGTCGCCGTAATCAGCGGCGGCAATATTAATCCAACGCTGCTGGCTGAGTTGCGCCAGGAGAAGATCGCAGGACTCAGATCTTAGGAAAAACGAAAAAGAAGAGGGAAATACCGCTGCTGATTTTCCTGAGACCGTAAGAATCGACCCCTATGATTCGTTTTGGAATTGCCGGTTTTGGATTGCACGCGGTGCGGCGACTGATGCCGGGTTTCGCCCTCGCTCAAAGATGCAAGGTGGTTGCTCTGTCGCGGCGGGATGCTGATAAAGCCCGCGAAGCCGCAGCCCGTTTCGCAATTCCGCACGTTTTCCCCTCTACTGAAGAACTTTGCCGCTGCCCCGAGGTTGATGCCGTTCTGGTCACAACTCCGAATGCATGCCATTTGCAGGATGTGCTTGCCGCAGTGGCAGCCGGCAAACCAGTTCTGTGCGAAAAACCGATGGGCATGAACGCTGACGAATGCCGCCAAATGGTGGAAGCGGCCCGGCGGGTTGGCGTTTTGTTGGGCGTTGCCCAGGTGTTTCGCTTTGAAGAAAGCACAGCTCGATTTCGCGCCCGCGTTGCCGCTGGTGACATTGGCCATCCCATCTTCGCGCGAGCGGAGTTTTCCTATCCCGGCTCCGGCCATCCGCGCACATGGCTCTACAATCGTGCGCTTGCCAGCGGCGGCCCAATCGCCGATGTCGGCGTCCATTGCATCGACGCTCTGCGCTACATCCTCCAAGATGAACCGGGCATGGTAAGCGCTTTAGGCCGGTTTGATGAGCAATCTGGCGACGTGGAAGCGGCAGCCTCGGTGACAATGGAGTTCAAGCGCGGCACGCTCGCCACGGTACTAGTTTCGACGCGCGCTCAATATCGAACGCCGCTGGAGATTGTCGGGGAGACTGGAGTGATCCGGGCTAACGATGCGCTCAACGTAGAGCGGCCCGTCAAGTTAGAGTTGTGGCGAGATGGCCAGTGCATCGCCGAAGAGGCCGTTTCGAATAAAATGGCCTACGCTCGTCAGGTCGATGGCTTTGCGGCTGCTTTGGAAAGCGGTGAAGAATTTGCAGTGCCAGGCGAGGAAGGCTGGCAAAACCAGCTAATCATCGACGCTGCCTACCGCAGCATGACGTCGGGCAAGAAGGAAGAGATAACGTCGATCTTGGACAATGCTGGCAATCGGCTCCCTACGACCAGCGGAGTCCGTCCTTCCTAACATTGTGCTACCGGCATAACCCCATTCGGGCGGAAAATCTCGTGGAAAAATAAGAAGCGCCCCGGATCCAAAGATCTCGGGACGCCCGAACAGCCCTCCCCCGGAACTGCTCAGTCTCAAACGATATGACAAGGGTCCTCGGTTCGGTATCCCACTCCTGGGGGATGGGGAATAGCACTAAAAGGCCACTTGCCAACAGAAAGGCCTGTGCTACCATGGGTAACCTTGCGATTGGTTACTAACGGTCGCGCCAGGTTCTGGAAACGGATCTTCAGCGTCAAAGGCTTTCTTTTCGACGCGAGATCTCCCCTGCCGGTTCCAAGCCCCCAGTAGTTGATTTTTCGCAGTCAGTGTCTTGATTGCGCAAACAAGCGACTGGAGGCCGCTAAGGAAAGTGAATTGTGGCCAAGTGTGCATCAGTTTGCATTCCGAACCTAAAAGCCGAGCTGAAAAATGGCATTATGTTGTTGATAAGTAATGACAAGTAAAGAATCGAAGCTTTGGAACGATAAATGCACTAAACACTGTAGGCGACCTATATCTTAGGTGGAGAAAATCTAAGGTAAATTCGGGGAAAAGAGAAATTGGGAGGGATTTAACATGAGGCGAGTGGTAGTCTTGGCATTACTGGCATTGGCGTTACCGATGGCCGCTTGGGCGGATGGAATCACGATTCTTAACGAGTTTGGATCGATTTCCATCACACCCGGGGGAATCGGCTCTAGCACCATCAGTTCAACACAATCCCAACTGGTTCAATATGGCAGCTACATGGCTGCCAAGGGACAGGCCCTGGGCGTCGTCAACTACTCCACCGGCGTTCTGCTGAGTGGCTCCGTTGCGACGGGCGGAACGTTTTCATCCATCGGCTCCTCCTTTGACGTTATCGGCAAAGGCAAATGGGCAAGCAACATAACTGGGTCGCCTTGCGGCGGAGGTTGTTCCCTGTTCACTGGCAGTTTCACCGGCCCGATTACTTGGACAATGACCGGCCAGCAGGGTGCGAAGGTGTTTTATTCACTCAGCGGCGCCATCACTGGCACACTTTGGAATGGTCGCATGGTGAATGGAACCACAACGCAGGAGATCTTTAGCTCCAAGGGCCAACTGGCCGCAGGTATCGGACACATTAACATGGGCACCACGCAGCTCGCCGTGCCGGAACCCGGAACTTTGGGTCTTCTCGGAACGGGGCTGGTCGGTATCGCTGGGATGTTCCGTCGCAAACTGATTGGTCGCTAACTTAAAGTCTTAGTTTACCCAGAACACTCAACTCATGGCCCCGCCGCAAGGCGGGGCTTTTGATTTTCACGTCAGTCTCCCCAAGATCCCTTCGTCCCCATCGCCCAGCTCTCTCCAGTCTCCCGACAAAATCTTCTCCGATTGGCGTCCCATCAGGTCGGTCGTTGTTCCTTCCTCCCCTGTTACTGCGGTAATGGTGAGAAACGGCTTTGGCGTTGACCTTACGTTGGTACAAACCTAGAGTCACCGCAGGGGGAAGTATGAAAGATATCCATGAGGTTTTGCGCCGCAAGCAGGCGCAGTACGCACAACTGGGGAAGCAGATCGAGATGCTGCAGCAGGCCGCCGAGAAGCTTCGCGAGGTCGCGCCGCTGCTCGCCGAAACCGACTCCGAAGACGATAGCGCGGTCCTGGCAGAAGTCGAGGATGAGAACTCCAACGCGATGGCCGCTAAGGCCAGCGCTCAATCCACGCCCGCGGCCGCAAAGTCAGGGCGCAGCACAACTCCACGGTGGCCGTAGAAGAGGACCGCAGCAGCGCGAGGCGTCATGATATTACAGACAATCCTGATGTCGAAAGACGACCTGACAGCGGAGACGCTGATTAAGGTCCTGGTGCAGTATGGCGCTGCCGTCGATCGGTCGACCGCAGCCGACATCGCCCTCTCGCGGTTGGCCGAGGAGCGCTTCGATCTCGCTATCGTCGACTTTGACGATCCCGAAGCGGCCTTGCAAATGCTTGAGGGTTGCCGAGGTCTCGCCGGTCCTGACCGCAATCCGCCCGTGACCGTGGCACTGTTACCGGATGCCTCAAAGATACGGTCCATTCTCGGCGCCGGGGCACACTTCATCCTGACCAAGCCGCTGGTTTACGAACAGGCCCAGAACACGTTTCGAGCGGCTACCGCCCTCCTGCGCCGCGAAAGGCGGCAATCGGCGCGGATCGCGGTTCAGGCGGCCATTTCATTGAGCATCGAAGGTGGCAGTCCCATCGAAGGCATCCTGCTCGACCTGAGCATGGGCGGCATGGATGTGCTGGCCGCGAAGCCGCTGCCGTCGACGACCGTCGTGCATGTCTCTTTTGAACTGCCCGATTCCATTGGTGCGTTCGAAGGCTCGGCAGAAGTTGCGTGGAGCACGGCCAACGGTCAAACCGGCTTGCGCTTCCTCGATATGGACGTCCCGACGCGCGAGAGAATGGGAGAGTGGCTCAACGCCCGCTCCCACGAGGCTTTGCCAGAAGAACCAGAAGAGGTCAGCCCCTGCAAGCTGACTGACCTTAGCCTGGGCGGTTGCTACGTGCAGACCGAATCGCCGTTCCCTCAATCCTCAGCAGTTGACCTCTGCCTGCGAGCGGCAGGGATGGAGATTCACGCCGAAGGTTTGGTGCGGGTTATGCATCCCGGCCATGGCATGGGGGTTGAATTCCCCGCTCGCACAGAAGAGCAGCGCAAGAATGTGGGCGAGTTCATTGCATTCCTCACCGGCCAGCCCGGCGCCGACCCGCATCTGGAAACGTCGCCTCGTTCTCTGCTCGCCAACTCCGCCGACCTGAATCAGCCGGGCGATGCGGACGGCGACGTTGAGGATCCGTTGTTGGAATTGCTAAGGAAGGGCACCAATCTGGAAGAACAAGAATTTCTCGCCGAACTCCATAAACAGCGCACTCCCGCGCCGGTCAGCCAATAAGCGGCTTACCTTCGCCGGGGGCCCACGCTTTCACCTCTTTGCCCGATTTAACTTTATCTTGCCCTGCGTTTGCTTTGCTGCGATTAATTTCCCGAGATTTTTTTCTCATGCAATAGAATTGCCCTTCCTGTGGAAACGGGGCTCGTGACCGTCTGCGCGGCGAGCCTTGTCTCTAAGGATACAGGGCTCCCCATTTGCTCAGAAATTCGATCTCTCGCGCGTTGACGCTTGCGGGCGCTTGTTTTGCGGCTGTCGTTCCCTTCTTCTGGCGGGGCAATCCCTCCGGACACGACTTCGAGTTCCACGTTTTTTCCTGGATGGAAGTGCTCGGCCAGTGGAAGCATGGCATCATTTATCCCCGCTGGGCGGCGCTGGCGCATTGGGGATATGGCGAGGCGCGCTTCCTCTTTTACCCTCCCGCCTCGTGGACGCTGGGTGCGGCGCTCGGCGCCATTCTGCCCTGGAAGATGGTGCCGGGCACATATTGCTGGATTGTCCTCACACTCGCCGGTGCGGCGATGTACCGTCTCGGCCGCGAGTGGCTCTCACCGCAAGACGCCTTATTTGCCGCCGTGTTTTATGCGCTCAATCCTTATCACCTGTTGATCGTCTACTGGCGAAGCGCCTACGCCGAGCTCCTATCCGCCGTCCTGTTGCCGCTTCTCGTGCTTTGCCTGGTGCGAATTTTCTCGCCAGAGTTTGACAACGACCCTCGCCCGACACTGTGGTTGAGTCTCGTTTTGGCGGCAGCGTGGCTTACAAATGCGCCCGCCGCAGTGATGATCCATTACTCAGCCGCAGGACTCGCATTGCTATTGGCTGTGACCGGCGAGCCTGACGGTGCAGGACCGAACCGGCCGTCGCGCCGCATGCGCTGGCGCGGATTGATTCAAGTCGGCGCCGCCGTACTTCTCGGAGCCGGCCTGGCCTCGTTTTACCTCATTCCGGCGATTTACGAACAGAAGTGGATTGACGTCACACAGGTGCTATCGGAGGGAGTTCGCCCGCAGGATAATTTCCTCTTCACCACCCTTGCCGACGCCGATCACAATCACTTTAATTTTCTGGTATCGAGTCTTGCGGCCGTCGAAATTGGCGTTCTGCTGCTCGCCGTCGCATTCTCCCGCCGCTGGCGAATGCTGACCAAACATCAAACGCCGTGGCTACTGCATTCTGCGTGGGGCCTGGGTTGTGCGATCCTCATGCTCTCCGTGAGCAACCTGCTGTGGCAACATTTGCCCAAGCTGCGCTACATGCAACTTCCATTCCGCTGGCTGCTCTGCATGAATGCCGCTCTAGCCATTCTGCTCACCATGGCGGCCAGGAGATGGATGTCGCGGCTGTTGACCTCCGCCGCACTGTTGGCCGTGCTACTCGCTGCTGGACATCACTTTCAACCTCCCTGGTGGGACAATGCCGCCGATCTCCGCGAGATGAGAGATGCTATGGCCGACGGCACAGGCTATGAAGGCACCGACGAATACGTTCCCACAGGAGTCGACGCGTACGAGTTAAACAAGAACCTCGCTCGCGTAAGCGATGAAGCGGGCGCGCCCGTTGACGCTAAGATCGTGGCATGGGGGCAGATGGAAAAGCATTTCATGGCGCATGCCGACGCCGCGGAAAATCTAACCGTCCGTCTCTTCAGCTACCCGGCGTGGGAGGTCGTCGTAAACGCCCGGCCCACCACAACCACAAAGACTGATGTCACCGGCCTGATTGTTGTTCCGGTTTCTGCTGGAGACAACGATGTGCGGATTTATTTCCGGCGGACGACTGACCGACTCGTCGGAAATATCGTGTCGCTGATCGCCGCAGTCATTTTCGCTATTGTGTGGATCATGACAAAGCGCAACGCCAAGCGAGAAAGAATCGCCTGATGGAGCACCTGATTCTATTGGCTACGTCGAACGCTGGTAAGCTTCGCGATTTTGCCGGAGCGGCGGCACCCTTCAACATTAAAGTCGCCAACCTTCCAAACTTCTCTTCCCTGCCGCAGGTGGTCGAAGATGGAGCGACTTTCGAAGCGAACGCCCGCAAGAAGGCCGAGTCCTACAGTCTCGCAGCCCCTGGCGAAGTAGTTCTGGCCGACGATTCCGGCCTCGAGGTTGATGCACTCGGCGGAGCGCCAGGAGTTTACTCCGCGCGCTACGCTGCCTTGGATTCGCAGAATGATGGTTCGCACAATTCAGAATCACGGGTCGAGAATCACAACACCGATGACGAAGCCAACAATGCGCGTGTGTTGCGTGAACTCAAAAATATTCAGGATGAAAAACGCACAGCGCGCTTTGTCTGCGTCCTCGCCGCCGCTCGCGATGGAAAAACTTTGGCAACATTTCGCGGCGCAGCTGAAGGAATCATTCTCGATGCGCCGCGAGGCAACAACCGATTCGGATACGATCCACTCTTCTACTTCCCCGCAATTAAAAAGACCTTCGCCGAATTAGATGCGGAGGAAAAGTCGCGCTACAGCCATCGTGGCGCCGCCTTCCGCTCTTTTTTGGATTGGTATCGAGCAACTGGTAGCTAACAGTTTAGGTAGTGGTGCAGTTTTAGATCCCAGCCTTCGAACCTTCAACCACGAAGGACACTAAGTATCACGAAGGCATTCGCCCGCGTATTTCCTTCGTGACCTCTGTGGTTAATGATTTCGCAAACTGACCCACTACGCAGGTTTACCTCGCCTTGACTTATCTTCTCGCGGAACTCGATAATAGTTAGTTTTCACATTGCACAACCGTGAGGAGCAGTCAACGTGGCATTAACTGCCAATTCCGTCGCTCCACTTTCAGTTCCGGGTTCCGCGCCGAATATTAAGCCAGGAGTCGCCCCGCTGCGCGTGGGCCAAGGCACTTCATTTTGGCTGCGCCGCCTGCATTCCCTCAGCGGCGTCGTTCCCATCGGCGCCTTCCTTCTCGAACACTTCATCTCGAACTCCGAAGCCTTCAAGGGCCCTATTGCCTACGGAAAACAAGTCGAATTCCTGAACAGTCTGCCCGGCGTTTTTCTGCTCGAACTGTTTTTCATATGGATTCCGATTCTCTACCACGGGCTCTACGGCCTATATATCTGGTATCAGGGCGACACAAACATTGCATCGTATCCGTGGAGCGGCAACTGGCTGTATAGTTCGCAGCGCTGGACGGGCATCATCGCGCTCGCCTACATGCTGCAGCACACGTATTACCTACGCTTCACCGGAGTACACCTGGCGACGCATCCGATGCAGTCCTTTGCCAAGGTGCAAGCGGAATTTCAGAATCCATGGATGGTCGCCTTTTACTGTATCGGCATCATCGCTGCGTCGTGGCACTTCAGCTATGGCTTGTGGTTATTTGCAGCGAAATGGGGAATCACCACTGGGGAAAGAGCGCGGCACCGGTTCGGTTATCTCTGTTTGGCGCTCGCACTGGGCTTGATGTTGCTCGGCGGCCTCAGCATGGCTGGATTTTTCAGGACGCCGCAGCAACCGCTCGATTCAAATGCGCCGGATAATATCGCTTTGCGGATGCGATAGAGATTTTGGGCAGTTTCCCCGGGAAGGGCACGGCTTCAGCCGTGCCACTGCAATACGAATAATGATGCGGGCTTCAGCCCCTGAGGGCATCCCGGCAGATCGGACTTATACAGCATGGCAGCTCCAAAAATCATCGTAGTGGGCGGCGGTCTCGCCGGCCTCGCCGCCGTCATCAAGATCGCCGAGATGGGGGGTGAAGTTGACCTTTTCTCGATCGTCCCCGTAAAACGCTCGCACTCCGTCTGCGCCCAAGGAGGCATCAACGCCGCCAAGAATCTGAAAGGCGAAGGCGACTCCACCTACAAGCACTTCGACGACACGATTTACGGCGGCGACTTTCTCGCCAATCAGCCCCCAGTCAAAGCCATGTGCGAGGCCGCTCCCGGAATCATCGATCTGCTCGACCGCATGGGCGTTCCCTTCAATCGCACGCCCGAGGGCCTGTTAGATTTTCGCCGCTTCGGCGGCACGCTCTACAACCGCACCGCCTTTGCCGGAGCAACCACCGGCCAGCAACTTCTCTACGCCCTCGACGAGCAGGTTCGCCGCTATGAATCCGAAGGCAAAGTAAAAAAGTACGAGCACTGGGAATTTCTCTCCGCCGTGCTCGACGGAAGCCTTGTTGCACGCGGCATCTGCGCCATGGACTTGCGTACGATGGAGGTCCGCACCTTCCCCGCCGACGCAATCATCATCGCCACCGGCGGCTGCGGCGCCATCTTCGGCAAGTCCACCAACTCGGTTGTATGTACAGGGTCGGCCCAATCCGCGCTCTATCAGCAGGGCGCTTATTACGCGAACGGCGAATTTATTCAGGTCCATCCCACATGCATCCCCGGAGAAGACAAGCTGCGCCTGATGTCGGAATCGGCGCGCGGCGAGGGCGGCCGCGTCTGGGTTCCCAAGACGCCAGGCGACAAGCGCGATCCGAAATCCATCCCTGAGAAAGAGCGCTGGTATTTTCTCGAGGAGTGGTATCCGAAGTATGGCAATCTGGTTCCGCGCGACGTGGCCACGCGCGCGATCTTCAAAGTGGTCTTCGAACTCAATCTCGGCATCGACGGCAAGCCGATGGTCTATCTCGATCTCACCCACATCGACCGCAAGACGCTCGATCGTAAGCTGGAAGGCATCTTGGAAATCTACGAGAAGTTTGTGGGCGACGATCCGCGCGACACGCCGATGAAGATTTTTCCCGGCATGCATTACACCATGGGCGGCCTGTGGATCGACTACAAACAACAGACGAACATCCCCGGCATATTCGCGGCCGGCGAAGCCGAATACCAATATCACGGCGCCAACCGCCTGGGCGCGAACTCGCTAGTGTCATGCATCTTCGGAGGCTTCGTTGCCGGCCCAAATGCCGTTCAGTATGCAAAGAACTTGCAAGCCGCTCCTAGTAATGGCCATTTCGACGCAGAGCGCAAACGCCAGCAGGAAATCAACGCCGGCCTGATGAAAGCCGACGGCAGCGAAAATCCATTTTTGCTCTGGCGCGAATTGGGCGCGCTGATGACCGAGAACTGTACCGTCATTCGCTACACCAAAAAGTGCGAAGCCACCGATGCCAAGCTGGTGGACATGTTGCAGCGCTTCCAGAAAATTAATCTGAGCGACCGCTCGCAGTGGGCGAATACAACCATCGCCTTCGCGCGTCAGCTCTACAACATGCTGCAATTGTCGCGGGTAATCGCACAAGGAGCGGCCATGCGCGACGAATCTCGTGGCTCACACTATAAGCCAGATTTCCCCGAACGCGACGACAAGAACTGGATGAAGACCACAAAAGCGACGTTTGCGCCCGATCTGGATGAGCCGAAGTTCGAGTTCGAGCCGGTAGATGCAAGCCTGATTCCGCCGCGCCCGAGGAAGTACTGACGTGGGTTCAGGTTTCCAATTCCTGAACATTGCGGGCGGAGGAAAACCCTTTTCATCGACACCAGTCGATCGAAAAACGCAAACTCGCTTCTCGTTCACACTGCCGCTCGATCCAAACGACAGCGAAAAGAAAAAGAGGAGTCAGGTCCGCGATCTACGCATCTGCAACGAAATCGCAGACCGAATGCGCGGCGAGGGCTTTGAAGTTGGCAAGGCGGGGCGGGGGAAACCTTGGGGTGCAGTTCTCACGTTCAGCGTGAGCAAATTTAAGGTAATAGTGATGCTCGACGCGAAGCGCCTTCCGCGGAATGTTAAGTGTGACGTCCTCACGTGGACCCATACGTCGCGATGGCGACCCGTCCCATCCGAGGCGGTCGAGAATGGATGGGCACACACGCTGAATGCGCTCGAAAAGGTGCTTCGGCAAGATCTCAGAGCGGAGTCATTGACACGGGGAACCGAAGACGAACTGGCCGACCAGCAGAAACTGAAAGACACCTGCGCTAGGAGCTAAAGGCTAAAAGCTAATGGCAAATAACAAGTCCGTAATCATCAAGATCAAACGCCAACTCACCCCCGACGCCAAGGCCTCCTGGGAAGAGTTCGAGATCCCCTACAAGCCGAACATGAACGTCACGTCGGCGCTCATGGAGATCGCGGCCAACCCCGTCACCCGCGACGGCCAGCAGACTACGCCCGTCACCTATGACTCGAATTGCCTCGAGGAGATCTGCGGCTCCTGCGCTATGCTGATTAATGGCCGCGCCCGCATGGCCTGCTCCGCCCTGATCGATCACTTTGAGCAACCGATCAAGCTTGAGCCGTTGTCAAAATTTCCCGTTGTCCGCGATCTCGCCGTCGATCGCAGCGTGCTTTTTGAGAATTTGAAAAAAGTAAAGGCCTGGGTTCCGGTCGATGGCACCTACGACCTCGGCCCCGGCCCCCGCGTCACCATGGCAGCGCAAGAACAGGCCTATCCGCTCTCCAACTGCATCTCCTGCTGCTGCTGCATGGAGGCTTGCCCACAGTTCAATGAAGACACAGGCTTCGTCGGCGCAGCAACGATTTCACAGGTGCGGTTGTTCAACACGCATCCTACCGGCGCCGCTCTGAAGCGCGAGCGATTGTCGGCGCTGATGGGGGACGGCGGCATCCAGGAATGCGGCTACGCGCAGAACTGCGTCGAAATTTGCCCTAAGGAAATTCCATTGACCACGTCCATTGCCAAAGTCGGCGGCCAAGTCATGAAACAAGCGCTCGGCGATCTGCTGCGAAAGTGAGTCCCAAAACAGCACGTTTCCAAACGCGGCGGCTAAGATCAATAAGTTATCCTCTGGTAACTATCGATATCTGCCTTAAGTAAGCGGTCGCAGTTAGAAATCCCTCACAAACTTGTTGATCTCTGGTTTACAATTCGAGAGCCTCAAGGAAAACGGCTATTTTCATAGGTTTGGGGCTATTCAGCATGATACACAAGGCTTGACGCTGCAATCGGAATGATGGCCAGACTCAAAGCGCGCGCAACGCTTCGACTGTCACCGATTCTGCTCGCCCTGATTCTGGTATTTGCGCTCGCAACGCCGCAATCCGCTTTCGCGCTGCATCGCGTCAGCCATCCCCGCCGCCATCGCGTCCTGCAGGCGTTTCATTTCCGCGGTCTCCGCGGAATGCTCTGGAATCCGTTGTTTCGTCCATCGCACGATTCCTTGGTGCGTCAGAATGAAGAAATTGACAGGCTCGATCTGCCCCGCATACAAGATGACGATGAACTCGATGCGCTCAAGGCCTCAGGCGACCTGGTGCCAATTAACGCCAGTGAATCGCTGAAGATTGAACGCAGCCTTGATCCCTCACGCCGCTATTGCCGTCCCTGGACTCGCGATTTTGTGCAGGATCTCGCCGATAGCTATTACCGCGAGTTTCACGCCCAAATCCAACTGAACTCCGCCGTACGAACCGTCAAGGTGCAAAAGAAATTGCGCCGACATAATCGCAACGCAGCGCCCATCGATGGCGATACCGCGTCTTCTCACCTCGCCGGCATCACGATTGACCTGCAACGCCGCGGCATGACCAAAGAGCAGATGCGATTCGTCGAACACTATCTCTTTTATCTGAACGCACTCGGCCTTGTCGAACCGGAAGAAGAGCGCCGCCACTGGTGCTTCCACATCATGGTTTCCGACCGCTACGACGGTTGGCGCCAGACGCAAACCTTCTTCCCGGTCGCTCCCGTGGAACGGCCTGCCGCCACGCCGGCCACGGCAATTGCGACTAGCGATAGTGCTCCCGCCGCCGCGCTTCCTGCCTCGAACTAGCGCTTCCTAACGCCTTGTTCAGGGCAGGTTTGCATCAAAATTCCCGTTGTCATCCTGAGCGCAGCGAAGAGCTTGCCCTGAGCTTGCCGAAGGGACCTATGTATTTTGTTTGCACGATCAACCTGCTCCAGGTTAGTGACAATGGCCTCGGCTGTTACGCAGCGAAGTTTCCGGACACGACACCAGCGTATTCCACCAAATAGCGAGCTAAATCTTTCGTCTCCGCTACAATCGCACCACAATGATTGTGCTAATGGCGGGCCTTCCCGGAAGCGGTAAAACGACGCTGGCCCGCGAACTGGCGCGGCGCACCAACGGCGCAGTGCTCAGCAAGGATGAGATTCGCTCAGCGCTCTTTGCGTCAAACGACATCGAATATTCTGTCGAGCAAGATGATTTTGTCATGGAGATGATGCTCAACACAGCGCGCTACCTGCTGCAAAAGAATCCGGCGCGAATCGTGTTTCTCGACGGTCGGCCTTTCTCGCGGCGCTACCAGCTCGATCGCGTGCTTGCATTCGGAGTCGAACTTACCCAACCATCGTCAATCATCGAGTGCGTCTGTTCCGACGAATCCACCCGCCGGCGGCTTGAGCTTGCGCCCGACTCGTCGCACCCCGCGCAGAATCGAAGCTACGCGCTTTACTTAGAAGTGAAACGACTATTCGAGCCGATCGTTTACGCGAAGACTACCGTCAATACCAATCAGCCTCTCGACGAGTGTGTCGAGCAGGCTCTAGCAGTCGTGGTTGCCTGATTCGCGCCATCGATTGGTTCGCGCATCCCAATCTCCTCGCATCGTATAGAATCCATGCTCATCATGACCAAGTTCACATTCGCCGTTGCCCTGGCGCTGGCTCTTTCTCTACTCCTCAGCGCGCAAACTCCCGTCAGCAAGAAGGCTATGGAGATTCAAAACTCTGCCATCGTCATCGACACGCATGCCGATACGCCGCAGCGTTTTCTCGACGAAAACTATGACATTGGATCGACTGACCCGAAAGATCACGGGCACATCAGCCTCGATAAGGCCAAGGCCGGCAATCTGGGAGCGGAGTTTTTCTCCATCTGGGTCGAACCGGAGACCAATCAAGGCCACTTCGCCCACCACACGCTCGATCTCATCGATTCCGTATATGAGCAGGCGGCGCGCCATCCCGACCGCATGATGATGGCCTTCAGCGTCGCCGACATCGAGCGCGCCCACCACGAGCACAAACTCGCGGCCCTGCTCGGCATTGAAGGCGGGCACTCCCTCGAAAACGATATTCGCCTGCTGCGCGATTACTATCGGCTCGGAGTTCGCTACATGACATTGAGTTGGTCGAACACCAACGAATTTGCCGACTCTTCCGGCGATATCAACAATCCCCAGATCGAGCATCACAATGGTCTTACCGAAGGCGGCAAGCAAATCGTTCTTGAGATGAATCGCCTCGGCATGCTGGTCGATATCTCCCACGTCGCCGATAAAACCTTCTATGACGCCATCGCTGTCAGCAAAGCGCCCGTGATCGCCTCGCACTCCTCGGCTCGGGCGTTAACCAACCATCCGCGCAACATGACCGATGACATGCTCCGCGCCGTTGCCAAAAACGGAGGCGTCGTGCAGGTCAATTTCTACAGCGCTTTTGTCGATGAGAACTTCCGCAAAGCCGCCGAGGCGCAAGCCAAAGACCGCAATGCCGCGACCAAGGCCAACGCCGAGCAACTGAAAGCTGCCGGCAAAACCGTCACCTATGTCGATGGTGACCGCATAGAGCGCGAGTGGTATGCCAAGCTTCCCCGGCCGCCGCTGAGCTCGCTGATCGATCACATCGACCACATCGCCAAGATCGCGGGCGTTGACCACGTCGGCCTGGGATCCGATTTCGATGGCGTCAGTGGAGCAACTCCCGAGGGCATCGACTCCGCCGCCGATCTGCCCAAGATCACGCAGGCCCTGCTCGACCGTGGTTGCAGCGCCACCGATATACGCAAGATTCTCGGCGGCAACTTGCTGCGAGTCTTCGGCGAAGCCGAGCGCGTGAGCCGAGAAATGCAGGCGAAAGCCCATTAGCCGCATAGGGGTTCCAGCGGTTTATCCTTAGTGAACCTTAGTGGCCTCTGTGGTTAACGAACTTGGCCCTAGCGAAACTGTCGGCGGCCGCGCACTGCTCAACCCTGTCGTACAATGAATGCTTGCCAAACTACATACAGGAGCATCCATGCGAACTCTGCTGCAGACGCTTGTCCTGATCCTCTTCACTTCCCTGCTTGGCGCGGCCCAGGCAACTCCGCAGACCAAGTCTTCGCCGCCGGCCAGCAAGCCCGTCAGCGCCGAGCCAACCGCCATCATTTATACGACCGCCGGCGACCTGCATTGCACGCTGTTTCCAAAAATCGCGCCCATTGGAGTCGAGAATTTCATCGGCCTTGCCACCGGCACCAAAGACTGGACCAGCCCGACCTCTCACGCCAAAAAGCATGGCGTGCCGCTTTACGACGGCACCATCTTCCATCGCGTGATTCCCGAATTCATGATTCAGGGCGGAGATCCGAGGGGCGATGGCATGGGCGACCCCGGCTACAAATTCAAGAATGAGACTTCGCCAGATGTGACGTTCGACCGGCCTGGCCGCCTGGCCTATGCCAACTCCGGCCCCGACACCAACGGCTCGCAGTTCTTCATCACTGAGGTTCCAACTCCCCACCTCAACGGGGGCTACACCATTTTTGGCCAATGCGATGATGCAGCAGTCGAACTGGTCAAACAGATTGCGCGCATGGCGACGGACGGAGAGAAGCCGCTTCGCCCCATCAAGGTCACGCATATCGAAATCCATCGCGCAGGAGCAACCGCGCATAAGACTGCGCCTAAGCCGTCGGCCGCCGCGAAGCCGATGTAACCACAGCTGGCCGAATCTGAGACTTCGTCTGCCGTATCAATAGTTAGAAAAACTTCAAGACTTCGAGGAGACTTATGACCCGCACACCCGGAACTTATGCCATGTTCGAAACCAGCGAAGGCAATATCGTTTGCCGCCTGTTTGAAAAAGAAGCCCCGAAAACTGTCGCGAACTTTGTAGAACTCAGCGAAGGCAAACGCGAGTGGACACATCCGACCACGCGCAAGAAGGTTAAAGATCCTCTGTATCACGGAACCATCTTCCACCGCGTCATTCCCGACTTCATGATTCAGGGCGGCGACCCCATGGGCACTGGTTTTGGCGGTCCCGGCTATCAATTCGAAGACGAGACAAAAGATTCGCCGCATCGCTTCGACAAGGGAGGGAAACTGGCCATGGCGAACGCCGGACCGAATACCAATGGTTCGCAATTTTTCATCACCGTCGCCAATACCGACTGGCTTACCGGCAAACACACGATTTTTGGCGAGGTAGTCGAGGGCTACGACATCGTAGAAAAAATCTCGAAGGCCGCCAGGAATCGCCAGGACCGCCCCAACAAGGACGTTGTGGTGAAGTCAGTGAAAATCGAGCGCGACTAGCGTTGCAATCAGGCCGCTGACGACACTGTGATCGTGGTCACAATCTCTCGTGACGGCTGGCCTTCTTATGCCGCACTCGATATTCTCTATAATGATCGGGTTCGTCTGAGGTGTTTTCTGGAGGCAGTCTAATGGCATCGTTCAATGGAGTTCCACTTCCGCCCAACGGGCAGAAAATCGAATACAGCAACGGCAAATACAAGGTTCCTGACCACCCGATCGTTCCTTACATTGAGGGAGACGGCACGGGGCGCGACATCTGGAAGGCATCGGTTCGCGTTTTCGACGCCGCGGTCGAGCGCGCATACCAGGGAAAGCGTTCCGTTGCGTGGTACGAAGTTTTCGCCGGCGAAAAGGCCAAGGCCCGCTTTCAGAACTGGCTTCCCGACGACACCGTCAGCGCCATACGCGAACTTCGCGTTTCCATCAAAGGCCCGCTGACCACGCCCGTTGGAGGCGGCATCCGCTCCCTTAACGTCGCCCTGCGACAAATTCTGGATCTCTATGGCTGCGTGCGCCCGGTCAAGTATTACGCCGGCGTGCCGTCGCCCGTGAAGCATCCCGAGCGCATGAACATTGTCATCTTCCGCGAAAATACCGAGGACGTTTATATGGGTATCGAATGGGAAGAAGGCACCGCCGATGCCGCGCGTCTGATCGAATTCCTCAACAAAGACATGTTGAAGAGCGGCAAGAAGCAAATCCGCCTCGATTCTGGCGTTGGCATCAAGCCCATCTCCATCACCGGTACCAAGCGCCTCGTGCGCATGGCGATCAAGCACGCTCTCGAAAACAAAAATAAAGCGGTCACGCTCGTACACAAAGGCAACATCCAGAAGTTCACCGAAGGCGCGTTCCGCAAATGGGGATACGAACTGGCCACGGAAGAGTTCCGCGACCAGGTCGTGACCGAGCGCGAGAGCTGGATCATCGACAACAAAGACAAGCAGCCGAATCTCACCATCGAAGCGAACGCGAATCTGATCGAGCCAGGCCTTGAATTCGCCAGCGACGACTTCCGCCGCGATCTCTACAAAGAAGTGAAGGACTGCATCGATTCGATCTATGCCACGCACGGCAAGGGCGCGTGGAAGAAAAAGCTGATGATCAACGATCGCATCGCCGATTCCATCTTCCAGCAGATCGTGACCCGCGCCGATGAATACAGCGTGCTCGCCACACCCAATCTTAACGGCGACTACATTTCCGACGCTTGCGCGGCGCAGGTCGGCGGGCTTGGCATCGCTCCCGGAGCCAACATCGGCGACGGCTACGCTATCTTCGAAGCCACGCATGGCACCGCTCCCAAGTACGCCGACAAAGATGTCATCAATCCCGGCTCGGTGATTCTGTCGGGCGTGATGATGTTCCGCTTCCTCGGATGGGGCGAAGCCGCCGACTTGATCGAGCAAAGTCTGGAACGCACGATCGAACAGAAGAAAGTCACGTATGACTTTGAACGCCTGATGGAAGGCGCGACCAAAGTGAAGACCAGCGAGTTCGCCGACTGCATGATTGAGAACATGCGGGTGGCCGTCGCTGCGGACTGATTCGTATCAGGGTATGCCTTCAGGCATACCATACCGCGAACTTCGGAAAGTAGAGGTTTTGGGTAGGGCGCGGCTTTAGCCGTGTCGCTGCACGTCGCAACAATTACGGGCTTTAGCCCCTAAGGAAACATTTCATGCGCAAGAAAGTAACAATAGTCGGCTCGGGAAACGTAGGCGCAACTGCTGCTCATTGGATCGCTTCGAAAGAACTGGCCGACGTTGTCCTCATCGACATTATCGAAGGCGTTCCGCAGGGCAAAGCCCTCGACCTGCTCGAAGCCATGCCGATCGAGAAACGCGATTCCGCCATTCTCGGCACCAACGACTACGCCGACACAGCGAAATCCGACATCGTCGTCATCACCGCCGGAATCCCCCGCAAGCCCGGCATGAGCCGCGACGATCTTCTGAATACCAACCACAAGATCATGAACGACGTAGTCGGCAAGATCGTGCAGCACTCGCCGAACTGCATCCTTATCATCGTCTCAAACCCGCTGGACGCCATGGCACAGGCTGCGTACAAAATGAGCGGCTTTCCGCGCGAGCGCGTAATCGGCATGGCCGGAGTTCTCGACTCCGCCCGCTTCCGCACCTTCATCGCGCAAGAACTCAAAGTCAGCGTCGAGAATGTAAACGCCTTCGTGCTCGGCGGACACGGCGACACCATGGTTCCGCTGCCGCGTTATTCGACAGTCGCTGGAATCCCCATCACCGAGTTGATGGACCAAGCGACGCTCGATCGCATCGTACAGCGCACCCGCGACGGCGGCGCCGAGATCGTTAAATATCTGAAGACCGGCTCTGCCTACTACGCGCCGTCAGCGGCCGCCACCGAAATGGTCGAGGCGATTCTCAAAGACAAGAAAAAGATTCTCCCGTGCGCCGCCTACCTCAACGGAGAGTACGGCATCCATGGTCTCTTCGTTGGCGTCCCAGTGAAACTCGGCGCGAATGGCATCGAACAGATCATCGAAATCAAACTCACGGCGGAAGAAAAAGCGGCGCTGGACAAGAGCGCGGCCGCGGTCAAGGAATTGATCGCGGTGATCAACGTCTAGACTTGGCCTGACGGGTCCGGCCCTTCTTGAATGCTTGTCAATGAAGGGTTCCGCGTTCCGCGATCGCCTCAGGCTGTTATAGTGTCTGGGGCCAGCACGCCATGGATTTCGACCAGCTAGAAATCTTCCTCGAAGTAGCGCGCCTCTCCAGCTTCTCGCGCGCGGCGGAAAAGCGTTTCCGCACCCAGCCCGCCATCTCCTCCCAGATTCGCGCCCTTGAAGAAGAAGTGGGCGCCCGGCTGCTCGACCGCTCTGGAGGCCGTGTTTCGCTCACCGCATCCGGCAAACTGTTTTTCAAATATGCCGAGGAGACCCTGGAGCGCCGCAAAACCATCCTCAACGAGATTGCCGAAACCGAGCGCGTGCCGCGCGGCGAAATTGTCGTGGGAGCGAACGAAGGCACCTGCCTGCACATTCTGCCCGGAGTCTTTGCGCAATTCAAACGCGACTATCCCAACGTTGCCGTGAGCATCAAGCGTTCCGATTACGCCCGCATTCTCGACTCGATCCTCGAAAACGTAGTCGACTTCGGCGTTGTCTCGCTGCCCGTAAATGACA
This sequence comes from uncultured Acidobacteriaceae bacterium, assembly GCA_963800565.1. Taxonomy (GTDB): domain Bacteria; phylum Acidobacteriota; class Terriglobia; order Terriglobales; family Acidobacteriaceae; genus Acidiflorens. The sequence continues at coordinate 295,133 of CAWDBM010000010.1, forward strand.
ATCGCCTCGAGGCGCAGATGATCCATCGTGACGAACTCGTGGTGATCACTTCCCCGAAGCATCCTCTAGCGGCAAAAAAGAGCGTTACTGTGAACGAAGTCGCGACCTATCCGCTTGTCCTGCCCAAACTGGGCCACACGCGCGACGCGCTCGATGCGCTTTTCTATGACCATAACTTGAAGCCACAAGTGGCCATGGAACTCGATTCGAGCGAACTGTTGAAGCGGTTTGTCGCGGCCGACGTCGGTGTCGGGTTCATCCCGCGCTCGAATGTCGAGCAGGATATTCGCGCCAAAGCTCTGGTGGCGATTGTGCTGTCAGATGTACAGATCCGCCGGGATCTGGCGCTCGTCTTCCGCAAAGACAAATCGCTCAGTCGCGCCGCCAAAGCCTTTATGGAAATCGCCGTGAAAGAAAAGAATTTTTCCCAGCTCACGGCCGGGAAACGATCGAAATGACCTGGACCGTGACGAGACCGGTTGCAATGAAGCGATTTTCAAGGAAGCTGGCGCTCCAATTCGTTTTTCTTTCGTGCCTGACTGGCATGGTTGCCGCCCAGAAGCAATCCTCACTCGCTCCTCCCAAACTCGCCGCGCTGAAAGTCATCGGGACCACGCGCTACACCGACAAGGAAATTCTCGCTGCCAGCGGCCTGCAAATTGGTCAGCTCGCCGCCGATGGCGATTTCAAAGAGGCGGTACAGCGCTTAGGCAATTCGGGACTTTTCACCGGAGTCGTTTATTCCTACACTTCGTCAGGCGCGAGCATCAAGCTTGAATTTCAACTCACCGACGTCGACGAGAGCAAGCTGGTCCCGGCGCACTTCGACAATTTTGTCTGGTTCACCGACGATGAACTCGTCAAAGAGTTACAGAAGCGTGTGCCGCTCTTTAAGCTATTGCTGCCGATCACGGGCAACCTTCCCGATTATGTTTCCGAAGGATTGCAATCCATTCTCAGCGACCGGCAATATCCAGGTCGCGTCGATTACCTGCGAGAAGGTGACGAAGCCGGCGGCAGCCTGCATGGCATCGACTACCACGTCGAAGAGATCGGTATAGGGATCCGCGACGTTGAATTTCCCGGCGCGTCGCCAGAACAGGCGGCCCTGCTCGATGCGGCGGCTCACGGTCTCAAAGGTGCAGAATACAGGCGCGCTTCGCTGGCTGCGGTCGCCAAGTTTGACCTGCTGCCGGTATACCTCCTGCGCGGATATTTAAAAGCGGTGTTCGCACCATCGAACGCGCGCGTGCTCTCCCAGACCGCGGCCACAGATTCACAAGACCGCGCGGAGGTTGAAGTCGACGCCATCATCCCCGTGACGCCGGGCAAAATATATTCCACCTCGGGCGTCGCTTGGAAGGGCAACTCGGCCATCAGCACCGCAGACCTTGCCCCGCTCATCCATCTGCCTGCGGGCGAGCCTGCCGATGCGGTGCGGCTCCTTCGCGACATCGAGAACGTGAGCAAACTGTATCGCAGGCGCGGCTACATGCTGGTGCACGTTAAGCCGGACGCGCACTTGAATGATGAAAAAAGCGTGGTGCATTACGACCTGAATGTGGTGGAAGGCGATCTCTATAAGATGGGTGAGTTAGAAATTCTGGGCCTCGATACGCAGACTACCGCCCACATGCGGGCAGCGTGGACATTGCAGCAAGGTCAACCGTATAACGCCGATTACCCCAGCAAGTTTCGCATGGATACGGCAAAGCTTCTGCCCCGCGGCGTGCAGTGGGCAATCACAATTCATGAATCCCTTGAGAAAGACAAGACCGTCGACGTGGAAATACGTTTTAAGCAACAGTAGCGACAGTTGCACAAAACGCTCTCTATTGCCATCATGATAATAAGATCATGAGTGTGGCGTCACGAACCGCCACCCTCATTTCCCAGGCGAAATGGAGAAATCATCAGATGAAAGTAAATCGAATTGCGGCTGCTGTTCTTGGAATGCAAATGTTGATCGGTGTGGCGGCGATTCCTGCGCTCGCTGCCGGCAAGAGTCAGACCTTAACCGGCGAGGTGAGCGACGCCATGTGCGGAGCCAAGCATGAGATGCCCGGCAACGCCGCAGCGTGCACGCGCGGCTGCATCAAGCACGGTAGTCAATATGCGCTCGTTGTCGGAGACAAGGTTTATACCCTGCAAACCTCGGATCAAGCCGCACTCGATAAGCTAAACGATCTGGCTGGAGCAAAGGCGAAGGTCACGGGCGATGTGGATGGCGACACGATCACTGTGAAGTCGGTGGCGGCAGGATCGTAGTAGCAAAACGATCAGTCGGGCGGCCAGATTACGGGTCCAATAAAAAACCGGCGGCTAACCCGCCGGTTCTTTGTCTTCGCGATTGTTCGCTACTATTGCTGTTGCTGCTGTTGCGTCTGGTCCGGATTATCGTCGCGCCGCTTCAGCGTCGGCCGGTCGTCGTCACTGCTGCTGCTCGTGCCATTACCGTTCTTGTCGGTGGTCGAAGTGCGCCGCAGGCTGGGACGGCTTCCATCTTTCTCTTCCAACACCTTGTGTCGGTTTTCGATCGTTGACAGCCGGGCTTTCACGTCGTCAAATTCTGAAGTGGTGACGATATACTGCGCCTTGGCCGGCAGAATCGTCGCAATCTCTTTTTGCGATGCCGCGATCCGGTCGGGCGTTTGCGGATGCGACGCAAAAGCCTTGGCGATCGTGCCCGGCTTCTTCTTCTCCTTCGCCTGAATCTTTTCGAAGAAGCTGATAAACGCCTGCGGATCGTATCCCGTCTTGTACATATATTGCAGGCCGAGATAGTCCGCTTCCGCTTCAAAGTTGCGCTGGAACTTCATGAATGTCAGCGGCAAGGCCAAGCCGCTGGCCTGGTAGATTCCGTAGCCGATTCCACCCCCAACAAAAATCAGAGGAATCGTGGCAATTTGCGCAATATTCATGCGCGTCATCTGACGCATCGCGTGACGCGCGGCCACGTGCGAAATCTCATGCGCCATCACGCCCGCCAGTTCGGCCTCTTCGTCCGCCGCCAGAATCAGGCCGGAGTTCACATAGAAGAATCCGCCGGGCAGCGCGAACGCATTCACTTCGTCCGAGTCGATCACTTTGATCGTAAACGGCACTTGCGCGTCGGAATTGCGCACCAGATTCTGCCCAATGCGGTTCACGTACTCATTCACCACCGGGTCCTGCACCAGCTTCACGCTGTTTTCGACCTGCATCGAGTATTGCTTGCCCATGCGGATTTCTGTTTCGAGCGAGTACCAGTCGCCTATTCCGCGTCCCCCGACCTTTCGGTTGCCGATCGCATCGACGTCGTCTTCCCCGCCGGTGTGCTTCACCTTGCTGTCAGGCGGCTCCTGAACAGGCTGCTCACCACTCGGTGTAGCATTGCTCGTCGCATTGCCAGAGGAATTCGCCGCCGGAGTCGGAGTAGTCGATGGCGTCTGCGACCCAGCGGGCGTGGTTCCCGTGGATTGCGTGGATGTCGCCGTCGGCGTTTGCGTACTCGGGGTCTGCGCACTCTGATCTTTTGACTGTGGCTGGGAAGCTTGCGGCTGGGAGGTGGAATTCTGGGAAGTTTGATCCTGCGCCAGAACTGGCAAAGCCAGCAGCGCCAGTAAACTCAGGGAGAACAGCGATTTACGGAAGGACATTGGCACACCCCGCGAAAACCAGGTCGATTAACGCCATTATACCCCCGATAGCAAGCAGGATCGACGGAGTTTTCCTCTTAGTTGGACGCAGGCTGGTCTCGCCGAGTTACCCGCTATTTGAGGACCCCTCAGTTTCCTTCGTGCAACTTCGTGTTCCCGTCGTGCCCTCCCCAAAAGTTGTCATCCTGAGCAATGCGAAGGACCTGCTTTTTGCCAACAGCGATTGGATGCCCGCCCTCCAACCCGCAAACTCCCTCTCCGTTTTCGACTCGCCCGATGGTACTATGGCGCGACTTTCCAGAAAGAGGGCCGATCCATGCTGAATCGTCGAACTTTTCTCTCCTCATCCTTCGCTTCTTCCGTAGCCGTAGGCGCCAGCCTGGCCTGGCGCGGCCATCTCTGGGCACAACTCCAATCCCTCCCCACCAAGCTCCCCGACCGCTCCCTCTTCGACCAAAACGAAGAAGCCTATTGGCGCGAACTCCGCAAGCAATACCTCATTCCCGCCGACGAAATCTACCTGAATAACGGCACCGTAGGCTCGAGCCCCGCTCCCGTGCTGCGCGCCGTTTTCGAAGGCTACGAAACCACCGAGAAGATGAACCAGGCCGATCCCGAAGACTACCCCATCTGGGGATACGACGCCCGCAACGACTTCCGCGATCCGCTGGCCTCCTTCGTCGGCTGCAACCGCGACGAAATCGCCCTCCTCCGCAATGCCACCGAAGCTAATAGCTACATCGCCAATGGCATCGACCTCAAGGCCGGCGACGAGGTGCTGATGACCGATCAGGAGCATCCCGGCGGTCAGCATCCCTGGGACTTGCGCGCCAAGCGCTACGGAATTGTCATCAAGAAATTCACTCTGCCGAAGCCGGTCATCAATCCCGCGCAGGTGGTCGATCTCGTCAGCGCCATGATCACTTCGCGCACCAGAGTTTTATTTTTCAGCCATATCACCACCGTTACCGGAGTCGTCCTTCCCGCCAAGGAACTCTGCGCCCTAGCCCGCGCCAAAGGCGTAATCTCCGCCGTCGATGGAGCCCACGTCCCCGGCATGATGCGCCTCAACCTGCACGACCTAGGCTGCGACATGTATTCCGCCAGCCCCCACAAATGGCTCCAGGCGCCCAAAGGCTCCGGCTTCCTCTACGTCCGCGACGAAATGATCGACCGCCTCTGGAGCACCATCGCCACCGAAGGCTGGGACGACCCCAAACTCCGCTCCGAACGCTTCCAGCGCATCGGCAGCTCGAACGTCCCCGCCCTCTGGGGCCTGCGCGCCTCCATCCAGCTAGCCAACGACATAGGCATGGACCGCATCGAACGCCGCCATCGCCAACTCTGCGACTACATCCTGAACGCCATGATCCAGCGAGGAGCCCAGTCCTGGACATCTCCCGACCCCGCGTTGCGCTGTGCCCTAGCCACAGTAAACGTTCCGCCGATAATCCGCATCGACCTCGAAAACTGGATGTGGAAAGAAAAGAAAATTCGAATCCGGGGAGGCGAGCCAAACAAGCTGCGCCTGTCGACGCCGTACTATTTGTCGAAGCAGGATATCGACCGCTTTCTGGATGCGTTTGACGAATACAAGAAGATAAAGGGGTAAGGCTCGCGTAGGGACGGGCGCCCTCGCCCGTCCAAGCCGAACTGTTCGGTTCCTCTTCAGGAATAAGAAAGGGCGTTTTACGTGATCGGCTGCTATATGGACGATAGTGCGGACCATGGGCGCAAGACCGTATTTTCGGTCGCGGGGTTCGTCGGTGAATCTGAGAAATGGTTCGACGTTGAGCGATACTGGGAGCGAGCCCTGAAAGAGGTAGGCGTTAACTACTTTAGCACTTGGGAATGCATTAATTTGGAGGGGGAGTTTCAGCGAAAACTAGTTGATATTCACGGTCTAACGACCGCCAGAGTGATTGCCGATGCGCTTCTAGTGAACCTGAAACTAATCGTTTCTAGCTCTGACGTTTTTGCGTTTTGCACAGCTATCCTGATGGAAGACTATAGAAAAGTCCTCGCTGAGCCGGACGGTGCAATCGTTTTAAACCCTGATCCTTACTTCTACGCTCACTACCAATTTATTGGCCTCGTCCTATCTGAGATTGCAGGGCACAAGCCCTTCGAGGCATGCGCGTTTCTCTATGATGAGCATAGCAAGGCAGCAATATTGCAGTCCGGATGGGAAGGCTTCAAAGAGGCAAACCCGACTTGGGGAAAACACGCAACTACCTTAGCGCCGCTCGACGATAAAACTAATATTCCAATCCAAGTGGCTGATCTCCTCGCCTACACCACCACCAAAGTGTACGAATCGGTTTCCCTTGAGGGAGCAAAGATCAGGGGTGAGCAGTACTTAAACTCTTGGCTCAAGAAAAATCTGATTCGCGTCACCTATTCCGACGCGGAATATCTGAGGGCTATCGTCTCGGCAAATATTGATCGGGTAAAAGCGGAGAAAGTGAAGAATCCGAAGGTCCTCGTTCTTTGAGCGGCCGAGCGAGAACTGCTGAAGGGAGAGCTCACCCTCCAGATTTACCGCCTCATCAAGGGGCGCAACCTGACGCAAGCCGCCGCCGGCAAAATCCTCGGCATCAAGCAGCCGCATGTCTCTTTGCTGATGCGCAATCGCTCGGGAAACTTCTCCGTCGAACGCCTTATGGATTTTCTAACCGGTCTCGGGCAAGACATAGAAATTTCAGTGAGACCGGCTCGCAAGAACAAAGATCAGGGCGAAGTATCCGTCGTCGCGTAATCGAACAGTAGAGGAGACTACGCCTCCACAATCATCACAAAATACCTGTGTGCCCCATCACAGACCGCCAACCAAATCCCGCGAGACAATGGTCCCCAAACCGCGCCTGTTGCGAACTGGATCCGTTTACCACGGGCCGCCCACACAACGCTCTTTGACAACTCCAAATCCCAATTCGGGAAGAGATTTCGCGTATCTCTCTTAGTTACAGCAGTTTACAGTGCAGTTGTTTTTTTTGTGGGGGGGGGGGGGGGGGGGGGGGGGGGTTCAAAACCCAACTCATCATTCCGCGAAAACGCCGGCCAGTCGCAGATGTGACGACCCGACAAAGCAATAATTAGTTTAGGGGTTACTGAGAACTGAAAGCTGATAGCTGAAAACCGCTTTACCGAGTCGTCATCGCAACCCTGCCCTTCGCATCCTCCCACAAAATCGCATTCAACTCCTTCGCGTCAGCCGCATCGGGACGCGAAAAATTCATCCGCGAAGACTGCTTCGCTCCCGGAGCATTCTTCTCGTTCACTCGATAGATAAGCCCGCTCCGGAGATTGCTGTCGTCAACCTCATACGGCGCCTGCGTTCCCGACCCGGCGAATAGCGGCGCCATCAGCGGCGCGTGCGCGTCGAAAAGATTCATCGGCGCAAGGCCCAGCAGAGCTTCCATCGTATGAATGGCGCTGACCGTCGTATAGAAATTATATTCGACAAACGTTTGCGCCTGCTGTGGCGCGTACTTGCTAATGACCAGAGCCGTCGATCGATGCGCGTCAACATGATCAGCGCCGTCCTGCGCATCATCTTCCAGAACGAAGATCGCTGTGTCGTCCCAATACGCACTATGAGAAACGGCATCAACGACGCGCCCAACCGCCAGATCGTTGTCAGCTACAGAGGCTTGTGGCGTGGCTTTGCCGGGACGCGTGCCTCCTGTGTGATCATCGGGCAAGTAAAGCAGGGTAAATCGCGGAAGCTCTCTATCCGTCCCCCTCGCCATAGCAAAGTCCGCAAACTCACGCAGAAATTCATCGGCCCGAAGCTGGTCCGGATAATCGGTATTGAAGTCGGGAAATTGCGGATCGAAGTGATCGCGCAGCGCCGCCTTAGTCGGACGCATCCGCTTGAATTGCGGAATCGGCCAAGGCCACGGACTCGGGCCGCCCGGCGGACTACCGACATTCACCGGCAGCGGCTCGCCTTTATGAATCGCGGCCACCGGGCAAGGAGCAGACGAAGCCGAAGGCGTGCCTTCCATAGGCGAATTGGCTTTTTCGTTCTTGCACCACACCGCGGCGATGAATTCTCCGTAGATACGATAGCTGAGCCCGCTGCGGGCAAGGTTGTCCCAAAGGAAACCAGTGCCCGGATCATCAACGTCGGGGATTCCCTGCTCCAGCGCAATTTCGTCGGCCACGCTGCCGCCGAAATCGTAAGTGTGTTCCTTGCCTCGGTAGGCAATCGGCCAAGTTTTTTCGTTGTAATCGGAGCTGGTCGAAGCAGTCGACCAGAGATGGCCGTCGCCGGAGACTTCTCCGCTGTCGTAGAAATTGTCGAGCACGCCGAACTGCAGCGCGAGTTTGTGCTCATTGGGCGTGATGTCTTTTCCATATATCGTCAGCGAAGGGTCGCCGTCGCCAACGGGAAGATCACCGAAAATCTGATCGTATGTGCGGTTCTCTTTCAGGATGTAGATCACATGCCGAATGGGATTTGTTCCGGCTGCGAATGTGAACTCGCCGCCGTTCGAACGCAACAGATTATCCTTTTCAACCTGCTGGGTATAGGCATCGAGATTGTTGTTGATGTCCTCGAGTTTCAAGCGTTGGATGGAGCCGCCGATAAGCGTCGGAATGTAAGGATAAGCCTTCCTCTTGCGCTCGCCCTTGAGTCTATTTTGCATATTGTTGGGACCGCTGCCTTCGCCCTTGGCGGTGGCGATGATCAGGTCGTCACCCACAGTAGCAAGCGCACTCGGATACCACTCGGTCGGAATCAATCCGGCAGGACGCAGTTCCCTTCCATCTTCGAAACCGTGAGCCACACCACTGACTCCAAAGACTGCGACGGCGTCAAGGCCGCCGTTCGCCACAAACAGACGACTGTCATCCTTTGAAAGGGCAATAGCCTGTGGTACAGCGCCGCCAAAGAGTTTTGTGCTGTAAATATGGTCGATGGATCCGTTGTCTAGATTTAGCTCGATCACCGAATCGGCATTGCTTAGAGCGACATAGAGCAGAACGCCGTTCGGGCTCAAAACCATCGCTGTCGGATGTGAGCCAGCCGCAACAGGGTCGCCGGGCTTCATAAGATCCAACCATCGTGCAACCGTGCCCTTAGCCAGATTCAATTCGGCGATTGAGGAGCTGTTCCACAGGCTGACCCATGCCTTTGTTCCTGCTTTATTGGCGATTACTGTATAGGGATATTCGCTGGGAATGTAGCGGCTTCGGCTCAGGTCGAATGACTTCTCAATCTTCCCGGTTTTGACGTCAAGAAGTATCACGTTGTCCGCGAGATTATTGGCGATCAGCAGGCGGTCACTTTTGTGGCCGGGAAGCACGGCAAAGCCTGCAGGATACGGCAGCGCGGTTCCGGCGGGAGTCTTGCGCAGGCCGAATGCCACCTCTTTTCCTTCGGCGAGGGGTTGCGGTGCGATCTTGATGAAGCGTTCGGGCGTCACTGCGCTGGCCGCGAATTTGTAGACCGCGACGCCATTCCCCATGCTCGTCGGCTTCTCTCCGGTTGGATCCGTGATCGATCCCATGGAAGAGTAGAGACGCCTGCCATCGCTCGAGAAGGCAAGGCCTATAAAATACGTCTGGTGCGTCGAATACTCGTCCGTCAGGCGATCGTCAGGGAAATCGCGCAGTTGATTGTTGCTCAGATCGAGAATGCCAATCGATTGCCGCCCGCCGCTCTCCTCGGTGCCGTATCCCTGATTGAGCAGGGCGGCATAGCGGCCGTCGGGACTGACCGCGATGGTCGCGGGAAAGCTGTTCGTGCGGGCGATGAATCCGGGAACAGGGAGCGTAAGGCTCTTGCTGGTCGGAAGATTGATGAGCCGCGAATAATCCGCTGCGTGACCGACCGCGAATATGATGAAGAGCGGACAAAGAGCTGGTGAGAGGAGAAGTGCGATTTTTTTCACGACCGGATCCTCGGAAGGGTTTTACCATTCGGGTCGTCGCTCAGGCAAACGGCCCGGACCGTGCCGAGAATATCCGGGTTTATCCCCGCGCCGACTTGAAGATCGAAAATGCCGCGCCCTGCGGGTCGGCGATTACTGACATGCGGCCGACTCCTTCCATGGTCATCGGGGGAAGGTGAAGTTTCGCTCCCAGTTCTTTCGCCTGATTTGCGGTGGCATCGACGTCGTCGACCTGGAAGTAGGCCATCCAGTGCGCCGGCATTCCTGGCTGGCGATACGAAACTGGAGGAATACCGCCGATGTGGTGCTCTCCGTTCTTGATATGCAGATATCCGGACGGGTCTTTCGGATCGCTGATCAGCTGCCATCCGAAAAGGCCAGAGTAGAAATCGGAGGCGCGCTTTGTATCCGGTGTGCTCAGATCAGCCCAGCACAGCGTACCGTTTACCTGAGCGATTCCGATTCCGGCATTCTTGTTCGCCTGCCACACGCAAACTACCGCCCCGGTCGGGTCCTGGATGACCGCCATCCGGCCAGCATCCATCACGTCGAAAGCCGGGCCAAAGGTCTTGCCCCCAAGTTGCTGCGCTTTGGCGACCGCCGCGTCGGCGTTGTCGACGCTGACGTAGATCATCCAATAAGGAGGAATGCCCTGCGACTTTTCGTCGGGGCGCAAGGTGCATGCGGCGGCCGCTTCTCGGCCCTGAAGTTTGAATTCCGTGTAGTAGTCGTCCGGGCCCATCGGACTGTCGTGCGGCCCCCAACCAAACAGAGAACCATAGAAGTTTTTGGCAGCAGCCTGGTCGGTGGTGTGAAGTTCAATCCAACAGAAGGAACCGGCGGGGTGCTTATCGATGTTTGTCATGGCGGCCAAAGTTTACACCAAATCGGGTCAGATGGCTGCCAACGTGAGAAAAACGAAAGGGTCTGCGACATCTCGCGCCGCCTAACTTAAAGCGGCTTGATATGCCGACGAACCCAGTCGAGAATTTCGGCGAAGCGGAATTTGTGCTGCTCCATCGAGCCGTTGATGAAGGCGAATCCATCCGCTCCTTCGACCTCGATGTAAGAACCATTGCGCCGCAAGAACACGTCAGTCGCGGTAAAGGCGATTCGCTTATTGCCGTCAAGGAAGCCGTGGTTGTTGCCGAGCGATTCCATCAACGCCGCCGCTTCTTCTTCGAGGGAATTGTAGTAGCCGGTTTGCGGACGAAAAACGGCGGCTTCTATAGCGCCCTTATCTCGGACACCGTGGAGACCGCCGAATATCTCGATCAACCGGTGCTGCATCCGGTAGACTTCCGCCACCGTCAGGTAATCGGACATTTGGACGGTTACTTGGCGAGGCGCTGCAGCAGATCACGGTTGCGAGCCGCGGACTGTTCAAAGGCGTCCATCACTTCGCGGCGAACCAAGTGCTGCGACGGAACCACATTGTGCAGGTAGAACCGAAGCGCCTCTTCGAGCACATGTCGCTTCGTTTGCCCGTTGCGCTCCGCAACCGCAACGAATTCATCGTAGAGCTTGCCGTCGATCTCAGGAGTGAACTTCTTGGTCTTAGCGGTCTTGGTTGCGGGCATGGTCCCTCTTTCCAACTGTATTTTAGTCCTTGACCATGATAAATCAAGATAGATATTGATCCCGATTAATAGAAGAAAAATGGCACGACTAGAACATCGTGCCTTCCCGACCCTTTCGACCATTTGCAATCACCCGCTAGTGTGGTGTCCCGGAAATATACGAACAAAGTCGGGCGATCTTCTGCAGGATCGAGTCGGCCGTGGCGGTCCAGACAAATGGCCGACTGGAACGGTTGTAATGCTGCACGAAGGAGTCGATTTTCTGAATGAGGTCTGCCACGCTGGTGAAGGTACCCCGACGAATGGCGCGTTGGGTGATGAGGCCGAACCAGCGTTCGACCTGGTTAAGCCAGGAGGAATAGGTGGGGATGTAGTGCATGTGATAGCGGGGCCGCTGCGCCAGCCAGGTGCGCACCCTGGGATGTTTGTGGGTGGCGTAGTTGTCGACGATCAGGTGAAGTTCGAGTTCCGGCGGCACCGACTCGTCCAGGTGGCGCAAGAAGGAGAGAAATTCTTGGTGGCGATGCCGCGGCTTACATTCGGTGAACACAGCGCCGGTGGCGATATCCAGAGCGGCGAACAGAGTGGTAGTGCCATGGCGGACATAATCATGAGTCACGCCCTCGACGTAGCCCAAGCCCATCGGCAGCACGGGTTGGGTGCGGTTCAGAGCCTGAATCTGGCTCTTTTCATCGACGCAAAGCACCAAAGCGTGATCCGGTGGGTTCAGGTAGAGGCCGACGATGTCGCGCACCTTCTCGATAAAGAAAGGATCGGTGGACAGCTTAAAACTGCGGGTACGGTGGGGTTGCACCCCAAAGGTCTGAAATACGCGATGCACCGTGGAACGAGAGATTCCGCTGGCTTGGGCAGCTTGCCGGATACTCCAGTGGGTGCAATTGGCGGGCTTACGCGCGAGCGTGCGCTTCAGCAGAACGGCGATCCGCTCATCCTCGATGCTGCGGGGCCGACCGGGACGCAGTTCGTCATAGAGTCCGGCCAGTCGGCGCTCGATAAAACGCTGCCGCCACTTGCCCACGGTAGCATTTCTCCAGCGCAGACGAATCGCGATTTGCGTGTTGCTTTGCCCCTGCGCCGACCACAGCACAAGTTTGGCCCGCGCCACCAGAGAGTGCGGCAAACTGCGGGAAGCAGCCAGGCTACGTAGTTGGATTTGTTCGTCCTGGGCGAGAGTAAGGGAGGGCTTGGGGCGTCCCGTGATCATGGTCGGAGTTTATCTCAAGCCCGATACTTATGCTAGTTATTTATGGGACACAACACTAGCTAGCGCAGGTTATTCGCTGTCCAGTCCTCTATTTTCGTTAACGCCTTGTTCAGATTCTCAAGCGAATTGGCGACGCTGAACCGCAGATAGCCTTCGCCAAACCCGCCGAACGCGGTGCCGGAAAGGCACGCCACTCCGGCTTGTTCGAGCAACGCATCCGCCAGCTTCTTGGACGGCCAGCCCGTTTTCGTTATGTTGGGAAAGGCGTAGAACGCTCCTTTGGGCAGGCGGCAGGAGAAGCCTTTAATCTTGTTCAGTCCGGCCACGAAAACGTCGCGGCGGCGCTTGAACTCGGCGTTCATTTTATCGACGGAAGATTGATCGCCGCGCAGCGCTTCGATCCCAGCTATTTGCGTAAAGCTGGCGGTGCATGAAATGGAGTTGGTATTGAGCCGCGCAATGTGCGTTGCCAGATCGGGACGCATGACACCGTAGCCCATCCGCCACCCCGTCATCGCGTAGGTCTTGGAAAAACCGTCGAGCAGAATCGTGCGCTCCTTGAACCCGGGGACACTCATGATGGAGAAATCTTCGACTTCGTGCTCTCCATCAGGAAAGATCAGGCGGCTGTAAATCTCATCGGAGAGAACCATAATGTTGCGGTCGCCAATCGCCTCCGCGATTTCAAAGATATCTTTCCTGGTGAGCACGCCGCCGGTTGGGTTATGGGGCGAGTTCAAGATGATCAGCCTGGTGCGGTCAGTGATCAGCGAAGCCAGTTCTTTTACGTCAACAGAGAAGTCGCGCTCTTCTCGCAAATGAATAGGGACCGCTTTGCCGAGCGAATAATTGATCATCGACTCGTAGATGGGGAAGCCGGGGTTCGGATAGATGACCTCATCTCCCTGTTCAATAAGCGCGAGAATCGTGAAGAAAATAATTGGCTTGCCGCCGGGGACGACCACTACTTCGTCGCTCGAAACCGGCACATTGCGGGTTCGGCTCACGTACTCGGCGATGGTCTGTCGCAACTCGGGTAGCCCGGCGGCCGGGCCGTAGTGCGTCCAGCCTTGATGGAGGGCGCTGACCCCCGCTTCGATGACGTTGCCCGGAGTGTCGAAGTCTGGCTCGCCAATTTCCAGGTGGATGATCTCTTTGCCCTGTTTTTCAAGAGCCCGGGCGCGGTTCAGGACTTCGAAGGCGGTTTCGGTGCCGAGCCGCGACATTCGGCCGGCCAGGCGCAGTTCGTATTGGGTTGTGGTGGGCATGGCTGCGGTGAGATTATAACGCTTTGGGAGCTGGTGTCGCCGGTAGGGGCTGGTTTTAGGGAACTATTCAGGCCCAAAACCCCGTAAGTTTAGGCTGATGGAGGTGTGTTCATGAACTCGATTTCCACTCGCCACATCCTGATCGCAGCTCTTGCCGCTCCCTTTTTGGCCTTCGGGGCCTATGTGGCTTCGCTTGTGGTTCCTATTGTAATTCGCGAAGTGGTACCCGCAGTCGTACGCGCGGTGATAAATAGCTGAGCCACCAGAATATACAGGGCGTAGTCCAGCGACTACTCCGAAATCGTGCTTTCTTCGCTTTGGGCCCGCAGCACGCGATCGATGGAGTAGGGTGCGCGCTGGGTGGGTTCGTGGTAGTGACGCACTTGCATCTCTCCTAGCAGACCAATCGCCAGCATGTTGAGCCCGGCCAGCAAAAGGACGGCGGAGAACATCATCAGTGGGCCGTGCTGGTACATGACATCGGAGTGGTGCAGAAGCTTCTCAAAAATCAGCCAGCCCGAAATTCCGCTGCCTGCGAAAATGCTGAACATCCCCAGGGTGCCGAAGAAGTGCAGCGGGCGCGAAAGATATTTGAGCAGGAAGCGGATGGTGATCAGATCGAAGAAGACGCGGAAAGTACGCGAGATGCCGTAATGCGAAGCGCCGCGCTCCCGGTTCACGTTCTTGATCGGCACTTCGATGATCGACGCACCGTGCCACGAAGCGAGTGCCGGGATGAACCGGTGCAGTTCGCCGTAGAGGGGAACCTGGCCGAGGATTTCCCGGCGGTAGGCTTTGAATGTCGTACCAAAGTCGTGAATATCTACGCCGCTCAACTTGGCCATCAGCCAGTTGGCGCAGCGCGACGGGATGCGGCGCATCCAGAAATTGTCGACGCGATTCTTGCGCCAGCCGCTGACGATGTCGTAGCCCTCTGCAATTTTCTCGAGAAACAGCGGAATGTCCGCGGGATCATGCTGCAGGTCGCCGTCCATGGCGATAATGTATTCGCCCCGAGCATGGTCGAAGCCCGCAGCCAAGCCCGCGGTCTGGCCGAAGTTGCGCCGCAACTTGACGACGGTCACACGGCTGTCGACGGCAGCAATTTCTTTCAGCAATGAGAACGTACCGTCGATGGAGCCGTCATCGACCAGCACCATCTCGAACGTCTCGCCACTAGCCTCCATCACGGACTTAAGCCGGGCGTACAGATCAGTGACGTTCTCCTGCTCGTTGTGCAGGGGAACTACGATGGAATATTTGAGCACTATTTTTATTATACGGCATCGCAGCACCGCCTCGAGGTAACTTCCGTGAGACAGCGCTTGTCGTTTTAGGCCTTGCCTTCAGCCAGTAAAATCCGTAGCAGCAACAGCCAGCGACGCACGTTCGTAGTCATCAGGAAGTTTTCTTTGACGTGTTCGCGGCCGTTCTTGCCGAGTTGAGTAGCGAACTCAGGGTGGGTTAGCAGGTAGCGAATCTGATAGGCACAGCCCTCCACCGAATAGACCAACATGCCGGTCAGTTTGTGGATGATCTGGTTCGGAATGCCGCCTACGGCGCCCGCGATGGTTGGCTTCCCTTTCCAGAGTGCTTCAGTGACGGTTAGGCCAAACCCTTCTTTGAGCGATTTCTGCACGATGATGGTTGAAGCACGCTGCAGGGCGTTGATCTCGAGCGCGCACCACGGAGGCAGGTCGAGAATAATGATGTCAGGATCGTTGCCGGCTGCCTCTCTGACTTCTTTGAGTACGATTGCGCCTTCGGGATCGTCGCTGGCACCTCCACCAGCCAGCACCAACTGGCAATCCACATATTTCTTGGCTTGCTTGTAAGCTTGCACCACACCAACGGGATCTTTCAAACGATCGAAGCGAGAGACCTGAGTGACGATGGGGCGCGAGTGATCGACGCCGAATTCGTTACATACTTTTTGGACGAAACTTTCGTCGAGATCTTTGTTCTTTTCCGACAACGGATCGATGCAGGGATAAAACAAATATTGCGGTATAGGCAACTGCCTGGCAAATGATTGCGAAGAAAAAATTGCCGCGTCGAATTGTTCGATGTAGGGGCGGAGAAATCCCCAGACTTCCGGATTCGGATTCGATAAATCAATGTGGCAGCGCCAGACCCAGCGCGCATGAGAATCCTTGCGCGCACCGATCAGGGCGGCGGGCTGGGGATCGTGAATGACGATGAGATCTTCGTTGAATTGCATGCGCTGCCGGTTCTGTTCGTTGTAAGAGAGAAAGATTTCGCGCGCAGCTTGCGTCAACTCATACGGGGTGCCGTGCAAGGCGTTATGAAAAGCCTTGGTGATTTCGAAGAAGTCGTTACCGCCGGTGATCACATCCCAGTGGGTTGGAACTTCAAGCTCGCCAAGCAGCGGTACGAGCCTATTCAGCATTTCGGCAACACCGCCGCCGACAGCCGTAGAGTTGACCATCTTCACCGTCTTGCCTTTGAGTTCGCGGGCCAGGAAGCGCAATTCGTCAAGCTCAGCCGCGCCAACAATATTCTCGTAGGCATCGAACGGAGGCGGCGACACGGGTGCAGGCGGCGTCTCCCACGACCGCGGAGCTTTGCGGCGCTCCGGAGTCGCGGGCACGGGCTGCGCGGACTGCACCGGCCTTTTCTCGGTTTCGGGGCGCGCCTCTACTGGTACGACGGAAGGTCCGGGCGACGATGAGCGATCGGTTGCACTTTGCGATTTCACTAGTTTCTTTTCTCCTTTAGACCTTTCGACCTTCCTGCTTTTTTGTGGCGAGCGGCACTGAACACCGGAAACCGCAATCAGCGCCATCTCTGACGCCACTGCGATTTCAGGCGAGCGCACGTTCAATCACGCGAACAATTTGCCGGCGTACGTCTTCGAGCGTCCCGGTATAGATGTCGATGCGATTCAGTGCGCGGGCGGTTTCGGTAAGCCCCACATCCTCGAGTAACCATTGAGAAAAATCGTTGGACATGAGCTTAAGCCGCAGCCGTGCTTCGATGAAATGATGATGGATGGAATGCACGCTCACTTCGCGAACACCGTTGGCGAAATCTTGCATCGATTGAGCCACGAACTTCGTGGGCATCATTACCGTGTCCGCAGCGCAAAAATAAAAGGTTTCATCGGCGACGCGCGATGCGTCGGCGGGACTGGTTTTCACGTGCTCCTCGACGATCTGAATAAAGCGATTGCGCAATTCGCCAAGGGAGGTATATTCGCGCACGTCGACGTTGGCCAGTTGTTCGGCTAGGCCCGGCTGGTTGCAGTCTGTAAGTACCCACTGCGCGAAATCATTGGAAAAACCTTCGCGAATAAAATGGTGCTCCTGAAGAGTTCGGAAGGTGTGTTGAAAAATG
Organism: uncultured Acidobacteriaceae bacterium; assembly: GCA_963800565.1. Classification (GTDB taxonomy): domain Bacteria; phylum Acidobacteriota; class Terriglobia; order Terriglobales; family Acidobacteriaceae; genus Acidiflorens. Next base: position 312,104 of record CAWDBM010000010.1, read on the forward strand.
GAATCTTCCGGACAGGCGCGCAGGGCTTCGAGAAATTCCGCTAGCGTTTTCGCTTTCAGCGCGGTGATGCGCAGAAGATGCGCCGAGGTATTGAAGTAGAAAGGCTTCGCCGGCTTATGTTGAGGAGTTGCGGACGCCGTGCTGCTCATTGATTCACCACCTTTATCTCCCTGTTGTTGGTCCTCCGGCTGCTGAGGGATCGCGTTGGACGCAAGTTGTTAGCCACTGGCCGAGAAAATCGAGAAGTTCTTCCGGCGGCCTGAGCCAGAATTGGGCGCTCGTGGTCCGCCACTTCGGACGTACAAGAGCGGTGAGTCCTCGGCCCTGCAATGCTTTGAATGCAGACTCATCGGTGGTGTCATCGCCGAGATAAGCGATGGGAGCGTCAGCACCGATTTCTTCGAGAAAAGCGCGAACCGCTGCGCCCTTGTCGGCGGCGCGGGCGCGAATTTCCAAGCCGCCATCGAATTCGAGCAGGTCCAGTTGGCGTTCCTTAGCAATCGGGCGCCACCCCAGGCGGACGCGGGCACGGAGAGCCTCGGTGTCGTTGTCGCTGAGGCCGCGCCAATGGACTGCAATACTGCCAGCCTTGAATTCCGCAGTGTGAAGCAATTCCTGATAGCCGAGCCAGCGCTCGGCGTCCGACAAACCGTGGAGGGTGCGCTCATCGAGCTGCGGCATTTCCGTGCTCCCATCGGACTTCAGACGCTGCAGTCCATGAACTCCCCACACTTCGGGAGACGGATGAACATTGAGAAGTGGAAGTACCTCGGTGGCATCGCGGCCTGAAACAACGACAACACGTGTGCTGCGATCGCGCACGATCTCTTGCAGAAGCGGAGCAACACCCGGATAGGGATAAGCCTGGTCGCGCCGCGATTGGAAGGGCGCGAGCGTTCCGTCGTAATCGAGCAGCAAAGCGGATTCGGGAGCTTGGGCAACCTTGCGCAGAAATGGATCGAGCTGGGATTGCAAACCTGATCTCAACCGGTACTCCTTTCGAGTTTGACGCAAGTCGCATTTAGATCCAGCAAACTGATCTGACCGGCAACGCAATCACGCTGCGGATACATGATGGACACGAAATTTCCCCTCGACGTCCTCGGGCGCATTGAGGCGAACTTCACAAAGCTCAGTGATCAGGTTGCCGGCCCATTGGTAAATGTTGTGCTCTCGGATCAGCTCGCGCATGCGGTGCATGCGCATCTGGCTCTCGGCAGGACCCATCTCCAGGGCGGCGCGAATGGCATCGGCAGTCTGATCAATGTCGTAGGGATTGACCAGCAAGGCGTCGCGCAGTTCGCGAGCCGCTCCGGTGAACTGGCTGAGGATGAGCGCCCCCCGTTCATCGCGCCGGGCCGCAATGTATTCCTTGGCGACGAGATTCATGCCGTCGTGCAGCGATGTGACCAGGCAGAGATCGGCGGCGCGATAGAAGGGCTCGATTTCCTTGTGGCTGTGCTGGCGCTTGAGGAAGACGATGGGTTTCCAGTTGCCGTTCTGGAAGCGCCAATTGATACGATCGGTCTCGGCTTCGACCTCTGCGAGCAGATCGTGATAGCGCTTGATGTGAGTGCGGCTGGGCGCGCCGATCTGTACAAAAGTGAATTTTTCCTGATAGCTGGGATATTTTTCAAGGAAGCGTTCGATGGCGAGGAAGCGCTCGAGAATCCCCTTGGTGTAGTCGACGCGGTCAACGCCGACACTCATGAAGGGTGCTTCCACGCCAACACTGCGCAGGAGCGCCGAGCGCTCGAGGGGGTTGAATCCGTCATTATTGTTCCCGTTTGCGTCGGCATCGTCATCGGCAAAAGCGACGCTGATCGGAAACGGGCGAACCAGAGTGCGGTGATCCTGCCGCAGCGCGGAGAAGTGCTCCCAATCGACGCGCGATTCGACGACACGGTCGACCGTCTCGAGAAAGTTGTTGCAGTGCGACTGGATGTGAAAGCCAATCAAATCGGCGCCGAGCAAACCGTCGACTAACTCGCGCTGCCACGGGCAAATGCCAAAGGCCTCGGTGTTCGGCCACGGAATATGCCAGAAAATGGCTACTCGGGCATCGGGGCGCTTCTCTTTGATGAGACGGGGGAGCAAGGCGAAGTGATAATCCTGGACGAGCACCACCGGCTTCACGACGTCCTTGATCTCTTCGAGCACGACATTCGTGAACTTACGATTGACATCCTGATACGTCTGCCAGTCGGTGGCGCGGAAAAGCGGGCGGGTGTGAGCGACGTGACAGAGCGGCCAAAGGCCTTCATTAGCGAAGCCGTAGTAATAGCCTTCTTCTTCCTCTTTGGTTAGCCAGACGCGGCGGAGCGTATAGTGTGGATCGTCGGGAGGCACTCGCAGGCGATCGTTCGAATCGACAACGTCCGCATCCGCGTTGCCGCTGCCATGGGCGATCCAGGTGCCATCGCAGGCAGTGAGCACAGGCTCCAGCGCAGTAACGATACCGCTGGCCGGAACCATGACGTTGATCGTTTTGCCGTTGCGCTCGTGCGTGTAGGGCTCACGATTGGAGACGACGACAAGCTTTCCGCCATCGAGCCGAGTGCGAAGTTGCACGGAGAGCCGATCAGCGGTCCATACGGATGCTCCGGCGTCGCGCAAGCGCGCCTCATTTTCGGCCGCATGGCGGGCGTGGTTGAGGCTTTCGGCCATGGTGGCTACTTCCCGCGCCAGGGGACGGAACATGTCGAGGTCGGGCAATCCTTGACGAAAAGAAATCTTGCCGGTGCGAAGGCCGCGCATCCACAGCGCCGCTCGCGCAATGGGCCCAACCATACTCCAACGGATGATCAACAACGTAATCAGAACGATGAGGAACACTTGAGCCAGTACGCGGAAAAAAGTCTGGCGCCAGACGAGCAGGATTTGCTCGTGAATGTAGCTCACGTCGTGCACTAAGACCAAACTCCCCAAGACTTCCGATTGATTCTGACGACGGAACGGCAAAGCGAGAATGTGAACAGGCGCGCGACCCAGTCTGAGGAAGGAACTGTCTTCACGCGCTTGCCCGATCGCCTTGGTGATCTCGGCCGGGCTAGGCGAGAGGGCATTGGCCAACTCCGGAGTAATCGCAACTACTGCGCCCTGCCGGTCGTAAACGGCAACCCCTAACAGGCGCTCGCGATTCCCGAAGCGTTGGACAAGTTGCTGTAAGGAAACTTTATTGGGCGCATCTTCCGGCACTCGATCGGGAACTCGCGACGGCGCATTTGGGTTCGATGGCACGAGACTAGTTGGGGCCTTGATCGCGGGAGTCCACAACGCAGCGACATTGCCCGCCAGGCTCTCTCCAAGCACTTCGTCCCGACGCTCAACATCGGTGCGGAGAGCGCGCTTCTGAGCCAAGACCTCGTAATAAGAAAAACCGGACGAAACGAAGGTAATACCGACGATAAGAGAGACAATAAGTCGAACGCTCAACAATCGCATGCATCGTCCTTTTACCCGCGATTTGGACGCAATAGTGCTGTGACAGGTTGGCTGTTAAATTCGAACGCCAGAAGAAGCCCCTGGCTGCCAAATCATGTGGCGAAAGGGGGAGGCATCCGTACCGCCTCCCCACCCCACCGATGTCCTTGCTCAAAGGCACCGTTTTTGTGTGGGCTCAGACAGGGTCGATCGCATGAATGCGAATCATTCCCGTGGTGGCGTCCAAACTCCCCGTGACCCTCACGTATTGGTTGAGAAAGTTATGCGCCTCTCGCTGATTGTCGAGTTGATAGGTGGTGCTGTCGAGGGCGGCGAGGACAAGTCTGTTACCGGATCGCACAATTCTTCCCTGGAACGTTGTTGCTGAACTTCGACCGGGGTCATTATTATCATTATCTGCATGCTGCACGGGCTGCGTGTGTCCCGGCCCACTGCTTGAGGCGTTCTGCGACGCATCGTCCGCGCCCTGACCGAAGGATGGTTGGATCGTTAAATACAACCCGGGCCCGAGCGCCAGGATCAGCAGCAATGCAGGCAAAGCGACTTGTGTTTTCGGCATCGCACACCCCTCGTGCAAATGTCTGCGACGGTAAGATGCAAGTTCTCTGCCAAAGGGAGAGGGCCAGGCTTATGTTGTTGATAGTTCGCGTGCTGTGGCCAGAGATTGAAATCCGGACCGTGCAAGGATGACCGACAGGGGGAAAATTGTTCCGCTTCCGGTGGAGAGAGAGGGTTCCATCAGAAAAGTTCACGGAATTGGGAGCGCATTCGTAGATGAAGAACAAGCTGTTGTCAAACCGATTGCGGACCGTTACAACAATAATGCTGCCCGGTTCTTAGAGCGACCAAGATCCCCCTGTTGCTTGTGACAGTCGCAATCTGACTTCACCAATGCCAACATGGATTTCTGAGTCGACACCTCTTCAACCTAAGGATCGGGCTCGTTGATGAAAAGATTGCTGATTGTAACCGCACTGGTCGAGGTCGGGGCTGGATTTGCGCTAGCCGTTTTCCCGTCCATGGTGGTTTCGCTTCTGGTTGGTTCCCCTCTCGATACGCGACCCGCATTGGTGCTAGGGCGGCTGGCCGGGTTCGCGCTGCTTACATTGGGGTTGGTCTGCTGGCTGGCACGCAATGACCAGCAGAGCCGAGTGACGATTGGACCCGTCCCGGCCATGCTGTTCTATAACGTCGCTGCCGCTACATTTCTCGCATATGCCCGCCTTGGGTTAGAACTCTCCGGCATTGCCCTATGGACGGCAGTCGCTCTCCACGCGACCTTGGCACTGTGGTGCATCACGTGTCTCCGCCCCAGGTAAGCCAAGATACAGACTGTCCGAAATCAAGCGTGTCACCGTCGCGAGTGTCGAAGGGAAAGTCGTGAACCTTCACCTCGACACCGCTGAGCCTTGCCTTCGATAGCTTCCTTCTGCTCATTACGTTCGTAATTTGTTAGGCCAACCACGCCAAGTCACACTGGCGTTGCCGGTGGGGAGTTTGTGCGGTCAGCACCAAAAGCTCATCTACCATCGCTCCCTGTCGCGGTTCTGTGCCTGGTTGGGATTGCTTTGCGTGGCCCTCCTACCTCCAGTCCCGCGCAAAATACCAGACGCTGCGTGCCATTGACGCACTTTGACTTTACTATGCCCGGAAACAAGCTAAATGCGAGGCCCGGCGCGGCCGTGTGGATCTATAACCCAGGTTTGGATCTAGTCGTCGGATGCGGCGCGTGGTCGATTCCCTTACTTCTGCTCGCGTATTTCTCTTCCGCCGCCAGCACACTCGCGTGGTCCGTCCTCTTCTACATGCTGGCGTTGTTCTTTAATTATCCGCACTACATGGCGACCATCTATCGCGCCTATCACACCAGGGAGGATTTTGAAAAATACCGGATCTTTACCGTCCACATCACGTTGCTACTGGCGCTGACTATAGTTTTGTCGCACTTCTGGATTCGCGCTCTGCCTTGGATCTTCACCGTCTATCTTTCGGCCAGCCCGTGGCACTACAGCGGCCAGAACTACGGCTTGTTCATGATGTTTGCCCGCCGGGCCGGCGCGCACCCTCCGACACTCGAGCGCCGCGCCCTTTACGCGGCATTTCTTATCTCGTATGCAGTTTTGCTGCTGAGCCTTCACACTGGAAGTTCTAGCGATCCCCTGTTCGTCTCGCTCAATGTCCCCCAGACGATAAGCTCGCGAGCCCAGCTCGTGCTCGCCATCGCATTTGTGGCGTGCTCCGTTCTCGGCTTGTCCCGGCTCATCTCGCAGGCAGGGTTCCGCAGAATGATTCCGTCGCTTACCCTGTTTTCCACCCAATGCGTCTGGTTCCTGGCGCCCACCCTGCTTTCGCTGCTCGAACATTTCCAGGTTCCGCGGAGCCGCTATAGCACTGGTGTTCTCGCTGTAATGCACTCTGCGCAATACCTCTGGATCACCAGTTACTACGCCAAGCGAGAAGCAACGACTACACCGAACCGGTCTTGGCGTCCTTTTTCTTACTTTGCGATTCTCGTTGTCGGCGGCATTGCACTGTTTATTCCCGGCCCCTGGCTTTCGAGCCTGGCGTTCCATTTTGATTTCACGCGGAGTTTCCTGCTCTTCACCGCCCTCGTGAACATTCACCACTTTATTCTTGACGGTGCGATCTGGAAATTACGGGACGGCCGTATCGCTACCTTGTTGGTGAGTTCACGCGCCCAGATTTCGAGCAGCAAGCTTGCTGAGGGCGCGGTTGCGGCGCGGAGCAGGACGATGACAGCGCTACGCTGGCTGGCGGGAGCGAGTTCCGCTGCGCGCACTCTGCGAGTGGGAGCAGCTGCCGTGCTGCTGGTCTGGGGTTGTGTTGATCAAGTGCACTATTACTTCGCCCTGCACAGCAGTGACCTCGCCGATTTGAAGCGTGCGGCTTCCCTGGCTCCTTACGACACCCCGCTTGAGGTGCGCCTGGCGCGCCAGGCGCTGGCGGAGGGCGACCCTCAGGACTCTGTCTCTGCCTGGCAATACGCGATCAAGGCTAACCCCTCTGATCCGGCTCCCCGCGATGCATGGCTGAGATACCTGACCCAGGAGAAACGGCTCGACGAGGCATATCAGCTCACCGGCGGTTGGCTCAAGCTGGCGCCCCGGGATGCATCTCTACTGGTGAATCATGGCATCCTCGCCCAGCAATTCGGACATGCCGATGAAGCCGAAGTGAACTGGCAAAAGGCTCTCACGCTCGATCCGTCGCAGGCCGATGCCGATCTCTATTTAGCGGCAGCGCTGGAAAAGCAAGGCAAGCTCGAGGATGCCATCGCTCACTATGAAGCGTTTCTCGCCAAGGTGGTGCACCGGCCCGCATCCGACCTCCCGCCTGTGGACAGCGTGATCAACGTGGTGCTCCAGTTGGCAGATTGCAACGCCCGCGCGAATCACCTCGATTTGGCGTTGCGCTACTACAAAATGGCGCGCACCCTCGCGGCTCAGACGAAGCAAACGAAATTAGAGAGCTTTGGCAACGTAGCGGAAGCCTCACTGCAGGCGAAGCGAGGCGAAACCGGCAAGGCGCTGCCCCTCTATCAGACGGCACTTCAGCTCGATGCTGGACTCGACGACCAACGCAGTGAGGCCGTTGATTGGTACCAGTACGCGATGTTCTTGCGAGACACGGGCTTTCCGGCACGTTTTGTCTACGCGAGTCTGCTCAAGTCCCAATCGTTGTTGTCTTCCGATGCCAACGGTCAGGAAGTAGCTGCAGTGATCCGAATTCGCCAGGAATTGGAGCGGCAACTTGGCCCCCAGGCTTCCGCCATCAGCCGCAATCCTAAGCCAATCTTGCACGAGGCGCTTGAGCTAAAGCGTTAATGATGCTCCTTACTGAGGGTGAGGCTCGCTCGAACGTTTTGTAAGGCGAGAACCGCAGGAAACTGATGCCGACGACAGACTCAACGAGGAGATCGCGCTTGCTGAGATGGAAGCGGGAGACGCTCGGCTCGATCAATTGGACGTCGAAGCCGCCGCGGAATTTGCGCAATATGTCCTTTTGAACGCCGAGAGTCTGGTCAGAGGCCGGTCCCGAGCAAAAGCAACGTACGATTTTCTTCGAATTGGAAGAGCTACACGATCAAAAGGAAAGGATGGTAGCCCCGGCAGGAATCGAACCTGCATAGTCAGTTTAGGAAACTGAAGTCCTATCCGTTGAACGACGGGGCCACGCTTTATAATCAACGACTTCCAAGATGTTACCGCCGTTATCTTTAGAACACTTAGAACATTTCGCTATAGTTGTGTCAGTCAGGGGGTCGCATGGCACAAAGCGGAACGCTCTATCTACTCGACGGCACATGGTATCTGAAGTATAGAACACGCGACGGCGCGAATCGAGTTCACAAGACGGAACGGCTCTGCGCTGAGAATGGTCAGCAGCATCACGCTCTCTGCTCTGAGAGTGGCGACCATCGAGCACGAAGACACGCGACGAAAAAAACCAGATTCGGGAATGCGGTCACCATTGCGCCGAAGAATCTCAACGCTGTTCGGACAAAGTTCATGGACTCGGTCAACAGCGAGCAGCCGTCAGGTCGTCAAAAGGGCCGACCGCAAGACATGTCCGTCGCTGACTTCTGGGAAAAGACTTATCTGCCCTATGCGGAACATGAATGGAAGGGCCGCGGCATGAGACCGAGCACCGTCCGTTATATGAAGTACACTTGGAGCCATTACCTCTCGGAACATTTCGAGGGCGAGACTCTTCAACGCTACACCTCTGAACGTGCTCGCTCGTTACTGAATACACTCAAAACCAAACTTAACAAGACTAGCCTGACGCACGTCAAGGCTTGCGCGAGTGCGATCTTCGGCGAAGCGGTCGAACGCGAATTCAGGAAGAACAATCCGTGGTACATCAAATTGCCCAAAGCCTGCATCGAGCCGGAAGACACCCTGCACTACACGCTTGAAGAATCTGAAAATCTCATCTCTGCTCTGGTCGATCATGTTGACGCTCAACTCTTCCTCGCACTGTGCTGCTTTCTCGGTCTGCGACCGTCAGAAGCAATCGCGGTCAAGTGGGATGACTTCGACTCTGAGTACTTGCATGTCCGTCGCGCCTGCGTCAATGGTCACGTCGATAGCCTGAAGACGAAAGGCTCAACCCGTGACCTTCCTCTGCATCCAGACGGCAACGATCTAGACGCCGTTCTTATCCCGCTAGAACTCTGGCGTCAGAAATGCGGCAATCCGAAAGAGGGCTGGGTCTTCAAAAAGGTTCGCAAGATTGGCGAGGACATCCCCGCCCCGTTGCATAACCTCACCACGCGAGTCATTGTGCCGCACATCAAGGGCGGTGAAAAATGCGCTGCCTGTGGTGTCGTCCCGAAGAAAGCGAATGTCGAATGGAAGGGCGTCTACAGTGGGCGACGTGGATTCGCAACGGCTGTCATTGACCTGACCAATGGGAACTATGCAGCCGCTCAAGAATCACTCGGTCATGCGAGCATGGAAACGACTGCCCGTTTCTATAAGAAGATCACTCTGACGGGCAAAGCGAAGGGCATAGGCGCAATCGCGATTGCAACGACGCCGAAGGCATTGAGTACGGGAGAGGGGCAGTCGTAGACGGCGGGGCTATTTATCTAACCTCAAACCCGCGTCCCTGACCTTGCTGACGTTCCAATAGGTCAACGTAATACTCAATTTTCTTGTCCCTCTTTTTTCTTGACATCGGTTTGTAACTCGCTTACAGTCCTCCGCCAACCCGCACGAAAAGGACTTTGCTGGATGGAGGGGGAATGTTTCGACACTTCCAGTTACGCCTCTTTGCCGCATTAGCTGCGATCATTTGCTTGCTGGGATTTGCACGAGCACAGGTTAGTCCAGGCATGCCGTCGTTTTCGGCATATGATAGCCACACAATAGATACCGTCAACCTTCAAAATCTAAACGTGGCCTTAAACATTCCGGTCATGAGTAAGTCCGGGGCGCTTCCTTTCAATGCTACCCTAACTGGGGGTAACTCCTATTTTTACTATAATGGCACGAACGTTCAGCCAGGGGTTTTGGCTGTACCATTGACTCCAAGCATTAACGGAGTCCTATCGCCATTCGGTTACGCATTTGTTCTTCCAGCCACCACGACAGCCAACGCTACTTGTCCCCACGGATATGGCACCGGTACGGCCAATGAATACTCAGATTGGTATCTACAGTTTCCCGATGGAACCGTGCACAATCTGCCGATAACAGACTCCGCTTACGGCGGCACAAGCTGCAGCAGTAGCTTCACAGATCAGGTGTTGGATGGGACCGGCTGGATGGTTACGGTCAATGGTGGCATGTTCTATAGTTCCGGACAATACGGAGTCACGATCGTTTCGAGCGGAGGGTTAACCATATCTTCCGTTTTGAATTCAACCTATATCCAGGATGCCCAATCGACACCCAACAAGATCAGCTATGCTATCTCCGAGCAAGAATACACGGACACCCTTGGAACTGAGGTACTAACCGTAAATGCAAATACAGCCGGACAGCTTGGGTGGTTCGATGTCAACGGGGGCAATCCTACGGAAAGCCAGACGCTCACAGACTCGACCCTAAAAACGTCTTTTGGTTGTTCTGGAAAACCTGATTATCCGGCGACTGGCGGAACTTTTCTCACAACGGAGATTAGTTATCCAGACAGCACCAGCCTACTACTTGGTTGGGAGCCGAATGAGGTTACGAGCACCGACTACACTGGGCGTTTGGCGAGCATCAAACTTCGCGGCGGGGGCACGATAAGTTATAACTGGAATCCTTCTGGGGCAGGCAGTTCAGGAAACTACGGGTTGAACTGTACCTATCTTGTGCCGAACAGTATGACTCGTACCACTAGCGACGGCACAACAAAGTACGTTTGGACGCCCACTAGTCTCGGCAACGGCAACTACGGCAACACGACGACGGTGACCGACCAGGGCGGCAATGTTACGGTGTACACCTTCACGGGTATGATATCAGGCCAGTCTAATCCGGTCGGTCAGACAATCACGCAGGTGCAGCACTACCAAGGATCGAGTACGCTGTTAACGACCGACGTGTACTGCTACGACGGGCTTACCCCTTCCACAGGCTGTACGACGAGTTTGGAGTACGTTTTGCCGATCAATGAAGTCGACGTTTTTCACACGATAAGCGGCATGAGTACATCCTCGCGGACCCAGACCAAGTATGATAAGTACGGAAACATAACCTACTCGGCGCAGTATGACTTCGCTACTACGCCAACCGTGCCGACCACGACCACCACCACCGTATACGGCAGTTATTCCGGAGGAACGTGCAACCCAGTCTCGTCCACCATCAATAACAAGCCTTGCACGATCACGACGACGCAAAACGGCAACACTGTCGCCCAAGCGCGATACACGTACGATGGTTATGGCAATCTTGTCACCCAAGCTGTTTGGAACGGCTCGTCGTGGTTGAGTAATTCTACGCTGAACGTATACAACGCGAATGGAACTATTTCAACATCATACGATCTAGCAAACAATCAGACCAGCTACGGTTACAGCAGCAGCGGATACGTATCCTGCGGAGGTTGCACAAACTTTCCATTTCCAACCTCGATTACACAAGGCGGACTCACCACGTCCAGCACCTGGAACGGCGTCGGAGGTGTAAAGCTGACGGACAAGAACGCCAACCCCAGCGGAAATACGACCACCTACGGTTACGCAAGTAGCGGAGGCACGGCAGACCCGTGGTGGCGTCTACGATCGGTGACTGATCCTCTAGGCAACGAGGCTTGGCTGAACCCGACCGCCACGAACAAGAACAGCACGTTCTCGTTTAACGGTGGTAATTCCATAACGAATGTTACGGGCACGGCGGATGGCTATGGCCGAACGATTAACGCCCAAAAAGAGCAGTCGCCTACGTCTACAAACTATGACACCACTTCGACGGGGTACGGATGGTCAGGTAATTACCGATCCGTTGAGACCACGATTCCCTGCTCGACCACGTCGGGGAGTCTGTGCTCGTTCTCATCAGGCGTGACTACGACCTTGCTCGACCCGCTAGGAAGGCCGTACACAATCACGAACGGCGGTAGCCCAACGCCCGGTGTGATAACGACGACCTATCCACAAAATGATGTGCTCAGCGTGGTAAGTCCGGCTTCTCCTGGGGAGAACACTAAGAGCACTCAGAATGAGTACGACGGACTGGGACGCCTAAAGTCGGTGTGCGGTATCATGGCCAGCGGCGGCTACTCGTCGTGCTCTCAGAATAATGGCACTTACTCTGGGCAATTTACAAGTTACACGTATACTAGCGCAACAGGCAGCGCAACGGTGACGGCGACTCGCGGATCGCAAAGCCGAAGCAAGACGAACGACGGCTTGGGTCGCGTAATTTCTAGCGCAACTCCGGAGGGTGGGACCACTACGTTCGCATATGACACGGTTCCTTCCGCCTGCAACGGTCAAGCACTTGCATACTCAGGCAAGCTGATTTACACCGGGTATCCTAACGGCAGCTATAGCTGCAATAAGTATGATTCTCTGGGCCGTCCCGTCGCTATCACGGGCAATAGTGGCTCTGGCGGGGGACCTGTTTGTCGTCGCTTCTACTACGATAACTCTTCCGGCGTGTTAGGCACGATTCCGACCGGAATATCGATATCTAACCCTTATGGCCGCATGGTTGAGGCGGAAACCGACAATTGCACCGTTCCAGTTACCTCTTTGACGATGATAACGGATGAGTGGTTTAGCTACGACAAAAACGGCAACGTCACTGATATTTGGGAGTTGACTCCGCACTCCGGAACTTATTACCATTCCGTTGCCACGTTCGCTGGAAGCGGAACAGTAACGAGCCTTACTCTTCAAAACATAGCTTCCAACTTCACATCAACATATGGCCTGGACGGAGAGGGCCGCTGGAACCAATTAACAACGTACCGCCAAGTTATTGTGCCAGCTTCGGGTGTTACATTCAACGCCGCCGGTAATCCAACGTCAATCTCGATTGGATCCGGGACAGACAATGACAGTTACACGTACGATGGAAACACCGGCAGGATGACGAACTGGCAGTTTACCGTTGGATCTAAGAATGAAACTGGAACTTTGACCTGGAACCCAAATGGAACTCTGAACAATCTGGCAATCCTGGACGGATTTAACACCGGCGGTACTCAGACGTGTCTTTATAACCCATCGTCGGGAATGGGCTATGACGACTTAGGCCGTCTACTTAACGTGAGTTGTGGACCTAGCGGAACGATTTGGAATCAGGCTTTCAGCTATGACCAATACGACAATTTAAAGAAAACTTCCTCGGGGCCAGGCATTTCATGGACGCCCGGATACAACTCCGCTAACAACCATTACACGCTGGCTGGCACTAGCTATGACAACGGCGGGAATCTGCTGAACGACACCTTCCATAGCTATACATGGGACCCGTTTAATAAGCTTTCAAGCGTCGATTCCAGTGCCTGTGGGACAAGTGGTGAATGCGTTACGTATGATGCCCTCGGACGCGCAGTCGAGATAAGCAATGGCGCTACCTATACTGAGATATGGTATACCCAACTGGGCAAGACAGCTTATATGAACGGCAGCACGTTTTCCTATGCATTCTGGCCTGCGCCAGGAGGCGGTAAACTTCTGCAAACCACAGGTTACAACTACTATTTTCAGCACAAGGATTGGCTTGGGAGCACTCGCATCACATCCGGTCTTGGAACTGCCATAATCGACGATCGGGCGTTCGCTCCGTACGGAGAGATGTACCAGAACTTCGGTTCTACTAGCACCAATGAGTTGGATTTCACAGGCGATACTCAAGACATTGTGGCCGGATCTTACGATACGCCTAACCGCGAACTGAACCCGAATCAAGGCCGGTGGCTTTCGCCCGATCCCGTGGGCGCGGGCTGGAACCTTTACGCCTACCCAACGAACCCCAATAGCGCGACAGATCCGAGCGGGTTGCTGCCTAAGCCCATACCATGCATGGCGGACCCTGCTGCCGGTAAGTTCAAGCCCAAACCGGCCTGCGAGGATCCTGAACAGCCTTATGGAGGTTCTGGGTCAGACAATGCATTCAACGGCGTCAGTGGTTTCAATGGGGACCTGGGGCCGGTCGGGTGTTATGATTTGTGTCCCAGCGCGGGTGGCACCGTGGGCGCTAATTCTGGTCTCGGCAATTTCGGTTTGGGTATATTCGGGGCTGGTATCGGGCCTTTCGGTTTTTTTAATGGGACCGGAGCGCTCTCGAATATTCCGGATCTCAGCGTGGGTCTGCTGGGATTCAACCTTTCACCAAACGGCCCAACGGACACTTGTGATGTACCATGCTTTGAGGCTAATGCAGCCATAGCGGCTGGCGTCGTAATACTGGGGCCAATTGCTAATGTTAACTCTCCATCGCTTTATGGCACCGGCTGGCTGGAAATGGTAACGGACGGGAATGGAAATCTCTTTGAGGGAAGCTTTTCTGGGATCAATGAGAGTCTGACCTGGGCGGGGGGCGACCCTTTCAATGTAGTATCAGGAAACACTTGGTATACCAATCCTTTTGCGGACAACCTCGCATTCGTAAACCCGCAACCGGGTCAAAACAATGTCATACTAGTGCAGCAAAACTTTGGCCTAACCTATGCCGACTTGAGCCAAGGCTATCCCGGAATGCTATCGATACCGTTGCCTACTGTTAATACTATATTTTTGATAATACAGAACGGCGTTCTGGTAACCGCAGAGCCGCAAACGGGGGCACCATAGCATTGGCAGTGGGCGGGGGACAGCCTAGACTATGTTATCTTCAAACCAAAAAGAGGAGGGCGGTGGCTTGCCTTTTACGGGTATCCTGGTTTGTCATAGGCTCTGAGATAATTATCATGCGACGAAAGGAGTTTAGGATTGTTCTTATGTTTGGCTTGCTCCTAGGGTGCTTGGGGCAAAAAGCAGGAGCTGCCAGCCCTAGCGAGCAGTCGCTTTTGCCAATCCTGCAGATTCTAGGCAAGGCCAAACTTTCGGGATCTCTCGAATTCTCCGGGCGGTGTGACCTGCGAGACTTTCCGGAGTTTCCGCATTTTCGTGCTGCTGTTGCGAACGGAGAATCACCCCTTCGGGCTTTACGTGAAATATTCGCAGGCGATTCGACTGTTGAGGTACGACAGGATCACCCAGATGGGATTATCCGGATGGTCGAAAGAGGTGTTCCGACGGACATCCTAGATGTCCAGATAAGCCACGTCCCATTTGAGACTCACCCCGCCTACAGAGCAAACGATGCTTTGCGTCTTCTCTTGGAAGCGCCGGAAACGGCGGCTTATATGAAGGAACACCAGATCGCATGGCCACGCATTGCCGAAATCGGGCCCAGCAACCTCTCCCGGCAGTGGCTGCTTGAGCAGCCGCACATCACGGAATCGTGGGACAATGTAACCGTCTCTGAGGCGTTGGACCGAATCCTAAAGACTTTTACGGGCATTTGGATCTACGAAAATTGTCCACGAAGCGAAGGGAAGAACCGCACTGTATTTTTCCGGTTTTTCCATTTGCGAGACATAGGCTTTGGCGAGAGAGTCGAAGAATAGCTGTTGGCGGCTTGTGGTGATCGAGAATCTCACAGCAAGAGGCAAATCCAGGGGTTACAAAAGATGTCTGAAGGAGCGTTGGTGCTGAAAGCGGATTGGGGGAAGACACCGCTGGGCCGAGTGGCCCCGATTTTGCTTGTTATCATCGCATCGGTAGCTGCTAATGCTAAGGACAATCCAAAGCCTGTGTTTCTTCGAGCGGAGTGTGAAGGAAAGGTTTCTACCGCATTACTCGCATCTCTTAAGGAAGAGATCGACATATCCCAGAAATACCAGCTAGTTGCCCATCTGGACGACAACGGCCGTTTGGATGTGGTCCTGGCTATCTATATGAATTGCGTCGAGCACAATGATATAGCCGCCATCGCAACAGCCTATGGGCAAGCTAAATGTCTAAGTACCACCAATTGCCACCAGTTAGTTGACGGCTCTTCGGTGAGGTCAGCGTTGTGTGATGTCAATGCCACGGCAGAATGTGGGCGAGCACTCTTCAAAGCCTTCGATGAGTATATGAGTAGTCGGAAGCCCCCACTGAGACCGAACTGA
Organism: uncultured Acidobacteriaceae bacterium; assembly: GCA_963800565.1. Lineage (GTDB taxonomy): Bacteria > Acidobacteriota > Terriglobia > Terriglobales > Acidobacteriaceae > Acidiflorens. The sequence continues at coordinate 327,674 of CAWDBM010000010.1, forward strand.
ATGGCGCGTTTGCCCCCATCTCTTGACTACCACGCTCGATGAGAAGACGGATAGTAGCATCGCGAAGGTTGGCAACCGGATTACGAGCGAGGCTCGAGAGGTCTTCGCTGCGCAATAGCTGTAATTGTTCCAGTTCTGTATTCATGATTTCCTTATTGATTCTTTGCTAGGTGCGATCTTCTAATCACCACGGAGCCTCATTCAGGTGCATCCGCTGAAGCCGCTGGTACACGGGATCACGTTGTCTTTCAGCCAGGGACATATTTTCGTTGGCATTCTTGATGTAACTATTTCTTTTTCTGACTATTGGTAAGCGGAGACCGAAGGCCGTCTAGACGGGAGCAATTCTGAAGGGCATGCTTCCTTTGTGGCGCGATGTCGTGCGCACGAGGGGATTCATGAACAACACCGCAGCGCCGGATCTCGGCGCCACCCGCTTCAAGCGAAACTACCGCACTGCTGAAGAGAAACGGGAGATCGTCGAGGAGACGCTTGTGCCTGGGGTCTCGGTGGCGATCGTGGCTCGGGCGCGTGGCGTGAACGCCAACCTGGTGTTTCACTGGCGCAAGCTGTACCACGCCGGGCTTCTGGGCGACCGGCCTGCGACTGCAGCGGGCGAAGCCCGCGCGAGTGGGGTGCGGTTGCTGCCGGTGAGAGTTGCCGAAGATGCGCCGAATCAGTCCCCGATTCCGGTGGCCGTGAGCACAGCGTACCGCGTGAATCGGGAAGCGGTTGTCGCGCCGGGTTCGATGGAACTCACTTTGGCGAAAGCACAGATCCGCATCACGGGCACGGTAGACGCGCAAGCGCTGCGCGTGGTGCTGGAGTGCTTACGCGGATGATGGCGCTTCCGGCCAACACGCGCATCTGGATCGCGGCGGGCGTGACTGACATGCGGCGCGGATTCACGGGGCTGAGCGCGTTGGTGCAAACGACGCTCGAACACGATCCTCTCTCCGGTCATGTCTTTGTTTTCCGCGGGCGTCGCGGCGACCTGATCAAACTACTTTGGTTCGATGGGGACGGGCTTTGTCTGTTCGCGAAGCGTTTGGACCGTGGACGATTTATCTGGCCGAAGGTGGACCGCGGAACGGTGTCCCTCTCGCGAGCGCAACTGTCGATGTTGTGCGAAGGCATCGATTGGCGTCACCCCGTGCGAACCGCCGATTCCTTGATGGCAATCTGAGTTCGCGAGTGCGATATGCACAGTTATTTGTGCACCTGTGGACGCGTTGCAGCGGAGTTCATGACATACTCCGTCTATGGTTGCCAGGCCGACAACGCTGCCCGATCTGAACCGGCTAGATCGGGATGGTTTGCAGTCGATCCTGCTGGCAACCCACGAGCGATTCATCGCACAGTACGCAGAACTGATCGCGGCCCAAGAGCAGTTACTCGTCAAGGAAGAGCAGTTACTATCGCGTGTTCACGAGATCGAACACCTGAAGCTGCTGATTGCCAAACTGCGACGCCTGCAGTTTGGGCGTAAGTCGGAGAAGGTCGAGCGGCAGATCGAGCAACTCGAACTGAAGCTGGAAGACCTCGAAGCCCATCGCGTCGGGTCCCTGCCGCAGCCCGCTCGTGAGGCGGACGCGTCAGAACCCGCTCCGGCTCCCAAGAGTCGCCGTCCCCTTCCTGAGCATCTGCCGCGCGAGACCAGGACCCACGCACCTGCGGAACCAGCCTGCCCGGAGTGCGGCGGCACTCTGAAGAAGCTCGGCGAAGATGTCTCCGAGATTTTGGAATGGGTTCCCGCCAGTTTCAAGGTGATCCGCCACGTGCGTCCGAAGCTGTGTTGCGCGGGATGCGACAAGATCGTGCAAGCTCCGGCGCCGAGCCGCCCCATCGATCGTGGCTTGGCTGGTCCGGGACTGCTGGCCCATGTGCTGACTTCGAAGTTTGCGGACCACTTGCCGCTGTATCGCCAGTCGGAGATCTACGCTCGCGAAGGAGTCGAGTTAGATCGCTCGACGCTGGCGAAGTGGGTCGGCGAGGCCAGCCACTTACTCGAACCCTTAGTCGAGGCATTACGCCGCTACGTGATGGCGGCCGATAAGTTACACGCGGACGATACGCCGGTTCCAGTGCTGGCTCCGGGCCATGGCAAGACCAAGACCGGGCGTTTGTGGACGTATGTGCGCGACGATCGTCCGTCGGGCTCGAACGCAGCTCCAGCGGCCTGGTTCGCCTACTCGCCCGACCGCAAGGGCGAACACCCGCGGCACCATCTGCGTCAGTTCCGTGGCATTCTGCAGGCCGACGCTTACTCCGGTTTTAATCAGCTCTATGAGGACGGGAGTATACGAGAAGCTCCGTGCCTGGCACATATCCGCCGCAAGTTCTTCGACCTGATGGAAGCGCACCGCTCGCCGATTGCGAGCGAAGCGGTCGAGCGCATCGGCGCCTTGTATGGAATCGAGCAGGAAATCCGCGGGCGGCCTCCTGAAGAGAGACTCGAAGTTCGCAACACGCGCTCGCGGCCACTGCTGGACGCGATGCGGGCGTGGCTGGAAACATCTTTGTCGAAACTCTCCCGGAAGTCCGATACCTCGGCGGCGATTCACTATGCCCTCGCGCGCTGGGACGCCTTCGTGCGCTACTGCGCCGACGGCCGCATCGAGATCGACAACTCGGCAGCCGAGAGGGCTCTGCGTGCGGTCGCGGTGGGCCGCAAGAATTACTTATTCGCCGGCTCCGACGCCGGTGGGGAACGAGCCGCAACTTTCTATTGCCTGCTCGGGACGGCCAAACTGAACGACCTCAATCCCGAGGCCTACCTGCGCCAGGTGCTGGAGCGCATCGCTGACCACCCGGTGAACCGCATCGCAGAGTTGTTGCCTTGGAACCTTGGGTTGACCGGTTGACCGATACTGTCATGGCACTCACCCCGCGATAGTACACACATCCAGTCACACAGGTCGTGTCCATTAACAAAAAGAAGTGGACACGACCTCATCACCTCATCCCGTCTCCCACGTCAAGACGTTAGTCGGTCCTCGGTTACGACTATTGCGCCTGCGATGCTTTGATCAGGCGGGCTATCCTCGCGGGTCTGGCTTGCTCAATCTCTCGGCGGAATCTCACGATCTGCTTTCTCTTCATGTCATCATTCAACGATTGCCAGCTTTTGCGGTCAATAACACGGGATAAGATGTCATGTAACTGCTTCCCTTCATCCTCCTGACCGGACCGATCTTTTGTACCAAGCGGAATGTTAGTGTAACGCCTCTTTGGACAATTGTCCGTAGCCGTCGTCGGGGGTGTGGGGATGTGGGAAACGCGGAGCGTTTTCCATATCTCCATGCCCCTGTTGTTTCGGCAAGATAGCTTGCGGTGCCGGCGGCCGATAGCCCAGCGCCGAGTGCGGTCGCTCCGTGTTGTATTCCACGCGCCACCTCTCCGTCAGAATCTGTGCCTCCTTCAGTGAGTAAAAGATTTCGCCGTTCAAGAACTCATCGCGCAGCTTGCCGTTGAAACTTTCACAGTACCCGTTCTCCCACGGACTCCCGGGCTCGATGTACAACGTCGTCGTGCCCACTCTCCCCAGCCACTTCCGCAACTCCTTGGCAATGAACTCCGGCCCATTGTCCGAACGGATGTGTTCCGGTATCCCGCGCACCAGCATCGCATCCGCCAGCGTGTCGATCACCTGCAAACTCCCCAAGCGTCGCGCCACCCGTAACGCCAAGCATTCCCGCGTATACTCGTCGATCACCACCAGCAAGCGCAGCGCTCGTCCATCGTTCGTCATCGCCTTCACAAAGTCGTAGCTCCACACATGATTCGCTCGCTCCGGTCGCAACCGCACACACGAACCATCCCCCAGCCACAACCGCCCTCGCGGCCGCTGTTTCTGCGGCACCTTCAGCCCTTCACGTCGCCAGATCCGCTGCACTCGATCCTTGCCCACCGACCACCCCGCATTCCGCAACAACACCGTGATGCGTCGGTAGCCGTACCGTCCATGCTTCGCAGCCAGGGCCAGAATCGCCTGCGTCAACTGATCTTCGTCCGTGCGCCGCAGCGGCAGATAGCGTTGTGTTCCTCGCCATTGCCTCACCACTCGGCACGCCCGCCGCTCACTCACTTCGTACTCCTCGCGGGCATGCTCTACGGCGCACCGACGTCGCTCCGGGCTTAGAAGTTTCCCTCCGCAATATCCTTTAGGATCTGCTTGTCCAACGCCAGCTCCGCCACCAGCCGTTTCAACTTGCCGTTCTCTTTTTCCAGTTCCTTCAGTCGTTTTGCCTGGTCCATCTTCAAACCGCCGTATTCCTTCCTCCAGCGGTAGAACGTCTGGATGGTAATCTCGGCTTCTTTGCAGGCTTGTGGGGTGGTTTTTCCGTTGGCGATGCTGACTTCAATCTGCCGCAGCATCGTCACGATCTGCTCTGGCTTGTACCTCTTGATTGGCATGACCCGCTTTCCCTCCAAGTGGATTCTCTCTCATTCCACCTGGTACAAAAATCCCCGGTCACGTCATTGGTGAGTTCCTTTTCGAGAGTGGCGATCCGCGTTTCCAGTTCGAGAATGCGTGCGTCTTTGTTCTGATCTTCCATGCGATCCCTTAGCGTGCGCCTTTCGCGTCTTCGTCGTAAAACTGAGACCCGAGGTTGTGGCGCTCGACGAATCTCTCATAACGGTTGACGATATGCCCTCTGTAAATTGCCCGTAGAGTGTCTGCCAACTTAGCACTTGGAAGGTCGTTGGCGCTAAGAACCTGACCGCAATCGAACAGATAGTTGGCACGTTCAATCAACGTCCCAACCGGTAGCGCTATGATGCCTTCTTTACTCTCTGCCTTCCACAGCGCAATGTCGGCGCGGCATTGTTCAGCGGTCGGAGCATGTTGGATGCCTTGCCCCATCGCAAAAGTGGTTGAAGCAAAGAGCAACACGATCAGCAGTGACTTCATTTATTTCCTCCATCGATTGATTCCGATGTTGACCTAGATCGTGTGGTAGTCAAAATGACGTTGGTCACAGCGAGCGCCGAGCGACCGAGTGTACACAGTACAAAGAAGCGACCCGGCCCGTTTGTATTGAGTACAGTCGAGCCGATTGAAAGAGACCAACACGGGCGAATTGTTAAGAGCACATAATCAAGAGAGTCAGGGAGAACGGAGACCCTAGAACCTGATCCTTGAACGAGTCCCAGAACAGAATCGAGTCGGTCTCGGGTAGTCCCAGAACACCCGTTTGGCTAGGCTCAACGCTCACCGACTGACAGAGTGGTTGAAAAGCACCAACTGTCCATTTTCAGACACTCCATTGGAGCATCAGTTGCCGTAACTGCCTGTCGCAAACAACTGTTTTGTTATCAATGCGTTGAGAAGAGGCTTAGAACACGTTTAGAACAATCCGCGGGGATTGGTCACCCTCCCGAATTCCTGCAACCGGCTTGCAGAGCATCGCTCGACGGATCGCAAGAGGTCTCTGGCGGGAGCCGATCAGGAAGCCGGAAAAGGGGTACGCTCTGCGCTCGCAAGTCTATGATTCAAAAAGGGGGTCACTGAGCGTGGTCGATGGGCCGGGTGTGGGAGCGCCCCGTACCCTGTCGCCTGTGAGCGAGCGGGGCCAGGGGCCACGCCAAAGACTCCGACCCGGATAGCGCTCTGATGCCGCTATGGGATTATTTCGCAGAAACCCCCTGAAAAGGGTGTCAGAAAGCCCATTTAATAGGGGTGAAATTCGGTGTTACCTCCCCAAGTACCTTCTTTTTCGGGAAGGGGGTGGGGGCATGGAAACGGGCTACCTCCCCTAGGCGCTCGGAAGGGTGGTCTGTACATTGTATAATTTCGCTTGACAGCGGCATATCCGGTGTGCTTACCGTCTGCCGATGCGCCACAGCCTACGATGCCGCTGCACAGCCTTCGCAGGCGCTCGCTCTGGGAGCCGGATGAAGCCCATAGATCGTTCTGACGCCCGTGCGCTCATATCGCCTCTGGCGCGTGTACATGGTATAAACGAATCGCCGGAACGTCCCTAGGAGTCCCAAACCTCCCGCCCCGATCCTATATGCATATATCGTGAGGATGGACTCTCTTGCGTGCATTTCGTCCTTGATTTTTTTCGAGTAACTGTGGTAATATTAAGAGAATGGGGTCAGGCTACTGCGATCTTGTAACCCATAGAGGTCATGCCTAACCCCAGTTGTAACATCGTCCAGCCACTCGGCTGTGAGTTTTGTGACGGTTCGACGAGTAGCGGCTTCAGGGACTCGAACTCAGGCACGGCGATGAATTTGGAGAACTCCTAAGCAGCACCAATCCCAAAAGCATTAGAGCAGTCCCAACTCGGGTTTTCATCGGCTCGCCTGAACAACGAACCAACCTCTGTACGTGATATTTCCGTTCTGTTCAGGCAACGGAAACCCGACCCCGTGGGACTCCTAACGAGTTTCACGGGGCTTTTTGTTTTTGGGCAGGAGTCAGAAAGGAACGTGTGGAATTGATGGACGCAAATGATTTAGCACGGTTGCTTAAAGTCACCGTGAGCCAAGTTCGTGAATTGAGTCGGACACGCACACAGCGGAACAGTGTGCACCCGTTGCCAGCGATCAAGTTCTCACGGAAGGTCACTCGCTACGTTCGAAGTGATGTCGAAAAATGGATTTCTGAAGTCGCTCAGGCATCGCAGGCGAAGGCAGGCACACAGTGAGTACAGCGACCTATGCAGCACCTTCAGCAATGCCAGTCAGTGCGTTGCGCTCGCACCCGATGAACATCAGAGTGTACGGAGACCTCGAAACGGATAGCGAATTTCTTACGAGCATTCAACGCTGGGGAATTATTGACCCCATCGTCTACCAACCTTTGTCCTTTGATGGCGGGGCGACATTCGAGAATGTCATCGTTAGTGGGCACCGCCGTTTTCTTGCAGCACGGACGTTTAAGTTACACGATGTCCCTGTCAAATTGTTGATGCCTGACAGGAAATTCGTGACAGAACTCGACCTCCTAGACATTGAACGTTTGGTCCTAGAGGCGAATAAGCAGCGTGTCAAATACCAAACTCAAATCGGTAGAGAGTTCATCGAACTACGTAGGATAGAGGCAAGATCAGCCGAGTTGCGGCAAAAATTGGGCACCTCCGGGAAAGATTTCCCCAAGGTCGGCAGAGCGAGGGACATTGCTGCGAATGCTCTGGGAATAGGGGGCCGAACTGCTGAGAAACTCTCGAAGATTATTGAGAAGGCGGATACGGGTGACGAGACCGCAAAGCAGGTTCTCTCTGATTTGGACGGAAAGAAAATTACAATTTCTGCTGGATACCTAAAGGCGCTGAACATCCGCTCAGACGACGAAGACCCAGATAGCAATCGCTCGCTGCGTCGGCAAGCATTCCTGAAAGACCACCCTGAACATGCTGGCAAGAAAAACAGCGTGATTGACAGGATGCTGATGCTGGACGAACAAGACCGCCGCATGCCTGTAAACAAAACCCCTGAAGAAAAGGAACGTGAGCGTGTCCGCAGATTAAGGACTCGCAACGTTGCCATCCAAGGGCACTCGTTCAACAGGGCGACGGCAACATTCGATACCTTCTCTATCTGCACCCATGCTCTTGCCTGTCGAGATGAGCATGTCACTGTGCAAATTGCGAAGGCAATCGAAGATGTCGTCCAAAGGTTTGGGAATTACCTCGTTAATTGTGACCAGTTCGGGAACCCAAGGTGAATCAAGGAGAATCGATGAACGAAGAAACAACGACGACATTACCGCCAGAGACGACAGAACCTAAACGCACGGCGGGACGACCGAGGAAAGTCAGCCTCGACGATGACGACGGGCTGCTCGACGAGGCATTGAAGGTTCAGCGAAGCATCATGAACGACCAGAAGGCGAACGCTGCCACGAGAGAACGAGCAGCGGGCGAGGTTCGAGAACTCATCAAACAACGTCAGCAGCGCCGTGACGATGAAGCAAAGGGCGCATTGACCGCCGAAGTCACACGGCTCCGAGGCGAGGTTGAGCGGCTGACGGCACAGGTCAATGAATTGCAACTGTCGGCTCTCGGCAAGGTCGATGCATCTGAGGTCGCTACCATGAAATCCGAACTCGTTCGGTTGCGCTCCGAGTCTGTCGACCACGGCGCACGAATGACGACATTGCAGGCTAACCGAGATGCAGTGACGACGGCTCTCAAGTACGCCGTACAGACCTTAGGGCCGGACGGCTCTGCTCGGGCAGCGATGAAGTTACTCATAGACGGGAAGACGACGAAGTCTCTGCTCGAATTGTTCGGTGTTGATGCTGAAGCGTGGTTGCGGTGTTCGGGATACAAAACGAAAGAACAACTGCTTCAGGTTTTTCGACTCAAGAAAACGGATAGCGAGACAGATTTGACTCGATATTGCAGATTCAGGCTCTCGGTCGAATTCCAAATCGACGATGTTGCAGCCGAACTCAGCCGGATCGCTGAGGCAGAGGAAACGGAGCGACGAGCAGCCACGCGCAGGATGATTGAGGAGATGCGGAACGGAGGTTAGACGATGAATGATAATCCTGCAACAGATCGCATGATCGATTACGCTGAGTCTCTAATAAAGAAATCCGGTATCACGGTCATCGTTGACAACGGTCGCAGGATGCGCGTCCGTACGGCTTTGAAATCGATGAGTTTCGATGAAGTCTCGTCTCTCATTGACAGATACGTCGCTGCATATAAAGCCAAAGCACAGGCACAGGGCAATATACTCGCCCCGCCGGTTGAGGTCAGACGCCCGGTCGAAGAAATCTGACCCACACAGTCGGGTCTCTCCCGTGCCACTTCCGCAGCGGGGCTGCGTAGTCAATGTCTCTATGTTCTTTATAGAGACTGACGGAGTAGCGGAGTGAGGAATGTTCTTTATGACGAGCGACAGAGCGAATGGAGTGGAACCTGACTCTTGGGGTTTAGAGTCAGGCTGGCGGATTCTGAGAAGATGGTCTCTTCATCTTCGTGCCAGCACGGGAGTCTAGATTGGCTCTGGAACTTCTTATTGAGCAAGCGAAATGAGAATTCGAGAGTGACATTTGCTTAAAGAGCAAAGTCAAAATCTATGGGATGAGTAGTGTGGTTGCAAGGCACATAGAATCAGTGACATGACATTTAGGCAACAGAGCGTGTATACAAATCCAACAGACTGCGTAGCCTAAGCGCCAAGGGTTACACCGTCTGAAGACATTTGTATACGTTTATGGTGTGTACAAGAATCTTCGGCTATGGAATTCAGAAAGGAAGGTCTATATGAGGCAAGAGGAAGCACTTGAGATCATCAAGAGAAAAGCAGGATCGAAGTACAGCGGTAAGCCGCTCCGACTCCTGACGATGTTGGTCAGGGGATATAGTGACAAGAATCCGAGATACAAGGGTAAGGACATTGACAGCGCTGACGTTCCGCCGGTGGTCAGGGGCGTCATCAACCTATCTTTGAAACTCGAAGGCATCGGCACCGACCAGTTACGAAACATCATCAAGTCCGTTGATGAAATCGAGTTGGTCAAGTGGGCAGACGGCAGAGTCCATCTCAGACTCCGGAACCTTGATGCCTTGAAGAAACTGGAAGATTACACAGCAGCCGCCGATGCCAAGCATAAAGCCCGCCGTGAGTATCAGACTAAAAAGGCACGTGAACGGCGTGCGAAGGTGAAGGGGGAGCAGGAACAGCACAACATCAATGCTGTACTCAGTGGAATGTTGAAACTGACCGCGCAAATATTTTTCGGCGGTGACGCCGATCCGCTCGCACCGTTGCACATGGGGTCAAATTTGCCGGTGACGGCAGAGACGGGGTTACATGTTCAATGATGCTCTCAATGAATATTTTGAAAATGCTATCCGCGAATTCGCCGTCCAGCACTTCAAAGAGCGGATGGAACAGGCAACCGAAAGAGAGGCAGCCGAGAATGCGGAATATCTCAGCCGTGAAATCGCATGGTACGAAAAGCAAAAAGATATCGTACGACAGGGCGACATCCTTCTAATAAGTGTCGGCCCCGCCGTCTGGAAAATTCCCGCCAAGGATGAGCAGTTCGTCAGGGATGTCCTTCCCGTGTTTGCCAAGACACTCCCGCCACTGGAACCGCCTGAAGCCGCCGAACTCCGCAGAGTTCAGAAAAAACTGAGCCGCGACCGCTGGCGACTGAAGCCAGCCGACAGAGAAGCACTCGAAAAGGACATCGAGAATGCAAAGGCTGCGCTTGAACGTGCCCAGAATCGTGCGCCTGTTCCACGGTACGGGATTTACAAAACGGTAGAAGGCAGAGACGTAGGCGCGCATCGGCTCTATCTCCGTTGTGATGACGACGAGAAGGTTGCCGCCTTCGATGGCGACCTGACCAACTTCTGCAATGTGCCCCTTCGGTATGAGGTACAACGCAACTTCGGATTGACCGAGCATCAACGGAAACAACTTGCGCCGATCTATCGCGAAACTGTGGTGCCCAACCTGTATGTCATATCTTCGGTTAGCAATCCCGCCCACGGGCGAATGCAGGCCGATTTCGAGCGAGACCGAATCATACTGACGGATAACCCAGAGAGCGCCCAAGCGGGTGTCATCTCGAATGACAACGCCACAGCAATGTCGCCCCGCCTTCGTCGGGCAGGAGAAGCCTTCGACGCATTATTCGAAAAATAGTTGTGTCAGGGTGCCATTACTGGTTGCTATCTGGTGAGGGGCAGGAAAACAAGACGCCTCTTCTGGGACGGCTTTCCTGTGCCGTCAGCCGTCCCGTTACGATTTTACTTTGTACAGGATTGCCGTGGGAGCCGGAACCTAGTGATCTAGTCCAATGGCGGCGCTCGAATACTCACGGCAGTGACTTTTGACGAGAGAGAGCCGGTAACGCTGAAACCCAAAGGGTAACCCCTTCTGGCGTAGCCCAGCGCGGCGATGACCTCTCGTCAAATCATTTTGGGGGAACGATGGCGAAACGCGAGAAAACTGATTCGGCCAGACTACCGCGGTACACCGGCAATAGTTTCGAGCAGTCGGCAGGTCGGCAGGTCGGAAGTCAGCGCCCGATAGTCGGAAGGGAATTTTGGCGACATGGGAGCGGGAGATTTTCAAAACATTCTGCAAGAACCATCCTGACGCCCTTCAGACAGCAATCGATGTGGGCCGGATAGAGCAGATGCCGAGTGCAGCGGTCTATGACGCGCTTCTTTCGTGCGGCTGTCGCAAAAGCATCGTCATAAATATTCGTCGGCCCATGCCGAAACCGGTTGGAGAACCAATAGAAGAAACGGAGGTTGCATGATTCACGGACAACTGTGCTGCATCGAGTGCGGCTCATTCGATTCCATTCCGCTAGTCACCGATGGAGGGCCGGTCATTGATGAAGAGTTAGAGACGTTGAAATTGCCAACCGGGCCGCTGCAAGATGTCGTTTCGTTCGAGTTACCGCACATCGTCCGCCTTCGATGTGGGCACCGCCGACAATTACTCTTTGCGATGTCGGCACAGGAATGGATTCGTAGACCAAAATCGGTCATCGAAAAGAAACAGATTTGTTAGATGAAGTCGAGATAGGCGATTACTACAAAGCAGCGTTGTTTCATTATCTGACGGGCGGGGCTTGCATTTCATGTCGAGTGAGCGGTTCTGGCAGAGAACAGGCAACCGTTTGGGTTTTCAGATGCCCGAAGTTCGACGCTGAAGCCATCGAGCAAGATTTCAATAATCCAGACACAAGCGTGCTGCTGACTGATTTTCTGAAGGCGTTGAATCAAGTTGCAAGTTTTCGCAATGCGGCCCGTCGTTCGTTGGAAAGTCGCTGGCAAAGCCATTTGTACAGTCAGATGAAGTGAGGAGAGTATGGAACTCGAACAAATAAAAAGCACGTTAGTATCAACCGAAAAGCAGGTCATCGATTTGCGAAACAAAGCCAACAGCGAAGACGCTAACGACAGCACGAGATTTGAGTTAAAGAATCTCATCGACCGACGTGTCGAAGCATTCGTAAGGCTCGTCAACGATTTTTCGATGGAGCAATACAGGGAAGTTTGTTCTGCGATGGGGAAGGCGAGGGCCGCATGAGCACACCTTCAAGTAGTAGGGAGATCGTCGAGCGTCAAAAGCGGCTCGCTGTTCCTGACAACCTTGCACCTTCGGGCCGTCCCGGATTCGTCCCGCAGAGTTCCGACGTAGCAACAGTGACGACGCGCTTCGCGAGTGAGATCGCACCGAAGACAGTTCCGACGGCGTCCGAACTACAGCAAGAGACGATTCGATTGATGACGGAAGCGAAGGCGACAAAACAGGAATTAGCCGACATCGGACACGCACTGCTAAACAGTTCGCGGCTCCGTGACCCCCAAGAATGGCAGCGTCAATTGGCGCGGTTGCGTGGATACAGAAAATCGAGCATCACCTAGGAGGAAAAATATGGATGAATTTATTTCAGTGCGCCAAAGGTCTAGTATCACAAATTTTCTGGCACAGGAACAAAGCGCCGAACAACAGCGCAAGGAAGATCAGGCGCAAGCAGAGCGTAACCGGGTATCGGCAACGGTTTTCAAATATCCCAGCGATGACTTGAAGGCGCGTTGTATACCGTACACGGATGACGGTTCCGACATCATGTCGAGTGCCATTCGTCAACAAGACGCATTCGCTGCGTTCCGCCTTGCCCTCGACGAGGGCGGGGTTGAATTGTTGCCATCAGGCGTTCAGAAGGTTTATCGAACGGGACTCGCCAATAAAGGCGTCATCGAATTGCGAGACGCAGATAATTGGATGAAAATTTACGAGCACCTCTGTGAGTTGCGGGGATTCTTCAACAGTAAGGACATCATCGTCAATCAGCCCGTACCTGCCCCGCAGACGCCAGCCGTTGAACCGACCACGGAAGTCAATGAGCGGCAGGCTGTCACGGATTCGGCAGTCAGTGAATATTACGGCCCACGTCTGCAAGGTTTTCTAGATCACTTACGAGATGTTTTTAGGGTAACTCTCGACCTCGATCAGATTCGCCAATGCCAATCTTGGTTTGAACGAAATGACGTTCCATTAACCGGCGACAATTTCGGAAAACTGCGGAGAGAATTGCTAGGACTGTACTCCCAGCAAGAGCAGGCCGAGATTGAATTGGAAAAGTTAGAAACCTTGGACAGCCCGTCGGCGAAGGCTGCATACCTGCGAAGACTGAGAGCATTCGATTGACGACGCAGGAACAAGATGCACGCTTTGAGCGCATCTGGGGAAGCGACGAAGACGGCCAAAAGTGGCGAGATTGGAAAGCAGGGCAAGATGCGTTATTTCAAAAAGAGTTTAAACGAAGCGATCCTAGACCTCGAAGGTCAGGAACCGACGCGGGGAATCATTGAGCAATCGTTGACTGCCGCTCAGAGTGACCTCGCCGGTGTGTGGTATCTAGAACTGATTATCGGCCCTGAGATCGCACGAGCGCATCAGGGCTTGCTCGATGAATTCGGATTCGAAATCGCAGGCACATTGACGCGGGACGCTCGTACGTCCCTGATTCTCAAAAAGAATCTGCGTCGTAGTTTCGATGGTGGAACGTTCTCGCCGAGCGGTCGCATTTCAACTATTGAGCGACCAACAGCACATTGAAACAAGAAAGTTTGGGCGCGGTACTCCAATTCTGTGCCCTTCGAGAGCCGATTCCCTGCTGGTAATCGGCTCTCGCGTCTTTTTAGAAGGGAGCAGTGTTATGGAAACCAGTATTCAAGAAGTCGAGCAGACAATTGCGCCAGTGCAAGACGATCCGCTTGCAAAGTTTAGGGCTGAGATTGCCGCTGAAAAAACCGGGCAACGGGGCAAGATGTCCGATGCAGAACTAGTGCTGCATCCGACCGCGCAAGGCAAAAACGGGCTTTAGCGTCGGTCGCATCAGGCACGATTCAGTAAAAACAGGGTTAAAGCCGGATAGCAACAACGACACATACGAATCGAATGCCATTTTGCCCCAGTGTTTATAAGGGTCTCAGAGGGCTTCTGAGCAGTAATGGCCGACATAGGCAAAACCCCACAGACGGCTGTTTTTGAGGCCTTCTCGGACAGCCGCCTTTTTGTACCAGATACAAAGGAAATAAAATATGAGTGAAATAACTATTCAATCGGATGTAGACCAAGCGGTGAGCGCAGGCAATCTCGCCCCAACTGTAGATGTCGGCTCTGGCAACGCTCCGTTGCAAAGCGCCCAAAATCCGCCACAGCCCGGACAGCAACAGACTCCGACGAGCACTCCCACGCCAGCGGCACAGCCGACGCCGACAGCGCAGCCCACGAACACCGCAAAGCCTGCCCCGCAACCGCCGTCTCTCCGGTCACGAATTTTCGATACCATTTTGCAGGCTGGTGCCGGTCGCCCCGTGCAAGGGCCGGATGGCCGACCCGTTCCGATGACCAGAGGTATGATGGGCAAAGCGATTCTCGCTAACGCTCTCGCTGGAATGATGGCGGGTTACGGTAGTGAGGAAACTGTTAATACGCCTCGCGGCCCGATTCGTGTCAATAGTCCGGCTAAAGGTTTCGCCGCAGGCGCAGCCGCCGGTCAGCAGCAGCAGGCGCAGCGCCAACAGGCGGTAGATGAGGCGCAAGGTCGTGCGTATAACACTCTGAAGCGCAACCTCGATTTGCACGCAACGATGATGAACGCTCAGAAGATGGATTCCGACCAGCAGAAGTCTCTATTGGGCGACACGCAACCGCTGCTAGATGGGTTGAAATCCTTCGATGCTGCGAACACTGACCCCAACGTACCGAAAATGGTTCTCGACCGTAGGCTAACTGCCGACGAACTGATGCAGAAATATCATCTCCTCAAAAATAACGCCGTGCTTGATGGTTGGAAAGAACACATTGACCCTCAAACGGGCGAGCAGACGACAATCAACGGCGTCCCGCAATATGAGCCGACGTTCACCGCGATTAACCCCGATGCCATCGCACATTTCACACCGGAACTCCGTCAGAGTTTGGTCGGTCAGAATCCGGCTGTCGCTCGCATCCCTGACAACGCACCAATCGCAGCGAAGGCGATTCTCGGCATGGTTCAGAACAACATGAATTTTCAGATCGCGAATAGTGCCCTCGACAAGTGGGCGCAACAGAGCGATGAACTCAACGGCACGAAGGACACTGAAGTCAAGGTTGACGATCTTTTCAAAAAGTCTCCGACGATCCGTCGAGCCGTTCCCTATATCAATAAGTACATTGGTGAAGACCCTGACGTGATGCTCGCAGGTCTCCGCAAAGAGAAAGACCCGAGCGCACAGGCCGCGGCGGGTGTCCTAGCAAACGCTTTGGGCATTGATGAGGACAAATGGAAAAACAAGCGAGAGGCTGACAATAAACGTGTTGCCGCTGAACAGGCCATCGCTACAAAGGCGGCAGAAGCCGGCGCAATGAGTCAAACCCCGGAAGGACAGGCGAGACTAAAAGGCATTCAACTTGAGAATCAGATAAAGCAGCAATCCATTGCACAAGCGGAAGCCCAGACCCACGGCATAAACGTCCCTAAGAACTTCGTCGCTAATCCGAAGTCAAACGAGATGGACTCGGGCGCACTGCAAAGCGATCTTCTAGCGAAGGGTGTTGACGTTCCATCGAACTTCGCAGCGCTGTATGCAATCGCGCACAATGCGGCAGACCTATCGACATTGCCAACGACTCCCCGCAAGGGCGTCAACGTCATGCCGCGTGACCAAGCGTTGTCGTACATTCGCACATATATCAACCCGCAGTATCAGGAAGGCGATTACAGCGCGTCAAGGAAACTCTCTGGCGAACTGGCATCTACCCGAACGGGTAGCGCTGGCGGGACTCTGCTGTCTGCTGGCACTGCCGCAAATCACTTGAACCTGTTGGAACAGGCGGGTGAGGCTCTGAACAATGGCGACATTCAGGCGATTAACAAACTGGCAAATGTCGTTGGTGTCGCTGTCGGCAAATCCCCGGCGGTGACGTTCCAAGCGATTGCAGAGCAGGTCAATTCCGAAGTCGCCAAGGTCGTTGCTGGCGGACAGCCCAACGAAGCGGAGTTAAAACAGAACAGGGATAACCTCAATAACAGTCAGTCACCCGAGCAGATTCGCAACGTCATCAGGAGTTACGTCGGCCTGATGAATGGTCGCATAGGCGAGATTGACGACCGTTCGATGCAGTATTTCGGTCGCCACGTTAAAGGAATCAGTCCGACCGCGGTACAGGTGTTCAATAAATACGGCTTCGCAGCCCCCGGTCAAGCCGTCGTCATCGATCCGACCGGCAAGCAACGTTTCTTCAATGACGCTGTATCTGCGGATAAGTTCAAGAAACTGGCAGGTATCCAACAATGACTCCGACGATAGATTACGATGCACTCGCTAAGCAGGCTGGGGCGGTGAATGTCGATGCGCCAGCATCGCCACAGGCAACACCGCCAGCGACAGCAGCGCCAGCAGCACCGCCGAAGGCAGGCAACGGAACGGTAGATTACGATGCGTTGGCGCGTCAGGCTGGCGCTGTTGACGTTCAACCTCTGACGACTACCACGCCTGCAAAGACTTCCTTTGGTGAAAACGTCGCGCAAGGTGTCGGCACTGCCGCTGCCTCTACGCTGTCCAATCTCGGCGAGATCGGCAGTCACATCCCCGGTACTGAGTACATTGCTGACAAAGTCGGTGACGTTCTCGGATTGCCGAAACTCGCACCGAAATCAGACCCCTATGCAACGGTTCAGAAATCGACCGCTGCGAACGCAGCCGCTGCTAACCAGACCACAGGCGGGAAGGTTGGCACGGGTGCGGAGAGCATTGCAGAGTTTTTCCTTGGCGATGAAGCGTTGAAAGGTTTGTCTGTCGCTGAACGTCTCGGACTCGGAGCGAAGGTCGCAAAACTTGCGGAGTCGAATCCGGTCATTGCGAAGATCATCGGGCACGGTCTCACGGCTGTTCGTGGTGGAACAGTTGCCACAGGTCAGGAATTGGCGCACGGGGCGACTCCAACGGAAGCCATAAAGACAGGTGCGGAAGCCGCGGCTCTTGGCACTGCGACGGGTGCGGCTGTGGAAGGGGCAGGCGAAGCGAAGGACGCTATCAAGCAGGCTTACAAGTCGGCATTGGATACAAAAAGCATTCAGCCCGTGCTTCAGAAAGGCATCAGGGACACGCTGGAAAACGTTGCCGCAGATAATGGCGTCGTAAAATCTGCCGCTCCGTCAATCCGTGATGTCGTAAAGGACACTGCTGACGCCGTCTATGCAAAGAGCAAATCTCAGTATCAGGTTTTGGATGATGCGACAGGCGGACGAGTGCAGCGATTCAAAGACAGGCTAGACAACATTCGCCAGAGCCTGAACAGTCTGACCGGCACTGAGGAAGACGTTGCTAAGGAAGCATCGTTGCTCAAGGCTCAGAAAGAAACCGAAGACGCAATGCAGGAAGCGTTCAGGGATGCGAAGGCGAAGGGCGTTGACCCCGGACTCGTCGACGAAGCGAATGCAAACTTCAAAAAGTCGCAGGCTCTTTATGATCTCGACAAGCATCTCAAAATGTCTGCATCTGGGATGCGCCCCGATGTCGGCACAGCGAGCGCAGGGAATGCTGAAGCCGTTGACCCGAGCAAGATGTTTTCTCGGATGAACAGGCTTTATGACAGCGGACGTTTGCAGGAAGCCGTTGGCCAGAAAAATGCTGAGAGCCTCTTAGACCACGCAAACAATGCGTACATTCAACAGCAGAAGATACTCGACAATCAGGCGCTTGCTAAGACGGTCGGAAAGCACGCCCTCCATGCCGCGGAGTTAGGCAGTGTCGGTGCCCTTGGCGCTCATTACATCGGGCATTTGTTTTAAACTTCAGCAGCCTCCACTGCTGAAGATTGGTTCTAGAGCATTAGAGTGGAGGTTCAATTTGAACTTCCACAGTAATGCTGTCCGACGCGAATCGGACAGTCACTGTAACTGTCATGTGCCTCCTTTCTCTGAGTCTCTGAGGGCTTTTCTTTGGAACGAAGGAAGCCCACAGATTCGCTTCAGTGTAGTCGGATAGCAAATCGAGGAAAACGAACCGAGGTAACCGCGGCCTACAGGCTTGTAAGCGCTTTGTGGCAGTGGCAGAGAAGGCAGGCGCATGATAAGAACAGAAATATCCACATGGCTCCGACCGGATCGAACAGAAACACGACGGCAGATACAATCGCGGAAAGGATCATAAACACGCGAGGGCGAACGAAGATCGCAACGAAAACCAGAGTGAAGAAACCAGCAGCACCGAAGAAAAATACTGAAGCGGCGAACAGAAGTGACGCGATTGGCATATAGCCCCCTTACTCGGGAATGATGGCGTATTCGACCATCTTCAAAACAACCCAGAGGGCGACCAACGTGCAAACCGCAACCGTCGCCCTTACACCAACGCCCCCATGATGTATCAAATGTAAAAACTGTAGGAAAGCAGCGAGCGTCATTGTCGCCCCCTCAGGTAGTCGATTAGAATTTCTGCCTCATTCGCTGCGAGCAGGCACATGAGCGCGTTCCGTTGACTGATCGTGAGATCAGCTATCGTTCGCGCATCGCCAGAACCCAGAGCCTTGACGACTCCCGCGCACTCGGCGTCTGTCAACGATTCGCGGAACGCTTCTGCGAGCCGCGCCATTGCAAGACGACGAACAACCTGACGCGCTGCCAGTTGAGCCTTGAACTCTGGAAAGTCCCGTTTATAGGTGCTTGACATGTGTACAGAGTACAGTGAAGCACTGTGCATCTCAATGGTACACAAGTAATCGACACGCTGTTACTAGGTTCGTATTGACGCACAGTGACTTAGCATGCTTCAATCAGGGTATGGCAAAGAAACCAGCGAAGGCAGAGGCTAGCGAGCGCGGAACGGCATCGGTGACCGTTCGGCTGGATAATGAATTGGTCGCATGGCTCGACGCCCGTGCTGAGCAGGAAAACCGGAGTCGAGCCAACCTCATCGAGACGCTTCTGAAACGGGCGAGGGAACAGCCGTTATAATCACAGCAGCGAGTACACGGAACCAATGAGGGCACCTCTCGGGGTGCTCTTTTTATTTGGTACAGACAGGGGAACGAAATGAGCATCACGATTACACCGACATCCGCCGAGATTGCGTTGGGAGCAACCCTCCAACTGACCGCGTCAGCACCGTGCCGCTGGGAGACTGCCTGTCCATACATTGCGACGGTTGACCAAAATGGTCTCGTGACCGCGACGGAAGGAACCTACGACGAGGTTTACCACGTCATCGGAGGGCAGGTTCAAATATCAGCGACGGAATTGAGAGCCGACGGAACACCGACCGGCCCGTCCGCAGTTTGCACGGTCACCGTCATATCGACTGGTACGCAGCCTTTCACGCGGATTCAGACCGGCTTCGAATACGCGTAGCGAACACAGCAGTGGACGAGAAGAGGCGTTCAGATTTTCTTAATGATTAGAACGTGCTGCACCGAAATATCGCCTCACAAGAAACGTGCGTGCTTCGTCCCATCCGCGGGTGGATCGAATCTCAAACTCCGCCGTGAATCGCATGTCGGATACGCTGGCACGCTCACCGTTGAGGCTCTGAAGACTGCACTGGCGATGCTGATGCAGCAAGCGGTACACGGTAGAATCTGATTCAGGAAATAAACAATTCAGTGATGCTTTCCTGTCGCACGGGGATGCGAGCATTTATGCCTTTTCGCTCCGCACACAGCAAAGCGGTCTTGACGATGACCATTTGCAAATAAGCCTCGGGGCGATATTCGTCCGTCCTTACATGCTCGTAACCCCACTCACCTAACAGTTTCTTGAGTTTTGGAGTTGTCAAACCCAGATGCTTTGCAATGATGGTTTTCTTGCAGAGCCGTGGATAATCGATCATCCGCACAATGCGGTTCTCGCTGTCTTCGATAGCCTCTGTGTTGACGACATCGAAGTCTCTCTGAAAAGAGGACTCAATGCCCTCACGATCCGCAATGTGAATCCTCAGACCTGCGACCTTGACGTAGTGCGAGCCTTTTGCAGGCTGAATCTCATCCCACGGCTGTAACTTCGTTGCTGCTGTGAATCGCAACCGTTCGTAGAAATTTTCTAAACCTGTTCCTTCGTGAACCTCAATCTTGGATCGCTCTTTGGAGTAGGACATTAGACAAGTGTAAGGCTCGACCCGTCCCGTGTGCTCGCTAATCCGGAGAAGATGGACGGTCAATTCCAACACAAACGTAATTGCTGACTCGCACGGCAACGGATTAAGATGTCTGACCATGGTATTGGTGCCACCTCCGTCCGTTCCTGCGTCCATAGACTTTGTGTGGGAGATGGGATTAAGGAAAATCAGAGATCAAATCGAGATGTTCGACGCCCTTGATTCTAAAACGGGGGTTATCGTTGGATTTGTGGTGGTTTCAATTGTCGAAATTCTAGGTTTTCTTCTGTTGGCTGCCTCCGAAGCAGTCACTCCGGTACAACTGGCCGGGACACCTATCTTTTCCCGGTCGGTTCAAATATTCTTTGGCCTAGGTTTGCTTTTCAGTTTTCTGTCGACATTGTTTGGCCTGCTTGCGCTCCGTGTTCGCAAATTCGCCCTTGGCTTTGACTACGAGAAGTTAGTGGGCGGGGCCACGCTTACGGATCAGCAATTGAAGACGCTTTTTCTCGATGACATCCTAACTTCGGTTCGCACTAACGCGAAGGTTTTAGATGAAAAGGTTAACTATGCAAAGAGAGCAAGTTTTCTTGTTTTGGCGGGGCTGTTATGCTATACAGTAGTTGTGGCGCAGGTATTTATGTGCTTCGTACCTAGGGGTTAGAGATGGGCGACAATCAAAATTCTGGTCAAAACACAGGCTCGCAGCAACAGCAGACCGGCCAGTCCAATCGTGACTCCCAGCAGCCGGTGACTGTCTATGTGCCCGTTCAGGGCCAAGGGCCGGATTACGTCTCCAAGGGTGCGGGAGCAGGCAAGTCGTAAGTAGTCCCGCCTAGGGACGCTCGCAGTCAGCACTTTTCTTAGAACATCCTAAGAACAAAGCGTCCCAACCGTCGTCAACTATCGATAAACGCAACCACGGGGCCACTCCATAAGCCCTTGATAACGCTTCATACCATTGATTCTAAGCCGTTTAGGAAACTGAAGTCCTATCCGTTGAACGACGGGGCCCCTGTGGAAATACAACTGCGGAAATCAGCGTAGCAGGTTGCGAAATCGGTTGCCAAACTCAGCCGTTAATTTCGCTAGGAGCGAGTTGACCCGCCACCAACAAAGTGGACAATTTCGAGCCGGTCCCCATCGCGCAATTCAGTTTTCGACCATTCGTCGCGGGGCACGATCTGGCGGTTTAGTTCGATGGCCACGCGATCAGGCTTCATGCCGAGGCGCTCGACGAGCGCGCTTAAAGTTTCGTCGGAACAAGCCTCGCTATCGCCGTTGATGGTTAGATTCATGAGATAAATTTAAATTCGTCGTGTCTATACGGATGTCTCTAAAGTGAGGGGCGAAGTTCGAACTTGCGGGTGGCGGTTTTGCCGCCGAAGCTAGCCTGCACGAGCACCGAAGCGTCGGAGAGCGCCTTCTCGTCGACCTGCACCCTCATCTCGGCGCTGCCTTTGGCGTCGGTGAGGACTTGCGCGTAGTAAGGGGCGGCGTCGGGACGCGCGAAACGGAGCGTGAGGCGCGCACCTTCCACATTGACACCGCCGTCGGTGACGCGAATCTGCATGGTTAATGCGCCACTGGAGTGGACGGAACCGGAATTAATCCACTGCAGGTCAAGCTCTTTCACCGCCGCCAGCGTTTCTGGCGAATCGCGCTTATCAAAGATGGAATCGAGTTTGCCGTCGCGGATGGCATCGAGCACCTCGCGATGCAACTCGCGTAGCCGCTTCTCCATATCCTGATCATTGCCCTGAACGCTATTTTCCGCCACCGGCCCAAACGGAATGGCGCGCTTTCCGATGCAACGGCCGCGCACGAAGACTTGCGTCTGCAGCAACTGCTCGGCCTCGCGGGCTTCGCTTTGCACATGGTAAACCGTGTCGTCGTGCCGAATGTCGGTATTGAAGCCAAAAATCATGCGGCTCAGGAGTCTCGTTTCTACCAGTACTGAGTCTGTCTGCGAAAGCTCTAACCACCAAGGTCACCAAAGTACACGAAGTAGATCGGGAAACGAAAAACCTTCGTGCTCCTTCGTGTCACTGGTGGTTCATGATCCTTAATCTCTGGAATCGGAATCTCTGAAATCGAAAAATACTCTGACAAAATGCTCGCTTAACTTGACACTTCCTTCAGCCAAAACTAATCTGAAGTGTTTACAATTGCTTGGCGCAAATTATATATAGCTCCTCCTATGCCCGACAATTACTTCTGGAACTACCTGCCTCTTCTCATGCATTTTGGCCTGGTCACGGGCCTGGCGGCAGTCATTGTCATCCTTTCGTGGCTCATAGGCCAGCATAAGCCCGGCAAGGCGAAAATGTCGCCCTATGAATGCGGCGTCCAGCCCATTGGCGACGCCCAGGGTCGATTTTCCGTCAAGTTTTATCTCGTGGCCATGCTCTTCATCTTGTTCGATATTGAAGCAGTTTTCCTCTATCCGTGGGCGGTTATTCTGCGCGAACTGAGAATGTTCGGGTTTTGGGAGATGATGGTGTACATCGCGATTGTGCTGGTCGGCCTCTTTTATGTATGGAAAAAAGGCGCGCTAGACTGGGGTCTTGCGGCCTCGAAGCGAGGCGATTTCTGATGCCACCGACTCCCGCCATCAACGATATTGAGCAGTTAAAGTCGCATCCCGCGCTCGCCCGTTTGCTGGAGTGGAACGCTCCCAGGGTGCAGGCGGCGAAGTTCGATCGCGAAGAGCTGACCATCTGGATCGAGAGGGAAGCGATTCTCGAGGCTTGCGCGATTTTGCGGGACTCGTCCGATTGCCCGTTCAATTATTTTTGTGACCTTACGGCTGTCGACTGGTATCCCTCGGAGCCGCGTTTTGAAATCGTTTATCATCTCCTTTCGATCGCGAAAAAAGAGCGGGTGCGGTTGAAGGTCCGGCTCGACGGTTCGAGCGCCGCGATCGACTCGGTGACCTCCATCTGGCCCTCTGCCAATTTCTACGAACGCGAGGTGTTCGATCTCTTCGGAGTGCGCTTCACCGGACACCCCAACCTGAAGCGCATCATGATGCCCGACGACTGGGAAGGCCATCCGCTGCGGAAGGATTACCCGGTGGAAGGCTACCGGTAAGCCATGGCGCAGTCTCCCATCGTTACTGCTCAGCCCGATCAGGACAGCACACTCGTCCTGAACATGGGTCCGCAACACCCTTCCACGCACGGGGTGCTGCGTCTCATTCTCGAAATTGACGGCGAAACCGTCGTGCGCCTTAGGCCGGAGATTGGTTACCTGCACACTGGGATCGAGAAAACCTGCGAAGCGAAGTTCTATCAGCAGGTGGTGCCGCTGACCGATCGGATCGATTACCTCTGCCCCATGACCAACAATCTCTGCTACTGCCTGGCGGTGGAGAAGTTGCTCGGGTTGGAGATTCCTCCGAAGGCGCAGTGGATGCGGGTGATGATGAATGAACTGACCCGCATAAATTCACACCTCGTCTGGCTCGGAACCCACGCCATGGATATTGGCGCGTTCACCGTATTTCTTTATTGCTTCCGCGAGCGCGAAGACATCCTCCGACTTTTCGAAATGGTCAGCGGGCAGCGGATGATGACCTCCTACTTTCGCATCGGCGGACTGGCGCTCGAGCCTCCCCTTGGATTCTTCGAAAAGGTCAAGAAGTTTGCCGACCGCTTTCCCGGCAACGTAGATGAGTATGAGAATTTGCTGACGGGCAATCCAATTTTCACGATGCGCACCAAGGGCGTCGCTTATTTAAGCCCAGAGGATGCGATTTCGCTCGGGGCCAGTGGTCCGACCTTGCGTGGCAGCGGAATCGACATTGACCTGCGTCGTGACGCTCCTTACACCGGATACGAAAACTTTAAATTCAACGTCCCGGTGCGCACCGAAGGCGACGTGTTCGCGCGCTACCTTTGCCGCGTGCAGGAGTTGCGCGAATCGATTGGCATGGTACAGCAGGCTTTGGCAGGAATGCCGGAAGGCTCCGTGAAGGCCGACGCGCCCAAGGTGGTGTTGCCCGACCGCGAAAAGATGAAGACGCAGATGGAAGCGCTCATCTACCACTTCAAGATCATCACCGAGGGCTTCGCGGTTCCGCCCGGCGAAGTTTACCAGGCGATCGAATCGCCGCGCGGCGAGATGGGATACTACGTGGTCAGTGACGGAACGGCAAAGCCGTATCGCGTACACATGCGCGCTCCGTCCTACGCGAATCTGCAGACGCTATCCAGGATGTGCGAGGGGCAACTGATCGCCGACGTGATCGCGGCGATTGGCAGTATCGATGTCATACTGGGGGACATCGACCGATAGGGGATTTCGTAACTTGGTAATCGCGTAATTTTGTAATCTCGAACCGATGCGATTTCGGTTTTCAAGTTACAAAGTTACAAAATTGTTTCAACGATGAAATTTTCGGATCAATTCGAAGCGCGTTTCACGGAGATGCTGGGGCACTATCCGACCAAGCGCTCGGCGCTGGTGCCTACGCTGCTCTATGCGCAGGATGAAGTCGGTTTTATCAACGACGAAGTTATCGCGGAATTGGCGTCGCGACTGGATCTCACCGATCTCGAGGTGCGCAACGTGATCAGCTATTATTCGATGCTGACAACGAAACCGCGCGGAAAATATAACGTGCAGGTGTGCACGAATATCGCGTGCATGCTGCGTGGTGGCGAAGAGCTCCTCAATCACTGCAAACGGAAGCTGGGCATCGGGCACAAGGGAACAACGGCAGACGGCCTGTTCTCACTGGAAGAAGTGGAATGTATTGGAGCGTGCAGTTGGGCTCCAGCAGCGCAGGTGAATTACGATTTTCACGAAAATTTGACCAATGCGAAGATGGACCAGGTTCTCGACGAGTATAAGAAGAAAGGAACGCAGTAGAAATTGGCAATTTGCGATTTGTAATTTGTAATTTGTAATTTAAGGGCAACTGGTTCTAAGGTTTTCTGCCAATTACCAATTACAAATGGCAACTCTAGTTTCCCATCCCGACGAGGTGCGCGTGGTTTCGAAGCGCTTTGGACAAGGCGCTACGAATATCGACCGTTATCTCGAATTAGACGGCTACAAAGCCGTGCAGAAGGCTTTGGGCATGGGATCCGAAGCGATAATTAGCGAGGTCAAGAACTCCGGCTTGCGGGGGCGCGGCGGCGCTGGATTCAGCACGGGGATGAAGTGGTCGTTCGTTCCGAAACAATCGGCGAAACCGAAATATGTGCTCTGCAATGGCGATGAGAGCGAGCCCGGCACTTGCAAAGACCGCCTGATTTTCGAACACGATCCACACTCGGTGATTGAGGGCGTGATGATCGCGGCGCTGGCCGTCGGTTCGCATACCGGATACATTTACATCCGCGGCGAGTATCGCTATCTGCTCGTCATCATGCAGAAGGCGATTAAAGATGCTTACGCCAAGGGATTTCTAGGCAAGAATATTTTTGGCAGCGGATACGATCTCGACATTTACTGGCATGGTGGAGCGGGCGCTTACGAAGTCGGGGAAGAGTCGGCGCTGATGGAATCGCTCGAAGGCAAGCGCGGCATTCCGCGCATACGGCCGCCTTTCCCTGCCGTGGTCGGCCTGTGGGGCGGCCCAACGGTCATTAATAATGCGGAGACGCTAGCCAGCGTTCCTCCGATTATTTTGGGCGGCGCCGAGTGGTACTCGAGATTGGGATCGCTGAAAAATGGTGGGACGCGCTTGTTCTGCCTCGCCGGACATCTGAACAAGCCCGGAGTCTACGAACTGCCGATGGGCTATAACCTCAAGAAGATGATTTATGAGGTGGGCGGCGGAATTCCGAACGGTCGCACCTTGAAAGCAGTGGTCCCCGGCGGGTCGTCTACGCCTGTGCTGTTGCCCGGGGAGATCGACGTCGCTATGGATTTCGACTCGGTCGCGAAAACCGGATCGATGCTGGGATCGGGCGGAGTCGTGGTTCTGGATGACACGACCTGTATCGTCAAGTTCGCGCTGCGCACCATGAAGTTCTATAAACACGAGAGCTGCGGCTGGTGCATTCCCTGCCGCGAAGGCACGGACTGGCTGGAGAAAACTCTGACGCGATTTCATGCGGGCGGGGGTGTAAAAAAAGACATCGATAATATTTATTATCTGTCTGAGAACATGTTGGGAAAGACATTTTGTCCGCTGGGTGATGCGGCGGCGATGCCGACCATGGCATTCGTGAAAAAGTTCAGAAAAGAATTTGAAGATCACTTGGATGGCAAGCCGTGTCCGTTTGAAAAGGCGAATGCGGCGGAACCCGTTTTGGCGTAGAGAATCCCAATGCCTGACGTAACACTTACTGTCGATGGAAAAAAGATCACCGCTCCCGTGGGGTCGCTGTTGATCGAAGCCTGCAAGACCGTGGGCATCGAAGTGCCCTCTTTTTGCTACTATCCCGGCCTCTCGCTGCAGGGCGCTTGCCGCATGTGTGTCGTTAAGGTCGAGAAGATGCCGAAACTTCAGACAGCCTGCACCACGGGCGTGACCGAAGGCATGATCGTCTCTACCGACAGCGATGAAGTACGTCAGGCGCGCAAAGCGATGGTTGAGTTGCTGCTCGGCAACCATCCGCTGGATTGCCCTGTGTGCGATGCTGGTGGCGAATGCGAACTGCAGGACATGACGTTCTCCTACGGCGCCTCCGAATCGAAGTTCATCGAGGCCAAGAATCACAAAGAAGAGCAGCAGTGGTCTCCGGTGGTGTATTTCGATCGGCCCCGCTGCATTCTGTGCTACCGCTGCGTGCGCGTTTGCGGCGAGGGCATGGATGTTTGGGCGCTCGGCATTCAAAATCGCGCAGTCGGTTCCGTAATCGCGCCCAATCAAGAGGACCACCTCGATTGCGAAGAGTGCGGCATGTGCATCGACATCTGCCCGGTCGGCGCGCTTACCTCTGGCGCATATCGCTACAAGACGCGGCCCTGGGAGATGAACCACGTAGGCACCATCTGCACGCACTGTGGCGACGGGTGCAAGACCACACTGGGCGTGCGCCGCTCCGCAACCGGGATGGAAATCGTGCGCGGTGATAATCGCGACAAAAGCGGAATCAATGGCGATTTCCTGTGCGTCAAGGGTCGCTATGCTTTCGACTTCGCCCATCATCAGGAGCGGCTCACACAGCCACTCATTCGCAAGAATGGCAAACTGACACCTGTCGCGTGGGAGGACGCGTTTGAGCTGATTGGCTGGCGCTTTCGCGAGTTGCGCGACCAAAGTGGGGGTGGCGCGATCGGCGTGATCGGATCGAACCGCACCACCAACGAAGAAAATTATCTGCTGTCCAAATTTGCCCGCGTCGTGCTCCAGACCAATAACCTCGATCATCATCGGACTGCGGACTTCCCTGCCCTGGCGGTGGCGCTGCACGGCAAGCCGGGGAAAACAGCCGCGATGCGCGATGTGTTGAATGCGCCGGCGATTCTCGTAATCGGCAACGATCCAACGAATCAGCATCCGCTCTTGGCGTGGCAGATTCGTACAAACGTTCGGTTGCGGCGCGCGAAACTCTACCTTGTTAATTCGGCGCCGATCAAATTGCGCCGTCAGGCCACAGCATTCGGGCTGCTGCCGGCGGGCACCGAGGCGAAGGCCGTCGCATTTCTTGCGGGCGACGATTCTCTGCTCGATGCGCTGGTTAGCGACGACACAACGCACGACGCGTGGATTGCGCTGCGCGAGAAAATTCGCGCCGAGCAGAAATTGATCATTGTTTTCGGATCCGAACTGCGGGGGCATGACATCGAGAAACTCGCAACTTTCGCTGCAACTTTAACCGAAGCAACTCTGATCTGTCTCGGCGACTACGCGAATTCGCGTGGCGCCAGCGAGATGGGCTTATATCCGGACCTGTTGCCGGGATACGAACCGGTCACCGACACGAAGACATTTCAGAAGGAATGGGGCAATCTGCCGCCGGAAAAAGGTCTAACCTTGCCGGAAATGGTGGAAGCGGCGAAGGCTGGCAAACTGAAGGCGCTTTACGTGGTCGGATCCAATCCGGTGAGCCGCTTTGGCATCGATCCTTTTGTGCTCTCGAAGAGTTTTGTGGTAGTGCAGGACATGTTTCTCACCGAAACGGCGAACATCGCTGACGTGGTTTTGCCAGCGGCGAACGCGTACGAGAAAACGGGAACTTACACGAACACCTGCGGCGATCTGCAACTGGTTAAGAAAGCGGGTGAAGTCTCCGACACAAAGAGCGACTTCGAGATGATCGTGCGTATTGCCGACGCCATGGGCTTCGACGTGCACGGCCTGGTGCCGTTCGGCGGCGGCACGCATTCTGACATGGGGCAAACGCGCGGCGCGCAATCAGGCGAGGCGGATCGTCATGCCGTCTGGCTCGAGGCGCATAACCTGGAGCCGAAGATGACACCGTTCGACCCCATGGCGATTCTCGACGAAGTGCAGCGCGTAGTTGCCGGGTACGATGTGTCGCGAGTCAACCTGCTCGCTGGGAATGATCAGCATCTAGAGATTGCCGAAAGCGGTGGGAGTGCGATTCAGTTGCCGGAATTGATTGTTCCCGCGAATGATGATTTGTTCAGCTCGGGAACGTTGGGGCGCTATTCCAAGACTTTAAACTCAGTTTGCGAAAACAAGTCCGCGGTGCCGGAAGTTGCGGCGGATTAGGACAGCCTCACACTTCGTACAAACAAGAGCAACTTTACTAGCGGATCAAGCACTAACAAGAACAAGGTCAACCGCCTCGGGCAAGATTGTCCGAGCCACACGAATACTCGATGAGCATCACTACATTTGTCATCATCTCGCTGATCAAGTCGCTGGCCGTGATTTTTGTTTTGATGACGGCGGCGGCTTATAGCGTCTGGCTGGAGCGCAAGGTTTCGGCGCACATACAGAACCGCTGGGGTCCTACAAAAGTCGGACCGTTCGGCCTGCTGCAACCCCTCGCGGACGGGGTTAAATTCATTTTCAAAGAGGATTTGGTCGAGGCGAATGTTTATAAGCCGCTCTACATTGCGGCGCCGATCATCGCGATGATGTTTGCGCTGACATCGATTGCGGTGATTCCGTTTGGCAACTGGGTCCAGGTTGGACCGTGGGGCACATACCTGCAGGTCACCGATGTGAACATTGGCCTGCTGGTGATTCTCGGCAGCACGTCGATGGGTGTTTATGGAGTGGCACTAGCGGGCTGGTCATCGAACAGCAAGTATTCGCTACTCGGCGGGCTACGCGCCAGCGCGCAGATGATCAGCTACGAAGTTTCCCTGGGTTTGGCGCTCGTGGGCGTCCTCATTATGGCGGGCAGCCTCAGCCTGCGCGATATTGTGAATGCGCAACGCCACTTGCACTGGAACATTTTTTTGCAGCCCGTGGGATTTGTCGTTTACTTGATATCCGCCTATGCCGAAACGAATCGCGCCCCCTTTGATCTTCCGGAAGCGGAATCGGAACTGGTGGCCGGGTATCACACCGAGTACAGCTCAATGAAATTCGCCATGTTTTTTGTCGCGGAATACTGCAGCATGGTGACCGTGGCCTGCCTCGCGACTCTAATGTTTTTCGGAGGCTGGCTCGGCCCGGTGGGTGGGCCGCCCATTGTGCAAGCCCTGCTGCCCGTCATCTGGTTTTGCCTGAAGGTTTTCTTTTTCATGTTCTTGTACGTCTGGGTGCGCTGGACTCTGCCCCGTTTTCGCTACGATCAACTCATGGCGTTCGGTTGGAAGATCCTGCTGCCTGTGGCGCTTGCCAATATTGTGGTTACGGCGCTGATCGTGGCGTGGAGAGGCTAAAGAGGCCGCACTGATAGATGAGAGCTGAGAGCTAGCAAGAAATGTTTCACTTAATCTTGTTTCTATTTTTCGGAGCGATTTGCGTGGCGGGAGCGGTGAACCTGCTGGTGCAGAGCCATCCTATTAATAGCGCGCTATCGCTGATCGCGGTCATGGCATCGCTTGCTGTCGAGTATCTCCTGCTGGGCGCCGAATTCTTAAATGCCGTGCAGATCATTGTTTACGCCGGAGCCATCATGGTGCTGTTCGTAATCACCATCATGCTTCTGAATGCCGGCAAAGAAGCTGGCAGCGGTGGGAGCCGGGTTGCGATTCTTCTGGGCATTCCCGGAGTGCTCGTCGGCACGCTGCTCGTCGGCTGGGCGCTGTTCTTTCATTCCAACACGCGGTCGGTTCCGATCGGCGCTTTAAAAGGCGACCCGCGAGCCATCGCGCAACTTCTTTTCCATGACTTCTTGCTGCCATTCGAAATTACTTCAGTGCTGATTCTGATCGCCGTCATGGGCGCGGTCGTGCTGACGAGCCGTCCTGAAGCCGTGGCTCGCGGCCCCAGAAGGGATGGATGATGGTTCCCCTCTCGTACTATCTGATGTTGAGCGGATTTTTGTTCGTCTGCGGTGTGATCGGATTCTTGATCAAGCGCAATATCATCACGATTTTCATGTCGATCGAGCTGATGCTCAATGGCGTCAATCTTTCCTTCGTCGCCTTCGCCGCGCAATGGCACGCACTCAGCGGCCAGGTTTTCGTTTTCTTCGTGATGGTCGTGGCGGCTGCCGAGGCCGCGGTGGGCCTGGCCATCATCATTGCCGTCTATCGCACGCGTGAAACTCTGAATGTCGACCGGGCAAACCTGCTCAAGCTATGACGCCAAACTTCTATCTCTGGCTCATCCCGATTCTCCCCTTGGCGGGAGCGGCCATCAATGGCTGTTTCGGACGACGCTCATCGAAGCAGGCGATCACGTCGGTTGCGCTCGTCTTCAGTTGTGCCGCATTCCTCATGGCGCTCTTGACCGCGTGGGGCTTTTCATCGGAGCACGCGCCTTACTATTGCACCTTAGCCCACTGGTTCCGCTCGGGGAATTTTCAGGTCGACTTCAGCTTTTATCTCGATCAGTTATCGCTAGTCATGCTGCTGGTAGTAACCGGTGTCGGCTTCCTGATTCACATTTACTCGGTCGGCTACATGTGGGATGACGACGGCTATTACCGGTTCATGGCCTACCTGAATCTCTTCATGTTCTTCATGCTGACACTGGTGCTGGCGAAGAATTATCTCGTCATGTTCATTGGCTGGGAGGGCGTTGGCCTGGCGTCGTACCTGCTGATCGGCTTCTGGTTCACGAAAGATTCCGCAGCCGCGGCCGGCAAGAAAGCGTTCATCGTCAATCGAATTGGCGATTTTGGATTCTTGATTGCGCTCTTCTTGACGATCAAGCATTTCGGGTCGCTCGACTTCACGCGCGTCTTCACGGCTGTGCAGTCACTGCCATCCGAAACGGCGGGCGTCGGATTGCTGACGGCGATCGGCTTGCTCTTAATGGTGGGCGCGGCCGGCAAGTCGGCGCAGATTCCACTTTACGTCTGGCTTCCCGACGCGATGGAAGGTCCGACGCCGGTTTCGGCGCTGATCCATGCCGCTACGATGGTCACGGCTGGCGTTTATATGGTGGCGCGGTCGTCTGCGATCTTCGATCGCGCGCCAATGGCGATGACCGTGGTCGCGATCATCGGAACCCTTACGGCTTTGTTTGCCGCGACCATCGGCATTGCGCAGACTGACATTAAGAAAGTGCTGGCCTATTCCACAGTTTCGCAGCTCGGCTACATGTTCATGGCCTGTGGCGTGGGCGCGTTCTCAGCGGGCATCTTTCACCTGATGACGCATGCCTTCTTTAAGGGCTTGTTGTTCCTTGCGGCTGGCTCGGTGATTCACGGCGTTGGCGGCGAGCAGGACATGCGCAAGATGGGTGGCCTGCGGCAATACATGCCGGTCACGTTCGCGACAATGGGGATTGCAACACTTGCCATCGCGGGCATTCCACCGCTCGCGGGTTTCTGGTCTAAGGATGAAATTCTCTGGAAGGCCTTCAACGCGAACTGGGTGTATTGGCTGATCGGAGTTGTCACAGCGCTGATCACCTCCTTCTACATGTTCCGCCTAATGTATATGACCTTCGGCGGCGAATATCGCGGCGGCCCTGCCGCACACGATGTAAAACATGAATCGGCTGACGCGCATGCCATGCACGACAAGCATAGTCACGATGGCCACGGGCATGGCGAACCCCATGAGAGCCCTTGGGTCATGCTCGGACCGCTGGTGGTTCTCGCGATTTTGTCGCTTGTCGGCGGCCTTGTCGGCATTGGCGGTCGCATCGAGCATTTCCTCGCTCCGGTATTTCAGGGCACCGCCGGGGTAGAGTTGGCGCACGAAGCGGCTGGTGAGGCTGCCAGTCATACGACCGAATATCTGCTGATGGGAGTTTCGGTGAGCGTGGCTTTTCTGGGATGGCTACTCGCGTATTTGCTCTACAGTCGACGCCCGGAACTTCCGGCACGCATTGCCAGCAGCCTGGGAGGACTCTACGAGGCTGTCGTCCACAAGTATTACATCGACGAACTTTACGCCGCTCTCTTCGTCAAACCCCTGATCGACGGCTCAACCACGATTCTCTGGCACGGAATTGATCAAGGAGTGATTGACGCCGCGGTCAACGATTCAGCCTCGGCCGCGAACCAAGTGTCTGACGCCGCGCGCCATATGCAGTCGGGCAATCTGCGGTCTTACGCTGGATGGATTGCCGCTGGCGGGGCCGCAGTGATTGCCTACATGGTATGGATGGGGGTGCGATGAACAGTATGGATAGCTTCAATCCCATCATCCTCACGCTGGTGACATTTATTCCCGCGGTGGGCGGGCTGCTCATCCTGCTGATTCCGCGGCGCGACCGCGACATTAAGGTGTTTGCGCTCGTCGTTTCGACCCTTGCGTTCGTCGCGTCGCTTCATCTGCCAGTTCACCTCCATCGCGATCCTAACCTGTTCAAGTTCGAAATCAACAAGGTCTGGATCACCAATCCCAATATTCATTACCACATGGGCATCGACGGAATTTCCGTCTGGCTGGTGGTGCTGACTACGTTCCTCACGCCGCTGTGCGTGCTGATCTCATGGACTTCGATTCACGTGCGGGTGAAGGAATTTTTCATTTTGCTGCTAATCATGGAGTCGGCGCTGATCGGTGTTTTCACCTCGCTCGATCTGTTCTTGTTCTACTTCTTCTGGGAATCGACCCTTATCCCGATGGCGCTTCTGATCGGGATATATGGCCACGGCAGAAAAGTTTACGCCGCGGTGAAATATTTTCTTTTCACCATGATCGGCTCGATGTTTATGCTGGCGGCGATTCTCTGGCTGTATGCGAAGACAGGCACTTTCGATTTTGTCGAAATTCAAAATGCAATTCACACCGGCAGTGTGCCCGGCTTTGAACATGCCTCGCTATGGTTGTTTCTCGGCTTCTTCATCGCATTCGCGGTGAAGGTGCCACTCTTCCCGGTGCATACGTGGCTGCCCGACGCGCACGTCGAAGCGCCCACTGCTGGCTCGGTGCTGTTGGCCGGCGTCTTGCTGAAGATGGGCACATATGGCTTGCTGCGTTTTGATGTCGGTCTTTTCCCAGACGAGGCGCGACGCAACGCATCCTGGATCATCGTGCTGGCGCTGATCGGCATCATCTATGGCGCCCTGGTTGCCCTGGTGCAACCAAACATGAAAAAGCTGATTGCGTACTCTTCGATCAGCCATCTCGGCTTTGTTGTCCTGGGAATTTTCAGCTTCACGGCAGCTGGTTTGAATGGGGCCGTCTTTGTCATGCTGGCGCACGGCGTCGCGACCGGCGGACTATTCATGCTGGCCGGTATCCTTTACGAACGCCGCCATACCTACGAAATCACCGAGTTCGGCGGGCTCGCGACGCCGATGCCCCGGTACGCTACCTTTTTCTTAGTCACCGTGCTGGCTTCGGTCGGACTGCCCCTTCTCAATGGTTTCATTGGCGAATTTCTAGTGCTAAGCGGAGCATTTCAAGCGCGGCCAATCTATGGAATCCTCGCGGCCACCGGCGTGATATGGAGCGCATGCTATTTGCTATGGATGTATCAGCGGGTTTTCTACGGCCAGGTAACGCACGCGGTCAATAACACCCTGCCCGACCTCAATATGCGCGAGAAGGTGGCGCTATCACCGATTGCAATCGCGGCTCTGGCAATGGGAGTCGCACCGATGGTTTGGCTCAGTGCGATTGATCCGGCCGTGCAAGCAGCTCTAGTGCCCTTCACGCAGATGGCCAGTAGGTTGGTGGGGCAATGACAATGCTGTCGACGATTGCCCACTACTTGCCAACGCTCCTGTCGCAGGCGACTGCCTTCCAGTCGCCGCCACTCGCTGACTATGTTCGAGTCCTGCCAGAACTGATATTAACGGCTTTCGGCATGGTGATCATGGTTGTCGATCCGCTGCTTGATCCCGATAGCAGTCACCAATCTCTCGGAACCATCGCGCTGGTTGGCGCTCTGGCGGCGCTCGCATCCACGTACTGGATGGCGCAGTATCCCGGAACGGCTTTCACGAACATGATTCGCGTCGAGCCCTTCAGCGTCTTCTTTCACGTCCTCATCATCGCCATTGCGGCGGTCTCGATTCTCAGCTCCTTCGAATATCTGAAAGTACAGCGCATCCGCGCCGGGGAATATTACGGTCTGATCCTGTTCGGCACGGTTGGCATGTGCCTGATGTCGTCGGCCATCGAACTCGTGCTGATTTTCATTGCGCTCGAGATCTCGTCGATCTCGACTTACATACTGGCCGGTTTTCGTCGCCACAATGCGACGAGCAGCGAATCGTCCCTGAAATATTTCCTCCTCGGTTCATTCGCTACTGCGTTTTTCCTCTACGGTGTCGCGCTCATGTTCGGCGCCACCGGTTCCACGAACATCGACGCCATTAATCATGCGCTTAACTCCGGCAACGCTCCCGTGCCGATGCTGGCTTATGTGGCGACCGCGCTCATGTTTGTCGGACTAGGTTTCAAGGTTGCCTCGGCGCCATTTCATGTATGGACTCCCGACGTTTATGAAGGCGCGCCGGCTCCCGTGGTCGGTCTGATGTCGACTGGCCCCAAGGCCGCAGCCTTCGCGGTTCTTTTGCGCGTGCTGTTCGAGGCGCGGGCGCCAGGATATTTCTGGTTGCTATGGGTCTCCGCCGCACTCAGCATGACCATCGGCAACCTATGCGCGTTGGTGCAGGATAACGTTAAGCGCCTGCTTGCCTATTCTTCAATTGCGCACGCCGGATATCTGCTAGTAGCGTTTGTGGCCCAACCGGAACTCGGCACGTCAGCGGCGATGTTCTACACCGCGGCTTATGCGGCGATGAACGTGGGAGCATTTGCGATTGTGAGCCATTTGGCCGCCGCCAATGAACGCTATGTGACGATCGAAGACTATGCCGGACTCGGAAGAAAATCGCCCGTGCTCGCTGCGACGTTCACTTTTTTCCTGATGTCTTTGATTGGCATTCCGATCACAGGCGGATTCTTCGCGAAGTTCTATGTGCTTAGCGCCGCCTTCAAATCGAATCTGGTGGGCTTGGCGATTATCCTGGTGTTGAATAGCGCCGTGGGCGCGTACTACTACCTGCGCATTATAGTCTGGATGTATATGCGCGAACCGCGCGGCGAAGTTCCGGTTGCTCGTTTGTCTCTGACTGCTGCCCTGGCCATTTCTATTTGCCTGAGCCTGACTCTTTTCCTGGGCGTGGCGCCTGGACGCGTGCTCGACTATGCAGGGTTTTCGGGCGCCCAACTCGTGCGCGATACGGTGAGTCCGCCAGTGCTGGAAGGTTCCACATCGACGCAACCGTAGTGATGTCCACTTTTTCTGAAGCTTGTAATACTTGCTGACCTGAAACCCGCAAAGCCTTGTCCAGCGCCTCATTTCTGCGTTCCTCGGCGAGTCGCGCCTGTGGAAAGAAAAGCCTTTGCGGAGATTGACATTCGCCTTCCGAGTCGGCATTATTAGCTGCACAGTTTGTCCCGGAGTTTTTCTTCTGGGGCCCCCGGAGGTTCTGATGATAAAGTTTCTTCGTCATATCTGCAGCGACGAGCAGGGGCAAGATATCGCTGAGTATGCCGTCATGTTAGCCGTCATTCTGGTATTGGTGATTGGTACGGTGCGTCTCATCGGGAGCAACGCGAATACCGCGTTTTCAAGTGTAGCCAGTTCCCTGGGGCAGTAACTATTACTCTCTGTCCGCGAATAAGTAGGTGAGCTGGAGTTTCAAGGTTCTCGTCTAGTAATTTTATGACTCGATTTAGCAATCTCCGCCCGTTGAGCCGCTATTGCTTTACCGTTGCGGCGGAGGCGCTGAATCCGAGCCAGCCCACGGATAGTGGGCAGTAGAAAAAGCTCAAGGATTCCGCCGAAGCCGCGATAAGATCGCGGCTTTTGATTTGTGTGCCGAACATGTTCGACAGCTAAGGGGTGAAAGTCCCCTGCCCAACCTGGTGGAGGTGAAGGGCTAGAGAAGCGCAAGGGCGTCGTCGCGAGGCGGGGTCTGAAAGAAGCGTGGATCAAAGACGCGAGCCGATGAACAAGAACCGGATGATGAGGCCTACGGTGTGGGGCGAGCTGGCAAAGGACAGCGAAGCCCGTGTCCACCAAGCACACTGGTGGTAAATCCGGCGGTTGCGCGTCGAAGGCGGTCGAACTTACTTCGGGAGACGCGCCGCATGTCACGGCATCGTGACTGAGGGATGGAGCGATCCCACTTGACCGTGGGGCGGGAGTCAGCAGCGGGCATAGTAGACCGCAAGGTCGAAGGCCCAAACAGTAAG
The DNA here is from genome assembly GCA_963800565.1 of uncultured Acidobacteriaceae bacterium. Classification (GTDB taxonomy): domain Bacteria; phylum Acidobacteriota; class Terriglobia; order Terriglobales; family Acidobacteriaceae; genus Acidiflorens. Next base: position 364,423 of record CAWDBM010000010.1, read on the forward strand.
GAGCGGCGAGTAGGACGCAGGACTCGATGAGCGACAAGCGGCAGAAGAACCAGCTACAGATGGCGCTGGCCTTTACCGGGGAGGGGAGGAGTGAAGCTCCGAGGGCTCCGCGGGAAGGGACCGAATCGTTCGCGGCGAAATGCGAAACCGAAAGTCCGGCTAGAGAAGAGCAACTGATGGAGGAGGTCTGCGGGCGGAAGAACTGTCAGCAGGCTTTACGACGAGTGAAGGCCAATAAGGGCAGCCCGGGAATCGACGGCAGGAAAGTGTCGGAGTTACCCGGCTACCGGAAGCAGCACTGGCCAGCTTTACGGGAACAACTGTTAAGCGGGACCTACCAACCGCAACCGGTGCGGCGAGTGGAAATCGCCAAGCCGGACGGAGGGGTCCGCAAGTTGGGCATTCCGACGGTGCTGGACCGGTTTGTCCAGCAGGCGGTGATGCAGGTTCTGCAAGGCAGATGGGACCGGACGTTTTCCGAACACAGTCACGGCTTTCGTCCGCAACGCTCGGCGCATCAGGCGGTGGCCAAGGCGCAGCAGTATATCGCCCAGGGCAACCGCTGGGTGGTTGACCTTGATCTGGAAAAGTTTTTCGATCGAGTCAACCACGACAAGCTGATGGCGGCGATCGCGCGGCGAATGAGCGACAAGAGGATACTGAAGCTGATCCGAGCCATCCTGGAGTCGGGCGTGATGGAAAACGGGCTGGTGAGTCCGGTGGAGGAAGGAACTCCGCAAGGAGGGCCTTTGTCACCGCTGCTGTCGAATCTCGTGCTCGACGAACTCGACCGGGAGTTGGAGCGACGTAAACACCGTTTCGTGCGCTACGCGGAGGATTGCAATATCTACGTGGCGAGCGAGCGGGCGGGGAAGCGAGTCATGCAAAGCGTGACGAGTTTCCTCCGGCGGCGACTCAAGCTCAAGGTGAATGAGGCGAAGAGCGCGGTGGCGCGACCGCAGGAACGCAAGTTTCTGGGCTTCAGCTTTACCGGCGGGAAAGAGCCGAAACGACGCATTGCGCCGAAGGCTCTACAGCGGTGCAAGCAAAGAGTGCGGGAACTCACGCGACGGACACGGGGTATCAGTCTGGAACAGATGATGAAGGAACTCGTCAGCTACTTACGTGGCTGGAAGAGTTACTTCGGCTTCAGCCAGACGCCCTCGGTGTTGCACAGGCTAGAGGCATGGATGCGGCGCAGGCTGCGATCCGTGATCTGGAAGCAATGGAAGCGCAGCAAGGTGCGGTATGGGAAGCTGCGTCAGCGGAACATCGGACATGACCTCGCGGCACAAACCGCCGGCAGTCCCCATGGCCCCTGGCGTCTGGCCAACAGTCCGGCTTTGCAGTCCGCACTTCCGATTGCTTACTTCGACTCGCTCGGTCTTCCTCGGTTGCTGGACGTACTCTAGCTCAACCGAACTGAACCGCCGTATGCGGACCCGCATGTACGGTGGTGTGGCAGGGGAGAGTGGGTGACCACTCCCCCTATGCCGATTTGAGGCACATACAGAAAGGGCCCAACCATGATCGTCAACATGTCCGACAGCGCAACCGAGCAGCAGATCGAACACATCATTCAGCGAATTCGCGAAGCCGGATTCCAGCCTCACGTCACGCGCGGCACCGAGCGCACAATTGTCGCGGCGGTCGGCAGCGGTGGTCGCCGCCATGAGATCGAGGCGCTATCGGTCGCGCCAGGCGTGGACAACGTGGTCGCCATCGCCCAACCCTTTAAGCTGGTCAGCCGTCAAACGCGGCCCCAGCCCTCGATCGTCGACGTTGGCGGCGTCAAGATTGGTGGCGACGACGTGGTCGTGATTGCCGGACCGTGCTCGGTCGAGTCGCGCGGGCAGCTGTTAGAAACAGCCGAAGGGGTGAAGCGCGCCGGTGCGACCATGCTGCGTGGAGGCGCCTATAAACCGCGTACCTCGCCCTATGAATTCCAAGGGCTCGGAATCGAAGCACTCAAAATTCTACGCGAAGCGCGCGAACTCACCGGCCTTCCGGTGGTAACCGAGGTGATGAGTACCGAAGATGTGGATTCGATTTGCGAGTACGCCGACATGCTTCAGGTGGGGGCACGCAATATGCAGAACTTCGCCCTGCTGCGGCGGCTCGCAACTCTTAAGAAGCCGATCCTGCTCAAGCGCGGGCCCTCAGCTAGCGTAAAGGAGTGGTTGCTGGCCGCGGAATACCTGCTCTCCGGAGGAAACGATCAGGTCGTCCTGTGCGAGCGCGGCATCAAGACTTTCGAAACCGGCATGCGCAACACCTTCGACCTGGCGGCTGTTGCTCTCGCCAAGGAGCTTTCGCACCTGCCGGTGGTGGCCGATCCCTCACATGGCACTGGCAAGCAGAGTCTGATAGGCCCGGTGTCGCGGGCCGCGATTGCGGTCGGCGCAGATGGCCTCATTGTTGAGGTGCATCCCTGCCCTGAGCGCGCCCTCTCTGACGGGCCTCAATCTCTCGATCTTCGGCAGTTTGAGAGCGTAATGCGCGGATTGAGCGCGCCTTTGCGCCCCGTGCTGGCCCGGAGTCCCGCCCGCCCCTAGAGGCTCAAATCCTGTGTTAGTCATTGAGTCTAAAAAACTGTTGTAACGGGGACGGACAATCTGTAGGACCCTAAAATTGGGCCATTTTGTCACGCGACACCGTCTCGACGGGCCCCGCCTTTATTTTATTAGAGTTACAAGTCTTCCTGGCACTTCGGAGCCGCTCAGCGGGCCAAATTGTCCCCTCCAGCATTTCCACGGATAGGCTGTCAACTATATGTAACTGCGATAGTTATCACCGTTCTGATTGGCATCGCGATTGCCCATTAAAGGCCAGGCACGAGGGCGTAGCTCATGGCATGTCCCTCGAAAAGCCGACACAAAAACTTATGAAGAACAGCGATAAATCGCAAGTCACATACGGACGCAAAGACCGTCCGCTCAACGCTCCGGCTTTCAGTGCAGCCTGGGGCCGAGTTCTGGCAGTGACGCTGCTGGCCCTTTCGGCAGTACCGTCTTTCGCCGGACCTAAACCTGCGCGGAGCAAGTTTTCGCCGGACCTTATGTCGGCCGTCGGACCAAACGGTATGGTGACCGTCAACGTCCAATACCGTGCGTATCCCTCCACAGGCTACTTCAAGGGCCGGCAATCAAGCGGCGCGACTCTGCGGTGGAAGCTGCCAACCATCTCGGCCGCTACCATGACCGTGCCGGTTAGGATGTTGACGACCCTGGCGAACGAGGCCAACGTCGTTTACATCTCGCCAGATCGCCTGCAGAAAATGTCCTCGAATCCGGCCACCGAACAATTCGCGACCGCGGTCGAGGCTGATGTAGCCGCCTCGCAATATGGTTTCGATGGCACCGGAATCGGCGTAGCGATCATCGACAGCGGAGTTGCATCGCATCCCGATTTGAACAATGCCAACGGCGTCAGCCGCGTCGTCTATAGCCAGAGTTTTGTGGCTGGCGACGCTACGACTCCCGACAAGTTCGGTCATGGGACGCACGTAGCAGGCTTGATCGGTGGCAACGGCTCCAGTTCCGGCACAGGCAACGGCTATAGTGCGACCTACGCCGGAATGGCGCCTAACGTAAACATCATCAACTTGCGTGTCCTGGATCAGAACGGGACGGGCACCGACAGTCAGGTAATTGCCGCCATTCAGGAAGCAATTACCCTGAAGAACACCTACAACATCCGCGTCATCAACATGTCATTGGGACGTCCGGTGTTCGAGAGCTACACCCTCGATCCGGTGGACCAGGCGGTAGAAGCGGCCTGGCAGGCCGGCATCGTGGTGGTTGCGGCTGCCGGCAACAACGGACGTTATGCTCCGACGAACGGTTTCGGGACCGTTGTGGTTCCGGGAAACGATCCCTCTGTCATTACGGTGGGAGCGGCCATGACGGAGCTGACACCAACGCGCGCCGACGACCAGATTGCTAGCTACAGTTCGAAAGGTCCCACGACGCTCGATCACATTTGTAAACCTGACTTGACCGCGCCGGGCAACCGGCAGGTTTCTTTGCGGGTCGCGGGCAGCACGCTCGATGCAACCTATCCGCAATATGAAATTGGGCCGAGCAGCGGAACTCCCATGTACTACGAATTAAGCGGTACCAGCATGGCAGCTCCGATCGTCACCGGCGCCGTAGCACTGATGCTGCAACAGAATCCGTCGCTTACTCCCGATCAAGTGAAAGCTCGGTTGATGAAGACGGCCTGGAAAGGCATCGGGCAGTTTACGTACTCGCATGACAACTGGGGCAATCTCTACAATAACGAGTACGACCTCTTCACTTATGGGGCGGGCTATCTCAACGTTAACGCCGCCCTCGGCAACACGGACGTCGCGACGGGACTAGCGCTTTCCCCGACCGCCGTCCTTAACGCAAACGGTACCGTCACCGTCACCAATACAACTCCCGACTCCAACTTCGCTGGCAGCAGCGTAGTTTGGGGCGCGACTTCAGTGGTCTGGGGAGATTCGGTGGTATGGGGCGCGAATACCATCTCAGCATCATCGGTAGTGTGGGGAGCCACCAGCGTAGTCTGGGGGTCAACCTCCGTTGTTGGCGACAGCGTAGTCTGGGGTGCAACTTCCAACGTAGCCACCGCGACATCAGCTCTTAGCGACGGCGATCCGGGGGACAACTAGACCACCGACTGAAACCTTATTCGGAGACTACCATGACAAACACATTGCCAATCAAAGCGAAAGTCATGATCGGAATGGTGGCCGTTGCGAGCCTGTGCGCCCTGTCCTTCGGGGTCGTCAGATGGCAAACGCAAGCCTGGCCGCAGTTGCTCCTCCTGTCAGTGGCAGCCGCAGTGAGTTCGCGCCTCAAGGTGAAGCTACCTGGGCTCACGAGCTCAATGTCGGGAAATCTGCCCGTGATTCTTCTGGCAGTAACGCAACTGGGACTGTTCGGCAGCCTGCTCGTAGCGGTTACGGCGGCGATCGCGCAATCCTATTCCGGCGGGAACAAAACCAAACCTGTACAGTTTCTATTTAACGCATGCACATTGCTGAACGCTTCCGGACTCGCGTACCTGGTGTATCACAGCCAGCTCTTCCATGCCGGCGCGACAGCGCACACGATGTCTCTGGTTCTCGCGGCCGTTACCTACTTCCTGGCGAACACGGCGCCCGTAGCCAGCATCATCGGACTCACCGAAGGCGGCAATCCTTTTGCCCTGTGGCATAAGGTGTTTCTGTGGTCGTTCCCGAACTACGTGATCGGTGCGGGATTGACTGCAATTGTTTCCGCTTTCACCACTTTCACTGGCCTGGCCACGATGGCGATCCTGCTGCTCGTGCTGGCGGCTATCTACCAGTCGTACAAAATGTACGTTGGGCGGGCCGCACAGCTCCAGCCGCAAGCAATGGCCGCCGCTGCTGGTCGGTAACTCTTCAACTGTTCTTCATGCGCGCAGCCCTCGGGTTGCGCGCATTTTTTTTTGCCGCACCATTCATCGGATTAAAGCGCAGCCATCGCTGGCTGATCCGCGTACCTGACTTGGCCACGGCGCCCATTCGGAGACTCTACTTGACGTCGCCGCAGTCCGATCCGAGATACTTGGAGGTGATCGTCATATCCATCGTCATGTTATGGCCGCTGCCTGTGACAGCCATGTGCATCGTGCCTTTGACGTTATCGGAGCCGACTGCCTCCATCACAAAGTTGCCATCCGATACCGACTGCTTTTCTTCGCAATGAAACTTTGCTTCCACCTTGCGGCCCGTCGAACTGACGACAGTGCGCGTACACTCCCCGCGAGTGTTACTGAAGGCTGCGTTCTTTTCCAGTTTCTCTTTGGTTACGCATTCTTTGCGGACGTCAGTGGTCGGCTTCCCGCTCATCATGCCCTCGATCTGGGCGCGCTGCTGCGGAGTCATTTTTGCCAGGGCGTCGGGCGGAATATTGGCCATCGACGCGTTAGGCATACCGCTAGTCGAACGAGTCATCGTAACTTCCCATAGACCTTCCTTAACGCTAAGCGGCACAAAACTGTCGGCCGCCCAAAGGAGCAGCGAGGAGCAAAGGAGCAGAGAAAAACAACCCATGATGAAAAGTCTGGCGCGCATCGGCACTCTCCCATTGTGGTTCGATCTAATTGCGTCGAACAGGATTACACAGAGTCGATGGCGGAGCAAACAAATTGTAGAACCACTTGCCGAGTTTGTTTCGATGTAGAGCACTTTGTACGAATTTGAACGACTGATATACAAATAAATAAGGAGACGAGAGTGCGCCAATTCTTGCTCATTGACGGAAATATTCTGCAGCAGCACTCGATCTGACCGAAGAACCAAATGCGATCGCGCGATTATATTTTTTGGGAGGTGGATGTACAGGCGGACTTCATCCTGCCTGAAGGCAAGCTCTACGTTCCCGGAGCCGAGAAGCTATTGCCCAATATTCGCAAACTCACGGACGCTGCACGTCGCGGCGAAGTCTTTCTGGTTTCGCATGGCTGCTTTCATACTCCGAATGATCCCGAGTTTAAACAATTTCCTCCGCATTGCGTGAAAGGCACGCCCGGCGCCGAGTTTGTTCCGGAAGCACTGACGAACAGCTTCATTCGCGTTCCAAACGACGCCGACGCCACCTTGCCGCAGGATCTTTTTAAATATCAGCAGATTATTCTCGAAAAGCAGGCGCTGGATATTTTTGAGGTCCGGCTCGCAGATGCCTTAGTAGCCCGGCTCAGCACCACGGCTGAATTCGTAGTATTCGGAGTAGTCACGGAATTCTGCGTTGGTCTTGCGGTAAAAGGCCTGCTAAAACGAAAGCGGCGGGTGGCCATTGTCAGTGACGCGGTTGAAACTCTATCCGCGAAGGATGGAAATAAAACCCTAACCGAGCTGCGAGGTTTGGGAGCAAGGCTGGTTACAACCGATGAGATCCTCGCAAAAGTCAGCAAAGGCAACGTCTGAACACGATCCTCACAGCAACATGCCGGCGATCGATGCCGACATCAGGTTCGCCATGGTTCCGGCCAGCATGGCGCGAATGCCGAGCCGTGCCAGGTCCGCTTTTTTATTAGGAGCCAGCGCGCCAATCCCCCCCATTTGAATTCCGATGGAGCTGAAGTTGGCAAAACCGCAAAGCGCGAAGGTCGCGATCGTGAACGAGCGCGGATCAAGGACAGCCTTCTGCGGGCCAAGCATGGAGAACGCCACTAGTTCATTCAGCACCATGCGCACGCCCAGAAGATTGCCAATCAGGCGGCAGTCATGCCACGGAACTCCAATCACCCACGCGATAGGCGCAAATAACGCGCCCAGTATGGCTTCGAGGCTCGAGGGAAACCATGCAATGTGAGTGTGAATTCCGCCCATGATTCCATCCAGCAACGCGATTAGCGCCAGGAACGAAATGAGCATGGCTGCGATGTTCAATGCCATGTGTAAACCGTCGGTGGTGCCGCGCGCGATAGCACCTAGCAGATTTTCATTCTTCTCCCGCTCCACTTCCTCCTCACTCATCACGACCCGGCCCGCGGTTTTGGGAACTTCGGTCTCCGGCACCAGCATCTTGGCCATCAGGAGCGTGCCTGGAGCAGTCATGATGACCGCGCTCAGCAAATGTTTTGGCTCGATTCCGAAGGCGATGTAGGCCGCCATGATGCTGCCGGAAACATGCGCCATGCCGCTCGTCATCACCGTCATCAACTCCGAATACGTAAGGTCGGGCAGGAAGGGCCGAATCGTCTGCGGCGCCTCGGTCTGGCCCATGAAGATGCTGGCGGCCACATTCAACGACTCCGCGCCACTCACCCCCATCAGCCGGATCATCAGCCATGCCGCAGCCTTGATCACCAGCTGCATGACCCCGACGTAATAAAGCACTGCGAACAGCGCGCAGATGAAGATCACTGTCGGCAAGACCTGGAATGCAAAATAAAAGCCGAGATGCGAGCCCTGTTTACCGAGATCTCCAAAGACAAATTGCGAGCCGACGAAGGCGTAGCCGAGGAGACGGGTTACCACGTCCCCGGCCTTTTGAAAAAGCGTTCGGCCGAGATCAATCTTGAGAACAAAGAAGGCGAATGCAATCTGCAGGCCAAGACCCCACGCCACCGTCTTCGGACGAATAGCGCGGCGGTTGGTGGAGAAAGCATAGGCAAGCCCCAACATGGTGAGCAGACCAAGAATGCCTGTGAAGCGTCCCATCGTTTTCCCCTCAATGAACCCTTGTTCTACCGATTAATGTTCCTCTTTTTATAAATCGCGCGATGCACCAGCGGCGCCTTATGGGCCGGCGGCGCGGCCGAAATTTGATAACTCTCTTCTAACAATTCCTTTGCGGGCGCAGCCTGCCGGTCAGAGTCGCAATGAATGGTGCAGAGCGCCTCGCCGGCCAACACTTTGTCGCCGATCTTCTTGTGTACGACGATGCCGACCGCCGGATCGACGGAATCTTCTTTACGCTCGCGCCCTCCGCCAAGAATCACGCACGCTGTGCCAACCTGTTCGCAGGCAATGGCGGTCACGTATCCCGCATGGCGACTGCACACGTCGACCCGATGCTCCGCGGCGGGGAGCCGATCTGGATTGTCGATTACGCTAATGTCGCCTCCCTGCAATTCGACCATATGGCGAAACCTTTCAAATGCCTTACCGGACGCAATAATTTCTTCCGCCAGTTGTTTGCCGTCGGCGACCGTCTTGCTCGCTCCGGCGACAAAGAACATCCACCCGGCGAGATGAAGACACAACTCGCGCAGGTCTTCTGGACCGCCACCATGCAATATCTCAATGCACTCCTGCACCTCGAGCGCGTTTCCGACCATGCGGCCGAGCGGCTGATTCATGTCGGTGATGAGCGCGACCATCTGCTTGCCCATGCGCTCGCCTGTTTCGACCATGAGTTCAGCGAGGAAGACTGCATCCTCTTCTTTCTTCATGAATGCGCCCGAGCCAGTCTTTACGTCGAGAACAAGCGCGTCGGTGCCTTCCGCGAGCTTTTTACTCATGATGGAGGCACAGATTAGGTACGGGCTCTCGACCGTGCCTGTCACGTCGCGCAGTGCGTAGAGTTTGCGATCCGCCGGCGCAATTTTCTCCGTCTGGCCAATCATGGAACAGCCGCAAGCTTTGAGAACACGATGAAATTCGGCCACCGAGAGACCTACGCGAAATCCGGGTATGGATTCCAGTTTATCGAGCGTGCCTCCCGTGTGGCCGAGCCCGCGGCCGCTGATCATCGGGACGAACAGTCCGCCGGCCGCAACCAGTGGCGCAAGCACGAGCGATGTCTTATCGCCGACGCCACCGGTCGAGTGCTTGTCGACTTTTTTCGCGGGAAGAAAACTGAGATCGAGAACCTCGCCGGAGTGCAGCATCGCGTGCGTGAGCGATGCAGTTTCTTCGCGCGTCATCCCGCGAAGAACAACCGCCATGAGCCACGCCGACATCTGGTAATCAGGAATGCTGGCGTCGGTGCAGCCCTCGATCAGATATGCGATTTCATCTGCAGACAACGCGCCGCCATCGCGTTTCTTGCGAATGAGGTCAATAGCGCGGAATTGCGAAACGGTCGGCTCGCTCACTTGAGACGGAAGCCCTCCGGCAGAAGATCGGTGATAAGACTTTGCTTCGGGCCCTTTTCACCCTCATAAAAAACAACGGCGCCAGGCCCAAATTCATAGATAACCTGCCGGCAGGCTCCGCAGGGGGAGCACGGAACGCCGTGGTCATTGACGACCGCGACGGCGCGAATCTCAAGCTCAGGCCCATCTTTCGCGACCGCGGAGAAGATCGCCGTGCGCTCGGCACAGTTCGTCATTCCGTAAGATGAATTCTCGACGTTACAACCAACATAGACCTTACCCTTCGAAGTAAGAATGGCCGCGCCCACGCGAAACTTGGAAAAAGGCGAGTACGCGTTCTTCATTACCTTCCGCGCTGAACGGACCAGTCGTTCGCGCATGGCAGCTGACACTTTCGTTGTTTGCATACTTAACTAGATTTCGCTGAAGAACAAGAGTGCGCCATTGTAACGCCTGACCGGCACGGCGCAGTAGAGATTTTCGCGGTTCTCCGGCGGACGTTCCATGCAGTAGCAACTAATACATAATTGTTTTCGTAAGATGATGCGGCCACCAGGTAGTGTGGTAATGGGTCCAAAGGCGCGCGTCGATCTGCGGGACGACGATCTGACGATCAGGCGGCCGGAGTAGATTGATCTCTTCCGCCAAAAGAGCGCTGGCATAAATGCAATGGGCGCGGATTTCCACCTCCCATGCACTGTCATGCGGAATCGTCTGATAGGTGTTGATCGCTCTCTCCAGTTCGGCGGAATAGCTGGTGATTCCGAGCAATCGGAGCGCAACCGGAACTATATAGTCAGCAAACGCCGACATGGTTTGCAGATCTTCAATCCGAAATTCGCCGGTTTTTCCAAGACTCGTATACAGGAACCAGATGGCCAATTGTGGCAGCTTGTAGAACTTGATCGAATGCGCATCGTATGGGCTGACATCGGCGAAGCGTGGAAACTCACTGACCAATCGCTCCACTAACCCGTTGCCATTGTGATAGAGTCTCGGCGAACAGGAGACAACGAAGTTGTGGAATCTCCCGATATATTTGCTAGCAAGCAGTCCTCCAACCTGATTTAGAATCTGCGTTTTTTCCTCGAGCATCGGCAACTCGATATTGCCCGCAAACAAGGTCTCCATCTCGGCGCGTGTCACGTTGGCCAGAAACGCGCCATCGAGTATGGGCACACCGTTGTCAATAGCCCGCCTCATACACGCGAACAGTGCGTCGGAGTCTGACCAACTGTGGCCGCCATACTCGGCCTGAAACTTTTCGTGCGTGGAAAAATCGGTGAATGCCGTGTCGATGCACGACGTGGTAAGGACGAAATCAATCGTCTCCCGATAATCGCCCGCGCCCACACCGAAGGGCATCGCGTAGTCGGGCATTGGCAACTCTTCGTAGCCCATCCAGCCGGCCACTTCAACGATTTTGTCGATATATGTTTGAACGTCTCGGGAACGCTCGATGACGGGACGAACGCTTTCGAGCACAGGACAACCAGTGAATTTCGGCCAACGCAGATCGTGATTCATTTGCAGGATCGATTAAGAAGGTCGAGATATTATAACGATCGAGCGCGTTCTGGACTCGCCTTGACGGTGGTATGAGCGGGTGATAATTTCAGGCCACACAGCCATGCGGGAGACATCGTTCTGAGCCGAGGAAAGAAGACGCCGAATTCCCACGGTTCCACACGAGTCAACCTTCGTCGCCGTGACTTTCTAGTTCGCTGCTGTCAGAGCATGGCGGCCGCTCTTATTCCCGCTAGCCTCCCGGGTTTCCACGGTTCGCTCCTCTTCGCGTCAGACTTTGCTGATGCGAAGTTATCGAACAGCGAATTCCACCTACATCCCCACTACCGAATGCCGGCGCCGATCGACGCCCTGCTTCTTAAAACGCGGTCTGGCTCCGACGAATTCGTTACGGAAAAGTATGCCGATGAGATCGCGGTAATTCTTGCGCAGTGGAGCACAGCATTACTACGATCTCCACAAGACTCGGGGCCGATCGAAAAGGTTCTTCTTGCGACGTTCTCGGGCGTTTCATTACGGCCTGTTGAAACCCGAATCGTGCGGCCGGGGCCGGCGATCGAAGTTCGCCAAAGCACATTTGCCAAAACGCTCAAGCCGGAGTCTTCACTTGGTCGCGATGCATTTGTGCAGGAACTGCACTCCACTTTCAGTAATTTCTCGATGATTCTCACGGCTGAATTTCAGGTAACGAGCATTAAAACCAGCGCCGGAGAACCGTTGAAGCTAGAAACTCGCATTCGTTACGAATTGGTGGGAAAGGGGCGCGACTGCTACAGCGAGCAGCACGTCGGTTACTGGGAGATCGTGTGGGAGCATGATTCAAGCAACCCATCAGCGCCCGGCTCGTGGCGGGTGCGAAGTTGGCTGCCTATAGAGGAAACCTTAAGTCGCTCTGCGGAGCCTGTGTATATCGACGTCACGGCGGCGGCTTTAGGAGCGAATGTATCTTATTCTGCTCAACTCCTGCGCGGCGCCGACTATTGGCGAACAGTGCTTGACAGCGCTTGCGGTATTGATATTTACGGCCACAACGGTGTTTCGGTTGGCGATATCGACGGTGATGGATTCGACGATCTCTACGTTTGCCAACCGGGCGGTCTGCCGAATCGCCTTTATCGAAATCGTGGTGACGGAACGTTTGAAGATATTACCGACGCGTCAGGCGTCGGAGTGATCGAGAATACGGCCTGCGCCCTTTTTGTCGACGTCGACAATGACGGGCGGCAAGACTTGATTGTTGTGCGGGCGTCGGGTCCTATGTTGTTTATGAATGAAGGCGGCGGCAAGTTTCGACAGAAGGCAAACGCGTTTAATTTCGCAACGCCGCCGCAAGGAACCTTCACCGGTGCCGCCGTTTCCGATTATGACCGCGACGGCTGGCTCGACATTTATTTCTGTCTCTACGTCTTTTATCAGGGCGCGGATCAGTATAAGTATCCGTCTCCTTATTACGACGCCGAGAATGGGCCGCCCAATTTCATGATGCGCAACAATCGCGACGGCACGTTTCGCGATGTGACTGCCGAGACTGGCCTGAACCAGAACAATACCCGCGACAGTTTCTGTTGCGGGTGGAACGATTTCAATCGCGACGGCTGGCCCGATCTCTATGTGGTGAATGATTTTGGGCAGAAGAATCTTTATCGCAACAATGGCGACGGAACCTTTACAGACGTTGCTTCTCAGGCAAGCGTGGAAGACGTCGGTGCGGGAATGAGCGTCTGCTGGTTTGACTACGACAACGACGGCGCAGACGATCTGTACGTTGCCGACATGTGGACAGCGGCGGGCGAACGCATTTCAATGCAAGACGCTTTCAAGAAGGACACACCGCCCGAGACGCGAGCGCTCTATCACAAACACGCGATGGGTAATTCACTTTTTCGAAACATGACTCGCAATCTATCTCCAGCGAAGAGTGTCGGGTTCGAAGATGCAACCCGCGCCGCGGGCGTTGGAATCGGACGGTGGGCGTGGTCGAGCGACGCATGGGATTTCGATCATGACGGCTTTCCCGATCTCTACATAGCCAATGGCATGGTCAGCGGCCCTCCGCGGGCTGAAGACCTGAATAGCTTCTTCTGGCGCCAGGTAGTCGCCCGTTCGCCAAACGAGCCTCGCCCGTCCCACGATTACGAACAGGGATGGAGCGCGATTAACGAGTTGATACGGGCCGATGGCACGTGGAGCGGCTACGAGCGAAATATTTTTTACGCCAACAATGGCGATGGAACTTTTTGCGATATTTCCGGTGTGATCGGAATGGATTTTCTGGAAGACGGGCGCGCGTTCGCGCTGGCGGATTTCGATCATGACGGCCGTCAAGAAGTATTTCTGAAGAACCGCAATGCGCCGCAGTTGCGACTCTTGAAAAACACCATGCGGAACTTGCCCCCGGCGATCGCCTTTCGCTTGCGCGGTACAAGGAGCAATCGCGACGCGATTGGCGCCGTAATCACCCTGGAGACAGAACTGGGCCACCAAACCAGATCGTTGCAAGCAGGATCGGGATTTCTCTCGCAGCACAGCAAAGAGATCTTCTTTGGCCTCGGAGCGGCGAAAGGAGCGGTGCACGCGTCGATTTTTTGGCCCAGCGGGCTGCGGCAGGAACTTCGCGACCTGCCGGTCAACCGCCGAGTGTGGGTTGAAGAAGGCTCTTATCCTTCTCGCATCGAACCTTTCATAGCATCAATGACGCCAAGACCGTCGAGCGGTGATGCTTCCGATGGCACGCGGACAGGAGTGTCGGCGCCACACAAGCGCCAAGGCGAGCTGCTGCCTGGAACGACCGAAACATGGCTACTGGCGCCGATCGAAGCTCCGGATTTTTCACTACCCAACCTCACCGGACAATTGCGAACACTTTCGTCTCTGCGCGGGGATCCGGTCTTGCTCAATTTTTGGTCTGCCGAAGCGGGAGGATGCAAGGAGGACTGCATTATCTTCAACGGGCACCACGCGGCTTGGGCAACCAAGGGCCTTCAGTTGCTTGCCGTGAATCTCGACACTGGACCCGATGAGGTCGATCGCGCGGAAAGGCTTCGAGCGCTGGTGCGAGACCGACGCCTTTCGTTCCCCATCCTGCGCGGCTCCGATGACGCAGCCGCTGTCTACAGCATTCTTTATCGTTACCTATTCGACCGCCATCGCGATCTCGAGCTCCCCACTTCGTTTCTGATAGGTGCCAGCGGTGAGGTCGTTAAGGTCTACCAAGGCCCCGTGAACGCCGACCACGTTGCCTATGATTTGCAGCACATTCCTGCAACCGCCGCTGAGCGCTTAGCCCAAGCACTTCCCTTCCCGGGCGTGACTGACACCGTGGAATTTGGACGCAACTATCTTTCGTATGGCTCCGTATTTTTTCAGCGCGGATACATGGAGCAGGCCGTCACATCGTTTCAGATTGCACTGCGCGACGATCCGCAGAGCGCCGAGGCTGTTTACGGCATCGGCAGCGTTTATCTGAATCAACAGAAGACGGCCGAAGCTCGTGAGAGTTTCGAGCGAGCGCTTAAACTGCGCGCCAGCTATCCCGACACGCTGGCAAATTCCTGGAATAACCTTGGCTTACTGGCCGTGCGCGAAGGCCGCACGGAAGAAGCGATCCGCGACTTCCAAGCGGCGCTTAAGCTCATTCCCGACCACATGATTGCGCTGGTTAATCTAGGCAGCGCGTTTCGTCAGCAAAAGCGCTGGGATGATGCTCGCAAAACGTATGATCGGGCGCTCGAAGTCAACCCCGATGACGCCGAGGCGAACTATGGACTAGCCATGGTCTTTGCCCAGAGCGACGATACCGCGCGCGCCTTCGATTCGCTCCAGCGGGCGCTGCAACTCCGGCCAGTTTATCCCGAAGCCCTGAATAACCTGGGTATTCTTTATCTGCGCACCCATCGCCGGGATGAAGCTGTAGCCAGCTTTGAGCAGTGCATCCGCGTCGCACCCAAGTTTGATCAAGCTTATCTAAATCTGGCGCGCGTGTATTCGATCGAGGGCAGACCGGACCAAGCCCGGCCTGTGCTGCAGGAATTGCTCAAGCATCGTCCTGACGATGAGGCGGCGCTGAAGATGCTGGAGCAATTGGGGCACGAATAGAACTGGAGTAAAATTCTCCCGGCTTTTGTAGCCAGGGAGGATACTCCGGTGAAAATTAGAATTGTCACCTTGATGTTGTTAATGATGTCGCTTTCCCTCTGCGCAGCGGCACAAGGGCGCGGGAAATCTGCCGCCGCTGCAGGCTCGTTCCAAGTGAGCAGCACCACTATCGTCGATGGTGCAACTCTGCCGCTCAGCATGATCAATAACATTACCGTAAACGGCTCCAACAGCTGCTCGCTCGATGGAAGCCCCGGCGGCGACGAGTCGCCCGAGCTCTCGTGGACCACCGCGCCCCCAGGCACAGCCAGTTTCGTCGTGACGACCTACGACACCACCGCAGCTTTCACCCATTGGGGAATGTATAACATTTCTCCGACGGCGACCGGATTGCCGGAAAATGCGGGTATTGCAGGCAGCACATACGGCGAGCAAATCTTCAATGACTTTTTTGTCGGGAGAGAATATGACGGTCCCTGCCCGCCGGCGGGTTACAAGCCTTACGCGCATCATTACGTATTCACGGTCTATGCGCTCGACATCGTCCTGCATTTGCCTCAGTCGCCGAATTTTCCGGCGAATGCCGAGACGCTTTATCAGGCGCTGATTAAGGCTGGGAAAGACCACCACATACTGGCTCAGGCGACAATCGGTGGCTTCTATTCGACCACGCCCTAGCCAACGTGGATTCTTCGCACCCCTATCGCAGGAAGAAGAAAAAAGAGGGCCGATTTCTCGGCCCTCTCCAAGTTTCACATCCTCAATTATCCAAACAGTATAAGCCGACTCAGTTGACCGTGAGGTGAACTGTTGTCGTGTGGACGTGGGTTCCAAACGTGCCGGTAACCGTGATCGCGTACGTCCCCGTAGGCACCGAATTGCCCACTACCAGCGTCAGTACGCTGGTTGTGGCAGTCGGGTTCGCACTGAACGATGCGGTGGCTCCGCTGGGAACACCGGTCGTGGTCAGCGTGACTTGCTGATCGAAGCCGTTTGTCGGCACGATGCTGATGGTGCTCGTGCCGCTGCTACCACCAGCAACCGTCAGCTTGTTCGGAGCAGCCTTCACCGAGAAGCCACCCAACGGAGTCACGGTGAGCGTGACGGTTGTGGTCGCCGTCAAGCTACCCGATGTTCCTGTAATAGTTATTGTCGTCGTGCCTGCTAGCGCCGTGGTACCGGCGGTGAAGGTCAGAACGCTGGTTGAAGTTGCCGGGTTCGGACTGAAAGAAGCAGTCACGCCCTTCGGCAGTGCAGAGGTGGTCAAGGTTACGTTGCCGCTGAAACCGCCTTGCGGAGTAATGGTGATCGTGCTCGTTTCGCCCGCTCCACCTTTGGCGACGCTCACTGCCGACGGCGCGGCTGAGAGGCTGAAACTCTGTACCGGAGCAGTAACAGTAAGGCTGATGGTCGTGCTGCCAGTCGTGCTTCCCGAGATGCCCGAGACAGTCACAGTAACCGTTCCGGTCGCGGCGGTGGAAGTGGCCGACAAGGTCAGCGTGCTGGTGGTCGAGGTGGGATTCGTGCTGAACGACGCCGTCACACCGCTGGGCAAGCCTGAGGCAGAGAGGGTAACGCTGCCGCTGAAGCCGCCTACGTCAGTAACGGTGATCGTGCTCGTTCCGCTGCTACCCTGCAAGACACTGACGCTGCTCGGCGAGGCAGACAGTGTGAAACCTGGCCCCGCCGGGCCGGTCAGGAAGTTGATCAGTCCAGCTCCGTTCGGAGATCCCCACCCGGTTGGCAAGTCATAGCCAGTTGTGGTCGGAAAAACCTTGTCATTGCCGCTGACAATGTCGTGGAAATCGCTGTCATAAGCCGACGACAGGCCCAGCGGATAGATGGTCGGGTTGATGAAACCAGGAGCCGGTGTTCCATTGGTAGCGGCCTGTTGATTGGCAAGGGCCAGGTAACCGGCCCACATGGGGGCTGCGAAACTGGTCCCGCCGTATTCATTAGCCGTACAGCCTGATTGGTCTGCGCAAACATAGAAAGTAAAGTTCGCGTTTGCCGAAACGTCCGCAACGTCACGGTAGGTCGTGGATCCCTGATTCGCCGCAGTAATCACGCCCGCGAGTTGCTGCCACGAGGGAATCGGTACGTTGATTCCCCAGCCGCCGCCACCATCAACCCACGCCGATTCCGAGGCCCAAGGCCCGCCTGCGCTGGAAGTGACCAGGTCCGTGCCGCCGACACCAGTGACATATTGAGAATTGGCAGGCCACGGAGCTGAGTTCTTATAGCCGCTGCTGTCGCCCGTCGCCTGGAAGTAGCTCTGACCTTGCGCCATCATTTTTTCGAAGTACGGATCGTCGGTGCCCGGGTCCGGCGGGCTCCACGTCCACGAAGAGCTCAAGCTCAAAGGCAGCGGAGTGTCTGTAGTCATCCCGCCCAGAATCGCGGTGTCGCTGTTGCCGACGTAAACATACACCGTTGTCACGCCCGGTGCCATGCCCCCGGCCTGGGTAATGTCAAGCGTCTGTTCCGTATCGTCGCAGGCCGGATAGATGCACTTGAGACTGCTCCCATCCGTCGAAATGCCAGTAACAGCGAAGTTTCGCGTCTGCCCGGCATTGGTGTAATAAGTGTTTACGTCGGCGATATCAAATCCGGCGTACTCGAGGAGGCCAATGTTCTGACCGGAGCCGGTCAGAGCTGCGCCTTGGTAGTAAGCCGCGCGCATGTCGCTGCCACAAAATGACGCTTGCGGGCAGGAGCCGATAGAAGCTGGCGGTACGACACCCTTCACTTCACCTTGAGGTTTGCGCACAAAGGTAGGCCGCGGAATCGAATAGTTATCCAATCCTGTCACGTGCCAGAGCTGGAAGGGCAGGTTCACCGAAGGTTCGCGATCGGGAGCGAAAAAAGTGCGGTTCTCATCGGGATCTTGATAAAGACCGAGGGTGACGTGGAAGGCCTTCTCGACCTGTGCGACCGTGCCTTTCAGCTGTATGTCGAAGGAGTCGCGAGAGCCGCCAATGATGGTAAAGCCGCTCGATTTCGCGAACGCCATCACGGCGTCAAAATCTTCCTGGCTCGGCCCAAAGCGCTCGGTGAACTCAGGTACGGTTACGTAGTGCTTGTAGGAAGGGCTGGTCGGGTCATAGAGTTCCTGGAGGAAATTTTCCAACTCCGGCTGATGACGGAGCGCCAAAACAACGTCGAAGTGCAAGGACTGGGTTGCCGGCAGATGCCCCGCTGAAACAGCCTGCCCGCTGGCGACCACATCACGCATATGACGCGTCAGCAGCGGCTGTGGCGCTGCCTGACTAACGACACTCACGCCTGACACCATCGCGGCAAGCGTGAGCAAGAATACGCTCAGTCTTCGTATCATGATTTCTCCTTAGGTTATGTGCACCACATTTTGGGATTGTTCATTGAAGATTGTTCGGTCCGCAGCACGGCGGGAGCGCCCAAACCTCTATATCTGGTTAACATGCCTGATTGAACCCGGGACCCTCTCCCGGGGGACCTGTGAGGGAACGACTGTCGGGCCGTAGTATAACTAACCCCAAACTCAACAACAATGAAAATGTTGGTGGACAAGAAAAATCATTTGGGCATAAGCAAGAGCAAAACTCCGAACGCGACAGAATGCGGTCAGTCAGTGCAACAGCTTGCAACAGTTGTGCAAAGGAGCCGACAAATCAAGGCTAACGAGTGCCGTCGGGCCTGATAAAATGTGAAGAACGATGGCAACCCAATCGGCTACTTTCCCTGCAAATACGTCCGCTCCCTCCTCTGGCGGAGTGCTGCTGCCCGCCTTCACCCTCTGGTGGCGCGAAGTCGTGCGCTTTTATCGTCAGCGCGCGCGCGTAGTAGGCGTCATCGCTTCTCCGCTTTTATTTTGGGTGGTGCTTGGATCCGGCTTCGGAACCTCATTTCGTTCCGGGCAGGCGGCAGGCCAGCAGAACTATCTGGATTATTTCTATCCTGGCGTACTGGTGATGATCATTCTCTTCACTGCCATCTTCACCATGATGTCCGTCATCGAAGATCGCAACGAGGGTTTCTTACTCTCGGTGTTAGTCGCGCCGGTGCCGCGGGCAGCCATTGTTCTTGGAAAGGTTTTGGGCGGCACTACCCTGGCTGCTGCTCAAGGGCTGATTTTTCTTGTCTTTTCGCCGCTCGTCGGAATCCATCTGACGCTCGCCTCGTTCGGGCTCATCGTTCTTACTGTGGTGCTGGTGTCGTTCGCCCTAACTGCGCTGGGTTTTGCCATCGCGTGGCCCATGGACTCCACGCAAGCCTTCCACGCCATCATCAACTTGTTTCTGATTCCGCTTTGGCTTCTTTCCGGCGCCCTCTTCCCTCTGTCGAAGGCTTCGGGGTGGATTCGATGGCTCATGTATGCCAATCCGCTTACCTATGGAGTCGAAGCGCTGCGCACTCTGATGTATCCCGAAGCGCCCAGTTCATTTTCTTTTGACTTCTCGCTGACGGCGTCGATTCTGACGTTGGTATTGTTTGCGCTGTTCATGTTCGGATTGGCCTTTGTGTTGGCGAATCGGCGAACAACGAAGCCGGCGGCCTAGAAACCGTCATCAGTCGAGGGTCGCTAGTCGTTCGCAAGCGACCGTTCTGAAGGATCATACGATGCCGCTGTAGAAAGCACTCAGCGAACCACTACCGACGAACGACGGACTACCAACAACGCATTTATGCCCGTAGACATTCTCGCCCTTGCCGCTCATCGCGATGACGTGGAACAGACCTGCGCCGGGACTCTGCTCAAGATGGCCGTGCGCGGATATCGCACCGGCATCCTCGACCTGACGCAAGGCGAAATGGGAACGCGCGGAACGATGGAAGACCGCTCCCGCGAAGCCGCCGAAGCGGCGCGGATTCTGAAAGTTTCATGGCGCGAAGCTCTCGATATGCCAGATGGCCGCGTCGAGAATACCTGGGAGAATCGCCTCAAGGTCGTTCGTGTTCTCCGTGAGCAGCGACCGCGCGTGCTGATTCTTCCCTATTGGGAGGGGCGCCATCCCGATCACTACACGGCCGCGATTCTCGGCTATGAAGCAGCATTTCTATCGGGACTTGCGAAGTTACCGGCCGAGGGCTCAGCGCATCGTCCATTCAAGATTATTTATGCCAGCCTCTATCGAGACGTGCGCCCCACCTTTGTCGTCGACATCACCGACCAGTTCGAAACGCGCTTCGACTCGCTGATGGCCTACAAGTCGCAGTTCACCGATCAGGACGCCGGCAGCGGAATCTTTCCCGCCGAAAAGGAAATTCGCGTCCGCGTCGAAGCCATGGCCCGCTACTACGGCATGCTCGGCGGCGTCACCTATGCCGAGCCGTTCGTGCAAAAGGAAGTTGGGCTGGTGGATGACGTGACCATGATTCCCGTAAAGTCGATTTAACCGAAATCCTACAAATTGAAATAAAAGACAGGGGCCAGAGATGCAAGCACCGCTCCGGCTTGCAGCGCCAGCACGCACAGCGTCCGTCTCGGCTCTCGGGGCAACCACTTAATGAGGAAGAACGCCAGCACCGGCATCTGCCCTGCCATCAGAATCTGCCAGAGATGAGCCGCAGTCCCTTCATCGGCTTCGCGCGCGTGGCCGTACAGCGCAATGTGAATGAGCACGATAGTTAGCGCGGTTAGTGACATAGCCACGGGAAGAAAGGCGCTGGTGCGCTTGATTACCGATCCAAAAGAAGTGAGTTGCTGATCGCTACATCGATCGAATGGTTGATTCACATAGCCTCCTTGCCTAAGCAAAGATCTCTAAAAGAGGTTGTAGCACAATGACTTTTCGCTGACAACGACTGCCCAGGCCCGCATTCACTTCCTACCCAGCAGCCGAATACGTGAGGTAAAGGCCCGTCCTTCGAATGCGCTGAAGGTGAGAAATTGCGGTGAGTCGACGTCGCTGTTGACCACGTATGGATTCTCATGATCAGTGATGTTGTCGATGCCGCCGCGGAGTTCCCAAAAATAGCCAAAAAGATGGAAGCGCTTTTCGAGGAAGAGGTTCAGCGAAAAATAATCGGGAAAACGATGCGAGCCGGGCGCGCCGACGAGCTGCTCCTGATCGTTGGTTACGTTGAAGGGAAAGCCAGTGCGCGTCTCGAGAGAGTAGGCAACCTCGGTCTGGTGAATGATGGGCAATTTGAATAGCGGAAAATATCCCCAGGACAGGAAGCGGTTGGGTGTGTCCCACGTATAGGGGCCGCCCGTTTGCGGACTGAGTAGAGGGTTGTCCACATTGAAATCTAAGACTTGATTAGAGTGAGCGCGGGAGCGCGTGTACGACCCCATCAGCATATAGCTTTCGCGGAAGTTGTGGCGAAGGCTGACTTCGATTGCGTCGTAGCGATCGTCGCGCGTGTTCTCGAGCACGAAGTCGCCGATAGGCGCGCCGTTTGGAATGTTGTAGACGAAGCCGCGGGTTCCGCGTTTCTCTAGAAATTCAGCTTTCAGATAAATGGCGGCGGGCAGTTTGTGCTCGAGGCCGAGGCTCCAGTTAACGAAACGCGGAGCCACGAGAGGATTGCGGTTGACGGAGAATGTCGTGAGCACGGTTCCGGTTTGCTGGCCGACATTGTTGAAAAAATAGTCGGTGCGTTCGCCGGCGTAGGGCCGGGCAATAAGGAATAGAAACGTGGGATCGTAGATCAATCCGATGCCGGCAGAAAGCTTGGTATTGCCCGAGTTGTCGAGGACGTAAGTTCCGGCGAGGCGCGGCGAGAGAAGCGCAGTGCGAACGATCTCGTCCCAATCAAGCCGCAGGCCGGATTCGACAAGCAGACGATTGCCAATCAGCCAGCGATCTTGCGCGTAGGCGCTGAACTCGAAGTTGTAAGTCGCGGAGGGCTGGCCTCCCGAAAAAGTAGAGTATAGCGTGCATGGGTTCTGGGCAGGCGCAAGCGTGAGACAAGTATTTGGAGCGGTGGGCGGAGTTTGGTTTTCACCTAAGAAGGATATGGGTTGGCGAGCGTACTGGGCGTCATAGTCAAGAACGTCGACGTCGGCTCCGAATTTGAGATCATGGCGTCCGTGCCATTGATGCGGACCAAGAAAGAGGTTGGTCAGGGCCTGCCAGCGCCTGGCGCGCGTGGTGGCTGAAAGATAGTAACTGCCACTGGAGGTTTCACCGAGCGGTTGGGGAGTAATGAAGTAGGGCGACATGCCGTAGGGCGTGTATTGCAGATTGTACTGATCGAATCCCACTCCTGATTCGAACAATTCGCCGCCTTTGAAATAGTACTGATCTTTCGCGCTCGCGATATAAGCGGATTCAACATCCTCGGGATTTGACAGTTGGGGATTTTGCGGCGAGAAGCCATAGTAATCGTCACGAAGATGATTCACTAGCAGGCTGCCGGTGACTAGGTGGCGGCTGGTGACATTGCCCTGAAGTTTGGCCAGATTGCCAATGCGGAGGATATGATCGTTGTCGGCATTGGCAGGGAGTTCGGTGTAAACGACATTGTCAAACTCGCCAGCGATGGCGTCGTAAAACCACACCATCCCTTTCTTCAGCGGTCCGGAAAATGTAAGGCGCGGCAGGAACTGGTCAAATTTCCATCCCCCCTTGTCTTGAAACGACGGTACGAAATCGGTGGCAGCGAAGTGGTAGTGATCGTTGCCGATTCCGGTATTGAGCATCAGCAGGCCGCCCGAACCTTTGCCGAATTCGGCGGGCTCTCGCGCGGGCTGGACTTGAATAGAGCGGAACGCGTCGGTGCTGACACGGGCCAGCAACTGGCCGTTGGCGGGCTGCGTCACGTTGAAGCCATCGAGCAGAATGACGGACTGATAAGTTTCCGCGCCCGCGATGTGAGGCTGTCCGTTCAAGTCCTGCACAACACCGGGGATGAAGTTGAGCACATTGCGATAGTCGTGCGTGGCAGGAAACGGAATGTTGAGCACGTCGAGTCCGCTGAGAGTCTGTTGTGCGGCGATCTGGGCGGGATCGATGGCTGGCGGAGATTCGACTACGTCGACAACCTCGCGAACCTCTTGCTGGCGGGCGAGAGTGACATCGATATTGCCCGCTGTGCCCGGCTGGACGGCCGGCAGTGTCAGGGAGTAGAAACCTTGTTTCTCAACACGGAGATTGAATGGAGTCGAGGCTATGGTAGGAAAGCTGCAGCGGCCAGCGAAGTCGGTCAGGCAGCGTAGCGGTGCCGCAGTCGGAGAGGCTTGCAGGAACACGACTGCGGAGGGTACGGCGACGCTGTTCTCGTCGGTAATCGTGACGAGGATGTTGTGGGGTGCGGTTGATGGAGGCTTGGTAGAAGTCTGCGCAAATCCGAGATGAACAGGGAAAATACAAACTGCAAGGCATAGCAATGACGTGCGCAACCGATCAAACCCTTGCATAAATACTTGGTTGTATTTTCTCAGACAGACAGTGGGAAAAAAGCGGAATTATTTCCTGGCGGCCTTTACGAGGATGATACTTGGTGGCGGCGCGCATTGGGTCGGAATTTAAGCTTCGGGGATGAGGTCGCTTACCGTTCCTTGCTGGAGCAAGTAGGCTCCGGGACCTTGCTGGCCTCGAATCGAGCGGCAGAATTCTGCCACTACAAATCCCGCCTTGAGGGCCTCGCGGAAGGCCCAGCGAGTTGTTTCGCGCCACTCTCGAGCCAAAGACATGTCGGCGCGCTCGACTTCGAGAATGTCGCCGGGAATCTCGATGCTCACTCGTTGGCGGGCAAGCGAGTCAGGGAGGCTGGCGCGCGCAGGCTTGCCGCTGGGATCAAAGCGGACTAAGGGAGCGAGCAGGCGCAGGGCATCGAGGGTTTCGGCGCGCGTGTTTATGTTCTTGCCGGAGAGTCGGTCACGGACCCGGCGTGAATCCAGTATCCAGCGCACCCACAGCCGATCCGTGCCGTTCTGGTGCAACATGCTAGAGGTCTCCGGGCCATAGAAATCGACCTTATAAACATCAGAGACGACGCCGAGTTTGGCGAAATTGAAATGGGCGTTGCGACTTTGTAGTGGGTCGAAGGTCCAGGTCATTTCGTGGATGCCCATCGCCATGGTCCGCTCCCGCTGCGCCTGTTTAAGGCGCGAGCCGAGTTCGAGATGGCGATACTGGTCGAGAACCGCGAGCATGTGGGAGTGAAGGGTGGTCTGGCCGTGTTCGCGGCCGAGAAATCCAAGGGCGAAGCCGACTAGTTTGTCTTTGTCTTTATTCTTGCTTTCCTTGGCTGTTTCGAAAGCGCCGACGAAAATATTGCCTGCCGCTTTCAGGGCGATGGCCAGCGTGAGCGGCAACGTGTCTTCGTCGGTCATGCCCCAGACTTCTTTCTCCAGAGTTTTGAGTTGCGCCAGGTCGTCAATGCTTTTGAGATCGCGGATGACGATCTGCTGGGCGGCGCTGCGAGACATCATCGCGGCACCCGCGAGCAGCAACGATTTCGGGCGGTGAGCATAGACACTCTCTGGACCGATCTGCTTGGAGAGACACACTCGTGTATAGCAACGGTTGCATGCTTGTCAACAACGATCGAGCGGACGCTGAATTATATTTAGCATTTCGACCCGATGGGAAGGTCCGCGAGACGGGTGAGGCTGGGCGCAGCATTCCCTCGCAGCAATAAAAAAAGGCCCGCCCTGGGAGGGGCAAGCCTCATTTTCTGGCGCGGATTATTTACCTATCTTGCCGTTGACCACACCTACCCCTGTGCAAGGATCCCATCCGGTGGCGCCGGAGTAGCCGCCGTAGGGCCCGCAGAAGCCGGTCGTGATGTCGCGGAAGTCTGCAGTCACTGCGCGGTTGCCGTAGACGGCAGAGAGTTCGGCGTTGGAAGATGCGCAGAAAGAGCCAGATGCGTTGATGATTCCCGCCAGAGCGGGCGAGGCCACGCTGGTGCCTCCGACGATGTTCCAACCGCCAGCGTTGGTGTCATGTACCCACACGCCGGTGATGGGATCGGAATCAAATGATAGGTCGGGAACCCCCCGGAAGTTGCCGACAAGCGACGAGATTGCGCTCTGGTAACTGGGGCGCGCTTCATAGGAGCTCACGCCGCCGCCGGCCGAATCCCACGGATACTCGGAGAGGAACACGCCAGTTGATGGAGTACGGCGCACGGTGGTTCCTCCGGCCGCAACAACGTTCGGGGAGGTGCTTGGCCAGATAGTGCCGGGGCCGTCTCCGGCCGAAGCGAAGAAAACCACGTTGGCTTTGATGAAATGGGAATCGTAGGCGTTTTCGCCGGAGAACTCGCTTCCGCCCCAACTGTTGGTCACCTCGCCCCCGCCAGCGGCATTGACCATTTTGCTGGCCATATCTTCTGCGGTCATCAAGTCGGTAAAGCTGCTGGACGCGGCTTCGACCAGAACGATCTCGGCTCCGGGAGCCATGGCATGGGACCACTGCACGTCCAGCGATTCTTCAAATTCCCATCCCGCGTCGTAGGCAGGCTTTTTCCCGCTTGCATAGACGGTCTGAAAGTTGGCCGCCGGCAATCCAAACTGCGTCGAAAAGGCGGCAAGATCTTTGGCGGCATTCGGGGCGTCGTAGGCGTCGACGATGGCGATCATTCTGGAGCCGCCGGTCGGATTCGTGTTTGCCGCACTGGGCGTGCATCCCGTGACAGTCTTCACGAGGCCGTAAACGCAGGCGAGCGATTCCGGCGTTTCATAGGAGTAGCCGGCATAAGGGGCACCGAAGGGTTGCACTTCTTTCATTGGCTTGGTGGGCAGAAAAACGTGAATATTGGTGTGAGCGCGCATGCCGATGTCGGTGGATCTTTCTATGCTCGAATCGGGGGTCACCACGTTTCCGCGGGCCGGCCTCATTTTGAGCCGGAGCAACGCTGGCCAAGGCAAATGAGGCAACGAGAGCCGTTC
Source organism: uncultured Acidobacteriaceae bacterium (assembly GCA_963800565.1). Lineage (GTDB taxonomy): Bacteria > Acidobacteriota > Terriglobia > Terriglobales > Acidobacteriaceae > Acidiflorens. The sequence continues at coordinate 390,428 of CAWDBM010000010.1, forward strand.
CACAAAAGAATTTCATAGGTCGAATTTCCTCGATTGAGATGGATCGGTTGGATACTAGTGAAGGATGCAATCCGCGCATCTCAACAGTTAGGACGGCTGAGACTTGCAGCGGACTTTGGTGGACTGAGTGGAGATGTGTTGCTGCAGCCAATAGGCTAGACTTCGATTTTTATTCTCCTCCGTTGCTGGGCTCAGACTATCGCAAGCGAAAAAGATGTATAGATCACTGCGGTTACAGATGCGAGGATTACTGAAATGCGGAAAGTACGCCTTTTTCAGTGCGTTTTTCGCTAAAGTTTATACGGATTGTTCCGAGGGCCGCCAGTCCCCTTCTCAGACCGTTCCATGCATCTAATTTCACGTGCTACCCTCGGACTAGAAAATGAAGACGATTGTGAAGTCGACTAGCAGACTGCTGCTTTGGACCGCGTTGATTATGCTCGGACACTCGCTCGGTTTCGCCGCCGATCGCGGCACCTTGATTCGTGAGGCCATTATTTATCTTTCGCCCGACGCCTCTTCGAACAAGCTCGGCCAGGTGGAGCGGGGACGCGAATTGATTCTTCTGGATAAGACGCCGAACTGGCTGCACGTGGAAGCGTTGATGGGCTCGCCTTTCGCGCGCGATCCGGCGTTTGTCCTGGACGACGACGAGGAAGGAAAGACGATTAGCGGGTGGGTGGTCGATATAGGAATTGTATGGGCGTCGACGCCGAATGGCGACCGAATATTGTTCGGCGCGGCGGTCGACTCGGAAGACGAGGCGAGTCGGCGGCACGGCCGACGGGGCGCGGCGCAAGATGCGCTGCGGATGTACCGGCGGGTTTACGATATTTTCCCTGCCGGTTCGCTGGCGGCCGAATCGCTTTACCGCGCCGCCGATATTAAATGGCAGATCGACAAGGCGGACGTACAGTCTCGGCCGTCCGCGCGAGAGAAAGAATCATTCATGCGCGGAACCATCGATGAGGAGTCGATGAGGCAGGTGATGAAGAAGTTCCCGGACACGAAGTGGGCGCAGCTCGCCGCCTTTCACCTGATTGACAATAAGCTGTGCGGCGAATGGCAAGGGTCGTCGAAGTGCCCAGACAAGGAAGCAGAGATTTATGAGAAGTATGTCAAGGAGCACCCGCAATCGCCGGCCGCGCCTGAGGCGCTCTACAACGCGGCGTCTCGTCGAGCGGCGTTGATCGAGATTTACAAAACCGAAGATCAGGGTAAGAAGTCGGATCAATCGAAGAGCGCGGCGATCTCGCTGGCACAGCAGTTGATATCCCAGTATCCACAGAGCGATTGGTCGACGCGAGGACAGACATTGCTGTTCTTTCTGCAGCAGGGCGTGCCCACCTACGGGAATGCGATTCAATGATGACGCAGGCCCAATGCGGTTAGTGTTTTGTAGCTACTAACGTGTCATGCTTTTTCTGTTATCCGGAAATTGTCGCGTTGCAAGAGAATCGTAGCCCTGCGCTAAAACATCGCTAACTGGGTGAAGAAGGCCGCAGATCAAACTCACATCGAGAAGTCTCAAAGCGCACGCTTCGCGTCGTTGAAATTCCGATCCCTCTGCCAAAAAGATCAGGCCCTTCCGCGAGTGGGGGCGGCCATGTCGCACCGATTTGGTGAACCGCCGCGTACCCAAAAACACAAATCAGAGCGACGTTTTACAAGCTGTTCAAAGCGTTTTGTGATTAACTATAGTTAACTATATGTGCCATGCTTCCGTTAACCGCTAAGTGGGCAGGTACGGGGGTTATTGAAAGGCTGGGGACCTGTCACCCCCTGGTGCGTCCTGACCGGACGGCGCTGTAACCTTCTGTTAACCAACACAGCCGATACTCATGAACTCGTGCGCCATTGTGATTGCAATCACAATCGACGGTGATTGTTGATGCGGCTAAGCGGGCCGCCAGACGGCTAGGTTGTATTTATGATATTGAAATTGAAATTCATTTTCATTACGGGCTCTGTTCTTCGCCGCGCGCCTCGGCGCTTCGCTCTGGCCATCATGTTGTCAGTTATTCCCTGTGCGGTCTCCGCGGCATGCTGGGCACAGTCGCAACCCGCAGCCGTCTCCACACCAACTAACCAGACCACTCCGGATGCAAATGATCCTCCTAACCCACCAAGCGATGCGGCTGCTGATCCGGAATCGATGTTCCCGCATTTCAAGAGCTCGCGCTTCTGGCTTGCCGGGCAGATGAATTTTATTTTTCAGACGCATCCTGACTTTCATGCCGACTATAGCGGCAAGAACAGTCTCAGTCCGGACTATGAGAAAGCCACTTCGCGGGTGCTGACGCTTTATACCGGAGTGCGGCTCAATAATTCGACCGAACTGCTGGTTGACGTCGAAGAAGCGGGGGGAGCGGCGCTGAGCACAGGTTTGGGGCTCGCGGGGAATACGGATCTGGACATCGTGCGTAATCCGCTGCTGAGCAAGGCTCCGTATCTGGGGCGCGGGATGATCCACAAAGTATTTGCGTTGAGCAGCGACAAGGTTGAAAACCAGCGCAGCTTTCTTTCGTTGTTTGATGAATTGCCGCGGCGACGTCTGGAGATTCGCTTTGGCAAATTCAGCATGCCGGATTTTTTTGATATGAATTCGGTGGGCTCGGACACCCATTTTCAGTTCATGAACTGGTCGGTCGACAACAACGGTGCATGGGATTATGCGGCGGACACGCGCGGCTATACGGTGGGCCTCGTCGCGGATTACGAAGATCGCAATTGGGGATTCCGCTTTGCCGAGGCGCTAATGCCGAAAGTCGCGAATGGCATTGATCTAGTGTGGCGGCCGTGGCAGGTGCATGCGGAGAATTGGGAATATGAACTGCGTCGCGGCATTGTGCCAAAGAAAGCCGGAGTGGTGCGAGTGCTGGCGTACACCAACTATGCCAACATGGGCATCTACCGAGTTGCCGTGGAACAGTTTTTAGATCATACAGCTCCCGCGCCGGAAACCGTGCCTGAGATTACGAATCATCCGTGGCACATTACTCGAAAGTATGGATTCGGCGTCAACGTGGAACAGGCGCTCTCACGGAATTTTACGGCCTTTGGTCGATGGGGATGGGATAACGGGAAAACGGAATCTTTTGCTTACACGGAAATTGACTCCACCGTCATCGCGGGCCTCGGGGCGAACGGCGCGCTGTGGCATCGAAAACAGGATCGGGCGGGCGTCGCATTTGTCACGAACGGGATCAAAAGAGATCACCAGGTGTATCTGGCGGATGGCGGGCTGGGTTTCCTGTTGGGCGATGGCGGGCTGAATTATGGGCGGGAGAATATTCTCGAATCGTATTACACCGCGCATGTCTGGCGGGGAATTTATGTCGGACCGGGAGTGCAGCATATTAATAACCCAGGGTACAACCGCGCTCGCGGCCCGGTGATCGTGCCAACTTTTCGCGCGCATGTGGAGTTCTAACGTCCAGCTTTCATCTCGATCCGCCACCGGTGAGGAAACTCACCAACGCCCGATTGAAATCTTCCGGTGCTTCCTCATAGGGAAGATGGCCTACGCCCTCGAATGGCACAAGGCGAACATCGCGAAAATTCTGGCGAAGTGGTTCGGCGGATTGGAAATCGACAGCGTGGTCTCGCGTCCCCCACATCAGCAGCGTCTTGTAATCGCGAATTTCTGGAAGCACCCCTTTCATTTCGGCCAGGTCGGCGGTCCAATTCTTTACGATGTGCAGCGCGTGGCGTAGCGCTTGGTTCTTAACCACAGGCACGCGATAGCCGGCTAGAGAATCGGGCGGGATTTTCCTTACGTCACCGAAGAGGCGGGCGAGCCAGACGTAGTCGAGAGACCGCCAGCCCTCGATCGTGTTGCGAAGGAGGAGAGTGCCGAGCGGGCTGCCTATGAAAGGCGCGAACATCTTGCCGTGGGGCGACCACGGGTTGATGGGCGCGACCAATACGAGGCGGCGCAGGCGGGATGTCTTTTGCTCGGCGCAGATGGCAGCGGTCATAATAGCGACGCCTCCTCCGTGGGAGGTGCCTAGGAGATCGAACTCACGGATGCCGAGAGCGTCAGCGAATTGAAGGAGGCGTCCGGCGGTTGGGCGCAGGCGGCAGTCAATCCCTGGCTTGGCAGGCGACAGGCCGGCGCCTAGATTGTCAATGGCGTAGACGGTCGCGTGGGGCGCAAGTGCAGGTATGGCAAACCTCCAGGAAAAGGAATAGCCCATCAGCCCGTGAACCAGGATGAAAGCCGGCCCCGATCCGGCTTTGAGGTAGCGCATGCGGCCGTCGGGGAGATCGAGCCAGTATTCTTCTACGGGTTCCTTGGCGGCGGTGTATTTTTCTTCGGGATCTTGCGTTTCCGTGGGCAACGAAATCCTCGCTGACAGGTTCTTACTTGGTGATATCGCCTCTATAGCTTTTGGGGAGCTGAAGTTCGGCTCCCCTCTTTTTTGGGGCGAAGAGAGCGCGCACTTATTTTCCGCGGCAACCGCGTTGAAATTATCGCTGGCGAAGCGGCATCGCGACGCTTAATTCCCAGTTTTGATCTTCAGTCTTGGCTTTTCAGTCTTCGGCCGGCCGCTTCGGGGCACCTCTTGGATTTTCGGGATCTAATCCTGCAGCCGTCATAATGGCTCGGCCCAGTTCTTCGGCGGAGACGGTGAACGCTTCTGGCTGTCCGGCGACGGATTCCTGTGCGTTCGGGGCTACGAAGCGATAGCCCCGCCCCACGACGGTCTGGAGGTACTGGGGTTCATCGGCATCGTCACCGAGCGCACGGCGAATTTTGCGGATGGCGGTGTTGATTCCCTGCTCGACGTCGACGAATACGTCCTTGGTCCACAGCTCGAGGGCGATCTGATCGCGGGTTACGAGTTGGCCGCGCTTTTCGACGAGGAACATCAGGAGTTGCAGCGGTAGACCCTCGAGGCGTATGGGCGTGCCGCAGCGGTAGAGCTGGAAACGAGCATAATCCAGCTCGAATTCGTCGAAGCGGACTTTCTTGTCGGGCAATTTACAACTCCTGCAGCCAGCGCCGCCCGGCCTTACATGGGCAACGCGCACCTCTGTAGGCAGAACCCTAAGGTACAAATCGGCGTAAGAAATTCTGTTCTGCGGCGCGGACGCTGTCAAGCAGAACCGTTAATTTCTTCAGATCAGTTCAGACGGCTTCAGACTGCCTCTATGGACGTTTCCAGCGATCGGGCGCATCATCACACTCACTTGCGGGATTGGTTCACCGCTCCCGGGCAGGTCGAAGCTAAGGCGAGTCGGGTGAACACGGTAAGTGAGGGGTTCGAGTATCGGGGAAGGTGCTCGAACTCCTCAAACCAAATAAAGGGTTTGGGCACGTCATCTCTCTGCACTTCAGAACGACGCCATTCACAACTCCTCTAGTCATCCTCCAGGCTTACCCAGCTCCCAAACCCTCCTTCCCTGTTGCCGGAGCCGCAAGAGCGGCTGAGTCGCTCAAACTGGGGCTGCGATGGGAGCGGCGGCCCTGTTCCGCTCCAAAAAGCACCTGAAAACGCCACTTATGACATCCCGAAAAGCAGAAGGTATATTCCATATTTCATAGCCAATCTCCTAAGGCGACCATATAATTCTGGAAGTCAGTAGAATTAATCGACTTACGCTTTCAGGATGGGATAGGAAGTGGCAGTGAAGTTGCTGATGGTTGAACGGCGTCGGATGTCTGGCTCTACCGCCGCTCAGTCGCCCCAGCCCATGAACCGCGAATTTGAGGCTCGGTTTGCCGCCATCCTCTTGGCGCTCCTCACAGTAGCGGCCATACTGTTCGCCGGATTCAATTACAAAATCGAACACCAGAGTGCGGTTCCGGACGATGGAGCGTGGTGGATTGAGCGCAACGGGTCGCTGGTAGCCGATCGTCTGGAGCCAAACGGGCCCGCCGAGCGCGCTGGGGTGCGCCGCGGCGATGCGCTGGTCAGCATTAACGGACGCACAGTGGATACGGTGGCGTCGGCTACGCGGCAAATCTACTATTCTGGCGTCTGGTCGAAGGCCACCTATTCGCTAATCCGAGGCGAGGTACCACTCGATGTGGAAGTGGTGCTGGTTCCCGCCGAGCGCTCGATGAACGACTGGCTACGGCTGATCGCGCTGATTTATCTGAGCATAGGGCTCTACGTGCTAATGCGCCGCTGGACGGCGGTTGGGTCGACGCACTTTTACATTTTTTGCCTGGTATCGTTCATTTTTTACTCGCTGCATTACACCGGCAAATTCAACGCCTTCGACTGGACTGTGTTCTGGGCGAACGAGGTTGCCTGGCTCTTGCAGCCGGCATTGTTCCTGCACTTCGTATTGACCTTCCCGGAGCGGCGAGAGTTTGTCGGCAAGCATCGCTGGTCGGTTCCATCGCTTTATCTTCCAGGATTGGTGCTGCTCGCAATCCAGGTCTTGGTGCTGGAGTACCTAAAAGCCAGCGCTTCTCTGCGCTTCAATCTGGATCGCGCGCATTGGGCCTATCTGACGATTTTCTTTTTCTCGGCAGCGGCGGTTCTTTGGAATAACTACCAGCATGCCACGACTCCGATTCTGCGCCAGCAGTTGAAGTGGATTACGCGCGGAACGATTCTTGCGATCACTCCGTTCACATTGTTTTACGTTCTGCCTTATTTGTTGGGAGTGATGCCTTCGCTCACCATGAAGGTGTCGGTGCTCTCGCTCGGATTGCTGCCGCTGACCTTCGGCTATGCCATTTTCCGCTACCGACTGATGGATGTGGATCTGATTTTCAAACGCGGCATGGCGTATACGCTGGCGGCGGCGGCTATCGTGGCGATGTACTTCGCGGGCGTGGCCGCGATTGCGGAGTTGGTGCATACGCGCGTGCCCAGTTCGGGTCCTTACGGGCTGATGGTGGCGATTGTCGTCACCGCCCTCCTCTTTGATCCGGTTCGGAAATGGATTCAGGAAAAGCTGGATCAGTATTTCTTCCGGACGGGCTACGACTATCGGCGCACGCTGATCGAGTTCGGACGCGAGCTGAGTTCGGAGACCGATCTCGACAAAATGCTTTCGTCGCTCGTCGATCGCGTGGCACGCACGCTGGCAGTAGATCGCATCGCGATATTCCTCGGCAACAGCGATTCTTCGCGCTTTGAATTGAAGAAGTCGTTCGGGATCGCGCACGTCACCGGTCTCGATCTGTCATTCTTAGCGAAGCCGCGAATCGAGGATGCGGTCGGACATATTTTCTTCGAGAACACACACCAGTTGCCGCGCGAGAATGCCGCCGCGCAGGAAGCGATCGCGCGGCTGGATCTCAACTACTACATTCCCTGCCACGCGCGGCAGAAGACGATTGCCTTTCTTGGGCTGGGCAAGACGATGCAAGGCGATTTTCTCTCCAGCGAAGATGTGGAGTTGCTGCAAGCCCTGGCGGGATATATCGGCATTGCGATTCAGAATGGGCGGCTGTATGCGTCGCTCGAGCAAAAGGTCAGCGAGTATGAACGGCTGAAGGATTTCAACGAGAACATTGTCGAGTCGATCAACGTCGGCGTGATGGCGGTCGATCTGCAAGACCGCATTGAATCCTGGAACTCGCAGATGGAAGTGATGTATGCGCAGCCGCGCTGGCAGGTAGTGGGGCGTTCGCTGGGCGAGGTTTTCCCGGCTTCGTTTGCGGAGGAGTTCTACCGAGTGCGGCAGAACCCAGGCATTCACAATCTTTATAAGTTTCGGCTGATCACTCCCACCGGCGAATCGCGCGTGGTGAATGTAGCGATGGCGCCGCTGGTGACGCGCAAGTTCAACGTGGTGGGACGACTGGTGATCATGGATGACATCACGGAAAGGATTGAGCTCGAGGTACAGCTTACGCAGGCCGACAAACTCTCTTCCATCGGGCTGCTGGCGGCGGGCGTGGCGCACGAAGTGAATACCCCGCTGGCGGTGATTTCGTCGTACACGCAAATGCTGGCGAAGCAGTTGCAGAGCGATCCGCAGAAGGCAAGCGTGCTCGACAAAATCACGAAGCAAACCTTCCGCGCATCAGAGATCGTCAATAATCTCTTGAATTTTTCGCGCACAACAGGCACGGAACTGACGGAAATTAGCCTCAATAAGGTCATTGCGGATACGCTGGCGCTCCTAGAGCACCAGTTCAAGGTGGCGCAGATACGGGTGCAATCGGAGCTTTACGAGAATCTTCCACTGATTCAAGGCAACGCGGGGCGATTGCAACAGGTATTTTTAAATTTATTTTTGAATGCGAAAGACGCAATGAGCGGTGGAGGAGTGCTGAATGTAGCGACGTCGAACGGCGAAGCGGTCAGCGTGCGCGTCTCAGACACGGGCTCTGGCATTGCGCAGGAAAATATTCACCGCATCTACGATCCATTTTTCACGACCAAGACAAGTCCCGCGGAAGGCCAGAATCGCGGCACTGGCCTTGGGCTTTCGGTTACCTACGGCATCATCCAGGAACACGCGGGGAATATCCGCGTCGAGAGCCGCCCGGGCGAAGGCACCACCTTCACCTTGGATTTTCCGTTGATCTCGTCAAGGAAGGCAGTCCATGTCTGAAGTAGCAGTATCTGAAGTCACGCCGATTACGCGCCGAGGCATCCCCGAGCGCACGCCCCAGAGTGCCGGTCGAATTCTTATCATCGACGATGAAGCAGAGATCCGCGAATCGCTGGAGACCCTGCTGCAACTAGAGGGCTATACGGTCGCCGTCGCCGGCACCGGCCGCGAAGGCTTGACGCAAATAGGTGAGCGCGCCTTCGATGTCGTCCTGCTCGACCTCGCACTTCCCGACAAGCACGGGATGGATGTGCTCTCCGAGATTCGCCTGCTTCACCCGCAGCAGGCGGTGATCATGATCACGGCCTACGGGACAGTCGAGAATGCGGTGCGCGCCATGCAATCGGGCGCGACCAACTTTATACAAAAGCCGTGGGACAACGAAAAACTGCTAGCCGACGTGCGCGCGGCCGTCGCGCGCCAGAAAGCGGAAGAAGAAAATATTCAGCTGAAGCGCGCTCTCAAGCAGCGCTACAACTTCGAGAACATCGTGGGCAAGAGCGAGCCCATGCTGAAGATTTTCGACTTGGTGGCACAAGTTGCGCCCAGTCGCTCAACCGTGCTTCTGCAGGGCGAGAGCGGGACGGGCAAGGAACTGATCGCCAAGGCGATTCACTTGAATTCAACGCGTCGCGATCGGCCATTTGTGCCGGTGAATTCGGGATCGACCCCACCCGACTTACTGGAATCCACTTTGTTCGGACATGTGAAGGGCGCGTTTACCAGCGCCATCGCCTCGAAAAAAGGACTTTTTGAAGTTGCCGATCGAGGAACGCTCTTTCTGGATGAAATCGGCACCATGAGCATGGACACGCAGGCCAAGATTCTGCGCGTGTTGCAGGATCGCAAGTTCATGCATTTGGGCGGCGTACAGGAGATTCAGGCAGACGTGCGCATTATTGCCGCAACCAACGTTGATCTGCGGCAAATGGTGCGGGAAGGAAAGTTTCGCGAAGATCTTTTCTACCGGCTCAATGTGATTAGCATCGATCTGCCTCCGCTGCGGCAGCGCCGCGAAGATATCCCGCTGCTGGTGCAGCATTTCCTGCACAGGTATTCCGAGGAAAACGACCGGCCGGCGCGCCGGATCACGACCGAGGCCTTGCGGCCGCTGGTGAGTTACTCGTGGCCGGGGAATGTCCGCGAACTGGAGAATACGATTGAACGGGCCGTGGTGCTGTCGTCCGACAGCGACATAGGGGTCGACTTGCTGCCTGACCACATCGTGGGCCGGGGAAGCATAGTTCCGACGATGGACGTGAGTCCTGGCGCAACGTTATTCAGCATCATGGAAGACTGCGAAAGGCGGATCATCGTCGATATGCTGGAGAAATGCGGCTGGAACCAGACGGAAGCAGCCGAACGTTTCCACGTTCCACTCTCCACGCTGAACCAAAAGATTAAACGTCTCGCTATCGAGATTAAGAAGAAGAACCGGGAATGAACAGATCGGGCAATCTTGCCATTGGGTGATCGGATGATCTGAAAAGCATCCGACGTGCGGTGGGTCGATTACCCGATGGCCCGATATCCGGATCACCCGGTGATTTCCCTCTCTGCTATAGTTTCGTGACTGGAACTTTCCCATCCAGGCAGTTCTTGACCATACATGGCGCTTGAATTCGAACTGATCTCGCCGATTGAAGTCGCCAAAGATTTTGCACTGGCGGTGCAGAATTACACCGTACTCTCGGCGCAATCGGTAGCGAATTTCTTCCGGCGACCGCTGTACATGGCCGACATGGTGCAGCAGGCGGATCTGATCGGCGTCGGTTCCCTTCCCATCGTGGTGCTCACCGGACTTTCCGTCGGTGCTCTGCTGGCGCTGAACTCAGCCAGCACCTTGCAGCGGTTCGGAGGCGTTTCGCTCATCGGCCAACTGGTTTCGCTCGGCATGGTCACCGAACTCGGACCGCTTATTACCGGACTGATGGTGGCCGGGCGAAATGCTTCGGGCATGGCCAGCGAACTGGGCTCGATGATCGTGACCGAGCAGATCGATGCCATGCGCGCGCTGGGCACCGATCCCACCAAAAAACTGATTACGCCGCGCGTGGGCGCTACGGCCTTCATGCTGTTTTTCTTGACGATCATCGCCGACTTGCTCGGACTGATCGGCGGTTACGGCGTCGCGCATCTCATCTTCGGCGTCGACACGCAGCAGTACTGGACTTCAGTGTGGCAAGTTCTCGTCTTTCGCGATGTCTTCACCGGCCTGATCAAGCCGGTGCTGTTTGGATTCATCATCTCGACTGTCGGCTGCTATTACGGCATGTCGACGCGCGGCGGAACGCAGGGAGTGGGCCGCTCGACGACGCAGGCCGTAGTCGCGTCTTCGGTACTGATTCTAGTAGTCGATTTCTTCGTTACCAAATTGATCTTCGCATTCTTTGGCTACAGATAAAGATAAACGATGTCGACTCCCACTCTTCCCATCGAAAATCCGGATGCCTCGGTGGTGAGTCCTTCCGGTTACGCTATCGAGTTCGAGAATGTTGCAATCACGTTCGATGAAAAAGTTGTGCTCGATGGCATTTCATTTCGCTTGCAACACGGCGAAACCAAGGCAGTATTTGGCGTGGCGGGGTCGGGCAAGAGCACTATGCTTAAGCTCGCCATAGGCCTGCTGCGGCCCGATAGCGGACGCATTTTTGTGTTGGGCGACGAAGTTACCCGTATGTCGGAGCAGGAACTCTTCCAGTTGCGACGGCGCGTCGGCATCGTATTTCAGGAAAGCGCGCTCTTCGACTCGCTGAAGGTTTATGAAAATGTCGCGTTTCGTTTGATGGAGGAGAAAATTCCTGCTGAGGAAATCGAGCAACGCGTACGCGAGGTCTTACGCTTCGTCGAACTGGAGCGAACCTATGATATGTTTCCATCCGAACTCTCAGGCGGCATGCGCCGACGCGTGGCGATCGCTCGCGCCATCATCACACAGCCCGAGGTGCTGCTCTACGACTCGCCTACCGGCGGCCTCGATCCGGTGACTTCGAACACAATTGTCGAATTGATTATGAAGCAGCGCGACGTTTATAAAACAAGCGCGCTTCTGGTGACTCACCGACTGCAGGACGCGTTTACGATGGCGACGCATCAGTTCGACAAGGCCACGAATCAGATGGTTGCTCTGCCCAAGGGCCAGTACTGTGAAGTGGCCATGAGTTTTCTGATTCTGCGCGACGGCAAGATCATTTTTGATGGGGACGCGCATCAATTGGCCACTTCGCGTGACGAGTACATTCGGGAATATATTTCGTAGAAGGGCAGCTGTCAGTCTTCAGTTGTCAGTCTTCAGTAAGAGCAGACCCGTCCCGTTTCGCGCTCATCCTTTGACTATTCTTTCCTGGCAACGCTGCTGGATTTTCGTGCACACGTTCGCGAAAGCCACCTTTCATTCCGCGGGCCAAGCCGATGGCGGATTCCCCGAATTTGTCGCGCACATGATCAGCGGCCGCTAGCGCCTTCTGCCATCGCTCGTCGCGCGACGGTTCTAGCAGATCGAGTTGAGTGGGATGCGATTCGAAATTCGACGCTTGTACCCCGAGCAATCGCATAGGAGCGCCCTTCTTCCAGTTCGCGAAAAACAGGCGGCGCGTTTGATTGAAGATCTGGTTGTCCATCTGGGTGGGCTCGTCGAGCGAATGCGCACGCGTGATCGTCGTGAAATCTTTATAGCGCAATTTCACCTGAATGGTGCGCGCGAAGTATCCGCCTTCGCGCAAGCGCCGACCCACCATCTCGCTGAGGCGCATCAGCGTGGACTGCAGGCGCTCTACGTCGCCTGTGTCTTCGTCGAAGGTGTGCTCATGACTGATTGATTTCGGATCTACGTTTTCTCCTACTTCATTGTCGAACCATCCGCCCGCATCTTCGCCGCGCGATTTTCCGGCCAGCGCCAGGCCCCATTTTCCGAAACGATTTTCGAGGTCGCGGTCTTCGAGCCGCCCCAGGTCGCCTACTTTCTGGATGCCCATGGCGTGCAGCTTCTGCTCCATCACCTTGCCGACGCCGGGGATGTCGCCAACGGCGAGCGGCGCCAGAAATTTCACTTCCTCGCCGGGAAGCACCCAGAGCACTCCGTTGGGCTTGGCTTTGGCGGAGGAAACTTTTGCGATCAGGCGCGAGGTGCCGATTCCGATCGAGCAATTTAATTTTGTCGCCGACTTCATTGCGTCATGCAGCCGGTGCGCGGATTGCAGCGGGCGGCCGTGGAGGCGCTCGGTGCCGGTCATGTCGAGGTAGGCCTCATCGACGGATGCCATTTCTACGAGTGGAGAAAAATGGCCGAGAACTTCGTGCACCTTCGCGGAATATTCGCGATAACGCTCGGGATGGCCGTTAACGAAGATTGCCTGCGGACAAAGTTTCGCAGCCGTCCGCAGCGGCATGGCCGAGTGGACGCCAAACTTGCGCGCCGCGTAGGATGCGGCGGATACAACCCCGCGCTCATCGCGCTGGCCGCCGACTACGACGGGCTCGCCTTTCAGCGATGGGTCATACAATTCTTCCACGGAGACGAAGAACGCGTCCATGTCGACGTGGAAGATAGTGCGCGGGGAGGTGCTCATGGGAACGAAGAATGCTTTAAGGAGTGTACTCCGAGAGACGTCGTAGCTGCCCGGCGCTACTTTGGCGCGCCCACGGGCTCTTTTTTCTGGTCGGTGGCGATCACGTCCGCATTGGCCCTTACCTGTCGCGCGCGCTCATAGACTTTGCCGTATTCGCGGGCGGATGCTCCCCAGGAAAAGTCTCGGCTCATTCCATTGCGCATCAGGGTCTGCCATGACGAGGGGTCCTGATAGGCGAGCAACGCCTGTTTAATGGTCAAGAGCAGCGCCTCGCCGTTGTAGTCCGAGAACTTGAAGCCGGTGCCTTTGCCGGTGCGGGCGTCCCAGGGCTCGATGGTATCGTCGAGGCCTCCGGTGGCGCGGACGATGGGAACGGTGCCGTATTTCAGGCTGTAAATCTGGTTTAGTCCGCAGGGCTCGTAGCGCGAGGGCATCAGGAACATGTCGGCCCCGGCTTCGATTTTGTGGGCGATGGCATTGTCGAATGCTACTTTCGCGGCGATTTTGTTGGGAAATTGTTTACTGAGACGCACGAACATTTCCTCATAGAGTTTGTCGCCGGAGCCGAGGACGACCACGATCATCTCTTCGCGGGCAAGGCGGTCCATGATCTGGGCGATGAGGTCGAAGCCCTTCTGCGCGGCAAATCTTGAAACTATGCCGATCACCGGAACCTTCGCGTCGACGTTCGCGATTCCAAAGGCTTGCAGCAGGTCTTGCTTGCACTTCAGCTTGCCACTCAAGTCTTGCGGTGAATATTTTGCGGCAATAAATTTGTCAGTCTGCGGATTCCACTCATCGTAGTCGACGCCGTTGAGGATTCCGGTCACTGTGGCAGCCCGAGCGCGCAGCACTCCTTCGAGGCCAAAGCCATATTCCGTGGTCTGGATCTCCTGACTATACTTTTTGCTGACGGTGGTGACGTAATCGGAGAAGACGAGAGCGCCCTTCAGGAAATTGACCTGGCCGAAAAATTCCATCTTCGAGATCGTAAGCAATTCCCATGGCAGCGTCAGCAACGGCAAGGTGTCGGGCGGAAAAAGACCCTGGTATCCCATGTTGTGGATGGTGAAAACAGTGGCGACATCGCGAAAGGCGGGATCTTCAGCGTAGAGTGTGCGCAGCATGACGGGCACGAGAGCGGACTGCCAGTCGTGGCAATGGAAGACGTGGGGCACGCCGAGGACCTTCGAGGCTTCGAGCACCGCGCGCGAGAACAGGGCAAAGCGCTCGGCGTTATCGGGATAATCGCCCGCCGTGGTTCCATAGAGAGCGTCGCGATCGAAGTAGGGGGGATAATCGACGAAATAAAACTTGACGCCGGTGCTGGGGCCAGCGGTGACAACCGAGCAGAAGCGATACTTGTCGTCGAAGGGGACGGTAACGCTGCGGACGACAGTTTGCGGATCGGTCAACTTGGTTTGACGATAACGGGGAATGTAGACGCTAACCTGGTGCCCGAGAGCGGCGAGAGCTCGCGGGAGTGCTCCGACTACGTCGGCGAGCCCGCCAGTTTTAGAAAAGGGAACGCACTCCGATGCGGCGAAAGCGATATGCATGATGAAGACGCCTCCTCGGCCCGAACTCGATATGCCTCGATCAAGTTATGATGATGATTGTAGAGATGCGAGCAGCCTTTTGCGGTTTTGCAGTTTGATTTGCAATTGAAAAGTTATAGAACCTTTTTTGTTCAACCACAAAATTACAAATCAACCGTAGCGGATCCAGTTTAAATGCCGGGAAGAAAGAGGGTCAATGTGCCGAAGGGCGCTGCCGTTCCAGCCAGTCCACGAAAACCTAAATTAGGACAGCATTTTCTTGCGAGTGAGGGGGCGGCTCTGCGCATTGTTGAGGCGCTCGGAGACGTCTCGGAAGCGACGGTGCTGGAGATTGGTCCTGGTCGCGGCGCAATTACCGACTTGCTGGTGCGCAAGGCACGGCGACTGATTGCGGTGGAAGTGGATCGCGTGCTGTCGGCGCAACTGCGGATGAAATTTTCGATGGAGCCGAATGTTGAGATTATCGAAGGGGACATCCTGACAATTGAACTGGACACGGTGTTTGGGGCGAAGCCGGGCAGTTTGCGGACGGGGCTGAACTTTGCGCCAGAGCCGGCTCGGGTAGTGGGTAATCTACCGTATTACATCACGTCGGACATTCTGTTGCGGCTGTTCGAATATCACAGGTATTTTTCGACGATTGTGATCATGGTGCAGAAAGAAGTGGCCGACCGGCTGGCGGCTTCGGCGGGAGGCCGCGACTACGGCTTGCTTTCGGCGACGGCACAGCTGTACGGGCGAGTTGAGCAGCTTTTTACACTGCCGCCGGGGGCGTTCGCTCCGGCTCCGAAGGTACATTCGAGCGTGGTTCGAATCACGATCAAACCGCAGTTGGAAGCGTTGCGGGTTTCGGAGGCTGAGTTCATCGCGTTTTTGAAATTATGCTTTGGGCAGAAACGCAAGACGCTCTGGAATAATCTCAAGACGCGCTACGATGAGGATAAGTTGCGGGCGGCGCTGGCGAAGAGTGGCGTGAAACCGGCGATTCGGGCGGAAGCGCTGACGCTGGAACGGACTGCGGCGTTATTTCGCGCGCTTAAGGACGACGAAGCGTAGGGGACAGCATTGCCGTCATCTTGACGCTATTTTCAATCGCTGACTTTCGCGGGCGAGGGCGCCCGCTCCACACTAAGAGACATGGGCATGACTTCCACTTTGAGAGCTCCCGCGGTTGCTGGCCGGTTTTATCCAGCGCACGCGGATGAGTTGCTGCGCGATATTCGCGGATATATTTCTCCGCAGGCGGCTTCGCTCACGAGCGCTATTGGATGCGTTGCTCCGCACGCCGGTTATATCTATTCAGGCGGGGTTGCGGGCGCGGTGTATTCGCGACTGGAAATTCCTGAACATTGCATAATTCTGTGTCCGAATCATACGGGCAAAGGACAGGCGCTAGCGGTGATGGCCGCTACCACATGGCAGACTCCGCTGGGCCAAGTTTCGGCGGACACGGGTGTTGCGACTGAATTGATGCGGCGCTTCCCTGCTCTGCACGAGGACAGCGCGGCGCACCGCAGCGAGCATGCTATAGAAGTTCAACTTCCGTTTTTGCAGGTGCGACAGCCGCGGGTGAAGATCGTTCCAATTGCGATTGGCACGCGCGACTTTGATTTGCTGCGAGGCCTCGGTAAAGCGCTGGCGGAGGTGATTGGCGATTTGGAAAAAACTGGCCAGGGGAAAGTGCTGATGGTCGCATCCAGTGACATGAACCATTACGAGTCAGACGCGATTACGCGGGTCAAGGATCACAAGGCCATCGAAAAGGTTTTGGCGATGGACGCGCGCGGGTTGTGGGAGGTAGTGATGAACGAAGGCATCTCCATGTGCGGTTTTGGGCCGACGGTTGCCATGCTCACCGCGGCGAAGCTCTTGGGCGCGACCTCGGCGAGGCTGGTGAAGTACGCGACTTCAAGTGAGGTCTCGGGCGATTTTGACGCGGTGGTGGGATATGCGGGGATTGTGGTGCAGTGAGGGGAGACAGCAATTAGCACGCAGCGACTTAGCGAAAAATAGCTCTTCGCTAAATGCCTGGCGCTGCAGAGCCTCCTCAGTGGGCACGGCCGGCGGCTGCGGGGGCTGGGTGCGCCGACATTGCCGGAGCAGCACTTCTCGCGCCCATCGGACTTGAACCGCCGAAACCGCTGGTTGCAGAGCCGACACTGCGTTCTGGCTGAATCGTCGAGACCGTGACGGGGTGAGAAGTCTGATTCATCTTCTTCGCGAAGCGATCTAGATGGCTGACGGATCCACGCGGCACTCCAAAACCGGCTGAGCCGGGAGAGATTGTCAACCGCTCCGGCGCTCCGTTTGCAGGTTCGAAAGCCAGGCCGCGGCCTACCATTACTGTTTGGCGGCCTAGCGTGGGCGCGGTGGGGATTATGGTTTTGGCTGGTGCGTTGACCACCGTCGGATACGAATTCCACGAATTCCAGTTGCCGGGCTGCCAGAACCATCCGAATCCTTGAGCGAAAGCCCAGTTGCCGTAGTTGTAGGGCATCCATCCCCAGGGATAGCCGGAGACCCACGTGTAGCCCATGCCGGGATAGAAAGACCATGCGCCGTCCATGAACGGGCTCCAGCCAGCGCCAATGAAGTAGGGCTGCCACACATTGCCATAACCGGGAACCTGCATAAAATTACCGTAATAGTTCAGGTCGCTCATTCCGTAAGAATAGGGCGAGCCGAGGCTGGCCGAGGTGATGGCGGTGGCGTATTGATCGTGATATTCGGACTGCTGGTGGTCCCAGGCGTCGGTCGGTTCAGTTTCGTAATTCCTTGCGATTTTGAATGTGTCTTTCGCGGCGGAATCGTCTGCGGTAAAACTTAGGGTGGCGCTGTGCTTGTCGGTCAGATCGAACTGTCCGGAGGGGCCGCTAGCGCTCACTTTACCTTTGAATACGGCGACGGTCGCGCGAGTGGAACCGTCGAGCGCGGCGCGGAAATGGGCGGACTGATCGACGGCTAAGGACTCATGGGCGAAATTCAGCTGGAAGTGATCGCCTGTCTTCTTGTCGTAAGCGCCTTTCAGGTGAAGGTTGGCGTAGACGGTGCCGGAGACGAGATCGACGGTGTTGAGCTTCTGGCCCTCATCGCCGAGGGATAGATTGGCGAAATTGATTTCGCTGCCGGGGGCGAGTCGCAGAGCGCTGCCATCTTCGAATTCGATTTCGGCGCGTCCATCTTTGCCCGTCTTTATTTTTGTGCCTTCGATCACGGGAAGATTCATAAACGCCCTGTCGAAGCCGCCGCCGGGAGCGCGTTCGATCTGGACTGCGCCTTGCACGTCACTCAGGCGGACAATGCGCACCTTGGAACTGGCCGAGGCTGGGATGACAAGCATCAGCGCGACCAGCATGACCAAGAGTGCCAGCGTTTTTGTTTCGGCGATCCTTTGAATCCCCATACACTTCTCCCGTTCCCTAAGCGATGTTTCCCTAACATTGCGAGCATCTGGTCATTAAGTCAAGAGGAAAACTCTGGTTAATGAGCAGTTCGCTCCAGCAAGCGTTGGGCGCGGGCTCTGGTTACATTCATGACGCCGGGATCGGCGATCAACTGATCGAGGATGGGGCGGATGGCATTGCTTTCAATCAAGTCGTGGGAGTGGGCCATGTCCTCCATGTGCTTCAGTTCTTCGTCGAGCGCGAGCTTTTGATAATGGAGATCATACTGCAGCCGATGTCCGAATTCGAGCGTGGCGGAGAGACTCTGCATCAACGTGGTCAATTCCTGCACGGCAGGGTTGTTGGAGTAGTTGTAGGTCGATTCGCCGCTACGCTGTGCGTCTTTGTAAGCTAGAGTTTTTTTTCCGGCGAAAGCCAGGTTTTTGTGATGCGAGTCGACGTCTTTTTGAAAGTAGCCGGCCTTCGCCGCCAGGGTGAAAATTTTCTCGCGGGTTTCCGGGAGCAAAGCGAAATCGAAATCGAAGCTGTCGGTGTCTTCGGAATCGGCGGAGAGATGGCCACTGGAGTTGTAATGCGAGGCGCCATCGGATTGCACGCGAATCGAGTAATGCTCGGGCTGGGAGGCGGGGAAATCCAGGGCGAAAGTTACGGTGGCCAGAGGTTCCGCGGGAGTCGGTGTTTGGGTATGCGCGGCGACCAAGAGAATTACGAGCAGGAAGATGATCGGCAATGAACGAGGCATGGGGCGCTGTAATCATTGGGGATTCGGCGTGAGGTGTCAAGGGGGGCGTGAGTCACTGTTCGCGGCTCGGTGACCGCAGATATTCCTATCGCACATAGCCGAGCTACGCTCGGCTGGACAGACGGGGGCGTCTGTCCCTACGTGATTTCAGACACCCCTTACTTGCAGACCGCTGTGAAGCCCACGCTGTTGCTGGCGGTTAGGTAGATTTGGCCGGAGATCACGCCGTTATTGTTGATGCCGCCGGCTACGGTATACTTCGCGCCGGAATAGACGATGTTTTCGAAGACCCCGTTTTCGTAGATGAAACCGAATGCGTTATCGGCGGACAGGCGGTTGCCCACGATCACGCCGGAATTGTTGACTCCGGAGAGCGCGGTTCCGTACGCTTTGCCGGGATCGTTGATGGTTGTGAATTTTCCATCCTGCCAGGCGAAGCCATTGCTCACGGCGCTGCTGGTGTAGGATCCGACAACTTCGCTGTTGTCGTTAACCGCCCAGGCATTGGTAATGAACGCGCCCGGATAGGCGATGGTCTTGTATTTTCCGTTTACCAATAGGAAACCTTTGGTGACGGAGGCGCTGGCGCTGTAACTGCCGGAGGCATTTCCGACCTGGCTCACGTCGAACAACCAGGTATTGGCGGCCTTGGGATAGTTCACTTCGGCAAACTCGCCGCTTTGTAGCGTGAAGCCGTGCATGTGGCCGGGGTAACTGGTGTCTTCATAGGAGCCTGCGTTAACGCCGCTGGCGCTGCTGCCGTAGAGCCACGTAGTCGAAGATTTAGGTGCAGTGTAGACGGTGAATGCTCCGCCGGACGAACGGCTGAAGGCGACGAATTGCAGGGTTTTGTTGTCCACCAGTTGGCCCACCACGGTGCCGTCGTCACTGACTCCGTTGACTTCGCTGAATGTATAGCCAGCGGGCGCAGCGAAGGTTGAGAAGGTGCAAGAGGCGGTTTGGGCGGCCTGCAGGGCTGCTGAGCAGGCGAACAGGGTGATGATGATGGCCGAAACGGAGCGAGATTGGAACATCAGGTCCCTCGGAATTGTCCGCGCCGCGATCGGTGTGATTCATGGGGGAAGGCAGCGCCAGGATTTTGGTGAGTTCAGGATAGCTTGAGACTAGCCTGAAGTCAGCGGCTGATGCACTAACGAGTGACACATGCTGCGGGCGGCAGATGGGCTAAGACGCAGGTAACTTGACGGGGGCACGCGGCCGCTCCTGATGCTGGCGTTCGCGAGTGGCGGCGGTGTGTAGATGGCAGATGGCGATAGCCAGGGCATCGGCGGCGTCGGCGGGTTCGGGAATTTGATCGAGATTGAGCAGACGCGTAACCATCTGCTGGACCTGGTGTTTTTCGGCGCGGCCGTATCCGACCACCGCGGATTTGATCGAGAGCGGAGAATATTCGGCGACCTCGAGCCCGGCGGAAGCGGCGGCCAGCATGGCGACTCCACGGACCTGGCCGAGTTTCAGGGCCGACTTGACATTGGCGGCGTAGAAAACATCTTCGATGGCAACGCGGTCGGGGCGATGGCGGACGATGAGCTCCTTGAGGCCTATGGAAATATGCGACAGTCGCGTGGGCATGGGATCGCGCGGAGAAACTTTGATGGCTCCGCAAATGACGCAGACTAGCTGATCGTTGTGGCGATCGTCGGAGAGCAGATCGACCACGCCGTAGCCCGTATATTCCGTGCCGCAGTCGATGCCGAGGACCCGCATGGGGGAAGTGTAGCAGGATGAGGTGGGGAGCGGTTTGATGTTCGCGCTGCGCGGCGTTTGAGTTGGGAATCCGGATGGTTAATCTCGGAACGGATTACTCATGGCTAGTTCGTCGACCAGAAGCGGCAGATTTTCGTCCTTGCAAGAGCCTGCGCGTTTTGCCCGCTGGGCAACTGAGGGCACCCTTCGACAAGCTCAGGGCAGGCTCCGCCCTACGCGAGCCGTTATGCGGTCGACTGCGTGATAACCTACTTACATTCTTGGCTCGCAGGCTTTAGTTCGCAATCTTATTAGTTCGCAATCTTAGGAGAGAGCAATGAAAATTGGCATGCTGACGGGCGGGGGCGATTGTCCGGGACTGAACGCGGTCATACGGGCAGTGGTGCGCAAGGGCAGCTTTCACTACGACGATGAGTTCCTCGGCTTCATGGAAGGCTGGCGCGGATTGTTGGAAGACAAGACAATGGAGCTTCACCTCGAGTCGGTGGGGGGCATATTGCCCCGCGGCGGAACCATTCTGCGGACCTCTCGCACCAATCCTGCCAAACATGAAGGCGGCCTGCAGCGCTGTATCGACAACTTAAAGAAACATGGTTGCGAAGCACTGATCGCGATCGGCGGCGATGATACTCTGTCAGTCGCGCAGAAGCTTTTTGCCATCGGAGTGAAGGTGGTTGGGGTTCCAAAGACGATCGACAACGACCTGTCAGGCACGGACTTTACTTTCGGCTTCGACACCGCGGTAAATATCGCGACCGAGGCCATCGACCGCGTGCATACGACGGCCGAGGCACACAATCGCGTGATCGTCGTGGAGGTGATGGGGCGGTCGGCGGGTTGGATCGCCACCTATAGCGGCATCGCCGGTGGGGCGGACGTCATATTGATACCCGAGGTTCCTTTTGACATCGATCAGGTTGCCGAACTGATTAAGCAACGGCATGCGCGGGGCAGATACTTCAGCATCGTCGTCGCCGCTGAAGGAGCACAGTTTTGCGATGGTAACGAGAAGCACGGTGGAGGATCGCCCGATGGGCGGGACGAATTCGGGCACGTACGGCTCGGCGGAATTGGCTCCGCGCTGGCAAGCGAGATCGAAAAGCGTACCGGTTTTGAAACGCGATCGGTGGTGCTAGGGCACATTCAGCGCGGCGGATCGCCAACCGCTTACGATCGCGTACTGGCCACGCGCTACGGACTGGGCGCGATCGACATGGTGCATCGCGGGGAGTTCGGGCAAATGGCAGCGCTGCGCGGCAATAAAATTGTTTCCGTGCCCCTCGCCGAGGCGATCGCTACGAACCGCAAGGTGGATAAGGAGATTCTCGACGCGGCGACGGGCATTTTAGACAAGCTGGATTATAAAGTGGCCAATGTTTTGAGCTAGCGCTGCGTCTCTCTGCGACGAAGGGTGATCGCGTTGGCAGTCTCCTGCTTCTCCGTGGCTCTCTAGCCCCGCGGCTCTGTGACTCCGCGGTGAAGTCCTGGGATTTCGGTGCGACTGCGCGGGATTGGCTGCGCGGGATTGGCTTGGCACCGAACGAGTTTAGGGGCATACTTACTCAACCCTCCCCCCCAGAAAAGTTGCCATTCCCGGGGGACCATTCCGATGCATATGTTTCAGGACGAAACGCACACTGAAAGCCATCTGGAGAGATCGGCACCGCTGCCGTTGCCGGGTGCGCCGCCGCATCCGGAAGTGCAGCGGAAGCGAATGCTGATCGCGCTGGGAATCCTGCTGGCAGCGCTGGCGGCGGTGGTGCTGAAGGATTGGGATTTCTGGTTTCCCCCCAATCCCGAAGTCCAGGAAGCAGTGGCACGAAGCAAGAGCAGGAATATTCCAGCTGTTCCGTCGAGCGCGCCCGCAGCGGCTGCGCGAGAACACAAGACGAGCAAGCCAGCCGCGCCCGCAGTCCCAAGCTCCCCGTTCTCGGCTACGACCCAGCGCGCCGTACTGCCGCCTCTGCAGGTGGAAGTGGTTGCCGGAAACCGCCACATCAAAGTGCCCGCCAAGAGCAGTGCCATTCATCTGGATGTAGATTCGGGTGCAACGTCCACGGCGTCGGGGGCTGATACATCGGCCTCGAACGGAACAACGAGCGCTGGGACCTCAAACACAAGAACGGCGGCCGCGCCCGGAGCGACGGGCAAGGCCGGAGTCGAGCTTTCGCCGCAGACGTCGCAGAGTGTTAGCGTCTCGGTGCCCCCTGATTATCCGCTGCTGGCGCGGCAGATGAAGGTGCAGGGCGCGGTCAGTCTGCAGGCGCTGATCTCGCGCGAGGGCACAATTCAGGAGTTGCAGATTTTGAGCGGGCCGGCGATTTTGGCAGCGGCTGCTCGCGAGGCGGTGAAGCAGTGGCACTTTAAACCTTATCTGCAGAACGGGCAGCCCGTCGAAACGCAGGCTCGAATCACGGTAAACTTCACCATTTCAACCAATTGAACTGCTGGTGTGGAGTGTCCGCTCCACACGAATCATACGGAAAAATTAAACGGGCGTCCTGGATTCTTTCGAATCGCAGGACGCCCGGGCAGCCCTCCCCCAGAACTGCTCGACTACGAATCTAGAACAGAGGGGTAAATCTGAAAATGGCACGCGGGTGCCAAACTCGCTGCACCGAAGTGCCAGTTGCTAACTTACACATTACAAGGGGGATAGACCATACTTCACAGAAGGCAAACAGGTGATGTTGGGAAAAGTTTTGGCTCACCAGGCCCAGTGCCTGGCTTAGCTCTAGCGATCCCAAGAACATTTCAATTTTCTTATTGGCGCCCCTGTCGGCCTCCCGAGCCACTGTTTCGCCTTACTCCGAAAGGGCCATCTTTCCTGGTGGAACCGTCGTGCTGAAAGGCGAGCCCGTAACAAGGGTCAGCGTACCGCTGTCTATGTTGTAGGTATAGGCCTGAATCGCGTGCGCGGATTGACTGCCAATAAATAAAAAATTGCCGGCGGGATCGAACAGCGCAAACAGCCCGCCCCCGGCGAGGTTGAAAGGCGAACCCGCCACCTCCGCCAGTTGGCCGTTGAGCGGACCGATGCTGAAACACCAGATTGAAGCGCTCGCTTGCGGAGTGACCGCGTAGACAAAGCGGTTGAGGGGATCGACCGTGATGGCACTCGGGCCGCTGCCTTGAACCGAAGCGAAAGGCGATCCGACGATCGATGTCAGCGAACCATCGGAGCCGATATTAAAGCCGGAGATGTTGCCGGTGGTGTTGGGTAAGGTGGGATTGGTTGCCGAAGGATTCACGACATAAAGATAACTGCCTGATGCCACCAGCGCAGCCGCTCCCGCTCCCGATTTGAAGGGAGAACCGGGCACCGGAGCGAGCACGCCATTAGCAAAAGAAAAGCCGGTGACATCCCCCAACCCCGGGTTCGTCACGTAAACAAATTGGCCGGCAAAAACCAGCTCGGTTGGGCTTGCATTGGCGGGAAAGGGAGACCCTTGGACCTGGGTTAACGCGCCGGACGAGCTATCGATCTGAAATACAGAAATGTTGTTGGAAAGAGAATTCGTGACCAGTAAGTAGTTACCGCTGGGGTCGATGACGGCAGCGTGCGGGCCAGATCCGGCGGGAATCGGATTCTGATTGAGGGTTAGAGTTCCGTCGCCATTGACGTTATAGAGCGAGATGTTGTCGCCGAAAGAATTCGCGGTATAGAGAAACTTCCTCGATGGTAAGAGCGCCAATCCGGTGGGTGTGGTGCCATCGACAATCGGCGTTTGAGCCCCCAGGGTGATGTAGCCGTGGGCGCCGTTTATATTCAGCGTCAGGACGCTGCCATACTGGGGCAGGGTCACATAGGCGACATGGTTGGACGCAGAGCTACCGGGATTGTTCGCGCAGGAGAGCGTGATTAGGGTAAGGACGATAACCGGGGTCGTGTGGACGAAGATCCTGCCGAGGCGATTTTTACCTACCAGTGCGGCGTGCGCCGCCCGCAAGAAGCTCATGTGGCGAACTGCTCCTCAATATTCAGGATGGAACGAAAAGGTCGTGCTGATAATCATAACGCAAATTTATCGGGTCCTTGGGTCGGAAGGCGATCGGGTTATCGGATGATCGGGTCATCTGGTCACCGAAATGCCGAAGCCCGGTCACCCAATGACGCGATGGTCAGGCGATCCGTTTGATTCGGATGTGTTCTAATCAAGTTGTACGTCGGCGTTCCGAATAAAGATTATTTCGTGATCGACATTCATTGCCACATCTTGCCAGAGGTTGACGACGGGCCGAAGTCGTGGGATGTAGCCGTTGAAATGTGCCGCATGGCGGTGGCCGACGGGATTACCCATACGGTGGCGACGCCGCACGCGAATGACCGCTATGTCTACGATCGGGCGTATCTTTCCGGTCTGCTCGACGAGTTGCGGGGAAGGATTGGTCCGACGCCACTGCAATTCAGTCTGGGATGCGATTTCCATCTTTCATTCGAGAACCTGGAAAAGGTGTTGGAACATCCCCATACCTATACGATTGGCGATACCAACTATCTGCTGATTGAACTGAGCAACTACAGCGTTCCGAACAATCTATCAGAGTGCATCACCCGGCTGGGAGATCGCGGGCTCACGCCCATCCTCACCCATCCCGAACGCAATCCGATCCTGCAACAAACGCCGCAGAAGATCTTGGAATGGGCGGAGCAGGGGTGTCTGATGCAGGTCACGGCGTCGGCCCTTACCGGGTTCTGGGGTGAGCGGCCGGAGATTATCGCGCGTTGGCTGCTCGAACGGTCTGCCGTACATGTGCTGGCTTCGGACGCGCACGAAACCAAGCGCCGCATCCCCAATCTCTCGGCGGGGCGCGCGGTGGCTGAGAAGATCGTGGGCGTCGAGTATGCCAATGCCTTGGTGGATGGCAACCCTGGCTCGATCGTGGCTGGTCAGCCGATTCCCTATTGCCCGCGGCCCGTGTTCGATTAGAAGAGTCTTCCCAACTGCGGAAATTGAGCGCAGTTCTGCTGTCGCCGTTACAGCACACTAGAGCGCCGCCTACATGAACCACCCTACTGCGTAACCGGCGCGAAACCTGTAGTCTTCCCCTACATTCTTACTTGGTTCGAGTGGACGGGCCTGCGCAGTTGGGCGGAGGTTCGTCGGTACCATGAGAATCAATAACGTCGCCACTGGGATAATGAATTTGTCGCGGGACCCGTGAGGTTTCGCGATACGGCGACATTGCTATGGGAGAGCGGGGGCTAGAGGAAATTCGCGCAGAGCTTGAGCGGCTGATGCTGAAGCAGGTTGACATGTTAAAGAAACAGGCTTTCGTCGGACTTAGCGAAAAAGAGTCGCGTGAACAGCGTGAACTGTTGAAGCGGATCCGTGAAGTCTCGGCCGATTACGTCGCGGCTCTAAAGAGAAACGATGAGTAGATCTAGCATGGGGCTCGATTGAGATTTTCTGTGCCAGAGTTATATGTACGGCATCAAACAGTCGGTTTCAAAAAATCAGTTTGGAAAATTGATAAATCCTTTTGTTGGAAAGGAACAATGTATGGCGGAAAAACCCAGCGTGACTCTGCCCGGAACGGTGGAGAAAGTCATTAAGCCTGCCAATCCGAACGAACCGGAAAAAGCACAGATCGCGGTGGAAGGCGGCGACGATCTGTATCGCGAAATCCGTATTGAAAACACCTTGACAGACGAGAACGGCCGGAAGGTGCGCCTGAAGAAAGGCGCTGAGGTGGACGTTACGGTTGAGGCGGAGGCTCATGCAACCACCCCTGTGGCGGGTCCGGCTTAATCGTCAGGCGTAATCTGCTCTCCCCAATCCCAGGGCGGATTACATCCCGTTTAGTTACACTTCGATTAGGCAGTTTTCTCAGGCAGAAGCTTCGGGCCCAGTTCGTCGGCTGGGCCATTGATTCCGTACTTGCGCAGCACGTTGTAGGTGAGGTTTTCGATCTCATCGATAATACCGCCGCCGCGCTGCCGATGGCGACGCTCCATTATCATTACCTGGCCTTTCATGGCGATCCTCCTTTTGTCCCTCACTGAGTAAGGCGACAAAAACAGGGGCAAACGTTCACCCATGGACCAAGTCTTCAGACAAATTGATGTACTTGCATTCTCTTGGCGAGGCGTCGGCTAGAGC
This sequence comes from uncultured Acidobacteriaceae bacterium, assembly GCA_963800565.1. GTDB lineage: Bacteria > Acidobacteriota > Terriglobia > Terriglobales > Acidobacteriaceae > Acidiflorens. The sequence continues at coordinate 417,062 of CAWDBM010000010.1, forward strand.
TTCGGAATCGTGCTGTCGGCTGGAGTCGGTTTAGCGGTGGTCTTTGGCCCGGGCTCGGGAACGGGATCACGGCTTGGATCGGGAGTTGTGCCGTGCGCAGATCGGGATTGCTTATCCGCCGAGGCATTGGTGGCAGTCATCGCGCTTTCCGGATTCAGCAGATGATCCTGACTGGGACCCAGTCCCAGCTTTATCAGAGCGCGGGCGTCGGGAGTGGTCTTCGATTGCCATCCGTGATCCGCCTGATATTTCTGCATCGCGGCTTGCGAAGTGCTATCCCAAGTGCCGGTGGGCTGACCCTGTAGGTAGTTCTCGCGGATAAGCGCAGTCTGTATTTCGCGGGCGCGGGACGCGTCGATGGCCTGCTGGCCGCGCTTCCCCGCAACTTTCTTACCGTGCGATGTCTTGCCCTTTTGAGCTGATGTATGAGACGACGCGTGAGTCAAACCGTGACTCGGGTGATGAGCCGTGCTGCTTTTGGCCGTCGCCGAGCCGCTGTCGGGCCGTTTGGCTTTCGGTGCTGCAGTTGTTGACGCTGCCGCCGCATTCGACGATGGAGGCGGCGTATCCGTTCCTGCCATGCCGAGCGCTGGGAGGGCCAGGCAAAGCGCCGTTCCAAGAGCAACCTGTCGCCAGCGTCGGATTAGCTTAGTCACGCGCATTCGTTAAGAGAGTATCGACTATTCATGGATCGAACGTCAGATGGTCGCTCGTCGATCGCTGTTGGTCGTTCGGCAACACGTCGGTCGGCTGCCACAATCCAGCCAACGGACGCCGACTCTTCTCCAAAAAAACCGGCGAGATCGGCGCACCTTATCGTCCCTTAAACAGGAGCGAAGCGCCAGTCTCGCCGGACTTGTTTTCGGTTACGGAAGTGTACCTGCCAGGAAGATCGTTCCGTCCTGAGTTCTCGCGCCTCGCGGACGGACCAGGAAAACCACATCCTGCCCGCTCTTGAGCGATCCCTCGATCTTGAGGAAGTCCTCAGGATTGTTGACGGGCTGCTTGTTCACTTCGAGGATCACGTCGCCGCGATTCAGGCCGAGATCCTCGGCGAACGATCCTTGCTTCACGTCTTGCACCACAACGCCTTTGCCGGCGGCGATGCTTAGGCGATCCGCGAGATCAGGAGTGATGCTGCGCACCGTTATTCCGAACTTACTGGCCTTAGGGGTTTCCTCGTTCTGGTTTTCATCCTCTTCGCCAAGCCGCGAAGCGAATAGCTTCGAGCGGTCGGCGATGGTGACGGTCGCCTCTTGCTTCTTGCCATTGCGAACAAAGGCGAGCTTAACCTTCGTACCGGGCTTGCGAGAAGCGATTTCAGCGACCAGTTCGTCGCCGGTCTTGACGTCCTTGCCATCGACGGAGGTGATGGTGTCGCCGATCTTCAGACCGGCTTCATCGGCCGGTGTGCCAGATACTACGTTCGAAACGGTTACTCCAGAACCATAAATGTGCGCGATGGCCGGATTCGGCTGCGCTGAAAATTCAATGCCGATGGAGCCGCGCGCCACTCGGTGATCGGGACCGATCAACTGGTTATAAACCTGCGCCACGGTGTTCGAGGGCATGGCAAAACCGACGCCGGCGTAAGAACTGGTTTCGGTAAGGATGGCCGTGTTGATGCCGATCACTTCGCCGGCCATATTAACCAGCGGGCCACCAGAGTTGCCCGGATTGATGGCCGCGTCGGTTTGAATAAAGGACTGGAACTGGCGGGCGGGAACAATGTTGCGTCCCTTAGCCGATACGATGCCTGCAGTCACAGTTTCCTGCAAGCCAAAGGGACTGCCGATAGCAAGAACCCAATCGCCGACTTCCATGCCGTCAGAGTTGCCGAGCTTCGCGGCGGGCAGCGGATGATCGAGATCGATCTTGATCACAGCCAGGTCGGTTTCCTGATCCATCCCAATGAGCTTGGCATCATGACCCGGAGATGCCGGATTTTCATCCTGCAACTTGACGCGAATCCGATCCGCCTTCTCAACCACGTGGCGGTTGGTCACGATGTAGCCCTTGGAATCGACAATTACGCCCGAACCAAGCGAGCGCTGGCGGATGGTGCCCGCATCGGGGCCATTCTGGCCCCCGAAAAATTTGTCAAAAAAATCCTGAAAGGGCGAGTCATCCCCACCGTTGTCCTGGTCAGGGTCGGGCTCGGCGTGCGGATTGCGACGGCGCGAGTGCGGGTTCTTGATGGTCGATTCGGTATTAATGTTGACCACGCTCGGCTCCAGCTGCTTTGAGATCTGTGAAAAGGCATTAGAGAGTTGCTGCGGAGCTGGAATGGTCAGGGGCGTCGCATCCGAAGATTTCTGCCCTTCCTTGCCTTTTACCCCCGAGGAAACGACCGTGCCGATCAGAATTCCAACAGCCAGCGTCGCCAGAATCGTAAATGTATAGGCCCAGCGGTTGGCTTTGAGGCGCATCCAAAATGCGCCATCGCGCGAATCCATTGACTACCTCCTGAATTACCTGAACAACCTATTATACCTTCGTCGCCAGAACGGGTTGAAGCGGAGACGGCTAGACTTAGTTAGACGCGAAAAACGTCGTTGGCGTTCGGGAATACGGCAGTCAACCCAGCGGCAGGCGCAAAATGACTCGTCTCGGGGCAAAATGGTCTGTATCAGGGCATCGCTTTAGCGATGCCGAAACCAGCATCCTCTGAAAGCGCCTTCAGGCGCCGTGGTGGCGCGTCCAGTTCAATCCTGAGTGGGCCGACGAATAGGGGAAGTTCGAACTCAGCGTCACAAGGGACCGCCTCACTGGATTCGCGTGCATATAGTTCCTGATTTTCGAGAATGACTCGCTATCCTTCACGCGAATCTCCGAGAATCCCTTTTGCCAAACCGGAGCGCGGAAGCCGAGCTCTGGTCCTGCGCGAAACGCAAAACCACCTTTGATTAATTGGGCTGCCTTCTCCACAGTCATCTCCGCACCCACGGTTATCAAGACATGGATGTGGTCAGGCATAATCACAAATTCGTGGAGAAGAAACTTTCGCTGCTGGCGATAGCTATACAACACGTCAATCAGAAGTTCCGCTGCGCGCGCCGATTGAAGAAGTGCGCATTTGTTCCACGTCGACGAAGTTATGAAGAAGGTGCGTTCGCTGGCGACGACACGTAACGGGTCGGCATTGCGAGCGGGAACGGACATTTCAACCCCAGCGCCTGAAGGCGCGCCCGGCAGATGCGATTGCGTCACCGCTAAAGCGGTGACCTGATACGAAGCAGTAACAACTAGCTGTAATAACGAATCTCATATTGGTTAGGGACTTGCAGTGATGGTTGAACAGATTGGTGGTGATGATTTATTCCCGCAGTGGTCCAAACGCGAGGATTGCGTCATCGCCAAAGCGACAAGCTGATACGAAACTAGTTGGCGCTATCGTCAGGCGACGATTTGTATCAGTCTGGTTGGCGTTATTTCTGCGGCCGTTTCACGGCTACAACTTCAAGGTCATTAACGCAAGAAACAATCCGGTGTAGCCGGCGATGACCAGCAAGACGACTAGCCCGCCGAAGCTCAGGGCGTTGATGACTCCCCAGGGTTTCTGCACCGCGCCCAGAGCCAGTTTCCATAGTCCGACACTACTCAGAACAGCGCACACGGGAACGACGACGAAGCCAATCGCGCGCCCGTGCGCAATCCGAGGGAAGACGATCAGGAAGGTAATGGCAGGAAGGAAACCCAATGCCGGAACGATGGCGAGCGGCGCACCAATCAGGAAGGCGCGTTCACGCTCTCGCCATCGAGTGATCGGGCCATCGGGTGATCGGGTCATCTAAAACCTATTGGGAGTTTACTCGGCGGCAGGTTTCCAATCACCCGATGATTAGATGACCCGATCCTACTTCGCCTCGTACACAGTTTTGCCGCCTACTACTGTGCGCAGAACTTTTGTTTGCAAAATTTTCGGCGGCGGGGCGGCAGTGATGTCCTGATCTAGAACCACAAAGTCGGCCAACATGCCGGGCGTCAGCTTGCCTTTTTGCTTTTCGTCGAATTCCGCGAAGGCTGAACCGGTGGTGTAGGCGGCAATCGCCTGCTCGGAATTTATTTTCTGCGCCGGGTAATAACTCTTTCTTCCATCTTCACTCATGCGCGTCAGCGCCGCGTAGACTCCACGGAATGGCGTCACCGGCTCGACAGGATAATCCGTGCCAAAGGCCAGCGTCACTCCGCGGCGCAGGAACTCAGCCCACGCGTAGGAATGTTCAGCGCGCTTCGGTCCCAGACGCGATTCGGCCCAATTCATATCCGTCAACAGATGGCTCGGCTGCATCGACGCTATAACTTTCAATTCCTTGAAACGCAGAATTTCCTGTGGAGTGGTGACCTGCGCGTGCTCGATGCGCAGCCGATAATCGGAGCCTCCGTCGACCGCCTTTATTTTGGCATCTTTCGCCGCCTTCTCGGCTTCGGCATAGGCGTCGAGTGCCATCTGCACTCCTTTATCTCCGATGGCGTGAAAGCCGATTTGATAGCCCGCCAGCACACGTTCCTTCGTCATGGCGTTGAGCTTGGCGACCTCATATTGCGGGATGCCGCTGTTTTTTGGGTCGTCGCTATAGGGCTCGAGTAAAGCGGCGGTTTTCGAGCCGAGCGAACCGTCCATGAAGCCCTTGAGCATTCCGGTGTGAAGTATGTTGTCGGAAGCGGGATGGGAGTTCCGCTTGCGATTGAGTTCTTCGATCGAGTCGTCGAAAGGTAGCCATTCCGAAATTCTCGCGGTTAGTTTTCCGTCATGCTCGATTTCTTCGTAAATCTGAAAATCGTCCCACTGCGAAAAATCCTGCGCCGAAGTAACGCCGTGGCTGGCAAGATCGGCGAGCGCAAGTTCGATGGCCTGGCGCCGCCTCTCGTGGCTAGGCTTGGGTATCGCGGCATTCATAGCCGCTTGCGCCTTCTCACGCAGAATGCCGGTGGGCGTGCCGGATTCATCGCGATCGATCTTTCCGCCGTCGGGATCGCGCGTGGCGACAGTGATGCTGGCGAGTTGCAAGGCGCGCGTGTTCGCGACGCCGATGTGTCCGTCGACGCGCTCCAGGTACACCGGATGATCGCCGCTGACCTCATCCACATCCCAGCGCGTCGGCAGAGTCTTAACCGGCCAGAGAGTTTCGTCCCAGCCTTCCCCAATGATCCACTCTCCCGGCTCGGCTTTTTCGATCCTCGCGTGGACGCGCTCGCGGAATTCGTCGAGCGTCTTCACCCCCACTAAATCAACATTCATCTTCTCGAGGCCGGCACTCGCGAGGTGCATGTGGGCGTCGTTAAAACCGGGCATGACGAAGTGACCATCGAGATCGACGATCTTCGTCTCCGGGCCTTTGAATTTCATGACCTCATCGCGGGCGCCGACGGCGATGATGTGGTCGCCGACAATAGCCAGAGCCTCGGAGCGCTTGCCTGATCCGAGTGAAGCGGTGGGATCGACCACTCCGGTGTAAATGTTGCCGTGGGTGAAGATCACGTCCGCTTTCGGTTTCGCGCTGGGCGCGGCAGGAGTGTCTTGCACCGGCGCGCCGGTCTGCGCCGAAATGCTCGCGGCCACGGCCAGCCACAGGATTGCGATTCGCTTCATCATTCTCCAATTCCGGCCAGTGTGAGCATTGTAAGCAGAATACGCCTCAATCCAAGCTCCCTTCCGTTGCAGTCGAACCATTCTTGCAACGTGTGCGCGCCGCCACCGGAGCCGCCTCCGCCAATAGCGATGGCCTCGCGGCCAAGCGACAGCGGAATGTTGGCATCGGTGGAAGCGCGCTGCACCTGAGCCGTATTCCCGAGCTGCGCATCGACAGCGCGAATCACCCTGAGCAGGCGAGCACCGGCCGCCAATTCACCCGCCGGACGATTGCCGATCTCGACCACCTCACTCTGCACGACCTGCGGCTTACGAACAGACTGTTGCGCGGCCCCGCGATTTTCGGCGGCGACAGCCTGTTCGAGAGCAACCCGCAGAGCCCGCTCCAGCCGGTCGATTTCGGACATAGAAGTGGAGCGGAGATCGACCCTCATGCTGGCCGATTCCGGAATCGAGTTCACCGATGTTCCGCCGCGCACCACGCCAACATTGAAAGTTGTTTTGGGCGAGGCTGGAACCTGAATTCGGCTGAAAGACTCGATCGCCCGCGCGAGCGCAATAATCGGATTAGGCGCGCCGAAGTCGCTCCACGAATGGCCGCCTGGACCGCGCACAGTGACTTCGAAGCGGCGGCTGCCAAGGGCCTCGGCGACAATCGTGTCCGCTCCGGCGCCATCCACGATTATGTTGTAAGCGATTGCATCGCGCCAGCGCGGGGTAGCGAAAACGTGACGCATGCCCCGCAGATCGCCTTCGCCCTCTTCGCCCACATTGCCGATGAAAAGAAATGGCAGGCCGTGAGAAATCTTCGCGCTTCCGAGGATACTGGCGACAGCTAGCATGGCCGCGATGCCCGCGCCATTATCGGAAACTCCCGGGCCGTATAAGCGGCTGCTCTCCTGCCTGATGTGCAACGGCGTAGCCGCCGGAAAAACCGTATCGATATGGGCGCTGAGGGCGACGAAGCGGCGGCCGTAGCCGGGACGAATGCCAAAAACATTGCCGACTTCATCAATCTGCACATCGACGAGGCCGAGCTCGCGAAACCGCTCGGCCAGCCACGCCGCGCGGGCGGCTTCTCCGAAGGGAGGCGCGGCAATCCGCGTGGCCTCCATCTGCCAGAGCGCGAATTGAGATTCCTGGGAGCGAAAGCGCTCAAACGCCGCTCGAACCTCCAATGAGCCGGCGAGCCGCGCCACTTCTTCCGGCAACGGGGGATAAGAATCAGGGGCTGCCACTTGCGGAATGAACTCCACGCTTCGGCTATCTTACAACGTGCCGGCGAAAACGTCGGCTGAAGGCGACAATCCGCGGCACTTTTGGTCGAGTCAACCAAATTGCAGGCAACCGCTGAATTTTACGGAAACGTTGTCGCGCGTTCGAACATCCAATGCGTGCAAGGTAAGCGGTTAGGAACCCGCTGGCCGAGTGAATCAGATTTTGATTCCTGCTGCCATTCCTATCCTTACCCTTCGCGTAAATGCGCGCTAGGAGATTCGCCGTGAATAACTCCCAGAATAAGATTCTAAAAATCGCCGGCATTGTCGTTGCCGCGTTGATCGTGATTGCGATCGCGATGCCCCTCTTTGTGAACGTCAATAGTTATCGGCCGCAGATCGAATCGAGCCTCACTTCTGCTCTTGGACGGCCAGTGAAGGTCGGCAACCTGAGCCTTAGCATTTTAACGGGAAGCGTCGAGGCCGATCAGCTTTCCATCGCTGATGATCCCAAGTTCGGCAATTCGCCGTTCCTCCAGGCGAAAACGCTGAAAGTTGGGGTGGAGTTGCTGCCCCTGATTTTCAGCAAGAGCCTTGATGTGACCCACCTGAAGATCGAACAACCGCAGATCAGCTTGCTGCGCGATCGGGATGGAGTCTGGAATTTCTCTTCGCTGGGCAATCACACCGGACAATCAGCGGCAACGCAGAAGACCTCGACTGGCGCACCGTCGAACGCGAACATCCGTGTGGACAAGCTCGATGTAACGGATGGAACGGTCACGCTAGGATCGACCACCGGCAAGCGCAAGCCGATCGTCTATGACAAGGTCAAGCTCACGATGCGAAATTTTTCTTTTACCAGTTCGTTCCCAGTCACGGCGTCGATCGAACTGCCGGGCGGCGGCAACGTCAAAATCGATGGCACCGCAGGTCCCATCAATTCGACCGATACTTCGCGGACGCCCGTGGAGGCGAAGATAACTTTGCGCAAGCTCGACCTCTCACAGTCGGCTCTGGTCGACCCGTCCTTGGGCGCTGCAGGCTCGGCGGATTTTGACGGCTCGGTCTCATCCGACGGCAACATCGCCAAGGCCAATGGCACTTTGAAAGCGACGTCTTTGAAGATCGTGCCCAAGGGCTCGCCGGCCACTGTGCCTGTGCAGGTGGTATTCAGCGTAGAGCACGATCTGAAGCAGGTCAGCGGCAAGGTGGTGCAGGCCGATGTGACGATTGGGAAGGCAGTAGCAAAGCTGACCGGCACTTACGATATGCACGGCGAAACCACGGCGATCCACACCAAGCTTAACGGGCAGGGCATGCCGGTGGATGATCTTGAAGGCATCCTTCCCGCTGTGGGCGTGGTTTTGCCGCCGGGCTCGAAGCTCAAGGGCGGAACGGTTTCGGTGGAGCTCGATTCCAATGGTCCGCTCGACAAGCTGGTCTCGACCGGCTGGATCAAGATGAGCAATAGCGAGCTGGCTGGATTTAACCTCGGCTCAAAGCTCTCGGCGCTGACTTCTCTGACTGGCAAGCAAGTGGGAACCGGGAATGATACCAAGATCGAGAACCTGAGTTCGGACGTCCGCAACTCGCCCGACGGCACGCGCCTCGACAAAATCAATGTAGTCATCCCGTCGCTCGGGACGGTCACCGGCGCGGGCACTATCAGTCCGAGCAACGCGCTCGACTTCAAATTGATCGCCAATCTGTCCGGGATCGGCGCCGGACTCTCGAAGACGCTGGGCGCCGGATCAGGTGGCATTCCTGTGGACGTCGGTGGTACGACCTCGAATCCAACCTTCCTCCCCGATATGAAAGGAGTGGCCAGCGGACAAGTGAAGGAACTGGTGAAAGGCGGCAAGAGTTTGGGCGGCTTAGGCGGTCTACTCGGGAAAAAGCCCAACTAGCACGTTGGTGACCGGTGAAACTTCAGTGGACGTGGCGCAACGCCGTCTCAACCGCATCCGATTCGAGCGCCTGCATGCCGTTCAGAATGGCGGAGATCACATTTTCGTCGCCCACCACGGTGTTGATCATTACGTGATAAAGGGCGCGGGTCGGCCACTCGGCGTTGAAGTAGTGTTTGATGTAGGCGCCGCGCTCGCGGTCGACATTGTCGACAAGATCTTTGGCCTCTTCATGGCTTTTGCCGAGAGTGACCAGGCGCCGAATTTTTTCATCCCTCGGGGCATAAGTAAAAACCCGGAAAGTATCTTCGCGATCGCGCAGGAAAAACGGGCCTCCGCGTCCCACTACCACCGCATTCCCTTCGGCCGCAATGTTACTCATGATCTCTTCCACCATGGTCATCATGCGATCCGTATCAAAGGCGCGAGAATTGGCAATGGCCATCCCACGTTCGTAACTTCCGCGCCAAAAGGCTTTCGCTAGCCGATAGAGGCGGCCGTCGACCCGCTCATCGCAGAGTGCAACCGCTGATTCCGCCACCTGCGCGCGCTTAGCAATCTCGCAGGTCAGTTGCTGGTCCCAGAGCTTCCAGCCCAGGCGGCGCGCAAGTTCGCAAGCGATGCCTCCACCGCCACTACCGAATTCGCGCTCCACGGCGATGATGCGAAACATAGAGAAACTCCCTTCCGCACGAGTCTTTCTTGAGAAACTAATTAGTGCACTACCATCCCCGCAGCCTTTGCCTTCTTGATCAAGAACACGCACGGGACCAAACAGGCGATCACGACTCCGAGCACCCAGAAATTATCGATGTAGGCGAGCATAGTTGCTTGCCGAATCACGTTTCCCTGCAGCATTGCGTAGGCATGTTGCTGCGCCGAACTACCTCCCGAGCCCGGGCCGGCGCCTGAAAAAATACCCGTCATTCCCCGCAACGCCGACTGGAAACGCAAGTTAGCCGGGTTCAGCGTCTCGACCAATTGCCCCTGATGAACCTGCGCGCGGCGAGCGAGACCTGTGGTGACAAAAGAAATCCCTACGCTGCCGCCAATATTCCGGGCGAGATTCATCAAGCCGGACGCCGCATTATTCTTATCGCGCGGTAGTCCCGAATAGGCGGCTGTGTTGATGGGCACGAAGAGGAAAGCCAGCCCCATGGCCTGATAGACCCGCGCCATCATCACCGTGTGAAAATCCACGCCCAAGTCAAACGACGTCATATGAAACAGCGAAAACGAAAGCATACACAGGCCAAACAGCATGAGATACCGGGGGCTATAGCGCGAGAGCAGGAACCCTACAATCGGCATGGCGACCATGATCGTGAAACCGCCCGGCATCAGCGCCAATCCGGACCGTGCGGCAGTATATCCAAGCATTGTCTGCATGAATAGAGGTAATAAAAGGGTGCTGCCGAGCAGCGCAAAGCCCAGCATGAACATCAGAAAATTTGACGTCGCAAAAGACCGGTTGCGAAACAAATGCAAATCGATAATGGGATCTTTGTGGTGCCACTCCCAGAAGATCACGAAGATCAGCGAGGCCACCGAGATCACGGTCAACCACAGAATGAAGGGCGATTCGAACCAATCGTCACGCTGGCCTTTGTCGAGGATGACCTGAAGCGTTCCGAGGCCGAGCGCAACAAAACCAAGCCCGGTGTAGTCGATACGCGTTTCACTCAACTGGCGGCGCTTGAAATAAGGAGGATCCTGGATGAGCCGCGAAGTCAGCAACAGGGAAATAATTCCGACGGGAATGTTGATGAAGAAAATCCAGCGCCAGGTGAAGTTGTCAGTGATCCAACCGCCCAGTGTCGGTCCAATGGCCGGTGCCATGACCACCGCGATGCCATAGACGGCAAATGCCATGCCACGCTTGGCGGGAGGAAAAGTATCAGCAAGAATCGCCTGTTCGCTCGGTTGCAATCCTCCACCGCCCGCGCCCTGAAGAACGCGAAAGAAAATGAGCATGCCGAGATTGGGCGCGAGTCCGCAGAGAAACGAACTGATGGTGAAGAGGGCGACACAGCCCATGTAGAAATGTTTGCGGCCGACGATCGATGAGAGCCATCCGCTCAACGGCAGCACGATCGCGTTCGAGACGAGATAAGAGGTTAAGACCCATGTGCTCTCGTCCTGTCCGGCGGAAAGACTGCCGGCGATGTGGGGCAGCGCCACGTTGGCGATGCTGGTATCGAGCACCTCCATGAACGTGGCGAGCGTGACAGTAAGCGCGATGATCCACGGATTTATCGCCGGACGCCATTCGGCGGCCTCGTTCATGGTGATGGCAGCAGCGCCCATTATTAAGTAGCCCTACTTAATCCAGACTTTCGGATCAACCGACATTCCCGGGCGGAGTTCGTGATTTTTAATCTCGCCTTTATCAAACGCAATCTTTACCGGGATGCGCTGCACCACTTTCACGTAGTTGCCGGTGGCGTTTTCGGGCGGTAAGAGGCTGAAACGTTCTCCGCTGGCGCCGGCGAGCGAATCGACGTGACCGTTATATTTCTTCCCGGTGGCATCGACGGAGATCTCTACGGCCTGGCCAGCCCTGATATTCCTAAGTTGCGTCTCTTTGAAGTTCGCGGTGACCCAGATATCGCTTTCATCGAGCGGAATGATCATCATCATCACCTGGCCAACCTGGACGTTCTGACCGACCTCGACGGTGCGATTGCTTACCGCTCCGCTGACCGGCGCCGTGATCTTCGTGTATTGCAGATTCAATTCCGCCTGGTCCAACGCCGCCTTTTTTTGATTGGCAACAGCCTGGGCGGACTCGGCCCGCGCGCGGATGAATCTCATTTGTTGCGGGGCGTTGTTGGCGTTGCGGAGATCGGCGTTGGCCTGCTCCAGCTTGCTTTGCGCTTGCTTGATCTGCGCCGCAAGCGCGTCGGCATTGGCACGGGCGGTTTGCAGTGCGGCTGCCGCAGATTGAGCGCTGTCGACCGCCTGATCGTATTGCTGTTCTGAGATTTCCTGTTTGTCGATCAGAATTTTGTAGCGTCCGAGATCGTTCTGCGCTTTGGTGTTGTTCGCATCGGCTTGGGCAACCTGCGATTTCGCGGCCTCGAACTGCTGGCGGGCGGCGGCGATTCCAGCCTGCGCCATGGAGACTCCGGCCTGCGCGCCGCTTACCTGGCTCGAAGTGCTCACGTTGGTGATGGGTACGTTAATGCCGGCGGCGGAAGCCTGGGCCTGCGCATCGGCGTATTCGGCGCGTGCTTGGTCCACCGCGACCTGGTAGTCGGCTGGGTCAATCTCCACCAGTACAGTTCCCTTCTCCACATATTGGTTGTCTTCCACGTTGAGCTTGATGACATGGCCGCTCACGCGCGCGCTCACAGAGTTTACGTGGCCGTCGATCTGTGCATCGTCGGTCGATTCGTAGCTTCCGAGATAGCGCCACAGAAAAAAGGCCGCGACCAGAAGCACGAGCCCGGCGATGATGAGCCCCCACTTCATGCGCGGGCTGTTCAGGAACGCGGAGCGGCGCTGATAACGGGCTTCGCTGTCGGGAGGAGCCTGCTGCGACTGGCCTGGCGCAGATGAATTTTGCGAAGGCCCGGCCTGGGAAGCCGGATTCTGCTGGCCCTGCTGCGCCTGCGTGTCCGCCTGCGGATTGGGCTCGGCTACGACGCTGTTCGATTGCTCCATAGTCTACTTCCCTTTCGACAAGTATTCGCGAACGCCCTCTTCGGCGCGTCCGAGGGCGCGGGCAAATGAAACCTTGGCCAGATTATGCATATACAAACTTGAAATCAAATTTTCGTGCGCGCTTGCCAGCGCTTCCTGCGCCTGCACCACTTCCAGATTGTCGGTAACGCCTGCGGAGAATCGATCCTGCGATTGTGCGAGCGCCTGCTCGGCCAGATTCACCGAACTCTGCGCCACCTCAACTTGATCGCCTGACGACTTAAGGTCGAGCAACGCGTTGCGGATATCCTGATCGATCTGGGCGCGTATGTCGGCCATCTGAGCTTGCGCCTGCCGGAAGCTGGCTTCCGCCTTCAAGACATCGCCGTGAACTTTTCCGCCTTGAAAGATGGGAATATTCAAGGTGCCAAACAGGGCATAAGTAGGTAACACCCCGCCGGGCGTGGAGCCGATCTCGCCAAAATTCGCCGCCACATCGAGCGACGGATAATAGCCGGCCGTGGCCGCGCTGAGCTCCAGTTGCGCCGCAACCAGCCGGTCATGCGCCGCTTTGTAATCGGAGCGGAAAGAATACGCTCGCTGCACGCTGGTTTCGAGGTCAGGGATGGGAAACGCCTGATAGGGGCTCTTGTCGGCCAACTCAAATTCCTGGCGGGTCGCCAGTCCAATAACCCGCGCCAAAGAAATTTTCTGTTTCGCGTAATCGCTGGTGGCCGCGATCAGTTGCTGCTGCCGCGTCTGGTATTCGACCTGGGCGCGAAGCGTATCAATCGCCGGAGCGACTCCGGCCTGTTGCTGCACAACCGCCTTGTTGTAAAGTGCCTTCGCCGTATCGACTTGCGCCTGCGCGGTTTCCACACGGGCCGCGCCCGCAATCGCCTGAAGGTAAGCGTTGCCGGCCGCTAGTACGACCAGGTCGCGAGCATCCTTAAGGTTGTGCTGCGCTACGGTCTCGCCGATGACCGAGGATCGATATTTCTGGATCGACTTCCAATCGAAGACTCGCTGCGTCGCCGAAGCGCGAACGTCAAAGTAGGAAAAAGGCCCGATCACCTTGGGGATGCCCGGAATGAGCGAGCCGTTAAATCCCAGCGCTTCCAAGCTCGTTATCTGCCTGACCTCCTGCACATCGCCGTTAATGTTGGGAAGCAGGTCGCTGAGCTTCTGCCACTTCTCGCCTCGCGCTTCAACCGTGTTGTATTCCGATAAAAGTCCCGCCAGATTCTGGCGCAACGCCCGCTCGATCGCATCACCGAAGGTCAGTTGCAGGATGCCGGGAGCGGGCTTCTCCTCCGGCACGCTGCCAAAGACCGGGTTCTGGGCTGAGGTTTGTACCTGTTGGGGCACGAACTGCGGAGCCTGAACTGGCGCCGCTGACATAGAACTGCCGCCCGAATCCGAACTCGAATTGGACGACGGAGCAGACGGACTGGACGATGGAGCTTGGCCGTAAAGCGCTGCTGCAAAAATCGTAAGGCACCCTACCAAGATAATTTGCAAAGCGGACACGCAGGAGCGCATCGCACGGCGGGCGGGGCGGTTTGCGGAAGACATGAAGCCTGCGTTCTCTCCTCTACTAGACAAAAATTGTAAGCCCTTTGGATTCCTTTTCGCGCGCAAGTGATGCAAATTGTTGAAATAACTTGTGATGGGAGCGAAGTAACCTGGCCCGAAGCGGTCGGACGCACCAGCGGAGATGACTTTGGTCATCTTGTGTAACCCTGCTCCCAAAGGTCACTCTATGAGTCGAGTCAAGCACTTGCCCCCGGTCGGTAACCCCAAAAGGAGCACTGCGTATGAGCGAACAAACGAAGGCACCGGCCCAAGGTTCGGACTGGACTCGTCTGCTCACCGATCCCGACCTCGTCAGCCATCTGGGCAAACTCTTGCAGACCTACCGCGAAGTCCCCGCCGAACAGCGCGAGACGGCCTTGTTGCGCGCCATGCGCGAGATTAAAGACGCTGCCATAAAAGATCGCGAAGCACGAGAGCATATCCCAGTGGCAACGAATCCTGCGCCACCCATCGCGCTTCCCCGCCCCGAACCCATCGAACCGACGCCGCCCTTCGAACCCGACCTGTTCACGCCCATTTTGCAATCCGATCGCCGCCGCTTTCAGCGCATCAAGTGCTATGTCGCGGTCGAGATTCACATCGAAGGCGTCTATGAGCCCGTCTGGGGCAACCTGGCGAATGTCAGCCGCGGCGGCTGCCTGGTCGAGACGGCCAGTGCCGTGCCTCCGGGCAAGGCCCTCGAAATCGGCTTGTGGGTCGCGAATGGCAAGATCTGGGTGAAGGGCGTCATCATCAACGGAGTGGCGACGCGCAGCGCGCCCTCCTACGGCGTGCGCGTGAAGTTTTCCGAAGAGGAACTGTCCGGCAAGGAACACCTGCGCGAGTTCCTGAAGTTCGTCGAGCAGACCGCCCGCAAATCGCAGACCGGCAAGGCCTATGTGGCGCTATTAAAGGATTAAGCCGCACTGCTTTACACTTAATCCAGGCCAGCAACTTTTCCCGCAGGGCGGGTTCATTCTAAATGAGACTCAGCATGACATCGCCTGTGCGCCGACGCCGCTTACTCGTGGCCGCCGTTTTGATTGCGGCCGCCGCCATCACCGCGCAGACCGCCCTCGGCCGCAAGAAAGACAAGCCTGATGCGCCGTCTCCCCTGGACGATCAGAAGCGCGCCGTCCACGCCCTGAACCGCCTAGCCTTCGGCCCGCGCCCCGGCGACGTGGAGCGAGTCCGCCAGATGGGTGTCGACAAGTGGATCGACCTGCAACTTGATCCTGAAAAAATTAACGATTCTGCACTCGACGCCAGACTCGCGGCGTTTCCTACGCTGCGCATGGATACGAACCAGATCATAGAGATTTTTCCGCCGGAGCAGATCATCAGGCAGGTCGCCGACGGCAAGGCTCCGCTGCCGCGCGATCCCATGCTGCGCGTCGTCTACGAAGCGCAGCTTCAGCGCCTGGATGACAAGAAGGAGAAGAAAGAAGAAGCCAAGGGGGGTGGGGCAGAAGCAAGAAGTGCTTCGGTCGCGAAAACGTCATGTGTAGACCTAACTTGTTCCGCCTCGATGAATGGTGACGCTGCGCCAACCGCCGACACTGTCGAGACACGACGCCGCGAAGCCTGCCGCCGCGACAATCTCAAGACGCAAGAACTCGCCGATCTTGCTCCCGACGATCGTATGAAAGAAATCCTGGCGATGTCGCCCGAGGACCAGATCGTGCTAGCCGCCACCCGCGGCGGCAAGGCCGACGCTCTGCTCGAGGGCTTGAATCCACGCCAGAAAGAAACCGTCGAGGCGCTCAACAATCCAGAGCAAGTAGTCGTGAACGAATTGACGCAAGCCAAGCTCCTGCGCGCGATCTATAGCGAGCGCCAACTCGACGAAGTGATGACTGACTTCTGGATCAATCACTTCAACGTCTTCATCAACAAAGGCCAGGATCGCTTTCTATTGACGAGCTATGAACGCGACGCCATCCGTCCGCACGTGCTCGGAAAATTCGAAGATTTACTGATCGCGACCGCCAAAAGCCCGGCAATGATGTTCTATCTCGACAACTGGCTGAGCGTTGGGCCGGATTCAGAAAACGCGCTGGATACTGCTCCTAACACGCACGGCCATGGCCCGAATCATCCGCAAGGCCGTCCCAACAAGCGGAAACAGGCCGTTGGACTGAACGAAAATTATGGCCGCGAGCTGATGGAGTTGCACACGCTCAGCGTCAACGGCGGCTACACCCAGAAAGATGTCACGGAGGTCGCGAAGGTCTTCACCGGCTGGACGATTGATCCGCCACAAAAAGGCAGCGCCTTCCGCTTCGATCCGCGCATGCATGAGCCCGGAACAAAAATCGTTCTCGGCCATCGCATCAAGGAAAAAGGCGAGAAGGAAGGGCTAGAAGTCCTGCACCTTCTCGCGCGCAATCCCAATACCGCGCATTTCATCTCGCAGAAGCTGGCCATACGCTTCGTCAGCGACAATCCTCCGCCAGCGCTCGTCGATCGCATGGCCAAGACCTACCTGAAAAAAAATGGCGACATCCGCGAGGTGCTGCGCACCCTGTTCAAGTCGCCGGAGTTCTGGGCTCCCGAAGATTACCGCGCCAAAGTAAAGACGCCGCTTGAATTCGTTGTCTCGGCCGTGCGCGCCAGCGGAGCGAATGTCGACGATACACGCGCTCTCGTCGGAAAGTTAAACAACATGGGCATGATGCCCTATGCCATGCTGCCGCCAACCGGCTACTCCATGAAAGCCGAGGTCTGGGTTAACTCGTCGGCCCTTCTGGGGCGCATGAATTTCGCTCTGGGATTGGCCGCGGGAAAGATACGCGGAGTTAAAGTAGATGCCGCGGCATTGGCAGCGGGGGCGTTGCCCGCAGCGACTTCCGGAAGCTCCTCGACAGGCGCTGCGATGGACGCTTCTGGAAAGTTAATCGATGCGCAGCAAGTATTGGCGGCGCTGGAACATTCCCTGCTTGCAGGTGATGTCTCACAGCAGACGCACGATACCATCAGCAAGCAATTGGAAGATCCGAAGATCAGCCAGCGACGTTTGGATGATCCGAAACGTCCGCCAAACGTGGCCGCAATAGCAGGATTGATCTTAGGCTCGCCGGAATTTCAAAGAAGGTAGCTGTCAGTCGTCAGTTAGGATCCTCAACAGAAAGCTGATAACTGACAGCTGAAAGCTGGTTTACCTATGTCCATCACTCGACGAATTTTCTTACGCAATGGTGCCCTAGCAGTAGTCGGGACCACCGCGCTGCCCAGCTTTCTCGCTCGCGCAGCCTTCGGCGCGGCCGATCCCGGCATTCGCAACCAGCGCCTCGTCGTGATCTTTCAGCGCGGAGCGGCCGACGGCCTCAACATCGTCGTGCCTCACGGCGAGCCGAATTATTACGCGATGCGGCCGACCATCAACATCCCTAAGAAATCCGTGCTCGACCTCGACGGCTTCTTCGGATTGCATCCCGCGATGTCGTCGTTTCAGCCGCTGTGGAAACAGAAACACCTCGCCATCGTGCACGCCGCCGGATCGCCTGACCCCACGCGCTCCCACTTCGACGCGCAGGATTTCATGGAGTCTGGTACGCCCGGCGTAAAAGTCACCGACGATGGCTGGCTGAACCGAGCCCTGCACGATCTTCCCGCTGACCAATCTGCCTTCCGCGCTATCGCGCTTGGCCCGTCGCTACCGCGCATTCTCTCCGGCAAAGAACCGGCGCTGGCCATCAACAATCTCAACGACTTTTCGGTGGGCGGAAAGAATCCGAACGCCGCCTCCAACACTTTCGAAGCCATGTACGACAACTCCGTCGACGCCGTGCTCCACGGCACTGGAGCGGAAACTTTCGACGCCGTCAAAATGCTGAAGGCGGCCGATCCCGCGCACTACACGCCGGCAGCAAACGCGAATTATCCCAAAGGCCGTTTCGGCGATAGTCTGAAACAGCTCGCCCAGATGATCAAAGCGAACCTCGGAGTGCAAATCGCCTTCGCCGACATTGGAGGCTGGGATCACCACGTCAACGAAGGCAGCACCCAGGGACAAATTGCCAACGTCCTCGGCGATTTCTCGCAGGCGATAGCCGCATTCTGGACCGACCTCGGCGACCTCGGAGAAGACACAGTGGTCGTAACCATGTCCGAATTCGGCCGCACAGCGCGCGAAAATGGCAATCGCGGAACTGACCACGGCCACGCCAACGTGATGTTCGTGCTCGGAGGGCCGGTGAAAGGTGGCCGAGTCTACGGTCGCTGGCCCGGCCTCGATCAATCGCAGCTCTATGAAGGGCGCGATTTGGCGGTGACGACCGACTTCAGGCTCGTGCTAAGCGAAGTTGTCTCGCGCTATCTCGGCAACAGAGACCTGAAAGAAGTGTTTCCTGGATTCGAAGGACAGCCCGACCAGTTTGTGCGGCTATTGGGATAAATCAGGTCAGAGGTAAGAGGTCAGATTGCAGAGGTAAGAACCTGGCATGTCACCTCTGCAATCTGACCTGTGACCTCTGACCTTTGACCCCTCCCGCTTCCGGCGCCAGCACTTTCTCAATCTCCTCCCGCAACCAGCGATTTGCGGGATCATTCTCCACACTCTCATGCCAATACAGGTGCGCCTCCAGACGCGGCGAGGGCAGCGGAAATGGATGCACCCGATACATCGGCCCTCCGCCTGCCGAGTTCGTATTGAGCAATTGCGCGTGACGCTCGGGCAAAGTCAGCAGCATATCGGTGTTGCTGACCACCAGACAGGCAGTGTGGTTGTGCTGACTGCGCAGAAACACCTGGCGACGAAGGCCGCGGCGGCTGAGTTCGATGTCGATCAGGCTGGGGCCCTGGCGCCGCGAAGAGACTTGTATGTGGCGCTGCGCGAGATAAGTGTCGAGGTCAAGCTTATCTTTGTGCTTGAACGCCGGGTGACCTGGGCGGGCGACGACCACGAATGCCTCATTCAGCAGCCACTTATGGCGGATGCGATCGCTCACCGTCATTGGAATCTCGATCGCCAGATCGACCGACCCGCTGGCCAATTCCGTCTCCAGATCCCGGCGCTTGATTCTGGAGGTGGTGATTGACATTCCTGGAGAAGCATCCTTCAGCCGCCGCAACAACGAGGGAAGAATCAGCGCTTCGGAGTACTCCCACAACGACAGATTAAAATTCCTGCGAGTATCTTCTGGAACGAAATTGCGGCTTTGGCTGAGGTTCGTTTCGAGAATCTGCAGCGCCTGCCTCACTTGATCGATCATGTTGCGGGTAAAAGGCGTCGGAACCATGTGCGCGCCCTGGCGGACGAAAAGCGGATCCTGCAGAAGATCGCGCAGTCTCTTCAGCGCATGGCTGATTGCCGGTTGCGTAAGGTTGAGCTGCTGGCCGGCACGAGTGATGTTGCCCTCGCGATAAATGGCCTCGAGCACCACAAACAGGTTCAGGTCAACCTGACTTAAATGCACGCCGCATATATTACAGGATTCGCAGGATTCATTAGGAGAATTCTGACGCAGTCGCTAGGCTCTAGATTTGTGGGAAGACTCTGCGTCTGGATTTGGGTGGCGCAGCGCTTCGGCGCTGCGAAAACAAGCTGATTTTCAATTTCGGCTTCAGCCGCTGAGGTAAGACTCCCTCACAAACTATCTATGGATTTTTCCCGGTCAGCGAAAGCTCAAAGCTACGTCGGACGCCTGACGGCGTTCATGCAAGAGCATGTCTTGCCCGCGGAACCCGAGTATCACGCGCAGGTGCAAGATTCTCTCCACTGGAAAAGCTGGAAACAACCTCCGGTGATGGAGACGTTGAAGACCAAGGCTCGCGCCGCGGGTTTGTGGAATCTTTTTCTTCCTGACAGCCAGTATGGCGCGGGCCTCACCAACGTCGAATATGCGCCGCTGGCGGAGATCACTGGGCGATCGTCGATTGCCCCCGAAGTTCTCAATTGCAACGCTCCCGATACCGGCAACATGGAAGTGCTGGTGAAGTATGGATCGGCGGCGCAGAAAGAGCGCTGGCTCGAGCCTCTGCTCGCGGGAGAAATTCGGTCTGCGTTCTGCATGACTGAACCCGCTGTGGCCTCGTCGGATGCGACGAATATGCAGGCGACGGCGGTTATCGAAGGCAGTCATGTCGTCCTCAACGGGCTGAAGTGGTGGAGTTCGGGCATAGGCCATCCACATTGCCGCGTGCTGATCTTCATGGGTATCACCAATCCGTCCGCGTCGAAGTATCAGCGGCATTCGATGGTTTTAGTGCCGCGCGATGGATCGGGCGTTGAAATCGTGCGCATGGTTCCGGTGTTTGGCTCTTATGATTCGCCCTTCGGTCACGGTGAAGTACGCTTCACCAATGTGCGCGTGCCCATCGACAACATCATCGCCGGAGCGGGACGCGGCTTCGAAATTGCCCAAGGCCGGCTCGGGCCGGGACGCATTCATCACTGCATGAGAACTCTGGGAGCGGCCGAACGCGCCCTTGAACTTTTATGCCAGCGTTCGCTGCAGCGAGTAGCTTTCGGTAAGCCGTTGTCTGAACTCGGAGGCAACGTCGATGTGATTGCCAATGCGCGCATTATGCTGGAGCAGGCGCGCCTGCTCACTCTTAAGGCCGCATGGATGCTCGATGAAGTGGGGACAAAAGGCGCACGCAGCGAAATTTCCCAGATCAAAGTCGCCGTGCCGAACATTGCCTTGCAGATCATCGATCAGGCAATTCAAATGCACGGAGGCGCCGGCGTCTCTCCCGATTTTCCGCTTGCTGACATGTATGCGACGATTCGCACTCTGCGGATCGCGGACGGTCCTGATGAAGTGCATCGCGCTTTGATTGCCAAGCTGGAGTTGGCGAAGTATCGGGACTGACGGCAAGCGGAGATTACTGGTGACAGGCCAGCGGGAATTCCGAATCTAGCTAAGCCTCTTACTCTTGCTCTCGTCATTCCAGCGACTTGTCTCATTGAGGCTGTAGAACCGGTGTGCCCTTCAGCTTACTTGGTGGTGTCGACCATTGGAATCTGCGTGGACAACTGCAAATTGATCAGCAGGTCGATACGGCGATCGATCTGGTACCACAACGCTGTCTTCTTGGGCGAGATGACCTTCTCAAATACCGCAACGTACCTCATCCGCAATGCGAGAAGCTCCTGATCAACTGCCGTCGCTCTCTTGATGTAATCCTGGGCCTGCGCATCGGTCATGGTGTTGTAGTTCGCTGCATAGTCTTTGATTACCGCCCAGCGTTGGTCGTTGGGTTTGATAGCTTCCTTTCTATACTGGTCAAAGATCGGCCAGAACTTGGTCGCCTCGTCGGCGGTGAGAGTCATGTTTTGCGCGATGATTTGCTTCCGCTGTGCGCGTAAGTCCGCCCGCAGCATCTCGATATTTTGGTCTGAAAGGCTGTCCGATTGCACGTCTGCATCAGGAACGCCTTGTCCCGCCGGCTTCTGGGACGCCTGAGCGAACATCGATACGTTGCCCACGAACAGTACGCCTAAGACAACCAGGATGGCTTTGATTCTCTTCTTTTGCATTGTGGTCTCCCTCCGAATTTCTGCACGACAGTCCGCCGGTAAAGATGGTAAGGATGGATGTTAACACCAGCGGCATTCTTGCGTGGTTCATCCTTGGCGTAACCGACGTCAGCACTCATCCTATAAGAGAGGATGTCAAGAAAAAAATACTTCCCCCTCCCCTCCGGGGCCAAGTGGATGTGGTGACTTACATCCAGCCCCACCTCATCCTGCGCCTCATCTTTATCCGTAGAGGGGTTGTTGGTTTGTCCGCTTTGGATCGCCGCGCATTTCAGCGGCGATGCCAGCCCCAGTTGCTTGTCCCAACTTAACGGTTTCATAAAAACAGTGGTGCTCGACGCCATTCGGTTACGAAGCTACGCAAGCTAACCGTTGGCTAAAAGTGCCAACCAAGATCCTATGTGAGGCTCGAGGCCTATAGCTTTTTTGGGTTATCCGAGGGGGCATAGGATTGACCCGGAGACTCGGTGCCAAACTTCAGCACACAGAGCGCCTAATGAGTGCTTGGATACTCTCCCTCGAACCCGAGCATCGCACGAACCGACTTGGCCACCACCGAGGCATGAAAACCTTGGAGATCACCTGGGTTCTGTTCGATACTCAAGCTGCTTGCGTTTTCAGTTGTTCGGCGTCGAAACGTTCCTCCTTTTTCCAAAGTGTCAACGTAATGGCCGCGATCTTCCGCGCCAGCGTCAGACGAGCCATCTCCGGCTTCATCCCGTTGGTCAGCAAAGCCGCGTAAAAATCATGAAATGGACCCGTACCACAACTAGCCCGGGTGGCCGTACTCTTGAAGATCTCTTTCATCTCGTGGTTGTGGTTCCGATTCAGACCACGGAGCTGCTGGGGTTTCTTGGAGCGCTGCAATTGTCCGCGCACAAAGCGGTATTGCGCACTGTCGTGCGTCTCCACGCCCAGGCCACTGTAGGTCCAGAGTTGCCGCTTGCTGCGGAAGCGGTGCGGAGTTTGCATCAGCGCGATCAATCTCGCCGCCCGAATCGGACCGATGCAGGGAATCTGGCGCAGCAGTTTCGCCGCTTTCTGTTTCCGGCTCTCCGCCAAAAACTCGGGTCGCAGGTTTCGCCGCAAAGCCTGCAATCCATCCAGCTGTTGATAGAGTAGCTCCGCGCGCCGGCGCACCCCGGCCTGCACAATCTTGCTTAACCATTCCTCCCGATAGCGTGGAGCATAGACCCGGGTGCCGCCACAGGGAATGCCCCAACCGCGATACAGCGCCTTCAGCCGATTCATCACTCTGGTTAAATCTTTGCCGATGGTCTGATAACTACGCGCCAACTCGCGCAGCGTCCGCAGTCCATTTTCTCCGTGGTAGACCGGTCGCAACATTCCGGTGCGCAGCAAATCGGCCAGCTTGCGTGCATCCACCTTGTCGCTCTTGCTCCCCTCCTTTAATAAGGCATTCCGCCGCGGATTGCAGACCACAACTTCCTGCACCTGTGGCTGCAGCAAGTCGTACAGCCAGGCTGCCCAGGTCCCTTCTTCCCAAGTCACATGTAACTCGCCCCGCAGTCCGTGGATAAACTGCAGAATGCTGCTGGCTTTGGTTTCGACGATGGTTTCCATGATCAGCTTCCCGCTGTCATTCAGGACGGCGATCACAATGGCTTCCTTGTGCACGTCCATTCCGATATATTTGACCTCGTGACTCATTTGAGTTGCCTCCTTGGGGGAAAGGTCATTCGTGCTAACGCTTACTTTCCCCCCAGGGTAAAGTGCCATTCTCCAGCCATTTTGCCTAGACCCGCCTGCAGTTTCCTTCCGCACACACCACTCCCTAGCGCCGCCGCAGCGGAGCGAAGCCCCGGCACAGCGTAGCGCAGCGGAGGCGGCGCCATACCCAGCTTCAACCTTCTGAACTGGGGCGCTCTCTCATAATGCATGGCCTGGCTTCGGCAGGCCGGGGTTTCTGCTGGTTGTGAGATGCGTCAGTTTGAGAGTTGACGGACTCGGCTTACGCGCTCATAGATGTGGGGCAACTGGCACAGGATTCATGCTGCCGCAATGCCGGGTAATCATCCTCTCTCTCCCTCTGACGTTCTTGGTCCCGTGAGCTGCGGTCACGGTCGGCGTGGATAATTGGCGTAACGTCGTTTGCATCTCCAGCGGACTCGGCACTCGCGCGCAAATCAGCCAGCACTCCTCGAACGCGCGTTCGTAAATTTGCCGGAAGCCACGGAGTTCGTGGGGGAACCCGGTCGTCCCGCCAGGGACTTGCATCGTTAATATTCTTGGCGTCTCCAACGCTCTTGGCTTCTCCGCGCTGAAGCGCGCGGCTAAGGTTGGGCGCCCATCCAGGGCTGGAAGGTCGTGCGATGCTGCTATGGGGTTCGTCGTCGATACATATCAGACCGTACGTACCGTTTTGCCACGACAAACGTTCCACGCGGAACATTCGTGCGTACAAAGCCTGTCAGAACGAGAAGCGCACCCCCAACTGCACCTGCCGTTTGGGGAATGCCGAGGTAAACGCCAGCGGCGTACTCGGCGTCGCTGTGCCTCCTCCGGCCAGGGCTGCACCGGGTTTCATGCCTTTCACGTTGAAGTTGGTGAAGCCGGGTTCGAAGCCAAAGAGGGGGCTGACTTCGTTGTTTACGCTGGCGTAGTTGGTGCGGTTCGCTATATTGAATCCCTCGGCCGTGAACTGGATATTCGACGTTTCGCCAATTTTGTGGGCCCAGGTGAGGCGCGTGTCGAAGTCGATGTAGTCGGGGCCGAGGCCGGTATCGCGCGGGGCTCCTATCGGACGCTCGTTGGTGACGTGATTGTTGCCGTTGACTTCGCCTCCAGCCAGCAGATTGAAGGGATGTCCGCTGTGGGCCTGGAAGATGGGGGAGAGTTGGAAGCCGGAGAGATAATTCTGTCTCCAGGGGCTGTTAATCACTCCGGCAATAACTAACTTATGGCGCTGATCGAATTCGGAAAGGCTGCGGTCGAGATTGATGTTGGTGGGATCTTGCGGGCCGTAGTCGGAGTTGTAGTCGGTGGAGGTGTCAATCGCTTTGCTGTAGGTGTAGTTGCCGAACAGCGTGAAGCTGTCGCTGAAACGCTTTTTCACCTCGACAATACCGCCTTCGTAAACGGCGTAGGCGCCGGATGTGTATTGGTTGTTCTGGACGATAAGCGGATTTACGAAGCATTGAATCGTATTGCATGGCTGCCCCTCGATCCCGCCTAGTGGATCCGCGGTGAAACCGGTAATCGGGTCTGTCGTGTTCCAGTTTCGATAGGAGTACTGCTTGCCATTAGCCAGAGTTACAGTGGTGAAGTTGTCCGCGGCCAGGTCATTGGTGTCGATCGCGACCGGCAGTCTCTGGGTGTGGGTGTAGATTCCACTGAGAGAAATTGTGAAGCCGGTTCCGATCTCACGTTCGATGCCGAAGGAAGCCTGCTGCGCTATCGGAGGACGATAGCCGGGCTGGTTTACGAAAATAACTTGCAGCGGAGAGAGCGGGCCGCTGTTGGTCACGTCGAGGCCCACGGGCTGGGATCCTGCAAACGGGCCAGCTACGGCGGTCGGCGTCACGCATGCGTTATTGCCGGCGGTGGGAGTGGTGCACTGAATCAATCCCTCGGCGAAGAGTGTCTGGAAAATGGTTGCCGAACCGGCTATTCCGAGTGCGGGAACCCCATTGATGCCATCGGCGTAAATCGAAATTTCGCGCTTGCATGGGTTGGTGCCGGTGCCTGGGATGATCGGAGTTCCGAACTGCGACACACCGCAGATCGCGGTAACGTTTGCGACCTGGCCGGCATTCGTACTGTTTTCGACCGCGGCCCGGCCCGGGCCGACGACTCCGAGACTCAGGTCGACGTCGGGAATCTGGGCGTCGACGGGTCCGTAGAAGATTCCGTAGCCGCCACGGATCACGGTCTTGTGATCCTTAAAGGGATCCCAGGCGAAGGAGACGCGAGGGGCGAAATCCTTATAGTAGGTGGTCAAAGGGGCGAACTGCGTGTCGATTTCGTAGCGGAGACCGTAGTTCAAGGTGAAGTTTGACGCGATCTTCCAAGAATCCTGGGCGTAGAACGCGGTCAGGGGGCGGGCATAGTAGCCGTAGGTGGGATCTCCGAAGCCTTGCTGGTAAATCTCAGGCAAGCCCAGGCCTGAGGCTTGCAAGGAGCTGATACTGGCGCCTGCAAGCTGCGGACTGAGCGCGACTCCAGGGAGGTCGCCGAAGACCCACCGGCCGGGGAAGAAAGTGTGCGACTCGGTATGATTGCCGCGGAGCAGTTCGTAGCCTCCGAACTTGAAGGTATGGCGGCCGCGAATGATGGTGAAATTGTCGGCGAATTCGTAGCGTCGCAGGATGGTGATATTCGGCAGAAAGATATTGGTACCGAGGTTATTAATAAACCCAGGAATCTGGAGGCCGGGTTCCGCAGGTTCATTTCCAAGCACGTTGAAGCTGTTGTAATCCCACTGCACGCGTGCCTCGTTCTGGGCAGCAGCACTGAACTGGTGATACCAGGCAGCTTGAAAATTATTGTCGTAAGTGTGGATGGAACTGCCAGCGGAGTACGCGGTGAGCGACTGCACATCGGGTGACTCTTCGAGATCGTGGCCGTAGCGGTAGCTCAGAGAAAGCTGGTTGGTCGTATTGAAGTGATGATCGAGGCGCGTCGAGGCGAGGTATTCGCGGGTGTTGTAAGCGAAGACTCCGCCCTGGGATTCGAACTGAGTTACAAGGAAGGCATTAATCGCGGTTTGGCCCGGGTTTACGAAGGGATTGCCTGGGGAAGTCGGGCTAATCGACAGAAGACCCTGGAGGGCGTAAGCGCACTCCGGCCCGGGCAAATCTAGCCCGGCGACACAGGGCACGGAGGCCGGGTCGATTGCCAGCGCCGAAACAATCTGCTGCTGCTCATACCTTGGATCAGATTGCGGAAATGGATTGCTGGTGGCAGCGGCGGAGGGGCCGGCGAAGATCGAACTATCGGTAAGAATGGGGACGGAGTTTTGGGAGTCCTGCCGGAGGCCTTCGAAAGATGCGAAAAAGAAGGTTTTGTCTTTCGCAATCGGGAAGCCTATGTTGCCTCCGTATTGCTGGCGGCTGAGCGAATTCTTGATTGGGGTTCCGACGGAAGTCGTGTTGAAATTGGAGTAGGTGGGATCATTCGCGAGGGCGGAACTGAAGGCGAATGGGTCACGGGCATCAAGCGCTTGATTGCGGAAAAAGCCGTAGACCGTGCCATGTACGTCGTTGCCGCCGGACTTGGTGACAATGTTGATAGAAGCGCCAGTGGCAGCGCCGAGGTCGGCGCCGTAATTACTACGGTTAATCTGGAATTCCTGGACGTCATCCTGGTTGACGGTTAGGCGAACGCCGCCGCTGTCGCCGGAGGTTTCGCCGCCGTCGATGGTGATGCTGTTGCCGCGGCCGTTACTGCCGTAAAAGGACAGGCCGCTCTGCGGAGTTTGCTTGACCCGGAAATCCTGGTCGCCAGCCAGGCGTGTGGAGTCGGCAACGCCGGGCGCGAGCAACGTGAACGTGAGGTAATCGCGGCGATCGACGGGCAGGTCGGCGATGTATTGCTGCGTAATGGTATCGGCCTGGCTTCCACGTTCGGTTTCGACGACAGGCGGCAGACCGGTCACCTCGACAACGGTCGCGACCTTGGAGAGGTTGAGCTTGAAATCGGAGATGACGGTCTGGCCTACAGCCACCATCACGCCTTTCCTGATCTCGGTGGCAAAGCCCGCCATTTCCACGCTGACGTCATAGGTCGCGGGCGAAAGTCCAGCGACGCGGAATTGGCCCGTGCTGTCGGTCATGGTGTTGCGTTTGAGGCCCGTCTGGGTGTCTACCACGCTGACAGACGCTTTGAGCACTACACTGCCGGCGGAGTCGGTGACGGTTCCGGTGATCTGGCCGGAGGTGCCTACGCCTTGCGCCACGGCGAGAAGAGATGCGAGAAAGAGGCACGCGACAATGCAGGCGATTTGCCGCAGCGTGGAATCGATGGATGCTCGCTGGCTGGAGTGATTCGTTTTCCATGGGTTGCTTTTCCAGGAAAGGGCAGCGCGGCACGAGACGGCGCGAAGGTCGAAGGGGCTTTGTCGAGAACTCATAATCTCCCTGCCTCACAAGGCTTGCGTCATGGCAAATTGGGACGGCGGCATTCTACCAGCATTCGACACAGGTTCTTCCAACGTATTGACCTCACGGTCAGAATATTTACGCGTTTTCGGTTTTGTATTGGATCGAGTGAATGAAACGAAAAAGACTCCCCACGCTCCTGCCGCTTCAGGGCGTCGACTTCTCATGATGGGCGCGAGCGTATCTGTGTTCGCGTAATTCATCAAATGAATTATTTTGATGATGAAGTATGCCGGTGGAGAATGCTTGCAAGCGCACAGTGAATACGCGATGAACGCGATTCCACCCGGAATTTCACTGTTGGCGGACTGGGTTCTCGTGGCACGAAAGAAATTCCAGGATTGCGCGTTGAGCGGCCTCGGTCTGATCGGTAGTAAAGAGATGGCTCGCGCGGTCAAGCAGAACCAGCTTTGCGCCGGGAATGCGCTCTGCGATTAATTTTCCGTTGCCGGGAGGCACGAGTGCATCGGACGTGCCGTGAATGACCAGGGTGGGCGCCTTGATTCCGCCGAGCCGATCGTAGCTATGCCACGCGAGAATCGCCTGCAATTGCGCCATGTAACCGGCCTGGGTCGGGAGGCAGTTGCGGCGAATGGTGACATCTTCTTCGACTTTGTCTCGCGGTGTTGCCGCGTCGTAGATGTAGGGAAGGATGGCTTCGCGGGATTGCGCGAAAGTCATACCGCGGGCGAAGAGGATGTCAACCACCTTTCCATCGGCGCGCACGGCGGATGGGCCTCCGGGCGAAGTGCAGCCGAGAATTAACGCGCGCGTTCTTTCAGGATATTGCAGCGCGAATTCCTGAGCGATCACCCCGCCCATGGAAACTCCGAAGACGTGAGCGCACGGGACTCCGGCGGCATCGAGGACGGCGGCTGCATCCGATGCCATGGTAGCGATTGAGTAAGGGCCGGGAGGGACGTCGCTTGATCCCACTCCTCGATTGTCGAAGGCGATGGTGTGGAAGTGTTGCGAGAGCACTGGGCGCATGCGGTGCCATAAAGCTGAAGGATAGCCTAGGCCCATGATGAGCAGGAGGGGAGTTCCCTGCCCTTGTTCATCCCAGTAAATGTTGGCGGATTGGTTATTGACGAATGGCATTCGCGATATCTTCTAACCCACTTTCAGCATGAGTTTGCCGTTGTTCTCGCCTTTGAAAAGTTTGAGCAGAGTTTCGGGGAAGGTTTCCAGGCCATCGACGATATCTTCGCGTGATTTGAGTTTGCCGGCGGCCATCCAGGCGGCCATTTCCGCTCCGGCTGCCGGGTAGCGATCGAAGTAGTCCATGACCAGCATGCCCTTCATCGAGGCACGATTGGTGAGGAGAGCCATGTAGTTGCTTGGGCCGGCGACGGGGGCGGTGTTGCAATATTGTGAAATCGCTCCGCAGATGACGATACGGGCGCCGCGCGCGAGGTTGGCAAGCGCAGCCTCGAGAATCGTGCCGCCTACGTTGTCAAAATAAACGTCGATGCCCTTGGGACAATGTTGGCGGAGAGACTTGCGTACATCTTCCGATTTGTAATCGATGGCGGCATCGAAGCCGAGGTCTTCGACGATGTAGCGGCATTTCTCCGGGCCTCCGGCGATGCCGACGACGTGGCAATTTTTTATTTTAGCGATTTGGCCGACGATGGAGCCGACGGCTCCCGCGGCCGCGGAGACGACGACTGTGTCCGCGGGCTTGGGCTGGCCGGTGTCGAGGAGGCCAAAATAAGCGGTCATGCCGGTCATGCCGAGGACGCTGAGATATTTGGGCAGAGGAAGGATTTTCGCGTCAACCCTTCGAACGCCGGTGCCGTCGGTGAGCGCGTATTTCTGAACGCCGAATAATCCGGAGACGTGATCCCCTACGGCGAAGCGCGGGTTGCGCGAGGCGGTGACGACGCCCAGGCCCAGGGCGCGCATGACTTCTCCGATGGCGACGGGCGCAACGTAGGAGCGGGCTTCGTTGACCCAACCACGCATGGCGGGATCGAGCGAGATGTAGAGCACCTGGACCTGGAACTCGCCGTCTTTCGGCTCGGCGGCGGGTTCTTCGACATAATTCCAGTCGGTGCGCTTCGGCATTCCTACAGGGCGCGCGGCCAGGAGGAATTTGTGATTAGTGAGGGGCATAAAGACTCCTTGTTTTCTTTCTTCCTGGTAATTCCGCTATCACAGTGTGTAGCGTTCGTTGCTGAGCAGACGGGCTGCAATCTGGCGCCGGAGTGCGATTGCATTCACGGGATCGTGAGCTGCGTATTCGCGCACGCGAGAAAGATTGTGGCGCAACTCGTCGCCTTCGGAAGTGGCGCTAAGCACGGTTCTCGACGCGAGTTCGATCCGGGCGATGGCATCGCGCAGGTAGATGGCGGTAGCATCGGCGGCGTTTGCTCCGCTGCCCGACGCGACTAGTTTGCGGCTGCGCAACAGCGCCGATTCCATCGCGAAGACTTCCATGATGATGTCGGAAAGATTCATGATGATCTCTTGTTGCTGCTCGAGCTTGTCGGCATATTTTTGGTGCGCGATTCCAAGAGCCAGCAGAGCGATTGTTTTTGCATTGTGTACGAGATTCATTTCTGCGTCGTTGGAGTGCGCGGGCTGCGGCTCGGTTTGATTGAGGACAGCGCGGGCTGCTTCGAACAGCGGCAGGAGACCGCGGGACGCTCGTTTCAGCGGCATGCCAGTGATCACGAGGCGGTTGATTTCGCTGGTGCCTTCGAAGAGCCGGTTGATGCGCGAGTCGCGATAGGCGCGCTCGACGGCGTAGTCGCGATGGTATCCGTAGCCGCCGTGGATCTGAACGCCTTCATCGACGACGTAGTCGAGCATTTCGGAGGCATAGACTTTGACCATGGAGCATTCGGCGGCAAACTCTTCGATGGCTTTGAGTTCCTGGTTGGGATCGCCGGTTGTTGCGCCGTGCATTTGATTTTCGATCAATCCAACGACGCGCCAGGTCATGGACTCGGCCGCGAAGATACGGATTGCCATTTCGGCAAGCTTGTGTTGAATGGCGCCGAAGTCGGCGATGGACGCGCCGAAAGCTTTGCGCTGCTTGGCGTATTTGAGGCAGATGGCGAGAACGTTTTTCGCGGCGCCGACGCTCGCGGGTCCGAGTTTGAGGCGTCCGATGTTGAGAATGTTGAAGGCGATGACATGGCCGCGGCCAATTTCTCCGAGGACGTTCTCGACGGGCACTGCGACGTTGTCGAGATAAACGGCCGTGGTGGAACTACCAGTGATGCCCATCTTGTGCTCTTCGGCGCCGCTGCTCACGCCGGGAAAGGCACGCTCGACGAGGAAGGCTGTGAACTTTTCTCCGCCGACTTTGGCGAACACAGTGAAGAGATCGGCGGCGCCGCCGTTGGTGATCCACATTTTTTGGCCGTTAAGAATGTAGTGTTTTCCATCGGGAGCGAGGTCGGCGCGCGTGCGGGCGGAGAGCGCATCGGAGCCGGCGAGAGGCTCGGTGAGCGCGTAGGCGGCAAGCATTTCGACCTTTGCGAGCCTGGGCAGATATTTTCGCTTTTGCTGTTCATTGCCAAAGTAAACGAGCGGCAGCGTGCCGATGCCGGTGTGCGCGGAATGCCAGCCTCCGTAGGATCCGTCGCGGCCCAGGCGCTCGGAGGTGACCATGAGCGAAGGGAGATCCATGGCCATGCCGCCGTATTCTTCCGGGATGGTCATGGCGGTGAGACCGAGGGGGACGGACTTACGCAGCACGCTGAGCGCGAGGCCGGGCTTTTTTTCGCGGATCGCGGGGAGATTTGGCTCGACTTCATTAGCCCAGAATTCATCGACCATCTGGCCGACGGCGAGATGTTCGTCGGTGAGATCTTCGGGGGTGAAAATGTCCTGGGGCGCGGAATCTTCGATCAAAAACGCGGTTCCTTTGGTCGTCTTGCGCACAGTATCTGTTAGTGTGGGCATGAAATACTCCTATGCCGCCTTTTGAAATTGAGAATCTGAAATCGTTGAAAGAGTACGAGGGGCGCGAGTTTCCGGCGACCGACTGGTTCATTATCAGCGAGGACCGCATTCAGAAATTTTCCGAAGTAACCGAGGACTTCCAGTGGATTCACATGGACGACGAACGCGCGCAGCGTGAGTCTCCCTTCGGTGGCGCCATTGCGCAGGGCTTCTTGACTCTGTCGCTTCTTAGTTACTTCGTCAAACAGGCAATCAAGGTGAAAACGGGCGTCGCAATGACGGTCAATTACGGATTGAACAAAGTTCGTTTCCCTTCGCCGGTGCGTTCGGGATCGCGGGTGCGCGCTTGCGTGACTTTGCTTTCGACGAAGGAGTCGGCGGGATTCATTGACGCGGTCTTTCTTGTACGCGTCGCACGCCAAGGCGCTGACGGTCAGCCCTCCACTAAGCCTTGCTGCGTTGCGGAATGGCTGGTTCGCTATTATGCGAAATGATCGGCGGCTCATAACGTTTCGCTTTCGGCGGTAAGCCAGGACGCGCGCATTAGAATGTGAATTCTTTGCGGCAAGACCGCGAAACGCTCATCTTGCGTTAATCCTTGCGCGTAGCGGTAGTAGATTTGCTGAATGATGACGGCCACTTTGAAGCGGGCAAACGCGAGATAGAAAATCATGTCGCCGGGATCGCGGCTGGTGGCGGCGGCGTAACGCTCGACTAACTGGGCACGCGTGAGCGTGCCGGGCAGCGTGGTGGGCGCGCTGCGAATTTCCTGAAAATCTTCCGGGTCTTGCGGATTGGTCCAGTAGGCTAGCGCCGTTCCCAGGTCGGTGAGCGGGTCCCCAATGGTGCACATCTCCCAATCGAGAACGCCTACGATTTTTGTTGGATCATTGGGGTCGAGGACTAGATTGTCGTATTTGTAGTCGTTGTGGATCAGAGCTGATTCGTGGGTCGCCGGCATTCGCGCGATGAGCCATGGAGAGATGCGGTCGACTTCAGGCAGATCGTGGGTTTTCGAATTGTGGTAGCGCTCGATCCAACCTTTGACCTGACGTTCGAGATAGCCTTGCGGCTTGCCTAGATCGGAGAGCCCGATGGCGGCGTAATCGAGCGTGTGCAGGCGCGCTAGATTGTCGATGAATACTTCGCTCAAGCGGCGCGCGATCGCGGGCGGAAAAGGCACGCCGGGCGGGGGATCGCGCCGAATGATCAATCCGCGAATTGGCTCCATGAGATAGAAGGGCGCATTGAGAATCGAGGGATCGTCGCAATAAAGGAGCGCTTTCGGTGCGAGCGGATAGGCGCTGTGGAGCTTCGAGAGCACGCGAAATTCGCGGGCCATGTCGTGCGCGGAACGGACTTTGCTGCCGAAAGGAGGGCGACGCAGGACGAGTTCGCGGTCTCCGAGACGGAGTCGGTAAGTGAGGTTGGAATGGCCGCCGGGAAATTGTTCGACTGTGATTGGGCCGGCGCTGCCGAGGCGATCTTGCAGAAAGGGCTGTAGGCGCGCCATGTCTAGCTCTTCCCCTGCTCTAACCGCTCCGGCTTGATCTTTGAGTACCACCATAATCGCAATTCCGGATTTCAATCTCCAATAACTAGCGGTATGTCAGTAGGCCATCGCCATCGAGATGTGGATGCGCATTGAATGTGCTCAAGGTGAACCGTTCGCCTGAAGCTAGAAATTCGCTGAACGAAGCGTTGCGCGACATCCAGGTCATTTGCAATGCGTCTTCAGCGGAGAGATGCAGCGCACGCCGCATAGCCGCGCCGATCGGGCCGGCCGAGGCGAAGACTACGGCGGCGGCTGACTGCGGAGTGTCGCGCACTATTTGGGCCAGGCCTCGCTCTACGCGCAGGCAGAAGTCATTCCACGACTCGACAGCGGGTGCCGTGATTTCCCCTGCTACCCACTTGCTGATTACCGCTTCGAATAATTTTTGAAAAGTTTTGCGGCGGTCGGAGTGGCCGGTCGCCACTTCGTAGGCGCGGCGCATTTCTTTGATTTCAGCATTGTCGCGAAGCAGTTGGGGAAGGCATTCGCGCAGCACAGCCTCGGCTTGATATTCGTCGAATTCGTTCATGACTTCTGTCTCTCGAAACCCAAGACCGGCGCTGCGATACGCTTCGCCCACAATGCGAGCCGTTTCGCGTTGCCGCGTACGCGGGCCGGAATAGACTCGGTCAAAGGCGACGCCGCGTCGCGACCAAAACTGCCCGAGCAATCCGGATTGAACTTCGCCATTCGCACAGAGCTTGTCATAGTCGTCCCCAAGAAAGGATGCTTGGCCATGGCGCACCAGAATGATTTGGCTCATGCGCGAAGAGCAGTCTCTGGGGCGGATTGCAACTCTTTGTCAAAATCGGCGAACGTCTTGCCCGCCTGCACGAGGCGCTTCAGCAGCGGAGCGGGCGCCCAGATCTCTCCATGCTGCTGATGAAATTCACAGATGCGGTCGTAGACTCTTTGCAATCCGACGGTGTCGGCATACCACATGGGGCCGCCCCGATGAGCGGGAAACCCGTAGCCGTTGATGTAGATGATGTCGATGTCGACGGCACGCAACGCGTATCCTTCTTCGAGAATGCGTGCTCCTTCGTTGACCAAAGCGTAGATGCAGCGATCGACAATTTCCGCCGATGAAAGTTGGCGCTGCGGAATTCTCGCTTCCGCGCTCCACTGACGAACGAAGTCGGTTACCTCGGGATCAAGCGTTCGGCGCCGGTTCTCATCGTAGAGGTACCAGCCGCGCAGAGTTTTCTGGCCGTAGCGACCCATTTCGCACAGGCGATCTTCGGCAAAGGGTTGGCGGATGCCTGGCTTTTCGAGGTGGCGATATTCTTTGCGAATGCGCCAGCCGACATCGAGACCGGCGAGGTCGCCCGTGGCCATTGGGCCCAGTGCGTTGCCGAAATCGACGAGGGCCTGATCGACCGTATGCGTCGGAACCTTCTTCGATGTGGAACTGCGCTTCGCGGCGGTAGGGGCCGAACATGCGGTTGCCGACGAAACCGCGGCAATTCCCTACCAGCACTCCGACCTTGCCAGGTTTTTTCGATAGCTGCATGCAGGTGGCGATGACTTCTTTGCTCGACTTTTTCCCGCGGACAATTTCCAGCAAGCGCATTACGTTGGCCGGGCTGAAAAAGTAAGTCCCATTACCGCTTCGGGCCGCGATGTGGCGCTGGCGATTTCGTCGATATCGAGAGTCGAGGTGTTGCTCGCTAGAATCGCGCCTTTCCGGCAGACACGATCGAGATCGGCGAAGACGGATTTCTTTAACGCCATGCCTTCGAACACCGCCTCCACCACCATGTCTACTTCGGCGAACCCGTCGTAGCTGAGGACGGGACTGATCAGGCGGAGGCGCTCGTCGGCGAAGGCTTGCGTGATGCGGCCGCGCTGGACCGACGCGGCGTAGTTCTTTTTTATTTTGTTGAGGCCCTGTTCGAGCGCGGCCTCATCGACTATGCTAAGAACCGGGATGCCGGCGTTGGCAAAGACCATCGCGATGCCGCCGCCATGGTTCCGGAGCCGACTACGGCGACGCGGTTAATGGCGAGCACGGGAGTTTCTTTGGGGATGTCGGGGATCTTGTGAACTCGCGCTCGCCGAAGAAAACGTGGATGAGCGCCTTCGATTGATCGGAGAGCAGGCATCGGTGAAAAGTTTCGCCTCAGCTTCGCGGCCTGGTCGAACGGAAGTTTAGTGGAGGCTTCGACGGCGTCGATGGCAGCCAGCGGAGCGATAAGGCCTCGCTGTTTTTTGCGGGCTGTGTCGCGTGCGGCAACAAAAATCGCCGCGGTATCGGCAGCCGTTCCTTGCTTATCTTTGTCGGTTCGCTCGCGCGTTTTGGGCGCGGGCTTGGCGGCGATTTCGCGCGCGAAGCCTACCGCTCCGGCTAGCAGGTCGCCGTCGATCAAGCGATCGATCAGGCCGAAGGTTGGCGCGCGCACAGAGACGGGCTTGCCTTCGGCGCACATCTCGACTGTTTTCGCGATGCCGACCAGGCGCGGCAGACGCTGAGTTCCGCCAGCTCCGGGGATGATGCCTAGCTTTACTTCCGGCTCTACGACCTGCGCAGATGGCGATGCGACGCGGTAGTGGCCGGCCATGGCGAGTTCGAGGCCGCCGCCGAATGCCTGACCGTGAATTGCCATCACTATCGGCTTCGCACTGTCTTCGATTTTCAGGAGCAGTGGGAGCAGGCTACGGCGCGGGCCGCCAGCGGTCATTTTCCCGAACTCTTTGATGTCGGCTCCGGCGACGAATTTCCGGCCTGCGCCGATTACTACTGCGGCTGTTACGGCGGGGCGCGGTTAATTTCATCGATTGCCGCGGCGATTCCTTCGGGCACGCCACGGCCGAGAGCATTCACGGGAGGGTTGTCGATGGTGACGATGGCGATATCTTTGTCTTTTGTGACTTTCACTAAGTTGTGCGTTTGGTTGTTCATTGGGCGATTTCCGTTTGATATTTTTTGCGTAATTCTCTTTTGAGGACCTTGCCGGTCGCGGTTTTAGGCAGGCTTTCGCAAAACTCGATCGCTTGCGGACACTTATAGTGCGCTAGGCGGGCGCGGCAAATCAATTAACTCGACGTCGCTAACTTTGCTGCCGGGTTTTGTCACCACTACGGTGGGGAGTTTCGCCATTTCTGATCGGCGGCGGGAATCACGGCCATTTCGTAGACGGCGGATGTGCAGCAATGTCTTTTCGACATCAAGCGAGGAAATGTTTTCTCCGCCGCTGACAATGATGTCTTTCTTGCGATCGACGATGCGAATGTATCCGTTTGTTCGTGACGGCCATGTCGGCGGTGTGAAACCACCCGCCGCGCATAGCTTCTGCCGTGGCTTCGGGCTGCTCCAATAGCCGGACATGACGCCGTCACTGCGGGCGATGATTTCTCCCATGGTTTGCCCGTCGCGCGGCACATCGTTGTCTTTGGCGTCGACTACGCGCAGTTCACAGCCAGGAAAGGCGTAGCCGGTCATCGCCTGGAGTTTGTAACGCTCTTCGAGGGTGCATTGGATATCAGGTCGCAGTTCGGCGTTCGAGAGCGATGGCGAGCACTCTGTCAGCCCGTAGCCTGAATAACAACTGAAACCCAATGTCTGCTCGACCTCGCGGATTAACGTTGGAGAAGATGCGGCGCCGCCGATAGTCGCCCACTCGACGCTGCTCAGGTCGTACTTGGGCGCGCGGGCGAATTCACCAACGCGGCGGCCATGATGGGGACGAGAGTGAGCGCGCGCACACGCTCGGTTTGTACCAACCGAAAAACTTCCTCGGGAAGGAAGCGCGGCAGCATGACGTGGGTTCCGCCGACGAAGGTAATGGTGTGGGCGGCTCCCCAGCCGTTGGCGTGGAAGAGCGGGATGGTATGGAGCATCACGTCTTCATAACGCGTGTGGTGGTAGAGGGCGATACTCATGGCGTGCAGGTAGATACTGCGATGCGTGAGCATCACGCCCTTGGGGCTGGCGCTGGATCCGCTGGTGTAGAAAATCTCGGCGACAGCATTTTCATCGAACTCCATCAGATCGGCGCGGTAGGGAGTGGCGGAGGCGAGCATCTGCTCGTAGGTTGGATGGAGAGCCAATCTTCGCGGGCCGTTGCCGAATTTTCCTCAACTTCGTTTGGTTGAACATCGAGCTGATGTAGGGAGCACACGGTTCGCAAGTCGCGGCGGAACGAATCGACCAGGCCAACGAACTCCTGCTCGAAGAAGAGGAACGACGCTCCGGAATCATTCAGGATGTAGGCTAGCTCGGGCGCGGCCAGGCGGATATTTAGCGAGGAGGATGCAGCCCGCTTCAAGAACTCCGAAGTAGGCTTCGAGGAGGCGATGACAATTGAGACTGAGAAAAGCGATGCGATCGCCGGGCTTCGCGCCGGCGGCGCGCAAGGCCCCGGCGAGGCGCGCGACGCGATCACCAAATTCGGCATAGGTGAAGCGGAGGTGCTGGCACACTACCGCCGTCTTACGCGGAAACTGCTCCTGCGCGTAGCGAAGAAAGCGGACCGGGGTTAGAGGGATATTCATAGCTGCTAATTATTCCCGCCGGTCTGGCCTCCGTCGACCACTAGGACGTGGCCGGTAACATAGGCCGATGCGGCTGACGCAGAAATACCGCCGCGCCTTTCAGA
>CAWDBM010000011.1:0-207676 GCA_963800565.1 uncultured Acidobacteriaceae bacterium
TCGTACGTGTAACTACCGCTCG
Source organism: uncultured Acidobacteriaceae bacterium (assembly GCA_963800565.1). Classification (GTDB taxonomy): domain Bacteria; phylum Acidobacteriota; class Terriglobia; order Terriglobales; family Acidobacteriaceae; genus Acidiflorens. The sequence goes on from CAWDBM010000011.1 coordinate 23, forward strand.
GAACTGCGGTCAGCTCGTTCGACGTGTTGTAGCTGTATGGATTCATCCCCAACGAACTCAGCCTATTCCCGACTGCATCGTATGAATAGCTCTCCGTAGTACTACCTCCCTGGGTTACCTGCTGTAACTCGTAGATCGCATCGTAACCATAATTCGACGTGATCCCGTTGAGATCGTTGGTCTTACTCGTCCGGTTGCCGGCGTAATCGTAGCCGTAGCCAGCTCCGTCGAGCGTCGTCGATCCTGCCTGGTGCAGCACGCTCAGCAGGTGCGACACGGAATCGTAGTTGTAATTCGTGTTAACGCCATTCGGCCGCGTCAGTTGCGTTCTTCGGCTCAGGGCATCGTAGCCAAAGCCGAACTGGCCAGTCAGCGAGTTGGTCAACGTTACCAGCCGGTTCAGCGCGTCATAATTGTAGGAGTTCGTGCTCGCGTCGGGCGCGGTCAGCGACGTGCGGTTTGACGCTTGGTCGTAGCCGTAGCTGTTCTGGAAGTTGTGCCCCGGCAGGAACGTGTATTGCGTACTCGTCCCAATCAGGCGGCCCATGTTGTCGTAGGCAAAGCCGTAGGTACCCGTGGGATCGGTTACCTGCTGGATCTTGCCCACCAGGTCGTAATAGTAATCGACCGCTGTCGTGTCCGGATAGGTCTTGCTGGTCATCCGGTACAGTGCGTCATAGACGTATTGAATCGTCTGGTTCTTGCGGTCGGTTTTCGAGGTCAGGTTATTGAGCTGATCGTATCCATAGGTTTCGACAAGCGTCGACGGGAAGGTGGTCTGCGTGACCCGTCCCATGGCGTCATATGCGAAGTACGTGGTGTGATTGCTGCCGTCGGTGATGCTGGTCAGGTTGCCTTCGGTGTCGTAGCCGTACTGGGTAAGGTTCGTGGCCGCATCGGTGATGGAGGTCAGGCGGTCGGCGTCGTCATAGCCATAAGTGGTGGTCTTGTTGTTCTGGTCGGTAGCCGTGGTGCGGCGTCCGCGATAGTCGTAGCCGTAACTAACCGAGGTGCCGTCTGGATACGTAATTCCAGTCAAACGGTGCATAGAGTCGAAGACAAAGGTAGTCGGATGCGCGCTGCCATTGATCGGGTCGATCACGCTGGTGCGGTTGCCGCTCGCGTCGTAGCCATAGGTGGTGACGTGGTTTTGGGCATCGGTGATGGTGTTGACCAAGCCCGCTGCCGTGTACGTCATGGTTGTGGGGTGGTTCAGCGGATCTAGTATTTGGGTAAGCTCTCCCAGGGTGTTGTAAGTAAATTGCGTCACGCTGGGCGGTGTCTGGCCATTCGGCGCCGGCGAACTGACGGTGAGCAGGTTGCCGTTGGCATCGTAAGTGTTGGTCGTCGTGTGGCCCAGCGGATCGGTCGTGGTCAACACTTCGCCAAGACTGTTGTAGGTGTAGGTGGTGGTTACGGCTGCTCCGTTGAGTTGGGCAGACCGTGTCAGCAAGTTACTGGCGCCGTCGTAAGTGGAAGTAATGATGTTGCCGTTGGGATCGGTGACGGTCAGCAGGTTGCCGTTCGAATCGTAAGTTTTCTCCACGTTGCCACGGATCGAGCAACTGGAGCAGCCGGGTCCCTGAGAGTTAAGCAGGCTCCATGTGCCGCCGACCATGGTTGAGGTGTAGGTGGTCTGGATGCCGTTTGAAGCAGTTAGTAGGGCAATCGTATCGAGAATGAAGTCCGGACCTTGAGCCGTAACTCCAGCCACGGTGACGGTCACCGGGCCGGTGATCGCGTTCGGGGGTACATTAACAATGATCTGCGAATCGCTCCAGCTCGCCCCAGACGCAACCGTACCGCCGAAAGCAACAGTACTGCTGCTTTCCGTCGCACCGAAGCCGCTCCCGCTGATGGTCACGGGCGTGCCGATTTCACCAGTGCCCGGCGAAATACCGGTGATCGTGGGCGGAGGCGACACGGTGAACGCCACCGAGTTGCTGACGATGCCGTTGTTGCTGACTGTGACGGGACCGCTAGTGGTACTAGACTGAATGGCTACCTGTACCTGCGCATCGCTCCAGCTCTGAACGCTGGCGGCCGTGCCATTGATCGAAACAACGCCATTCTGACTCGCGCCAAAACCGGAACCGTTGACCGTTAGAGTCCCTCCGACCGGAGCCGCCGGCGGCGCCAGGTTCGAGATCACAGGGTGAATCACCGTAAACTGCGCGCCCGCAGTAACGCCCGGGCTTGAGACCGAATTCACCGTGACCGTGACCGGCCCCGTTCCGTCTGGCGCTGTGCTGGGAACCGTCGCGACAATCTGCGAGATGCTCCAGCTCGTGATGGACGTCGCCAATGCGCCATTAAACTGGACAGTGCTGGTGCCTTGTGGGGTTCCGAAGTTCGATCCGGTAATGGTCACCGAGGTGCCGACGGTTCCGACGATCGGCGTGACGCTTGAAACGAAAGGAGTCGTGCCAACCATAACCGATACGTTGTCGAAAGTGCCGGGTTCGAGGTATCCATAGCCACTCACCGCCAGACCGATGTACACCGTCTGCGCCATCGAAACCGTCGCACTTGCAATTTGGGTCCAGTTCACACCATCGGGCGATTCATAACCCGTGAAGGTGTTCCCGGCCCGCGACAGTTCCAGCCACTGCGGGAGGTAATTACCCTGCGAGCCTAGATTCGCAGCACTCGCACCCGTCGTCGGACGGTCCTGCATATACACACCACCATAGCCGTCGTAGAACACAACCGCATCCGCGGCTCCAGGATTCAACGTCTCTCGGATCATCACCGCGGCTTGCGCACCCGAATACCCACTGTTTTGCAGGCTCGTCACCCGCGCAATGATCGTTCCGTCTCCCGCCAGCGTTTGATAGACAAAATGCATCCCATCCGCCGTGCCCCCGATATTCGATCCTCCACCCGCTACTGTGAAGGTTCCGCTGGAGTACGTCGCGCTCCCAATCTGAGAACCCACCGAACCTACGTCCCCGTCCGACCATGGCATTGGCAGCGGTTGTGTTGTGACCTCAAGGGTGACTGGATTGCTATCGTTCATGCTCGGAGCTACCGATACCACCAGCGGACCCGATGTCGCCCCTACAGGAACGGTGAACACGATCGATGTGCTACTCCATAAGTTGATCGCTATTGGCGTGCCGTTCAACAGTAGGACGCTTCCATCTTGCGCGGCACCAAAGTTATTGCCGATGACCTCCACTTGGCTCCCGACGGAGGCCGTCGTTGCCGACAAACCGGTAATCACCGGTGCCGGAGATGCAGTCGAGTTGAGCGACACGTTGTCGAAAGTGCCCGGTTCGAGGGCTCCATAGCCGCTCACTGCCAGACCGATGTAGACCGTCTGCGCCATCGAAACCGTCGTGCTCGCAATCTGCGTCCAGTTCACACGATCCGTCGAGACATAGCCCGTGAAGGTGTTTCCGGCCCGCGACAGTTCCAACCACTGCGGCATGTTCCCACCCTGCGAGCCCAGATTCGCAGCATTCGCACCCGTCGTAGCGCGGGCCTGCATATACTCGCCGGTGTAACCGTCATAGAACACCACAGCATCCGCCGCTCCAGGATTCAACGTCTCGCGGATCATCACTCCGCCTTCCGCACCCGAATATCCACTGTTTTGCAGGGTCGTGATCCGCGCAATAATTGTTCCGTCTCCCACCAGCGTTTGATAGACAAAGTGCATCCCATCCGCGGTGCCCCCGATGCTCGATCCTCCACCCGCTACCGTGAACGTCCCATTGGAGTATGTCGCGCTCCCAATCTGCGAACCAACCACACCCACATCCGAGTCTAACCATGGCGTTGGCAGTGGTTGACCAGTAATTTCGAGAGTGACGGAATTACTGTCGTTCATGCTCGGAGCCACCGACACCATTAGTGGGCCCGATGTAGCCCCCGCCGGGATCGTGAACACGATTCCTGTGTCAACCCACAAATTGATCGTCATCGGTATCCCATTCAGTAGTACGACACTTCCACCTTGCGTGGCACCGAAGTTGATGCCGTCGATCGCCACTTGGCTCCCGACGGAGGCCGTCGTCGCCGACAAGGCAGCAATGAACGGAGCTGGAGATGCAGTCGAACTGACCGACACGTTGTCGAAAGTGCCTGGTTCGAGGAATCCATAGCCACTCACCGCCATACCGATGTACACCGTCTGCGCCATCGAAACCGTCGTGCTCGCAATCTGGGTCCAATTCACACCGTCAGGCGATTCATAACCCGTGAGCGTGTTGCCAGTACGCGACAGTTTCAACCACTGTGGCAGATTCCCACCGAGCGAGTTCAGGTTCGCGGCATTCGCACCCGTCGTCGGACGGGACTGCATATATTCACCGGTGTAGCCGTCGTAGAACACAACGGCATCGGCCGCTCCAGGATTCAGCGTCTCGCGGATCATCACCCCGGCTTCCGCACCTGAATATCCACTGTTTTGCAGGCTCGTCACCCGCGCAATGATGGTTCCGTCTCCCACCAGTGTCTGATAGACAAAGTGCATCCCATCCGCCGTGCCTCCGATACTCGACCCTCCACCCACCACTGTGAAGACCCCGTTAGAGTACGTAGCGCTCCCAATCTGACCTCCACTTCCCACATCGATGTCAGCCCAGCCGGTGGGAATCGCAGTAACCGTGAATGAAGAACTGGTTAGGACCTGACCATTGAGAGTCACTAAGAACGGACCCGACGATGCGCCAGCCGGCACGACCACGACTATGTTCGTATCGCTCCAGCTCGCAACAGAAGCGGAGATCGCGTTGAGCGAAACCGTATTTGAACCTTGCGAGCTACCAAAACCTGACCCCGATATCGTCACGAAGGTGCCAATTATTCCTGATCGCGGCGAAATGCCCGTGATAGGTATCGTGAAGTTAACGCCGTTGCTCGGCCCGCCGCCCACGGTGACGACGACATTGCCGGTCGCCGCTCCGACTGGGACCGGCGCGGCTATCGAATTTGCGTTCCAACTTGTTGGTGCCGCCGTAACACCGTTGAATGTGACTGTGCTCGAACCTTGTGTGGTGCCAAAATTCGTACCTGTAATTGTGACCGGTGTGCCCACTCCCCCTAATCCCGGACTTAGGGTCGTTATGCTAGCGAACGGGAGTACTGTGAAAGTCACTCCGTTGCTGACCACTCCTCCGACCGTCGCGACTACATTGCCTGTCGTCGCTCCTATCGGAACGGCCGCGACGATAGTGGCGTCGTTCCAAGTCAGAGGTGTGGCCGTTAGGCCGTTGAACGTTACGGCGCTGGTTCCCTGTGTCGCCTGGAAGCCGTAGCCCTGGATCGCCACCGTCGATCCGGGAGTGCCCGCGGCTGGCGACAAGAATTGGATTGTCGGCGCACTGCCGGTCGTCGCTTGACTCTCCACGGTATAGAACGTGGATGGAGAAGATTGATTGTTGTACTCGGTCGCGATCCAGTCGGCAGAACGAGCCGCTGTGGAAATGTTCACATCATCGACAGCACCGTTGAGATAGTAATAGGGGTTACCTTCATAGAACACGGCCCCCATGAGCCAGTTACTGCCAGTGTTGGGATTAGCGGCATTAGTGGTCCCGTTATAGGCTTGGGCTCCTACTAAGGCGCCATCCTGATAGAAACTGAAGCTCCCAGCGTTAAGCACCAGCGTGAGACGGTGCCAAGTACCTGCGGTTACTGTAGGCGCCCCTCCAGCCAACTGGTCGGCAACTCCCGCCTCGCCTGGGCCGGCTGCGAAGTTGGAACCATTCATCTGAAAGGAAAACCCGAACAGATTCGGGCTCGCAGCAGCCCCCATCTCAGCATCCTGTCTACCTCCAGTCGGCACACTGTTAAGTTCCACCCACACCGATTGCGTCATCACCGATGACGTGGACATCGACATCACGTTCGGGAAGGTCAAGTAGCTGGAGCCACTACCAGTGAAGAGAGCCGCAGTGCCAATTTTGCCAGCGCCGAGCTGAACGGATCCAGTACTGGTGGCGTTTAGCAACCCCAAAGAATCCGCGAAGTTCGTGAAGTGCCAAGCGCCAGCATACGCGTTCCTCCACACGCCAGCTTTGTTCTCTTGCGACACCGAGATATTCGGATTTCCATAGAACAAGTAGATTAGGGTGTCAGTGCTGTGTGATAGCGTCGGTATCCTGACCCAGAAACTCGACGTTCCGGTAACTGGGTCATAGCTGTCGATTTCATGATCGAGTTTGCTTCCACCCTCTGGATCCGAGCTGAAGATGATGTCGTATCCGTTCGGGCTCTGCACCAACCCTCCACTCCCGACCGTCGCCAAGTACGAATAGACTCCAGAAATCAGAACAGGGAAATCTGTTTGGTCGGTGTTAGGAACGTTGGCGTGGCCAAGCACTATTGTTCGCCGATATTGGTAGTTGTTCGGGTAGCTAACCGTGAACGCCGATCCATTGCTGTTCACACCGCTGACGTTTACAACCACATTGCCCGTGGTTGCCCCGGTCGGTACCGTAGCAACAATCGAAGTCCCAGTCCAAACAGTGGTTGTGGCCGTCGTCCCGTTGAACGTTACCGCACCAGTGGACCCAAAGTTCGTCCCCGCGATTGTGACCGACGCGCCCACTGCGCCCGACGTAGGTGATAAGGCCGTTATGCTCGGTACCGGTACTACCGTGAACGCCAGCCCGTTACTGTTCATTCCGTTGGCCGTTACCACAACGTTCCCGGTCGTCGCTCCCGTCGGTACGGTCGCCACTATCGATGTAGCCGTCCAACTAGCAATGGTCGTCGCTGTTGTCGTGTTGAACTTCAGCGTACCCTGTGTCGTTCCGAAGTTCGCCCCGGTGATTGTCACAGACGCGCCCACCGCACCCGTCGTCGGCGACAGACTCGTGATGCTCGGCGCGACCGTGAATGCCTTTCCGTTGCTATTCACTCCGCTGGCATAAACCACCACATTGCCCGTCGTTGCTCCCGTCGGTACGGTCACTTTTATTGATGTGCCAGCCCAGCTAGTAATAGAGGCCGACGTGCCGTTAACGTTCACCGCGCCCGTGCCTTGGGTCGATCCGAAGCTTGTCCCTGTGATGGTTACTGCCGCGCCCACCGCACCCGTCGTCGGCGACAGGCTCGTAATGCTTGGAGCACTCACCACGGTAAACGTCTTGCTGTTGCTCGCCACCCCGCTTACGGTTACCACGACGCCCCCCGTGGTTGCCCCCGTCGGCACCATCGTCACAATCGAGCTCGCACCCCAGCTCGTGATCGTAGTCGCTGTCGTCCCATTGAAGGTCAACGTGCTGGAGCCCTGCGTCGTTCCGAAGTTCGTCCCCGTGATCGTCACCGAAGCGCCCACAGCACCCGTCGTCGGCGACAGACTCGTGATCGTCGGTGTCGGCAGCACTGTGAATGCCACTCCGTTGCTGTCCACCCCGCTGGCATGAACCACAACGTTCCCGGTCGTCGCCGCCGTCGGCACCGTCGCCACAATCGACGTCGCCGCCCAACTCGTAATTGTCGTTGCTGTCGTACCGTTGAACTTCACGGTGCTCGAACTTTGAGTCGAGCCGAAGTTCGTGCCCGTGATCGTCACCGAGGCAGCCACCGCGCCCGCTGTCGGCGACAGGCTCGTGATGCTCGGCGCTGCCAGTACCGTGAATGGGGAACCGTTGCTGCTCACCCCGCTGGCATGAACCACCACATTCCCGGTCGTCGCTCCCGTTGGTACTGTTGCCTTTATCGTCGTAGCATTCCAGCTGGTAATCGTGCTTGCCGTCGTCCCGTTGAATGTCAGCGTTCCCGTGCCTTGGGTCGATCCGAAGCTTGTCCCTGTGATGGTTACTGCCGCGCCCACCGCACCCGTCGTCGGCGACAGGCTCGTAATGCTTGGAGCACTCACCACGGTAAACGTCTTGCTGTTGCTCGCCACCCCGCTTACGGTTACCACGACGCCCCCCGTGGTTGCCCCCGTCGGCACCATCGTCACAATCGAGCTCGCACCCCAGCTCGTGATCGTAGTCGCTGTCGTCCCATTGAAGGTCAACGTGCTGGAACCCTGCGTCGTTCCGAAGTTCGTCCCCGTGATCGTCACCGAAGCGCCCACGGCACCCGTCGTCGGCGACAGACTCGTGATCGTCGGAGCGGCAAAAGAACTTCCGGAAAGAAGCGCGCACAGAAGACTGACCCCAATAAGACGCCACGCCGTTTGTGTCAAGATATACTCCTCTATCGCTTCGATTCTTTGCAGGTCCACCAAAACTCACCAAGGTATGAACCGAGTTCCAGAAAACGAAACTCGTCAGCATGGAGCACGTTGTTGACTAAGGATAAGAAACAGTGAGCGCGTCCACTCCTAAAGCCCTCGATGAGGTCAATCCACGACCCAATAAATCGTAGGTATGCGACTCCAGAACCTTTCCCTGCATATCCATGACTGTCGTTATCCGAGAATTGGAGTCGTACTGAAAAGACAAAGTGGTGAGATCTGGTTTTGTGACCTGCGCCAACCGACCCTGGGTATCATAGGAATAGGACGTTGACACGCCGACGTCCGAAGTGATTCCTGCGACTAGAGAGCCAGTGCCGTTATAACCAAAATACAAGTGACGAGACGCAGGGTCTGTGACCGTGATTAAGCGATTCGAAGCGTCATAGGAGACCTGTGTCGTATTCCCGTTGCGATCACTGATCGAGAGCAGGCTTCCCGTCGCTCCCGAAAATGTCCTCTTTTCTCCATTCTTGAAAGTAAGCGTCCAAGTCGTCCCATCGAATGACAGGGAGGCATCAGCACTCGCGGGAGTCATAACGAGATACACCAGAGGCGACTGCCCCGAAAAGCCGAAACTCCAGATGGTCCCATCACCCCGCGAATACTTCATAAACCCGTCGCTGCCGAGAGAGACGCTCTCCTCATAAGTGGAACGCCAGCCTGCTCCAAACAAGCCAGCAACACCGGACGAGAGACTGTTCCACGTCCTGGAAACAGATAGGCCGCCACCCAAGCCGGAAATGTTTAGATCGCTCTGGTTGATAAAGGTATTTCCACTGGAAAGGTTGATCGGACTTCCGCACGTACCAGAATTCGTGCAACAGTTGGGGCAAGGGGGACGGGGGCACTTATAGGTCTTGATTGAGCATGACTCCGTCCAGTCAAAACCTGAGCAATTAAATACGCCCGGAGGCAATGCCGGAATACACTGCGGATTCCACTGGGAGTACACGGAACATGAGGGATACGCAAGGCAGCTATTGTCTTGGGCGGCCAATGCTGCCCCAAACAGACACAACAGAAAAACAGTCATCAACACCCAGCTAGAAATCTGCTTCGTCACAAGAACCTCCTCACCAAAAGTCAACCGCGACTGTCGGAACAAGAACATATACCACCTCGCCATCTCACTCTCATGCATCTACAACGACCATTCCTGTGAAGGCGATACAATCAAGAATGAGAACCAGAACGCCGGACATTGCTCGCATTACAATCTGCTCCCCCCGCATCCTAAACTTTCTCCGTAGCATTTCTAGCTCAGCTCAGCGGCATGTTGGAAGAGACTGCGGCCACTGGATTCTGTCGATGCATATTTCTCGAAGACTCAGCTGAAGAGACTGCTTCGAAGTCTTCAGAGAAACTTCATCTGAACTTCTCGCCAGCGAGGCTCGTTTGTTATCTTGCGACGGTGCGACTGAGTTTCGACACACTTGCACCTTAGGCATCTCCACCCGACGCTTTGATCATCACCGAAGGCACTGACCTACTCTGCACGTCGGTGATCGAGGGGCCAATGCCTCGGAACAGAGAGAGCAGTATGGGAAAACAAGGAAAGAATTGGCGCAGGAAAGGGCGCTGCTTTGGATACCGAAGGGTTCATAGCGTCTCCCGCCTGTCGATGAGATCCCGCCTGTGCGAGCGGAACCTCACAACTGAGCGTAGCGAATTCCAACAAATTTATGTTGCAGAGAATCGCTATCAGGATTCCCTGGAAACTCCCCGCCACCAAGGCCCCCTCGGTGACTCACTCGTGCAGCGGGCAACATAGCACGCCGATCGACGCTTTCCTGAGCGATCTCGAAGCAGTTCAGTCGGTGTAAGTATGTCAGTGACACCCTAAGTAAGAATCACGAACGTGTCAAGGTAATAGATCACACGCGTTTGTGCGCTGGTAATGATCTAGATTCTTGCCATGCGAAAGTTTCCAAGAGAATCTGCTCGCCACCATTCGATCTTGGCCGGGGCACATCTCGTTGGACACGCCTCAGGCGTATGCCAAGATTGATCTTGAGATGAAGGCGAATGCGCTCGAAAAGCACTGCACCGCAGATGTTAAAAAATCAACTGTAGCGTCGGATAGAAAGCTGATGGCGTTCTTGGCGGGCGATCTAGTCGACCTTAACTTGTGTGGTCTCTAGAAAGCGTCGGCGCGTTTTGCAAAGCTGTCAGTTCCCGAGGCGACACAAATCAGAGAACGACACAATGCAGGCGGATTCGAATCACACTTCTGGGTGCGTCGATTGCACTGGGGCATCGGAGGGTTGAAACATATCGGAATCAGCGCGCCACACGAACGATTCTCCGCGACCAAGCTTGGAACCGTTTTTGGAACCGTTTATCGCCGAAAGCGCTCCAACGACGCCGAAGTGCTCCGTCTAAGTCATTGAAAGTACATCTACTCCAGAATATGCTCCCCGGCTGTTAACCGGAGGGTTGTAGGTTCGAGTCCTACCTGGGGAGCCATTTATTTCCCGCATAAAACCTGCCATCTTTTGCTTTCTTGCCTGAACTGTCCTAGAATTGTACTAGCCTCCCCGGCTGGGTTAGGACTAATGGACATCACGATTTACCGGCGTCATTCGGCGGATTGTCCTGAGAAGGACGACCGCTACGCACCCCGGTGCGGCTGCCCACTGTCGTTCCAATTCAACTGGAAACAGGCTTCTACCACGCTGCACGGCAAGAAGTTAAAACGGGGCCAGAACAAGTGGACAGCCAACACCCGGTCCTGGTCGGAAGCCCAGACCAATGCCAAGAAGCTGGAAAAGGACTTGGAAAACCTGCTCCAAGGCAAAACCGTCCGCCACGGCGTCACGGTCGAAGCCGCCATCAAGGAGTGGCTGGAGTTCCGCGAGAAGAACAGACTCACGAACACGAAGCCGAATCTCATGGGACAGAAGCTCATCGATTGGTGTGAGAAGAACGGGCTTTTGCTCCTGACGGCAATCTCTACAGATCGAATAATGAAGTTTCGCATGTCGCTGCCGTTCCGCACTGGGGACAGCAGCAGCCTCAAGGTGCATTGGGCCGTCATCAACGGATTCTTTAATTGGGCGCAAGGCATGGGATACATCGACACAAATCCCATCCCCACATCCCGGCAGAATCCGCAGTTTGCAATTCGGTATGACAAGAAGGAAGTGAAACCGCCGACCAAGAAGCAAATCGAAAAAGTCCTAGCCACGGCCACCGGAAGAGTCAAGCTGCTCGCTCAACTAATGCGTGAGACGGGGATGGCTCTGGTGGACGCTCAAAAGTTCGATCCAGCAAATCTGGAAGACGGCACGCTGATACGCGGCAACCGCACCAAGACCACAGAGCGATACCGTGTTCGCATCTCGTCGTCGTTGGCGAAGCAGCTTGACGCTCTAGGTTCCCCCGCCTTCCCCGGCACGTATCGGGAATGGCGGGAACGACTCTACAAAGTCTTCCGGGAGGCTGGTGTGGAGATGACGCCGCACGCCTTCCGTCACTTCCGCATCAGCGAGTGGTTGGCGCAAGGCGTGTCAGTCGCGGACGTGAGCAAGTGGGTCGGCACGTCAGAGAAAGAAATCCGAAAGACATACGAGCACTGGATTAAGGAAGCAGAAGACCGTCTGGACGAAGTGCAAAAGCAGGCGTGGTTGGTGCAAGGGCTGGACGAGAAGGGCAACCAGAAAAGACAAGAAGTTCAGTAACTGGGTCGATTCCGACTATCCGCCGCCAACAATTCTGGTAGGAAACGGTAGGGAAATCCGCAAGAAAAACCCCCAGCGACACTTAGCTGGGGGCGCACGTTCTTGGCGCTGGTCTAACTAGCCGTGAACGTCAGGGGAGCTGACGTGGCGGCCCGCTTCAATCGCCGCTTGTAAGGTCTTCGCTGCCTCGGCACTGGCTCATCGTTCAGGAAGCACTTGCCCAACCGGCGCAACCGTGCACGGGTAGGGAAGCCACGAATAAGGTGATTTTCGGAATAGCGCATGTGCTCGCTTCACCTGACAGGCCGATTGCAGACGCGTTCTTGCGGGACGTCGTATCGGCGCTCGAGCATTTTCGAGCGTCAGGAAGTCCAGCCTTGGCGCGCGTGGCCCGTCGATCGCTCTGGATGGCTGCTAGAGTTCAAGGCAAAACCATGTACGAGGCCGAATCCGTGTTCGCGGCAGGGCGGCGCCCCGAAGGACGATGAACTTACTGGTTGGTAGAAAAAAGTTTCGGTTGCCGCAGGGCGAAAACCCAGGGCTTTAGGTCGTGCTTTGCGGCAAGTGGTGTCCACCAACTCTGGCACGGAAGTTCATCTAAACAGTCTCTCCGGTGGGCGACTCGGGTCACGATTATACCCCGTGCTTCGCAAAACCTCGCATGAGTTATCTCAGCGCCGTTCTCCGCGACAAGTGTAGAAGCCGCAAGGATCAATCAAATAATCAAATCCGGCAGGAAACGGGCACTCTTGGCGCGAATATTGGCTCAGCGCTACTTATTCAATGATCGGAACCGTTACAAAAACAATCTTGCCAAGGAGCGTGATGTTATATCCGAGCCGATAAATCCACGCGTCGGAATCAGAGATCGCGAGATCCGCGTTGACCCCGGTGAAAATATTATTCACTGATTGGTTCGTAAGGGCATTCGTTCCGGTGTCGAAATGATTGGGACGCCATTCATCCACGGCAAAGCCGGCATTGATCGACTGCGCCTGATCGAAAACTGAACCAAGCGACACGAATGGCGACCATTCTTCGAGCGAAAATCGTACCGTATAATCCTGTCCCACCACACCGGGCGGCCTCGGGATTGAATACTGATTGATGGCCCAGTTCAGCGGCCCTGAAGTTGCGGTCGGATCGTCCGGCCCCGCCATATCGGGCGTGAACGATACCGTTTGATGATTCCACGATCCGCTATTGTCGCCACTTTGATTAGCGAACACGACGCCGGATAAGACCAGCAGCCATTTTTGATCGTGGATGGTTTTCGGTGGAAACTCGCCCACGGCGAGCGCGGCGGGCGTGATAAGCCAATTCTGTCCGGCGAAGTCTGTGAGGAATTTCATAGAGTTGAACTTTCGATAACGAAGAAGAGCGCCGTGATTGTCAACGAGCAGATTCGGTGCGGTTGCATTCGGCGGATTTGGATTAAAGACAGTGTCGCGAGCGCGCGTCCACACCCAGGGATCGAATTGCGCAAACGGAATCCAGCCGGCACAAGCGCCGTTGTTGCTTCCGCCGCGGCCGTTACCACTTACATCGCCGCTGAGCGTGTTATCGCTCCAAACGATGCGAAGGAATGTATTGGCGATGCGAGCGCACATGGAGGGATCGATCGGAATTCGTTCGGTTCCGCCCGCGTTCGCCAGCAACTCATTGAGCCGGACCTGATTCTCGAGGATGACCGCCAGGCAGCCAAGCTCAAACTGGGCATGACCTATATCTTCAGAACTAGCTTTGTAGAGTTGCTGATCCCATTCGTAATACGGCGTGAGATCGTCGAGCATTTTCGGGCGAAAATTCGAATTCCGGAATGCGACATTTTTTGCGATCACCAGCGGGAGTTCGGCGGCTGCCGTTTGCGTTTGACCGGCGTTTGGGGAGGCGCGATAGAGGTTGCTGTTCGCGGCCAGAGCCAACTCCGCGAGCGCCTTCATCATGGCAAAGTTCTCGTTGAAGGCAATGGAATTGACGGGGAGCGGCTCGCTGGCCTGAGTACTGTAGTCGTCGCATCCATGTCCCCCGTTATTGCACGTCAGAGTGCTGTAGCCCGGCGGAGTGATGTAGTAGGCGTAGGGATCATTGTCGGCAAGGTGCAGCTCGGGGTGAAAATCCTGATAGGTTTCGAATGCTCCGTTGATGAGATCGATCGCTTGTTGGGCGAATTGCGAATAGCGGGTAGGGTTGTCAGCCACTCGCCGCGCGAACGCCGCCATGAGATAGAGAAACAGGCCGGAAATTGAGACATCGGTGTTCCACCGGCAATCACGATTGAATGTTGGCGACCCCCACGACTTCATGACGCGACCGCGCGTCGGATCCGGTGGACGGTTCTTCTTGTCGTCGCGATTCGCGAGTATCGCGCTTGCGATCGCGCCGAGGCGAGAAAGGTAGGTGAAGGCTTGTTCCTGATCAATCGGTGCCACCAGGTCGTAAACCTGAACCAATGCCGAGGTCAGGGCGCCGTAACCCCAAGAGGGTGCAGCATACGGTGGATTCGTCGAGGATGACTCGGGGCACGGGGGAAATGGACTTGGGTCAAAAGCCGTATCTACGGCGCTTGCTTCGTCCGTGTCGTTGTCTTGGAAATAGCCTGAGCCTGTGAAGAAAATATTGGCGTCGTTGAGAATGGTGGCAGAGTCGTTGGCGTCGCCGATGTACGTCATAAATCGATGCGCCCATCTGGCCTTTGTGGGGCAACTGATTATATCGGTTCCGACCGAGTGAAATGGCCTGATAACAGAAGTTAGCGGCTCGATCACCTCACGCTCGACACCGAGCGGCGTTTCCGCGCTTTGGGTCTGCTGCCAATTCCACCCGGCTAGTATCATTTCTCACGCGCTGCGGCGGACCTCCACCCATCGCTAATTGAGCGATGAGTGGGCCGCCCGCAATCAGTTCCGTACCAAACATCAGTTGACGGGAATTTGGGTCACGACCGTTCCATTCGCTACCCAAATGTTGCTCCCATCGAAGGCCACACCGTACGGAGTGTTCCCGAAGGAGTAGGTACCCACCACCGCGCCGCTGCTGGCCAACAGCTTGGTCACGGTGAGGCTGCCGCTGTTCGTGACCCAAATGTTGCTTCCGTCGAAAGCCACCCCGAACGGAGTGTTCCCAACGGTGTAGGTGCCCACCAGCGCGCCGCTGCTGGCCAATAGCTTGGTCACGGTGCTGCTGTTGCCGTTCGTCACCCAGATGTTGCTTCCATCGAAGGCTACACCGTATGGACCCGTCCCAACGGAGTAGGTGCCTACCACCGCACCGGTGCTGGCCAGCAACTTGGTCACGGTGTTGCCTCCGAAGTTCACAACCCAAATGTTGCTCCCATCGAAGGCCATAAACTGCGGATGGTTCCCAACGGCATAGGTACCCACCACCGCGCCGCTGCTGGCCAACAGCTTGGTCACAGTGGCGCTGCCGGAGTTCGCCACCCAGATGTTGCTCCCATCGAAAGTCACCCCGATCGGATTGGTTCCAACGGAGTAGGTGCCCACCACCGCGCCACTGCTGGCCAATAGCTTGGTCACGGTGGTGCCGCCCTCGTTCGCCACCCAAATGTTGCTCCCATCGAAGGCCGCACCATACGGTTGGTTCCCAACGTTGTAGGTGCCCACCAGCGCGCCAGTGCTGGCCTGCAGTTCGGTTACGGTGTTGCCTGCGTAGTTCGTTACCCAAATGTTAGTGCCATCGAAGGCCACCCCTATCATCGCACCGCTCCCGGCGAAGTAGGCCTGGGGATACCATCGCAAGAGCGCCGCGTTCGTTGCCGCAAGAGTCACCCCCGCCGGGCCGGCTGGGCCTTGCGGGCCCTGTGGCCCAGTTGCGCCCATGATCCCTTGCGCTCCTGTTGCGCCGGTCGCTCCGGTGGCACCCGTCGGGCCGGTTGGTCCCTGTGGTCCGGTTGCTCCCGTAGCGCCTTGCGGTCCTGTTGGCCCGGTTGCACCGCTGGCGGCAACGAGTTGCCAATTGGGATTGAGAATCGACGGTGGACTATCCAGATTCGGTGCGACCGCAAGCCAGAATTGCCCGCCATCGGTCACCGCATCGCCTATCTGATAGGTGATCGTGGAAACCCAGCTTCCCTGGTTGTTAATGCCCGGCGCCGCCAGCAATTGCCAATTGGCATTGCTGGCGTTAGGAGTCGAATTTGTATTTGCAGCCAGGGCGATCCACGACGAGCCCGCATAAGAGACCGAATCGTTGACGTTATAAGCCGTAGTAGAAACCCACGCTCCACGGTTGTTGATTCCAGCCGGACCCGTCGGACCTGCGGGGCCGTTCACGCCGATTGGTCCCTGCGGACCTTGTGGCCCCTGTGGGCCTTGGGGTCCCTGCGGCCCCTGCGCTCCGCTATCGACGTACACGATGTCCAGCTCGGGAGGATGGCTGGTGGTGGTGCTCTCCTTGCTGTCAAAGGTCGTGACCAGCGGGCTGTTTGCTACTAGCGCGATGCCGTCGTTAGGCTCCTCGTTCAGCCACCCGACCACGGCAGACGTGATGTCGATTTCCACGTAGGTTAGCTTACTTGTCGTGGCGAGGGGAACGCTCGCGGCAATCGTCCCTCCTATCGCCGGCTCGGTACTGTAATTGAGCGTCTTTTCGGTCCAGGTACCGCTGACCAGATCCACGTTGAAGCTGCCCGCCGTGGTAACCGAATTCACATAAAGTTTCAGAGTCGCCTTGGCGACCTGAGACCCGGTATAGCTGGAGGGCACGGCAGTCAGGTCAAAGCGAATGAAGCTGGTGTCAGCGCTGCTCAAGGTTAGCGTGGTAGCGGTGCCATAGTTCGTGGTGGGAGCCGCCGAGTTGACATAAGCATCATCGCTGGGTGTGATCTGGGCATAAGCCACCGCTGCCATGAACAGCACCAGCATCAGCACCGCCGCCCGGCGGGACAAATGGACGAAAGAAATGAAAGCGCTCATAGGTACTCCTTGATAGTTAAATCCACGTCGGGGAAGACGAGCCAATCGGCGGACGGTGGCCTTGAGCTTGCGGGCCGAGGGTTCGGCCGAACAGGACATCTGGGAGAGCAAAAATGGCTCGGCGGTAACTCTATACAAATATCCGCAAAAAATCGGTGACGGAGTTCACATCCCGATGTGACGGAATCGGGCGAACAGCACAGTGTTTGCTCTCACCGTGAGTGGAGGTTTCGGACTGGAGATTTCTACCCGAAGAAGGCTGCGGCACCTCAATTGGAAGCAACATCCCAATTACACTCAGAACCCTGGGTTCTGAGTAAAATCGCCTGGTCACGGCAAAATCAACGAGGCACGGTTTGCTCGACTCAAGCGTCAGAGCGAACCGTCATCCCTAGCCAATTACAGCAATTTTGTAGACGAGCAGAATGGCTACCGCCGCGAGCGCGATCCCGGCGCACAGCGTGTAGCGTCGGAAGAAATACAGTGTCACGCCCGCCCAGCAGGAGCAAGCAGCTATTAAGGCGCCACCAATATAGGGTGCGGCGACTGCGACCGAGAAACTCGTGCCAAGGACGTGCCTGAGCCGGAAGAACTCACTTAGTGTCCTTACCACGATGAGGAATTGAACCGTGATTCCTATCTGAGCCCAACGTTCTCTGGTCACGCGCCTATTCTAGCTGGGCGGCCCGACGCTTGACGATAAATCGCGATTTCACTCACGACGGGGATTCTGAGTGTAATCGCCTGTGGGTGTTGAAAAAGTCACCTCGATTAGCAGGATGAGATTCGGCAGAAGCATGTTAGAAGAAAAGCATCTGCCCATGCTCTGTTGGATTCTCATCGTCGGAGGCCTGCTGATCATGATGGGGCAACACGACCGCTCCGAAGCGCTGTTCTACTACTTCCGCCTGGAAGATCAGGTTCCTGAGACCCATCTGCTGCGGCTGATCGAAAAACACATCAGCTTTGCGTTTGTGCGCGAGAGGCTGAAAGCGAGTTACAGCGATACCGGCCGTCCTTCCATTGATCCCGAGTTGCTGCTGCGCATTCTGTTGATCGGCTACTTGTACGGCATCACCAGCGAACGCAAACTAGTGGAGGAACTGCGCATGCACCTGGCGTGGCGCTGGTTCACGGGACTGGGCTTCGATCAGGAGATCCCGCATCACTCCACGTTCTCGAAAAACCGGCATGGACGGTTTCAGGAATCGAAGCTGTTCGAGGAGCTGTTTGAGCAGATTGTGCTCCAGTGTGTGGAAGTGGGACTGGTACAGGGCAAGCACCTGGCAGTCGATGGCAGCTTCGTCGAGGCGAATGCGGCCAAGGAGAGCCGCATTCCACGGGAGCAGTTAGCGGAAGCGGCGCAAGTGAACCAAACCGTGCGCCAGTACCTGGTGGAACTGGAGCAGCAGAATCCCACCGAAGAGCCGGTGCATGAGCAAGACCAGGTATCGACCACCGATCCCGACTCTACTTACGCCACCAAGGGCGGCACGCCGGCTCGGCTGGGAGTAGAGTCGAGAACAGGCGCAGTGGCTGTAGTCTCCCGGTGGCTATGTATGGCGGAGCTTTCGCATCGCCGCCTCAGTCCGGTTTGGCTTAGCTCTGGTTCCTGTTCCCGCTCATCGAACCGGACTGGCAGATTTCCCGCATCCGGCTCTCGGAAAAGACACACGCTTCATGGGTAGATAAGGAAGCGAAGCGTGTGACGCCGTCTGCAACTTCTGAACACAACCTGGGGCTACTAGACTCATCGTCAATCCCCATGTCCTTCGTTGCTTGTTGCGTCCGTCTTTAACTGAGGCCCCTTCCCTCCGCCGGAGTTACCCGGCTTCATCGGTACTACGAACCTCTCCGCCACCCCACACGGCCCGGCCTGTCTCTCGCGAGTTGCCAGTTGATCCTTACCGCGATCACCGCTGGGGCTTCCCGTGTTGCCTCTGGTCTCCTATGCGTACATGCCATCGCCATTACCCCGGCAGGTCCGATGAAGTTTGTTCGCTCGTCTATCTCCATCGTCTGCGGCCTTCCCTGTGTAACAGTCAGGTCGGCTCCTGCAATTGTTTTTTCGGGGCCTGCTCAGCGTTTACTCACGTTATGGCCTGCACGCTCGCCGAGTCGCCATGCGACCCTTTCCATCGAAAGCTCCGACAGCTTCGTTGCCTCCGCTGCCGCTTCGATTGCTACCGGGTGGAGCGAACCAGTTCCCGGGCGGGAGTTGCACCCGCTGAAGTCCAGCGCCTTTCACGGCGCACTACTACGACAACTATCTGGTGGACAATCACAGCTGTGTGATCGTGGGAGTACAAGCGACGGCAGCACGGATGAGTCAGGAAACGGTGGCCGCGCAGGACATGCTCATTCGTTTCACGCAATGGCAAGGACGAGAGCCAGAATCGGTAGCGGCGGACACGACCTACGGGAACGGGGAGTTCTTGCAATGGTTAGCGGATCGCAGCATCACGCCCTATATGCGAACCCGCGACAGCATCCACAGAAAGAACAGCCCATTCTACGGTCCTGAGCGGTTCACCTATCAGCCCGAAAGCAATAGCTATCGCTGTCCTGCAGGGGAACAGCTCAACTATGTCGGCCTGAATGTTCGCAACCGCGCTCACGCCTATATCGGCAGCGGCAGGCGTTGTGGGGCATGTTCGCAAAAAGCGCAATGTACTAGTGGGCGATATAAGTATCTCGCCATTCACATGGATGAGGCGGCCCGCCAACACGCTCGCGAGTTGGTCAACACACCCGAGTTCGCGAAGGCACAGCGGGAAAGAAAGAAGGTGGAAGCCCTGTTCGCGGAACTGAAGAATCAGGTCGGGCTGCGTCGCCTGCGTCTGCGCAGACTGAAGTTCGTGCGAGAGCAATTCTTCCTGGCAGCGGCGGCCCAGAACATCAAGCGACTGGTGCGGTTCCTCAACCGACCGACAACACCTACTATGGAAGCTGCCGCTTAACTGAGGTGAGAGAAAAATCTCGATGGCAGCGATAATCGCAGCCAAGAGTATATTCCGATCACCGACTTTTTCAACACCCACGCCTGTTAGCACTCATCCTATAAGAGAGGATGTCAAGAAAAAAATACTTCCCCCTCCCCTCCGGGGCCAAGTGGATGTGGTGACTTACATCCAGCCCCACCTCATCCTGCGCCTCATCTTTATCCGTAGAGGGGTTGTTGGTTTGTCCGCTTTGGATCGCCGCGCATTTCAGCGGCGATGCCAGCCCCAGTTGCTTGTCCCAACTTAACGGTTTCATAAAAACAGTGGTGCTCGACGCCATTCGGTTACGAAGCTACGCAAGCTAACCGTTGGCTAAAAGTGCCAACCAAGATCCTATGTGAGGCTCGAGGCCTATAGCTTTTTTGGGTTATCCGAGGGGGCATAGGATTGACCCGGAGACTCGGTGCCAAACTTCAGCACACAGAGCGCCTAATGAGTGCTTGGATACTCTCCCTCGAACCCGAGCATCGCACGAACCGACTTGGCCACCACCGAGGCATGAAAACCTTGGAGATCACCTGGGTTCTGTTCGATACTCAAGCTGCTTGCGTTTTCAGTTGTTCGGCGTCGAAACGTTCCTCCTTTTTCCAAAGTGTCAACGTAATGGCCGCGATCTTCCGCGCCAGCGTCAGACGAGCCATCTCCGGCTTCATCCCGTTGGTCAGCAAAGCCGCGTAAAAATCATGAAATGGACCCGTACCACAACTAGCCCGGGTGGCCGTACTCTTGAAGATCTCTTTCATCTCGTGGTTGTGGTTCCGATTCAGACCACGGAGCTGCTGGGGTTTCTTGGAGCGCTGCAATTGTCCGCGCACAAAGCGGTATTGCGCACTGTCGTGCGTCTCCACGCCCAGGCCACTGTAGGTCCAGAGTTGCCGCTTGCTGCGGAAGCGGTGCGGAGTTTGCATCAGCGCGATCAATCTCGCCGCCCGAATCGGACCGATGCAGGGAATCTGGCGCAGCAGTTTCGCCGCTTTCTGTTTCCGGCTCTCCGCCAAAAACTCGGGTCGCAGGTTTCGCCGCAAAGCCTGCAATCCATCCAGCTGTTGATAGAGTAGCTCCGCGCGCCGGCGCACCCCGGCCTGCACAATCTTGCTTAACCATTCCTCCCGATAGCGTGGAGCATAGACCCGGGTGCCGCCACAGGGAATGCCCCAACCGCGATACAGCGCCTTCAGCCGATTCATCACTCTGGTTAAATCTTTGCCGATGGTCTGATAACTACGCGCCAACTCGCGCAGCGTCCGCAGTCCATTTTCTCCGTGGTAGACCGGTCGCAACATTCCGGTGCGCAGCAAATCGGCCAGCTTGCGTGCATCCACCTTGTCGCTCTTGCTCCCCTCCTTTAATAAGGCATTCCGCCGCGGATTGCAGACCACAACTTCCTGCACCTGTGGCTGCAGCAAGTCGTACAGCCAGGCTGCCCAGGTCCCTTCTTCCCAAGTCACATGTAACTCGCCCCGCAGTCCGTGGATAAACTGCAGAATGCTGCTGGCTTTGGTTTCGACGATGGTTTCCATGATCAGCTTCCCGCTGTCATTCAGGACGGCGATCACAATGGCTTCCTTGTGCACGTCCATTCCGATATATTTGACCTCGTGACTCATTTGAGTTGCCTCCTTGGGGGAAAGGTCATTCGTGCTAACGCTTACTTTCCCCCCAGGGTAAAGTGCCATTCTCCAGCCATTTTGCCTAGACCCGCCTGCAGTTTCCTTCCGCACACACCACTCCCTAGCGCCGCCGCAGCGGAGCGAAGCCCCGGCACAGCGTAGCGCAGCGGAGGCGGCGCCATACCCAGCTTCAACCTTCTGAACTGGGGCGCTCTCTCATAATGCATTGACAGGATCGAAGTAACTAATACCCACGGCACATATCCTCAACTTGCGGCACTGCTCGATCTTCTGGCAGTGCTGGCAATTTGGGGGTATAGTAGCCAGCGCCGCGCGGGGACAGGTTCTTTCCTCAAATCTGGAGGTAATCATGCTGGACAAGCACTCTACCTTGCAGCGTGTCGGGTCGAAGTTGTTGTTCGTCGCCTTTCTCGGGCTGTTGCTGGTGGCGACTGGAAAAATTGCGCAGGCGCAAACGGAAACCGTACTGTATGCATTCTGTTCTCAGCCCAACTGCGCCGACGGGATCTCACCTAACGGCGATCTGGCCAGGGATGCGAAGGGGAATCTCTATGGCTCAACCTTTGCAGGCGGAACATCTGGTTTTTGCCTCCCTATTGCTTACACAACCGGCTGTGGAATTCTGTTCGAGATCACGCCGGATGGGACGGAAAAGGTGCTCTACACATTCATGGGTGGAGCGGATGGGGGCCATCCAAACGCCGGAGTGATTCGGGGCGAAAAGGGCGATCTTTACGGCACGACTGACTACGGTGGCTATGAAAGCGGCGGCTGCCGTCGCACGACGGGATGCGGGGCAGTTTTCGAGGGAAGCCCAAACGGATCAGAAAAGGCGCTTTACTCCTTTGAGGGAAAAGGCGATGGCGGATTCCCAAATGGAAGCTTGCTTCTCGATGATGAAGGTAATCTTTACGGCATAACTTTTTTGGCCTCTGATCGGTCGCCAGAGAAACAGGGTGTGGTATTCATGCTCGCTCCGGACGGCACCGAGACGGTGTTGCACACATTCCAGGCTTATAAGGGAGACGGAGAACATCCGATCGGGAATCTGGTCATGGATGCGCAAGGAAATCTTTACGGCACGACTGAAGGCGGCGGACATTACGGTTATTACGGGCCGCCAGACCATGCAAATCCGTGCTACTACAGCGGCTGTGGCACCGTGTTCGAGATAAGCACGGGTGGCGAGGAGAGGATTCTCTATGCGTTTAAGGGATGGGGACACGGCGACGGGGCTATTCCCTACGCTTTGGTGATCGATGCGCAAGGCAATATTTATGGCCTGACCGAACAAGGCGGCATATATGGCTATGGCTCGATTTTTGAAATCACCGCTGCGGGCGCAGAGAAACAACTCTATAGCTTCACCAGCGGAGAGGATGGTGCGTACCCAACCGGCCTGGTTCTTGGCGGACAGGGGAACTTGTTCGGCACAGCCGTTGCGGGCGGAACATACGGCGATGGAACAGTATTCGAGTTCACTTCATCCGGGACGCTGGAGGTGCTGCATAATTTTGCTGGAGTGTCTGACGGCGAAGCCCCGGAGGGTCTGCTCCGAGATGCGCACGGCAATCTCTACGGCACGACCACTTATGGAGGGAATGTCAACTCCACTTGCTTTGCCGGCTGTGGAGTCGTGTTCATGGTGACGCCATAATCGGCTGGTGGAAAGCTGCCGGATTCCCTTTCTCATTCGCATTGTTGGCGTAACATCCCGATTACACTCAGAACCCCGGCTTCGGGACTGACCGATGGTCAATTGCGTGTAATCGCCTTCCATGAGAATGCCGGTCTATGTCAAGTAAAACTTTGACGACTGGATGTTTTGCTGTTGCTGTTGCCCTTCATAACATTCACCTTCCCTCCTAGTTGAGCCATTGTGCAGAGCGGCCCGGAGCGGTCAAGGGCGCGATCTGTGCGGCGACAGCGAACCCTTGACGGCGAGGACCGCTCTGCCACCCTTCCCCTAGGAGGGAAGGTGGGCCGATGATGCGCTGGATCGTCTTGTCCGATCAAGCGCGGTTCCCCAAAGCTTCGCTTGTGCGCTGCTACTACTGTCGCCACCCTTCCATCCGCACTCTCGATGAGCGTTTCTTCGCTCGGTGCAAGTTGGGTGTTCTCGTTTCAGTCGGTGCTGCCACCTGATTTTCGACCTTTCGTCCATCTCTCGATGGAAGTGGGCCAGGCGTTTGACGCAGTCACCGAAACTCGGCGCTTAAACTTTGGGGCTCTCGCATTCTTAAATTTCTTGGATCGAAACTACGCCGCTGCC
Source organism: uncultured Acidobacteriaceae bacterium (assembly GCA_963800565.1). GTDB lineage: Bacteria > Acidobacteriota > Terriglobia > Terriglobales > Acidobacteriaceae > Acidiflorens. Next base: position 23,745 of record CAWDBM010000011.1, read on the forward strand.
GGCAACGCGACTCCTCGCTGGTTGCGCAGCGGTTCGTACGCTTCTCCGCTCACCCACAGCCGATGCAGCAACACCGCCAGCTTCCGCGCCACCGCGATCACCGCTCGTTTCTTCCCATTCTTTCCCCCGCGCTCCGCCAGCTTCAGTCCCCACCGTCGCAGATCGCTGTCCGCTCCAAACGGTCCCAGAATATGGTGCGCACCCTGCACCAGCAACGTTCGCAGGTACCGATCTCCCTCCTTACTAATATGTAGTTGCGGTTCGCTCTGCCCCGAGTTCCTCCGTCCTGGTTGCAACCCGACATAGCAGCCCGCATCCCGGCTCTTGCCAAAACGATGCGCATCTTCCAGCGTCAGCACATAGGTCAACGCGATCAGCGTCCCCACTCCCTTCACCTGCGTCAGTCGCGCCACCTCCGGGTAACTCCGCTTCGCGATCTGCTCGATGCGCTCGTTGTATTCCACAATCCGTTCGCTCAGCGACTCGATCGCTCCCAGCAACGGTTCCAGTGCCGTTTTCAGTTCCGGACTCAGTTCCTGCGCCTTCACCGGGTTCATGTTTCGCGGATTGCAGCCGCGCAACCGTTCTCCGTAAGACTTCGTCACTCCCCGCGCCGTATTGATCAACGACGTCCGCGCCCGTACCAAGCCCGCTCGCGCCCGGATCGCCATCAGATCCGCTTGCGCCTGCGCGCTGCGATGTTTCACCGGCGCCAACAACTTAGGATCGATCCGCACCAGTCGCGCCAGCATTCGGGCATCGAGCCGATCATCCTTTTTCCGACTCTCTCCGATCAGGCGCACATTGCGCGCATGCGCCACGATCACTTCGTGCCCCAGTTCACTCAAGACCCGGCTTACCCAGGGCGAGTGCGTCCCCGTTTCCAGCGCCAGCCGGCTGCGCGGCATCCCGCCGAAAACCTCCTTCATCGCCTTCGGTGTGGTCGCCACTTTCTGTTCCAAAACTACTTCTCCCGCCTCATCCAGTACGCAGTACCAACTCCAGCGGTCTCCCAGATCCAGCCCGATCGTTAGTTTTTGATTCGCATTTTTTTCGACCTTCTTTGTCGTTCCAGTGCTAATCTTTTTCATGTCCGGTCTCCTTTATCTCCTTGCGCCTCGAGCGCGTCGATAACTTGGGAGCTTATCGCATCCCGTCGGAGACCGGCATTCTCATCCCATCTGTTTTCATCATCGAGCCGAGGTTGCTCCACCAAACCGTCGAACGTACTGCACAGGTCACCAGCCATTTCAGTTGGTGAGTGCCTCGGCAAGAACTGGACCGCTGTTGACTCTGATACCTTCTGGGCACGGCATTTCTCTCGGCCTTGTGAATTCCAGATGGCGCTTCTGCGCGTAAATCCAAAGATGCCAGCCCCAGCGTGATGCGAGCCGACCCTCGATCGAATGAGGAAGCAGCTTTCCGATCACTGGGAGCCAGTTCGGATTCCAAAACATGACTTCTGTTTTGACATTCTTGAATTGCTGGAACATTTGCAGCGCCGATGATTTTGAGAAAACTTGTGAAAGCGGGTTGTCGGGGCCGTCGGTATTTCGGTTGAGCATGTTTCGCATCTCTACGTAAGAACCGGGGTCCTCGCGGATGAGTTCTGCATGCCGCCGCAGACTTTGCTCGGTCTCGCCAAAGATTGCCCGAGACAGCTTGATACCCATCTCTGTTCTGAGCAAGTGCGCGCGCAAGCGGCGGACGATTCCCAGGTTTACGTAGTAATTGAACGATTGCCGATAATAAAGCATGATCACGGCCCGTCCACCTGGAGACAGAACCCGGTGAACCTCGCGGATGGTCCGGGGTGTATCGGGTGTGTGGTGAAGCACTCCATGCGAATAAACGAAGTCAAAAGAGCCGTCAGGGAAAGGCATGTTCTCAGCGTCGCCTTGGACGAACTGTCCTTCCAGATTTGCCAGCTCAAAACGCCGCCGCGTTATGCTCACCGCTGCGTTCGTCAGGTCGATGGCGGTGTAATGAGCGCCGGCCCGAGCGAAGCGCTCGGCCTCGCTGCCGCATCCGCAACCGATTTCGAGCACCCGCAAGCCGCGGGTTTTTTCAAAGCCGACCGCCGATTGTAGACGCGGATGCACTTTATACCTGTGCTCGTCGAGGCTCCGATAAAACGCAGCGGTTCCGGGCAGCTCATTCGTGAACCATGAGTCACAAGGCGATTTCTGCCAGAATCTCTGGATCTGGCTTTTGATGTCCAACGAAAACGGAGAAGACACGGAATTCACGCGCTGTTCGCATGTTGTGAAAAGCGCAGGAGTGGCGAGAGTCAAGGACATGGCACGCCCCAGTCTTCCGGACTCGAATCCATACCTAGAACCCGGATCGACAATTGCCCGCATTATAGGAGCATCGCCTTATTCGCACCAGACGAACCGCTCTTAACTAGAAGCCGTCACGCTGACAAGTATTGGGAGCGCGAGATAGTCCATTGTGATTGGACCCCTTTCGCATCGACCATGCTTAACAAAGTCACGTAGCGTTGGCGTAATGTATGGTCCGCCGCCGGACTGCAAGAGGTTTGAAGTTGGCGAAAGACAGTCCGCGTAAATGTATTCGGCCTCTAAGTGGAGAATTCTCTCCGGGCACTGGATGATGATACGCACGCGCCGGTCCTTACAAATCCCTCGGTCACTAGGGACGCATTTTCGCCATCAGGTTTTCCGGCACGCCCTTGGGCTGTTCTTCTCGTCTTCTTCTCTCCTCAGCAGACCTTGGTAGAACTCTGTCTAACATCCGTAGTCGTGGCGGTGGAAAAGTGGAAAGCGTTTTGTGCTTTCCAAGCGCAGCGTCTTTTCCACGGCCATCAAGCAGCCGCCAGTTGTTGCAGCGGCTGATGTCGATAGTCTTGGCCGCTGGACAGCACGGCCCAGGCGATGCGCGCCAGTTTATTAGCAATTGCCACTACGACTTTGTTGTGTGGAGCACGCTGCGCCAGTCGCCGCACCCACTGCCCGAATCCTCCGGTGTCGTACTTGACGCGAAACAATACCGCGCGGGCACCGTGGATCAACATACGACGCAGATAGACATTGCCGCGCTTACTGATGCCGTACAGTTTTTGCTTGCCCCCGGTGGAGTACTGTCGGGGCACCACGCCCACCCAGGCCGCGAAGTCGCGTCCGCGACGAAAGGCAGAGCCGTTGCCGATGGCGGCGACGGTGGCGGTGGAGACTAGCGGGCCGAAGCCGGGGATCTGCCGGAGTTGCCGGCAGCGTGCATCTTCATTACTGATGCGCTCAATCTCATCGGTGATCGCCTCGATCTCGGTCTCCGTCTGCTTCCACTCCTGCCACATGCGATCCAGCAGCCAGCGCAGGCGCGGGCTCAGGTTCTGCTCGCCATCTTCAATAACTGTGGGCAGGTTCTTGCGCAGATGGATGGGTTGGGCCGCAAACGTGATGCCGCGTTCCAGCAGGAATCCGCGAATCTCATTGATCAGCGCCGTGCGACGCCGCACGAGCCGATCCCGCACGCGGTGCAGAGCCTGCCAGTCGAGTTGCTCCTGCGTCTTGAGCTGCGCAAAGCGCATGTTTTGCTTGGTCACAGCTTCCGCGATCGCTTCCGCATCGATGAAGTCGTTCTTGTTCGACTTCCGATACGGTTTGACGAACTGCGCCGGGATCAGCCGAACCTGGTGCCCTTGCCCTCGCAGTGCGGCTCCCAAAAAGTGTGCTCCGGCACACGCCTCAAGCCCGACGAGCGAGGCCGGCAGGTTCGCGGTGTAGGCCAGCAGTTGCGGGCGAGAGAACTTCTTCCGCAGCAGAACCTTGTTGTGCTCTCCTAATGCAACCAGGTGAAAGGTGGTCTTGCCCAAATCGATGCCGATGGATGCGATGTGCATGTGATGATCCTCCTCATGTAAACTGCCGAGCTGCTTATCCTACTCGGCGGCGGACCATCTCATTAATCCCGTTTACACTCGTTGACCAGCGGTCAAAATGTAGGTCGCGTGTTTTCAATAACTATCGGCGGCTAGGGCTGGCAAACACCGTAGTCAGTCCGTACCTTTGTTATTTCCCAGCCAAGGGGATTGCCGGCATTTGGCTTGATCCTCTTGCCTTGTAGGGTCATTCGCTCGCCCTGTTTGACACCTGCCGTCTCACCGAAAAGTGTATAAGCGAGTTTGTCTTTTTCGTCGTTCACGATGAACCCGTTCTGCGCCGGCTTCACACATCCCGTAATCGTTCGCTTTTTCGAATAGTGAATGGCCACGATAGCGATGACTGCCACGCCCACGACTACTCCTACAGTTACGCCGACGATTGTCCCGGTGCCGACACCACCGATGGTGCCGGATGAACTCTGCGCTTCCGCAGGCACACAGAGAACGAAACTGAGCGCGATGATCAGAACTGCCGAGAGGCATTTTAAGGCTAAGTTCATGTTGTCCTCATTGTTTGGGTAGCCTTGATTGCTGCTGGAATGTTCCGCCCGGCAAACCCCGATACTGCTTCGACAGCCAATGCCCAAGGAGGGAAACGACAGCTTGGCTAAGAAGGCTCCCCGCAAACGTCCCTGCAACACTGCGCCCAAAAAGAGTCGTCGTCAAGGAGCATCATTCTACTGACGGCGGCTTGCGGCTTTTTCCAATCGGGCCGAAGGCAGATGGTTGGCGTAATATCGCGAGGAGAGTCGAGAACAGGCGCAGTAACTGTAGTCTCCCGGTGGTTAATCGACTGGGCTTTCGCTTCGTCACCTCAGTCCGGTTTGGCTTGGTCCTGTTTCCTGTTCCCGCTCATCGAACCGGACAGGCAGTTTTCCCGCATCCGGCTCTCGGAAAAGACTCACGCTTTCGCCCACGGAAGGTTCGCGGTCCGGTGTGGTAACTGGACCAAGCCATACACAGAGTTCAGAGACGCTTCCGGGAAACGTTTGTATGCCGGCCGCGGCTCTTTGTGTTTGTCGCATAACCACCGACGCAGCCTTCTGTGGGCATGCATATCGACCGCACTGTAGGCTTTGCTGACTGGCCCCAGACAAAAGTAGTTGGCCCAGCCGATCAACATCCGATTGAGCCGTGCCACGATTGTCTTCGAATCCTGCCAGACGGTGTCGCGTCCGGTCTCGTCGCTGATCGCTCGACAAATGCGCTGCACTCGCGTCTTCGAGGGTACCGTGCCCAGATAGACTCGGCCCCTCTTCGTCGAGTAACACCGCCCGAACGTGTATCCCAAAAAGTCAAACTTTTCTTCCGGCAGATAACAGACCCGCGTCTTGTTCTCGTTCACCGTCAGTTTCAGCTTCGACATCATCCTCCGCATCTCGGTCAGAGCTTTGTCCGCTCCAACTCGACAGCAGATGACGAGATCATCGGCATAGTTCACGATGTACGCTTTCCAACGCTCCTCGTGCCCGAGTTTCTTCCACCCCAGCACGAACCGTCGCCTGTACAGATTGCTGAACAGAGGACTGATCGGAGACCCTTGTGGAGTACCTCGACCTTCATCCCGATTGCGCGTACTCCAACGTTTGTTCCCACGCTCGTCCGTCTCTTCGACCGGAGCTTCCAGCCACATCTTGATCAGATGCAGCATCGCTCCGTCGACGACCCTTCGAGCCACCGACCTCATGAGCTCGGCATGGGGAACACTATCAAAGTAGCTGCTGAGATCAGCATCAACGATCTGCCCATGACCCGTATTGATCAGCTTGTGGACGTGTTGTACTGCGTCCAACGCGCTGCGGTTTGCCCGATAAGCATATTGCTCCGTCGGCAGGTCGGCCTCGAAGATTGGTTCGAGTACCAGCATGGCCGAGGTTTGCACAACCCGATCCCGGATTGTCGGTATGCCTAACGGTCTCTGCTTCCCATCCGGCTTGGGTATGTAGACCCGCCGCACAGGCTGCGGTTGATAGGTTCGACTTTTTAGCTCTTGCGTCAGTTCGTCCAGCCACCGTTCCCTGCCGTACGCTTCGATGTTCTCGAATGTCTGGCCGTCCACTCCCGCCGCCCCGCCGTTGGCTTGGCAGCGTTCGTAGGCATAGGCCAGAACATCTTTCCGATACACCTTGTCGTACAGCGCATGGAAACGAAAGTTGGGCGATTCCTTCGCTTTTGCGTGCAACGCCGTCTGCAACTTCTGAACACTGAATGGAGTTGTTAGGCTCATCGCCAATCCCTCGGTCCTTTGTCGCTTCTTGCCTTCGTCTTTAACTGAGGCCCCTTCCCTCGACCGGAGTTACCCGGCTTCCTTGGTACTACGAGCCTCTCCGTCACCCCAGACGGCCCAGCCTGACTCTCGCGAGTTGCCAGTTGACCGCGACTTGCGATCACCGCTCGGGTTTCCCGTGTTGCAGTTGGTCTCCTATGCGTACATGCCGTCGCCATTACCCCGGCAGGTTCAATGGAGCTTGTTCGCTCGTCTATCTCCATTGCCATCGGCCTTCCCCGTGCAAAAGTAAGGTCGGCTCCTGCAATTGTTTTTTCGGGGCCTGCTCAGCGTTCACTCACGTTACGGCCTGCACGCTCGCGGAGTCGCCATGCGACCCTTTCCATCGAAAGCTCCGACAGCTTCGTTGCCTCCGCTGCCGATTCGATTGCTACCGGGTGGAGCGAACCAGTTCCCGGGCGGGAGTTGCACCCGCTGGAGTCCAGCGCCTTTCACGGCGCACTTTCGCCAACAACTAACAACCGACCAGCCCGGCTTTGCTGGGGGGCGTCGGGAGCGAACTTAGAGAGTCGCGAGGAAAGTTGCGGTCATCCAGATGAACGGAAGTCCCAGTCCGATGGCGATTCGCCAGATTTCCAGACCGCCAGCGGCTGCTGGTCGGCCCCTCAAAACCAAAGTCTTGGCCGCCAGGTCGTGCAATGCCTGTTTTTCCTTCAACGCAGCAATGGTGACAGCGCTGAAAATACCGACTCTGTAACAACCTAGTAACAACTTGGCCGTCGAACGTCCCGCGGCACGGCCAATACTAATCCTTTGTTGGTCAATATCCGTCACATAGATGTTCACGAGATGCTTTCCCAGGGTCGCTTGACGCTGCGATGCCTCGCAGAGCACAAAGTAAACAGGACCCAGCGAAAGAATGAACGCGAACACTATAAAAAACTTGGCGCTGTACCCTAAAGCCTTCCATGCTTCTTCAGGCGGCAATCCAGAAGGCGCCCAGATACCAGCTGCGCGAAAAATCCTCGCAAGAATGCTAATCAGGAGGAGAAGCGAAAGGAGAATCGCGGAGTCAATAGACCACGCGGCTAAGCGGCGACCCAACGTGGCGTACGATACAACTTCCGTATCGGTCAAATCGAAGCTCCCAACGCGGCAACTCAAATATCAGCGAGAGTCTACTCTCAATTCCTCCCAAAAAACAGGGCTTTTAGCTCGCTTCTTGCGACTGTTGTTGTAACATCGCCATTTCACTCACAACCCGCCCCTCTGGGGGTTCTGAGTAGAGTCGAGAACAGGCGCAGTGACTGTAGTCTCCCGGTGGATAGTCGACTCGGCTTTCGCCTCGTCACCTCAGTCCGGTTTGGCGTGGTTCTGTTTCCTGTTCCCGCTCATCGAACCGGACAGGCGGATTTCCCGCATCCGGCTCTCGGAAAAGACACACGCCTCATGGATAAGTATAAGGAAGCGTGTGACGCCGTCTGCAACTCCTGAACACAATCCTGGGGTGGCTAGACTCATCGTCAAATCCCCATGCCCTTCGTTGCTTCTTGCGTCCGTCTTTAACTGAGGCCCCTTCCCTCGACCGGAGTTACCCGGCTTCCTTGGTACTACGAGCCTCTCCGTCACCCCAGACGGCCCAGCCTGACTCTCGCGAGTTGCCAGTTGACCGCGACTTGCGATCACCGCTCGGGTTTCCCGTGTTGCAGTTGGTCCCTTTTTTTGCCTGCATGCCGTCGCCATTACCCCGGCAGGTTCGATGGATCCTGTTCGCTCGTACTGTTTCCATCAACGTCGGCCTTCCCCAATTACACGGTGGGTCGGCTCCTGCGTTACATGTTTCGAGGCCTGCTCAGCGTTCACTCACGTTACGGCCTACATGCTTGCCAAGTCGCCCTAAGCGACCTTCTACCCCGGAGGCTCCGACGGCTTCGTTTCCTCCACCGCCGCTCCGATTGCTTCCGGGTGGAGCGAACCAGTTCCCGGGCGGGACTCTCACCCGCAGTGGACCAGTGCCTTTTCACGGCGCACGTGTAATCGCCTTCCATGAGAATGCCGGTCTATGTCAAGTAAAACTTTGACGACTGGATGTTTTGCTGTTGCTGTTGCCCTTCATAACATTCACCTTCCCTCCTAGTTGAGCCATTGTGCAGAGCGGCCCGGAGCGGTCAAGGGCGCGATCTGTGCGGCGACAGCGAACCCTTGACGGCGAGGACCGCTCTGCCACCCTTCCCCTAGGAGGGAAGGTGGGCCGATGATGCGCTGGATCGTCTTGTCCGATCAAGCGCGGTTCCCCAAAGCTTCGCTTGTGCGCTGCTACTACTGTCGCCACCCTTCCATCCGCACTCTCGATGAGCGTTTCTTCGCTCGGTGCAAGTTGGGTGTTCTCGTTTCAGTCGGTGCTGCCACCTGATTTTCGACCTTTCGTCCATCTCTCGATGGAAGTGGGCCAGGCGTTTGACGCAGTCACCGAAACTCGGCGCTTAAACTTTGGGGCTCTCGCATTCTTAAATTTCTTGGATCGAAACTACGCCGCTGCCGGCAACGCGACTCCTCGCTGGTTGCGCAGCGGTTCGTACGCTTCTCCGCTCACCCACAGCCGATGCAGCAACACCGCCAGCTTCCGCGCCACCGCGATCACCGCTCGTTTCTTCCCATTCTTTCCCCCGCGCTCCGCCAGCTTCAGTCCCCACCGTCGCAGATCGCTGTCCGCTCCAAACGGTCCCAGAATATGGTGCGCACCCTGCACCAGCAACGTTCGCAGGTACCGATCTCCCTCCTTACTAATATGTAGTTGCGGTTCGCTCTGCCCCGAGTTCCTCCGTCCTGGTTGCAACCCGACATAGCAGCCCGCATCCCGGCTCTTGCCAAAACGATGCGCATCTTCCAGCGTCAGCACATAGGTCAACGCGATCAGCGTCCCCACTCCCTTCACCTGCGTCAGTCGCGCCACCTCCGGGTAACTCCGCTTCGCGATCTGCTCGATGCGCTCGTTGTATTCCACAATCCGTTCGCTCAGCGACTCGATCGCTCCCAGCAACGGTTCCAGTGCCGTTTTCAGTTCCGGACTCAGTTCCTGCGCCTTCACCGGGTTCATGTTTCGCGGATTGCAGCCGCGCAACCGTTCTCCGTAAGACTTCGTCACTCCCCGCGCCGTATTGATCAACGACGTCCGCGCCCGTACCAAGCCCGCTCGCGCCCGGATCGCCATCAGATCCGCTTGCGCCTGCGCGCTGCGATGTTTCACCGGCGCCAACAACTTAGGATCGATCCGCACCAGTCGCGCCAGCATTCGGGCATCGAGCCGATCATCCTTTTTCCGACTCTCTCCGATCAGGCGCACATTGCGCGCATGCGCCACGATCACTTCGTGCCCCAGTTCACTCAAGACCCGGCTTACCCAGGGCGAGTGCGTCCCCGTTTCCAGCGCCAGCCGGCTGCGCGGCATCCCGCCGAAAACCTCCTTCATCGCCTTCGGTGTGGTCGCCACTTTCTGTTCCAAAACTACTTCTCCCGCCTCATCCAGTACGCAGTACCAACTCCAGCGGTCTCCCAGATCCAGCCCGATCGTTAGTTTTTGATTCGCATTTTTTTCGACCTTCTTTGTCGTTCCAGTGCTAATCTTTTTCATGTCCGGTCTCCTTTATCTCCTTGCGCCTCGAGCGCGTCGATAACTTGGGAGCTTATCGCATCCCGTCGGAGACCGGCATTCTCATCCCATCTGGTTTCAACAGTCAGCCCTCTGTGCCGTGCTCTAGAATGATGTGATGAGCGAAGGCAAACGCCCAGAGTTCGCACAACGAAAGCGGGTCGGTGCTCACGCCGAACTGGCGGAAGACTTTACTCGGCGCGTGCTGAACCTCGATTGGGCTTTTATATCCGACGAGTCCAGCCTATGGGACTTTCACGAAGACCTCACCAACGAAGCTTTAACCACGCGAATCAAGGAAGTCTATGGCGTGGATGTGTCAGACATCGAGTCCGCAAAACTGCCCGACATTCTGGAGCGTATCGCCAAGGAAACAGTCAGATAGCGCGGGCGTTTTGAGTGTACACGCCTGATTGCATCAACTGACCCGAGCGATCACCTTAACGGCTCAAAGTGCGAAGATTGGAACGCCGAGATCAGCGACTTTCTCGGAGCGGGGACGGACAGCTCGTTAAGGATCAACTACCTGACTCAGGCTCGCTGACTCGCTGGGAGCGTTATCAGCGTCTCCAAGATATTCGGCGGTTACAAGGTCAGTGCCGACGGGTAGGTGCTTCGTAGTGAGCGTTGCGACGCCGTTTGAGAACAGGAGTGCAATTCCTAGCGTTGTTCCTCCGCTTACGAATTTAATCTTGCCGGTCGGGGTGGTCGGTGCGTCTTGATTCGGCAAGGCCATTGCCGTGAAGGTCACCTGCTGTTTGTAAGTTGAAGGATTGGGAGTCGAGGTGACAGTTGTGGTCGTTGGCCACTTCAGGATTTCCACCCACATAAGGGCGGAACTTGGACCGAAGCCGTTCTGATCATCGGTGTAAATCGCCTTGATACGCCGCGTCCCGGCGGTAAGGGACGTTGTTTGAAGTGTCCAGAAGCACTGTCCTGCCTGTGTCCCCGTTCCGAGTTCGTTCCACGCGCCATCGCTCCAGACGTAGAAGAACATCTGCCCAGTGCAAATCGGGTGATAGACATCGTGGCAGTATTGATCCATATTCGCGGTGGCGCCGAGGCTTAGCGGATCGGTGACGTATTGGTCACCGCTGTTGATGAACACTTTAGTCGTAGAAGGACAGGGCGATTGATAGCTCGGCTGTCTCGGACTGGCGGACCCAGAATTCAGCGCGATCATCATCATGGATGGACTTCCGACGGCGCCAACTCGGTCGGTCAGCGCACCGATCCCTATAACGTCGTAACGCGCCGTTTGCGCGGGGGCTGCCGACGACAGTTCCTGAGCGCGCGGCTGACTGGCGTAAGCGAAAGGATTGGACTGCGTCGCCTCCAACACAAACAGAAAAGCAGCGAAAACGGCGAAATAGCAGCAGAAGCGAAGGGACTTCATAAGGCCTCCAGCAAGCTAGGGCGATCCTGGCCCTGGTGAGTTACGGTCCGGTCAACTCCCGGCGAGGAGGGCACAATGCGCCCGGGAACGCGATAATAATGCTCCCCCAGCAAGCTGTGGTCAATAGCAAGAGCAGGAGTCTAGGAGGTCGCGAGGTGAAGGCTGTGGGGTTAGACGGTATCCCAAATGGATATTGCCGAAAGATCGCGATTTCACTAACTATCCCAACGCGGGCCTGCCGGGGCGTAGTAGGTGCTAACGCCTTGGTTACGTCGTGTTCGCCTTGTTAATGGTCTGCGTCAGCACCGACGAAGTGATGGTCGTGTAGTTGGAGACACTGGTGCCGATGCGGGATTATCGAATGGAGTGATCATGGGGCCGGTAGCCAGAACTGCACCGAACCACACGGGAATACCGGGTGCACTGAGAGGCGAAATCTGAAACGAGGAATGACGGTATAATCACGGAATGGCTGACCATGTGATCCACGTTTCGGAAGCGGAAGCCGCCAGCGACTTCCATGGCCTGCTGGCGCGGGTGCGCGCGGGTGCCGAAGTCGTGATCGAGAGTGGCAAGTTGCCGGTGGCTGTGATCCACGCGCCAGTTCCACCCCGCCGTTCCCTCTCCGAGTGCATCGCGTTGCTTCCGGAGGACTCGACAGCCACGATCGACGGTGACTTTGCCAAGGATGTGAACGCTGCCGTCGAGAGTCATCGCGAGCCGCTCGAAGCACCCACATGGGACTAATCCTCGATTCCAGTGTGCTTATCGCAGCCGAGCGTCAGGGCCAGAACGCGCGGAGCATGCTCGCGGCGATCTCCGGGAAGGCGGGAAATCCAGATATCGCCATCTCCGTAGTCACGCTACTCGAAATGGCACACGGCGCGGCTCGTGCCGACACATTGCAACGTAAGGAAAAGCGGCAACACTTCATCCAAGAGTTGCTCACGGCCCTACCGGTCCATCCGGTCACGGTATCCGTTGCTCTTCGTGTGGGACAGATCGACGGCGAGAACCAAGCAAAAGGCGTTCGTCTTCCGCTGTCCGACTTGTTGATCGGGGTGACGGCCTTGGAACTTGGTTACGGCGTTGCCACCGGCAATCTCCGCCACTTCCAAATGATCCCCGGATTGTCGGTGGTGCAGTTTTAATCTCAGAATTCTGCAATCACTTTGCAATCACTTAACGCGAACTACCGGGTACTTCCAAGTTCTTAAAGCGCCGTCCGTACTCTGTAAGTCCTTCAATTGACGGTTTCAGGTGGATTCGAGTCCTACCTGAGGAGCCATTTCTTTTCAGCCATTTGCAAATGCCCCGCAAGCGAACTTGGAACCGTTGCGTTCCGAGGTTTGAGAGAACTTGGGTTTTCTCTGATGAGAAACCGGGTTCTCCAGTTTCGAGCGGCGGTGGGGACATTCGGCGGACTGGACGCGGAGAGCGTGGCAGGGAGATTAACAATTTGACGCACCGCCAAAAGTTGGCTGGGGCGATTTCCCCTTTTACTGGTCGCCTCTCGAGAACCCGAACCAGCTAGTCCGGGCCGTGAGCGCTAACGCCCTGTTCGCTACCTACCCAGCTTGCTATACTGACTCCGAAATTCCGGTTGGAGGTGTTCCTTTGCGAATCTACACTTTGATGACTTGGACGTTGCTGCTGGTGTTTGTGGCGATAGTTCTCTGCCGGGCACAGGATAAAGTCACGATCCTCTATGATGCGTTCGGGGAATCGAAGGACCTGACGAAGGATTGGGGATACTCCGCTTTGATGGAGCACAACGGAAAGCGAATTTTGTTCGATACGGGGAATGATGCCGCGATTTTTGAACACAACGTGAAAGCGCTGGGCGTAGACCTGACGAAACTGGATTTTGTGGTGATCTCGCATTGGCACGCAGACCACACGACGGGGCTGAGATATGTACTGAAGGTGAATCCGAACGTTACTGTGTATGTGCCCGCGGATGGGGCAAATGGATTTGGCGGAGCGCCAATTCCGGCGGCGTATTTGCGGGCCGATGAGAGCTTGCCGGCGAAGATGCGGTATTTCGGGGGGACGGACCCGGAACATCTCACACTGGGCAAGTTGTATGACACAGGGAATTTTGTGCTGGTGAATCAGTTGACGGAAGTATCGCCGGGGATTTTCCTGGTGCGGACAGTTTCCCAGCAGAAAGCGACGCTGGGGCTGCCGGAATTGACGCTGGCGATCAAGAGACCGAACGGATTGCTGCTGGTGGATGGGTGCTCGCACGCGGGGATCGAAGCGATTCTGGAAGCGGCCAGCGCGGTCGATTCGCGAACGGAGATTGTGTTTGGGGGATTGCACCTGGTGACGACGCCGGTGGAAGAGATTGATGCGCTGGTGGAAAATTTGAAGACGAAGTGGAAGGTGCAGAGGATTGCGCCGGGACATTGCACAGGTGAACTGGCGTTTGCGCGATTGAAGAAGGCGTATGGGGAGAACTATCTGTATGCGGGGCTGGGGACGAAGATTGAGCAGTGAGAATGGCGCAGAACCAGAAGAATCAAATCGCTCCATTGATTCGAAGGAACGATTCTCCGTGAACAGACTTGGAACCGTTCTTGGAACCGTTTAGCGCCGAAAGACGGGCTGCTGGCGGCTACTTTCTTGCGGAGACCGTCCCGGGAGCATAGTAGGGGGGATCGGAGATTAGGCGGATGTAGGAGACAAGCGCCTCGATCTCGGTCTTGTTGAGAGTGTACGCGTATGGGGGCATCAATGCAGACTTATTGAGCGCGGGTCCGCCGTGGCTGATGATGGCGGTAAGGTCGTCATCGCTCATCTGGTTCAACGTGGCACCCTCGGCGAAGGGATGCGGCTTCACCGCCAAATTGTCGTAATTGGAAACCCGTTGCGGGGTCGACTCGGGATCGTGGCATGCGGCGCAATATTTGTTGTCGAGCTGAGATCCGACCTGTTGCTGATAACCCAATGCAATCTCTTCGATCTTAAGGTCGACTGACTTTTGCGCTTTGGTGGAGGTGCGCGCGGTCAATTGGTATCGTCCTGCAACGCTACCTAGAGCAACATTCGTGGTGACCTGCCCGCTGGGATCGGTGAGGGCGTTCGGCGGATCAAAGGTGACGCCGGCCGGGCCGGTGAACTCAACTAGCGCTCCGGCCACGGCGGTGCCTTGTTCGTCGTTGACCTGCACGACAACCGGCTGAGGCAGGAGCGTGCCGATTGCTCCCGTCTGCTTGCCTCCGCTTGATTCGACCAACGCGGCGCCAAAGGCGGTGGGCTTTAAAGCGGCTGCTGGAGCCGGCTTATGAGTGCAGGCTGCACTTGAGAGGAGGAGCGAGACCGCGAGTAATTTGCACCGGCGTCGCGTCATTATTTCTTTGCTCCCTTGTTGCTGGCGCCTTTTTGCGTCATCAGGAATGCGGTAAGAGCGCGAGCCTCTTCGTCACTCATGTTGCGGCTCGGCTCGGTCGTGCCCGGTTGCAGGGATTGAGGATCTTTCAGCCAGTGGTAAATCCAGGCGGCATTTAAACGCGAACCTACCTGTGTAAGGGTTGGTCCGATGTAGCCTTTATCAACTTTGGTGTCGATGATGTGGCAGGACTGGCAGGCGTACTTGGAGTAGAAAAGCTGTCTCCCCTGCTCTACCTGGGCAGCCGGATAGCCGTTAGAGGCTAGAGAATCGCGGTCGAATGCTGGCGTCTGATACACGGTCATCATGTAGTCGGTGAGTTGGGTGATTTCGGAATCGGAGAGATTAAACTTCGGCATGCGGCGAATCAGCGCGGGACGCAGGGTGCCGGGATTCTTCAGGAATGCTTGCAGCCATGGCCGCTGCACGGCCGTGCCTTCCCAACTGAGGTCAGGAGCCATATCGCCACCGCGACCATTGATGGCATGACAACTAAAGCAAGCTAAATCTGACATCAGTTTGCCTGCATTGCCTGCGGGCTGATAATTCGAGGGCGCTTTTGCCGGGACGGTCAATGCCCTGGGTAGATCGTGTGCGCGGTCGGTAAATGCGAGGAGGGCGGTGGTCAATGCATCAATCTGCGCGGGCGCAAGCGTGTACTGCGGCATCTTCAATCCTGCTCCAAAGGCACGCGGCTGCCGGATCTTGGTAGCAATGTAATCCGGCGTGCTGCGCTTCATCCCCGGCAGGAAAACGATCTCGGTGAGGGGCTTGCTTCCTACGCGAGTTAGTTCGGGGGCAAAGTTATCTGGCTTCTTGATGCCATTGATCTCGTGACAAGCGGCGCAACCATAGGTGGTGACGAGAAGCTTGCCGTGCGCGACCTGCTCGGGAGTCGCAGCGTCCAGATGTACGTTTGCCAATAGATCAGAATCGCTCTTGTTTCCGAGATACGCGGTAAGTAAAGAAACCTGCGGTTCTGTGAAGCGGTAGTGCGGCATGGCCGTTTCCGGATTGTAGACACGCGGATTGCGGAGCCACTGGCGCAACCATTCCGGCTTCGCCTTGTTGCCGATCCGGGTCAGTTCGGGACCGACGTCGCCGCCGACAACATTTCCGGCCGCGTTTTGCACGGCGTGGCAGGAGGCACAGAATGATTCTCCGTAGAGGCTGGCTCCGGCGGTCGGGTCAGGCCCCGGATTTTTCGCTGCGTCCGCGTCCCCGGCGACTGGCGCACTGTTCGCGATGAGGAAGGCGGAGATATCTCGCGCATCGGCGTCGCTCAGCTTGAAATCGGGCATGGTCGTGGTGACGGCGTACGCGTAGGGATTCTTTAGCCAGGCGTAAATCCACTCGCGTGTGGTTTTGTCGGCGATGTGCGAAAGCGAGGGTGGATCGTCGGTCGGTTTTACGGTGCTGCCGTCTGACAATTTGATGGTATGGCAGTGCACGCAACCGTAGCGACCCAAGAGATTGCGGCCGAGATTTAGTTGCGGTGTGCCGGTTAGGGGAGCGCGATGGCATTGGCCGCAGGAAGCTTCGAGATAGCGGGCGGGAAGAATCGGTTCTTCCCAGGCGCGCGTAGCGTTGTGCGCTTCCACCAACTCCGTCGCAGGGCCTTGCCCGCGATGACAGATCACGCAACCCCAGTCTTTGACATTGTGAGCTACTGGAGGATGGGCGCGAAAAGGTTCGGGGACCGAGGCGTCACCCTGGAAGCTCTTTTCGGTGACGGCCACGTGGCAGGTGGTGCAGCGATCGACGACTGCGAGTTCGGGCAGCCAGATCTGTTGAATTCCTCCGGTGAAATGATGCTGCAAGGTGAGGCGGTCGGAGCGTGTAGAAATAAACTTGCGGTACTGACGCTGGTAATGGCGCCATTCGTTAAAGAAATCTTTGGTCGGCGCCACGGCAAGCGCGATCAGCAGGAGAAGGCTTGCCCATCCGAAACGATGAACGGGCGAAGCGAGGACATTCCGCCGCAGCCATAGGCGCATCGGTTGAGGGATCAAGGAGTCCTCCAGGGCCAGACCCAGACCCAGCCGGGGCCGCGGAAGAGTGCGCCGACCGTAGTGAGGATCACGGCCTCCATTAAGAACCAGGTCATGATCCAGAAGGAGAGCGGCTTGGCGCTCAACCAATTTTGAAATCGGCCGACTGGCCGCCCCGCCCACGATGCGGCCAGTGTCATGAGGGCTGCGATGGTGAGGACGGGAATGGTTGCATCCCAGGCACCGGCCCGCAACAACAACACGGTCAAAGCAACCGTGATGATGGCGAGACCAATCAGCCGCTGCGACTTATTCCGGTCCCACAGAGTTTGATCTTTTATGTTGACGTTGAAAAAGGGAACAACGATGAGGGCGAGCACGATCAGCGTCGGGAGAATTACGCCGGCGACAAACGGGGGAAAGTAGTGAAGCAATTCCTGCAATCCGGTGAAATACCAGGGGGCCTTCGCGGGATTGGCGGTGTGGAGAGGGTCGGCAAGCTGCTCTAGCGGGGCGTTGAACACCAGCGCGAGGCAGACCAGAACCACCGCTAAAATCTCGATGGCGATCATCTCGCGGAAGAGCAGTCCTCCGTAGGAGATGGTTTTTTCTCCGGGAATCCGCACCGGCAAATGTCTTTCGCGTTCTGAGGGAGAGTTGTTCATCATTATTATTGTGGTTGTTCGGATTCCTCCGATTCCTCGGAATCGGGGGAATACATTCCGCCATCCTGGTGCAGGCGCCACATGTGTATGCAAATCAAGGCGATGACCGACAAGGGCAAAATTACGGCGTGCAGAACATAGAACCGCAGCAGCGCGTTCGCATTCACTGTATTTCCGCCGAGCAAGACGAAGCGAAGCTTTTCTCCAAGGACGGGCACTGACGCCATGATGCTGGAGCCGACCGTGACTCCCCAATACGAGGTTTGATCCCACGGCAGCAAATAACCGGTGTAGCTGAGGAGCAACGTCAACAGCAGAAGAGTGGAACCGACGACCCAGTTCAATTCGCGGGGCGGGCGAAAAGCTCCGCGATAGAAGACTTTGGCCATGTGGATAAATACGAGGAGCACCATAGCCTGGGCCGACCAGCGATGCAGATTCCTCAGGAAAAAACCGGAGGAGACTACGAACTGGAGATTCTTCATGTCCGCATAGGCTTGCGGAATGGACGGGTGGTAGTAGAGCATCAGCAGCAAGCCGGTGCTCAATTGAATGGTGAATGTGCCGAGCGTCAGCGCACCCAGGTACCAGGTGTAGCGGAATCCCAGTTGCGGCTCGCGCACACGGTCGCGGGACATGTGCTGGAGTTCGGCGCCCCAGCGGGCGAGCGCGGTGAGGGGATTTCGAATCGCGCCGTCTGCGTCCTTGCGCTCAACTTTTTCCATATTCACGCTCGCACATACTCTTTCTCGGGAGGCACCTTCGTCGCCCGGTCTACCAGCAATTCGCCATCGTCGTTCATCCACATCCTCAGCCAGGGCAGGGGCTTGGGAGCGGGGCCTTCGATGACCGCTCCATCGCGATCGAATTTGCTGCCGTGACAAGGGCAGGTGATGCGGTTGATTTCGGGCTGCCAGGTCGTGAGGCAGCCGAGGTGCGTGCAGACTGCGCTGAGCGAGAAGAAGCCTTCCTGCGAACGAATAATGTAAATCCCCGAATTCACATCAAGCGTGACGGAGTCCGGTGCATAGCGCTCGGGCTTGCCCAGGTTGACGATCGGCGAGGGTTCGTAGAGAACATTCGGCTCCAGATACTGATAGGCAAAAGCGACCGTGCCCGCCGCGGCGATACCTAGAGAGCCGATGCCAAGCTTCAAAAAGAACTGGCGCCGATTGACTGTGTCATCGACTTTTGTTGTCTTCGGGTCGTCTGGCATAGGTCTCTCTTAACAGACTTCAACTACAGTCCTTGGAAGTCGCAGGTTACTTGCTGAGTGTGAAATCGGCTTTGCCCTCGCCCGACACGGTTACTGGTTTGGATTGGTTCTTAGTGCCTTCATTCCATGCGGTCACGGTGTAACTGCCATCGGGAACATTGTCGATCTTGTATGCGCCTGACTTATCGGTAGTGGCGAAGTATGGTGTGGGTGAGACGATGACATAGGCGGCCATGTCCGGATGCACATTGCAGAGCAGCGGCACGACGCCAGGATTGTCAAACTTGAAGGAGCGTTTCTCGCCCTTCGGCCAGGTGCCGAGGTTGTGGCCGAGTTTTTTGTTGCCGCTGATGGCACTCCAGAAAACGTTGTGGGCGACGCTGTCGCTGTTCAGGAAGTCAACCGTGGCGCCCTGCTGTACCACGACGAGGTGCGGCACGAACATAAGGCCTTTCTGATCCATAACCGTGCTCGTTGTCGGTGCCGGGAAGGTCTTGCCTGCGATCACATCGACGTAGACCACCGATTCGCTCTTCGTACCTGAGACTTTGCCAGTGATCGAACCCGCGCTGGCGGCCAAACACAGGGCTGCCACGAGTGGCATTACCATCATTGAACTTCGCTTCATTATTTTCTCCTTGTTAGTCGTCGCTTCAGTCGTTGGTTCGGATTTCAATCTTCCTGGTTGAGACGTCGTACCCGGGCTGCGATATGGGTGTCAGAAAAGGAACTTCGCGTCCAGGTAAACGGTGTTGTTCGAACTCGCATTACGACCGGCGCCGTCGTAGTTGCTGGAACCGCCGTTGAAGCGCGTGTATCCCGTGTATTGGAAGGCGAGTTGCAGATTTTGCCACGGCCAATAGGAGATGTTTCCAATGTATCCGGCGCTTCTCGGGTCGCCGTTCAAATTGCCACTTATCGCACCTGAGGGGTAGAGCAGGACATCGGGTGTACCCGAGGTGTCAAACCAACCGAAGGTGCCGGAAAGACGAGTGCCGTAGTGATATTCGATGTTGGGCATAAAAGTATTGAGATGGTGTCCTCCAAGTGAGGCCAGTGGACCGGTAGGGGGTAAGACGGCGGCGCTGGACGCCAAGTTGGAGTTTTCGTGGATAAACGTGCCGCGCAGACTCACGACGTCTTTCCTGAATACGGTCTGATCAAGCTGCATGTCAAATGCCCAATCGGTGTAGCTGTCATAGACATTGTCTACCCCGCTATTGATCACGTTGTTGGTGCTCTTCACGTGCATTCCATAGGTGCCGATCTCGAACTGCGTCGGCCCTCTCGATTCCTGCCAGGCGAGGCGCCAGTAGGGTGCAACCCCAACGATGTTGACATTCGCACCAACTCCGGGATTCGGCTCAGAACCGCCCACGTGTTGGGTGCGATAAAGATCGACGTTTAGATAGAGATGATTGTTCCACATGGCATAGCCGCCGAATCCTGCAACATCCTGTGCTAACACACCATTAATAATGGGGCTGGCGTTAGGAGTCGGCGCAACATTGCTGGAGATCCACGGATAGCCCCATGCCGGGGTAGTGTTCCAAAGATCCTCGACGGTCGGATTGTTGTTGAGGTCGAGGCCGTAAACCAGTTCCTTGCCACTCAACTGCGTCTTATTGGCGAAGCGGATATCGGTGTTATCGCTGGTGAAATGGTCGGATTGGGTTTCGTAGGTCACTTGAAGAAAGCTGCCGACGTGGCTGGTCCATGCTCCGGCAAGGAAGAGGGACATATCTTGTGGAACCTGAAGGTTGCCGTTCTGTGTTGTGGGGACGGGCGAGCTGGTGTTGGTAAATGATGCTTCAAACATGACGGAAAGAGGCAGGGAGGCGAGAAGATCAAGTGCGGCACGCCCTTTGCCGCCTTCCGTCTTCACGGTTTTGGTGTCATCGCCTCGATCGACGTAGCCCATCAGCTTGAACCTTCGTCCGGCAGGATTGAGTTCGGGAGGCGCATAGTGGCAGCCGCTGCAGGGCAAGCCGGTCTGCCGCGCATAACTTGGAACGGCAAATGCCGCGGGCGGACTTAATAGTGCAGAAAACAAAATCAAGGCAGGCGCCACCGTGGCCAAACTCACCACGACTTTTTTTATCTGGGAGATCATTGCACGTGGATCCATCCGGTCGCCTCCTTAGCGATATTAAGTTGGGGATCATGCCCCACGTATTAGGTGTGTACGGTGGAGGACATTATGGTGGGGGCGCATCTAAGCTGACTGCGGTGACAGTCACAGCAATGTGTGATCGCCGTCACGTGTGGGGGTTCTTAAGCTCGGGCGAGGTCGTAGGCTTTTTCTTTGTTGGCTAACCGTTTTCGACGCGAGCTCTTATATCCGCGTACGCCGAAGTGATGAGTGCACTTAATACTGCGGCGTTTGTTAGCGTTCCGGGTTTCAACTTCACGTGGCGCATAAACTTGCCAGTGCCTTGCAACAAGCGTTCCGGATCGGGCAGTGCTGCTCCATGAAAGAAGCCGACGTTTACGTGCGCAGTGAATACGTTGACGTAGCTGAAGGGCGCATCTCCCAAACAGGCAACCGGGCAGCCGTCATGCAAAAGCTCGCGGACTTCGTCGCCGCATTTTCGCATCGCCTCAAACCACTTCCGGGCGATGGCTCCCAATTCACCTGTATGCGCTTTCATCCAGGCATCGATGGCGGGATCGCGCTCGACAGCGCCGTTGAATCGCAGGAATTCCGTTCTCATGGTCGCTCCACTTTCTGCTTTTGAGATTGTCGCAGGCTATGCACTTTCAGGCGTGAAATCTGCTACGATGGCGGTTTCGCGAGGTTTCGATGCCCCAATACGTGATTGAGCGGGAGATCCCAGGCGCAGGTAATTTAACGGATGCGGAATTGCAGTCGGTCGCGAGAAAGTCGATCGGTGCGTTAAGGGAATTGGGACCGGAAATCAAGTGGCTCCATTCGTACGTTACGGGCGATAAAGTCTATTGTGTGTATCTGGCACCAGACGAGGAAACGATTCGCGAACACGCGCGCCGCGGAGGTTTTCCGGCGAATCGCATCTCGGCTGTGCGGCGAATGATCGACCCCAACACCGCAAATTGACTTCAAACGGAGTTTTGAGGCGGCGGAGCTAGTTCCGCGTCGCAGGTAAGTGCCTCCTCGATGGCTTGCTCGACCGGCATCGCCCAACCTTCCATCCAGGCCGTCAGGCCTGCAGCATTGCCGAGAGTTCGGCGGGCAAATTCCAGGGCTTTCTCCAGCCGGCGTTGTTCGGCCGGCACGAGCGGAACACCCAACTGTTGGCGAAGCGCGGCTGCAGCGCCAGCCCAGTGCAGCGATTGCTCAGCCTTCGACCGCGCTGCGGCGCTCATAGCGAGACATTCGAGGGCTCTCGCGATGCCGCGTTTGTGACCCAAATCCTGAAACAGCTTGATGCTTTCCCCGTAGAGGCGACGAGCCTCGGGGTTGTTCCCCTGGTCGCAGCTGAGGCTTGCCAGATCGGAGAGGGCGCTGGCAATTCCCCAGTTATCATGCAGCCGCCGAAACTCGGACAGGCTCTGTTCACAATAGGAACGCGCGGCAACCAAGTCGGCTTTTTCGCGAGCGACGTCGCCGAGGTAGTTCAAAGTCCAGGCGACACCGATGCCATCTCCGAGGTCGCGGAACATCGTCAGACACTCGTCGTAAACCGAAGATGCACGCTCAAATTCGCCCTGCAACTTCATCACGCTGGCGAGATTACTGAGGGCGCGGGCGATGTTTGCCGGGTCGCCAAGGTCCTTCCATATCGCGACACATCGCTCAAAGAGAGAGGATGCGGCGTCGAATTCGCCGCGATCGCGAACGTTGAGGGCCATCGCGTTCAGGGCGACGGCAACACCACGGTTGTCGTTTAGCTTCACACAGGTCTCGAGGCTTTCTTCGAACAGTGGGCGCGCCGAGCCGTAATCTCCCTGCGCCGCCGCCAGAACTGCGCCAGCGAACAGCAGGCGCGCTCGCAGCTTCGAACGCGTGGCGGCTCCTTCCATCGCAAGGAGCCTGGCGATGGCATCACGGCCCTCCGCGAGATGCTCGCGTGTCTCCCAGAAGCGGAACAGAGCGGTGCCAAGGCGCAGGCCCCATTCGGCATCTCGAGTTTTGATTAGATGATCAATCGCCAGGCGGAAGTTTTCATGCTCGATCTCATAACGGTTAAGCCATTCAGGCTGGGCGGCAATGTCCTCGGCACCTTCTTCGGCAAGCACGAGATAATAAGCGGCGTGGGCCCGGCGAGTGGCGGGTTCGTCGTTACTCTCAGCGAGACGTTCGAGAGCGTACTCGCGAATGGCGGAAAGCATAATAAAGCGCGTTTCCTGATTAACCTGATCGACCTGTTGAGCCAAGCTCTTGTCGACTAATGAAGCCATGCCGTCCAACACGTCCAGTCCCAAGTCGCCTTTGGTGTCGCAGGCGGCTTCCAAGGCTTCGAGCGTGCAGCCGCCCGTAAACACGGAAAACCTCCGCAAGAGGGTTTGTTCAGCGTCATTGAGGAGGCCGTAACTCCACTCGACTGTGTTGCGAAGAGTTTGTTGGCGAGTCGGCAGATCGCGGGCGCCACCGGTGAGGAGGCTCAAACGGCTTTCGAGACGCGCGAGCATGGCGGACGGGGAGAGCAGCTTGATGCGGGCCGCGGCCAGTTCGATGGCTAGAGGCAGGCCATCAAGGCGAGAGCAGATGGCCGCCACGGCGGCTACGTTTTCCCTGGTCAGTGCGAATTGGTGCTTTACTGCCTGCGCACGTTCCACGAAGAGCTCGATCGCTGGAAGACGGGACAACACTTCGAGAGAGGGGATAGATTTGGGATCGGGCAGCGCCAGCGGCGGCACCGGAAATTCATGTTCGCCATAGATATGAAGCGGCGCCTGGCTGGTGACCACCACCTTGAGTTTAGGGCTGGCAGTGAGCATTTGCGCCACGAGCGGTGCGGCAGAGACGAGGTGCTCAAAGTTGTCGAGCACGAGGAGCATGGGCTGGCTCAGCCCCCGGAGAGACTCCATCAAGTTTTCTTGCGGCGATGTATTTCCAGTCTTGTGCACGCCCATGGCCTGCGCGATCGCGGAAACTATTAAGCCGCGTTCGCCAATCGCGGACAGCGCGACAAAACAAACGCCGCCGGGAAACTGGTCGACCATTTCGCCCGCCGCCTGCAATGCCAGCCGCGTCTTTCCGATGCCACCTGGACCGGTGAGAGTGACGAGGTGTACGGCAGTGCGGCCCAAAAGCTGGCAGAGATCGGCGGTTTCGCGTTCCCGTCCAATGAATGCAGTGCGCTGGACCGGAAGGTTGTTGCGGCGAGGTTCGGATTCCCTGGCAGGCAGATCGGCCAGGCGGTCGCGCACGGCAGCGAGGTCGCGAGCCAAATCTCGGGTAGAGGCATAACGCTGCTTCGGATCTTTGGCAAGGCAACGTTCTACGATCCAAATGAAAGGAGCGGGCGCGTGCAGCGTTTTGGCGCCGAGGTGCTCGGGTTCATCACGAAGAATAGCTGCGGTTGTTTCCGCATGCGTCTTCTTTCGGAATGCGGGGGTTCCGGTGGCCATCTCGTAGAGAACCGACCCGAAGGAAAATTGGTCGGAACGAAAATCCAGTTCTTCGCCGATGGCTTGCTCCGGGGACATGTAGCCGACGGTGCCGAGCACCGTCCCATGCTCGGTGATGGTGGTGCTCGAATCCGAACTGCCGCGGTCGGGTCTAAGAAGTTTCGCGAGACCGAAATCCAGCACCTTGGCCGTACCGTCGTTAGAAACCATTAGATTCTCGGGCTTGAGGTCGCGATGAATGAGGCCAGTCTCGTGAGCTTTGGCGAGACCGTCGGCAACTTGCGCCGCGATCGCAACTAATTTGCGAAATGGAACGGGGCCGGAGGCGAGCAGCGAACGCACCGTTTCTCCATCCACCAGCTCCATGGCGATATAGTGGGTGCCGTTTTCGTGCCCGAGTTCATAAATGGTGACGATGTTTGGGTGATTCAGCGCACTGGCAGAACGGGCCTCCTGCTCGAAACGCGACAGGGCCTCGGGATGAGAACCGCGGTCGAACGAGAGCGTCTTGATCGCGACCTCACGATCGAGGCGGCTGTCCTTGGCGCGATAGACCTCTCCCATCCCGCCGGCGCCCAATCGCTGGAGAATCTCGTAACTGCCAACGCGCGCACCCGGCGACAGGGAGGATGAGAACGAATCTGAAGTAGGAGGTGGATTCACGGAACTTGCAGAAGCGGCTCTGGGCATGCCGAAGCGGACTATTCCCTGCTGCGCAATTACTGCGCGACCACAGGTGAATCGTTCGCGGCTGCGACAAATCCCAAGACAGCACCCCTGGTGGGCTTATAATATCGCAGAAATTGGGAGGGATTTAATGGATATTCGATCGCTCCAGCGGCCCCTCAAGGATGGCTACCGGCAAGACCCGAGCAGTTCGCGAATCACGCTGACCGCGCGTGGCGCTCAGGGGGACGCGCCGATCGCTTGTTCGGTGGACTTGGGGCGTACGATCTACGCGGCGCAAGCACACAAAGGAGTTGGTGGCGCCGGTACTGGAGCCTGCTCGGGAGACCTGCTGTTAGGCGCGCTCGCGGCCTGCGCACAGATTACCTGCCAAATGGTCGCCGCCGCCATGGGAATACCGACAGAGGCGATCGATGTCACGGTCGAGGGCGATCTGGATCTGCAAGGAACGCTGGGAATATCGAAAGAAGCTCCTGTCGGATTTCAGAGCATCCGTGTCACTTTCGATGTCCGGGCACCGCAGGCAACGCCGGAGCAGCTAAGCGCGTTGCGGGCTAAAACCGAACAATATTGCGTGGTGATGCAAACGCTGCAGCATGCGCCACGGATTGAGAACAAATGGAAGCAGTAGGAGGCGTGGATCAGGATTTGATCTCAGGTTCGTCGTATCTCGGGTTCCTCTTTCAGCGCGGCTTGATGTTCTGATTTACGCGGAATAAGTTCCCCGGATCGTAGCGCTTCTTAATCTTCGCCAATCGATCGTAGTTCTTGCCATAGGTCGCCCGGATGCGATCCTCACCCTCTTCCATCATGAAGTTGACGTAGGCGCCGCCTGCGGAGTAGGAGTGAAGCGCGCTCCAATACTCCTTCGCCCACGTTGAGATTTTCTCCTTGTTCGCCGGGTCTGGGTCGACCCCGACAATCACAGAACTCCAGGTTGCGTCGCGGTAACCCCAGGGCGTGGCACTGTTCTTGACGCGGCCAGCGGCGCCGTTGATCGGGTACAGGTGCATGGTCGACTGCGGCGACGGCAGGTTCGCCGCGTATTTCACATGCAATGCGATTGCCTCGTCTGGCAGGGTACGCACGAAATCGGCCTTCCAATACCATTGGAGGCCCGGCGGATAGATACCGTCGTGCATACTCTGGAGCACGGGATGCGGAATTGGGCCAACCATATCGAGCGCGGGAGTCTTGAAGCTCCGGATCGGCTTGAATACTTTCTCCGCCTTCTTGATCGGGCCGGTGTAGCACCACACGATGCCGCACATCTTCTCGTTGTAGAGATGCTCGGGGAATGGAGGGCCCTGCGGAACAGTAAGGAAAGCGAAGAAGCCGTAGACGTCATCGGGCGCCTTCGCGATGAAGCTGCGGTACCAGCGCATCATCTCGGCCGCATCTTCCATCGGCCACAGCATTGGGCCACCGTAAATGGTGTGCACGGGCTGGCCCTTGAACAGAAACGATGTCACCACGCCGAAGTTGCCGCCACCACCGCGGACTGCCCAGAACAGGTCAGGGTTCTCCTTGGCGCTGGCGGTAACGAAGCGGCCGTCGGCCAACACCATTTCGACGGCCAGCAGGTTGTCGATGGTCAGGCCATAGCGGCGCGTCAAGTAACCGATACCGCCGCCCAAAGTCAGTCCGGCCACGCCGGTCGTGGAAATGATGCCCGAAGGAACCGCTAGACCGAATGCGTGCGTTGCATGGTCGACGTCGCGCCAGAGCGCTCCGCCCGCGACCCGGACGGTGTTTTTCTTCGGGTCCACGCGAACATAGTTCATGGGTGAAAGATCAATCACTAACCCGTCATCGCATACTCCCAACCCGCCGGCGTTGTGGCCGCCGCCGCGGATGGACACCAGCATTTTGTGCTCGCGGGCGAACGTCACCGCCGCAATGACGTCGGCGACGTCAGCGCAGCGCGCAATCAGCCGCGGCCGCCGGTCGATCATTGCGTTGTACACCCTGCGAGCCGTGTCGTAATTCGGATCGCGTGGCTCGATCAGTCCTCCGTGCAAGCGGGCTTTGAAATCGGCAATCGTCGCTTGGTTCAGCATAAGAAACACCTCCGGAAAGTTGATGTGTTTTACTACCGCATTGGCTGCACGGGTCAGTGCGGCGTTACCGGGTCAACGAGCGTCGCCCGGTAGATTCAGGCGGAATTCTCGATTTGGAGCCTAGACTCGCACATAGTACGTCCCTGCTCTCCAGGAGACAACGGATTGTCCGCAATTCCGTAGGTTACGAATCTCTTGATCCTCCGTGTTTCGAAGTGACGTCGGGCCAGCGCATCGAACGGCTGCTGTCAGGGTTGTGTCGGATGCAGTGCGTTCGAGCGGTCGATCACCCATTGAGGAAACACGGGAGCGCCCTGGGGAGGGTGGCCGAGAGTGATGGCCCAGTGCTCGATCCATCCGGTTCCTTCTTCGCCGACGAAGGTGTCGGGCAGGCTATAGGCCTGATCGCTCAGCGCGTCGCCCAGGGTGATGAAGCGATAGCCTCGTTTGCGAAGAAGATCGAGGAGTTCGCCGATGTGGTCGGCTTCGAGTTGATTGGCGTGCAGGAGCAGAATCTGCTTCGGTTCATAGCCGATGGTTTTTTTGGCCAGTCGCTCAGAGTAGTCGAAGACGGCGCCGCTGTGATCGAGATAGCTGGTGACCAGTTGCTGCCGGAGTGCCGTGTCGCCTCGTTGTTTGGCATCGTCGTAAACGGGAGCATACATCCAGTCCCACGCGTCGAGAGTGATGGGAGCGATGCGATAACCGCGCGCGGTGAGAAAGGCCTCGGCCTGGCGGCGGGTCTGGAGGTCGCGGCCGGTATCGAGGAAGGGATGGCGGAAGTATCGAAGCGTCATCTTGTGCTCGGCCAGGAGTAGGCTGGTCACGCTTTCGCCCTTGATCACGTCGTCTTCCCACGCTGACAGGCCTGCCTGATTTAGCGACATGTGGCTGAAGGTGTGGTTGCCGAGTTCGAAACCATAGTCGAGCCACATGCGGAGGGCTTTGATCCGGTCATCTACCTGACCGAACTCATAGAGCTTTTTTTCGTTCACGAATCCGACGACTGGGACTTTCTGATCGCGAAGAGTGCCGAGCAGCTTTGACGTCATAGCGGAGATCTCGGCGGCGGACATGGAGTTGGCGGCGGCTGGCAGATCGTCAATGGTGATGGCAACCTGGCGGTCGGGAGGTTGCTGCGCTCGCGATGGTATGGGGCTGGCGAAAATGGCCAAGATGCAAATGATGGCAAATAAGCCGAATTGCTTCTTCATGAACGTGACCCGCTCGTGTGACATGGGAACATACGCTGTAGAGAACATTCAAACATAAAAGAGACTTCCTGACGTTTTGTTTTTGAGCGGATTTTCGGTAGTAGTGCAGTTTGCAAAGGCATGAACCACAAAGGCCACAAAGGTACACGAAGGAGAGCCACGCACGGTGGAAGGCGCCAGGATTCGGCGTCGACTGAATCTGCTTTTCAATGCAAGAAAATCAAGAGTGAGCTAGGCTGTTTTGTCCGAAATCGTAGAAAGCCATAGGGGAGGCAGAACGGGACGCTGGTGTGGTGGCTCCTGCGCAAGAATGGGGGACATGGCTTCCGCGGGAAGCAAAACGTCGGGCTATCAGTTTTATGCGACGGTGATGTTCGTGGAGCAGTATTTGCTGAAGTAGGGTGAAGAGTTTGAAGGTGGGTAGATGTTGGAGCAGATGCTTGCGAATTGAGCCGATCAGCGGCGGATAGCTTCCCCAAACTATCCGCCACCGAGGACTTCGCGGAACGTGGTTTCTGTGGATCCCGCGCTCTAATTGTTAATGCGAGAAAGGGGAGCGAAATGGGTCATCGGGCGAAAAAATATTTTTGGGTGTTTGTTTCAAAGAAAATAAAGGAATTAACCGGCCCGGAACGCACAGGGTTGCGCTAATGTCGCAAGCTATTGCGCTTCCCGACGCGAAATTTTGGGGACAAATTTTGTAACCACCAGAAACAATCCCGCAATCACGACGAAAATCATCCAGCTTGCTTCGGGACCGAGGAGACCACCGGTCAACCAATCGGGACCGGGCCAGGAGGTCGCGAATAGGCGGCCTTCGGCAAACTCTCCGGCGTTGCGTCCTGCCCAGAAATAAATGTTGCCGAAGTCGAAAGCGGCGTGCCAACCGACGGCGAATGCGAGGTCGCCGGTGCGGCGAATGGCGATCGAGAGGGCGAAGGCTAATAATCCGGTGCAGGCGAAATCTTCCCAGCGCTCGTCGGGCTTGGTGAAGTAATGGAGTGCTCCGAAGCAAAACGCCAGGACAGCGGCGGCGGGCCAGAAGCCGATGCCATCGGCCAGGGTGCGAAGCATGTAGGAGCGGAAGGCGAACTCCTCGACTATGCCAATTACTAGAGAGGCTGCAATCCAGAGCAGCAGGCCATAAAGCAACGCGCTTCCGTGGCTGGCGAGGCCGGTGATGCGGTAGCCGCCGAAAGCGGCGATCAACCCGATTAAGAGCGATACCGAGGCGGCGCCCCATGCCAATCCCTTCCAAAAAAGGCCACCGAAAAGCTGGCGGAGGTGCACGTAATAATCGCGCAAGTGTCGGCGCTCGATGCGCATCATGATGAAGGTGGCGAGCGCGGTCGGGATGAATATGAGGAGTAAGTCGGTAGCAATGAGCCAACGGGGATCGAGGAAGGCATGCTGACCTCCGAAGCCCAAGCGGCCCCCGGCGTAGGTGACCGCGTAGTTCGCGGCGATTATGATGGCGAACCAGATCAGCAGTCTCCAGCCGGAACGAATCTGGCCTTCTTGATTGATGAAGATTTTGCGCATGGTTGTTGTCCGATGTCTTATCCGACGCGGCTAGCAGAGTTTGGCGAGCAGGATAAGACTCGAAATCGTCAATCGTGCGATAACGCGGCAGCGGTAAACTGGGCCAGATCGCTGAATAGCTGCTCCAGAGTCGCTTCCCTTTCGGGATCGGGCAATGCGAGTTGTCGCTCCACTCGCGCTTCCATCTCGCGCAATTGCGCCTCGGAAGCTTTGCCAGCCAGATGCTGAAAGAGCAGGCGGTGGGCGCCTTTGCGTTGCATGACTTCGAGTCCATCGAGCATCTGGCGATGCGATGTGCCTTCCCAAATGGCCAGGATCATGGCCTCGCGGAGCCAGCGTTCGACGCGATTTTCTTGCAGCGTGCCCACCCCGCCGTAGACTTCCATGGCCCATTTGGCAGTCTGAACGGCGAATTCGGCGGTCCAGTATTTAGCGAGGTGCGCGACCAGGCGGAAGAGATGATAGCTCTCGGAGTATGGCGGCCTCTCTCGCCAAACTTTGTCGAGCATGTGCACGGCCTCCCATGCCAGTTTTGAAGCGGCGTGCAGGCCGCGCACCCTATCTTCGAACTGCTGTCTTAGCAACGGATGCTCGATGATCGGTTTGCCGAAGGCTGTGCGCCGCTCGGCATAAGAATAGGCATCCGCGATGGCGCGCTGGGCAAGGGCTACGCTGCCTATGCAGTTGGCCACGCGCGAGATGTTGAGCACCTCGAGAATCAGATAGATCCCCTGATCTGGCTGGCCTAACGGCCAAGCCTCGCTGTTGCGCAGTTCGATTTCTCCGGTGGGAACGGAGCGGGTGGCGATTTTGTCTTTGAGGCGGCGAACTTGATAGTTGAGTTGGCAGTCTTCTCGGCGATGCGGCACGAGGAACAGACTCA
Organism: uncultured Acidobacteriaceae bacterium; assembly: GCA_963800565.1. Classification (GTDB taxonomy): domain Bacteria; phylum Acidobacteriota; class Terriglobia; order Terriglobales; family Acidobacteriaceae; genus Acidiflorens. The sequence goes on from CAWDBM010000011.1 coordinate 54,129, forward strand.
GCCCGCGTACGTTTTGTGGCGCGCCTTCTGCCCGTGCTGCAACTACGGCTAATTCGGCGCCGGCATTGCTGGCGAAGTATTTGTCGCCGGTCAGGTGCCACTTGTTTCCGTCTCTTTCTTTTTGTGCAACCGTTTCGACCGCTGCGCCCAGATCGGAGCCGCCTTTGATTTCGGTCATCCACGTCGCTCCCTGCCAGACGGTATCGTCGCGCTGCAACATGTGGGGCAGGAAGCGTGCTTTCAGTTCCGCGTCTCCATATTTTGAGAGCGGGCAGATGGTGGAAAGAGAAACGGTGTAGGGGCAGGCCAGGCCAGCATCGTAGAAACCAGTAGCGTAGAGGAGGAGATATGCCGGGATCAGCGAACTGCGCTCAGCGGTTTGGCCAAAGACTCGCCAGAGGACGCCGGCGCGATATCCGCGTTTCAACATGCGCCAGTATTCGGGTGGATAAAGAATTTCGTCGACACGCGCGCCCCACTGGTCGAACATGCGCAACCAGGGAGTGCCGGCGCGGTCGACTGCGTCGGAGATTCCCTGCCCTTCGCTCTCGAACCATTTTTCGTAATCGCGCAGCCAGTCGTGGTCGGCGCGGATTCCGGTCTGCTGCAGAAATTGCGCTGGAGAGCGCAGGACGTCGAAGGGCAAAATATCGGAGGTCATTGGTGTTGTGAGTGGCATTGTCAGTCGAATTATCTTCTCCGAAGGTAGTGACTCAACTTGAAGATCGCATTCCCTCGGCGGCTAAAGCCGCAGCGACGAAGGGCCATTTATCGCAGCGGTGAACCGCTGCGCCACCCAAAGGCAAAAGCAACCCCTACTTTTTCCCGCAAAGTGCATGAAGCCGTGCCCAGTAAATCCAAAGACATGGTCACAAGCCGAACTGAATGCCCCGGCGCTCGCGGCCGAGTGCTATGACGATTATTGCCAGCGTGAATACCGTTAGCGCAGTCAAAGCCATGGCGTTGGCGTAGCTGATGTGTTCGGCGAGAACCGCCTCGATGGTTGGAACCGTACTGGCCAGAAGCACGCCACACTGGTAAGCGAATCCGGGAAGGAATCCGCGAACCGAGTCGGGCGACAATTCCGAAAGATGGGCTGGGATGATGCCCCACGCCCCTTGCACCATGAACTGGATCAGAAATGCTCCGATGACCAGCACGGTCACGGTCGGAGCATAAGCCCACAACGGAATGCACGCGATGGCGAGTACAAACGAAACGATCATGGCGCGACGGCGTCCGAAGCGGTCAGAGAGGAAGCCGACCAGAGTGCCGCCGAATATGGCGCCCACGGCGGAGATCGCATTGATCCCAGCGACCTGGGTTGATGTCCTACTCCAAAAGCGCTTGAGGAAGGTGGGGAACATGTCCTGCGTGCCGTGCGAGGAAAAGTTCATCATCATCATCAGGATGGTGAGATAGAGAAACAACTTCCAGTGACGGACGATTTCGCGGCCCAGGCTGCGCCAGTTGGGCTGACGAGTCCTGTGCCAGACTTCCGACTCCTTCACATGGAAACGAACGAAGAGTGCAAGCAGCGCGGGAAGTCCTCCGATAAAAAACATGGGACGCCATCCCCAACGAGGAAAGACAAAGAAGAAACAACCGGTCGCGAGAAGGTTACCGAGAGCATATCCCTGCTGGAGCAGGCCGGAGAGAAATCCGCGCAGTTTGGGCGGAACTTTTTCCATGGCGAGAGATGCGCCAACGCCCCATTCTCCGCCCATGCCGATGCCGAAGAGGGCGCGCAATACGAGGAACGTTGTGAAGCTATGCGCGAAGCCGGTTGCCACCTCGACCGCGGAGTAGAAGATGAGGTCGAGCATCAGCGGAAGGCGGCGGCCGTAGCGATCGGCGAGCAATCCGAAGATCAGCGCGCCCACGGGACGGAAGGCGAGAGTCAGCGTGATGGAAAATGCAATCTCTTTGTCGGAACGGTGAAACTCTTTCGCGATCGCGGTCAGACAGAGGACGACGAGAAAAAAGTCGAAGGCGTCGAGGGTCCAGCCGAGAAAGCCGGCAAAGACGGCGCCGCCGTGGCCCTCCGTTTTCGATTGCCAGTTGTCTTCCAGCACGATCGAATCCGCCTGCGAGTTCAGATTTCCTCCTTCGCGACGGGGACTACTATACAACGAAAGAACGCGAGGGCGGACGGGGTGTTTCTTTGTGCGGGGCGGGTTTGCCGAGGCGGGAAAAGCTTACCGTATCGCGTTCGCGGGCAGTATCGTGCCGCTGCAACTGCCGAGGCCGATGCGGCGGAATCCATCGCGTTCGCAGTAGCCTCGGAGAATAACTTCATCTCCATCTTCGAGAAACTTTCTTTGCTCGCCGGTGGGCAGTGTTACTGGCTCTTTGCCGCGCGAGGTTAGCTCCAGCAGGCTGCCGCACGCCGTCTTGTCGGCGCCTGAGACCGTTCCGCTCGCTAAAAGATCGGCACTACGCAGATTGCAGCCATTGCTCGCGTGATGGGTGAGCATCTGCGCCATGGTCCAGTACATATCACGAAAATTGCTGCGGCCCAAAACTGCAGGAGCCGTCGCTTGCTCGCGCATATGCGGCGAGAGCAACGAAAGTTCAAGATGCAAGTCGAGGCCGCCGTGGGCTTGATCGTTCCGGTCGAAAAGGTAAGGCAAGGGCTCGGGATCGCCCTCTGGGCGGGCAAAGGCGGCAGTGCGGAAGGGAGCGAGCGCTTCCATAGTCACGACCCACAGCGAAAGTGAAGTGGCAAAGCTCTTCCCCAGAAACGGACCGAGAGGCTGATATTCCCATGCCTGAATGTCGCGGGCTGACCAATCATTGAGGAGGCAGATTCCGAAGATATGATCTTCCGCTTCGGCGATGGGAATGGTTTCTCCGAGCTGATTGCCTGAACTTACGTAGAAACCGACTTCCAATTCATAATCGAGCGCTTTGGTCGGGCCGAAAGCTGGAGCGGCATCGCCATCACGGGTTTGCCCGTTCGGGCGGCGGATCGGCGTTTTCGACTCAACCAGCGATGAGGCCCGTCCGTGATAGCCAATCGGAATGTATTTGTAATTTGGGAGCAGAGGGTTGTCGGGGCGGAATAACTTTCCTACGTTGGTGGCGTGGAAGATGGAGGCGTAAAAATCGGTGTAGTCGCCAACGACTGCTGGCAGGAGCAAGTCGACATCAGACTGCGCGAAGAGATGGCGCGATGCGGCTTGCCTATCAGCGCCCGGCGCATCCGCGCGCAAGATGGCGTGAAGACGCTGACGCAAGGCGCGCCTCGGACCAGCTGGAAGCGCCATCAGCGCGTTGAGCGAACCGGCCGCGCAGGCATTGGTCGCCTGTTCGAGACCCTGTGCCGAGAGCAAACCTTCACTTTGCAATCCGGGGAGATCAAGGATGCGATCGCCGATCGCTATCCCGAGACTCGGCTCGCCGCTTGTGCCAGGCCGTCGAAAAACTCCAAAGGGCAAATTCTGAAGGGGAAGATCTGAGCCGACCACATTTGCGGATTCGACCCAACTTTGCGCGCTCGGATCGTGGGTCTCGTCGAGGACCGGTTTCATAGGAGACTTAGGGATCGGAGATCGTCGATGGGTTCGGTGAAGGAGCACGAGCCAAACGAAATTGCGAAATCCTGGCGAGCCGCAGCGATCTCTCGCACGCTCGAACGATCTTCACGCCAACTCACTCCATCTTCGTCAAAGTGGAAGGCTTGTGGGGATTGTTCCTCGAGTAATTGAACCGCTAGTTTGCCGTCCATGCCGGCACGCAAAAATGCGGCTGCCAGAAAGAGATTGATGAAACCGTGCATCATTCCCAGGGGGCTCTCGGGCTGATAGGTAAGCCGGTGGATGGAGCGCAAGGGATGGTGCAATCCGGCGGTCGCCTTGAAAGGCACGTTGTTCGCTGCGCAAAGGCGGATGAATTCGACGACGCCCTCTGGAGCGGGAAACTTGTCAGCCGTCTCCCCTCCGGTGCGAATCTTGGCGCTGCGGGCAAAGCGTGCGAGCGCGGGGATGCACTCGCTGGCCGATGAGGGAGGGATCTCGAAGTAAGCCTGCAGTTCCTGAGGGATGATTGCGGAGATCCGCTCGACTTCCCTGGCACTCGTAACCTTCACCTCGATCGACTCAATAACTGCTGTTCGGAACGAGGTCGATTTCGCCATTCGACTTTTGAATTCGTGAATATGGGCAACATCCGCTAGTGGATCGGAGCCGAGAAGGACGGAAAGACGCCACTTCGCGCTGATTTCGCCAGACGGCGTATCTGGTAATCGCATGAAAGCATCTTCAAATTCTCTTAAGCGCGCGACCGAAACTATAAAGCGCCCGAGGATGCACTTCCATTGCGAACGCGAATATTCGTCATAGTTGGCAATCGAGCGGGACATCGATAAAGACGCGGGAGGAAATAATCCTGCGTAATCGATCAGGTCGCGCAGCAACGTGCCGGCGCCGTCTGCCGCGCTTGCTGAACCTTGCGTTGTGTGGGTAGGTTTCGCGCTCATCGCCGATTAGCTGCCCGATTCCTTAAACTTCTTTCGCAATCCCTGCCAGCATTCGAAATACTGATGATCGAGCTGCGATGTTTCCAGAGCAAATCTTGTCGGCTGGCAGACGAAACGCGTCTCGAACATGAATGCCATAGTGTCGGCTAGATAGACTGGCTTGAGTTCGACCTTGCTAGCCTTCTCGAAAGTTTCGGAGTCGGGACCGTGACCGGCCATGCAATTGTGCAGGCTGGCGCCGCCGGGCACGAAGCCTTCGGCCTTGGCGTCGTATTCCCCGCGAATCAATCCCATGAATTCGTTCATGAAATTGCGATGGAACCAAGGCGGACGAAAGGTGTGCTCGGAGACCATCCAACGCGGCGGGAAAATTACGAAGTCGACGTTGGCGGTACCGGGAATTTCAGAGGGCGAAGTCAAGACCGTGTAAATCGACGGATCGGGGTGGTCGAAGGTCACGGTGTTGATGCAATTGAAATTGGCGAGATCGTATTTGTAGGGCACGTAGTTTCCGTGCCAGGCGACGACGTTTAGTGGCGAGTGATCGATCTGTGCGGACCAGAGCCGGCCTTGAAATTTCGCGACGATCTTGTAATCGCCTTCGCGATCTTCAAACGCGGCCACGGGAGCGAGAAAGTCGCGCGGATTGGCGAGGCCGTTTGCGCCGATTGGGCCGAGGTCGGGGAGACGAAAGAGGGCACCATAGTTTTCGCAAATATATCCTCGCGCTTCTTTCTGCGGAAGTTCTACACGAAAACGGATTCCCCGCTGAATGACTGCGATCTCGCCGGGAGTAACTTCGAGCAAGCCCATCTCTGTTCGTAGCAGTAATCGACCCATCTGTGGCACGATCAGCATCTCTCCGTCGGCGTTATAGAAAAAGCGGTCGGTCATTGAAGTATTGGCGACGTAGATGTGAATTCCAACGCCCGAATGAGTGTGGATGTTGCCATTGCCCGCCATGGTGATGAGGCCGTCGACGAAGTCGGTAGGCTCGGAGGGAATTGGGATCGGCATCCAGCGCAACTGATTTGGCGGGGTTGGGACTTCGTCAAATGGAGTGCTGCGCAGGCTCTTGGGGCTGATGGGCTCGAAGGGCCTGTGTGCCACTGATGGGCGAATCCGATATAACCAAGTGCGTCGATTGACGCCGCGCGGTGCGGTGAATGCGGTGCCGCTCAGCTGTTCGGTGTAGAGGCCGTGCGCGACTTTCTGTGGCGAATTCTGGCCGCGCGGCAGGACACCGTCGACCGCTTCGCTGGCGAATTCGTTGCCGAAGCCTGACTGATAATGCAGATCAGCTTTCCTGGGAGCTTTCGCTTTTGCGTTCTTCATTATTCTCAAGTTCGTCATTCTCAAGTCGCGGTTCTCGCCTCGCCGTACCGCCGCGGCTAAAGCCGGAATTGAATACACCAACTATCGCAGCGGTAAACCGCTGCGCCACCCAAAAGCAAGTGCGAAAGCAGTGAAGTTCTGTGGCACCAACATCTAAGCCAGCACCCGCTTTATCTTGCCGGCCGCCAGAGGCATATCAGAGATTTCCTCGCCGCGCCTGTTCCATTTCGATCGATTCGAAGAGCGCCTTGAAATTTCCTTTGCCGAAGCCGCGGCTGCCTCTGCGTTGGATTACTTCGAAGAATACAGTCGGACGATCCTCCACTGGCTTCGAAAAAATCTGCAGCAGATAACCCTCTTCGTCGCGATCCACGAGTATACCCAGAGATTTCAGTTCGTCGATGGGCTCTTCGACTGGGCCGACTCGCGATGGCAGCAGGTCGTAATAGGTATCGGGGACGCGTAGAAAATCGAGACCGTTGCGTTGCAGCTTCGCTACCGTATACATGACGTCTTTGCATTGAAGCGCGATGTGCTGCGCCCCGGGGCCTCCGTAGGCTTCGAGATATTCCTGAATCTGGCTTTTGTTGCGGGCCGTGGCGGGCTCGTTGATGGGAAATTTCACCGAGTGCGAATCGTCGGACATGACGATGCTCATGAGCGCGCTGAATTCGGTCGAAATATCCTTGTCGTCGAAGGTGATGTAGCGATGGAAGCCGAATACGCGCGTGTAGTAATCAGCCCAGTACTGCATCTTGCCGAGTTCTACGTTGCCAACGATATGATCGACGCGAAGGATGCCGCAGTCATCACCGGCTAGAGGGGCGGCCATGAATCCAGGTAGGAAGGGACCTTTATAGTCTTTGTACGAGATTAAGGAGTGGATGGTGTCTCCGTAGGTATGGACGGCAGCGCGGCGAATGGTGCCGTTTTCATCCTTTAGATCATGCGGCTCTTCGGCTGGGTGCGCGCCTCGGCGGACAGCTTCTTCAAAGGCCTGATCCGCGTCAGCAACTTCTAAGGCGATATCGCGGACACCGTCTCCATGCTTGCGAATGTGATCGGCGGCTGGGTCGTCGGGCGTCAACGGCGTAGTAAGAAGAAAATTGGCCTTGCCCTGGCTCAGCGCGTAAGAGGTGCGCTGACGCTGGCCGGTTTCGAGCCCGCTGTAGGCAATCTGAGAAAAGCCGAATCCCTTGCGATAGAAATAGGCTGCCTGGCGGGCATTGCCCACCCAGAATTCGACGTGATGAATACGCTTGAGCTTGAGAGGATTCTCCATTCGACTTGCGCTCCCACAATCCATCTTCGCACATTTCTATGCGTGATTCGTATCGGGGAATGCCTTTAGGCATGTCGCGACATTGCGATTGGGACGGCGGGCCGTTTCGCTCCGCGAATCTGTTTTACAATCCAGCTGCGCACATGTTGACTTTCTTTCTTCTCGCGTTAGCCTTCTTTGATTCCGGGCCGTGGTGGCAGGTTCAGACCAGCGGCGTCAACGCTAATCTGCGCGGGGTCAGCGTCAGCTTTGCGTTCACGGGGAAACACGACTACGTTGTGTGGGCCTCTGGGTCGAACGGGGTAATTCTGCGCTCAACTGATGAGGGAGCAACGTGGACGCGAATGAGCGTGAAGGGCGGGGACGATCTTGACTTTCGCGGCATCAAGGCTCTCGACGCGGACACGGCTTATGTCATGTCGAGCGGCGATGGCGATAAATCGCGCATATATAAAACGATTGATGGTGGTAAGACTTGGACGCTGCAGTACACCGACAAGCGACCTGGATTTTTTCTTGATTCACTGGTTTGCGATTCGAAAACGCATTGCTATGCGCTGAGTGATCCGGTCGGGGGAAAATTTCTGGTGTTGGGTACCGACGACGGCGAGCATTGGAAGGAACTGCCACGCGATAACATGCCCGCAGCACTTCCTAAAGAAGGAGCTTTTGCCGCGAGCGGCACGTCGATCGCTATCTGCGATCGCGGTGTCAATGTTTATTTTGGCACGGGAGGCGCAGCGGTTGCGCGTGTATTTCGCTCCGCAGACCACGGGCGTTCGTGGACGGCGGCTGAAACCCCAATCGCGAGCGGCAATGCTTCGAGCGGGATTTTTAGCGTCGCATGCGGAGGGTTCCTCGTCGTGGCGGCGGGAGGTGACTACAAGGAGCCGACCAGCGCGAAGCGCGTAGCCGCTTATTCCAATGATTTTGGTGCGACCTGGCATCTTGCCGAGCAACAGCCCGGAGGCTATCGTTCGGCAGTCGCGGACTGTGGATATGGCGACGTCGTTGCGGTCGGCCCGAATGGAACGGACATCAGCCATGACGAGCGCGGCGAAGCCATGCACTGGCAGCATACCGACCGGCTCCATTTGAACGCCGTCAACTGTGAAGGCCAACATTGCTGGGCAGTTGGCCCAAAGGGGGCGATCGCTCGCTTCAAAACTCACTTCTCTTATGTAATCAAGAACATTCCGACTGACGATGCTCCACTGCCCGGCTCGTGAGCACATTACAGTTCGGCGCTTTTCCAATCTCAGCGCACTTCGATTGAAACCAGTTCTCCCTGTTGCTTCCCGCCGGAGCGGTAGTTCACAGACGCCAATCGATTTTTCCAATCGCAGGAAAATTGATCTTCTCCCATGACCACTAATGACTTGTAATCCGATGTATGCATCTTATAAGTCGTCATACCACTCAAGATAGTAACTATAGCCTCCGGAGATTTCGAGCAGTCGCTACTTACTATCTTACCTTTGAGAAACTGTACCGGCCCGGTTGACTCTGGTTTCGCGGGGGTTGGTTTTGGCGCGGCGTCAGCGTCTTCCTCTTCGTCTTGAGTTTTGGTCGTGGCTTTGGATGCGGCGGAGCTTTTGGCTGTCGGAGTACTCGCCGCACCCGCCGGGGTCTCGGGTCCACCGGCGCGCTGCGGGCGCACTCCATACTTCTGCAGCGTGTCCAAATCTTCTAATTGCTCTTTTGCGGCAGCTGCGGCTGTTCGATCGGGTCCCGCCTTCAGTTGCGTAAAAACCTCGCGAGCCAGGTCCCATTTTTTTCCGGAGACATAAATTTGGCCCAAATTGAACTGGTATTCGGCATTTCGCGGAGCCAGGACGATTGCCTCTTTTTGCGCCTCAAGTGCGGAAGTAATTCCGCCTCCTTCAACACGGGCCATTCCGAGCATGTTATAAGCGTCGGCTAACTCGGGATACCAATCAGTTACTGATCGCAAATCCTGCATCATGTTGGCTAGACCCTGCATCTGCTGCCGGGTCGCCTGCGCCTTCTGATATTTCAGCACGGAGCGGTAATACCAAAGCCATGGGTCCTGAGGATTTGCTTCTGCGGCTTTATCGAGCTCGTCGGCGGCAGCATCGAATTTCTTCTGTCGCAAGTACTCGCGGGCGAGTCCACGGTGCGCCACTTCATTGTTTGTGGGATCCGCAGCCAATTGCTGCAAGTCGTGCCACGCCTGATCGCGATGCTCGGGGATGCGCGCCATCACGTCGCCAATCATAGCTTTTACATCATCATCCTTAACGGGGGTAACCGTCATTCCGATGTCGTCCGGGCCAAAGGGAAGGGGAATTTGAATCGGCTGTTCTCTATCGACCGGGTTTGCAATCGGCTTCTTCGATTCATCGAGCGCAACGCCCAGCATGCTTATCGAATTGAAATAGGTCTTGACCGCGTCCTCCATCTGCGCGGGCGTCATATCGAAGGCCTGCACCATGGCTTTATCGACCGGAACCTGACGGTTATTGACTAAGTCGAAGTAAGTTCCCACCTGCGGCATTTTGTTTTTGTTCGCGAGATAGTGAACGATCATCCAGGACTGCGCGTAAAACAAAGTGTTGTGCGTACCTTCGCGCTTGCCGAAAGTATCGTGTTTCATGGTGAAGAGATCGGTCATTGACAGCCATACAGGGGAACTTACCAACTGGGTCAAGGACTGTGGAATATTTGGGTCCCGCTTCATTCCGGCCATATCATCGAAGACATCTTCATGCCATTCGGGCAATAACTCGGGATCGCCTCCCAGTTCCACTTTCTTGCCGATATTGATCGATCCGAAATATTCGGCTAGGCCTTCGTCAAACCAGCCTTGCGTGGGCGGATAGTTGTAATTCAGAAGATAATGCGCGAGTGGATGGGCCACGGCGCGCCAGGGATCGATTGCAAAAAGATTGAGGACGATATAAATGCGATCCTGCGCCGGAACATAGCAGCCACCCGACATGCTTTGCTTTATCGGGGCGACGTCGCCATACTGCTTGTCGCTTTTCAACGCGATGACGGTGATCGGAACGGACATCTTCAACTTTGTCTTGAGAATCAGTTGGCCAAAAACCGCTCGCATCTGCTCCAGCCGCAAAGCAACTTCGCGGCCCCGCTTGTCGCCGGCGTCTGTGATCACAGAGAAGTGTGCGGAGTGCACTTCGATCCATTTCGGTTCATCCTTGGCGAGGACGGGAGTTGGCGCGCAAACAAAAGGCACCAGGAGACAAACCAGCGCGGCTGCCCGGGCCGTACGTTTATGGATTGGAGAGAGCCGACTGGGTTGCATGACGGGCCTGAAAGCTACCACGAAATGCTAGCACGCCTGACACAGCCGGGTGAAGCAACCTGCTTGCGCGAGTGGTGGTACAGTTTGCGAGATCCGTTAACCACAGAGGTCACGAAGGTTCACGAAGGAGATACTTAAGCCAACGCCTTCGTGACACTTCGTGTCCTTCGTGGTTCAGGGTTCTGATGGCTACGGTTTGAAGCTGCACCTCCACCGCATGCGCGTGAATTACGCGGCTTTGTCGGTGCCTTCGTCGATCAGGTCTTCGACATTGAGCTCTCCGTTGCCCGGCACGTCGTTGTCCGCGATTCGCCTTTCATCTTCGCCCCGCTTGGCCCTGGCCCGGCTCGCACGTTACACTCTCGTCCGTGACCTTGGCTCCCTCTTCGCGCCTGGCGTGGATCGACTGGATGCGCGGCCTCGCCTGCGTTCTGATGTTTCAGACGCACTGCTACGATGCGTGGCTTGGGGGCGACGCGCGCAACACGGGTTTTCTCAGGGGATCGCAACTTCTTGGCACGCTGCCCGCGCCGCTCTTTCTTTTTCTGGCTGGAATTTCGTTCGCGCTGGTCAGCGATAAACTCATTCGCAAGAACCTTAGCCCCGGCGAAATCACGCGCACCATGGCGCGACGCGGTGCTGAGATTTTGGGGTTTGGGCTGCTTTTTCGGCTTCAGGAATTCCTCATTGCCTGGGGATGGGCTCCGTGGTCTGACTTACTGCGGGTCGATGTGTTGAACATCATAGGCCTATCGATGATTTTGATGGCGTTGATGTGCGGCGCTACGCTGGCGTTTTGGGGACAGTTGAAGGATGGTCCGCTAGGCCAGCCCACATCTACTTCCCCGCCACAGCCGCTTGTAATTACCGACCGCGTCCGCGCTCGATTAGTGATTACCGCGCTCGCCGTTGCGTCTCTGATCGCCTTACTTACTCCTCCGCTCTACACCACCTGGCGGCCAACATGGCTGCCGTGGCCGATTGAGTCCTATATCGATGGATGCCACAATCTTGGAGCGCCTCAGCCCTGGCTGTTTCCACTCTTTCCGTGGGCGGCGTTCGCCTTCGCAGGACTCGCTGCGGGATTTGTTTTGTTCAGCGACCGAGCTCGCACTCGAACCACCAAGACGATAGCTGGGTTCGCTGTCGTCGGAGCCGCCGCAATTCTTATCGCGCGCGGATTCGACCACTCCTCGCTTCATTTCTATTCCACTTATGATTATTGGCACACCAGCCCCAACTTTTTGATGATGCGCATTGGCCTTCTGCTAGTGATCGCTTTCGCAAGTTATGCGTGGTGTCGTTGGGGGCTGGGAGTTCGAGGCTTTAGTCCGCTGATTCAGTTGGGGCAGACTTCCCTTCTCGTCTATTGGGTGCATATAGAGTTCGTCTATGGACGGTTCTCGCTGCTGCCCAAGCGAGCCGAAAGCATACTTGGCGCAACGCGAGGACTGCTTGAAATCTGCGCGTTCATGCTGATTCTTTCATTATTGCGTACCAGAATTGACTGGAAACAGATCGAATGGAAGAAGCTGACAACATGGAAAAAAATCGCTGGGAAGGTTGAGACTGCGTAGGCGTGGAATTATTGCAGACTTAAATTTATTTCGCCTTGTTTGCCGAAAGTGATTCGCAACAGATTTTCCTGTCCGCTTTGGAATTCGCCGTCGATTGTGGCTGACTGATCATAGTTAACCGCCTCGGAAGTGACTTGCACTCGCAGACTATGCTTGCCCGGCGGGAGCTGCGCGGCGTGGACTTCGTGCCCTTGGACATGATGAAACATGCCGAGACGCTTTTTATCGGTGCCTTCTAAAAGGTGGGTATAGGCCAGATGATCGTCGGACCAGATCGAGAGATGGGCTTCGGCGAACTTATGGTCGACTTCGATTTCTAAAGTGGCTGGAGGTGCTTGAGATGCGGCAACTTTGGCGGGAGTAACACTTGGCGACGCGACGCGAGCAATTTTTGGCTTGGACACGGACGCTTTTGCGGAGGAAGCCGAGGTCGGATGCTTTGCGATGATCGCATCGGTCACGCTTGCGTCTGAAGCGGCGGCGGCCGTGGGCGAAGTCGCGAGCGGGGCGGGCTGCGGCTGGTTCGATGCTACCGCGGCTGACGGGAGTGATGGCGCGGCAGTTCTCGGCGGCAGTCGGCGCGCAAACGGGTGGGGATCAAACGAAATGATCCAGAAGCCAAGAATGAAGAGTGCTGCTAGAAGCGCGGCGCCGGCTAAGGATGCCTTCCGAACGTGTTCCCAGTAATCCGCGGGCTTATCGTTCTTTTCGGCAACGGAGCGGGGATTGGGTCGAAGTGTAGCGCCGCTCGTCACAAAGCTCAGCGCCGACGCACGCGCCATTTCTTGCTCGGTCTGGCTGTTCTCGGCAACGGATGACGAGGAGGGCTGTTTCGCCTTACTCCAGGGCTCGCGCCCCTGTTGCAAATGCTGAATGTCGAGCACCATTTCCAAACCGCGCTGGTAGCGCATTGCGGGATCTTTGGCGATGGCGCGGCTAATAATGTAATCGAGGCCGGGCGGGAGTTCCGTATCGAGAAGACTGGCGGGTAGCGGATCGCGGTTGACGACCTTGAATGAGACGGTAACCGCGCTGTTGCCTTGAAATGGCCGGTGGCCGGTCAGCATCGTATAGAGGATCACGCCCAAGGAAAACAAATCCGAACGCCCGTCTACGTCTTCGCCGTTCAACTGTTCAGGAGACATGAAAGCGGGAGTGCCAAGCGTACGGCCGCCCAAGGTCACGTTGGCGAGGTTGAGTTTCGCGATTCCGAAATCGGCTATCTTGGCGTGCCCGTCTTCGGTCAGCAGGATATTCGCAGGCTTGAGGTCGCGATGAACTACGCCCTGGCCGTGGGCGCAATCGAGCGCTTCCGCCAGTTCGAGCGCTAGTTGTATCGCGACCTCTACAGGGAGCTTGTGGTCGTGTTGCGACAGAAGGACGTCCAAAGATTGGCCGCCGACGTATTCCATCACGATGTAGGGAGAGCGCGTCTCGGGTTCCTCACCCACGTCGAAGATGGTTACGATTCCAGGATGGGACAGGCGGCCGGCAGCTTCGGCTTCGCGTATGAAGCGCTCGCGATACTCACGTTCGTCTTCGGGAGGCTGGCCGGCGAGGGAAACGGTCTTGACTGCGACGACGCGGTTTATCTTGGGATCGCGCGCCTTATAGACGACGCCCATGGCCCCGCGGCCAAGTTCGCTGAGGATTTCGTATCTCCCAAAGCGTTCGCGGCCGCGATCTTCCATAGGCATAGGTGTCTTGTGCGGGGCTGGAGCTTCAGATTTTTTGAAACTCGTTTCCACCCAATCAGCGCGCGGCAGCTTCCGCCTTGCTCTCGGTGATGACGCGAATGCCGACCACGTTTTCGTTCAGTACATCGGCGATCTTCTTTGCTTGATCAGGACTGAGTCCGTTGAGCAGTTCAAAGGCAACTTGAACACCCTTAAGGACCGGAATGGTGTCGTGATGAAGTCGGATTTCAATGGCTGCCGGGCCGGTCTGACGGCCGACGACAAAACCAACTCCAGATCTCTCCGTCACTGCTTTTTCGTTAGCCATGCGTACCCCGATGAGAGATTTTTCCGCACCCGTCTCTCTGGCGGTTGCGCGGGCAAAGGGGGCTTGCGGGCGTCAATTGTTATTGTCCGCTGGATGCCAAATGACTCCAAGTTACTATCGTGTTTTGCATGGGCGGCATTGTTCGATATCGAACAGACCGAACGCTGGTTATGGGGTCACAGCCAGGTCGGGGATTTGCTTCATGGTTTTGCTTGACGCGTCGCGGAGATTTGCAGGATCGCATTTGCGGTCAGTTTCAATCCGACTGCCCAGTTTTGGCGCGCGCCGGCTTCATCGTCGCCATAGCCGGTTACGTATAAAGTGCAGTAGAAACCATCCTGAGCACCGCCGGGGGCGGCGAAGTAGCACCGGCGAATGGAAACTTCTGCGGCCGACGGGGTCTCCGGCGTACGCCGCAACAGACTGGCCAGATTTGTGGCGAATTGTTGATGATCCGGCAATGACTGCCGGTCTAAAGGCGGCCGATCTAGAGGTGGTCGAGCCAGAGACGGCCGATCTTGAGTTGGCGACTCGCCTAGAGTCGAGAAAACTATGTCGACGTAGCTTACAAACTTATGCGATGAATCGTAAATCTCTTCTTCCGGCGTCAGTTCGGTGGTGACCCAGGCGTCGCACTTCGCCGTTTCGACGGCGCTTCTCGGCGAGTTTACGGAGCGGAGAAAATCTTTCAGGTCGGGAAATCTTTCTGCTTCTTCAATTCGCGCTAGCAACTCTGGATGCCGCTTCACATCGACGTAGGCCAGTTTGCCGGCGGGATCCGTCCACGGGAAATCCAGAACTGCGTCGTCGTGTCCCAATTCGATCGAGAAGTCAGCATCCATAGTTTGTCTACCAGGAAACAGTCATCGAAATTGGAAATGGAATCAGAATCTGCGCAGGAAGTTTACGATTTCGTGCTCAGCCCAGTAACCGTCGTCGCGACCGTTGTTCCCGGAGCCCGCGCCAATCCCAGATTTTGCGGGCTCGCCTACGAAAGCACAATGACCGCCGTCGAGTGTTTCAATGAAGGTAATATTCGGGTTCGAAGAAATCTTTTTGCGCGTCTCCGCGGTGATACGAATGAAGGGATCGTTTGCGGCATACAGAATGAGCGTCGGGACGGCGATGCGATCGACTACATGGGCCGCCGAGGCGCGATCGTAGTAGTCATCAACTCCGGTGAAACCGCAATAAAAAGATGTAATCCGGTCATCGAATTCGCGCAGGCTGCGGATGCCGCGCAGGCGGCTGACATCGAAGTGGCCGGGAAATAGGCGCGCTTTTTGGATCATGCGCCGACGGAGCGCCCACAGGAAATATTTCTCGTAGATTCGATTTGAGGGGTGGTGGAGTGTATCCGCTGAAATCGCCAGATCGATCGCCGGGCAACAGGCGGCGGCGGCGCGAAGCTGTGGCGGAGCCTGCGCTCCCCACTCTCCGGCCAATTTGAGCACAATGTTGCCCCCCATGGAAAAGCCCACGAGAGCCAGGCGCGAAACGCCGTCGCGGGCAATAACGTCGTGCGCCACAGCCGCCACATCATTCGACAGGCCGGAGTGATAGAGGACGGGAGCCAGGGCATCGGTGCCGCCGCAATTGCGCTGGTTATAGCGGACCACGTTCATGCCCGCGGCCAGGGCCTTCGCGCTGATGCCCAGCATGTACTGCGATTCGCTTGATCCTTCAAGCCCGTGAACGATGATGATGGTGAGCGCAGACGCTCGATCTGGCTGCCAGTGGCAGTGGCAAAGTACCTGGATGCCGGGTTCGACCTCGATGAGGCGCTCCTCGGGCGCAGGCACCTTAAGGCGACGCGCGATTAAGAAGCTGGCGATGGTTTGCACATGACCGCCGCTCAGCCAGCGGCGCGGCGTGAAAAGGCGCGTCTCTTCAGTGGTTGGGGCGACACGTGTTTGCGGAATGCTCACACTTTGATTTTAAATAGAGATAGTAACTTTCATCTTGGAGTTTTCTTGATGCCTATCTTCGAGTACGTCTGCAGAGAGTGTGACCATAAGTTTGAGGCTCTGGTCTTTGGCAAACAAAAAGCAGCGTGCCCGAAGTGCGAGAGCACTAAGTTGGAGCCGCAGCTTTCGGTGTTTGCGGTTTCGGCCAAGAGCGGGGCGGCATCGCGACCGGCTTTCTCGGGCGGGGGAGCTTGCGGATCGTGCGGCGATCCGCGCGGGGCGGGCGCATGCTCGATGAAAGACTTCGACTGATCTTGGCTCGGTACACCTAGCGCCGTCTTAACCTCTGCGCCTGAAGGCGCGCTCAACACAGGGCAGATATCGCAGCGCTGAAGCGCTGCGCCACCCAAAAGCAAAGGGGTGTTGTGCGGTCGGTGTGGCTCCCACTCTTGCGCACAAACCGCGCAAGAATGAGGCACCCCATTCTGGGGAGTGACGAACGGGGCTGAAGGTGGGCCACCCGTCCGCGCTCCCCTTATTCATCTCCGGTACAAGGTAACCTCGGGAACTCGGTGCGTGTAACCGATGTGACGTTTCGCTTTGGAGCGTGTGCGGCTATGCTGCATTTCAGTTCGGGAGTGGAAATGGATCGGCGAAAAGAGCGCAGAGTCAACCTGGAGTTGCCGGTAAGGATCTGGGGAGTGGACAAAATGGCGCATCCTTTCGCGGAGCTAGCTCGAGTGCGGAACGTCAGCGACCGCGGGGCGGTGCTAGTCGGCATGCGCGCCAAAATCCAGGCTGGTGAGGTGCTAGACGTGCAGTTGGGCGCATCGCGCTCGCAGTTTCGAATTGTGTGGGTCAGTCTTTCGGGAGAGGCCGGCATACAGGCTCTGGCATTTGAGCCTCCCATCTTGGGCATCGGCCTCCCCAAAGTTTTTGAGATGGTGGGAACCGGATAGGCCAATGCCGAACGGCAATTATCGGTCACCTAACGTGGATTCACGTGGCCGGTTCCCACTTTTGTTTCTTCCGTTTTTTCGATAAGAAATCGAGCAAAAACTTCGTTGGATAAGAGGCGGCCGCGAGGGGTCAGGCGGAGCACGCTTCGCTGTTGTTCGAGCAGGCCGTCCTGGATGGATTGCTGGATTGCAGACTCCCACGCAGCGACTGCTTCGGAGCTGAGCGCGGAGCCTGCCGATTCGCCCCGATATGTTGCCGGCTTCCGACGAACAGCAGGTCCTTCGCTTCGCTCAGGATGACAATTCAATTTTGAGGAGATCATTGGCCCGATCGCCGGCCCGATCGGCGAGATCTCATTTCCAATTTCTTCCAGATTTAAGCCGCGGTTGAGGCGCAGCCCGAGGAAAAAGCTTTCTTCAATCGCCGACTGCGCAGAAACCGGCGTCACGTTATGCGGCGCGCGGTTCATATAGGCATCGAGCGAGTCGGGAGTGGAGAAGCGAACAGCCTTGTGACCGAGCGCGTGCTCACCCGCCGTCAGCATCCAGTGTGCGTCTACGCCAAAGCCCAGGTAGGGCTGGCGCGTCCAGTATTTCAGATTGTGGCGGGACTGCAGGGCGCCGCGGGCGAAGTTGGAGATTTCATATTGCGCGATCGCGGCGGCGGTTAGCATTTCGCACGCCTGCTGATAGAAGTCCGCAGTCTTGTCTTCATCGGGGACAAAATGGGCGTGATAGCGGGCGCCACCGGCGATCAATTCCCTGCCCAGGCGCGAGTCATCGTCGACTTCGAGCATGTATACGCTGACGTGAGGCGCGCTGGTCGCAATCGCCTCGGATACTGAAAAATCCCAGCTATCGGCCGTCTGGTGCGGCAATCCAGCGATCAGATCGATATTAATGTTGTCGAGGCCTGCCTGGCGCAAGCAGCCAATTTCTTCGAGAACGGTGTCGCGTTTGTGCAGTCGGCCTACGGACTGGGCTTCTTGATCGACGAAAGACTGCACTCCCAGGCTGACGCGGTTCACGCCACATTGCTGCAGTGTTTCGATAAGCACGGGCGTGAAGGTGCCCGGCGCGCACTCGACGGTGATCTCGGCGTCGGGCGCCACGGTAAATTCAGCGCGCACGGCGGCGAAGATGCGTAGCAACTGCGAGACTTCGAGGATGGAGGGAGTGCCTCCACCGAGATAGACTGAGTCAACCACATCGGCAGGCGCGGGGCCGAGCGAGCAACCGACCCTGGACGCAAATTGGCGGGAGTTGGCGATATCTTCCAGGAGGCGAGCAACGTAGTTTTCGTAGGCCGACTTCGAGAAAACGTCGGACGCGAAGTTGCAATAGCTGCATTTGGTACGGCAAAAGGGGATAGAGATATAGAGGCCCAGGGGCATACTGTGCTCATTCTATTGCACTAGTGTTCTTACGTCAGGGCAGTTTCGACAAGTACGACCTAAAGTATTCCGCGTGGGCCTTACGCTTTGAATGAAGGTCGCTTAAAATAAAGGGAAAATGAGCCGCGACGAAACGAGGCTCCGTATCATCTGTTTTAGCTGGTTGGTTGTGACTGGGAAGAGAGCAAGAAAATATGAGCGATGACCAGAGCGGCAACGTCTCGTGCGATGGCTGTGGCGAGACGTTCACCAATTTTCTGCAAGAGATGGCTGACCAAAATGCCAAGGTTACGGCCTGCCCGAAGTGCGGCAAAGTGCATCCATTCCCCCCTCAAATGACGGCCTCGAAGGCCGCTGTCAAGGGGCCGGCTCGCAAGAGGGAGCATGCTCTCAGGAGGACTAGCTAGGTCTACGGAAATCTTTATCCGGGAAGCACAGTCCTCTAGCGGCCATCGAATCGTGCGCGATTTTTGAGATAATCTTCGCAGTGGGATCGACTCGTAGTTGACCGATCTCGCATCTTCGATGGCCTCCAATCAGGAAGAAGAGGTATTAGGGAAAGCATACGACGCGCGGCTGATGCGGCGGCTGCTGACGTATCTGCGCCCATACAAGTGGCACGTCGCGGTCGCGCTGGGCGCGATCATTTTGAAGTCGGTGGCGGACGTGCTGGGGCCGTTCCTCACCATGGTCGCCATCGACAAATATCTGGCAAAATCTCCGAATTCTCATTCCTGGATTGGCGACCGGCTCAGCCCGACTCCGCTGACTGGCATTGCGCAGATTGGCGGGCTCTACGTTGGGCTTCTCATCCTCACGTTCACTCTGGAGTTTATTCAAACCTACCTGATGCAGTGGACGGGGCAGAAGGTGATGTTCGACCTGCGCCGGCAGATTTTCCGCCACTTGCAGGAGATGCATGTCGCGTTTTTCGATAAGAATCCGGTGGGGCGACTGGTGACGCGCGTGACCACCGATGTCGATGCGCTGAACGAGATGTTCACGGCGGGCGTGGTTTCGATCTTCGAGGATGTATTTGTGCTCGCCGGCATTCTTGGCATCATGATCGAGATTAACTGGAAGCTGGCTCTGATCACGTTTGCTGTGCTTCCGCTGATTATTTATGCGACGAAGATTTTTCGCGATAAAGTGCGCGATTCCTACCGGCGCATACGCACGGCGATTGCCCGCATTAATTCTTATCTGCAAGAAGCGGTTTCGGGGATGCTGGTGCTGCAGCTGTTCAATCGCGAGAAGCGTGCTTTCAATAAATTTTCTGACATTAACGCTTCGCACATGGAAGCGTACAAAGACGCGATCATGGCGTACTCCGTGTATTACCCAGTGGTCGAAATACTTTCTTCCATTGCAGTCGCGAGCATCATCTGGTTCGGAGGAGATCAGGTCATACGTCACGTGAGCATCGCTAGATTAGCCTTTGGATTATCCAAGACGAGCCCAAATCCTTTCCATGTCGTGCAAAAGTTAGCGTCAATTGGCGTGCTGGTCGCGTTCATGCAATATGCGCAACGATTCTTTCGTCCGATACAGGATTTGAGCGAGAAGTACAACATTCTGCAATCGGCGATGGCGGCAGGCGAGCGGGTGTTTAAGTTGCTGGATACCAAGGTTGAAGTGACTTCGCCGGCGGTTACGAAGCGCCCACAGGGGCCAGGGCGGATTGAGTTTGATCATGTGTGGTTTGCGTATAACGCGGCGGGGCAATCTACTGAGCCAGACTGGGTTTTGCGCGACGTTAGCTTTGTGCTCGAACCGGGAGAGACCATTGCCGTGGTTGGGCATACGGGCGCGGGCAAGACTACGCTGATCTCGCTGCTGATGCGCTTCTACGACGTGCAGCGGGGAGCGATTCGCATCGATGGGGTCGATATCAAGGAGATGAATCTCGACGAACTGCGCGGGCGGTTTGGCGTCGTGTTGCAGGATCCGTTTTTATTTAGCGGGACGGTTGAGGGCAACATACGGCTGGGAACGGCGCGGATTCAGGATGAGGACGTGGAGCAGGCGGCGGAGGATGTCAACGTCGCCGACTTTATACGAACCTTGCCGGGAGGATTCAAGGAGGAAGTGCGCGAACGGGGCTCGACGCTGTCGACGGGGCAGAAGCAGTTGATCAGTTTTGCGCGGGCGCTGGCACACAATCCGAAGATTTTGATTCTGGATGAGGCGACTTCGAGCGTGGATACAGAAACGGAGTTTCGCGTGCGCGACGCGCTTGGCCGCATGGTCGAGGGGCGGACGGCGCTGATCATTGCGCACAGGCTATCGACGATTCAGCGCGCCGATAAGATCATCGTCATGCATAAAGGACAGGTGCGCGAGATGGGTTCGCACCAGCAACTACTGGCGCAGCGCGGGATTTACTACAAGCTGTATCAGCTGCAGTATAAAGACCAGGAAGTGAATGTGGAGCGGGCGCCCTCGCCCGCTAATGCGGACGACTAGGCTGGAGTGCCCGCTCCGAAATGTCACTAACAGACTTGAACAACACGGAGCGTGAGGTCGTAAGAGAGTGCTTACGTGCCGCGGTCGAGGGTTCGTTCTTCCCCGAGTGGGAATTTCATGCACTGTTTGGACTGGAGCGCACCGAAGTCAGCGACGTTCTCCGGGCGTGGCCGAACTTAGACGAAACCCGAGAGTCGGTGTCGCTGGCCATCAACAACTCGTTCGCCAATCTTCTCGGTTATCCTTGGGACGGCGGTAGTCGGGAGTGGTCGAAGTTTCTATCAGTATCGGAAAAAGAAGTGATTAGAATTTTTGAGAAGTGGCGCGGGGCTAACAGCGCGAATGGCCTTAGGTAGGCGACAAAACAGGAATCGTAACCTCCACTAGGGCCCGTCACTGCACCCTTCGGGCCTCACAATTCTCACATGAACGTTCTTATCTCTGCCGGCGAAGCATCGGGCGAAATGTATGGGGCGCAGTTGATTGAGGCGCTGCGGAGGGCGGCGGAACTGCGCTCCGCTGGGCAGGTGAGGGCACCCTTCGACAAGCTCAGGGCAGGCTCTGCCCCTACGCTAGATGGGCGGATTGATTTCTTTGGCGCGGGTGGGGAGCGCATGGCGGCTGCTGGATGCGAGATTGTTGTCGATGCTAAGGAGCTTGCCGTCGTTGGCATTACTGAGATTGTTAGCCGGCTGCCTCGGATTCTTGAGCTTTATCGAAAATTGATTCGGGCGGCGGATGAGAAGCGGCCGGCTCTTGTTGTTGTGATTGACTCGCCTGCGTTCAACTGGCGGGTGGCGCGGCAGATGCGGCGGCGTGGGGTTCCGGTCGTCTATTATGTTTGTCCTCAGTTCTGGGCCTGGCGGCAGGGGCGCGTCAAGTTGCTGCGCAAGTATGTCGATAAGGCGCTGGTGATTTTTCCGTTTGAAGAAAAGTTTTATCGCGATCGCGGAGTGGACGCTACGTTTGTTGGGCATCCGCTGGCTGATCTGCCAGCGCCGGATATATCGCGCGAGCAGTTTGCGGTGCAATACGGCTTGGACTTGGCGAAGCAGTGGATTGCGATCTTGCCTGGGAGCCGACGCAAGGAGTTTCGGCTTAACTTGCCGGCGATCATCGACGCTGTGCGGCTGTTGGGCAAGGATTTTCAATTTCTTTTGCCTGTGGCTTCGACGCTCGATTCGAAGTGGGTGCATGATCAGCTTTTCTTCTACAGTCATGTTGCGAAGAAGAAGATTGGGCCGTTTATTGCGTTAACTAGCGATGCTCGGGCATCTCTCTATCACTCGCGCGCCGGGATTGTCGCCAGCGGCACGGCTACGGTTGAAGCGGCGCTCATGGGGACTCCGTTCGTTATGGTGTACCGGGTCTCGCCGCTGACGTATGCGCTGGGCAGGCCGCGGGTGAAGATTCCTCACTTCGCGATGGTCAATCTTATTGCCGAGCAGGAAGTTGTGCCGGAGTTGGTGCAGGACAAATTCACGGCGCAAAATATTGTTGGGGAGATGAAGAAGATTATTCCCGATGGAGAGATGCGGTCGCGCATGATCGAAGGGCTTGCGATGGTTAAGGGTCGGCTCTCGCAGGGGAGCGGCGGGGCGCATCCTTCGGAGCGAGCGGCGGAGATTATTTTGGGGATGATCTGATTCTCACCCTCTGAGAATCTGCGACACTAACGCATCCCACCGCTGCGAGCGAATGCATAGGTCCCTTCGGCAAGCTCAGGGCAGGCTTTTCGCTTCGCTCAAGATGACAATCTTTTTAGGGTGCTTATTGCTCTTCGCACTCGGCTACGGGGCACGATGGGGCTTGGGTTCGAATGCTTCGTATGCCGTTCATGATGTGGATGGGCGCCATGGTTGCGGGGTATGCCCACCACAGTTTACGGATGACTTTATCTCCGGGCAGCCAGGAGTGGGGCTTTTTTACTTCATAGGTGACGAGGACTTCGGCGGCGTAGATGGCTCCGTACTTGGCTACCAGGTGCTGGTTGGGAGGGACGCTGGTGACCCAGGGGGCGCCGGCGGCGAGCTCATGATCGAGCACGAGCTTGTGCGTGGTGAAGCGCAGAGTTTCGGCTCCGCCGAGCGCGGCCATGACAGCGATGAACTTCTTGTCGATGACTTTGCCGGTGACTTTGTCGGTGACTCTGTCTCTGCGCGGGGTGGGCGCGTCAGGCAGCGATGCAACGGGATGAACGTAGGCATGCGTCGATTGCACGGTCGCTGGGTCGACGGTGGTTGAGGAAGCGGTGGACGCGTCAGCTTCAGCAGGGGCTACGCGAGGCACTTCAGAAAACCGGGGGTTTTCAGCGATGGCGGAAGAGACGGCCAGAAAAATGACAAAGAGCAAACGTGCGATTGGCAGACAAAATCTCCTGCGGGCTAATTATCGCGAAAGCAATTGCCAGACGGGGCGGGGGTGAAAATACCTGCTGGATGGGCGATTCGGGATACCACTCCAATGTGCAACCTCACCGCCAATGCTTTGGGGGATTGAAAGGCCTTTTAAATGGGTTAGGGCCCGCACAGGGACACCGCATGGTTGGGCATACGCAAGACTTTGACCGGTTTGACCGCATTTTTTCCGTCGGGCGACCATGGGCGCGCGCACGGCCACCGGCATACTGCACTGAGGGTTGCTAGCTTAGCCGCTGGAGATCGGGGAGGAGCTAAGGTTATGAGGCTCTCCGGGCGACGAACTCTGGTGACAGAATTTTAACGAACAAATTTTCCCTACTCTTGTCCTACCAGCATCTTTTGCGGGAAAATCAACATCATAGAAATTGTAGCCCTGCCAGGAGAATTCACTTGAAGCTCTGCCACTCTCGACCGGCGCACGGAGCGCTTGGGCTAGCTGTTGTCTTCTTTCTTGGGTGGTTTGTTGCCTTGGGGGCTGGGCGGACGGCTGCGGCCGCTGAGAAAACGCGGTTGCGGGCGGACGACTACCAGATTAGCGTCGAGCTTCTTCCGCAGAACCACAAGCTGACGGCGCGCGCGACGGTGAAGGTGACGGCGCTTGAAGATCTTAATGTGGCTACGTTTCAGCTGAATAACGCGCTGCGCATCACTAAACTGGTGGACGCGAAGAACAAGCCGCTTAGCCCGGAGCGCAATACACAGGATTCGACGGTGCGGTTTTCGCTCAACGACAGCATCCCCAAAAATACCAGTACGACATTTACTTTCGAATATGAAGGCACGCTGGAGAGCGCGGATGACAGTCCGGTTCCGGGATTGAAACTGGCTTATGTCGGGCCGGAGACGAGCTATCTGCTGTACTCGGGGCTTTGGTTTCCGGTGTCGGGCTATGGCGTCAACCGGTTCACTTCGACGATCAGCGTTACGGTGCCGGCGCATATGGTGGTGATTGGGAGCGGGAAAGAGCTGCCTGCCGGGGCGATGGAGAAGGGCGCAAAGAAGCCTGCGGTGGCGGGTGATCTGGCAAACTCGAAGACTTTCACTTTTTCGTGGGAGAAGCCTAGTTTTCCGGGCACGATCGTGGCGGGGACGTTCCAGGAATTCAAGAGCGATGAGGCTGGGCTCGACCTGCATGTGTTCTTCAAGCCTAACAAGCAGAACCTGGGAGCGGACTACGCTTCGACGGCGATCAAGTCATTCACTTTTTTCGAGACGCAATATGGGCCGCCGCCTTCGACGCACATAAAGATCGTTGAGATTCCGGATGAGACGGTGCCGTCGGCGTGGGCTCCAGAGATGGCGCTGCTGGCAAGCCGGGCGGTCACGGAGAAGACGAATTATCGATTGCTAGCCGACACGCTGGCGCATCAGTGGTGGGGCGCGTCGGTGAGTCCGGCGACGAAGAATGACTGGTGGATCAGCGACGGCTTTGCGCGCTATTCGGAGGCTCGCTATGTGGAGAGCGCGGCGGGCGAAGCGGGGCTGGAAGAGCTGGTGAAGGATATGTCGGTGGGAGCGCTCGCGTATGACAGCGTGCCGCTGTCGAGCGCCGAGAAGCTGGATTATTTCTCGCCGGAGTTTCAGTCGCTTGTGACGGACAAGGGGGCGATGATCCTGCACATGCTGCGCGGGGTGGTAGGGGAGAAGGATTATTTGAAGATCATGCGCGAGTTCGCGACGAAGTATGCGGGCAAGTCGGCCACTAGCGACGATTTCCGCGAGATCACCGAGCAGGTGTCGGGCGAGAAGCTGACTTGGTTTTATTCACAGTGGATGGATTCGACTAGCGCTCCGGAGTTTAAGGCTAAGTACACGGTCTATCGGCTGGGGAATAACAAAGGCTTTCGGATTGTGGGCGCGATTTCGCAGGATCTTGATCTGTTCCGCATGCCGGTGGAAGTGAGAATCGATACCGATGGACGGACGGAAGAGAAACGCATAGAGGTTGTGGGAACGGACTCGCCGTTTTCGGTGGAAACTTTCGGACGGCCGCGGCGGATCTCGATCGATCCGGAAAACCGCGTGTTGACGAACAATAAAGAGATCAAGCTGCGGTCGTCGATTTTGCGCGGGCAGGGGCTGACGCAGCAGGGCGATCTGGCGGGAGCATTGAGCGAGTTCAATAAGGCGCTCGAGGTGAACAAGAATAGTTCGCTGGCGCATTACCGGATTGCCGAGGTGTTCTTCCTGCAGAAAAACTATCAGGCTTCGGCGAACGCCTATCGGGAGTCGCTGAATGGCGACGGAGAACCGCGCTGGACCGAGGTTTGGAGTCACTTGCAACTGGGCAAGATTTTTGATGTGACGGGACAGCGGGAACGCGCCGTCAATGAATACCGCCAGGCTATTCAGACGAACGACAACACGCAGGGCGCGATTGAAGAGTGCCGCCGCTATATGCAGAAGCCGTTTGAGCGGGAAAAAGGCAGTTAGAGCTGGTCTGGATTTCTAACCCGTTTTTCTAATCAACCCAAAAATAAGGCCCGCACCGCCAGGCGAGTAGCGGTACGGGCTAGGAGGAACGAGTGTGAATATAGAATGGCTCCGGAATAATGTCAAGTAAGTTTATAGACTTTACTATTGGTCGCCTCCCTTACGACTTGCGGCCGATCTCAAACCGTACTTGCCGTCACTCGGCGGGCAGGATGCCCGCCGGACAGCCGCCGGGACGGCGACGCTACAAGGGCGGACGCTTAAGCTTTGGGTCCTTCGAAGCCCTTGCGGCGCTGCTCGCTGTAACGGTGGAGGGCGTCTTCGATGATGGGATAGGCCATGGTGGCGGGCTGGATTTCGTCGACCTCGACGGATTTGCCTTCCAGTTGTTTGTAGTCCTGAAAGAAGCGGCGCAGCATTAGCAGGCGATGGGGCGGCATTTCGGCGGCCTCGCGGTAGGGATTGAATTCCGGGTCTTCGGTGGCGATGGCGATGATTTTGTGGTCCTTTTTGCCGGCGTCAATCATGGTCATGAGGCCGATGGCGCGGGCGTGGATGATGGTGAGCGGCACGACCGTCTCCTGGCAGAGGACGAGTACGTCGATCGGGTCATCGTCTTCGGCGAGGGTTTGCGGGATGAAGCCGTAGTTGGCGGGATAGTACACCGCCGAATACAGGACGCGGTCGAGCTTGATGAGTCCGCTGGTTTTGTCGAGTTCGTATTTGACGCTGGAGCCGAAGGGAATCTCGATGACGGTGTTGAACTCGTGCGGCAGTTTGCCGCCGGGAGTGACGTCGTGCCAGGGATGGATCATGGAGTGGTGCCTGCCTCTGTGCGTTCGATATGCTATTTAAGATTGTAAATGCACGGTCAGCGGCGCGCCTCAGGCGGCTGATCTTCTGTCTTCTATCTTCACAAGGTCGCCAGGTGAGTTGACTGGCCGGAGGGCCGATGCGCACAGCGGTCATTTCCGACATCCACGGCAACCTGACGGCATTCGAGGCGGTCCTGGCGGACCTGCGGCAAACGGCTCCCGACTTGATTCTGCACGGAGGAGATTTGGCGGACGGAGGCGCGAGTCCAGTGGAGATAGTTGACCGGATTCGCGGTCTCGGATGGCAGGGTGTGGCTGGCAACACGGATGAAATGTTGTTTCGGCTGGAGTCGCTGACGGAGTTTGCCAAACAGGCGCCCCAGCTGCAGCCACTTTTTGCAGCGGTTGAAGAAATGGCTGCGGCGACACGCGATGCGCTCGGAGAAGAAAGGCTGGTGTGGCTCCGCAGTCTTCCCCGCCGCCAGGTTCGTGGTCCGGTGGCGCTTGTGCATGCCAGCCCCGAGAGTCTCTGGCGAGCGCCTGGGCCGGAGGCCACCGACGCAGAATTGGAGGCGGTTTACAGTGGGTTAGGGCTGGCGGTTGTTGTTTATGGTCATATCCATCGACCCTACGTTAGGACCATGTCGGTGACTGTTGCTAATAGCGGCAGCGTCGGTCTGTCTTATGATGGCGATCAGCGCGCGTCTTACGCCCTGTTGGACGATTTCAAGCCAACAATCCGGCGCGTGGAGTACGACGTAGAGAAGGAGATCAAGGCTCTGTCCATGAGCAGGCTTCCCCGTGCCGATTGGGTGGCGAAGATGCTGAGGAGCGCTAGCCCTCAGATGCCTTGACCCCCATCTGGCCAGCGCGTAGAGTTTTCAATTAGGGGTGGGGATACATGTCGAGCGAAACCAGCAGATATCTGAAGTTTGGTTCGGTCACGGTTTTGATTATCGTATCGCTCGGCTATCTGGCCTATACGGGCGTGCAGGACAGCAAGAGTTATTACGTGACCATCAAAGAACTCAACAGCATGGGGAACGAGGCTTATGCCAAGCGGTTGCGGGTGGCGGGGAATGTGGTAGCGGGGTCGATCAAGCGGTCGGGGACGCGGGTCGATTTCATGCTGAAGGAAAATGATCTGACGCTGCCGGTTTCGTATACGGGGACGGAGGCGCCTCCGGACACTTTTAAGGATGATTCGCAGGCGTTGGCGGACGGCAGTTTTGGGCGCGATGGCGTTTTCCATGCCAAGCAGTTGCAGGCGAAGTGCGCGTCGAAGTATGCGCCGCAGTCGGGGCAGCCCGGAGTTTCGCCGGCTCCGGCTAAGAGCATGTCGCAGAATTTGGGCTCGGCTAGCCAGACTGCTGGGATGGCGAATTAGAGTTGCGGCAGAAACTTTTCTTGTATGCTTCCACCGCGCTGTCATCTATTATTCCACTCTGTCATTTCATTCTGTCATCGTGAAGAAAGTGAAGGACCTACGCATTTCTTCGGCTGCGAGCAAGATACATAGGTCCTTGGCTTCGCTCAGGATGACAACGGATTTTGGACTCATTCAATCCTTTGACTGAAAACGCCTCCGTCCCCGTCATCTCCGTTACAAACCTGATCAAACAATTTGGGCGTTTTGCGGCTTTGCGCGGGGTTTCTGCGGAGTTTGCTGGCGGGAAGCTCTACGCCATTCTTGGAGATAATGGCGCGGGCAAGACCACTTTGCTGCGGACGCTGGCTGGGCTCAACCGGCCTTCTAGCGGGCGGATCTCGATTCTTGGGGCCGAGTTGGGCTCAGACACATTTCACGATATTTGCGGGCAGGTGGGGTACATGGCGCATCCTTCGCTGCTTTATGACGAGATGAGCGGGATGGAGAATCTGGCGTATTTTGCGCGGCTGTATGGGATCACGAGCAGTGCGCGGTGCGCGGAGGTGATTCGGGCGGTGGGGCTTGATCCGGAGCTGGCGCGGCCGCTGGGGCAGTATTCGCAGGGGATGCGGCAGCGGATGTCGCTGGCTCGGGCATTGCTGAATGATCCGAAGATTCTGTTGCTGGATGAGCCGTTTTCGAATGTGGATTTGAATTCGGCGGGAGAGATGGTGCGGCTGTTGGCGCGGACGCGGGATGCGGGGAAGACAATTTTCATTGTGACGCATCAGGCGGCGCTGCTGGAGGGCGTGGCGGATGAGTTTGTGTGGATGGAATTTGGCAAGATTATCGGGCGCACTCGGGAGCTGAAACGACCGGCGGCTGCAGAGGAAAACGCTCCGTGACTATGCATGGGAGTGCGCCTAGCGGCATCACTCGCGTCACTTTGCTTAAGGACCTGCGGCTGGAGTGGCGGTCGAAGGACGCGATCAACTCGATGTTGTTTTTTTCGTTGCTGGTGGTGGTGGTGTTCAGTTTTTCGTTTGATCCGAGCGCGGAAGAATCGCGGCAGATTGCGGGCGGGCTGATCTGGGTGGCATTTCTGTTTGCGGCGGTGGTGGCGTTGAATCAGACCTGGGCGCGGGAGATTCGCAATCAGGTGCTGGATGCTTATAGGGTGTCGCCGGCTCCGGCAAATTCGTTGTTTGTGGCGAAGGTGCTGGGGAATTTTGTTTTTGTGAGCGTGCTGGAAGCGTTGATGACTCCGCTGTTTATTGCGTTCTATCGGCTGCGGTCGATTGGCCCGGCTTGGCAGCTTTTGGTAGTGGCGATGCTCGGAACGTGGGCGCTGGTGGTGAATGGAACTTTTTTTGCGGCCATGTCGCTGCGGACGCGCAGCCGCGAGATCATGCTGCCGCTGCTGCTGTTTCCAATTTCGATTCCGGCGATTCTGGCGATGGTGCAGGCGACGACGGCGATATTGAATGGCGAAGGGGCGCGCTTCTGGATGACGTTGCTTATGACGTACGATCTGGTGTTTACTACGGTGTGCCTGCTTTTGTTTGAAACGGTGTTGAATGCGGAGTGATTAGATTTTGGCGCCCCTCGCTTAGAGCTTGAACCACAGGGGGCACGGGGGACCACAGGGGAAAACACAGCACGGGGGCTTCGGGGGACAGCTCGGACTTTGCTCGGACTTTTGAATTTAACATGAAAAAAGCGTTTCCCATTCTTGGCGTGGTGACTGCTGGGTTGCTGGTCTATGCGCTTTATATGGCTCTCGTGTGGGCGCCTACCGAGCAGACCATGGGGAGCGTGCAGCGGATTTTTTACTATCACGTGCCTTCGGCCTGGACGGCGTTCCTGCTCTTCTTTATTAATTTTGGAGCTTCGATTGTTTATCTGATCGGGCGCAAGGCGGCGGCCGATATTGTGGCGCTGGTCACGGCCGAGGTGGGCGTGGTTTTCTGTACGGTGGTGCTGGTGACGGGGCCTATCTGGGCGCGGCCGGTTTGGGGCATCTGGTGGACCTGGGACATGCGGCTGACCTCGACGCTGGTTTTGTGGCTGATTTATGTCAGCTATCTTTTTTTGAGGCGCTTTTCTTCTAGTGGAGAGACGCCTACTTTGGCTGCGGCTTTGGCCGTGCTGGGGGCGTTGTGCGTGCCGTTTGTATATTTTTCGATCTGGTTCTTTCGCACGCAGCATCCGCAGCCGGTGATGGGTGGAGGGGGATCGATTGATCCTCGTATGCTGCATGTGCTGCTCATTAACTGGCTGGCGTTTTCGTGTTTTGCGTTTCTGGTGTGCTGGTCGCGGTACCGGCTGGAAGTGCTGCAGCGCGAGGTCGATCAGGCGCATGCGCTGGAATCGCTGATGGCTCCGCGAGGGAGTGTGCGATGAGCTACGTTGGGATGAGCGGCGGCCTACGAGGTGCATACAATGAAGGGGAATAACGCTTATCTTTTGGCTGCCTATGCGGTGACTTGGATTATTCACATCACGTATCTGGCGACGATCGTGTCGCGCTACGCGCGGCTGAAGCGGGAGATTGGGAGTCTCAGGAAAAGCGGGTGACGGGTCGCGGGTGACAGGTGCCAGGAAAAGCTGGTGCGACCGGGAGCAGGCAGCCTCACAGTGTGGAGAAAATACATAGGTCCCTTCGGCAAGCTCAGGGCAGGCTCTTCGCTTCGCTCAGGATGACAATCAGATTTTTGATGCGAACTTGCGCGACGAGACATTGTCAACGTGCAAGATTTTTCTGTAACCAGTTTTCCCTATCACCTGCGTCCTGTCGCCAGATTTTCTGCCCTTACAACCAATTCGCCGGCATTTGGCTTCTCACTATCCGGCCCACACCGTCTATCCCGGCTTGACAGCGTATCTGTTGGATGTAAAAGTATTTGTTGGTTCAATCCTAATTTTGGTGACAGGTACGCATCCGCTCGCTTGGGCGGCGAGCCGCAGCGGTGTTGGTGTGCCAGTCGTTTCCTCAACCCATGAAATTGGGAATCTGGAGGAGCTTAGTGAATAGGAATTACCCTGTGTCGGTAGGAGGCTCGGTGAGAAGTTTGGTGACAAAGAAGAAGCGCAGAACAGGCAACGGGCTGGCAATCATAATCCTGGCGACCGCCCTATTGGCCGTCGCGGGCATCGTATTTCATCTTGGAAGCTCACTTCATACTGCCAAGGCTAGCGACCGCCAAGCTAGCGGGTCGCAGGTTGCCGACCGGCAGGCGCTGGAGGCGAAGTCGCTCTCGCTTCCGCTGATGTTTGAACCGAATCAGGGCCAGACGGCCGCTCCGGTGAAGTTTGTCGCGCATGGCGCGGGGTATGGGTTGTTTCTTACTTCGGACGAGGCGGTGCTGGCGTTGCAGGGTGCGGGAGTCAGCAATCAGCACTCAGCAGTCACCAGTCAGTCTTCGGCTCCCCGTTCTGAGCGAGCTCCCGGTTCGGTGATTCGGATGCGGCTTGTGGGAGCGAACGCTTCGGCTCGTGTTTCCGGCGGCGCGCCTTTGCCGGGGAAGACCAGTTATCTTATTGGCAATAATCCTGCGAAGTGGCATCGCGACGTGCCGCAATTTGGGCGGGTGGAATATACGGGCGTGTATCGCGGGGTGGATCTGGTTTATTACGGCAATCAAGGGCAACTTGAATATGACTTTCGGGTAGCGCCGGGCGCCGATCCCGGTCAGATTGCGTTGAGCTTTCAGGGAGCGGCCCCGCACATCGTGAACGGCGACTCGGGCGATCTTGTGCTGACTACCGGCTCGGGAGAAGTTCGGTTTCATGCGCCGCGCATTTATCAGCCGGCTACGATTGCGTCGGCGGGATCGACGGGCAGCGGCGAGACGGAGGTCGCTGGGAGTTTTCGGCAACTGGCGGACAATGAAATTGGCTTTGCGATTGGCGAGTACGATCACAGCCGCGAACTGGTGATCGATCCTACGCTGAGCTATTCGACTTATCTTGGCGGCGCGGCTGGCATTGAAGGGCCGAACGGGCTGGCTAGCCCGGGAAATGTGATATCGGTTGCGGCCGACGCGGCTTTGAATATTTATCTGGCGGGGTCGACTACGTCGACGAATTTTCCGATCACGACAGGAAACAACGTTCCCGCAGGTGAGCAAAACATTTTTATTTCCAAGATTTATCCGCTGGGAACGGGTAGCGCGCAACTGGTGTATTCGATCATTCTGGGCGGCACGGATGCGGCCGAGGTCGACACGCTAGCGGGCATTGTCGTCGATCTGAATCAGAATATTTATGTTGCTGGTTCGACGAACTCAGGGACCTTCCCGACGAATGGCACGAATACTGCTTTCCAGGCAGCGCCTTATGGGCCAGCTTGTACTGCACCAGCTTGCGGGACACACGGCTTCCTGAGCGCGTTTACGGTCTCGAGCAGCGCGCCGGGGTATGCGTTGTCGTACTCCACTTATCTTTCGGGCGACGGGACCGATATTGTCACGGGATTGGCCGTCGACCTCAACCAGAACGCTTATGTCACGGGTAATACTACCTCGCAAGTCGGGGACAGCAACGGCTTCCCTGCCAATCCCAACGGCTATCAGACGAGTTCGAACTCTCTCGGGAACCTGCAATTTTTTGCCAGCAAGATCAACACTACTGGTAGCGGTTCGACGAGCATGATCTACTCCACCTATTTTGGCGGCGGATATCCGTCGGGCGGCCTTACCAATGCGTCTTGCGGTCCGTCTGCGTGCGGCGGCGGAGTTGCCGTGGACCTCGGCGGGAACATGTACATCACCGGGACCACGAACATGCAGTCGCAGGTCCCGGCGGGCTCGGGCTTGCAGCAATTTCCACTTCTGAATGAGCAGCAGAACTGCCTCAACCAGGCTGTTTCCGTCGCCACTTGCAGCGCGCAAACCCCGTCGGCGGTTACGGACGGCTACGTTGCGAAGATCAACCCGAACCTTGATGGCTCGCAATCTCTTGTCTACTCGACTTATATAGGTGGCAGCGGCACCGATGCTGGCAATGCGATCGCCGTGGACACCTCGGGCAATGCCTTTATTGCGGGTGCGACGAACTCGACCGATTGGAACTTCACCCCGGCCAATGGGTTTCAGCCTGCGTATCGCGGAACGCAGCCCAACAGCAACGCGTACGTAGTTGAACTCGTCAACTCGAATGGCCTGAGTTTTCCGATTAATTACTTTACTTACGTGGGCGGCTCGGGACCGGACAGCGCTTTAGGGATTCAGGTGGATTCGGTGGATGGGGTTCACGTGGCGGGCTACACGGAGTCTGCGAACTTCCCATCTCTCAATCCAGTGCCGGGCACAAGTTGCAGCGGCGCGAGCAGCGTGCCTTATGCTTTCGTAGCGCTGATCGAAACCAGCTTGCCGAACCAGGCTGCTGGCGATTATTCGACGTGTCTCGGTGGCAATGGGCTGACGCAAGGCACCGGAGTCGCGATTGACAACCTGGCCGCGACCTATGTGGCGGGTACGACGCAGGCGGCGAATTATCTTGCAGTCAATCCTCCAAGCCAACCGCCATACCAGCCGCAGTTGAACGGCACGCAGAATGCTTTTGTGAGCCGACTCGCTGGCTTTAGCACGCTGACCATGCCGGCCCCCACAGTGTCTCCCACCCCGGTCAATGCCGGCCAGCAGGCAACATTTACTTTCACCATCTCGAATAGTGCGGGTGGCGACAACGCAAACAATGTAACCTTTATCGCGACCGTGCCCAGCACAGGGCTGCTGAATCAGCCACAGGCGCTGGTCGCGGGTGGATTGGGAACTTGTAACCCAGTCCAGGGAACGACCATCCTTTGCGTCATTCCGACGCTGGCGGCGGGAGCTTCGGCACAAGTCGAAGTGGAAGTGACGGCGAACGCCACCACTTACCCTCCGGTTACGTCGATGACCGTGGCGGGAATCGTCACCGCGAATGGCAACTCGTCGCCGCCGGTCTCCAGCTCTGGGACTGTCCAAGTCGTGGACTTCACAATCAGCTGCTCGACGACCACTCCTATCATTAGCGCTGGCGATACGGCGGCGATCCAGGTGGTGTTTGCTCCGGCGGCGCAGAATGGTTCGGCTCCTTACATCGCAACCATCACGCCGAGCGACACCATATCGCCTTCGATGGTGACGTCGCCGACTCCGACGTTTAACCCGATCAACGTGCCGATGACCGGGCAGACTTCGGGAAGCACGACGTTGAGCATTGGGACGGTGGCGCGTCCGGTGAATAGCGGCAGCCTGTTGCGGCCGGGTTCGTTCTATGCGGCTTGGTTACCGATTGGAGGGGTGAGCCTGATCGGGCTGGGTATCGGGGCGGGGCGCAGGCGGCGACGCTGGCTCATGGGAGCTGTGCTTGGCCTGGTGGCGGGCGTGATCCTGCTGCTGCCGAGTTGCGGAGGGAACAGCAGCGTTGCTACGAGCACGGGCGGGACGTTGGCGGGCACCTACATTGTTACGATCGAGGGCTCGGCTGGGACCGGGTCATCGCATAGCTGCCCGGTAACTTTGACTGTGAACTAATCGAGGAAGTGTGGTTATGAGCCTCCGCTGCGGCGGAGGCTTTTTCTTTGTGTGCCGAACATGTTCGACAGCTAAGGGGTGAAAGTCCCCTGCCCAACCTGGTGGAGGTGAAGGGCTAGAGAAGCGCAAGGGCGTCGTCGCGAGGCGGGGTCTGAAAGAAGCGTGGATCAAAGACGCGAGCCGATGAACAAGAACCGGATGATGAGGCCTACGGTGTGGGGCGAGCTGGCAAAGGACAGCGAAGCCCGTGTCCACCAAGCACACTGGTGGTAAATCCGGCGGTTGCGCGTCGAAGGCGGTCGAACTTACTTCGGGAGACGCGCCGCATGTCACGGCATCGTGACTGAGGGATGGAGCGATCCCACTTGACCGTGGGGCGGGAGTCAGCAGCGGGCATAGTAGACCGCAAGGTCGAAGGCCCAAACAGTAAGGAGCGGCGAGTAGGACGCAGGACTCGATGAGCGACAAGCGGCAGAAGAACCAGCTACAGATGGCGCTGGCCTTTACCGGGGAGGGGAGGAGTGAAGCTCCGAGGGCTCCGCGGGAAGGGACCGAATCGTTCGCGGCGAAATGCGAAACCGAAAGTCCGGCTAGAGAAGAGCAACTGATGGAGGAGGTCTGCGGGCGGAAGAACTGTCAGCAGGCTTTACGACGAGTGAAGGCCAATAAGGGCAGCCCGGGAATCGACGGCAGGAAAGTGTCGGAGTTACCCGGCTACCGGAAGCAGCACTGGCCAGCTTTACGGGAACAACTGTTAAGCGGGACCTACCAACCGCAACCGGTGCGGCGAGTGGAAATCGCCAAGCCGGACGGAGGGGTCCGCAAGTTGGGCATTCCGACGGTGCTGGACCGGTTTGTCCAGCAGGCGGTGATGCAGGTTCTGCAAGGCAGATGGGACCGGACGTTTTCCGAACACAGTCACGGCTTTCGTCCGCAACGCTCGGCGCATCAGGCGGTGGCCAAGGCGCAGCAGTATATCGCCCAGGGCAACCGCTGGGTGGTTGACCTTGATCTGGAAAAGTTTTTCGATCGAGTCAACCACGACAAGCTGATGGCGGCGATCGCGCGGCGAATGAGCGACAAGAGGATACTGAAGCTGATCCGAGCCATCCTGGAGTCGGGCGTGATGGAAAACGGGCTGGTGAGTCCGGTGGAGGAAGGAACTCCGCAAGGAGGGCCTTTGTCACCGCTGCTGTCGAATCTCGTGCTCGACGAACTCGACCGGGAGTTGGAGCGACGTAAACACCGTTTCGTGCGCTACGCGGAGGATTGCAATATCTACGTGGCGACTCAAGCTCAAGGTGAATGAGGCGAAGAGCGCGGTGGCGCGACCGCAGGAACGCAAGTTTCTGGGCTTCAGCTTTACCGGCGGGAAAGAGCCGAAACGACGCATTGCGCCGAAGGCTCTACAGCGGTGCAAGCAAAGAGTGCGGGAACTCACGCGACGGACACGGGGTATCAGTCTGGAACAGATGATGAAGGAACTCGTCAGCTACTTACGTGGCTGGAAGAGTTACTTCGGCTTCAGCCAGACGCCCTCGGTGTTGCACAGGCTAGAGGCATGGATGCGGCGCAGGCTGCGATCCGTGATCTGGAAGCAATGGAAGCGCAGCAAGGTGCGGTATGGGAAGCTGCGTCAGCGGAACATCGGACATGACCTCGCGGCACAAACCGCCGGCAGTCCCCATGGCCCCTGGCGTCTGGCCAACAGTCCGGCTTTGCAGTCCGCACTTCCGATTGCTTACTTCGACTCGCTCGGTCTTCCTCGGTTGCTGGACGTACTCTAGCTCAACCGAACTGAACCGCCGTATGCGGACCCGCATGTACGGTGGTGTGGCAGGGGAGAGTGGGTGACCACTCCCCCTATGCCGATTTGAGGAGATGACGGTGGCGTGCGATAGTCTCCCGCAGCGGCTAAAGCCGGAGTTGAAAAACATCCTTGTATCGCAGCGGTGAACCGCTGCGCCACCCAAAGTCACGAGCTTTTTCTGCACGGCGCGGAAGCGACATTCTAAGCCCTTGCAAACAGGCGTAATGCAGTTGTTGACAATATTCCATATTGCGATATTATTATCGCGATCTGGGATATATGACGCTGGGCGAAAAAATTCGGTATTTGCGCGAGGTGGAAGGTTCGTTGCGCGGGCTGAATCGTCCGCTCACGCAGCAGGAATTGATGAAGGGCATCAAGGCCGAGACCGGAAAGACCATCAGCCAGTCGTACCTGTCGCAGATCGAGAGCGGCAAGCGGCCGCACATGACGCAATCGTCGCGGACTTTGCTGGCGCGTTTTTTCAAGGTGCATCCGGGATTTCTGGTGGATGATCCGGAGGGTTATCACGCGGAGCTGACCTCGGACCTGCGCACGACCGAAGGGCAACTGGATGTGTGGCTGCTGCAAGGGTCAGAGCGGTTTGCCAGCGATCCGGAGGTAAGCGAGGTGCTGATCAAGCTGGCGCGCGATAAGGATACGCGGCGATGCCTGTTGCTACTCGGCGAAATTCTGAACACCCCGGGCCTGGCCGATCGGCTGTTTGAGGCGCTGCGTCCGGAGATGGCGCATGCTATGGGCAGTGCGCGGACGAAGGTGGCAACTGCGAGGCGAAGCTTATGACCTGGGCGGACTTTTATCTGACGTGTTTTGCCGTGGGCTTTCTGCTGAGCGCAATTTCGTTTGTGGCTGGAGGGATGCGATGGCACTTGCATCTTCCGCACTTTCCGGGCGGTCATGCGGGGGGCGGACATGGGGTGGGCGGTCATGCTTCATGGGGGCACGTTGGGGGCGAGCATGCTCCGGCGGCAGGAAGTAATAGTCCAGGGGCGCGTTCGGGTCACGAGGCGGCGATGTCGCCGTTTAACTTCGTTACCTTGACGGCGTTTCTGGCGTGGTTCGGAGGGACGGGCTTTTTGATCACGCGCTTCTCGAGCATATGGTTCGCGCTTGGGCTGATGATTGCGCTCGGAGCGGGACTATTCGGCGCGGGCGTCGTTTTTTTGTTTCTCACACGGGTGCTGATTTCGCGCGAAGAGAATATGGACGCGGCGGACTATGAGATGGTCGGCGTGTTGGGGCGGATCTCGATGCCGATTCGCGAAAACGGGACCGGCGAAATTATTTATTCGCAGGCGGGAACGAGGCGCACCTGCGGGGCGCGCAGCGAAAACGGCAGCGCGCTGGAAAAAGGCGCGGAGATCATGGTGGCTCGCTACGAAAAGGGAATCGCGTATGTGAAGCGCTGGGAGGACGTTAGCGGGGAGTAAGGCATCGGGTCATCGGGTGATCGGGCCATCTGGCGATCGAAGATCGACGGCCAGTTGGTACAGCTAGCGCTTGGGTATTCAGTCAATGGCGACGGGAGAATCTATGCATCGACGAATCTTCCAATTCGCGGTCGTACTGCTGTGGTTGGCACTGCCACTGGTCGCGGTGCAGTACACGTTGGTGTGGAACCAACTGCCGGCCCATGTAGCCACTCATTTCAACGCCGCAGGACATGCGAATGGCTGGATGGCGCGCGTGCAGGCGGTGGACTTCGGCGTGGGATTTGTGGCGTTTCTGTTGGTCGTATTCACGTTACTTTTGCTTTATAACGCCCGCAGTCGCGTCGATGCATTTTCCTGGGCAGCGCTGGGCTTCTGCGCTCTTGTCCTGGGAGTGATGGTCGAGGTAAATCGCAGCATCGTGAACTACAACCTGCAGGGCTCGGCGCTGCAATTGGGAGGAATGCTGATTGCGGTACCGGTTGCGGCGATTTTGCTGATTGCGGTTTACGTCGTGTCTCGGCGCGAACCCGCACTTCCCTCTTCCGGCGAGCCTTTGGCGACTGATCTTTTGGTTGAAGAGACGCACTCGGGACGGGGCGTAGCGCTGTTTATTTTCCTGGCGATGGCTGTACTCGCTATCGCTGCCTCGGTGCTGCCTGCGCCGGGGCTGCGACTTTCGCTGGGGCTCGTGGGATTGATTGGATTGGCTACGATCGCGGCGGCTTGGAGCGGATTCCAATATCGCTTTCTGCGGCATGGGCTGGAGATTCGCGCGCTTGGCTTTCGCTTGCGATCGATTCCGCGGCAGCAGATTCAGAGCTATGCGGTCGAATCCTGGAGCGCGCTGCGCGGTTATGGCATTCGCGGCGTGGGCAATTCGCGCGCTTATGTGTGGGGGAACAAGGTGGTTCACATTAAGACTTTGAACGGGGACATTTTTCTGGGACACAACGATCCGCAACGCATCGTGCGCGATCTCGACCGGGTGATGAGTCACTAAGCGATGCGAGGAAGATTTTGAGGAGGGGATATGTATCTCGGCATAGCAATTGAAATCTGGGTGATCGCGGGGCTGGTCGTGTTGGCGACTTTGTTCCTGATGAGCATGCTGGCGCGCTTATACCGCAAAGCGGGGCCGCATGAAGCGCTGATCGTATATGGCTTTCGCGGAACGCGGGTGGTGCAGGGCCACGGGACGGTTATTTTTCCGATGGTCGAAAACTGCAAGGATCTTTCGCTCGAACTGATGTCGTTCGACGTGGCTCCGCAGCAGGATCTCTACACTAAGCAGGGCGTGGCGGTCACGGTCGAAGCGGTGGCGCAGATCAAGGTGAAATCGGATAAAGAATCGATCCTCACCGCGGCTGAGCAGTTCTTGACCAAGAGCGATCAGGAGCGCGAGAGCTTGATCCGGTTGGTGATGGAAGGGCATCTACGCGGAATTATTGGGCAGCTCACGGTTGAAGAAATTGTTAAACAACCTGAGATGGTGGGTGATCGGATGCGCGGCACTTGCGCCGACGACATGAACAAGATGGGGCTCGAGGTAATTTCTTTCACCATCAAAGAGGTGCGTGATAAGAACGAATACATCACCAATATGGGCAAGCCCGACGTGGCTCGCATCAAGCGCGACGCCGACGTGGCTACTGCCGAAGCGGAGCGCGATACAGCGATCAAGCGCGCCATTGCTACGCGAGAGGCAGCGGTTGCTAAGGCGCAGGCGGATCAGGAGCGGGTGTTGGCGGAGACGCTGTCGCAGGCCAAGCAGGCTGAGTCGCAGCGCGACTTAGAGGTTAAGAAAGCGCAGTATCTCGAAGTTACTAAGAAGCAGCAGGCACAGGCAGATAAATCGTATGACATTCAATCGAATGTGATGCAGCAGCAGGTGATTACCGAGAGCGTCCGCGTGCAGCAAGTAGAAAAGGAAGGACAGGTAAAAGTTCAGGACGCCGAGATTGCGCGGCGCGAAAAAGAACTGATCGCGACGGTGTTGAAAGGGGCGGAGATCGAGCGTCAGCGTATTGAGACGCTGGCAGCGGCCGAGAAGCAACGCCTGATTGCGGAGGCGGAAGGACAGGCGTCGGCGATTCGCGCTCAGGGAGAGGCCGAGGCGGAAATCATATTCAAGAAAGGTGAGGCTGAGGCGAAGGCGATGAACGTGAAGGCCGCGGCTTATCAGGAATACAACCAGGCCGCAGTTATCGACAAACTGATTACCGGGCTGCCGGACATTGTTAAGGCTTTGGCCGCTCCGCTGGCTAACGTGGACAAGATCACTATTGTCTCCACAGGCAACGGCGACACCGCGGGCCTGAACAAGATAACTGGCGACATCACGAAGATGGCGGCGCAAGTACCGGCTTTGTTTGAAACGCTCAGCGGCATGCCATTGGCAGAGTTATTGGGCAAAGTCCGGCAGATCGGCGATAAGACGCCGAAGCTGGAGGAAAAGCAGTAAGGCCGTCGTTGGTCGTTCGTCGCCAGTCGTTCGGAATGCATGTGCCAGCGACAAATCGCAAACGACCGACGACCATCGACGATTTTAGGAGGATTGCCGTGCACGAAGAACTTCATCATGCCAGATCGCTTGGGCTCTCGGTTGCGCTCGGAGCCGCCATGGGCGCGGCTTTGGGTGCGGCCGTCGGCCACGTAGGAATCTGGGTAGCTGTAGGTATTGCGGCCTACATAGCGATCTCGCTGGTGGGCGGCGCTTGGAGTAACAAGGCTGACGATTCAAAGCGAACGACTAACAACTGACTTACACGAGGTGTTCCTATGGCATTACTGGAGCGTGTTTCTACTTTAGTACGGGCTAATCTCAATGATCTGATTGACAAAGCGGAAGAACCCGAGAAGATGATCAAGCAAGTGATCCTCGACATGAACAATCAGCTCTTGCAGGTCAAGACGCAGGTGGCGATTGCCATTGCCGACCAGCATTTGCTGGAGAAAAAGAAGCTGGAAAATGACGACAAGATCAAGGAGTGGATGCGCAAGGCGGAACTTGCCGTCGACAAAAAGCAAGACGACCTTGCCCGCGCCGCATTGCTACGGGTCGAGAGTTATCGCGACTTGAGTTCGAATTTTGCGCAACAGCTCGAGGACCAGAAGGCGCAGGTCGAGAATCTGAAATCGGCGTTGCGCAATCTTGATCAGAAGCTGGCCGAAGCGAACGCAAAGGCCGATCTGTTGATCGCGCAGCATCGACGGGCGCGGGCCGCACACCGAGCCACGGACGCACAGTCTGGGATGACGGCTAACAGCAAGTCTGGCACCTTCGATCGGATGAAGAAGAAGGTGGCACGCGAGGAAGCTATTGGCGGAGCTAAGGCACAACTCTTGGCGGATGATGTTGAAGACCGGCTGGCCGCGCTCGAAAAGGAAGACCGCATCGAGCAGTTGTTGGCGGAATTGAAGACGAAGCGGGGAGCGTAGCGGGTTACAATCACGTTTGTGCCTATGCGCAAGGTCTTCCATTTCGATTCTCCTCCCGAGCCTTATGTGGCGGATGCGGCTGTGCTCTGCTGCTTTGACCATCGCATTAGCCGCGCAGTGCGAAAGTTTTTAAAGAAACAGGACATTGAGCGGGCCGACATGATTGTTGTCGCTGGAGGGGCTAAAACATTGGCTTCCCCGCGCAACGATTTCGAGCAGGACTTTATTCTTGAGCAAGTCCGCATGTCTATACGGCTACATCAGACGAAGCGTGTCCTAGTAATGAGCCATTCCGACTGCGCCACTTATGGCGGGCTTGCTCACTTCAAAGGTGATCGCGACGCAGAAGCGGATCATCACCGCGGCGAACTGCTACGCGCCGGCGAGTTACTCACTTCACACTTTCCCGGCATTTCGGTCGAGCCTTACTTTGTGAAGTTTGACGGGGTCTGGGAAGTACGAAACACCGAACACCTAAAACCTGCAACACGACGGCAGTCGGATTCCGGTTGCGAGACCGCGTAGGTCATCGCAAGAGTTGAATGAGTGCGCCACTTGGCGTATCATAATCAGCCAAGAGGCTAGTTATGACTTCTGCTGGAATTGCCGAAGTGCTGGGGGGCAGGCGAGTCCTGGGCCGCTCGATTCGGACGTTTGCCGAACTGGCGGACCTGATCCGCAAAGGCCTGCCGTCGGACACTCTTATTGCGCTCGGCGAAAAGCTCGATCTAAAGAACGCCGCACTTTCAAAGAAGCTTGGCATTCCGCCGCGAACGTTGACTCGGCGACTAAGCCGGCACTCTCGGCTCACGGCCGCTGAATCCGACCGCACGGTGCGATTGGCGCGAGTTTATGGCATAGCCGTCGAGATGATTGGCAACGCAGCCAAGGCTGCCGAATGGCTCCGCACCCCGAATCGCGCGCTTGGAGGCGCGGTTCCGATCGATCAACTGGATACGGATCTGGGAACGCGGGAAGTGGAAAATATTCTTGGCCGTATTGCCTACGGCGTCTACAGCTGATGCGTTTATGGAGGATTTGCCGCGAAATCCACGCCGCGAGCGCCTTTTCCGGCGAGGGTGCGCGGCTCTACGGTGGACGCTGGAACAGTCCGGGTGTGCAAGCGGTCTACACTTCCACGTCTCTGTCGCTCGCAGCCGTCGAGACGTTCGTTCATCTCGAACCCAATCTGCGTCCGGATGATCTGGTTTCGATCGAGGCCGAGCTTTCGGACAAGGTGCAGACGGAGAGAATCGATCCGAAATCTCTTCCGCGCAAATGGTATGAGCTGAGGGATGAATCGTTGAGGGCGATTGGCGATC
Organism: uncultured Acidobacteriaceae bacterium; assembly: GCA_963800565.1. Classification (GTDB taxonomy): domain Bacteria; phylum Acidobacteriota; class Terriglobia; order Terriglobales; family Acidobacteriaceae; genus Acidiflorens. The sequence goes on from CAWDBM010000011.1 coordinate 96,404, forward strand.
GCTGGATCCGTGCGGGCAAGACTCTCGCACTGGATGTGCCATCAGCGGCCATTCGCGGCGAATGGAACGTGCTACTCAATCCTGAGCATTCCGATTTCCGCAAGCTTAAGATCGGGAAACCAAAGGCCTTTGAGTTTGATCTGCGAATGTTTCGGTAGATCATTCTTCCTGGGCTGGCGTGTTCGGTTGCGCTAACTATTCTGATTTCCTGTTACAAATAATGTGCTTATGAAAATCCTTTTCGTCGGCGGCACTGGAATTATCAGCACGGCTTGCACGACGCTGGCCGCCGGTCGCGGCATGGAGGTGACGCTGCTGACTCGGGGGCAGCGGGCTTCACAATTGCCTAGCGGCGTTGAGACGTTGATCGCCGACGTGAACGATCCCAAGTTGGTGGGGAGGCTCGACGGCGAAATGTTCGACGCTGTCGTCGACTGGATCGCTTTCACTCCGGCCGACATCGAGCGTGATCTTAACCTTTTTCGAGGGCGGACGCGGCAGTTTGTTTTTATCAGTTCGGCCAGCGCTTATCAGAAGCCGCAAACGCATTATTTGATCAACGAATCGACTCCGCTGGCGAATCCCTATTGGGATTATTCGCGCAACAAGATTGCTTGCGAAGAGCGGCTGATGGCGGCTTATCGCGACGAGGGATTTCCGGTGACGATCGTGCGGCCATCGCTCACTTATGGGGAGACTCTGATTCCGCTGGTACTGAATAGTTGGGAGCGATCGTACACCGCTGTTGATCGTATGATTCGCGGACAGAAACTGATTGTGCCGGGAGATGGAACGTCGCTATGGGTGATCACGCACAACAGCGATTTCGCCAAGGGATTAGTCGGCTTGGTCGGCAACCAGCAAGCGATTGGGCACGCTTTTCATATCACATCGGATGAGGTGCTGACCTGGGATCAGATGTTTCGCATCGTTGGTGACGCCGTCGGCGTCGAGCCGCAACTGGTGCATATTTCGTCTGATTTCATTGCGGCGTGCCTTCCGGACAAGAAAGGGACGCTGCTCGGCGATAAGTCGGTGAGTGTGGTCTTTGATAACTCGAAGATCAAACGTTTTGTTCCGGAGTATCGTGCGACGACTTTGTTCGCTGAAGGGATTCGGCAGTCGCTCGCCTGGTTCAACGCGGATGCGGCGCGAAAACAAGTCGACTCGCAAGTGAATGCAACTGGGGACAAGCTGATTGGGCTGTATGAAAAGGGAATGAGTGAAGCGGTGCAAAGTTTCAGGTAATCAGTGAATCTAGGCGCTCGCCTTGTCGAGCAGCGGCAGCGGCTTTTCGACTGCGGTGGACGTCTCCAACTCCAATTGCTCCTGGCCGCTGAGGGCAGTGACCTTCCCGCGGTAGTTTTTCAGATGTCGCTGGGCGGTTTCGAAGGCTTCCTGCGCTTTGTTCAGGTTTTTGCCGACATTTTCAAACTGGCTCTGGAAGAAGTCGAACGACTTTTGCGCTTTGGCGAGTTCGGCGCGGCTCTTCTCGAAGCGAGTCGCAACTTCATACCACTTGTGAACCAAAGAGATGGTGTGCAGCGTCATGAGCAGGGTGTTGGGCGAGACGGGAAAGACGTGCTGTTCGTTCATCCAGTCGCCGAGTTCGCGGTTGCGGATGACTTCCATGTAGAGCGTTTCGCTGGGCAGATACATGAGCGCGATTTCGGTGGTGCCATTCTCGGGCTGGATGTATTGCTGAATGCGCTTGGCTTCCGCTTTCATCACGCGCACGAGAGCAACACGCGCCGCATCGATTTCGGCTTTGTCGTTGCTCTCGAAAAGCGCGATCACTTGTTCGCGGGGGAATTTGGCGTCGATCGGCAGTTTGCGGTCGGGAAAATAAATGACGGCGTCAGCGCGTCCTCCGCCCTCGCCGGTCGACGCCTGCAAGGCAAACATGTGCGCCGGCAGGAAGTCGGCCAACAGGCGCTCGAGGCTGGCTTCGCCGAACTGGCCGCGGAGATGCGGGAGTTTCAGCAGATTGTTCAGATCGTTGATGGAGTGGCCAAGCGCACCTACCTCGCGCAATTGTTCTTCTGCGTTCTTCAAGTGCTGCTGAACTTTTTCGAATTGAGCGAAGCCTTCCTTGATGTTCTGGTCGAGTTTTTGCTGCACCTGTTCGGTGATGGCCATCAGCTTCGAATCGACGCGGTCGCGGATTGCGTCCAGGCCCTGGGCGGTCTGCTGATTCAGGCATTGAAATTCGGTCTTTAGTTGCTGCGTGGTGAGCAGAAGAGAGTTGGTCATCTCGCTGCGGCCGCCAGTGAGGCTGCGATTCTGCTCTTCCCTGCCCGCAGTGAGTTGCTGTTCGACGGAGCTGCGAATCTCTGAAAAGCCTTGCTGGATGCGGTCTGTAACCTGCTGGCGGAGATCACCTTTAGTCTGCTCGAGCCTAGTGGCCATGTCGGCAGTGGCGGCACTGAACTTCTGGCCGAGAGAGGTGCCGAGCCTTTCGAGCTGGCCTGCAACTTCCGCTTTTACATCGAGTTGCGGAGCAGCGGATATGCGGCGCAAGAGAACGGCCGAAACGCCAAGCAGGACAAGGGTTCCGCCGAGCACAGTAACCAGCAGTATTGTCTCCATAGTAAGTGGCTTAGGTGAATTTTAGAGGCTAGCGTGAGAGATGGAAAGCGGAAGTTTGGCTTGGAGTTTGACGGCGCCCCCAACGCCGCGACGCTGACCGCAAAATTATGCTGCGGGCCTTGGTGGTTTCATTGGCGATCCTGGTGGGGACATCCTGGATTTATGCGGCCGGCGAGAATCCGGCGGCGTCAGCAGGCCGCAACGACTTTGACAGCAAGCCCACCCCCAATGCGAACTCGGCGGCTGGAGCTATGCATGGCGAGGATATAGCCGCCGAGAATGAACTGCTGGAAGCTGTGAATAAGAGCCGGGGACTTGCGGGAGTGGCGCCGCTGCGCATGGACCACAGTTTGCGTGAGGCGGCGCTTGCCCACGCTCGCCGCATGATTGCGAATGATCAATTGTCGCATCGGTTCACGGGAGAGCCAGCACTTCTCGGGAGAATTGGCGAGTTGAGCCCGCTGAAAATCGACCGTGTTGGCGAAAACGTTGCCTACGCCGAGAGCGCGCCGGATGTCAATGCCGTCCTGATGCACTCGGCTCCTCACCGCGAGAACCTGATGGACCGCGGATTTGATGTTGCGGGCTTCGCGGCGATTCGGAGCGGCGGCAAATTGTATGTGGTGCAGGATTTTGCGCACGACGTTCCATCGTTTTCGGCGCAGGAAAGTCGAGCGCTGGTGGGGCGAGCGGTAGCGGAGATGCGGCGCCGGGCCGGGCTTCCGGAGGTTGTGCAACTTGCTCCGGCGAAGCTTGACGAGGCTACTTGCTCGCTGGCGAAAGAGAGTCGGCCAAAGGCGCATGAGATAGCCGTCGCGTATAACAACCGGCGGATTATCACTTACACGCAGAGCCATCCTGAGATTATTCCGCTGGAAGCCACGCGTCTAGTGGATGATCCTGACGTTCGACAGTTTGCGGTCGGGGCTTGCTACGCGCGCAATGCCGCCTATCCTACCGGAATGTATTGGGTGGCTATTCTGCTGTACTGAGCTTATTCCCTACTCAAGTTATCTTTCATACGCGGCAAGCGGACAGGAATGTCCGCTCCACACAAGCAGCTCCACACGAGGGCCGCTGTGCTAACCTGCCTGCATCTGGGCTGGCCGCATGGACTCTACTTCTCGAATCCGCATAGGGACTGCCGGCTGGTCTTATAAGGACTGGGACGGGATTCTGTATCCGCCGGAAGTGACGCGGAAGAAAATTCATCCGGTTGAATTTCTGGCGCGATTCTTTGACGTCATCGAAATCAACACTTCGTTTTACGGGCACATACGGCCGGAGTTGGGACGGCTGTGGTCGCGGAAAGCGGCGGCGGTAAATCCTGATTTTCTTTTCACGGCGAAGCTGCATCGATCGTTCACGCACTCTCCGCTAGCGGTGATGGAACCGACTTCGGCGGCCAGCATACGACCGAATGACGAGGACGAGCGACTTGCTCGTGAGGGCCTGGACTCGCTGGCCGCGGAGGGAAAGCTGGGGGCGGTGCTCATTCAGTTCCCTGTTTCTTTCAAGAACACGGGATTGAATCGCGAGTATCTGGAGCGGTTGCTGCGACAGTTTATTGAGTATCCGCGAGTGGTCGAGGTGCGGCACGAGAGTTGGAACAACGCGGAGACGCTCGACGAATTCATGCGTCACGATGTTGGCTTCTGCAACATCGATCAGCCGCGGCTGGGGCGCTCGCTGGGGCCAACGGAGCATGTTACGTCGGGGGTGGGATATGTTCGGCTGCACGGGCGGAATTATGAGCAGTGGTTTGACAGCAATAATCGCAACGATCGTTACAACTATCTTTACAAGCCGGCGGAGTTGGAGAAGTGGAAGGATAAGATCGAGGCGATTGCGCGGCGGGCGAAATCAACTTATGTGATTGCGAATAATCATTTTCAGGCTAAGGCCGCGGTGAATGCGCTGGAGTTGAGGCATTTGCTGGGGGGAAGAAAGGTGCCGGCTCCGGAGACGCTGGTGAAGCATTATCCAGAGCTGAAGGAAGCAGTGGAAATTGAAGATGGCAGCGGGAATTATTCGCTGCTGGGGTGACGGCGGCGAAGGCAGCCGCCGTTTGGTCATTTGGCTGGAGTCAGGATGCGTTCGATCTGGCTGATGTGGTTGATGTCGTGTCCGGCGACCATGCGGACCATGTGTTCGATCGACTCCTGACCGCGCTCGGCGTGCTGGCCGAAATGTTTCCACTGCCCTGGGGAGAGCGACTTGAGGAGCGCGAGGTTGGCTTCGCGCAGCGTGCGTTGGAGCTCGATGGATTTTTTGGGATCGCTTTTTTCGTAGTGGCCGGCGACGACCCAGGCGTTTTGATCGTAGGCTTGAACAGGCGTTCCGGGGTTTCCGAGGATGGAGCGCATGCGCCAGCCGATTACGATTTCGACGTCGGCGAGGTGAGCGAGGATTTCGGCGACCGACCATTTGTCGGGAGCCGGGCGCTTGCGAAGTTTGGCGGTGGGAATACCTTTGATGAGGCGCGCCAATTTTTTTGGCGTAGCGGATTGGACCTTGATCGGATCTTGGCCCTGAGCGTTTGCCATGATGCGCTGCGTGTATTGTTGAACTGTTTCGGACATTTCATATTTATAATCCAGCCTCGCCCCTGCTGGCGAGCGCGGCCGGTAGTATTTTCTGATCGCGCTCTCTGCCGACTGACCAACGGTCAATCCCCTTAAACGTGTGCGCTCCCAGAAAACGACAAAAAGCCTTTAATAAAACGATTGAAAAGTAGTTTGCGCGTACTGTATTGTGCCTTTGACCGAGGGTCAATCGAACAAGGTCAATCAAATGAGGTCAATCGAACGAGGTTTAATCGAACCAGGGGGAGTTGGGCTATGGAAGGGATTACAAGCAGTTTGGCAAAACCGACGCAGATGAGGCGGGACGGAAAGGCGCGTCCACGCTCGGAAGCGAAGCGGGCGCGGATTGTGGAGGTTGCGATCCGGCACTTTGCCGAACGAGGGTACAGCGAAGCGAGGGTGGAGGACATCGCGGCACAGTTGGGAATTGCGAAGGGATCAGTGTTTCAACATTTCAAGAGCAAGGACGGATTGTTTTTTGAGGCCTACAAGAAAGCGGTGCAATCATTTCCAAAATATATGCAGACTCCGGCGGCGGTGCGGGAGCGCGGATTTTTTGAACTGCTGCGGTACTGGCTGGCGCGAACGGAGAACATGGTGCGGGATAACTGGTCGTCTTATCGGATCTATCTGATTGGTAACTACGGAACAGACCTGGCGCTGCGGCGAGAGATCAATCGCTTTCTGGTGGCGGAGGATCCTTATGGATGGCGGGAGTTTGTCAGCTTTGGAGTCAGTCAGGGGGAGTTACGGTCGGACCTGGATGCGGACATGATTGGGTCGATTCTGGAGTGGACGACGGACCGGTTTCAGGATGCGCTGCTTACGGAGGAGTTAGATCCGGGATTGTTTCGTAAGTCGGGACCAATTCCAAAGGAGAAGGAAAGACGGATTGAACAGTTTGTCGAGTTACTGCGGCGAGCGGTTGGATCGGAGAAGGCGCAAGGCAAGGAGAAAACAGCGTGACGGCAGAGCTGACCGTGGAGCGAATTATCGCAGGTTACGACGAAGGCGCACCGTTAGCGGAGGCCTCGACGATTCCGGCAGCATGGTATGTGGACCCGCGAATTGCGGAACTGGAACGCGAGACGGTTTTTGCGCGAACGTGGCAGGTGATTGGGCGAGTCGATCAGGTGCAAGAGCCGGGACAGTTTGTGACGGCGACGGTTGCGGGTGAGCCGATTGTAGCCGTGCGTGGGAATGATGGCATTTTGCGGGCGTTTTACAACGTGTGCCGGCATCATGCGGCGGCGGTGGTAACGGAACCGTGTGGACGGGCATCGATTTTGCATTGTCCGTATCACGGATGGAATTATGGTTTGGATGGAGCGCTCAAGGGGATGCCTGAGTTCGATGGGGTGAAGAACTTTGAGCGCAAGGACAATGGACTGGTTCCGATGAAAGTGGAAACGTGGGAGAAGTTTGTATTTGTTAATCTGGGCGCTGACGCGGTGCCGCTGGCGGAATTTCTTGGTGGAATAGTGCAGCGTGCGGCTCCGCTTGGACTTAGTAAGCTGCATTACCTTACTAGTCGTAGTTATGACATTCATTGTAACTGGAAGGTGTTTGTCGATAACTACCTCGATGGTGGGTACCATGTCCCTCATCTGCATAAGGGACTCGATTCCGTTCTCGATTACAAGCAATATACGATCGAGAATGACGGACGGTATTGTTTGCAGTCGAGTCCGATGGTGAGTTCTGAGGCGGATGCGGCGACCGGGATGACGCGGCGGGGCGACCGGGCCTGGTATTTCTGGTTGTATCCGAATTTTATGTTCAATTGCTATGAGGGGTATTTGGATACGAATCTGGTGGTGCCGATTGATGTCGATCATTGCCGGGTGGTTTTCGATTTCTATTTCAGCGACGTGGGCGAGAGTGCGCGGGCTTATAACGAGCAGAGCGTCGAGGTCGGGAATCGAGTGCAGGATGAGGACCTGGGAATTTGCGAGGCGGTGCAACGGGGGTTGAAGTCGCGGGCTTATAACGCGGGGAGATTATCGGTGCGGCGAGAGGCGGGAGAACATTTGTTTCATCGGTTGCTGGCGACGGATTTAAAGAAGGGGCTGGGGGGTTAGGCGGCAGCATTGCCTCGGCGGCTGAAGCCCGAATTAAAGACAACGCGTTAATCGCAGCGGTGAACCGCTGCGCCACCCAAAAGCAAGAGCAGCGGCAGGTGAATCGCAGCGCCACCCAAAGGCAACCGCAAATGGGACTTTCTCCCAGTTTGTCAGGCTTTGGCGGCGTGTTTTTTTTGACTGTTGACTCGATTGAGGACGGTCTCGATGGTTGCGGCGAGGCGGTCAGAACCCTTGTCGAGGTCCAAAGCGGATTTTTCGAGATAGGCAACTGCGCCGGCTCCGAGAAGTTTGTCCTCATTCATCTTCGACAGGCTGGTGAGAACGATCACTGGAATGTCCATGGTGGCTGGATTTCCTTTGAGGGCTTTCAGGACTTCGGTCCCACTGAGTTTGGGAAGCATCATGTCGAGCAGGATGATGTCGGGCAGTTTGTCGTTGGCGATCCTCAGCGCTTCCTCGCCATCCGCCGCGGTGCTGACAACAAAACCAGCCTTCGATAGAGCGCGCTCATTGGCCATGCGAAGAAACTTGCTGTCTTCGACCAACAATACTTTGGAGTTCAAAACGGCCACGCGCTAACCTCGTAGGATTCATCGGCGTGGCGGGGAGGAACTTGAGGGCCATCTCCGCGCTCGGAGTAGAAAGGTGGGCCGTCCCTACGGGACTTGGATCATTCGATCCGCTTTCCCAGCGCTGAAGCGCTGGGCTAAGGTCGGACGCCCCTTCGGGGCTGAGGTTAAGGGCGTGTCAGCTCTCACGGTTTCCCGCGCAGTAAAAAGGGCGGCTTGCGCCGCCCTACAGAAAGTCACGTCCTACAGAAAGTCAAGAGCAGCAGGCGAGGGCGCCCGCTCCACACACACGAGGCCTGCCCCTACCATGCTATGTGCCTTCGTTCCAGCTGGCCAAGTATTCTTCCTGCTCGGAGGTTAGGCGATCGATTTTGATTCCCAGCGACTCGAGTTTGAGCTTGGCTACGCGCTTGTCGAGGTCGACGGGAACGGTGTAGACCTTCTTTTCTAGCGACGCATGGTTCTTGACCATGTAATCGCAGGAGAGAGCCTGATCGGCGAAGCTCATATCCATGACCGAGGCGGGATGGCCTTCGGCGGCGGCGAGGTTGATGAGGCGGCCTTCGCCGAGCAGGTTGATGCGGCGGCCGTCTTTTAGCGAGTATTCGTCGACGAAGTTGCGCGTGGTGCGCTTCGAGGATGACAGCTTTTCGAGAGCAGGGATATCGATCTCGACGTTGAAGTGACCTGAGTTCGAGATGATGGCACCGTCTTTCATGGCCTCAAAGTGCTGCTTGGCTAGGACGTTCTTGTTGCCGGTGACGGTGCAGAAAACGTCGCCGATTTTGGCGGCTTCTTCCATGCTCATCACGCGGTAGCCATCCATGACGGCTTCGAGGGCTTTGGTCGGATCGATCTCGGTAACGATGACTTCGGCGCCGGCGCCGCGAGCGCGTGAAGCAAGGCCGCGTCCGCACCAGCCGTAGCCCGCGACCACGAACTTCGAGCCTGCGAGAAGGAAATTGGTGGCGCGAATGATGCCATCGATGGTCGATTGGCCGGTGCCGTAGCGATTGTCGAACAAGTGCTTGGTGTCGGCATCGTTGACAGCGATGATGGGATAGGGCAGCACACCTTCTTTGGCCATCGCGCGGAGCCGAATGACACCGGTGGTGGTTTCTTCGGTGCCGCCTATTACGTTCGCCAGTTCCGTCTTGCGCTTGGTGTGCAGGATGGAGACGAGGTCAGCGCCGTCATCCATGGTGAACTGCGGTTTGTGATCGATCGCTGCCATGATGTGCGAGTAGTAGCTGTCGTTGTCCTCGCCCTTGATGGCGAAAACGGGAATGTTGTAGTCGCGCACGAGGCTGGCGGCAACGTCATCCTGTGTGGAAAGCGGGTTGGAGGCGCACAATGCTACGTCGGCGCCGCCGTCGCGCAGGGCGATCATTAAGTTTGCGGTTTCAGCCGTCACGTGCAGGCAGGCTGAGACGCGGATGCCCTTAAGTGGCTGGTTCTTGATGAATTCTTTGCGGATGATCTGCAAAACCTTCATCGACTGGTTGGCCCACTCGATGCGTTTCTTGCCCAGATCGGCTAGTTCAAGCCCTTTGATATCGCTGCTGATTGATGTAGTAGCCATTTCTCTCCTAATCCCCGGATGAAAGGTCAGAGGTGAGAGGTCAGATTGCAGAGGTTACTTCTGCCCCCTATCTCGTTCCTTGCTTAATGTCTATTTTTCGTTGATTCGCTAATACGTTATGCGGTTCGGGTTTACACCTCTGACCTCTGACCTCGAACCTCTGACCTTATTTCCTGGCTCCGACTGGCTCATTTTTTTTCAAGCCGGCGTCGGAGGCTAGTTTGGCGGCTTTGTCGGTCGCTTCCCAGGTGAAATCCGGGTCGGTGCGGCCGAAGTGTCCGTAGGCTGCGGTCTTGCGATAAATGGGACGCCGCAGGTTGAGAGTCTCGATGATCTCGCGCGGCTTGAGCTTGAAATTGGCCCGCACGAGATCTGGAATCAGACTCGCATCGATCTTCTCGGTTCCGAAAGTATCCACCAGGACGCTGACAGGATCGGCAACTCCGATGGCGTAGGCGAGTTGGACTTCGCAGCGATCGGCGAGGCCGGCGGCCACGATGTTCTTGGCAATGTAGCGCGCCATGTAGGCAGCGGAACGATCGACCTTGGTCGGATCTTTGCCGCTGAACGCGCCGCCGCCGTGACGGCCCATACCGCCATAGGTATCGACGATGATCTTGCGGCCGGTGAGGCCGGAATCGCCCATGGGGCCGCCGATGACGAAGCGGCCGGTTGGATTGATGTGGTATTTCGTGTCCTCGTCGAGGAGGTTGGCGGGAATTACGGTTTGGATCACGTGCTTCAGAATGTCGGCGCGGAGTTCATCGTTGCCGACGCTTTCGGAATGCTGGGTGGAGACGACGACGGCGTCAACACGCTTTACGTTCTTCTGTGCGTCGTATTCGACCGTGACTTGGGATTTTCCATCGGGGCGCAGATAGGGGCAAGTGCCGTTCTTTCTTACTTCTGAGAGTTTCTGGGTGAGCTTGTGGGCGAGTGAAATCGGGAGGGGCATCAGTTCGGGAGTTTCGTTGCAGGCATAGCCGAACATCATGCCCTGGTCGCCGGCGCCGCCGGTATCGACACCCATAGCGATATCGCCGGACTGCTTGTTGATGCTAGAGATGACGGCGCAGGTGTTGGAGTCGAAGCCGTAGACGGCATTGTCGTAGCCGATGGATTGAACCACGCCGCGGACGAGATTCTGGAAGTCGACGTAGGCTTTGGTGGTGATCTCGCCGGCGATGACGACCAGGCCGGTGCAGGTCAGGGTTTCGCAGGCAACGCGGCTGCTCGGGTCTTCGCGAAGGCAGGCGTCGAGGATGGCATCGGAAATCTGGTCGGCAATCTTATCCGGGTGCCCCTCGGTTACAGATTCCGAGGTAAATAGAAAACGATTCTTAGCTGGCAAGCTGTGTCTCCTTCAAAGGTAACTTCTAGCCGTCACGTCCGATTGGGGAGGCTTACGGAGTCATGGGCTTTTAGTCGGGGGTCTCGATCAACTTTACTTTAAAACGGTACCAGAGACGACCGGTGGAAAGCAATGGAATTGGCGGTAGCGAGTGAGGCCGACATTGAAGGGGAGCGGGGCGGCATTGAATGGCAAAAGTGGATGCTAAATGGAAGAAAATAAAGCGGCAAAGTTAGGGCTGTGGAGTTGGTGGAGTAGCGGTTCGTGACAATCCGGCAGGACCGAAGGTAACGGTCTTGACCTCGCCGTATTCAGCTTGGGTGTCGACCTTCTTTCCGTTGAATTGGAAGTCGACGCCACCGGCGTTTCCGGCTTTGACGACGACCTGCTTTTGAGCGCGGACGGTACGCTCGGTACCGGCGGCCAGGAGTTCGGAGGGCAGAGCTTTGCCGTCGGCGGTAATGGATAGCCAGCAGTCTTCGCGGGCGTGGATGACGACGGTGAACTCTCCGGGCGCGGGAGGGGCGGAGGGTTGTTCCGTGCGCTGCGGAGTTTTGGGCGGGGCGGATGAAGGCGGACCTGGGGCCGGTACGCCGGAAGCAATCGACGTAGCACCGGCCGCCGGTTTGGGCGTCGCTGGGGATGTGCCGGTGGGCGCCACCAGTGAGGACTTCGGGGCTGCGGCGCCGGAAAGATTAAGTGAACGCTTTTCGTGTTCCTCGTGGCGGCGATTCCACAGAACTAGCGCCAGCGCGATTAGAAGCAGGATGGCGGCGAATAAACCCCAGGGCAACGGGCGCTCGGGAGTCTCGGCGCTGCCTTCGAGACGGAGCAGGGTTTCGAGGTCTGTGCTCTTATCTTTATTCTTATTCTTCTTGCGAACCCTGTCGGGAACGGTTGCTGGTTCTCTTTCTTGTTCTTTGCCTCGAACCTTCTCCGGAGCTATGGGCGCGTCGTTCTCGCGCAGGCCGGCCTCGACTCGCGGGCCGTCGCCGGAGGCCTGCAGGTAGTCGGCGACGGTTTGATCTTCGTCGAGGCCTACGCAGCGGGAGTAGGCGCGGACGAAGCCCTTGTTAAAGATGCCTCCGGGCAACTGGTTGAACTTATCCTCTTCAAGCGCCTGCAACATGCGGGTGCTGATTTTGGTGGTGGCGGAGATCTGGTCGAGAGTGATATTGCGCTTCTCGCGTTCCTTTCTCAGTTTTTCGCCAAAGGAAGGCAACCGGGTCTCTCGCTTTCGTGGACGGAAAGCGGAATTTTACTCTGACGGCAAGCAGGATCATAGAAAATTGGGTAACTTGGGGTTACGCCACGTGCCAAGGCGTTCACCACTGGGGGCACGGGGGTACACAGAGGAGTGCGTATGGCCTCACTCGCGAAGCCAGGTCTCCCGCGCCCCGCGCCTACGGAAATTTATTCAGATAACAAGCGCCGTTTGTGTTTTGCGCGGGCGGCGTTGGCGGCGTCAGCCAGGGTGGGTTGCTGAAGTTGAAGAACTCGCTCATGCTCTTTTGCGCGGCGTCGCGTTTGGTCAGCGGGTTCAGGTTGGAACGCTGCTCGATGAAGGTCAAGATATGCGCGAGGTTTGGATGACAAGCTTGGGTGTAAGGTTGTGGAGCGAACCGGCTTATATCGCATTAATAAGCAGCGATTTAGGGCCTGGAGGGAAATGCATCGCCTTGACCCGTAGTAGTTACCTCCGTTCGTTGCTCGCGCGGGGCGAGCAAACCTATAATTTCTTAATCGCCACCCGAACGAGGAGTTCATGCCGGAGGCAGCGGGCACATCCCCAATTCGCCTGTCGCAAGAGTTAACCATCTTCCACGATGTGGCCAAGGCGCTGACATCGTCGCTCAACCTTGATTCGATCCTGCAAACCATCATGGAGAAAATGGCGGAATATTTCCGCCCCGATACGTGGTCTTTGCTGATGGTGGATGAAGAGAAAGATGAGCTTTATTTTGCGATTGCGGTAGGAGCGGCGGCGGAGGTTTTGTCGAAGGCGCGTTTGAAGATGGGCGAAGGGATTGCGGGGTGGGTGGCGCGGCAGGGGCAGGCACTGATCGTGCCCGACGTGCAGAGCGATCGGCGATTTTCATCGCGACTCGATGAGATGACACGAGTGCAAACACGGTCGGTGATCTGCGTTCCGTTGCGGTCCAAACACCGCGTGCTGGGTGTGATTCAGCTGATCAACGCCAACGTGGGGCTGAGCGAACAGGAGCTGTTTTTTCTTCAGGCTTTGTGCGATTACGCCGCCATCTCGATCGAGAATGCGCGCTCGGTTGAGAAGATTCAGGAACTGACGATCACCGATGACTGCACGGGATTGTTTAATGCGCGCCATTTGCACAAGACGCTGGAGACAGAGGTGTATCGCTCGGCGCGTTTCGGGTATCAGTTCAGCGTAATCTTTATTGATCTCGATCATTTCAAGCAGGTCAACGACACGCATGGACATCTCGTCGGAAGCCGCTTGCTGGCCGAAGTCGGATACTTGATCAAGGCGCAACTGCGGCTGATTGATTTTGCGTTTCGCTATGGCGGAGACGAATTTGTGGTTCTGCTGCCGCAGACGAGCAAAGATCAAGCAGTGGTGGTGGCGAAACGTTTGCAGGATTCGCTGCGCACGGGAACTTTTTGTGTCGAGCAGGGATTGAATCTGAACGTGCGCGCCAGCATGGGGCTAGCGACATTTCCGAACGATGCGCAGACGCCGCATGACATCATCCGCCAGGCGGATGAAATGATGTATGTGGTGAAGAACACCAGCCGCGACAATATCGGCGTCGCCTCGCGCGGCGTGATGGAAGCCTAGGAGCAGGTCTCAGGTGGCAGGTGTTAGGAAACGCCAAACACTGCCGGTTGTCGTCAATCATTTATTTTTCGCTTATTGCTTTTCTCGCTTCTGCAATTCCGGTGTTTGGTCCGGTTTCGGCTGCGCTTCGTTCGGGTCGGGCTTCCAGGTAAAGGCGTTAGCGGGCGCGGAAGGATTCACGCCGAAATCCCAGACGTAGAGATTCATGCCTTCGGTGCCGAGCATCTCGGCGACGGCGTATTCTCCTGGAGCGAGCGGCTCAGTGGGGGCGATTTTGATCCAGCCTCCGATCATGGGGGCGGAGGTGGTCGCAACGAAACGCTCGTCGGCTTTCATCTTTCCGCTGACTGCGATCTTGACGGCTCCGGCGTAGCGTTTGCCGTTTTTCAGATCGATGCGGATGATTTTGAAGCGATCGTCGTTAGTCGCCCGGTTAGTTGCGGGGTTAGTCGCGGGGCTGCTCACGGGCGCCGCGGTTGTGCTGGCTGCGGCCGTTTCGGTTGCGGTTGCGGGCGCGCTTTGATCGGGATCGATATTGATGTAGATCGAAGGCACTGTCGAGTGCGATTGAATTTTGGAGTGCGGCCCTGGGAGTTCGATGTTTTGCTTGGCGCCGGCGAGCGGATTGATCACGGCGCGAAGAATGTTGGTCTTGCTGGTTTTTTCCACGTCGCCGCCCGACTGTTTTAACTCAACCAGTTCGGGCTGGTTTTCGAAAGTATCGAGGAGAAAGATCCCGCCTTCGTCGGGGAGGCGCAGACCGGGCGCGACTTGGGGCGAACGGGCTTGTTCGGCTTTGCGTTCGGCTTCCAGTTCTTTGTCGAGTTCGACGGCCTCGGGAGCGAGGCCACCGTCTTTGCGGCCCTGCTCAAACTTGTCGGTCGCATCCCAGTCAATAAGCGATTTAGGAACTTCCTCCCATTCGCCGCGCTCGGCGCTGTAATAGCGGACGCGGTCGCCGTGAATCTCATACTTGGTGACGGCTTGGTAAGAGCCATCTTTCAGGATCAGACGGCGAGCTTGGTTTTGAGCGGAGGAATGCGGGAGACAGAACAGGATAAGAACGGCAGCTGTTGCCGCAAGTAGCCCAGCGCCCCTGGAGGATGATTTCATGCCGCGAAACATTATCGATCTTTTCAGAAGATTTTGTAATTTCGCAATCGGGTAATTTTGAAGTGCAAAACACAATACATGGGTCCTTCGCTACGCTCAGGATGACAATCAGGGTTTTGAGGCGATCTTCCAGCACAGGACCCTAGCCCGTATTGTGCAGGCCGGCGGCGATACCGTTCATTGTGGCACCCAGGGCATAGTCGAGGGCTGGATCGGCCGCTCCATCTGCGCCGGCGCGTTTGCGGCGCAGCAAATCGACCTGGATCAGGCTCAGCGGATCGACATAGGGGTTGCGCAGGCGAATGGAGCGGGAGAGGACGGAATTTTTCTCCAGAAGATCGCGCTGCGAGGTGATCGTTAGAATGACGCGGGCGGTGCGCTCGAATTCGTGGCGCAGCATTTCGAAGACTCGGTCGCGAAGGGGGGCATCGGTTACGAGTTCGGCGTAGAGACGGGCGATGGCGAAGTCGGCCTTGGCCATGGCGATTTCGACGCTGCTGATCAGGCTCGCGAAAAGCGGGAAGCCTTTCATCATTTCGCGCCAGAGGTCAGCATTTGCGGGAGTGCGCGCGGCGAAGCGATCGAGGGCATAGCCGACTCCAAACCACGCGGGGACGGCGTGGCGGCTTTGCATCCAGCCGAAGACCCAGGGGATGGCGCGCAGGTCATCGAGGCTGCGGGTTGCGGCGCGGCGCGCGGGGCGGGAACCGATGCGTGCGTACTCGAGTTCATTGACGGGCGTGGCTTGCTCGAAATATTCGAGGACTTCGGAATTTTCGGCGATGTGTTTGCGGTAGAACGCGAACGCGTCTTTCGACATCGTCTCCATCGCGTTGTGCCAGCTTTGCCTGGCTCCCGGCGACGCTTGACTCGGCATGGTGATTGCTTCGAGGCAAGCGGCGATCATGATTTCGAGATTCCACTCGGCGAGGACGGGGTCGGAATATTTCCAGCTCAGGACTTCGCCTTGCTCGGTGATGCGGATTTCGCCTGAGAAATCGCCGGCGGGCTGGGCGAGGATAGCGGCGTGGGTAGGGCCTCCGCCGCGGCCTACAGTGCCGCCGCGGCCGTGAAAGAGGCGCAGATCGACTCCGCAATCGCGGGCGACTTCATGCAAATTGTGCTGGGCTTGATGCAGTTCCCAGGTGCTGGTGAACATGCCTCCGTCTTTATTGGAGTCGGAGTAGCCGAGCATGACTTCGTGTTTGTAACCCCAGGAATCGAGGAGGGGCTGGAACTCGGGAGATTTCCAGACGCGGCGCATGATTTCGGGCGAGGAACGCAGCGCTTCGATCGATTCGAAGAGAGGCACGGGCATGAGGCCGGGATCGCCGTCGGCGTTATTGGCAACGGCGGAAACGCCGCTGAGCGCGGCTAGGCGGAGGACCGTGAAGATGTCGTGTTCGGATTGGGTGTTACTGATTACGAAATTGCGGATGGCTTTCGGGGAGTGCGTCTTTTTTAGTTTGGCGATGGTGCGGAAGGTTTGGAGAAGTTCGATCGAAGCGGGGGAAAGCTCGGGCGGGAAGTGAGTGGAGCGCGCGGGCAGTTTTTCTGCCGACTCCAACTCGGAGAGTGCCTGGGAATGCACGCGGGCGTTCTGGCGGATGTCGAGCGCGTGCAGATGGAAGCCGAAGGTTCGGACTTTGCGAAGGAGGGGTGAGACGAGTGCTGCGAGTCGGTGTCCACGATTTGCGCTCAGACTGTCGTGGATGAGGTTGAGATCTTCTTCGAACTGTTGCGAGGACTTGTAGGCGTGTTCGTGCTTTGAGGATTTTCGGCTGAAGCGCAGACGGGCGATCAGGAATTCAAGGAAGTGGCGATAGAGTTCGGCGGAGGTGATCTGCTTCCAGCGCGAATGTTTTTCGCCGAGCTTTTCGTCGTATTCGCGAACGCGTTTGGCGAGGGCCGGTGAGACGCCGATGCGGCGCGTGGACATGCTCAATTGGCTGATCAGGCGGGTGGTTTCGGCGATGTAGTGATCGATGATTGTGCTGCGCGCCATGTCGAGCGCGTCAATGGTGGAAGCGGCGGTGACGAAGGGATTGCCATCGCGATCGCCGCCGATCCAGGATCCGAAAGAGAGCACTGCGGGAATTTCTTCGTCGTCGTAAATGTCGCGCAGGGATTCTTCCAGTTCGGCGAAGAGGCGGGGCAGAGTTTCGAAGAGAACCATGGGGAAGTAATCGAGTCCCATGTGAATTTCGTCGCGGACGGTTGGTTTGTTGAGGCGGACTTCGTCGGTCTGCCAGAGGGCGGTGATCTCGCCGAGGATTAGAGATTCGTATTCGCGAGCCTCGGAATCGGGGAGGGGTAACTGGTCGAGATGCTCGATATAGGCAGCGATACGACGGCGCTTCAGACGGATGGTGTGGCGCGTGATTTCGGTTGGGTGGGCGGTGAAGACGGGAGTGACTTTCACTTTGCGCAGGGCTTGGAGCATGGCATCGGCAGTGATTCCCGCGGCGCGCATGCGGGCGAGAGTTCCGCGGAATGAACCGTCGAGAGGAGTTTTTATTGACGACATGCGGGCGGCGCGGCGGCGGCGCTTGCGATGATTGGTTTCGGCGAGGTTGGTGAGTTCGAAATAAATGGCGAAGGCTTTGGTGACGCGGTAGGCGTCTTCGACGGAGAGGCCCCCGATGATTTCTCTGGCGCTTGCCATAAGGCTGTCCGCGTTCTCAGATTTGCCGCTATCCGAAGATTGTTCGCGGTGCTGGATGAGCAGGTGACGCAACTGCTCGACCATGTCGAAAAAGTCTTCGCCTTCCTGTTCGACGAGGACGCGGCCGAGGAGAATTCCGAGCGAGCGCACGTCGCGGCGGAGGGGGATCTCTTTCGCGGGATCAGCAGTGTCCGCGGTGAACTCGGCCAGGCGATCGGATTGGGCGCCTTCGCTCCAGAGGGGAATGTCGGGCATGGGATATTTTAGCGGAAGGGCGGAAGAGGGAGTGTTTTCTCCGTAGTACTGGAGTCAATCCGCTTTCAGCATCGGATGGAGTTTGCGTTTTCGCGTCCCACGTTTCGAAAAGCGCGAAACATGGGGCACCCTCTTTCGTCCGCTGCCAGCCTAAGGTTCGACTGATAGCTAAAATCTGATAGCTGACAGCTGCTTTTTCCGCATTCCTTTCGCGAAAAGTTTCTGGCATAATTGATCGTGCACCCCAGCCCGCACAATTTTCCAAAACAATTTAAAGCGAGGAAGCGATGTCGGCCAAGTACATCTTTGTAACTGGCGGTGTGGTGTCTTCATTGGGCAAAGGATTGGCGGCGGCTTCGATTGGCTGCCTGCTGGAGAGCCGCGGGCTCAAAGTCAACCTGATGAAGTTCGATCCGTACTTGAACGTCGATCCTGGGACGATGTCGCCGTTTCAGCATGGCGAAGTTTTTGTGACGGACGACGGGGCGGAGACCGATCTTGATCTGGGGCACTACGAGCGCTTCACTCACGCCAAACTTTCTCGCGACAACAATTGGACCACCGGACGGCTCTACGAACAGATCATTGCTAAAGAGCGGCGTGGGGATTATCTGGGCAAGACGGTGCAGGTGATTCCGCATGTGACTAATGAGATCAAGGCTGCGGCTAAGAAGGTTGCGCAGGATGTCGATGTCGCGCTGATCGAAATTGGCGGGACGGTGGGCGATATAGAGTCTCTGCCATTCATCGAGGCGATTCGACAGATGCGGCAGGAACTGGGACGCGACAACACGTTGTTTATACACGTGACGCTGGTGCCGTTTATTGCGGCGGCGCAGGAGTTGAAGACGAAGCCTACGCAGCACTCGGTTAAGGAATTGCTCAGCGTGGGAATTCAGCCGGATATTTTGTTGTGCCGCACGGATCGGTTTCTGTCGAAGGAGATCAAGTCGAAGATTGCTTTGTTCTGCAACGTGGAAGAAGAGGCGGTGATCACGGCTAAGGACGTTGCGTCGATTTATGAAGTGCCGGTGGTTTTCGCGCATGAAGAAGTGGACACGCTAGTTTTGCGGCGACTGAAACTGGAAGCGAAAGATCGCGATCTTTCGAAGTGGAACGACCTGGTGCATCGGGTTTACAACCCGAAGGACGTAGTTCGCATTGGGATTGTCGGAAAATATGTGGAGTACGAGGACAGCTATAAGTCGCTGAAAGAGGCGCTGGTGCATGGTGCGCTGGCGCACAACCTCAAGTTGGAAGTGAACTGGATTGAAGCCGAAGGGTTGGAAAACGCTGACAAAACTGACAAGAGTTATGAGGCGCAGTTAGAGGGATACGACGGGTTGCTGGTGCCGGGCGGATTTGGCAAACGCGGCATTGAAGGTATGTTGCGGGCGATTCAGTATGCGCGCGAGAAGCATGTTCCTTATTTTGGGATCTGCCTGGGGATGCAGACGGCTTGTATTGAGTATGCGCGGAATGTTTGTGGACTGGCGGATGCGAATTCCAGCGAGTTTGATCCGGCGACTCCGCATCGCGTGATTTATAAGTTGCGCGAGTTGCGCGGCGTGGAAGAGCTTGGCGGGACGATGCGGCTGGGGGCTTGGCCTTGCAAGATTGAGCCGGGAACGCTGGCTTATCGCGTGTATGGGCAGACTGAAATCAGCGAGCGGCATCGGCATCGTTATGAGTTCAATCGCGAGTATGAAGAACCGATGGTGGCGGCGGGGCTGAGAATCTCGGGATCGACTCCGGATGGCACTTATGTGGAGATGGTGGAGATTCCCGGACATCCGTTTTTTATTGGGTGCCAGTTTCATCCGGAGTTTAAATCGAAGCCGCTGGAGCCGCATCCTTTGTTTAAGTCGTTTGTGGGCGCTGCGTATGAGCACGGGCAGAGAAAGAAAGAAGCGAAAGATGCGGCGGTGGTGGAGATGTTCTTGCGGCCGGAGAAAGTGGGGCGGAGATAATCACCGCCGAGACGCAGAGGGCGCGGAGAAAACCATAGACTGCAGATCCCTCGCTTCGCTCGGGATGACAAAACCACCACAAAGAATTTCTCTCCCTTCTTCGCGTCTCGGCGGTAATAGACTTTGACCTTATCCTTTCAAATCGATAATGTGCGGGTGGGCGCGGGAGACCTGTTTCTTATTGCCGGTCCTTGCGTGATTGAGAGTGAAGAGCACGCGCTCCGCATGGCGGAGATTATCAAGGGCGTGGCGCGGTCTCTGAATTTTCCTTTCATCTTTAAAGCTTCGTATGACAAGGCGAATCGCACTTCGATTCGGAGCTATCGCGGACCGGGGATGAAGGAGGGGTTGCGCATTCTGCGGAAGGTCAAGGATGAGGTGCACATTCCGGTGCTGACCGATGTGCATCAAGCCGGCGACGTCGCTGCCGTGGCCGAGGTTGTGGATGTCTTGCAGATTCCTGCATTTCTTTGCCGGCAGACTGATCTGGTTGTGGCGGCGGCCTTGAGTGGGCGTCCGGTGAATATCAAGAAGGGGCAATTTGTTTCTCCGTGGGACATGAAACACGCGGTTGAAAAGTGCCGCGATGCGGGCAACAGCCAGGTGTTTTTGACCGAGCGCGGATCGAGTTTTGGATATAACAATCTGGTTGTTGACATGCGATCGCTGGCTATCATGCGCAAGTTTGCGCCGGTGGTGTTTGACGCGACCCATTCGGTGCAGTTGCCGTCGGCTTCGCATGGCGATGAGGATCAGCCGGCGGTGAGTGGCGGGCAGCCAGAATTTATTCCGGTGCTGTCGCGCGCGGCGGTCGCGGCCGGTGTGGATGGCGTGTTTATGGAAGTCCACGATAATCCGAAAGAGGCGAAGAGCGATGGCGCGAATGCGCTCGATTCGCGGAATCTTCGCGGGGTATTGAAAGAATTGCAGGCGGTCAAAAAGGCGCTGGACGTGGCGCACAGCACACCCTAAGACCAACAGCCCTTCTGAATCTGCTACTATTCCCGCGTCATCTGAAATCTCATTGCTATGCATTGGTGGGCATCGATCGCCGGATTTGTTCTCATTCTCGTCATCCTCATGGATGCGTTTGAGACGGTGGTTTTGCCCCGGCGCATCCGGCGGACATTTTTTCGAATCTCTTCCCGCTTCTACAAAAGAAGCTGGCGGCTCTGGACTCGAGTAGGGCTGCGTATTAAATCGCCGAACCGCCGCGAAGGATTTCTCGCGTACTACGGACCGATTTCGCTGTTTCCGCTGCTGGGCTTTTGGGCGTTCGGGCTGATTCTTGGCTTCGCCTGCGTGCAATATGGGCTGGGCGAGCATATCACTCTGGCCAATGAAAAAATTACCTTCGGCAAGGTTGTGTATCTGAGCGGCGAAACTTTTTTCACGCTGGGCTATGGGGATATTACTCCCAACAATACTGCGGCGCGTGCGCTGGCCGTGCTGGAAGCGGGCATGGGCTTTGCATTTCTGGGTGTGGTGATTGGATATCTGCCGGTTGTTTACAATTCTTTTGCAGCTCGCGAAATTGAGATTTCGCTGCTCGATGCGCGCGCGGGATCGCCGCCGACGGCAACGGAGTTTCTGGGAAGGCTGGGATGCTGCCCGGAGCAAACCGTGCTCGACGAAATTTTTCGCGATTGGGAGCGCTGGTGCGCCGATCTGCTGTCGAGCCACATTTCCTATCCGGTGCTGGTTTTCTTCCGGTCGCAGCATCCGAACCAATCGTGGGTGAGCGCGCTGACGGCGATGCTCGATGTGACGTCGCTGATTATGACGGGCGTCGGAGGGATCCATCCCGACCAGGCGAAACTCACGTTTGCCATGGCACGTCATGCTGCCGTCGATCTTTCTCAGGTTGTGAGTGCGCAATATAGCCCGAATGATCCGGAGCGGCTCACGGATGAGGACCTGGCGAGTTTGCGGACGGACTTGGCCAGGCATGGAGTGGCTCTTTCTCTCGGAGGGGACGCGACGGAACGACTGGCGGAACTTCGGCTTCTCTACGAACCTTATCTACAGGCACTCAGCCGGCGGCTTTTGATGCCGCTGCCACCGTGGGTGCCTAGCGAACACAAAAAGGATAACTGGCAAGGCAGTCCGTGGGATGTTGCGATTCAGGCGCGCGCGCTGGGGCATCCGGGACATGCAGTGGACGATCATTTCTAGGCGGTCACATTTAAGAAAAGCCGTTTCTAGACGCAGTTTGGTTGGGTTGACATTCCGCCTTATGTCGTCGCGTGTGAGTTTCGGTGCTGTAGGGTGCTTCGACTGCGGTAGAGCTTCGCGTTCGCGAAGCTCGCCCTCCGCTCAGCATGACAAGAACGCGGGGATGGCAAGAGAGTCCCGTGGTTTCTGGGTCGCGGCGCCATGATTGTCGCGAGGCCATAATTAGAGAGGCGCAGCCGATTCGCTGCGCCTCAGTTTTTCGCTTGCCATCGCAGTGCTGTGGGCCACGAGGTTACGTGCTTGTAATGATCACCTTGCCGCCGCCGGGTTGGGCCTTTGGGGAAGAACCGGCTGTGTAGCTATAGGTGTTTCCGACAGTGCCAGGATTACTGGCGTGGGAGAGGCCGTCGGACACGGTAATCGCTGGAGTAAAGGGGTCGAGATTGTTAACCCAGTGGATGGGGAAGCCGTTGAGAGCGGGAAAAATCGCCAGGGTGCCATCGGCCGCAACGCTTGTCTCTGGAACCGCGACGGTTGCGGGCGTACAGGTCATCTCGCCATTGACCAAGGCCAACTGGACGATCATTGGCCCATCGTTGATTTGGATGCAATAGGGATCGGAGGTTTTTCCATTCGCAGTTATGGTGTAATTCACGCTGGCATTGGTGCCGGCCGGGATAGTTTGGGTGTCGGGAAAGCTGGAAATGTTGCTGAACAAAACCGGATTCCCCGGAATGGCTGGGGGAACAAAGTTAATTTGAATCGATTGCCCGGAAGTATTCGAAAAGGTGACGCTCATCGGACCCGAGCCCGAGACCATGCAGGCCTGCGGTGAGGGAGTGAGACCGACGCCAATGGTGATGGTGGGGTTTGCGTTAAAGTCTTCCATCGGAAGTTCGCGCGCAGTAGCCATGACTTACTCCTTTGTTGTCGAACTGAATTTGCTTACTTACCGCTGGGCCTGAACCTGGGATCCGAGAACAAACCTTGCAGGTCTGGAGTATTCTTCAGGTCCTCGAGGGAATAACCCTTATGCAGGCTCTTTTCGATGTACTGTAGCGCATCGACGCGATCCCCCATGTCTTCGTAGGCTAAGCCGACGATCGCCAGAACGTTGGGATCGTCGGGGGAGAGCGCGAGCGCCGATTGTATGCGAGAAACGGCCTTGTCGCGCAACTTTTTCTTCGCGTAGACCAGCCCGAGATTCGACTGGGCGATGGCATCTCGGGGCGTGTCGCGCACGGTCTGTTCGAGAAGATCGATTTCGCGGTCCCACGCTTTGTTCGTTCTTTCTTTGTCTTTGAGGCCTTCGTAGGCGATGGCGAGGTTGCCCCACACCACGTAATCCTTATCATTCATTTGCAGGGCTTTCTCGGTCGCGGCAGCGGCTTCGGCGAACTTTTGCTCCTGGGTATAGAGATATCCGAGGTTGGCATGGGCGCCATAACTTGGTTCTAACTCAATCGATTTGCGCAGCATCTGCTCGGCCTCGGGGTAATGCTTGTCTCCCATGTCGGCGTAGACCGCGCCTAAATTGAGATAGAGCGCCGCATTATCCGGAGTGAGTTGGATGGCATGGCGATACTGTGCAACGGCTTCGTCATAGCGGTGGTGGTCATTCAAGAAACTCGCGAGCTGGTTATAGCCGTCCCAGGAATCGGGACGAAGCGCGATGGCTTTGCGGTAAGCGGCTTCGGCATCGGCGGTGCGCCCTGCGCTTTCGTAGGAACGCGCCAGGCTGATGATGGCGTCGGCGTTGCGCGGATCGAGTTGCAGGGCGCGCTGGCTCTCCTGCAAGGCGAGGTCGTAGTTTCCGGTGTAACTGTGGATCTTACTGAGAGTCACATAGACCATGGGGAGGCGATCATTTAATTCTTGCGCCTTCTCGCAATTTGCCAGCGCTTCATCGAGCCACTTTTTATCTTTATCGAGGCGGTATTTTAGGCGGTAGGCTTCGCCGAGCTGGGCGAATCCCAAAGCGAATCGCGGATCCCTCTTTACTGCTTCGTTGAGAGCTCCGATGGCCAGGTCGAGATTCTCCGGCTTGTCATAGCGTTGGGTATAGCCAAGGGCCTTGAGATATAACTCGTAGGAACCGGCATTGCCTCCAGCATCGCCCAAGGCGCGCAGCATCTGCGGCGTCATCTCAACGCGCAGTAACTTAGCCAGGCGAGTTACGACCTCGTCTTCCAGGGATGAGAAATCCCCGGCGTGGTCTTCGAGATTTACGGAGCCGATCTGGCGGAGGTTTTTGGTGTTGATGAGATTTACGGTTAATTGAATCGTCTGGCCATCGCGACGCAGGCTGCCTTCGACGGCTACGGTCGCGCCGAGCTCGCGCAGCGCGGAGGCGGGATCAGAAATCTTGAGGCGGCGCACCTCGCTGGTTGGAACAACCCACAGCGATTGCTTCCCTGCTTCGAGATTCGTGAGGCGACTGGCGAGGTTGTCCATTAGTCCTGCAGAAACCTGCTCGTTGGCCGGATCGTTGCCAACGTTTTCGAAGGGCAAGACGGCGATGTGTTCTTCGGGGCGGCTAAACCAGCCCGCGATGCGTTCGCGAACCGGCGGCAGCAACGAAGCAAATGCCACAATGATGGCAACCACAGCCACGCCGATCAGCCATCGGTGCCACTTTGGCGAGGGTGGGACGTCTGTGCTCCACATCGGGCGCGAGGCTTGTTCGATGTGCTGACGGAGGTCGGAGGCGGACGTTGTTATACGGCCGGAGGAACGCGTCGTTGTTCTGCCCGATGGCCGAGTCGTTGGCCGATTTGACGGATGGCCGGGGAGTGGCGACAGCTGCGCCGTCGGGTCGAGATGAGTGCGAACTTCTTTCAGGTCGGCCACCATCTCGCGGCAGCTTTGATAGCGAGTCGCTGGCTCCTTGGAGAGAGCGCGATAGATGATGCGCAGCAGATCAAGGGGCACCTGGTCGGGTGTTGCCTCCGCCATCTCGTCCATGGGGAGCGGCGGCTCGTTGAGGATGGCGAAGATGGTCGCCGCGGGCGTCTCGCGCGTAAACGGATTCCGGCCGGTCACCATCTCCGCCAGCACAATTCCCAATGACCAGATATCGGTGCGCTGATCGACGAGTTTGCCCATGGTCTGTTCGGGCGACATGTAGCCGATAGTTCCGGCGGTGCTGATGCTCTGCGTGCTTCCGGTTGTGGAGGTGAGACGGGCGAGACCGAAGTCGACGATCTTCGCGACTCCGGTTTGGGTGAGGATGACGTTCGAAGGCTTGATGTCGCGATGGACAACGGTGCCGGCGTGCGCGGCGGCCAGGCCCTCACCCATCTGGATGGCGATATCGACAGCTTCGGCGAGGGGAAGCGGACCGCGGCGGAGTTTGTGTACCAGCGTCTCACCCGCGTAATAGGCCATGACAATGAAGGAGTGGCCGTCGGGGGTTTCGTCGAGTCCGTGGATGACACCGATATTCGGATGATCGAGAGAGGACGCGGTGCGCGCTTCGCGCAGGAAGCGCTCTTTTTCGTCGCTGCTGGAAATGACATGCTCGGGAAGGAATTTCAGCGCGACCGTGCGCTCGAGTTTGATATCGAGCGCGCGATAGACAACACCCATGCCGCCGACGCCGGCCAGACCCAAAATCTTGTAGTTGCCGATGACATCTCCGGCAGATAAGGAAGAGGTTGGGTTAGACACGGGGCGCGTTCCTCGGAGGATGAAGCGCAGGCGCAGAACCGGCGAGCGTCGATATAGAAATGGATATCGATATCGGCATCGGCAATGCGGTCATCGAAGAAAAGATCATTTCTAACGGGACAAGGCGACGGCCCGGATGAAATTCAATTCCGCGCCACGATGATACGCTATCCCATTTTTGAGCGGCGAAAAAGTGGATAGGGCGGCATGCGACCTCCCTGGGTAAAACACTCCCAACCATGATTTTGCGGCGCTCGAACTCAGATCTAAAGGATCGATAGGTGATGAGCGCCACCATCGACTCGCTACCCGCCACCTGTCAGATGTGACAGTTACCGCGGGGGTGTTTTGGCGGTTAAATCAAGGCAGGGATAAGAGTTCCGCGGCGTCGTTCAAGACGACCCGCGAGTTGGTTCTTGGGTGAACTCCTGATGCGAAGTTGCATGGTAACGGTTGGAAGTTTCGTTCGCCGGGAGTTCAGACCCGTAAGGAGAATACTTCAATGAAAATCCAAAGCCAGACACGCCACTTAATGGTTTCTGCGGTTTTGTTTCTCTGTATTAGCGCCCTTCCGACGCTCGCCCAAGAAGGCACGCTGAAAATTCACGTAAAACCTCAACAGGCCTACGCTTTCGTGGATGGCCATGCTTACGGCGAAGCGACTCTGCATGCGTTGTATCTCACGCCGGGCGACCACAAGATTGACCTATACAACTACGGATATTTGCCGGCAAGCACCACGGTCACGATTAAAGATAAGCAGAGAACGAACCTTGACGTCACCTTGACGCCCATTCTCTCCCGCATCTCTGGGCCATTCGGCGCCATGACGATTGAGGGAGCACAACGCGATGCGGTGCTGCTCAACGGAAAAACGCCAGAGTTTTTCGTCGGCCACGGCGATGAGTTCGATCATGATTGGTGGTGGAAGCAAGAACTGGTCGTTCCCCCGGGAACGTACCAAGTCACGATCTTGAGCGCACAGGGAGGGAAAGAAGTTTGGTCGGGCTCCGTAGACGTGCCTGCCAATCAGCGCGTAGTGATCGATATCCCTAAAGGAGTTCGAAAGACGGTCCCGTGGCCACGCGGAGAGAAACTCAGTTCGATCGCGCGTTTCGACGCGGGGACAGCCACCGCTCTGGTCGCCGTCGCTAAACCTACCGCGGAGTTGTCTGCCAGCAATGCGCAGGTCAATTGCGGCGGTGCTGCGCAACTCAAATGGTCGTCGACCGACGCACCCCAGGTTGAGGTCACTCCGGTTGGACAAGTTGCGGCTGCTGGTGAACAAAGCGTCCAGCCCAAAACAAATACGGTCTATCAACTCACTGCAGTCGGCCCGGGTGGAACTGCGACGGCCAGTACCACCGTCAATGTGAATACGGCGGTCACGGCAGACCTGGGGCTTTCGTCGGCGCAGGTGAACTATAAGCGCGTGGGTAACCAGGTCGTCGAAAACGGCAGCACGGCTCTGAATTGGACGGCTTCGAACGCTTCGACGGTGTCGATTGATCCGCTCGGTTCTGTGGATGCGAGCGGCAATCGAACCTTACAAGTTGTTCCGCGCAAGACTGACCCTGGGCCTGTCGATGAAACGGTTAGCTACACGCTGAGTGCTTCGAATGGTTGCGGTGGGTCGGAAACCAAAACAGCCACGTTGCACATCGTTGGCTCGATCGAGCCAGAGCCGGGGCTTTCGATGCGCAGTGTTTATTTCCCAACCGACCGGCCGCGAACAGGCAAAACTGAAGCGGCCTTGCTATCCAGCGAAAAGGAAACGCTCACGAAGATTGCCGAGGAGTTCAAGAAATATCTTGCCTACAAGCCGGATGCCCACCTTGTGCTCTCCGGCCATGCCGATCGGCGCGGACCGGAAGCTTATAACAAGCCTCTGTCGGAGCGGCGAGCCGAGCTAGCCAAACGGTTCCTGGTCGAACAAGGGATTTCCGAAGCAAGCATTGAGACGCAGTCGTATGGAAACGAAAACAACCTGACCGCCGATCAAGTGAAACAACTGGTGGAGCAGGATTCCAGTCTGAGTGACGAAGACCGGCAAAAGACTCTCCAGAAATTGACCAGCATCGTTCTTGCCTACAATCGCCGCGTGGACTTGACCTTAACTCCCGGGGACCAAGAGTCGAGCCGCCTGTATCCCTTCAAGACGGATGATTTTGCCGCACTGGTTGACCGGAATGGCCCGGAGACAGAGGGAAAAGTGAAACTGGCAGCGCAAAAAACCAAGTTGGAGAACTAAGTTGGAGAACTAGAAAAACATCTCTAGTCCGAGCGCAAAGGATACTGCGAGTGGGAGACGTTCTCAGCGATGGGAATAGTCTCCCCCTCGCAGACCAGGCATAGCCAATACGCTCTAGTACGCTCGAAGAGAGGAACATCCAATGCACTACGTTCGCGCGGCTCTTTGTGGAGTTCTGCTGCTCGGTTCAGTAATCGGAGTCGCGCAGACGGTAATTCGGGTTGCGCCGCCCCCGCCGGTTCGGGTAGGAGTTGTCGGAGTCGCCCCTGGACCGGGATACGTGTGGATCGGCGGATATCAGACATGGACCGGGACCCGGTATGTGTGGGTTGCTGGAAAGTGGGTCCGGCCGCCACGAGCGGGTGTGGTTTGGGTAGCTCCCCGTTGGGGCCAATCCGGCGGTGGCTGGGTGTTTTATAAAGGATATTGGCGGTAGTTAAGAATCAAAAAAAAAGGATCGGCGCTCCACACTTTTGGTGCCGTCAAGGAATTTCTTCGCGATGCCATGGACGCTGCATCATTTCGCCAACATTCGGAATAGAACTTGCTGGCTTCCCTATCATTTCTTTTGGTGCCTAATTCAACCAGGCTACGGGACATTTCTCAGATGCGAGGCGTTTGGCGATTGTCCTGATGCCGGAACCTTGGTGCGAGCTAGGCGCGAGGTCAACCCGCGGAGAATCACGTAGGGTACTACCGCCAGCACGAAAGCAACGATGATCGCTTCCCCCGGATACACGAAGCGTAGCTCGATGATTTGGTAAATGACGTCCAACACCAGGGCGAGATAGAAGACTCTGCCGACACTCCTCCAACCGTGCTTGATCATGTGGAGGCGGTGGCCATGAGCCGCGATCAGGCCCCAACCATACGGCGGATTGCCCGCCCGGGCATCCGCCAACCCCGAGCGAATGGCGAAGAACGAGGCCATGACCGGCTGAAGCACCAGTCTGAACTTCATCGGCCCGCTGACACGAGCGGCTAACTGGCTTCCTACGCGCACCCAAGTGTCGTGCATAGCGCCCATTCCTCGTGACAAAACCAACGAGAGACGATCACGAACTGTCTTTGTTTTCAAGAGTGCGCACAATTACACGGCCGGGGCGGCGGCCGGCGTAGTGGGCGTCACAAGAACTTTCGCTCGAGTGAAGCTTAGGCGGGAGGGTCACGAGGGACAACTGTTACATCTGACAGGGAGGGGGTGAACTCCCGGACGCTTGCAGGAACTGGCGCGGCAGGATACACTTCCGGCCATCTCGATGGGTGATCCGCATCACCGAACAATTTCGGGAAATATCGGAAGCTAGGAACGTCTAGCAGGCGCGTACGGGTGACCGGCCGCCGCATACGTGTCGCACAATCAGGGCTTTTGCGGTTCTTGTGGCGCACTTTCCAAATTGTGTTCTGGAGTCGTTATGTCCTCGCAAGCGTTGCCAGCACCAGCTAAACAACTTTTCCGCTATCTTTTTGAGCAAGCGACGCTCGGGATCGCGGTTGAAGATTTTGAGGGAAAGCTCCTGCTGGCTAACCCCGCCCTTTGTTCGATGCTGGGGTACCCCGCAAACGAGTTGTGCGGGATGAATTGTTCCCAATTTTCCAATCCTGAAGATTCCAAGGACGATTGGGCTCTGTTTCAACAGCTCCGTGACGGGATCATTGACCAGTATTCGCTGGAAAAACGCTACACGCGAAAAGATGGCACTCAGCTCTGGGGAAGCCTGAAGGTCTCTCTTTTGAAGGATGGCGACGGAGGAGCTCCGCTGGTCTTCGCCTTCTTGGAGGAGATCACTGAGCGCAAGTTCGCAGAACAAGAGTTGGCCCGAACCAACGACCGGCTTCGTTCGGCAATGGAAAGCGGCAAGTCGGTGGGATGGGAGTGGGACGTTAGAACCGGACGAGATTCATGGTTCGGGAATCTGCAGATCATGTTTGGAATTCCGTCGGACACGTTCGTCGGGCGAGCGGAGGATTTCCATCGTTACGTGCACCCGGAAGACCGAGAGTTGGTAGCGAAAGCGGTGGCCGATGCCAGGCAAAACCGGGAGCCGTATGCCGCGGAATTTCGAGTCGTTTGGCGGGATGGGACGGTGCGCTGGGTGGCAGCGGACGGAAAATTCTACTACGCGGGCAACGGCGATGCCGAGCGCATGCTGGGTATGGCGGTGGACATTACGGAACGCAAGCAGGCGGAAGAAGCATTACGGGAGAGCGAGGCGCGGGAGCGGAGAAGAGCTAAGGAACTGGAGACGATACTGGATGCGGTGCCGGTGCCGGTGCGTATCACGCGCGATTCTTCATGCCGGCATATGACGGGGAATCGGGCTGCCTACGAACAAGCCCGTGTACCGGTAGGTAGAAATATGTCTTCGAGCGGATTGCCGGCCGAGGGCCCCCAGTACCGGCTGATGGAGGATGGAAAATTAGTTTCGGCTGATACGCTACCGATGCAGCAAGCAGCGGCCACGGGAAAGCCGGTGTATAGACGCGAGCTGACCGTCGTCTATGAGGATGGGAGTCAGCGGGAAACAGTGGAAAACGCAGTTCCCCTTCTGGACGAGGCAGGTAAGCCGTGGGGAGCCGTGGGGACATCGATCGACCTGACAGAACAGAAACTGGCGCAACATGCGCTACGCGAAAGTGAGGACAAGCTTCGACTTCTTCTCAACTCGACTGCCGAAGCTATTTATGGGGTTGACCTCGAACACCGATGCACATTCTGTAACGCTGCTTTCCTCCGTACAACAGGATATGAGCGGGTTGACCAAGTGTTGGGGAAGAACGTGCATGAACTGATCCATCACAGCCGTGCGGATGGGACGCCTTTCCCCGAGGACGAGTGCCAAGTTCACCGGGTGATACGAACCGGGGAGGGAGTCCATGTCGACGACGAGGTGTTTTGGAGGGCGAACAAAACGAGTTTCCCTGCGGAGTACTGGTCCTATCCTCAACGGAGGGGACAAGAGATTGTCGGAGCCGTGACCGCCTTTATCGACATTACGGAGCGCAAACTGTCGGACGCGGCATTAGCGAGCGTGAGCCGGAGGTTGATCGAGGCGCAGGAGCAGGAACGTACTCGAATCGCGAGGGAACTGCACGACGATATCGGTCAGCGTCTCGCGATGCTGATCATAGACCTGGGCCAAATCCAGGAAGATTCTCCCAATTTGCCAGTTGAAGTTCGTAGTCGCATGAACGAAGTCTGGAGTCAGGCTTCCGACATAGCGATTGATATCCAAACGTTGTCGCATGAATTGCACTCGGCAAAACTGGAGTATCTGGGCATCACGGCGGCTATAGGGGGCTTCTGCAAAGAGTTCGGCGAGCAACAGAACGTAGAGATTGAGTTCCTGGCGCATGATCTGCCAAACACTTTGCCAGCAGACACGTCTCTAGGGCTCTTCCGGGTCTTGCAAGAGGCGCTGCACAATTCGGCGAAGCACAGCGGGGTGCGGCGGTTCGAAGTGCGATTGTGGGGAACCGATGACGCGGTTAATCTCACGATTAGCGACTCTGGCAATGGCTTCATCCGCGAAGCGGTGAAACAAGGCCCGGGGCTTGGACTGTTGAGCATGGAAGAGCGTCTGAAATTGCTGAACGGGACAATTTCAATCGAATCGCGGCCGCAGCGTGGCACTACCATCCACGCTCGCGTGCCGGTCGGACCAACGAGCAACTTCTTGCGCGCAACCGGGTGAACTGCAGGGAACGACGGAGTGCGGGCCCGTGGCTGTGTTTAAGGCTGAGTCGTCGAGTGCGGCCTCAGACGACTTCGGTGAGTACGAAGCCTGCGACTCTGCTGCTAATAAACCGCCGACCACGAAGGACGGCTTCGACAGCCAGCAATAGTTCGCCTCCGGCGCTTGATTTGACCACGTACGCTGCTGCCCCCAAATCAAAAGCTGCCTGCGCTACGTCGGCGGAGGACTCCTGAGTCACGAAGATTATCTTGGATTCGGGGACGAGTTTTCGGATCTGTCGCGCGGCATCGATTCCGTTGAGTGATGGGAGGCCGATATCGAGAAAAACCCAATCTGGCTTGAGTTGTTCGGCTTTCTGAACCGCTTCCCTTCCGTCGGCCGACTCTCCGACGATGACCAATTCGGGCTTTTTCTCCAGTGTGGAAGAGACGAACCGGCGAAATGGTTCATAGTCCTCCACCACGAGTGCTCGTATTGATAACAAATCACTGCTGTCCGGCTAAAGTTTCGAGAGGTCATTCTAACCAGTTGAAGATAAGCATGATAACGCATGGTTGAATCAGGAACGATTTGAATTGGAAAAGGGCCGGATTGACTTCTTTCTGCCTGTCTTTTGGGTGAAACAATGATCGGTGAATTCTGGCCGCACCGTCTTCTCACAACTGATCGAGCATCTACCCGAAAAAGAATTTCAGAAGTGTGTTGCCCGCTACCGTGGCGACGCTAACTTCAGGGGATTTTCCTGTTGGGACCAGTTACTGGCGATGGCCTTCGCGCAACTCACCTATCGCGAGAGCTTGCGCGATATCGAGTCCTGCCTGCGGGCTCTCCAAAGCAAGCTGTATCACATGGGGTTCCGCGGCAAGGTGTCGCGCTCCACTTTAGCCGACGCGAACGAATCGCACGACTGGCGTATCTTCGCCGATTTCGCGCAGGGGTTAATTGCGACCGCCCGTCCGTTGCACGCCTGCGATTTGATGGGAGTCGATTTGCATCAGAGTTTGTATGCTCTGGACTCCACCACCATCGACCTGTGCTTGTCGTTGTTTCCGTGGGCCAAGTTTCGCCAGCGCAAGGCCGCCGTCAAGATGCACACCTTGCTGGACCTGCACGGCAACATTCCCACGTTTATCCGCGTCACCAGCGGGGCCGTGCATGACGTGAACATCCTCGACGAAATCATGCCCGAGGCTGGATCTTTCTACGTAATGGACCGGGCCTACATCGACTTTCAACGACTCTTCGTCTTTACCCTCAGCTCGGCCTTCTTCGTTGTGCGCACTAAGTCGAACGTGTTACTCGAACGACGTTACTCGCATCCGGTGGATAAGAGCACGGGCGTGCTTTCGGATCAAACCGTGATTCTTTCCTCCGTGGAATCCGCCACAGCTTATCCAGATCCGCTACGAAAGGTGAGCTACTTCGACCCGGAGAGGAGCAAGCGCCTGAAGTTTCTGACTAACAACTTTACGCTTCCGGCGCGGACGATTGCCGACATCTACAAGCAACGCTGGCAGGTGGAGCTATTCTTCAAATGGATCAAGCAGCATCTGCGAATTAAGGCCTTCTACGGAACCAGCGAGAACGCCGTGAAGACGCAAATCTGGATTGCGGTGTCGATCTATGTACTGGTGGCGATCGTGCGGAAACGACTGGGGCTGCAAGTCAGCCTTTACCAGATTCTACAGATTCTCAGTGTTACTCTTTTCGAGAAAACGCCCATTTTACAGGCACTTCAGGCGTGCGACTCTGATAGCAATTTAGTCGACATCGGCAATCAGTTGATTCTGTTCAACTTTTAGCCGGACAGTAGTGATAACAAATAGTCCTTCTCATCAACGCGAGGTATGGTGGCCATGGAGCTTGTTTCAAGGTGTATCGGGAATGAGGGGAAGTGTCGGTACGATGACGAACGCGGAAATGTACGGTGCCAAACGCGCAGGGGAATTGACAACCTCAGTTACCATCGAATCAAAATACGTGGCTTGGTCGAGCAAAAACGGTAAGCCGGGACTTGCAACGGAAGCCCCGGCGGTGACGATGCGCTCGAATTGTGTGCCCAGGGCAAAACAACTAGGACGTCCCGATCACTGACGTCCGCGCTGAATGGCGGCGTCTGGCTATGGAAGCAAGGGAATGTTAGCCGACAGTTGTAGATTGATGATCAGGGTGAGGCGGTTTTCCACCTGGTAAAATTTTGCCGCCCGTTTCGCTCCCAATGCTTTCATAAATTTCGGCCAGTAGTCTTCCCGCAAGTTCAAGGTTTTGTCGTCGACGTTGATCAGGCGTTGCACCATGTCTCTCGCCTTTGTGTCGTCCATGGTGTCATAGTTCTTGGCGTAGTCTTTGATCAGTTGCACGCGCTCGTCACCGATCGCCAACTGTTCATTGGCGAAGTCTTTATAGACCGGCCAAAACGCCGCAGATTCTGCGTCGGTGAATTGCATCGTGTCTGTAATGATCTGGATCTTATCCGCCAGGACATTCAAACGCAGCAATTGGATGTCGGTGTCGGTCAAAGGTTTTGCAGTGACGTCCACCGTCTGGGCGGATAGAGTCGCGCACAACAACGCAAGGGTGCAGCCAATGGTTAAAAGCGTTCGCATAAAGTTTCTCTCCTGTCGATCTTCAAATAGTTCCGATTTATCTTCGTGGTTTTGCAAAGGCCAAGATGTCGCACGTTAGCGCTGGGATCCGCGCCAACTTGCATGAGCAGAACAAATCGGCATCACTGAACAGAATATGCGCGCGCATCCATGCACGCAGAAAATGCTCGTTTAAAGGCATCGATGCCGCCCTGGTACTGTGCCTGCATCTGGGCCTGATCCTGTTGTTGGCCCTGGGCTGTCTGTTGAGCGGCTTGCTCCTTGGCCTTCTCTTCCTTGGTTCGCTGCTTGCGTCGGCCGGCGACCGCTCCTACCGTGGCGCCAATGGCTGCTCCTTTGCCCGCGTCGCCGGCGATTGCGCCGATAGCAGCGCCTCCGGCCGCACCTCCGGCCGCACCTTTTACCGTCCCACCTTTGCTCACGCTCTGACCGGCCTGTTGTGCGGCCTGTTGCTGAGCGGCTTGTTGTTGCTGGGCGCTTGGCCCCGCCGGTGGCGGAGCTTGCGGATCAACACCCGTGTTCTGCCTCGCCGAGCCGTAACAATCGCTCTCATCCTTGAGTTGCTGGTCGGGGCTCTGGTTCTTCTTCGGATAGGCAAACATGCCAAGGCTCTTGGCCGGGGACCACGCTGCCGGGGCAGTCTGAGCGGCCACCGCCGACATTAACCCAGCCATCAGCAGAAGGGTCAGAATTGGCTTCATAAGTTTTTGTCCTCTCTAGTGGTGCTGCCCGCTCCGCGCCTAACGTTCGCACGCTTCGTCCTTGGCGAAGCGCCGCACGACGTTTCGCCTCCAGGCTACGAACTACTCACAGGTTCATCGCTTGCAGTGATCAAGGCTACTGGCAAAAACGCCAGTCCCGATATTCCGGGAAGGGGAAGTTGCCCGCTTTTTGGGGCAACCTACCCTATTTGGTCCTGCTCTGCGAGCTACGCGATTGCTAGCTGACCTTCCTGGCCGTTCGCAAGCCGAACGATAACGCCAGCGAGAGAAAGCCCAGCAATCCGATAAGAGGCAGTTGGCTTCCGGTCTTCGGCAATTCTGCCGGTGCCGCCTGGGCTACCTGTACGGGAGGAGCAGGCACTTCTTCGATGACGATCAGGATCGGCTGATCGGCCGGCGGGGTCGGCGGCGGAGGGGGCATTTCGCCAGTTACGCTTCGCTGCTGCGCGACGAGAACCTGTGGTACCTCAACGACCTTGGTCGCAGAGATCTTCATTCCCTTTCTCAGGCCCCAGGCGTCTTTCATCTGACCGTCAACGTTGAATTTCTGATTGTTCGGAATCTTGAACTGCTGATTGGTTCCATCCGCCAGTGTGAGAATCACAGAACTCGGCGGATTTACGTTCCAAACGGTTCCCGTCACCGTCTGTACCGTCTTAATCGTTTTGGGAACAGTGGTGGTGGTGATGGTCCGCTGGACCTTCATACCTACTCTCAAATCGCGAACGCCGAGTTGCTGCCCGTCAACTGTAATCTTGACGCTATCCGGTACGTTTTCAAAATGGCGAAGAGAGCCATCTGCCATCTTGACGATTACGTTGTTGCCCGAGACATAGGTGATTTCCCCGCTCTCGACCTGGGTAACGACGGTGGCTTTGCCGGCGATGGTGGTCTTTTCCGTCTTGACCTGAGCGCTCATGCTGATGGTAAAGGCCACGCACACAACTACTACGAAAGTCAGCCATGCACATGTCGAACTTGTTTTCGATTTCATTTTGTTTTCTCCTTGTTAATTTTCGGAACGGTAAAACTAGCTTGTTCCTTTCCTGGGGATCGAAACGGTCGATCTTGTAACTGCCTGCTGGTCAAGCCGCCCGGGACCCGCACTCACACTTCCTGGGGGCGGGATCATTCTTGATCCGGATGGGGTGGCTGACGCTTGAACGATGTAACGTTTCGGGGCGCTGCCGAGGAAATAGAATGGGTAGCAAGTCACCAGCGTGAGCGTGGGACTCGCAGTGGGCTGCAGCACCGAGACATCGCTGGGATCAACGACGCGGATGCGATCAATAAGGTAAGTCACTGTTCGCTGCGGCGTAACCAGTTCAATTGTGTCGCCGAGACCGACGTCTTTTAGACCACGGAAAAAACCGTCGCGGTGGCCTGCGATGGCGGAGTTGCCGTTCTCCCCCGGATTGGCAGTATGAGCCACATGACCGACTCCGCGGTTCAGGATCAAGTCGTCGGTTCCTTCCATGACAGGAACCTCAAGTTTAATTCTGGGTATTCGGAGGATGGCGATGGCCGGATTGAAATGTGCAGCCAGGCTTTCTTCGTAATCCTTAATGCGCCGTTCCGACCACAAGCTGAAATCCGGAGCTGAACTGGTCCGCATAAGCTGAGCAGGTTTGTCCGCCGTCGACAGTTGCAGTTTGAATCGCTGCAATTCGGATTTAGAAAGAACAGTCTGGTGAATGCGGGCGGCCACATAGAACGCGAGCATCAGCACTCCGACGATCAGCAGCGTGCGTTCGAGGTTGCGTAGCCTGCTCATTTCGCTATGCCGGAGGAATGGCCGTTGCCGCGAGGTTGGACTGACCACAATATCCACCTGACCGTCTTGCCAGGCTCAGTAGGGTCGGGCAGGGCAATCTCGCTCACCGAACAGTAAAGGGAAGAGAACAAGGGGGTAACTGTCATTACTGACAGTCACCGGAGCGTGCTGGGTATCTGAAAAACCGCCGCTACACGGAATTGATTCTGATTACTCCCAGGTCCGGTGTATACGAGTTGCCAGCTGAAGAGCGAGCATGAACATCAACAGGATGAGGACGAGAGGCTCGAATTTGTGTAACCGGGGCATTGCGGCTTTTATCCGAGGCTGTCCGGCTCAGGCTGATTCAACAAATTTGAGGAAACAAAGAGCTTGTTGGAAAGTACAGTATTGATGGCGGGGATCAGATCCAGACTCAAGCGGGATTTCACAACGTAAGCCGAACCACCTGCTCCCATGGCAGCGTGCATATAATCAGTGTCTTCGTGAACCGTGAGAAAGATGATCTTGGCATTACATCCCGCATCTCGAAGCCGGCGGGCGACATCGATGCCGCTCATTTCTCCCATGGAGATATCGAGGATGATGATGTCGGGACGCAAGTGCAGGGATTGGCGGACTATGGATGCCCCATCGGAAATGGCGCCGACGACCTGGTATCTTTTATCTTTTTCAAGCATCTTACTTACATGGCCGAGGACGGAAGAGTTATCGTCGGCGAGGAGTATGGTCGTTTTCGACACAAACCCTCCTTTAGGTAGGCGGCGGAGTTGCGGCCAGCAACTCTATTGGCGCCGCCATGATTGTTGCCACACGTGCAATCACAGGCCAATGTTCGGAAAAATGTTAAACGGCTTCACCACGCTCCGCTACTGTCAGAACTTACGGTAGCTGATGGTGGATTTTTGGCTTTCGAGTGGGGGATCACTCGCCCTTCGAGTGGGCTCGTTTGAGACAGGGACGCTCGCTTCCACCTGGGTGCCAAGGGACTGCCTGGACCAGATGGAGAACTCGCCGCCCACCGACCGCAGGCGTTCCCTCATACTGATTAACCCAAGACCATCCGTACTGCGCGCGTGCTCTGAATTGAAACCGCACCCATCGTCGGAAACTCGTAACTGAATTGCGCCCGATTGGCCAGTCAATTCGACTCTAACGTGGTGGGCGCGACTGTGTTTGACGATATTGTGCAATGACTCTTGCGCAACCCGGAACAAATTAAGGGAGACGTTTTCCCCGAGATCCGGTGGGAGATCCCGCACGACACAGTCAACGTCAATCTTGTGCTGCCGGGAAAACTCCTGACAGAGATCACGGACGGTCGCTGCCAGACCGAGGTAATGCAACTTCGATGGGTGCAACTGGTGAGAGATGTGCTGGATGTCAGTTGCGATTTCATTGGTCAGGCGCCAAATGTCCCCGAGTTCCTTCTTTTGGGACGAATCAGTATTCGCTGCTGTAGCCTGGCTGGATTCCTGGATTCTATTAGCCAGGAGCGCGAGCCTCTGGTTGATATCATCGTGCAACTCGCGGGCAATCCGGCTGCGCTCTTGTTCCTGCGCTTCCATCAACCTCTGCCCCACGGTGGAGAGGGCCTCTTCGGCGAGTTTGCGATCCGTAATATCGGTGCAAGAGCCTATGTATCCGGCAAACGAATGGTCGCCGCCGAATCGGGGAACGCCCGCGTCGAAGATCCAGCGGTAATCGCCGTCATGCCGCCGGAGCCGATACTGCATTTCGAAAGGCCGGCGTGCATCGAATGACTTTGTGTAGGTGTCCAAACACGCTCTCAGGTCGTCTGGGTGGACTCCCTCTGTCCAACCGTTTCCCAGCTCCGCGGCAAGAGGACGCCCAGTAAAATCGAGCCAGGGCTGGTTGAAGTAGTCGCAGAGCTTGTCGGTACCGGACGTCCAGATCATTACGGGAGCGGTGTTCGCCATTAGACTGAACCGCCTCTCACTTTCGCGCACTGAGTCTTCTGCCAGTCGGCGCTCAGTAACGTCGCGGATGATCACAGTAAAGAGCTTCTTTCCGCCGAGCTCTACCTGGGAGATAGACGCCTCAATGGGAAATTCCTGGCCATTCGCCCTAAGTGCCCACAACTCACCCACGATACCCATAGCACGGTTAGTCACGCCGGTCGCGTCGAACCGGCGAATGTGTTGGCTATGAGCTGCATGGAAGCGTTGTGGGATGAAGCTCGCGATCGAATTGCCCATCGCTTCATGTGCTGGGCAGCCAAACATTTTCTCGGCAGCGGCGTTAAATAATACAATTTGCTGTTCGTGATCCACCGCGATGATGGCGTCCATTGCGGATGCGACAATACCAGCCATCCGGCCCTGGCTAGCGCGAAGTTTCTCCTCGATTTCCTTGCGATCGGTAATGTCGGTAAGTGCGCCCAGGAAACACGGCTCACCGTCGATCTCGGTCAGTTCTGCCGACCCCAATACGACCAGAATCCGGCCGTCTTTGGTACGCCATTTAGATTCCACTTCGCGGAGAGAGCCTTCAGACTGCAACTTCTGTGTCAGCCGATCCCTTTCGGCGGTATTCGCCCACAGCCCCAGCTCCAGCGCACCCTTTCCAACCACGTCGGCGCGCGGATACCCCAACATGCGTTCAAAGGCTTGGTTGACGTCGAGGTAACAATAGTCTTTGGCCCTTACCAGCGACATCGCCACGGGACTTCGCCGGAAAGCCTTGGAGAACCTCTCTTCTGACCGCTTCAGTTCTTCCTCGGCTCGTTTGCGCTCTGTGATATCACGCGCAATTTTAGCAGCGCCTACGATCCTGCCGGTTGCATCTCTGACGGGGGATATGGTTAGCGAGACATCGATTCTCTTCCCCTCCTTTGTCTGTCTCACCGTCTCGTAGTGTTCCACTTGGTGTCCTGCTTTTGCTTCTCGCAGAATGCGATCTTCCTCGGTTTGAAGCTCGTGAGGGATAAGGATAGTAATCGGCTGACCCACCGCTTCCGCTTCAGCGAATCCGAAGATATGCTCTGCCCCCTGGTTCCAACTCATAATGATCCCGTTAAGGTCCTTGGAAATGATGGCATCGTCCGTGGATTTCACAATGGCAGCGAGTCTGGATCGAGCCTCCTCCGCTTGCCTGCGTTCGGTGATGTCCTGAGC
Source organism: uncultured Acidobacteriaceae bacterium (assembly GCA_963800565.1). Classification (GTDB taxonomy): domain Bacteria; phylum Acidobacteriota; class Terriglobia; order Terriglobales; family Acidobacteriaceae; genus Acidiflorens. The sequence goes on from CAWDBM010000011.1 coordinate 136,017, forward strand.
TGTGCCGCGAAGGTAGTTCACATGGCCGTTGCCATCTCGCACGGCCATGCCACGAACCGTCACCCATCTATGGCTGCGATCCGGCCGTATCAGCTCCACATCAAGCTCCCGGATTGACGTTGAGTGCAGGCACTCCTGCAGCGCGGCCCTCAGTCGCTCCCAGCTCTCCGTAGTGAAGAGTTCAGCGAATTCCTCGTAGGATGGCGGCGGTAAGGCAGAATCGCGCCCGTGGATACGATAAAGCTCTTCCGACCAGTTAAGTTTCTTGATCTTTGGGTCCCAAAGCCAGTTGCCCAGCCCAGCGAGGTGCTGCGCCTCGGCGAGTTCATCCTCTTTTCGACGGAGCCTATCTTGAGCACGCTTGCGTTTCGCGATGTTGCGAAGCAGCAAGACGATTAGAAGTGTCTCAAGCAACAGGAGTGCGGAAAGCCCCAGGAATTTCCAGCGATAGCGCTCCCATGACGAATATTCCCAGTTGCGGACCTCGCCTTCCTTGGGAAGATCACTCTCTGGAATTCCCCAGCGGTGCAGTTCGCGCCAGTCGACGACATAATGCTGGTAATCGCCGCTCGCGACCGCGATCTGCTCCGGCTTCTCTCCCTTCAGAATGCGCACCCCATCATTGCCCAGTATCCTTCCCACTTCGCCCAGATCCGCTACGCTGCCTCCGACCACTCCCGCGCCGACGACGGAGGAGAACGTTCCATAAATCGGGCGGTTCGCGATTTTGGAGATAGCCGGGAGAATGCGGGCAGGAACGAACTGCTCACCATGGGAGTCGGTTACGAAATCGAGGAAGATGATGAGGCTGCCAGGCTGCAAGTGGGCCAGCCGGGGCGCGAGTTCCGAAAACTGCAGATCAGTCAGGTATTGAAAATCGAGGTTCGACTCATACGCGCGAAATTGATCGCGCGCGATCAGGGCTGCGCGTTTCTCGTCGTCCGACGAGCCTGAAATGACGAGCACGTGGGAAGTGCCGGGATTTTGCCGCAAGGCCAGTTGCAGCGTCAGCAGGTAATTTAACTTCCGTACCACGCCTGTTCTGCCCGGCTCGTGCCTGAGCCAGCTGGGCGGATCCTTTGGATCGGTCACAAAAAACAGGAGTGGTGCATTGGGGAACAGCTTGGCTCGAATCTGTTCCGCGAAGGCTACGGTACCTTCGTCGATCGCAATCACCAGATCGAAGGACTGTCCCCGGTACTTTTGAAGGAGATACGAAGCTGCAGCCTCTTTACGGGGCGAGTTCGCGGAAGCGGAAGAAGAGTCGAGGTACTCAAAGCTGAAGTGAACGGGCCGGTCGGAACCCTCAAGAATGCGGGTTTCGGTCTGCTCGATCATGGCGGCAGCGTCGGGCAGGTCCGGATCTTCCGATGAGAGGAAAAGGACCTCGGCTTCCTGTCGCGGGAGGCGAGGAGCGGGAGCAGCCGGCGCGGCCACGCCGAGTCGACCCATGCCGAGAAATAAGACGCAGATCAGCGCGTACCGGAAGACACCGGGCCGTGGCACGAACCATCGCTGATGTCGCATGGCAGCACTTTCGTTCGATCAACATCACAACATGGGAAATGAGTGAGGGTGGATCGGCGCCCGCGCTCTTAATGTCGACTCTGTATTGGCTCTTGGTATCGGCTTTCCACCGCTGACCGCTGCATTCTAGCTCAGGTCGTGATTTTCTCGCAGATGGAATTGCACGCTCTAGAGTACGCGGATGTCGGGCGCGCTCAACACTGTTAGTGTTGACAGGTTGAGGGGCCGACGCGGCTACCAGCATTACCGTCGGGAAACCCGATGAACCGTGAGGGGGGTGGGCTGGCAGATCGGTATTAGCAAGTTTGCTGTCGATGGGGACGTTGGCGCGGTAGTCCGTTCGAGTCACTGTGACGGAAGATTATGGAAGACTTGCAGCAGGTTTTGAGGTTGTACACGAATAATGCCGCCGCGCGGGCTATCAATATCGGCGATGAAGAATAAGGAGGCAGAGACAGCGAGGGGCAACACTATCAACAGGAAGCTGGCTCGATGTGTGCCGTAGCCCAGTAACAGATTGCAGCCAACGGCGATCACTGCCAATAAGGCCCATGCCCCCAATGGAATGCGGTTCCACCATGCGAACTGAGTGTATCCCTGCGAGTTCAATACATCATTCATGCCCGCCAGGACCAGGGCGGCCACGGTTGTCGGTTGCTTCACGGCAGGAGCCTGGACCACGGACCAGAGCTCGTTTTGCAGCTGGGCAGTATCGGCGTTGATCCGCTGCAGGTCCTGCGCATCGCGCGTGATATAAAACAACACACGCTGATTGAGATAGTTCTTCAGCAGTTCACGCGCTCGCGTGGCCTCTGCGGCAGGCATCAGTCCGGCGCGCACATACTCCGTGCCGATCGCGTTCGCTTCTGCCTCTTCAAAGTTCTTGCGCTGGTCATAGCGGCTGATCGCCATGGAGAATGTGAATCCGATCAAAAGGCCCAGCAGCGTCAACGCGCCGCCTTGCACAATACCAAAGTCTTCCCATTCGTCTTCTGTCAGCGGTCGGCCCCTTTTGCGAAGGAAAGCGCCGGCAATTGCCGACAGCAAAAGCGTGGTGACTGAGAACAGAAAAAGGATAAACGGGTAGTTGACGATCTTGCTCATAGGGTATAGCTGTGGGTATAGCTGTCCGCGGAAAGCTTGGCTGGAACGGCCGATCCAGTCCACGCCCCTCAGGAACGATACTTATTCAATCACGATATGTCCAGGTTCAGGTTTCAATCTTCTACGGGGCTCCAACCGTCGCCCGGATCGAACTCGCTCATGGCGGTCGCTGTTTCGGTGGTAGTTTTGCCTAAATCTTTTTGGAACAATACACCATCCTGATTAATGATGAAGGTCATTATTCCGGAATTCGCATATTGCGCGGGATACGCGACGAAAGCGAACCCGTTGGCCATCTTGCCGTCGACCACATAGTCCTTTGCCCCGCCTTGCGCGTGACTGCCTTGACGCTTCAACATGCGGAATTTGTAGCCATGGAAAGATGCGTTCGGGTCCTGCTTTACGGTGTATCCCTCGTCGGTAGCAAATGCCGCCAAAGGCCCGAGCGGACTTTTGGGCTGGCCTTCTGGCGACTCCCAGTACAAACCGTTTTGCTTGCCCGCATCGCTGATAAACTTCACAGCATATTGTTTCGTACTCCCGTCATCGTGACGCTGCGAGAAGTACTCGACTTGCGCGTCGGCTAAGGCACCACAAATATCGATGACTGCCAGTTCATTCCGGCCAATACGGCGGTTGAGAATCTCGTCCTTTCCCGCGACCGTATCGAAGAACCACTTCCCGGATGGATTTTTCTTCAGCGGAATCGGGAATGGGAAATTGTCGGCTCCGACCACCAGGATTTGGGCTCCATCGGGCATGTTGCGCCAGCGGTGCATCACCCCATAGGCCGCTACGAATGCGTCGAGCGTGGTTTTGTCTTGTACGGGATCGCCGGAGGAGATGAGCTCCTTCGATTCCGGACCGAAAATTGCGAGCTCGGCGTTTTGGTCACCTGATTTTGCTGCTGCCAATAAGGCATTGCCTGCGTCGTCCGCAGAGGCAAATACTTGGGACGAAGGCTTATCGGCCTTACTGCAGGCGCCCAGGGAAATTATCAGCGCCAGAAGAAGCAACTGGGTCGCAATGACAAGATTGCGGGTTTTGAGCGGCATACGATCCTCCAAAATATCAACAGTAAGAGACATCACCAACACGGTCCACCAGACGGTATTGGTACAGTTTGCGAAATCATTAACCACAGAGGGCACGAAGGTTTACCAAGGAAATACACAAGCCGAATCCTTCGTGCTACTTAGTGTCCTTCGTGGTTGAAGGTTGTGCGGCTGCGGCTAAAATTGCACCACAACCCACCGGACTGACTAATTTGCGACTGGACGCGCGAGTTCACCTGCGGCCACCACCGCTGTGGCCACCCCAGCCACCACCGCCGCCCCTGCTCTCGGAACCCCGGGCGCTCTCCGACCTGGCTCCCCAGCCGCTGCTGCTCCCGCCGAAGGCCGAGGATCCTCCGCTTTTTTCCTGTCCTCCCCAGCCTGAAGAACTGGAGTGCGTGTTGTTCGAGTTTCCGCTCCAACCGCTCCCGGTATTCTTGTAAGTGTTGCCGTTCGCGCTGGCATACTTGTCGCCATTGGCGGTCTGGCCGACGGCAGCGCTGTTGCCGTTCTTACCGGTAGCGCCATACGCCGAGGCACCGTTCGAACTGTGCATCTGACCGGTTGTTCCATTAGCGTTGGTTTGATGCTGGCTATTCACGGTGGTACCGTTTTTTGAGGCCGTCGAGGCTCCAGCGCTGCCATAAGCATTCGACCCTTGCACGGTCGAGGCTGAAGCTCCGGTTCTTGGGTTGTAGGCTTGGCCGGCACTTACGCTGCCGTAGCCGTTCGAGGCTGTGCCACCGCGCGCAACGGTCCCGGTGGATGGGTTGTAGCCAGAGCTATAGTGGGCGGCGCCATTTGGACCGTAAGCGGACCCACTTGAGCCGTAGTAGCCACCGTGCCAAGCATTATTTCCGTAGTACGCCCCGCCGTGATACACCACCGCAGTGGTGCCGTGCCAGCCGCAGTTCCAACTGCTATATCCCCAGCCGTATCCGCCGCTCATCATTGCGCCCACGGCGATGCCGACTCCGAAGGCAACGACGGCAGCCCCCACGGGCGGAGCGACATATGCGGGAACGACATAGGGATAGCCGTACACCACTGCGGGGTTGTATACGGGGACGTAGACGACCTGCGGACTCGCAGATTGAATCACAATGGTTTGCGGAGATTGCTGCTGAACAACAATCTGCGAGCCTGATTTCAGATTGCCCGCGGCCAGCGCTTTCGCCCGCAGCACCTGGACGGCCGTCATGACGTCCGCAGTTTGGGTGTGGTACGCCTCGCCCAACGAGGAGGTCCAACTGAGGTTCTTCGTCAAATTCTCGAGCACCGAAGGAAATTGGGTGAGCGCTTTTACACTGGGCTCCCACGGCTGACTGTCAACCGCCTGCAGCAAAGCTTTGCCCGTCAAACTCTGATTCTGCAGAAGCCACACGCTGGCGGCGGCGATCTGGTCCGGAAAGGTCGACGCTCCCAGAATCTGGGCTACCAGCGAATCCGGGTAGAGCGCGATGGGCGCGACCAGCGCTTGCAATTGATCCGCGGTCAGCGGTGTACCTTGTCCCGAATATTCGGCTGGCGCCGGTTGTTGAGCTCCAGCGTCGAACGGGGTTGTGGCGATGACCAGCAGGACGGATAGAGCTGTTGACAGGAACTGTTTCGCAAAGGTTCTGATCATTTTCTCTTTTCTCTCTCTCGCGCGCCTAGTTCACGCCAGGCGTTCCCTTCCAATCGAGAACGTCTTCCAATTTCCAAGGGTTCTCTCGGAGTTCAATCTGCAACTGCCCTTGCTTGTCCACCAGCAGTTGAGCGGCGGGATATACAAAGCCTGCGTTCTTGTTCTTGTCGCTGTCGTTCAACTGAAATTCGCCGGCCGTCAAGTTGAAGTTCTGGGACTGGCTGTCAAAGAAAGCCTCGCCGAATCGGATCTGCCGATTGGTCACAAACACGATTTTTCTTCCGGTGGGAGTATTCGTCATGCGAATGTAGCTGACGTCATAGCCGAGCGTACCGGTGATCGAGCAGTGGCCCACGGCCCTCATCTTGGACAGTGCGTTGACCAGTCCTTGATTCTGGCCCTTGGCGAACGCCTCTAACAAGACCTGTCTGTCTTCCGGCGTGGACCACTCGTAAATGTCCAGAGTGACTCCGATCATTTGTCCCATCTGAGTACCGGTACCCATGGCCGTTGCTTCGATCGTCTCCGCCTTCGGACCACGCGAGAAGGCGAGAGTGCTTGCGAACGTAAGCAGTCCCATCAGCACCAAGCTCGCAATGGCGCGCCTGTGAGTTTTCAAGGTTCGGATCTGCGGCATTTTCTTGTCCTTTCCTGTCCACCTCTGCCTACACGCGATATGCCACTCCCTCTTTCAGTGGTTCTTCTGCAGGCGGAGGACAATTTGGTTCGGCACTATGGTTGAGCAGATACCGACAACAGGCAACTGTCAGTTTTGCCACTGGATGATTGCGGGGCACTTCGGCGTTCCTGAGCAACGGGAGGGCGAAGTATCCAGCGGGTCTTCGTGTCGCCGCGCGGCGAAGCCCAGGGGTTGCAGGTCGGTGTTCCGATTATTCTGGCGGCCGCGGCTCGAGATCTAGATATTTGATGAGCAGCACCTCATTGCCTTTTTCGTTGTAAACAAGCTGATCGACTAGTTTTTGGGTCAGGAGAACGCCGAAGCCGCCAGGGCGCATGCCGCGCGCATCGCGATACTCGAGATGCCGCACCGGATCGTCGTCGGGATTAGCAATGGCAGCGTGGGGAATTTCGTCCAGGGTAAAACCTTCACCCGGGTCGGAGATGCGGCAGGTGACCATATGACGGGCGCGCACATAAGAAATCTCCACCTGCTGGGTGGGGTCAAGACGTCCGCCATGCTCGATTGCGTTCGCAAGCATCTCACGGAAAGCCATCCCAACCGCGTTCCTTTCGGGATTGGGAAGTTCAGAAATTTCGTCAAAGAACTGGAGCACTCGATCCGCTGTCTTCAGATCGCAGCGAGCGCGGATCGTGATCCACTCCGGCGTTGCCGAGACGACATCAATACCGTCGTCCCAGCAAGGTTCATCGATGGCATGGCGGATCATAACGGCCAGTGACTCCGATGAGAACGGCTTGGAAAAATAGCTGAAGGCACGTTCCCGCATTGAGGTAATCACATCGCCGGGCGTGCTTTCTTCGGCCAGAATAATTAAGCGGGTATGAGGCCGGATACTGCGGATCTTGCGGAGAAGTTCGATATCTTCCCTGCCCGATGTGTTCTCGCTGGTCAGGATCAGGTCGAATCCTTTCCTTTGCGCCAGGGCAAGGGCGGTCGCATTGTCAGTGGCGCGTTGAATCGCCCACGCGTCGGGCTTGAGGATGGACCGCAACTGTTCCTCAAGTTGAGAATCTCCCCCGACTACCATCGCGGTTCGTATGGGGAAGGGACCCGTTGCGACGGTGGGAACAGACGTCATTTTCATGTCGTCTGGCATTTTGTGCCCAGATGTCCAGAAAGGCCGGTTCCCGTTCATAAGCATCTCCCGGGCGTGATTTACTTTTGCCGATACACGTTGGCGAGACGGAATGGTTTTTGGCCATAGTGCTCAATTTCCAGTTCGTTCTTCTTGTTGAACTTGATCTTGCAGAGGGGCGCAAGGGACCCGGTGCCTTTGCCATCCTTGTCAACGTTTAGCACGACGATGCCGAACTCATAATCGCGGGAACGGGTTCCGTTGTAGAGTTCCGGGAACGAAATCGGACGATTGGTCACGAGCACAATGTGCTGGCCGCCGTTTGGGGTCGGCCGGATGCGGACAAAGCGCATTCCGGTACCCACCGAACCCGTGGGTGAAGTGCGGCCCTTGTCCTTTATATTGTCAAACGCGCGCACCAGCCCATCCTGGCCTTTGCTTCTCAGTGTTGCTTCCAGTTCCTGGACATCCCCATCGCTGGTTAATTCGTCCACACGAATGGTGAGGCCGAAACTCTTGCCTGCCGTGACGCCGGCCTGCCCAAACGCGGTGGCCGCGTACTGCGCTGGCAGATTGAACTGGTTCGCGGATGGCTCACCTGTCTGCGCCATGCAGGGAATCTGTGAAACCGTCATCAGCAGCCCGAGAAGATAAATCCAAGGCGAAATCGCTTTCATGTCGTCTTTCCTTTCTTGTGAGGCGATCGGAGCAGATCTCTTCCAAAAAACAGCACGCGCCATCTTACATCTCTTTGTACTCAACGGCCGCCTCCCCGAGAACTGTCAAAATTGACACTATTGCATGACAGGCAGGCGGTTGAGGCTTGAATGCACAGAGGTCAGGCGGGCTTGTTAAAGAGGGAGTGCAGGTTCGCCAATGTGAGGCAGCGAGGCCCGCGGCTTGGTTCGAGGTAAACACGTGCAATGATTCGGAAAACAGTTTAATGTCATTGCAACATCTGGCCTGCTCTTTCAGGGAACGAGAAGAGGATCGCCCCATCCCAGATCTGCATCATCGCGGCGTCACTCGCCTTTGTGATGTCGGTCACTGAAATATTCTTGCCATGCGCCGAAAGTGGTCGCGACAAATTCTGAGGGAAAATTTTCGGTTGCGCCCAGAGCTTGCCAGAAATGTCCGATGACTGGGCAAGGTGAGTCACCACTTAGGTTGCAGCGACCGGCTACTGCCGTAGCAGGGCTGAAACTGTACGGAGGAGGGTAATATTATGATCAATCGTTCCCGCATTCTGATTGCCGACGACCACAATCTAGTGGCGGAGTTGTGCAAGCGCCTCCTGGAAACTGAATTTGATGTTATCGGAGTGGTGAGTGACGGTCGCGCCCTGGTACGTTCGGCGCTCGCGTTGAAGCCGGATGTGGTCGTGCTCGATATCGGCATGCCCATCCTGAATGGCCTGGACGCGGGGCGGCAGGTGAAGGAGATGCTCCCCGCAGTCAAATTGGTTTACCTGACCATGAATTCCGACACAGAATTGGCCGCGGAAGCTTTCCGGCGCGGAGCCTCGGGATATCTGCTGAAGACATGTGCGGCGGCGGAGATGGTGACTGCAGTTCGGCAGGTGTTGCGCGGTAAGAGCTATATGTCGTCAGCTTTGTCGCGAGACATCGTCAGTTTTCTGCGACGGCAAGACAAACACTTGGTCGAGGAAGCGGAACGCCTGACGCAGCGGCAGCGTGAGGTGTTGCAGTTGCTCGCCGAAGGCAAGGTCATGAAGGAAATTGGCGACATTCTGCACATGACGACGCGAACGGTGGCGTATCACAAGTATCGGATGATGGAGGTGCTTGGCACGAAAAGCAACGCCGAACTGGTCAAGTACGCTGTCCGGAACCACATGGTTGCCGCGTAGACAAGCTTTGCTGGTTGAGGATCATAATCTGTCCCGCAACTCGCGCGGATGGCCAACGCTAAAATAACCTGCTAGCGTGGTTTCTGCTTGCCGCTACTGTCTATCATTCTCGTCCCCGCCCAGGCGGCATAGAGCAGGATGCCGAGAGCAACAAGAACGATCACGAGAGCCTTCCCAATAGCCCAGACAAAAACGACGTCGTCGGTTGCAGACATGGATCGACACCGCTCAAAAAAATGTTAAGCCGGTCTCGATCGCGAGCCACCGTCGGGAGAGAGAGACCGGTTTCAATCGAGACCGGATTGCGAAAAGGGGACAGGATTTTCAACAAAACCGGACCCCGCGCAAAGCCTAAATCAATACCTGAGGAGCACGAAGATTCTGTATCGGTCGCTACATCCCCTGCCTAGTTGCTTGCGGAAGCGGCCGATCCGCGATTCACCAACACTCTGACTTCGACTGGGCGGCTCCCTGCGCGGCCGTCCTTTCGCTAATAAAAACACTAATAAAACACTGAATAGCCTGAGCAATCTTAGGAAACCTTCTCCGCGGGTCATACTGGCAAAACTGACAGCCCGTCATCACCACGTACGCATGTAGGATCGTCATGGAACCTGGCAAAAAAATGACCCTAAGTCGAACAAATGGAGCGGGTATGGTTGCGTCCGGTTTCGATTCTCAAAACAAACTCGATGGGACCTTTAGGGTATTGACAAGTCTCGCGAGCCGAAGAGTATGGTAAAAACATCAAGTTCCGGGTTCTTGGGGCACGGAAACCTGCGTTTCTTTAAAGCAGGAGTAATTTGAGGACCTGGATGCGATTGATTCGGGCGCTTATCGTCGAGGATTTCATTCCCTTTCAGCATTTCGTCAGCTCCACACTAAGGAAAAGGCCCGACTTGCAGGTCGTGGGCGAAGTCTCCGATGGACGAGTAGCGGTTCAGAAAGCAGAAGAACTGAAACCGGATTTGATTCTTCTGGACATCGGACTCCCTACTTTGAATGGAATCGATGCCGCTCGAGAGATTCGAAAATTATCCCCGGAATGTAAAATAATCTTCGTGACCCAGGAAAGTTCGGCTGACGTAGTGCGAGAAGCGTTCAGGATTGGGGCGCGGGGCTATGTTTTGAAGACGAGGGCGGGAATCGACCTGCCAGTTGCGGTGGATGCAGTTTTGGAAGGCAGGCAGTTTGTGAGTGAAGGTTTGCAGGTCAGCCTCAGTTCCTAAGCAGCCACGATGTGGTTCCGGACAGCGTACTTCACCAGTTCGGCATTGGTTTTAGCGCCAAGCACCTCCATCATCCGGTATTTGTGATATGCCACCGTCCGCGTCGTCATGTGGAGGATGTGGCCAACTTCCTTCATGACCTTGCCCTCGGCGAGCAACTGCAGCACCTCACGCTGCCTGGTAGTGAGGCGCTCCTCTTCGGTGAGCATCTCCTTATGTTGCCAGCGCAAGCAATCGACGGTTTCCCGCGACAGAGCTCGCGACAAATAAGATTTGCCCCGTAACACCTGACGAACCGCCAGCACCATCTCCGACGCGGCACATGTCTTCAGCAAATAGCCTGAGGCTCCGCGGGCGAAGGCTTCGGCGGCCACATCGGCGTCGGTATTCATGGTCAGGTAAACCAACTTGACAGCGGGAAGCATCTCTTTCACCTGCCGGCCGGCATCCAAGCCATTCAGGAAGGGCATGGCAATATCGAGCACGACTACATCCGGCTTCAACGCGAGCGCGGAACGCACCAGAGCGCGACCGTCACTCACCACTCCGATTACATCGAATTCGGTCTCAAGAAGGCGCTTGCAAAGCTCCGCCACCAGATTGTGGTCGTCGGCAATCAGAACGCGGGAACGGCTGGTCATCTTCTTCTTACCTCCCACGCACGATACACCAACAAGGTTACTCGGCGGTAAAAATTTGCACACAAAAAGCCGCTACAACAGATAATGGCGGATACTGGCTCACTCTGGCCCCTTTTTCCCTCAAGCACCATCGCTGACACGGCGGCACTTAAGCGCTATCTTGGGCGGGGTCGCGCGATGTTGCCGACGGTCGATCCCGAACTGAGGTTTCATCGTTTGGTGCAGCTTCGAGAAGCAACGCCAACTCGGTTCCTGGGATGGTAAACCGCGAAAAACCGCAATCCAAACAAACCACAACCTCGGGGAAGGTTAAAAGGCTGGGATGGTCGAGATGCTCGCGACCGCGGAGATGGAGATTTATCTCAGCGGTCAGCTCCGCCTGACGGCGCGACGCACATGAGAGACAGTGCATAAGCTACCTCGTCCATAACCCAGAGACACGAAAGTTTAGACAGCGCAATATGGTTTGTCTGTTCAAAATTGAACAGCAGGAAGTTTTTGGTGGCAGCGTCCTTTGGTGGCAGGTCCACGGAAAGGCGCTTGAAGACCGCGGATCTGGAAAAACGGGCTTCGCACTACTCGTGGAGAACAACTCCCAGAAGCGAACTGTGAACGCGCAGCTCACCGTTGTACTCGATGAAACCAAGCTTTCTGAATCGGTTCATGAAGAAATTCACCCGCGGGCGGGTCGTACCAATCATTTCCGCCAGGGTTTCCTGGCTGATGTCGGGGATCACAGTTTCGGACGTGGGCTTTTTGCCGACGCGGGAGAGGAGCAAAAGAGCCCGTGCCAGTCGCTTTTCGCTCGAGTTGAACAATTGATCGATCAAATCTGCTTGCGTGCGATTGTGACGTTCGACCACGTAGGCCACGAACAGATCCGAAAATTCGTGTTCCTCATGCAGAGTGCGCAGCATCTTGCTCCGTTCGATTCGCAGTGTGGCGCAGCGCGTAATTGCCGTGGCAGTTGCGAGGCGAAAGCGTTGATCCGATGCGATGCATCCCTCACCCAGGAAATCGCCGGGACCGAGCAGGGCGATGGTGGCTTCTTTCCCCTGCTTAGAGACTACGCTCAGCCCCACCCTGCCTTCCTGAATGTAGAACACGGCATCTGCACGATCTCCCTGGGTGAAGATGGCTTGTTTGGGTCGGTAGTGCTGAAGAGCTCTGCCTGCGCCAGCCCTCGCCAGGAAAGTCTGGGGATCAAAAACCTTGGATGGTTTCTTGGTTAGCGTTCGGGAGCGGCGCCGTCGTGTTTGCGACCCGCGAAGCGATGGCATGGAAGCCTCTGGGAAGCTGCGGATTTGAAGGTCCGATCTTATTATAAACGGGTCGTGGTGCAATTTCAGCCGCCGCCGCAAAACCTTTAACCACGAAGGACACTAAGTATCACGAAGGAATCGGATTGTGTATTTCCTTCGTGAGCCTTCGTGCCTCTGTGGTTAATGATTTCGCAAACCGCACCACTACCTATAAAGGAGCGCGCTTGACACTTGCAGTGAACTCTTGAAGGCACTGTCAGTTTTGCGAGTGGCGCTACCCGCAGGAATTGAGTTAAAGATTTCAGCGACGGTGGGATCACAGTGAGAAAATTGGCTCGCCGCAAAGGACGGCAAAACTTATGCTAACTCCATCCGAAAAGATACAGGGCAGCTCAATACAAGGGCAGAACCCAGTGTGTTCCGCCGAGACCAGCAACCAAAATCCAACCTCGAGGCGGGATTCGTCAAGGCGCCGATTCCTGCAATTGACCGTGACTGGAACTGTGACGGGGTTGGTTGCGGCGGCGAGCATGAAGTTCTCGCCCTATCGAGTATTGGCGCAAAGCAAGCTGAGCCCCGATGCCGCGCTGCAGGAACTTATGGATGGCAACCGACGATTCACGGCTGGCCGTCTGGTCGCGTTTGAACAGGACCTGGCGATTCTCAAACAGAACACAGCAGAAAAGCAGGAACCATTTGCGGCGGTGTTATCCTGCGCCGATTCCCGGGTGCCTGTCGAACTGATCTTCGATCAGAGCATTGGGCACATTTTTGTGGCCCGGGTCGCAGGCAACGTCATTACCTCGGAGATTATTGCCAGCCTCGAATATGGGGCGGCGGTGCTGGGTACGAAGGTGATCATGGTGATGGGGCATGGTGGGTGCGGAGCCGTCAAAGCGACGATTCAAGCAAAAGAAGTTCCGGGACAGATCAGCGCCCTCTACCCGCACATCCAGCCAGCGGTAGATCAGGCTGGGTCAAACCTGGAAGCAGCGATCAAGGCGAATGCCATGATTCAAGCGGCTCTTCTGCGCGAATCCTCTACCGTGATCTCGGGGCTAGTGAAGGAAAGCAAGCTGAAGGTGGTCGCGGCATACTACGATCTCAGTAGCGGTAGCGTCACGTTATTGTAACGAGGCAACTGGGGATTATCGAGTTTCACAACAATTGTTCTGTCGGACTTTCGTGGCAGCGTCATGCGCTGTGAGTGCCACGTGGCGGCGTGCAGTGCTAACGCAACCGGGATGCCGGTCATAATTAGCGCTGCGAAGTTAGCGCCCGCAAAACGCGATCCGCTTTCTTTGAAAACAACGATCCCATTGCTTTGCGATTAGGCAGGTGCAAGAAAGAACGGAGACGCCGCAGTCGGCGCCTCCGTTTTGAGGGAGAAGAATAGGCCGTTAGTTTCCGCCAGCGCTGGCCATAGCTATGCCCTTGTTCACCAGCAGTTTGACTTCGACCCTGCGATTTTCGGCCCGCCCGGAAGCACTCTCGTTGGAGGCTGCGGGGTTGGTTTCACCCATTGCGCCTGGCGCAACAATGCGACCCACTGGAATGCTGCACTCCTGCAGCAGATAAGCAACCACTGCTTGAGCGCGTTCCTTGCTTAGCACTTGATTGCTGGAAGCGGTGCCGACCGAGTCGGCAAAGCCCGCCACCTGGATCACAAACCCCTTTGAGTAGCTGAGGGCGTTCTTTGCTAAATCCGCAAGTGCATTTTTGTCCGCCCCCGAAATACTGTAATCCCCGGTGGCAAAGTAGACGGTACGTTCGCCCTTCACGATAAAGTCGCCCAGCTCCGAAAAGCGCTTTTTGGTGGATTGCGCAACTTCGTCAATGCTCGCCTGGTTGGCAGCAATTTCTCGCTTAGCCGCTGCGATGGCTGCCTCGGTGGCCGCCTTGTTGGCCGCAATTTCGGCGTCGGTGGCCTCCTTATTGGCTTGGTAGGTGGCCATGTTCTGGGACTGTTGCTGGGCTACAGGGTTCAAGCCGGCCTGGATCACCTTCGCGATACTCAGATCGTCTTGATCGAAGGTGATCGTTGCCGCCGTCACAGAGGTGAAATCCCCTGTTCCCTCGAACTTCAGCCGAAGTCCGGGAATCAGGACATCTTGACCCACTTGTTTTTTCCGGGCACCGAGCCCTATCGGGTGTTGTATTTTCGTATCCGACGTGACGACCACGGTTGTAGTTCCGTCGTCGGTTTCCACGGTCAGGTTGCTTCCTGAGACCATGGTGATCACACCTTTGCCTTTGACCTTGTCGGCGGCAAGCGCCGATCCCAGGCTCAAGAGGCACATTGCTAAGAGACTCAACGAAACACCAATTCTTCTGCTGGTCATGAATCCTTCCTCCATCCTCACGCGTTCAGCTTGACCTCTTAGGCACTGGTCGCTGACTAGCAACAGATGTTATCGAGGGAGGCGGGCCTACGGAACTGGCAGAACTGACAGGGTGACGAACAGCCCCAGGTTGGCGTGCGAAGCCGTGCGGAATAGTCTGCGGCTACCTGCCGCAATCGACCATGGCGCGACCCGGCCAGATAAACACGAAATCGATTGCGTTGACTACAACCACGAACCGTATTGTTCCCTTCGGGTAGCAGCCTTCCATCGAACAAAGAACGGAATAGTCGCGGGGATCTTTGGTGACAAAGGAGACCGTCAACGCCTTCTGAGAAGCTAAAGTAAAGACTTTGGATGGAGTGCTGAGAGAGGAAGCATCTTCGTTCGGCAAGAATCCGTTCACGAAGCACTGCATTTTCGAAAGCTCCCACACCTGCTTGCACTGTTTCTTGCTCAGGCCTTTTTTCGTGAGGACGACGGAAAGCGGCAAAACCACATGCCCATCAACACTGGCTCCTCCGTTACGCACCGTAAGCTCAGACTCCGTATTGTTAACGACGGTGGTTGTGAAATTCAGGAATTCGCCGGCTTCGCCGGGAGCGATTTTCTCGAATCCGGCTCGCGAACTAACCTCGATTCCTCCGTGGTTCAGTTTATGGATTGCGGTGCCGGTCACGGGATCACGAACACTCGAGGAGATAGCACCGGAGCGAGTGTCCTCTCCCCACACAAACGCATTCACGGCCTCGGCCTTGAAAGTGGATAGGTCATCCTGGCCAAAGGCGGAGAACGCGAGCGCCAGAGAGGCAAACGTGAGTGAGAGTGTGCGCCGCATTGTAGTTCTCAGAGGCCGATGGGGAACGGGCTGTTTCGGTGGTACGTGGTTATAGCTCAGTTTTCCTGCCCGGTTACGGTCAGAGCATCCACTACCGCAACCCAGTAGCGAATACCTCCGAGGTTATCTTTCTGCGCATTTATCAGGGCTAGTGCTATTGCGGTCTGCAGATCATTCTCGGTCGCGTCCAAGAGGAACATCGCCTGCACTATCGGGTCGGGAAAGGAATGTTGGTTGTTCATCCTCCAAGCTCCTTGGCGGAGCCCTTTGTGGCGGTCCCGCGTGTGCATCCGTACGAAAGCATCTCTTCCGCTTGCTAGTGCACCACGCAGGAGGTGGCGCGGGAACTGTCACTTATTACAGGCGAAGTTCTTTAAAAAGACGAAATGCTCAGCATTCTGTGCGGGTGCAGGCTGACAGTTCTGACAGTAGTCGGGAGCGGGACGGCGGTCATAAGCTGCAATTTCCCGCTGAGCCCGGCAGTTCGCCCATCGGACTCGGATAAGCGAAACCGCGCGACTCTTGTGTTGCCGCGTCTGCCTGGGGCGTCAGTACGAAACAGAGGGCACCATGAAAATGAGATCACAAAACTTCCTCGCGGCTGCGCTGGTTTGTGTACTGGCGGTAGCGGTGCACGCTACTGACGCGAAAATCGAAAAGAAACAGAACGACGTCCGCGACATGGCGCAGAGCACCCTGAAACGGCTCTACAAGACGGAACCAAAGGCCAAGGCTGCAGTCGAAGGAGCCGCCGGGTATGCGGCCTTTAGCAACCTGGGAGTGAAGATTCTGGTCGCCGGCTCGGGCAATGGAAAAGGCATCGCGGTCAACAATAAGAGCAAGAAAGAGACGTTCATGAAGATGCTCGAGCTCCAGGCCGGGCTCGGAATGGGCGTGAAGAAATTTCAAGTGGTATTCGTCTTTGACAACGAGAAGGCATTCAACAGCTTCGTGAACTCCGGTTGGCAGTTCGGCGGACAGGCCACAGCCGCGGCCACGACCGGCAACAAGGGCGCAGCGATGGCGGGAGCAGTTTCTGTGTCGGATGGCGTGTGGATGTATCAGCTCACTGACAAGGGGCTTGCCCTTGAAATCACCGCTAAGAGCACCAAGTACTACAAAGACGATTCCCTGAATTAAAGCGGCCGACCGACCTATAACAGCACAAAGACGTTATGTTGTCGTCACCACGAGTTATTAAGTCCTATTACAGGGCGCTCGGGAGCATTAAGGACTCGACGGATCGCGCAGCCTCACCTGTCATTTTTTACAGTTCCCAAGAGACGAGACCAAAGCTATGTTGAGGTGAAGGATACGACACAGAATTCGAAAGAAAACGGAGAACACAACTTCAATGAAACTACGTAGCGTACTTTTGGCATTGCTTGTTATGTCGATGGGCGTGGGTGCGTTTGCCCAAGACTACTCGAAAATGGAAGTGGCCGTATTTTATAGCTATGCCCGCTTTCATCCATCCAGCTTCATCCCGAACGCCTACAGCCTGAACGGAGGCGGTGGCTCTTTTGACTACAATTTGACCAAGTACTTCGGCCTCGAGGGGGAATTTGCGGGTTTTAACAGCAACACGCAGCACTTCTCGATTCCTGCCGGGTCGCAAATCTGCCCATCGGGCTGCAGCGGAAACCTCCAAGCCAACTTGTTTACCTATATGTTTGGCCCCCAGATTGGAATTCGAACTGGGAAAATCCGCCCCTTCGCCCACGTGCTTCTCGGGGGAGCGCACAGCAATGGAGCCGGTAATCTGTACACGCAAGAGGGTTCGGTTGGTGGGAGACCCTCGAATGATGCCTTCGCTCTAGCTTTCGGCGGCGGCGTTGATATTCCAATAAACCACTCCGGGACCATTGCATTCCGGCCGGCCGACATAGAATATCTGTGGACGAACTTCAACATTGCCAGAGGCTCCCAGCAAAGCGGTCAAAGCAATTTCCAGTATAAAGCTGGGATGGTTTTCAACTTTTAACAAGTGGGGCTGTTTCAAGGCAGTCCCCCCACGCTGAACGGGAATTTGATCCGTAATCGTGGGGGGCGCCTAGTTCGTCGTGTCGCAAACGGTGGGACTTCAATTTTTTGGAGCGAAGTGAATCGGGTGAGAGCGGGTGTCAGGCGTTAACCTTATTCCTGATTGACAGCTCGCTTCGCCCGACTCTGGTCGCATTTAGCCACCGCGGGGACGGGGCGCCAGGGCGTCGCCCGTTGTGGTTATCATCGCCGATCCGAGCTGGCGAGAGCGGTGCGGAGGAGCGTGAGCCTTCGTAGCGACCGCGCGCGACCAGGAGTTTCTCCAATTCCTGGCTTCCTAATGGTTGCTGCTGGCCCAAGACATGGGTGACCAGGGCGATCCGGGCAAAGTGCTCAACCGTTTCCATCTTCATGTAGGCGTGATGCAGAGTGTCTGCGTAGGCCACCGCTCCATGATTGGCCATCAGAATGGCATCGTATTGCGGGATCAGGGGCTCGAGCGATTCGCAGAGCTCGGGTGTTCCAGGAGTTCCGTACTTCGCCAGGGGAATGGAGCCAAGCCCCATTACAACTTCGCATACCAGCGGCTGATTCAGCGCCATGCCAGCCGCGGCAAACCCTGTAGCTGTGGGAGGGTGAGCGTGAACGACACCTCCAACATCTGGTCGCAACCTGTAGATCATGAGGTGCATAGCAATTTCGCTGGACACACGATGGCGGCCAGCGATCAGGCGGCCATCCAAATCCACGACCACCATATCGGAGGGGCGAAGCATACCTTTGCTCATGGCCGTGGGAGTCGCCAGTATCCGCTCCTCATCGAGGCGTACTGAGAGATTGCCATCCATGGCCGCAACATAGCCGAACTGGTGCAACATCTTGCCGAAGGTGACAATTTCGCGCCGAGATTGACGTTCGCTGGACATTACATTTCTAGAACAAATGAAGGAGTGGACTATTCAAGTCGGGCGACTGTCAGTCCGTGAATGAATAGTAGCCGCGAGCGAAGGCCTTGCGAACTGTCAACACTAACAGTGGTAGAAAAGGGCATACGGCAAATAATGTGCAGGTCAGGGTGGAGTTACAGCTGCCGAGCTCGACGCTTGGGCTGAGCGTCCGCAGCCTTGTTTGAGGCAAAGTCACAGTTGCTCACATGGTTCGAATAACGCTCCCCGAAGTCAGGCCAGCAGACTGGTCGAGCATAGAACATGAGCCCTTCGCCATCCGCGTTCGTTGCTGCCCGCCCCCCCAGTTTCCTGGCGGGTCTTGATCAACGTGTCACCCATGCCATTCTCGCCGCCGGCCTGATCCGACGGATTCCCGCCAAGCAGAACATCATTACGGGGGAGCATCGGGCCACCCATTTGCTCCTTGTTCAAAAGGGGCGGGTACGCTACTACCACGTCACCAAACAGGGAGAGTCAGTTCTGCTCGCATGGCTGGTGCCGGGAGACGTGATGGGGTTGGTGGCCTTACTGAAAAATCCGCCACCTTACATGGCAACCGCGGAGGCAGACTCCGACTGTGAGGTTGTGGCATGGGAGCACACCGTCTTACGAAAACTGGTGTCCCGTCATCCCCGGCTAGGCGAAAATGGTTTAAACATCGCCCTTGGCTACTTGCGAAACTACATCGAACGTCATATTGGATTGGTTACCAAGACATCCCAGGAGAGGCTGGCCGAGACCTTGCTCAGGCTCGGTGATCGATCGGGCGAGATTCATCCCAACGGAATCGAAATCCACGCTACCAACGATCAACTGGGAGCGCTGGCGGATATCAGCCCGTTCACTGCCAGCCGCGTGCTCAGTAATTGGGCGCGCGAGGGGATTGTTTCCAAAAAACGCGGCCAAGTCCTTCTGCATGCTCCCGAGGCGCTCATGGTTGATTGATGCCGATAGCGAGACCTTAGCTTTACTGCCAGGCCTCTGAGATATTTTGTTTATTACTTGCTCTGGCGCAAAGACAGAAGTCCATCTCATCGTTATTCTGCAAGTCTACCCTCCCCCGGGGGGCTTGGTTTATTTATGCTGGACTTCCCCCTGGCGAAATGAAGGCGTGCAGCAGCGCTCACGCGATGCTCGCGCCAACATTTCTGGTTCTCGCGGTCGACGATTACGCGTGCGCGCTAAGCGGCCACGACGTGGTTTCTGACGGCGTACTTGACCAGCTCGGCACTGTTCTTCGCGCCCAGCACCTCCATCATCCGGTACTTGTGATAGGCCACGGTTCTGGTGGTCATGTTCAGAACGTCAGCAACTTCCTTCATCACTTTGCCTTCGGCCAGCAACTGCAATACTTCACGCTGCCTCTTGGTCAGGCGATCTTCTTCCTGAACGAGTTTTTTATGTTGCCAGCGCCAGCAATCGATCGCGTCTCGCGACAGACCCTTGGAAAGATACGATTCACCCCGTAAAACGTCGCGCACCGCAGCCACCATCTCGGCAGCGGCACAGGTCTTGAGCAGATACCCGGAGGCTCCGCGCCCAAACGCTTCGGCGGCCACATCTACGTCGGAATTCATGGTCAGATAGACGAGCTTGACGGTGGGCAGAATTTCTTTCACCTGCTGGCCCGCGTCCAACCCATTCAGGATGGGCATGGCGATATCGAGGACGACGACGTCCGGCCTCAATTCGCCGGCCGCACGCACCAGGGCGCGGCCGTCGCTGACGATTCCGACTACGTCAAAGTCGGTTTCCAAAAGTCTCTTGCACAGTTCTGCCACCAGATTGTGGTCGTCAGCAATCAGAATGCGGGACCGGTTTTTCATTTTCCTAACCCTCTCTCAAAATAGTTAGCATGGCGTAAAAAGTCGTTTAGCCTGGTGAGGACGATCGACGTGAGGATGATCGACGTGAGGACGATCAAGCCGCTCAAAGCGCTATGGCGCCAGGCCCTCTTGCAGCACTGGCAGCGAGGATTGTTCAACGGTGAATTCACTAAAGCCGCAGTCTAAGCAGACCGCGAGCGTGGGGAATATCAGCGTCCCGGGCTTGTTCAGATTTCTTCGGCCGGAGAAATGGATCATGATCTCGGCGACGAAGTTTGTTTGCTTCCCTGATCTACAGGATCTACAACTCATACTTGCCTCCCTAGCGCTAAAAAGGTGTTTTTCTGTTCTCGTTTCGAAAATATTGTCGATACTTGACATCCAGATGAATGCTGGTGCCGTGCTGAATCGTTCTTCACTTTCGCAAGTCTCGTGCAGAACCGCATCCAAGATTTTCAGCCCTTCTGCGCGACGACGACCGGTCGCGTCACGAATTGCGGCGATGACAAAGGTTCCCGCTTCGTTGGTCAGGGGGCTGAGAGTGATGTCCAGGGGAACTTGGGTCCCATCCCTGCGCAACGCGAACAGATCCAGGATGGCTGTCGGTTGCACGGGTGGATCGTCGAAAAAATTTTCCCAGCGTTGAAGATGCTCAATGCGAAGCTGTATGGGAATTAGTGAGTCGACTGACCGTCCGATCAGCTCCTCACGTTGGTATCCGAAGAGTTTTTGCGCTTGCAAATTGGCAACAACAATTTCTCCGGCTCGGTTAACCACCAGCATGGCGTCGGGGGCAGCATCGAACAGCGATTGGGCACTCACGTCAACCCACTCGGCTGGGGGGAGGTGGCAGGTTTGGCGTCGTCATCATGAGCCTCCGGCAGCAAATTCATGGTTGAGCGGTCCAGGCAAGTATTCATAAGGCCTCTGCACACACTGTGCTTCTATCTAGTAAGACGGAAAAGGAGGGCAGAAACCGTAATCGGAGTGCGAAAAAAGAATGGATAGAAGCAGGGTTGCTACTCTGAGTCGAGCAAACAACGGCTGGGCTTCTTCTGCCTGCCAAGCCGTATAATTTATTGATCCTGAGAGGTTTGCATGGCCGCCACATCGACCAATGAGGTCACCCGTCTGCTCAAAGCCTGGACTGGCGGAGACGAACAGGCTCTGGAAAAGCTGACTCCGCTGGTCTACGAGCAACTGCATCGGATCGCGCGGCATTACATGGCGGGACAACAATCCCGCCACGTCCTGCAAACAACTGCTCTGGTGAATGAGGTCTACTTGCAGCTTGTGGATTGCAGCCAGATGAATTGGCAGGACCGGGCGCATTTTTTCGCCATGTCCGCGCATTTGATGCGGCGTATTCTGATAGATTTTGCCCGCTCCCGCGGCTCCCAGAAACGAGGCGGTGGTGCGCTGCAGATTTCCCTGGACGAGGCGCCATCGGTGTGCGAAGAAACCGATCCAAACCTGGTTGCCCTGGATGATGCGTTGAAGGCCTTGGCCGCAGTAGATGAGAGAGGAAGCAAAGTTGTAGAACTGAGATTCTTTGGCGGCTTGAGCATAAAAGAAACTGCCGAAGTATTGAAAGTTTCAGTCGAGACGGTGCAACGGGACTGGAGATTGGCGAAGATCTGGCTCCTGCGGGAGTTGAGCAAGGGTAATGGACATGGATCCTGAGCGCTGGAATCGGGTGAAGGAGCTGTGCCAGCGTGCCTTGGATCTCGATGAGAGCCGACGCGCTGAATTCCTCGAACAGTCTTGCGGAAACGATGAGGAACTGCGGCGCGAAGTGGAGTCGCTGCTCGCTCATGAAAAAGCAGCCGAGCATTTCATCGAGTCGCCGGCGCTGGACGTTGCGGGCAAGATGGTTGCCAGAGAACGGGAGGCAACGGACAGTGAAGTGAGGCTGATTGGCAGTAGAGTTTCCCATTATCGCGTGCTGGAGAGAATCGGCAGTGGCGGCATGGGTGTGGTCTATAAGGCCGAGGACACCGAGCTCGGCCGCTTTGTCGCCCTCAAATTTCTGCCCGACGACGTAGCCGGGGACTCGCAGACTCTGGAGCGCTTCCGCCGCGAGGCGCGTGCGGCCTCATCCCTGAACCACCACAACATCTGCACTATTTATGAGATTGCGCAGCACGGCGGGCACTGGTTCATCGTCATGGAGTTTCTGGACGGCATGACGCTGAAGCAGCGTATTGCTGAAAAACCAATCGAGATCGACGTACTGATGGGATTGGCCATTGAGATTGCGGACGGCCTGGATACCGCGCACTCCCAGGGGATCGTCCATCGCGACATCAAGCCGACCAATATTTTTGTCACCAAGCGAGGGCACGCCAAGATTCTGGATTTCGGGTTGGCGAAGGTCACGCGCCCGAGTTCTTCGGCCACGCAGTTGGCGATGGCGCGTACGGTGACAAGCTTAAGCGACGAGCGGCAGCTGACCGGGCCCGGTTCTGCGATTGGCACGGTGGCTTACATGTCACCGGAGCAAGCACGAGGCAAGGAGTTGGACGCGCGCACGGATTTGTTTTCATTTGGAGCCGTGCTCTATGAGATGGCGACCGGAGAGTTGCCGTTTCGTGGAGAAACGAGCGCGATTCTTTTCGATGCGATTCTGAACCGCGCTCCAGTGGCTCCGATGCGCTTCAATCCCGACCTCCCGCCCGATCTGGAGCGGGTGATCAACGGGGCGCTGGAGAAAGACAGGGAGTTGCGTTATCAGAGCGCGGCGGAAATGCGTTCCGAGCTATTGCGTTTGAAGCGGGACACAGACACGGGGCGCGTTGCCGCCGCGAGTTCCGGAACGGTGCCTATCACGCGGGATACTGGCTCTCCGGCAGCCCACCGGCCGCCATCATCCTCTTCTTCGTCTCGCGCGTCATCGAGCGTGGTGAAAGTGGCCGTTACTCCAGCAGTGGGAGGGAGACTCTGGACGATTCTTGTTCCCGCCGCTGCGCTACTGATCGCCGCAATCGTGGGGGTGTTCTACTTCCGGTCGCGCGAGTCCACGGCTCCCCTTACCGACAAGGATACTGTCGTGCTCGCTGACTTCTCTAATTCCACGGGTGATCCTGTTTTCGATGACACGCTCAAGCAGGCTCTCGCCACCGAACTGCAGGAATCGCCGTTTTTAAGTATCCTTCCTGACCGCGGCGTGCGCGAGACCCTAAAACTTATGGGTCACTCGCCAGAGGAGCGCTTGACCGCGGACGTAGCCCAGGAAATCTGCCAACGCTCGGGAAGCAAAGCAGTGATTGCCGGCTCAATCGCCAGTCTGGGTAGCGTGTATGTGGTCGGTCTTAACGCGGAGGCTTGCCCCAGTGGCGCCAAGATTGCCATGAGGCAAGAGCGGGCGGCAAAGAAAGAGGAGGTGCTAGACGCCCTCGATCATGCGACCACCAGCCTGCGAAGGAATCTCGGCGAATCACTCAGCTCCATCCAGAAATTTGACACTCCGCTCGTGCAGGCCACCACGCCGTCGCTCGAAGCTTTGAAATCCTATTCTCTCGGTAGTAAGGTGCTTGCAGAAAAGGGCGACACTGCCGCAATTCCGTTCTATAGACGCGCCATTGAGCTCGACCCTAATTTCGCGTTGGCTTATACCGGGCTGGCGGTGGCTTATGGAAATTTGAGGGAAACCGATTCCGCCAAGGAGAACTATCAGAAAGCTTATGATCTTCGGGGTCGTGTCAGCGTTCGAGAAGATTACATAATCTCGGCTTATTACTACAACGACGTCACCGGGGAGACGGAAAAAGCGAATCAGACCTACGAGCTTTATTCACAGGCCTATCCGCGGGTTTGGACACCGCATAACAACCTCGGAAGCAACTTCGCAGCTCTAGGGCAATGGGAAAAGGCCCTCAGCGAAACTCTGGAAGCCAACCGTTTAAATCCGGATAGTGGCATCCCTTACGGAAACCTCGTTGAATACTACTGTCGCCTAAATCGGTTTGGCGAGGCAAAAGCGATTTACCAGCGGGCGAGGGCTCACAATCTGGATGTCCCCGATCTACACATTTATCGATATGGCGTTGCATTCCTCGAGGGTGATGCACAAGAAATGCAACATCAGGCAGACTGGTTCGCGGGCAAACTTGGCTTGGAGGATGTTTCCCTATCCTTTCAGTCGGACACTGCAGCATTCTCCGGACATCTGGCCAAGGCCCGGGAATTGTCACAGCGTGCCCTGGAATCAGCCCAACGTGCGGACGAAAAAGAGACGGCCGCGAAGCGGGAGTTGAACGACGCTCTGCGCGAGGCCGAGTTTGGCAATCCAGCTCAAGCTCGCAGTCAGACATCTGGCGCATTGGCCCTATCCTCGGCTCGCAGCGTACGCGTACTCGCCGCCCTTGTCCTGGCACGAACCGGTGATACGGACCGCGCGCAGAAGATGGCGGAGGAGTTGCAAATGCAAAATCCTCTGAATACAAAAATAAACGTCTATTGGGAACCCGTGATCCGCGCCGCTATTCAAGTCAGCCGCAAGAATCCGGGAAAAGCCATCGAGATTCTGCAGGCGACAGTGCCATACGAGTCGGGAGTCCCCGGCCCTCTCCCCGGAATCGGAGTATTGCTTTATCCGGTGTATCTACGCGGCGAGGCGGATCTGATGCTACACGCAGGAAGGGCGGCGACTGCCGAGTTCCAGAAGTTTTTTGACAACCGGTCGATGGTGATCAACTCACCGCTTGGTCCGCTCGCACGGCTGGAACTGGCTCGCGCTTATGCTATGCAAGGTGACGCAGCCAAGGCCAAGGCGGCCTATCAAGACTTTCTCGCCCTGTGGAAGGACGCCGATCTCGACATTCCTATCCTGAAGCAAGCAAGAGCGGAATACGCGAAGTTGCGATAGCCCGACCGCAGACGGTCGGCCTTTTCACACCGCAGTCTCATGCTCCCTTCTGTGACATACTTCTTGGACGTGAACAAATTACTGCAGGTCGCACGGGTCTTTACGCCTTCGACTGACCTGGACTGCCAGTTCTACCAGTTACCAGCGGACACAATTGCTCCTAATATTGCAGACTTCAACGAAGTGACTGATGAGTAACCAGAAAGGGAGCTACAACGTGCACAGCGCTTGCCGGCGGCTACGTTTCGCGGTGGGGATGGCTTTTCTTTTCGTGTCCTTGGCGTCTTTTTGCGCCGGACAACAACCTGACATTCAGAATCTGGTCGCCAACGGGAATCTGGACGGTATGCGCTGGCCGAATTTCAGTGACTATCGCAACTGGCTCCAGAAGTTCTACGAGCCGACTGGATTCGCTGCAGCGTGGGTCCAAGGTTCGCAACTCCAGGGTTCGCAACCTATACCGCAGGCCCTGGCGCTGATCGAACGCTTCAGAGATGCCTCGAAAAAAGGGCTCGACCCGGAGGATTACGACGCTTCGCGCTGGGAGGAGAGAATCCGTGCGCTGCAAGGCTCTGCGAGTGGACCGGTGGTGGCGCGTTTTGACGTGGCGCTCACCGTCTGCACTATGCGCTATGTGTCCGACCTTCGCATAGGGCGCATCAACCCGGCGCATTTCAAGTTCGAACTGGGAGCGGTACAGAAGAAGTACGACCTGGCCCAGTTTCTGCGGGACCGGATCATGACCGCTTCGGATCTGCAAGCGGTCTTGGGCGGAGTGGAACCCCCGTTTGCGGGCTATCGTCGCACCGAGGAGGCGCTTGGGCGTTACCTCGAACTGGCACGCACGGACGATAGGGAAAAACTTCCTGAAGTTACTAAGGCCATCGACCCGGGGCAATCATACGCGGGGGTGCCACGTCTGTCGCGTCTCTTGCGACTCGTGGGTGATCTGCCGGCAGATGCCACCTTGACGGGAGATGCCCAAACTTACGCCGGCCCTCTGGTGGATGCGGTCAAACGTTTTCAGCGCCGCCACGGACTTGATAACGATGGTCGCATCGGTCCCGGGACCATAAAACAGCTTAATGTTCCCCTACAGCAGCGAGCACTCCAATTACAGCTGACCTTGGAGCGCTGGCGTTGGTTGCCGGCGGAGTTTTCCGCGCCGCCGATCATCGTAAATATTCCCGATTTTCAACTGCGTGCCCTCGACGAGAATAACAACGTCGTGCTGACTATGCGCGTTGTAGTCGGAAAAGCGATGCGCACGCAGACGCCTGTTTTCACGCGCGGCATGACTTATGTTGTTTTCCGTCCGTACTGGAACGTTCCTCCCAGCATTCTCCGCAGCGAAATTGTTCCCGCCATCGAACGCGACCGCAGCTACCTTGCTCGTAAGAATTACGAGGTCGCTACCTACGACGGTAAGGTCGTTACCTCGGGAAATATTTCCGATGATGTGTTGGCGCAACTGCGGGCGGGAAAGCTGATGGTGCGGCAGAAGCCCGGCCCTGCCAACGCGCTCGGTCTGGTCAAGCTGATATTCCCGAACGAGCACAATGTCTATCTGCACAGCACGCCGTCTCCGGAGTTGTTCTCCCGCTCCCGCCGTGATTTCAGCCATGGCTGCATTCGTGTCGAAAAGCCCGCCGAGCTCGCCGCGTGGGCATTGCGTAATAATCCGGGTTGGACGCTGGAGCGAGTGCGGCAAGCAATGCAGAGCGGAAAGGACGACGTGACGGTGAACCTCGTGAAGCCAGTTCCGGTGTTCATCGTTTACGGCACGGCGCTCGCCTACGAGAACGGTGAGGTCCATTTCAGCGACGACATTTACGGACACGATGCCAGTTTGGCGGCTGCGCTGGCCAAGGGTTATCCATACCCGTGATGGTGGCGAACTACCAACGCCGCATCAATCGATCCCCAGCACCATAGTCAAGCCGTGCGGACGGTCGAATACCTGAGGATGGCGACGGGAAAGCCGTCCTCGCAAACTCAGATGCTGGCAGTTTTATTTATTACATGGCTTTCGTTGCAGCATCGTGTGCGGCGAGCGCCGTCGTGGCGGCGTGCACAGCTACCGCAATCAGGATGCCGGTCATGATTAGCCCACAAAACGCGATCCCGATGGCGATAACCCTCGATACTTTTTTCTCTGGCCGGATATCGCCATAGCCTACGGTTGTCGCGGTAACGAACGACCAGTAAAAGCTATCGAAACGCGACCACCCCTCTGCTTTTCCAGCTACTTGTCCTAGCAGTGTGATGGCGAACGCGAGGGTGAACAGAAGGGGCAAGCATAGCCAAAGGGCCAGGCCAAAGTCCTTAAGAAATGTGAAGGTCAAACCCGTAAAGAGCAACTCGTTACCTCGGATTCGCTATATCCAGCGGGATGATCGAGCACGCGGCCTTGCTCAGTCTGGAATTCGCCAACCGGCGATATTTTTCGCTATGGGTATCAGAAGGGACCACGCGAGAAATCCTAGATGCGGCTGGCGAGACTGTCTCCTGTCAGAAAAGACAGTGGTCTCGCTTCCCTGCCCCGACTATCGTCCAGGGCGTGCCGAGACCGCGCGGGAAAAGTCTCCCCGGTTCGTGCTAACCTCAGGTTTGACCATGATTTATCAAGATTCCATGCCAATTGCTATTCACGATGCCGATAACGGATAATGGGCGCTGGTAGAACTGACAGGGGACAAAGCAGGCGGGGGCGCTTTTAATAGAAGGCTCATGTGCAGCGGTTCGGGTCTTTAACGGTCTAATATTCGGTATAAGACGGCTGCCGGTGGCTCGGTTGGGGTTAGACCGGGCGGCAGTAACACACTCTACAAAGGAAAAAGGAGAAACGTTCCATGATACGAACTGCGTCAAAACAAACGAGCGGGTGGATTACCCGGAAGGCTCTGCCTTGCTTACTGACTTCCATAGCGATGCTGCTGACTCTGCCGGCGTTCGCCGGCGACAAAGAAAAAGACGAAGACACCTTTCGGAAAGCCAACCTTGTGTTGCAGGGTTTCCTCAGCGACAACAACATTTCGCAGGCTGCGTTGTCAAAAGCCAATTGCGTGCTCATTATCCCCAGTTTGAAGAAGTTCGGCGTCGGTGTCGGCGGCAGCGGAGGCCGCGGTCCCTTGGTTTGCCGCGGTGGCCAGGATTTTAAAGGCCCGTGGTCCACGCCTGCGATGTTTTCGGTCGGCGGCGCCAGCATTGGTGTGCAGTTGGGTGGCTCGTCCACGGATGTGGTCCTCCTGCTCATGGATGCAAAAGTCGTGAATCAGATTCTGAACGGAAAGACCAAGATGGGCACGGATGCGACGGCGGCGGCGGGACCTGGCGCTACCGCAGCTAGCGCGTCTGATGTCGACGTCCTTACCTACGCAAAGGCCAAGGGACTATTCGCTGGCGTATCCCTGGGAGGCGCCACCGTGGAACCAGACAATGATGCGAACTACCGTCTATACGGCAAGACGGTGACCGCAACCGATATCGTGCGGGGAACCGGTGTCCACCCGACGGGTCAAGGTAAGTCGCTGGTTACGATGCTTGACAGCAAAGTCAAGTAGCACAGCAACTAAGCAGAGGCCGGGCACTTTATAGCGTGGTCATAGTTCCCTCTTTATTCGAGTCTCTGACCACTACGCTCGAACGCCGAACCTGCGCACAGAGCCAAGCCGAAAAGGGCTGAGGGGACGGGGCGAAAGCCCTGTCCCATATTCCACCGGGAAACTACTGGTTGCTCCGCCAGTTCCCCACCCTGCTCGCGACGACAACCATCAATCTCGGCGATGCCCAGCATCCAGCATTGCGCGAAGCGCGGGCGGGTCTCCTATGGTGATGAGGTAAAGGTGCCTGAGGTCAGGAAAGAACTGGCAGTCTTGACAGTTGGCACCGCAATCCAGTTGGCGCACCCTTGTGTCGTGGACGAGTAGCTCAGACGACTGGGGGGATCTCATTGGACGCGTGCGGAACCGCGTTCGGTTCCAATGGGCGCCCAAATTAAGTTCTCCGTCTTTGCATACCATTCCCAGCGAGGTGGCAGCATGCGCAGATACATCATAGTCGTCTTGATGTGTGCAGCAAGTGTTTTAGCTTTTGCTCAAACGTCTTCGTCGCAGTGGCAAACGGGCACGATCACCGCCGTTAGCACTCATGTGAATGGCCCCGGAGAACCTGCCGGTAATGGCGCGCAGTATGACGTGACCGTCAAAGTGGGCAACACGGTCTATGTCGTCTTGTACTCCTCCCCCAGCGGTTCTAACACGGTTGAATATCGCCGCGGCTTTGATCTACTGGTTCGGGTCGGAGCCGATACCCTGACTTTCAACAAAGGTGGAGTTTCCGTAACAACGGAAGTGCCTATCTTGCACAAGGCGGTACTTCCCGAGAGCGCACCCGATTTATCCAGGGTGTCCAGCCAGTATTTCACCCTCAAACTTCAGAATCTTTCCGTAGCCTTAGATTTGAGCAGTGAGCAGCAGAAGCAGATTAAGCCGATCATAGAACAGGAAACGGCCGAGGTGGCGCAATTCTGGGACAATCCGGTGCTTACTCGCAAGGACAAGCTGAACCGATGGGAAAAAACGGTACGGTCCTCCGACAAGAAATTAAAACAGTACCTCTCCACTGACCAGGTGCAGAAGTTGCAGGAAATGCGCCAGGAACAAAAAAAGCAGGTGCAGCAGCTCAGTGCGGAACAAAAGTAGGAAAAGCAGAATAAGAAGGTGACGGCTTTAATGGACTAATCGCGGATGCCCGCGATTTCCGGCATGTGCCTCGGCCTAGCCTTCATTCGCGGTGCATCTGCGGGGGAGGGGGAAACATTAAAACCGTCCGAGAACTTCGTCTAAGGCTGTTGTTCTTGGCGATTTTAATCGGGATGCTCCTAGATTCCTGCTGGGCGCAGGACCTGGCGCCCCGGGCGTACCTGATCACGCCGGTGCATTCTAATGCGATCAACCTAACATATTCGTACTTCAGCGGCGGCTTGAATTTGAATGGTGTAGTCCCCGTCTCCAATGCCACTGCCACTTACAGCGTGCCGAACATCAGCCTTTATCACTCTTTGAACTTCTTTGGCCGATCATCCAACATCGTTTTGGCGCTGCCCTATGGCGTAGGAACCTTTCAGGCCTCTCTGCTCGGCGTGAACCAACAGATTTACCGCTCTGGCCTGTTGGACCTGGCGGCTCGCTTTACGGTAAATCTGAAGGGCGGTCCGGCGATGCCCGCCTCGGAATTCGTTAAGTGGAAGCAAAAGACTGTGCTGGGCGTCACTCTGAAGGTGATCGCCCCCACCGGCCAATATGATCCAACGAAGCTGGTCAACTGGGGCATTAACCGGTGGGCCTTTAAGCCGGAGTTCGGCTACTCACAGCGCTTTGGCAAATGGATTCTTGATGGGTATGCGGGTGTGTGGTTCTTCACCACGAACCAGAAGTCCTATGCGAAACCCGTTCCCCAACCCCAAACGGAGGGCCCGATCGGTTCGTTCGAAGGTCACCTCAGTTATGACGCGAAGAGGTTCCGCGACAGGCCGGGGCCGCTGTGGATCTCGCTCGACGGCAACTTCTGGTATGGAGGAACCACGGCTCTCGGCGGCATAGCGAACCCTGCGACGACCCAGACCAATTCCCGCGTCGGCGTCACCGCTGCCATTCCGTTGAACCGACACCAGTTCATCAAAGCGAGCTTTAGTACCGGAGCTCACAATCGCTTCGGCGGGGATTACAACAATGTGTCGGTGTCATGGCAGTATTCGTGGTTGGGCAGGCCGAACTAACATGGGAGGAGGATTTGGCGAATAAGAATATTGGTAAAGACATTTAGCACTCTATTCTTCGCTTAACGTTTGCAATCCAGAGGAAGCCGCAGGTTGGCGGGCCAGCAGGACGGCCCCGGCGAAGCCGGCGAGAACGGACGCAAACAATATCGCGATCTTCGCAATGTCCAGGATTTGATTTTCTCCGAAAGCTAACGTGGTCACAAAGAGCGACATAGTAAAGCCGATACCGCAGAGACATCCCCCTCCGAACACCTGCCGCCAGCGGACATTATCAGCGAGAGTAGCCAGCCCGGTCTTGACCGCGAGATAGCCAAAAAGGCAGATGCCCACGGGCTTGCCAACCACTAATCCCAAGGCCACACCCCAACTTACCGAGTGCCGGAGGGCAGGAGCCAGGTTGGCTCCTATATTCACTCCCGCATTGGCGAGGGCGAAAAGAGGAATGACAAGAAAACTGACCCAGGGCTGAAGCTGATGTTCAATGCGCTGTAATGGCGACTCTACGAGCTTAACGTTTTTCTCCATCGTGTGAATGATGGAGTGCTCTTCTAACGAATTGGAGGGCGCATTCTCCAGGCGGTCTAAGAGAGATCGGCTCTGTCGCAGAAATTCAGACCGGTCGAGGAAGGTTCGCGCGGGGATGGTAAACGCCAGAAGAATGCCGGCAATTGTGGCATGCACACCCGAATTGAGCACCCCGACCCAGGCGAAAATCCCGATGATTGCGTACACCATGGGGTTACGGATTCCGAGCCAGTTCGCAGCCGCGGACAAGATGACACACACAATTCCTATCATCAGGCTGGTGTAATTGATGTGCTTTGTATAAAAGACTGCGATTACCATTACCGCGAAGATGTCATCCACAATGGCGAGTGCGGTCACGAAAACTTTGAGTGAGAGTGGAACGCGATTGCCAAGGAAAGCAAGCACCCCAAGGGCAAACGCGATGTCAGTCGAAATCGGAACGGCCCAGCCTTGTTCAAAGCCCGCTCCCCTGGTGACGCTCAGATAGATGAAGGCCGGTACCACCATTCCACCCAGCGCGGCGGCAAATGGGAAAGCGGCGCGTCGGAGGGAAGACAGTTCTCCGACCAAGATCTCACGCTTGATTTCCAACCCTACCAGGAAGAAGAAAAGCGACATCAGTCCATCATTGATCCATGCATGGCGATTCTCGGAGATGACAAGCTTGCCCAATCCGACGGTGACCTGGGTTTCCAAAAGCTGGTGGTAACCGTGCTGCCAGGGAGAGTTGGCCCAGATGAGAGCGATCAGGGTGCTCGCCAGCAGCACAATCCCACCCCCGGTCTGCATACGAGCAAAACGGACAAACGGGCTGGTAAGAAGCTGAATCGGGGTAGATGGCGTGGAGGTTTGCGGGGTGGTTCGCACGTTTCTATCAGACAATGCTATCGCCTTGTGGGCAACTGTCAGTTTTTCCTAGGCGTCTGAAACCCCGGTCGCTAAGGAATCAAGAGCACTCGATAAGCAAGTATAGACAACCCTCCACAAACCAGCTTCGGCTAACAACTAGGACTTTCCCGCTGGTAGTTCTGACAGTGTTTCCCGCCAAGGTCAAGACGTAGATTGAGTAGTTGAGCGGGCTACTGCTCTTCAGAATCGGTTGGTGTATTGGCCGGAGCGCATCACGCGCCGACGCCGCCTTCATAAGTTCAGAGAGGACAGGCCTACCATGAACAGTACAGAGAAAACGCAAACTCCCCGAGTCGATCAATTCTTTACTGGAACCGAAGCCAGATACGACCGCTGGCGTACGCTTCTGCAGCAAGCGAGAAAATGGCAAGCCTCGGCGGGTAAGCAACAAGCCGAAGCAAACGC
Source organism: uncultured Acidobacteriaceae bacterium (assembly GCA_963800565.1). Lineage (GTDB taxonomy): Bacteria > Acidobacteriota > Terriglobia > Terriglobales > Acidobacteriaceae > Acidiflorens. Next base: position 168,537 of record CAWDBM010000011.1, read on the forward strand.
AGACCGTTCCCAAGTGATCTCGAGCTTGAACGATCTGCAACAGTGGGAAGACTTTTACGCCTATCCTGGAGCGCAGCTGCTCAATGCATTATCCGAGCGCGCAAACTCCGGCGATGCGGTTGGCACAGAACGACTGGCACGCACAATTTCTACCGCCATCATCTCTCACTCCTACCGCTCCAACGTAGGCGAATGGGAAAAAGAAGAGGAAGGCGCACCCAGCCTGGCAGACCGTCTGCCACTGGGCAGTGAGACAAAGGCAGCCTATCGACCGTACTTCGAAGTGCTCTTTGTCAGCCCCGCTCGCCCGGCAGCATGGAACAATCTCGTTCAAGAGTTGCGCAAATTCCGCCGCCCACAAGACAAGTTTGTCTACGAACCAGTGTTCATTGCGAACTTTGAGGATGCAATTTTGGCGACCATCCTGAATGGCAGCCTGGAAGCGGCTGTCATCTATGATGACGTGCCATTCGCCTCTGGCCGCAATAGTCCAGTACTGCGCGAGTTCCTAACCTCTCATCTCAGCGCGAGCGGCATCGATTCAAATTCCTTGCAGGCCGGATTAACACTGGCGCAAGCGATAAAGCTGGTGCGTCCTGAGTTGGACATCTACCTTCTCTCCGATCGCCAAGTCGAGAAGGTGGCCGGAAGTACCGAGGCCGGGTGTGTACGCCGGATTTTCTACCAAGTTGAAGAGCCACTGGAATTGCACCTGAGCATACTGGACGGCATTGCTGACCGGTACTCGACGCCCTTCTTCGACAACCTCCAAAAATATGCGCAACGGCCAATCGGCACATTCCATGCGCTGCCCATTGCCCGGGGCAAATCAATCTTCAAGTCGAACTGGATTCGCGACATGGGTGAGTTTTACGGGCTGAATCTCTTCCTCGCGGAATCATCGGCAACGACCGGCGGGTTAGACAGCCTGCTGGAACCGACGGGAAATATCAAAGTCGCACAGGATTATGCTGCCCGCGCGTTTGGCGCAGACCATGTTTTCTTCGTAACGAATGGAACTTCGACCTCCAACAAGATGGTAGAGCAGGCGCTGCTGGGTCCGGGCGACATCATGCTGGTGGATCGCAACTGCCACAAGTCGCACCATTACAGCGCTGTCCTTTGCGGAGCGTTACCGCTTTATGTCGAGGCGTATCCGCTGACCGCGTTTTCGATGTACGGGGCGGTTCCGCTGCGCACCATCAAGCAAGCCTTGCTCGATCTGAAAGCGGAAGGAAAACTCGACCGGGCGCGCATGCTGGTGCTGACCAACTGCACGTTCGATGGCCATATCTACAACGTCGAGCGGGTGATGGAAGAGTGCCTGGCGATTAAACCCGATCTCATCTTCCTTTGGGATGAGGCATGGTTTGGGTTTGCGCATTGGACGCCATTCTATCGTCGCCGCACCGCCATGGGCGCGGCTGCCATTCTGGAGAAGAAGTTCCAGGATCCGGCGTACCGTGCGGCTTACCAGGAGCAGGCAAAGAAGCTTGGCGAGGATCTCAACCCAAGCGACAAGACGCTGCTCGAAACCAGGTTGTTAGCAAATCCGGACAAGGTCCGTTTGCGTGTTTATCAAACCAACTCGACGCACAAATCGATGTCGTGCCTCCGGCAAGGATCCATGGTGCTGGTGAAGGATCAGGACTACCACACCGTGGAAGAGCAGTTCCATGAGGCGGTGTTTACGCATGCCTCTACCTCTCCCAATCTCCAGATTATTGCCTCCATCGATGTTGCACGGAGGCAAATGGAACTGGAGGGTTATGAGTTAGTGAATCGCGCCATCCAGTTGGCGTTGGACTTACGGCGTGAGGTGAAGACTCATCCTCTTATCTCCAAGTACTTCCGCATTCTCGGAGCGGATGAATTAATTCCGGCGGAATTCAGAAACTCCGGATTCGTGGACGTCCTGGCACCGGGTGCAAACCTGGCGACTGGGGTGAAGTCGATGCGCGAGGATGAGTTCGCACTCGATGTGACCCGCCTGACGCTGGTGTGCGGCACCGCTGGGTTCGATGGTACGCAGTTCAAGAACATGCTTGCCGCGGACTACGACATTCAACTCAACAAGACCTCACGCAACAGCGTCCTGCTGCAGACGAACATCAACAACACTCGCAGCGATATCGCACAGTTGGTGAAAGTCCTGGTGGAAATCTCTCAGAAGATTGAGAAGCAACTGGCGCAGGGCGGCAAAGCAGAGAAGGAAGAATTTGCTGCGCGGGTCAAATCTCTGACGGAGGATGTTCCAGATCTTCCGAACTTCAGCCGGTTCTACGATAGCTTCCGCGAGGATGCGACGAGTGGCACGGGTGAAGGCGACATGCGGGCGGCTTTCTTCGGAGCGTACCGTGAAGAGCAGTGCGAGCACCTTAAGCTGTCGAGTCCGGAAATCGAGAAACGGCTTAAGGATGGTCCGGCTTTGGTATCGGCCACCTTCGTTATTCCTTACCCGCCGGGGTTCCCGATCATGGTCCCTGGCCAGGTGATCACTGCAGAAACCATAGACTTCATGCGCAAGCTTGACGTTAAGGAAATCCACGGATTCAGTGCGGCCTTAGGTTTGAAATTGCTGAAACCGTCGTTCCTTGATTCGTTGAAGGGCGATGGAGGTAAGGGGAAGTTGAAGAAAACGAAGGTGGGAAAAAAGGATGAGCTGGTAGCCGCATGATAGCGAACCGGCCCGCGTTGCTGCGGGCCGGGGCCCATCCAGCTGCGCCGCCGGGCAAAATTTGAGATGAAAACCGTTATTCGCAGTGGAATAACGCGGATATAAAAAGCGGAGATAAACAAATGCTATTCACATGGTTCGCAACCACGCTACGACATTATCCGGAGATCGCTATATTCATTGTTCTGGCACTTGGCTACTTCTTCGGCAAATTCACTTTTAAAGGCATCGGTCTCGGTTCGGTCACTGCCACGCTGTTGGCGGGAGTACTCATCGGACAACTCGGAATCACGATTAGCCAGCCTCTAAAGTCGACCGTCTTCCTTCTGTTTCTTTTCGCCGTTGGCTACGGAGTTGGTCCGCAATTTGTCCGCGGCGTCGCCAAAGATGGTTTACCGCAGGCGATCTTCGCGGTCGTCCAGTGCGCGTTTTGTCTGGCGGTGCCGATTGCGATCGCGAAATTGGCCGGCTATAACCTCGGATATGCAGCGGGCCTTTACTCCGGATCGCAAACGATTTCTGCGGCAATGGGCCTTTCTACCGATGCTATTAATCGCGCAGGGATCGCCCCTGACCAGGTTAAAACCATGCTTGATTCCATGCCGATTGCGTATGCCGTGACGTACATGTTCGGCACCGTCGGGTCGGCGCTTGTGATCGCGCTGCTTGGTCCGGTATTGCTGCGCATCGATCTCCCTAAGGCATGTAAAGAGTACGAGGAGAAACAGGGTGGCGGCGGCAAGGAAATTGGCGGCGCCGGCTCAGCGTGGCACCGCTGGGAAGCGCGTGCTTTTAGGATCCGAAAAAATGGCAGGGTGGTTGGACTCAGGGCAATTGAAGCCGAGGCGATGGTCCCCGACGCACGTGTTTTCGTCCTACGTGTACGTCACAATGGGGTCATCGAGGAAGCCTCTGCGGATACGGTATTGCACGAGGATGACGTGGTGGCAGTCGCGGGCGCTCGCGATGTACTAGTAAACATTCTTGGCAGTGGCATCAGAGTGGCCTCTACAGGTACTGGTACCCCGGTGGCGGTTGGCAGCGGCGAAGGGGCACTGGAGGTTGACGATCCCGAGTTGCTGAACATGCCAGTAGAAGGCGTGGACGTTTACGTATCGAGCAAGGCAGTAGACGGCAAAACCCTGGCGGAACTAAGCACTCTACCCGCTGCCCGCGGCGTCTTTCTCCGAAAAATTACCCGGGGAGCGGTCGCCACTTCCATTCCTATAATGCCGAACACGAAAATCTATCGCGGCGACATCGTCAACATAGTCGGACGCACTCAGGACACCGACGTTGTCACCAAACTGATAGGGGTTCCCGATCGGCAAACTGATGTGGCCGACGTGGCTTTCATCGGCGCCGCGATCGCAATTGGAGCGCTGTTCGGCGCCATCGTGTTGAACGTGGCTGGAGTGCCGCTTACCCTGTCGACCGCAGGCGGCGCGCTGATCGCAGGGCTGGTGGCCGGCTGGTTCCGTTCCGTGCGTCCCACTTTCGGACGCATTCCATCTCCGACCGTGTGGTTCATGAATTCGGTCGGTCTCAACATCTTCATCGCGATCGTTGGAATCTCCGCCGGTCCGGGATTTGTGAACGGGCTCAAGACAGAGGGCATTGGCCTGTTTTTGTGGGGAGCCCTGGCGACGACGGTCCCACTTATTCTTGGCATGTTTGTCGCCAAGTACATCTTCCGTTTCCATGATGCACTGACTCTCGGCATCGTTTCCGGTGCTCGCACCACGACAGCATCTCTCGGCTTAGTCTGTGATTTGGGCAAGAGCCAGGTGCCTGCTCTCGGTTACACAGTGACATACGCGGTCGGTAACACATTCCTGACTATTTGGGGCATGGTCCTGATCATGCTTCTGGCGAAATGAAGTTCTGAGTGATCACTGACTCTCTCAGTGGTCGAGGAGGTACACATGGACGCAATGAACCACCTTCATACGTTTGAAACGTTGAGCCCATTCGAAATTAAGGATGAGCTGATCAAGCTGGCCAAGAAGACCTCGAAAACCACGCAATCGGCCTTTTTGAATGCTGGACGCGGGAACCCAAACTGGATCGCAACGACTCCCCGCGAGGGCTATTTTCTGCTCGGTCAGTTCGCCATCACCGAGAGCAAGCGTGTGATGGAGCATCCCGCCGGTCTCGGCGGAATGCCACAGGCGCGGGGCATCGCAGTTCGACTTGAGACTTGGCTCGCCAAACACGCAGATGCGCCCGGTGCGACCTTTCTAGCGCAGATGGTTCCCTTCGCGGTGAAGGCTTTCGGTTTCGAGCCCGATGCCTTTGTTCACGAACTTGTGGACTCGATCATCGGCGACAACTATCCGGTTCCCGACCGCATGCTGGTTCACAACGAGCGCATCACGCACGAATACCTGATGTGGGCGATGTGCGGTCAGCCGAAGCCAACCGGCAAGTTCGACCTCTATGCAGTCGAGGGCGGCACCGCAGCGATGTGTTATCTGTTCAAGTCGCTGAAGGCTAATCGCCTGCTGCATGCCGGGGACACGATTGCGCTGGGCACACCGATCTTCACGCCCTACATCGAGATGACGCATCTTGAAGACTATGACCTGAAAGTAGTCAACATCGCGGCGCCCCAGGAGAATCGCTTCCAGTTCACGGATGAGGAACTGAAGAAGCTGGAAGATTCCAAGGTCAAGGCGTTTTTCGTCGTGAATCCGGGCAATCCGACTGGCGTCGCGCTCAGTAAGGAAACGATCGGGAAGATCTCGCGGCTGGTAAAGACCAAGCGTCCCGACTTGATGATCCTGACAGACGATGTGTACGGAACATTCGTGCCGGAGTTCCGCTCGCTGCTGGGCGAATTGCCGCACCATACGATCGGCGTGTACTCCTATTCGAAGTATTTCGGCTGCACGGGATGGCGGCTTGGAGTTATCGCACTTCACGAAGACAACATCTACGACAAGATGATTGCGAAACTCCCCGATTCCGATCTAAAGGGGCTGGACAAACGTTACGGCGCCATCACCCTCGAACCGCGCAAGGTCAAATTCGTCGACCGTATTGTTGCCGACAGTCGCGATGTAGCCCTTAACCACACCGCCGGACTCTCGTTGCCCCAACAAGTAATGATGAGTATGTTCGGACTGGCCGAACTGATGGACAGCGAGAAGCGTTACCAGAAGGCATGCCGGGAAATCGTGCATCGCCGCTTTCGAGCGTGCGTCGAGGGGCTCGGGCTGGACGTACCCGATAACCCGCTTTATGACGCGTACTACGGCCTGATTGATTTCGAGTTCTGGGCCGGGAAGAACATCGGAAAGGAAGCGGTTGAGTACCTGAAAAAGAATGTTCACCCACTTGACCTTGCTTTCCGGTTGGCCGAGGACCACGGGATCGTGTTGCTGAACGGCGGCGGCTTCGAAGCGCCGAACTGGTCATTGCGCGTATCCCTCGCGAACCTGGACGACGAGGCTTACGAGGAGATTGGGCGCGGTGTGCGCGCAATCGCGAGAGGCTATCGGGACGCGTACGAAGCTTCGAAGCGGCACACTGAGGAAGCGAAGGAGCAAGAGACCGTTCCTGCGGGTCGTTAACGCTCATTCTGGGGGCCGCGTGTGCCGTTTCATTCGGGTCGCACGAGGGAGATTACATGGAGTGGCTGGCTCATCTATTCGAGAAGTATCCGGAGATGGGGGTGTACCTGGCGGTAGGTATCGGGTACCTCCTGGGGCGACTGAAGTTTCGTGGCTTCGGACTCGGAGTGGTGACTTCCTCGTTGTTGGCGGGCATCTTCATCGGTAATCTCTTTCATGTCCCGGTTTCCGATCAGGCCAAGGCAATGTTGTTTCTTTTATTCCTGTTTGGTATTGGGTATTCAGTGGGGCCCAGCTTCTTCCGCAACCTGAAAGGTGAAGGATGGCGCTGGGCCGTTCTGGCAGTATTTATGCCCATCGTTGGGCTTATTACTGCTTATGTGGTCGCTCGAATCCTCAAGCTTGATGTGGGATATTCCGCCGGATTGCTTTCCGGGTCATTGACGGAATCTCCGGCCATCGGCACCGCCAGTGAAGCGATCAGAGGGCTCTCCATCTCCGAGGACCAGAAACAACTGCTCATCGGGCATATCGCTGTCGCCGACGCGATCTGCTACATCTTCGGCACTATTGGAGTGATCTGGTGCTGCAGTTCACTGGGTCCGAAGCTGCTGGGCATTGACCTGCGCACAGAAGCCAAGAAAGAAGAAGCGAAGCTTGGCATTCAATCCAAGAAGCAGGGCATAACGTCGGGATGGCACCCGATCAGCTTTCGCGCGTACACGATCCACGAAGATGCTCCCGCCGTCGGCAAGACAGTCGCGGCCGCAGAGAAATCAGTATCGGATGCTCGCATGTTTGTGGAAAGAATCCGACGCAACGGCGAGATATTTTCGCCGATCGGAACAACTGTAATTGAGGCGGGGGACACGGTCGCGGTTCACGGTCGAACTGAAGTTTTAGTAAAGCTTTTGGGACCCCGCTCAGCCGAGACGGCGGATCCGGACCTGCTGCAGATTCCGGTTGCATCCTACGACCTCTACGTTACAAACAAGGAAATCGCGGGCAAGACACTGCAACAGATCGGTGACGCGATTGAGGAAACCCGAGGCGTTTTCTTGCGCGGGATTGCCCGCGAGGGCCGATCGCTGCCGATCGGTTCGAACGTGGTGGTGGAACGCGGCGACATTCTTCAGGTTACCGGCAGCGAAAGCAACGTCGAGAAACTCGCTCCGCTTCTCGGCAGGAAAATACTGCCACAGGAGGAGAGCGATCTTGGGGTACTGGGGATTGCAATCTTTATCGGCGTTTTAGTGGGCGCCGCAATCACTTTTCCTGTCGGCCGTCTGCATATATCGCTGGGAACGAGCGTAGGCACTCTGCTGGCAGGTTTGACGGTGGGTTGGGGCAGGTCAGTCCGGCCGTGGTTCGCACACATCCCGGACGCAGCAATTCTGTTCATGAGATCTTTGGGGTTGTCCGCCTTTGTCGGAATGATCGGGCTAAAGGCGGGTCCAGTATTTGTGAGCGCGGTTAAAGAGTCCGGATACTTGCTCTTCTTTGGCGGCATTTTTGTCACGCTCATTCCTCTTATCTCGGGCATTTTGCTCGGTCACTACATTCTCCGGTTAGAGCCGGTCCAATTGCTCGGAGGCGTTGCCGGTGCGCAAACCATGATCGCGGGTGCCGCTGCCGTCCAGGAGAAGTCGGAAAGCCCCATCGCGACGCTCGGCTATTCGTACACGGCTGCGATAGCCCATGTCTTGCTTACGACCTCGGGAACAATCATCGTCACTTTGCTTACATGATCCGGCTTGCTCGCGTTCTTGCGTTCCACGCGGCAAACTGCCGAGCCGTTTCCGGAAAACCTAGGTTCTTGTAGTTGAGAGCTCTTTCTGACGCGGACACCCACAAAGCGCCAGCGACAGGATACTGGAACTTTTGACAGTGGTCACTCGGGCGCAGCGGGACTAAAAACATGATGATTCTTCTTCCGCTAGAGATCTAGCCGAAGAGAGGAGTGCATTGATGCAAACCAGAGCTGAGGTTCAAGGCTGGGGGCTGGAACCACAGAAGGCAAGCCCCCGCAAACAATCAGCGTGGATCCGGCGCGAAAGCAAACGAAACGCACTCATTTTTGGCTTGCTTGCGATGGCCATATTGTTTCTCGGCGGATGCGACAAGAAGGAAGAGAAACCTAAGGCCGGTCCGCCCGAGGTATTGGTTGCGGAGACCATACAGCAGGACGTACCCATCGTCTATGAGTGGGTGGCGCAACTGAACGGCCCAGTGAACGTCGATATCACCCCCAAGGTGCAGGGCTACCTGCTCAAGCAGAATTACCAGAATGGCTACTTCGTGAAGGAAGGCCAGCTTCTGTTCGAGCTTGACCGGCGGCAGTATGAAGCCGCAGTGGACGGAGCCAAGGCGCAAGTGGCGGTAGCGCACGCGAAACTTGCCGAGGCAACCACGAATGTTGACCGCGACACTCCGCTGGCCGCGCAGGATGCCATCCCGCAAAAGCAGCTCGATACGGACCTGGCCAATCAAGCTGCGTACAAGGCTGAGGTTCTCGCCCAAGAAGCGAACCTGCAAAATGCCGAGTTGAATCTTTCCTGGACTAAGGTCAAGTCACCCATCGACGGCATTGCGGGTTTGTCGAATTCTCAGATTGGCGACTTGGTGGGGACGGCTACAAAGATGACGACGGTATCGAAGGTCAATCCCATCTGGGCCTACTTCAATGTCAGCGAGAGCATCTTTCTTGGCTTCGCGTCGAAGATCACGGGGATTATTTCGGGCAAGGTTAGCCAGGCCAAGCTAAAAAATACTCCAGTCGAGTTCATCAAATCCGATGACATTTCTTATCCCCATAAGGGCGTCATCATCTATGTGAATCGGCAGGTCGGCACTCAGACCGGCACCATTCAGATGGCCGCCGAATTCCCAAATCCTGACGCTGTGCTTCGCCCGGGCGGCTTTGGGCGGGTGCGGATCGCGATCGGTGACAACAAGAACGCGCTGCTGGTGCCGCAGCCAGCAGTTATCGAGATACAGGGGCAGTATCAAGTTATTGTGCTTACACCTGACAACAAGGCGGTGTTCCGCCCGGTCAAAATGGGAGCGCTGGTCGGCACGAACTGGATTGTCAGCGAAGGATTGAAGCCAGGCGAGAAGGTGGTCGTTGAAGGCATCCAGAAGGTCCAGCAGTTTGCGGCGGCAGCGCCGGAGATGGCCAAAGAAGGCGTTCCGGTAAGTGCCAAGCCCTATGTGCCATCCGCGCAGACCGTAGGGAGCAACTGACCATGTCGAAATTCTTCATTAATCGGCCCATCGTCGCCATCGTAATTTCCGTTCTGATGGTCCTGGCCGGCGTAGTCGCCATGCTTAGCCTGCCTACCGCGCAGTTTCCCGACATCGCCGACCCCATGATTCAGGTGAAGGCCACTTACCCCGGCGCTGACGCGCAAACGATTTCCGAATCTGTCGCGACGCCGATTGAGCAGCAGATGTCGGGCGTGAGCGGCATGAACTACATGTACTCGTTGAGCGCCAGCTCGGGCGGAGGCATGACGCTGTACGTGGATTACCAGCTCGGGACCGACACTAACACGGACCAGATTCTGGCGCAGATGCGGAGCGGGCAAGCCAATTCGCAATTGCCCCCCGAGGTCAATCAGCAGGGAGTGATCGTGCAGCCCGGCACGACCGCACCCTTCATGCTGCTCGACCTCTACTCTCCGAGCGGAGCCTACGATAATGTCTTCCTGGCCAACTACGCCATCGTCAATCTCCAGTACGCGCTGACCCGTATCTCTGGCGTGGGACAGGTGCAGATATTCGGCGCCGGACCGTATGCCATGCGTATTTGGGTAAATCCTGACCGGCTAGCCAGCCTTGGGGTGACGGTTTCCGACATCACGAATGCGGTCAAGGCGCAGAACAAGGTCAATGCTGCGGGGCAGGTTGGCGGCGAACCCGTTCCGTCAGGGCAACAGTTCACATATAACGTTCGCGCTCCCGGACGCCTGCCCAAACCAGAGGACTTCGACGAGATTGTTGTCCGCGCCCAGCCCGATGGTTCCATTCTGCGCCTGAAAGATGTGGCGCGGGTGGAAATGGGATCGCAATACTATTCCTTTCTGGCGCGGATGGGGACGGCGCCGGAGGAGGGGAAGCCAGCTAAACCCGCCCAGCCCGCGGCACTGGTAGCCCTTTATCTGACGCCTGGAAGCAATGCTCTGCAAACCCGTGCCAACGTCCTCAAATTTATGGACGAGGCGAAACTAAGATTCCCCCCGGGGCTGGCCTTCATCACTGCGCTCGACACCACTCTCGCGGTCAGCGAGGGCATCCACGATATTTACAAAACCCTCGGCGAAGCTATCGTCCTGGTCATTTTCGTGGTTTACATCTTCCTTCAGGGGTGGAGAGCCACGCTAATCCCACTGCTTGCCGTTCCGGTCGCGCTGATCGCAACCTTCATGGTGTTCCCCTTGCTTGGGTTCTCCATCAACACCCTTTCGTTGTTAGGACTGGTGCTGGCCATCGGGTTGGTTGTGGACGATGCCATTGTTGTGGTGGAGGCGGTGGAACACCACATCGAACAGGGCATGACGCCTCACGATGCCAGCATCAAGGCCATGGAGGAAGTCTCGGGACCTGTGATTGCCATCGGCCTCATTCTGGCAGCGGTGTTTGTTCCGACGGCGTTCATTCCCGGCATCACCGGGCAGCTTTACAAGCAATTTGCCGTTACCATCGCGATCTCGGTTCTGTTCTCCGCGTTCAACGCACTTACGCTTAGCCCCGCCCTCTCTGCCATGCTGCTGCGCCCCAAGAAACCAGCGCGAGGACCGCTTGGCGCTTTCTTCCGCGGATTCAATAATGTCTTCGGCAAGGCCACGGACGGGTATGTCGGCGCTTGTCATCATCTGATTCGCAAGGCGGGAGTCGCCTTTGTCTTGCTGGCGGTGTTGAGCGTGGCTGCCGGTTTCTACGGCAAGCGCCTGCCGCAAAGCTTTCTCCCTGACGAAGATCAGGGCTACCTTTATGGCGGCTTGCAACTGCCCAACGCGTCCTCACTGCAACGCTCTTCCGAGGCGGCGCGGGAGGCGGAAAAGATCATCATGGACACGCCCGGCGTGCAATACGTGAGCTCGGTCGTGGGCTACAGCTTGTTGAGCGGGGTGAATGCCACCTATAGTTCCTTCTTCTTTATTTCCTTGAAGCCCTGGGAAGAACGCAAAACTCCGGAGACCAGCTATGTTGGCATAAAGGCCCACCTGCAACAGGCTCTTTCCAAAATGCCCTATGGAGTTGCATTTTCGTTTCCGCCACCGGCGATTCCGGGCGTGGGAACCTCGGGAGGCGCCACCTTCATTCTTGAAGACCGGTCTGGCGGCTCCATCGATTTTCTGGCCAAGAACACACAACTGTTCATGGCTGAGGCCCGCAAGCGTCCGGAGCTATCGGGCCTGTTAACCACCGCCCTGTTCGGTGTCCCACAGGTCGGTGTGAAGGTGGACAACGCCAAGGCCATGACCCAGCAAATCCCATTGAACAGCCTGTACGAGACCATCCAGACATTCATGGGTGGCTCGCTCATCAACTTCTTCAACCGCTTTGGCCTGCAGTGGCAGGTGTACGTGCAGTCCGACGGTGACTTCCGCACTCAGGCTGCAAATCTCGGCAAGTTCTATGTTCGTAACGCAACGGGCGAAATGGTTCCGCTGAGCACCTTGACGAGTACCTACCAGCGCGCTGGCGCAGAGTTCGTCATGCGCTACAACCTGTTCAACTGTGTACAGATCAACGCTTCGGCGGCGCCCGGATACAGTTCGGGTCAGGCCATGGCCGCTCTCGAGGACGTCTTTCATAAAACTATGCCCCCGCAGATGGGCTTCGACTATAGCGGCATGTCGTACCAGGAGCAGAAAGCGGCGCAAGGCGTTTCGCCCGGCACCATCTTTGGGCTGGCATTCTTTATCGTCTTCCTCATCATGGCGGCGCAGTACGAAAGCTGGACGCTACCCTTCAGCGTACTGCTGGGGGTTCCGATCGCCGTCTTCGGAGCGTTCATTACACTGTTCTACCGCCATCTCGACAACAACGTGTACGCGCAGATCGGGCTGGTCATGCTCATCGGCCTATCAGCCAAGAACGCCATCCTGATCGTTGAGTTCGCCAAGATGGAATACGACAAAGGCAAGAGCACCCTTGACGCTGCTCTTATCGGCGCGAGGACGAGATTGCGCCCGATCCTGATGACTGCTTTCGCCTTCATTCTCGGCTGTGTGCCGCTGTGGAGGGCTTCCGGCGCCGGCGCCATCTCGCGGCAAGTGTTGGGTACCTGCGTGATTGGGGGCATGATGGCCGCAACTCTGTTGGCCGTCTTCTTCATCCCCGTCAGTTTCGATGTGGTGGAGCGGTTTGGCACATGGATATCTGGAGAGAAAAAAGAGCCGCAGAAGGAGGGACTTGGACCGGTCCCGGAGGGAGCTGGGGATGACTAGCATGAAGACGTACGCGGTTTTTGTGCTATTGCTCGCGTTGTGCGGGTGCGTTGTGGGACCGAACTACAAGCGCCCTCCCGCTACGCTGCCTGACCAGTATCGGGGGCTCGCGCCCGACACTTCCACACAATCTTCGAATCAGGCATTTGGCGAGATGAAGTGGTTCGACGTGTTCCAGGATCAGATATTGGTGGGCCTAATCCGGGAAGCGCTGATCAACAATTACGATCTGCGCATTGCAGCAACGCGCGTGATGCAGGCGAAGGCTATTGTCGGAATCACGAGGGCCGATCAGCTTCCCGCGGTGAACGGCTCTGGCGGCGTGCAGAACGTGCGGTCAGCACTCTATCCCCTCGCGCCAACCTTCGATACGTTGTCGATTCAGGCCTCTTACATCGTAGATTTCTGGGGACAATACCGTCGAGCCACGGAGGCCGCACGGGCGAATCTCGTCGCTTCTGAATACGGGCAGGATGTGGTACGAACTACATTAGTCACTGAGGTTGCCAGTTCGTACTTCCAGTTACGCCAATATGACACGCAACTTGAGTATTCGAAGAAGACCCTGGAAGGCGATCGGGAGCTACTGAACCTGAACACGATCAAGTTCAAGGGCGGGGATATCTCAAAGACCGATGTCCTGCAAGCGGAACTGCTGGTGGAACAGGCTGAGGCGCAGATCATTAGCCTTCGGCAATCGATCGAGCAGACTGAAAACGCCATAAGCGTGCTCTTAGGAAAAAATCCGAGCCCAATTGCCCGCGGTATGAGTCTCACCGAACAGCCACACATGCCGGAAGTTCCGACGGGACTTCCCTCAACACTGTTGGAGCGACGACCGGATGTGCGCCAGTCGGAGATGTTGCTGGTCTCTGCCAATGCCAACGTCGGAGTCGCAAAGGCGGCCTACTTTCCGCAATTTTCACTTACCGGAGCTTTCGGAGCCCAGAGCACCTCGATCGCCAGCTTTCTGCAAGGTCCGGCAACGTTCTGGTCCATAGGAGGCCAAGTGCTGCAGCCGTTGTACCAGGGCGGCCGTATCACCTCCAACTATCACCTGGCCTGGGCGCAACGGGACGAAGCCGAGCTTTCGTACAAACAATCGGTGCAACTGGCGGTTACAGACGTGTCCAACAACCTAGTTGGCTATGCCCAGTCCCGGAAGTACCGGGTGAAGATCGAAGAGCAGACCGCGACCTACCTCGAAGCTGCGCACCTCGCCGACGTACGTTTTCGGGGCGGGGCCACCAGTTTCCTCGAAGTGCTGATAACGCAGCAGCAATACTTCACCTCCGAACTGGCGCTTGCCCAAGCATGGAGCACGGAACTGCAGACCTATGTGCAGTTGTATCGTGCTCTAGGTGGAGGTTGGGAGCAGTAGTAGCGTGCTTCATGAGTAACGAGAAATTATGGCCACAAAAAAAACGACGAACGGCAACGGTAGCAAGCCCCTTGGACGCAAACAATATGAAAAGGAATTACGCCGGCTGCAGGAAGAGCTGTGCAAGTTGCAGGACTGGGTCAAGCATGCGGGGCTGCGCGTCATCGTGATCTTTGAAGGTCGTGACGCCGCCGGCAAGGGAGGGACAATCCGGGCAATTACGGAACGGGTTAGCCCGCGAGTTTTCCGACAGGTAGCACTTCCTACACCATCGGACCGCGAGAAGAGCCAGATGTACATGCAACGCTATTTCCAGCATTTCCCCGCGGCCGGGGAGATCGTAATCTTCGATCGCAGTTGGTACAACCGTTTGGGGGTCGAGTACGTGATGGGTTTCTGCACCAAGGAACAGCATCGGCGATTCCTTGAACTTTGTCCTCTTTTCGAAGAGCAGATCGTTGGCGCGGGTGTGATTCTCATTAAGTACTGGCTGGAAGTGGGACAGAAGGAACAGGCACGCCGATTCGACGCCCGTATCAAAGATCCGCTCCGGCAGTGGAAACTCAGTCCCATGGACGTTGAGTCGTATCGGCGGTGGTACGAATACTCGCGAGCCCGCGACATGATGCTTGAGGCCACCGACACCAAAGGGAATCCGTGGTACATCATACCTTCCGATGACAAGAAAAAAGCGCGTCTGAACTGCATTACGCATTTCCTTAGCCTTATCCCGTACAAAAAAGTGCCTCAAGAAAAGGTGGTTCTGCCCAAGCGAAACAATAAGGGGCTCTATGACGATCAGAAGCCATTAAAGGGAAGACATTTCGTTCCAGATGCGCACTAGAGGATAGGGATGATCCGTGTCCACACCCGCCAAGCTTCGCGTCTCTAGCGCATCTCCGAATTGGCTGGGTTCCTATCGAAAAGAATGGGTGCCTGCCGATCTCATCGCCGGGTTGACTACCGCCGCCGTAATCATCCCGACAGCGATGGCCTACGCGACGATCGCGGGTCTTCCGGTTCAGGTCGGGCTATACACGGCTTTTGTGCCGTTGGTGATCTATGCGCTGCTGGGGACCTCCCGAGTACTCAGCGTGACCACGACAACGACAATAGCGATTCTTACCGCTGCCGAGCTGGAGGAGTTCGTGCCGCACGCAGATCCAGGTACGCTGATTACTGCCACGTCCACGCTGGCACTTCTGGTTGGAACGATTCTTGTAGTCGCATCCGTCCTGCGCCTGGGCTTTATAGCCAGTTTCATCTCCGAGCCAGTATTGATTGGCTTCAAAGCCGGTATTGGGCTGCTGATCGTACTTGACCAGATTCCGAAAATCCTCGGTGTCTATTTCCCGAAGGGCAGATTCCTCCAGAACCAACTGGCATTGCTGCGCAGCATACCGGGCACGAAACTGACCACACTTGTGGTTGGCGTCAGTGTCATCCTGCTTTTGCTTGCCATCAAACGCTTTTTGCCCAGGGTGCCTGCGCCTCTCATTGCGCTGGCCGCCAGCATTGGTGCCGCCTACTTGCTGAACTTACAGGCTCGCGGTGTGCAGTTAGTCGGCCACATCCCGCAGGGTTTGCCATCCTTCACGCCTCCGGCGCTGAGCCTCGTCGAACAGCTTTGGCCCGGCGCATTGGGCATTGCTCTGATGAGTTTTACCGAAACGATTGCAGCCGGCAGAGCATTCGCCAGGGATGGCGAACCGGCGCCGAATGCGAACCGGGAATTGTTGGCTATCGGATTTGCAAATATCGGCGGCTCCCTTCTCGGTGCGATGCCCGGAGGCGGGGGTACAACGCAAACCGCTGTGAACCGTCTTGCCGGAGCACGTACACAGGTCTCAGAACTCGTAACCGCCGGGATGACACTTATCACTATGCTTGTGTTCGCTCCGCTGCTTGCCCTTATGCCGCAGGCCACGCTTGCGGGGGTGGTGATTGTCTATTCCAGCAGCCTGATCAAGCCGAACGAGTTTCGCCAGATACTCCGTATTCGTCGCACAGAATTTGCCTGGGCTGTGGTTGCATTCGCAGGCGTAGTGTTCGTCGGAACTTTACGAGGGATCCTGGTGGCGATCATAGTTTCGCTGGTGGCGCTTGCCTACCAGGTGGTCGACCCGCCGGTAGAGGTACTCGGACGCAAGCCCGGAACGAACGTATTCCGCCCTCGCTCGAAGGAGCATCCGGAAGACGAGACATTTGCAGGCTTGCTACTGCTGCGCGTCGAGGGCCGAATCTTTTTCGCGAACGCTGAACACATTGGCCAGAAAATCAAGAGGCTAATGGAAGAAGAACAGCCTGCGGTTGTGGCGGTGGATATGAGTGGCGTCCCTGATCTGGAATATACCGCGCTGAAAATGTTGACCGAAGGCGAGAAGAGGCAGAGGGAATTTGGCAAAAGACTTTGGCTGGTGGGAATGAACCCGCGCGTGCTGCAAATGATCCAGAGATCACGGCGAGGTGAGGCGCTCATTCGAGATGCGATGCACTTCAATCTGGAAGTCGCGGTGGCAAGATATCTGGAGGGCGGCAGCGCGTCCGGCCGGCAAGGGCAGGACGCCACTGCCCTGGCGAACGCGTAATCGTATCCGCATCAGTGTGACTATGCATCAGGATTTGATCATTTCCCGCAAACGCTTGCTGAACCGACGAATCGGGTTGCGCAAGTTCTTTGCGGACTGATCATGGTGATGACCTCAGAACCATTGACCTCAGAACAACCGACAGACGCTGCAAATACGGCACCATCACGAGCGGGTCAAGACGAGCGCGGAACTGCCAGAGCTATCTGGTTGTGTCTGGAGAAAAACAGGAGAACATGGCAACGGTGTCCCGATGAATCATAGGGTGGCTGTTTCCGACATTGCCCTGGCCCTGCGAGCGGCATTTGGCAGCGGGTTGTCGGTCGCCCTGGCGCAGGTGTGCAGGCTCGAATACCCGATTTATGCCCTTCTGGCTGCGATCATCGTTACCGATTTTTCGGCGGCCAAGACCCGCGAACTTGGACTACAACGAATCGTGGCTACGGTTGTGGGAGCCGTGTGTGGCGCCGTCCTAGACTTGCTGCTGCGGCCCAGCGCGTGGGCGATTGGCGTTGGCGTTCTGCTCGCTATGTTGATTTGTCACATCTCGTCGGTGAGAGGTGGCGCCAAGGTTGCCGGCTACGTATGCGGCATTGTCATGCTCGCCCACGGCGCGGAGCCGTGGTCCTACGCCCTGTTTCGTCTCCTAGAGACAACACTCGGCATAGTCGTCGCTTGGCTTATCAGCCTGGTGCCGCGCCTGATTCAAATCGAAGAAGCCCACACTCCTAATGCGACCAAGTCGACATCTTGAGCGGAGAAGAACCTGAATTTACTGCGCTGCGGCGGAGTCTGAAGCATCATCCGTCGCGGGCCATTCATCGTCTGTAGGCTGCCAGGTTTTGTCGGGATTGAATCGGTCGATCTGCTTAGCGAGTACCAGAGTATTGGGCCCCAAATCCTTCTGGTACACCACTCCATCCTGGCTGACCATGAAAGTCTTCACGCCCGTCACCCTGTATTCAGCTGGAGCGGCGATCAGCGCGAATCCACCGATCATCGCGCCCTGAATCACGTAGTCGAGTTTGCCTAAGTGGGCGGCGGGACCTTGTCCTTTCAAAATCTTAAAGTAGTAGCCGTGATAAGCGGACTTCTTGTCCACGGAATAACCTTCCTCGATCGCTTTCGCCACGGCTTCACCGATCGGGCCGCCGGACGTACCGTCCGGGTTCTGCCAATACAGCCCGTCCTGTTTTCCCGAAGTGCTAATGATCTTTTGCGCGTATTGATTGACTCCGGAATTATCGTGGATGGTAGAGGCATATTCGGTTTGCGCATCCACGTAACCACGGCACACCTGGATCGCATCCAGTTCGTTGGTTCCGATCCGGCGATAGAGAATTTCATTATGGCCCGCCTTGGAGTCGAAGAACCACTTTCCATTCTTCTTCACCAACGGCACCGGAAACGGATAGTCGTTGTTCCCAACCACCAGGACCGCACGATTGGGCTTTGCGGGATCGGTGGTGACAGAGTTCTTTTCACGGGCGTGGGCAGCGAATGCAACGGCATTGGTCTTGTCCCGGACCGGGTCTGCAGAAGAGATGAAATCCTCCGCGGAAGGACCGAAAATTTCCAACAGAGCAGCCGCGTCGTAATCGCCGGCCGCCTTGATCAGTGCGTCTACCGCCGCTTGCGGTGTGGCAAATGATTTCTGAGAAGCTGCCTTCGAACCCGTCGCCGACGGCTGCTGTGTAAAAGACAGGGTCGGCGTTAGCAGCGTGCCTGCCAGCAGGACAGCGAGGAAAATCTGTATGGTTGTCTTTGATGTCTTGGGAATCATGTCATTCGTCTCCATTGTGGATTTCCTATCTGCGCCGTCCGCCGCCACCACCACCACTGCGTGCGCCGCCACCGCCGCTGCGTGCACCTCCCCCTCCGACACTCGAGGAGCCACGCGCACTGCTCGCGCTCGCCGAAGCGCCGCTACCGCCACCGAAGGCACCGCTGCCACCTCGGGAGCCGGAACCGGAGGAACTCGGTACGCTGCGATTTCCTACGCGATCCCCGCCGCCCCCTGCTCCTGATGAGCCTGCGCGATTCGTCGAACTCGGCTGGCGGCCGGAACCCTGATTCGTTGCCGCCGACGCGCCACTACCACGATTCGCGCCGGTTCCCGCCGTGCCTCCCCGGTTTGCCCCAGTTCCCGCCGAAGTGCCGCGGTTGGCGCCGGTTCCCGCGGAGGTGCCCCGGTTCCCTGCAGTTGACTGTTGTCGCGCTTGCGTTTGCCGGGCATTTGCCTGGCGGTTCTGCGCGGAATCGCCCCGGGCCGTGCCGCCGAACTTGTTCGCGGTGGAGCGGTCCGAGTAGGGTGCACCACCACGATGCGCGGGATTATGCTGCCAGTTATTCCCCCCATTGTTTCGGTTGCCGCCGTTGATATTGTTCCGGTTGCCGCCGTTAATGTTGGTGTTTCGGTTGGAGTTGTTTATGAAATTGTTGTTGTTGTTGATGGTGATGTTGTTGTAGCTGCGTCCCCAACCGCAGCCGTAACCCCAGCCACCGTGCCACGCTGCGCCGATCGCGATGCCGACGCCGAAACCAATCGCCATGCCCGCTGCATAGTAGCCGGGCGGTGGGTAATAGATCGGCGGGTAGGGGTAGATGGCAGCTCCGTAAACCACGACGGGGTTATAACTCGGAACGTAGACCACCTGCGGATTCGCTTGCTCGATAACAATGACTTGCTTGGTTTCGACAACCTTGACTTCGACCTTTTGCTGTTCGCCCGATTTCAGATTGCCCAGGTCCTTCGCCTTGACGCGCATGCGCTGAACCGCATCCATCACGTCGTTTTGCTGTGCCAGGAAGGCATTTCCCAGGTCGGTCGTCCACTTGATGTTATCGGCCAGTTGCTTCACAACGTCCGGAAGCGCCGCCATCGACTGGATACTCGGATCCCAATCCTGTTTCTCGACTGCGTCCATCAGAGCTTTGTCTTTGAGGTCTTTGTGCTGTGCGAGCCACTGCTGCAACTGGATGACTTCCAATGGGTAGGTGGAAGCCACCAAAGTCTGGCCCAGGAGGGGATCTGGATAGAGCGCAATCGGGGCGACCAGCGAGTCAAGCTGTTCCGCCGGAAGTTTGGCCGACTCCTCTTGCGCTGCATCCGACTGAATCGGCGCGGCGCTAGCCAACAACTGGCCGGGAATCAGAGCGAATGAACACAGGAGGGCGATAACGCTACGAGCTGTTTGCTTGCACACAGCGAATTGCGAACCTCGGAATGCCATAGTCGAAGTTCCTTTCTCTTCATTTGCGCTGCACCGGTTCCACAATCCAGCGCCAGAACACCGGAACGTGTTTTCTGTGTAAGCAGCTCAATAATGATTCTCGGGAAATTGTAAGAGGGGGTGTTTGGCTAGCGTACTGGCAAAACTACCAGTGATCACAACAAGGCGCTTGTCGAGTGGGCGTTTACCGGGCAGAACTGGCAAAACTGCCAGTTACCGAAACGGGGTTCCACTGCTATTTTCGATCTCACATAGAGCGGATATGACTTCGGAGCAAAACTACTGATATTTCGATCTACTGTTGGCGAAGCAAGCCGTATCACGAGGAGCGTCGCCATCTTTTCCGGTGGCAGAAAAGTGAAATCCTCACTGTCAACGCGGAACGGTTGTTTCAGCATCGGCATCGGTGTGCTTCTTGTCAGCGTTGCCTTGTGTCAAGCCACATGGGCCCAAGCTCGTATCCCGATTCAAAACGTTCAGCCTAATGCTTCCCCTGAGGAAGTGCCGCAGGATCACCTCGGCCGGACGACGCCGCGCGGCACCGTGTTGGGCTTCCTTACCGCAGCTTATTCTCACAACTACGACACCGCCTCTCAATACCTGAATACACGTCTGCATGGGAAAGATGCCGCTGCTCTCGCTGAGCACCTGTATTTCGTATTGGATCGCAGATTACCTGCGAAGCTGAATAATCTCAGCAATGAGCCACAAGGGTCTTTATCCGATCCGCTCGACGCCCGGCGGGAACTGGTAGGGACTGTCGCCAGAGAAAATGGAAGCGTCGACTTGTACCTCGAGCGAGTCGATCGTCCCAATTCCCCGCCTATCTGGCTATTTTCCCGGCAAACTCTCGCGGAAGTTCCTGACCTTTATGAAGAGATCAACGCGGTCGCGGTCGAAACCATCCTGCCGGATTATCTGCTAACACGTTGGCTTGGCGTCCCGCTATTTGCCTGGGTCTATTGCTTTGTTCTGTTACCGCTCTTCTATTTGTTTCTAGGCGTAGTCGGTCGACTGCTCGGGGCACTTTCTGGCTACGCCTTGCGTCATTTCCGCAAGCGACCAGAGATCAGCAATCCGAAAGTGTTTCCACATCCGGTGCGACTCCTGATCGTGGCAGTAGTCGTGTATTGGAGCTTCTCGAAATACAGTCTTTCTCTTATCGCCAGGCAGGTTGGTTCCATCACCGTAACCGTGACCATGGTGGTGGCCTTAGTTTGGCTGTTGATCCTCGCCAACGGCCGTGTTGAGTCTTACTTCAGAATGCGCATGGAGAAACGCGACCGCCTCGGATCCACCGCCATATTGCGGCCGGCTAGACGGGTCATGGATTTGTTCGCCCTGGTGGTGGGGCTAATGATTGCGCTGCGCAGTTTTGGTGTCAATCCCTCGGCGGCGCTGGCTGGTCTCGGTATCGGCGGAATCGCGATAGCGCTGGCGGCCCAGAAGACTTTGGAGAATGTGATCGGAGGCGCTTCCATCATCCTCGACGGAGTGGTGCGGGTGGGCGACTTCCTCAAGATGGGAGACGTGGTCGGCACAGTTGAAGAAATTGGTCTTCGTTCCACCCGCGTGCGAACGCTGGGCAGGACGCTGGTCTCAATCCCCAATGGCCAAATGGCCACTGTTACGCTCGAAAATTTCTCTCGTCGCGATAGTTTCTGGCTTCATCATATGATCGGTCTGCGCTACGAAACCTCCTCTTCCAACTTGAACTCGGTCCTGGCAAATGTCCGAAAATTATTGGAAAAGGACGGAAGAATCCTTCCCTCATCGGTACGCGTCCGTTTTCTCCGCTTCGGCGACTCCGGCCTGGAGTTGGAGATCTTCGCTTATTTGTACGCTCGTGACTGGACCGCTTTTCTCCAGATTCAGGAAGAGTTGTTGTTCCAGATAAGGGAAGTCATTGCTGTCGCCGGTGTTCAAATCGGTCTCCCATCTCAGAACGTTTACCTGCAGCAGCAAACGGAGGGTGATCTGATGATTGCGCAGTCGGAAGATCAAGTTGTTGGATCCGGAAAACTTGGATCCGGAAAACAATGACCGGGAAACGCCGATTCAACTTCCCTGATGGGAGCCATACGGGCGGGATAGGGAATGGAACGCACTTCCCTTCCCTGGCCAGCATTACGCCTGTCCGACATTGAGAAATGACCAGCAAAATAGACTGTCAAACGAGATGAAACCTATGAAACGAAATTCTCGAAGCATTTTTCTCCTGGTTTTAATAGCCGCCGTGAGCGGCGCTTGTTTCGGACAAACGAAGCAGCAACGAAACGTAGCCGTCAATGGACAGAGTGGAAAAGCCGAAGTGATTGACCAGAATGGGCGCTTGTTCGTGGACGTACTGGCCTTAGCCAGTATCGGCAACGGGTCGGTGAGTTTCAGTGGTCCAAACATCGTCCTGACGCTGCCTTCGTCGGCAAGCGGGACGGCGCCGACCAGCACGGCGGAGCCCCCTGCTCCGAGTGCGCCGCCCGCGAACAGCTCCGCGTTGTCACGGCAGTTTATGATGGCAGGCATCGAAGAAATCGCGCGTTTGCGGGAGTGGGCCACAACCCTGGCTTCCGCCATTCGGGGTGGGTATGGCGTCACTGACGAGTGGGTCAACGGCTACCGCGATCAGGCGTCCCAGAGCTTGCAGTTAGCGGATGCGGCGGCCTCTACCGATGGCGATCACAATGCGGCGCAGTTGCTGCACACGGTGTTTAACATGGTTCAGCAGTGGAGCGACAACCTGGTAGCCGCTAAGAAATCGATGGACACGGCCAAGTACACGACGTCTCCCGATGCTTTGCGGCAAGACCCGCTGTCGCAGAAGCTCATCGCCTGCGGACACTTTATGACCCAGATGCTGGGGAGCGCCACGTTTCAGGATGATGGTTCGTGCCACTAAGAAGCCGGGGCTTGGCTTCGCCTTTTCCTGGCGGCATCTTCGCGAGTAGAATTTCCGGTGCCAGCGACCCTTATTTCAAGTCGAACTGGTAGTTCTGCCAGTTTATTCCTCTGGCCTAGCGGCTAGCATGAGATGGACGGGATCAGACGTGGTGTAAACTCGCCAGCGGTGGAAAGCGCCCTGCGGGGTAATCGGGGCAGAGAAATTTCGGCGGAGGCTAATGAGCTTTGATTTGAAAGTTGTGATGTCAAGCCATCCGCGGTTTTTGTCTGTTGTTCGCGCTACCGTGGGCCAGTTGGGCGTGGTGTGCGGATTGACTGAGGAGTCGTGCCAGCAGGTGACTTTGGCGGTTGACGAGGCGTTGGCCAACATCATTCGACACGCCTATAAAAATCGTCATGACCAGGAGATCGAATTCAATTGCAAAGCGGATGCCGATCGCCTGGAATTCACCCTGATCGACCGAGGCGAACCGGCGGACCCGGCCAGGATCTGTGCCAAGCCTTTGGATGAGGTCTCCCTGAGCGGGCGCGGAACGCACTTGATGAGAGCGGCCATGGATGAGATGAAATACGCACGAGTTCCGAAAGGAAATCAACTGACACTCATCAAGCGCCTGCCCGTTGCCAAAATGAGTGCGGATGGGACGTGATCGCTGCGTGCTTGCAAGGCCTGAATGTGACCGGAGCGCTGACAGCTAGGTTCCGTTGAGATGAAATGCCAGGCGGAGGACGTGATTCCCGGCCTGATGGAGGATGGACGTGGACAGATTCATGGAGTCATCGACCCGCAGTGTAAACGGGATCACGATCGTGGACGTAGTAGGCCAGATTGATCTGGGTAATTCACCGGCTCTACGCAAGACACTGTTGGACTCGCTGAAAACAGCGGATCGCGTGGCTGTGAACATGATCGCGGTCAAGTACATCGATAGCTCGGGGATCGCATCGCTGTTGGAGGTGCTTCGAGAAGCACGTCAATCCAAAAAGCGGTTCGCCCTGTTTGGTGTGACGGGCGCAGTCAGGCAAGTGTTACAGCTTACGCGCTTGACCGGAGTGTTTGAAGTTCACGAAACCGAGGAGCAGGCACTCGGAGTGTAAATTCTGTCTTCGAAGATACGGCTTCATCCGCTGGAAGTAAGGCGGGATGAGATCGAGAGGGGGACTGTGGCGTGAAGGTGACGGAGAAACTAGCGGTTTGGCCTAGTGATGTGGGCCTCCGGACGTTAAACGGGCTCGCCTACGTTGGTGGCCTGGCAGCGCTCGCAGGGCAGTCCGCTTATTACACATTCATCGGCCCTTTCCGGGGCCAGCCCTTCCGCCCGCAGCGTGCTTTTCATCAGGCCATGGCGGTTGGCGTCGAAGCCATTCCCATCGTCTCTCTGATCACTTTCTTTGTGGGCTTGATTATGGCCCTGCAGAGTGCATACGAACTGCGGAAATTGGGAGCCATGCAGTTTTTGGCGAGCGCGGTGGCGCTTTCGATCCTGCGAGAACTTGGTCCGCTGTTGACCGCGATTGTCGTCATCGGGCGCTCAGGGTCTGCTTTTGCGGCGGAGATTGGAACCAAGAAGGTGACTGAGGAAGTAGATGCACTGAGGACCATGGCTTTCAACCCAGTTGCTTTTCTGGTTGCGCCAAAGTTTTTGGCCATGCTGGTGATGATGCCTTGCCTCTCCGTCTGGGCCGACTTCATGGGGATTGTTGGCGGATGCGTTTTTGGAGTTACCGCAGCCAATTTTACTATCGGCTCGTATTTCATAGCGACGCGAGATGCCATCGTGGCCCGCGACATCTATACAGGCCTGATTAAGAGTGTGCTATTCGGTTTGGTTATTACGGCGGTCGGCTGTAAGGAAGGCTTCGCCACCGGAGCGGGCGCGGAAGAGGTTGGTCGCTCGACGACGGCAGCGGTCGTCACCTCGATCGCGCTCGTGATTCTCGTCGATCTGGTGTTTACTGCCCTGTTTTATGTGATTAACCCGAGTTAGCAAATGGATGGAAACAGTATGGTCGAATCTCGACAATCTTGGTTTTCGAAGCGCACGCGGATGCTGATTGGCTGGACAAGGCCCGGCGGGACAAGGACCAGGTGGACGAGGATATGACTGATTCTGCCAAAGACTCACCCGCCATTTCGGTGGTCAACCTTCGAGTGAGCTATGGAGACCGCGAGATTCTTCATGGCATCAGCTTTGACGTTCGGCGCGGCGAAACCATGGTGATTCTGGGGGGCTCGGGCTCGGGAAAGAGCACCTTATTGAAAACGCTGGTCGGTTTGGAGAAACCCACCCAGGGTGAGGTGTGGATCAATGGCGTAAACACGGCGAACATTTCGGAACGCGAAATGGATGCGATCCGAAAGCGGATCGGCATGTCGTTTCAGGGCTCAGCCCTGTTTGGCTCCATGACAGTTGGTGAAAACGTTGCACTGCCCCTGCGCGAGCATACCGATCTCGAAGACTCAACGATCGAGGTCATGGTGCGGATCAAGCTGGGACAGGTCGGCTTGGGAAATTTTGAAAACTATATGCCGTCTGAACTCAGCGGCGGAATGAAAAAGCGTGCTGCTGTCGCGCGTGCCCTGGCTATGGACCCCGAGATTCTATTTTTCGATGAACCGTCCGCCGGGCTCGACCCCATTATCGCAGCGGGACTCGACGAGCTCATCCTGAATCTCAAGAAGGCTTATGCCATCACCATGGTGGTGGTGACGCACGAACTAGCCAGTGCTTTTCTGATCGCTGACCGTATGGTCTTGATCGACCGCGGCAACATCGTGGCGCTCGGAACCAAGGAAGAGCTACGAGCGAGCACGCATCCACGTGTGCGCCAGTTTCTTGATCGTGTTGCAGAGCCTGAAGTCACTGAGGAATTGGATTACCTGCAAATGCTAACCGGGGATCCGAAGGCTTCGAATGCCTGAGGACTTGAAACTAGTGAAGAGGACGTCATGAATAGCAAAAGCGAACAGACATGGGTTGGGCTCTTCGTATTGGTTGCCGTAGGTCTGCTGATTTTTACGGTTTTGGCGGTTGCCGGCGCCTTCAGTTCAGGGGGCGTCGCCCACCATGCGTATTTCAAGTCGGCGGGAGGGCTGATGCCCGGCGCCACCGTCCGCTACGGCGGAATGAAAGCCGGCAGGGTGGAGGGAGTGCGGGTGGATCCAAACGACTCGACCCGCATGGAGATCGATTTTAGCGTGGGGCCCAGCATTCCGCTGAAGACGAACAGCGTTGCGAAGATCACCAGTCTGGGGGCTCTCGACGAGAATTATGTGGAAATCGGAACCGGAACGAAGGACGCTGCGCTCGCCCCTCCGGGCAGCGAAGTGAAGAGCGTAGAGACCATTGGAATCGGTGAGATCGGTGACATGATAGGAAACCTGGAACCGGCTGCCCAGCAGGTTCTGCAAAATTTGAACCAACGCCTGACAGAAGTAAAAGTTACGGTGGCTCGTGTCAACGACCTGCTGGACGACAAGAACCGCGGAAACATCTCCAACGGACTGAGCAACCTTAATGCGATGCTGGCTGAGGATCGCCCCAAGGTTTCGGCGAGTTTAACGAACGTCCAGGCTGCGAGTGCCAAGATCTCTCCCCTGATCGACCATCTCCAGAAGACCATGAATGAAGCGGATGTTGTGCTCTCTCACCTTGACCCGATACTGGTGGAAAATCGCGCGGATATCCGAAGCGTGGTGGTCGAGTTGAAACAGACACTCCTCACGACTTCAGCTCTTATGGACCAGCTTAAGAACACGATGGATTACAACGCGGATAACATCGACCAGATATTACTGAACCTACGAGCCACGACAGAGAATGCGAAGGAGCTGACTGACACATTGAAAACCAGGCCCTCGACACTCATCCGTGGAAATTCTGGTCCTGATCGCCAACCAGGAAGCAAGGACTAGCGCTCGAGGGATGGAGTCGAGAAATTCAGGCGCCAGGGTTGGAGAAACTTCGACTCAAAATTGTTTAAGGGCATTTCGAAGAGGTGATTTATGCATCGACCGAACGGTACTATACTGATCTCATTGTTGGCCTTGGTTCTAAGCGGGTGCGGCACTGGCCGACCCATCAAGTATTATTCCGTCCAAATCCCGACAGCGCCCAGTCTTTCGACGAGCACGCATCCGGTTTCCCTATTGGTCGGAAGCATCGGTGGCCCCGACATGTTTAAGGATACGCCCATTGCCTATCGCGTCGGCGCCAATGAAGTCGGTGTGTACCATTACAGCCGTTGGGTGGAACCGCCCGTCGAAATGCTTAAGAGCAAACTGATTCTCATGCTTCGGGGCTCGGGGCATTACCAGTCAGTCAGCGCGCTTGGAAGCACGCCCGAGGGGCAATTCGTGATTCGGGGGCGGCTCTTCAATTTCGAGGAAGTCGATGGCGAGGGTATCGCCGCACTCGTGTCCATGGAGTTTGAGCTCTCTGAGCGAAAGTCGGGCAAGGTGGTATGGACGCATTACTACTCCCAAAAGGAAGCGGTGGATGGAAAGAAAATCTCATCGATCGTTACGGCGTTGGACGTCAATCTCGAACGAGGACTGACTGAGGTGGCTGCAAGTCTCGACCAGTATTTCTCTACAAGCCTTGCCAAGCAAGAGGCAAGACGATGAGTGCCGAAGCGAAGACGGTGCTCCTGGTGGATGATGCGCCGGCAAACCTGCAGGTAGTGAACTCGATTCTTAAGAGCACTTACAAGATTCAGATCGCAACCAGCGGCGAGAAAGCATTAAAGATCGCGAGTCAGAGCCCAGCGCCGGATTTGATCCTGCTCGATGTCATGATGCCGGAGATGGATGGCTACGAGGTTTGCACCCGTCTGAAATCGGCCGCCGATACTCGGGATATCCCCGTGATCTTTCTGACGGGCCAGACTGAAACGGATGATGAAACCAAGGGCTTTGAGGTCGGAGCTGTTGACTACATTCATAAGCCGTTCTGCCCGGCAGTCGTTAAGGCCCGCGTGCACACCCACCTCGTGCTCCGCGGCATACGCGAACAACTGGCCAGCCAATTGTTGACGATGCAGCAAGAAATGGAAACGGCACGACAGATTCAACTTTCCATCTTGCCGCGGGAGATTCCATCGATCCAGGGTTTGGACATTGCCGCCCGATATATCCCAATGACGTCAGTGGCCGGCGATTTTTACGATTTCATCCGGATCGACGAAAAGCGAATCGGGGTTCTGGTAGCAGACGTCTCCGGCCATGGCATGCCGGCAGCGCTTATCTCCTCGATGCTCAAGATTGCTCTGGCCGCTCAATCCGACTTTGCCTCCGATCCGGCGCGGGTATTAACGGGGCTGAATCAAGCGCTATGTGGAAAGTTCCAGGGGCACTACGTCACTGCCGCGTACGCATTTGTGGACACAGAAAAACAAGCGCTATGCTACGCGGGTGCGGGACACCCGCCCTTGATCCTGTGGGATAACGCAACGGGAG
The DNA here is from genome assembly GCA_963800565.1 of uncultured Acidobacteriaceae bacterium. Lineage (GTDB taxonomy): Bacteria > Acidobacteriota > Terriglobia > Terriglobales > Acidobacteriaceae > Acidiflorens. Next base: position 196,802 of record CAWDBM010000011.1, read on the forward strand.
AAACTCGCGAATTGATGGAAAACGGCTTGTTTCTCGGCTATTTTCCCGACGCCACCTACACTTCAGTGGAGATTCCCTTCAGGAAGGGCGATTGGGCGGTGCTTTACACAGACGGGATACCGGAGACGACGAATCTGTCGGATGAGCAATTTGGAGCAGGCCGCTTCAAGCTCTATCTGCAGAACCATCGTGATCTGCCTTCCGGCCAATTCGTGGATGGGCTTCTTGATGAAGTGTCGCGCTGGTCCCAGAGCGCATCCGGCCGAGAACCGGAGGATGACATCACGCTACTGGCGATGCACTTTCAATCGTGAGACACCAACCGGAAGTTGAGCCTGTGAGTTCAGCAGGCGATTTCATTTTTTGCTCTGATTCATAGCGCAGCATCTTTCGTTGATGGCGTCGAGTTTAACCAGCGCCGCTTCAAAATCGAAGTCGCTGATGGATGCGTTCAACGAATCAAGGTCCGTCTTATCGACAACCTCTCCGACTACTTCCTTCAAACTGCGAAATGCCTCCTCGGAATTCCCGTCACTCGCATCGAGTAAGGACTTGAGCTGCTTGATTGCAGCGGAGGCCGCCTCTGCATTGAAAGGGGAGGACAGCACAGCCTCCGGTTGAGCGGGCGCGGAGTCACGAAGCGCTAGCTCAATAGCAGGAACCTGAATGCGCAATGTGCTTGCGAAGCCGTCCAGCAACACTGGGACAGAATCCTGCCCTTCCCGAATAGCCTTTTCTAGTTCTTGCGCTGCAGACTGCACCTTCGTGATGGCAAGGTTACCGGCCACACCTTTCACGGTGTGGGCAATGCGTTCCGCCAGTTTGACGTCTTTGCTTTCGAGCGCGGCGGCAATCTGCGCGGCAGCATTTCCCTGCTTTGCGGCAAACTGCCCCAACAGATCGCGATAGAGACGACGATTGCCCGCAACTCGATTGAGGCCAGTAGCGGAATCGATTCCGGCGATTTCCGGAATCGTCACTATCGTCTCGTCGGGCACTTGGTTGGGGATTGGTTGCGGCTGCGGTTCGGCTGCAGGGCGGGGCCGCGGCTTCGCCCAGCGCAGCAAAGTCGCAAACAGAGTGTCGGGATCAATCGGCTTTGACACGTGATCGTTCATGCCCGCGTCGAGACAGCGCTGGCGTTCTTCCACCAGAGCGTGCGCGGTCATGGCAATGATGGGAAAATTTTTCAAACGCGGATCACGCCGCAGCAGTTTGGTTGCGGTAAACCCGTCCATCTCGGGCATCTGAAGATCCATGAACGCGACGTCGAACGGCGGAGCCTGATCGCCTGCGGTCAGGATTTTCACGGCTTCTCCACCGTGGTTGGCAATGGTCACGATCGCGCCAGCGCTCTCTAAGAGCTCGGTTGCAACCTGCTGGTTCATCTCATTATCTTCGACTAACAGAACCCTGATTCCGGTGGCGTCATGCGCGGTGGTATCGTCTTTCTTGACACGAGAACGGTGTTCCTCGAGTCCCGCCACGCCGAAGAGGTCCACCAGGGTGTCATAGAGCAGCGAGGAATTGACCGGTTTCAGCAGGTAGCTGTCGATTCCGATCTCCTCGGCCTGCGTTCTGATGTCTTCTCGCCCGAATGCAGTCACCATCACAATCTTAGGAACGTGCTGAAGACGATGGTCACGCTTAATGATGCGGCTTGCCTCCATGCCGTCCATCCCCGGCATGCGCCAATCCATCAATACCAGTCGATAAGGATCCTGGGAATCTGCGCCGGCTATCTCCCGCACCGCGTCCTCACCGGACGATACCGATTCTGCTCGAAGGGCAAAGACCCGAAGCGCATCGCTGAGGATTTCGCGGGCCTGCGCGTTGTCATCGACAACCAGGGCACGGATTCCCGCTAAATCAGGAATGAAGCGCTTGCGTTTGTCGTCGGATCCGACACCGAACCAGGCCGTGAAGTGGAAGGTGCTGCCCACGCCGGGCTCACTCTCGGCCCAGATAGTGCCTTCCATCATCTCCACCAATCGTTTCGAAATCGAGAGTCCGAGGCCGGTGCCACCGTACTTTCGCGTCGTCGATGTGTCGGCCTGCGCGAACGCTTGAAACAGCTTAGCGCTCTGCTCCGCCGTCATGCCGATGCCGCTGTCGCGGATTGAGAATTTCAGCTTGACTCGGTCGACCAGTTGCTCATCGAGAGCAACCGACACCAAAACCTCTCCCTGTTCCGTAAACTTGACCGCGTTGTTTACCAGGTTGATGAGGATTTGTCCCAGCCGCAGCGGATCGCCCACCAGGTTGGGCGGAATGTCATGCTGCGCTGCGATCAGGAACTCGAGATTCTTGTCTTGAGCTTTCTGGCCGACAATCGAAGATAGATTGTCGAGCACATCCTCAAGCTGGAAACCTGTCTTTTCCATATCCAGCTTGCCTGCCTCGATCTTTGAGAAATCGAGGATGTCGTTGATGATTCCGAGGAGCGCGTGTGCAGCGGACTTTACCTTGGTCAGATAGTCTGCTTGTTTCTTGGTTAGGTCTGTCTTCAGAGCGAGGTGGGTCATGCCGATAATGGCGTTCATCGGCGTACGGATTTCGTGGCTCATGTTGGCCAGGAAGTCAGATTTGGCTTTGGTGGCCGCTTCGGCGGCCTCTTTGGCTACCGCCAGCTCCGCCGCCTGTAGCTGCGAATGCTTCAGCAATTTCCTGGCCTCGAGCGTGCTTAGCAAGATCTTGGTGTTGAGTGCGACTCTCGGTAAGAGCGCATCCAGCAGCGCTTGTTGAGATTTCGACACCGGAGCCGAAGGCGCCAGTTCGATGACGGCCAGCACAACGTCCTGACTGATCAAAGGCACAAAAAGCACGCAAGCGGGGGTCACCGTCCCGACACCAGCGGAGACTTGGAGGGGTCGTTCGGCGGTGGAGACGATCCGAAGAGTGTGCCGCTCCGCTGCGGCTTGCCCCACGAGGGCTTCGCCAAGCGCAAATTCTCGCGGTTCGGCGGAAACGTCGGTTGCGAAGGCACCCACGCGGGCGAAACGCTCATGCCTGTCGTCCCCAAGGTAGAACGCACCATACGTGAGATCCCACGTTTCTGCGATGCGTGACAGAAGGATGGTGGAGAATGCCGCGAAGTCCTCGGCCACCTGCAATCGCGAAGCCGTAGCCGCCACCTCGGTCTTGATCCAACCCTGTGTGTGCTGCTCTTGTGCAGCAACTTGCAGAACCTGCAGCGCTCGGCTCATATCGCCGATTTCGTTGGTACGCTTGAGATTCGCTATGGGCTGGTCCAGTCGCCCCTCTGCCACGTCCAGAATCCGGTGCTGAAACGAACACACGACTCGCACGACCTCGAAATGCACAATGGAGAGCGCAACACTGAAAGACAGGAGCAACCCAAGCACAATCACAATCCATGTGATCAGAATCGCATGGTGCATCCGGACGGTGAGTTCGTCGTTTTCCTGCTTGGCAGACTTTTCCAGGTCGTCGGCGAGGCCGGTCATAGCATGCCTTGCCTGCTGCAAATCCACGTCGACCCCCTCGCGCATGATAGCCATGGCTCTTTCACGGTTGCCAGCCAAGGCAGCGGCGCGGACAGGGCGTGCCTTGGATGCAGCTTGATCGAACACAGCCTCTACCGCGTCGATTTCGCGGGCGCGACCAGGGCTCTGCCTTCGTGCCTCGGCGAGCAATGCCCTGTAATCGGCTGCTACCTTGTCCAATTCTCCGTCGTTTTCCAGCCTTTGATCGGGGTTGTCGTCGGCGATAAGTTGGTAGAGAACCAAACGGTACCGCATCGTGTTGCCTCGCGCTGCGGTCACGGATTGGAATGTATTGACGTAATTGTCGATCAGACCGCTGTACCAAGCGTCGATCTGCTTGCTTTCAATCGACGAATATATCCCCGCCCCAATCGCCATCAGCGCCAGCGGCAACATGGCGATCAGCAGCTTGTCCCGGATTTTGAAATTCGCTAATAAACTCATATTGTCCGACTACTCGCCCAATGGCGCGACCGACGTGGTCAAAACCTGGCTCCGCGCTTGCGAATCACAGTCTGGAATGCGACGCACTCAGTCCACATGAGTGTATGACCCAAATTCGATGTATAGCACTGTCAGTAGTGACAGCGGAAGGATACAACCGGGAGCGTTTCTGGATACTTTCCAGTTAACCCGACCATCCCCGGAGAACATTGGAAATCCTCTGCTCCACTCGGCGCAAGCTATAATTGCGCGCACACATGCCCCTGACCTCTGGCGCGAGACTAGGCCCTTACGAGATTCAATCGCCGCTGGGCGCCGGCGGTATGGGAGAAGTTTATCGCGCCAAGGACACGCGGCTCGACCGGACCGTCGCCATCAAGGTGCTGCCCTCCCATCTTTCCGACGACCCGGAATTGAGACAACGCATGGAGCGCGAAGCCAAGGCGATTTCGGCGCTCCAGCACGCGAATATCTGCACGCTTTATGACATCGGCGCGCAGGACGGCACCAACTTCCTGGTCATGGAATGCCTCGAAGGCCAGACCCTGGCCGATCGCTTGGGGAAAGGTGCGCTGCCGCTGGATCAGGCCCTGAAAGTAGGAACAGAAATTGCGCAGGCGCTGGAAAAGGCTCATGAGCACGGCATCATCCATCGCGATCTGAAGCCGGCGAACATCATGCTGACCAAAGCCGGAGCGAAGCTGATGGACTTTGGTTTGGCAAAGCCGGGACTGGCGAAGCTGGGGATGTCGATTTCGTCGCAAGCCGTGGGGCCATTCACTCCTTCTACGCCGACCATGACTCTGGCCTCGCTCACTTCGGCTGCGTCGCCACTCACGCAGAAGGGTTCGATCGTCGGTACCTTTCAATACATCGCCCCCGAACTTCTGCAGGGAGCGGAAGCCGACGCGCGCAGCGACCTCTTCAGCTTCGGGTGCGTTCTCTACGAAATGGTCACCGGCCACCGGGCTTTCGAAGGAAAATCGCAACTCAGCGTATTCAGCGCCATTCTGGAAAAAGAGCCGGAGCCGATCAGCGCGAGCCAACCGCTCGCGCCGCCGATGCTAGAGCGGGTGATTTGTGCGTGCCTTGCCAAAGATCCTGCAGACAGAATTCAATCTGCCCACGACGTGGCCATGGACCTGGGCTGGGTCGAGTCGCTTGGTTCAGCTACGCGGGATGCAGAATCTTCTCCCGCCCCAGCATCAAACCGCATTTTCTGGTTTGCCGCGATCGCAGCCGCAATCGTTCTGGGAACACTGGCCGGACTCTTTCTTCATCGTCCCGCAGCGTCCACGCCCAGCATCAGGGCTGTCCTCAATCCCCCACCGGGCGGACACTTCCGCCTCACCGACGACGCCGCCGGTCCACCCGTGCTTTCCCCTGATGGAGCTTTTCTCGCCTTCACCGCGACCGTTGACGGCAAGACTTCCGTCTGGGTCCGGCCCATGAGTTCCAACGATGCCCGATCGCTCCCGGACACCAGCGACGCCATTTTTCCATTCTGGTCACCCGATAGCCGTTCCATCGGGTACTTCGCTGGCAATAAGTTGAAGACGATTGAGATTGACGGCGGCGCTTCGCAGGTCGTTTGCGATGTCACGCTTGGACGCGGCGGTGCGTGGGGGCCCGGTGGCGTGATCGTGTTCTCTGCGTCTCCCGTTTCCGCTTTGTGGCAGGTGAACGCCAGCGGGGGCATTCCCGCCCCGCTTACAAAATTGGACGCTTCCCAGCACACCTCCCATCGCTGGCCGTTTTTTCTACCCGACGGCAAGCATTTTCTCTACCTCGCCATGCATCACGACCCTTCGAAGTTCTCGAACAACGCCGTTTACTATGCGTCGATCGATGGCCGCGAGAATCGTTTGCTCATTCATGCGCAGACCAACGCCATTTACGCCGCCGGATTCCTCCTGTTCGGGCGCGGTGACCAATTGATGGCGCAGCCGTTCGACCCCGCTAAAGGGGCGCTGAGTGGCCAGGCGCAGGCCGTTTCTTCAGGTGTGCTGAATGACGTCACAACCTGGCACATGGACGCCTCGGCTATGCTGGACAAAGCGGGTATCACTGAGCAGCACGTCGCGCTCTGCGATGCCTCCAAACATCCTTTTTACAATACTTCCAAGTTCACGCTCCGTGATCTCAAGTCTCGTGCCAGTCAGCAGCAGTTGCTCGCGGATTTCGAAGACTACCTGAACGGGTTCTCGGAGAATGTCCGGGATATTCTCGACAACTTCAAATTTCACAACCAGCTTTCTACGCTCTCAAAGTCCGATTCTCTTGGCACGCTCATCGGCAAATTCCTCGACCCAGAAATTGATCTCAGTCCCGCTGGAATCGACAACCATTCCATGGGCACGGTCTTCGAGGAGCTTGTCCGCAAGTTCAACGAAGAGAACAACGAGGAAGCTGGTGAGCACTGGACGCCGAGAGATGCCGTTAAGCGAACCTGATCTTCCTGCCGATTGCCGACAAGATTCAATCAGGCTCGTATCTGCTCTACGATTGCGCGTGCGGCACTGGAGGCATGCTCACCGTCGCGGAAGAAACACTAAGAGACTTAGGGAAAAAGCAAAACCAACAAGTCGTCGCCCACCTCTACGGTCAGGAGATCAATCCCGAAACCTACGCAATCTGCAAGTCGGACATGCTGATCAAAGGCGAAGGCGAAAGTGCTGACCACATTGTCGGTGGCGCGGAGTATTCCACGCTCTCGAATGACGCTTTCCCTGCGCAAGAATTCGACTTCCTGCTTGCCAATCCGCCTTACGGGAAGAGTTGGAAGAAAGACTTGGAGCACATGGGCGGCAAGGATGGAGTGCGCGATCCCCGCTTCCGCGTCATGCACGATGGCGAGGAGTTGTCCCTTCTTACGCGCTCTAGCGACGGTCAGTTGCTTTTCCTCGCGAACATGGCGTCCAAAATGAATCACGAGACGCCGCTGGGTAGCCGGGTTGCGGAGGTTCACAACGGCTCGTCTCTGTTCACAGGGGACGCTGGGCAGGGCGAAAGCAATATCCGGCGTTGGTTGATCGAGAACGACTGGCTGGAAGCCATCGTCGCCTTACCGCTGAACATGTTTTATAACACCGCCATTGCCACTTACGTCTGGGTGCTGAGCAATCGCAAGACGGAACACCGCAAAAGCAAGGTTCAACTCATCGACGCCACGCAATGGTTCAAGCCCCTCCGCAAGAACCTCGGCAAGAAGAACTGCGAGCTTTCGCCGGAAGACATCCAGCGAATCTGCGATACCTACTTCGCATTCAAAGACACTGAACAGTCGAAAGTCTTTCCCAATGCCGCTTTCGGCTATTGGAAGGTGACGGTCGAACGCCCGCTTCGCCTGCACAGCCAGCTTTCGGTGAAAGCTATTGAGTTTCTTCGCTTCGCTTCCGGTGATGAAGAACTCCGCAGCGAATTCTACGAACAGCTTGGCGAGCCGCTTTTTGAAAACTTCGCCAGCGTGCAGGCGAAATTGGAGATGCTTGTCAGCGAATGGGGCAATGGCGACGACGATGAGGAAGCCGAGGAAGGTGCAGCGAAGAAAGGTCTGCCCGAAAAGAAAAAAAAGAAGCTCTTAGACGGAAGAACTTGGGAGCGCGACGGTAAGCTCGTGGCGACTGGTAACGCGCTCCGCAGGGAAATCGGCGACAAGCTATTCGAAGACCACAATGTTTTCCGCGACCGCGTGGCGGGTGCGCTCGACAAGCTGAAGATCAAAGTCAGTGCGTCCGACTTGAAGATCATTCTGCGAGCGGTCAGTTGGCGGGTGGAAACGGCTCCTCCCGTCGTCGCCAAGGTTCACGAGCCCGGTAAAGCCAAGGCTGATCCGTTGCGTGGATTTTACGAAACAACCGTGGACGCAAAGACATGCGTGGTGGAATACGAGCCTGACTCAGACCTGCGAGACACCGAGCAGGTTCCTTCTTCGTGCTGATAGCTGTTTCGCATAGATCGCGCAACCGATCCCGGTAGCGCACCACAAACGCCGAAACCGACTGGATCGCCTTCGCAGCCTTGCCGAGTTCCTTCTCGATGCGGTCGATCTCCGGCAGCGTTCGCCGCAGTTCCCCCTCACCATCATCGGGAGTTTCTCTTTCGCCTCCTGCTGCACGAGTCCGTGGACACGGGCGCTGAGAAATGCTTCCTGACGTTCGCGTGCGACGGATGCATCGGCGGCGTTGCGGCACTTCCGCCAAACCGTCTTCGACACCTCGCGGTATCGGATGTAGTACGCGCCATTAGGGTGATGCTGCTCCACGCCGTTCACTAAGCACCAGCCGGGTTTTAGCTTATGATTGCGCCCTTCGACAGGCTTGGCGTAGCGCCAACGACCATCAATTCTCACGTACATCCAGATGCTTACCTTGCGGTTCGGCATGCTCGCACTCAATGCAAGCATGGTTCAAATGGTAGGAAGGCGGTAGGATACGTCGGTTGTTGGACGTAAGTAACGTAGAATCAATACGCTGGTGCCGGGAGGGGGAGTCGAACCCCCAAGACCCGAAGGTCGGCGGATTTTGAGTCCGCTGCGTATCGCAGTATAGCTATGATAATAAATAGTTTATATTGTACAAGACGTGAAAGTGTGTAAGCAAATGTGCCGGTTTTGAAGGTTTTCCACCGGTTAGGTCGCACCAAGAACCTCGCGACGACGCGCGCTCTTTTCGAGCGCTTTTTTTCTGACGGCTCTGAGCGGGGCAAAGAACTGCCTTTCCCCTCCCCTATGCATTCTTGTCAATTCCCAATCTCACCCAGGCGCGCGGGGAGCCGATCCCGGAAGCCCACGTGGCAGAGAAGATGAACCACGAACCCAACATCTACGGAGCTGACGGAGATACTCGCAAAGGAGCCGCCGAGATACAAGTTCGGATCGAGTCCGGAAGGCGCCATCATGCACCTCACACCCAGGTCACGCGCCATGAACCGGAATGAGTCTCAGTACATGTTCAGCGTTCCGGATCAGACGAGTCTATAATCCGAAATAGACGGGACATTAATCCGAATCAGACGGAGCCTCCACCCGGCATGGACGATACCGATCACGCGCTCTTTCCTCGCTTTTCCGCCGAACTGGTGGCTACCGCGCTCAAGGACACGCCGGTCGTCATGGTTACGGGGCCGCGCCAGTGCGGCAAGACGACGCTGGTCCGCGATTTAGTAGGGGGCAAACGCGAATTCATCAGCATGGACGACGATACAGTTCTGGCTGCAGCGCGCAGCGATCCAACTGGGTTGGTGCGCGCTCTTGACCGAACGACCATTGACGAAGTACAGCGAGTGCCCGACCTTCTTCGGGCTATCAAGAAGTCAGTGGATGATGATCGCCGGCCCGGCCGGTTTCTGTTGACGGGCTCAGCCAATATTCTCACTCTGCCTCAAGTCTCGGAGAGCCTAGCTGGCCGCATGGAGATTGTGAGCCTTCTGCCTCTCTCGCGGGCCGAAATCCGAGGTAAGAAGTCGGGCTTCCTCAAAGCAGCGTTCGATAGCAAGCTTGGCAAACCTGCGGAGCCAATGATCGGCAAAGACCTAGTACAGGCCGTGTTGATTGGCGGCTACCCCGAAATGCTGCGGCGTCAAGATCCAAAGCGACGCCAGACATGGGCGCGGGATTACATAAGAGCCATCGTGCAGCGGGATGTGCGCGAGGTTGCCGACGTGGAAAAACTCGACCAAATGCCGCGTCTGCTACAGGTTCTTGCCCACCACTCTGGCCAGCTCACCAATTTCACGCAGATAGGCGGCCAAGTTGGGTTTGACGACAAGACCACAAGGAAATACGTGGCCATCCTGGAGCAGTTGTTTCTCGTTCGTCGGGTTGAACCGTGGTTCCGGAACCAGTTGAAGCGTTTGGTAAAGACGCCCAAGCTGCATTTCCTTGACTCCGGCCTGCTCGGCGCACTCTTAGGAGCTAGTGCTGAGCGGGTCACGAAAGATCGTTCGATCTTCGGGCCGCTGCTGGAAACGTTTGTTTTCTCTGAGGTATTGAAACAGGCGTCTTGGTTTGATGAGAGCTGCGCTTTACACCACTACCGGGACAAAGATCAGGACGAGGTTGACCTTGTGATTGAAACGGGAAGTGGCGCATTGGTCGGTATCGAAGTCAAGGCGAGCGCCACCGTGAATGCTGGTGACTTCAAGGGACTCCGAAAGTTGGCAGAGGCCTGCGGCGATAACTTCAAGCTGGGAGTGGTTCTCTACGACGGCGGAAGGCCAGTCCCCTTCGGCGACCGTCTGGTTGCTGCGCCAATGTCCTGCTTGTGGGCGTAACTCGAGTTTCGCGGTCTGCGGGGCGCAGTGGATGCAGTTGCAACACCTCATTCCACACTAGGAACTGATGACACATATCGATGTCGGTGACGACAACTCAAAGTCAGAGCAAAACATGGTGCACGCCGATAGAGTCGAACTCTAGAGTCCTTTGAGGCTTGCGGATTTTTCCTCCGCTGATGCCGTGCGAAGCCTTATTGTCCGGTTTGCGGTCTGGACCATCCCTTCACCGTCTACAACTCGGCTCAAGCCTTGGCTTGGTCGCCAATTTTTTTTGCCTGCGAAATAGCTTGAGCACCACAGGCTGTGGTTTGGACGCTTGCAGAACGTGACCCTTGCCGCCAAGGTTGATGCGTTGTCCCGCCATCTTCATCCCCTGGAAGGTGGTGCGAATCTGAACATGTGTAACTGACGTGTAAGCCACACCTACTCAGTAGGTGTCCATAAACCTATGGATTTCAATGTGATAGATTTTCGTTCGTGACCATATATGACGCGAAATCCGCTGCGTCTGTTCCAGAGGGCATCTCATGCGGGAGCTGGCACCAGCTAGCCGCTTATTCTGTGGGCTTTTGGGGGTTGGTGCCGGGAGGGGGAATCGAACCCCCAAGGGCCGAAGCCCGGCGGATTTTGAGTCCGCTGCGTCTGCCAG
>CAWDBM010000012.1:0-31948 GCA_963800565.1 uncultured Acidobacteriaceae bacterium
ATTGGCCTGGCTTCGGCAGGCCGGGGTTTCTGCTGGTTGTGAGATGCGTCAGTTTGAGAGTTGACGGACTCGGCTTACGCGCTCATCAATGTGGGGCAACTGGCACAGGATTCATGCTGCCGCAATGCCGGGTAATCATCCTCTCTCTCCCTCTGACGTTCTTGGTCCCGTGAGCTGCGGTCACGGTCGGCGTGATTGTAGTTGGCGACGGAGTAAGGTGATTTGCATCTCCAGCGGACTCGGCACTCGCGCGCAAATCAGCCAGCACTCCTCGAACGCGCGTTCGTAAATTTGCCGGAAGCCACGGAGTTCGTGGGGGAACCCGGTCGTCCCGCCAGGGACTTGCATCGTTAATATTCTTGGCGTCTCCAACGCTCTTGGCTTCTCCGCGCTGAAGCGCGCGGCTAAGGTTGGGCGCCCATCCAGGGCTGGAAGGTCGTGCGATGCTGCTATGGGGTTCGTCGTCGATACATATCAGACCGTACGTACCGTTTTGCCACGACAAACGTTCCACGCGGAACATTCGTGCGTACAAAGCCTGTCAGAACGAGAAGCGCACCCCCAACTGCACCTGCCGTTTGGGGAATGCCGAGGTAAACGCCAGCGGCGTACTCAGCATCGCTGTGCCTCCTCCGGCCAGGGCTGCACCGGGTTTCATGCCTTTCACGTTGAAGTTGGTGAAGCCGGATTCGAAGCCAAAGAGGGGGCTGACTTCGTTGTTTACGCTGGCGTAGTTGGTGCGGTTCGCTATATTGAATCCCTCGGCCGTGAACTGGATATTCGACGTTTCGCCAATTTTGTGGGCCCAGGTGAGGCGCGTGTCGAAGTCGATGTAGTCGGGGCCGAGGCCGGTATCGCGCGGGGCTCCTATCGGACGCTCGTTGGTGACGTGATTGTTGCCGTTGACTTCGCCTCCAGCCAGCAGATTGAAGGGATGTCCGCTGTGGGCCTGGAAGATGGGGGAGAGTTGGAAGCCGGAGAGATAATTCTGTCTCCAGGGGCTGTTAATCACTCCGGCAATAACTAACTTATGGCGCTGATCGAATTCGGAAAGGCTGCGGTCGAGATTGATGTTGGTGGGATCTTGCGGGCCGTAGTCGGAGTTGTAGTCGGTGGAGGTGTCAATGCTTTGCTGTAGGTGTAGTTGCCGAACAGCGTGAAGCTGTCGCTGAAACGCTTTTTCACCTCGACAATACCGCCTTCGTAAACGGCGTAGGCGCCGGATGTGTATTGGTTGTTCTGGACGATAAGCGGATTTACGAAGCATTGAATCGTATTGCATGGCTGCCCCTCGATCCCGCCTAGTGGATCCGCGGTGAAACCGGTAATCGGGTCTGTCGTGTTCCAGTTTCGATAGGAGTACTGCTTGCCATTAGCCAGAGTTACAGTGGTGAAGTTGTCCGCGGCCAGGTCATTGGTGTCGATCGCGACCGGCAGTCTCTGGGTGTGGGTGTAGATTCCACTGAGAGAAATTGTGAAGCCGGTTCCGATCTCACGTTCGATGCCGAAGGAAGCCTGCTGCGCTATCGGAGGACGATAGCCGGGCTGGTTTACGAAAATAACTTGCAGCGGAGAGAGCGGGCCGCTGTTGGTCACGTCGAGGCCCACGGGCTGGGATCCTGCAAACGGGCCAGCTACGGCGGTCGGCGTCAGCGCATGCGTTATTGCCGGCGGTGGGAGTGGTGCACTGAATCAATCCCTCGGCGAAGAGTGTCTGGAAAATGGTTGCCGAACCGGCTATTCCGAGTGCGGGAACCCCATTGATGCCATCGGCGTAAATCGAAATTTCGCGCTTGCATGGGTTGGTGCCGGTGCCTGGGATGATCGGAGTTCCGAACTGCGACACACCGCAGATCGCGGTAACGTTTGCGACCTGGCCGGCATTCGTACTGTTTTCGACCGCGGCCCGGCCCGGGCCGACGACTCCGAGACTCAGGTCGACGTCGGGAATCTGGGCGTCGACGGGTCCGTAGAAGATTCCGTAGCCGCCACGGATCACGGTCTTGTGATCCTTAAAGGGATCCCAGGCGAAGGAGACGCGAGGGGCGAAATCCTTATAGTAGGTGGTCAAAGGGGCGAACTGCGTGTCGATTTCGTAGCGGAGACCGTAGTTCAAGGTGAAGTTTGACGCGATCTTCCAAGAATCCTGGGCGTAGAACACAGTAGGGGGCGGGCATAGTAGCCGTAGGTGGGATCTCCGAAGCCTTGTTGGTAAATATTCAGGCAAGCCCAGGCCTGAGGCTTGCAAGGAGCTGATACTGGCGCCTGCAAGCTGCGGACTGAGCGCGACTCCAGGGAGGTCGCCGAAGACCCACCGGCCGGGGAAGAAAGTGTGCGACTCGGTATGATTGCCGCGGAGCAGTTCGTAGCCTCCGAACTTGAAGGTATGGCGGCCGCGAATGATGGTGAAATTGTCGGCGAATTCGTAGCGTCGCAGGATGGTGATATTCGGCAGAAAGTGATTGGTACCGAGGTTATTAATAAACCCAGGAATCTGGAGGCCGGGTTCCGCAGGTTCATTTCCAAGCACGTTGAAGCTGTTGTAATCCCACTGCACGCGTGCCTCGTTCTGGGCAGCAGCACTGAACTGGTGATACCCGGCAGCTTGAAAATTATTGTCGTAAGTGTGGATGGAACTGCCAGCGGAGTACGCGGTGAGCGACTGCACATCGGGTGACTCTTCGAGATCGTGGCCGTAGCGGTAGCTCGAAAAGCTGGTTGGTCGTATTGAAGTGATGATCGAGGCGCGTCGAGGCGAGGTATTCGCGGGTGTTGTAAGCGAAGACTCGCCCTGGGATTCGAACTGAGTTACAAGGAAGGCATTAATCGCGGTTTGGCCCGGGTTTACGAAGGGATTGCCTGGGGAAGTCGGGCTAATCGACAGAAGACCCTGGAGGGCGTAAGCGCACTCCGGCCCGGGCGAATCTAGCCCGGCGACACAGGGCACGGAGGCCGGGTCGATTGCCAGCGCCGAAACAATCTGCTGCTGCTCATACCTTGGATCAGATTGCGGAAATGGATTGCTGGTGGCAGCGGCGGAGGGGCCGGCGAAGATCGAACTATCGGTAAGAATGGGGACGGAGTTTTGGGAGTCCTGCGAGAAGTTTTCGAAAGATGCGAAAAAGAAGGTTTTGTCTTTCGCAATCGGGAAGCCTATGTTGCCTCCGTATTGCTGGCGGCTGAGCGAATTCTTGATTGGGGTTCCGACGGAAGTCGTGTTGAAATTGGAGTAGGTGGGATCATTCGCGAGGGCGGAACTGAAGGCGAATGGGTCACGGGCATCAAGCGCTTGATTGCGGAAAAAGCCGTAGACCGTGCCATGTACGTCGTTGCCGCCGGACTTGGTGACAATGTTGATAGAAGCGCCAGTGGCAGCGCCGAGGTCGGCGCCGTAATTACTACGGTTAATCTGGAATTCCTGGACGTCATCCTGGTTGACGGTTAGGCGAACGCCGCCGCTGTCGCCGGAGGTTTCGCCGCCGTCGATGGTGATGCTGTTGCCGCGGCCGTTACTGCCGTAAAAGGACAGGCCGCTCTGCGGAGGTTGCTTGACCCGGAAATCCTGGTCGCCAGCCAGGCGTGTGGATCGGCAACGCCGGGCGCGAGCAACGTGAACGTGAGGTAATCGCGGCGATCGACGGGCAGGTCGGCGATGTATTGCTGCGTAATGGTATCGGCCTGGCTTCCACGTTCGGTTTCGACGACAGGCGGCAGACCGGTCACCTCGACAACGGTCGCGACCTTGGAGAGGTTGAGCTTGAAATCGGAGATGACGGTCTGGCCTACAGCCACCATCACGCCTTTCCTGATCTCGGTGGCAAAGCCCGCCATTTCCACGCTGACGTCATAGGTCGCGGGCGAAAGTCCAGCGACGCGGAATTGGCCCGTGCTGTCGGTCATGGTGTTGCGTTTGAGGCCCGTCTGGGTGTCTACCACGCTGACAGACGCTTTGAGCACTACACTGCCGGCGGAGTCGGTGACGGTTCCGGTGATCTGGCCGGAGGTGCCTACGCCTTGCGCCACGGCGAGAAGAGATGCGAGAAAGAGGCACGCGACAATGCAGGCGATTTGCCGCAGCGTGGAATCGATGGATGCTCGCTGGCTGGAGTGATTCGTTTTCCATGGGTTGCTTTTCCAGGAAAGGGCAGCGCGGCACGAGACGGCGCGAAGGTCGAAGGGGCTTTGTCGAGAACTCATAATCTCCCTGCCTCACAAGGCTTGCGTCATGGCAAATTGGGACGGCGGCATTATACCAGCATTCGACACAGGTTCTTCCAACGTATTGACCTCACGGTCAGAATATTTACGCGTTTTCGGTTTTGTATTGGATCGAGTGAATGAAACGAAAAAGACTCCCCACGCTCCTGCCGCTTCAGGGCGTCGACTTCTCATGATGGGCGCGAGCGTATCTGTGTTCGCGTAATTCATCAAATGAATTATTTTGATGATGAAGTATGCCGGTGGAGAATGCTTGCAAGCGCACAGTGAATACGCGATGAACGCGATTCCACCCGGAATTTCACTGTTGGCGGACTGGGTTCTCGTGGCACGAAAGAAATTCCAGGATTGCGCGTTGAGCGGCCTCGGTCTGATCGGTAGTAAAGAGATGGCTCGCGCGGTCAAGCAGAACCAGCTTTGCGCCGGGAATGCGCTCTGCGATTAATTTTCCGTTGCCGGGAGGCACGAGTGCATCGGACGTGCCGTGAATGACCAGGGTGGGCGCCTTGATTCCGCCGAGCCGATCGTAGCTATGCCACGCGAGAATCGCCTGCAATTGCGCCATGTAACCGGCCTGGGTCGGGAGGCAGTTGCGGCGAATGGTGACATCTTCTTCGACTTTGTCTCGCGGTGTTGCCGCGTCGTAGATGTAGGGAAGGATGGCTTCGCGGGATTGCGCGAAAGTCATACCGCGGGCGAAGAGGATGTCAACCACCTTTCCATCGGCGCGCACGGCGGATGGGCCTCCGGGCGAAGTGCAGCCGAGAATTAACGCGCGCGTTCTTTCAGGATATTGCAGCGCGAATTCCTGAGCGATCACCCCGCCCATGGAAACTCCGAAGACGTGAGCGCACGGGACTCCGGCGGCATCGAGGACGGCGGCTGCATCCGATGCCATGGTAGCGATTGAGTAAGGGCCGGGAGGGACGTCGCTTGATCCCACTCCTCGATTGTCGAAGGCGATGGTGTGGAAGTGTTGCGAGAGCACTGGGCGCATGCGGTGCCATAAAGCTGAAGGATAGCCTAGGCCCATGATGAGCAGGAGGGGAGTTCCCTGCCCTTGTTCATCCCAGTAAATGTTGGCGGATTGGTTATTGACGAATGGCATTCGCGATATCTTCTAACCCACTTTCAGCATGAGTTTGCCGTTGTTCTCGCCTTTGAAAAGTTTGAGCAGAGTTTCGGGGAAGGTTTCCAGGCCATCGACGATATCTTCGCGTGATTTGAGTTTGCCGGCGGCCATCCAGGCGGCCATTTCCGCTCCGGCTGCCGGGTAGCGATCGAAGTAGTCCATGACCAGCATGCCCTTCATCGAGGCACGATTGGTGAGGAGAGCCATGTAGTTGCTTGGGCCGGCGACGGGGGCGGTGTTGCAATATTGTGAAATCGCTCCGCAGATGACGATACGGGCGCCGCGCGCGAGGTTGGCAAGCGCAGCCTCGAGAATCGTGCCGCCTACGTTGTCAAAATAAACGTCGATGCCCTTGGGACAATGTTGGCGGAGAGACTTGCGTACATCTTCCGATTTGTAATCGATGGCGGCATCGAAGCCGAGGTCTTCGACGATGTAGCGGCATTTCTCCGGGCCTCCGGCGATGCCGACGACGTGGCAATTTTTTATTTTAGCGATTTGGCCGACGATGGAGCCGACGGCTCCCGCGGCCGCGGAGACGACGACTGTGTCCGCGGGCTTGGGCTGGCCGGTGTCGAGGAGGCCAAAATAAGCGGTCATGCCGGTCATGCCGAGGACGCTGAGATATTTGGGCAGAGGAAGGATTTTCGCGTCAACCCTTCGAACGCCGGTGCCGTCGGTGAGCGCGTATTTCTGAACGCCGAATAATCCGGAGACGTGATCCCCTACGGCGAAGCGCGGGTTGCGCGAGGCGGTGACGACGCCCAGGCCCAGGGCGCGCATGACTTCTCCGATGGCGACGGGCGCAACGTAGGAGCGGGCTTCGTTGACCCAACCACGCATGGCGGGATCGAGCGAGATGTAGAGCACCTGGACCTGGAACTCGCCGTCTTTCGGCTCGGCGGCGGGTTCTTCGACATAATTCCAGTCGGTGCGCTTCGGCATTCCTACAGGGCGCGCGGCCAGGAGGAATTTGTGATTAGTGAGGGGCATAAAGACTCCTTGTTTTCTTTCTTCCTGGTAATTCCGCTATCACAGTGTGTAGCGTTCGTTGCTGAGCAGACGGGCTGCAATCTGGCGCCGGAGTGCGATTGCATTCACGGGATCGTGAGCTGCGTATTCGCGCACGCGAGAAAGATTGTGGCGCAACTCGTCGCCTTCGGAAGTGGCGCTAAGCACGGTTCTCGACGCGAGTTCGATCCGGGCGATGGCATCGCGCAGGTAGATGGCGGTAGCATCGGCGGCGTTTGCTCCGCTGCCCGACGCGACTAGTTTGCGGCTGCGCAACAGCGCCGATTCCATCGCGAAGACTTCCATGATGATGTCGGAAAGATTCATGATGATCTCTTGTTGCTGCTCGAGCTTGTCGGCATATTTTTGGTGCGCGATTCCAAGAGTCAGCAGAGCGATTGTTTTTGCATTGTGTACGAGATTCATTTCTGCGTCGTTGGAGTGCGCGGGCTGCGGCTCGGTTTGATTGAGGACAGCGCGGGCTGCTTCGAACAGCGGCAGGAGACCGCGGGACGCTCGTTTCAGCGGCATGCCAGTGATCACGAGGCGGTTGATTTCGCTGGTGCCTTCGAAGAGCCGGTTGATGCGCGAGTCGCGATAGGCGCGCTCGACGGCGTAGTCGCGATGGTATCCGTAGCCGCCGTGGATCTGAACGCCTTCATCGACGACGTAGTCGAGCATTTCGGAGGCATAGACTTTGACCATGGAGCATTCGGCGGCAAACTCTTCGATGGCTTTGAGTTCCTGGTTGGGATCGCCGGTTGTTGCGCCGTGCATTTGATTTTCGATCAATCCAACGACGCGCCAGGTCATGGACTCGGCCGCGAAGATACGGATTGCCATTTCGGCAAGCTTGTGTTGAATGGCGCCGAAGTCGGCGATGGACGCGCCGAAAGCTTTGCGCTGCTTGGCGTATTTGAGGCAGATGGCGAGAACGTTTTTCGCGGCGCCGACGCTCGCGGGTCCGAGTTTGAGGCGTCCGATGTTGAGAATGTTGAAGGCGATGACATGGCCGCGGCCAATTTCTCCGAGGACGTTCTCGACGGGCACTGCGACGTTGTCGAGATAAACGGCCGTGGTGGAACTACCAGTGATGCCCATCTTGTGCTCTTCGGCGCCGCTGCTCACGCCGGGAAAGGCACGCTCGACGAGGAAGGCTGTGAACTTTTCTCCGCCGACTTTGGCGAACACAGTGAAGAGATCGGCGGCGCCGCCGTTGGTGATCCACATTTTTTGGCCGTTAAGAATGTAGTGTTTTCCATCGGGAGCGAGGTCGGCGCGCGTGCGGGCGGAGAGCGCATCGGAGCCGGCGAGAGGCTCGGTGAGCGCGTAGGCGGCAAGCATTTCGACCTTTGCGAGCCTGGGCAGATATTTTCGCTTTTGCTGTTCATTGCCAAAGTAAACGAGCGGCAGCGTGCCGATGCCGGTGTGCGCGGAATGCCAGCCTCCGTAGGATCCGTCGCGGCCCAGGCGCTCGGAGGTGACCATGAGCGAAGGGAGATCCATGGCCATGCCGCCGTATTCTTCCGGGATGGTCATGGCGGTGAGACCGAGGGGGACGGACTTACGCAGCACGCTGAGCGCGAGGCCGGGCTTTTTTTCGCGGATCGCGGGGAGATTTGGCTCGACTTCATTAGCCCAGAATTCATCGACCATCTGGCCGACGGCGAGATGTTCGTCGGTGAGATCTTCGGGGGTGAAAATGTCCTGGGGCGCGGAATCTTCGATCAAAAACGCGGTTCCTTTGGTCGTCTTGCGCACAGTATCTGTTAGTGTGGGCATGAAATACTCCTATGCCGCCTTTTGAAATTGAGAATCTGAAATCGTTGAAAGAGTACGAGGGGCGCGAGTTTCCGGCGACCGACTGGTTCATTATCAGCGAGGACCGCATTCAGAAATTTTCCGAAGTAACCGAGGACTTCCAGTGGATTCACATGGACGACGAACGCGCGCAGCGTGAGTCTCCCTTCGGTGGCGCCATTGCGCAGGGCTTCTTGACTCTGTCGCTTCTTAGTTACTTCGTCAAACAGGCAATCAAGGTGAAAACGGGCGTCGCAATGACGGTCAATTACGGATTGAACAAAGTTCGTTTCCCTTCGCCGGTGCGTTCGGGATCGCGGGTGCGCGCTTGCGTGACTTTGCTTTCGACGAAGGAGTCGGCGGGATTCATTGACGCGGTCTTTCTTGTACGCGTCGCACGCCAAGGCGCTGACGGTCAGCCCTCCACTAAGCCTTGCTGCGTTGCGGAATGGCTGGTTCGCTATTATGCGAAATGATCGGCGGCTCATAACGTTTCGCTTTCGGCGGTAAGCCAGGACGCGCGCATTAGAATGTGAATTCTTTGCGGCAAGACCGCGAAACGCTCATCTTGCGTTAATCCTTGCGCGTAGCGGTAGTAGATTTGCTGAATGATGACGGCCACTTTGAAGCGGGCAAACGCGAGATAGAAAATCATGTCGCCGGGATCGCGGCTGGTGGCGGCGGCGTAACGCTCGACTAACTGGGCACGCGTGAGCGTGCCGGGCAGCGTGGTGGGCGCGCTGCGAATTTCCTGAAAATCTTCCGGGTCTTGCGGATTGGTCCAGTAGGCTAGCGCCGTTCCCAGGTCGGTGAGCGGGTCCCCAATGGTGCACATCTCCCAATCGAGAACGCCTACGATTTTTGTTGGATCATTGGGGTCGAGGACTAGATTGTCGTATTTGTAGTCGTTGTGGATCAGAGCTGATTCGTGGGTCGCCGGCATTCGCGCGATGAGCCATGGAGAGATGCGGTCGACTTCAGGCAGATCGTGGGTTTTCGAATTGTGGTAGCGCTCGATCCAACCTTTGACCTGACGTTCGAGATAGCCTTGCGGCTTGCCTAGATCGGAGAGCCCGATGGCGGCGTAATCGAGCGTGTGCAGGCGCGCTAGATTGTCGATGAATACTTCGCTCAAGCGGCGCGCGATCGCGGGCGGAAAAGGCACGCCGGGCGGGGGATCGCGCCGAATGATCAATCCGCGAATTGGCTCCATGAGATAGAAGGGCGCATTGAGAATCGAGGGATCGTCGCAATAAAGGAGCGCTTTCGGTGCGAGCGGATAGGCGCTGTGGAGCTTCGAGAGCACGCGAAATTCGCGGGCCATGTCGTGCGCGGAACGGACTTTGCTGCCGAAAGGAGGGCGACGCAGGACGAGTTCGCGGTCTCCGAGACGGAGTCGGTAAGTGAGGTTGGAATGGCCGCCGGGAAATTGTTCGACTGTGATTGGGCCGGCGCTGCCGAGGCGATCTTGCAGAAAGGGCTGTAGGCGCGCCATGTCTAGCTCTTCCCCTGCTCTAACCGCTCCGGCTTGATCTTTGAGTACCACCATAATCGCAATTCCGGATTTCAATCTCCAATAACTAGCGGTATGTCAGTAGGCCATCGCCATCGAGATGTGGATGCGCATTGAATGTGCTCAAGGTGAACCGTTCGCCTGAAGCTAGAAATTCGCTGAACGAAGCGTTGCGCGACATCCAGGTCATTTGCAATGCGTCTTCAGCGGAGAGATGCAGCGCACGCCGCATAGCCGCGCCGATCGGGCCGGCCGAGGTGAAGACTACGGCGGCGGCTGACTGCGGAGTGTCGCGCACTATTTGGGCCAGGCCTCGCTCTACGCGCAGGCAGAAGTCATTCCACGACTCGACAGCGGGTGCCGTGATTTCCCCTGCTACCCACTTGCTGATTACCGCTTCGAATAATTTTTGAAAAGTTTTGCGGCGGTCGGAGTGGCCGGTCGCCACTTCGTAGGCGCGGCGCATTTCTTTGATTTCAGCATTGTCGCGAAGCAGTTGGGGAAGGCATTCGCGCAGCACAGCCTCGGCTTGATATTCGTCGAATTCGTTCATGACTTCTGTCTCTCGAAACCCAAGACCGGCGCTGCGATACGCTTCGCCCACAATGCGAGCCGTTTCGCGTTGCCGCGTACGCGGGCCGGAATAGACTCGGTCAAAGGCGACGCCGCGTCGCGACCAAAACTGCCCGAGCAATCCGGATTGAACTTCGCCATTCGCACAGAGCTTGTCATAGTCGTCCCCAAGAAAGGATGCTTGGCCATGGCGCACCAGAATGATTTGGCTCATGCGCGAAGAGCAGTCTCTGGGGCGGATTGCAACTCTTTGTCAAAATCGGCGAACGTCTTGCCCGCCTGCACGAGGCGCTTCAGCAGCGGAGCGGGCGCCCAGATCTCTCCATGCTGCTGATGAAATTCACAGATGCGGTCGTAGACTCTTTGCAATCCGACGGTGTCGGCATACCACATGGGGCCGCCCCGATGAGCGGGAAACCCGTAGCCGTTGATGTAGATGATGTCGATGTCGACGGCACGCAACGCGTATCCTTCTTCGAGAATGCGTGCTCCTTCGTTGACCAAAGCGTAGATGCAGCGATCGACAATTTCCGCCGATGAAAGTTGGCGCTGCGGAATTCTCGCTTCCGCGCTCCACTGACGAACGAAGTCGGTTACCTCGGGATCAAGCGTTGGGCGCCGGTTCTCATCGTAGAGGTACCAGCCGCGCAGAGTTTTCTGGCCGTAGCGACCCATTTCGCACAGGCGATCTTCGGCAAAGGGTTGGCGGATGCCTGGCTTTTCGAGGTGGCGATATTCTTTGCGAATGCGCCAGCCGACATCGAGACCGGCGAGGTCGCCCGTGGCCATTGGGCCCATGGCGTTGCCGAAATCGACGAGGGCCTGATCGACCGTCTGCGCGTCGGAACCTTCTTCGATGTGGAACTGCGCTTCGCGGCGGTAGGGGCCGAACATGCGGTTGCCGACGAAACCGCGGCAATTCCCTACCAGCACTCCGACCTTGCCAAGTTTTTTCGATAGCTGCATGCAGGTGGCGATGACTTCTTTGCTCGACTTTTTCCCGCGGACAATTTCCAGCAAGCGCATTACGTTGGCCGGGCTGAAAAAGTGAGTGCCCATTACCGCTTCGGGCCGCGATGTGGCGCTGGCGATTTCGTCGATATCGAGAGTCGAGGTGTTGCTCGCTAGAATCGCGCCTTTCCGGCAGACACGATCGAGATCGGCGAAGACGGATTTCTTTAACGCCATGCCTTCGAACACCGCCTCCACCACCATGTCTACTTCGGCGAACCCGTCGTAGCTGAGGACGGGACTGATCAGGCGGAGGCGCTCGTCGGCGAAGGCTTGCGTGATGCGGCCGCGCTGGACCGACGCGGCGTAGTTCTTTTTTATTTTGTTGAGGCCCTGTTCGAGCGCGGCCTCATCGACTTCTTTGAGAAGAACCGGGATGCCGGCGTTGGCAAAGACCATCGCGATGCCGCCGCCCATGGTTCCGGAGCCGACTACGGCGACGCGGTTAATGGCGAGCACGGGAGTTTCTTTGGGGATGTCGGGGATCTTTGTGACTTCGCGCTCGCCGAAGAAAACGTGGATGAGCGCCTTCGATTGATCGGAGAACAGGCATTCGGTGAAAAGTTTCGCCTCAGCTTCGCAGCCCTGGTCGAACGGAAGCTTAGTGGAGGCTTCGACGGCGTCGATGGCAGCCAGCGGAGCGATAAGGCCTCGCTGTTTTTTGCGGGCTGTGTCGCGTGCGGCAACAAAAATCGCCGCGGTATCGGCAGCCGTTCCTTGCTTATCTTTGTCGGCTCGCTCGCGCGTTTTGGGCGCGGGCTTGGCGGCGATTTCGCGCGCGAAGCCTACCGCTCCGGCTAGCAGGTCGCCGTCGATCAAGCGATCGATCAGGCCGAAGGTTGCAGCGTCGCGCACAGAGACGGGCTTGCCTTCGGCGCACATCTCGACTGTTTTCGCGATGCCGACCAGGCGCGGCAGACGCTGAGTTCCGCCAGCTCCGGGGATGATGCCTAGCTTTACTTCCGGCTGACCGACCTGCGCAGATGGCGATGCGACGCGGTAGTGGCCGGCCATGGCGAGTTCGAGGCCGCCGCCGAATGCCTGACCGTGAATTGCCATCACTATCGGCTTCGCACTGTCTTCGATTTTCAGGAGCAGTGGGAGCAGGCTACGGCGCGGGCCGCCAGCGGTCATTTTGCCGAATTCTTTGATGTCGGCTCCGGCGACGAATGTCCGGCCTGCGCCGATTACTACTGCGGCTGTCACGGCGGGGTCGCGGTTGATTTCATCGATTGCCGCGGCGATTCCTTCGGGCACGCCACGGCCGAGAGCATTCACGGGAGGGTTGTCGATGGTGACGATGGCGATATCTTTGTCTTTTGTGACTTTCACTAAGTTGTGCGTTTGGTTGTTCATTGGGCGATTTCCGTTTGATATTTTTTGCGCAATTCTCTTTTGAGGACCTTGCCGGTCGCGGTTTTAGGCAGGCTTTCGCAAAACTCGATCGCTTGCGGACACTTATAGTGCGCTAGGCGGGCGCGGCAGAATTCGATTAACTCGACGTCGCTAACTTTGCTGCCGGGTTTTGTCACCACTACGGCTCGGGGGACTTCTCCCCATTTCTGATCGGCGGCGGGAATCACGGCCGTTTCGTAGACGGCGGGATGCGCGAGCAATGTCTTTTCGACATCGAGCGAGGAAATGTTTTCTCCGCCGCTGACAATGATGTCTTTCTTGCGATCGACGATGCGAATGTATCCGTTGTCTTCGATGACGGCCATGTCGCCGGTGTGAAACCACCCGCCGCGCATAGCTTCTGCCGTGGCTTCGGGCTGCTGCCAATAGCCGGACATGACGCCGTCACTGCGGGCGATGATTTCTCCCATGGTTTGCCCGTCGCGCGGCACATCGTTGTCTTTGGCGTCGACTACGCGCAGTTCACAGCCAGGAAAGGCGTAGCCGGTCATCGCCTGGAGTTTGTAACGCTCTTCGAGGGTGCATTGGATATCAGGTCGCAGTTCGGCGTTCGAGAGCGATGGCGAGCACTCTGTCAGCCCGTAGCCTGAATAACAACTGAAACCCAATGTCTGCTCGACCTCGCGGATTAACGTTGGAGAAGATGCGGCGCCGCCGATAGTCGCCCACTCGACGCTGCTCAGGTCGTACTTGGGGCGCGCGGGCGAATTCACCAACGCGGCGGCCATGATGGGGACGAGAGTGAGCGCGCGCACACGCTCGGTTTGTACCAACCGAAAAACTTCCTCGGGAAGGAAGCGCGGCAGCATGACGTGGGTTCCGCCGACGAAGGTAATGGTGTGGGCGGCTCCCCAGCCGTTGGCGTGGAAGAGCGGGATGGTATGGAGCATCACGTCTTCATAACGCGTGTGGTGGTAGAGGGCGATACTCATGGCGTGCAGGTAGATATTGCGATGCGTGAGCATCACGCCCTTGGGGCTGGCGCTGGTTCCGCTGGTGTAGAAAATCTCGGCGACAGCATTTTCATCGAACTCCATCAGATCGGCGCGGTAGGGAGTGGCGGAGGCGAGCATCTGCTCGTAGGTTGGATTGGAGAGCCAATCTTCGCGGGCCGTTGCCGAATTTTCCTCAACTTCGTTTGGTTGAACATCGAGCTGATGTAGGGAGCGCACGGTGCGCAAGTCGCGGCGGAACGAATCGACCAGGCCAACGAACTCCTGCTCGAAGAAGAGGAACGACGCTCCGGAATCATTCAGGATGTAGGCTAGCTCGGGCGCGGCCAGGCGGATATTTAGCGGAAGGAGGATGCAGCCCGCTTCAAGAACTCCGAAGTAGGCTTCGAGGAGGCGATGACAATTGAGACTGAGAAAAGCGATGCGATCGCCGGGCTTCGCGCCGGCGGCGCGCAAGGCCCCGGCGAGGCGCGCGACGCGATCACCAAATTCGGCATAGGTGAAGCGGAGGTGCTGGCACACTACCGCCGTCTTACGCGGAAACTGCTCCTGCGCGTAGCGAAGAAAGCGGACCGGGGTTAGAGGGATATTCATAGCTGCTAATTATTACCAGGCGGTCTGGCCTCCGTCGACCACTAGGACGTGGCCGGTAACATAGGCCGATGCGGCTGACGCCAGAAATACCGCCGCGCCTTTCAGATCGTGATCGGCGCCGAAGCGATGCAGCGGAATTTTCTCCAATAGGGAATCTTTACGATGCTCGATGATCCATTCGGACATGTGAGTTGGAAACCATCCCGGGGCGATGGCGTTGACCTGAATGTTGTGGGGCGCCCACTTGCAGGCTAGATCTTTGGTGAATGCGATGACGCCGCCTTTGCTGGCGTGGTAGCCGATGGCCTGGAGTGCGGCGGAGGCCCCACCTAAACCTGCGACTGATGCGATGTTGATGATTTTGCCGGAACCTTGCGAGGCCATGGCTCTGCCTGCGGCCTGACAAAAAAGGAAGGTTCCGGTGAGGTTGGTGGAGAGAACCTTGTCCCATTGGTCGAGGGTCATGTCTTCGACGGGCGCTCCCCAGGAGATGCCGGCGTTGTTGACGAGGATGTCGAGGCGGCCGAACTTGGCCAGAGTTTCATCGACTACGCGCTGAATTGCCGATTTGTCTTTGACGTCGCATTCAAGAGCCAGGGTATGAACGCCGTGAGCACGCAAGGCTTCCGCTGCTTCTTCGCAGCGTGCTTTTTTTCGCGCACAGACGACGAGATTGGCTCCCATCTCGGCCAGGCCTTCGGCCATCTGGCGACCGAGGCCCATGGATCCTCCGGAGATAACGGCGACTTGGCCGGTCAGGTCGAAAAGCTGTCGAACGTTCATTTCGAATTCGGCCCTTCTTCGCGGAAGAGGTGCGCAAAAGTGATAGTTAATATCATATTAAAGTGGCTAACGTCAAAGCCACTCAGCCGCCAGCCGCATTTACCCAATCGCAGTATAAAACCGCTGCGCCATCCAACCACTCTCTAAACCCTAAGCACAACTCGACCGGAAATCTCGCCTCGGCTTAGTTGTCCCAAGACTTCTTGAACATCGGCTAGGGTGCGCGTCGTAACATGACAATGGACGGCTCCAGTTGCTCCCATTGCCAAAACCTCGCGGAGATCTTCGCGCGTGCCTACGGCGGAAGCCTTGATATTGATTTCTGTCGCGGCCATCATTAATGGCGGAAACGAAATGTCTGTGGCGGGCAAGCCGACTGCCAGCAGCGTTCCGGAGGGGCGCACACAATAGAAGGCGGTGTCGTATGCGGACTTGGCTGCCGAGGTGACGAGGGCAACGTGGACCCCTGCGCTCGCGCGGAGCTCTTTCACTACGTTGACGGTGGCAGCGTTCAGTGTTCGCGCGGCGCCTAGCGATTTTGCAAGCGCAAGTTTTTCATCGGATACGTCGATGGCTATGACCTCAGCACCCGCCGCGCAGCCGATCTGAACAGCTAAATGGCCCAGTCCGCCTACGCCGAAAATTGCCAGGCGCTGGCCGGCGCGAATTTTGGCTTGCTTGAGAGCACGATGGACGGTTACTCCGGCACAGAGGAGCGGCGCGGCTTGCTCGGATGGAAGCGAGTCGGGAATTTTCACAACGTGGCTGGCGGGAGCTTTTGCATACTCCGCGTATCCGCCGTCCACCATGACGCCGGTGATGCGTTGGCGAGCGCAGAGATTCTCATTGCCTTCGCCGCAAAATTCACATTCGCCGCACGTGTGCTGTATCCAGGGAATACCGACGCGGTCTCCGATTGCGACGCTTTGAACGCCGGCGCCACGCTCGATTACGCGACCGACGATCTCGTGACCGAGAATCAGCGGCTTTTTTACTATGCGGGCAAATTGCGGCCAATCGCCGTCGGCGACGTGCAGATCGGAGTGACACACACCGCAGACTTCGACCTCGACCAGAACTTCGTCGGCGCCGGGCGAGGGACGGGCGACTTCCTCTACCGTTAGCGGTGTCTTGAATTCGTGCAGTACTGCGGCCTTCATCGCCCTAATCCTCTTTTACTGTGTCCCAAACATGCGGACGCAATGGTGAAAATGTTTTACGGACGAATGCCGCGCAGGAAAAAATCTACCGCGCTACGGACTCGGTCCGTGAGTTTGTGCGGACCGGTCAGATCGACTGCCCACTGGCGAACAACCGTGCTGTAGAGGCCTTCCATAAACTCGGCGAGATGCACCACAGGGAAAGCGCGGGTAACTTCGCCTCGCTCCTGGCCCTGCGTCAGAATTTCGCGAAGGAGACTGACGGCCGCTTCCTCGTGGCCGCGCAGTTCAGCGGAGCGGACGGGATCCATCGCGCCGGATAGAACTACGGCTTGCCACAACTGGCGGTCGGCTTCGACCTCACGTGCCATGGTGGTGTAGAGACGGCGCAGGCGCTCGCTCGTGTGCGCTTTGCTGGAAAGCTCGGAGCGCAGGCGCTCACAGATGCAGGCATAGCCGCGTTCTCCGACCTCGCGCAGGACCGCGTCTTTACTGGGGAAATAGCGAAAGAATGTGGGCTGGCTGATTTCCAGCGATTGCACGATGTCGTCGATGCGGGTTGCCTCGTATCCGCGCTTGCGAAATAGGCGGATGGACGTGTCGATAATCTGCTGCCGGAGGCGGACTTTTTTGCGCTCGCGGAGGCCGAGGTCGGTCGCCGCATTGGCTTCCGCTGCTGAATTGTGTAACGCGAGCACGGCGCGCATGATTGAGGCCTCCCCCCAAACGAATACAAATGTGAGAGTTACTATAACAAAATAGTCACTAACGTCAATCGGCTACTTGCGGAAATTATTGCGCGCGCTAGCGGCCTGCGGGCCTCGCCCGCTGGGCAGGTGAGGGCACCTGCCCCTACGTACGCTTCGCGGCGCGGGTCACGTGGGAGTCCCGCAGCGTTGACCGAACTATTGGTCTAGGGTGGGAACAACTGCGGTGTTCACTGTCGTGGGATCGTCTCTTAGTTTGAGGTAGAGCGTTTTGCCTTTCAGCGGCGGAATCAGGAGAGTCGATTGGGCGTAGCCATCGGGAACGGTGACGGCGGTGTTGAAGTCGGAATCGGAACTAACTTCGTCGATCAGGAATAGCTTATCGCCGCTTAAAGTGCATTCCCGCGCCCGCGGGGACACGCAATGGACTCCCTTCAGGTCGGGCACGCGCACCAGATTGACCAGCGGCTGCCAATCGCCTTCGACGCCATCGGACGAAACGGGGCGAAACTTTAGAGGGCCGAAGGCTGAGGGCCCGAGAAGCTTCATCGGATCAAGCATGACGAGGACAGTTTTGGAATCTTGCAAGGTGATATTGCCGTCTTTGAAGCTGAGCAGGACGCGGAAGGAATCATCAGCGGTTGCCACTTCCACTTTTTCGGTGGGAGGAAAAATCTCAGGGACCTGCGTCTTCAGGGAAAAATTGAGACGCGCCTCCTGCGGTAACTCATCGGCGTTTCCCAGTCGCACCACGGGAGCGGGAGTCTCGTCGTATTGCACGCTCTTGCTGATGACGCTTACGCTCGGGCGGCGCAATGCGACGGTCGATTTCAAATCGAGGACGCGCCCGTCTTTCAAGGTGACATGAAGCAGGATCGACTCTTCGGGCTGGAACAGCGCGCTCGCGGCTGGATCGTCGGAGACGAGCGTAAGCTTATCCTGCTGGTTTTCGCGGGATAGGGATTCGGGTTTGAAGTATGCGCCGCGGGCCTCCATCTCGATAACTTGATCGAGACGCGTGCCCTTCAGAACTCCTTCCGGATCGCCGGCATGAATCAGGAAGCCATCCAGGCGACCGGCCTCGGCATAGGTGTGGAGCTGGATCGCATCGGGCTCGGCCAAGCCAAATTTTTTCACCAGCATGGTGAGCGAGCCGGGCGGTGTCTGCATCAACGCTGCTTTCACTTCGAGTTCGTCGGGTTTCGTGATCTTCCATGGTGCGTCCCAGACCTTGCCTTGTTCGTCGCGCAGCTTTACCTCGCTTACGCAGCAGGCGGCGGTGCTTTGCAGGTGGAGTGTGTCTTCCCTGCCGACGATGAGCGCGCTGGCATCTTTGGACGCAACGATCCACTGCCCGGGACGGGATGGGCGCAGAAGGAAGCGCGGGCCTTCCAATGGTTGGAACCCCCAGCTGCCCCGTAAAACTCCGGAGACTTCTTCGGACGCGACGGCGAAATTCTCCATGGCTTGGGTCTTCACGACAAAACCGCCGCTCGCTGCATCCGCCTGGGCTGGGAGATCGATGCCTGGCCCGGTTTTGGTTTCGACATGGAGTACGAAGTTGTGGCCCAACTCGGTGGCAAAAGCGAGGGGCGTGCCTTCCACGGGCAAAACCAGATCAGGCTTGCCAGCGCAGAAGAGCTGGGAAGGATTGGTCGTTCGCAGCGTGGGCGACGGAATCGTATGAACCGCGGGTAGACCGACGACCAATACTGATTTTGGATTGCGGAAGGACGGAGGGTTATTGAGATGGAGGTTCAGCGCGTCCTGCTTGGGGAGGGCCAACGCTGGGATGTATTGATATTGCGCGCTGTGCGTGCTGGCCAGAATCCTGGCCACATCCATGATGGCGCCAATGTAGGGACTGTAGTATCCGCTGCGCGCAGTGGGGGTTGAGCTGAGCTGGTTCATCAGATCGGTTGAAGTTCCCGAGGTGAGGCTCGCAACCATCGATTGGCTATGCGAGTCGTCGAGCACCAGTTGATCCGTATTCTGCGTGAGGCACGGAACCTGCTGTGCCGTCGGTTTGTCGAAGCACTGCTGATCGAGGCGGATGTTCAAGCTGTGCGCCAATAGAGTGGTGCGGGTTTTCAGTTGTTCGGGATCGGTTATGGCGCTTTCGCGTACGGCTTCGAGATATTTTTCCAGACGAGCGCGGTCGAGGCTGGCTTGTTGGAGATCCTGAGAGGCGCGGACGAAGGCTCCGGGCTTGCCGCGCACTGCGTTGCGCAAAGTGCTGAAACCACCGCCGGTATCCGGAGCCAGAAGAATAATCGCTTCCTCGGCACCGTCCGGGACGGTTACGTAAATACCTTCTTCGTGCACCGGGCGGTTCCAGGTTTCGACGCGAGTAAACCACGAATCAGGAGGGGGATTCGTGGCTCCGCGCAGAAAAACTACCACCATGATGTAGTGCACCGATTGGTCATCCGGGAGGTCGGGATGGATCCAAAGGCGGTCGCGCTCCTGGAGGTTCGGTACCTCAGCGATAGGCAGAGTCTTGTCGTCGCGCCTCACGCGCACGTCTACCTTCGGGCCGACCAAGTCAAAGGCGGCTGTATCTGCAGACGCACAACACGGCAGGAAACACGCAAGAACGAAAATGACGATTGATGAAAGGCGATGCCGAAAACACGCGATCCGGAACGACAACAATTTGGTCCTCTCCCCTGAGGTTTCAAATGGAGCAAGCTGAAAATCGCTGCTTCGGAAAGTTCTATTTACATTCTAGTATGCCGGTTGCGATGCTCTTGGCTCCACTGATTATTGGATGCTCAAGCTGGATGGAAAGAGCAAAGAATGCGATGCGGAAGCTTGTGCGTAAACGCCGTGCGATTGCACTCCTTCGGAACAAAGCCTTCTCTGTCAGCATTTTCACCAGACTTATAGCAAGGTCTTGAGGCGGTCGCATTACTAGCGCGATCACCAGCGCTGGGCTGGGACATCCGGCCAATCGCTATAATAGAAGAGGCTTATTACCGGAAATGCAGCGAGGTTAAGGCCGAATCGAAGACTGATTAACTTCATCAAAGAGACATGACGAAAGCGCGCCGCCATCCGCTGGAGAAAATACTCGAGAGTCGCATTGCCATTATCGACGGGGCGATGGGGACGACCATCCGCACCTATGGGATGGCGGAAGCGGATATCCGCGGCGAGCGCTTTAAGGATGCGAAGAAAAGCCTGTTGAATAACGGGGATCTCTTCTCGCTCACGAAACCAGAGATGATCGGCGACATTCATCGGCGGTTTTTGGAGGCGGGAGCGGACATCATCGAGACGAACACGTTTGGGGCGACCAGCATTACGCAGAGCGAATTTTTTGTGGAGGATCCACGGGAGCGCGGCGGAAGGAAGGATCCAGCGTTTTATCAAAAGGTGATCGAGGATAAATTTCTCGGCACACTGGCTTCGGATATCAATGAGCAATCAGCGCGGCAGTGCCGCGAATGGGCCGATCGAGTTGGGAGTGCGACTTCCCGTCAGCGATTCGTTGCGGGGGCAATCGGGCCGCTGACTGTGTCGCTGTCGAACTCGCCCGACGCCGACGATCCGGGATTTCGCGTGGTCACGTTTGATCAGGTTAAGAGCGCTTATGCTGAACAAGTGCGTGCGCTGATTGCGGGCGGCGTAGACCTGCTTTTGGTCGAGACAATTTTCGATTCGCTGAACGCCAAGGCGGCGCTTGTCGCTATTCGTGAAGTGTTCGATGCGGACGGCAAAGAATTGCCGGTGATGATCTCGGCGGCGGTGGGGCGCGGCGGTGAGACGATGATTTCGGCGCAGACGACCGAGGCGTTCTGGAATGCGGTACAACACGTGAAACCGCTGTCGATCGGTCTCAATTGTTCTCTCGGCCCGGATTTGATGTATCCGTTTCTGGAAGAACTCTCGGAGAAGGCGGACGTCGCTATCTCGTGCTATCCGAATGCCGGCTTGCCGAATCCGCTGTCGGAAACCGGGTTCGATCTCGGGCCTCAGGACATGGCGCGCTATCTCGGCAACTTCGCGCAGGCGAGGCTAATCAATATTGCGGGCGGGTGCTGTGGCAACACTCCCGCGCACATCGCGGCCATCGCCAAAGCGCTCGAAGGCCAGCCTCCGCGAAAATGGGGTGCGCAGCGGGGCGAGGAATCTTTCGTCCACGAAATTGAGAGTCGAGCGTGAGCGAGAGCACGTCCGATAGTTTGAGCGCCACCGAGCCCACGAAAGCCAATCCCGCGAAACCTCTCCGTCTCTCAGGATCGCAGCCATTCACCCAACAAGCGGGCGTTTACATCGTGATCGGTGAGCGGACCAACGTTGCCGGGTCGCCGAAGTTCGCGAAGTTGATCAAGCAAGGCAAATATGAGGAAGCGGTAAGCATTGCCCGTCAGCAGGTCGAGAATGGGGCGAATGTTCTCGACATCTGCATGGACGAAGGCATGATCGATGGCGTCACCGCGATGACACGCTTCCTGCAACTGCTCGGGAGCGAGCCCGAGGTCGCGAAAGTGCCTTTCATGGTGGACTCCTCCAAATGGGAGGTCATTGAAGCGGGGCTGAAATGCCTGCAGGGCAAAGGCATTGTCAATTCGATTTCGCTGAAAGAAGGCGAGGATAAATTTCGGCAGAACGCAGCCAAGGTTTTGAAATATGGCGCGGCGGTAGTGGTGATGGCCTTCGACGAAAAGGGGCAGGCCGCGACATACGAAGACAAGATACGAGTGTGCGAACGCGCCTACAGGATATTGGTCGACGAAGTCGGCTTTCCTCCCGGAGATATTATTTTCGATCCGAACATCCTCACGGTCGCGACCGGCATGGAGGAGCACAACAACTACGCGGTTGACTTCATCAACGCAACGCGATGGATCAAGGCGAATCTGCCGCACGCCAAGGTGAGCGGCGGCGTCTCGAACATCTCGTTCAGCTTTCGAGGGAATAACAAGGTGCGCGAGGCCATGCACTCGGCGTTCCTTTATCACGCCATCGCGGCGGGCATGGACATGGGCATCGTCAATGCCGGAATGCTTGAGGTGTACGCGGAGATTGATCCCGAGCTTAAAGTGCTGGTTGAGGATGTGCTGCTCAATCGGCGTCCCGATGCGACCGAGCGTTTGGTGGAGCATGGTGAATCGCTTAAACACGAGGGCGCGGTTGTAAGTGAAAAGAAGGCCGAGGAATGGCGTAACGGCACGGTCGAGGAGCGGCTCACTCACGCGCTGGTCAAAGGGATCGACACTTATATCGAGATCGATGCGGAAGAAGCACGCGTCAAACTGGGTCGGCCTTTGTTGGTGATCGAAGGCCCGCTGATGGCGGGCATGAGTGTGGTCGGCGATCTGTTTGGAGCGGGCAAGATGTTCTTGCCGCAAGTGGTCAAGTCCGCGCGCGTGATGAAGAAAGCGGTGGCGCACCTTACACCCTTCATGGAAGCAGAAAAGGAAGCGCAGGCCGCAGCTGGCGAAGTGGTGAGGGCACAGGGGAAAATTTTGCTGGCGACCGTGAAGGGCGATGTCCACGATATTGGCAAGAATATTGTGGGCGTCGTGCTGGCCTGCAATAACTATGAGGTGATCGACATGGGGGTCATGGTCCCATGCGAGAAGATCCTCGAACGCGCCGCGGCGGAGAAGGCAGACATGATCGGGCTAAGCGGGCTCATCACTCCGTCGCTTGACGAGATGGTGCATGTCGCGCGCGAGATGGAGCGGCAGGGTTTCAAGTTGCCATTGCTGATCGGCGGAGCAACGACGAGTCGGGCGCACACCGCAGTCAAGATTGCGCCGCACTATAGCGAGCCGGTGGTGCACGTGGTCGATGCCAGCCGGGCGGTTCCGGTTACGACGAGCCTGCTAAGCGAAGCCGGCAAGTCGGCGTTTGTGGTCAAGCATCGCGCGGATTACGAGGCGCTGCGCAGAGCGCATTCGGCGCCGCCGCTGACGGTGGTATCGCTGGAAACGGCGCGAAAGAGACGGACTCCGATCGAGTGGCGTGCAGCAGATTTGCCGACACCAGCGTTTTCTGGCGTGCGCGTGTTGGATAACTTTCCGCTGGCAACACTGCGCGAATTTATTGACTGGTCGCCGTTCTTCCACACCTGGGGGCTGAAGGGTATTTATCCCCGCATTCTTGAGCACGAAACACAAGGTGCGCAGGCACGCCAGCTTTTCGCCGAAGGCAATGCACTGCTGGATGCAATCATCGAGAAGAAGTTGATTACTGCGCGGGGAGTGTACGGTTTGTTCCCTGCCGGCGCAATGGGCGACGATGTCGAGTTGTATACGGATGCCACGCGCACACGCGTGTTAGAGAGGTTCCACTTTCTGCGCCAACAGTCCAATAAGGAAGGCAGCGAACCTTGCCGATCGCTCGCCGATTTTATCGCACCGAAGGAAACAGGGTTGGCCGATCACATCGGCGCGTTCGCGGTGACCAGCGGGATTGGCTTGAAGGAACTGTGCGACCGCTTCCGGGCGGAGAACGATGACTACAACGCGATCATGGCGGAGGCCCTCGCCGACCGCCTGGCGGAAGCATTTGCCGAATGCCTGCACAAGCGTGTGCGCGAGGAATGGGGATACGGTTGCGGAGAAGGGCTGAGCAACGCGGAGCTCATTCAAGAAAAATATAGAGGGATCAGGCCTGCAGCGGGCTATCCCGCGTGCCCCGATCACACGGAGAAGGGCACGCTTTGGCGTTTGCTCGATGTGCAGGCGAATACAGGAATGCTGATCACCGAGTCGTTTGCGATGTGGCCGGGATCGAGCGTAAGCGGTCTTTACTTCGCGCATCCGGAGTCACGATACTTCAGCCTGGGCAAGATCGATCGCGATCAGGTTGCGGACTACAGCAAACGTAAGGGAATGAGCGTCGCGGAGGTCGAGCGATGGCTGGGGCAAAATCTAAACTACGACCGGGCTGAATAGCGCCTCGCATTATTCAAGCCCGGTCATGTCAGGGAAACATCAATCTTGTTATGACGCGTCGTAGTCGCTCCCCTCACTGATGCGAGTCTCGCGCTGCAATCGCCGCAAATATTTCTGCGCCTTCCGTACATCGCACCCGATCTGCTCTTTCAGAGCTTCAACCGACGGAAACTTGATCTCATCGCGCAACCGATCCAGGAAACAAATCGCGACCTCCGTTTCGGCTGAGAGTTCGAGCGGGTGAAAATTCAGCAGGTGGGTTTCGATGGCGAAAGAATCGGCGCCGAAAGTGGGGCGATTCCCGACGTTCGTGACCGAGTCGAAGCATTCGCCGCTGCTACGACCCCCGACCCTCGTGCGCGTGATGTACACGCCATCTTTCGGCACCAGCTCTTCATAGCGCGCAAGGTTGATGGTCGGGACGGTATATCTCGATCCATAGCCGCGCCCCCGGCCCGCAGTCGAGAGAATGCTGAAGGGACGCGCAAGCAGATGGCGCGCGCGGCTCACTCGCCCTTCGGCGAGCAGCTTGCGGATGTGGCTGCTGGAAACATTTTCTCCACGCAGTCGCATCTCGGGATAGTCGTGGACTTCAAATCCCATCTCGCGCCCTAGTTCGCGCAACACTTCAATATTTCCCGCCGCTTTGTGCCCGAAGTGAAAGTTATAGCCTTCGTGAACTTCGCGGGCATGCAAGCGCTTCTTCAGAATTTCATGGGCGAACTGATGCGGCGTCATCAGCGAGAGATCACGCGAGAAAGGGAGCAACAAAACGGCGTCGATGCCTGTCGCTTCGAGCAGGCGCAGCTTTTCCGGAAGTGGAGTCAGCAGCTTGAAACTGTGATCGGGACGCAGGATGCGAGCCGGATGTGGATCAAAGGTAACGACTACCGCCTTCGCTTTCGATGCTTTCGCGCGGTGCACGATCTCGTTGATTACATGGCGATGCGCGCGGTGCACGCCATCAAAGTTGCCGACGCTGACAATCGCGGGGCCGAAGTCGCTGGCGATATCATCGAGTTGGTCAAAAGTTTGCATTCGCTAGTTCGCGTAGGGGCAGGTGCCCTCACCTGCCCAGCGGAGCGAAGCTCCGCTGCCTTTTACTCCACCGCAAGCGAAACCCTGGCGAGCTTTCCTCGCATGCCCAGACGAGGGCGTTTGGGCCTACGCGATTCTTAGATTTCAAATTCCAACTTCATCCCATCAAACGCCAACCGCACGCCCGGCGGCAACGACGCATCGGTCGCCTCGTGACCCAGATCGTGGCAGATATGAGTAAAAAGTGCCCGCTTCGGTTTGACTGCTTCTACGATCTTTAGCGACTGCTCCACCGTCGAATGCGTCGGGTGCGGCTTGTAGCGCAACGCGTCCAAAAACAGAATGTCGAGATTGTGTAACTTCTCCAGCGTTTCGTCAGGAACCTCGCTGTGATCCGTGAGATACGCGGCTGATCCAAAGCGGAAGCCGAGGATCGGCGTCTCACCGTGGATGACGGTCAGCGGTTCGAAGCTCGCGCCGAACAGCTCAACCGGGCCTTCGATCGGATGAAGCTCAACCTGCGGCAATCCGCCAAATTTATACTTCGCTTCAAAAATGTAGCGAAACATGTTGCGTAGAAATTCACAGTTTCGCGGCGTGGCGTAGAGTGGCATTTTGCCGGGCTTGTGATGATAAGTCAGCGGGCGCAGGTCATCGATCCCTAAGATGTGATCGGCATGCGTATGGGTGTAGAGGACGGCATCGAGCTGGACAATTTTTTCACGCAGCGCCTGCTCGCGAAAGTCAGGCGTAGTGTCGATCAACACGTTGCGGATATTGTCGTGAAGATCGCGGTAGCTGATCATTACCGAGGGGCGAGTGCGGCGATCGCGCGGATCGGAGGAGCGGCAGACGGCGCAGTCGCAACCAATGGTCGGAACTCCCATCGATGTGCCACTGCCTAATACGGTCAGCGTCGCTTGCATCAGCCGTTGGTGCCTGTGTGCGGGCCGGGCGCCTGCGGAGGACGCGCCAGTGCATTGGTCACTTCCACGTACGCCATGCGCAATTCGTAGAGGCAGTTCTGCAGAAATCCCTGCTCTTTCGGCGTGAGATTGCCCTTGGTTTTTTCGGCAATCATGCCTAGCGTGTCGATGGTCTGGCGCGCGCCGATGATGTCGACTCCGGGCTGGCCGCCCTGCTCGTGCATCAGGCCGAGTTGCATCATCGCGGTCATGTAGAGCGATGCCATGAAGCGCTCGAAACTCATCTCGAGTTCTTTGGCGGAGTGTCCGCTCAGCTCGACTTTCGCATCGAGATCGCGCGAAGACTTCTTGTAGGCATCGTGCTGTTCCTGCTGCTCGGTCGCGCTTGGAGGCTCGGGAATGTCGGATTCGGGAACGGGCGGCGCCGGTGCGGCATCAGAAATTGTCGAAACATTCGCCGTAGCCGCAGCCTCTGACAGCTCTACCACCTGAGCTGGTGCGGGCGGGGCAGCGGTCGCGATTGATGGTGCTGCTGGTTCCTCTTCAGCATCCGACCGAAGTTGACCATCGGCGGTAAACAAGCGGCGGTCACTGACTTTGAATTCACTCTCTTCTTTTCTTTTTTGTGCCATATAATTTTCCTGGATTCTTCTCAATCTGCTAACTTAATTTCCGGGGTTCACGCCAGCGGAGTTGAGGCCGGCTTCAGGATTGCGGCCCCCGCTCGCAATTGTTTCGCGGCAGCTTCGCGGCGCAGATAACCCAGGGCCACAGGGCGATCCTCGCCGGATAATAGAAGAAGTGCCACACTCGTAATCTCGCCAACTTCTTTCACTTCTTCATTCTTGCCAGCAATAATCTTCGTACCCGGTTCGGGCAGTTCGCCTTCGACCACAAACGCCGTGAACTGCCGATGTACCGCGCCCCTGGAGCGTATGCGCTCGACAATCTCCTGGCCCAGATAACAACCTTTCGTGAAATTCAGCGCGCGCGTCTGGCCAGTTTCCTGGGGCAGATCACGGTCGCGAATGTCGACTCCATATTGCGGAATGCCACGCGAGATGCGGAACAGATTGAGCGCAGTCGTACCGACCGGGCGCGCTCCTTCCGTAATAAGCCAGCCTCGCAATATGCTCAACTGCTCAGGCGATGTCCACACCTGGTAGGACTCGCGTGCCTCCTCGCCCGAGCGCAAAAGCGTAACCGTCGTTTTCCGACCTGCATATTCCCACTCGACTTCGGCAAACTGCAGGTGCGCCAACTCTGGGACGGTTACGCTGGCGCGTTCGAGAACTTCGCGCGACTGCGGCCCCGTCAGGCCGAGCGCTGCGACTTTGTCGCTCACGTCGGCAATCTCAACATCGTCGGCAATGATGTACCGATCGAACAGCTGCAACACTTTTTCGCGCTGCGCGCCTTCCGTATCCACCAGCAGAGACTCGCCGCGCTGAAACACATAGAGGTCGGACTGGATGCGCCCCTGAGCATTCAGCAGAAATGCATAGACGCCATGGCCCGCCGCCAAATCGCGCACGTTATTCGAAACCATGCCGTTCATCCAGCGAACTCGGTCGCCGCCAGCAACCGCGATCTTCGCACGCCAACTCAGATCGTAAAGGCCGCAACCAGAGAGCAACGCGTGAAACTCGGCGCGAACGTCGCCGTAGTCGGATGCGGCAATCCCGCCCGGATGTTCGCTGGCATTTACTCCGGATTGCGCAGTCAAATTCATACTCGATGTAGCCATCCTCTCAACCTTTGATTATAACGAATGGGCGCGCACTATCCGGCGCAGGCTACCCCTTGCCTCGCCCATAGCGGTACATGCTAGGATGAACGTTCGTCGCAATATTCCCTCAGGAGGATTTTCGTTCATGCGTTCAAAGTACCTCGTGTGTCTTCTGCTTGGCAGCTTGACCTACGGGCAATCGGCTCCGTCGCCAATGACGTCCGCCGCGGGCGCAAAACCCGAGCAAAACGCTCCCGCGGCAACTGGTCAGGCTTCCGCCGGCACCGATAAAGCTCCCGAAGCGAAGCCGGAAGTCGGCCCCAACGATACGGTGATCACCATTAAAGGTTTCTGCCCTGGCTCGTCCGAACAGGGCGATGCCTGCAAAACCGTAATCACCCGCGCGCAATTCGACAAGCTCGCCGACGCGTTGCAACCAAATATGTCGCCCGCTATTCGCCGGCAACTCGCAACCCGTTATTCGTGGGCGTTGAAGATGTCCGCCGAAGCGGACAAGCGTGGCCTCGACAAAGAAACCTCCTTCGAAGAAAAGATGCAGTGGGCGCGCATGCAGATTCTTTCGCAGGAATTAAGCACGGCGCTGCAAGCAGATTCGGCCAAAGTCACCGACGCCGACGTCGAAGAGTATTACAAGAAAAATATAGCCACCTACGAACAGGCAACGCTGACGCGAATTTTTATTCCCAAGACCAAGCAAATCACGCCTGCGACAACTCCAAAGACAGCCGCGAAGACGGGCGCAGCCGCCGCCAAGACTGGCACAACTGCCACAAAGGCCGGTACGACCGCCACAGCGAAAGCTCCGGCTCAGCCCACCGAGGCGCAGAAAAAAGCTGCCGAAGAAGCGATGAAGAAACTCGCCGACTCGCTGCGCGAGCGTGCCGTCCAAGGCGAGGATCCCGACAAGCTGCAGAAGGCCGCCTACACGGCCGCTGGCCTCCCCGGCGTACCCAGCACGAAGTTAGAGAAGCAGCGCCGTACCAATCTGCCGCCTGCGCATCAGGCAGTCATGGATCTCAAACCCGGCGAAGTTTCCGAAGTGATCACCGATGCGAACAGCGGCTACTACATCTACAAGATGGTCAGCAAAGAGACGTTAACTTTGGAGGCCGCTGCTCCGGAAATTCGCAAACTTCTTTCCAGCCAGCGCTACCGCGAAACTATGCAGTCCTATCAAAGCGCTCCTGATTTGAATGACGCTTACTTCGGGCCCGCTCGTACTCCGGGGATGCCAATGCCGCCGCGCGGACAGATGCCGCCTCCCCGACACTCGCCCGACCACGCGCCCGACAATGACTAAGAACACGAAGCGTCCACCTAAAAAGATGCACACTTAATGGATACGGCAAAGCCCACCATCATCGTCACCGGTGTTTCCGGCAATCTTGGGCAGCGGCTTATACCGCAGCTCGCGGATTACAAGGTGGTGGGCGTCGATATCGTGCCGCCGGCTCATCCCGTCGACCAGTTTGTCGAGCTCGACCTCGGCATCGAAGAATCAACTCGCGATCTGCTCTTGCTACTGCGCGAGCTGAAACCAGTGTCGGTCGTGCATCTGGCGTTTGTTATCGATCCGCAACGGTCGGGAATTTTAGACGTTGACCGCATGTGGCGCATCAACGTGGCCGGCACGGCGCGCGTGATGGAGGCAATTGCCGAGGCCAACCGCACTGCTGGAATCACCATCCGGCAGTTTATTTTTACCAGCAGCGTGTCGGCCTACGGCTCCAATTTGCCCGAGCCGGTCGCGGAAGACGCGCTCCTCGCCGGTCACACTCTGCCCTATGCCGTCCACAAAAGAGAGAGCGATCTCGTGGTACAGCAGCGCGCCCCGTCGCTGCGCGGATGCGGAGTGTTCATTCTGCGTCCGCACATTCTGGCCGGCGCGACCGTCGACAATTATCTGATGGGAGCGTTTCGCGGAACGCCGAACGGCAAAGGCTCACGCGCCGCCAAGATGCGCGAGGCGTCAAAGCGCCTGCCCTGCATGTTGCCCTACGGCCAGAAGTATCTCGACAATCAAATTCAGTTCGTCCACGTTGATGACATGGCACGATTGATCGCGTGGATTCTAAACCGTGAGCCCGAAGCGCAGCGCCTCACCATCCTGAACGTAGCCGGTCGTGGCGAACCCATGACTTTCGCGCAATGTATAGAGATCGCGCGCGCCAAACTGCTGCGCGTCCCCGGACAGTGGGCCATGCGCCGGGTTCTCCAGTTCTTGTGGACATGGAAGATCTCCGCCATCCCGCCCGATGCCGTTCCCTACATGACCGGCCAATACATCATGAACAGCGACCGCCTGCAAAAGTTTCTAGGCAGCGACTACGAACGAGTGATCGAAAAAACCAACGCCGAAGCCTTCGCCGATTCCTTCCAGAAAACTTAGGGATTCGTATCAGGGCATCGCTTTAGCGATGCCACAAATCGCCTGGCAAAATCCAAAGGCAAGCCGCTTCTATTCAAAGGTCAAGACCTCTCGCGCGCGGATGTGAAATCGGCGCGAGTCCGCTGCGGAGTAATCCATGCCGCAAACCGATGAATTCGGTTTGGGTAGGGCACGGCTTCAGCCGTGCCATCCAAGTCCGCTAAATGCCGGGCTTTAGCCCCTGAGGTGACTTCAAACAATTAGTTCGCGTATTTGTGGTAGAATGGCATATACACGTGTATATGCCACAGTCCGTCGTCTGGAGGCCGCATGCAACGCAAAGCAAAAGTCTTCATGAACAACCGCAGTCAGGCCGTCCGCTTGCCCAAGGAGTTTCAATTCAGCACGCAGGAAGTCTTTATACGCAAAGAAGGAAGCGAAGTGGTCCTATCTCCGCGACCATTCGATTGGACTTCCTACCTAGCTGAGGCTCCGGTTGCCTCGCCGAATTTCATGGAAAATGTCGAAGATCTTCCCCTCCAGGAACGCGAGCCCTAATGCCGCGCTACATGCTCGATACAGACATCTGTTCCTACATCATGAAGCGCTCGAACGACGCCGTGCTCAAGCGCCTGAGCGCCGTTCCCGTCAGCGATGTGTGCATCTCCGTGATCACGAAGTCGGAACTCTTATACGGAGTCGCGGTCTCTCCCCGGCGGCGCCAGGATGCAGCCGCGCTAAGCGCCTTTCTGAATTACATCCAGATTCTGGACTTTCCCGATGCAGCATCTCCGCACTATGCCCGCATACGCGCCGACCTAAGAAGAAATGGCGCCATGATCGGAGCGAACGACCTATTCATCGCCGCCCACGCCCGCAGCCTCGGCCTAACGCTCGTGACCAACAACACGCGAGAGTTTGGGCGGGTCTCCAGGTTGGTGGTTGAGAACTGGACGCTTGGTTCTTGAGGGACGGGTGGTCCGGCCCTTCGCCATCATCTAAACTCACGAGAGTGGCCCGTCCTTGTCGCGCTTTTTGCGACAGGGCGGGGTTTTTGACTCCCTATTCCCCACCACGACTCCGTTTTGGGAAGGTCACGACTTCAGTCGTGCCGCCCAGAAACTCTGAATTAGTTTTGAAAGGGCGCGGCGTCAGCCGCGCCGTAAACTGCAACGTGGGTTGATTGCCACGCGCTCCCGTTACGTCTAGTATGGCGACGATGGGAAACACGGAATAAGTCGAGAAGGATGCCAATGGACGAATACAACACAGAGAAAGCCGTGTACACCGCCGACGATTTTGGTTCTCTGGCAACAGAACGGCATGTTCGAGATCACGCCTAAATCTCGAAGGCGCAAAGTTTGGCGCACCGCCACAAGGTCGTATTTTATCGATACCCTCCTGCGCGGGATAAGCGGGGACGGGGGATAGGGGGATAGGGGGATCGGGATAAACGGGGGATAAACGGGGACGGATGAACGGGGACGGACGGGACGTTCCCCAATTCCCCGCTGCCTGTTTGACACCCCCCATCAGCTGCGCTGGACTACTCCCGCCGCCCAAGACCTCTACAACACAATTAGCAAACGCGCTTGACAACTCAGCGTAAAATAAAACTAGAGCAAACAACACTCGCACTCCTTCCCCGCAGCGAAACTGCCTCCCAGGGAGGCTAAGCGGAGTCGATCTCTGAAATCTCCATAGTCGAGGGGCGCCCCGAGGCCAGCGAGCGCGAGCATTGCTCCTAACTCCTTACTCATTAATATTTTGCAGATTCCGTCCCTTTGGAATCAATATTTTGCGAAGCGATATCCAGGCAAAGACGGACCGAGAATCGGCCAGCATCGAGCTAACTCCTCATCGTGGAACATTTCACAAATAACTCCTTTAAAACCAATGATTTGCAAGGAATTTCCCGCCAAGTCCATGATTCTAAAGGTCAGCGAAATAGAAATTTTCTCGGTCGCCGGACGATAACTCAAGAGGAAACAGGCGCACGCAAAGTAGGCAAAATCAGGCTAACTCCTTATCGTTGAATACTTTGCCAATAAGTCGTTATTCTTGAATACTTTGCGAGCGCTCTC